>NZ_CP166850.1:4882500-10451212 GCF_041346945.1 Amycolatopsis sp. cg9 | reverse complement strand
CAACCAAAGAAAGGCCCCGGTCGAGAACTTCGGTTCTCCCGGGGCCTTTCGCTATTTCCCGGCCGGCCGGCGCAGCAGGTACGTGTCCATGATCCAGCCGTGGCGCTCGCGGGCCTCGGCCCGGACGCGGCGGATCTCGTCCGCCAGAGCGGCCGTCAGCGGCCCCGAAAGCAGGATCTCGTCCGGCGTGCCCACGTAGGCGCCCCAGAAGATCTGCAAGCCCTCGTCGGTGAAGCGGTCGAACGTCGTGTGGGCGTCCAGGAGCACGAAGACGTCGTCGACCCCGGCCGGCCAGCCCTCGGCCAGTCGGCGGCCCGTCGTGAGCTGGACCGCCCGGCCGATCTGGTTCATCGTCGTCCGGTGGCGGGCCACCAGTGCCGAGATGCTGCTGACCCCCGGCACGACCTCGTACTCGAACGCCACGTTCCCCCGCGCGAGCACCGCCTCGATCAAGGCGATCGTGCTGTCGTACAGCGACGGGTCGCCCCACACCAGGAACGCGCCCGTGCCGTCGGGCCCCAGTTCCGAGCGGATCAGCCGCTCGTAGACCTCGGCGCGCGCCGCGTGCCAGTCGGCGACCGCGGCCCGGTAGTCCGCCGGCGCGCGGTCGCGGGGCGGGTCCTCCGCCAGCACCACGCGGTAGCCCGGCCGCGTGACGAACCGGTCGAGGATCTCCTGCCGCAGCCGCACCAGGTCCGCCTTCTCCGAGCCCTTGTCGAGCACGAAGAAGACGTCGACGCGGTTGAGGCGGTCGATCGCCTGCACCGTGAGGTGCTCCGGGTCGCCGGCGCCGATCCCGATCGCGTAGAGCTTGCGCATGCGTCGAGTCTGTCGGGGGCCGGTGGTGAACCCCTACCCCCGATGGGTATAAAGGAAGGAGAACGAAAGGACCTCCCCATGACCGAAGCGACCTACACCGTCGAGGGCATGACCTGCGGACACTGCGCCACTTCGGTCCGCGAAGAGGTCTCCGAACTCTCCGGGGTCCGGCAGGTCGACGTCGACGTCGAGAGCGGGCGCGTGATCGTGACCAGCGACACCCCGCTGACCGCCGAAGCCGTTTCCGCCGCCGTGACCGAGGCCGGTTACCGCCTGGTCGCGTGATGGCGGCCGAAGCGACCGCCGCGGAACGCGTCGAGCTCGCCATCGGCGGGATGACGTGCGCGTCCTGCGCGGCCCGCGTGGAACGCAAGCTCAACAAGGTCGACGGCGTCACCGCGACGGTCAACTACGCCACCGAGAAAGCCCAGGTCAGCTACCCGAGCGCGCTGTCCGTCGACGACCTCACGGCCGTGGTCGAAGCCGCCGGGTACTCCGCGCGGCTCCCCGAGCCCGAAGCTCCGGACGAGCCGCCCACGCTCCGCAAGCGTTTGCTCCTTTCGGCGTCGCTTACGGTCCCGCTCGTCGCTCTCGCGATGGTCCCGGCCTGGCAGTTCGACTACTGGCAGTGGGTCTCCCTCGCCCTCGCCGCCCCGGTCGTGACCTGGGGCGCGTGGCCGTTCCACCGCGCCGCCGCGGTGAACCTCCGCCACGGCGCCGCCACGATGGACACGCTCATCTCACTCGGCGTCGTCGCCGCGACAGCCTGGTCGCTGTATGCGCTGCTGTTCGGCATGGCGGGCGAGATCGGCATGCGCCACGGCTTCGAGCTGATCAGCTCCGGGATGCCGGGCGACAGCCTGTACTTCGAGGTGGCCGCCGCGGTCACTACGTTCATCCTGGCCGGCCGCTACTTCGAGACCCGGTCGAAGCGCCGCGCCGGGGCCGCTCTGCGCGCGCTCATGGACCTCGGCGCCAAGGACGTCACCGTCCTCCGCGACGGCGAAGAGCGCCTGGTCCCGGTGGCCGGCCTCCACCCCGGCGACGTCTTCGTGGCGCGGCCCGGCGAGAAGATCGCCACCGACGGCGTCGTCACCGAAGGCGGCTCCGCGGTCGACACCAGCATGCTGACCGGCGAGTCCGTGCCGGTCGAGGTCGGGCCGGGCGACGCGGTCACCGGCGCCACCGTGAACGTCGGCGGGCGGCTGCTCGTGCGGGCCACCCGCGTCGGCGCCGACACCCGGCTGGCGCAGATGGCGCGGCTCGTCGAGGCCGCGCAGAACGGCAAGGCCGAGGTCCAGCGGCTCGCCGACCGCGTTTCGGCGGTGTTCGTGCCGGCGGTCGTCTTGGCGGCGCTGGCGACGCTGGTCGGCTGGCTGGCCACCGGCGGCGCGACGGAGGCGGCGTTCACCGCGGCCGTCGCGGTGCTGATCATCGCGTGCCCGTGCGCGCTCGGCCTGGCCACGCCGACGGCGCTGCTCGTCGGCACCGGCCGCGGCGCCCAGCTCGGCATCCTCATCAGGGGGCCCGAGGTGCTCGAGTCCACCCGTCGCGTCGACACCGTGGTCCTGGACAAGACCGGCACCGTCACCACCGGGCGGATGACGCTCGTCGAGGGCGGCGGCGAGGTGCTCCGGCTGGCGGGCGCCGTCGAGGCCGCGTCCGAGCACCCGATCGGCCGCGCCATCGCGGACGCCGCCCGCGAGCGGTTCGGCGCGCTGCCCGCGGTCACCGAGTTCCGCAGCACCCCCGGCGTCGGCGTGACCGGCGTGGTCGAGGGGCGCACGGTCAGCGTCGGGCGAGCGAAGGGCGCAGCGGTCGGTGTGACCTGGGACGGCGAGGTCCGCGGCACGCTGACCGTCGCCGACACGATCAAGCCGACGTCCGCCCGCGCCGTCGCCGAGCTGCGGGAGCTGGGCCTGACGCCGGTGCTGCTGACCGGCGACGACGAGGGCGTGGCCCGGGCGATCGCGGCCGAGGCGGGCATCGACGAGGTCATCGCCGAGGTGCTGCCGGAGGGCAAGGTCGACGTCGTCAAGCGGCTGCAGGCCGAGGGGCGCGTGGTGGCGATGGCCGGCGACGGCGTCAACGACGCGGCCGCGCTCGCACAGGCCGACCTGGGCCTGGCGATGGGCACCGGCACAGATGCGGCCATCGAGGCGAGCGACCTGACCCTGGTGCGCGGCGACCTGCGCGTCGCGGCCGACGCGATCCGGCTGGCCCGCCGCACGCTCGCGACGATCAAGGGGAACCTGTTCTGGGCGTTCGCGTACAACGTAGCGGCGCTGCCGCTCGCGGCGCTCGGCCTGCTGAACCCGATGATCGCGGGTGCGGCGATGGCGTGTTCGTCGGCTTTCGTGGTGAGCAACAGCCTCCGGTTGCGCCGCTTCCGCTGAACCCCCGGAGGGTATAGTCGGTGGTCAGGGACGCGGACGAGGGGACAGGTGGGCGATGACGGGTTACAGCACGGAACGAGAGGCCTATCTCAAGCGCTTGCGCCGGATCGAAGGGCAGATCCGCGGGCTGCAGCGCATGGTCGAACAGGACAAGTACTGCATCGACATCCTGACCCAGGTGTCGGCGGCGACGAAGGCACTGCAGTCCTTCTCGCTGGAGCTGCTCGACGAGCACCTGGCGACGTGCGTCGTCCAGGCAGCGGCGGCGGGCGGCGAGGAAGCGGACTTGAAGGTGCGCGAGGCATCGGACGCGATCGCGCGGCTGGTTCGCTCTTAGCTATTTCGCCAGCACGGCGAGGGTGAGGCCGCCGGCGTTGGTCGTGAAGTGCACGATCACGGAGGCGAGCACACCCCGGCCGACGTGCCGCCACCAGTGCAGGAACACCCCGGCGACGCCCGCCGCGGCCATGGCGAGGACCTGCAGCACCACGACGGGAGTCGCCCCGAACACGGCGTGGACCGCGGCGTTGCGGCCGATGGCGAGCGCGGGGAGGGCGTGCCAGAGCCCGAAGAGCGCGGCCGAGCAGAGGATGGGCGGCCAGCGCCAGCGGTCGTCGGTCGCGCCGAAGAGCCCGGGAAGGACGCCGCGGAAGGCGACCTCTTCGATGAGCACGGTCCCGAACAGGATGCGGCCGCAGGTCAGCCAGAGCAGCTGGCCGAGGTCGGGGTCGCCGACGCGCCCGTCTTGGTAGACGGTGCGGAGGGCCGGGACGGCGAGCGCGACCCCGAAGACGACGGCGATGAGCGCGGCACCGGCCAGGCCGACGAGCGCGGGGCGGCGGAGGGTGCTCAGGCCGAGGTCCCGCGAGGTGCAGCCGGCCGCGCGGGCGAGCCCGACGAGGACGAGGGCGGCGGCGAGGCCGCAGAGGGGGTAGGCCCACCCGGGCAGGACGCGGTTGGCGAGCGTGGTGGCCGCGGCAAGCGTGAGGACGGCGGCGACCAGGGCGGACACGCGGCGTGGTGTGAAGGGGACGGTGTCGGTCAAGGGAGTGCGCCCGGGGTTGGCGGGGTCGCTGGGGTCGCCGGGGTCGCTGGTTGGGCGCTGAGCGGTGTGCTGGGGCTGGGTCGGGGTGGTCGCGAATGGGTCATTGGCGACCCCCACCACGAGCCGCCCGCGACCGCGCGGGTCAGGGTCGGTCGGCGAGGTCGCGAATGAGTCATTCGCGACGTTGGTGGTCCCGAATGACTCATTCGCGACCACGCCATGAGCCGTTGGCCGCCGCGGGGGTCAGGGTGAGCTGGCTGGGTCGGTGAGGTCGCGAATGGGTCATTGGCGACCCCGCCATGAGCGACCGGCTGCCGCGGGGGCCAGAGTGAGCTGGCTGGGGCGGCGCGGTCCCGAATGAGTCATTCGCGACCCCATCACAAGCCGCCAGCGCCGGCGTGCGTCAACGTCAGCTGGCTGGGGCGGCGCGGTCCCGAATGAGTCATTCGCGACCCCACCACAAGCCACCAGCCACGGCGTGCGTCAACGTCAGCTGACCGGGTCGGCGAGGTTGTCCGCTGGTGAGCGGCGCTGGACCGGCACTCTCTTCGACATCGGCATCGGCAACGTCGCTTCCGGGTCGAACGGGGGCGGCCGGTCGTCCAGGGCCACCGCTGCTTCCGTCAGGAGCGTCCGGCAGCCCGTCAGGCTCGCGTGCAGCTTGTCGCGGACCTCGTTCAGCGCCGCGACCTCGCGTTCGGCCACGCCGACCAGCGCTTCTCCGCGCTGGGTCGCCTCGGTGATCAGCTGGTCCGCCTTCGTGCGGGCGGCCGCTTCCTGGTCCGCCAGTTCGCGCATCGCCTCCGCGCGGCGGACCGTCATCGCGCGCTTGTGGTCCTCTTCCAGCTCGGCTCGGCGGTGCGCCGCCGCTTCGTCGAGCTCGCGGCGTTGCTGCTCGGCCGCGCGCATCAGTTCCTCGTGCTCGGCGCGCTGCCGGTCGCGTTCGGCTTCCGCCTCGGCGACCAGGCGGCGTTCCTCCGCGGTCAGCCGGACGGCCTCCGCCTCCGCTTCGCGGTGGATGCGCGTCGCGGTTTCCGTTGCGCGCGCGGTGATTTCGGTCGCCTCTTCGCGGGTCAGCTCGATCATCCGGCGCGAGCGCTCCTGGAGGGCGTCCGGGGCGATCGGGGTGCGGCTGATCCGGTCGATCTTCACGTGGAGCTCACCGTTCCGCTCCGCGAGCTCGGCTCCGCGCCGGCGCGCTGCGTCGCGTTCGGCGGTGAGCCTGCGGATCTCGGCCTCGGCCCACTCGACGTATTCCTTGACCTGTGCGCGGTTGAACCCGCGCCACGCCAGGTCGAATCGGGCCACGTCCTCGCCACCGCCGGGGGCCATGCCTCACCTCCGAATTGGATGGTTTTTCCTCGGCCGCACCTTTTCCTTGCCGTGCCGGGGAATCCGGTGTGCACCCCAGTGTGCCGCAAACCCGCCGCCGCGCGCTGCCCGGGCGGGTGATCATTCGTCGAGCGGTTCCCCGGCGCCGGTGGACGTGCTTCGGACGCCGGGCAGTTCCGCGAGTTCGGCGGCCAGGTCGTAGAGATCACCGCGGCCGTCGAGGCGCAGGGTGACGACCGCGATCCGTTGCCCCTCCTCGGAAAGCGACTCGTGGTCGACGTCGACGTGCTGCACCGACCAGCCCCGTCCGGTGCACGCGGCCAGTGCCGCGCGCAGGACGCCGTGGCCGTCGAGGTAGCTCAGCTGCAGGACCGGCGGCTGCCGCCGGTGGCGCGCGACGAACCGCTGCAGCGGCGGGAAGCCGCGGGTCACCACGAAGTGCGCGATGGTCGTGCCGGCGGCGAGGACCGGGAGCCCGGCGCCGCACGCGGTGCCGACCGCCGCGGTGACCCAGATCGTCGCCGCCGTGGTCAGGCCGCGGACCGCGTCCCGGCGGACGAAGATCAGGCCGCCGCCGATGAAGCCGATGCCGGACACGATCTGCGCGGCGATCCGCGACGGGTCCAGCGAGACGTGGTCGAGGCCGAGCAGATCGGCGAACCCGTACTTCGACACCAGCATGAACACGGCCGACCCGACGCCGACCAGGCTGTGCGTCCGCAGCCCGGCGGCCTTCATGCCGGCCTCGCGTTCGAGCCCGATGGCGACGCTCAGCACGAGCGCGAGCAGCACCGGCGGTAGCAGCTCCCACTGCGCCGACGTGGACCACAGTGTGGGCAAGGTCACGACCTCCTCTCTCGTCGGCCGACGGCACGCGAGGAGAACCGCGAGGCCGTCACCAGGGGATACTGGTCCGACAGCCCCGATCGTGCCAGGGTGAGGTGAGCTCGTGACAGCGACCCGGCCGGTCCCGGCGCCGGACTTCGTGGGTTACCCGGAGGTGCGGCGTCACGTCCGCGCCCTGCTCGACGGGCGGCCCGGCACGCACCGCCGCGCGGTCCCGGCGTGTCCGAAGTGGACGGTCACGGACCTGCTCGCCCACGTTCTCGAGAAGGCCGAGGGCGTCCTCGCGCGCCACGGCGGCACGCTGCCGCCGCCGGGACCGCTCGAGGTCCCCGCGCTGCTCGACCGCTGGGACGAGATCGGCGACGAACTCGACCGGCGCCTCGCCGACGCGGGCGGGCGCAGCGGCGAAGTGCTGGTGATGGACGCCTACACCCACGAACTGGACCTGCGCGCGGCCCTCGGCGTCCCGCCGCCGGTCGAGCACCTGGCCTGGGCGCCGAGCTTCGACGTGCTGGTCCGCGGCTTTTCGGGCTCGATCGCCGGGCGCGGCCTGCCGCCGGTCCGGCTCCGCACGACGGGCGGCTCGGCCTGGACGGCGGGCCCGGGACGGCCCGGGGTGTCGGTGACCGCCCCGGCCCACGAGCTCTACCGGGCGCTGGCCGGACGCCGGTCGGTGAGCCAGCTCGCGGCCCTGGACTGGAGCGCGGCCCCGGCCCGCTGGCTCCCGGCGTTCACCTGGGGACCGTTCGTGCCCCCGCCCCGACCCGGGAGCTGAGCGCGATCGGACGTCATGTCAGCCGCCGGGCGGGGTGACCGTCAGCAGGGCCGCCAAGGCCAGCACCACCACGCTGAGCAGGACCTCGATCGCCACCGCCGCGCGCAGGCGGCGCAGGTTCGCCGTCACCGTCTTCGTCGTGCCCCCGGCCGGCTCGGTCAGGCTCCGCCGGACCGCCGCCCGCGACCGGCTCGCCACCGCCAGCAGCGCCGCCAGCCCGGCGATCTTCAGCAGCACGAGCAGGCCGAACCCGGTCGTCCACAGCGCGGACAGCGTCGGCATGATCCGCAGCGCCAGGATCGCGCCGCTGATCGCGACCGCCGTCACCGCGCCCGCCGCGATGCGGGAGAACCGCGTCGCCACCGGGACCAGGTCTTCGTCCGGGGCCGGGCGGTACAGGCACAGGGCGAGCTGGACCAGGCCGCCCGCCCAGACGGCGATCGCGCCGAAGTGGACGAGGTCCGCCGTGACCGAGACGAACATGACCGGGTCCGTCACCGGGTGGCCGGTGGCCGAGAACGTCAGCAGGAGGACGAAGCCCGTCACCATCGTCAGGTTCTCGTAGCGGGCGCGCAGCTTGTCCGGCAGCCCGGGCCGCAGCAACCGGGGCAGCAGCAGCGTCAGCACGGCCACCGCCACCAGCCGGAGCAGCAGCAGCTTGCCGTAGGCGACGCGCAGCGTGTCCGCCAGCAGCCCGGTGTCGGACACCGCGCCGATGCCCCGCCCGGCCGCGTACGGGCCCTGCAGCACGAAGGCCGCCACGGTGGCCGCCGCGACCAGGCCCGCGCCGGTGCCGAGGAGGCGGCGGGCCCGGCGGTCGGTGCGGCCCGCCGGGCGGCACAGGACCAGGAACGCCGTGCCGCCGAGGAGGACGACGCCGAGGTAGGCGAGCCAGCGCACCGACGTCGAGGCCGCGTCGACGACGCCGTCGGTGCCCGTGGCCGCGGACACCGCGCCCGCCGACGTCACCAGGGGGCCGGTGCCGACCACGAACGCGAACGTGCCGCGGACCGGGTGGGAGTCGGCCGACACGAACGCGTATTCGACCAGGTAGCTGCCGTCGGGCAGACCCGGCTGGAGCTTCACCGCGAGCTGTTCGGCGTCCTCGCCGGGCTGGAACACCGGACCGGAGTCCACCTGCTTGCCGGTGAGGTCGACGACCTTGATGGACCCGGGCTGGATCCCCACGTTCTCCGACAGCGTGACCGACACCAGGGACGGCGCCGCGCCGAGGCGGGCGCCGTCCCCGGGGGTCGACGAGACGACTTCGACGTGCGCCGAAGCGGGAGTGGCGCCGAGCAGCAGCCAGCCGGCCAGGAAGGCCAGCAGCGCCAGCGCGCGTTTCACGACGCGGCGAGCTCGGGCTGCTTCGGCGCGCCGCAGTAGCAGCCGGTGATCTCGCGCTCGGCGGCCGAAGCGCGCCGGTGCAGGATGACCGCGACGATCATCGGGATGGTGACGATCGTGTTGTAGAACAGGTGCAGCTCCACGCGCGGCACCAGCAGCTGGATGATGCTGGTGGGCACCTTCTGCCCGGCCAGCCGCCAGCCGCTCTGCGCCTGGATGAACAGCAGCAGGTGCTCGATGTGGTGCCAGAACTGGATGCCCAGCGCGAGGTTCCACCACTGGCGCGAGCGGCCCGCGAAGCCGTGCCGCAGCACCCACAGGAACACCAGCATCACCAGCGCGTAGCCGTAGTGCAGCCACTCCTGCGAGATCAGCCACGGGAACGGCATGCCGAGCACGCCGCGGGCCTTCGAGGTGGGCCAGCCGAGCCCGTAGATCTGCACGGCCTGGACGATGTGCTCGGCCCAGTGGGCGATCACGACCAGCATGAACACCGCGAGCGCGCGGTTGTGGTAGCGGCTGTTGAGACTGCCCAGGAACCCGGCAGGGCGGGTGATTTCGGACGTCGACATGCGAACCCCAGGTCTTCCGAAGTCGAAAGGTGTGCGTAGACGATAGCCGTCCGCGAGCCGTGATCCGTTACTCCGGATTGCGCATTCCACCAGGGAAACTGCGCCGGTCGGCCGAGTGCGCGCCGCGGGGCGGGCCCGCGGCGCGGATCGTCAGTGCGCGACGAGGCCGGTCGGGCGGTCGGGCGCGGGCGGGACGCGGAACAGGCGGGTGAACAGATCCAGGTGCGCCGGGTCGCCCTCGACGCGGACCTTGCCGCTGGCGATCGCGTCCGGCGCCGACAGGTTGCCGTTCAGCAGGTCCAGCAGCGCCGGCCCCTGCGGCTCGATCACCAGGTCGGCGGCGGGCAGCGCGCCCGCGGACGCCTTGAGCGCGCCGTCGTCGACCATCGCGTGCACGACCATGTCGCCGGGGTGGTGCAGCTCGTAGTTGACGTGCACGCCCGTGGCGGCCTCCTCCTGGAAGGTCGTGTAGAGCGAGATGATCGCGGTGTCGAGCGTGAAGACCTCGTCCGGCTTCGGGTAGGTCAGCGACCGCGAGCCCCACAGGCCGAGGTCGAGCACGATGTGGTCGAGCTCGGTGCCGTACTCGGTGAGCTCGTAGACGATGCCGCCGTCCAGCTGCGACAGCACGCGGCGCCGGACCACACCCGACTCTTCGAGCTCGTTGAGCCGCGAAGTCAGGATGCTCACCGGGATGCGCGGCAGGGTGCGCTGCAGGTCGGTGAACCGCTTCGGGCCGAGCATGAGGTCACGGACGACGAGCAGCGACCAGCGCTCGCCGACGATCTCGAGCGCCCGGGCCAGGCCGCAGAACTGTCCGTAGGTGCGAGCAGAGGTAGGCATACTCGGGTCCTCACTTGTCTCGGGGTGCCAGATCGGGCACCACCCCCGAATCGCGCAGGGCCGCGAGGTCGGATACGGTGCCCCGTGACGCACCAATCCGCCGCGGGCGTCGCTGTCTACGGTGACGGTTCAGCGCGGTGCGCGGCCAGTGAGTCCCGCACCGGCCCACCATGCGTTTCCCATGTCAACCCATGCGTTTTGCATGACTTCTCCGTGTTTGCCGCACTGGCTGAGTAGACCTCGCGTGGAGCAGGATTCAAGTTCTCGTCCCGCCCCACCCGGCTACCGGCAGGAGAGCCCATGCGCACGACAGCTGTCAACGCACGGGTCCCGGAAGACGGCGGCGCGACCCCGACGCGGGCCCCGGCCTTCCGCCGCCACCTGCGAGCCGAGGTCAGGGCGGGCAAAGGGGCGTACCTGTTCTCCGAGCAGGGCGTGATCGCGATGCGCGGGGCGAAGATCGAGTCGCTCGCGGCGCTCCTGGACGGCAAGCACGACCTGGACCGGCTCCTGCGGGACCGGCCCGGTGGCATGGCCCCGGAGGAGGTCGCCGCGCTGCTGGCGCAACTGGTCGACGCCGGGCTGGTGACGTTGCGCAGCCAGAGCGACGAAGACCGGCTCGGCGACGAACGCGCGCTGGCCTATTGGGACGCGTGCGGCGTGGACGCCGACCTCGTGGCCGCACGGCAGGGCACCGTGCGGCTGACGGCGGTCGGCGACAGCGCCGACGGGGTCGACCCCGGTGCGGTCGAGCGGGCGCTCGCCGGTGCCGGGCTCGGGGTGGTGCGCGCGGACGAGGGTGCCGCCGATCTCTCGGTCGTGCTGTGCGCCGACTACCTCGACCCGCGGCTGGCCGTGGTCGACGCCGAACACCGGCGGGCCGGGCGGCCGTGGCTCCTGGCGCGCCCGTTCGGCGCCCAGGTGTGGATCGGCCCGGTGCTGCAGCCGGCCGGCGCCTGCTGGCACTGCCTGACCCACCGGCTGTGGGGCCACCGGCACGCCGAGGCGTGCGTGCAGGAGGAGCTGGGCCACGCCGGGCCGGCGCGCCGCCCGATGCCGGCGTTGCCGCCGCTGACCTCGGCCGCGGCGCACCTCGTCGCGCTGGAGGCGGCCAAGTGGGTGGCCGGGTACCGCTACCACGGCCAGCAGTGCGTCTGGACGCTCGACACGCTGGACCTGCAGGGCCGGCTGCACGAGCTGCGCCGCCGGCCGCAGTGCCCCGGCTGCGGCGACCCGTGGCAGGTCGCGTGGCGTTCGGTCCGCCCGGTGACGCTGCGGCCGGCCAAGAAGGCGACCACCGGGGGCGGCGGGCACCGCACGGCCACGCCGTCGCAGATGCTCGAACGGCACCGGCACCTGATCAGCCCGGTCACCGGGATCATCAAGGAGATCCAGCCGGACCCGGCCGCGCCGCCGTTCGCCAACGCCTACCGCTCCGGGCCCAACGTCGCCCGCGGCATCACCGGGATGGCCGCGCTGCGCGCCGGGCTGCGCTGCGAGAACGGCGGCAAGGGCGTCAGCCCGCTCGACGCGGAGGTCAGCGCGCTCTGCGAGGCGGCGGAACGGTTCTCCGGCAACTTCCAGGGCGACGAGCTGCGCATCCGCGGCTCCTACGACGAGCTGGGCGAGGAAGCCGTCCACCCCAACGCCTGCATGCTCTTCGCCGGCCGGCAGTACGTCGACCGCCTTGCCTGGAACCGCGCGCACGCCGACTTCCAGCACGTCCCCGAGCCGTTCGACCCGGCGGCCCGCACCGACTGGACGCCGGTGTGGTCGCCGTCCGGGCGCCGCCGCCTGCTGCCGACGTCCTACCTGTACTACGGGACCCCGCGGGAGAGCGCGGCGCGCGGGGTGCGCGCCGACTCGAACGGCGCGGCGGCGGGCAGCAGCCTGGAGGACGCGATCCTGCAGGGCGCGCTCGAACTCGTCGAACGCGACGCCGTGGCGCTGTGGTGGTACAACCGGACGCCGGTGCCGGGGGTCGACCTCGCGTCCTTCGCCGACGCGTGGCTGGAGGAGATGGCGGGCAACTACGCGGCGATCGGCCGCGAGCTGTGGGTCCTCGACGTGACCTCCGACCTGGGGGTCCCGGTGACCGTCGCGCTTTCGCGGCGGACCGACGGCCCGCACGAAGACATCATGATGGGTTTCGGCGCGCACCTGGACCCGCGGATCGCGGTGCGCCGCGCGGTGACCGAGCTCAACCAGATGCTGCCGGTCGTGCAGGAAGGCGGCCACGGGCTCGACGACCCGGACGCGCGGCGCTGGCTCGCCTACGCGACCGTCGCCAACCAGCCGTACCTGCGGCCGGCGGCGGGGCAGCGGATGCGGACCGCCGCGGACTTCCCGTTCGTCAACCGGCCCGACGTCCGCGACGACGTCGAGGCGCTGGGGCGGGTGTTCGACCGCGCGGGCCTGGAACTGCTGGTGCTCGACCAGACGCGCCCGGACGTCGGGATCCCCGTGGTCAAGGTGCTCGTCCCGGGCCTGCGCCCCTTCTGGGCCCGGTTCGCCCCCGGCCGGCTGTTCGACGTGCCGGTCGCGCTGGGCAGGCTCGAGACGCCGACGCCGTACGAGCGGCTCAACCCGTTCCCGATGTTCCTCTGAGCGCCCCGTGCGGGAGCTCGGTGTTCGTTGTTCGCCTGAGGAGTTTGGCCTTGCCTGCAGACCACCCGGAGGGGATCCCGGAGACCGTCCGGCTCTGGTCCCTCACCGAAGACACCCTGCTGGAGGCGGGGGACGACGACACGATCGTCGCGATCACCTGGTGGGGTGAGTACGAACTGGCGGGCATCCCCGGGCCGGTCCGCGAATCACTGGGCCGGATGGTGCTCGGCCCGGTCTCGATGGGCAACCTCGCCTCGTCGGCGACCGGCGGCGCCGAAGCCTGGGCGGGCGCGCTGCGCAAGGCCTTGAACCGGCTGTCCGGCTCGGTCGTGCACTCGCTGGCGCTCAACGACGGCCGCGGGCCCCTGCTGTCGGCGATCCCGGTTACGCAGTACCCGGTCTTCCCCACCGATCCGGTGCCGCCCGGGCGGCTCATCAAGCTTTCGCGGTTCTCGGCGATGCGGCCGGACGGCGGCGGGCTGCTGCTCGAGTCGCCGCGCGCCCGGTACCGGGTCGCGCTGCTGCGCCCGGCCGCGGTGACCGTGGCGTCGTCGCTCGCCCGGCCGGTCACCGTCGCGCAGGTCGCCGAGACCACCGGGCTGGCCGAAGCGGTGGTGGGCGACATCGCCGCGTTCCTGGTGGCGTCCGGCGTGGTGCTGGCGGCCGACGACTGGGCGGAGTTCGCCGAGGACGGCGACGACGACCTCGCCGCCTGGTCGCCCGACGACCTGATGTTCCACGCGCGCAGCCGGACGTGGCAGAAGGGCGGGTCCTCGGAACCGGGGCCGCGCCGGACCGGCGCCGAGCCGCCGGTGGTCAAGCAGATCACCGCGGGCCCGACCTTCCCGTTGCACCGCCCCGACGCGGCGGCGCTCAAGGCGACCGACCCGACGCTGAGCTCGCTGCTCGAGGAAGACCACGTGTGCCCCGAGGTCACCGAGCGCGCGTTGTCGGCCGAGCAGATCGGGGAGTTCCTCTTCCGCGCCGCGCGGGTGCGCTCGATCGGGCCGACGTACCTGCCCGGCGGGCCCGGCCACGAGGCGTCCCAACGGCCGTACTTCAGCGTCGCCTGCCTGTACGAGCTCGAAATCTACGTCGCCATCAACCGGTGCGCGGGGCTCGGGCGCGGGATCTACCACTACGACCCGTTGTGGCACACGCTGACGCTCATCAACGACGACGCGGTGGCCCTGGACGGCCTGCTCGACCTGGCGATGATCGGCGCCGGCAGCCACCGCCGGCCGTCGGTGCTGCTGACGATGACCGCGCGGATGTCGCGGATCGCCTGGGTGCTCGGCAGCGCCGCGTACGCGACGACGCTGCTGCACGTCGGCGCGCTCCAGCAAGTCCTGTACCTCACGGCGAAGGCGATGGGGCTCGCCGCGCACGCCGTGCCGGTGGACGCCGGCGACCGCGTCGACCGGTCGCTGAAACTGGAGTGGCCCGCCGAAGTGAGCGTCGGCGAGTGCGTCCTCGACTTCCCCGGGGTCGGTTGACCCCCTGAATCCGGGCGCCGCCCTGTTACCTTGGTGCTCTGGGGTGCGGGGTGACGCGGGAGGGGCCGTGGTTTATCCGGTGCGGGTGCGTGGGCTGCGGTTTCGGAGGCAGGCCACGCAGGTCGCGGACGAGCGGCGGGATTCCCGCGCGCTCGTGCTCGGCGCGCAGGCCGTGGCCGCCGTCGGCGTGGCGGTGCTGGCGGTCTTGCCGGTGCTGACCGGTGCGGCGCCCTGGTTCCTCCGGCTGGCCGCGCTGGCGTGCGCGGCGGGGCTGGTGGCCGGGCACCTGTTCTGGTTCGCCCGTGGCCGCGTCCGGCGCCCCTGGCTGGCCCTGACCGCGCAGGCCGTCCTGGGATTCGGGCCGTTGCTGCCGCTGGGAGAGCCGTGGAGCACCGCCGGCGGGTTCTTCGCCGGCGGCTTGCTGCTGGTGGCCCCGCCGGCCAGAGCGGTCCCCTGGGCGCTGCTCGCGTGCGTCGTGGCCGGGGTCGTTTCGGCGGTGCCGGGCTGGCCCGCCGGCTTGCTGGAAGCGGGGTTGGGGAGCGCGGTGTCGGCCGGCGTGGCGGCGCTGTCGCTGTTCGGGCTCGCGACGGCCGCGCGGGTGGTCGCCGGGCGGGCGAAGGAGGTGTGCGAGCTGAAGCGCCGGACCATCGCCGAGGAGCGCATGCGGTTCTCCCGCGACCTCCACGACCTGCTGGGATTGAGCCTTTCGGCCATCACCCTCAAGGGTGAACTCGTGGATCGCCTGGTGCCCGGCAAACCGGAGCTGGCCAAGGCGGAACTGGCGGAGCTGCTCGTGATGTCCCGGCGCGCGCTGGCCGACGTCCGCACGATCGCGGCCGGCTACCGCGAGCTGTCGCTGGACGAGGAGTGCCGCGCGGCGGCGGAGGTGCTGAGCGCCGCGGGCACCCGCGTGACGGTCGCCCGCTCCGGCATCGGCGAGCTGCCGCCGCCGGTGGCCACGACGCTGGGGACGGTGCTGCGCGAAGGCGTGACGAACGTGGTGCGCCACAGCACCGCGAGCTGGTGCGCGTTTTCGGTGAGCACGGAGAACGGCACGGCCTGGCTGGAGATCGTCAACGACGGCGCGAACGGCGCGGGCGGCGGCGAGGGCTCGGGAGCGGGGCTGCGCAACCTCGGCGACCGCGTGGAGGCCATGAACGGCACGCTGACGACGGAAGTGGGCCCGGACGGCACCCACCGCCTCCTGGTCGCCATCCCGGTCGGGTCGGTGCGCCGCGAACGCCCCCGGGCGAGCTGACCCCGCCCCGCCTCCCCACCGCCCCAAGCACCCCAATGTGGCGTTGGGTGCGCTGGACGCACCGAACGCCGCATTGGGTGCGCTGGACGCACCGAACGCCGCATTGGGTGCGCTGGACGCACCGAACGCCACATTGGGGTGCTCGTGGTGGAGGCGGGCGAAAGCGCTTTCCAGGACCGGTGCGGTCAGAGCCACTCGGCTTCGGTGGCGATGCGGATGGCGTGGACCCGGTTGCGGGCGTTCAGCTTCGTCACCACGGCGGCCAGGTAGTTGCGGACCGTGCCCGCCGACAGGAACAGCTCGGACGCGATGTCGGCGACCGTGCGCCCGCGGGCCGCCAGCGAGAGGATCTCGATCTCGCGCGGGGTCAGCGGGCAGTCGTCGGTTTCCCAGGCGGCGAGCGCCAGTTCGCTGTCGATGACCCGGCGTCCGATCGCGACCGACCGGACCGCGTTCGCCAGCTTGTCCGACGGCGCGTCCTTGAGCAGGAAGCCGTTCACCTTGGCGTCCAGCGCCCGGCGGACCGTGCCCGGCCGGCCGAGGCTGGTCAGGATCAGCGTGTGGACGTCCGGCAGGCTCTCGTGGATTTCGATCGCGGCGGACAGGCCGTCCTTGCCCGGCAGGTCGATGTCGATGATCGCGACATCGGGCTGGGCCGCCTTCGCGGCGGGCAGGATCTGGTCCCCCGTGGACACCTCGGCGACGACCTCGATGTCGGATTCGAGGTTCAGCAAGGCGACGAGCGCGCCGCGGACCATGTGCATGTCCTCGGCCAGCAACACCTTGATCACGACGGTACCTCGCACCCCAGTCCGACGACTCCGAACGGTAATTGTACGCCATTGCCCGGCGACGCCGGAGTTTCGCGGAAGGGAAACCCCGATCGCGCACCCGGGGAGAATGTCCCCTCAATTCCCGCGCACTTACCCGAGATAGGCGGGTGCCCGCAATCCCGCGGCCGATGACGGCAGGTTGGGCCGAACGGCCGCGGGCTCATCCCCAGTCTTCCCGCCGCCCGCGGACCGCGGGCGGCGCATCCCCAGTGCTTCGTTCAGCTCGCCAGCGAACGCGAAACCGCGGCCTGGCGCAGGTCCGGGAGGGCCAGCAGGACGGGCGGGTCGAAGCCGTGGCGCGGGCGCAGCCGCACGTCGGCCAGGCTCGCCGTGACGCCGCGCTGGATGTGCACCGGGCCGGTGAGGCCGGTGAACGGCCGCAGCGCCTGGTTGCCGTCCAGCGCGCAGGTGCCGAAGGCGTGGGTCAGCACGTACCATGACCCGAGCGGAACGTCGGCCAGCGCGTACGGCCCGGGACCGGGCACGACCACGTGCCGGGCGGGGGTGCCCTCGGCGATGCGGGCGCTGAAGAGCCCGATGAACACCGGTCCGACATCGGCCGGCGACGAGAGGCGCAGCTGCCCGCGCACCGTGGCGCCCGAGCCCGGCTCGGCCTGCCGGTCGGCGATCCGCGGCGCCATGCCGTGCAGCTGGCGGTACCCGGACGGCGAGATGCCGACGCTGCCGCTGAACCGCGCGCTGAAGGTGCCGACGCTGTTGTACCCGACCTGGTGGCTGATGTCGGCCACCGAGATCACGGTGGTCGCGAGCAGGCGTTTCGCTTCCGCCAGCCGCAGGGCCGAGAGGAACCGGCCGGGCGAGAGCCCGGTGACCCGCAGGAACACGCGGGTGAAGTGGAACTTGCTGAACATGGCCGCGCGGGCGAGGTCGTCGATCGTGAGCCGCTCGCCCAGGTTGTCTCGCATGGTCACGATCGCTCGTGCCACGGCTTGCCGGACGATCTCATCCATGGTGGCCGTCCTTCCGGTCGAGGAGTGCCGCCCGATCGCCTTCCCGGCGAAGGCACCCGGAGCGGGAATTGATTCCGGCTAAAACTGTAGATCCGTTGCCGTCTACTTCTTAAGTGCTCTGTGCACCGGTCGACGTGGATTTCACCGGTGGTCGACATGCGTTTTGCACATGCCCTGTTTGTGGGGGTTCGGAGCGGGTAGCCGACGTGCACCGGACGTGTGTCACCCGTGCCGGTGATAGCAAAGCGCATCCGGCCGACCGCGCTTGGTCACGAAATCGGCGTGATCCGCTCATGATTCGACTTCTTGTTAGTCCGTTCGGAGTCTGCTCCGGAACCGCACGGACCATGTGTAAGCCACAGTGCCCCGATGATGCGGGCACTGGCTGTCCCAGCGTCGTTCGGCGACGATTTATGTCACGTGAAGCATTCATCTTCGCCACTGGGAGCAAAAAATGTCCGCACAGGTTTCCGCTGACGTCCGCGCACTTTTCGCCGATATGGGTATCGAGTTCGAGAAGACCGCGACCGATCTGGCCATCGACCGCTTCGAGCAGTGGAGCAACCGCGGCGCCGACGTCCGCCCCGTCATGGGCACCATCTGCAACATGGACCTCCTCGAAGCAGCCTGAGGGGTGTTTGCCCTGTTCCTGAGGGTGCCGAGCCGGTCTCGACGGATGCCTCCCGTGTCCGCCGCGACCGGCTCGTCGCATGTGGAGGGCCCGAGTGTCCACTCTCGCCGGCCGGGGAGTTTCCAACCGTACCGCCGGTCCGCTCGTCACGGCCGGTAGCCGTCCGGTCGCCAGGTGGCATTTTTAACCTGGTACTTACCTGACCCGGTGTATTCCCGCGGCAGTAGCGGCAAAGTGGTGCCCGAATGGTGCAACCGATTCGTCAAGCAGAATGTTTAACTGAGCTTCTGGGGAATCGTGAGTGCGGAGGCACCCGTGATCAGAGTGCTGGTTGCCGAGGACATGCACATCGTGCGGGGCGCGCTGGTCGCCCTGCTGCGGCTGGAGCCCGACATCGAGGTCGTCGCGGAGGTCGCGTCCGGGCTGGAGATCCTGCCCACCGCGAGGGCCAAGCAGGCGCAGGTGGCGGTCATCGACATCGACCTGCCGGGCAAGGACGGGCTCACCGCGGCCGGTGAGCTGCACGAGCAGCTCCCGGAGTGCCGGACCCTCATCCTGACCAGCCTGGGCAGGCCCGGGACGCTCAGGCGCGCCCTGGACGCCAAGGTGGGCGGGTTCCTGCTGAAGGACGCCCCGCCCGACAAGCTGGCCAACGCCGTGCGCGGGGTCCTCGCGGGCCGCCGCATGGTCGACGGGGACCTGGCGCTGGCCGCCTGGGACACGGTGGACTGCCCGCTCACCGGCCGCGAGCTCGACGTGCTGCGGATGACCGCGCAGGGCTACGGGACCGTCGAAGTCGCCGCGCGCCTGTACCTGTCGGCCGGCACGGTCCGGAACTACCTGACGACCATCGTCGCGAAGCTCAACGCCCGCAACCGGGTCGACGCCATCCGCATCGCGGAAGAGTCCGGCTGGCTCTGAGCCGCGAAGAAACTGGTCCGGACCAAAAGGTGCAGACCAGTATTCTCGTGGTTCAGACCGGTACGACCACGCGCAGCCGGAAGCGCCCGTCCGGCTCGACCCCGGCGGTGAGTTCACCGCCGAGGTCGGTGACCCGGTGCGACAGGTTGCCGATCCCGCTGCCCGGCGAGGTGTCCCGCGGGGTGACGACGGTGTCCGGGCGCCGCGGTGCGGGCACCGCGGGTTCTGCCGGCGCCGCGGGCGCCCCGGCCGCGCCGGGCTCCTGGCGGGCGGAGCGGGGCCCGTCGCCGTTGCGCTCGACGCCGTCGTTGACGATGTCGAGGCAGATCCCGTTGTCCATGCGGCGCATCGCGATCTCGCAGCTCTCGACCCGGCTGTGCCGCAGGACGTTCGTGACGCCTTCGCGCAGGACGACGGCCAGCACCGTCCGCACCGGCATCGGCAGGTCGTCCTCGAGCATCTCCATCCGCACCCGGACGTCGGCCGCCACCAGCACGGACTTCGCGGTGCGCGACTCGCTGTCGAGGGACAGCTCGCGGTAGCCGCTGGCGACCGACCGGACGTCGGAAAGGGCTTGCCGCGTCAGGCCGAGGACTTCGGTCAGCTCCTCGGCGGCGCGGTCGCGGTCCAGCGGCAGCACCCGCGCGGTCAGCTCGCTCTTCAGCGCGATCGCGGACAGGCTCATGCCGAGCAGGTCGTGCAGGTCGCGGGCGAACCGCAGGCGTTCCTCGGCCAGCGCCATCTCGGCCAGCCGGCGCCGGGTGATGTCGAGCTCGGTGACCAGCCGCACCAGCCACAGCAGCCCGAACACGGCCAGCCCGGTCATCACGGTCGCGGCGGTGTAGAAGACCGTCGAGGTGACGTCCGCGCCGGAGAACCGCTGGATCTCCGCGTAGGCCGCGATGTTGACCGCGAAGAACGCCCAGCCCGCCACCGGCGGCAGGACCAGCAGCCCGGTCCCGATCAGCAACCCGGGCACGCTGACCCAGTTCGCGCCCAGCGGCAGCAGCGGCAGGTAGGTCAGGCAGATCTGGACGAAGAGCATGCCGTAGCTCTGCACCGACCGCAGCTGCGTCAACGGCCGGTTGAAGTACGAGAACTGCAGGGCCAGCAGCGCCACCACGCAGCCGACCACCAGCGCCACCTGCCACGCCTGCGTGGTCAGCTGGAGCACGTGCACGGTCGCGCCGCACCCCATGATGGCCATGCACGCCGGCAGCAGCCAGCGGATCCGCTTCGAGTCGCTCGCCGACCGCTCCGTTTCGGGCGCGGCGGACCGCACCGTCCGGTCGGGTACCGGGAGGTCGACGCGCAGCCGGAAGCGGCCGTCCGCGCCGGTCTTCACGGTCGCGGTGCCGCCGAGCGCGGCGACCTCGTCGGGCAGGGCGGTCAGCTTGCTGTCCGGGCCGAGCGCGGGGTCGTCCGCCGTCACCCCGTCGTTGACGATCTCGAGGGTGACCTTGCCGTCGTGGTGCCGGACGTCGATCTCGCAGTGCTCGACTTCGCTGTAGCGCAGGACGTTCGTGACACCTTCGCGCAGCACCCGCGCGAGCAGCGTGCGCGCCTGTACGGGCAGGTCGCCCTGGTCGAGGTGGATCTGCACGGCGATGTCGGAGGCCGACAGCAGCGTCTCGGCGGTCCGGGACTCCTTCTCCAGCGACAGCTCCCGGTAACCGTGGGACACCGCGCGGACGTCGGACAGGGTGCGCTGCGCGGTGGCGGTGATCTCGCCCAGCTCGGCCTTGGCGCGGTCCACGGACTTGCGCATCAGCCGGTGCACGAGCTCGCCCTTGAGGGCGATCGCGGACAGGCTCAGCCCGAGCAGGTCGTGCAGGTCGCGGGCGAAGGCGAGGCGCTGCTCCGCGACCGCGCGCTGGGCCAGTTCGGTGCGGGCCTGGTGCAGTTCGTTGACCAGCCGGACGAGCCGGGCCAGCAGGTAGAACAGGAAGCTGTAGAAGGCGGCCGCGAGCCCGTTGTAGATCGCGGACAGCGGCGCGGCGTCGAAGATCCAGTAGACGAAGACGACGCTGAGGCAGACCGTGACGAGCGTCGGCCAGGCCCACCGGGGCGGCAGCACGAGCAGCGCCGCGCCGCCGACGAAGTCCGGCATGTCCGCCCAGTAGACGCCGAAGGTCGGGATGGGCAGGTAGGCCAGTACGACGACGACGGCGAGCAGGACCCGGCTGGTCGCCGAGTCGAGCTGGGCGCCCGGCCGGCTGAACCACAGCAGCTGGATCGCGAGCAGCCCGGCGACGGCGGCGATCGCGTACACGGCGTGCCAGCCGTCGACCGACGTCGGCAGCAGGTTCACCACGCCGACCACGCCGAACCCGGCGACCACGACGACGACGATGGCCGCCGCCAGGTAGGTGGCCAGTCGTGGACGCCGGTCCGCCGCGGTCGTGCCGCGGGGTTCGGCGGTCGCTGAGCGCCCGGTGGGGGGCTCGAGTGCGGCGACCGGAGACATCAGTGCGGACCCCCCGGAGTCTGCGCGGCGGCCGGTCCGCTCGGGAGGCCGGAACCTGGACGCGGTGTGCATGGCGTGCGGTAGATCCTAACTCACGGGAGCGCGCCGAAAACGGTGCGAAAGCGCGCAGAACGGTCCCGGCGGGCCGTTCGGACGCCGGGAAACGGAGTTGACAGCCGGTCAGCGGCCGCCCGGCGCGGGCGGGAACCCGAACGCGTGGGCGAGCAGACCGAGGAAGTCGAGGCGCGACACGGCGACCGATCCGGTGTGCAGCACCGAACCCTGGGAGAGCCGGAAGAAGCTCAGCCCGGACTCGTCGTCGTCCCACGAATCGTCGCCCGCGGCACCGGGGATGTGCCGGGTCGCGGGGAAGTCGTCGGTGAACCCGGTGCCCGCGGCCGAGAACGCGGCGACGTCCCAGCCCAGGTGCCGCCGGTACTGCGCGACCTTGGCGTAGGGCGCGCGGGACACCAGCACCAGGCGCAGGCCGGGATCGTCCAGCGCGGCCGCGACGTCGGCGGTCCGCGCCACGTCGGCGGGTCCGCTGTGGTCGGCCATCGGGTGGTGCACGGCCAGGCGCTGGTGACCGCCGAACAGTTCGGCCAGCGAAACGCGGCCCCGCGAACCCTCGAACAGGTACTCGGCCCCGGCGACGACGCGGGGGCGGTCCAGCTCCGGCACGGTCAGCTCCGTCATGACTCGTCCTCCCTGGCTTGGTCCCACAGCGGATTGTGAGCCGGTACCGGGGCCGGAGCCCAGGGTTCGGCCGGGGAACCGCAACTTAGGAGACGCGGCCCCGCCGTGCCGGTCCGGGCGGGCGACCCTAGGCTCGGCCCATGGCACGCTATTTCGACCTGCACCCGGAGAACCCGCAGAAGCGGTCGCTGGGCCAGGTCGTCGAGATCCTCCGCGGCGACGGGCTGATCGCCTACCCGACCGACTCGTGCTTCGCGCTCGGGTGCCGGCCGGGGAACCGGGACGGGCTCGACCGGATCCGCAGCATCCGCAAGCTGGACCACCGGCACCACTTCACGCTGGTCTGCCAGGACTTCGCCCAGCTCGGGCAGTTCGTCATCGTCGACAACTCGGTGTTCCGCGCGATCAAGGCGGCGACCCCGGGCAGCTACACGTTCATCCTGCCCGCCACCAAGGAGGTGCCGCGGCGGCTGATGCACGAAAAGAAGAAGACGGTCGGCGTGCGCATCCCGGACCACCGCGTCACCCAGGCGCTGCTCGCCGAGCTGGGCGAACCGCTGCTGTCGAGCACGCTGCTGCTGCCCGGCGAGGGCGAGCCGATGACGCAGGGCTGGGAGATCAAGGAAGAGCTCGACAACGTCCTGGAAGCGGTCCTCGACTCGGGGGACTGCGGGGTGGAGCCGACGACCGTCGTGGACTTCTCCTCGGGGGAGGCGGAGATCCTGCGCGTCGGCGCGGGTGACCCGGCCCCGTTCGAGTGACGCCAGGCGCGCGGCCGTGCGGTCAGCTCTCCAGCAGTTCCAGCCATTCGGCGGTGTGGCGGCCGGTGAACGCCAGGTCCAGGTCCTCGGCGAAGCGGCGGCCGGTCACCAGCAGGCAGAAGTCCTCCGCCGGGCCGCTCACGCGGTCGGTCGCGTTCTCCGGGCCGAAGTCCCAGCGCGCTCCCGACGGGGCCACCAGCTCGAAGCGGAACGGCTTCGCGGGTGGCGTCTCCTGGTGGCGCCGGTAGGCGCGGTCCCTGGTCCGGACGCCGTAGTAGGCGACGTGGCCGATGGCGTCGTCGCGCTGCGGGGTGACGCCGAACAGGTCGGCGATGTCCTGGCCGCCGGCGAAGACCTCGGTCAGCACGGCCGCGGCCAGCACCGACGGGCGCAGCGGGCCGTCGCTCCACGGCAGCTCCGGCTCCGGCGGGGCCGCGGCCAGCAGGGCGTTGGCCTTCCGCTGCTCGATCAGCCAGATCAGGATGGCCTCGTCGAGCGAGTCGTACGAGATCTGCGGGGTGACGCCGAAGGCACCCGGGTTTTCGACGCTGAGCCGGACCAGCCGCGCGGTCGACGTCAACCGGGCGAAGTGCCCGGTGATGTTCGGGCCGGGACCGTACCCGTGGCGTTCGGCCAGTTCGGCCAGCGCCTCCGTCTCGGTCTGCAGGTCCGTGAACACGTCGGCCATCGGTGCCACCCTCCTGGGTCCGGGACTGCCCGGGTCCAGGCTGGCAGGCGGGCTCGCGGGGGCTCCACTCCGCGGTTGCGACGTCCGCCTCGGCTATGTTCATCCGCACGGACGAAGGGAGCGGGCGTGAAGTACCTGCTGGCGATGTACCTGAACCCCGACGTGATGGCGAACCTCTCCGAAGCCGAGATGGACACCATCATGACCGGGCACCAGGATTTCATCCGCACGATCAGGGAATCCGGCGAGATGATCAGCACGCAGGCGCTCGGCGCGGTCGCCGACAGCTCCGTCGTGCGGGTCCGGTCGGGACTGCCGGCCGTCACCGACGGGCCGTTCGTGGAGTCCAAGGAGTTCCTCGCCGGCTACTACCTCGTGGAGTGCGCGAGCAAGGACCGCGCCGTCGAGCTCGCGGCGATGATCCCCGACGCCGCCGTCGAAGGCCTCGGCATCGAGGTGCGCGAGGTCGTCTTCTTCGCCGACGCCGAAACCGAAGTCCCCATGGCGTGACCGGGGTCGCCGAGGTCCTGCGGCCGCTGGTGCCGCAGGTGCTGGGCGTGCTCGTCCGCCGGTACGGCCAGTTCGACGCGTGCGAGGACGCCGTCCAGGAGGCGCTCCTCGCGGCGAGCGAGCAGTGGCCGGCCGAAGGCGTCCCGGACCACCCGCGCAGCTGGCTGATCACGGTCGCCACCCGCCGGCTGACCGACCTCTGGCGCAGCGAAAGCGCCCGGCGGCGTCGCGAAGAGACGGTCGCCGTGCGCGAACCGGCCCCCGTCGTCGCCGGACCCGGGGAAGAGCGGCCCGCCGACTCCGACGACACGCTCACGCTGCTGTTCCTGTGCTGCCACCCCGCCGTTTCGCCGCCTTCGCAGGTCGCGCTGACGCTGCGCGCGGTCGGCGGGCTGACCACGGCGCAGATCGCCAGCGCGTTCCTGGTGCCCGAGCCGACCATGACGCGCCGCATCACCCGCGCGAAGGAGAGCATCGCGGCGGCGGGCTCGACGTTCGGCGAACCGTCGCCCGCCGACTTCCCGGAGCGGCTGCGCGTGGTGCTCCAGGTGCTGTACCTGATCTTCAACGAGGGCTACACGGCGACGTCGGGGGAGGACCTGCTGCGCGTCGAGCTGGCCGCGGAGGCGATCCGGCTGACGCGCGCGGTGCGCGCGCTGATCCCGGGCGAAGGCGAAGTGGCGGGCCTGCTGGCGCTGATGCTGCTGACGGACGCGCGGCGGGCGGCGCGCACCGGCCCGGACGGCGAGCTGGTCCCGCTGCCGGAGCAGGACCGCACGCGCTGGGACGCGGCGATGATCGCGGAGGGCGTCGAGCTGGTCCGCGCGGTGCTCGGGCGCGGCCCGATCGGGCCCTATCAGGTCCAGGCGGCGATCGCGGCGCTGCACGACGAAGCGCCGAGCACGGCGACGACGGACTGGCCGCAGATCGTCGAGCTGTACGGCGTGCTGGCCGAGCTCATGCCGGGCCCGGTGGTGGCGGTCAACCGGGCGGTGGCCGTCGCCCAGGTGTCGGGCCCGGCGGCGGGCCTGGAACTGCTGGACGGCGTCGACGTGGCCCACCGGGCCGACGCGGTCCGGGCGCACCTGCTCGAAGAGGCCGGGCGGCCGGCGGAAGCGCGCGAGTTCTACCTCAGGGCGGCGAAGCGGACCGAGAGCGGCCCGGAACGCCGTTACCTGCAAGCGAAAGCGGACCGGCTCGGCGGCGCACCGACGTCGTGAAAGGGTCGTTCACGTCGCCGGACGACATGAACGACCCTTTCACGACAGCGGGTCAGCGGACCACGATGCCCGTGGCCGGCTCCGGAGCCGCCGGGACGTGGAACAGCTGGGCGAACAGCTCGAGGTCGGAAAGCTCGCCCTCGATCGTGATCTTGCCCGAGCGCAGCGCGGTGGGCGCGGTGAGCTGGCCGCTCATCAGGTCCAGCAGCGCCGCACCGTGCACGGCCTTGATGACCAGCTCGGCGCCGGGGAACCGGCCCTCGCCGACCTTGACCGCGCCGTCCTCGACGAGGGCGTGCACGATCATGCGGTCGTCGTAGCGGATCTCGAAGTTGATCTGGACGCCTTCCGCGCACTCGGCGCGGAACGTCGTGTACAGCGACAGGATCGCCGCGTCCAGGGTGAACACGTCGTCGGCGCCGGGGGCGTGCAGCGAGCGGGCGCCCCAGAGACCGAGGTCGAGCAGGATGTGGTCGAGCTCGCTGCCGTACTGGGTCAGCTCGTAGACCAGGCCGGCTTCGAGCTCGGCGCGGACGCGGCGGCGGATCACGCCGGTCGCCTCCAGCTCGTTGAGCCGGGCCGACAGGATGGACGGCGGGATCTTCGGCAGGCCGGCCTGCAGCTCGTCGTAGCGCTTCGCGCCGAGCACCAGGTCGCGGATGATCAGCAGCGACCAGCGTTCACCGATGAGCTCGAGCGCGCGGGCGACGCCGCAGAACTGGCCGTAGGCACGGGTGGGTGCAGTGGGCATCGAACGTTCCTCACTTCTTTCTCGGGCGATCCGACGGTCGGCGGGTGCCGGGGAAGTCTGGGCGGATCAGCGGTGGTCGCCTTCGGAGATCAGCTCCCGGTGCAGCGTCTGCAGGTCGTCGCACGGTTCGACGCCCAATTCGCCGGCCAGCCGGGAACGGAGCCTGCGGTAGACGGTCATCGCGTCCGACCGCCGTCCGCTGCGGCCGAGCGCGCGCATCAGCTGCCCGTGCAGGGCTTCGTCGAGCGGGCTGCCGGTGGTCAGCGAGCGCAGCTCGCCGATCAGCTCGCGGTGCCGCCCGCCGATGATCTCCGCTTCGATCCGCAGGTGCAGGACACTGCGCCGCTGCTCCAGCAGCTCGGTCCGGTACGCGGACAACACCGGTCCACAGTGGACGTTCGCGAACGGCGTGCCGGACCAGAGGTCCAGCGCCGCGCGGTAGGCGTCCGCGGCGGCCGAGTGGTCGCCGGCGTCCTGGTGCTCGTGACCGATCTGCTGCAGCCGGGTGAAGTCGTACGTGTCCACCTGCGTCGGATCGATGTGGAAGGTGTAACCGGACTGCTTGGTGGTCAACATCTTTTCGCCGTCCGCGGCCAGCTCGTTCTGGTCGATGCACCGGCGGAGGTGGTAGACGTAGGTGTGCAGCGTGGTCCGGACCGTCCGCGGCGGGTTGTCCGACCAGAGCTCCCGGATCAGGGTGTCGATGTGTACCATCTTCCCCGGTCGCATCACGAGCACGGCCAGCAGTGCCAGCACCTTCGGGGTCGTCGGTGCGTAGTCGGTTCCTCCACGCAGCACTTCCAGCGGCCCCAGTACGGTGAAGCGGACACCACCCTGGTCCGGCTCGTCGGTTCGCCGCTGTTCGGAGTACATGGCAGGCCTCCAGCATCATCAATGCGTCCTCGCGCTCCCCAGTTCGTGCCGCGCGGGTCGGTGGACGGCCGAACTCCGGGCTTCTATCCGAATGTGACAGAGCGGGGCCCCCGCGGCCAGTGAACCGCCCACCAGAGTCCTCGTGCGTTCGCCCCGTCCCCGCATGCGTTTCGCACGGCCCGGATGTGCGTTGTGCACCCGCGGCCATCTGGCCGAACCAGGACCCGGGCCGTCCAGGGGGTCCCCGGAACGGACCAGACGGGACTCCCGGCGGACCGCGGACGATCAAGACCGCGGGTGTTGCGCACGCCGGACCCGGGCGTTGCGCACGCCACACCCCGGCGCAACTCCCGCACCCGGGTGGGTGTCACGCGTCCGGGTTGGACGGACGTCGGGATTCCTCAATCGCTCGTCGATCGATCTGCGAGAAGTGGCGTCTTCCCTGGCACCAAGAGAACCAGGAGAACTGCCATCAGGGGAATTCGAGGTTTGGACTGATGATGTTGCGCTCTATTGCGGCTGTCGGGGACGACAGCGAGTTCGGCGAACAGCGCCGCGAACCGGCGCTCGAGCGAGTTGAAAAGTCGGTCCGGCCCGCCGTCCTGCAAGCGATCTCGTCCATCCAGGAGCGGTACTTCGAGCCGATCACGCTCGCGGAGCTGGCGTCCGAGGTGTTCGTGAGCCGGTTCCACTTCTCGCGGATGTTCGCCGAGGCCACCGGGGTCACCCCCGGCAGGTTCCTCACCGCCGTGCGCCTGTTCGAGGCGAAGCGGCTGCTGCTGACGACGTCGCTGAACGTCTCGGACATCGTGTGCAGCGTCGGCTACAGCAGCGTCGGCACGTTCACCAGCCGGTTCTCGCGGGCGGTCGGGATGACCCCGACGCAGTACCGCGAGCCGCAGGTGGCCGAGCTGCTCGTGGCGATCTCGCCGACGTTCCAGCGGCTCCCGCCGCTGCGGACGCTGCGCGCGGCCGGCCGCAGCTGCGCCTCGCTGCAGACCGGCTCCGGCGTGCTGTCGCTGCAGCTGGACATGCCGCGCGGCGCGGCGCCGGCGGACACCCTGGTCGGGCTGTTCGCCGACCCGGTGCCCCAGTGCGGCCCGGTCGCCTTCGGCGGCATGGCCAACATGACCTCCGGCGACCTCACCATCCACGGCGTCCCGGCCGGGCGGTGGACGGCGATCGCGGTCGCCCAGCACCAGCCGGGCCACGCCGGGCCGCGCTTCTCGATCGGCTACTCGGCCGTGCAGGTGGCCCCGCACGGCCAGTCCACCGGCCGCGTCGGCCTGCGCGCCCCCGCGTCGACCGACGCGCCGATCGCGATCACCCTGGCGTCGAAGCAGTCGCCGTTCACCCAGCGCATGCTCGCCGCCCAGCGGCCGCACCTGCGCGCCGTCGCCTGATCCCCCCGACACAGTAAGGACGACCACGACGATGTCCACTGTCATCGGAGTACTCCGCAAGCGGGTGCTCGCTCCTTCGCTCGCTTCGGTCGGCTTCGCCGAACGCGGCTTCCCCGTCACCCACACCGAAGCGACGGCCCGGCTGGAGGCGGTGCCGCAGGCGGTCGTGTGCGGGTTCGAATGGGCCATCGAAGGCGCTTCGCTGTGGGAGATCGAGCGCCGGCTCGCGCTGATCGAGCCCGAGCAGCGCGGGTTCGCCTACGAAGGCGCCACGATGGGGTACACGATCCTCGACGCCATGCCCGGCGGCGGCCGCAACCGCACGCGCGAGCTGCTTGAAGGACCGGGCCGCCCGCACATCTTCCTGACCTACATCGGGATCGGCTTCGCCATGGCGCGGCTGCCGCGTCCACTGTGGAAGAACATCCTGCCCGAGCTGTCCGGGGTGGCCTACCACCCGGTGATGAGCTGGCTCGCCGTCGACGGCTTCGGCTTCGACCGCGCCTACTTCGACACCGACAAGTGGGTCGGCGAGCAGGCCGAGCCGCAGCCCTACCCGTGGGCGGGCCGCCCTGAGTACTTCGCGCGCGCCTTCGACCAGGGCGTCGGCCGGGCGCTGTGGTTCATCAACGGCGGCAACCCGGACGCGGTCGCCGCCGCGGTCGGGCGGTTCGCCGAGGGCCGCCGGGCGGACCTGTGGAGCGGCGTCGGGCTCGCGGCGACGTTCGCCGGCGGGGCCGACCAGGCCGGGCTGGGCAAGCTGCGGCGGCTGGCCGGGGAGCACTACGACGAGCTCGCGCTCGGTGTGGTGTTCGCGGTCAAGGCCCGCACGTACTCCGGCTACGTCCCGGCCCACACGCACCTCGCGGCCGGCGTGCTCACCGACCTGTCGGTGCAGGGCGCGCAGAACCTCGCGGACCGCACCGAGCGGGCCGACGGCGAGGACGGCCCGGAACCCGCTTACGAGCTGTGGCGGCAGCGGATCCGCGACGAATTCGACGTCGCCGCAAAGCGTCGCGCGAGCTGAAGGGGACTTTGCTCGCATCTCATGAGCTGAAGGGGACGTTCCTCGCATCAGATGAGATGAACGTCCCCTTCAGCCCGGCTCGGCGAGCTGAGGCGGATTCCGCACTCGCGGAGAGGCCAGGCTCGCCCACGCAAATGTGGAGTAGAGCGCTGACCAGCGAATCTGTGACCGTAGAAGGCGAAGAAGCGACACCTTCCTATTCGACCCGTAAGGGGGAGAGTGCGTTGGGCAATGGTTGGCGCGCGCTCAGACGGCGCATCCTGACACCGAATGTCTCGGAGACCTCGCTGGAGAAGCGGGGTTTCCACCGGAAGAGCCCAGCCGCTCAAGAACGGCTCGAGACGGTCGGGGAGAAGTTCCTCCTCGGCTACGCGCACGCGGTCGAAGCCCGGTCGGTCGAGCAGGCCGAGGAATGGCTCGAGCAGATCCCGACGCAGTTCCGCGGCTTCGCCTACGAAGGCGCGGGAATGGGGTACGGCGTCCTCGACGGGCTGCCCTTCGGCAAGAGCACCAACATCGCCGAGTTCCTGGCCGGTCCCGGCGAGAAGCACGACTACATCATCTACGTCGGGGTCGGCTGGGCCATGTGCCGGCTCCCGCGGTTCGCGTGGCCGAAGGCGTCGGCGTTCGACCCGCTGCTGCGCTGGCTGGTGCTCGACGGCTACGGCTTCCACCAGGCGTACTTCAAGACCGAGAAGTACATCCGGCAGCAGTACCAGGAGCCGGGTTTCTCCTGGCCGGACCGCCGCTACGACGGCTACGCCCTGCGCGCCATCGACCAGGGCATCGGCCGGGCGCTGTGGTTCATCTGCGGCACCGACGTCGAACTGGTGACCAAGACGATCGAGGAGTTCCCCGAGTCGCGCCACGGCGACCTGTACGCGGGGGTGGGGCTGGCCTCGACCTACGCGTGCGGCGTCACCGCCGACGAGCTGGGTGAACTGGTCGACCGCGCCGGGATCCACCACGGGCCGCTGGCCCAGGGCAGCGCCTTCGCCGCCGAGTGCCGGGTGCGGTCGGGCCTGATGATCCCGGAGACCGAGATGGCGGCCCAGGCGATCTGCGGGCTGCCCGCCGAACGCGCCGCCGCCATCACCCAAGAGGTCCGGCCGGCCGTGGTCGTCGACGGTGACGACGTCCCGGCGTTCGAAACCTGGCGGCAGCGGATCGCCGAAGAAGTGCTGACCCACGGAGGGAAGAACAAATGACCGCGACCTTCGGCTGGCTGCGCAAGCAGCTGGCGGGCATCGTGGCGCTGGTGCTGATCCTCGGCCTGTTCCTGGTCGCACGGCTGCCCAGCGTCTCCGCCGCCGAGCAGGACCAGATGGCGGACAAGTTCCACTTCACCCCGATGACGATCGCGCTGCCCGCGGCCACGAAGTCGCAGTCGATCCGGACGGTGAACAAGGAGTACGAGCACATCGCCGCGTGGATCTCCTCGGTCGGCGCCGCGATCGCCATCAACGACATCAGCGGCAGCGGCAAGCCCAACGACCTCTGCCTGGTCGACCCGCGCAGCGACCAGGTCGTCATCACGCCGGCGCCGGACTCCGGCCCGCGGTACGCGCCCTTCGCGCTCGACCCCGCCCCGGCGCTGCCGACGTGGGACTACATGGCGCCGATGGGCTGCGTGCCCGGTGACTACAACGAAGACGGCCGGACCGACGTCCTCGCCTACTACTGGGGCCGGACCCCGGTGCTGTTCCTGCAGAAGGCGAACGCGACCAAGTTCGACGCGTCCGCGTTCCAGCCGACCGAGCTGGTGCCGGGCAACCACCGCGGGGCCGACGGCAAGTACAACGGTCCGCTGTGGAACACCGACTCCGTCACCATCGGCGACTTCGACGGCGACGGCCACGTCGACATCTTCGTCGGGAACTACTTCCCGGACAGCAAGGTCCTCGACCCGAACGCCGACGGCGGCATCACGCTGAACCAGTCGATGTCGCACGCGACCAACTCCGGCGCCAAGTTCATCTACCGCTGGACCGGCGCCAAGGCCGGGGCGGACCCGAGCGCGCAGTTCGTCGACGCGTCCCAGGGGATCCCGGAGAGCGCTCGCCTCGGCTGGACGCTGGCCTCCAGCGCCACCGACGTCGACGGCGACAGCCTGCCCGAGCTCTACATCGCGAACGACTTCGGGCACGACCACTTCCTGTACAACAAGTCCACGCCGGGCCACATCGAGTTCGGCGAGGTCACCGGGGTCCGCGGGATCGACGACCCGAAGTCGAAGGTGCTGGGCCACGACTCCTTCAAGGGGATGGGCGTCGACTTCGGCGACCTGAACCACGACGGCCTCTACGACCTGTTCGTCAGCAACATCACGACGTCGTGGGGCATCGAAGAGTCGAACTTCCAGTTCATGAACCGGGCCAAGGACAACGCGGACCTGACCGCGCAGCTGAAGGACGGGGTCGCCCCCTTCCACGACGACAGCGCTTCGGCAGGCACCGCGTGGTCCGGCTGGGGCTGGGACGTCAAGATCCAGGACTTCAACAACAGCGGCGAAAACCAGATCGCCCAGGCGACCGGGTTCGTCAAGGGCCAGGTCAACCGCTGGCCGAACCTGCAGGAGATCGCGACCGCGCACGACGGTCTGCTGTCCAACCCCTTCTGGTGGCCGAACGCCCGCGCCGGTGACGACATCGGTGGCGACCAGACCCTGCACTTCTTCGTGAAGAGCCCGGACGGCCGGTACGTCGACCTCGCGCCGAAGCTGGGCCTGGCGGTGCCGGTGCCCACTCGTGGCATCGCCGTCGGCGACACCGACGGGGACGGCCTGCCCGAGTTCGCCGTGGCGCGGCAGTGGGAGCAGCCGATCTTCTACCACAACGACAGCCCGAACGCCGGCAAGTTCCTGCAGCTGAAGCTGTTCACCGACGGCCCGGTGGCACCCGGCCCGCTGCCCGCGGCCGGCCCGCCCGCGATCGGTGCCCAGGTCACCGTGACGACCTCGGACGGCAAGAAGTACCTCGGCCGGGTCGACGGCAGCAGCGGTGAGGCCGGCCGGCGCAGCTTCGACGTCCAGATCGGCCTCGGCCAGGACGTCAGCGGCCCGCTCGACGTGCACCTGCAGTGGCGGGACCGGACCGGGCAGCTGCGGACGCAGGACCTGAAGCTCGAACCCGGTTGCCACATGTACCAGCTGGGCTCCACGGCGAAGGAAGCGATGTGACATGGCCACCCCGACTCTGACCAAGGTGGACAGCGCGCCACCGAAGCGGACCAACAAGGTCATCACCGCGTTGCGGCGGTTCGCGATCTCGATCACGATCTTCAACATCATCGGCTACACGGTCCTCGGCTTCGAACAGCCGTGGCTCTACCCGTTCGTCGCGCTGGCGACCGCGTACACCACGGAGATCCTGCTCGAGATCATCAACGCCAGGGTGACGCACCGCGACGTCCGGTTCCGGGGCAACGGCTTCAAGGGGCTCGTGGAGTTCCTGCTGCCGGCGCACATCACCGGTCTCGCGCTGAACATGCTGACCTACGTCAACGACCAGATCCTCGTGATGATGTTCGGCGTCGTCGTCGCGGTCGGCGCGAAGTGGGTGCTGCAGGCTCCGGTGTACGGCCGGATGCGGCACTACATGAACCCGTCGAACTTCGGCATCACGATCATCCTGCTCGTGTTCCCGTGGGCCAGCATCGCCCCGCCGTACCACTTCACCGAGCAGATCCCCACCTGGGGCGGCTGGCTGATCGTCGCCATCATCCTGATTTCGGGCACGGTGCTCAACGCGCTGCTGACCAACCGGATGTGGCTGATCGCGGGCTGGCTGAGCTTCTTCGTGGTCCAGGCCTTCGTCCGCGGCTGGATCTTCGGCACGTCGATCCCCGGCGCGCTGGCGATGGGCACCGGCGTCGCGTTCGTGCTCTACACCAACTACATGGTGACCGACCCGGGTACGTCGCCGTCCAAGCCGGCCTCGCAGTTCGCCTTCGGTTCCGGCGTGGCGCTGGCGTACGGCTTCTTCACCGCCGTGCACGTGGCCTACGGGCTGTTCCTGGCCACCGCGACCATCTGCCTGATCCGCGGGATGTTCCTGTGGGGCCTGCACTTCTCGAACAAGGCGCGGATCAAGTTCGAAGCCGACCAGGCCGCGCAGAAGGCGAAGCTCGAACTCGCCGCGGCACCGCCGGCCGACGACGAGAAGCCGGGAGCCGTCGCGGCATGACCGGTTCGCAGCACGAAGCCCGGGCGGCGCACACCGTGCCGCCCGGGCCGCCGCGCCGCGCGACCCTCCGGTTGCTGAAGCAGCTCTTCACCGACCGGCTCGCGCTCATGGGCGACAACGCCGAGGCCTACGGCGACGTCGTCCGCATCGCCATCGGACCGAAGGCGATGTACCTGGTGAACCACCCCGACCTGGCCAAGCACGTGCTCGCGGACAACGCGGCGAACTACCACAAGGGCATCGGCCTGCAGGAGGCCCGCCGGGCCCTCGGCGACGGCCTGCTCACCAGCGACGGGGAGACCTGGCGCCAGCAGCGCCGGACGATCCAGCCGGTGTTCCAGCCCAAGCGGATCTCGCGCCAGGCCGGCATCGTCGCCGCCGAGGTCGAGGCGCTGATCGGGCGGCTGGCCGCGCACGACGGGCCGGTCGAGATCCTTCACGAGATGACCGGGCTGACCCTCGGCGTGCTCGGCAAGACGCTGCTCGACGCCGAGCTGGGCGGGTACGAAACCCTCGGCCACTCGTTCGAGGCCGTGCAGGACCAGGCCATGTTCGAGGCGGTCACGCTGAGCATGGTCCCGCAGTGGGTGCCGCTCAAGAAGCAGCTGCACTTCCGGACCGCGCGCGAGGACCTGCGCCGGATCGCCGACGAACTCGTCGACCAGCGACTGGCGAACCCGGTCGAGAACGGCGAGGACGTGCTGTCCCGGCTCATCGCGTCGGGTTCGGCGGACGGCGCTTCGCGCGAACGCATGCGCGACGAGCTGATCACCCTGCTGCTGGCCGGGCACGAAACCACGGCGAGCACGCTGGGCTGGGCGTTCCACCTGATCGACGAGCACCCGGAGGTCGCCGAGCGGCTGCACGCCGAGGCCGTCGAGGTGCTGGGCGACCGGCTGCCCGAGCACGAGGACCTGCGGCGGCTGACGTTCACCGTCGCGGTGGTCGAAGAGGTCATGCGGCTCTACCCGCCGGTGTGGCTGCTGCCGCGCATCGCCCAGGCCGACGACGAGATCGGCGGGTACCACGTGCCGGCCGGGTCCGACGTCGTCGTCGTGCCCTACACGCTGCACCGGAACCCGGAGTTCTGGACCGACCCGGAGCGCTTCGACCCGGGACGGTTCGACCCGGCCAACCCGGCCGGGCGGCCGCCGCGGTACGCCTACCTCCCGTTCGGCGCCGGGCCGAGGTTCTGCATCGGCAACAGCCTCGGCGTGATGGAGGCGGTGTTCGTGCTGGCGATGACCGCGCGGGACCTGGAGCTGCGCAAGGTGCCGGGCAAGGTCGTCGACCCCGAGGCGATGCTCTCGCTGCGGGTGCGCGGCGGGCTGCCGATGACCGTGCACCGCCGGGAGCGGACGCGGCGGTCCGAAGCCGCCTGAGGCCACTGTAGACATTCGATGAGGAGGTAGGCCGGTGCAACCCGAGGCCACCGAAGAAGAACGCGTCATGAACATGACTCTCGAGGCGTACGCGGACACGATCGTGCCCGGCGAGAAGCGGTTCCCGGAGGACCGGGCGATCGCCGGGGCCGCGCCCGGGCCCGGCTCGGTCGCCGCGGGTGCGCTCGAGCTGCTGAACTTCGACGCGACCGGCGTCACGGCCGGCCTGCCCTACCTCGCGCAGTCGCTCAACGACCACGCGAAGACCTACGCGGGCGAGGTGGAGCTGGAGCTCGACCACGACGTCCCGCCGTTCGTCGCGCTGCCGTACGAGCACCGCCGTGAGCTGGTGCACCGGCTGACCACGCCGGGGCACCCGGAGAAGGACGGCTGGGTCAGCCTCGCGCTGTTCTGCAACATGGCCTTCGACAGCGCCGCGCACAAGCACACCGCCGAGGCCATCCGCGAGGGGCACCCCGGTCTGCTGGCGCTGGGGTACACCGCGCCGGACGCCGACGGGTTCTGGCGGTTCCCGAAGTACGGCTACGGCCGCAAGCTGGCCGAGCTCCACCCCGACACCACGCCTTCCGGGAGCCCCGCATGAACGCCATCGACAAGACCGACGTCGTCATCGTCGGCAGCGGTTTCGGCGGTTCGATCCCGGCCTACCACCTCGCCGCCGGCGGGGCGAAGGTGACCGTGCTGGAGCGCGGGCCGTGGCTGGCCGCGGCCGACTTCGAACACGACTACCTGCTGGGCTCGTCCTACACGCGCGCGTTCGACTTCGTCGTCGGCGACGGGATGAGCGTGCTGGGCGGCAACTGCGTCGGCGGCGGCAGCGTGGTGTACTTCGCCGCTATGCCGCGCGCGCCCCGCTTCGTCTTCGAGCGCCACGGCAGCATCGGGCGCCGGATGTGGCCGTCGGTGATCTCCCGCGACAGCCTGGAGCCGTGGTACGACCGCGTCGACGAGTCGATCCCGGTGTCCAAACAGGACTGGAGTGACGTCTCCTACGCCGGCGGCCTGTGGGCGGCGGCGTGCAACCACTCGGGGCGCACGGCCAACCCGGCGCCGGTCGCGGTGGACAACGACACCTGCGTCAACTGCAACTTCATGATGGCGGGCTGCAAGTTCGACGCCAAGCGGTCGATGCTGACGAACTACCTGCCCGCGGCGCTCTCGCACGGCGCCGAGATCCGGCCGCTGCACGAGGTCCAGCGACTGGAGCGCACCGAGGACGGCAGCTACCGCGTCCACTTCGACATCGTGGACGAAGAGGACTACCGGGTGCACACCGGCACCGGCGTGATCGAGGCGAAGGTCGTCATCATCGCCGCGGGCGCCGGCGCGACCCCGGTGATCCTGCAGCGTTCGGAGGCGGCGCTGGGCGAGATGCCGCACGGCGTCGGGCGCTACTTCTCCGGCAACGGCGAGCGGCTCAACACCGCGATCATCGACGAGGACCGCGTCCGCGAGGTGCTCGGACTGTCCCGTGAGGACGGTCCGGTGTACTCGGCCAACCACATCGGCAAGGGCCCGACCGTCGCGAACTGGGACAAGCTCGACGGGTCGCTGCCGGAGTACGAGCGGTACTCGCTGGAGCAGCTGTACTTCCCGCCCGGGCTGGGCACCATCCTCGCCCAGGTGCCCGGCGGCGAGGAGCCGCGCTGGTACGGGGCGGAGAAGAAGGAGATCCTCAAGCAGTGGGCCAACTGGCTCACGATCTTCCTGATGACCGAGGACGACAACGAAGGGGTGTTCGGCACGCCGCCGCCGACCGGCAACGCGTACCGGATCTCCCAGCAGATGCTCGGCCGCGGCCCGCTGCGCTACGACCCGACGGAGAACACCCGCCGGGGCTGGGCGCTGGCCGACGCCGACTGCAAGGCGATCATCGAGAAGGACGGCCTGGCCAAGGTTTCGCCGTGGACCAACGACGTCGTCGGTGCGTACACCGTGCACCCGCTGGCGTCCTGCCGGATCGGTGACGACGCGGCGACGTCCGCGCTGCACCCGAACCACGAGCTGCGCAACCACCCGGGCATCTTCGTCACCGACAGCGCGTCGGTGCCGGGTGCGCTCACGGTCAACCCGGCGATGACCATCGCCGCACTGGCGGAGCGTTCGATCCCGGGGATCGTCCGGGAACTGCAGTCGCGCGGGGTGGACGTGAAGTACGGCGCTCCTTCGCCGGACGGCTCGATCACGGGCCGGCGCGCGGTGTCCAAACTGGACCTGGTCGCCGGCAACTGAATCACCGCCCCCGAACTCGCGTACTCGTCCGGGTGCGCGAGTTCGGCGTTTCGGAAGCCGTCCGGCGAGCTGAAGGGGACGTTGCCCGCATCCGGCGAGCTGAAGGGGACTTTCCTCGCAGCACATGTGCTGAACGTCCCCTTCAGCTTGCGGCGGGCGATGGTGAGCGAGGCCGGCGGCCCGCGGGGCGCCGGATCGGCAGAACAGCTTCAGGAGGAGGAACCATGGCTCCGGGTCTGGTCAGGCTCGCGCTGCGGCGGACGCTGCGGGACGTGAAGTACGTCGAGGTCGTGCGCCCCGGGCGGGCGCGGGGTCTCGTCAAGGACGTGTACCGGCAGGTGGAGCGGGACTTCGGGATGCTCGCGCCGCCGATGGCGCTGCACTCGGCTTCGCCGGAGGTGCTCGCCGCGGCCTGGGTCGTGCTGCGGGAGTCGCTCGTGGCCGGCGGGACCGCGAGCCGCGCCGACAAGGAGGTCGTCGCGGCCGCCGTTTCCGCGGCCAACGACTGCCCCTACTGCGTCGAGGTGCACGGGATGGCGCTCGGGTCGCTGGGCGATCCCGCGGCCGCCGCGGCCATCGAGGCCGGGGACGTCGGGGCCATCCAGGACCGCGACACGCGGGCGCTGGCGGCGTGGGCGCGGGGCGAGGGCGCGCTGCCCGCGGACGTCCCGGCCGGCACCGCCGCGGAGTTCACCGCGGTCGCCGTCGCGTTCCACTACCTCAACCGGGTGGTGAGCGTGTTCCTCGGCCCCTCTCCGCTGCCGGAGAACGTTCCGCCGCAGGCGCGCGCGAAGGCCAAGGCGGTGCTGGGGTTCCTGCTCAAGCCGGGTGACCCGCCGGCCGCCGGGCGGGCGCTGGAACTGCTGCCCGCCGCGGCCGGGGACGGACCGGACTGGGCCGCGCCGGGGGACACGCTGTCCGACGCCTTCGCGCGCGCCTCGGCGGCGGTGGCAGCCGCCGGGGAACGGTCGGTGCCGACCCGGGTGCGGGACCTCGTCCGCCGGGAGGTCAAGGCCTGGGACGGGAAACCGCCGGGGCTGAGCCGCGCCTGGGCCGAGCCGGTGCTCGCCGAACTGCCCGCGCCGGAACGGGCCGCGGGGCGGTTGGCCCTGCTCGTCGCCAAGGCGGCGTACCAGGTCGGGGCCGACGACGTCGCCGCCGCCGGCGCGACCGATCGGGGCCTGGTGGAGCTGGTGTCGTGGGCCGCTTTCACGGCGGCCGTGGCGGCCGGTGAGCGCTTGGCGGTCCGCCCGCCAAGAGAAGACCCTGCAGGTCGGCGCGGGTGATGATCGGGAGGTCAGATCGCCCGCCGGGGCGCGCAGCACCGGGACACAACGAATTCCCCGGGACCGCGTCGCCGCCCCGCGCGCCGGCCGATCTGCCGGACCGGCGGTCGCCGCGCGGTGGCGCCCTTACCCCCGCCCCCGTCGCGGCGGCCGCCGGCTCACGAGAAGACGTCGCATCGGTGAGAGGACTGACAGGTGACTGACACCACGGGCGTGATCGCCGACCTGACCGCCGAGGCCGCCGAGGTGGACGCGCTCGTCGCCGGCCTTTCCGAAGCGGAGTGGGACACCCCCACCCCCGCGCCGGGGTGGCCGGTCCGGCACCAGATCGGGCACCTCGCCTTCATCTTCCGCATCGCCGGCCTCTCGGCCGCGCAGCCGGAAGCCTTCGTCGCCATGACGAAGTCGCTCAAGGGCGGCTTCGAGGCCGCGGTGAACGCCGCGCTGGAGGACTACGTCCACGACCCGGCCGAGGTGCTGCTGACGCGCTGGCGCGCCGAGCGGGACGCGGGCATCAAGGCCCTCGCGGCCGTGCCCGGCGACCAGCTGGTGCCGTGGCTGGTGAACCCGCTGCCGCCGTACGTGCTGGCGTGCGCCGGGATGATGGAGGTGTTCGGCCACGGCCAGGACATCGCCGACGCGCTCGGCGTGCGCCGCGAGCGGACCGACCGGATCAAGCACCTGGTCGGGTTCGCGGTGCGGGTCCGGGACTTCGGTTACGAGGCGCGGAACCTGAAGCCGCCGGCGGAGGAGTTCCGGTTCGAGCTCACCGCGCCCTCGGGCGCGCTCTGGGCGTTCGGGCCCGAGGACGCGACCCAGCGGGTCACCGGCAGCGCGGCGGACTTCTGCCTGCTGGTCACCCGGCGGCGGCACCGCTACGACCTCGACGTGCGGGCGCAGGGCACGCTGGCGGACCAGTGGCTCGACATCGCCCAGGCTTACCGCGGACCGGCGGGCCAGGGCCGCAAGCCCGGCCAGTTCGGCTCCTGACAATCCATTGTAGACGGTGTGGGTCCCTTGTCCCAGCGTGCTGACGTGCACGCCACGGGCAGGGAGAGAGAAGACGGTCCGCACCGGCCGGGAGATGCTGGACTTCACGGCCCGGCGGACGGGCACCGGCGGCGGCGCCGCCCGAGGAGACAGACCGGGGGCGGGGCGCGAGCCCCGCACCGGAGGACAGCGGGGACCTGATGGTCCCGGTGATACGGGGCTCGAGAGCCAGTGGGAGTGCGGTGGCATGAGCGTAGAGCGGATTTCGATCGTCGGTATCGGTCTCCGGTACCCCGACGCGAGTTCTCCGGAGGAGCTCTGGGAAAACGTGCTGGCCGGGCGCCGGGCGTTCCGCAGGCTGCCGGACGAGCGGATGAACCGGGCGGACTACTACTCGCCCGACCCGAAGGCGCCGGACCGCTTCTACGCGCAGAAGGCGGCCGTGCTGCGGGACTACGAATTCGACCGGGTGGCGCACAAGGTCGCCGGCAGCACCTTCCGGGCGACCGACACGACGCACTGGCTCGCCCTCGACGTCGCCGCGCAGGCGCTCGCCGACGCCGGGTTCGGTGAAGGCGACGGCGCCCCGAAGCAGAGCACCGGCGTCGTCATCGGCAACAGCCTCACCGGCGAGTTTTCCCGCGCCAACATCATGCGGCTGCGCTGGCCGTACGTGCGCCGCACGGTCGCGGCGGCGCTGAGCTCCCGCGGCTGGGAGGACGAAGACACCGCGAGCTTCCTGCGGGAACTGGAGATCCAGTACAAGGAGCCGTTCCCCGAGATCAACGAGGACACCCTCGCCGGTGGCCTGGCGAACACCATCGCCGGCCGCGTCTGCAACCACTTCGACTTCGCCGGCGGCGGGTACACCGTCGACGGCGCTTGCTCGTCTTCGCTGCTTTCGGTGGTCACCGCGGCCAACGCGCTCGTCCAGGGCGACCTGGACCTCGCCATCGCCGGCGGTGTCGACCTGTCGATCGACCCGTTCGAGGTCATCGGCTTCGCCAAGACCGGCGCGCTGGCCAAGCGCGAGATGAAGGTCTACGACGCGGACTCCAACGGCTTCTGGCCCGGCGAGGGCTCGGGCATGCTCGTCCTGATGCGCGAGAGCGACGCGCTGGAGCAGGGCAAGCGGATCTACGCGTCGATCGGCGGCTGGGGCGTCTCCTCCGACGGCAAGGGCGGCATCACCCGGCCCGAGGCCGCCGGGCACCGGCTGGCCATCAAGCGCGCCTACGACCGCGCGGGCTACGGCGTCGAAACCGTTTCCTACTTCGAGGGCCACGGCACCGGCACCGCGCTGGGCGACGCCACCGAGATCGAGGCGCTCTCGACCGCCCGCCGCGACGCCGACCCGCTGGCCAAGCAGGCCGCGCTGTCGACCATCAAGGGCAACATCGGGCACACCAAGGCCGCGGCCGGTGTCGCCGGCCTGATCAAGGCGACGCTGGCGGTGTACCACCAGGTCATCCCGCCGGCCACCGGGCACCACGACCCGCACGAGTCGCTCACGGGCTCCTCGGCGCGGATGTACGTCCCGCGTGACGCGACGCTGTGGCCGGAGGACCAGCCGGTCCGCGCGGGTGTTTCCGCGATGGGCTTCGGCGGGATCAACTCCCACATCACCGTCACCGAGGCGCCGACCGCGCCGCGGCGGCGCGAACTCGACGAGCGGGCCCGCACGCTGGTCGCCGGCCGCCAGGACGCCGAACTGCTGCTGTTCGACGCCGACGACCTGGCGACCCTGCGCGGGAACGTCGCCGCGGTGCTGGAAACCGTGCCGAAGCTGTCGTTCGCCGAGCTGACCGACCTCGCCGCCTCGCTGGCGAAGGCGGCCTCGGGCAAGCCGGTGCGCGCCGCGGTCGTCGCGGCCAACCCGGAGCACGCCGAGCGGAAGCTGACCAAGCTGCTGGAGCAGCTCGACTCGGGCGACTCCGTCTTCGACAGCGCCGACGGCATCTTCGCGAGCAGCCGCGGCACCGCGCCGAAGATCGGCTACCTGTTCCCCGGCCAGGGTTCCGGGCGCGGCGGCGACAGCGCGCTGCGCCGCCGGTTCAGCTCGGCCGAGGAGATCTACCGAGCCGCCGGGCTGCCGGCCACCGGCGACCAGGTCGCCACCGAGGTGGCGCAGCCCCGGATCGTCACCGGTTCGCTGGCCGCGCTGCGGGTGCTGCGCTCGTTCGGCATCGAGGCGTCGACGGCCACCGGCCACAGCCTCGGCGAGCTGACCGCCCTGCACTGGGGCGGCGCGCTCGACGAGCGCGGGCTGCTGGCGCTGGCGAAGGTCCGCGGCAAGGTGATGGCCACGACGACCGGTGACGGCACCGGCGCGATGGCCGGCATCGCCGCGTCCCCCGGCCGGGTCGAGGAGCTCGGCCTGGGCGACGACGTCGTCATCGCCGGCTACAACGCGCCGGAGCAGACCGTCATCTCCGGGCCCGCCCCGGCGATCGACAAGATCGTCGCCCGGGCCAAGGCCCAGGGGGTCGGCGCGACCCGGATCAAGGTCTCGCACGCCTTCCACTCGCCGGCGGTCGAACCCGCCGCGAACGCGATGACCGAGAAGCTGGGCGAGTTCTCCTTCTCCCGCCTCGAGCGGCCGGTCGTCTCCACCGTGAGCGGCGACGTCCTGCACGCGGCGGAGAACCTCTCGGAGCTGCTGCGCGACCAGATCGTGCTGCCGGTTCGCTTCCGCGAAGCCGCCGCCAAGGTGGCCGAGCGCAGCGACCTGGTGGTCGAGGTCGGGCCGGGCCGGGTGCTGACCGGGCTGTTCGAAGAGATCGCGCCGGAGACCCCGGTGCTCGCGATCGACACGGACAACGCGTCGCTGCAGGCCCTGCTGCGGGTCGTCGGCGCGGCGTTCGCGCTCGGCGCCGACCTGGCGGTGGACGCGCTGTTCGAGGGCCGCGTCGTGCGCGCCCTGCCCGCCGACGGGGTGTTCAACTTCCTGGCCAGCCCGTGCGAGGCGGCGCCGTCGATCGACAGCGAGCTGGCCGCCGAGCTGGCCGCGGAGAAGGCGCAGGCCGCCGAGGCCGACGCCGGCACCGCCGACAGCGAGTCCGGCTCGACGCTGGACCTGCTGCGCAAGCTCGCCGCCGAGCGCGTCGAGCTGCCGCTGGAAGCCGTCACCGCCGACACCCACCCGCTCGACGACCTGCACCTGTCGTCGATCACGGTCGGGCAGCTGGTCAACGACGTCACCCGGGCGCTCGGCCGCCCCGCGCTGGAAGGCATGCCGAACTTCGCGACGGTCTGCCTCGGTGAGCTCGCCGAGATGATCGACGAGCTGGCGCAGACGGCCAAGCCGACCGATCAGGGCGCCGGCGAGGCTCCCGGTGTCGGCCCGTGGGTCCGGCCGTTCGCGGTCGAGTACGTGCCCGCGGCGCGGCCGAAGGCGGACCTCACGCCGGGCGCCGGGCAGGCCGAGTGGCAGGTCTTCGCGACCCCGCGCCACCCGCTGGCCGAGCCGGTGAAGGCGGCGCTGGCGAAGGCGGGCGTCGGCGACGGCGTCCTGCTCTGCCTGCCGGCGGACTGCGACTCGAGCCACGTCGGCCTGTTCCTCGACGCCGGCCGCGCGGTCATGGCCGCCCCCAACGGCACGCGCTTCGTGGTCGTGCACCACGGCTACGGCGCGGCCGGCCTGGCCCGGACCCTGCGGCTCGAGGACCCCTCGGCGAAGACGACGATCATCGACTTCGCGGACCCGGCGCCGTCGGGTGAGGACGCGATCGCGTCGGCCGTGACCACGGTGGTGGCCGAGGTCGCCGGGACGACGGACTTCACCGAAGCGCGCTACGGCGCCGACGGCGGGCGCACCGTGCCGCGGCTGTCCGCGCTGGCCGCGCCGAAGCCCGGACCGATCCAGGACTCGCTGGACGCCACCGACGTCCTGCTCGTCACCGGTGGCGGCAAGGGCATCACCGCGGAGAGCGCGCTCGCGCTGGCCAAGGACTCCGGAGCGCGGCTGGCCCTGCTCGGGCGCAGCGACCCCGAGTCCGACAGCGAGCTGGCGGAGAACCTCGACCGCATGGAGGCGGCGGGCATCCGCTACCGCTACGAGCGTGCCGACGTCACCAGCGCCCCGCAGGTGGCCGAGGTGGTCGCGCGGATCGAGGCCGACCTCGGCCCGGTCACCGCGGTCCTGCACGGCGCCGGCCGCAACGAGCCGGCCGCCCTGTTCTCCCTCACGGAAGACAGCTTCCGCAAGACCCTCGCCCCGAAGATCGGCGGGCTCAACGCGGTGCTGAACGCGGTCGACCAGGACAAGATCAAGCTGCTGGTCACCTTCGGCAGCATCATCGGCCGGGCGGGCCTGCGCGGTGAAGCGCACTACGCCACGGCGAACGACTGGATGACCGAGCTGACCCTGCGCTTCGGCCAGGAGCACCCGAAGGCGCGGGCGATCGCGCTGGAGTGGTCGGTCTGGTCGGGCACCGGCATGGGCGAGAAGCTCGGCGTCGTCAGCGCCCTGATGCGCGACGGCATCACGCCGATCCCGACCGAGGAGGGCATCACCATCCTCCGCCAGGTGCTGGCCGACCCGGCCGCGCCACCGGTGCTGGTGGTCTGCGGCCGCACGTCGGGCCTGGCCACGCTGCCGATCCAGAAGCGGGAGCTGCCGCTGACCCGGTTCGTCGACCGCGCGATCGTGCACTACCCGGGCGTCGAGCTGATCACCGAAGCGGACCTGTCCGACGGGGCCGACCCGTACCTGACCGACCACCTGCTCGACGGGCAGCTGCTGTTCCCGGCGGTGCTCGGCATGGAGGCCATGACGCAGGCCGCGGCGGCGACGCTCGACCGCACCGGCACCCCGGTGCTCTCCGACGTCGAGTTCCTCCGCCCGATCATCGTCTCGCCCGGCGGGTCGACCACGGTCCGGCTGGCCACGCTGGCCCGCGACGCGGACACCGTCGACGTCGTCATCCGCAGTGACGAGACCGGCTTCAGCGCCGACCACTTCCGGGCGCGGCTGAGCTTCGCGCGGCCGGCGGAACTGGGCGAGCAGGTGCCCCGCGACGTCGCGCTGCCGCCGGTCCCGGTGGAGCCGATCAGCGAGCTCTACGGCTCGGTCCTGTTCCAGGGCAAGCGGTTCCAGCGGGTGCTGGGCTACCAGCGGGCGAGCGCCCGGCACGCGGTCGCCGAGATCGCGACCAGCGCGGACCACTACTGGTTCGCCCCGTTCCTCCCGCAGGAGCGGCTGCTGGCCGACCCCGGCACGCGGGACGCGATGATGCACGCGATCCAGTGCTGCGTCCCGGACGCGACGCTGCTGCCGCAGGGCATCGAGAAGCTGTACCTGGCCGAGCCGGGTGCCCAGCACGACGAGTACGTCCTGCTGGACGCGAAGGAACGCTTCCAGGACGGCGACAGCTACGTCTACGACCTCGACGTCCGCAACCCGGACGGCACGCTGGTCGAGCGCTGGGAAGGGCTGAAGCTGCGCGCGGTCCGCAAGCGCGACGGCGCCGGCCCGTGGGTCCCGTCGATGCTCGGGTCCTACGTGGAGCGTGCCTGTGAGCGGCTGCTCGGCGGGACGCGGTCGGTCGTGCTCGAGCCGGACCCGGCCGGGCGCCCGGCGGAGGGCATCGCCGAGCGGCGGGCGCAGACCGCGCTCGCGGCGGGCCGCGCGCTCGACAAGCCGGTCGAGGTCCGCTACCGCCCCGACGGCAAGCCGGAGTTCGACGGCGGCAACGTCGGCGCTTCGCACACCTCGCAGCTGACCCTCGTGGTCGCCGGCGCCGACCAGGTCGCCTGCGACATCGAGACGGCGATCGAACGCACCGAAGAGGACTGGGCCGGCCTGCTCGGCGAGGAGCTGCTCGGCCTCGGCCGGCTGCTCGCCGCGGACACCGGGGAACCGATCAGCGTGGCGAACACCCGGGTCTGGAGCGCGCTGGAGTGCGTGCGCAAGACCGGGCTGATGACCCAGGCGCTGACCGTCCGCCAGGTCGACGCCGACGGGTGGGCGCTGCTCGCCTCCGGCAGCGCCCGGATCGCCACCTGGTCGACCACCGTCAACGACCGGACCGACCCGATCGTGTTCGCCGTGCTCCACGCAGAGGGGAACTGAAGATGACCGACTACTACGAGATCCGCCACACGGTCGGCTTCGAAGAGACCAACCTGGTGGGCAACGTCTACTACGTGAACTACGTGCGCTGGCAGGGCCGGTGCCGCGAGATGTTCCTAAAGGAGAAGGCGCCGGCGGTGCTCGAAGAGGTCCGCCACGACCTCAAGCTGTTCACCCTCAAGGTGGAGTGCGAGTTCTTCGCCGAGATCACCGCGTTCGACGAGCTGTCCATCCGGCTGCGGCTGGAGGAGCTCACCTCGACGCAGATCCAGTTCGCGTTCGACTACGTCCACCTCACCGAGGACGGCGAGGAGCGGCTGGTGGCCCGGGGACGGCAGCGCATCGCCTGCATGCGCGGGCCCAACACGGCGACCGTGCCGTCGCGGGTCCCCGAGCAGCTGCGAGAGGCGCTGGTGCCCTACTCGACGGCCGCGGTCAACGGCAAGGGAGTCTGACGTGGGCTACGAAGCAGAGCCTTCCGAGAGGGCTCACGTCCTCAAGCGGCTGCGGACTTCGCCCGCCCGCCGCGGGCTGTCGGCCCAGCCGGGGCTGCGCCAGGTGATGGCGCAGTTCGCGACCGGGGTGACGGTGCTGACGGCGGGCGGGGAGGACGCGCACGGCATGACCGCCAACGCGTTTTCGTCCGTGTCGCTGGAACCGCCGATGGTGCTGTGCTGCGTCTCCAAGGCGGCCCGGATGCACGCCGCGATCGTCACCGCCGGCTCGTTCGGGGTGAACATCCTTTCGGCCGACCAGCAGGAGCTGTCGAAGTACTTCGCCGACTGGCGCCGTCCCGACGGGATCGCCCAGTTCGAAGCGGTCGGCTACACGGCAGGCGGCAAGACCGGCTCGCCGCTGCTCAAGGGCGCGCTGGCGTGGCTGGAGTGCGAGCTCGCCCAGGTCGTCGAGGGCGGTGACCACTCGATCTTCCTCGGCCGGGTGGTCGAAACCAGCCGCGGCGAGGGCGAGCACGCGCTGGTCTTCTACGGCGGCGGCTACCACCAGATCGACGGGCGCGCTCGCGCGGCTTGAAGGGGCGGAAGACATGCTGATCGCGGTCACGGGCGGGACCGGCTTCCTCGGGACCCACACGGTCGCGGCGCTGCTGCGGCGGGGTCACCGGGTGCGGCTGCTCGCCCGTGATCCCGATCGCGCACCGTCCACTGTGGACGTCGTGGCTGGGGACGTCACCGATCCCGCCGCGGCGGCCCGGCTCCTCGAGGGAGCGGACGCCCTGCTGCACGCGGCGGGCGTGTACACCTTCGACAGCCGGCGCCGGGCCGAGGTGTGGCGGGTGAACGTCGAGGGCACGTCGACCGTGCTCGACGCCGCCCGCCGCGCGGGCACCGGGCGGATCGTGCACGTCTCCACCGTCGGGGCGCTGTACCCGACCGGCGAGCCGGCGATCGGGCCGGCGAGCCCGGCCGGCGCGCCGCGGGAGGCCTACCTCGCGGCCAAGGCCGAAGCCGACCGGATCGCCCGCCGCCACCGGGAAGCCGGCGCGCCGGTCACCACCACCTACCCGCCCGCGCTGCTCGGCCCGGACGACCCGCACCTGGGCGACCAGAACGCGCGGCTGCGGGACCTGCTGCGCGGGCTGATGCCGATGTGGCCGTCGGGCGGGCTGCCGATCGGCGACGTCCGCGACTCGGCGGAGCTGCACGCGCGGCTGTTCGACGCGCCGGCGCCGGGGCCCGCGTACTTCGGGCCGGGGCACTTCCTGAGCACCCGCGAGTACCTCGCCGCGGTCCGGGCCGCGACCGGGCGGCGGCTGCCCGCGCTGTTCCTGCCGGCCCGCGCGATGTTCCCCGTCGGCCGGGCCGCCGACCTGCTGCAGCGCGCCTGGCCGTGGCACATCCCGGCGCAGTACGGCGCGCTCTACGTCTGCGCCACCGCCGTGCCCGTCGACGCGGGCGCGCCGCGCGGGGACGTTCCCGCGCGGCCGGTGCCCGAGACCGTGCGCGACACGGTGGCCTGGCTGCACGCCACCGGACGGCTGACCGGCCGGCAGGCGGGCACCCCGGGAGTTCTGCCCAATTCGGACGCCGGTGCCGGCGCCCCGACCGAGGAGGTTCTGCCATGACCGCCAGCGATGCCACCGAAGCCGCCCGGTCGGCCGCGGCCCCGCCCGTGGCGCCGGACGTGCCCGCCGAGTGGCCGGTCCGCCCGATGCCCCGCCTCGGCCGCGGCATCGTGTGGTCCGACATCGTCGCCGAGATCGAGCACGACCAGCAGCTACGGATGAGGGATGCCGCGTGAGCGGAGGCCACGAGTCCGGGGCCCAGCGGGCCGACGCGGAGGTGGTGCCGGTCCCGGAGGGGACCCGGCACGGCCGCCGCCGGCTCGCGCGGCCGGGGGAGCCCGGCGACGCCCAGGTCATCGAGCTGGCCAGGGCGGCCGACCAGGTGCGCGCGGAGCCCGCGGACATGCCGCTGCTGCGGCGGCGCCGCGACGAGCTCCGCGCGCACATCCACGAAGGCAAGCTCGACGCGGTGCGGCGCCAGCACTCGCTCGGCAAGCTCACCGCGCGCGAACGCCTGGCCCTGCTGCTCGACGAGGACTCGTTCACCGAGATCGAGCCCTACCGGCGCCACCAGGCGAGCGGGCCGGGCCTGGCGGGCAACCGCCCGTACACCGACGGCGTCGTCGCGGGGTCCGGCACCATCGACGGGCGCCGCGTCTTCGTCTACGCCCAGGACTTCACGCTGTTCGGCGGCTCGCTCGGCGAGGCGCACGCGGCCAAGATCCACAAGGTGCTCGACCTCGCGGTGGCCAACGGCGCCCCGGTGATCGGGCTCAACGACAGCGGCGGCGCCCGGATCCAGGAGGGCGTGCTCGCGCTCAACGGCTACGGCGGCATCTTCCGCCGCCAGGTCGAGGCGTCGGGGGTGATCCCGCAGATCAGCGTGATCCTGGGCCCGTGCGCGGGCGGCGCGGCGTACTCGCCGGCGTTGGCGGACTTCACGTTCATGGTGCGCGACACGGCGCGGATGTACCTGACCGGCCCGGACGTCGTCGAGGCGGTCACCGGCCGCCGCGTGACCCACGAGGAGCTCGGCGGCGCCGACGTCCACGGCAGCCATTCGGGGGTGGCGACGGTCGTGCACGACGACGAGGAGAGCTGCCTCGCCGACGTCCGCTACCTGGTCTCCCTGCTGCCGTCCAACTACCTGGACCCGCCGCCGGACGCGAGCTCGTCCAGCGCGAAGGACGACTACCGGCCCCGGCTGGCGGAGCTGGTGCCGGTCGAGCCGAACCAGCCCTACGACATGCGCGACGTCTTCGCGGAGATCGCCGACGACGGCGAGTTCTTCGAGCTGCACGAGGGCTGGGCCCGCAACGTGCTGTGCGCGCTGGCCCGCCTCGACGGCCGCGTGGTCGGCCTGGTCGGCAACCAGCCGGTGGTGTTCGCCGGCGTCCTGGACGGTCCGGCGTCCCAGAAGGCGGCGCGGTTCGTGCGGTTCTGCGACGCGTTCGGCATCCCGCTGGTGAGCCTGGTCGACGTCCCGGGCTTCCTGCCGGGCGTCGAACAGGAGCGGAGCGGGATCATCCGCCAGGGCGCGCAGCTGCTGCACGCCTACTGCGAAGCGACGGTCCCGCGGGTCCAGGTGATCCTGCGGAAGGCCTACGGCGGCGCGTACATCGTGATGGACTCGCGGTCGATCGGCTGCGACCTGTCGCTGGCCTGGCCGACCAACCAGATCGCGGTGATGGGCGCGGAGGGCGCGGTGAACGTCCTGCACCGCCGCGAGCTGGCCGCGGCGGAGGATCCCGCCGCGTTGCGGGCGAAGCTGGTCGCGGAGTACACGGAGGAGTACCTGAACCCGCAGTACGCGGCCGAGCGGGGCCTGGTCGACGACATCATCGACCCGGCCGAAACCCGCGCCGCGCTGGCGCGTGGGCTGGCCATGCTGCGGGACAAGCGGAAGCCGGGCCCGTCCCGCAAGCACGGGAACCTGCCGATCTGAGGGGGCTTCGATGACGCTGCGGGTGGTCCGGGGAACCCCGGACGACGCGGAACTGGCGGCGCTGGTGACGGCGCTGACGGTGCTGGCGGCCGGTTCCCGGCCGGAGCCGGCCGGCGAAGCGGTGGCCGGCTGGCGGGCCCGGGGCGCGGGGGAGCCGCTCGTCCGCCGCCCGGGCGCCTGGCGGCTGTCCGGCCTGCCGCGCTGAAGGGGACGTTCACCGCACCTGGTGAGCTGAAGGGGACTTTCCTCGCATCCGATGCGAGGAAAGTCCCCTTCAGCGTGTCCGGGTCAGGCCGCCCGGCTGCCGCGCTCGTCCTCGGCCTGACGGGCCTTCGCGAACTCCCGCAGCCGAGCCGCCGCCGCGTCCTCCTTGGCCGGGGAGTACGTGCTGTGTCCCGGGTGCACCGCCACGTACCGCACCATCCCGTCGAGGAGGACCTCGACCTCGGTGTGCTCGCCGGGGACGAACGCGCCTCCGCAAGCCGCGCAGGTGCGCTGGCGCTCGGCGGCACCCCGGTGGGTCTCGTGATCGGTCATGAGGCACCTCGCTCGACGGTCAGGTGAAATCTTCGTCACCCCAGTGCACTCCCCGCCCGATCCCGGCCGCCACTCGTGCGGTGCGCATCCACCCGGACGTGATCAGCGCACATCCGATCCGCGACCGGCCGGGCGCATCGTTGGGGCGTCCCACCGGAAAGGAGAAAGCCATGACAGCAGCAGCGGTTCCGGCCGAACCCCAGCCGTCCGCCGAGCCGGCCGAGCGGGCCGAGCGGCACCTGATCGCCGTGCCCGACCCCGAGCCGGAGGCGGACGAGCGCGGGCACATCGTGCTCGGCTACAACTGACTCGCACTTTCGAAGATGACCACGTCCCGGCCGCCACGGGAAACTGGAGGTCGGCCGGGGCGTCACGGGGTTCCCGGCGGGGCGAGCCAGTGGCCTGTCCGCGATGCACGTCTGCGTGGGCCGGGCGCACCGGCGGACGTTCGGTAGGGAGGCCGGCGAATGGCAGTGCGCCTCCAGCTCACCGCTGGCTTCGAGATCCTCGAGGCGTGGGCTGAATCCGCGACCCAGGCCCAGCGCAACGCGCTCTACGAAGCGCTGTTCGCGGTCGGCGACGGTTCGGCGTTCCTCGTTTACGACATTTTCGGCGACGCGGAAAACCCGCGCAATTTCGTCGTGGTCGTGAAAGCGAATCTCGCCCTCAAAATCATGGTTCAGCGCGCAGAATCGTCCTTCGAAATCCGCTACGTCGGAGCGCTCGAGGACGACGCCGACGTCGCGCCGGCCCAGTCGAGCCCGGCCAACCCGGAGTAACCGGCGGAGATCCTGGTCCGAACGGCGCAATGCGCGTCGGCGAGCGGTGGTACCGCGCCGCGTAGGTGGCCCAACAACGCCTGCTCCCGGCATGTGTTTCACACCTTGACTATGGCCCTCCCGGTATGAAACTCTTCATATGTTCGCTGGTCAGAACGTTATTTTGGGGCGAATAACGAGGAGGCAGCACAATGTCGTCACCTGAACTGCCGGGACTTGACGTTTCCAGCCGGGTCCGGGCACGGGACATCCAGATGACCGGGACTGCCGATCTCGGCCGCCGGGTTCTCATGATCACGGGCGCCGTCGACACGACCGACCACGACGTCTCGGTCAGCGTCAACCTGCCCGAGCCGGGCCGCTGGCACGTGATCAAGGCCGAAACCAACCTGACCGACCAGACCTGGGTCGCCATGCAGGCCGTGCTGGACGAGGACTCCACGTTCCTCGACGACGACCTGCTGATGTCGCCGCAGTTCACGAAGAGCTTCATGACGCCGGACCAGCGCCGCCTCACGTTCTACGACGGCGAGGTGCGCCCGGGCGAGACCGTGCTCAAGGCGTATTCGATGGAGACGGGCGGGCGCAAGCCGGCGTACTTCTACTCCCGGTACAGCCCCATCCCCACCGACAGCGCCGAGCAGTCGCAGCAGACGCTCGACGAGCTGGTCGCGCACGGCATGAACCAGCGGCCCGTGATCGAGCTGATCGTCCCGGTCACCGTCATCTGACGACCCGCCGGGTCCCGATCGAGCTGGGGAGCACATGATCTCGTTCGTGCCCGAGCCGCACCTGCTGGACTCGCCCCGGGGCCGGGACTGGCCCCGGCCCCCGGTGCCCGCCCCGGTTCGCGGCACGGTGCCCGCCTCGTCGGCGGACGTCGTGGTCGTCGGGGCCGGCCCGGCCGGTGTCGCGGTGGCTTCCGCGCTGTGGCACCACGGCGTCCGCGACGTCGTCATCGCCGACCGGACCGGCCGCCCGTGCGGCCGGTTCTTCGGCCGGATCGACCGGCTGGGCCAGCGCGTCCTGCGGTCGCCGTACGAGCACCACCCCGGCGTCGAGGGCTACCGGGACTGCGAGCTCCTGGACTTCGCGCGCCTGCACTGGGGACGCCTGACCCGCACCGAGCGGCGCGAGATCCGGATGTCGCAGTCGGGCCACCGGTCGGTGGTCCCGGTGGACGTCTTCGACGCCTACTGCGACCACCTGATCGCCAGCCACCACATCGGCCGCAAGACGTGGCAGGCGCGCGTCCGCGAGGTCGTGCCCGAAGGCGACGCGGTCACCGTGCGGGCCGACCGGTTCTCGGTCACCGCCCGGCACGTCGTGCTGTGCCTCGGCGAGGAACGCCGGGAAGCGCCGGATTCGTGGTGGGGCGGCGGCGCCGCGCCGGCCGGAGTGTCCTATTGGGACGAATCGGTGCCGGTCGGCGGGCGGTGCGTCGCGGTGGTCGGCGCCGGGCTCACCGCGGCCCACCTGATCGCCGGCGCGCTCGGCGAAGGCCGCGAAGTGCACTGGGTCGTGCGGGAAACCGGCGAGCGCTACCAGTGCGCCGACGTGAACTCCTCGTTCTTCCGCCCCGAAGGCCGCTTGCGCTTCAACCGCGTCGGCTGGTCCGAGCGGCTCGAGCTGATGGGCCGGTTCCGCCGGGCGTCGATCATGTTCGAGTTCCGGCCCCTGCTCGAACGCGCGGAGGCCGAGGGACGGCTGGTCGTGCACCGCGGCGCCGAGGTCAAGAGCATCGGTCCCGGCGTCGGCGGGACGACCGTGGTGCGCCTGGCCGGTGGCGGGCGGATCGCCGCCGACCACGTCCAGCTCGCGCTGGGCACCACCCCGTCGATCGGCGAAGGCCTGCTGCCCGACGAGGCGCTCGCCGTCCGCGACGGCTGGCCGGAGCTGGACGAGCGGACCCTGGCCCACGTCCGCGCACCGCGGGTGTCGGTGGTCGGCGCCGCGGCCGCGATGGTCCTCGGCCCGGCGGCCCGCAACATCGATGGCCACCGCGTCGCGACGACCCGCGCCGCCGCGGCGATCGCCCAGGTCCTGCGCGGCGGCGAGCTCCCGGCCCCGGCGCCGGCGGCGAAGACCGCGGTCGGGGTCTGAGGAGGAACGTGATGGACGCCGGCGAAGACACCCGGTTCGCCCTGCCCGCGGTCGACGACCCCGCCGCCACCGAGGTCGGGGTGATCCTGCTCGGCCTGGAGGGGGACCGGCTGCTCGCCGGGCTCGGCCTCGCCCGGCTGGCGGACGACCCGGCGCTGGTGACGCAGGTGGTCGACCAGGCCCGGCACGGCGTCCCCGACGCCGGCCTGCCCGGGCTGCTGGAAACGGGCAAACAGCACTGGCGTGGCCTGCGCTCGGCGCTGGGCGACCCGCCGTCGACGTCCACGCCGGGCTCGCTCCGGCGGGAGTGGGACCGGGCGTCGGCCCGGGTCGCCGCGGCCGTGCCCGGTGCGGGTGCCGCGTCGCTGGCCTACCTGACGGCGTGCGTGCTCCGCCGCGCCGACGTCGACCGGATCGCGGATCGAAAGGACACCGATGTCGTACTTGAAGTCCCTGCCGGCTGAGACCACGCTGCTGCAGGTCTTCCAAGCCAACCCCGGCCCGGCCCGGCACCTGCTGGCTTTCCACGAGGAGCTGCTGCGCGGCGATTCGCCGTTCACGCCGGGGGAGCGGGAGCTGATCGCCGCCTACGTCTCCGGCGTCAACGACTGCGGGTACTGCCACGGCATCCACACCGTGACCGCCGAGGCCTTCGGCGTCGAGGCGGGCCTGCTGGGCGCGGCGCTCGACGACCTGGACTCCGCGCCGATCGACGAGCGGCTGAAGCCGGTCCTCGCCTACGTCGGCAAGCTGACGCGGACGCCGTCCCGGATGACCGGAGCCGACGCCGAAGCGGTGTTCGCGGCGGGCTGGGACGAGCGGGCGCTGCACGACGCCGTGCTGGTCTGCGCGCTGTTCAACTTCATGAACCGGATGGTCGACGGCCTCGGCATCCAGGCCGACGACGCCTACAAGAAGCTCTCGGGCGAGCGCCTGAAGCACAGCGGCTACGGCGGTCTCGCCCAGCTGCTCCCGGAGGCCTGACGTCGTGAGTGTTCAGGGCGGTTAGAACCGCCCTGAACACTCACGACCACCTGCGGTCAGGACTGGGCGAGGTCCGCGAAGAACCCGGCGATGTCGCGGCCCAGGGTCTCCGGTGACTCGACGGCCGGGTAGTGCCCGCCGCGCTCCATCACCGTGTAGCGGCGCAGGTCGAACCGGCTCTCCACCCACTTCCGGGGCACCGCCGCGGGTTCGCGCGGGTAGGCCGCAACCGCCGTCGGCACGTTGAACAGCGGCTGCGCGTCGCTCTTCGGCGTCCACGGCTTCTGGAAGCTCTCCGCGTACAGCCGCGCGGTGCTGCCCATCGAGTTCGTGAACCAGAACAGCGAAAGCGTCGTGAGGACGCGGTCGCGCGGGTAGCCGGTCTCGAAGTCGCCGTCGTGGTCGGTCCAGTCGTGCAGCTTCTCCACCAGCCACGCCGCGGTCGCCGCCGGCGAGTCGCCGATGTAGGCGATGCTCTGCGGCCGGGTCGTGTGCAGCACGAAGTAGCCGTTGCTGTACCGCGCCCACGCCGTGTTCGCCGCGCGCCGCACCTTCTCGTCGTCGGCCCAGAGCTCCTCGGGGATCGGGCCTTCGAGGCTGAACGGCATCGTCGTGTGCAGCCCGGCGACCGCTTCCGGGTGGTGGTGGGCCAGGTGCTGGCCGATGATCGAGCCCCAGTCTGAGCCGTAGATGCCGTAGCGCTCGTGGCCCAGCACCTCGGTCATCAGCCGGTGGAACATGCCGGCGGTTTCGGCGTACCCGATGCCCGGCCGGGCGAGCGGCGTCGAAAAGCCGTAGCCCGGCAGGTCCGCCACCACGACCTCGTGGCCGGCCAGGTGCGGCAGCACATCCTTGAAGTCCCAGAACGTCCACGGCCAGCCGCCGATCAGCAGCAGCGGCACCTTCCCCTCGCCGGGGACGTGCAGGTAGTGCACCGGCTGGCCGTCCAGCTCGACGCGGTAGTGCGCGTGGGCGTTCATCTCCGCCTCGTGCGCGCGCCAGTCGTAGGTGTCCCGCCAGTCGGCCAGCAGCCCGGCCAGGTACTCCTGGTTGGTCCCGTACTCCCAGCCGTCGTTGGCCAGGTCGCCGGGGAGACGCGTGCGCGCGAGGCGCTCGCGGAGGTCCTGGATGTCCTCGTCGGGCACGGCGATGCGGAACGGTTCCGGTTTCGGCAAGGGATTCGCCCTTCGTTCGTGATGACCACGGCCGCGGACCCGGCCGCGAGCGCGGTGGTCAGCCCAGCCGGCCGAGGCCGCCGTACATCCGGCGGGTGGTGTCGCCTTCGCGGCGCCAGTGCCCGGTCGGCACCAGGCCGGGCGGCTGCAGGGTGAAGCCGGTGAACAGCGCCTCGATCTCGGCGCGGGTCCGGAAGACCATCGGCGACGTCGCGTTGCGGTAGATCGCGCGCATGGTGTCCTGCTCGGCTTCGGGTGACTCGTCGGCGTTGAGGTGCGAGAGCGCGAGGAACGACCCCGGCGCCAGCCGCTCCCGGAAGGTGCGGATGATGCCGTGCGGGTCGTCCTCGTCGGTGACGAAGTGGAAGACCGCGACGCACAGCAGCGCGACCGGCTCGGCGAAGTCGATCAGCCCGGTCAGCTCCGGATGGTCCACAATGGACAACGGCTGGCGCAGGTCGGCGGTCAGCAGCCGGGTGATCTTCTGCTGGTCCTCGGTCAGCAGCGTCTTCCCGTGGCTGGCGACGACCGGGTCGAGGTCCACGTAGGCGACCCGGGCGTCCGGGATGGACCGGCGGGCGATCTGGTGCGTGTTCTCCATGCTGGGCAGCCCGGCCCCGACGTCGATGAACTGCCGCACCCCGTGCTCGGCGGCGAGGTGGTGCACCACCCGGCCGAGGAAGCGGCGGTTCTCCCAGACGACGTCCTTGGTGAGCACTTCGCCGACCTGGTCGATGACGGCGTCCCCGGCCGCCCGGTCGACCGGGAAGTTGTTGTCCCCGTGGAGGAAGTAGTCGTACATCCGCGCCGGCGACGGCTTCTCCGCCGCCACGGCGTCTTCTGCTCCCGGCATCTTGGCCTCCCGCACGTCGGTCCCGGCCGCGAGCCTAAGCCGCGCCGGGACCGCGGTCGCCTTCGTGCGTGCGCTGGTTCAGTGCTGCGGGTACTCGTCGCGCAGCCGCAGCCACCCCATGGTCGAGGTCTGCGGCCAGCCCTCCGGCGAGTCCTCCCAGACCTCCTGGCGCCCGTAGGGGGTGAGATCGAGCAGGTTGAAGTCGAGCCGGAGCCGGTCGGTGCCGCGGCCGTTGGTGAACCAGGTGCGGAAGACGTCGTCACCGTCGCGCAGCAGCACGCTCACGCCGAAGCCGCCGCCGGTGCCCATGTCTTCGTTGAACGTGCTGCCGTAGCTCGAGTACCACGGGATCTGCCAGCCGAACCGCTGCCGCAACGGTTCGAGTTCTTCCTGCGGCGCCACGGACTCGAGGATCAGCCGCACCCCGCGGGGAGCCAGGTGCGCCCACGGCGAGAGGTTGTCGGTCAGCGACGCGCAGCCGACGCAGAGGTGATCGCTGCCCGGCTGCTTCATGTAGTGGTAGATGATCAGCTGGTTGTGGCCGTCGAAGAGGGAAACGAGGTCACCGGTTTCGCCGTCGGGGCCGGTGAAGACGTAGCCGTCCTTCAGTCGCACCATCGGCAGCCGCCGCCGTTGCGCGGCGAGGTCGTCCAGCGCGTGGGTGAGCTCCTTTTCCTTGACGAGGAGCTTGTCGCGCTCGGCCTGCCATTCCTCCGCCGAGACGACGGGCGGGCGATTCATGGGTGGGTCCTTTCCTTCGGGGGCGGGGGAAATCGACCGTAGCAGCGGGGCAGGGGGTGGAACACCGGTCGCGGGAGGGAGCGCACGGCAGAAGACGCCGGTCAATCGTGTGGGTGAAAGACTGAAGCTTTTCCTCCGGCGGCGGTCGGGAAATCCGGCAGTCGAGGAGAGGCGCGGGGGCCGGCGAAGCCGGAAACTGGGGCCTCGACCCGTACCCAGCCGAAAGTGGTCCAGTCCATGAACGCGATTCCCGAACGCACCGGCGTCACGACCTTCCGCGGCCGTCCGGTGACCCTGCTCGGGCCGGCCGTCGGCGTCGGCGACCAGGCTCCGGACTTCACCGTCGTGGCGCCGGACATGTCCCCGGTCGCGTCCGCCTCGCTCGCCGGCCGGGTGCGGATCGTCTCGGTCGTGCCGTCGCTCGAGACGCCCGTCTGCGACCTGCAGACCCGCCGGTTCAACGAAGAGGTCGCCGGGCTCGGGGACGTCTCCGTCCTCACCGTCTCCGTCGACCTGCCCTTCGCGCAGGCGCGCTGGTGCGGGGCCGCCGGGATCGAGGGTGCGCTGGTCGGCTCCGACCACCGCGACCTCTCCTTCGGCACCGCGTACGGCGTCGTGATCAAGGAATTCCGGCTGCTCGCGCGCGCGGTTTTCGTGATCGACGCGAACGACACCGTCGTGCACGCCGAATACGTCCCGGAAATCGGCGAGCACCCGGACTACGACGCCGTCCTCGCCGCCGCCAAGGCCGCCGAGACGGCCCGCGCGGCCGCGTAACGCGAAGCACGAATGAAGGCGCCCGTGCGGAACCGGGTGCCCACCATGGTAACCGGGGTTTGCTGTGCCGAACCCGGCAGAGATCCGTGACGACAAGGGGCCGGAATGACGACCACCGAACAATCCCGTTTGGACGCGTACTACGGAGAGTTCACCAGCGACAAGGAGAAGGAGGTGCTCCAGGTTCCGCTGCGGCTGGTCGCGGCGTGGGCGAAGAACGACGCCGACGGCGTCGCCGACGTCTTCCTGGAGGACGGCCTCCTGCTGCTGCCGGGTGACGTGTACAAGGAAGGCCGCGAGGAGATCCGCATCTTCATGAAGGCCGCGTACGCCGGGCCGTTCAAGAACAGCGGCGTCACCGGGCAGCCGGTCGACCTGCGCTTCGTCACCGACGACGTCGCGCTGATCCGCACGCACGGCGGCATCCTCGCCGAAGGCGAGACCGAGATCGCGCCCGAGCTGGCCGTCCGCTCGACCTGGATCACCGTCAAGCGCGACGGGACCTGGTACCTGGCCGGCTACCAGAACAGCCCGCGCGGCGAAGGCGCCACCCTCCGCTGGTAACCCCCATCTTCGAGGAGAAACCGATGACTTCCAAGGCTTCCGACCTGGTCGCCAAGGCCAAGCAGTGGGCCGGCTACTACGGCGACTTCCCGAACGGCGAGGAGGGCGCGGTCTTCACCGTTCCGCTGCGCCTGCGCGCCGCCTGGGACGCCGGTGACGCCGACGCGCTCGCCGACCTGTTCACCGTCGACGGCAGCATGCTGATCGGCGACGAGCAGCTGCGCGGCCGCGAGGCGATCCGCGCCTACCTGACCGAGCAGTTCGCGGGCGCGTACCGCGGCAGCCGCGTCGCCGACGAGCCGGTGCAGGTCAAGTTCCTGGCCGACGGCGTCGCGCTCGCCATCACCAAGGGCGGCTTCATCAACGAGGGCGAGACCGAGATCGCGCCGGAGAACGAGAACCGGGCCACCTGGGTCGTGCGCAAGGAGGGTGGCGACTACAAGCTCGTCTCCCACCAGACCAGCCCGATCCGCGGCTGAGCCCGCCCCCGGTGCGAAGGCCACCCCGACGCCCTCGGGGTGGCCTTCGCGCGTGGACCGTCCACTGTGGTCGCGCACGGGAGGAGTCGACGCCGGTCGCGGCGCGCCGCCACGATGGGGAGCCACAGGCGACGAGCGGAAGGTGATCCCGTGGACAGCAAACCCGCAAGACTCTCCGAGACCGAACAGGCCGGGATCCGCTTGTTCGAGGAGACGCTGGGCTACGTCTACTCCGCGGCGTTGCGCGCCGCGGCCGCCGTGGGCGTCGCCGACCACCTGGCCGACGGCCCGAAGACGGTCGTCGAGCTGGCGCAGGCCACCGGGGCCCACGCGGACAACCTGAACCGCGTCCTGCGGGCGCTCGCCATGCGCGGGGTGTTCCACGAGGACGACCAGGGGCGGTTCGAGCTGACGCCCGAGGCCGAGCTGCTGCGTTCGGACGTGCCGGGCTCGCTGCGGTCCGCGGTGCTGACGTTCACCGACAAGACGTTCTGGAACTCGCACGGCGAGCTGGCCCACAGCGTCGAGCACGGCGACGCGTCCTTCGACAAGGTCTTCGGCACGACGTTCTTCGACTACTTCCGCGACGTCGAGTCGCCCGAGACGTTCTACTCGGGCATGCAGTCGAAGTCGGACTCCGAAAACGCTTCCATCATCCGCAACCTGACGTTCCCGGCGGGCGCGATCGTCGTCGACGTCGGCGGCGGGTACGGCGGGCTGCTGCTCGAAGCGCTGCGCGCGGACGACAGCCTGTACGGCCTCCTGATGGACCTCGGCGACCACGTCGTGTCCGGTCACCGCCTCGGCGAGCTCGGCGACGACGACCGCTGGGAGCTCGTCACCGGCGACTTCTTCGAGGAGTGCCCGCCGGCCGACGTGTACCTGCTCAAGCACATCATCCACGACTGGAACGACGAGCAGTGCGTGCGGATCCTGCGCAACTGCCGCCGCGCGATGCGGCCGGGCGGCCGGATCGTGGTGCTGGACACGGTGATCCCGCCGCGCAACGAACCGCACCTCGGCAAGCTCTTCGACATCATGGTCATGTCGATCCTGCCCGGCCGGGAGCGCACCGAGGAGGAGTTCCGGGCGCTGTTCGCGAAGGCCGAGCTGGAGCTGACCCGGGTCCTCGACACCGGGTTCGCGGTCTCGGTCGTGGAGGCCGTGGCTCGCTGAAGGGGACGTCAGGCGCATGTGACGCGCTGAAGGGGACTTTCCTCGCACCGGATGCGAGGAAAGTCCCCTTCAGCACACCGGGGGTCAGGCCGCGAGGTCGCCGGCGAGGTCCAGCAGGTGCTGGAGCGCAGTGGCTTGCGGGTGCAGCCGGCGGCAGATCCCGTTGATCCGCTCCGGCAGCCCGAGCACCTGCTCGGCGGTGAGCAGCCCGTGGGCGAGGAACCAGCCCGCGTGCGCGTCGATCTCCTCGAGGCAGTGCAGCTCGTACAGGTCGGACGGCAACTCGCCGGAGAGGACTTCCGCCGACGAGCGGGCGGAGTGGGCGGCGGTGAAGCGCAGGGCCAGTTCGGACCGCGCGTTCCAGCCGGCGAACGTCCCGTCCAGCCCGGTCGTGAGTTCCTCGTGCAGCAGCCGTTCCCGGTGCCGGAAGAGCGTCACCCACTCGTCGGCGCCCGGTGCGGCCGCGGGCGGGGTGTAGTCCTGGCCCGCGGCCATCGTCCAGGCGGCGTCCAGCCGGATCAGCCGGTTGTCACCGCCGGCGGACTGGAACGCGAGCGTCAGGCCCTGGTAGCCGATGAGCCGGTGCTCGGAGAAGAACCCGGCCGTCCCGCTCGCCGACCGCGCGCGGTTCACGGCCGCGTCGGCCAGCGAGGTGACCGCGACCTTGGTCAGCCCCAGTTCGCGGTGCACGCCGGGTGGCGCGCCGAAGGACCAGTACCGGCCGGTTTCGCGCCGCGCGAGCGTCGTCGCGGCCAGTGCCGAAGCCAGCGCGCCGAACAGCAGGCGCTGCTGGTTGAGGTGGTCGATCGCCGGGATCTCGCCGGCCAGCCGGTCGAGCGTTCCGCGGCGGCTCGCGCGTTCGAGGGCGAGTGAGACGCTCGCGCGCGCGACCGCGGCCAGGCCGACGGTGATCGCGCCCCAGCCGAACCGGCCCATGCTCATCGTGCGGCGGCCACGGGCGCCGGCGTCGGCCAGCGGGTCGTGGAACCGGCCGTCCGAGGTGATCGACGCGCCGTCGCGCAGCCAGCGCCGGTAGGGCACGCGGACGCCGTCGAACCGGACGGTCGCGTAGTCCAGCGGCAGCAACGCGGTCGGCGGGCACGGTTCGATCGTGACGCCCGGGCACGGGCCGCGCTCGTCGCGCACCGGGACCAGGAACAACGCCGTGCCGTGCTCCTCGCCGCCGGTGACGAGCCGGGCGCTGACGACGGCGAGCGTCGCGAGCCCGGCCGGCCCGAAGGTGGCGGGGTACTTCGCCGCGCCGGGCACCGGGGTCGACAGCACGAACTCCCGCGTCGCCGGGTCGAAGACGGCCTCGGTGTGCGTGCGGGAGTTGCTGTTGGCGTGGCCCAGTTCGGCGAGCAGCGCGGCGCCGGCCCAGCGCCCGGAGCCGAGGCCGGCGACGTCTTCTTCGGCCGCGCCCTGGTCGAGCGCGGCGCCGGTGGCCATGCAGTGGTGCAGGAACAGCAGGAAGAACTCGCCGGGGTCGGCCACCGCGCTCGATTCGAGCACCGACCGCAGGCGGGGGTGGTCGTGGAGCAGGGGCCGGTCGGCGGCGAGCGCGGCCCGCAGGCGCGCTCCCGGCGGCTCCTCGGTTCGGAAGGGAATCATGTCCGCCCTTTCCGCGGGCCGGGTTCACTCCACTGTCGCACGGTAACGGGGGTGAGCACAGCGCTCTACTCCGAGCGTGCGCTCTGGGTTTCGTGATTCGCCGGAAAGTGGCAACGCCTGCCGGGCGGTGCCATTCTCGGTCATTCCACATCCTACTCTCCACAGGAGTGACCGTGAATTCGAAAACCACACTGACCAGAGAACTGTACGACGGGCTGCAACTCGTCGAGTTCGACCGCTGGGACGCCATCATCGCCGATGACGTCCTCATCAACAGCCCGGCCCAGTTCGGGCAAATCGGTCTGGGGGCACTGAAGGAATGGGCGAAGTGGTTCGTGCGCCTCGGCAAGCGCATAGACCTCGTCGACGAGCACCTCGCCCTGGACGAACAGGGGAACGGGCGGGGTTTCATCGTCTTCAACCTGCACTGGAAACACGACGAGCCGTTCTTCCACATCGGGCCGACCGGTCGCGAGGGCACGTCCGTCGAAACAATTGTGCTGAAGATCGAAAATCACCGGATTTCGCAGATCGACGTCGCGAGCAACACCGTCGACCTCGTCCTCTACCTCACCCAGCGCGGCTGGCCGTACCCGCACAACGTGCGCCCGGAGCCGCTCGTCGCCGGTCTCGACCGGAGCGCGTGACGTAGCGGCAATGCAGAAGGCGCCGGGTCACGGGGTGAGCGCCGATGATGGGCGGGACCCGTCCGCTGAGGCTAAGAGGAGGACCCGGTGTCCGCTGAAGTCGACGCGTCGTCCGCGTTGGACGACTACTACGGCCCGTTCACGAGCGAGCGGGAGAAGGAAGTGCTGGGCGTCCCGCTGCGGCTGGTGGAAGCCTGGGCACGCAACGACGTCGACGCGGTCGTCGACGTCTTCACCAAGGGCGGCACGCTGATCCTGCCCGGTGACGTCTACAAGGTCGGCCGCGACGAGATCCGCCCGTTCCTGGCGGCCGCGTTCGCCGGCCCGTTCAAGGGCTCGCGGATCACCGGCAAGCCGGTGGACCTGCGGCTGGTCAACGACACCGTCGCGCTGATCCGCACGCACGGCGGCATCCTGGCGCCGGGGGAGACCGAAATCTCGCCGGAGCTCGCCGTCCGCTCGACGTGGACGGTCAAGAAGGAAGAAGACGGCGTGTGGTACCTCGCCGGCTACCAGAACAGCCCGCGCGGCACCGGCGCGACCCTCCGCTGGTGACCACCCGAAACACCGACGAAGGAGCCGCAATGCCCGCCACCGCAACGGAGATCCTCGCCTCGTACGGGGTCGAGGAGGACACGGACTTCTACCGCGAGTTCACCGATCCCCGCGACCGCGCCGCGCTGACCGTGCCGCTGCGCATCACGCACGCGTGGAAGACCAACGACGCGGACGAGTTCGCGGGGGTCTTCACCGAGAACGGCAGCCTGCTCATGCAGGACGAGCAGCTGACCAGCCGGGAGCAGATCCGCGCCTACATGCAGGCGGGCTTCGACGGCCCGCTGGCCGGCGCGCACGTCAAGGGCTGGCCGCTGCAGGTCACGTTCCTGGCCGAGGACACCGCCATGGTGATCACCCAGGGCGGCATCATCCTCGACGGCGAGACCGAAACCGCGCCGGAGCGCCAGATCCGCGCCACCTGGATCGTGGTGGAGCGCGACGGCGAGTGGTCGCTCCTGTCGCACCAGAGCAGCCCGGTCCGCGGCTGAGCACGCTCCGCCCGGCGGCGTGCTCCGCAATCGCGGAGGTGCGCCGCCGGAGCGGGAAAGCGGATTCTCGATCCGACGCCGCACGTGGAAACCCGGAAGGACCACCGATGACGACGAACGTCCCCGTCCCTTCGCGCGAGGAACTGGTCCGCCGGGCCCAGGGCCTGGTGCCCCTCCTGCAGAAGAACGCCGTGTGGCACGAGGAGAACCGCCGCCTGCACGACGACACCCTCGAAGCGTTGGGCGACGCGGGGTTCTTCAAGCTTCGCGTGCCGAAGCGCTACGGCGGTTTCGAAGTCGACACCGCGACCCTGAACGCCGTGCTCGTCGAACTGGCCCGCGGTGACGGCGCCGTCGGCTGGACGACGTCGGTGTGGAACATCCCCGGCTGGATGGTCGGCATGTTCCCGGACGCCGTCCAGGACGAGGTCTACTCGACGCCGGACGTCCGCGTCTGCGGGACGCTCAGCCCGGGCGGCCAGGCCGTGCCCACCGACGGCGGTTACGTCGTCAACGGCCGCTGGGGCTTCATCAGCGGCGCGCTGCACAGCCACTGGCAGGAGATCATCGCCATCGCCCCGACGCCGGACGGCCAGGGCATGTGGCCGGTCGCTGCGCTGGTGCCGCTGAGCGACCTGCAGGTCATCGACGACTGGTACACCATGGGCATGGCCGGCTCCGGCAGCGTCACGACCGTCGCCAACGACCTGTTCGTGCCCGCCGAGCGCGTCATCCCGCTGGTCTCGATCCTGCAGGGGCAGAGCCACTCGCCGGCCAGCGCCGAGCTGCCGATCTACCGGAACCCGTTGCTGGGCGTGGCGAACGCGTCTTCGGCGGGCACGCCGATCGGGCTGGCCGAGGCCGCGATGGAGAACTTCCTCGAGCGCGTCGGCACCCGCAAGATCACCTACACCGACTACGCGCACCAGGCCGAAGCGCCCGTCACGCACCTCAAGGTCGCCGAGGCCCGGCTGCAGATCGACCAGGCCGCCTTCCACGCGGACCGGATCACCCGGACCGCCGACGAGAAGGCCGCGACGGGCGCGGAGTGGTCGCTCCTCGAGCGCGCCCGCACCCGCGCGGACATCGGCGCGATCTGCAAGCTCACCAAGTCCGCCGTGGACGCGCTGAGCCTCGCCAGCGGTGGTTCGTCGGCCTACACCAGCGTGCCGATCCAGCGGATCGCGCGTGACATCCACGTGGTGAACCTGCACGCGCTGATGGCGCCCGACACGAACAACGAGCTCTACGGCCGGATCCTGCTCGGCCTGGAACCCAACACGCAGTACATCTGAGGCGCCCCGCACCGGCGGAGAAGTCATCGACCGACCGCCGGGTACGGTGAATTCGGTTTCGGAAAGTGTTGTGTGCCAACGTTCCTGGGGCGAATTACGTCGTCTCCTCTCATGATTGGACTGAAAGCCGTGACCACACCTGGGATCCCGCCGTTGTCCGCCCCGGCGTCGGAACTGGAAGACCTCGACCGCAAGCACCTGGTCCGCTCGATGCACCGCGGTGACATCACCGACCGGCTGGTCATCGTCAAGGGGCAGGGCAGCACGGTCTGGGACGCGCGCGGCAACGAACTCCTCGACGCCGCCGGCGGCGGGGTCTGGCACTCGCCGCTCGGTCACGGCCGCGCCGACCTCGCCGAGGTCGCCGCGAAGCAGATCAAGGAGATCGAGTTCTTCACGAGCCTCCTCGAGTTCACCAACGAGAAGGCGATCCGGCTCGCCGAGCGGCTCGCGCAGCTGGCGCCGGCCGGCATCAACCGGGTCGCCTTCTCCAGTGGTGGTTCGGAAGCGGTGGAGACCGCGATCAAGGCCGCCCGGCTCTACCACACCCGCAAGGGCTCGCCGGACCGGACGTGGATCCTCGCCCGGCACTACTCGTTCCACGGCGCGACCTACGGCAGCGGCACCGCGACCGGCTTCCCGCCCATGCAGGCGGGCGTCGGCCCGAACCTGCCGCACGTCGAGAAGCTCTCCCCGCCCTACCCGTACCGGGCGAAGCAGCTCTACGGCGACGTCGACCCGACCGACTTCCTGGTCAAGGAGCTCGAGGACACCATCGAGCGGATCGGCGCGGGCAACATCGCGGCGATGATCGGCGAGCCGATCATGGCGGGCGGCGGCGTCCTCGCCCCGCCGCCGGGGTACTGGAAGCGCGTGCGCGAGGTCCTGCGCAAGAACGGGATCCTGCTCATCGCGGACGAGGTCGTCACGGCGTTCGGCCGGATCGGCTCGTGGTTCGAGTCGGCGAACCAGGGCATGGAGGCGGACATCATCACCGCCGCCAAGGGCATCGCCGGTGGTTACGCGCCGCTGGGGGCCACCCTGATGACCGACGACATCGCCGACACCCTCATCGGCGACGGCGGCTTCTTCCACGGCTACACGTTCCAGGGCCACCCGGTCGCCTGCGCCCTCGGCCTGGCCACGCTCGACATCATCGAGCGCGAAGGCCTGCTCGACAACGCGCGGCGCATCCAGGGCTGGTTCGAGGAGGGGCTGGCCCCGGCGCGGGAGCTGCCGAACGTCGGGGACGTCCGGATCGAGGGCACCCTCGCCGCCCTCGAGCTCGTCGCGGACAAGGAGACGACCATCCCGCTGGACTGGTCGCAGGTCGAGGCGGTCGCGTTCGAAACGCGCAAGGCCCACGGCGTGATCGCGCGGCCGTACGGGCACAACTTCGTGCTCGCGCCGCCGCTGGTGTTCACCGAGGCGGAGGCGCGCCGGGCCACCGCCGCGGTCGTCGAGGTCGTTTCTCGGCTGCGCCCGGACGGCACCCTCGCGCCGCGGTGACCCCGCGGGGTGGCGGGCGCGAGCCCGCCGCCCCGCCCGCCGAGCTCCGGCAGCGAGCTCGACCCCGATTGACCTTCTGGAGCTTGGAGAGCAGATGTACGACTACGTGATCGTCGGCGCGGGTTCGACGGGGTGCGTGCTGGCGGCCCGGCTGTCGGAGGACCCCGACGTCAAGGTGGCCCTGCTGGAGGCGGGACCGCCGGACGACGCCGAGGAGATCCACATCCCGGCGGCGTTCAGCCAGCTGTTCCGCACCCGCTACGACTGGGACTACGACACGGCGGAGGAGCCGCACCTCGGCGGCCGCCGGCTCTACCTCCCGCGCGGCAAGGTGCTGGGCGGCACCAGCTCCACGAACGCGATGCTGTACGTCCGCGGCACGAAGCTCGACTACGACGGCTGGAACCAGCCGGGCTGGTCCTTCGACGAGGTGCTGCCGTACTTCAAGAAGTCCGAGGACAACGAGCGCGGCGCGTCGGAGTACCACGGCGAGGGCGGCCCGCTGTCCGTTTCGGACAACCGCTCGCACAACCCGAGCTCGGTGGCGCTCGTCGAGGCCGCCGTCCAGGCCGGTTACAAGGCCACTGACGACTTCAACGGCGCCCAGCTCGACGGCTTCGGCGAGTTCCAGCTGACCCAGCGCGACGGCAGGCGGTGGAGCACCGCGGCGGCGTTCCTGCGCCCGGCGCTGGGGCGGCCGAACCTCACCGTGCTGACGGAGTTCCGCGCGCACAAGGTGATCATCGAGAACGGCCGCGCGGTCGGCGTCACCGGCCAGCAGGGCGACGACGCCCCGGTGGACATCCGCGCCGAGCGCGAGGTCATCCTCTCGGCCGGTGCCTACAACTCGCCGCAGCTGCTGCAGCTGTCCGGCATCGGCCCGTCCTGCCTGCTCTCGGCGTTCGGGATCCCGGTCGTCGCCGACAGTCCGCAGGTCGGCCAGAACCTCTCCGACCACGCGCTGGTGCCGCTGGTTTCGGTGCACTCGCAGCCGATCAGCATGACCGCGGCGGCCACCCCGGAGAACTTCCGGTTGTTCATGGAGGAGCAGCGCGGCCCGCTGACCGGCAACGGCCCGGAGGCCGGCGGCTACTTCCGCACCCTGCCGGACCTGCCCGCCCCGGACGCGGCGATCTTCGCGGCGCCGGTGATGTTCGTGGAGAGCGGGCTCGCCTTCCCGTACGAGCACGCGATTTCCCTCGGCCCGGTGCTCATCACGCCGGAGAGCCGGGGCAACATCACCCTGCAGTCGACCAACCCGACGGCGAAACCGCGCATCCTCAACAACTTCTTCGCCGAGGAGTCCGACCTGGAGACGGGCGTGCGGGCGCTGCGGGTCTCGCTGGAGATCGCCAAGCAGGAAGCCCTGCGGCCGTTCCACGAGTCGTTCTACCAGCTGCCGGCGTCGGAGTCCGACGAGGACCTCAAGGCCTACCTCCGCCGGTACACCCACTCGATCTTCCACCCCGCGGGCACCTGCGCGATCGGCGAGGTCGTCGACGCCGAGCTGCGCGTCCAGGGCGTCGACGGCCTGCGCGTGGCCGACTGCTCGGTGATGCCGGTCGTCGGCCGGGGCAACCCGAACGCGTCCGCCATCATGATCGGCGAGAAGGCCGCCGACCTCATCAAGGAGGCCAGCTGATGTACGACTACATCGTGGTCGGCGCCGGCTCCGCGGGCTGCGTGCTCGCGGCCCGGCTGTCCGAGGACCCCGACGTCAAGGTCGCCCTGGTCGAGGCGGGCGGCAACGACGACGTCGAGAACATCCACATCCCGGCCGTCTTCGGCGACCTGTTCCGCACCCGGGTCGACTGGGACTACGACTCCCACGAAGAAGAGCAGCTGAACCGGCGGCGGATCTTCCACCCGCGCGGCAAGGTGCTCGGCGGCACCAGCTCGATCAACGCGATGCTGTACTTGCGCAACAACCGCATCGACTACGACGGCTGGAACCAGCCCGGCTGGAGCTACGACGAGCTGCTGCCGCTGTTCAAGCGCTCGGAGGACAACGAGCGCGGCGCGTCGGAGTACCACGGCGCGGGCGGCCCGCTGTCCGTTTCGGACGGTCGCTCGTTGAACCCGGCGACGACGGCGCTCGTCGAGGCGGCGCTGCAGGCCGGGCACCCGGCCAACGACGACTTCAACGGGCCCACCCAGGACGGCTTCGGCCGCTTCCAGGTGACCCAGCGCAACGGGCGCCGCTGGAGCACCGCGCAGGCGTTCCTGCACCCGGCGCTCGAGCGGCCGAACCTGACGCTGATCAAGAACTACCAGGTCTACCGCGTGCTGATCGAGAACGGCCGCGCGATCGGCGTCACCGGGCGGCAGGTCGACGAGGAGCTCACGCTGCACGCCGAGCGCGAGGTCATCCTCTCGGCGGGGGCGTACAACTCGCCGCAGCTGCTGCTGCTTTCCGGTGTCGGCCCGGCCGACCAGCTGCGCGGGCTGGGCATGGAGGTCGTGCTCGACCACGCCGAGGTCGGCAAGAACCTGCAGGACCACCCGCTGGTCCCGCTGATCTACGAACACTCGCAGCCGAACAGCCTGCTGAGCGCGTTCGAGCCGGAGAGCATCCGGGCGTTCCAGGAAGAGGGCCGCGGCCCGCTGACGTCGAACGGCCCCGAGGCGGGCGGTTACGTGCGGACCCAGCCGGGGCTGCCGGGTCCGGACGTCGTGTACTTCTCCGGGCCGATGGAGTTCGCCGACAGCGGCCTGACGGTGCCGACCCGGCACGCGATCACGTTCGGCCCGGTGCTGCTGACGCAGCGCAGCCGCGGGCAGATCACGCTGGTGGCGGAGGACCCGACGGCCAAGCCGAAGATCGAGCACCGCTACTTCACCGCGGAGGGCGACATCGACGTCGCGGTGGCCGGCGTCCGGATCGGGATGGACATCGCGCGCCAGCCGGCGTTCGCGAAGTTCAACGAGCGCCTGCTCAACGCCCCGGCGTCGGACTCCGACGACGACCTGCGCGAGTACGTGCGGCGCTACACGAACTCGATCTTCCACGGCAGCGGCGCCTGCGGGATGGGCCGGGTCGTCGACCACGAGCTCAAGGTGTACGGCGTCGAAGGCCTGCGGGTCGCCGACGTCTCGGTGATGCCGACCGTCGGCCGCGGCGCGCCGAACGCGACCGCGATCGTCATCGGGGAGAAGGCCGCGGACCTGGTCCGCGGCGCGCAGTCGACGCCACTGGCCAAGGCGTCCTGACGCGGCTCCCCGCGCGGAGAAAGGGACGGCCGGCACCCCCGGCCGTCCCTTTCGCGTCCCCGGCTCCGCTGCGCTCCGCCCGGCCTCAAGCGCCCCAATGTGGCGTTCGGTGCGTCAGACGCACCGAACGCCACATTGGGTGCGCTCGACGCAACCAACGCCACATTGGGGCGCTCTAGTCCGCAGCGGGGGAGACGAGGACGTGCTCGCCGGAAGCGAAGACTTGTTCGCGAACCCCATCGCGAGCCAGTGAGAGGAAAAGCCCGTGAGCGCAGCATCCGACCGCGGTTCCGGGGACGCGCGACCGGCGTCCCTCCGCCGCACCCTCGGCACCCCCAAGATCGTCTTCCTGGTCGTGGCCGCCGCGGCGCCGCTCGCCGCGATGGTCGGCACCGTCCCGCTGGCCTTCGCCATCGGCAACGGCGCCGCGGTGCCCGCGATGTTCGTCTTCGCCGGGCTCACCCTCCTCTGCTTCTCCGTCGGGTACGCCGCGATGAGCCGCCGGATCGTCACCTCCGGCGGGTTCTACGGCTACCTGTCCGCCGGGCTCGGCCGGCCGGCCGCGGTCGGGGGCGGCTGGGCCGCCGTGCTCGCCTACAACACCGCGACCGTGGGCATGACCGGCGCCTTCGCCTACTTCGCGCAGCTCGTCGCGTCCTCCTACGGGCTGGACTGGCCGTGGCCGGTGTGGGCGGCGATCGGGCTGGTGCTGATGGGGGTGCTGGGCTACCGGAAGATCGACTTCAGCGCGCGGGTGCTGGCCGTCCTGATGATCGCCGAGGTCGCGATCCTGGTGCTGCTCGACGTCGCGGTGCTGCTCCGGCACGGCGGTGGCGCGCTGCCCGCGGCTTCGTTCGACCCGGCGACGATCGTCGGTGCCGGTCTCGGCGTGTCCCTGATGTTCGCGCTCATCTCCTTCATCGGCTTCGAATCCGCCGCGCTGTACGGCGAAGAGTCGCGCAACCCGCGCCGCAGCGTCCCGCTCGCCACCTACTGGTCGGTGATCCTGATCGCGGTCTTCTACGCGCTGACGAGCTGGGTCGCGGTCGGCGCCGTCGGGCCGGGGCAGCTGCGGGACGTCGCCGGGCAGCAGCTCGGCAACCTCTTCGGCGGGCTCACCGACGACTACCTGGGCTCGGCCGTCACCACCGCGATGCAGATCCTGTTGTGCACCAGCCTGTTCGCCGGGATGCTCGCGATGCACGGCGCGTCCAACCGCTACCTGTTCGCCCTCGGCCGCGACCGCGTGCTGCCCGCCGGGCTCGGCGCGGTGCACCGCAAGCACGGTTCGCCGCACCGCGCGAGCCTGACGCAGACGGTCTTCACCGTCGCCGTGACCGCGATCTTCGCGATCGCCGGCGCGGACCCGTACGTCAACCTCGCCACGACCATGACGGGGCTGGGCACGCTCGGCATCGTCGGGCTGCAGGCGGCGGCGTCCCTTTCGGTCATCGCGTTCTTCCGCCGCCGCCCGGACCGGCACTGGTGGCGCACCGGGGTCGCGCCGGTCCTGGGGCTGCTCGGGCTGGTGGCGTCCGCGGTGCTGGTCATCCAGAACTTCGACCTGCTGACCGGGACCACCAGCACGCTGGTGAACTCGCTGCCGTGGGCGTTCGTGGTCGTCGTGGCGGCCGGCGCGGGCTTCGCGCTGTGGTTGCGCGCCCGCCGTCCCGAGCGTTACGCGGCGCTTTCCCGGATCGCGTCGGAACGCGGCGGGCTGGCGGCGGTCCCGGACCCGGAGGAGCCCGGTGACCGGCGCGCCGAGGCCGCCTGAGCGGCACTCGGGGAGATGTCCGCACCGCTTCACGACCATACGATTTTCCCTTGGCGGCTGAAGAAAGTCTCCCGCCGACACGTCCTGGAGGAGCCGAAACAATGCGTGTGCAATTCGCCATCTGGCCGGCCCCGGCGCACACCTATCCGCTGGCGCCGCTGGCCTGGGCGCTGAAGTCCGCGGGGCACGACGTCGTGATCGCCACGCACCCGGGCGGGGTGGAGACGATCGCGTCGATGGGCATCACCCCGGTCGCGGTCTGCGACATCGACAGCATGCCGATCCCGATGGGCCCCGGCCGGGCCTACGAGAAGGAGCGCGCGGACCTCGCCGAGATCACCGCGGCCCTCGAAGCGCTCGGCTTCGACGCCGACGACCCGGACCGCGAGCACTGGGACGTCTACAGCCAGTACTACCTGCCCGCGCAGTGGGACTTCGCGCCGTGGAAGGGCGACCCGAACGAGCCGCTCCCGTTCCTCGACGGGCTCGTCGAGTTCACCAAGGCGTGGAAGCCGGACCTGGTGATCTGGGACGCCTGCCTGCCCGCCGCCGCGGTGGCGGCGAAGGTCGCCGGCGCGGCGCACGCCCGCTGGTGGACCGCGCCCGACGTCTTCTGCCGCAGCATCGACAAGTTCAAGGAGCTCACGAGCAAGCCGGGCGCCCCGGAACTGCCGAACCCGGCGGTCGAAACGGTGCGCGCGGCGGCCGAGCGCTACGGCGTCGAGGTCGACGACGAGCTGCTGTGGGGCCAGTGGACGATCAACTCGCAGCCGCAGGAGATCGGCCCCGAGGTGTCCGCGAACGTCGTCCCCATGCGGTGGGTGTCGTACTCGAGCCAGCAGCCCATGCCGGACTGGCTGTACCCGGTGCCGGAGCGCCCCCGCGTCGCGGTGTCGCTGGGCCTGTCCGAGCGCGCGTTCATGGAGGGCGGCTGGGACCACATCCCGGTCCTGCTGAACGCGCTGTCCGAACTGGACGTCGAGGTCGTCGCGACGCTCGACGACCAGCAGCTGGCCAAGGTCGAGCAGATCCCGGAGAACGTCCGCGTGCTCCCGTTCGTCCCGCTGGACCAGCTGGTCCCGACGTGCTCGCTGCTCATCCACCACGGCGGCGTCGGCACGGTCATGCCGGCGATCCTGAACAGCGTCCCGCAGCTGCTGGTCGACTTCGTCGGCCACAGCATCCGCGCGAACCCCTCCGGCGCGGCCCGCCTGGCCCGGTCGCGCTACAGCCTCGGCCCGGCGCTGGCCCGCTTCACCCTGGCGAAGGGCGCGGGCCTGGTGCTGAACGTGGCCGAGCCGGACGCCGCGGTGATGCGCGAGCAGATCCGCCGGGTCCTGGAGGAGAAGTCCTTCAAGGAGAACGCCCAGCGGCTGCAGAAGGAGATCAACTCGGTCCCCGGCCCGGCCGAGTACGTGAAGATCCTGGAGCAGCTCACGCTCGACCACCAGAGCTGAGTACCGCCGCGTCTCCTGCGCCCCAATGTGGCGTTCGGTGCGTTGGACGCACCGAACGCCACATTGGGTGCGCTGGACGCACCCAACGCCACATTGGGGCGCTGGCGGCGAGCCGTGCGGAGGCCGCGGGCCGGGGATCACCCGGCCCGCGGCCTTTCTCGTGGGGTCAGCCCGCCCGGCGGAGTTCCGGTCGCAGCGCCAGGGGAGTCAGCGTCCGCACGACTTCGGCGGGCGACGGCTGCGCGGCGTTCTCGGCCGCGACCTCGGCCGCGACGACGCCGAACCGGGGATCGTCCAGCAACTGGGCGCACCCCGCCGCGACGGCCTCGGGCGTGATCTCCCCGGGCGCCAGCCGCAACCCCGCACCCGAGCGCACCACGGCTTCCGCGTTGCCGATCTGGTCGTCGAAGTGCGGCAGGACCAGCTGCGGGACCCCGGCTTCCAGCGCCGCCAGCGACGTTCCGTTGCCCCCGTGGTGCACCACCGCATCGCACGTCCGCAGTGCCTGGGCCAGGGGGAGCCGTCCCGCGTGGAGCACCGACGGCGGGAGCGGGCCCCACGCCGCCGCCGTCTCGTCGGCCACCGCCACCACCAGCTCGATGTCCAACGTGGACAGTTCTTCGAGCAGGGCCAGGAACAGCCCGGCCGTCCCCAGCCCGGGGAGCACGGTGCCCAGCGTCAGGCACACCCGCGGCCGCCGCGGCGGGACCGCCAGCCAGTCCGGCAGCCGGGCGTCGCCGTTGTAGGGCACGTGCCGCATGCTCGACTGCTCGGCCGCGTGCAGGTGGCGCAGGCTCGGCGGCCAGGTGCCGACGACGTGGTCCGCGCGCGGCAGCTCGGGCAGGCCGAGCGCGGACAGCTCGCCGGCGAGCACCTCGTCGGCCGCGGCCCGGTATTCGCGCAGCGCCGGTACGCCCCACTGCAGCTCGACGCCGGGGACGCCGTGCACCGCCGCCGTGATCGCGCCGGCCGCGGCCGCGCGTTCGAACACCACGAGGTCCGGCCGCCAGCTCTCCGCGAGCCGGAGCGTGCCGACCAGGTTGCGGGCGGAGATGCGCGCGAACACCCGGCCGTGGGCGAGCAGGTGCTCGCCGGCGTCGGCGAAACCGTCGCCGGCGAGGCCGGTGAAGTCGGCCGCGGGACCGGCGGGCGTCGCGGGGAGCCCCGCGCGCAGCACCGTCGGCAGGTAGTCCTCCGACGTGGTCACCACGACCTCGGCGCCGGCGGCCCGGTAGGCCCACGCGAGCGGCACGAGGGGGAAGAAGTGTCCCGAGAGGGGCACCGTGGCGAAGAGGATCCGCATGATCGTGTGCTCCCAGCGTCGGCGAACGCCCAGGTGGGCGACGGTCCTTGCGTTCGAGGTTCCCAGCCGTCCGCCGCCCCCAGCGTCTCGTCGATTGCTTGCGGAGTTCGTGACGCAGAGCAATGAGAAAGATGCGGCCGTCATCGAGAGTGACCGACGATCAGTGTTGGACGAGTCACGCCAAGTGACTCTTGAAACGATTCAGACAAAACACCTAAAGGGGATCATGACCACCAACAGCTCGACGTCCCCAGGCGAGCTGGCGGGCAAGAAGGAGTGGATCGGCCTCGCCGTTCTCATCCTCCCGACCCTGCTGCTGTCGCTCGACCTGAGCGTCCTCATCCTGGCGATTCCGCACGTCACCGCGGACCTGCACCCCAGCAGCGCGCAGATGCTGTGGATCGTCGACATCTACGGCTTCACCATCGCCGGTCTCCTCGTCACCATGGGGAACCTCGGCGACCGCATCGGGCACCGGCGGCTGCTGATGATCGGCGCGGCGCTGTTCAGCGTCGCTTCGGCGGTGGCGGCCTGGTCGTCCAGCGCGGAGATGCTGATCGCCGCCCGCGCGGGGCTCGGCATCGCCGGCTCCACGATGATGCCCACGATGCTGGGCCTGATCTCCACGATGTTCCGGAACGCGAAGCAGCGTGCGGTCGCGATCAGCGTCCAGACCAGCTTCTTCATGGTCGGCATGGCGATCGGCCCGCTCGTCGGCGGCGTGATGCTGTCGGCGTTCTGGTGGGGTTCGGTGTTCCTGCTCGGCCTGCCGGTGATGGGGCTGCTGCTGGTCGTGGCCCCGATCCTGCTGCCCGAGCACCGGGCCGCCGGCGCCGGCTTCAAGCTCGACCTGCTCAGCATCGTGCTGTCGATGGCGACCATCCTGCCGGTCATCTACGGCCTCAAGGAACTGGCGCGCGGCAGCTCGGTCGTGGTGTCGCTGGTGGTCCTCGCGGCGGGCCTGCTCTTCGGGGTGGCGTTCGTCCGGCGGCAGCGGCGGCTGGCCGACCCGCTCCTGGACGTGCGGCTGCTCGGCCGCCCGGCCTTCAGCGGCGCGCTGGGCATGATGCTGCTCGGCGGGTCCACGATCAGCGGCATCATCCTGCTGTTCAACCAGTACCTGCAGCTGGTGCTCGGCCTGTCGCCGCTGAACTCCGGCCTGTGGCTGATCCCCTACACCGTCGGCATGGTGGCCGGGTACATGGTGTCGCCGGGCCTGGCCCAGCGGTTCCGCCCCGCGGTCGTCATCGCCGCCGGGATGATGGTCTCCCTGGTCGGTTTCGTGCTGCTCACGCAGGTGCCGGCGAGCGGCGGGCTGGTCATCACGGTGCTCGGCACGGTCCTCGCGACCGCCGGTCTTTCGCCGATGCTGGTGCTGGGCATCGGCCTGGTGATGGGCTCGGCGCCGCCGGAGAAGGCCGGGGCGGCGGGCGCGATCTCGCAGACGAGCAACGAGCTCGGGGTCGCGTTCGGGATCGCCGCGTTCGGGTCCATCGCCACGGCCGTCTACCGCGGCACGGCCGAGGTCCCGGCCGGGGTGCCGTCCGACGTCGCCGCGGCCGCCCGCGAGGGCATCGCCGAAGGCACGGCCGCGGCCGGCAGCCTGCCCGGTGACCTCGCCGGTTCGCTGCTGACCGCCATCCGCGAGGCCTTCACCAGCGGGTTCGCCGGGGTGGCGATCGTCTGCGCGGTCCTCATGGTGGTGCTCGCGACGGTGGCGCTGCTGCTGTTCCGGCACGTGCCGAAGAGCGGTCAGGAACCCGCGCCGGAAGCGGAGTCCATTCCGGACGAAGTGCCGGCCGGCGAGACCGTGTAGCTCAGACGACGACGGGTTCCGGGAGCGGGACGATGAACCGCCCCCGGAACCCGTCGGCGCGCAGCAGGGAGATCAGCTCGTCGGCGATGTGCCAGGACAGCAGCAGCGCGTACTCCGGCTGGTCCGTTCCGCACAGCCGCTCTTGGGCGACCACGGGGAGGTGCGCGCCCGGCGAGAACCGGCCGATCTTGCGCGGGTTGACCTCCGAAACGAACTCGAGGTCGGCCGGTCCCAGTCCGCAGTAAGTCAGCAACGTCGTCGCCCGCGCCGGTGACGTCGCGGCCGCGACGCGCGAACCGTCCCGCGTCACCTCGGCCAGCAACCCGCGCAGGCGTTCGCGGTGCTCGGCCACGCGTGCGGCGAACGTCCGGTAGGTCACCGCACTCGTCAGCGCCAGGGTTTTCTCGAACTCCCGCAACGCGGTCACCGATTCGTCCACCGTGCACTTGCCGGCGGATCCGGCGTAGACGCGGAGGGAACCGCCACGGGTGGGGATCCGCTCGGCGCGGAACACCTCCAGCCCGTACCGGGCGAAGGCGGCCTCGAGCGCTGTCAGCGAGTAGTACCGAGGGTGTTCGTGGTAGAAGAAGTCGTACTGCAGGGTTTCGAGGAGATCCGGCAGGTAGTGCGACTCCGAGACGAAGAGCCCGTCGTCGCGCAGGATCGCGCGCACCCCGCTCAGGAAGTCGGCCGGGTCCTCGACGTAGGCCAGGGTGTTGACCGCGGCGACGATGTCCACAGGGGACAGCCGCCGGGCGGTCTCCGCGCCGAAGAACTCCCGCACGACCGGCGCCGCGCCGAAGCCATTGGGGTCGACGCCGAGCACGTCGAGCCCCCGGGCGGCCAGTTCGGCGAGCAGGACCCCGTGGTTGCTGCCGATCTCGACGACCGAGGCGCGTGGGTACGCGGTGGCGAGGTCCGCCGCCAGGTCGCGCAGGTGCCGCCGGTAGCTGCCGGTCACCCCGTCGAGGTGGTGGTAGTCGCCGGCGAACAGCACGCGTTCGCTCACCGGCGCCACGATCTGGACCAGGCCGCAGCGCGGGCAGAAAGCGAGGTCGAGCGGCCACGCGGGCTCGGCCGCCGCGTCCGCGGGGAACAGGCAAGCCGGCTGCGGCCCGAGCGCGAGGAACTCGTGGACCTCGACGCCCGGGCACGTCCGGCAGAAGCCGACGGCTACCGCGCACCGCCGGGGGTGAAGGCCACCGGCAGGCGCTTGATGCCGTTGATCATCGGCGACGTCAGCCGCGCCGGCTCCGCCGTCGAGCGCAGGTCCGGGATGCGGGTCAGCAGCTCGCGGAACATCACGCCGATCTCGAGGCGCGCCAGGTGCGCGCCGAGGCAGAAGTGCGGGCCCGGGCCGCCGTAGCCGATCTGCGGGTTCGGGTCGCGGCGCACGTCGAAGCCCGCGGGGTCGGTGAAGTACTTCGGGTCCCGGTTGGCCGCCCAGTAGTACATCATCACCTTGTCACCCGGGACGAGCAGCTGGCCGGAGAGCTCGACCGGTTCGGCGCCCTCGGCGATGGTGCGCCGCTGCGCGATGACCGGGGTCGTCCAGCGGACGATCTCCTCCACCGCGGTCGGGGTCACGCCGTCGATGTCGGCCAGCCAGGCCTCGCGCTGCTCGGGGTGCTGCGTCAGCAGGTGGATGCCCCAGGTGATCGCGTTGCGCGTGGTCTCGGTGCCGGCGCCGGTGAGCAGGATGAAGAACTGGGCCAGCTCGTTCGGCGTGAGCGACTCGCCGTTGACCTCGGCGGTCATCAGCTGCGAAATCATGTCGTCGGTGGGGTTTTCGGCGCGCTTGGCGGCCAGCTCGTGCAGCAGGTTGGTCAGCTCCTGCACGGCCTTGAACAGCGCCTCGAACGCGTCTTCGCCCTCGGGGACGTACTCCGGGTCCTGGACGCCCATCATCTTGTTCGTCTGGTCGAAGACGAACTGCTGGCTGGCCTCCGGGACGCCCATCATGTCGCAGATGATGCGCAGCGGCAGCTTCGCGGCGATGTCCTCGACCGCGTCGCCCTCGCCGCGGTCGATCACCTCGTCGACGATCTCCTTGGCCACCTGGGCCACGTTGTCGTGCAGAGACTTGATCTTCTTGTTGGTGAAGCCGCGCGAAACGATGCGCCGCAGCCGGGCGTGGCGGGGGTCGTCCATCGAGATCATCGACTGGTCGAGGAACTCCGCCGGCATGTCGACCGGCGTGGCGTTGCCCTTGCCGGAGATGAACGTGCCCGGGTTGCGGCTGGCGAAGAGGATGTCGTCCATCTTGGTCACCGCGTAGTAGCCGCGGCCACGCGGCAGCGAGCCGAATTCGGGCTCCTCGAAGAACGGCAGCCCCGGCCGGGCGCGCAGCTCGTCGAACGCGGCGTGCCGGTAGTCGAGGGGCTTGGCCCAGAAGCCTTCGAAATCGGAAAGGTCGATCGTGGTCATGGTTCCGGCCTCCACGCCAAAGTACGGTGTACCGCCGACTATCGCAGACGCCGGTCCGTCCGCGCGCCTTCGAGGTTGCGCGCGAGGGCGGCACGCGGGGAGACGCCGCCACCGGATGGCACGGGAAGAGTGAAAACGGAATATCAGCTTCGGCTGCCTCGAGCGATCCCAAGAGCAGGAGCCGGCATGGCGCAAACTGTGGAAGTACCCCTCGAGCCCCACCACCTGGGGGCGCCGAGGAAACTCGATTCGTTGACCGGCTTGCGGTTCTACGCCGCGTTCGTCGTGTTCCTCTTCCACACGGGGATCATGATGAACCCGGCACTGCCGACCGGGCCGATCAACCCGTTCGCCGACGTGGACGTCGCGAAGTGGTACGGCGCGATCTTCGGGACCGGCGGCTTCGTCGGTGTCTCCTTCTTCTTCGTCCTCAGCGGGTTCGTCCTGTCCTGGTCGGTGAAACCCGGCGAGCGGGCGCGGGCGTTCATCCGCCGCCGCATCGTGAAGGTGTTCCCCAACCACCTGGCGATGTGGGTCGCGGCGATGGTGCTGTTCGCCGCCGCGTACACCAGCTGGAAAGCGTGGCTGCCCAACCTGTTCCTGGTGCACCCGTGGTTCCCGGACTTCAGCATCGCCATGAGCGTCGACACCCCGTCGTGGTCGCTCGGCGGCGAGCTGCTGTTCTACGTGCTGTTCCCGCTGATCATCCGCCCGATCCTCCGGATGGACGTCCGTCGCCTGTGGCTGTGGGCCGGGATCATGGTGGCCGGGCTCTTCGCCTACCAGCTCGTCGCGACGTTCGTCGTGCCGAGCGACGGCGCCAACCCGAACATCCCGATTTCGCCGCTGCAGTACTGGTTCGGCTACTTCCTGCCGGTCGGCAGGCTGTTCGAGTTCGTGCTCGGCGCCGTGCTGGCCCGGATCGTGCTGGCCGGCAAGTGGATCGGGATCAAGCCGGCCGCGTCGGTCGTGTTCATGGTGGTCGGGTACGTCGCTTCGATGTTCGTGCCGTTCCAGTTCTCGCTGAACTTCGCGACGCTGATCCCGATCGCGGTGATGGTGGCGTCCTTCGCCAACGCGGACCTGCGCGGCACGCGCACCCGGCTGCGCGGCCGGGTCGCCGTCTGGCTCGGCAACGTGTCCTTCGGGTTCTACCTGTCCCAGGGCGTGACGATCTTCTACCTGCGGTCTCTGATGGGCAACGCCGTGTTGAGCACCCCGCTCGCGATCCTGGTGCTGATCGGCCTGTTCGTGGTGACCCTGTTCGTCGGGTGGCTGCTGTACCGGTTCGTCGAGACGCCGATGATGCGCCGGTTCAGCCGGGCGCGTCCCGCGCGGATCCCCGCACCCCGGGCGAGCTAGCCCGCGCTACCGGCACTGCGCTGAAGGGGACTTTCCTCGCACCAGATGCGAGGAAAGTCCCCTTCAGCGCGTCTGATGCACTGAACGTCCCCTTCAGCCGGGCGCGGGAAAGCCACTGGCCCCGCCCCTCCGGAGAGGGACGGGGCCAGTGGCTGCCCGTACGGCGGTGCGGCCTCAGCGCTCGAGGATCCGCGGCTCCGGCAGCGGCTCGATGAGCGTGCCCCGGAAGCCTTCGTTGCGCAGGTTGGTGATGACCTCGTCGGCGATGTGCCAGGACATCAGCAGCGCGTACTCCGGCTGGTTGTCCCCGGCCAGCTCCTGCTGGCTGATGATGGGGATGTGCGTGCCGGGGAACAGCTTGCCGATCTTGCGCGGGCTGATCTCCGAGACGACGTCGATGTCGTCCGGGCCGAGCCCGCAGTAGTTCAGCATCGTGACCGCGCGGCCCGGGGCGGACGCCGCCGCGACGCGCGCGCCGGTGTTCTTCAGGAACCGGACCAGCTCGTTGAGCTTCTCGCGGTGCTGCTCGACGCGCTCGGCGAACTGCGTGTAGATCATCGAGTCGCGCAGCTTGAGGGAGTCCTCGAGCTCGCGCAGTTCGATGACGGACTGGTCGACCTCGTGCGCGCCCGCGAAGCCGGCGTAGACCCGGATCGACCCGCCGTGGGTCGGGATCCGCTCGATCTTGACCGTCTCCAGGCCGTGCCGCCGGAACGCCTCGTCCAGCGCCGTGACCGAGTAGTACCGCGAGTGCTCGTGGTAGGCGAAGTCGTACTGGAGGGTCTCCAGCAGGTCCACCAGGTAGTGCGACTCGGTGACGAACAGGCCGTCGTCCTTGAGGATCGTGGTCACGCCGTCCAGCACGTCGTGCAGGTTGGTGACGTGCGCGAACACGTTGAGCGCGACGACGAGGTCGGTCTTGCCGCGGGTGGCGGCGAGTTCGGCCCCGACGGTCGAGCTGAAGTAGTCCTTGACGACCTGGGACCCGGCGGCGGTCACCTGACCGACCGGGTCGACGCCGAGGACGTCGAACGAGCGCGCGGCCAGCTTGTCCAGCAGGCTGCCGTCGTTGCTGCCGAACTCGACGACGGACCGGCCGTCGGTCGAGTCGAACAGACCGGCGAGGGTGTCGGCGAGACCTTGCAGGTGCTCGTGGTAGCCGGCGGTCAGGCCGGCCAGGTGGTGGTAGTCGCCCGAGAACAGGATGCGCTCGCTGACCGACTCCAAGACCTGCACCAGGCTGCACTGTTCGCAGAAACCCAGCTCGAGCGGCCAGAGGCGTTCGTTCTCCGCTTCTTCCCGATTCGCCGGGAAATGGAACGAAGGCTGCTGGCCGAGTGAGAGGAACTTGCGGACCTCCACGTCCCCACACGTCTGGCAGAGCGTTTTACTCACGACCTACTCCTTCGGGCTAGCCGTACGGTGCTCCGGTGGACAAACGTACGGCGCCCGGTTCCGCGGCGGCGTCTCCGCGATTGCGAGCTAGCGCCCGAGAATCCCGTACCTGGCCTCGGTGTCCGTTTTCTGCGGTTTCCACCACCATTCGTTTTCGCGGTACCAATCGAGGGTGGCGGCCAGTCCGGCGCGGAAATCCGCGTACCGCGGCTGCCAGCCGAGTTCGGTGCGCACCTTGGTGGAATCGTTGGAATAGCGCAGATCGTGGCCTGGGCGGTCCTCGACGTGGTCGTAGGCGTCGGTGGGCAGGCCGGAAAGCTCGAGGATCAGCTCCACGATTTCCTTGTTGCTGCGCTCGTCCCCGGACCCGATGAGGTAGGTGTGGCCGGCGCGGCCGCCATCGATGATCCGGTGCACGGCGTCGTTGTGGTCGGCGACGTGGGTCCATTCCCGGACGTTGGCGCCGGCGCCGTACAGCTTCGGCCGGGTGCCGGTGAGCAGGTTGGTCACCTGGCGCGGGATCAGCTTTTCGACGTGCTGGTACGGGCCGTAGTTGTTGGCGCAGTTGGAAAGCGTCGCCTCGACGCCGTACGAGCGGACCCACGCGCGGACCAGCATGTCCGAGCTCGCCTTGCTCGCCGAGTACGGGCTCGACGGGTCGTAGGCGGTTTCTTCGGTGAACTGTTCCACCGCGTCGAGCGGCAGGTCGCCGAACACCTCGTCGGTGGAGATGTGGTGCAGCCGCCGCCCGTGCTTGCGGACCGCCTCCAGAATGGTGAAGGTACCGAAGATGTTGGTCCGGATGAACGGCGACGGGTCGTGCAGCGAATTGTCCACGTGGGACTCGGCCGCGAAGTGGACGACGGTGTCGGTGGCGCCGACCAGCCGGTCGACGAGCCCCGCGTCGCAGATGTCGCCGTGCACGAACGTGATCCGGTCGGCGACCGGCGCGAGGTTGTCGCGGTTGCCCGCGTAGGTGAGCGCGTCCAGCACGGTCACTTCCGTGTCCGGCCGCCTTTCGATGGTGTCCAGCACGAAGTTCGCGCCGATGAACCCCGCTCCGCCCGTGACCAGCATCCGCCGCATGCGGGCACGGTTCCACAGTCCCGTGCGCCGGAGCGTCTCCTCACGTGCGGGTCACGCCGCCGGCCGGTCCCGGTCGAGCAGTTCCACCACGACGTCCACTTCGGACCGGTCGAGCGCGGCCATGTACCGGCGGAGCAGGACGCGTTCCGCGCCGGAGGGCCGCGCCCGTCCGCTGCGCGCGCCGGGCAGGTGCCGCTTCATCGTCGAACGCGCCCGCTGCAGCGCGCTGTTGGCCGAAGCGACGCTGACCTCGAGCACGTCCGCGCACTCCTTGGCCGACCACCCGAGCACGTCGCGCAGGACGAGCACCACGCGCTGCTTGGGCGGCAGGTGCTGCAGGGCGGTCAGGAACGCCAGCTCGAGCACCTCCCGGGCGAGGACGGCGGCGTCCGCGCCCGGCGTGCTCGGCTCCGGGCCGTCCGCGCCGAGCTCGTCCGCCGCCGGCTGCCGGGCGAGGTGGTCGAGGCAGCAGTTGGTGGCGATCCGGTACAGCCAGGCGCGGAAGGTGGAGCGGCCCGCGTACTGCTCCCGCTTGTGCCACGCGCGGAGGAAGGTCTCCTGGACCATGTCCTCGGCCTCGTCGCGGGAACCGAGCAGCCGGTGGCAGTGGACGCGCAGTTCGTGGCGGTGCCGTTCGAGCAGCCTGCCGAACGCGCGCTCGTCGCCCGCGGGGACGGCGCTCGCCCGGTCCGGTCTGTCGTCCACTCGTCGTACTCCCCTCGCATCCCCGGTCCAGGCTCGCAGCGCGGTGGACGGTGCCCCACTCCTGGGTTGCGCTCCGCCGCAGGCCCCGGCGAGTCCTGCCCGCTCGGTCTGCCGGCGCCACGGCTTCTTCGTTCGGCAACGCGGGAGATGTGCCGGTCGCGGACCTCCAGCACGATGAACGAAGTGGTTGACGCCGATGGCCGGGAGGAAGTCGTGTCACCAGGACTGGGAGCCGCCGGAGCAGCGCCGGCCGACACGGCGACCCGTGCCGAGATCTCGGCACGCCGCCGCGGGATGATGGCGCTGTTCACCACCGCCACCCTGATGAACGCCGCGATGGCGGCGGTCGCGCCGACGAGCACCATCTGGGCCGAGCCCTACGTCGGCGTCATGTGGAGCGCGTTCCCGCAGACGCTGACCATCCTCGGCACCGGCCTCGGCGCGCTGCTGCTGGTGCGCGCGACGTCGTGGCTGGGCTGGCGGGCGAGCCTGATGGTCGCCTTCGCCGTCGGGACGCTCGGCGGCCTGATCTGCTTCACCGCGACGCTGATCGAGAGCATCCCCCTGCTGGACGGCGGGATGTTCGTGCTCGGCCTCGGCGTCGGCGGTTCGATCGTCTCGCGGTACGCGGCCGCGGAGCTCTACCCCAGTCACCGCAGCGGGTACGCGCTCGGGCTGGTCGTCGCCGCCGGTGCGGTCGGGTCGGTGGGCGGGCCGCTGCTGCTCTACCCGATGAGCTCGCTGATGGGGTCGTTCGGCCTGCCCGAGCTCTCCGGGCCGTTCCTGCTCGCCGCGGTGGTCAGCGCGGTCGCCGGCCTCGGCGGGATCACGCTGCCCCGGCACAAGGCCCCGCGCGGTGAGGGTTCGCAGCTGGCGGTGCTGGGCTCGGTGTTCCGCTCCGGTTCGGCGAGAATGCTGCTGCTGGTCATGATCGTCAGCCAGCTCATCATGGTCGCGATCATGACCGCGGCCCCGATGGACATCATCCTGAAGGACGGCACCCTGGTGGTCGTCGGCGCCGCGCTCGCCGCGCACGCCGGCGGCATGTTCATCTTCGCCCCGCTCACCGGCTGGATGATCGACCGGATCGGCGCGCGCAAGGTGATGTTCGCCGGCCTCGCGGTCCTCGTGCTCGCCGCCGCGATCGGCGCGGGCTCCACCATGTCCCACACGGTGCTCGGCTCGATCTCCCTGTTCCTGCTCGGCTACGGCTGGAACCTCGGGTTCATGGCGGGCAGCCGGACGCTCGCGACGACGCTGGCCTCGAACGGCCAGGGGCAGGTCGTCGGCGCGGTCGACGCCGTCGTCTGGTGCGTGTCGGCGACCGGCACCATCGGCGGCACGGCGTTGCTCGGCGCCGGCGGGTACTCGATCATGTCGGAGATCATGGGGATCCTGCCGATCGTCACCTTCCTGCTGCTGCTCCGCAGCCGGCCGGTCGCGGCGGTCTCGCCGGCCGCCGCCCCCGCGGCCGCGGCGGGCACCCCCGAACGCACGGACGAAGCTGCCTGACCGCGAGGAAGGACGATCCTGGTGCACTGGAACGCGCTGGAGCGGCGGCTGGCGGGTGAGCTCCTCACCCCGGACTCGGCCGGCTACGACGAGGCCCGCCGCCCCGAAATGGCCCGGTACGAAACCGTCCGCCCGGCCGTCGTGGTCCGCTGCGCCGGCGCCGCCGACGTGGCGGCGGCCGTGGCCGCGGCCCGCGAAACCGGGCTGCCACTGGCGATCCGCGGCGGCGGCCACGACTTCGCCGGGCATTCGTCGACCACGGGGATCCTGCTGGACACCCGGCCGATGGCGACGGCGACCGTCGAAGCCGGGCAGCTCGTGGTCGGCGCGGGCGCGCGGCTCGCCGACGCCTACGACGCGCTGGCGCCGCACGGCCGGACGATCCCGGCCGGCTGCGGCCCGACCGTCGGCCTCGCCGGGCACGCCCTCGGCGGCGGCATGGGCATCCTCGGCCGGCGGCACGGTTTCGCGCTGGACCGGCTGCGCGCGGCCACGGTGGTCCTCGCGGACGGCCGGGTCGTCGACTGCGACGCCGACCGCGAGCCGGACCTGTTCTGGGCGCTGCGCGGGGCGGGCACCGGCAACTTCGGCGTCGTGACACGGCTGGTCTTCGACCCCGTGCCGGCGCCGGAAGCCACCAGCTTCCACCTCACGTGGGGCCGCGAGCACGCCCCGGCGCTCGTGCTCGCCTGGCAGGAGTGGCTCGCCGGCGCGCCGCGCGAAGTGGCTCCGAGCCTGATGGTGACGGCGTCGGCGAACCCGGCCGACGAGCCCGTCACGCACCTGTTCGGCACGCTGACCGGCGGGGCGGAGTCGGTGGCGGAGTTCGTGCGCTCCCTGCCCGCGCCGGTCACCGACACCCGCGTCACCCTGCCCTACCGCGAAACCAAGGCGTACCTCGCGGAGAACGGGCCGGGCGACGACCACCCGGGCGCGCACCTGTACAGCCGGGCGGAGTTCATCGCCCGGCCGCTGCCCGCCGACGTCGTCGAGGCGCTGCTGAGCGGGTTCGACGACGGGCGCAAGGCGGGGGAGGGCCGGTCCCTGGAGCTGCTGCCTTCGGGCGGCGCGTACAACGACCTCGACCCGACCGCGACGGCTTTCCCGCACCGGACCGCGCAGTACCTGCTCAAGCACGCCGCCGACATCGACGCCGACCTCGAGCCGGCCGACACGCGCAAGTGGCTGAACCGCTCGTGGGAGCTCGCGCGCCCGTGGGGCACCGGCGGGGCCTACCCGGGCTTCCCCGACCCGGACCTCGAAGACGCCCCTTCGGCCTACTACGGCGAAAACCTCGCCCGGCTGCGGGCGGTCAAGGCCCACTACGACCCGGACGGACTGTTCCGGTTCGCCCAGTCCGTGCCGCTCGGCGAGCGGCGCGGCCAGGAAGGAGAGGGTTCATGAGTGACCCGACGCCCGCGCCGCGGGTGTGCGCGGGGACGCTGTTCACCCGCGGCGACACCGTGCTGCTGCTGCACCGCTCGATCTACGAGAACGGCTGGGACATCCCGGGCGCGCTGGTGGGGCACGGCGAGTCGCCGGCCGCGGCCGCGCGGCGCCAGTTGGGCGAGGACCTCGGTCTTGACCGGGAACCGGCGGGGCTGGTCGTCGTCGACTGGGTGCCGGGTGACGACGGCGACGAGTTCCTCTACGTGTTCGACGGCGGTGAGCTCGCCGACGACGACATCCGGCTGACGCTCGGCCGCAACGGGCTGGACCGCTCGGAGTGGGTCCCGGTGGCCCGGCTCGCCGAGTACCTGCCGCCGGAGCTGGCGGCCCGGTTCACCGTCGCGCACGGCACGTCCCGCACCCTCTCGCTGGAGCGCGGGAAACCGGCCGGGAACGGCTGAAAGTCCGCACGTGCGAAGAAGAGCCCGGCTCCGGCTGGGCTCTTCCCGTGCCCTGACCGGGAAGAACGCGGCAGTCAGGGGATTTTTCGCCCGGTACCGATGAGTTTTGCACGCCCGAGCCGTCACATGAGCAGGGCAACACAAACTGGGTGGAGACGAAAACGAGGTGCGGTCATGACGATCGAGCAGGCGAGCGCGACGCTGGTGCCGGCGGCGCGATCGCGGCTGCATCAAGCGTTCTCGGCGTTGTCGGAGCCTGAACTGCGGTCCCGGCCCGGGGCGAAGTGGCAGGTCGTGCGCCCGGACGTGGTGCCGGCCTGGGTGGCGGACATGGACTTCCCGGTCGCCGAGCCGATCCGGGACTCCCTCCACGACCTGATCTCGAGCGGCGACTTCGGCTACCCGGACTGGCCGACGGGCGCGCGGACCGTGCGCGAAGCCTTCGTCGACCGGATGGCCGACCGCTACGGCTGGTTCGTGAACCCGGGTGACGTGCGCGAGTTCACGAACGTCGCGCAGGCCGTGCGCGTGGTGCTGGAAGCGGCGACGCGGCCCGGCGACGGGATCGCCATCCACACCCCGGCGTTCGGCCCGCTCACCAAGATGATCACCAGCCTGGGCCGCCGGGTCGTGCCGATCCCGATGGAGGACACCGAAGCCGGCTGGCGGTTCGACGCCGGGCAGCTGGACGCGGCGCTGGCCGGCGCCAAGCTGCTCCTGCTGGTGAGCCCGCACAACCCGACCGGGCGCGTGTTCACCCGCGCGGAACTGACCGCGCTCGCCGCCGCCGTCGAGCGGAACGACATGCTGGTCGTCTCCGACGAGCTGCACGCCGACCTCACGTTCGCGCCGCACCGGCACATCCCGTTCGCTTCGCTGAGCACGGAAATGGGTGCCCGCACGGTGACCGTGTACGGCGCGAGCAAGGCGTTCAACCTGGCCGGGCTGCGCTGCGCGGTGGCGCACCTCGGTCCGAAGTGGATGCACGCGGTGGTGGACGTCCAGGCGGGCCTGCTCGGTTCGGTCAACATCTTCGGCGCGGCCGCGACGGTGGCCGCGTGGACGCAGGGCGACGAGTGGCTCGACGCGACGGTTTCCTACCTCGACCGCAGCCGCTACATGGTCGCCGAGACGATGCGGACCGAGCTGCCGATGGTGCGCTACCACCTGCCGGAGGCGACTTACCTGGCGTGGCTGGACTTCCGGGCGTTCGGCTGGGCCGACCCGACGTCGGTGGTGCGCGAGAACGCGGGGATCGAGCTGAGCCCCGGCGAGTCGTTCGGGCGCCTCGGGCAGGGGTACGCGCGGCTGAACTTCGCGACTTCTTGGCCGTTGCTCTGCGAACTCAAAGGCCGCGTGGCGCGCAGCGTCCCGTTGCTATCGTCCTTGGCATGACTGCTCCGGAGCCGCCGCTGCTGATCGAGGTGGACCGGCTCCTCCGGGGCCCGCTCGGCGACTGCGTCCCGGACGCGGCCGTCCTGGTGGCGGACGGGAAGATCGCCGCGGCGGGCCCGCGCGGGTCCGTCGGGGCGCCGGAATCCGCGCGGCGCCTGGCCTTCCCCGGCGCGACGCTGGTGCCCGGCCTGATCGACGGGCACGTCCACCTGGCCATGGACGGCGGCAGCGACCCGGTGACGGGGTTGCTCGCCGCCGGTCCCGGCGAAGTCGAGGCGGGGATGGCGGAGCGGGCCGCGCGGCTCGTCGCGTCCGGCGTGACGACGGTCCGCGACCTCGGCGACCGGCCGCCGCGGATCACCGGCCTGCGCCGCGAGATCGACGCCGGCACCCGGCCGGGCCCCCGCATCCTCGCGGCGCTGGCCCCGCTGACCCCGCCGGGGGGCCACTGCTGGTTCTTCGGCGGCGAGGTCGCCGGTGAAGCGGCGATGCGGGACCTGGTCCGGGCCAACGCGGAAGCGGGCGCGGACGTCATCAAGGTGATGGCCAGCGGCGGCAGCCTCACCCCGGGCGGCGCGGCGATGTGGGAGTCCCAGTTCACCCCGGCGGAGGTGAAGGCGGTCGTCGCGGAGGCGCACGCGCTCGGCCTCCCGGTCGCGGCGCACGCGCACGGCACGGAGTCGATCGAGTTCGCGGTCGACGCGGGCGCGGACACGATCGAGCACTGCTACTGGCTGGCCGGCGACGCGCAGTGGCACCGCCGCGAGGACATCGCCCGCCGGATGGCTTCCGCCGGCATCGCCGCGTGCTGCACGGCCGGGCCGCGCGACTGGCTGGTGCAGCGCGCCACGCTCGGCGAGGCGGCGGCCCGGCCGCTGTTCGACCGGATCGCCTGGCTCGACGCACTCGGCGTCCCGATCCTGCCGGGCTCGGACGGCGGCGTGCGGAACGCGGTGTTCGGCGAGTACGCGGGGTTGCTGGGGATGTACGAGTGGCTGGGCTTCAGCCCGGCCCGGGTCCTGGAGCTGGCGACCTCGGGCGCGGCGGACATCCTCGGGTTGTCGTCGGTGACCGGCCGGGTGCGGCCCGGGCTGGCCGCGGACTTGCTGGTGGTGGCCGGGGATCCGCGGGTCTCGACGTCGGTGCTGGGGAACGTGCGGCTGGTCGTGGCCCGGGGCCGGGTGGTGGGCTGAGTTCCGGGGTCGCGAATGACTCATTGGGGACCTCTGGTGTCCCGAATGAGTCATTGGGGACGTCGGTGCCTGCCCGCCTGCCCGCCTGCCCGGGGTGCGCGGGTGTCCGGCTGTGCGCGGGCCGCGGGCGTCGGTGAAGGTCGCGAATGACTCATTGGGGACCACCAGCGTCCCGAATGAGTCATTCGCGACCTCCGGCGCGAGCACGAACACCCAGACCCGCCCACACCGAAAGGGGCTTCCCCCACAAGGAAAGCCCCTCCGGCACCACCCACAACCTCAGGAAAAGTCCGGCTCCGAAATCCGCGCCCGCTTGATCTCCGAAACGTGCTCGAAGCCCGCCAGCGTCGCCAGCGCGTCGAACAGCCGGCCCGCGTCCTCGCCGCGCGCGATCTTCGACACCACCGGGCCGAAGAACGCGGCGCCGTCGATGCGGATGATCGGCGTGCCGATCTCGATGCCGACCGCGTCCATCGCCTCGCGGGTGCTCGCGCGGACCTGGTCGTCGGCCGCGTCCGTCGAAGCGACCTCGTTCAGCTCGGCGGGCAGGCCCAGCTCGTCCAGCGCCGCCGAGATCACCGCCGGGAAGTCCTTGTTGCCCTCTTCGTGGATGCGCTTGCCCAGCGCGGTGTACAGGTCGCGCAGCACCTTCGGGCCGAGCTGCTCGGCGGCCGCCGTCGCCACGCGGACCGGGCCCCAGGCCGCCTGCATCCGCTTCAGGTAGGCCTCCGGGTCGTCGAGGTACTGCTCGGGGATCTCGCGGTCGGCGTTGACCACCGAAACGCTCATCACCCGGAACCGCAGGTCGATCTCCCGGACCTGCTCGACCTCCAGCAGCCACCGCGACACGACCCAGGACCACGGGTCCATCGGGTCGAACCACTGTTCCACGGTGTTCATCCTTACCCCTTCCGCACTTCGATGCCGGCGAACAGGTCGTCCTCCGGCCCAGAGCCGCCCACCCGGGAACGGGCGAGCTCGAAATCTTCGGTCGGCCACAGCTCCCGCTGGAGCTCCAGCGGGACGGCGAACCAGTGGCTGTCCGGGTCGATCTGGGTGGCGTGGGCCAGCAGCGCCGCGTCGCGCCGCGGGAAGTGGTCCGCGCACGGCACCCGCGTGGTGATCCGGGCGTAGACGTCCGGCTTGGTGTCCCACTCCTTCAGCCACTCGTGGTACGGCGAATCCAGGCCCGCTTCGAGCAGCGCTTCGTGGAAGATCGCCATCTTCTTGCCGCACCACTCGTGCACGTAGTACAGCTTCAGCGGCTGCCAGTCCGGGTCGTCGCCGGCCGCCTCGAACGCCGCGAGCGCGACCTCGTGCGCCCGGATGTGGTCCGGGTGCGGGTAGCCGCCGTTCTCGTCGTAGGTGATGACCACGTGCGGCCGGAACTCGCGCATCTCCACGAGAAGCCGCTCGGTGCACGTCGCGAGCGGCAGGCTCGCGAACCGGCCCGGTGGCACCGGGGTGCCGTCCGGCCAGCCGGAGTCGGCGAACCCGAGCCACCGCTGCTCGACGCCGAGCACCTCGATCGCGCGGGCGATCTCGCCCCGGCGGACCGCGGTGAGGTCGGCGCGCACCTCCGGCGTGTCCATCGCCGGGTTGAGGATGCTGCCCTCTTCGCCGCCCGTGCACGTGACGACCAGGACTTCGTGGCCCTCGTCGACGTACCGCGCGAGCGTCGCCGCGGCCTTGCTCGACTCGTCGTCCGGGTGCGCGTGCACCGCCATCAGCCTCATCGTGCCCTCCGCACCAGGGTCGCCCCGCCGTCGACGTCCAGGCCCTGCCCGGTGATGTGCTTCGCGGCGGGTGAGCAGAGGAACGCCACGACGTCGGCGACGTCCTCCGCGGTCTGTTCCCGGCCGAGCGGGACGCGGTCGGCGACGACCTCGTCGAACTCGGCGCGGCTGACGTCCTGCCACTGCCGGCTCCAGACGAACCCGGGCCGGACGGTGTTCACCCGCACCCCGGCCGGCGCCAGCGCGACGGCGAGCGAGGTGCTCCAGTGTTCGAGCGCGGCCTTCGCGGCGCCGTACGCGGGGGAGACGACCCACGGCATGTTCGCCGCGATCGAGCTGACGTTGCAGATCGCCGAGCCGCGGCCGAAGCGCTCGCGCAGGGCCTTCGTCACGCGGTAGGCCGTGGTGAGGTTGAGCGCGAAGATGTCGTCCCACACCGCTTCCGGTGGCCAGGTCGCGTCCTCGACGGGTTCAAGGTGCGGCCGCCGTTCGCCGCCCAGCACGTTGACGAGCACGGTGAGCTCGCCGGGCAGCGCGGCCGCCAGTTTGTCCACTTCGGACGCTTCGCGCAGGTCGCAGACGAAACCCTTGGCACCGGCGGGAACCACCGGCTCGACCACGTCGACCGCCACGACCTCGTCGACCACGCCGGCGTCGAGCAGCCGCTCGGCCACCGCCGAGCCGATCCGCCCGCCCGCCGCGGTGACCACTCCGGTCCTCATCGCGCCGCTCCTTCCGGGATCCGGGCCGCCACCGCGCGGTAGTCCGCGACCAGGCGGTCCATCAGGTAGGTGGCCGCCGCCGCGTCGGCCGCGGCCGCGCCCATCCGCTCGCGGTCCCGCAGGCACGACAGCAGTCCGCACACGGCGGCCGCGACGGCCGCGGTGTCCGCCGGATCGACCAGCAGCCCGGTCCGGCCGTGCTCGATCTGCGCGCACAGCCCGCCGACGCGGCCCGCGACCACCGGCCGTCCCTTCGCCATCGCTTCGGTGACGGTGAGCCCGAACCCTTCGGCGAGGCTCTTCTGCACGACGACGTCGGCCCGCCGCTGCAGAGCGTTGATCAGCAGCGCGGCCCGTTCGGGGTCCCGCTGCGACGTGCGCAGCAGGTGCACCCGGCGCCGCAGGGACGCGGGCAGCCCGGCCCGCAGCCGCCGCACTTCGGCAAGGACGGCCAGGCCTTCGGGATCGTCCGGGATCTCCTCCGGGTCGTTGCCGGCCAGCACGAGGTGGACGTCGCCGGGCAGGCCGGGCAGCAGCCGCAGCACCCCCGGCATGTCCTTGAGCGGGTCCCACCGGGAGACCTGCAGCACCATCCGCGCCCCGGCGGGCATCGGCGCGTCCTGCTCGACGGCGGCGAGCCCGCTCGGGGTTTCCGCGGTCAGCCCGGCTTCGGCCAGCAGCTCGGTCGTCTCCACCGCGTCCATCGGCCGGTTCTTCGCCGCCTTCGGGTCGAACGCCGGCGCGCACACCGCGACCGGCCGTCCCGGCGGGGCGTACGCCGCCAGCGCCGTCACCACGACGTCCACTGTGGACAGTTCACCCGCGAAGGCCCGCCAGACCGCTGCCGGCCCGGCGCCCGGGGCGTCGGTGCCGATGTGGCAGTGCCAGACCACCCGCGCGCCCGCGGCCGCCAGCGCCGGCGCCAGGCCGAGCACCTGCGGGTCGTGCAGCACCACGGTGTCGCCCGGCCCCACCCGCGCGGCCAGCCACTCCGCCTGCGGTGCCAGCACTTCGCGGTAGTGGTCCAGGTCGGCGGCGGAGATCCGCGGCGCACCGCGGTCGTGCAGCAGGTGGTGCAGGGACTTGGTGAACGCGAAGAACCCGTCGTCCCCGGCGATCACCGCCCAGCCCGCGTCGACCCCGGCGGCCACCTGCGCCGGCACCAGCCCGTGCAGCAGTTCGGCGACGCCGCCGCCGGTCGCGGTCGCGTTGACGTGCACCAGCCGCGGGCCGGGCCCGGGCTCGCGCACCCACGCCGGCCTCACCACGTCCGCCCTTCGGCCACCGCGTCCGGCACCATCGACCGGAGCACGCCCAGGCCGCGCTCGATGCTGCGTTCGCGGGGGAGCAGCGTGTCCTCGTGCTCGAGGTACAGCACGCCGTCGAAGCCTTCGTCCTGCAGCGTCGCCACGATCTCCGCCCAGGGCAGCTCGCCGAGGCCGAGCGCGCGGAACCGGATCGGCGGCTGCGGGCCGTAGCGGCCCCAGCCGGGACCGGACGGCAGGCCGCGCCCGCTCCAGCGCTGCAGGTCCTTCGCGTGCACCGCGCCCATGCGCGTTTCCCAGCCGCGCACGGCGTCGACGGGGTCGTGCCCGGTCGCGGCGAGGTTCGCCGGGTCGACGCACAGGCCGAGCACGTCCGCCCAGTCCGCGGTCGCGGCGAACAGCAGGTCCGCGCTCGCCCGGTCGTAGACGACCTGCTTCGGGTGCGGCTCCACCAGCAGCCGGACACCGGCCTCGCGCGCGGCCCGCACCAGCGGCTCGGCGGCGGTGCGGAACTCGGCGATGTTGTCCGCCCAGCTCACGTCGCTGTGCCACCACGACAGCCAGCGCCCGAAGTCGGGGCAGCCGGGCAGCAGCCGGACGTCCGGCGCGCCGAGCCGCTCGGCCAGCCGGATCGCGCCGAGGGCGCAGGTGAGCGCGTGGGCGCGCTTGGCCGCCGCGTCGCCGCGGTGCACCGGGTCGGTGTGCCGGTCGTGCGGTCCGAGCAGCAGCTGCGCGTCGCGGCTGTTGCTGACGCACCCGACCTGCTGCCCGCGCAGCACCGCCGCCACGTCGTCGCGGTAGGCCGCGTCCCCGGCGCACCGGCGGGCGTCGATCAGCCCGAACGTCGTGTCCGTCGGCACGTCCAGCCACAGCGGGCCGAACTTCTCCGCGTGCCGCAGCGCGGTGGCCAGGTCGAGGTCACCGAACGCCGCCAAGCACAGTCCCAGCTTCATGTCGCCTCCTCGGGGGCAGCGCCGCGGCGTAGGCGTCGAGCCCGCCGGGCAGCGCGGGTTCGCCGGAGCCGGCGAACCGGTCGAGCGCGGTCAGGACGACCGAGGCCGTGTCGGTCACGAGGTCGGCACTGCCGGCGCCGACCGGCCCGGTCAGGTGGTGGGCGAACTGCTCGTACAGCTCGGGGCACCCGGTGAACACCCCGCCCGCCGCGGCGACCGCGAACCCGTCCGGCAGGCCGAGCGCGTCGCGGACCGCGTACACGCCTTCCGCCAGATCGCCGACGGCCTGGTCGATCACGCCGAGCGCGACCTCGTCGCCGGCCAGCCAGGTCGCGCAGACGACCGGCGCGAGCGCGGCCAGGCCCTGCTTGGGGAACGGCTGCGCGGCCAGCCGGCGCGCGAGGCCGGCGACGGTCGTCCCGGCGTACTCGCCCAGCGCGTCGACGAGTTGCGTCTCCGGGCCGCGGCCGTCGGTGGCGCGGACGGCGGCCCGCAGCCCGCGCAGGCCGATGTCGACGGCGCCGCCCTCGTCGCTGCCGAGGTACTCGCAGCCGCCCGCGTTGGCCACACGCCGCCCGTCGGTGCCGAAGAACCCGGAGCCGGTGCCGCACACCGCGACCACGCCGACGCCGGAGAGCGCCGGCACGCCCCACAGCAGCGGCAGCACGTCGTTGGAGACGACCAGGCCGGCGTCCAGGCCCACGGCGTCGGCGGCGGCCCGGGCCCGCTCGAGCTCCGGGCCGATCCCGCCGGGCCCGGCCGCGGCGCTGGCCAGCCAGCCGACCGAGGGCCCGGTCCCGAGCACGGCGCCGATCTCGGCGAACGCCTCCCGCAGGGTGCGGCCGGCCTCGTCGCCGGTCGCGTGCGGGTTGATCGACGGGAATTCGAACGTCCGCCGCGGGCGGCCGTCCCCGGGCACCACCAGAACCCGGGTGCGGCTGCCGCCGGCGTCGATCGCGAACCGGCCGACCATCAGACCGCGACCACGGGACCGGTCCGCAGCATCTGCCGCAGCCCGTCCTCCGGCGTCATCGGCGTCCAGCCGGCCAGCCCGGGCAGGTGCCCGAAGTCGTCGCAGGCCAGCGAGGAGTGCCGGGGGCGCGAAGCCCACAGGGTGTCGCGGCGCAGGACCGGCCGCACCAGCGCGGGGTCGGTGCCGGTGAGCCGGTAGGCCACCGTCGCGAAGTCGAACCGGCTCAGCTCGGCCGGCCCGGCCAGGTGCGCGATGCCGGTCGGGAGCTCCGGCACGCGGCACAACGCGGCCAGCACTTCGGAGACGTCGTCGATGTGCACGGGCGTGAACGACTGGTCGGTCGGCGCCTCCAGCTCCTCGCCGCCGGCGGCCGCCTGCAGGCAGCGCTGGCCGTAGGTGGCGCGGTGCGCCGGGCCGGTCCAGCCGTAGACGAGGCTGACGCGCAGCGCGAGGTTCGGGCCGGTCAGCAGCTCCTGCTCGGCCAGCGCCTTGACCCGCCCGTAGACGTTGTGCGGGCTGATCGGGTCCGCGGGGCGGTGGCCGCCGCGCGAACCGTCGAAGACGTTGTCGGTGGAGACCAGCACGGTCGGCACCCCGGACCCGGCGAGCAGCTTGGCCACGCCGTGGTGGACGGCCTCCGCGCGCTGCTCGTTCGCTTCGATCCACGTGACGTCGCTGGGCCCGTGGGTCAGGATGACCCGCGCCGGGCGCAGCGTGTCGACGTGACTGCGCAGGCGCTCGCGGCCCGCCGGGTCGTCGAGGTCGACGGACAGGTGCCCGGCGTGGGGTAGTGGCGTGGTCGACACGGTCGCCACGTCGTGGCCGTCGGCGCGCAGCCGGTCGGCCACCGAAGCGCCGATCAGCCCGCGGCCGACGACCAGAACGGTCTGGTCAGACATGGGTTTCGCTCCTCCTCGTCAGCGCGATCGAGCCGGTGCCCACGGTGGCCGCCAGCGCGGCCAGGTCCGGCACCAGGATGTCCACATCGGACGGATCACCGAGCAGGGGACCGTCGATGCCGATGACGCGGCAGCCGGCGGCCCGCGCGGCGAGCACGCCGGGCCGGGCGTCCTCGACGACGACGCACGCCCCGGCCGCGAAGCCGAGCCGGGCGGCCGCGGCGAGGTAGCCGTCGGGCGCCGGCTTGCCGCGCGGGACCTCGCCCGCGGCGATCAGGACGGCCGGGACCGGCAGCCGCACGCTGGTCAGCCGCGCGGTCGCGAGCGGCCGCGTCCCGGACGTCACCACGGCGTGCCGCGTTCCCGGCAGCGCGGCGAGGATGTCCGCCGCGCCGGGGCAGGCCACGAGCTCGCTGGTGTCCGCCGCCTGGCGGAGTTCCAATGCGGCGGCTTCACCGGCGGCGTCGAGGTGCGGCGCGACGGCCGCGATGGTCTCGGCCGACGGGCGTCCGTGGCAGGCGGCGACCACGGCGTCCGGGTCGAGCCCGTGGTCCACCGCCCAGGCGCGCCACGACCGTTCCACGGTGCTGCCGGATTCCACCAGCACGCCGTCGAGGTCGAACAGCACCGCCGCGCACGACAGCGCATCGGCCGGGGTGCTCATGCCGCCTTCGCCCCCTCGCCGGTCTCGGCCAGCGCGGTGGCGCGGGTCGCGGCCATCGCCATCGCGACCTCGTCGTCGGTGACGTCGTCGGCGATGACCGTGCAGCCGTACTCGACCGGCAGCACGAACCGGATCTTCGAGTCGCGGATCTTCCGGATCTGGCCGAGCGCCGCCGTGACGGCACCCGCCTGCACCGACCGCGGGAGGTCCAAAGTGGAGGTCGGTAGCCCGCAGCGGTTCAGCAGGCCGACCAGCCGCGAGCGGTCCTTCTCGGCGAGCATCCCGCGCCGCACCGCGATTTCGGCGGCGATCGTCATGCCGTAGGCGACGGCCTCGCCGTGCAGCACCGGGCCGTAGCCGGTCACCGTCTCCACCGCGTGGCCGACGGTGTGCCCGAAGTTCAGCGGCCGCCGCAGGTCCACCTCGTACGGGTCCAGCTGGATCAGCTCGGACTTCACGACGCTCGCCGCGCGCACGATCTGCTCCAGCGCGGGCAGGTCGCGGTTCAGCGCCAGGTCGGCGTTGTCCTCGATGAGGTCGAACAGCGGGGGCGAGCCGATCACGCCCTTCTTGATGGCTTCGGCCAGCCCGGCCGCGATCTGCCTGCGGTCCAAAGTGGACAAGTAGGCGACGTTCGAGACGACCGCCTTCGGCTGGTAGAACGCGCCGATGAGGTTCTTCGCGCTCGGGTGGTCGACGGCGACCTTGCCGCCGAGCGCCGCGTCCACCTGGCCCAGCAGCGTGGTGGGGACGTTGATGTAGGGGACGCCGCGCATGTAGGCGCTGGCGACCCAGCCGATGGTGTCGATGACCACGCCGCCGCCGACCGACAGGATGATGTCGCGGCGGGCGATGGACGTGCCGGCCAGCCAGTCGAGCATGCGGACCGCGGTGTCGATGGACTTGTTGGCCTCACCGGGCGGGAAGGACGTCATGGCGACGTCGATCCCCTTTTCCCGCAACGAGTTCGCGAGGCGCTCGGCGTGCAGCGCGGAGACCGTGTCATCGGTGATGAGCGCGACCCGGCGTCCGTCGATCTGCTTGAGGAGGAACTTTTCGGCGCAGGGTTCGGCCTTGCAGACGAAGACCGAGTAGATGTCGTCGCGGCTGGCGGAGGCGGTGAACGGCTCGGTATCGTCCGCGGCGGGAATCGGTACCAGATGCGGACAACGCACGTGCTCGAGCATGTTTTGACTCCCCTTGAAGTCCTTGTTCGCGCAACCGCACCTTGCGGACCCGCTCGGTGTCCAAATCGTGGAACACCGTGCTCCGGCTGGTACTTTGTAGTCACCGGGATGGGCCGGGTCGCGGGCACCGCGGGCTGCGCCGTCGCTCATCGAACTCTCGCACCGGTCCTTGTCGTGCTCATCTCCGAGCGTGCCGCCTCGCTTAGCGTGCCCGCCTTGCCGGGATAGGCTTTTTCCCATGGAGCTGAGGATCTTCACCGAACCGCAGGAAGGTGCGAGTCACGGCGATCTGCTGCGCGTGGCGCGGCACGCCGAAGCGACCGGGTTCCCCGCGTTCTTCCGGTCCGACCACTACATGCGCACCGGAACCGCGGCGGCGCACCCGGGTCCGTCGGACGCGTGGGTCACGCTGGGCGCGCTGGCGCGGGAGACCAGCCGCATCCGGCTCGGCGTGCTGCTGAGCCCGGTGACGTTCCGGTACCCCGGCGCGCTGGCCGTCACCATCGCGCAGGTGGACGAAATGTCCGGTGGCCGCGTGGAATTCGGCATCGGCTCGGGCTGGTTCGAGGGTGAGCACCACGCGATCGGCGCGCCGTTCCCGACCAAGGGCGAGCGCGTGGACCGGCTGGGGGAGCAGCTCGAGATCCTCACCGGCCTCTGGGGGACCCCGGTCGGCGACTCGTATTCCTTCGAGGGCAAGCACTACCGGATCGTCGACTCGCCGGCGCTGCCGAAGCCGGTGCAGGGGCCGCACCCGCCGATCATCATGGGCGGCAAGGGCCCGAAGCGCCTGCCGCGCCTGGTTGCCCGCTACGCCAACGAGTTCAACAACTCCCTGTGGGACGAGGAGAACACGGCGGCGCAGTTCGACCGCGTCCGCGCGGCCTGCGCCGAGATCGGCCGCGACCCCGCGGAGATCACGTTCTCGGTGGCCCAGACCATCTGCGTCGGCGCCGACGAGGCCGCGGTGGCGGCCCGCGCGGAGAAGATCGGCCGCACGGTCGAAGACCTGCGCGAGAAGACGCTGACCGGTTCGCCGGCCGAAGTCGTCGACAAGATCGGCCGGTGGCGCGAGCGCACCGGCATCTCCCGGGTCTACCTCCAGGTCCTCGACCTGGCCGACCTGGATCACCTGGACCTGATCGCCGCGGAGGTCGTCCCGCAGGTGTAGTGGGTTCGCCGAAGTGCCGAGGGGGCTTTCCACGTCCGGGGAAAGCCCCTCCTTCGTGTGGTCACGGGGAGTGCCGAAGCGAATCTTTTTCGCTAACCGCACGACGCAAGATGCTGGTCAATCACCTGATCGGTTAATTTTTCTTCTCAATTCTTGACTCGGCACTCAGTCGCGATCGCAGAGGAACGACAGAAATGCTCAATGAGCGGCAGGTCACTGGTCGGAGAAAATTCCTCACTGGCGCAGTTATCGGAGTGGGCGGGACGGCGCTCCTCGACAACGGGCTCCTCACCGGGGTGGCGGGAGCCGCCGAATCCACCGCGGCGGGTTCCGGTTCCCCCGCCTCGGTCATCAGTCCCGCGAACCAGCAGTACCCGGACCTGGTGCGCGCGCTCAACGCCCGGTTCGTGGCGCACCCCGAGCGGGTCGCCGTCGTCGATTCGCCGTCGCAGATCGCGCCGCTGGTGAACGCGGCCGTCAGCGCGGGCAAGCGGATCACCGTCCGCGGCGGCGGCCACTGCTACGAAGACTTCGTCTACAGCGACGACACCCAGGTCATCCTCGACCTGAGCACCATGAACCGCATCTGCTACGACTCGCAGCGCAACGCGATCGCGATCGAAGCCGGCGCGACGCTGCTGGACGTCTACGAGAAGCTGTACAAGACCTGGGGCGTCGTCATCCCCGGCGGGGTCTGCTACTCCGTCGGCGTCGGCGGGCACGTCGCCGGCGGTGGCTGGGGCTGGCTGGTGCGCCGCAACGGCCTGGTCGTGGACCACCTGTACGCCGTCGAGGTCGTCACCGTGAACGCCGCGGGCCGGGCCCAGACGGTCGTCGCCACCCGCGAGCCCGGCGACCCGAACCGCGAGCTCTGGTGGGCGCACACCGGCGGCGGTGGCGGCAACTTCGGCATCGTGACGCGGTACTTCTTCCGCTCGCCGGGCGCGACCGGCACCGACCCGGGCAAGCTGCTGCCCAAGCCGCCCGCCCGGACGAACTTCACCGTGGCCGGCTGGAACCTCAACAACCTGTCGGAACAGCAGTTCTCGCGCCTGGTGCGGAACTACGCGCAGTGGCACATCGACAACAAGTCGCCGAACAGCCCGGCGCGCGACCTGACCGGCGCCCTGTCGGTGAACCACAAGTCGAGCGGCTCGGTCACCGCGCTGGCGCAGCTCGACGTGTCGGTGCCGAACGCGCAGGCCATCATGGACGGCTTCATCGCCTACCTAGCCGACGGCGTGGCGCCGCCCGACTTCGTCGCCCCGCAGACGCTGCCGTGGCTGCAGTTCGTCGAACTGACCGGTACCACGAACTCGGTCGCGAACGACCCGACGTCGCGCGCCAAGTACAAGGCGGCGTTCATGAAGGGCCTGTTCACCCCGGCCCAGACCGCGGCGATGTACAAGCACCTCACCCGCTCCGACATCAGCAACCCCAACATCAACATCATCTTCCAGCCCTACGGCGGCCAGACCTCCGCGGTGCCCCAGGCGAACACGGCCATCCAGCACCGGGACGCCGCCTACCAGGTCCAGTGGTCCTCGGTGTGGAACAACCCCGCCGACGACGCGGCGAACATCGCGTGGGCGCGCGAGGTCTACTCCGAGGTCTACGCGGCCACCGGGGGCGTCCCCGTGCCCAACGACGTCTCGGACGGCTCGTACGTCAACCACTGCGACGCCGACCTGAGCGACCCCGCGTTCAACAAGTCGGCTTCGTCCTGGCACGACCTGTACTACAAGGGCGCGTACCCGCGCCTGCAGGCCGTGAAGAAAAAGTACGACCCCCGCAACGTGTTCCGGCACCGCCAGTCGGTCGAGCTCCCGTCCTGACCCCCGGCGCGAAGGAGGCCCCGACCGCTCGGCGGCCGGGGCCTTCTGCGTGGTGCGGGTTCAGCTCGCGATGTCGATGGGCCGGTCTTCGCCCGGCTCGATGGTCCGGATGACGCGCGCCGGCGCGCCTACGGCGACGACGTTCGCCGGGATGTCCTTCATCACCACGGAATTCGCACCGATGACGGCGTTCTCGCCGATGGTGACGCCCGGGCCGACGATGCTGCCCGCACCCAGCCAGACGTTGTCCCCGATGGTGATGGGCTTGCCGTAGCCCCACTTCGCGCGGCGCGACTCGGGCTCGATCGTGTGCCCGGCGGCCAAGAGCTGCGAGTACGACCCGAGCAGCACGTCCTCGCCGATGGTGATCTGCCCGACGTCGAGGAAGATGACGCCGAAGTTGGCGAAGCTGCGGGCGCCGATCTTGGTCTGGTACCCGTAGTTGCAGTAGAACGGCGGGCGCAGGTAGGCGCCTTCGCCGAACTCGCCGAAGAGCTCTTCGCAGATCTGGCGGCGCTTCTCGCCCTCCAGCACGGAACTGCGGTTGTACTCCTCCAGCAGCACCTGCGCGCGCCGGACCTCCTCGCTCAGGAGTTCCCCGTTGGCGAGGTGGTACTCGCCGGCCAGCATCAATTCCTTCATCGCGTGGTCATCAAGCTGCATGGCGACGCTCCTCGGAGTTCCGGTTCACCGTTCCACGGTGCCCGTGCGGCGGTGATCAGGACATCTCCCAGCGTGCCGATTCCCTTTCGTTCCGGCCGGAAATGCGGTGGGGTAGGGCAGGATGACTGTCGGCAAAGACGAGCGCGATCATCGTCGGAAAAGCGCGAAAGGATGACAATGATACTCGTTACCGGCGGCCTGGGTTCCATCGGGTCGCACACCGCACGGGCGCTGCTCGACCTGGGCGAATCCGTCGTGCTCACCTCGCACCGGTCCACCGAGCTGCCGGAGTACCTCGCGAACGAGGCCGAAGGCCGGGTCGTCGTCGAGCCGCTGGACACCACGGACGAGCAGGCCTTCCTGGACATCGGCAAGCGCCACGAGATCACCGGCATCGTGCACCTCGCGGCGAGCTACTTCGCCACCCCCGACCCGGTGGAGTACCTCCGCGTCGAGAGCCTCGGCCTGCTGAACGCCCTCAAGGCGGCGTCGGTGTGGGGTGTCCGCCGCTTCTCGGTCGCCAGCTCGATCGGCGTGTACGTCGGCGTCGACGACTCGGCCCCGTGGCGCGAGGACGCGGCCCTCCCGGTGCTGCCCCTGCCTCAGATCCTCCAGTTCAAGAAGACGGCCGAGCTGTTCTCCATCGCGGCCGCGGCCGCCGGCGGCTTCGAGCTCGTCAACCTGCGCATCGGCACGATCTGGGGGCCGCTGAGCCTGCCGGACTCGCCGTTCTTCGCGCTGCCCCGCCTGCTCAGCTCGGCCGTGCTGGGCGAGGACGCGGACCTGACCCCGCCCCGCCCGGACGCCTTCGCCGAGGACGCCACGGACCTCTGCTACGTCAAGGACTGCGGCCGCGCGATCGCCCTGCTCATGACGGCGAAGCACCTGAACCACAACACGTACAACGTTTCGAGCGGCCGCCTGGTGCCCTACGCCGAGGTCGTCGACGAGATCAACAAGGCCGTCCCGGGCGCGAACATCACGCTCCCGCCCGGCCGCAGCCCGGAGCGCCCGTCGCCGAACTACCTCGACATCACCCGCCTGCGCGAGGACACCGGCTTCGAGCCGGAGTACGACTCCGCGCGCACGGTCCAGGACTACGTCGCCTGGCTGAAGACGCACGAACGCTGACCAGCCGGTCCTGAGAGAGCCCCGGGTACGCGCCACCCGGGGCTCTTTTGCGCGGCGCGGGCGCACGCACGAAAATCCCGGCCGGGTCGCGGTGACCGGCCGGGATCGTTCGTCCGCGGTGGTTCGTCAGCCTCGGGCGGCCCGGTAGATCCCGTAGCCGTAGCCCTCGACGTGCAGCCCGGCGGCGTCGTAGCTCGTGCCCTGGCCGAGCACCAGCTCGCCGGGCGCGGTGACGTTCACGGTCGCCGCGCGCAGCGCCGGGTTGACCACCACGGTGAACTCGCCCCGGCGGTAGACGAACGGGTACCCGGCCCGCACGATCGAGACGTCCCCGCGGGCGCCCAGCGCCGGGTTGGCCTTGCGCAGCGCGATCAGCTCGCGGACGAGGTTCAGGTTCGACTCCGGGTCGCTGCGCTGGGAGGCCACGTCCGGCCGCGTCGGCGACGGGTTCGCGGGCAGGTAGGTGACGTCCGGATCGGCCGCGTCCCACTGCATCGGCGTGCGCGAGCCCGCCCGGTTGAAGCCGTCTTCGAAGACCTGCAGCAGGCTGCCTTCGTGGTCGGGCAGGCCGGGCTGGTACTGCGTGCCGATCTCGTCGCCGTAGTAGATCGCCGGCAGCGTCGGCCAGGTCAGCAGGAACACCAGCGCGCTGCGTGCGTGCCGGGCCGTGCGCGAACCGGCCACCAGCCGCGGCCAGTCGTGGTTGGCGGTGGGCAGGATGACGTGCCCGCGGTCGCCGATCGACGCCGCCGTCGTCGCCCATTCGGCGAGGAACACGTCGATCGAGCCCTGCCCCGCCGCGTCGAAGTAGGCCGGCCGCGGGTCTTCCCAGGTCATGTCGTAGACCGCGCGGTTGTGGAACAGCGAACGGAACGCGCGGCTTTCCCCGTAGTGCATGAAGAAATCCGCGTCGAACCCGGCCGGGACGGCCAGCTTCGGGTCGTTCCACTCCGACAGCAGCACCGTGCCGGGGTGCGCGCGGTCGATCCACGCGCGCACGTCACGCCACAGCTTCGACGTCTCCACCAGGCCGGGGTCGTCCTTGATCAGGAACGGCGCCATGTCGACCCGGAACCCCGCGATGCCGTAGCCCATCCAGAAGTCCATGATGTCCCGCAGGGCCTGGCGGTTCGCCCGCGGCCCCTCGGCGTCCACCGGCTGGCGCCACGGCTCGGCTTCGTTTTCCCGCCCGTACCCGAAGTTCAGCGCGGGCTGCACGGGGAAGTAGTTCGGCAGGTAGAAGCCCTCCCGGCTACCCGGCGACGGCTGGAAGTTCGGTCCCTGCTCGGCGGCCCAGATGTACCGGTGGTCGTCCGGGTCGTTCGCCGAGTGGACGAACCACGGGTGCTCGTTGGAGGTGTGCCCGGGAACGAAGTCGAGCAGCACCCGGATCCCGTGCCTGCCCGCCGAATCGACGAGCTTCAGCAGGTCGTCGTTGCTGCCGTACCGCGGGTCGACGCGGTAGTAGTCCGCGATGTCGTACCCCGCGTCGAACATGGGGGAGGCGAAGCACGGGTTCAGCCAGACCGTGTTGACACCCAGCCACGCCAGGTAGTCCAATTTGGACTCGACGCCCCCGAGATCGCCGATCCCGTCCCCGTTCGAGTCCGCGAAGCTCTGCGGATAGATCTGGTATAGGACCGCATCCGCCAACCAGTCAGCCATGCTTGCCAAGCTACAAGAACCGCCGGTCGGCTCGCGTATCCGAACGTGCGGGAAGACGCGCGCGCGAGACGGACCCGAGACGGTCTCGAGGCACGCAGATCGCCGAGAGCGGTCGTGCTCCCGGCGATCTGGTAAACGTTTTCCCCGGCGGCCGGCCGCGATCCGGAGCCCGGCGCCGGATCGGTCAGCGCTGGACGTTGTAGTGCAGGTGCAGCACCCGGTCGCCCTGGATGACGACGTCCGGGTCCTCGAGCTTGACGGTCCCGGAGTGGCTGCCGAAGTACCGCTTGCCTTCGCCGAAGACGACCGGCGCGACGTCCAGCGCGACCTCGTCCACGAGCCCGGCCGAGAACGCCTGCCCGGCGACGTCACCCGCGGCCACGCAGACCAGGCCGTCACCGGCGAGCTTCTTGGCGAGCGCGATCCCGGTCTCGATCGAGTCGGCCGTGTGGAACGGCGCGTCGGGGAACCGGGCCAGCCACTCGTCCGGCAGCGGCCGGTGGGTGATGACGACGAGCTCGTCCGCGGAGGCGGGCTTGCCGCCCCAGCCGTCGAAGGTGTCGAAGAGGTGCCGGCCGATCACCGTGACCTTGATGGCGTCCCAGAAGGGCTGCACGTAGTCCGCGGACGCCTGGCTGACGTTGAACGACCATTCGTCGTTCGCGCGGATCGTCGTGTCGCCGTTGCTGTACCAGTCGAACAGCGGCCCGACCGTGTCATCGGGGTAGGCGATGTAGCCGTCCAGCGAAACCACAGCGTGTACGACAACTCGGGCCATTGGATTCGCTCCTTGATTTCATCGGCAGCGCGGGACATTCCCGCGCCCGTTGGCGATGCTATCGACCGGGCGGCACCCCGCATCTTCCTAGTTGCTCTCCTCGGCGAGTTCGACGATGAGACCTTCGGGTCCGCGGACGTAGCACATCCGGAAGATGTTTTCGTAGTTGACGATTTCCCCGACGGTGTCCAGTCCTTTCGCCCGAATTAGCTCGATCGTGCTGTCGAGGTCCTCGACGATGTACGCGATGTGCCGGAACCCCAACCGGTTCGGCGCCGTCGCCTGCGGAGCCGCCGGGTCGACCGGGTGGTGGAACTTGGTCAGTTCGAGCTTCCCGCTGCCGTCCGGCGCGTTCACCATCACCATTTCCGCGTGCACGCCTTCGAGCCCGAGGATCCGGTCGACCCACTCGTCTTCGATCCGCATCGGCGGAGCGACTTCGAAGCCGAGGTCGGCGAAGAAAGCCGTCACCGCTTCGAGGTCCTCGACGATCACGCCGACGTGCTCGAACCGCCGCACCCCGCCTCCGGTCGCACCGCTCATGGCCGATTTCCCTCGTTTCTTCGGACGATCCAGACGTGCGACGCGAAAGCTACGCGGCCGCCCGCGCTCCCGGCCAGGGCGCCCGCCGGCCCACGTGACCCAGGTGCGCGGTCAGCAGGTCCGCCTCCGGGCCGACTTCCACGGGCGGCCCGAACATCCCGAGCGCCCGCGCTTCGGGCCCGACGAGCACGGCGGCGAACTTCTGCGCCGCGGCGACCACCTCGGCGTCGGGCTCGTAGGCCACCCCGCCGCCGCTCGCCAGGTCCCAGCCGTGGGTGAGCACCTCGTTGAGGCACATCAAGGCGTGCACCGAACCCGGCGTGTCCGCGCCGCCCTTGCCGGGGGTGACCCGTTCGAGGATCCCGGGCTCGGAGAAGGCGGCGACGCACCGGTCCCCGAGAGCGCGAACGGCGGCCGCGGGGTCCGCGCCGAGCCGTTCGGTGTGCGCCAGGTGCTCCAGCCGGTCCGGCTGCGAGTCCGCGGGGTCGAGCGCCGGCCCGGTCGCGGCCTGCGTCGCCAAGCCGACCATGCCGAGCATGTGGTTGCCGACCTGGCGCACGGACCACCGGTGGCACGGGCTCCGCCCGTCCCAGGCCACCGGTTCGATGGCGGCCACGGCCCCCACCGTCGTCCGGAAAGCGCGCTCGAGCAGTGTGGGCAGATCCATGTCCGTCCTCTCGTCGCTGGCTTTCCTCCAATCTGGGACAAGATCACGCAAACGATCATCTTGTTGCGTGCGAAATTCGTCTTTGCCGTGGTCAGCGGCTTGTCGTGAAGTGCTTGGGGTACCGGGGAACGGGCCGGTGTCCGCAAGTGACGGTCAAGCGGCCTCCGCCGTGGGGTGCGGCTCCTGCCGCCCGTCGGCGGGCCACGCCGGCACGCCTGCGCTGGGATCCGAACTGGACAGTGCGGCGCCCCCGGACGTGACCACGTCCGGCGGTGGTCCGGTACCGGATTGCTCCGCGGCCGCGCGGAAGGCCAAGTGGTGCAGCTTCCTCAGGTGCCGCTGCACCAGGCCGGCTCGCCGTGCTTCGTCGAAGACGGTGCGCGCGGCACCGTTTTCGCGCCGGCGCCGGTGCCGCGGGGTGGATCCGTGGTCCGCCACGATGGTGTCCTCCACTGGGTGTGCCGGATCGGGCCGGCGTGTCGGGTTGACGCGGTTCATAGCTCGGTGTGACCGTTCGGTCGCGCGCGAGCACGACGGCCGGGTTCGCCGCCTGGGTAACAAGGTTGTCTCGACTGGAACTCGGCCCGGCTCCATTGGGCCACCTGGCCGCTCGCACGGTGCGTCGTCCGGACCTTCGCGCGCTGCGGGGGAATGCGGGCCGCCACCGTCCACAGTGGGAGCACACCGGGTACGGGAAGGTGGTCCGGTGTGGGGCCGATCACGTGGCCAGGGCACGTCGTGCGCAGCCGCGCACGACGTCTTCCCTGGTGGCGCCCCCGGCAGGACTCGAACCTGCGACCTAGAGATTAGAAGGCTCTTGCTCTATCCAGCTGAGCTACGAGGGCCCGCGCCGACGGCTGCTGCCGATCGTGCCGGTCGCCCGGCACCGGCAGCTTAGTCGTCGCCATCCTCTCGATCGTTCGACACCGGCGAATCGTTTCAGGTCTCGTTCGACGTAATTCCGGACCTCGGTGGCGACACCGTCACCGCCCGCGATCCGACCCGTCCGGGTGAGGTGTCTGGACCTGTCCGGCCCGGCGGCGTCCGGAAGGCTCTCGCTCCACGTCCGCCGCCGGGAGGCCCCGTGGGCGCGCCACGCCGCAGAGGCGCGCCCACGGGGTGGGGCCGCTGTCGGGGGAGCGGCCCCGGTCGGGCCCGGCCGCCGCCGCGAGCCGGCTCCCCCTTGGAGCGGGCGGCGGGCTCGGGCCCGGGTCGGGGTCATTCCCAGATCTGGACCGCGCGGACGAGGAAGGGCGCGTTCGGCACGAACGTGCCGCCACCCGGGTAGGTGGTGAAATCGCCCTCGGTCGAGCATTCCTCGTCCTGGTAGACGGTGACGTCACGGCTCATCAGATTCGCGAACGACGATCCCGCGAATCCTTCGGGCAGCGGAATGCATTCCCCCGGATTCGCGGTGCGCAGGTCGAATCGCTCGGACTCGCCGCCGTAGGCGTCCGCCGACCACAGGCAGAACTCGCCCTTCTGGCACGCCGGATCGGGCGGCGGCGAAGCGGCCTGAGCTGCTCCGGCGCTGGTCAGCAGCCCGAGCACGGCCAGGACCAGCACCTGCGGCAGCCGGGAACGGAGACGGCCTGAAGACATGGTGGATTCCCCTCTGGAGTCGCGGCCCGGTGGCCGCGGTGAACGTGTGATTCCAGATTGGCTCGCCGGGGAACGGTTGTCAGCCCGCGATTTCGATTCTGTGGACAACTCGGGGAAGCGGAAGCAGTTGTCCACATGGCCGCGACCGGGTCTTGCGGCCGGGACGTTCCGGTGTTATCGCGCGCTGTGTCAAGCTGGGGCCGCGGAAGGGGGACCATGCGGGATCGGATCGCGGTGTTCACCGTGTTCGCCCTCAACGGCCTGGCGATCGGCTCGTGGGCGACGCGGACGCCCGCGCTGGCCGCCCAGGTGCACGCGTCACCCGGCGTTTTCGGGCTCGCGCTGCTCGGCGCCAGCGTCGGCATGCTCGCGGCCGCCTCGGTCGCCGGGCGGGTCGTCGAACGCTTCGGCGCCCGGGGTGTCGTGGCCGGGAGCACGGGGCTGGCCGCCGTCGCGCTGGTGCTGATCGGGTTCGCGCCGGGCGTGCCGCTGCTGGCCGGGGCGCTGTTCGTGGTCGGCGCGAGCGTCGGGATGCTCGACGTCGCGATGAACGTCGCCGCGGTGGCCGTCGAACGCCGCACGCGGCGGCCGGTCATGCCGGTGTTCCACGCGGGGTTCAGCGTCGGCGCCCTCGCCGGTTCGCTGGCCGCCGGCCTCGCCGCCGGGCACGGCTGGTCACCGGCGCGCCACCTCACCACGGCGGCCGTCGTCGCGCTCGTGGTGCTGCTGCTCGTGGTCCGCGCGGTCCCGGGCATCCACCCCGAGCACACGGGCGCGCCCGCCGTGGTCACCGGCCGCCGGGCGCCGATCCGCCGCCCGGTGCTGTGGCTGCTCGCCGCGGTCGCGCTGTGCTCGGCCGTCGCCGAGGGTGCGGCCGCGGACTGGTCCGCCCTGCTGATGACGGCGGAACGCGGCGCGGGCCAGGGGGCGGCGGCACTGGCGTTCGCCGGGTTCCAGCTGGTCATGGCGCTGGCCAGGCTGGCGGGCCCGTGGGTGCAACGGCGATTCGGGCCGACCCGCTGCCTGGTCGCGGGCGCCGCACTGGCCACGGCCGGCTTCCTCGCGACGGCCACGATCCCGGCCGCGGCGGTCGCTTACACCGGCTTCGCGCTGGCCGGAGCGGGTCTCGCGGCCTCGTTCCCGCTCGCGTTGAGCCTCGCCGGCGACGCCGGCAAGCGCGGCGACGGCACCGGCGGCGAACGCGAGATCGGCTTCGTGTCGGCCATCGCGTACACCGGGTTCCTCGCCGGCCCGCCGATCATCGGGGGCATCGCGCAGGCGATCGGCTACGGCGCGGCGTTCGTGTTCGTCGCGCTGGTCGCGGCGTTGATCCTGCCCGCGGCGGTCGCGGCCCGGCGGTCGCGGCGCCGCGAGGAAGCGCGGGAGGCGGCGGTGGGGTGAGCTTCGGCCGCGCGGTTCTGGTCCACTGGCGCCGCCGCGCGACGGCGGGTGGGCCGGGGCGGGGTCCGGCGGCGTTCCGGATGCCACGGCGGGTGCGCCGAGTGGCCTTCACCGGAGCCGGGTTGAGGTTCGGCTCGGCCGTGTCTCGGGTGGGCCGGGGTGGTTTCAGCCTGGGCCGGGGCATGGTTCGGCTGGCGGCGTTGCGAGTGCGACCGTGGGCCGGGTCGAGATCCGGCCCGGCGGCGTTCCGGAGCTCCCACCGCGCCGAGCATCGGCGTGGGCCGAGCACCCGGGCGGGCCGAGCACCGGCGCGGGCCGAGCACCCGGGCGGGCCGGCACGCGCGGGCCGAGCACCCGGGCGGGCCGAGCACCGGACCTCACCCGTGCGGCATCGGGTCGCGGTTGAGCTCCTCCTCGCCGAGCGGCTCCGGGTGCCACCCCAGCCGCGCCCCCAGGTCCTGGGCCCGTCGCAGGCCCAGCGGGGGGTACGCGGCCGGGGCCGTGCCGATCGTGCCCGGGACCAGGACCCGGACCACGTGCACGCCGTCCTCGGCCGCCTCCGGGGTCGTCAGGTCGACGTACAGGACCTCGTGGCCCGCCGCCGCGACGCGTGCGTGCAGGGCGTCCAGGGAGTCGTCCGCCGGTCGTGGGATCGCCGCCCAGTCGGCCGGGGGAGCGGCCGCGGCCCAGGCCAGTGCGGCGTCGCCGGCTCGGGGATCCAGGTGGAACTGCTGGTGGCACAGCAGCTCCACCAGGTCCGCCGGGCCGTAGTGGTCGACGTAGTCCCGCGCCGCCCGCCACGGCCTCAGCGGGGCCGGGCGGTCGCCGTAGCCCGCGATGATCGCCGACACCGCGTTCCGGTCGTCGAGCGTGCGGCAGGTGATCTGCAGCGTGTACGCCTCCGCCAGTGCCTTCAGCGCCGCCTGCTCGGGGTCGGGCCGCATCGCCGTGCCGACCGTCAGCCAGCCCTCGGGTGACCGGACTGCCGCCGCGATCACCGGCACGCCGAACGCGTTCGCGATCGACCAGAAGCGGACCTCGTCCGCGCCGGCGAGCGCGGCCAGGCGCGGGGTCGGGGCCAGGGTGGGCTGGGGCGCGCCGTTGAGCCACCAGACCGCCGAGGCGTCGTGTTCGACGATTTCCTGCAACCCGGACCGGATCGCGGCTTCGAGGGTTTCGCCGGCGGCCGTGCCGCCGATCGCCGGGAACGCGTGGAGGGGTTCCCCGGCCGCCTTCGGCACGTGCGGCCAGCCGGTGTGGACCAGGAACGCCGGGACGTGGACGTCGCCGCCGCCGAGGGAGGTGGCGCGCACCCAGTGGACCGGCGACGAGCGGAGGAACGGCGTGAAGGGGAACCCGGGGGTGGCGTACTGGCCGGGCGAGTACAGGGCCAGGCGCGAAGGGGCCAGCGCCGTCAGCCCGCGCGCGACGAGGTCGTCGTGGCTGCTGTGGACGAGGTCCCGTGGCGGCCAGGTCCCGCAGTACCGTTCCACCGCCTCGCCCCGGGCGGAGACGCGCGCCGGGCCGGGGTCGTCCCACGACGTGCCGAAGCCCTGCAGGTCGCCCTGCCACGGCAGGTCCGCCCGGACGTCGCGGATGTCGGCCACCGCCAGGTGCAGGGCCGCCGGGGTGCCGGGCAGGCCGGCGAAGGATCGCAGCCCGGTGACGATGGGGCCGGGGCCCGGCGCGGAGCGGCGCGCGCCGCTCCGGCCGGGCAGCCCTTCGTGCACAGCGGTCATCAGCGCTCCGGGAGGTACGCCGCGACGCACGTGTTGACCGTGAGGCTCGCGGCCACGCACGTGTTCACGACGAGGCTCGCGGCCACGCAGGTGTTGACGACCAGGGCTTCCGGGGCGGTCTCGACGGAGAACTGCTCCTGCTTCATGGTGCTACCCTTTCCATCGACGGCCCACCACCGGTTGCGGTGGCGGGTTCCGGGGAGTGCTCCCCGTTCCGCGCGTCCGAGGCGCCCACCTCGCGCGGAAGCTTGGTACCGAACGCGAACCCCGCGGCGGCCAGCGCACCGAGCCCGGCGCAGGCCAGCCAGACGGCCGCGGGGCCACCGCGATCGAGCAGCCAGCCGCCGCCGGCGGGCCCGAGCAGCGCCGCCGCCGACCACGCGCCGGTGTAGAGGGCCGCGTACCGGCCGCGCTGCGTGCCGGGTGCCCGGTCGGCCGCCACGGAGCTGCCGACGGGCATCTGCAGGATCTCCCCGACCGTCCAGACCAGGGCGATGACGGCGTAGCCGAGCAGTCCTCCGGCGAACAGGTTGAGCCCGAAGCCCCACCCGATCAGCAAGGCGCTCGCCACCAGGACCGGCCGTCGCCGGTGCCGCCGCGCCCACCGGGTCAGCGGGAGCTGCAGGAACGCGATGAGCAGCCCGTTCAGGGCCTGCACGAGGCCGAACGCCCCGGCGGTGAGCCCGGCGCCGACCATGACGATCGGCAGCGTCGTGGCGCTTTGTTCGTAGACCGAGGCGATCGCGAGGGTGGCGAGCAAGAAGACGGCGAACCGCCGGTCGAACCGCAGCGGCGGCCGGGCGACGTGGGCTCGCGGCGTGCTCGGCGGCCGGGTTTCGGGCACCTTCAGCAGCACGACGAGCGCGCACAACGCGGTCGCGGCGGCGTCGGCGACGAACACCGCCGGGTAGCCGAAGCCCACCACCACGCCGGTGAGCGCGGCGGACACGGCGACGCCGACGTTGACCGCCCAGTAGTTCAGCGAAAAGGCCCTCGGCCGGTCGGCCGCCGGCACGACGTCGGCGAGCGCGGCGTTCATCGCCGGCCGGGCCGCCACGGAGCCGGCACCGACGGCGAAGGCCGCCGCTTCGAGCTGCCAGCGGCCGCTCGCGGTGCCCAGCGCGACCATGGCCACCGCGGTGACGACGTGCGCCAGCACGAGGGTCGGCCGTCGGCCCAGCCGGTCGGCGAGCACGCCGCCGGCCACGGTGCCGAGTACGCCACCCAGCCCGATCAGGGCGATGACGAACCCGGCGTAGGACACCGGGTACCCGTGCCCGGCCGTCAGCGACAGCGCGAGCACGGGCCGGGTGAACGCGCCGGCCCAGTTGACCAGGAGGCTGATCCAGATCCACCAGAACACCGGCGGCAGGTTCAGGGGGCTCCGGCGGGACGTCATCGTGTGCGTCACCCGCCGGCCCCCTTTCCCCGTTCCACTGGTTTCCCGTCCCGAGCCGGGTTGCCGTTCCGTCTGGATCGCAGCGGGGATGGCGTTCCCGGGGCTCCTGCGGGAGAACCTCGGGTGTGGTTCTCCCATCGAGCCGGGTGCCTTCCGCTGGGTCTCAGCTGGGAGGCGCACCCCCGGACTCATGGATAAATCATGGCTCCCGGCATGGAGATCGCTCCTCTCCTCGATTGCCCGCTGGTCGGGCGGCACCCGTTGACAGTCCCGAACCGGTGGGGGCAAGCTGACCCTGTCGGTAAACTGAAATGAATGCGACGACGCTTCGATTTCAGGTCGGCTGATCAGGGTAGGGGCCTTGATCCGGGGAGGACGTCGTGAGGGTTGTGCTGCTCGGCGGAGCGGGGGCGCTCGCCGGCGGGAGCGGTCGATGGGGTGCGCTTTCGCTGGTCCAGGGCGTGGTGCCGCGGCTCGTGCTGGTGCCGGTAGTGTTCCGGCTGGCGTTGTTCCTCCAGGCGCTGTGGGCCGACGGCGGCCGCACCGCGCCGGTGCTCTGGCTCGCCGTCGCGTTCTTCCTGGTGCCGAACCTCATCGAGGTGGCCTGGGTCTTCCGCCGCGCCACCGGGATCCGGCCGGTGCTGGTCGCCGACACCGCGTACACGCTCGTCACCAGCCTCGCCGCGGCGGCGTTCGCGCCCGGCCTGCTGGCGCTGACCTGGCCGAACATCATGGGCACGGTCATGGTCTGGACCCTGCTGCGCGGCGCGCCGGCCGGCGCGGCGGCGATCGCCGGTGCCGTGCTCCTGCGGTACGGCACGGCCGCGGTCTCGGGCACGTCCGCGCCGGCGACGTGGATCCTGCTCGCCCTGCTCGCGGCCGTGGTGACGGCACTGGCGATCGTGCTCCTGGTCGCCGGGTCGATGCGGTTCGCGCACCGGCTCGGGGAGCAGCGTGGCCGGGCCGCCGAACGCGAGCGGCACCGCCGGGACGTCCACGACACCGTGCTGCAGGTGATGGAATCCCTCGCCCTGCCGGCACCCCGGGACGCCCTCGACCCGATCGGCAGCCTCGACGAGGTCCGGCGCACCGCCCGCGCGCACGCGCTGCGCCTGCGGCTGAGCCTCGACGGCGACGCGCCCGCCGAGCCGGGCGGGCTCGAACACCGCCTCGGCGCGCTGGCGGTCGAGATGACGGCGGACGGCCTGCGCGTCGACCTCGTCGTGCTCGCGAAGCCCGCCGACGTACCCGAAGCCGTCGTCAACGCGCTGCACGACGCAACCCGCGAAGCGCTGCGAAACACGCTGAAGCACGCGAAAACTCCCCGAGCCGTCGTCTGCCTCGAAGAGCGCGAAGGCGTCGTCACGGTGTCTGTGCGCGACCACGGGACGGGCTTCGACCCCGCCGCGCGCCGCGCCGGGTTCGGCATCGACAACTCCATCCACGCGCGCCTGGCCGAGATCGGCGGCGCCGCGCGCATCGATTCGGCGCCCGGGCAGGGCACCCGCGTCGTGCTGACCGCGCCGCTACAGCTGCGTTTCCCCGTCGGGTGAGTCCCGCCACTGGGCGAACGGGCGGTCCAGCGACCACTTGCCGTCCTGCTCCTCGAGGACGCGGTACTCGCACGTCCCCGGGTTGGACAGCGACTCGAACAGCTCGATGCTCCAGCCGAAGAGGCGGCGGCACAGCAGCCGCAGCGTGAGCCCGTGGGAGACGATCAGGACCGTCTCCGGGTGACGTTCGTCGCGCAGGCGCAGGTCCGAGAGGAACGCCGCGACGCGGTCGTCGACGTCCGCGCCCGACTCGCCGAACGGCAGCCGGTAGAAGAAGTGCCCGAACTCGTTGCGCCGCGCCTTCTGGACCTCCTGGTCGGCCGGGTCCTGCAGGTTGCCCCAGTCCTGCTCGCGCAGCCGCGGCTCCTGCAGCAGCCGCTCGCAGGACGCCTCGATGTCCAGCAACCGCAACGTTTCCCGGGTGCGCAGGTACGGGCTGACGTACACCGCGGGCCGCTCGCCGCCGAGCAGCCGGGCGATCTCCGGCCCGGCCGCGAGCGCTTCCCGCTCGCCCTTTTCCGTCAGCGGCAGGGCGTGGTCGGGGATCCGCGTGTAGGCGAGCTCGTCGACGTTGCCGAGCGACTCGGCGTGCCGCAGGAGGATCATCTTCACGCTCCCATCCTGCCCGTCACACGGGCCTGACCGGGGCTGGGCATACCCTCAGGGGCGTGTCCGAGCAGTCCGTGAAGGAACCCGACGTCCCCACGCAGCGCCGGGCGAGTGTGCTGCCCCTGCTCTCGGTCGGCGTGCTGCTGGCCGCCGTCGTCGCGGTCGGGCTGATCGCCCTCACCGGCGGGGCCGGCTACGTCATCGCCGGCCTGCCCGATCCCGGCCTGGTCACGCAGTACGGCGTCACCGTCGTGCGCGTGCTGTCCGAGGCCGCGTCGGTGATCTGCGTCGGGTCGCTGCTGCTGGCCGCGTTCCTGGTGCCGCCGCAGCAGTCGGGCACGCTCGGCCCCGAGGGCTACGGCGCACTGCGCGCCGCCGGGATCGCCGCCTGGGTGTGGTTCGCCGCGGCGCTGCTGTCGGTCGCCTTCACCGCCGCCGACACCGCCGGGAAGCCGTTCGGCGACATCCTGGACCCGCAGACGCTGCTCGACCTCGTCGGCGCCATCGAGCAGCCGAAGGCCTGGCTGTGGACGGCGCTGGTCGCGGTCCTCGTCGCGCTCGGCTGCCGGCTCGCGCTCACCTGGGGCTGGACGGCGGTGCTGTTCGGGCTCGCCGTCGTCGGCCTGGTCCCGGTCGCGGTCACCGGCCACTCCGCCAGCGGCGGCTCGCACGACGTCGCCACCAACAGCCTGCTCTTCCACCTGGTCGCCGCGGCGCTGTGGGTCGGCGGGCTGATCGCGCTGCTGGCGCTGGGCTACCGGCGCGGGAGCCACCTGAGCCTGGCGGCGCGGCGGTTCTCGCGGCTGGCGCTGGTCTGCTGGATCGTGATGCTGCTCTCCGGCGTGGTCAACGCGCTGGTCCGGATCGGCCTGAACGACCTCTTCACCACCGACTACGGCCTGCTGGTCGTCGCCAAGACGGTCGCGCTGCTGCTGCTCGGGGTCTTCGGCCACCAGCAACGCCAGAAGGGCGTCGCCGACCTCGTGGACGGCAAGGGCGGCGGGCAGCTGCTGCGGCTGGCCGCGGTCGAGATCGTGATCATGTTCGTCACGATCGGGATCGCGTCCGGGCTCGCGCGGACGCCGCCACCGGCGGACGCGGTCACCCAGCCGTCCACCACCGAACTGCTGATCGGCTACGACCTCGACGGCCCGCCCACGCTGTGGCGGCTCCTCTTCGACACCCGCTTCGACCTGGTCTACGGCGTCCTCGCACTCGTCATGGGCGGGCTCTACCTGGCGGGCGTCCGGCGGCTGCTGCGCCGGGGCGACACCTGGCCGGTCGGCCGCACGGTCGCCTGGATCTGCGGCTGCGTGGTGCTGCTCATCGCGACGTCGTCCGGCATCGGCCGGTACGCGCCCGCGATGTTCAGCGTCCACATGGGCAACCACATGCTGCTGTCGATGGTGGCGCCGGTGCTGTTCGTGCTCGGCGGCCCGGTGACGCTCGCCCTGCGCGCGCTGCCCGCCGCGGGCAAGGAGAACCCGCCGGGGCCGCGCGAGTGGCTCGTCGCCTTCGTGCACTCCCCGGTGTCGCGGTTCCTGACCCACCCGGTGGTCGCGCTGCTGCTCTTCGTCGGCTCGTTCTACGCCCTGTACTTCTCGGGCCTGTTCGACAACGCGCTGAACTACCACTGGGCGCACCTGGTGATGAACGGGCACTTCCTGCTGGCGGGCTACGTCTTCTACTGGCCGGTGATCGGCGTCGACCCGGCGCCGCGGCGGATCCCGTACCTCGGGCGGCTCGGCATGATGTTCGCCGCGATGCCGTTCCACGCGTTCTTCGGCGTGATCCTGATGAGCAAGCAGACCGTCATCGGGCAGGCGTTCTACAGCCAGCTGCACCTGCCGTGGGTCTCGGACCTGCTCACCGACCAGCGGCTCGGCGGCGGCATCGCCTGGGCCGCCGGCGAGGTCCCGGTGCTGCTCGTGCTGATCGCGCTGCTGGTGCAGTGGGCGCGTCAGGACGAGCGTGAGGCGAAGCGGCGTGACCGGCGAGAAGCGGTCACCGGGGACGAAGAGCTGAACGCCTACAACGCGATGCTGAAGAACCTCGCCGAGGGCAAGCGACCCTCGGGTTCCAGTTGAGGTTGAGGGCTCGTCCGGCGGCCGGAAAACAGCGCTTCCGGTGATCCCGGCCTGACTTTCGGTAGTCCGGTGGTGACCGGCGTCGAGACGCGATCAGGCGCGCTCTACGATCGTGGGTATGGCCGAGTTCATCTACACCATGAAGAAGGTGCGCAAGACCGTCGGGGACAAGGTCATCCTCGACGACGTCAGCACCGCGTTCTACCCCGGCGCCAAGATCGGCGTGGTCGGGCCGAACGGTGCCGGTAAGTCCACCGTTCTCAAGATCATGGCGGGGATCGAGCAGGCCAGCAACGGCGAGGCGTTCCTCCAACCGGGCGCCACCGTCGGCATCCTCATGCAGGAGCCGGAGCTCAACGAGGACAAGACGGTCCGCGAGAACGTCGAAGAGGGCCTGGGTGAGGTCAAGGTCAAGCTCGACCGGTACAACGAGGTCCTCAAGCTCATGGAGACCGAGTACACCGAAGAGCTGATGGAAGAGATGGGGCAGCTCCAGGAGGAGCTGGACCACGCCGACGCCTGGGAGCTCGACTCGACCGTCGAGCAGGCCATGGACGCGCTGCGCTGCCCGCCGCCGGACGAAGGCGTCTCGCACCTCTCCGGTGGTGAGCGCCGCCGGGTCGCGCTGTGCAAGCTGCTGCTGTCGGCGCCCGACCTGCTGCTGCTGGACGAGCCCACCAACCACCTGGACGCCGAGAGTGTCCTGTGGCTGGAGCAGTTCCTGGCCCGCTACGCCGGCGCTGTCCTCGCCGTCACCCACGACCGGTACTTCCTCGACAACGTGGCCCAGTGGATCATGGAGCTGGACCGCGGCCGCGTCGTCGGCTACGAGGGCAACTACTCCACTTACCTGGAGAAGAAGCGCGAGCGCCTCGAGGTCCAGGGCAAGAAGGACGCGAAGCTCGCGAAGCGCCTGAAGACCGAGCTCGAGTGGGTGCGGTCCAACGCCAAGGCCCGCCAGACGAAGTCGCGCTCGCGCCTCGACCGCTACGAAGAGATGGCGGCGGAGGCGGACAAGCACCGCAAACTCGACTTCGAAGAGATCCAGATCCCGCCGGGCCCGCGGCTGGGCAGCGTCGTGGTCGAGGTCGAGAAGCTGCAGAAGGGCTTCGACGGCCGCGTCCTCATCGACGGCCTGTCGTTCAACCTGCCGCGCAACGGCATCGTCGGCGTGATCGGCCCGAACGGCGTCGGCAAGACCACGCTGTTCAAGACGATCGTCGGGCTCGAGGAGCCGGACAACGGCGTCGTCAAGATCGGCGAGACGGTCAAGCTGTCCTATGTGGACCAGAACCGCGGCGGCATCGACCCGAAGAAGACCGTGTGGCAGGTCGTTTCCGACGAGCTGGACTACATCCACGTCGGCCAGACCGAAATGCCGTCGCGCGCGTACGTCAGCGCGTTCGGCTTCAAGGGCCCGGACCAGCAGAAGCCGGCGGGCGTGCTCTCCGGTGGTGAGCGCAACCGGCTCAACCTGGCGCTGACGCTCAAGCTGGGCGGGAACCTGATCCTGCTGGACGAGCCGACGAACGACCTGGACGTCGAAACCCTGGGTTCGCTGGAGAACGCGCTGGAGCAGTTCCCCGGCTGCGCCGTCGTGATTTCGCACGACCGGTGGTTCCTCGACCGGGTCGCGACGCACATCCTGGCCTGGGAGGGCACGGACGAGGACCCCGCCAAGTGGTTCTGGTTCGAGGGCAACTTCGAGGGGTACGAGAAGAACAAGGTGGAGCGGATGGGCGCCGAGGCCGCCCGCCCGCACCGTGTCACCCACCGCAAGCTGACCCGCGACTGAGGGGGCGGGTTTCCCCGTGGAAGCCAGCAAGCAGCACCGGACGGGCCCGCTCTCGCGATCGGAGAGCGGGCGCTCCGCCAATGCCGGGGGAACCCTCTCCGCAGTCGGCCGGCTGATCGAACGCGCGGACGCGCTGCACCTGCGCGCGCCCGAGCTCGCGCTGGTCCTCGGCGAGCGCTCGGCCGCGCTCTCGGAGGCCGCCGGCGCCGACGAGCAGTGGATCCGGGCCGAGAGCCTGGTCGTGTCCTCGCGCGTCCGGCTCGGGATGCGGCCGGCCACGGTCGGGCGCGCGGTCGCGGCCTTGCGCGCGGCCGAGCACGCGGGCTACGGCGACATCGCCGCGCGGCTGCGCATCGACCTCGCCGTGTGCGCCCGGAGCCTGGGCGTGCCGTTGACCGGGCTCGCCGCGTTGCGGCCGGTGCTGACCGACCCCGTGGTCTCGCCGGTGCACCGCGCCGCCGCGTTGTGCCACCTGGTCGGCTGCCTCGGGCTGCTGGGGCGGAAGGCCGAGCTGGACCGCGTGCTCGTCGAGGCGGACAAGCTCGTCCTCGGCGACGAGTCCCTGGGAGCCGACAGCCAGCTGCTGGTCCGGGCGCTGCTGCGCGTCGGCACCGCGGCGCACCGGCGCCGCCACGGCGACCTGACGGCGGCGGCCGACGCGGCCCGGACCGGGCTGGGTTTCCTGGAGAAGCTCGACAACCCGGCCGACGACGGCGGCCTCGTCCGCATCCGGCTGGTGCTGCTGCTGGTCAGCACGCTCCTCGACCGCGGCGACACGGAAATGGCGTACGAGATCGCCGAGCCGGTCCTGGCCGAGCCGGTGCGGGCGGCGGGCGTCGCCCCGATGGGCTGGCTGCGGCTGGCCGTGGCGACCCGCATCCACCTGCCCGCCGGTTCCGGCGAGGCGGCGATCGAGCTGGTCCGCGAGGCCGTCGCGAGCACGGAACGCCACGGGCTCCCGGCGGTCACCGCGCGGCTGTGGCTGGAGCTGGCGCAGCTGGAGGAGCGGTTCGGCCGGGCCGAGGAGGCCATCGCGTGCCTGTACCGCTCACGGGCGGCCGAGCAGCTGCACGCACGGGCCCGGCGGCAGGCGTGCAGCGTGCTGGCCGGCGAGTTCGGCACCGGCGAGCCGGCTTCGGTCGACCTCGACGAGGTGCTGAAGGCGGTGCCGTCCCGGCCGGTGCCGGTGGTCGCCCCGGAGCCGGCCCCTTCGCCGCCCGCGCCCGCTTGGTCGTTCGGGCGCGAGGAGAAGGCGTCGCCCGGGTGGTCGTTCGAACGCCCCCGGGTCACGGCCGACGCGGCCGAGACGACGGTGATGCCGGCGATCCGCGACGAGCCCGTGGTGGCCCGACCGGAGCCGGTCGTGGTGGAGCGGCGTCCGGAGCCCGCGGTGGCCCGTCCCGAGCCGATCGAGGTCCGCTCGACGGCGGGCGACACCCGGCCGCGCGCGGTGCCCAAGCGCGGTCGCGAGGCGGCCGAGGTCCGGGCCGCGGCGGAGCGTGAGCCGGAGTTCCGCCCGGCGGCGCGGCCCGAGCCCATCGAGGTGCGCTCGGGTGGGGCGTCGGAGTTGCGGTCGGAACCGGTCGAGGTGCGGTCTTCGCGGGAGGCCGCGCTGCGGCCTGAGTCCGTTGAGGTGCGGCCTTCGCGTGGGCGGGAGGCCGAGCTGCGGCCTGAGTCCGTTGAGGTGCGGCCTTCGCGTGGGCGGGAGGCGGAGTCGCGGCCTGAGCCGGTCGAGGTGCGCTCGGGCGGGGAGCCGATCGAGCGTGACCGGCGGGCGGGGCGGCGATCCGAGCCCGTCGAGGCGTCCGAGCGCGGCCGGGAAGCGGGCTCTCCGTCCGATTCCGGGCCGGCCGAGCGTCACCGTGAGGCGGCACCGGGCGAGGTGCAGCCGGACTTCCGGTCCGAACCCGCGGCGGCCGAGCCCGAGCCCGTGGCGGGCGGGAAGACGAAGTTCTCCTGGGCCGCGCTGGCCGAAGCCCGGCTGAAGGAAACGGCCGCCGAGCGGGAGTCGGCGCCCACGCGCGTCACGCCCGCGCTGCCGCTCGCGCCCGAGCCCGCCGCCGAGCGGGAGCCCGAGCCGCGCCCGCGCCGGGAGCCGCAGCCCTCGACCCGGCACGACTCCGAACACGGGTCCGTCGCCGCGCGGTCGGTGCTGGACCGCCTGGGCATTTCCTCGTCCGGCGGTGCCGGGGGCCGTCGCCGCGCGGAGGACGCCGACACCGCCCGTGCCGACGACCGCCCCGAGCCGGAACTCGCCCCGCCGCCGCGACCGGAGGACGAGCCGCCCGCCGCACCGGACTACCGGGACGAAGCCGAGCCCTGGCTGCCGCGCCTGCGGATGCCACCGTCGCTGGAGCCGATGGAGGACTTCGGCCACTGGACCCCGGCCACGGCGCCGTTCCCGGAGAGCTACGCCCGCGCGATCGCGGAGGACGAGCCACCCCCGGACGCCGGCCTCGCCGACCTCCTCGCCCGAGCCCTGGCCGAACACCAGGCGGGTACGGCGAGCGCGGCCGCGCTGGTGAAGCAGCTGGGCTCACAGGACACGGGCCGCCGAAACGGCCACGGCCGCAATGGCCACGGCGCCGAGGTATCGGACTCCCGCCGCCACGGTTCGGGCGACTGACCCAGCTGCCCGGCACCGACTGAAGCCGCCTCGCCAGGGCGGACCGACTTCGCCGCTGTCTTGAATGAGTCATTCAGGACGTCCGGCGCCCTGAATGACTCATTCAAGACCCTCGCGCACCGCCAAGCCGCCCGAGCGGTAACCAGCACACCCGGCGTCCGGCGAGCGGAGCGACGTTGGGCCGATCCCCGCCCGGGTCGCCGAGACGTCCCGTTTCGTCGCCGACCTGTCCGCACCCCCGCCGCCAGGGGAGCGACCCCGCGCCGAGGTCGCCGACCGGCCGACAACGTTCGCCGAGCGGTGCCGAACCCCCACAGCTGAACCGATCACGATGCCCGGCTGCCGGCCGACCGCCCTCCAGCGTGGCTGGTCAGCGCCGCGACACCGGGCCGTACACAACCCGTCGGTAGCTTTACCGATACCGCGAATCCGCTGGCCCAAAAGGGTTTTCACCGTCGATCCAACCTCCGGGTCTTCGTGTGGGCCGACGGCCCGGCGCATTAGTGTGGGGTGGGTCCGGTTCAACGACGAGCCGGCGCGGTGCCACCTCACGCAAACTGGAGAGTTGTCTCAAATGAGCTCGACCGGAGTCTCGTCCCCATCCGGAACCGGCGCGGAAACCGAACCCGAGTTCGGCCAGCGCGCCCCGGCCAGCCCGGAGCAGATCAGGGACGACCTGATCGACGCCGCCGCGGGGCTGGCGCCGGAGATCGGTGAGCTCATCCGGCTGTACTACCGGCACATCCCGGCCGAGGAGATCGTCGGCGACGAGGCCGTGAACCTCGTCGGCGCGGTGCGCTCGCACCTGCAGCTGGCGAAGCACCGGATGCCCGGCCGCCCGGCCGTGCGGCTGCTGAACCCGACCGTCGCCGAGGACGGGTGGGCTCGCGAGGCCACCGTCGTGCAGGTTGTCACCGACGACATGCCGTACCTGGTCGACTCGATCGCCGCGGAGTTCGCGCGCGACGGGGTGCAGGTGCAGCGGATCGTCCACCCCATCGTCGTCGTCACCCGGGATCTGACCGGTGAGCTGCAGGAAGTCCACCCCGACGCCGACCCGGGCGAGCCGCCCGCGAACTCGGCCGCCGAGTCGTGGATGTACATCGAGATCGACTTCGTCACCGACCGCAACCGCGCGCGCGAGCTCGACAACCGGCTCTCCAGCGTCCTGGGCGACGTCCGCGAGGTCGTCGAGGACGCCGAGAAGATGGCCCAGACGGCCTGCCAGCTGGCGAGCGAACTCGAGACCGACCCGCCGAAGCTGCCCCAGGCCGAGGTGGCCGAGGGTGCCCGGCTGCTGCGCTGGCTGGCCGACGGCCACTTCACCTTCCTCGGTTACCGCCGCTACGAGCTGGTCGACACCCCGCACCCGGAATCCGAAGAGCACACCGCGCCCGCGCTGCGCGCCGTCCTGGCCTCCGGCCTCGGCGTCCTGCGTCAGGACAGCCTCGCCGCTCGGGGCCTGACCGCCGGCCCGGACACCGCCGCCACCGCGCTCGCACCGTCGCTGCTGGTGCTGACCCAGGCGAGCGCGCCCTCGACCGTGCACCGGCCGGTCTACCCCTACTACGTCGGCGTGAAGACGTTCGACGCTGAAGGCACCGTCACCGGCGAGCACCGCTTCCTCGGCATGTTCACCACCACCGCGCTGCACGAGAACGTCCTCGACATCCCGGTGGTGTGCAAGCGCGTCCGCGAGGTCATCCACCGCGCCGGCTTCCCGATGGAGTCCTTCTCGGGCCAGCGGATGCTGGAGGTGCTGCAGAACTGGCCGCGCGCCGACCTGTTCTCCGCCGACACCGATTCGCTGTACGCGACGACGACCGGCGCGATCACGCTGTCCGACCGCCGCCGGCTGCGGCTGTTCCTGCGCCGCGACCCGTACGGCCGCTTCTACTCCTGCCTCGTCTACCTCCCGCAGGACCGCTACACGACGCGGTCGCGGCTGGCGATGCAGGAAGTCCTGCTCGAAGAGCTCGAAGGCACCCAGCTCGAGTACAGCGCCCGGATCGGCGAAACCGTGCTGGCGCAGGTGCACTTCATGGTGCACACCGACCCGGCGCGCCGCCTGGAGCCCGACACGCAGCGGATCCAGGAGCGGCTCAACACCGCGGTCCGCAGCTGGGACGACCGGATGGTCGAGGCGGTGCTCGACGAACGCCGCGAGCGCTCCGACGGCGGGGTCGCGGTCGGGATCGTCGGCGAGGAGTCGGCGACCGAGCAGGGCCAGCGCTACGCGGGCGTGTTCCCCGAGGGCTACAAGGAGGACTTCACCGCCGAAGAGGCGCTGGGCGACCTCCGCGCCCTCGATTCGCTGACCGACGAGGGCGACCTCGCGCTGTCGTTCTACCTGCCGGCCGACGCCGAGCCCGGCGAGCGGCGCTTCAAGCTCTACCTGCGCGGTGAGGGCGTGACGCTGTCCAAGGTGCTGCCGGTGCTGCAGGCGATGGGCGTCGAGGTCGTCGACGAGCGGCCGTACGAGCTGCACCGCGAGGACGGCGGCGCCTGCTGGATCTACGACTTCGGCCTGCGCATCGACCAGAAGGTCATCGCCAAGACCGACGCCGGGGCCATCACCGAGCTGCGCGACCGCTTCCAGGACGCCTTCGAGGCCGCGTGGCGGGGCGACGCCGAGGTGGACGGCCTCAACGGGCTCGTCCTGCGGGCCGGGCTCAGCTGGCGGCAGGTGGCCGTGCTCCGCGCGTACTCGCGGTACCTGCGCCAGGCCGGCAGCGCGTTCTCCCAGGACTACATCCAGAACACGCTGCTGAACCACACCCAGGTCGCGACGAAGCTGCTGCGGCTGTTCGAGGCCCGCTTCGACCCGCAGCTGGGCGACGCCGACCGCGAAGCGGCCACCGAAGCGCTGGCGAGCGAGCTCGGCTCGATGATCGACGAGGTCACCAGCCTCGACGAGGACCGGATCCTGCGCCGCCTGATGGCCGTCATCCGGGCCACCCTGCGGACGAACTACCACGTCACCGACGCCGCCGGGACCACCCGGTCGTACCTCGCGATCAAGCTCGACCCGGCCGGCGTGCCCGAGCTGCCCGAGCCGCGGCCGAAGTTCGAGATCTTCGTGTACTCGCCGCGCGTCGAAGGCGTGCACCTGCGCTTCGGCGAGGTCGCGCGCGGTGGCCTGCGCTGGTCGGACCGGCGTGAGGACTTCCGCACCGAGATCCTCGGCCTGGTCAAGGCGCAGGCGGTGAAGAACGCCGTGATCGTGCCGGTCGGCGCGAAGGGCGGCTTCGTCGTCAAGCGCCCGCCGGCCGTGACCGGCGACGCGAGCATCGACCGCGACGCCCAGCTCACCGAGGGCATCGCCTGCTACCGCATGTTCATCTCCGGCCTGCTCGACCTGACCGACAACCGGATCGAGGGCAAGACCGTGCCCGCGCCGGGCGTCGTCCGGCACGACCCCGACGACTCCTACCTGGTCGTCGCGGCGGACAAGGGCACCGCGAAGTTCTCCGACATCGCGAACGAGGTCTCCGGCCAGTACGGCTTCTGGCTGGGCGACGCGTTCGCCTCCGGCGGCTCGGTCGGCTACGACCACAAGGCCATGGGCATCACGGCGAAGGGTGCCTGGGAGAGCGTCAAGCGGCACTTCCGCGAGCTGGGCAAGGACACCCAGACCGAGGACTTCACCGTCGTCGGCATCGGCGACATGATGGGCGACGTCTTCGGCAACGGCATGCTGCTGTCCGAGCACATCCGGCTGGTCGCGGCGTTCAACCACATGCACGTCTTCCTCGACCCGGACCCGGACGCCGCTTCGACGTTCGCCGAGCGCCGCCGGCTGTTCGACCTGCCGCGCAGCTCGTGGGACGACTACGACCGCTCGCTGATCAGCGAAGGCGGCGGGATCTACCCGCGCACCGCGAAGTCGATCCCGATCAGCCCGCAGGTCCACGCGGCCCTCGGCCTCGACGAGGGCGTCACCGCGCTGGCGCCGATGGACCTGATCCAGGCGATCCTGCTGGCGCCGGTCGAGCTGCTGTGGAACGGCGGCATCGGCACCTACGTCAAGGCGGAGACCGAGACCCACGCCGCGGCCGGCGACAAGGCCAACGACGCGATCCGCGTCGACGGCAAGCAGCTGCGCGTCAAGGTGTTCGGCGAAGGCGGCAACCTGGGCCTCACCCAGCTCGGCCGGATCGAGTTCGCCCGCAACGGCGGCAAGATCAACACCGACGCCCTCGACAACTCGGCCGGCGTCGACTGCTCGGACCACGAGGTCAACATCAAGATCCTGCTCGACCACCTGGTGCAGACCGGGAAGCTCGAGGAGGCCCAGCGCAACGAGCTGCTGGCGGAGATGACCGACGAGGTCGGCGCGCTGGTGCTGGCGGACAACTACCGGCAGAACGCCGTCCTGGGCGTCAGCCGGGCGCATGCCGCCCCGATGCTTTCGGTGCACCAGCGGCAGGTCCAGGCCCTGGTGGCCGCGGGCGCGTTCGACCGGAAGCTCGAAGCCCTGCCGAGCAACTCGGAGTTCCGCGAGCTGGAGAAGGCGGGCAAGGGCCTCACGTCGCCGGAGCTGGCGACGCTGCTGGCCCACGTCAAGCTGGAGCTGAAGGGCGAGCTGCTGGCCAGCGACCTGCCCGACTCGCAGGTGTTCGCCGGCCGGCTGCCCGAGTACTTCCCGGTGCCGCTGCGCGAGCGGTTCGCCTCCGCGATCGGCGAGCACCCGCTGCGCCGCCAGATCATCACCACGCTCATCGCCAACGAAGTGGTCGACGGCGGCGGCATCTCCTTCGTCTACCGGCTGATGGAGGAGATGAACGCGACCGCGACCGACGCGGTGCGCGCGTACGCGGTGGTGACGCGGGTGTTCGACCTGCCCGCGCTGTGGACGGAGATCGACGCGCTCGACAACATCGTGTCCACCGAGGTCGCGGACACCATGGTGCTGGAGACGCGGCGGCTGCTCGACCGGGCCGCGCGCTGGTTCCTCACCAACCGGCCGCAGCCGCTGGCCCCGCTGGCGGAGATCAACCGGTTCAGCCGGGTGCTGGGCAAGCTCGTCCCGAAGATCGGCGACCTGCTGCGCGGCCGCGAGGCGGAGTCGGTGCAGAAGCACGTGGACGAGCTGATCGCCGCGAAGGTGCCCGAGGGACTGGCCCGCCGGGTGTCGCTGCTGCTGCACACCTACGGCCTGCTCGACGTCACCGAGGTGGCCGAGCTCGCCGAGCAGCAGATCGGCGTGGACGCGACGCACAGCCCGGCCGAGACGGCGGAGCTGTACTACGCGCTTTCGGACCACCTGGACGTCGACAAGATGCTCACCGAGATCAGCGCGCTGGAACGCGGCAACCGCTGGCACGCCCTCGCCCGGCTCTCGCTGCGCGACGACGTCTACGGCTCGCTGCGGGCGATCACGCTGGACGCGTTGCGGCACAGCGATCCCGGCTCGTCCGGCGACGCCAAGATCGCCCAGTGGGAGAAGACGAATTCCTCGCGCTTGCAGCGGGCGCGGGTCGCGCTGGACGAGATCCACAAGTCCGGCCGGCTCGACCTCGCGACGCTTTCGGTGGCGGCCCGCCAGATCCGGAGCACGGTGCGGTGACCTACGTTTCGCACGTCCGCCCGCGCTGGACGGACATGGACGTCTACGGCCACATCAACCACGCGAAGATGGTGACGCTGCTCGAAGAGGCGCGGATCCCGCTGCTGTTCAAGGGCGCCGTCGAGGCGGGGCTCGACCAGCTGCCGAAGGGCATCGTCGTGGTCAAGCTCGAGGTGGCCTACAAGGCGCCGATCGTGGTCTCCGGGCAGGAGCTGCGCGTCGCCATCGACCTGACGGAGCTGCGCGCGGCGAGCTTCACGCTGGCCTACCGCGTCCACACCGGGCCGGCCGGAACCGACCCGGTCGCGGTGACGGCGGAGACGGTGCTGGCGCCGTACGACACGGTCGCGCTGCGGCCGCGTAGGCTCAGCCCGCCCGAGTCGGAGTTTCTGAAGCAGGGGTTCGCGGATGCCTGAGTTGTTCGTGCCGGACGCGGCGGACCGGGAGACCCTCGGTGCGTTCGTCGCCCGCGCGGTCCGGCTGGACGGTCAGACGGCCGTCCGGCTGCGCCGGCGCGGTGACGGCGTGGTCGAGGCCTGGACGGCGACGCCGTTCGAGTGCTTCGCGACGCGCGCGGTGGCCGGGGACGTGACCCCCGGCGACGTCACGGTGTCCGGCAACGAGCTGCTCGCCGCGCTGACCGTGGCGGGCGGGCCACGGATGGACCCGGGCCCGGCGCGCGACCTGCTCTGGCACGGCGAACTGCCGCCGTCCGGCCGCTGGCCGCTGGTCGACGAGCTCCCGGCGCGGGTCGTCGCGGAGCTGGCCGACCGGGGTGTGACGCTGGCCAGGGACAACGCCGGCCCGCACGGCAACCCGCCGTCGTCGCTGATGGACCAGGCGGTGCTCACCGTGTCCGGCGACGCGGTGGAGGTCAAGGTCCAGATGCGCTGCCTGTTCGCGATGTCGGGCATGGGTTTCGTGGACTCGGACCTGGCGGAGGACGTCGTCCGCGTGTCGGCGACGGACTCGTGGCTGCGCCTGGACGCGCGCTACGGCGCGATCGTGCGGCGGCGCCACGCGCTGCTGCCGCTGCTGTTCTGACGGATTCCTTACGGCTGCCCCCGCCCGGCCCGGGCGGTGGCAGTCTGGAGTGGTGAGCCCGGACGACGACCCGACCGCGGACTTCCTCGACGCCGTACGCGCCGAGGAGACCCCGTGGCGCCGGGACCGCCCGCCGGGCGAGCCGGCGCCGGAGCGCGCCGAAAGACCTGAGAGGTGGGGCCGCACGCGTGCGGCGGGCCGGGCGGCCGCCCAGGCGGCGCCCTACCTCCAGGCCGCGGCACTGGCGGCGTGGCTGGCCAGCGGCGCCTTCGACGACGGCTCGGGTTCGGGTGACCAGTCCGGTTAGAAGCACCCCAATGTGGCGTTGGTTGCGTCAGACGCACCGAACGCCACATTGGGTGCGCTGGACGCACCGAACGCCACATTGGGTGCGCTGGACGCACCGAACGCCACATTGGGGTGCTTGAAGCGGCCTCAGACCAGCCAGGCGGCCGAATCCGCCGGGAGCTTGCCGTCCACCAGCGGGCTGCTCGACAGCAGCACCTCACCCGGCGGCAGGGCGATCGGGCTCGCGGACGTGTTCAGCGCGCACACGAGCCCACCGCCGCGGCGGCGGAACGCGAAGCACCCCGCGGGCGCGCCGTACCACTCCAGCTCTTCGCCACCGAACGCCGGATGCGTCTTCCGCAGCTCGATCGCCTGGCGGTACAGGGAAAGCGTCGAGTCGGCGTCCTCGATCTGCTTCTCCACCGTCAGCCCGGCCCACGAAGCCGGCATCGGCAGCCACGTGCGCGGGTTGCGCGAGAACCCGAACGGCGGGAGGTCGCCCTCCCACGGCAGCGGGACGCGGGAGACGTCGCGGCCGAACTCGGCGCCGCTCGTCTTCGCGCGCGGGTCGGCCATGTCGGCCGGTGCCAGCTCGACGTTCGCCAGGCCCAGCTCTTCGCCGTTGTACAGGTAGACCGTGCCGGGCAGGGCCAGCTCCACCAGGGCCATCGCCCGGGCGCGCCGGACCCCGGCCTCGCCGCCGCCGTAGCGGCTGACCTGGCGCCAGACGTCGTGGTTGCCCAGCGTCCAGGTCGCGGGGGCGCCGACCTTCGCCGGGACGGTCAGGGAGCGCTCGATGGCCGTGCGCATCGCGTCGGCGTCGAAGTGGGTCAGCACCAGCCGGAAGTTGAACGCCAGGTGCAGCTCGTCGGGGCGCAGGTAGCGGGAGAGGCGCTCCTCGTCGGTCACCCAGATCTCGCCGACCGCCATCGCGTCCGGGAACTCGTCGAGCACCTTGCGGATCATCTGGTGGATCTCGTGGACGCCGTCGTGGTCCCAGCGCGGGTCGTAGTAGTGGCTGGGCCCGAGCGCGTCGGCGCGCGGGTCCATGTCCGGCAGCCCGGGCGGCTTGGCCATACCGTGCGCGACGTCGATGCGGAAGCCGTCGACGCCGCGCTCCAGCCAGAACCGCAGGGTGCGTTCGAGGTCGGCGGCGACCTCCGGGTTGGCCCAGTTCAGGTCCGGCTGCTGCGGGGCGAACAGGTGCAGGTACCACTGGCCGTCCGGCACCCGCGTCCAGGCCGGGCCGCCGAACGCGCTGACCCAGTTGTTCGGCGGGTCCTCGCCCTTCGGCCCGACGCCGTCGCGGAAGACGTACCGGTCGCGCTCCGGGCTGCCCGGCTTCGCCGCCATCGCCGACTTGAACCAGGCGTGCTGGTTGCTGGTGTGGTTCGGGACCACGTCCACGGTGACCTTGATGCCCCGCTTGTGCGCCTCGGTCAGCAGGACGTCGAAGTCGCCGAGGGTGCCGAACATGGGGTCGACGTCACGCGGGTCGGCGATGTCGTAGCCGTGGTCGGCCATCGGGGAGCGGTAGAAGGGCGTCAGCCACAGCGCGTCCACGCCCAGCAGCTCCAGGTAACCGAGCCGGGAGTGGATGCCTTCCAGGTCTCCGACGCCGTCGCCGTCCGAATCGGCGAACGAGCGCACGTAGACCTGGTAGAAGACGGCATCGCGCCACCAGGCTCCCCCGGGTCTCATCGGGGGCTCCGGGTGGCGGAGCCCCCGGCCTGGGGCGGAGCCCCAGAGGCTGCAGCTCTCATACGAAGCTGTTCATCATGCTGTGCGCCGCCATCTCCAGGTACGCCCAGAGCTGACCGCGGTACGGCTCTTCCAGGTTCTCCTCGTCGACGGCGATCCGGATGCAGCGCAGCCAGGCGTCGCGCTCGATCGGCCCGATCTTGAACGGCGCGTGCCGCATCCGCAGCCGCGGGTGCCCGCGCTGGTCGGAGTAGGTGTGCGGGCCGCCCCAGTACTGCATGAGGAACAGGCGGAAGCGCTCCTCGGCCGGGCCGAGGTCCTCCTCGGGGTAGAGCGGGCGGAGGATCTCGTCGCGCGCCACCTCTTCGTAGAACCGCCCGACGATGCGGCGGAACGTCGGTTCGCCGCCGACCGCTTCGTAGAGGTTCGCCGGTTCGCTCACTGCAGACACGCCTTCCATTTTGCCCTCCTGGGTGCGGGTTCCCGACGCCCGGTCCCGCTCCTGCCGGATGGTCGCGAACCCGCTTCCCAGCGTAACGGCGCGGAACCGGGGAGCGCCGGGACCGCCTGGTGCTCCGGCAGAGTCTGCGGGCCGGTGAGCGGGCTTCGGGAGCCGGTAAGAGATGGGCTGAAGGGGACTCTCAGGCGATGGGGTGAGAGGAAAGTCCCCTTCAGCGCATCAAACGAGAGCGACGAACCCGCTTCCCAGCGTAACGGCGCTACTTTTCGACGGCCGGGGCCGCGCTCGGGAACAGCCGGCCCAGCGGCGGCTCGAACCCGGCCTCTTCCAGGGCCGCGAGCAGCTGCGCGCGGAGGGCGCGCTGCACGGCCCACTGCTTGCCCGGCCGCACCTTGACCGTCAGGCGCAGCTGGAGGCCCTCCGGTGTGACGCTTTCCACACCCAGCATCTCCGGCGGCTCGAGGACGTTGTCCTTCAGCAGCTCGCTCTCGGTGGCCGTGGACGCCGCCGCCGCGAGCACGGTGGTCGCGCGCTCGACGTCGGCGGTGTAGCCGAGCGGGACGTCGACGACCGCGACCGCGAAGCCCTGGCTGGAGTTGCCGACGCGCAGCACTTCGCCATTGCGGACGTACCAGACCGTGCCCTTGAGGTCGCGCAGCGTGGTGATCCGGAGGCCGACGGCCTCGACGGTGCCGGTCGCCTCACCGATGTCGACGACGTCGCCGACGCCGTACTGGTCCTCGACCATCATGAAGATGCCGGAGAGGAAGTCCTTCACGAGGTTCTGCGCGCCGAATCCGATCGCGACGCCGATGATGCCGGCCGAGGCGATGATCGGGCCGAGGTTCAGGCCGAGTTCGCCCAGCACGAGGATGAACGCGAGGCCGTAGATCAGGAACGTGGACATCGACTTCAGCACGGAGCCGATGGTCTGGGCGCGCTGCCGCCGCCGTTCGATCACCGCGGAGCCGAGCACCTCGGGGGCGCGCTCGCGCAGGGGGCGCAGCAGGGCCGGGAGCTTGCCGCCGGAGCGCGGGAAGGTCGTGATCCGGTTGATCAGGCGCTTGAGCAGCAGCCGGATGACGAACGCGATCACCAGGATCATCAGGATCTTCAGCGGCTTGGTGAGCAGCCAGTTCGCCGAGCCGGCCAGCCACTCGTTGTTCGTGGCTTTCCACACCTGGTAGCAGAACGTGCTGGTGTCCTGGATGCACGGCGTCTGTCCGGCGGTGAGCAAGGGGGACACGGGAGTTCGATCATCCTTCCGATCAGGTCGGTCTGCCCAACTTCAAGTGGATGTTGGGTCGCGCGGATGTGACACGTCTTGTAACACACGTGCGCTGGGGGGTTGTTTTGTGGTCGACTATGCCTACGCCCCTGGAGGTGGTCGAGTGCCAGACCGACAACCCAGCCCCCGCGGCGTCTCCGGCCAAGCCACGGCCGATGAGACGCCAGAGGTGGTCCTGCGCGCCTATCCGGGGGGTTCCGCATCCGGCGGAGCCGTCCCGGCCGGGCCGGGGAACCGCCCAGGGGGAGTTACCCGCCCGCCCGGACAGCGTAGTAGAGGCCGGGATCCGGCTGCCCCGGCCTGGGGCCGGCGCCGGGTTCTCCTGCTCAACGCCACTTTCGAGCCACTGACCGCGCTACCGCTGCGGCGGGCCGTGGTGCTGGTGATGTGCGGCAAGGCCGAAGTGGTGCACGGCGACCCCGGCGGGATCGAGCTGCATTCGGCCAAGGTGTCGCTGCCGGTGCCGTCGGTGATCCGGCTCAGCACGTACGTGCGGGTGCCCTACCGGGCGCAGGTGCCGCTCACCCGCGCCGGGCTGATGCACCGCGATCGGTACCGCTGCGCCTACTGCGGGGGGCGGGCCGAAACGATCGACCACGTCCAGCCGCGCAGCCGGGGCGGGCCCCACAGCTGGACGAACTGCGTCGCCTGCTGCGCCAAGTGCAACCACCGCAAAGCGGACCGGCTGCTCTCGGAGATCGGCTGGCGGCTCCGCGTCGTCCCGCGGGCGCCCCACGGCCCGCACTGGCGGCTGCTCGCCCACTCCAAAGAGGCCGACCCGCTCTGGCAGCCGTACCTGGGTTCGGCGGCCTAGACATGCCGGCGCCCCGGCTGCCTTGACGGCGGCCGGGGCGAGCCGGGGTGCTTGCGCGGTGTGCTCAGGTAGTGCGTGCGTCCCTGGAGTACGGGTCAGGCAGCGAGCGCGTAGTCGCTCTGGCAGGTGACGCGAGTGCCCATGGTGACGCGCGTGCCGCGGGTGACCCGCGTGCCGCGCGTGACGCGGGTGCCGCAGGTGACTCGCGTGCCGGCCGTCACACGAGTGCCCATCGTGACGCGCGTGCCCCGCGTGACCCGGGTACCGCGCGTGACCCGCGTGCCCGCCGTCACCCGGGTGCCCATGGTGACGCGGGTTCCGGCCGTGACGCGTGTACCGCGAGTGACGCGTGTACCCCGGGTAACCCTTGTGCCCGCCGTCACACGTGTTCCGGGCACGAATTCGATGTCGCTGGGTGACGAGAAGGTCTCGGTGATCGCCTGTGCGGGGGTCTGGGCGCTGTTCATGGCAAGGCCTCCTGGGACCGGTGCGTTACCTGCTGGGGCTGGGGAGCGGGGCGCAAGGCCCGTACAGGTGAAAAAGCTACGAGGATTTCAAGGCTGCGACAAGACGACAGCGGCGGGTGCGGCCGCCTGTACGTTGAGTTGCAACCTTTCGGCCCGACGGTCTTCGCCCCAACGTTCCAGTGGCCGCGAGCCAAGCGGCGGACGGCAGTCGGCTTACGACGAACGGTCGAGTGCGGCGCGCGCGGTGGCCGTGGAGGTCATCCGATACGCTCAGCGCCGTGAACGTTGTCGAGACGATCGTGGTCTTCGCCGTGATCCCGCTGGCCATCTACGGTCTCGCCGGGCTCCTGACGCTCCGGCGCAGGTCCGGCGGCGCCCCGCGGTACCGGTCCGGCCAGGCCTGGGAGTACCCGGCCATGTGGTGGAGCGCCAACCCCGACGGGGTCGGCGAGGGGCACCGGCACGCCGGCGCCGAAAACAAGGCGCCTTCGGGCGCCGCGACCGCGGCGGGAGGCGCTCGTGGCAACTGGTGAGCTGACGAAGCGCGTCGACGAGTCCGAGCTGGCCTACGGCGAGGGACTGACGTCGAGCGGCCGCGTGTCGGCGGCGAAGATGTACGAGCCGGCCGCGCCGTCGGGCCCGTTCGACACCCGCCAGCTGGCCCGCCTGGACGAGGCGCTGACGTTCGCGAGCCGGGAGACCGGCCTCGACTTCAGCCTGTACCTCGGCGAACTGGGCGAGGACAGCCGCGCTTCGGCGGAGAAGCTGCACTCGACGACGACCGACCCGGCGAACGCGGTCCTGATCGCGGTCTCGCCCGGCGAACGCAAGATCGAGATCGTCACGGGCAAGACGGCCTACACGCGTCTCCCCGACCGCGGCGCCAAGCTGGCGGTGGCGAGCATGGTGGCGTCCTTCAAGGAGGGCGACCTGGTTCGCGGGCTGGTCAACGGCCTGGTGAACGCGCTGCGCATGCTGTCCGACCAGGCGGGCCCGGCGCCCCGCTGATCTGAGCCACGAAAGAGCCCCGCACCTCGGCCGAGATGCGGGGCTCTTTCACGTTGCGGCGCCGGTCAAGCGCCCCAATGTGGCGTTGGTTGCGTCCAGCGCACCCAATGTGGCGTTCGGTGCGTCAGACGCACCGAACGCCACATTGGGGTACTTGGGGTCAGGCCTGCGCGTCGAAGTCCCGCGCCGCCAGGGCGCGGACGATGCCCGCCCGGCCCTCCGAAACCAGCCGCCGCAGGGCCTGCGAGTGGTCGCCCGCCAGCCACTCGTCCGACGCCGTCACCGTCTCCGGGGCCACGGCCCACGACGGGTACAGGCCGATCGCGATCGGCTGCGCGCGCTCGCTCGAGCGCCGCTGCCACACCTCGTCGATCACCTCGAAGTACTTCGCCACGTACGAGCCCAGCAGCGCCTTCTGGCCCGGGTGCGAGAAGCCCGAGATGAGCGAGTCGCTGACCGCGTTCGGCAGCTCGTCGTCGTACACCGCCCGCTGCCACGCGTCCGACTTGGCCTCGGCCGTCGGGCGCAGCGCACGGGCGCGCTCCGCCTGGCGGCGGCCGGTGGCCGTGTTGTCGCGGGACAGCTCCGCGTCGATCTCCACCGCGTCCGCCTTGCCGTGCGCCACCAGCGCGTGCAGCAGGCGCCAGCGCAGGTCCGTGTCCACCGTCAAGCCTTCGAGCGGTGCCGAACCGTCGAGCCAGCCGGCCACCACCGACAGCGTCGCGTCGTCGAGCACCGAGCCCGCCAGCGAGTTCACGAACGCCAGCTGGTGGTCCGAACCCGGCTCCGCGGCGCGGACCAGCTCCAGCAGCCGCCCGGTGAACGCCGGCCAGCCGGTCGAGGCCGCCCAGTCCTGCTCCGCGTAGGAGTTCAGCGCGGTCTGGGCCTGCAGCAGCAGCCGCTGGACGACGCCGACCTCGGTTTCGGTGTGGATCCCGCGCTGCACCAGCGTGACGAAGTCGCGGGCCTTCAGCTCGGCCTCGCGGGTCATCTCCCACGCCGCCGACCAGCACAGCGTCCGCGGGAGCGGCTCGGTGATGTCCGCGATGCGGTCGATCAGCGTGGTCAGCGACGCCGGGTCGAGGCGCATCGTGCAGTACGTCAGGTCGTCGTCGTTGACCAGCACGAGCTTGCCCGCGGCCTGGCCGACCAGGTCCGGGACCTCGGTGCGCTCGCCGTCTACGTCCAGCTCCACCCGCTGCGTCCGGACGATCTTGCCGGAAGCGTCTTCGTCGTACACGCCCACGGCGACGCGGTGCGTGCGCAGCTCACCGGCACCCGGCTTCGCACCGGACTGCACGACGGCGAACGACGTGAACTTCCCGTCCGAGCCGATCTCGTAGCGCGGGCTCAGCGAGTTGAGGCCGGTGGTCTCCAGCCACTGCGCGCTCCACCACGACAGGTCGCGCCCGGACGCCTCTTCCAGCGCGCCCAGCAGGTCGGCCAGGGTCGCGTTGCCCCAGGCGTGCTTGCCGAAGTACACCTTCAGGCCGTCGAGGAAGTGGTCGAGCCCGACGTAGGCGACGAGCTGCTTGAGCACGCTCGCGCCCTTGGCGTAGGTGATGCCGTCGAAGTTGACCTCGACCGCGTGCAGGTCGACGATGTCGGCCGCGATCGGGTGCGTCGAGGGCAGCTGGTCCTGCCGGTAGGCCCACGACTTCTCGATGTTCGCGAAGCTGGTCCACGCGTTCTTGTACTCGGTCGCGTCGGCCTGGGCCAGGACGCTCGCGAAAGTCGCGAACGACTCGTTCAGCCACAGGTCGTCCCACCAGCGCATGGTGACCAGGTCGCCGAACCACATGTGCGCCATCTCGTGCAGCAGCGTCTCGGCGCGCCGCTCGTAGGCGTAGCGGGTGACGCGGCTGCGGAAGACGTAGTCCTCCAGGAACGTCACCGCGCCGGCGTTCTCCATCGCGCCCGCGTTGAACTCCGGCACGAACAGCTGGTCGTACTTGGAGAACGGGTACGGCGTGCCGAACTTCTCGTGGTAGAAGCCGAAGCCCTGCTTGGTCTCGGTGAAGAGGCGGTCGGCGTCCATGTGCTCGGCCAGCGACGCGCGGCAGTAGACGCCGAGCGGGATGGTCTTGTGGGCGTCGGTGTACTCGTCGCGCCACTCGGCGTACGGGCCGGCGATCAGCGCGACCAGGTACGTCGAGAGCCGCTCGGACTCCTTGAACACCGTCCGGACGGCGCCTTCGGGCGTCTCCTCGGTGGACTCGGCCATCGTGTTCGAGACGACCTTCCAGTCCCGCGGCGCGATGACCGTGAGCCGGTAGACCGACTTCAGGTCGGGCTGGTCGAAGCAGGCGAACATGCGCTTGGCGTCGGCCGTCTCGAACTGCGTGTACAGGTAGACGCCGTCGTCGACCGGGTCGACGAACCGGTGCAGGCCTTCGCCGGTGTTCATGTACCGGCAGTCGGCCGTCACCGTGAGCTCGTTCGCCTCGGCCAGGCCGGCCAGCGCGATGCCCTTGTCCTCGACGTAGGCGCTGACGTCGACGTCCGCGCCGTTGAGGGTCGCCGAGTGCACGCGGTCGGCGACGATGTCGACCCACGTGTCCTCCCCGGCCCGGGCGCTGGAGAACCGGACGGTCGTCGTCGACGCGAAGGTCTTCTCCCCGGGACCGCCGTGGCCGTCGGTCAGATCCAGCTCGATGTCGTAGGCGGTGACGTCGAGCAGATCCGCGCGCAGCTTGGCTTGGTCGCGGGTCAGGTTGGGGGCGGGCACAGGCACCTCTGGTCGTTGGTATCGGTTTTCAACTCCCCGCATCCAATCATGGCGACGGGGTGCCCGGCGATAAGGGAACAAGCTCGGGTGCGCCGGTGTTGGCCCGTCGTGTGGGGGTCCGCCCACATCGAGACGTGCCTGGAGGAGTACCCCGATGACCGCTGCCGAGCAGCCCACGAAGGTCGATTTCTACTTCGACCCGATCTGCCCGTTCGCGTGGATCACCTCCCGCTGGATCCTGGAGGTGGAGAAGCACCGCAACCTGGACCTGCGCTTCCGGATCATGAGCCTGTCGGTGCTCAACGAGGGCCGGGACGAGCTGCCCGAGCAGTACAAGGAGCTCCTGGCGAAGGGCTGGGGCCCGGTGCGCGTCGCCGTCGCGCTCTCGCAGCTCAAGGGCGAAGAGCTGCTGCGGGAGTACTACACCGAGTTCGGCACCCGCTACCACAACCAGGGCAACAAGGACCGCGACCAGGTCATCAAGGAGGCGCTGGCCGCGATCGGCGCGCCGGCCGAGCTCTACGACGCCGCGGACTCGACGGAGTACGACGAGGCGCTGAAGAAGAGCCACCACGAGGGCATGGACCCGGTCGGCCAGGACGTCGGCACCCCGACGATCCACATCGACGGCGTGGCGTTCTTCGGCCCGGTCCTGAGCTCGATCCCGCGCGGCGAAGACGCGCTGAAGGTGTTCGACGGCGCGGTGGCGCTGGCGAGCTACCCGGACTTCTTCGAGCTCAAGCGCACCCGCACGGGCGACCTGAACTTCGACTGACGACCCGAGGCGCCACTTTCGTAGGGAAAGTGACGCCTCCGGGGGACGAGGGCGTCACTTTCGTAGGGAAAGTTGCGCGTCAAGGCGTCGCGAGGGCGGCCAGGGTGACGTCGCCGGGGTAGCGCGAAGCGGCCACGGCGGCGGCCTCGGTCGTCTCGCCGCGGCCCATGGCCGCCTTCAGGGCGATCAGCTCGTGCAGGCCGTGGCGGTGGTAGCGGACGAAGTCGGCGTCGACCGGGTCGCCGTGGCCCGGCACGATGACCCGCGGTGCCAGGGCGAGGATCGCGTCCAGGGTGTCCGGCCAGGCGGTCAGGTCCGACTCCGCGCTGAAGGAGAACGCGCTGAAGCCGTGCTCGGCGTTCTCCACGACATCGCCCGCGAAGACGACTCCCGCGTCCGGCACGTGGACGATCGCGTCGTGGTCGGTGTGGGCGCGGCCGGGGTGCAACAGGACGGCGGTGCGGCCGCCGAGGTCGAGTTCGGCCCGGTCGGTGAACAGGTGGTCGGGCACGACGAACGTCGTCCGCGCGATGGCGTCGGCGATCTCCTCCTTGCCCGCTTCGCGGTAGTAGGCGATCCACTTGGCCCGGGCGTCTTCGGCGGACTCGGCCAGCTCGGCGCGGCAGCCCTCGTGCGCCCAGACCGCGCAGGGCGTGAACCCCTCGGTGCCCCAGGTGTGGTCGAAGTGCGCGTGCGTGAACGCCACCGACCACGGCAGCGGCGTGATCTCCCGCACCGCCGCGGCCAGTTCGGCGCCCTGCTCGAGGTCGCCGCGGGTGTCGACGACCAGGCAGCGCTCGGCGCCCACCACCAGCCCGACGGTGAGGTCCAGCTCCTCGTAGCGGCGCGCGTGCACGCCTTCGGCGACGTCGATCCAGCGGCCGGTCATGCCAGTACTCCTTCGTTCAGGACAGGGGCAGCCTGGCTCACGTCGAGCTCGGTGGCCAGTGCGACGTCCCCGCCGTGGCCCGATTCGATCAGTTCGCGCCCCGACACGCAGCCCGCCACGGCTCCGGCGTCGGCACCGCGGGCGGCGAGGGCGGCTTCGGGCGAGAGCGAGGCACCCAGCCGGGCCAGTGCGGCGGCGATCGCGCCCGCGCCCACCTGGTCTTCGACGCACGGCCGCAGCGGGCCGAACGCCTCGCCGGCCCCGAAGATGTTCACCCCCCAGCGTTCCCCGGCCGCGATGAGCCCGATCGGGCCACCGAGCCCGAGCGCCTTCGCGGCGACGGCGGACGCGTTGCGCAGGCACCCCGCGAGGACGGCGGCCCCGGTCGCCGCGGCCGCTTCGCACAGGGTCGCGCCGTTGGGCGAGGGGAGCGCGAGCAGCGTGCCGGGCGGGATCTCCGTCACAGACGAGGGCCGCAGCGTGAATTCGGCCTCACCGGCGACGACCGCGCCCGCCGCCTTCGCCAGTGCGACGCCGCGTTCGTCGCGCCACCGGACCGGCAGCACGCGGCCGCCGCGGCCGACCACGAGATCCGTGGTGGTGCCGAAGGAAAGCACGTCGACGACCACCAGCACCGCGCATTCGCGGCCGAGCGCGGCGACGCCTTCGCCGCCCCAGTCGAGTCGCACGTCGTGCCCCGATTGCTCCCAGCTGCCCACCCCCGGAGCATGCCCGAAACCGGGCGTGGTGGCAGACTCCCAGCCGTGCGTGTCTACTTGGGATCCGACCATGCCGGTTTCGAGCTGAAGAACCACCTGGTGGCTCACCTGGAGAAGCAGGGCCACGAGGTGACCGACATCGGTCCGCACGTCTACGACGCGGCCGACGACTACCCGGCGTTCTGCGTCGAGACGGCGTTGCGCGTGGTGGCCGACGAGGGCAGCCGCGGCATCGTCGTCGGCGGCTCCGGCAACGGCGAGCAGATCGCCGCGAACAAGGTGCCCGGCGCGCGGGCCGGCCTCGCGTGGAGCGTCGAGACCGCGAAGCTGTGCCGCGAGCACAACCACGCCCAGCTGATCGGCGTCGGCGCCCGGATGCACACCGCCGAAGAGGCCACCGAAATCGTCGAGGCGTTCCTGGCGACCGAGGTCTCGCCGGAGGAGCGGCACGCCCGCCGCGTGCAGCAGCTGCTCGACTACGAGCGCACCGGGACCCCGCCGGCGTTGCCGGAGGCCTGATGCCGGAGGGGCACACGCTCCACCGGCTCGCGCGGCTGCACAAGCGCCGGTACGCCGGCGCCCCGGTCGAGGTGAGCAGCCCGCAGGGCCGGTTCGCCGCCGAAGCGTCCCGTTTGGACGGTCAGGTGTTCGTCGGCGCGCAGGCGTACGGCAAGCACCTGTTCCACGACTACGGCCCGCACGGGATCGTGCACATCCACCTGGGCCTGTACGGCACCTTCGGCGAGGCCGCGCTGCCCGCGCCGGAACCGGTCGGCCAGGTCCGGCTGCGGCTGGCCGGCCGGACACATTGGACGGACCTGCGCGGGCCCACGCGCTGCGAGCTGCTGTCCCCGGACCAGGCGGACGCGATCAAGGCCCGGCTGGGCCCGGACCCGCTGCGCCGCGACGCGAAGCCCGACCGGGCGTGGGAGCGCGTTTCGCGCTCGAAGACGTCGATCGCGGCACTGCTGATGGACCAGGCGGTGCTCGCCGGCGTCGGCAACGTCTACCGCGCGGAAGTGCTGTTCCGCCACGGGGTCGCGCCGCTGACGCCGGGGCGCGCGCTGGACCGCGCGTTGTGGGACGACCTGTGGGCCGACCTGGTGACCTTGATGCGCGACGGCGTCCGCGTCGGCCGGATCGACACGGTCCGCCCGGAGCACCTGCCGGAGGCGATGGGCCGTGCGGCGCGGGTCGACCGCCACGGCGGCGAGGTCTACGTCTACCGCCGGGCGGGCGAGCCCTGCCTGGTGTGCGGGACGCCGGTGGCGAACTCGGAGCTGGTGGGCCGCAACCTCTACTGGTGCCCCACCTGCCAGAACTGACGTGAACGACTCTTTCATGTCGTCAGACGACATGAAGGAGTCGTTCACGGCGTTGCGGGCGGGTCAGAAGTCGAAGCCCCCGCCGTCGAAGCCCCCACCGTCGAAGCCGCCGCCGTCGAACCCGCCGCCGCCCCAGTCGCCGCCGCCCATGTCGCCGCCGCCGTCGCCGCCGAAGTCGCCTCCGCCGTCACCGCCGCCGTCGCCGCCCATGTCGCCGGACTCGAGCGCGTCCTGCTGGCCCGCGTCGTAGCCCGACTCCCAGGCCGAGGCGCTGGCGATGCCGCTCATGCCGGAGAACATCGCGCTGAACAGGAACATCGACCCGAGGCCCCAGGCGCCGGCGACGAGCGCGGGCTTCCACCACGGTTCGCTGTACCAGCCCTGCGGCACCGGACGGCCCGCGACGCGGCCGCCGGGGTAGTAGTACGGCGTGTCCTGGCCCGCGTCGGGCGAAGCCGCGTAGTGCTGGCCCTCGACGTCGACCTCGCGGCGCTCGGTGACCTTGCCGGCGCGCTCGCGCTCGGCCTCCTCCGGCAGCTGCGGGCCGGGGTCCATGCCCATCGCGACGCGCGCGGCGCGGACGTAGTAGAGGCCCTCGACGGCGGTGTCCTTCACCAGCCGGGCCTGCTCGATCGTGCGCGCCTGCTCCAGCTGCGAGCCGGCGGCGTTGTAGCGCTCGCTCGCGTCGGCCATCGCCTGCATCGACGCGGTGTCGTTGCCGTTGAGGTTGAGGACCTGACCGCCGAGCCGCTCGACGAGGCGCCGGGCGTCGGCCTTGGCGTCGTCGAGCTCCCGCTGCCGGGCCGCGGCCCGCTGCCGCGAGAAATAGAGGCCGCCACCGACGATCACGACGACGAGCACGATCAGGAAGATCGCGGTGCCCATGGACCACTCCCAGAAGTTCGGGGCTCGGTGACCGGAAGTCACCTTTGATTCGGACAACGCGGACGTTACGCGGAGGGTTCCCGCCAGTGATCCGGCACACCGCCAGACCTGGCCGAGCAAACTAGAACACGTTATAGTTCGACACCATGAAGTTCACCCTGTCGATCGCGATGAACCCCCTCGATCAGCTGGGCGAGCTCGCCCGGGCCGCCGAAGAGGCCGGCTTCGCCTCGATCGCCCTGCCGGACTCGCTCTTCTACGCCGAAACGGTGGACACGGACTACCCGTACACCCCCGACGGCAGCCGGTTCTGGACCGGGGAAACCCCGTGGGTCGACCCGCTCGTCGCCACCGCGTCGATGGGGGCGGTCACCAGCCGGATCCACTTCTACACGTCGGTGCTCAAGCTCGGCTCGCGCAACCCGGTGCTGCTGGCGCGCCAGGTCGGCTCGGCGAGCGTGCTCACCGGCGGCCGGTTCGGCCTCGGGCTCGGCGTCGGCTGGCTGCCGCAGGAGTTCGAGTACTGCGGCGTGCCGTTCGAGAAGCGCGGCAAGCGCGTCGACGAGGCCATCGACGTGCTGCGGCTGATCCTCGACGGCGGCATGGTCGAGTACCACGGCGACTTCTACGACTTCGACAAGATCCAGATGAGCCCGGCGCCGCCGTCGCGCGTCCCCTTCTACATCGGCGGCCACACCGAGGTCGCGCTGAAGCGCGCCGCCCGGGTCGCCGACGGCTGGTCGTCGGCGATGATGAAGCTCGAGGAGCTCCGCGACACCATCGCCCGGCTCAAGGAGCTGCTGGCCGAGCGGGGCCGCGCCGACGACCCGTTCGAGTACCAGGCGGTCTGCATCGACCGGTTCGGCCTCGACGGCTACCGCGAGCAGGCCGAGCTGGGCGTCACCGACGTCATCACCATGCCGTGGGTGTTCGACGGCGTCGGGTTCGACGCGCCGGTGGAGCCGAAGCTCGAAGCGATCCGCAAGTTCGGGGCCGAAATCATCGCGAAGTTCGAGGAGTGACTGCCGTGGGCGTGCAGGTCAGCTGGGACACTTCGGCGGAGCAGCCGCCCGCGCGGCGCGCGGCGTTCGCCTCGATGACCGCGGTGACGGCGGGGGACAAGGAGGCGTGGCTGGCCCTCTTCGCCCCGGACGGGGTGGTCGAGGACCCGGTCGGGCCGTCCTTCTTCGACGAAGAGGGCAAGGGCCACCACGGCCGCGACGGGATCAGCGCGTTCTGGGACAAGACGATCGCGAACGTGGAGCGCTTCGAGTTCGTCATCCGCGACTCCCACGCGGCGGGGGGCGAGTGCGCCAACGTCGGCACGATCACGACGTACCTGCCGGGCGGCTACCGCGTCGACACGGACGGGGTGTTCGTCTACCGGGTCGGCGAGGACGGGCTGATCCGGTCCATGCGGGCGTTCTGGGAGACCGAGCGCGCGATGGCGACCGCCCGCCAGGTCACGGAGTAGCGCAGCAGGGCGAAGGCCGCTCCGGAGTTCTCCGGGGCGGCCTTTCCCGTGTCGCGGGAAAAGATCGACACGTACCGCAATCGCTCGATTGCGGAAAGACGGCATTCTGGCGATTGCTTGCTCGACCGTGCTACTTTTTGCTCATGCAAGCAAAAACGTTCACCGAGACCGCCCGGCGGGCGCAGATAGTCCGCGCGGCGATCGAAACCATCGGTGAACTCGGGTACGCGAAGGCATCGTTCGGGCAGATCGCGAAACGTGCCGGGCTGAGCAGCACCGGCATGATCTCCTACCACTTCGACGGCAAAGCGGACTTGATCGCCGAAGTCGTGCGGGACGTGCTGACCACGAGCCTCGCGTACATGCGGGAGCGGATCGACGCGGTGGACAGCCCGGCGGCGGAGCTGCGGGTCTACATCGAGTCGAACCTGGCGTTCATCGCCGAGCACCCGGTCGAACTCACCGCGCTGCTCGAAAGCCTGCGGCACGGCGGTGCCCCCGGCGGCGAGGCCGACGGTGGTACCGGCGAGTGGTACCACGGCGCCATCGACGTCCTGGAGACCTGCCTGCGCGAGGGGCAGCGGACCGGCGACTTCGGCCGATTCGACCCGCGCGTCATGGCGATCACCATCCGCCAGGCCATAGACGGCTTCCACACCGAATCGATCCGCCGTCCGGGGATCGACGTCACCGCCTACGCGGCCGAACTCGTCCGCATCGTCGAACGTGCCACCGCGCACGACTGAACTGGGGAAACCATGGCCACCTCGCCCTCGGGCGGCCGCGTGCTGCGGCCGATCGTCTTCCTGCTCTATCTGAACCTGCTGATCAGCATCGCGTTCGCGGTGCTGACCTTCCTGAACAAGGACTCGATCCTCGACTACCAGGTGCTGCACTGGGAGTCGACCGGTCAGGCCGACCCGGCCGACCACGCGGGGACGCGCACCTCGCTCGAGAGCGTCCTGTGGATCCGCCCGGTCTCGGTCCTGGTCATCGCCATCGTCTACGTCCGGCTCGCCGCGCGGCTCAAGCTCGGCAGGCGGCGCACGTGGGTCCGCGTCATGCTGGTGACCGTGCTCGGGCTGGCCGGTCTCGTGTACCTCGTCGTCTCGGCCGAGTTCCCGAACTGGATGCGGGCCGGCCAGGTCGTCCAGGCCGTGGTGCTGCTCGTGCTGTTCCTGCTGCTCTGCTCCAAGCGGGTCCGCGGGTACTTCTCGAAGGAGGGCCGGGTTCCGGCGAAGGTCTGACGGACGGGCGCCGCGCCCGGTCCGCGGGCGCGGCACCCCGTCAAAAAACTGTTCACATTCTGTTTCCTTCCGGCTTTTTCGGCTACGCAAGAAATAACCGCGCGTCCGTGACTCACTCGAATGCCGGAGCACCCGGGCCGGGGCTTCGACTCGGAGTGGAACAAGTGGTGCGGCTCATAGTGCCCACCGACTTTCGGCCCCTTGCCCGGCGACCGGCGTTTCCCTGTCGTAAACGCTGGTCGGGACGGGTTTGCGGAATGTCCTGCCGAACAGGACTAAACGGACATCGTGGTCCGGGTGGACCCCCTTCGTGGCTCGTTGCGGCACGTAGGGGCAGGTGGTAGCTTCTGGTTCGTTATCTCCTCGCGGGAGACCGGGTGATCGGGGCAGTAATCACCCAACCGGGAAACCGCGGGGATCTGGGGTCTGGGGAAAGGTTCGTCTGATGAACGGTTACCGCTGTCCTTCGTGAGGACGCTCAATAGTCTCTGACGCCGGCTCATGCGCGAGCCGGTCGAGTTCGTAATCGCCGGTCGGCGCCGTTGGGGAGCGGTTGGGCCGTGTGATTGCCGTGAAGCAATGCGTGCGGCGGCATTTGCCCGCCCGCACACGTGGCTGTGCTGGTGATTCGCGGGACAAAGCGGAGCCGGCGGCCTGGGGGTCGTCGTTCCGGCCGTGGATCGAAGGAGTCCAACACACAGAGAATTTCTGGGGGAAGTTCCGTCATGCTCATCGAACGTGACTTCGAAACGGCGACGCTGAGTCAGATGCTCGCCGACTGCCATTCCGGGGCCGGCGGTGTCGGCCTCGTCCTCGGTCCGGTCGCCAGCGGGAAAACGGCCCTGCTGGAGGAGTTCGGCAGGCAGGCCGCCGGCACCGGCGCGGTCGTCCTGTCCGCCTCCGGCGCCCGGTCGGAAACCGCCGTCGGGCTCGGCGTCGTTTCACAGCTGGTGCACACCCCGGGTGTCCGCGCGGACATCGTCGACCAGGTTTCGGCGTACGTGGAGGACGCCGAAGCCGACGCGACGCTGCTCGACAGCCGGTTCCTGCACCGCCTCTCCAGCGCGGTGATCGGCTGGTCGGCCGAGACCCCGCTGGTGATCTGCGTCGACGACGCCCACTACGCCGATCCCGCGTCGCTGCAGTTCCTGCAGCACATGGCCCGGCGCATCCGGCCCGCCCGGGTGCTCGTGCTGCTCGCCGAACGCGCGGATCCCGGCGAACGGCGCCCGGTGCGCCACGTCGACCTGATGCGGCGCCCGCACTGCCGCCAGCTGCGGCTGGCCCCGTTGTCCCGCAACGGCGTCGGCGTGCTGCTCGCGGGCAAGCTCGACGAGGGCAAGGCCCACGCGCTGGCCGCGGAGTGCTTCGCGGTCAGCGGCGGCAACCCGCTGCTGGCCACCGCGCTGGTGCAGGACACCAGGGCGGCGGGCGCGGGCGGGGTCGTCGCCGGGCCCGCCTACCGGCACGCGGTGCTCAGCTGCCTGCACTCCAGCGAGCCGCGGGCGCTCGAACTCGCCCGGGCGATCGCCGTCCTCGGCGACGGCGAGCAGGCGCTGATCCCGCTGGCCGGCGGCATGGTCTCCTTCGCGCCGGCCACCACCGAACCGGTGCGCCGCGCGCTGGAGTCGGCCGGCGTCCTCGACGGGCACCGGTTCCGCCACCCCGAGGCCCGCGCCGCGGTGCTCGAGGAGCTCGACCCGGCCGTCCGGTCCGCCCTGCACGGACAGGCCGCGCGCCTGCTGTTCGACCAGGGGGCCCGGCCGACCGCCATCGCCGCCCACGTCGTGGCGGGGAACCTGGACGAGCCGTGGACCGAGCACCTGCTGTCCGAGGCGTCGGAAGCGGCGCTGCTCGAGGACGACGTCGAGCTGGCCCGCGCCTGCATCGCGCTGGCCAGCCGCTGCTGCACCGACGACCGCGACCGCGCGATCGCCAAGGCGTCGCTGGCCGACATCGAGTGGCGGACCACCCCGGCGAAGGCGATGCGGCGGCTGCCCGAGCTGGTGCACGCGACCCGCGCCGGGCACCTGCCGGGCATCCGGGTCGTCGGCATCTTCGAGTTCCTGCTGTGGTTCGGCCGGGTCGACGAGGCCGTGGAGATCGCGAACGCCTTCGGCGACCTCGTCGACTCCACCGACCGCCGCACCCGCGGCGAGCTGCTCACGCTCGACTCGTGGCTGGCCAGTTCGGTGCCGGGGATGCGGCACCTCGTCGAGCCGATGCTCGCGACCTGCACCGGTGACGCGGCCGCGCCCCGGCTCGGGCTCGCGGTGAACTCGCAGCAGAAGGCGGTCGACGCGCTGACCAGCGCCGTGCGCGAAGGCCCGACCGAGGCCGCCGTGCTCGACGCCGAGCAGGTGCTGGAAGGCACCCGGATGACCGACACCAGCCTGCGGCACCTGGTGTTCGCCGCCACGGTGCTGATCTACGCCGAGCGCCTCGACAAGGCCGCGACCTGGGCCGAGCACCTGATGGCGCAGGCCGCCGGGCGCCCGGCCCCGACGTGGCAGGCGTCGCTGGCGGAACTGCGCGCCGAGGTCGCCCTCCGCCAGGGCGATCTCCCGCTCGCGGCCCGCAACGCGAAGATCGCGCTGACGAAGATGACGCCGGAGGCCTGGGGCATCGGGGTCGGCGCCCCGCTGGCCACGCTGCTGGCGGCGCTGACCGAGATGGGCCGGTTCGACGAGGCGGCGGAGCTGCTCAACCAGCCGGTGCCCGACGCGCTCGGCGAGACCCGGTTCGGCCTGCACTACCTGCACGCGCGGGGGCACTACTACCTCGCGACGGGCCGGCTCCCGACCGCGCTGAACGACTTCCTCGCCTGCGGGGAGCAGATGGCGCGCTGGGACCTCGACCAGCCGTCGCTGGTGCCGTGGCGGTCCAGCGCCGCCGAGGTCTACCTGAAGCTGGGTGACCGCGAGAAGGCCAGGGAACTCGCCGAGGAGCAGGCGGCGAAGCTCGGGCCGGACTGCGGCGACCGCACCCGCGGCATCACGCTGCGGACGCTGGCGCTGGTGGCCGACCCGGCGCAGCGGCCGAAGCTGCTGCAGGAAGCGGTCGACGTGCTCGAGAAGTCCGGTGCCAAGCTGGAACTGGCCCGGGCGCTGGCCGAGCTGAGCCGGGCCGGCGGCGACCCCGCCACGGCCCGCACGGCGAGCCGGGACGCGCGGGCGCTGGCCAAGGAGTGCGGGGCGGAGCTGCTGCGGCGGTCCTTCCTCGACGGCGGGAACGACGACGTCGTGGTCTCCCTGCGCGGTGCGGTGGCGCCCGCCGACGTCAAGCTGCTCACCGACGCCGAACAGCGGGTCGGCTGGCTGGCCGCGCGGGGCCACACCAACCGGGAGATCGCGAGCCGGCTCTACATCACCGTCAGCACCGTGGAGCAGCACCTGACGCGCGTCTACCGCAAGCTGAGCGTCACCCGGCGCCGCGACCTGGCGTCGGAACCGCAGCTGCGGGTGCCGGAGCAGCAGGAGCGGCTGCCGGGCGCGCCCGCCCGCCAGCCCGTGGCGGTCAACCACCAGGCGGTGCCCCCGGTGCGCCGTCCGCTGCGTCCGGTGCCGCCCGGCCGCTGAGCCCAGTTCGAAGGAGCCGGGACCCGCATCGGCGGGCCCCGGCTCCTTCGCGCGTTTCGGGCCCACCCCTAGGTTTTCCGGTCCGCCCCTAGGCCGCTTCGGACCGGGTAGGGGCGGGCCATTGACTTGGTGCCGATCTCCTTGACTTCGAAGCGGCCTGGCGCGAGCGTGGACGTCGTTGCCGACCACCGGACGCGGATTCGGCGGTACAGCGCGATTTTCGCGGCGGCAGGGTTCACCGAAGCTGCTCGCAAGGCGGCCGGACGACGCCACGGCGGGGGCTGCACTCGTTACGTGGCAAGGGAAGGCACATTCATGGCGAAGCGTGCGTTGATCACCGGCATCACCGGGCAGGACGGGTCGTACCTGGCCGAACACCTCCTGGCCGAGGGCTACCAGGTCTGGGGCCTGGTCCGCGGCCAGGCGAACCCGCGCAAGTCGCGGATCAGCAGGCTGGTCTCCGATCTCCACTTCGTGGAAGGCGACCTGATGGACCAGGTCAGCCTCGTGTCCGCGGTGGACCTGGTGCAGCCGGACGAGGTGTACAACCTCGCGGCCATCTCGTTCGTGCCGATGTCCTGGCAGCAGCCGGAACTCACCACCGAGGTGAACGGCATGGGCGTGCTGCGGGTGCTCGAAGCGGTCCGGATGGTGTGCGGGCTGGACAAGTCGCGGCCCACCGGCAGTGGCGGGATCCGGTTCTACCAGGCGTCGTCGTCGGAGATGTACGGCAAGGTCGCCGAGACCCCGCAGAACGAGCAGACCATCTTCCACCCGCGCAGCCCCTACGGGGTCGCGAAGACCTACGGGCACTTCATCACCAAGAACTACCGCGAATCCTTCGGCATGTTCGGGGTTTCCGGGATCCTGTTCAACCACGAGTCGCCGCGCCGCGGCGCCGAGTTCGTCACCCGCAAGATCACCATGGCGGTGGCGGAGATCAAGCTGGGCATGCGCGACAAGCTGTACCTCGGCAACCTGGACGCGGTGCGCGACTGGGGCTTCGCCGGCGACTACGTCCGCGCGATGCACCTGATGCTGCAGCAGGACACGGCGACCGACTACGTGGTCGGCACCGGCGAGATGCACTCGGTCCGCGACGCCGTCCAGATCGCCTTCGACGCGGTCGACCTGAACTGGCACGACTACGTCGTCATCGACCCGGCCCTGGTGCGGCCCGCGGAGGTCGAAACCCTCTGCGCCAACCCGGAAAAGGCGCGCGCCGAGCTCGGCTGGAAGCAGTCGGTCGACTTCGAAGAGCTGATGCGCATGATGGTCGAGGCCGACCTGCGCAAGGCCTCGAACGAGCACAAGTACAGCGAACTGATGCTCGCCGGGAGCTGGTGAGACGATGGCCCCCATCCTGTTCGCGTCGATCGCCGACGCCGGCATGATCAACCCGCTGCTGGTCATCGCGGGCGAGCTCGCCCGCCGCGGCGTGCCGGACCTGTACTTCGCGTCCACTGAGGACCGCCGCGCGGACGTCGAGGCGATTTCCGCCGACAACCCCGTGAAGTTCGTTTCGTTCGGGGAGCGCCTCGAGCGCCCGCCGGGCGAGTGGAACCCCGACCTCTACGCCGCCGCGACGCAGCCCGCGAAGCCCGGCAGCCTGACCGCGCGGCCGCAGAACGTGATCGCCTACCTCAGCGGCGTCACCGACGCGAGCATCATGGTGACGATGTACGAGCGCGCGCTGGCCGTCGTCGACGAGGTCAAGCCGGCGCTGATGGTCATCGACTCCTCCAGCGTCTACCCGACCGACGCGGCGATCGCCCGGGACATCCCCTACGTCTACAGCGTGCCGATCTCGGTCAGCGAGGTCTTCGCCGACCGCCTGCCGCTGAGCTACCCGAGCCCGAACACCGGGCTGCCGCGGGACCTCTCCGGGCGCCAGAAGCTCGCGAACCTCGGGTTCCGGCTGCGGCTGCTGCTCGGCATGCTGACGAAGGTGCCCGCGGTGCAGTTCACCAAGGCGCGCAAGGAAGCCGGCATCCTGAACGCGACCGCCGGGCAGTCCACCTACGCCGACCGCGCGCAGGCGATCCTGGCCTATTCGGTGTTCGGCATGGAGTACCCGTTCGCCGCGGCGCCCTCGCACCTGAAGATGGTCGGCCCGGTCGTGCCGCCGCTGCCCGAAGCGGTGGAGCCGGACCCCGCGCTGTCGGCCTGGCTGGACGAGCACGAGTCGGTCGTCTACCTGGCCTTCGGCACCCACATGCGGCTGACCGCGCCCCAGGTGACGGCGATCGCCGAAGCGGCGCGGAAGCTCGGGCCGGAGCACCACGTGCTGTGGAAGCTGCCCAAGGCCCAGCGCGCGCTGCTGCCGGCGGACCTGCCCGCGAACGTGCGGCTGGAGAACTGGGTGCCGTCGCAGTTCGACGTGCTGGCCCACCCGCACGTGCGCGTCTACTACAACCACGGCGGCGGCAACAGCGCGTACGAAGGCGTGTACTTCGGCAAGCCGGGGCTCGTGCAGCCGTTCTGGATGGACTGCCACGACCACGCCGCCCGCGTCCTCGACAGCGGCTGCGGGCTCGTGCTTTCGCACGAGGAGACCGTGTCCGCGGACGCGATCGTCGCCAAGCTGCGCAGGTTGCTGGAGGAGAAGGAGTTCACGGCGAACGCCGAGGACTGGGCGGACCGCTTCCGCTCGGCGGGCGGTGCCGCGGCCGCGGCCGACGCCGTGCTGGCCGCGGTCCGGTGACCGATTCCGTGGGCGGGGAAGGGAAGGGCATGTCCGTCAAGTACCCGGTTTCGCAGCCGTACCTGGACGAAGCCGAGCTGGCCAACGTCACCGAAGCCGTCACGAGCGGCTGGATCTCTTCGCAGGGCCCGTACGTGGCCCGCTTCGAAGAGGCGTTCGCGGCGTACAACGGGATCGAGCACGGAGTGGCGTGCTCGTCCGGCACCACGGCGCTCACCCTGGCGCTGCGAGCGCTCGGGATCGGGCCGGGGGACGAGGTGATCGTCCCGGAGTTCACGATGATCGCTTCGGCGTGGGCGGTGACGTACACGGGCGCGACGCCGGTGTTCGTCGACTGCGGCGACGACCTGAACATCGACGTGTCGCTCATCGAAGCGAAGATCACGCCGCGCACCAAGGCGATCATGCCGGTGCACGTCTACGGCCGCCGGTGCGACATGGACGCCGTCATGGAGCTGGCGTACGAGTACAACCTGCGCGTGGTGGAGGATTCCGCGGAGGCGCACGGGGTGCGCCCGGTCGGCGACATCGCCTGCTTCTCGCTGTTCGCCAACAAGATCATCGCTTCGGGCGAGGGCGGGATCTGCCTGACTTCGGACGCGCGGCTGGCCGAGCAGATGAAGCACCTGCGGGGGATGGCCTTCAACCGCGACCACACGTTCCTGCACAAGAAGATCGGCTACAACTTCCGGATGACGAACCTGCAGGCCGCGGTCGCCGTGGCGCAGGTGGGGAAGCTGGACTCGATCCTCGCGCTCCGGTCGGAGATCGAGGCCCGGTACGACGCCCGCCTGCGGGACGTGCCCGGGGTGACGCTCATGCCGCGCCGCGATGTGCTGTGGATGTACGACTTCCTGTGCGAGCGCCGGGAGGAGCTCCGGGAGTTCCTCGCCTCCGAAGGGGTCGAGACCCGGGTGTTCTTCAAGCCGATGAGCCGGCAGCCGATGTACCTCGACCCGGTGTGGCCGTCGCTGAAGGCGAACCGGTTCGCCGAGGAGGGGCTGTACCTGCCGACGTACACGTCGTTGACCGAGGCCGACCAGGAGTACATCACCGACCGGGTGCGGAAGTTCTACGGCTGCTGAGCCAGTCCGGCAGGGCCCGGAGGTCATGAAAGACCCTTTCACCGCGTCCGACGCGGTGAAAGGGTCTTTCATGACGTTGCTAGGGCTTGGGCACCTTGCTGCTCAGGTACGTCAGCACCGCCAATACCCGCCGGTTGTCGTCCTCGTGCTGGGCCAGGTCCAGCTTGGTGAAGATGCTCGCCGTGTGCTTGCCCACCGCGGCCTCGCTGATCACCATCCGCTGGGCGATGGCCGCGTTCGACCGGCCCTCCGCCATCAGCTCCAGCACCTGGCGCTCCCGCGGCGTCAGCGCGTCCAGCGGGTCCCGGCGGGACCGGCTGGCCAGCAGCTTCGAAATCACCTCGGGGTCCATCGCCGTGCCGCCCGCGGCCACCATCCGCAACGCGTCCACGAACTGGTCCGCGTTGAGCACGCGATCCTTCAGCAGGTAGCCGATCGCGCCCGTGCCGTCGGCGAGCAGCTCCCGCGCGTACGTCTGCTCGACGTGCTGCGACAGCACCAGCACCGGTAGCCCCGGACGCTGCCTGCGAGCCTCCAGAGCGGCGCGGATGCCCTCGTCGCTGAACTTGGGCGGGAGCCGGACGTCCACCACCGCGATGTCCGGTTCGTGGTCGTCGATCGCCTTCAGCAGCTCGGTCGCGTTGCCGACCGCGGCCACCACGGTGAACCCCTTCGCCTCGAGCAAGCGGGTCATGCCGTCTCGAAGCAGGTAGAGATCCTCCGCGAGGACTACGCGCACGAACCGCTCCTGGGTTTCCGGGCCGGGCGGGGCCGGGGGCTGGGTGGTCCAACCGTACCGTCGGCGCGTCCGCCCGGTTACCCCGCGTCAGTCCAGGGCGCGCTTCAGGAACCCGCGGATCCCGAAGATCCCGAAGAGCGCCGTCGCGGCCACCATGACCAGCAGGGAGATCCACAGCGGGATCGATTCGACCTGGGTCGGCATCACCAGCCGGCGCAGCGCCTCCGACACGTACGTCAGGGGATTCGCCGCGCAGATCACCTGGAACCACCGCAAACCGGACAGGCTGAGCCACGGGAACTGGCCCGACCCGGTGAAGATCAGGGGGACCAGCAGGATCGTGAAGACCAGGTTGATGTGCCGGGGCGGGACGATCGTGCCGAGCACCATGCCCACCGCCGCGCCGGCCAGCGAGCCCAGGGCGACGACGCCGGCCACGCCCGGCAAGGCCGCGGGGTCCCAGCTGACGCCGTCGAGGATGAGCAGGCCGATCGGGATCATCACCAGGCCGGCGATGACGCCGCGGATCGCGCCGAACAGCATCTTCTCCACCGCCACCAGGCGGATCGACAGCGGCGCCAGCAGCCGGTCCTCGATCTCCCTGGTCACCGAGAAGTCCAGCACCAGCGGGAGCGCGGTGTTCTGCAGCGCCCCGGTGAACGCGTTCATCGCGACCATGCCGGGCAGCAGGATCTGGGCGTACCCGGCGCCCGCGTACCCGATCTGCGACAGCACCTTGCCGAAGATGAACAGCAGGAACAGCGGCTGGATCAGCATCTGCGCCAGGAACGGCAGCAGCTCGCGACCGGTGACGAAGACGTCGCGGCCGAGCACGGCGAGGAACGCGCGGGCCTGGCCGGGGTTCCCGGCCTGGCCGGTCCCGGTGCCGAGCCCGGGCTGCGGGGTGAGCGTCGTGGCGGTCATCGGAGGTCCCGTCCGGTGATGGAGATGAACACGTCTTCGAGGGTCGGCTTGCCGAACGAGATGCCGGTGACTTCGCACCGCTCGCGGCCCAGCACGGCGAGCACGCCGGGCAGCAGCGACGCCGGCTCGGCTTCGGTGTAGAGGCGGAACTGGACGGCGCTCTCGTCGGCCGCGGCCCGGCCGGTCGCGGCGAGCCGCTCGACCCGCACGACGGCGGGCACCAGCTCCAGCTCCTTGGCGACGGCCTCGGCGGGCGCGTCGGCCACCGTGACGCCCACGGTGAGCGTCGTGTTGCCCGGCAGCGACCGGGTCAGCGCTTCGGTGGTGTCGAGGGCCAGCAGCTTGCCGTGGTCGACGATGCCGACCCGGTCGCACAGCTTGGCCGCCTCCTCCATGTCGTGCGTGGTGACCACGACCGTGACGCCCTCGGCCGTCAGCTCGGCGACGCGTTCGTGCACGAACAGCCGCGACTGCGGGTCCAGCCCGGTCGCCGGTTCGTCGAGGAACATCACCTTCGGCTTGTGCATCAGGGCCCGGGCGATCATCACGCGCTGGGCCTGGCCGCCGGACATCTCGTCCACCCGGGCCTTCGCGCGCGGGCCCAGGCCCATCCACTCGATCAGCTCGTCGGCCCGGCGGTGCCGCTGCGCGCGGCCCATGCCGTGGTAAGCGGCGTGGAACAGCAGGTTCTGCCGCACCGTCAGCGACTGGTCGAGGTTGTTGCGCTGCGGCACCACGGCCAGCACCTGACGGGCCGCCGTCGCGTGCTTGACGACGTCGATGCCGGCCACTTCGGCGTGGCCGGACGTCGGCAGCGCGCGCGTGGTCAGCATGCTGACCGTCGTCGTCTTGCCCGCGCCGTTGGGGCCCAGCAGGCCGAAGACCTCGCCCGCGGCGATCGTGAAACCGAGGCCGTCGACCGCAGGCCGTTCTGCTTTCGGGTACCTCTTCACGAGGTCCCGCACCACCACAGCGTCCTGCACGCTGGTCCTCCAGGAAATCACCGGGCGCGCGGGCCCGGGCAGGGTCGGAAAGAGCGCATACGGGGGTGAGGAAGGGCCGTGGTGCTGGGGGACAACCTCGGCCCTTCCCCACAGGCAGCTGGTTCGAGGGAACCAGCGAGCCGGAAAGCGCGCCCGGGCCGCGGGGGCCCGGGCGCGAAGTCGTCAGGAAACGCGCTTGAGGTGCCGCTCGAGCTCGTCGGCCGCGCGGACGGCGCCGCCGGCCGCGCGCACCTTCGCGCCCATCGCCGCGACCGCGGACCGGATCCGCTCGTCGCCCGCGATGGTCCGCACCGCTTCGCGCAGCAGCTCCGGGGTGGGCTCCTGGCCGGCGAGGCTGGTGCCGAGGCCCAGCTCCGCGACCCGCTGGGCCACCGCGGCCTGCTCGACGCTCTGCGGGAGCGACACCATCGGCGTGTCGAAGTACAGCGCCTCCATCGTCCCGCCCATGCCGGAGTGGGTGATGAAGGCCGAAGCGTGCTTCAGCACCGACAGCTGCGGCACCGCGGCGTGCGCCTCGACGTTCGGCGGCAGCTCGCCCAGTTCCGCCGGGTCGAGCGCGCCGATCGACAGCACGACGTGCCAGTCCTCGCCGGTGAACGCCGCCACGACGGCCCGGAAGAAGTCCGGGCGGTCGTTGAACGCCGTGCCGAGCGAGACCAGCAGCACGGGCTTGCCGTCCGACGGCGGCTGCCAGTCGCCCTGGAACGTCCGGTCGCCCAGGCACGGGCCGATGAACGCGAAGTGGTCGTCGAAGGTTTCGCCGTAGTACTGGAACTCCTTCGCCACGAACGCGAGCGCGAACTCCTCGCGGCCGATCGCGAAGTCGGCGGGGGTGATCTCCGGGACGCCGTGCGCCGCGGTCAGTTCCGCGATCTTCTCGCGGAAGGCCACGCGAGCCGGGTGGTCCTCGCTGAAACCGTTTTCTTCCCCGAGGAACTTCGCCAGCGACCACTGGTCGTTGTAGGCGAAGGACGGGAACAGCTCCACCGCGGGCACGCCCCACTTCGCGGCGAGCACCCGCCCGGTCGCGTAAACGGTGCGGTCGTACAGGATCAGGTCCGGCACGTCGTCGGCGAAGGCCGCTTCGAACACCGGGATGGTCGCGGTGCTCTCCATGACCAGCACCAGCGGCAGCCAGGCGGCGAAGTCGGCGGGCGGAGCCTCGGTGCGCGGCTTCGGCGTCAAGGACGACTCGTAGCGCAGGACCCGTGCCCCCGTCGGCGCCACGAGGTCGGCGAACTGGTCCGTGGTGGCGAAGGTGACGCGGTGACCGCGGCGGACCAGTTCGGCGGCCACGTCCAGCGTCGGCATGACGTGCCCGTACGCGGGGATGTTCAGCAGCGCGATGTGTGCCATGGGAAAGCTCCTCGGAGTGCGGTGGTCGGCCGGGGGCCCTCAGGCACGCAGGTCGTGCTTGCGGGTGTAGTAGGCCATGAAGCCGATGAGCCCGCCGAGGACCACGATCCACTGCACGGTCGTCACCAGGTTGATGTCGTCGAGCGGCAGCGAGTAGGCGAGCACGACGCGGACGACGGCGTCGACGATCATGCCGACGCCGAAGACGACCGTCAGCAGGCGCAGCCCGTGGCGCATCTTGGGCTCGGTGTCCCAGCGGCGCTCCCAGACCTCCGCGCCGGCGCCGCCCCGCTTGGTGCGGGCGATGCTGACCCCGGCGTGCAGGAAGAACGGCTTTTCGAAGAACAGCGTGATCAGCATCCAGATGCCGAACATGGCCGTGAGCCAGCCGTCCTTGGCGAAGAAGAAGCGTGCGTCGCCCGAAATCAGCGAAACCGCGGTGCCGATGACCATCATCGTCACCATGAAGAGGCCGAGCCCGTCGATCTTGCGGTACCGGGCGAAGACGTACACGGTGCGGACCACCGGGACGATGCCACCGATGATCGCCGCGGTCAACAGCGGGACACCGTTCTGGCGCAGGATGTAGTAGACGGCGAGGGGGACGATCAGGTCGAATGCGGCGGAAGCGAACAGCGCCAGCCGCGGGTTCCGGGGTTCCGCGTGGGACTGCGTGCCCGCTTGGGTGCGCTGGATGCCGGCTTCGTTCATTGCTGCTCCTGGGTCATCGCGAGTTCGGTCGCGTTTCCGGTGCCATTCGCTTGCGTCGTGGCGCCGCTTGCGTTGACAACGGTAGTGTCGCGATGCTGGTCGGCGTGAGCCTGTTAGACCGAACATAGGGGTAGGGCTGGCTATACCCCTATGTGTGGCCTAAGCCGATTGTCTCCCCCCTCGGGGCGCCCCAGACTGGGACGACCTCGAGTGCGTGCGGACCCGATCGGGCCGCCTCAGGCGGATGGGGGACGCGATGAGCCGACCGGGAACACTCTCCCGCGGAGAGTATGATCTGCGGATGTCGACGATTCCCCAGCGCAGCGCGTCGGCCGTCCGGCGCGGCTTCGCCGGAATGGCGCGACTCGTCGTTCTCGTGCTGTTCGCGGCGGCGCAGGTGTGCGTTCTCACGCTGCCCGCGGTGATCTGGCTGCCGGAATACGTCGCCGCCGCGGGGCTGACCGTACTGGTCGCCATTCCCGCGTGCCGGGTGCTGCCCGCTCTTTCCCGGAAAAGCGCGCCCGCCGTCTACGGCAGTGCGATCGAATCGCCGTACCTCCCGTTGCCGGCGCTGGAACGCACCGAAAACGGCTGGTACTGGAACGGGTACGACTTCCACAAGTCCCGCTGGATCTCCCTCGCCCAGCGCCGCGGCCGCTGGTTCTTCACCGACCCGGCCACCTGGCGCGACCTGTGCTGGCTGGTGGTCAACCCGCTGACCGGCGGCCTGGTCGCGGCCCTGCCGGTCGCGCTCGCCGCGTTCGGGGCGTTCCTGCTGGTCTCGCCCCTGACCGCGCCGCACCTGGCGACCGGGGAGTGGTACTTCCCGCTGCCGATGGACACGCCGGCCGGGGTCGCCGGGACCGCCGTCGCCGGGCTGGCGCTGCTGGTGCTGGGCCTGGTGGCCGCACCCGGCGCAGTCAGCCTGCACGAGGCCTGGACGCGGTGGCTGCTGGCGCCCGACGAGCGCGCGCTGCTGGCGCGGCGGGTGGAGCGGCTGTTCGCGACGCGGGCCGCGGCGATCGACGCGCAGGCCGCGGAGCTGCGGCGGATCGAGCGCGACCTGCACGACGGCGCCCAGGCGCGGCTGATCGCGATCGGCATGTCGCTGAGCACCGCCGAGATGCTGCTCGACACCGACCTCGACGAGGTCCGCCGCCAGCTGGCGGGCGCGCGGGACCTGTCCGCGGCCGCCCTGCGGGAGCTGCGCGGGCTGGTGCACGGCATCCAGCCGCCGATGCTCGCCGACCGGGGCCTCGGCGCCGCCCTCGAGGACCTCGCGATGGACGCGCCGATGCCCACCGACGTCGAGGTCGGCCTGATCGGCAGGCCCGACGCGGCGCTGGAGTCGGCGGTCTACTTCTCCGTCGCCGAACTGCTGGCCAACGCGGCCAAGCACGCGGCGGCCAAGCGGGTGCGGATCACCGTCACCCACCGGCCGGGCGTCCTGCGGGTCGTCGTCGCCGACGACGGCCGGGGCGGCGCCGACCTCCGCCGCGGGACCGGGCTCGCCGGGGTCCAGCGGCGGGTCGCGGCGTTCGACGGCGTCGTGGAAATCGACAGCCCGGCGGGCGGCCCGACCGAAATCACCATCCTCATTCCGTGCGTCCTGCCCTCAGCCGAACAGTAAACTGATACCGGGGGATCGAAATGCGTCGTGGGATCGTGGTGTGCCTGTTCGCTATCGTCACTTCTTTTTCGGTGGCCGGGTGTGACCATTTGATCGATCTGGGCTGCGCGGATCGGTCGTGCCATTTCAACCTCACCAGTGGTGGCAAAGTCGACCTCGGTGGGCAGGAACTGGAAGTGCAGAAGGTCGACAACAATTCCGTGACCCTGCTGTCGAACGGGATCAGCGTCTCGCTGTTCCAGGGGGTTGACATCAATTTCCTCGGGTACCACCTGCACCTCGGGGAGATCCGCGGCGGCGAAGCGAGCCTGGACGTCACCCGGAATTAGCCGGGAGTTCGTCTCGCGGCCGGTCTGAACCGGTGAAGGCCCTGGTCAAGACAGGGGTTACGGTCCGTGCAGTAGTCACCTAGGTTGGTCGTCAATTGGACCAACATGCGGTGGGGGCGACCCTTTCGCGGGTTTCTGGGGTGACTATGCGTAATGATCTTCTTCGTGCGCGGCCACGGTTGCGCACGGCGGCGGTCGTCCTGGCCGGCGTACTCCTGACGTCCGGTCTGGCGGCGGCCGGCGCCGCGGCCGATCCGGCCGCGAAGTTCTCGCCGAGGGTGCGGAGCCTCGTCGGCGAGCTGACGCTCGACGAGAAGCTTTCCCTGGTGCACGGCGGCACGGACCCGAACAGCGTCGGCGAAGCGGGCTACGTGCCCGGTGTGCCGCGCCTCGGCATCCCGGCGCTGCGGCTGGCGGACGGCTCCGCCGGGGTGCGCGTCGACAAGCCGTCGGTCGTCATGCCGGCGCCGGTTTCGCTCGCGTCCAGCTTCGACGAGTCGCTCGCCACCCGCTACGGCGCCGGCGTCGGCCGCGAAGCCCGGGCGCTGGGCACCGACGCGCTGCTGTCCCCGATGGTCAACACCATCCGGATCCCCTACGGCGGGCGCAACTTCGAGACCTTGAGCGAGGACCCGCTGCTGACGTCGCGGATCGCCGCCGCGGAGGTCAAGGGCATCGCGGGCCAGGGCACCATCCCGGTGGTCAAGCACCTCGCCGGCAACAACCAGGAGAACGACCGGCAGACGATCAACGTCCAGATGGACGACCAGACGCTGCACGAGGTCGAGCTGCCCGGGTTCGAGGCGGCGGTGAAGGCCGGCGCCGGTGCGGTGATGTGCTCGTACAACAACCTCAACGGCCCGTCCGCGTGCGCGAACGGCGACCTGCTCACCGGGATCCTGCGGGAGCAGCTGGCGTTCAAGGGCTGGGTGATGTCGGACTGGCGGATGTCGCTGACGCCCGACAGCCTGCCCAAGGGCCTCGACCAGGAGATGCCGGACGGCACGTACTTCGGGGACCAGCTCAAGACCGCGATCGGCGAGGGCAAGATCCCGCAGTCCGCTTTGGACACCGCGGTCGGGCGCATCCTGGGCCAGATGGACCGGTTCCACCTGCTCGACAACCCGGCGCGCCCGGCGCGTGACCTGGCCGGGCTGACGGCGACCGCGCAGGACGTGGCCCAGGCGGGCGCGGTCCTGCTGCGCAACGAGAAGGCGGCGCTGCCGCTGAGCACCGCGCGCTCGGGCAAGGTCGCGGTGATCGGCTACAACGCGAAGACGCCGAAGCTCAACGGCGGCGGCAGCTCCCACGTGCTCCCGTCGGCCACGCCGGCCGCCCCGCTGGACCTGATCAAGCAGCGCGCGGGCAGCACCACGACCTACACCGCGGGCTACGACCCGGCGGGCGAAGCCGTCCCGGCGAACGCGCTGTCCCCGGCGTACACCCAGGGCGGCGGGCTGCCCGCCGGCTCGGAAGGCGTGTTCTACAACGGCACCATCACCGCGCCGACCGAGGGCGACTACAGCATCCAGCTGCAGGCCACCGGCGGGGGCGGCTTCCTCCAGGTGGACGGCGTCGCCAGCGGCCTGTTCGGCGACTCGATCGCGACCGGCTACACCGGCATCACCGTGCACCTGACCGCGGGCCAGCACTCGCTGCTGCTGTACGGTTTCGCGGACTTCGTCAAGCCGCTGCAGGTGAACCTGCACTGGCTCACCCCGGTCGCGGCCCAGACCAAGATCGCCGAAGCGGTGGCGGCGGCGAAGCTGGCCACGACGCCGATCGTGTTCGCCTACGACGACAGCTCCGAAGGCCTCGACCGGCCCGACCTGTCGCTGCCGGGCTACCAGGACGAGCTGATCGACGCGGTCGCCACGGCCAACCCGCACACGGTGGTGGTCCTGAACACGGCGTCCGCGGTGAAGATGCCCTGGCTGGCGAAGACGGCCGCGGTGCTGGAGATGTGGTACCCGGGCCAGAAGGGCGCGGAGGCGACGACGGCGCTGCTGTACGGCGACGCCAACCCGCAGGGCAAGCTGACCCAGACGTTCCCGGTGGACGAGGCCCACACGCTCGTCAGCGGCGAAGCCGGCCTGTACCCGGGCCAGGACGGCCAGGTGAAGTACACCGAGGGCGTCGACATCGGCTACCGCTGGTACGCGGACAAGAAGGTGACCCCGCTCTTCCCGTTCGGCTACGGGCTTTCGTACACGTCGTTCGCCTACAGCGGGTTGACGGCCGCCAACGCGTCGGACGGCGGCCTGGACGTGAAGGTGACGGTGCGGAACACCGGGACCCGGACGGGCACCGAGGTGGCGCAGGTGTTCCTCGGCCCGAGCCCGCAGGTGACGGCTCCCCAGGCCCCGACGGCACTGGGCGGGTACGCGAAGGTCACGCTGACGGCCGGGGCGTACCGGACGCTGACGATCCACGTGGACCCGCGCCAGCTGAGCTACTGGGACTCGGCGGCGAAGGCGTGGAAGCGCGGCGCCGGAACGCGCTCGGTGAAGGCCGGTTCGTCTTCGGCTTCGCTGCCGCTGAGCACGACGGTCGCGGTGAACTGATCCCACCCGAACCGGACGGCCGGTGCTCCCTCCCGGGGGCGCCGGCCGTTTCGCGTTCCGGCGCTTCAAGCCCAGCGCTCCGGCGAAGTCGCGTTCGCCCACCGTCGCCTCCGGCCGGTGACCGCCGAGGATGGTCGCGAATGACTCATTCGCGACCCCGGTGGTCCCGAATGAGTCATTCGCGACCATCACCAACCCGCGACGCGACGGTCGGCCGAACCGGCCCCGACTTTGCCGGGCCTCCCGGCTTTCAAGCCCATGAGGGTCCCCACGGCGGTTGTCGCCGGTGGCCGGGCAAAGCGAACGGCCGGCACCCTGGTCGGGGTGCCGGCCGTCCGGGGAAGGATCGTCAGCCGTTCGTCACCGGTAGGTGGCGGAGGCCTCGGATGATCGCCGAGCGCCGGCGGTCGGCCGGGCCCGTCTGGCGCAGGTCCGGCAAGCGCGTTGCCAGGACCCGGAACGCCACGTCCGCCTCCAGGCGGGCCAGCGGCGCGCCCAGGCAGTAGTGGGAGCCGCCCGAGAAGGACAGGTTGTCCGGGGTGGTCGGGCGGGTGATGTCGAAGACGTCGGGACGGGACCACACCTGCGGGTCGCGGTTGCAGCCCGCCGTCAGGACCACCACCGCCGTGTCGGCCGGGATCACCGTGTCCCCGATCTCGACGTCCACTGTGGACACGCGGCTGGACTGCTGGACCGGGGCTTCGAACCGCAGCGACTCCTGCGCCGCCTGGGGAGCCAGGTCCGGGTCCGCCACCAGCTTGTCCCACTGGTCCCGCTGTTCCAGCATCGTCTTGACGCCGACGCCGATCAGGTTCACCGTCGACTCCGCGCCCGCCAGGGTCAGCAGCTGGCACATCGACACCAGTTCGTGCGTCGTGAGCCGGTCCTCGGCGCGGGCCGTGAGGAGCTTGCTGACCGCGTCGTCGCCCGGGTGGGCCAGGCGCATTTCCATCAGCTCGGTGAACAGCGCGTCCAGTTCGTCCAGCGACCGCTGGACGCCCGCGATGTGCTCCGCCGACGTGATCTCGTCGAAGATCGTGCCGAACTTCGGGCCGTGCTCCAGGTACCGGCTCAGGAACGGCTCGGGGATGTCGAAGATGGCCGCCACGACCGTCACCGGGATGAGGTCGGCGAACGTCGCCATCAGGTCGAACTCGCGGCTCGTGTCGACGCGGTCGAGCAGCTCGTGGCAGATCGCCGTCAGCCGGTCGCGGAAGCCGAGGATCGCCTTGGGGCTCAGGAACGGCGTCGCCAGCTTGCGCAGCCGCGCGTGGTCGGCGCCGTCCGCGCCGAGCATCGAGTTGTCGAACGACGTGATCACCGGGCTGATCGGCTTGCCGTCGGACTTGAGCACCCCGAACCGCCGGTCGCGCAGCACCTTCGTGGCCGTCGCGTGGTCGACCGTCGTCCACGCGCCGAGTTCGCTGCGGTGCAGCGGGCCCTTCGCGCGGATCTTTTCGTAGAGCGGATAGGGATCCTCCGGGCCGCGCAGCAGCAGCGCCAGGGGATCGCCGAGTTCGCCGAGGGTCCACAGCACCCGCATCTGGGTGGTCATGTCCTCGGCCGTCCGGACCGGCATGGCTTTCCTCCTACGGCTTTCCGGCGGTGATCAGCCCGGCGACGCCGCGCACGGTCGGCGCCTCGAACACCTGGGAGATCCGCAGCTTGACGCCGAGGTCCCGGCTGATCCGGGAGCACAGCTGGGCGGCGGACAGCGAGTTGCCGCCCTGCCGGAAGAACGAGACGTCGCTGGCGATCGAGGGCACGCCGATGATTTCGCGCAGGAACCCCGCCACCGCCGCTTCGGTGTCCGAAAGCTCTTCCGCCACCGGCGCCACCGACTCGGCACGGCGGTTCGCGGCCAGCTCGGCCAGCGCCCGGCGGTCCAGCTTCCGGTCCTCCAGCACCGGCAGCCGCTCCAGGCGCTGCACGAGGGCGGGCACCAGGTAGCCCGGCAGCCGCTCGGCCAGCCGGGTGCGCAGCTCTTCCTCGCCCGGGGTCTCGTCGCCGGCACCGGCGTAGAACAGGCACAGGTCCTCGTACGCGCCGTCGGCGCCGGTCACCGGCACCACCGCGCACGCGCCGACACCCGGCACGCGCCCGGCGTTGTGTTCGACGTCGTCGAGTTCGATGCGGTGCCCGCGGATCTTGACCTGGCGGTCCGCGCGGCCTTCGAAGTGCAGCAGCCCGTCGGCGGTCCAGCGCCCGAGGTCACCGGTGCGGTAGACCCGCTCCGGCCCGGCCGGCAGGGCGATCTCGACGAACTTGCGCTCGGTCAGCGAAGGGTCCTCGAAGTAGCCGAGCGCCAGCCCCTTGCCGCCCAGGCAGATCTCGCCGCTCTCGCCGACGTCGCACAGCCGGTCGCCGTCGACGATGTAGGCCTGGGTGTTGGGGAACGGGAGGCCGAGCGGCACCTCGGTGCAGTCCTCCGGCCGGACGCGGTGGCAGGTGGCCGCCACGCTCGACTCGACCGGGCCGTACATGTTGTACAGCGGGATGTCCGGGTACGCCTCGAGGAACCGGGCGGCGTGCCGGGCCGAGAGCTTCTCGCCGCCGGTGCCGACGGCCCGCAGGCCGGCGAAGGCGTCGAGGTCGTTGTCGACCATGCTGTGGAACACCGCGGTGGGCGGGAAGATCGTGGTGACGCCGTGGATCGCGACCAGGTCACGCAGCTTCGTCGCCAGCTCCAGGGTGTCCTCCAGCAGCACCAGGGTGCCGCCGTTGAACAGCACGCCCCACGAGTCGAGGCCGAAGGCGTCCCAGGTCGCCGCGAGCGCCTGCGGCATCACCGCGCCGGAGTCCAGCGGGGTGAACAGCCAGTCGTCGAAGAGCCGCACGTTGCCGCGGTGCGCGGTCACCACGCCCTTCGGCGTCCCGGTGGTCCCCGAGGTGAAGAACACCGCGCAGGCGTCGTCCGCGCCGACCTCGACGGCGGCCGGGCGGGCGCCGAGGATCGGCTGTTCCGGCGGCGCCCACGCCGACGGCCACCCGGCCCCGCGTTCGGCGGCCACCACCGCCCCGCCGAGGTGCTCGATCAGCTCGGCCAGCCGGGCGTGCGGCCACCGCAGGTCCAGCGCCGCGTAGGCGGCACCGCACTTGAGCACGGCCAGCAGCGTCGCGAACAGCTCGGGGGAGCGGGGCAGCAGCACCGGCACGATCGAACCGCGCTCGACGCCGCGCGCCTGCAGTTCGGCCGCGTACGCGTCGGCGGTTTCCGCCAGCTCGCGGTAGCTGATGTCGCGGCCGCGGTGGTGCAGCGCGGTGCGGTCCGGCCAGCGCTCGGCGCACCACTCGAACAGGCCGTGCATGGTCTCGGCCCGCTCGAACGGGCGGGGCGCCGGGTTGAAGGACGTCGTCATCGGGTGCTCCCGCGTTCGGTGATCAGCTCCGCCAGCGCGGCCGGCGTCGGGTGGGAGAAGGCGGCGGACAGCTTCAGCCGGACCCCGGTCTGCTTCTGGATCGACTGGACGAGCTGGGCGGCCAGCAGCGAATGCCCGCCGCTGGCGAAGAAGTTCGTGTCTTCGGTGACGTCGGTGCGCTTGAGCAGCTTCGCGAACATCGCCATCACGGCGGTGGTCGTGGCGTCCGGAACGGCCTCGGCGGGCACTTCGGGCGCCGGCCCGGCCGTGGCGGCCAGTTCGGCGACCGCCGCCCGGTCCACTTCGTGCCCGGCGGTCTCGGGCAGCGCGTCGACCCGCAGGTACCGGGCCGGGCGGGCCCGCGGCGGCAGGGCCGTCTCGGCGTGCCGGGCCAGGTCGGCGGCGAGCTGCGGCTTGTCCGGCGCGTGCACCACGGCGACCAGCTCGGTCCCGCCGTCGGTGACCCGCGCGGTGACCGCGGCCGCGACGACGTCGGTGTACGCGGTCAGCGCGTCCTCCACGGTCGCCAGGTCGACGCGGGTGCCGCCGAGGAACAGCTGGCGCTCGCGCGGGCCGTGGACGTGCAGGGACCCGTCGGTGCGCCAGTGCGCGAGGACACCGACGGCGAGCCTGCCCAGCCGGAGCTCCCCGCGCACGCCCAGCGGCAGCCGCCGCCCGTCCGGGGCGACGACGTCGGCGTCGAGGCCCGCGACCGGCATGCCGTCGGCGAGCACCCAGCGGCCGGAGCCGGAGAACACGGTGTGGACGTCGGCCTCGAGCGCGCGCAGGGTGCGCACGAGCGGGGCGGGCGCGGGTTCGGCGCCGATCAGCGCGGTCCGGCCGCCCGCGGCCTCGCCGAGGTGCTCGACCACGCGCGACCAGACGGCCGGGGTGGCGTGCACGACGCCGGCGTCGTGGCGGGTCAGGAGCTCGGCGAGCAGCCGGCCGTCGGCGCGGGCCCGGTCGGGCGCCACGACCAGCGGGGCACCGGTGGCCAGTGCCAGCAGCAGCTCGGCGACGGCGGCGCCGGCGGCCGGGGACGTCAGCCACAGCACCGGACGGCCGGGCGGCACGAGCGCCGCGCTGTGCCGGACGGACGCGGCGAGTTCCCGGTGCGTCACGCCGATCAGCGCCGGATCGTCCGGGGCCACGGCGCCCGCGTTCGGCTCGACGGCCACGGTGACCGCGTACGCGATCGGCCGCCAGGGGATCGAGGCGTGCGGCGCGGTTTCCGCCGCGCCCAGCACCAGCTTCGCACCGGACACGGCTTCGGCGACGCCGTCCTGATCGGGGTCCACGGTGGTCACCGTGGCGCCGGCCAGCCAGCTGCCGAGCACCGCGGCCGCGAGTTCGCGCCCGCGCGGGGCGACCACCGCGACCAGGTCGCCCGGGCCGGTCCCGGCGTCGGCCAGCAGGGTCGTGACCGCCGAAGCGGCCCGCCAGAGTTCGCGGTACGACGTGGTGCCGTCGTCGGTGACGAGGGCGGGCGCGCCGGGGTTCTCCCGCACGTGGCGGGCGATCGCGGTGAGCGCGGTGTCCGGCGACGCCGGTTTCGCGGCGACGTCCAGCACGCGGCGGTCGGTGGCGCCCCAGACGTCCAGCTCGCCCAGCGGCCGGTCGGGCGCGCCCGCGGCCGCGACGAGGAGGGCGTCGTAGCGCTCCAGCAGCAGGCCGACGTCGTCGCCGCTGAGCACCTCGGCGCCGTACACCGCCTTGACGCGGCTTTCGTCCGCCGACGGGAGGATGACGAACTCGAGGTCGAACTTGCTGTGCCCGGGGTCGATCTCGGCGACTTCGGCGGGTGCGCCGCCGATGCTGGTGGCCGCCCGCCCGCCGAAGGGCAGGTAGTTGAACACGTGCCGGAACATCGTGGTGCGCCAGGAGGAATCGGCGCGCTCGACCTCGGGCAGCAGGACGTCCATCGGCACGTCCGCGTGCGCGATCGCCTCGAAGAAGAGGTCGCGCACCCGGCGGCTGAACGCCCGGAACGTCTCGGCCGGGTCGATGCGGACGCGCAGCGGGACGATGTTGACGTGGTAGCCGATCGCGCGCTGGGCCTGCTGGCTGCGGACGTTCACCGGGAACCCGACGGCGAGGTCGGGGCCGGCGCCGTGGGCGTGCAGCAGCAGGTAGTAGGCGGCCAGCAGGAGGACGACGTCGGGCGCCTTGAGGTCCTTCTGCAGCGCGGTGACGACGTCCTTCGCCTCGGGCGAGAACGCGCGGACCAGCTGCTCGCCGCGCAGGGTCGGCTGGGCGCTTTCCTGGCCGCCGCACCACAGTTCGAGGCCGCTCGCGTCGAAGTCGCGCAGGTGCTCGCGCCAGAACGCGAGGCTCGCCGGCTTCGGCTCGGACTCCGGCCAGAGCGGCACGGGCTCGCTCGCGTCGGGGAGGTCCCCGGCGAGCACGGCGTCGTACGCGGCCGCGAGCTCCTCCAGGAAGATCGACATCGAGGTGCCGTCGAAGATCAGGTGGTGCACGGCCACGCCGACGGAGTCGTGCTCGGGGCCGTGGAACAGGCCGACGCGCAGCAGCGGGGTCCCGTCGAGCGCGAACGGCCGGGTGATCAGCTCGCGCAGCCCGGCCTCGACGTCGGTGCTGTCCTCGCCCTCCAGGCGGACCGGGAAGGACGGCAGCACCTCCTTGGTCAGCCGGGTGTCGTCGGCGTGGAAGACGGTCCGCAGCGCGTCGTACCGGCGCACCAGCCGGGCGACGGCTTCCTGCAGCACGGCCCGGTCGAGCCGGCCCGAGACCTGCAGCGCGACGCCCGGCACGTTGTTGACGCCTTCGCCGGGGACCAGCCGCTCCAGCAGCCAGAGGCCTTCTTCCTTGCGGGTCGCGGGGATCCGCGCGCCCTCAGTGGTCGGCATGTCCGGTCCCTTCGGGGAGGTCTTCGACGGTGGTGAAGGCGTGCGGGATCGCCTCGGCGGGCAGCCGCGCGGCGAGGTACGCGCGCAGCTCGGCGACGAACGAGCTCGTCTTCGCCGCGCGCGAGGGCGCGTTCGCGTAGGTGGTGAAGGGCAGTCCGGGGGTGGCGGCCGAGGCGGGCACTGTCACCGGCTCGCCGTCGCGCGTGTACACGACGTCGACCAGGCCGGGGCCTTCGGCGGACCAGGTCACCGCGGCCTGGTAGCCGCGCCGCCTGCCGATCTCGTGGAGGTCTTCCGGGTCCGGCGCGGTCACCGCGGCGGGCGCCCGGCCGGTGTCGAGCTTCGCCAGCTCGGCCAGCTCGCGCGCGACCCGGCCGTTCGGCACGCCGGTGATCCGCGCGGACGCCGGCCGGACGTCGCTCAGCAGCGTCTCCAGCGCACCCGGGTCCCAGGCCGCGGTCAGCACCGGCTCGACGGTCTCCGCGGGTTCCTTGCGCAGCACGGCGTCGTAGCGGTGCCGGCTCAGCTCGTTGTGGTGGTGGGCCCGCTTGAGCCGGACGTCCGCCGCCGCGATCCCGGGCAGCGTCGCGGCCAGCGCCGGGAAGAAGTCGGGGTCGACGAGCAGTTCCTTCTCCTCCAGGACGCTGTTCTCGACGAGTTCGCGGGCCGACTCGGGCGCGGCGGCGAGCTCGTCGGCCAGTACGGCGGTCCGGAAGGCCCGCAGCAGCCGCAGGTTCCGGACGTCGCCGACGAACACCGCGCCGCCGGGCGCGAGCAGCGCGGCCGCCTGCCGCAGCACGTCCGCGAGGTAGCCGATGTCCGGGAAGTACTGGATGACCGAGTTGATCACCACGGTGTCGAAGTGCTGGTCCGGCAGCCCGGAGAAGTCGTTGGCCTCGCGGTTGTGCAGCGTCACGTGGGCCAGCGCGGGGTCGTCGGCGACCTGGCCGGTGAGCGTCTCGACCACGGTGGCGGAGAAGTCCGTCGCGACGTACTCCTCGCACGACGGCGCGAGCTTGGCCATCAGCAGGCCGGTGCCGACGCCGATCTCCAGCACCCGGCGGGGTCGCAGCGACTTGATCCGCTCGACGGTCGCGTCCCGCCACTCCCGCATCTGCGCGAGCTCGATCGGCAGCCCGGTGTAGGTGCTGTGCCAGCCCACGAAGTTCTCCCCGAGCCCGCCGGACTCGGGGAGCTCGCCGTAGACCCATTCGTAGATCAGCTGCCACTCGTCGACGCGCTTGCGGTCGTCGCCGTCCTCGGCGACCGGGTCCCGCGGCACGACGTGGGCGACGAGCCGCCCGGTCCCGGGTTCGCGGGTCACGCGGGCGCGCGCGATCCCGGGGTGCCCGGCGAGCGCGGCTTCGGCTTGGCTTTCCGTGCCGGTGCCCAGACCGGTCGGTGACGTCGGCATCAGCTCTCCTGCTGGATTCCGGAAGAAACGGGGGCGGTCAGGCGAGCAGGCCGCTGACGGCCTGCGCGACCTCCGGCTGGCTGAGCAGGCCGGAGTGGTCGATGTCGAAGCGGACTTCGCGCGCGCCGATCTCGAGCGCGCCGGGGAGTTCGGCCGAGCGGATGACGTCCACACCGGACAGGTCGGCGGGCACGGTCAGCTGCGAAGCGGCCACGAGGTAGGTCATGTAGCTGCTGAACCAGGAGACCAGCTCCTCGGCGCGGTCGGCTTCCAGGCCGACGCGCTCGAAGGCGGTGCCGCCGACCTCGCGGTAGATGCGCACGAACTCCTTCGTGAGCGTCTCGAGGTCGTCGTGGGTCCGCTGCGCGGTCTCGCCGGCGGCGTGCGCGTCGCGGACCTCGTCGTCGGTGAGGACGGCCGCGAGCGCGTCCACCACGCGGAAGAAGCCGTAGTAGAGCACGGTGAACCCGGTCGCGGCGGTCGGGTCGAACAGCACGACCTGCGGCTTGTCCTGCCAGGTCGCGATCCGGTCGGCGATGGCCAGCGCGAACACGCTGGACGCGCAGTAGCCGAACACCGCCTTGACCTCGACGCCGCTCTCCCTCAGCTCGGTGGTCCACCGGTCGAGGTAGTCGTCCCCGTTCATGCCGGTTTCGTCGCCGACGGCGGGCGGCAGGCTCTCCCACACGCCGTAGGGCGTCTCCAGGTGGGTCGCGAGCTCGGCGAACCCCGCTTCCGGTCGCCCGGTGACCGTGAAATCAACCGTGATGATTACTTCCTTGTCGTCCGCGTTCTCGTCGATCGGGTGCCATGAATGGAGTTCGGCCACGATTGCCCGCCCTTGTATTTAGCAGAATAAAGATTTCCGCAGTCTGAATTTAGCAGCGGCCGATCGGGCCGGTAACCCCTAGCGCGCCCCTAAGCAAGAGGCTGGTGAGCAGCGGTTTCGGGGGGTTAGGGGTTGGAGCGGTCAGCGGCGCCACCGTAGTGTTCGGCGAGGATGAATAAACTCGGGAATGAGGGCGATCGATGGGTGCGGTAACTGTTCTGCCGGACGACGCCCGGTACGCCGATCTCGTGCGCGGGGTGAACCAGCGCTGGGTCGGCAAGCCCGACTACGTCTGCGTCGCGACCTCCACCGAAGAGGTGGTGGCAGCCGTCGGCACCGCCGTCCGCGAAGGCAGGCGGATCGCGGTCCGCAGCGGCGGCCACTGCGTCGAGGAGATGGTCGGCGCCCCGGACGTCCAGGTCGTCATCGACCTCTCCGAGCTCAACCGCATCGACTTCGACCCCGAGCGCGACGCCTTCGTCGTGGAGCCCGGCGCGACCGTGGGCCAGGCCTACCGGACGCTGTACAAGCGCTGGGGCGTCACGATCCCGGCCGGCTCCTGCCCGAGCGTCGGCCTCGGCGGGCACATCGCGGGTGGCGGGTACGGCCCGCTGTCGCGGAAGTTCGGTTACGTCTCCGACCACCTGTACGCGGTCGAGGTCGTCGTGGTCGACGCCGGCGGCACGGCCCGCGCGGTGGTCGCGACCCGCGACCCCGACGACGAGAACCACGACCTCTGGTGGGCCCACACCGGCGGCGGTGGCGGCAACTTCGGCGTGGTGACGCGCTACTGGCTGCGGATCCCCGGCGTGACCGGCGCCCCGTCCGCGCTGCTGCCCACCCCGCCCGCGCGGCTGCTGGTGCAGCAGGACGTCTGGGTGTGGGACATGCTCGACGAAGCCGCGTTCACCCGCCTGCTGCGCAACCACGGCGACTGGTACGAGCGCAACAGCGCGCCCGGTTCGCCCTACGACGACCTCTACAGCGGCCTCTGGTGCGGGACGCGGGCTTCGCAGTTCGTCGCCATGTCGACCCAGATCGACAGCGCCCTCCCGAACGCGGCCGGCCTGCTCGACGACTACGTGGCCGCGATCCGCCGGGACCTCGGCGTCGCCCCGGCGCTGAGCAGCCGCCAGGAGCTGCCGTGGCTGCACTCGACGTCGTGGGGCGGGATCGCCGACAGCGGCGACCACACGCTGAGCTTCAAGATCAAGGCGGCCGACCTGCGCAAGCGCTGCACCGACGAGCAGGCCGGCAAGATCTACCGGCACCTGCTGCGCGAGGACTACGGCAACCACCGCGCGGGCGTGATGTTCGTCGGCTGCGGCGGGCAGATGAACGCCCTGTCGCCGGCCGACACCGCGATCGCGCAGCGCGACTCGATCCTCAAGCTCGTCTACTCCACGCACTGGGACGCCTCCGAGCAGCCCGAGGCGCACCTGGCCTGGCTGCGCGAGTTCTACGCGGACGTCTACGCCGGGACCGGCGGCGTGCCGGTGCCCGACGAGCGCACCAACGGCTCGTACGTGAACAACCCGGACTTCGACGTGCAGGACGAGCGGTGGAACCGCTCCGGGCTGGCCTGGCACGAGCTCTACCACCAGCACAACTACCCGCGGCTGCAGCGGGTCAAGGCGCGCTGGGACCCGGGCGACGTGTTCCGGAACCCGTTCTCCGTGCGTCTTCCTTGAGCCGGACGCCCGACCCCGGAGGTAAGCAGTGGCCACCCCGACCCTGACGACCGAGCACGAGCACACCGGCAGTGGTCACGACGTCGTGCCCCTGATCGTCTCCGCCGACAGCAAGGCGGGCCTGCGGTCGAAGGCCCACCGCCTCGCCCGGTACCTCGCCGAGCACCCCGACACGCCGTTCGAGTCGTTCGCGCGCTCGGTCGCCGCCGAGGACACCGGCCGGGCGCACCGGGCCGTGCTGCTCTCCGGCGGCCGCGACGGCGGCCTGCGCGGTCTGGAGGCCCTCGCGGCCGGCCAGAACCCGCCGGACGTCGTGCGCGGCAGCGCCCGGCGGGCCGAGCGGGTCGTGTTCGTGTTCCCCGGCCAGGGTTCGCAGTGGCCGGGCATGGCCCTGGACCTGCTGGAGTGGTCGCCGGTGTTCGCCGGGGAGATCGCGCGCTGCGACGCCGCGCTCGCCGCCTTCGCCGACTGGTCCATTGTGGACGTCCTGCACGGCCGCCCCGGCGCGCCCACGCTGGACGACGGGGCCGACGTCGTGCAGCCGGTGCTGTTCGCGGTGATGGTGGCGCTGGCCGCCCTCTGGCGTTCGCACGGCGTGGAACCCGCCGCCGTCGTCGGGCACAGCCTCGGCGAGGTCGCCGCGGCCTGCGCGACCGGCGCGCTGTCCCACCAGGACGGCATGCGGGTGGCCGCGCGGTGGAGCCAGGCGCAGGCCACGCTGTCCGGCCGCGGCGACATGATCTCCGTCCCCCTGCCGGTCGCCGACGTCCGGTCGCGGCTGGCGGGCCGGGACGGGCTCGACATCGGTGCCGTGAACGCGCCGTCGTGGGTCGTCGTCTCCGGCGATTCCGGTGCGGTGGAAGGACTCCTGGCCGACCTGACCGCCGAAGGCGTGCGGGCCCGGCGCATCCCGGTCGGGCTGGCCGCGCACTCGCGGCACATCGACGGCATCCGCGACCGGCTGCTGGCCGACCTCGCCCCGCTCGCGCCGTCGTCCACCGCCGTCCCGTTCCACTCGACGGTCACCGAAGGCCCGCTCGACACCTCGGTGCTCGACGCCCGCTACTGGTTCCGGAACCTGCGCAACCCGGTCCGCTTCGACGAGGCCACCCGCGGGCTCGTCGCGCAGGGGCTCGGCGTCTTCGCCGAAATCAGCCCGCACCCGGTGCTCACGGTCGCGGTGCAGGACACGATCGACACGCTCGACGGCCGCGCGGTGGTGCTCGGCTCGATCCGCCGTCGTGAGGACGGCCCGCGCTCGTTCCTCGGCTCGCTGGCCGCGGCCTACGTGTCCGGGGTGGGCGTCGACTGGACCGCGGCCTTCCCCGGCGGTGCCGAGCCGGTGACGCTGCCGGAGTCCGGTTCGGACGCCACGGTCGCCGCCGCCGGCCTGCTGGCCGCCGGGCACCCGCTGCTCGGCGCGGCGGTCGAACTCGCCGAGGACGGCGGCTGGCTGTTCACCGGCCGGCTGTCCGCCGCGCAGCAGCCGTGGCTGGCCGGGCACACCGTGTTCGGCCGGACCGTGCTGCCGTCGGCGGTGCTGGTCGAGCTGATCCTGCACGCGGCGTCCGAACTGGGCTGCGCCCGGATCGAAGAGCTCACCCAGCACCTGCCGGTCGTCTTCGCCGAAGAGGCGCTGTGCCTGCAGGTGCGGATCGGCCCGGTCGACGACGCCGGGGCGCGCCGGATCGGCGTGTTCGCCCGGCCCGACTCGGTCGGCGCCGCCCAGGGCGGCCCGTGGACGCGGCACGCGACCGGGATCATGGCCGAGACCGCGGGCGCGGCGGCCGGCGCCGAGCCGCCCGTCGAATGGCCGCCGCCGGGTGCCGCCGCCGAGGACACCCAGACCGCGCGGGACCGCCTGCGGGCGCACGGCATCGAGCTCGGCCCGGAGTTCGGCGGGCTCACCGGCGCCTGGTCGCTCGACGGCGAGCTGTTCGCCGAAGTCGCGCTGCCGGTGCAGGCCGGGGGCGGCGCTGGCTACGGCATCCACCCCGCGCTGCTCGATTCCGCGCTCCAGGCGGTCGCGTTGTTCCCCGCCGCGGCGGAGTCCGAAGGCTGGCTCGCGTCGTCGTGGAGCGGGCTGGCCCTGCACACGGCCGGGGCGCCGGCGTTGCGGGTCCGGCTGCGGGCCACCGGCCCGGAGTCGGTGTCCGTGGCGGCCACCGACACCGTGGGGCGGCCGGTCTTCTCGGCCGAAAACGTCGTCCTCGGCGCGCTGCCGGGGGAGTACGTCCGCGCCCCGCACACCGAACCGGTCACGCGCAGCGCTCCCGAGGGCGGGTTCGCCGCGCGGCTGGCCTCGCTGCCCGAGCCCGCCCGCGCCGAACTGGTGCTGGACCTGGTCCGCGAGCACACCGCCGAGGTGCTCGGCCGGGAGACGGCCGCCGGGATCGGCGGCGACAGCGCGTTCAGCGAGCTCGGCTTCGAGTCGCTCACGGCGGTGGCGCTGCGCAACCGGCTCGCCGAGGCGACTGGGCTGAAACTGCGCACCACGCTGGTCTTCGACTACCCGACTCCGGACGCGCTGGCGGGGCACCTGCTCGACGCGCTTCGACCGTCCACCGAGGACTCCGACGTCCTCGCCGGCCTCGACCGGCTGGAGCAGGCGCTGTTCGCCGACGCGGGCGGGCCGCCGCTGCACGGCCGGGTCAAGGTCCGGCTGCGCGACCTGCTGTTCCGGCTCGACGGCGCGGACGACGCGGGCGGCCCCGAAGCCGGGGACGCGCCGCTCGACGCCGCGTCGGACGACGAAATCTTCGCACTGCTCGATCGAGAGCTCGACCTGTCCTGAGACGGGGTCGGGCCGGCGCCGCCACCCCGGCGGCGCGGACAAGGCACGGAGTTGACGGCACATGTCGAACGAGGACAAGCTTCGCGACTACCTGAAGCTGGCCACCGCGGACCTGCGCCAGGCCAAGCAGCGGTTGCGGGACTTCGAGGCGCGGGAAACCGAGCCGATCGCGATCGTCGGCATGGGCTGCCGCTTCCCGGGCGGGATCGAGACGCCGGAAGCGTTGTGGCGGCTGGTGACCGACGGCGAGGACGTCGTCGGCGAGCTGCCCGACGGCCGGGACTGGGACCTCGCGTCGCTGTACGACCCGGACCCGTCGCGGCCGGGTACGTTCTCCATGCGCGGCGGTGCGTTCCTGCACGACGCCGACCGGTTCGACGCGGGCTTCTTCGGCATCTCCCCGCGTGAGGCGCTGGCGATGGACCCGCAGCAGCGGCTGCTGCTGGAGACGTCGTGGGAAGCCCTCGAGCGCGGCGGCATCGACCCGCGGACGCTGAAGTCGAGCCGCACCGGCGTGTTCGTCGGCGCCATGCAGCAGAACTACGTGCCGAGCTCGCACAAGGTGCCCGAGTCGGTCGAGGGGCACCTGCTCACCGGCACGATCACCAGCGTCGCCTCCGGCCGGATCGCCTACGTCCTCGGGCTGGAGGGCCCCGCGGTCACCGTCGACACCGCGTGCTCGTCGTCGCTGGTCGCGCTGCACTGGGCGGTGCAGGCGCTGCGCCGCGACGAGTGTTCGCTGGCGCTGGCCGGCGGCGTGACCGTGATGGCGACGCCGGGCATCCTCATCGAGCTCAGCCGGCAGCGGGCCCTCTCCCCGGACGGCCGGTGCAAGCCGTTCTCCGCCGACGCCGACGGGTTCGGCGCCGCCGAGGGCGCCGGGATGCTGGTGCTGGAACGGCTTTCCGACGCGCAGCGCAACGGGCACCCGGTGCTCGCGGTCGTGCGCGGCTCGGCGGTCAACTCCGACGGCGCGTCGAACGGGCTGAGCGCGCCGAACGGGCCGTCGCAGGAACGGGTCATCCTCGACGCGCTCGCCAACGCCCGGGTGGCGGCGAGCCAGGTCGACCTGATGGAGGCCCACGGCACCGGGACACCGCTGGGCGACCCGATCGAAGCGCAGGCGCTGCTGGAGACCTACGGGCGCGGCCGGTCGCCGGAGCAGCCGCTCTGGCTGGGTTCGGTGAAGTCGAACATCGGGCACACGCAGGCCGCGGCGGGCGTCGCCGGCGTCATGAAGGCCGTGCTGGCGCTGCAGCACTCGACGTTGCCGAAGTCGCGGCACGCCGAGCGCCCGACGTCCGAAGTGGACTGGTCCGACGGCACGCTGCGGCTGCTGGCCGAAGACGTCGAATGGCCCGAGCGCGACCACCCGCGTCGCGCGGCGGTGTCGTCGTTCGGCATCAGCGGGACCAACGCGCACGCGATCCTCGAAGCCGCCCCAGAGCGCCCCAATGTGGCGTTGGGTGCGCTGGACGCACCGAACGCCACATTGGGGCGCATGGGGGCCGGGGCGGTCGTGCCGTGGGTCGTCTCCGGTCGGACCGCGGAAGCGCTCCGGGCGCAGGCCGCGGCGCTGATGCCGGCGGTGGACGGCCTCGGGCCGGCCGAGGTCGGGTGCTCCCTGGCCCTCACCCGGGCCCGGTTCGAGCACCGGGCCGTCGTGGTCGGGCACGACCGGGGCGAACTCCTCCGCGGGCTCGCCGCGGTCGCCGCCGGCGCACCGGACGACTCCGTGGTGACCGGCGTGGCCGCGAAGCCCGGCAAGGTCGCTCTGGTGTTCCCGGGGCAGGGCTCGCAGTGGGCCGGGATGGCGCTGGACCTGGCGGAGTCGGCGCCGGTGTTCGCGGCCCGGCTCGACGAATGCGCGGCGGCTCTGGAGTCCTTCGTGGACTGGTCGCTGCGTGATGTTCTCGCGGACGCCGACGCGTTGGCGCGGGTCGACGTCGTGCAGCCCGCGTTGTGGGCCGTGATGGTGTCGCTGGCCGAGCTGTGGCGTTCGCACGGCGTCGTCCCGGACGCGGTCGTGGGTCACTCGCAGGGTGAGATCGCGGCCGCCGTGGTGTCGGGTGCGCTGTCCCTCGAGGACGGTGCTCGCGTGGTCGCGTTGCGCAGCAAGGCGATCCTGGCGCTGGCCGGGCGCGGGGGCATGGTTTCGGTGGCCGCCTCGCGGGAGACCGTCGAGGCGCTCCTGACCGAGGGACTTTCGATCGCGGCGGTGAACGGCCCGGCCGCGGTGGTGGTCTCGGGCGAACCCCGGGCTCTGGACGCGCTGATCGCGGCCTGCGAGGCCGGCGGCGTCCGCGCCAAGCGGATCCCGGTGGACTACGCGTCGCACTCCGCGCAGGTCGAAGAGATCCGCGACGAGCTCCTGAGCGTGCTCGCCCCGATCGCGCCGCGGACCGCCGGAACCGGCTTCTTCTCCACCGTCACCGGCGACTGGGCCGACGGCGCCGAGCTGGACGCGACGTACTGGTACACCAACCTCCGCGGCACCGTGCTGCTCGACGACGCCGTCCGCGCGCTGACCGAGCGCGGCTTCGGCACGTTCGTCGAGGCGTCGCCGCACCCGGTCCTGACGATGGCCATCGGCGAGACCGCGACCGCGCTGGGCACCCTGCGCCGCGGCGACGGCGGGCTCGCCCGGTTCCAGCTGGCGCTCGGCGAAGCGCACTGCGCCGGCGTCGAGGTCGACTGGACCCCGGCGTTCCCCGGCGCGGGCCGCGTCGCCCTGCCCACCTACGCGTTCCAGCGCGAAAGCTTCTGGCTGCACACCGAGGACGGCCACGGCGGCCGGGTCGCGCCCGCCGACGCACGGTTCTGGGACGTCGTCGACCGCGACGACCCGGCGGACCTCGCGGGCACCCTCGGCGTCTCCGTCGACACCCCGCTCGACGAGGTCCTCCCGGCCCTGGCGAAGTGGCGGCGGCGCCGCACCACGGAATCCACCGTGGACTCCTGGCGGTACGGGATCACCTGGAAGCCCGCCGACCTGCCCGCCGCCGCGCCGTCCGGGCGCTGGCTGGTCGTGCGCGGCGAAGACGGCTCCGGCCAGGACGTCGTCGACGCGCTGGCCCGCACCGCCGACGTCGAGACCCTCGTGCTCACCGACACCGACCGGGCCGCGCTGGCCGAGCGCTTCGCCGGGCCGTACGACGGCGTCGTCTCGCTGCTCGCGAGTGACGAACGGCCGCACCCGGAGTTCCCCGAGAGCCCGGCCGGGTTGATCCTCACGCTCGTCCTCGCCCAGGCCCTCGGTGACGCCGGGATCGGCGCGCCGCTGTGGGTGCTGACCCGCGGCGCGGTCCGCACCGGCCCCGCCGACGAGCTGCCGGGCATCGAGCAGTCGCTGCTCTGGGGCCTCGGGCGCGTGCTCGCGCTGGAGCACGCCGACCGCTGGGGCGGTCTCGTCGACCTCACCGCCGGTCCGTCCGCCGCCGAACTGGACCAGCTGGGCCGGATCCTCGCCGCGCGCGGTGCCGAAGACCAGCTCGCCGTGCGGCCCGGCGGCGTCCGGGTCCGGCGGCTGCACCCCGCGGGCAAGGGCGAGCAGGCCCGGCCGGCGCGGTGGCGGCCCGAAGGCACGATCCTCGTCACCGGCGGCACCGGGGCGCTCGGCACGCACGTCGCCCGCTGGCTCGCCGGGGAAGGCGCGTCGCACCTGGTGCTGACCGGCCGCCGCGGCCCGGACGCGCCCGGCGCCACCGAACTGGCCGCCGAGCTGGAAGCGCTCGGCACCCGCGTCACGCTCGCCCGCTGCGACGTCGCCGACCGCGCCGCCCTCACCGCGCTGCTGGCGGACCTCGGCGAACCGGTCCGCGCGGTCTTCCACGCCGCGGGCACGGTCGAGCTCCTGCCGGTGACCGAGACGACCCTGCCCGGGTTCGCCGAGGTCGTCCGGGCGAAGGTCGCCGGCGCCCGTCACCTGGACGAGCTGCTCGGCGACGACCTCGACGCGTTCGTCCTGTTCTCCTCGATCGCCGGCGTCTGGGGCAGCGGCGACCACGCCGGCTACTCGGCGGCCAACAACTTCCTCGACACCCTCGCCGAGCGGCGCCGGGCCCGGGGCGCGACCGCGACGTCGATCGCCTGGGGCGTCTGGGCCCCGACCGAGATCGAGGGCCGGGGCGGGATGTCCGAAGGCGTCGACACCGGGCAGCTCGCCCGGCGCGGCCTGCCGCTGATGGACCCGGCCACGGCCGTCGCCGCGCTGCACGAAACCCTCGGCCACGACGAGACCTTCGCGGTGCTCGCCGACGTCGACTGGGCGCGGTTCCTGCCGGTGTTCACCGCCGGGCGGGCCCGGCCGCTGTTCGACGACCTGCCGCAGGTCAAGCGGCTGAAGGAAACCGCGAAGGCGCCCGCCGCGGAGGCGCCGGCGCTGGCGGCGCAGCTCGCCGGGCTGTCCGGCGACGAAGCCGACCGGCAGCTCCTCGAACTGGTCCGCGCCCAGGCCGCCGCGGTGCTCGGGCACGCGAACGGCGCCGCCGTCGAGCCGGACCGGCCGTTCACCGACCTCGGCTTCGACTCGCTGACCGCGCTGGACGTCCGCAACCGGATCGCCGCCGCGACCGGCCTGCGGCTGCCCGCGACGCTGGTCTTCGACCACCCGACACCGCAGCGGCTCGCCGCGCACCTGCGGGACCAGGTGCTCGGCACGCGCACCGAAGCGGTCGCGTCGACCCGGGTCGCGAACGCCGACGACCCGATCGCGATCATCGGCATGGGCTGCCGGTACCCGGGCGGCGTGCGGTCCGCCGACGACCTGTGGACCCTCGTCGCCGAAGGCCGCGACGCCATCTCCGGGTTCCCCACCGACCGCGGCTGGGACCTGGCGAAGCTGTTCGGCGGCGACGCCGACGAGCAGGGCACCTCGACCGTCCGCCACGGCGGCTTCCTGCACGACGTCGCCGACTTCGACGCCGGCTTCTTCGGCATCTCGCCGCGTGAGGCGCTGGCGATGGACCCGCAGCAGCGGCTGCTGCTGGAGATCTCGTGGGAGGCGATCGAGCACGCCGGGATCGACCCGGCCACGCTGCGCGGCGAGTCCGCGGGTGTCTTCGTCGGCGCGAACTACCAGGACTACCACGCCCGGATGCGCGACATCCCGGACGGCCTCGAAGGGCACCTGCTCACCGGCAGCGTGTCGAGCGTGCTGTCCGGCCGGGTCGCCTACACCCTCGGCCTGGAAGGCCCGGCGCTCACGATCGACGCGGCCTGCTCGTCGTCGCTGGTGGCGCTGCACCTCGCGGCGCAGGCCCTGCGCCGCGGTGAATGCTCGCTCGCCCTCGCGGGCGGGGTCGCGGTGATGGTGACGCCGGCGTCGCTGACCGCGTTCAGCCGCCAGCGCGGCCTGGCCGCGGACGGGCGCTGCAAGGCGTTCGGCGCCGGTGCCGACGGCATGGGCATGGCCGAAGGCGCGGGCATCGTGCTGGTCGAGCGGCTGTCCGACGCGCGGCGCCTCGGGCACCCGGTGCTCGCCGTGCTGAAGGGCAGCGCGCTGAACCAGGACGGCGCTTCGAACGGCCTCAGCGCCCCCAGCGGACCGGCCCAGCAGCGCGTGATCCGCGCGGCACTGGCCGACGCCGGTCTGTCCACTTCGGACATCGACCTCGTGGAGGCGCACGGCACCGGCACGGCGCTGGGCGACCCGATCGAGGCGCAGGCGCTGCTGGCCACCTACGGGCAGGACCGCGAGGAGCCGCTGTGGCTCGGCTCGCTCAAGTCGAACATCGGCCACGCCCAGGCCGCCGCCGGGGTCGCCGGGGTGATCAAGACCGTGCAGGCGCTGCGGCACGGGCTGATGCCGCGGACGCTGCACGCGGAAACGCCGTCGTCCCACGTGGACTGGGACAGCGGCGCGGTGCGCCTGCTCGGCGAACCGCGCCCGTGGGAGCGGCCACGGCCGCGCCGGGCCGCGATCTCGTCGTTCGGCATCTCCGGCACCAACGCCCACGTGCTCCTCGAGCAGGGCGACGTCGCCGACGTCGAGCCGACGCCCGAGCCGCCGGTGGTGCCGTGGGTGCTGTCGGCCAAGTCGCCCGAGGCACTGCAGGCGCAAGCGCTTGCGCTGCAGGGGCGAGCGGGTGAGCACAACGTCGCCGACCTCGCCTTCTCGCTGGCCACTTCCCGGACCGCCTTCCCGCACCGCGCGGTGGTCACCGGAGACCGGGACGCGCTGCTGACCGGTCTTTCCGCGTTGGCGGAGGGGATTCCGGCGCCGAACGTGGTCACCGGGACCGCCGGCACGGGCCGGACCGCGCTCGTGTTCCCCGGGCAGGGTTCGCAGTGGGCGGGCATGGCGCTGGAGCTGGCCGGGTCGTCGCCGGTGTTCGGGGCGCGGCTCGACGAGTGCGCCGCCGCGTTGTCATCCTTTGTGGACTGGTCGCTGCGGGACGTGCTGGCCGACGCTTCGGAGCTGGCGCGGGTCGACGTCGTGCAGCCCGCGTTGTGGGCCGTGATGGTGTCGCTGGCCGAGCTGTGGCGGTCCTTCGGGGTCGTGCCGGACGCGGTCGTGGGGCACTCGCAGGGGGAAATCGCCGCCGCGGTCGTCTCCGGCGCACTGTCCCTCGAGGACGGTGCCCGGGTGGTCGCGTTGCGCAGCAAGGCGATCCTGGCGCTCGCCGGCGGCGGTGGCATGGTTTCCGTCGCCGCGCCACTGGCCGCGGTCGAAGCGCGGCTGACCGGCGGGCTGTCGATCGCCGCGGTGAACGGCCCGGCCGCCGTCGTCGTCTCGGGTACGCCCGGCGCACTGGACGCGCTGATCACCGCGTGCGAGGCGGACGGCGTGCGGGCCAAGCGGATCCCCGTCGACTACGCCTCCCACTCGGCGCAGGTCGAGCAGCTGCGCGGGGAACTCCTCGGTGTGCTGGCCCCGATCCGGCCGCGGACCGGCGACATCGCGTTCTTCTCGACCGTCACCGGCGCCTGGATCGACGGCGCCGAGCTGGACGCCGAGTACTGGTACACCAACCTCCGCGAGACCGTCCGGCTCGACGTCGCCGTCGCCACGCTGGCCGCGGAAGGGTTCGGCACGTTCGTCGAGTCCTCGCCGCACCCGGTGCTGACGATGGCGATCGGCGAGGCCGACGGCGTCGAGGCGCTCGGTTCGCTGCGCCGCGACGACGGCGGGTACGAGCGGTTCCTGCGCTCGCTCGGCGAGGCGCACGTGCGCGGGGTCGTCGTGGACTGGACGCCCGCGTTCCCCGGCGCCCACCGCGTCGACCTGCCCACCTACGCCTTCCAGCGCCGCCGCTACTGGCTGGACGCGGGGGTCGCGCCGCAGTCGGCCGCCGACCCGGTGGACGCCGCTTTCTGGGCCGCCGTCGACGGCCTCGACCTCGACGCGGTCGCCGGCACCCTCGACGTCACGCCCGGGAGCACACTGGCCGAGGTGCTGCCCGCGCTGACCCGCTGGCGCGACCGGACCCGCGCCGCGTCCGAAGTGGACTCGTGGCGCTACCGCGTCGAGTGGAAGCCCGTCGGCACGCCGGCCACGCCGGAGCTGTCCGGGCGCTGGCTGGTCGTCGTCCCGGCCGGGCACGAAGACTGCGGTGTCCCGGCGGCTTTGGCGGCCCACGGCGCCGAGCCGGTCGTCGTCCCGGAGTTCACCGGCGGGGAGGGGTACGCCGGGGTCGTGTCGCTGCTCGCGCTCGACGAAACCCCGGCGCCGGAGGCGGACTTCCTGCCCGCCGGCGCCACCGCGAACCTCGCGCTGGCCCAGGCCATGGCCGACGGCGAGACGCCGTTGTGGCTGCTGACCCGCGGCGGGATCGATCTCCGTCCCGCGCAGGCCATGACGTGGGGCCTGGGCCGGGTGATCGGGCTCGAACTGCCCGGGATCTGGGGCGGGCTGCTCGACCTGCCCGCGGAGCCGGACGCCGCGACCGCGGGTCTGCTCGCCGCCGCGCTGTCCGGTGTGGACGATGAAGACCAGGTCGCGATCCGGCCGTCGGGGCTGCTGGCCCGGCGCCTGGTCCGCGCCCCCTTCACCCCGCCGGCCGAGCGCTGGAAGCCGCGCGGCACGGTCCTGATCACCGGCGGCACCGGGGCGCTGGGCGCGCACGTGGCCCGCCGCCTCGCCACCGACGGCGCCGAGCACCTCGTGCTCACCAGCCGCCGCGGCCCGGACGCGCCCGGCGCGGCCGACCTCGAAGCCGAGCTGACCGCGCTCGGGACGCGGGTCACGATCGCCGCGTGCGACGTCGCCGACCGCGACTCGCTCGCCGCGCTGCTGGCCGGTCTCGGCGAGCCGGTGCGCGCGGTCGTGCACGCCGCCGGGCTGCCGCAGGCGACCCCGGTGCGGGAGACCACCGCGGCCGAGTTCGCCGACGTCATCGGCGGTAAGGTCGCGGGCGCCCGGAACCTGGACGAGCTGCTCGGCGACGACGTCGACGCCTTCGTGCTCTTCTCCTCGAACGCCGGTGTCTGGGGCTCCGGCGGCCAGGGGGCGTACGGCGCGGGCAACGCCTACCTCGACGCCCTCGCCGAGCAGCGTCGCGCCCGCGGGGCCGCCGCCACCTCGGTCGCCTGGGGTTTCTGGGGCGGCGGGGGCATGGCGGGCGACGTCGAGCTGGAGGACCAGCTGCGCCGCCGCGGGCTCCGCGAAATGGCACCGGAAGCCGCGGTGGAGGCGCTCTGCCAGGCCCTCGACGCGCGTGAGGTGTTCCTGGCCGTCGCCGACGTCGACTGGGCGCGGTTCGCGCCCGGCTTCACGCTGTCGCGGCGGCGGCCGCTGATCGAAGACATCCCCGAGGTCCGGGCGCTGCTCGAAGCCGCCGACGAGCCGGAAACCGAGCGCCCGGCGCTCGCCCGCCGCGTCGCGGAACTCGGTGAGGCCGAGGCCCGCCGGCTGCTGCTGGACCTCGTCCGCGGCGAGGCCGCGTCGGTCCTCGGGCACGACTCGGCGACCGCGGTCCCGGCCGGCCGGGCGTTCCGGGAGCTGGGTTTCGACTCGCTGACCGCGGTCGAGGTCCGCAACCGGATCAACGCGGCGACCGGGCTGACGCTGCCCGCGACACTGGTGTTCGACCACCCGAACCCGGCCGCGCTCGCCGCCGAACTGCACCGGCTGCTGCTGGGCCGCACCGAAACCGCGGTGGTCACCTCGGCCGCCGCCACCGACGAACCGATCGCGATCGTCGCGATGGGCTGCCGCTTCCCCGGCGGCGTGCGCTCGCCGGAAGACCTCTGGCGCCTGGTGACCGACGGCGTCGACGCGCTGACCGCGTTCCCGGCCGACCGCGGCTGGGACCTGAGTTCCTTCGGTGACACGGAGTTCGCCGAGGTCGGCGGGTTCGTGACCGGCGCGGCCGACTTCGACGCGGGCTTCTTCGGCATCTCGCCGCGGGAGGCGCTGGCGATGGACCCGCAGCAGCGCGTGCTGCTGGAAACGGCGTGGGAGGTGTTCGAGCGCGCGGGCGTCGACCCGGCTTCGCTGCGCGGCAGCGCGACCGGCGTGTTCGTCGGGGCCAGCAGCTCCGGCTACGGCTCGAACCTCGAGCAGGGACCGTCCGGTTCGGAGGGGTACCTGCTCACCGGCGAAGCCCCCAGCGTGATGTCCGGACGGCTGTCCTACACCTTCGGGCTGGAAGGCCCCGCCGTCACGGTGGACACCGCGTGCTCGTCGGCGCTGGTCGCGATGCACCTGGCGAGCCAGGCGCTGCGGCAGGGCGAGTGCTCGCTGGCGCTGGCCGGCGGCGTGGCGATCATGGCCAAGCCGATGGCGTTCCTGGAGTTCGCCCGTCAGCGCGGCTTGGCCGCGGACGGCCGCTGCAAGGCCTTCGCCGACGCGGCCGACGGCACCGGCTGGGGCGAAGGCGTCGGCCTGATCCTGCTGGAGCGCCTCTCGGACGCCGAGCGCAACGGCCACCAGGTCCTCGCCGTCGTACGCGGCTCGGCGGTCAACCAGGACGGCGCGTCCAACGGCTTGAGCGCTCCGAACGGTCCTTCGCAGCAACGGGTCATCCGGGCCGCGCTGGCGAACGCCGGACTGTCCACTTCGGACGTCGACGCGGTCGAAGCCCACGGCACGGGTACCCGGCTCGGCGACCCGATCGAGGCGCAGGCCCTCCTGGCCACCTACGGCCAAGACCGCGAGGAGCCGCTGTGGCTCGGCTCGGTCAAGTCCAACCTCGGCCACACGCAGGCCGCGGCCGGGATGGCCGGGGTCATCAAGACGGTCGAAGCCCTGCGGCACGGCGTCTTGCCGCGCACGCTGCACGTCGACACGCCTTCGTCCCAAGTGGACTGGACGGCCGGGTCCGTCGAGCTGCTCACCGAAGCCCGCGGCTGGCCGGAGCGCGACCGTCCGCGCCGCGCCGCCGTCTCGGCGTTCGGCGTCAGCGGCACCAACGTGCACACGATCCTGGAGCAGGCGCCGGCCGCCGAACCGCTACCGGACCCCGAGCCCACCGACGCACTGCTGCCCCAGGTGTTCTCCGCCCACGACGCGGCGGCGCTCGACACCCTGATCAGTGGCCTGCCGGACGCGAACCCGGTCGACCTCGGTTTCTCACTGGCCACCACCCGAGCCCGCCTCGGCCACCGCGCGGTGCGGCTGGGCGACGACATCGTCACCGGCACGGCCGACCCGGACGCCCTGCTGGCGGTGCTGTTCACCGGCCAAGGCGCCCAGCGCGTCGGGATGGGCCAGGAGCTCTACACCCGGTTCCCGGTCTACGCCGCCGCGTTCGACGCCGTCCTCGCCCACTTCACCCCGGCCCTGCGCGACGCCCTCGCCGACGCCGAGCTGCTGAACCGCACCGAGTTCACCCAGCCGGCGCTGTTCGCCGTCGAGGTGGCCCTGTTCCGCCTGGTGGAGTCGTTCGGCGTCCGCCCGGATTTCGTGGCCGGGCACTCGATCGGCGAGATCTCCGCCGCGCACGTCGCCGGGGTGCTGTCCCTGGCGGACGCCTGCCGTCTGGTCTCGGCGCGCGCTTCCCTGATGCAGGCCCTGCCCGCGGGCGGGGCGATGGTCTCGATCGCGGCCCCCGAGTCGGCCATCGTGCTGACCGAGGGCGTCTCGATCGCCGCGGTCAACGGCCCCGAGTCGGTCGTCATCTCCGGCGACGAGGCCGCGGTCCTGGCGATTGCGGCGCAGTTCCCGAAGACCAAGCGCCTCACCGTCAGCCACGCGTTCCACTCGCCGCTGATGGACCCCATGCTCGACGGGTTCCGCGCCGTCGCCGAGTCCCTCACCTACCACCCCGCCGAGATACCAGTGATCTCGAATGTGAGCGGTGCTCTCGCCGAGCCGTTCACGGCGGACTACTGGGTCCGCCACGTCCGCGAGGCCGTCCGGTTCGCCGACGGCATCTCCACGCTGCAAGCCGCAGGCGTCGGTGTGTTCCTGGAGCTGGGCCCGGACGGCGTGCTCAGCGCGATGGTCGACGGAACCGCGATCAGTGCGCTACGACGAGACCGCGCTGAAGAGAGAGCACTGCTCACGGCTTTGAGCACCGCTCACGTTCACGGAGTCGACGTCGACTGGGCCGCGTTCTTCCCCGGCGGCCGCCGCGTCGACCTGCCGACCTACCCGTTCCAGCGCGAGCGCTACTGGCCGCGCGCCGGAGCGGCCCGGGGCGACCTCGGGGCCGTCGGCGTCGGCGCGCTCGAACACCCTCTGCTCGGCGCGGCCGTCGACCTCGCCGGCGACGAAGGCACCGTCCTCAGTGGACGCCTCTCGCTGGAGACGCACCCCTGGCTGGCCGGGCACGCGCTGTCGGGCACCGTGCTCGTCCCCGGCACCGCGCTGCTCGAACTCGTCGTCCAGGCCGGTGACCAGGTCGGCTGCGCCGTCGTCGACGAGCTGACCTTCGCCGCCCCGCTGGTGCTGCCCGCCCGCGGCGCGGTCACCGTCCAGGTGTCGGCCGGCCCGGCCGACACCGCCGGGCGCCGCCCGATCGCGGTGCACTCGCGGAGCGCCGGCGCCGACTGGACCCAGCACGCCACCGGCAGCGTCAGCTCGTCCGCACTTTCACGTGAAAGTGCGGACGAATGGCCGCCGGCGGGGGCCGAAGCGGTCGACATCGCCGGGTTGTACCCCAGGCTGGCCGCGATGGGCTTCGCCTACGGAGAAGCCTTCGGCGGCCTCACCCGCGTCTGGCGGGACGGCACCGACGTCTACGCCGAAGTGACGCTGCCGGAACCGTTCGACGCCGCCGGGTTCGCGGTGCACCCGGCCCTGCTCGACGCCGCGCTGCACCCGCTCGGCCTCGGCATCGTCACGCCCGACGACGGCTCGGCCCGGGTCCCGTTCTCCTTCACCCGGGCCGCCGTGCACGCCGCCGGTGCCACCGAGCTGCGGGTCCGGTTGTCGCCGGCGGGGGAGAACGCCGTCGCGCTCACCGCGTGGGACGCCACCGGCGCCCCGGTGGTGAGCGTCGGCTCGCTGCTGCTGCGCGCGGTCGCCCCCGCCGCGGCCACCGTCCCGGACACGCTCTTCGAGCAGGTCCGGACCGAGGTCACCGCCGAACCCGGGGCCCCGCGCGAGGAACTCGGGTTCGCCCGGGTGCCCGACGGTGACGTGCACGAGACCGCCGGCCGGGTCCTGGAGCGCCTGCAGACCTGGCTCGCCGAAGAGCGGCCGGGCCGGCTCGTCGTCGTCACCCGCGGCGCGGCCGACGGTGACCTCGCCGCGGCCGCGGCGGCCGGGCTGGTGCGGTCCGCGCAGTCGGAACACCCGGGCCGCTTCCTCCTGGTGGACGTCGACGACGACCCGCGGTCCGAAGCACTCCTGTCCACTGTGGACACCTTCGGCGAGCCGCAGCTGGTCCTGCGCGAAGGCACCGCGTCGGCGCCGCGGCTGGTCCGCGCGACCGGCGTGCCGCTGACGCCTGCGAGCGACTCCTGGCAGCTCGTCACCACCGGCGGCGGCACGACCGACAGCCTGGCGCTGACCGGAACGACCGAAGCGCCGCTGGGCGCGGGCGAGGTCCGGATCGAGGTCCGCGCCGCCGGGCTGAACTTCCGCGACGTGCTCATCTCCCTCGGCATGTACCCGGATCCCGGGGCCCGCCTCGGTTCCGAAGCCGCCGGGGTGGTCGTCGAGACCGGCGACGGGGTTCGGAACCTCGCCGTCGGGGACCGCGTGTTCGGCCTGATCGACGACGCCTTCGCGCCGCGAGCCACCGCCGACGCGCGCCGGCTGGCCGCGGTCCCGGCCGGGTGGACGTTTGCCGAGGCGGCGACCGTCCCGGTCGCGTTCGTCACCGCCTACTACGGCCTGTTCGACCTCGGCGGCCTCGAACCCGGCCAGTCCGTGCTCGTGCACGCGGCGGCCGGCGGCGTCGGGATGGCCGCGGTGCAGCTGGCCCGGTGGAAGGGCGCCGAAGTGTTCGCGACGGCGAGTGAAGGCAAGCACGCCGTGCTGCGCTCGTTCGGCCTCGACGACGCCCACCTGGCCAGCTCGCGCACCCTGGACTTCCGCGAGAAGTTCCGCGGCGGCGTCGACGTCGTCCTGAACTCGCTGACCGGCGCGTTCACCGACGCCTCGCTGGCGCTGCTCAAGCCCGGCGGGCAGTTCGTGGAACTGGGCAAGACCGACGTCCGCGAGGGCGCCGGCTACCACACCTTCGACCTCGGCGACCCCGGTGCGGACCGGATCGCCGCCATCCTCGCCGACCTGCTGGCCGCGTTCGGCCGCGGCGAGCTGACGCCGTTGCCGGTGCGCGCCTGGGACCTCGGCCGCGCCGCCGACGCCTTCCGGTTCGTCAGCCAGGCCAAGCACGTCGGCAAGAACGTGCTCACGCTGCCGCGGCCCGAACCGGCAGGCACCGTGCTCGTCACCGGCGGCACCGGCACGCTCGGCGCCGCCGTCGCCCGGCACCTCGCCCGGCGCCCCGGCGTCGAGCGGCTGGTGCTCGTCGGCAGGCGGGGCGCGGCCGCGCCCGGTGCCGCCGGGCTCATCGACGAACTGACCGCGCTCGGCGTCGAGGCGGTCGTGGCCGCCGGCGACGTGGCCGAGCCCGGTTTCGTGGCGGACGTGCTGCGGGCGATCCCCGCCGGGCAGCCGCTGATCGGGGTGGTGCACGCCGCCGGCGTACTGGACGACGGCGTGCTCGAAGCGCAGACACCGGCACGGGTTTCCGCCGTGCTCCGCGCCAAAGTGGACGGTGCGGAGGCGCTCGACAGGCTTACCCGGGACCACGACCTGGCCTGGTTCGTCCTGTTCTCCTCGGTCGCCGGGATCGTCGGCGCGGCCGGGCAAAGCGGGTACGCCGCGGCGAACAGCGCCCTCGACGCGCTGGCCGCCCGGCGGCGTTCCCAGGGCCTGCCCGCGGTTTCCCTCGCCTGGGGCCAGTGGGCGCTCAGCAGCGCGATGACCGGCAAGCTGGGTGCCCGCGACCGCGGCCGCATCGAGCGCGCCGGCATCCGGCCGCTGTCCACAGAGGACGCACTCGCCGCGATGGACGCCGCGATCGGGCTCGGCCGGCCGGTCGCCGTGCCGATGCGCGTGGACCTGGCCGCGCTGCGCACCGCGGACGACCTCGCCCCGCTGTGGCGCGGGCTCGTGCGCACCCCGGTCCGCCGCAGCGCGCGGGCCGCCGTCGCCGACGACGGCTGGGCCGCGCGGCTGGCCGGCCTGGCCCCCGAGGAAGCCACGAGCAAGCTGCTGGACCTCGTCCGCAAGCACGTCGCGGCGGTGCTGGGGCACGCGAGCCCCGACGCCATCGACCCCGCGAAGGCGTTCAAGGACAGCGGGTTCGACTCGCTCACCGCGGTCGAGCTGCGCAACCGGCTCGCCACCGCGACCGGTCGCACGCTGCCCGCGACGCTCGTCTTCGACTACCCGAGCCCCGAGGTGCTGGCCGGGTACCTGCACGGCGAACTGGCCGGCGCGGCACCCGTGGCGGCCCCGGTCGGCCGGGCGCGGAGCCGGGTGGACGACCCGGTCGCGATCGTGGCGATGAGCTGCCGCTTCCCCGGCGACGTCGATTCGGCCGACGCACTGTGGCGGCTGGTCGCCGAGGGCCGCGACGCCATCGGCGGGTTCCCGGCCGACCGCGGCTGGCCGGTCGACGAGCTGTATCACCCGGACCCGGCGCACCCGGGCACGTTCTACGCCTCGGGCGGCGGGTTCCTGCCCGGCGCCGCGCAGTTCGACGCGGCCTTCTTCGGGATCTCGCCGCGTGAGGCGCTCGCGATGGACCCGCAGCAGCGGCTGCTGCTGGAGGTCTCGTGGGAAGCCTTCGAGCGGGCCGGGATCGAGCCGGGCACGTTGCGCGGCAGCAACACTGGCGTGTTCGTCGGCGCCGCGCACTCGGGCTACGCCGCCGGTTCCACGTCCGCCGCGGACGGCGTCGAAGGGCACCTGATGACCGGCAACGCGGGCAGCGTGCTGTCCGGGCGGGTCGCCTACCACCTGGGCCTGGAGGGCTCGGCGGTCACCGTGGACACCGCGTGCTCGTCGTCGCTGGTCGCGCTGCACCTGGCCGGTCAGGCCCTCCGCCAGGGCGAATGCGACCTCGCGCTGGCCGGTGGTGTCGCGATCCTCGGCACGCCGGACATCTTCGTCGAGTTCAGCCGGCAGCGGGGCCTGTCCCCGGACGGCCGGTGCAAGGCCTTCTCGGACTCGGCCGACGGCACCGGCTGGAGCGAAGGCGCCGGCATGGTCGTCCTGGAGCGGCTGTCGGACGCCCGGCGCAACGGCCACGAAGTCCTCGCGATCCTGCGCGGTTCGGCCGTCAACTCCGACGGCGCCTCGAACGGCCTGACCGCGCCGAACGGACCCTCGCAACAGCGCGTGATCCGCGCGGCGCTGGCGAGCGCCGGTCTGTCCACTTCGGACGTCGACGCGGTGGAAGCGCACGGCACCGGCACGACCCTCGGCGACCCGATCGAGGCGCAGGCGGTGCTGGCGACCTACGGCCAGGACCGCGAAGAACCGCTGTGGCTGGGCTCGCTGAAGTCGAACCTCGGGCACACGCAGTCGGCCGCGGGCGTGGCCGGGGTGATCAAGATGGTCATGGCCATGCGCCACGGCGTGCTCCCGAAGACCCTGCACGTCGACGCGCCTTCGTCCCGGGTGGACTGGGACGCCGGCGCGGTCGAGCTGCTCACCGAGCAGCGGGCGTGGCCGGCCACCGGGCACCCGCGCCGGGCCGGGGTCTCGGCGTTCGGCATCTCCGGCACCAACGCCCACGCCATCCTGGAACTGCCCGAAGACCCGGCACCCGCGCCGCTCCCGGCGCCGGAGCCGCCGGTGGTCGCCTGGGCGCTGTCGGCGAAGGGCGAACCGGCGTTGCGGGCCCAGGCCCGCAAGCTGGCGGCGGCGGTCGCCGACGCTTCTCCGGTGGCGGTCGCCGGCGCCCTGCTCGCCCGCACCCGCTTCGACGACCGCGCGGTCGTGCTCGGCGGCAGCCGCGAGGACCTGCTTTCCGGATTGCACGCGCTGGCCGCCGGAGAAGCGGCACCCGGCGTGGTCCGCGGCACGGCGTCGCCCGGCAAGCTCGCCGTGCTGTTCACCGGCCAGGGCGCGCAGCGGGCCGGCATGGGCCGCGAGCTGTACGACCGGTACCCGGTCTTCGCGGCGGCGTTCGACCGGATCTGCGCCGAGTTCACCGTGCCGGTGCGGGACGTCGTCTTCGGCGACGCGCCGGGCCTGGACGAGACCGGCTTCACCCAGCCGGCGCTGTTCGCCGTCGAAGTGGCGCTGTACCGGCTCTTCGAGTCGTGGGGCGTCCGGCCGGCGTTCGTCGCCGGGCACTCGATCGGCGAGCTGGCCGCCGCGCACGTCGCCGGCGTGTTCTCCCTCGAAGACGCGTGCCTGCTCGTCTCGGCCCGTGCCGCGCTGATGCAGGCGCTGCCTAAGGGCGGCGCGATGGTGTCGATCGCCGCGCCGGAGGCCGAGGTGCGGCCGCTGCTGGGCGACCGGGTGTCGATCGCGGCCATCAACGGCCCGGCCTCGGTCGTCGTCTCCGGCGACGAGCCCGAAGTCCTCGCCCTCGCCGCGGAGTTCGCGGGCCGCGGCGTGCGGACCAAGCGGCTCAGCGTCAGCCACGCCTTCCACTCGCCGCACCTCGACCCGATGCTCGACGAGTTCCGCGCGGCGGCTGACAAGGTCACCTACCACCCGGCGGAGATACCGGTGATCTCGAATGTGAGCGGTGCTCTCGCGGAGCCGTTCACCGCGGACTACTGGGTGGAGCACGTGCGGGAAGCCGTCCGGTTCGCCGACGGCATTGCGACGCTCGAAGCCGAAGGTGCCCGCTTCTTCCTGGAGCTGGGCCCGGACGGCGTGCTCAGCTCGATGGCCCGCGACACCGTGACCGGGGACGTCGTGGTCGTGCCGTCGCTGCGGCGCGACCGGCCGGAGGAAGCGGCGGCGCTGACCGCGCTGTCGACGCTGTTCGCGCACGGCGCGGCCGCGGACCTCTCGGCGGTCTTCGGGCCCGCCGGGCGCGTGGCCTTGCCGACCTACGCCTTCCGGCACGAGCACTTCTGGCTCGAGCCGGCCGCCCCCGCACCCGCGGCGGACTCCGCGTTCTGGTCGGCGGTCGAACGCGCGGACATCGGCGAGCTGGCCGGCGCGCTGGCGATCGACGAGGACCAGCGCGAGTCGTTGACCGCGCTGCTGCCCGCGTTGTCGACTTGGCGACGCCAGCGCGACGAAGAGTCCGTTGTGGACTCGTGGCGCTACCGGGTCACCTGGGAACCGGCCCGGGAAACCGGTGCGGCGCCGCGGGGCACCTGGCTGCTGGCCGTCCCGGCCGCGGAAACCGCGCTCGGCGACCGGATCGCCGCGGCGCTCACCGCGCACGGCGTCGCGGTCACCCGGCTCGACGACCCCACCGAAGCCGATCTGGCCGAAGTGGAAGCCGACGCCGTCCTGTCCCTGCTGGCGCTTACGCCGGGAACCGACGTCGTCCCGGCGGGGGTGGCGGCGACCCTCGCCCTCCTCCGCGCGGTCAACGACATTCCGGTGTGGACACTCACTCGCGATGCCGTCGCGACCGGGCCCGCCGACGCGGCCCCCGACGCCGTCCAGGCCCAGGTCTGGGGCCTCGGCCGCAGCGCCGCCCTCGACCGCCCGGCCGCCTGGGGCGGCTTGGTCGACCTGCCCGCCGAATTCGACGACCGGACCGGGGAACTGCTCGTCCAGGCACTGGCCGACCCGGCCGAAGACCAGGTCGCGCTGCGGGAAGGGCGGCTCGTCCGGCGGCTCGTCCCGGTCACCGGCGCCCCCGCCGGACGGCCGTGGCAGCCGCGCGGCACGGTGCTCGTCACCGGCGGCACGGGCGCGCTCGGCGCCCACGTCGCCCGCTGGCTCGCGACCGCCGGCGCGGACCGGATCGTCCTCACCAGCCGCCGCGGCAGGCGGGCGCCGGGCGCGGAAGACCTCCTCGCCGAGCTGACCGCGCTGGGTGCCGAGGCGACGATCGCGGCGTGCGACGTCGCCGACCGCGCCGCGCTCGCCGAAGTGCTCGACGGCATCCGCGCCGACCTCACCGCCGTCGTCCACGCGGCCGGCACCGGGGGAGCGACCCCGCTGGAAGACGCGGACCTCGGGCCCTTCGCGGGCATCCTGACCGCCAAGGTCGCCGGCGCCGAGAACCTCGACGCCCTGCTCGGCGACGCCGAACTGGACGCCTTCGTGCTGTTCTCGTCGATCGCGGGGGTCTGGGGCAGCGGCGGCCAGTCCGCCTACGGCGCTGCCAACGCCCACCTCGACGCGCTCGCCCGCCGCCGCCGGGCCGCGGGCCGGACCGCGACCGCGCTCGCCTGGGGCCCGTGGGCCGACGGCGGCATGGCGGCCGACCACGACGCCGAGGACTACCTGCGGCGCCGGGGCCTGCGGACCCTGCGGCCCGCCCTCGCGGTCCGCGCGCTCGCCGGCGCGGTCGGGCGGGACGAGACCGCGCTGACCCTGGCCGACGTCGACTGGGACCGGTTCGTGCCCGCGTTCACCTCAGCCCGGCCGAGCGCCCTGCTGCTCGGGGTGCCGGACGCGCGGCGAGCAGTGGAAACCGAGCCGGTGGCCGACGGAGCCCTGCAGGACGAACTGGCCGAGCTGGACCCGGCGGAGGCCGAGCGGACGCTGCTGACCCTGGTCCGCACCGAAGCGGCGGTCGCGCTGGGGCACCGCGGTGCCGACGCCGTCCCGGCGGCCCGGCCGTTCACCGAGCTGGGCTTCGACTCCCTGACCTCGGTGGAGTTCCGCAACCGCCTCGCGGCGGCGGCCGGTGTGGCGCTGCCCGCGACGGTCGTCTTCGACCACCCGACGCCGGCCGCGCTGGCCGCGCACCTCCTCGAAGTCCTGCGGCCCGGCGCCGCGACCGACCCCGAAGAAGCCCGGATCCGGGCGGCGCTGGCCACCGTGCCGCTGGCCAAGTTCCGCGACGCCGGCCTGATGTCGGCGCTGCTGGAGCTGGCCGGGCTCGAAGACGCCACCGACGCCGGCGACGACCTGGACGACTTGGACGCCGAAGCGCTGGTGCGGCTGGCGCTGGACGGTACCGATTCCCGATGACCCACCCCTGGAGCTGAAACCATGGCCACGCCCGAGAAGGTGCTCGACGCGCTGCGCGCCTCCGTCAAGGAGGCCGAGCGGCTGCGGCGGCAGAACCGGCAGCTCGTCGAGGCGGCGACCGAGCCGGTCGCCATCGTCGCGATGGCCTGCCGGTTCCCCGGCGGCGTGCGCTCGCCGGAAGGGCTGTGGGACCTGGTGGCCCGCGGTGGTGACGCCGTCACGGCGTTCCCCGCCAACCGCGGCTGGGACACCGCGACGCTGTTCGACGAAGGCCGCCCGGGGACGACGTACGCGCGTGAAGGCGCTTTCCTGCACGACGCCGACCTCTTCGACGCCGGGTTCTTCGGGATCTCGCCGCGCGAGGCGCTCGCCATGGACCCCCAGCAGCGGCTCCTGCTGGAGACGTCGTGGGAGGCCTTCGAACGGGCCGGCATCGACCCCGCTTCGGTCCGGGGCAGCCGGACCGGGGTCTTCGTCGGCTCCAACGGCCAGGACTACCTGACGCTGCTGCGCTCGTCGGCCGAGGACGTCGAGGGCTACCTCGGCACCGGCAACGCGGCGAGCGTCGTCTCCGGGCGGCTGTCGTACCTGTTCGGGTTCGAGGGCACTTCGCTGACCGTCGACACGGCGTGCTCGTCGTCGCTGGTCGCGCTGCACCTCGCCGTGCAGGCCCTGCGGCAGGGCGAATGCGACCTGGCACTGGCCGGCGGCGCGACCGTGATGGCGACACCGGGCACGTTCGTCGAGTTCAGCAAGCAGCGCGGGCTCGCGCCGGACGGCCGCGTCAAGGCGTTCGCCGAGGCGGCCGACGGCACCGGCTGGGGCGAAGGCGTCGGGATGCTCCTCGTGGAGCGCCTCTCGGACGCGCGGCGCCACGGCCACGAAGTCCTGGCGCTGGTGCGGGGTTCGGCGGTCAACTCCGACGGCGCGTCCAACGGCCTGACCGCGCCGAACGGCCCGTCCCAGCAGCGGGTGATCCGCGCGGCGCTCGACAGCGCCCGGCTGTCCACTTCGGACATCGACGTCGTCGAGGCGCACGGCACCGGGACGACCCTCGGCGACCCGATCGAAGCCCAGGCGCTCCTGGCCACCTACGGGCAGGACCGCTCGACGCCGTTGTGGCTCGGCTCGGTGAAGTCGAACATCGGGCACACCCAGGCCGCGGCCGGGGTCGCGGGGATCATCAAGATGGTCATGGCGATGCGGCACGGGGTGCTGCCGCGGACGCTGCACGTGGACGCGCCTTCGTCCCATGTGGACTGGTCGGCGGGTGCGGTCGAGCTGCTGACCGAGGCCCGCGAGTGGCCTTCGGGTGACCGGCCGCGGCGGGCCGCGGTGTCGTCGTTCGGGGTCAGCGGCACGAACGCGCACACGATCCTCGAAGCCGTCCCGCCCGCCGAGCCGGTGCCGGCGGAGCCGCCGGTCGGCACGCTGACGCCGTTCGTGCTGTCGGCGAAGACACCGGAAGCGGTGCAGGCGCAGGTCTCCCGGCTCGCCGAGGTGCCGGCCGACCCGGTGGACATCGCCCGCGCGCTGGCCACCACCCGGACGGCGTTCGAGCACCGGGCGGTCGTCCTCGAACCGAACCTGATCACTGGCGAAGTCCGTGAGGGTGCCCGGCTGGCGGTGCTGTTCACCGGTCAGGGCGCGCAGCGGATCGGGATGGGCAGCGAACTGTACGCGCGGTTCCCGGTGTACGCCGCGGCTTTCGACGAGGTGTGTGGGCACTTCCCTGACCTGCGCTCGGCTTTCGACGATGCTGAGTTGCTGAACCGTACGGAGTTCACGCAGCCGGCGTTGTTCGCGGTCGAGGTGGCGTTGTTCCGGTTGGTGGAGTCGTTCGGTGTCCGTCCGGATTTCGTTGCCGGGCACTCCATTGGCGAAATCTCCGCCGCCCATGTCGCCGGTGTGCTGTCGCTTGAGGACGCGTGCCGTCTGGTTTCCGCGCGGGCGTCGCTGATGCAGGCCCTGCCCTCGGGCGGTGCGATGGTCTCGATCGCGGCCCCCGAGTCGGAGATCGTGCTGACCGAGGGTGTGTCGATCGCGGCGGTGAACGGTCCGGAGTCGGTGGTCATTTCGGGCGATGAGGCCGAGGTGCTGGCGATCGCCGCGCAGTTCCCGAAAACCAAGCGCCTCACGGTGAGCCACGCGTTCCACTCGCCGCTGATGGATCCCATGCTCGGCGAGTTCCGTGCGGTCGCCGAAGCTTTGACCTACCGCTCTGCGACGATACCGGTGATCTCGAATGTGAGCGGTGCTCTCGCCGAGTCGTTCACGGCGGACTACTGGGTGCGGCACGTGCGGGAGGCCGTCCGGTTCGCCGACGGGGTGGCCGCGCTGGAAGCCGAGGGCGTGCGGGTCTTCCTGGAGCTGGGGCCGGACGGGGTGCTCAGCGCGATGGTGCCGGGTTCGTCCTTCCCCGCGCTGCGGCGTGACCGCGACGAGGAGCGGACGCTCGTGACCGCCCTCGCCGGGGTGTGGGTGCACGGCGGCGCCGTCGACTGGGCCGCCTACCTGCCCGCCGGCCCGCGGATCGACCTGCCCACCTACCCGTTCCAGCGGGAACGGTTCTGGCCCACCCCCGCCCCGCAGGCCGACGTGGACGTCTCGGCGCTCGCCGCCGAACTCGGCCTGCCCGAGGACACCCTGCGGCCCGCACTGGCCGCCGTGCGGCAACGCCGTGACGAGGCCACGGCCGCGGACGCGTGCCGGTACCGCGTCACCTGGACCGCACTGGACCCCGCCGAAGCCGCCGCACCCCAGGGCGACTGCCTGGTCGTCGACCCGTCCCCGCAGCTGGCAGCCGTCCTCGAAAGCTGGAACGGCCGGGTCATCCCGTTCGACGGCACCCTCGGCGACGCCGAGCCGGTCGTCGTGTTCAGCGGCGCCGGGCTCGAGCGGACCGTCGACCTCCTGCGTGAACTCGCCGACGCCGGGGTCGGCGCCCCGCTGTGGTGCGTCACCTCCGGGGCCGTTCGCGCCACCGGAACCGACCCGGCGCCGGATCCCGGCCAGGCCGCCGTCTGGGGTCTCGGCCGCGCCGCCGCGCTCGAACTGCCCGATCGCTGGGGCGGCCTGCTCGACCTGCCGTCCGAAGTGGACTCCGGCACCGCGGCACGGTTCTTCGCCCGGCTGAACGGTGCCGAAGACCAGATCGCCCTCCGCGCCGAGGGCGACTTCGGGCGGCGGCTGGCACCCGCCGAGCCGGTCGCGGCCCCCGCGTGGACCCCGCGCGGCACGGTGCTCGTCACCGGCGGGACCGGCGCGCTGGGCGCGCACGTCGCCCGCCGCCTCGCCCGGGACGGCGCCGACCACCTGGTGCTGGTCTCCCGCCGCGGGGCCGACGCCCCCGGCGCGGCCGAACTGGCCGACGAACTGGACGTGCGGGTGACGTTCGCGGCTGGCGACGTCGCCGACCGGGAGTTCCTCGCCGAGCTGATCGAGCGCGTCAGCCCCGGGCTCACCGCCGTCGTGCACACCGCGGGGGTCGTCCGGTCCGCGCCGCTGTCCGAAGTGGACGGCTCGGCGGTCGCCGAACTGTGGGCCGCCAAGGCGGCCGGCGCCCGTCACCTCGACGAGCTCCTGGCCGACGCCGACCTCGACGCGTTCGTCCTGTTCTCCTCGATCGCCGGGGTGTGGGGCAGCGGGCAGCAGGCGCTCTACGGCGCCGCGAACGCTTTCCTCGACGCGCTCGCCGAAGGCCGCCGCGCCCGCGGTCTCGCCGCCACGGCCGTGGCCTGGGGCCCGTGGGCCGACGGCGGGATGGCCGCCGACAACGACGCCGAGGACTACCTGCTCCGCCGCGGGCTGCGCGCGCTGGAGCCGGGAGTGGCCGTGACCGCGCTGCTGCGCGCCGCGGGCGGGGACACGACCGTCACCTTCGCCGACGTCGACTGGCCGCGGTTCGCCGCCGCCTTCACCTCGCGGCGGCCGAGCCCGCTGCTGACCGGGATCCCCGGCGCCGTCCCCGAGCCGGGCGCCCCCGCGACCGGAGGTCTCGTCGCCCGGCTGCGCGGGCTGTCCCCGGCGGTCGCCGACGAGGTGCTGCTGCAGCTCGTCCGGGACCAGGCCGCCGCGGTGCTCGGGCACGCGAGCGCGGCCGCCGTCGCGCCGGACCGCGCCTTCCAGGAGATCGGCTTCGACTCGCTGACCGCGATCGAGCTGCGGGACGCCCTGCGCGCGGAGACGGGGCTCGCGCTGCCCGCGACGCTCGTCTACGACTGGCCGACCCCGGCCGCGCTGGCCGCCCACCTGCGGGCCGGCGTCCTGGGCGACGCCGCCGCCGAAACCACCACGACGGTGGCCGCGGCCGCCGACGAGCCGATCGCCATCGTCGCGATGAGCTGCCGGTACGCGGGCGGGATCGCGTCGCCGGAAGACCTGTGGCGCCTGGTGTCCGGCGGCGCGGACGCGGTCTCCGGCTTCCCGGCCGACCGCGGCTGGGACCTGGAGAACCTGTACGACGCCGACCCCTCGCGGCTCGGCTCGGTGAGCGTCACCGAGGGCGCGTTCCTCGACGCCGCGGGCGGCTTCGACGCCGGCTTCTTCGGCATCTCGCCGCGCGAGGCCCTCGCGATGGACCCGCAGCAGCGCCTCCTGCTGGAGCTCACGTGGGAAGCGTTCGAGCGCGCGGGCATCGACCCGGCTTCGGTCCGGGGCAGCCGGACCGGTGTGTTCGCCGGCACCAACAGCCACGACTACACGACGCTGCTCCTCGGCTCGGCCGACGCCCTCGAAGGGCACATCGCCACCGGCAACGCGGCGAGCGTCGCCTCGGGCCGCCTGGCCTACACCTTTGGGCTGGAGGGTCCGGCGGTCTCGGTCGACACGGCGTGCTCGTCTTCGCTGGTCGCGCTGCACCTGGCCGTCCAGTCGCTGCGCCTGGGCGAGTGCTCGATGGCGCTGGCGGGCGGCGTGACCGTGATGGCCACGCCGGGCACGTTCGTCGAGTTCAGCCGCCAGCGCGGGCTCGCCGCGGACGGCCGCTGCAAGGCGTTCGCCGAGGCCGCGGACGGCACGGCCTGGGGCGAAGGCGCGGGCCTGGTGCTGCTCGAGCGGCTGTCGGACGCCGAGCGCAACGGTCACCGGGTACTGGCCGTGGTCCGCGGCTCGGCGGTCAACCAGGACGGCGCTTCCAACGGCCTCACCGCCCCCAACGGCCCGGCCCAGCAGCGGGTCATCCGTGCCGCGCTGGCCGACGCCGGTCTGTCCACTTCGGACGTCGACGCGGTCGAAGCGCACGGCACCGGAACCACGCTCGGTGACCCGATCGAAGCCCAGGCGCTGCTAACGACGTACGGCCAGGACCGCTCGACGCCGCTGTACCTGGGTTCGGTGAAGTCCAACATCGGCCACACCCAGGCGGCGGCCGGTGTCGCCGGCGTGATCAAGATGGTCATGGCGATGCGGCACGGCGTGCTGCCGCGGACGCTGCACGTCGACGCGCCTTCGTCCCATGTGGACTGGACGGCCGGTGCGGTCGAGCTGCTGACGGAATCGCGCGAGTGGACGGCCGACCGGCCGCTGCGGGCGGCGGTGTCGTCGTTCGGCATGAGCGGCACCAACGCGCACACCGTCCTGGAAGCCGTTCCCCAGCCCGAAACCGCGCCGAGCCCCGCGACGGAACCGGTCCCGTGGGTGCTTTCCGCCCGCTCGGCCGACGCCCTGCGCGGTCAAGCGCGGGCGCTGCTCGGGGTGGCCGGTGCGCCGGCCGACATCGGGTTCTCCCTGGCGACCACCCGGGCCCGGCTCCCGCACCGCGCGGTCGTGGTCGGCGACCTCCCGGCCGGCTTGGCCGCGCTGGCGGAGGGCACCCCGGCGGCGGACGTCGTCACCGGGGTGGCCGACGCGCCCGGCAAGGTCGCGCTGGTGTTCCCGGGCCAGGGTTCCCAGTGGGCCGGGATGGCCCTCGAACTCGCGAGCGCCGCCCCGGTGTTCGCCGCTTGCCTCGACGAATGCGCGGCCGCCCTGAGCCCCTTCGCGGACTGGTCGCTGCGAGAGGTCCTCGACGACGTCGAAGCCCTGACCCGGGTCGACGTGGTCCAGCCCGCGCTGTTCGCGGTGATGGTCTCCCTCGCGGAGCTGTGGCGTTCGTTCGGGGTGGTCCCGGACGCGGTGGTCGGCCACTCGCAGGGGGAGATCGCCGCGGCCGTGGTGTCCGGCGCACTGTCCCTCGAGGACGGTGCGCGGGTGGTCGCGCTGCGCAGCAAGGCGATCCTCGCCCTCGCCGGGCGGGGCGGCATGGTCTCGGTGGCCGCCGGCCGCGAAACCGTCGAAGGACGGCTGACCGGCGGCCTCTCGATCGCCGCGGTCAACGGCCCCGCCGCGGTCGTGGTCTCCGGCGAACCCCGGGCCCTCGAGGAGCTGATCGCGTCCTGCGAAGCCGACGGCATCCGCGCCAAGCGCGTCCCGGTGGACTACGCCTCCCACTCGGCGCAGGTCGAGCAACTCCGCGAAGAGCTGCGAGCGGTCCTCGCCCCGATCACGCCCCGCGAAGGCACGATCGCGTTCCTCTCGACGGTGACGGGGCAGTGGAACGAGCGGGTCGACGCCGAGTACTGGTACACGAACCTGCGCAGCACGGTCCGCCTGGACACCGCGATCGAGCGGCTGAAGAGCGAAGGGTTCGGCACGTTCATCGAGGCGTCGCCGCACCCGGTGCTGACCATGGCGCTCGGGGAAGACGTCGTCGCGCTGGGAAGCCTCCGCCGCGACGACGGTGGCCTGACCCGCTTCCACACCGCGGTCGCCGAAGCCCACGTCCACGGCGTCGCCGTCGACTGGACGCCGGCCTTCCCGGCCGCCCGGGTCGTCGACCTCCCGACGTACGCCTTCCAGCGCAAGCAGTACTGGCCCCGCCCGGCCACCCGCACCGGCGACGCCGCCGGGCTCGGCCTCGGTGCCGTCGAGCACCCGCTGCTGGGCGCCGCGGTCACCCTCGCCGAGGAGGACCGGCTCGTCCTCACCGGACGGCTGTCCCGGCAGACGCACCCGTGGCTCGGCGACCACGAAGTCCTCGGCACCGCCCTCCTGCCCGGCACCGCGTTCGCCGAGCTCGCCGTCCACGCGGGCGACCACACCGGCTGCGGCACCGTCGAAGAGCTCACCCTCGGCGCGCCGCTCGCCGTGCCCGCCACCGGCGGCGTCCAGCTCCAGGTCGTCGTCGAGGCACCGGGCGAGGACGGCCGCCGCGGCCTGACCATCAGCTCGCGCCCGGACCGCCCCGGCGCGCGCTGGACCCGGCACGCCCAAGGCGTCCTGGCCCCCGGCGCGCCGGAACCCGGGACGCTGGCCGAGTGGCCGCCCGCCGGCGCGGAAGCCCTCGACGTCGAGCGCCACTACACCGCCCTCGCCGAGGCCGGCTACCACTACGGGCCCGCCTTCCGCGGCCTGCGCGCCGCCTGGCGGCTCGACGGTGCGGTGTTCGCCGAGGTCGAGCTGCCCGCTACCGACGCGTTCGCCGTGCACCCCGCCCTGCTCGACGCCGCCCTGCACGCGCTCGGGCTCGGCGCGTTCTTCCCCGACGACGGCCAGGCTCGGCTCCCGTTCGCCTTCACCGACGTCAGCGTGTTCGCGGCCGGGGCCACCGCCCTGCGGGTCCGGCTGAGCCAGGCGGGACCGAACGCGGTGTCGGTCCTGGCCACCGACCCGGCCGGCCACCCGGTCGCCGGCATCGGCTCGCTGGCGTTCCAGGTCGCGTCCACAGTGGACGACGTACCGGACGCGCTCTTCCGCACCGAGTGGGCACCGGTGACCGCGACCGGTGAGGTGCCCGGGTTCACCTGGCTTTCGGGTGCCCTCGGCGACCTCGCCGAGGTACCGGACGCCGTGGTGCTGCCGGTCGCCGGCACCGGCCCGCACGCCGTCGCCGCGCACGTCCTCGCGACCGCGCAGGAGTGGCTGGCGGACGAGCGGTTCGCCGCCGCCCGGCTGGTCGTGCTCACCACCGGCGCCCTCGCCGCGCTGCCCGGCGACCCGGTGCCCGGCCTGGCCCAGGCCCCGGCCTGGGGGCTGATCCGCTCGGCCCAGTCGGAGAACCCCGGCCGGTTCGTGCTCCTGGACCTCGACGACCGGTCCGACGCCACGGCCGCCATCGGCACCGCGCTGGCGTCCGGCGAACCGCAGCTCGCCGCCCGCGCGGGAACCCTGCTCGCCGCGCGGCTGGCCCGCCCGGCCGCCGAACTGACGCTGCCGGGGGACGAGCACTGGCGCGTCGGCACGACCGGCACCGGCACCCTCGACGGCCTCGCGACGCTCCCGGCACCGGAAGCCGGGGCCGAGCTCGGGCCCGACGAGATCCGCGTCGAAGTCCGCGCGGCCGGGCTGAACTTCCGCGACGTTCTGATCACCCTCGGGATGTACCCGGGGCAGGCGCTGATGGGCGGCGAGGCCGCCGGTGTCGTCCTCGAGACGGGGGACCGGGTGCGCGGGCTCGCCGCCGGCGACCGCGTGACCGGGCTGTTCACCGGTGCGCTCGGCCCGGTCGCCGTGACCGACCACCGCCTGGTCACCCCGATGCCGGCCGGGTGGAGCTTCGCCGAAGCCGCGTCGGTGCCCGTCGCCTTCGCCACCGCCTACTACGGGCTGTTCGACCTCGGCGGCCTGCGCGCGGGCCAGTCGGTGCTCGTGCACGCGGCGGCCGGCGGCGTCGGCATGGCCGCCGTCCAGCTCGCCCGGCACCACGGCGCCGAGGTGTTCGCCACCGCGAGCACCGGGAAGCACGACGTACTCAGGGAACTGGGCCTCGACACCGTCCACATCGGAGACTCCCGCGCACTGTCCTTCGAGGACCACTTCCGCGCGGCGACCGGTGGGCGCGGGGTCGACGTCGTGCTCGACGCCCTCGCGGGCGAGTTCGTCGACGCTTCCCTGCGGCTGCTGCCGCGCGGCGGCCGGTTCGTCGAGATGGGCAAGGCCGACGTCCGCGACGCCGACGAAGTGGCCCGTACCCACGAGGGCGTCGTCTACCGGGCGTTCGACCTCATCGAAGCCGGACCCGAGCGCCTGCGGGAGATCCTGCGCGAACTCGCCGGGCTGTTCGAAGCCGGTGCGCTCACCCCGCTGCCGCGGCGGACCTGGGACGTGCGGCAGGTGCCGGAGGCGTTCCGGTTCATCAGCCAGGCCCGGCACGTCGGCAAGAACGTCGTCACCCTGCCGCGCCCGCTCGACCCGGCCGGCACCGTGCTCGTCACCGGCGGCACCGGCACGCTCGGCGCGCGGATCGCGCGGCACCTGGTGACCGCGCACGGCGTCCGGCGGCTGCTGCTGGTCAGCCGCCGCGGCCCGGCCGCGCCGGGCGCCGCCGAGCTGGCGGCCGACCTGACCGCGCTGGGCGCCGAGGTGACCGTCGCCGCGTGCGACGCCGCCGACCGCGACGCCTTGGCCGAGCTGCTGGCCGGCCGCACGCTGACCGGGGTCGTGCACACCGCGGGTGTCCTCGCCGACGGCCTGCTCACCGGCCTCGACGCGGCGCGGCTCGCGGACGTGCTGCGGCCCAAGGTCGACGCCGCCGTCAACCTGCACGAGCTGACCCGCGGCCAGGACCTGGCGCTGTTCGTGCTCTTCTCGGCCGCCGCCGGCGTGTTCGGCACGGCCGGGCAGGGCAACTACGCCGCCGCCAACACCGCGCTCGACGCACTGGCCGCGCACCGCCGGGCCCTCGGCCTGCCGGGCGTCTCCCTGGCCTGGGGCCTGTGGGCGGAGGCGAGCGGGATGACCGGGCACCTCGGCGCCGCGGACCTGGCGCGCATGTCGCGGGGCGGCATGACCGGGCTGTCCGACACCGAAGGACTGGCGCTGTTCGACGCGGCCGTCGCCCGCGGCGAAACCCTCGCGATCCCGGCCCGGCTCGACCTTTCGGCGGCGAACGGTCCGGTGCCGCCGCTGCTGCGCGGGCTCGTCCGCGCCACCCGCCGGGCCGCCACCGCGGCCACCACCGGCGACGGCGGGCTGGCCGCCCGGCTGCGGGTGCTGCCCGCCGCCGAGCGCGACCGGCGGCTCCTGGAGCTGGTCCGCGACCACGTCGCCGCGGTGCTCGGGCACGACACCGCCGACGAGATCGAGCCCGGCCGCTCGTTCGCCGAACTCGGCTTCGACTCCCTGACCGCCGTCGAGCTGCGCAACCGCCTCGGCGCCGCGACCGGCCTGCGGCTGCCGGCGACGCTGGTGTTCGACCACCCGGCCCCGGCGGCGCTCGTGGCGCTGCTGCGGACCGAGCTCTTCGGCGGCGCCGTCGAACCGGCCGCCGAGGTCCACGCCGGGCCGAGCGGGGACGACCCGATCGTCATCGTCGCGATGAGCTGCCGCTACCCGGGTTCCGTCGCCTCGCCCGAAGACCTGTGGTCCCTGGTGGCCGGGGGCGCCGACGCGATCACGCCGTTCCCCGCCGACCGCGGCTGGGACCTCGACGGGCTCTACCACCCGGAACCCGGCACGCCGGGCCGGATCTACACGCGCAACGGCGGTTTCGTGCCGGACGCCGACCGCTTCGACCCGGAACTGTTCGAGATCGCGCCGCGCGAGGCGCTCACCATGGACCCGCAGCAGCGGCTCCTGCTCGAAGCGACCTGGGAGGCGTTCGAACGCGCCGGCATCGACCCGGCGTCGGCCCGGGGCAGCCGGACCGGCGTGTTCGTCGGCGCCGCCACCTCCGGCTACGGCGCGGGCGCGGCGACCGACGGCCTCGAAGGGCACCTGATGACCGGCGGGACGTCGTCGGTGGCGTCGGGCCGGCTGTCGTACGTGTTCGGCTTGGAAGGCCCGTCGCTGACGGTGGACACGGCGTGTTCGTCGTCGCTGGTGGCGTTGCACCTGGCGGTGCAGGCGCTGCGGCGCGGCGAATGCGATCTGGCGCTCGCCGGCGGCGTGACGGTCATGCCCGCCCCCGGCGTCCTGCTCGCCTTCAGCCAGCAGCGCGGCTTGGCCGAAGACGGCCGGGTCAAGGCGTTCGCCGAGGGCGCGGACGGCACCAGCATGGCCGAAGGCGTCGGCCTGCTGCTGGTGGAACGGCTGTCGGACGCGCGCCGCAACGGCCACGAAGTCCTCGCCGTGGTGCGGGGTTCGGCGGTGAACTCGGACGGCGCGTCGAACGGCTTGACGGCGCCGAACGGTCCCTCGCAGCAGCGGGTGATCAAGGCGGCCCTCGCGGACGCCGGCCTTGCTCCGTCCGAAGTGGACGCGGTGGAGGCGCACGGCACCGGGACGAAGCTCGGTGACCCGATCGAAGCCCAGGCGCTGCTGGCGACCTACGGCCAGGACCGCTCGACGCCGTTGTACCTCGGCTCGGTGAAGTCCAACCTGGGTCACACCCAGGCCGCCGCGGGGGTCGCGGGCGTCATCAAGATGGTGCAGGCGATGCGCCACGGCGTGCTGCCGCGGACGTTGCACGTCGACGCGCCTTCGTCCCATGTGGACTGGACGGCGGGTGCGGTCGAGCTGCTGACCGAGTCGCGCGCATGGACTTCCGACCGGCCCCGGCGGGCCGGGGTGTCGTCGTTCGGCATCTCGGGCACCAACGCGCACACCATCCTGGAGCAGGCACCGCCCGTCGAGGTCGAGGAGCGCGAGCCGGTTTCCGGGCCGGTGCCGTGGGTGCTGTCGGCCAAGAGCCCGGCGGCGCTGCGGGCGCAAGCCGCCCGGCTGCACGAGTTCCTCGGCGAGGACGTGCCCGCCGACGTCGCGCTGAGCCTGGCCACCACCCGCGCCGACCTCGGGCACCGTGCTGCCGTCGTCGGGGAGACCGGCGCCGAGCTGCTCGCCGGGCTGGCCGCGATCGCCGGCGGCGACCTCGGCGCGCTCACCGGCAGCGGGAACCCGGGCCGGCTGGCGGTGCTCTTCACCGGCCAGGGCGCGCAGCGGGCCGGGATGGGCCGCGAGCTGTACGCGCGGTTCCCGGTCTTCGCGGAAGCCTTCGACGAAATCTCCGCACTGCTGGACACCGACCTGCCGCTGCACGAGGTCATCGACACGGATCTGCTCGACCGCACCGGCTACGCGCAACCCGCGATCTTCGCCCTCGAAGTCGCGCTGTTCCGGCTCGTCGAGTCCTGGGGCGTCCGGCCGGACTTCGTGGCCGGGCACTCGATCGGCGAGCTGGCCGCCGCGCACGTCGCCGGCGTGCTGTCGCTGCCCGACGCGTGCGCGCTGGTCTCCGCCCGCGCGAGCCTGATGCAGGCGCTGCCCGAGGGCGGCGCGATGGTCGCGATCGGCGCTCCCGAGGCCGACGTCCGGGCCGAGCTGCCGGGCGACGGCGTCGGCATCGCGGCGGTCAACGGTCCTCACAGCACCGTGCTCTCGGGCGAGGAAACCGCGGTGCTCGCGCTCGCCGCGGAGTTCGCGGGGCGCGGGGTGAAGACCAAGCGGCTGCGCGTCAGCCACGCCTTCCACTCGCCGCTGATGGACCCGATGCTGGCCGAGTTCCGCGCGGTGGCCGAGACCTTGACGTACCACCCGGCGGAGATTCCGGTGATCTCGAATGTGAGCGGTGCTCTCGCCGAGCCGTACACCGCGGAGTACTGGGTGCGGCACGTGCGTGAAGCCGTCCGCTTCGCCGACGCGGTGACGACGCTCGCCGAGCAGGGCGCGAGCACGTTCCTCGAGCTCGGCCCCGACGGCGTGCTGTCCGCGATGGCGGCCGAGAGCACCGATCTCCCTGCGGTACCGACGCTGCGGGACGGCGAGGACGAGCCGCGCGCCCTGGTCACGGCGTTCGCCCGGCTCCGGGTCGCCGGCTTCCCGCTCGACGCCCGAGCCCTGCTCGCCGGCGCCCGGCGGACCGCGCTGCCGACCTACGCCTTCCAGCGGTCGCGGTTCTGGCTCGAGCCCGCGCCGCCGGCCGAAGGCGACCGGGGTTTCTGGGCCGCGGTCGACGCGGGCGACCTCGGACTGGACGACCACGCCATGGCGGCGCTCGGCCGCTGGCGCTCGTCGTCCACTGTGGACGCCTGGCGCTACCGCGTCACCTGGCGTCCGCTGGCCGAGACCACCGGACGGCTGACCGGCCGCTGGCTCGTCCTCGGCGCGGACGACCTCGCCGGCGAGGTGGCGCAGGCGCTGGCCGCGCACGGCGCCGAGCCCGTGGTCGACTCCGGTCGCCTCGACCGGGCCGCGCTGACGACGCTGCTGCGCGACCACGCCGGCGTCGAAGGAGTCGTGTCGCTGCTGGCCGTCGACGGCGACGCCGAGGCCGGGCTCGCCGCCAACCTGGTGCTCACCCAGGCCTTCGCCGACTCCGGCGTCCCGGCCCGCCTGTGGTGCCTCACCCGGGGCGCGGTCAAGGACGTGACCCGGCCCGGCCAGGCGACGACCTGGGGCTTCGGCCGGATCGCGGCCCTGGAGCTGCCGTCCGGCTGGGGCGGCCTCGCCGACCTGCCCGAGACGCTCGACGCGGCGGCCGGGGCCCGGCTCGCGGCCGTGCTGGCCGACGGCACCGAGGACGAGGTCGCCATCCGTCCGGACGGCGTCTTCGCCCGGCGGCTCGCCCCCGCCCCGGCCGGGGCGACGCGGGACTGGCGGCCGCGCGGCACGGTGCTGGTCACCGGCGGCACCGGCGCGCTCGGCGCGGCGGTCGCCCGCGAACTGGCCGCTTCCGGCGCCGAGCACCTCGTGCTGACCGGCCGTCGCGGCGCCCAGGCGCCGGGCGCGGCCGAGCTGGCCTCGGAGCTGTCCGCCCTCGGCGTCCGCGTCACCCTCGCCGCCTGCGACGCGGCCGACCGGGACGCCCTCGCGAAGGTCGTCGCGGCGATCCCGGCGGATCTGCCGCTGACCGCGGTGGTGCACGCCGCCGGCACCGGCCAGAACGGCCCGCTCACCGCGATCACGCCCGACGAGGTGACCGCGGTGCTGGCCGGGAAGGTGGCCGGCGCCCGGCACCTCGACGAGCTGACCCGCGACCGCGACCTGGACGCGTTCGTCCTGTTCTCCTCGATCTCCGGCGTGTGGGGCAGCGGCGAGCAGGCGGTTTACGGCGCGGCGAACGCGTTCCTGGACGCGCTCGCCGAGGAACGCCGTGGCCGCGGGCTCACCGCGACCGCGATCGCCTGGGGCCCGTGGGCCGAGTCCGGGATGGCGGCCGACGACGGCGCGGTGCGAATGCTGCGCGGGCGCGGCCTCCCGCCGATGGACCCGGCGCTCGGCGTCACGGCCTTCCGCCGGGCGCTCGCGGCCGACGACACCGCCGTCGTCGTCGCCGACGTCGACTGGGCCCGGTTCGCGCCGGTGTTCACCGCGGCCCGGCCCCGGCCGGTCCTGGCCGACCTCCCGGCGGTGCGGGCCGCGCTGACCGAAGCCGAGCCCGAGGAGAGCGGGTTCGCTTCGATGCCGGCCGCGGACCGGCCGAAGGCGCTGCTCACGCTGGTCCTGGACCAGGTCGCGGGCGTGCTCGGGCACACGGCGCAGGCGATCGGGCCCGAGCGCGCGTTCAAGGAGCTCGGTTTCGACTCGCTGATGGCGGTCGAGCTGCGCAACCGGCTCGCCGCGGGGACCGGGCTGAGCCTGCCGGCGTCGCTGGCCTTCGACCACCCGACCGCGGCCGACCTGGCCGAGGAGCTCGACCGGCGGCTGGGCGGCCCGGCCGAGCCGGACCGGATCCGGTTGCTCGACGAGCTCGACCGGCTCGAAGCCGCGTTCGAGACCGTCACCGAGACGGACCTGGCCGGGATCTCCGCGCGCGGCGAGATCACCGCGCGCCTGAAGGGCTTCCTCGCGCGCTGGAGCGAGCTGGACGGTGACCGGGCCGGCACCGACCTCGGCGACGCCAGCGACGACGAGCTCTTCGACTTCATCGACAGCACCTTCCGGACCTCGTGAAAGACAGTGGGGCGGCCATGGCCAACGAGCAGAAACTCCGTGACTACCTCAAGTTCGTCACGGCCGATCTGAAGGACACCCGCGACCGGCTCGCCGACGTCGAGGCCCGGGACCGGGAGCCCATCGCGATCGTGGCCATGAGCTGCCGCTACCCCGGCGGCGTCGGCTCGCCCGAGGACCTGTGGCAGCTGGTCGAAAGCGGCACCGACGCGATCGGCGGCTTCCCGGCCGACCGCGGCTGGCCCGCCGGGTCGTTCCAGGGCGGGTTCCTCTACGGCGCCGCCGAGTTCGACCCGGCGTTCTTCGGCATCTCGCCCCGCGAGGCCCTCGCCATGGACCCGCAGCAGCGGCTGCTGCTGGAGACGTCGTGGGAGCTGCTGGAACGGGCCGGGATCACGCCGAAGTCGGTGAAGCGCAGCAGCACCGGCGTGTTCGTGGGCGGGGCCGCGTCCGGCTACGGCACCGGCTCCGGCGGGGACGAAGACGTCGCCGGCTACCTGCTCACCGGCACCGCGGGCAGCGTGCTGTCCGGGCGGCTGTCCTACCACCTCGGGCTGGAGGGACCGTCGGTCACGATCGACTCGGCGTGCTCGTCGTCGCTGGTCGCCCTGCACCTCGCCGCCCAGGCACTGCGGCGCGGGGAGTGCACCCTGGCGATCGCCGGCGGCGTCACCGTGATGGCCACCCCGGGCACGTTCGCCGAGTTCGACCGGCAGGGCGGCCTCGCGGCCGACGGGCGCTGCAAGGCGTTCGCCGACGCCGCCGACGGCACCGGCTGGGCCGAGGGCGTCGGCCTGCTGCTGGTCGAGCGGCTGTCGGACGCGCGGCGCCTCGGGCACCCGGTACTGGCGGTCCTGCGCGGCTCGGCGGTGAACTCCGACGGCGCGTCCAACGGCCTCACCGCCCCCAATGGCCCCTCCCAGCGCCGGGTCATCACCGCCGCCCTCGCGGCCGCGCGGCTGTCCACATCGGACATCGACGTCGTCGAAGCGCACGGCACGGGAACCTCGCTCGGCGACCCGATCGAAGCGCAGGCGCTGCTCGAAACCTACGGCCAGGAGCGGGAAACCCCGCTGTGGCTGGGTTCGGTGAAGTCGAACATCGGCCACACGCAGTCGGCGTCCGGCGTCGCGGGCGTGATCAAGATGGTGCAGGCGATGCGGCACGGCGTGCTGCCGCGCACGCTGCACGCCGGCGAGCCGTCGTCCCAAGTGGACTGGTCCGCGGGCGCGGTGGAACTGCTCACCTCGGCCCGCGAGTGGCCGTCCGACCGGCCGCGCCGGGCCGCGGTGTCGTCGTTCGGGATCTCGGGCACGAACGCCCACGTGATCCTCGAAGGGGTGGAACCCGCCGAGCCGACCTCGACCGCGGTGACCGGCCCGGTCCCGTGGCTGGTCTCGGCCCGCGGCTCGGACGCCCTGCGCGCACAGGCTTCGGCGCTGGTGCCGTTGACGGACGCCGCCCTGCCGGACGTGGGAGCGGCACTGCTGACCGGCCGCACGGCGTTCGAGGACCGGGCCGTGGTGATCGGTGCTTCGGCGGCCGAGATGCGGACCGGGCTCGAAGCCCTCGCGGCCGGCGGGAGCGCCCCGAACCTGGTGCACGGCAGTGTCGTGCCGGGCGGACTGGCGGTGCTGTTCACGGGCCAGGGCGCGCAGCGGGTCGGGATGGGGCAGGAGCTCTACGCCCGCTTCCCGGTCTACGCCACGGCTTTCGACGCGGTTCTCACCCACTTCGATCCGGCTCTCCGCGATGCCTTCACCGACGCAGAGCTGCTCGACCGCACAGAGTTCACCCAGCCCGCACTCTTCGCAGTAGAGGTTGCTCTCTTCCGCTTGGTCGAATCGTTCGGCATCCGCCCGGATTTCGTTGCCGGGCACTCGATCGGCGAGATCTCCGCCGCCCACGTCGCCGGAGTCCTGTCCCTCGAAGACGCCTGCCGCCTGGTCGCCGCCCGTGCCTCCCTGATGCAAGCCCTCCCCACGGGCGGGGCGATGGTCTCGATCGCGGCCCCCGAGTCTGAGATCACCCTCACCGAGGGTGTCTCCATCGCCGCGGTCAACGGCCCGGAGTCGGTGGTCATCTCCGGCGACGAGACCGCGGTCCTGGCGATCGCGGCGCAGTTCCCCAAGACCAAGCGCCTCAAGGTGAGCCACGCGTTCCATTCGCCGTTGATGGATCCGATGCTGGAGGAGTTCCGCGCGGTCGCGGAGTCTCTGGATCACCGCTCTGCGACGATACCGGTGATCTCGAATGTGAGCGGTGCTCTCGCGGAGCCGTTCACGGCGGACTACTGGGTCCGGCACGTGCGGGAGGCGGTCCGGTTCGCCGACGGCATCTCGACGCTGGAAGCCGCCGGGGTGGGCGTGTTCCTGGAGCTGGGGCCCGACGGTGTCCTCAGTGCGATGGTCGACGGAATCGCGATCAGTGCTCTACGACGAGACCGCTCTGAAGAGAGAGCACTGCTCACGGCGTTGAGCACTGTTCACGTCCACGGCGTCGACGTCGACTGGACATCGTTCCTGCCCGCCGAAGCGCACGCCGAACTGCCGACCTACGCGTTCCAGCGGCAGCACTACTGGCTCACCGATACTGCCGAACTGTCCACAGAGGACCAAGCCTTCTGGGCGGCGGTCGAGAGCGCGGACACCGACGACCTCGCCGACGCGCTCGGCCTCGACCAGGACCTCGCGGAAGCCGTGCGACCGGCGCTGTCCGCCTGGCGGCACCGCAGCCGCCGGGACCGCACGATCGCGGGCTGGCGGTACCGCGCCGACTGGACGCCGATCACCCCCGCCGCCGGTACGCCGGGGCAGTGGCTGCTGGTCGCCCCGGCGGGCGACGAAACCGCCGCCCGGCTGGGCACCCTGCTCACCGGCGTCCTGCCGCTCGCCACGGCGGGGGAGTCCCGCGCGGCGTTGGCCGACCGGCTGCGCGAAGCCGGTCACGACTGGACCGGGGTGCTCGCCACCGGCGGCGACGTCGCCTCGACCACGGTCCTCCTCCAGGCGCTCGGTGACGCGGGGATCGCCGCGCCGCTGTGGTGCCTGACCCGCGCGACACCGGACCAGGCCGGCATCTGGGGCCTCGGCCGCAGCGCCGCGCTGGAGGTGCCCGAGCGCTGGGGCGGTCTCGTCGAACTCCCCGCCGAGCTGGACGAACGCGCCGCCGGACGGCTCCTCGCCGTGCTCGGCGGCGGCGAAGACCAGGTGTCCGTGCGCGCGTCCGGCGTCTTCGGGCGGCGGCTCGTGCCCGCCCCGGCCGGCGGCGCGCCGAACTGGCGCTGGCGGGGCACGGTCCTCGTCACCGGCGGTACCGGCGCGCTCGGTGCCCGGGTCGCCCGGTGGGCGGCGGCGAACGGCGCCGAGCGGCTCGTCCTGACGTCGCGGCGCGGCCCCGACGCGCCCGGCGCGACCGAACTCGCCGCCGAGCTGACCGCGGCCGGCACCCCGACGGCCGTCGAAGCCTGCGACGTCGCCGACCGGGACGCCGTGGCCGCGCTCCTCGCGCGGATCCCGGACCTGCGCGGAGTGGTGCACACCGCGGGCGTGCTCGACGACGGCGTCCTCGACACGCTGACCCCGGAGCGCCTCGCGCGGGTCGAGGCGGCCAAGGTCGACGGCGCGCTCCACCTCGACGAGCTGACCCACGGCCTCGACGCCTTCGTGCTGTTCTCCGGGCTCGCCGGTACCCTCGGCGCGGCCGGGCAGGCCGGGTACGCCGCGGCCAACGCCCGGCTCGACGCGCTGGCCGAGACGCGCCGCGCCGCGGGCCGGCCCGCACTCGCCGTGGCGTGGGGACCGTGGGCCGGCGGCGGGATGGCGGACGACGGCGTCACCGCCCGGCTCGGCGCGGCGGGCCTCCGCCCGCTCGACCCGGACCTCGCGCTCACCGCGCTCGGCGGGGCACTGGCCGCCGGGGACACGACGCTGGCGATCGCCGACGTCGACTGGCCGGTGTTCGGCCCGGCGTTCACCGCGGCCCGGCCGAGCCCGCTGCTCGCCGAGCTGGCGCCGCCCGCCGAGCCGCCCGCCGTCCTCGAATTCACCGCCGCCGGTGTGCTGGGCCTCGTCCGCGAGCACGTCGCCGCGGTGCTCGGGCACGCTTCGGCCGCTGCGGTCGACCGCGACCGGGCGTTCAGCGACCTCGGGTTCACGTCGTTGTCGGCGGTCGAACTCCGCAACCGGCTGCGCACCGCCACCGGGCTCGACCTGCCCGCCACGCTGACCTACGACCACCCCGACCCGGCCACCCTCGCCCGGCACCTGCACGGCCTGCTCGCCGGGTCGGCTCCCGGCCCGGGCACGCCGGCGGCCGGCCCCGCAGGCGACGACGAGCCGATCGCGATCGTGGCGATGGCGTGCCGGTTCCCGGGCGAAGTCCGGTCGCCGGAAGACCTCTGGGACCTCGTCGCGCGCGGCGCCGACGCGTTGTCCGCCCCGCCCGCCGACCGCGGCTGGCCGGGCGACCTCGCCGCCGTCCGGCCGGGCGGGTTCCTCGGCGGGGCCGCGGACTTCGACGCCGGCCTCTTCGGCATCTCGCCCCGCGAGGCGCTGGCCATGGACCCGCAGCAGCGGCTGCTGCTGGAAACGTCGTGGGAGCTGTTCGAACGCGCCGGCCTCGACCCGCGTTCGTTGCGCGGCGAACGGATCGGCGTCTTCGCCGGCACCAACGGCCAGGACTACCCGGCCCTGCTGACCGACGCGGGTGACGAGGTCGCCGGCTACGTCGGCACGGGCAACGCGGCGGCGGTCGTCTCCGGCCGGATCGCGTACTCGTTCGGCCTGGAGGGCCCGGCGGTCACCGTGGACACGGCCTGCTCGTCGTCGCTGGTGGCGGTGCACTGGGCCCGGCAGGCGCTGCGGGCGGGCGAATGCGATCTCGCCATCGCCGGTGGCGTCACGGTGATGTCGACCCCGGGCGCGTTCGTGGAGTTCGACCGGCAGGGCGGCTTGGCCCCGGACGGCGGCATCAAGGCGTTCGCCGACGGCGCGGACGGCACGGGCTGGGGCGAGGGTGTCGGCCTGCTGCTGGTGGAACGCCTGTCGGACGCACGCCGACGGGGGCACGAGATCCTGGCCGTGGTGCGGGGTTCGGCGGTGAACTCCGATGGCGCGTCGAACGGCCTGACCGCGCCGAACGGCCCTTCGCAGCAAAGGGTCATCCGCGCCGCTCTCGCGGATGCCGGGCTCTCACCGTCCGAAGTGGACGCCGTCGAAGCGCACGGCACCGGGACGAAGCTGGGTGACCCGATCGAGGCGCAGGCGTTGCTGGCGACCTACGGCCAGGACCGCGACGAGCCGCTGTGGCTGGGTTCGGTGAAGTCGAACCTGGGCCACACGCAGGCCGCCGCGGGGGTCGCCGGGATCATCAAGATGGTCATGGCGATGCGCACCGGCGTGCTGCCGCAGACGTTGCACGTGGACGCGCCTTCGTCCCATGTGGACTGGACGTCCGGCGCGGTGGAACTGCTGACCGAGCCGCGGAAGTGGCCGTCGGACCGGCCCCGGCGGGCGGGTGTTTCGTCGTTCGGGATCTCGGGGACGAACGCGCACACGATCCTCGAGCAGGCGCCCGAGGAGGCGGTCGTCCACGACACGGCGCCGGTCGGGGTGCTGCCGGTGCTCCTGTCCGCGCAGACCGAGGAGGGCGTGCGTGCGCAGGCCCGCCGGTTGCTCGCCGCCGAACGCGGTGCGCTGCCGGACTTGGCCTTCTCCTTGGCGACGGGCCGGGCGGCTCTGTCCCGGCGGGCGGTCGTGCTCGCTTCGGAGGACGGTGAGCTGGTTCGCGGGCTCACCGCGTTGGCGGACGGTGCGTCGGATCCTTCTGTGGTGCGCGGGGATGCCGGCTCGGGCCCGCTCGCTGTTCTCTTCACCGGTCAGGGGGCGCAGCGGGCCGGGATGGGCTGGGGGCTTTACGGGCGGTTCCCGGTGTACGCCGCGGCTTTCGACGAGGTGTGTGGGCACTTCCCTGGCCTGCGCTCGGCTTTCGACGATGCTGAGTTGCTGAACCGGACGGAGTTCACGCAGCCGGCGTTGTTCGCGGTCGAGGTGGCGTTGTTCCGCCTGGTCGAGTCGTTCGGCATCCGCCCGGACTTCGTGGCGGGGCACTCGATCGGCGAAATCTCGGCGGCCCACGTCGCGGGCGTCCTCTCGCTCGAGGACGCCTGCCGCCTCGTCGCCGCGCGCGCTTCCCTGATGCAGGCCCTGCCGCCGGGTGGGGCGATGGTTTCGATTGCCGCTCCCGAGTCGGCCGTCACCCTCACTGAAGGCGTGTCGATAGCCGCGGTCAACGGCCCGGAGTCGGTGGTCATCTCCGGCGACGAGGCCGAGGTGCTGGCGATCGCGGCGCAGTTCCCGAAGACCAAGCGCCTCACCGTCAGCCATGCGTTCCATTCGCCGTTGATGGATCCGATGCTGGAGGAGTTCCGCGCGGTCGCGGAGTCTCTGGATCACCGCTCTGCGACGATACCGGTGATCTCGAATGTGAGCGGTGCTCTCGCGGAGCCGTTCACGGCGGATTACTGGGTGCGGCACGTGCGGGAGGCGGTCCGGTTCGCCGACGGTGTCTCGACGTTGGAAGCCGCCGGTGTCGGGGTGTTCTTGGAGCTGGGGCCGGACGGGGTGCTGAGTTCGATGGTCCCCGGCAAGGCGATTCCGGCGCTGCGGCGGGACCGCGAGGAAGAACGGACGTTCTTCGCCGCATTGGCCGGGCTGCACACCGCCGGGGTGCCGGTGGACTGGACGGAGCTGCCGGGCCACCGGATTCCCTTGCCCACGTACGCTTTCCAGCGCGAACGGTTCTGGCCCGCCCCGGCCCCGCGCCCGGTCGGCGGCGAGGTCGACGCGCAGTTCTGGGCGGCGGTCGAGCGCGCGGACGTGGCCGGTCTGTCGGCAGGCACCGGGGTGCCGGAGCCCGACGTGGCGAAGGTGTTGCCGGCACTGGCTTCCTGGCGCCGGGACCGGACCGAAACCGCGGTGACGGACTCCTGGCGCTACCGGGTGACGTGGGTCCCGGCCGCGGAGCCCACCCCGGCAACCCCGGGACGGCAGGTGGCGGTGGCCGCCCCCGGCGCGGCCCGGCGCTGGGCGGACGCACTGGGCATCCCGGTCGTCGAGCCGGAAGGACTCGGCTCGCCCGACGGGGTGATCCTGATCGCGGCACCGGGCGACGACGCCCTCGGCACGGCCATGAAACTGGCCAGGTCCGACGCGGCGACGCCGTTGTGGTGCGTGACCCTCGGCGCGGCGGAGCTACCGGGCGACGACCGTCCGGCCGACCCCGGCCTGGCCGCCCTCTGGGGCTTCGGCCGCGCACTGGCGCTGGAGACCCCGGACCGCTGGGGCGGCCTGATCGACGTGCCGGAGGTCCCCGACGAGCACCAGGTCGCCCGCCTGTGGGGAATCATCATGGGCCACCCCACCAGCCTGCCCGCGACCGGCGGCCAGAGGGTGGCCGGAGCCTCGGGTGCGGTCGCCGGCCCGCTCGCTGGTGCCGCCGGCTCGCATGCCCCCGGCGGCCAGAGGGTGGCCGGAGCCTCGGGTGCGGTCGCCGGCCCGCGCGCCGCCGGTCGGCCGGTGGCGCCGTCCGCTGGTGCCGCCGGCTCGCATGCCTCCGATGGCCAGGGTGTGGCCGCAGCCTCGGGTGCGGTCGCTCGCCCGCACGTCGCCGATCAGCCGGTGACCCCGTCCGCTGGTGCCGCCGGTTCGCATGCCTCCGGTGGCCTGGGGGTGGCCGGGTCCTCGGGTGCGGTCGCCGGCCCGCGCGCCGCGGGTCAGCAGGTGGCCGGGTCCTCCAGCGCCCTCAGCGGCGAGGACCAGCTCGCCCTCCGCCCCACCGGCGTCTTCGCGCGCCGCCTCGCCCGTGCGCCGCTCCCGAACCCCGCGCCGTCGTGGACACCCAGCGGCACCGTCCTCATCACCGGCGGCACCGGCGCCCTCGGCGCGACCGTGGCCCGCTGGGCCGCCCGCTCCGGCGCCGGACACCTCGTCCTCCTCAGCCGCAGTGGCCCGGAAGCGCCGGGCGCCGGCGCCCTCGCCGACGAGCTGCGTGCCGCCGGTGCCGAAGCGAGTGTCCTGGCCTGCGACGTCGGCAACCGCGACGACCTGGCCCGCGTCCTCGGGCAGCTCCCGAAGATCACCGCCGTCGTGCACGCCGCCGGGGCCAGTCAGGCCACGGCCTTCGCCGACCTCGGTGACGACGACTTCCACCGGATCCGGGAAGCCAAGGTCGCCGGGGCCCGCCACCTCGACGAACTGCTCGGCGACGACCTCGACGCCTTCGTCCTCTTCTCGTCCATCGCCGGTGTCTGGGGCAGTGGCGGCCAGACCGCCTACGCCGCCGCGAACGCCGAACTCGACGCTCTCGCGAGCCGGCGCCGGGCGCGAAACCGGGTGGCCACCTCCGTCGCCTGGGGGCCGTGGGCCGAGGGCGGGATGGCCGCCGACCCGGCCGCGCAGGAGCACCTCCGGCGGCGCGGCTTGGCGACCCTCGCGCCGGAGAAAGCGATCGCCGCGCTGCGGCGGGCCGGGGACGAGAACGTCGTCGTCGCGGACGTCGACTGGGCGAAGTTCGCCCCGGCCTTCACCGCCACGCGCCCGAGCCGCCTGCTCGACGAGCTGCCCGAAGCGCGGGTCGACGAGCCGCAAGCCGTCGCCGGCCAGGGGGACGCCTTCCGGACGAAGCTCGCCGGGCTCGCCCCGGCCGACCAGCTCGCCGAACTGGTCGGCCTGATCCGGACCGAGGCCGCGCACGTCCTCGGCCACGCCACGACCGCCGCCGTCGACCCCAAGCGGGCCTTCACCGAACTCGGGTTCGACTCGCTCACCGCCGTCGAGCTGCGGGGCAGGCTCGCCGCGGAGACCGGCCTCGACCTGCCCGCCACGCTCGTGTTCAACCACCCCAACGCGACCGCGCTCGCCGAGCACCTGCGGGCCGAGCTGGGGGACGGGACCCCGAGCGTGCTGGCCGAGCTCGAGCGGCTGGAGACGGCGCTGGCCGGCGGCGAACCCGACCGGCTGACGCGCGGCGAACTCACCGTGCGGCTGCAGGCCCTGCTGAGCCGGTACGCCGAACCGGCGGCCGTCCCGGCACCGGCCGGTGGCCTCGAATTCGCCGACGACGACGCACTGCTCGAATTCATCAACAATGACCTCGGGAAATTGTAGAAGCAATTTTTTGAACGAAAACCCGCCCCCGGCAAGGGGGCGGGTTTTCCCTGTGTAGGGGCCCCTTTAAGGGGGATCATTAGGGGTTGTAGGCCCAAAAAAGGTCCCATAGCCTGCAGATTGATGCCACTTCGGCGCGGGCCCGGTGCCGCTTTCGGCGGTGCGGCCGAGCCGGGGTTCCGCAGTTCGCTGGAGAAAAGGCTGGTGGCACTGACATGGCCGACGAGGAGACGCTGCGCGAGCACCTCAGGTGGGTCACGACCAACCTGCACCAGACGCGCCAGCGGCTGCAGGCGGTCGAGGACGCCGAGCAGGAGCCGATCGCGATCGTCGGCATGGGGTGCCGGCTGCCCGGGGGCGTCCGGTCGCCGCAGGACCTGTGGGACCTGGTCGCCGCGGGCACCGACGCCGTCACCGGCTTCCCGGAGAACCGCGGCTGGGACCTCGACGCGCTCCGCGACCCCGACCCCGACCGGCCCGGCACCTCGCACACCGCGTCCGGCGGGTTCCTGCACGACGTCGCCGACTTCGACGCCGGGTTCTTCGGCATCTCCCCGCGCGAGGCCCTCGCCATGGACGCCCAGCAGCGGCTGCTGCTGGAGACGACCTGGGAGGCGATCGAACGCGCGCGCATCGACCCGGCTTCGCTGGCCGGCTCGGAGACCGGCGTCTTCGTCGGCAACACCGGCCAGGACTACGCGAACCTCATGCGCGGCGCCGGGGACGGCGTCGAAGGGCACCTGCTGACCGGCACCGCCACCGCCGTCGTCTCCGGGCGGCTCGCCTACTTCCTCGGCCTCGCCGGTGCCGCCGTCACGGTCGACACCGCGTGCTCGTCTTCGCTCGTCGCGCTGCACTGGGCGTGCCACGCCCTCCGCCGCCGCGAGTGCTCGCTCGCCCTCGCCGGCGGGGTGACCGTGCTGTCCACCCCGGCGGCGTTCGTCGCGTTCAGCCGCCAGCGCGGCCTGGCCGCCGACGGCCGCTGCAAGTCCTTCGCCGAGGCCGCCGACGGCACCGGCTGGGGCGAGGGCGCCGGCATGCTGGTGCTGGAGCGCCTGTCGGACGCGCGGCGCAACGGCCACCCCGTCCTCGCGGTCGTCCGCGGCTCGGCGATCAACCAGGACGGCGCCTCCAATGGCCTGACCGCGCCCAACGGTCCCGCGCAGGAACGCGTGATCACCGAGGCGCTGGCGAGCGCGCGGCTGTCGGCGAAGCAGGTCGACGCGGTCGAGGCGCACGGCACCGGCACCACCCTCGGCGACCCGATCGAGGCGCAGGCCCTGCTGGCCACCTACGGCCGCGCCCGCACCGGCGACGACCCGCTGTACCTCGGCTCGCTGAAGTCGAACGTCGGCCACACGCAGGGCGCCGCGGGTGTCGCCGGCGTGATCAAGATGGTCATGGCGATGCGGAACGGCGTCCTCCCGCGGACGCTGCACGTCGACGCCCCGACCTCGCACGTCGACTGGGCCTCCGGCGGCGTCCGGCTGCTCGCCGAGGCCCGGCCGTGGCCGGAGACCGGCGAGCCGCGCCGCGCGGGCGTGTCCGCCTTCGGGATGAGCGGCACCAACGCGCACGCGATCCTCGAAGCCGCCCCGGACGCCGAGGAGCCCGAAGCCGCGGCCGCGACCGGGCCGGTGCCGTGGGTCCTGTCCGCGCGGACGGCCGAGGCGTTGCGGGCGCAGGCCGCCGCGCTGGCGGCGCACGACCACACCGGCCCGGCCGACACCGGGCTGTCCCTGGTCACGACCCGTACGGCGTTCCCGCACCGCGCGGTCGTCGTCGGCGACCTCGCCGGGGTCTCGCCGCGCTCGCGGCGGGCGCTCCCGCGGCGAACGTCGTCACCGGGGAAGCCGGTGCGCCGGGCAAGGTGGCGCTGGTCTTCCCCGGGCAGGGTTCGCAGTGGGCCGGGATGGCCCTCGAACTCGCCGAGTCCTCGCCGGTGTTCGCCGCCCGCCTCGACGACTGCGGGACGGCCCTGGAGTCCTTTGTGGACTGGCGGCTGCGTGACGTGCTGGCCGACGCGGAGGCGCTGACCCGGGTCGACGTCGTCCAGCCCGCGTTGTTCGCGGTGATGGTGTCCCTGGCCGAGCTGTGGCGGTCGTTCGGTGTGGTGCCGGACGCGGTGGTGGGGCACTCGCAGGGCGAGATCGCCGCCGCCGTGGTCGCGGGTGCGCTGTCCCTTGAGGACGGTGCTCGCGTGGTCGCGTTGCGCAGCAGGGCGATCCTGGCGCTGGCCGGTGGTGGCGGCATGGTTTCCGTCGCCGCCGCCCTCGAAACCGTGGAACAGCGGCTGATCGAGGGTGTTTCGGTCGCCGCCGTCAACGGCCCGGCGGCCGTCGTGGTCTCCGGTGTGCCGGACGCCCTGGACGAGTTCATGGCGGCCTGCCGCGCGGACGACATCCGCGCCAAGCGGGTCCCGGTGGACTACGCCTCGCACTCGCCGCAGGTGGAGCAACTCCGCGAAGAGCTGCGAGCGGTCCTGGCCCCGATCAGCCCTCGCGAAGGTGGGATCGCGTTCATCTCGACGGTGACGGGGGAGTGGAACGAGCGGGTCGACGCCGAGTACTGGTACACCAACCTGCGCAGCACCGTTCGCCTGGACACCGCGGTGGCGCGGCTCAAGAGCGAGGGTTTCGGCACGTTCATCGAAGCCTCGCCGCACCCGGTGCTGACCATGGCGCTCGGCGAAGACGTCATCGCGCTGGGCTCGCTCAGGCGTGACGACGGTGGCCTGACCCGCTTCCACGCCGCACTCGCCGAAGCACACGTCCGCGGCGTCGACGTCGACTGGACCCCGGCCTTCGCCGGTGCCCGCACGACCGACCTCCCGACCTACGCCTTCCAGCGCGAACGCTTCTGGCCCGACGTCGTCGCCGACCCCGGCGACGCGGGCGCCCTCGGCCTCAGCGCCACCGGGCACCCGCTGCTCGGCGCCGCCGTGGCGCTGGCCGCCGGCGACGGTCTCGTCCTCACCGGCCGCGTCTCCCCGCAGGCCCAGCCGTGGCTCGCCGACCACGCCGTGCACGGCACGATCCTGCTGCCCGGCACCGCTTTCGTCGAACTCGCCGTGCAGGCAGGCGACCGCGCCGGCTGCGGCACGGTCGAGGAGCTCACCCTCGAAAGCCCGCTCACCCTGGGCGAGCGCGACACCCGCGCGCTGCAGGTCTGGGTCGGCGCGGCCGACGAGACCGGCCGGCGCGCCGTCGAGGTGCACTCGCGGCGCGACGAGGACGACCCCTGGACCCGGCACGCCGCCGGCGTCCTCGCCCCCGGCGCCCCCGAAGCCGGGTTCACCCTGGACTCCTGGCCGCCCGAGGGCGCGGCCAGGATCGACCTCGACGGGTTCTACGACGGCCTTCGCGCGGCAGCGGGCTACGGCTACGGACCCACGTTCCAAGGCCTGCGGTCGGCGTGGCGCCGCGGTGACGAGATCTTCGCCGAGGTCGAACTGCCCGGCACGCCGGACACGGCCCGGTTCGGCCTCCACCCGGCCCTGCTGGACAGCGCCTTGCACCCGCTCGCCCTGATGTCCACAGGGGACGGACAGGCTCGGCTCCCGTTCGCCTGGACGCGGTTCGCCCTGCACGCCACCGGGGCCGCCGCGCTCCGCGTCCGGCTGACCCGGCTCGGCACCGACGAGATCACGGTCGAGGTCGCCGACCCGGCCGGAGCCCCGGTCGCGTCGGCCGAGTCGCTGGCCTTCCGCCCGCTGCCCGCCGGTGGCCTCGACCGGTCCGCCGACGACCTGTACGTCGTGGACTGGACCGAAACCGCGGAAGCCGCCGGCACCGACGCCGTCTTCGAGCCCCTCACCGGTGCGCCGGTCCACCACGTGCTCGGCCGCGTCCAGGACTGGCTCACCACCGAGCGCGCCGAAGTCCTCGTGTTCGTCACCGGCGGCGCGGTCGCGGTCCGCGACGGTGAAGCGCCCGATCCGGACCTCGCCGCCGCGTGGGGCCTGGTGCGCTCGGCGCAGTCGGAGCACCCGGGCCGGTTCGCGCTGCTCGACACCGACGACCCGGACCACCCGATCGTCCCGCCCGAGCCGCAGGCCGCCGTCCGCGACGGCCGCGTGTTCGTACCCCGGCTCGCCCGCGCCGCCGCCACCGGCGAGACGCCGGACTGGGGCGACGGCGACGTGCTGGTGACCGGCGCTTCGGGCGTGCTCGGCGGGTTCGTCGCCCGGCACCTCGCCCGGGAGCACGGCGTCCGGCGGCTGGTGCTGCTCAGCCGCCGCGGTGCCGAGGCGCCCGGCGCCGCCGACCTCGCCGCCGACCTCGCCGCCGCGGGCACCGAAGCCGTCTTCGCCGCCTGTGACGCGGCGGACCGCGACCGGCTGGCCGAAGTGCTTGCCTCACACCGGGTTTCCGCCGTCGTGCACGCCGCCGGTGTCCTCGACGACGGCGTCGTCGAGGCCCTGACCCCGGACCGGCTGGACGCGGTCCTGCGCCCGAAGGCCGTCGCCGCCCGCAACCTCGACGAGCTGACCGGCGACCTCGCCGCGTTCGTGCTCTTCTCCGCCGCCGCGGGCACCACCGGCGGCAGCGGGCAGGGCAACTACGCCGCCGCCAACGCCTACCTCGACGCCCTCGCCCAGCGGCGCCGCGCGGCCGGGCGGCCCGCCGTCTCGCTCGCCTGGGGCCTGTGGGCCGAGGCCAGCGGCATGACCGGGCACCTCGACGACCGCGCGCGGGACCGGCTCGGCCGCTCCGGCGTGCGCCCGCTCGAGACCGCGCACGGCCTCGCGTTGTTCGACCGCGCCGTCGTCGCGGGCCCGGCCGCGCTGGTCCCGATCGCGCTCGACGCCGCCGCGCTGCGCCGTCAGGCCGCCGACGGCACCGTCTCCCCGCTGTTCCGCGGGCTCTTCCCGCCGGTGCGACGGACCGCCGCGGCCGGCGGCCACGCACTGGTGGAACTCACCGAGGAAAGCCTGGTCGAGCTGGTCCGCACGCACGTGGCGGCGGTGCTCGGGCACGCGTCGGCGCAGGCGGTCGACCCGGGCCGGGCGTTCAAGGACCTCGGGTTCGACTCGCTGACCGCGGTCGACCTCCGCAACCGCCTCGCCGCGGCCACCGGCCTGCGGCTGCCCGCGACCCTGGTGTTCGACCACCCGACCCCGGCGGTGCTCGCCGCCCACCTCGCCGGGCGGACGAACCGCACCGCGGTCACGCGCACGGCCGGCGCCGACGAGCCGATCGCGATCGTCGCGATGAGCTGCCGCTACCCCGGCGGGGTCGCCTCCCCGGACGACCTCTGGCAGCTCGTCGCCGAGGGCCGCGACGCCGTTTCGGTGTTCCCCGCGGACCGCGGCTGGCCGGTCGCCGACCTCTTCGACGACGACCCCGCGCACGGCGGCACGTCCTACGCCCGCGAAGGCGGGTTCCTCTACGACGCCGCCGACTTCGACGCCGAGTTCTTCGGCATGTCCCCGCGTGAGGCGACCGCCACCGACCCGCAGCAGCGGCTGCTGCTGGAGATCGCGTGGGAGGCGTTCGAGCGCGCCGGCATCGTGCCGGACTCGGTGCGCGGCAGCCGGACCGGCGTGTTCGCCGGCGTGATGTACCAGGACTACGCGACGCGGCTGTCGAACGTCCGAAGTGGACTGGAAGGTTACGAGGGCTACCTCGGCAACGGCAGCGCCGGCAGCGTCGCCTCGGGCCGGATCGCGTACGCGTTCGGCCTCGAAGGCCCGGCGATCACCGTGGACACGGCCTGCTCGTCGTCCCTGGTGGCGCTGCACCTGGCGTGCCAGTCGCTGCGCCAGGGCGAATGCGACCTGGCGCTGGCCGGTGGGGTCGCCGTCCTGTCGACGCCCGCGCTGTTCGTCGAGTTCAGCCGCCAGCGCGGCCTCGCGGCGGACGGGCGCTGCAAGTCCTTCGCCGACGCCGCCGACGGCACCGGCTGGGGCGAAGGCGCGGGTCTGCTGCTGGTGGAGCGGCTTTCGGACGCCCGGCGCAACGGCCACCCCGTGCTCGCGGTCGTCCGCGGCTCGGCCGTCAACCAGGACGGCGCGTCCAACGGCCTCACCGCGCCCAACGGCCCGGCCCAGCAGCGGGTGATCCGCCAGGCGCTGGCGAACGCCGGCCTGACGACGTCCGATGTGGACGCGGTCGAAGCGCACGGTACCGGCACCACCCTCGGTGACCCGATCGAGGCGCAGGCGCTGCTGGAGACGTACGGCCAGGACCGCCCGGCGCCGCTGTGGCTGGGCTCGCTCAAGTCGAACATCGGCCACACGCAGGCCGCCGCGGGGGTCGGCGGCGTCATCAAGATGGTGATGGCGATGCGGCACGGCGTGCTGCCGCGGACCCTGCACGTCGACGCGCCTTCGTCCCACGTGGACTGGACGGCCGGGTCGGTGGAACTGCTGACGGAGCCCCGCGAGTGGACCGCCGACCGGCCGCTGCGCGCGGCGGTGTCGTCGTTCGGGGTGAGCGGCACGAACGCCCACGCGATCTTGGAGGCCCCGGAGCACCCCAATGTGGCGTTGGTTGCGTCCAACGCACCGAACGCCACATTGGGTGCGCTGGACGCACCGAACGCCACATTGGGGCGCTTGGGGCCGGTGGTTCCGTGGGTGCTCTCCGGGCGGACGGCGGGGGCGCTGCGGGCGCAGGCCGCCGCGCTGCTCGGCCGGGGAGATCTGCCGGCCGCGCCGGTCGGGGCCGCGCTGGTGTCGGCGCGGTCGCTGTTCCGGCACCGGGCGGTCGTGGTCGGTGCCGACCTCGCCGGGGGCCTCGCGGCGCTCGCGGAGGGTGCACCCGCCGCGAACGTGGTCGTGGGGGAGGCCGGTACGCCGGGCAAGGTGGCGCTGGTCTTCCCGGGCCAGGGTGCGCAGTGGGCCGGGATGGCTCTCGAACTCGCTGAGTCCTCGCCGGTGTTCGCCGCCCGCCTGGACGGCTGCGGCGCCGCGCTGGAGTCCTTTGTGGACTGGCAGCTGCGGGACGTGCTGGCCGACGCGGAGGCGCTGGCCCGGGTCGATGTGGTGCAGCCCGCGTTGTTCGCGGTGATGGTGTCGCTGGCGGAGCTGTGGCGCTCGTTCGGCGTGGTGCCGGACGCGGTGGTCGGTCATTCGCAGGGTGAGATCGCCGCCGCCGTGGTTTCGGGTGCGCTGTCCCTTGAGGACGGTGCCCGGGTGGTGGCGTTGCGCAGCAAGGCAATCCTGGCACTGGCCGGTGGCGGCGGGATGGTCTCCGTCGCGGCGGGCCGGGAAGCCGTCGAGGCACGGCTGATCGACGGCGTCTCGGTCGCGGCGGTGAACGGTCCCGCGGCGGTGGTGGTTTCCGGTGTGCCGCGGGCTCTCGACGAGTTCATGGCCGCCTGCCGCGCGGACGACATCCGGGTCAAGCGGGTCCCGGTGGACTACGCGTCCCACTCGCCGCAGGTCGAGCAGCTGCGCGACGAACTCCTCGAGGTGCTGGCCCCGATCACCCCGCGCGCGGGCGAGACGGCCTTCATCTCCACGGTCACGGGCGAGTGGATCGACGGGACGAGTCTCGACGCGGAGTACTGGTACACCAACCTGCGCGGCACCGTCCGCCTCGACACCGCGGTGGAACGGCTGAAGAGCGAGGGATTCGGCACCTTCGTCGAGGCCTCGCCGCACCCCGTCCTGACGATGGCGCTCGGCGAAGACGTCGTCGCGCTGGGAAGCCTCCGCCGCGACGACGGCGGCCTGAACCGGTTCCACACCGCGCTCGCCGAAGCGCACGTCAACGGGGTCCGGGTCGACTGGACCCCGGCCTTCCCCGACGCGGTCCCCGCCGACCTGCCGACCTACGCCTTCCAGCGCGAGCGGTACTGGCTCGACGTCCCCGAAGCCGAGCCGGTCCACGCCGACCCCGCGGACCAGCGGTTCTGGGAGGTCGTCGGCGACCAGGACGTCCCGGCGTTCGCGGGTGTCCTCGACCTCGCCGAGGACGCCCCGCTCGACGCCGTCCTGCCCGCGCTGGCCAGGTGGCGCAGCCGCCGCCACGACGAGACCACCACGGACTCCTGGCGCTACCGCATCGCCTGGCGTCCCGTCACGACGTCGCCGGCCCGCCTCACCGGCCGCTGGCGAGTAGTCGGCGACGGCGACGACGTCCGTGACCTCCTCGCCGCCCACGGCGCGGAAATCGTCGAGGACGACGAGAACCTGACCGGCGTGGTGGCCCTCCGGCCCGACGCCGCGACCGCCCTCGAGCTGACCCGCGCCGACGCGCCGCTGTGGCTCCTCACCGAAGGGGCCGTGGCGACCGGGCCGGACGACGTTCCCGACCCCGCGCAGGCCCAGGTGTGGGGCCTCGGCCGGATCGCCGGGCTCGAACACCCCACCCGCTGGGGTGGCCTGGTCGACCTGCCGCCGACCGTCGACGAGACCACCGGCGCCCGGCTGGCCGCCGTGCTGGCCGGGACCACCGGCGAAGACCAGGTGGCGCTGCGCGCTTCCGGGGTGTTCGCGCGGCGGCTGGTCCACGCCGGGACCGGCGAGCCGGCGAACCGCTGGCGGCCCGAGGGCACGGTGCTCGTCACCGACGCCGACGGGTACGCGGCCGTCCGGCTCGCGCGCTGGCTGATCACGCGGGGTGCCACCAAGATCGTGCTCGCCGCGGCCGCACTGCCCGGCGTGGAGACCCTGCGCGGCGCCGAAGTGGTCGAGGCGTACTGCGACGTCGCCGACCGCGACCAGCTGGCCGCGGTGCTCGAAGCCCACGGGCCGGTCCGGTCGGTGTTCCACACCGCCGCCGTCACCGACCTGGCCCCGCTCGCCGAGACCGGACCGGAGCTGCTGGAGCGCGCCTGCCGCGTGAAGGCCGGCGCGGCCGACCACCTCGACGCGCTCCTGCCCGGCGACCTCGACGCGTTCGTGCTGTTCTCGTCCATCGCCGCGGTCGTCGGCAGTGGCGCCCACGGTGCCTACGCGGCGGCCAACGCGCACCTCGACGCGCTCGCCGAGAAGCGCCGGGCCCGCGGGGCGAAGGCGACCTCGATCGCTTGGGGCGTCTGGGACGCCGACGAAGGCGTCGACCGGGCCCGCCTGGTCGCCGAGGGCGTGCCGCCGCTCGATCCCGAGCTGGCGCTGACCGCGCTCGGCCGGGCCCTCGACCACGACGACACGACCGTCGTCATCGCCGACGTCGAATGGGCGCGGTTCGCCCCCGCGTTCGCCGCCGCCGGGCCGCGGCCGCTGCTCGCCGAGATTCCGGCAGCCGCCGAAGAAACGCCGGTCCGGACCTCCGGGTTCGCGGCGCGGCTCGCCGGCTTGGACCCGGCCGAAGCCCACCGCGTGCTGACCGACCTGGTCCGCGCGCAGGCCGCCGCCGTGCTCGGGCACGCGAGCCCGGCCGGGGTCGACGTCGAACGCGCCTTCTCCGAACTCGGCTTCGACTCGCTGACGGCGGTCGAGCTCCGCACCCGGCTCGCCACCGCGACCGGGCTGCGGCTGCCCGCGACCCTCGTGTTCGACCACCCGACGGTCACCGTCCTCGCCGGCTACCTCGGCGAACTGCTCGGCAGCCGGGAGACGGCCGCCGAAGCCACCGCGAGGATCGCCGCCGACGAACCGATCGCGATCGTCGGCATCGGCTGCCGGTTCCCCGGTGACGTCCGCTCGCCCGAAGACCTCTGGCGACTGGTCGCGGCGGGCGGCGACGGCATCACGCCGTTCCCCGACGACCGCGGCTGGGACCTCGAAGAGATCTACGACCCCGAACCCGGCGCCAGTGGCAAGAGCTACGCCCGCGAAGGCGGTTTCCTCGCCGACACCACGCGGTTCGACCCCGGCTTCTTCGGCATCTCGCCGCGGGAAGCCCTCGCCATGGACCCGCAGCAGCGGCTGCTGCTGCAGACGTCCTGGGAGGCCTTCGAACGCGCCGGGCTCGACCCGCTTTCCGTGCGGGGCGAACGGATCGGCGTGTTCGCCGGCACCAACGGCCAGGACTACCCGGCGCTGCTGGAGCGTTCGACCGAACAGCTGGAAGGCCACGCGGGCGTCGGCAACGCCGCCAGCGTCGTCTCCGGGCGCCTGTCGTACGTGTTCGGGCTGGAAGGTCCCTCGCTCACGGTGGACACGGCGTGTTCGTCGTCGCTGGTGGCGTTGCACCTGGCGGTGCAGGCGCTGCGGCGCGGCGAGTGCTCGATGGCACTGGCCGGCGGCGCGACGGTGATGGCGACCCCGGGCATGTTCGTCGACTTCAGCCTCCAGCGCGGCCTCGCCGCCGACGGCCGCAGCAAGGCGTTCGCCGAGGCCGCCGACGGCGCCGGGTTCTCCGAGGGCGCGGGCATGCTGCTGGTGCAGCGGCTGTCGGACGCCCGGCGCGAAGGCCGCCGGGTGCTGGCCGTGGTGCGCGGTTCGGCGGTGAACTCCGACGGCGCGTCGAACGGCTTGACCGCCCCGAACGGTCCTTCGCAGCAGCGGGTCATCCGCGCGGCCCTCGCGGACGCGGGACTCGCCCCGTCCGAAGTGGACGCCGTGGAAGCGCACGGCACCGGCACGACCCTCGGCGACCCGATCGAGGCGCAGGCCCTGCTCGCGACCTACGGCCAGGACCGCGACGAGCCGCTGTGGCTGGGTTCGGTGAAGTCGAACCTCGGGCACACGCAGGCCGCCGCGGGGGTCGCCGGGATCATCAAGATGGTCATGGCGATGCGCACCGGCGTGCTGCCGCAGACGTTGCACGTGGACGCGCCTTCGTCCCATGTGGACTGGACGTCCGGTGCGGTCGAGCTGCTGACGGAGTCCCGGGAATGGGCTTCCGGCCGGCCCCGGCGGGCGGGTGTTTCGTCGTTCGGCATCTCGGGCACCAACGCGCACACGATCCTGGAGCAGGCGCCGGACGTCGTCGCCGAGGAGCGCGCGCCGGTCTCCGGCCCGGTGCCGTGGGTGCTGGCCGGCCGCACCGAAGCCGCGTTGCGTGACCAGGCCGCCGCCCTCGCCTCGATCGACGGCGACCCGGCGGACATCGGGTTCTCCCTGGCGACCGCTCGTTCGCGGTTCCCGCACCGCGCGGTGGTGCTCGGCGCCGGCGCGCTGACCGCGGTCGCGGCGGGCACTCCCGCGGCGACCGCGGTCACCGGGATCGCCGGAACGCCCGGCAAGGTGGCCCTGGTCTTCCCGGGCCAGGGCTCGCAGTGGCCGGGGATGGCGCTCGAACTGGCCGAGTCGTCGCCGGTGTTCGCGGCTCGCCTCGACGAGTGCGCTGCCGCCCTGGACTCCTTTGTGGACTGGCGGCTGCGTGACGTGCTGGCCGACGCGGAGGCGCTGACCCGGGTCGACGTCGTCCAGCCCGCGTTGTTCGCGGTGATGGTGTCCCTGGCCGAGCTGTGGCGGTCGTTCGGTGTGGTGCCGGACGCGGTGGTGGGGCACTCGCAGGGCGAGATCGCCGCCGCCGTGGTCGCGGGTGCGCTGTCCCTTGAGGACGGTGCCCGGGTGGTCGCGTTGCGCAGCAGGGCGATCCTCGCCCTCGCCGGTCGTGGCGGGATGGTCTCCGTCGCGTCGAGCCGGGAAGCCGTCGAGGAGCGGTTGACCGAGGGCCTGTCGATCGCGGCGGTCAACGGCCCGGCCGCGGTGGTGGTGTCCGGTGCGCCCGATGCCTTGGCCGAGCTGATCGCGTCCTGCGCGGCCGACGGCGTCCGCGCCAAGCGGGTGCCGGTGGACTACGCGTCGCATTCGGCGCAGGTCGAACAGTTGCGGGACGAACTCCTCGACGTGCTGGCGCCGATCACCCCCCGCCGCGGGGAGATCGCCTTCCTCTCGACGGTGACGGGCGAGTGGAACGAAGACGCCGACGCCGGGTACTGGTACCGGAACCTGCGAAACCCGGTCCGGCTGGACACCGCGGTCGAGCAGCTCAAGAGCGAAGGCTTCGGCACGTTCATCGAAGCCTCGCCGCACCCGGTGCTCACCATGGCGCTCGGCGACGACGTCGTCGCGCTGGGCTCGCTGAGGCGGGACGACGGCGGCCTGACCCGCTTCTACACCGCCCTCGCCGAAGCGCACGTCACCGGCGTGCGGGTCGACTGGACCCCGGCGTTCCCCGGCGCCCGGCTCACCGACCTGCCCACCTACCCCTTCCAGCAGGACCGGTACTGGCCACAGTGGACCGCCGTGACCGCGGGCGACGCCGGCGGGCTCGGCCTCACCGACGCCGGGCACCCGCTGCTCGGGGCGGCCGTGACCGTCGCGGGCACCGGCGCCACCCTGCTCACCGGCCGGCTTTCGCCGAGCACCCACCCGTGGCTCGCCGACCACGCGGTCGGCGACACCGTGCTGCTGCCGGGCACCGCGTTCGTCGAGCTCGCCGTGCGGGCCGGCGACCAGGTCGGCTGCGCCACCGTCGAAGAGCTGACCCTGCAGGCACCGCTGGTCCTGCCTCGCCGCGGCGGCGTCGCCGTCCAGGCCCGGGTCGAAGCCGCCGACGAGCACGGCCGCCGCACGGTGACCGTCCACTCGCGACCGAACGACGACGCCGACTGGACCCAGCACGCCGAAGGCGTCCTCGCGGCCGGCGCCGAGCCGGGCACGACCCTCACCGCGTGGCCGCCGGCCGGCGCGGAACCCCTGCCGGTCGACGGCCACTACGACACCCTCGCCGGCCACGGCTACCGCTACGGCCCGGCGTTCCAGGGCCTGCGCGCGGCCTGGCGGCACGGCGACGACCTCTACGCCGAGGTCGCGCTGCCCGACGAGCAGCGCGCCGAAGCGGCCCGCTACGGCCTGCACCCGGCCCTGCTCGACGCGGCCCTGCACCCGATCGGCCTGACCAGCGCCCAGGCCGGCGCCCGGCTGCCGTTCGCGTGGACCGGCGTCCGGCTGTACGCGACCGGGGCGACCACCCTGCGCGTCCGGCTCGGTGCGCTCGGCGCCGACGGCGTCTCGGTCGCCGTCGCCGACGAGAGCGGCGCCCCGGTCGCCGAGGCGGAATCCCTGGTCATGCGGCCGATTTCGGCCGGGCAGCTGGCCGCCGCCGCGGACCACGGCACCGACTCCCTGTTCACCCTGGCCTGGCAGCGCGTGGACACCGAGCCCGCCGCCCCGGCCGTCCCGCTCGGGGAGCCCGGCCCGGTGGCCTACACCGAATGCCGTGGCGACGTGACCGCGGAAGTTCTCGCGACCCTGCAGGACTTCCTGGACGGCGAGCCGGACACGCGGCTGGTGCTGGTCACCGAGTCGGCCGTGGGGGAGGCACCCGCCGATCCCGAAGCGGCCGCCGTCTGGGGCCTGGTCCGCTCCGCGCAGTCGGAGCACCCCGGCCGGTTCGTCCTGCTGGACGTCGACACCGCGGAGAACCCCGCCACCTGGGCCGGCGTGGCCGCCGCGTCCGGCGAGCCGCAGCTGGCCCTGCGCGGCGGCGAATTCCACGTGCCACGGCTGGCGCGGGCGACCCCGCCGCCGGAGGAGCACACCTGGAACCCGGACGGGACCGTCCTCGTCACCGGCGCGAGCGGCGTGCTCGGCGGCCTGCTCGCCCGGCACCTGGTGACCGTCCACGGCGTCCGGCACCTGCTGCTGCTCAGCCGCAGCGCACCGGCCGCCGCCGAAGAGCTGGCCGGCGCGTCGGTGACCGTGCTCGCCTGCGACGTCGCCGACCGCGCCGCCCTCGAAAGCGCGCTCGCGACCATCCCCGCCGAGCACCCGCTGACCGCGGTGGTGCACGCCGCCGGTGCGCTGGACGACGGCGTCCTCGAAGCGCTGACGCCGGAGCGGCTCGACACCGTGCTGCGGCCCAAGGCCGTGGCCGCCCGGCACCTGCACGAGCTGACCGCGCACCTGGACCTCGACGCGTTCGTCCTCTTCTCCTCCTTCGCGACGACGATGGGCGGCGCGGGCCAGGCCGGCTACTCCGCGGCCAACGCCTACCTCGACGCCCTCGCCCAGCACCGGCGGGGGAAGGGCTTGCCCGCGACTTCGCTCGCGTGGGGCCTGTGGGAGGCCCGCAGCGGCCTGACCGCACACCTCGGCGACGACGACGTGTCGCGGCTGGGCCGGTCCGGCGTCCGCGCGCTGCCGACCGACCGCGCGCTGCGGCTGTTCGACCTCGCCGTGAGCACGGGCGAGCCGCTGCTGATGCCGGTCGCGCTGGACCTCGCCGCCTGGCGGGCCCGGGCCGAAGTTCCGGCGCTGCTGCGCGGGCTGGTCCGAACCTCTTCGCGGCGGGCCGTGCGCGACGGCGTCCCGGCCGGGCCGGGGCTGGCCGAACGGCTGGCGGGCCTGCCGGAAGCCGAGCAGCTCCGCGTGGTCGACGAGGTGGTGCGCGCCCAGGTGGCGGCCGTGCTCGGCTACGCGTCGGGCAACGCCGTCGAGGCCGGGCGCGGGTTCCTCGACCTCGGCTTCGACTCGCTCACCGCGCTGGAGCTGCGCAACCGGCTCAACGCGGTGACCGGGCTGCGGCTGCCCGCGACGTTGATCTTCGACTACCCGAACCCGGACGCGCTCACCAAGCACCTGTGCGCCGAACTGCCCGCGGGCGGGGCGAAAGCCGCGCTGCCCGTGCACGCGGAACTCGACCGGCTGGCCGCGGTGCTCGCCGCGACCGAACCCGGCGCGGGCGAGCGCGACCTGATCACCGAGCGCCTGCGCGGGCTGCTGGCCCGCTGGACCGCGACCGACGACCGCCGGGACGAGCCCGGCACGGAACTGGCCGACGCCACCGCCGAGGAGATCTTCGACCTCCTCGACGACGAACTGGGGATGTCCTGAATGTCGAACGAACAGAAGCTCCTGGACTACCTCAAGCGGGCCACGGCCGATCTGCGCGAGGCGCGGCGGCGGCTGAAGGAGAACGAGGACCGCGCGCAGGAGCCGGTCGCCATCGTCGGCATGAGCTGCCGCTTCCCCGGCGGCGTCCGCACCCCCGAACAGCTGTGGGACCTGCTGGCCGCGGGTGAGGACGCGGTCGGGGCGTTCCCGGCCGACCGCGGCTGGGACCTCGAAGCGCTCTACGACGAGGACCCCGGCAGCGCGGGCACCAGCTACACCCGGGAAGGCGCTTTCCTCGCCGACGCGGCCGACTTCGACGCGGGCTTCTTCGGGATTTCCCCGCGGGAAGCGCTCGCCATGGACCCGCAGCAGCGGCTGCTCCTGGAAGTGTCGTGGGAGGTGCTGGAGCGGGCGGGCATCGACCCGACCTCCGTGCGCGGCGAGAAGGTCGGCGTCTACGCGGGTGTGATGTACCAGGACTACGCGGCCCGGCTGCTGCTCGCGCCCGAGGTGTTCGCGGAGTTCGAGGCCTACCTCGGCAACGGCAGCGCGGGCAGCGTCGCCTCCGGCCGGATCGCCTACACCCTCGGCCTGGAAGGCCCCGCGGTCACGATCGACACGGCGTGCTCGTCGTCGCTCGTCGCGCTGCACCTGGCCTGCCAGGCGGTCCGGCTCGGCGACTGCTCCCTGGCATTGGCCGGCGGTGTCACGGTGATGGCCACGCCGGGCACGTTCACCGCGTTCAGCCGCCAGCGCGGGCTCGCCGCCGACGGCCGCTGCAAGCCCTTCGCCGACGCCGCCGACGGCACCGGCTGGGGTGAAGGCGTGGGCATGCTGCTGGTCGAGCGGCTTTCCGACGCGCGCCGCAACGGGCACCCGGTGCTCGCCGTCGTCCGCGGCTCCGCGGTCAACCAGGACGGTGCCAGCAGCGGCCTGACCGCGCCGAACGGGCCGTCGCAGCAGCGGGTCATCCGGGCCGCGCTCGACCGCGCCCAGCTGTCCGCCGAGCAGGTCGACGCGGTCGAAGCGCACGGCACCGGCACCACGCTGGGCGACCCGATCGAGGCGCAGGCGCTGCTGGCCACCTACGGCCGCGGCCGCGCCGCCGACCGGCCGCTGCTGCTCGGTTCGGTGAAGTCCAACCTCGGGCACACGCAGGCCGCCGCCGGGGTCGCCGGGATCATCAAGTCCGTCCAGGCCATGCGGCGGGGCGTGCTGCCGAAGTCGCTGCACATCGACGCGCCGTCGTCCCAAGTGGACTGGAACGCCGGCGAGGTCCGGCTGCTCACCGAGGCGACGCCGTGGCCGGAGACCGGGCAGCCGCGCCGGATCGGCGTCTCGTCGTTCGGCGTCAGCGGGACCAACGCGCACGTGATCCTGGAGCAGGCGCCGGAGGAACCGGAACCGCCTTCGCGGGCCGTCTCGGGGCCGGTGCCGTGGGTGCTGTCGGCGGGTTCGGCGGAAGCGTTGCGGGAACAGGCTTCCGCACTGCTGGAGCACGACGGCGACCCGGCCGACATCGGGTACTCGCTGGTGCGGTCGCGGGCCCTGCTCGGCCACCGAGCGGTGGTGATCGGAACGGGCGGGCTCGCCGCCCTCGCGGCCGGGGACCCGAGTCCCGCGGTGGTGACGGGAGAAGCGACGACCCGCGGCAAGGTCGCGCTCGTGTTCCCCGGGCAGGGTTCGCAGTGGGCCGGGATGGCGCTGGAGCTGGCGGAGTCGTCGCCGGTGTTCGCGGCGCGGCTGGCCGAGTGCGGTTCCGCGTTGGAGTCCTTTGTGGACTGGTCGCTCCGCGACGTGCTGGCCGATGCTTCGGCGCTGGCCCGGGTCGATGTGGTCCAGCCCGCGTTGTTCGCGGTGATGGTGTCGCTGGCGGAGCTGTGGCGCTCGTACGGCGTCGTTCCGGACGCGGTGGTGGGGCACTCACAAGGGGAGATCGCGGCCGCCGTGGTGTCGGGTGCGCTGTCCCTCGAGGACGGTGCTCGCGTGGTGACCTTGCGCAGCAAGGCGATTCTCGCGTTGGCGGGGCGTGGCGGAATGGTGTCGGTCGCGGCGCCGCTCGCCGAGGTGGAGGCGCGGCTGACGGACGGCCTGTCGATCGCGGCGGTGAACGGCCCGGCCGCGGTGGTGGTCTCCGGTGCCCCCGATGCCTTGGCCGAGCTGATCGAATCCTGCGAAGCCGACGGTATCCGCGCGAAGCGGGTGCCGGTGGACTACGCGTCGCACTCGGCGCAGGTCGAGCAGCTGCGCGACGAGCTCCTCGAGGTCCTGGCCCCGATCACCCCGCGGCGGGGCGAGACCGCCTTCCTGTCGACGGTGACCGGCGAGTGGGCCGACGGCGCTCTCGACGCCGAGTACTGGTACCGGAACCTGCGCGGCACCGTGCGGCTCGACACGGCCGTCGAGCGGCTGAAGAGCGAGGGCTTCACCTCGTTCATCGAGGCGTCGCCGCACCCGGTGCTGACCATGGCGCTGGGCGACGACGTCGTCGCACTGGGAAGCCTGCGGCGCGACGACGGCGGGCTCACCCGGTTCCACGCCGCGCTGGCCGAGGCGCACGTCAACGGGGTTGCCGTCGATTGGACCCCGGCGTTCCCCGAGGCCCGGATCGTGAACCTGCCGACGTACGCCTTCCAGCGCAAGCGGTACTGGCTCGACGCGCCGGCCAAGCCCGTCGCCGGCGACCCCGCGGACGCCCGGTTCTGGACCGCCGTCGAGGGCCAGGACGTCGGTGCGCTGACCGACCTGATCGGCGTCGGCTCCGAGACGTCGTTCGCCGAGCTGCTGCCCGCCCTCGCCCGGTGGCGTCGGCTCCGGCACGAGAAGTCCACCGTGGACTCCTGGCGTTACCGCGTCGAGTGGAAGCCCCTCGCGGAGCCGGAAGCCGCGACGCTGCCCGGCCGCTGGCTCGTGGTCGCCGCCCCCGGCACGGACACCGCCGAGGTGACGAACGCCCTCGCGGCCGCCGGCGCCGAGCCGGAGGTGGTCGAGGCAGCAGGCGATCCCACCGCCGGGACGACCGGCCCCAGCGCCACCGGTGCCGAGCCGAACCTGCTCGCGGCCGCCGGCGATCTCACCGACGTCGCCGGCGTCGTCTCCCTGCTCCCGGACGCACCCCGCACCCTCCTCCTGGCGCAAGCCCTCGCCGGGAGCACCGCACCCCTGTGGCTGCTGACTAGGAACGCCGTCGCCGCCCTGCCCGGCGACGACGCGCCCGCCGCGGATCCCGCCCAGATCTGGGCGCTGGGCCGGGTCGTCGGGCTCGAACACCCCGAACGCTGGGGCGGGCTCGTCGACCTGCCCGCCGCCCTCGACCGCCGGGCCGCTCGCCGGCTGGCCGCCGTCCTCGCCGGGCTCGACCAGGAAGACCAGGTCGCCGTGCGGGCGTCCGGCGTCTTCGCGCGCCGGCTCGCGCACGCACCGGGCGGCGAACCGGCCCGGAACTGGCGGCCCGAGGGAACCGTCCTCGTCACCGGCGGGACCGGCGCGCTCGGCGGGCACGTCGCCCGCTGGCTGGCCGGGGCCGGTGCCGCGCACCTGGTGCTGGTCAGCCGCCGCGGGGCGGACGCCCCGGGCGCCGCCGCGCTCGAAGCGGAGCTGACCGCCCTGGGCGCCGAAGTCACCTTCGCGGCTTGCGACCTCGCTGACCGCGACGCCGTGGCCGACCTGGTCGGCGGGCTCGAGGTGCGCGCGGTCGTGCACACCGCGGGCCTGCCGCAGGCGGGCACCGTCGCCGACACCAGCCCCGAAGAGTTCGCCGAGGTGCTCGCGGCCAAGGCCGCCGGTGCCGATCACCTCGACGAACTGCTCGGCGACGACCTCGACGCGTTCGTCCTCTTCTCCTCCAACGCCGGTGTCTGGGGCAGCGCGGGCCAAGGCGCCTACGCCGCCGCGAACGCCCACCTCGACGCGCTCGCCGCCCGCCGCCGCGCGGCCGGCCGGACCGCCACCTCGGTGGCCTGGGGTTCCTGGGCCGGCGACGGCATGGCGGGCAGCGCCGAGGCGAAGGAGCACCTGCGCCGCCGCGGGCTGCGGGAAATGAACCCGAAGCTGGCGATCGCCGCGCTGCAGCACGCCCTCGACGCCGACGACACCTTCGTCGCCGTCGCCGACATGGACTGGCCGCGGTTCGCCGACGGGTTCACCGCCGCCCGCCGCCGCCCGCTCATCGAAGACCTCCCGGAGGTCCGCGACCACCTTGCCGCCGAGGAGGTCGTCACCGAGGTCGGTTCCGGGCTCGCCGAAGCGGTGCGGAGCCTCGGCCCGCGAGAGGCCGCCCACCACGTCCTCGAGCTCGTGCGCGCCCAGGCCGCCGCCGTGCTCGGCCACGACTCCGGCGCCGCCGTCGCCGCCGACCGCGCGTTCCGCGAGCTGGGCTTCGACTCCCTGACGGCGGTCGAACTCCGCAACCGGCTGACGGCGGTGACCGGTGTCCGCCTCCCGGCCACCGTCGTTTTCGACCACCCGCACCCGCGCGCACTGGCCGAGCACCTCCTGGGCGAGGTGTCGGGGACCGTGGCCGTCGCCGCGGGCCCGGTCACCGCCGCCGCGTCGGACGAGCCGATCGCGATCGTGGCCATGGGCTGCCGCTACCCGGGGGACGTCCAGTCGCCCGAGGACCTGTGGCGGCTGATCGCCGAGGGCGCGGACGGCGTCGGGCCGTTCCCGGCCGACCGCGGCTGGGACCTGACCGCGCTGTACGACCCGGACCCGGCGAAGCTCGGCACCAGCTACACCCGCGAGGGCGGGTTCATGACCACGGCCGCGGAGTTCGACGCCGGGTTCTTCGGCATCTCGCCGCGCGAGGCCCTCGCCATGGACCCGCAGCAGCGCGTCCTGCTCGAGACGTCGTGGGAGGTGTTCGAGCGGGCGGGCATCGACCCGGATTCGTTGCGGGGCAGCGGAACCGGCGTGTTCGTCGGCGCGACTTCGTCCGGCTACGGCGTCGGCGCGCGCGACGAGTCCGGCGGCTCCGAGGGCTACCTGCTGACCGGCAGCGCCCCGGCGGTCGTGTCGGGCCGCCTGTCCTACACGTTCGGCCTGGAGGGACCGGCGGTCACCGTCGACACGGCGTGCTCGTCGTCGCTGGTGGCGCTGCACCTGGCCGTGCAGGCGCTGCGGCAGGGCGAGTGCTCGATGGCGCTGGCCGGCGGGGTCACGGTGATGGCGCACCCGGCGGCGTTCGTCGAGTTCAGCCGGCAGCGCGGGCTCGCCGAGGACGGCCGCTGCAAGTCCTTCGCGGACGCGGCGGACGGGACCGGCTGGGGCGAAGGCGTCGGCCTGGTCCTGCTGGAGCGGCTGTCGGACGCCCGGCGCAACGGTCACCCGGTCCTCGCCGTGGTGCGCGGTTCGGCGGTCAACCAGGACGGCGCGTCCAACGGCTTGAGCGCTCCGAACGGTCCTTCGCAGCAGCGGGTGATCCGGGCCGCGCTGGCGAACGCCGGTCTGTCCACTTCGGACGTCGACGCGGTCGAGGCGCACGGCACGGGGACCCGGCTCGGCGACCCGATCGAGGCGCAGGCCCTGCTGGCGACCTACGGCCGCGACCGGGACCGGCCGCTGTGGCTGGGGTCGCTGAAGTCGAACATCGGCCACACCCAGTCGGCGTCGGGTGTGGCGGGCGTGATCAAGATGGTCCTCGCCATGCGGCACGGCGTCCTGCCGCGGACGCTGCACGTCGACACGCCGTCGTCCCAAGTGGACTGGACGGCCGGGTCGGTCGAGCTGCTCACCGAGCAGCGCGACTGGGCTTCCGAGGGGCCGCGCCGGGCCGCGGTCTCGGCGTTCGGGGTGAGCGGGACCAACGCGCACGTCGTCCTGGAACAGGCCGACGCTGTGGTGCTCCCGCAGGCGGGCCCGGACGCGACGCCGCCGCTCGTCCCGCTGTCGGCCCGGAGTGCGACGGCGTTGCGGGCGCAGGCTTCCCGGCTCCGGGGGCTCGACGCGGCACCGCGGGATCTCGCGTACTCCCTGGCTTTCACGCGCGGCACGCACGACCACCGCGCGGTGCTCGTCGCGTCCGGCGACGACGTCGACCGCGCGCTCGGCGTCCTCGCCGACGGTGGCACCGACGCCGCCGTGGTCACCGGCACGGCCGACCGGGACGCCCTGCTGGCGGTGCTGTTCACCGGCCAAGGCGCGCAGCGGGTCGGTATGGGCCGCGCTCTTCACGCCCGCTTCCCCGTCTACGCCGAAGCGTTCGACGCCGTCCTCGCCCACTTCACGCCCGAAGTGCGCGAAGCCTTCGACGACGCCGAGCGCCTGGACCGCACCGAGTTCACCCAGCCCGCCCTCTTCGCGATCGAGGTGGCGTTGTTCCGGCTGGTGGAGTCGTTCGGTGTCCGCCCGGACTTCGTGGCGGGGCACTCGATCGGCGAAATCTCGGCGGCCCACGTCGCCGGGGTTCTGTCTCTCGAGGACGCCTGCCGCCTGGTCGCTGCGCGCGCTTCCCTCATGCAGGCCCTCCCGGCCGGCGGGGCGATGGTCTCCATCGCCGCCCCCGAGTCGGCCATCACCCTCACCGACGGCGTCTCCATCGCTGCAGTCAACGGCCCGGAGTCGGTCGTCATCTCCGGCGATGAGGCCGAGGTGCTGGCGATCGCCGCGCAGTTCCCCAAGACCAAGCGCCTCAAGGTGAGCCACGCGTTCCATTCGCCGTTGATGGATCCGATGCTGGAGGAGTTCCGCTCGGTCGCCGAGTCCCTGGAGCACCGCTCTGCGACGATACCGGTGATCTCGAATGTGAGCGGTGCTCTCGCGGAGCCGTTCACGGCGGACTACTGGGTCCGGCACGTGCGGGAGGCGGTCCGGTTCGCCGACGGCATCTCGACGCTGGAAGCCGCCGGGGTGGGCGTGTTCCTGGAGCTGGGGCCCGACGGCGTGCTCAGCGGGATGGTTCCGGGCACCGCGATCCCCGCGCTGCGTCGGGACCGCGACGAGGAACGGACCCTGTTCACCGCGCTGGCCCGGCTGCACGTCAACGGCGTCGACCTGGACTGGGAGAGCCTCTACGCGGGCTCCGCGGGCCGGGCCGTCGCGCTGCCGACGTACCCCTTCGAGCACCAGCGCTACTGGCTCGAACCCGCTCGCCCACCGGCCGCCACCGACGCCGACGCCGAGTTCTGGGCCGCCGTCGAAAACGGGGACCTGGCCCGGGACCTCGCCGTCGACGAAGACCTCGCCGACGCCATCCAGCCCGCGCTCCAGGCCTGGCGCACCCGCCACCGCGAGGCGAGCACCCTCGAATCGTGGCGCTACCGCGTCACCTGGCGGCCGCACCCGATCGCCGCCGGACGGCTGTCCGGCACCTGGGTGATCCTCGGGACGGAGCACGCCGGGATCGCCGAGGGCCTCGCCGAGCGGGGCGCGGACGTCGTCACCCTGCCCTTCGAACGGCTGCCTGAAGTGGCCGGCGCCGCCGGAGTCCTCGCCTTCCCCGCGAACCTCGACGAAGCCCTCTCGGTGTTCCAGGCCGACCTGCCCGGCCCGCTCTGGTGCGTCACCACCGAAGCCGTGCGCACCGCGCGTTCCGACGCCGCACCCGACCCCGCGCTGGCGCAGGTCTGGGGCCTCGGCCGGGTCGCCGCGCTGGAACTCACCGGCCGCGACGTCGGCCTCCTGGACCTGCCGGCCACCCTCGACGACCGCGGCCACGCCCGGCTCGCGGGTCTCCTCGCCGCGGGCACGACCGAGGACCAGGTCGCGCTGCGGGCGTCCGGCGCGTTCGTACCCCGGCTCGTCCGCGCCCCGGCCGGCACCGAATCCGCCGGCTGGACCCCGTCGGGAACCACCCTGATCACCGGCGGCACCGGGGCACTGGGCAGCGCGCTCGCGCGGAAGCTCGCCGCGCAGGGCGCCCGGCACCTCCTCCTGCTCAGCCGCCGCGGACCGGACGCACCCGGCGCGGCCGGACTCGCGACGCAGCTGCGCGACCTCGGCGCGGAGGCGGAGATCATCGCCTGCGACGTCGCCGACCGCGCCGCGCTGGCCGGCGTCCTCGAAGGACGGTCGGTGAACGCGGTCTTCCACGCCGCGGGCTACGGCCGGTTCACGCCGATCGCCGAATCGTCCACAACGGACTTCGCGGAGGTCGTCCGCGCCAAGGTCGACGGCGCCGTCCACCTCGACGAGCTGCTCGGCGCCGACGTCGACGCCTTCGTGCTGTTCTCGTCCATCGCCGGCGTCTGGGGCAGCGGCCACCAGGGTGCGTACGCGGCGGCCAACGCGCACCTCGACGCGCTCGCCGAACGCCGCCGCGCCGCGGGGCTCGCCGGGACGGCGATCGCCTGGGGCCCGTGGGCGGGTGCCGGCATGGGCGCGTCCGAAGAGGGCGACGAGCTGCTCCGCCGGCGCGGGCTCCGGCCGATGGACCCGGACCTGGGGCTGCGCGCGCTCCTGCAGGCCGTCGAACTGGACGAGACCACCGTCGTCGTCGCCGACGTCGACTGGGCCCGCTTCGCGCCGTCGTACGCGGCCGCCCGCCCGCGGCCGCTGATGGCCGAGCTGCCCGAGTTCGCCGTGACCGAAGGCGGAGCCACGGCCCGCGGCACCGCCGAGCTGGCCACCCGGCTCGCCGGGCTGCCCACGTCCGAACGGCGCCGGGTGCTCCTCGACGTCGTCCGCGCCCGCGCCGCGGCGGTCCTCGGGCACGACGGCGCCGAGGCGATCGAGCCGGTCCGGCCCTTCAAGGACCTGGGCTTCGACTCGCTCACCGCGGTCGAGCTGCGCAACGGCCTGGCCGCCGACACCGGCCTCGCGCTGCCCTCGACGCTGGTGTTCGACCACCCGACCCCGGCGGACCTGACCGACCGCCTGCTCGGCGAGATCTTCGGCGCCGGCGCACCGGAACCGGGCGCGCCCGCGACCGTGGCCGAGGTCGCCGACGACCCGATCGCGATCGTCGCGATGAGCTGCCGCTACCCGGGCGGGGTCCGCTCGCCCGAAGACCTCTGGCGGCTGGTCGGCGACGGCGGGGACGGCATTTCCGGGTTCCCCGACGACCGCGGCTGGGACCTCGGCGCGCTCTACGACCCGGACCCGGGCAAGAGCGGCCGCAGCTACGCCCGCGACGGCGGGTTCCTCGACGGCGTCGGCCAGTTCGACGCCGCGTTCTTCGGGATCTCGCCGCGCGAGGCCCTCGCCATGGACCCGCAGCAGCGGCTCCTGCTCGAGACGGCGTGGGAGCTGTTCGAGCGCGCGGGCATCGACCCGCATTCGCTGCGCGGCACCAAGACCGGCGTGTTCGCCGGCACCAACGGCCAGGACTACGTCACCATGCTCGGCTCGGCGTCCGGCGTCGAGGGCCACCTGCTGACCGGCAACACCACGAGCGTCATCGCCGGGCGCGTCTCCTACACCTTCGGCCTGGAAGGGCCGTCGGTCGCGGTCGACACCGCGTGCTCGTCGTCGCTGGTCGCGCTGCACCTGGCCTGCCAGTCGCTGCGGCAGGGCGAGTCCACGATGGCCGTCGCCGGTGGTGTCACGGTGATGTCGACCCCGGGCGCGTTCGTCGAGTTCAGCCGGCAGCGCGGGCTGGCGCCGGACGGCCGGTGCAAGCCGTTCGCCGAGGCGGCGGACGGCACCGGCTGGGCCGAAGGCGCCGGGTTGCTGCTGCTGGAACGGCTTTCCGACGCCCGCCGCAACGGCCACGAAGTCCTGGCGCTCGTCCGGGGCTCGGCGGTCAACTCCGACGGCGCTTCGAACGGCCTGACCGCGCCGAACGGCCCGTCGCAGCAACGCGTGATCCGCGCGGCACTGGCGAACGCGGGCCTGGCGCCGTCCGATGTGGACGTCGTCGAGGCGCACGGCACCGGCACGACCCTCGGTGATCCGATCGAGGCGCAGGCGGTGCTGGCGACCTACGGCCAGGACCGGGAAACGCCGCTGTGGCTCGGCTCGATCAAGTCGAACATCGGCCACACGCAGGCCGCCGCGGGCGCCGCGGGCATCATCAAGATGGTCATGGCGATGCGGCACGGGCTGCTGCCGAAGTCGCTGCACGTCGACACGCCGTCGTCCCACGTGGACTGGTCGGCGGGAGCGGTCGAGCTGCTCACCGAAGCCCGCGAGTGGACCACCGACCGGCCGCGGCGGGCCGGGGTCTCGTCGTTCGGCATCTCCGGGACCAACGCGCACACGATCATCGAGCAGGCCCCGAGCGCCCCAATGTGGCGTTCGGTGCGTCAGACGCACCCAACGCCACATTGGGGCGCTCCGGGCTGGTGCTGTGGCCGGTCTCCGGTCGTTCGGTGGCCGCACTGCGCGCACAGGCCGCGCGGCTGTCCGAAGTGGACGGAACGCCGGCCGACATCGGGTTCTCCCTGGCCACCGGCCGCGCCGCGCTGGACCACCGGGCCGTCGTGCTCGGCACCACGGCCGCGGACTTCCGAGCCGGGCTCGCCGCGCTCGCCGGGGGCACGCCGGCGCCCGAGGTGATCTCGGGGGAGGCGGCCACCGGTCCGCTCGCGGTGCTGTTCACCGGGCAAGGTGCGCAGCGCGCCGGCATGGGCCGGGAGCTCTACGCCCGGTTCAGCGGCTACGCGGACGCCTTCGACGAGGCCTGCGCGCACCTCGACCCGCACCTGGAGCACTCGATCCGGGACCTCGTCTTCGCCGAGCCCGGCACCGAACAGGCCGCGCTGCTGGACCGGACCGCCTACACCCAGACCGCGCTGTTCGCCGTCGAGCTGGCGCTGCACCGGCTCGCCGAAAGCTGGGGCGTGCGCGCGGACTACCTCGCCGGCCATTCGATCGGCGAGCTGGTCGCCGCGCACGTCGCCGGGGTCCTGTCGCTGGCCGACGCCGCCGAGCTGGTCGCCGCCCGCGGCCGCCTGATGGACGCGCTGCCGGACGGCGGGGCGATGGTTTCGCTGCGGGCCGGCGAAGACGCCGTGGCCGCGGAGGTGGCCAAGACCGGCGGCCGGGCGGGCATCGCGGCCGTCAACGGGCCGGGCTCGGTCGTCGTCTCCGGCGACGAGGACGTCGTGCTGGAGCTGGCCGCCGGGTTCGCGGCCGCCGGGGTGCGGACCAAGCGGCTCAAGGTGAGCCACGCGTTCCACTCCCCGCGGATGGACGCGATGCTCGACGACTTCGCCGCGGTCGCGAACCGGCTGACCTACCACCCGGCCGAGCGGACCGTGGTGTCCACGGTGACCGGCGAGCTCGCCGGTCCCGAACTGTCCACTCCGGACTACTGGGTGCGCCAGGTCCGGGCGTCGGTGCGGTTCGCCGACGCCGTCGCGACCCTGGCCGGCCAGGGCGTCCGGACGTTCCTCGAAGCGGGCCCGGACGCCGTGCTCAGCGCCATGGCCGCGGACTGCCTCGGCGAAGACGTCGTGGCGGTGCCGCTGCTGCGCCGCGACCGGCCGGAGGAACGCACGTACGCCACCGCGCTCGCCGGGCTGTGGGTCCGCGGCGTTCCGGCCGACCTCTCGGCCGCGGTCGCCGGCGCCCGCCGCGTCCCGCTGCCGACGTACGCCTTCCAGCACCGGCGTTTCTGGCCGGAAGTCTCCGCCACGGCGGCGGGGGACGTGGGCGCGGCCGGGCTGACCGACGCAGCCCACCCGCTGCTGGCGGCGACCCTGCCGCTGGCCGGCGGCGACGGCGTCGTCCTCACCGGACGGCTGTCCCTGGCCGCGCAGCCGTGGCTGGCCGATCACGCCGTCCTCGGCACGGTGCTGCTGCCCGGCACCGCGTTCGTCGAGCTCGCGGTGCGGGCGGGCGACCAGGCCGGCTGCCCGGCGCTCGAAGAGCTGACCCTCGCCGCCCCGCTCGTGCTGCGCGAGCAGGACGCCGTCGCGATCCAGGTCGCGGTGGGCGGCCCCGACGCCGACGGCCGCCGCGAGCTGACCATCCACTCCCGCCCGGAGGGCCGGGACGAGTGGACCGCGCACGCCGCCGGGGTGCTGGCGCCGGCGGCCGCGGCGGACCCCGCGGCGCTGGCCGAGTGGCCGCCCGCCGGCGCGGAACCCGTTGACGTGACCGGCTTCTACGACACGCTCGCGGCGTCCGGCTTCGGCTACGGCCCGGCGTTCCGCGGCCTGCGCGCGGCTTGGCGGGCCGGCGAAGAGATCTACGCCGAGGTCGCCCTGCCGGAGCCGCAGCAGGCGGGCGCGTTCGGCCTGCACCCGGCGCTGCTCGACGCCGCCTTGCACGCTCTCGGGCTCCGCGACGGCGAAACCGGGCCACGGCTGCCCTTCGCGTGGACCGGGGTCACCCTGCACGCCACCGGCGCCGCCGCGCTGCGGGTCCGGCTGCGCCCGGGTGCCGGGGACGCGGTCGCGGTCGACGTCGCCGACGCCACCGGGGCGCCGGTCGCGTCGGTGGCCGCACTGGTGCTGCGCCCGGTTTCGGCCGAGCAGCTGCGCGGCCCGGACGGCGGCGACGCCCTGTTCCACGTCGAGTGGACGCCGATCCCGGTGCCCGAAGCGGCCGGCGGCCGGTACGCCGTCATCGGCCCGGACCCGCTCGGCCTGGTCGCCGGGCTCGGCTCGGCGGGCACCGTTGAGTCCTATGTGGACCTCGCGGACCTCGGCCGCAGCACGGCGGAAACCGGCGAGGAACCGCAGTTCGTGTTCTCCGCGATCCGGCACTCGCCGCAGCCGAAGGACCGGGCCGGTTTCGCGCTGGACCTGGTCCGCGCCTGGCTGGCCGACGAACGGTTCAGCACCGCGCGGCTGGTGCTGGTCACCCGCGGCGCGGTCGGCGCGGTCGACGGCGACCGCGTGCCCGACCTCACCGCCGCGCCCGTGTGGGGCCTGCTGCGGTCGGCTCAGTTCGAGAACCCCGGCCGGCTCGTGCTGGTCGACCTCGACGACGAAGACCCGCGCTCGGCGGCGTTGCTGGGCGCGGTCGCCTCCGGGGAACCGCAGCTCGCCCTGCGCGACGGCCGGGCGCTGGCCGCGCGGCTGGTGCGCGCCGGCTCCGGCGACCTGCTGCGCGTGCCCGCCGAAGGCAACTGGCGGCTCGACACCACCGGCCCCGGCACGCTCGAAAACCTCGCGCTGATCCCGAACCCGCTGCCCGAGACGCTCGAACCGGGTCACGTCCGGGTGGCCATCCGCGCCGCCGGCATGAACTTCCGCGACGTCCTCATCGGTCTCGGCATGTACCCGGGCGAGCCGATCATGGGCATCGAAGGCGCCGGCGTCGTGCTCGAATGCGGCGAAGGCGTCGGGGGCCTGAAGCCCGGCGACAAGGTGATGGGTTTCTTCCCCGGTTCGTTCGGCCCGCGGTCGGTCGCGGACCAGCGGATGCTGGCGAAGATGCCCGAGGGCTGGTCGTTCAGCGAAGCGGCGTCGGTCCCCATCGTCTTCCTGACCGCGTACTACGGGCTCGTCGACCTCGCCGGGCTGCGGGCGGGGGAGTCCGTGCTGATCCACGCGGGCGCCGGCGGCGTCGGCATGGCCGCCATCCAGCTGGCCCGCCACCTCGGCGCCGAGGTCTTCGCCACCGCGAGCCCCGGCAAGTGGGACGTCCTGCGCGCGTCCGGGCTCGACGACGCGCACCTGGCGTCGTCGCGCACGACCGGGTTCGCGGAGCTGTTCCGCGAGGCCAGCGGCGGCCGGGGCGTCGACGTCGTCCTCAACGCGCTGACCCAGGAGTTCGTCGACGCCTCCTTCGCGCTGATGCCGCGCGGCGGGCGGTTCCTGGAGATGGGCAAGGCCGACGTCCGCGACGCGGGCGACGTCGCCGCCGCCCACCCGGGCGTGGCCTACCAGGCGTTCGACCTCGTCGAAGCCGGGCCGGACCGCATCCGCGAGCTGTTCACCGAAGTCATCGCGCTGTTCGAAGCCGGCGCGCTGACCCCGCTGCCGGTGCGGACCTGGGACGTGCGGCGCGCGCCCGAGGCGTTCCGGTTCGTCAGCCAGGCCAAGCACGTCGGCAAGGTCGTACTCACCATGCCGTCGTGCTTCGGCCCCGGCACGGTGCTGATCACCGGCGGCACCGGCGCGCTGGGTGGCCTGCTCGCCCGGCGGCTGGTCACCGGGCACGGCGTCCGCGACCTGCTGCTGCTGAGCCGGCGCGGGCCGGACGCGCCCGGCGCCGCCGAACTCGCCGCCGACCTGCGGGAACTGGGCGCGAACGTCCGGATCGTCGCGGGCGACGCCGCCGACCGGCGCGAGCTGGCCGCGGTGCTCGGCGCGATCCCGCCGGAGCGGCCGCTCACCGGGGTGGTGCACGCGGCCGGCGTCCTCGACGACGGCGTCGTCGCGTCGCTGACCCCCGAGCGGCTGAACGCGGTGCTGCGGCCCAAGGTGGACGCCGCGCTGAACCTGCACGAGCTCACGCGGGACCTCGGCCTGGCGGCGTTCGTGCTGTTCTCCTCGGCGGCGGCCACGCTGGGCAGCCCGGGCCAGGGCAACTACGCCGCGGCCAACGCGTTCCTCGACGCGCTCGCGCAGTACCGCTCGGCGCGGGGCCTGCCCGCCGGTTCGCTGGCGTGGGGTCCCTGGGCCACCGACGGCATGCTCGGCGGGCTGGGCGACGCCGACCGCGCGAAGCTGGAGCGGTCCGCGTTCGTCCCGTTCACCGCGGAAAGCGGCCTCGACCTGTTCGACGTCGCCGCCGCGCGGCCGGAGCCGGTACTGCTGCCGCTGCAGCTCGACACGGCCGCGCTCGGCGCGCAGGCCGGCTTGCCGCCGCTGTTCGCGGCGCTGGTGCGGGCCCCGGCCCGCCGGACCGCCGAAGCGGTGTCGGACGGCGATCCCGCCGGTCCGCCGTTCGCCCAGCGGCTCGGTGCGGTGCCCGCGGCCGAGCGCGGCGAGTTCCTGCTCGACGTCGTGCGCGGGCACGTCGCCACCGTGCTGGGCCACGGCTCGACGGCCGAAGTCGACGGCAGCCGCGGCTTCCTGGACCTCGGCTTCGACTCGCTGACCGCGGTGGAACTGCGCAACCGGCTCACCGCCGAGACCGGGCTGCGGCTGCCGGCCACGCTGATCTTCGACCACCCGTCGCCCGCCGACCTGGCGGCGCACCTGCTGGCCGGGCTCGCGCCCGAAGCGGCGGACGCGGACGCGGACACGGCGGTCCTGGCCGAGCTGGACCGGCTCGAGCGCGTGCTCGAAGGCGCCGGCGACAGCAGGCGGATCACCGCGCGCCTGGAGACGCTGCTGGCCCGGCGCCGCGCCACGCAGGCGGAGGAGGAGGCCGGCGACGGGCTCGACACCGCCACCGACGACGAGATCTTCGACCTGATCGACAACGAGCTCGGGCTGTCCTGAATGGACGCCACGCACCGACGGGATGGGGCCTGATGGACAACGACGCGAAGCTCCGGGAGTACCTGAAGAAGGTGACCGCGGACCTCCGGCGCGCCCGCAAGCGCATCCAGGAGGTGGAGGACGCCGGCTTCGAGCCGATCGCGATCGTCGGGATGGCCTGCCGGTTCCCGGGCGGCGTCCGCTCGCCCGAGGACCTGTGGCAGCTGGTGGACAGCGGCCGCGACGCGATGTCCGGGTTCCCCGCCGATCGCGGCTGGCCCGACGCCCACGACGCCGGTTTCGCCGCCGAGGGCGGGTTCGTGCACGACGCGGGCCTGTTCGACGCCGGCTTCTTCGGCATCTCCCCGCGGGAAGCCCTCGCGATGGACCCGCAGCAGCGCCTGCTGCTGGAGACGTCGTGGGAGGCACTGGAACGCGCCGGGATCGTGCCGGAGACCTTGCGCGGCAGCCGGTCCGCGGTGTTCGTCGGCGCCGCGCACCAGGGGTACGCCACCGGGGCGGGGGAGGACGCCGAAGCGGTCGCGGGGCACCTGATGACCGGCACCGCGACCAGCGTCCTGTCCGGCCGGATCTCCTACACCCTCGGCCTCGAAGGCCCGTCCGTCACCGTCGACACGGCCTGTTCGTCGTCGCTGGTCGCGCTGCACCTGGCCGTGCAGTCGCTGCGGCGCGGGGAATCCGACTTCGCGCTCGCCGGCGGCGCCGCGGTGATGGTCAACCCCGGCATGTTCACCGAGATGCAGCGCCAGGGCGGCCTGTCCGGCAACGGGCGCTGCAAGGCGTTCGCCGAGGGCGCCGACGGCACCGGCTGGGGCGAGGGCGCCGGCATGCTGCTGGTCGAGCGGCTCTCCGACGCGCGCCGCCACGGCCACCCGGTGCTGGCCGTCGTCCGCGGCTCGGCGGTGAACCAGGACGGCGCCAGCAGCGGCCTGTCCGCCCCGAACGGCCCGTCCCAGCAGCGCGTGATCCGGGACGCGCTCGCCGACGCCCGGTTGTCCACTGTGGACGTCGACCTGGTGGAGGCGCACGGCACCGGCACGGCGCTGGGCGACCCGATCGAGGCGCAGGCCCTGCTGGCCACCTACGGCCAGGACCGCCCGGCTCCGCTGTGGCTCGGTTCGGTCAAGTCCAACATCGGCCACACGCAGGCCGCGGCCGGTGTCAGCGGCATCATCAAGCTCGTCATGGCGCTGCGCAACCACCGGATGCCGCCGACCCTGCACGCCGGGACGCCGTCGACGAAGATCGACTGGACCGAGGGTGCGGTCGAGCTGCTCCAGGAAGGCCGGGACTGGACCGCCGACCGGCCGCGCCGGGGCGCGGTGTCGTCGTTCGGGATTTCGGGCACCAACGCGCACATCATCCTGGAGGAGTCCGCCGACGAGCCCCCGGCCGCGGAGCCCGCCGCCGGGGTGCTGCCGTGGGTGCTGTCGGCCAAGTCGGCCGAGGCGCTGCGGGAGCAGGCGGCCCGGCTGTCCACTGTAGACGCCGACCCCGCCGGAGTCGCGTTCTCGCTGGCGACGGCCCGCTCCGCGTTCGCGCACCGGGCCGTCGTGGTCGGCGAGGACCGGGAGCGCCTGCTCGCCGGGGTTCGCGCGCTGGCCGACGGCGCCCCGGCCCCGAACGTCGTCACGGGTACGGCCGGGAGCGCCGGCAAGGTCGCGATGGTCTTCCCGGGCCAGGGCGCCCAGTGGGCCGGGATGGCGACGGAACTCCTCGCCACTTCCGAGGTCTTCGCCGCCCGGTTCACGGAGTGCGCGCGAGCCCTCGAACCGCACACCGGCTTCTCCCTGCTGGACGGCGAAATCGACCTGGACCGCGTCGACGTCGTGCAGCCCGCGCTGTTCGCGGTGATGGTGTCCCTCGCCGCGCTGTGGGCGGCCCACGGCGTCCGCCCGGACGCCGTGATCGGCCACTCGCAAGGGGAGATCGCCGCGGCCGTGGTGTCCGGCGCGCTGTCGCTCGAGGACGGTGCGCGGGTGGTGGCGTTGCGCAGCAAGGCGATCCTCGCGCTGGCGGGCGCGGGCGGGATGGTGTCCGTGGCCGCCTCGCGTGAGCGGACCGAGGAACTCGCTCAGCCTTGGGGTGAGCGCATCTCGATCGCCGCGGTGAACGGCCCCGCCGCGACCGTCGTCTCCGGTGAACCGCAGGCCCTGGAAGAGTTCATGGCCGCCTGCGAAGATGTGCGCACGCGCCGGATCCCGGTGGACTACGCGTCCCACTCCGTCCAGGTGGAGCAGCTGCGCGGCGAACTCCTGGACGTCCTGCGCCCGATCACCCCGCAGCCGGGGGAGACGGCGTTCTTCTCCACCGTGACCGGCGAGTGGATCGACGGCACCGCCCTCGACGCCGAGTACTGGTACACCAACCTGCGCGGCACCGTCCGGCTGGACATCGCGGTCGAGCAGCTCAAGCGCGAGGGGTTCGGGACGTTCGTGGAGGCGTCGCCGCACCCGGTGCTGACCATGGCGATCGGGGACGACGTCGTCGCGCTCGGCTCCTTGCGGCGTGGCGAAGGCGGCCTGGCCCGCTTCACGCTTTCGGTCGCCGAAGCGCACGTACGCGGCGTCAAGGTCGACTGGACGCCGTACTTCGCCGGCGCGGCCCGCGTCGACCTGCCCACCTACGCCTTCCAGCACCGGCACTACTGGCTGAAGCCCGGCACGCCCGTCGTGGCCGCCACGGAGGACTCCGGGTTCTGGGAGGTCGTCGACAGCCGCGACCTCCAGGCCCTCGCCGACACCCTCGGCGTCGACACCGAGATCCCGCTGAGCGAACTGCTGCCCGCGCTGAGCGAGTGGCGCCGCGCCGCCCACGACAAGTCCACTGTGGACTCCTGGCGGTACGACGTCCGCTGGCGCCCCGCGCCGGAGCCCGCGGGGACGCTTTCCGGCCGCTGGCTCGCCGTGGTCGCGCCGGGCCAGGACACGTCCATCGTGGACGGACTCGGCGCCGAGATCGTGCCGGTCGAGGTGACCGGCGACCGCGAGAGCCTGGCCGCGCGCCTGCGCGAAGCCGAACCGGACCCGGCGGGCGTGGTTTCCCTGCTGGGCTTCGACGAACGGCCGCACCCGGAATTCCCCGAGCTGCCGTCCGGCGTCGCGGGCACGCTGCTGCTCGCCCAGGCCCTCGGCGACGCGGAGATCACCGCGCCGCTGTGGCTGCTGACCGCGGGCGCCGCCGCCACGGACTCGCCGTCTCCCGCGCAGGCCCAGATCTGGGGCCTCGGCCGCGTCATCGGCCTCGAACACCCGGGCCGCTGGGGCGGTCTGGTCGACCTGCCCGCCGACCTCGACGAGCGCGGCGCCGCCCGACTCGCCGCGATCCTCGCCACCGGCGGCGACGAAGACCAGTTCGCCGTCCGGTCCTCGGGGGTCCTCAGCCGCCGCCTGGTCCGCGCGGCCGCGCCGAAGACCGCGCCCAGCACGTGGTCGCTGCGCGGCACCGTGCTCGTCACCGGCGGCACCGGCGCCCTCGGCCCGCGGATCGCCCGCTGGCTGGAGAGCGCCGGCGCCGAGCACGTCGTCCTGGCCAGCCGCCGCGGCGACCAGGCGCCCGGTGCGGCCGAGCTGACCGCCGCGCTGGACATCCCCGTCACCTTCGCCGCCTGCGACGTCGCCGACCGGGCCGACGTCCAGGCCCTCGCCGACCGCTACGACATCCGCGCGGTGATCCACGCCGCCGCGCTCATCGAGCTGGCCTCGATCGACGCCACCGATGTCGCCGAGTTCGCCGCCGTCGCGCGTGCGAAGGTCCTCGGTGCCGAGAACCTCGACGCCGTCTTCGACCGCGACCTCGACGCGTTCGTGCTGTTCTCCTCGATCGCCGGCGTCTGGGGCAGCGGCGACCACGCCGCCTACGCCGCAGCCAACGCCCACCTCGACGCCCTCGCCGAGCGCCGCCGCGCCCGCGGCCTCCGGGCCACTTCGCTGGCCTGGGGCGTCTGGAACGCCGTCAACCCCTGGGACACCGCCAAGGAGAACCAGGACTTCGACGCGAGCCGGCTGCTGCGCCAGGGCCTGCCGTTCCTCGACCCCGACCTCGCCTTCGCCGGGCTGCGCCAGGTGCTGGCCGACGACGAGACGTTCCTCGCGCTCGCCGACGTCGACTGGACGCGCTTCGCGCCGGTGTTCACCGCCCTGCGGCCCCGCCCCCTGCTGGACGAGCTGCCGGAGGTGCGCCGTGCGCTGACCACCGGAACCCCGGCCCCGGCCGCCACCGGTGGCCTGCGCGAACGCCTGGCCGGACAGTCCCCGGCCGACCGCACCCGGACGGTCCTGGAGCTGGTCCGCGCCACCGCGGCCGCGGTGCTCGGCCACGACGGCCCGGACGCCGTCGCCCCCGGCGTGGCCCTGCGGGAACTCGGCTTCGACTCGCTCACCGCGGTCGAGCTGCGCAACCGCCTGGCCGCCGAGACCGGCCAAAGCCTGCCCGCCACCCTCGCCTTCGACCACCCGACGGCCGAGCGGATCACCGCGTTCCTGCTCGACGGCCTCTTCGGCGCCACGACCGCGGTCACCGAGACCGTCGTCGCGGTCGCCGACGACCAGCCGATCGCGATCGTCGCGATGAGCTGCCGCTACCCCGGCGGCATCACCAGCCCCGAGGACCTCTGGGAGCTGATCACGGCGGGCGGCGACGCCATCACCGGGTTCCCGGCCAACCGCGGCTGGGACACCGGCGCGCTGTTCGACCCCGACCCCGACCACGAGGGCACCAGCTACACCCGCCACGGCGGCTTCCTGCACGACGCGGGCGACTTCGACCCGGGCTTCTTCGGCATCTCCCCGCGCGAAGCGCTCACCATGGACCCCCAGCAGCGGCTCCTGCTGGAGACGACCTGGGAAGCGATGGAACGCGCCGGCGTCGACCCGGAGAGCCTGCGGGGGAGCGCCACCGGCGTGTTCGTCGGCACCAACTACGCCGACTACGGCATCGGGCTCGCCCAGCCGGACAGCTCGGCGGGCCACCTGCTCACCGGCGGCGCGGCCAGCGTCGTCTCGGGCCGGATCTCCTACACCTTCGGGCTCACCGGCCCGGCGGTCACCGTCGACACGGCGTGCTCGTCGTCGCTGGTCGCGCTGCACCTGGCCTGCCAGTCGCTGCGCAACGGCGAATGCACGATGGCGCTGGCCGGCGGGGTGGCGCTGATGTCGACCCCGGCGTCGTTCGTCGCCTTCAGCCGCCAGCGCGCGCTCGCGTCCGACGGCCGCTGCAAGGCCTTCTCCGACGACGCCGACGGCATGGGCATGGCCGAGGGTGTCGGCGTCGTGCTGGTCGAACGGCTCGCCGACGCCCAGCGCAACGGCCACGAGGTCCTCGCCGTGATCCGCGGCTCGGCGGTCAACCAGGACGGTGCCTCCAACGGCCTCACCGCCCCCAACGGCCCCGCCCAGCAGCAGGTCATCCGCCAGGCCGTGGCCAACGCCCGGCTGACCTTCGACGACGTCGACGCCGTCGAGGCCCACGGCACCGGCACCACCCTCGGCGACCCGATCGAGGCGCAGGCCCTCCTGGCCACCTACGGCCGGGACCGCGAGCACCCCCTGTGGCTCGGCTCGGTGAAGTCGAACATCGGCCACAGCCAGGCCGCCTCCGGTGTCGCCGGGATCATCAAGATGGTCCTGTCCCTGCGCCACGGCGTGCTGCCCGCCACGCTGCACGCCGGCACGCCGTCGTCCCATGTGGATTGGACGGCGGGCAACGTCCGGCTGCTCGGCGAAAACCTGCCGTGGCCGGAGACCGGCCGCCCGCGCCGGGCCGCGGTGTCGTCGTTCGGGATGAGCGGCACCAACGCCCACGCGGTCCTCGAAGCCGCACCGGAGCCGGTCGCGGCGGAGCCGTCCGGGCCCGCCGCGACCGGCCCGGTGCCCTGGGTGCTGTCCGCGAAGACCCCCGGTTCCCTGGCCGGGCAGGCTCGCCGCCTGCGGGCGCGCGTAGGGGCCGCACAGGGGGTCCGGGCCGCAGATGTGGGGTACTCCCTCGCGAATTCCCGGTCTACGTTCGAACAACGGGCGGTGCTCGTGGCCGCCGATGAGCGCAGCGGCCACGACGCCCTGGGCGCGCTCGCCCACGGCCGGGCCGTTCCCGGCCTGGTGCGGGGCAGCGCCCGCCACGGGGGCAAGGTCGCCTTCGTCTTTCCCGGGCAGGGCTCGCAGTGGGTGGGGATGGCTTTGGACCTGATGGACACGTCGCCGGCGTTCGCGGCCCGCATGCGGGACTGCGAACGCGCGCTGGCGCCGTTCGTCGACTGGTCGCTGCCCGACGCCCTCGGTGACGAAGCCCTGCTGCAGCGGGTCGACGTCGTGCAGCCCGCGCTGTTCGCCGTGATGGTTTCGCTGGCCGAAGCCTGGCGCGCCCACGGGGTCCGGCCCGACGCCGTCATCGGCCACTCCCAAGGCGAGATCGCCGCGGCCGCGGTCGCCGGTGCGCTGTCTTTGGCGGACGCCGCCCGCGTGGTCGCGTTGCGCAGCAAGGCGATCCTGGCACTGGCCGGGCGCGGGGGCATGGTCTCGGTGGCCGCCTCCCGCGAGACCGTCGAAGCTCGCCTGACCGAGGGGCTGTCGGTCGCGGCGGTGAACGGCCCGGCCGCGGTGGTGGTCTCCGGCGCGCCGGACGCCCTCGACGAGCTGATCCGCTCCTGCGAAGCCGACGGCGTGCGCGCCAAGCGGATCCCGGTCGACTACGCCTCGCACTCGGCCCAGGTCGAAGAGATCGAAGCCGAGCTGCGCGAGCTGCTCGCGCCGGTTTCGCCGCGCTCGTCCGACATCGCCTTCTACTCCACGGTGACCGCCGGCCCCCTCGACACGGCCGGCCTCGACGGCGGCTACTGGTACACCAACCTGCGCAACCCGGTGCTGTTCGACACGACCACCCGGCTGCTGGCCGAAGACGGCTACGGCACCTTCATCGAATGCAGCTCGCACCCGGTGCTCACGATGAGCGTCCAGGACACTGTGGACGAAGCCGTCGTCACGGGTACATTGCGTCGCGGTGAAGGCGGCCTCGACCGCCTGTACACGTCGTTCGCGGAGGCGTGGGTGCACGGCGTCGACGTCGACTGGACGCCGGCGTTCGGCGACGGCGCCCGGCTGGTCCCGCTGCCGACGTACGCCTTCGACCACCAGCGGTATTGGCTCGACCCGGCCCCGGCGGCCCCGGCCGACGACGGGCTCTGGACGGCGCTCGAGGAAACCGACGACCTGGCCGGTGTGCTCGGCGTCGACCGCACGGCTTTGGACGCTGTGCTGCCCGCGTTGTCGCGCTGGCGCACCCGCCGCACCGAAGAATCCACTGTGGACTCGTGGTGCCTGGAGGTGGGCTGGGCGCCGGTCGCCGAACCGGGCCTGCCGCTGCTTTCCGGGCGCTGGCTGGCCCTCGCGCCCGCTGGAGTCTTCGCAGCCTCGGTGCTCGACGCGCTCGCCACCCGTGGCGCCGAGGTCGTCACCGCCACGGCGGACGACCTTCCGCCGGGCGAGTACGCCGGTGTGATTTCGTTGCTGGGCTCGGACGAAACGCCGGTGCCCGGTCATCCGCTGATCGCGTCCGGGGTCGCCGCCACGGCCGCGTTGGCTCCGGCGCTGGCCGAAGCCGGGATCGACGCTCCACTGTGGATCATCACGCGCGGTGCGGTGGCGACCGGCGCCGGTGACGCCCCGGCGTCGAGCGTCCCCGCGCAGCTGTGGGGCCTCGGCCGGGTGATCGGCCTGGAGTACCCCGGACTTTGGGGCGGCCTGGTCGACCTGCCGGCCACTGTGGACGACCGCACCGCCGACCGGCTGGCCGGCGTGCTGGCCGAGCCCGGCGGGGAAGACCAGCTCGCGATCCGCACGCCGGGCATCCTCGCCCGCCGGCTGCGGCCCGCCCGGCCCGCGCCCGCCGGGGAGCCGTGGCGGCCGCGCGGCACCGTGCTCGTCACCGGCGGCACCGGTTCGCTGGGCGCGCACGTCGCCCGCTGGCTGGGCCGGTCCGGCGCCGAGCACCTCGTGCTCACCAGCCGCCGGGGCGAAGCCGCGCCCGGCGCCACCGAGCTGGCCGAAGAACTGCGGGGACTCGGCTGCGCGGTGACCATCGCCGCCTGCGACGTCGCCGAGCGGAAGGCCGTCGAGGAGCTGCTGGCCGGGCTGGAGCACGCGCCGACGGCCGTCGTGCACGCCGCCGGGCTGCCGCAGTCGAGCACGCTGGCCGAAACCGGGCTGCACGAGTTCGAAGACGTCCTCGCGGCCAAGGTCGCGGGCGCCGCGCACCTCGACGAGCTGCTCGGCGACGACCTCGAAGCGTTCGTGCTGTTCTCCTCCAACTCCGGCGTCTGGGGCAGCGCGGGCCAGGGTGCCTACGCCGCCGCGAACGCCTACCTGGACGCGCTCGCCGAACAGCGCCGCGCCCGCGGCGTCAAGGCGACTTCGGTGGCCTGGGGCCTGTGGGCCGGCGGCGGCATGGCGCAGGACGAAGGCGAGCAGCAGCTGCGCCGCCGCGGCCTGCGGCCGATGGCGCCCGAGCGCGCGGTGGCGGCCATGCAGGGCGCGCTCGACCGCGACGAGACCTTCCTCGCCGTGGCCGACGTCGACTGGGAGCGGTTCGTGCCGGCCTTCACGGCGTCGCGGCGCCGCCCCCTGATCGAGGACCTGCCCGCGGTCCGGCAGGTCCTGGACCGCCTGGAAGCCGAGCAGGCCCGCTACGACGAAGGCGCCGCGGCCGGCTGGCGCGAGCGGCTGGCCGGGCTGCCGGCGGCCGAACGCGACCGGGCCGTGCTCGACCTGGTCCGCACCGAGGCCGCGGTCGTCCTCGGCCACCGCGGCGCCGACGCCATCGGCAGCACCCGGCCGTTCCGCGACCTGGGGTTCGACTCGGTGACCGCGGTCGAGGTGCGCAACCGGCTGCGGGAGGTCACCGGCCTGCGGCTGGCGGCCACCGCCGTCTTCGACCACCCGACCCCCGTGGCGCTGGCCCGCTTCCTGGCGGCCGAGATCGCCCCCGGCGGCACGCCCGGCGAGTCGGCGTTCGGCGCGCTGGACCAGCTGGAGGCGTCGCTGGGGGACCTCGAAACCGACGAGAACCTCCGGCTGCGCGTCGAGATGCGGCTGAAGTCCCTGCTGAACCGCTGGAGCGCGGAACCCGCGCCGCAGAAGGCGCAGCTGGCCGACGCGTCGGCCGACGAGGTCTTCGCCTTCATCGACAACGAACTCGGAATTTCCCCGCCGCCGGCGCACTGACGCCCTGACTGGACGAACGGATGAGGTTGGCGATGTCAGAGCAGGACAAGCTCCTCGAGTACCTCAAGCGCGTGACGGCCGACCTGCACCAGACCAGGCAGCGGCTGCAGGCGGCGGAGGCGGCCGAGCAGGAGCCGATCGCCATCATCTCCCTGGCCTGCCGGTACCCGGGCGGGGTCGCCACGCCCGATGACCTGTGGGACCTCGTCGCGACCGGCACCGACGCGATGTCGGGCTTCCCGGAGGACCGCGGCTGGGACGTCGAGCGCATGTACGGCGACGAGGGCGCCCGCGCGGTCGAAGGCGGGTTCGTCCCCGACGCGGCCCGGTTCGACCCCGGCCTGTTCGGCATCTCCCCGCGCGAGGCGCTGGCCATGGACCCCCAGCAGCGCCTGCTGCTGGAGACGTCCTGGGAACTCCTGGAGCGGGGCCGGCTCGACCCGTTTTCGTTGCGCGGCAGCCGGACCGGCGTCTTCATCGGCGCCAACGCGTCCGGCTACAGCAGCACGCTGCAGGCGGCCGCCGGTTCCGAGGGCTACCTGCTGACCGGTGAAGCGCCGAGTGTCATGTCCGGGCGGCTGTCCTACACCTTCGGGCTGGAAGGCCCATCGGTCACTGTGGACACTGCCTGTTCGTCGTCGCTGGTCGCCTTGCACTGGGCGTGCCAGGCGCTGCGGCAGGACGAGTGTGGGCTCGCGCTGGCGGGCGGCGTCACCGTGATGGTGAGCCCGCTGGCGTTCGCCGAGTTCAGCCGCCAGCGAGGATTGGCCTCGGACGGCCGCTGCAAGTCCTTCGCCGACGCCGCCGACGGCACCGGCTGGGGCGAAGGCGTCGGCATGGTCCTGCTCGAAAAGCTGTCCGACGCCCGCCGCAACGGGCACCGGATCCTCGGCGTCATCCGCGGCTCCGCGGTGAACTCCGACGGCGCGTCCAACGGGCTGACCGCCCCGAACGGCCCGTCCCAGCAACGGGTCATCCGCCAGGCACTCGCGAACGCCGGTCTGTCCACTTCGGACGTCGACGCGGTCGAAGCGCACGGCACCGGAACCGCGCTGGGCGACCCGATCGAGGCGCAGGCCCTGCTGGCCACCTACGGCCAGGACCGCCCCGCGGACCGCCCGCTGTGGCTCGGCGCGCTGAAGTCGAACATCGGGCACACGCAGTCGGCGTCCGGCATCGCGGGCGTCATCAAGATGGTCATGGCGCTGCGGCACGAGGTGCTGCCCCGCACGCTGCACGTCGACGCCCCTTCGTCCGAAGTGGACTGGTCGGCGGGCGCGGTGGAGCTGCTGACCGAGGCACGTCCGTGGCCGGCCGGCGAGTCGCCGCGGCGCGCGGGGGTGTCCGCGTTCGGCGTGAGCGGCACGAACGTGCACGTCATCGTCGAGGAAGCGCCCGCGGCCGAGCCCCTCGAACCCCCGGCCCCCGCCGCCGGCCTGCTCCCGTGGGTCATCTCCGGGGCGAGCGACGCGGCACTGCGCGAGCAGGCGGAGCGCTTGCTGGCGGCCGACCCCGACCCGGTCGACGGCGGCTACTCCCTGGCGGTCACCCGCGCCGGCCTCGCCCGCCGCGCGGTGGTGCTCGGCGCGGATCGCGAGGAGCTGCGGGCCGGTCTGGAGCACATCGAGGACGCCGTCACCGGAACGGCGGACCCGGACGCGCTGCTCGCGGTCCTCTTCGCCGGCCAGGGCGCGCAGCGGGTCGGCATGGGCCAGGAGCTCTACACCCGCTTCCCGGTCTACGCCGCCGCCTTCGACGAGGTCCTCACCCACTTCGATCCGGCTCTCCGCGATGCCTTCACCGACGCAGAGCTGCTCGACCGCACGGAGTTCACCCAGCCGGCGCTGTTCGCCGTCGAGGTAGCTCTCTTCCGCCTGGTGGAGTCTCTCGGCATCCGCCCAGACTTCGTAGCGGGTCACTCCATCGGCGAGATCTCCGCCGCGCACGTCGCCGGGGTCTTGTCCCTGGCGGACGCCTGCCGCCTGGTCGCCGCCCGCGCCTCCCTGATGCAAGCCCTCCCCACGGGCGGGGCGATGGTCTCGATCGCGGCCCCCGAGTCGGCCATCACCCTCACCGACGGCGTCTCCATCGCTGCAGTCAACGGCCCGGAGTCGGTGGTCATCTCCGGCGACGAGACCGCGGTCCTGGCGATCGCCGCGCAGTTCCCCAAGACCAAGCGCCTCAAGGTGAGCCATGCGTTCCATTCGCCGTTGATGGATCCGATGCTGGAGGAGTTCCGCGCGGTCGCGGAGTCTCTGGATCACCGCTCTGCGACGATACCGGTGATCTCGAATGTGAGCGGTGCTCTCGCGGAGCCGTTCACGGCGGACTACTGGGTGCGGCACGTGCGGGAGGCGGTTCGTTTTGCCGACGGGGTTGCCACGCTCGAAGCCGAAGGTGCGCGCATCTTCCTGGAGCTGGGCCCGGACGGCGTCCTCAGTGCGATGGTCGACGGAACCGCGATCAGTGCTCTACGACGAGACCGCTCTGAAGAGAGAGCGCTGCTCACGGCGTTGAGCACTGTTCACGTCCACGGTGTCGACGTCGACTGGGCTGAGTTCTACCCGGGCGGCCGCCGCGTCGACTTGCCCGGGTACGCCTTCCAGCGAGAACGCTTCTGGCCGCGCGGCGGCGTGGTGCACGGCGACGCCGGCTCGCTCGGCATGGGCGGTCTGGACCACCCGCTGCTCGGCGCCGCGGTCAGCCTGGCGGGCCACGACGGCGTCGTCTTCACCGGCCGGCTGTCGCTCGAAACTCAGCCGTGGCTCGCCGGGCACGCGCTCGGCGGCGCGGTCCTCGTCCCGGGCACGGCGCTGCTGGAACTGGCCGTCCGCGCCGGCGACCAGGTGGGCTGCGACCTCGTCGACGAGCTGACCCTCGAAGCCCCGCTCGTCCTGCCCGGCCGCGGCGGTGTCGCGATCCAGGTGTTCGTCGGCCCGGCCGACGGCGCCGGCCGCCGCGAACTCACCCTGCACTCCCGCCCGGACGACGGCGCCACCCCCGGCCAGGACACCGACACCTGGACCCGGCACGCGAGCGGCCTCCTCGCGACCGGCGCCCCGCCGGCCGCGGAGCTTACGGAGTGGCCGCCGCCGGGCGCCGAGCGCGTACCGACCGACGGCCTCTACGACGGTCTGGCCGCCCTCGGCTTCACCTACGGCGCGGCGTTCCACGGCCTGCAGTCGGTGTGGCGCCGCGGCGAGGACACGTTCGCCGAGGTGACGCTGCCCGAGGAGTTCCAACCCGACGCGGCCGCCTTCGGCCTGCACCCGGCCCTGCTGGACGCGGCCCTGCACCCGCTCGGCCTCGCCGCCCCCTCGGCCACCCCGGCGGCGGGCGCGGGTGGCGTGGCGTCGGGTGTCGCCACCTCGCCGGCCACGCCGGCGGCGGGCGTGGATGGCGTGCCGTCTGGCCTCGCCACCCCCTCGGCCACCCCGGCGACCGGCGCGGATAGAGTGCCGTCGGGTGTCGCCACCTCGCCGGCCACCCCGGCGACGGGCACCGGCGGCATGCCGTTCTCCTGGAGCGGCGTCGCCCTGCACGCCTCCGGTGCGACGGCCCTGCGCGTCCGCCTGTCCCCGGCCGGCGACAACGCCGTCGCCGTCACCGTGCACGACCAGTCCGGCGGCGCCGTCGCATCGGTGGATTCCCTGGTCCTGCGCCCGATCGCCAATCCCACGGTCCCGGCCCAGAACGGCTCCCTCTTCCGGCTCGACTGGACCGCGGTCCCGGCGGGCCCGGCAACCGACGCGGTCGTCCTCGGCCCGGACACCTTCGGCCTCGGCTTCCCCGAAGTGTCCGATATGGACACCGACGCACCCCTCGTCTTCGCCACCGTGCTCGCCGAGAACGTCAAGAACGAGCCGGTCACGACCTCGCGAGCCACCCACCGGGCACTGGCACTGGTGCAGGAGTGGCTGGCCGCCGACCGGCCGGGCAGGCTGGTCGTGGTGACCCGCGACGCCGGCACCGACCCCGCCGCGGCCGCCGTCCAGGGCCTGGTGCGCTCGGCCCAGTCCGAGCACCCCGGCCGGTTCCAGCTCCTCGACCTCGACGGCACCGAACACCCCGACCTCACCACCCTGCCGGCGGCCGAACCCCAGCTCGCCGTCCGCGAAGGCAAGTTCACCGCGCCCCGGCTGGTCCGCGCCCACAGCGGTGCCCTGACCGTCCCGGGCGAGTCGTGGCGGCTCACCACCACCGGCGGCACCCTCGACGGCCTCAGCCTCACCCCGGAACCCGAGCCGGAACTCGGCCAGGGCGAGGTCCGGGTCGCCGTCCGCGCCGCCGGGATCAACTTCCGCGACGTCCTGATCGCGCTCGGCATGTACCCGGACCCGGCGGCCGTCCTCGGTTCCGAAGCCGCCGGCGTCGTCACCGAAGTCGCGCCGGACGTCACCGGGCTCGCGCCCGGCGATCGCGTCATGGGCCTGTTCACCGGCGCGTTCGGCCCGGCCGCCGTGACCGACGCCCGGCTGCTCGTGCCGGTGCCGGAGGGCTGGACCTTCGCCGAGGCCGCCTCCGTGCCGGTCGCGTTCGTCACGGCCTACTACGCCCTGTTCGACCTCGGCGGGCTCGAAGCCGGCCAGTCCGTGCTCGTCCACGCCGCGGCCGGCGGGGTCGGCATGGCCGCGGTCCAGCTCGCCCGCGCGAAGAACGCCGAAGTGTTCGCCACGGCGAGCCCCGCCAAGCACGACGCCGTCCGCGCGCTCGGCGTCACGAACATCGCGTCCTCGCGCGATCTCGAGTTCTCGCCACGGTTCCTGGCCGCCACCGGGGGCCGCGGCGTGGACGTCGTCCTCAACTCGCTCACCGGGTCCTTTGTGGACGCTTCGTTCGACCTGCTCCCGCGCGGCGGCCGGTTCCTCGAAATGGGCAAGACCGACCTGCGCGACCCGGCCGCCCGCGACGGCGTCGCCTACCTCCCGTTCGACCTCGGCGACCCCGGCCCGGACCGCATCCAGGAAATCCTCCGGGACCTGCTGACGCTGTTCGGAAACCGAGCGCTGACCCCCTTGCCCGTCAAGGCGTGGGACGTCGTCCGCGCGCCGGACGCGTTCCGGTTCATCAGCCAGGCCAAGCACGTCGGGAAGAACGTCCTCACCGTCCCCGCCGCCCCGGACCCCGACGGCACGGTGCTCGTCACCGGCGGCACCGGCACCCTCGGCGGCCTGCTGGCCCGCCACCTCGTGACCACCCACGGCGTCCGGCACCTGCTGCTGACCAGCCGCCGCGGCGCCGCCGCCCCGGGCGCGGCCGAACTGGTCGCCGAGCTCACCGCACTCGGCGCGGACGTGCGCGTCGAGAGCTGCGACGTCACCGACCGCGCCGCCCTCGCCGCACTGCTGGACCCGGTGCGCCTGACCGGTGTCGTGCACACCGCGGGCGTCCTCGACGACGGCGTCGTCGAGTCCCTCACCCCCGAGCGGCTCGACGCGGTCGTGGGACCCAAGGTCGACGCCGCGCTGAACCTGCACGAGCTGACCCGCGACCGCGATCTCGCGTGGTTCGCCCTGTACTCCTCGCTGGCCGGGGTCGCCGGCGCGGCGGGCCAGGCCAACTACGCGGCCGCCAACGCCGCCCTCGACGCGCTCGCCACCCGGCGCCGCGCGCAGGGCCTGCCCGGTGTCTCGCTCGCCTGGGGCCAGTGGGCCGAAGCCAGCGGCATGACCGGCACCCTCGACGACGAAGACCTCTCCCGGATCGCGCGTTCGGGCATCGGCGCGCTCGGCACCGGCGAAGCCCTCGCCCTGTTCGACGCGGCCCAGGTGGCCGGCACCGGTTGTGTCGTCCCGGTGCGCGTCGACCTCGGCGCACTGCGGGCCCAGGCCGAGCACCTGCCGGCGTTGTGGCACAGCCTCGTCCGCGTGCGCACGCGCCGCGCGGCCGGTCCCGTGCCGGGCGCCGAAGGGCTGGCCGCGAAGCTGACCGGGCTCAGCGCGGACGACGTCCGCCGGTTCCTGCTCGACCTCGTCCGGACGCACGTCGCCGCCGTCCTCGGGCACGACGGCGCCGAAGCCGTCGAGCCCGCGAAGGCGTTCAAGGACCTCGGTTTCGACTCGCTGACCGCCGTCGAGCTGCGCAACCGGCTCACCGCGGTGACCGGCCTCCGGCTCCCGGCGACGATCACCTTCGACCACCCGAACCCCCAGGCGCTGGCCGCGCTGCTGCAGGCGGAACTGGGCGGCGACGCCGGCACCAGCACGCCGGCGGTGGTCACGACGGTGACCGACGACGACCCGATCGCCATCGTCGCGATGAGCTGCCGCTACCCGGGCGAAGTGACCTCGCCGGAAGAGCTGTGGCACCTGGTCGAGACCGGCCGCGACGCGCTCACGGCGCTGCCCGCCGACCGCGGCTGGGACCTCGCCGCCCTGGACGCCGCCGAGGGCGGGTTCGTGCACGACGCGGGCGGGTTCGACGCCGAGTTCTTCGGCATCTCGCCGCACGAAGCCCTCGCCATGGACCCGCAGCAGCGGCTCCTGCTGGAAATCTCGTGGGAAGCACTGGAACGCGCCGGGATCGACCCGCGCTCGCTGCGCGGCAGCAGCACCGGCGTGTTCGTCGGCGCCGCGCACCAGGCCTACGGCAGCGGCGTGGCCGAGGTCGCCGCCGGCGTGGAGGGGCACCTGCTGACCGGCAACGCGACCAGCGTCGTCTCCGGCCGCGTCTCCTACACCTTCGGCTTCGAAGGCCCCGCCGTCTCGGTCGACACCGCGTGCTCGTCGTCCCTGGTCGCCCTGCACTGGGCGGTCCAGGCCCTGCGCCGCGGCGAGTGCGACCTCGCGCTCGCGGGCGGGGTCGCGGTGATGGCGCAGCCGGGCATGTTCGTCGAGTTCGACCGCCAGGGCGGGCTGTCCTCCGACAGTCGCTGCAAGGCGTTCGCCGAGTCCGCCGACGGCACGGGCTGGGGCGAGGGTGCGGGCCTGGTGCTGCTGGAGCGCCTGTCCGACGCCCGCCGCAACGGGCACGAAGTCCTCGCCGTGGTAAGGGGTTCCGCGGTGAACTCCGACGGCGCGTCCAACGGCCTGACCGCACCCAACGGTCCCTCGCAGCAACGGGTCATCCGCGCCGCGCTGGCCGGGGCCGGGCTGGCACCGTCCGAAGTGGACATGGTCGAAGCGCACGGCACGGGCACCACGCTCGGCGACCCGATCGAGGCGCAGGCCCTCCTCGCGACCTACGGGCAGGACCGCGAAGAGCCGCTGTGGCTCGGCTCGCTCAAGTCGAACATCGGGCACACGCAGGCCGCCGCGGGGGTCGCGGGCGTGATCAAGGTCGTCATGGCGCTGCGGCACGGCGTCCTGCCGCGCACCCTCCACGTGGACGCGCCGTCGTCGCGCATCGACTGGGAGTCCGGCGCGGTCGAGCTGCTCATCGAAGGACGGCGCTGGCCCGAAACCGGCCACCCGCGCCGCGCCGGGATCTCGTCGTTCGGCATCTCGGGCACCAACGCCCACACGATCATCGAGCAGGCCCCGGCCGCCGCCCCCGCCGCCCCCGTCGCCCAGCCCGAGCCCGGCGTGGTCCCGTGGCTGCTCTCCGCCCGCGACGCCGACGCGCTGACCGCGCAGGCCGACCGCCTCCGCACGCACGTCGAGGCGCGGCCGGAGCTTTCGCCGGTCGACGTCGGCCATTCGCTGGCTCGTTCCCGCGCCGCACTCGACCACCGCGCCGTGGTGTTCGGCCGCGACCGCGCGGAACTCCTGGCGGCACTGGAAAACCCGCCGGTCACCGGCATCGCCCGCCCGGACGGGCGCTTGGCGGTGCTGTTCACCGGCCAGGGCGCGCAGCGGGTCGGGATGGGCCAGGAGCTCTACGCCCGCTTCCCGGCCTACGCCACGGATTTCGACGAGATCCTCACCCACTTCGATCCCCGCCTCCGCGACGCCCTCACCGACGCCGAACTGCTGGACCGCACCGAGTTCACCCAGCCCGCCCTCTTCGCCGTCGAAGTGGCCCTCTACCGCCTGGTCGAGTCCTTCGGCATCCGCCCGGACTTCGTAGCGGGTCACTCGATCGGCGAGATCTCGGCCGCCCATGTCGCCGGAGTTCTGTCCCTCGAGGACGCCTGCCGCCTCGTCGCCGCGCGCGCCTCCCTGATGCAGGCCCTGCCCGCGGGCGGGGCGATGGTCTCGATCGCGGCCCCCGAGTCGGCCATCACCCTCACCGAAGGCGTGTCGATCGCCGCGGTCAACGGCCCGGAGTCGGTGGTCATCTCCGGCGACGAGACCGCGGTCCTGGCGATCGCGGCGCAGTTCCCGAAAACCAAGCGCCTCGCCGTCAGCCACGCGTTCCACTCGCCGCTGATGGACCCGATGCTGGAGGAGTTCCGCGCGGTCGCCGCGTCCCTGGACTACCGCTCTGCGACGATACCGGTGATCTCGAATGTGAGCGGTGCTCTCGCGGAGCCGTTCACCGCGGACTACTGGGTCCGGCACGTGCGGGAGACGGTCCGCTTCGCCGACGGCGTGTCGACGCTCAAGGCCGCCGGGGTGGGCGTGTTCCTGGAGCTGGGCCCGGACGGCGTCCTCAGCGCGATGGTCGACGGAACCGCGATCAGTGCTCTACGACGAGACCGCTCTGAAGAGAGAGCACTGCTCACGGCGTTGAGCACTGTTCACGTCCACGGTGTCGACGTCGACTGGACGTCGTTCTTCCCCGGTGGCCGCCGCGTTGATCTGCCCACCTACGCGTTCCGGCACCGGCGCTACTGGCTCGCCGGCGAGCCCGGCACCGCGCCCGGTGCCGCGGCCGGCGGTGACTCGGGGTTCTGGGATGTCGTCGCGAGCGGCGAGCTCGCCACCGAGCTGGCGCTGGACGACGACGTCGCCGCGGCGGTGACCCCGGCCCTGTCGGCCTGGTACCGCCGGCGGCGCCAGGAGTCCACTGTGGATTCGTGGCGGTACGCCATCGCCTGGCGGCCGGTCACGCCGGACGCCGCCGCGCCGGCCGGGAACTGGCTGCTGGTCGTTCCCGAGTCAGGGGAGGCCGGGGTCGTGGCCGGGGTCGCGCAAGCGATCATCGAGCGCGGCGGCCGGATCACCCCGGTGCGGATCGACCCGCTGCTCCCTCGCGCGGAGTTCGCCGAGCGGGTGCGCGGGGCCCTGGGCGATGCCGAAGTGGACGGGGTGCTTTCCCTGCTGGCCCTCGCCGGCACCGGGATCGCGGCGGGCACGGCCACACTGCTGCAGGTCCTCGGCGACCTCGGCACGGGCGGCCGGCTGTGGTGCCTCACCCGGGGCGCGGTCGCGGCCGTGCGCGCCGACCACGTCGAAGCGCCGGTCCAGGCCCAGGTCTGGGGCCTCGGCCGGACGGCGGCCATGGAACACCCCCAGCGCTGGGGCGGCCTGATCGACCTCCCCGCCGAGCTGGACGACCGGGGCCGCGAACGGCTCGCCGCCGTGCTCGCCGGTACCGAGGACGAGGTCGCGCTGCGCCCGTCCGGGATCTTCGCGCGACGGCTGGAACGGCGCGCCGCGACGGCGGGCGAAGCCTGGCAGCCGCGGGGAACGGTGCTGGTCACCGGCGGCACGGGCGCGCTCGGCGCCCAGGTCGCCCGGCGGCTGGCCGCCGGCGGCGCCGAGCGGCTGGTGCTGCTCAGCCGCCGCGGACCGGCCGCGCCCGGAGCCGCGGAACTGGAAAGCGAACTGACCGCGCTCGGCTGCGAGGTCTCGATCGTCGCCTGCGACGCCGCCGACCGCGACGCCTTGGCCGCCGCGATCCCCGATGACGTCCGCGCGGTGGTGCACACCGCCGGCGTCCTCGACGACGGCGTCATCGAGTCCCTCACGCCGGAGCGGTTCGACACCGTCCTGCGCGCGAAGGCGACCGCCGCCGAGAACCTGGCCGCGCTCACCGCGGACCTCGACGCCTTCGTCCTGTTCTCCTCCATGGCCGGCGCGTTCGGCGCGGCGGGCCAGGGCAGCTACGCCGCGGCCAACGCCCACCTCGACGCGCTCGCGCAGCAGCGGCGGGCCGCCGGCCTGCCCGCCGTCTCGATCGCGTGGGGCCCGTGGGCGGGCGACGGGATGGCCGCCGGGGACGCCGAAGCGCGGCGCCGGCTGCGTGCCGCGGGGGTCGCTGCCCTGGAACCCGGCCTCGCCCTCGACGCCCTCGCCGCCGAGGCCGGCGGGGACGCGCCGGTGGCGGTGGTGGCCGACCTCGACTGGGACGTCTACCTCCCGGCGCTGCGGGCCGTCCGGCCCCGGCCGCTGTTCACCGGGTTCGCCGAAACCGCCGAGACCCCGGCGGCGCCCGGAGAACCGGTGGGCCTGCTCGCCGGACTGTCCGAAGAGGACGGCGGCCGGAAGGTCCTCGACCTGACCCGCACGCACGTCGCGGCCGTCCTGGGCTACCCCGACGCCACCGCGGTCGACGCCGGGCGCGCGTTCTCCGAAAGCGGGTTCACCTCGCTGACCGCGGTCGAGCTGCGCAACCGCCTCGACGCGGCGACCGGGCTGAGCCTGCCCGCGACCCTCGTCTTCGACCACCCGACGCCGGCCGCGCTGGCCCGGCACCTGCACCGCGAACTCCTCGGCCGGCTGCCGGAACCGGTCGAGACCGGCCCGGCGCCCGCCCGCACCGACGAACCGATCGCGCTCGTCGCCATGGGCTGCCGGTTCCCCGGTTCGGTCGCCACGCCGGAAGACCTGTGGCGGCTCGTCGCGGACGGCGTCGACGCGATGACCGGCCTGCCCGAGGACCGCGGCTGGGACCTCGGCGCGCTCTACGACCCGGAACACGGCAAGAGCGGCCACAGCTACGTCCGCGACGGCGGTTTCCTCGACGCGGCGGCGGAATTCGACGCGGCCTTCTTCGGGATCTCGCCGCGCGAAGCCCTCGCCATGGACCCGCAGCAGCGCCTGCTGCTCGAGATCACGTGGGAGGTCTTCGAACGCGCCGGGCTCGACCCGCAGTCGCTGCGCGGCAGCCGCACCGGCGTGTTCGCCGGCACCAACGGCCAGGACTACGCCGGCTTGCTCGGCGCGGCGGGCGAGGAGGTCGGCGGGTTCATCGGCACCGGCAACGCGGCCGCGGTCGTGTCCGGGCGGCTGGCCTACGCGTTCGGGCTCGAGGGCCCGGCCCTCACCGTCGACACGGCGTGCTCGTCTTCGCTGGTCGCCATCCACCTCGCCGCCCAGGCCCTGCGCCGCGGCGAATGCGACCTGGCCCTCGCCGGCGGCGCGACCGTGATGTCCACCCCGGCCACCTTCGTCGAGTTCAGCCGCCAGCGCGGCCTCGCTTCGGACGGCCGCTGCAAGGCCTTCGCCGAGGCGGCGGACGGCACCGGCTGGGGCGAAGGCGCCGGTCTGGTGCTCTTGGAGCGGCTGTCCGACGCGCGCCGGAACGGCCACCGGGTCCTCGCGATCGTGCGCGGCTCAGCCGTGAACTCCGACGGAGCCTCGAACGGTTTGACCGCGCCGAACGGTCCGTCGCAGCAGCGGGTCATCCGGGCCGCGCTGGCCGACGCCGGTCTGTCCACTTCGGATGTCGACGCGGTCGAGGCGCACGGCACCGGAACCACCTTGGGTGACCCGATCGAAGCCCAGGCCTTGCTGGCGACCTACGGGCAGGAGCGCGAAACGCCGCTGTGGCTGGGCTCGGTGAAGTCCAACATCGGCCACACCCAGGCCGCCGCGGGCATCGCCGGGGTGATCAAGATGGTGCTGGCCATGCATCACGGGGTCCTCCCGCGGACCCTGCACGTCGACGCGCCTTCGTCCCATGTGGACTGGACCGCGGGTGCCGTCGAGCTCCTCACCGAGCCGACGCCGTGGCCGGAGACCGGCCGCGCCCGCCGCGCCGGGGTGTCGGCGTTCGGCGTCAGCGGCACCAACGCCCACCTGGTCCTCGAAGCCGGGGAACCCGAGCCGGCGGCCACCGTCCGGAGTGGACTCACGCTCTGGCCGCTGTCCGCTCGCAACGAGCAGGCCCTGCAGGACCAGGCCCGCCGCCTCCGCTTGGCCGTCACCGGCGACGTTCCCGCGGACGGGGTCGGCCGCACCCTGGCGACCGGCCGCGCGGCCCTCGAACACCGGGCCGTCGTGCTCGGCGACGGCACCGGCGAACTCCTCGCCGGGCTGGCGGACCTGGACAACGCCGTCCGCGGCACCCCGGTGCCCGGCGGGCGCCTGGCCGTGCTGTTCACCGGCCAGGGCGCGCAGCGCGCCGGGATGGGCCGCGAGCTGTACGACCGGTTCCCGGTGTACGCCGACGCGTTCGACGCCGTGTGCGCCGAGTTCGACGGCCTGCTCGACGCGTCCCTGCGCGACATCGTCTTCGACGGCGGCGACCGCCTCGACCGGACCGGCTACACCCAGCCCGCGCTGTTCGCGGTCGAGGTCGCGCTCCACCGCCTCGTGACGGCGTGGGGCGTGCGCCCGGACTTCGTCGCCGGCCACTCGATCGGCGAGATCTCGGCCGCCCACGTCGCCGGGGTCCTGTCGCTGGCGGACGCCTGCCGTCTGGTCGCCGCGCGCGCCTCACTCATGCAGGCGCTCCCGTCCGGCGGTGCGATGGTCTCGATCGCGGCCCCCGAGTCGGCCATCACCCTCACCGAAGGCGTGTCGATCGCCGCGGTCAACGGGCCGGAGTCGGTGGTCATCTCCGGCGAGGAAGCTGCCGTGCTGGCGATCGCCGCGCAGTTCCCGAAGACCAAGCGCCTGACCGTCAGCCACGCCTTCCACTCACCCCTGATGGACCCGATGCTGGACGAGTTCCGCGCGGTCGCCGAGTCGCTGGATCACCGCTCTGCGACGATACCGGTGATCTCGAATGTGAGCGGTGCTCTCGCCGAGCCGTTCACCGCCGACTACTGGGTCCGCCACGTGCGCGAGGCGGTCCGCTTCGCCGACGGTATTGCGACCCTCAAAGCCGAGGGCGTGACGACGTTCCTGGAGCTGGGCCCGGACGGCGTGCTCAGCGCGATGGTCGACGGAACCGCGATCAGTGCTCTACGACGAGACCGCTCTGAAGAGAGAGCACTGCTCACGGCGTTGAGCACTGTTCACGTCCACGGCGTGGACGTCGACTGGGCCGCGTTCTACCCGCCGGCGGCCGCGGTCGACCTGCCGACCTACCCGTTCCAGCGGCAGCGCTTCTGGCCCGAGCCCGCACCCGCGGCCGCGGTGTCCGGAGTGGACGCCGAGTTCTGGCGGGCCGTCGAGGGCGAAGACCTGGATTCGCTCGGGTCGCTGCTCGGCCTCGACGGCGACCAGCGCGCCGCGATCGGCACCGCGCTCCCGGCGTTGTCCGGCTGGCGGCGGGAGTCCCGGGTGGACTCGCCGGCCGACTCCTGGCGCTACCGCGTCGTCTGGCGCAAGCTGCCCGAAACCGGGGCCGCCGTCTCGGGCGACTGGCTGTTCGTCCTGCCGGAAACCCTCGACGACCCCGGCGCGGTGACGGCGGTGGCGGGTGCCTTCGCGACGTCGGGGGCGCGGCCGCTGGTCGTCCGGGTCCCCGAGGACGCCGACCGCGTCACCGTCGCCAAGCTGGTCGAGGCCAAGCTTGCGGAAGAAGGCTCGGCGCCGGCCGGTGCGCTGTCGCTGCTGGCCTTCGCGGCCGGCGCGCCGGGCTCGGCCGTGGCGGGCGGGCTCCCGCAGACCCTCGCGCTGGTGCAGGGCCTCGGCGACGCGGGCGTCACCGCGCCGCTGTGGTGCGCCACCCGCGGTGCGGTCGCCACGACGGACCGCGAGCCGGTCGCGGACCCGGCCCAGGCCCAGTTCTGGGGCTTCGGCCGCACGGTCGCGGTGGAACACCCGAACCGCTGGGGCGGCCTGGTGGACCTGCCGGAGACCGTCACGCCCGAGGACGGCGAGCGGCTGTGCGCGGTGCTCGCGGCCGGCGGCGAGGACGAAGTCGCCGTGCGGTCCGCCGGGGTCTTCGCGCGCCGGCTCGTCCGCGACACCGGCAGCGGTCCACAGTGGACGCCGTCGGGCACCGTGCTCGTCACCGGCGGGACCGGCGCCCTCGGCGGGCACGTGGCCGGCTGGCTCCTCGGTCACGGTGCCGAGCACGTCGTGCTCGCGAGCCGCCGCGGTGGCGAGGCACCGGACGAGCGCATGACGGTCGTCGCCTGCGACATCGCCGACCGGGACGCGGTCGCGGCGCTGCTGGCCGAACACCCCGTCTCGGCGGTGGTGCACGCGGCCGGCGTCCTCGACGACGGCGTCGTCGACACCCTCACCGGCGACCGGTTCGCCGAGGTCCTGCACGCCAAGGTGACCGGCGCCCGGGTCCTCGACGAGCTGACCGGCGACCTCGACGCCTTCGTGCTGTTCTCCTCGCTCGCCGGCGCGGTCGGCGCCGCCGGGCAGGCGAACTACGCGGCCGCCAACGCCGAGCTGGACGCGCTCGCCCAGCGCCGTCGCGCGACGGGCCGCGCGGCCGTCTCCGTCGCGTGGGGCCCGTGGGCGGGCGACGGGATGGCCGCCGAAAACGCCGACCGCATGCGGCGCGCCGGGGTCACCCCGCTGCCGCCGGCGGAGGCCGCGGCCGCGCTCGGCCGGATCACGCGCTCGCAGGTCGTCGCCGACATCGACTGGGACACCTACCTGCCGGGGCAGCTCGCGGCCCGTCCGCGGCCGCTCTACACCGAACTGGCCCCGGTGGCCCCGGTCGCCGAAGTCCACACCGGACTCTCGGACCGGCTGACCGGGCTGTCCCCGGCCGATGCGGGCGAACTGGTCCTCGACGTCGTCCGCGAGCACGTCGCGGCGGTGCTCGGCCACGGCCGGGCGGCGGACGTGGCGCCGGACCGGGCGTTCAGCGAGACCGGCTTCACGTCGCTGACCGCGGTCGAGCTCCGCAACCGCCTCGACCGCGTCACCGGGCTGAGCTTGCCGGCGACGCTGATCTTCGACTACCCGTCGCCGGCCGCGCTGGCCCGGCACCTGACCGCGGAACTGGTGGGCGACGAGCCCGCGCCGCGCGGGGTCGACGGGCTGCTCGACGAGCTCGGCCGGCTCGGCGCGAGCCTGGGCGAAGCCGACCGGGCCCGGGTCGCCGAGCAGCTGCGGCTGCTCACGGTCGGGTGGGCGGGCGAAGCCGCCGCCCCGAGCCTCGACACCGCCAGCGACGAGGAGATGTTCGACCTCCTCGGCAAAGAGTTCGGCATCTCCTGATCCGGCGCCCGCTACTGCATGGAGTGAACGACGATGGACAACGAGGAAAAGCTCCGCTACTTCCTCAAGCGGGTCACGGCCGATCTTCAGGACACCCGCCGGCGGCTCCAGGAAGCGCAGACGCACGAACCGATCGCGATCGTCGGCCTCGGCTGCCGGTTCCCCGGCGGCGTCCGGACCCCGGCGCAGCTGTGGGACCTGGTCGACGGCGGGCGCGACGCGATCTCCGGGTTCCCCGAGGACCGCGGCTGGGAGCTGGGTTCGCTGTACGACCCGGACCCCGAGGCGCCCGGGACGTCGTACGTCCGGGAAGGCGGCTTCCTCGACGGCGTCGCCGACTTCGACGCGGGCTTCTTCGGCATCTCGCCGCGTGAGGCGCTGGCGATGGACCCGCAGCAGCGGCTGCTGCTCGAGACGTCGTGGGAGGCCTTCGAGCACGCGGGCATCCGGCCGCCGTCGCTGAAGGGCAGCCGGACGGGCGTCTTCGTCGGCTCCAACGGCCAGGACTACGGCACCCTCATGCTCAGCGCCGCCGAGGCCCTCGAAGGCCACCTCGCCACGAGCAACGCGGCGAGTGTCCTTTCCGGACGGGTCGCGTACGCGTTCGGGCTGGAGGGGCCGACGCTCACCGTCGACACGGCGTGCTCGTCGTCGCTGGTCGCGCTGCACCTGGCGGTGCAGGCGCTGCGGCAGGGCGAGTGCGACCTCGCGCTCGCCGGCGGCGTGACCGTGCTGCCGACCCCGGGCTCGTTCATCGCGTTCAGCCGGCTGCGCGGGCTCGCCGCGGACGGCCGCTGCAAGGCGTTCGCCGAAGCCGCCGACGGCACCTCGTGGGGCGAGGGCAGCGGCATGGTCGTGGTGGAACGGCTTTCCGACGCCCGCCGCCACGGCCACCCGGTGCTGGCGATCGTGCGCGGTTCGGCGGTGAACTCCGATGGCGCGTCGAACGGTTTGACCGCGCCGAACGGCCCGTCGCAGCAGCGGGTCATCCGGGCCGCGCTGGCCGACGCCGGTCTGTCCACTTCGGACGTCGACGCGGTCGAAGCGCACGGCACCGGCACGACCCTGGGCGACCCGATCGAAGCCCAGGCGCTGCTGGCGACCTACGGCCAGGACCGGGAAGCGCCGCTGTGGCTCGGCTCGGTGAAGTCCAACATCGGCCACACCCAGGCCGCGGCGGGTGTCGCCGGGGTCATCAAGATGGTCATGGCCCTGCGTCACGGCGTTCTCCCGCGGACCCTGCACGTCCACGAGCTGTCGTCCCGTGTCGACTGGTCGGCCGGCGCGGTCGAGGTGCTCACCGAGCGCCGCGAGTGGCCGTCGGACCGGCCGCGCCGGGCCGCGGTGTCCGCGTTCGGCATGAGCGGCACGAACGTCCACACGATCCTGGAGGAGGCGCCGGCCGAGGACCGGCCGGCCACCGGCGCCGACGAGCCGGGGCAGGTCGTGCCCTGGGTGCTCTCGGCCCGGTCGGCCGAAGCGCTCCGCGCCCAGGCCGCCGCGCTCGCCGGCGTCACCGGGCCGGTCGGCGACCTCGGGCTTTCGCTGGCCACGACCCGGTCCGCGTTCGACCACCGCGCGGTGGTCGTCGGTGACCGCGACGGCCTGGCCGCCGGACTCGCCGCGCTGGCCGAGGACCTCCCCGCACCGAGTGTCGTCAAGGGGACGGCCGTCGCGGGCAAGGTCGCGATGGTGTTCCCCGGCCAGGGTTCCCAGTGGGCGGGGATGGCCGTCGACCTCCTGGCCGGTTCGCCGGTGTTCGCCGCCCGGATGGCCGAGTGCGCGACGGCGTTGTCATCCTTTGTGGACTGGTCCCTGACTGAAGCCGTCCGCGACGCCGCGATGCTGGAGCGCGTCGACGTCGTGCAGCCCGCGCTGTTCGCCGTGATGGTGTCGCTGGCGGAGCTCTGGCGCTCGTACGGTGTCGAGCCGGCCGCGGTCGTCGGGCACTCACAGGGTGAGATCGCCGCCGCGGTCGTCTCGGGCGCACTGTCCCTCGAGGACGGTGCGCGCGTGGTCGCGTTGCGCAGCCAGGCGATCCTGGAGCTGGCGGGGCAGGGCGGCATGGTCTCGGTCGCCGAATCCGCCGACGCGGTGGCCGCCCGGATCACGCCGTGGGGCGAGCGGCTGTCCGTCGCGGCGATCAACGGTCCCGCCGCGGTCGTCGTCTCCGGCGAGCCGGCTGCGCTCGACGAACTGATGGCCGCCTGCGCCGCCGACGACGTCCGCGCGAAGCGGATCCCGGTGGACTACGCCTCGCATTCCCCGCAGGTGGAACGGATCCGCGAGCGCCTGCTCGAAGTCCTGGCCCCGGTCCGGCCGGCGAAGGCCACGACCGGCTTCTTCTCGACGGTCACCGGTGACTGGCTCGACGGCACCGAGCTGGACGCCGAGTACTGGTACACCAACCTCCGCCGCCCGGTCCGGCTCGACACCGCCGTGACGGCGCTGACGGGCCAGGGCTTCCGGACGTTCGTCGAGGCCTCGCCGCATCCCGTGCTGACCATGGCGATCGGCGACGGCGCCTTCGGGACCCTGCGTCGCGGGGAAGGCGGCCTCGCCCGGTTCCACACGTCGGTGGCCGAGGCCTGGGTGCACGGCGTCGACGTCCGCTGGGACGACGCCTTCCCCGGCGCGCGGCGCACCGAACTGCCCACGTACGCGTTCCAGCACGAGCGCTACTGGCCGCGGCTGGTCGCGGTCGGCGACGCGGGCGGCCTCGGGCTGACCGCGGCGGAACACCCGCTGCTGGGCGCCGTCGTCGGGCTCGCGGATTCGGGCGGCGCGGTGCTCACCGGGAAACTCTCGGTGCACAGCCTGCCGTGGCTGGCCGACCACCGCGTCGGCGGCGAAGTCCTGTTGCCGGGCACGGCGTTCGTCGAACTCGCGATCCGCGCCGGCGACCAGGTCGGCCGCCGCACCCTCGACGAACTCACCCTCGAAACCCCACTGGTGCTGCCGGCCACGGGCGGGGTGCACCTCCAGGTTTCGGTGCGCGAGGACGGCGAACTCGCCATCTTCTCCCGCCCGGACGAGTTCACCCCGTGGACCCGCCACGCCACCGGCCTCCTGATCGAGGCGTCACTTTCACGTGAAAGTGACGCCTCGGAGTGGCCACCGGCGGGGGCGGAGCGGGCCGAAATCGAGGGGTTCTACCCGGCCATGGCGGCGACCGGCGTCGACTACGGCCCGGCGTTCCGCGGCCTGCGTGCCGTGTGGACCCGGGGGAGCGAAGTCTTCGCCGAGGTCGAGTTGCCCGAGGCCCTGCGCGCCGAGGCGGCCCGGTTCGGCCTGCACCCGGCGTTGCTCGACTCCGCCCTGCACGCCGCGGGTTTCGGCGCGTTGTCCGCGGTGGGCGACGGGCCGAAGCTCCCGTTCGCCTGGAGCGGTGTCTCGCTGACCGCGTCCGGCGCGACCGTGCTGCGCGTGACGTTGACGCCGGTGCCCGGCGACGCCGTCGCGCTGGCCCTCGCCGACGAAACCGGCGCCCCGGTCGGGACGGTCCGCTCGCTGACACTGCGCACGCCCGCCAAGGCCGAACCCACCCGCGACGCGCTCTTCGAAGTCACCTGGCCCGAACTCACCGGCACCGAGCTGACCGGCGAGTTCACCGTATTCCGCGTCCCGGACGGCTCGGTGCGGGACACGACCGCGGCGGTCCTCACGCGACTCCAGGAATCGCTCGCCGCCGAGGAACTCCTGGTCATCGCGACCTCGGGCGCGGTCTCGGTCGACGGCGAAGACGTGCCCGACCTCGCCGCCGCGGCCGTCACCGGCCTGGTGCGCTCGGCCCAGGCCGAGAACCCCGGCCGGTTCGTGCTGCTCGACGCCGGCGAGGTCCCGGCGGAACTGCCCGTCGGAGAACCCCAGCTCGCCTTGCGCGCGGGGAAGTGGCACGTCCCGCGGCTGGCCCGGGCGTCCACTTCGGACACCACGCCCGAGTGGGGCGACGACGCGGTGCTGATCACCGGCGCGTCCGGTCTGCTCGGCGGCCTGGTCGCCCGGCACCTCGTCACCGACCACGGCGTCCGGGAGCTGCTCCTGCTGTCCCGTCAAGGTCCCCTCCCGGAACTCGTCGCCGAACTGGCCGGACTCGGGGCCACCGCGACCGCGATCGCCTGCGACGTCGCCGATCGCGCGCAGCTGGCGGCGGTCCTGGCCGAGCACCGCGTTTCGGCGGTCGTGCACGCGGCCGGCGTCCTCGACGACGGCGTCGTGGAATCCCTTACGCCGGAACGCCTGGACGCGGTGCTGCGGCCCAAGGCCGACGCGGCCCTCAACCTCCACGAACTCACTTCGGGGCTGTCCGCCTTCGTCTTGTTCTCCTCCTTCGCCGCCACCATGGGCGGTGCGGGCCAGGCCAACTACGCGGCCGCGAACGCCTACCTCGACGCGCTCGCCCAGCACCGTCGTGCGCAGGGCCTGCCCGCGGTCGCACTGGCGTGGGGACTCTGGGCCGAGGCCAGCTCGATGACCGGGCACCTCGCCGAGGGCGACCTGCACCGCATGGCCGGTGCGGGCATGACCCCGCTGGACAGCGCTTTCGGGCTGGCGCTGTTCGACCGGGCGGTCGCCGCGGACCGAGCGGTGCTCGCGCCGGTCCGGCTGGAACTCGCCGCCCTGCGCCGTCAGCCGGTGACGCCCGCGCTGCTCCACGGCCTGTTGCCGCCGGTGCGCCGTCAGGCGGCGGCCGCGGCCACGAAGTCGTCGTTCGCCGACCGGCTCGCCGGGCTCGGCGCGGACGACCGGAACCGCCAGGTCCTCGAACTCGTCCGCGGCCTGGTCGCGGGCGTGCTCGGGTACGCCTCGGCGGCCGCGGTCGAGCCCGCGCGGGCGTTCAAGGAACTCGGGTTCGACTCGCTGACCGCGCTGGAACTGCGCAACCGCCTCGCCGCCGAGACCGGCCTGAGGCTGCCGGCGACGCTCGTCTTCGACCACCCGAACCCGCAGGCGCTCACCAAGTACGTCGTCGAACGGGTTTCCGGCGAGTCGTCGCAGGTCGTGGTGCGCGAGCGCCGGGTGGCCGGCGACCCGATCGTCGTCGTCGGCATCGGCTGCCGCTACCCGGGCGGTGTCCGCGGCCCCGAAGACCTGTGGGACCTGGTCGCCGCGGGCCGCGACGCCGTCGCGGGCCTGCCGGACGACCGCGGCTGGGACCTCGACGCGCTGTACGACCCCGACCCCGACCACCCCGGCACCAGCTACGCCAAGGAAGGCGCGTTCCTCTACGACGCCGCCGACTTCGACGCGGGCTTCTTCGGCATCTCGCCCCGCGAGGCGCTCGCGATGGATCCGCAGCAGCGGCTCCTGCTGGAGACCTCGTGGGAAGCGCTCGAACGCGCGGGCATCGACCCGGAGTCGTTGCGCGGCAGCCGGACCGGCGTGTTCACCGGCGTGATGTATTCGGACTACGCGTCCCGGCCGCTCGCCGTCCCCGAGGGCGTCGACGGCTTCCTCGGCACCGGCAGCTCGGCGAGCGTGGTGTCCGGCCGGATCGCGTACGCGCTCGGCCTGGAAGGCCCGGCCCTCACCGTGGACACGGCGTGTTCGTCGTCACTGGTGGCGCTGCACCTGGCGTGCCAGTCGCTGCGGCAGGGGGAGTGCGACCTCGCGCTGGCCGGCGGCGTCACGGTGCTTTCGACGCCGGGCGTGTTCATCGACTTCAGCCGTCAGCGCGGGCTCGCGGCCGACGGCCGGTGCAAGTCCTTCGCCGACGCCGCCGACGGCACCGGCTGGGGTGAAGGCGCGGGGATCCTCGCCGTGGAACGCCTTTCCGACGCCCGGCGGCTCGGCCACCCGGTGCTCGCGGTGGTCCGCGGCACGGCGGTGAACTCCGACGGCGCGTCGAACGGCCTGACCGCCCCGAACGGCCCGTCGCAGCAGCGGGTCATCCGCGCCGCACTGGCCGGGGCCGGACTGCAGCCGTCCGAAGTGGACGTCGTGGAAGGCCACGGCACCGGCACCACGCTCGGCGACCCGATCGAGGCGCAGGCCATCCTGGCGACCTACGGCCAGGACCGCTCGACGCCGCTCTGGCTCGGCTCGCTGAAGTCCAACATCGGCCACACCCAAGCCGCCGCGGGGGTCGGCGGCGTGATCAAGATGATCATGGCGATGCGGCACGGCGTCCTGCCGCCCACCCTGCACGTGGACACCCCGTCGTCCCACGTGGACTGGACGGCCGGTGCGGTGGAGCTGCTGACGGAAGCCCGCGAATGGACGGCCGACCGGCCGCGGCGGGCCGGGGTGTCGTCGTTCGGCGTCAGCGGCACCAACGCGCACGCGATCCTCGAACAAGCTCCGGTCTCGCAGCCGGTCACCCCGGAACGCGGCGAGACCGGCGTGCTGCCGTGGGTGTTGTCCGGACGGAGCGAAGCCGCGCTGCGGGCCCAAGCCGCCCAGTTGCTCGGCGTCGACGGACACCCGGCCGACGTCGGGCTGTCCCTGGCCTCCTCGCGGAGCCGGTTCGCGCACCGGGCCGTGGTTCAGGGCACGACGTCCGAGGAGCTTTCGGCCGGTCTGGCGGCGCTGTCCGACGGGCGGTCCGCCTCGAACGTCGTCACCGGCCGCGAACGCCCCGGCCGGCTCGCGGCGTTGTTCACCGGCCAGGGCGCGCAGCGGGTCGGGATGGGGCAGGAGCTCTACGCTCGCTTCCCGGTCTACGCCGCCGCTTTCGACGAGGTCCTCACCCACTTCACCCCTTCGCTTCGCAACGCGTTCACCGACGCCGAGCTGCTCGACCGCACAGAGTTCACCCAGCCCGCACTCTTCGCAGTAGAGGTTGCTCTCTTCCGCCTGGTGGAGTCGTTCGGCATCCGCCCGGACTTCGTAGCGGGTCATTCGATCGGCGAGATCTCGGCCGCCCACGTCGCCGGGGTCCTGTCGCTGGAGGACGCCTGCCGCCTGGTCGCTGCCCGTGCCTCCCTGATGCAGGCCCTCCCCACTGGCGGCGCAATGGTCTCCATCGCCGCCCCCGAGTCGGCCATCACCCTCACCGACGGCGTGTCGATCGCCGCGGTCAACGGCCCGGAGTCGGTGGTCATCTCCGGCGAGGAAGCCGAGGTGCTGGCGATCGCGGCGCAGTTCCCGAAAACCAAGCGCCTGACGGTGAGCCATGCGTTCCATTCGCCGTTGATGGATCCGATGCTGGAGGAGTTCCGCGCGGTCGCGGAGTCTCTGGACTACCGCTCTGCGACGATACCGGTGATCTCGAATGTGAGCGGTGCTCTCGCCGAACCGTTCACCGCCGACTACTGGGTCCGGCACGTCCGCGAAGCAGTCCGCTTCGCCGACGCCGTGCGCACCCTCGAAACCGAAGGCGTGACGACGCTCCTGGAGCTGGGTCCCGACGGCGTGCTCAGCGGGATGACCAAGGAAACCCTCGGCGGGGACCGCGTCGCCGTCCCGGCGTTGCGGCGAGACCGCTCTGAAGAGAGAGCACTGCTCACGGCGTTGAGCACTGTTCACGTCCACGGTGCCGACGTCGGCTGGGCGCCGTTCTTCCCCGGCGCCACCCGCGTCGACCTGCCCACCTACGCGTTCCAGCGCACCCGGTACTGGCTCGACGTGGTGCTGTCGGAGACGGTGGCGCCCGAAGCGAGCGACGCGCCGGCGGTCGAGCCGATCACCGGGCGCCTGGCGGAGCTCCCGGCCGCCGAGCGCGCCGCGTGGCTCCTCGCGTGGGTCCGGGCGGAGGTCGCGGCGACGCTCGGGCACCCGACCGTCGACGCGGTCGAGCCGGAGTCCGCGTTCGCCGAGCTGGGGTTCACCTCCCTCGGTGTCGTCGAGCTGCGCAACCGGATCAGCGCGGCGACCGGGCTCGAGCTGCCCGCCGCGCTCGTCTGGGACTACCCGACGGTCGCCGAACTGACCGAGCACCTCCTGGCCAACGTGTCACTGGCGGCACCGGACACGAGCGGCTCACTGGGTGCCCTGTTCCGGACGGCCCGGGAAACCGGCCGCACGGCGGAGTTCCGGACGTTCCTCGGCGCGGCGTCGCAGTTCCTGCCGCCGGCCCCGTGGACCCCGCGTCCGCGCCGCGTGACGACGGGCGGCTCCCGGCCACTGCTGTTCGCGTTCGGCACGCTCACCGGCTCGACGCAGTGGTGCGAAGAGGTGACTGCGCGGTTCGACGGCGTCCGCGAGGCGTGGCTGCTGCCCGCGCCCGGGTTCGACGGCGAGACACCCGCGCCCGCCGACCTGGGCACGCTGGTCGCGACGGCGGCCGAGGCGATCCGCGAGCAGGCGGCCGGCGAGCCGTTCGTCGTGCTCGGGTCCGGCTCGGGTGCTCTGCTCGCGGCCGCCGTGGCGGACGCGGCCGGGGCGACCGGCGCCGTGCTCGCCGACCCCGCGGAAATCGAGTTCGACGAGCTCCCGGAGACCGTCACGGACGCCGAGCTCACAACCGTCGGCGCCTACCTGCGGTTGTTCGGCACGGCGGTCGCCGAGCCGCGGGTGCCGGTCCTGACCCTGAAGACGGGGGAGGACGTGGCCGACGCGGCCCGGCAGCTGCACGCCTGGCTGGTGGAGGAGCTGGCCGTGGCGTGCCGGTGACCGGGAAAATGTGGCGTCATATCTGATGTTTGATGCATCGCGTCTTGACGCCTTGATTGGAAGGATCCTTTACTAACCGGAGGTCGCCCTACTCACCTCCGGGAGCACGCATGTCCTCACTCCGGCGCATCGCGAGCGCGGCTGCCGCGCTCGCGATCGCGGCAAGCGGTTTCGTCCTGGGCTCGCCCCCGGCGTCGGCCCTCGAAAACGGGCTGCTGCGGACGCCGCCGATGGGCTTCAACAACTGGAACTCGACGCAGTGCCGCGCCGAATTCACCGAAGCGATGATCAAGGGCATCGCGGACATCTTCGTCAGCAAGGGGCTCAAGGACGCCGGCTACACCTACGTCAACATCGACGACTGCTGGGCGCTGCCCTCGCGCAACTCCGCGGGTGACCTCGTCCCCGATCCCGCGCGCTTTCCCGGTGGCATCAAGGCGCTCGCCGACTACGTGCACGCCAAGGGCCTGAAGTTCGGCATCTACACCAGCGCGGGGACGAAGACGTGCAACACCGCCGGCTTCCCCGGCGCGCTGGGGCACGAGCAGCAGGACGCGAACCTCTTCGCGTCCTGGGGCGTCGACTACCTGAAGTACGACAACTGCAACAACCAGGGCGTCGACGCGCAGCAGCGGTACAAGGCGATGCGGGACGCGCTCGCGAAGTCCGGCCGGCCCATCGCCTATTCGATCTGCGAGTGGGGCCAGAACAAGCCGTGGACGTGGGCGGCGCCGGTCGGGAACCTGTGGCGCACCACCGGTGACATCTCCGACAAGTGGTCGAGCATGATCGGCAAGGCGCAGACCAACCGCGGGCTCGCCCAGTACGCCGGCCCCGGCCACTGGAACGACCCGGACATGCTGGAGGTCGGCAACGGCGGCATGACCGCGGCGGAGTACCGCACGCACTTCAGCCTGTGGGCGATGATGGCGGCGCCCCTGCTCATCGGCAGCGACCTGCGGAAGGTGTCCGACGACAGCTTCGCGATCCTCAAGAACACCGACGTGATCGCGCTCGACCAGGACCCGCTGGGCAAGCAGGCGACGGTGCTGAGCGCGAACGGCGGACTCGTCGTCTACAGCAAGGTGCTCGCCAACGGCGACCGCGCGGTGGCGCTGTCCAACGAAACCGCCGCGACGGCGACGATCGGCACGACCGCGTCCGCGACCGGCATCGGCAGCGCGTCTTCCTACACGCTGAAAGACTTGTGGAGCAAGGCGGTCCGGAGCACCACGGGCACGATCAGCGCTTCGGTGCCTTCGCACGCGACGGTGCTGTACCGCTTGTCTTCCCAGGGTTCCCGCTACGAAGCCGAGTCCGCGACCCTTTCGGCGGGCGGCACGGTGGACGCGAACCACGCGGGCTTCTCGGGGACCGGTTTCGCGAACGGCGCCAACGCCGTCGGCAGCTACGTCGAATGGCAGGTGGCCGGTCCGGCGTCGGCGCTCACGTTCGGCTACGCGAACGGCACGACGGCGGCGCGCCCGGTGGACGTCGCGGTCGACGGCACGGTGGTGGCCACGGGTGTCCCGTTCCCGCCGACCGGCGCCTGGACGACGTGGAGCACGGTGGCCCGTCCGGTGACCCTGGCGGCGGGCGCGCACACCGTGCGGCTCACCGCGACGACCGCGGACGGCCCGGCGAACCTGGACTACCTGGACGTTTCGCGATAGCCGTTCCGGGTGGCGTACGAGAACAGTGGCCGCGGCCTACCTTGCCGAGCTGCGGGAATCGTAGGCCGCGCGGGCCTTTGCCACTTCGTCGAGGTTGGGCGACCACTCGGCGAGGCTGGCGAACAGCGGACCCAGGCTGCGGCCCAGCTCGCTGATCTCGTACTCCACCCGCGGTGGCACCTCGGCGTGGTAGGTGCGCACGACCAGGCCGTCGCGCTCGAGCTGGCGCAGCCGCTGGGTGAGCACCTTCGGCGTGATGGTGGCGATGCGGCGCTCGAGCTCGACGAACCGCTGCCGGCCGAACTCGTTGAGCGCCCACAGGATCGGCGTGGTCCACCGGCTGAACACGATGTCCACCACCGGCGCGATCGGGCAGGCCAGCTCGGGTGTGGTCCTGGTCACTTTTCGGGCCTCCAGCCATTACTTTCCTCTAGGTACCTACTATACCGGCGAAGGTAGCGTCGCTCGCATGATCGTTGTCACCGGAGCTACGGGCAATGTCGGACGGCCGTTGGTGGAGGCGCTGACGGCGGCGGGTGAAGAGGTGCGGGCGGTGTCCCGCGGCGGGCCGGATCGAGCCGACTTGTCGGACGCGGCATCGTTGCGGCCGGCTTTCGCCGGGGCGTCGGCGGTGTTCCTGCTGCTGCCGCCGGGTTTCCGTGGGCCGTTGGAGCGGGTGCTGGACCAGGTCGGCGGGGCGCGGGTGGTGCTGCTGTCGTCGCAGGGCGTCGGAACGGGCCGCCACCCTGCCTTCTTCGAAGACGCGGTACGGGCGGCAGGTCCGGAGTGGACGATCCTGCGGCCCGGCGGTTTCGCGTCGAACGCGTTGCAGTGGGCGGAAAGCGTTCGGGTCGCGCGGGAAGTGGCGGCCCCCTTCGGTGACGTCGGCTTGCCGGTGATCGACCCGGCGGACATCGCGGCGGTGGCCGCGGCGGCCCTTGTGGACGCCTCGCACGCGGGCCGGACGTACGAACTGACGGGCCCGGCCCCGATTTCTCCTCGCGACCAAGCGGCGGCGATCGGCGAGGCGCTGGGGGAGCCGGTGCGGTTCGTCCCGCAGACGCGCGAGGAAGCCTTTTCTTCGTTCGCGGCCGTCATGCCGCCCGAGGTGGCGGCAGCGACGCTGGACATCCTGGGTGCGCCGTCGCCGGCGGAGCAGCGGGTGAGCCAGGACGTCTCGCAGGTGCTGGGCCGCCCACCTCGTTCCTTCGCGGAGTGGGCCGCCCGCAACGCGGTGGCGTTCAAGTGAGCCAGTTGTCCTATGTAGACGTCGGCACCGGCATGCCGGTGGTGTTCCTGCACGGCAACCCGACGTCATCGCACCTGTGGCGCAACGTGGTTTCGGCGGTGCCGGAGCGCAGGCTGGCCCCGGACCTGATCGGCATGGGCGCCTCACCGCGGCCGCCGATCGACTACTCGTTCGCCGACCACGCGCGCTACTTGGCCGAGTGGTTCGACGATCTGTCGTTGGAAGACGTGGTCCTGGTCGGTCACGACTGGGGCGGCGCGCTGGCGGCGGACTGGGCAGCACGACACCCGTCGCGGGTCCGCGGCTTGGTGTTCACGGAAGCGGTCTTGAAGCCGATGACGTGGGAGGAGTTCCCGCAGGCGGGAAGAGAGGTGTTCCGCGCGCTCAAGACACCCGGGGCAGGCGATCCGATGATCGAGATGTTTCTGAAGGCGCTCCCACCGGAGTACGAAGCCATGTACCCGACACCGGAGTCGCGGATCCCGTTGCTGCGGTGGGCCCGTTCGATGCCTTTGGGTGGCGAGCCGCCCGAGGTGGTGTCCCGCATCGAGGCGTTCGACGGCTGGCTGGCGGCTTCCCCGGACGTCCCGAAGCTGCTGATCACGTTCGACCCGGGCCCGGACACGATGCTGACCCCGCCGATGATCGACTGGATGTCGGTGAACTTCGCGGCGATGGCGGTGGCCCACCACCCGGTGGTGGCGGGCCACCACACACCGGAGGACCAGCCGGGCCTGATCGCCGAGACCGTGACCGAGTGGCTGACCCGGTTGTAGCGGACCCGAGGCCGTGCGCAGCGGGCCGGGCTCCGGCCCCGCCGCAGTGGCGGACCGTCGGACACGGTCAGTTCCGCCGGGCGAGGGCCACCACCCCCGGCCGGTGGCCGTTGCGACGCGGCGTCACCGGACGCTGGGCGGACCCGGTCGCCGCGACCCCGGCCGGGTGCTGCCGGTCGATCGGCAGCACGCCCGGCGTGCTCGTCCGCTCCGCCAGCCGCAGTGACTGCGCGGACGTGATCCACTCCTCGGCCGGCTCGGCGATCTCCAGCAGCAGTGCCTCGAACTCCGAGCGGGTCGTCTCCAGGATGTGCGGGGCGGCGAGCCAGCGCAGCACCTGCCGCCCGGTGACGGCCATCCGCTGCCGCGGCGAGGAGACGAGCCGTTCGTCGAAGTAGCGGATGAGCACCTCGTCGACGGTGTCCCACGCGTTCGTCGCGCCGAACAGGTCGAGGACGTCTTCCGCGCCCAGGATCCGGAACGCCTCGGTCAGCAACTGCATCACCTCGACGCGCAGCACGTTCAGGTGGCCGTACGAGGTGAACTTCAGGTTGTTCCGCAGATCCAGCCCGCTGCGCCGCACGACGGCGACGCTGCCGAAGCTCGGGTCGTAGGCCCGTTCCCGGAGGACGTCGGAAATCCGCTTGTCCCGCCAGAACAGCGCGACCTGGTTGCCGAACTGCGTGAACAGCTGGTGGAAGTCCGTGTTGGGCCGCGCGTTCGCCGAGCCCGGTCCCCGGCCGTAGCCGAGCACCCGCCGGTAAGCGCTGACCCGGTCCCGCTTGGTGTAGCGCAGCACGTCGCGCCGGTCGAAGCGGTAGAGCCCGAACGCGCCCGGTCCGTCCGAGAGCCGGATCGCGCCCCGCTGGAACAGCTCCTGCAGCTTCTGCACGACGCGGAACACCCCGATCCGCTCGTGCTGGTAGAGGTAGTACAGGTCGCCGACGGCGATGACGCGCTCCGATGCGACGGTTTCGTCGTAGGCGTCGACGCCGGGCGGCATGCTGGTCTGCCCGAGGTCGGGTGCGCTCGCGTCGCCGAGCCCGACCAGCGACGCGATGCCACCGTCGGCCGGGCCGGGCCGGGTGCGCTGCTCGGTCTCGACCGCGGTGAGCATGTCGTCGAGCTGCTTGAGGACGGCGTCGCCGAGCTTCGGGTCGCTGCCCAGCTCGTTCGCCAGCTTGCCGGCCACCTGCCCGCGCAGCGCCGCGACGCGGTCGAACAGTTCCCGGTATTCCTTTTCGGTTCCCATGGTGTCCCTCCCCTGCGGTTCGGTTACTGGCCGGGCCGCTTGCGCGGCTGCTGGGCCTTCGACGTCTCCGCCTCGGGCGGTTCGGCCTGCTCGGCGTCGTTCCGCTCGCGCGATCCGGTGGCGGGCGACGGCCCCGGGACCCCGATCGGCGTGGCGATCCGCACGACCTCCAGCAGGTGGTCGTCGAGCTCGTCGATGGCGCGTTGCACCCGGCTGCTGAAGAAGCCGGGCGGCAGCGTGGCGCGGAAATTGCCGGGCACGTCGCGGTTGTCGCCGTTCGGGCACGACCGCGGCAGTTTCGCGACGAGGCGCTGCAGCTGGGTCGCGACCTGCAGAAACGCCGACCCGACGCCCTCCTTGCCCGCCGACTCGATGAGCTGGCTGCCCTCGACGGCGGCGAAGTCGTGGACCCAGCGCAGCAGGCCGCCCAGCGACATCGTGCCGCCGTCGGTGTCGGGGATCCGCAGCACCTCCAGGTCTTCCTGCTGGATGAACACCGACTGCAGCATCGCGACGACTTCGTCGACCTGCGCCGCCGTGGCCGCCAGCAGCTGGGACAGCGCGACCACGGCCGGGCCGAAGTACGGCTGCCCGGTCGCGGGCTGCGAGAACGGGTCGATCCGGCTGCGGGAGTCCAGCCAGCCGCGGTGCAGCGACACCACCCAGTCCACCAGCGTGATGAAGGAGGTCTGGATGCGCTCCTCTTCGATCGTGTTGACCTCGCGTGAAGTCAGGCCGAACTCGTCGCGCAGCCGGCCGATGTGGCCGCGCACGGTGTCCGCTTCCGTGCCATCCGGTGCGCTCGACGGCCCGGTCTGCCCGAGCAGCAGCGCGAAGAGCTGATCGACGCGGGGTACGCGGATGAGCGGGCTCTCCAGTTCTTGGCGGATCTGCTCGAGGTCGTGCCGGACGAGGGCCCGCAGACCTTCGGCGTTGTCGGGATCCGCGTTCGTCCGCAGTGGACGGAGGGCGTCGAGCAACGCGAGCGCGTCTTTCGCCGCGCTGCGGGCGCGGGCCGCCAGGGACGCCTGACCGCCGGTGACCGCGCCCAGGTCGGCCTGGATCGCGTAACCGCGCGGGGTCCACTTCGCCTGGGTGCGCCCCCCGACCTCGGACAGCCCGAAGCTGCCGGTCAGCGCGGCGACGAAGCCCTTCGTGTCGCCGTCGCGCCACTTCCAGCCGAGGACGTCACTGATCGCTTGCTCGGCCAGCTTGCCCGCCGGGGGCGACGAGGGATACGGCCGGACCGACGACGGGTACGCCGTGTCGACCTCCTGCGCCTGCGGCAGCTGCGCGCCGCGGTCTTGTTCGGTGTTCATCGGTCTGCCCCACATCCGTCGAGTACGGCCAGTTCCACTGCTTCTCGCCAGCACCGCAGCATCGCGTCTTCCGCGTCCCGCAACGCGTCGACGCAACGGTCGGCGCCACGCCTGACGCCCTTCACCCACCCGCGCCATTCGGCCTCCCGCTCCCGGGCGCCGCGCAGCAACGCGGTCACCGTGGCGGGGGACCGGTACTCGTCGTCGATCCGGCGGCGGATCCACAACAGCGCGGTGGCCGTGGTGTACAGGCCCTCGGCGGTGGCGGGTGTCCGCGCCGCCGCGAGGAGTTCGGCGGTGCCCTCGGTGGCGACGTCGCCGAGGTGGTCGGCCACGGCGAGCCCGTCGCCCGGCGGGCGGTCCTCGCACACCGCCAGTTCGAGACCGTGCCAGGCGTCGGCCAGCAGGGCGACTTTTGCCCGCAGGCCGGCGAATTCGGCGCGGAATGTCATCGTGACTTCCTTCCGAGCTCCTCCATGAAGAACCCGACCAGCCGCCGGGGTGGCGCCATCCGCCGGTCGAGCGCGAACCGGACCGCGCCGATGAGGAACCGTTCCGGCACCACGCCGGGCGAGACGCCGTCGGCGAGGCGTTCGGCGGCTTCTTCGATCATCGCCTGCTCCTTGGGCTCGAACCGCAGTACCGCGGCCAGTGGCCGGTTTCCGAGCGACGGGTACGACGTGAAGCACATCGCGTCCACCACCGCCGGGATCGCTGTGGCGGCCGTGGCCTGCAGCGCGTCCGGAGCTCCGAACAGCTTTGCGCCCGGGTAGAGCCGTCGCCACAGCTCGGCGTAGGAGTCCGCGTGCCGGCGGAAACCCATGCGCCGCAACAGCTCGATCGAGAGCTTCGCCCGCAGGTACGGCACCGGGTGCACGGCGCGGGGCGAGAAGCCCAGGGTTTCCAGGCTGGTCCGGCCGATGACGTCGATGAGTGAACCGACCACCGCCGGGCCGCCCAACGACACCGCGGCCAAGTCCGCGAACGTCTCACGGTTCCAGCGGACCCAAACCGCCACCACCTCGGCCGGCACGCCCGCTTCGGTGAGCCGGGTCGCCAGCCGCAGGGGGATCGCCCGAGCCAGCCCGAGGTCGTTCTGCAGGTTGTGGCTGACCTCGTGCAGCACCGCGCCGAGCGTCCAGGGGTTCACCAGCCGGTGGTACGGCAGCTGGATCAGCGGAAACGGGTTCAGCCGGTTTCCCAGCCGCCGCAACGGAATCCCGCGCCGTGACGTCGCCGGGCCGCCTCCGTGCCGCAGGTAGCAGAACGGCGGCGGCGTCGGGATCGGCCGCCAGCGCCCGAGACCGAGGTAGGCGTACTGGTAGCAGTCCAGCGCGATCCGGTCGCAGGCGACCAGCCACGGCGCGAACGCGGTCTGCCGCTGGTTGAACAGGTCGAGGTAGAAGTTCCAGATCTGCTCGGTCGCGCGCACCCAGTGGTGCGCCCGCGACTTGGCGCGCAGTAGCTCCGCCGGGTCGACCGGCTCGGCGGCGGCCCGGTCGACTGCCTGCACCGAAGTGCGCAGCGGCCCGCGCAGCGTCGTCATCATCCGGTTGACCGCGACCAGGTGCGCCCGGCTCGGCCCGGTCGCCGGGTCGCCGAACTCCTCCCACCGGAACGGCCGCAGTGCAGCGGTGTGCCGGCGCGCGTTGGTGACCTGGGTCCGCGCCCACCCCGCCAGGCTTTCCCCGGCCGTCGGCCGTGCTCGCCGGAACCCGGTGGGCACGGCCGCGGCGCCGGTTCGGACGGGGCGTGGCTCAACGGCGGTGTGCACGGCCGCACGCCTTGCGCCGTCCGGAGCCGGCGCGCGCCCGGGCCCGCCGAGCGGTGTGCTGCCGGCGTCGCGGCTGCTGCGGGCGCGGCCGGTGGCCTTGGCTGTGGCCGCCGCGGCCGTGGCTGTGGCCGCGGTGCGGTCCGCTCGCGGCATCCACGGCGTGACCGACCAGCCGCCGGCTGACGTAGCGTGCGTTGATGGGGCGGCCGTCGGCGTAACGGCGGCCGACGTCGCGCGCGGTCTGGCCGAGGATCCGCGGCACGTGGCGGACGGCGTGCCGCGTGGCCGGGTTGCGCCACAATTTCTTGCCGAGGTTGACCGCGCCGCGGATGAGCTGGGGGCCGTGCTTGACGATCTTCGGCAGAGCCCACTTCGCCGCCTGGAACGCGAGCGGCGCGAGCGCGGCGAGAAAAGCTTCGGCTTCCTGCTCGCTCTCCGCGTTTTCGGCCTGGAAAGCCAGCTGCGCCAGCATTTCCGCATCGGAGTAGACGCGCCGGGCGGGATTGCTGAAGCCCTCGTCCTCGAGCTCGAACTCCGCCTCCAGCTCGCGGACGACCGCTTCGAACTCGGCTTCCGCCTCGTACTCCTCTTCGTACTCGTCTTCGTCCTCGTACTCGAGCTCGTCTTCCAGCTCCCCGGCCAGCTCGCCGTATCCGCCTTCGTCTTCGAACTCGCTCTCCAACTCGCCGAGGCCGGTCTCCAGTTCGTCTTCGAGCTCCGCCTCCACCTCCCGGATCAGTTCGTCTTCCAGCTCGCCATCCACGGCCGGGTAACGACGGCTCATTGCGTTCCCCTCTCGTCGAGCACCCAGTGCACGCTGTCCGGGCCGGGACGAGTAGTCGCACGTCCGTGGCGGGCCCGATCCGGCTAGTCGGTCGTTGTCACACGAATCGACGATGCGCGGCAGCCGTTTTCCGGGTTTGCTTGGAGCGGAGGAGCGGGGGGAACGTCGATGACGACGAGTTTGTCGGCCGTGGCAGCCATGCACACGCCGGTGCGGCACCGCGAGGCCAGGAGGCCGGCGGTGGGGGACGACGAGACCGTCCGAGGCCTGGCGAGAGCGTTGGTCAGGCGGGCCGCCGAACTGGCGGACCCGGACTCGGCGGGGCGGAGGCCGCTGCTGGACGTGACGGAGATGGGTGTCCGCTGCCTGCTCGTGCCGGTGGTGCCGGCGGCGCACGACCTGCTGAGCCCCCGGGAGCACGAGGTCGCCCGGATGGTGGCGCAGGGCTGCACGAACCGCGCGATCGCCCGGGTGCTCGACATCAGCCTGTACACAGTTTCGGCCCACATGCGGCGGATCTTCACGAAACTCGGAGTGGGCACCGCGCGGCGATGGTGGCGGCCCTGTCGGGCCAGGACGCACCCGGCGGCTTCGACGCGGTCTGAGGCGGGCCGTCACCATCGCCGCTGCCCGCGATTGCGGCACTGCGGGTTCCGCTACCGAAGACGACTCGGATCGCACCTGAGCAGGCGCGGGGACTCGGCCCCCGGGGTGGGGGAAGGGTAGGAGGCGTCCGCGAAGCGAAGCCTCGAACATCTGGTCGGGATGACAGGATTTGAACCTGCGACCCTCCGCTCCCAAAGCGGATGCGCTACCAAGCTGCGCCACATCCCGGCACACCCCCAGGGGGGTGTGCGATCAGCCTAGCGCGTCACGCTAAGCTGGCCACGCACCCGGGTACCTCCGGGGGCACGCGGGTGTAGCTCAATGGTAGAGCCCTAGTCTTCCAAACTAGCTACGCGGGTTCGATTCCCGTCACCCGCTCCACTCTCGTAAGAGGCGGCGTCGCGAGCCGAAGCGGCGTCTGCCTCCAGGGAAGCCGCGATCACGTCCAGGAGCTTGTCCGTGTCCACCGGCTTCGTGATGTAGTCGTCCGCCCCGCTGGCCAGCGTTCGGGCCCGGTCCTCCGCCGTTGCCTTCGCGGTCACCGCGATCACCGGCAGGTCCGCGTTGGCCGCCTCCGCGCGGATCGCCGCGATCGTTGCGTTGCCGTCCAGCTCGGGCATCATGACGTCCATCAGGACCAGTGCCGTGTCCTCGTTGCGCTCCAGGGCTCGGATGCCGTCGACGCCCGTCTCGGCGTAGATGACCTCCAGGCCCGCCTGCTCCAGGACCGCGGCCAGGGCGAACACGTTCCGCAGGTCGTCGTCGACGATCAGGACCTTCTCGCCGTGGAAGCGCTTCGGGGTGACGTCCGGGGCGGCCACCAGGACCGTGCTCGGGACCGGCGGGAGCCTCGGCGAGGACAGCGCCGTCACCGCCGGGTCGACCAGGTTGGCCGCCGCCACCGGGAGGTACAGGGTGAACGTCGAACCCACTCCCGGTTCGCTCACCACGCGCAGCTCGCCGCCCAGGAGCTCGGTCAGCTGCTGGCTGATGTTCAGGCCGAGGCCCGTGCCGCCGTACTTGCGGCTCGTCGTGCCGTCCGCCTGGCGGAACGCCTCGAAGATGACCGCCAGCTTCTCCTCCGGGATCCCGATCCCGGTGTCCTCGACCGCGAACGCGATGATGCCCGGCGCGTTCCGCAGCGCCTCCTGCTCCACCTCCGCCGGGTCGGCCGCGCGGATGTGGAGGCGGACGCCGCCCTCGTCGGTGAACTTCGCCGCGTTCGAGAGCAGGTTCCGCAGGATCTGCTGGAGGCGGTGCTCGTCCGTGTGGACGCTGCCCGGCACCGGCGGGTCGATGTGGACGGCGAACTCCAGGCCCTTGTCCGCGGTCAGCGGGCGGCACAGGGACTCGACGTAGTCCACCAGCTCCGGCAGCGTGATGTCGGACATCTGCATGTCCAGCCGGCCCGCCTCGACCTTGGCCAGGTCCAGGATGTCGTTGATCAGCTGCTGCAGGTCCGAGCCCGCCGCGTAGATCGTCTTCGCGAACTGGATCTGCTTCTCCGTCAGGTTCCCTTCGGGGTTCTCCGACAGCAGCTTCGCCAGGATCAACGCGCTGTTCAACGGCGTCCGCAGCTCGTGCGACATGTTCGCCATGAACTCGGTCTTGTACTGCGACGCCACCGTCAGCTGCCCGGCGCGCTCCTCCAGTTCCTGGCGCGCCTGCTCGATCTCGCTGTTCTTGACCTCGATGTCGCGGTTCTGCTGGGCCAGCAGCGCCGCCTTCTCGGCCAGCTCCGTGTTGGACCGCCGCAGCTCGCCCTGCTGGGCCTGCAGCTGCTCCGAGCGCGCCCGCAGCTCCTGCGCCAGCCGCTGCGACTCGGTGAGCAGCGCTTCCGTGCGCGAGTTCGACAGGATCGTGTTCACGTTGACGCCGATGGTGTGCCGCAGCTGCTCCAGCAGGTCCTGGTGGACCGTGCTGAACTCGTTGACCGACGCCAGTTCCAGCACGCCGAGCACCTCGCCCTGGAACAGCACCGGCAGCACGATCAGGTTCACCGGCGCCGCCGAGCCGAGGCCGGACGAGATCAGCGCGTACTCCGGCGGTGCGTTGTGGACCAGGATCGTGCGCTGGTCGACCGCGGCCTGGCCGATCAGCGACTCGCCCATCCCGAACCGCAGGCCGGCGCGGGACTGCGCGAGCCCGTAGGCCGCGATGCACTCCAGCACCGTGCCGTCGCGGTCGTCGTCGCGGGCCAGGAAGAACGCGCCCTGCTGGGCCCGGACCAGCGGGGCCAGCTCGGACAGGATCAGCGCCGCGACCGACGCCAGGTCGCGGTGCCCCTGCATCCGCCCCGACAGCTGCGCGAGGTTCGTCTTCAGCCAGTCCTGCTCGCGGTTGGTCCTCGTCGTCTCCTTGAGGTTCGCGATCATCTGGTTGATGTTGTCCTTGAGGTCCGCGACCTCACCGGACGCGTCGACCGTGATGTGCCGGGTCAGGTCGCCGGCCGTCACCGCGGTCGCCACCTGCGCGATCGCGCGGACCTGCGTGGTCAGGTTGCCGGCCAGCTGGTTGACGCTCTCGGTGAGCCGCTGCCAGGTGCCGGACACGCCGTCGACCTCGGCCTGGCCGCCCAGCTTGCCCTCGGTGCCGACCTCGCGCGCCACGCGCGTCACCTCGGAGGCGAACGCCGAGAGCTGGTCGACCATCGTGTTCATCGTGGTCTTGAGTTCCAGGATCTCGCCGCGGGCGTCGACGTCGATCTTCTTCGTCAGGTCGCCCTTCGCGACCGCGGTGGTCACCTGCGAGATGTTGCGCACCTGGCTGGTCAGGTTGTGCGCCATGAAGTTGACGTTCTCGGTCAGGTCCTTCCAGGTGCCGGCCACGCCGGGCACCCGCGCCTGACCGCCGAGGATGCCTTCGGTGCCGACCTCGCGGGAGACGCGGGTGACTTCGTCGGCGAACGCGCGCAGCGTCTCGACCATCCCGTTCAGCGTCTCGGCCAGCGCCGCGACCTCGCCCTGGGCGACGATCGAGATCTTCTTCGACAGGTCGCCGTTGGCCACGCCGGTCGCGACCGTGGCGATGCTGCGCACCTGGTCGGTCAGGTTGGTCGCCATGACGTTGACGTTGTCGGTGAGGTCCTTCCAGGTCCCGGCGACACCGCGCACGGTGGCCTGGCCGCCGAGGATGCCTTCGGTGCCGACTTCGCGCGCCACCCGGGTGACTTCGTCGGCGAAGGCGGACAACTGGTCGACCATCGTGTTCAGCGTGGTCTTGAGTTCGAGGATCTCGCCGCGCGCGTCGACGGTGATCTTCTGCGTCAGATCGCCCTTCGCGACCGCCGACGTCACCGTGGCGATGTTCCGGACCTGGTCGGTCAGGTTGTTCGCCATGAAGTTGACGTTGTCGGTGAGGTCCTTCCAGGTCCCCGCGACGCCGGGCACGGTGGCCTGGCCGCCGAGCTTGCCTTCGGTGCCGACTTCGCGGGCGACGCGGGTGACTTCGTCCGCGAACGCCGAGAGCTGGTCGACCATCGTGTTGAGCGTGGTCTTGAGTTCGAGGATCTCGCCCCGGGCGTCGACCGCGATCTTCTGGGTCAGGTCGCCGCGCGCGACGGCGGTGGCGACCTGGGCGATGTTGCGCACCTGGGTGGTCAGGTTGTTCGCCATGAAGTTCACCGAGCCGGTGAGGTCGCGCCAGGTGCCGGCGACCCCCGGGACCTGCGCCTGCCCGCCCAGCTGTCCTTCGGTACCCACTTCGCGGGCGACTCGGGTGACTTCGTCGGCGAAGGCGGACAGCTGGTCGACCATCGTGTTCATGGTCGTCTTGAGCTCGAGGATCTCACCGCGCGCGTCGACGGTGATCTTCTGGGTCAGGTCGCCCTTCGCCACGGCCGTGGTCACGTGCGAGATGTTGCGGACCTGGTCGGTGAGGTTGTCGGCCATCCCGTTGACCGAGTCGGTGAGGCTGCGCCACGTCCCGGCCGCGCCCGCCACCTCGGCCTGGCCGCCGAGCTTGCCCTCGGAACCGACTTCGCGCGCCACGCGGGTGACTTCGCCGGCGAACGCCGAGAGCTGGTCGACCATCGTGTTCAGCGTGTTCTTCAGCTGCAGGATCTCGCCGCGGGCGTCGACGTCGATCTTCTTCGTCAGGTCGCCGTTGGCCACCGCGGTCGCCACCTGGGAAATCCCGCGGACCTGGTCGGTCAGGTTGTCGGCCATCTGGTTGACCGAGTCGGTGAGGTCGCGCCACGTCCCGGCGACGCCCGCCACCTGGGCCTGGCCGCCGAGCTTGCCGTCCGAGCCGACCTCGCGGGAGACGCGGGTGACCTCGTCGGCGAACGACGAGAGCTGGTCGACCATGGTGTTGATGGTGTTCTTGAGCTCGAGGATCTCGCCGCGGGCGTCGACGTTGATCTTCTGGGTCAGGTCGCCGCGCGCGACGGCGGTGGTGACCTGGGCGATGTTGCGGACCTGCTCGGTGAGGTTGTCGGCCATGAAGTTGACCGAGTCGGTCAGGTCGCGCCAGGTGCCGGACACGCCCGGGACGACCGCCTGGCCACCGAGACGTCCCTCACCCGCGATCTCGCGGGAGAGCCTCGTCACTTCGGCGGCGAAGCGGGACAGCTGCGCGATGAGGCCGTTGACCGTCTTGGCCAGCGTGGCGTACGCGCCCTGCAGCGGGCGGCCGTCCAGCGTGAGGGTCATCGGCTGGGACAGGTCACCGTCGGCGACGCCGCCGAGCACGCGCTCGAGCTCGATCGCCGGCCGGGTGAGGTCCTCGACCAGGCCGTTGACGGCGTCGACGGCGGTGCTCCAGCCGCCGGGGCCGACCTCGCCCTCCAGGCGTTCGAGCAGCCTGCCTTCCTGGCCGACCGCGGTCCGCACCCGCAGCAGCTCGCTGACCAGCCGCTGGTTGCGCTCGGCGATGTCGTTGAACGCCACCGCGAGCTGCGCCGAGATGCCGTCGCCGTGCGGGACGAGCCGCCGGCGGAAGTTGCCGTCCCCGAGATCCCGGACCGCCACGAGCAGCCGTTCCAGCGCGGCCGCTTCGCTCTGGGATTCCGTTGTCATGTGTGCCGACCCTCTCCACCACGCATGCGCCAGCCATGGTCGTCGACCCAGCGTGCCATGATTCGCCCTACACTTCGAGCCAGTCCGCCCACCACGCGGTAGCCGTGCGACAGCAGTCCGGAGGCAGGAGGTCCGTGCATGGTGTCACGTCCGGCCCCGGCGTCGGCGGCCCTGCCGCCGATCACCGGTGAGGACGGGCCGCCGGGCTTCGACGCCTTCGGGCGGGCCGTCCTCGAAGACGTGCGCGACGCGGTGTTCCTCCAGGACGCCGAAGGGTCGGTGCGCTGGGCGAACCCGGCGGCGCGCACGCTGACCGGCGGCGCCGAGCCGCGGCTGCACCCGGCCGCCGAGACGGCGGCACCGGCGGCTTCGTCCCTGGCCGGGGGCTCCGCCACCCGGATCCCCGCGAACCCGACGGTGGGTCACGTCGAGGCGGCAGGTCACCGGCGTCCGGCCCGCATCCGGGCCCTCCCGGGCGGCTGGCACGCCTGGACCGTCCCCGCGGAGGAGGTCCCGCAGCGGCACGTCGGCGACTTCCTGGCCGAGGCCGGGCCCCGGCTGGCCGGTGCGCGCGGGCGCCACGGCACCGCGCGGGTGATCGCCGAGCTGGCCGCGTCCGCGCTGGCCGAGACCGTCTTCGTGCTGCTCCCGACCACCCGCGGCCGGTGGGAGTGGTGGAGCTGCGAAGGCCCGGCGGCGCAGGGCCACGGCCGCATCCGGCGGGTCCCGGCCCAGGTCGCGCCGGTGCTGGCGGCGACGTTCGGCGCCACCGGCCGCCCCCAGCTCGCGCCCGTGCCCGCGCCGGAGGTGGCGACGCTCCCGTCGGTCGTCGCCGACCGGTTCGCCGGGCACGCCGAGGTCTCGGTGGTCTCGCTCGGGCCGGGCGCGGGCTCCGGCGTCACCGGCGCCCTGCTGCTGGGCCGGCGCGCCGACCCCGAGTTCGGCGCGGAGCAGACGCGTGCGGTGGTCGAGTTCGCCAAGGCGGCCGGGACGGCGCTGGCCAACGCCCAGCGCTACGCCCGCCAGGAGGAGGCCACCCGCGGCCTGGAAACGACGCTGCGGCCGATCGACCCGCCCGAGCTCGAGGGCACCCGGTTCGAGACCTGGTACGAGCCGGCGGGCGGGGTGCTCGCGGTCGGCGGCGACTTCTACGACGTCCTCCCGCACGACGACGGCAGCGCGTTCCTGGTGCTCGGCGACGTCTGCGGCAAGGGGCCGGAGGCCGCGGCGCTGACCGGCCGGGTCCGGCACGCGCTGACCGCGCTGGCCATGGTCGAACGCGACGGCCGCACGCTGCTGCGGCTGCTCAACGAGCTGCTCATCGCCGGCGGCAGCAGCCGTTTCGCCACGCTCGTGCTCGGCACGGCCCAGCCGTCGGACGGCGGCGTCGACCTGACGCTGGCCTCCGGCGGGCACCCGGCGCCGCTGATCGTGCGCCGGTCGGGCGTGGTCGAGGAGGTCACCGTCCCGGGCACGCTGGTCGGCATCTCGCCGCAGGCCCGGTTCGCCGAGGCCGGGGTGCGGCTCGAGCGCGGCGACATGTGCCTGCTCTACACCGACGGCATCACCGAGGCCCGCAACCGCCACGACCAGACGGAGCTCTTCGGCGACGACCGCCTGCGCGCGGTGCTCACGGCCGCGGCGGGCGAGCCGGCCCGCGAGGTGGTGCGGCGGCTGCGGCAGGCCGTCCGCGATTGGCTCGGAAGTTCGGCCCACGACGACATCGCGGTGCTCGCGGTGGAGTGCCCCGAGTGATCTCCTGTCCTTTGTAGACCGGGGTTTGACCGCCCGCGGATGGGGTAATTCTCCGGGCATCGATCCCGATGACAGGAGTCTCATGGCGAACGCACTGAACGGGCGCCGCGTCGCGATCCTGGCCGCGGACGGCGTCGAACAGGTCGAACTCGAGCAGCCGCGCCAGGCCGTCCTCGACGAAGGCGCGACGGTCGAGCTGGTATCCCTCGACACCGGCGAGATCCAGGCGATGAACGGCGACATCGACAAGGGCGACCGCTTCCCGGTCGACCGCAAGGTGGCCGACGTCGGAGTCGGCGACTTCGACGCGCTGCTGCTGCCCGGCGGCACGATGAACCCGGACAACCTCCGAATCGACCCGGACGCGGTCCGGTTCGTGGGCGACTTCGTCCGGGCGGGCAAGCCGGTCGGGGTGATCTGCCACGGTCCGTGGACGCTCGTCGAAGCGGATGTCGTACGAGGGCGGCGGCTGACGTCGTACCCGAGCATCCGCACCGACCTGCGTAACGCCGGCGCCACCGTGCTCGACCAAGAGGTAGTGGTCGACAACGGCCTGGTTTCCAGCCGGAACCCGGACGACCTCCCGGCGTTCTGCCGCGAGGTCGTGCGCTCGTTCGCGGGCTGAGGTCCTTTGTAGACGTTCACCCGGACGTGCGTGTTAAGTCCCGCTTAAATTTGTTGGCATTCGGCACCCGGGCGGAGGACGCTGAGGGTGTGACGAGGATCGCCCGGCGAGAGGAGGTGGACGCGATGACGGTGCAGGCAAGGCGCTACGGCCGCTGGTGCCGCGAGCACTTCGACGCGATCGCCCCCGTGGGCGTTCCGGTACCCCGCGGCGCCGAACCCGCCGACCAGGCCCGGCCGGAGCACGAACCGGAGCCGGTGCCGCCGGTGGCCGAACAGCCGCAGGGCTGACCACGAACGTGAAGAAGGCCTCCCCGGCTGCGGCCGGGGAGGCCTTTTCGCGCGGCCGGGTCAGCGGTAGCTGCGCCGGTACCAGACCCGCCGCGGACCGGGAACGCCGATGCGCGCGATCACGTCGGTCAGGATCGCCCCGATGACCAGCCAGATCACCGCCGCGAGGCCGTCGTTGAGGAACGTCGCGAGCTTCTCCGAGTCCGGCGTGAACAGGTTGCGCAGGCCCAGTGAGACGCCGGACGACCACTCGCTGATCAGGTGCGCGAAGCCGTTCGCCGAGTTCGCCTCGCCGATGACCAGCACGATGTGCACGGCCAGGACCAGCGCGAACACCGCGCAGACGAGGTGGATCAGGGCGTTGATCGTGCGGACGACCCGGATGCGCGGGTGGGTCCGCTCCACGACTTCTTCCGTCGCGGCCGGTTCGTAGCGCGGTTCGTACGGCTCCTGGGGCGGGGGATACGGCATCGTCGCCGTCCTTTCGACTGTCCGATGTGGACGGATCTGGGCGTACGGTGGCAACCGGGAATACCCGTCACCCGGGTGAGCGAACCGCGAGTTCCTCAAACTTCCGAAAACGTTGAGATGATAGGGTCTTTTTCGGAACATGAGGAGGGTTATGGCGCAGGACGTCTTCTCCGTCGAACAGGTCGCCGCGAAGCTCGGCCTGCACGTCCGGACGGTCCGCAACTACGTGCGGGACGGGCGGCTGAAGGCGGTCCGGATCGGCAAGCAGTACCGGATCACCGCCGAGGACCTCGAGGCCTTCACCGGGCTCCCGGTCACCGAGCGGGCCGCGGTGGCGCGGACGGCGGAGCTGTCGGGTGTCGTCGAGCTCGGCGGCGTCGACCGGGCCGGGGCGGACCGGATCTCGACCATGGTCGTGGCCTCGGTCAACGGCCCGCGGGACGGCGCTGAGCGGCCCCTGCGCGTGGAGACCATCTACGACAAGGAGCGCGCCACGATGAAGATCATCGTGCTCGGCGACCTCGCCGCGGGCGCCGACCTGCTGCGCTGGGTGGCTTCGGTGGCCGAGAACCTGACGTGACCTGCGGCGCCGGGTGCCGGCCGCTGCCTGGTGCGTTGCGCCGGGGTTGCGGGTCGCGGTCGCGCACCGGCTCCCCGCCTCGGTGGGGGACCAGGCGGCCCGGCGCCCGCTGGGCCGCGCGACGGAATCCCGGCCGGGGCGGGCAACCCGGTCCCGCGCGGGACGTCCACGTGATCATGAGAATCCCGGCGCTGCTGGCGTCCGTCCTCGCCCTCCTGGCCGTGTCCGTGCTCCCCGCGTCGGCGGAAACCTCGGTACCAGCGGGATTCCGGCCCGCGTCGACGAGCTGGACCGGGCCGGACACCGGCTACGTCCTCGGCTATGCACCGTGCGCGAAGACGTGGTGCCCGGCGCTGCTCGGCACGACGGACGGCGGTGCGCACTGGCGGCGGCTGGGTGCGCCTCCGGTCCCGTTGCCGGACAACCACAACCACGTCGCGCTGACGTGGGTCAGCGACCGCGTCGCGTACGTCAGCGATGGCGTGCACGTGCGCACGACCCGGGACGGCGGTGCGACCTGGCACCCGGTCGGGCTGATCGGCGCGCGCGAGCCGTACTACCTCTCGAAGATCGCCGAAACGGGCGGTCGCGTGTTCGCGGTGCTCACCAGCTACGGCGAGGGCCGCGGCTCGACGCGGCTGTACTCCGCGGCCGCCGGGTCGCCGGTGCTGGCCCCGGTGCCCGGGTTCGCGGTCACCGGCTCCCTCACCTACGGCGATCTCTCCGTCGGCGGCGGTGTGCAGGTCGCGCTCGGCGCGGACTACGGCACCGAGGAGTACTGGACCTCCCGCGACGGCGTCCGCTTCACCCGGGCCGATCCGCCGTGCCCGGCCGGGTTGGTCGCCTCGCTCGCCAACGTGCGGGAACGGCAGGTCGTGGCGTTGTGCAGCAGCAGCCCCGGGTCGCCGCAGCCCGGCTCGACCGAACGGCGGCTGCGGCACGCCCCGCAGCTCGGCGGCGTGTTCAGCGGGAGCGACGCGGCGCCGTACACCGGGATCACGCAGGGGTTCGGCGCCGCTTCGCCGACGTCCGTCACGGTCGCGGCGGTGGGCGGTGGCACCGGGTTCCTGCACCGCACGGCCGACGGCGGTCGCACGTGGACGACGACGGCGCTGTCCGAACGAGGGCTCGGGCTGGCCGATCTCGACTTCCCCGGCCGCGGCACCGGGGTCGTCGTGGACGGTCAGCCGGATGCCGCAGGCGGTTCCGCCGTGTACCGCACCACGGACGGCGGAATGTCCTGGCGCGAGCTGCGTTTCGGGCAATAGTCCCTGGCAGCCAAGGCCCTTCGGCCTGGTTCACTTGGTGCACCCCATGTCGTAGGCTGAGCACTGTCCGTTGCCGGACACGGTGAGCGAAGCCCGCACAGGGTGCCGTCCGCCGCGTGCAGAGTGGGAGATCAGCCGATGACGCCTGGCGACCTGCGGCCCGGAACTGAGGGCGGCGCCGCCGCGCTCGATTTCAGCAAGGCGAGCCTGGCCCGGTTGTCCGACGCGCTGCTCGGCGGCCACGACCACTACGAGGTCGACCGCGAAGCGATGCGGCGCCTGCTGGCGATCGCGCCCGGCGCCCGCACCATGGCGAAGGAACACCGCGACTGGCTGGTGCGCGCGGTGCGGTTCCTGGCCGGCAAGCGCGGCGTCGACCAGTTCCTCGACCTGGGTTCCGGCATGCCGACCGCGGAAAACACCCACCAGGTGGCGCAGCGGTACAACCCGGACGCGCAGGTGGTGTACGTCGACAACGACCCGGTCGTGCAGGTGCACGGCCGCGCCCTGCTGGAAGAGAACTACCTGACCCACGTGACGGGCGCCGACCTGACCCGCCCGGCCGACACCCTCGACGACGACGTCGTCAAGGAGTACCTCGACTTCACCCGGCCGGTGGCGCTGATCCTGACGTCGATCGTCCACCACATCGACGACTACGACCGCGCGAAGAAGATCGTCGGGGAGTACGTCCAGGCGCTCGCGCCCGGCTCGTACCTGCTGCTCACGCACAACTTCGACCCGGAAGAGGACTCGCCGAGGCAGGAACTCGCGCGGCTGCTGGAAACGAGTTTCCAGGGCACCGGCCTGGGCAGCGTCCACCGCACGCGGGAGCAGATCCAGGCGTTCTTCGAAGGCACCGAGCTGCTGCGGCCGGGGCTGGTCTACCTCCACGAATGGTGGCCGGACGGCCCGCGCCTGCACCCGCTCAGCGAGCTGAACTTCCTCACGCTCGGCGGAGTCGCCCGCAAGCAGTGACGTGAACGACCCGTTCATGTCGCCTGACGACATGAACGGGTCGTTCACCACATCAGGCGGCGTTGAAGGAGTCCGGGTCCGGGCCGGTGCGCTCACCGCGGTCCAGCGGGCGCAGCGACTCGACCTCCTCCTCCGTGAGGGTGAACCCGAACAGGTCGAAGTTCTCCGCGATCCGCGACGGCGTCACCGACTTGGGGATGACGACGTTGCCCAGCTGCAGGTGCCAGCGCAGCACGATCTGCGCGGGCGTCCGGCTGTGCTTGACCGCCAGCTCCGCCACCACCGGGTCGCCCAGCAGGCTGCCGCCCTTGGCGAGCGGGCTCCACGCCTCCGTCGCGATGCCGTGCTTCGCGTCGAACTCGCGGACCTCCGGCTGCTGCAGGTACGGGTGCAGCTCGATCTGGTTGACCGCCGGGACGACGTCGGAGGCGTCCATCAGCCGCTCGAGGTGCGCGGGCTGGAAGTTGGACACGCCGATCGCGCGGACGCGGCCGTCGGCGTAGAGCTTCTCGAACGCCTTCCACGTGTCCAGGTACTTGTCCCGCTGCGGGGTCGGCCAGTGGATCAGGTACAGGTCGAGCTGCTCCAGGCCGAGCTTGGCCATGCTCTCGTCGAACGCCTTGAGCGTCGCGTCGTAGCCCTGGCTCGAGTTCCACAGCTTGGTCGTGACGAACAGCTCGTCACGGGCCACTCCGGACTCGGCGATCGCCTGGCCGACGCCCTTTTCGTTGCCGTAGACGGCGGCGGTGTCGATGCTGCGGTAGCCCGCTTCGATGGCGGCCTTCACGGCGGTGGCGGTCTCGTCGTCCGGGACCTGGAACACGCCGTAGCCGAGCTGCGGCATCCGCACGCCGTTGTTGAGTTCGATCACGGGCACGCTGGTCACGAGGTTTCCTTTCGGTGGGTGGTTCATCGGGCGAGTACCCGTTCCCCGGCTTCGAAACTAGCCGGGGTCCTGCGGTCGAGCAGGCCGGAGACGAGCGCCACGGCGAGGCCCGCCGCGGCGAGCGCGGCGCCGATCCAGTTGGGGGCGGTGTAGCCGAGGCCGGACTCGATGGCCTGGCCGCCGAGCCACGCGCCGCCGGCGTTGCCGAGGTTGAACGCGGCGATGTTCGCCGCCGAGGCCAGCGCCGGGGCGCCCTCGGCCTTGGCCATCACGCGGGCCTGCAGCGGCGGCACGGTCGCGAAGCCGGCGGCACCGAACAGCGCGATGGTGATCGCCGCCGGCACCTTCGCGTGCGCGGTGAAGACGAACGCGACCAGCACGATCGCCAGCGCGGCGAGGATCACGTAGAGGCTCGGCATGAGCTTGCGGTCCGCGGCCCGCCCGCCGAGCAGGTTGCCGGCGAAGAGGCCGGCGCCGAAGAGCACGAGCAGCCAGGTCACGGCCCCGCTGGAGAAGCCGGCGACCTCGGTCATCATCGGTGCGATGTAGGTGAAGGACGCGAACACCCCGGCGAAGCCGAGCGCCGTCATGACCAGCGCGAGCCACACCTGCGGGCGGCGGAACACGGCGAGCTCGCCGCGCAGGCCCGCGTCCGCGGCGGGTTCCTGGTGCGGCACCAGGGCGAGGATGCCGATGGCGCCGAGCACGCCCAGCGCGCTGACCACCCAGAACGTCGAGCGCCAGCCGAAGGCCTGGCCGAGCGCGGTGCCGGCGGGCACGCCGAGGACGTTGGCCACGGTCAGCCCGGTGAACATCAGCGCGATCGCGCTGGCCTGCTTGGCCGGGGCGACCAGCGATGCGGCGACGACCGAGCCGACGCCGAAGAACGCGCCGTGCGAGAGGGCGGCGACGACCCGGCCGGTCATCAGCAGGCCGTAGCTCGGGGCGAGCGCCGAGAGCACGTTGCCGGCGATGAACAGGCCCATCAGGGCGACCAGCACCGTCTTGCGCGGCACCCGCGAGGCCAGCGCGGTGAGCACGGGCGCACCGACGACGACGCCGAGCGCGTAGCCCGAGATGAGCAGGCCTGCGGACGGGATCGAGACGCCGAAGTCGGCCGCGACCTCGGGCAGCAGGCCCATGATCACGAACTCGGTGGTGCCGATCCCGAAAGCGCTGATCGCCAGTGCGAGCAGAGCGGCGGGCATGGACTTCCTTCTTCCCGGGGTAGACTGGTTATGGGCGTTGGCAACTACGAGCGTCCGAGATAGTTGCAGACGCCGTATATTGCACGAGCTCGATAGTGCAGCGTGCAAACGGTTGCGCGCAAGCCCGGGAGAGGTGAACCGTGTCACTGGACGACGACGCCGTGGAGGCACGCGCGCAGGGCTGGCGCACGCTCGCCGCGCTCCACGCGCGGATCGAGGACAAGTTGCAGCGCGCGCTCGAGCGCGACCACGAGCTGTCGGTGAGCGAGTACACCGTGCTCGACGTGCTGGCCCGCCAGGACGGCTTCCACCTGCGGATGAACCAGCTCGCCAACGCCGTGGTGCTCAGCCAGTCGGCGACGACGAGGCTGGTGACCCGGCTGGAGGGCCGGGGCCTGCTGGCCCGCTACCTCTGCGCGGACGACCGCCGCGGCATCTACACGGAGGTGACGCCGGCCGGGCAGGCCCTGCTGACCGCGGCCCGCCCGACCCACGACACGGCGCTGGCGGAAGCGCTCGCCGAGGCCGGGGCCTTGCCGGAACTTTCACCGCTGGTCGGGGCGCTGGGCACGCTTTCCTTCCCGCCCGTGCCCTCCTCTTGACGCAAACTTGCGAAAGTCCGCCGAAACTCCCGCTGAGCGGCAACCTCCCGTTCGGCGGTGCCATTACGGCGTCCGGCCGCCCTAATCCCTGCTCCATCCGTGGGACACTTTTGCTTGCCGCGAGCGATAGTTTCGCTGGTCAGCACCGTTTGTCCGGCTTTCGCCCGTTCCCCCTCTTCGTTGACCGGATCGTTTCGCCCGCCCTAATTTGTTGTCCCACCAGACGAACTGGGGTGGTGTCGGCGTGGACTCCTCCTTCTCGCTCAAACCGGTGCGCCCGGCCGATCAGGCCGCCGTCCGGCGGAGCAACCTTTCGCTGGTGCTGCGGCACCTGCGGGACGCGGGTCCCCGGTCGCGGGCGGGGATCGCCGCGGACACCGGGCTGAACAAGGGAACCGTGTCCAGCCTCGTCGCCGAACTCGTCGAGCGCGGGCTGGTCCGCGAAGGCGACCGCGAGCGCGCCGGTGCGGTGGGGCGGCCGGGCACGATCGTCCGGCTCGACGGCCGCGGGGTCGGCGGGATCGGCGTGGAGATCAACGTCGACTACCTGACCGCGCTCGCCCTCGACCTCACCGGTGCCGTCCTGTTCGAGCAACGCGTCGCGCTGGACGTGGCCGCGCTCCCCGTCGAGAAGGTTCTCGACGCCGGTGCGGAACTGACCGCGCGGGCGCTGCGGGAGTGCCGGCGGCTCGGGGTCATGCCCGCCGGCGTCACCGTCGGCATCCCGGCGCTGGTCGACGTCGCGAGCGGCACCGTCGCCTTCGCGCCCAACCTGCACTGGACCGACGTCCGGGTGGTCCGCGGCATCACCGAGCGGCTGACCCGGCGGCTCGGCCCGCCGTCGTTCCCGATCCGCACGGCCAACGACGCGAACCTCGGCGCGCTCGGCGAGTACGCCATGGGCAGCGTCGCGGGGACCGCCGACCTCGTCTACCTGACCGGCGAGATCGGCGTCGGCGGTGGCGTGATCGCCGGCGGACGGCTGCTGGGCGGCGCCGAGGGGTTCTCCGGCGAGATCGGTCACATCCAGCTCGACCCGGCGGGCCGGATCTGCGGCTGCGGGCGCCGCGGCTGCTGGGAAACGCTCGTCGGGCTGGCCGGCCTGCTGCGGCTCGCCGCGGCGCCGGGCGACCCCGTGCACGACCCGTCGCTGGACCTCGAACAACGGCTCGACCTGATCCGCCGCCGCGCCGAGCTCAAGGACAAGCGGACACTCGACGCGCTCGCGCAGGTCGGCACCGGGCTCGGCGTCGGCGCCGCCGTGCTGATCAACGTCTTCAACCCCCGCGTGGTGCTGCTGGGCGGCTACTTCGCCCAGCTGGGCCCGTACCTGCTCGGGCCGATGCTGGCCGAGCTCGAAACCCGCGTGATCGCCCCGGGGATCGGGGGCTGCCGCGTCGAGCTGTCCTGGCTCGGGTTCTCCGCGGCGTCGCGGGGCGGCGCGCACGTGGCGCTGCAGGCGGTGTTCGACGACCCGGCACTGGTCCCGGTCCGCGCGGAGAGGGAGAGTGGATGACGCTCGTGCCCCCCGACCGGGTGGAAACACTTGATCGACTCGCGCGATGTAGATCGGGTGGGCGTCCGCGCGCCGGGCGAGGAACCGCCGGTCGCGGGCTGATGTGCCGAACTGCTGGAGGAACTTATGGGGAAGATCGGTGTCTGGCTGATCGGTGCCCGGGGGTCGGTGGCCACCACCGCCGTCGCCGGGGCCGCCGCCATGCGCGCGGGACTGGCCGCGCGGACGGGCTGCGTGACCGAGCTGCCGGACTTCGCCGGGGCTGAGCTGCCCGGGCTGGGGGACCTGGTCTTCGGGGGGCACGACGTCGTCGACACGCCGTTGGTCAAGCGGGCCGAGCACCTGGCCGCGGCGGGCGTCCTGCCGTCGGCGCTGCCCGCCGCGGTGAGCGCGGAGCTGGAGGCGGCCGAGGCCCGGCTGCGCCCGGCGCCGTCGGAAGGCGGGCGGGCCGCGGCCGATCGGATCGTCGCGGACCTGACCGAGTTCCGGGCGGGTCTGGACCACGTCGTCGTGGTCAACGTCTCCTCCACCGAACCGCCGTGCGAACCGCACCCGGCGCACGCTTCCCTGGCCGCGCTGGAAGGCGCGCTGGAAACCCTGCCGCCGAGTGCGCTGTACGCCTACGCGGCTTTCCGCGCGGGCTGTGGCTTTGTCGACTTCACCCCGTCGACCGGTGCGCGCTTGCCCGCGCTCGACGAGCTGGCCCGGGTCACGGGGCAGCCGTACGCCGGACGCGACGGCAAGACCGGCGAGACGCTGCTGCGGTCGGTGCTCGCACCGATGTTCGCCCAGCGCGCGCTGAACGTCCTGTCCTGGTCGGGCACGAACCTGCTCGGCGGGGGTGACGGCGCCACGCTGGCCGACCCCGGGGCGGCGGCGAGCAAGAACGCGTCCAAGCAGCAGGTGCTTGCGCAGAACCTCGGCCGCGACGTCGACGGCGAGGTGCACATCGACTACGTCCCGGCGCTCGGCGACTGGAAGACCGCCTGGGACCACGTGCTGTTCGAGGGGTTCCTCGGCGCGCGCATGACGCTGCAGCTCACCTGGCAGGGCTGCGACTCGGCGCTGGCCGCGCCGCTGGTGCTCGACCTCGCCCGGCTGACCGGCAAGGCCTGCCGCGACGGCGTGGCCGGGCCGGTGGCCGAGTTCGGGTTCTTCTTCAAGGACCCCGCCGGCGAGGGGCCGCACGACCTGGCGTCGCAGTACGCGGCCCTGCGTGAGTGGGCGCACCGGTGAAGGCGATCGTCGAACTCGTCCGCGCGCCCGCCGCGCTGACCGTGCCCGGGGACGCCGTCGCCGGGGCCGCCGCGGCCGGCTGGCCCTTCGGCCGCCGCACGCTCGCGCTGACCGGCGCGTCCGTCTGCATCTACTGGGCGGGCATGGCGCTCAACGACTACGCCGACCGCCACCTCGACGCCATGGAACGGCCCGAGCGGCCGATCCCGTCGGGCCGCGTGTCGCCCGGCGCCGCGCTCGGCGTCGCCACCGGCCTGACCGCGGGCGGGCTGGGCATCGCGGCCGCCGCCGGGGGCAAACGGGCGCTGCGCGTCGCGCTGCCGCTGGCCGCGACCGTGTGGGCCTATGACTTCGTGCTCAAGGAGACCGCGTTCGGCCCGGCCGCGATGGCCGCCGCCCGCGCCCTCGACGTCCTGCTCGGCGCGGGCGGGGCGAAACCGGCGCTGCCGGCGGCGCTGACCGTCGGGGCGCACACCTACGCCGTGACAACGCTGTCGAGGTCGGAGGTGCACGGCGCGAAACCCGCGCTGCCCGCGGCCACCCTGGCCGCCACCGCCGGGGTCCGCGTCGCCGCCGGCCGCGTCGGGCCGCTGGCTTCGGCGCTGCTCGGGACGTACGCGCTGACCACCGGGCGCGCGCAGTACGACGCCGTCCGCGACCCGGCCGCGCCCAAGATCCGGCGCGCGGTCGGGGCCGGGATCCACGGCATGATCCCGTTGCAGGCCGGGCTGATCGCGCGGACCGGGGCGTGGCGTTCGGCGCTGGCCGTCGCGGCCGCGTTCCCGATCGCGCGGGCGCTGAGCCGGAAGGTGTCGCCGACATGAGGTTCGGGTACGGCACCAACGGCTTCGCCAACCACCGCCTCGGCGACGCCCTGCGGGTCCTGGCCGACCTCGGCTACGACGGCGTCGCGCTGACCCTCGACCACCAGCACCTCGACCCGTTCGGGCCGGACCTGGCCCGCCGCGTCGCGGCACTGGCGGCCGAGCTGGACCGGCTCGGGCTGGCCGTCGTGATCGAGACGGGCGCCCGGTTCCTGCTGGACCCGTGGCGCAAGCACTCGCCGACGTTCCTCGACCCCGGCCGCGAGCGCCGCGTCGAGTTCCTGACGCGGGCGGTGGCGATCGCCGCGGACCTCAACGCCGAAGCGGTGTCGTTCTGGAGCGGGAACAAGCCGGCCGAGCTGTCCACTGAGGACGCGTGGGCGCACCTGGTCGACGGGTGCGCCGACGTGCTCAAGGCGGCCGACGAGCACGACGTCAAGCTCGGCTTCGAACCGGAGCCCGGGATGCTCGTCGAAGACCTCGACGGGTACTTCGAGCTTTCGCGGCGGCTCGGTGACCCGGACCGGTTCGGGCTGACGCTGGACATCGGGCACTGCCGGTGCAACGAGTCCGCGTCCGTGCCCGACTGCGTCCGCCGCGCGCTGCCCCGGCTGGTCAACGTGCAGATCGACGACATGCGCCGCGGCACGCACGAGCACCTGGAGTTCGGGCGGGGCGAGATCGACTTCCCGCCCGTGCTGGCCGCACTGGCGCCGTACGCCGGGCTGGTGGCCGTCGAACTGCCGCGGGACAGCCACGCCGCCCCGCGGATCGCCCGTGAATCCCTCGACTTCCTGCGGAAGGCGGTGGCCGCGTGAACGCCTGGCTGGAAAAGGCACTGCTCGACGTCGCCGCGGACGCGACGGTCTTGCGAACGGTGTTCCCGGGCGTCGGCCGCCGGGTCGGCCGCGGCCCGTCGGAGACTCCCGGGTGGACGGTCGACGACGTGGCCCGCGTGGAGCTGCTGAAGGCGGCGCCCGGGGCCGCGGCGGAGCTGCCGGACCTCTACCGCTACGGCGACGCCGCCGAGAAGCGGGCCGTCCTGCGTGGACTGTCCGTCGTGGACACCGGGGACGCCGGGGACGCCGGGGTCGAACTGGTCGCGGACGCCCTGCGCACCAACGACACCCGCCTGGTGACCGCCGCGATGGGGGAGTACGCCGCCACGCACCTCGACGACGCCGCCTACCGCCACGGCGTCCTCAAGTGCGTGTTCATGGGCATTCCGCTCGCCGACATCGCCGGGCTCGACCGCCGGACCGACGCGGAGCTGCTGCGCATGATGCGGTCCTTCGCCGCCGAGCGCACCGCCGCGGGCCGCGACGTCCCCGCCGACCTCCTCCCGCTGCTGACCGAACAGGACGCCTGATGCGCATCTTCGACCCGCACATCCACATGAGCTCCCGGACCACCGACGACTACGCGGCCATGCACGCGGCCGGCGTCCGCGCGCTCGTCGAGCCGGCGTTCTGGCTGGGCCAGCCCCGCACGAACGTCGGCAGCTTCACCGACTACTTCGACGCCCTCGTCGGCTGGGAGCCGTTCCGCGCGAGCCAGTACGGCATCGCGCACCACTGCACGATCGCGCTGAACCCCAAGGAGGCCAACGACCCGCGCTGCGCCCCGGTGCTCGACCTGCTGCCGCGCTACCTGGAGAAGGACGGCGTGGTCGCGGTCGGCGAGATCGGCTACGACTCGATGACCGCCGAGGAGGACAAGGCGTTCGCGGCGCAGCTCGCGCTGGCGGTCGACCACGACCTCCCGGCGATGGTGCACACCCCGCACCGGGACAAGGCCGCCGGTACCGAGCGCAGCATCGCGGTCGTCCGTGAGTCCGGCATCGCGCCCGAGCGGGTGGTGCTCGACCACCTCAACGAGGTGACCGTCCGGCAGGTCAAGGAATCCGGTTCCTGGATGGGGTTCTCGATCTACCCGGACACCAAGATGGACGAAGAGCGGATGGTCGCGATCCTTCGCGAATACGGGACCGAAAAGGTGCTCGTGAACTCCGCGGCCGACTGGGGCAAGAGCGATCCGCTCAAGACCCGAAAGACCGGCGACGCGATGCTGGCCGCCGGGTTCACCGAGGACGACGTCGACCGCGTCCTGTGGCGGAACCCGGTCGAGTTCTACGGTCAGAGCGGCCGCCTTTCGCTGGAGAGCGAAGCGCCGGACGCCGAATTCGCGGGCAACTCGATCCTGCGGGGGGCGCGCAAGTGAGGTTCCGGCACCGCGACGGCACGCTCGTCCACCTCGCCTACTGCACCAACGTGCACCAGGCCGAGGACCTCGACGGCGTGCTCACCCAGCTGGCCCGCTTCGGCGAGCCCGTTCGCGACCGCCTCGGCGTCGACCGGCTCGGGCTCGGCCTGTGGCTGGCGCGCCCGGTGGCTTCGGAGCTGGTCGCGAACCCGGCGGCGGTCGCCCGGCTGCGTGGTGAGCTGGCCGCCCGCGGGCTGGAGGTCGTCACCTTCAACGGGTTCCCGTACCAGGGGTTCCACGACCCGGTCGTCAAGCACAAGGTGTACCGGCCGGACTGGTCGACGCCGGAACGCACGCAGTACACCCTGGACCTCGCGCGACTGCTCACCGAGCTGCTGCCGGACGACGCGGCCCGGGGCAGCGTCTCGACGTTGCCGCTCGGCTGGCGCACGGAATGGCGGGACGACCGCGGTCAGCTCGAGCTGCTGGCCAAGGGACTGGCGGAGCTGGCGCGTCCGGTGCGGGTGGCGTTCGAACCCGAGCCGGGGTGCGTCATCGAGACGACCGCGCAGGCCGCGGCCCTGCTGTCCGATGTGGACACCGAGCGGCTCGGCGTCTGCCTCGACACGTGCCACCTCGCGGTGGGCTTCGAGGAGCCGGCGGCCGCGCTGGCCCGGCTCGACGCCGCCGGGCTGGCCGTCGTCAAGCTGCAGGCGTCGGCCGCGCTGGAAGCGGCCTCGCCGAACGACCCCGCGACCCGCCGGGCGCTGGAGTCCTTCGTGGAACCCCGGTTCCTGCACCAGAGCAACGAAGGCGCCCCGCCGGGCGCCGACGACCTCGATCTCGCGCTGGCCGGCGGGCTCCCGGGCGAGGCTCCGTGGCGCGTGCACTTCCACGTGCCGCTGCACGCCGACCCGGCACCGCCGCTGACGTCGACCCGGCCGGTGCTGGCCGGGACGCTGGCCGAGCTGTTCGGCAGCGCCACCGCGCGCACCGACCACGTCGAGGTCGAGACCTACACCTGGCAGGTGCTCCCGGACGCACCCGCCGACGACGCCGGGCTGGTCGCGGGCATCGCGGCCGAGCTGGACTGGACCCGGCGTTCCTTGATCGAACTAGGCTTGGAAGAGGTTTCGGAATGAGTTTGCTCGTGCTCGATGTGGTCGGGCTGACCCCGCGGCTGCTGCCGCACATGCCCAACCTGCGCAAGATGGCCGAGCCCGGCTTCACCGCGCAGCTGGACACCGTCTTCCCCGCCGTGACGTGCTCGGTGCAGTCGACGTTCCTCACCGGCCTGCAGCCGGCCGAGCACGGGATCGTGGGCAACGGCTGGTACTTCCGCGACCTCGGCGAGATCTTCCTCTGGCGCCAGCACAACAAGCTCGTCCAGGGCGACAAGTTCTGGGACGCGGCCCGGCGCGCGCAGAACGGGCATCGCGTCGCGAACGTGTGCTGGTGGTACGCGATGGGCATGGACGTCGACCTGACGGTGACCCCGCGGCCGATCTACCACGCCGACGGCAAGAAGTCCCCGGACGCCTACACCCACCCGCCGCAGCTGCACGACCGCCTGGTCGGCGCGCTCGGCGAGTTCCCGCTGTTCACCTACTGGGGCCCGACGGCCGCGATCACGTCGTCGAAGTGGATCATCGCGGCGGCGCAGAAGATCATGGCGGAGGACAAGCCGGACACGACGCTGGTGTACCTCCCGCACCTGGACTACGACCTGCAGCGCTTCGGCCCGGACGCCCCGCAGGCCGCGGCGGCCGCGCGGGAGATCGACGCCGCGGTGAAGCCGCTGCTGGACCAGGCGGCCGCGGGCGGGCACACCGTCGTCGCGCTCTCGGAGTACGGCATCACCAACGCGAGCCGGCCGGTCGACATCAACCGGGCGTTGCGCCGAGAGGGCCTGCTCAACGTGTACGTCCAGGCCGGGATGGAGTACCTGGACCCGTGGACGTCGCGGGCGTTCGCGGTGGCCGACCACCAGGTCGCGCACGTCTACGTCGCCGACCCCGCCGACGTCCCGCGCGTGCGGGACATCGTGGCCGGACTGTCCGGTGTGGACGTCGTGCTGGATCGCGAGGGGCAGGCATCCGTCGGCATCAACCACGAACGGGCCGGTGAGCTCGTCGCGATCGCCGAGCCGGACGCCTGGTTCACGTACTACTACTGGCTGAGCGACGACCGCGCGCCGGACTTCGCGAAGACCGTCGAGATCCACCGCAAGCCCGGCTACGACCCGGCCGAGCTGTTCTTCGACCCGAACGACCCGGCGGTGAAGCTGAAGGCGGCGTCCGCGCTGGCCCGCAAGAAGCTCGGCCTGCGGTACTCGATGCAGGTCGTCCCGCTCGACCCGGCGCCGGTGCGCGGCAGCCACGGGCGGCTGCCGGACGCCCCCGAAGACGGCCCCGTGCTGCTGTGCTCGGATCCGTCGCTCGCGCGCGAAAAGATCCACGCCACCGAAGTCAAGGACCTGTTGCTGACGGCTATCCGGACCGAGTAGGACCCACCAGGAGGTCAGACATGGCACGACCGCTGACGTTGTTCACCGGGCAGTGGGCCGATCTGCCGTTCGAGGAGGTGTGCGAGCTGGCGAGCGGCTGGGGCTACGAAGGCCTCGAGATCGCCTGCTGGGGCGACCACTTCGAAGTGGACAAGGCACTCGCCGACGACGCCTACGTACCGGCGAAGCTCGAAACGCTGGCCAAGTACGACCTCAAGGTGTGGGCCATCTCGAACCACCTGGTGGGCCAGGCCGTCTGCGATCACCCGATCGACGAGCGGCACGAAGCCATCCTGCCCGCCCGCATCTGGGGCGACGGCGAACCCGAGGGTGTCCGGCAGCGGGCGGCGGCCGAAATGCAGGCCACCGCCCGCGCCGCGGCGAAGCTCGGGGTGTCCACTGTGGTCGGCTTCACCGGTTCGTTGATCTGGCACACCGTGGCGATGTTCCCGCCGGTGCCGCCGTCGATGATCGACCGCGGGTACGCCGACTTCGCCACGCGCTGGAACCCGATCCTGGACGTGTTCGACGAGGTCGGCGTCCGCTTCGCCCACGAGGTGCACCCGAGCGAGATCGCCTACGACTACTGGAGCACCGTCCGGACCCTGGAGGCGATCGGGCACCGCCCGGCGTTCGGGCTCAACTTCGACCCGTCGCACTTCGTCTGGCAGGACCTCGACCCGGCGGGGTTCCTGTGGGACTTCAAGGACCGCATCTACCACGTCGACTGCAAGGAGGCCCGCAAGCAGCTCAACGGCCGCAACGGGCGGCTGGGTTCGCACCTGCCGTGGGCGGATCCCCGCCGCGGCTGGGACTTCGTCTCCACCGGCCACGGCGACGTCCCCTGGGAGGACGTCTTCCGCATGCTCAACGCCATCGGCTACGACGGCCCGATCTCCATCGAGTGGGAGGACGCGGGCATGGACCGGCTCATCGGCGCTCCCGAAGCGCTCGAGTTCGTCCGCAAGCTCAACTTCGCCCCGCCCACCGCGGCCTTCGACGCCGCTTTCTCTTCGAAGTAGCGCTTCTGTTCAACGGGTGACCGCCAGCCCCGTCGGAAGGTGATCGAAACCGGCTTCGCGCCACTCCGGGGCGAAGCACGCTCAAAATCAGGAAGGAACCGGCATGTCTCCGTCCCCACCGAAGTGGGCGAGGCTGTTCGGCACCGCGTTGTTGGGTGCCGGTCTCCTGCTCACCGTCGACACCCCGGCTCGCGCGGACATCCCGCCCGCGGACTACCAGCAGGTCGCCCTCGCCACCGGCGCGGCCGAGCTGGGCGGCGAGGCGATGTCCCTGGCGGTCCTGCCCGACCGGTCGGTCGTGCACACCTCCCGCGACGGCACCGTCCGCGTCACCACCGCGGCCGGTGCGACGTCCGTCGCGGCCAAGCTGAACGTCTACACCCACGACGAGGAAGGTCTCCAGGGCGTCGCCGCCGACCCCGGTTTCGCGACGAACCGGTACGTCTGGCTGTACTACTCGCCGCGGCTGTCCACACCGGACGGTGACGCGCCGACCGACGGCACCGAGGCGGACTTCGCGCCGTTCAAGGGCGAGCTGCACCTGTCCCGGTTCGTCCTGAAGACCGACAACACGCTCGACCTGGCCAGCGAGAAGGTCGTCCTCAAGGTGGCCAACGACCGCGGCCAGTGCTGCCACGTCGGCGGGGACATCGACTTCGACGCCGCCGGCAACCTCTACCTCACCACCGGCGACGACACCAACCCGTTCTCGTCCGACAGCTACTCGCCGATCGACGAGCGGACCACGCGCAACCCGCAGTTCGACGCGCAGCGCTCGTCGGGCAACACGAACGACCTGCGCGGCAAGCTGCTGCGGATCCACCCGCAGGCGGACGGGACGTACACGGTGCCGTCCGGCAACCTCTTCGCGCCGGGAACCGCGAACACGCGGCCGGAGATCTACGCGATGGGCTTCCGCAACCCGTTCCGGATGAGTGTCGACAAGCCGACGGGCGTCGTCTACCTCGGCGACTACGGCCCGGACGCCGGCGTCACCAACCCCGATCGCGGACCGCAAGGGCAGGTCGAGTTCGACCGGATCACCGGGCCGGGCAACTTCGGCTGGCCGTACTGCACCGGCTCCAACACGACGACCGAGACGTACAACCACTACACGTTCCCGAGCGGCCCGTCCGGCGCGAAGTACGACTGCGCGGGCGGCCCGACGAACTCGTCGTTCCGCAACACCGGGCTCGCCAAGCTGCCGGTGCCGAAGGCCGCGTGGATCAAGTACGCGGGTGACGAGGGTTCGCCGCCGGAGTTCGGCAGCGGCTCGGAGTCGCCGATGGGCGGGCCGGTCTACCGGTACGACGCCGCTTCGACGTCCACGGTCAAGTTCCCGCAATCCCTGGACGGCAGGTACTTCGCGGGGGAGTACGGTCGCAAGTGGATCAAGGCGGTCACCGTCAACGCCGACGGGACCCGCGGCCCGATCGAGGACTTCCCGTGGACCGGCACGCAGGTGATGGACATGGCGTTCGGCCCGGACGGCGCTCTCTACGTCCTCGACTACGGCACCGGCAGCGACAACCAGGCGCTGTACCGGATCGAGTACCTCGCGGGCACGAACCGCAACCCGGTCGCGAAGGCCGTGGCCGACAAGACGTCCGGACCGAATCCCTTGACGGTCACCTTCTCGTCCGCGGGGAGCACCGATCCCGAAGGCGGGGCGCTGAGCTACCGGTGGGACTTCGGCGACGGCTCGTCGTCGACGTCGGCGAACCCGGCGCACACCTACACGACCAACGGCACGTACTCGCCGACGTTGACGGTCTCCGATCCGGAAGGGCTGACCGGCACGGCGAGCCTGGTCGTGACGGTCGGGAACACGGCGCCCACGGTCTCCTTGGGCACGCCGGCGGACGGGCAGCTGTTCTCCTTCGGTGACACCGTGCCGTTCCAGGTGACCGGCAGCGATCCGGAGGACGGGCCGCTGGACTGCTCGAAGGTCAAGGTGACGTACTTCCTCGGCCACGACAGCCACGAGCACCAGATCACGCAAGCGACCGGGTGCTCCGGCTCGATCGCGGTCCCGGTCGACGGGGAGCACGACGCCGCGGCGAACATCTACGGCGTCTTCGACGCGCAGTACACCGACAAGGGCGGGCTGACGTCGCACAGCGTCCGTAAGCTGCAGCCGCGGCACCGCCAGGGCGAGCACTTCTCGGCGCAGTCGGGGATCCAGCTCGCCGACCACGGCGCCGCGGAGGGCGGCCGGACGGTCGGGTACACCGACGACGGCGACTGGATCTCGTTCACACCGTACGCTCTGGGCAACGCCACTTCGATCAGCGCGCGGGTGTCTTCGGGCGGCCCGGGCGGGACGCTGGAGGTACGCGCGGGTTCGCCGACCGGCACCCTGCTCGGCTCGGCGGCCGTCGCCAACACCGGGAACTGGGACACGTTCGCCGACGTCACGGCGAACCTGGCCAACCGGCCGGCCGGTCCGACGACGCTGTACCTCGTGTTCAAGGGCGTGACCGGGCAGGGCAACCTGTTCGACCTGGACGCGTTCACGTTCACCACCGCGGCTTCGGCGATCGAGGGCGAGTCGTTCACCTCCGGTTCCGGTGTCCAGATCGCGCCGCACGCCGGCGCGAGCGGCGGCAACACCCTGGGCTACATCGAGAACGGCGACTGGGCCGGGTACGCGTCGGTGAGCACGGCGGGCGCGCGGTCCTTCACGGCGCGGATCTCGTCGGCCGGCGCGGGCGGGACGATCGAGATCCGCTCCGGTTCGGCCACCGGGACGCTGCTGGGCACGGTTTCGGTGCCCTCGACCGGGGACTGGGAGACGTTCCAGAACGTGACGGCGTCGGTGTCTAGTGGCTCGGGCCCGCTGTTCCTGGTGTTCCGGGGTGGTTCCGGTTCCCTCTTCGACGTCGATTCCTTTACGCTGAGCGGTATGCCGACCCAGGTGGATCCGTCGTACGACGTACTGGTGTTCTCCAAGACGGCGGGCTTCCGCCACGACTCGATCCCGGCGGGCAGCCAAGCCCTCCGTGAACTGGGTCAGGCGAACGGCTTCACCGTGACGGCGACCGAGGACGCGTCGGTGTTCACCGCCGCTTCGCTGGGTTCCTACGAGGCGGTGGTGTTCCTTTCGACCACCGGCGACGTCCTGGACGCGACGCAGCAGACGGTGTTCGAGTCCTATGTGGAGGGAGGTGGCGGCTACCTCGGCATCCACGCGGCGGCCGACACGGAGTACGACTGGCCGTGGTACGGGCAGCTGGTCGGGGCGTGGTTCAAGAGCCACCCGGCGATCCAGCAGGCCCGGTTCGTGACGGAGGACGGTACCCACCCCGCCACCGCGAACCTGCCGGCGGTGTGGACCCGCACGGACGAGCTGTACAACTACCGCACGAACCCGCGCGGCAGCGTCCACGTGCTCCAGACGCTGGACGAGTCGAGCTACACCGGTGGCGAGATGGGTGCGGATCACCCGATCACCTGGTGCCACCCGCAGGGGAGCGGCCGGGCGTTCTACACCGGCCTCGGCCACACGATCGAGTCCTATTCGGACCCGGTGTTCCGCACCTCGCTCCTGGGCGCGGTCCGGTACGCCGCCGGTGTGGCTCCGGCTTCGTGCGGCACGTCTTCATCCACAGTGGAGGGTGAATCGTTCACGTCGGGGTCGGGCGTCCAGATCGCGTCCCACGCCCCGGCGAGCGGTGGTCAGACCCTGGGCTACATCGAGAACGGCGATTGGGCCGGCTACGCATCGGTGAGCACGACCGGCCGCACGCACTTCAGCGCGGTCGTGTCGTCGGCGGGAGCGGGCGGCACGATCGAGATCCGCGACGGCTCGGCGACCGGACCCGTGCTGGGCACGGTAGCGGTGCCGAACACGGGCGGCTGGGAGACGTTCCAGACGGTCTCGACGACGATGACGGCCGGCTCAGGCCCCCTCCACCTGACCTTCCGGGGTGGCGCGGGTTCCCTGTTCGACATCGACACCCTGACGGTGTCGTAGAAGTCACGAGGGGCACCTTCATGGACACAAGAGCCATGAAGGTGCCCCTCGTGGCACGTCAGCGGACGCCGAGCAGGTGCTCGAGGGCCAGCTGGTTCAGCCGCGTGAAGTGGTAGCCGCGCGCGGCGGCCGCCTCGAGGTCGAAGTCGTCCTTCAACACGTCGTCGAACGTCTCGCCCGGGGCCAGCGTCGGCGTCGAAAGGTCCGGCACCCGCGAAGCCGCCAGGGCCTCCGCCACCTCCGGGTCCGAGCGGAACTTGGCCGCCTTCTCCTTCAGGATCAGGTAGGTGCGCATGTTCGCCGCCGCGGAGACCCAGACGTCGGACGGGTCCTCCGTGCGGAGCGGCTTGTAGTCGAAGTGGCGCGGGCCTTCGTACCCGCCGTTCTCCAGCAGGTCCACCAGGAAGAACGCGCTCTTCACGTCGCCGTGGCCGAAGATCAGGTCCTGGTCGTACTTCGGGCCGTGCTGGCCGTTCAGGTCGATGTGGAACAGCTTGCCCTGCCACAGCGCCTGCGAGATGCCGTGCACGAAGTTGAGGCCGGCCATCTGCTCGTGCCCGACCTCCGGGTTGAGGCCGAACATCTCGGACCGCTCCAGCTGGGAGATGAAGCCCAGCGCGTGCCCGATCGTCGGGAGCAGGATGTCGCCGCGGGGCTCGTTCGGCTTCGGCTCCAGCGCGAACCGCAGCGAGTAGCCCTTCTCCACGACGTAGTCCGCCAGCAGGTCGAGGCCCTCCTTGTAGCGGGCCAGCGCCGCGCGGACGTCCTTCGCGCCGTCGGACTCCGCGCCCTCGCGGCCGCCCCACACCACGTACGTCTCCGCGCCGAGCTCGGCCGCCAGGTCGATGTTGCGGCGGACCTTGCGCAGCGCATAGCGGCGGACGTCGCGGTCGTTGCTGGTCAGGCCGCCGTCCTTGAACACCGGGTGGGTGAACAGGTTCGTAGTCGCCATCGGCACGCGGAGGCCGGTCTCGGCCAGCGCCTTCTTGAACGCCTCGATCGCCTTGTCACGGTCCGGCTCGGTGGCCAGCAGGTCGTCGTCGTGGAAGGTCACGCCGTACGCGCCCAGCTCAGCCAGCCGGTGGACGCTCTCCACCGGGTCGAGCGGCGGCCGCGTCGCGATCCCGAACGGGTCGTTCGCGGGCCAGCCCACGGTCCAGAGGCCGAAGGTGAACTTGTCGGCCGGCCGGGGGGCGTAGTCGTCCATGACTGTCCCTTCATTTAGTTCACGTTGTAGACTAAATATGCGCCGTGGGGCTCCCGGGCGTCAAGGGGCCCGGTTAAAGTGCACGGCAGGAGGGGACACGATGACCCAGGCCGTCCGGCATGAGGAGATGCGCGCCCGCAACCTCGAGGTCGTGCTGGGCGCGGTCCACCGCGGCGGCGCGCTCACCCGCGCCGCGCTCGCCGAGGTCACCGGTCTGACCAAGTCCACGGTGAGCAAGCTCGTCGGCGACCTGGTCGACGCGGGACTGCTCGCCGAGACCGGGCCGGCGCGGGCGGGGGAACGCGGCCGGCCGGGGGTGGAAGTCGTGCTCAGCGGGGCCCGCGTGGCGTCGCTCGGGCTCGAAATCAACGTCGACTACCTCGCCGTGCGCGTGCTCGACCTCACCGGCGGCGTCCGGTTCGCCGCCCGCCGCGAGCGCGACAACCGCGGCTCGCGGCCGAAGAAGGTCCTGGGGGAGCTGCAGGCGCTGGCCACCGAGGCGCTCACCGAAACCCACCGGCTCGGCCTCGAGGTCGCGGGCGCGGTGCTCGCGGTGTCCGGCCCGGTCGGCGACGGCGTGCTCTTCAGCGCCCCCAACCTCGGCTGGCAGGACGTCCGCCCGGCCGACCTGCTGCGCCTGCCGGTCCCGGTCGAGCTGGACAACGAAGCGAACCTCGCCGCCCTCGGCGAGCTCTGGTACGGCGACGGCGAACGCGACTTCCTCTACGTCTCCGGCGAAGTCGGCATCGGGGCCGGCCTGGTCGTGAACGGCGCGCTGTTCTCCGGTGCCCGCGGCCTGGCCGGCGAGCTGGGCCACGTCGTGGTCGCGCCCCGGGGCCCGCTCTGCCGGTGCGGCGGAAGCGGCTGCCTGGAGACCTTCGCGGGCCAGGAAGCGTTGCTGGCGGCCGGGAACACGCCGACGTTGCCGGCCTTCGTGGCCGCCCTCGAAGCCGGCGACCGGGCGGCGCGGGACGCGTGCGCGGCCGCCGGGGAGGCCCTCGGCCTCGCCCTGACGTCGGCGGTGAACCTCCTGGACCTCGACCGCATCGTGCTGGGCGGAGTGTTCACGCAGCTGTACCCGTGGCTGTCCGAACCGGTGTCGGAGGTGCTGGCCACCCGCCTCGGCGGCCTCCGCGGCGAGCCGCCGGTGCTGACGGCTTCACGCCTCGGCGGCGACGCCGCGACGCTCGGGGCGGCGGGCCGGGTCGTGCACCGCGTGCTCGCCGAGCCGGCGCCGTTCGTCAACCGGGCTCAGGAAGCGTAAGCCTCCACTTCGGACACCTGACCCGCGGGCCACCCGGTGTTGCCGGTGAACGTCAGCCGCAGGTACCGGTCCGTGCTCGAAACCGGGATGGTCACGGTGTTCCCGGTCGCCGGGTCGAACACGTACCCGGCCGGGGTCCCGCCGTTCACCGCGATGGTCTGCGTCCGGGAACCCCACGACGGCGGGAGCTTCACCACCACGCGGCCGACCGCGGCCGGTGCCCCCAGATCCACGGTCAACGTCTGCGGGAACGCGTTGTTCGCGCTCTCCCAATAACTCGAGGCGTTCCCGTCGACGGCGTTCCCCGGCGGGTACCCGGCCTGCGACCCGCTCGCGGAGACCGGCCGCCCCCGCGCCAGGTCGACCGCCGCGGGCGGCGGCCCGCCGAGCTGGGCGGCCCAGTGGCGGGTCCGGTCCAGGTAAGCGGTTTCCGAGGCCGCGCCGGACGTCCCGTAGGCCCCGGCGAACGTCTCGTACCCCGCGGCGGGTGGCGAAGACCGCGCGGGCTCGATGACCGACCCTTCGTGCCATTCGTTGAACGACGTCACCGAAACCCAGTCGGCCTGCGAGGAAAGCGCGTTCTGCCACTCGCGGTCGTAGGTCGCGCCGTTGTCCCGCGACAGGGTCGGGGTCGTGTTGCCAGGGACCGCGCGGTCGTCGACGTACCCCGGACCCACCGAAGGCGCCCACACGAGCCCGTTCGCTTCGCAGTACGCACCCGCCTCGCGCCAGCCCGGCGCGGTGGCCCCGGCGATCGCGTCGTAGGTGTACATCCCGCCGAAGTGCGCGACCTTGCTCGTGTCGGTCGTCTGCGCCAGCACGATCGCCGACGAGCGCACCTGGTCCAGCGCCGTCCAGTCGGTGATCCGCAGGCTTTCGAAGACGTAGAACGCACCGCGGCCGCCCTCGCGGTAGAACGCGGGGCTCGAGCCGTACCGCCCGAGGAGGTAGTTCACGTCCGCCACCGTGGACGCCGCGGTCCGCCCGCTGTAGGGCTCGAGGTGCCACGCGACCCGGATCCCGTGCCGGGCGGCGGCTTCCAGCACGCCGGCCGCCAGACCGTCCTCATCGGACCCCTGACCCCACCAGCTGTACACGATCACGCCGGCACCGGACTGCTCGATCCAGCGCATGTGCTGCTCGACGGCGCCGGAGAAATCACCGGAGTCGTACGCGCCCAGCACGGGGTAGAAGTTCGCGCCGATGTCGGCCGGTGGCGTGTGCCCGCCCTGCACCCAGTGCCGGTAGCCGGTGGAAGCGCCGCCGTACCAAGGGTAGTAGAACAGGTGCGTCCGGCTCGAGAGCGCCGCCGCGTGCGCGACACCCGGCAAAGTGGCCGCCAGCAGGAGAAGCACGGAGAGCAGCGTCGAAATCCGTCGCATCGCCAACCCCTCGGTGGATTCGGAGTGTTCCAGACCATACGGACACCCGCCGGAAGAGGGCAACACTTCACCGGACATGCGCAAAATTGCGTCGGAAAGCCACCAGGAAAGCGAAAACCGCCCCGGGCGGGACCCGGGGCGGTTTCCGTTGAGCGGGACTAGCCGACGGCGTTGATCAGCACCAGCGAGGAGCCGACCGTGACACCGGTGTCGGTCTGCACGGTCAGCTGACCGCGCAGGGTCCGGCCCGCGGCGGGGGCGGCCGTGACCGTCACCGTCGCCGGCACCGTCCACGAGCTGCCCGACGCGTGCGCCGCGGTGGCGTCGGTCACCGCGACCGACCCGAAGGCCGGGTTGGTGAACACGTCGAGGTAGTCGTACTCGGTCGTGCCGGTGGGCACCGCGTACCCGTCGACCAGCGCGACCCAGACGCCCGCGGCCGGGTTGGCCACGGTCACCGACTCCTCGGAGTCACCGTCCGCGCTGACCGCCGCCTGCACGCAGGAGCCGGTCGTGCAGTTGTACAGCACCAGGTCGAGGTCGGCGCCGGTGTCGGACGTCTTGCCGATCGTGGCCGTCAGCGACGTCGAGCCCGGCGCCACCGCGATCTGGTACTGCTGCTGCGCGCCTTCGGCGATCGAGGGCCGCGCGACCTTCGCGCTGCCCAGCGTGGCGCCGTTCAGCTTGCCGGTGAACGCGCCGAGCGTGTTCTGCACGGTGTAGGACCGCGCGATCGGCGTGTTCAGCGTGGCCGAGGCGATGGTGTCCGGGTTCGGCGAGATCGCCGTGCCCAGCACCGAAGCCGACAGCTTGTACGCCGCATCGGCCACATCGGACGTCCGGCGCGCCTCGACGACGATCTCCCACACGCCCGGGAGCGGGTTGGCGATCGTGCGGCTGGTCGGCGTGCCACCGGGGCAGCCGGCACCCGCGTCGGGGAGGTAGCAGTACGTCGTGGACGTGCTGGCCTCGGCCGGGACACCGGTCGGGTCGTAGCGCAGGAACCGCACCTGGCCCTTGCCCGGGGCACCGGCACCGGCGTCCAGGTCCACCTTCAGCGCGCTGGCACCCTGCGGCACCCGCACGAAGTAGCTGGTCGCCTGGTTGCGGGCGATCTTGCCGGAGACGTCGACCTGGTAGCCCTTGGCCGCGGTGAACTCCTGCGGCGCGAAGACCGTGTTGAGGGTCTGCACGTCGACGCCGACGGTCAGCGGGTTGTCCAGGTACAGCAGCGCCGAGTGGGCGCCCGCGGCCTTCGGCTCGACCTTGACGTCGAACTTCACCGGCGTGTTGAGCGGCAGGACCACTGTGGACTTCGACGAGAACGTGCCGTCGTTGCCCGTCCACCGCGCGAAGTACGGCACCGGCTGCGCCGAACCCGTGGTGCGGGTGATCGTGTACGTGCGGGTGTAGGCCTTGCCCGTGGTCACGCCTTCGCGGTCGTGGATGCCCACGCCCGTGTTCGGGGTGGCCAGCAGGCCCGACAGCGCGGTGTGCACCTCGACCGACGTCGAAACGGCGTCCGGCTTAGGGTTCAGCGACAGCGCGACGAACGCGGCCGGGACGTTGAACAGGCCCGCGCCCTGGGCGTACGCGCCGATGCCCGGCACGAACCGCGCGGTCGACTTGATCGCGGCCCGCAGCTGCGCCACCGGCGGCCGCTGGCCCTTGTGCGTCGCCTTGTACGCGCTCACCAGCAGTGCCGCCGCGCCGGTCGCCTGCGGCGACGCCATCGACGTGCCCTGCAGCATCGCGTAGCCCGCGGGCAGGCCGTACGTGCCGGCCACCGGGCCCCCCGCTTCCCAGCGCGGGATGGTGGCGATCGCCGCGCCGGGCGCGATGATGTCCGGCTTGAAGCCGCCGTCCTCACGCGGGCCGCGCGAGGAGAACGGGTGCAGCGACTCGGCGTTCTTGGTGACCGAGCCGTAGTTCGACAGCCAGGTCTCCTTGGTGATGTACGAGCCGACCGAGATCGCGTCCGTGGCCACCGACGGGTCGCCGACGGTGTTCGCCCCGGCACCGCTGTTGCCGGCCGAGATGAAGATCTGGACGTTGTACTCGGCGATCGTGCGGTTGTAGAGCTCCGCGCGGGCGTTGTTGCCGTCGTTGAGCGCCGGCAGGCCGCCGATCGAGATGTTGATGACGTCGGCGCCGTGGCTGGCCGCGTAGACGACACCGTCGAGCAGGCCCGACGACGTGCAGGCGGTGCCGGTGAGGCAGACCTTGACGGCCAGGAGCTTCGCGCCCGGGGCCGCGCCGTCCATCTTGCCGCCGAAGAGGTCGTTCGCGGCGGCGATGCCCGCGACGTGCGAGCCGTGCTCGGCGCCGGCGATGCCGATGCCGACGTAGCCCGGCTTGTCGGTCTGGACCACGAAGGCCATCCGCTCGGCGACGTCGGTCGCCGGGTTGTCCGTGCCGAAGAAGCCGTAGTCGTACTTCTTGGCGTAGTCGGTCATCGGCTTCTCGTCGGTGAAGTCGCCGTTGCCGTTGAGGTCGACCCGGACCTCCTTGGTCGCCGGGTCGAGCAGCACGCCCCACGAGTCGGCGCGGTCGCCGTCGCGGTTGACGTCACCGCCGGTCTCGCTGTCCGCGGCGCCCAGGTCGCCGGCGGTCTCGCCGAACACGCCGAACGTGTACGGGCCGCCGGTGGCGGGCGCCGTCCAGGTCTTGCCGTTCGCGGTGAAGGTGCCGGTGTAGGTCTGTGTGGACTGCTTGACCCAGGTGCCGTCGCCGGAGTTGGTGGCGTTGGCGTTGTACCAGTCGACGATCTTGCGTTCGCCGTGGCTGGTGGTGGCCAGCGCGGGGGAGTCGAGGTCGACGCCGGAGTCGAGCACGGCGACCGTGGTGTCCTTGCCGTCCCAGTTGGGCAGGACCTGGCCGAACTGCGCCGCGTAGGTGTCCCCGGTCGGCAGGTACGGGTTGACGCGCGGGGTGTCCTTGCCCGGGGCCGGCTGCGGCAGCGGGGTGGTCGCGCCGTCGGGCTTCGGGTCGTCGCGCTGGATGAGACCGTCGACGTCGACGGCGTTGACGGACTTGAGCTTGGCGGCCTTTTCGGCCTTGTCCGTGGGGACGGTGACCTTGACGTAGTCGAGCTTGGTGTCGGTGGACTGGACGACGCCGCCGAGCGCCTTGAGCTCGTTCACGGCGGCACCGGTCTGGCCCTTTTCCGCCGCGATCAGCAGCGTGACGTCCGGTTTCCCGGCCTTTTCGGCTTCGGCGACGAGAGCGCGGTCGTGCTCGTCGAGGGTCTTGCCGTCGGCCGCGCCGGTCGAGGGCGGCGCTTGCTGGGCGGACGCCACGGGAACGGCGACGCCGAGGACGGAGGCGCCGAGTGCGGTGGCGAGGACGGTGATCCCGGCCCGCCGTCTCCAGCGCGATCTGTGCTGTGTCACTGAAACGACCCTTCGTGAAGATGTGCGTCCGTGCAGTACACCGTGTGGGATCTTCGTCAGCAATAAGACAGTTAGCCCAAAGACCGCAATTGGTTGCGAGCCGAATGGCCTAACCGGCTGACCGGTTAGGCGGCAACCGGAAGCCGCACTTTCACGTGAAAGTGCGGCCTTGCTATACATGCGTATAGGGGGCTACATTCTCGTGTAGTCGACTACACGCACGTATAGTACGGGCATGAGCACCGAAGACCTCACCGCGCGGGCCCGGATCCGCGACGCCGCCATCCGGCTGTTCACCGAACGCGGCATGGACAAGACGTCGATCCTGGACATCGCCGAGGACGCCGGGGTGTCGGGCGGGCTCATCCGCCACCACTTCGGCTCGAAGGACGGCCTGCGCGAGGCCTGCGACGCCCACGTCTTCGACGAGCTGCTCAAGTTCAAGGAGGAGGTGCTGGCGAAGGGGGCCGCGAACCCGGGTTTCCTCCCGACGTTCGACGCCCGCCAGCTGCTGTACCGCCGGTACCTGGGCCGCGCGATGATCGACGGCTCCGAAGCCGCGGCCGCCCAGTTCGTGGAGATCGTCGACGGCACCGAGCGCTACTTCCGCGAGCAGGGCATGGACCTGCCCGACCCGCGGGGCGTCGCCGCCGCGCTCGCCGCGATGACCGGCGGGCTGATGATCCTGCAGGACCACGTCGCCCGCGCGCTCGGCGAGGAGCCGGGCACGAACGAGGCGATGCTGCGCATGTCCCTGGCCGCCGGGCACCTGTTCCTGAACCCGCTCGGCGACGGCGAAATCCTCGAAAAGGCCCGCGAAGCGCTGGCCGCCTACGAACGGAAGGGATGACGATGGCCGACGCGATCACCGCCGACGGCCTCACCAAGGCGTTCGGCCGGACGAGGGCCCTCGACGGGCTCGACCTGACCGTCCACACCGGCGAGGTGCACGGGTTCCTCGGACCCAACGGCGCCGGCAAGACCACCACGATCCGCGTCCTGCTGGGGCTGATGCGGGCCGACGGCGGCCGCGCCACCCTGCTCGGGGGCGACCCCTGGACCGACGCGACCGAGCTGCACCGGCGGCTCGCGTACGTGCCGGGCGACGTCACCCTCTGGCCCAACCTCACCGGCGGCGAGGTCATCGACCTGCTCGGCCGGCTGCGCGGCGGCCTCGACGTCAAGCGGCGCGCGGAACTGGTCGAGCGGTTCGACCTCGACCCGCGCAAGAAGGGCCGGACGTACTCGAAGGGCAACCGGCAGAAGGTCGCGCTCGTCGCGGCGCTGGCGTCCGATGTGGAGCTGCTGGTCTTCGACGAGCCGACGTCCGGGCTCGACCCGCTGATGGAAGAGGTGTTCCGGCAGGTCGTCGACGAGGAGCGGGACCGCGGCGACCGGACCGTGCTGCTGTCCTCGCACATCCTGTCCGAGGTCGAGGCGCTGTGCGACCGCGTCACGATCATCCGGGCCGGCCGCACCGTCGAGTCGGGCACCCTGGACGAGCTGCGGCACCTCGGCCGGATCACGATCGACGCGTCGCTCGCGCACGTGCCGGCCGGCCTGTGGGCGCTGCCGGGCGTCCACGACCTGAGCTCGTACGGCTCGCACGTCCACCTGTCCGTCGACCAGCCCGCGCTCGCGGACGTGATGCGGCACCTGGCCGACGCCGGGCTGCGGAACCTGGTCAGCCGGCCGCCGACGCTCGAGGAGCTGTTCCTCCGCCACTACGAGCCGGCCGGAGCGGCGCGATGACCGGGACCTTCGCGCTGCTGCGGGTGGTGCTGCGCCGCGACCGGCTGCTCATGCCGCTGTGGATCGTGTGCCTCGCGGCCGCGCCGATGGGCTACCTGTCGTCGATCGAAGCGGCGTACCCGGATGCGGCGTCACGGCAGCACTTCTACGACCTCAACGCTTCCAGCGCGACGTTCGTGGTCCGCAACGGCCCGCTCTACGGCTCTTCGGTGGGGAACCTGCTGGCTTGGCAGTGCGGGTTCGTCCCGGTCGTCGCCGGGCTGATCGCGCTGCTCACCGTCGTCCGGCACACCCGGGCCGAGGAGGAGGCGGGCCGCCGGGAGCTGACCGGCGCGACCGTCGTCGGGCGGCACGCCGGACTCGCGGCGGCGGTGCTCGCGGCCTGCGGCGCGTGCCTGCTCTACGGCCTGGTGGTCGGGGCCGGCCTGGCCGCGGAGGGCGCCCCCGTCGCCGGTGCGCTGGCGCTGGGTCTGGGGTTTTCCTTGTCCGGCTGGGTGTTCGCCGGGGCCGGCGCGGTCGCGGCGCAGCTGACGTGGGGGGCGAGCGGCGCGCGGGGCATCGGGATCGGCGTGCTGGTCCTGGCGTTCCTGCTGCGCGCGGCGGGCGACAGCAGCGGCTCGGCGGGCTGGCTCTCGTGGCTGTCGCCGATCGGCTGGGCGCACCGGCTGCGGCCGTTCGCGGGGGAGCGGTGGTGGGTGCTCGCGTTGGGTGTGGTCGCGACCGCGTCGCTCTTCGGGGTGGCGGTCCTGCTGTCGGCACGCCGTGACCTCGGCGCGGCGCTGCTGCCGGCCCGGCCGGGGCGGGCGACGGCCAAGGCGTCCCTGCGCTCGCCGTGGGCGCTGGCGTGGCGGCTGCAGCGGGGGACGCTCGTGGTCTGGACCGTCTGCCTGGCGCTGGTCGGGCTGCTGATGGGCGGGGTCGCGCAGAACGTCGCGGAGATGATGCGCGAGAACCAGGCCGTCGCGGACGTCCTCGCCCGGATGGGCGGCGGGGGCGGGGTGGTGGACGCGTACCTGGCCGGCACGATGACGTTGTTCGGCTTGGCGGCGGCGGGGTACGCGGTGCAGGCGACGCTGAAGCTGCGTGCGGAGGAAGCGGCCGGGCGCGCGGAACCGGTGCTGGCGACGGCGGCCGGCCGGCTCGGCTGGGGACTCGGGCACCTGGTCTTCGCGCTGGCCGGCTCGGCGTTCGTGCTGGCGGTCACGGGACTGGCGACCGGCTTGGCCTACGGGAGCGGCGCTTCCCTGGTCCCGGCGGCGCTGGCCCAGGTACCGGCGGTGTGGGTGCCGGCGGGCCTGGCCGCGGCGCTGATCGGTTTCTTGCCGCGCTTCGCGGCGGCGGCGTGGGGGCTGCTGGGCGCGTTCCTGCTGCTGTCCCTGGTGGGGTCGGCGTTGCAGTGGAACGAGGCGGTGCTGGGGATCTCGCCGTTCGCCCACCTGCCGCGCCTCCCGGGCGGGACGTTCTCGCTGGCCCCGGTCCTGTGGCTGGTCCTGATCGCGGCGGCGGCCGGCGCTTTCGGCTTGATCGCGTTGCGGCGCCGGGACATCCCGGTCGGCTGAAAGCCGTGACGTCGAGCGGCAACCGAGGGAGTCGAACCCTGCGCGGCTTGTGAAGGCGGCGCCCATGGACCGGCCCTGACCCTTCGGCGGGCGACGGCTGCCAGTGTGTCCAACAGTAGCTATTACCCGTCTCATTCCCATCTCAAGCCGTGCTTCACCCGGATGGGTCCGGGCTGGCAAGGTAAGCGGCATGGATGATCTCCTGCTGCGCCGCGTGCGCCCCGGGCTCGGCGGCGAGCTCGCGGACGTCCGGGTGAACGACGGCCGCGTCACGGCGATCACCGAGCCGGGGGCGCCCGGGTTCGCCGCGCGGGTCGTCGACGGCCACGGCGGGACGCTGCTGCCGGGCTTGGTGGACGCGCACGTCCACGTCGTGCAGTGGGCGACGTCCCGCCGCCGGATCCCCCTGGACGCGGCGCGGTCGGCGGGCGAGGCGATCGAGCTGCTGCTGGCGCACCTGCTGGCGACGCCGGCCCCGCAGTCGGAGCTGGTGGTGGGCGCGGGCTTCCGCGACGGGCTGTGGCCGGACCTGCCGCACAAGGACCTGCTGCAGCGGGCGCTGCCCGGGCGCGCGGTCGCGTTGTTCAGCGCGGACCTGCACACGCTGTGGCTCAGCCCGGCGGCGCTGAAGCTGATCGGCCGCGACCACCCGACCGGCGTGCTCCTGGAGAACGACTGCATGAGCGCGACGGCCCAGCTCCCGACGGCCGCGATCGACGTCCAGGACGAGTGGGTGGCGGAAGCGGTGGCCGCGGCGGCCGCGCGCGGGGTGACGCAGATCGTCGACTACGAGTACGCGGACACCGTCGCGGACTGGACGCGCCGCGGCGCCCCGGCGGCCCGGATTTCGTGCGTGATCGCCCGGCACCTGCTGGACCAGACCATCGAGCGCGGCCACCGGACGGGCGACGTCCTCCCGGATTCGGGCGGGCTGCTGACGGTGGGCCCGTTCAAGCTCTTCGTGGACGGATCCCTCAACACGCGCACGGCTTACTGCCACGACCCCTACCCGGGCGGGGATTCCCCCGGCCTGCTCGAACTCCCGCCGGCCGAGCTGGTTCCGCTGCTGGACCGCGCTTTCGCGCACGGGCTGATCCCGGCGGTCCACGCGATCGGCGACCAGGCGAACACGATCGCGCTGGACGCGTTCGAAGAGGTCGACTGCCCCGGCCGGATCGAGCACGCGCAACTGCTTTCGCCCGCGGACGTCCCGCGGTTCGCCGAGCTGGGCGTGATCGCGGCGGTCCAGCCGGCCCACCAGCCGGACGACCGCGACGTCGCCGACCGCCATTGGCACGGCCGGACGTCCCGCGCGTTCCCGTACCGCTCGCTGCTGGAATCGGGTGCCCGGCTCGAATTCGGATCGGACGCACCGGTGGCACCGCTGGACCCGTGGGACGGAATCGCCTCGGCGATCTCCCGCACCGACGACGACCGCCCGCCGTGGCACCCGGAGCAGGCGATCTCGTTGCCCGACGCGCTGGCGGCGTCCTCGGGTGGCCGCCGCGGGGTGTCGGTGGGTGACGTGGCCGACCTGATGGTGACGGCAGCGGACCCGTCGGGGCTGTCCCCGGCGGACCTGCGAGCCCTCCCGGTGACGGCAACCATCCTCGGCGGGCACGTGACGCACCTGGTCTGACCGGCCACGAATAGGACGTGCGGCGGGAATTTCCGGACCGGCGCACCGCGCCGCTGGCAAATACCGGCCGAAATTCCGGTCCCGTAAAGAAATCGATCCGATTCGGCCTGCCTGGTGTGCGCCGGTGCTTTTCGGCGCACGCTTTGTGTCCAGTTCCGCGAAAGCAGGTGGCCGGATTTCCGGCACAACCGCGGTGTGGCTGGTCGGAGTGCTCGTCGTCGTCATCCTCGTCGCGGCTTTCGTTCCCCTGTTCTACGACCTCATCAAGGCGGTCAAGTGGCGCAAGGAGCTCACCGACTGGCTGACGAGCGGGAAGATCCTCCGCCGTGAGGACCTGTTGGCCGTCCTGCGGTTGATCGCCCGCCCGCGCGGCACCGTGAACGCCGCCCGCACGACGATCGCCTACCTCATCGTCGCGCTGGTCGCCGCCGCGCTCGGCGTCACCGTCTTCTCGGCCGCCGACGACGCGCCCGACCTGCGGAAGACGATCGTCGCGTCCGTGCTGACCGTGCTCAGCCTGGTCATCGGGTTCTACTTCGGGTCACGGACGGCCCAGACCGCCATCGAAGCCCAGAACACGCCGGGCGCCGGGCCGGCGGGCCCGGGTGGGGTGCCGCCGGTCGTCACCGGTGTCGATCCCGACTCGGCGTCCAGTGGTGCCGTGACCGTGACGGGGACCGGGCTCGCGGACGCGACCATCCTTTTCGGGACGCTCCCGGCGACCCCCATCGGCCCGCCGGGAAAGACGCAGGCCGTCGTGGCCGTGCCGGTCTGGCCGGCGGGCTACCCCCTGCTCGTCCACGTCGTGGCCGAAACGGCGGCGGGGACCTCCGAGCGGACCGACAAGACGAAGTTCACGTACTCGCCGACCGTGTCGAGCAGTTCCGCGGTCGTCGGGCACTGATCCCGACGCCCGGGGCTTGATTTGTCCACCGGACAACGGAAAAGATCACACCGTGAATGTGACAACGTTGTCAGGAGGACACGGATGAGAACGCGGACGCGCGTCCTTGCCACCCTGCTCGCCGGAGCCACGACAATGGCGCTGGCGACCCCCGCCGGCGCCCAGAGCGGGCCGAGGTTCGCCGACGACCCGACCACGCTCGTCGACACCTCGATCGGCAACAACGGGGACGGCACCACCTTCCCGGGTGCCACCACCCCCTTCGGGATGGTGCAGCTCAGCCCGGACACCCAGCTCAAGAAGTACGCGTCCTACGACTACGCGCAGGACACGACCCTCGGCTTCAGCCACACCCACCTCTCCGGCGTCGGCTGCCAGACGATGGGCAACTTCCGCTTCATGCCCACCACCGGCGCCGTGACCAGCAGCGATCCCGCGCAGTACGGGGCGAAGTTCAGTCACGCCGACGAGACGCGGCGGCCCGGGTACTACGGCGTCAAGCTCGGCAACGGCGTCGAAGCCGAGCTGACCGCCACCCAGCGCACCGGCCAGCACCGCTACACCTTCCCGGACGGCGCGAGCCAGAACGTCCTCATCGAGGTCGGCGAGAGCAACGGCTACACCTACGCCGGTGACGTCCACGTCGTCGGCGACGACACCGTCGAAGGCTGGCTGCAGGGCGGCAACTTCTGCTGGGAGACGCAGAAGGAGCGCTACAAGGTCTTCTTCAGCGCCAAGTTCGACCGGAAGTTCACCGGCTTCGGCACCTGGACCGACTCGAAGCTCACCCCGAACCAGCGCGACGCGAAGCTCGGCTCCCAGCGCACCGGCGCCTGGCTTACCTTCGGCACCGACCAGAAGCAGGTCGGCGCCTCCGTCGGCCTCTCCTACACCTCGATCGGCGGCGCCCGGCTGAACCGCGCCACCGAGCAGCCCAAGTCGTTCGACAAGGCGGCGAACGCGGCGCACGACACCTGGGAAGCCGAGCTGAACCGGCTGCGCGTCGCCGGCGGGACGACCGCCGACCAGCGCACCTACTACAGCGCGCTGTACCGGTCGCTGCTGCACCCGTCGGTCGGGTCCGATGTGGACGGTTCCTACCGCGGCTTCGACGACGCCGTGCACCGCAGCCGGGACACCTACTACCAGATGTTCTCGCTGTGGGACACCTACCGTTCGCAGAACCAGCTCGTCGCGCTGCTGCACCCGGACAAGGCCGCGGACATGACCAAATCCGTCCTCAAGATCTACCAGGACGGCGGCTGGGTCCCGCGCTGGGCGCTGGGCGGCGGCGAGACGAACGTGATGAGCGGCGACCCCGTCACCCCGTGGGTGGTCGACAACTACCGGCGCGGCATCCTGGACGACAAGACCGCGCGCCAGCTGTTCGACGCGTTGTGGCGCAACGCCAACGAGGTGCCGGCCGACCAAACGATCTTCCGCGGCCGCGACGGCAACCCGTCCTACGTGAAGAACGGCTGGATCGGTTACCAGGACCTCCCGGGCTACACCTACGGCGACACCCGCCAGGCCGGCTCGGCGACCCTCGAGTACGCCCTCGCCGACTGCGCGCTGTCGACCATGGCGTCCGGGCTGGGCTACCGCGACAAGGCCGCGACGCTTTCCGCTCGCTGCGGCAACTTCGCGAAGCTGTGGGACACCGGCGTCGAATCCCACGGCTTCACCGGGTTCCCGCGCACTCGCGCGGCGGACGGCACCGGCGTGGGCGACCCGGATCCGGCCCAGTCGACCGGCTTCCACGAGGGCACGCCGTGGCAGTACCAGTGGCTCGCCCAGCAGGACACCGCGAAGCTGTTCGGCCTGATGGGCGGCGCGGGCCAGGCGGAGAAGCGGCTCGACACCTTCTTCGACCTGCCGCTGCTGCTCAGCGACCCGGCGAAGGCCGCCACGGACTCCTGGGTCCACGGCGCGTACGACTACCACAACAACTTCGCCTTCAACCCGAACAACGAGCCCGACCTGCACGCCCCCTGGATGTACAGCTGGACGGGCGCGCCGTGGAAGACGTCGGCCGTGCTGCGCGCGGCTCGCACGCTCTTCACCGACACGCCGTACGGCATGCCCGGCAACGACGACCTCGGCACCATCTCGTCGTGGCTCGTCTTCGGCATGGCCGGCGTCTTCGAAGCCCAGCCCGGCTCCGGGACGTACCTGCTCAGCACGCCGATGTTCGAGAAGGTCGAGATCCGCCCGGCCGGTGGCCGCAAGATCGAGATCGAGGCGCCCGGCGCGAGCGCGGCGAAGCTGCAGTACACAAAGGACATCCGGATCGGACAGCGCGGCTACGACCGCAGCTGGATCTCCCACGCTGACCTGCTCCGCGCGGGCAAGATCCGGTTCTCGCTGAGCGACACCCCCACGAACTGGGGCACGACGTCCGTTCCGCCCGCTCTGTCCCAGGTGCGCTGACCTGCGGTTTGTGCTGAGCTGAGGGTATGACGGAAGCGAAGACCACGGCGACCGAGAAGTTCTTCCGCGTCGCCATCGCGATCAAGGGCCTCGACGGCGCTCTGCAGGTCGTCGGGGCCCTGGTCCTCGCCTTCATCCCGGCCTCGGCCGTCAGCGGGTTCACCCACGCCGTGATCACCCGCGACCTGCTCGGCGACCCCTCGGGGACCTTGGCCCGGCACCTCGAGACGGCGACGGAGAACTTCCTCGACGGCGACACCAAGACGTTCGCCGTCGCCTACCTGCTCGCCCACGGGCTCATCAAGCTCGGCCTGGTGTGGGCGCTGGCCCGCAAGATCGTCCGCGCCTACCCGGTGGCCGCGGTCATCCTCGCCGCCTTCGTGGTCTACGAGATCTTCCGGGCCGTGCGCACCCACTCGATCGCGCTCCCGTTCTTCGCCGCGCTCGACGTCGTGATCATCGTCCTCGTGCTGCGCGAGTACCGGCAGCTGAAACGCGGCTAGGGCCTGTATCGAAGTCGTCTCGAGCTGGTTGAGCTGGAGTTGGTGCTGCTGGGCGTGTCGGTGGTCGAAACAGGTGAGGTCTCCGGTAGGTGGTTCGTCGACCAAGAAGAACCTGAACACCGGAGACCTCGTGGACACCTTAGCGGTGGCGGGGCGGTTTGACCTGACCGACGAGCAGTGGGCGGCACTGGAGCCATTGCTGCCTGAGCCGTCGCGGCCGGGTCGGCCGTCGTTGTGGAGTAAGCGGCAGTTGGTCGATGGGATCCGGTGGCGGGTGCGCACCGGTGCGCCGTGGCGGGACATGCCGGTCGGGTATGGATCCTGGGCAGCGGCTTATGGACTGTTCCGCCGCTGGCAACGCGCGGGTGTCTGGCAGCAGATCCTGACCGCGTTGCAGGCCCTGGCCGAGGCGGCCGGGCGGATCACCTGGGATGTCAGCGTGGACTCCACGATCGCGCGGGCGCATCAGCATGCCGCGGGTGCGCGGAAAAGGGCGATCTGCAAGCTGAGCCGCCCGGCGGGACCACCGTCGAGCCGGAAGATCACGCGTTGGGCCGGTCGCGGGGCGGGTGGACCACGAAGCTGCATCTGGGGTGTGAGCAGGGGCAGAAGCCGTTGTCGATCGTGCTGACCGCCGGGCAGCGTGGCGATAGCCCGCAGTTCATTCCGGTCCTGGCCGGGATCCGGGTGCCCCGTCCGGGCGTTGGCCGGCCGCGGACGCGTCCTGATCGGGTGCTGGCGGACAAGGCATACACCTCGAAGGCCAACCGGGCTCACCTGCGCGATCGTGGGATCAAAGCGACTATCCCGAGCAAGTCTGATCAGGACGCGCACCGCAAGGCCAAGGGATCGAAGGGCGGCCGGCCACCGGCCTTCGACCCCGAAATCTACAAACAGCGGCACGCCGTGGAATGCGGCATCAACCGGCTCAAACGCCACCGCGGGGTGGCCACCCGCTACGACAAACTCGCCGTCCGCTACGAAGCCACAGTCCACATCGCCGCCATCAACGAATGGCTCTGACCCACTTCGATACAGGCCCTAACCGGCTTCACGCGGCGACGGGAAATCGCACCGTCGTGACGTCGGCCTCCAGGGGCTCGACGTAGATCGCGGTCGCGTTGTCCGAGCCGCCGCGGGCCAGCGCCGCCTCGACGAGCTCCGCGGCGCCCGTGCCCGGCTGGGCCAGCACGGCCCGGATGCCGCTGCCGGCGAGCGGCTTGTGGATGCCGTCGCTGGTCAGCAGCAGGCCGGCGCTCGTGGTCTCGGCCGTGCCGATTTCGTGCGGCTCGGTGGTGCGGACGCTGGTCGTGACGACGTGCTCCATCCGGGGCGTCACCGGCTGGTGGCGGGCGCGGAAGTACTCGGCGAGCGTGTGGTCGGTGGTCAGCCGGGTGAGCGTGGTGCCGTCCCAGGAATACGCGCGGGCGTCGCCGACCCAGGCGATGCGGTAACCGCCGTGTCCGGCAGGCATCGCGACGACGAGCACGGCGTCCCCGCCGGTCTGCTCGCGCACGGCGCGCTGCGCGGCGAGCACCGCTGCCACCGGTCCTTTGTGGACGGGAGTCCGCGCCGCGGCCGCGGCGGCGGCGCGGGCGGCCCGGGCGGCGGCGGGATCGTCACCGACCCCGTCGGCGAGCGCGAAGACGACGCCGAGCCCACCGGCGGCGGCGTAGGCCCCGACGGCGTCGGCGTTGAGTGAGCGGGGGCCCTGCGCGCTCGCGGTGTGCCAGCGCGGGTACCCCGGACGTGTGGTGATCATCGCGGCCTCCTCATCCCTCTGAGCTCCATGATCCGCGCCGAACCTGTGGGCGGTCTGAGACTTTCCTGTGCTGTTCCGCGTACTGTGGGAACGGGGTGGGGCATGGAGTTCCGGATGCTCGGGCCGCTGGCGGTGTCGCGTGCCGACGGCCGCCCGGCCGTGCTCGGCGGGCGCAAGCCGCGGACGCTGCTGGCGGCGTTGCTCCTGGCCCGCGGCCGGGTGGTGCCCGACGAACGGCTGATTTCGCTGCTGTGGGACGCCGAGCGGCCTTCGACGGTGGACGCGCAGGTGTGCACGTACGTCTCCCGCCTGCGGAACGCGCTCGGCCGGCCCGCACAGCTCACCCGATCGGGTGGCGGCTACGTGCTGGACCCGTGCGGCACGGTCGACGCCGAGGAGTTCGAGCGCCTGGCCGAGGCCGGCCACGACGACCTGCGCGCGGGACGGCCGGTCCCCGCGGCGAAGGCGTTTCGCGCCGCACTGGGGCTGTGGCGCGGCCCGGTGCTCGCCGACGTCGCGGAGCCGTTGCGCGCGGGTGAGTCGGCGCGCTTCGAGGAGCTGCGGCTGGCGGTACTGGAAGGCCGGATCGAGGCGGAGGTGGCGTCGGGCGACCACCTGCGCGCGGTCCCCGACGCCACCGCGCTCGTCCTCGAACACCCGCTGCGCGAACGCGCGAGGGCCCTGCTCATGGCCGGGCTCTGCGCGAGCGGCCGCCGGGCGGACGCGATCGAGGTCTACCACCGCGGCCGGGTGCTGCTCGCCGAGCGGCTGGGCATCGAGCCGGGCCCGGCGCTGCGCGCGGCGTTCCAGCGGGTGCTGGGCGTTCAGCCGGGGTAGGGCGCCGACCGGAAGTCCCGGTCCAGCTGCCGGGGCGACCGCGGCAGCCAGTAGCGGGCCTGCGCGCGGACCTGCTCCCGGGGCAGGCCGGGGTTGACGTGCCGGTGGTCGGGTTTCGCGATCGACTGCAGCGCCCAGGCGAACCCGAGCAGCGGGTTGATCGCGGCCCACCGCCGCCGGTCGATGTCCAGGAGCATCTGCGCACGCTGGACGGCGTGCCAGAAGTGGTACCCGTTCGGCGGATCGCCGTCCATGGTGTGCACCTCCGACTCGACGGGCGCCCGCCGCGGGTCGAAGAGGACACCCTGCCCGAACGCGGCGAAGGCACCGGCGAGGCCGGCTTCGTCCCCGCGGTAGAAGCGGTCGAAGTTGCCCAGCTGCAGGGCCGAGAGCGTCCGCAGCGGCTGTTCGACGGGCTTGACGAACTCGGCGTAGTTGCCGGGGTAGCCCGGGGCCAGGCTCAGCGCCCGCCACTTTTCGTACAGGCCTTCGGGCGCGTTCTGCTGGATGAAGGGAAAGAGGACGGCGTAGGCGTCCCGGACTTCTTGCGAAGGGTGGTACAGCGCGATTTCGTCGAGCTGGTACCAGAGTTCGTTGGCCCGGCGGTCCCCTCGCATCCCCTCCACCGGCGGCAGCCCGGTGCCGGCGGCGGTCCCTTCGAGCAGCACAGCCCCGGCGACGGTGGCGACGCCGATCTTGAGCAGGTTCCGTCGATCCATGGTGCACCCCCTGACCGGCGGCCCCCTGCCGCCGTTCGCCGCCAAGCTACGGAAAGTTTCCATACTTTCTCTGTAAGATCGTTCCGGTGGACGACTACCGGGCGCTTTCGAACTTGATCTTTTCGTACGCGTCCCTGGTCGACGCGGGCGATTTCGCCGCGGTGGGCGAGCTGTTCGCCGCGGGCGCGTTCACGGGCAGCGGCGGATCGCTGCACGGCGCGGCGGCGGTGGAGCGGATGCTGCGCGACACGGTGATCGTGTACGAGGACGGGACCCCGCGCACGAAGCACGTGACGACGAACGTGGCGATCGAGGTGACCGGGCCGGCGGCTGCGGGGAGTGCGTACTTCACGGTGGTGCAGGCGGTCCCGGGGCTGCCGCTGCAGACGATCGCGGCGGGCCGCTACGCGGACCGGTTCACGAAGACCGAGACCGGCTGGCAATTCACCGAGCGCCGCGCGACGGTGGACCTCGTCGGTGACGTCAGCCGCCACTTGCGGCCCCGGCGTTGAGCCGCCTCGGGATGACCCATTCGGCGGGAATCCGCCGCAGGTGGCCGGACGCGATGACACACGGGTAACAAGTGGTCAGCGGGCCGCGACCCTTCGGGGGAGACCGAGCTCACCAAGGTGAGGATGTCCCCGAATGGTACTGGCTGAATCCAGCGTGGCCGGCTGGTTGACCACGGCCTTCCCCGACATTTCGAGCAATCTTATCGCCGCCGCGATCGGTGGGGCACTTGTGTGGGTGGTCACGAGAGTGGTCAAAAGAGTGAAACTGTTCCGCGCTCGCCGGTTTTGGCGGGCGATGGGCAGCCGCCAGCCGTTCATCGTCCTGGGGGCGCCCGATGAGGAAGCTCTCCGCCGGTGGGAAAAAACGGGAATGGTCGGCAAGGGTGACATGCTGGCTCTGGTCGAGGTCGAATCACAGCTCCGGCGACTGGGGTTCACCGGACGGATCAGAGAGGCGAAGGAGCTACCGCCGCGGGATCTGAAGTCCGACCTCGTCCTGATCGGCGGCCCGGACGGGAACACGGTCACCGCCACCATGCTGAAAGCCCTCGGCGACGGTCTTTCTTTCGGATTTGGCGAGGCTCGGCCGGATCAAGCGACCCCGCTCCGTGACAACCGCGCGGGCAAAGAGTTCTCTCCGGCTCCTGACCCGGATACCGGCGACCCGGTCGAAGACTATGGTCTGATCGTGCGAGCGGCGAATCCTTTGGCGTCCGGATCCGCGGAGATCGTCATCCTGGCCGGATGCTGGGGATACGGTACTGCCGCCGCGGCGGAAATGCTCGACGAGTCGAGGTTGCTCAGCCGGCGGCCGCGCTCCGGAAGGTTCGAGGCCGTTGTCAAGACCAGTGTTGTCCGGGGTGTCTACTGCAAGACCGAGGTGCAGGAGGTGCGGGAGATCCCTTGAGCAAAGTACCTGGGCGCGAGGAGCCCGGGCCCCTCGCGGGAACCCGGGCCTCGCACCCCTCAGCTCTGCAGGTCGTACACCGTCTGGCCGTCGACCGTGGTGGCGGTGAAGTTCGCCGTCACCCAGTCCGTGATCTCCGACGAACCACCACCGGGACCACCGCCCCGGCCGCCTTCGATGTAGTACTTGATCTCACCGGCCGCCACGTACGCCTTGAACTCGTCGAGCGTCGGGGCCGGGTCCGAGCCGCTCCAGCCGCCGATCCCGATCACCGCCTTGCCGCTGGCCAGCTCCAGGGACGCCGCGCTCTGCGAGCCGGTCGTCGCGGCCGCCCACCTGGTGGTCGTCCGGGAAAGCAGCGAACCGATCGCGCTCGACGACGAGTCCTCCCCGCCCATCCCGCCGCCGAATCCGCTCGACGTCGGGCCGGACGTCGGGATCGAACCGGTGTGGGCCACCGACGCCGTCTCGACGCCGTACGCCGCGGTCGAGGCGCCGATGGTCAGGACCAACGCCGCCGCCAAGACGGCGCCCAGCCGGCGCGACGCCGGCGCGCCCATCACCAGCACCGTGCCGACCAGCACGCCCAGCACCGCGACGATCCACTTCAGCGCCGGGAACCAGTCCGGCGTCCGGTCGAGCAGGATGAACGACCACACCGCCGTCGCCACGACCATCCCGGCCAGCGTCGCCCGCGGCGCGAGGTTCGCCCGGCCGTGCCACAGCGCGCGGCCCGAAATCGCGACCAGCCCGGCGATCGCCGGCGCGAGCGCCACCGAGTAGTACGGGTGGACCGTGCCGCTCATGAAGCTGAACACCAGCGCCGTCACGACCAGCCAGCCGCCCCACAGGATCAGCGCCAGCCGGGTCCGGTCGGTGCGCGGCGCGCGCCGGGTGAACCACAGCCCGGCGACCAGCCCGATCAGCGCGGCGGGCAGCAGCCACGAGATCTCCGTGCCGAAGCTGGCGCCGAACATCCGGAACAGGCCGGTCGACCCGCCGAACCCGGTGTTGCCGCCCATGCCGCCGCCACCCATGCCGCCGCCGTTGCCCTCGCCGCCGAAGATGCGGCCCAAACCGTTGTAGCCCAACGCGAGTTCGAGCAGACTGTCCCCTTCGGACCCGCCGATGTACGGCCGCGACGACGCCGGCCACAGCTCGACCAGCGCGATGTACCAGCCCGCCGAGACGACGAGTGCGACGACCGCGCCGCCGAGGTGCAGCAAGCGCTTGCCCAGCGACGTCGGCGCCGCGAGCAGGTACACCAGCCCGAACGCCGGCAGCACCAGGAACGCCTGCATCATCTTGGTCAGGAAGCCGAACCCGATCGCGGTACCGGCCAGCGCGAGCCACATCGGGCTGGCCTTTTCCGTGGCGCGCACGACGAAGTAGGCACCCGCGACCATGAGCAGCACCAGCAGCGCGTCCGGGTTGTTGAACCGGAACATCAGCGCCGCCACCGGCGTCACCGCCAGCATCGCCCCCGCCAGCAGCCCGGCGACCGGGCCCGCGGTCCGCTTCACCGCGAGGTAAAGGATCCCGACCGACGCGACGCCCATCAGCGCTTGCGGCGCCAGCACGGTGAAGCTCGAGAACCCGAAGATCCGCGCGAAGGCCGTGCCGACCCACAACGCGGCCGGCGGCTTGTCGACGGTCAGGACGTTGCCCGAGTCGAGCGACCCGAACAGCCACGCCTTCCAGCTCTGCGTCCCGGACTGCACGGCCGCCGCGTAGAACGAGTTGCCGTAGCCGGACGCGGTCAGGTTCCAGAAGTAGAGCACCGCGGTCGCGGCCAGCAGCCCGAACACGGCCGGGCGCACCCAGCGCGGTGGCGCGTGCGCCACGGAATCCCGGCGGTGGCGCGGTTCCCGCGTCACGGGGTCGGACAGGACGGCGGTCATCAGGACTCCTTCTGGGTCGCGGCCTGGCGGCGCGGGTTGAACACCCAGCCGCGCAGGAGCAGGAAGCGGAGCACCGTGGCGGCGAGGTTCGCCAGCACGAGCACGGTGATCTCCAGGACGAGGCCGGGTGTGGTGGACCCGTTGAGCAGGGCCAGCGACCCGCTCGTCAGCGCCAGGCCGAGGCCGAACACGATCAGCCCTTCGAACTGGTGCCGCCCGGCGCCGGTGCGGCCGCGGATGCCGAACGTGAGCCGCCGGTTCAGCGCGGTGTTCCCGATCGCCGTCACCAGCAGCGACGTGAAGTTCGCCGCCTGCGCGCCGACGACCGTGCGCAGCAGCAGGAACAGCACGAGGTAGGCGAGCGTGCTGCTGACGCCGATCGCGGCGAACCGCACCAGCTGCGTCACCAGCCGCGGCGGCACGCCGGGCGCGTCGACCCCGATCGGCTGGCGGCCGAGCTGTTCGCGCAGCTTGCTGATCGGGATCTCGCCGGTGAAGGTGGCTTTCGTGACGCGGGCGATGCCCTTGAGGTCTTCGGTCGCGGTCTTGACGATGTTGACCGACGAGTCCGGGTCGTCGACCCAGTCGACCGGCACCTCGTGGATCCGCAGCCCGGCGCGCTGCGCCAGTACGAGCAGCTCGGTGTCGAAGAACCAGCCGGTGTCGACGACGTGCGGCAGCAGCTCGCGGGCGACGTCGGCGCGGATCGCCTTGAACCCGCACTGCGCGTCGCTGAACTTCGCGGCCAGCGTCGAGCGGAGGATCAGGTTGTAGCAGCGGGAAATGAACTCGCGCTTCGGCCCGCGCACCACTCGCGCCCCCCGGGCGAGCCTGCTGCCGATGGCGAGGTCCGAGTGCCCGGAGAGCAGGGGCGCGACGAGCGGCCCGAGCGCGGCGAGGTCGGTGGAGAGGTCGACGTCCATGTAGGCGAGGACAGCGGCGTCGGAGGCCCGCCAGACGGCGTTGAGCGCGCGGCCGCGGCCCTTCTCGTCGAGGTGGTGGACGGCCACCTCGGGGAACTCGCGGGCCAGTCTTTCCGCCACCTGCAGCGTCGCGTCGGTGCTCGCGTTGTCGGCGACGGTGATCCGGTACGGGTAGGAGACGTGTTCGGCCAGGTGCGCGTGCAGCCGTCGGATGCACGGTTCGAGGTCGGCCTCTTCGTTGTAGACCGGGATGACGACGTCGAGAACGGGCTGGGGGCCGGCCAGGTCGACCGGGACGGTCCCGGGCCGCGGTGCGGGGGCGGTGGCTGTCATGCCCCCACGGTCGCGGGCGCCGCTTTGGTGATCGTGTGATCTCTCTGTGGGGTTGCTGTGCGCTGAAGCTGGGGCGTGTCCTCGAACCATCGCCGCCGAACCAAAGGTTCGAACGCCGGAGAGTCCGATATGCTCGACGTCGTGCCGTCATGTGCCGCCCGCCCGAGTCCCTGCCGACGTAGGTAGACCATGGCAGGCGCCTACCTACATTCGATGTCGGCGGCCGGGCCACCGACAGGTACTGATGTGGTCACGCTGGCTGTCGAAGAGGTGGGCACCGAGTTGCGCCGGTTGCGCAAGGCAGCCGGCCTGACCCAGGCCGACGTCGCCCGGATCATCGGCGTGGGCCGGGCGAACCTGACGCAGTGGGAAGCCGGGCGCTACCTCCCCTCGGTGGAGAACGCCAGGCTGCTCGACGATCACTTCCGGGCGGCGAACGCCCTGGTCCAGATGGTCGAAGCAGCTCGGTCACCCGCTCCCGCGGGCGGCGCGCTCCTGTCGGCGCGCGGCTCGCTGCTCGAGGTCTTCCGGCGGGCGGAAAGCAGCCTCGTCGGGCACCTGATCCGCGACGAGAGCGGTCGCGCGGTCGGCTGGCGGCACAACCTCCAGCAAGGCGGCGAGCAGACCACGCTCGCCACCGCGTACGGGATCAGCGCGTTGGCCGTGTTGGGCTCCGCCTCCATCGACCTACGTCCGGTCGTCGAGCACCTCTACGCCAAGCGGTCCGAATTCGGGTGGCAAGGTCGTTCCGCGGGGCGCCGCCCCGAAGTCACCGCGGCGGTGGTGGACGCGCTGTGCCGGGCCAGCACCGTCCTGTCCGCCGAAGAAGGTCTGCAGCACCTCGAGCACTCCCTCGACGACTACAGCCGGACCCGGCCCTTCCTGCTGGCCACCGCGTTGCGCACGTCGGCCCGGATCGGCCCCGGCGCTCCGCTGACCCGCCGGCTGACGGACGACCTCCTCGCCGCCCGGCTGGACTTCGACGGCTTTCCTCTGTGGGGGGAAAAGAAAGAACCCAGCGTAGTGGCGCCGGAACCGTCCACAGCGCACACCGCGCGCGCCGTCGTGGCGCTGCAGGAACTGCTGCGGACCGGCGAAGACCGCGCCGACGTCCGGGACGCGGTCGAGGTGGCGACGCAGTGGCTCGTCGACCGGACGCACCCGGACGACGGCATCATGGAAGACCTCGCGCTCCCGCAATCCGGCCGGGAAGCCGTCCGGGTCACCATCAAGCACTTCACTTCCGCATGGGTCATACAAGCGCTGGCCGAGGCGCCCCAGGTTCCGGCCGTCCGGCTGAACCGCGCGCTCCATTCGCTCTGGGAACGCTACGAACCCGGTGTCGGCCTCTGGGCCTGGGGCAGCGGCGACCTCCCCATCTGGATGACCGTCGAGGCCGTGACTGCCCTGCGGACGGTCACCCTGGCGTTCACCGCACCACCTTTCTCCCGCCTGCGGCAGAATAGGGAGCCTCGCATTATCGCGCGGTTTCGCTCCGGAATCGGAACCGGACAGTTCGGGGCGGGTGCCGTGTGTGGCCGGGTCTCAGTGGTAGGGGTTGGTCGGGTTCAACGCGAGCTCGCGGATCGATGCGAGCGGAAGCCGGTCGAGGGACTGCTCTGCGATGCCCACGTCACGGAGTACCCGGAAGACGTCGTCCTCGGTGACCTGGCCCTTGTCCGCGGGAACCCGCACGTCGCTCTTCACTTTCAGTTCCGGCTTGAGGGACGAGAAGCTGAGGTCGAAGTCCGCGCGGTAAGCGTGGTAGAGGGCAGAGGCGCCGCCCTGCCGGCGGATGTGCAGAGCGGGGAACTGGCTGTCCTCGTTCGTGATGATGACCGAGTCGGGCGAGATGTCGTGCCGAAGTGTCGAAAATTCCGACCTCAATCGTATTTCGACAGCCAGGAACTCGTGTTGCTGGTGCCACTCGGCGGCGAATATGGTGGCGAGGCAGCTCGTCTGCACGAATTCGGTGGTCCACATGGCCGATCCCTTGTTCTCCGGTCGGCGGGACAGCTTGGCGCGGTACTCCGCGTACTCCCGGCAACGCGTTGTGTTCTGCGGATCGAGGATCTGCAGCTGGATCCGCCAGTGGGTGCCGGTGCTGCTTTCGCGGGCCCGTGCGGCGAGTTGCGGCAACGTCCAAGCGCGGGTGAACGTTCCGGTGCCTCCGCGGAATTGCCACATGTCCGCGGTGGCCATGGCAGCTTCGAAAGCCTTCTGCCTGGAGGCGAGTGTGGTCAGTTCGCCGACGGATGGGCTGAACGTCAGCGCGTGTCCGACTTCGCCGACGCCCTTTTCGACCAGATCCACTGACCGGGCCAATTCAACGACTCGCCGGTCGTTGTCCTCTTGGCGCATGGCTTGCTTGAACAGCGAGAAGCCCAGTATGGCCAGTGTTGCCAGGGTGGCGGCGAGGAGCGTCTTGACGTCGTTCACGGTGTCGGTCGCGCCGAGTACCGCTACTGTCGCGGCCGCGACGAGGATGATGAGTTGCTCGGGATCGCGGCGCAGCCCTCGGAGCAGACGCGCGGACCTGCGGTCGGGAGGAGTCTCTGATCCGGCCCGGGTGTTCTGTCGGCGTGTCGTCATTTCGGCCTCTCGCCGTCGTTGCCGGCCATCCGTTTTCGAGGGTGGCCGATGTCCACTCTGATGGCTGCTTGACGAATTAATGGTCGCTGTGTTTGGGCTGAGGAATGCGGGGGTGACCGAACCAAGCCGGTTACCATGGGCGGACATCTGCGACTCGTCGCGTTGAGAGAGTGACCATGGGGAAGTGGTATGACGACTGCTGCGATACTCCGTTCGGGTGGTGATGTCCCATGCTGCGCTCTCATGGGCTGATCACGCTGATCGCAGGCCGGTCGGTTGCCTCCGCTCCGGTACCGGTCGCCGCCGGAGTGTGCGGGAGGCGAAAACTGGAGACGGAGCATCGCCCATGAGTGCGTTCTCGCCCGGCGCCGGTGGCTCCGGGTTCATCGCCAAGCTCGCCACTTCGGTGAGCAGGGGTGAGATCGGCCTCAGTGGCCTGACTGCGGCGGTCGGAATGGTGGGCGACGACCCAGGTGCCTTCGTGCGTTGGCTGGTGGAGACGTCGTGCGATACCGAAGCGGTCCGGGAAATCGTGGCGCGCTCGTATTGGCACCCGAACGGCTTCGCCAAACTGGTCTTGCACACCTCGGTCGATCCGGAGTTCAAGGTCCGCATGCACGTGTGGCCGACGTCGGAGGCGCCGAGACGAGGTGAGACCAACCCGCACAGCCATCGCTGGGAGTTCGCGTCCACGCTGATCGCGGGACAAGGCCTCCTCATGTCCGAATACCTCGAAGTCACGGAAGGGGGAGAGCTGTTCACCCGCCACCTCTACGGCACGAACCCGGCCGACCCCGCGCTTCTCGTCGCCGACGGCACCACCCGGCTGGTCGATGCGACGTCGCCGGAGCTGTCGCGGGGTGGGGTCTACGTCTGCGGCACGGACATCGTCCACACCGCCGAGCCGTTGGGCGAGCGTTTGACCGCAACGGTCGTCGTCCAAGGCCCGCACCGCACGTCGACCACCACCGTGTTCCGTCCGCCGGGGGAGACCGGAGACCAGCCCAACCGCCCGCTGTCGCCAGAAGACTTCCGGCAGCTGGTGAGCGCGGTCGTCACCGAGGTCCGCGAATGCTCGTCCCGCTGTTGACCTGGCGTTCGCGTGCCAAGCAGCGGGGAGTGCTGACCGATCGCGCCATCCGCCGCTCGCTCGCGAGCGGCGAACTGTTCGTCGATCCGTTCGACCCCGGTCTGGTCCGACCCGCTTCGATCAGCCTCCGCCTGGGCGCAGAGGCGTTCAGCCTGCGCAGCAAGGGGCCGGTCGACGTGGCGAATCCTGCGACCCACCCGGACCTGGTGGCCAAGGGCCTCGACCCCGGCGGGAGGCTCGTGGTCGAGCCGGGTGAGCTGGTGCTCGCTCCGACGCGGGAACGAATCGGGTTGTCCAAGAACCTCGCCGGCCTGGTGGACGGAACCAGCGATTACGCGCGGCTCGGGGTTAGCGTCGTGCTCTGCGGCCAGGTGAGCCCGGGTTTCGGTCTGGACCGTGGGGCGGTGCTGACCTTGGAGATCGTGAACCACCTGCGACATCCGGTGCTGCTGTACCCCGGTGCGCGGATCTGCAACCTGATGCTGTTCGCTTCGGCAGGGAGTGAGCAACCCTACGGGGCGATGCCACACAACTACTCGAGCGACCAAACTGTCGTCGCGTCGCGATTGGCGGAGCATGTCCGGCACCACTGAGCCATGTCTGGGCGACCTGGGTGAACGCGGGATACAGGAGCACGTCCTACGACCACGCTACGGCGGTGTCGAGGGCTTCGGGGACGACAGCGCTTTGCTCGCCGCGCTTTGCTCGCCGAGCGAACTCGTGGCGACCACCGACAGCTGCCCGACCCCCGTGGTCGTCGACCTCCTGGGTGAGGTCGACCGCTACCACGCGGGCTGGCTGCTGGCGACGATCAACTTGTCCGACCTGGCCGCGACGGGTGCCGAGCCGCTCGGCCTCGTTGCCGCCTACACCCTGCCCAAGACAACCACGGTGCGCGAGTTCGAACGGCTCCTCGATGGTGTAGACGACTGCTGTGCGGAGCACGGCACCAGGATCGCCGGCGGTGACACCCGCGACGGCAAACCCATGCAGCTGACGGCGACGGCGATCGGGCGGTGCGCGCCGGGCAGCAGGCTCCGGCGGTCAGGGGCCTGCGCCGGGGACCGCCTGCTGCTGGTGGGTTCCCCCGGCTACCTTTGGGCCGCGGCTTTGCTGCATGCCGGTCGTGCGACGCTCCCGGGACCAGCCCGGGACGAGGTTCGACGCCGCGCTTGCCGGCCGACAGCTCAGCTCAAGGCGGGGCAAGTGCTGGCCGCGGCCGGGCTCGCCCAGGCGGCGATGGACGTCTCGGACGGTCTGTTCGCCACCGTGCGAGCCCTTTGCGAGGCCAATGGCCTGGGGGCCGCGGTCACCGGGGAGTACGAACTGGACGAGCCGGTGGCCGAAGTGGCGCGGCAGAGCGGGTTCCTGCCTTTCGACCTCGCTCAGACCTGGGGCGACTGGAGCCTCGTTGCCGTGGCCCGGGCCGAGGATGTCGACTTGGCCACGAAGGCGCTGCGGGCGGAGGGGATCGTGGCGCAGGAGATCGGCGTGTTCACGGCCGACCGGAGGATCACGGTCGGCCCCGCCGCGCGTCCGTGGCGCGGGATAGCGCAAGAACGCTTCTCGGAAAACTCCTGGCACGGCGACAATCTCAAGCATTTGATCACCGCCATGCTGGGAGCTCCCCGGGGGTGAACCCGCACCTCAGCTGTGGACGCGCAGCGGCACCACGTTGCTCGGCAAGGAACCCCGGCCCGGCTCCCGCTTCGGCGCGTCCGCGCTGATCGTGAGCGTCACCAGGCTCGCGTACCGCGGGTGGCGGTCGACGTAGACCTCCGGCACCGAGCACGCCGCCGCCAGGACCGCGCGGTGGCGGTGCAGGTGGTCGAAGGCCTCGCGTCCGTACAGCGAAACGACGATGTCACCGCCGCGGGGACGGCTCCACAGGATCGTGGGCCGGCCGCCGGGGAGGCGCAGGTGCGGGAACACCGCCCGCAGCCGGTGCTGCAGCGCCACCGCCTTGAACCGCGCGCGGACCTGGCGCCGGCGCAGCACCGCCCAGCCGAGCGCGCCGGCCAGGAGCAGCGATGCCCACAGCGGGCCCGCCCACAGCGCGAAGGTCACGACGCAGTAGGGGAGCAGCGTGACGGCCAGGATCTCCCACCGCCAGTGGTAAACCCGCAGCGGGAACGAGGGCTGCCTGCTGGTCATCTCCGTGTTCCTTTCGGTCGGGCGGCGGCGGAAGACGCCGCCGAGGTGCTTGAGGAGACGTCCGGCGCAGGTGGCGGCCACGATCGCCGCGACGATCGCCGGCGCGGACGTCATGTCGGGATCCGGGTCTTGGGGGCGGGCTGGAGGTCCTTGTCCTTGCCGAGTCGCCAGGTCCACCGCCAGCCCGCCCAGATCGCGGCGACGGATCCGAGCAGGACGAGCACGATGGCCTGGCCGACGAGACCGTCGAGCGGCGCGAGCCGCAGCAGCACCAGCAGCGCCCAGAGCTGGGACGCGGTGAAGGGGATGACGAGCCCGGCGGCGTAGACGCCGCGGCGCCAGCGGCTGCCGCGCGGTGCGGCGGTGGTGTTGGGGTCCATGAGTGCCCTCCTCCTCGGTGGATCCAGGAAACCTCCGAAATGCCGCGCCTTGTGTGTCAGGTGACTCAGAAGGCGGGATTCAGCTCGCAAGACGTCGAAGTTCGGCCAGGCGGTGGATCGTCACTTGTCTCCGGCCGGTGCTGATCACCCCTTGCCGCCGTAGGTCGCGCGTCGCGCGCGCCCAGGACTCGCGGGAGATCGCGGCGGTCATCGCCAGCTCGGCCTGCGTCGCCGGAACAATGATCTCGATGTCGCGTCCACGTGCCACGCCGTGCTGGATCGCCAGTTGCACGAGCTGAGCGGCGACCCGCCGCGCGGCGGCCCCGCCCCCGACGTCCAGCCATTGCCTGCCGACGGACCGCAGGCGGGCCGACAGGACCTGCAGCAGCGCCCAGGAGATCCTCGGTCGCGTCCGGCACAGGCCGGCGAACCGGCCTCCGGTGAATTCGAGGACATCGAGGTCTTCGAGGGCCTGGACTGTCGCCGACCGCGGCAGTTCGTCGATCGCGGCGAGCTCGCCGATGACGTCCCCAGCGCCGCGCACTCCGACCACGACCTCGCGCCCCTCCGGAGTCCCGTAGAGGATCCGCACCTGCCCGGAGAGGAGAATCAGCACGACGCTCGACCTGTCGCCTTCGCGGCACACAATTTCGCCATGCCGGTAGGAGCGCCGTGTGGCCGCCTCCGCCAGCGCCCGCTGGTCCGCCGGGGTCAGCCCGGCCCAGAAGCTCGTCGGTTCCATCATCCCCACCTCCTTCGCGGTCCTAAGCGGTCAGACCTTCTCCGTCCTGGGTCGCTTCTGGGGTGTGGAACCACCCGCGGAGCCGTTGAGCACCGACTTTGACGTGCACCACTTGGATGAAGTCGTTCTGATGGATGCCCGGGTAGCTGTGCCGGACGACCGACCGGTGCATCTCCGCCGAAACGACGAGCGCGATGGGCCGGGCGCTGATACGCAGCCGCCGCTTGAGCTCGGGGGCGTCGACCAACCGGCAGGCGATGTCGATGTCCTCTCCGTAGGGTCCGCGAGAGTCGTAATGGACCTCTCCGGCGTGTACGGCGACGCGCAGCCGGAAGGCCAGTTCCGGCCGGCTCTCGGCGTGCTTCTCGACGAGTTCGGACAGCGCGGGCACCACGGTGGCGAGCAGGACGGGCTTGGGTGCCTGGTCGACCGGGCGGATCAGGCAGAGCGCACCGTCGCCGCGGTCGACGAAGCCGTCCCGGCACTTCTTGGTGATCCCGCCGGTCAGGAAGGCCTCGTCGAGCAGCTCGAAGAGGGCGGTGCGGAGCTGGGCTCGGGCCGGGTTCGTCCGCGTCGTCGAGCCTTCGATGTCGACCGCCACGATGGTCCGGTACCGGGGTATGTCGCCTGAGCTGTCCATGGCCGGCTCCTGCCTTCAGGTATGAACTGAAGTTCAGTCAACTTCACTGTAGGACCTGAGGTAGCCTGGATCAACCGGGGTTGATTGCCGTTACTTGTTTGATGTCAGCCATTTTGGTGAGCCGTAACGTGGCTGTAGGCCAACTCGGCGAGGCGGCGCAGCCCTTCCCGTCGAGGGGGAGTAGTATCAGCGCACCCGTTTGCAGTGCTGAAATTTACTGAAGGGTGGCGAGGTTGTGTCCCCGATCGCGCCCCGACCCGCGCTCGCCCGTCGATTGAGGGCGCTGCGGGAGACGCACTGGCCGGAAGCCGGCATCACCCAGGCGCAGCTTGCCGACGCGCTCGGCGTCGACAGGCCGCTCAGCATCTCCCTCATTTCGTCGTGGGAAAACGCCGACAAACCCGTCCGCCCGCCCGCTCGACGGCTCGAGGCGTACGCGACGCTCTTCGCGACACGGCGCTCCCTCGACGGTGGGCGTGTTCAGGTCCTGTCTCTCGAAGAGCTGACGGACGAAGAGCGCGTCCAGCGGAAGGAGTTGCTCGCCGAGCTGCTGTGGCTTCGTGACGGCACCGAGACCGAAGCCGAGACCGTGGCCGACCTCTGGACCTTCCCCAAGGACCAGGACGTCACCATAGTTTGCGCGCCGTTCCCGGAAAAGTTCCGGAAGTCCCTCCCCTACACGGACCCGGAAAGCGCTGACTTCGTCTCCCTGTACACGTACGCCGACCCGGATGCCTTGATCGAGCTGTTCGGCCACATCCGAGCGCGGAACCCCGGTAACAAGGTCACGTTCCACACCGCCGACGAGCTGACCACGGATCACTACACCACTCACTTGATCCTGCTCGGGGGTGTCGACTGGAACTCCGTGACACGCGATGTGATCGAACGGGTCGAGTTGCCGGTAGCTCAAGTCGGTCGGCAGGCGGACGCCGAACACGGCGGGTTCCTGGTCAAGGAGAACGGCCGGGAGAGGCTCATCGAGCCCCAGCTCGATGAGAACGGTCACCTGCTGGAAGACGTCGCGCACTTCTACCGAGGGGTGAGTCCGTTCAACCGGAAGCGCACTGTGACCGTGTGCAATGGGATGTACGGGCGAGGCACGCTGGGTGCGGTCAGAGCACTCACCGACGAACGGTTCCGGGACCGCAACGAGTCGTACGTCCGAGGACGGTTCGGCGACGACGAGCTGTTCAGCATCATCAGCCGCGTCCTCGTCGTGGACGGCAAGGGACTGACGCCCGACTGGAGCATCGACGAGTACCGCCTACACGAATGGCCCGAAGCTGGATGAACGCCCGGCAGCATCAGTCGCACCAAGATCTGCTGACCCACATCGAAACGGTCGAGGCACCCTCCGCCGCGCTGGACGCGATCATCGTGCCCAATGGACGGCCGCCGGCGTATCTCGCCGAGGCGATCGTGGCGGCGCGGAAGCTCGATGTACCGTTGCTGTTGTTGTGCAGCAAGAGGGCCAGTGCTTCGAGCGCGGCTCTGGAGGCGAAGCGGTCCGGCGCCCGGGTGCGGGCCATCGATGTGGACCTGCTTCCCGAACCGCTCGTCCCGACGTTCAGTACCGACAAGCTGCTCCGCGCCGGCCGGTTCCACCGTCCGGTCGACACCAGCCTCAAACGGAACCTCGGCCTGCTCATCGCGATCGTCGCCGGATGGCGTCAGGTCCTCTTCCTCGATGACGACATCGTCCTGCCCGACCCGGGCGACCTCAAAGCCGCGGCCGGATTGCTCACCAGCCACCCGGTCGTCGGTCTCGCCAACGCCGGTATGCCGGACAACTCAGTCGTCTGTCACGCACTTCGCGACGTGGGTGTCGCTCAGGACACGTTCATCGGCGGGGGTGCGCTCGTCGTCGGCGAGGCCGCGTTCGAGTCGTTCTTCCCCAACATCTACAACGAGGACTGGTTTTTCCTCCTGGACGGCCTGACACTGCGGTCGACGGCGGTTGTGGGGTCGGCGATCCAGCACCCTTATGACCCGTACCGCGACGCTTCGCGAGCCCGTGGCGAGGAACTGGGCGACACGCTCGCCGAAGGCGTCTACGCGCTGCTGGACAACGGTTTGGGACTACCTGACGCCGGTGAAGGTTATTGGCGCGAGTTCCTCCCCGCTCGGCGCGACGTCATCATGACGACCATCAAACGGGTCCAAGCGGCGGAGATCGAACCCGCGCAGAAGGCGCGGATGATCGCCTCGCTCAAAGCCGCGATCGGCCGCAACCACCACATCACGCCGGAGTTGTGCGTGCGGTACCTGCGTGCTTGGCAGAAGGACACCGTGCGCTGGCGCCGGCACGTCGGTGACCTCCGCCGGGACCGCCGCTCGGGTTTCGGCGTCGATCACGCCTTGGCCGCGCTGGGTGTCGCCCACCTCGCTCAGCCCGGTGTCGACGGCCGGATCGGCACCCCGCCGAAGCGCCGCCCGTCGCGGCCTCGTGCGGCTATGCGGGGTTGAGGTACTTCACGAGCACGTAGCACTTCTCCGGCTCGCGGACGACGCTGCCGTCCGGTTGGACCTCGTAGGTGTAGCAAACGATCTTGCCGGCGTTCCAGTCCCGGTAGCCGAGCCTGTAATACAGCGCGGCCGCGCGGGTGTTGTCTTCGTGGACCGCCAGCGCGACCTGTTCGTGGCCACGGGCCTCGAGATAGCGCTCGGCGTGGTCCATCAACTCGCTGCCGATACCTTGACTGCGCAGCGACGGCAGAACTTCCAGATGGGTGAGCAGTGCCACCTCCGGCAGCGCGGCAGCGATCTCCGGCTCCTCGGCTGGTTCGAGCCAGAGGTAGAGCAGCCCGGCCGGGACGTCGCCGGACCACGCTGTGAACAGCACGCCGAGACCGTTCGTCTGCCGGATCAGCCGGTCCTCGAGGAAGTGCCGGTCGCCGAACTTTTCGCTGAGCAGCTCGATGTCGTCGCGCCGGACCGGTCGCACGAAGTATCGACTCACCGTTGAGGACTCCTGTCGTTCGGGCGCCAGCCATGCGCCCGAAGAACGGGTCCCGGCCCGGTCGAGAGTCTGGCGTTCTCCGCTGGTCGCGGAGAAGGCCGGAGTTTGGCACGAACGATCGGAGATATCCAGTCTGCGGGGCATCGGTTACCGGATTGTTCAGCCGATCGAGATCAGGTCGTAGACGGTGACCCCATCCACGGTGGACGCTGTGTAGTTCTCGGCCACCCACTCGGCGATCTGCTCGGCCGCGTCCGAGCCGCTGCTGCCCTGCATCGTCATGCCTTCGCCCAGGAAGTAGTGGATCCGTCCCGCGGCCACGTACTGCTGGAACTGCGCCAGCGTCGGATACGGGTCCGTCCCGTTGAACCCGCCCACCGCCATCACCGGCGCTCCGCTCGCCAGCTGGTAGCCCGCTGCCGCGTTGGACAGCACCGTTGCCGCTGTCCACGTGTACCGGGAGGCGTCCTTCTGCAGCAACGCCGTCAGGGAAGCGCCCGGCATGGTCGTGCTCAGCAGCGATCCCGGGCCGCCGCCACGACCGCCGCCGGCGAAGGCGCCGCCGGGGCCTCGGCCGCCGAAGCCCGAGGATGGGCCTGCGGACGGGATTGCGCCGCTGTGCGTCACCGATGCCGTCGCGAGCGTGTACGCGCCGGTGCCCGACAACGTCACGACGAGGGCCAAGACGGCGACCGCCGAAGCCGCCCGGCGGGTCAAGTGGGCCGCGAAGAACAGGGCCACCGCTGCCAGCAGGCCGCCCACCAGGATCGCCGGGGCCAGCCACGGCTGCCACGTCGAGCCAGACAGCACCAAGTACGCCGTCAACGCCGTCAGGGCTACGCCGCCGCTCAACAGGCCCGATGCCGCCGGGTTCGAACGCAGGCGCCACAGCTGGACCGCCGCCGTGCCGACCAGTGCCGCGATCGGCGGGGCCAGCGCCACCGTGTAGTACGGGTGGATGATGCCGCCCATGTAGCTGAACACCAGGGCCGTCACCAGGAGCCAGCCGCCCCAGAGAACCAGCGCCGCGCGGGAGCGGTCCGTGCGCGGGGCGCGGCGGGTGAACCACAGACCCGCACCCAACGCCAGCAGCGCCGCCGGCAGCAGCCACGCGATGCCGCCCGCCATCTCGCTGCCGAACAGCCTGGTCAGGCCGGTCGAACCCCAGCCGCGGCCGGCGCCGCCGCCGACGCTGCCGACCTCGTCGCCCGTGATGCGGCCGAAGCCGTTGTAGCCGAAGACCAGTTCCCACAACGAGTTGGTCTGGGAGCCGCCGATGAACGGGCGGTCGGCCGCCGGCCACAGGGCGACCACCAGGAGGTACCAGCCCGCGGCGGCCACCGTCGAGACGAGGGCGCCCAGCAGGTGCAGCAGCCGCTTGCCGAGCGGCACCGGCGCCGCGATCAGGTACGCCAGCGCGAACGCCGGGAGCACCAGGAACGCCTGCAGCATCTTCGCCAGGAACCCGAACCCGACCGCCACGCCCGCCAGCGCGAGCCAGCGCGGGTTCGCCCGTTCGAGCGCGCGGACCACGCAGTACGCGGCCGCGACCAGGAGCAGCACCAGCAGCGCGTCCGGGTTGTTGAAGCGGAACATCAGCGCGGCGGCCGGGGTCAGGGCCAGCACGAGCCCGGCGACCAGGCCCGCGGCCGGGCCGGACGTCCGGCGGACCGTCGCGTGCAGCAGCCAGACCGAGCCGACGCCCATCAGCGCCTGCGGCACCAGGACGCTCCACGCGTTGACGCCGAACAGCCGGACCGACAGGCCCAGCACCCACAGCGCGGCCGGGGTCTTGTCGACCGTGATCGCGTTCGCCGCGTCGCTGGAGCCGAAGAACAGCGCCTTCCAGCTCTGCGAACCCGCCTGGGCGGCCGCCGAGTAGAAGGCGTTGGCCCAGCCGGACGCGCCCAGGCCCCACAGGTACAGCACGGCCGTGCCGAGCAGGAGGACGGCCAGGGCGGGCCGGTGCCAGGTGGAGCGGGCGGGTACGGGAGGGGCCACGACGGTTTCGCGTGACGCCACATCGGCGCCTTTTCGGGGGCTCCGGGAGGCGGAGCCCCCGGCCCGGGGCGAAGCCCCGGATGTCACAGCGGTCATGGGATCAGCTTCCGGTGCCGAGCTGGGGCCGGGTTGTGCCGATGCTGTGCGCTCGCTGTGCGGGCACGGCCACGGGCAGCCGCACCGCGAACTCGGTCCGCCCGGGACGGCTGTGCACCTCGATGGTGCCGTGGTGGGCGACCACGACGGCGGACGCGATAGCCAGGCCGAGCCCGGTGCTGCCGGCCGTGCGGGAGCGCGACGAGTCGCCGCGCGCGAACCGCTCGAAGACCTCCGGGAGCAGGTCCCGGTCGATGCCGGGGCCGTCGTCGGTCACCGTGAGCACGGCGTCGTGGGTGCCCTTCGTGCGGGCCAGCGCCGTCACCACCGTGGTGCCGGGTGGCGTGTGCGTGCGCGCGTTGGCCAGCAGGTTCGCCAGCACCTGGTGCAGGCGCTGGACGTCGCCGTGCACGAGGACGGGGTCCGGCGGCAGCTCCAGGAGCCAGCGGTGGCCGCGGCCGGCGACCCGGGCATCGCCGACCGCGTCGGCGACCAGGCGGGTGAGGTCGACCTCTCGGACGTCGAGCGGGCGGCCCGCGTCGAGCCGCGCGAGCAGGAGCAGGTCCTCGACGAGCGCCGACATCCGGACGGCTTCGGACTGGATCCGGCCCATCGAGTGCGCCACGTCGGGCGGCACCAGCGCGCTGCCGCGGGCGGCCAGCTCGGCGTACCCGCGGATGGCGGCCAGTGGCGTCCGCAGCTCGTGGCTGGCGTCCGCGACGAACTGCCGGACGCGGATCTCGCTGTCGTGCCGGGCTTCGAGGGCCTGCGCGACGTGGCCGAGCATGAGGTTGAGCGCCGAGCCGACCTGCCCGACCTCGGTGCGCGGGTCGGTGTCGGACTCGGGAACGCGGATGGACAGCGCCACCTGGCCGCGGTCGAGCGGCAGCTCGGTGACGCGCCCGGCGGTGGCCGCGACGCGCTCGAGCGGGCGCAGCGTGCGGCGGACCGCGAACGCGCCGAGGAACGCCGCGCCGAGCACACCGGCGGCGGCGACGCCGAACAGGATCAGCCCGACGGTGACCAGCGTGGCGGTGACCGGCGCCAGCGGCAGGCCGGTGACCACGACCTCGCCGGTCCCGGTGACCTTCAGCGCCATCAGCCGGTACTCGCCGAGGTCGGCGAAGGACACCGTGTGCGGCTTGCCGTCGGCGGGCACCGAGAGCATGACGGCCTGCTGGGCCGCCGTGAGCTCCAGGCGCTCGCCGTGTTCGGAGATGCTGTCGTCGTGGACGAGCAGCTGCCCGTCGAAGGTGCCGCTCACCGTGCCGACGTTCTGCCCGAGCGGGTGCTGGCCCTGGTCGTCGGGCCGCGGGCCGGCGTCCTGCGGGCGCGTGTCGCTCGCGAAGGCGAGGGAACGGGCCGCCGCGGCGGACAGCTGCTGGTCGATCTGGCGGGTGAGGAAGAGGTCGAGCGCGAACTCGCTGACGACGCCGACGATCAGGCACACCACGGTGAGCAGCACGACCATCGACCCGGTCAGCTTCGCGCGCAGCGAAAGCCGCCCCCGGTGGGGGCGTGACGAGACGGTTCGCGCGGCCATGGGTTCAGCGTCCGGCCGGGCCGTGTGTGCGGGTTGTGTGCTGCCTGTGAGGCGGCTGTGCGGTGGCGGGTGCCCGATTCCTCCGGTCACAGGAACGGCTGACGGCGGGCACAGTCCGCGCACAGCGACGGGCCCCACCGTGGACCGCACCGAAGGATCTCGTTAAGGAGCAACACCATGACCACACCGCAGGCACCGTCCACACCGGACCAGACGTGGGGCGCCGCGCCCGCACCGGGCACGCCGCCGCGGGCGAGCTGGTCCCCGGGCAAGAAGATCGCGGCGGGCGCCGTCGCGGCGGTGATCGTGGCCGGCGGGGGAGCGGCGGTCTGGGCCGCTTCGTCGTCCTCGGCGTCGACCGGCACGGCCACGAGCCCCGGTGGCATGAACGGCGGCCCGGGCGGCAGCGGCGGCCTCGGTTCGGCCCTGCACGGCGAGTACGTGTCCTCCGACGGGAACGGCGGCTACGTCACGAAGATCATGCAGACGGGCGAGGTGACGGAGCTGAGCGCGACGTCGCTGACGGCGAAGAGCGACGACGGGTTCTCGAAGACCTACACGATCACGTCGGCGCAGGCGACCGGCCTGGCGACGGGCGACACGATCACGGTGGTGGCGACGGAGTCGGGCGACACGGCCACGGCCACGTCGGTGACGGAAGGCCAGACGGGCGCCCAGCCGGGCGGCGGCCAGGGAACACCGCCGACCGGCGCGCCCGCCCAGACCGGCTGACCGCAGGACCCGAGCACCCCAATGTGGCGTTGGTTGCGTCCAGCGCACCGAACGCCACATTGGGTGCGTCCAGCGCACCCAACGCCACATTGGGGCGCTTGGGGGGCGGGTCAGCGGCGGTCGTAGTCGACCGCGACCTCCGGGGTCGTCGCCCGGGCCCGGCAGGTCAGGATCCGGCCTGCTGCCACGTCGCTCACCGTCAGCGCGTACCGGACGTCCATGTCCACCTGCCCGTGCAGGAGCGTCGCCTGGCACGTGCCGCACGCGCCGCCCTGGCAGGAGTACGGGACCTCGAACCCGGCGCGCAGGGCCGCGTCCAGGACCGTCTCGCCGGCGGCGGCCGGGACCGGCGTGGTCGTGCCGCCCAGGGTCACCGCCACCGTCGCCGCCGCGCCCGCCGGGTCGCGCAGCGGTGCCGCGCCGCGGAACAGTTCGAAGTGGACGTTCTCCTCCGGGACGTCCGCGTCCGCCAGCGTGCGGCGGGCCAGGTCCGTGAGACCCCGCGGGCCGCACAGGAACCACTCGTCGACCTTCGCCGGGTGGAGGCGGTTCTGCAGGAGGGCGCGCAGCCGGGTGGCGTCGAGGCGGCCGCGCTGGTAGCGCTCGTGCGAAATGGCCAGTGCTTCGCCGATCACGTCGAACTGGCGCGGCCGGTGCGCGTGCAGGTCCGGGTCGCGCTCGTCGGTGCGGTAGTGGACGACGTGCAGGCGGCCGCCGAAGCCCTCGGCCAGCGCGCTCAGCTCCCGCGCGAACAGCGTCGTCGCACCCGACGTGTTCACGTACAGCAGCGTCGCCTTGCTGTGCGGCTCCGCCGACAGGGTGCTGACCAGGATGGACAGCACCGGCGTGATCCCGCTGCCCGCCGCCAGCGCCACGTAGTGCGCGGCCCGCGACGGATCCGGGGTGTGCGTGAACCCACCCGACGGCGGCAGGACGTCGAGGAAGTCGCCCTCGGCCAGTGCCGTGGTCGCGTGGCTCGAGAACGCGCCGCCCGGGCGCCGCTTCACCGCGATCCGCAGCTCCCCGGACTCCGCCGGCGCGCAGATCGAGTACGTCCGCCGGACCGGCTGCCCGTCGAGCACCGCGCGGACCGCCACGTGCTGGCCGGGGGTGAAGCGGAACTCCTCCCGGAGCTGCGGGGGGACGTAGAAGGTGATCGCGACGGCGTCCGCGGTCAGCGGCCGGACCTCGCGCACCCGCAGCCGGTGGAAGCGGCTCGGCCCGAGCGGCGGTGGCGCCGGGGCCGGTTCACCGCCGAGGTCGCACGCCAGCCGCCGCCACGCGCGGTACTCCGCCGCGGTCAGCTCGCGGCCCCACGCCGTGGTGATCGGGACGTCGCGGGCCAGGTACGCCTCGCGGTTGTCCTTCCACGCGCGCAGGTAGCGGTAGAACGGCACGGCGGGGTGCAGGTGGTGCACCAGGTGGTAGTTCTGGTACAGCATCATCGGCGTCATCAGCCACTCCAGCCCCACCCGCACCCGCGTGGTGCCGAACTTGTCGCGGGGCTTCGCGGCGGGCAGCCCGTGGTGCGGCAGCCAGTCGAACCACCACGCCAGCACGGCCAGCCCGAGCCGCTGCGGCAGCACGTAACCCAGCAGCAGCTCGACGCCGTGGCCGCAGGCGATCAGCGCCGCGGCCGCGGCGAACGCGAGCGCCAGCGCGACGACCGTCTCCGCGCGCTCCTGCGGCGGCCGGGTCCGGGCGCGGGCGGTGTAGAACCGCGCGTACCAGAAGTCGATGGTCAGCCACCGGAACGGCAGCGACCACCAGGCACCCTGCGACGTCCACGCGTCCGGGTCGGTGCGCGAGTCCGCGTTGGTGTTGCGGTGGTGTTCGCTGTGGATGAAGCGCAGCAGCGGGAACGACGCGTAGGCGGCGACGAACGGCATCGCGAGCCGGCCGAGCACCTCGTTGACCCACGTCAGCTTCCCGGCCGCGTGGTGCGCCGACTCGTGCACCACGGTGAACATCGTGAACGTGACGATCGCGTGCAGCGGCACGGTGAACACCGGCGGCGCGATCCCGCCCAGCAGCAGCCAGGTCGCGGTGACCCACAGCGCGGCGCCGCCGACGAACAGCAGGAGCGTCGGCACCGACGCGCGGGGGAGCGGGATGCGGGGCGACGGCACCGCGCGGGACGGCACCGGCGACGACGTCCCGGTGCCGCGCGGCGGGGTGTCGACGACGGGCATCGAACGGTCTCCTCGGTCGAGAAGCTCCTGGCGAGGCGGGAGTCACCGTAGACAACCCGGAGTGGTTTGTAAACGTTCTGGCAGGCTCCGAAAAAAGGTGCCCGCCAGCAGAACGTTAGCGGTGGGTAAGCTCGCGCTGTGAAGGCCGTCACCCACCCCGCCCCGGCACGCACCCGGGAACGGCTGCTGGCCGCGGCCGCGGACGTCATCGCCGCGGACGGCTGGGCCGCCGTGACGATGGGGAAGCTGGCCGCGCACGTCGGCGTCAGCAGGCAGACCGTCTACAACGAACTCGGTTCCAAGGCCGAGCTCGCCGAGGCGCTGATGCTCGCCGAGACCGACCGCTTCGTCGCCCGCGTGAACGCCGACGTCGCCGCGCACCCGGACGACCCGGTCGACGGCGTCACCGCGGCCTTCCGGCACACCCTCGAAGCCGCCCGCGCCAACCCGCTGGTCGAGATCGCGCTCGGGGGCGCGCAGGGCGGTCGCGACGACTTCCTCCCGCTGCTCACCTCGCAGCCCGAAGCGGTGCTCGGCCGGGCCGTCGACACCGTCGCCGCGCTGTTCGCGCGCGCCTACCCCCAGGTCCGGCTGACCCCGTCGGAGTGGGCGGTCGCGGTCGAAGCGTTCGTCCGGTTGCTGCTGTCCCACCTGGTGCAGCCCAGCGGCTCGGCCGAGCACGCGAGCGGCCAGATGCGCTGGGTGATCGGCCGGATGCTCGGGTCCTGACGCCGCAGGTGGCCCCCGGCCCGGCGGCGCGGGCCACTGGCCTAGACTCGGACGTCCCGGTCTGCAGGTGACCGGGGCCATTTCCGCAGGATTGTCCTACACAATCGTTACCGCTCGAGGAGAAGACCTTGAAGAGCACCGTCGAGCAGCTGAGCCCGACGCGAGTCAAGATCAATGTCGAGGTGCCGTTCGACGAGCTCAAGCCGAACTTCGACCGCGCCTACCGCAAGATCGCCCAGCAGGTGCGCATCCCGGGCTTCCGGCCCGGCAAGGCGCCCGCTCGCGTCCTGGAAAGCCGGATCGGGCGCGGCCCGGTGCTCGACGAGGTCGTCAACGAGGCCATCCCGGCCAAGTACATCGAGGCCGTCCGCGAGAACGAGGTCCGCACGCTCGGCAACCCCGAGTTCGACGTGACCAAGCTCGAGGACCGCGACGTCCTGGAGTTCACCGCCGAGGTCGACGTGCGCCCGGAGATCGAGCTGCCCGACCTCGAAGGCTTCGCGGTCACCGTCGACGACGTCGAGCTGACCGACGCCGAGGTCGACGAGCAGCTCGACGAGCTGCGCGCCCGCTTCGGCACGCTGACCGGCGTCGAGCGCCCGGCCGAGACCGGCGACTTCGTCTCGATCGACCTGTCCGCGACCGTCGACGGCGAGACCGTCGAGGAGGCGAGCACCACGGGGCTGTCCTACGAGATCGGCTCCGGCCAGCTCGTCGACGGCATCGACGAGGCCATCGTGGGCGCGAACGCCGGCGAGACCAAGACGTTCACCACCCAGCTCGTCGCCGGGGAGCACGCCGGCAAGGACGCCGAGGTGACCGTGACGGTCCAGACGGTCAAGCAGCGCGAGCTGCCCGAGGCGGACGACGAGTTCGCCCAGATGGCGAGCGAGTTCGACACCATCGAGGAGCTCAAGGGCGACCTCCGCGAGCGCCTGAGCCGCGTCAAGAAGATGCAGCAGGGCGTCCAGGCCCGCGACAAGGTGCTCGACGAGCTCCTGGAGCGCACCGAGGTGCCGATCCCGGAGAAGGTCCTCGACGCCGAGATCGAGAACCGCAAGCACGACGCGATCCACCCGTTCGACCACGACGAGGCCCAGTTCGCCCAGGCCCTCGAGGCCGAGGGCCGCACCCTCGAAGAGTTCGACACCGAGACCCGCACCGAGTCGGAGAAGGCCGTCCGCACGCAGCTGCTGCTGGACACCATCGCCGACAAGGAAGAGGTCTCGGTCAACGACGGGGAGCTCACCGAGCGGATCATCTACCAGGCCCAGCGCTTCGGCATCAGCCCGGACGAGTACGTCCAGCGTGCCCAGCAGTCGGGTCAGCTGACCGCGATCTACGCCGACGTCCGGCGCGGCAAGGCCCTGGCCTCGGTGGTCCGCAAGGCCACCGTGACCGACGGCTCCGGCGCCGCGGTCGACCTCTCGGAGCTGTTCGGCTCGGACGAGCCGGCCGCCGACGAGGCAACCCAGGAGACGCAGGTCACCGACGAAACGGCGAAGACTCCGGCGGAGTGAAGCTGTGAGCGAACTTGGGCGGTGTCAGGCATTCTGCACCGCCCAAGTTCGTTAGGGTCGGATACAAGATCTCAAGCATCTGAAACGACAGCGGTGGCCGTCAGCACCGGGCCACCGCCGGCGAAAAGGCAGGCAGACGTGACGCAGCACACGCCCGAGGCGCGGACCGGCACCGCAGGGCTCACCCTCACCGACTCGGTGTTCGAGCGGTTGCTCCAGGAGCGCATCGTCGTCCTCGGTTCCGAGGTCAACGACGAGATCGCCAACCGGATCACCGCGCAGCTGTTGCTGCTCGACGCCGACGACGCCGAGTCCGACATCCGCTTCTACATCAACTCGCCGGGCGGTTCGGTCACCGCCGGGTTCGCGATCTACGACACCATGCAGCTGATCCGCCCCGACGTCGCGACCTACGCGATGGGCATGGCGGCCTCGATGGGGCAGTTCCTGCTCTCCTCGGGCACGCCGGGCAAGCGCTACGCGCTGCCCCACGCGCGCATCCTGATGCACCAGCCGTCGGCAGGGGTCGGCGGCACGGCGTCGGACATCGCGATCCAGGCGGACCTGTTCAACAAGTGGAAGCAGGAGCTGGCCCGGATCACCGCGGACCAGACCGGCCAGACGGTCGAGCAGATCATCAAGGACGGCGACCGCGACCGCTGGTTCACGGCGCAGGAGGCGAAGGACTACGGGTTCGTGGACCACGTCCTCACCGCCGACATCGCCCGTCCGGGCTCGAACTGAGCCGAAGCACCAAGGAGACTCACATGAGCAACTTCAGGCTCCCGGGTGACTTCCGGGCCCCGAGCGTCCCCCAGTCGCGGTACATCCTCCCGTCGTACGTCGAGCGCACCAGCTACGGCGTCAAGGAGTCGAACCCGTACAACAAGCTGTACGAAGAGCGCGTCATCTTCCTCGGCGTGCAGGTGGACGACGCGTCGGCCAACGACGTGATGGCCCAGCTGCTGCACCTCGAGCACGAGGACCCGGACCGCGACATCCTGGTCTACATCAACTCGCCGGGTGGCTCGTTCACCTCGCTGATGGCGATCTACGACACCATGCAGTTCGTCCGCCCGGACATCCAGACGTACTGCCTCGGCCAGGCCGCGTCGGCCGCCGCGGTGCTGCTGGCGGCCGGTACGCCGGGCAAGCGCTACGCGCTGCCGAACTCGCGCGTGCTGATCCACCAGCCGGCCACCGAGGGCACGTACGGGCAGGTCTCGGACCTGGAGATCCAGGCGAATGAGATCCAGCGGGTGCGGCGCCAGATGGAGGTCATCCTGGCGAAGCACACGAACAAGGACCCGGACCAGATCCGGACCGACATCGAGCGGGACAAGATCCTGACCGCCGACGAAGCCAAGGCGTACGGCATCATCGACGAGGTGCTGCCGTACCGGAAGGCGTCGGCGCTGTAGATCCGCCAGGCCGGTGTGTGTCGAGAAGACGACACACACCGGCATCCTGGTTTAGGGTCGTCCTCTGACGTGCTCCCGGCTGCTGTGGGTGTTCCCGCTCACGGCATCGGACGGGTACCGTCAGTGGCAATGCGTGAGGCTCCGCCCGGTCGTCCGTGGCCGGGGGGTCGCACCGTCGCAACACACGTCAGGCGCGGAAACCCGCGCCGGAGGGGACGAGGTCAACGGCCATGGCACGGATCGGTGACGGCGGAGACCTGCTGAAGTGTTCTTTCTGCGGGAAGAGCCAGAAGCAGGTGAAGAAGCTCATTGCCGGCCCCGGGGTCTACATCTGCGATGAGTGCATCGACCTCTGCAATGAGATCATCGAGGAGGAGCTGGCCGAGGCCGGCGACGTCAAGCTCGACGAGCTGCCCAAGCCCGCCGACATCCACGAGTTCCTCGAGCAGTACATCATCGGTCAGGAAGACGCCAAGCGGACGCTCGCGGTAGCGGTCTACAACCACTACAAGCGGATCCAGGCGGACGACAAGGCCGGCCCGAAGGACTCCAAGGAGGAGTCGGTCGAGCTCGCGAAGTCGAACATCCTGATGCTCGGCCCCACCGGGTGCGGCAAGACCTACCTCGCGCAGACCCTGGCGAAGCTGCTGAACGTGCCGTTCGCCATCGCGGACGCCACGGCGCTCACCGAGGCCGGGTACGTCGGCGAGGACGTCGAAAACATCCTGCTCAAGCTCATCCAGGCGGCGGACTACGACGTCAAGCGGGCCGAGACCGGGATCATCTACATCGACGAGGTCGACAAGATCGCCCGGAAGAGCGAGAACCCGTCGATCACCCGGGACGTGTCCGGCGAGGGCGTCCAGCAGGCGCTGCTGAAGATCCTCGAGGGCACCACCGCTTCGGTCCCGCCGCAGGGCGGCCGCAAGCACCCGCACCAGGAGTTCATCCAGATCGACACGACGAACGTGCTGTTCATCGTGGCCGGCGCGTTCGCCGGGCTGGAGAAGATCATCAACGAGCGGGTCGGCAAGCGCGGCCTCGGCTTCGGCGCGGAGATCCGCACCAAGTCCGAGATCGAGGAGAGCGACGTCTTCTCCGACACCATGCCCGAGGACCTGATCAAGTTCGGGCTGATCCCGGAGTTCATCGGCCGCCTCCCGGTCGTGGCGACGGTGAACCACCTGGACAAGGACTCGCTGGTCAACATCCTGACCCAGCCGCGCAACGCACTGGTGAAGCAGTACAAGAAGCTCTTCGAGATGGACAACGTCGAGCTCGAGTTCACCAAGACCGCGCTCGAGGCCATCGCCGACCAGGCGGTCCTGCGGGGTACGGGTGCCCGCGGGCTGCGCGCCATCATGGAAGAGGTGCTGCAGCCGGTCATGTACGACATCCCGAGCCGCGACGACGTGGCGAAGGTCGTCATCACCGAGCAGACCGTCCGGGAGAACGTGAACCCGACGATCGTCGCCCGGCAGCCGACTCGGCGCGCGCGCAGCGAGCGCGGCGAAAAGTCGGCCTGACGCCGGCCGTCTCCGGGCCACTCCGGGCCCGGAGACCGACAGGAAAAGCTGAATGACTGCTGACTCTTTCCCGGGTACCGGGGGCACCACCCCCGGTGGTGGCGTGCAAGCGCCGCCGCCACCGGCCCCGGCCACCGAACCGGTGGCCGCGGGGCCGGTCCTCGGGTTCCGCGAGCTGAGCGAACGCGTGATCGCGTCGGTCTTCGAGCGGTACCCGTGGCTCAACCGCGTTCTGATGGGCGTGCTGGCGGTGTGCACCGGTACGTGCGTCGTGGCCGTGGTGTCCCGGCTGTCGCCGTTGCCGCTGATCCCGGTGCCGCTGTTCCTCGTGGGCGGTTACGGGCTGTGGCAGGCTCGTGGTGCGACCGAGCGACGTCAGCTGGTCAACTGGGTGGTCCTGTTCGCGCTCGCGACCCTGGTCGGCTTCTGGCTGATCTCGGTCGTCGGCCGTTGGGTGGAGTGAAGACCCGTCGTCCGGGGGCGTTTGACGGGGTGACCGGGTGGGTATTGCTCCCGCGTGGCAGATGCCCTCGGACCGCTCCGGCATCGCGCACTTTTCTACCGTGGTGACGCTGAGTACCTCGACGGTGTCGTTCCGTTCTTGCTCGAAGGCCTCGACCGCGGTGAGCCGGTGGTCGTCGCCGTTCCCGGGCGCAACCTCCTGCTCGTCGAGAAGGCCCTGGACCGCCGGGCCGGCGAAGTCCGGCTGATCGACTTGAGCCGAGCGGGCCGCAACCCCGCCGCCATCCTGCCGTCGATGTTGCCCGCCGAGCACGCCGGCCCGGTGCGGATCGTCGGCGAGCCCGTCTGGGCCGGCCGCACCGACGCCGAATACCTGGCGTGCGTGGAGCACGAGGCCCTGCTCAACCGCGCGTTCGCGGACCGCGACCTGGCGGTGCTGTGCCCGTACGACGTCGCGGCGCTGGCCCCGTCGATGCTGGCCGACGCCGAGCGCACCCACGCCGAGCTGTGGGGACCGGCGGGCCCGTTCGAAAGCCCGCGCTTCGACCCCGAAGGCGTCCGCGCGGAGCTGAGGCGCCCGCTGGAGCCCCCGCCGGGCGCGGTGGAGCACTCGTTCGACATCGCCCAGCTGGCGTCGCTGCGCGGCTACGCGGAGATCTGGGCGGCCCGGCACGGCCTGCGCCGGCCGCGGCGAGACGACTTCGCCCTGGCGATCGCCGAGCTGACGACGAACAGCGTGCTCTACGGCGGCGGCACCGGCGTCCTGCGGCTCTGGGCGCCGCCGGACGAGGTGGTCGGCGAGGTGACCGACGCCGGCACCATCACCGACCCGCTGGCCGGTCGCATCCCGCCGCCCGCGTCGACGCCGGGCGGGCGCGGCCTGCTGCTGGTGAACCGGCTGGCCGACCTGGTCCGGACGTACTGGATCCCGGGCCGGACGACGACGCGGGTCCACTTCCGCTGCGGTTGAGCTCGCGTCCGACCCGGCTCAGTCGGTGCGGGGGACGTGCTTGCCGAGGAAGCTGATCAGGCTCGGGACCACCGTCCGGTTGAACGGGTCGCCGTGCTTGCCGTGCGCGGTGTGGGCCACCGCCGGGCGGGCCGCGTCGATGTAGCGGCGGACGCCGGTGATGAACGAGTCCTCCGTGCCGCACCAGATGCCGTTCGGGACGCCCTTGGTCTCGTCGACGTGGCGCAGCGGGTCCAGGGCCGTCCAGTCCTGGATGTCGGGGAAGATGTGGCGCTTGGCCATCTCCGGCCACGACGTGATCAGCGCCGGGGCCAGCGTCGCCACGGCGGACGGCGGCTGGCGCCGCTCGACGCGGCGGCGGGTGTAGACCAGGGCGCCGAAGCCGCCCATCGAGATGCCCGTGCACGCGAACGGCAGGCCGGTCGGGCCGGCGAAGCCGCGGGCCCGCAGCCACTGCGGGACCTCCTCCAGCAGCATCGCCATCGGGTCGTCGCCCGGGTGGACCTGGTGCCAGTAGTTGTCGCCGCCGTCGACGGCCACGAAGCCGAACGCCGGGACCGCCTTGCGGGCGACGTCGCTGGCGAGCTGCTTGAGCGTGCCGGTCGGGGCCGCGCTGCGGGCGTTGCCGTGCAGGCCGTGCAGCACGAGCGACATCGGCAGCCCCTTCGGCGGGGTTTTCGACGGCAGGATGAACACCAGGTCGACCATCCGGCCGCGCGCGGCGGAGTAGACGCGCTCCACGCGGGTGCTGCCCAGCTGGGTCGTCGGGTTCGACGACGTCACGCCCAGCGTGCGCTGCAGGGCCTGGCTGAACGGCAGCTTGCCGGTCGCCGTGCCCACGGCCAGCCCGGTCACGGCCAGCCCCGACGCGCCCGCGATCAGCACCGAGCGGCGGCTCAGCCAGCGCCGCGCGCCCTGGACCGCCGCCTCCGCGACCGCCTTCGCGGGCTGCGGCTGGTCCCCACCGCCCGCGTGCTCCGCGTCCCCGTTTTCCTCGTTCACCTGTCTCCGTCCCCCGCCTGCTCCCATAGGACGCCGCGCACCCGCTCCGCGTTCCCCTCGCGTCCCGCTCGCCGGGTTAGTCGTTCCCACCCTGCCCGGCGTTTCGGGTCCTCGCGCGCCAAGCCGCCTTCGCGGCGTCGGTGGAGCGTTCGGCCCGGTCCACAGTGTCCCCGAGACCCACGGCGAGCGTGATGCCGAGGGGTATCAAAATGTGGTCTATGCCCTGTTCACCGGGCCCGAAGTGCCCGGACGCCTCCAGGGTGACGAAGCCGTGCAGCGCGCTCCACAGCTGGGCGGCCGCCTGGTACTTGTCCGCGGGCCGGAAGCGGCCGGCCTCGATGGCCCGTTCGGTGGCCCGGACGATGTGCTCGAACGCCTCCAGGCCCTCCGGAGCGGCCTCGCGGCCCTCCTCGGTGGTGAGGTCGGACAGCGTCGCGCGCTTGCCGCCGGGTGCGGACTGGCCGAACGTGACCGCGAACAGCTGGGGCTGCTCGGCGACCGCCTGCCGGTAGGTGCGGGCGAGGCTGAAGATGTCCGCGACCGGGTCGCCGGTCTCGCCGACCTCGGCCAGCCACTCCGAAAGCCGCAGGAAGCCGGCGCGGGCCACCTCGTCGACCAGCGCGGCCATGCCGCCGAAGTGCGTGTACACCGCCATCGTCGAGACGCCGACCTCCGCGGCCAGCTTGCGGGCCTGCAGGGTTTCCGGGCCGCCTTCGTCGAGCAGCCGGATGGCGGCCTCGACGAGCCGGGCCTTGACGTCGGTCGCGCGCGGTTTCGGGCTCATGCTTGCCAGTATCCCATAACCCTGTTATACCTGTATCCATAACCGAGTTATGGAAGGCGCGGAGGGGTCACGCAATGGGCAACAAGTTCCTCGAAGGAAACTTCGCCCCGGTCAGCCGGGAGCACACGATCACCGAGCTCGCCGTCACCGGGCGGATCCCCGAGTTCCTCGACGGCCGCTACCTGCGCAACGGCCCCAACCCGCTGTCCGAAGTGGACCCGGCGGCCTACCACTGGTTCATGGGCGACGGCATGGTCCACGGCGTGCGCCTGCGCGACGGCAAGGCCGAGTGGTACCGCAACCGCTGGGTGCGCAACCAGTCGGTGACGGCGACGCTGAACGGCGAGGACGCGAGCCGGTTCTGCGGCCTGGACGCGCTCGGCGCCAACACCAACGTCATCGGCCACGCCGGCAAGACGCTCGCACTGGTCGAGGCGGGCGCGCCGATCTACGAGCTGACCGACGAGCTCGACACCGCCGGCCGCTGCGACTTCGACGGCACGCTCCCGGGCGGCTACACCGCCCACCCCAAGCGCGACCCCCGCACCGGCGAGCTGCACGCCGTCTCGTACTTCTTCGGCATGGGCAACAAGGTCCAGTACTCGGTGATCGACGCGGCCGGCCGCGCCCGCCGCGTCGTCGACGTCGAAGTCACCGGGTCACCGATGATGCACGACTTCTCGCTGACCGAGAAGTACGTCGTGTTCTACGACCTGCCGGTGACGTTCAACGCGGAGATGGCGGTCTCGGCCTCCGTGCCGAGCGCGCTGCGGACGCCCGCGAAGCTCGTCGTGTCGGCGATGGTCGGCAAGGTCCGCGTGCCGGACCCGGTGTCCGCGATGATGGCGAACAAGATCGGCGCCAACGGCGGCCTGCCCTACCGCTGGAACGAGAAGTACCCCGCGCGGATCGGCGTCATGCCGCGGGACGGCCAGAGCCGCGACGTCCGCTGGTTCGACGTCGAGCCCTGCTACGTCTTCCACCCGCTCAACGCCTACGACGACGGCGACAGCGTCGTGCTCGACGTCGTGCGCCACCCGAAGATGTTCGACCGGCAGCTGCACGGCCCGGGCGAGGGCGGCCCGACGCTGGACCGCTGGACCGTCGACCTCAACGCGGGCAAGGTCATCGAGGAGCGGCTCGACGACCGGGGCCAGGAGTTCCCGCGCGTCGACGAGCGGCTCGTCGGCCGGCACCACCGCTACGGCTACGCGGTCTCGACCGACGGCGACGCGAACCCGGGCAGCTCCCTGTTCAAGCACGACTTCCGCACCGGCGCCCGCGAGGAGCGCGCGTTCGGCGGCGGCCGGCAGCCGGGCGAGTTCGTGTTCGTGCCGCGCCACGACGACGCGGCCGAAGACGACGGCGTCCTGATGGGCTTCGTCTACGACCCGGCCTCGCAGCGCAGCGACCTCACGGTGCTCGACGCGGGCACGCTGGAGACCGTGGCGGCGATCCACCTGCCCGACCGCGTGCCCAACGGCTTCCACGGCAACTGGGTCGCGTCCGCCTAGACCAGGCAGCGTTAGACCAAGACGCGGTGGTCGCCGGTGTAGAGGTTCATCGAGTCGCCGCGCAGGAACCCGATGAGCGTCATGCCGTTCTCCTCGGCCAGCTCGACGGCCAGCGACGACGGCGCGGACACCGCGGCCAGCAGGCCGATGCCGGCCATCGCGGCCTTCTGCACCAGTTCGAACGACGCGCGCCCGGACACCAGGAGGCCGTACCCGGGCGCGGGCACCCGCCCGTCGAGGACGGCCCAGCCGAGCACCTTGTCGACCGCGTTGTGCCGCCCGACGTCTTCGCGGACGACCGCGAGCTCGCCGTCCGGGGCGAACAGCGCCGCCGCGTGCAGGCCGCCGGTGCTGGCGAACACCTTCTGCCGGGCGCGCAGCGCGTCCGGCAGCCCGGCCAGGGTTTCGGTCTTCACGGCGAAGGGTGCTTCGGCGGGGGAGAAGCGGGTCTTGAGCTTGACCGCGTCGAGCGCGGCCTTGCCGCAGACACCACACGAAGAGGTGGTGTAGAAGTTGCGCTCGACGCCGGTGTCCGGCGGGGCCACCCCGGCGGCCAGCGCGATGTCGAGGACGTTGTAGGTGTTGCGGCCCTGGTCGTCGACGCCGTCGCAGTAGCGCGCGACCGCGACGTCCTCGCGGCCGCCGATCACGCCTTCGGACAGCAGGAAGCCGTGCGCCAGCTCGACGTCGTGGCCGGGGGTGCGCATGGTGACGGCGAGCGCCTTGCCGCCGACCCGCAGCTCCAGGGGCTCTTCGGCGGCGAGCGCGTCGGGACGGCGCCGGTCCCCGGTCGCGGAAATCCGCCGCACCGGCCTGCGCACGGTCACCCTGCCCATCCGTTCACCCTTCTCCGCCCGGAAGTTTGACACTCCACTGGTGCAACACCGGGTATTTAGTAATACATTCCCTCCATCATCCCCACTCTACGGAGGGAACCGATGGCTCTCGGCTTCCTGGACCGATCCCGGATCGTGGCACCCCCAGGCTGGACGCGCTGGCTGGTGCCGCCGGCGGCCCTTTCGGTACACCTGTCGATCGGGCAGGCCTACGCGTGGAGCGTGTTCAAGACCCCGCTCGAGAAGACGCTGCACCTCAACGGTACGCAGAGCTCGCTGCCGTTCCAGCTCGGCATCGTCATGCTCGGCCTGTCCGCGGCCTTCGGCGGCACGCTCGTGGAGAAGAACGGCCCGCGCTGGGCGATGTTCGTCTCGATGTGCTGCTTCGCCAGCGGCTTCCTGGTCTCCGCGCTGGGCGTGGCGACCGGGCAGTTCTGGCTGGTCGTCCTCGGCTACGGCGGGATCGGCGGCGTCGGGCTCGGCATCGGCTACATCTCGCCGGTGTCGACGCTGATCAAGTGGTTCCCGGACCGGCCGGGCATGGCCACCGGCATCGCGATCATGGGCTTCGGCGGCGGCGCGCTGATCGCCTCGCCGTGGTCGTCGTCGATGCTCGGCACCACGCCGACCACGGGCACCATCGCGACGGCGTTCCTGGTGCACGGCGTCGTCTACGCGGTGTTCATGTCGATGGGCTGGCTGCTCGTGCGGGTGCCTGCCGACGACTGGAAGCCGGCGGGCTGGGAGCCGAAGACCGACCACGGCAAGGCGATGATCAGCACGGCGAACGTCTCGGCCGCCAACGCGATCAAGACGCCGCAGTTCTGGTGCCTGTGGGTCGTGCTGTGCTTCAACGTCACCGCGGGCATCGGGATCCTGGAGAAGGCGTCCCCGATGATCGTCGACTTCTTCAAGAGCACCTCGACCCCGGTCGGCACGGCCGCGGCGGCGGGTTTCGTCGCGTTGCTGTCGCTGTGCAACATGCTCGGCCGGTTCGTCTGGTCGTCCACTTCGGACCTGGTCGGGCGCAAGAACATCTACCGCACCTACCTCGGCGCCGGCGCGCTGCTGTACCTGGTGATCGCGCTCACGGAGAACTCGTCGAAGCTCGTGTTCATCCTGTGCGCGATGGTGATCCTGTCCTTCTACGGCGGCGGGTTCGCGACGATCCCGGCGTACCTGAAGGACCTCTTCGGCACCTACCAGGTCGGCGCGATCCACGGCCGGCTGCTCACCGCGTGGTCGGTGGCCGGTGTGCTCGGCCCGCTGATCGTCAACCGGATCGCCGACAGCCAGAAGGCGGCGGGCAAGTCCGGCCCGGCGCTGTACGAGCTGTCGTTCTACATCATGATCGGCCTGCTGGTGGTCGGCTTCGTGGCCAACGAGCTGGTCCGGCCGGTCAAGGAGAAGTACCACGAACCCGCCCCGGCGGCCGCGAGGAGTGAAGCCCGATGAGCGAGCCTTCGACGTCGAAGCCCGGCCGGGTGCCGCTGATCGTGCTGACCTGGGCGTGGGTCGTGCTCCCGTTCGGGTACGGCGTGTACCAGCTGTTCCTGAAGCTGGTACAGCTTTTCGGATGAGCAACGGAGTTCTCGTCACCGGCGCGTCCCGCGGCATCGGGCGCGCGGTGGCCACGGCGTTCGCGGCGCGGGGTGACCGGGTGGCCGTCCACTACGGACACCGCGCCGCGGACGCCGAGGAAACGCTTTCGCAGCTGCCCGGCGCCGGGCACCTGCTGATCAGCGGCGACCTCGCCGACCCGGAGGCGGCGCGGAAGATCGCCGACGCCGCCGAAGCCGGGCTCGGCGGGGTCGACGTGCTGGTCAACAACGCCGCCGTCGCGACTTCGGCCGAGACCGCGCACCCGGTCGGCGCGGTGTCCTACGCGGACTGGCAGCGGATCTGGCGGCGCACCCTCGACGTCAACCTCGTGGGCGCCGCGAACCTGAGCTACTGCGTCGCCCGGCACCTCATCGGGCGCGGCGCACCGGGCCGGATCGTCAACATCGGGTCGCGCGGGGCGTTCAAGGGCGAGCCCGACCACCCGGCGTACGGCGCGAGCAAGGCGGCGCTGCACGCGCTCGGCCAGTCGCTCGCCGTTTCCCTCGCGCCGCACGGCATCTCCGTGACGTCGGTCGCGCCCGGCTTCACGGCCACCGAGCGGGTGGCGGACCGGATCGACGACGCCCTGCGCGCGCAGAGCCCGTTCGGCCGGGTCGGCACCCCCGAGGAGGTCGCCGCGGCCGTCGTCTACCTGGCGTCCGCCGAAGCGACCTGGGCGTCCGGCGCGATCCTCGACCTCAACGGCGCCTCGCACCTGCGGATGTGACCTGCCTCACCCGTGCAGCAGCCGGCGCGCGGGAGACGTCGGTAGGGCGTGCACCCACTGGGCAAGATCGTCGTCTCCGGGCTGGCGCTGGTCGTCTTCTGCGGCACGGCGTACGGCTACGCGAACCTGAAGGCCCTCGACGAAGTCACGCGCGACAGCGTGATCGACGCGGACGGCGAGACCAGCCCGGGGGAGCAGCCCGCCGACGGCTCGCTCGACGTCCTGCTCGTCGGCCGGGACGCCCGCACCGACCCCCAGGGCAACCCGCTGTCGCCGGAGATGCTCCGCGAACTGCGGGTCGGTGCCAACGGCGACGACCTCACCGACACCCTGATCGTGCTGCGGATCCCGAACGGGACCAAGCAGGTGAAAGCGTTTTCCGTCCCGCGTGACAGCTACGTGTCGATGCCCGGCGGCCGGGGCAAGATCAACGCCGCGTTCGGGCGCGCGAAGGCCGCCGAGGCGCGCCGGCTGCGCACCGCGGGCGAGACCGACAAGGCGAAGATCGACCAGAGCGCCCTCACCGCCGGGCGACGCGCGACGCGGCAGGCCGTCGAGGACCTCACCGGCGTCAAGATCGACCACTTCGCCGAAGTCAACCTGCTCAGCTTCGCCGAGATCAGCAAGGCGGTCGGCGGCGTCGACGTCTGCCTCAACGCGGCCACCCAGGACCGGAACTCGGGCGCGGACTTCCCGGCCGGGCCGCAGCGGGTTTCGGGCGCCGACGCGCTCGCCTTCGTCCGGCAGCGGGACAACCTCCGGGGCGGCGACTTCGACCGCGTCCGCCGCCAGCAGGTCTTCCTCGCCGGGCTGGCGCGGCAGGTGCTGTCAGCGGGCACGCTGGGCGACCCCGGCAAGCTTTCGGACCTGATCGAGGCGGTGAAGCGCTCGGTGGTGCTCGACGCCTCGTGGAACCTGCTCGACTTCGTCGCCCAGCTGCGCGGGGTCAGCGGCGGTGGCATCCAGTTCGAGACGATCCCGATCGTCAACCCGGACTACCGCTACGACCCCGCCGACCACCGGCTGACGGCGGTGCAGGTCGACCCGGCCGCGGTCAAGGCGTTCGCGGCGAGCCTGATCGGGCCGGTCGCGCCACCGCCGTCGCCGGGGCCGGGGCAGGGGCCCACCGTCGACGTCTCGAACGCGGGGCCGCGGGAAGGGCTCGCGGCGCGCGTGTCCGGCCTGCTGCGCGACAAGGGGTTCACCCCCGGCACGACCGGCAACACGGCCGCGCGGCGGACGTCGGTGGTCCGGTTCGGCGCCGAGCTGAAGGACCGGGGCGCCGAGGTGGCGCGGCTGCTGGGCGGGCTGACCACCCAGGAGTCCGCGGCGGTGCCCGCCGGGCACATCGAGGTCGTGCTCGGCACGGTGTACGCGGGCCCCGGCGCGGCGGGCGGCGGGGGTGCCCCGGCCGCCGGCGACGAGCCGATCACGTCGGGCGGGGTCGTCTGCGTGAATTGATCGGCGCCCGGCGCCGGATTTCGTGAAATCGCGCGAAGTTTTTCCGCGAAGCCGCGCAATGTGGTTTTCCGCCGACCGGACCACGGCGGACCGCCGGGGTGACTGGTCTTGACGCTGCCTGCCTGGTGAGGCAGGGTGCGATGACCGTCGGCGGCAGCACCGCGCGGCGGACCGGAAAAGATCACCGGACCGGTGGCGAACCGGAAAGTCGATTTCAGGAAATAAGGAAAGTCCGGGACTCATGCGCATCAGCGTTGCCCGCGGAGGGTGGTTCCTTCCGGTCCTCGCTTCCGCCGTTCTGTGCGCCGGGTGCCAGTCGGCGTCCGGCACGGCGCACTACCCCGAGCCGATCGACGCCTGCAAGCTGCCCGGCGCCGACACCCGCACCCGGCTGGCCCCGGGGACCGTCGAAGTCCCGCCCGATTCGGTCAAGACGGCCGACGCCAAGGTGGTGCCGCAGGACCGCTCGACCGAGGGCAACGACCTCACCGGCTGCAAGCGCCTGTTCGCCCGCGACCTCGGCGGCGGGAAGCCCAACATGCAGGACTACCGGGTCGTCACGATCGCCGTCGTGCGGTTCACCGACTCCGACACCGCCACCGCCGCTTCCCAGGCCACCCAGCTGATGACCGACGCGCTCGGCGACCACTCGGGCGTCCGGCTCGCCACCGGTGTCGGCGACGAGGCCGGGTTCTCCGAGCAGTGGGCCGCCGTCCGCTCCGGCAACGTCGTCCTGGGCCTGGCCATCGCCGACGGCGGCACCGAGGCGGCACTGATCCCGCCGGCGACCCTCGACGACGTCCAGGCCGTGGTCACCGGGATGACCGACACCCTGCAGCGCGACTACCGCGGCTGAGCGGTGCGCCCGCGGCGAAACCCGCGGACGGTGGCGCGCGCTTCCGGCATCCTCCCGAAGGACCGGGAAGGGACCCGTGGCCGGAACGCGGGGTGGGTGGTGGCGGCGAACGTGCTCGCCGCGGGCTTCCGCCGGAGCGACCCGCCGCCGTCGGCGCGCGGCCGGGATCATCGCCTCCGGCGGCCCGCCGGCCAACGGCGCCTGCGGTGGCGCGCTGCACCCGGGGGCGCTCGGTGCGGCCGCGGCTTCCCCGCCGCCCCGGCGCGTCAGGACCGGGGCTCGAGCCGCACCACGATCGCCTTGGACACCGGCGTGTTCGACTTGTCCGCCACCGAGTCCAGCGGGACCAGCGCGTTCGCCTCCGGGAAGTACGCCGCCGCGCAGCCGCGGGCCGTCGGGTAGGCCACGACCCGGAACGCGGGTGCCCGGCGGTCGCCGTCGCGCCACTCGGAGACGAGGTCCACCAGGCCGCCGTCGGTCAGGCCGAGCGCCGCGATGTCGCCGGGGTTGACCAGCACGACCCGGCGGGCGTTCTCGATCCCGCGGTAGCGGTCGGACAGACCGTAGATCGTGGTGTTGTACTGGTCGTGGCTGCGCATCGTCTGCAGCAGCAGCCGGCCTTCGGGCGCCTGCGGGTACTCCAGCTCCGAGACCGTGAAGTTGCCCTTGCCGGTGGCGGTGCCGGTGAACTCGCGGGAGTCGCGCGGCGCGTGCGGCAGCACGAACCCGTCCGGCTCGCGGACGCGGCGGTTGTAGTCCTGGCAGCCCGGCACGACCCGCGCGATGTGGTCGCGGATCAGGTCGTAGTCGGTCTCGAACGTCCGCCACGGCACCGCGTGGCCCGCGCCGAAGAGCCGCTCGGCGAGCCGGCTGACGATCGCGACCTCCGAGAGCAGGTGCTCGCTCGCCGGCTCGAGGCGGCCGCGCGAGGTGTGCACCTGCGACATCGAGTCCTCGACCGTGACGAACTGCTCGCCGCCCGCCTGGACGTCCCGCTCGGTGCGCCCGAGCGTCGGCAGGACCAGCGCGGTGCGGCCGTGCACGACGTGCGACCGGTTCAGCTTCGTCGAGACGTGGACGGTCAGCGAGCACGACTCGAGCGCCTTCTCGGTGGCGTCGGTGTCCGGGGTCGCCGACGCGAAGTTGCCGCCGACGGCGAAGAAGACCTTGCCGCGGCCGTCGCGCATCGCGCGGATCGAGTCGACGGTGTCCAGGCCGTGCTCGCGGGGGACGTCGATGCCGAACTCGGCGGCGAGGGCGTCCAGGAACGACTGCGGCATCTTCTCCCAGATGCCCATCGTGCGGTCGCCCTGCACGTTCGAGTGCCCGCGCACCGGGCACAGGCCCGCGCCCGGCTTGCCGATCATCCCGCGCACCAGCGCCAGGTTCGCGATCTCCGAGATCGTCGGCACGGCGTGCTTGTGCTGCGTCAGGCCCATCGCCCAGCAGTAGATCGTGCGCTCGGAGGAGGCGATCAGCCGCGCGACGCGCTCGATCTGCTCGCGCGGCAGCCCGGTGGCGCGCTCGACCTCCGGCCAGTCGATCTCCCGCAGGTGCTTCGCGTAGTCGTCGAAGCCGTCGGTGGCGTGGGCGACGAACTCGCGGTCGATGATCGCGCCCGGCGCCTCCTCCTCCCACTTGAGCAGCAGGTGCCCGACGGCCTGGAACAGCGCCAGGTCGCCGCCGAGGCGGATCTGGGCGAACTCGTCGGCCAGCGGCGTCCCCTTGCCGACGACGCCGCGGACGTTCTGCGGGTTCTTGAACCGCATCAGCCCGGCTTCGGGCAGCGGGTTCACGGCGATGACCTTCGCGCCGTTGCCCTTGGCGACCTCCAGCGCCGAGAGCATCCGCGGGTGGTTGGTGCCCGGGTTCTGCCCGACGACGACGATCAGGTCCGCCTTGTGGATGTCGGCCAGGCTCACCGAGCCCTTGCCGACGCCGGTGGTGGCCGACAGCGCCGCGCCCGAGGACTCGTGGCACATGTTGGAGCAGTCCGGCAGGTTGTTGGTGCCGAAGGAACGCACCATCAGCTGGTAGAGGAACGCGGCCTCGTTGCTGGTGCGGCCCGAGGTGTAGAAGAACGCCTCGTTCGGGTCGGTCAGCGCCTTCAGCTCGCTCGCGACCAGCTCGAACGCGTCTTCCCAGGAGATCGGCTCGTAGTGCGTCGCACCTTCGCGGAGCACGAAGGGCTCGGTGATCCGGCCCTGCTGGCCGAGCCAGTAGTCGGTCTTGGCGCGGAGGTCCTCGATCGGGTGCTTCGCGAAGAAGCCGCGGTCCACCCGGCGTTTCGTGGCCTCCTCGGCGACGGCCTTGGCGCCGTTTTCGCAGAACTCGGCCAGCTTGCGCTTCTCGCCGTCGACCTCGCGCGGTTCCGGCCACGCGCAGCCCGGGCAGTCGAAGCCTTCGCGCTGGTTGAGTAGCCGCAGCGCCTTGATCGTCCGGCCGGTGCCCATCTGCTCCACGCTGCGCGCGAGCGACACGGCGACCCCGGGTATCCCGGCCGCCCAGCCCTTCGGCTTGCCCACCTCGAGGCGGGTCTCGTCCACGTCCTGTGCCGGCGCTTCACGGGTCATGCGTTCATCGTGCGCTTCGATGAACGTGCGCGCTAACGGGGGTCGCGCTCGAGTCCCTTGTCGGCGACGGTGACGACGAGCAGCAGCGCGCTGATCACGACCAGGGCGATCGCCAGCCGGTGCAGCCCCGCCGAGTCGGCGTGCGGGCCGTAGCAGAGGGCGATGAGCGTCGAGGCCACGATCGCGCCCAGGTACTGGGCCGTGCGGAAGAGGCCGCTCGCGGTGCCCATCTGCTCGGCGGGCGCCTCGCGGTAGAGCGTCGTCTGGTTCGCGACGCTGGTCAGGCCCTGCGCCAGGCCGAACAACGCGGCCAGGGCGAGCAGCGCGCCGGTCCAGGTGCCGTCGTGGACGAGCAGCAGCAGCGCCGAGCCACCGGCCAGGGCGAGGGCGACGGTGAGCAGCCGCGCCTTGATCCCGGACGCGCGCCCGGAGAAGGCCGCCGCGCAGACCGCCGTGCCCGACATCGGCAGCAGCATCAGCCCGGCGGCCTCTTCGGAGAGCTGCCTCGCGGTCTCGAGCCATTGGACGTAGCCGAACATGATCGCGTAGATGGCCATGAAGCTCAGCGCCTGCCGCAGGTAGGTGCGCAGGATCGCCCGGTTGGCCGCGAGCATCCGCAGGTCGAGGAACGGCGTGTCGCGCCGCAGCTCGACGAGCGTGAAGGCGGTTCCGAAGGCCGCGACGACCGCGAGCAGCCAGACTTCGGCACCCGGGTCCATCAGGAAGAACAGCAGTGCCAGCAGCGTCGCCGAGAACAGCGCGATGCCGAGCACGTCGATCCGGGTGGCGGTGCGCGCGCCGCGGTCGTCCTTCGGCACCCACGCCCATGCCAGCACCAGCGACAGCCCGGCGAGCGGGATGTTGACGGCGAAGATCGCGGGCCAGCCGAACAGGCCGATCAGCACGCCGCCCAGCGTCGGGCCGATCACCATCACCGTCTGCGCGGACATCGACAGCACCGAAAGCACGCGGGCGGGCACGCCCTGGCCGCTCGCTTCGGCGTGGTGGCGCAGCACGGCCATCGCGGCCGGGAAGCCGGCGCACGTACCCAGGCCGAGCACGACCCGCACGCCGGTCAGCCAGCCCACCGAGAGCGGGATCATGCCCGCGATCCCGGCGATGATCACCAGCGTCGCGCCGCCCAGCAGGACGCGGCGGGCGCCGTAGCGGTCCACCAGCAGCCCGACCACCGGCTGCCCGACCGCGGTGGCGAGGTACAGCGCCGAAATCAGCCAGGCGGTCTGGCCAGGACCGGCGCCGAAGCTCTGCCCGATCGGCACGAGCGCCACGGCGATCAGGGTGGAGTTGATCGGGTTGAGCACCGCGCCGGCCACCAGCGGGGTGACCAGGCGGGCGCCGAACTTGGCGGGGGCGGTGACGGTGGCCGTGAGGACTCCTTCAGTGCTGGGCGACGCGCTGGAGCAACGGCAGCGCGCGCGTGACGGCGTCGAGTTCGGCGGGGGACAGCTCGTCCAGCAGTGCCTGGGCCAGCCACTCTTCGCGGTGCTGGAGGATGCCGCGCACGGTGTCGCTCCCCGCGTCGGAAAGGCTGATCACCACGCGCCGCCGGTCGGCGGGATCGGGCGTGCGGGCGAGGTAGCCGAGCTCGTCGAGCACACCGAGGGTGGCGGCCATGGACTGCTGCCGCACGTGCTCGGCCGCGGCCAGCTCACCCTGGGTGGCCGGGCCCTCGCGGTGCAGCCGGTTGAGCACGGCGGACTGCGACGGCGTGAGGATCCCGGCGTTGTCGACCTGGCGCAGCCGCCGGTGCAGCTGCCCGACGACCCCGCGGATCCAGCCGGCGCTCTCGGCCACGTGCGGAGGTACTTCGCCCATGCACACAGTTTAACTGTTCAGTTCAGACTGTGTATCTGGGTGTGACACACCCCGCTCCGGGGTGGATCAGGGAGCTACGCGCTGACGCCGAAGAAGACGAACGGGTCCTCGTTGACACCGACGCCCTGGATCTGGTGCACGATGATCGCGGCGGCGACCAGGCCGACCACGATGAGCAGGGCCAGCACGCCCGGCCAGCGGCTCTCTCCCGGCCGCTGGTGGCCGCCCGCGCGCTGCTCCCGCTTGCGGCGCTTCTTGAGGTCCTTCTTGGCGCCCAGCCAGGCGTCCCGCTCGGCGAACTTCTGCCAGTCCGGGTTCATCAGGTCCGGGTGCGTCTCGAGGCGCCGGTCGTCCGGATCCTGCGGCTGCTGAGGCTGTGCCATCCCGAGTGCCTTCCCCCTGGGTGACCCGCCGTGACGGGTTCGTAGACTTGTCCATTGTGACCGAGAACGCTCCGCAGCAGACCACCGACCTTCCGGGTGCCTGGGACCCGGCCGCCGAGGAAGCACCGATGTACGACCGCTGGGTAGCGGCCGGGTACTTCACGGCCGACGCCTCGTCGGAGAAGCCGCCGTTCTCGATCGTACTGCCGCCGCCGAACGTAACCGGTTCCCTGCACATGGGCCACGCCCTCAACCACACCCTGATGGACGCGATGAGCCGCCGCCGTCGCATGCAGGGCTACGAGGTGCTGTGGCTGCCGGGCATGGACCACGCGGGCATCGCGACGCAGAACGTCGTCGAGCGCCAGCTGGCCGGCGAGGGGCTTTCGCGCCACGACCTGGGCCGCGAGAAGTTCGTCGAGCGCGTCTGGGAGTGGAAGGCCGAGTACGGCGGCAAGATCCTGGGCCAGATGAAGCGCCTCGGCGACGGTGTCGACTGGTCGCGTGAGCGCTTCACCATGGACGAGAACCTCTCCAAGGCCGTCCAGACGGTGTTCAAGAACTTCTTCGACGAGGGCCTGATCTACCGCGCCGAGCGGATCATCAACTGGTGCCCGCGCTGCCAGACGGCGCTGTCGGACATCGAGGTCGACCACAACGACGACGACGGCGAACTCGTCTCGATCCGCTACGGCGACGGCGACGACGCCATCGTGGTGGCAACCACCCGCGCCGAGACGATGCTGGGCGACACCGCGGTCGCCGTCCACCCGGACGACGAGCGGTACGCGCACCTGGTCGGCACCGAGGTCGAGCTCCCGCTGACCGGCCGCCGCATCCCGATCGTGGCCGACAAGCACGTCGACCCCGAGTTCGGCACCGGCGCGGTCAAGGTGACCCCGGCGCACGACCCGAACGACTTCGAGATCGGCCGCCGCCACGACCTGCCGATGCTCACGGTGATGAACGAGCGCGCCGAGATCACCGTCCCCGGTCCGTTCCAGGGCCTCGACCGCTTCGAGGCGCGGCCCGCGGTGGTCGCGGCCCTGCGGGAGCTGGGCCGGATCGTCGCGGAGAAGCGGCCGTACGTGCACGCGGTCGGGCACTGCTCCCGGTGCGACACGGTGGTCGAGCCGCGGCTGTCGCTGCAGTGGTGGGTCAAGGTCGAGGAGCTGGCCAAGCTGGCCGGCGACGCGGTCCGCGACGGCCGCACGAAGATCCACCCGCCGGAGCTGGGCAAGCGGTACTTCGACTGGGTCGACAACATGCACGACTGGACGATCTCGCGCCAGCTGTGGTGGGGCCACCGCATCCCGGTGTACTACGGCCCGGACGGCGAAGTCGTGTGCGTCGGCCCGGACGAGCAGCCGCCGTCCGGTGACGGCTGGACGCAGGACCCGGACGTGCTGGACACGTGGTTCTCGTCGGGCCTGTGGCCGATGTCGACGCTGGGCTGGCCGTCCGCTTCGGACGACCTCGCGAAGTTCTACCCGACCAGCGTGCTGTCGACCGGCTACGACATCCTCTTCTTCTGGGTCGTCCGGATGATGATGTTCGGCGTGCACCAGATGGACGGCAAGCAGCCGTTCGACCACGTGTACCTGCACGGCCTGATCCGCGACGCGAACGGCAAGAAGATGTCGAAGTCGCGCGGGAACGTGATCGACCCGCTGGAGTGGATGGACGCGTACGGCGCGGACGCCACCCGCTTCACCCTGGCCCGCGGCGCGAACCCGGGCGCGGACATGGCGTTGGCCGACGAGTGGGCGGCGGGCTCCCGCAACTTCTGCACGAAGCTGTGGAACGCCACGAAGTTCGCGATGATGAACGGCGCTTCGGTCGCGGCGCCGCTGCCCGACGCTGCTGCGCTGACCGAAGCCGACCGCTGGATCCTGGGCCGCCTCGGCGCGCTGGTGTCCGAAGTGGACGGACTGTTCGAGGACTTCCAGTTCGCGAAGGTGGCCGGCGCGCTCTACCAGTTCACCTGGAACGAGCTGTGCGACTGGTACCTGGAACTGGCGAAGGTCCAGCTGTACCAAGGCGACGACGCCCGGGTCGCGGCGACCAGGTCGGTGCTCGGCCACGTGCTGGACACGGTCCTGCGCCTGCTGCACCCGTTCATCCCGTTCATCACGGAGAAGCTCTGGACGGCGCTGACGGGCGGCGAGTCGCTGGTCGTCGCGGCGTGGCCGGCGGCTCCGGCGGGCTACGCGGACGCGGTGGCCGACGCCCGCGTGGCGGACGTCCAGAAGCTGGTGACGGAGATCCGCCGCTTCCGCGCCGACCAGGGCCTGAAGCCGGGCCAGAAGGTGGCCGCGCGCCTGGCGGGCTACACGGGCGGCCACGAAGAGGCGATCCGTTCCCTGGTCCGCCTGACCCCGCCGGCCGACGAGTTCGCGGCCAGCGCGTCCCTGGAGGTCGCACTGGCCGACGGCGTGGTGACCGTGGAACTGGACCTGTCGGGCACGGTCGACGTGGCGGCGGAGCGCAAGCGCCTGGAGAAGGACCTCGCGGCGGCTCGGAAGGAGCTGACGCAGACGGAAGCGAAGCTGGGCAACGAGGCGTTCATCGCGAAGGCCCCGGCCCCGGTGATCGACAAGATCAAGACCCGCAAGGAGACGGCGGCGTCGGACATCGACCGGATCACCGCGCGGCTGGCCGCCCTGCCGGCTTCCTGAGCCCGACGGCCCGGCACTCCGGTGGGGTGCCGGGCCCGGTTCGCTCGTAACAGCGGTCGTGCGCGTGGCGACCACTAGTCGTGGATCACGTCACGCCCTTCGAGGGCCGGTTCCGGAACGGCCGGGTGTTCCGCTGCCAGGTCCGCGTACGTCACCAGGTGCGTAGCCAGTCCCAGCACCGCCAGCGCTTCGACCACCGAGATCGTCAGGGTGACCGGGCCCGGGTGTCCCGAGCACCAGAACACCACCAGCGCCGCCGCCGGGGCGCCGCAGAACAGGCTCAGGTCCATCGCCAGCTGCAACGCCTTGCGCGGGCGGCGGCGCCCGTCGGCGCGGTGGAACGATTCCCAGCCGAACACCGGCGTCCCCGGCGGCAGATCGGCGGCCAGGCGCGGCGCCAGCTCCGTACGGATGTAGCGGCTGGCCGCGGAGATCTTCTCGTCGTTGACCAGGTGGGTCCAGCCGAGCAGGAGCGCGACCGGCGGCAGCAGCAGGACCAGGTTCCCGCGCGCGCTCAACGTCGCGGCGATCACCGCGGCCATCGACGCCAGGGTCGCGTAGACGAGGTTGTCGCGGAACGTGATGCGGGTCTTCTGCTCGTCCTTCAGCCGCTCGTACTCGAGTGTCAGCAGCTTCGCTACGGTGATGTCGCCGTCCGCCATGGCTCCCCTTTCCCCGCCGGGCCGAACCCGGACAGCGTAGCCACCGTCGCCGGGACGGGGCGCGATGCACACGGGGGATGAATGAACGGCTCGCCGTACCAGGCGATGCGGGCCCGGCTGGCGGCCCGGACCGTCAAGCAGTACCTCCGTCCCGTCTTCCGCGTGCACACCTCCGGCGACGACTCCGGTGAACGACTCCGCTTCGGCGCGCTCCTGGACCAGTTGCCGGCTCCGACGCCCGGCGGCGGCCGGCCCCGGCCCAAGACCTGGCTGGTGACCGGCGGCGCGGGCAGCGGCAAGAGCACCGCGGTGCTGCGGTACGCGATGGCGCTGCTGGACCGCGACCGGCCGTGCGTCGTCGTCGACAACCAGACGCTCAGGGAACACCGCGAGACCGACGCGACCGTGGCCGACTTCGCCAGGGGACGGCGCCCGGCGGAGGTCGAGGAGAAGCTGTGGAAGGCACGCGTCAAGCAGAACCGCGTGGTTTTCCTGGTCGACGCGGTGAACGAACTGGAACGCGAATTCGCCGGCACCGCCGAGTGGAAGTTCCTCTGGCACCTGCTGACGGGCTCGCACGGCTTCACGGTGCTGGCGACCTCCCGCACCGAGATCGACCCGGCGCGGATCGGCCTGCGCGAATTCCAGACGTTGTCTATCGAGCCCCTCGGCGAGCGGGACATCGAGGCCTACCTCGGGATGCGCGTCGGGGCGGCGGCCGAAACGCTGGCCGAGATCAGGTCGAGCGACCTGCTGGGCGTGGCGTCGAACCCGTTCATGCTGTCGCTGCTGACCGACTGGCTGGTCGGCACGCGCTCGACCGAGCACCGGAAGATCCCCCGCAGCCGTGCGGAACTGCTGCGCGCGACCGTGGTCCGGCCCGGCAGCGAAGGTCGTTTCGCCGCGGCGGAACAGGACGCGGCCGAGCGCGGGCTCGGCATGGAGGCGGCGCTGTGCGCGGCCGCGCTGGCCGTGATCACCGGCCGGACGGGCAGCGCCGACTTCCTCGCCCGGGACGTCACCGCACTGCTCGGCCGGGTGTGGGACGACGCCGGCGACGTCGCCCGCACGGTCAAGGCGTTCCTGGACACGCAGATGGTCGCGCCCGACGGGGACGCGGGCGACGGCCGGTACAGCCTCATCCACCCGGCCTTCGTGGACTTCGGCCTGGCCCTCGCGTGGCAGGGGACCACCCCGCCGCCGCTCGCCACGGCACCCGAGTTCCTGGACCGGTGCCTCGGCGACTGGGTGGGGCTGCAGGCCGACCCGGACGGCGCCGTGCTCGGCCTGCTCGCCACGCGCTCGCGGCCGCTGCCGCCCGAGCTGCTGGTGGACGTCCTGCTCGCCAACCGCAGCGTCCTCGGCGACGCTGTCCGCGCGACGCTGTGGCGGCAGCTCGGCAAGTGCTTCACCGACGGGCGGCAGACGCGCGACCGCCTGGCCGGGGCGCTGGCCAGCCTGCCGCCGAGCGTGCTGCGCGATGGGGTCCAGCACGGCCTGCTCCGGACGCTCAACACCAAGGACCCGGACTTCGCCGAAAGCGTCAGTGCCGCGCTGTGGAACGGCTCGCTGGACGCCCAGACGCTGCAGCGGCTCCGCCAGACGCACCGGCGGAGCCGGGAAGCGCCGGCCCAGCAGCGGCCCGACCGCGACGAGGCCGCCGCCGAGCTGCGGCGGGAATGGCTGCGGCTCAAGAAGAGCCCGCTGGCGCGCCGCCGCAGCGCCAACTGGCTCGGGAGCCACGGCGGGAAGCAGGACGTGGACGCGCTGCAGGACGCCATGGCCGGCGACCAGGACGCCGCGGTCCGCGGGGCCTGCGCGACCGCGCTCGGGCGGATCGGCTTCGCGGGCGCCTTGCCCGCTCTGGGCGAGGCACTCGCCGATCCCGAGGCCGCGGTCCGCGGCTCGGCGGCGAACGCGCTGGGGCTGATCGGTCACCTCGATGCGCTCGACGGTCTCCTCGGACGGCTGGGCGACGAGGAGTCGAACGTCCGGGGTTCGGCGGCGAGTGCGCTCGGCGCCATCGCCCACCCGCGGTCGGTGCCCGCGCTGGTCGAGGTGCTCGCCGATCCGGACGCCGTGGTCCGCCGCTCGGCGGCGAACGCCCTGGGGCTGGTCCGGCACCCCGACGCCATCGGCGCGCTGCTGGCGAGGTTCGGCGATCCGGACGACGAGGTGCGGGGCCTGACGGCGAAGGCGCTGGGGCGGATCGGTCACGTCGCCGCGCACGACGGTCTGGTCGAGGTGCTCCGCGGCGACCCGGGCGGCCGCGTCCGGGGTTCGGCGGCGGAGGCGCTGGGGCGGATCGGAGACCGCGGCGCGCTCGAAGCCCTCGTCGAAGTGCTTCACGACAAGGACGAAGAGGCGGGCGTCGTCGGATCGGCGGCGCACGCGCTGGGCCTGATCGGTGATGCCGGCGCCCTCGACGCGCTCGTCGGGGCGCTCGCCCACCCGGATGCCGCCGTGCGGGGTTCGGCCGCGAACGCCTTGGGCCGCATCGGTGATCCCGCCGCCTTCGACGGTTTGCTGGCGAAGCTCGAGGACTCCGACACCGTCGTCCGCAGTTCGGCGTCGAACGCCTTGGGCCGCATCGGCGATCCCCGCGCCCTCGACGGCCTGACCCGCGTCCTCGCCGGCGACTGCGACGAACACACCAGGGGAGCGGCGGCCGAGGCGCTCGGCCGCATCAAGGCACCCGGTGCCCTGGCACCGCTCGTCGACGCCGTCCGCCGCGACCCCGACGACGGCGTGCGCGGGTCGGCGGCCCACGCGCTCGGGCACCTCGGCGACAACGCGGCGGCGGACACCCTGCGGGCCACCATCCGCGATCCCGGGCGGACCTACCTGACCCGCCGCGCCGCCACGAGCGCCTTGGCCCACCTGGACACCGGGGACGAGGAGTGGATCACGGTGGTCGCCGACCGCCTCAAGTTCACCGCCCGCACCCCGGAGGGACGCGCACTGCGCGGGGCCATCGTGGATCTGGTGGCGCGCCGCGAGATCACGCCGGGGACCAAGAAGTGGCTGGTCGGCGTGATCCACAAGGACAACGACCCGATGAACCGCACGGCGGCGATCGAAGGGCTGGCCCGGGCCGGCAAGGCCGACGCCGGGCTGATCGAGTTCGTCATCGGGCCGGCACCGTCGCGGCCGGACAAGCGGCTTCGCGACAGCGACGCCGGCGTGCTGGGCGTCGCCGCGGCGGCCGTCGTACGCGCGGCCGCCGAGCGCCCCGCCTACACCGAGTCGCTGCTGCCCGGCGTCGTGAACCTGCTGGCGCAGAAGAACTGCCACTGGACGACCGTGCTCCCCCCACTCGCCCAGCTGCGGCTGCTGCCGTTGCCCGTCGCCGGCACGGTCGTCGCCCGGATCGTGGAGCTCTTGGGGGACACGACGCCGGAAAACCCGCACCTGGAGTCGGCGCTGGCCGCCGAGCGGGAGATCCTGGCGGAACGCAAGCGGGTGCTGGCCGATCTGGAGTCGCTCACCACCTGTCCCGAAGCGGTGCTCGCCGGGTTCCGCGAAGACCGGAAGTCGAGGTTCGAAGTGACCGCACCCGCGTCGGGCGACAAGCGCCACGTCGCCCTGCTCACGGCCGTCCCGGTGGAAACCAAGGCGTTGCTGCGGGTCCTGGCCGAACGGGGTACGCCGACGAAGGAGGTCCAGCGCGACGGCCGCTACTACGACGTGTTCGAGCTGACCGCGCCCGGCCGCCCGCCGGTGCGGGTGGTCACCTCGCAGGCCACCGACCAGGGCGGCCAGGCGGCGGCCGCCTCGACGCGCGAGCTGCTGTCGGTGTTCCGGCCGGACCTGGTGCTGCTGGTGGGCGTGTGCGGCGGGTTCGGCGAACGCGGGGTCGCGCTGGGCGACGTGCTGCTCGCGCGGGAAGTGTTCGACTACGGCCCGGAGAAGGTCCGCCCCGGGGGCGGTGGGGACCGGCCCCAGGTGTACCGGGCGGACGGGCAGCTGCTGCGGCTCGCCGCGACCCTCGACAGCAAGGGCCGGCTGGACGCGTCGCTGGCGGGCCGCAAGCTCCTGATGAAGGACTTCGCGAGTGGCGAGAAGGTGATCGCCTGGCGGGAGTCGGACCTCCGGGCCCGGCTGCTCGGCCTGTCCGTCGACATCGGGGGCGTGGAAACCGAGGCGCACGGCGTGCTGCACACGGTCTGGGAGACGTTCAAGGGCCGGGAAGCCGTGGGTGGCGCCATGCTCAAGTGCGTCAGCGACCTCGGCGACGAGGAGATGGCCGTGGACAAGGAAGCCAAGCAGGCGGAGGCGGCCTGCCGCGCGGCGCGGGTGGCGCTGGACCTGGCGGGAGCGTTCCACCGGGCGGACGGGTGACCCCGGCTCAGCCGGTCGCCCGTGCGGCTTCGATCAGGGCCACCACCGCCGGGGCCAGCCGCCGGTCCGACGGCGTCGCCAGGTAGGTCGGCATCGCCGGGGCCGGGTCGCGCAGCGGCCGGAACACCACTCCCGGCACCGGCAGCAGGTTGGCGTGCGCACGGTAGAACACCGTCCAGTGCGGCCGGCCGAACCGCAGCGTGCCCAACGTGTCCTGGGCCGTCGTGAACTCCTTGCCCAGCAACGGTTCGAAGCCCGCCTCGCGGCAGCACGACACCACCAGCTCGTACAGCGGCCGGTTGCGCTCCGGTGGGCTCAGCCGCGCCGGGAGGGAAGCCAGCGAGGCGAACGGCACCACCGCCGACTCGGCCAGCGGGTGCGTGGCCGGCAGCGCCACCAGCACCTCGTCCGTCCACAGCAGACTGAAGTCGAGTCCCGGCGCGGGCCGGTCGCCGCGGACGATGGTCGCGTCCAGGGAGCCGTCGCGGACCCGCTGAAGCCGCTGCGCCGTCGGTGCGTGGACCAGCTCCACCGGCACTTCGGGGGCCCGCCGCGTGAACTCGGTCAGCAGGACGTCCAGCCGGTCGCCCAGTCCTTCGCTCGTCCCCAGCCGCACCAGCGGCCCGGCGGAACGGAACTCCGCCACCGAGTCCGCCGCCCGGTCCGCCGCCGCCAGCACCGCTCGCGCGTGCGGCAGGAACCGGCCGCCCGCCTCGGTCAGCGACACCGCGCGCGTCGTGCGCTCGAACAGCGGTACGCCCAGCTCGCGCTCCAACCGGCGCACCTGCTGGCTCACCGCGGGCTGGACGATGTGCAGCCGCTCCGCCGCGCGCCCGAAGTGCAGCTCCTCCGCGACCGCCACGAAGTACCTCAGTTGGCGAAGCTCCACCGCGGACCCCATTCATCAGCGTTCGTGATGAGTGTAGGAGCGGACTGCCCATCGAAAAGCGCCGGCCCGGTGACCAGGCTCGGGCCATGCCCTACACAACCGTGAACCACACCCGGCTGCACTACGAAGACGCCGGCACCGGCCCCGCTCTGCTGTTCCTGCACGGCTGGGGGACCAGCGGCCGCGTCTGGCAGTCGTGCCTGCCCGGTCTCGTGCGGGACCACCGCGTCGTCACCCTCGACTGGCGCGGGTGCGGCCGCTCGGACCACCCGGCCGAGGGCAACACCGTCGCCGGCATCACCGCCGACCTCGCCGCGGTGGTCGAGGCGCTCGGGATCGTGCCCACCGTCGTCGGGTCCAGCATCGGCGGGGTCTTCGCCACCGAACTCGCGCTCGCGCGCCCCGAACTGGTCGAGCAGGTCGTCGCCGTCGACAGCCCGGGCCACTGGCCGAGCACCGGCATGCTCGACAAGGTGCACGACCTGCGGAAACGGCTCGTCGACGACCGCGTCGGCACCTTCGAGGACTGGGTGCCCAACTGGGTCGCGCGCACCTCGCCCGGGCTCGTCGCCTGGACGATCCGGCAGCTGCTCGACTCCGGCGTCTACATCGACGCGCTGTTCACCGAGGTCACCACCTACGACCCGCGGCCGCGGCTGAAGGACCTGAAGGTCCCGATCACCTACCTGCACGGGGAGCTGGACGCCGAGATCCCGCTCGAAGTCCCGCGCGCCTGCGCGGCCGAGACGCCCGGAGCCCGGGTGCACGTCCTCGCCGGCTGCGGGCACCTCCCGCACCAGGAGGACCCGCGTGCGTTCACCGCCGCCCTCCGCTCGATCGCCTGAAGGAGCCCGGCGAATGCCGAAAGTGCCGCTGGGCGACGCCGTCGTCCACTACGACCGCACCGGCGACGGGCCCGCGCTGCTCCTGCTGCACGGCACCGCCGCCTCCCGCGAGCAGTGGGGACCCCTGACGGCGCAAGCGAAAACCTTCACCGTCCTGGCCCCCGACTTCCCCGGCTCCGGGCTGACCACCGACCACGGCGGCCCGATCGGCGTCGAAGACCTCGCCGCGCAGGCCGAAGCCGTGCTGGACCACGCGGGCGTCGGGACCGCCCACGTCGTCGGGCACTCGCTGGGCGGGGTGGTGGCGGCGCACCTGGCCGGGACCCGCCCGGACCGCGTGCGCTCGGCGGTGCTGCACGCCGCCTGGCCGGTCACCGACACCCGGCAGGACGCCGAGTTCCGCTTCTGGCTGGACCTGCTCCGAAGCGGGTCCTTCGCCCGCCTGCTCCCGCTGATGGCCTTCGGGCCGCGCTACTGGGACCAGGCCACCGCCGAGAGCAACGAGCAGCTCGTCAAGACGCTCGACGCGGTGATCCAGCCCGGTGCGGACCGGCAGATCGAGACCGACCGGACGGTCGACCTCCGGCCGGTGCTCGGGCGGATCACCGCGCCGGTGCTGGTGCTCGGCAGCGCGCACGACCGGCTGATCACGGCGGACCAGCAGCGGGAGCTGGTCGCCGCGATCCCCGACGCGCGCGCCGCCGAGATCGACGCGGGGCACGGTGCCCCGGCCGAACTGCCGGACGAGTTCGCCCGGATCGTGCTGGAGTACGTCAGCGCAGCGCCTTGAGCACCACCGCGGCCACGCCGGCCATCCCGGCCTTGAGCGGGTGGTAGGCGGCGGCCTCGAAGATGTTCTGGTCCTTGCCGTTGATCCACGCCGAACCGCCGCGCGCGCAGGCGTCGTGGCCGCGCGACGGGCCGAAGGTGTCGACGAACTCCGTCCGCCCGTCCGCGTCCGCGGCGTCGGCCAGGGTCCGGTTCAGGGCTTCCTCGACGCTGTTCAGCCACGCGTAGTCACCGTCGGCGAACGGCAGCACGTCCGGGCAGTAGCCCCGCTCCGGCGCGATCCGCGGGTAGCCGACCAGCAGGACCCGCGCGCGCGGCGAACGCTCGTGGATCGCGGCGAGCACCGCCTCCACCCGCGGCCCGATGTTGTCGATCGCCGACGTCACCGAGCCGTCGAAGTGCGCTTCGCAGGGGTTGCCCGTCGGGTCGCTCGCGCGCAGGCCCGGGCACGTCGAGGTCAGGCTGCCGAACACGCCGTAGTCGTTGCCGCCGATGCCGAGCGTGACCAGGTCGGTGTCGATCCGCAGCGCGCCCAGCTGCGGCGGGTTGGTGCCGTTGAACGGCACGCTCTGCGGCCGCGTCATGTTCGTGGTGTCCGCCCCGGCGCAGCTGACGTCGGTGAACCGCCCGGCGTGCAGGGCCGCGGCCAGCACCGACGGGTAGTTCGCGGTGGACCGCCCGCAGCCCAGCGGGTCGACCCGCTGGACCGGGACGAACGGCCCGGAGGTGTACGAGTCGCCGAGGGCGACGTAGCTGCCGATGGTCGCCGCCGAGGCGGCGGTGGCCGACACCGGCAGGAGGATGGCTGCCGAAAAGACGACGGCGAGCAGCCGGGTGATGCGCATGAAGACCCCGTTCTGTTCTGCGGAACGCTCCCTCCCACATCTAGCGAGCGCCGGGCGGCCGGGGTGGGGACTTCACCCGCCAGTCGGGTCACCGTCGCCGTGCTCACGGTAAGTGATCAGCGTGCGCCAGAAGAACAGCGGCCGGACGGTGCTCCCGGGCAGCAGCCGGGCCGACTCCCGGCGCACCTCGGCCAGCGTCGGGTAGTCGTCGACGACGGGGGCTTTCGGGCCGTCCTCGGCACCACCGTTCAGCCGCTCGCCCGCGTAGACGACCAGCCGGGCGAGCGCGTCGACCGGCACCGCCGCGATCGCCCGCGCCCAGTCCACCGGCGTGCTCGGGCGCGCCAGGGCGAGCACCACGAGCACCCCGCCGGGCACCAGCGCGCGGCGCAGCTTGGCGAGCGTCTCGAACGGCATGTGGTGCAGGGACGCCAGGCACGAGATGTAGTCGTAGTGCGCCTCGGGCAGGGGGTCGGTGGTGACGTCGGCCCGCCGGTGGACGATCTCGCCCGGTCCGGGCGAACCGAGCCCCGCCGCCGCTTCGACCATCGCCGCCGACACGTCGACCGCCTCCACCGCCATCCCGGTCGCGGCCAGCCGCCGCGCGAACCGGCCGGTGCCGCACCCGACGTCCAGCGCGAGGCCCGGTCCCGGCGGCAGCAGGTCCAGCAGCAGCGGGTGGTAGTGGTCGTTGTGGTTGAACGGCATGCGTCGAGAGTGCCACCGGCGACGCACGTAGACTCGGAAGGCAAGCCCAAAACCCCAGGCCGGAGGAGATTCAGTGCCGCAGGATGAGACAGGTCGCAAGCCGGACCTGTCGGATCTCGACAGCTTCGCGGGCGTCGACGAACTGGGTGCCGGAGGGTACGAGGACTCCGACGACCACGACCCGGAGCTGGACGCGCGCGACACCGCGTTCGACGCCGGCGGCGGCTCGCGCGGCGGTATCGGCGGCGTCGGCCAGCTGGGCGACAACCTCGCCACCGGCCCGGTGCCCGACTTCACCGTGCCCGAGGACACCGAGCTGCACGAGCTCGACGACCAGGGCGAACCCGTGGTCTACGGCAACCCGGACGGGCCCGAGGCCCGCCGCGAGCTGATGGCCGTCGAGGCCGAGCTGAACCAGCGCTGGCCGGAGACGAAGATCGAGCCGTCGCTGACCCGGATCTCCGCGCTGACGCAGCTGCTGGGCGAACCGAACCGCGGCTACCCGGTGCTGCACGTGGCCGGCACGAACGGCAAGGGCTCCACGGCCCGGATGATCGACGCGCTGCTGACCCGGATGGGCCTGCGCGTCGGCCGCTACACGAGTCCGCACCTGCAGCTGGTCACCGAGCGGATCGCGCTCGACGGCCGGCCGATCTCGGCCGCCCGCTACGCCGAGCTGTGGCACGACATCGCGCCGTACGTGTCCATGGTGGACGGTGCGGCCGCGGACGGCGTGGCGATGAGCAAGTTCGAAATCCTCACCGGGATGGCGTTCGCGGCGTTCGCCGACGCGCCGGTCGAGGCCGCCGTGCTCGAAGCTGGCCTGGGCGGGGCCTGGGACGCCACGAACGTCGCCGACGCCGACGTCGCCGTCATCACCCCGATCGGCCTCGACCACGTCGAGTACCTGGGGCCCGACGCGGTGAGCGCGGCGCGCGAGAAGGCGGGCATCATCAAGGCCGGCTCGGTCGCCGTCATCGCCGAGCAGGACCCCGAGGTGCAGAAGGTGCTGCTGGAACGCGCCGTCGAGGTCGACGCCGCGGTCGCGCGCGCCGGCAGCGAGTTCGGCGTCCTGGAGCGCGAAGTCGCCGTCGGCGGGCAGCTGCTCAAGCTGCAGGGCCTCGGCGGGGTGTACGACGACGTCTTCCTGCCGCTGCACGGCGCCCACCAGGCCGCGAACGCCGCGCTCGCGCTGGCCGCGGTCGAGGCGTTCTTCGGCGCGGGCAAGGACAAGCAGCTGGTCGTCGAGGCCGTGCGCGAGGCGTTCGCCGAGGTCGAGACACCCGGGCGGCTGGAGCGGGTCCGCGCCGCCCCCGCGGTCATGATCGACGCGGCCCACAACCCGCACGGCGCCCGCGCGCTGGCGACGACCGTGGCCGAGGAGTTCGCCTTCCGCCGCCTGGTCGCGGTGGTCGGCGTGATGGCCGAAAAGGACGCCCACGGCATCCTCGACGCGCTCGAACCGGTGGTGTCCGACATCGTCGTGACGCGCAACTCGTCGCCGCGCTCGATGCCGCTGGACGAGCTCAACCAGCTGGCCATCTCGGTGTTCGGCGAGGACCGGGTGGTCGCCGAGACCGACCTGGAGACGGCGATCGAGACGGCGATCGCGCTGGTGGAGACGAGCGACGACCCCGAGGAGCCGCTGGCGGGCGGTGGCGTGCTGGTCACCGGCTCGGTGGTCACCGTGGGCGAGGCGCGCACCCTGTTCGGGAAGGAGCCGGCGTGAGCGAGCCGACCGAAGCCCCCAAGCCGAAGGACCCGATGAAGGGCTTCCGCGGCGTGATGTCGGGGACCCTGATCATGGAGGGCATCACGGTCGCCCTCGCGCTCCCGGTGGTGAACAAGCTCGGTGGCGGGATCAGCAGCGGCACCGGCTGGACGGTCATCGCGGTGGCCGTCCTGCTGGTCGTGACGTGCGGGTTCGTCAAGCGCCCGTGGGCGGTGCCGCTGATCCTGGCGCTGCAGGTGGTGCTGATCGCGCTGGTGTTCTGGCTGCCCGCGATCACCGTGCTGGGCGTCATCTTCCTGGCGATCTGGCTGTGGCTGCTGTGGCTGCGCAAGGACGTCGCCCGCCGGATGGCGGCCGGCACCCTGGCGAGCCAGCAGCAGCCCCAGCCCTGACCGCCTACAGGTAGTCGCCGTTCGCGACGTCGTCGAGCAGCGACGCGTGGCGGGGCGACCAGCCGAGCAGCTCCCGCGTGAGCGCGCTCGAAACCGGCGCGTCGAAGCCGTAGGCCGTGGCGATGAACGGGCTCGGGAAGTGTGTCGAGGCCGCTTCGGGGGTCAGCGAGACGGCGGGCAGCCCCAGGCCGTCGGCGATCGTCCCGGCGATGCTCCGGAACGGGACGTTCTCGGCGGTGGCGTGCAGCACGCTACCGGCCGGGGCGCCCTCCAGAGCCAGCCGGAAGACGACCGCCGCGTCGAGCCGGTGCACCGCGGGCCAGCGGTTGGCGCCGTCGCCGACGTAGGCCGACTTCCCGGTCCGGCGCGCGGTGTCCACGAGCCAGGCGATGAATCCGCGGTCGCCGGGGCCGTGGACGGTCGGCGCGAGCCGGACGACGCTCGCGCGCACGTCCTGCTCGGCGAAGGCCAGGCAAGCCCGCTCGCCGGCGATCCGGAAGGCGGCGATCCCGGCGGTGTCGGGCTCGTCCCGCTCGGTGCTCTCCCGGCCGGCGGGCATGACGAGCGTGCCGGACGTGCTGACGAACGGCTTGCCCGAGTGGGCCAGTGCTTTGCCGAGCACCTCGATCGCCGTGCGGTCGCGCCGCATCATGTCGTCGGGGTCGGTGAAGTCGCCGCCGAAGGCCATGTGCAGCACGCCGTCGGCGGCTTCGGCGCCGGTGCGGAGGCTGTCGAGGTCGTCCAGCGAACCCCGGTGCGGGGTGGCGCCCAGCGACTCGAGCCGGGCGGCGGACGCATCCGAGCGCGCGAGGCCGGTGACCGTGTGGCCGGCCGCGATCAGCTCGGTGACGACGGCGGGTCCGGTGAGGCCGGAACCGCCGGTGACGAAGACGTGCATGGGGGCAACTCCCGGGTAGTGACAGTGACTGACGCTACGAACTGTACCGCGTAGCGTCAGTCGCTGTCGCTACCGGTAGGCTGTCACCGTGCCACGCAGCGGGGAAGAAGCGCGTCGCCGCCTTCAGCAGGCGGCGCTCGAGCTGTACCGGGAACGCGGTTTCGACCGGACCACCACGGCCGAGATCGCCGCCAGGGCCGGCGTCACCGAGCGCACGTTCTTCCGGCACTTCCCGGACAAGCGCGAAGTGCTCTTCGACGGCGAAGCCACGTTGCGCGCCGAACTCGTCGCGGCGGTCGCCGAGGCGCCCGACGGGCTGCCGCCGCTCGAAGTCCTGATCCGCGCCTTCCGGAAGTCCGGGCGGATCCTCGAGAGCAACCGGCCGTTCGCCGAACCGCGGCTCGCGGTCATCGCGGCGACCCCGGCGTTGCGGGAGCGCGACCTGGCCAAGGCCGCGGCGATGAGCGACGCCCTGGCGGCGGCGCTGCGCGCGCGGGGAGTCGCCGGCCGGCCGGCCGCGCTGGCCGCCGACGTCGGCTGGCTCACCTTCCACCACGCGGCCGGAGCGTGGATCGGGGAACCCGCGCGCGGTCTGGACGAGCACCTCGACGAGGCCTTCGCCGAGCTGCGCGCGCTGGCGGCGGAGACGGACGGCTGAGCGCCCGCCTCCGCCGGGAGCTCAGCGCAGCACGACGATCCGCAGCGCGGGGGAGCGCAGGATGTCCGCTTCGCAGAAGCGTCCCTTCACCCACTCGCCGCGGCTGTAGAGCTTCGTCTGGTCGCTGAAGTACGGCGACTCCGGGTTCGACGACTGCGAGTACGTGAGCAGCGTCGACGAGTCCGGGCACCCGTGCCCGCTGAACCCGACCACCTGGACGTAGCTCGACCCGTGCGCCACCTCGACGTTGCCGCGCGCCGGGTCCCACACCGGCGTCATCACGTTGAGCACGCCCAGGAAGCCCTGAGCGCCGTGGACGGGGATGCGCTCGCCGTTGCGGGTGACCGCCTGGCCGTCCCGCAGCTTCGCGTCCGGCGGGAGCCCGGCCGTGCGCAGCTCCACGAGCGCGTCCCCGAACGCCTCCTGGACGTCCGCGTTGCCGACGTTGAGCGTGTTCGGCGTGGTCAGCGGCGCCTTCGGGTCGAACGGCACCGCGAACCGGGCCACGTTCCCGAGCCGGGCGGCGAACCGCTGGAACAGCAGCGAACCGCGGGTGTCCAGGGTGTAGGTGTGGTCCCAGTTCGCCAGTGCGGCGCAGGCCGGCCCGACCGGCACCGGGCCGGACGACGACGGTGCCTGCCCGCCCGGGAAGGACGCGCACAGCTTCGCCAGGTCCGCCGCCGTCAGGTCGGCGAACAGGCTGTGGTCGGCGAAGAGCATCCGCTTCATCGACTCGGTCGTGAAGCCGCCCTTTTCGGCGGTCAGCAAGGCTTCCCGCGTGCGCGGTGAACGTTCGGTGCCGGAGTCGCCGACGATGTGCGGGTAACCCGTGATCGGCGCCTTGGCGTTCGCGAGCCAAGCGCTGTCGTTGGCGTTCAGCTCGTAGTCCCGGCGCTGCTGCTGCGGCAGCCGCGACGGCGCGAAGATGCCCGGTTCGAGCGCGCCCGGGTCCGAACCCCACTGGCACGACGACCTCGAACCGTCCAAAATGGCCAGTCCGACCTGCTCGAACGTCCCCTGCCCCAACGGGGTGTTGCACGCCTTCGCCTGTTCGTCGGTGACGTGCGGGACCACCTGGATGTCGGCGTAGAGCGCATTGCCGGCCCGGTCGGTGGCGATGGTGTTGACCCATGGGACGCCCTGCGTGCGGCTCAGCGCGCGGACGACGTCGGCCGTGCTGCGGGACTGGTCGAGCTCGAACCACGTGTTGAGCCCGCGCAGGTTCGTCGCGTTGGCGTCGCGCACCGCGTACGCCGATTTCGTCGTCCACGGCAGCGGAATGCCCTGGAAGTCGGCCAGCACCGGGCCGTAGCGCGTCGACCAGAACGTCTGCCGGACCGGCTTCACCGAGCCGTCGGCCTGGCGCACCTGGACCGTGACGTCGGCTGTCGTCATCTTCTCGGGCTTGCCGTCGACGAGGTAGGTCGTCGGATCGCCGGCCTGCAGCGGCACCTCGAAGAGGCCGAACGTGACCGGCGTGGACACCGTGTGCGTCCAGGCCGCGTCGGCGGTGTGCCCGATCTGGACGAACGGCATGCCGAGCAGGCTCGCGCCGGCGACGTCGAACCGGCCCGGGATGGTGAGCTGGCTCTGCCAGAACCGCCGCCCGGCCTGCCACGGGTAGTGCGGGTTGCCGAGCAGCACGCTGCCCCGGCCCGAAGCGGTCGAGTCCGCGCCGATCGCGATGCCGTTGCTGCCCAGCCCGCTGCCGCCGAGCGCCTTCCGGACCTGGTCGGAGAGCTGCCCGGCCGTGCCCGGCGCCGGTGTCGCACCCGACGGCGGCGCGGTGAACAGGCTTTCGGTGACCACACCCTGGCCGCCGGTGATCGCGATGGCGTGGAAGTGCCGGTAGAAGTCCTGCTCGGTGATGGGCCGGACCCAGTCCGCGCCGCGGCAGGCCGGGTCGGAGATCCCGGACCGGCCGGTGCGCGCCAGGTAGGCGTTGAAGCCCTTGACGTAACCCGAAACGATCTGCCGGACCTCGGGCCGCGGTCCCTGCGGCGCGGGCTGCGCGGCCAGCCGGTCGACGATCCCCGAATCGTTGATCCGCTGGAAGAACAGGTCGCTGTGCAGGTTGTTCGCCGCCTCGGACAACGACGGGTAGCCGTCGCCGCCCGGGCCGAGGTACTTCGACCGCTGCGCGCTCACCGTCAGGTAGATGTTCGCGAGCTCGCAGACGTTGTCGGTCGCCGCCGCGTAGCCGTACCCGTAGCCGAGGCCGCCGAAGTCCTTCGCGACGATGTGCGGGATGCCGTGCTCGGTGTAGCGGAGGACGGCCTTGCTTTCCTGGCCCGCTTCCGCGACGGCTGTCCCCAGTGTGGTGATGGTGAGTGCCGCTGTCAGAACCGCCAGGGTTTTCCGGAATGGACTCATCTGACCCCCTTGTCGTGATCGCCACGCTACCGACGGCGAGCGGCGCCGGGGATGGGGGAAACCCCCGATATCCGTTCACCCGCGCGCAAACCCGCGTTGGCCGGGACGGGATAGAAACCGCGCATGACCGAACCGACCCGCCACTCCCGCCGCACCCTGTTCAAGGCCGGCCTCACCGGCGCCGCCGCCACGCTCGTGCTGCCGTCGACGGCCTTCGCGGCGGTCCCGCTCGTCCGCCGCGACCGGCCCGTGCTGACCCACGGCGTCTCCTCCGGCGACGTCACCCCCGGCTCGGCGATCGTCTGGTCGCGGGCGGACCGCCCGTCGCGGCTCGTCGTCGAGATCGCGCGCGACCCGTCGTTCCGGCACGCCCGCCGGGTGCCCGGCCCCCTCGCCGGGCCCGCCACCGGGGGAACCGGGCAGGTCCGCGTCGCCGCCCTCCGGCCGGGCACGGAGTACCACTACCGCGTGACGGCGGAGTCGGTGGACGGGCGCGCCACGAGCGAGCCGCTGACCGGCCGGTTCGCCACGGCGCCGGTGGGCCGCCGCGACACCCGGATCGTCTGGTCCGGCGACGTCGTCGGCCAGAACTGGGGCATCAACCCCGACCTGGGCGGGATGACGATCTTCTCGGCGATGGCCGCGCGGAACCCGGACCTGTTCCTGCACAGCGGCGACACGGTGTACTCCGACGGCCCGCTGACCGAAACCGTGGCCCTGCCCGGCGGCCGGACCTGGCGCAACGTCGTCACGGCGGAGAAGTCGAAGGTCGCGGAAACGCTGGACGAGTTCCGCGGCCAGCACGCGTACAACCGCCTCGACGAGAACTTCCGCCGGTTCGCCGCGCAGGTCCCGTCGTACGTCCAGTGGGACGACCACGAGGTCTCGAACAACTGGTACCCGGGCGAAGTCCTCGACAACCCGGCCTACACCGAGAAGCGCACCGACGTCCTCGCGCCGCGGGCGTACCAGGCCTTCCACGAGTGGCACCCGATCGACTCCCGCCGGGCCGTCGACGGCCGCGTCTACCGCAGCTTCAGCTACGGCTCGCGCGTCGAGGTCTTCGTGCTGGACATGCGGACCTACCGCAACGCCAACACCGCGGACCAGACCAAGCCGGGCTACATCCTCGGCGACCGGCAGGCCCGCTGGCTGGCCGACGCGCTCGGCCGCAGCACGGCGACGTGGAAGATCGTCCAGGCGGACATGCCGCTCGGGCTGGTCGTCCCGGACGGCAAGGACATCGAAGCGGTGGCGAACAACCTGCCGGGCGCGCCGGGCGGGCGGGAGACCGAGCTGGCGTGGGTGCTGCGGGAGATCCAGCGCCGCCGCGTCCGCAACGTCGTCTGGCTGACCGCGGACGTCCACTACACCGCGGCGCACCACTATTCGCCCGACCGCGCGGCCTTCCAGGACTTCGACCCGTTCTGGGAGTTCGTGTCCGGGCCGCTGAACGCGGGCGCGTTCGGACCGAACGCACTGGACCCGACGTTCGGCCCGGAAGCGGTGTTCGTGCACGCCCCGCCGGCGGCGAACACGGCCCCGATCGACGGCTTCCAGCACTTCGGCGAGCTGAACGTCGACGGCTTCACCGGAGATCTGACCGTGGACCTGCGCGACGCCACGGGGGCTTCGCTGTGGTCGAAGAAGCTGCACCCGCAGGGCCGCTGAAAGGGTCGGCTACGCTCACGCGCACCGACACGCAACCGCAACAAGGAGAAACACCGTCGTGACTGAACGCACGCTGGTCCTGGTCAAGCCCGATGGCGTCGCGCGCGGCCTCGTCGGCGAGGTCATCTCGCGGATCGAGCGCAAGGGCCTCAAGCTCGCCGCCGTCGAACTGCGGACCGTGCCGCAGGCGCTGGCCGAGGAGCACTACGCCGAGCACAAGGAGCGTTCGTTCTTCGGCGAGCTGCTGGAGTTCATCACGTCGGGTCCGCTGGTCGCGCTCGCCGTCGAGGGCCCGCGCGCGATCGCCGCGTTCCGCCAGCTGGCCGGCGGCACCGACCCGGTCGAGAAGGCCACCCCGGGCACCATCCGCGGCGACTTCGCGCTGGAGACCCAGTACAACCTGGTGCACGGCTCGGACTCGCCGGAGTCGGCCGAGCGCGAGCTGAAGCTCTGGTTCCCCGACCTGTGATCGACACCGGGGCCACGCCCGCGCGTGGCCCCGGTTCGCACCCGGAGCGCCGATGACCACGATGCCGTTCCCCGCCCGCGACTACCTGCCCGTGCTGCGGGAGCTGACGGGCGCGTTCGCCGTCGCCCTGCGCACCGGCGACCCGGCCGCGAGGGTGCCCGACTGCGGCGACTGGACGCTGGCCGACCTCGGCACGCACCTGGGCAACGTCCACCGCTGGGCGGCCACCGTCGTCACCACCGGGGAGCCGGAGTCCCAGGACTTCGAAGCGGGTCCCGGCGCCGACCTGCCGTCCTGGTACGCCGAAAGCGCCGGGCTGCTCCTCGACGCCCTCGAGCGGGCCACCCCCGAAGACGGGTGCTGGCACTTCGGCGGCACCGGAAAGACCAAGGCGTTCTGGTTCCGGCGCCAGGTCCACGAAACCGCCGTCCACCTCGCCGACTCCGGCAGCGACCACGCGCTCGACCCGGCCGTGGCCGCGGACGGCGTCGACGAAGTCCTCGGCGCGATGCTGCCCCGCGTCACGCGCTGGCACGCCGTTCCCGAGCTGCCGGGCCCGGTTTCCCTGCGCGCCAGCGACACCGGGGACGTCTGGACCGTGCACCCCGGCGAGCCGCCCGCGCTCGGCCCGGCCGCCGACGGCGCCGCGTCCGTCGAAGCGCCCGCTCGCGATCTCCTGCTGCGGCTGTGGAAGCGCACCGGGCCCGCCCCGCGGGTCACCGGCGACGCCGCGGCCGCGCTGCTCGCCGCGCCCCTCACACCGTGATGGTGTTCTAGACCATTCAGGCGGCGTTCACCGGGAAGTCTTCCCCCCGCCGTGCCGCTGCGCTGTGCTGGTCCGGCTCACGCTCACTCGATACTGGGGTACCTGGTGAAGAAGTCACGCGTCGCGTTGCCGTTCGTCGCCCTGTTCGCGACGGTGTTCGTCGCTCCCGCCCACGCCGACCCGCTCCGCGCGCCGCTCGGTACGCCACCGGTCGAGGCCGCGCCCGCCGCGTCGTCGGACCACCAGGGCCCGGCCGCCTTCGCCGCCGCGGACCCCGACGACGGGCTCGTCACCGGCAGCGCGACCACCGAGGTCGCGCCCGGGCTGAACCTCACCCAGTTCGACCGGTTCGACCCGGCCGGCTGGATCCGCGGCGACACCCTCGCCGTCGACCTGGGCAGCAAGGTCCTGAAGCCCACGTACCTCAGCCCCGGCACGGTGTCCGCGCGCACGCCGCTCTCGCAGCAGGTCGCGCGCGCGGGTGCGGTCGCCGGCGTCAACGGCGACTTCTTCGACATCAACGCCACCGGCGCGCCGATCGGCGTCGGGATCGACGGCGGGCAGCTGCAGACCGCGCCCGCCGCCGGCCACAACCTCACCGCGTCGATCACCGACGACGGCAAGGCGCGGCTGGCGTCGATCTTCCTCGAAGCCACCGTGACGCTGCCGGGCGGCGCGGCGAGGGCCACGAACTTCAACAGCCCGGTCCTCGGCGCGGACGCGATCGGCGTCTACACGCCGTTGTGGGGCGCTTCCGGGCGGGCGACCTCGGTGGCCGGGGCGTCGCGCGTGCGCGAGGTCGAGCTCCGCGACGGCGTCGTCACCGCCGTGCGCGAACAACCCGCGAGCGGCCCGATCGCGGCGGGCACCACGCTGCTGCTGGCCCGCGAAGCCGGGGCGGACGCGCTCGCCGCGCTCAAGCCGGGCGACCCGGTCGGGGTCACGTACGCGCCCCGCTCGGACGCCGGGAAGGTCGCGGTCGCGGTGGGCGGCAACGAAGTCCTGCTCCGCGACGGCGTCGTGCAGCCGGTCGACAACGTCGCCATGCACCCGCGGACCGCGGTCGGCTTCTCCGCTGACGGCAAGCGGCTGTGGCTGGCCACTGTGGACGGTCGGCAGGCCGACAGCCGCGGCCTGACCGAGCTGGAACTGGCGCGGCACATGAAGAGCCTCGGCGCCGACGACGCGATCAACCTCGACGGCGGCGGCTCGTCGACGCTCCTGGCGCGCAACGAGGGCGAAGCCGCGCCGAGCGTCCGGAACTCGCCGTCCGACGGCGGGGAACGCCTGGTGCCCAACGGGATCGGCTTCGCGACCGTGCCGGGCAGCGGCAAGCTCACCGGCTTCGCGCCCGCCCCCGCCGTGGCGGCGGACGGCGCGGACCGCGTCCTGACCGGCCTGACGCGCCACCTCGTCGCCGACGGCCACGACGAGACCGGCGCCGCGGTGGCCGCCGAGCCGCGCTGGACGACGTCGGACCCCCGGCGGGCGACCGTCACGCGCGGAGTCGTCACCGGCCACGGCGCGGGCGGTGTCGACGTCGTCGCGCGCGCCGGGCGCGCGACCGGGAAGACGACGCTTTCCGTGCTGGGCGAGCCGGTCCGGCTGGGCACCAGCACCGAGCAGGTCGCGCTGTCGGCCGCCGGGGCCAAGAGCACGTTCAAGGTCTACGGCTACGACGCCGACGGCTACGGCACCTGGCTGGAACCCGACGACGTCAAGCTCGACTACGACCACTCCGTCGTCCGCGTCGAGCCCTCGGGCGACGGCTACGCGGTGACCGCGGTGACCGCGTCCGGGGCCACCTCGATCACCGCGTCCGCCGCCGGGTTCACCACGCACCTGGCCGCTTCGGTGGGCACCGTGCCCCAGGTCGCCGCGCCGCTGGACGGCCCGGCGGGCTGGACGGCGACGGTGTTCCCGGCGGTCGTCGGCGCGGCGCTGTCGGCGGCACCCGGGCGCGACGGCGGCGCCGGGCTCGCGCTGGACTACCGGCTGACCGGCACGAACGCCACGCGCGCGGCCTACGTGACACCGTCCGCGCCGCTCGCCGTCCCGGCGGGTACCCAGAAGATCGGGCTGTGGGTGAACGGCGACGGCAAGGGCGCGTGGCTGCGGGCCGAACTGCGCGACGCCGCGAACGTGGCGTCCGTCGTGGACCTTTCGCTGAGCGTGGACTGGACGGGCTGGCGGTACGTCACCGCCGCGGTCCCGGCCGGGCTGCCCGGCGGCCAGCGCCTCGCGCGCTTCTACGCCGTCGAAAACGTGCCGGACCAGCAGTACGAGGGCCGGCTGGTGTTCGACGACCTGACCTTCGAGGTGGCGCCGACGACTTCGGTGCCCGCCGACGCGGCCCCGCGCGATCCCGCGCTGGTCACCGACGGCGTGCTGACCGGCGGCCTGCGCGTCGCGGTGGTCAGCGACGCCCAGTTCACCGCGGACGACCCGGCGGGCCCGCTGGTCGCCCAGGCCCGGCGGGCGCTGCGCGAAGCCGTCGCCGCGAAGCCGGACCTGGTACTGATCAACGGCGACTTCGTCGACCGGGGGACACCGCCCGACCTCGCGCGGGCGCGCCAGGTGATCGCGGACGAGCTCGACGGCAAGGTGCTCTGGTACTACGTGCCGGGCAACCACGAGGCCGAGGCGGGCAACGGGCTCGCCAACTTCCAGGCCGTCTTCGGGGAGACCCACCGCGTCGTCGACGTGCACGGCATCCGGCTGGTGCTGATGGACTCCTCGCGCGGCTCGCTGCGGGCAGGCGGCTTCGACCAGGTCCGGATGCTGCGCTCGGCGCTCGATTCGGCGGCGGCGGACCGGTCCGTGCGCGGGGTCGTCGTCGCCATGCACCACCCGGTGCAGGACCCCAGCCCGACCGGGAACTCCCAGCTCGGCGACCGGAAGGAAGCCACGCTGCTGACCCAGTGGCTGACCGGGTTCGAGCGGGCGTCCGGCAAGCCGGCCGCTTCGGTGGCTTCGCACGCCGGCGTGTTCTCGCTGTCCCGGCTGGACGGCGTGCCGTACCTGGTCAACGGCAACTCGGGCAAGGCACCCGCGGCCGCTCCGGGCGACGGCGGGTTCGTCGGCTGGACGCTGCTGCGCGTCGACCCGGCCGACCGCGCCCAGCCGGTGCGCTTCGAGACGCGGCCGAACGTCGACTCGCTGACGCTGTCCGGGCCGGCTTCGCTGGCTCGCGGCGAACGCGCGGTCGTGCGCGCTTCGGTCCGGCAGGGCCCGCGGGACGTGCCGGTGTCCTACCCGGTGAGCGCGGACTGGTCGGTCGGCTGGGGCGTCGTTTCGTTCGATCCCGCCACGGGCGTGCTGACGGCGTTGCGGCCGGGTGTCGCGCGGCTGTCGGTGACGGTCAACGGGGTGACGCGCACCCTGGTCGTGACCGTGCGCGGCTAAACCGTTCGGTTTTTGTCGGTGCCCGCTCGTATGGTCGGGGTGTGGACGAATCGGAGGACCGGGAACCGGCACTGGTGCAGGCCAAGGCGCTCGTGAAGCGCTTCGGCGGGTTCGAGGCCGTGCGCGGGATCGACGTCGAGGTGCGGCGCGGGGAGGCGTTCGGCTTCCTCGGGCCCAACGGCGCCGGGAAGTCGTCGACCATGCGGATGATCGCGTGCGTGTCACCACGCACGGACGGCGATCTGCGCGTGCTCGGCGCCGACCCGGAGACCGCCGGCCCGCGGATCCGCGCGCGCCTGGGCGTGGTGCCGCAGCAGGACAACCTGGACGTCGAGCTGACGGTCCGGGAGAACCTGCTGATCTACGGCCGCTACTTCGGCCTGTCGCGGGCAGCGGCCCGGCGCAAGGCCGAGGAATTGCTGGAGTTCGCGCAGCTGACCGACCGGGCCGACGACAAGGTCGACCCGCTCTCCGGCGGCATGAAGCGGCGGCTGACGATCGCGCGGTCGCTGGTCAACGACCCGGAGCTGCTGCTGCTCGACGAGCCGACGACGGGCCTCGACCCGCAGGCCCGGCACCTGTTGTGGGACCGGCTGTTCCGCCTCAAGGCCCAGGGCACGACGCTGATCGTCACGACGCACTACATGGACGAGGCCGAGCAGCTCTGCGACAGGCTGGTGGTGATGGACCACGGCCGCATCGCGGCGGAGGGCTCGCCGGCGGACCTGATCAAGCGCTACTCGACGCGCGAAGTCGTCGAGCTGCGGTTCGCGTCGGGGGAGCAGGCCGCGGCGGCCCAGCAGGTCGAAGGGCTGGCGGAGCGCGTGGAGATCCTGCCGGACCGGGTCCTGCTCTACAGCGACGACGGCGAGGTCGCGCTGGAACACGCGCACGCCCGCGGGGTGCGCCCGCTCTCGAGCCTGGTGCGCCGGAGTTCGCTGGAGGACGTCTTCCTGCGGCTGACCGGCCGGACGCTGGTGGACTGATGGGAACCCCTTCGCCGACTCACCCGGCCGCGAGCCGCGCCGGCGGGCGCCCCGGAACCACCCGGCGGCGCCCGTGACCACCATCGAATCCACCGGCCGCGTCGTCGGCAAGTGGCACGGCGCGTGGCTGCGCGTCGAGGGACACTGGACCTGGTACCGCAGGCACTGGCTGTCCACTTTGTACTCCACCGGGCTGCAACCGGTGCTGTTCCTGGCCGCGATGGGCCTCGGGTTCGGCTCGCAGGTGCGCCCGGGCGCGGTCACCGGCGGCCTGACCTACCTCCAGTACATCGCGCCGGCCCTGCTCGCCGCCGGTGCGGCGCAGCAGGCCGTCGGCGAATCGAGCTATCCCGTGCTGTCGGGGTTCAAGTGGCAGAAGGACTACCTGGCCGTCACGGCCACCCCGGTGTCGCCGGGCCAGGTGTTCGGCGGGCACCTGATCTGGTCGGCGCTGCGGCTGACGCTGGCGGGCGCGATCTACGCGTTCGTCGCGCTGTTCTTCGGCGCCTGGACCGGGCCGGGGGTGCTGCTGGTGATCCTGGCGGGCACCGTCACCGGCCTCGCCTGCACCACGCCGATGGCCGCGCTGGCGGCGCGGACGTTCGACGAGGGCCAGCGGTTCGGGCTGATCTTCCGCTTCGTCGTGATGCCGATGACGTTGTTCTCCGGCACCTTCTTCCCGATCACCCAGCTGCCGGCCGCGATCCGCTGGCTGGCCTGGCTTTCCCCGCTGTGGCACGGCACGCAGCTGGCCCGCGGCGTGAGCGTCGGCGGGGTCGGCGGCTGGGCGATGCTCGGCCACTTCGCGGTGCTGGCGGCGTTGTTCGCGGCCGGGTGGGCGTTCGCGCACCGGGCCTTCTACCGGAGGCTGGTGGTCTGATGGTGAGCGTCCAGGCCCCACCGCGGCGCGCGGGACTGCTGCTGCGGGTGCTGCCACCCGGGCTGTACGCCGGCCGCGCGCGCATGCTCGTCGAGCGCTCGGTCATGGTGTACCGCGGCAACTGGCTGATCTTCCTGTCCGGCGCCGCCGAGCCGTTCCTGTACCTGCTGGCGTTCCAGCTCGGCTTCGGCCGGCTGGTCACCGAGGTGCCCGGCCCGGACGGGCACCCGATGAGCTACGTCGCGTTCGTGGCCCCGGCCCTGCTGGCGACCTCGGCGATGAACGGCGCGGTCTTCGAATCGACGTACAACCTGTTCTTCAAGCTGCGCTACGCGAAGCTGTACGACGCGATGCTCGCCACCCCGATCGGCCCCCTCGACGTGGCCCTCGGCGAAATCGGCTGGGCGATCACCCGCGGCGGCCTGTACGCGGTGGCGTTCCTGGCCATCGCGGCGGCGATGGGCCTGCTGGCGTCGTGGTGGGCCCTCCTGATGGTCCCGGCGGCGCTCCTGGTCGGCCTGGCCTTCTCGGCGATCGGCATGGCACTGGTGACGTTCCTGCGCTCGACCTCCCAGTTCGACTACATCCAGCTGGGCCTGACCCCGATGTTCCTGTTCGCGACGACGTTCTTCCCGCTGTCGGTGTACCCGGAGCCGCTGCAGTGGGTGGTCCGCTGCCTCCCGCTCTACCACGCGATCGAGCTGATGCGCGGCTTGGCGACGGGCCTGCTGTCGGGGTCGATGCTGGTCAACCTGGCGTACCTGCTGATCCTGGGAGGAGTGGGCCTCTGGGCGTCGACCCGCCGCATCGCCAAGCTGCTCCTGACGTGAGGATCAGCGAGCGCTCGCGTCCCTGCCGCTCCACCGCCCGCACGTCGTGAAAGGGTCGTTCACCTCGCCGGACGCCATGAACGACCCTTTCACGACATCTCCGCGCCACACGCGGATCAGCGAGCCGGGTCCGGCCGTCCCGCCGGCGCCACGGCCGCCAGCGCGTCCGCCATCCCGTGCCCGTAGAACCCGTTGTAGCCCTCGTACCCGGCGCAGTACGCGTCCTGCGTCCCGTCCCCGGTCAGGTCGTAGTCGGCCGGGCAGGCCATCGGTGTCGCCTGCGTCTCGAGCGTCCGGCGCAGCTGCCGCGGGCGGGCGCCGGGGTCGCGGGAGGCCAGCAGCGCCAGCACCCCGGTGACGTGCGGCGCGGCCATCGACGTCCCGCACAGCGGCGCGTACCCGCCCGGCACGGTCGAAAGGACGCACTCGCCCGTCTCGCCGCCCGGCGCGGTGACATCGATCACGCCCAGCCCGTACGAGCTGTAGCCCGCCTTCACCCGGTCCGAACCCACGGCCGACACCGCGACGACGTCCCGCAGCCCGGCCGGCAGGGCCTCGCAGCCGTCGCCCGCCCCGGGCGAGCCGGAGCGGGCCGACGGTGTCAGGTCCACGGCTTCGTTGGTCGCCGCCGCGACGTTCAGCGTGCCCGCCGACGTGCTGTATTCGACCGCGCGCGCCAGGGCCTCGTGGACCACGCCGCGGTCGTTGCCGCGGATGCACGAGAGCGTCCACGGGTTCACGAAGAAGCTGCTGTTCGTCAGCCGCATGTGCCGTGACGCCGCCCACATCAGGCCGCACACCGCGGCTTCGGGGTCGGCGTAGCCGCGGTCGTCGATCACCTTCACCGACGCCACCCGCACCCCGGGTGCCACACCGGTCACACCCCGCCCGTCGTCGGCCGCGGCGATGATGCCCGCCACGTGCGTCCCGTGCACCGACGTCGTCGGCGCCCAAGCCGCGGGCGCGCGGTCGGGGGCACCGCTCAGGCAGCCGGCGGAGTCGTCCGCGTCGAGCGCGCCGGCGAGGTCCGGGTGGTCCGGGTCGACGCCCGAGTCGAGCACGCCGACGACGACGTCGCGGCTGCCGCCGGTGAAGCCGCGCGCCCGGCCCGCGTTGATCATCCGCATGTCCCACTGCTGCGCGCTCAAGTCGGTGGCCGGCACCTTCGCGGGGTCGGTACGGGGCAGCGCCGCCCGCGCCGGCTGGGGCTTCACCGGGTCCGTGGCGCGCTGCGCGGCCAGCCGCTCGGCCTGGGCGCTGAACGCCCGGTCGAGCCCGATCCGCTCGCCGAAGCCCGGGTCGCCGGAGGTCGCGATCGCCACGGCGATCTGCGGGTAGTAGACGGTGGTGGCGCCGCACGCGCCGGTGATCCGCCCGCGGGCCGAAGACTCGGTGGTACCGCGGTCGAAGGTGACGACGTAGCGGAGGGACCGTCCGTGGGCACAGGCGGGCTCGTCCGCCACCGCCGGACCGGCGGTGACGCATCCCGAAAGCACCAAGACGGTGCACACGGCCGCCCGCAGCGGCCGCGCCAGCAGGGACACCGGACCTCCCACCGGATGCAGGTACCGCGGGTGCCGGCGCGCGCGATCGATCCGGCCACCCCGAGCCGCACGGTAGCCACCCCGTGCCCGGCGGACAAGCGCTGCGGCCAAGTTCGCCCGGCCGGTGGCCCCCGCGGCGCGCCCGGACGCCTGCGGGAGGTACCGAGTACACCGGAGTGGTCACCCGGTGTGGGATACTCGGGGTGGCCGCTGGGCCGCGGGGCGCACGTGAGAGGTGCTGCCTGCGGTGTTGTGGCCCGGTGATGTGCATGTACAGCACGACGCGCGTCGCCGCTCGCGAACCGGGCGGCTGGACGACGTGGCGGGCGGCCCGGGGGCCGCGAGAGCCTGGCCACGCACGCCGCCGAGCAGACCTTTGACCGGGTTGCGCCCCACCGGAAGCGGTGGTGCGGCGCCCGGTCGTCGGGCAAGGATTCCCGCCGCTGGTGACCACCACGGCGGAACGAACAGAAAGGGGCCCCTGCGCGGCCGCGTCCCTGCCGGTGCAACCGGCAGACGCGCCCGGGGGCGGAGGAGACACATGTCGAACGCGGAAACACCCGCCGAGCACACCGGCGGGAATCCCGCCACACCCACGACCGGCCCGCTGGCCGACCTGCCCGCCCGGATCCGGGTGCACGCGCTGGCCAAGCTGCTCGAGTCGCACAGCCGGGACATCCTCGTCAAGCTCACCGAGCTGGGCGAAAGCGTGCGCAGCGCACAGTCGAGCGTGACCAGGGAAGTGGCGCTCAAGGTCGCCGAGGCCTTCACCCCGGCCGAGGGCGGACAGCCCACCGCGCCGGAAGGAGCCCCGGCCGGCACCGGCCAGGACCGGAGCGACACCCCGGCCGGCGCCACCCAGGACGAGGCCGCCGCCGGTCGTGGCCAGGCCGACGCCGACCAGGGCGGCCGCTCCGGTCGCGGCCAGGCCGACGCCGATCAGGACCAGGGCCGGCTCGCCGGTCGCGGCCAGGCCGACGCTGCCCAGGACCAGGGCGCTGCCCAGGGCCAGGGCCGGGGCAACGCCGGTCCGACCCGGGACGCCGCCGACCAGGGGCAGCCCGCGGGCGGCGGCCGGGACGCCGCCGACCAGGGCCAGTCCGCGGGCCGTGGCCGGGGCAACGCCGACCAGGGCCGCGGCCGCACCCGCGGCGGCGCCGGTCAGGACGCCGCCCAGGAGCAGGCCACCCGCCAGTCCGCCCCCGCGGTCCCGCCGGTGCCCGAGGTGCCGGCCGCCGAGGCCGAGAAGCCGCGCCCGCGCCAGAAGACCCGCGCCCACCTGCCGGTGTTCGCCGCGCCGTCGCCGGTCTTCCTGCCGCCGGAGCCGTCCGAGCGCGCGGTCAAGCCGGCCCGCAAGCCGGCCGACCCGTTCGCGGAGCCGGAGCCCCGCCCGGAGCCCGAGCCCGCCGCGGACGAAGCCGAAGACACCACCCCCGCCGACAACGGCGCCGACGGTGACGACGAGGACGGCGGCAGCCGCCGTCGCCGCCGCCGTGGCCGTCGCGGCCGTGGCCGTGGCAAGGGCGCCGAGGGCGGCGACGAAGGCACCGAAAACGACGACGACCAGGCCGAAGAGCAGCCGCGCCGCCGGTCCCGCGCCGGTGACGAAAAGCCCGAAGCGGACACCGAAGAGGCCGAGGAAGCCGCCGGCCCCGCTTCGGAGTCCGACAGCGACGACGAGGGCGAAGGCGGCAGCAAGCGCCGTCGTCGCCGCCGTCGCCGCAAGGGCTCGGACGGCGACGACGCCGAGACGACCGACGACCCGCCCAACACCGTCACGCACGTCCGCCAGGCCAAGGCCGAGCAGGCCGAGCGCGAACGCCCGGCGCGCGACGAGGTGCGCAGCGTCCGCGGGTCGACCCGCCTGGAGGCCAAGCGCCAGCGCCGGCGCGACGGCCGCGAGGCCGGCCGCCGCCGCGCCCCGATCCTGTCCGAGGCCGAGTTCCTCGCCCGCCGCGAGTCGGTCGAGCGCACGATGGTCGTCGCCGAGAAGGGCGACTCGACGCAGATCGGCGTGCTCGAAGACGGTGTGCTGGTCGAGCACTTCGTGACGCAGTCGGGCTCCGGCTCGATCGTCGGCAACGTCTACCTCGGCCGCGTCCAGAACGTGCTGCCGAGCATGGAAGCCGCGTTCATCGACATCGGCCGCGGCCGCAACGCCGTGCTCTACGCCGGCGAGGTCGACTGGGACGCCGCCGGCCTGGAGGGCAAGGCCCGCAAGATCGAGCAGGCGCTGTCCACCGGCGACTCCGTGCTGGTCCAGGTCACCAAGGACCCGGTCGGGCACAAGGGCGCCCGGCTGACCACGCAGATCTCGCTGCCCGGCCGCTTCCTCGTCTACGTACCCGCGGGCGGCGCCACCGGCATCTCCCGCAAGCTGCCGGAGAACGAGCGCCGCCGGCTCAAGGACATCCTCAAGCGGATCGTCCCGGAGGACGCGGGCGTCATCATCCGCACCGCCTCCGAGGGCATCGGCGAGGAGGAGCTGGGCCGCGACGTCGACCGCCTGAAGGCGCAGTGGGACGTCATCAAGGAGAAGGCCGCCGCCGGTTCCGGCAAGAAGGGCGGCGCGCCGACCATGCTCTACGAAGAGCCGGACCTGCTGGTCAAGGTCGTGCGTGACCTCTTCACCGAGGACTTCACCAAGCTGGAGATCCAGGGCAACCGGTCGTGGGAGACGATCAACGACTACGTCCGGCACGTCGCCCCGGAGCTGACCGAGCGGCTCAAGCGCTACACCGGCACCGGTGACGCGTTCGCCGACCACCGGATCGACGAGCAGATCACCAAGGCCCTCGACCGCAAGGTCTGGCTGCCGAGCGGCGGTTACCTGGTCATCGACCGCACCGAGGCGATGACGGTCATCGACGTCAACACCGGCAAGTTCACCGGATCGGGTGGCAACCTCGAGGAGACGGTGACCCGCAACAACCTGGAGTCGGCGGAGGAGATCGTCCGCCAGCTCCGGCTGCGGGACATCGGCGGCATCATCGTCATCGACTTCATCGACATGGTGCTCGAGTCGAACCGCGAGCTGGTGCTGCGCCGCCTCACCGAGTGCCTCGGCCGCGACCGCACGCGCCACCAGGTCGCCGAGGTCACCTCGCTCGGCCTGGTCCAGATGACCCGCAAGAAGATCGGCACCGGCCTGCTGGAGGCGTTCTCGACGCCGTGCGAGCACTGCAAGGGCCGGGGCGTGCTCGTCTCGACCGAGGTGCAGCGCACCGGCGGCGGTTCCGGGCACTCCCACGGGGGGAACGGCAACGGCGGTGGCAACGGCGGCGGTGGCGGCGGGGAGAAGACCTCCCGCCGGTCGCGTGGCCGCGGCAAGGGCGAGGAGGCCGCCAAGGAGCCGGCCGAACCCGCCAAGGCCGAGGTGCACGCCGTGCCGACGCCGGAGCAGCGCGAGTCGATCGCGTCGGCGGTGGCGGCGATGGCGAACGCCTCGAAGGCCGCCAAGGAGCACGACCACGGCGCCGTGAACGGCAACGGGCACGTCCCGGAGCCCGCCAAGGAGGTCGCGGACGTCCCGGCCACCACGGAGGCGGACGAGACGCCGGTGGCGGCCGAAGAGCCGGTCAACGAGTCTTCGGAGGCCGCTCAGCCGGTCGCCGAACCCGAGGTCAGCGTGCCCGAACCGGCCGTGCGCTCCACCCGGCGCCGTCCGCGCCGGGCGGCGTCGCGGCCGGCGGGTCCGCCGGTGCACGCCTCGGACCAGAGTCAGTGATTGCTTAGGGGGACCCCGGTGGTAACGCACCGGGGCACCCCACGTAACCTGTAGTACGGCCTGCCACCAGAGCAGGTCGCTGCGCGAGTCCAGGACCGCCGCTCCATTCGGGTGGGCCGGTCGCGCGGGCCCCCACCCATTGTCGAGTAATGCAGGAGACTTCCGTGTCGGCGTACGCGATCGTCAAGACCGGCGGCAAGCAGTACAAGGTGGCCGTCGGCGACGTCGTCGAGGTCGAGAAGCTCGAGGGCGAGCCGGGCACCGAGCACATCCTTCCCGCCGTGCTGTTCGTGGACGGTGGCGAGGTCACCACGGACGCCGACGCGTTGGCGAAGGTCTCGGTCACCGGCAAGGTCGTCGAGCAGACCAAGGGTCCGAAGATCCGGATCCACAAGTTCAAGAACAAGACGGGCTACCACAAGCGCCAGGGTCACCGGCAGAAGCTGACCCGCGTCGAGGTCACCGCCATCTCCAAGTAAGAACTTCTCCGGATCTTCGGTAAGAAAGAGGACTGAGCTATGGCTCACAAGAAGGGTGCTTCCAGCTCCCGCAACGGTCGTGACTCGAACGCGCAGCGCCTCGGCGTCAAGCGCTACGGCGGCCAGGAAGTCAACGCGGGCGAGATCCTGATCCGCCAGCGCGGCACCAAGTTCCACCCGGGCGTGAACGTCGGCCGCGGCGGCGACGACACGCTGTTCGCCCTGGCCGCCGGTGCGGTCCAGTTCGGCGAGAAGCGTGGCCGCAAGACGGTCAACATCGTCGTGCCGGCCGAGGCGTAACGGGCGATCTTTGGGGCGACGTGTGTCCGCGGAATACGCGGACACACGTCGCCCGTTCCATGTGTCAACCCGGGGGCCCGAGCCCCCGGACCCCCACGGTGCGGCCGCTGGCAGACCCAGCGTGGCTCGCACCGTTTTTTGCGTGAAAGAGGCTGAATATGGCGTCCCGGTTCGTGGACCGCGCGGTCATCCACCTGACCGCCGGTGACGGTGGGAACGGCTGCGCCTCGGTGCACCGCGAGAAGTTCAAGCCCCTCGGCGGCCCGGACGGCGGCAACGGCGGCAACGGCGGCGACGTCCTGCTGGTCGTCGACCCGAACGTGCACACCCTGCTCGACTTCCACTTCCGCCCGCACGCCAAGGCCGGCAGCGGCAAGATGGGCCAGGGCGGCAACCGCGCGGGCGCGGCGGGGGAGTCGCTGGTGATGAAGGTGCCGTCCGGCACCGTCGTGTTCACCGAAGACGGCGAGCTGGTCGCCGACCTGATCGGCCCGGGCACCACGTTCGTCGCCGCCCAGGGCGGCCGCGGCGGCCTCGGCAACGCGGCGCTCGCGTCGAAGGCCCGCAAGGCACCCGGGTTCGCGTTGCTCGGCGAGCCGGGCGAGAGCCGTGACCTGACGCTGGAGCTGCGCTCGGTCGCCGACGTCGGCCTGCTCGGCTTCCCGTCCGCGGGCAAGTCGTCGCTGATCTCGGTGCTGTCCGCGGCCAAGCCGAAGATCGCCGACTACCCGTTCACCACGCTCGTGCCGAACCTCGGCGTCATCACCGGCGGCGACACGGTCTTCACGATGGCCGACGTGCCCGGCCTGATCCCCGGCGCGTCCGAGGGCAAGGGCCTGGGCCTCGACTTCCTCCGCCACATCGAGCGGTGCGCGGTGCTGGTGCACGTCGTCGACTGCGCGACGCTCGAGCCCGGCCGCGACCCGCTGTCCGATGTGGACGCGCTCGAAGCCGAGCTCGCGAAGTACACGCCGAGCCTGGGCGGGAAGCTCGAAGAGCGCCCGCGGGTGGTCGTGCTCAACAAGATCGACGTCCCGGAGGCCGCCGAGCTCGCCGAGTTCGTCCGGCCGGACCTGGAAGCCCGTGGCCTGCAGGTCTTCGAGGTCTCGACCGCGTCCCGCAAGGGCCTGCGGGAGCTGACGTTCGCGCTCGCGGCGATCGTCGAGCAGTACCGCGAGGCGCAGCCGGTGCTGGAGCCGGAGAAGATCGTCCTGCGGCCGCTCGCGGTCGACGACTCCGGGTTCACCGTCGAGGTCGACCCGGAGGAAGAGGGCGCGTTCATCGTGCGCGGCGCCCGGCCGGAGCGCTGGATCCGCCAGACCGACTTCGCCAACGACGAGGCCGTCGGCTACCTCGCCGACCGCCTGGACCGCCTGGGCGTCGAGGAGCAGCTGGCGAAGCTCGGCGCGAAGCCCGGCAGCCCCGTCACGATCGGCGACGTCCAGTTCGAGTGGGAGCCGTCGACGCCGAGCGTCGCGGTCCACCTGTCCGGGCGCGGCACCGACGTCCGGCTGGAGCGCAGCGACCGGGTCGGCGCGTCCGAGCGCAAGGAGGCCCGCCGCATCCGCCGTGAAGGCACGGGCGAGTTCGACGACGACCAGGACGCCGGCGAGTGAGTGGCACCCGGCAGGCCATCGCGGCCGCGCGCCGCGTGGTGGTGAAGGTCGGTTCGTCGGCGCTGACCACCGCGGGCAGCGGCCTCGACGTGGCCCGGCTGGACGCGCTGGTCGACGCGATCGCCGAGCGCGTCGCCCGCGACACCCAGATCGTCCTGGTGTCCTCGGGCGCGATCGGCGCCGGCCTGGCCCCGCTCTCCCTCGGCAAGCGCCCCCGCGACCTGGCGACCCAGCAGGCGGCGGCGAGCGTCGGCCAGCTGGCGCTGGCGCACGCGTACGCCGAATCGTTCGGGAGGTACGCGCTGACGGTCGGGCAGGTGCTGCTGACGTCCGACGACGTCGTCCGCCGGTCCCACTACCGCAACGCGCAGCGAACGTTCTCGCGGCTGCTGGCCCTCGGCGCGGTCCCGGTGGTCAACGAGAACGACACGGTGGCAACGGAGGAAATCCGCTTCGGCGACAACGACCGCCTGGCGGCACTGGTGGCCCACCTGATCGGCGCCGATGCACTCCTCCTGCTGTCCGATGTGGACGGTCTGTACGACGGCGACCCCCGCGAGGGCGCGACCCGCAAGCTGACCGAAGTCCTGTCGGAGTCCGATGTGGACGGAATCTCGGTCGGCATGTCCAGCTCCGGCCTGGGCACCGGCGGCATGGTCTCGAAACTGGCGGCCGCCCGAACCGCGGCGGGCGCGGGCATCCCGGTCCTCCTGGCCGCGGCCTCGGAAGCGTCCGCCGCCCTGACCACGGCTTCCCCGGGCACCGCGTTCGCCCCGGCGGACACCCGCCTGTCGGCCCGCCGTTTCTGGCTGGGCTACGCGGCCGACACCACGGGCAAACTCCGCCTGGACGACGGCGCGGTGACAGCGGTGGTCCGCCGCCGCAGGTCCTTGCTGGCAGCAGGCATAACCGGCGTGGAGGGCGACTTCCAGGCCGGCGACGTGGTCGACCTGGTGGACGCGAAGGACCGCGCGGTGGCCCGCGGAGTGGTGGCGTTCGACGCGACGGAACTCCCGGACCTGATCGGCCGCTCCACCCCGGAACTGCCGGAGGAACAGCGCCGCGAGGTGGTCCACGCGGACGACCTGGTCCCACTGCGCCGCTGACCCCGCTCCACCACCCACACAGGCCGCTCTCACCAGCCCCGGCCCGGTCGGCGCGCCCGGCCTCGTCGCCGGCCCGCGCCGAGCGCCGCCAACCCCCGGCCGCCGACCGGCACTTTCACGTGAAAGTGCCGGTCTTCACCCCATCGACACCAGCCGTGCGCCGCCGTCGGCCTCCAGGACCGTGCCTGTCAGGTTGGCGTTCGTCGCCGCCAAAGCCACCACCTCGGCCACGTCGTCGGCCGTAGCGACTCGCCGTGCCGGGATCGAAGCCGCTGTCTGGGCGAAGAACCCCTCCCGCACCTCCGCCGGGAAGCCGCTCCACCAGGCCGTGTCGACGACGCCCGGCGAGACCGCGTTGACCCGTCGGGGCGCCAGCTCCACCGCCAGCGGCTTGACCAGTGCTTCGATGGCCGCGTTCAGGGCGCCGATCCCCGCCGTCCCCGGCATCGCGGCCCGGGCCGTGATCGCGCTGAGCAGCGTGATCGAGCCGTCCGCGGCCAGGTGCGGCAGGACGGCCTGGATCGTCGTCAGGTGCGCCCAGAACTTCGCGTCGAACGCCCGCCGCAGCACGTCGAGGTCCAGTGAATCGATCGGCCCCATGCCTTCGGCGCCGGAGAGGCTCACCACCAGCACGTCGACCGTCCCCAGCGACGACGCCAGCGCGGCCATCGCCGTGGCGTCGCCGCCGTCGGCTTGGTGGCCGGTCAGCTGCGGGTCGCTCGCCGCGACGTCGTCCAGGCGTTCCTTGCCGCGGCCGGTGAGGTGGACTTCGTAGCCCTGCCGGTGCAGCCGCCGCGCGGTCGCCAGGCCGATGCCCGAGGTGCCGCCGGCGACGAGAGCGATGCTCATGCGTTGTTCCTCATTTCGAACCGGTACGTCTCGTTTCGAAATCGACGGTACCATCGGATCCCATGACCGACCAGTCCCGTCCCGGCCGCAAGCGCAGCGAGCAGAGCCGGCTCGCGATCCTCGCCGCCACGCTCGACCTGGTCGCCGAAGCGGGCTACGGCACGCTGACCATCGAGGGCATCGCCGCGCGCTCGGGCGTCGGCAAGCAGACGATCTACCGCTGGTGGCCGTCGAAGGCCGACGTCCTGCTCGACGCGCTCGCGACGAAGGCCGACCTGCAGATCCCGATCCCCGACGAAGGGTCCTTCCGCGCCGACCTCGGGCAGTTCCTGGTCAGCACGTTCGCGCTGGGGGAGAAGAACCAGGTCTCGGACACGCTGCGCGCGCTCATGGCGCAGGCGCAGCTCGACCCGGAGTTCGGCAAACGGTTCCGCGAAGACTTCCTGGACCGCCGCCGCGAAGCGCTCGGCACGATCGTCGGCCGCGCCGCCGAGCGCGGCGAACTGCCCGACGGCGTCGCACCTCGCACGGTGATCGACGTCGTGTTCGGCGTGCTCTGGTACCGCCTGCTCGCGACCCGCGAGCCGCTCGGCCGGAGCCTGGCCGGCGAACTCGTGACGCTGCTAGCGGCTCACGGCGCCTCGACCGCCGAAATGCGGTAGCGCGCCACCGAGGCGTCGAGGATCTGCGCGGACTGCTCGTCCGACGGCCCGGACCCGCGGAATCGCTCGAGGTCCTCGTCGGACTCCCAGCGCTCGTACACGGTGATCCGGCCGGCGTCGAGCAGGTCGGCGCCCAGCGCGTACTCGAGGCAGCCCGGCGCTTCCCGCGCCAGCCGCACGGCTTCGGCGCACCCTGCCAGGTAGGAGTTCCGCGTTTCGGGCGCGACCGCGAGCCAGCCGGCGATGATGATCATGACGGGCTGATCCGGTCGGCCTTGACCGTCAGCAGCAGCCGCGTCTGGTCCCGGCCGCCCCACCACGGGTACGGACCGCCGAGGTAGCGCTGCGCGAGCTCCTCGATGTGCTCGACGGCGCCTTCCTCGGTCGTGTCGACGACCCGCCCGCGGACCGCGTAGTACCGCGACGGCCGGTCGCGGTCGGCCACGTTGAGCGCCACCCGCGGGTCGCGCTCGATGTTGCGCTGCTTCTGGTGCCCCAGCACGGTGTTGACCAGGATGTGCGTCCCGTCGGTGTCCACCCAGGTCTGGGTGAGCTGCGGCGAGCCGTCCGGCATCGACGTCGCCAGGAAGCAGAGGCTGGGTTCGCGCAGCAACGCGAGGAGGTCGGCGGGCAGTTCCACAGTGGTCTCCGCTAAAGCCGGTCGGGCGCTTCGATGCCGAGCAGCGAGAGCCCGAGCGCGAGCGTTTGCGATGTCAGCGTAGTCAAGTGCAGCCGGGACGCGCGCAGCGACGGTGAAGACGCTTTCAGAACCGGACATTCCTCGAAGAACCGGGAGAACGCGACCGCCGTCTCGTACAGGTACGTGCACAGCTTGTGCGGCGCGTAGCCGTTCGTCGCGGCCTTCAGCGCTTCGCCGAACCGGAGCAGCTTCAGCGCCAGCGCCCGTTCCGAGGGCGCTTCCAGCACGATTTCCGCGCCGCGGGGCAGCTCGCCCACCTTCCGGAGGATCGACCGCGTCCGCGCGTGCGCGTACTGCAGGTACACCGAGGTGTTGCCTTCCTTGGCGAGCATCCGGTCCCAGGCGAAGACGTAGTCGCGTTCGCGGTCGCCGGACAGGTCGGCGTACTTGACCGCGCCGATGCCCACCGCCCGGGCGACTTCGGCCTGGCCCGCCGCATCGAGCTCGCTGCGTTCGGCGACGACCGCGGCGGCCTGCGTCACGGCCTCGGTGAGCAGGTCGGCCAGCTTGACGGTCTCGCCGGACCGGGTCCGCATCGTCTTGCCGTCCGCGCCGAGGACTGTGCCGAACCCGATGTGCTCGGCGCGCCCGGTCAGCCAGCCCGCCGCGCGGCAGACGGCGAACACCATGGCGAAGTGCTGGGCCTGCGGCGCCCCGACGACGTAGAGCAGGTCGGTCGCCCCGCGTTCGGCCGTCCAGTACCGGACGGTGGCCAGGTCCGTGGCGGCGTACCCGTAGCCGCCGTCGCGCTTGCGGACGATCAGCGGCAGCCGGTCGCCTTCGCGGTTGCGGAACCCTTCGGGGAACACGCAGACCGCGCCGTCGCTGATCTCGGTCAGCCCGGCCTCTTCGAGGTCGTCGACCACCGCGGCGAGGTACGGGTTGTAGAAGCTCTCGCCGTAGCTGTCCTGGTCCGTCAGCGAAATCCCGAGCAGCGCGTAGACCTCGTCGAAGTGCCGCGTCGACTCGGCGATCAGCTCCCGCCAGACGGCGAGCGTCGCCTCGTCACCGCTTTGCAGCCGCACGACACGCTCGCGCGCACGGGCCGCGAACGCCTCGTCGGTGTCGAACTTCCGGCGCGCTTCACGGTAGAAGGCGTCGAGGTCGGCGATGCCGCTTCGCCCGGCCGAGACGTCGAGCAGGTGCTCGATGAGCATCCCGAACGGCGTACCCCAGTCGCCGAGGTGGTTGTGCGGCAGCACTTCGTGGCCGGCGAACCGCAGCAGGCGCGCGAGGGCGTCGCCGATCACCGACGTCCGCAGGTGCCCGACGTGCATCTCCTTGGCCACGTTCGGGCTGCTGTAGTCGAGCGCGATCCGCCGTGGCGACGCGGTTTCCGGCACACCCAGCCGCGGATCGCCGAGCACCGCGCCGACGCGCGTTTCGAGCCATTCCTCGCGCAGCGCGAAGTTGAGGAAGCCGGGCCCGGCGATTTCGGGCGGCCCCGCGATGCCGTCGAGCTCCAGTGCGCCGGCGATCATTTCAGCGACCTCACGCGGCGGGCGGCCGAGCCGTTTGCCGAGGCTCATCGCGAGGTTCGCCTGGTAGTCGACGCCTTCGCGCGGCGACGCCTGGATCAGCGCCTGCTCCGGTGTCAGGTCGACGGCCAGTGCCCGGCCGGCGGCGGTCACGACGCGGCGCGCCAGCTCCTCGGTAACGTCGGCGGTCTGCACGGTGTCCCTCCTTCGGCTCGGTCGCGGATGCCGCAGCGTAGCGAGCGTGACCGGCCGGTGACGAAGGGTTTACTCCAGCTCGCGGCCTTTGGTCTCCGGCAGCGTGAGGATCACCGCGAACGCGATCGCGGCACCGACGGCGACGTACCAGAAGTAGAGCGTCTGCGACACCTCGCCGAACAGCGTGATGAGCAGGGGCGCGGTGCCGCCGAAGACCGCGACGGTCAGGTTGTACCACGCACCGATCCCCAGCGCGCGCAGCTCGGTGGGGAACAGTTCGCTCATGATCGCCGGCGCGATCGACGTCATCGCGGTGTACAGCCCGAGCCCGACGCAGAACACCACGAGCAGGCCGCCGACGCCCGGACCGATCAAAGTGGACAGCGGGACGACGACGATCGCGGTCGCACCGGACCACACGAGCAGCTGCGGTTTCCGCCCGAACCGGTCCGACAAAGCGCCGAGCGGGTACTGCAACGCGATGAACAACGCCGTGCCTACCGAAAGGGCGAGGAAGACGGCGTCGGCGTCGGCGTGCCGGGTCTTGACCGCGAACGACGTGAGCGCGCTGAAGAACGTGTAGTAGCAAAGGGTCGAGAGCATCGTGAAGCCGACGAGCCGGACGACGGCCTTCGGGTGGTGCGTCAGCGTGGTCAGCAGCGGCCGTTCGATCTTGCGGGCCTTGGTCTTCGTCTGCTCGAACAGCTCGGTTTCGGCGATGCTGCGGCGCAGCCACAACCCGACCAGGCCGAAGACGCCGCCCAGCAGGAACGGCAGCCGCCAGCCCCACGACGTGAGCTCCGCCTTGTCCAAGGTCCGCGCGAGCACGAAGCCGAGGACGGTCGCGATGAGCACCGCCGTGCCGGTCGAGATGTAGAAGAACGCCGAGTAGCGGCCGCGGCGTTCCGCCGGCGCGATCTCGCCCAGGTACGCCGACGCGTTGGACACCTCACCGCCCAGCGACAGGCCCTGCGCGATGCGCGCGAGCAGCAGCAGGATCGGTGCGAGCCAGCCGACCTGCGAGAACGTCGGCAGCAGGCCGATCGCCACCGAGCCACCCGCCATGAGCAGGATGGTGAGGATCATGGCCGGTTTCCGCCCCCGGGTGTCGGCGAAGCGCCCGAGCAGGACGCCGCCGAGCGGCCGGAAGAAGAACGCCAGCGCGTAGGTCGCGAAGGTGTTGATCAGGGCCAGGGTGTCGTTCCCGGAGGGGAAGAACGCACCGGCGAAGTAGATGCTGAACGTCGCGTAGATCGTCCAGTCGAACCACTCCAGCGCGTTGCCTGCGCTCGCCGCGAACAGCTTGCGCACCGGCAGCCGGTGGCGCTGCGACACCTGCACGGTGGACTCGGTCATGGCGGCCTCCACGTCACCCGAAGGTGGAACGGGACTTTGCCACATCCGTTCGCGGTGCGAAAGATCCTGACTGCCCGGTTTCTTCGTCCTCCTTCCGCTCAGGCCGTGCTGGCCAGCGCGAACGGCAGCACGGCGGGTGCTCCGGCCCGCCGCAGCAGCCGCGCGGCCAGCGTCATCGTCCAGCCGGTGTCGATGACGTCGTCCACCAGCAGGACCGGTCCGGCCGGCAGCGTGGCGGCGAGGTCGGCCGGCATGCTCATCCGCCGCCACAGGTCGGCCAGCCGCTGCGCGCTGTTGGCCTGCCGCGGGGGTGGCCCTTCCGCGTCGAGCGCGCCGAGGAAGTCCAGCTTGCCGATCTCGGCCAGCCGGGTCGCGAGGCTGTACACGAGTTGCGGCCGCGTCTCCGACGGGACGGCGACCACCGCCACCGGCCGGTCCGCCCACTGCCACCCGGCGAGCACCTGGACGCAGGCCTTGAACACCGATTCGGGCACGTCGGTGTCCTGGGCGCCGGGGCCGACGAGCTCCCGCAACCGGTTGCCCCAGCCGACGTCGGTGAGCCGCCCGAGGACCTGGCCCGGCTCGGCCTGGTCGTCGGCCGAGATCCGGCCGGACACCGGAACGTCCAAAGAGGACATCCCGGTGGGCCACTGCTTCCGCGGTGCGACCTCGACGCCCGGTCGCTGCAGGCGTTCCCGGGTCGCTTCGGCGACGTCGTCCGCCACCGTCGTGTCCCAGTGGTTCCCGGTGCAGTTGTCGCACCGCCCGCACGGCACCGCTTCGGGGTCGTCGAGCTGGCGCCGCAGGTATTCCATCCGGCAGCCGTCGGTCGCCAGGTAGCCGAGCATCGCGTTCTGCTCGCGGTCGCGCGCCTCCGCGACCCGCTTGTAGCGCTCGCGGTCGTACTGCCAGTCCTCACCCGTGCTCGTCCAGCCGCCCTTGACGCGCCGGACCGCACCGTCGACGTCCAGCACCTTGAGCACCATTTCCAGCCGGGAGCGCGAGAGTTCGACGGACGGTTCGAGTGCGGCCGTCGAAAGCGGACGGTCGGCGTAGGCGAGGGAGTTCAGCACCTGCGTCACCCGCAGCTCGTCGGGGAAGGCCAGCGACCCGAAGTACGCCCAGATCGCCTTGTCCTCCTCGCCGGGCAGCAGCACGACCTCGGCGCGTTCCACGCCACGCCCGGCGCGGCCGACCTGCTGGTAGTAGGCGATCGGCGACGACGGGGCGCCGAGGTGCACGACGAACCCGAGGTCCGGCTTGTCGAAACCCATGCCCAGCGCGGAAGTCGCGACGAGCGCTTTGACGCGGTTGCCGAGCAGGTCGTCCTCGGCCGCCTGCCGGTCGGCCGGGTCGGTCTTGCCGGTGTAGGCCGCCACCGGGTACCCGCGGTCCTTCAACAGCGACGCGACGTCGTGCGCCGCCGCGACGGTCAGGCAGTAGATGATCCCGGACCCCGGCAGCTCGGCCAGGTGCTCGGCGAGCCACGCCAGCCGTGCCTGCGACGTCGGCAGCCGGCACACCGACAACCGCAGGCTTTCCCGGTCGAGGCTGCCGCGCAGCACGAGCGTGTCGCCGCCGGTGCCGAGGCCCAGCTGCTCGGCGACGTCGGTGACCACGCGGTCGTTCGCGGTCGCCGTGGTCGCCAGCACCGGTACGCCTTGCGGGAGGTCGCCCAGCAGCGTGCGCAGACGCCGGTAGTCGGGCCGGAAGTCGTGGCCCCAGTCCGAGATGCAGTGCGCCTCGTCGACCACCAACAGGCCGGTGCTCGCGGTCAGCTTCGGCAGCACGTTGTCGCGGAAGTCCGGGTTGTTCAGCCGTTCGGGGCTGACCAGCAGGACGTCCACCTCGCCGGCCGCGACCGCCGCCTGGACCTGGTCCCACTCCTGGGGGTTCGCGGAGTTCATCGTCGCCGCGTGGATCCCGGCGCGCGCCGCCGCCGAGATCTGGTTGCGCATCAGGGCGAGCAGCGGCGAGACGATGACCGTCGGCCCGCTTCCCTGTTCCCGCAGCAACGCCGTGGCCAGGAAGTACACCGCCGACTTGCCCCACCCGGTGCGCTGCACGACGAGCGCCCGGCGCCGCTGAGCGACCAAGGCCTCGATGGCCGTCCATTGGTCTTCGCGCAGCTTCGCCGAGTCGCCGGCCAGCGCCCGGAGGAGGGTCTCGGCGCGGTCGCGGAGGGCTGAGGTGGTGCCGGTGGTGTCCACGTCCCCACGTCTACCCCATGGCACCGACGAACCGGGAATCGGCGGCGGCGCGAACGGACCGTTCGTGACGAATACAGGTGGTTATGTGACCTGAATCACACTCCTTGCCCGGTCGGGCGAGGTGGCGAACAGCACCCGGCGCCTCGCGCGCGCGATGTATAGGCTCCCGAGTCATGTCACCACGGCGGATCGGGGTCATGGGCGGCACCTTCGACCCCGTGCACCACGGTCACCTCGTCGCGGCCAGCGAGGTCCAGTCCCGGTTCGGGCTCGACGAAGTGATCTTCGTCCCCACCGGGCAGCCGTGGCAGAAGACCGACCGCAAGGTGACCAAGGCCGAAGACCGCTACCTGATGACGGTCATCGCGACCGCGTCGAACCCGGTGTTCTCGGTCAGCCGCGTGGACATCGACCGCAGCGGGCAGACCTACACCGTCGACACCCTCCGCGACCTGCACGCCGAGTACCCCGACGACGAGCTCTTCTTCATCACCGGCGCCGACGCGCTCGAGCAGATCCTGACCTGGCACAAGGCGGACGAGCTGTTCGACTTCGCGCACTTCATCGGCGTCACCCGGCCCGGCTACCGGCTCAACTCCCACCACCTGCCCAGCGGGAAGGTGAGCCTCGTCGAGGTCACCGCGATGGCGATCTCGTCGACCGGCTGCCGCGACCGGGTCGAACGCGGGGAGCCGGTCTGGTACCTCGTCCCCGACGGCGTCGTCCGCTACATCGCCAAGAAGGACCTGTACCGGAAGAGCGACTGAAGGCCCGCTGGTCCCGGCGGGTACCCTTCTCGGGCGAACCCGATCTGTAGAGGAGCACCGTGGCAGCCACGTCCGAGGCACGAGAGCTGGCCGTAGCGGCCGCACACGCGGCGGCGGACAAGAAGGCCAGCGACGTAGTCGTGCTGGACGTGTCCGAGCAGCTCGTCATCACCGACGCCTTCGTCATCGCCTCCGCGTCCAACGAGCGCCTGGTCGGCGCCATCGTCGACAACGTCGAGGAGAAGCTGCGGGAGAGCGGTCACAAGCCGGTCCGCCGCGAAGGCGCCCGCGAAGGGCGCTGGGTCCTGCTCGACTACGTCGACGTCGTCGTGCACGTCCAGCACGTCGAAGAGCGGACGTTCTACGGCCTCGAGCGGCTGTGGAAGGACTGCCCGCGCATCGAGGTGGCCGGGCTCGAGGAGCCACCCGCCGACGAGGACCCGGACGTCCCGTGAGCCCGCGGCGGCTCGTGCTCTGGCGCCACGGCGAGACGGACTACAACGCCGCCGGGCGGATGCAGGGACACCTCGACTCGGCGCTGACCCCGCGCGGCTGGAACCAGGCCCGGTTCGCGGTACCCGCGCTGGCCCGGTTCTCGCCGGACCTCGTCATCGCGTCCGACCTGCGCCGCGCCACCGACACGGCCACCGTGCTCACCGACGCCATCGGGGTGCCGCTGCGCATCGACAAGCGCCTGCGCGAGACGCACCTCGGCGAGTGGCAGGGGCTCACCGGCGCGGAGGTCGACTCGGCCTACCCCGGTGAACGCGACCGCTGGCGCACCGACGCGACCTGGGCCCCGCCGGGCGGGGAGAACCGGGTCGACGTCGCCGACCGCGCCGGCGAAGTGGTCGCCGACCTGCAGCAGGCCAACTCCGACGTCGGCGAGACCGTGCTGCTGGCCGCGCACGGCGGACTGATCATCGCGCTCACCGCCCGGCTGCTGAACCTGCCGGTCGCGATCTGGCCGTCGCTGGGCGGGATCTCGAACTGCCACTGGGTCGAGCTCGGCCTGCGCGACGGCAAGTGGCGGCTGCACGCCTACAACGCGGGGATGCACGGCTAACCGATGGGGCCGCGCCTGCTGGTGTTCGGCGATTCGCTGAGCTTTCACGGTCCCGAAGGACCCTGCGCCGCGGACGAACCGCGGCTGTGGCCCAACGTCGCGGCCTCCGCCCTCGGCGGCACCGCCGACCTGGTCGCCGGGATCGGCTGGAACGCCCGCGACGCCTGGTGGTCACTGACCGGCGACCCGCGCGTCTGGGCCGACCTGCACCACGTCGACGCCGTCGTGTTCGCCGTCGGCAGCATGGACACGCTGCCTTCGCCGCTGCCGACCTACCTGCGCACCGGGCTGCGGTACCTGCGGCCCGACCCCGTCCGCCGGGTGGTGCGCAAGGCCTACCTCGCCGCGCAGCCCCGGCTTTCGGTCGCCTTCCGCGGCCGTCCCACGGTGCTGCCGGCCAAGCTCACCGTGCAGTACCTCGACACCGCCGTGGGCGCGCTGCGCGCCCTGCGGCCCGAACTGCCGGTCTTCGGGATGCTCCCGTCAGTGCACCGGGCTGCGGCGTACGGCGGTGTGCACACCGCCCGGCCGGCCGCGGCGGCCGCGATGGCGGCGTGGGGCGCGCGGGCGAACGTCCCCTTGCTCGACCTCGAAGCCGTTGTCGGAGAGCACGTCCTGAGCGGCGAGGGCAACCCGGACGGCATGCACTGGGGCTGGCAGGGGCACGCGGCGGTGGGCGACGCGATGTCCGTGTTGCTGGCGCCGGCGCTGGCACCCGGCCACGTAGGCTGACGGCGTGTCGGTCGCCGTAGTCACGGATTCCACCGCCCACCTGCCGGAGGGCTTCGCCGAACGGCACGCGGTCCGGGTGGTGCCGCTGCACGTCCTCGTCGACGGCGTCGTCTCCCTCGACGGCGTCGAGACCGGGCCCGCGGCGGTCGCCGAAGCGATGAAGCAGCGCAAGATCGTCACGACCTCGCGGCCGACGCCCACCGAATTCGCCGAGGTGTACCGCGCGGCGCTCGCCGACGGCGCGGACTCGATCGTCTCGGTCCACCTGTCGCGCGAGCTGTCCGGCACCTGGGAAGCGGCGGTGCTGGCGGCCCAGGAAGTGGGGCCCGACCGGGTCCGCGTGGTCGATTCGCGGACCACGGCGATGGGGCTGGGGTTCGCCGCGCTGCACGCCGCCGGCGCCGCGGCCAGGGGAGCCGAGCCGGCCGCGGTGGAGGCCGCCGCGGTGACGGCGGCCGGCTGCTCGTCGACGTTGTTCGTCGTCGAGACCCTCGACCACCTGCGCCGCGGCGGGCGGATCGGCCCGGCGGCGGCGCTGCTCGGCACCGCACTCGCGGTCAAGCCGGTGCTGCACATGGCCGACGGCCGGATCCTGCCGCTGGAGAAGGTCCGCACCATGAACCGGGCGATCGCGCGGCTGGTCGAGCTCGCCGCCGAAGCGGCGGCCGAAGACGACGTCGAACTCGCCGTGCACCACCTCGCGTCGCCGGAACGGGCGGTCGAACTGGCGAACCGGCTCGAGGAAGCCGTGCCGCGCTCGGCGGGCTGCGTGGTCTCGGAGCTGGGCGCGGTGATCGGGGCGCACACCGGGCCCGGCGTGCTGGGCGTGGTCGTCCAGCGCACGGTCCCGTCCCGGAGCTAGCCGAACCCGCCAGCATGCCACCCGGGTACGACGGAAACGGTCGTTCCCGGGCCGGGCCGGGGGAATCCGTCCACAACACCCCGGTTGTCCACAGGACGCGGCGGCACCCCTGTCGGACGCCTCCCCGCGGGCCCTAACGTCGATCGTGTGTTCGAGCAGTCCGCCCGGGATCCGGGCCCTCCCGTCAACGACCGGCTCTCCTGGCTGGCCGACCAGCTCTCGCCCGATGCGAGCACGGTCGGGCCGGGCGGCCGGCTGGTCCGGCGCTGGCTGCCGGGCGGATCGGCCGGTCCCGGCCGCCGCCGGTGGGCGCTCGCCGGTGTCCTCGCCGCGGTCGTGGTGATCGTCCTCGGTTCGGTCGCGCTGTTCGGCGGCCGTCCGGCACCCGAGCCGCTGCCCGCGCTGCCGAGCGCGAAACCGGCGGCGGAGGCGCGGGCCGCGCCCCAGGCCGGCCTGGTCGTCAGCGTGATCGGGCGCGTCCGGTCACCGGGGCTGGTCACCGTGCCGGCGGGCGCCCGCGTCGCGGACGTGCTGCGCGCGGTGGGCGGGGCCGAGCCCGGCGCGGACGTCTCCGGGCTGAACCTCGCCCGCAAGGTGACCGACGGCGAACAGCTCGCGGTCGGCGTCCCGGCGCCCGCCGCCGGGCCCGGTGCGCCGGCCGAGGGCGCGAAGGTCGACCTCAACGCGTCGACCGCGGACCAGCTCGACACGCTGCCGGGCATCGGAGAGGTGATGGCGAAGCGGATCGTCCAGTGGCGGACCGACCACGGCGGCTTCACCAAGATCGAGCAGCTGCGCGATGTCGACGGCCTCGGCGAAAGCAAGTTCGAAAAGCTGCGGGAGAAGGTGACGGTCGGATGAGCGCCTTCCTCGCGACCGACACCCGGCAGGACATGCGGCTGGTCCCGGCGGCGCTGGTGTGCTGGCTGGCCGCGCTCGCCGGCTTGCTCCTCGGGTGGTGGACGGCCGTCGCCACCGGGCTCGCCTCGGCGGTACTGGCCGGGCTCGTGCTCTGGCGGGTCCGCGACCGTCCCCGGGTGCCCAGTGCGGCGGCGGCGTTGCTCGTGCTGGGGCTCGTCGCCGCCGGTCCGGTCGCCTGGCGGATCCGCGACGCGCAGCACGATCCGCTTCTCGCCGAAGCGGCCCAGGGACTGCCCGCGGTGCTGCGGGTCGTCGTGGCCGAACGTCCGAAGCCCGTGCGCGGTGCGGGGTACGCCGACCGCCAAGCCGGTGCGCGGTCGGTGGTGCTGGCGGCCGACGTGCGCACGGCGTCGGTCGACGGACGGCCGGTGCCGTCGTCCGGGCGCGTCCTGTTGCTGGCTCCGGTCGCGCAGTGGGCTTCGCTGCTCCCAGGCCAGGAAGTGACGGTGCCCGGGCTGCTGATGCCGCCGCGCGGCTCGGACCTGACCGTGGCGGTGCTTTCGGTGCGCGGCCCGCCGGGGGAGCCCGGCCCGGCACCGTGGTGGCAGCGGATGGCGGCCGGGCTCCGCGCCGGCCTCCACGACCGGTGCCAGGTCCTGCCGGACGAACCCGCCGGCCTGCTGCCGGGGCTGGTCCTGGGCGACACGAGCGGGTTGTCGCCCCGCGTCGAGCAGGAGTTCGTCACCGCGGGCCTGGCCCACCTGACCGCGGTCAGCGGCGGGAACCTCGCCGTGGCCTGTGGTGCGGTCCTGCTGCTGCTTCGCTTGCTGCGGCTCGGGCCGCGGCTGTCGGCGGTGGCGGCCGGGGCCTGCCTGGCGGGGTTCCTCGTCCTGGTCGGGCCGGAGCCGAGCGTGCTGCGGGCGGGGGTCATGGCGGCGGTGGCGTTGCTGGCACTGGCGCTGGGCCGGCGGGGTTCGGCGCTGCCCGCGCTGGCGTTCGCGGTGTGCCTGCTCGTGGTGGTGGATCCGGCGATGGCCACGGACTTCGGGTTCGCGCTGTCGGTGTGCGCCACCGCCGGGCTGGTGCTGCTCGCGCCGCGCTGGGCGGGCGGGCTGGTCCGCCGCGGGGTCCCGCCGGGCGTCGCGGAAGGGCTGGCGGTCCCGCTGGCGGCCTTCCTGGTGACGGCGCCGGTGCTCGCGGGCATGGCGGGGTCGGTGAGCCTGGTGTCGGTGCTGACCAACGTCCTCGCGGCGCCGGTGGTGGCCCCGGCGACGGTGCTCGGCGTGCTGGCGACGGTCACCGGCCCGTGGTGGCCGGGTGCCGGGGAGTTCCTGGTGCACCTCGCCGATCCCGAAGCGCGGTGGCTGATCACGGTGGCGCGGCACGGCGCGCGGGCTCCGGGTGCGGTCATCGCGTGGCCGGGCGGCTGGTGGGGCGGGCTTCTCGCCGCCGCCGTCCTCGGGGTGCTGGTGCTGGCCGCCCGGCGACGGCAGGCGCGGTTGCTCATGGCTGTCCTGGCCGCCTGCGCCCTGGTGGTGCTCGTGCCGGTCCGGGTGCTGGCGCCGGCGTGGCCGCCGCGGAACTGGGCCGTGGTCGAGTGCGACGTCGGCCAGGGCGACGCGGTGGTGCTGGCGACCGCCGAGCCCGGGCGGGCGGTCGTCGTGGACACCGGGCCCGAACCGGGGCCGGTCGACGAATGCCTGCACCGGCTCGCCGTCGACCGGATCCCGTTGCTGGTGCTCAGCCACCTGCACGCCGACCACATCGGCGGGCTCGCGTCGGTCTTCGACGGCCGGGCGGTCGGCGGGATCGCCGTCGGCGCGGGGCGGGCGCCGGAGTGGGCGTGGCGGCAGGTCGCCGCGGAAGCGGAACGGCAGGCGGTGCCACTGGTCGAACTGAACCCGGGGGAGCGGCTGGCCTGGCCCGGGTTGTCGCTCGACGTGCTGGGGCCGCGTTACGTCCCGGCGCGCTCGGCCGGCCAGGACGGGACGGCCATCAACAACAGCTCGGTCGTGCTGCGCGCGGACACGCCGGCGGGCCGGGTGCTGCTGACCGGCGACGTCGAACTGGCCGCGCAGGCCGACCTGCTGGCCGACATCGGTGATCTGAAAGCGGAGGTGCTGAAAGTCCCCCACCACGGTTCGCGCTACTCGCTGCCGTCGTTCCTCGCGGCGGTGGCGCCACGGGTGGCCTTGGTCAGCGTGGGCGCCGGCAACACCTACGGCCACCCGAGTAAGTCCACAATGGACACTTTGACGGCGCTCGGCGCGCTGGTCACCCGGACCGATGCGGACGGCGACACGGCGGTCGTCGCGGACACGGCTGGTCCGGCGGTGGCGCGCCGGGGCGAGCCCCGTGGCCCGCCTCGCCGCTGAAACCCGGGGCGGGCCACGCGGCCCGCCCCGGGCGGCGGAACGTCAGTAGCCGAGCGCCTCGTTCACGGCGGCGGCCGACGGGGGCACGATCGCCTTGGGGCCCACGTGGTTCTCGATCGCGTCGAGGGTCTTGAGGCCGTCGCCGGTGATCAGCAGCACGGTCTCGGCGTCCGGGTCCAGCTTGCCCGTCTCGACCAGCTTCTTCGCCGTGGCGACGGTGACGCCGCCGGCCGTCTCGGTGAAGATGCCTTCGGTGCGGGCCAGCAGGCGGATGCCTTCGACGACCTCTTCGTCGGTGACGTCCTCGATGGCGCCGCCGCTGCGGTTGACGACGTCGAGCACGTAGGGGCCGTCGGCCGGGTTGCCGATCGCCAGCGAGCGGGCGATGGTGTCCGGCTTCACCGGCTGGACCACGTCGTGGCCGGCGCGGAACGCGGCCGACACCGGCGAGCAGCCGGTGGCCTGCGCGCCGAACACCTTGTAGGGGCTGGCGTCCACGAGGCCGAGCTGGCCCAGCTCACGGAAACCCTTGTCCACCTTGGTCAACTGCGAACCGGAGGCGATCGGCACGACGATCTGCGGCGGGATGCGCCAGCCGAGCTGCTCGGCGACCTCGAAGGCCAGCGTCTTCGAGCCTTCCGAGTAGTACGGCCGGACGTTCACGTTCACGAACGCCCACTTCGGGTGCTCGCCGGCCAGTTCGGTGGCGAGGCGGTTGACGTCGTCGTAGTTGCCGTCGACCGCGACGAGGTCGCCGTCGTACACGGCGGTGGTGAGGATCTTGGCGCGCTCGAGGGTCTTCGGGATCAGCACGACCGACCGCCAGCCGGCGCGGGCCGCGGCGGCGGCCGTCGCGTTGGCCAGGTTGCCGGTCGACGGACACGCGAGCACCTCGAACCCGAACTCGCGGGCCGCGGCCAGCGCGACGGCGACGACGCGGTCCTTGAACGAGTGCGTCGGGTTGCCCGTGTCGTCCTTGACCCACACGCGCTTGAGGCCGAGTTCCTTGGCGAGGCGGTCGGCGCGGACCAGGCGGGTCGCGCCCGGCTCGGTGTTGGGGATCTCTTCGACGTTGGACGGAACCGGGAGGAGTTTCTTGTAGCGCCAGATGTTCTTGGGGCCGGCCTCGATGTCTTCGCGGCGGACGCGGCCGAAGTCGTAGGCGACCTCGAGCGGCGAGAAGTCTTCGGCGGAGACGAATTCGGGGGCGAGCGGCTGCCGGTGACCCTCTTCCTTCGACACCAGTTCGACGGCGGGACCGAGGTCCGGGGTCTTGGTGGTGGAGGTCGTGCCGAGGGTTGCGGTCATCGCGAGGTTCCTTTCCTCATCTGCCCCGCCGAAGCGGGCCGGAATTGGCACCGTGGTCGTCAGCTACCCCGCGATCGCGGGATGACGGGCTGTACGCCGGTTGCCGGGGCTTCGTCGGGCCGTTCCCTCTGCCCCTCTGGATGAGCGGTATTCGGTTGTCGGTGCGCGCACACCGGGTGTTCCCGGGGCGGGCTGCCTCGGCTACACCGTACGACATCGTGCTCCGACCGTGCCACGGTGGCCGCCCGACATCACCGGAGCGGGCGCACCGCGGCGCGGGTGAGAGGATTCGGGGGTGACCGCGCAAGCCACCGCCCCGGCCCCGCTGCACCTGGTCCTGGGTGAAGAAGAACTGCTGATCGAGCGGGCCGTCCGCGACACGCTGGCCGCCGCCCGCGCGCTGGACCCCACCGCCGAGCTGACGCGGGCTCGGGTGTCCGATCTCACAGCGCCCGAGCTGGCCGAACTGGTGAGCCCGTCGCTTTTCAGCGAAGGCCGCGTGATCGTCCTCGAATCGGCTCAGGACATCTCGCAGGAGCTGGCCGACGCCGTGGCGTCCTACCTGAAGGACCCGGCGGACGGCGTCGTGCTCGTCGTCGTCCACACCGGCGGCGGCCGCAGCAAGGCGGGCAAGTCGCTCCCGGCGTCGCTGAAGAAGGCCGGGGCCGAGATCACCGAATGCCCGAAGCTGACGAAGCCGGCCGAGCGCGAGCAGTTCGTGCGGCACGAGGTGCGCCGGGCGGGCGGCAAGATCGACCCGGCCGGGGTCGCCGCGCTGATCGACGCCGTGGGCTCCGACCTGCGCGAACTCTCGTCGGCGGCCAATCAGCTGGTGGCCGACACGGGTGGGACGATCGACACCGACGCGGTCCACCGGTACCACCGCGGCCGTGCCGACGTGACCGGGTTCGCGGTCGCGGAGAAGGCGGTCAGCGGCGACCGTTCGGCGGCGCTGGAGTCGCTGCGCTGGGCGATGCAGCTGGGGGTCCCGCACGTCCTGGTGGCCGACGCGCTGGCCGACGCGGTCCGCACGATCGCGCGCGTCTCGGGCGCCGGTCGCGGGAACCCGAACCAGATGGCGGGCGAGCTGGGCATGCCGCCGTGGAAGATCCGGAAGGCGCAGGGCCAGTCCCGCGGGTGGAACCAGGACGGCCTGGCCACGGCAATGCGGGTGGTCGCGCGGCTGAACGCCGAGGTCAAGGGCGTGGCGGCGGACCCGGGCTACGCGCTGGAACGAGCGGTCCTCGAGGTCGCGGCGGCCAAGGGCGACCGCTGACCCCGGACACGGAGAAAGCCCCGGCCGGAGCCGGGGCCTTCCCAGAAATCAACCAGCTCAGAGCGCGTTGACGCGCTTCGCCAGCGCCGACTTCTTGTTGGCGGCCTGGTTGGCGTGGATGACGCCCTTCGAGACGGCCTTGTCCAGCTTCTGGGCGGCGTCGCGCTGCAGCTCGGTGGCCTTGGCCTTGTCGCCGGCCTCGGCGGCTTCGCGGACCTTGCGGATCGCGGTCTTCACCGAGGACCGGATCGCCTGGTTGCGCTGACGCGCCTTCTCGTTCGTGGTGATGCGCTTGATCTGCGACTTGATGTTGGCCATGAGGCAACTCCTGCTTTCACTCGGTGAGATCGCCGCCGCGCTGAAGTGGCCCCGCGGAAAGCGGGTTTCCTCCATGACGGAATGCCGCACGGGCAGCGAGCGACCACTTTAACAGCCGGGCCGCGGGCGTCCGGAGCCGGGAGTACGGTGGGTGACGGCAGTGCCTAGGGTTCCGTCGCCGGTCCGCGCAGCCAGCTCGACACAACCAGGACCGGCGGGCCTGGTCCGAGCGGCACCATCGGCGGGCCCGGACGGCCGGTCGTTCATCTGACGGGGCAAAAGCCTGGAGGACCCGGTTTTCGCGCGCGCGAAAACCCGAAGGGGTCCCGTGAACGCCACCGCCTTGTCCCTCGTCCTCGTCGCCGCCGTCGTGCACGCCGCGTGGAACCTCGCCGCCAAGCGGATCTCCGCCGGGGGCACGCAGTTCGTCTGGCTCTACTACACCGTGGGCGCGGTCGTGCTGCTGCCGGTCACCGTCGTGCAGCTCGTCGTCGAGGCCGACCGTCCACAGTGGAGCTGGCTGCTGGCCGGGGTCGTCACGGCCGTGCTGCACATCGCCTACGGCATCGTCCTGCAACGCGGGTACCGCGTCGGCGACCTCTCCGTCGTCTACCCCGTGGCGCGGGGCACCGGGCCGCTGCTGTCGGTGCTGGCCGCCGTCCTCGTGCTCGGCGAACGGCCCGGCCGGCTCGGCCTGCTCGGCGCGTTCCTGGTGATCGCCGGGGTGCTGGTGATCAGCACCGGCCGCACGGACGGCGAGCCCCGCGGCCGCCGGGCGGGGATCGTCTACGGCCTGCTGACCGGCGCCGTCATCGCCGGCTACACGCTCTGGGACGCGCACTCGGTGACCGGCCTCGGCGTGCCGCCGGTCGTCTACTTCGGGCTCGGCTCGATCCTGCAGAGCGTGCTGCTCGTGCCCGGCGCGCTGGCCGACCGCGGCGCGGTCGCCCGGATCTGGCGCGAGCAGCGCCGCGAGGTGTTCGTCGTCGGGCTGCTGTCGCCGGTCGCCTACATCCTCGTCCTGTTCGCCCTCACGATGGCGCCGGTGAGCCTGGTCGCACCGGCCCGGGAGCTGAGCATCGTGCTCGGCGGCCTCGCCGCGTGGCTGGTGCTGGGCGAGAGCGACGCGGTGCGGCGACTCGCCGGCTCGGTGATCGTGCTGTCCGGCATCGCCGCGATTGCGGCCGCCTGAACCCGTCCGGTAGGGATGGTGCGATGGAAGTCCTGAAGAGCAGGCTGATCATCCGCCCGCGCGACACCGCGGCGACCACCGCGTTCTACCGCGACACCCTCGGCCTGGCCGTGGAGCGCGAGTTCCCCGGCGGCACCGTGTTCTTCCTCGGGCACGGCTCCCTGGAGGTCTCCGGCACGGGCGAAGCGGGCTCGTCGCCCGACCTGGTGCTCTGGCTGCAGGTCCGGGACCTCGCCGGGACGCTGGCCGACCTGAAGGCGAGGGGCCTCGAGCCGGTGCGGGACGCCCAGCGCGAGCCCTGGGGCCTCGACGAGGCCTGGATCGCCGACCCGGACGGCACGCGCATCGTCCTGGTCGAGGTGCCCGAGGGCCACCCGATCCGGACGGACACCCGCTAGGCGGTCCGGCCGCGCGAAGTTCGGGCTGGACGGCGGCTCGGCGGGGCTGCCGTCCGCAGCTGGGCGGCGAATCCGGATGGACGGCCGCTCGGTGGCCTGGCGGCTGCGCGGTGAGTCCGGACGGACACCGGCCGGGCGGTCTGGCGACCCGCAGCTGGGCGGTGAGTCCGGCCGGGCGCCTGCCAGGCGGGCTGACGGCCTGCGGCTGCGGGCGAGACCGGGTGGAACTCGCCAGGCGGGCTGACGGCCTGCGGCTGCGGGCGAGACCGGGTGGAACTCGCCAGGCGGGCTGACGGCCTGCGGCTGCGGGCGAGACCGGGTGGAACTCGCCAGGCGGGCTGACGGCCTGCGGCTGCGGGCGAGACCGGGTGGAACTCGCCAGGCGGGCTGACGGCCTGCGGCTGCGGGCGAGACCGGGTGGAACTCGCCAGGCGGGCTGACGGCCTGCGGCTGCGGGCGAGACCGGGTGGAACTCGCCAGGCGGGCTGACGGCCTGCGGCTGCGGGCGAGACCGGGTGGAACTCGCCAGGCGGGCTGACGACCTGCGGCTGCGGGCGAGTCCGGGCGGAACCCGCCAAGTGGGGCTGAGGCCCCGCAGCCCGCGCGGCCAATCCCCACGACACCCGCTAAGCGGGCTTGACGGCCCGCAGCTGCGCGGCCAGCGCGGCGAAGCCCGGCGGCTCCCACGTCCACGTCTGCAGGTCGGCGAAGCCCGCGGCCGCGGCTTCGTCGGCCAGCACGTGCCTGCTCACCGGCAGCCACTTCTCGTGCGCGGACAGCAGCAGCCGCCCGCCCGGGCGCAGCACCCGGTACAGCTCGGCGAAGCCCGCCGCGCGGTCGTCCCAGAGCATGACGTTGTTGACGGTCAGGACGACGTCCACCGACTCGTCGGGCTCGCCGGTGTGCGCGGCCGAGCCTTCGCGCAGTTCGGCGCCGTCGCCGCAGCGCTCGTGGCACAACGCGAGCATCTCGGGGGACGGGTCGACGCCGATGGTGCGACCGGCCAGGCGGGCGGTGGCGGCCAGGCCGACGCCGGGGCCCGGCCCGACGACCAGGGCGGTCTCGTCCGGCTCGATCTTCGCCAGGTCGACGACGCGGTGTTCGGTGGCGGCGTTGCCCCGTGCCATCACCCAGCCGCCGAGGCGGCCGATGGGGCCGGAGGGGTGACCGAACGCACGGTCGAGAACGCGGGAAAAGCCGCTGGTCTCCGGCTGGGGAGGGGGTGCCGGCTGGTGCGGAGTGCTCATACTTCGAGGGCACCACGGATCGCGAAACCCCGCATCGGGGATGACCCCCACCCGCACCCGGAGGGCCATGGGAACATAGAGGTGGCCATCCCCGACTTTCCGAGGACTCATTCGAGTGACGACGTTCGCCGACACCACCTTCACGCCTCCGGAGCTCATCCGGAACTTCTGCATCATCGCGCACATCGACCACGGCAAGTCCACCCTGGCCGACCGCATGCTGCAGCTCACCGGCGTCGTGGAAGAGCGGGCCATGCGCGCTCAGTACCTCGACCGGATGGACATCGAACGCGAGCGCGGCATCACGATCAAGGCGCAGAACGTCCGGCTGCCCTGGCAGGTCGACGGGCAGGACCACGTCCTGCACATGATCGACACGCCGGGCCACGTCGACTTCACCTACGAGGTCTCGCGGGCGCTGGAGGCGTGCGAAGGCGCGATCCTGCTGGTCGACGCGGCGCAGGGGATCGAGGCCCAGACGCTGGCCAACCTCTACCTCGCGCTGGAGAACAACCTCCAGATCATCCCGGTGCTCAACAAGATCGACCTGCCCTCGGCCGACCCCGACAAGTACGCGGGTGAGCTGGCCCACATCATCGGCTGCGAGCCGGAAGACGTCCTGCGGGTCTCGGCCAAGACCGGCATGGGCGTCGGCGAGCTGCTCGACGAGGTCGTGAAGACGGTCCCGGCGCCGCAGGGCGACGCCGACGCGCCCGCCCGCGCGATGATCTTCGACTCGGTGTACGACACCTACCGCGGCGTCGTCACCTACATCCGCGTGGTCGACGGCAAGATCACCCCGCGCGAGAAGATCAAGATGATGTCGACCGGCGCGACGCACGAGCTGCTCGAGGTCGGGATCATCTCGCCGGAGCCCAAGCCCAGCAAGGGGCTCGGCGTCGGCGAGGTCGGCTACCTGATCACCGGCGTGAAGGACGTCCGGCAGTCGAAGGTCGGTGACACCGTGACCTCCGAGCGTCACGGCGCCAAGGAGGCGCTGGCGGGCTACCGCGAGCCGAAGCCGATGGTCTACTCCGGCCTGTACCCGGTGGACGGCTCCGACTACCCCGAGCTGCGCGAGGCGCTGGACAAGCTCCAGCTCAACGACGCCGCGCTCGACTACGAGCCGGAGACGTCGGTGGCGCTGGGCTTCGGCTTCCGCTGCGGCTTCCTCGGCCTGCTGCACCTGGAGATCACGCGCGACCGGCTGGAGCGCGAGTTCGGGCTCGACCTGATCTCGACGGCGCCGAACGTCATCTACCGCGTGGTGCTCGAAGACCGCAGCGAGGTCGTCGTGACCAACCCGTCGGACTGGCCGACCGGGCTGAAGATCGCCGAAGTGCACGAGCCGGTGTCGAAGGTCAGCATCCTCGCGCCGTCGGAGTTCGTCGGCACGATCATGGAGCTGTGCCAGACGAAGCGCGGCACCCTGCTCGGCATGGACTACCTGTCCGAGGACCGCGTCGAACTGCGCTACAACATCCCGCTGGCGGAAATCATCTTCGACTTCTTCGACACGCTGAAGTCGCGTACGCGCGGCTACGCGTCCCTCGACTACGAAGAAGCGGGTGACCAGATCGCCGACCTGGTCAAGGTGGACATCCTGCTGCAGGGCGAAACCGTCGACGCGTTCTCCGCGATCGTGCACAAGGACGCGGCCTACGGCTACGGCAACCGGATGGCGACGCGGCTGCGCGAGCTGATCCCGCGCCAGCAGTTCGAGGTCCCGATCCAGGCGGCCGTCGGTTCGCGGATCATCGCGCGCGAAACGATCCGCGCGATCCGCAAGGACGTGCTGGCGAAGTGCTACGGCGGTGACATCTCGCGGAAGCGGAAACTGCTGGAAAAGCAGAAGGAAGGCAAGAAGCGGATGAAGACCGTCGGCCGGGTCGAGGTCCCGCAGGAAGCCTTCGTCGCCGCACTGTCCACTGAGGACTCGGGCAAGAGCAAGAAGTGAGTGTCGCCTCGAAGTGACACCGGCGTCGTTATTCACTCTTACGCGTGAATAACGACGCCGAACCCGTGTTCGATGCGGTTTCTGTCGGTGCTCTCTGGTGCTCTGGTGCGAAGAGCGAAAGGAGGGCACGATGACTCTCATGATGGACTTCCAGTATCCGACCGGGTCGGGCCCCATGACGGTGCGCGACCTGGAGGGGATGCCGGATGACGGCCGAAGATACGAACTCATCGACGGGGCGCTGCTCGTGACCCCGGCACCCGGGCTGCGGCACCAGAAGATCGCCTACCGCCTCTACGGCGTGCTGGAAGCGGTGTGCCCGGCCGAGTTCGACGTCCTCGGCGCCCCGTTCGCGGTGCACCACGGCGACCGGATCGAACTGCAGCCGGACGTCCTGGTCGGCCGGGCGGCGGACTTCACCGAGAAGGACCTCCCGGCGCCGCCCGTGCTCGCCGTCGAAGTGCTGTCGCCCAGCACGGCGATCTACGACCTGAACCTCAAGAAGGCGGTCTACGAACGGCTCGGCACGGGCTGCTACTGGGTGATCGACCCGGCCGACCCCGCGCTGACGGTGTTCGAGCTGGACGTGGACGGTCACTACCAGCAGGTGGCCAAGGCGGCGGGTGACGAGGTGCTGGAGGTCGAGCTGCCGTTCCCGGTGCGGATCGTGCCCCGGGAGCTGCTGGGGCGGCGCGGCTGAGCCGGGCCGGTCAGTGGTGGCGGATGCGGGGTGAGCCGCGGAGCTGGGCGTGCAGCTGCCGGTGCCGCAGTTCCTTCCGGAGCCGCTCGACCACGGCGTCGAACAGGGCCGGGTCGAGGATCGCGGTCTGCTCGAACTGCCGCCGGCCCGGCGGTGCGGGTGCGAGCCGGCCGCGGGGCGCGTAGCGCTGCACCGAGCTCTCGACACCGCCGCCGGTGACCAGGTCGACCCAGAGGGCGTCGCGCACGAAGCCGTCGCCGAAGCGGGCCGAACGGCGGGGCGTGATGTCGGCGATCTGCGTCCACGGGATCACGCGCGTGCTGAGCGTGCCCGCGGGCAGGCGGAGGCCTTCTTCGCCGACGGTGAGGTCCTGGAGGCTCGCGAACCCGCGCTTGAGCTCGCGGGCGCGGGACGCGCGGTAGGCCAGCACGGCGACGAGCACGGTCGCCGCGTAGGCGCCGCCGATCAGCCACGGGGACTGGCCGCGCACCAGCCCGAGGGCGAGGACCACGCCGAACCCGGCGTCGGCGGCGAACAGCACGCCGAGCAGGACCTTGACCGGCGTGGTGACGCGAGGCGGTGACTCGGACAACGAACGACTCCCGGAGGCGGCAGGATCAGGAATTGCCGATTATCCGGTCCGCCCGGATGAACACCGCAACCCGCCGCTCTTCGGCCATCACGCGGTCGTACTCGGCCCAGTCGTCGTGCGTCCCGGTCGCGGCGATGAAGACGTCACGCAGCAGCTGGGGCAGCCCCGCCGGGTCGAACGCGGGATCGGGGTCGTCCGGCCCGACGAGGTGGGTGGCGCCGGTGACGGAGAGCCAGTTCCACCCCCGCCGGAAGGTCACGGTGGCGTGCCCGGCCCGCCGCAGCAGTGCGAGCTTGTGCGCCTTCCCGACGGCGACGTAAGCGATCCCGGGTGCCCCGGTCACCGGGTCGTCGAAGACGCCGGCGTTGACGACGGAGGAGTGCACGGTCCCGTCGCCCCGCGTGGTGGCGACGGTGGCGAGACCGTGTTCCTGCAGTGACAGCGTCCGAACCTGCTCCAGATCAGCGCTCATGCCCCAACCTAACCCGCGGGGCGGGCGCGGTGTTCCGCTTTCACCGAGCGGAACACCGCGTCGACGGCCCTCGTCTCAGCAGGCGCCGTTGTCGGTCCACACTCCCCACTGGCCCGTCGTGCCCGGCTCCTCGCCCTGCGTCCACCACTTCGCCGTCCACTTGTGGCCGTTGTGGGACACCACGTTCCCTCCCGTGTAGACCTGCGAAGCGCTCCACGCCGCATCCGTGCACGTGCCCGGGTTCGTCGTGCCGCCGGTGTCCCACGCGACCTGGGTGGACCGGTAGAAGTTGATCCCCTGCGCCACCCAGCGGGGGGCCTGGGCGCCGAGGCGGGTGCGGAACGTCGTCCAGTCGTGGGTCGACCAGGGCGACCAGCCCAGTTCCGCGTGGGCGGCGAGGCGGGGGAACGCCAGGTAGTCGATGTCGGCCGGCTTGGTCACCGTTTCCGCCCACAGCGGGGATTCGACGCCGCGGACCGCGGACTCCGCCACGCCCGAGAGGTACGCGCCCGGGTTCCAGCCGTACGCGTCCTGGACCTCGATGTAGCCCGCCCACGACAGGCCGATGGGCGTCGAGCTGTTGTACTTCATGTCCAGGTACGCCTTGTTCGCCGGCGACAGGATCACCTTGCTGCCGCGGGACGCCGCCGCCGAGACGCCCGAGTCCGACGTCGTCGTGCCCCAGAACTGCGGGGTGGCCGAGGCGGGCAGGGTCGCCTTCGCGATGTCGTGCCAGCCCACCACCTGCTTGCCGGTCGCCGCCACGAGCGGGAGGACCTTGTTCACGAACGTGAGGTAGTCGGCGGCCGAGGTCGACGAAGCTTCGTCGCCGCCGATGTGGAGGTACGGGCCCGGGGTCAGGGCCGCCAGCTCGCGCAGGACGTCCGCGATGAACGTGTACGTGATGTCCTTCGAGATGCACAGCGAGCTGTAACCGACCGCCGTGTCCGTGCGCAGCGCCGGTGCCACCCCGTTGCAGTTCAGCTCCGCGTACGACGCCAGCGCCGCGTTGACGTGGCCCGGCATGTCGATCTCCGGGATGATCGTGATGTGGCGGGAAGCCGCGTAGTCCACGATCTCCGTGTACTGCGCCTTCGTGTAATAGCCGCCCGGGCCGCCGCCGACCTGGGTGCTGCCGCCGTAGGTCGCCAGCTTCGGCCAGCTGTCGATCTGGATGCGCCAGCCCTGGTCGTCCGCCAGGTGCAGGTGCAGGTTGTTGATCTTGTACTGGGCGAGCTGGTCGAGGTAGCGCTTGACCGTCGACACCGGGTGGAAGTGCCGCGCGACGTCGAGCATCGCGCCGCGGTAGCCGAACCGCGGGTAGTCCAGGACCGTCGCGCCCGGGACGCTCCACGGGCCCGGCTGCGCCGAAGCGCTTTCGATGCTGCCGGGCAGCAGCTGCCGCAGCGTCTGGACGCCGGCGAAGAGCCCGTCGGCGGTGGTCGCCCGGATGGTGACCGACGACGCCGCCGACACGAGCTGGTAGCCCTGCGCGCCGACCGAGGCGGGCGCGCCGCTGAGCAGCAGCGCGATGCTGTCCGACGGCACGGACGCCGGGGCGTCGGACACCGGCAGCGCGAAGCCGGTCGACGGGCGCAGCACGCCGGCCAGGTAGTCGCCCACCTGCTTGGCGGGGGCGGACCCGGCCTCGGTGACGATCTTCGTCGTCGAGACCAGCGGGAAGGTGACCCCGGCGGCCGGGGTGACCGAAACGGGCACGGGCACGATCGACTGCAGGGCCGGCGTGGCCGCCGTGGCCGGGCTCAGCTGGGCGGCTGTGGTGCCGGCGCCGAGCAGCGCCAGCACGGCGAGTACGCGGCCGAGGCGCCGCGTTCTGGACGTCTTCACCGGGGGACCTCCTGGCGGGATGGGCGCGGCATCGCCGTCGCGCCTGCCCGGATCGTCGCATTTTCGGCGGTCATGGTCTAGACCAGTCTGGGTGGTTAAGCTCGCGCCGTGACGCGGGACTTCGCACCGGGGTCGCCGTTCGCGCTGCTGTCGGCAGCCGAAACGGCCGCTTGGTACGCCTACATGAAGGTGCACCTCCGCCTGGACTACGAGCTGAACCGGCAGCTGCGGGCCGACAGCGGCCTCTCGCTCGCCGACTACCACGTCCTGGTCGCACTGACGAGCGAGCCCGGCGGCCGGATGCGGGTCACCGACCTCGCGATCCGCATCGGCTGGGAGCGCAGCAGGCTGTCGCACCACCTGAAGCGGATGCGGGACCGCGGGCTGGTCGGGACCGAAACCGCCGCCGAGGACCGCCGGGGCACGGAGGTGGCGCTGACCGAAACCGGCTGGGAGTCGTTGCGGCAGGCCGCGCCAGACCACGTCGGGTTCGTGCGGCAGGCGGTCCTGGACGCCCTCGAGCCCGGCGAGCAGGCGCAGCTGACGACGTTGCTCGAGCGGGTCTACGACCGGCTCGTCGAGCGGGGCACGTTGCCGCGGCCGGAGGATCACCCCTGACAGTTGCGTGACATGTCACGTAATATGGCGGCGAACCCAGGAGGTGCGATGGCGACCGTGGCCGAGCTGATGCGGGCGAACCTGCTCGACGTCTTCAACGAGCGCGACGACGAGCGGCGGGCGAAGGCGATCGCCGCGACCTACGCGGCCGACGTCGAGTTCGCCGATCCGGAAGGGGTCGCGAGCGGCCACGAGGAGCTGAACGCCAAGGCGAAGGGCCTGCTGGCGCAGTCCCCGGGCTTCGTGTTCAAGGCCGCGGGCCCGGTGCTGGTGAACCACGACCTCGGCCACCTGGCCTGGGAGCTCGGCCCGGAAGGCGCACCGCCGGTCGTGCGCGGGATCGACGTCGCCCTCGTGGCGGACGGCGTGATCAAGAAGCTCTACACGATGCTGCTGCCCGCCTGAGTACTACGCTCGGGAGCATGTTCGACGAGCTGGCGTTCCCGGTCATCGCCGCCCCGATGGCGGGCGGGCCCACCACCCCGGAGCTGGTCGCCGCGGTTACCGAAGCCGGCGGTTTCGGCTTCCTCTCGGCCGGCATGCTCACGCCCGCGGCCTTGGCGGCGCAGATCGACCGGACGCGGGAGCTCACCGGCGGCGAGTTCGGCGTCAACCTCTTCGTCCCGCAGCCCGACACCGGCGCCGACATCGGGGCCCACCGCGAGCGCCTCGAGGCCTTCGCCCGCGAGTACGACGTCGAGCTCGGCGAACCGAAGTGGGACGATGACAGCTACCCGGCGAAGCTGGACGTCGTGCTCGAGAAGCGCGTGCCGGTCGTGTCGTTCACCTTCGGGCCGCCGTCGCCGTCCGAGGTGCAGCGGTTCAAGGAAGCCGGGGCGAAGGTGGTCGTCACCGTGACCACGCCCGAGGCCGCGCAGCGGGCCGCGGACCTCGGAGCCGACGCGCTCGTCCTGCAGGGCTTCGAAGCGGGCGGGCACCGGAGCCTGTTCACCGACGACGCGAATCGGCCCGGTGGTGGCGCGGAGTACGGCGTGCTGGCGCTGCTGCGGCTCGTCGCCGCGCGCGTCGACCTGCCGCTGATCGCCGCCGGCGGCCTGGTGCACGGCGCGGACGTCGCGGCCGTGCTCGCCGCCGGGGCCGTCGCCGCCCAGCTCGGCACCGTCTTCCTGCGCGCGGACGAAGCCGGGACGTCGGAGGCCCACCGGAAGGCGCTGGCGCTCGCCGAACGCGAGACGGCGTTCACCCGGGCCTTCAGCGGGCGCCCGGCGCGGGGGCTGGTCAACAAGTTCACGGACGCGCTGTCCGAGGGCGCGCCCGCCGCCTACCCGCAGCTGAACCACCTGGCCGGGCCGGTCCGCAAGGCGTCGGCCAAGGCGGGGGACCCGGAAGCGATTTCGCTGTGGGCGGGCCAGACGTACCCGCTCGCCTACGACGCCTCCGCCGCCGTCATCCTCGAGCGGCTGAAGGTCGAGGCGCGCGACGCCGCCGCCCGCCTCGACCGCATCCGCTAGTCGGTCTTCCCGGCCTCGGGAGCGCCGCCGGTGCGGTTCAGCACCGAATTCCGCCGGCTGTAGAGGAAGTAGACGAGCATCCCGAGCACGAACCAGACGGCGAACCGGATCCAGGTCTCCGGCTGCAGGAACGTGATGAGCCAGATCGAGAACACGATGCCGATCGCGGGGACCACGGGCATGCCCGGTGTCTTGAACGTGCGGGGCAGGTCGGGCTGCTTGTAGCGCAGCACGATCACCGCGACGCAGACCACGACGAACGCGAGCAGGATGCCGATGTTGGTCAGTTCCGCCGCTTCGCCGATCGGCAGGACGCCGGCGATGATCGCGGACGCGCCGCCGAGGATCCACGTCATCCGGCTGGGCACCTGGCGCTTCGCGTTGGTCTTGCCGAGCCACGCCGGGAGCAGGCCGTCGCGGCTCATGGAGTAGCCGACGCGGGTGGCGCCCATCAGGAACGTGAACAGCACGGTGAGGATGCCGACGATGGCGCCGATCGCGATCACGGTGGCGAGCCCGTCGAGGCCGACGGACTTGAACGCGGTGGAGAAGCCGCTCTTGGGGTCGATTTCGGTGTACTTCTGCATGCCGGTCAGCACCAGGCAGGCCAGCACGTACAGCACCATCGAGATGGCCAGCGAGTAGATGATGGCCTTCGGCATGTGCCGCTGCGCGTCCTTGGATTCCTCGGCGGCCGTGGACATCGCGTCATAACCGAAGACCGCGAAGAAGACCGTCGCGGCGCCGGTGACCGCGCCGCCGAAGCCCGCCGGGGCGAACGGCGTGTAGTTGCCGGTCTTGACGTAGAAGAAGCCGACCAGGATGACGACCAGCACGATCAGGACCTTGATGCCGACCATCGCGGTCTCGAACCGGGCGGCGCTGCGGATGCCGCGGTTGAGCAGGTAGGCGATCAGCAGGCAGAGCAGCATGGCGAAGAGGTCGACCTTGTGGCCGGGCCCGGTGCCGGGGGCGCCGAGCATCCAGGCGGGCAGGTCGAGGCCGAGCTGGCCGAGCAGGAAGCTGAAGTAGCCGGAGATGCCGATGGCCACGACCGCGACGATGGCGGTGTATTCGAGCAGCAGGTCCCAGCCGATGAACCAGCCGACGATTTCGCCGAGGACGGCGTAGCCGTAGGTGTAGGCGGAGCCGGCTTTGGGGATCAGGCCGGCGAATTCGGCGTAGGAGAACGCGGCGGCGGCGCTGGCGACCCCGGCGATGAGGAACGAGATGAGCACGGCGGGCCCGACTCCGGGGATGCCGGCGGAGTCGTCGCCGTGTGCGACGCTGCCGGCGAGGGCGAAGATCCCCGCGCCGATGATGCCGCCGATGCCGATGGCGGTCAGTTGCCACAGCCCCAGCGTGCGTTTGAGGCCGCCGGCTTCGCTGGTGTCCTGGATCTGGTCGATCGGCTTGCGCCGGAAGATGCCGGAGCTGGAGCCCAGGCTTGGAGCGGACATCTTCGTCTCCCGAACGTCGGTGGACGGCCCGGATCACGGACCCAACGGGGGAACCTACCGCCAACTCCGCGTGAAGACAGCGTGAGCGGATCAGCCCGCCGCGGTGTCTTCGCTCACGGCTTCCGACGCGGTCGCCGCGGCGCGCTTGGCCTGGGTGGTCCGGACCGCGCTCGCGGCGAAGTAGGTGAGCAGCTCCGCGATCTCGACCGGGTCGTCCAGCTGCGGGCAGTGCCCCCAGTCCTCGCGGACCAGCAGCCTGCTGTGCGGCACCAGCGTGTGCAGCTGCCGCCCGGACGCCGCGGTGACGAGCTTGTCCTTGCCGCACGCGACGACCAGCAGCGGGACCTGGACCGAGTCGAGGCGGTAGGCGTCGGCGAGCTCCGCGACGAGCTGCCGGGCCTGCTCCAGCCGGCTCTTGGTCGCGCGGTAGTCCGGGAACAGCGCGGTGAAGCGCTCGACCTGCGTGGCGTCGGCCGCCGCCGAGTCGGCGTAGAGCAGCCGCGGGACGAGCTGCTCGGCGACCTTGCGCACCAGGAAGCCCGGCACCGGGACGGGCAGGGACGAGTACAGCCGCAGCGGCAGCGGGTAGCGCGCCACCGTGCGGATCAGCCACGAGTCGACGAACCCCGGCGCGGCGATCGAGACGACGCCGGAGATCGGCAGCCTGCTGTTCTGCGCCGCGCGCAGGCTCATCGTGCCGCCGAGGGAGTTGCCCGCCAGCACGACCGAGCCGAGCACGGCCTGTTCGCGGACGACGGCGGTGGTGAACGCGTCGAGCTGCGGCAGCATCGGGCCGGGCCGCAGCGGCTGGGCGTCGCCGAACCCGGGCAGGTCGACCGCGACGGCCGGGATCCCGGCGGCCGCGAGCTGTTCCAGGGCGGGGCGCCAGGTGTCGGCGCTGTCGCAGTAACCGTGCAGCAGCACCAGGCGCGGCGCGGTGGGCCGCAGGTGCGGAACGGCGGCGCGGCGCCGCAGCGAGCGGCGGGGGAGCTCCGGTTCGGGGCCGGGGTCGCCGACCTCGAGGACGCGGGTGCGGACGCCGGCGTAGCGCCGGAAGGAGACCCGGATCGGGTCCGGATCAGTGCTGGGCCGGCCGCCCGGTCCAGCCGGTGCGGGCCGCTTCGTTGCGGTCATGTTTACAGATTAGCTTGCCGCCCTTGGGTTTTGGTCGAATTTGGGTGCTAACGACCAGATCTCGATCCGAGTACGTTGACAATTCACCAAGTGGGCGGTACAAGCGGTGACCTGGGCGGGCTGGTGGTCGATCCGCCCAGGTCAGAGCGTCAGCGGGTGAAAACGATCTTGCCGGCGGTGTCGCCGTCGAGCATCGCCCGGAACCCCTTGGCTGCCTCTTCGAACGGCAGTTCCTGCCCGATCTGCGGCCGCACGCCGGTCAGGTCGAGGTAGGCGAGCAGGTCCGCGAGCTCGTCGCGGGTGCCCATGGTCGAGCCGGAGACGCGCAGCTGCAGGAAGAAGACGCGCTGCAGCTCCGCACCCGCGTCCGGGCCGCTGGTCGAGCCGGAGACGACGATGATGCCGCCCGGCTTGAGCGACTTGACCGAGTGCGACCAGGTCGCCTTCCCGACGGTCTCGAACACGGCGTCGACGCGCTCGGGCAGCCGCGCGCCCGATTCGAACGTCTGGTGCGCGCCGAGGCTCTCGGCCAGCGCGCGCTTCTCCTCGGTGCGGCCGGTGACCCAGACCCGGAACCCGGCCGCGCGGCCGAGCTGCACCAGCGCCGTCGACACGCCGCCGGAGGCACCCTGCACGAGCATCGTCTGGCCCGGCCGCAGCCCGGACTTCACGAAGAGCATCCGGTAGGCGGTCAGCCAGGCCGTGCCCATGGTGGCGGCTTCGGCGAAGCTGAGCGCGGCAGGTTTGGGGACGACGTTGCGGGCCGGGACGATCACCTGGTCGGCGAACGTGCCCTGGTGCTTCTCGGTGAGCAAGGTGCGCTTCGGGTCGAGGGTGTCGTCGCCCTGCCAGCCCGGCGCGTTGATCACGGAGTGGATGACGACCTCGGAGCCGTCGTCGAGGGTGCCGGCGCCGTCGCAGCCGAGGATCATCGGGAACTGCTCCGGCTTGATCCCGACCCCGCGCAGCGTCCAGAGGTCGTGCATGTTCAGGCTGGCCGCCTTGACGTGCACGCGGACCCAGCCGTCCGGCGCGTCGGGTTCGGGTCGCTCGCCGACGACGAGCGAGTCCAGCGGGCTGTCTGCGTTGGGTTCCTGCGCGTACACGGCGAACATGTCCAGCAACGTACCGCCCCTGGCACGCGGAGGCAGCAGAGCGCGCGTAGGCTCACACCGTGTTCAACGGGCTTGCCGACTGGTGGGACGGGGTCGAGCTGTGGCTCGCGCAGGCTTGGTTCCCGGTCCAATTCGTGCTGGTCATGGTGGTCGTCGTGCCGCTGTGCCTGGCCGCCGCGTGGGTGCTCGACAAGCTCGTCGGGCTCTTCGCCCGCCGCTTGACCCCGGGGCGTGACGACGACCGCTCCGACGGGTCGGCATAGGCTCGCGCACCATGTTCAACCGAAGGCGGATCACCGCCGCGCTGATCGGGCTCCTCGTGCTGGTGCTGGGGGGCTGGCTGGTCAAGGACGCCGTCGGCGGCGGATCTTCGTCCCCCGCTTCGAGCAGTGCCCCCAGCTCGTCTTCGAGTGCGTCTTCGGGCGCCCCGGCCAAGGGCGGCGCCACCGTGCCGGGGTCCGACTCCGGGCTGCCGCTGAAGGCGCTTTCCGCGTTGCCCGCCCAAGCCGCGGACACGTGGAAGCTGATCGAAAAGGGCGGGCCGTACCCGTACCCCCGCAACGACGACGTCGTGTTCGAGAACCGCGAGAAGCGCTTGCCCGGCAAGAAGTCCGGCTACTACCACGAGTACACCGTGAAGACGCCGGGCAGTCCCGACCGCGGCGCGCGGCGGCTGATCACCGGGCAGGCGCACGAGCTGTACTACACCGGTGACCACTACTCGTCGTTCGTCGTCGTGGACCCGGCCCGATGAGCGCGTCGGAGCAGGCGAAGGCCGCCGCCGAAGAAGCGTTCGCCCGGGGCGCGTACCCGCACCTGGTGAACTCGCGGCCCACCGTGGACAAGGCCAGCACGCTGAGCGCGTTCGCCGCCGCACTGTCCTTTCCGGACCACTTCGGGCACAACCTCGACGCGCTCTACGACTGCCTGACCGACCTGTCGTGGCTGCCGCCGGGGGAGCACGTGCTGATCTGGCCGGGCTCGGACGCGCTGCGCAAAGCCGAGCCCAAGACCTACCTGGCGATCCGCAGCGTGCTCTCGGACGCGCAGCGCGCGCTCGGCCCGACCGGGCGCAGCGCCGGTTCGTGGCGGCTCACGGTCGTCCTGCCGGACGCCTGAGCGGTGTCCCCGCGCGCTTGACCGTGCGGATCACCGGCGCGCTCTCGAGGGTCTGCACGCCGCGGATCCCCGCGACGCGATCGGTGAGGTAGCGGTAGAGGTCGCGCCCGTCGCGGCAGTTCACCATCGCCGTGAGGTTCGTCGTGCCGGTGGTGGCGACCGCGAACGACGTCTCCGGGTGGCTCGCCAGCGCCTTGCCCGCCGCGGCCAGGTGCGCGGGCGAGACGGTGAGCCACAGCCGCGTCTCCGACCGGAACCCGAGCCGGGCCGGCGAGACGTCGAGGTGGTAGGTCAGCGTGCCGTGCCGCCGCAGCACGTCCATCCGGCGCCGCACCGCGGAGTCGGACCATCCGGTCGCCTTCGCCAGCGCCGTGTAGCTCGCCCGGCCGTCGTGGGCCAGCGCGTCGACGAGCGGCTGGTCCTCCGGTGCCGGCGGGAGGCCGGTGCCTTCGGGGGCCGGCGGCCGCAGCTGTTCCACCTGGGCGGGCGAGAGGCAGTGAAGCCCGCGCCACCCGTCCGGGAGCGCGAACGTGTGCAGCAGCTCGTGCGCGGACACGGTGGTGACGCGGCTCGCCCGCGGGAGCTTGTGCAGCAGCAGGTCGTCCCGCCCGGTCGTGTCGGGGGCGTGGACGGTGCAGGAGATCTCGGTGCCGCCGGAGAGCAGGTGCACCCACGACACGTCGGGCCGGTCGGCCAGCGCGTCCGCGACGGCGGCCCCCGCGTCCGGGGTGGTGCGCAGCCGCAGTGTCCACGTCGTGTAGCCGGCTTCGCCGCCGCTGACGGCGCCGGTGACGCGCAGGACGCCGGCGGTCCGCAGCCGCTGGTAGCGCCGGGCCGCGGTGTTCTCCGAGACGCCGAGCACCCGGCCGGCCGTGCGCATCGGGACGCGGCCGTCGAGCTGCAGCGCGTGGACCAGGCCGCGGTCGACGTCGTCCAGGGTGACGGTTTCCATGCGCCGAGCGTATTCGATGACGGCATGCGGCGGATTTGTCGATTTGTCTGGTGGTGATCGGCGCCGCGACCGCACCCTTCGGGCCAACCGAAGGGAGTTTCGATGCGCAAGTGGTGGCCGTTGATCGCGGTCTGTGCGGGTTCGTTCCTGTTCCTGCTGGACACGACCGTCGTGACGGTGGCGCTGCCCCGGATCGGCGCCGATCTGACGGCGTCGGTGGGGCAGCTGCAGTGGGTACCGGACGTTTACACGCTGGTCCTGGCGGTGCTGATGCTCGCGGCGGGTTCGCTCGCCGACCGCCGGGGTGCGCGGCGGGTGTTCGTAGCCGGACTGGCCGTGTTCGGGGCGGCGTCGGCGGCGTGCGGGCTGGCGCCGGACATCGGGACGCTGATCGCCGCGCGCGGGGTGCAGGCGATCGGCGGGGCGGCGCTGGCGGTGACCGGCTTCGCGGTGCTGACCGCGTCTTACGAAGGACGTGCCCGCGGGACGGCGATCAGCGTCTTCTTCGCGGTCAGCGGCCTCGGCGCGGCGGCGGGGCCGCTGGTGGGCGGCGTGCTGACCGAGTACTTCGGCTGGCCGGCGATCTTCTTCGTCAACGTGCCGCTGGCGTCGGCGACGGCGGTGTTCGCCGTGGCCGCGATCCGGCGGGACGTCCCGGCCCGGCGCGGCCGCTTCGACCTCGCGGGTGCGGCGTGGTTCGCGGTGGCGGCGGCGAGCCTGGTGCACGGGCTCACCCTCGGCGACTCGGGGCACTGGACGTCGCCGGTGACGCTCGGGGCGCTGGGCGTTTCGGCGGTCGCGTTCGCGGTGTTCGGCGTCGTCGAGCGGCGCCCGGATCCGTTGCTGGACCTGAGGTTGTTCCGCGACCGCGGGTTCACGACGCTGGTCGCCTGCGCGGCGGCGTCGACGCTCACGTTCGCGGCGCTGGTCTACGTTTCCCTGTGGCTGGGTCCTTCGTCGCCGGTCGAGGCCGGTCTCGCGCTGGCGCCGCTGGCCGTGGCGTCGTTCCTGACTTCCACGCTGCTGGGACGCTTCTTGCACCGCTTCCCACCGCGGCTCCTGCTGGGCGCCGGGGTTTTGCTGGGCGCGCTCGGCTGCGTCCTCTTGCTGGTCGCCGGCGTCCCGGCGGGCCTCGCGGTGACGGGCATCGGCGTCGGCATCGCGGGCCCGGCGACAGGCGCGGCGATCGCGGCCGCGGCACCCCCGGGCCGGGCCGGGATGGCGGCCGGGATCCTGACGACGACCCGCCAGTTCGGCCAGACGCTCGGCGTCGCGGTGCTGGGAATCGCTTACCAGGCCGGAGGTCTGCGCCCGGTCTACTTCGCGGCCGCGGCGTGCGGCGCGGTGGCGGGCCTGCTCGCACTGCTCCCGCTGCCGCACAAGCAGGCCCGCGTGCCGGCTTAGTCCCAAGCACCCCAATGTGGCGTTCGGTGCGTCAGACGCACCGAACGCCACATTGGGTGCGCTGGACGCAACCAACGCCACATTGGGGTGCTTTCGCGCGCTACGGGTGTCGGGCCACGGGAGGACGCGGACGTCGTTGCGCGACAGCGTAGGCCGCGCGCAGGTCGGCGATCACCCGGTCCGGCTCGGTGCGCAGGTGGATCGGCAACGTCTGGAGGAAGGTGATCCCCGCTGCCGTGTAGCGGGCGTTTCGGGCGAGGGTGTCGGAGTAACCGGTCCCCTCGCTGTGCCACTTGCGTGAGTCGATCTCCCAGGCGAACGCGACGTCGTCGCACCAGGCGTCCGGCTTGGCGATGAACTCGCCGTGCTCGTCGAAGACCCGGACGTTCCATTCGGCCGGTGGCAGCCCGGCGAGTTTCCAGATCTCCCACGCTTCGGCTTCGGCAACCGATTCCGCACCGCCGAGGATCGCTTGTAGAGCTCGCCGAGCCAGCGCCGAACCCCGTTGGCTGCCGAGGCGGAGCTCCTTCTCGAGTTGCTCCGGTGTGCAACGCCTGCGTTGTACTGCCTCGGCAAGCAATGCCTGCACGGCGTCGAAATCCCGGATGCGGCGCGCCGCATCGAGCGCTGCGCGGTAGACCGGCGCGACGGGCAGACCGTCTCGCGTGACCGGGTCGGGTAGCCGGGTCGTCCGTTCGACGAGGACGAAGCCGCAGCTGGTGATCTCACGCTCATCCGGGACGAGGATGTGCACGTCGGTGGGCTCCGGAAATTCCTGAAGTCCCTGTCTTCGCAGTGCCCAGAGCCCGGTGAGTACCGCGGCGCCACCACCGCGGATCAGTGCGGCCTGCAAGCGCTGTTCATCAGTCGGTTCTGCCGGGTGCAGCAAAATGATTCCCGGCAACAACCGCCGCCATGGACCGCCGGGCAGGCAGCGGCGATAGACGCTGCTGCGTTGCATGCCGATCTCTTCGAGCTCGGCTGTTCGCACGACGTCCGGAGTGTTTGTGTGGCCGGCAACCAGCGGGTGCCGCGCCCAGATTCCCCTCTTCACGCTTGGAGGATCCTCGAACCGGTCGGCAAAAGGCCAGCTCAGGGCGCCGCGAACGGTCCGTTGGTGACGCAATTGGCCAGAATTCAGCCGTTCGTGACGTCCCGGCTCATGCGCCCCAATGTGGCGTTCGGTGCGTTGGACGCACCGAACGCCACATTGGGTGCGCTGGACGCAACCAACGCCACATTGGGGTGCTTCAGTCCTGCGGGACCCAGTTCGGCTTGCGCTTCTGGGCGAAGGCCAGGATGCCCTCCTGGCCTTCCTCGCCGGCGAAGAACTTCGCCGACAGGCCGAGCATCTCCTCGAAGCCCTCCGACGGCGTCGCGTACCGGGGGCGGCTCAGCAGGGCCTTCGTTTCGGCCAGCGCCTTCGGGCCGCCCGCCGCGAGTGCCTTGACGAAGCGCGTGACCTCGGTGTCCAGTTCGGACGCCGGGACCGCCGAGTTGAGCAGGCCGATCTCCACCGCGCGGCGGGCGTCGAACGTGTCGCCGGTCAGGAACAGCTCGTGGGCCGCCCGCGGGTTCAGGCGGGGGAGGACCGTCAGGGAGATGATCGCCGGGACCACGCCGATGCGGACCTCGGAGAAGGCGAACGTCGCTTCCGGGACCGCGACGGCGATGTCGCACGCCGCCACCATGCCGATGCCGCCGGCGCGGGCGGGGCCGGCCAGGCGGGCGACGACCGGCTTCGGGCTGGTCCACAGCTGCTCGAGGATCTTCGGGAACTCGTTGACGCCCTGGTCGCCCGCGCTGCCGCCGCGGGCTTCCTTGAGGTCCATCCCCGCGCAGAACACCGGGCCGGTGTGGGTCAGGACGATCACGCGGACGGCGTCGTCGGCGGCCGCGGCGGCCAGCGCGGCCGACAGTTCGCGGCGCAGCTGCGCCGACAGCGCGTTGCGGTTGTGCGGGGAGTCCAGGGTGATCGTGGCGGTGCCGCCCACCACGTCGTAGTGCACCAGTTCGTCAGCCATGCCCGTCACCCTTGCACACTCGCCGCGCGGCGCCGGTGTTACGCGGGGCACAGCCAGCCGGGGTCACCCTCGCGGGCGCCGGCGGTGGGCGAGAAGTGCTGCTTGAGCGTGAACGCCTCCGGGGTCGGGCCGTGGACGCGCAGGTGCTTGATCTTCGCTTCGGCGTCCGCGGTCGTCGGCCGGTACCCGGCGGGCACCCACCACAGCGCGGTCATCACGTCCTGGACGCGGTGGAACCATTCGCGGCGGCGCTTGAGGACGGCCAGGTGCTCGCCGGAGAACACGAAGTCCGCCAGCGCCTCGACCGACGTCCACACGGACATGTTGACCAGGATCCCGGACGTGCCGCGGACGTCCCATTCGAAGGCGCGGACCGAGGTGGCGTCGCCGTCCTCGGTCTGCAGGCGCCAGACGAAGCCCGGCGCGCGGTCGGCGATCGCGTTGACCGGCTCGAGCGCGTCGACGAAGTCCCGGAAGGACTCGTCGTCCAGCGGTGCCTTCATCCGGCTGATGTTGACCTGAGCGAGTTCGAAGTTCCCCATGCGGCCACCCTACGGGCGGAACCCGCAGGGTGGCCGGGGAAATCAGCCGATGGTCGTCGTGGTGAAGACGGGGCTGGGGTTGGGGAAGCAGGCCGTCGGCGCGGTGACGTCGCCGATGATGCTGCTCGCCACCGCCTTGAAGGTCAGGCCCGGGTCGCTGTAGCTGGTCCCGGACAGCTTCGTCTCGATGGTGCCCGACTGGCCGGCCGTCAGGTGCGCGGTGATCGTCGGCAGCTCGAAGGTCGCGCCGCCCGCGATCGGGCCGGGGAAGCTGAGCGTCGCGACGCCGTTCGCGACCGCGATGGTCGGTGCCGTGCTGCCGAGGCCGGACCCGCCGGCGAGGTCGGCGCCGACGTAGGTGGAGTTCGCCGGGATCGGGAACTTGAGCGCGAAGGTGTTGATGTTCTTGACCTTGTTCCCGCTCACGTCGCCGGGCACGGTGTTCGGTGCCGGGTCGATGACGACGTCGAACGCGCCGCCGGGGGCGACCGTGGCGGGCGCGGTGACGTCCGCGTCCTGGTTCAGCGACACCTTCTGCGGGCCGACGATCGGGGCATCGGCCTGGCAGTCGAAGGTGACGGTGGTGGCCGCCGACGCCGGGGCGGCGAGGGCGATCGGAAGGGCGGCGGCCGCGGTCAGAGCGGCGAGCCGGGAAAGGTGAAGAGCTTTCATCTGTATCCACCTACCTGCGGTTTCAAGAGGGGAGGGAGAAAGCTGCGCAGCGCTTAGATAGTTACCGGCAAGTTAACTAGCGCGTCAAGGATTTACCGTTCCCATGCACGCGGGGTGACGGCAAATGTGAATAAGACTCGCCTTTTGGCGGTGGTGGCGCCGCTGACCTGCTGTTCTGGGGTACGGACAGTGGCTCAGATGTCCTTCCCGAAGTGCGTACTGGGAGCAGGTCTGATCCGTGCTGGCCCGGGGGGGGGGCGAAGCGCCGCCGGTTCGGTCGTCGTTCACGCCGCAAGTTGGACGCGCCCAGCGTCGACAGGGCTTGTTTGCTCGCCACGCTCACGGATTGTCTAGTGCTGGCGGCCGGCGCTTCTCTGGTCCTCCAAGTGGCAAGGGAGCCTTGCGCATGGGCACTTCGCCGTCGACGCTGCCTCCTTGACGCGACCTGTCTCCGTCAGCGAGTGCCCGGATGGATCCGAACCCCGGTCCTTCTGATCCGTAGTCAGATGCCCGAGCGGGCTTCGCGCACCGGTGGTCGAGCAAGAACCTTCTGATCTCTAGGTCGCAGGCGCGAAGCCTGCCGCACCTTCCCGCCCTAGGCGTACTGGCGGAGCAATCCGCTCACCGCGGACGCGTACCGGCTGATCACCACGTCCGCCACGCGCGGGTCGTCCGCCAGCGGCTTCGCGATGAACGCTTTCGGGTCGGCCTCCAGGGCCAGCCGGGCGATCCGGTCCGGCAGCAGGCCGGGCGCGAGGAACCACGATGCGACGATCAGGTGCCGCACGCCCCGCTCGTGCAGCCGGGCGGCGGCCGCGGGGATGTCCGGCTGGGTGGCGGACGCGAAGGCCTCGCTCACCGGGACGCCCAGCCGCTCCTCCCAGCGCGCGGCGAGCGAAGCGACGACCGCGTTCGCGGAAGCGTTCGACGAGCCGACCGCGCTCAGCAGCACGCCCGCGCCCCGGCGGTGAGAAGCCGAGGCCAGCCGGTCCAGGGCCACCGCCTCCAGGGCCGGGTCCGCGCCGAGCACGTCCGACACCTGGATGTGGAAGCCGGGGCACTCGGCCACGACCGCCTCGATCAGCGCGGGCAGGTCCACCCGCGCGTGGAAAGCGCTGCCCAGCAGCAACGGCACCACGACCGCCGCGCGGTGGCCGTCCGAATAGAGCCCTCGCAGGACGTCCGTGACGAGCGGCGCCGACAGGTCCAAAAAGGACTCGTGCACTTCGATACCCGGCGCCTGCGCGCGCACGACGTCCACGAGCGCCCGCACGGTCGCCGCCGAGCGGGGGTCGCGGCTGCCGTGCGCGACGGCGACCAGGGGTGGCGTCACGAGAAGCGCTCGCCCACCAGGCCGGCGGCCAGCGTGTCGCCGTCCTTCGGGTCGATCACCAGGAACGCGCCGGTGCGCGGGCTGACGCCGTAGTCGTCGACCCCCAGCTCCTCGGCCAGCCGCAGCGTGACGCGGCCGATGTCGTTGAGCTCCAGCGTGGCCGGGCCGTCCACACTGGACAACGTCTGCTCGTCGAACCGCGCGTGCAGCTCGTCGACCAGCGCCTGCACCGTGCGGGTGCCGTGCTTGACCAGGACGCGCGCGCCCGGCTTCAGCGGCTTCGACGACAGCCAGCACAGCGTGCCGGTGATCTCGTCGGTGACCTTCGGCGGCGCTTCCGCGGCCGCGATCAGGTCGCCGCGGGAGATGTCGATGTCGTCGGTCAGCAGCAGTGTCACCGACGTCCCGGCGCCGGCCTCCGCGAGCGGGCCGTCGGCGGTGTCGATGCGTTCGACGCGGCTGCGGATGCCCTGCGGCAGCACGACGATCTCGTCGCCCGGGCGGACCGTGCCCGCGGCGATCTGGCCCGCGTAGCCGCGGTAGTCCAGGTACTCCGCCGTGCGCGGGCGGATCACGTACTGCACCGGGAACCGCAGCGCGGAGTCGTGCGGGTCGGGGGCGACCGGCACGTCCTCCAGGTGCTCCAGCAGGCTCGGGCCGCTGTACCACGGCGTCCGCTCCGACCGGCTGGCGACGTTGTCGCCCTCCAGCGCCGAAACGGGGATCGCGAGCACCGAGCCGCGCGCGTAGCCCAGCGACTCGGCGTGCTCGGCGAACTCCTCGGCGATCACCGTGAAGGTCGCCTCGTCGTAGTCGACCAGGTCGATCTTGTTCACCGCCAGCACCAGCTGCGGCACGCCCAGCAGGGCCAGCACGGCCGCGTGCCGCCGGGTCTGCTCGATCACGCCCTTGCGCGCGTCGACCAGCAGCACCGCCAGCTGCGCGGTGGACGCGCCGGTCACCGTGTTGCGCGTGTACTGCACGTGCCCCGGCGTGTCGGCCAGCACGAACGACCGCTTCGGCGTGGCGAAGTACCGGTAGGCGACGTCGATGGTGATGCCCTGCTCGCGCTCCGAGCGCAGCCCGTCGACGAGCAGCGACAAGTCCGGAGTGGACAGTCCCTTGTCGACGGACGCGCGGGTGACGGCGTCGAGCTGGTCGGCGAGCACCGACTTCGTGTCGTACAGCAGCCTGCCGACCAGGGTGGACTTGCCGTCGTCGACGCTCCCGGCCGTGGCCAGGCGCAACAGCGAGCTCATCAGAAGTACCCCTCACGCTTGCGGTCTTCCATGGCCGCTTCGGACATCCGGTCGTCGGCGCGGGTCGCGCCGCGCTCGGTGAGCCGCGACGCGGACACCTCGGCGATGACGTCTTCGACGGTGGCGGCGTCGGACTCGATCGCGCCGGTGCACGAGCCGTCGCCGACGGTCCGGTACCGCACGGTCAGCTCGCGCACCTCTTCGCCGGGACGGGGACCGCCCCACGGGCCTTCGGCCAGCAGCATCCCGTCGCGCAGGTAGACCTCGCGCCGGTGCGCGTAGTAGATCGACGGCAGCTCGACCTTCTCGCGGGCGATGTAGTTCCAGACGTCGGCCTCGGTCCAGTTGGACAGCGGGAAGACGCGCACCTGCTCGCCGGGGCGGTGCCTGCCGTTGTAGAGGTTCCACAGCTCGGGCCGCTGCCGCCGCGGCTCCCACTGGCCGAAGGCGTTGCGCAGGCTGAAGATCCGCTCCTTCGCCCGGGCACGCTCCTCGTCGCGGCGGCCGCCGCCGAAGACGGCGTCGAACTTGTTCTCGGCGATGGTGTCGAGCAGCGGCGTGGTCTGCAGCGGGTTGCGCATCCCGTCGGAGCGCTCTTCGAGGCGCCCGTCGTCGATCCAGTCCTGGACCTTCGCGACGACCAGGCGCAGCCCGTGCCGCTCGACGACGCGGTCGCGGAACTCGATGACCTCGTCGAAGTTGTGCCCGGTGTCCACGTGCAGCAGCGGGAACGGCACCGGCGCCGGCCAGAACGCCTTGATCGCCAGGTGCAGCAGCAGCGTCGAGTCCTTGCCGCCGGAGAAGAGGATCACCGGCCGGTCGAACTCGCCCGCCACTTCGCGGAAGATGTGGATGGCCTCGGATTCGAGAGCGGCCAGGTTGTCCTGTGCCGCGTCGGTGGCGGGCTCCAGAGTCGTCATGCGTCCCTTCCTCAGCCGTGCAGTCCGCACTCGGTCTTCGACTGACCCGCCCAGCGCCCGCTGCGCGGGTCCTGGCCCGGCTCCACGCGAGCCGTGCAGGGCGCGCACCCGATCGAGAGGTAGCCGATCGAAACGAGCGGGTTCTCCAGGATCCCGTGCTCGCGGATGTAGCCGTTGAACTCGTCGTCGGTCCACGCCGCGATCGGGTTGACCTTCACCAGGCCGTTGCGGTCGTCCCAGGTGACGATCGGGGTGTTCGCGCGGGTCGGCGCGTCGACCCGGCGGACGCCGGTGATCCACGCCGAGTAGTTCGCCAGCGTCTTGCGCAGCGGCACGACCTTGCGCAGGTTGCAGCACAGCGTGGCGTCGCGGTCGTGCAGCTTCGCGCCGTACTCCGCGTCCTGCTCGGCCACGCTCTGCTCGGCCTGGGCGTTCACGATCTTCACGTCCGGGTAGACCGTCTGCACGGCATCGCGCGTGCCGAGGGTCTCCGGGAAGTGGTAGCCGGTTTCGAGGAAGAGCACGTCCACATCGGACTTCACCTTCGTGGCGAGGTCGATGAGCACGGCGTCCTGCATGTTGGACGCGACGATGAAGTCGTCGCCGAACGTGTCGACGGTCCAGCGGATCGCTTCGTCGGCGGTGGCGTCCGCGAGCTCCTCGGACGCGCGCTCGGCGAGGGTCTTGTAGTCGGCGGTGGCGGTCATCGGGAAACCTCCGGGAGGGACAGGCCGAGGAACTTGACCGAGAAGACCCGGCGACAGGCAGAACACAGCCACCCGCCGTTCTCTTCCGGCCGCAGGTCCTCGTCACCGCAGTACGGGCAGTAGTACGGAGCCGCTCGCTCGGTCACTGGAGGGCGCTTTCCTCGGCGCGGGCGGCCCACTGCGCGAACCGTTCGCCGGGTTCGCGCCCGGCCACGTAGTTGCGCACGACCCGCTCGACGTACCCGGTCAGCTCGCCCGAGGTCACCTTGTGCCCGCGCAGCTTCCGGCCGAACCCGGCGTCGAGGCCGAGGCCGCCGCCCAGGTGCACCTGGAAGCCCTCGACCTGGTTGCCGTCGGCGTCGGTGACGATCTGGCCCTTGAGGCCGATGTCCGCGGTCTGGATCCGCGCACAGGAGTTCGGGCAGCCGTTGAGGTGCACGCTCACCGGCGTGTCGAGGTCCTTCTGGATGTCCGCCAGCGACTTCTCGAGGTCCGCGACGAGCTGCTGCGCGCGTGCCTTCGTCTCGACGATGGCGAGCTTGCAGAACTCCAGCCCGGTGCAGGCCATCACGCCGCGCCGCCACACCGACGGCTTCGTCTCCAGCCCCAGCTCGGACAGCTCGGCCGAGAGCGTCGCGACCTGGGCCTCGGGGACGTCGAGCACGACGAGCTTCTGCTGCGGGGTGAGCCGCACGCGGCCCGACCCGGCGCGCTCGGCCGCCTTGGCGACGGCGACCAGCGTGCCGCCGGAGGACCGGCCGGCGATCGGCGCGGCGCCGACGTAGAAGGTGCCGTCGACCTGCGGGTGCACCCCGACGTGGTCGATCGGGACGGCGGGGTCGGCCGGCGGCGGGCCGTCGATCAGCTCGCGCTTGAGGTACTCGTCCTGCAGCACCTGGCGGAACTTCTCCGCGCCCCAGTCCTTGACCAGGAACTTGATCCGGGCGCGGGAGCGCAGCCGCCGGTAGCCGTAGTCGCGGAAGATCGAGATGACGCCTTCCCAGACGTCCGGGACCTCGTCCAGCGGCACCCACGCGCCGAGGCGCTGGCCGAGCATCGGGTTGGTGGACAGGCCGCCGCCGACCCAGAGGTCGAAGCCCGGCCCGTGCTCTGGGTGGTCCACGCCGACGAACGCGATGTCGTGGATCTCGTGCGCGACGTCCGGCTGGCCGGAGATCGCGGTCTTGAACTTGCGCGGCAGGTTGGCGAACTCCGGCTTGCCGATGTAGCGGCGCTTGATCTCGTCGATCGCCGGAGTCCCGTCGATCACCTCGGCGGCCGCGATGCCCGCGACCGGCGAGCCGAGGATGACACGGGGGCTGTCGCCGCAGGCTTCCATCGTGGTCATGCCGGCGTTCTCGAGCTTGGCCCAGATCGCGGGGACGTCCTCGATCCGGATCCAGTGGTACTGGATGTTCTGCCGGTCGGTGATGTCGGCGGTGTCGCGCGCGTACTGCTGCGAGATCTCGCCGAGCACGGTCAGCTGCGCGGTGGTCAGCGCGCCGCCGTCGAGCCGGACCCGCAGCATGAAGTAGCGGTCGTCGAGCTCTTCGGGCTCCAGGGTCGCGGTGCGGCCGCCGTCGATCCCCGGCTTGCGCTGGGTGTACAGGCCGAACCAGCGGAACCGGCCGCGCAGGTCACCCGGGTCGATGGCGTCGAATCCCCGGTGGGCGTAGATGTTTTCGATCCGCGCCCGCACGTTGAGCGGGTGGTCGTCCTTCTTCGACCGCTCGTTGGGGTTCAGCGGCTCCCGGTAACCGAGCGCCCACTGCCCTTCACCGCGCTTCTGCTTCGCGCGCGCGGGTCGGGCGGGGGTCTGACGCGTGGGCGTGGCCATGGCGGCCTCCTCCGAGGGGGCTGTCCGATTTCGTGGCAGGTGGTGGCGACGGGAGTCAGCGAACGGGTGCGCAGAGGGCGCTCGCGACGCGCACGAGGTCGACGTGGCGGCGGGCCACCAGGAAGACACCGGCATGAGTCACGACGTGAGCGTGCCACGTGTCCACAATGTGGTCCAGGCCTGACCGCATGCTGGGAGAAGCGTCACTCACCTGCGAAAATCGTGTCAACCGTGCTGCGTGCGGACTCTTGCGCCGTTCAAACCACTACATGTAGAGTACTTCGAGCACAGTGGTTTGGAGAGAGGAAACTGGGGATGCAGGTCAAGGGTTTCGGGGCGGGGTACCTGGTCGACGACGTCGCCGCGACCACCCGCTTCTACGCTGACGTGATCGGGCTGCCGGTCACCGTCGAGCTGGACTGGTTCGCCAGCGTCAACGCCGGTGCGCCCGGCTACGAGATCAGCTTCGTGCAGCGCGGCCACGCTTCGGTGCCGGAGGGCTACCGGGCGGCCGAGACGACGGGGGTGATGTTCGGGCTCGTCGTCGAGGACGCGGCGGCCGAGGCCGAGCGGCTCGAGGCGGCGGGCGTCGAGCTCGTCGTGCCGCTCGTCGACGAGGTCTACGGGCAGCGGCACTTCTACGTCGCGGACCCGGACGGCGTGCTGCTCGACGTCATCGAAATGATCCCCGTCGACCCCGAGTGGGCGGCGGCGAACCTCCCGGCTTCGTAGGGGACAATCGGGGCGTGCCCGCACTGCGTCCCGACCCCGCGACCCCGATCGATCCGGCGTTGCCGGAGAGCGCGCTGGACGGGCTCGGCAGCAGAGCGTTCGGGGTGTACGTGCACGTCCCGTTCTGCGCGACGCGCTGCGGGTACTGCGACTTCAACACCTACACCGCGGGCGAGCTGGACTCCGGCTCGTCGCCGCAGTCCTGGCTCGAAGGGCTGCGGCGCGAGCTGGAGCTGGCCGCGCGCGTGCTGGTCGTGCCGCCGGCCGCCGACACCGTGTTCGTCGGCGGCGGCACCCCGTCGCTGCTCGGCGCCGACGGGCTCGCGTCGGTCCTCGACGCCGTCCGCGACGTCTTCGGGCTCGCGCCGGGCGCCGAGGTGACGACGGAGTCGAACCCGGAGTCGACGTCGCCGGAGTTCTTCGCCGGGATCCGCGAAGCGGGCTACACCCGCGTTTCGCTGGGCATGCAGTCGGCCGCGCCGCACGTGCTGAAGATCCTCGACCGCGTGCACACGCCGGGCCGGCCGGGCCGGGCCGCCGCCGAAGCGCGCGCGGCCGGGTTCGACCACGTGAACCTCGACGTGATCTACGGCACGCCGGGAGAACGCCCGGACGACCTCCTCGCCACCCTCGACGCCGTGCTGGCCGCCGGCGTCGACCACGTGTCGGCGTACGCGTTGATCGTCGAGGAGGGCACCGCGCTGGCGCGCCGCGTGCGCCGCGGCGAGCTGCCCGCCCCGGACGACGACGTGCTGGCCGCGGACTACGAGATGATCGACGCCGCGCTGACGGCGGCGGGGCTGCGCTGGTACGAGGTGTCGAACTGGGCGGCATCGGACGCGGCCCGCTGCCGCCACAACCTCGGCTACTGGCGCGGGGACGACTGGTGGGGCGCCGGCCCGGGCGCGCACAGCCACGTCGGCGGCGTGCGCTGGTGGAACGTCAAGCACCCGGCCCGCTATGCCGCACTGCTCGCCGGCGGCGATTCGCCGGCCGGCGGGCGTGAAGTGCTCACCGACGACGACCAGCACCTCGAGCGGATCATGCTCGAACTCCGCGTCGCCGAAGGGCTGCCGCTCGACGTCCTCGACGAGCCCGGGCTCGCCGAAGCCCGCGCGGCCGCGGCGGAAGGCCTGCTCGACCCGTCCGCTTTGGACACCCGGGGCCGCGCGGTGCTCACCGACCGCGGGCGCCTGCTGGCGGACGGCGTCGTCCGGCGGCTTGCCGGCTGACGGGAATCAACGGCGGGGCCCGGTCGTTGCTTGTATTCAGCAACGACTTTCGAGGAGGCCTCATGGCGCGCGCGATCAGGTTCGACGAGTACGGCGACGTGGAGGTCCTCCGGGTCGAGGACGTGCCGCGGCCGGTGCCGGGACGGGGGCAGGTGCTCGTCGAGGTGCGCGCCGCCGGGATCAACCCCGGCGAGGCGTCGATCCGGCGCGGCTTCCTGCACGACCGCTACCCGGCGACGTTCCCCTCCGGCCAGGGCAGCGACTTCGCCGGCGTGGTCGCCGAGCTCGGCGACGGCGTCGAGGAGATCGCCGTCGGCGACGAGGTGATCGGGTTCGTCGACACCCGCTCCAGCCACGCCGACTTCGTCGTGGCGGAGGCGGAGAACCTCACCCCGAAGCCCGCCGGCCTGCCGTGGGAAGTCGCCGGCGCGCTCTTCGTCGCCGGGACGACCGCGTACGCGGCGGTGGGCGCGGTGTGCCCGCGCGAGGGGGAGACGGTCGTCGTTTCGGGTGCGGCGGGCGGCGTGGGGTCGCTCGCGGTCCAGCTGGCGAAGCTGGCCGGCGCCACGGTGATCGGCCTCGCGGGCGAGGCGAACCACGAGTGGCTGCGCGAGCTCGGCGTCGTCCCGGTGTCCTACGGCGAAGGCGTTCTCGAGCGGATCCGGGAAGCCGCGCCGGACGGCGTGCACGCGTTCGTCGACACGTTCGGCTCCGGGTACGTGGAACTGGCTCTGCACCTGGGCATCCACCCCGGGCGGATCGACACGATCATCGACTTCGAGGCGGCGGGGAAGTACAACGTCAAGACCGACGGCAACGCGGCCGGTTCGTCGGCCGAAATCCTGCGGGAGCTGGGCTTGTTGCTGGACAAGGGGTTGCTGACCCTGCCTGTGGCCCGCGTCTACCCGCTGGACGAGGTCCGGGCCGCCTACCGCGAGCTGGAACGGCGGCACACGCGCGGCAAGATCGTGCTGCGGCCCTAAGCGTTCTTCGCGGCGAGCACCTTGAGGCCGGCGAGGTAGGTGTCGAGGGCGAACTCGAGGCGTTCGGCGGCGGTTTCGGCGGAGAAGAACTCGCCGATGCGCAGCATGTTCGGGAACGCCTCGGCGGGCAGTGAGCGCATGTAGGCCACCATCTGCTCGCCGCGTTTCGCCGTCTCGGCTTGGTCGATGTCGCCCCAGGTCCAGCCGCTGGCTTCGTACGCGTACGCCTTCGCGTAGAGGGAAAGCGCGTCGCCCGCGAAGGTCGCCTGCTTGAGTTCGAGGCCGCCGGCGCGGAGCAGGGCGAGCATCGCCTCGCCTTGGCGCAGCGAGCTCGGCGTGACCGGCACGGCGATGTCCCACGCCACGCGCGCGATCCCGGGGTGGGCGACCATCACCCGGATCTGCGCGCGGACGAGGTCCTTGACCTGCTCGTCCCAGCGGGCCGGGTCCGGGTCCGGCAGCGGCACGTCGGCGAGGACGGCGTCGAGCATCAGCTCGGCCAGCTCGTCCTTGTTGGAGACGTGCGCGTAGAGCGACGCGGGCCCGGTCTCGAGTTCCTGCGCGACCCGCCGCATGGTGACCGCGTCGAAGCCCTCCTTCGCCAGGACTTCCAGCGCCGTCTTCACGACGAGGTCCTGGGACAGGGCGGGTTTCGCGGCGCGGCGGCGCGGGGCGCTGCGCCACGGCGGCGGGGGAACGGTCACACGAACACTGTACTTGACGCGAACGCTGTTCGTAAGTAGAACGGTGTTCGTCAAACGAACAGCGTTCGTAAAGGGGATCCCATGACCACGACCACCGCCGAAGCCGACGTTCGCGCCGTGCTCGGCAAGCTCACCCAGGCCTGGAACGACGGGGACGCGACCGCGTACGGGCGGCTCTTCACCGAAGACGCCGACTACGTGACGTTCTTCGGGGCCAACTTCCCCGGCCGCGCCGGGATCGAGAGCTCGCACCGCGCGCTCTTCGAAGGGCCGCTCAAGGGGATCAAGCTGACCGGGCGACCGGGCGTGGCGGCGAAGGTGCGGTTCGTCCGCCCGGACGTCGCGGTCGCCGTCGTGGGCGGCGGCTCGTCGGTGACCGGTTCGGACACCACGGACGAAGGCCGCGAATCAACCGTCACCTTCGTGCTCGTCCAGGAGGACGGCGAGTGGCTGATCACGGCGTTCCAGAACACGCGCGTCTCGGATCCGCGGTCGTGAAAGCGCTTGCGGAGGCTTCGGGAGTCGTCGCGCGCCCGCCCGGTGAGGTGTTCGACCGGCTGCGGCGGCTGCTGAACGGGGGCGCGTACCCGATGCGGATGGACGCGGACCGCGAGCGCGGGTTCGTCGCGGTCCAGGGCGGCTGGTGGTACCGCGGGGAGTACCGCGTCACGCCGGATCCGGCGGGTGCCCGCGTCGAGCACCGGGTGGTCAACGCGGCTTCGCGGGCGCGGTGGGGAGTACCGCTCGCGAACCGGTTCTTCGTCGGGTTCCGGGCGCGGACCGCCGCCGGGTTCGCGCGGTTGCTCGAAGAACTGGGTACACCTGGATAAGCGCGGGCCGGAATCGGCGCGTAGGCTGAGTTAGGTAAGCCTTAGCATTGGAGTGGTCGATGGCTGAAGCACCCCGACGGTCCGGGCGTCCCGCGGTGCGGCTGCGGGTCCTGCGCACCGAGCGGCTGACCCCGCACATGATCCGGATCGTCGCGGGCGGCGAGGGCATCGCCGATTTCACGCCGAACGAGTTCACCGACGCCTACGTGAAGGTGCTGTTCAAGGTGCCCGGCGTCGAGTACCCGGAGCCGTTCGACGTCCAGGAGTGCCGCGCGACGCTGCCGCGGGAGCACTGGCCGCGGCAGCGGTCCTACACCGTCCGGGCGTTCGACCCGCAGGCCGGCGAGCTCGTCATCGACTTCGTCCACCACGGCGACGAGGGCATCGCGGGCCCGTGGGCGGCCTCCGCCCAGCCGGGTGACGAGCTGCTGCTGTCCGGTCCCGGTGGCGCCTACGCGCCGGGCACCGAAGCGGACTGGCACCTGCTGGCGGGCGACGAAAGCGCGTTGCCGGCCATCGCGGCCTCGCTCGAAGCGCTCCCGGCCGGCGTCCCGGCGCACGCCGTGATCCTCGTCGAGAGCGCGGACGAAGAGCAGCCGCTGGCCACCAAGGCGGACGCGCAGATCACCTGGCTGCACCGGGCCTCGGGCGGCGACGTCGCTTCGGCGGTGCGTGAGCTGCCGTGGCGCGACGGCGTCGTGCAGGCGTTCGTGCACGGCGAAGCGGGCTTCGTGCGGGAGCTGCGGCGGTACCTGCTCGACGAGCGCGGCCTGCGGCGCGAGCTGCTGTCGATCTCGGGCTACTGGCGTGTCGGCAAGAACGACGAAGCGTGGCGTGAAGAGAAGGCGGCCGAACGCGCGCGGGAGAAGTAGCCTCGCCGCATGGCAGAACTCAAGGTGGAAGTCGACCCGGCCGAAGCCGGGTTCGACGCGGACCGGCTGAAGCGGCTCGACGCGCACTTCGACCGGTATGTCGAAGACGGCCGGTTGCCGGGCTGGCTCGCGGTGGTGAGCAGGCACGGCCGCGTCGTGCACATCGGCCGCGGCGGGCACCGCGACGTCGAAGCGGACCTCCCGGTGGAAACCGACACGCTCTGGCGCATCTTCTCGATGACCAAGCCGATCACCTCGGTGGCGGCGATGATGCTCGCCGAGGAAGGCCTGCTGGAGCTGGACGACCCGATTTCGCGCTGGCTGCCGGAGTTCGCTTCACCGCGCGTGTTCGTCAAGGGGTCGGCGCTGGCGCCCGTCACCGAACCGGCGACATCGCCGATCCGCGTGTGGCACCTGCTGACGCACACGGCGGGCCTGACCTACGGCTTCCACCACGGCCACCCGGTGGACGCGATCTACCGGGCGGCGGGCTTCGAGTGGGGGACCCCGCCGGGCGCGGACCTGGCGGAGTGCAGCCGCTTGTGGGCGTCGCTGCCGCTGCTGTTCCAGCCGGGCACGGAATGGAACTACTCGATCGCGACCGACGTGCTCGGACGGCTCGTCGAAGTGGTTTCGGGACTTCCGCTGGACGAGTTCTTTTCGTCGCGGATCTTCACCCCGCTGGGCATGACGGACACGGATTTCGCCGCCCCCTCGCTGTCCCGCCTGGCGGCGCTGTACGTCCGCGATCCGGCTTCGGGCCGCGCCGTGCGCAACGAGGCGTTCAGCCGCGCGGGAACAACCCGCCCAGCCTGCCTTTCCGGCGGCGGCGGCCTGGTGTCCTCGGCGGCGGACTATCGGCGTTTCACGGAAATGCTCCTCCGCGGCGGCGAACTCGACGGCGTCCGGCTGCTGTCCCCGCGGACCGTTTCCCTGATGGCGAGCAACCACCTGCCGGGACACGTGGACCTGGAGGCGTTCGGCCGCCCGCTGTTCGCGGAGATGCCGTTCGACGGCCACGGTTTCGGATTGGGGTTCTCGGTGCTGGAGGACCCGGTGAAGGCGCGGACGCTGTCATCGGCGGGGGAGTTCGCGTGGGGCGGGGCGGCTTCGACGGCGTTCTGGGTGGACCCGGACGAGGATTTGACGGTCGGGTTCTACACGCAGCTGTTGCCGTCGAGCACTTACCGGCTGCGGCCACAGCTGCGGCAGCTGGTTTACCAGGCGCTGCTGGACTGAGCGGGCGTCCATTCGGGTGAAGGGCAGTACCGGCCGACCTGGTCAAGCCGGTACCGCTTTTGGTCGCAGCGATCATGGGGCAAGGTGTGACCCGTGCTCGACGATCCGATCCACTGGCGAAAGTTGGTCCGCGAATACTCGACGCTGGCTCAGTTGCCCCCGGGAGTGAGTCCGCAGGCTCGCGGTCAGCGCTTCAACGGGTTGATCGCCGAGTTGTTCACGGCGTTCGGGATCCAGGCCGAGTCGGATCGGCGGAGCGTCGGCGAAATCGACGTGGTGTTCAGGCACGCGGGACGCTACTTCATCCTCGAAGCCAAATGGGTGCAGGGACCTGCTTCGTTCGACCCGATCGCGAAGTTGCAGCGGCGAGTCGAGCAACGCATGGCAGGTGTGACCGGCGTTTTTCTTTCGATGGACGGGTACACCAAGCACGCCCTCGCCGATATCGACAAGGGACGGCGGCTGGATCTGGTCCTCCTGGACCGGGAGCACTGGGAGGCGATGCTCAGCGGGTTCGTCCCGCCGGCGGAACTGCTGGATCTGGTCACCGCACGGGCGTCCTACGACGGAAGCGCTTACACGCCATTGCGCGTTCTACTCGACCGGAAAGCGCCGGTGCCGGACCTGAACTTCGGTGGGCGCGCGGGGCCGGGTCGTCCGGACTTCCGGGCGGCGGCGGACCACGTTCGGGTCGAGGCGGCCACCGCCGACTTCGAGTCCGGCAGGCTGGGCGTTTCGGCCGACCACGACGGCACGGTTCTCGTCACGGCCGAGAACGGCGTGCTGTCGGTCGACCTCGGGCGCGCGGCGGCCGCCTGGGCGGCACCGGTCAGCGGGTGCGACGGCAACGCGGTGCGTTCCGGGACCGGGATCCTGGTACACCGGGCCCACGGGGTCGGGCGCTGCGCGAACGGCGCGGTGGGAGTCGTGTCGGCCGGCGGGGCGGCGGGCGGGCGGAGCCAGCTCGTGCCGGACGGTCGAGGAGCCGTGTGGTGCTTCGATCCCGGGTCGGTCGGCCGGAACCACGACGCCCCGGCCACGATGAGCCCGCTCGACGGCGGGCCCGGGGCGGAGCGCGGAATCCCCTACCGGCCCGGTGCCGCGACCGGTGCCACATGGGTGAACGGCACCGAGCTGGTCGTGGCCGGGGATCCGGACTTCGTCCTGGTGCCGGAATCGGGCGAACCCCGGCGCTGGACGCTGCCGAGCTCGCACCCCGTGGCGACGGTCGCCATCGACTCTGCGCACACCTTGTCGCTGGCCGAGGACGCCTCGCTGTGGGCGACCGAAGTGCGCACAGGGCGCAGCGCGGTCCTAGGCCGGGTGCACAGCGTGGAGGTGCTCGATGGCCGGCTTTCGAAGGATTCATCGTCCTCCGTGCACCTGGCCGTTCGCTATCGCGGTCCGGGCGGGAAGAGCCGGGTTTCCTTGATGCGCGTGCGTTCCGAGGGGCCGTGGCTGCCGGCCCGCCTACTGGCGGAGACCGGCTCCGACGAGGCTGCTCGAGCCGAGTCCGAGCCGGTGGCCGTTCCGGAAGCCGTGCGGGGAAGCCAGGGGGCCGAAGCAGCTCAGCCGGCTGGTGCTCGGGCCGCAGGCGTTCCACTGGTGTCGTCCGAGGAAACCCGGCTCGCCGACCGTCGTCGCGGTGAACGCGAAGCGGCCTCGCTGGCGGAGAAGCTGCCGTTGCACGTCCTCGAAGGAGCCATGCGGGTCAGTTTCGACGTCGTGCGCTGGCTGAAGCCGTGGCGTGAGCACTGGCGGGGAGTCGTTTCCGGGCAGGCTCCCGTGCTGCCGGATTGGCTCCCGGCGATCGCCCACCTCCTCGGCTCCTACGCGGCTCCGGAGGAGACCCTCGAATCGCACTTCACCCCGACCCCGCCGTACGTGCTCGGGTTTTCGGCCGGGCTGCGCGAAGTCTGGACCTCGCTGGTGCAGCGCGGGTTGGTGCCGGGCGACGTGAACGTGCTGAGCCAGTGGCTGGTCGAACCGACCGGCGTGCCAGCCCGGCCTCGGGGCTCGATGACCCCGAAGGAGGTGCGTGCCCAGTCCTACAAGGAGAAGGGCCGGACTTCGTGGATGTGGGCCCTCCGCATCGCGCTGTGGCTGGCGACCTTGTTCTTCGGCTTGTCGGCCATCGGCTCGATCGGCCTCACGGCGACCGGTGGCTGGCCCGATCACTCGGTCGCGACCGTGCTCGGCGGCAACTTGGTCACCGAGCTCCCCTTCCTCGGGCTGCTCACCCTCGTGATCTTCGACGTGCGGCGACGGCGCCGGAAGGCCAAACGCGGCTGAGCTACCTCAGCGCAGGCTCCAAGTACGGCGTCACATTGCCCATCGCCCGCGCGACGTACTCCTCCTTCTCCCCGACCGGTGCGACGTAGTGCATCGCGCTCTCCGCAGCCGCCACCCCATGCAGCCGCGCGATCACCCACGTCGCCAAGTACGCCGAAGCCAGGCACCCGCCCGCCGTTGCGATGTTGCCGCGCGCGAAGAACGGCTGGTCCAGGACCTCGACGCCCGCCGCGACCACCCACGGCTTCGATGTGAGGTCCGTGCACGCCGGCACTCCGCCGAGCAGGCCCAGCTTCGCCAGCACCAACGTTCCCGAACACTGTGCCGCCAGGAGCTGGCGGGCCGGGTCGAGGCGGCTCAACACCCCCATGATCGCCGCGTCCTCCACCACCTCGCGAGTGCGCACGCCGCTCCCGATGATGACCGCGTCGGCGGTGCGGGCCTGCTCGAGGTCGGTCATCGCGTACAGGCGCACGCCGTTCATCGAAGTCACTTCGGGGGTCGGGCTGGCGATCGACACCCGCGAACCCGCGCGGTTGAGGACGCCCAGTGCGATCAGGGAGTCGAGTTCGTTGTAGCCGTCGAAGGTCAGGATCGCGGTGTGCATGCCCGCCACGGTAGGACCGCCGATCCAGGACAGTCCAAGAATTGTCCTGCCTACAATCCGGAGGGGGCGCGTACCGAAGTACAAAGGCGTCGTCGACGCCCTCGCCGAGCAGATCCGGGACGGACACCTGCCCGCCGGGACGAAGCTGCCCACGCACCGGCGCCTGGCCGCCGATCAGGGCATCGCCGTCGTCACCGCGTCCCGGGTGTACGCCGAGCTCGAAGCGATGGGACTCGTGAGCTGCGAGCAGGGGCGGGGCACCTTCGTCCGCGATCCCGCCACCGGCGAGGCCGCCGACGAGCGGTCCGTCGCCGCCGATGCGCTCGACCTCAGCTTCAACCACCCCGCCGTGCCCGGGCAGGCCGATCTGCTGCGCCAGGCCCTGCGGGACCTCGCCACCGCCGGCGACCTCGACGCGCTGCTGCGCTACCAGCCCCACCGCGGGCGGGCCCACGACCGCGCCGCCGTCGCGCGGCACCTGCGGCGGCGGGGGCTCGACGCCGGCCGGGAGCGCGTGCTGATCGTCGACGGCGCTCAGCACGGGCTCGCGGTCACGGCCATGACCCTGTTCCGGCCCGGTGACGTCGTCGCGGTCGACGCCCTCACCTACCCCGGGTTCCGGATGCTCGCGCGCACGCTCGGGCTGGAACCGGCGCCGCTGCCGGTGACCGCGGCCGGGCCCGACCTCGACGTCCTCGACCGGCTGTGCCGCCGTCGCCGGGTCCGCGCGGTGTACGCGATGCCGACCCTGCACAACCCGCTGGGCTGGGTGCTCGACGACGCCCGCCGCGCGCGGCTCGTCGCCATCGCCCGCGCGCACGGGCTGACGATCATCGAGGACGCTTCCTACGCCTACCTCGCCGAGGACGCGCCACCGCCGCTCGCGGCGCTGGCGCCCGAAGCCACCGTGTACGTGTCCGGGCTGTCGAAGAACGTCGCCACCGGGCTGCGGTTCGGGTTCGTCGCCGCGCCGGACGCGCTCGTGCCCTCATTCGAACGCGCGATCCGGGCCACGACGTGGAACACGCCCGCGCTGACCGCCGAGATCGCCCGCCGCTGGCTCGAGGACGGCACCGTCGACCGCCTCGAAGGGCGGAAACGCGCGGACGCCCGGCAGCGGCAGGCCGTCGCCGCCGAGGTGCTCGACGGGCTTCCCCTGATCGCGCACCCCTCGTCGTACTTCCTGTGGCTGCCGCTGGCCCCCGATTCGCGCCCGGACCGGATCGCCGCGGCCTTGGCGCGGCGGCGGGTCGCGGTCGCCACCGCCGAGCCGTTCGCGACGACGCCCGCCGTGCCCCAGGCGCTCCGGCTGGCGCTCGGCTCCGTCGGGCTCGCGCAGCTGCGCGCCGCGCTGGAAGCCGTCCGGCAGGAGGCCGAGCACGACGCGTACCGCTGACCGCCCGATCGGGCGAGGAAACTCGCCCGGTCACGAGTACGTTGGGGGAACAGGGTTTCCGGGAGGGGCGGCCATGCGGCGGATCGGGATCGTCGGAGCGGGGCAAGCGGGATTGGTCCTTGCCATCGGGCTGCGGCAGCGGGGCTACGACGTCACGGTGTTCGCCGAGCGGCCCGCGGACGAAGTGCGGGCCGGCCGGCTCGTCTCCAACCAGTGCCTGTTCGCGCCCGCGCTCCAGCGGGAACGCGAGCTCGGCATCAACTTCTGGGACGCCGAAGCGCCGCCGATCCGGGAAGTCTCCTTCGCCGCCGCGGGGGTGGAAACCGAACCCGCGATGTCCTGGCGCGTGGGGCTCGACCGGCCCGCGCAGTCGGTCGACCAGCGCGTCAAGGTCGCGGACTGGCTGGCGGAGTTCGCGCGCCTCGGTGGCGAGCTGCGGTTCCGCCGGGTCACCCCGGACGCGCTGGACGAGTGCGCGCGCGAGTTCGAGCTGCTCATCGTGGCGGCCGGGCGCGGCGCGCAGTTCGACGCGCTCTTCCCGCGCGACGACGAGCGGTCGCCCTACCGCGAGCCGCAGCGGGCGATCGGGATCCTTTACGTCGCCGGGGAACTCGACGCGGTGCCCGGTCTGACGTTCGGGATGTCCCCGGTCGGCGAGTTCTTCCTGCTGCCCGTGCTGTCGGTGCGCGGGCCCGTGCACGGCATCGGCTTCTTCGGCGTGCCCGGCGGCCCGATGGACGTCTGGGACGAGGTCGCCGACGTCGAGCAGCACTACGAGACCGCGCGGAAGCTGCTGCGCGCGCACTACCCGTGGCAAGCCGCCCTGCTCGACGACGCCCGGCCGGCGGCGCCCGTCGACCTGCTGCACGGCCGGATCACGCCGGTGGTCCGGCACCCGGTGGGCACCCTGCCGTCCGGGGCGAAGGTCCTCGCGATGGGCGACACCGCGGTGACCAACGATCCGGTCGGCGGCCAGGGCGCCAACATGGCCGCCCGCGCGGCCCGGGCGTACCAGGAGGCCATCGTCGAGCAGGCGGACCGGCCGTTCGACGAAGAGTTCATGCACGACGCCTTCGCCCGTTACTGGCGGCACGCCCGGCACGCGACGCGCTTCAACAACGACCTCCTGGCCCCGCCGGCGGACCACGTCCTGGCCACTTTGGACACCGCGCAGCGCGTTCCCGAAGTGGCGCACCGGTTCGCGCACCTCTTCGAGAACCCGGCCGACTACGAAGGCTGGCTCGGGGATCCCGAAGCGGCGATGGCGTACCTTCAGTCGAAGGGACCGCGGTCCGGCGCGCAGACCGTGCCCGGGGCCGGCACCGCGCCGGTGCCGAAGTAGCGGTCGAGCCAGGCGTCGGCGCACGCGCTCTTGCCGCGCGCACCGTGGCCGTACGCGTCGAGCGTCAGCAGGCGCGCGTTGCCGAGCAGCTTCTCGGTCCGCCGGGCGCCGGCGTACGGCGTTTCCAGGTCGCCCTGGCGGTTGGCGAGCAGCAGGACCGGGGCGGTCGGGCGGTTCCACGGTCCGGTGTACCGGCCGGTGTCCGAGACCTCCCACGTGGCGCAGGGGAGTGTCTTGTAGACGTCGTACGGGCCGAAGCCGCGGCCGACCTGGTCGGCGCGCTGCGCGTAGTCCCACCACACGGCCGGATCGCGCGGGTTCGCCGCGTCCGAACACAGCGTCGCGCCGCCGCCCAGCAGGGAGTCGATGTCCGGCGGGCCGCCCGCGGACGCCGGTGCGCGCGACGCCGGATCGGCCAACGCGGTCAGGAAGGCGGCCAGTTGCGGGGCGGCTTGCGCGTCGGTCAGGTAGTTGTGGATCCGCGCGATCGCGCTCTGGTAGGTGACGCTGGTCTGCTTGCCCGAAGTGTCGGTCACCGTGATCGGGCCCGACTCCAGCCGATCCAGGATCGCGTCGTAGTCGAACGCGCAGCGCGTCCCGCAGGCGTCCGAAAAGGATTGGAGAGCGCGAGGTCCGTCCTCGTAGCCGCGCAGCCGGTAGCTCATCGGTCCGGTTCCGGTCGCCCAGCGCACCGGGTCGTCGACCGCGTCGAGCGCCAGGGAACCCACCCGGCCGGGGAACAGGTTGGCGTACGTCTCGCCGAGGTAGGTGCCGTAGGACTTCCCGTAGTACCGCAGCTTCGGCTCGCCTAACGCCGCTCGCAGCCGGTCCAGGTCGCGCGCGATCGTGCCGGTGGAGAGGTGACTCGCCAGCGGACCCGCGTTCTGCTCGCAGAGGTCGGTGACCGTTCGGGTGTCCGCGATCTGCCGCTGCTCGGCGGCCCGGGTGAGCGGGAACGTGCCGAGCGCCCGCTGGAGCACCTCGAGCTGCGAAGGGTCGGTGAAGCAGTGGATCTTCGAGCTGGCCCCGACTCCGCGCGGGTCGAACCCCACGATGTCGTAGCGCTCGTGCAGGAACGGCGTCAGGGCAGGCGCGAAGCGGCCGGACGAGCCGGGCCCGCCCGGGTTGTAGAAGATCGTGCCCAGCTTGTGGGCCTGGTCGGTGGCGGGCAACCGGCCGACGGCGATCGACACGGTGCCGGCCGATGAGTCCTGGTAGGACAGGGGGACGTCGAGGTGGCCGCACTGGTACCCGGTGGCGCACGCGGATTCCCACACGATTCCGGTGGGGCTCGCCGTGGCCGCGGGCGCGCTCAAGGCGACCACGCTCGCGGCGGCCCCCAGCACCAGCGCAGCACGGAGTTTCGGAGAATTCATGACCCCGATCGTCCCGGCACCGGGACCGGGGCGCGCTGGTGCGCGCCCCCGGAACCGGGGTAGGGCGGGCCCTACGCGGTGAGCTTCGGGATGATCTGCGAACCGTAGGACGCCAGCGTCGCCTCGCGGTCGTCGTGCATCAGGTACAGCGAGAACTGGTCGACGCCCAGTTCCGCCAGCTCCTGCAGCCGTTCCACGTGCGAGGAGGCCGGCCCCAGCAGGCAGAAGCGGTCGACGATCTCGTCCGGGACGAACTCCGTCGACGGGTTGCCCGCCTTGCCGTGGTGGCTGTAGTCGTAGCCTTCCCGTTCGCGGATGTAGTCGGTCAGTTCGCGGGGCACCGCACCGGAAGACCCGTAGCGCGCCACCAGGTCCGCGACGTGGTTGCCGACCATCCCGCCGAACCAGCGCAGCTGTTCGCGCTGGTGCGCCAGGTCGTCGCCGACGTACGCCGGGGCCGCGACGCAGATCGTGATGCCGCCGGGATCGCGGCCGGCGGCCCGGGCGGCGTCGCGCACCGCGCCGATCGTCCAGCGCGCGATCGCCGGGTCCGCGCACTGCAGGATGAAGCCGTCGGCGTGCTCGCCGACCGTCTTCAGTGCCTTCGGCCCGTACCCGGCCATCCACATTTCCAGGCGCCCGTTGCGGATCCACGGGATCTGCACGGTCTTGTCGTTCACCGTCACCGCGCGGCCTTCGGCGAGGTCCTTCACGACCTGCATGCAGTCGCGGACGGTGGCCAAAGTGGACGGTGGCTTCCCGACCACCCGGTGCGCGGAGTCGCCGCGGCCGATGCCGCAGACCGTCCGGTTGCCGTACATGTCGTTGAGCGTGGCGAACGTCGAGGCCATGACGGACCAGTCCCGCGTCCCCGGGCTGGTCACCATCGGCCCGACGACCAGCGACGACGTCGCCGCGAGGATCGCCGAGTAGATGACGAACGGCTCCTGCCACAGCACGCAGGAGTCGAACGTCCAGCCGTAGCGGAACCCGGCGTCCTCGGCGTCCTTCATCAGCCGCACGACGTCCCGCGCGGGCGGGTCGGTCTGCAGCACGATCCCGAAGTCCATCGCCACCTCAGTTCAGATATTGATTCAGCGAGCGGGACAGGAACTTGCCGTGCGACGTCGACCCCGTGAACCCCTCCGGCGACACGACGACGCGCCCGCGGGACAGCACGGTGTGCACGCGTCCGGTGAGCTCGAACCCTTCGTACGCCGAGTAGTCCACGTTCATGTGGTGCGTCTCCGCGGACAACGTCTGCGTGGCGGCGGGGTCGTAGATCACGATGTCCGCGTCCGAACCCGCCGCTATGACGCCCTTGCGCGGGTACAGCCCGAACATCCGCGCCGGCGTCGCCGAGCACGTCTCGACCCAGCGCCCGAGCGTCAGCTCACCGGCGACGACGCCCTGGTGCAGCAGGTCCATCCGGTGCTCGACGCCGGGCATGCCGTTCGGGATGGCCCGGAAGTCCCCGCGGCCCAGCTCCTTCTGGTCCTTGAAGCAGAACGGGCAGTGGTCGGTCGACACCACGGACAGGTCGTTGGTCCGCAGCCCGCGCCACAGGTCGGCCTGGTGCGACTTCTCCCGCAGAGGCGGCGACGCGACGTACTTCGCGCCCTCGAAGTCCGGCTTGGCCAGGTCCTCGATGGACAGGTAGAGGTACTGCGGGCACGTCTCGGCGAAGACGTTCTGGCCCTCGTTGCGCGCTTCCGCGACCGCCGCGAGCGCTTGCGACGCCGACAGGTGCACGATGTACAACGGCGAGCCGGTGACCTTCGCGAGCTGGATCGCCCGCGACGTCGCCTCGCCCTCCAGCTCCGGCGGGCGCGTCAAGCCGTGCTGCACCGGGTCGATGTGGCCGGCCTCGAAGGCCTGCGCCGCCAGCTGGTCGATCGCGATGCCGTTTTCCGCGTGCATCATGATCGTGGCGCCGATCTCACGCGCCTTCTGCATGGCCAGCAGGATTTCGCCGTCCGTGGAGTAGAACACCCCCGGGTAGGCCATGAACATCTTGAAGCTGCCGACCCCGCCGTCGACGCAGGCTTCCATCTCCTTCAGCGACTGGTCGTTGACGTCGCTGACGATCATGTGAAAGCCGTAGTCGATCGCGCAGTTGCCGTCGGCCTTCGCGTGCCACTTGTCCAGTGTGGACAGCAGCGACGTGCCCTTGGCCTGCACGGCGAAGTCGATGATCGTCGTCGTGCCGCCCCACGCGGCCGCGGTGGTGCCGGTCGCGAACGTGTCGACCGAGTGCGTGCCGCCGAACGGCATCTCCATGTGCGTGTGCGCGTCGATCCCGCCGGGCAGCACGTACTTGCCGGTGGCGTCGATCGTCTCGTCGCCGGCCAGCGTCCCGGGCGCCCCGACGGCGGCGATGGTCTCGCCGTCGACGAGGACGTCCGCGGTCAGCGCGCCGGAGGGCGAAACGACCTGGCCACCCTTGATGAGCGTGGTCATCAGGCCTCCGTGAGGGGGCCGTAGGTGTCCGGGCGGCGGTCGCGGTAGAACGCCCACAGGTCCCGGACCTCGTCGAGCTGCGCCATGTCGAGGTCGCGCACAACGACCTCGTCCTCGGTGTCCGACGCGGCGTCGCCGATCAGCTGGCCGCGCGGGTCGGCGAAGTAGGTCTGGCCGTAGAAGTCGTTGTCGCCCAGCGGTTCCTTGCCGACGCGGTTGATCGCGCCGACGAAGTACTCGTTCGCCACCGCGGCCGCCGGCTGCTCGAGCCGCCACAGGTACTGCGACAGGCCGCGGCTGGTCGCCGACGGGTTGAACACGATCTTCGCCCCGGCCAGGCCCAGCGCGCGCCAGCCTTCGGGGAAGTGCCGCTCGTAGCAGATGTAGACGCCGATGCGGCCCACGGCGGTGTCGAACACCGGGTAACCCAGGTTGCCGGGCCGGAAGTAGAACTTCTCCCAGAAGCCCTTGACCTGCGGGATGTGGTTCTTGCGGTGCTTGCCGAGGTACGTGCCGTCGGCGTCGATCACCGCGGCGGTGTTGTAGTACACGCCGGGCTGCTCGACCTCGTACATCGGCACGACCAGCACGACGCCGTGGCGCTCGGCCACCTCCTGCATGAGCTTGGTCGTCGGGCCGTCCGGGATGCCCTCGGTGTAGGAGTAGTAGTCGGTGTCCTGCACCTGGCAGAAGTACGGCCCGTAGAACAGTTCCTGGAGGCAGACGACCTGGGCGCCCTGCGAGGCGGCGGTGGCGATGTGGTCGACCGCCGCCTTGATCATGGACTCCTTGTCACCCGTCCACCGCTGCTGGATCAAACCGGCTCGGACGACGCTCACTTGCTTCCTCCTTGGTTGTGGACGTGGACAGGGCGGCGAAGACGACGAACGCGCCGACGAAGCCGACCACCCAGTTGTAGTCGTAAAGCGGCTTGAGGAACGGGATGAGACCGGCGTCGGGGAACGGCCCGCCGTACGCGCCGCCCACCGCGAGGACGGCCCCCACCAGCGTGGCGACCAGCGCGCGCCAGTTCCAGCCGCCGCTGAACCAATACACCCCATCGGGTGTGTAGAGGTCCTTCAGCTTGAGCTTGGTGCGGGCGATCACCCAGTAGCCCGCGACGAGCACCCCCGCCACCGCGCCGAGCAGGCCGCCGTAGAAGCCGAGCCAGGCGAAGATGTAGATGTTCGGGTCGGAGTAGAGCCGCCACGGCTGGATCAGGATGCCGATGACGCCGGTGATGCCGCCGCCGACCGCGAACGTGATCTTCTTCGGGAACGCGTTCGAGAAGTCGTAGGACGGGCTGACGACGTTGGCCGCGAGGTTCGCCGAGATGGTGGCGAGCACCAGCGCGACCAGCGCGACGACGACCACGACCGGGCTGGTGAACTTGTCCGCCAGCTGGGCCGGGTCCCAGATGTCCTCGCCGTAGAGCACGTGCCCGCCCGACGTGGTCAGGATGGCCACGATCGCGATGAACGTCATCGTGGTGGGCAGGCCGAGGATCTGCCCGCGGACCTGCTTGCGCTGGCTGCCGCCGAAACGGGTGAAGTCCGGCATGTTCAGCGACAGCGTCGACCAGAACGCGATCATCGCCATCAGCGACGGCGCGAACACCTTCCAGAAGTCCGGGCCCCAGCCGAGCTTGCCGCCGTCGGACAGGATCGGGCCGAGGCCGCCCGCCTTGACCAGCACGTAGCCCAGCATGATCAGGAAGCCGACCGACACGAGCGGCGCCGTCCAGTTCTCGAACCGGCGGACCGCCTCCATGCCGCGCCAGATGATCAGCATCTGGCCGATCCAGAAGACCACGAAGGACAGCCACAGCGTCCAGTGCTGGCCGGCGATCACCGGCGCGTCCCGCCACCACGAGCCGAGCAGGCGCCCGAGGATGACGTAGATGGCCTCGCCGCCGACCCACGTCTGGATGCCGAACCAGCCGCACGCGATGAACGCGCGCAGCAGCGCGGCCAGGTTGGCGCCGCGCAGGCCGTAGAACGCGCGGGCGAACACCGGGAACGGGATGCCGTACTTCGTGCCGGCGTGGCTGTTGAGCAGCATCGGCACGAGGACGATCAGGTTGCCGATGGTGATCGTGATCAGCGCCTGCACCCAGTTCATGCCCAGGGCGATGAGCGACGCGGCCAAGGCGTAGCTGGGGATGTTGTGCGCCATCCCCATCCAGAGCGCGAAGTAGTTGTAGGTGGTCCAGGTCCGTTTTTCGACGGGGACGGGGGCCAGCTCCTCGTTGAAGAACCGGCTGCCTTCGAGAGACCCGACGCCGGCGGGGTCGAGCTCGACCCGGCCGTCGTCGTGCACGCGCTGGTCTGCGGGTGTCGGCGCCATTGCGGCATCCTGCGCGCCTGGTCATCGCCGGGGCAACGGCAGAGTGTTCACTCTTCCACGGCCTGGAGTGCAGTCTGTCGATTGCGCGAACGGGCTCCCGAGTGCATGACCTGCGTCACACATCTGGTCGTCACGAACCGGCAAAGCGGCTGAAACGTCTCCACAGGATCTCCACAGTTCACGCGAACCGTCTCCACCGGGGGTGCTTAAGGTCGTGGCCATGGAACCGGGAATGCGGCGGGTGCTCGTCGTCGAGGACGACGGCACGATCGCCGCGTCGATCGCGGCCCGGCTGCGGGCCGAGGGGTTCACCGTGGACGTCGCCCACGACGGGCCGGCCGCGGTCGAGGCGGACGCCGCGCTGGAGCCCGACCTCGTGGTGCTGGACGTCATGCTGCCGGGGTTCGACGGCCTGGAGGTCTGCCGCCGGATCCAGGGACGGCGGCCGGTGCCGGTGCTCATGCTGACCGCGCGCGCCGACGAGACGGACCTGCTGGTCGGGCTGGGGGTCGGCGCGGACGACTACCTCACGAAGCCGTTCTCGATGCGGGTGCTGACCGCGCGGGTGCACGCGCTGCTGCGGCGGGTCGACCGTTCGGCGTCGGTCGCGGGCACGCGGATCGTGCTCGGCGACCTCGAGATCGACGTCGACCAGCGGCGGGTCGCGCGTGCGGGGGTGGCGGCGCAGCTGACGCCGATCGAGTTCGACCTGCTGGTGCACTTCGCCCGGCGGCCGCGGGTGGTGCAGCCGCGGGAACGGCTGCTGTCGGAGGTGTGGGACTGGGACGTCCACGGCACGTCCGCCGGCACGCGCGCGGTGGACAGCCACATCAAGGCGCTGCGGCGGAAGCTCGGTGCGGATCTCATCCGGACCGTGCACGGCGTCGGGTACGCGTTGGAGGCGGGATCGTGAACTTCGTACCACGGCCGCTCGACCGGATCCGGTCGATCAAGCTGAAGCTGGCGATCCTGATGGTCGCGTCCGGCGGGGTCGCGTTCGCGTTCTTCAACTGGCAGATCGGCTGGCTGCCGCCCAAGACGACGATCACCGCGATGGTGCTGGCGCTGGTGCTGTCGCAGCTGCTGGCCCACGGGATGACGCGCCCGCTGCGGGAGATGACGGCGGCGGCGCGCGCGATGGCGAAGGGCGACTACACGCGGCGGATCCGCGCGACCACGCGTGACGAGGTGGGCTCGCTGGCCTCGGCGTTCAACCAGATGGCGGGGGATCTCGGCGACGCGGACCGGCAGCGGCGTGAGCTGATCGCGAACGTGTCCCACGAGCTGCGGACGCCGATCACGGCGTTGAACGGCGTGCTGGAGAACCTGGTCGACGGCGTCGAAGACCCCGACCCCGCCACGTTGAAGACGGCGTTGCAGCAGACCGAGCGGCTGGCGACGCTGGTGGACGAGCTCCTCGACCTGTCGCGGCTGGACGCGGGGGCGATCCCGCTGCACAAGACTTCGTTTTCGCTCTCCTCTTTGTTGTCGGAAGCGGTTTCCGAGGCGGCGTTGGTGCGCGGGGTGAGTTTCTCGGTGTCGGCGCCGGACGTGCTGGTGACCGCGGACCGCGGGCGGCTGTTCCAGGTGGTGGCGAACCTGCTGGAGAACGCGGTCCGCCACGGCCCCGCGGGAGGGTCGGTGCGGGTGCTGGCCGAGGTCCGGCCGGGCGAGGTGCGCATCGACGTGTGCGACGAGGGACCGGGGATCGCTCCCGCCGATCGGGTGCGGGTGTTCGAGCGGTTCACCCGGGGCGAGCGGCCGTCCGGTGGCGGGACGGGGCTGGGGCTGGCGATCGCCCGGTGGGCGGTGGAGCTGCACGGCGGGACGATCGGGGTGGTCGATTCTTCGCCGGGCTCCCGGATCAGGGTGACTTTGCCGACCGGCTGACCTCCGCGGTGTCCTGAATGACTCATTCAAGACCTTGGGGCGGCGGCCGGGCGTGGAAATTTGCGAATGTGAACGTGAGGAGTGGGTGGGATGCCGAAGAGCAGCGTGGGTGGGGCGGGGACGTCTGGGGAAGGGAAAGGGGTGCCGCGGGGAAAGCGGCAGACGACCGCGGACGGCGGAGGGGCGGGTGCGGCTGGTGGTGTGCGGCGGCCGGGCGTGGCGGGTGGTGCGGGTGCGGATGGCGGCGGGGTGGGTGCGGCTGGTGGTGTGCGGCGGGCGGGTGTGGCGGGCGGTGCGGATGCGACCGAAGGAGTGATGGGTGCGGCTGGTGGTGTGCGGCGGGCGGGCGTGGCGGGCGGTGCCGGCGTGGCGGGTGTTGCGGGTGCGACCGGCAGAGGGGCGGGCGTGGCGGGCGCCGCGGGTGCGACCGGCGGTGGCGTAGCCGTCGCCGCACCGCCCGTCCTCCTCCACCAGCTCCCGCCACCGAAGTCCGCAACCGTCCCCCTGCCCCCGGCTGTCCTCCCCGCCGCCGGCATCGCCGGTGTCGCCGGGGCCCTCGTCCTTCCCGTGGACCGGCCCGGCATCGGGTGGCTGCTCGCCGCCCTCGCTGTCGCCATCGCCGTGACCGTCGCCAACCGGGGTCGCTTCAGCTGGGCCGATGCGAGCTGGGCCCTCCTGGCCCTCGCCCTCCTGAGCGTCGGGACCTTCCGCGCCTCGGGCTGGCTGTTCGCCCTCTGCGTGCCCACCGCCGTCGTGGCCGGGTCGCTGGCCGTCGTCGGGCCGCGGACCGTCCACAGTGTCCTCTACGACATGGTCGCGGTGCCCCTCGAAGCCCTCCGCGCCATTCCGTGGGCCGGGCGCGGCCTCGGGCGCTTCGCTGCACGGAGGGACGGCGTCGCCCGGCGGATCGCGCTCGCCGTGCTCGGGTCCGCCGCGCTCGTCGCCGTCTTCGTGCCGCTGCTCGCCAGTGCCGATGCCGCCTTCGCCGCCGTCGTCACCGCCGTGATCCCCGATCTCAGTCCCGCGGTGCTCGTGCGGTGGTGCGTGGTCTTCTTCGTCGTCGCGCTGCTCGTCGCCGGGGCCTGCTACTTCCTCGCCGCGCCCGCGGAAAAGGCAGGCAGCGAAAGTCCTAAGCGAACCAAATACGGTCTGGAATGGACGGTCCCGCTCGTCGTCCTCATCGTGCTGTTCAGCGTTTTCGTCGCCGTCCGGCTGGTCGTGCTCTTCGGCGGCACCGAGTACGTCCTGCGCACCAGCGGCCTGACGTCGGCGGAGTACGCCCGCAGCGGCTTCTGGCAGCTCTGCGCCGTCACCGTGCTCACGCTCGCCATCGTCTCCGCCGCCCTGCGCTGGGCCCCGAACACGACGAAGGCCGACCGGCTCCGCCAGCGCGTCCTGCTCGGTGCGCTGAGCGCGTTGAGCCTCGTGCTCGTCGGCTCGGCGCTCAGCCGGATGGGGACCTACCAGGAGGCGTACGGCTTCACCGTGCTGCGGCTGCTGGTCGAGGTCTGCGAACTGTGGTTCGGCGCCGTGTTCGTCCTGGTGCTCGGCTCCCTGATCCGGCTGCGCCCGGGGTGGCTGCCGCGCGCCGCGATCGGGACGGCCGCCGTCGCGCTGCTCGGGCTCGCCGTGCTCGACCCCGAACGGCTCATCGCCGACGCCAACCTCGACCGCGCCGCCGCCGGGAAGCCGCTGGACCACCGGTACCTGGCCGGGTTCTCCGCCGACGTCGTGCCGGTGGTCGAGGCGCGGCTGCCGGAGCCGCTGCGCACCTGCGTGCTGCGGCAGGTGCTGGCCGGCGACACCGCGGACGGCTGGCCCGCCTGGAACCTCGCCCGCGCCTCGGCACGTGACGTACCTCTCGGGCGCTGCGGCTGAACCGGACCGGCCGGTCAGGCGTGGTTAACCACATGCGCGGAAGCCACCGGGCCGTCGTGGGGGCGGTCCGGCGGCTTCCGCGCGTCCGGGGTCAGAAGGCGAAGACGTCGTCCGAGTCGCGGTCGGCGGCGCAGCGGTTCGGGTACGTCGCGCGGAACGACACCGGCTTGCCGCGCCAGGTGCCGACCACCGTGACGTCCACCGGGGCGTAGATCAGCGTGCAGGCCTGGTGCCGGGCGGTGATCTTCGAGAAGTCGCCGTCCACGCCGGAGAGCACCGCGCACGCCTTGCCGCGCTTGGGGTGCGTGCCGCCGGTCGGCTCGCAGGTGAGCACGACCGAGCCGATCCGGTTGGCGGTGTCGTGGGTGGTCAGCTGCAGCGTCGACGCCGGCGGCTGCGCGGGCGCGAGGCAGCTCAAGCTCATCAAGCAGGCAGCGAAGGGGAGTAGGGCCATATCGGTGTCATCGGCAGCCCCGGGCCGATCACTGTGCTCCACGTCCGGGTGAGTCTTCTTCGCTCGGCCGGGTGAGGTCCGACGCCAGCAACGCGACGTAGAGCGAGAGCATCGACTCCGGGTCCTCCAGCCGGACGCCGAGGACCTGCTCGATCCGGGCGAGCTGCTGGTAGTACGCCGTCCGGGAGGTGTGCGCGGCCGCGGCCGCCGCCGACTTGTTGCCGCCCTGCTCGCAGTAGTGCCGCAGCGCCTGGACCAGCCGGCTGCCCGAAGCGGCGTCGCGCTGCAGCAGCGGGCCCAGCTCCCGGTGCGCGAACGCCGTCACCCGCTCGTCGCCCGCCAGCAGGTGCAGCAGGCCGCGCAGGCGGACGTCGGACAAGCGGTGCAGGACGCGCTCGTCGCCCGAACCCAGCGCGGCCGCCGCGACGTGCGCCGCCTCCTGCAGCGTCCGGCGCGCTTCGGCGGGGGACGACACCGTGGTCCCGACCGCCAGCACGCCGGGCGCGCTGCCCCTGGCCTCGTGGACGTCGGTGGCTAGCCGGTGCAGCACGGCGTCGGCGTTGGCCTCCCGCGACAGCGCGAGCAGTGCCCGCACCCCGAGGTCGTCGGTCGCCACCAGCGCCGACACCTTCGCGCGGCGGGCCGCCAGCACCGTCGCCTCGGCCAGCTCGCGCAGCACCGGCGGCGTGGACAGCGCGGGCCGGGTGCCGGTCAGCCGCGGCCGGACCGCCAGCCCGACCAGCTGCCGCCCGGCCAGCGGCACGGCGAGCGCCGAGGCCCGCGCCAGCAGCTCCGACGACGGCGCCGGCGAGGCGAGCAGCTCGGCCAGCACCGCGCGGTGGGCCTGCCGTTCGAGACCGTCGGAGTCCTTGGCGACCAGCCGGTGCACGGCCAGCGCGGACGCCGCCCGCTCGGCGACCACCCGGTGGCGGTGCGGCGGCTGGTCGGCGCAGACGAGGACCAGCCGGCCCCAGTCGTGCCCGCGCGCGCCGACCACGGTGACCAGCCAGCCCGAACCGGGGTGGTAGCCGGTCCGCTCGCCGACCTGGACCACCCGCGAGCGCGCCGGCCAGCCGGCGAGCAGCTCGGCCGGGTCCGTGCCGGCCGCGTCGTAGGCGAGCACTTCGTGCGAGAGCGTCTCCAGCACCACCGGCTGCTCGGTGAGCCGGGCGACCTCACCCAGCACGACGCCGGGTTCGGCGCCCGCGACGGTCAGCGCGGTGAACGTCTCGTGCACCCGCTCGGCGGCGCGCAGCTCGGCGACCTGGGCGTCGACGATCTGGCCGTTGACCGCCTCGGTGACGCTCACGAACCGCGTCTCGCGCGAGAGCGTGACCAGCGGCAGGCCGTGCTCCTCGGCCGCCTCGACCAGCGCGGCGGGCAGCTTGTCGCTCCAGTGCCGGACCAGCTCGATCACGACGCCGGCGGCGCCGACCCCGGCCAGGTCGGCGACGTAGCGGGCCAGCGCCGGGCCGTCGTCGGGAAGCGCGACCCCGGTGGTCAGCACCAGCTCGCCGCCGCGCAGCAGGTGCGCGATGTCGGCGACCTCGGCGACGTGCGCCCAGCGCACCGGCGCGTCCAGTCCGGCCGCGCCGGCGACGACGTGCGGGCGGCCCTGGCGCAGCACCGGCAGCGCGAGCGCCTCGGCGACGGTCGGGTACATGGCTCCTCGGATGATCGGCAGGGACAGACTGTACGGCCGGGAGGCAACTGGCGTACACGTTGCCGATGGCCTGGCGTGGCGCCCGCCCGGAGACTCGGGTGGACGTCCCCCGAGCGAAGGAGCGCACCGCCGTGAGCGACCGCATCAGCCACTGGATCGACGGCAAGCCGTTCACCGGGACCCCCGCGCGCAGCGGCGACGTGTTCGACCCGGCCACCGGTCAGGTCCGCGCGCAGGTCGACTTCGCGGGCGGCGCCGAGGTCGAAGCCGCCGTCGCCGCGGCCAAGGCGGCGCTGCCGGGCTGGCGCGGGACTTCGCTGGCGGGGCGGACGCGCGTGCTGTTCGCCTTCCGCGAGCTGCTCTCGGCCCGCAAGCACGAGCTGGCGAAGATCATCACGAGCGAGCACGGCAAGGTCGAATCGGACGCGGCGGGGGAGATCGCCCGCGCGATCGAGAACGTCGAGTACGCGTGCGGCGCCGCGCAGCTGCTGAAGGGCGGCTTCAGCGAGAACGCCTCCACCGGCGTCGACGTCTACTCGATCGCCCAGCCGCTCGGCGTCGTCGGCGTGATCTCGCCGTTCAACTTCCCGGCCATGGTGCCGCTGTGGTTCGTGCCCAACGCGCTGGCCTGCGGCAACACCGTCGTGCTCAAGCCGAGCGAGAAGGACCCGTCGGCGGCGGTGTTCATCGCCGAGCTGTTCGCCGAGGCCGGGCTGCCCGCGGGTGCGCTCAACGTGCTGCACGGCGACAAGGCCGCGGTCGACGGCCTGCTGGAGCACGCCGACGTCAAGGCGATCTCCTTCGTCGGGTCCACGCCGATCGCGCGCTACGTCTACGAAACCGGCACCCGGCACGGCAAGCGCGTGCAGGCGCTCGGCGGGGCGAAGAACCACATGGTCGTGCTGCCGGACGCCGACCTCGACCTGGCCGCCGACGCCGCGGTGTCCGCCGGGTTCGGCTCGGCGGGGGAGCGCTGCATGGCGGTGTCGGTGGTCGTCGCCGTCGACCCGGTCGGCGACGAACTGGTCGCGAAGATCGCCGAGCGGATGGCGCGGCTGCGCGTCGGCGACGGCCGCGACCCCGAGTCCGAAATGGGCCCGCTGGTCACCAAGGCGCACCACGAGCGCGTGGCGTCCTATGTGGACGCCGGCGTCGAGTCGGGCGCGGCGCTGGTCGTGGACGGGCGGGGCATCGAGGTGCCCGGCGACGGCTTCTGGCTCGGCCCGACGCTGTTCGACCACGTCCGCCCGGAGATGTCGATCTACACCGACGAGATCTTCGGCCCGGTGCTTTCGGTGGCGCGCGCGGCGTCCTACGACGACGCGCTGGAGCTGATCAACGCGAACCCGTACGGCAACGGCACGGCCGTCTTCACCGGTGACGGCGCGGCCGCGCGGAAGTTCCAGAACGAGGTCGAGGTCGGCATGGTCGGCGTCAACGTGCCGATCCCGGTCCCGGTCGGCTACTACTCCTTCGGCGGCTGGAAGGACTCGCTGTTCGGCGACAGCCACGCGTACGGGCCGGAAGGCTTCCACTTCTTCACCCGGACGAAGGTCGTGACGTCGCGGTGGCCGGACCGCTCGCACGCCGGGGTCAACCTGGGCTTCCCGCGCAACTCCTGAGTCAAGCGCCGAGGGCCGAGCGGCTCTCGGCGTCGGCGGGACGGCAGATCATCAGCCGCTGGTCCGTGTCCTGCAGCGGCATCAGGACCTCGAAGTCCACGGCGATCACCCCGGCACCGGGGTGGCGCAGCACCTTGCTCCCGCGGCCGTTGACCTTCACGTCCCGCTCGGCCCACAACCGCGCGAACTCCTCGTTGCCTTCGGTGCATTCGGCGATCAGGCCGGTCAGCACCTCGTCCTCGGGGTGCGTGGCCCACGCGGTGCGCAGGTGGGCGATCCCCTCGCGCACGACACGTTCGCGGTCGACGTAGTACTCGCGGATCTCCGGGTGCAGCAGGCACAGCCACATCGCGTTGCGCCGAGACGGCGGCAGGGCGCCGAAGTCCAGCAGCAGCCGCGCCATCCCGTCGTTCCAGGCGAGGATGTCGAAGCGGTGGTTCATCAGCATGGCGGGCAGCGGCGCCAGGTCCTCGACCAGCCGCGCGAGCGACGGCACCGCGGTGGTGGCGGGTTCCCCGGTGGCGCGGGGGCGCTGCCCGGCGAGGTCGAAGAAGTAGGCGCGCTCGGCGGCGGTCAGGCGCAACGCCCCGGACAGCGCTTCCACCACGGCCGCCGACGGCCGCAGTCCGCGTGCCTGCTCCAGCCGCACGACGTAGTCGACGCTGACCCCGGCCAGCTCGGCGACCTCTTCGCGGCGCAGTCCGGGCGTCCGCCGCGACCGGCGCACGGGCAGGTCGAAGTCACGCGGGTCCAGGCGTTCTCGCCGGGTTCGCAGGAACGCGGCCAGCTCCACGGTGGCGGTGCTCATGCCGGGTCCAACCGGCAGGGTGGGAGCGCTGTTCCCAGGAAGGTCCTTCCCTTACCCGCCGAGCGCCGCCGGCCGAGGCTGGGCGCACGGATCACGGACACAGGAGGACACGATGGCGCTCACCCTCGACACCTACCGGCTGCTGGGCCGGTCCGGGCTGCGGGTCTCGCCGCTGGCACTGGGCACGGCGACCTTCGGCACCGAGTGGGGCTGGGGCGCGGAGGCGGCCGAGGCACGCAAGCTGTTCGACACCTACGTCGAGCGCGGCGGCAACTTCGTCGACACGGCACCGACGTACACCGACGGCAGCTCCGAGCGGCTGCTCGGCGAATTCGCCCGCGACCACCGCGAAAGCCTGGTGCTGGCGACCAAGTACACGACGCTGCGCCGTCCCGGCGACCCGAATTCCGGCGGCCCGCACCGCAAGAGCCTGTTCGGGTCGGTGGAGGCGAGCCTGCGGCAGCTGGGCACCGACTACCTCGACCTGCTGCTCCTGCACGTCTGGGACTTCACCACGCCGGTCGAGGAGATCCTGCGCGGCCTCGACGACCTGGTCCGCCAGGGCAAGGTCCGGTACGTGGGCATGTCCAACGTCCCGGCCTGGGAGGTTTCGCGGATGCAGGCGATCGCCGACCTGCGGGGCTGGACGCCGCTGATCGCGCTGCAGGTCGAGTACAGCCTGATCCGGCGGGACGCCGAACGCGACCTGATCCCGATGGCGCGGGAGCTGGGGCTCGGGGTGACGCCGTATTCGCCCCTGGGCGGCGGCGTGCTGTCGGGCAAGTACCGCGCCGCCGCCGCCGAGGAGAGCACCCGCCGGAGCTTCAACGTCGGCCTGGGCATGGTCACCGACCGAACGCTCGCCATCGCCGACGTCGTGTCCGAGGTCGCGGCCGAGGCGGGGCACACGCCCGCGCAGGTCGCGCTGGCCTGGACCCTGCGGAACCCGGGCGTGACCGCGCCCGTCGTCGGCGCCCGCACGCTCGCCCAGCTCGAAGGCAACCTGGGTGCGCTCGACGTCGAGTTCACGCCGGACCAGCTGGCCCGCCTCGACGAGGTGAGCGCGCTCGACCTCGGCTACCCGCACGACCTGCTCGGCAGCGGGCACATCCGCGCGGTCACCCGCGGCGACCTCGAGATCGAGCCCCGGGTCACGCCGGCAGGACGGTGATCAGCAGCCGGGCCCGCGGGGTGAGCAGGACGGTGTTGTTCCGGTCCGGCTGGATCCGCAGGCCACTCGTCCGGTAGAGCTGGAACTCCTTGCCGCCCGCCGTGAGGTAGTGGTGCTCGTTCATGCCCTTGCTGAGCCGGGTGGAGAGCACGATCGGGTACTCGCGGTCGGGCCGCTGCCTGCCGAAGTCGTGGGTCCAGCCGGTGATCGCGACCAGCCGCCCGTCCCGCACGTCGGCCAGCCGGCGGCCGCAGACGAACGCCAGCCAAGCGGCCAGCGCGAGGAGGGGGAGCGCCGTGCCGAGGGCCGCGGCCACGGTGGCGCCGGTGAGCCGGGCGCCGAACCGGGTGTCGATCGTCGAGACCGGCACGACCACCGCGACGACGAGCGCCGCGACCGCGACGACCGCGGCCACCCAGAACGAGCCGTCGAGCACCTTCCCCCGCTGCGCGGGGTGGAGCCGGCCCTGCCGGTTGGCCAGCTCCACCTCCGCCTGCCCGGCCGTGGTCACTCGCCTTCACCCTCCGGGTGTTCCTTTTCGTAGGCCTCTTGGCCTTCGTGGTAGCGGTCGATCTGCTCGTTTTCCTGGCGGCGGGCTTCGGCACCCACGCCGACGCCGTCCGCGACGTTGAAGCCGGGGACCTTGCCGCCGCCTTCGCGCCACTCCTTCTGACTGAGGAAGCTGCGGCCGTCGTCGGACAGCTTGTCGCCGAGCCCTTCGACCTTCTCGCGGCCGGGGACGTGCTCCTTGGCGGCGTCGCTCCACCCCTTGGCCGTCTCCTCGGCGGACTTCGCCTCCTTGCCCGCCTGCTTCAGCTCGTTGGCCCGCCGCTCGATGTTCGCCGCCGTGTCGACGCTCTTGTCCACGATCTTGTCGACGCCCTTGCCGACCTTCTTCAGGGCGTTCGCCGCGCCTTCGAGCGCCGCCTTCGACTTGCCGGCGCCTTTGGCCAGGCCTTCGAGCTTCTCGACGATCTTCGCGATCCGCGTGCTGATCTTCTCGGCGAGGACCCCGCCTTCGACGACCGTGTCGGCGATGAACGCCGCGATCGTGCCGCCGAAGGTGCACCACGACGCCGCCAGCGCGGCCAGCGCCTTGACGATCAGCTCGCCCACGAACGACGAGATCATGTCGCGGATCAGCCCGCGCTCGGTGCCGACCAGCGCGGCGCCGACGTTCATCGCCGTCGACGCGCTGTCGGCGTGCGAAGCCGCTCCGCGCAGCACGCCGACGTAGCTCTCCGCCGTCTTCTGGTACGCCTCGGCGGACCCGCAGTCGCTGTACGACTGCTGGACCTTCTTGGCCTGCTGCTCGTACTGCTCGGCCGTCTCGGTGAGCTGCTTCGCGATGTTCGTCCAGGTCACGGCCTTGGCGGTGACGGCCTCGGGCTTGCCGGCGAGCTTGTCGAGGCCGTCCTTGAGGAAGCTGATGTGCTCGATCAGCCAGCCGACGCCGGCACTCGCCAGCGTGCCGAGCGGGTCCATCGCCGCGCCGAGCAGGTCGAGGGCGTCGGTGCCGACGTCCATCGCGAGGTTGCCCCAGTCGCCGTTGCGGGCGTCGGTGAGCGTCGACGCGGCGTCGCTGAAGATGCCCGCGCCGCCGGTCTGGGCGTTGACGTTGTCGAGCTCGCCCTTCGACGAATCGCCCATCCCGCTCCAGAAGCCGGTGCTCGGCTCGCTGGTCGCGACCAGGGGGTTCTCCTGCGTCTCGGTCATGCCGGCAGCTCCTTGCCGATGCCTTCGATCAGGCCCTTCGTCGTCTGTTCGTGCTCGGTGAAGGCACCGTGGGCGGTCTTCACCCGGTCGGCGACCTCGTGCCCGGCGTCGACGGCCGCCCGGAGGAAGTCCTCGGCCTGGCTCGTCCAGATCTGGATCGGCGCCGCGAAGACCTGCCCGACGAGCCCGAAGGCGTCGAAGTCGAGCGCCTGCGCGCTGCCGGCGGCGTCGAGGGCCTGCTGCACCTTGTCGGCGATCTCACGGATCTCGTCCTCGTGCCCGCCGAGGACGTCGAAGTCGACCTTCATCGCCATCAGAGCCCCCGGCGCAGGATCGGGCCGCCGAAGTCCTCGTCGTCATCCCGCCGAGGTGGCCGGGCCGGGCGCACCGGCGGTGGCGGAGGTGTCTCGGCCGCGAATTCCCAACGCGGTGCTTTTTCTGCTTCTTCGGGCAATTCGGGCGCGGGGATCTGCTCCTGGAGGAAATGCATCGCGTCGCTGTCCGGGCCGATCACCGGCGCCATGATCGCGGTCAGCTGCTGCGCGGCATCGACCTGCGCGCGTTTGGCGGCCGCGAGGACGGCCTGGGCGAGCCGGGTCCGCGGCAGCTCGTCGGCCCGCGGGCCGAAGCTGAGTTCCTGCAGCGCACCGCTGGTGTTGACGGTGACCGTGACGGCCCCGTCGGCACTCGAAGCGGTCGCCGAGACGTGCTGGAGCCGGGCTTTCGCTTCGGCCGCGCGCCGGGCGATTTCGGGCATTCCGGCCGAAGCCGGTTCAATTCGGTTCACGGCGACCTCGGAAGTCGGGGAAGGGCATGCGGATCAGAGGCAGCAAACCGCTTTTCGGTTCCCCCATCAAGCCGGAAATCCCTTTCGAGAACCGCGCATGGGAATTGATTTGGGTTCCCTTTACCCGGCTGGGCCGCCGGGGTCGGGCGTCGGTGTCGAGTGCGCCAGGGTCGCGAATGACTCATTCGGGACCAGGCGGGTCCCGAATGAGTCATTCGCGACGCCTCGGCCTCGCCCAGGTCGAGCACGATCGGCGCGGCCGCGGCGGGCCCGGCGGCGGCCGCTCCTCACCCGGCGAGACCACCGTCCGTGCGCGACCCTGCCTCCACCACCCCGCGGCGACGACCGGGGTTGAGCACGACCGGCTCAGGCTTCCGTAAACTCGGGGTCGGCAGCGAGCGAGGTAGGTGAGGAACCGGTGGCCAACGCGGAGGAGCGCCGCTTCGACGTGCTGCGCGCGATCGTCGCGGACTACGTCTCCAACCAGGAGCCGGTCGGGTCGAAGGCGATCGTCGAGCGGCACAACCTGGGCGTGTCGAGCGCCACCGTGCGCAACGACATGGCCACCCTCGAAGAAGAGGGCTACATCACCCAGCCGCACACCAGCGCCGGGCGCGTGCCCACCGACAAGGGGTACCGGCTCTTCGTCGACCGGCTCTCCGAAATCAAGCCGCTGAGCGCCGCCGAGCGCCGGGCGATCACCACCTTCCTCGACAGCGGCACCGACCTCGACGACGTCCTCAAGCGTTCCGTCCGGCTGCTCGCGCAGCTGACCCGGCAGGTCGCCGTCGTCCAGTACCCGATGCTGACCAACGCCAAGGTGCGGCACCTCGAAGTCGTGCCGCTCACCCCGGCGCGCCTGATGCTGGTGCTGATCGCCGACAACGGGCGCGTCGACCAGCGCACGGTCGACCTCGGCGACGTCGTCACCGAAGAAGACGTCAGCCGGCTCCGGACCGTCCTCAACACCGCCATGACCGGACGGCGGCTCAACGACGCCGCGGCGCGGGTCGCCGAGCTGCCCGACAAGTCGCCCGGCGAACTGCGCGACGCGCTCATCCGCGTCACCACGGTCCTGGTCGAGTCGCTGGCCGAACACCCGGAAGAACGCCTGGTCCTCGGCGGTACCGCCAACCTCACCCGCAACGTCGCCGACTTCCCCGGCTCACTGCGCCAGGTCCTCGAAGCCCTCGAGGAACAGGTCGTCGTGCTCAAGCTGCTGGCCGCCGCGCGCAACCCCGGTGCGATCACGGTGCGCATCGGTGAGGAAAATGAAGACGAGCAGATGCGCAGCACCTCGGTCGTGTCGATCGGCTACGGCCAGGACATGGTGCTCGGCGGCATGGGGGTGGTCGGCCCGACCCGGATGGACTACCCCGGCACGATCGCCGCGGTGCGCGCGGTCGCCAACTACGTGGGGCAGATCCTGCACGGCCGCTGAGCCGCGCAGAGCAGAAGGAGAAGCGAAGACGGTGGCGAGGGACTACTACGGCATCCTCGGGGTGGCGAAGAACGCGAGCGATCAGGAGATCAAGCGCGCGTACCGGAAGCTGGCCAGGGAGCTGCACCCCGACGTCAACCCGTCGGAAGACGCCCAGCACAAGTTCGGCGAGGTCACCACGGCCTACGAAGTGCTGTCGGACCCGCAGAAGCGCAAGATCGTCGACCTCGGCGGCGACCCCATGGACGGCGGCGCGCGCGGCGGGGGCGGCGGCGACCCGTTCGCCGGCTTCGGCGGCCTCGGCGACATCATGGACGCCTTCTTCGGCGCGGCGGGCGGCGGCGGTGGCGGCCGCGGCCGGGGCCCGCGCAGCCGCGTCCAGCCCGGCTCCGACGCCCTCATCCGGCTCGGCCTCAGCCTCGAGGAGTGCGCCACCGGCGTCGACAAGGAAATCGCCGTCGACACGGCGATCGTCTGCGACCTCTGCCGCGGCGCCGGCACCTCCGAGGGCACCTCGGTCAAGACCTGCGACACCTGCGGCGGCGCCGGCGAGGTCCAGTCCGTCCAGCGGTCCTTCCTCGGCCAGGTCGTCACCGCCCGCCCCTGCCCGGTCTGCCGCGGCTTCGGCGAGGTCATCACCGACCCCTGCCGCCAGTGCGGCGGCGACGGCCGCATCCGCGCCCGCCGCAACGTCACCGCCAAGATCCCGCCGGGCGTCGGCGACGGCATGCGCATCCGCCTCTCCGGCCAGGGCGAGGTCGGCCCCGGCGGCGGCCCGGCCGGCGACCTCTACGTCGAGATCGACGAGACCCCGCACGAGGTCTTCGTCCGCCAGGGCCACGACCTGCACTGCAACTTCCGCATCCCGATGACGACCGCCGCGCTCGGCGCCACCGTGCCCATCGCGACCCTCGTCGACGGCGACTACGAACTCGACATCGAACCCGGCACCCAGCCCAACGCCGAGCTCGTCCTCACCGGCAAGGGCATGCCCCGGCTGCGCTCCTCCGGCCGCGTCGACGGCCGCGGCGACCTGCACGTCCACATCGACGTCCAGGTGCCGACCAAGCTCGACGACGCCCAGCGCGAGCTGCTGGTCGAGCTGGCCCAGCAGCGCGGCGAGGAAGCCCCGACGCTGTCGTCGAACGGCAAGCACGGCGGCCTGTTCGCCAAGCTGCGCGCCAAGAACCACCGCTGACCGTGCCCGACACCACCCTGCCGGTCTTCCTCGCGGCCGCGGTGCCCACCAGCGGCACCGCGGTCCTCGACGGCGAGGAAGCCCGGCACGCGGCCACCGTCCGCCGGCTGCGCGCGGGGGAGCGGCTGGTGCTGTCCGACGGCGCCGGCGCCATGGCCCGCTGCGTCGTCGAAGCCGTCCAGCCGGGCCGGGACGCCGCACTGACCCTGACCGTCGAGGCGCGCTGGACCGAGGAACCCCCGGCCCTGCGCGTCGTGCTCGCCCAAGCCCTCGCCAAGGGCGACCGCGGCGAACTCGCCGTCGAACTCGCCACCGAAGCCGGCATCGACGCGATCGTGCCCTGGCGCGCCGCCCGCAGCGTCGCCAAGTGGGACGACGGCGGCCGCGGCGGCAAAGCCCTCGCCCGCTGGCGCGCCACCGCCCGATCCGCCGCCAAGCAAGCCCGCCGCGCCCACATCCCCGACGTCACCGAACCGGTCACCACTCGCGAACTCGCCGGCCTCATCGCCACCACCTCCCTCGCGATCGTGCTCGAATCCGACGTCCCCGACCGCCTCCCCGACCTCACCCTCCCGGACACCGGCGACCTCCTCCTCGTCGTCGGCCCCGAAGGCGGCATCACCGACGACGAGCTCACCACCCTGCGCGAAGCCGGCGCCCAGGCCGTGCGCCTCGGCACGACGGTCCTGCGCACCTCCACCGCCGCCGCGGTCGCCCTCGGTGCACTAGGGGCCCTGACCACCCGCTGGCGCTGAAAAGATCAACCCCGAAAAAACCGGGTAATTTGCGCCCAGTTATGGCGCGATCACACTCCGACCCGTTACTCTCGTTTACTAACGCGCCACCCACCGTTTCGGCGCGCCACTGGGAAGAACACGGACCCCGCCGGGCACCTCCCCCCTCGGTCCGGCGGCAGCCGCGGCAGCGGTAGATCGACCCCCAGGGTCTACCGCGCCGCGGCATCTTCCTCCGCTTCGCTTCGTCAGTTGCCGCGTTGCGTTCGTTGTGTCTTCTGGGGGTCAGACCCCCAGACCCCCAGCCGGGGCATGCCCCGGACCCCCGCGAGTGCCGCTCGGTGCGGGTGTGTGGGGCGGGGCGGCTGGGTAGGGTGCTTGCATGAGTGACGCTGCTGAGACGCTCTTCGAGCGGATCATTGCTGGTGAGATCCCTGCTGATGTCGTCTATCAGGATGAGACGACCTTTGCTTTTCGGGATATTCGGCCGCAGGCTCGGGTTCATGTGCTCGTTGTGCCCAAGAAGCGGTATCGGAACCTTGGGGAGCTCGCTGCTGCCGAGCCGCAGTTGCTTGCTGACGTTGCGTTGACGGCGCGTCGCGTTGCGGAGCTTGAGGGTGTGCTCGAGAGCGGGTATCGGGTGGTCTTCAACACTGATGGTGATGCTGGGCAGACCGTCTTTCACGTGCATGCCCATGTTCTCGGTGGGGAGCCGCTCGGGTTGTTCGGGGCCGGTGCGTAAACCGGCCTGCGTCTTGTCGGGGGGTGCCAGTAGCATCGGTGGGGTCCAGTCGTCACTCACCGAGAAAGCAGGCCTGAGGCCACGTGGCCGGAACCGTACCGGGTGGTGCCGCCCGACCCGACGTCCCCGGGGACGTCGCCAAGACCGAGGATGGCGCTGTTCAGGCTGCGCAGTCGCGGTTTCCCATTCCTGATGCTGCCGCTCTGAGCTTGCTCGGGTCCCGCGATGAGAACCTGCGGGTCGCCGAGGAGCTGCTTGCCGCTGATGTGCACGTTCGGGGCAACGAAGTCACCTTGACCGGCTCGCCGGCTGACGTGGCGTTCGCGGAGCGCGTGTTTGCTGAGCTGGTGCAGCTCGCCGGTGGGGGGCAGCAGGTGGGGCCCGACACCGTGCGGCGCACCATCGGGATGCTCTCGACCGGGGACGCGTCGCCGGTCGAGGTGCTCAGCCTCAACATCGTTTCGCGGCGCGGGAAGACCATCCGGCCGAAGACGCTGAACCAGAAGCGGTACGTCGACGCCATCGACAAGCACACCGTCGTCTTCGGCATCGGACCCGCCGGTACCGGCAAGACCTACCTGGCGATGGCCAAGGCCGTCCAGGCGCTGCAGGCCAAGCAGGTCACGCGGATCGTGCTGACCCGCCCCGCCGTCGAGGCCGGTGAGCGGCTCGGGTACCTGCCGGGCACCCTCAACGAGAAGATCGACCCCTACCTGCGGCCGCTCTACGACGCGCTGCACGACATGGTCGAGCCCGAGTCCATCCCGCGGCTCATGCAGGCCGGCACCATCGAGATCGCGCCGCTCGCCTACATGCGCGGCCGCACCCTCAACGACGCCTTCATCATCCTCGACGAGGCGCAGAACACCACGCCCGAGCAGATGAAGATGTTCCTCACCCGGCTCGGCTTCGGCTCCAAGATCGTCGTCACCGGCGACATCACGCAGGTCGACCTGCCCAGCGGGCAGCGCAGCGGCCTCCGCGTCGTCCGCGACATCCTCACCGGCGTCGAGGACCTGCACTTCGCCGAGCTGACCAGCCAGGACGTCGTCCGGCACAAGCTCGTCGGCGACATCGTCGACGCCTACGAGAAGTGGCAGGCCGTGCAGGACGCGCAGGGACAGCAGGGCAACGGCTGGAAGGGCAACCGGCGTTGAGCATCGAGATCGCCAACGAGTCCGGCGTCAACGTCGACGAGACGTCCATCGTCTCCGCCGCCCGCTACGCCCTCGACAAGATGGAGGTCAGCCCGCTCGCCGAGCTGTCCATCCTCCTCGTCACCCTCGACGTCATGGAAGACCTCCACGAACGCTGGATGGACCTGCCGGGGCCCACCGACGTCATGGCCTTCCCGATGGACGAGCTCGACTCCTCCCGCCGCCCCGACGCGCCCGACGCGTCACCGGCGCTGCTCGGGGACATCGTGCTCTGCCCGGCGTTCGCCAAGGACCAGGCCAAGACCGCGGGCCACGCCCTGATCGACGAGCTGCACCTGCTCACCGTGCACGGCTGCCTCCACCTCCTCGGGTACGACCACGCCGAGCCCGCCGAGGAACGCGAGATGTTCGCGCTCCAGAAGCGCATCCTCGGCGAGTACCAGGACGCCGTCGCCGCGCTGGACAAGCAGGATGCCCAGCGCAACACCGACGACCGCGTCCTCGGCATCGCCGGACTCGACGCGGCCGAGCCGAGCCCCGCGCCGCCGGGAGAAACGCCCTAGGCGTCAGCCATGGTCCAGCTCCTCTTCGCGATCGCGCTCGTGTTGCTCGCGGGCGTGTTCGCGGCGGCCGACGCCGCCGTCAGCACCGTGTCCCAGGCCCGGGCCGACGGCCTCGCCCGGATGGGCCTGCCCGGCGCCCGCCACCTCGCCGCGGTCGTCGCCGAACGGCGCCGGCACATCAACCTGCTGCTCCTGCTGCGCCTCGGCTGCGAGCTCACCGCCACCGTGCTGGTCACCGTCTTCGTCGGCACCCGGCTCCAGCCGCTCGGCCTCGCCGTGCTGGTCACCGGGGTCGTCATGGTCGTGGTCAGCTACGTCCTCATCGGCGTCGGCCCCCGCACCCTCGGCCGCCAGCACCCCTACCGCATCGGCCGCTACGTCGCCGGGCCCGTCCGCGTCCTCGGCTCCGTCCTCGGCCCGCTGTCCCGGCTGCTGATCCTCATCGGTAACGCCATCACCCCCGGCCAGGGCTTCCGCGAAGGCCCGTTCACCTCGGAAGTCGAGCTGCGCGAACTCGTCGACCTCGCCCAGGAACGCGGCGTCGTCGAGGACTCCGAGCGCGAGATGATCCACTCGGTGTTCGAGCTCGGCGACACCGTCGCCCGCGAAGTCATGGTGCCGCGCACCGAGATCGTCTGGATCGAGCGCACCAAGACCGTCCGGCAGGCACTGGCGCTGGCGCTGCGCACCGGCTTCACCCGCCTGCCGGTGATCGACGAATCGGTCGACGACATCGTCGGCGTCGTCAACATCAAGGACCTGATGGCCGCGTACATGGACCCGGACGGCGCGAGCACCATCGTCAGCACGCTGATGAACGAAGCGTCCTTCGTCCCCGACTCGAAGCGCCTCGACGAGCTGCTGAAGGAAATGCAGCGCTCGCACAACCACATGGCGATCGCGGTCGACGAGTACGGCGGCACGGCCGGCCTGCTCACCATCGAAGACGTCCTCGAAGAGATCGTCGGCGAGATCACCGACGAGTCCGACGCCGACGAGCGCCCCGAGGTCGAGGAGCTCGACGGCGGCGCCGTCCGCGTGTCGTCCCGGATGGGCGTCGACGACCTGGGCGAACTGTTCGGCATCGACCTCGAAGACCACGACGTCGAGACCGTGGGCGGGCTGCTCGCGGAACGACTGGGTAGGGTCCCGCTGCCGGGGGCCGAAGCCGAGGTCGCCGGCCTTCGGCTGTTCGCCGAAGGGGGCAAGGACCGGCGCGGCCGCATGCGGATCACCTCCGTCGTGGTGCACCCGGCCGACGCCGACGCGATGACGGACCCGGCCGACCGGACCACCCGCCGCCGCACCCGCGTACCCCACCCCGACGAACGCGACAGGAGCGTCGAACATGCCTGACCTCGAGGCGGATGACCAGAAGCTGGTCGTGCTGGCCCGGTCCTCGCGCGCCCGCATCCAGGCCCCCGAGGGCGCCGCGGTCCGCGACACCGACGGCCGCACCTACGCCGCCGGCACGGTCGACCAGCCGTCGTTCAAGCTCACCGCGCTCCAGGCCGCGGTCGCCGCCGCCCTGTCCAGCGGCGCCGAGGGCATCGAGGCCGCCGCCGTCGTCAGCGAAGAAGGCCTGCTCAAGGGCGCGTCCGTGCACGCGGTCCGCGACATCGCGAAGTACGCGCCGATCATCCTGGCCGCCCCGGACGGCACGGTGCTCGAGGTGCTCGAGCGATGACGGAACACCGCTCCGGCTTCGCCTGCTTCGTCGGCCGCCCCAACGCGGGGAAGTCGACGCTGACCAACGCCCTCGTCGGCACGAAGGTCGCGATCACCTCCAGCAAGCCCCAGACCACCCGGCACGCCATCCGCGGCATCGTCCACCGCGAGGACGCCCAGCTCGTCCTCATCGACACGCCCGGCCTGCACCGCCCCCGCACCCTGCTCGGCGAGCGGCTCAACGACATCGTGCACACGACGTGGTCCGAAGTGGACGTCGTCGGGTTCTGCGTGCCGGCGAACGAGAAGATCGGCCCCGGCGACAAGTTCATCGCCGCGGAGCTGACGAAGATCGCCAAGCGAACGCCGGTGATCGGCATCGTCACCAAGACCGACCTCGTCCAGCCCCAGCAGGTCGCCGAACAGTTGCTTGCCCTGCAGCAAGTGATGGACTTCGCCGAGCTGGTCCCGGTGTCCGCAGTGGACGGCTTCCAGGTCGACACGCTGGCGAAGCTGCTCGTCGAGCGGCTGCCCGAAGGCCCGCAGCTCTACCCGGGCGGCGAGCTCACCGACGAGCCCGAGCAGACCCTGGTCGCCGAGCTGATCCGCGAGGCGGCGCTGGAAGGCGTCCGCGACGAGCTGCCGCACTCGATCGCCGTCACCGTCGAGGAGATGCTGCCCCGCGAAGGCCGCGACGACCTCATCGACGTGCACGCGTTCCTGTACGTGGAGCGGCCCAGCCAGAAGGGCATCATCCTCGGGCACAAGGGGGAGCGCCTGCGCGAGGTCGGCGCCACCGCGCGCAAGCACATCGAGCGGCTCCTCGGCTCCAAGGTCTACCTCGATCTGCACGTCAAGGTGGCCAAGGACTGGCAGCGCGACCCCCGTCAGCTGCGGCGTCTCGGCTTCTGAATTCCTGGTCTCATTTCGGTCGCGACGGGAGCAATCCCCGCGCGCGGGCGGATCAGTACCCCTACAGTTCGCACCTCGACCACACCGCGGCCGATCGGGGCGGCGGCGGAACCGGTGGTCGTCCGTGGAGCACGACGAAGGGGACCGACCGAAAATGACCGACAGCCAGGGCATGCCCAACTACCCCGGCGACCAGCCCGGCGGGCAGCCGAACTACCCCGGCGGCCAGCCGGGCGGGTACCAGCCGGGCCCGCCCCCGAGCAACAACCTGGTGTGGGCCATCCTCACCACCATCCTCTGCTGCCTCCCGTTCGGCGTCGTGTCGATCGTGCAGGCCGCGAAGGTGAACGGGCTCTGGGCGCAGGGCCAGACCGCCGCCGCGCAGGAAGCCGCCGACTCCGCCAAGAAGTGGGCGATCATCTCGGCGGTCGTCGGTGTCGCGTGGCTGGTGCTGTGGATCATCCTGATGATCGCGGGCGTCTTCACGTTCGGCACGGGCACGACGTCATACTGACGTAGCCGAACAGCAGGAGGATCCCGGTGACCGACCAGTACCCGCCGCCGTACCTGCCCCCGGGCGGGCCGCCGCCCGGCTACGGCTACGGCTATCCGCCGCCGAACTACGGGCCACCGCCGGACAACAACATGGTCTGGGCGATCCTGAGCACGGTGCTCTGCTGCCTGCCGCTGGGCATCGTCTCGATCGTGAAGTCCAGCCAGGTCAGTTCGCTGTGGTTCCAAGGCATGCACGCCGAGGCGCAGAAGGCGGCCGACGACGCCCGCAAGTGGGCGATGTGGTCGGCGATCACGACCGGGATCCTCCTGGTGCTCTACGTCGCGTTCATCGTGGTGATGATCGTGGTCGTCGGAGCCAACGCGGACCGGTTCACGCCGTGACCGCGACGACCGTCTACACGGGAATCCCGGCTCGGGGCACGAAGGCCAAGCTGCGGGCGCTCGCGCCGCCGCTGGCCCTCGTGGCCGGGCTCGGCGTGTGCTGCGCGGTCGTCTGGGTCGGCGATCCGACCACCCCGGGCGGGTTCCTGCCCGTCTGCCCGACCAAGGCGCTGTTCGGGATCGACTGCCCGGGCTGCGGCGGCATGCGGATGGCGTACAGCCTGATGCACGGGGACATCCCGGCCGCCCTGCACTACAACGCCGTGTCGTTCGTGGTCGTGCTCCTGTTCGTCTGGAGCACGGCCGCGTGGACCCTCGGGCGCCTGCGCGGTCGCGCGCTGGACAGCTGGTTGCACTGGCGCTGGACACCGCTGGTGTTTTCCGTCGTGTTCGTCGTCTGGTTCGTCATCCGCAACCTCCCGTTCGCGCCGTTCACCGCGTTGCGCGTCTGAATCCCGGGCGACCCGGAACCGGTGATCCGTTCGCCGCGTCGGACCGGTGCGCGGGTCACCCGGACAGCCGACGCCTGGGAGGCGCGGCCGTGACCGGAGCGAGTACGCTCCCGCGGACCGGACCGATGAGGGCGGATCCGTTTCCGCGCGTCGGGGAAGTGACCAGCGAGGGGAAGACCCAATGACCGATCCCTACGGCCAGCAGTCCTTCGGGCAGCAGCCCGGGGGCCAGCAGCCGTTCGGACAGCCGGGGCCGGCGCCGTACGGCCAGCCGGCGCCGTACGGGCAGCCCGCGCCGTTCGGCCAGCCGGGTACCCCCTTCGGCGCCCCGCGGAACTACGCGACCTGGGGACAGCGTGCCCTCGGCTGGCTCGTCGACATCGGCCCCATCGTCGTGCTCTACCTGATCTTCGGCCTGCTGTTCCTCGTCGCCGGGCAGGTCGCGTCGCTGATCACCATCCTGGCCGTGCTCGCGTGGCTCGGCTGGCTCGCCTGGACCATCTACAACCGGTGGATCCAGCAGGGCAACACCGGCCAGTCCATGGGCAAGCGGATGGCCAAGATCAAGCTGGTCCGCGAGGACAACGGGCAGCCGGTCGGCGCGGGCATGGCGTTCCTGCGCGACCTCGCCCACTTCGTCGACAACGTCATCTGCTACCTCGGCTGGCTGTGGCCGCTGTGGGACGACAAGTCCCAGACGCTGGCCGACAAGATCGTCGGCACCGTCGTCGTCCAGGCCGACGACGCCGCTCCCGCACCCTTCGGGCAGCCGGGCGCGCAGCAGTTCGCGGGTGGTTACCCGCCGCCCGGCCAGTTCGGCCAGCCGGCGCCCGGCGGGTTCCCGCAGCAGCCGCCCTCCGGTGGGTTCGAGCAGCCGCCGTCCGCGCCCGGCGGGTTCGGCCAGCCGCCGGCCGCCCCGGGTGGCTTCGGTCAGCCGCAGCCGGGTGGGTTCGGGCAGCCGCAGCCGGGTGGGTTCGGGCAGCCGCCGCAGTCCGGTGGCTTCCCGCAGCAGCCCGCGTCCGGCGGGTTCGAAGCGCAGCAGCCCGCGCCGGGCGGGTTCGGCCAGCCGCAGCCGCCTTCCGGCGGGTTCCCGCAGCCGGGCCAGCCGCTCGCCCCGCCGCCGGGCGGGTCCCCGTTCGACGACCAGCCCGAGCGCACGCAGATGCTGCGCCCGGACGCCGGCGGCGCGTCCGCCTTCGACGAGCAGGCCGAGCGCACCCAGATGCTGCGTCCCGAAAACCAGGACGAGGCCGAGCAGACCCGCAAGATCGACCCGGGCCAGTTCGGCCAGCACTAGCACTTCCCGCACGACCGCCGGGGTGACCCGGCGGAAAATCACGAGTAGTTGGGGTAGAAGTTCATGACCAATCCCTACGGCCAGCAGCAGCCCTACGGCCAGCAGCCGCAGCAGCCGGGCTACGGCCCGCCGTCCGGCGGCACGCCCGCGCCCTACGGTCAGCCTGCGCCGTACGGCCAGCCCGCGCCGTACGGCCAGCCGCCCACCGGCGGGTTCGGCGCCCCCGGCTACGGCATGCCCGGTGGTGGTGGCGACATCAACCAGATCAAGGACTACAAGGGCTGGGCGATCGGCTGCATCTTCCTCTTCTGGATCCTCGCGATCTTCGCGATCATGAAGTCCAACGAGGTCCAGACGTACAAGATGCAGGGCAACTACGCGATGGCGGAGCAGGCGTCGAAGACGACCAAGACGCTCTGCCTGATCGCGACCATCATCGGTGGCCTCAGCTGCGTGACGGTGATCATCGTCTGGATCATCGCGCTGGCCGCCGCCTCCAGCGTCAGCTACTGCTCGGGCTACTACTGCTGATTCCCGCGGGGCGCACCGCCCCGGCATCGCCCGGAAGTGGGACGATGTCGGGGTGGTGAACCTCTACCGCGACACCGGGGTGGTGTTGCGCACGCACAAGCTGGGTGAAGCCGACCGGATCGTCACCCTGCTGACCCGGCGGCACGGCAAGGTCCGCGCCGTCGCGAAGGGCGTGCGGCGGACGTCGTCCCGCTTCGGGGCCCGGCTGGAGCCGTTCGGCCACGTCGACGTGCAGTTCTACACCGGGCGCACGCTCGACGTCATCACCCAGGTCGAGACCGTCGACGCGTTCCAGCTGCCGCTGGTCGCCGATTACCAGCGCTACACCGCGGCCAGCGCGATCGCCGAAACCGCCGACCGGCTCTCCGCCGAAGAAGGCGAACCGGTGCTCAAGCTCTACCTCCTCGTCTGCGGCGCGCTGCGGTCACTCGCCGCCGGGGAGCGCGACGCGTCCCTCGTGCTCGACGCGTTCTTCCTCCGCGCGATGTCCTACGCCGGCTGGGCGCCCGCGCTCACCGAGTGTGCCCGCTGCGGCCTGCCGGGCCCGCACGTCGCGTTCAGCGTCCCGGCGGGCGGCTCGATGTGCCAGGACTGCCGCGTCCCGGGTTCCGTGCACCCCGCGCCCGAGGTCCTCGACCTGCTCACGGCCCTGCTGCACGGCGAGTGGCCGATGGCCGAGGCGACTCTGCCGGGCACCCGCCGCGACGCGAGCGGCCTGGTCGCGGCACACCTGCAGTGGCACCTGGAGCGCCAGCTCCGGTCCCTTCCCCTCGTCGAGCGGCGGGCCCGGGAGACCGCGGCGACGTCCGTGGCTTCGCCCCGAGCCGGGGACTCCGCCACCCGGACCCCCGAAGAACAGGTGGTGCCCGGGCAGTAGGGTCGGGCTGATCGGTTTCGCCCATCCAGGGAGGCTCGCAGTGCTGCGCAGGGGACGCGAGAGCAAGGCGTCGCGGTACGAGCTGCGGGCCCCGGATCCGCACCCGTCCGGCGCGAAGCCACCGGAGATCCCGCGCGAGCTGGTGCCGAAGCACGTCGCACTGGTCATGGACGGCAACGGCCGCTGGGCCAACCAGCGCGGCCTGCCGCGGATCGAGGGCCACAAGCGCGGCGAAGCGGTGATGATCGACGTCGCCGCCGGAGCCGTCGAAATCGGCGTCAAGTGGCTCTCGGTGTACGCGTTCTCGACGGAGAACTGGAAGCGCAGCCCCGAAGAGGTGCGGTTCCTGATGGGCTTCAACCGCGACACCATCCGCCGCCAGGTCGACTACCTCGGCTCGATCGGCGTGCGCATCCGGTGGGCGGGCCGCCGTCCCAAGCTGTGGGCGTCGGTGATCAAGGAGCTGCAGGCGGCCGAGGAAAAGACCAAGCACAACACGGCGCTGAACATGACGATGTGCGTCAACTACGGCGGCCGGGCCGAGCTGGGCGACGCGATGCAGCGGATCGCCCGCGACGTCGCGGACGGCAAGCTGGACCCGGGCAAGGTCACCGAGAAGACCATCGGCAGGTACCTGTACCAGCCGGACATGCCCGACGTGGACCTGTTCCTGCGGCCGTCGGGGGAGCAGCGGACGTCGAACTTCCTGCTGTGGCAGTCCGCCTACGCCGAGATGGTCTACCAGGACACGCTGTTCCCGGACTTCGACCGGACGCACCTGTGGCGGGCGTGCCTGGAGTTCGCGAAGCGGGATCGCCGCTTCGGCGGCGCCGTGGACCAGGCGGCGTCGTCGTGAGCGCGACGGAAGCGGCGGAGACCGCGGAGCTGCTGACGCAGGCGAAGGAAGCGCTCGAGCGCTACCTCGAGGTGCGCGTCGACGACGACGGCGCGCTGACGTTCTCCCACGGCGACGTCCCGTGCGTCATCCAGGCGACCCGGCTCGGCGAGGGGCTCACCGTGCTCTCGCTGACCTGCGTGGTCGCCTGGGACCAGGCGGACGGGCCGGGGCTGTCGGTCGCGGTCGCCGAACGGGCGGGGCAGGGGCTGTTCGGCACGCTCGGCGTCGGGCACACGGACTCCGGGGTCGACGTCACGCTGCGGTACGCGTTCCCGGCCGCGGGCCTGGACGCGTCGGCGCTGGGGACGTTGCTCATGCTGGTCGTGTCGACGGCCTCGCAGCTGCGGACCGACCTGCCCGGGATCGCCTGACCGGTTTGCGGCCCTCCGGGTAACCCACCCGGGGTGGAGATTCCGCCGCGAACGGCGGATTCCGGTCGGAAACGGACCGTATCCGGCCGTTCGCGGCCCGTGCGGGTCACTTCCTGTCGGTGGGCCCTGGCATCATCGTCGTCGTGAACATCGTTTCCACTTCCGGCACCGAGCCCGGGCGGCGCACCCGCCGCTTCCGGATCAGCTCGGTCGAGGTGCTGTGCGCGATCCTGCTGGTCGCGATCCTCGGCCAGGGCTGGCTGCAGCAGCTGTTCGACGTGCCCGCGCTGCGCACCGGGTCGACCGTGTTCGTCGCCGTCTGCGTGCAGGCGCTGCCGTTCCTCGTGCTGGGCGTGCTGATCAGCGGGGCCATCGCGGCGTTCGTGCCCGCCCGCGTGCTGGAGAAGGTGCTGCCCCGCCGGTCCGGTGCGGCGGTCGGCGTGGCCGGGCTGGCCGGGGTCGCGCTGCCGGGCTGCGAATGCGCGTCGGTGCCGGTGGCGCGCCGGCTGATGGGACAGGGCGTGGCGCCGGCCGCGGCGCTGACGTTCCTGCTGGCGGCGCCGGCGGTGAACCCGGTGGTGCTGGTGGCCACCGCGGTCGCGTTCCCCGGCAAGCCGGAGATGGTGCTGGCCCGCTTCGCCGGCTCGCTGGCGACAGCGGTGGTGATGGGCTGGCTGTGGGCCCGCTGGGGCAAGCTCGAGTGGATCGCTTCGCGGGCGCTGCGGCGGCTCCCGGAGGTGGCGAGCGGGCAGCGGTGGCGGGTGTTCGCCGAGACGGCCCGCACGGACCTGGTGGAGGCCGGCGGCTTCCTGGTGCTGGGCGCGCTGATCTCGTCGGCGCTGAACGTGCTGGTGCCGGCCAAGTGGTTCGGCGTGCTGGGCGACCAGCTCGTGCTCGGCGTGCTGGTGATGGCGGTGCTCGCGGTGGTGCTGGCGCTCTGCAGCGAGGCGGACGCGTTCGTGGCGGCGTCCCTGACGGCGTTGCCGCTGCTGCCGAAGCTGGTGTTCCTGGTCGTCGGCCCGGCGGTGGACGTCAAGCTGTTCGCCTTGCAGGCAGGCACGTTCGGCCGCTCGTTCGCGATCCGCTTCGCCCCGGCGACGTTCGCGGTGGCAACGGCCTGCGCGGTCGTGGCCGGACTTCTGGTGGGTGTGGCGTGAAGCGCGAAACGCAGAACATCCTGCTCCTCCTGCTGGGCGGCGCGTTGATCAAGATCGCGGTGAACGGCGACTACCTGCGCTACGTGAAGCCGGCCCAGCAACCCTGGATCATCACGGGCGGCGCGGTGATGGTGCTGCTGGGAGCGGTGGCGATCGTCCGAGACCTGCTGTCCGCCCGCACCGGCGGCGCCCCTTCGCACTCGCCGGGCTCCCTGGACGACGACCACGCACCCCCGGCCGGGCACGGCACGGCCCCGCCGGTCGAGCCGGAGTCTTCGGCGGCTCTGGACGGTGATGACGGGCATGCCCACTCGACCCGGCCGGCGTGGCTCGCGGCCGGGCGCGGCAGGGCCTCGTCGGCTGAGCCGGAATTCTCGACGGCCCTGGGCGGCGGCCACACACCCCCGGCCGGGCGCGGCACGGCCTCGTCGGTCGAGCCCGACTCCTCGGCGGCCCTGCAGAGCGGCCACGCACACCCGGCCGCCCCGGACACCCCAGCGGCCCCCGACGACGGCCACGGCCACACCCACTCCGCCCGCCCGGCGTGGCTGCTGCTGGTCCCGGTACTGGCGGTGTTCCTCGTCGCACCCCCGGCCCTGGGCGCCGACTCGGTGATCCGCACGGAGGCGCGGGTCCCGGCGAGCGCCGCGGCGGCCAACGCGGCGTCGTTCCCCCCGCTCCCGGCGGGCGACCCGGTCCCGTTGGCGGTCAACGAGTTCGTCAGCCGGGCGGGCTGGGACGCAGCGGGCACCTTGAACGGCCGCACCGTCGCCCTGACCGGGTTCGTCGTCCACACCGATGGCGGCACCTTGCTGGCCCGCCTGGTGATCAGCTGCTGCGCGGCCGACGCGTTCCCGGTGACGGTCCGCCTCCGCGGCGGCGAAGCGGACCACCTCGCGAGCGACGCGTGGATCCGGGTGACGGGCCAGGTCGTCCCCGGCACCGCGACGAGGGCGAACAGTTACACGCCGGACTTCACCCCGGAGTCACTGGCGACCGTCCCGGCCCCGAAAGATCCTTACGAGTACTGACATTCGTCCAAGACGGACGGCCGGCGGCGTCCTAGCGTCCGGCACATGAGTGTTCACGAGAGTGCGTACGCGCACGGGATGCACGTGGTCCACAACGGTCCGGGGCAGGCGCCGCCCCTGGTGCTCATCCACGGATCGGGCGCTTCGGGTGCCTCCTGGGGGCCGGTGGCCGGGATCCTCGCCGCCCGGCACCACGTCATCCGGGTGGACCTGCCGGGGTGCGGCCAGTCCCCGCCCGCGCCGTCGTACGCGGTGCCCGGGCAGGCCGCTCGCGTGGCCGCGCTGCTCGACGACCTCGGGTTGCGGCAGGTCGCGGTGGCCGGGCACTCCAGCGGCGGCTACGTCGCGACGGCGCTGGCGGAGCAGCGCCCCGAGCTGGTGCGGTCGCTGGCGCTGGTCAGCACCGGACCGAGCCTCGGCGCGCTCCTGCCGCAGCCGTGGATCATCCGGGCGCTGCTCGCGCCGCCGTTCGGCCCGCTCCTCTGGGCGCGGCGTTCGGACGCGGTGATCCGCAAGGGAATCCGCGCGACGACCGCCCGGCCGGTGGACGTCCCGGACGACGCCGTCGCCGACCTCAGGAACATCGGCTACCGCACGTTCCGGAAGATCCTGCGCGGCAATTCCGCCTACATCGCCGAGCGGAGCGTCCCCGAGCGTCTCGCCGGTCTCGGAAAGCCCGTGCTGGTCGTGTTCGGTGCGGCGGACCCGCGCTGGGACCCGCGGTCGGCGCACCAGTACGACGCGGTGCCGGGCGCGCGCGTCGAACTGCTCCCCGGCGTCGGGCACGTCCCCCTCTTCGAAGCCCCCGGACCGACGAGCGAACTGCTGCTGCGCTTCGCCGCGCCGGCCTAAGCTGCGTACGTGCTGCCGACCGGCTGGAAGTGGGCGGACGTGGAGGTCGCCGTGCCGCGCCCGGGCACGCGGCTGCCGGGCGTCACGATGGCCGGCTTCCGCCAGCGGATCCGCGGGGACGTCGGGATCACGATGGTCGCGCACCCGTCCGTCACCCTGTTCCTCGACCTGAGCGAGACGGGCGGCATCGTCCGCGAAGCCGGCGGAACGCGCCGATGCGGCAGCTTCGTCGCCGGGCTCCTCCCCGGCCCGCTCCGAACCGGCGGTCACGAGGGCGCGTGCCTCCAGATCCGGCTGTCCCCGGTGGTCGCGGCCGCGCTGCTCGGCGCTTCGGCCGAGCTGACCGGCACCGTGGCCACCCTGGAGGAGGTCTGGGGCCGCGACGCCGGACGCGTCGAGGAGCGGTTGCGCGCGGCTCCGTCCTGGGACGAACGCTTCGCCATCGCGGCGGACATCCTCGCTCACCGGATGGCGGCCCGCCCGCGCGTCGAGCCGGAAGTGCTCCACACGTGGCGCCGGACACTCGCCGCCCGGGGCCGCGTCGGGGTCGAGGGCCTGGCCGAAGAGGTCGGCTGGAGCCGCAAGCGCCTGTGGTCCCGCTTCGGCTCCCAGCTGGGCCTGACGCCCAAGCGGGCAGCCCGGCTGGTGCGCTTCGACCACGCGGCCCACTTGCTGGCCGCCGGCCACCCGGCGGCGGCGGTCGCCGCCCGAAGCGGCTACGCGGACCAGTCCCACTTGCACCGCGAGGCCAGGGCCGTGGCGGGCCTGACCCCCACCGAGCTGGCCACCGCCCCCTGGCTCGCCATCGACGACGTGGCCTGGCCGGCCGGCCCGCGAACGTGATCGAGGCGGTCGGCTAGTGCTCCGCGCACGTCCCGGTGATCTCCACCGTGTGCGAGATCTCCGAAAACCCGTGCTCGGCCGCGATCTTCTCCGCCCACCGCTCGACCGCCGGCCCCTCGACCTCCACCGTGCGGCCGCACCGGCGGCACACCAGGTGATGGTGGTGGTGCGCGGAACAACGCCGGTAGATCGCTTCGCCGGAGTCGGTGCGCAGCACGTCGATCTCGCCGGCCTCGGAAAGGGACTGCAGGGTGCGGTAGACCGTCGTCAGGCCGATGCCGTCGCCGCGTTTGCGCAGCTCGTCATGCAGTTCCTGGGCGGAGCGGAAGTCGTCGACGGTGCTCAGCAGCTCGACGACCGCGGCTCGCTGCCGGGTCGATCGGCGCCCGGGCACCGGGGCCTGGCTGCGCGGCGCGGCGGGGTTCATCACTTTCCTTCCTGCACGTGGGCCACGGCGTCGACCACGATGTGCGCCAGGTGGTCGTCGGCGAGCCGGTAGACCACCTCGCGGCCGCGGCGTTCGCCCTGCACCACCCCGGCGGTCTTCAGCACCCGCAGGTGCTGGCTGATCAGCGGCTGCGCGACGTCGAGGGCGTCCACCAGCTCGTGGACGCACCGGTCGGCGGCCCGCAGCTGCAGCACGATCGCGATCCGGACCGGCGCGGCCAGCGCGCGCAGCAGATCGCCCGCGTCCGTCAGTACCGAGGGTGACGGGTGGACCGGCGCCGACCCCGGCGTGCACTCCGCGAGGCCCGGCTGGGCGCCACTCCCGGTCACCGTCGCCATGCCCGCCTCCACCCTGCCCGTCCGGACCATGAATTCCGTAGTCATTGCCGATAACGGCCCCGCCCATCCTAGTGTTCCCCCGGACGGGAGCCCCGCCCGGCGCCGAGCTGCGGGGTACGGCTGGTCGTATTACCCCGTTCGGGTGAGTTCGTGGGATATTGGCTCTTCGGCTTCGCATGTAGTGGCCGACGGTGCAAGGTTGTCGCGGAGCGTTTCGTCGCTTCTCGTCCGCCGGCGCCGCGGCCGAGCAGATCCAGTGGGGAGACATGACCCGTTTCGCAACGAAAGCAGCCGCGCTGACGGCTGTGGTGTTCCCGCTGGTCGGAGTGGGTCTGGCCGGGGCGCAGACGCAGGCCGTCGACGAGAAGACCGGGCCGGTCTCGTTCGCGAACATCGCGTCGGTCCGGATCGGCGGCGAAGGGCAGCGCGGCGGCGCCCTCATCACCGAGACGCAGCGCTCGCCGCTGTTGCCAGGCCAGTCGAAGCTCGGCACCGACCGGGTCACCGTCCCCAAGGACGACGGCGAGCGTGCGACCTTCGGCGGGCACTACCAGATCGACCTGGGCCGCTACAGCCCGTCGCAGGACCCGTACCCGCCGGGTGTCGCGAGCCGCGACCACAACGTCGTCGCGGCGTTGCAGGCGACCACCGTGCCCACCGCCGTCGCGGAGACGAACTACGCGCTTCGCGACGTCTGGCAGGAGGCGGCGAAGCCGGCCGACAACACCGTGCTGGTACTCGAAGGCGCGAAGTCGGCGGTCGACTGCACCGGTCCCGCCAAGCTCACCGCCACCACGTCCGTCGCGCGGCTGTGGGTGCGCCAGGCCGGCGGCGCGCTCGGCATCGTCCCGGTGCCCGGCGGCTCCGCCGGCCTCCAGCTGACCAACCTGCGGCTCGGGCCGCCCGGCGACATCACCAACGCCGACAAGGCCACCACGGTCTCCGACCTCAAGCTGACCCGCGTCGGCACGTTCGACCAGCTGATCCGGCAGGACGGCTGGCGCGGCGGCGACTTCACCGCCGTCGCCGGCTGGCGCGTCGAAATCACCACCCACGTCAAGGACGCGCAGGGCGCGGCGCTGCAGGACGTGCAGACGAACATCGTGCTCGGCGGGGTCAGCTGCTCGGTCCCGAAGGGGTTCGTCGCGAAGGCGGGCAACCAGGCGGGCGGCACGAGCGCCTCGCAGGCGGCGGTCCCGACGCAGGTCCCGGCCGGTTACCTCGGCGCGGCGGCCCCCGCGACCGACGGCGACGGCTCCCGCGTCCCGCTCGGCATCGGCTTGCTCTTCGGCGGCGTGTTCTTCGCGGCGGTCGCGCTGCTGCTCGGCCGGCGGCGCAAGACCGGGACGGACTAGGTGCTCCGCACCGCGCTGGCCGCCGTCGCGGCCGCGCTGGCCGTGGCGGCGTTCGCGGCCGGGATCGTCGTGCTGACCTGGCTGCCGCCGACGTCGGCGCCGCTGGCGGCACCACCGCCCGGCGCGCTGCCGGGCGAGAACGCGGCCCCGGCGGTGCTGCCCGCGGACAGCGAATCGGCGGCCCAGCAGCGCCCAGGCACGGTCCGCCTCCCCGGCGGCGCGACCGCGCGGCTGGTCCGCACGGAACTGACCGACACCGGGGTCCTGCCGATTCCCCGCGGCCTGTCGGACGCGGCCTGGTGGGGCGCGAAGCTGGGTGCGGACCGCGGCGCGGCGCTGCTGTCGGGCCACGTGAACTGGGAAGGGCAGCGCGGCCCGTTCGACGAACTGTGGCGCACCCGGGCCGGCGACGAGGTGAGCATCGTCGACGCCCGCGGCGGCCGCTGGGTCTACCGCGTCGACGAGGTGGTGACGCTCCCCAAGGAAGCGCTCCCGCAGCAGGCCCAGCGCTGGTTCAACCAGACCGGCCCCCACCGCCTGGTCCTGGTCACCTGCGGCGGCGACTACGTGGGCGGCACCGAGGGGTACGACGAGAACCGCCTGGTCACGGCGAAGCTGGTGACCCGCCCGACCGGCTGAGCCCGGCCAGTCCCACCGCCGCTCCCTGCGCGCGCAGGACCGGCTCGCCCAACGTCATGAACGACTCGTTCATGACGTCCGCCGGGCCGGGCCGATCCCGGTGCAACCTCCCGGGCCCGCCGCGGCATGTGTTCCTTCGCCAACTCATCCGAGCGAAGGAGCCCGACCCCATGCAGGAGCAGAACCCGGCGGAACGGAAGAAGGGCTCCGGCCGCTGGTGGATCGTCGGCGTCGCCGGCGCTTTCGTCGTCGCCGCGCTGGTCGCCGCCCTGCTCATCTTCACCGGAAAGGATGAACCCGCGGTCGCGAACGGCGCCGGGACGCCCACCGCGACGAGCCAGCCCGCCGAACGGGAAGACGCCGGTCGCGACCCCGTGAACCTGAGCCTGCCCGGCGGCGGCACCGCGAAGCTCGTCCAGGAAGACCTCGACGCGAACGGCGCTTTGAAGATCCCCGAAGGTCTCGGCGAAGCCGCTTGGTGGGGCGCCAAACTGGGCGCCGACCACGGGGTCGCCCTGCTCTCCGGCCACGTGAACTGGAAGGGCAAGAAGGGTCCCTTCATGGAACTCTGGCAGGTCAAGCAGGGTCAGGAGGTCAAGCTGACCGACACCGCGGGCGGCGCCTGGGTCTACCGGATCGACGCCACCGAGACCGTCCACAAGACCGACCTCGCCGGCCGCTCCGAGCAGCTCTTCGACCCCGATGGCCCGCACAAGCTGCTGCTGGTCACCTGCGGTGGCGAATACGTCGGCGGGACCGAGGGCTACGAGGACAACCGCGTCGTGACGGCGTCGCTGGTGTCGCGGCCGTAGCCTGCGCGATAACCGCTGGGCCCCGGCGGATACCCTGGACGTTCTAGTCCGATAACCGTCCCCGCATGCTTCCGGAGCGTGGAGTGCCCACGAACACCATCGATACCGTAGTCAGCCTGTGCAAGCGCCGTGGTTTCGTCTTCCCCAGCGGGGAGATCTACGGCGGTACCCGCTCGGCGTGGGACTACGGACCGCTCGGGGTCGAGCTCAAGGACAACATCAAGCGCCAGTGGTGGAAGACCGTCGTCCAGGGCCGGGACGACGTCGTCGGCCTCGACTCGTCGGTGATCCTGCCGCGGCAGGTGTGGGTGGCTTCCGGGCACGTCAACGTGTTCACCGACCCGCTGATCGAGTGCCTGTCCTGCCACAAGCGGTTCCGCGCCGACCAGCTCGCCGAGGAGTACACCGCGCGCAGCGGCAAGGAGACGACCGAGGACGACCTGTCCGACGTCCCCTGCCCGAACTGCGGCACGCGCGGCAAGTACACCGAGCCGCGGGACTTCAACATGATGCTGAAGACCTACCTCGGCCCGGTCGAGTCGGAAGAGGGCCTGCACTACCTCCGCCCGGAGACCGCGCAGGGCATCTTCGTGAACTTCTCCAACGTCCAGACGACGTCGCGGAAGAAGCCGCCGTTCGGCATCGGCCAGATCGGCAAGTCCTTCCGCAACGAGATCACGCCGGGCAACTTCATCTTCCGGACGCGCGAGTTCGAGCAGATGGAGATGGAGTTCTTCGTCGAGCCGGGCGAGGACGAGCGCTGGCACCAGTACTGGATCGACGAGCGCACGAACTGGTACAAGGACCTCGGTATCAAGGCCGAGAACCTGCGCCACTTCGAGCACCCGAAGGAAAAGCTTTCGCACTACGCGAAGCGCACCGTCGACATCGAGTACCGCTTCGCGTTCAACGCGGGCCAGGAGTGGGGCGAGCTCGAGGGCATCGCCAACCGCACCGACTTCGACCTGACCACGCACTCGAACCACTCGGGTCAGGACCTGTCGTTCTTCGACCAGGCGTCGGGGCAGCGCTACCGGCCGTTCGTCATCGAGCCGGCGGCGGGTGTCGGCCGGTCGATGATGGCGTTCCTGGTCGACGCCTACCACGAGGAAGAGGTGCCGAACGCCAAGGGCGGCACCGACACCCGCGTGGTGCTCAAGCTCGACCCGCGGCTTTCGCCGTTCAAGGTCGCGGTGCTGCCGCTGTCGCGCAACGCCGACCTGACCCCGAAGGCGAAGGAGGTCGCCGCGACCCTGCGCAAGCACTGGAACGTCGACTTCGACGACGCGCAGGCGATCGGCCGCCGCTACCGGCGCCAGGACGAGATCGGCACGCCGTACTGCGTGACGGTCGACTTCGACTCGCTCGAAGACCAGGCCGTGACCGTGCGCGAGCGCGACTCGATGTCGCAGGAGCGCATCGCGATCGACAAGCTCGAGTCCTACCTGGCGGCCCGCCTCATCGGCTGCTGAACCCGCCCGGGCCCGGGCACCCCTGACACCTGTCACGGTGAGGTCGTGACGCACGGTCTGGGGTCCCGGGCCCGCCGGGCGGCAGCCTGGGGGCATGCGAGAAACAGACATCCAGGCGGTGGCGGCGGGGGCCGCGATCCACCTCACCGGCCTGCGCAAGCACTACGGCGACGTCCACGCGGTCGACGGCCTCGACCTGACGATCGCCCCGGGCGAGGTGGTCGCCCTGCTCGGCCCGAACGGCGCCGGCAAGTCCACCACCGTCGACATGATCCTCGGCCTGACCACGCCCGGCGCCGGCGACGTCCGCGTGTTCGGGCGCAAGCCGATCGACGCCGTCCGCGCCGGGCTGATCGGCGCGATGCTGCAGGGCGGCGCCCTGATGGACGACCTGACCGTCGGCGAGACCGTCGGCATGGTCGCGGCGCTGCACCGCCGCCCGATGCCGGTCGCCGAAGCCCTGCGCGCCGCCGGCGTCGAGGAACTGGCCGGGCGCCGCGCGAACAAGCTCTCCGGCGGGCAGAAGCAGCGCGTGCGCTTCGCCGTCGCCCTGGTCAGCGACCCCGACCTGCTGATCCTCGACGAGCCCACGGCGGCGATGGACGTCGGGACCCGGCGCGAGTTCTGGCAGTCGATGTACGCGTTCACCGAGTCCGGCCGCACGGTCGTGTTCGCCACGCACTACCTCGAAGAGGCCGAAGAGTTCGCCGACCGCGTGGTGCTGATGCGCCGCGGCCGGATCGTCGCCGACGGGAGCGTCGCCGAGGTCCGCGCGCTGGCCGGCGGCCGCACCCTGCGCGCCGCCGTCCCGGGCGCCACCGAGGCGCTGATCGCCGCGCTGCCCGGCGTCAAGGAGTTCGAGCTGCGCGGCGACCGCGTCGCGATCTCCAGCGCCGACTCCGACGAGACGCTCTGGGCGCTCAAGGCCGCCGTCCCGGCCGTGCACGACGTCGAGATCGGGGCCGTCGGCCTCGAAGGCGCCTTCCTTTCCCTGACCGCCGACGAGACCGCGGAGCCCGTCCGATGAACGCCACCTACCTGCTCACCGAGATCCGCCGCAACTTCCGGGCCCCGCGGTTCCTGATCTTCGTCGTCGCCTTCCCGGTGCTGATGTTCCTGTTGCAGGCCAACGTCTTCACGAAGGCGGACGCGCCGGACCACGCCGCGATCGCCGCCGTGATCATGATCAACATGATGACGTTCGGGACGTTCGCCGCGGCCACGAACAGCGGGGCCCGGCTCGCGCTCGAACGCTCGGTCGGCTGGCAGCGCCAGCTGCGCCTGACCCCGCTGACCGGCACCGGTTACCTGGCGGGCAAAGGCATTTCCGGGATGCTCGTGGGGCTGCCCGCGCTGATCCTGGTGCCGCTGCTGGCCGTGGCGGTCGAGGGCGTGCACCTCGACGCCGCGGGCTGGGTCCGGATCTTCGCCGGCGTCTGGCTCGGCACGATCCCGCTCGTCCTGCTCGGGCTGCTGCTCGGCCAGTTCGGCACACCCGATTCGATGCAGCCGGTCACCATGATCGTCACCCTCGGCATGGGTTTCCTCGGCGGCCTGTGGATCCCGATCGAGTCGATGCCGGGCTGGATGCACGACGTCGCCCAGATCATGCCGACGTACTGGGTGCTGCAGGTGGCGCGGCCCGCGGTGACCGGCGACATGGTGGTGTCCCTGCCGACCGCGGCCGGCGTGCTCGGGGCGTGGGCGGTCGTGCTCGGAGCGCTCGTGATCAGGCGTTACCGTAAGGACAGCGCCCGCGTCTGAGGGCCGGAAGAACGAGGAACGGCGATGGCGAAGCGCAAGTTCGGGCTGAACAGCAAGGAATCCTGGTGGGAGGACCCGCTGCCCGACGCCGGGCGCCGCGGCGGCCCGAAGGGCCTGCGGTGGTCGGTCATGTCGGTGGTGTTCCTGCTGCCGTTCCTCCTCCCGGTCACGCGGGGTCTGCTGGCCGAGCCCGGCGTTTCGGTCCAGGCCGTGCTCACCGGCGTGCTGATCTACGCGTACGCGTTGTGCTACGCGATCTTCCCGTTCTTCTTCCAGCGGGAGCGCCGGGTGAAGCTGACCTTCGGGATCGTCATGAACGTCCTGGGGATCGGGACGCTCGCGACGACCAGCGCGAGCGCGTTCGTCCTGCTCTACGGCACGGCGGTGCTGGTGTTCCTGGTCCCGGCCGCCTGGTCGGTGATCCTGGACGTGGGCGCGCTGGCCGCCGGCGCCGTCGTGCTGCTGCTCGAGGGCCGGTTCCTGGCCGACTACGGCGACCTCATCACGGTCGGCTCGGTGACGCTGGCGATGTTCTTCATGGCCAACCTCGTCCGCGCGGTCCGGCGGCTGGAGCGGGCCAACGAGGAGATCGCCACGCTCGCGGTGGCGAACGAGCGCCAGCGCGTCGCCCGCGACCTGCACGACCTGCTCGGGCACAGCCTCACCACGATCACCGTCAAGGCGGGGCTGGCCCGGCGGGTGCTGGAGAGCTCCGGCGACATCCCGCGCACGGTCGAGGAGATCCGCGAGATCGAGAGCCTGACCCGCAGCGCGCTCTCCGACGTCCGCGCGACCGTTTCGGAATACCGCGAAGTGTCCCTGTCGGCGGAGCTCGTCGGCGCGCGGGCGGCGCTGCGGGCCGCGGAGATCGACGCGGACCTGCCGCACGCCGTCGACAACGTCCGGCCGGAGCTGCAGAACACCTTCGGCTACGTGCTGCGCGAAGCCGTCACGAACGTGCTGCGGCACTCCGGTGCGAAGCAGGTGGCCGTGCGGCTGGGCGACACCTGGCTGGAGATCGAAGACGACGGCCGGGCCGCCGACGTCGTCGCGGGCAACGGCCTGCGCGGGCTTTCCGAGCGGCTCGCCGCGGTGGGGGGCGCGTTGCGGACGTCCGTCCGGCCCGGGGGAGGATTGCTGGTGCGGGCGGAAGTCCCGCAGCCCGAACCGCGCGCGGCCGCCCCGGCCGTGCGCGCCGAACCCGCGGGAGGACTCGCTTGATCCGGGTGCTGCTGGCCGACGACCAGGCCATGGTGCGCGGGGCGCTCGCCACCGTGCTCGGGCTCGAAAGCGACATCGAGGTGGTCGGGCAGGTCGGCTCGGGCGACGAGGTAGTCGCCGCCGCTCGCGAGACGAAGCCCGACGTCGCCCTGCTGGACGTGCAGATGCCGGGCAAGGACGGCCTCGAAGCGGCGGCCGACCTGCGGGTCGCGCTCCCGTCGTGCCGGGTGATCATCTGCACGACGTTCGGCAGGCCCGGCTACCTGGCCCGCGCGATGGCGGCGGGCGCGGCCGGGTTCGTCGTCAAGGACGCCCCGCCCGAGCAGCTCGTCGAAGCCGTCCGGCGAGTCCACAGTGGACTCCGGGTGGTGGACCCCGCGCTGGCCGCGGAATCCCTGGCCACCGGGGCCAGCCCGCTCACCGGGCGGGAGCTGGACGTGCTGCGGGAGGCCAAGGACGGTGCCACGGTGGCCGACGTGGCGCGCGCCCTGCACCTGTCGGAGGGCACCGTGCGCAACCACCTGTCCGCCGCGATCGGCAAGACGGGGGCGCGGACCCGGGCCGAGGCCGTCCGCGTCGCCGAGGAGCGCGGCTGGCTCTGAGTGGGCCGGGGCGTTCTGACAAGATGGGGCGGGTGGGTACCGCTGAACGCACCAAACCGTCGCTCGCGAACTGGGCGCGCCGGATCGCCCTCGGCGTGGTGCTCGTGGTGCTCGCGCTCGTCGGCGGTACGGCGTTCCGGGTGTGGCAGGTCGCCCGCGAAAACGACCGGACGCCCGCCGACGTCATCGTGGTGCTGGGTGCGGCGCAGTACAACGGCAGGCCGTCGGACATCTACGCGGCCCGGCTGGTCAAGGCCAAGCAGCTCTACGACGCGGGCGTCGCGAAGACGATCGTCACCGCGGGCGGCAAGAAGGCCGAGGACAACTTCACCGAGGCGCGGGCCGGCCAGCTGTGGCTGACCCGGCACGGCGTCCCGGCGTCGGCGACCCTGGCCGTCGGCGAGGGCAGCGACACGCTGCGGAGCCTGCGCGCGGTCGCCCAGCAGGTCGAAGCCCGCGACTGGCACACGGCGGTGCTCGTCAGCGACCCGTGGCACTCCTTCCGCGCCCGGACGATGGCCGACGACCTCGGGCTGGACGCCTGGACGGCGCCGACGCACAGCGGGCCGATCGTGCAGGAGCGCGTCACCCAGGTGCGGTACATCGTCCGCGAGACCGGCGCGCTGCTCTACTACCGGCTGACCAAGACGCCGGCCGACGACCTGTTCGCCACCTTCCTGGGCTGAGCTTTTTGTCGGTGCTCCCGCCTAAGCTGGCCGGGTGGGTTACACCGAACACGACACCGCCCGCCTGCTCCCGGAGCCGGCGAAGGCCGCGGCGCTGCCCGGCGCCCGGGCGGACGGGCGCAGCGCGTTCTCGCGCGACCGGGCCCGGGTGCTGCACTCCGCCGCGCTGCGGCGGCTCGCCGGCAAGACCCAGGTGGTCGGGCCGGGGGAGGGCGCCGAGGTCACCGGCGTCCCGCGCACGCGGCTGACGCACTCGCTGGAGGTCGCGCAGATCGGCCGCGGCATCGCCGAGGAGCTGGGCGCTGACCCGGACCTGGTGGACACCGCGGGGCTGGCGCACGACATCGGCCACCCGCCGTTCGGCCACAACGGCGAGCGCGCGCTCGACCAGGTCGCCGCGGCGTGCGGCGGGTTCGAGGGCAACGCGCAGACGATCCGCATCCTCACCCGCCTGGAGCCCAAGCTCCTCGGCCCCGACGGCGCCCCGGCGGGCCTCAACCTGACCCGCGCGTGCCTGGACGCGACGACGAAGTACCCGTGGCCCCGCAAGCCGGGCACGGCGAAGTACGGCGTGTACCCGGACGACACCGCGGTGTTCGCGTGGTTCCGCGAGGGCGCGCCCGAAGAGCGCACCTGCCTGGAGGCCCAGATCATGGACTGGGCGGACGACGTGGCGTACTCGGTCCACGACGTCGAGGACGGCGTGCTGGCCGGCCGGATCAAGCTCCGCGTACTGGCCCACCCGGACGAGCGCGCGGCGGTCGCGGAAGCCGCGGCCAAGCACTTCTCGTCCCAGTCGGTGTCCACATTGGAGAACGCGGCGACGGAGCTGCTGGCCCTGCCCGCGGTGGCGGCCCTGGCGGAGGCGGAGCCGGACGGCTCACCGGGCGCCCAGGTCGCGCTGAAGAGACTGACGAGCGAACTGGTCGGCCGCTTCACGACAGCGGCGGTCACAGGCACCCGAGCGGCATTCGGCACGAGCCCCTTGAGCGGTTACGGCGCCCGGCTGGCGGTCCCGGAACAGGTGGCCGCGGAGGTGGCGCTGCTGAAGGCACTGGCGCTGCGGTACGTGATGAGCGACCGCCGAAGGCTGGCGATGCAGGAGGGCCAGCGCGAGCTGCTGGCGGAGCTGGTCCACGCACTGGCCCGCCGGGCACCGGAGTCACTGGATCCGCTGTTCGTCCCGGCTTGGAACGCGGCGAAGGACGACGCGGGGTTGCTGAGGGTGGTGATCGACCAGGTCGCTTCGCTGACGGACGCGCAGGCCCACGTGTGGTACTCGTGGCACGTGACCCGCTTGCACCGCTGAGCGTCGGTGATTCGTTGGGGCCGCGGTGGCTTTCGCGGGCGGCCGGGTCGGCCGCTTCGGCGGGCGCCGGGGCGGCGCTCGGGGCCTACGTTGGCTCCGCGAGGGTGGCGGCTCCCGGCCTGGGCCGACTCGCGGAGGTGCGTGGCCGGCGACGGTCCGAGTCGGCGCTCCCAGCTTGAGCCGGCTTAGCGGGGGTGCGGCTGGGGTAATGGTGTGGGCCGGCGGTTCGGGCGGGCCCATTCCCGCGAGCCCGGCGGCGGGCCAGCGTGCGAAATGAGCGCGCGCGAGCCGGAGCCATCCGCCGCTGCGAGCTGGGGGTTCCGCTCACCGGTGGTGAGGCCGCCGGGCATTCGGGGGAGCCGCACTAGCACCCTTCTCCGCGTCGGCCGGCGGGGGATTTGTCACCGGTGGGCGGAGTTGCGCGTGGCCGCCCGGTGGGGTGGGGCGTTCCGGTAGTCTCGCCCGCATGGCCACGGACAGCCACCTCCGGTTCGCCCTCGCCGTTCACGGGGCCCTCGGTGCCGAGGGCGGGAACAGCTGTTTCTCGCCGTATTCGGTGGCCAGTGCGCTCACCCTCGCCGCGCTCGCCGCGCGGGGGCGGACCCGTGAGGAGCTCGTCGCCCTGGTCGGGGAGCAGACCGGTCTGCTCAAGGAGGCCGCCCGGCTCGGGGAAGAGCGTGGTGAGCAGCCCGAACTGGCCGTCGCGAACACGCTGTGGGCCGACGACCGGCTGCCGCTCGAGGACTCCTTCAAGAGCGAACTCGCCGGGTGGCCCGGGGCCGCCGTCGCCAGTGCGCCTTTCGAGCGGGAACCCGAGGCCGCGCGGGCGCTGATCAACGACGATGTCGGGCAGACCACGCGGGGGCTGATCCCGCAGCTGCTGCCGCCCGGGTCGATCGATCGGGACGTCGCCGCCGTGCTGGTCAACGCGCTGTACCTGAAGGCCGCCTGGAAGCTGCCGTTCCGCGAGGCCAACACCTCCGACGCGCCCTTCCACGCGCCCGCCGGCACCCGGGACGTGCCGACCATGTGGCTCAGCGAGAGCGTCGGCTACGCGCACGCGGACGGCTGGCAAGCCGTGCAGCTGGCCGGGGGCGGTGGGCTGCAGGCGGTCGTGCTGCTGCCCGACGGCGACCTCGCCGACGCCGAAGCCGCGCTCGACCAGGCGAAGCTGGCGAGCCTGCTCGGCGAAATCCGCTTCAAGCCGGTGGAGCTCGCGCTCCCGAAAGTTTCGCTCGACGTGCCCAGCTCGCTGACCGGCGTGCTGCGCGGGCTCGGCGTGCGGACGATGTTCACCGACGAAGCCGACCTGACCGGGCTTTCCCCGGATCCGCGGCTGACCGTCTCCGAAGTGCTGCACCAGGCGGTGCTGCGCGTCGACGAACAGGGCTTCGAAGGGGCCGCGGCGACCGCGCTGACGATGCGGCTCACCTCGATGATCATCGACGAACCGGTCGTCGTCACGGTCGACCGGCCGTTCCTGCTGCTGGTCCGGCACGCCGCCACGGGTGCCCTCTACTTCTTCGCCAGGGTGGTCGAACCGTGAGCTTGAAGTCCGAAGCCGTCCCCGAGCTCGTCCCGCCCGCCCCCGAAGCACCCACCGGCCCGAAACGCTGGGCGTGGCAGGACACCGCCATCGGCGGCGGCTTCCTGCTCTTCACGATCCTGCTCTACAACGGGCTCTGGTTCGACCTCAAGCGCGGCTACCTCTGGAACGGCGCGTCCGACCAGAGCCAGTGGGAGTGGTACTCGACGGTCGTCGCGAAGTCCGTGCTGCACTTCCAGAACCCGTTCACCACGGACCTGCAGAACTACCCGCTCGGCGTGAACATGGCGGCGAACGCGGCGATGTTCGGCCTGAACATCCCGCTCGCGCCGATCACGCTGACCTTCGGCGCGACGCTCACCTGGGCCATCGTCCTGACCGCCGGCCTCGCCGGCACCGCGTTCGGCTGGTACTGGGTGTTTTCCCGCCACCTGGTGCCGAACCGGACCGCGGCCGCGATCGGCGGCGCCTTCTGCGGCTTCGCCCCGCCGATGATCTCGCACGGCAACGCGCACCCGAACTTCGTCGTGCTGTTCGTGATGCCGTTCATCGCCCTCAAGACCATCCAGATCGCGCACGGCGAACGCTCGGTGCGCAACGGCATCGTGCTCGGCGTCCTCGTCGCGTGGCAGATCCTGCTCGGCGAAGAGCCGCTGGCGATCTTCGCGCTCACCTTCCTCGTCTTCGCGATCTCCTACCTGATCCCGCGCCGCGCGGAAATCCGCGGCATGCTGGCGCCGCTGGGCAAGGGGGTCGGCATCGGCGCGGTCGTCGCACTGCTCATCGCCGGATTCCCGTTGTACTGGCAGTTCTTCGGCCCGTACAGCTTCCACTCCCTCCTGCACGGTTCGGCGGGCAACGACACCGCGGCGCTCACGCGCTTCGCGACGCAGTCGATCGCCGGCACCCCGGAGGCGGCCGCGGACGTCTCGATGAACCGCACCGAAGAGAACGCGTTCTTCGGCTGGCCGCTCATCGTGCTCATGGTCGTGCTCACGATCTGGCTGTGGCGCGACGTCGTTTCGCGAGCGCTCGCGATCACGATGTACGTGATGGCCTTCCTTTCGCTGGGTGTCGAAATCACGGTGGCGCACCAGGACACCGGCGTCCCGGGGCTGTGGAAGTGGCTGGGCCAGCTGCCGCTGCTGGACTCGCTCATCGAGTCCCGGCTCGCGATGGGCTGCATCCCCGTGGTCGGCGGGCTACTGGCGATCGCGACGCACCGCGTCTGGACGGCGGCGGCCGAGCTGCCGCAACCGCTCGAAGGCAAACCTCGCTTTCCCTTGAAGATGCTCTGGATCGGCGCCGTCGTCGCCGTGCTGCTCCCGATCGCGCCGACGGAGCTGGTGACGCACCAGCGCCCGCTTTCGCCGCCCTTCTTCGCCGACGGCATCTGGCGCCAGTACATCGCTCCCGGCGGCTCGCTGGTTCCCGTCCCGCTGCCGAGCACCGGCGAAGCCGAGCCGCTGCACTGGCAGGTCGACGCCGGCCTCGGCTACCCGATGCCGGAGGGCTACTTCGTCGGCCCGACTTCGGCGGACGACCGCCGCGGCCGCTACGGCGCCGTCCCGCGGCCGACGTCGGACCTGTTCGCGGAGGTCGAGCGCACCGGTCAGGCCGCCGACGTCACCGAAGCGGACCGCACCCAGGCCCTGGACGACCTGCGGTACTGGAAGGCCGACGTGCTCGTGGTCGGCCCGCGGCAGAACCAGGAAGCCCTCAAGTCCACAGTGGAACTGCTGCTGCGCAAGCCCGCGGAGTTCGTCGGCGGGGTGTGGATCTGGGACGTGCGCCCGCTGACGCCCTGAGCGATCACGCCGCCGCCAGCAGGATCCGGGCCAGCTCTTCGGGTTTCGAGAACATCGGCCAGTGACCGGTGGCCAGCTCCACGAGCTCCCAGCGGTCGCTTTCCAGGAGCGCGACGACGTCCGGGCTCGGGGTGTCCCCGTCGAGCAAGCACTTGAGGTACGTCGCCGGGAGTTCGCCGAGCGGGCGGGAAAGCACGGCCGGATCGGTCAGCGACGCCGCCGGGTGCGGGGTCGAGCCGCCGACGATCCGGGCGATCGCCTCGCCGGAAAGCCCTTGCCCCGCATAGTCTTCCGCCGGCAACGGCGGCCAGAAGCCGCGCGCGGTGAGCTCCGCGACCCGTTCGGGGGACCAGTGCGAGGTGAAGGACTCGCCGGCGGTGGGCACGTTCGAGTCCACGAACACCACCCGGTTCAGCCGGTCGCCGATCCGTTCGGCCGCTTGGCCGGCCGGGATGCCGGAGTAGCTGTGCCCCACCACCACGACCTCGCGCAGGTCGCCGCGCTCGACGACGCCGACGATGTCCTGCACGTGGGTTTGCCCGCCGACCGGCTCGCCACGCCGCTCGGCCACGCCGGACAGGGTCACCGCGTGGGCGCCGTGGCCGGCCTCGCGCAGGCGCGGGACCACCTCGTCCCACGCCCACGAACCGAGCCAGGCGCCCGGTACCAGTACGAATTGAGCCATGATCGGAACCTAGCGGAGGGGTCCGACAATTTCGGTAGAGTCGGCGCCCGTGACCTCTGCGGACGACCAGGGCCGGCCCGAACCGCCCTATGACGGCGACGAAGCCGCGACCCTCCTCGGTTTCCTCGACTTCCACCGCGCGACCCTGGCCTGGAAGTGCGCGGGCCTGGACGAAGCGGGCCTGCGCGCGCGGGTGGCGCCGTCCACGATGACCCTCGGCGGGCTGCTCAAGCACCTCGCCTACGTGGAGGACAACTGGTTCTCGTTCGTGTGGTCCGAGCACGACCGGATGCCGCCGTTCGACGCGGTCGACTGGGCGGCGACCCCGGACTGGGACTGGGATTCCGCCGCGGACGACACCCCGGAGCAGCTTCGCCTGCTGTGGGAGGAAGCGGTCGAGCGGTCGCGGACGGCGGTGCGGGAGGCGAACGGCGACTTGACGCGGCGGGCCCGGCGCTCGCTGCGGGACGGCGGCACCCCGACCCTGCGCTGGATCCTGGTGCACATGGTCGAGGAGTACTCGCGCCACAACGGCCACGCCGACTTCCTCCGGGAGTCGATCGACGGCAGCACCGGCGAGTAGTCAGCGGCTCTTGGCGAGGGCGTCGGAGTCGATGCGCAGCTCGCCGTCCTGCACGGCGAGCCCGAGCACGTGCGTTTCGGTGCTGTCCGGGCGGCCGTCGCGGTAGTGCAGCCGGATCCGCGCGGTCACCGTGCTGCCCTCGACCGCGGGCGACCCGACGACCTCGGCACCGCTGAACTTGCTCCAGAACTTGTCGTAGCTGTCCCGCGTCCGCAGCCGCAGGTTCGGGCCGATCAGCTCCCAGCCGGCGGCGGTGTCCGGCATCAGCCCGTAGTAGTGGACGACGAACCCGGCGAGGTCGGCCGGGGCGGGCCGGCTCGCACCGGCCGTGGTCACCGCGACGGGCACGGTCGTCGACGCGGTCGTGCGGACCGGCACCGGAACCGGTGCGGCGAGCGGTGCCGGCGTCGGCGTCCCGGCCGGGGTCCGGGACAGCAGGGCGGGGAGTGCGAGCACGGTGCCGGCCCCGCCGAGCAGGAGCACGACGACGATCGTGAGCGCGATCAGCAGCCCGGTCCGCCGCGGCGCGGTCTCCGGTTCGAGCCTGGTGAAGGCCCGGGTCTCGGCCAGCGGAGCCACGTAGCCCAGCGGTGCCGTCGGCGAGCCGAGGGCGGCGTTCGCGCCCGCCGCGAGCGCCGCGGCGGTCGGGTACCGGTCGTCCGTGCTCTTCGCCATGCCCCGGGCCACGACGCCGTCGAGCGCCGGGGGGATCCCCGGGCGCAGCAGGCTCGGGCGCGGTGGCGCCTGGTTCAGGTGGGCGTGGAGCAGGGACGCCGCGGTCGTCGCGGCGAACGGCTTGGTGGCGGTCAGGCACTGGTGGAGCACGCACGCCAGGGCGTAGACGTCGACGCGCTGGTCGGGCCGGGCCCCGGTGAACCGCTCGGGAGCCATGTAGTCGAGCGTGCCGATCGCCGCGCCCGCGCCGGTCAGCCCGCTCGTCGACTCCTGCGACCGCGCGATCCCGAAGTCCACCAGGTAGGCGAAGCCGGTGCCGGTCAGGAGGATGTTCGACGGCTTGACGTCCCGGTGGACGACCCCTTCGGCGTGCGCGGCGGTGAGGGCCTGGGCGATCTGGCCGACGACGTCGACGGCGTCGGCCGGGTCCATCGGCCCGCGCGTGCTCAGCCGCGTCGCCAGGTCTTCGCCTTCGACGAGCTGCATGTCCAGGTACAGGCGGCCGTCGATTTCCCCGAACGAGTGAATCGGGACGATGTGCGGCTCGCGCAGCCGGGCCGCCGCGTGCGCTTCGCGGCGGAAGCGTTCGCGGAACTCCTCGTCGGCGGCGAGGTGGGGTGGCAGCACCTTCAGCGCCACCACCCGGTCCAGCCGGGTGTCGCGGGCGCGCAGGACTTCGCCCATGCCGCCGCGCGCGATCGGCCGTTCGATGAGGTACGGCCCGAATTCCGGGTTCACGGGGCTCCTTCGCAGGCGGACTACGCCACGGAGTCGCCGCGCGACCGGCACCGCGTTACAACGTCAGCCGCGGCGCTGGGCGATCTGGAAGACGTTGCCGAACGGGTCGCGGACCATCGCCCGCCGGTCGCCGTAGGGCTGGTCCACCGGTTCCTCGAGGCTCGTCGCGCCGCAGTCGAGCGCGCGGTGGTACGTGTCGTCCGCGTCGGCGACGTAGACGTAGAGGAATGCGGGGAAGAGCTCGCGCTCGCCTTCCGCGGACACCAGCAGGGGCGAGTCGCCGATGCGGATTTCGGCGGGCCGCCCGCTCTCGGTCTCGCCGGTGGCGCCGAACACCGTGCGCAGGAACGCGACGGCGGCGACGACGTCGCGCACCACCATCCGCGGGAGCACTGTCGGGTGAGCCGGGTTCATACCCGCCCACCCAAGCCGCTTCCCGGCGTGATCACAAGCCGGTGGCCGGTCTCAGCCGAGGACCTCGCCCGCGAGCCGGCTCAGGTAGCCCGCGAACCGTTCGCGGTCCTCGGCAGGCCAGTGCCCCACCAGTGCCTCGAACGCCTGCCGCTGGTGGGCTCGTGAAGCCGCGAGGAACTCCCGGGCCTCGCCGGTGAGCGTCAGCACCGCGCGGCGTGCATCGCGGGTCGACGTCGAGCGCGTCACGAAGCCGTCGCGGGCCGCTTCGGTCGTCATCCGGCTGGCCACCGAGCGGTCGATGCCCAGCTGGCGGGCCACGTCCGCGACGGTGACCTCGTCGGCTGCCGCGCCGTCGATCGCCTGGATGACGAAGAGGTTCGGCACCGTCCACGTCGGCGGCGCGTCGGCGGCGAAGCGCTCGACGACGTCCGGGGCCCACTGGCGGGCCCAGTGGCGGACCAGGCGGAAGAGGGCGGGGCCACCGTCGCTTGATGTGTGCACAACGCACGCTATAACGTGTGCTTTATGCACGCATCTCGGAACCTCGCGTTCGCCGGGCTCCTGCTCGGCATGGCCATGGCCCAGCTCGACGGCCTGATCGTCACCTCGGCCCTGCCCTCGATCGGCGCCGACCTGCACGCCCGCACCGGCCTGGTCGCGGTGACCGCCGCGGGCCTGCTCACCCTGACCATCGCGACCCCGCTGCACGGCAGGCTCGGTGACCTCCACGGCCGCCGGGCGTCCTTCGCCGCGTCGGTCCTCGTGTTCGCCGCCGCCTCCGCGTGGTGCGCTGCCGCGCCCGACATCGGGTCGCTGATCGCCGCCCGCGCGCTGCAGGGGCTGGGCGGGAGCGGCCTGGTCGTGACGGCGATGAGCGCGCTCGGCGAACTGTTCGAGCGCGACGAGCTGCTGCGCCGCCAGGGCTGGCAGACCGCCGTCTTCGCGGCCGCGACCCTCGGCGGGCCGCCGCTGGGCGGGCTGCTCGCGGCCGGCCCCGGCTGGCGGTGGATCTTCCTGGTCAACCTGCCGCTGTGCGTGCCCGCCCTCCTGCTCGGGTGGCGCGGACTGCCCGCGAAACCCCGTGGCACCAGGGAAAAGCTCGACGTACCGGGCAGCGCGCTACTGGCCGTCGCGGGGTCCGCGGTGGTGGCGCTCGGCACCTTCGACGACCTCGCCCGGAGTCCACTGTGGACGCCGGTGCTGGCGGTGGCCGCCGTCGCGGCCGGGTTCCTGTTCGTCCGGCGGCAGCGCCGCACGCCGAACCCCCTGATCTCGCCCAAGGTCTTCGCGGACGCCGTCCTCAAGCGCGCGGTGGTGGTCAACGGCCTGGCGGGCGCCGGGCTCTACGGCACCTTCACCTACGTCGCGCTGGTCGCCGCGCTCGGCTCCGGCGCGGCCGGCACCGGGCTGCTGCTCGTCGCGATGACCGCCGGGCAGCTCGCCCTCTCCGCGTCCTTCGCCGCGCTGGCCCGCCGGCACCCGGACATGACTGCGTGGGGTCGTTCCGGCTGCCTGCTCGGCACGGCGGGCCTCGCCGCGATCGCCGCGGCGGCCGCGCTGGACGGCGCGCCGTGGCTGCTCGTCCCGGGGCTGTTCGCGATCGGCGCCGCCTTCGCCGTCTGCACCTCCGCCTACACCGTGCTGGGCCAGACGCGGGCGGACCGCGCGCTGCTGGGCGTCACGCTGGGGTCGCTGACCTTCGCCCGGCAGGCGGGCGGCCTGGCCGGCGCCGCGGTGTTCGGCTGGCTGGCGCTGGCCACGACCGGCGGGCTGGCGGCGCCGGGCCTGACCGTCGTGTTCGCGGGCGCGGCCGCCGTGCTGCTGGTGGCCTGGCTCACAGCGCCCGTTGTCACGTCCGCCGGAGCCGTCTCGTCCCCCTCGTGACCGAGACGAAGGAGAACGGACATGCCGCGCATCACCGCGAAGAAGACCACCGAAGCCGGACCGCTCCTCAAGCTGTGCTACCGGATCGCCGGCCGCCGCTACGGCGCCGTGCCGGAGCCGATGGCCGTCGTCGCGCACCACCCCGGCCTGCTGCGCGCGAACCTCGCGCACGAACTGCTGGTGGAACGCGCCGCCAAGAAGCTGCCGGTGAACGTCCGCGAACTCGCCGTCTACCGGGTCGCGACCCGGATCGGCTGCTCGTGGTGCGTCGACTTCGGCACCATGCTGCAGAAGCACGACGGCCTGGACGTCGAACGGCTGAAGAAGATCGACGACTACGCGACGTCGCCCGCGTTCAGCCACCAGGAACGCCTCGCGATCGCCTACGCCGACGCGATGTCCGGCGAGCGGGTCACGGTGACCGACGAGCAGGTCGCGGAGCTCGAGCGCGAGTTCGGCCGCGCAGGCGTCGTCGAGCTGACCTACCAGATCGCGCTGGAGAACTCCCGCGCCCGGATGAACAGCGCGCTCGGCATCGTCGACCAGGGGTTCACCTCGGGTGACGCCTGCCGCGTCCCGCTGCCGTAGGACACCGGGGATCGGACCCCGGGTGGACGCGCCGCCGGGGTCCGCCGCGGGACCGTTCTGCGCATGCACCTCGTCGCCAGTGAACGGATCAAGCTCTTCAGCATCGCCACGCCCTGGGTGTGCGGCCTCTTCGCGCTCGTCGCGCTGGCCTTCCCGGCCGCGCTCACGGCGCTCACCGCCACCGAGTCCCGGCTGCCGCCCACCGTCGCGAGCACCCAGTTCGGCTACCAGCTCGCGCTGGTCGCGGTGCTGGTGCTGGGCGCGCTCGCGGTGACCAGCGAGTACCACTCCGGCACGATCCACGGCACCTTCCAAGCCGTGCCCGGCCGGACGCCGGTGCTGCTGGCCAAGGCCGCCCTCGTCGCCGGGTACGCGTTCGGGATCGGCGAAGCGGCCGCGTTCACGGCCTGGCTGGTCGCCCGGGTGCTCACCCCGGACGCCGACCTGGCCCTGGACAGCGCCGCGGACTGGACGATCGTCGCCGGCACCGGGCCGGTGTTCGCGCTGGCCGCCGTCTGCGGGGTCGGCGTCGGCCTGCTCGTGCGCCACACCGCCGGGGCGGTCGCGGTGCTCGTGGCCTACCCGCTGATGGCGGAGAACGTCGTCCAGCTGATCCCGCGGGCCGGGCAGGCGATCCACCGGTGGCTGCCGCTGAACGCCGTCACGAAGTTCCTCAGCGGCACCGGCGAGGCGAACGCGGGCCGGGACGGCGGCAACGCCACGGTGCTGTCCGACTCGCCGCTGCCGCCGGGCTGGGCGCTGGCCTACTTCGGGGCCTTCGCCGTGCTGCTGCTGGCGGGCGGGATCACGCGGGCGCGTCGCCGGGACGCGTGATCCGGGCCAGCTTGTCCGGGTTCACCACGTCGTAGATCGCCACGATCTTCCCGTCGCGGACGGTCATCGCCTGCACGTGCTCGTCGAGGGCGAAGAAGCCGTCCTGGCCCGGCTGCGGAGCGAGGTACACCCCGAGATCGCCGTTGACGAGCACCGGCGTGCCGCCGGTGAGCACCCCGGGCGGGTACTTGCTGGTGAGGCCCACGAAGAACCGGGCGATCTTGTCCGCGCCGACGATGAGCTGGCGCGTGGTCCGGCCCTTGCCGTTCGAGTCGCCGACGAGCACGACGTCCGGGGCCAGCAGCTCGGTCATCGCCCGGATGTCGCCGGCCTGCAGGGCGACGACGAACTTCTCCAGGATCTTCGCCTGGTCGTCCAGCGGCACCCGCGGGGCCGGATCGGCGTCGGCGAGGGCCTTGCGGCCGCGGGACGCGTGCTGGCGCGCCGCCTCGACCGAAACGCCGAGCGCGTCCGCGATCTCGGCGAACGGCACCGAGAAGGCGTCGTGCAGCACGAAGGCGACGCGCTGCTCCGGGGTCAGCTTGTCGAGCACGACGAGCGCGGCCATCCGCAGCCCGTCGTCGCGCACGGCGACCTCGAGCGGGTCCTCGCTCACCGGCCGCCCGAACGGCGTGACGACCGGCTCCGGGAGCCAGTTGCCCACGTAGCGCTCTCGCTGCGTGGCGGCCGACTTCAGCCGGTCCAGGCAGATCCGGCCGACGACCGTGGTCAGCCAGCCGCGCAGCTCGCGGATGGCCGCGCGGCCGGCGTCGTCGAGCCCGGCCAGTCGCAGCCAGGACTCCTGGACCGCGTCCTCGGCGTCGGCGCGCGTGCCGGTCAGCCGGTAGGCCACCCCGATCAGGTGACTGCGGTGCGCGGCGAACTCCGCGGCGAGGGTGTCCTGGGCGGTGGGCGTGGAGGCCATGCCCCGAGTGTGCCGCAACCGGCACGACTAGAGTGGATGACGTGGCAGGACGGATTCGGGAGAGCGACATCGCGGAGGTGCGCGAGCGGAACCGGATCGACGAGGTCGTCGGGGAGTACGTGGCGCTGCGCCGCGCCGGTGGCGGAAGCCTGAAGGGCCTCTGCCCGTTCCACAACGAGAAGACCCCGTCGTTCAACGTCCGCCCGACGCACGGCACTTTCCACTGCTTCGGCTGTGGCGAGGGCGGCGACGTGATCAAGTTCATCCAGAAGATCGATCTGATCACCTTCGTGGAGGCCGTCGAGCGACTGGCCGACCGGGTCGGCATCCGGCTCACCTACGAAGGCGGCGGCGCGACGATCCAGCGCGACCGCGGCAGCCGCAGCCGGCTGATCGAGGCGCACCGCGCGGCCCAGGAGTTCTACGCCGAGCAGCTGGTCACCGACGAGGCGCGCGCCGCGCGGGACTTCCTGTCCGAGCGCGGGTTCGACGCCGCCGCGGCCAAGACGTTCGGCTGCGGCTACGCCCCCGGCGGCTGGGACAAGCTGACCAAGCACCTGCTCACGCGCGGGTTCGAGGTCAAGGAGCTGCTGACGGCGGGCCTGTCCAAGGAGGGCCAGCGCGGCCCGATGGACCGCTTCCACCGGCGCCTGGTCTGGCCGATCCGCGACGTCGGCAACGAAGTCGTCGGCTTCGGCGCGCGGCGGCTGTTCGACGACGACCGGATCTCGGCGAAGTACCTCAACACCGCCGAGTCGCCGATCTACAAGAAGTCGCAGGTCATGTTCGGCCTCGACCTGGCCAAGCGCGAGATCGCGAAGCGGCACCAGGTGGTCGTGGTCGAGGGCTACACCGACGTGATGGCGATGCACGCGGCGGGCGTGCCGACGGCGGTCGCGTCGTCCGGCACGGCGTTCGGCGAGGACCACATGAAGGTGCTGCGCCGGCTGATGATGGACGACGACGCCTTCCGCGGCGAAGTCATCTTCACCTTCGACGGCGACGAAGCGGGCCAGAAGGCTGCTTTGAAAGCCTTCGAAGGCGACCAGACGTTCGCCGGTCAGACCTACATCGCGGTCGCGCCGGACGGCATGGACCCCTGCGAGCTGCGCCTGGCCAAGGGCGACAGCGCGGTGAAGGACCTGGTCGCGCGGCGGACCCCGCTGTTCGAGTTCGTCATCCGCAGCACGCTCAAGAACTACGACCTCGACTCGGTCGACGGCCAGGTCGCGGCGCTGCAGAAGACGGTGCCGATGGTCGCGTCGATCAAGGACCGCGCGGCCCGCGACGGCTACGCGTCGAAGCTCGCCTGGTGGGTGGGCTGGCAGGACGTCGCCCAGGTGGTCAACCGGGTCCGCGGCAGTGCGGGCGCGACCGACAAGCGCGGGGGCGCGCCGCTGCGCCAGTCCGCGCGCGCCGAGGCCCCGTCGGCCCCGGCGAAGCAGGACGTCGCTCGCCCGGCGCCCAAGGACCCGCGGTTCGCCGTGCAGCGCGAGGCGCTGAAGGCCGCGTTGCAGCAGCCGGCGATCGCCGGGCCGGAGTACGACGCCCTGCCGCTGGAGGCGTTCACGCACCCGGTGTACGTCGCGGTGCACGAGGCCGTGCTCAAGGCGGGTGGCGCGGGTTCCGGCCTGACCGGCCCGGCGCTGCTGGACGCCGCGGCCCCGCACTGCCCGGAAGGGACGGTCCGGCGGGTGCTGTCCGAGCTGGCCGTGGAACCGTTGCAGGCCAAGGACGAAGTCGACTCGCGGTACATCTCGTCGATCCTCGCGCGGCTGCAGGAGGGGCTCGTCGGCCGCCAGATCGCGGAGATCAAGGGCAAGCTGCAGCGGCTGTCGCCGGTCGAAGCGCCGGACGACTACCGCGCGCTGTTCGGCGACCTCGTCGCGCTCGAGCAGTACAAGAAGTCGCTGGGCGAGCAGGCGGCCGCCGGCGCGTGGGGCTGAGATGAGCTTCCTGCGCCGGTTGCTGGGCGACCGCACGCCGCCCGACTTCCCGGGCACGCTCTCGCCGGGTGAGGACGTCGTCGACAGCGCCCCGGTCGAGGGCGGCGGCCACTTGGTCGTGACGGCGCTGGGCCTGTGGGTCCCGGACGGCGACGGCGCGCGGCGCGTCGGCTGGCACCTGGTCGCCAAGGCGACCTGGTCCGACGGCGTGTTCACGCTGACCGAGTCGGCCGAGGAGAGCACCGCGGGTGCGGCAGTCGTGCTGGCCGACCTGCCACCGGTCCGCTTCCGGCTGCCGGAGCCGGGCAAGGTGCCGCGCGAGGCCTACCAGCGCGTCGAGGGCTCGATCCGCTCACGGCACCGGCAAGAGATCGGGTCCGGGGGAGCGTGGTTCGTCCAGCGCAAGATCCCGGGCCGCGACGGCGCGGTCCTGCAGGTCCGCCCGGACCCCGGCACCGACGCCACCCTGGTGGCGGCCATCGCCGAGCAGGCCGCCGCGAAGCTGGTCAACCCCGCCGAATAGCAGTACGCTCGTACTCAGTACAGGCGTACTGCTTGCTGGAGGCGACCGTGTGGGATCCCGCGAAGTACCTCGACTACGCCGACCTGCGGGCCCGGCCGTTCCACGACCTCGTCTCGCGCATCGCGGCTTCGTCGCCCCGGCGCGTGGTCGACCTCGGCTGCGGCCCGGGGAACCTGACTGTTTCTCTTCGGGATCGCTGGCCCGGCGCGGCCCTGGAGTGCGGCGATAGTTCACCCGAAATGGTGACAGCCGCACGCGCCCGCGGCCTCGACGCCACGGTGTTCGACGTCCGCGACTGGACGCCGGCACCGGACACCGACGTCGTGGTGTCGAACGCCGTCCTGCAGTGGGTCCCGGACCACGACGCGCTGCTCCGCCGCTGGGCTGCTTCGTTGCCTTCGGGCGCTTACCTGGCGGTTCAGGTGCCGGGCAACTTCAACGCGCCTTCGCACGCGCTGACGCGGGAACTCGCGGCCTCCCCGGCCTGGTCGGCCCGGCTGGCCGACGTCGTCCTGCGCGAGGACGACGCGGTCTCCAGCCCCCTCGGCTACGCGAACCTCCTGGCCGACGCGGGCTGCGCCGTCGACGCCTGGGAGACGACGTACCTGCAGCCCCTGCGCGGCGAGAACCCGGTGCTGGAGTGGATCACCGGAACGGCCCTGCGCCCGGTCCGCGCCGCACTGGCCGACGACGAATGGGACCGGTTCCGCGCGGAACTGGCCCCCCGCCTGGCGTCGGCGTACCCCACCCGCCCCGACGGCACCACGTGGTTCGAGTTCCGCCGGGTGTTCTTCGTGGCCCAGGCCTAGCGGCGCACCTTCTCACTGATCTTCGCCCGCGCAACCCCGGCGGCCCCTTGAACCATGGGGTGATCGACGACCCGGCGGTAGGTGCGCACGAGCTGCTCGTACCGCCCCCGGCCTGCCTTGGCGCCCAGTACGTACCCCAGGCCCGCCCCCAGCAGGAACTTCTTCATCCGCGTCCACGCCTTCCGTCGTCAGGTCGTCCGACTGTCCATTGTCCAGGAAAACCGGGACTCCGGTGGCGGTTGCGCCAAGTGGGGGGTGGTGTGAGGCGGGGTTGGGGCATGGGCTAAGGTTTCTCTTGTCGGTCGGAGAGACCGGCACCGGAAGTGAGCGACATTCCCCTGTAGCTCAACTGGCAGAGCATTCGGCTGTTAACCGGAGGGTTCTTGGTTCGAGTCCAAGCGGGGGAGCAGAGGCCCAGGTCAACGACCTGGGCCTTCTTTGCGTCTGGCGTCGCGCTCTCAGCGGTCATTGCTTTCTTGCCAGTGTGCGAGCCGGTCGAGGGCAGCGGCTGCGCCGGCGGGGTTGCCGGATGCGGCCAGCCAGTAGGCGAGATTGTTCAGCGTGCGCAAGGTTTTGGGGTGGTCCGGGCCCAAGGTGCGAAGCCTCTCGTCGAAAAGTCGTTCGAATTCGGCAGCCGCAGCTGCGGGGTTGCCGACCTCGCCCCGCCAGTAGGCCAGGTTGTTTCGGGTGTTCGACGTGTCCGGGTGGTCGCGCCCCAGGATGCGGAGCTGGTTGTCGAGGAGTTGTTCGTACTCCTCGGCTGCGCCGGCGGGGTCGCCGGTGCGGGCCCGCCAGTCGGCGAGGCTGTACCGGGTTCTCAGGGTGTCGGGGTGGTCGGGGCCCAGCACCCGGATCCGGTCTTCGAGGACCCTCTGGAACTCCGCAGCCGCCGCGGCGGGATCACCTCCTTCACCTTGCCAACGGGCGAGACCGTGGCGGATGGTCAACGTGCTGGGGTGGGCGCGGCCGAGTTGTTGTTCGGCGGCTGAGCGCAGCTCCGTGAAGTACGTACGGGCCTCGATCGTCAGTCCGGCGTCGCCGAGGCTCTTGCCCGCGCGGAGCAGGACGTTGTGCGCGTCCGGTGTCCACAGGTGTGGTCCGCTGCATTCGGCCAGTGTGGCGGTGTTGGCGCGCAGCACCTGCCCGAGCTGTGGATCGGTCTCGATCTCAGGCCAGATCTCCAGCAGGGCGTTTGCGGCGGCGTGGGTGATCCGCGTGCGGTAGGCGTCCGGCATCGCCTCGCGAGTGGCGCGTTGCACGAGTGCGTGGACTCGTACGGCCCGAGCTGCCGAATCCTGGCTGCGGGTGATCAGGTTGAGCCGGTGCAAGCAGCCGAGGGCATCGTAGGCTTCCGCCGCGTCGATCTCCCGCTCGGTGATCGTCGTGAGCAGATCGGTGACGGCGCTGGTGGCGAAAACGTCGGTGGGTATGCCGTTGGCGTCGAGCACGCTGGCCACGTCGAGCATCGGCCGGGCCAGTCCGGCGGGTTCGAGCCGGCTCGCGTGCTCGATGGACAGGGACCACGTCGTGGCGATGGTGGCCCGTTGCTGGTCCGGGAGTCCGTCCGTTTCGGGGAACAGCGTGGCCAGCCGGCGGTGACGGTCGTTCCACCGTGCGAGGTAGGCGGTGCACGACAGGTCGCGGTCGATCATGTAGGCGGTGGCTTGTGCCAGGGCCAGCGGCAGACACCCCAGGCTGGACGCGAGCCCGGTGATGTCGTCGCGCAGGAGCGGTTGATCGGCGAGCGCGTCGCGGAGGTAGTTGTGCGCCTCTCGGGACGTGAACAGGCCGATGTCGATCTGGCGGCGCCAGGGGCCTCGCAAGGCGGCATCGCGGCGGCGGGTGGTGACGACGACTCGCCCGGTCTCCATGGCCGGCGGCCAGAGGCCGTCGAGATCGTGCGGCTGCTGGAGGTCGTCGAGCACGATCAGCCAGCGCGCCTTGGTCGTGGCCAGCCAGGAGAGCAGGCGTCGCGCACCGCGGTCGGGATCGGGATCGGTGTGACCGTCCAGTTCGGTCGCGAGTTCGGCGTAGGCGGAGACGATCGCGTCTCGTGACCCGGCTGTCACCCAGACCAGCAGATCGAGCACGCCTGCGGCCCATGCCTGTTCCGCGTAGGTGAGCGCGATTTGAGTTTTGCCGACGCCGCCGAGCCCGGAGATCACTCCGGCGCGCACTGCGCTGCTCGAGGTGAGGACCGCGGTGTCGCCGTGCTCGAGAACGCGTGCGAGTTCGCCGGTGGCTGCACGGGGCTGGAGCGCCGTGGCGTGTTGCGGTATCGACACGGTCCGGTACGGCAGAGTCACGACTGGGCGGGGAGGGTTGTGCAGGTGGACGCCGCCGTGGACGGTGCCGATCTGCGTCAGGCGCCCGGCAACGTGGCCGGAAGCCAGGTTCGTCGCGCGAACGGGTTCGTCGGGACCGTGGCCCATCCGCCGAGTATCCCGCATCCATCGCTCGGCGCCGACCAGCAAAACTGGCTCGGGGCTGGAAAACCGGCGAGCATCGGCGCCGGGCTTCGAACGCCGTCTTGACGCGCCACCGCGGCGGGTGGCGGCGTCCGCCGAAGACTCAACCGAAGGGGCCGCTCGAGCGTGAGGGGTTCGGTGGGTCCGCGCAGGCTCGCCAGTTCACCGGGGGAGAAAACATGGGAACAGGGTTGAAACTGCTGGCCGCCGTGAGCGTGCTAGTGGTCGCCGGGCCGGCGGTGGCGTCTGCGGCTGAGGTCGCTCCGGCCGCCGTTTGCCGGGTGGCCGAGCTGCCCGGGGCGGTCGCAGGCGAGGAGGTCTACCCCGCCGGTACCGACGACCGCGGCACGTTCGTCGGTTCCGGCCGGTCGCATTTCGGCGACGACGAACACGGATTGCTGTGGCGAGGCGGTGTCACGACGGACCTGGGGGCGTTCGTCCCGTCCGCGGTCAACTCCGGTGGGGTGATGGTCGGGTCGCAGTTCGCCGATGGGATCCGGCGCGCCGCGGTGCGGTCGGGTGGTGTGACGACGTTCCTGGCGGAGCCGGGTGAGCCGGGCTCCGGGGCGACCGACATCGACGCCCGCGGTGACGTCTCGGGGTACGCCTGGGTGGGTGGCCTGTCCCGGGCCGTCGTCTGGCCGGCGGGCGCGCGGACGCCGCGGGTGCTCGACGGCGGGCCGGTGTCCACGATGGCGCTGAAGGTGGACGACTTCGGATTCGTTCTCGGCTCGGCGGGGTTCGCCGGCGACGAGGTGCAGACGGTCTACCGGCTGGACGGCACCGTCGTGCGGTCGTTCCCGGTGATCGGGCCGGGTGGGCACCGCGCGTCGGACCTGGTGGGCGGGGTGCTGATCGCCGACCGCGGCGGCGCCGAAGGCGACCAGCTCACCTTCATCGACGTGGTGACCGGACGTGAGCGCCCATTGCCTGACAGCACGTACGCCCAGGGTGGGGTCCTCGCGGCGAACGGCGTCGTCGCGGCGAAGAACCGGTCCGGGTTCCCGGCGCGGTGGAAGTACGGCCGCCAGCTGCAGCTGCCCCAGCTCGGGAACACCTACCCGCTGTACCCGACGGCGATCAGTGCCGACGGGCGGCAGATCGCGGGGGTCAGCACCGACAACACGCGGCAGATCGGCACGCTCTGGACGTGCCGGAACTGACCTCCCCGCCTGCTACGCCTCGACAGCTCGGAGCCCGGCGTCGTAACTGGTCAAAGCCGCGCCGATCGCTGCCGCTGCGGTCACCTCGAAGATCGCGTCCTCGCTGTGGCCGGCCGCCTTCAGGGCGTCGATCTCGGCGTCGGTGATCTTGTAGGACGCGTCGCGAACGTTTGCGGCGTACGACTTCAGCGGCTCCGGCAGCTCCTCACCCAGCAGCGCGGCCGAACGGACCGCCTTGTCCGTGGCGCCGGGCGTTTCCAGCACGGCGTGGCGCAGGTTCCGCGCGGCGTCGCCGAGATCGGTGTAGCGGCCTTCGGCGATCAGGAAGCCCGGGAAGCGGTAGCCGAACCGGTGCAGGGAGCGGGTTCCGGTTTCGAGCTGGCCGTCGCGCAGTACGAAGCCGAACGCGTTGGCCAGGCGGTTGACGATGTTCCACACGAGGTTCACCCGCAGGGCTTCGAGAACGGCGTGGCGGGGCAGGTCGGCGACTACCGTGGCGTCGACGTGGCCGGGGGCCTGGCTGACGTTCTCCAGGAACGCGCGGACGGCCTTCAGCGCGGGACGGGCGGAGCCGGGGTCGTCCGGGTCGATTTCGCCGGTTGCGGCGATCCGGACCAGCTCGGCGTGGGTGACGGCACAGAACGGGCATTCGTGCACCTTCGCGGTGGACATGGCGAGGTACTCGCGCTCGGCCGCGGTCCAGTAGGACGGGCCGCGCATCGCCTCGGCGGTCAGGGCCAGCAGGGGGCGGGCGAAGAGGCCGGGCCGGTAGAGCAGCAGCTTCACGATGTCGGGGCTGGCCACGCCGGACGTCTTGGACGTGAGCGCGAAGAACGCCTTCGCGCGGCGGCGGTGGCCCTGGTCGAGGACGGACAGCCTCATCGGTTCTCCACGGTGTCGAGGGCGTGCAACCGGCTCGCGAGGTAGCGCCGGTCGGCGGGTTTGGTGGCGAGGTCGTGGGCGCGCCGGTACGCGGCCGCCGCGTCGGCGGTCCGGCCGAGGCGGCGCAGGAGGTCGGCGCGGGCGGCGTGCAGCAGGTGGTAGCGGTCGAGGCCGTCGATCCGGTCGATCAGCTCGAGCCCGTCGGCCGGCGTGGTGGCCATGGCGACCGCGACGGCGTGGTTCAGCGCCACCACCGGAGACGGGGTCAGCTCCAGCAGCCGGGAGTAGAGGCCGGCGATGCCCGCCCAGTCCGTCAGCTCGGCCGCGGGCGCCTGGGCGTGCCGGACGGCGATCGCGGCCTGCAGCTGGTACGGCCCCGGCGCGCCGAGCCGCAGCGCGTTCTCCAGCAGCCCGGCCGCTTCGGCGATCTCGGTGCGGTCCCACCGCGATCGGTCCTGGTCCGCCAGCAGTACGACGTCGCCGGCCGCGTCGTAGCGGGCGGCGGCGCGCGAGTCCTGCAGGAGCAGCAGCGCGGTCAAGCCGAGCGCCTCGGGCTCGTCGGGCATCAGGGTGGCGACGAGCTTGGCCAGCCGGATCGCTTCCCGCTGCAGTTCGCGGAACTCCGGCCGGTCCGGGCCGGCGGTATAGCCCCGGGTGAAGATCAGGTAGACGACCGCGAGGACGCCGGAGAGCCGTTCGGGCAGGAGGTGGTCGGCGGGGACGTCGAGGCTGATCCGCGCGTCGCGGATCTTGCGTTTGGCCCGGACCAGGCGCTGGGCCAGCGCGGGTTCGGCGACGAGGAAGGTGCGGGCGATCTGCCCGGCGGTCAGGCCCGCGACGGCCTGCAGCGTCAGGGCGACGCGGGCTTCTTCGGCGAGGGCGGGGTGGCAGCAGGTGAAGATGAGGCTCAGCCGCTCGTCCCCGAGGCCGAGCAGTCGCTCATCGCCGTGGTCCACGGTCGTCACCTCCGGCGGTGGGCCGAGCTCGGCGAGCTTCTCCCGGCCCCGGCGGGCCCGGCGGATGCGGTCGATCGCCTGGGTGCGGGCCGCGGTCAGCAGCCAGGCGACCGGGTCGTCCGGCGTCGTGGCCTCCCACTTGCGCAAGGCGAGCGCGCAGGCGTCCTGCAGGGCGTCCTCGGCGAGTTCGAAGTCGCCCAGGACGCGCACCAGCGCGGCGAGCATCCGGGAGCGGTGCTCGCGGTAGGTCTCCAGCAGGACGGCCGCCGCGGTCATGCGCCGGCCGAGGCCCGGTGGTCGAGGTCGGGGACGCCGGCGATCGGGCGGACTTCGATGGTGCCGTCGGCGGCCATCGGGCACAGCGCGGCCAGCTCGAGCGCTTCGTCGAGCGTGGCGCAGTCCAGGACGTAGGCGCCGCCGAGGTGCTCGTGGGTCTCGAGGAACGGGCCGTCGGTGATCAGCGTCCGGCCCTCGCGGACGGCCACCGTGGTCGCGGTGTGCTCGCCCTGCAGCGGGTGCCCGGCGACGAACGCGCCCCGCCGCCGGCACTCGTCGGCGAAGGCGTTCACCGCGGCCAAGGCCGCAGGGAAGCGCGGGTCGCCCGGTTCGGGGCGGTCGCAGTTGTAGATCAGCAGCATGTACTGCACGTGTCCTCCGGCTCGGGCGGTGGTGCTCCGTCGAAGAGGATGACGAACGGGCTGACCGTAACTCGACAGGCAGCGCGGAGCGAGGTGCCGCGGCCCACCGTTGCCTCAACATATCAACGGACGTTAGATTGAAGTGGTGAGCGACGATCGGTGTGAGCTGCTGTGCCTGGACCTAGACCACGCCGAGGCCCTCCGCGTCGCGCTTCCCGGCGACGACGCGCTGCGGGCGCGCGCGGAAGTGCTGCGCGCCCTCGGCGACCCGACGCGGCTGCGGATCGCGCACGCCCTGTCGGTGGGCGACGAGCTGTGCGTGTGCGACCTGGCGTGGATCGTCGGGTCGTCGCAGGGGCTCGTCTCCCACCACCTGCGGCAGCTGCGCTCGGCCGGGCTGGTGACCTCGCGCCGGGACGGGAAGCTGGTGATGTACCGGCTCGCGGACGCGGGACGACGGGTGCTGGCGACGGTCGCCGCGCCGGTGGCGGGTCCGGCATGAGCGACGCGTGCTGCGGGCCCGGCGACGACCACGACGAGGCCGGCCCGCCCGAAGCCCGGCAGCGGTTCTGGCAGGTCCCCGAGATCCGCCTGGCCGGCATCGCGGGCATCCTGCTGGCCGGCGGACTCGCCGCCGGCCGGCTGGACTGGCGACCCGGCGAGGTCGGCCTGCTCCTGGCCGCCGCGGCGGCCGGTGGCTGGACGTTCGTGCCCGGCACCCTGCGCGCCCTGGCCCAGCGCCGGGTCGGCGTCGGCACCCTGATGACGATCGCGCTCGTGGGGGCGTTGGTGCTCGGCCAGTTCGCCGAAGCGGCGATGCTGGCTTTCCTGTTCTCGATCAGCGAGGCCCTCGAGGACTACTCGCTGGCGCGCACCCGCCGTGGCCTGCGAGCACTGCTCGCCCTCGTGCCCGACGAGGTCCGCGTCGTGCGCGGCGGCCGCGAGTCGACGATCGCGCCGGCGGACCTGCGCATCGGCGACCGCATGCTGATCCGCGCCGGGGAACGGATCGCGAGCGACGGAATTGTCCTGAGTGGACGGTCCGCTGTGGACACCTCGGCGATCACCGGCGAGTCGGTCCCGGTGGAGACCGGCCCGGGCGCCGGGGTGTACGCGGGCGCGATCAACGGTACCGGCGTGCTCACGGTCGAGGCGACCGCGACGGTCGACGGCAACTCGCTGGCGAAGGTCGTCCGGGTGGTCGAGGACGCCCAGCGGCGGAAGGGGGACCGGCAGCGGCTGGCCGACCGGATCGCCCGTCCGCTGGTCCCCGCGGTCATGGTGCTGGCCGTGCTGGTCGCCGGGCTCGGCGCGCTGGTCGGCGATCCGGTCACCTGGCTCGAGCGGGCGCTGGTCGTGCTGGTCGCGGCCGCTCCGTGCGCGATGGCGATCTCGGTCCCGGTGACCGTGATCGCGGCCGTCGGCGCGGCGAGCCGCTTCGGCGTGCTGGTCAAGGGCGGCGCCGCGCTGGAGACCCTGGGCGCCGTCCGGGTCGTCGCGCTGGACAAGACCGGCACGCTGACCCGCAACCGCCCGGTGGTCACCGAGGTCGTGCCCGCCGACGGCGTCACCGGCGACAGTGTTCTCGAGGTCGCCGCGGCGCTCGAGGCGCGGAGCGAACACCCGCTGGCCGCGGCCATCCTCGCCGCCGCCGGGCCGCCGGCCGCGGCCGAATCGGTCGTCACGGTCCCGGGAGCCGGCCTCGAAGGGATCGTCGGCGGCACCCCGGCGCGACTGGGCAACCCGACCTGGATCAGCGCGGGACCGCTGGGTGACGCGGTTTCCCGGCTGGAAGAGAGCGGGACGACGGTCGCCGTCGTCGAGCGCGGCGGCACCGTGCTCGGGGTGGTCGGGATCCGGGACGAGCTGCGCCCGGAAGCCGCCGAGGTCGTGACCGAGCTGCGGGCCGCGGGCGTCGAGGTCGCCATGCTGACCGGCGACAACGCCCGCACCGCCGCCGCGCTGGCGGCCCAGGCCGGGATCGGGCAGGTCCACGCCGGGCTCAAGCCCACGGACAAGGCCGGCCTCGTGCGGAGCATGCAGGGCCGCCGAGGCGCGGTCGCGATGGTCGGTGACGGCGTCAACGACGCCCCGGCGCTCGCGACCGCCGACGTCGGCATCGCGATGGGGGCGATGGGCAGCGACGTCGCCATCGAGACCGCCGACGTCGCGCTGATGGGCACCGACCTGCGCCACCTGCCCCAAGCGCTGCGCCACGCCCGCCGGGCGCGCGGGATCATGCTGCAGAACATCGGCCTGTCCGCCGCGATCGTGCTGACCCTGGTGCCGCTGGCGGCGTTCGGTGTGCTGAGCCTGGCCACGGTGGTGTTCGTGCACGAGCTGGCCGAGGTGTTCGTCATCGGCAACGGCGTCCGGGCCGGACGGCTGCGCCCGCTGCGCGGCGAGACCGCCCCCGGACCTGTGGCGATCCAACGGGTTCCCATCCGTATGGAGTCCGAAGAGGACGGTTGCGCGTGTTGTGCGCCGGGCGAGGAGTCCGCGGCCGGGCAGCTCCGACGATCGTGATGCCGCGGTGATCCGGTGGTGCGGGTGGCGACCGCGGCACCCTGGACGCGCTCGCCGACGTCGCCGCCTACCTGCCGATCAAGGGGTGACCTGGTCCAGTCGCGGGGTTTCGCCGGGGCCGGCGGGGAAGTGGGCCACGAACGTGACCCCCTCGCCCTGGGCGTCGAACCGCGCGATCCGCGTCGCCTCGGGCTCGTAGAAGACGTCACCGCGGCTCAGCAGCACCGGGGGTTCGCCCTCGATCTGGTACACCGCCGAACCTTTTTCGATGCTGCCGAACACCGGTCCGTTGTGGACGTGCAACCCGGTTCCGCCGCCGGGGGCGATCGAGATGCGGCGGATCTCGAAGTGGTCGATCACGCGGGGTGCCGGGAGGTGCTGCTCCAGCACCAGGGCGCGGGTCGCCACGGGTAGCTCGTCGAGTTCCGGGATCGAGCCGAGTTCCGTCGGCGTGCCGTCCGCCGGGAGTTCCTCGATCGCCAGGTGGGTCAACGGCGTCGTGTCGGTGGCGCCGTGCCAGTGCCACTCGCCCGGTGCCACGCGGACCGTGTCGCCCGGGCGGATCAGCCGGGGCGGGGTGCCCCGGCTCTGGACGTGGCCCATTCCCTCCGTCACGACCAGGACCTGGCCGAGCGGGTGGCGGTGCCAGCGGGTGCGGGCGCCCGGGGCGAAGTGCACCCGGTCGACCTGCGTGCGCGACGCGCCTTCGGGGGTGGCCAGTGGCGTGATCCACGCGCTGCCGGTGACCGCGTGGGCGGGGGCGGCCGCAGCCGCGGGGGTGTGGCGGATCTGCATGCCGAGCACCGTACATACTAGTAGGTACAGAGAGCAAGTGATCCAGGTCATGCGCTGTCACAGCCGACCTCCGCGCGGTGTCTTGAGGCCGAACCGACAGAAGGAGACCGCCATGAACCTGGCGCTGTGGATCGCCGCCGGCACGCTCGCGCTCGTCGCGCTCGCCGGGGGTGTCAGCAAAGCCTTCGTGCCCAGGGAGAAGCTGGCCGCCGCGCCGGGCGGGGAGTGGACCGCCGCGGCCAAGCCCGGGTTCGTCAAGGGGCTCGGGGTGCTCGAACTGCTCGCCGCCGCCGGGCTGGTGCTGCCCGCGCTGACCGGGATCGCGCCCGTGCTCGTGCCGGTGACCGCCGTCTGCTGGGTGCTGCTGATGATCGGTGCGATGATCACCCACGTCCGGCACGGCAGCGCGAACCTGGTGGTCCTGAACGTCGCGTACCTCGCCGTGGCCGTGTTCGTCGCCTGGGGGCGGTTCGCGGTCTGACCGCGGCCGGGAAAGGAGCCGACCATGAACGCCACCGACACCTTCGTCGCCCACCGGAACCTGCTGTTCACCGTCGCCTACGAGATGCTCGGGTCCGCGGCCGACGCCGAGGACGTGCTGCAGGAAACCTGGCTGCGGTGGGCGGACGTCGACCCGGCCGGGGTGCGCGACGAACGCGCCTACCTGGTCCGGATCACCACCCGCCTGGCGCTCAACCGGCTGCGCACCATGAAGCGCCGCAAGGAGGCCTACGTCGGCCCCTGGCTCCCGGAACCGCTGCTCACCACGCCGGACGTCGCCGAGGACGTCGAGCTCGCCGAGAGCGTTTCGATGGCGCTCATGCTCGTCCTCGAAACGCTCGCGCCGACCGAACGCGCCGTCTTCGTGCTGCGCGAGGTCTTCGACTTCGGGTACGACGAGATCGCGGCCGCCGTCGGCAAGACCCCCGCCGCCGTCCGGCAGATCGCGCACCGCGCGCGGCGGCACGTCGACGCCCGGCGCCCGCGCGAGACCGTCACCGCGCGCGAAACCCGGGCGGTGCTGGAGTCGTTCCAGCGCGCGCTGGAAAGCCGGGACCTGCAAGGACTCCTCGACGTCCTCGCCCCCGACGTCGTCATGATGAGCGACGGCGGCGGCGTCAAGCAGGCCGTGCCGCGGCCGATCACCGGCGCCGACCGGCTCGCGCGCCTGGTCCTCGGCGGCATCGCCAAGAACGACGCCGCGCTCACCACCGAGGCCACCGTGGTCAACGGGAACCCGGGCCTCACCCTGCACCTCGACGGCGAGCTCGACGGCGTCATGGCCGTGCGGGTCGAGGGCGGGCGCATCGCCGGCCTCTACTACGTGCGCAATCCGGAGAAGCTGACCCGCGTCGGCTCCGAAACCCCGCTGACCCTGCGCTGAGCCGCTCAGACGTGCGTCGAGCTCACCGCGAACGCGGTGATGTGGTCGGCCAGCGCGCGGACGCCGGCGTGGCCGCGGTGCTTCTCCGCCTCCAGCTTGAGCGGCCGCAGGCGGTCCTTGGTGCGGACGGACTTCAGCGTCTCGGCCGTGTCGACCGCTTCGGTGCCGATCTCCGCGCCGCGCTCCAGCTCGCCGTCGATCAGGTGGTCGGTGGCCAGCATCGCCAGGCAGAAGGAGCGGCTGCGGGCCATGTCCTGGTCGTAGCGGCCGACCGCGCGGGTCAGCGCGGCGATCGCGGCCCGGGCGCGGTGGGGGCGGACGCGCACGGCGAGTTCGGTGTGCACCGTGCCGGCCATCGCGGAGACGTCGGTCTCGGTGAAGAACCGCGCCCAGTCCGGCGGTTCGCCGGGGCCGGCCGCCTCGAACTCTTCGCCGGCCCGGTCGAGCAGGTCGAGCGCGAGCTGCTCGTCGCCCTTTTCGGCGTACGCCCACGCCTGGTTCGCGCTGAGGATGCTCGCCGCCAGCGCCGATCCGGATCGCCGCGCCGCCAGCCTGCCGTGCTGGAACTGGGCGAGCGCTTCGTCCGCGGCCCCGTGGTGCAGGTGGATCCGGCCGCGCCGGTAGCGGAGGTTGGCGGCCAGGTCGTCCTGCCCGCAGTGCTCGGCCAGGCTCAGCGCCAGGTCGAGGTGGTGGTGCGCGGCCCCGACGTGCCCGCTGTCGAAGCTCGTCCACGCGGCCAGGTTGTGCAGGTCGGCCACCGCGGTGCACAGCCGCGTCCGCACCGGCTCGGCCACGGACGCCCGGAGCAGCTCGTGTCCGCGCTGGATCCGGACGAGCACGGCGTCACGGCACATGCCGCCGCCGCTGCGGTAATCGACCGACCGCAACGCCCTGGTCTGCGCTTCCAGCTGCTCAACGTCCCGCGGACCGGGCCGGTCGGGGATCGCTCGGCGAAGGTCGAACTCGGAGTTGGTCATGACGACGGCTCCCGGCATCACCCCTGAGTGACCCAGAAGCTTACTCGCCACGCGGGCCTCCGGCGACCGCCGCGACTGCGGGAGGTAGTCCCGCGGGTGCGTTCGGTGATCCGGAACAGGTATGGAGTCGGGTACTTGTACGGGTGCGGCGCGCGGCCGTCCGGAGCAGTCTCGGACGCGCCGCAGAAGTCCGCAGGAGGTTCGGAACCCATGGTGCACGGCCGGCCGCGTCCCCTCCTCCGGGTCGTCACCCCCTCGGACGTCCCGGAGGCGCGGCCGGCCCCCTCGCCCGCCCGCGGCCGCGACCGCTACGCCGACCTCCCCGACCGGCGGCTGGCCGCGATCCTGGCCGCCGAGGACACCGCCGAGGAGCACGGCCTCAGCCCGCACACCCGCAGCACCTGCTACGTCCACCGGTGCTGGACCCACCAGTGCGTCGGCGATCCGCTGCACGTCCTGATCGCCACCGGGCACCGGTGGTGCCGCCGCTGCGAATGCCCGGTCGACGTCGCCGTCGACGAAACCCCGCCCGGGGCGGTGCACCTGTTCTGCCCGCGCTGCGGTCAGGCCGGTTCGGCGGCGAACCGCGACGTCCGCCAGGCCTGCCGGACGAGCCTGGCCGCGATGCACGGCGGGGACGCGCCGACGCTGTACGGGATCCCCGACGCCTGACGGCCCCGCGTTGCAACCTCCGAGGGACGCCCGCGCCTTCGCATTGACCGGTCCGTGACGCCTCCCTACGGTTCACACGTGGGCAAGGCCGGCACCGGGTGCGAGAGGGGCAACCTGCCTGCGGACACCACGAGTTTCGTGGGACGCAAGGCCGACGTCGCCGAGGTCAAGCAGCTGCTGACGCGGGCGCGGCTGGTCACGCTGACCGGGGTGGGCGGGGTCGGCAAGACCCGGCTCGCCGTGCAGACCGCCGCCGGGCTGTCCCGCGCGTTCCCCGACGGTGTCTGGCTGGTCGAACTCGCCGGGCTGCAGGACCCGGCGCTCGTGGCGCACACGGTGCTCGAGGCGCTGGGCGTGCACGACGAAACCGGCCGGGGCCCGGCGGCCGTGCTCGCCGAACACCTGCGGGACCGCCGGACGCTGGTGGTCCTGGACAACTGCGAGCACCTCCTCGACGCCTGCGCCGGGCTGGCCCACGACCTGCTGCGGGCCGCGCCGGGACTCCGGTTGCTCGCGACCAGCCGGGAGCGGCTCGCGCTGGCCGGCGAGCACCTGTGGCCGGTCCCGCCGCTGCCCGTGCCGGAACCGGGCCGCCCGCTGGCCGGCGGGGCGTGGCTGCGCTACCCGGCGCTGACGCTGTTCGCCGAGCGCGCGGCCGCGGTCGACCCGGAGTTCGCGGTCACGGAGGAGAACCAGGAGCGCGTCGGCTCGATCTGCCGCCTGCTGGCCGGGATCCCGCTGGCGATCGAGCTGGCCGCCGTCCGGCTGCGGGTGCTGACGCTGGCGGAGCTGGAAACCGGGCTGGGCGACTGCTTCGGGTTGCCCGGCACGGTGAAGCGCGGCGGTGAGCCGCGGCACCAGACGCTGCGGGCCGCCGTCGAATGGAGCTTCGCGTTGTGCAGCCCGGCCGAACGGCACCTGTGGGCGCGAGCGTCGGTCTTCGCAGGCGGCTTCGACCTGGCGGCGGCCGAGCGTGTCTGCGCCGGCGACGGGCTGCCCGCCGCCGAGCTGCGGAACCGGCTCGCCGGGCTGGTGGAGAAGTCGGTGCTGATCCGCGAGGCCGACGGCGACCGGCAGCGGTTCCGGCTGCTGGAGCCGCTGCGGCAGTTCGGCCGCGACAAGCTGGCCGCGTCCGGCGAGACGGCGGTGGTGCTGCGGCGGATGCGGGACCACTACCTCGACGTCGCCGAGCGGAGCGAGCGGGCGTGGTTCGGCCCGGAGCAGGCGGACATCTTCCGGCGGACCCGCCTGGAACACGCGAACCTGCGGGCCGCGCTGGACTACAGCCTGACGGAACCGGGCGAGCTTGGGACGGGCCTCCGGCTGGCCTCGACGCTCTGGTTCTACTGGGCGGGCTGCGGGGTGTTCGGCGAGGGCCGCCACTGGCTCGACCGCGCCCTCGCCCTCGCCGAACCCGACGCGGAACGAGCGAAAGCGTTGTGCGTCAACGGGTACGTCGCGACGTTGCAGGGCGACCGGGCGGCCGCCGTGGCGATGCTGGAGGAGTGCCGCGCCTACGCGCGGCGGACCGGTGACGAGGTCGCGCTGGCGTACGCGACGCACCGGCTCGGCTGCAACCTGCTGGTCGGGGACGACGTCGGCGACGCGAAGGCGCTGTTCGAAGAGGCGCAGGCCCGCTACCGGCAGCTCGGCGAGCTCAACAGCAACGTGATGCTGGCGGGCATCGAACTGGCCATCGCGTCCATCTTCCTGGGCGACCTCGACCGCGCGGGCCGCCTGTGCGAAGAGGCGTGCGCGACCGGCGTCGCCCACGGCGAGCAGTGGGCGCACGCGTACGCGATCTACGCGCAGGCCCTGGTCGCACTGGGGCGCGGCGACCTCGACCGGGCGGCCGAACGCGGGCGGGACTGCCTGCGCGTGAAGAGCACGTTCCACGACCTGCTCGGCATCGTCCTGGCGATCGAGGCGCTGGCGTGGACCGAAGCCGCGCGCGAACGCTGGGAACCGGCCGCGATCATGCTGGGCTCGGCCCAGCAGATCTGGCAGGCGGTCGGCTTCCCGATGTTCGGCTCGCGGTACTTCGGCGCCCCGCACGGCGAATGCGAGACACGGACCCGGCGTGCGCTGGGGGACGGGCCGTTCGAAGCGGCGGTCCGGCGCGGGCGCGAATTCGGCCTGCCGGAGGCGATCGCCTACGCACTGGGCGACCTGGGCCCGCCCCGCCCCGAGGCAGCGGACCCGGAGCGGCCGACGCCGTTGACGGACCGGGAAGGGGAAGTCGCGTTCCTGATCGCGGAGGGCCGGTCCAACCAGGAGATCGCGGACCGGCTGGTGATTTCCCGGCGCACGGCGGAAGGGCACGTGAACCGGATCCTGCGGAAGCTGGGGTTCGACTCGCGTGCGCAGGTGGCGGCTTGGGCGGCGCGGAACCCGCAGGTGCCGACGCCGCAATCGTGAGGGGACCGGTGCCGTGCCCCGGGAACGGCACCGGCGGCCCTCAGCCCAGCCGGTCGCCCCAGTTTTCGAACGCCGTCACGACGTCCGCGGGGGCGCCGGTGTCGCGCAGGCGCTTCGTCTCCGCCTCGATGTAGTGGCGGTACAGCGGCACCAGGCCCGCGAGCAGTTCCGGCCGGGCCTCCGCCGCCTCCAGCGGGTGGCCGGCGCGGACCCGCTCCGCCAGCTTCACCAGCGAGGCCGCCGGGGTGTCCGGCTGGGACAGGAACCACTCGATCGCTTCGTCGTTGTTGGCCGCGCGGCCGGTCGGAAGCGTTGCCGAGTACAGGAACCTGACCGGGAACAGCACCGCCTTCGTGAACCACACCTTGTCGGCCAGCAGACGGCGGGGCTCGCGGAACTCGGCCGCCACCTCGTCGGTCGCCAGTACCGCGATCGCGAACCGGGCGCTCTCCAGCAACATCTCCGAAGCGGCCGGCCGGGCCACTTCGGCGAGGACGTCTTCACCGACGAGGACCACGCCGTGGTCGGCCAGCTGCAAGCGGTCCTGCGCCGGGAAGCGGCCGTCGTCGCGGCCTTCGCGCAGGGCCGGGAGGGAGGCCCAGAACACCGACAGCTTGCGGTGCAGCGGACTCCGCTCCTGCAGCGCCGCCGTGACCGGCGCGACCTGGTCGTCCTCGGGGACGTCGGTGAGCACGAGAGCGAGGTCGATGTCGCTGGCCGCCGCGGAATAGCCGCCGTAGGACAGGCTGCCCAGCAGGTACGCGCCGATCAGGCGCTCTCCCAACGCTTCCCGGTACGCCTCGGCGGCTTCGGCGGCGATCGCGCGGGCCGCGTCGGCGGGTTCAGGTGTGGTCATGCCGCCACCGTATCGCGGCGGGCGCATTCGGCGATGCGGTCGGAAACCACGCCGATCACCTGCCACGCCCGGTCGAGGACCGCGATCACCGCGTCCTCCGTCCAGTCCCCGCGCTGCCGCAGGAGTTCGTACCCCATCTCGAGGTGCTCGACGTCGGCTTCGTCGTGCAGCTCGAAGTACTCGTCCTCGGGAAACGCTTTCGTGCCGGCCTGGCTGAACACGAGGCTGCCGGCCTCCAGGGCCAGGTGCGCCAGGACCGCGCGCTGCACGCCGGGCAGGATCGCGAACTGGTCGACGAACCACGAAGCGCCCATTTCGATGACCGGGTCCCAGACCAGCTGCCGGTCCTCCGCGCGGCTGCGGGCCAGGATCTTGTCGTGGCCGACCTCTTCCTGCTGGTGCTCCAGCGCGAGCGCCCGCAGTTCCGGGTCGCTCTCGAAGCTGACCCGCGCGCTGATCATCCGCTGGAAGGCGTTCGACCACGGCTGCAGGTACGTGAGCACCGCTTTCCTGGTCTCGGCCGACGTGGTCTCGTCGGTCAGCAGGCGGATCAGGTCCGAGGACTCGTATTCCCGTTGCCGCTGCTCGTTGTGACGGGCGATGCGCTCGACGTCCTGCTGGGTCACGATCGGCTCCTTACCGTGGTGCTGCGGGAGATCATCCTTCCGGGACGGCTAGCCAAGATCAACAGGCGCGAGCGCCCGGTCGTAGACGGGGAACCGGAAGTACGTGGTCACGTCGCCCCGGCGGCCCGCTGTGCGGTAGCTCACCAGCTCCAGCACGCGCGTATCGGCGAGCGGCGCCGGCGCCAGCGCGGCGGTGAGGAGGCGGAACCGGCCCGGGTCGACGCCTTCGCGGTGCAGCAGTCCTGCCGTGCGCTCAACGGCTTCTTCGTCACTGGACGTGAGATCGGGCAGCCGCAGGTACGTCGTGGACTCCGCGGCCCGGTCCACCCCGGACCGGAACGCCAGGCAGCTCAGGGCGGCTTCACCGGCGTCGGGCCGGTCGCCGGTCAGCGTGCGGTACGCGGCCGCCGCGGCGGCCGCGTCGTGGCTCAGCGCCACCGAAGCGACGGCGTTGACCTCGGCGAGGCCGGCCTCGTGGTTGCGGTAGTAGACCTTGACCCTGGCTTCGGCTTCGTCGGCCAGGTCGACCGCGAAGAACTCGATTTCCCGTTCCCCGTCGACGGTTTCGACGCGGCGGCGGGCGTCGTCCCAGGCCACGCCCATGCCGAGCCGGTCCATCGCCTCCGCGACGGCGGCCTCGCGGTGCGCGTGCGGCCACGCGTAGAGCCCGAAGTAGGTCTTGTGGACGACCCGCGACGGCGGGCGCCAGGCGATCGAGTGCCACACCGGCGCGGGGGACGGGCGGCCCGCCCGCGGGGTGAACGTCTCGTGGACGCGGTCCAGCCGGCGGGTGACGGGCTCGGCGTCCCCCGGCCAGACGACGTCGTGGCCGAGGCTGTCGAACAGCACGCGCAGCTCGGGGTGCCCGCCGGACCAGTTCACCGACATCTCGGCCGGGAAACCGTCGTCCGCCACGTAGGACGGGTGGGCGGGCGCGAGCCCGATCCGTTCGCGCGCCCAGCGGGGGAGCGCGGCGCGCAGCATCCTGGTCGTCCGGACGGACTGTTCCACCGGGACCTCGAGCGCTTCACAGGCAGTAGACCAAAGCCCGCACAGAAAGTCACCGAAGAGACGGCCCAGTGCCGGATAGTTTTCCCTTATATATTCAGGAAAGTCCGGCACGCGACTGGTCACGAGCGGATGCTATCAGTTGGATGCTTGCTCAACTAAAAAGCTGCACCCGGGTGGTGCAACCAATTGCGCCATGTGGGTAAGCCGGTGTCCGCCGTGGACACGGAGGGACACATCGGACACCGGCGAGTCCGGACCGGACAACAAACGGACAACGCGCAGGTCTCAGACCCGGGCGGGCACGACCGTCATCGCGTGCTTCACCAACCGGATCAGCGCGAGCTTGCTGGAGTCCCTGTCACGCGCGTCACACATGACGATCGGCACTCGATCCGGGACCACGAGGGCCTCGCGGATCTCGTCGGCGGTGTAGCGCGGCGCGTTGTCGAAGCAGTTCACCGCGACGACGAACGGGATCTTCCGCCGCTCGAAGAAGTCGATGGCGGCGAAGCTGGTTTCCAGCCGCCGGGTGTCGACCAGCACGACCGTCCCGATCGCCCCGCGCGCCAGGTCGTCCCACATGAACCAGAAGCGCGCCTGCCCCGGCGTCCCGAACAGGTACAGCACGTGCCGCGGCGAGATGGTGATCCGGCCGAAGTCGAGCGCGACCGTCGTGGTGGTCTTGCGCTCCACGCCGGACAGGTCGTCGATCCCGGCGCTCGCCTCGGTGAGCACCTCTTCGGTCGTCAGCGGCGGGATCTCGCTGACCGAACCGACCATCGTGGTCTTCCCGGCGCCGAACCCGCCGGCGACGATGATCTTGACCGGCGTCGGGACCAGGTCGGTCCCCGTGCCGTCAGTACTTGATGAGGCCATCGAGAACCGCCTGGAGTGTTTCGAGGTCCGGCGACTGCGCCGGGTGGTGGGTGGGGGAGCGCGTGATCACGAGGCCGCGTTCGATCAGGTCGCCGACGAGCACGCGCACGACCCCCAGCGGGATCTTCACGTACACGGCGATCTCGGCGATCGAAACCGGGTGGCGGCACAGCTGCACGATCGCCACGTGCTCCGGGCCCAGCCCGACCGGCTCCTGCTCCGACCGCAGCGTCATCACCTGCGTGGACAGGTCCAGCCGCGCGGTGTCGGCCGGCGTCCGGCCGCTCGTGATCGTGTACGGCCGGACCAGTGGCCCGGCGGCCTCGTCGTACCAGCCGTCGTCCGAGCTCACGTGGCCTCCCGCAGGACGTGCGCCGCTTCACGCGGCGCGGACGCCATGTAGTCGCCGACCCGTTTCACCAGCCGGCTCATCTCGTAGGCGATCATCTCGACGTCGACGTTGTCCGCGGCCAGCACGGCGAGGCAGGCGCCCTGGCCCGCCGCCGAGACGAACAGGTAGCCGCGCTCCATCTCGATCATGTTCTGCAGCACCGGGCCGCGGTTGAACTGCTTGCTCACCCCCTTGGCGAGGCTCTGCAAGCTGGAGGCGATCGCCGACAGCTGGTCCGAGTCGTCCTTGCTCATGCCCGCCGACTTGCCGATGAGCAGCCCGTCGGCGGAGAGCACGATCGCGTTCTGCGCGCCGACCACGCGGCTCACCACGTCGTCGAGCAGCCAGTTGAGATCGGGTTTGGGGTTCCCGTACTCGTTCATTCGACGTCAGACCCTGACTTTCCTGTGTGGACTTTCCTGTGTGGTCGGGAACTACGCTTCGTCCGGCCCGCGGCCGCGGCGGGTGCCCTTGTGGAACGCCGCCAGCGTGCGCGCGGTGCCTTCGCCCGGCGCCACGACGTCGTCGTCGCCGTCGTCCGGCTCGGCCTCGAGCTGGGCGACGAGGTTCTGCTGCGGCTCGCGCCGGGGCAGCCGGGGCCGGTCGTCGGTCGGGCGCTGCGCGACCGCGGGCTCCCCGGCGGGCGCCGGCTCCGGCTCCGGCACCGCGGCCGGCACGGAGGGCAGGGCGTCGGGCGGGGTGAGCGCCCGCGCCGGGTACGGCCTCGGCTTGGTCTCTCGCTTCATCGGGATCTGGCCGGTGAACGAGCTGGGAGAGTCCATCGAACCGAGCGAGCTTTCTGCGGCCCGCGCGGCGGGGGCGCCCACCGGGGCGAGGACCGCGGTCGTTTCCGCCGGGGAGCTGCCGGGCTCTTCGGCCCCGGCGTTGTCCCGGCCCGCCAGGTGCTGGACCGGGATGAGGACGGTGGCGCGGAGGCCGCCGTAGCGGGACGGGTCGAAGGTGACGGTGATGCCGAGCCGGGCCGCCAGGCGCGCGACCACGAACAGGCCGAGGCTCGAGTCGGCCCGCAGCGCCATCGCGTCGAACTCGGGCGCCTCCGCCATCATCGAGTTCGCCCACTCGCGGACGCCGTCCTTCATGCCGAGACCCTGGTCCGACACGTCGACGACGACGCCGCGCGCGACCATGCGGCTGGTCACCTCGACCGGCGAACCGGGCGGCGAGAACGACGTCGCGTTGTCGACGAGCTCGGCGATGAGGTGGATGGTGTCGGCCACCGCGGCGCCGAGGATGGCGACGTCGGCGACCTGCTCCACCTGGACCCGCGCGTACTGCTCGGTTTCCGAGACGGCCGCGCGCAGGACCTCCATCAGCGCGACCGGCTTGCGCCAGCGGCGGCCGGGCTGCTTGCCGCCGAGGATGATCAGGTTCTCGGTGGTGCGCCGCGCCCGGGCGGCGAGGTGGTCGAGCTGGAACAGCGACGCCAGCTGCGTCGAGTCGTCCTCCCGCGCTTCCATCTCGTCGAGGATCTGCAGCTGCTGGTGGACCAGGACCTGGTTGCGGTGCGCGATGCCGAGGAACACGTTGTGCACGCCGCTGCGGGCCTTCGCCTCGCTCGCCGCGGCGTTGACCGCGGTCAGCTGGGCGGTGTTGAACGCCTCCGCCACCTGGCCGATCTCGTCGCGGCCGTGGTCGAGCTGCGGCAGTTCTTCCTTGAGGTCCACCGACTCGCCGTTCTTCAGCCGCTCCACGATGTTCGGCAGCCGGTTGCGGGCGAGGTCGAGCGAGTCGTTGCGCAGCCGCGCGAGGCGCGTCATCAGCGCGCGGTCGACGAGCGAGCGGGACACCCGCACCGCGACGATGATCGCCGCCAGCGAGGCGAGCAGGGCCAGGATCGACCCGATGATGACGTTGCGCAGCTGGGCGTCACCGGAGTCGATCGCGGCCGCGGAAACCTTGTCCGCCTGGGTGATCGCGAGGTCGTTGAGGCCCTGGGCGACCTGGGTGGTCGCGTTCAGCCAGTCCGTTTCGGACACCGGCACGGAGTTCTGCTCGCTCGGCGACCACGGGCCGTGCTTGACGATCGCCTGCTCGGCGGTGGCCAGCTGCTGCCAGGCGGTGCTCTTGGTCAGCGCCCGGTACCGGTCGCGGACGGTCGCGTCGAGGAACGGCTCGACCTGCGCCAGCTGGGCGCGGTAGGTCCCGGACAGCTGGGCGAACTGGGCGAAGTCGTCGGGGGCGAAGGTGCCGGCCGAGAAGGCCGTCGACACGAGCGACGTCTCGCGCGACATCGCGTCACCGGCGCGGAAGACCGAGGTCGCGGTGATGCCGCCGGTCGCGGCTTCGGCGTCCGGCACGACGCGGGCCTGGGTGTCGAACAGGTTCGACGCGGTGTCCATCACGCCGTTGTAGTAGCTGTTGACCTGCGCGCGGTCGATGCTGCGGAAGCTGATCTGCGAGCGCAGCACGGGCAGCTGGTCGAACTGGGACTTCAGCGCGTTGACCTTGGACGCGATCTCGTCCGGGGCGGTCGAGATCGTCGCGGCGAACGCGTCCTGCAGCGTGCCGAGCTTCTCGTCGGTGACCTTCTGCTGCGCCTGCAGCCGGCCCGGGCCCAGCGCCGGGTCGTCCAGGTACTGCAGCGCGCTCTGGCGTTCCTTCTGGAACTCGGCCAGCGCGGTGGCCGCGGGGATGGACACCTCGCGCACCGACGCGGCGACCAGCCGCACGTAAACGCCGTTGAAGAGGAAGTACGAAGAGACCGCGATCCACAGCACCAGCAGGGTCACGCTGGGAATGAGAACGGTCCTGGTCAGCCTTTTGCGGATCGACTTGTCGTACGGCTTGTCCGACTCGTCCTTGGCGTCTTTGTTCAGCACGGCGGTTCACGAACTCCTGAGTGACGGTCGGCGAGGAAAGGGGACCCGGACGAGGAAGCGGACACGACGATGGGACACAGCGGCCGCCGTCACCCGTCTTCGCCTCACCCTCCGTGTTGCCGCGGAATCGATCAGGGTCCGTTTTTTACCACGAACCACCGGGGGCCGGTGGTGCTGACCCGGTCGGCGGACGGTTGTCCGGCAAGGCGCGAACGGTGTTTACCGAGTGCATTGGCGCGGTTACCGCCATTTCCTCTGGTAACGGCCCCGCGACGGTTTTCCGCGCCTTGCACGCTGGGCCGAACGGGTGAATGTGAATTCGTCCGATGCGCCGGACGGGGAGTCCGCGTTGCGGGAAAGAAGGGGCACGGGTATTGCCCCGGCGCACCCGGCGAGGGTCGGCGCGGTCACGGGGTGTCGCACTCGATGATCTTGACCACAAGGCGCCCGTTCCGGCGTGTCGGGCCGGGTCAGGGCTCGCCGTAGCCGGGTTCCTCCCGGACCTGAGGCGGTGGCCGCCGGGGTTCACGGACTCCGCTGGGGTCGCCGCCGCCGGCCACCCACACGGTCACCGCGCCCCACCGGTCCAGCCGGGTCCCCGCGGCGGGGAGCTGGGCCACGACCAAGCCGTTCAGCAACGGGTGGGGGCTGTCCGGATCCGGTCCTTGCAGCGTCAAGCCCGCGTCGTGGCCCGACAGCCACGCGTCGAGCGCTTGCCTGCCCCGGAAGTCCGGCACGACCACCGGCCGCGGTTCATCCGCCGCTGCTCCTCACCCGCTCACCAGGGTACCGGTGCGGGCAAGGCTCGATTGACAAACAGGCCCCTCTTGTCAAACTGACTTTACATCACCTATCGTTTCGTAAATCACTCGAGGAGGCGTGATGAGCGAAGTGACCGGAACCGTCCCCGCCGGTTCGACCGAACTGTGGCGTGACCGCAAGCGGTACCTGTGGCTGATCGGCCTGGTCGTGCCGTCCCTGGCGTTCCTCGCCATCGGGCTGCACGCGGCCACCGGCTGGGGCGGGTGGTTCTGGATCGGCCCGGTCGTGATCCTGGTGATCGTCCCGCTGATCGACCTGCTCGCCGGGCTGGACCGGAGCAACCCGCCCGACGACGTCATCGAGCGGCTGGAGAACGACCGGTACTACCGCTGGATCACGTTCGCCTTCCTGCCCGTCCAGTACGTCGGCTTCGTCGCCGCGTTCTGGCTCATCGCCCGCGGGGACGTCTCCGTCGCGGACAAGATCGGGCTGGCCGTGTCCATCGGCTGCATCGGCGGGATCGGCATCAACACCGCGCACGAGCTGGGGCACAAGAAGGAGAGCCACGAGCGCTGGCTGTCGAAGATCGCGCTGGCGCAAAGCTTCTACGGGCACTTCTACATCGAGCACAACCGCGGCCACCACGTCCGCGTGGCGACGCCGGAGGACCCGGCGAGCAGCCGCCTCGGCGAGAGCTTCTACCGCTTCTGGCCGCGCACGGTCTTCGGTTCGCTGAAGTCGGCGTGGCGCCTGGAGCGCAAGCGCTACGCCCGCCGAAACAAGCACCCCTTCCGCATCGGCAACGACGTGCTCAACGCCTGGCTGATGTCCGCGGTGCTGTGGGCGGCGATGATCGCGTGGCTCGGCGTGGGGATCCTGCCGTACCTGGTGATCCAGGCCGTCGTCGGGTTTTCGCTGCTGGAGGTCGTCAACTACATGGAGCACTACGGCATGCTGCGGCAGCGGGTCGGCGCGGCCGGGAAGCGGCGCTACGAGCGGGTGGATCCCAGCCACAGCTGGAACTCCAACAACATCGCCACCAACGTCCTGCTCTACCACCTGCAGCGGCACAGCGACCACCACGCGAACCCGACGCGGCGGTACCAGACCCTGCGCGACTTCGCCGAGTCGCCGGTGCTGCCCACCGGGTACGCCGGGATGATCGTGCTGGCGCTCGTCCCGCCGGTGTGGCGCCGGGTGATGGACCCGCGGGTGCTCGCCCACTTCGGCGGCGACGTCTCCCGCGCCAACATTCAGCCGTCGAAGCGCGAGAAGGTCCTCGCCCGGTACGGAACCCGCGTCACGGCCGCCGGGCCCGCACCGACGGACACCCGCGGCGACGCGACCGAGGGCGGGATGTGCCCCGGCTGCGGGTACGTCTACGACGAGCAGCTCGGCGACCCGCGCGAAGGTTTCCCGGCCGGCACCCCGTGGGCCGCGATCCCGGACTCCTGGTGCTGCCCCGACTGCGGCGTCCGCGAGAAGGTCGACTTCGTCGCGCCGGGCCGGGTGGGTGCGTGATGCGGATCGAAGCGGACCGCGGCAAGTGCGACGGCCTCGGCATGTGCGAAGCGATGGCCCCCGACTTCTTCGAGGTCGGCGAGGACGGCACGGTCGTCGTGCTCGACGAGCGGCCCGGTGAGGAGCACCGGCAGGACCTCGCCGCCGCCGTGGACGCCTGCCCCGTGCTGGCCTTGAAGCTGACATGACGCTCGTCGTCGTGGGCGCGTCGCTGGCGGGGCTGCGTGCCGTGGAAGCCGCCCGCCGCACCGGGTACCGCGGCCGGATCGTGCTGATCGGGGCCGAGGAACACCTGCCCTACGACCGGCCGCCGCTGTCCAAGGCGTTCCTCGCCGCGGACGGTCCGGTGGCGGTCGAGCCGTTCCACACCGAGGAGGTGCTCCGGGACGTCCTCGGCGTCGAACTGCTGCTGGGCGCGCCGGCCGAAGGACTCGACATCGGCTCGCGCGAAGTGACCGTCGCGGGCGCAGCCGTGCGCTACGACGCCCTGGTCATCGCCACCGGCGCCACCGCCCGCACCTTGCCGGGCACCCGCGCGCTGCGCACGGCCGAAGACGCCGTCGCGGTGCGCGCAGGGCTCGATCGCGGCGCGCGGACCGTCGTGATCGGCGCCGGGTTCATCGGCTCGGAGGTCGCGTCCGCCGCCCGCGGCCGCGGCCTGCCGGTGACGATCGTGGAAGCGGCCCCCGTCCCGCTCGCCCGCGCGGTCGGGGAGACCGCCGGGGTGGCGCTGGCCGGGCTGCACCGCGAAGCCGGCACCGAGCTGCGGCTCGGCGCCGAGGTCACGCGCGTCACCGGCGACGGCGTGCACCTGGCCGGTGGCGAAGTCCTGCCCGCGGACCTGGTGGTCGCCGGCATCGGCGCCGTCCCGGCCACCGGCTGGCTCGAGGGCAGCGGGCTGCGCCTGCACGAGCGGGACCGCGGCGTGGTCTGCGACGCGACCCTGTCCGCCGGGCCGCCGGGCGTCTACGCGGCGGGCGACGTCGCGCACGTGGCGAACCCGCTGTTCGACGGCCACCTGCGGCCCGAGCACTGGACGAACGCGGCCGAGCAGGGTGCGGCCGCCGCTCGCCACGCGCTCGACCCGGCGTCGGCGCGGCCGCTGGAAGCCGTGCCGTACTTCTGGTCCGACTGGTACGGCCACCGGATCCAGTTCGTCGGGACGCCGGTGGCCGACGAGGTCGTGACCGCCGGGGACACGACGCTGTACCGCCGCGGCGACCGGCTCGTCGGCGCGCTCACCGTCGACCGCCCGCGCGAGATCATGAAGCACCGCAGGCGGATCGCCACCCGCGCGCCCTGGGCTGACGCGCTGGCCGTCGCCGGGACCGCCTAGAATGACGATCATGAGCGGGGCACCTCCGGCGCCGCCCGAAGGTGGTCAGCACCGGCGGCCGATCATCACCGCGGCGATCGAGCTGACCGCGCGGTCCGGCTGGCCGTCGGTCACCATGGCCCGGCTGGCGGAGCTGGTCGGCGTCAGCCGCCAGACCGTGTACAACGAGATCGGCTCCAAGGCCGCGCTGGCCGAAGCGATGGTCGCGCACGAACTCGACCGGTTCCTCACGGTCGTCGACGCCGCCTTCGAGCACCACCCGGACAACCTCATCGAGGCCTTCTACGAGGCCGTCCGCTCGGTGCTCGAGCTCGCCGAGGACAACGTCCTGCTGCGGGCGATCGTCTCGGCGTCGCACGGTGCCGCCCCCGAGCTCCTGCCGCTGCTGACCACCGACGCGGGCGCGCTGCTCGCCCGCGCGAAGGTCGTGCTCGCCGAGCGCGTGCGGCCCTATCGGCTGCCGCTCGCCGACGACCAGGTCGACGTGGTGATCGACCTGGTGGTGCGCGCCGTCCTCAGCCACGTCATGCAGCCGTCGGACACCCCGGCCCGCACGGCGGATTCCCTGGCGTGGGTGGCGACCCGCGTGCTCGGCCTGGAGGCCGTGCCGCCGCTGCGGCACACCTGACGGCTCACCGGAGCCCGTGCCGGTCCAGCCACGCCGACAGCTCGGCGGCGATCTCCTTGGGCCGGTCCTCCTGGGCGTGGTGCCCGGCCTCCCCGCACGCGACGATGTCCAGCGCGGTGATGTTCGCGGCGCACCACTTCGCCATCGCTTCGCCGATGAGCAGGGTGGGGGAGCCCTCGAACGTCAGCAGCAGCTTCGGGGTGCCGTCGCTGCCGGCCAGCCACCGGTCGTAGGCCTCGACGCGCTCGACGAGCTCGGCCGGCTCCCCGCCGAGCGGCAGCTGGCGGGCCCAGGCGAGGACGGGACGGCGGCTTTCCGGCGTGGGGAACGGGGCGAGGTAGGCGGCCAGGTCCTCGTCGGCGACCGGCGTGCGGACGCCGCCGGTGAACGCCTGGCGGATGAACAGGTCCTGCGTCAGCACCATCTCTTCGCCGACACCCGGCGTGCGGATCTTGCGGGACCGCTCCGCCGCCTGCGGGGACAGGTCGTCCCACGCCATCGGCTTCACGATCGTCTCGAAGAAGGCGAGCCCGCGGACCCGGCCCGGGTGGCGGGCGGCCCAGTCGAAGGCGAGCGCGCCGCCCCAGTCGTGGCCGACGAGGACCACGTCGGCCAGGCCGAGCTCGTCGAACCAGGCGTCGAGGTGGCGGGCGTGGTCGGCGAAGGCGTAGGCGAGGTCGGGCTTGGGCGAGCGCCCCATGCCGATGAGGTCGGGCGCCAGCAGCCGCCCGGGACCGACGTGGGGGAGGACGTGGCGCCAGCCGTGCGACGAGCCGGGGTTGCCGTGCAGGAACACGATCGGGGTGCCGCTGCCGGTTTCTTCGTGGTGGAGGGTGAGCATGTCAGGCTCCTTCGAGCGGGGTGTCGAGCAGCAGGGTGAGCTCCCGGGTCAGCGCGGCGGTGCGGTCGCCGCGGCGGCCGCCGAGCGGCGCGAGCAGCCGGTCGAGCAGCGCGCCGACGGTGGTGATCGCCGCCTCGACGACCTCGCGGCCGCGCTCGGTGAGGGCCAGCCGGATGGTCCGGGTGTCGGCGGGGTCGCGGGTGCGTTCGATCAGGCCGTCGGCGTCGAGGGTGCGGGCGAGCTTGGAGACGTAAAGGGCTTCGAGGCCGGTGTGGTCGGCGAGTTCCCGCTGGCTCGGTGCTTCCGTGCGCTGGAGGTCGAGCAGCGAGGCCAGGAAGACGTACTGGGCGTGGGTCAGGCCGACGGGCGCCAGTGCGCGGTCGACGGCCACCCGCCACTTCATGGAGAGGCGCCAGACCAGGTGTCCCGGAGTGCTCATGCCAGATAATGTACATGGCTACTGTAGCCATGGCTACTAATCGGCCGCGCGGGATGCCATGAAAGGGTCGTTCATGTCGTCTGGCGAGGTGAACGACCCTTTCATGACGTGCGGGCGGGTGTTCGGTTCAGCCGGCGAGCTCGCGGATCCGGTCCATTGCCGCCCGGACTTCGGTGAAGCCGGTGGTGAGCGGGCTCAGCCCGACGCGGATGCCGTCGGGACGGCGGAAGTCGATCAGCACGCCGTTGTCGATCAGCACGCGGGAAAGCCGTTCCGCGTCGGGGTGGCGGAGGGTGACGTGGCCGCCGCGGCGGTCGTCGTCGCGGGGCGAGGCGACGGTGAACCCGAGCGGGCCCAGCCACTCGTCGGCGAGGGCGAGCACCCACCGGCCCAGTGCCACGGCCTTGGCGCGCACGCGGTCGATCCCCGCCTCGGCCAGCAGCGCGACGCCTTCCTGGACGCCCGCCATGCCGAGCACCGGCGGCGTGCCGGACAGCGCCCGGCGGATCCCCGGCGCGGGGACGTACTCCGCGGCCATGCCGAAGGTGTCGGCCGCGCCCATCCAGCCGGTGATCGGCTGGCCGAACTCCGCGTGGTGGCGGGCGTTGACGTAGAGGAAAGCGGGTGCGCCGGGCCCGGCGTTGAGGAACTTGTAGGTGCAGCCGACGGCGAAGTCGGCGCCCGCCGCGTCGAGCGCGACCGGGATCGAGCCGACGCTGTGGCAGAGGTCCCAGACGGTGAGGCCGCCGCGGTCGTGCACCAGCCGCGTGATGGCGGCCAGGTCGGCGATCGCGGCCGAGCGGTAGTCCACATGGGACAGCACGACCGCCGCGGTGCGCGGCCCGGTCACCGCCGCGACGTCTTCGGGGCGGACGTCGCCGGTCTCGATCCACCGGACCGTGAGCCCGAGTTCGGCGGCGACGCTTTCGACGAGGAACCGGTCGGTGGGGAAGTTCGCGGTGTCCGTGACGATCTCGTCGCGCCCCGGCCGCAGCGCGACGGCCGCGCGCAGCACCTTGTAGAGGCACACGGACGTCGAGTCGGCGACGATCGTCTGGCCGGGCGCGGCGCCGAGCGCGACGCGGCCGAGCTCGTCCCCGATCGCTTCGGGCAGCGCGAGCCAGCGTTCTTCCCAGGACCGGATCAGCCGGCCGCCCCACTCTTCGGCGACGAGCTGCTGCAGCCGGTCCGCGGTGGCGCGCAGGGGACGGCCGAGCGAATTGCCGTCCAGGTAGGCGACGACGCCGGGATCGGTGATCGGGACGAACCGCTCGCGAAAGTCCGCCAGCTCGTCTTCCGCGTCGAGGCGCGCGGCCTCCGCCAGGGTGGTCAGCGGTTCTTCTCCTTCACGCGCACGGTTTCCTTGCGCACCTCGGCCTGCGTGGCGCGCTCGCGCACCAGCCAGTCGGGGCTTTCCGCCTTCAGTGCTTCGATCTCTTCGGTGGTGAGCGCTTCGGTGATGCCACCGCGCGTGAGGCCGCCGATGGACACCCCCAGCTTCGCCGCGACGACCGGCCGCGGGTGCGGCCCGGTGCGGCGCAGCTCCCGCAGCCACTCGGGCGGGTCGGCCTGCAGCGCGTTCAGTTCGTCGCGCGAGACGACACCCTCCTGGAACTCCGCGGGGGTGGCTTCGAGGTACACGCCCAGTTTCTTCGCCGCCGTCGCGGGCTTCATGGTCTGGGCGGTCTTGTGCGACGTCATGCCGTCCAGGGTAGCCAGCTGGTGCCCGGTAACCTGACCCGGTGACCTCGTTCCGCCTCGCCTACGTTCCCGGAGCGACCCCCGCCAAGTGGGTGCGGACCTGGGGCGAGCGGGTGCCGGAGGTACCGCTCACCCTGGTCCCGGTCGAAGCCGCGGACGCGACGGGCCTGCTGCGCTCGCGGGAGGCGGACGCGGCGCTGCTGCGCTCGCCGATCGACCGCGACGGCCTGCACGCGATCCCGCTCTACACCGAGACGACCGTGGTCGTGGTGGCCAAGGACCACCTGATCGCGGCGGCGGACGAAGTGTCCACGGTGGACCTGGCGGACGAAGTCGTGCTGCACCCGCTGGACGACACCCTCGAGTGGCCGTCCCGGCCGGGCCGCCCGGCGGTCTCGCGCCCGGAGACGACGGCCGACGCGATCGAGCTCGTGGCGGCCGGCGTCGGGGTGCTCGTCGTCCCGCAGTCGCTGGCCCGCCTGCACCACCGCCGCGACCTGACCTACCGGCCGGTCGAGGACGCGCCGCAGTCGAGCGTGGCGCTGTCGTGGCTCGAGGACGAGACGACGGACCTGATGGAGCAGTTCATCGGCATCGTCCGCGGCCGCACGGTCAACAGCACGCGCGGCCGCCAGCAGGCCCCGGCGGAGCGCAAGCGCCCGGTCCGGAAGCCGGCGCCGCCGAAGCCGGCCCGGCGCACCGGCGGCGGCGCGGGAAAGCGGCGCCGCCGGTCCTGAGTCCGGTCCCGCCCGGTGCCGGGGTCAGGCGGTCGTGCAGACGCAGTTGCCGTCGGCGCGGTCGGCCAGGTCGGGGTCGTCGAACCAGTGGCCGTTCTCGCCGAGGTAGCGGAACTGCAGCACCGTGCCGGGGGTGACGTCGACCGACGCCGAGCGGCGGCCGTTGGAGCGCGGGGTCAGGTGGTGGCGGCCGGGCGTCCAGTCGTTGAACGAACCGACGACGCTCACCCTTCCGGGCGGGGCGCCGAGCGGGAGGCTGAAGGTGACGCGCTGGGTGCCGGCCCGGCTCTTGCTGATCTTGATCACTCGGTGGCGGCCTTTCGCGGAGGACGGTCGGGAGGGCGTGCTCGGCACTGAGCGCCGACATGGTCGCACAGCCGTGACCAACCGGTCACCCGGAGTGCCCGAAGGAGGGACGGCGCCGCTCAACGGTTCGCCACCGACCGGGTGGTCCTCGGGTGAACCATGATCATCTCGGGTTCACCGCGGTGTTCCGGTGGGAAACTGGCAGCCGTGACCGTCGTCGTCGATCGTCAAGTCAAGGACCCGTGTGCCTGGCTCAGTGCCGTCAGCCACGAGCTCGCCGTCACGCCTCCGGCGGACACGCGAGCGGTGCTCCTGACGGTGTGGGACGGGCTGGCCGCCGCCCGGCTGGCCGGACTGCACGCGGCCGCGGCTTCGCCCCGCTGGCGAACCCGGCAGCGCCACGCCGAATCCGTCGAATTCGACCTCGCCGTGCAGCTGGCGCGCGACTGCACCATCGCCACCGGCCTGGCCATCCCCGCCCGGCTGCCGCGAGCCGCCGTCGCCTGGCCGGAGGAGCGGGCCGCCGCGGCGGTCGCGGCGATCGTGTCGTTCTGCGGCACGGCCGGCGGGGTCCTGCGCCGGGCGGGCGAGCTGACGCCGGTGTGGGAAGACAGCCTGCTCGGGCCGGTCGCGCTGACGAGCTGGCTCGCGGACTGCTGGACCGGCCGGCACGCGGGCTGCCCGCTGCGCCTCCCGGTACCCCCGCCGCCGTGGTGGCGCTGACGTGTCCGTCAGGTGAAGTCTGGGCCGGCGGCGCTGCGCCGGTGCCGTGGAGAGGAGGCCGGGGTGACCGAAGCGGCCCCGCTCAGAAGAATCCCGGACCCGGCGCGCGCGGCGATCCGGGCGCTGCTGCTGGCCGAGCTGACCGCCGCCCGGCGGCGGTGGCAGGCGGCCGGGTGCCCGCCGGACGTGCTGGCGCGGGTGCTCGAGGCACGCCGGAACTGGCTGGCCGAAGCCGGCCGGACGGCCCCACCCAAATCGGCCTAGCCCGATGTCCGCCGAACCCGGTCCCGGTGTCCTCAACGAGTCGTTCAGGACCGTGGGGGACCTGAACGACTCATTCCGGACATCGCGGCCCGGCCGATCCCGGTGGTCAGCGGCCGAGGATGGCCAGCACCGCGGCCACGATCTCGTCGAGCCGCCGCCGGTCGGCGAGCGCGGCCGCCAGCCAGTCGTCGCGGGCGGAGTCGCCGGCCTCCGCCGCCCCGAACAGCAGGCGGATCACGACCGCGATCACCTCGTGCGGCGGATCGCCGCGCGCCAGCCGGGTCTCGATCGCCGCCAGCGCCTCCTCGGCCAGCTCCACCAGCTGCGCGTCTTCGATCTCGTCGCGCCCGACCAGCTCCAGGGCCGGCAGTTCCGCCGCGCTGTCCGCCGGCATCGGGGCCACCGGTGCCCGCTTGTGGCCCAGCGGCCGCTCGACGTGTTCGCCGTACCACTTCGGGCGGGACCGCATCGCCGTCAGCACCTTCCGCACTTCGCGGTCGATCGTGTCGCGGTCGGCCACCGGCTCGCCGGTCACCTCGGCGCGGCGGGCGGCCCAGGCGTCGAGGGGCCACAGCTCGGCGCCCGCCGTCGTCGGGACGCCGGCCCAGGTCAGGACCTGCACCGCCAGATCGCACAACCAGACGTCGCCGAAGAGGGCGTCGCCGAGCCAGGACGGGAGGCGAGGTCGTTGCAGGGCCCCGATTTCGCCGCGCCGGCGCCGGTGGGCGTCGACCGTCGCCGGGCTCAGGCGGGTGGCCAGCCAGCCTTCGAGGTTTTCGATCGGGCCGGTCGCGCGCCGCAGCGCGTGCTCCACCACCGCCTCGACGTCGTCGTGGAAGCGGTCGAGGCAGTCGGGGCGCAGCCACTCGAGGCCGCGGGCGCAGTCCGGGTGCCGTCGCCGCCGTTCCAGCGGCTTGGTGATCCGCGTGAACACCAGCGGCCACGCCACGCTGTAGACGGCGCCACGCAGCCGGGCGCGGACGCCGGGCGTCGCGCCCGCGGCCGAATCGGCGAGCAGCCCGTCGCGGGCCAACCGGCGGACGGCCGCGACGTCGGTGCTGTCGAGCAACCCGTCCTCCCGATGTCGTCGACGGGAAAATGGTCGGACAGCCGACGAACCGGAAATGTCCACGCGCGGTCCCAATCGCGGCGGAAATGGCCAAACACTGGCCATCCCGGAATCACCTGATCGGCGCACCGAGTGCGGCCGATCGCCCGGAAGTCCCCGTGTCACAATCGAATTCCCATGGCACACGAGGACGGTCTGCTCCGGGAACTCACCACTTTGCGGCGCGGCTGGGGATTGGAAGCCGAACGGCTGCGGAGCCGGCTCGGGCCGCTCGTCTCGGGCTGGTGCGAAATCCACCGGACGACGAGCGACCGCGACGCCCGGCGAGTTCTGCGTGACGCGATTTCGGCGGTGATCGCGGATTTCCCGGCCGACGACCGGCTGGCGGTGGACGTCGCGCTCGGCATCGCCGCCGGCACGCAGCACGCCCGGCTCCGGGACCGGATCGGGATCCTCGCCGACCGCCTCCAGGTCTCCGAACGCACGGCGCGGCGCCGCATCGACCGGGCGTTCGCCCGGCTCGCCGCGGAGATCCAGGCCGGCTCGCAGCCGGCCGAGGGCGTGCCCGACCCGGACCGGGGCTGGTTCGTCAAGCGGCTCAAGGCCCTCGTGCGGCTGGACACCGCCGAGCCGGAGCTGATCGAGGAGCGCGAGATCGTGGCGACCCAGGACGGGCTCCGCCGGATCTCGGCGCAGCTGACCGTGCCCCGCACGGGCGACGGCCCGGACGGCGAGCGGCACGTCGCCGCCGACGCCCAGCACGGCGTCCGGATCAGCGAGCGGAGCCGGGAGGGCCAGCGGCACTTCCGCTGGCTGCTCGACCTGCCGCGGCCCCTGTCCCGCGGCGACAGCCACACGTTCTCGCTGGTCCTGCGGATCCGCGACGGCCGGCCGATCCGGCCGTCCTACACGTTCGTGCCGCTGGTGACGTGCGAGTCGTTCACGGTGCGGGTCCGGTTCGACCCGGACCGGCCGCCGCGGTCGGTGTGGCGCCTCGACCGGGTCGCGCCCTCGGTGCTCACCGACCCGCCGCAGCCGGGCGCGCCGCTGGACCTGGACGGCGCCGGCGAGGTCGCGCAGGAGTTCACCGCGCCGCAGCTCGGGTACGCCTACGGGCTGCGCTGGCTGCCGGACCAAGATATTCCTTGACATGAATATTCCACTGTGTGAATACTTGGCGGCATGGACGGGATCGCTGCAGCACTCGGGGACGCCGCGCGGTGGCGCATCGTCGAGCTCCTGGCCGAGCGCCCCCGCTCGGTCGGCGAGCTCGCCGAGCTGACCGGCCTGCGGCAGCCGCAGACCACCAAGCACCTGCAGACCCTCGCCCGGGCCGGCCTCGTCGCCGTCTTCCCGCTGGGGCAGCGCCGCGTCTACGCCCTCGAGGCGGAGCCGCTCGCCGCCTTCGCGGACCGGCTGCGGGAGCTGGCCGAGGCCACGGCGGGCCACGCGGGCGACCGGGACGTCGTCGCGCGCTACCGGGCGGCCATCGAGGCGGACTCCGCGGCCGCGGACCGGGACCGCTGGGCGGACGGGCGCGAGTTCGCGTTCGACCGCTCGCTGGCCGTGCCGCGCGAGACCGTCTGGCGGTATTGGACCGACCCGGACCTGCTGGCGTCCTGGTGGGTCCCGGCGCCGCTGACGATCACCGACTGCGTCCTCGAGCCGCGGCCGGGCGGGCGGGCCGTGGTCGCCTACCGCGACGCCGACGGCGAATACCGCTCCGAAGGGCGGGTCCGGGCCGCCGAGGAACCCGGGCACCTCGCGTTCGACCTCGCGGTGGCGGGCCCGGCTTCGTTCACCGGCCACTACGACCTGGTGCTCACCGAAGAACCCGGGGGCACCCGGCTGCGCCTCGGCCTGCGCATCACCGCCACGACCCCCGAGGCCGTCCCCGCCATCGCCGGCATCGAAACCGGCTGGGGCCAGGTCCTCGACAACCTCACCGCCGTACTCACCGAGAAGGGCTGACCACCATGACCGACCGCAAGGTGACCGCGAACCTGAGCCTCACCCTCGACGGCCGCTACCACGGCCCCGCCGGGCCCGCCGACATGGGCGCGATCGTCACGTACGCGATGACCGACGTCGCGCGCCGCCACCTCACCCGCATCTGGGAAGGGGCGACGACGGCGGTGCTCGGCCGCCGCAACGCCGAGGGCTTCCTCGGCTTCTGGCCGGCCGTGGCCGCGGACGAGAACGCCGACCCGCGCGACCGCGGCTACGCGAAGTGGCTGGTGGACGTGGAAAAGGTGGTCTTCTCGACCACGCTGACCGAGGCCCCGTGGGAGCGCACCCGCCTGGTGAACGCCCCGGCCGCGGACGTCGTCGCCGAGCTCAAGGCCGCGGGATCGGGCGAGATCCTGGTCAACAGCAGCGCGAGCGTCATCAAGGCGGTGCTCGAAGCCGACCTGCTCGACCGCCTGTACCTGATGATCTGCCCGGAAATCGCGGGTGGCGGCCCCCGGCTGTTCGACGACGGCCTGCCCGCGTCGAAGTGGCGGCTGACCCACCACGAAACGGGCGAGCTGGGGGAGACGGCGGTGGTCTACGACCGCGTGCGCTGACCAGTCCGCAGTGGACGGTCGGTTCGGCTCGGGTGGGGAAGTGGGTGGGGCGGGCGGGGCTCGAACCCGCGGCCAAGGGATTATGAGTCCCCTGCTCTAACCAACTGAGCTACCGCCCCCTGACCCCGGCACGCGGATTTGCATCCGCACAGAAGTCTCAGTTCGTTTCAAGTTATCACAGCGGCCATCCGGGCAGATCCGGTAGGCCAAACAGGTTGAAGTGACCGCCGACCGGGGCACGCTCGTCTAGGTTGCAAGGGCGTCACCGCTGAACGGACGGCGGGAGGGACCGATGGCCGGAGCCACTCCGCCCCACCGCCGGGCGCTCGGGCTGGCGCTGCTGGACGCGTTCACCGCGGGGGCGGGCTTGGGCTTCCTCGCGCACCGGTACCGGGAGGAGCTCGTGGCGAACCTCGCGGTCATCGGCCTGTCGCTGGTCTTCCTGTGCGCACTCGGCTACCTGATCCGCGCCGCCGCGCGAGCCCTGTTCCGGGCGGGCTCGCGCGTCGACGCGATATTGGCGGAAGAACTGCGGGACAAGCCTTCACCACGGCCTCGGTGACGGAAGTCGTTGCGGAGCAAGACCAAGACCGCGGAATCCGCTCAGGTGCCGGCGGGGGTGGTGGTCGGCGGTGGCGTGGTCGGCGTGGTCGGCACGGTCGTGGTGGGCGGAGGCGTGGTCGTCGGCGGCTTGGGAGTCGTGGTCGGCGGGGCCGCCGCGGCGCCGTAAGCCGCGTAGGTGAACCAGATCTGGCCGAACGTCTTCGGCGCGGTCTGCGTGAACATCGCCCGTACCTGGAACGTGGTCGCCGTGAACGAGCCCTGCACCGTGTTGAGCATGAACGCGTTGAACGGCCCCGGCGTGTTCGCCGAGACCACGACCGCCTCCGGCACCGCGCCGAGGCCGTGGGTGACCGTGCAGAACCCGCTGCCGTCGGTCACGCAGGTGGCCTGCGCCGCCTGGACGATCGGGGCCGGTGCCGGGCCGACGGCGGCGGACGCGCCCGAGAACGCGACCGCCCCCGCGGTGACGACGACGGCGCCGCCCAGCGCGGCCAATGCGGTTCGAACCTGAAGTGCCATGGTGGATCCTCCCCTGGGAACGACGCCACCGGGATCGCTCCGCCGCCCGCCGCCGTTACGCCCGACTGTCCACAGCGGACTCAACCCGGTATCGGAACGTCCCGAAACCCCCGGCCGTCGTCAGCTCCACCGGCTCCAGCCGGATCTGCGTCCCACCCGGGTGGTCGAAGAGCCGGACGCCGTCGCCGAGGAGGATCGGGGCCACGTGGACCAGGACCTCGTCGAGCAGGCCCGCCTCCAGGCAACGGCGGGCCGTCGTCGGGCCCAGTACCGCGACGTAACCGTCCCCCGCCGCGGTGGACGCCGACGCGACCGCTGTCCGCAAGTCCGGCTCGAACGTGAACCCCGGCTCGGCCGACGCCGGGTCGTCGCGGGTGACCACGAAGATCGGGACCCGGACGCGGCCGCCGTAGACCTCGCCCTCCGCGCTCGTCGCCGGAGCGTACGTGTTGTGCCCCATGACGACCGCGCCGATCTCGCCCAGCAGCCGCTCGACGACCGGGTTCGGGCCGGTGGACAAGCCGCCCAGCCAGGACATGTCGTCGGCGGGGCCGGCGACGAAGCCGTCGAGGGACATCGTGATGTGGTAGAGGACCTTGGCCACGGGGCCGCCTTTCCTGGAGGGGTGACACCAGGTACCGACGAGTGCGGCCGCGGGAACTCATCGGTCAGGCGGGCACGAGTTCCCGCTCTTCCGAAGCGGCGTAGCGCCGGGCCAGTGTCGCGCAGACGATCAGCTGGATCTGGTGGAACAGCATCAGCGGCAGCACGATCAGCCCCACCTGCGCGTGCCCGAACAGCACCGTCGCCATCGGCAGGCCGCTCGCCAGGCTCTTCTTCGACCCGCAGAACACGATGGTGATCCGGTCGGCGCGGGCGAAGCCCAGCAGGCGGGCGCCCCAGCCGGTCGCGGCCAGCACGACCGCCAGCAGCGCGCAGCACACGGCGCCGAGCACCAGCAGGTGGCCCAGGTCGAGCCGGTGCCAGATGCCTTCGGTCATGCCCGCGCTGAACGCCGTGTAGACCACCAGCAGGATCGAGCCGCGGTCGACCAGCTTGAGCGGCGCCGCGTGCGCCGAGATCCAGCCGCCGATCCAGCGCCGCGCCAGCTGGCCCGCCACGAACGGCGCGAGCAGCTGCAGCACGATCCCCAGCACGGCCGACCCGTCGACGCCGGCGCCGTCGCCCGCGAGCAGCAGCGCCACCAGCAGCGGGGTGAGCACGATCCCGGCCAGGTTGGACAGCGACGCGCTGCAGATCGCCGCCGCGACGTTGCCGCGGGCGATCGAGGTGAACGCGATCGACGACTGCACGGTCGAGGGCAGCACGGCGAGGAACAGCACCCCGGCGGCCAGCTGCGCGGGCAGCACCGACGACGGCAGCGCGAACAGGGCCAGGCCGAGCAGCGGGAACAGCACGAACGTCGCGCCGAGCACGACCGCGTGGAGCCGCCAGTGCCGCAGGCCGTCGAGGGCTTCCTGCGTGGACAGCCGGGCGCCGTACAGGAAGAACAGCAGGCCGACGGCGACCGTGGTGGCGGTGCCGAAGCCACCGGCCACCGCGCCCGAAGCGGGCAGCAGGGTGGCGACGCCGACGGTGGCGAGGATGGCGAGGACGAACGGGTCGAGACGCAACCGGGACATGGATCTCCTTCCACAGCCATTGTCGGCGGCGTCGCGTTCATTGTGAACCCCGATGACCGGACTGACTGTCATCGTGAATCGCGATAAAGTGGCCGCGTGCTGGACCCCCGCCTGTGCCGTTCGTTCCTCGCCGTCGCCGAGACGCGCAGCTTCACCGCGGCCGCGCGACGGCTGGGCGTCGGCCAGCCGACCGTCAGCCAGCACGTCCGGCGGCTCGAACGCGATTCCGGCGGCCTGCTGTTCGCCCGCGACACCCACACCGTCGAGCTCACCGCGCGCGGGCAGGCGATGCTGGGGTTCGCGCAGACGGTCGTCGACACCGAAGAGCGCGCGGAGCGGCACTTCCGCGGCGCCGAACTGCGCGGCCGCGTCCGGTTCGGGGTGTCCGAGGACTTCGCGCTCGGCGAGCTGCCGGAGATCCTGCACCGGCTGCGGCGCAGCCACCCGCTGGTGGACGTCGAGCTGACGGTCGAGCTCTCGGACGTCCTGGCGCAGCGGCTGCGCGCCGGGCAGCTGGACCTGGTGCTGGGCAAGCGCCGTCCGGGCGCGCACCACGGGCGGCTGCTCTGGCGGGAGCCGCTGGTCTGGATCGGCTCGGCGGCCACGGTGCTGGAGCCCGGTCAGCCGGTGCCGCTGGTGCAGTACCCGATGCCGTCCATCACGCGGCAGCTGGCGGTCGAGTGCCTCGAACGCGCGGGTCTCGAGTGGCGCGCGGCGTGCCAGACGTCGAGCCTGACCGGCCTGCGCGCCGCGGCGGCGGCCGGCCTCGGCGTCACCCTGCACGCGCGCAGCCTCGTCCCGGCCGACCTGGTCGAGCTCGACGGCCTGCCCGAACCCGGCGACATCGAGTTCATGCTGCTGGCGCGGGAGTCGATGGCCGGGCCGGCCGCGGCGCTGGCGGAGTTCGTCCTGGAGCGGGTGCGGCGCTGAGTCAGTCGTCGTCGCCCAGGAGTCTTCGGAGCCGGCCGAGCGCGCGGTGCTGGGCGACGCGGACGGCGCCGGGGGTGGAGCCGACCGCGGCTGCCGTCTCCTCCGCCGACAGCCCGACCACGATCCGCAGCACGACGATTTCGCGCTGCTTCGCCGGGAGCACGTCCAGCAGCCGGGCCAGCCGCTCGTTCAGCTCGAACCGCAGCGCGTGCTGCTCGGGGCCGGCGGCTTCGCTGACGCCGTCCGGGATCTCGGGCACCGGGTCGGTGCGGTTGCGGGCCGCGGCGCGGTGGGCGTCCGCGACCTTGTGCTGGGCGATGCCGTAGACGAACGCGAGGAACGGCCGGCCCTGGTCGCGGTAGGCCGGCAGCGCGGTGAGCACGGCGAGGCACACCTCCTGCGCGACGTCGTCGGCCGAAGCGAACGAACGCTCGTGGCGGCCGACGCGGGCCCGGCAGTAGCGCACGACCAGCGGGCGGATGGTGGCGAGCAGCCGGGCGGTCGCGGCGTCGTCACCGGCGATGGCGTCCGCGACCGGCTCGTCGTGCCGGCGCCAGTGCGCGGGGAAGGCGTCGGCGGGCTGCGCCGCGGCGATCTCCCGGACCAGCACCCTGCTGCGCACCCGCAGCAGGGTTCCCTCCACGTCGAGGCCGGCCCGCAGCGAGTCGTGCAGCGCGGTGTTGGACTCCCGCAGCAGCTCGGTGATCGCCCGGTCCCCGTACTCGGTTGCCGGCATGGTGCTCACCTTTCCCTGTCCCGCTGGTCACCGGGCCGAACGGCCCGGAGTCGCCGAAGGCGTTCCCGCACGTGGCGGAGGGTGGAGCGGACGGTCGCGGGTGCGATCCGCAGCGCGTCCGCGATCTGCGCCGGGGTGAACCCGTCGAGGGACCACGCCAGGACCATCCGCTGCCGGCCGGGCAGGGACGCGAGCAGGTCGATGAGCCCGGCGTGCTGGTCGACCAGCACGGCGAGCTCGTGGTCGGCCCGCGGATCACCCGCCAGCGTCCAGTCCGCCCGCGCGTCGCCCGTGCCGTCGAGCAGCCGCCCGGCGACCCGGCGGACCCACGCCCGCGGGTCCTCGAGGGTGTGCCACGCCTCCAGCGCGTGGACCATCGCCTCCGCGGCCGCGTCCCGCGCGGTCTCGACCTCGAACCCGGCCTTGCAGAGGAACGCCACCAGCGGCGCGAAGTCGGCGCGGAAGAACGCGTCGAAATCGTCGTGACCGCCCACCGACCCCTCACCACCCCTCGCCTCCACAAGGACAGGTGCGGCGAGGTGACCGCTACGTGTAACGATTAGATCAAGACTGCCCGGTAGGAGTAATGGGACGCTTCTCCTTGGTGACGCGATGTGACGAATGACCGCGGACAGGTCGGGTACCCGAGCCCGATGATCACTGAGACGAGGTCCGGTGGCGGGCCGGTGCGGGCGCGAAGCCGCGAACGGCGGATTCCGGACGCCGGCGGGGTGTCGCGGGCCGGGTCCCCCCGGTGGGCGCCGCCGGCGGGAAGATCGGCTCGGGCGGTCGCGGTTTCGGCCGCGCCCGCGCGGGAAAGCCTTGCCGGACAGCGGAAAGCTCATCGGCGGCCACCGGCCGGGGCCGGTCGGTGGAGCACGTTCGGGCGACCGTCGCAAGGGACGCGCCGGGGCGTGACCGCGCCGATCGGGTGACGTGATCGACATCGAGATCCCGGGAAGAAGGGCGTACTCTCATGTGTTGCAGTCTTGGTTGCCCGGAGGGTGAGCCGGGGACCGAAGCCAAAACCCCCTTGACCGACGCGGGTTCGCTCGCGCGCCCGCGGCGGTCAAGTCGGTTGACGCGCGATGACAATGGGAAACAGAAGAACCGAGGGAGGTGAACGAAGGAAATGGAAGCCACGATGACGGGCTGGGCGGAACTCGCGGCCTGCAAGGACGAGGACCCGGAACTGTTCTTCCCGATCTCCGCGGTAGGCCCCGGCGCCCGGCAGACAGCGCAGGCCAAGGCCGTGTGCGCACGCTGCCCGGTGCGCGCCGAATGCCTGGGCTACGCGCTCGACAACGGGCTCGACCACGGTGTTTTCGGCGGGACCACCGCCGAGGACCGACGCCGGCTGGCGCGCACCGCGCCGCAGCGGCACCGAGTGGCCTGACCGCCGCCCGGTGACCTCTTCCCGGCGGCCTCGAGCAATAACACCGAATCCGGAAGAAAATCGGATCCGGGAGTGTGCGTGCCCGGGTGGGTGATTCCTGTGCGAATCACCCGCCCGGGCATTTTCACGTCCACGTAGGGTGCTCAATTCACTTCACAGCGCCATTGTCGTCAGCGCGACCCGGGCCCATCGTGCTCACCTGGCCACGCTTCGGGCAGTCCCCAGGCGGCGGCCGGCACCGACTCGAACGCGGCCATCGCCGTGATCAGCCCGGCTTCGACCGTCAGCAGGCTGACGCCGAACCACCGGAAGCCGTCCTCGTCCGGCCGCCGCAGGTAGGTGGCCACGGCGGGCTGGCGGTTGGCGCGGACCGGCCGCATCCGGAACCGCCCGACGCAGTGCGGCGACGCCGGGTCCATCGAGAGCGACAGCGCCCGGACGATCGAGGCGCGACTGGCGAACCACAGCGTGTAGGGCGGCATGATCGCCTGGGCGTCCTCGCGCAGCAGCCGCGCGACCGCGCCGGGGTCGCCGTTCTCGTACGCGGCGATGAACCGCTTGAGCAGCGCCGCTTCCTCGGCTGTCGGGTCGCCGGCCGGCCACTCGGCACGGCGCGCGGGCAGGCGTTCACGCAGCGTCGTCCGCGCCCGCTGGAGCGCGCTGTTCGCCGAAGCCACGCTCGTCTCCAGCGCCGCCGCCGTCTCCTTCGCCGGCCAGCCGAGCACGTCGCGCAGGACGAGCGCGGCCCGCTGCCGGGGCGGCAGGTGCTGGAGGGCGGCGAGGTAGGCGAGCTCGATGGTCTCCCGGTCGACCACGGCGTCGTCCGGCGCGGCCCCGTCGAGCAGCCGGTCCGGGTACGGCTCGAGCCACGGCAGGTCGGCGGCCGCGATCGGGCCGTCCGGCTCCCCGGCCGGCCCGAGCTGGTCGGGCAGCACCCGCCGGGGGCGGCGGGCGAGCACGTCGAGGCACGCGTTCGTCGCGATCCGGTACAGCCAGGTGCGCACGCTCGCCCGGCCTTCGAAGCCGTCGCGGGCCTTCCACGCCCGCAGGAACGTCTCCTGCGCCAGGTCTTCGGCGTCGCTCAGCGAGCCGAGCATCCGGTAGCAGTGCACCTGGATCTCCCGGCGGTGCCGTTCGACGAGCGTCTCGAAGTCCGGAGTGCGACCCACCCGGGCACGCTAGCGCACCCGGGCTGCGACACTGCTGCCGTGAGCGGAACGGTGCTGGTGCTCGGCGGACGCAGTGAAATCGGGCTGGCCCTGGCGAAACGCCTGGTCAGCGGGGACACCCGGCGGTTCGTGCTGGCCGCGCGGCCGGGCGCGGACCTGACCGCGGAGGTCGCCGCGCTGCGGGAGGCCGGCGCGAAGAGCGTCGAGACCGCGGACTTCGACGCCGACGACCTCGCCGCCCACGGCCCGTTCCTGGAGAAGGTGGCAGCCGAGCACGGTCCCCTGGAGACGGTGGTGCTCGCCTTCGGCATCCTCGGCGACCAGGCCCGCGCGGAGACCGACGCGGCCCACGCCGCGGCGGTCGTGCACACCGACTACGTCGCCCAGGTCGGCGTGCTGACCCACGCCGCGAACCTGCTGCGCGCCCAGGGCCACGGCAACCTGGTGGTGTTCTCGTCGGTGGCCGGGATCCGCGTGCGCCGCGCGAACTACGTCTACGGCTCGGCCAAGGCCGGTCTCGACGGCTTCGCGAGCGGACTCGCGGACGCGCTGCACGGCTCGGGCGTCCACCTGCTGCTGGTCCGCCCGGGCTTCGTGATCGGCCGGATGACCGACGGCATGGCACCGGCGCCGTTCTCGAGCACCCCGGACCAGGTGGCCGAGGCGACGGCGGCCGCGTTGCGCCGGGGTCGTGGGGTCGTCTGGGTGCCGGGAGTGCTCCGCCCGGTGTTCTTCGCGATGCGTCTCCTGCCGCGCGCGATCTGGCGCCGGATGCCGCGCTGACGCGATCGCGGTGGCCGCTGTGGCCAGTGCCACAGCACCTTCCCGTGCGCGCTCCGGCACGGTCCGTCGCGAAAACCGGCCGATCGGCTCGAACCGGCTCGGCCGATCGGGCAGCGTCACGACCTTCCTACAATTTTCTCAGGTGATTCCCAGCTAACCCGGTGATCCTCGGAGGAGGGGATCCACCAGAGGGAAGCAAGGGGAAGTGTCGTGCTGCTGTCGTCCCGGGGGCGCCGCATCGGCGGGCGCGTGGCCATCGGCGTCGTGTCGACGCTGGTGCTCGCCGCCACCGGGTACGCGTGGACGCAGCTGAGCAAGCTGGACGCGGGCATCGTCACCGCGGACGTCATCCCGCCCTCGGCGCAGATCGACGAGGAAGACGTCGTTCCCGGCGAACCGCTCGAAGTGGCCCAGAACATCCTGCTCGTCGGGATCGACGCGCGCACCGACGCGTACGGCAACCCGTTGCCGCAGAACGTGCTCGACGCCCTGCACGCCGGGAGCGGGGACGACGGCGGGGACACCACCGACACGATGATCGTCGTGCACATCCCGGCGGGCGGCGCCGCGGCCACCGCGATCTCCATCCCGCGCGACTCCTATGTGGACATCGCGGGCGGGTACGGCAAGCACAAGATCAACTCCGCGTACAGCCGCGGCAAGAACGCTTCGATGTCCGGTTTGCGCGCCGAGGGGCTGAGCGGCGCGCAGCTGGAGGTCGCGGCGAACGCGGCGGGCGCGAAGACGGCGATCCAGACCGTGGAGAAGTTCACCGGGCTGACGATCAACCACTACGCGGCCATCAACCTCGCCGGGTTCGACGCGCTTTCGCAGGCGGTCGGCGGCGTCGAGGTCTGCCTCAAGGCGCCGGTGCACGACAGCTACTCGGGCGCGGACTTCGCGGCCGGGCCGCAGACGCTGTCCGGGGCGCAGGCGCTCGCGTTCGTCCGGCAGCGCCACGGCCTGGCCAACGGCGACCTCGACCGGATCGCGCGGCAGCAGGCGTTCCTGTCCGGGATGGCGAAGAAGGTGCTCAACGCGGGCACGTTCACCGACGTGTCGAAGCTGAACTCGCTGGTCAGCGCCGTGCAGGGCGCGGTGGTGCTGGACAAGGGCTGGGACGTCCTGAGCTTCGCGCAGCAGCTGCGGGGCATGACGTCGGGCGCGATCGCGTTCGCCACCATCCCGGTGCAGAGCCTGTCGCTGCAGACGCCGTCCGACGGCGACGCGGTGAAGGTCGACCCCGCGCAGGTCCAGCAGTTCGTGCGCACGGCGATCAGCACGCCCGCGGTGCAGGCTTCGGGCGACGACACGACCGGCGGCGTCAAGCCGGTCGCGGCGACCACCACCAGGACGGCGGACAGCAAGCAGCCGGCGACCAGTGCGGCCGCCGGCTGCGTGAACTAGCCCGTCACACGAACGCGGACTGTCCCGTGATCGCCTTCCCGACGATCAGGGTGTTCATCTCGCGCGTGCCCTCGAACGAGTAGATCGCCTCGGCGTCGGCGAAGAACCGCGCGACGTCGTATTCGAGCACGATCCCGTTGCCGCCGAAGATCTCCCGGCTCCAGGCGACGACCTCACGCATCCGCGAGGTGACGAACGCCTTGGCCAGCGACGACTGCTCGTCCTTGAAGATCCCGGCGTCCTGCAGGCGGGCGAGCTGCACGAGCATGCCCCACGACGCGGTGATGTTGCCGAGGCTCTTCACGAGCAGGTCCTGCACCAGCTGGAACCGCGCGATCGGCCGGCCGAACTGCGTGCGCTCCTGCGAGTAGGCCAGCGCGGCTTCGTACGCGCCGATCATCACACCGAGGGCCTGCCAGGCGACCCCGCCGCGGGTGGCGCGCAGGATCTCGGCGACGTCCCGGAAGGAGTCGATGCCCTGCAGGCGGTTCGCCTCCGGCACGCGGACGTCGGTCAGGGTGATCTCGGCGTTCTCGACGATCCGGAACGCCGTCTTGCCCTGGATCTTCTCCGGCACGAAGCCCGGCGTGCCCTTCTCGACGACGAAACCCTTGACGTGGTTGTCGGCCAGGTCGCGGGCCCACACGACGACGTAGTCGGCGAAGGTCGCGTTGCCGATCCACTTCTTGGCGCCGTTGAGGATCCAGGTGTCACCCTGCCGCTGCGCCGTGGTGCGCATGCCACCGGCCACATCGGACCCGCCGAGCGGCTCGGTCATCGCGAACGCGCCGATCTTGTCCATCGCGGCCATTTCGGGGAGCCAGCGGTCGCGCTGCTCCTGGCTGCCGCCACTGTAGATGGAGTACATCGCGAGTCCGTTGTGGACACCGAAGAACGTCGCCACGGACGCGTCCGTGCGGCTCATCTCCATCGCCATCATGCCGGTGAGCAGGTGGCTGACGGCGGGCTTGTGCTCGCCGTAGCCCTCGTAGGGCAGACCGGCGAGACCGCTTTCGCGGAACATCCCGATGAGTTCCTGCGGGAAGGTGCCGGCTTCCCAGTTCTCGTTCACCAGCGGCTTGACGTCGTTCGTCATGAACTCGCGCGCCTTCACGAGCAGCTTGCGCTCGTCGTCGGCGAGCAGCGCCTCGAAGTCGTAGAAGTCGGCGGTCAGCTTGTCCTTGAGCGGTTCCATGTCAGTTCTCCTCCACTGCGTGCAAAACGGCGAGCTGCTTGCGGTCGCGCGTCTCGGCCAGGTCCGAGTACGTGGAGGAGCCGTAAGCGGTTTCGACGGCTTCGATGAGCCGTTCCTGCTCTTCCGGGCTCTGGCTGGGAGTGCCCAGCCCGGCCCACATCTTCTTCATGGACTTGCCGATGTGCTCGGCCATGTGCCGGTAGCCACCGGGGCCGCCGCCGAGGTGCGAACCGAGGAACGGCCCGACCGTGGCCCAGCGGATCCCGAGCGAGTTCGTGATGACCCTGTCGAGCTCTTCCGGCGTCACGACACCCTGCTCGACGAGGTAGATCGCCTCGCGGCTGAGCGCGTTCTGCAGCCGGTTGCCGACGAACCCGGGGATCTCCTTGCGCTCCACGACCGGCGTGCGGCCGAGGGAGGTGTAGAACTCGACGGCCCGCTCGACCGACTCGTCGCTGGTGCGCTCGCCGGGGACGACCTCGACCAGCGGGATCAGGTGCGGCGGGTTGAACGGGTGTCCGATGAGGACCCGGCTGCCGTCGATCTCCTCGGTGAACGCCGTCGACGGGATGGCGCTCGACGAGCTCAGCAGCAGCGCGTGCTCCGGCGCCGCCTCGACCAGCTGCTTGAACAAGTCCTTTTTGAACTCGACGTTCTCGGGCCCGTTCTCCTGCACAACATCCGCTTCTTTCACTGATTCAGTGACGTCCTCGGCGATGCTCACGCGGCTCGCCAGCTCGGCGGCGGTGGTGCCCAGGTGCGGCGCGAACGTCTTCAGTGCCTCGGTGACGGCCTCGGCTAGGTCCGGGCGGGGGTCGGTGACCCGGACGGTCAGGCCGTGGTGGGCGAACAGCGCCGTCCAGGACAGGCCGATGGTGCCGGCACCGATGACTGCCGCGTGCTTCATGACCGCGCTCCTTCCAGGTAGTCGAAGACCGGCTTGACCGGGGCGAGCGTCAGGTCGGTGCGGATGTGGCTCGCGGCGACGACCTCCAGCACCGGCAGGTCGGCCAGCGGGGCCAGGACGTGCTGGAACAGCTGCAGCCGCGCGGGGCCGGTGTAGGCCTCCTTGACCACGACGTCGGTGATCTCGGTGCGGACCAGCTCCTGCACGCGCGGCGCGCCGTCGTAGCCCGGGATCGTCTTGAGCATGAACGTCGGGACGGTGATCTGCCGCTCGGCCTCGCGGGTGTCCAGCTCGTGGTGCTTGTAGCCCATGGTCGCGGTGGCCACCCGGAGCGTCCCGTAGTCCAAAGTGCCCACGAGGACACCGTTGTCGACATAGAGGTCCGGGCTGCCGACGGTCTTCGGGTACGCGCTGACCTCGCGGCCGGACGCCGTGGCGGGGAAGTTGTCGAGGTACATCGCGTGCAGGTACTCGCCGCGCTCGCCGTCGAAGCTGACCTCGATCGCCTGGCCGGACTCGGTGTACGGGCCGTAGCCGGAGACGTCGCCCATCTTCATGACTTCGAAGCGCACCAAGGGTTCTTCGACCTTCAGCGGCTCCGGGACGACCGCGCGCAGGGCGTCGGCGTCGGTGCGGTAGACGATGTTCAGGTACTCGCGGTTCGTGAACCTCGGGACCACCGGCGCGAACGCCGGGGCGGTCAGGGGAGTGGTCACGTGCCGGCGGACTTCGTCGATCTTCATCCTATTCGCCTGTCCACTTCGGAGCGCGGCGCTCGGCGAAGGCGGTCATGCCTTCGCGGACGTCGGCGGACTGCATCAGCTTCTTGATTTCTTCGCGCTGCACGGCGGTGGGATCCGCGGCACGCACGATCTTCTTGACGGCGGCGAGCGCGAGCGGCGCGTTCTCCGCCAGCCTCTCGGCCAGCTGCAGCGCGACGGCGGCGGCGTCACCGCTCGGCGTCACGCGGTTGACCAGGCCCAGCTCCCCGGCGCGGCGGCCGGTGACCGGCTCGCCGGTGAGCAGGAACTCCATCGCCAGGTGGTGCGGGATCCGCTTCGGCAGCCGGATCACGCCACCGCCCGCGGCGATCAGCCCACGCTTCACCTCGGGGAGGCCGAACTTCGCGTCTTCGGCGGCGACGATCAGGTCGCAGCCCAGCGCCAGTTCGAACCCGCCGCCCATGGCGAACCCTTCGACCGCGGCGATCAGGGGCTTGCCCAGCTCGGCTTCGGTCAGGCCGCCGAACCCGCGGCCCGGGATCTCCGGGGACTCGCCCTTGAGCGCGGCCTTGAGGTCCATCCCGGCGCTGAAGGTGTTTTCGGCGCCGGTCAGGACGCCCGCCCGGAGCGTGGGATCGGCTTCCAGCTCGTCGAGGGCGGCGGCCAGCCCGGCCGCGACGGCGGCGTCGACCGCGTTGCGAGCCTGCGGGCGGTCGATCGTGATCAGCAGGGTGCCGCCGATCCGTTCGGTGCGTACTTCACTCATGACTTCACTTCCCAAGTGCCGCACTTTCACGTGAAAGTGCGGTGGTTCAGACCAGTTCGGCGAGGACTTCGGCGGTGTCCTGGCCGGCCAGCGGGGCCAGGCGGCGGATCGAGCCGGGCGTCGCGGAGAACTTCACCGGGATGCCGACCGTGCGGATGGTGCCCTCGCTCGGGTGCTCGACGGTGTCGAGCAGGTGGCCGTCGCGGACGTAGGGGTCCTCGTGCGCGCGGTCCAGTTCGAGCACCGGCGCCATCGGGATGCTGTGCTTCGCGCAGACCTCGGCCCACTCCTCGGTGGTCAGCGCCGGGGCGCAGGCGGCGATCTGCTCGGTCAGCCACTCGTTGTCCACGCGGTCGATGGCTTCGCCGTTCACGCGCGGGTCCCCGGCCAGCTCCGGGCGCCCGGCCGCGGCGAAGAAGTCGCGGAAGTTCTTCGGGTTGTAGGGGATGACGCAGGCGAGGCCGTCCTTGGTGTGGACCGCGGCGTGGCCCTTCGTCATCGACAGCCCGAACCCGGTGGGGCCTTCGGCCGGCTCGTAGGTGTGCCCGGCGAGGTGTTCGACCAGGTTGAACGCGAGCAGCGTGTCGGTCATCGGGATCTCGATCTGCTGACCCTCGCCGGTCTTGTCGCGGTGGACCAGCGCGGCGAGCACGCTGTAGGCGATGGTCAGCGACGAAACCTTGTCGCCGATGATCGTTGGCAGGTAGACCGGCTGGCCCAGGGCGCGGTTGGCCACGTCGACCAGGCCGGAGGAGGCCTGCACGGTCTCGTCGTAGGCGGCGTTGCCGGCCTGCGGGGAGTCGCCGCGGAAGCCCTGCGCGTGGGCGTAGACCAGCCGCGGGTTGCGCTCGGCGACGTCGCCGTAGTTCAGGCCGAGCCGGCTCAGCGCGCCGGGGCGCATGTTGGTGATCAGCACGTCGGCGGTGTCGATCAGCTTGAGCGCCTGCTCGCGCTCGGTCTCGTCCTTGAGGTTGAGGGCCACGCTGCGCTTGTTGCGGTTCACGTTCAGGTTCAGCGCGGTCATGCCCGGCGTGGTCCGGTAGCTGCCCACCCGCACCGTGTCCGCGGGGGACTCGATCTTGATCACGTCGGCGCCCAGGTCGCCCAGGATCTGGGCCGCGTACGGGCCCATGACCACGGTCGAGAGGTCGATCACGCGCACGCCGTCCAGCGGTCCGGTGCTGTTCATCGTTCGTCCTTTCGCGCCTTGCTGTTTCGCTCTACCCACGAAGCTAATAGCGGTGGCACCGAAAGGGAATGATCATGATACGAACAATGGTATGACCGCAGCGGTCATACCATTTGTCAGCTGGTGAGGGGTTCGGCGAAGATCGCTTTCGCGGCCTCGACGAGCCTTCGCAGGTCGCCGTCGGTGCGATCGCGCCGCCAGAGCAGGCCGGTGTCCAGCTGGGGCCGGAAGTCGCTGAAGGGCAGCACGATGACGTTGTCGAGCCGGTAGCCGTGCATGGGCGACTTGTCGTCGAGCATGGAAATGGAAAACGCCTCGCCGCTGGAAATGATTTCGGACGTCCCGCTGTACCCGGTGTTGGTCAACCGGATGCGTTTCTTGACGCCGAGTTCGCTCAATTGGTGGTCCAGCTGCTCGAAATAGGCGGGGACGATTTCACCCGGCGAGGCGACGTAGGGGAAGTCGGCCAGCTCGGCCAGGCTGACGGAGTCCCGCCCGGCGAACAGCTCGGCGGGCACGACGGCCCCGAGCCGTTCGGTCATCACGGGCAGCTGCTCCAGCTCCGGATCGGTGACCGGCAGCCGCGCCAGCGCGAGGGCGAGCTTGCCCTCGTGGACCCCCTGCACGAGATCGGCGGTGGTCCCGGGCCAGCGTTTGAGCTCGTATTCGTCCCGGACGCGCCCGGCGAGGGCGTTGACGCGTTCCCGCAGATCGGGGTGCACGCCGGCGGGCATCCCGAGGAAAACGGTCCGCCGCTGCGGCTTGGTCGCCTCGGCGAGCTTCCACGGGATGGCGCCGACCCGCTCGAGCACGTCCCGCGCGAGCGGCAGCAGCGCGGTCCCGGCCTCGGTGAGGGTGACGTGGTGGGTGCTGCGGTCGAACAGCTGCTGCCCGAGCTCGTGCTCGAGATCCTTGATCCGCTGGCTGAGCGGCGACGCGGCCATGTGCAGCTTCCGCGCGGCGGCGGAGAAGTTCAGCTCCTCGGCGACCGCGACGAAGTAGCGCAGGTGCAGCATCTCCACGGTGATCACCCTAGCCGTTGCCGCTGGTCACCCGGGCTGAAGGGGACGTTCCTGGCATCTGATGAGAGGAAAGTCCCCTTCAGCGGATCTGGTGCGACGAACGTCCCCTTCAGCTTTGTCCACACCACCCCGGTTATCCACAGGCGTTCGGTTCGGGTCTGGTGTGGTTGCCGGGCTGCGGTGACGATCATGGTGTGAAAGTCGGTCATTGGGGCGAAGACCCCGAACTACTCAGGGACAGCAGTCTCGAAGGCGTGATCCGCGTCCGGCGGCTCGAGGAACTGGGCGTGCCCGCGACGACGGCTTATCGAAGATGTGGGCCGGGAGGACCGTGGACGCGGCTTCTGCCCGGCATCGTCCTCCTGTCCAATGCTCCGCCGACGCGTCGGCAGCAGATCGCGGCCGCTCTCCAGTACGGCGGACCGGATGCGATCCTCACCGGTACGGAAGCCTGTCGAACGGTGGGCTTGCGGAACGTCCCGGAGGGCTGCTCCGTCATCCACTTGCTTGTTCCGCATGGCCGGCGGCTGCACAACTACGACTATGTACACATCGAACGTACGCACCGCACGCCGAAAGTTTTCTTCCGGCGTGGTCTGCCGGTCGCCGAACCGACCCGTTCGGTGCTCGACGCATGCCGTCGGATGACCGAACTCCGGCCCGTTCGCGCTCTTCTGACCGAAGCCGTGCAGCGTTCTTTCACGACGTACGAGCAGCTCACCAGGGAACTCGCGAGCGGCAGCCGGCGCGGTAGTGCGGTCCCGCGTCTGGTTCTCGCCGAGATGGCCGGCGGCGCGGAATCAGTGGCTGAGCTCGACGCGGTCCGGCTCTGGAAGCGAAGCGGGCTGCCGGAGCCGAAGTGGAACAGGCCGCTTTTCACGCGCTCTGGGGCCTACGTCGGCAAGCCGGATGCCTGGTTCGAGCAGGCTGGACTGGCGTGGGAAATCGATTCGCTCGCCTTCCACTCCGATGCGGATGGGTTCGCGCGGACTCTGGCCCGAAACGCCCGGTACGCGGCCGCGGGAGTCCTGGTCCTGCCGACGTTGCCTTCGCGCCTGCGCACCCACCCCGAGATGGTGATCGCAGAGCTCAAGGACGCATACGCGGCGGCTGCAGCGCTTCCCCGGCCAACGGTCCGTATGGTGGCGTGAGCTGAAGGGGACTTTCCTGGCATCAGATGCCAGGAAAGTCCCCTTCAGCGCATCTGATGCGACCAACGTCCCCTTCAGCCCAGCCGGAGGGGAACCGTGGCGGTCGAGGCTGCCAACGGGAACGTCATCGTGAACGCCGCGCCGCCTTCGGGGGCCGGGCCCGCGGTCAGCGTTCCGCCCATGCGCGTCACCAGGCCGTGGACCAGTGCCAGGCCGATTCCCGATCCCACCGGCCGCCGGTCGCGGTAGCGCTTGTTCAGCACGCCGCGCTCGAACGCCACCGGGTAGTCCTCCGGGGCCAGTCCCGGCCCGCCGTCGCGCACCGAAAGGGAAGCGCCGGAGGCGGTCACCTCGAGAGCGAACACCATCGGGGCGCCGCCCGGCGTCACCCGCAGCGCGTTCTCCGCCAGCCCGTCGACCACCTGACGCAGCCGCCGGGCGTCCGCGACCACCGGCACCGGAGAGGCAGGCGCCGAAACCGACAGCCGGACGTCTTCCCGGGCGCAGCGCAGCTGCCACACCTCCGCACAATCACGAACCAGCGCGGCCAGGTCCACCGAGGCCAGGTCGAGGCGGAACTCGTCGGCACCCAGCCGCGCCAGCTCCAGCAGGTCCGTCACGAGCCGTTCGAGGCGGGCTGCCTCGCGCTGGATCGTCTGGCCGGCGCGCACGGCGTCGTCACCGGACGCCACGCCGTCCGCGATCGCCTCCGCGAAGCCCGTCACCGCCGTCAGCGGGGTCCGCAGCTCGTGGGACACCGACAGCAGGAACTCCCGCTGCCGCGACTCGCTCACCGCCAGGGCGTCGGCCAGGGAATTCAACGATCCCGCGACCTCCGCCACCTCGCGCGGGCCCTGCACGGGCACCCGCACGTCCCGCCGTCCCGCGCGCAGTGAGCCCGCGGCGAGTGCGGCCCGGCGCAGGGGCCGGCCCAGGAGCCGGCCCGACACGAACCCGGCCGCGGCCGCCACCAGCAGCCCGATGCCCAGGGCCAGCGCGATGGTGCGCACCAGCGCGCGCTGCGTCGCTTCGGCGTTGCGGGCGGGCAGGACCAGCGCGAACGCCGCCCCGCGCGTGCCGACCACCCGCGTCTCGACCAGGTACTGCGAGCCCGCCACCGTGACGCGCCCCGAGTGGTCGGCGCCGAGGCCGAGCTTGCCCGCGGCCTGCACCGCGACCGCTTCGCCGAGCGCCTGCCCGCCCGCGCGCCGGACCACCACCGAGATGCCCTGGCCGCGCACGACGTCGGCCACCTTGCCGACGCCCAGGCGGTTGCCGATGCCGGTTTCGTCGAGCTGCGTCGCAACCACGTCGGCCTGCGCGGACAGCGACGACTGCAGCACGTTGTCCGCCGTCGTCCGGATCAGCCGCGCCGCGACCAGCCCGGCGACGATCACCGCGACCCCCGCGACCGCCAGGCACACCAGGGTGATCCGGCCGGCGAGCGTGCCCCTCATGCCGGGTCCGCCGCGTAGCCGATGCCGCGCACCGTCCGGATCGGGCTCGACGCCCCGAGCTTCGCCCGCAGCTGCGCCACGTGGACGTCGACCGTGCGCGTGCCCGCCGCTGCGGCGTAGCCCCAGACCGCGCTGAGCAGCTGGTCGCGCGAAAGCACCTGCCCCGGGTGCCGGAGCAGGTGCGTGAGGAGGTCGAACTCGGTCGACGTCAGGGAGATTTCGGCGTCACCCGCCCAAGCTCGCCGGGAAAGCACGTCGACCCGGGCCCCTCCGACGGTGAACGTCTCCGCGGCCGGCGTCGCCCCCGACGCGCGGCGCAGGACCGTCCGGACCCGGGCGGCCAGCTCGCGCGGGCTGAACGGCTTGGTCAGGTAGTCGTCCGCGCCGATCTCCAGGCCCAGCAGGCGGTCCAGCTCGTCGTCGCGGGCGGTGACGAACAGCACCGGCGTCCAGTCCCCGGCCGCGCGCAACGCCTTGCAGATCTCGATACCGTCCATTCCGGACAGTCCGATGTCGAGCACGATCGCGACCGGCTTCAACCGCTGGACGGCGTCGAGGGCCCGTCCGCCGTCCGCCTCGACGTGCACCCCGAAGCCGTCGCGCTTGAGGTACAGCGCCGCCAGCTCGGCGATCGCGGCCTCGTCCTCGACCACGAGGACGAGGCCGCGCCCCGGTGACCCCATGCCTACTCCCGTCTCCACCACCGTGTGCGGGGAGACGCTAGCCGGTCAGGGCGTGCCATCGCTGTTCATGTCGGATTCGATGCCGTTCAGCGTCGACTCGACGCCGCTCAACTCGGACGACGCGGGCGCGCTGCCGGAGTCCGGCGAGCCCATCAGGTTGTCGCGGCAGCCGGAGCAGCCGAGCGCGATGAGCGCGGCGGCCCCGACCGCTGCCGCGATCCTCGCCGCCCTCACTTCGCCGGCTTGCAGTGCGCGGACGCGAACGCGTCGAGCTTCTGCTTGGCCGCGTCCAGCTCGCCGATGCGGCCCTGGCGCTTGGTGGCCCGCTGGTCGAGCTGGTCGGCGCGCTGCGTGTGGCCCTTGGCGCGCTGGTCGGCGGCCCGCGCCTTGAGGTTGGCGACCGAGCCGCTGATCTCGGCGCCGCCGTTGATCCGCTTCTTCAGGTTGTCGGCCTTCTTCTGCAGCTTCGGCACCCAGTCCGAGCAGACCTGCTGCGACTCCTCGGGGCTGAGCGTGATCGGCGCGACCGGCGCCGGCGACGTCGTCTGGGCCGAGGCCAGCGGTGCCGCCACCAGCAGGCAGGCCGCGCTCCCGCAGCCCGCCAGCGCCAGCCGCGTCCAGGTGGTTCCTCGCATCGTTTCTCCTCGTGTCGGGTACGAGGAGAACTTTCGCGCGGCGGTGTTCGGAGGGCGTCCGCCTAGTGTTCGGGCTTTGTAAGGCCGAGGGTGACCGACGTCCGCGCGAGGTCGAACGTCAGCGTGTCGCCCAGCACCGGCAGCGCCGGGTCGAAGAGCTGCCCGTCGGTGCCGCCGAGGAGCAGGCCGAGCCGGTGCCCGGCCGGGAGGACGTGGTCGAGCGCGCTGAGGGTGAACGTCATGGTGTATGCCCGGCCCGGCACGAGCGGCTCTCCGTGGCGCAGCGACGCGTGGTGCCCCAGGTCCGCCCAGCCCGCGGCGACGATCCGGTGGTCGGCGCGCACCAGGTCGGTGGCCGTGTCGAGGAAGCACGCGGAATCGCCGGGCCGGCTCTCGCCCCAGCACGACGTCGTCGTCAGGTTCTTGGTCCCGCTGCCGTAGTTCGCGGTGTTGCGCACGTCGGCCGGGCCGTAATCGACGAGCGCGACGCCGAGCCGCGCGGCGGTCTTGTCGGACGACGCCGTGATCGTCACCGACGGCGACCCGGCGATCCGCACCGCGGCGGGCACGGGAGCGCCGGTGAACCGCGCGGCCGAGACCCCGGCCGCCCACGCCTCGCGGCCCACGGCGGGGTCGTCGGCGACCGTGGCCGTGCCCGAGCCGCGGAGCCCGAGCGTGCCGCCGGCCGACGGGCGCACCGTCAGCGGCGCCGTCGCGGGCGGCCAGCTCCGGACGTCGGTCCAGTGGTCCGGCGTGGTCTCGAGGTGGACGGCGGGCTCGTGCTCGACGCCGTTGCGGACGCCCTTCAGCCAGCGGTCGAACCAGCGGCCCAGCGTCGCCACCCACTGGGAGCGCTGCAGGTCGAACGGGTCGACGTGCCCGGCCTGGCTCAGCCACGCCTTGCGCGGGACCCCGGCGCGGCCGAGCGCGTCCCAGTAGGCGGCGAACTGGTTCGGCCCCACGACGCTGTCCCCGAACCCCTGCGCGACGAGCACGCTCGCGCGGCCGGGTTCCGGCACGTAGTTCACGCTGCGCCAGTAGGCGTTGTAGTCGCCGTTCGTGCCCATCCGCGCCTTGAGGTCCGCTTCGAACGGCTGGCACAGCCCGGCCGCGCGCTCGTTGTAGGTGAACGACGAGCCGGTGTGCTCCGGCGTGGCCAGCGGCGCGCCGTTGGCCACGAGCTGGGCGTAGTTGTCGGCGACGCCCTCGATCGGCACCACGGTCTTCAGCCCCTCGATGCCGGAGGCGGCCATGCCGATCGCGGTGGCGCCGTCCTGGGACTTGCCGATCGCGCCGACGTCCCCGGTGGCCCAGCCCGCCGTCACCGGGCGGCCGCCTTCGGGGGCGTCGAAGGCCTTCGCGCGGCCGTTGAGCCAGTTCACGACGGCGTTGCCGCTCGCGACGTCGTCGAAGCACCCCGACGAGCGGTTCGTCCCGCCGACGTCGGCGAGCACCACCGCGTAGCCGCGCGGGACGAAGTAGTTGTCGTAGAAGAGCGGGAACTGCTTCGGGCCGCCGTCCGGTTCGTAGGTCTTCTTCTGCGACTCGTTGCCGCGGCCGCAGCAGGCGTAGTACGGGCTGACGTCGAGGATCACCGGGACGCGGCCGTCGGTCGCCGGCCGGGCGATGTCGGCGGCGACGCGGTCGATCTTGCCGTCGTGGTCGTGGTCGGTGCCGGTTTCGACCCACGCCGTCTCGCGGACGGGCGGGCTTTCGGCCGCCCCCGCCACGGGTGTCAGCCCGGTCATCGTGAGCAGTGCGGCGGACATCCCCAGCAGCAAGCGCATCGCGCCAGTATCACGGGAGTCCTTCGTGCATGGCCAGGAACCGTTCCATCGCCGCGTCGACGGCGGCGCGGTCGCCGGTCGTCACGAGGTCGAGCAGCAGCCCGCGCGCGACGGCGAGGCCGAGCCGGGCGTGGGCCGCGCGGTCGGCTTCGGGGACGCCGTACTGCGCGAGCAGCGCTTCGATCGGGCCGAGCCAGTCGTCGATGACGCCGTCGAGGAGCCCGGTGGTGCCCGGGGTGCCGCCGAGGGCCTGGCCGTAGAGCTGGAAGAAGAGCTTCTCGTTGGCGCGCAGGTCGTCGTCGGTGAGTCGCTGCCAGAACTCCGCCGGGTCGAGGTCGGCGAGTGCGGCGCGCTGCCGGGCTTCGACTTCGCGGGCGACCGCCGTGAGCAGGCCTTCCTTCGAGCCGAAGTGGTAGATCAGCATGCGGTGGCTGGTGCCGAGGCCGGCCGCCAGCGCCCGCAGGCTCTTGCCCGCCCCGCCGTGGTGGGCGATGTGGTCGATCGCCGCGGCCAGGAGCCGGTCGCGCGGGCTTGCCTCGATCATGTACCAGATGGTACACGTACCAAATGGTACAAAGAATTTCCGTGCGCGGCCGGACGTCCGCTCCGCCCGACGCCGTGTACGCGCTCCTCCGTGACGGCGCGAGCTGGCCGGAGTGGTCGCCGCTGGGCTCGTTCGAGCTGGTCCGCGCGGGTGAAGGGGAGCCGGAAGGGCTCGGCGCGATCCGGCTGTTCCGGACCGGCGGCATCAAGTCGTACGAGAAGATCGTCGCGCTGGAGCCGGGCCGCCGGTTCGGCTACGCGCTGGAGCACGGCCTGCCGCTGCGGGACTACGTCGCCTACGTCGACCTTTCCCCGCGCGACGGCGGCACCGAGGTCCACTGGCACTCGACGTTCACGGCGAAGATCCCCGGCACCGGCTGGTTCTACCGGCGGTTCCTCGGGCGCTTCCTCGGGCGGGTCGTGGCGGGGCTGGTCGAGGCGGCGCCGGTGGCCCCATAAGGTGGGCGCATGTCAGCGCCACGACGGGGATCGACCGGCCGTACGCAGGAAGAGCGCAGCGCGGCGATGCGCGTCCGGCTGCTGGACGCGACGATCGACTGCCTCGTCGAGTACGGCTACGCGGGCACGACGACCACCCGCGTCGCCGACCGCGCCGGCGTCACGCGCGGCGCGCAGGTGCACCACTTCCCGACGAAGGCCGACCTGGTGACGTCGGCGATCCGGCACCTGGCGGCCAAGCGCACCGAGGTCGCGATGGCCGAGCTCGACCGGCTCCGCGCGTCCACCGACCCGGTCGGCGACGCGCTGCAGCTGATGTGGGAGATGCACCAGGGCCCGGTCTTTTCGGCGACGGTGGAGCTGTGGGTCGCTTCGCGCACGGACCCCGACCTGCGCCGCCAGATGGCGGTGGTCGAGCCGATCGCGACGTCCAGCCTGGTCGAGTTCGGCACGGCGCTGCTGCCGGAGCACGCCGAGCACCACGAATTCCTGCACGCGGTGTACACGGCGATGGACGTCGTGCGCGGCATCCTCATCGCCAGCTGGGCCACTCGCGACCAGGAGGAGCTGGAAGCCCGCTGGGACCGCGCGCGCCACCACCTGCGGATCCTGTTCACCGCGCTGATGGCTCCCACCAGCTGAAACGCGTGTTACTCTCTCCAGGAGAGTGAGGAGACGCGCCGTGTGGCAGCCCGACCCGTACGACCGCAACTGCCCGACCCGCCAGCTGCTCGACCGCATCGGCGACCAGTGGACCGTGCTGATCGTGGGCGCACTGAAGGACGGCCCCCTCCGCTTCACGGAGATCGGCCGCCGCGTGGACGGGATCTCGCAGAAGGTCCTGACGCAGACGCTGCGCAGCCTGGTCCGCGACGGCATCCTCACCCGCACGGCGTACGCGACGATCCCGCCGAAGGTGGAGTACGAGCTGACCCCGCTGGGGCGGAACCTGTCGGAGCCGCTGGAGATGCTGGACCGGTGGGCGAGGGTGCACATGTCGTCGGTGCAGGACGCGCGTGAGGCGTACGACGCGGAGCACACCCCGGCGTCGGCGTAGGTCACCCCGGGCCGGAGACTGCCGGATTCCACGAAGCCGTGAGTGATAGCGGGGCATTTGGTGCGGGTGCAGAGGTGGGGCCGCTGGGGCTGGGTGGTGTTCGCGCTGATCGCCGCGACCGCGGTGATCGCCGTTCCGGCCGTGCTGGGCGCGGCCGGGGTCAAGGGCTCCTGGTGGGTGGGCGGCGCGGCGGCGGTGGCGGCCCTCGTGACGCCGTTCGGCAAGATCATCGCCGAGCGGCTGCGCCGTCTCGTTTCCCGCCGTGACGAAGGCGACCTGGCCGTCGTCGACGGGTGTTTGGTGACTGCGCGCGGAAGTCTCCCGAAGGTGCGGGAGGTCGACGACCCGCGCCGCCTCGGGGTGCACCCGGCTGCCCAGCTCGATTCCGCCGACCAGCAGGGGCCGGCGGAGATGATGCCGGTGTACGTACCGCGAGACGTCGACGAGCGAGTGCGAGCCCGGATCGCGCGAGGTGGCTTCGTGCTGCTCGTCGGTGACTCGACGGCGGGGAAGACGCGCACCGCGTTCGAAGCGATCGCGGCCACGGTTCCCGAGCACGTGCTGGTGGCTCCCAAAGACCGCGCCGCGGTGAAGCCCGCGCTCGATCGGGCGATGCGGGCTGGGAACTGCGTGATCTGGTTGAACGATCTGGAGCACTACCTGGGACCGGCGGGTGTCACTCGTGAGTTGCTGAGCCGCTTGCTGTCCGGACCGCGGCACACCGTGGTCGTGGGCACGATCCGGGCGTCGGAGCGAGCTCGGTTCGCCGAACAGGCGGGCCTCGACGAAGCGACCCGAGACATGTTCCGCACGGCGCGAGAGGCGCTGGCCCTGGTCGACGACGAGGTCCGCGTCGAGCGCTTCCTGAGCAGGGCCGAAAGTGAGCGCGCCGCGGATCGTGTGTGGGATCGGCGCATCGCCGAGGCGATCGGCCACGGCGGCGAATACGGGCTCGCCGAGTACCTCGCCGCCGGCCCGGAACTGTTGCGTGCCTGGCACAACGGGTGGGACGTCGGAGCCCACCCTCGCGGGGCGGCTCTGGTGACCGCCGCGGTCGATGCGCGCCGCGCGGGCCTCGAGCCGCCGCTGTCCGGGCGGCTGGTGGAGGAACTGGCGGATGAACACCTGCGCCGGCGAGGGGGTGATCGACTTCGACCCGAGTCGTTGGGCGATGCCTGGACGTGGGCGCTGGGCGCTCGCCGGGCGACCACCTCGCTGATGACGGGCTCGGCCAAGGCCGGCTACGACGTGTTCGACTACCTGGTGGATGCCGCGCAGCGCATCGGCGGTCCGGAAGGGTACGTCCCGGAGTTCACACTGCGAGCAGCGCTCGACACCGCCGACGGTGCCGAAGCGATGGCCATCGGAGCCAAGTGCACCACGCAGGGGCACTACGCTCTGGCACTCGATGCACTTTCGCGGGCCGCGCAACGGCTGACGAGCGACCACGGGGCCGACCACCCCTACACCTTGGTGAGCCGCGCAGCGCTGGCCAGCGCGCTCCACGAGATGGGATTGTGGGACGAGGCCGAGAAAGAAGCCCGCGCTGTGCTGGCGATCCGCAGCGGTTCACTCGGCGGCGAACACCTCGACACACTGCGCAGTCGCAACAACCTCGCCTGCCTGCTCTGCGCGCGGGGCAAGTTCGACGAGGCCGAGCGGGAACACCTCGTCACCCTCGACGCGATGCTGCGACTGTCCGGTCCCGAGAGCAGGCTCACCCTGACCGTTCGAAGCAACCTCGCTCTCGTCCACGACCGGCAGGGAAAGCTACTGGAGGCCGAACACGAGCATCGCGCCGCGCTCGACGGGATGATCGACTTGTTCGGCGAGGACCACCCCCAGACCTTCGGCAACCGCGACCACTTGGCGCGCATGCTCTACCAAGCGGGCCGCTGGGAGGAGGCCGAACGCGAGCACCGCGCCGTGCTCGAGCTCCGCACGCGCACGCTCGGCGCGGATCACCCCGAGACCCTGACCAGCCGTAGCAACCTCGCGCTTCCGTTGAGCCGGCTGGGGCGGCTGGACGAGGCCGAACACGAGGGTCGCATCACGCTGGAGGCCCGCCGCCGGGTTCTCGGCCCGGACCACCCCGACACGTTGACCAGCCGGAACAACCTCATGGTCGCAGTGTGCCTGCTGGGCCGGCATGAGGAGGCCGAGGAGGAACACCGCGCGGTCCTCGACACCCGCCCGCGTCCTCGGCGCAGACCACCCCGACACACTCACGAGCCGCAGCAACCTCGCGTTCGAACTGATGCACCTGGGACGTCTCGAAGAATCGGAGCAGGAGCACCGCGCGGTACTCGACGCGCGGGTACTCGTCCTCGGCGCGGAACACCCGGACACGCTGATCACCCGCAACAACCGGGCGGCCCTGCTCCACGACCTCGACCGGCTCGACGAGGCCGAGCGGGAACACCGCGTCGTCCTCGAAGTGCGCACTCGGCTCCTCGGTCCTGACCACCCGTACACCCGGAGCTGTCACGCCGATCTCGCCACCACGCTCCGAGCCATGGGACGGCTGGAAGAGGCAGAGCGTGAGGTTCGTGCCGGGCTCGACACCTGCGTCCGGGTGCTGGGCCCGGACCACCACGACACGTTGTTCCGACGGGATCTGCTGGCAGCCACCTTGCGCGACTCGGGGCGGACGGAGGAAGCCGAGGAGCACTACCGAAGGCTGTTCGACGCCCGGACCCGTGTCCTCGGGCGGGACCACGCCGACACTCTGACCAGCCGCGCCAACCGGGCGATCGCCCTCGGTGAGCTGGGTCGCCTCAGGGAGGCCGAGCGGGAGCACCGTGCGGTGCTCGAACTTCGCGATCGCGTCCTCGGTCCGGAAGACCGCAGCACGTTGACCAGCCGATACCACCTCGCAAAGGTAGTCGGCAAGCTTGGTCGGCTGGAGGAAGCCGAGCGCGAACACCGTGCCGAGCTCGAGGTGTGCTCGCGGGTGCTGGGACCGGACCACCCGGATGCGCTGAAGAGCCGGGACGCGCTCATCGCCGTCTTGTGTGAACTGGGATGGCTCGCGGAGGCCGAGCGGGAGTTCCGCTCCGCGATCGAAATCCGGGTGCAGGTGCTCGGCCCCACGAGCCGCGACACCGTGGTCTGCCGGGTCAAGCGGGCAGCCCTTCTGCTCGAGCTGGGACGGCAGGCCGAGGCCGCTCGTGAATACCGGCTCCTGGGAGCGATCTGCACCCGGATCCTCGGGCCGGACTACCAAGCGGTCCTCTCGGGTCCGGACGGTATGTCGGTCTTCGAGAGCCGTCTCGAGGAGGCCGATCGCGAACGAGCCGGCGCTCACCGGACAGCTCCTGGACAGTCCGCGAACGGACTCCCGCCCGGCTCCTGAATCGGCGAAACTGGGCGGAAACGGCTCCGGGGAGGGGTTCCATGGCGTCCGGCGTGTTCTCAGTGCTCAACGAGACCGTCCCGGCTCCCGGGTGGGGGCTCGTCGGGGTGACGGCCGTCTTCGCCGTCGCGGTGTCCGCCACCTCCTCGGTGCTCGTGGCCACCGGGACGTGGACGGTCCTGAACCGGGTCAACGTGCTGGGAACGCTCTTCCACGAAGGCGGCCACGCGCTGGTGAGCATCCTGACCGGCGGGGGCGTCTTCCGCATCGAGATCACCAGCGCCGAGTCCGGGGGTACCTGGCATTGGAACCCCTCGCCGTTCGCCCGGGTGCTGGCGACCGCTTCCGGGTACGCGATGCCGCCGCTGGCCGGGCTCGGTGCGGCGGCGTTGCTGCACCGCGGGCTCGCGCCCGCCGTGCTGTTCCTGACCGTCGCCGCGATGGTGCTGATCCTGCTGGTCACCCGGGACGCGATCACCCTGGTGGCGGTCGTCGCCGTCGGGGCGGTCGCCTTCTGCGCCCTGCGGTGGGCGCCGGTGTGGCTGCAGAACGGGGTCGCTTACGCCGAAGCGTGGCTGCTGCTGACGAGTGAGCTCGGCGGGCTGGCCGCGCTCGTCGCGAACCGGGCCCGGGGCGGGTTCCGCGGGCAGGACGACGATGCCTCGTCGCTCGCCGAACGGACCGGGATCCCCAGCTTCGTGTGGATCGCCGCCTGGTTCACGCTGATCGGGTGGGCGGTCTGGCACGCCTTCCCGATGCTGTGGCCCTAGCGAGCCACCAAACCTGCCTCGTGGGCCAGCAACCCAGCCTGCGTCCGGTTGGCGCACTCCAGCTTCACCAGCATCCGCGACACATAACTCTTCACCGTCGCCTCAGCCAGGTGCAGCCGCCCCGCGATGTCCGCATTGGACAGTCCCTCGCCCAGGCACGCCAGCACATCGCGCTCGCGGTCGGTGAGACCCGCAGTCCGGCGGCGCGCGTCCTCGCCGCGCTCGCGGCCGTCCGAAGACAGCGCCACCAAGCGACGCGCCGCCGAAGGCGAAAGCACCGTATGACCGTCCGCCGCCACCCGGACCAAGCCGATCAAGTCCTCCGGCGGCGTCGACTTCACCAGGAAGCCCGCCGCTCCCGCGCGCAGGGCCCGGATGACATACGTGTCCGCGTCGAACGTCGTCAGCGCGACCACCGCCGGCGGGTCCGGCATGGCCGTGATGCGCGCGATCGCCGTCAGGCCGTCCACGCCCGGCATCCGCAGGTCCATCAGGACCACGCGGGGCCGGTGCCGGACCACGGCCTCGACGGCTTCGGCGCCGTCGGCCGCCTGGGCCACCACGTCGATGTCGCCCGCCGAGCCCAGGATCGTGCGCAGGTGCGCGCACACCATCGGCTCGTCATCGACCACGAGCACCGGGATCACAGTGCGTGCCTTCCGCCGTCGGTACGTAAGCGGGCAGTATCGCACCGACCCGGAACCCGCCGCCGGGTGCCGGGCCCGCGTCGAAGCGGCCGCCGACCAGCTCGACGCGCTGCCGCAGGCCCGCCAGCCCGGCACCGGAGCCGCTGCCGGCCAGCGCCGGGTCCGGGGGGCGCACCGCGGCCGTGTTGCCGACCGAGACGTCCAGCCCGTCGTCGCGGTAGCGCAGGGACACCGTCGCCGACGCGCCCGGTGCGTGCTTGCGCACGTTCGTCAGCGCTTCCTGGACCAGCCGGTACGCGGTGCGCGCGACGGTCGGGGACACCCGCGCCGGGTCGCCGGCCACCACCAGCACCGTCGCCACCCCGACCGACCGGGACTCCTCGACCAGCCGCGCCGGGTCGCCGGGCTCGGCCGGGCTGAGCGTCCGCGCGCCCACGACTTCGGTGCCGTTGCGCAGGACGCCGACCAGTTCGCGCAGCTCGTCGAGCGCCTGGGCGCCCTCGCGGCGGATGTCCTCCGCCGCCGTCCGGACCGCCGGCTCGGCCGACGTCACGCCGAGCGCGCCGGCGTGCAGCACCATCAGGCTGAGCCGGTGCGTGACGACGTCGTGCATCTCGCCCGCGAGCCGCCGCCGTTCCTCCGCGCGGGCCTGCTCGGCGAGCAGGTGCTGCTCCCGCTCGGCCCGTTCCGCGCGGTCGCGCAGCGACTGCAGCAGCTGGCGCCGCGCCTCGAAGTAGAGGGAAACCAGCGCCGGCAGCGCCGTGCTGAGCAGCCCGAACGGGGTGACCGCCCAGTTCGGCGTCCACGGCCGCGACGCCACGACGGCCAGGACTCCGGCGACCCACAGCACGGTCCGCCGGTCCAGCACCCGCGCCGCCTGCGAAAGGATCACCGGGGCGATCGTCGGGACGGTCAGCAGGGCGAGCGGGTGGAGCGGCACGAGCAGGCCGGGCGCGAAGACGTCGGACGCGAGCATCGCGAACGCCGCCGCGGTGACGAAGGCGCACACCGGCACCGGGAAGCGGAACAGCAGCACCAGGGTGAAGTCGCAGACCACCTGCAGCACCAGCCCGGCCGCCGGGCCGAGCGCTCCCGTCGTCCGGTCGCCGAGCGCGAAGAAGAGCGTGTTCATGCCGGCGAACGCGAACGCGGCGACGAACAGCCAGCAGGCGTCGGAGCGGCTCGGCCACAGCGGCCGCCGGGCGGTGGTCACGCGGTCACGGTAATCGCCGGGCGGGCTCGCCGCGCCCGGACCACAACCAAAGTTGCACCGCGCGCCGGGTGCTCGCAACGTTCGTCGCCGCGATCACCACCCTCGTCCGGTTTCGCGCGACCCCGGCGGACCGGTGGACTGGGACACCACGGCGAGGGGGGAGAAAGTGACTGTCCTGACGCGACCGAAGACGACGTTCGCCACGGGCCCGGTGCTCGTGGTCGCGGGCCTGGCCGGGCTCGCGCTGCTGCTGACCAGCGGGCGCTACGCCGGCGGGTTCGACGAGCTCTACTTCCTGGTGGCCGGTCGAGATCACCTGGCCTGGGGGTATTTCGACCAGCCACCGCTCATCCCGGCGCTGGCGGCGGCGATGGACTGGCTCGCGCCGGACTCGCTCGTCGTGCTGCGCCTGCCGATGACGCTGGCCGCGGCCGCCGGGGTGGTCGTCACGGCGCTGATCGCCCGCGAGTTCGGCGGCGGCCGCGGCGCCCAGGTGCTGGCGGCCGGGTGCTACGCGACCTCCGGCATCATCATCGCGAGCCACTGGCTGGCGACCTACGTGCTCGACCCGTTCCTCTGGACGGTCGTCACGTGGCTGCTGGTCCGCTGGACCCGCACCCGCCGCGACGGCCTGCTCGTCTGGGCCGGCGTCGTGACGGCGGTGTCGCTGGAAACGAAGTTCCTGATCCCCGCGCTCTGGGCGGCGGTGCTGCTCGCCGCGCTGTGGCTGGGCCCGCGAGAGCTGCTCACCCGGCCGAAGCTCTGGCTGGGCGCCGCGATCGCCGTCGCCGCCACCCTGCCGACACTGGTCTGGCAGGCCACCCACGGCTGGCCGTACACCCACATGAGTGACGTCGTCGCGGCGGAGTTCCCCGGCTACGGCGGCTTCGCGCGGGACGCGCTGCTCGGCGCCGGGGTCGGGGCCGGTGTGCTCGCGCTGCTCTACGGGGTCTGGCGGCTGCTGCGCTCGCCCGAGCTGCGGCCGTACCGCTACCTCGGCGTCGCGGCGCTCGTGGTGTCGGTGGCCGTGCTGGTCATGCAGGGCCGGTCGAACTACGTCATGGGGTTGTACGCGGTGCCGTTCGCGGCCGCGGCCACCGAGCTCAGCTGGCGGAACCTGGTCCGGTGGTGGAAAGCGGTGGTGTGGCCGGTGTTCGCGGTGTCGGCCGTCGTGACGCTCGTCGCGCTGCCGGTGTGGCCGGCGACGGCGCGGACGTCGTACGGGCCGTTCCTGCTCGGCAGCACGTTCGCGCAGGGTGAGCTGCCGCAGCAGGAACTGGCGAAGGCGGTCGGGCAGGCGTACGCGGCGCTGCCCGCCGACGCCCGGGCGCGGACGGCGGTGTACGCCGAGATCTACCCGTTCGCGGCGGTGACGGAGTTCTACGGGCCGCCGGCCGGCATCCAGCGTGTCTACAGTGGACACCGCGGGTACTGGTACTTCGGGCCGCCGCCGGAGTCGGCGGACGCGGTGCTGTTCCTGGGTTTCGACCCCGGCCTGCTGCGCCCGTACTTCGCGCACGAGACGACGGTGGTCGACGGGCTGCTGTGGCACTACGACGGCCGGACGGCGCCGTGGCGGGACATCTGGCCCGCGCTGAAGCGGCAGTGAGGAGAACGACGATGCTTTCCCTGCCCGCACGGGCGTACCTGCTCGCCTGCGACACCCGGCGCGACCGGCTGCCGGACCGCGAGCGCGTGGCGCTGCTGGTCCGCGCGGCGGCGCTGACGGACCTGGTGCTGCGCGGCCTGGTCGCCGACGACGACGGCCGCCCGGTCGTGACCGGGGCCGGTGGCACCGGGCACCTGGTGCTCGACGACCTGCTCGTCGAACTGTCGGCGGACCCGCACCGCAAGTGGCGCGCCCGGGTCCGCCGCGGTGCCCGCGGCACGCTCGAATCGCTGGAGGCGCAGCTCGGCGCGGCCGGGGTGATCACGCTGCGGACGTCCCGCGTGCTGGGGCTGTTCCCGCGCCGCCGCCCGGTGGTCCGCGACCGCGCCGCGGCGGCCGCGCTCCACGACGAGGTCGCCTCGGCGCTGCGGAGCACCGACCGGGTACCACCGGGTATCGCGGCGCTGACGGCGCTGGCCGCGGCGGTCGAGCTGGGCGCGGTCCTCCCGCGCGCGGACCGCCGCCGGCACAAGGAACGGATCGCGCAGCTGGAGGACCAGGCGGGCGCGGCGGTCCCGGCCCTGCGCAAGGTGATCCGCGAGGTGAACGCGGCCCGCACGGCGGCGATTTCGGCGGCCTCCGGCGGCGGTGGGGGTGGCGGCTGAGCTGGTGCCGCCGCGGGGAAGCGGCTCGTGTGGCGTGCGGGTGGTGCCGCCGCGGGGAAGCGGCGGATCCGGTGCCGCGCAGGTGACTGCAGGTGACTGCGGTGCCGCCGCGGGAAAACTGCGGAGCGGGCGTCCTCCACGGCACTTCGCTCCGCGGAGGCCGGCGAACCAGGGAGCCGAGGGGGCTCGCTGGCGTCAGCCGGTGAACAGCCGGCCGAGGTAGTAGTCCACAGTGGCCACTGCCTCGGCCGGTGTCCGGTGCCCCATCAGGATTTCCGAGCCCTGTGAGTCCGCGAGTGCCCACAGGATCGCCGCCTCGGCCGCCGGGTCGGCCGAGGCCGGGACGGCGCCGGCTTCCTGTGCCTGGCGGACCTGGTCGGCGAAGAACGCCAGCAGTTCGGGCATGCCCTCGCCGAACACCTCCGACATCGCCGGGTCGGCGACGGCGCGGATGAAGTACGCGACGCCCATCAGGAAGTCGCCCTCGCTGTCCGGGTCGCGCGGCAGGACCTCGACCAGGCACGCGCGCAGGATCGACCGCGGGGTCGGCGGCCCCTCGGCGAGCACCTTCGCCGCGATCCGCTCGCTGCGCAGCTTGTGCCGGTGCGCCAGGGCGAACCGCAGCATATCGTCCTTGGTCTTGAAGTAGTGCTGCACCGACCCCATGGACATGCCCGCTTCGGCGGCGACGTGGCGCAGGCTGACGCCTTCCAGTCCGGCTCGCGTGGTCAGCCGCTGCAGCGCTTCGGCGATCTGCACCCGGCGCTGCTCGTGGTCCACCTGTTTCGGCACGTCCGCTCCCGTTGTCATGCGATCGCATTGCGAAGACCCCGTCCCCGCCGTTACGATGCGGTCGCATTGTAAAACAACTTCGGGGGTGTTCGTGTCTGACGGTGTCGTGCGGCTGAGGCCGCCGCGCAACGCGCTCGACCGCCGGGCGATCGCCTGGTGGCGCACGCAGTGGGCACTCGTGTTCGGGCCGGTGGTGCTCGTCCTCGCGGTGCTCGGCGTGCTGATCCCGCCGGCGGCGTTCTGGCTGCTGGTCCCGGCCGCCGTGGTCGCGGTGCTCGGCGCCGCCTGGTGCGCCGTCCTGCCGGTGTGGTGGTTCGGCCTGCACCGCTGGGAGGTCACCGGCACCGCGGTCTACGTCCGCTCGGGCTTCCTGTGGCAGGAATGGCGGGTGGCGCCGCTCTCGCGCGTCCAGACCGTCGACACGCTGCGCGGGCCGCTGCAGCAGCGCTTCGGGCTCGCCACGGTCACCGTGACCACGGCGTCGGCGCGCGGCGCGGTCAAGCTCCGCGGCCTGGACGCCCAGCTCGCGGCGGAGGTCGCCGAGCGGCTGACCGACCGCACCGAGGCCACGCCCGGGGACGCGACGTGACCGGCTGGCGCCGGCTCGACCGGCGCACCCTCGGCGTCACCGCCCTCGTCGCGGCCGGGATCGCGGTCTCGGCGGGGGTGCCGATCGCGATCGGCACCCGGTCGCCGTGGCTCGTCCCGGCGGCCGTCCTGTTCGTCGGCGCCGGCGTGCTCGCCGACTTCGTCCGCTGGCGGTCCACCCGGTACCGCTGCACGCCCGAGCGCCTCGAGCTCGAGTTCCGGTTCCTCGCCCACACGCGCAAGTCGCTGCCGCGCGAGCGGATCCGCACCGCCGACCTGACGGCCAACCCGCTGCACCGCGCGTTCGGCGTCGCCGTCCTCACCGTCGGCACCGGGCAGCACGAGAAGTCCGGCCAGGGCGGTATCACCCTCGCCCCGCTGGCCCGGGCGGACGCCGAAGCGCTGCGCACCGAGCTGCTGCGTCGCGGCACGGCCACCGGAAGCGCCGAGACCGCCGACGGGCCGCTGGCGAGCCTCGATCCGAGCTGGATCCGGTACGCGCCGGTGTCGTTCGTCGCGCCGGCGCTCGGCCTGTCCGCGTTCGGCGCGCTGTTCAAGGTCGCGGACTGGTTCGACGCCGGCGGTGGCCTGCTGAAGTGGCTGCTCGACCTCTTCGGCGACCTCCCGCTGGTCGCGAGCGTCCTGCTCCTGCTGGTCCTGGCCCTCGTCATCGGCGTGGCCGGGGCCGCGGGCCTGTTCGTCGAAATGTGGTGGCACTACCGGCTCGACCGCGAACCCGGTGGCACCCTGCGCGTCCGCCGCGGCCTGTTCACGACCCGGTCGGTCACCATCGAGGAGCGGCGCCTGCGCGGGGTCGAGCTCGTCGAGCCGCTCGGGGCCCGGCTGGCCGGCGCCGCTCGCGTGGACGCCATCGCCACCGGCATGAAGCGCGACGACGGCAAGACCGAAGCCAAGACGCTGCTGCCCGTCGCGCCGCGCGCGGTGGCCCGGGACGTGGCGACGCGGGTGGCGGGCGAGCCCGTCGCGGACGTCCCGCTGGTCCCGCACCCGCGGGCCGCCCGCGGCCGCCGGCTGCGCTGGGCCCTGCTGACCGCGCTGGTGCCGGTGCTGGTCCTGCTGCTGCTCGGCGCGCTGCTCACCGACGTCCTGCTCGTGCTGGGCGGAGCCTTCGCCGTCGTCGCCCTCCCGGTCGCGGTCCTGCTGGCCCGGGACGCCTACCGCGGCCTCGGGCACGGCTCTCGCGGCCGCTACCTGGTGCTGCGCGCGGGCACGATCCGGCGCAGCACGGCCGTCCTGGCGCGGGACGGGGTGATCGGCTGGACCGTGAAGCAGTCGGTGTTCCAGCGCCGCCGCGGGCTCGCGACCTTCACCGCGACGACCGCGGCGGGCGCCGGCGCCTACTCGATCCTCGACGCCGACGCCGCCGAAGGACTCGAGTTCGCGGCGGCGGCCGTGCCCGGCGTCCTGGCGCCGTTCGCTTCGGCGCCCGCCGAAGCGTCGCGGACCTAGGGTTCGGGGCATGGACGAATTCCGTGCCCTGCACGTCCCCGGTTCCCCGCTGCTGCTGCCCAACGCGTGGGAGTTCGGCGTCGGCGCCTTCCTCGCCGCGCAGGGCTTCCGCGCACTGGGCACGACGAGCCTCGGCGTGTCCGCGGCGGCCGGGGAGCCGGACGGCGCGCCGTCGACGCGGGCCGCGACCGTCGCACTGGCCACCCGCCTGACCCGGCTGGACGCGCTGGTGAGCGTCGACCTCGCCGACGGCTTCGGCGCGGACCCGGCCGCGGTCGCCGACCTCGCGGCCGAGCTGGCCGGCGCCGGGGTCGTGGGCGTCAACCTCGAAGACGGCCGCGCCGACGGCTCGCTGGCCACGGTCGACGTCCAGTGCGCGCTGGTCACGGCCGTGAAGGAGCGGGTGCCGGAGCTGTTCGTCAACGCGCGGACGGACACGCACTGGGCGGGCGACCGCTCGGTCGCCGAGGCCGAGCAGCGGGTGCGGGCCTACGCGGCGGCGGGCGCGGACGGCGTGTTCGTGCCCGGCCTCGCCGAGCCGGCGGACGTCGAGCGGATCGTCGCCGCCGGCCTCCCGCTCAACCTGCTGTTCCTGCCCGGGAAGGTCACCGTCGCCGGGCTGGCGGAGCTGGGGGTCGCGCGGATCAGCCTGGGCTCGCTGCCGTACCGGATGGCCCTCGCGGCCGCCGCCGAGACCGCGCGGGCCGTGCGCGACGGCCGTGACCTGCCGCTGAGCCCGCCGTCCTACGCCGACGTCGCCGCGCTGCTGCCGTAATCGGCTTGCCCCGGTCTGCTTGAGTCGGAGGCATGCGCGCCTTCGGAACCGACTTCGCCGTCCCGCCCGGCTACCTGAACACGCCCAGCGTGGGCGTCCCGCCGGCGCCGGTGGCCGAAGCCGTGGCCGAGTCGGTCGAGCGCTGGCGGACCGGCGCGACCCGGCCGGGCGAGTTCGACCAGTACGTCGTGCGGTCGCGGGCCGGGTTCGCCCGGCTGCTCGGCGTCGACCCCGCGCGGGTCGCGATCGGGGCGTCGGCCTCGCAGCTCGTCGCCAACGTCGCCGCGGCCCTGCCCCCGGGCACCCGCGTCCTGGCCGCCGAGGGCGACTTCACCAGCGTCACGTTCCCCTTCGCGGCGAACCCGGGCGTCGCGGTCACCGAAGTGCCGTTGGCGCTGCTGGCCGAGCGCGTCGAAGGCCACGACGTCGTCGCGGTGAGCGTCGTCCAGTCCGCCGACGGCCGGATCGCGGACCTGCCGGCCCTGCGCGCGGCCGCCGAAGCCGCGGGGGCGGCGGTGCTGCTGGACGCCACCCAGGCGGCCGGCTGGCTGCCGCTGGACGTCGCCTGGGCCGACTGGGTGGTCGCGGCGGGCTACAAGTGGCTGCTCTCGCCGCGCGGCTGCGCGTGGCTCCACGTGCGGCCGGACGCGCACGAGCGCACCCGGCCGGTCGCGGCGAACTGGTACGCGGGGGAGGACGACCCGTGGACCACCGTCTACGGCCTCCCGCTGCGCCTGGCCGGCGACGCGCGCGCGTTCGACCTCTCGCCGGTGTGGCTCGCCCAGGTCGGCGCCGCGGCGGCGCTGGAGTACCTCGACGGGGTGGACTTGGCGCAGGTCCACGCGCACAACACCGGGCTGGCCGACGCGCTGCTGGAGAAGCTCGGGCTGCCCCCGCGCGGCACCGCGATCGTCTCGCTCGACGCCGATCCCGAGCGGCTGGCCTCGGCCGGGATCGCGGCGAGCGTCCGCGGCGGCCGGGTGCGGGTCGGCTTCCACCTCTACAACACCGCTGACGACGTCGAACGCGTCTTACCCGCATTCGAGTGAACCTCGCCGCGGCGGTGAACTACCGTATGACCCCGTGGTTGGTGCTCGTTTCACCCCAGGCCCGTCCGACACGGCCCCGCTGGGCGCGGTGCCCCCGCAGCCCCGCCCGCCGGCGCCGGGCCCGCCGGCGCGCGACACCCGGTCCCTGCTGCTCAGGGGCGCCGGGCTGGTCGCGATCGCCGTCGTCGCCGGGCTGCTGTGGTTCCTGATCCGGCACGACTCGACCTCCGACGAGCCGGTCGCGCAGCCGCCGGCCCAGAGCTCGGGGGCCTACCAATTCACGAAGGTCGCGGGGCCGGTGCGCTCGGACGACTGCCCGGCGAAGTCCTACGGCAAGACCAAGGAGTTCTTCCAGGACAACCCGTGCCAGTCGCTGGTCCGCGCGCTGTACACGACCGAGACCGGCGGCGCCAAGGCGCTGGTCTCCGTGGCCGTCGTGGGGATGCCGGACTCGTCGAAGGCCAAGTCGCTCAAGGCGCTGACCGAGAAGGACGGCACCGGCAACGTGACGGACCTGGTCCGCGACAAGACGTTCGCGGGCACGGGCACCCCGAGCGTGAGCGGCGCCGACGCGGCATACGCGTCGAAGGTGGACGGCACGGACACGGTGATCGTGCTGGCCGACTTCTACGACAAGCACTCCGACAAGGCCCTGATCGAGAAGATCGCCGACGACGCCCTCCGCCTCTCGGCCGACCTCCACTCCTGACCGCCGTTCGTGAAGGCCACCTCGAGGTCCTCGAGGTGGCCTTCACGAACATCAGCTCGCCTGGCCTGGCATCGCGATCGCCGTGGGCTTCTCGCCCGCCTCGGAGCGCCACGGGGTGCCGCGGCGGGACGCGGCGACCAGCGCGTGCAGCGCCGTCGTCCGCAGCCCCGCGTCGTCGGTGTGGTTCACCACGGCCAGCCACGCCGAAGCGCAGTCGGCCTCGGCCGTCGCGACGACCTGGGACGCCGACTTCGCGTCCGTCACCGGGTTCTTCGGCACGTACGCGGCTTCGGGCGCGACCGGTGTCGCCCCCGAGGCCGCCAGCGTCGTCTGCAGGAAGTCGCGGCGCAGGGCGTGTTCCGCGGCGCCGCTCTTCTCGCCCTCGCTGAAGTCGGCCGGCAGGAACGCGCCCACCAGTCCGTACACCCAGACGGCGGCGTGCTCGGCGGCCAGCGCCGTCTGCAGCGGGTCCACCACCTCCGCGGGCACCGCGCCCCCGGGCGCGACGCCCACCTTCGGCGCGTCCTCGCCCGGGCCCAGCGCGGGGTCGATGCGCTGCAGCGCCGCGCAGCCCGCCGCCACCGCCGCGACCAGCCCGGCGCGGTAGCGCGGCAGGCCGCCGACGAGGTCTTCGGCCTGCTTGCGGGCCGCCGCCAGCCGGTCCTTCAGGTCGCCCAGCGCCGCCGGGGCGGGCGGGGCCGGTGACGACGACGGTTTCGGCCGGTTCAAGCGGTCCACTTCGGACTTGAGCGCGGCCGCGTGCGCCGCGCGCGCGGCGGCGAGCTGGCCGGCGGCGTCGTCGCCCTTGGCGAGGGCCTTCGCGGCCGTGGCGTCCGCGTCGGCGGCGGCCAGCAACGGCTGCAGGGGGTCGGGGCTTTCGTCGTAGCCGGGCCCGCAGGCGGCGAGCGGGACGGCCAGCGCGGCCAGCGCCCCCGCGCGGAGGGCGGCACGACGGGTCAGGTCGGTCGGTCTTCCGGTCACGTCGGCCCATCCTGCCAGGCCCCCGGCCGCCCCCGCCGCTCGCGCGGCCCGAGCGGGCGACCGGATAAGCTGGTCCACCACCGACCCGACACCCAGTCCGAGCAAGGAGACCCCCACGTGCCAGGAGAACTCGCCAGCCGGCTCCAGCCGATAGTGGCCGAAGCCGTCACCGCCGCGGGTTTCGACCTCGACTCGTTCGAGGTGCAACAGGCCGGCCGGCGGCAGCTGGTCAAGGTCGTCGTCGACGCCGACGACGGGGTCGGGCTGGACGAGGTCGCCGAGGTCAGCCGCAAGGTCTCGGCGGTGCTCGACGAGAACGACCACGTGCTCGCGAGCGCCTACACGCTGGAGGTCACCTCGCCGGGGCTCGACCGCCCGCTCACGCAGGCCCGCCACTGGCGGCGCGCGCGGTTCCGGCTCGTGAAGATCACCCCGGCCGACGGCACGGCCTTCATCGGCCGGGTCGGCCACGCGGGCGCGTCCGCCGCCCGCGTCCTCGAAGGCGGCAAGCTCCGCGACGTCCGCTACGCCGACGTGGCGAAGGCGGTCGTGGAGATCGAGTTCAAGCAGCCGCCCGCCGAGGACCTGAAACTGCTCGAAGACGACGCGTCCGGCATCATCGCGGCCGAGACGGAGAAGGGGTCGAAGTGAACGTCGACATCGCCGCGCTGCGGGCGATCGAACGGGACAAGGACATCCCCTTCGAAACGGTGATCGAGGCCATCGAGACGGCCTTGCTCACCGCGTACAAGCACACCGAGGGCCACCAGCCGCACGCCCGCATCGACATCGACCGCAAGACGGGCCTGGTGCGCGTCCTCGCGCACACGCTGACCCACGACGGCCAGGTTGACGAGGAGTGGGACGACACCCCCGAGGGCTTCGGCCGGATCGCCGCCACCACCGCGCGCCAGGTCATCCTGCAGCGGCTGCGCGACGCCGAGCACGAGAAGACCTTCGGCGAGTTCTCCACCAAGGAGGGCGAGATCGTCGCCGGCGTGATCCAGCGCGACGCCCGCGCCAACGCCCGCGGCATGGTCGTGGTCCAGGTGGGCGACACCGAGGGCGTGCTGCCGTCCGCCGAGCAGGTGGCGGGGGAGTCCTACGAGCACGGCAGCCGGATCAAGGCGTACGTGGTCACCGTCTCGCGCGGCAACCGCGGCCCGCAGATCACGCTCTCGCGCTCGCACCCCAACCTGGTGCGCAAGCTGTTCGCGCTCGAGGTGCCGGAGATCGCCGACGGGACCGTCGAGATCGCCGCCGTCGCGCGCGAACCGGGGCACCGCACCAAGATCGCGGTCAAGTCCACCGTGCCGGGCGTCAACGCCAAGGGCGCCTGCATCGGCCCGGTCGGCGCGCGCGTGCGCAACGTGATGAGCGAGCTGGCCGGCGAGAAGATCGACATCATCGACTTCTCCGACGACCCGGCCCGCTTCGTCGGGAATGCGCTGTCGCCCGCCAAGGTTGTTTCGGTACGAGTCGTGGACGAGCGGGCGAAGACCGCCCGCGTCGTGGTGCCGGACTTCCAGCTGTCGCTGGCGATCGGCAAGGAGGGCCAGAACGCCCGCCTCGCCGCCCGCCTGACCGGTTGGCGGATCGACATCCGCAGCGATGCCGCGCCGGCCGAAGACGAGGGTGATCAAGACCACGCCGGTCCGACGCGGCCCGCCGCGACAACCGGTTCGGCTGAGTGAAGGTCGAAGCGCTAGACTCAGGAGTGGTTCAACGCCCGCGGCGGGTAGCCGAGCACCAGCCCCACCGGATTTCCCCGGTGCGGACTTGTGTCGGCTGCAAGCGGCGGGCATTGATCGGTGAGCTGCTGCGCGTGGTCGCGGTGGCCGGGCGGGTGGTCGTCGACGGACGTCGGCGGCTGCCGGGCCGGGGAGCTTGGCTGCACCCCGACCCGGACTGCCTGGCCAAGGCCGAACGGCGGCGGGCCTTCCCCAGAGCCCTGCGGGCGACGGGGGCGCTCGACGCCCGGGAGGTCCGCGAGCACGTCGAGCACACCGCCACGCACCACGAACCCGGGACGTCCCCGGAGTCGCGAGGAAGCAAGGAAGCAGGTCGACCCGTCATGAGTCAGCCGTGAAGCTGAAGCCATGAGCGTCAGACAATAAGGACGAGGTCAGCGGGTTTTCCGCCTGGCCTCCCCTAGATGAGGAGAGTTGTGCCAGGCAAGGCCCGCGTACACGAGCTCGCGAAAGAGCTCGGCATCACCAGCAAGGACGTTCTCGCGAAGTTGAAGGAACAGGGCGAGTTCGTCAAGTCCGCGTCGTCCACGGTCGAGGCGCCCGTCGCCCGCCGTCTCCGCGACGCGTATGCGCCCAAGGGCGCCAAGAAGCCCACCCCCGGTCCGTCGGCGCGTCCCGGCCCGCCGGCCGCCAAGCCCGGCGCGCCCGCCGCCCCGAAGCCCCCCGCGCCTGCCCAGCAGGCTCCGGCGGCCAAGGCGGCACCCGCTCCGGCCGCGCCGGCTCCGGCCGCGCCCCAGCAGCAGGCGCCCGTCGCCTCGAAGCCGGCCGCTCCGGGGCAGCGCCCCGGCCCGCGGCCCGGCCCCCGGCCGGCGACGCCCGCACCCCAGCAGCAGGTCCCGGCCGCGAAAGCCGAAGCTCCTGCCGCGCCCAAGCAGGACACCCCGGCCGCGCCCGCACAGGGCGGCACCGGCTCGGTCGTCCCGCCGAAGCCGCAGGGCCCCAAGCCCGGCGGTCCCAAGCCCGGCCCGCGCACCCCGCGCGTCGGCAACAACCCGTTCGGCGTCGGTTCCGGCGCCCCGGCTCCGCGTCCGCAGGCCCCGCGCCCCGGTGGCGGGCAGGGCGGCGACAACCGCCCGCCGCGTCCCGGTGGCGGTCAGGGCGGCGGTGACCGTCCGGCCCCGCGGCCCGGCGGCGGCGCCGGTGGCAACCGGCCGAGCCCGGGCAACATGCCCCCGCGGCCGAACCCCGGCATGATGCCGGGCCGCACGCAGCGTCCCGCCGGTCCCGGTGGCGGCGCCCGCGGTGGCCCCGGTGGCGGCGCCCGTGGCGGCCCCGGTGGCGGCGGCGGTCGTCCCGGTGGCGGTGGCGGCGGTTTCCGCGGCGGTCCCGGTGGCGGTGGCGGCGGCGGTGGCTTCCGCGGCGGTCCCGGTGGCGGTGGCGGTGGCGGCGGTTTCCGCCCGGGTGGCGGCACCGGTGCCCCGGCCGGCGGCGGCGGCTTCCGCGGCGGCGGCGGTGGCCGTGGCGGCCCCGGCGGCCGTGGCGGCACGGCGGGTGCCTTCGGGCGGCCCGGTGGTCCCTCGCGCAAGGGCCGCAAGTCGAAGCGGCAGAAGCGCCAGGAGTACATGGACAACATGCAGGCGCCCAGCGTCGGCGGCGTCCGCCTGCCCAAGGGGCAGGGCGAGACGATCCGGCTGCCGCGGGGTGCTTCGCTGACCGACTTCGCCGAGAAGATCGACGCCAACCCGGCTTCGCTGGTGCAGGTGCTCTTCCACCTCGGCGAGATGGTCACCGCGACGCAGTCCGTGTCGGACGACATCCTCGAGCTGCTCGGCGGCGAAATGAACTACACGGTTCAGGTCGTCAGCCCCGAGGAAGAGGACCGCGAGCTGCTGGAGACCTTCGACATCACCTACGGCGACGACGCGGGTGGCGAAGAGGATCTGCAGGTCCGGCCGCCGGTCGTGACCATCATGGGTCACGTCGACCACGGTAAGACCCGCCTGCTCGACACGATCCGGAAGACGAAGGTCCGCGAGAGCGAGGCCGGCGGCATCACGCAGCACATCGGTGCGTACCAGATCGAGACCGAGCTCGAGGGCAACCCGCGCCTGATCACCTTCATCGACACCCCGGGTCACGAGGCGTTCACCGCCATGCGTGCCCGTGGTGCGAACTCGACCGACATCGCGGTGATCGTGGTGGCGGCCGACGACGGTGTGATGCCGCAGACGGTCGAGGCGATCAACCACGCGCAGGCCGCCAAGGCCCCGATCGTGGTCGCGATCAACAAGATCGACAAGGAAGGCGCGAACCCGGACAAGATCCGGCAGCAGCTGACCGAGTACGGCCTGGTCGCCGAGGAGTACGGCGGCGACACGATGTTCGTCGAGATCTCCGCGCGGCAGAACATCAACATCGACGGCCTGCTCGAGGCGATCCTGCTGACCGCGGACGCCGCTCTGGACCTCCGGGCCAATCCGGACATGGAGGCCCAGGGTGTCGCGATCGAGGCGCACCTCGACCGCGGCCGCGGCCCGGTGGCCACCGTCCTGGTCCAGCGCGGCACGCTGCGTGTCGGCGACTCGGTCGTGGCGGGTGACGCCTACGGCCGCGTCCGCCGGATGGTCGACGAGCACAACGTCGACGTCACCGAGGCGCTGCCGTCGCGTCCCGTCCAGGTCATCGGGTTCACCTCGGTGCCGGGTGCGGGCGACACCTTCCTGGTGGTCGACGAGGACCGCGTCGCCCGGCAGATCGCCGAGCGCCGCGCCGCTCGTACGCGCAACGCGCTCAACGCGTCGCGCCGCAAGCGGGTCAGCCTCGAGGACCTCGACTCCGCCTTGAAGGAGACGAACAGCCTCAACCTGATCATCAAGGGTGACAACTCGGGTACGGTCGAGGCCCTCGAAGCCTCGCTGCTCCAGCTGGACGTCGGCGACGAGGTCGAGCTGAACGTGGTCCACCGCGGTGTCGGTGGCGTGACCGAGTCGGACATCGACCTGGCGACCGCGTCCGACGCGATCGTCCTCGGGTTCAACGTCCGCGCCCAGGGCAAGGCGACCGAGCGGGCCACCCGCGAGGGCGTCGACGTCCGGTACTACACGGTCATCTACCAGGCGATCGACGAGATCGAGCAGGCCCTCAAGGGCATGCTCAAGCCGGAGTACGAAGAGGTCGAGCTGGGCCGCGCGGAGGTCCGCGAGGTCTTCAAGTCCTCCAAGATCGGCACGATCGCGGGTTGCCTGGTCATGTCCGGCGAGATCCGGCGCAACGCCCGGGCGCGTCTGCTCCGCGACGGCACCGTCGTGGCGGAGAACCTGCCGATCAGCTCGCTGCGGCGGTTCAAGGACGACGTGGTCGAGGTTCGCGAAGGCTACGAGTGCGGTCTGACGCTCGGTTCGTACGGTGACATCAAGGTCGACGACCTGATCGAGACGTACGAGCAGCGCGAAAAGCCCCGCGCGTAAGGACGATCGACACCGGGTGTGCGTTCCGCGCACACCCGGTGTCTCCCTACTACACCACCAAAACTGCCTATGTTCGTCGGAGCTCTCGAGCTCGACATCCTGCTCGGCGACGTCCATTCGCTGAAGCAGAAGCGGTCCGTGGTCCGTCCGGTGCTGGCCGAGGTGCGCAAGCGCTTCGCCGTGTCGGTGGCCGAGGCCGGGCACACCGACCTGCACCGCCGGACCCTCATCGGGGTGGCCGTGGTCGCCGAAGGTGGCGAGCACGTCCGGGACGTGCTCGACTCGTGTGAGCGGTACGTGGCGAGCAGACCGGAGTTCGAACTCCTGTCCGCCCACCGCCGGCTGCTCGGTCCAGACGATTAGATCTTCCTAGGAGAACGACATGGCCGATCCTGCTCGGGCTCGCAAGCTCGCCAAGCGGATCTCGCAGATCGTCGCGTCCGCGATCGAACACGAGGTCAAGGACCCGCGCCTGGACTACGTGACCATCACGGACACGAAGGTCACCGGCGACCTGCACGACGCGACCGTCTACTACACGGTGCTCGGCGAGAAGCTGGACTCCGTCCCGGACTTCGCGGGCGCGGCCGCCGCGCTCGAATCGGCGCGCGGCGTGCTGCGCACCAAGGTCGGGCAGGGCACCGGCGTCCGCTACACGCCGACGCTGACGTTCGTCGCCGACACGATTCCGGAGGAGTCGAAGCGGATCGAAGACCTCCTCGCCAAGGCCCGCGAGGCCGACGCGGAGGTCGCCCGCCGCGCGACCGGCGCCCAGCACGCCGGCGAAGCCGACCCGTACAAGGCGCCTCGCGAAGAGGCCGAAGACGACGAGTTCGCGGAGGAGGAGAGCCGGGGCTGACCCGTGCTTTCCCGCCGCGGCCTGCTCGCCGGCAGCGCACTCGCGCTGCTGGCGGGCTGCTCGCCTGCCGAACCCCCACCCGGCCCGGCCCCGGTGCCGGCGCCGACCCGCCCCTCGGCGCCGCGCGACCCGGTGACGGTCCAGCGGATGCGATCGGCGGCCCGCGGCACCGACGTGGACCTGGTGCTCATCACCCCGGCCGGGATCCCGGCGGCGGGGCTGCCGGTGTGCCTGGCCCTGCACGGCCGTGGCGCGCGGGCGCGGACGTTCCTCTCGCTGGGCGTCCCGGACCTCCTGACGGAGGCCGTTCGCGCCGGTACGCCGCCGTTCGCGGTCGCGGCCGTCGACGGCGACACCTACTGGGTGGACGTCGGTTCCGGGGACGACCCGCAGCGGATGCTCACCGAGGAGGTCCCGGCCTGGCTCGTGGCCCGCGACCTGCGCCCGGCGTCGGCGGTGTTCGGCATTTCGATGGGCGGCTTCGGCGCGCTGAGGTTCGCCCGCGCCCACCCGGACCTGAAGGCGGTGGCGACGGCGAGCGCGGCCCTGTTCGTGGACTGGCCCGACGCCCGCAGCCGCAAGGTGTTCTCCGGCGAGGACAACTGGCGCGCGGAAGAACCGCTGCTGCACACCCCGGACCTCCGCCCGGCCACCCTCGGCGTCTGGTGCGGTGAGTCGGACCCGTTCCTGGGCGCGGACAAGAAACTGGTGAAGGCGGTTTCGCCCGCGGTGTCCCGGTTTTCGCCGGGCGGGCACAAGGACGCGTACTGGCGCGGGATCCTGCCGGACGTCCTGAAGTTCGTGGGGGAGCGGATCTAGCGCTTCGCGAACAGGATCCCTTGCGGCACTTCGGCTTCCTGGTCGAGCAACCACTCGGCATCGACCGTGAACCCGGCTTTCCGCACCCGCCCGGCCAGCCACCACGGCTGCCGCAGGTGGACGTGCACCCGCATCGGGTGCCCGCCGTACCCTTGGGTCTTCAGCCGGCTCCCGGCCCCGACGTGGTAGCCGAGCACGAGTACGCCGCCGGGCCGCAGCACCCGCCGGAACTGCGCCAGCGCCACGGGGACTTCGTCGTCCGGCACGTGGATGAGCGACCAGAACGCGAGCACCCCGGCCACCGACGCGTCGGGCCGGTCCAGGTCGGTCATCGAGCCGACGTCGAACCGCAGCCCGGGGTGGTTCCGCCGCGCGAGCTCGACCATGTTCGGCGAGAGGTCGACCCCGGCGGCGTCGACCCCCAGTGCGTGCAGGTGCGCGGTGACGTGGCCGGGCCCGCACCCGGCGTCCAGCACGGGCCCGTCGGCCCGGGCCGCCAGCACGTCGAGCGCGGCCCGCACGTACGGCCGCGTGGCGACGGCGTCGCGCATGAACTCGGCGTAGCTCTCGGCGACGGTGTCGTAGGAGGTGCGGGTGTCCGCGAGCCAGCTCATCGCGCGCGCAGGCCGTCGAGGACCATGCCGAGCGCCCGCCGCCAATCCGGGGTGGCGGTCGCCGCGGCGAAGACGACGGCGAGGTCGGGCCCGCGGAAATCCGCCCGCAACGCGCCGGCCTCCTGCGCCCGCTCGATGATCCGGTTCATCCGGGAAGCGTTGGCGTGCTTGGCCTTCTCGATTCCCGAGTCCGGGTCGAACACCCGCGAGCACACCTCGGTGAACCCGCGATCGGCGACCTGCATGAGGATCGAGCGTTCGAGGAAGAGCACGAAACCGTCCCAGGGGTCCTCGCAGGCGAGCGCTTCTTCGGTGATGGCTTCGGCTTCCCGGAGCGTCGGCAGGAACGCGGCCTCGACGAGGTCGGCCCGGGTGGGGAACCGGTTGTAGAGCGTCCCGATGGCGACTTCGGCCCGCCGCGCGACTTCGTCGAGCGGAGCGTCGACGCCCTTGGCCCCGAAGACCTCCCGGGCGGCGGCGACCAGCGCCTCCCGGTTGCGCCGGGCGTCCGCGCGCAGGGGACGGTGGTCGACGGTCACGCTCCGGAGTATAGCCAAGCGGAAAGCCCCTCCACGCTCGAACGACCCGCCCGGTTGCCCCCTGATCGGAACCTCACAGCGCCCACCGCCCGTGGCCACCAGGAGCACAATGGGGTTCAGCGGGGGCGCAACCCGCACCGAGGCGGTCAGCGAGGGAGGTCGGCGCCATGCACTCCGACCTCTCCCCGGCGGGCCGGACGGGAGTCCTCCTGGTCGGCACCCGCGGGCAGCGGGGCCCCGGGGAGGTGCTGATCAGGATCAGGGGTGGCCTGGAAACCTTCCTTGCCTGGTCCGACACGGAGCTGCCGAAGGGCACGACCGTCCTGGTCGTGGAAGCCCGGGGACGGCGCACGGTCGACGTCGTGGCGTGGGACGTCTCGGATCCGGCTTCTTAGTGTTCGCGGAAGGACAGCGGTGTTCGGTTATCGCGTTCCGGCCCCCAACGAGGCGATGCTCATCTCCGGGGGCAAGCACAGCAAGGGCTCGTCGCCGTTCCGGGTCGTCACCGGCCACGGCGCGTTCGTCATGCCGGTCTTCCGGAAAGTCCGGTTCCTCACGCTTTCCATGTGCGAGGCCGAAGTGACCGAAGTGTGCGTCACGAAGCAGGCCATCGCCCTGACCGTCCGGGCGGTGATCGCGTTCAAGGTCGGCAACGACACCGAGAGCATCGTCAACGCCGGGCAGCGGTTCCTCTCCGACCAGGACCAGATGTCCGTGCTGACCGGCCGGATCTTCTCCGGTCACCTGCGGTCCATCATCGGGTCGATGACGGTCGAGGAGATCATCACCGAGCGGCAGAAGCTCGCGACCGAGGTGCTCGACGGTTCGGCGGTCGAGATGGCGAAGATCGGGCTCAGCGTCGACGCGTTGCAGATCCAGTCGATCGACGACATGAAACTCGGCTACATCGCCGCGATGGCCGCTCCGCACAACGCCGCCATCCAGCGCGACGCGCAGATCGCGCAGGCGATCGCGAACCAGACCGCGGCGGAGGCGGAGCAGAAGTCGCAGCGGACGCAGGCGGAGTACGCGCGCCAGACGTCCATCGTGCAGGCGCAGTACCGCGCCGAGGTCGACAAGGCACAGGCCGAGGCGGCCCAGGCCGGCCCGCTCGCGCAGGCGCGGGCGCAGCAGGAGGTCATCGACGCGCGCACCGAGCTGGCGCAGCGCGAGGCGGAACTGCGGCAGCAGCAACTGGTCGCCGAGGTCATCAAGCCCGCCGACGCCGAAGCCGAGCGGATCCGCATCCTGGCGCAGGCCGAGGCGGAGAAGATGCGCGTGCAGGCGGAGGCGGCCGCGTCGAACAACCGGGTGGCGCTCGACCGGATGCTCATCGACCAGCTGCCGCAGATCGTCAAGGAAGCCGGCCGCGGGCTGGCCGGCGCGAACGTCAACATCCTCAACGGCGCGGACGGCCTCGGGGAGATGGCCGCGGGCCTCGTCGGCCAGGGACTGTCCATCTTGGACTCGGTGAAGCGGGGCCTGAGCGCACCGCCGGCGCCCGCCGCGGCGGCGCAGGAGAACGGGCAGGTGACCAAGCCCGAGCTCACGCAGTAGCGCTTTGTCGACTCCGGCTCCGCCGGCTCAAGACGTGGGCTTCACCGCGACGACCAGGTCACGCAGGATGGCCTGGTCCACCCGGTGCGCGAACTCCTCCCACGGCCCGCCCTCGCGCACGTCGAGCCCGGCCTTGCGCAGCACCGCAACCAGCTCTTCCCGCGGCAGCACCGTCGTGTTCCACGAGATCCCCAGCGCTCCACCGGGACGCAGCACGCGCGTCCACACCGGGACGGCCGCCGCCAGGAGATCACGCGGGCTCCGCTGCAACCCCGCCTCGCGGTGGCTGCCGTGCTGCACCCCGTACGGCGCGTCGGTCACGATCACGTCGCACGAGTTCGCCCGCAGCACCTCGTCCGTGGTCAGCGTGTCGGCCTGGAAGTAGGTGAGCTTGCGGGTGTCGCCCGCTTTGTACGCTTCCTTGTCCAGCGCGTACTCGATGTCGAGCCGCCGTCCCAGGCGCACCTTGTTGCGGCGCAGCTGGCCGGACTCCGCGGTGTGCTTCACGCGCTTGGTGCGGAGCCAGGTCTTGATGAACGCCTCGTACGCCTCGAAGTCCTTGCCGTCGACGTCCAGGCCGGTGGCGTGCAGGCCGTACATCATCGCCTGGTTCAGCGTCGTCCCCCGCCCGCACAGCGGGTCCAGCAGGTACTTCGCCTTCGGGGAGAACGGGTCCGCGGTCGCCATCAGCGTCACGTTCACCAGCAGCTTCGTGAACAGCTCGTTCGTCTTGCCCGCGTACTTCTGGATGGTCAGCAGGTCCGAGTCCGCCTTCGCCAGCGGCGTCACGGTCACCGGGCGGAGGACGCCGTCGCCGAGCTCGAACAGCGCGTACAACGACGAGAGGTTCGACAGGACCGCCAGGTCGCGCTCGCCCAGCGGGGCGGAACTCGTGAAGCGCACGTACCCCACGCCGCCGAGCTCGGCCTCCTCGATCGCGGACAGCTCGGCCGCCAGTGCCGTGCCGAAGACCGCCAGCTCGGCGCGCAGCAGGGCGGCGGAGGAGGCGGCGTAGACCCGGTTGGCCGACGGGTAGACCAGCATCGCGTACTCAGGCATCCCGCAGAGCGTAGCGTGACGCACCGTGACCCCTACTTCGGCGCAGGACATCCGGGACGCGGCCGCGCTGCTCGCCTCGGCCACCGACGTGACGATCCTCGGCCACATCCGCCCGGACGCGGACGCGCTGGGCAGCGCGCTCGCCCTCGGCCGGGCCCTCCGCCAGCGCGGGGCGAAGGTGCGTGTCTCCTTCGGCGAGCCCGACGAGGCGCCCGAGACGCTGCGGTGGCTCGACGAGGACGGGCTGCTCACCCACCCGGCCGACCTCCCGGCCACCGAGCCCCTGCTGATCTGCGTCGACACGCCGACGCCGAAGCGGCTGGGCCGGCTCGCCGGGCGCGTGGACACCGCCGGCGCCGTGCTGGTCGTCGACCACCACGCCACCAACACGCGCTACGGCACCTGCCACGTCGTCGACGAGGCGGCCGAGGCCAGCGCCGTCCTCGTGTTCCGGATCCTGGACGAACTGGGCGTCGCGCCGGACGAGCCGATCGCGCGCGGGATCTACGCCGGGATCGTCACCGACACCAGCGGGTTCCGCCGGGCCAGCCCGGAGACGCACCGGATGGCGGCGCGGCTCATCGAGGCGGGCGTCGACGCCGAAGCGGTCGTGCGGCGGATCACCGACGAGCGCCCCTTCGCCTGGCTGCCGATGCTGTCGGCCGTGCTGAGCGGGGCCCGGCTGGAACCGGAAGCCGCGCGGGGCAAGGGTTTCGTGCACGCCGTGGTCGGCGTCGAAGCGGCCGGGACGGTGCGCGCGGAGGAAGTCGAGTCGGTCGTCGACGTCGTCCGCTCGGTGCGCGAGGCCGCGGTCGCCGCGGTGCTCAAGCAGGACCTCGCGAACCCGGCCCAGTGGCAGATCTCGTTGCGCTCCATCGGGATCGACGTCTCGGCGGTCGCGGCGGAGTTCGGCGGCGGCGGGCACCGGCAGGCCGCGGGCTGCACGATCCCGGGCACCGCCGAGGAGGTCCTCGCGGGACTGCGCGCCGCGCTGGACCGGGCACCGCTGCTGTAGCCGGCGTCGGACGGCGGCCCGGGAAAGTTCCCGGCTTCCCGCCGGTCAGAACTGCCGGTGGGGCCGGTTAGAGTCCGGATCGTGGTGAACGTGGAGGAGACCGAGCGGGTTCCGGCGAAGCGCGTGCTGGGCTTGGCCGTGCCCGCGCTGGGGGTGCTGGCCGCCGAGCCGCTGTACGTGCTGGTCGACACGGCCGTGGTCGGCCACCTCGACGCGCTGTCGCTGGCCGGGCTCGCGCTGGGCGGGGTCGTGCTGGCGCAGGTGTCGAGCCAGCTGACGTTCCTGTCCTACGGTACGACGTCCCGCACCGCGCGCCTGCACGGCGCCGGCCGCCGCCCGGACGCGGTCCGCGAAGGCGTGCAGGCGACGTGGCTGGCGCTGCTCGTCGGGCTCGTCGTACTGGGCGCGGGCCAGCTGCTCGCGTGGCCGATCGCCCGCGCGCTGTCAGGCAGCGACGAGATCGCCGGCGCGGCCGTGTCGTGGCTGCGCATCGCGCTGTTCGGGGCGCCGCTGATCCTCGTCACCATGGCGGGCAACGGCTGGATGCGCGGGGTCCAGGACGCCGCCAAACCGCTGCGGTACGTGCTGGCGGGCAACGGGATTTCGGCCGTGCTGTGCCCGGTGCTCGTCTACGGGGCCGGGCTCGGCCTGGAGGGCTCGGCGATCGCGAACGTCGTCGCGCAGGTGATCTCGGCGGCGCTGTTCTTCGCGGCGCTGGTGAAGGAGAAGGTCGGGTTGCGCCCGGACTTCGCGGTGATGCGCGCCCAGCTCGGCCTGGGCCGCGACCTGGTCCTGCGCAGCCTGGCGTTCCAGGCGTGCTTCGTCTCGGCGGCGGCGGTCGCGGCCCGGACGTCGACCGAGGCGGTCGGCGCCCACCAGGTGGTGCTGCAGCTGTGGACGTTCCTGGCGCTGGTCCTGGACTCGGTGGCGATCGCGGCGCAGTCGCTGGTCGGCGCGGCACTGGGGGCGAACGCGGCCCGGCAGGCGCGCGGGGTCGCCAACCAGATCACGGGGTACGGGCTGCTGCTGGGGTGCTTCCTGTGCGTCCTGTTCGCGGCGCTGTCGTGGGTGCTGCCGCACGCGTTCACATCCGACCCGGGCGTGCTGGCGGAGATCCCGCACGCGTGGTGGTTCTTCGTGGCCCTGCAGCCGATCGCCGGCGTGGTGTTCGCCTTGGACGGGGTACTGCTGGGCGCGGGCGACGCGGCCTTCCTCCGCAACGCCACCCTCGGCAGCGCGGCGCTGGGCTTCCTGCCGCTGATCTGGGCATCCCTGGCGTTCGGCTGGGGGTTGACGGGGATCTGGACGGGCCTGTCGCTGTTCATGGTGATCCGGCTGGCGTTCGTGGTGGCGCGCTGGCGGTCGGGCAACTGGGCGGTGACAGGCGCGATCCGCCCGGCTTGACCCGGCGTGGGCTTGGCGGCCTTTCGCATCCGGCCGCGGCACTCACCGGCCGGGTGCCAGCCATCGGTCATGGGCTACCTGCTCGCGGGCCGGGCGGCCTCGGTCGGCGAGCCCTGAGCTGTGTGCAGCCGCTTCCCTGCGCGCCAGGCCCGCAGCCCCAACGCAGCCCGTCGGCCATGGACTGCCGGCTCACCGGCCCCGGCCACGCGGCCCGCCCGGTGAGGTCGGAGCCGCGCGCAGCCGCCTCCCGGCGCGCCAGGCCCGAAGCCCTGACCCAGCCGCAGATCACGGGCTGCCGGCTCGCTGGCCGGGTCCGGCCAGCGAGCCCCGAGTCGCGCGCAGCCGCCTCCCTGCCCGCAACCCGAACCCAGCCGACGGTCGTGGGCTGCCGGCTCGCGGCCCGACCGGCCCCGGCCACCTGGTCCACTCAGCGAGCGTCGCGCCGCGCGCCGCCTCCCCGCGCGCCCAGCCCCCGGACCCGTTCACCCGTCCGAGCGATCACCCCCACCCGAGCCCCTGACCACGTGTGACGCCCCCGACCCTGTGGCGAAAACCACCCGGATAACGGCTATGTTTCGCCGTTGCTTAGGCGATACAAGTAGTAGGGACGGCAGCGTGGGCGTTCCACGCCCCGAACACCGCCGAACCCCTGGAGGTCCTTGTGCCGCCCGCCACCGGCCGCGCCACCGCCCGGTCCTGGCTCATCTGGCTCGCCGCCGTCACCGTCTACCTCCTCGCGGTCTTCCACCGCACCTCCTTCGGCGTCGCCGGGCTGCAGGCGGCCGAACGGTTCGGGGTCGGCGCCGCCGCGCTCGGCACCTTCACCGTCCTGCAGGTCGGCGTCTACGCCGCCATGCAGATCCCGACCGGCGTCCTGGTCGACCGCTACGGTCCCCGCCGCGTCCTCGTCGTCGCCGTGCTGATCCTCGGCGCCGGGCAGCTGCTGCTCGGCATCGCGCACTCCTACGGCCTCGGGCTGCTCGCCCGCGGCGTGCTCGGGCTCGGCGACGCACTGACCTTCGTCAGCGTGCTGCGCCTGGTCGCGGCCCACTTCCCGGGCCGCCAGTACGCGCTGCTGACGTCGTTCACCGCCGCCGTCGGCTACATCGGCAACCTCGCCGCCACCGTTCCGCTGGCGTTGCTGCTCGACGTCTCCGGCTGGACCCCCACCTTCCTCGCCGTCGGTGCCCTCACCGTGCTCTACACGCTGGTCGTGGCGCTGCGGGTCCGGGACGTCCCGGCCGGCGAAGCGCTGCCCGTCCGCGAACAGGTCCGGCCGCGCCAGCTCGCCCACCAGGTCGCCGAAGCCTGGCGGACGCCGGGGACGCGGCTGGGCTTCTGGGTCCACTTCAGCACCATGTTCGCCCCCAACGCCCTGACGCTGCTGTGGGGCGTCCCGTGGCTGGTCCAGGGCCAAGGGCAGTCGAAGGCCGCCGCGAGCGCGCTGCTCACCGTGTTCGTCTTCGGGTCGATGGCGGGCGGGCCGCTGCTCGGCGGCGTGATCGGCAGGCACCCGTCGCTGCGGATGCCGCTGGTCGGCGGGTACATCGGCGGCGCCGCGCTGATCTGGGCGGTGCTGCTGAGCTGGCCCGGCACCGTGCCCGTGCCCGTGCTGGTGCCCGCGTTCGCCTTCCTGGCCCTCGGCGGCCCGGCGTCGATGATCGGGTTCGCGCTCGCCCGCGACTACAACCCGCTGTCCCGCGTCGGCACCGCGACCGGCGTGGTCAACGTCGGCGGTTTCGTGGCGACGACGATCGCCGCGCTCGCCGTCGGCGTGCTGCTGCAGTGGACCGGCGGTAACTTCCGGCTGTCGCTGCTGGCGATCGTCGCGATCCTCGCCGTCGGCACGTACCGGATGCTGGTGTGGTGGCGCCGGACCCGCGCCCACCTGTTCCTCGCCGAAGCGCGCGGCGAGGAGCTGCCGGTGCGGATCACCCGCCGCCGCTGGGACGCCGCACTACCGGAGACGCCGATCGTCGCCGCTTGAGCGGCCTGATCGTTCCCCGAGGGGCGGCAGCTAGGGTTTGCCGCGTGTCGAGCCCCAAACCGCCCCGCCGCCCCGCCCCGCCGCCCGGTCTCCTGATCGTCGACAAGCCCGCCGGCATGACGTCGCACGACGTCGTCGCCCGCGCCCGCCGCATCATGGGCACCCGCAAGGTCGGGCACGCCGGCACGCTCGACCCGATGGCGACCGGCGTGCTGGTGCTCGGCATCGAGCGTGCCACCAAGCTGCTCGGCCACCTGGCGCTGGACCGCAAGACCTACCTGGCCACCCTGAGCCTCGGCAGCAGCACCACGACCGACGACGCCGAGGGCGAAGTCCTCACGACCGGCGACACCGGGAAGATCACCGACGACGAGATCGCCGAAGGGGTCGCGAAGCTGACCGGCGACATCCAGCAGGTGCCGAGCGCGGTCAGCGCCGTCAAGATCGACGGCAAGCGCGCCTACACCCGCGTCCGCGCCGGCGAAGACGTCGTGATCCCCGCGCGCCCGGTCACCGTCTACCGCTTCGACGTCCTCGCCGTCCGGCACGAAGACGACCACGTCGAGGTCGACGCCGTCGTCGAGTGCTCGTCCGGCACCTACGTCCGCGCGCTGGCCCGCGACCTCGGCGCGGACCTCGGCTGCGGCGGGCACCTGAAGGCGTTGCGGCGCACCACGGTCGGCCCGTTCACGCTGGCCAGGGCGCGCACCCTCGACCAGCTCGAGGAGCAGCCCGAGCTGAGCCTGGACCTCGACGCCGCCGTCGCCGCCGCCTTCCCGAGGCGCGACCTCGACGCGGCCACGGCGAAGGCGGTCCGGCACGGGCAGCGCATCCCGGCGACCGGGCTCGAAGGCACGTACGGGCTCTTCGGGCCCGACGGCCGGGTGCTCGCGCTGGCCGCCGACGAACAAGGCGTGTCCCGCGCGGTGGTGGTGTTGCTGCCCGCCTAGGGTGGGCCTTACAGAGACGGGAGTGCGACGTGCTGCGGTGGCGTGGGCTGGGGGACCTCCCCGGCGGCTGGGGCCGGTGCGTGGTCACCATCGGCGTGTTCGACGGGGTGCATCGCGGGCACCAGGAGCTGATCAGCCGGACCGTGGCCGCGGCCGCCGAACGGGGGCTGCCGAGCGTCATGCTGACGTTCGACCCGCACCCGTCGGAGGTGCTGCGCCCGGGCAGTCACCCGGCGCAGCTGACCACGTTGCGGCGCAAGGCGGAAATCGTCGAGAGCCTCGGCGTCGACGTCTTCTGCGTGCTGCCGTTCACCTTGGAGCTGTCCCGGCTCGCGCCGGAGGAGTTCGTGCACGAGGTGCTCGTCGACCGCCTGCACGCGGCCGCGGTGATCGTCGGCGACAACTTCACCTTCGGCGCCAAGGCCGCCGGTGACGTCGCGATGCTGCGCACGCTCGGCCGCCGGTTCGGGTTCGCCGCCTACGGCGCGGAACTGCAGGGCAAGGAACTGTCCGAAGAGGACCAATCGGCGATCACGTTCTCCAGCACCTACGTCCGCTCGTGCATCGACGCGGGCGACGTCGTCGCGGCGGCGGAGGCCCTCGGCCGCCCGCACCGCCTGGAGGGCATCGTCGTCCGCGGCGACGGCCGCGGCCACGAGCTCGGCTACCCGACGGCGAACCTGTCGACGCCGCGCTTCGCCGCCGTCCCGGCCGACGGCGTTTACAGCGCCTGGTTCACCCGCTCGGCCGACCCGTCGCGCCGGCTGCGCGCCGCGGTCTCGGTGGGCACGAACCCGACGTTCTCCGGGCGCGAACGGACCGTCGAGGCGTTCGTCCTCGACGTCGACGAGGACTTCTACGGCCAGCACGTGGCGATCGACTTCGTGACGCGGCTGCGCGACCAGGTGCGCTTCGCGGACTCGGCCGGGCTCGTCACGCAGATCGACGACGACGTGATCGAGACGAGAAAGGCACTCGAGGTGCCCCCGGACGCCCCGACCGGGGACGAATAGGGGATTTCGCGTTCACGCACGTGGCAGCGATGGCAAGATGCTCACGGACGGTGTGCGCGAGCGGCAGGCGAAGCGGTTTAGGGGAGCGGAACTGGTGGAGGACCACAAGATCGTCCAGCGGAACATCGCGTTGCAGCGCGAGTGGTACGGGGAGCCGCTCGGCGACCGCGTGCGCCGGCTCGTCGTCGCGTTCGACGTTTCGCAGGCGTTCTTGGCCGAAGTCCTCGGGATCAGCGCCCCCATGCTCAGCCAGGTGATGAGCGGGCGGCGGGCGAAGATCGGCAACCCGGTCGTGCTGGCCAGGATGATCATGCTCGAACGCAAGATCCTCGTGCCCGAGGTCGCCGCCGGCAACCGCGACGCGATGCTCGCCGCGATGGAGGACGTCCGCGACTCGCGCCCCACCGTCGGCCGCGACAACATCCCGGTGGTCAACGAGGACGCGAAGGTCCTCGCCTACCTGCGCGACCTGGCCGAGGACGAGGACCTCGGCGAGGCCGCCAAGCGCCTCGACGACGAGTTCCCGGCCATCGCCGACCTGCTCCGCCGGGCGGGCCACGGCTCCTGATGCCGGTCCTGTTCAGCGCGCTCGTCCCGCCGGACGACGTCGTCGCGGCGGTCGCCGAGGCCCTGGGCGAGCCGGACGGCGGTCTTCGCTGGGAGCCGCCGGAGCGCTGGCACGTCACGCTCGCCTACTACGGCCACGACGACGTCGAGGCGCGCGGTGCCTGGCTGGAGGAGCGGCTGGCCGGGCGGGCCGGTGTCGACGTCCGGCTGGAAAAGGCCGCGACGTTCCCCGGGGTGCTGTGGTTGACTGTCGCCGGAACGGAGCTGACGCCGCTCGCGCACGCCGCGGGCGCCGACGCCGAGGCGAGGCCGTACCGGGCCCACCTGACGCTCGCGCGGTTCCCCCGGGAAGAACCGGGGCACGCCGAGCGTTGGACGGGGAAGCTCGCCGGCTTCACGAGCCGGCGCTGGCGGGCCGCCGAAGTGACGCTGATGACCAGTGAGCGCGAGCCGGGCGGCCCCCGCTACCGGGTGGCGCGCGTCTTCGAGCTGGACGGCGCCTGAAGCCGCTGTTCAGCGGGCTGGTAACCTCACGAGCGGGTCCGGCTGCAGTCCGTGGCGGCCGTGACCGTCTTCCCGGCGTGCATCCACGCCCGGGGCCGCACGGCACTGATTATTTCGAGGAGCAACACAAGTGGCGCTGTCCACCGAAGAGAAGAAGTCGATCCTGGCCGAGTACGGCGTGCACGACTCGGACACCGGATCCCCCGAGGCCCAGGTCGCGCTGCTGACCAAGCGCATCGTCGGCCTCACCGAGCACCTCAAGGCTCACAAGCACGACCACCACTCGCGTCGCGGGCTCCTGCTGCTGGTCGGCCGTCGCCGCCGGCTGCTGAACTACGTGATGAAGGTGGACATCGAGCGTTACCGTGCGCTGATCCAGCGCCTCGGCCTGCGCCGATAGCTTCACCCGAGGGGGAGTGACCGCGGTCGCTCCCCCTCGGTGCACCACCACAGGAACGGCGCGAGCGCGCACGAGGGTCCGTCCGCCGGTCCTCGGTAGTGGTTCCCGGGAAGCGTCCCGGGGGCTTCGATCGAAGACCGGCCTCATTCCTCGAGCGTCCTCCGGCGAAATGGGTCCCAGGGTGGGAGACTCGCGCCGAACGAAGGAACCAAAGAGGAGAAACATCTATGACCGACTCCACCGGAGTCACCGTGCACGAGACTGAAGCCGTCATCGACAACGGCAAGTTCGGCACCCGCACCATCCGCTTCGAGACGGGCCGCCTGGCCAAGCAGGCCGCCGGCGCCGTGGTCGCGTACCTCGACGAAGAGACCATGCTGCTCTCGGCGACGACCGCGTCGAAGCACCCGAAGGAGCACTTCGACTTCTTCCCGCTGACCGTGGACGTCGAAGAGCGCATGTACGCCGCGGGCCGCATCCCCGGCGCGTTCTTCCGCCGCGAGGGCCGCCCGTCGACCGACGCGATCCTGACCTGCCGCCTGATCGACCGGCCGCTGCGCCCGTCGTTCGCCGACGGTCTCCGCAACGAGATCCAGGTCGTCATCACCGTCCAGAGCCTCAACCCGGACGACCCGTACGACGTGCTGGCCATCAACGCCGCGTCGGCGTCGACCCAGATCGCCGGCCTGCCGTTCTCCGGCCCGGTCGGCGGCGTCCGCGTCGCGCTGATCGAGGGCCAGTGGGTCGCGTTCCCGACCTGGTCGCAGCTGGAGAAGGCCACCTTCAACATGGTCGTGGCCGGCCGCATCGTCGGTGACGACGTCGCGATCATGATGGTCGAGGCCGAGGGCACCGAGAACACGCTCGACCTGATCGCCGACGGCGGCAAGGCACCGGACGAGGTCGCCGTCGCCGAGGGCCTCGAGGCCGCGAAGCCGTTCATCAAGGTCCTGTGCGAGGCGCAGCAGCGCCTGGCCGAGGCCGCCGCGAAGCCGACCGGCGAGTTCCCGGTCTACCCGGCCTACCAGCAGGACGTCTACGAGGCCGTCGCCGCGATCGCGACCGACGACCTGGCGAACGCGCTGCAGATCGCCGGCAAGCAGGACCGCGACGCCGCGACCGACCAGGTCAAGGCCGCCGTGCTGGAGAAGGTCGGCCTCGGTGAGGGCGAAGCCTTCGAGGGCCGCGACAAGGAGATCGGCGGGGCGTTCAAGGCCCTGACGAAGAAGATCATGCGCCAGCGCGTCCTCACGGAGAAGATCCGCATGGACGGCCGTGGCCTCACCGACATCCGGTCGCTCGCGGCCGAGGTCGCCGTGATCCCGCGGGCGCACGGCTCGGCGCTGTTCGAGCGCGGCGAAACCCAGATCCTGGGCGTCACCACGCTGAACATGCTTCGCCTGGAGCAGCAGATCGACTCGCTGTCCCCGGAGACGCACAAGCGCTACATGCACCACTACAACTTCCCGCCCTTCTCCACCGGTGAGACCGGCCGCGTCGGTTCGCCGAAGCGCCGCGAAATCGGCCACGGCATGCTCGCCGAGCGCGCCCTGGTGCCGGTGCTGCCGAAGCGGGACGAGTTCCCGTACGCGATCCGCCAGGTCTCCGAGGCGCTGGGCTCCAACGGCTCGACCTCGATGGGCTCGGTCTGCGCGTCCACGATGAGCCTGTACAACGCCGGCGTGCCGCTGAAGGCGCCGGTCGCGGGCATCGCGATGGGCCTGGTCTCCGACGAGGTCGACGGCGAGACCCGCTACGTGGCGCTCACCGACATCCTCGGTGCCGAGGACGCACTGGGCGACATGGACTTCAAGGTCGCCGGCACCAAGGACATCATCACCGCGCTGCAGCTCGACACGAAGCTCGACGGCATCCCGTCGGAGGTCCTCGCGGCCGCGCTGAAGCAGGCGAAGGACGCCCGGACCACCATCCTGGAGGTCATCGCCGAGGCGATCGACAGCCCGGACGAGATGAGCCCGTACTCGCCGCGCGTCACCAGCGTGAAGATCCCGGTCGACAAGATCGGCGAGGTCATCGGCCCGAAGGGCAAGATGATCAACTCGATCACCGAGCAGACCGGCGCCGACATCTCCATCGAGGACGACGGCACGATCTACGTGGGCGCTTCGGACGGCCCGTCGGCGGAGGCGGCGATCGACCTGATCAACGCCATCGCCAACCCGCAGCTGCCCAAGGTCGGCGAGCGCTTCCTCGGCACCGTGGTGAAGACGGCCGCGTTCGGCGCGTTCGTCTCGCTGCTGCCGGGCAAGGACGGCCTGGTGCACATCTCCAAGCTGGGGAACGGCAAGCGGATCGCCAAGGTCGAAGACGTGGTCAACGTGGGCGACAAGCTCCGCGTCGAGATCGCCGACATCGACAACCGCGGCAAGATCAGCCTGATCGTGGTCAAGGAGGACGACGCCAAGCCCGCCGAGGGTGACGCGCCGGCCGCCGACGCCGAGAAGGCCGACGCCAAGTAAGACCCGGCTCGTCCGGTTCAAGACAGTTCCGTCGAAGGCCTCCTCGCCGATTCCGGTGGGGAGGCCTTCGCGGCATCGTGAGTAAGGAACCCATGGCACGGCAGGTTTCCGGGCACGAACAGCCCATCGGCACCACCCGCACGCTCGAGTCCACCCCGGACGGTGCGGTCGTCAAGCGCAGCGTGCTGCCCGGTGGCCTGCGGGTGATCACCGAGCACGTCCCGGCGTCCCGCTCGGCCACGGTCGGGCTGTGGGTCGGCATCGGCTCCCGCGACGAGCCGGTGGCCGTCGCCGGTGCCGCGCACTACCTCGAGCACCTGCTGTTCAAGGGCACGAAGAACCGCGACGCCACGCAGATCGCCGAGGAGATCGACGCGGTCGGCGGCGAGTTCAACGCTTTCACGGCGAAAGAGCACACCTGCTACTACGCGCAGGTGCTCGACGCCGACCTCCCGCTGGCCGTGGACCTGGTCACCGACGTCGTGTTCGAGGCGCTGTGCACCGACCGCGACATGGACATGGAACGCAGCGTCGTCCTCGAAGAGATTTCGATGCGCGACGACGACCCCGAAGACCTGCTGCACGAGACGTTCGTCAGCGCGATCCTCGGCGACCACGCGCTCGGCCGCCCGGTGCTCGGCACCGAGAAGTCGATCATCGAGATGTCGCCGTCGGCACTGCGGAACTTCTACAAGCGCCGCTACACCCTGCCGCGGATGGTGCTGGCCGTGGCCGGGAACATCGACCACGGCCAGGTGCTGCGGCTGGTGCGCAAGGCCTTGAAGAACCGCCTGACCGGGACCGCGACGCCGGTCGCGCCGCGCGAAGGTGCGGCCCGGATCAAGACCCCGCCGAAGCTGGCCCTGCACACCGACGACACCGAGCAGGCGCACGTCATGCTGGGCCTGCGGTCGCTGTCGCGCCACGACGACCGGCGCTTCGCCCTGTCGGTGCTCAACGCGGCGCTCGGCGGCGGCATGAGCTCGCGGCTGTTCCAGGAGATCCGGGAGCAGCGCGGGCTGGCCTACCAGGTGTACTCGTCGGTCGCGAGCTACGCCGACACCGGCCACATGGCCGTGTACGCGGGCTGCCAGCCGGAGAAGCTCGGCGACGTCGCCGGCGTCATCCGCGAGCTGCTCGACAAGGTCGGCGTCGACGGCCTGACCGACGCCGAGGTGGAGCGGGCGAAGGGCCAGCTGCGCGGCGGGCTGGTGCTGGGCCTCGAGGACACGTCGTCGCGGATGTCGCGGATCGGCAAGACCGAGCTCAACTACGGCCGCTACCTGGGTGTCGACGACACGATCGCGCGCATCGACGCCGTCACCACCGAGGACGTGTGTGCGCTCGCTCGCACTTTGTTCGCGCGCCCGGGCGGGGTCTCGGCGGCGGCGGTCGTCGGGCCGTACGCTCACGCCGACGACCTTCCTGACGACCTGCACGAGGTGATCGCTTCATGACCATCAACGTCGGTGTGCTCGGTGCCCGGGGCCGCATGGGCGCGACGGTGGTGAAGGCGGTCGAGGGCGCGGGCGACATGAAGGTCGTCGCGGCGCTGGACGCGGGCGACGACTTCGCGGCGCTCGCCGAGGCGCAGGTGGTCGTGGACTTCACCCACCCCGACACCGTCATGGGCAACCTGGAGTACCTGGTCGAGCACGACATCCACGCGGTCGTCGGCACCACGGGCTTCAGCGAGGATCGGCTGGCTTCGCTGCGGGCGCTGCTCGAGCCGAAGCCCGAGCTGGGCGTGCTGATCGCGCCGAACTTCGCGCTCGGCGCGGTTCTCGCGATGCGGTTCGCGGCCCAGGCGGCCAAGTTCTACGCGTCCGCCGAGATCATCGAGCTGCACCACAACCGCAAGGCCGACGCGCCTTCGGGCACCGCCGCGCACACCGCCCGGATGATCGCCGCCGCGCGGGCCGAGGCGGGCGTGACGCCGGGCCCGGACGCGACGACGTCGGAACTGGACGGTGCCCGCGGCGCTTCGGTCGAGGAGGTCCGCGTCCACTCCGTCCGCCTGCCGGGGCTGGTCGCGCACGAGGAGATCCTGTTCGGCGGCGAAGGGGAGACCCTGACCATCCGCCACGACTCCCTCGACCGGACGTCGTTCATGCCGGGCGTGCTGCTCGGCGTCCGCACGGTGCTGACGCGCCCCGGCCTGACGGTCGGCCTGGAAAACGTCCTCGACCTGTGAAGGCCCGCAATGTGGCGCTGCTGCTGACGGCGGCGCTGGTGGTGTACCTGTTCCTGCTCGCGGACCGGGCGTTCGCCCTGTTCGCGTCGGGGACGGGCCTGGGCATCGCGCTCGGGGCGGGCGTCCTGCTGCTGCCGCTGCTCGGCGTCTGGGTCGTCGTCGTGACGTGGCGCAACGGCCTGCAGATCCAGCGGCTTTCGCGTCGGCTGGACGCCGAGGGCGCGCTCCCCGACGTCTCCGGCCTGCCGCGGCGGCCTTCGGGCCGCGTCGACCGCGACGCGGCCGACGCGTGGTTCGGGGAGCGCCGCGCCGAGGTCGAGGCGGACCAGGAGAACTGGCGGGCCTGGTACAAGCTCGCGTACGCCTACGACATCGCCGGCGACCGGCGCCGGGCGCGCGAGACGATGAAAAAGGCCGTGGAGCTGGAAGCCGCCGAACGCTCAGGTGCCGAGTAGCTCCGGCGCGAAGATCTCCTCGAGCGGCCAGCGGCGGGACGACAGCCCCTGCTCGTGGTGGTACCGCAGGTAGGTTTCGAGCGTCGCGCGGTTGGCGGAAATCCCGTAGGGCCACCAGTCTTCGCCGAACTCGGCGAGGGTTTCGTCGACCAGCGCGTTCGCCCAGGGGACCATCGTCTGTACCTGGTAGAGCCGCCGGTTCCGCCGGTACCGCTCGGCGGCGGCGTCCTTCGCGGCTTCGAACTGCGTGTAGACGCGGCGGGCCAGCCCGGGGTCGTCCCGCAGGAGCCCCCGCCGGACGACGACCGTGTGCATGATCGGGAAGATCCCGGTGCGGCGGTGGTACTCGCGTTCCCGCGCCGCGAAGTCCGGGAACAGGCGGGCGACGTTCGGCGACCCGTCGAGCACGCACTGCGGGACGTTGGCGGAGAACAGCACGTCGATCTCGCCGGTGTCGAGCAGGTCGCTCAGCGTCTTCCCGTCCCCGGCCGCGGTGACGTCGAGGGCGGCCGGGTGCGGGTGCGGGATGAAGCCGAAGGGTGCCGCTGGGTGTTCGAGCCCGCCGATCACCCAGCGGTTCGCTTCGGGCTCGAAGCCGTACTCGTCCATCAGGACGCCCTTGGCCCAGACGCCCGAATCCTGGCCGTAGGTCCCGAATTCGCCGATGGTCCGGCCGGTGAGGTCGGCCGGGCCGGTGATGCCCGAGTGGGTGTTGACGAAGACGCACGAGTGCCGGAACACCCGGTTCGGGAAGATGGGCAGCGCCACGAAGGGCGTGTCTTCTTCGAGCAGGCGCAGGTAGAACGTGAGGCCGAGCTCTGCGATGTCGAACTCGTTCCCGCGGATCAGCCGTTCGAAGATCTCCGGCAGCGTATCGGCGGTTTCCACGGTGGTGGTTTCGAAGAGCTGCCTGGTGGTGTCGTAGGGGAAGCACCCGATCTTGAGGTCCATGCCCCGATCATCGGCGCGCGCGGCCGCGGGTGTCCAAGACCGGCTGCGTCGACTCGATACCCTGCGAGTATGGACCTGCGCGTGCTCCGGTACTTCGTCGCGGTCGCCGAGGAGCGGCACGTCGGCCGCGCGGCGGGGCGGCTGCACATGGCGCAGCCGCCGCTGAGCCGGGCGGTGCGCGGGCTGGAAGACGAACTGGGCGCGACGCTGTTCGAGCGCACGCCGAAGGGCGTCACGCTCACCGCTGCGGGCACGGTGCTGTACGACGAGGCGGTCGCGCTGCTGGCGCGCGCGGACCGGATCCGCGACCGCGTCACCACGGCGGCGGGCGCGGCGACCCTGACGGTCGGCACGCTGGCGGACACCGCCGAGCAGGCCGGCCCCCGGCTGGTCGCGCTGTTCCGGGAACGCCACCCGCACGTCGACGTCCGGGTCCACGAGACGGACCTCGCCGACCCGACCGCGGGGCTGCGCACGGGCCTGGTCGACGTGGCGCTGACCCGGACCCCCTTCGAGAGCACGGGAATCGGCGTCCACGTCCTGCGCCAGGTGCGAACGGGCGTGGTGCTGCGCGACGACGACCCCCTGGCCGGCCGGGCCGAGCTGTCCGCGGCGGACCTGACCGGCCGCCGCTGGATCCGCCTCCCGGACGGCACCGACCCGGTCTGGGCGGCCTTTTGGACGGGCGGCGAGCCGGGCGACGGCGCTCCGGTCGTGCGGACGATCCAGGAGTGCCTGCAAGCGGTGCTGTGGAACGGGATTTCGGCGTTCGCCCCGCTCGGCCAGCCGCTGCCACCGGGCTTGCGCATCATCCCGGTGACCGACCGCCCACCGAGCACCGTGGCGGTGGCCTGGCCCAAATCCGCCGCCGGCCCCCTCGTCCGCGGCTTCATCCGCGTGGCGGCTTCACTGGGTCCGGCAGACTGGACCCAGTGACGCTGGTGGTGAAGCTCGTCCTGGCCCCGCTGCTGGTGGTCGGCTCCTCCCTGGCGGGCCGCCGCTGGGGCCCGGGACTGACGGGGCTGCTGGTGGCCATGCCGGTGGTGGCGGGCCCGATCTTGCTGATCACGTACGTGGACCACGGAGCAGCTTTCGCGGCCCGGGCGGCTTCGGCGTCGTTGCTGGGACTGGTGTCATTGGCGGCGTTCGCGGTGGTGTTCGCGTGGGTGGCGCGGGGCCGCGGGTGGCTGGGAACGGTGTTCGTGGGGTGGCTGGTGTGCCTGGTGCTGGACCTCGCGCTGTCGTTCGCGCCGGTGCCGGCGTGGGCCGCGGTGGGGTTGGCACTGGCGGCGGCTTGGGGAGGCACGCGACTCGTGCCGGCGTCGGGGGAGGCGAGCTTGCGCGGGGCTGGTTCGGTGAGCTTGCCTGGTGCCGAGGTGGCCGGGCCGGGCTCGCCCGGAGCCGAGGTGGCCGGGCCGCGGGACTTGCCCGCGTCGGGCGCGGCTGGGCCGGGCTTAGCCACGACGGGCGAGGCTGGGACGGTGAGCTTGCCCAGGGCCGAGGTGGCCGGGCCGCGGGACTTGCCCGTGTCGGGCGTGGCGGAGCCGGGCTTAGCCACGACGGGCGAGGCTGGGACGGTGAGCTTGCCCAGGGCCGAGGTGGCCGGGCCGCGGGACTTGCCCGTGTCGGGCGTGGCGGAGCCGGGCTTAGCCACGACGGGCGAGGCTGGGACGGTGAGCTTGCCCAGGGCCGAGGTGGCCGGGCCGCGGGACCTGCCCGCGTCGGGCGCGGCTGAGCCGGGCGAGGCCGGGCCGGGCAGCCTGCGCGGAACCAGCGTGGCTGGGCCGGTGAGCTCGCCTGGACCCGAAGTGGCCGGGCCGCGAGGCCTGCCCGCGTCGGGCGTGGCGGAGCCGAGCTTGCCCGCGTCGGGTGAAGCCGGGCCGCTGAGCACACCGGGTCCGGGCCCGCTTGCCTCCCGCGAGGCCGGACAGCCGCTCCCGCCGTCGTCGGGCGCAGCAGAGCCGTCGAGCATGCGCGCAACCAGCCCGGTCACCCTGCCCTGGTGGGACCTCCCCGCCCGCGCACTGGCCACAGCCGCGCTCGTCCTGGCGCTGACGGCCGCCGCCGGGCGGCTCGGTCCGGATCTGACCGGTGTGCTGGCCCCGTTCCCGACCGGGACGAGCGTCGTGGCGGCCTTCGCCCTGGCGCAAGGCGGCCCGGCAGCAGCGGTCGCAACCATGCGAGGCGTCCTACGCGGCCTCCGCGGCTTCGCAGCCTTCTGCTTCCTGACAGCGGTCCTGGCCGAGCTGATCGGCGCCTGGGCGTTCGCGATCGCGGTCGCCGGCGCGGTAGCGGTGCAATGGGCCACCCGGAACACCAAGAACCCGAACCGACTCAAAAACTGAAGCGGATCAACCTTCGCAGCGACCCCACTTCCTCAGTGATGCAACCATCCGGCGAACACCGCAGGTGAAGCCGCTATCAAACTGAACCGAATCCACCTTCCGGCCAGCCCGGTGGTCAAGAACGTCGCCAGCCGCATCCGCACCAGCCCCGCCAGCACGCTGGTCGCCATGAACGGCGGCAACCCCACGAGCGAACTGACCCCGTACGTCCCGGCCATCCAGTGCGGATGCCGGTGGCACCGCTCCCGCAGCCGCTCGACCCACCCGCGGATCCGCTTCGTCCGCAACTGCCACCGCACCCGCCGCGGCGTGAGCGGCCGCTCGCGGTGCAGCCGGTCGTGCAGCGGCTTGGGCAGCTTGATCGTCCCCCGCGCGGCGAGGTAGTACAGCGTCTTCCCGGCGATCTGCCCGACCGCCACCGCCGCCCCGAGCCACAGCCAGTGCAAGCCGGGCTGGCTCGCGCACAACCCGATCAAGAACACTTCGGCGTTGATCAGCGGCACGATGGCCGAACCGAACGCGACGCCCAGCGTCAGCAGAATCCAGCTCATCGTGTCACCTCCCGAAAATCGCTCGCGTTCTTCACGTTATCAGTTCGAAACCTTGAAACACGGGGGTTGACCCCCCACTTCGGCCGGTGGTGCGCACCAGAAGATCACCTGCCGGACGGCTCCCGGTCACCTCCCGCTGGAACGCTGAACACGTGGCCGCCGAGCAACCCCGTACGCCCGCTGACCGCTTCGGCGCCCTCTGCCGGGCCGTCGTCCGGATACTCCCGCTGGGTCTGTCGCGGATCGTCGCCCCGACGTTTCTCGGCTTCTGCCTCATCAACGGTCTGACGTTCGGCGTCGACCTCGGGTTGCTGACCGTTTTCCACGGCTTGCTCGGCTGGCCCCTGTGGCTCGCGATCACGGTCGCGTACGGCTGCGCGTTCGGGCTCAGCTTCGTGCTGAACCGGACGTTCAACTTCCATTCCCACGCCGCGGTCGGAATCCAGCTCGTGCTGTACGTCGTGGCGATCGCCGTCAATTACGCCGCGTTCTTGCTGGGCGTGGGCGCGGGCTTGACGGCGCTGGGCGTCGAATACCACTTCTCGCGGCTGCTCGCGGGCGCCTGCGAAGGCGTGTTCATGTACGCCGTGATGCGCTGGGTGATCTTCCGCGACTCAGGTGAGCGCGAGCTCGAGGGTGCCGGTGAGCCGGACCTCGCGGAGCAGGCGCTCGCCGGTGTCGAGGGTGCGGACCGTGCCGTCGGGGTTCCAGCCGGCCCGGCGGTAGAAGCCGAGGGAGGCGTGGTCGCCCTGGGCGACCCAGGCGATGCCGCGGCCGGCGCCGTCGGCCCGCAGCCCCGCGGCGGCCGTCGCGAGTAGCCGGCCGGCGTGGCCGCGCCGGCCCCACCGCGGCTCGACGAGCAGGGTGGCGATCAGGCCGGTGGCCTCCGCGTCCTCGGGCAGGCTGCCGTCGGCGGCCGCGATCTCGCCCTCGGGCGCGCGGCCGGCGACGCAGAACCCGACCGTGTACTCGCCTTCGGTGGCGACGTAGACGAGGCTGCCGGGGTAGTCGATGGTCTCGGTCCAGGTGCCCACCAGGTCGGCGGCGTCCAGTTCGGCGAGCGCCTGCTTGCCCAGCAGGTCTTCGTAGGCGGCGTGCCAGGTGTCGCGCTGGATGCGGGCGATCTCCGCGGCGTCGGACAGGTCGGCGGGGCGGACGGCGGCGTCGCTCATGCCCAGAAGATATCGGGTCGTCGAAAACTGTCGGTGGTGGCTGGCACCATGACCTCACCATGCAAACGATCAGCGTCTCGACGGCCCGGAAGACCTTCCTGGCCGCACAGGGCTTCACCGACCCGCGTCCCTCCGGCGAGCCGTCCCGGCGGCACCTGAAACGCGTGCTTTCGCGCGTCCAGCTGCTGCAGCTGGACTCGGTGAACGTCGCGGTCCGGGCGCACTACATGCCGGTGTTCTCCCGGCTGGGCGCGTACGAGCCCGCGCTGCTGGACGCGGCGGCGTGGTCGCACTCGGCGCGTCAGCCGCGCCTGATGGTGGAGACGTGGGCGCACGAGGCGAGCCTGCTGCCGATCGAGGACTGGCCGCTGATCCGCTCGGGCGCGAAGCGGGATGGCTGGTGGAAGCACTACGGCCCGTTGATCGAGAAGTCGCCGGGTCTGGTCGACGAGATCCTTTCGGTGGTCAAGGAACTCGGCCCGATCGGCGCGGGCGGCATCGAGCGCGAGGTCGAGGCGGATGCGCAGCGGCGGGGCCCCGGCTCGTGGTGGGAGCGGTCGGAGGTGAAGCGCGTCTGCGAGTACCTGTTCGGCATCGGCCAGCTGACCACGGGCACGCGCCGGTCGTTCGAGCGGCTGTACGACCTGACCGAACGCGTTGTCCCGCCGGACATCCTGGCGCGCACGGTCTCGGCGGAGGAGGGCGCGCGCGGCCTCATCGAGCGCTCGGCGCGCGCACTGGGCGTCGCGACGGAGACGGACCTGCGCGACTACTACCGCCTCGGTCCGGCCCCGGCGCGCCAGGCGGTGGCGGAGCTGGTCGAATCCGGTGTCCTGGAGCCGGTTTCGGTCCGCGGCTGGAAGGCGGTGGCGTACCGGCACGCCGAGGCCCGCACGCCGCGGTCGGTGACCGGCCGGGCGCTGCTGTGCCCGTTCGACCCGCTGATCTGGGAACGCGCCCGCACCGAGCGGATCTTCGGGTTCCACTACCGGATCGAGATCTACGTCCCGGAGCAGAAGCGCGTGTACGGCTACTACGTGTTCCCGTTCCTGCTGGACGGCGAACTGGTCGGGCGGGTGGACCTGAAGTCCGACCGCGCGGCGGGCGTCCTGCGGGTCCAGGGCGCCTTCGCGGAGGAGGGCGCGGACGTGGCGCGCGTGCTCCCGGAACTGGCGGGGGAGCTGCGGCACATGGCGGAGTGGCTCGGCCTGTCCGGCGTGGCGGTGGGCAGTCGCGGCGATCTGGCCAAACCGCTGGCGAAGCTGGTGCGCTGACGCCTACGCCGGGGAATGGACCGTGCCGATCCCGGTCAGGATGAGGTCGACGCCCGCGAGGAACTGCTCGCGGTCGTCGTGGTCGCGCAGCTCGTCGGCGACCGCTCGCACGAAGGGGTACTCCTCGGCGTCGAGTCCCTCCCACGCCGTCGAGACGGCGTCGAGGAACTCGCTGCGGTCCGCGCCGGGCTTCGCGACGCGCGTGTTCGCGGCGTTCTGGCCGGCGGCGCCGAGCACGTAGTGCACCAGCGCGGAGGTCGCCGTGAACCAGCTGCCCTTCGGCACGCCCAGGTCGCGCACGTGCCGTCCGAAACTCTCGAAGATCTTCGGCGTCACCGAGCCCGACGGGCCGCGCGTCAGCTGAGCCGAGAGCTGCGGGGCGAGCCACGGGTGGTCCTCGATCGCGTCGAAGAGGCCGAGCGCGACGGCGCGCACCTCGTCCTGCGGTGATCCCGCGGCTCGCTCGGCGGCCAAGGCGCCCGCGACCACCGCGGCGGTCGCGGCGTCGAGCAGTTCGCCCTTGTTCGCCACGTGCCAGTAGATCGCCCCGGGGCCGGTGGCGAGGCGCTCGGTCAGCGCCCGGAACGTCAACCCGCGCTCGCCGTCGGCGTCGAGGAGCTCGACCGCCGTCTCGATGATGCGCGCCCGCGAAAGGGCCTCTGCGCGCCGCTGTGCCATGCCCCATCTTGACACGTCTGGAATGTCGTTCCAAGATTGGAACATCATTCCAACGAGAGGAGCCGTCATGTCCGACCCCGTTGTGATCGTCGGCGCCGGGCTCGGCGGGCTCACGCTCGCGCGCGTCCTGCACGTCCACGGCGTCGCGGTCACGGTCTGCGAAGCGGAGAGCTCGCCTTCGGCACGCACACAGGGCGGGATGCTCGACATCCACGAGCACAACGGCCAGCTCGCGCTCGAGGCGGCGGGCCTGACCGACGGCTTCCGCGCCCTGATCCTCGAAGGCCGCGAAGCGACGCGCGTCCTGGACCGGACCGGCAAGGTCCTGCTCGACGAGCCGGACGACGGCACCGGCACCCGTCCCGAGGTCCAGCGCGGCGAGCTGCGCCGGCTCCTGCTGGACTCGCTGCCCGCGGGCACGGTCCGCTGGGGCCGCAAGGTCACCGGCGCCCGCTCCCTCGGCGACGGCCGCCACGAGCTGACGTTCGCCGACGGCGCGACGGCGGTCACCGGACTGCTCGTCGGCGCGGACGGCGCGTGGTCCCGCGTCCGCCCCCTGGTGTCGGCCGCGGTCCCGCAGTACGTCGGCACCTCGTTCGTCGAGACGTTCCTGTTCGACGGCGACACCCGCCACCCGGCGACCGCGAAGGCGGCCGGGGGAGGAGCGCTGCTGGTGCCGGAGCCGGGCAAGGGCATCCAGGCGCACCGCGAAGCCGGCGACACGCTCCACACGTACGTGGTGCTGTCCAAGCCGCTGGACTGGTTCACCGACTTCACCGACCCCGCGGCGGCCAGGGCACAGGTCGCGGCCGAGTTCGAGGGCTGGGCCCCGGAACTGACGGCCCTGATCACCGACGGCGAGACGCCACCGGTGCTGCGCCCGCTCCACACCCTGCCGCCCGGCCACAGCTGGCCCCGCACCCCGGGCGTGACGCTCCTGGGCGACGCGGCCCACCTGTCGGTCCCGAACGGCGAAGGCGCCAACCTCGCCATGCAGGACGGCGCCGAACTGGGCCGAGCGATCGCCGCCCACCCGGACGACATGGAGGCCGCACTGGCCGAGTACGAGCGGGAGCTGTTCCCCCGCAGCGCGGCGGCGGCCGAGGAGGCGGCCCGCGACTTCGAGCTGTGCTTCGGCGAGGCGACGCCGCACAGCCTCATCAACTTGCTGACCGGGCAGGCCCAGTAGCGTCGATCCACAGTGGACCCGGCGGCGTGCGGCAGCGATTGCCTCGGCCGCACCACGGCGCCGGGCGCGGGGATCGCGCCAGTGCCGTCCGGAGCCGCGGGGGTTGCAGTCACGGTTGTGCACCGCGGCAACAAGTGCAGCGCTGCCCGGCGAAGGACCCCTCCCGCGCACGCAAGACGGGCCGCCCCCGGCACCCCCGCCGGGAACGGCCCGTCTCCCCCTTACTCAGCCGGCCGCGCGCGTCACCACGGCGTTGCCGGAGCCCGTGCGGGCTCGCACCCGCAGCTTCACTTCCCCCTCGGGTGCCGTCTCCAGCACGTCCAGCTCACTCGAAACCCGGCCCCCGCTGGAAGTCAGGTCGATCTCCGCCGCGGTCCCGCCGCGGATCCCGATCCGCACCTCGCCCGAGCCCGTGATCAAGTCCAGCGACCCCGAAGCCGCGTCCGCCACGGACAGGTCACCGCTGCCGGTGCGGGCCATCACCTCGCCCGAGACCGCGCCCAGCCAGACGTTTCCCGTTCCCGTTGCGAGCGTGGCCGAACCCGCCAGCGAGGACGCCTCGACGCTGCCGCTGCCGCTGCGGAGCTGCAACCCGGCCAGGGTCGGGCCGAGGGTGATGCCGCCGCTGCCGGTGCGGATCGTGGCCGAGCCGTCCGCGCGGTCGAGCTTGACCTCGCCCGAGCCCGTCAGCAGGTCGACGCGGCCGGCCGAACCGGTCACCGTCACGTCCGCCGCGCCCGCGCGCACCTCCACGTGCGAACCCACCGGCGCGTGCACCTTCACCGCCAGTGCCACGTTCCGCAGCTGCCACGCCTTCGGCGCCTGGACGACCAGGCGGTTGCCGAGCTTCTCGATCCGGCTCTGCCGCACCGCTTCGGCGGGGGAGGCCGCCGGGTCGACGCCCAGCTGGTCGCCGAAGCGCTCGCCGACCCACGACAGCAGGTTGTTCACCCCCGCCACCCACGGCTGCTGCTCGCCCTGGTCGTGCCGCAGCTCCACCCGGGCGCCGGAGTCCCCTTCGAGGACGATCTCGACACGCCCGATCGTCACGCTGACGTCGAGCTCCAGCGGGACCTCGGTCTCGAAGTCGTCGATCCGCACCAGCTCGTCGGCCGGTGTCGTCTGCTCTTCACTCATCTTCGGCCCCCTCAGCCTTCGACCCAGCCGTGCAGGCGCGACCCGGACCGGTCGTCCTTGCCGTGGTGCTGCTTGTGCCCGCCGAGCGCGCCCTGCACCGCCTGGGAGACGAACGTGTTCAGCGAGACGCCCTGCGCCGCCGCCGCGCGCTCGGCCTGGCCCTTGATCTGCTCGACCAGGCGCAGCGTGATGCGGCTGATGTCGCCGCCGTCGAGCGGCGGTGGTGGCGGCGTGGTGTCACGTGGTGTCGCGCGTGACGCCGGCTCCTCGGCGGCGCCGGTGACGACCACGCGGACGTCACGCCCGTCGAGCCGCACGTCCACGACCTGGCCGGGCAAAGCGGCCGTGACCTCGGCGGCGAGGTCGGCGAGGGCGTTCATCAGGGTCAGGCGGACGGCGGGTTCGAGCGCGGATGACAGCAGCGCGGCCGCCCGCCGGGTCTGCTCGTCCCCGGCGGCAGCCGTGTTCGCGAGGTCCTCGCGAAGGTTGGCGATGTACGGCGTCAAGTCCATGACACCACTATGACGTCATCGGTGGTGTCAGTCAAGGAAGCGGATAGGCTGCCGGGGGAGTCGTGGAGAAGGAGTGCTGACGTGACCGAAACCGTGTCACCCAGGGTGCAGCTGATCGCGAAAACGGAGTTCTTCCCGCCCGAGGACGTCCCGTGGTCGACCGACGCCGACGGCGGCGAGGCGCTGGCCGAGTTCGCCGGCCGGGCCTGCTACCAGTCGTGGAAGAAGCCCAACCCCGCCACCGCGACCAACGCCGGCTACCTCGAGCACATCATGGACGTCGGGCATCTTTCGGTGCTGGAGCACGGTTCGGTGACCTTCTACATCACCGGCATTTCCCGGTCGCTGACGCACGAGCTGATCCGCCACCGCCACTTCTCCTATTCCCAGCTCTCGCAGCGCTACGTCCCGGAGCGCGCCGCCGCCGTCGTCGAGCCGGACGTGATCGCGAACGACCCGGTCCTGCACGAGAAGTTCCTCGCCGCGACCCAGGCGAGCGTCGACGCCTACACCGAGCTCCTCGCCGGCCTGGAGGAGAAGTTCGCCGACGTCCCGAGCGCGACGCTGCGCCGCAAGCAGGCCCGCCAGGCCGCGCGGTCGGTGCTGCCCAACGCGACCGAGACGCGCATCGTCGTGACCGGCAACTACCGGGCCTGGCGCCACTTCGTCGCGATGCGCGCGACCGAGCACGCCGACGTCGAGATCCGGGAACTCGCCGTCGAATGCCTGCGCCAGCTGCAGAAAGCGGCCGCGAACGTCTTCGCGGACTTCACGATCTCGACGCTGCCGGACGGCACCGAGATCGCCACTAGCCCGAAGGTGTTCGAAGGCTGATGAAACGACTCGCGATCGACGTCCGGCCCGGCGAGTACGCCGTCGTCCGGCTGCCCGCGGACGCCCCGGTGCCCGCCGAGCTCTTCGAGCCCGGGGAAGCCTTCGTCTCGGTGACCCGCACCCCCGAAGAGCTGTCGGTGATCTGCCCGGCCGGCCGCGAGCCGGGCGGGAGCACGGCGGCGGAGGACGGCTGGCGGCTGCTGTCGGTCCGCGGCCCGCTGGAGTTCACGCTGACCGGCATCATCGCCGCCCTGGCGTCGGAGCTGGCCGCGGCCGGTGTCGCGCTGTTCTCGATGTCGACGTTCGACACCGACCACATCCTGGTCCGGGCCGCCGACCTCGGGCACGCGGTGAAGGCGCTGCGCGAGTCCGGCCACGAGGTCGCCAACCCCTGACGCCGTTCCGGTGGGGCGGTCACCGGGTACTCGGGGCGGGACGGTGGGAACCGTCACCCTTGAAATCGAAAGTTCGGCACGCCTAAACTTCGATTTGGGGTCCCCGACATCCGGTTGAGAGGCAGGCGCCATGGCAGTGACCGAGGCCGCGCGGCCGAGACTGACGTCCCGCCTGCGCACGGGCTCGGCCCTGCTCGGGCCGGCGTTCGTCGCCGCGATCGCCTACGTCGACCCCGGGAACGTCGCCTCCAACATCAGTGCCGGCGCCCGCTACGGCTACCTGCTGGTCTGGGTGATCGTCGCGGCGAACCTGATGGCGGTGCTGGTGCAGTACCTGTCGGCGAAGCTGGGGCTGGTCAGCGGGATGTCGCTGCCGGAGGCCCTGCGCGCCCGGCTGTCGCGGCCCGCGCGGCTGGCCTACTGGGCGCAGGCCGAGGTGGTCGCCATCGCCACCGACCTGGCCGAGGTGGTCGGCGGCGCGATCGCCCTCAACCTGCTGTTCGACCTGCCGCTCATCGCCGGCGGCCTGATCACCGGCGCGGTTTCGCTGACGCTGCTGGCGGTCCAGGACCGCGGCGGCCAGCGGACGTTCGAGCGGGTCGTCACCGGCCTGCTGCTGGTCATCGCCGTCGGCTTCCTGGCGAGCCTGTTCGTCGAACCGCCGTCGGCGGCGGAAACCCTCGGCGGCCTGGTCCCGAAGTTCGACGGCTCGGGCAGCGTCCTGATCGCGGCGGCGATGCTCGGCGCCACGGTCATGCCGCACGCGGTCTACCTGCACTCCGGCCTGGTCCGCGACCGCCACGGCCGGCCCGACGGCGCCCGGCGCCGCCGGCTGCTGCGCGCGACCCGCGCCGACGTCGGCCTGGCGATGCTCCTGGCCGGCGCGGTGAACCTCGGCATGCTCCTGCTGGCCGCGACGAACCTGCAGGGCCAGGAGGGCGTGGACAGCATCGAGGGCGCGCACACCGCGGTCGCCGGGGCGCTCGGCCCGGGCGTCGCGCTGCTGTTCGCGATCGGCCTGCTGGCCTCCGGACTGGCCTCGACGTCGGTCGGCGCGTACGCGGGCGCGATGATCATGCAGGGCCTGCTGCACAAGCGGGTTCCGCTGGTCCTGCGCCGCCTGGTGACGCTCACCCCGGCGATCGTGGTGCTGGCGCTGGGCGCCGACCCGAGCGCCGCGCTGGTCGTGTCCCAGGTGGTGCTGTCGTTCGGGATCCCGTTCGCACTGGTGCCGCTGATCCGCCTGACCGCGGACCGTGATCTGATGGGCGCGGACGCCAACCGCAGGTTGACGACCATCGCGGCAGCGCTGATCGCGGTGGTGATCATCGCGCTCAACCTGGTGCTGATCTACCTCACCTTCACCGGCTGAGCCCACGAGCAGGGAGCCGCGGCCATGGCCTGGACCTTCGCCCTCAACGCCGAATGCGGTGGGCGGGAGACCCACGCCCGGGATCTCGCGCGCCACTTCGACAGCTGGCCCACGGGAGTCGTCCGCGACTCCGGCGGCGGCTGGTGGTGCGGTGTCGCGCCCGAGGGGCTCAGCCGCAACGGCGCGCACTCACCCGAAGAGGCGGCGGCCATGACCGCCGCCGGGCGACGCCTCTACTGGCTGCTGCGGACCGCGCCACCGGTCTACCGCTACGCGCTGGCGGGCGTGGGGACCGACGGGTTCCGCACCTACGACGAGCTGCTGGCCGAGGACGACCTGACGGTCTTCCCCGGCCTGGTGGTCAGCGAAGACATCTGGGCGGCGACGGGCGGGCGTGCCGCGTTCAGCGACTTCGCCCCCGGCTACCGGTGGCTCCCGTACCGCGGCGAATCATCCCGCTGAGTCACGAATTGCGCGGAACCCCCAGCGGCCGGCGGCGGTCCGACTAGCATCTGCGCGACCGCCGCCAAAAGGAGCACCGTGACCGACGAACAGACCCGGCCGTACCCACCCCAGGCGCCCGTCACGCCTGGTCAGCGGGTCGTTGCCGGCCGCTACCTCCTGCTCGGCGAACTCGGCCGCGGCGGCATGGGCGTCGTGTGGCGGGCGCAGGACCAGGTCATCGGGCGGCAGGTCGCCGTCAAGGAGCTGCGGCTGCCCGACGCCGAGTCCGCCGCCGTCTTCTCGGAGCGCGCGCTGCGCGAGGTGCGCACCGGCGGGCGGCTCAACGACCCCGCCGTCGTCACCGTCTACGACGTCGTCACCGACGGCGGCACCACCTTCATCGTGATGGAGCTCGTCGAGGCGCCCAGCCTCGCCGACCTCGTGCGGCAGCGCGGCCCGCTGCCCGCCGCGCAGGCCGCGCAGCTGGGGGAGCGGGTGCTCGCCGCACTGCAGGCGGCCCACGCGGCCGGGATCGTGCACCGCGACGTCAAGCCGGCGAACATCCTGGTCGCGCCGGACGGCCGCGTGAAGCTCACCGACTTCGGCATCGCCCACGCCGTCGACGACCCGCGCCTGACCACCAGCGGCATGATCGTCGGCTCGCCCGCGTTCATGGCGCCCGAGCGCGTCGAAGGCCGCGAAGCGCTGCCCGCGTCCGACCTGTGGTCCCTCGGCGCGACGCTGTTCTTCGCCGTCGAAGGCTCGATCCCGTTCGAGCGCGCGACCACCGCCGCGACGCTGCACGCGATCATGACCGAGATCCCGTACCTGACCCGCGGCCAGGGCCCGATCGCCGCGGCCATCCTCGGCCTGCTCGTCGCCAACCCCGACGCGCGGCTGTCCGCCGCACAGGCGCAGAACCTGCTGACCACCGCGCAGGGCGTGCGCCCGACCCCGCCGAACGGCACCGCGGTGGTGCACCCGATGACCCGGCTCTCGCCACAGCCGCCGAAGAAGAACCTCCGCGCGCTGTGGCTCTCGCTCGCCGCGCTGCTCGTCGTCGGCGCCCTGATCGGCGGCTTCTTCGCGGGCAAGGCCTACCAGACACCGGCGGCCGACCAGCAGAAGCAGCCGACCATGACCTTCGGCCTCGGCGGGCAGCTCCGCACGGCCATCGGCGGCTACTACCGGTGCTTCAACACCCCGGTGCAGGACGGCTCGATCATCAGCGACGACGACAACAAGACCGACTGCGACAAGAGCCACACGCTGGAGGTCTACGAGATCGGCGGCCTGCTGTCGGTCGAGAACTGGAACTCCGACGACGCCGAGGTGGCCGCCTACCCGGGGCAGGCCGCGGTGACGGCGAGCGCCGAGGCGGCCTGCGCGACCGCGTTCCGGTCGTCGATCGTGCCCGCGGCCAAGCGGCAGGACCTGACGTTCCGCGCGCTCGTGCCGACCCAGGCGCAGTGGGAGAGCTCGCCCGCGAAGAGCGGTGAGGAACCCACCCGCGAGTTCTACTGCCTGCTCGCCAAGTCCGACGGCGGGCCGATCACCGCGCCGATCGTGACCAAGGTCAAGTAGAAGTTCCGCGACGAACGGCGTGCGCGCGGAAATCCTCCGCACTTCGCCGGGCGAGACCAGGTCGGCGCGGTTTTCGTCGGTGCGACGGGGTACCGTCTGGGCATGTCCAACCCACCTACCGCAGCGCCCGGACGGCCGTTCGGGCGCGTGCTCACCGCGATGGCCACCCCCTTCGACGCCGACGGGGCGCTGGACCTGAAGCGGGCGCAGGAGCTCGCCGAGCACCTCGTGGAGCTGGGTAACGACGGCCTCGTCATCAACGGCACCACCGGCGAAAGCCCGACCACGACCGACGACGAGAAGCAGCAGCTGATCCGCGCCGTGGTCGAGGCCGTCGGCGACCGCGCGACCGTCGTGGCCGGCGCGGGCACCAACAACACGGCGCACAGCATCGAGCAGGCGAAGCAGGCCGAAGCGGCCGGCGCGCACGGCCTGCTCGTCGTCACCCCGTACTACTCGCGGCCGAGCCAGGCGGGGCTGTACGCGCACTTCACCACCGTCGCGGACAGCAGCGGGCTGCCGGTGATGCTCTACGACATCCCGCCGCGCTCGGTCGTCCCGATCGAGGTCGACACGCTGCTGCGGCTGGCCGAGCACCCGCGCATCGTCGCGGTCAAGGACGCCAAGGGCGACCTCATCGCCGGCTCCGAGGTCATCGCGAACACCCACCTCGCGTACTACTCCGGCGACGACGGCCTGAACCTGCCGTGGATCTCGGTCGGCGGCACCGGCGTGGTGAGTGTGATCGGTCACGTCGTCGCGGGCCGGATCCGCGCGATGATCGACGCCTACGAGAACGGCGACACCTCCACCGCGCGCACCAACCACCGCGGGATGCTGCCGGTGCTGCGCGCGATGTCGCGGGTCGGCGGGGTCGCGTTCAGCAAGGCGGCGCTGCGGCTGCGGGGGTTCGACATCGGCCACCCGAGGCTCCCGATCGCCCCGGCCACCGAGGAGCAGGTGGCCGCGATCGCCGCCGATCTGGCCCAGGGCGGCGTGCCGCTGGGCGACATGGCGGCCCAGGACTGGCATGGTGAGCGGGTGGCACAAGCAGACTCGAGGGCCGCCTACGTGGCGCCGACCTCGCACACCAGCGTTGGGACCCTGCCTCGGTGAGCTCACTTCCCCCCGGTCCAGGCCCCACCAACGCCCCGCCCGCACTCCCCGAGGGAGCCCTGCGCGTAGTCGCGCTGGGCGGCATCGGCGAGGTCGGGCGCAACATGACCGTCTTCGAATTCGGCGGCCGGCTGCTCATCGTCGACTGCGGGGTGCTCTTCCCCGAGGACGACCAGCCCGGCGTCGACTTGATCCTGCCCGACTTCCGCGCGATCGAGGACCGCCTCGACGACATCGAAGGCCTGGTGCTCACCCACGGGCACGAGGACCACATCGGTGCCGTCCCGTTCCTCCTGCGCCTGCGGCCGGACCTGCCGATCTACGGCTCGCGGTTCACCAACGCGCTGCTCGCGGCGAAGGCCAAGGAGCACCGGCAGCGGCCGAAGCTGATCGAGGTCCGCGAGGGCGAGCGCCGCGACGTCGGCGTGTTCAACCTCGAGTTCTTCGCGGTGAACCACTCGATCCCGGACGCGCTGGCCGTCGCCATCCGCACCCCGGCGGGCGTGGTGCTGCACACCGGCGACATCAAGCTCGACCAGCTCCCGCTCGACGGCCGCCTGACGGACCTGGCCGGCTTCTCGCGGCTGGGCGACGAGGGCGTCGACCTGTTCTGCGTCGACTCGACCAACGCCGAGGTGCCCGGTTTCGTCATGCCCGAGCGCGACATCGGCCCGGTGCTCGACGACGTCATCCGCCGCGTGGACCAGCGCGTGATCGTGGCCTGCTTCGCCAGCCACGTCCACCGCGTCCAGCAGGTGCTGGACGCCGCGCACCGGCACGGCCGCCGGATCGCGTTCGTCGGCCGGTCCATGGTCCGCAACATGGGGATCGCGGCCGAGCTGGGCCTGCTGAACGTGCCGGACGGCCTGCTGGTCGACCTCGACCAGGCGAGCACCCTGCCCGAGAGCAAGGTCCTGTTCGTCTCGACGGGCTCGCAGGGCGAGCCCCTCTCGGCGCTGTCGAGGATGGCGCGCGGCGAGCACCGCCAGATCTCGATCCGCGCGGGCGACACGGTCGTGCTGGCCAGCTCGATGATCCCGGGCAACGAGACCGCGGTGTTCGGCGTGGTCAACGGCCTGACCCGGCTCGGCGCGAACGTCGTCCACCAGGGCAACGCGAAGGTGCACGTCTCCGGCCACGCGTCGGCGGGCGAGCTGCTCTACCTGTACAACGCGGTGCGCCCGAGCAACGTGATGCCGGTCCACGGCGAGTGGAAGCACCTGCGCGCGAACGGCGAGCTGGCGATCCGCACCGGCGTGGCCGCGGAGAACGTGGTCATCGCCGAGGACGGCGTGGTCGTCGACCTGGTCGACGGCAAGGCCACCCGCACCGGCCGCGTCGAGGTCGGCCACGTCTACGTCGACGGCCTGTCGGTCGGCGACGTCGGCGAGTCGACCCTGTCCGACCGCCTGGTCCTCGGCGAGGGCGGCTTCATCGCGATCACCGTGGTGGTCGACTCGAACACGGGCCGCGCGGTCAGCAGCCCCGGCGTCTCCGGCCGCGGCTTCTCGGACGACCCGAAGGCCCTCGACGCGGTCGTGCCGCTGGTCGAGATGGAGCTGGCGCGCACCGAGGCCGAAGGCATCACCGACACCCACCGGATCGCCCAGGCGGTCCGCCGCGTGGTCGGCCGCTGGGTGGCGGACACCTACCGCCGCCGCCCGATGATCGTCCCCACGGTCATCCCGGTCTGAGTTTTCCGCTTCGTGAAGGCCACCTCGGATCCTCGAGGTGGCCTTCACGGCGTTCAACGGGCTTTGGTGAGCAGCAGGGCGACAACGACGGTGGCGCTCTGACGGAGAAGCGCCCGGCGAGCCCGGCGCTGTTCGGCACGTGTCGGCTTCATGCGGTCCAGTGTTTCGGCTGACGCGGGGCGGGACATCCCGCTGCGGGACGGGCCGGGTCCCCCTCAGGGATGAGGCCGCCCCTAGGGGCTGTTACGCCGTCTGGACCACGAGATGCCGCTTTGCCGCGGGATAACCTTGATCCCCACCTCGCCTCGCGCAGAGAGGCCGCGCCGATGGGACGTCACTCGCCGGATGGCCGACGCCGGTTGCTGGTTCCCGCGCTCGCCATCGGGCTCGTGCTCGTGCTCGGCGCCGCCACCTGGGTGACCGTGGCCGTCGTGCGGTCGCGGCCCGCGTGCGAGCAGACCACGAACGTCCTGGTGACGGCGTCCGCGGACATCGCGCCCGCGCTGACGATCGTCGCGCGGGGGCTCGACGTCCCGTGCGGGGGCGTCGAGGTGCAGACCAGGGAGGCGACGCAGGCCGCCGAGCGGCTCGCGCTGTCCGACGGGAGCCCGCGCCCGCAGGTGTGGGTGCCCGATTCCACGCTCGCGCTGCGCCGCGCGCACCAGCTCGGGGCCGCCGACGTGCCCGACAGCGGGGCGTCGGTGGCCAGCTCTCCGGTGGTGCTCGGCGTCGCCGCGGACGTCGCCAAGGGCCTCGGCTGGCCCGACCGCACGCCCACGTGGGCGGAGGTCCTGGCCGCGCCGGGTGTCGTCCCGGGGATGCCCGACCCGGCCCGCGATCCGGTCGGCGCGCTGGCGCTGCTCGGCCTCCGCGACAGCGTCAAGGCGGCGCCCGAGGCCTCGGCCGCGTACGTCGCGCTGTTGCGGCGGCTCTCGATCAACACGCTCGGCGCCGAGACGGACCTGATCGCCCGGCTGCCCGGCTCGAGCGACGGCGGTGGCACGGCCGCGGTCACGGCGTTCCCCGCGTCGGAGAACTCCTTGCTGCGCCACAACATCGAGGACACGTCGTCGCCGCTCGTCGCCGTCTACTCGACCGCGGTGCCCACTTTGGACTACCCGTTCGCCGAGCTGGGCGGCATCACCCCGCGGCAACGCCCGATCGTCGACGCGCTGCGCGAGGCCCTGCTCGGCGGCCCCGGCTCCGACGCGATCGCGAAGACGGGGTTGCGCGCCGCGGGCGGCCAGGCGCTGCGCGACCACACTGACGACCCGCGCGTGTCGCCGACGGGCATCCAGGCCGTGAACCTGCCGGCGGCCACCGTCGTCGAAGAACTGCTCAGCCAGTGGGCGGGCATCAACCTGAGCGCGCGCGTGCAGGTGCTGATCGACGTGTCGGGCTCGATGAACGCCCAGGTACCCGGCACGCCGCTGAACCGGATGCAGCTGACGGTCGAGGCGACGCAGAAGGCGTTGCACCTGTTCAAACCGGCGACCCAGCTGCGCATGCTGGCGTTCTCCACCAAGCTCGACGGCGACAAGGACTACCGCGAGATCCTGCCGATGGCCCCGGTGGCCCAGCACCTCGCCAACGGCGCGCTGGACAAGCTCGCGCAGCTGAAGGCGACCGCGGACGGCGGAACCGGCCTCTACGACAGCGTCCTGGACACCTACCGCACCGCCCGCCGCGAGTGGGAGCCCGGCCGGCTCAACCTGGTGATCGTGATGACGGACGGCCGCAACGAGGACCCGCACAGCATCAGCCGCGCGGACCTGCTGGCCGAGCTGGCGAAACTCCAGGACCCGCGACGCCCCATCCCGCTGATCGGCGTGGGCGTCGGCCCGGACGCGGACAAACCGGAACTCGACCAGATCACGGCGGCGACGGGCGGTCAGGCGTTCGTGACCCCGGACCCGGCGAAGATCACGGACGTGTTCTTCGGGGCGCTGAGCCGGATTGCCGGCGGAGGCTAACTGAACCAGGCACCGAACATCGAACCGTGCGACCGGCCGCTGAGCCGCTCGTCCAGATCGACGGCTTGGGCTTCGGTCAGCACGCAGATGTAGTCGACGACCGCCCGTGCTTCCCGCGCTTCCGCGGACCCCTGGTAAGCCGAGTCGAAGTCAGGGTCCCGTCCCAGTTCGCGATAGATCGAGCGAAGCTGGATCGGCAACCGTGGGCTCTTGGGCGATTCGGTCAGGCAGTCGCGGAGCCGGTCGTAGAGGGATTGGACGATCCGTTTCTGCCCCTCCTGCATCACCGCCAAGGACGGCTTGTCGATGACGTAGTACCAAGTGAGCTCCTTCAAAGCTTCGACCAGGTACTGGCAGCGGGCATCGACTGCTATGTGCGGGGGATCCGCCGCGAAGGAAACAGCATTGACGCAGTCGGTGATATTCACCGTCGTGATGACGTTCATCGCGGAGCGGTTCTGGCGGGTGTCCCAGCACGAGGACGTGATCTGCCTGAACCTGCTGATGACTTTGTCCAGTCCGGCATCGAACAGAGCCGGCTCGAAGTCCGGCAGCTTGCCGAGCCGGCGTCGGGCGTGTCTGGCGATGCGGTCCCGGTCGCTCACCAGGTCGTGCAGGGGAATGAGCCCGGCTCGGAAATAGTCCTCGATGTCGTGGGTCGCGTAGGTGATGTCGTCCGCCCAGTCCATGAGGATGGCGTTGGCCGACCTGAGGCTGCCCGTCGCTCCTTTGCGAGCCCAGCGGAAGTCCTCGAGTTCGCTCGCGTACGCACCCCACTTGCTGCCGAATCTGCGATCCGTCCAGGTCGGAGCGGTGAACGGATCGTCTGCGGACCGTGGCCTCGGCCGGGGGTACTTGAGCATCGCGTCGAGTGCGGCCCGGGTGAGGTCGAGACCCGCGTACTCCGTTCTGCGTCTGGCGAGTTTCGTGACGATCCGGAACGACTGGGCATTCCCTTCGAAGCCTTCCAGCCCGGTGGCTCGGCGGAGGCAGGCGTCGAGGACCGGTTCGGAGACGTGCCCGAACGGCGGGTGCCCGATGTCGTGAACGAGTCCTGCCGTTTCGACGACATCGGCCTTGACGCCGGAGTTCTTCCGGAACTCCTGTGCTTCCGCTGAGTCATCCTGCTTCAGGTGCTGAACCAGCCGACGCCCGAGTTGAGCCACTTTGAGGCTGTGGGTGAGGCGGTTGTGCAGTACCCGCTGTTCGTTCACCGCGGCGACTTGGGCCACTCCGGACAGTCGCCGGAACGCCGACGAATAAAGTACCCGGTCGCGGTCTCGTTGATAAGGAGTCCGGAAAGGATCGTTCTCGGATTTTTCATGTCGACGCTTCCACTTTCGTGGTTTCCCCATGGCCGCCCCTCGCTGGTTCGCAGTTGCCGTATACCAACGTCGTGGCCGTCGGCTTGTTACTGCGTGGAAGGAGCAGATCGTCATAGTTGCAGCGTTGTGTCAGATCCGGAAGCATGTTGGGACCCGTGGCCGCCCTCTATTGCGGTTCGGCATCGCTGGTCGCGGCTCGACCGGGTGGGTCGACCGTCGCGGTTGAGCCGGATCGCCGGCGGATGAGGGCGTACACGCCCAGGATCACCGCCAGGCTGATCAGGCTCAGGTACAGCTGCGAACGCGCGTCCGAGTCCACGAACAGCATCGACGCCACCACCGCCAGCGTCAGCGCCAACGTGACCCAGCTCAGCCACGGGTAGCCCCACATCCGCAGCTTCAGCTTCTCCGGCGCCGAAGCCTCCAAAGAACGCCGCATCCGCAGCTGCGAGCCGCAGATGATCGCGTACACGAACAGCGCCACCGCGCCCGCCGAATTGATGATGAAGTAGAAGATCTTGTCCGGGGACACGTAGCTCATCACCACGGCCACGTAACCGACCGAAGTGGACACCAGGATCGCCTTCCACGGGACGCCGCGCGCGTTCGTGTCCGAGATCCACGCCGGGGCCCAGCCGTGGCGGCGCAACGCGAACAGCATGCGGGAGGCCGTGTACAGGCCCGAATTCAGCACCGACAACGCCGCCGTCAGGACGACCGCGCTGACGATCGTCGACGCGGCCGGGACGCCGAAGCGGCCGAACGCCGCCGCGAACGGGCTTGTCTCGCTGGGGATTTCGCGCCACGGCGTGATCATCACCAGCAGGGTCACCGAACCCACGTAGAACACGATCACGCGCCAGACGATCGTCGACGTCGCCTTGCGGACCGCCGTCTCCGGCTGGTCGGACTCCGCGGCCGCGATCGTCACGATCTCCGCGCCGAAGTACGAGAAGATCACGATCACCACGCCGTGGACGACCGAAAAGCCGCCGTGGGGTACGAAACCGTCCAGGCCGATGTTGCCGGCGGAGAAGTGCGCGCCCGGCCAGATGCCGAGCACGAACAGCAGGCCCAGCACCAGGAACACCACGATCGTCGCGACCTTGATCGAGGCCAGCCAGAACTCCGTCTCGCCGAACGACCGCGCCGACGCCAGGTTCGTCGCGGTCAGCAGCAGCATCAGCGCCAGCGAGAACACCCATTGCGGCACCCCGGGAACCCAGCCCTGCAGGATCTTCGCGCCGGCCACCGCTTCGAACGCGACCACGCCGACCCAGAAGTACCAGTACAGCCAGCCGATCGTGAAGCCCGCCCAGCCGCCGAGCGAGTCCCGCGCGTACTCCATGAACGAGCCGAGCGACGGAGCCGCCGTCGCCATCTCGCCGAGCATCCGCATCACGAGGACGACGAGCAGGCCGCCCAGCGCGTACGAGAGCACCGCCGCCGGGCCGACGGTGTGGATCACCGCGCCGCTGCCGATGAACAGGCTCGCGCCGATGATGCCGCCGAGGGCGATCATCCGGACGTGCCGCTGCCGGAGTTCGGGCCGCAGCCCCGACGTCGTCATGGTGGGGGATTCTCGCACCTCGGCGCCAGCTCGTGAAGAACTCAGCTCGTCAGGATCTCGGACTTCCGCTGCACCAGGTACGCGCCGCCGAGCAGGATCGCCGAGCCGAGCAGCTGGAGCCAGGTGAGCTCCTCGCCGAGCAGCGCCCAGGCCGTGATCGTGACGATCACCGGCTCGACCAGTCCCAGCACGCTCGCCACCGACGCCGGCAGGTGCCGCAGCGACGAGATCCCGCAGACGTAGGCCAGCACGGTCGCCACCAGCACCAGCAGGCCGATCAGCAGCCACACCGGCGGGTGCCAGGCGCCGAACCCGACGCCGGTGCCGAGCAGCCCGACCGGCCACGTCCACGGCGGCGCGGCGAAGCTGACCGCGACCGCCCCGATCACCATCCCCCAGGTGACCAGGCCCAGCGGGTCGATGTCGGCCACCGCGCGCTCGCCGAGCAGGAAGTACCCGGCCGAGCACAGCGCCGCGCCGAAGCCGGCGAGCAGGCCGGCGCCGTTCAGCGTCACGCCCTGCCAGACCTGCGCGACCAGCGACAGCCCGACCATCGCCAGTGCGATGCCGCCCCACACCGACCGGGGCAGCCGGTGCCGCCGCACGAACCGCACCCACAGCGCGATGAGCACGGGGGAGACGAACTCCAGCAGGATCGCGATGCCGACCGGGATCCGGCCCGCGGCGACGAAGTAGAGCAGCTGTACGCCGGCGACGCCGAGCAGGCCGTACCCGGCCAGCACCGGGAGCTCGGCCCGGCGCACCCGCAGCTTCCGCGGCGCCACCAGCGCGACCCCGGCGAGCAGCACCAGCCCGGCCAGCGCGATGCGCATCGCGGCCACCTGCTCCGGGGTGATCCCGGCGGACATCGCGGACTTGCCCAGGGTGCCCGACGTGCTGAAGAACAGCGCGGCGAGCAGGACCAGGGTGGTCCCGCGGCCGCGGTGGGCGACCCGGGGCGGGGCGAGGACGGGCAGCTCGGTGGTCACCGTCGCGACTCTAAGGGCGACCGCGTCACTGCCAAAGGGGTTTTTCCGGTTACTCGGCCTGCTTCAGGCCGGTCGCCACGTGCGTCGTGATGGTGGCCAGCCGCCGTCCCTGGACGCGCAGCGCGCCGAGCGCGAGTTCGTCCGGCGCCGCCGACTTGCGCGACACGAACGAGCCGCCGTACGGGTTGCCCGACTCCATCAGGTGCGGGTCGGTGTAGCCGAGCGGCACGACGATCGCGCCCCAGTGGTAGAAGACGTTGTTGATCGCCAGCAGCGTCGACTCCAGGCCGCCGTGCGCCGTGGAGGCGGTCGTGAACGACGTCGCGACCTTGTCCGCGAGCTTCCCCTTCGCCCACAAGCCGCCCGTGCTGTCCAGGAAGGACTTGAGCTGGGCGGCGGGGCCGCCGAACCGGGTCGGGCTGCCCACCGCGAGGCCGTCGGCCCATTCGAGGTCCGCGAGCTCGGCCAGCGCGTGGTGCGGGCCGGAGTCGATCCAGGCCTGCCAGCGCGGGTTCTGCGCGACGGCCCGCTCGGGCGCGGTCTCCGGCACGGTCCGCACCCGCACCTCGGCGCCGGTTTCGCGGGCCCCGGCGGCGAGGGACTCGGCCAGGGCCGCGGTGTTGCCGGTCGAGCTGTAGTAGACGACGAGTATCCGTGTGCTCACGCCCGCCGACTCTAGGGGTGCCGAGCCCGGTGTCTCAGGATCCGGACGCCGGCTTCCACGGGCTGACGGTGTCGGTCGGCCGCGTCGGGTCGTGGAAGCGCGGACGGTCCAGCTCGCCGCGGCGCAGCGGGACCAAGCCGTCGGTGATGGCCTGCATGATCTTCGCGTGCGCGCGCACCCCGGCGCCCGGCCGCGCCGGCTCGACGTCCGAGAGGTCGACGGGGTCGCCGAAGTGCACCTGGAACCGAGGCCGGCGCAGCGGCGCGCTGAGCCCGGAGCGGGCCAGCGGGACCAGGTCGGCCGGGCCGTTGACCGTCTCGGTGCCCCAGTAGACGGCCTCGTGCGCGCCCCACTGGCTGATCGGGATCACCGGCACGCCCGAGGCGAGCGCCAGCCGGGCCGCCCCGGTCTTGCCGCGCTCCGGCCACAGGCCCGGGTCGTGGCTGATCCGGCCCTCGGGGTAGACGATGATCGGCTCGCGCGTGGTCTTCATCGCCTCCACGGCCTCGGCGAACTGCCCGACGGCGGTCCCGGCGTTCTTGCGGTCGACCCGCAGGTGCCCGCTGACCCGCAGCGCCGGCCCGATCACGGGCGCGTCCAGGATGCCGCCCGCCAGCATGAACCGCGGGTTGATGCCGATCCGCTTGCACGCCGCCATCAGCACGAACGCGTCGAACACGCCGATGTGGTTCGCGGTCATGAGCAGCGGCTTGCCCCGCAGCTGCGCCGGGATCCGGCCGGTGACGGTGAGCCGCCCGACCAGGTTCACCAGGCCGCGGTCGATGTTCAGCATCGTCCGCCAGATGGCGGGGGCACGGCGGGGCGGTTCGGCGGTGCGCAGCGCGAGCATGGGCAGAGCATGGCAGACGCCGTTTTCACCCGAATGCGCACTGGCCGGATCGGTTCACCCGGATGGCCGTCCGGCGCCCGGTGTGAGGCAGAAGTTCACCCTGAGCCGAGAGTGGCGCACGGGACGAACGGCCACGGGCGGTTACCGTTGACGCATGGCTGGGTCGGCGACGAGGAAGCGAAGCACGGGAAGCGGCGCGAAGGGGGCAGCGGCGCGTAAGCCGCGTACACCCGCGAAGCCACGTCCACGGTCTTCGCCCGCTCGCAAGCCCGCCCCGCGCCGCAAGACGCCCGGGATCTTCGGCAAGGGCGTCCGCGGCACCTGGAACCTGCTGGCCAAGGGCACCGGAACGCTGGCGCGCACGGTCGGCCGCACCCGCGAGCTCGAGGCCGAGCATCGCCGTGACGGCCTCGCGCTCGGCCTGATCGCGCTGGCCATCGTCGCGGCCGTCGGCGTCTGGTGGCGGGCCGCCGGGCCGATCGGCGCCGGGGTCGAGATCGCCACCCGGACCGTGCTCGGCGCCGGGGCGGTGACGCTGCCGCTGGTGCTGGTCGTGGTCGCCGTCGCGCTGATGCGGTCCGAGCCGCACCCCGAGACGCGCCCGCGGATGGTCATCGGCACCATCATGGTCGTCCTGTCGGTGCTCGGGATGCTGCACATCTTCACCGCGCTGCCGGCCACCAACGACGGCCGGATGTACGCCGGCGGCATCATCGGCGCCTTCTCCGGCGGCCTGCTGACCATGGGTGTCACCACCTGGGTCGCGGTGCCGCTGCTGATCCTCGCGCTCGTCTTCGGCATCCTCGTCTTCACCGGCACGCCGGTCCGCGAGATCCCGCAGCGGCTCCGCAACTGGGGTCTCGACGAAGAGGAGATCGCCGAAGCCGAGGCACTGCGCTCCGGGTTCGCCACCGACGAGGATGCCGTCACCGACGCCGACCCGAAGTCCGCGCGGCTGCGCAAGCCGTCGCGCCGCCGCCAGGCCGCCGACGCGAACCCCGAGCAGCTCGACATCGACGCCGCGCTCGCCGAGGTGCCGACGCCGATCAAGCCGCCGAAGGCCGTGCCCAAGCCGGTCGAGGTGCCCGAGAAGAAGCCGAAGAAGCCCGCGGAGCCCCCGCTGGCGGTCACCCGGACCGTGGAAGGTGACTACCAGCTCCCGCCGCCCGACCTGCTGAAGCTCGGCGACGCGCCGAAGTCCCGCAGCAAGGCCAACGACGCCATGATCGAGGCGATCACCGGCGTGCTGGAGCAGTTCAACGTCGACGCGCAGGTCACCGGCTTCACCCGCGGCCCGACGGTCACGCGCTACGAGGTCGAGCTCGGCCCGGGCGTGAAGGTCGAGAAGATCACGGCGCTGACCAAGAACATCGCCTACGCGGTGGCGACCGACAACGTCCGGCTGCTGGCGCCGATCCCCGGCAAGTCCGCGGTCGGCATCGAGGTGCCCAACTCCGACCGCGAGATGGTCCGCCTGGGCGACGTCCTGCGCGCGCCGTCCACGGTCAAGGACAACCACCCGATGGTGATCGGCCTCGGCAAGGACATCGAGGGCCACTTCGTCACGGCGAACCTGACGAAGATGCCGCACCTGCTGGTCGCGGGCTCCACCGGTTCCGGTAAGTCGAGCTTCGTCAACTCGATGCTGGTGTCGCTGCTCGCGCGGTCGACGCCGGACGAGTGCCGGATGATCCTGATCGACCCGAAGATGGTCGAGCTGACGCCCTACGAGGGCATCCCGCACCTGATCACGCCCATCATCACCCAGCCGAAGAAGGCGGCCGCCGCGCTGGCCTGGCTGGTGGAGGAGATGGAGCAGCGCTACCAGGACATGCAGGTCAACAAGGTCCGGCACATCGACGACTACAACAAGAAGGTGAAGTCCGGCGAGATCACCGCGCCGCCGGGGTCCGAGCGCGAGTACCGGCCGTACCCGTACATCATGGCGATCGTCGACGAGCTCGCCGACCTGATGATGACCGCCCCGCGCGACGTCGAGGACGCGATCGTCCGGATCACCCAGAAGGCCCGCGCCGCCGGCATCCACCTGGTCCTGGCCACGCAGCGGCCGTCGGTCGACGTCGTCACCGGCCTGATCAAGACCAACGTGCCTTCGCGGCTGGCGTTCGCGACGTCGTCGCTGACCGACTCGCGGGTCATCCTCGACCAGCCGGGCGCGGAGAAGCTGATCGGCATGGGCGACGCGCTCTACCTGCCGATGGGCGCCGGCAAGCCGGTCCGCATCCAGGGCGCGTTCGTCGGTGACGAGGAGATCGCCGCGGTCGTCAACTACGCCAAGGAGCAGGCGCAGCCGGACTACCAGGACGGCGTCACGGCGCAGAAGGCCGGCGAGAAGAAGGAGATCGACCCGGACATCGGGGACGACCTGGACGTCCTGCTGCAGGCGGCGGAGCTGATCGTGACGTCCCAGTTCGGCTCGACGTCGATGCTGCAGCGCAAGCTCCGGGTCGGCTTCGCCAAGGCCGGCCGGCTGATGGACCTGCTGGAAAGCCGCGGCGTGGTCGGCCCGTCGGAGGGCTCGAAGGCCCGCGACGTGCTGATCAAGCCGGAGGAGCTGGAAGGCGTCCTGTTCATGATCCGCGGCGGCGGCCCGGTGGACGCGGACGCCGGCGGCGAGGACGAATAGGTCCCTGGTTGATGCTTGAGGCTGTTCTGTGCGGTTTACTGGTACGGAATGGCTCGAAGCTTCGCCAGGGAGGTGATCAGGGTGCTGCTGAGCTTCCGGCTGGGCAACCACCGTTCGTTCCGGGACGAGCAGGAGCTCCTCCTGATGCCGGCGCTGCCGGGCGACGATCGGCCCGCGGTGCCGGTGATCGCTGTCTACGGCGCCAACGCGTCCGGCAAGTCGAACCTCTTCAAAGCCATGGCCATGGTGATGCGGGCCGTCATGAACCGGCACCTCCCCGGTCGCCACGACATCGTGGCCGTTCAGGACCCCTTCCGGTTGGATCCCGAGGCGGAACCACGGCCGTCCACGTTCGTGTTCGAACTGATCGCCGAAGGTGTCGCGTACACCTACGGCTTCCTCCTGGACGGGTACGAAGTAGTCGAGGAGTGGCTGTACTCCTATCCGGAGAAGAGGAAGCGAGTCGTCTTCGAGCGTGGCCGGGAAGGCATCAAGTTCGGCACCACGGTGGCCGATTCCAAGCCGAAGCTGGATGTCCTGGAAGAGCTGATCCGGCCGACGGCGCTGTTCCTCAGCGTGTGCGACCGGCTCGAACTCGGTCCGCTGATGCCGGTCTACCGGTGGTTCACTTCCGGGTTGCTGGTCAACGGCTTGGGCGGCGGGTGGTTCGACTCGGAATACTTGCAGTGGGTCGTCGGCGACCACCTGCTCCGGAACCCGGAACACCGGCAACGCATGGTTTCCCTGCTCAGTGTCGCCGACATCGGCATCGTCGATGTGGTCGTGAAGGAGCGGGAGGGCTCGCATCGGCGCCGTTCTGGTGAGTTCGACCTGGAACTGAAGCTGCTCCACGGTGCCGCTCGGGAGCCGTTCGACTTTGATGACGAGTCTTCGGGGACGCGCAACTGGATCGGGCTTCTGCCGCAGGTGCTTTCGGCGCTGGACAGGGGGTTGGTCCTGCTGGTCGACGAGATCGACGCCAGCCTGCACCCGCTGCTGACGGCGAAACTCGTGGGCTTGTTCCAGGATGCCGACGTGAACCCCAAGGGCGCGCAGCTGATCTTCACCACGCACGACACCAGTCTGCTCGGGAGCATGCTCGGTGAGCACGTGCTCGACCGGGACCAGATCTGGTTCGTCGACCGGGACGCGCAGGGCGCGAGCAGTCTTTATCCGCTCACCGACTTCAAACCGCGCAAGGACCAGAACACCGAGCGGCGTTATCTCGCGGGCAGTTATGGTGCCGTGCCGGTGCTGGGTGACTTCGCGGAGGCGCTGCGCAACCGATGAACCGTCGCGAAAACAGCAGGCGGCGCAGGGCGCCGTTCCGGGACCCGCGTTTGTCGATCCTCGTCGTCTGCGGAGCGGCGGCGACCGAACCGGCCTATTTCGACGGGTTGAAGCGACTCCGGCGAAATCCGGCCGTCACGGTGAAAATCAAGGCGAAACCGGCGGATCCCGAGACCGTCGTCAGGTACGCGGCCGGGCTCGCAAGTCGCGAAGCGGGGTACGACGAAGTCTGGTGTGTCGTCGACGTCGATGAGTTCGACCTGGACAAGGCCGTGGAGACGGCGGGCCGGCTTCAGGTGAATCTGGCGGTTTCGAACCCGTGTTTCGAATACTGGTTGTTGCTGCACTTCGAGGCGTGCGTAGCACCGTTGACCTGCTGCGGGGACGTGGAGAAACGGCTCCTTCGACATGTTCCCGGCTATCGCAAGTCGGCGTTGCGGTTCAACGACTACGCGGACGGGGTCGACGTGGCCGTCGAACGAGCACGCCATCCCGACGCTGGGCATGGCCGCAACCCGTCCACCCAGGTCGGCAGGCTGATCGAGAAGATCAACTAGCCGGTGCAACCCGCCGCCGGGTCCGTTCCGTCCTGAACACGTGGACCTACAGCGATTCGTAGCCGGACTGTTCGCCTTCGCCGTCGTCACGGTGGGCGCCGGGAGCTCGGTCGCCACCGGGCAGCCCGTCGCCCCCGGCTCCGCCGCGCCACCGTCGCCGACGGTGAGCGCCCCGGCGGGCCACGACGTCACCCTGCGGCTCGGGCAGGAAGCCGCCGTGCAGGGCAAGGACCTGACCGTGCGCTACACCCGGGTCGTCGCGGACTCGCGGTGCCGCCCGAACATGACGTGCATCTGGCAGGGGGAAGCCACGCTGGCGTTCCTGCTGAAGGAGCCCGGCCGCGGCGAGAGCACCACGGCCGAGCTGCACAGCGGCCCGCGCACCGGCCCGCAGGCGACGTCGTTCGCGGCCAGCCGGATCGAACTGGTGTCGGTCAGCGACGACGGCGGGCAGGCCACGGTCCGGATCAGCTGAGCGGCGTGCCCCAGTGGTCCTGGTAGGCCACCTCGGACAGCGGGGTCCGCGGCGCGGGCTTGAAGTCCGGCACCGTCGTGTACGCCACCGGCAGCAGCCCGGCCTGCGTGTGGCCGTCCGGGATGCCGAGGATCTCGGCCGCCTCGGCCTCGCGGGAGAGGTGGTACGTCGTGAGCGTCGAGCCCAGGCCGCGCGAGCGCAGGGCCAGCTGGAGGTTCCACACCGCTGGGAAGATGCCGCCGTAGAAGGCCGCGTCGGCCGCGTTGTCGCCGGTCGGGCGGCCCTGCAGGACCGGGATCACGAACACCGGGACGCGCTCGATCACGTCGATCAGGTGCTGCCCGGACGCCAGCGCCCGCGGGTCGCCGGTCTTCGTCGCGAGGTAGGCCTCACCGACCTCGCGGAACAGCACGCCGAGCCGGTTCTTGACCTCCTGGTCGCGCACCACGAGCCAGCGCCAGGCCTGGACGTTGCCGGGCGTCGGCGCCTGCAGCGCCAGGTTCAGGCACTCCTCGACGACCCCGGGTTCGACCGGCCGGTCGAGGTCGAGCTTGCGGCGCACCGCGCGGGTCGTGCTGAGCAGGTGATCGATCTCCATGCCCCCATCCTGGCCCAGGCGCGCGCGAGCGCACCCGGGGCCAGGGGGACGGCTCAGCCGCCGAACTTGCGGACCGCCTGGTAGTACGTCCAGGCGGCGCCCTTGCAGGCCACGTTGGACCCGCAGACGCTCTTCAGGTCGCTGTAGAGGTTGTCGTCGATCTTCAGCCGGTTCGCCTCGGTGAAGCGGCCCTGCTTCTTGTAGTTGCGGTAGCCGAAGTCGTGCCGGTGGCAGCCGGGCAGGAACTGCCAGCCGAACGGCGTGTCCGGCGACCACGAGCAGCCGTCCGACGACCAGTCGAGCTGGCCGGAGTAGGGCGCCTGGTTCCGGATCGACTCGAACCCGGACAGGGACGTGGAGAAGAGGTACTGGTCGGTGACCGTCGGGATGTCGACGGCCGCCGCGGTGCCGGCGCCCGCGAGGACGCCTCCGCCGACAGTCACGGCCACCGCCACGGTGGCCCCCAGGTTCCGCAGTGTCGTGCGCATCGTTGCTTCCTTGCCGATCGAGTGACTTGGTGCCCGATCAGCTTCGGCCAGCGCAGTGGTGCAGGTCACCGCCCGAAAGGATGTTGTCGGGAAAATTTCCCCCTGACTTCGCCCCCTAGGTGGGAATTGGCCAGATGACTTAGGGGTTGCGCGCCCGGACGGTCCCGATGTCATGAACGACTCGTTCACCACGCCGGACCCATTCGCGACACCACAGCGGCCCACCACGTCATGAAAGGGTCGTTCACCTCGCCAGACGACATGAACGACCCTTTCATGACGTTCCCGCGACGCCGGGCGGACCGCGCGGCCACGACTTTGCGGGGACCCCGGCGCCAGACGTCATGAACGACTCGTTCATGACGTTCTTCCGGGACCACGGCGACGCGTGCTCGGACGGGCGAGCGCCGGCTAGGGGTGGCTCAGAGCTGCAGCAGCATCCGCGAATTGCCCAGTGTGTTCGGCTTCACGTACGGCAGGTCGAGGAACTCGGCCACACCCGTGTCGTGCGAGCGCCGCATCTCCTCGTACACCTCGTGCGAGACCGGCGTCCCGTCGATCTCCACGAACCCGTGCCCGGCGAAGAAGCTCGTCTCGAAGGTCAGCACGAACAGCCGGCGGAGACCGAGCTCACGGGCCTCCTCGACCAGCCGGGCCACCAGCACCCGCCCGACGCCCTGGCCGCGGACCGCCTTGTCGACCACCACCGTGCGCAGCTCGGCGATGTCCTCCCAGAGCACGTGCAGGGCGGCCGCGCCGACCACCTCGTCACCCACCTCGGCGACCCAGAACTCCTGGACGTCCTCGTACAGCGTGACCAGGTCCTTCTCCAGCAGGACGCGCCCGGCGTCCGAGTCGACGAGGGTCTTGATCTTGCGGACGTCGGCGATCCGCGCGCGGCGGACGGTCGGGCTGGGGGAGTCGGACGGCACGATCGTCAAGCCTGCCACATCGCCTGTGGTGCGCGGCGACACGACCGGGCTACGCCGTCGTCAAGCCGCGTGCACCCGGCGGCTACCCTGAACGTCGTGCCTTCCCCTGCCACTGACCCAGCCGCCACCCGACGCGTCTCCCTGCTGACCCTGGGCTGCGCCCGCAACGAGGTCGACTCGGAGGAGCTGGCGGGCCGGCTCGCGGCCGGCGGCTGGGAGCTGGCGGCCGATCCCGAAGAGTCCGACGTCGTGGTGGTCAACACCTGCGGCTTCGTCGAATCGGCCAAAAAGGACTCGGTCGACACGCTGCTGGCGGCGTCGGACACCGGCAAGAAGGTCGTCGCCGTCGGCTGCATGGCCGAGCGCTACGGCCACGAGCTCGCCGACAGCCTCCCCGAGGCCGACGCTGTCCTGGGCTTCGACCACTACGCCGACCTCTCGGCCCGGCTCGACGACGTCGTCGCCGGCCGCAAGATCGCCTCGCACACCCCCGGCGACCGCCGCAAGCTGCTGCCGATCAGCCCGGTCCAGCGGCCCGCCGCCGCGGAGACCGTGGAGGTCCCGGGGCACGCGCAGCACGGCTGGGGGCCCCGGGTGCTGCGCACGCGCCTCGACGACTCGCCGGTGGCCGCGCTGAAGATCGCCTCCGGCTGCGACCGGCGCTGCTCGTTCTGCGCGATCCCGTCGTTCCGCGGCTCCTTCGTCTCGCGGCAGCCCGACGAGATCGTCGCCGAAGCGATGTGGCTGGCCGAAAACGGCGTCAAGGAGCTGTTCCTGGTCAGCGAGAACTCGACGTCCTACGGCAAGGACTTCGGCCGCGACGGCGCCACCGCGCTGGAGCGCCTGCTGCCGCGCCTGGCGGAGATCGAGGGCATCGAGCGCGTCCGCGTCTCCTACCTGCAGCCGGCCGAGACGCGCCCCCAGCTGGTCAAGGCCATCGCCACCACGCCGGGCGTCGCGGAGTACTTCGACCTGTCGTTCCAGCACTCCAGCGAGCAGGTGCTGCGCCGGATGCGCCGGTTCGGCTCGACCGACTCGTTCCTGGCGCTGACCGAGCAGATCCGCGAGTACGCGCCCGAAGCGGGCATCCGGACCAACGTGATCGTCGGCTTCCCCGGCGAGACCGAGCACGACCTGGCCGAGCTCGAGCGCTTCCTGACCGGCGCGCGCCTCGACGCGGTCGGCGTCTTCGGCTACTCCGACGAGGACGGCACCGAGGCCGAGGGCTTCGACGGCAAGCTGGACGCCGAAGAGGTGGCGAAGCGGGTCACGCGGATCTCGGCGCTGGTCGAGGAGCTGACCGCGCAGCGCGCCGAGGACCGGATCGGCACCTTCGTCGACGTGCTGGTCGAGCTGGACGACGACGGCGAGCTCACCGGCCGCGCCGCGCACCAGGCCCCCGAGGTCGACGGCGAGTGCGTGATCCTCGACGCGCCGGAGAAGGTGCAGGTGGGCGACTTCCTGCGGTGCGAGGTCGTGGACTCGGCGGGTGTCGACCTGATCGTCCGCGCGGTACCGGACGCCGACCGGTGAGTGCGCTCCCCAGCGACGCCGCCGACGAAGGCCTGACCCGCGACGCTCCCGCCCAGGTCCCCGAGCCGACCCCGGTCCCGACGCTCAACGTGGCGAACCTGCTGACGCTGTCGCGGCTGGTGCTGGTGCCGCTGTTCGTCGTCGCGCTGTTCGTCGGCGACGGCCACGACACGACCTGGCGCGCGATCGCGACCGGCCTGTTCGCCATCGCGTCGGCGACCGACCAGCTGGACGGCTGGGTGGCCCGCAAGTACGGCCTGATCACCGACTTCGGCAAGATCGCCGACCCGATCGCCGACAAGGCGCTGACCGGCGCCGCGCTGGTCGGGCTGAGCGTCCTGGGCGAACTCGGCTGGTGGGTCACGATCGTCATCGCGGTCCGCGAGATCGGCGTGACGCTCCTGCGCTTCTGGGTGATCCGCCACGGCGTGATCCCGGCGAGCCGCGGGGGGAAGGCGAAGACGATGGCGCAGATCGCGGCCATCGTGGCGTACCTGCTGCCCCTGCCGGCGGGCGCGGACCCGGTCCGCTGGTCGCTGATGGGCCTGGCCCTGGTCCTGACCGTGGTGACCGGCGTGGACTACCTGGTCCGCGCGATCCGGCTGCGCGCGGCCGGGCGCCGGGTCACCGGGAGCTGAGCGGGTGGAGGCGCGGCAGCTGGTCGCGACCCTGACCGCGCGGGGCGAGACCGTCGCCGCGGCCGAGTCGCTGACCGCCGGGCTGGTCTGCGCCACCCTGGCGACGGTGCCGGGCGCCAGCGCGGTCCTGCGTGGCGGGCTCGTGGTCTACGCCACCGAACTCAAGACCGTCCTCGCCGGCGTCGACGCCGGTCTCCTGGCCGAGCACGGCGCCGTCCACCCCGAGGTCGCCGCGCAGCTCGCCGAGGGTGCCCGCGAGCGGTGCGGGGCCACCTGGGGCCTCGGGCTCACCGGGGTGGCGGGCCCGTCGCCGCAGGACGGCGTCGAGCCCGGAACAGTGCACGTCGGGCTGGCCGGGCGGGGAACACGTACAGTCCGTACCCTGGCCTTGAGCGGGGATCGCGACTTGATCAGGACCCGATCGGTCCAGGCCGCGTTTGCCCTGCTCGGGGAACATCTGACGTGAATCGGGCGTTCGCCCTTGGCGTACGGGCACACCAACTCCTGCGCCCAGGGCACCGCTCTGGGTAACGTAGGGGGTACTTGTACGGAAGGGAGGCGCGTGATGACCGTGCTGTTGCGTGAGGCGATCGGTGATCGGCTCCGTCATGCCCGCACCAACCAGCGTCGTACGCTGCGCGACATCTCCCGCGCCGCCAGGGTCAGCCTCGGCTACCTCTCGGAGGTGGAACGGGGCCAGAAGGAGGCGTCGAGCGAGCTGCTCGCGTCCATCTGCCAGGCCCTGGACCTTCCGCTCGGCGAGTTGCTGCACAACGTGGCGGCGGACGTTTCGGCCCTCGACACCGTCGAGGTCGCACCGGTCGACGAGCGGATCGTGGAAGGCGCGCCCCGGGAAAAGCGGGGTGCCGAGGCTTCGGCGGCCGGCATCGAGGGCGGTCGCCTGATGTCCGAGCTGATCGGGAACGACCTCGCCGACCTGCGGGTTTCCCCGGCACCGAGGATGAACACCACCCTGCGGACGACGATCGGCCAGCCCAAGCTGGCCTCGACCATCGCCGCATAGTCACAGGTCGGACACGACGACGGCCCCGGGCAACCCGCCCGGGGCCGTTCGCGTTGCCTACTCGGGGTGATCAGGGCGATCCCTGAATTCCGCCGGGTCGCCTGGAACGGACGTGGCCGACCTGACACGATGGAACCCAACGCCGGGGTCGGTGCGTTGCAGAAGCAGGGGAGCGACGCCCCACCCCGAGTACTCAAGGCCCGTGGGACGCAAGAAGGCAGGCGGAGGAGATGGCCAACCCGTTCGTGAAGTTCTGGAAGTACATGATGGCGGCGTTCTCGTCGAAGATCGACGAACACGCCGACCCGAAGGTACAGATCCAGCAGGCCATCGAGGAGGCGCAGCGCAACCACCAGGCGCTGACGCAGCAGGCCGCCTCCGTGATCGGCAACCAGCGGCAGCTGGAGATGAAGCTCAACCGGCAGCTCGGCGACGTCGAAAAGCTGCAGGCGTCCACCCGGCAGGCGCTCGTCCTCGCGGACGAGGCCCGCACCAAGGGTGACGAGCAGAAGGCCGTCGAGTTCGAGAACGCCGCGGAGAGCTTCGCGACGCAGCTCGTCACGGCCGAGCAGAACATCGAGGACCTGAAGACGCTGCACGACCAGTCGCTGCAGGCGGCGGCCCAGGCCAAGAAGGCCGTGGAGCGCAACTCGCAGATGCTGCAGCAGAAGCTGGCCGAGCGCACCAAGCTGCTCTCGCAGCTGGAGCAGGCGAAGATGCAGGAGCAGGTCTCCGCTTCGCTGAACCAGATGAGCCAGCTGGCCGCGCCGGGCAACACGCCGTCGCTGGAAGAGGTCCGCGACAAGATCGAGAAGCGCTACACCACGGCGCTCGGGCAGGCGGAGCTCGCCCAGAACTCGGTCCAGGGGCGCATGATGGAGGTCCAGGCCTCGACCACGCAGCTGGCGGGCCACTCGCGCCTCGAGCAGATCCGCGCGTCGATGCGCGGTGACTCGGTCGCGCAGGTGACCGACGGTGGCGCGGCGGCCCAGAAGCCGGCGAGCAGCTCGGCGGACATCCAGCGCGAGATCCAGGCGCGCGTGCAGGCCGAGCAGGGCAAGAACCCGGCCTGACGCGGGCGACCGGATCGAAGAGGGGGCGAGCATGGGGCAGCAGGGCAAGCGGCGTGACTTCGGCGAACTGAGCGCCAAGCTGGAGAAGCACATCGAGAAGCTGCCCGACTACGCCGTGCGCGCCCAGGAAAAGCTCCAGAAGGTGCAGAAGTACTTCCCGCCGGCCGACCAGGCCGGCGGGAAGCCCGCCCGCCCCAACCCGCTGCAGCGGCCGCCGGTGCGGCGGCCCGACATGACGGCTTCGCTGTCGTCGATGGCCAACCAGGTCCCGGCGTTCGCCGAGGCCCGGGCCAAGTGGGACCGCTGGAACCACCCGGCCGCGAAGCTCGAACGCCGCAAGCGCCGGACGGCGAAGGCCCTGACACTGTGGATCCTCCTCACGATCCTGTGCGGCGTCGTCACCGTGGCGGCCGCCGTGGGCTGGATCAGCCCGACCGGCGCCGCGATGATGCCGCAGGCGATCACGGCGTTCGCCGGGGTCGTCATCTTCGGCACGTTCAGCGTCCGGTCCGGCCTCAAGCTGCGCGACCTGAAGCGCACCCCCATCCCGGCGGCGCCGGCCGGACCGCCGCCGCTGCCACCCGCCCGGTCGGCGGCTCGTGAACCCATGGAACGGCTCGCCGAGTGCGAAGCGTCGCTGGGCGAGCTGCTGCGCCAGCTTTCGGTGCCCTCTCCGGTGGGCACGGTCCCGGTGTCCGAGGTGTCCGTCGCGGACGCCCGGCAGACGGCGAGCGAAGCGGCGGTGGCGCTGCGCGGCCTCGCGGCCCGCATCCAGGCGATCGAGCGCGGCCGCGACTCCGCGCCGGCTCGGGAGAAGGCCGCTTTGGACGCGGCGGTCGGCAAGCTCCGCGAACAGCTCGACGACGGCATCGAGGGCTACCGCGGCCTGGTCGCCGCGGCGGGCCACACCGTCGCCGCCTCCAGCGACGGCCTGGTGACGTCGAAGCAGGACCTCACCGACGCGACGGACCGCCTGGCGGGGCTCGCGATGGCGCTGCGCGAGCTCTCCTGACCATGCGATTCCGCTCGGCTGGCCCGTGCGCCGAGGCGGAATCCGGCTGATCCCACGCGGATCCCACGATTTTCCCGACGATCACGCGAATCCGCCTCCCGCTGCGCCATCCGGGGGTCCCGCTCCGCCGTTCGGGGGCGCCCGCCCGGGCGTTCCGCCCGTTCGTCACCCGGCGTGCGTGATCGTGCGTTTCACCCCGGCGTCGCGCCCTGTTCACCTCTTGGTGCCGAAACACGCGCGTAATCGGAAACTGATCGCGACGGAAACGTCCGCGAACTAACGTTTCTGTCATGCATGCAGAGGTGTCACTCGCCGGGAGGCCCGCCGTGCACTGAGGTTCGCCGGCGCCGACCGTACACAGTGGACTTTCTCGACCCGCCGAGGAAAGGACGCCCCGTGAACACGCTCCCGCCGGACCCGGACCCCGTGCCGGTCACCCCGCCCACCGCCTCGCACCGCGTCATCGCCGCCTTCGAGCGCATCACCGAAGCCGGCCGCCCCGAAATCTGGACCACCCTCCGGGCCGTCGAAGACGTCCTCGTCGACGCCAAGACCGTCGACGAACGCGTCAAGGCCGGGGAAGACCTCCCGCTGGCCGGCACCGTCGTCGCCGTGCCGGACCTGATCGACGTCGCCGGGCAGCGGTCCGCGAGCGGCGTCCCGGAAACCAGCGCGACGGTCGTCGCCCGGCTCACCGCCGCGGGGGCCATCGTGCTCGGCAAGACCGGTGCCGCCATGGTTTCCGGCGCGTGGGACCGCACCAGGGCCGGTGGCAGCGGGGCGGGGGTCGCCGTCGCGCTGGGCATCGTCGACCTGGCGCTGAGCACCGGGGGACCCGTCCCCGCGGCGCTGAACGCCGTGGCCGCCGTGCAGCCGACGCGCGGACTGCTGCCCGCCCCCGACGGCGTCTCCGTGTACTCGAACGGCCTGGTCCCGGCGCACCGCGCGCTCACCCTGATGACCGGCGGCGAGCGGTCCTGGCCCGCCGACGTCCGCCTCGGGGCCGGCGAGCACCCGCGGATTGCCTACCCCGCCGACCTGCCCCTGGGCGAGGGGGCGCGCCTGGCGCTCGAAACCGTCGTCGCCCGGCTGCGGGCGTCGGGGGCCGTGCTCATCCCGGTTTCCGCGCGGGAGCCCGGGTTCGACGGGTTCGACGCCCTCGTCGTGCCCACCGTGCCGGAGCACCCCGGGATCGCCGAGGCGCTGGCCGACCCGGCCGGGGTGGGCCACCGCCTGGCCTCGTGCACGGCGTTCGCGAACCTGCTCGACGTGGCCGCGGTGTCCGTCCCGGTGCTGCCGGGCGACCGCCGCCCCTTCGGTGTCACCTTCCTGACGCGGGCGTTCGAGGACCAGATCGCCCTCGACCTCGCGACCGTGTGCACGGACGAGCCGATGACGCCCTACCCCGAGCCGGGCGAAGACGTGGTCGTGTTCGGCGCGCACCTGCGCGGCCAGCCGCTCAACGGGGAGCTCACCGGCCTTGGCGCCCGGTTCGGCGGACCGGTCCGGACCATCGAGGGCTACCGGATGGTGCTCCTGGGCACCGAGCCGCCGCAGCCCGGCGTGCTGGCGGGCGGCGCCGTGCTCGACGGCGAACGCTGGCGGCTCTCCCCGGCCGCCTTCGAACGGTTCGCCGCCGCGCTCAAGGAACCCTTCGTGCTCGACCGCGTCGAGCTGGACGACGGCACCGCCCCGCTCGCCGTCCGGTGCCTCGCCGCGGACGGGCCCGGCCTGGACCGCTACGAGTCCTGGCGCGGGTACGTCCGGTTCGCTTCTACCGCCGGGCCGCGAGACCCCGGCTGACCCGGCGCACCAGGCCCGGCCCGTGCAGCGCGAAACCCGTGTAGAGCTGCACGAGCGACGCACCGGCGTCCACGAGCCGGAGCGCGTCGTCCGGGCCCAGGACGCCGCCGACGCCGATGATCGGCAGGTTCCCGCCGGTGTGGTCGTGCACGAACCGCACGACCTCGGCCGCGCGGGTCGTCAGCGGCCGGCCGGACAGCCCTCCCGCCTGTCCGGCCAGGCCGCTCTCCGCGGCCGCGATGCCGTCGCGGGAGAGCGTCGTGTTCGTCGCGATGATCCCGGCGACGCCGTGCTCGACCGCGACTTCCAGCAGCTCGCCCAGCGCGTCGTCGGTCAGGTCGGGCGCGACCTTCACCAGCAGCGGCGTCGGCGTGCCCGCGCCGGCCAGCTCCGCCGACGTCGAACGCAGCTCGCCGAGCAGCTCGGCCAGCGCGGCGCGGTCCTGCAGCTGCCGCAGCCCCGGCGTGTTCGGGGAGCTGACGTTGATCGCGAAGTAGTCCGCGTACGGGTACAGCGCCCGCAGCGAGAACCGGTAGTCCTCGACGGCGTCTTCGAGCGGCGTCACCTTCGACTTGCCGATGCTGACCCCCAGCGGGACGCCGGGTTTGCCGGCGCGGGCCAGCTTGGCCGCGAGCGCTTCGGCGCCGTCGTTGTTGAAGCCCATGCGGTTGATGACCGCGTCGCTCGCGGGGAGGCTGAACAGCCGCGGCTTCGGGTTGCCCGGCTGCGCCAGCCGCGTCACCGTGCCGACCTCGACGAAGCCGAAGCCCAGCGCGGCCCACGCGGCCAGCGCGCGGCCGTTCTTGTCCATCCCGGCGGCCAGGCCGACGCGGTTGGGGAAGCGCAGGCCCAGCACCGTCACCGGGTCGTCGACGCGGAGGGCGCCGCCGAGCGCGGGCGCGACCTTGCCGAGCCGGGAAAGGACGCCGATCGTGCGCTCGTGCACCAGCTCGGGGTCGTGGTAGGACAGCCGGTACAGCGCCGGGCGGACGATCTTGTCGAAGAACACGCCCCCATGCTGCCAAACCGCCCGCGGCCCGCGACCGGAGCGCCACTTTCACGTGAAAGCGGCCACTACGCGCCGGCGGCCCGGAGGTCCTTCCACTCGTCTTCGAGCATCGCGTAGATCAGCTCGTCGGTCCACTCGCCCTTGACGATCTCGTTCTCCTTCAGGTGCGCTTCCCGGCGCATCCCGAGGCGTTCCATCAGGGTGGCGGACGCGGTGTTGCGGCCGTCGCACCGGCCGACCACGCGGTGCAGCCCCAGGTCTTCGAAGGCCAGCCGCAGCAGTTCGGTCGCCGCCTCCGCGGCCAGGCCCTTGCCGTGGTGGTCCGGGTGGAAGACGAACCCGATCTCGCCCTGGCGGTGCTCGCTGCTGAGCCACTCGAGGTTCAGGTCGCCGATCAGCTGCCCGGTCGCGGCCAGTTCGACCGCCACGGCCAGGAACTGCCCTTCCTTCGTCAGCGTCGAGCTGTGGACGCGCTTCGCCAGCGCGGCGGCCGATTCGGCACGGCTGCGCGGGCCCCAGTAGAGGTAGCGGGCGACGTCCGCGCGGGACTGGAAGGAGTTCAGCGCGTCGAGGTCGCCGGGCGTGAACGGGCGCAGGAGCAGCCGATCCGTGGTGATCGGGTAGTCGGGCCTGAGCATGCGTCCAGGCTAGCGACCTTCAGCCGTCCGGGGGACAGAACGGGGAAACGCTGATCGCCGGACGGTCGTCCCGCGACGCCGGGTGGCATGACCTGCGCAGATGAGGAACCCCCGGGGTGCCTCTCAAGCGCCGTCAAACGCTTGAGCCCGAGCCGGACTGGTGCTCGGGAACCCCGGGGGCACGGTGACTGCCTGGTATTCGCTATCAGGCATCACGTGGAGCAGGCGATGAGCCAGAAGGTGGCTCAGCTGTAGCGCTGCTCAAAGTCCTCCACGTGCCATCCGCTAGCGGACAGCCACCTCACGAGTCCTGTTGGAATACAACTTTGGACCACCTCCTCTCTCGTGTACTTCCACGCTAGGCGAAGCTCCCGGGGTCCGGCAATGTCATTTTCGCGATCTCACTCCGCAGACCGGCTTTGCGCCGCTCACCGAGGAAGGACGCGTCGACGGCGTTCCCCGCGAGCCGGGCCAGCTCGGCCGCGGTGAGCCCGAGCGCTTCGGCGACGGCGACGTACTCGCCGGTCAGCGTGGCGCCGAACATCGGCGGGTCGTCGGTGTTGAGCGTGACGACGACTCCGTGGTCGAGCATGCGCCGCACCGGGTGCGCGGCGACGCTGCCGACCTGTCCGGTCCGGACGTTCGACGTCGGGCACACTTCGAGCGGGATCCGGTGCGCCGCAAAATGTTCGAGCAGGGCCGGGTCGGCGGCGCAGCTGGTGCCGTGGCCGATCCGCTCGGCGCCGAGGTCGTGCAGCGCGGACCAGATCGTGGCCGGGCCGGTGGTTTCACCCGCGTGCGGGACGCTGTGCAGCCCGGCCTCCCGCGCCCGCGTGAAGAACGGCTCGAACTGCGCGCGGCCGACCCCCGGCTCCGGGCCGCCCAGCCCGAAGGACACCAGGCCCTCAGGGCGTTCGCGCAGCGCGAACACGAGCGTCTCCCGGCCGGCGCGCACCCCCTTTTCGCCCGGGATGTCGAAGCACCAGGCCAGTTCCACGCCCAGTTCGGCGGCGCGGGCCCGGCCGGTTTCCAGCCCGGACAGGAGTTCGTCGCCGGGCACGCCGTCGAGCAGGTGGTTGTACGGCGTCACGGTGACCTCGGCGTAGCGGCAGGTCTGCGCGGCGAGGTCGGCGGCCAGGCCGGTCACCAGCGTGTGGACGTCGTGGCGGTCGCGGACCAGGGAGGTGACCGCGAGGTAGACGGTGAGGAAGTGGCTGAAGTCGCGGAAGGTGAAGAACTCCGCGAGCTCGCGCTCGTCGGTGGGGACGCCGGCGGCCGGCCGCCGCCGGGCCAGTTCGAGCACGGTCGGCAGGCTCGCCGAGCCGACCAGGTGGACGTGCAGTTCGACCTTGGGCAGCGCGTGCGCGAAGGCGCGCAACGCCGGCCCGGTCAGGATTTCGGGCATGACGAAGCTCCCTGGGAGGGCTTGGGGGGTGACGGGCTTCGGGCGCGCGCGGCTCAGGGAGCGAGGTCGCCGCGTTCGGTGTCGGCCCCGTAGAGCGGGAGCTTGAACGTCGTCACGGGAGCGAGTCTACTGCGGCGGGTAGGGCCCGGCCTGGTCTTTCGGGCAGAACCAGGTCGGGCGCCGCTGGACGTCGTGGCCCTGGGTGCGGACCAGCAGCCGGCCGCCGCAGCGGAAGCAGCCCTGGCGGGTCCGCTCGTAGACCCAGTTCTTCCGGTTGCGGTCGAGGTGGCCGGTGGTGCTCTGGTCGAAGCGGCCGGAGCGGGCGTTGGCCAGCAACAGCTTGCGGGCCAGCGCGACCGTGGTCACAGCGTCCACTTCGGACACCGGAACCCACGGCGTGACCCCGAGCAGGAAGGCGATCTCGCACTTGTAGAGGTTCCCGACACCGGCCATGATCCGCTGGTCGAGCAGCGCGAGCCCGAGTTCGCGGTCCGGATCGGCGGTCAGGTTCGCGACCGCGCGCTCCGCGTGCTCTTCCGTCCACTGTGGATCCAGCAGGTCCGGGCCGAGGTGGGCGACGAGGTCGTGTTCCTTCGGCGTGGGAACGAGTTTGAGGTCGTGCACGCGGAAGCCGATCACCTGCACGTCGGCCGCGGTGAGGAGCACGCGGGCGTGGTGCCCGGGCCGCCGCCACTTCGCGCCCGCCGCGTAGACGTCCCACATGCCGTCCATCAGCAGGTGCGAGTGGAGCGTCAGGTCGCCGGAGAAGCGCGTGAAGAGGTGCTTGCCGACCGTGCCGACGCCGAGCACCTCGCGCCCGGCGAGGTCCACAGTGGCCAGCTGGGGGACGCGGAACTCCCCGCGCAGCAACGTCTTCCCGGCCAGTGCCCGGTCGAAGCGCTTCCCGACGAGGTAGACGGTGTCACCTTCGGGCACGGTTCACCCCGCCGATTCGGACACCTCGGCCGGTGCCTCGGGCGTCTCCGGCGCCGGGCCTTCGGGCCAGTCCGGGCCCTCGGGTTCTTCGCCGGCGACGCGGTGCCGCCCGGCCCGGTTCGAGCGCAGGATCTTCGCCAGCACCATGTTGAACGTCAGCGCGATCTCCTGGGCACCGGGGGAGTGCCACTCGTGGATCGGGCTGCACGCGCCCTGCGCCTGCTGCACCGCGAGGCGGTCGGTGATCGCCGTCGGCATCACCAGCGAGCCGAAGTTCTCGCGCAGCTCGGCGATCCGGAACTGGTGTTCGTAGGAGCGCACGCGCAGCTTGTTGACCAGCACGCCGATCGGGCGCAGCCGGGGGTTGAGGTCCTTGCGGACCTTCTCGATCGCCTCCAGGGCCCGGTGCGCGCCCGCGACGGCGTACATCGTCGGCTCGGTGACGATGAGCGCGCTGTCCGCGGCGACCAGCGCCGACTTCGTCAGCCGGCCCAGCGACGGCGGGCAGTCCAGGATCACCAGCTCGTAGGGCAGCTCGCCCAGCGGCTCGTGGTGCAGCTCGTCGAGCGCGCGCGAGAAGTTCGCCAGCCGCTCGCTGTCGGCGTCGGGGTCGTTGAGCAGCTCCAGCTCTTCGGTGCCGACGAGGACGTCGACGTCCTCGCTCCAGACGCTGGACGCGATCGCGCGCGCGAGCATCTCCCGGGTGGGGGATTCGAGCACGTCCGCGAGGGTGGCGTCGGTGAACGGCGGGTCGAGCGAGGTGGTGGCGTTGCCCTGCGGGTCGAGGTCGACCACCAGCGTCCGCGTGCCCCTACGCAAGGCGGCGGAGGCGATACCGAGAGCGACCGTCGTCTTGCCGACGCCTCCCTTGAGGCTGAGTACGGCGACCGTGTGCACGACGACCAGCCTACGGGTGTGGGCGAGGCGCGCCGTCGGGCAAGGGGCGTTCACTCGAAGGGAGGAGCCGGGGAGGCGGGCGGGGGCGGGCACTACCCTGTGCGGCATGAAGACGGAGACCGTGGCCGCCCGGGGTTCGGGCGCCGTTCGCCGGGTGCTCGAGGCCGAGCTGAAGGCCGCCCGCGCCCGGGGCGTCGAACACCCCCGCGTCGTCGACGTGGGCGGCGGCAGCGGCGGCTGGGCGGTGCCGTTCGCGGCGGCGGGCTGCCGGGTGACGGTCGTCGAGCCGAGCCCGAACGCGCTGGCCACGCTGCAGCGCCGGGCGGAGGAAGAGGGCGTCTCCGAGCTGATCACGGTGATCGCGGACGACTCGGACGCACTCGGCAGGCACGTCGAGGCCGGCTCGGCCGACCTGGTGCTGGCGCACGGCCTGCTGGAGATCGTCGACGACCCGGCGGCGGTGCTGACGGCGCTGGCCACGGCGGTCGCCCCGGGCGGCGCGGTCTCGGTCCTGGTCGCCAACCGCCACGCGGCGGTCCTCCACCGGGCGCTCTCCGGCCGCGTCGGCGAGGCCCGGCAGCTGCTCGAGAGCGCGCACGGCGTCGTCGCGGGCGACACGGTGCTGCGCCGATTCGACGCGGCGGGCCTGCGCGCCGGGCTGGAGGCCGCCGGCCTGGACGTGACGCTGCTGCAGGGCGACCGGGTGATCTCGGACCTGGTGACCGGCGACGTCCGCGAGGACGACCTGGCGGACTTCGAGCGCGCGGCGGCGGCCACCCCGGCGTTGCGCGAGATCGCGGGCCGCCTGCACGCCGTGGCGCGGCCCCCGGCCTGACCGGCGGATTCCGGCCGTCGCGGTTCGGGCGGCCGGGAATTGTCGGTGGTGCCCGGTAGCGTCCGTGGCGTGGGGCGAAATGCTGAACTGCCGGGCGGGATGGCCCGGTTCCGCGTCCGGCCGGGTGAGCCGGCGCCGGACGACGCCGGCTGCGGGATGCTGCACGTCGACATGGACGCGTTCTTCGTGTCGGTCGAGCTGCGGACCCGCCCCGAGCTGGCGGGCAAACCGGTCGTCGTGTCCGGCGGCGGCCCGCGCGCGGTCGTGGCGGCGGCGAACTACCCGGCGCGCAAGTTCGGCGTGCGCTCGGCGATGCCCTTCTCGACCGCCAAGCGGCTCTGCCCGCACCTGATCAACATCCCGCCGACCTCGGGCCTGTACGGCGAGGTCTCGCGCGGGGTGATGGGGATCTTCCGCGAGCTGACCCCGCTGGTCGAGCCGCTGAGCCTGGACGAGGCGTTCTTGGACGTCAGCGGAGCGCTGCGCCGCCTGGGCGCGACGCCGGCTTCGCTGGGCGCGCAGATCCGGGCGCGGGTCGAGGCGGAGCACGGGATCACCTGCTCGGTCGGCGTGGCGAAGGTCAAGTTCGTGGCGAAGCTGGCTTCGGGCATGGCGAAGCCGGACGGCATGGTCGTCGTCCCCGCGGCGGAGACCCTGGCCTTCCTGCACCCGCTGCCGGTTTCGGCGCTGTGGGGCGTCGGCGCCCGGACCGAGGAGCACCTGAGGCGCCTCGGCCTGGACACGATCGCGGACGTGGCGGCGTTCCCGCCGGAGCGCCTGAAGAAGTCATTGGGAACGGCGGTCGGCGAGCACCTTTACCGCCTCGCGCACGGCGTCGACGAGCGCCGGGTGGTGGTCGACTCCCCGGAGAAGTCGATCGGCGCGGAGCACACGTTCGACGTCGACCGCCACGACCGGGCCGAGGTGGGCCTGGAGCTGCTGCGCCTGGCGTCCCGGGTGGGCGCGACGCTGCGGGAGCGGGGCGTCCGGGGCCGGACGGTGTCGATCAAGGTGCGCTTCGCGGACTTCCGGACGATCACCCGCGCCCGCACGCTGGTGTCGGCGACCGACGTGGCGCGGGAGATCCACGCGGTGGCGGTGTCGCTGCTGGCGGAGCACGCCCCGACGGGGGCGGTCAGGCTGATCGGCGTCCGGGTGGAGGGCCTGGACACCGGCGAGGTGGGGGAGCAGCTGCTGTTCGACTCCCCGGCCCCGCACTGGCGCGACGCCGAGGTGGCGGCAGACGTGGCGAGGTCCAAGTTCGGTTCGGCAGCGGTGCGACCGGCGTCGCTCCTGGCACCGCGGGATCGGTGAGGGCGGCGCGCGGATGATCTGATCGGGCGGGTTGGTGCGGTGAGCGCCATGGCGGTGGGTGGAGCGCTGCCCTCTACGGCCGGGCCCGCACCCTTCCGGCCGGCCCGCCGGAGGCCGCGGCACCGGCCGGCGTGCAGCCGCCAGGCCGCTGAACCGCACGCGCGGCGGGTGGTGCGGCGGCTCGGTCACCTGGCGGAAGCTGGAGCCCTGGGGCGCGCTCGGCAACTTTCCCGCCGCCAGCTATCCGCCTGCCGCCACCCACTCGCCGGCCGCCGGTCTGCCACCCGGTCGCTGGCCGCTGGCCTGCCACCCGGTCGCCTGCCGCCACACCTGGTCGCCTGCCGCCTGCCGCCACCCGTCGGTCGGTCGCCACCCGCCACCCGCTCGTCTGCCGCCGCCCGGCCGCCAGCCCTCGGCCGGCCGCGAGCCGGGCCTCCGAGCCCGCCCTCTGCCGGCCGTTCACGGAAGGTGATCTTCCGCTCGTGCCCCTTCCCCCACATCGCCGCACAAGCCGTCAACCGGTCACGATGGGCCATGGTGACCGTCCGCAACGCCCCTCCGGCGGGATTTAGCCCAATTCGATCCCTTCTGGATGCGGGATCGGGTAGTCGTGCGGGCGCGGGCCTCGTATCCTGGACAGTGCCACCCCGCCTGGGGTTGGCTGTTGGGTCCAGGACGTTGCGCGGCCCGGCGCCCGCGACAGCTGTGCCGGAGGAGGAAAGATGCCACTCTCCGAGCATGAGCAGCGGCTGCTCGATCAAATCGAGCGCGAGCTCTATGCCGAGGACCCCAAGTTCGCATCCACGGTGCGTGGCACCCGGTTGCGTCGCCCCGCTCGCCGACGGCGTATTCAGGGCATCGCCCTGTTCGTAGTGGGCGTGGCCCTGCTGGTGCTGGGCGTGGTGGTGCCGCAGTTCCGGGTGGCCGACATCCCGCTGATCAGCGTGCTCGGGTTCCTCGTGATGTTCTTCGGGGTCATGATGGCCGTCACATCGATTCGGCACGCCGCCGACGGGGACGGCAAGGGCGGTGGATCGGGCACCCGCGGGGGCAAGCAACCCGGGCGCCGCAGTTCTTTCACCCAGCGGATGGAAGAGCGCTTCCGCCAGCGCTTCGAGGAGCAGTAGCGCCGCAAGACCACGAGATCCGCGTCCGGCCACCAGGCCGGACGCGGATCTTCTTGTGTGCTCTTACGCCCGGCCCCGGCGGGTCACCCACAGCGGTGACAGCGGGTGACCCCCGGCCGGGTGAAGGACTTCAGTCGCGGTTGCGGAACAGAGACTTGGGGAACAGCCGGCCCTTCCAGGACAGCGGCGCGTTGCGGTGCAGGCTCCGCCGGAGGTGGTCGAACGCCGAGGGCAGCCTCGGGTCGCCTTCGCCCTCGCCGCCGTACCAGGACCGCTCCACCACGCCGATGACCGTGCGAAGACCCTCGCGGCCCTCGTCGTCCAAGTGGTGCTTCGCCGCCAGCTTCTGGCCGGCCACGCGGACCGTGTCGCTCGGGGGGATCGGCAGGCCGCGGTCCGCGCACTCGGCGCGCAGCTCGGACCACGCCGCGTCCGCCGCGCCCGGGCGGTGGCCGACGATCTCCTGCAGCCGCCGTCGCCTGCCGACGTCGCGCGCCGCCGACGGGCCCAGCAGGCCGGCCAGCAGCAGCACGACCAGCAGGCTGAACCACCAGGCCACCAGCCAGGTCAGCACGCCGAGCACCGCCACCCACAGCGCGGTGGAGATCAGCGGCATCCAGTTCTTCAGCACCGCGCGGAACCCGGTCAGCGCCGGCACGCTCTCCGGCTCGGCTTCCGGTCGTCTCCGGTAGAGCAGGCCCGCGAGGATCACCTGCATCGTCGTCAGCACCGCCAGCGTGAGCAGCACCGCCACCAGCACCCAGGCCCAGCCCGGCACGCCCGTGTCGGTCTGCGCCGGACCCTGCTCCGGGAGGTTCTGCCCGGTGTCGCGCGGGACGCCGGTGGGCGCCGCGCTCGACTGGACCGTGCTCGGCGCCACCTGGGTGTCGTCGGGCTGGTTGCCGTCCTGCGGGCCGGCCTGCAGGTACGGCGGGGTGATGCCGCGGCCGTCGGACAGCGGGGTCGGGTCGAACGTCACCCAGCCCTTGTCGCCGAAGTACGCCTCGACCCACGCGTGCGCGTCCTGGGTGCTGATCGACAGGTAGTCGTTGACCTGGACGCCGGGGGTGAAGCCGATCGCCACCCGCGACGGGATGCCCGCCACGCGCAGCATCACGGCCATCGCCGACGCGAACTGCTCGCAGAAGCCGCGCTTGCCGTTGAGGATGAAGTCGGCGAGCGCGTCCGCGTCGTTGGCCGGCGCGGTCTTCGTGTCGTAGACGAAGCCGTTCTGCGCCGTGAAGTACCGCCAGATCGCCGACGCGCGGTCGAAGTCGTTCGCCGCCCCCGCGGTCAGCTGCTGGGTCTTCGCGCGGACGCGCTCGTCGACCCGGTCGAGTTCCGTGTAGCGCGGCGGCAGGTCGTCGACGCGCGGGGTCACGCGCAGTTCGGCGGCCGTCGGTTCCTTCAGCGACGCGTATTCGGTGTACGACGGCGGGGTTTCGCTGCGCGTGGTGAACACCGTGCCGCTGACCTGGTCGTAGAGGTAGCCGTTGCCCGCGCCGTCGATCACCCGCGGCGCGCCGTACACCGGCAGCCAGTTGTCCCGCCAGCTCGCCGGCTCGACGTCGATCTTCCGCGCGGCGCCGTTGCCGTCGTCGCCCGGCGCCGCCGGCAGCTGCGGCCCGACCGGGACGCCCTGTTGCGAACGGCCTTCGTCGTGCAGGCCCCAGCCCTTGTTGGGGTAGTAGGTGTCCAGCGTCATCGCGCGCATCAGCCGCCGGTCGGTGCCGAGGCCGCGGACCTTGAACAGCTCGCGGTTGGACCCCTGGTCGAGCATCCCGCGCAGCTCGGTGAACGGCTGGATGCCGAACCCGCCGGAGCCCGCGCCGGCGCCGTTCCCGCTGGCGCCGAAGGGGATCCGCCCGACCGTGCCGACCCACGTGATCGCGCCGCCGAACAGGCCGAGCACGATCGCCGCGCTGACGACCGCGACCGGCGCGGACAGCACGCCCTGCTTGCCGCTGCGGCCCGGCGCTTCCCGGGTCCGCCAGCGCCGGTGCCGGTGGTTGCCGTCGACCGCCAGCAGACCGGCGAACGCCGCCCCGCCGAGCAGGAACGTCCACCAGGGCAGCATTTCCTCGCTCAGCGCGGCCGGCACGGCGTAGACGCAGAGCAGCACGAGCCCGGTCGCGGCCGGCGCCGCGGCGGCCACCGTGAGCGTGTCCACCAGGACGGCGACCAGGCCGATCAGGATCGTCACCAGGCACAGGATCGGCTGGCTGCCCTCGACCGGCGGCAGCCCGACCCGGATCTGCTCGGCGGCGGCGGACAGCGTCGTGCCGATCTCTTCGAACGCGTCCGGGCCGGGGATCACCTGCAGGATCCCGTTCGTGGTGAACGCGCCGGTGATGAGGAACAGCAGCACCAGCAGCTGGCCGAGGCCGACCAGGACGGTCGGCACCTGCAGGGAGCGCAGCGCCAGCCCGGTCGCGGCGATCAGCAGGACCGCGACGAACAGGTAGCCGAACCAGGCCAGGCCGGCTACGACGCTCGTCACCGACGTCGCCGCGCAGAGCGTCGCGATACCGGCGGCGGCCGGGGCGAGCAGGCTGCTCCGCCAGGCCGACAGCGGGTGCTGAGAAGACGGGCGCGCCGGGCGCGGGGGTGCGGAAGTGCTCATCGCTGACCGCCGATCAGCGTGTGGCCGCGGGCGCCGCTGCGGCTGAGCTCGGCCCAGACCTGCGGCATCGGCGAGCCCGGCCCGGCGACCACCACGCCCCAGCCCGACGCGCGCAGCAGCGCGGCCGAGTCTTCGGTGGCGGCGGCCCGCTGTTCGGGCGCGCTCACGCCCGCCGACCAGGTGGGCGTGTCGAGCAGGACGGCGAGGCTGCGGATGCCGCGCGGGCGGTACTGGGTCAGTTCGTGGACGGCTTCGGTGCTGACGGTGCCGAGCACGGCGATCAGCTCCTGGCCCTCGCCGGGGTCGCCGGCCAGCGTGATGTCCCGCTGGTGCGCCGGTTGCAGCGCGGCCAGCGCGTCGAGCAGGACGTTGTCGTAGTGGTCGCCGCCTTCGCCGGGGGTGTCGGCGAGGGTGATCCCGTGCTCGCTGACCAGCCGGACGCGGTGCCCGGACCGGCGCAGGTGCAGCGCGGCCGACGCGGTGAACGACACCGCCCACTCCAGGCTGGCGGCCGGGCCGCTGCCGTGGTGCGCGGCCGCGCGGTGGTCGAGCAGCACGGTGGTGCCGCCGCGCCACGGCCGTTCTTCGACGCGCACCATGATCTCGTCGCGGCGCGCGGTCGAGCGCCAGTGCACCTTCCGCAGGTCGTCGCCCTGCCGGTACTGGCGGACGATCACGTCGGCCTCGCCCTGCCCGGCGTGCAGCCGGACGGTGCCGTCGTCGCCGACACCGATCCCCGCGCCGCTCGGCAGGCCCCACAGCGGGACCACCCGGGGCACGACGACCAGCCGCGAGTGCCCGATCAGCTCGCGCTCGAACTCGCACAGCCCGAACGGGTCGGTGATGGTCGCGCGCAGCGGCCCGACCTGCTGGACCCCGCGCAGCACCGGCTGCAGCGGGTAGCGCAGCGCGACCCGGCGGTCGTGCGGGAGCCGCTCGACGACGAACCGCGGCCGCGAACCCAGCGCGTACGGCACGCCATCCTCGAGGAGGATCTCGCCGGCCGGCAGCCGGCCGCTGCGCCACAGCTCCAGCTGCACTTCGCCGTTGCCGCCGACCGCGACGCGCTGCGGGTGCAGCACGCGGGTGGCGCCGATGCGCAGCCGGGTCGCCGAGATGAACGCGGCGACCAGCAGCGGCAGCGCCACCACGAACACCGCCACGCGCAGCAGGTCGCGCTCGTTGAGCACGAACGAGCACACCGCGGCCGCGATCCCCGCGGCCAGGAGGCAGCGGCCGCGGGTGGTCAGGCCGGACAGGGCACGCAGCATGCCGTTCTCTTCCCCTTCGAGCGCCGGATCAGGGCCGGGAGCCCTGCGGCACCGGCACCCGGTGCAGCACCGCGCGCACGACGTCGGTCGCCGACCGCCGCGCCGCGTGGGCTTCGGTGGTCAGCACCAGGCGGTGCGCCAGGACCGGGACCGCGACCGTGTGCAGGTCGTCCGGTACGACGTAGTCGCGGCCCGACAGCGCCGCCTGCGCCCGCGCCGCGCGGACGAGGTGCAGCGTCGCCCGCGGGGACGCGCCGAGCCGGATCTCCGGGACCTGCCGGGTGGCCGCGACGACGTCGACGGCGTACCGGCGGACCTCCGGCGCGATGTGCACGGCGCGGACCGTCTCGATCAGGCGGTGCACGGTTTCGCCGTCGGACACCGGCTGCAGCTCTTCGAGGGGGTTGTGGCCGGCGTGCTCGTCGACCATCGCCAGCTCGGCCTGCTGGTCGGGGTAGCCGATGGAGACGCGCGCGGTGAACCGGTCGCGCTGGGCCTCGGGGAGGGCGTAGGTCCCTTCCATCTCGATCGGGTTCTGGGTGGCGATCACCATGAACGGCTGCTCGAGGCGGTAGGTCGAGGTGTCGACGGTGACCTGGTGCTCTTCCATGCACTCCAGCAGCGCCGACTGCGTCTTCGGCGAGGCGCGGTTGATCTCGTCGCCCACCACGATGTTCGCGAACACCGGGCCGGGGCGGAAGTCGAACTCGCCGGACTGGCGGTTGTAGATGGAGACGCCGGTGACGTCGCTCGGCAGCAGGTCCGGGGTGAACTGGATGCGGCTGACCGTGCAGTCGATCGACCGGGCGAGCGCCTTGGCCAGCGACGTCTTCCCGACGCCGGGCACGTCTTCGACCAGGAGGTGGCCTTCGGCGAGCAGGGTGACCAGCGCGATCCGGATGACGTCGGGCTTGCCGACCAGCACGCGTTCCACGTTGGCGGCGATCCGCCGGGCGGTCTCGTGCAGCTCGTCCAGCGACACTCTGCCGGGGCGGCCGGCGACCCGGCCGTTGCCCGTGGACTCCGCCGGGTAAGGCGGCCGCCCGGATGCCTGCTCGCCCGATCCGGGCGCCGCAGACTGGATTCTCGACGTCACTCGACCTCCTGGTGGCGCGTGGCCGCGCGCGTTGTGCGCACCGCCGGGCCGAAGCCCCCATCGCTGCTGTCCGCGCGCAGCGACCAGCCTTCCATCCAGTGTGTCAAACCCGGGCGAACCAGGGGCCGGAACCCCGCGAACCCGGGGGAATCACGCCCGGCACGGCGGTTGATGACACTGCGCAAGCAGGGACGATACCCCGAACGGGTGTGTTGTCACCCGATTCTGGGTGCTCCCGCTGACGGCCCGCACTGTCGTATGCTGCGTTTCGAGGTCGCCCGGCTACGGAGAGGCGTAACCGCTTATGAGCGAGGCGCGAGCGCAACCGCCGTTCGACTTGCGCGGCTTCGCGGTCGCGCCCGAGCTGGCCGCGGACGCCTTCGCGAAGCTCGGCCAGCTGCAGGACACCGTCGGCGAGATGGTCCGCGAAGCCAAGGTGCTCGGCCGGACGGTCCCGCTCGGCGGGGGGTACGCGGGGGAGCTCGGCCGGTTCATGGCCGAGTACGGCATCGGCGGCCAGGGGTCGGCCGTGCAGCAGCTGACGGCGTTCGGCAAGGAGCTGGAGACGCTCAAGCTCCGGATCTCGGAGGCGCTGGCGAAGTACCAGCACGCCGACGAGCAGGCAGCGGACGGGGTGGACTGCTCGGGTGGCTGATCGCTTGCGTCTCTTGTGGGTCCCGGTCGTGCTCGTGGCGCTCGCCGGCTGCGGGCAGGCCTCGCCCGGAACCGGGCCCGGGCCCGTCACGTCGGCCCCGCCGTCGTCGTCGACGCCGCCCGTCGCGTGGACCGGCCTGGCCGCGATGGACCCGTGCACGCTGCTCGGTCCCCAGGATCGCTCGACCGCCGGGGTGAGCGTGCTCGGCAAGCCCAAGGAGATCGCCGGCGCCCGCGCGTGCGACTGGACCGTGCCCGGCGCGTTCGGCGTCACGGTGACCCTCAGCGAGACCGACGGCCTGGCCGACCTCGAAGTCGCGAAGAAGACCGCGACCAAGACGACGGTCGGCAGCCACCCCGCGCTGAAGGTGATGGACAAGAAGGCCGCCGACGGCACCTGCGCCGTGCTGCTCGGGGTCGGCGACGCGGCCAGCGTCCAGATCGACGTCAGCAACAGCGGCTTCTCGGACACCCCCCTCGCCTGCCGCCGCGCGGGCACGGTGGCCGGGCTGGTCGAACCGAAACTGCCCTGACCACGAGAGGTGCGCCGTGCCCGACGCCCAACCGCCCGTCCCCACCGCGCGGTACGAGTCCTACAGCCACGAGGCCATGGCCGCGGAGGTCGAGGCGGGCAACGACCCGGTCGCCGCGGGCGAGGCGGGCGCGCGCTGGGACGAGCTGGCGAAACGGCTGCAGGAATCGACCGCCGAGCTGGCCGGGCTGATCACGTCGTCGCAGGAGAACTGGCAGGGCGGCGCGGGTGACGCGGCGCGGGCCGCGCTCGGCCGCGCCGCTGGCTGGCTTTCGCACTCCGCCGCGGTCTCGGCGTCGGTCGGCCGGGCGGTCGGCGCGCAGGCGGAGGCGGCCGCGCGGGCCCGGGCCGACATGCCGCCGCCGGTGGTCTACGACCCGGCGTCGATGATCCGGGACGCCGCGTCGTCCGGGAACCTGCTCGTGCTGGCGGGGCTGTCCGACGAGCTGGCGGCCCGCCGCGCCGAGGCGGAAGCCGCCCGCCAGAAGGCGATCGACGTCCTCCGCACCCGGGACGCGGCCCTGCACGGCCACGTGCCGGCCGAGACGTTCCCCGCCGCGCCGTCGCTGGGGCAGGCTTGATCCGCGTCTCGGCCTCGGCGTTCGACATCCTCTGGACCGACCTCGGCCACGACCGCCCGCCGGAGCCGCTGAGCGTGCGCAGCGTCGGCGGCACCGAGGAGGAACGCGCCGAGGTCCGCAAGGCGGTGTACGACAACCTGGCCGAGCGCGGGCTGTACGACGGTTCATCGCTGGAGCCCGCCCTCGCGGAGCGGCTTTCGCTGCTCGCCGAGGCGGAGGTCTTCGTCGCGTGCGAAGCGATGGCCGACATGACGGCCCCGGCCCCGTTCCGCGCGGTGACGGCGGTCCGCGGCCGCCGCGGCGTCCTGGCGACCCAGCCGGAGCAGACGATCGCACTGGCGGCGATCCGCGACGCCGAGCTCTGCACGGCGATCGTCGACGTCCTCCCGGAACTGACGGCCGGCCCGGGCTACGGGGTGAGCCTGCCTGCCTCGGCGCTGGCGGGCACGGTGGAGGACCCGGTGTTTTCCACCCGCGGCGCCGCTTCGGCGGCTTCGTCGGCGCAACTGCGGGAGGTGCTGGCGATCCAGGCGCGCCCGGTGTACTCGGCGGGGTCGTTCAGCGTCAGCCGCCGTTCGCCTTCGGGGCGGGTCGCGCGGATCGGCGGGTTGTCGTGGTTCGACACGGACGTGGGCGCGTACTGCGCCACGCAGACCGCGGGCCGGGGCGGGCAGGACTGGGTCAACGTGACCCCGGTGGACAGCACCCGCCTGGCGGCCCGGGTCGCCGCCCTCCTCACCCCCGAAGACTGACCCCCTCCCGCTTGTCATCCCCGTCTTGCGCTCCCCGTCTTGAATGACTCATTCAGGACCCCCGAAGACCTGAATGAGTCCATTCAAGACGCCAGCCGCACCGGGGGACGGGGCCGGATCGCCGCGGCACGGTAGGCGGCGACCAACTCGGCGATGACCGCGTCGGGGTCCGCGCGGAGCTTGCTCGGCACCGTTTGCACCACGGAAACGCCTGCCGCGGCGTAGCGGTTGTTGCGAGCGAGTGTCGCGGCGTACCCGGGCTGTTCGAAGTGGAACTCGTACGAGTCGATCTCCCAGGCCAGGGCCACGTCGTCCCACCACGCGTCCGGGGTGGCGACGTACCGGCCCCGCTCGTCGCGGAGTTCGAAGTTCCACACCGGCTCGGGCAAGCCGGCACGGCGCGGCAGGGCCAGGGCGTCGGCTTCGGCGGCCGACCGTGCGCCATGAGTGATCTCCCGCAGCACCGAGCGCGGCAGGGCGCTGCCCCTGGTGCTGCCGCTCTCCAGCTCGGTCGAGAGATCGGCCGGGTCGATCCTCAGCTGCTGCACGGCCTCGGCCAGCAAAGCCCGGACCGCCCCGCGGTTGGTCGACCGGCGGCATTCGTCGAGCACCGACCGGACCACGGGGGCCAGAGGCAGACCGTCGACGGGGATCGCGGCGGGCATCCGCGTCGTTCGTTCGACGAGGACGTACCCGCTGCTGGTGGTCTTCAGATGAGCGGGCAGGAGGAGGTGGATCGGTTCGCCCGGCCGAGCCGGCCGCCGCAGCCCTTGGCGCCGGCAGGACTCCACTCCCGTGACCAGTGCCCGGTCGCCGCAGTAGAGGAGCGCGCCTTCGACCAGCTGTCGGCGTGTGGGCTCGCCGGTGCGGAGCAGGACCACCCCGGGGAGGAGCCGCTGCCACGGCCGGCCGGGAAGGCACCGCCGATAACTCGTCCGCTGTGGTACGCCGAGGGATTCCAGGTGCGCCACGGTGATGACGCCCAGTCTGCTCGCCGCGAAGAGCGCCTCCGCGTCTCGGGCCCAGGTTTGTCTGCTCACCCGAAGATCGTCGCGCTGACCTCGGTCGGCCGACAGTGCATTCCGCAATCTGTGGACTACTCGCCGTCACCGGTTGGGCCTGTGGACAACTCGTCTGCCTCGCCAAAGGTCTTGAATGAGTCATTCAGGTCTTCGGAGGTCCTGAATGACTCATTCAAGACCTTTGGGCGGCGGTGGGTTCGGGGCTGCGGGGCCCCCACCGGGACCCACCTGGGAGCCCCACTTGGCCCCACCGGGTTCCCCCACGGGGCCCCACTAGGGGCCTCTGGGTTCCTTCGCGGCCGTTATGCGGACGCATGGGGAACAGCTGAGGTTGCTCCGGACCCCGCCGAGGGGGATCTTGGCCACCGGGCCCCACTGGGCCCTCCACCTGCCCCCACCTCGTTGACCTGCAAAAACGGAACACACGACGGAGTGAGCCGCCGGTTTCTCGCGTTGACTGTGGTGAAAAGTGGGGTACGGTGGTGGCCAGTGGGGCGGAAGGGAAGCCCTGGAGCCGTAGACGGTGGTTCGCCACCGGGTGCGGTAGGGAGGTGGAGGCCGTGTTCCTCGGCACCCACACCCCGAAGCTGGACGACAAGGGGCGGCTCGCGCTGCCCGCGAAGTTCCGCGACGCCTTGGCCGGCGGGCTGATGCTCACCAAGGGGCAGGACCACTGCCTCTTCGTCTTCCCCCGCGCCGAGTTCGAGCAGATGGCGCGCAAGGTCGCCGAGGCCCCGTTCACGAACGAGGCGGTTCGGGCCTACCAGCGCTACCTGTTCGCCGGGACGGACGAGCAACGGCCGGACGGCCAGGGGCGCATCACCATCGCGTCCGAGCTTCGCCGCTACGCGGGGCTCAGCAAGGAGTGCGTGGTGATCGGGGCGATCACCAGGCTGGAGATCTGGGACGCCCAAGCGTGGCAGGGCTACCTGGAAGAACACGAAGACAGCTACGCGAAGGCTCGAGAGGAAGTACTGCCGGGCGTCTTCTAGGCGTGCGGTCGCGGTGCACCTTCGTCGTCGGGGGACGAAGAGGTTCACCGCCCGCGCGACGAGGGGGAAGCCCACCCGGATGCCGTGAGGCCTCTGTCCGCTCAACAGCCCTGGTGCACCTTCCCCGGTACCAGGTCCGCAGCGGGCGGACAGGGACCTGACGGCATCCGCCATATTTCCCCCGGGCCGCCCAGGCGAGAGAGGGGGAGGGAACACATGACGGCACCCGAGCACGTCCCGGTACTGCTGGCGCGCATCGTCGAGCTCTTCACCCCCGTCTTCGCCGACCGCGACGCCGTCCTGGTGGACGCGACCGTCGGCCTCGGCGGGCATTCCGACGCCCTCCTCGAAGCGTTCCCGCGCCTCCGCCTGGTCGCCCTGGACCGCGATCCGGCCGCGCTCGAGAAGTCCGCGGAGCGCCTCGCGCGGCACGGTGACCGCGTCGACTTCGTCCACACCGTCTACGACGGACTCCCCGAGGCCCTCGACGGGCTGAACCTCGCGAAGGCCGACGGCATCCTGTTCGACCTCGGCGTCTCCTCCATGCAGCTGGACCGGGCCGAGCGCGGGTTCGCCTACGCCAAGGACTCCCCGCTGGACATGCGGATGGACCCGACCACCGGGTTCACCGCCGCCGACGTGCTGAACACCTACGCGCCCGGCGAGCTGATCCGGATCCTGCGGGACTACGGCGAGGAACGCTTCGCGCAGCGGATCGTCAAGGCCGTCGTTAAAGCCCGGGAACAGGAGCCGTTCACCACCAGCGGGCGCCTCGTCGAGCTGCTCTACGACGCCGTCCCGGCCGCCACCCGCCGCACCGGCGGGCACCCGGCCAAGCGCACCTTCCAGGCGCTGCGGATCGAGGTCAACGGCGAGCTCGAAGTGCTCCGCCGGGCCATGCCGGCCGCGCTGGGTGCCCTGAAGACGGGCGGACGGATCGTCGTCGAGTCCTACCAGTCCCTGGAGGACCGGCTCGTCAAGCAAGCACTGGCCGAGCTCGCGAAGTCGCGCACCCCGGAAGGACTGCCGGTCGAGCTGCCCGGACACGGACCTGAGCTGAAGCTCCTGACCCGCGGGGCCGAGAAGGCCGGCGAAGAGGAGATCGAACGGAACCCGCGCGCCGCCTCGGTGCGGCTGCGGGCCGCAGAGAGGATCGGAGAGCCGCGATGACCGCTCCCACGAAGTCCCGCCGCCGGGCCGCGCCGGCGACGCGGGGACGCAGCGACGCCGCCCGCACCTCGACCACCGTCGAGCCGGACCCGCAGACCACCCAGCCGGGCAAGGCCGCGCCCCGGCGCGGTTCGCGCGGCCGCACGTCCGCGGCCGAGCGCGCCTACGCGCGCCGCGCCCAGCGGGCCGACCTGCTCAAGGAGCGCGAGCCGCGCCCGGAACCGAAGGCCGCACCGGGGACGCCCGCGCCGAAGCTCAAGCTGAAGCTGCGGCTGCCCAAGTCACGGGCCTCGTTCGTGCTGATGATGATGGCGCTGCTGGCCGTCGGCGTGGCCACCACGCTGTGGCTGTCCACGCAGGCGATCGCCGACTCCTACCGGCTCGAGCAGCTGCGCACCGCCAACGCGAGCCTGGCCGAGACGAAGGAGCAGCTCCAGCGCGACGTCGCCAAGGCCGAGTCGCCCGCTTCGCTGGCCCCCGCGGCCCAGCAGCAGGGCATGGTGCCCGGTGGCGACCCGGCGCGGATCGTCGTCGGCCCGGACGGCAAGACCTCGCTCGTCGGCGAGCCCAAGAAGGCGAAGGCGGACACCCCGGCGGTGCCGGTCGCGCCGCCGGCCGCGCCCGCCGCGGGCACGCAGTCCCAGCAGGGCGCGCCGATCGAGGGCGACCAGCCCGCCGTGCCCGCCGAGGAGCAGCAGCCGCCGCAGCAGCAGCCGGGGGCCGGTCAGTGAGGGCTTCGAGCGGGGGACAGGTCCGCGCGCGCTCCGCGGGGAGCGCGCGGCGGACCTACGCCGCCGGGACGCGCAGCGCGGCCGCACGCCGGGGCAACGGCGGCAACCGCACCCGGTTCTCCGCCGTGCGCCTGCTGCTGGTCGCCGTGCTCCTCGTCGCGGGCGGGAAACTGGTGCAGGTGCAGTGGTTCGAGGCCGGGGCGCTGTCCGCCGCGGCCGAACGGCAGCGCACCCAGACCATCGACATCCCCGCCCAGCGCGGGTCCATTGTGGACCGCAGTGGCGCCAAGCTGGCGTTCAGCGTCGAGGTGCGCACGCTTTCGGTGAACCTCAAGGCGCTGCGCAAGAGCATGGACGACTTCGCGACGAAGAACCCCGGCACCCAGAAGACCTTCGACAACGAAACCGCCGCCGCCGCGAAGTACATCGCCGGCAAGCTGCCCAACGTCATCGGCGAGCAGCAGCTGCTGGACCTGTTCCACAAGCAGGCGTCCTTCACCTACCTGGTGAACAACGTCGAGCCGTCGATCGCCGCCGACATCGTCAAGCACTTCGCCTGGATCGGCGTCGAAAAGCGGGCGCTGCGCGAGTACCCGGGCGGCAGCCTGGCCTCGAACATCGTCGGCGCCGCGAACTGGCGCTCCGACGACCCCGACGTCTCCAAGCACAACCTGCACGGCCTGGTCGGGCTGGAGCTGCTGCGCGACAACGACCTGGCGGGTACGCCGGGCCGGATGATGGTCAACACCAAGAACGGCAGCGACAACGTCGTCATCCCGGGCACCGAGCACGACCTGCAGGCCGCGGTCCCCGGCTCGGACCTCGAGCTGACCGTCGACTCCGACCTGCAGTACGAGGTACAGCGCCAGCTGTCGGACTACGTCCAGCAGTCGCACGCCAAGGGCGGGCAGGCGGTCGTGCTGGACGCCAAGACCGGCGAGGTCTACGCGCTGGCCAACGACAAGACGTTCGACCCCAACGACCAGACGACCTGGACCAACGAAGACCTGGCCAACCCCGCGGTGACCACGCCGTTCGAACCGGGTTCGGTCAACAAGGTCGTCACCGCCACCGGCGCGATCGACGAAGGCATCGCGACGCCGGAGTCGACGATCCAGGTGCCCGGCGCGCTGCAGGTGGCCGACAAGACGGTGCACGACGCCTGGACCCACGGCACGCAGACGTTCACCACCGCCGGCATCTTCGCCAAGTCGTCCAACATCGGCACGCTGCTGCTCGCCCAGAAGATCGGCGAGGAGCACTACTCGGAGCTGCTCAAGCGGTTCGGCCTCGGCCAGCGCACCGGCGTCGGCCTCCCCGGCGAGAGCGCCGGCGTGGTGCCCGCGCGCAGCCAGTGGTCGGCGACGACGTTCGGCAACCTGCCGATCGGGCAGGGCCTGTCGATGACCGTCCTGCAGATGGCGGGGATGTACCAGGCGATCGCGAACGACGGCCTGCGCGTCGAACCCCGGATCGTCAAGGCGAAGGTCAACCCGGACGGGACGACGGTGCCCGAGCCGGCGCCGAAGAGCGTCCAAGTGGTCAGCCCGCAGACGGCGAAGACGGTGCGCGACATGATGCGCGCGGTCGCCCAGAACGGCAAGGGCCTGCAGAAGGGCACCGCGCCGACGGCGGCGGTCGAGGGCTACCAGATCTCCGGCAAGACGGGCACCGGCCAGCAGGTCGACCCGCGGACGAAGGCCTACAGCGACCACCTGTACAACATCACCTTCGCCGGCATCCTGCCCGCCGACCACCCGCGGTTCGTGGTGGGCATCCGGCTGGACGCGCCGGACACGACGCTGCCGGTCGGGCACTCCGCCGCGCCGCTGTTCCACAGCATCGCGTCGTACCTGACGCAGCGGTACCAGATCCCGCTGTCGGACGGCCCGTCGCCCGAGGTCCCGCTCATCGTCCAGTAAGCACTGTGCGTCAAAGCCCCCTCACGCGGGTGAGGGGGCTTTTTCGCGCCCATCGTCCACATCGGTCCGGAGCGCGGGGGAAGTCCTTGCGGGGCAACAAGGTCCGTGGCGTCGCCTAGCACATGTGCCTCAGCAGCGCGCAATCGCCGTACCGCGTGCGGGGGCCCGGAACGGCCGCCGGTAGCCTCTTGGCCGTGTCCGTGTCCTCGTCCAGTTCCCAGGTGCCGGAAAGCCCGGTGAAAGCGGTCCCCGCGCCGCCCCGCCCGGCGCGCATCGACCCGGTCCCGCTGGCGACCCTCCTCGCCAGGGCGGACGCCCGCCTCATCGCCGACAGCCCCGACGCCGCCGACCTCACCGTCACCGGCACCACGCTGCGGGCCCAGCACGTGCTGCCCGGCGACCTCTTCGCCGCGCTCCCGGGGGCCCGCGCCCACGGTGCCGACTTCAGCGACCAGGCGGTCGCCGCCGGCGCCGTCGCGGTGCTCACCGACGCCGCGGGCGCCGAGCGGCCCGCCCTGCGCGACGCCGGTGTCCCGATCCTGGTCCACGCCGACCCGCGCGCCGCCCTCGGCGAGATCGCCGCCTGGATCTACGGCGAGCCGTCGCTGCGGCTGGCCGTCCTCGGCGTCACCGGTACGTCCGGCAAGACCACGACGTCCTACCTGGTCGACGCCGGGCTGCAGGCCGCCGGCCTCACCACCGGCCTGATCGGCACGGTCGAGACGCGGATCGCCGGCGAACGCCTGGTCAGCGGCTTCACCACGCCCGAGGCGCCGGACCTGCAGGCGCTGCTCGCGGTGATGCTGGAGCGCGGGGTCACGCACGTGCCGATGGAGGTCTCCAGCCACGCGCTCGCGCTGGGCCGCGCCAACGGCACCCGGTTCGCGGTCGGCGCGTTCACCAACCTCTCCCAGGACCACCTGGACTTCCACAAGGACATGCAGGAGTACTTCGCCGCGAAGTCGCTGCTGTTCGACGGCCGCTCGACCAGCGAGGTCGTCGTGGTCGACAGCGCGTGGGGCCAGGCCCTGCTCACGCCGCAGACGATCACCGTGACGACGGACCCGGGCACCGAGGCCGCCTGGAAGGCCACGGACCTGGAGGCCACCCCGCACGGCGAGCAGACGTTCACCCTGCACGGCCCGGACGGCCAGAGCGCCGCGGCGAAGATCCCGCTGCCCGGCGAGTTCAACGTCGCCAACGCCGTGCTCGCGGCCGCGATCCTGAGCACCGCGGGCGTGAGCCTGGAGCACATCGTCACCGGCCTCGCCGAGGTGCAGGTGCCGGGCCGGATGGAGCGGGTCTACGTCGGCCAGGAGTTCACCGCCGTCGTCGACTACGCCCACAAGCCGGCCGCGGTCGCCCAGGGCCTCGACGCCCTGCGGGCCCGCACCGAGGGCCGGATCATCACCGTGCTCGGCTGCGGCGGCGACCGGGACACCGCCAAGCGCCCGATGATGGGCGAGGCGGCGGCCCGCCGCAGCGAAGTCCTGATCGTCACCGACGACAACCCGCGTTCCGAGGACCCCGCGGCGATCCGCGCGGCGATGCTGGCCGGCGCCCGCGCGGTCGGGCCCGCCGAGGGCGGCGAGGTCGTCGAGATCGGCGACCGGCGCGAAGCCATCGCCCACGCCGTCGCGCTCGCCGGGCCGGGCGACATCGTCTTCCTCGCCGGCAAGGGGCACGAGTCCGGCCAGGAGGCCGGTGGCGTCGTGCACCCGTTCTCCGACCGCGACGAGCTGGCCGCGGCCATCAGAAACAAACTCGAGGTGAATGTGTGATCGTGCTCAGCCTGGCCGAGATCGCCGACGTCGTCGGCGGCCGGCTGCACCGCGCCGAACCGGGCGCGCAGGTCACCGGCAGCGTGGAGTTCGACACGCGGCAGCTCACCCCAGGCGGCCTGTTCGTCGCCCTGCCGGGGGAGAAGGTCGACGGCCACGACTTCGCCGCGCAGGCCGTCGAGGCCGGCGCCGTGGCCGTGCTGGCCGCCCGCGAGGTCGACGCGCCCGCGATCGTCGTCCCGCCGCTGGCCGCGGGCGAGGCCCACGAGCGGTCGGTCGCGCTGACCGGCGACAAGGACGGCTCCGGCGCCGCGGTGCTGGGCGCGCTCGCCAAGCTCGCCCGGTACGTCGTCCAGCGCCTGGCCGAGGGCGAACTGACCGTCGTCGGCGTCACCGGCTCCTCCGGCAAGACGTCGACCAAGGACGTCATCGCGCAGCTGCTGGAGCCGCTCGGCCCGACGGTCGCGCCGCCCGGGTCGTTCAACAACGAGCTCGGGCACCCCTGGACCGCCCTGCGGGCCGACGCGCGGACCCGGCACCTGGTGCTGGAGCTGTCCGCACGCGGCCCGGGGCACATCGCCCACCTCGCCGAGATCGCGCCGCCGAAGATCGGCGTGGTGCTCAACGTCGGCAGCGCGCACGTCGGCGAGTTCGGCTCGCGCGAAGGCATCGCGAAGACCAAGGGCGAGCTCGTCGAGGCCCTGCCCGCGGACGGCGTCGCGGTCCTGAACGCCGACGACCCGCTGGTCAGCGCCATGGCGAGCCGCACGAAGGCCCGGGTGGTGTACGTCGGCGAGAGCCCGTCCGCCCAGATCAGGGCCACCGGCATCACGCTCGACGAGCAGGCCCGCGCGTCGTTCCGGCTGGTCACCCCGGCCGGCGAGGCCGACGTCACGCTGCCCCTGCACGGCGAGCACCACGTCGGCAACGCGCTCTCCGCCGCCGCCGTCGCCCTGGAACTGGGCGCGACCCCGGACGAGATCGCCGCGCGGCTCTCGGGCCTCGAACGGCGGTCCGCGCGCCGCATGGAGGTCGTGACGCGCGAAGACGGCGTCACGATCCTCAACGACTCGTTCAACGCCAACCCCGAGTCGATGCGGGCCGGCCTGAAGGCCCTCGCGGCGATGACGCGGGAGAGCGGCCGGCGGTCCTGGGCCGTGCTCGGCGTGATGGGCGAGCTCGGCGCGGACGCGGTCACCGCGCACGACGAGATCGGCCGCCTGGTCGTCCGGCTCAACATCGCCAAGCTCGTCGTGATCGGCCCCGAGGCGGCGGCCATGCACCAGGGCGCGTTCCAGGAGGGTTCCTGGGGCGAGGAATCGACCCTGGTACCCGACGTCGGGGCCGCGATCGCCCTGCTGCATGATCAGCTCCGCCCCGGGGACGTGGTGCTGGTGAAGGCCTCCAAGGCCGCCGGCCTCTGGCGGGTCGCCGAAGCCCTGCTCGAACCCCGGGAAACCGACAACTCCGAGAATCGCTCGAACGGTGGTGACTCGTGATCAGCATCCTGATCGCGGCCGCGGCGGGCCTGCTGGTCTCCATCATGCTGACGCCCTACCTGATCCGGGTCTTCTCCCGGCAGGGCTTCGGCCAGGAGATCCGCGAGGAAGGCCCCCAGGGACACAAGTCCAAGCGCGGTACCCCGACCATGGGCGGTGTCGCGATCATCATCGCGATGGTCGTCGGGTACTTCGCCGCGCACCTGATCAACTGGATGTTCAACTCCCGCAGCGGCGCGCCGACGGCTTCCGGGCTGCTCGTGCTGCTGCTGGCGGTGGGCCTGGGCATCGTCGGGTTCCTCGACGACTTCATCAAGATCCGCAAGCAGCGCAACCTGGGGCTGAACAAGACCGCGAAGCTGGTCGGCCAGCTGGTGGTCACGGTCGCGTTCGCGGTCCTGGCGCTGAACTTCGCCGACGAGCGCGGCATCACGCCGGCGTCGGAGAGCCTCTCCTACGTCCGCGACCTCGCGCTGATCACCTTCCCCGCGGTGATCTTCGTGCTCTTCTGCTACGTCGTGATCTCCGGCTGGTCGAACGCGGTGAACTTCACCGACGGCCTCGACGGCCTGGCCGGTGGCTCGGCGGCGATGGTGCTGGCGACCTACGTCGTCATCGCGTTCTGGCAGGAGCGCCTCAACTGCGCGAACGGCCCGGCGCCCGCCTGCTACGACGTCCGCGACCCGCTGGACCTGGCGGTGGTCGCCGCCGCGGCGACCGGTGCCTGCGTCGGGTTCCTCTGGTGGAACGCGGCCCCGGCGAAGATCTTCATGGGCGACACCGGCTCGCTGGCCCTCGGCGGCCTGGTCGCCGGCCTGTCCATGACCACCCGCACCGAGCTGCTCGCCATCGTCATCGGCGGCCTGTTCATGGTCGAGATGATCTCGGTGGTCGCGCAGATCGCGGTGTTCCGGACGACCCGGCGAAGGCTGTTCCGGATGGCCCCGTTCCACCACCACTTCGAGCTCGCCGGGTGGGCGGAAACCACGGTCATCATCCGGTTCTGGCTGCTCTCGGCGATCTGCTGCATGTTCGGGCTCGGGTTGTTCTACAGCGAACAGCTGGGCTTCGGGGGCTGACCGTGGACATCGCCGGTCGTCACGTCCTGGTCGCCGGTGCGGGGGTCACCGGGAAGTCGATCGTGCCCGTGCTCACCGACCTGGGCGCGCGCGTCACCGTCACCGACGGCAACGCCGAGCGCCTGGCCGAGCTGGACGGCCTGGGCGCCGAGCTGGTGCCCGGGCTGACCGAGCCGCCCGCCGACGTCGTCCTCGTCGTCACCAGCCCCGGCTGGCGGCCGACGTCGCCGCTGCTGGTCGCCGCCGCCGAGGCGGGGGTCGAGGTGATCGGCGACGTCGAGCTGGCCTGGCGGGTCGGGCAGCTGCGCGAGCACCCGCCGTCCTGGCTCGTGGTGACCGGCACCAACGGCAAGACGACCACCGCCGGCATGCTCGAGTCGATCCTCAAAGCGGCCGGCGCCAACGCCGTGGCCTGCGGGAACATCGGCTACGCGGCCCTCGACGCGGTCCGCGCGGGCTACGACGTGCTGGCCGTCGAGCTGTCGAGCTTCCAGCTGCACTGGTCCTCGACGCTGGCCCCGGACGCGGCCGTCGTGCTGAACCTGGCCGAGGACCACATCGACTGGCACGGCTCGATGGACGAGTACGCCGCGGCCAAGGGGCGCGTCTACACCCGCGCCAAGATCGCCGTGCACAACGCCGACGACGAGTGGTCCACCCGGATCGCCGGGGCGCACGCCCCGGAGAGCGCCCGCCCCGTCGGCTTCCGGCTCGACACCCCTCGGGCCGGTGAGCTGGGGATCGTCGAAGACCTGCTGGTCGACCGCGCGTTCGTCGCCGACCCGGCGACCAGCGCGGAGGAGCTGGCCACCCTCGCCGACGTCCGCCCGGCGGGCCCGCACAACGTCTCGAACGCCCTCGCCGCGGCCGCGCTGGCCCGCGCCCACGGCGTCTCCCCGGAGGCCGTGCTGAAGGGCCTGCGCGAGTACCAGCCCGCGCCGCACCGGGCCGTCGAGGTGGCCGAGGTCGCCGGCGTCCGGTACGTCAACGACTCGAAGGCGACCAACCCGCACGCGGCCGCCGGGTCGCTGCGCGCGCACCAGAGCATCGTGTGGATCGCCGGGGGCCAGCTCAAGGGCGCCTCGGTCGACGAACTCGTGAGCAGTATCGCCGGCCGCCTCCGCGGAGTTGTGCTACTCGGTGTCGATTCACCCGTGATCGCCGCCGCGGTCGCGCGACACGCGCCGGATGTCCCGGTGAACAGCCTCCGTCCGGGTGACCATGAACCCATGACTGCGGCGGTGAGTGCGGCCAGCGCGATGGCCCGGCCAGGTGACGTGGTGCTGCTGGCACCCGCCGCGGCGTCGTTGGACATGTTCCCGAACTACGGCGCGCGCGGCGACGCGTTCGCCGCGGCGGTGCACGTCCTCCGCGACGACGCAGCGGGGGAGCCGAGTGACGGTCACTGAGCCCAAGACACCCAAGCCCAAGACGCAGCGGCCGCGCCGCGAGCGCAAGGAGAGCGGCTTCGTCGCCTTCCGGTCCGCGCTGACCGCGTGGCTCTCGCGCCCGCTGGCGTCGTTCCACCTCGTGCTCGCCCTCACCGGCGTGCTCACCGTGATCGGCGCCGTCATGGTGCTCTCGGCGTCGTCGGTCGAGTCCTACAACCCGAAGACCGGCAGCGGGGTGTACTCGCTGTTCATCAAGCACCTGGTGTTCGTGGCCATCGGCTCGGTCGTGTTCTGGCTGGGCCTGCGGGTCAAGCTGGAGCGGATCCGGGCGATGTCGGCCACCGCGACGGTCGTCTGCCTGGGGCTGCTGGTGCTGGTCCTGACCCCGCTGGGGTCGACGGTGAACGGCTCGCAGGGCTGGTTCCGGATCGGCGACTTCACCTTCCAGCCGGTCGAGGCCGCGAAGGTCGCGCTGGCGTTCTGGGGCGCGCACATCCTGGTGATCAAGTACAACGTGATCCACCAGTGGCGGCACCTGCTGGTGCCGGTCGTGCCCATCGCGCTGCTGATGTTCGCCCTGGTCATGCTGCAGCCCGACCTCGGCGGCACGGTCACCCTCGCCGTCGTCCTGCTGGCGCTGCTGTGGTTCGCCGGCGCGCCGAAACGGCTGTTCGGCGTGATCCTCGCGGGCGGCCTGGCCGGCGTGCTCGTGCTCGCCCTGATCGCGCCCTACCGGCTCGCCCGCGTCATGTCGTTCCTTTCGCCGGACGCCGACACCAGCGCCGAGGGCTTCCAGGCCAACCAGGCCAAGCTGGCGCTGGCCGACGGCGGGCTGTTCGGCAAGGGCCTCGGCCAGGGCGCGGCCAGCTGGAGCTACCTGCCGAACGTCCAGAACGACTTCATCTTCGCGCTGATCGGCGAGGAGCTCGGCTTCATCGGCTGCACCGTGGTGCTGAGCCTGTTCGCCGGGGTCGCGATCGTGGGCCTGCGGATCGCCACCCGCAACATCGACCCGTGGATCCGGATCGTCGCCGGCACGCTGACGGTGTTCCTGGTCGCGCAGGCCGGCATCAACATCGGTTACGTAGTCGGCCTGCTGCCGGTCACCGGCGTCACGCTGCCGCTGATCTCCTACGGCGGGACGTCGCTGGTGATCACCATGCTCATCATGGGGGTGCTCGCGAACGCCGCCCGGCACGAACCGGAGGCGGTGGCCGCGCTGCGCACACAGGGGCCGGGTAAATTCGGACGCCTGCTGCGGCTGCCCGCGCCCGATCCGTACCGCCCGCCCGCCACCCGCAAGGGTGCGGCGCGCTCCGGGGCGAAGGCGGCCAGGCCCGCGCCCCGTGCGGCGCGGGCCGCCCCGGCGCAGGAACGGCGCAGGTCGGTCCGCGAGCCGGTGCGCCGCAGCGCGGCACGGACGAGCACGACCCGCACGAGCACCGCTCGCGGCGGGGCCGCGCGGACAACAGCGAGCCGTGGTACCCGGAGTACCGCGAACCGGAGAGGTCATTGGTGAGTAAGCCCGTCAAGGGAACCGAGCGAGAAGCCGCGGGCAGAGGGCCTGTGGTCGTGGTCGCCGGAGGTGGCACCGCAGGACACATCGAACCCGCCCTCGCCCTGGCCGACGCCGTCATGCGGCTGCGCCCGGACGCGACCGTGATCGCCCTCGGGACCGAGCGCGGCCTGGAGAACAAGCTCGTCCCGGCCCGCGGTTACGACCTGGAGCTGATCCCGCCGGTGCCGCTGCCGCGCAAGCCGACGCCGGAGCTGCTGCGGCTGCCGCTGAAGGTCCGCGACTCGGTGCGCAAGACCCGTGAGGTGCTGGACCGGGTCGGCGCGGACGTCGTCGTCGGCTTCGGCGGCTACGTCGCCCTGCCCGCCTACCTGGCCGCGCGCGGGCGCGTCCCGATCGTGGTGCACGAGGCCAACAAGTCGGCCGGCCTGGCCAACAAGGTCGGCGCGCGGTTCGCCAAGCGCGTCGCCGTCGCCGTCCCCGGGACGACGCTGCCGAACGCCGAGGTCGTCGGGATCCCGCTGCGGCGGTCGATCACGTCGCTGGACCGCGCCGGGCTGCGCGCCGAGGCCCGCGCGCACTTCGGGCTGGACCCCGACGCGCCGACGCTGCTGGTGTTCGGCGGTTCGCAGGGCGCGCAGTCGATCAACGCCGCGGTGTCCGGCGCGGCGAAGGACCTGGCCGACGCCGGGGTCGGCGTGCTGCACGCGCACGGGCCGAAGAACACCCTGGTCGTGCAGGAGTTCCCGGGCAAGCCGGCGTACGTGCCGGTGCCGTACCTGGAGCGGATGGACCTGGCCTACGCGGCGGCGGACGTCGCGATCTGCCGCTCGGGCGCGATGACCGTCGCCGAGGTGAGCTCGGTCGGGCTGCCCGCGGTGTTCGTCCCGCTGCCGATCGGCAACGGCGAGCAGGCCTCCAACGGGCGGCCCGCCGTCGACGCCGGTGCCGCGCTGATGGTCGAGGACGCCGACCTGAGCCCGGCCAAGGTCGCCGAGCTGGTCGTCCCGCTGGTCACCGACCCCGACCGCGTCGCGAAGATGAGCGCGGCCGCGGCCGGCATGGGCCACCGCGAAGCCGACGAGACCCTCGCCCGCATCGTCCTGGAGGCCGCCGGTGCCTGAGTTGCCTGAAGAGCTGCGCCGGGCGCACCTGATCGGGATCGGCGGGGCCGGCATGTCCGGCATCGCGCGGATCCTGCTGGCCAGGGGCGCGTTCGTGTCGGGCTCGGACGCGAAGGAGTCGCGCGCGCTGCTGTCGCTGCGGGCCCAGGGCGCCGAGCTGTTCATCGGCCAGCGCGCCGAGAACCTTTCCGCGCTGGCCGAGCCGCCGTCGTCGGTGGTCGTCTCGACGGCGATCAAGGAGACCAACCCCGAGCTGGCCGCGGCCCGCGCGGCGGGGATCCCGGTGCTGCACCGGGCGCAGGCGCTGGCCGGGCTGATGGCAGGCCACCGCGTCGCCTGCATCGCGGGTACGCACGGCAAGACGTCGACGACGTCGATGCTGACCGTGGCGCTGCAGCACTGCCGGCTCGACCCGTCGTTCGCCATCGGCGGCGACCTCAACGAGTCCGGCGCCAACGCCCACCACGGCGAGGGCGGCGTCTTCGTCGCCGAGGCCGACGAGAGCGACGGCTCGTTCCTGACGTATTCGCCGTCGGTCGCGGTCGTGACGAACGTCGAGCCCGACCACCTGGACCACCACGGCACGGCCGAGGCCTACACGAAGGTCTTCACCGACTTCGTCGCGCGGATCGTGCCGGGCGGGCTGCTGATCGTGTGCGGTGACGACGCCGCCGCGGACGAGCTGGGCGAGGAAGCCGAGAAGCTGGGGGTCCGGGTGCGCCGCTACGGCCGCTCGGTCACCGGCGAGGGCGACGCCCGCGTGCTGGAGTACACCCCGGCGCCCGACGGCGGCGTCGTCCGCCTGGCGCTGGACGGCGCCGAGCTGTCGGTGCGGGTCGCCGTGCCGGGTGAGCACATGGCGCTCAACGCGGTCGCCGCGCTGCTGGCCGGGCTCGAGCTGGGCGCGCCGGCGACCGAACTGGCCGAGGGGCTGGCCGCGTTCGGCGGCGTCCGGCGCCGCTTCGAGTTCAAGGGCCGCGCCGGCGACGTCCGCGTCTACGACGACTACGCCCACCACCCGACCGAGGTGGCCGCGCAGCTGCGCGCGGTCCGGACCGCGGCCGGGTCCGGCCGGGTCGTCGTCGTGTTCCAGCCGCACCTGTACTCGCGGACCAAGCTGTTCGCGAAGGAGTTCTCCGCGGCGCTGTCGCTGGCCGACGAGGTCGTCGTGCTGGACGTCTACGGCGCCCGCGAGGAGCCCGAGCCGGGTGTCACCGGTGCGCTGATCGCCGACGGCGTGACCGTGCCGGTGCACTACGAGCCCGCGTTCGACGTCGCCGCCGGCTTGGTGGCCGGGCTCGTGCGCGGTGGCGACCTCGTCGTCACCATGGGCGCCGGGGACGTGACGCAGCTGGGCCCGGAGATCCTCGCCGAGCTGGACAAGCGCTGACACCATGAGTCCGACCAGGGAACGCCGCCGTCCGTCCGAAGAGGACGAGCGGGATCGCGCTGCCCTGGCGCGGGAACGGCGCGGGCGGCGGTCCGAAGAGGAGCGCCGCCGCACCCGCGCCGCACGGGTCAAGACGGCGCCGCGCACCCGGCCCACCCGGCCCAACCGGCAGGTGGAGATCCGCCGCCGGTGGGTCGCGCTGCTCACCGTCCTGACCGTCGTCGCGGGCGTCTACCTGCTGTTCTTCAGCTCGATGCTGGGGGTCAAGGACGTCGCGGTGGCGGGGGCGCGCACGGTGACCGCGGACCAGATCCGCGCGGTGGCGGCGGTCCCGGCCGACAAGCCGTTGCTGCGCCTGGACGCCGACGAGATCCGCGACCGGGTGGCCGGGATGCCGGGCATCGCCACGGTCGAGGTGTCGCGCTCCTGGCCGAACACGGTCGAGATCACGGTGACCGAGCGAACGGCCATCGCGTTCTTCGACAGCGGCCCCGGCGGCGACGGCGTGCACCTGGTCGACGGCGGCGGCGTGGTGTTCAAGACGGTCGCGGCCCGCCCGCCGGGCCTGCCGGAACTGAAGCTCCCCAAGGTTTCCGCGGACGACCCGGTGACCCGGGCGGTGACGGCGGTCCTCGGGGTGATCCCGGAGCAGCTCCTCAAGCAGGTCACGACGGCGACGGCCAAGACGCCGGCGAGCGTCGAGTTCACGTTGTCGAGCGGGAAGATCGTTCGCTGGGGGACGGCGGAGCAGACGGACCGCAAGGCCAAGGTCCTGGCGGCGCTGCTGACCCAGGACGGCAAGGTCTACGACGTCGCGGCGCCGGAACTGCCGACGATCACGTCCTGAGGCTCGTCCGCGGGTCGTGGCTGGGGTCGGGGTACATCGGCGGGCACCCGTGGTCGACGGCTTCGGGGCGCAGTTCGTAGTGCCACGGTTCGTTGCGGTAGATCTGGCACAGCCCGTACCCGGCACCGTGCTCGGCCAGCCAGCGCCGGGCCGCCGCGGGCCCGATGTCGACGGCGTCGCCCGACACGTGCGCCGAGGTGCCGGGCGTGGCCACCCAGCGGCGGGCTTCGCGTTCCGAGCCGTACTCCGAGACGGCCCGGCGGAGCAGCTCTGCCTGGTAGGCGGGGGACCGCCAGCCGCCGTTGACGAGGATCGCGACGCCGTCGCGCGCGGCGTCGGTCGCGGCCCGGCGCAGGGCGGCGAGCAGTTCCGGATCGAGGTTGACGACGGCCGGCGTCTCGTCGTCGAAGACGGACACCGGCCGGGGGACGGCGCCGCGGACGACCAGTTCGCGAGAAGTCATGGTGCCAGTGAAGGAAACGCCGCGATGCGGGCCCGTATCCGGTTTTCGATACGCCGCCGATAGGAACCGGCTCGTACGATCGGGGGCGTGCGTGTGCTGGTCGTCGAGGACGAACCCTATCTGGCCGAAGGCATCCGGGACGGGCTGCGCCTGGCGGCGATCGCGGCCGACATCGCCGGCGACGGCGACACGGCCCTGGAACTGCTGAGCGTCAACACCTACGACATCGCCGTGCTCGACCGCGACATCCCCGGCCCGTCCGGCGACGAGATCGCCCGGCGCATCGTCGCCTCCGGCAGCGGCACCCCGATCCTCATGCTGACCGCCGCCGACCGGATCGACGACAAGGCCACCGGGTTCGAGCTCGGCGCCGACGACTACCTCACCAAGCCGTTCGCGCTGCGGGAGCTGGTGCTGCGGCTCAGGGCGCTCGACCGCCGTCGCGCCCACAACCGGCCGCCCGTGCGGGAGATCGCCGGGCTCCGGCTGGACCCGTTCCGCCGCGAGGTCTACCGCGACGGCCGTTATGTGGCGCTGACCAGGAAGCAGTTCGCCGTGCTGGAGGTCCTCGTCGCCGCCGAAGGGGGTGTCGTCAGCGCCGAGGACCTCTTGGAACGGGCCTGGGACGAGAACGCCGACCCGTTCACCAACGCCGTGCGCATCACGGTGTCGTCGCTGCGCAAACGCCTGGGTGAACCCGGGATCATCGCGACCGTGCCCGGGGTCGGCTACCGCATCGAGACTGATCGTGGCTAGGGCACGCGGGCTGAGCGTCCGCCTCAAGCTGACCCTCAGCTACGCCGGCGTCGTCATGGTCACCGGCACCCTGCTGCTCGCCGCGGTGGGCCTGTTCCTGCTGAACTACCAGCAGCTGAGCATGGAACTCATGCCGGTGGTGATGTCCCCGCCCGGCCGCGTCCTCATCCGCGCCTTCGCCCCGTCCGCGGCGGCCTGCCTGCTCTTCCTGCTGGTGTTCGGGCTCGCGGGCGGGTGGGTCCTCGCCGGCCGGATGCTCGCCCCGCTGAACAGCATCACCGACGCCACCCGCACGGCCGCGGACGGCTCGCTCTCGCACCGGATCCGGCTGCCGGGCCGCCGGGACGAGTTCCGCGAGCTCGCCGACGCCTTCGACACGATGCTCGCCCGGCTCGAAGCGCAGGTCGCCGAACAGCGGCGGTTCGCCGCCAACGCCTCCCACGAGCTGCGCACCCCGCTGGCGATCACGCGGACGCTGCTCGACGTCGCCCGCCACGACGGCGACCGCGACGTCGACGAGCTCGTCGACCGCCTCGACGCCGTGAACACCCGGGCGATCGACCTCGCCGAAGCGCTGCTCCTGCTCAGCCGCGCCGACCAGCGGTCGTTCACCCCGGAACCCGTCGACCTGTCCCTGATCGCGGAGGAGGCCGCCGAAACGCTCCTCGCTTTCGCGGAGAAGCGCGGCGTCGCGCTTTCGGTGTCCGGCGTGCCGGCCGCCGCCACCGGCTCGGCCGCGCTGCTGCTGCAGCTGACGACGAACCTCGTGCACAACGCGATCGTCCACAACCGGCCCGGAGCGGGCACGGTGTGGGTCGAGACCAGCGTCCACGGCGGGAGCGTCGAGCTCACCGTCGAGAACACCGGCGAACAGCTCTCGCCGGACCTGGTGGCGACGCTCGCCGAACCGTTCCAGCGCGGCACCGAACGCGTGAAGAGCGACCACGCCGGGGTCGGCCTCGGCCTGGCGATCGTCGCCAGCATCGCCCGGGCGCACGACGGGACCCTCACGATCACCCCGCGCCTCGACGGCGGGCTCCGCGTCACCGTGCGGGTGCCGGGTCACGAGCGCCACGGGACGGGGAAGTCGAAGTAGGTGTCCGGGTGGGGTTCGCGGTTCAGCGTGTAGTGCCACCATTCCCGGTCGTACCGGCGGAACCCGCAGGATTCCATGATGGAGCAGAGGTGCTGCCGGTTCGCCGTTTCGGCCGCCGTGATCCCGGCCGCGCCGTGGTGCGAAACGACGTCCATCAGGTCGTGGCCCCCACCCATGGCGGCGAGCTCACCGGTGGCCAGGTGGTAGAGCGTCAGGTCGACGGTGCTGCCCCGGCTGTGCCCCGATTTCCTGGCCACGTAACCCTTTTCGAACATCTCCGTGCGCGCGATGTTCGGGTAGTGCCGCGCCTTCGTCCGGCCGTCCTCGGGTTGGCGTGACCAGCGCAGGAAGCAGTCGACAGCCCGTTGTGGACGGTAGCCGTCCCACAGGAGCAGCCCGAACCCGAGGGTTTCGGCCTTCTCCTGGGCTCGTTCCAAGGCCGCGCACAACGCCCGGGTGCCGGCGACGCGGTTGGCGAGGTAGCCGTCCACGGGCTTGCCGGTGAAGTTGTCCCAGGTGGCGTACTTGGCGTCCCAGCGGATGCCGGGCACGAGCTCGTCGACGAAGACGAAGTCGTCGTTCACCGCCGCTTCTCCTCCAGGGCAAGCGAAAGCAGCCGATCGAGCACTTCCCCGAGCGGCAGCCCGGCGGCGGCCATCATCCGCGGGTAGCGGCTGTAGGAGGTCAGGCCGGGCAGGGTGTTGACCTCGTTGAGCACGACGGTCCCGTCCTCCTTGAGGAACATGTCCACCCGAGCCAGTCCCCGGCACCCCAGCGCGTGGTAAACGGCCTTCGCCGTCTCCAGGACGAGCGTGCGCGCCTCGGCCGGGATGTCCGCGGGCACGATGAACGCCGAGTTCTCGGAACCGCTTTCCGGGTTTTCCTCCTGGTGGATCTTGAAGAACCCGTGGCTGAGCGCGACCCGGTCCAGCTCGCCCGCGATCAGGTCGGATCCGTTGCCCAGCAACGAACACCCGATTTCGCTGCCGACGACCGCTTCTTCGATCAGCACCCGCTCGTCGTACTCCCGCGCGGCTTCGACGGCGTCCGGCAGGTCTTCCGCGCGCAGCACTTTGCTCACCCCGAACGAGGATCCCGACCGCGCGGGCTTGACGAAGACGGGGTAGCTGAACGAGCCGGGGTTTTCGTCCGCCTCCCAGTGCTTCGGCGTGGCGATGCCCGCGCTCGCGGTGACGAGGTAGGTCAGCGACTTGTCCATGCACAGCGCGGAACCGGTGACGTCACAGCCGGCGTAGGGGACGCCGGCGAGTTCGAGCAAACCCTGCACCGCCCCGTCTTCCCCGAACCGGCCGTGCAGCACGGGAAGGACGACGTCCAGCTTGAGCACCTCGTACTTCCCGTCGGACAGGACGAGCAGCCCGTCCGGCGACAGCACGACCGGGTTGCCGTGCTCCGCGCCGGGGCCGTCGCAGAGTTCCCACGCGGCGTCCTTGGTGATCCGGATCCAGACGGGCTCGTACTTTTCGGCGTCGAGGTGCTTGGCGACCTCGTGCGCGGACTTGACGGAGACGGGGTGTTCCTCGGACGGGCCCCCGAAGAGGATCCCGACTTTCAGCTCAGCCATGGTGGTTCCCGCTTTCGAAGCTCAGGCAGTTGACGAGACTGTTTTCGACGGTGTCGTTCAAGGCGTGGTCGGTGTAGTAGGCGGTGTGCGGGCTGATCACGACGTTGGGCAGGTTTTGCAGCCGCACCAGCGCTTCGGAGTTCACGGGCCGCCCCCGGTGGTCGGCGTAGAAGATGCCTTCCTCGCCTTCGAGGACGTCGAGCGCGGCGCCGCCCAGCCGCCCGCTTTCCAGGCCGCGGACGAGCGCCTCGGTGTCGAGGAGCGGACCGCGCCCGGTGTTGACGACGAACGCGCCCCGCTTCAGCCGCGCGATCCGCCGCCGGTCGAGGAGGTGGTGCGTTTCCGCGGTCAGCGGCGTGTGCAGCGTGACGATGTCGCTGATCTGCAGAAGTTCGTCGAGCGGCACGTAGTCGGCGGAGTTCCGCGGCACGCTGTCGTGCGCCACGATGCGGCACCCGAACCCCCGCAACCGATCCATGACGGCAACCCCGATGCGTCCGGTGCCGACGACTCCGACGGTCAGGTCCCGCAGCTCTTTCCCCCGGGCGTCGTTCAGCCGGTAGTCGTGCACTTCCGCGCGCCGCAGCGTCGACTTCGCCCCGCGGATCACCATCAGCATGAGCATCAAGGTGTAGTCGGCCACGCTGTCGGGCGAGTAGGCGACGTTCTCCACGGTGATCCCGACGGACTTCGCGTACCCGACGTCGATGTGGTTGTAGCCGACGCTGCGGGTGGAGACGTACTCGACGCCGGCCCGGCTCAGCGCCCGCAAGGTCGAGTCGCTGACTTCGGTCTTGTGCCCGATGCTGACGCACCGATTCCCGGCGGCCAGCCCGACGTTGTGGTCGCCCACCGCGTCTTCGGTGATGGTGGGCGTGACACCGCAGTGGACGGCCAGCTCCTGGAAGAGAGCGGCCTCATCGGGCGCACACCCGTAAACGGTGACCCCGATCGTCACCGGCGCCCGGCCGCGGGCCGGTGCTTGCTGGCTGTCGGTCATGCGTGCCAGTCAAGACGGGCCGCGGTTGCGGGCCCGTATGCGTTTTTCGATACGCCGGCAATATCCCGGCTGGCCGGCCGAGGGTTGTTGCCTTACGGCGAGGTTCCGCCGGATCAGCAGGAAGTCCTCCGCCACCGAGATCTGGACGCAGAGGGCGGTGTCGCGCATGTCGTGGGCGATCGCGAGGAGCTGCCGGTTGACGCTGTCGAAGCGCGCCTCCGGCACGGAATACGCCGAGCCGAAGAAGTTGTCCGCGATACCGGACTTCGCGATCGAGCAACCGGAAACCCCGCGGACGTCGCGAGCCGGCCGACCGGCGATCACCCGGGGTGTCGGCACGGACCTGCCACAACCGTTTCTCACTCCGGGGCACCCGCCGATCCGGACCTCAGCACCGCCTCTATCTCAGTGATCGCCTGAGCGTTGTCCCGGTAGTGGATCGCGTGGATACCAGCCTCGCGAGCACCGGCGATGTTGGGCTCCACATCGTCGAGGAAGACCATCTCCTCCGGGCCGACACCAAGGCGTGTGCAGGTGAGCTCGTAGATCCGCGGATCGGGCTTGCTCATCCCCACTTCGTGCGAGCTTGGAGGCCCGGGGACCGCAGCTGCCCGTCGACGGCCCGGGTGCGCACGAACGACCTGGCGAGTCTCGACGAGGACGGTTTCTTGTTCATCCACGGCCGCGCGGACGACGCCCTCAACCGGGGCGGGTTCAAGAACGTGCCGAGCGTGATCGAGGGGGCGCTGCGGGCCCATCCCGCCGTGGGCGACGCCTCGGTGGTGGGGATTCCCGACGAGCGGCTGGGTGAGGTCCCGGTCGCCGCGGTGACGCTGCGCGCCGAGCGGGGAGTCGCCGAGCTGCAGGATTGGCTCGCTGACCGGCTGGCGCGGTACCAGGTGTCCGCTGTCGTCAAGATCGTGAACGAACTGCCGCGCACCCCGTCGATGAAGGTCAGCAGGCCGGAAGTATGCGCCTTGTTCGACGCAGCCGAGGAGGACCAGGTTTTGAGAAGCTGGCCGGCGCCGGGTTCCCGTGGCTCATGCGGCATACTCGTCGGCCATGTCCGCGACAAACAAACGACGGAACAAGAATCGTCGTCGCGCCGCGCGTAGGTCTAGCGTTCGGGGAAGGAATGGTTCTTCCGTGCCGCGGAAGCGGCACCGGACAACGAAACGCGCAGGAAGGCGGGAGCGGTGGAGTCTCGTCATCAGCTTCCTGTCAGTGATCGTCGCGGCGGCCGCGGTGGCCATCAGCTGGCGCTCCGCCGAGGCGAGTGACAGGTCGGCTCAGGCCAGCCAGGAGCAGGTGGAAATCGCCCGGCGAGGGCAGCTGGACGAACGGTTCGACCGCGCTGTGCAGCAACTGGGCAACCAGGGCAGCATCGACGTCAGGCAGGGTGGGATCCACGCTCTGGAAGATCTCATGCAGGACTCGCCACCGTATCGTCCCAAGATCCTGAAGTACCTGGCGTCGTTCGTTCGCGAGCACGCGCCGGTCTCCGGTTGCACCGAAGGGAAACGCGTACCCGAAGACATCCGGGCCGCCGTGGGGGTGATTGGCCACAACAACATCAGGCCCGACACGAGAGCTTACGAATACTCGGTAGACCTGCGTTTCACCTGCCTATCCGGGATTGACCTCGTGGGTATGGATTTCGTACGAGCGTACTTCGCCGGCTCCGATTTGAGTGGTTCGGAACTGACCGGTGCCGATTTTACGGGCGCCTACCTCTTGAGCGCCAATCTTGGCCGCGTGAGTGCCATTCAGTCGAATTTCACTTGTGCGGTGCTCGCCAACACCGATCTCCGAGAAGCCTTCCTGACCGCAGCCCGATTCGTCGGCAGTGACCTCAAGTACGCGAACCTGCTCGGGGCGCAGCTCTCGGGTGTCGACTGGAAGGACTCGGGCATCAGCGATGCGTTGGTCGACCCGAAGCAGCTGGACAACCCGGAGATCCTGAAAATCCCTCCGCAACCCTTTTGCCTGACTGAAGGGCAGTACCCCGGGATCACGCGAGGCTAGCCGGCGTTCACGCTCGGCGCGGAGCCATCCGGATGCCGCCGTCCAGCCGAACGGCCTCGGTGCGGACGTCGCCGCCGCCTTCGTCGTCCGGTGGGTTAGCCTTGCGGGCGCTTGAAGACCTCGGTCGGCAGCCCCAGGTTTTCGACAATCCGCTCGGCGGCGTCCCCGAGCCGGGCGAAGTCGGCGCCCAGTGGCTCGATCACCAGGTGCCGGACGTTTGCCACGTGCGCTGGCGACGCCGTCGCCAGGTGGGTGCGTCCCGCGTCGGTCAGGGTTGCCGTCGTGAAGCGGCGGCCCTGGCCGGTGCACACCTTCCGGGTCACCCATCCGCGGTCCTCTAGTCGGGCGACCGCGTGGGAGATCCGCGGCAGCGAGCCGTTGGCCATCTCCGCGATCTCGCTCATCCGCAGGCTTTCGCCCGGCACCACCGACAGCCGCGCCAGGATCATGTAGCCCAGCAGCGTCAGGTCGGCGTCCCGTAACAATTGGCTTTCCAGCGCTCCTGGCAGCGTGAGCAGCACCTTCGCCACGTTGACCCACGCGCGCCGCTCGTCGTCGTCGAGCCGGTCGAACGGCTCGACTTTTCCCTGCTCGTGCACGCTTGACTTTAACACGCAACTCAACCTAGCTTGGGTTTAACACGCAACCCAAGGAGGAGCGATGTCCACCACCGCCGCCCTGTCCCCTGCCACGGCTCTCCGCCTGGGGATCGCCATCGTGGCGGCTGCTGCCGTCAACACTGTCATCGCTCTCGCGGCGTCCGCCCTCGACGACGGTGGTATCGGGATGGGCCTCAACCCCGCCGCCTACCTGCCCGCGACGGTCCTCGGGCTGCTCGTAGGCGCCGCCGGGTGGGGTCTGATCGCCGGCCGCCACCCGAAGGTGCTGCGGATCGTGGTGCCCCTCGTCCTCGTCTTGACGTGGATCCCGGACGTGCTCCTGCTGACCGCGGGCGCGACCGCCGCCAACGTGGCCGGGCTGATGCTGATGCACCTGACCGTCACCGGCGCGGTCGTCCTCGCCCTCCGCCCGACTCTGCGTGCGCCGGACGCGACGTCGCCGGCACCCCACGCGGGCTGAGCACTCGGCCGCGAAACAGGCACACGCTGTTGCGAGTCGTCAGCGTTCGCCGGGTCGTGCCCGTCCGCTGTGCCGACGCCCGGCAGCTGTGCCTCGACCGTCGCCGGCGGCGCGCCAGCTCCGTCCACGTAGATCGAACGCAAGGCGACTTCGCGCAGGTGCGAGACACCCCGATGTCGTGGTGTAGCTGAAGGGGTTCAGCTGGGACTTGCCGGCGATCCCGGCTCTGCCACCCACGCCATCAACGCCACCGCGCAAACGCGCATCATGGGTCCTTTCACGGTGGCGGCGTAGTTCGGCGTGATCCGCGCTGCTGGCCACGGCGCATGGCGATGGATCCGCCCGACGCGGCAGGCTGGACCGGGGCAGGGTTCCTGTGGTTGCCGGCCGGACTGTTCGCGTTCACGGCGGTCCGGCGACGGCGGATGTGAGCGGGTTCTGTCAGCTGATCCGGTGGAGGTGACCACCGCGCACGGCGAGAACGACGAGCGGCCCGCTGGTCGGGCCCGCGGCCGCCCGCCACGCTGTGGCGCCCGCGGGGGTGGCCGGACCCTGCGCGGCGGTGAGCGGTAGGCCGGTGATGCCGCCGCCGGTCACGGTGCCGGTGGGATCGGTGAGGAGGATGCAGTCCGGTGGGGTGCCGGCGACCACGGCCCAGCCAGTGACGAGGGCACCGGCTGTGGCGGCGGGGGAGTCGATCGCCCCGTGTGCGTCCCCAGGGCCGCCAGAGGGCATCGGTTGTGCGGTGGCGAGGTCGACGTGGCCGCCGAGTTCCGGGCCGTGGCAGCCGAGGGTGAACTCGTCGGTGAACGGGTAGGCGTGCAACGCGCGGGCGGCCGGTGCGGCGTCGCGCTGGATGTGGAGCGCGTCCAAAGCCGCGGGTGCGTCAACGCGAAGGGCGATGGCGGACAAGGTGAGCGGCGCATAGCTTCGGCGGACTTCGTCGGCTTTTCCGCCGCCGATCGCGTGCGTGATCAACGCCAGGGCGGCGACGGCGGCGACGAGATGGCGTTGTGACCACTGTGGACGGCGCAGAGTGGTCAGGACGAACAACGCGACGGTGGCGAGCGCGGCGACGAGGGCGTAGCGGCTGATGAGTCCGACGTTGCCTCCCGGGACGTTCGTCGTCGTCCGCCCCAGGGCGAGCATGAGCGCGAGCGCGAATGCGTAGAGGGCCAAACCCGCCCACCCGGCGTCCGTGCCGGCCGAGTCCCGGAGGCGGTCACCGATCGTGCTGCTGAGCAACAACCCGAGCAGGGTGATCGTCAAGCCGCCCGCGATCACCGCTATGACGGCGGTGTCCACCGACCACAGGCCACCCGCGGCGGCAGCGATGACAGAGAGGCGCCCGTCCGGGTCGAACGCCGCCGTCGAGCCTGACTGTGCCCCGGCGGGTTTGGTGAGCCACCACGCACCGACGACGACGATGCCGACCCCTGCCAGGATCGCGGTACGCAGCAGGGATTCCTTGCGCAGCCACATGATGAACGCGATCACGAACCAGATCGGCAGCGCCGCACCGAAACTGAGGCAACCGAGAACGGCCGCGCCCGACGCCAAGGCAAGACGGCCGTGGTGTGCGCAAGCGATCGCGATCGCACACGCCGTCACGGCGGGGACCCAGCTGATGCCGTTCGTGCCCTGCACCCACAGTTCGGTTGCGTGAGAACTGAACAACAGCCACGAAATGCCGGCCGTCAAGGCGCCGCGGGAGGTCGGGGAGAGCTGTCGCGGCAGCATCGTGCGCAGGGCCAGTACGGCGACCACGAGCAGCACGATCGTAAGGACCGTCAGAACTCGGTTGTCGCCGCCGAACCATGCGGCGTCCGCGTAGAACAGCAGGGACGGCACAACGAACGGTTGGTCGAGGTGATAGGTGAACACCTGGCCCAGCAGCAGGTTGCCGCTGTCGTCGGTGATCTTGGTGAAGACGTGCCAGTAGTCGAGTAGGACGTGCATCCGCGGCGCGCGGACCGCCGCCAGCAGCGCCAAGCCGGCCGGGACTGCGGCGAAGACCCACCACGCGACGGCGCCGGGGCGCCACGACCCGCGGCGGTGAGCCGGTTCGGTGATGCGCGGGATCGGCGCGGTGACGTCGGGCCCGGGGGCATCGGCGAGCACTGGCTGAGTCATGGGTCTCCTGCCGGAACGGAAGGCGCGGTCCGCGGACGGCCGGACCGCCGGCGATCGTAACCGGCTGCTTTCGGGCTGCCGCAGGGCGGTGACCTGGCGTTTACGGCATCGGTGATCAATTGGCAACTGTGGCTTTCGTCTCGTTCGACCTGTGTAACAGCTGTGTGAGGTCGTGGCGATGAGCGGTGCGGGCGAAGGGATGAGAATCTCCGACCCCGGTCAGACCCGTGTCGGCAAGTTGTCCCACGGGCCATGGGGGCGGTCGCGGCGAAGCCGGGATCGCCAGGGGAGGAACCGGTCGTGCTGCGTTTGTCGCGCCCTGTCCAGTTGGTCCGTTGGGTCAGAGCCCTCGTGCTCGTCCTGACGATGACCCTGCTCGTCGGCAGCACCGAAGCCATCGCGGCGCCGCCGGTCGCGCCGAAGCCGATCGACCCGCGTGACGTCGGTCTGCTGTCCCCGACAGCACCGGCGCCGGTCGCGCCGCAAGCACCGTCGACGGCCGATTTCACCGCGCAGACCCGTCGCGACGGCGGTGCGGGCACGCACTTCGACCCGCAGCGCTCGACGCCGGTGTCGAGGTCGATGTTCACCACCGAGTACGTCAACGCCGACGGCACGCACTCGGTGCGCCAGTCGAACCAGCCCATGAACGTGCAGGACGAGCACGGCCAGTGGCAGCCGGTCCGGACCACCCTCGAAGCGGACCCGGCGACCAAACGCGCCGACGCAGACAACCACCCCTTGAGCCCGTCGCTGGCCAGCAAGGCCGACGACGCGGCGGTGCTGCAGGTCGAGTCCGGTGGCCACACCGCGGGCCTCGCGCTCGACCAGGCCGCCCCGACCACGGCGGCGGTAAAGGGCGATTCGGTCACCTACCCCGAGGTCGCCGCAGGCACGGACCTGGACTACGAGGTCACCCCGGGCGCGGTCAAGGAGACCATCAAGCTCAAGCGGCCCCCGGCCGACGGCCGCTCGGCGTGGAAGTTCAAGCTCACCACCGGTGACCTGACCCCGAAGCTGGAGAAGAACGGCTCGGTCACCCTCGCCGATAAGGCGGGCGCGGCGAAGATCGTGTTGCCGCCGATCGAGACCTGGGACTCCGCGGGCAACGGCGAGACCGCGCCGGCGATGACCGGTGGCACCTACGCCCTCGAGAAGGCCGGCGCTGACTGGTGGCTGACGGTCGCGGTCGACCCGAACTGGCTGCGTGACCCGAAGCGGGTCTACCCGGTGTCGGTGGACCCGACCTTCACCTACGGCGTCACGGAGTCGCACTCCTACCGCTCCGACGGCACGAACTGCGACGCTTGCGGCCTGCGGATCGGCAACAGCCAGGCCAAGGGCGACACGTACAACCGCAGTGTCTTCCACATGGACTATTCGCCGCTGTTCGGCAAGACGGTGGTCGGCGCGCGCATGGACCTGACGCGCAACACGAGCGTGGTCGGGTCGCTGAAGACGTGGAACGCGAACCTCTACCACGCGTCGGGCTTCAACTTCAACGGCGTCGGCGGCTACATGACCAGCGCGCTGGTCGGCGACGTCGGCAGTTTCGTCGGCGAGGGGATGACGGGGTTCATCCGCGACCGCGTGAATGCCCGCGACGGCTCGGTGTTCTTCATGATGGTCGGGGCGGAGAACCCCGGCACCTGGACGTACAAGAACCTGAACGCCACTCTCACCGTCGACACCGGCTCCCCGGCCCCGGCTGCGACGCTCGTCGGGCCGGTCGACGGAACCGTGTCGACGTCGCTGACTCCGACCCTGGCGGTCAACCCGGTCGCCGACCCCGACGGCGAGCAGGTCAAGTACTGCTTCCGCATCGCGACCGGCGCGGACGCCAAGTCCGGCGTGGTGGTCGAATCCGGCTGCCTGACGACGCCGACCTGGACGGTCCCGGCGGGCATCCTGCAGGACGGCGTCGCCTACACGTGGCAGGCGATGACCTACAGCGGCACCACGACGATCACCCCGACCTGGGTCGGCCACTTCAAGATCGACCAGCGCATCGGCGACCACGGGCCCTCCCCGACGGACGACGCCGGTCCGGTCGAAGTCAACCTCGCCAACGGCAACGTGTCGACCAGTGCGCAGACGCCGACTTTCACCACGGTCGGCGGCAACGCGGGACTGTCGTTCACCTACAACTCCCAGCAGGTGGAGAACAAGGGCCTCAAGGCGTCCTACTTCGTCGACCTCTCGCACAACGGCATCATCAGCGACCCTCAGCAGCCGGTGCTGGTGCGCACTGAGCCGCAGGTGAACGTCGACTGGGGTACCGACTCGCCGTTCGCGCCGGCGTTGCCCGCGGACTGGTTCGTCGCCCGCTGGGAAGGCTTCTTCCAGGCCCCGGTCGCCGGGACCTACCAGCTGGCAGGCGTGCACGACGACGGTGCGACCGTGTGGATCAACGGCGCCAAGGTCTACGAGGTCAACAGCGCCAGTGACCTGAACTGGACCCAGGCCACCAATGTCACGCTGACCGCGGGCCAGCGGGTCCCGATCAAGGTCGAGAACGCCGAAGCGACCGGCGCGGCGAAGATGCGGCTGTTCGTCCGCACCACCGACAACACCACCGTCGCCCCACAGATCGTGCCCGCCGACTGGCTCTACACCAGCGACCTCCCGGTGCTGCCGCGGGGCTGGGCGCTGTCGGCGGACCTGGACGGTGACGGCTCGAGCTATACCGAGGCCAAGGTCAGCGACCAGAACATCGTGCTGACCGACGCGTCGGGTGCCAAGCACACCTGGACCAAGAAGAGCGCCGGCGGCTACACCCCGCCGAGTGGCGAAGACGGTGTTCTCGGAGTCGACGCGGGAGGGAAGATCACCCTGACCGACGGCGGCGAGGTGTTCGTCTTCCGCGCCGACGGCAAGTTGGAGAGCCAGACCTCCAGCATCGACTCCCGCAAGCCCACGGCGCTGCAGTACATCTACGACGGCACTCCCTCGCGGCTGCGCGAGATCAAGGACCCGGTCTCGCAGCGCTCGCACGTCCTGCACTACAACCGCGCGGGCGACGACTGCTACGGCGGCGCAACCGCTCCCGCCGGCGCGCAAACCCTGCCGCCGGCACAGATGCTGTGCCGGATCAGCTACTGGGACGGCACCGAAACCCGCCTCTGGTACGTCGGCGGCAACCAGCTCGGCCGGATCGAGGATCCGGGCTCGGAGATCACCGACTACGGGTACAACGCGGCCGGTCTGCTCGCCGGAACGCGGGACAGCCTCGCCAACGACTGGATCGCCGCGGACCCGGTCAACCGCAAAGCAAACGAAGGCGACCTGACCCACACGATCTCCTACGACACCGCCGCCAAGCCGAAGGCCATCTCGGTCAACTCCGCGGTGCCCGCGATCGGCAAGGCCCGGTCGGCCCGCGCTTACCGCTACGACCCGGCGAACCGTCAGACCTTTGTGGACGTCGCGGGGCTGAGCCCCGCGACCGGGTTCTTCTCGAAGGTCACCTACGACGCCGCTGACCGGACCACGTCCACGACCGACAGCGCGGGGAAGACGTCGACGCAGGAATGGAGTCCGAAGGATCTGCCGCTGTCGACCACTGACGCGGCCGGACGCAAGACCACCACGGTCTACGACTACGCCGACCGCCCGGTCGACTCCTACGGCCCGGCACCGGCGTCCTGCTTCATCGGTCAGCTGCCCGGCGGTACCTGTCCGGGAGGAATGTCCCACGGCCACAACGGCTACGACGAAGGCATCAACGGCCTCGCCGTGTCCTGGTACGACAACGACCAGCTCTCCGGCGCGCCGAAGGTCTACACCACCGGACTCGGCACCGCGGACGGCACGTTCGTCAAGAACTGGGGTTCGGTGGCGCCCACCGCGGGAATTCCCGCGGACCACTACTCGCTGCGCGCGGGCGGCGACATCGTCTTCCCCGTCGCCGGTGACTACACGTTGCGGCTGCTCGCCGACGACGGCGTTCGCGTGTGGGTCGACGACCAGCTCGTCATCGACGACTGGATCAACACCACCGCGAAGTGGCGCCAGGGCGTCGTGCACGCCGATTCCGCCGGCCAGGCCAAACGAATTCGCGTCGACTACTACGAGTTCGACCTGACCGCCCAGCTGGAACTGCACTGGACCACCCCGTCCGGCACCCAGCAGCCCGTACCTGGGACGCAGCTGCGGCCGCACTACGGGCTCAAGACCTCTACCACGGCGTCGGAATCCGACGGCGTCGCGGACAAGACGGGAACCACCAGCTTCAGCGACAGCGGGATCGACCCGGTGTACGGGCTGGCCACGTCCGGACTGGCCAACCCGTCGGGGCTGAAGGTCGCCGGGGCGGTCTCCTACGAGACGCCCGGCAGTGGCTACCTGCGCAAGACCGCCAAGACCATGGCCACCGGCGCGAAAACCACCTACTCGTACTACGGCGACACCGAGACGCGGGTCAACCCGTGCGTGGCCGGCAGCGCCGCGGTCAACCAGGGCGGCCTGGCGAAGCTGACCACGTCGACGGCCCCGGCGACGGGCCCGGCGCGGGTCGACGAGCAGGTCTACGACGCGTCCGGGCGCGTGATCGCCGAGGCGACCGGCGGGGCGTGGACCTGCACCAGCTACGACAGCCGAGACCGGCCCGTCCAGGTCAAGGTGCCCGCGAGCACCGATGCCCCCGCGCGGACCGTAACCCACGACTACGCGGTCGGCGGAGACCCGCTCACCACCTCGATGAGCGACGACAAGGGCACCGTCACGACCACGGTCGACTTCCTCGGTCGTGAGGTGGGCTACACCGACGTCAACGGCGTGCGCACCAGCACCGTCTACGACCAGGCGGGCCGCGTCACCTCCGCCACCGTCACCCCACCCAACGCCGCGGACCAGCCGAGGACGATCTCCACCACCTACGACGACGCGGGCAGGACCCTCACCCAGAAGCTCGATGGTCAGACCCTGGCCACCGTCGGCTACGACAACGCCGGTGAGCTCGCCACCGTCGACTACGCCAACGGCACCTCACTGGCGTCGACGTCGAAGGACAACGCGGCCAGGCTCCTGTCCCTCGGCTGGAAGACCAGCGACGGCAGAGATCTGGTCAGCAAGGTCGGTCGAACGTCGGCGGGGACGATCATCGACGAGTCCCTCGCCGGCGTCGATGCCCGGCCGGACGCGCCCAACTACATCTACGACGGGGTCGGGCGGCTCACCGAGGCCTACGTCACCGGGCACCACTACACCTACGACTACACCGCGTCCGCGTCCGCGACCTGTCCCAACGGCACCCAGGCGAACGCGGGCCTGAACACCAACCGGATGCGCCTGCTCGACCAGACCGCCTCCGGCACCGCCGAAACCCGGTACTGCTACGACGCGGCCGACCGGCTGCTGGCCACCGAAGGTGCCACAATCCTGTCCGGCTTCACCTACGACACCAACGGCAACACCACCGGCTGGAAAGCGACCGATGGTACGGCTACGACCCTGACCTGGGACGGTTCCGACCGCAACATCGGCGTCAAGAGCGTCGGCCCGAATCCGGCGCTCAACGCCGACATCGCCTACACCCGGGACGTGACCGACCGGATCGTGCGACGCGACCCGCGTGACTGCGACAACAACACAGTCGTCCGGTACGGCTACACGAGCGACGGCGACACCGCGGACTTGACCCTGTCCGCCGATGGCCGGCTCACCACGCTCGCATTGACCCTGCCTGGTGGCGTCCTCTACACGACGAGGGTTGGCTCCGACGGAGCGTTCACGCCGACCTACGACCACCCGTCGGTGCGCGGCGACCTGGTGTTGTCCACCGACTCCTCGGGCCACCAGGTCGGTGAGCTGCGGACCTTCGACCCGTACGGGCAGCCGTTGACCGCCTCGGGTGCGGTCGACAGCCAGAACGTGCCGGACAACGCCCCGGGCTCGATGGACTACGGCTGGCTCGGCCAGTACCAGCGTCCCTACGAGCACACGGGCGCGCTGTCCGTGGTGCAGATGGGGGCCCGGCCCTACAGCCCGCTGCTCGGCCGCTTCCTCTCCGTCGACCCGGTCGACGGGGGTTCCGCCAACGATTACGACTACGTCGCCGGCGACCCGATCAACGCGATGGACCTCGACGGCGGCTCCTGGTTCAGCTCGATCGTGAGCGTCGTGACCAAGGTGGCCGAAGTCGCCTCGTGGATCCCCGGACCGATCGGAACCATCGCGAGCGGGGTGGCTGCGGCAGGAAACGCCATCCAGGGGAACTGGGGAGCGGCAGCACGGTACGGCGCGCAAGCCCTCGCCGGCGTCCTCACCGCCGGGATCGGCACGGCCGCCGTCGGCGCGGCGATCGGTGCTTACAAGGCAGCCAAGTTCGCCCGCGGGGTCGGTACGATCCTCAAGGCGGCCCGGCGTTCGCAAGGATTCGTCTACAAGGGCGTCAAGGCGACCTTCCGCCAATCCAGGGTGGCCGGTCGTATCTGGGTCGGCCCCCTCGCCAAGAAGACCGTCACGAAGCGCGGCAGCGTCCGCTGGGTCTCCCGCAACGGGAAACGCCAATACCGATCCCCGGAGAACAAGGGGCGGCGTGGCTGGCAGTCCAACTTCGAGTCTGGTCGCGTCAACAAGAAGTACACCAACAACTACCATGTGCGACACTGACCCGCGGGAGGTGCCCATGGAGCACGACACGTCGAACGAATTCGCGTTCGCTGACCGGATCGCCGAAGTATCGGACGGGACGCGCATCGAGGGATACCTCCACGTCACGGTTCCCGAGCTCGTGAAGAGCGCTGACGATGTCACTTACGTCGACATGGTTTTCGCGCGACGGGACTTGGACCAACCGGAGCACTGGCGGTACGAGGATCGCGCGGATCCGGGAATGGAAAGCGCGCAGGAGGAACTGGAGACGGCTCGGCTCGACTGGTACGGCGAGCAGTTCGAGTTGCGCTGGTTGGACAACGAGGCAGCGGCAAAGGTCCGCCTCGAGGTGTTCCACGACGGAGCAGAGTCCGCTTAGGACGGTCACTCTTTCATAAGGGACTGTACGGTTGCGAGTCAACCGTGCAGTCCCTCAGTCGTGTGACCCGCGGCGACACTCGAGTTCGTGACGGCGGCCGGCGCGAGGTGACGGCGTTCCGAGAGTGCAGCGTCCTAGTCTCGCGGTAACGTTTCGCCACCGTGTCTAGGACAAGGCGCGGAAGGGTGCGCTCTCAGAGGGCGAGTACGCCTCGCCGCTGGCGAAGCGCCCCTACGACCTGCGGCACGCTTGTATGTCCACCTGGCTGTCCGCTGGGGTGCCGTCTACGCAGTGAGCCGAGTGGGCCGGCCACTCGGTCGCCGTACTGCACCAGATCTACGCCAAGGTGATCGCCGGCCTGGAGCCGGCCGCCCACGACCGCATCGAGAGAGCACTCGACTGGCAGGGGGAAAGTGCGGAAGCGAATTGCGCGAATTCTTGACTTGGAAACATAGATCGGCAATTATTTTATTCATTTGTCAAAGTGTTCACCTGTGTCGAGTTGCTCGTATAGGCGCTGCTTTATTTGTCCTCCGAAGCATTCCTCCCAGGGGAATGCTGGTTCGGGCTTCACGGTCAATCGTGAGCCGTCGCGCTCAAAGTACCGCATGTCAAGGCAGAGACGGAATGTGTCACGTACATTTGTCCCAAGATCGCGTACCCAGTACTCAAGATCGAGAGTGGTGACGTTGGGATTTCCAATCCCTTCGTTGGTCTTCATGCCGGCGGATTCGAGTTTTCTTCGGGCGACAACGTGTCGAGCTTCTCGTGGCGGCACAACTAGTTCCTGACCCCAACGGCGGCCGAGCAGGGTAACGTTTTCAAGATTGGGAAAGTCGATCCGCGCGGGAACATCTGAGCTGTTGACAAATTGAATTGTTGCAGTGAGAACGAATACATAGAATTTGTCGTCCGGTATGCTAACTGTCTCGCTTATCGAATATCGACTGCTCCAAAATATTGCGTTTGGATTCTCTTGATAAGTCGCCAGCGGCACCACTGCGAGGAGCGGCGTGGGCGAGGGGCCATCGACGGTCGCGACAGTGTGCTCACGTAGTACTGAGCCTGGCGTTGCTCTTGCGTAGACCGTCGGTGCGCGAGTGTCGAGTTGTGCGCGCAGGAAGCGATCTTCAGCTGCCCTATATGCGGCCCGTTCACGCTGGGCTGCTGCTTCTGCTCGGCTCTCGGCTGCCTCGGCTGCTACGCGTTCGCGCTCGGCAGCGGCCGCTGCGCGTTCGTCGGCTTGCGCCGCCAACGCTTGTTGGCGTTCAGCCTCGCCTTTCGCGAGTTCGAGCTGCTCGCGTTCTGCCTCAACCTGCTCACGGACCGCCACCACTTGCTGGCCAGCTGACGTTGCAGTCTTGGAGGTCCACCATGCAGCGAAACCTGCCGCGATGAGGGCTCCTGTGGCGGAGATGGCTGATATCCACGTTGGGACGTCGCCGAAGTCGAAGCTCATGCAACAACACGCTAGCGTGACCGACGCCACAGCTTCTCGTGGACCGCGAATAGACCGCGCACCGCCGTCTTCGGCCGCGCGCAGCCGGTCGTTGCCGGTGGCCCGGTGATCGGCTGACGCCACAGTTATGCTGGTCAGCTGCAGAACTCTGCAGGTGCTCGCGAGTGCCCCCGGTGAGATTCGAACTCACACTGGACGGGTTTTGAATCCGTTGCCTCTGCCAGTTGGGCTACGGGGGCGCGACGCAGCAACCCTACGGGATCACCGCCTCCCGGCGACTCTCGGGGCCAGGAGTGTCGTCCGCGCCACTGAGTGGTGAACGCCATCTCGGGAACTGGATCGTTCCCGGTAGGCTTCAGGTTCGCGGGAAGCCGCGAAAACCGACCGTCCCGCCGAGTCTTCAGGAGGACCCCGGTGACCGATCAGGCTACCGAGGCCAACGGTGCCGCCACCGTGCCGCAGCGACGGGTGCTCGTTGCGGAGGACGAGGCGCTCATCCGGCTGGACCTCGTCGAAATGCTGCGCGAAGAAGGCTACGAAGTCGTCGGGGAAGCCGGGGACGGGGAGCAGGCCATCGCGCTGGCCACCGACCTCAAGCCCGATCTCGTGATCCTCGACGTCAAGATGCCGAAGCTCGACGGCATCGAGGCCGCTTCGAAGATCACCGGGGACCGGATCGCTCCGGTCGTCATCCTCACCGCTTTCAGCCAGCGGGACCTCGTCGAGCGCGCGAGGGACGCCGGGACCATGGCCTACCTGGTCAAGCCCTTCGCGAAGCGCGACCTCGTGCCCGCCATCGAGCTCGCCGTCAGCCGGTTCTCCGAGTTGCAGGCGCTCGAGGCCGAGGTTGCCGGGCTCACCGATCGGCTCGAGACGCGCAAGGTCATCGACCGGGCCAAGGGGCTGCTCATGAGCCGCCAGGGGCTCACCGAGCCCGATGCCTTCCGGTGGATCCAGCGGACCGCCATGGACCGCCGGACCACCATGAAGGCCGTGGCCGAGGCTGTTGTGGAGAGCATCGGGAGCTGACCGACCACGAAAAGAGGCGCGCGCCGGGCAGCCGGTGCGCCTCTTTTTCGTGACGCTCCGGGTGCCCGAAAGGGCGTTGTTGGTACCTTTGCGAACCTTCCCGGCGTGGCCGGGCGCGGTGATCGTCTCGCGGTCCGTAGACTCTGCACACCTTGAACCGGGCGTCAAGGGGCACTCTGCGGGCTGTTGAGCACCGAGAGTCACAACCCGCTGGTCAAATTACGACGAGCGGGTGTAAATCATACGTTAATACTCGTGACGACCGTCACGATGTGGCTACAAGAGCACGTGTGACTCTGTGCAACGGCTCCCGGGGCGGCTACTTTCAGCGGCCAGTCAGGTCCCACATGGGGACAGCCGTCCTACCGGGCGGTCAGGTGGCATTTGGAGGAACGAGTGCAGAAAGCACGACTTGCGCGGTTCATCGTGCTGGCCGCTGCCGGGGCCATTTCGCTCAGCGCGTGTTCGGCACGGACCGACAGCGGCTCGGGTGACAGCAGCGCGAGCTCGCAGTCCCAGGCCGCGGCTCCGTCCGCCGCCGCCGACGCGGCCGACCCGGCCGGTGACGGCAAGGCCCAGTGTTCCCCGACTTCCATCGCGTACGCGGGCACCATCAACGGCGCCAACGCCGCGCTGGGCGTCAACATCCTGAACGGCGCGAAGCTCGCCGTGGACCAGCACAACAAGGCGAACCCGGGCTGCCAGGTCAAGCTGGAGCAGTTCGACACCGAGGGCACGCCCGACAAGGCGCCCGGCATCGTGACGCAGATCGTCAACACGCCGGCCATCATCGGCGTCGTCGGCCTGCCGTTCTCCGGCGAGTCCAAGGCCGCGGGCAACATCTTCAACGGCGCGGGCCTGGTCACGGTCACCCCGTCGGCCACCAACCCGACCCTGTCCCAGAACGGCTGGAAGACCTTCTTCCGCGGTCTGGGCAACGACAACACCCAGGGCCCGGCCGCCGCGAAGTTCATGACCGGTGAGCTCAAGGCCGCCAAGGTGTGCGTCATCAAGGACGACTCCGACTACGGCACCGGCCTCGCCGCGTCGACCATCCAGGCGCTCGGCGACAAGGGCACCTGCCAGGACAGCGTCAAGACGAAGCAGACCGACTTCTCGGCCGTGGTCAACAAGATCAAGAGCGAGAAGCCGGACGCGGTGTTCTACTCCGGGTACTACCAGGAAGCCGCGCCCTTCGCGCAGCAGCTGAACGACGCGGGTGTCGAGGCCAAGTTCGTCGGCCCGGACGGTGTCAAGGACGACGAGTTCGTCAAGGGCGCCGGCGAGGCGGCCTCGAAGGCGTACTTCACCTGCCCGTGCGTCCCGGCTGACCAGTTCACCAAGTTCACCGACGCCTACAAGGCCGCCGTCGGCAAGGACCCGGGCACCTACTCGCCCGAGGCCTACGACCTGGCGACGATCCTGCTCAAGGGCATCGACGCGGGCAAGAAGGACCGCGCGGGCCTGCTGGACTTCGTCAAGACCTACGACGGCCAGGGCATCACGAAGCACTTCAAGTGGGACGACAAGGGCGAGCTGTCCAGCACGACCGTGTGGACCTACAAGGTCGAGGGCGGGAAGATCGTCCGCAACACCGAGATCAAGTAGCGCAACGCTTCCGTTCTGATTCCCGGGGTGCTCGCCCGGCGGCTGGATCCCGCCGGGTGAGCACCCCGGTCCCACATGGAGAACTAGTGTGTCATTGACTCATCACCTGAGCTCGGTCGTTCTGGCGCAGAGCGACAGCTGGATCACGTTCGACGTGAACGCGTTCCTCGACCAGTTCTGGAACAACACGTTCGACGGGCTGGCCTACGGCAGCATCTACGCGCTCGTGGCGCTGGGCTACACGCTCGTTTACGGCGTCCTGAAGCTCATCAACTTCGCCCACTCCGAGGTGTTCATCTACGGCGTCTACGCGACGTGGTTCACCTTCTACGGCCTCGGCTTCCGCCCCGGTAACACGCCCACGCTCACCGTGATCGAGCTGATCGGCTTCCTGCTGCTCGCGTTGCTGGCGTCGATGGCGATCTCCGGCGGTACGGCGGTGGTCCTCGAACGGGTCGCCTACCGGCCGCTGAGAAAACGCGGGGCACCCAAGCTCGTCTTCCTGATCACCGCGATCGGCGCCTCGTTCGTGCTGCAGCAGCTCATCTTCATCTGGCGCGGCGGCAACCCCGAGCTGGGCATCCGCCTCATGCGCAACCAGGAAGTCTTCACGCTCTTCGGCGGCAGCATCACCAACGTCACGATCATCACGGTCGTCGCGTCGATCCTGTTGATGCTGGGCGCCAACTACTTCGTCAACAAGACGAAGTTCGGGCGCGGCATCCGCGCCGTGGCGCAGGACCCGGACACCGCGACGCTGATGGGCGTCAACAAGGAACGCGTCATCATGCTGACCTTCCTCATCGGCGGCCTGCTCGCCGGTGCGGCGGCGCTGTTCTACATGATGAAGATCCCGCAGGGCGCGTGGTACCAGGGCGGCTTCCTGCTCGGCATCAAGGCGTTCACCGCGGCGGTGCTCGGCGGTATCGGCAACCTGCGCGGCGCGCTGCTGGGCGGCCTGCTGCTCGGCGTCGCGGAGAACTACGGCCAGTCGCTGTTCGGCGGCGGGTGGCGCGACATCGTCGCGTTCGTCCTGCTGGTGCTGGTCCTGATGATCCGGCCCACCGGCATCCTCGGTGAGTCGCTCGGAAAGGCCCGGGTATGACGACGACCACGACCCAGCCGGCGGTGGCGAACCCCGGCAAGCACTCGCTCCGCGAGCGCTGGAACAACCTGAGCCGCGTCCAGCAGTGGGTCGTCCTGATCCCGCTGGTGGTGCTGATCTACTTCCTGCCGGTGCTGAACCCGCCGATCCTGACCACCCAGCCGGGGTACGACTTCCCGATCGCGATGTTCGAGGTGGCCCGCTACGCGCTGGTCGCCATCGGCCTCAACGTCGTGGTCGGCCAGGCGGGCCTGCTGGACCTCGGGTACGTCGGGTTCTTCGCCATCGGCGCGTACGTGATGGCGCTGTTCACCAGCCCCGACTCGTCGCTGTCGCACCTGCCGTTCCTCGTCGTGCTGCCGATCGCCATGGTGGTGACGATGGTGTTCGGCGTGATCCTCGGGACACCGACGCTACGGCTGCGAGGGGACTACCTCGCGATCGTGACGCTCGGGTTCGGCGAGATCGTCCGCCTGCTCGCGGACAACGTCGGCCCGCTGCGCGGCAACTCCGGCTTCAAGGAGGTCGGGCACCCGCCGGGCACCAACGCCGACGGCTCGGCGCTGTTCAACAACTCGAACGGCACGCCGTGGTACTGGCTGTGCGTCACGCTGATCATCGCCGTCCTGTTCCTGGTCGGGAACCTGGAGCGCAGCCGCGTCGGCCGCGCGTGGGTCGCCATCCGGGACGACGAGGACGCGGCGGAGATCATGGGCGTGCCGACGTTCAAGTTCAAGATCTGGGCGTTCATCAGCGGCGCGGCGATCGGCGGCCTCTCCGGGGCGCTCTACGCCGGCCAGCTCGGCTTCGTGAACAACCAGAAGTTCGACGTCGTCACGTCGATGCTGTTCCTCGCCGCGGTGATCCTCGGCGGGTCGGGCAACAAGGTCGGCGTCCTCCTCGGCGCCTGCGTGGTCGCCTACGTCCCGCTGCGCTTCCAGGCGATCGCCGAGTACAAGTACCTGATCTTCGGCCTGGCGCTGATCATCCTGATGATCTTCCGGCCGCAGGGCCTGCTCGGCGCGCGCCAGCGGCTGCTCGCCTACGGCAGGCAGGCGTACCAGCGCTTGCTGGGCCGAGGTGAGCAGATCAGCAGCGACGGCGCGCTGCAGACCGAACCGACCCCGGGGAGCAAGTCATGACCGAGCCCCAGAACGGCGGGCCCGAGGTCGTCGCGGAGGGCGGCCTCGTCGCCGAACTGCAGCACATGACGGCGGAAGAGCGGGCCGAGCACGAAGCCGAGGTCGCCGAGGTCGTCGCGCCGGACCGCGACATCGAGGTCGAGGTCGGCGAGACGCTGCTCGAGGTCGACGACGTGACGATGCGCTTCGGCGGCCTCGTCGCGCTCGACCAGATCTCCTTCGGCATCCGCCGCGGCGAGATCCTCGGCCTGATCGGGCCGAACGGCGCGGGCAAGACGACGTGCTTCAACGCGATGACCGGCGTGTACCGGCCGACCTCGGGCGAGGTCCGGCTGGAGGGCAAGGCGCTGGGCAAGACGTCGCGGCACGGCATCACCCAGCTGGGCATCGCGCGGACGTTCCAGAACATCCGGCTCTTCAGCGAGATGACCGCGCTGGAGAACGTCGTCGTCGGCACCGACGCGCGGCACAAGACCAGCCTGCTCGGCGCGCTGGTCCGCTCCCCGCGGCACCACCGCGAGGAGAAGGCCGCCGTCGAGAAGGCGATGGCCCTGCTGGAGTTCGTCGGCATCGCCGACCGCGCGGCCGACCGGGCGAAGAACCTGCCCTACGGCTACCAGCGGCGCCTGGAGATCGCGCGGGCGCTGGCCACCGAGCCGAAGCTGCTCTGCCTGGACGAGCCCGCGGCGGGCTTCAACCCGGCGGAGAAGGAAGACCTGATGGGCCTGATCCGGACCATCCGCGACGACGGCTACACCGTGCTGCTCATCGAACACGACATGAAGCTCGTCATGGGCGTGACCGACCGGATCGTGGTGCTGGAGTTCGGCAAGAAGATCGCCGAAGGACTGCCCGCCGAGATCCGCGAGAACCCCGCGGTGATCGCGGCCTACCTGGGGGTGCCTGACGATGACGTTGCTTGAGTTGTCGGACGTGTCCGTCCACTACGGACGGATCCAGGCGGTCTCCGGGCTGTCCATTTCGGTCGAAGAGGGCGAGATCGTCACGCTGATCGGGGCCAACGGCGCCGGCAAGTCGACGACGATGCGGGCCATCTCGGGCATCCGGCCGATCTCGTCGGGCAAGATCACGTTCGCCGGCGAGGACATCTCCAAGCTGCGCGGCGACCTCCGGGTGGTCCGCGGCATCTCACAGGCGCCGGAAGGCCGCGGGATCTTCCCCGGCATGACGGTGATGGAGAACCTCGACATGGGCGCCTACGCCCGCAAGGACCGCAAGGACCTCGACACGGACCTGGAGCGGGTCTTCGAGCTGTTCCCGCGGCTGGCGGAGCGCAAGACGCAGATGGGCGGCACGATGTCCGGCGGCGAGCAGCAGATGCTCGCCATCGGGCGCGCGCTGATGGCGAAGCCGAAGCTGCTGCTGCTGGACGAGCCGTCGATGGGGCTCGCCCCGCAGTTCATCCAGCAGATCTTCCGGATCATCACGGAGATCAACAAGCAGGGCACCACGGTGCTGCTGGTGGAGCAGAACGCGCAGCAGGCGCTGTCCCGCGCCCACCGCGCGTACGTGCTCGAAACCGGCCGGATCACCAAGTCCGGCACCGGCAAGGAGCTCCTCGCGGACAACAGCATCAAGGAGGCCTACCTGGGCGTCGGCTGACGTTCCGGAAGCGTTCCACCCCGGCCCCGCGCGCTTCGGCGTGCGGGGCCGGTTGCTTGTGCGGTTCCTGTGCGGGACATGTGCGGCCGCGGGGCAGGCTGAGGACATGGTCACGGCGTCGATCCAGCTCGCGTGCCGGTGGGTCCCGGCGGTCGTCTTCGCCGTGTCCGCGCTGAGCAAGGTCCGCGGCCCGGCCGCGTTCACCGCTTTCGCGGCGTCCTTGCGGCCGTTCGGGTTCGTCGGTGCCCGGCGCACGGTGTGGCTGGCCGGTGCGATCGCTTTCGCGGAGGGCACCACGGCCGCCGCGCTCGCGGTCCGGCCGTGGCTGGGGTGCCTGCTGGCCGCGGCGCTGGCCTCGGTGTTCGCGATGGGGCTGACCAGCCGGATCCGGCGCGGCATCCGGGCCGAGTGCGGGTGCTTCGGCGGTTCCTCGCAGCCGATCGGGTACGGGCACGTCGTGCGCAGCGCGTGCCTCGTGCTCCTCGCGCTGGCCGGGCTGCCGGGGGTGTGGGGACCGGTGGTGCCACCGGAGCCGGCCGCGGGCCTGCTCGCGCTCGCTGGCGGCTCACTGGTCGCCGTCCTGGTGATCCGGCTCGACGACCTGCTCGACCTGTTCTTCGGTGAACTCAGGAACTGAAGGGGCGGAACATGTCTTCCTTGATCACGGCCGACATCGTGCTCGGCGTGCTCGGTGTGGTGAACCTCGTGCTGCTGCTCGGCGTCGTCCGGCGGCTGCGCGAGCACGCGAAGGCCATCGAGGCCGCTTCGGCGGGCGGGGGTGCGGCACCGGAGGTCATGATCGCGCCCGGGACGGCGCCGGGCGCGTTCACGACGTCGACCACCGACGGCGTGACCGTCTCGGGCGAGGGGCTCCCCGGTTCGGCGTTGATCGGGTTCTTCACCCCGCACTGCGGGGCCTGCACCGAGCAGCTGCCGCGGTTCCTCGAACGCGCGGAAGCCGAGCCGGGTGGCCGGGCGGCGGTGCTCGCGGTCGTGATCGGCACGGACCTCGACGAGGACACCCGGGCCATGGCGCGGTCGTTCGAACCCGTCGCGCACACCGTGATCGAGCCGCCCGACGGACCGGTCGCCTCGGCGTTCGGCGTCCGCGGCTTCCCCGCGGTCTGCGTCCTGGACGACGACGGCCGGATCGCTTCCCGCGGCTTCGTGCTGGAAGAGCTGACCGCACCGGTGGCCGGAGGCCGTGGTTGAGCGCTCGGCCGCGCCGGCGCGAACGGTACCGGCGCACGGCCGAGGCAGCACGGGACGCCCTCGCGCTCGCGACGCGGGCCGCGCCCGGCGCGGTGGTCGCGGACGTGGTGCTGACCGTGGTCGCCGGAGCGCTGCCGGTGCTCACGGCGTGGCTGACGAAGGTCGTGCTCGACGCGCTCGTGGCGGGCGGCACCGCCCCGGTCGTCCTGCCGGCGATCGCGCTGGCGGTCACCGGCGTGGCCACGGTGCTCGCCCAGCAGTCGGCGAGGTACGTCCGGGCCGCGCTCGGCCGGGCGGTCACGGAACTCGCGCAGGCGCGGCTCTACGAGGCACTCGGCCGCCTCCGGGGGCTGGCCCGGCTCGAAGACCCGCGGTTCCACGACCGGGTGCAGCTGGCCCAGTCGTTCGGGCGGTCGGCGCCCGGTGACGTCCTGGCCCGCGGGCTCGCCATCGCCCAGGCCTCGGTGACCCTGCTGGGTTTCCTCGGCACCTTGCTGACGGTCGGCCCGGTGTTCGCGGTCGTCGTCGCGCTCGCGGCGGTGCCCGCGCTCGCGGTGGAGCTGACCATCGGCCGCCGTCGGGCCGAGATGCTGGCCGCGACCGGGCACGGCCGCCGCCGTGAGCTGTTCTACGCGCAGCTGCTCACCGACCACCGCGCCGCCAAGGAGATCCGGCTGCTCGGCCTCGGCGCGCACTTCGGGGCCCGGATGCGGCGCGAAACGGCCGCGGTGCACCGGGAGGACCGCCGCGCGGACCGGCGCGAGCTGGTCGCACAGGCCCTGCTCGGCGCGGCGGGGGCCCTGATCGCCGGGTTCGGCCTCGTCTGGGCCGTCCGCGGCGCCCGGTCCGGGGAGCTGAGCATCGGCGACGTCTCCGTGTTCGCGGCGGCGGTGGCCGGGACGCAGGCCATGGTCCTGGCCGTTGTCCGCGACCTCGCGGCGGGCCACCAGGCGCTGCTGCTCTTCGGCCACTACGCGGCGGTCGTGCGCGCGGAGCCGGACCTGCCCGCGCCGCCCCGGCCCCGCCGCGTGGGCGAGCTGCGCGACCGGATCGAGCTGCGCGATGTCTGGTTCCGCTACCGCGAGGACGGGCCGTGGGTGCTGCGCGGGGTGAACCTGACGATCCGCCGCGGCGAGACGGTCGCGCTGGTCGGGGTGAACGGCGCGGGCAAGAGCACGCTGGTGAAGCTGCTCTGCCGGTTCTACGACCCGGTGGCAGGCAGCGTCACCTGGGACGGGGTCGACCTGCGCGAGCTGCGCGTCGACGAGCTGCGCGAACGGATCGGGGCGGTGTTCCAGGACTACATGACCTACGACCTGACCGCGCGGGAGAACATCGGCGTCGGGGACCTCGCCGCGCTCGACGACGACGACCGGCTGCACCGCGCCGCCCGGCGGGCGCAGGCCCACGACCTGCTGACCGCGTTGCCGCGCGGCTACGACACCCCGCTCACGCGGACCTACTTCGAAGACGAGGACCGCACTGCGGCCGACGCCGGCGTGCTGCTGTCCGGGGGACAGTGGCAGCGGATCGCCCTGGCCAGGGCCTTCCTCCGGGACCGCTGCGACCTGCTCGTGCTCGACGAACCGAGTGCGGGGCTGGACGCGGAGGCCGAGCACGACCTGCACACGCGGTTGCGGGCGTACCGGGACGGGCGGACCAGCGTCGTCATCGCCCACCGGCTGAGCGCGCTGCGCGACGCGGACCGCATCGCCGTCCTGGACGACGGCGAAGTCGCCGAGGAGGGCTCGCACGCCGAGCTGATGACCGAGCCCGGGAGCCGCTACGGCCGGCTCTTCCGGCTCCAGTCGCGCGGGTACGGGGCGGGCGAAGCGGAATTGGCGAGCCGGTCGTGACCGGCTGGCTCTGGGCGGCCGTCGCCGCGGTGGCCGGGGTGGTGCTGATCCGGTGGGCCCGGCGGCGCTGGTTCGTCGCCGTCGTGTCCGGGCTCAGCATGGCGCCCGCGTTCCGGGACGGCCAGCGCGTCCTCTGCCGCCGGGCCGGGAAGATCCGCCGCGGCGGGGTGGTCGTCGTCGAACACCCGGGCCGGGCCGGGCCGCGGGCACTGGGCCCCGGCCACCTCGTCAAGCGCGTCGCGGCGATCCCCGGCGACCCGGTCCCCCGTGCGGGGCTGCCGGCCCTCGCGGACCGGCCGGAGGACCGGGTGCCGGCGGGCATGCTCGTGCTGCTCGGCGACGCGAAGGGAAGCATCGATTCGGCCGAGCTCGGCTACTTCCCGGTCGGCCGGGTCGTCGGTGTCGTGACGACCCGGCCGGTTCAGCAGCTGACGGCGGAGTAGATGCAGGAATCGCAGTAGTGGGTGCAGTCGCAGTTGAAGTAGCAGGTCCGGTAGTACTTCCGGTAGCCGCTGCCGTATTGGTAACAGCCGCAGTACTGCAGGAAGTCCCCCGAACACGGGCAGGCCGCTTTCGCGGTCACCCGCGGCACGACGAGTCCGAGGATCCGGTCACCGAGCGCGGCCACGCCTTGGACTGCTTGGTCGAGTTTCGGGCTCAGCTGGAGCATCCGCGTGATCCTTTCGATCCGTGGAGCGGGCTGGTTTGCTGGTCTGGTCCATCGTCGCCGCTCGCCGCACAGCGCGAGCACACCCGCCGCACACGGCGGCACGGAAGGGATTTCGGCGCAGGAGAGGCAAAACACCAGGAGGGCGGCCCGGACGGGCCGGAGGAGGGGAGCGGAGCATGGCGTTCGTGCGTGGTGCGGCCGAGGGGGAAATCGAATTCCGGTTGCTCGGCCCGCTCGAAGTGTGTGCCAGGGGCCGCCGGCTCGCGGTGGGCGGGCCGCGGCAGCGGGCGGTGCTGGCCGCGTTGCTGCTGCGGGCGGACCGGGTGGCGACGATCGACTACCTGGCCCGCGCGGTCTGGGGCAGACCACCGGTGTCGATGCGGGCGAACCTGCGGACCTACGTCGCGGCGCTGCGGCGGGTGCTCGGCGATCCCGGTGACGGCCGGCGCATCGTCACCCAGCCCGACGGCTACCGCCTGGTGGTGCGGCGCGACGAATGCGACGTCGCCCGGTTCGAGGACTGGCGGCTTTCCGGCGACCGGGCCGAACGCGCCGGGGAGACCGAGCAGGCGGCGCGGTGCTACGACCGCGCCCTCGCGGTCTGGCGGGGCAGCCTGCTCGACGGGCTGCCGGCCGTGGGACAGGTCCTTCGCGCCGAAGCGGACCGGTGGGAGGAACGCCGGCTCGCCGTCCTGGAACGCAGCGTCGAGGTCCGGCTGCTGCTCGGCGCGCACGAAGACGTGCTCGACGCGTTGTACGACGCGGTCGCCGAACACCCGTTGCGGGAACGCTTCTGGGGCCAGCTGATGCGGGGCCTCTACGCGTCGGGGCGCCGGGCGGAAGCGCTGGACACCTACCGGCGGGCGCGCGGGTTCCTCGTCGCCGAACTGGGGGTGGAGCCGGGCGAGCACCTCCAGGGGATCCAGCAGGTGATCCTCGACGGCACGCTGGTCGGCGACACCTGCTGAGGCGTCGACAACCACCGGTTGTCGTCGCGGCCGGAACGGCTGTTGGACCCGGTCGTCTTCTCGCGGTTTCCTTGGGGCACAACGAAAACCGAGGGAGCACGAGATGATCGAGGGTATCGCGGCCGGGGTGCCGTTCGTGGCGGTGCCGCCGGCGGACGCGGGCGCGCCGGCGGCGCTGGTGGTGGGCTGGCACCTGATGGACGCGCCGGCGAGCGAGCAGGCGATGGCCGAAGCCGTGCCGATGGCGGGGCTCCAGGCGTGGCGGGTGTACCTCGGCCTGCCGCTGAGCGGCGCGCGGCTGCCCGAAGGCGGTTACGACGAAGTCTTCCGGCGGGCGAACGAGGACGCCGTGCTCGACGTGTTCGAGCCGGTGACCGAGCAGGCGGCGGGCGAGTTCCCGGCGGCGCTGGCCGAGCTGCGCGACCGGCTGCCGGGCGCGAGCGGGCCGCTCGGGGTGTTCGGCGGCTCGGCCGGGGCGCTCGTGGCGCTGGAGGTGCTGGCGCGCGGGGACGCCGGGATCGCGGCCGCCGCGGTGGCCAGCCCGGTCGTCCAGCTCGCGCCGATGATCGCCGCCAACGAGCGGCGCTTCGGGGTGACCTACGGGTGGACCGCGAGGTCCCGCGCGGTCGCCGCGCGCTACGACTACGTCGACCGGGCGGCCGAGCTGACCGCGCCGCTGCTGCTGGTCGCCGGGGCGGCCGACGACGTCGCCGTGCGCGAGCCGGCCGCGGCCCTGCACGAGAAGCTGGGGGCCGAGCTGGTCACGGTCGAGGGCATGGCGCACGAGTTCCCGCCGGGGACGCCGGAAGCGGCCCGCGTCGACGCCGCCTTCAGCGAGTGGTTCGCGCGGAAGCTGCGAGGCTGACGTCGTCGTCCGGCACCCAGGCGTGCGCCGGGTCGTAGGCGCACCAGCCCTCTTCGCGGCTGGTGCGCCCGGCCAGCGCCATCAGCCGCTTCAGCGCCGGGTGCGCCTTCCCGCGCCGCCAGACCAGCGACCACGGGAACAGCGGCGACGGCTCGAACGGCAGCACCTTCAGGTTCAGATCCGGCGCGAGCTCCATGTCCGCGCCGGCCAGCGTGACGCGTCGCTTGCCGTAGCGGGTCTGCTCGAGGGTGTGGCGCAGGTCGTAGCTGACGCCGGAGTCGTCGACCGGCACGCCGAAGCGGGTGCACAGCTCGTTCACGTAGGACAGCCATTCGGCCGGGCCGCCGTGGCCGGGCAGCCAGATCCCGTCGGCGCGCAGGTCGATCAGCGGGAGGGCGTCCTGCACGGCGAGGGGGTGTTCCGGGGCGAGCAGGGCGACCAGCGGCTCGAGCCGGACGACCCGGTGCTCCAGCTCGTCCGGCAGTGGCCGCCCGAAGCCGTTCACCCGGCCGAACGCGGCGTCGAGCTCGCCGGACAGCAGCTTCTCGACGGCGTTGGCGAACCCGCCGCCGGCGACCTTGTCCACCCGAAGCGCCGGCTCCCGCTCGGCGAGCCGGCGCAGCAGGAACATCGGGGAGAGGCGGTAGTCGAGCAGGTCGAGGCGCAGCGGCCGGTCGTCGGCGCCCATGGCCGCCACCGCGGCGTCGGCCACCCGCACCAGTTCGCGCGCGTGCGGGAGGAACCGCTCGCCCTCGGCGGTCAGTTCGACCGACCGGTTGGTGCGCACGAACAACGGCGTCGCGAGGGCGTCCTCGAGCTTGCGGATGCGCTTGGACAGCGCTTGCTGGGTGAGGAACAGCGCCTGGGCGGCCCGGCCGAAGTGGCGCTGCTCGGCGGTCACCACGAATGCCCGCACCTGGGCGACGTCGAGGTCCACGGCTCAGGCGCCCGGCGGGCGGTCCCGGACGACGCAGGTGAGCCGGGCGGTGCAGGTGCGGCGGCCCTCGTCGTCGGTCAGCACGATCTCCGCGGTGATCGTGCCGCGGCCGACGTGCAGCGGCGTCGCGACCCCGGTGACCGTGCCCGCGCGGACCGCCCGGTGGTGCGTGCAGGACAGCTCGAGTCCCATCGCCGCCCGGCCGGGGCCCGCGTTCAGCGCCGCGACCGTCGAGCCCAGCGCCTCGGCGAGCACCGCGTTCGCGCCGCCGTGCAGCAGGCCGTACGGCTGGAGGTTGCCCTCGACCGGGATCGTGCCGACCACGCGTTCGGCCGTCGCTTCGAGCAGCTTCATGCCGATCTTGTCGTTCAGCTGCTGGTCCGCCGCCGCCGGGTCGATGCCCGACAGCCGCTCCACGTCGATGGGGGCGGCACTGTCCGTCACACAAAGCTCCTGTTCCTATGCGACACGTAAGAGTGTCGGACCCTCAGCCTAGACTCGGGCCCGTGAGCCCGAGTGAGAAGACGACCGTTGCCAACGCCACAGGATCGACCGGTGTCGCCGAGCGCCCGAAGCTGCTGCTGATCGACGGCCATTCGATGGCCTACCGCGCTTTCTTCGCGCTGCCCGCGGAGAACTTCAAGACCAAGACCGGCCAGGTCACGAACGCGGTCTTCGGCTTCACCTCGATGCTCATCAACCTGCTGCGCGACGAAGCGCCGACCCATCTGGCGGTGGCGTTCGACCTCTCGCGCAAGACGTTCCGCTCGGAGACGTACGCGGAGTACAAGGCGAACCGCAGCTCGACGCCGGACGAGTTCCGCGGCCAGGTCGACCTGGTCAAGGAAGTCCTCGACGTGCTCGGGATCCCGTCGCTGACGAAGGAGAACTTCGAGGCCGACGACATCATCGCCACGCTCACCACGCAGGCGACGGCGGCGGACTTCGACGTCCTGATCTGTACCGGCGACCGGGACGCGCTGCAGCTGGTCACCGAGCAGGTGACCGTGCTCTACCCGAAGCGCGGCGTGTCGGAGATGACCCGGTTCACGCCGGACGCCGTCGAGGAGAAGTACGGGCTCACCCCGCGGCAGTACCCGGACTTCGCGGCGCTGCGCGGCGACCCCTCGGACAACCTGCCGAACATCCCGGGCGTCGGGGAGAAGACCGCGGCCAAGTGGATCAAGCAGTTCGGCTCGCTCGACGACCTGATCGACCGCGTCGACGAAGTAAAAGGGAAAGCGGGGGAGGCCCTCCGGGCGCACCTCAGCTCGGTCCAGCTGAACCGGCAGCTCACGGAGCTGATCCGGGACGTCGAGCTGGAGATCGGCCCGGCCGGGCTGGAGCTGCGCCCGTGGGACCGCGAAGCCGTGCACGCGCTGTTCGACGAGCTGGAGTTCCGCGTGCTGCGGGACAGGCTGTTCGCGACGCTGCAGAGCGCCGAGCCGGAGGCCGACGAGGGCTTCGAGGTCTCCGGTGCCGCGCTCGCGCCCGGCGCGCTGGGCGCGTGGCTGACGTCGCACGCGGGCAAGGGACAGCCGGTGGCGCTGGCGTTCCGCACGGTGGGCGCGTCGGTCCGCTCCGACCTGCGCGCGGTCGCTTTCGCGGCGGCCGACGGCGAAGGCGCGTATGTCGACGTCACGGCGATGGACCAGGCCGACGACGCCGCGCTGGCCGCGTGGTTCGCCGACCCGGGGATCCGCAAGACCGGCCACGACCTCAAGGTCCCGCTGCACGCGATCCGCGCCCGCGGCTGGGCGCTGGCCGGGCTCGCCATGGACACCGCGCTGGCCGCGTACCTGGTGCGCCCGGGGCAGCGCACGTTCGAGCTGGACGACCTCGCGCTGCGCTACCTGCACCGCGAGCTGCGCTCGGAGACCGACGGCGGCGACGGGCAGCTGTCGCTGCTCGACGGCGGCGCGGAAGGCCTGGAGCAGAAGGAGATCCAGGAAGAGCTCGTCAAGGCGCGCGCCATCTTCGAGCTGGCCGGCGCGCTCGAAAAGGAGCTGGAGCAGATCGGCGGGGCGAAGCTGCTCGCCGAGCTGGAGCTGCCGCTGCTGGAGGTGATCACCGAGCTGGAGATCGCCGGGGTCGCCGTCGACCTGGAGCAGCTGACGACGCTGGAAGCGCACTACCTTTCGCGCGTCACGCAGGCGGCCGAAGAGGCGTACGCGGTGATCGGCAAGCAGATCAACCTCGGCTCGCCGAAGCAGCTGCAGGTCGTGCTGTTCGACGAGCTCGGCATGCCGAAGACCAAGCGCACCAAGACCGGCTACACGACCGACGCCGAGGCGCTGCAGGGCCTGTTCGAGAAGACCGAACACCCGTTCCTGCAGCACATGCTGGAGCACCGGGACGCGACGAAGCTGCGCACGACCGTGGAGGGGCTGATCAAGTCCGTCGCCGACGACGGGCGCATCCACACCACGCTGCTGCAGACGATCGCGGCCACCGGGCGGCTGTCCTCGACCGAGCCGAACCTGCAGAACATCCCGGTCCGCACCGAGGAAGGCCGCCGCATCCGCGACGCGTTCGTCGTCGGCGAGGGCTTCACCGAGCTGATGACCGCGGACTACAGCCAGATCGAAATGCGGATCATGGCGCACCTGTCGAAGGACGAGGGCCTGATCGAGGCGTTCAACTCCGGCGAGGACCTGCACACGTTCGTGGCGTCGCGGGCGTTCTCGATGCCGCCGGAGGAGATCACGCCGGAGCTGCGCTACCGCGTCAAGGCGATGTCGTACGGCCTCGCGTACGGGCTGTCGGCGTACGGGCTTTCGCAGCAGCTGCGGATTTCCACCGAGGACGCCAAGTCCCAGATGGAGGCGTACTTCGACCGCTTCGGCGGCGTGCGCGACTACCTCCACTCGGTCGTCGGCGTCGCGGCGAAGAACGGCTACACCGAAACGGTCTTCGGCCGCCGCCGCTACCTGCCGGACCTCAACAGCGACAACCGCCAGCGCCGCGAGATGGCCGAGCGGATGGCGCTCAACGCCCCGATCCAGGGCAGCGCGGCGGACATCATCAAGGTCGCGATGCTCAACGTCCACCGTGAACTCGTCAAGGCGAAGCTGAAGAGCCGGATCCTGCTGCAGGTCCACGACGAACTCGTGCTGGAGGTCGCCGAGGGGGAGCGCGAGCAGCTGGAGACGCTGGTGCGCCACGGCATGGGCTCGGCGTACGACCTCGCGGTGCCCCTGGAGGTCTCGGTCGGCTACGGGCGATCCTGGAACGAAGCCGCGCACTAGATTCACGCAGCGTCACGACCCGGATCACCGGGTCGTGACGCGGGTGTACTCGGGCGGCCGTCGTCGGACGCCGGTGGCCGCGGCGATGCTGGCCTCCATGGCCAGTGACTTCCAGCGACGCAAGATCTCCGTCGTCTTCGGCGCCATGGACGCCGACGAAGACGGGTACCTGACCGAGTCCGATTTCCGGGCCCTCACGGCGAGGTGGCTCGACGTGCGCGGCACCGACGGCGGCACGCCCGAGGGCGAGAAGCTCGCCGCGATCATGATGGGCTGGTGGGCGACCCTGCGCGACGCGTCCGACCGCGACCGTGACGGCAAGGTCTCCCTCGACGAGGTCCTCGGCGTCGTCGACGAGCTCCCGCGGATGCCCGGCGCGGTCACCGGAACGGCCTCGGCGATGTTCGAGGCGGTCGACGAAAACGGCGACGGCGCGATCTCGGCGGCGGAGTTCCGCCGGATGATCGAGGCGTGGAGCGGCCCGGCGACGGCCACCGCGGAGGCGTTCGAGCTCCTGGACACCGACGGCGACGGCCGCCTGTCCCGCGACGAGTTCGCCGGCCACTGGTACGAGTTCTGGGCCGGCGACGACCCGGCCGCGCCGGGCAGCTGGGTGTTCGGCCGGGTTTGACGGTTCGGCGGTGCAGTACCGGGTGATCTTTCGGGCAGACCGGCGGACGGGGGCACGGTCCCGGTGAGCGGTCTTCCCGGGGGCTCGTTCAGTCATCCGCGTACGAAAACCGTTGGCATTGCGACGAACGGAGGACTCCGTTCGGGTGAGCCATTACCGCTGGGTAGGGAGGTCGGCGCCCGCGGCGCGGCGATCACGGCGTAGGGTCCGCCGAATGGGGTTCGAGCGTGAGCGACGACGCTGGCGGGTCCGGCTGCACGACGAACTCGGCCGGGTGTGCGGGGCGGGCACGGTACTGGACGAGTACCACGTGCTCACGAGCGCGCACGTCGTCGAGACCGCCGGCGGGCCTAAGTCCGCGCTGACCGTCGACTTCGTCGGCCTGGCCGAGGCGCTGCCCGGCACCGCGACCGTCGTCGAGGGCTGCTGGGTGCCGTCCGACGGCGGCGGGCACGGCGATCTCGCCCTGCTGCGCCTGGATCGCCCCGAGTCGCGCGTGTTCCGCGCGCCGCTGCACCGCATGCCGCTCGGTGAGCACCAGCTCGTGCGCGCGTTCGGGTTCCCGCCCGGCTCGGTCGGCCGGTGGACCCACGCCCGGCTCGGCGCCCCGGAACCGACCGGCGGCGAGTGGGTCCGCCTGTTCCGCACCGCCGAAGCCGAACCGCTCGGCCCCGGGTTCGGCGGCACGGCGGTGCTCGACGAGGCGACCGGCCACGTCGTCGGCGTGGTCGTCGGCAAGGACACCGGGACGTGGATGGTGCCCGTCGAGACGATGCTCGGCCACCTGCCGCAGCTGAGCATCTGGACGTCCGGCAGCCCGGCCGTCGACGCCAGCTTCTCGCGCCCGGTCGGCGAAGCCGTCGACGTCTCCTTCGTGCAGCAGGTGGCGGACTGGTTCGCGAAAGCCGAGCCCGGCACGGTCTGGGTGGTCGACACCGGCGAGGCGGGCTCGCCCGTCGCGGCGGCCCTGCGGTTCGGCATCGTCCTCGCCGACCGCGAACGCTCCCTCGGCGTGGCCGGCCTGCCGCCCGCGTTCGGGCCGATGCCGCCGGCGGGCAGCGTCGACCTGGCCGTCGACGCGACCGGGCGCACCGCCGACGCCGTCCGCCACCGCATCGCCGACCGGCTGACGAACGGGGTCGCCGGCCGCACGCTGGTCGTCGACGCGATCGACGACTCCGCCGAACCCGACCGGCTGGTCGGCGAGGTGCTCGCGCCCCTGGCCGGCCGCGCGGCCGAGCTGGGACTGCGCCTGCTGCTCGGCTTCCGCGAGGAGTCGTCGCCCGGCGTGGCGGCGGTGCGCGCGGGCACGGCCGCGGCCCGCCCGGCCCCGGACGACCTCGCCGGCCGGCTCGAGGTGCTGACGCAGGCCGTCGAGGAGCTGGCGGAGATCGAGGCCTACCAGCTGCGCGTGGCGACGCGCTTCACCGGCGTGGCGATGCTCCCGGCCCGCGCCCACCGCCTCCGCGGCGCCCTCAAGCAGCTGCGCTCGGCCGAGGTCGACGGCGACGCGGAGTGGGTGGAGCGCCACATCGACAGCCACGAGCACGCGGTCGCCCCGGCGGTCGAAGACGGCCGCCGCCAGCGCGCGGTCCTCGACGGCCTGATGGCCCGCCGCGAGGAACTGCGCGCCCGGCTCGCGGGCGACCACGAGCTGGCCCGCGAGCACGGCCTGGAGAGCGACCCGGAACTGGACCAGGCGTACGTCCCGGCGAAGCGCCTGCTGATCGACGGCCCCTGCGAGCTGACGGCAGCGGCCACCGCGGTCGACACGTACGCGGCAGCGGTCCGGGCCCGCCTGGAAGACCGCGGCTGACGCGGCTGCTTCGCGGCGGCCGATTCCCACGTCCCGAATGACTCATTCGGGACCTCGCAGGTCCCGAATGAGTCATTCGCGACCTCGGAGCTGGGCCGCGAGCCGGCGGGCAGCAGCGCAAGCCGGGGGTAGCTGCGCCGGAATTGTCGGTGCCGCCCGGTAGCGTGGAAAACGGGGGCGCCCCGACGGCCCGGCGGGCGACGGTCAGCGGCGGCCCAAGCCGCGGATCAGCACCATCACCGCGTCCCGGACCTCCGCCCTCGTCCGCTGCGGCCCGAACACCTGCCAGTCCAGCGCCACCACCAGCATCGTCCCGAACAGCCCCGCCGCCGCCGTCGGGATCTGCACGCCCTCCGGCAGGCGGCCCGCCGCGTCCAGCCGGGACAGTTGCTGCTTCACGATCGAGATGATCTCCTCGCGCAGCAGCGAAAGCGTTTCGTGCCACTGGCCCGGCGTCCGCCACAGCTCGCTCACCAGGATCTGCGAGAACCCCGGGTACTGCGCGATGAACTCCAGCGTCGTGTCGACCTGCGCTTCGATCACGTCCAGCGGGTCCGCGTCCGAAACGGCGTCGCGCAGGCGGAGCGCGAGCATGTCCACGCCGTACCGCAGCAGGGCGTCGACCAGGCCGTCCTTGGAGCCGAAGTTGTAGTACACCGTCCCTTTCGCGACCCCCGCAGCGGCCGCGATGTCGTCGACGGTCAGGCCCACCAGGCCCCGGCTCTTCGAGAGCTCCAGCGTCGCCTCGAAGAGCTTCTGCTTCGTCCCGCCGCTCACAGGCTCAGCTCGGGCTTGAGCGCGGACACCGTCCAAACGCGACGTTTGCGCGCGGCCAGCGTGGACACCAGGATCCCGCCCACCAGGTACCCGAGCAGCACTCCGACGTCACCCAGGATCTGCACGGAAGCGCCGCTGTAGAACAGGTGGCGGAAGCCGTCGATCGCGTACCCCATCGGCAGCGCCACGTGCAGCGGGTACAGCGCGTCCGGGATCGTCTGCCAGGGGAACGTGCCGCCCGCGCTGACCAGCTGCAGCACCAGCAGGACCAGGCCGAGGAACTTGCCGACCGCGCCGAAGAACGCGTTGAGCGCGTGCACCACCGACGTGAACGTCAGCGAAACCAGCACGGCGAACCCGATCGCCTCCAGCGGGTGCGCGATGTGGATGCCGACCAGCCAGGTCACCGCGCCGAACAGCACGACGACCTGCGCGATGCCCAGCAGCGCCGAAGACAGCCAGCCGCCGACGGCGACGCGGAACGGGGCCGCGCCCGCGGTCAGCGCGCGCGTCGACAGCGGCCGCAGGATCAGGAACAGCACGAACGCGCCGATCCACGTGGCCAGCGAGATGAAGAACGGGGCCAGCCCCGCGCCGTACGTCCCGGCCGACGCCTCGCCGTTGGCGTTCACCGCCACCGGGTCCGCGATCGTGTTGGCCGTCGCGTTGCGGGTCGGGTCGTCCGGGTTCGGGATCTGCTGGAGCCCGGCCGCCAGCCCGTCGCGCAGCTTCACCGCGCCGTCCGCGAGCTGGTTCGTCCCGGTCACCGCCGTCTTCTCGCCGTCGTTGAGCTGCGAAGCGCCGTCGCGAAGCTGGTTCGCGCCGTCGGACGCCTGCGCGATGCCGCTCGCCAGCTGCGGGGACGCCGCGGCGAGCTTGGCCGCGCCGTCGGACACCTGGCGGGCGCCGTCGGCCAGCTTCGCGAGGTCGCCGTTGGCTTGCTGGATCTTGCCGTTCGCCTGGTCGACCGGCGAGCGCAGCTGGTCGGCCTTCGCGAGGATCGCCTGCACCTGCGCCTCCGGCACGCCGGCGTCGCGCAGATCGGTCTGGAGCTGGCTGCGGTAGGAGTCGAGCTTGCCCTGGATGTCGGACGACGCCGTCGCCGCGATCGAAGCCGCGTCGGCGACCTTCTGGTCCCCGGCGGCCACCTGCGAAGCGCCGTTGGCGAGCTGCTGGGTCTGCGAGGGCAGGGAGGCGGTGCCGCTCTTGAGCGTGCCGAGGCCGGTCGCCAGCGTCGACGAGCCGTCCGCGAGCTTCGCGGCGCCCTCGGCCAGCTGCTGCTGCCCCGACTTGAGCTGGTTCGCGCCGTCCGCGAGCTGGGCCGCGCCGGTCGAGGCTTCCTGGATCTTGGCGTAGATCGTGGAGAAGCCGACCAGGAACCGGTCCGCGGCCTCGCTGCCGACCTTCTCCGCGATCGTCTTGCGCACCTGCTCGGCGACCTGCTTCGCGATGGTGCCGGACAGGTAGTTGTTGGCGTCGTTGGTGGTCAGCGTGATCGTCGCCTGCTGCGGCTGGAAGTTGCCCACCGACAGCAGCGCGGCCGAGAAGCCGCTCGGGATGCCGATCGCGAACGAGTACTTGTCGTCGCGGACGCCGTCGCGGGCCTCCTGCTCGGACACCTCGTGCCATTGGAAGGTGCCGGACTTCACCAGCTCGTCGGTCACTTCGCGGCCGACGTTGCGCTGCTGGCCGCTCGAGTCCTTCGCGCCGGTGTCGCTGGTGAAGACGGCGGCGGGCAGCTTGTCGAGGCGGCCGTACGGGTCGTAGTTCGCGTAGAGGTAGAAGGACGCGTAGAGCAGCGGCACCAGCACGAGCGCGACCAGCGCGAGCTTCGGCATCGTGCCGGTGGACAGGCGGCGCAGTTCGTTGCGCGCGATCCGGAAGGCGTTCATGCGGGGTCTCCGTCAGTGCTCTCGGGGAGCTCTTCGGTGGGTTCGGGGGAGAGGTGCTGCGGCTCCGGCTGCTCGGCCGCGCCGATGCGCGCGGGCGGGAAGGGGAGCGCCGCCGGCGGCGTGGTCGCGGTCAGCACGACGACGGCGAGGCCGCGCCCGGCCAGCTCGCGCGCCAGCCCGGCCCAGCTTTCCACGTCGCTGGTGTGCCGGTCCGGGGTGTCGAGCACGAGCACGCGCACGCCCGTGCGCTCGGCGGCCAGCTCGGTGAGCAGCCGCGTGCGCAGGGTGGGCGCGAGGTTCTCGAACCGCGTGCCCGCGAACGGCGCGGCGTCGTGCTGGCCGAGCCAGCGGGCGACGTCCTCCTTGCCCGCCGGGCGGTGCGCCAGCGCGAGCTCCTCGCCGGCGACCACGCGCAGGGGCAGGGCGTCGTCGGGTTCGCTGACGCCGGGCGCGTCGACGACCGCGACCAGTTCGGTCAGGGCCGCGTCGACGCCCTCGGCGTGCACCATGCCGGTGGTCGGCTTGAGCCGCCCGGCCAGCGCCAGGCCGAACGCCGTGACGCCGACGCCGGGTTCGCCGTGCACGATCGCCAGGTCGCCCTCGCCGAAGGTCAGCGAGGTGGGCGGTAACAAGGTGCCGTGGTGCCCTTCGAGGGACACGCGATCGGCTCGGACCTGCACGATTTCTCCCGCTTCGAGAACTTTTGAACTGACCGGTCAGTTCAAAAACGTAGTCCCGCCGGGAGGTTGGAGCAAGATCACCGGACGCACGTCACACGAGCGAGTGATTCACCGGAGCGCGGCCGCCGGGCGCACTTCCCAGCTCGTCCACAGTGGACGATAGCCCTGCCGGTGCCAGAACACCGAGGCCAGCGGGTTGGTCGGGTTGTAGTAGAGGTAGGTGCGGGTGGCGCCGCCCCGGTGGAGCTCCCGGTGCACGTGGGCCATCAGCGCCCGGCCGAAGCCCGCACCGCGCTCGCCCGGCGCGGTCACGACGTTGTTCACGTACCCCCAGCGCCCGGTGGGGAGCAGCTCGCCCGCCTCGCTCCCCGGCACCGAGTCCACCCACGCGCAGTGCGCGAGCGCGCGGGTCTCGCCGGCTTCTTCGGCCAGCCAGACGGGCGGCTCGGCTTCGTCGAGAGCGGCTCGGAGGGCGGGCCCCAGCAGCTCCGCGGTGTTGGCCCGGCGGGGCGCGGCGACCAGGCCGGTGTAGTCGAAGGTCGCCTCGGCGAGCGCCACGGCGGCGGCGTAGTCGGCCGGTCCGGCGCGGCGGACGGTGACCGCGGGGTCCGTCTCGCCCGGCGGGGCGGTCCGCACGCCGACCGCCGACAGCGGGACCAAGCCGTGGTCGAGGAAGGCTCGGATCGCCTCGGCGTCCCGGCTGGGCCAGAGCACCACGCACGCCGAGTCGTCGCCGGTCGCCTCCGCGTCCAGCCGGCCCCGCAGCGCGCGCAGCAGCACGTCCACGCCCTCGGTGCCGGTGTCGCCGAAGTACGGGAAGAGCTGCCAGGTGTCGGCGGCCGACCACAGCATCGGGACGTCGCCGGGACCGAAGCGGTGCCGCTGGAGCACCCCGGTGACCTGCGCGCCGGCCGCGGTGGCCGCGTCCAGCCGCTCGCCGGCGGCCGGCGGTGCGGCGGGCGGGAGCAGCGCGTCGACCGCCGCGAACCGCGCCTGGTGGGCCGCGAGCAGCGGCTCCGGGATGTCCATGGTTCCCCCTCGCGGTCAGGACCAGGCCGGGCGCCGGATCCACATGGTCCACAGTGGACGATAACCCTGGCGGTGCCAGAACACCGGCGAAAGCGGGTTCGCCGGGTGGTAGAAGAGGAACGTCCCCAGCGAGCCCGGCCGGAGCAGCTCCCGGTGCGCCACCGCCATCAGCGCCCGGCCCACGCCGCCGCCGCGCGCCGCGGGCGCGACCGACAGCGTGTCGACGTACCCCCAGCGCCCCGGCCGCAGCCGTCCGTGGATGCTGTCGCCCGGCGCCGGGGCCGCCAGCGCGCACGCGGCCAGTCCGGCCGGCACGCCGTCGTCCTCCGCGAGCCAGACCAGGCCGCTGAAGCGCAGCGACCGGACGACCTCCGCGCGCAGGAGCGCCCGCGCGCCCGGCCGCGGGACCGCGGTGCCGACCAGCGAGGTGTACCGCCACTCGGCCAGCCGCAGGTCGGTCAGCGCTTCGACGTCGCCGTCCCCGGCTCGGCGGACGGTCACCCGCGACGGCCCGGGCGCCGCCGGCGGGTCCGGCGGCCGCACCGCCAGGCACGTCGACGGCGCGAACCCGTGCGCCAGCAGCACCGCCGCCGCCTCGGTGTCACGGCTCGGCCAGGCCAGCGTGCAGCCCGAGTCCGGGCTCGGCCGGGTCCCGCGCAACCGCTCGCGCCACGCGTCCAGCAACGCGGCCAGGCCCGCCGCGCCGCTGTCGCCCGGCACCGCGGTCAGGTCCCACACCTCCGACGGCCCCCACAGCGCCGGCCACGAGCCCGCCGCGTGCACGTGGTGCGCCAGCAGGCCGCCCGCCTTCCGGCCGCCGGTGGTCACCACCAGCGGCTCGCTCACCGCCGGCGGGGCCGCGATCGGCGGCAGCAGCGGGTCGAGCGCGGCGAACCGCGCGTTCTGCTGCTCCTCGAGGGAGCTCACGAGCGGTGCGTGCGGAAGATCGCCGTGCCGGGGAAGAGCTTCCCGCGCAGCGGGCTCCACTGGCCCCACACCCGCGTGTGCCCGGCCGGCCACTCGGGCTCGATCAGGTCGGTCAGCGCGAACCCGGCCGCGGCCAGCGCCCGCACGTAGTCGCCGAGGGTGTGGTGGTACTCGACGTAGGTGGCGGTGCCCTCGTCGTCGACCTCGACGTACGGGGTCCGGTCGAAGTACGGCTGGGTGACGGTGAGCCCCTGCGGGCCCGGGTCGTCGGGGAAGATCCACCGCATCGGGTGAGTCACCGAGAACACCCACGGCGCGCCCGGCCGCAGCACCCGGTGCACTTCGGCGAAGACCGCGTCCACCGAAGCGACGAAGGGGATCGCGCCGAAGGCCGAGCAGGCCGCGTCGAAGCTGCCGGACGCCAGCGGCAGGTACTCGGCGTTGGCCTGCACGAGCGGCACGGCGAGGCCGGTGCGCGCGTTGCCTTCGCGGGCGTGGCGCAGCATGCCGGCGGAGAGGTCGGTCGCGACCGCGTCGGCGCCCTCGGCCTTCAGCCAGCGCGAACTGGCGGCCTGCCCGCAGCCGACTTCGAGCACGCGCTTGCCGCGGACGTCGCCGAGCAGGCGCGCCTCCGCCTCCCGCACGCCCTCCGGGCACCAGACGAAGTCGGCGTCGCCGAGGAAGCCGCCGTGCTCGGCCTGGTAGTCGTCGGCGTCGGCGTCCCACCAGGCGAGGTTCGCCGCCGCGGCCTCCGGGCCGCCGACCTCGCGGTAGGCGACGGCGGCGGTGCCCAGCCGGTGCTCGGCCGCGTCGTGGCGCCCCGGCGCGGGCGGCTCCTCCGGTGGCATGATGGTGGTCTCCGGTCCCTGGGGGGTTTGCTTCCGCGAGGACCTTAGCGAGCGGCGGGGACCCTGATTGTGCCGCCCGGCGACCGCCGCGTAGGATAAGTGTTAGCGCAGTGGGTTCGCGCTGCCTTCCGCTCAGCTTCTGGTTGGGACTCGGGTCGCGCACCGTATGCGGGTCATGCCGCGGTCGTTCACTGGTGGACGTTTGCTCGCAGGGTCGACGCATGCACCCATTCGCGCCGACAACTGCCAACCCTCGATTCCATCCACCGGAGCAACCCGCCTAATGACCACCGACACCGCCACCGCCCCGACCGCCCCCACCGGGCCCCAGCAGGTCGCCATCAACGACATCGGGTCGGAGGAAGACTTCCTCGCGGCGATCGACAAGACGATCAAGTACTTCAACGATGGCGACATCGTCGAAGGCACCATCGTCAAGGTCGACCGCGACGAGGTCCTGCTCGACATCGGCTACAAGACCGAGGGTGTCATCCCCTCGCGTGAGCTCTCCATCAAGCACGATGTCGACCCGGCTGAGGTTGTCACCGTCGGCGATGAGGTCGAAGCCCTGGTTCTCCAGAAGGAGGACAAGGAAGGCCGTCTGATCCTGTCCAAGAAGCGTGCGCAGTACGAGCGCGCCTGGGGCACGATCGAGGAGCTCAAGGAGAAGGACGAGCCCGTCAAGGGCACCGTCATCGAGGTCGTCAAGGGCGGCCTCATCCTGGACATCGGCCTGCGCGGCTTCCTCCCCGCGTCCCTGGTCGAGATGCGCCGCGTCCGCGACCTGCAGCCGTACGTCGGCCGCGAGCTCGAGGCGAAGATCATCGAGCTGGACAAGAACCGCAACAACGTGGTCCTGTCCCGCCGCGCCTACCTCGAGCAGACCCAGTCCGAGGTGCGCAGCGAGTTCCTCAACGCGCTCGCCAAGGGCCAGGTCCGCAAGGGCGTCGTGTCGTCCATCGTCAACTTCGGTGCCTTCGTGGACCTGGGTGGCGTCGACGGCCTGGTGCACGTTTCCGAGCTGTCCTGGAAGCACATCGACCACCCGTCCGAGGTCGTCGAGGTCGGCCAGGAGGTCACGGTCGAGGTCCTGGACGTCGACATGGACCGCGAGCGCGTCTCGCTGTCGCTGAAGGCGACCCAGGAAGACCCGTGGCGCCAGTTCGCCCGCACCCACGCGATCGGCCAGATCGTGCCGGGCAAGGTCACCAAGCTGGTTCCGTTCGGTGCGTTCGTGCGCGTCGAAGAGGGCATCGAGGGCCTGGTCCACATCTCCGAGCTGGCCGAGCGCCACGTGGAGATCCCGGAGCAGGTCGTCCAGGTCAACGGCGACGTCATGGTCAAGGTCATCGACATCGACCTCGAGCGCCGTCGCATCTCGCTGTCGCTGAAGCAGGCGAACGAGGGTGTCACGCCGGACACCGAGTTCGACCCGACCCAGTACGGCATGGCCGCCGAGTACGACGCCGAGGGCAACTACATCTACCCCGAAGGCTTCGACCCGGACACGCAGGAGTGGCAGGAAGGCTTCGACAAGCAGCGTGAGGAGTGGGAGCGCCAGTACGCCGAGGCGCACACTCGTTACGAGGCCCACATGAAGCAGGTCCAGAAGGCCGTCGAGGCCGACGCCGAAGCCGCCGCGGACGCCGCGACCGGCATCGAAGGCGGCGCGGAAAGCTACACCTCGGGTTCGGCTCCGGCCGACACGAAGAGCAGCGGTGGCACCCTCGCCTCCGACGAGCAGCTCGCGGCTCTCCGCGAGAAGCTCTCCGGCGGTGCGTGAGCACTAGCTCTCTGAGCTGAACGACGGAACCCCCGGTCCACTTCGGACCGGGGGTTCTTTCGCGTCTGCGGTTCGGGGTTTCAGCGCAGGCCGAGGCCGCGCATCATCGCGGTGACGCCCTGCCGGTACATCTCCTCGTTCGCCTCTTCGGTGGGCGGGATGAACCAGTCCGCCAGCGGGGTCCGCGAGGCCAGCATCAGCTCCGCGCCCACCAGCCCGTGCATCGCCGTCCACAGCTGGTACGCCGCGGCCTGGGCGTCCGCACCCGGCGGGCACACGCGGTGGACGCGCTCGACGAACATCCGGAACGTCGTCCGCAGCACGGCCGAGCGCAGCGCCGGGTCCGGGTCGAAGCCGGGGACCGGGCGCTCGAACATCAGCGCGTAGCGGGCCGGGCTCTCGCGGGCGAAGTGCCGGTACTCGAGGGCCAGGTGCAGCACGTCCGCGACCCCGTCCGCGCTCGACGGCGGCAGGCCTTCCAGCATCTCCCGCAGCGAGTCGAACGTGCGCTCGTACAGGGCGTCGAGCAGGCCCGCGCGGCCGCCGAAGCGGGCGTACACGGAGATCGTCGACGCGCCGGCCGCCTCGGCGACACCGCGGACGGTCAGGCCGGGAACACCCCGGTTCACCAGCACGGAAAGCGCCGCGTCGAGGAAGCGTTCGCGGCTGCCCTGGTCGGCAGGGCGCATCGACAAGTGCCTGGTGGCCATCGGCGCACCCCCTTCGCGGCGGCCGGGCGCAGACGGCGTCCGGGCGACCCACCCGCAGCAGAAGATACGATATCCGGCGCGTCTTGGGAATGAGCCGGATGTCCGGATCTGCGGTGTTGCCGTCCGTTGGACGCAGGTCCGAGCACCGCGCGGACGGGCATCGTCGGCGTCATGACCCCAGAAGTCCCGGACACCGCCCTCGCCCGCGAAGCCGCCGAGTACGTGCGCGACACCGCCGGCCCGCTGCTGTACGACCACTCGGCCCGCGTCTACCTGTTCGGCGCCCTCCAAGGCCGGCGGCGCGGCCTGGAGTTCGACGCCGAGCTGCTCTACGTCGCCGCGCTGTTCCACGACCTCGGCCTCGTCGACGGCCACCGGAGCGACCGCCGCTTCGAACTCGACGGCGCGGACGAGGCCCGGCGCTTCCTGCTCGACCACGGCGCCGACCCCGAACGCGCCCGCGTCGCCTGGACGGCCATCGCGCTGCACACCACCCCCGGCCTCCCGGAGCACATGGAACCCGAGGTCGCACTGGTGACGGTGGGCGTCGAGTACGACGTCCTCGGCATCGGCTACCACGACCTGCCCGCGGCGGACCGGGCCGCCGTCGTGGCCGCGCACCCGCGCCCGGACTTCAAGCGGCGCATCCTCGCCGCGTTCACCGAAGGCATCCGTGATCGTCCCGACACGACCTTCGGCAACGTCAAAGCCGATGTTCTCGCCCGGTTCGTGCCAGGCTTCGTCCGGCAGGACTTCGTGACCACGATCGAAGAATCACCCTGGGAGGACTGACCCGGATGGCGCACCCCGACCCCGGCACGGTCGTAGTCACCGCGAGCGGCGACGGCACCTACACGCAGCAGGTCACGACGGCGACCCACGAGCTACTCGTAGACGAACCTGTCTCAGCCGGCGGCGCCGACGCCGGCCCGAACCCGTACGAGCTGCTGCTGGCGTCGCTGGGTTCGTGCACCGCGATCACGCTGCGGATGTACGCCGACCGCAAGGGCATCCCCCTGGCCAGGGCGACGGTCCGGCTGCGCCACGACCGCATCCACGCACGCGACTGCGAGCGCTGCGAGACGGAGATCGGCCTGCTCAGCCGGATCACGCGCGAGATCGAACTCGAGGGCGACCTCGACGACGAGCAGCGCGCGAAGCTGATGGTGATCGCGGACAAGTGCCCGGTGCACCGCACGCTGTCGTCGGAGATCGTGATCGAAACACGCGAAGCCGGCCGCTGACCGGCTCTGGCCGGGCGGTCGCGCTCGGGTGGTGCTGCGGTCGCGATTGGGCGGTGGCGGTCGGGCGGTGCGGCTGGCTCCGGTCGGGCGGTGCGGTCGGGCGGTGCGGATGGTGGCGGTCAGGCGGTGCGAGCGGCGCGGTCGGGCGGTGCGGTCGCGGGCGGCGGACGGTGCGGATGGCCGCGGTCGCGTGGTGGGGGCGGTCGCGATGGGGTGGCGCGGACGGCCCCGGTCGGGCGGTCGCGGTTGGGCGGTGCCGACGGCCGGGACGCGCGGCGTGACGGGCCCGGTTGTGCGGTCTGGCGCCGCAATCGGGCGCGGTCAGGCGGCGCGGACGGTTGCCGTGGCTGCGCGTGGGACGACGGCCGGTACCCAGATGCGCTCGAGTGCGGCGGCGCGGACGGCCCCGGTCGGGCGGTCGCGGTTGGGCGGTGCCGACGGCCGGGACGCGCGGCGTGACGGGCCCGGTTGTGCCGTCGGGCGCCGCAATCGGGCGCGGTCAGGCGGCGCGGACGGTTGCCGTGGCTGCGCGTGGGACGACGGCCGGTACCCAGATGCGCTCGAGTGCGGCGGCGCGGGCCTTGCGGCGGAGGCCGGCGAAGCTGTGCTTGGCCGGGACCAGCAGCGCGCTCAGCCAGGTCCGCCGGTAGTCCGCCAAGGCGTCGGCGACCGGGCGGTGGAGAACGCAGTGCGCCAGCCCCGGCGTGCCGAGCCGGTGCTTCCCGACGTGCTTGCTGTCCGCCATCGTTCCTCCGCCGTGGGCGACCCTTGTCGCGCGCACGGTACGCACCGGGACCGGCGGGGGTGGGTAAGCAACACGGCGTGTCCGGATATCGGTTGAGTCACGCGTCACGATCGACTTGCGGATCGCCCGTTCGTCTGCAGTGGCTCCGCCGGTCGGCCGGGGCACGGCCTCCGACGTGGCAAAACCCGCCGCGAGCCGCCCTGGCGGGCCGGGACGCCGCGCTTGGCTAGGGTGATCGGCATGTTGCGTGTGGGGTTGACGGGTGGGATCGGGGCCGGGAAGTCGACCGTGGCGAACCGGCTCGCCGAGCACGGGGCCGTGCTCGTGGACTCGGACCGGATCGCTCGTGAGGTCGTCGAGCCCGGCACCGAGGGGCTGGCCCGGCTGGCCGAGGAGTTCGGCGACGGGATCCTCACCGCCGACGGGGCGCTCGACCGGGCCGCGCTGGCCGCGAGGGCGTTCGCCGACGACGAGTCGAGGCGGCGGCTGAACGCGATCGTGCACCCCCTCGTCGGTGCGCGCACCGGCGAGCTGATGGCTGCCGCGCGGCCGGACTCGATCGTCGTCCACGACATCCCGTTGCTGGTCGAGAACGGTCTCGCGACGGCGTACCACCTGGTCGTGGTGGTCGACGCGCCGGTCGAGGTCCGGGTGCGGCGGCTCGTCTCGGCGCGCGGGATGGCCGAGGACGACGCGCGGGCGCGGATCCGCGCGCAGGCCAGTACCGAGCAGCGCCGCGCCGTCGCGGACGTCTGGCTGGACAACGGCGGCGCCGAAGACGCCGTGCTCGCCGAGGTCGACGCGCTGTGGGCGGACCGGCTGGTGCCGTTCGAGGCGAACGTGCGCTTGCGCCGGCCGCGGCCGCCGATGTCGCCGAAGATCGCGGAGTACGACCTGACCTGGCCGGCGCAGGCCGAGCGCGTGCTCGCCCGCGTCCGCGCCGCGGCGGGGGAGCTCGCGCGCCGCGCCGACCACATCGGCTCGACGGCGGTCCCCGGCCTGCCCGCCAAGGACATCCTGGACCTGCAGCTGACTGTGGCCACCCTGGCGGACGCGGACACGCTGCTGGAGCTGCTCTCCGACGCGGGCTTCCCCCGGCTGGCGGGCGACTGGGCCGACGACGCCCAGGACGGCACCGGGACGTGGCCCAAGCGCCTGCACGTCGGCGGCGACCCCAAGCGGCCGGTGAACCTCCACGTCCGGTCCACCGAGACCCCCGCGTGGCGCCTCGCGCTGCTCTTCCGCGACTTCCTGCGCGCGAACCCGGACGAGCGCGACGACTACCGCGACGTGAAGCTGCGCCTGGCCACGGCGCACGCCGCGGACGGCACGGTCGAGGCCTACGCCGACGAGAAGCAGGAGTGGGTCAACGGCGTGTTCGCCCGCGCCGAGAAGTGGGCGGCGGCCACCGGCTGGACGCCCTAAGCGCGCATGTCCTTGAGCTGCGGCCAGATCTCGGCCCAGCTCCCGGTCCGGCCGGTGAGCAGCCAGACGGGCAGGTGCTCGCTCGCGTTGCGCACGCCGAGCCGGTTGCCGACCTGCCCGACGATCCGCGCGTCGCCGAAGTGCTTCGCGAGCTTCGACGGGTCGTAGCCGACGAAGAGCACGTTGCCCGCGCTGTCGTCCGGACGGCCGAAGTACCAGAAGCCCCGGCTCGGGCTATAGGCCTCGGGCAGTCCTTGCTCCGGCCCGTACCGGCCGAGCGCGCTCGCCTGCCAGTAGCCGCCGGTGACGACGGCCGTGCCCGGCGGCGCGGTGCGGTACAGCGCGGCGACGTCCTGGGCCAGGTCCGGCCAGCCGATCTCCTCGGCGGCGTACGCGGGCCGCGGTGCGCCCGGGTGGTCGACGAGCCAGTGCGCCGGCCACAGCGGCAGCGTGAAGGGCAGGCTGAACAGGGCGGACACGACGAACACGGGCCAGGTCGGCACCCACCGCCACCACCGGGCCGGCGGCCGCGCTTCCAGGTGCACGGCGGCAGCCGCCCACAGCACGCCGAACGTCCCGGCCGCGTAGTAGTAGCGCCCGTTCGCGACCAGGAACACCGCGACGACGCCCAGCGCCGTCCAGCCCAGGAACCGGTAGGGCCGCAGCTCCCGGCTCCCGAGCAGCACGACGACGCCGTAGAGCACACCGAGCGCCCCGATCACCCAGCCGGCGCCGGCCAGCAGGTTCGGGAGGAAGGCTTCGCGGCCACCCGCGGCGTCGACCTCCGCACCGACCGCGTCGCCCATGCCGAGCTGCGGCCAGCCGTTCGCGCGCTGCCACAGGAGCGTGGGCACCAGCGAGATGGCGGCGATCAGCGCCCCCAGCCAGAGCTTCGGCCGGCGCAACAGCTCGCGCGGCCCGAACACGAGCACCGCCACGCCCGCCACCAGCCAGAACGCGCCGATGAGCAGCTTGCCGTTGAGCGCCACCGCCGTCACGACGCCGAGCCAGACCAAGAGCGTGTCGTTCCGCGTTCGGACCCAGCGGACCAGCAGCCACAGCACGAGCGTCCACAGCAGCGGGTCGATCGTCGACGTCGCCAGGTAGTGCCCGCTGCCGACGAACTGGCCGCAGATCGCGTACGCCGCCGCGGCACGGGCCTGCGCCTTGCGCTGCCCGCCCAGCTCGCGCGCGATCAGCGCGGTGACGACCACCCCCGCGGCGGTCGCCAGGATCGCCGGGACGCGGAACACGACCAGCGAACCGGGCGCCAGCGTGTTCATCACCCACGCCAGGGCGGGGACGAGCGGCGGCTGGTCGGCGTAACCCCAGGCCAGGTGCTTCGCGGCGGCGAGGAAGTACAGCTCGTCCCCGAAGTAGCCGTAGCGGCCGGCGGTGAGGAGGAGGGCCGTCGCCGTCCCGGCCGCGAGCAAGAGGACCGGGAGCCGGGCGAACGGCGCGAGCTCGGCTTTCGCCTGGTCGGGGGCCGTGGCTACGGCGTCCATCGTGATCCTGTTCCTCGAGGGCACCCGGTCTCCCGCACCCTACGTGCCGCGGCTGTGCGCCACCGCGCGGGCGCCGGTGCCGGGGACGCGGCTCACAAGCGCGTGCCCGGACGCCGATCGGTGTGACCGCCATGTCGCTTCCCCCTCCCGGCTCGGTGCCGATGGATCAAGGGTCGCGCGGCGGGGCGGGCCGGCGCGTCATCACAACGGTCCGGATCGTGTCCTCCCTTCGGAGGATGCGGGCTAGGGGTGGCGCCGCCAGGTCAACGTGACGTCCTTTGTGGACAGCCAGGCCGAGAGCTCGTAGCCGTGCGCGGCGAGTCCTTCCACCGCGGCGTAGGCCGTCTTCAGCGCGAACTCGGCGTCTTCGGTGGTGACCAGGCCCGCCGCGTGGGCTTCGAGGAGCTCGTCGGAGTCGATCACCCGCAGCGACAGCTTGTCCTTGAGCACGAGATCGACGTAGAGGTCGGTGGCGACCCAGCGCGGGCCGTCGCGGCGGACGCGGACGACGTCGAGGTAGAAGTCCTGGTCGCGCTCGTGGCCGGGGGAGAACCAGAAGTCGGTGAAGCGGAGGCCGAGCCCGGGCACCAGCCACGACTCGAGGTAGTGGAACTGCGCGCGGCCCGGCGTGGGGCGCGCGAGGTACAGGCCGAACGGCTCCTCGCGGTACTCCTCGACTTCCCGGCGGATGCCCTTCGGGTCGATGTTCTCGCGCGCGACGGGGTCGAAGACCTCGACCTTCGGGGGGTGCAGTGCGGCCATGCGGTCATCCTGCCGGGCCGGTCACGAATCGCGCACTCCCGCCGCGTGCGCCACACGTTCGGGCTAAGGTGCGCCGACCGTCCGGAAAGCGAGGGGAACCGGGGATGTTCGGGATCATCAGGCCGTGCCGCCACCGGCTGTCGGCCGGCCTGCACGCGGACTGGCTGGCGCACCTGTGCGGGCTGTGCCTCACACTGCGTGACGAGCACGGCCAGCTCGCGCGGGTCGTCACCAACTACGACGGGCTGATCATCTCGGCGCTGGTCGAGGCCCAGACCCCGCACGCGGACGGCCGCCGGGAAGCGGGGCCGTGCCCGTTGCGCGGCATGCGGACGGCTTCGGTGGCCCGCGGCGAAGGCGCCCAGCTCGCGGCGGCGGTGTCCCTGGTACTGGCGGCGGCGAAGGTCGGCGACCACGTCGAGGACCGCGACGGCGCCTTCGGCAGGCGCCCGGTGGCGTTCGCGGCCCGCCGGGTCGCGGCCCGCTGGGCGGACCAGGGCGGCCGCACGGGCGGCCGGGTCGGCTTCGACACGGCGGTGCTGACGGAGGCGGTCGAGCGCCAGGGCGAGATCGAGCGTTCCCTCGGGTCCGGGGATTCGCCCCTCCTGGCGACCGAACCGGCCGAGCTGGCGACTTCGGCGGCGTTCGCCCGGACGGCGGAGCTGTCGGGACGGCCGGGCAACGCGGCCCCGTTGGCGGAGGCTGGCCGCCTGTTCGGGCGGGTAGCACACCTGCTGGACGCGGTGGAGGACCACGCGGCCGACGCGACGGTGGGGGCGTGGAACCCGTTGCTGGCGACGGGAACGGGTGTCGCGGAGGCGCGGCGGCTGTGCGACGACGCGGTGCTGGGGGTCGAGCTGGCGCTGCGGGAGGTGGAGTTCACCGAGGCGGGGCTGGTGCACGCGTTGCTGGTCCACGAGCTGAGGCAGGCGGTCCGGCGCGCATTTGGTCATGGTGCGGGGTACGGGCATGGTGAGCTGGGGCAGGACGGTCCGGTCGGGCAGCAGCCACCGCCTGGCTGGATCGGGCCGGGGCCCACTCCGCAGCAGCACCCGCACCAGCAGCCGGGGTGGATCGGGCCCGGGCCGGCTCCGCAGCAGCCTCCGGGGTGGGGTGGTTCGCCGCGGCCGCACGGGTTTCCGCCGCCGGGGCCCGTGCCGCCGGCGGGCGCTCCGGGTGGTCGCGGCCCGGGAGGTCCCGGTGGTCGCGGCCCAGGTGGGCCGGGCGGGCCGGGTGGCGGCGGCCCAGGTGGGCCCGGCGGTCCAGGAGGCGGTGGTCCAGGTGGGCCGGGCGGCCCTGGAGGTCCGGGTGGGCCCGGAGGCCCGGGAGGCGGAGGCCCGGGCGGACCCGGAGGCCCAGGCGGTTCCGGCAACCCCGAGCCCCTCGACGGCAAGGGTGGCGGTCTCTGGTACCCGAAATTCGCCGTCCCCCCGAAGAAGCGCAACTTCTTCGTCGGCTGCGCCCTCACGCCCTACATGTGCTGCACCTGCCAATTCTGCTGCCGCGATCCCTACCCTGGCCCCTGGAGCGGGAAGCCGCACACCACCGGCGGTTGCGACTGCGGTGGCTGTGACGGTTGTTGCGACTGTTGCTCCTGTTGCGACTGCGGCTGAGAGGGAAAGCGATGACCGACCCGATGGAACGCCTCCACGCCCGAGGCCGCGAGAACTTCGCCGGACTCGTCGAAGGCGGCGAAGCCCGTCTCGACGCCCTCTTCGCCACGGTCCCGGCCCTCGGCGAACTCGCCGTCGGCACGGTCTACGGCCACCTCCACGACCGGCCGGCCCTCGATGCCCGGACGCGCGAGGCGGCGACGCTCGCCGCGATCGTCGCCGCCGGGATGGTGGGGCCGCCGCTGAGCGTCCACCTGCGGACCGGACTCGCCGCGGGGCTCGCGCCGGCGGAGGTCTGCGAAGTCGTCGTCCAGACCGCCGCCTTCGCCGGTTTCCCGCGCGCCGTTTCCGCCGCCGACCAGCTGAACCGCCTCTTCGAAGGCCACGGCCTGCCGATCCCGCCGCCGCCCTCGCCGCGTGAGGTCGTGCTCGCGCACCTGGCCGACGGTGACCTGCTCGCCGAGTTCCCGCGCGTCGAGGTGCAGGCGGTGGGGCCCGACCGGGTCCTGGTCTCCTGCTTCGGCGACGACCCCGCTCCCGGCGCGGTCCTGCACTGCACCGTGACCGGCGGCGAAGTGACGTCGCTGACGGTCTACCGACCGTCCTGACCAGGGCCGACGGAAATTGTCGGTGCTGGGGCCTACTCTGGTTCCCGTGGCTTTCGCAACCGAACACCCCGTGCTCGCCCAGTCCGACTTCCGGCCCGTCTCGGAGATCCCGCGGACCGGCGGCCGCTTCGAGGTGGTCAGTGAGTACCAGCCCGCCGGTGACCAGCCGGCGGCCATCGACGAGCTCGAACGGCGGATCAACGCCGGCGAGAAGGACGTCGTGCTCCTGGGCGCCACCGGCACCGGCAAGTCGGCGACGACGGCGTGGCTGATCGAGCGCGTCCAGCGGCCGACGCTGGTCATGGCGCCGAACAAGACCCTCGCCGCGCAGCTGGCCAACGAGCTGCGCGAACTGTTCCCGCACAACGCGGTCGAATACTTCGTCAGCTACTACGACTACTACCAGCCCGAGGCGTACATCGCGCAGACGGACACCTACATCGAGAAGGACTCCTCGATCAACGACGACGTCGAGCGGCTGCGGCACTCGGCGACGATGAACCTGCTGTCCCGGCGGGACGTCATCGTGGTCGCCAGTGTCTCCTGCATCTACGGCCTGGGCACGCCGCAGTCGTACCTCGACCGGTCGTCCAAGCTCGAGATCGGCATGCAGCTGGACCGGGACGTCTTCCTCCGGGCGCTGGTCGACGTCCAGTACACGCGCAACGACATCGCGTTCGCGCGCGGCACGTTCCGCGCCCGGGGCGACACGGTCGAGATCATCCCGGCGTACGAAGAGCTGGCGATCCGGGTCGAGTTCTTCGGCGACGAGGTCGAGAAGCTCTACTACCTGCACCCGCTGACCGGGGACATCGTCAAGGAGGTCGACGAGGTCCGCATCTTCCCGGCGACGCACTACGTCGCCGGTCCGGAGCGGATGGAAAAGGCGATCCAGGGCATCGAGAAGGAGCTCGAGGAGCGGCTCGCCGACCTGGAACGGCAGGGCAAGCTGCTGGAAGCGCAGCGGCTGCGGATGCGCACGACCTACGACATCGAGATGATGCGCCAGGTCGGCTTCTGCTCCGGCATCGAGAACTACTCGCGCCACATCGACGGCCGTGGTGCCGGGTCGGCGCCGGCGACGCTGATCGACTACTTCCCGGACGACTTCCTGCTGGTGATCGACGAGTCGCACCAGACGGTCCCGCAGATCGGCGGCATGTACGAAGGCGACATGTCCCGGAAGCGGAACCTGGTGGAGTACGGCTTCCGCCTGCCGAGCGCGGTCGACAACCGGCCGCTGACCTGGGAGGAGTTCTCCGACCGGATCGGGCAGACGGTGTACCTGTCGGCGACGCCGGGGCCGTACGAGATGGGCCAGGCCGGCGGTGAGTTCGTCGAGCAGGTGATCCGGCCGACCGGTCTGGTCGACCCGAAGGTGGTCGTGAAGCCGACCGAGGGCCAGATCGACGACCTGGTGCACGAGATCCGCGAGCGGGCGGAGAAGGACGAGCGCGTCCTGGTCACCACGCTGACCAAGAAGATGTCCGAAGACCTGACCGACTACCTGCTGGAGCTGGGCATCCGGGTGCGCTACCTGCACTCGGAGGTCGACACGCTGCGCCGCGTCGAGCTGCTGCGGCAGCTGCGCGCGGGCGACTTCGACGTGCTGGTCGGCATCAACCTGCTGCGCGAGGGTCTCGACCTGCCCGAGGTGTCGCTGGTGGCGATCCTCGACGCGGACAAGGAGGGCTTCCTCCGGAGCGGGACGTCGCTGATCCAGACGATCGGGCGGGCGGCGCGAAACGTCTCGGGTGAAGTCCACATGTACGCGGACAAGATCACCGACTCGATGCAGCACGCGATCGAGGAGACGGACCGCCGCCGGGCGAAGCAGGTCGCCTACAACGAGGAGCGGGGCGTCGATCCGCAGCCGCTGCGGAAGAAGATCGCGGACATCCTCGACCGCGTGTACAGCGAGGCCGAAGACAGCGAGCAGGTCTCGGTGGGCGGCTCGGGCCGCAACTCCTCGCGCGGCAAGAAGCCGGAGCAGGGCGATCGGGTGCGCAGCTCCGGGATGCTGGTCGACAAGGACGTCTCGGCGATGCCGCGCGCCCAGCTCGCGGACCTGATCCAGCAGATGACCGACCAGATGATGCAGGCGGCCCGCGACCTCCAGTTCGAGCTGGCGGCCCGGCTGCGCGACGAGATCTCCGACCTGAAGAAGGAGCTGAGGGGCATGGACGCGGCCGGCATCAAGTAGCACCGACCCGGGAACCGGAGGGGGTGGAGCCGTGGACGTCCGAGCTGTGGTCGCGTATTGCCTCGGGATGCCGGGTGCGCAGGAGACCTACCCCTTCGGCGACCACGTGCTCGTCGCCAAGGTCGGCGGCAAGGGCTTCGCGTTCATCGGGCAGGAGGAACCCGGCAGCGTCGCCGTGAAGTGCGGTGCCACGAAAGAAGAAGCGGCCGAGCTCCGCGCCCGCCACCCGGGCGCGGTGACCATGATGGACTACCTCGGCCGCTACGGCTGGAACCGCGTCCAGCTCGGCGCCGGAGTCCCGGACGCCGAGCTCGAAGAGCTGATCGACGCGTCGTACGACTCCGTCGTCGCGCGGCTGCCGAAGGCGAAACGCCCTTAAGGCGCCGGGGCGTTCTCGTCCGGCTGCAGCAGGCCGAAGACGTTGCCCTCGGTGTCCTTGCAGTAGGCCAGCCACCCGACCCCGGGAACCGGGTTCTTCGGCAGGGCCAGCGTGCCGCCGGCGTCGGTGACCGCACCGAGCGACGCGTCGAGATCGGTCACGGCGATCGTGTTGACGAACCCGTGGATCGGCGCGGACTCCTCGGGCGCGGGGCCCTGGCGGGGAAGGAGCCCGCCGTCGATGCCGTTGCCTTCGCCGGTCGAGACCACCCAGTACGGGGCCTCGCCCCAGCGTTCGAACTTCCAGCCGAACACGTTCGTGTAGAAGGCCACCGCGCGCTCGGGGTCACCCGCGTGGATCTCGAAGTGGACGGGACGAGGCATGCCGCCTCCTCGGGCCGGACGTCAGGTGCCGTGAGACTACGCCCGGCCCGGCGAAAGTCACAGCGGCGGCCGCTCCGTCAGGGTGAGGTCCGCGTCGAACTCCGGGAAGCCGGCCGGGGCACTGCGCGCCGTCAGCGCCGGAGCCGCCGGGAGGCCCGCCCAGCGGCGGATCGTCGCCGTCGCCGCAGCGGCTTCGGAGGCGGGCAGCTGCGCGATCTTCGAACCGTGGTTGCCGCCCTGGACGTAGTACCGGTACGAGTCGCGGCTGCCGAAGCCCAGCTCGAACGGCTCCGCGCCCCACGGGTCGTTCGAGCCGTACACGAACAGCAGGCGAGTACCGCGGGATTTCACCCAGAAGTCGATGTCCGGCATGGCCGGGTAGTCGAAGCGCGGCAGGCGGATCGACGACGGCACGAACGTCTTCGGCTGGTCGGCGCCCGGATAACGCAGCAGGTCGCGCAGGTAGCCGTCGTACGCTTCGGGGGAGCCCAGCTGGACCGCCGCCTGGTAGTAGTACGGGATGTAGGGCGCCAGGTCCTGGTCGGAGTACGTGTTGAGGCTCTCCACCTTCTCGTACCAGGCGTAGACCTCCGCGGCGGGCGCGCCCGCCGCGGGGACCGTCGCGCAGTCCGCCTGCGTCTGGTACTGCCAGAACGCGAAGTACGAGTCGATCACCGAGATCTCGAGGGACTTGTCCGCCGAGCCGACGATCGAGAACGTCAGCCCCCGCTGAGCCGCGTCCGCCGCGGCGATGGCGCCCAGCTCGTCCCGGCGCTTGAGCGCGTCTCGCTGGATCGCCTTCAACGCGTCGCGGCACGCCGGGTCGTTGCCGACGCGCGAGAGGAACCGGTTGTAGACGTCGACCGGGTCGATGACGTCGTTGGGGGCGACGTACGGGATCGTCGCGTCGACGTCGTCGGGGAAGAAGCGGCGGAAGTAGGTCGCCGTCATGCCGCCCTTGCTGCCGCCGGTCGCCAGCCAGTTGCCCCGGTAGATCGCCTTGAACGCCTGCACCGCGCGGTGCTCGTCCGCGGCGGCCTGCCAGATCGTCAGCTGCTTCGCCCAGTTCTCCGGCTCCGGCCGCGAAGGCGTGAAGTAGCGGTACTCCATCGACAGCTGGTTGCCGTCGACGATCTGGGTCGGCTCGGACCGGTTGGGGGAGCCGCTGACGTTGTAGCCGCTCGTGTAGGCGACCGTCGGGGCGGCGAAGTCGCGGTGCAGCAGGGTGAACCGCTGCTGGAACGTGCCCGCGCCGGGGTGGCGGTGGTCGGCGGGCTGGGTGTAGGTGAGCTTGAAGAACCGGTAGCCCGCCGGTGCCGGGTCCTCCGACGTGATCGTCAGGCCGGGGATCTTCTGCAGCTCGGCCTTGATGTCGGGGGCCGCCGCGGCCGCCGGGGCCAGGCCCGCCAGCGCCAGCAGGACCGCGCCTGCGGTGAACAGTCTGCGCATCGAGCACCCTCCCCGGCTCACCGAACTCTCCGTGGGACCCTCACAGAACCGGCCGGGGTCGGCAATCGGCTGTCCGGGCGCAGATTCGGTCAGGACCCGACTTTCGGCGGGTGCGGCCGGCGCCGGGTCGGCGTCCTCGACCGTGCGCAGCCGCGGGCACCGTGCGAGTTGTCCGCGTGATCGGCGCCACGTTACCGTCCGAAGCCGTAGGCACCGGCATCGAGCGAGGGGTCCGCCATGAAGGTTTCCGACTGTCCTACGACGCAGGTCGAAGTCCGCATCGAAGCCGGGCCGGACGAGGTCTGGTCCTGGCTGCTGGACGTCGACCTGCCGGCCCGGTTCTCCACCGAGTTCCAGGGCGGCGGCTGGGTCGACGGCACCGAGCCCGGCCTCGGCGCGCAGTTCCGCGGCCGCAACTCCCACCCGGTCGCCGGGGAGTGGGAAACGGTCTCGACGGTGACCGGCTACGAGCCCGGGCGGCTGTTCGCGTGGGCCGTGATGGACGTGACCAACCCCGCCGCGTCGTGGAAGTTCGAGCTCGTTCCGGACGGCGACGGCACGGTCCTGCGCCAGTGGGCCCAGATCGGCCCCGGCCCGTCCAACCTGACGGCCATCATCGGCTCGATGCCCGAGCACGAGGAGGAGATCGTCGCGATGCGGCTCGGCGAGCTGCAGGCCAACATGCAGAAGACCGTCGAAGGCATCAAGGCCCTCGCCGAAAGCGGTGTGCGCGCCTAACGCAGCACCCGGTCCACATAGGACTTGACGGCGGCCAGCGCCGCGGGCGACCGCCACAGCCGCTCGACCTCGGGGTCGTCGGAGTGGCGGTACTCGGCGATCCGCTCGTGGAAGGGCTGCCGGATCTGGGCCTTCGTGTGGGTGAACGCCTCGGGCGGCAGCTCGCCGAGCCGGGTCGCGACGGCGAGCGCCCGATCGAGGACTTCGCCCGGCGGGGCCAGCTCGTCGACCAGACCCGCGGCCAGCGCGTCCTCGCCGCCGCGGGTCTCGCCCGAGTAGGTGAGCGACGGCAGCGGGGCCGTGCCGTAGGCGCAGCGCAGGATCTCCAGCGCGGCCAGCGGGAACGGCAGCCCGACCAGCAGCTCGGTCACGCCGACCGTGCCGGTGCCGAGCACGCGGTGGTCGCACGCGGCGGCGAGCACGGTACCGCCGGCGATGGCGTGCCCGTTCAGCGCGGCGACGACCGGACGCGGGCAGCCGAACACGGCCAGCAGCGCGTCCGACAGCAGCGGCAGGAACTGCGACACGTACGACGCGCCGCCGTCGTCCACCCGCTTGAGGTCGACGCCCGCGGAGAAGACGCGCCCGGTCCCGGTGAGCACCACCGCGCGGGCCTGGTCGACTTCCTCCAGCCGCAGCACGAGCTCGCGGCACGAGTCCGTGTCGAGGGTGTTGCCGCCGCCGTGGTCGATCCGCAGCACGGCGATGTCCTGGTGGCTCTCCAGCGTGATCGGCACGAGCCCGACCGTACCCCCGCCGGCCGGCGCGCTCAGGTTTTGCCGCTCAACCGGACGACGCCGAAGTGCTCCCGCCGCACGAACTCGGTGACCTCGCCGAGCGTCGGCAGCCGGCCGGCCGGGAACGCCAGGCCGATCTGCCGCGCCGCCCCGCGCAGCCCGAGTTCGGTGATCCGGTCCAGGTAGAGCCGCGCGACGGCCGGCCCGTCGTCGAGGAGCACGCCGTGCATCCGCGTGGTCCGGCCGGCGAACGTCACGTCGGCGTCCGCGCCGCCGGTGAAGTTCAGCCGCCAGCCCGCGGGCGTGAGCACGTACAGCCCGGCGGCGTCGCGGTGCGCGGTCACCGGGATCCGGTAGCGCCGGCCGGACCGGCGGCCGGTGAAGCCGAGCAGCAGGAACTCGCGGACGCCGCGCCCGAGCGGGCTCGGGAGCAGCACGCGAAGCACCGCGTTGAACGTCTTCACCAGCGGTGCCGGCGGCTGATGGCCCGTCACCGCGGCGGTCATCAGCTCGTGATGTCCTTCCGCGCGAACCGCCGCCCGGCGTACAGGAAGAACACCGTTCCGTAGAGCACCGCCGACAGCAGGCCGCTCGCCAGGTTCGTCCAGTCGACGTCGGTGGAGATCAGGTCCATCCACGAGAACGCGTAGTGCGTCGGCAGGTAGTTGCGGAGCCCCTCCAGCGCCGTGATCTGGTCGAGGATCTGGGACAGGATCGCCACCAGCACCGCGCCGCCGACCGCGCCGAGCGGGGCGTCGGTCGAGACGCTCAGCGCCAGCGCGAGCCCGGCCACCCAGGCCAGCTGCAGGATGATGTACACAGTGGACAGTGCGATGGCCAGCAGGCTGTCGCCGAAGGACACCGCGTCGCCGGTGGGGCTGATCGCGTCGCCCGCGCCGTACCAGAGGACGCCGACACCGAGGGACACCAGCGGCAGCAGCACCAGCGCGAGCGCCGAGAGCAGGCCGGACACGATCGCCTTCTGCCGCAGCACCCGCTGCCGCGGCACCGGCACCGCCAGCAGGTACTTCAGGCTCGACCACGACGCCTCGCTCGCGATGGTGTCGCCGAAGAACAGGGCGACGATCATCGGCAGCAGGAACGTCCCGGACACGAACAGCGCCAGCACGACGAAGTTCGGCGCGGACGCCGTGGCCAGGTCGACGAACCCGCCGCTGCGCCGGTTCGGGTTGGACTGCCCGAGCTCGAACGCGATCACCAGGATGAACGGCAGGATCGCGACGAACCCGAGCAGGAACTGCGTGCGCCGCCGCTTGAGCTGGCGCCGCAGTTCGACGCCGAGCCGCAGCGTCCGCCGGGCGCTGTAGCCCTCGACGGCGCCGTCCGCGCCGACGCCGGCGTGTTCGGCCGAAGCGACGTCGCTCAGCTCGTCGAGCGCGTGCGGGTCGGTGTGCACGCCTGAGTCACTCACGATTCTTCTCCGACCAGTTGCAGGAACGCGTCTTCGAGCCGGCGCCGCGGCCCGGCCTGCTCGACCGCGACACCGGCGCGGACCAGGACCGCCACGGCCTCGGCGCGCGGCAGCCCGTCGAGATCGGCGTGCACGAGGTCACCCTCGACGTCGACCGAGGTGACCCCGCCCTCCGCCTTGAGCGCCGCGGCCGCGGCGGCCGGGTCGTCGACCCGGAACGTCGCCTCGCCGCCGGCCGCGGCCAGCTCGCCGACCTCGCCCGAGGCCACCAGCGAACCGCGGTGCATCACCACGACGTGCGTGCAGGTCTGCTCGACCTCGGCCAGCAGGTGGCTGGAGACCACCACCGTGCGGCCGGTCGCGGCGTACCGCTTCAGCACCTCGCGCATCTGGTGGATCTGGGGCGGGTCGAGCCCGTTGGTCGGTTCGTCGAGCACCATGAGCTCCGGCAGGCCGAGCATCGCCTGCGCGATCGCCAGCCGCTGCCGCATGCCCTGGCTGTAGGTCCGCACCCGGCGGTCGACGGCCGAGCCGAGCCCGGCGATCTCCAGCGCCTCCGCGAAGTGCGCCTTCTCGTCCGGACGGCCGGTCGACGCCCAGTACAGCGCGAGGTTCTCCCGGCCGGACAGGTGCGGCAGGAACCCGGAACCCTCGACGAACGAGCCGATCCGCGAGAGCACCGGCGCACCGCCGGTGATCTTGTGGCCGAAGACGCGGATGCTGCCTTCGGTCGGCGTGATCAGGCCCATCAGCATCCGCAGCGTGGTCGTCTTGCCCGCGCCGTTCGGCCCGAGCAGGCCGAGCACCTGGCCCGGTTCGACGCGGAAGGAAAGGTCCTTCACCGCGACGAACCCGCCCGCGTACTGCTTGCGCAGCCCCTCGATGACCAGCGGTGTCGTGGCCAGCTCCGGGTCGACGTCAGTGGCCCGGCGCCGCCGGAGCGCCGCGAAGAGCACCACGGCCAGGCCGATCGCGAGCGTCACGCCGATGCCGACCAGCTGCCCGACCGGGGCCGGCGAACCGACCGACGTCCCGGGCACGACCGGCACGGCCAGCGCGGTCCCGCCGGCCAGCGCGATCCGGAAGACCGCGGGCGAGGCCGGAGCGGCGAACGCCTGGTCGGTGGTGCCGACGACGAGCCGCAGCGAGTGGCCGCCCTCGATCGGGCGGACGATGCCGGGCAGGGTCACGGTGACCTCGACCGGCGTGCCGTCGGCGGGCAGCCCGCTCACCCGGAACGGCGCGATCGCGTTCGCCGGCAGCACTCGCGAGCCGTCCTGCCCGACGTCGTAGAGCTTCGCGAACAGCACGGCGTCCGGCTGCGGGTGGGCCGGGTCCGCGGCGACCCGCAGCCGCACGGTCGACGAGCCGCTGACGACGACCTGCCCGTCGACCGGGGCCGTGCTGAACTGCGCGGCCTGGCCCGGCGGGTCGTTGCTGAAGAGCGCGCCCAGCCGCGACGAGCTGCTCGCGACGCCGTTGAGGCCCGGGATCCCGCTCACCGCCGCCGGGTTCGCCCCGGCCGGGCGCACCACCGGCTGCGCCGGGCCGGACATCGCCAGCAGCCGCCGCTCGGTCGCGGGGCCGGTCAGGCCGGGGTAGGTGGCGGCGTTGACCGTGCGGACCGACGGCGTCCCGTTGGCGCGCAACGTGCCCTGGACGTCGTAGCTGAAGCCGGTGCCCGGGTCGCCGCCGGTCACCGCGGTCCACAGGAAGTCGCCGATCTTGGCGCGCAGCTGCGGGCCCGGCTTGCCGCCGTCGTGGCCGCCGGTGTACCAGATCGTCTTGACCTTCCCGCCCGCCGCGGTGATCTGGCGGGCGCTGGCGTCGGACTGGTCGAGGCCGAACAGCGTGTCGCTTTCGCCTTGCACCAGCAGCGTCGGCACGGTGATCTTGTCCGTCACGGAGGCGGGGGAGACGCGGCGCAGCAGGTCGACGCTCGCCTGGCTCGCCTGCCCGGTGGTGCCGAGCTCGGTGTAGGCGCGGCAGACGGCGGCGGTGAAGCGGCCGCACGGGTCGGCCGGGCCGCTCTGGCGGCCCCCGCCCGCCCCCTGGGGCACGGCGGGGACGGCGGCCGCGGTCCCCGCGGCGCCGGCGGTGCCCGTGTCGGTCTCTTGCCCGGCTTCCGGGGCTTCGGCCGACGGCGACCCGCTCGACGCGGCCCCGGAGCCCGCCGAGAAGAAGATGCCGGCCCAGCTCTTCTTGAACACGCCGTCGGTCGCGAACGCGCCGGCCGCCGGGGTGCCCGAAGCCGCCGGCCCCGGCGTGGCCGCGTTCGGGACCAGGCCCTGCGCGAGGTCGTTGTAGGTGATCACCGGGGCGATCGCGTCGACGCGCTTGTCCGTGCCGGCCAGCAGCAGCGAGAGCGCGCCGCCGTAGGAGGCCCCGGTGACCGCGACCTTCGGGTCGCCGTTCGGATCGGTTGTCACCTGGTGCTGCGCGACGAGCCGGTCGATCAGGTGGCTCGCGTCGGCGACTTCGCCGTCCGGGTCGTTGAGCCCGATCTTGCCGGTGCTCTTGCCGAACCCGCGCGCGGACCACGTCATGACGACGAAGCCCTTCCGCGCGAGTTCGCGGGCGTCGTCGGCGACGCTGTTCTTGTCCCCGCCGAAGCCGTGCGCCAGCAGCACCGCCGGCGCGGGCACGGTGGCGGGGAGGTAGGTGGTCGTGTCGATCTTGACCTGCTCCGCCGACCCGGGCGCGGCGGGCAGGTCGATCAGCGCGTCCTGCGTGGGCACCGGCGCGGGCGCAGCGGGCCGCGTGATCCAGAAGACCGCGCCGGCGGCCAGGACCACGACGACGGCGGCGAGCGCGGTGAGGCGGGCTCCGCGGGTGCGCGGGAGCGGGATTCGGGGCACGAGGAGAACTTATTTGAGGTTTGCTGAGAGTGCTCCGCGTGGTTCACAGCGATCACACGCTACCGACCACCTGGTGGACCGAAGTGACCGAAATTACAGGACCAACCCGGTGACGTGCGGCGTTCCGGCTGGCGTTCGGGTGGGGGTAACCGGCAGACTGGAACGGCTGTGAGGGGAGTATTCCTTCGCGGCGGTGTCGTCAGCACGGTGGCCGAGCGCCCCCGGCACCGTCGGCCGGTGTTTTCACCGGCGGGAGAGACCTCCGGTTAGTTGCTCATGCGCACTATCCGGAGGTTCTGGTTCCATGACTGTCCCCCTGTGGCTGTGGATCGCCACGATCGGTGGCCTGCTCGCGCTCATCGCGCTCGACCTGGTCATCGTCGATCGCAAGCCGCACGAAGTGACCACGGGGGAAGCCGCTCGCTGGGTGATCTTCTACGTTTCGTGCGCGGTGCTCTTCGGGGCGGGCGTGTGGATCTTCGCCGGGCACGACCCGGGCGTCGAGTTCTTCACCGGCTACATCACCGAGTACTCGCTGAGCGTCGACAACCTGTTCATCTTCATGATCATCATGGCGTCGTTCAAGGTGCCCGCCATCCACCAGCACCGCGTGCTGCTGGTCGGCATCCTGCTCGCGCTGGCCATGCGCAGCGTCTTCATCGCGATCGGCGCCGCGCTCATCGCGCAGTTCGTCTGGGTGTTCTTCCTCTTCGGCGCGATCCTGATCTGGACCGCGATCAGCATGCTGCGCGGCAAGGGCGAGGACGAGGAGTACCACGAAAACGCCGTCACCCGTCAGGTCCGCAGGTTCGCGCCGGTGACCGACGACTACCACGGCCACAAGTACACGGTGAAGATCGACGGCAAGCGGATGATCACGCCGATGCTGCTGGTGATCGTGGCCATCGGCTCCGCGGACCTGCTGTTCGCCGTCGACTCGATCCCGGCGATCTTCGGCATCACGCAGGAGGCGTTCCTCGTCTTCACCGCCAACGCGTTCGCGCTGATGGGCCTGCGGCAGCTCTACTTCCTGCTCGGCGGGCTGGTGACGAAGCTGGTCTACCTCACCTACGGCCTCGCGGTGATCCTCGCCTTCATCGGCGCGAAGCTGTTCCTGCACGCGCTGCACGAGTACCACGTCGTGCCGGACTGGCTGGACATCAACAACTGGGTCTCCCTCGGGGTCATCATCGTGGTGCTGTCCGTGACCACGGTGGCCAGCCTGGCCAAGGCCCGGCGCGACGAGCGCAAAGAGGTCGCCGCGTAGGTCGTTCGCATCGCTAAAGATTTCCGGTACGGTCGGGGGGTGCGTCCTGCCGACATCGAAGACCTCGTCGTCCCCGGCCGTCCGGCCCTGCGCGGAAACCTGCTGCTCACCGCGCTGAGCAAACCCGATCTGAAGGCGAACGCCACCCGCAGCGCGCTGCGGCGGGTGTCGCTCGACGGCGGGGAATCCGCGTGGACGCACGGTCCGCGCGACTCCGCCCCGTCGGTTTCGCCGGACGGCCGCTGGGTGGCGTTCCTCCGCGCGGGGGAGGGCACGGGCGCCGACGGCAGCCCGCAGCTGCACGTGATGCCGTCCGACGGCGGCGAGGCGCGGCGGCTGACGTCGCTGCACCTCGGCGTGGGCGAGCCGGTGTGGGCGCCGGACTCGCGGCGGATCGCGTTCACCGCCCGGGTGCCCGAAGCCGGGCGCTACGGGACCGAGGACGCCGACGGCGAGACCCCGGAGCCGGCCGCCGAGGCCCCGCGCCGGATCACCCGCATGGACTACCGGCTCGACGACGTCGGCTTCGTGCGCGATCGCGTGCAGCGGCTGTTCGTCGTCGACGCGGCCGAGCCCGCCGAGGCCCTCGAGCCGCTGACCGGCGCCGGGTTCGACGCGAGCCACCCGGCCTGGACGCCCGACGGCACGCGCGTGGTCTTCACCGCGCCGCCGGAGTGGGGCGCGGCCGAGAGCGACTTCCGCGACGTCTGCGCGATCTCCGCCGACGGCGGCGAACCCGAGGTCCTCGTGCGCGGCGAAGGCTTCTCCGAGCGCCCGGTGTTCGGCGCGGACGGTACGTTGTTCTACTTCGGACAGTCCTTTGCGGAGCACCGCGAGGCCGGGATGACCGGGCTCTACGCGGCGACGCCCGAATTCGGCGCCGGCCCGGTGAAGGCCCGCCGGCTCACCGACATCGAGACGGTGGACTGCGAAGCCTCGGCGGGAGCTCCGGCCCCGCGCGGCGCCGACGTGCTCGTGGCCGTCCGCAACCGCGGCGCGGTGGAGCTGCGCGCGGTCGCCGCCGACGCCGCGGACGCACCGCTGGCCGACCTGGCGGTGGTCTACGCCGGCCACGCGGCGCTGCGGTCGTTCACGCTCGACGGCCCGGTGGTGGCCGCGGTGATCGCGACACCGTCGACCGCCGGTGAGGTCGTGCTCCTCGGCGGCGGCGAGCCGCGCGTGCTGACCGACTACTCGAAGCCGGTGCGGGACAAGGGCATCCGGCCGATGATCGAGCTGGAGACGACCGCGCCGGACGGCTACCCGGTGCACGGCTGGCTGGTGCTGCCCGAGGGCGAGGGCCCGCACCCGGTGCTGCGCGTGATCCACGGCGGCCCGTTCACCCAGCAGGAGTGGGCGGTGTTCGACGAGGCCCAGGTGTACGCGGCGGCGGGCTACGCGGTGGTCGTCGGCAACCCCCGCGGTTCGGCGGGCTACGGCCAGACGCACGGCCACGCGATCACCCGCGGCTTCGGCACGGTCGACGTCGACGACGTCCTGGCCCTGCTCGACAAGGCGCTGGAGCGCCCCGACCTGGACTCCTCCCGCGTCGGCGTCATGGGTGGTTCGTACGGCGGCTTCATGACGAGCTGGCTGGCCGCCCACCACGGCGACCGCTTCAAGGCGGCGTGGAGCGAGCGCGCGGTCAACGCGTGGGACTCGATGGTCGGCAGCTCGGACATCGGCTACTTCTTCGTCGACGCCTACATCGGTGCTTCGCCGGAAGTGCAGCGCGACCGTTCGCCGCTCTCGTACGCCGACCGCATCAAGATCCCGTTCGCGGTGGTGCATTCGGAGCAGGACTGGCGCTGCCCGCTGGAACAGGCGGAGCGGATGTTCGTAGCGCTGCGGCGGGCCGGCGCGCCGGCGGAGATGCTGCTGTTCCCGGGGGAGGGCCACGAGCTGACCCGGTCGGGCCGGCCGCGCCACCGGGTGCAGCGCTTCGAGGCGGTCCTGGAGTGGTGGGCCCGGCACCTGTAGTGCGCGGGCTGGTCTGCTTCGACGTCGACGGCACCCTCGTGCCCGGCACGACGTCGTGCGCGTGGGTGGCCGCGGTGCTGGGGCACGAAGCCGAGCTCGTCGCGGCCGAAGCGGCGTACGACGAAGGCTGGATGACGAACCAGGAGGCGTCGGTGATCGACGCCCGCGGCTGGGCCGGGCACACCGAAGCCGAAGTGCTGGCCCGGCTCGGGACGCTGCCGCTGGTCGACGGGATCGGCGAGACGGTGGCGTGGTGCCGCGACCACGGCCTGCGCCCGATCCTCACCACGCTCGCGTGGACGCCGGTGGGCCGCATGCTGGCCCGGCGGTTCGGGTTCGCCGCCTACTGCGGCCCGGTACCCGAGGCCGTCGGCGGCCGCTACACCGGCGAGGTCGCCGCGCACCTGGACGAATACGGCAAGCGCGACTTCGCGCTGGCCCAGGGCTTCGCGCCGGAGCTGTGCGCCGCGGTCGGGGACAGCCGGTCCGACCTGCCGCTCTTCGCCGCCGTCGGGCTGAGCATCGGCTTCAACGCGGCGCCCGCGGCCCGCGCCGTCGCGACCCACCTCGTGGATTCCGGCGACCTGCGGGCGATCCTGCCGCTGCTGGAGCGTCAGTTCAGCAGCGTGTAGTTCAGCTCTTCGCAGACCCGGCCCAGCGGGACGTCCAGCCCGGGGTGGTCCAGCGGGAGCAGCACGTCCGGGGCGATCGGCAGGGCCGCGCCCGCCGGCGGGTCCCACAGGCAGATCGCCGGGTCGCCGGAGTCCATCGAGGAGCGGTACCAGAGGCCGTCGAGGTCGCTGAACGCGCCGCGGATCGCGCGGGCCCACGCCTGCGTGAGCTTCTTCGGGCCGCTCGAGATCTCCTGGGACGCCCCGACCCGCGTCGGCCAGAGGCCGGTCAGGTCGAGCAGGCGCAGCGTGCGCGTCGGGCGGACGACGACCAGGCGGGGGCCGCGCGTGCGGCGATCCACTGTCGAGCTGGTCTGGAAGACCTCGGCGATCGACGTGCGGACCGTGAGGCCGAAGTAGAGGACCCCGTTCGCGGGGTCGGTGACCGGCGCGCCGCCGCGGCCGGGTGGCTGCTGGTCGAACCGGCCGTGCGGGAGCGGGCCGGTGTAGCGGAACGAGTTCCACTGCTGGGGGTGGTTGCCGTGCGCCGTGAAGATCCGCACCAGCCTGGTCGCGGGCTGGACCGTCACCACGTCGTCGGCGCGGTTCAGCTGCCGGACCAGGACGGATCGGGCGGGCGGCAGCGGTAGCCGGGCCATGGGTCGGGGGTGGTCCGTCCTTGTCGGTGATCTTGCTCGGGGAGGTCCAGCCTAGAGCGGCGAGCCGAGCGTGGCGATGAGGCGGGCGACGTGGTCCGGATCACCCCCGGACAGGAGCCACTGGCGCGGGGTCGCCGCGTGGTCGTTGATCACCAGATCGGGTTGCGGTGTGCTCATGAAGGCGGCGACGACGAGCGCGGGCTGGTCTTCGGGCAGCGCCTTCAGCACGACCTCGAGGCCGGGCAGTACGCCCGAGCCGGCGAACTGCCACGCGGGGAGCTTCCAGCCGCTGTCCTTCCAGCCGGTCAGCCTGCCTTCCTTGAGGCGGTGCCGGATGCGGCTGTCGTCGACACCGAGGGCTTTCGCGGCCTCGTTGACGCTCAGCGCGCCCTCGGCGAGCACGGCGTGGGCGGCGACGGTGCGCGCCCGGAAGTCCGGTTCGTCCTCCCGCCGCGGCGAAAGGTCGAGGCCGACGTCGGTCAGCGCGGCGCGCTGGTCGGCCGAGAAGTAGTGCGAGGGATCCGGATTCGGTGGGGACAGTCTGCGCGCCGCGTCTTCGACGAGCGTCAGGAACTCGTTCGCGTCGACTTTCAGGCCCGCCTTGGCGAGGATGTTCTCCAGCGCTACAGACATGGGACTCAGGTTAACCCGAAACAGCGCGCGTGTGCGGGTTCGTGCGGTTTCTTGCCCTGTCTGTGGGTGAATTCACCAAAGATCGACACTTACCGCACATCACCCAACACGTTGAGTAGGCAACTTCCGGCTAGTCTGACCGCATCGGGCGAGGTTGTCCAGACCCGCGACGGCTTGACACCCCGGGCTCGCGGACCTAGGTTCCGTGTGAGTAAACGATTTCCGCTCCGTGCTCACGGGATCCGGCGGTTTCCGCGCCGGTCATGGGGGACACAGGGGGTGGGGCGTGCCTGGGGGGCCCGGCACGAGCCGGCCCCCTGGGCACGTCGCTCCGCGGACCACCCCGCGCCGGTACCTGCCGATCAGCGGCGGGAGCTCTTCCGTTCGATCAAGCGGGCTTCGAGCGTCGTCGTGGTCGCGTCGCGGCTGCTGTCGGCGATCCGGGCCAGCAGGAGCTGTGCGGCCACCCGCCCGACCTCGTACGCCGGCTGCGCGACGACCGTGAGCGGCGGGTCGATCAGCGTCGTCCACGGGGCGTCGTCGAACGAGACGATGCCGACGTCCCGGCCGGGGCGCAGGCCGCGCGACGAGAGGGCTTCGAGCACGCCGATCGCCATGGTGCTGTTCGCGACCAGCAGCGCGTCCGGCGGGGACGGCTCGTCGAGCAGTGCGAGCGCGGCCAGCCGGGCGCCCTCGGCGCGGTACTCCGCCCGCCGGGACAGGACGTTCGCTTCGCCGACGACGTCGCCGTAGCCGGCGAGGCGGTCGTCGGCGGTGCGGACCCCGGCGGGCCCGGTCAGGCACCCGACGCGCCGGTACCCGCCGGCGAGCAGGTGCCGGGTGGCCTCGGCGGCGGCGTGCCGCGTGTCGACGAGCACCTGGTCACCCGCGGCGGCGGGCAGCGGGCGGTCCACCGCCACCAGCGGAGTCCCTTGGCGGCGCAGGCCTTCGACGTTCGTCGACCGCCCGGTGGGGGACAGCACCACCCCGGCGACGCGCTCCTGCAGCGCGACCTCGATGTAGCGCCGCTCCTTGTCTTCGTTCTCGTCGGAGTTGCAGAGCACGACCGAGTAGCCGGACCGCTGCGCGAGGTCCTCGACGCCGCGCGCGATGGCGGTGAAGAAGGGGTTCTCGACGTCGGAGATGATCAGCGCGAGCACGGCGGTCTCCTGCCGCCGCAGGTTCCGCGCCAGCCCGTTCGGGTGGTACCCGAGCTCGGCGGCCGCCTCCTGCACCCGCGCGGCCAGCGTGGGGTCCACAGTGGACTTCCCGTTGAGCGCGCGCGACACGGTCGCCGTGGAGACGCCGGCCCGCGCGGCGACGTCGCTGATGGTGGCCACACGCCCTCCCTGATCACTCGTCGAGGGGAGGATAGCGCTCCCGGTAGTCGTTTACCGTCCGCTTACCTTTTGGGGTGAAGCCCCACTTCCGGTTGTCCGCGCGGGTTACGCCGAATGGAGCCGGTCACGCGCGGTTGTGTCCACAGTGGAGGCCGGCCGGAAGTACGCGCGCGGCGTGAGACCGGTGAGCGCCCGGCAATCCCGGCTGAGGTGCGCCTGGTCGGAGTACCCGGCAGCGACGGCGAGCGCGGCGAGGTTCGGTGCGCCCGGCGCGAGGGCGATCGCCCGCTGGAAGCGGCTGACGCGCAGGTAGGTGGCCGGGCCGTAGCCGACGGCTTGGACGAAGCGCCGGCGCAGCCGCCGTTCGCTGATGGTGGCGGGCTCGGCGGGATCTTTGACTGGCGCGCGGGTGCTGGGGGGTGTCACCGCCTCGGCGACCCGGGCCGCCCCTGCCTCCAGCCGGGTCACCAGCTCCGCCACCGCCGGATCCGGCGCCGCGGCCGACGGCAGGCGGGACGCCACCGCCTCCGCCGGGGTCATCTCGCCCGTCAGCAGCCGCTCCGCCAGGAGCTCGCCCTCCCGGCCCCACAGGTCGCCCAGCGGTACCCGGGTGTCGCGCAGCTCGTCCGCCGCCACGCCGAGCACCGCGGCGGCGCGGCCGGGGGCGAACCGCAGCCCGTGCAGCTCCGCTCCCGGGCGGGTCACCGAGGACCAGGCCGCCGTGTCGGGGCCCGCGATGAACACCGCGCCGTCGCCCACCACCAGGTCGAGGCAGCCGTCGGGGACGATCCGCTTCGGGCCCGCCGAAGCCGATCGCCACACGCAGCGCGCCACGCCCGCCAGCCGCGGGGGTGGTGCCGCCTCTTCGTACACACCCCGATGATGCACCCGGGGACCGACAAAACCCGAGGCGCACCCGTTTGGGTGAAAGTTGGACATCTCGGCCACGGCGGCTAACGCGGAGTTAGGTCACGGCGAGATATAGGCGACGCACTCGACGGAAGTGCGCGCGACGAGAGAAGACCTCTCCATGGGTGTTCCCACCGCGACCCGCGAACACCGCACCCGGACGGCCGGGAGCGTCGTCGTGGTCCTGGGTGTGCTCGCCGCGGCCTTCGCCGTGACGTCGTTCATCGTGCCGCGGCCCGCGCGCGGACCCGCCAAGGAGGAGCCGGTGGCCGCGCCGGTCGCGCCGGCTGCCGTGCGGACGGTCAGCCGGACCGTCGTCTACGAGCTGCTCGGCCCCGACGGCGCCCGCAACGTCACCTACGCCGCCGCGGGCTCGGCGCTCGCGCAGCAGGCCCGGGTCACCACGCCGTGGTCGGTGACCTTCACCCGGACCGGCCCCGCCGACCGCACCGAGTTCTACAGCATCGCCGCGCAGAATCCCGGGCCCGGCGAACTTCGCTGCCGGATCGTCGTCGACGGCGTCGTGGTCGCCGAGAAGGCCGTGGCCGAGGCGGGGCGCCTCTTCAGCTGCGCCGTCTGAGCGGGAGGATCAGCGGCGTGCACGACGCCGCGATCACCTTCGGACCCGCCTTGGGGGCGGTGCTGGTCCTGCTCGCCGTCGCCGGGGCCGCGGTGGTCCGCTGGGGCGAACTCGGTCAGGGACGCGCGGTGCTGGTCGCCGCCGTCCGGGCGGTCGCCCAGCTGGCGCTGGTGTCGCTGATCATCACCGCGGTCCTCCGGTCGGTCCCGCTCACCGGCCTGTTCGTGCTGCTGATGTTCACCATCGCCGCGGTGACCTCGGCGCGGCGCGCCGGGACGTGGGCGAACCTGCCGTGGACCGCCGCGGCGATCGCGGCCGGGGTCGTGCCCGTGCTGGCGCTGGTCCTCGGAGCCGGCGTCGTCCCGCCGAAGCCGATCGCGGTCGTGCCGATCGCCGGCATCGTGATCGGTGGCGCGATGACCGCGACGTCGCAAGCCGCACGACGAGCCCTCGACGAGCTGAAGTCCCGCTACGGCGAGTACGAAGCCGCACTCGCCCTCGGGTTCCTGCCGAGGCCCGCCGCGCTGGAGATCTGCCGCCCGAGCGCCGGGCACGCGCTGATCCCGGCGCTCGACCAGACCCGCACGGTCGGCCTGGTGACGCTCCCGGGCGCGTACGTCGGCGTCCTGCTGGGCGGCGCGGGCCCGATCGAAGCGGGGCTGACGCAGGTCCTGGTGCTGATCGGGCTGCTCGCCGCCGAAGCCGTCTCGATCCTGGTGACCGTGCAGTTCGTCGCGGCCGGGAAGCTCAGCCGAGCGGCGTGGCCAGGTGCCCGGTGTCGTTGAAGCGCCGGATGATCCAGTTGTCGCCGTGCAGCACCAGGTGCGAGATCGAGCCGTTGTCCGCGCCGAGGAACGCGAAGCGCTCGACCGAGCGGCTGGCCTGCGCGAACACCTCGCCGATCACGCCGCCGTGGGTGAACACGGCGACGCGCTGGTCCGGGTGCGCGGCCGCGATCCGCGTCAGCGCGCCGCGCAGGCGGGCGCCGAAGGTCTCGTCGGACTCCGCGCCCGGGATGACGTCCCAGCGCTGCTCGCTCCACAGCCGTTCGACGATCGGGTGGCCTTCGGCGGTGTACTTGCGGAAGAGGCCGTTCTCCCAGTCGCCGAGGTGGATCTCGCGCAGGTCCGGCTCGACGGTGGGGGTGATCCCGAGCTTCTCGGCCAGCGGGGCCGCGGTCTCCGCCGTGCGGCGCAGCGTCGTCACGTAGATCGCGTCGATCCGCTCGCCGGCCAGCCGGTCGCCGACCCGCCGGGCGTGGTCGCGGCCGTCGGGCGCGAGCTCCGGGTCGGCCTGGCCGTCGACCAGCTCGAAGGGGTTGTCCCCGCGGGCGGGAGCCGACTCGCCGTGCCGCACCAGGAAGATCTCCGTCGAGCCCGGGGGCGGGCTGAAGCGGTGCTGGCGGTACTCGATCTCCTGCTCGGGCGTGCTCATGGCCCCGACACTAGCCGAGCTGCTTGTCCACGAAACACCACCGCCAGGTCTCCCCGGGTTCGAAGCTGCGCATGACCGGGTGGCGGGATTCGTGGAAGTGCTGGGTGGCGTGGCGGCGCGGCGAAGAGTCGCAGCAGGCGACGTTGCCGCACTTGAGGCACATCCGCAGGTGCACCCAGGTCGTGCCCTCTTCGACGCAGGCGGCGCACGTGTCCGGCGAGCTGGGATCGCGCTCGACCCACTCGTGGGCCAGGTGCTTGCACGACCCGGCGGTCGCGGCCGGCGTGCGCAGCTCGCGGCCTTCGACCTCGGGCTCTTCCTCGTCGCGGTCCAGCATGGACTCTTCGATGTCGAGCCGTTCCAGGACCCGCCGCAGGACGTCGTCGTCGGCGCTGCCGCTGTCGCGCGCCTTGAGGAACTGGTTGCGCTCCACGTCCAGCAGCTGCAGGCGCAACCGCCGGTAGGCGTCGCTCGGGGTCTCGGCCAGCGCGCTCTGCCTGCCGAGCTGCTCCCACGCCGAGTCGGCGCGGTGCTGCAGCCGGTCGCGCAGGCGCTGGATGATCTCCGGCGGGTCGTCGGGCTGCCGGATCTCCTCGAGCTTCGCCAGCGCCGCGCGGGTCATGTCGTGCAGGACGGCCGCTTCCTGCAGCGCGTCTTCCGCCGGGTCGGGCCGCGGCAGGCGCAGCCGCCGGATCAGCGTCGGCAGCGTCATGCCCTGGACGGCCAGCGTGCCGGCCACGACGACGAACGCGGCGAGCACCAGCACGGCCCGCTGCGGGGTGTCGGCGGGCAGCACGAACGCGGCCGCGAGCGTCACCACCCCGCGCATGCCCGCCCAGGAGATCACCGCCGAGTAGCGCCACGGCCAGATCTTCGCCCGGGTCTTGCCGGGCAGCAGGCGCCGTTCGAGCCGCTTGACCGTGCCGATGCCGATCAGCCACAGCACCCGGGTCAGGATGGTCGCGCCGAGCACGGCGACGCAGATCCAGGTCAGCGTCAGCAGCGACAGCCCGCTCTCGCCGACCTCCGCGAGGATCCGCCGCAGCTGCAGGCCGATCAGCAGGAAGACCATGTTCTCCAGCAGGAAGGCGATGGTCTGCCAGTTCAGCCGGGACGCGAGCCGGGTGGAGCCGGACAGGATCTGCGGTGCCTTGTGCCCGAGGATGAGCCCGGCGACGACCACCGCGAGCACGCCGGAGCCGTGGATCGCCTCCGCCGGGATGTAGGCGATGAACGGCACGGCGAACGACAGCGCGGTGTCGAGCACCGGTTCGTTCAGCCGGGCGCGGATGAACGCGGCGACGAAGCCGACGACCAGGCCGACCACGGCGCCGCCGATGGCCGCGCGGAAGAAGTCCGCGCCGACCTGCCAGAGGCTGACCGAACCGGCCAGCGCGGCGATCGCCGTGCGGAGGGCGACCAGCGCGGCCGCGTCGTTGAAGAGGCTCTCGCCCTCCAGCAGCCGGATCAGCTTGCGGGGCATGCCGACCCGGCGCGCGACGACGCTGGCGGCGACCGCGTCCGGCGGCGCCACCACCGCGCCGAGCGCGATGCCGCCGGCCAGCGGGAGCCCGGGGATCACCGCCCAGGCGACCAGGCCGACGCCGAGCGCGGTGAACACGACCAGCCCGACCGACATCAGCCCGATCGCCCCGCGGTTCTTCCGGAAGTCGACCAGCGACGTCTGGATGGCCGCCGAGTACAGCAGCGGAGGCAGCAGGCCGAGCAGCACGACCTCGGGGTCGAGGTGGTACTCCGGGACGCCGGGGACGTACGACGCGACGACGCCGACGACGATCAGGCACAGCGGGGCGGACCAGTCCAGCCGCCGCGCCACCGCGCTGACGACGAGGACCGTCACGACCAGCGCCACTATCTCTGCCGCGATGTGCACGGGGTAATCATTACCCGTCCGCCGCGGCGGGTGTCACCTGGCCAGCTCGGTGAGCACCTCGGCGACCAGCTGGGTGTCCATGTACTCGGTGATCTCCCGGATCCGGCCGGCTTCGAGCCGGAAGACGAAGCAGTACCGGTTGTCGTAGCGCTGCCCGGTCTTGGTGGCGACGCGGCCCTGCGCTTCGACCACCACGACGTCGTCTTCGGCGACGAAGCGGCTCGCGGTGCTGGTGTAGGTGCCGTCGAACTGTTCGCCGAGGGGACCCAGCAGGTCACGGCGGACGGAGTCCTTGCCGGCGAAGCTGCCGGACCAGCTGTTGTGCCCGCTGACGGTCCAGGTGACGTCGTCGGCCATGGCGGCGACCAGCGGGCGGATGTCGCCGGTGGCCCAGGCGTCGAAGGCGGTTCTCAGCAGCTGCTTGTTTTCGGCTGTGCTCATGGCCCGTAGTCAACACGCTGGAGCGCACTCCAGGGCAAGCTCCTAGGCTGGCCGCGTGACGACGGTGGAGATCGCGGCCGGCGCGCTGCGCGGGTCCGAGCAGGACGGGGTCCGGACGTTCCTCGGCGTCCCCTACGCCGAGCCGCCGGTGGGGGAGCTGCGGTTCCGCGCGCCCCGGCCGGTGCCGCCCTGGTCCGGGGAACGCGACGCGACGAAGTGGGCCGCGCGGGCGCCGCAGCCGGAGCTGACCGGCCGGGGCTTCACCGGCGACGAGGACTGCCTCCACCTGAACGTCTACGCGCCCGCGGCACCCGGCTCGTACCCGGTGCTGGTGTGGATCCACGGTGGCGGCGGCGTGCTGGGCGCGCCGCACCAGTTCGACGCCTCCGCGTACGCCCGCGCCGGTGTGGTCGTGGTGACCGTCGCCTACCGGCTCGGCGTGCTCGGCCTGCTGCACCTGCCCGGCGTCGCCGATTCGAACCTGTCCCTGCGCGACCAGGTCGCCGCCCTCGAATGGGTGCGGGACAACGTCGGCGCGTTCGGGGGAGATCCCGGGCGGGTCACGCTGGCCGGGCAGTCCAACGGCGGCCGCACGGTCGGGACGCTGCTCGCCGTGCCCGCCACGCGCGGGCTGGTCCACCAGGCGATCGTGCAGAGCGGCACCGGTGTCGGCTCGGTCGTGCACACCCCCGCCGAAGGCGCGGCGATCGCTTCGGCGGTCCTGTCCGAACTCGGCGCCGCCCCGGGAGACCTCGCTGCCCTGCCGGTGCAGCGGATTCTCGAAGCGCAGCAACGGGTTTCGGCGGCGTCCGGCACGAAGGTGACCTACCGCGTGGTCGTCGGGGACGAACTGCTGCCTTCGCGCCCCCTCGAGTCGGTCCGCGACGTCCCGCTGCTGATCGGGACGACGGCCGACGAGGAAGACCTGTTCAGCTGGCTGCAGTCGGGCGGCGCCAAGCTCCTGGGCGTCGGCTCGACGATGCTGGACGCCGCCGAGGTCGAGAAGGCCGTCGCGGCGTACCGCGAAGTGCTCGACTGGCCTGAGGAGCAGGTCCGCAACCGCGCGTTGACCGCGGGGGACTGGTGGATCCCGGCGATCCGGTTCGCCGAGAAGCAGCCGAACGCCTGGATGTACCGCCTCGACTGGCGGATCGCCCCGCGCGGCCGCGGCCTCGGCGCACCGCACGGGCTCGACCTGCCGCTGGTGTTCGACGACATCCGCAACAGGAACTGGCGGTTCCTCTTCGCCGGCCGGACGTTCCCGGCCGAGCGCATGCAGGCGATGGCGACGGAGATGTTCGCCGCCTGGGTCCGGTTCATCGCGACCGGCGACCCGGGCTGGCCCCGCTACACGACTGCCGACCGCGTCACGCGCCTCTTCGACGACGTCTCCACGACGGTCTCCGACCCGGACCGCGCCCAGCGCCTCCTCTGGGACTGACCGAGGGCGGCACTTTCGTAGGGAAAGTGCCGCCCTCGGGTCGGGGCTAGACGGTGATCTTGTCGACGTTCGGGCCGCCGTTGGCGGTCGTCGCGGTCGCCTTGATCTTGCTCGTGCCCGCGGGGAGGGTGACCGGGATCGTGACGGTCTGCCACGTGTCCCAGTTCCCCGTGCCGCCGAACGCCACCCCGGACGCCACCTTCGTGCCGTTCACCGAAATGTCCATCGGCCGGTTCGCCGTAGTGCCGTTGGCGAACCGCAGGACGACGTTCGCGGGCCCCGGCGCGGCCGCCGTCACCGAGAACTCCACCGCGCTGCCGGTCGCGTTGTCGTAGTTGACGAACCCGCTGCCGGTGAAGCCCGCGTGGTTGGACTCCGCGACGCCGTTCGTGATCGTCGCGTCCTCGGCCTGGTAGTCGGCCGGGGTGCCGGGGGTGACCGTGCCGTCCGCCGGGATCGTCTTCGTCCCGGTGTTCCAGCCCGCGACCCGCACGGACGGCTTGGCGCCCTTGAGGTCCGCGGTCCGGTACGTCGCCGTCAGCGTGGTCGATTCGCCGGGCCAGAGGCTGACCTGGTTGTCGGTCCACCGCACCGGCAGCACCGGCGCGCCCGCCGCGCCGACCACGTGCGCGTCGACGAAGAACGCCGGGACCTTGCCGCCCGCCGGGTTCGTCAGCGTCACCTTGGTCGTCGTGGTGCCGTCGCCGTTGGTGGTCGTCGTGGCGGTCGACCCCAGCGAGACCTGGGCCAGGCCGTTGAGCCCGGACAGGTCGGCGTACGACGTCGTCGGCGTGTAGTACCAGTCGCTGTTGCCCCAGTCGAGCGTGTCGGCCTTGGTGGACAGCCAGTACACGTTCCGGCTGACCTCCTTGCCCGCGGAGTCGGTGAGCACCAGCTTCGCCAGGTACGTCGTCGACAGCCCGCTCACCGAACCGATGGTCAGCGCGGTCGTCTTCGCGCCGTCACCGCCCACCGAAACGGCCTTGGACTGGGTGAACTTCTCGGTCCCGTCCAGGTTGTACAGCTTCACCGACGCCGTCAGGCCCGACGCCGCGTCGTGGTTGTGGTTGACCACCACGACGGACTTGGTGTCGTACGAGTACTGGATGTGCAGCGGCTCGTTCGCCTTCTTGGCCCCGAAGTAGGAGCCGTTCTGGTCGAGGTAGGCGTCGAACAGCTGCCAGTGCAGCGACGTCCAGCCGCTGTTGAGCATCCAGTAGATGATCCCGGTGGCCGGGTTCGAGCCGTCGCTGAAGTTGCGCGAGTGCGACTCGAACTCGGCGCGGACGTTCTCGTACTGCGCCAGCTGCGCCTTCCGGACGTAGTCGTCGAGGTTCGCCGGCTTGCCGTAGCGGCCGGTCAGCGCGTCGCCGAACAGCTTCAGGTTGCCGAACGTCGAGGACGAGGACCGGTGGTACTGCGCGGCCGACGGGTTCTTCCACAGCGTGTCGAGCTCGCTCGAGGACAGCATCCGCTTGAGCGTGTCCATGGTCGGGATGTCCGGCCCGGCACTGGTTTCGGAGTTGAAGCTCCACGCGCCGCCGAGGTCGGTGTGCGCCTTGTCGTACCAGTAGTTCGGCGGGACGTAGTCGTACGGCCCGTTCATCTTCATGCCGGACGACCCGAGCTGCGGCGACGACTTCGCCGACGCGGCCGGGACCACCGGGGTGGGCCAGTCCGCGGCGCTCAGCGCGTCGAGGTAGTTCTTCTCGATCGTCGCGTCGGGAGCGAAGTCGCTGCCGATGAGGAAGGAGATGACGCTCGGGTGGTCGCGCAGGCGCTCGGCCTCCGCGGTCATCGACGCCTTGGCGACCGGGTAGTCCGCGGCGGTCCACGGGTCACCCTTCTCGTCGCCGTTGACCTGGCCCTCCCACTTGTCGCAGCACTCCCAGCCGGGCAGCGTCAGCACGCCCATCCGGTCGGCGAGGTCGAAGAACTCGTCCGGTTCGATGTGCCCTTCCAGGCGCACGGTGTTGAGTCCGAGGTCCTTGACGTAGGCGAGCTTGTCCGCCGCGTACTGCTCGTTCCAGCGCAGGAACAGGTCCGGCGAGTAGCCGCCGCCCTTGATCAGCAGCGGGCGCCCGTTGATCGTGTACGCCCGGCCGCCGCTCGAGTTCTTGTTCGCCGTCACCGTGCGCACGCCGAAGCTCGAGTGCGAGGTGTCCGACGCCGTCCCGCCGACGGCCGCGGTCAGGTCGAGGTCGTAGCGCGGCTGCCCGCCCATCCCGGCCGGCCACCAGACCTGCGGGTTGTCGATCCCGACCACCGGGAAGGTGACGGTCTTCTTCTCCTTCGCCGCCAGGGAGACGGTCTGGCTGATCGCCTTGCCGGCGACCGTGCCGGTGACGGTCGTGGACACGGCGGCCGCGGAGTCGTTGCGGACGTCGGCCTTCACCGTCAGGTTCGCGTGGCTCAGCCCGGTCAGCTTCGTGACGACGTGGCCGCCGCGCAGCGCCACCGGGCCGCTGCGCCGGACGAGGACGTCCCGCACGATGCCCATGTTCTGGTCCGGCGGGGTCTGGGCCCAGTCGATCCAGCCCATCGACAGGTCCTTGTTCGGGTCGTTGGGGTAGACCTTGAACGCGATGCTGTTGGTGCCCGCCTTCACCTGCGCGGTGATGTCCAGGTCGTGGCGGGTGTAGGCGCCGTTGACCTGGGTCTTGTCCGCGATCCGCGTCCCGTTGACCCAGACGTCGGCCTTGGACAGCACGCCGCTGAAGTCGAGGTAGGTCCGCTGGGTGGTGTCGGTGACGGTGAGGTCGGTGCGGTACCACCACGGGACCTGGAAGTCCGCGACCGGCACGTTCTTCATGTTGGTCGAGTAGAACGGGTCGGCGTACTTGCCGTTGGCCAGCAGACCGGCGTAGACGGTCGAGCGCGGCCCGACCGGGTACCAGCCGGCGGTGCCGTACCCCGGTTTGGAGACCGCGGAGTCGTCGCTCACCTGCGCCGACGTCTGGATCAGGAAGCCCGGGACCGCGGTCGCCGGGGCCGCGGCCGCGACCACCGCCTTGGCCGGTTCCTGCCCGGTGGCGGCCGGGGCGGCCGCCCCGCTCACCGCGACGGCCAAGGCGACCGCCGACAGCAGTGTCGTCCGTGTTCTTCTCTGCCGATGACTCACTAGCGCGCCTCCTAGGCACCGCGGCGGCGAGGGACGGGGTTTTCGTTAGTAAAGTTCCCTAACAATTGCGGACGATCGTAGCGGGCCGATCACGCGGAGAACAGGGGCGGTTCCGTCAAACCCGGGCGGCCGACCACACCGCGGCGGCGCGCAGGGCCAGCAGGAGCGGCAGGGAACCGTCTTCCCAGAGCCGCCGGGGAAGTGCTTCGCTGAGCGGGACACCGCTGGCCAGCGCGGCGCCGATCGCGGGGAGATCGGCGTCGAAGAGGGTCAGGCCGGAGCTGTAGAGCCGTTCGCCGCCGGCCGGGCGGCGCCGGGCGACCTCCGCGCTGTCGACGGCGAGCTCGGTCAGCCCGAAGAACTCGGGCTTGGCGCCGCGGTCCATCCAGCGGGCGAACCCGACGACCTTCGTCTCGCGGACGTCCGCGGGGGTGAGGCCGCTTTCCTCGCACAGTTCGCGGTCCATCCCTGCGCGGACCGCGGTGTGCAGGGACCGCCGCGTGCCGCCGTCCGGCGTGCGCAGGTCGCGGGGTTCGAGCGAGCCGCTGCCCGACGGCGCCAGCAGCAGCCCGCTCACGGCGTTGAGCGCCGACTGCCGGACGGTGATCAGCTTGCCGTCGGTGGTGAAGGCGACCGTGGAGACGCCGACGTGGTCGGCCAGCGAGCTGCCGCTCAGCTCGCGCAGCGCGCCGGCGGAGTCGGTGAGCTCGGCCTTGCGCAGGTCCCACTCCTCACCGGTGTCGGTGCGCGTGATGCGGAGCGTGCCGAGCTCGTTCGAGCAGACGGCGTCGAAGAACCGGGCGCGGTGCAGCCGGATCGGTGCGGGCCGCGCACCGGCGGCGGGCAGCGGGTCGCCGCGCATGCCGACGACCGGACCGTTGAACAGGAGCCGGCCGCGGGCGCGCAGCGGGAGGACGTGCGGGGCGGTCGCCTTGAGCGACGGCGGCAGCCGGTACGGCTCCTCCGCGACCTCGATGGTGTGCCGTTCTTCCCAGAGGTCGCGGTCGATCGCGGCGCTGACCAGCGCCGTGCCGCGGGCGGGCACGGCGAGGTACTCGGCTCGCGGGTACGCGGCGGGCGGCGGCAGCTCCGCGGCCGGGAACGGCGCGGCGATGGCGGTGAACTCGAACCCGGCCCACCGGCGGCGCAGCAGCCGCACGTCCCGGGTGAAGGTGGCGACGCCGAGGCCGAGCGCGACGACCGAAAGCACCACGCCGATGGCGCTCGGCAGGATGGTGACGACCCCGAGCAGCACCCCGAGACCCGACGCGGCGAGCGGCCATTCGCGGGCGCCGAGGAAGCCGAGGTAGTCCGCCCTCGCCCGGGCGCGGCGCGTCAGTTTTCCCATCGCCGCACTGTTTAGCACGGCGGCGGCGGTGCGCGGGGCGGGTTTCAGGCTTCGGCGTCGAGGTAGACCCAGTGGCCGTCGTCACGCCGGAAGCGGCTGTTCTCCTCCAGGAAGCCGTCCCGGCCCCGGTGGCGGTAGTGCGCCCGGAACTCGACGGTGCCTTCGTCGTGCAGCAGGCCGCCGCCGGTGCGGCCGAGGATCTCCAGCCGCGTCCACTCCTGGGCGGGATCGAGGTCCAGCCGCCGCGGCCGGGTCCCGGGGTGCCAGGTCCGGAGCAGGTACGCGGTGTCGCCGACGGCGAAGGCGCTGAACCGCGAGCGCATCAGCAGTTCGGCCGTCGGCGCGGTGAGCGCGCCACCGTGGAACCGGCCGCAGCAGGCGGCGTAGGACTCGGCGAGACCGCACGGGCACGGGGCGGGAGGCACCGGGGAATTGTGCCACGACCGTCCACTCGCGACTATCCGGCGTTGACCGGCTTCCCGGACTCCCGTGCCTCCTGCGCCCCGCGCACCGCGAGCCGGTCGGCGCGTTCGTTCTCCGGGTGACCCGCGTGGCCCTTGACCCACAGCCACTCGACCTGGTGCCCGCCGATCGCCGCGTCGAGGCGCTGCCAGAGGTCCGCGTTCTTGACCGGTTCGCGCGCCGCGGTCTGCCAGCCGTTGTTCTTCCAGCGGGGCAGCCACTGCGTGATCCCGTTGCGCACGTACGTGCTGTCGGTGAACACGCGCACCTGCGACGGCCGCGTCAGCGTCTCGAGTGCCCGGATCGGGGCGGTCAGCTCCATCCGGTTGTTCGTCGTCGGCGTGGCTTCGCCGCCGTACAGTTCGCGCTCGTGCTTGCCGTAGCGCAGCACCGCGCCCCAGCCACCCGGACCGGGGTTTCCGCTGCACGCGCCGTCGGTGTAGATCTCCACGTCCACGCGGCGACCCTATCGGTTCCGGCTCTCGCCCAACGCCGCCACGCCGGGTTACGGTGGGGATCCGGAGCGGAGCGGGGATTCTGGCGATGAACGGGCACGACGACACGGCGGACGGGGCGCTCCTGGCCTACCTCGCCGACGCCGATCGCGAGTACCTGCTCGCCAGGGGCACCCGGCGGCGGTTCCGGGCGAACGACGTCGTGCTCATGGAAGGCGACCCCTCCGACCACGTCCACGTGCTGGTTTCCGGCTGGGTGCGGGTGTCCGCGATCGTCGAGGACGGCCGCGAGGTGCTCTTCGGGCTGCGCGGCCCCGGCGAGGTGCTCGGCGACCTCGCGGCCGTGACCGGGCGCCCGCGCACGGCCTCGGTCCGCGCGATCGAACCCTGCACCGTCTTCCAGCTGACCGGGGCGCAGTTCATCGACGTCCTGCACGCCCGGCCCGAGATCGCCATCGCGACGATCAAGACCGTCGCGGCCCGGCTCCGCAACGCCGAGTCCGCCAGGGTCGACTCGGCGGCCCTCGACGTCACCCGCCGGGTCGCGGTGCACCTGCTGCGGCTGGCCGAAGAACACGGGCGGTCCGTCCCGGAGGGCGTGGTCATCGAGGCCGCGCTCTCGCAGACCGACATCGCCGCCCAGGTCGGCGCCGCCCGGCGGACCGTCGCCCGCGCGCTGCGCGTGCTGCGCGAGCGCGGGATCGTCGAGACCGGCCGGCGCCGGATCCTCATCCGCAAGCTGCGCGTCCTGCAGGCCTTCGCCCGTTCTGAGCCAAACGGCACACAAGGGCCGTGACAGCAGGCATCTGACGACCGCCGCGACCCGGCGATGCTGGAACCCGGCCGGGAAAAAGAATGCGATGCCACCGGCCGGATTTCATTTTCGAGCGAGGTCGGGGAGTGCTCGTCGTGAACGTCCACTGCAAGATTTCGACCCTGGTGAAATCGGTCTTCGCCGCGTTCGTGGCCGGTGCCGTCGCGGGATTCGCCGCGGCTGCCGGAAACGCGGTGGAGCCCGCCACTCCGGCGTTCCACGACTCCGCGCCGCTGTCCGCCTCGGCCTGGGTGCTGCGATGAGGAGGTGTGTGATGGAAAGCCACTCGATCTGGGCCCTGATCTTCGGGGCCCGCTGACCCCGCGGAGGGAACCCCGGCCGGCCGGCACGCGGGGGGCCGGCCGGCCGGGCATTCCGCTAATCGCGTGTCCTGGATTTGTCACGTCACCGCCGCCCGCGGCCGCTGGTAATGTGAACAGCTCTTTCCACCGGCGGCGCGGAAGGGGGTGGGATGACGTCGGAGAACTCGTTCCCGTTCGTGCGCGAGCTGAACGAACTGCGCCGCGGCCGCGGGCTCGACGCGGCCGACCTGCACCAGCGGATCGGTCCCTGCCTGCGGGCGGCCTGCGAGATCGCCGACGACGACCCGCCCGCCGCCGCGCGGCACAAGGTCGTGCTGCGGCTGACCGAGCTGTGCGGGCGGCTGCCCGCTGACCTGCGCCTGGCCGCGCTGGCGGCCCTCGGCCTGCACGAAGAGGCGGCCGGCGAGTTCCTCGACCGGCGGATCTCGTGGCTGGCCAGCGTCCTCGACCGCGACCCGCGCACCGCGCGCCGCCGGATCGATCTCGCGTTCCGCCGGCTCGACGAGCTGCTCGGCGCGCCCCCGCGCGAGCGTGACCTGCACCCGCTGGCCGGCTGGTACGTCGAGTCGATGAAGGCGATGCTCCGGCTCGACCGCGACCCGCCGGACCTCCAGGAGGAACGCCGGATCGTCGCGGAGGTCGACGAGCTCGACGAGCTGGTGCTGTCCTTCAGCGCCCCCGCCGAGCCCGGTCTCGACCCGGTGCCCGCCATCGCCGCGGACGTGCTGTTCGGCGGCGAAATCGTCGAAGCGCGCCAGGTTTCGGCGAGCCACGCCCAGTTCGTCATGCGGCTGCCGAGCCCGCTCCGGCTCGGGCAGCGGCACGAATACGGCATCCGCTTCGCGCCGCAACGCTCTTCGCTGCGGCCGTACTACGTCATGACCCCGCTGCGCCGCTGCGAAAAGTTCTCGGTGCGGGTGCGGTTCGACCGCGACGGCCCGCCGGCGCGGGTGTGGCGGCTCAACGGCGTGCCCGGCCGCGTGATCGACGACGGCACCGACTCCGGCGACACGCTGACGGTCAACAGCCTCGGCGAGGTCGGGCTCGAGTTCCACGACCTGCACCAGGGGCTGAGCTACGGCCTGCAGTGGTCGTCCGATCCCGGCGCGGGTTGAGCCGGCCGTGCGCACCGACCCGGTGACCGCGACCGTCGTCCGGCTCGGGATCGTCGCACCGAGCCGGGGGCGGACGGCCCGCGCGGTGCACCTCGGCGCCACCCTCGACGGGGTGCTGGACGAGGTGTTCGAGGGCGTCCCGGTGCCCTACCGCACGCCGACGTGGTTCCGGCGGGCCGAGGGCGACGCCACGACGTTGATCATCCCGCCGACGGTGCCGCGCGGCTGGATCGCGGCGGACCTCGTCGCGCTGCTGGCCGGCGCGCTGCGGCGGCGCAACCGCCACCTCAACGAGTTCGGCAGGCTCCGGCTGCGGGTGGCGGCCGACCACGGCGACGTCGTGCTGCGCCCGCCCCACTTCGGTGGTGCGGCGGTGGCGCTGGCGACCTGGCTGTGCGCGGCCGAGGAGCTGAAGGCGGCGCTCGCGGCGGCGCCGGCGCTGGACCTGCTGCTGATCGTCTCCGACCGCTTCCACACCGCCCTCGCCGACGACCCCGGCTACCGGCGGGTCGTCGTCCCGGCCGGCGGCGAGCGCGAAATCGCCTGGGTGGGCCGCGGTCCGGATACTGGGACGCGGAATACCGGCGCCGGCGGCGGGTTGGCACCGTCGTAGCCGACGGGAAAGGGTCCGCGATGAGCACGTTCACGCAGGAGTGGCAGGACTGGAAGACCCAGCGGGAGGCCGACCTCGCGGCCCCGCACGGCTGGCTGGCGCTGGTGTCGCTGGACTGGCTGACCGAGTCCCCGCGCGAGTACCCCGGCATCCCGGGCCGCTGGTGGCAGGACGCGGACGCGGCGTACGTCGACCCGGCCGGCGCTTCGCTGACGTACGAAGGTGCGCCGGTCACCGAGACCCGCCGGTTCGAGCTGGTCAACAGCGGTGCCGGCACCCGGGTGCTGGCGGGCGACGTCGAGATCGAGGTGGCCCGCCGGTCCGGGTACCTCATCCGCGTGCACGACCCGAAGGCCGAGGTGCTGCGCGCGTTCCACGGCGTCCCGGCGTACGAGCCGTCGCCGTCCTGGGTGCTGTCCGGCCGGTTCGAGCCCTTCGACGCCCCGCGGCCGACGACCGTGGGCGCGGTCGTGGAAGGCCTGAGCCACGTCTACACGGCGCCGGGCGTGGTCCGCTTTTCCCGGGACGGCGAGTCGTACGAGCTGACGGCGTTCAACGGCAAGGACGGCGGCCTCAGCATCCTGTTCACCGACGGGACGAGCGGCGTGACGACGTACGCGGCGAACCGCTCGCTGCCGGTCGGCGCGCCGGCAGCGGACGGTTCGGTGACGCTGGACTTCAACCGCGCGGTCAACCTCCCGTGCGCGTTCACGGACTTCGCGACGTGCCCCCTCCCGCCGGCGGGCAACGACCTGCCGTTCGCGGTGGAGGCGGGGGAGAAGATCCCGTACGAGCGCGGTTAGTGCGCGACGTCGATGACGACCCGGTTGGGCGCGGTGAGCGTGAAGACGTTCACCGCGCTCCGCGCCCGCACCCCGAGCCCGACGGTGAGGTGCGCCTCGAAGTCCCCGGTGACGGCGACGGCCATGACGTTGGCGAGGTTCCGCGTCCGGAACTTCTGCGGCCCGGTGTAGGTGGGCTGCCCGGCGGCGTTGTGCGCGGCGGCGGGGGTGGCGGAGACGGTGATGAAGTATTCGCCGGTGAGCCAGACGATTTCCCCGCTCGGATCGGCGGTGAGCTCGTCGACGAGCTGGTAGCTGACGGCGGGCGCGGGGCCGGAGCTCAGGTCGAGCACGATCCGGTCGAAGCCGGTGTTCAGGCCGGTGCGGATGTTCGTCATGGCCGGGACGACGGGATCGGCGGCCTGGGCGGGAGCCGCGGCGGCGAGCCCGCTCCCGGCTCCGGCGAGCAGGATGGTGATGGCGGCGAGTGCGCGCCGCGTGGGTCTGGACATGGTGGGCCTCCTGGCGGAACGAACCGGTGGAAGTCCCAGCGCTGGGTTTTCGGGGGACGTCCGGTTCGTCCGCGGAGTTGCCCGCGTGTCCGCGATCGTTACCCGGCTGCTCCGAACGTGTCAGCCGCGAACCAGGGAGAAAATCGTCCCGTCGGCCGTGGCGGAGAGCACCTCGGGTGATTCGGGTGTCCGACGCCCGCTTCTCGGCTCGAGCCGGTCGGCGAACGCTTGTTGCGCTTCCATCACGTCGCCGGCGTCCCCGTCGGTGAGCTGGTCGTCGACGCCTTCGTCGATGCCGTACCTGACGGTGAGCCGTTCATTGCCGAAGCCGAACTCGAGGCTGGTGCCGCGCGCGGTTCCGACCGGAGTCTCGAACGTCACCCGCTCTCGTGGCTGCCGCTCGATCCGGTTCTGCATCACTTCGGGTGCCCACCGCTCGATCGCGCCGAGGTTGCCGCCGAAGTCGGCGAGGGCGGCCCAGGAGGCTCGGACGGCGGCATTGGCGATTTCGGCCGCCGAAACATCGACGCGGTCGGATTCGAAGCGAAAGCTCCGGCCGCGATCGATCGATTCCACGTCCACGCTGTAGGACGGTTCGTCGTCGTCGCCCGGATCCACTGCCAGGTACGACGTGCGGCTTTCTCCGGTGACGACGGCCGTGGCCAGACCCTGCGGTACCCGGCCGCCGACTGTGACCCCGTCGAGCTGTCCGACGGCACGAGCGAGCTGGGACACCGCGTTTCCGGCATTCTTCGTCCCCTTGCATTCGAGCACCCGCAGGACGTAACGGCTGCTGTCGCGCCGGTCGGCGCCGATGAGGAGGTAGTCGGCGCGCCGGGCGCCGATGTGCTGGACCGCCGAGTTCGGCCCGAAGACGAAGCGGGCGTCGAGGGCCACATCGATGTCGACCACGCTGCGGAGGGTCGCGGCGCTGGTGGTGTCGAACCAGCGCTTTGCCAGCACGGCACCGAAGCCGATCCCCATCTCTTCGGAGGTGACGCGCCGCTGGTTGCCGGAAATGCGGCGCCCCGCTGCGCTCAGCGCGAGGTTCGGCGAGCGCGAGTGGGAGTAGTCGTGGGCGAAAAAGCCCAGGTAGCGCAGCAGGCCCCACCACAGGTACCGGTCAAGCACGTCGTCCTGGTACCGCGGCCGCGTCACGTAGGACAGCCAGTGGAGGGCTTCGATCGGCCGGAGGGTTATGCCGCCCTCCAGGCCGGCCGCGGGGCAAAGAGCCTTCCGGGGCGGGCTGAACTCCTTGCGCTTCTGTATCTGCCGGATCAGGGCGTCGTCGCTTTGCCCCGGCAGGTGCACCGCCGTATCGACCACGGTGAACGCGTCTTCGAGGTTCATTCCGTTGTCCCCCCTCGCCAGCTGCTATCCGGCTGCTCCCACCGGCTCCCGTGTCAGGTGCTCGAGCCGCAGCGGCCAATCCCACCCGGCGCGTTCGTCCAGCAGCTCCACCAGCTTCGCCCCGTCGACGAGCGTGACCCGATCGGTCTTGCCCGCCAGCTCCTCGGCCGCCCGGGTGAAGGTGCTCGCCGTGACGACGACGCACGCGCCCGAAGCCGTCCCGAGCGCCGAGCGCACCACGTCGACGCCCACCGGCTTCTCGCGCCGGTGGCGGCACTCGACCGCCACTTCCTGACCCGAGTACAGCGCCGCCGCCAGTCTCGAGAACTCGTGCGGACCGAGCTCGCGGAGCAGCTCGCGCCGCGCGTCCGCCGTGGCGGGCAGGCCGATGTACCGCGCCCGGATGAGCGCCTCCGCGTCGTCGGTCGCGTGCGCCACCTCGGCGGGCATCGACCGCGCGTGCGCCACCCGGTACGCCTCGGTCGCCTGCAGCGCCGACCGCGGGTGGTCGGGCAGCAGGTCCAGCACCCACCGGATCCCGGCCCACGGCGGCTGGTCGCTGCGGTTGGCGTAGTAGGCCTCGATCCGCCGGAGGTGGGGATCGCCGTCCGCGGCGCCCGTGGCCCGCGCCGATGCCAGCCGCTCGCGGTCGTCCGGCGTCGCGCAGGACGGCATCAGCAGGTGCCGGAGCACCAGGTCGAACTCCGCCTCCGGGCGGTCCGCCACCGAAGCGACGAACTCGTCCCTCGTCGCTTCGTCCGGAAAGCTCCAGAGCCGCTTCCGCACCGTGCTGGCCGAGCTGTCCGCGTACGCGCGCAGCTCGGTCAGCCAGGTCTCCAGCATCGGCGAATCATCTCTCATGGGTCACCAGCCGCGCTCGCGCCACTCCTCCAGCTTCGCCCGCTCCGCGCCCAGCGTCGAGTCGTCGCCGTGGCCCGGGTAGAACCACGTCTCGTCGGGCAGCTCGTCGAAGACCCGCGACGATACATCCCCCAGCAGGGACTGGAAGTCCTCCGGCGACGTCGTCCGCCCGACCCCGCCCGGGAACAGGGAGTCGCCGGTGAACAGGTGGGGGTGGCCGGCCGGGTCGCGGTAGAGCAGCGCGATCGAGCCCGGGGTGTGCCCGCGCAGGTGGATCACCGAAAGGGTGACCTGGCCCACCGACAGCGTGTCACCGTGCTCGACCAGGAAGTCCGGCGGCACCGGCAGCGGCGGCGCGTCCAAAGGGTGGGCCGCCGTGTTCGCGCCGTTCGCCCCCGCGACCGCGCCCAGCGCCTGCCAGTGGTCCTGGTGCTGGTGGGTGGTGACGACCGTCTTCAGCGCGGGCCGGTCCGGGCCGTGGCCGATCAGGTCGGAGATCCGCTCCGGGTCGTTCGCCGCGTCGATGAGCAGGGCTTCGTTGTCCGCCCGGCACACCAGCAGGTAAGTGTTGTTGTCCATCGGGCCGACGGACAGCTTGGTGATGGTCAGCTCGTCCAGGGTGCGCCGGGTGGCGTCGCCGCCCGGGTCGACGTGCCCGGTGTAGGTGTCCACGATGTTCACCGTGCACACGGTAGTCGTTTCGCTCCAACCGGTTCCACCCGCACAAGCGCGCGGCCGCCCCGCCACGTAGGCTCACGGCGACCCCCAGCCAGCCCGACCTCAGGACGACCGTGCCCACCTCCCCGACGCCGCGCCGGATCAGCTGGGACCTCCTCCGCGTCGTCGCCGTCCTCGCGGTCATCCTCGGGCACGTCACCCACCAAGGCGCGCTGCTGCACCCCGAACTCACGGGGTACCCCTTCCGGGTGACAGCGCAGTTCGGCGCCGCGATCCTGCTGGTGATCTCCGCCTTCTTCGTTTGCGCCGGCCTCCGCAAGGGCAATCCGGGCCGGTGGCTGTGGAACCGCGTCGCGCGCCTCGTACCCGCGTACCTGGCCGCCGTCCTCGTGACCTACGTCGTGACGAGGTGGGCGGCCATCTCCTTCAGCGGCCTGCCCTACCCGCCCGGCGTCACCGGGTTCCTCTTCGGCGTGCCGCAGGGCCCGCCGTCGAACCCGTCGCCCTGGTACATCCCGACCTGGCTGGACCTCCTCGCCAACCTCGGCATGGTGCAGGAGTGGGGGATCCGGTCGGAGACGTTCTACTACCTCGACGGCTCCTACTGGACGCTGCCCGTCCAGCTCATGGCCTTCACCGGCGCCGCCCTGCTGTGGCCGCGGTCGTGGCGCACCCACCGGCTGACCGTCGCCCTGCTCTGGGCGCTGATCCTGGTGCCGCTCGCGCTGCGCTTCCTGGTCTTCCCGCCGGGGACGGCGAGCCCGGTCGTCGAGACGTTCTACTACGGCCTCGGCCTGCACCGGCTGCACGTGTTCGCCATCGGCGCCGCGATCTGGCTCTGGTCGCGGCGCCGGCTCGCGACGTGGCACGCCGCGCTGTTCGTGGCCGCCGCCGTCGCCGCGCAGGACCTGCAGGTCTTCCCGTTCCACGTCGCGCTGCCGCAGGACGCGCTGCGCTGGCCGTCCACGATCGGGTTCGCCGTGCTCCTGCTGCTGGTCTGCGTGGCCGCCCGCGGCCCGGACTGGCGGTTCCCCGGGCTGGCGCGGATCGCCCCGGCCGTCACCTGGCTCGCGGGCATCTCGTATGGTCTTTACCTGGTGCACCAGGAACTGGGCTACGTCCTGGCCCGCGCTCTGCTCGACCTCGGCCTCCCCGGCTGGCTGCGGCTTCCCCTGGTCGTCGGCGCCGCCGTGCTGGCCGGCTGGGCGGTCACCGCGGGGGTCGAACGCCCGGCCCACCGGTGGCTCACCAGACGTCGAAAGCCCGAAGAACCGCAGGTCAAGGACGCGGAACCCGTTTTTGTCGGTGGTGGCTCGTAGCATGGATCGCGGCCGCCCGTGCATCTTGAGACCGGGTCGGCGACCGCACTGAAGAAGACATTGAGAGGACCCTGGCGTGGCTGATCGCCTCGTTGTTCGCGGTGCCCGCGAGCACAACCTCCGCGGCGTGGATCTCGACCTGCCCCGCGACAGCCTGATCGTGTTCACCGGCCTGTCCGGGTCGGGGAAGTCGAGCCTCGCCTTCGACACCATCTTCGCCGAGGGGCAGCGGCGCTACGTCGAGTCGCTCTCGGCGTACGCCCGGCAGTTCCTCGGGCAGATGGACAAGCCGGACGTCGACTTCATCGAGGGCCTCTCGCCTGCGGTGTCGATCGACCAGAAGTCCACTTCGCGCAACCCGCGTTCGACCGTCGGCACGATCACCGAGGTCTACGACTACCTGCGCCTGCTCTACGCCCGCGCCGGCAAGGCGCACTGCCCCAAGTGCGGCGAGGCGATCAGCAAGCAGACCCCGCAGCAGATCGTCGACCAGGTGCTGGAGATGGACGAAGGAGTCCGCTTCCAGGTGCTCGCGCCGGTGGTGCGCGGGCGCAAGGGCGAGTACGTCGACCTGTTCGAGAACCTGCAGCAGCAGGGCTACGCGCGCGTGGTCGTCGACGGCACGGTCCACTCGCTGACCGACCCGCCGAAGCTGAAGAAGCAGGAAAAGCACCAGATCGGCGTGGTCATCGACCGGCTGAGCGTCAAGTCGAGCTCGCGCCAGCGCCTCACCGACTCGGTCGAGACGGCCCTGCGGCTGGCCGACGGGCTGATCGAGCTCGAGTTCGTCGACCTGCCGGAGAACGACCCGCACCGCATCCGCGGCTTCTCCGAGAACCTCGCCTGCCCCAACGGCCACCCGCTGGCCATCGAAGACCTCGAGCCCCGCTCGTTCTCCTTCAACTCGCCCTACGGCGCCTGCCCCGAGTGCACCGGCATCGGCATCCGCAAGGAGGTCGACCCGGAGCTGGTGGTGCCGGACGACGAGCTGTCCCTGGCCGAGGGCGCGATCGCGCCGTGGTCGGGCGGGCAGAGCGCGGACTACTTCATCCGCCTGCTCGAGTCGCTGTCGGAGACCATCGGGTTCCGCATGGACACCCCGTGGCGGCGGCTGCCCGCGCGGGCCCAGAAGGCGGTGCTGCACGGCGTCGACGAGCAGGTCCACGTCCGCTACAAGAACCGCTACGGCCGCCAGCGCTCGTACTACGCGGCCTTCGAGGGCGTCATCCCGTTCCTCGAGCGGCGGCAGGAGCAGACCGAGTCCGAGTACATGCGCGAGCGGTACGAGGGCTACATGCGCGAGGTGCCGTGCCCGTCCTGCCAGGGCACCCGGCTCAAGCCGGAGATCCTCGCGGTGACGCTGGCGCACCAGACCCGCGGTGACATGTCGATCGCCGAGGTCTGCGCGCTGTCCATCGCGGAGGCGTCGCAGTTCCTCGACGAGCTGGAGCTGGGGCAGCGCGAGGCGATGATCGCCGGTGCGGTGCTCAAGGAGATCCAGGCACGGCTGCGCTTCCTGCTCGACGTCGGCCTCACGTACCTCTCGCTCGACCGCGCGTCGGCCACCCTTTCGGGTGGTGAAGCGCAGCGCATCCGGCTGGCCACGCAGATCGGGTCCGGCCTGGTGGGCGTGCTGTACGTGCTCGACGAGCCGTCGATCGGCCTGCACCAGCGCGACAACCACCGCCTGATCGAGACGCTGACGCGGCTGCGGAACCTGGGCAACACGCTGATCGTCGTCGAGCACGACGAGGACACGATCCGCTCGAGCGACTGGGTGGTCGACATCGGCCCGGGCGCGGGCGAGCACGGCGGCCACATCGTCCACAGTGGACCGTACAAGAAGCTGCTGAAGAGCAAGGAATCGCTGACCGGGCAGTACCTGTCCGGCCGCCGGAAGATCGACATCCCGGCGATCCGGCGGCCGATCGACAAGAAGCGGCAGCTGACCGTCGTCGGCGCGCGCGAGCACAACCTGCGCGGGCTGGACGTCTCGTTCCCGCTCGGCTGCCTGGTCTCGGTCACCGGCGTGTCCGGCTCGGGCAAGTCGACCCTGGTCAACGACATCCTCGCGACGGTGCTGGCGAACAAGCTCAACGGTGCCCGCCAGGTGCCGGGCCGGCACACCCGCGTGAACGGCCTCGGCAACGTCGACAAGCTGGTGCGCGTCGACCAGTCGCCGATCGGGCGGACCCCGCGGTCCAACCCGGCCACCTACACCGGCGTCTGGGACCACGTCCGCAAGCTGTTCGCGGCGACCACCGAGGCGAAGGTCCGCGGCTACCAGCAGGGCCGGTTCTCGTTCAACGTCAAGGGCGGCCGCTGCGAGGCGTGCGCCGGCGACGGCACGATCAAGATCGAGATGAACTTCCTGCCGGACGTCTACGTCCCCTGCGAGGTCTGCAAGGGCGCGCGGTACAACCGGGAAACCCTCGAGGTGCACTACAAGGGCAAGACCGTCTCCGACGTGCTCGACATGCCCATCGAGGAAGCCGCGGAGTTCTTCGAGCCGATCAAGGCCATCCACCGCCACCTGCAGACGCTGGTGGACGTCGGCCTCGGCTACGTCCGGCTCGGGCAGCCCGCGCCGACGCTCTCGGGCGGCGAGGCACAGCGCGTCAAGCTGGCCAGCGAGCTGCAGAAGCGGTCGACCGGCAAGACGGTGTACATCCTCGACGAGCCGACGACCGGCCTGCACTTCGAGGACATCAACAAGCTGATCGGCGTGATCAACGGCCTGGTCGACAAGGGCAACTCGGTGATCGTGATCGAGCACAACCTCGACGTGATCAAGACGTCCGACTGGATCATCGACATGGGCCCGGAAGGCGGCTCGGGCGGTGGCACGGTGATCGCCGAGGGCACGCCGGAGCACGTCGCCGGGGTCGAGGGCAGCTACACGGGCGAGTTCCTGCGGACGGTCCTCAACCCGGAGTGACGGCTCACCGCTCCTTCCCGGTGGTCTGGTGCACCACCGGGGAGAGCGGGCCGTAGTGCAGCGTCCGGAGCCGGAAGGCCGAGCCGGCCTCGCCGGGCAGCAGCGACAGCGCGCACGTCGTCGCGTCCGGATCGGTCACCGCCACCGGGTCGAAGTCCGGCGCGCCCGGCCGCCGGATCTCCAGGAGGAAGCCGGCTTCGTCGCTCGAGCGGTCGGCCCACGTGAACGTCACCGTGTCGCCGGTCGGTACCGCGTGCAGCTCGGTCGAGACCGGACCGGTGAACGGCTGTTCCCGGTAGTAGAACGGCGTCTCCGGGATCAGGTCCGGGTGGTGGTAGCTCGTCGTGTGGGCGGGGAGGAACCGCAGTGTCGTCCACGGACCGGCCGGGTCGTTCGCGTACTCGACCCGGTGCCCGGCGGCGTCGTCCGGCCAGCTGAGCACCACGTCCGTGGGTGAGGTGAGCGTCGCGCTGAAGGGCGCCGGGGCCGGGGCGGCGCAGCCCGCGGCCAGCAGCGCGGCGCAGAGGAGGGGTTTGGCGGGCACGGCGGCTCCCGGGACGAGCGGGGCGGCGGTGCGAACGCGACCAGCCTAGGAACCCGCCCGTCCGGCGACAAGATCGTGCCGATCACCGGGACGCACCAATCCGCCGCCGCCGCGGCGCCGAATCGCGCGCAACCCCGGCTGAACCGTTCTCCGCGACCGTCCGTGTTACCCGGTGTCGAGGTCCGCCGGACGGCGGTGCCGCCCTCACCGAGGAGAGAACGTCATGAACCGTATCCGGCCCGTCGTCGCAAGCGCCGTGGCGCTCGTCGCCGTCGCCACGTTGTCCGCCTGCGGCGAGATGGCCGACGGCGCCCAAGGGCCGCAACACGGTGAGCCGGGGCACAAGATGCTCGCGGTCGCGACGATCAACGGGGTCGGCGCGGTCGTCACCGACGCCGACGGCAAGACGCTCTACCGGTTCGACAAGGACCTCTCGCAGCCGCCGACGTCCAACTGCGACGGTGAGTGCGCGACCGCGTGGCCGCCGATGCTCGCCGGGGTGGCCACGCCGATGCTGAAGGGCATCCAGGACACCCAGGTCGGCACGACGACCCGCAAGGACGGCAGCAAGCAGCTCACGCTCAACGGCTGGCCGCTGTACGAGTTCTCGGGCGACAAGGCGGCGGGCGACCTGAACGGCCAGGGCGCGAACGGCACGTGGTTCGCGGTCGCTCCTGACGGCAGCAAGGTGACCGCGGGCGGCAAGGCCGGCGGCTCCGGGTACTGACCACCGACGGATTTCCGGGCAGAACGAGGAAGGACGGGCAGCCGATGAACACCATGGTCGCGCTGCGCTCGGCGCACGCACCGCCGGTGGCCCCGCGGGTTGCAGTACTGTCCTCGCCGACTCAGAACACCGTCGGGAGGACGAGGGTGGCCATAGGAGGCAGGCGGCCTAAGAAGGCCAAGGGCGAGGACTTGATTCGGCAGCTGTACGCCGAACACGGGCGGAGCCTGCTGGCCTACGCGACGAGGCTGACCGGTGATCGGGCGGCGGCCGAGGACGTGGTCCAGGAGACGCTGGTCCGAGCGTGGAAGCACGCGGACGACTTGCAGAACGACGGGAAGGGCTCGGTGCGCGGCTGGTTGCTGACCGTCGCGCGCAACCTGGTCACCGACCGGGCCCGCGCCCGGGCGGCGCGGCCCCAAGAGGTGGCCGAACCGGCCGAAGGCGTGCCGACACCGGCCGTCGAGCGCGATCACGCCCAGGGCGTGGTCGACTCGATGACGGTGCTCGGCGCGATGGACGGCCTGTCGAACGAGCACCGAGAGGTCCTGGTGGAGATCTACTACCGGGGACGGACGGTGGCCGAAGCGGCGAGAACACTGGGCGTCGCACCGGGTACCGTGAAATCAAGGTCTTACTACGCACTGAGAGCACTGAGAGCAGCGATGATTTCGAGCGGAACGGAGGTGGCGCGATGAACTCGGTCGACGAGAGTCACACGCAGCTCGGCGCGTACGCCCTCGGCGCGCTCGACCCCGGGGAGGCGGCCGACTTCGAGCGGCGGCACCTGCAGACCTGCGCGCAGTGCCGGTTCGACCTGAACGAGCTGGTGGCGTTGCGCGAGTCGCTCGACGAGGTGCCGCCCGAGGCGTTCCTCGACGGGCCGCCCGAAGGCGGGGACCTGCTGCTGCAGAAGACCCTGCGCCGGGTGCGCGACGAGGAGCAGGCGGCCCCGGCCACCCGCTCGACGTCGAGGCGGGGCCTGGCCCTGGTCGCGGCGGCGGTGCTGGTGGTGGCCGCGCTCGGCGGCGGGGTCCTGGTCGGACGGCAGACGAGTTCCACGCCCGACCTCGCGATCCCCATGCCGCAGCCGGACGTCCCCGGCACGAAGAGCGTCGAAGGCCGGGATCCGACGACCGGCGTGCAGCTGGCCGCGTCGGTGAGCCCGTTCCAGGGCTGGGTCCGGGTGAACGTCGCCGTGAAGGGCGTCCAGGCCGGGGAGAAGTGCTTGCTGCAGGTCACCACCAAGGGCGGCCAGTCCGTGACCGCCGGCAGCTGGCAGGTGTCGGAAAAGTGGGAGAGCCAGGGCTTCTCGCTCGACGGGTCCGCGCTGGTCGCGCCCGACGACGTCAAGTCGGTCGACATCGTCACGGTGGACGGCCGGAAGCTGGTCTCGGCCCAGGTGTGACGGGCTTGGCGGGCGCGAGCTACCGGTTCCGCAGCACGTGGCTGCTGCCGGGAACCGTGCCCGAGCGGGTGTTCGGCGTGGTCACCGACCTCGCCGGCTACCCGCGGTGGTGGTCGGACGTCCGCGCGGTGCGCCGCGTGGACGACGACACCGCCGAACTGGTCTGCCGGTCCCGGCTGCCGTTCCGGCTCGTCGTCCGGATGCACCGGGACCACCAGGACGAGCGCACGGGCCTGATGCGGGTCAGGCTCAGCGGCGACCTCGACGGGGTACTGGCCGGTGCGGTCCGCGCGGCGGGCGCGGGCACACTGCTGGAGATCACCCAGGACGTCCAGGCCCGCAAGGAGTTGCTGCGGCGCCTCGACGCGGTGGCCCGGCCGCTGTTCCGCGCGAACCACGCGCTGATGATGCGGCGGGGCCACCGCGGACTTTCTTCCTACCTCGCCTGATCACCCGGCCCCGAACACCCCAATGTGGCGTTGGTTGCGTCCAGCGCACCCAATGTGGCGTTCGGTGCGTCAGACGCACCGAACGCCACATTGGGGCGCTTGAGGCGGGTCAGGCGCGACCGGCGGTGCAGACCGCGGGCTCGGCCTCGGAAACCGGGGCGGCGGCAGCCGGGGGAGCGGCGGAGGCCGCCGGAGCGGGGGCCGGGCGGGTGCGGCGGGTCAGGACGAAGCCGCCCAAGGCCACCGCGGCCACCAGGAAGCCCGCGCTGACCCCGTACGCCAGCCGGAACCCCGCCGCCAGCGCCTCCCGGTGGTCGCCGCCCAGGCTCGCCGTGCGGGACGCGGCCACCGAAGCCAGTACCGCCGTGCCGATCGCCGCGCCGACCTGCTGGGTCGTGGTGATCAGGCCCGACGCCACACCAGCGTCCTCGGCCGGGACGTCCGCCATCGCCAGTCCCATCAGCGCCGGGATCGCCGCGCCCGCGCCCAGGCCCATCACCAGCAACGGCGGCAGCACGCCGGTGAAGTAGGAATCCGACACCTGAGTGAGCAGCACCAGGCCGGCGATCACCAGGCCGAGCCCGGCCAGCAGCACCGCGCGCGGCCCGAACCGCGCGGCGAGCTTGTCCGCGAACCCGAGGGACGCCACCGCGATCACCAGCGGGACCGGCAGGAACGCGACGCCGGTGCGCAGCGCGTCGAGGCCCAGCACCTGCTGCAGGTACAACGCCGTGACGAACTGGAAGCCGAGCATGCCGGCGACCATCAGCACCATCATCAGGTTCGCGCCGGTCACCGCGCGGATCCGGAACAGCCGCAGCGGCAGCAACGGCGTACGCGCCTTCGCCTGCCGCAGCACGAACGCGGCCAGCAGGACGACCGCCACGGCCAGCGCGCCCCACGCCGCGGACGAGATCGCGTACACGCCGAGCATCACGGCGCCGGTGACCAGCAGCGCGCCGAGCACGTCCAAGCCCGCCCGCAGTCCCGTCCCGCGGTCCGGCGAAACGACCCGGACGGCCAGCAGCAGCGCGGCCACGCCGATCGGCAGGTTGACGTAGAACGTCCAGTGCCAGCTCAGCGCCTGCGTCAGCGCGCCGCCCGCGATCAGCCCGATCGACGCGCCCGCCGCCTGCGTGAAGCTGTACACCCCGATCGCCTTCGCCCGGGCCCGCGGCTCCGGGTACATCGTGACGATCATCCCGAGCACCACGGCCGACGCGAGCGCCCCGCCGACGCCCTGGGCGAACCGTGCCGCGACGAGCACGCCCGCGTCCGCCGAGAGCCCGGCGACCAGGGAGGCGGCGGTGAACAGCACCAGCCCGCCGAGGAAGACGCGGCGGCGGCCGAGCAGGTCGCCGAGCCGGCCGGAGATCAGGAGCAGGCCGCCGAACGCGACCAGGTAGGCGGTGACCACCCAGGCCAGACCGGTGGGGGTGAACCCGAGGTCGGCCTGGATGGCGGGCAGCGCCACCGCGACGATGCTGCTGTCGAGCACGACCATCAGCGAGGCGGCGCACAGCACCGCCAACGCGAGGCCGCGGGAGCGGGTGGGGTGGTTCTCGGCCATCGGAGGCCCCTCCAGTTGAGTTCCCCCTGGTCGTCGCCAGGGCACTTCTTGTAACAGTGCCCATCATGTGTGACCATGGGTGCCCGCGTAAGGAGGCACTTCCATGTCCCAGGGGAACATCGGTGTACCTGTCCAGGTCACGGAGATCGACCCGGAAAAACTCGATGTCTGCACGGTGCTGGAGGTCATCAACCGGATCAGCGGGAAGTGGGCGATCGGCATCCTCCTGGAGGCCATCCGCGGGCCCGTGCGGTTCACCGAGCTGGAACGCGCGGTCAACGGGATCAGCCGCCGGATGCTCACGCTGACCCTGCGCAACCTCGAGCGCGACGGGCTCCTGGAGCGCACGATCTACCCGACGGTCCCGCCGCGCGTGGAGTACGAAGCCACGCCCATGGCGAAGGAGCTGTACCAGTCGCTGAGCGGCCTGCTCGGCTGGGCGGAGCGGCACCGCGAGGACATCGCCGCGGCGCGGGTCGTCTACGACGGCCACGCGGCCTGCTGAAACCCCCCGCGAAACGGGGAACGGGCCGCGGTGCGAGGTCGGGGAGACTCGCACCGCGGCCCGCGGTGGCTCGTGCTCAGCGGGGGCATGAGCACGAACGTCGAAGGGTGTTACTTCGCGACGGCTTCCGCCGGTTCCCGCTCTTCGTCGACCATCGTGGCTTCGTCGAAAGGTGCCTGCCCGGCGAACACGCGCTGGGCCTGTTCCCGGTCGAACTCCTTCGTCCAGTTCCCGATGAGGACGGTCGCGACGGCGTTGCCGGCGAAGTTCGTCAGCGCGCGGGCCTCCGACATGAACCGGTCGATGCCGAGGATGAACCCGACGCCGTTGACCAGTTCCGGCCGGTGCGACTGCAGGCCGCTGGCCAGGGTCGCGATGCCGGAGCCGCTGACGCCCGCGGCGCCCTTCGACGCGATGATCATGAAGACCAGCAGGCCGATCTGCGCGCCGATGGACAGCGGCTCGTCCTGCGCCGCGGCGATGAACAGCGTCGCCATGGTCAGGTAGATCGCGGTGCCGTCGAGGTTGAACGAATAGCCGGTGGGCACGGTGATGCCGACGACGGACTTGTCGACGCCGAGGTGCTCCATCTTCGCGATCAGCCGCGGCAGCGCCGATTCCGACGACGACGTCGAGAGGATCAGCAGGAACTCGCGGCCGAGGTAGCGCAGGAGCTTCAGGATGTTGACCCGGGCGCCGAACCAGAGCACCAGCCCGAGGATCACGAACACGAACACCAGGCAGGTCGCGTAGAACCCGATCATGATCACCGCGAGGCTCTTCAAGGCGGCCCAGCCGGTCGCGCCGACCACCGCGGCGATGGCGCCGAACGCGCCGATCGGGGCGGCCCACATGATCATCGCCAGGATCCGGAAGACCAGCTTCTGGAGGTGCTCGACGCCGCGCAGGATCGGCGCGCCCTTCGGGCCCAGCTTCTGCAGCGCGAACCCGACGAGCAGCGCGACCAGCAGCGTCTGCAGCACTTCGCCTTCGGTGAAGGCGGAGACCAGCGTCTTCGGGATGATGCCGAGCAGGAAGTCGACCGGGCCCTCGGCGCCGGTGGCGGACTTCTGGACGCTCTTCACGTCGGCCGGGTTGAGGTGCAGCCCGGTGCCCGGGTGCAGGAGGTTGCCGACGACCAGGCCGATGGCGAGCGCGAAGGTCGACATGACGATGAAGTAGACCAGCGCCATCACGCCGACCTTGCCCACCTTGGCCGCCTTCGCGACCGAGCCGACGCCGATGACGATCGTGCAGAAGATGATGGGGGAGATCATCATCTTGATCAGGTTGACGAAGCCGTCGCCGAGGGGCTTCAGTCCCTTGGCGAAGCCCGGGAAGAGGAAGCCCACCAGGATCCCGAGCAGGACCGCGACGATCACGGCCAGGTACAGGTAGTGGGTCTTGTCCCGCTTGCGCGGGGTCTCCTCGGTGGTCGGTGGGGTCGGCACCGTTGCCTCCAACTCAGGGGTGTTCCAGGTTGCGGCACACTGTAGGCGCACTTCGGTGACCCGGCTCACTTGTGTTCATTGAGTTCGCGCGACCGTCCCGTTCGGACACCGGGGAGCGCGTGTGCTGGTATGAGGAGGTGCCCCCGACGATGCGGTCCCGCTGGAGCCTGGCCCGCCAGCTGCTCGTGCTGCAGCTGGTGGTGCTCTGCGTGCTGGCCGGCGCCGGCAGCACGTTCGCCTACCTCGACGCCTCCCGTGCGGTGAACGAGAACGCGCGCGACCAGGTCCGCGCGATCGCCTCGGCGGTGGCCGACGCCCCGACCGTCGCGGCCGCGGTGGCCGCACCGGACCCGAGCGCGACGCTGCAGCCGTTCGCCCTGCGCGTGCAGGCCGACACCCACGTCGACTTCATCACGATCATGAGCCCGGCCGGGATCCGCTACACCCACCCGACTGCGGCGCTGATCGGCGGGCACTACATCGGGACCATCACGCAGGCGCAGCAGGGACAGCCCTACACCGAGACCTACACCGGCTCGCTCGGCCCGTCGGTGCGCACGGTCGTGCCGGTGTTCGGCCCGGGGCAGCGGGTGGTGGCGCTGGTCGCTGTCGGGATCACCGTGGCGGCGATCTCGGCCGAGCTGCGCGAACGGCTCTGGCCGCTGTTCGGCGTCGCCGGGGCGGTCCTGGTCGTCGGGGCGCTGGGCGGCTGGCTGATCAGCGCGCGGCTGCGGCGCCAGACCCGCGGGGTCGCGCCGGACGAGCTGAGCAACCTGTTCGAGTACCACGAAGCCGTGCTGCACTCGGTCCGCGAAGGAGTGCTGCTCGTCGGCCGGGACGGGCGCATCGGCCTGTGCAACGACGGCGCGCGCGCCCTCCTCGGTCTCGGCGCCGACCCGGTCGGGCGCGAGCTGGCCGACCTCGGGCTGCCGGACGAGCTGGCGGAGGCGTTCACCTCGGCGGAGAACCGGGCCGAGGAACTGCACCTGACCGACGCCCGCGTCCTGCTGGTCAGCACGACCGCCGTCCGCTCGGGCGGCCGCGCGCAGGGCACCGTCGTCGTACTGCGCGACCACACGGAACTGCAGACGCTGACCGGGGAGCTGACCACCGCGCGCGGCCTCGCGGAGGCGCTGCGGTCGCAGGCGCACGAGGCGGCGAACCGGCTGCACACGGTCGTTTCCTTGGTGGAGATCGGAAAACCCGAGCAGGCAGTGGAGTTCGCGACCGCCGAGCTCGCGCTGGCGCAGGAGCTGACCGACCGGGTCGTCGGCGCGGTCGCCGAACCGGTGCTGGCCGCGCTGCTGCTGGGCAAGGCCGCCGAGGCGAGCGAGCGCGGGGTCGAGCTGACCGTCACGCCGGACACCGTGATCGACGACGTCTCGCTCGGGGTCGCGGCCCGCGACCTGGTGACCATCCTCGGCAACCTGATCGACAACGGCCTCGACGCGGCGGTGCGCGGCAGCGGGCACCCGAAGGTGGTCGTCACGGCCCGCACCGAAGACGACGGCTTGCTGCTGCGCGTGGCCGACTCCGGGCCCGGCGTCCCCGAGGACGCCGACGTGTTCCGCCGCGGCTGGTCGACGAAGGCGGAGGACGGCCACGGTCTCGGACTGGCGCTGGTCGGGCAGGCGGTGCGCCGCTACGGCGGCTCGGTCGACGTCGGCCGGGACGGCGGCGCGGTGTTCACCGTGCGGCTGCCGCGGCGGGAGGCGGACCGGTGATCCGGGTGCTGGTGGTGGAGGACGAGCCGGTGGCGGCCGAGGCGCACCGCGTCTACGTCGAACGGCTCCCGGGCTTTTCGGTGGCCGGCGTGGTCCATTCCGGCGGCGAAGCCCTGCGGTTCTGCGAACGCGAGCCGGTCGACCTGGTGCTGCTGGACTTCTACCTGCCCGACACGCACGGCCTGGCGGTGTGCCGCTCCCTGCGCGCGGCCGGCCTCCCGATCGACGTCATCGCGGTGACGTCGGCGCGGGACCTCGGGCTGGTGAAGGCGGCGGTGTCGGTCGGGGTGGTGCAGTACCTGCTCAAGCCGTTCACGTTCGCGACCCTGCGCGAGAAGCTGGAGCGCTACGCGGAGTTCCGCGACGCCTCCGGCGAGGTGACCGGCCAGGCCGAGATCGACCGGGCCCTCGGCGCGTTGCGCACGACCGAGCAGCCGCCGCTGCCCAAGGGCATGAGCGTCCAGACCCTGGAGGCGATCCAGGACGCGCTTTCCGGAGCGGCGGAAGGCCTTTCCGCGGGCGCGGCGGCTTCGGCGATCGGTGCTTCGCGGGTGACGGCCCGGCGGTACCTGGAGTACTTGGCGGACAACGGGATGGCCCACCGCGAACCCCACTACGGCCAGGTCGGGCGCCCGGAGGTCTGGTACCGCCTGACGCGGGCCTGAGCTATGCGCTTTGTCCCCCGCCGGTCAGCTTGCGGATCGTCCGAGCGGACCGCCGTTCGACCTCGGAGCGTCCGAACCTCCTGACGAGCGCGAAGTAGTACGCGGCGGGCGCGATGGGTGTCCAGTGCTCGCGGCGGTCCGCCCGGAGCAGGTAGCTCACGACCTCGGAGACCGAGAACCGCCGGAACTGAGCTGCTCCACGATGGGTCCCTCGGTGAGGGCAGGTGATCCGTTTCACCTGGGACTGACCTGGCTGAGGCGGGCCTGAACCACAGCCGTTCTGACCGTGGCTCTGCTTCGCGACCAGCACCACGACATCGCCCGCGCCTTCGCCCGTCACAGTGCACGTCAGTGCCGTCGACGCCCCATACCGATGTATAACGACCTATACCGCGGGCCTCCGACTTCCGGCGGTTCCGGTGGCGCGGCCCGTGCGGTAGACCGGAAAGATCACCGACCAGGGGAGTGCCGCCATGCGGAAGTGGGCCGGGTTCTTCGCCGCACTGCTGATCGCCGGCGGGATCGCCACTCCGGCGAACGCCGACGAGCCCGCCGGCACCGTCACCGACGTCCAGGTGACCGGGCCGGTCTCGCAGCGGTTCAACCTCGTCGTCCTCGGGGACGGCTACACCGCCGCCGAACAGCCGAAGTTCTTCGCCGACGTCCAGCGGCACGTCAGCACCCTCTGGTCGCTCGAGCCGTTCAAGTCCTACCGCAGCTACTTCAACGTCTTCGCGGTGTCGATCGCCTCACCCGAGTCCGGTGTGGACTGTGACCCCTCGCTCGACGCGCCGAAGAAGAACACCCCGCTGGACATGGGTTTCTGGGGCGGCTGCAACGCGCAGAGCGTGCAGCGCCTGCTCACCGTCGACGACGCCGCCGCGCAGCGGTACGCCGACCTCGTGCCCGGCACGTCCTCGGCGAACCGGCAGATCCTGGCGCTGGGCAACAGCAGCACCTACGGCGGCGCGGGCGGCTCGTACGCGACGGCGTCGGGCGGGAACGCGTTGTCCGCGCTCATCTCGCCGCACGAACTGGGCCACTCGCTCGGCGGCCTCGACGACGAATACGACTACTACGCCCGCAACGTCCCGGGCGGCGCGTACGAAGGCGGCGAGCCCGACTCGGTCCACCACACCCTGCTGACCGAAAAGCAGCTGCGCGACCAGCACGCGAAGTGGTGGCGCTGGCTCGGCGAGCCGAGCGAGTCCGGCGGCTCGATCGGCCGCTTCGAGGGCGGCCTGTACACGCAGACCGGCGTGTGGCGGCCCAGCAAGCACTCGATGATGAAGACCCTCGGCTACAACTTCGACCAGGTCGGCCGCGAGCGGATGACGCAGCGGATCTCGGCGAAGGTCCCGCTCGTCAGCGGTGGCACGCCGGCGGGCACGATCGGCGCCGACCGCGTCGTGTGGCTGCGGACGATGCACCCCGTCGACCACCGCCTGGCCGTCCGCTGGACCCTCGACGGTGTCGCGCTGCGGGGCCGCGAAGCGGTCGACCTGCGGCAGGCGCACGTGAAGCCGGGCAAGCACACCCTGACGGCGACGGTGACCGACCCGACGCCGTTCGTCCGCGACCCGGCGGTCCGGCCGGCGGCCACGCGGACCTGGACGGTGGACACGAGCGTGGTCACGCCGCCCGCGAGCGGCCCGGCCGTCGTGGCGTCCACGCCCACCGCGCAGCCGGTCGGCGGCGGCGACGTCGTCTACGTCGAGACGGGGGAGCCGACCGGTTCGGTGCCCCAGGTCCGCTGGGCCCTCGACGGCAAGCCGGTCGCGACCGGCCCCGACTACGCGCTGAAGGAGTCACGCGGGACGCACACGCTGACCGCGACGACGGGCGGCACGACGCTGACCTGGACGGTGGACGCGGCGGCCCCGACGACCTCGGCCGAGCTGCCGCCCGCGAAGGACAACGTCTTCCACGGCTCGTTCACGATGCGCCTGAAGGCTTCCGACGGCATGCCGGAGTTCCGCGTGGACGGCGACGGCTGGCACAAGTACTACGGCTGGCCGACGGACCCGGACGCGCCCTACCTGTTCACCCCGCGCGGCACGGAGATCGACGGGCTGGCGTACGGCAACCTCGGCCCGGACGGGCTCACGGTGTCGCCGTTCACCGAGCGCAAGCCGGGGTACGGGCGGCACCGCATCGAGTACCGCTCGATCGACGCGGCGGGCAACACCGGCCCGGCGCGGTCGATCGAGGTGACTCTGCTGCCGTGATCAGCGCGGCCGGCCCGGCACCCCGGGCCGGGTCTGCCACGGGTGCGGTCCGCCGAGCGGCCGGTACTCGACGCCGAGCGCGTCGAGCCGCGGCAGGTGGTGGTCGCGCAACCGCGGCAGGAACTCCGCGTAGTCCCGCGCGCCTTCGCTCCACGCGACTTCCGCGAACGCCGACAGCCGCGGGAACGCCATGTAGTCGACCCGCCGGACGCTGTCCAGGTGCTCGCTCCACACCTGCGCCTGCACCCCCCGCAGCCGCGGGCCGGTGAGCGCCGGTTCGTACGCGTAGACGTCCTCCAGCGTGTGCACCATGCCGACCGGGATCGGCTCGTCCGGGTGGTCGGCCTGGCGGTGGTCGAGGTAGACGTGCTGCTCCGGGCACATCACGACGTCGTGGCCGGTCTCGGCCGCTCGCAGGCCGGCGGCCTCGTTCTGCCACGAGCCGATCACCATCGGGGGGAGGCCGCCGATGTCGAGGACCTCGTCCCAGCCCATCGGTGTCCGGCCGCGCGAAACCAGGTGCTCGGCGAGCAGCCGGACGAACTTGCGGTGCTCGTCGGTCGCGCCCGGCGTCTCGTCGCCGCCCAGCGCGATCACCGGGGACGGGAAGATCTCCAGCAGGTGGTCGAACACCGTCCGGAAGAAGGCCAAAGTGGACTCCGACGGCGAAAGCAGCGAAGTGCTGATGCCCCAGGAGGTCCAGATCTCGTACGACGGCTCCGTGCCGAGCGCGGGGTAGGCGGCCAGCGCCGCTCGCGCGTGGCCGGGGATGTCGATCTCCGGCACCACGGTGATCGCCCGCGCGGCCGCGTAGGCGACGATTTCCCGCAGGTCGTCGCCGGTGTAGCACCCGCCGTGCGGCCGCCCGTCCTGCGCGCCGCCGCTGCCCGTCATCGACGACGGCCGCCACCCGCCCACCGACGTCAGCTTGGGGTACTCCGGGACGTCGAAGCGCCAGCCCTGGTCGTCGGTGAGGTGGAGGTTCAGCACGTTCAGCTTGTGCGCGGCCAGCAGGTCGACGAACCGCAGCACTTCGGCCTTGGTCCGGAAGTGCCGGGCGACGTCGAGCAGGCAGCCGCGCCAGCCGAACCGCGGGTGGTCTTCCACGACGCCGCACGGGATGGTGAGCCCGGTTTCGAGCGACGCAGCGCGGAACGCGTCCGGGCCCGCGAGCTGGCGCAAGGTCTGGCGGCCGTAGAACTCCCCGGCCGCGTCGGCGCACGACAGCACGACGCCGGACGGCGAGATCTCCAGCCGGTAGCCCTCCGCCGGCAGGTCGGCGGCACGAACGTCCACAGAGGACGGCCAGGGGCACGAGCCCGCGGCGGGTGTCACCGAAACCGGCCGGGGGAGCAGGGTGTCGAAGGAAGACATGTCAGCCCTTCACGGCGCCGGCCATGCCGGACACCAGTCGTCGCTGGACGAGGACGAAGAACACGAGCACCGGGATGGTCATCAGCGTCGAGGACGCCATCACCGCGCCCCAGTCGGTGTCCTCCGGCTTGAAGAACACCAGGATCGCCTGCGGCAGCGTCTGGTTCTCGGTCTTGGAGATGATGAACGTCTTGGCGAACAGGAAGTCGTTCCAGGCGTGGATGAACGCGAGCACGCTCACCGCGACCAGCCCGGGCGCCACCAAGGGGAACAGGATCTGCCAGGTGAACCGCATCCGTGACGCGCCGTCGAGCTTGGCCGCTTCTTCGAGCTCCACCGGTACGGCGGCGACGAACCCGCGCAGCATCCAGATCGCGAACGGCAGGCTGAACGCCAGGTGCACCAGCACCAGCGAGCCCAGCTCGTTGAGCCCGAACGCCGGCACGGCGCCGCCGATCTGGCGCATCAGGAAGAACAGCGGGATGGTCAGCGCTTCCACCGGCACCATCTGCGCGACCAGCGTCATCACCAGCAGCACGGTCCGGCCCTTGAACGAGAACCGCGTCAGCGCGACCGCCGAAAGGAACGACAGCAGCAGCGACAGCGCCACGACGACCAGGGCGACGAGCAGGCTGTTGAGGAAGAAGCGCCCGAAGCCGGACACCGTGAGCACGCGCGAGAAGCTGTCGAACGACGGGCTGAACGTCCACGGCTTGGGGTTGGCCGACTGGATCTCGCCCGGCGGCTTCACCGCCGAGAGCAGCATCCAGTACAGCGGGAACGCGATCAGCCCGGCGATGACGATCGTGCCGGCCTCGGCGATCAGCCGGCCGGGACGTTTCACGGCTACAGCCATGCCGCGCTCCGGCGCTGCGACCGGACGTACAGCCCGGTGATCGACAGCAGCAACAGCGTCATCACGACTCCGATCGCCGAGCCGAGGCCGTATTCCTGCCCGGCGAAGGCCTGTTGGTAGGCGTAGACGTTGAGCACGAGGTTGCGCCCGGCCACGCCGCCGCCGTTGGTCATCACGTAGATCTGGGTGAACACCTTGAAGTCCCAGATGATCGACTGGACGGTCGCGATCATGAGCAGCGGCCGCACCATCGGCAGCACGATGGACCAGCTCGTGCGCCACACCGACGCGCCGTCGAGCGACGCGGCTTCGAGGACCTCGTCCGGCACGCCCTTGATCCCCGCGTACATCGTGACCAGCACGAACGGGAACGAGCACCAGATGACCTCGGCGGCGACGAGGCCGAACGCGCCGAGCGTGCCGAAGGTCCACGAATGGTGCTCGAACGGCAGCCCGAGCCCGGTCAGCACCTCGTTGACCAGGCCGAAGTCGGTGTCGAAGAGGAACAGCCAGACGTAGGAACCCGCGATCGCCGGCGTCGACCACGCGCCGAGCGCGGCCAGGAACAGCAGCGACCGGGGCAGCGAGCGCACCCGCGAAGCCAGCACCGCGAGCCCGGTGCCGACGACGAGCGAATCGGCGACGCAGGCCGCGGCGAACCCGACCGTCTTGCCGAGCACGGTCCAGAACTGCGCCTGGGACAGCAGGTCGGCGTAGTTCGCGAAGCCGAGGAACACCAGCGGCGCGTTGCCCGCGGCCTGCGGCTGGCCGTAGTCGTAGAACGAGATCAGGACGAGCTGGTAGATCGGGTAGGCCAGCATCGCGGCGAGCAGGATGCCCGCCGGGGCGAGGTAGAGCGCGGCGGCCCGGCCGTCCCCCCTCCGCCGCGGCTTCCGCGGGGGAGCCGTGACGGAAGGGGCTTCCTGGACGACGACCACTAGCCGAAGGCCTTGTCCATCGCGGCCGCGGCGTCGGTGAGCGCCGCCGCCGGGTCCTTGCCGCCGGTCGCGATCTGCTGCACGGCGGTCGGCAGGACGTTCTGGCTGTCGATCTTCGACCACGCCGGGGTGGCCGGGACGAACTTGGTGCCCGACTTCAGGGTGTCGACGAACGGCTTGAGGAACGGGTCGTTCGCGGCGAGCTTCTGCTGCACGCTGCCCAGCGTCGGCAGGTTCCCCATAGCGGTGTACATCTTCTCCTGGTACTTCGCGCCGCCCAGCAGCTCGATGAACTCCAGCGCCAGGCCGCGGTGCTTGCTCGCGGTGAAGACACCCAGCAGGTTGCCGCCGGCGAACGCGGGGGCGATGCTGCCCGCCGTGGTGCCCGGCAGCGGGACGACGGCGTACTTGCCCTTCGCCGCGCCCTGTTCGACGGCCTTGCGGTTGAAGTCGCCGCCGATGGTCATCCCGGCCTTGCCGCCGGCGAACGCCGTGACGCTCTGCGTGCCGGTGAGGTTGGCGCACTGCGCGGGCGGGCAGACGTCGTCCTTGAGCAGGGACGCGTACTGCCCGACGCCGGCCTTGGCCGGCTCGTCGGTCACGGCCGACTTCCACTTGCCGCCGTTGTCCTTCGCCAGCTCGCCGCCGTTGGCCCAGAGGAAGGGCAGCATCGCGTAGGTGTACTTGCCGCCGACGGCGATGCCGTAGAGGTCCGGCTTGGCGGCGCGGATCCGGCGGGCGGTGTCGGCCAGCTCGGCGAGCGTCGCGGGCGGCTTGAGGCCCAGTTCGGTGAAGACGTCCGTGCGGTAGTACAACGCGCGGATGCCGGTGTACCAGGGCAGGCCGTAGGTCTTGCCGCCGGACTTCGCGGTGTCGAGCACGGTCGGGATGAGGTCCTTGCCCTCGCCCCACGACGCGAGGTCGCCGCTCAGGTCGGCGAGCGCGCCGGTGGCGGCGTAGCTGGAGACGTCGGTGTTGCCGAACTCGGCGACGTCGGGCGCGTTGTTCGGGTCGTTGAAGGCGCCGGAGAACTTGTCGGCCCGGCCTTCGACCGGCACCCACTGGACGTCGACCTCGACGCCTTGGTGCGCGGCCTTGAACTCGGTGATGGCCTCCTTGACCGCGGCCTCCTTCGGCGCGCGGTTGGCTTCGTCGAACAGCCAGACACGGACGGTGCCGGTCTTGTCGTCCCCGCCACTGCCCGCGGGGGCGGACTGGGTGGGCGCGCAGCCGGCCAGCAGTGCCACCGCGGCGAAAACGGGCAGGGTTCGGCGCAGTCTCATGGTGTGCTCCAGTGGGGACCGGGGATCAGGCGAAGTAAACGGAGTTGACGCTGCCGACGGCGAGCGAGCCGGCGGGGGCACCGGGCAGACCGGTGGCGGGGTCGCGGGGCAGCCAGGTGACGGTGCCGGAGCGCTGGTTCGAGACGTAGAACCAGTTCTCCGCCGGGTCGAGGACCACGTGCCGCGGCCAGTTGCCGCCGGTCGGCACGGTGGACACGAGCTTCAGCGAGTCACCGGAAACGGCGAACGTCGCGAGGGTGTTGGGGCCGCGGACGGTGGCGTAGGCGAACTTCCCGTCCCGCGACAGGGTGATCTCGCCCGGGTACAGCTCGCCGGTGCTCCCGGCGGGCACGGCTGGGACGACGGAGAGCGCCTTCAGCGTGCCGGTGGCCGCGTCCCAGCTCGCCACCGTCACCTCCGGCCGCAGCTCCTGCAGGATGTAGGCGAACGCGCCGGTCTTGTCGAACGCGAGGTGCCGCGGTCCGGCGCCGGCGGGCAGTTCCAGTTGCTGGTGCAGGGAAAGCTTCCCGGTGGCGACGTCGAGCGAGTAGACGTACACCGAGTCGGCGCCGAGGTCGACCGACAGCACCCAGCGGCCGGTCGGGTCGTTGACGACCTGGTGCGCGTGCGCCTGTCCGGAGTCCGCCTGGTGCGTCACGAGGTCCGTGGCCGCACCGAGCTTGCCGCCGGCCAGGATCGGCAGCACGACGACGCTGCCCGAGCTGTAGTTCGCGGCCAGCACGTACTTCTGGCTCGAGTGCACGCTCAGGTGCGTCGGCGCGCCGCCCTTCGACGAAACCTTGTTGAGCAGCTTCGGCTTCGCCGCGTCGGAAACGTTCAGCGCCGAGACGTACCCGGCCGGATCGCCTTCGTTGGTGACGTACAGCGTCTTGCCGTCGGCGCTGCGGTCGAACCACGACGCGTCGGTGATGCCCGGCACGGTCCGGACGGGCCCGAGCGTGGCGCCCGTCCGGCTCGAGACGTCGAGGCCGTGCCCGGTGGCCCCGCTGGTGTAACTGCCGATGTACGCGGTTCCCCCCACGATGCAGCCCTTCGAAGTGGTGGCCGCGGAAGCGAACTGCGCACCGAGAACGGTGGCGGCACTCGCTCCCGCGGCGGCGCCGAGGAACGTACGACGGGAAAGTCCGGTCATCGTCTTTGTCTCCCAACGGTTCGGGCGGCGGCTTCCCTCCAGTATGGTCTAGACCACGGCCATGAGCAATGCCGAAGCCCCGAAACCGGAAAGGGAAAGCACGGTTTCCAGTGCCGTCCAGGACTTCAGCGTCTGCGGCACCGTCAGGTTGAAGTACCGCGAAACGATCCAGAACCCACCGTCGTTGACGTGCGAAGCGATGATCGACCCGGCGGAGATCGCCATGACGAGCAGCGCCAGCTGGATCTGCGAATACCCGAGCTGCGCCACGGTCGGCGCGACGATCCCGCTCGTGGTCACGATGGCGACCGTCGCCGAACCCTGCGCGATCCGCATGCCGCAGCTGATCACGTAGGCCGCGAGCAGCACGGGGAGCCCGGCGTCGTGCAGCGAATCGGCCACGGCCTTGCCGATCCCGGTGGCCGAGAGCACCGCGCCGAAGAACGCGCCCGCGCCGACGACCAGCAGGATCATCGCGACCGGCCGCAGCGACTTCGCGGCCAGCTCGTTGAGGTCCTTGCCGGTGAACCCGCGGCGCAGCCCCAGCAGCCAGGACGCGAGCAGCACGGCGACGGTCAGCGCGACCGCCGGCGTGCCGATGAACGCGGCGACCCCGGCGAGGGCGGAGTTCTTCGGCAGCCAGATGCTGCCGAACGTGCCGGCCAGGATCAGCACCAGCGGCACCGCGATGATCGCGGCGACCAGGCCCAGCGACGGCGGGTTCTCTTCCTTCTCGCCGTCTTCTTCGGCGAAGACCATGTCCTCGGGCACGTCGACGACGATCCGCTTGCCGATCCAGGTCGAGTAGAGCACGCCGCCGATCAGGAACGCGGGGATGCCGCAGGCCAGGCCCATCAGGATGATCCAGCCGAGCTCGACGTGCAGCAGGCCGGCCGCGGCCACCGGGCCGGGGTGCGGCGGCAGGAAGGCGTGCGTGATCGACAGGCCGGCCAGCAGCGGCATCGCGTACAGCACCAGGGACTTGCCGCCCTGCTTCGCGGCGACGTAGACCAGCGGTGCCAGCACGAAGATGCCGATGTCGAAGAACACCGGGATGCCGAAGACGAACCCGGCGACGCCCATCGCCAGCGGCGCCCGCTTCTCGCCGAAGGACCGCAGCAGCGCACCGGTGAGCACCTTCGCGCCGCCCGAGCGTTCCAGGATCGACCCGAGGATCGTGCCCAGCCCGATGATCGCCGTGATGTGCCCGAGGATGCTGCCGAACCCCTTCTCCAGCAAGGAGTCCGACGCCTTCTGGGCGGAACCGACGATCGTCCCGACGGGCAGGCCCGCGGCCAGCGCGGTCAGCAGGCCGACCACGATCAGCGCGATGAACGGCTCCAGCTTCAGCTTGATGATCAGCACCAGCAGGACGGCGATCGAGACGGCGGCGAGCGTCAGCAGCCCGCCCGTGGTGTGTTGCAGCCAGTGGATCATCGGGCTCTCCGGGGGTTGCGCAGGGAGTGTCCGGCGAGGGCGCCGGTGGGGGTTCCGTCGTCGAGGGCGGCGACGCCGTTGACGAAGACGTGGGTGATCCCGGCGGCGGCCTGCCGGGGATCGTCGAAGGTGGCGGTGTCGGTGATCGTTTCGGGGTCGAACAGCACGAGGTCGGCGGCGTACCCGGCGCGGACGAGCCCGCGGTCGGTCAGCCGCAGCCGCCGCGCGGCCCGCCCGGTCAGGTGGGCGACGCACTCGGCGAGGTCGAGTACGCCCAGTTCGCGGACGTACCGGGCCAGGTAGCGGGGGAACGTGCCCCACGCGCGCGGGTGCGGCCGGGCGCCGACGAGCAGGCCGTCGCTGCCGCCGGTGTGCGTGCGGTGCCGCATGATCGCCTGGACGTTCTCCTCGTGCCCGACGTGCATCAGGCAGGACGTCCCGAGCTTCTCGTCCAGCAGCGTGTCGAAGTACAGCTTCGCCGGTTCGGTGCCGGCCGTGCGCGCGGACGCGGCGACGCTGTGGCCGACCAGGTGCGCGTTGCGCTCGTTGCGGACGCCGTTGATTTCGATGGCGTCCCAGTCGATCGGGACGCCGTGCGCACCGTCCGAACCGGACTCCTCGATCGCGGCGCGGATCCGCTCGCGTTCGTCCACATCGGACAACCGGGCGAGGGTCGGTTCGAGGCCGCCCTCGGTGGCCCAGCTCGGCAGCAGCGCCGAGAGGTAGGTCGCGCCCGGCAGGTACGGGTAGGTGTCGAGGCTGATGTCGCAGCCGTCGTCGAGCGCGTCGTCGAGGAGCTTCAGCAGCTCGGGTGCCTTGCCCTTGTTGACGGAGAAGTTCATCGTCGCGTGCGCCAGGTGCAGCGGGCAGCCCGAGCGGCGGGACACGTCGATCATCTCGGCGAACGCGTCCAGCGCGCCCTTGCCGTAACTGCGGTGGTGCGGGCTGTAGAACCCGCCGCCTTCGCCGGCCACCCGGCACAGCTCGACCAGCTCGCTCGTCTCCGCGTACATCCCGGGCGTGTAGGTGAGCCCCGACGACATGCCCATCGCGCCCTCGGCCAGGCCGGTCGCGACGAGTTCCTTCATGCGGTTCAGCTCGGCGTCCGTCGCGGGCCGGTCGTCGAAGCCGACGGCGAGCATCCGGACCGTGCCCTGCGGCACGAGGTAGGCGGCGTTCACGGCGATGCCGCGGTCGAGCCGGTCGAGGTACTCGCCGACCGAGCGCCAGTTCCAGTCGAACCCGGCCGGGTCGTCGTTCCAGCCCGCGAGCTGCTGCCGGAGCGCTTCGAGCACAGCGTCGTCGACCGGCGCGTAGGACAGCCCGTCCTGGCCGAGCACCTCGGTCGTGACGCCCTGGGTGATCTTCGCCGGGTGCTCCGGGTTGGCCAGCAGCTGCAGGTCGGAGTGCGAATGCATGTCGATGAACCCGGGCGCGAGCACGAGCCCGGCGGCGTCGATGGTCCGGCGCCCGGCCAGCGAGCCCGCCTCGGCGACGCTCGCGATCTTGCCGCCGGTGAGGCCGACGTCGTGGCGGGTGATCGGGTCGCCGGTACCGTCGGCGACCAGCGCGTTCTTGATCACGACGTCCATCAGAACCACGTCCGGACGAGGTCCACGACGGTTTCGCCGTCGCCCGCCGTCACCGGCAGCAGCGGCCACTTGTCGAACACCGTGCACGGGTGCGAGAGGCCGAGCCCGATCCAGTCGCCGACCTCGACCGGCGACCCCGGCGGCAGCGTGAGGAACGCGTGCTGGTCGTTCATCTTCGCGACGACGTGCCCCTCGAGCGGCTCGGCGGGGCCGTTCGGGGTGCGGCGCAGCTGCGGCTCGGGCATGCCTTCGTCGAAGGACGCGTCGCGCTTGCCGATCGTGAGCAGCGCGAGCTCGTCCGACGGCTTGGACGTCACCTGCGCCCAGGCCCGCAGCGCCGGCCGGAACGACTCGACGCCGTCGATGCGCGGGTGGTCGCCGAGCGGGGAGATCTCGCGGTAGAAGCCGTCGTCGTGGGTGAGGTAGGCGCCGCTGCGCAGCACCGGCAGCACGTCCAGGCCGGCCGGCCACGGCTTGGTCAGCTCGTTCGCCACCTGGTCGAAGTACGCGCTGCCGCCGGCGGTGACGATGATCTGCCCGTCGAGGAGTCCCTTGTCGGCGAAGGAGATCGCGAGGTCGCGCAGACCGTCCACATAGGAGCTGATCTTGGCGAGCGCGGCTTCGTCGGTGTCGTGCGAGAGCGCGCCTTCGTAGCCGCCGGTGCCGCGCAGCCGCAGCACCGGGCTGGCCTGGACCGCCTCGGCGATCGCCAGCGCGGTGGCGGTGTCGCGGACGCCGGTGCGGCCGCCGTCCGCGCCCAGCTCGACGAGGACGTCGACCGGGCGCTCGCTGCCTGCCAGCGCTTCGGTCATCAGCTCGACGCCGCGGACCGAGTCGACCCAGCAGAGGAACTCGAAGGCCGGGTCCGCCGCCAGCTCGGCGGCCAGCCAGCGCAGGCCGGCCGGGTCGAGGAACTGGTTGGCCAGCAGGACCCGCGAGACGCCGAAGGCGCGGTAGATCCGGAGGTGACCGGCGTTCGCGCAGGTCACGCCCCACGCGCCGTGCTCGATCTGGCGTGCGAACAGCTGTGGCGCCATGGTCGTCTTGCCGTGCGGGGCGAGCACCACGCCGCGTGCGGCGCACCACGCGGCCATCGTCCGCAGGTTGTGCTCGAGAGCTTCGTCGTCGAGCACGACGAAGGGCGCGAAGAACCCGTCGGTGAAGAGGTTGAGCCTGCGGTCCGCGGCTTCTTCCAGGGTGAGCCCGGTCAGGGCGGGGGCGGCGGAGCGGAAGCGCCAGTCGACGCGCTCCTGGCGGAGGGCGTCGAGCGCGGCGGTGTTCATGGAGCAGGCGGCGGGTGCGTTCATCGGCGGCGACCTCTGTTGCGTATGTTGCAACGACTGTTGCGCATTTTGAGTGCCATAGGTGTAGCATCCGGGTCGCCACAGGTCAACGGGGTGAAGGGCAGGGAGACGGACAGTGACGAGCGGGCCCGAGGTGCTGTGTGTCGGCGAGTCGATGGCGATGTTCGTGCCCGCCGAAGCCGGCCCGCCGGACGAGGTGAAGCGGTGGCTGCGCACGATCGGCGGCGCCGAATCGAACGTGGCCTGCAACCTGCCGGCGCTCGGGGTGTCGAGCGGCTGGGTCAGCTCGGTCGGTGACGACCCGTTCGGCCGCGCGATGGTCCGCGAGATTTCCGCGAAGGGCGTCGACGTCAGCGCGTGCTCGGTCGACCCGCGGCGCCCGACCGGGCTCTACATCAAGGAAAGCGGCGCGGGAGGCAGCCCGGTCCGCTACTACCGGACGGGTTCGGCCGCCTCCGCGATGGGCCCCGAGGTCCTCGACCGGCTCGACCTCGGCGGCGTCCGCGTGCTCCACCTGTCCGGTATCACGCCGGCGCTGTCCGACAGCTGCCTCGCGCTGGTGCGCGCGCTGCTGGACCTGCCCCGCGGCGACCGGCTGATCTCGTTCGACGTCAACTTCCGCCCCGCGCTCTGGACCGGCCGCGACCCGAGCCTGCTCGCGGAGCTGGCCGGGCAGGCTGACATCGTGCTGACCGGCGACGACGAAGCCCAGCGCGTCTGGGGGACCGGCGACCCGGCGGAGCTGCGCGCCCTCCTTCCGGGCCCGCGCACCCTCGTCGTCAAGCACGGCGAGCGCGGCGCGACCCTGGTCGAAGGGGAACCACTGTTCTCGCCTGCGCTGCGGGTCGACGTCGTCGAGCCGGTCGGCGCCGGGGACGCGTTCGCCGCCGGCTTCCTCGCCGCGACCCTCCGTGGCGCCGCCCCGCTGCACCGGCTGCGCCAGGGGCACCTGCAGGCCGCCGCGACCCTGCTCACCCACGACGACGTCGGGGTGCCGCTGCCCCGCACGGTCGTGGCTACCCTGCTGCAGGCCGACCCGGACGAGTGGCGTTCGGCGCGGCTGACCGGAGAGGGCGTGGTGCTCACGTGAGCCAGAGCCTGGACCGCGCTTTGACGCTGCTGAACTCGATCGCGAAGGACGCGCGCACCCTCGACGACCTCGCCGACGAGATCGGCGTGCACAAGTCGACCGTGCTGCGGCTGCTGCGGACCCTCGAGCAGCACCACTTCGTCCGCCGGGAAGGCGTCCGCCACTACCGGCTCGGCAGCGCCATGTTCGACCTCGCCAACCAGGCGCTCGACTCGATCGACGTCCGCCGCAGCGCCCAGCCCGCCCTGGCCGCGCTCAACGCGCGCACCGGCCACACGGTGCACCTGGCCAGCTACGACGACGGCGAAGTCGTCTACATCGACAAGTACGAGGGCCGCCACTCGGTGCGGATGTACTCGCGCATCGGCAAGCGTGCCCCGCTGCACTGCACGGCGGTGGGGAAGGTGCTGGTCGCGGCGATGCCCGCGGCCCGCCGCGAGGAGATCGCGCGCTCGATCGAGTACCCGGTGCTGACCCCGAACACGATCACCACCCCCGAGGCCTACCTCGCCGAGCTGGAGCGCGTGGCCCACCTCGGCTACGCCGTCGACAACGCCGAGCACGAGGACTTCATCCACTGCGTCGCCGCGCCCGTCCGCGGCGCCGACGGCGAGGTGCTCGCCGCGGCGTCGATGTCGGTGCCGAAGGTGCTGCTCGACTACGAAGGCCTGCTCGCCCTGGTTCCGGACCTGCGGGCGGCGACGCACGAAGCTTCCGTCCACAGTGGATGGACGGGGAACGGAAAGGGGCACTGATGAGCAAGACGGCAGTTTCCACCGAGAACGCGCCGAAGCCGCCGGCGAAGTTCTCGCAGGCCGTCCGCAAGGGGAACCTGCTGCAGGTCGCCGGCCAGGTCGCGTTCGACCCGGCCACCAACGAGATCGTCGGCGACGACGTCGTGGGCCAGACCCGGCAGACGTTCAAGAACATCGAGGCCGTGCTGGCGGAGGCGGGCTCGAGCCTCGCCGACGCGATCATGGTCCGGGTCTACCTGACCGACACGGCGCACTTCGCGCCGTTCAACGAGGTCTACAACGAGCTGATCGGCGACGGCCCGCACGCCGCCCGCACGACGGTGTACGTCGGCCTCCCGGGCGAGCTGCTCGTCGAGATCGACGTGCTCTGCGTGCTGGACTGACGTCCCGCCGGGGCCGGGTTCGCGCCCGGCCCCGGCGCGCTCAGCCCAGGACGCTCGTGTAGCCGTTGAGCGCGGGCTGCCCGCCGAGGTGGGCGTAGAGGACGGTGGATCCGCGCGGGATCTCGCCGCGGCCGACGAGGTCGATCAGTCCCGCCATGGACTTGCCCTCGTACACCGGGTCGGTGATCATCCCCTCCAGCCGGGCGCACGTCCCGATCGCGTCCACAGTGGACTTGTCGGGGATGCCGTAGATCCCGGCGTGGTACCGGTCGTCCAGCTCGACCTCGGGGACCTCGCCGGCGCCGATCAGCTCCGCGGTGTTCCGCGCGATCCGGGCGACCTGCTCCCGCGTCTCGGCCGGCTTCGCGGAGCCGTCGATGCCGAGGATGCGCCGCGGTTTGCCGCTCAGCGCCGTGCCCGCGACCATCCCGCCCTGCGTGCTGCCGGTGACCGAGCAGACGATCACCGTGTCGAAGAAGACGCCCAGTTGTTCTTCCTGCGCTTCCAGTTCGACGATCCAGTTCGCGAAGCCCAGGCCGCCGAGCCGGTGGTCCGAGGCGCCCGCCGGGATGGCGTACGGCTTCCCGCCGCCGGCCTCGATCTCGGCGACCGCGTCTTCCCAGGCCTGCTTGAAGCCGATGCCGAAGCCGGCCTGGACGAGCCGGACGTCCGCGCCGAGGATGCGCGAGAGCTGGATGTTGCCGACCTTGTCGTAGAGCGGGTCGTGCCAGTCGACCCAGCTTTCCTGCACCAGCACGGCCTTGAGCCCGGCCCGCGCCGCGGCCGCCGCGACCTGCCGGGTGTGGTTGGACTGGACGCCGCCGATCGAGACGAGCGTGTCCGCACCCTGGGCCAGCGCGTCGGCGACCAGGTACTCGAGCTTGCGGGTCTTGTTCCCGCCGTACGCGAGGCCGGAGTTCACGTCCTCGCGCTTGGCCCAGACCTTCGCGCCGCCGAGGTGTTCGGTGAGGCGGTCGAGGGGGTGCACCGGCGACGGGCCGAACAGCAGCGGGTAGCGGGGGAAGTCGGCGAGGGTCATCGGTCCTCCAGGAGGTCGGTCCAGATGGTGGAGATCACGGAGACGGCGGTGGCGGCGTCGTGGGCTTCGAGGGCGTCGATGAGCTTCGTGTGGCGCAGCACCGAGTTCCAGGCCAGCGCCGAGCTGAACCGGGCGTGCTCCAGCCGGCGCAGCAGGGGGGTGTAGCGGTCGAGGGTCGCGGCGACGGCGGCGTTGCCGGCCAGCCGCACGGGGATGTCGTGCAGTTCGTCGTCCGCCCGCACGGCGGCCGCGATATCTCCGGCTTCGATGGCCTTCGCGAACCGGTCGTTGGCCGCGCGCATCGCGGCGACGTCGGCCGGCCGGCACCTCGCGGCCGCCTCCCGCACGGCGAACTCGTGCAGCACGCGCACGATCTGCCGGGCGTCGACGACGTCGCGGGACATGACGTCGGAGACGCGCGTGTAGCTCTGCGGCTTGGAGTCGACGAGCCCGTCGTCGGCCAGCCGCCGGAGTGCTTCCCGGACGGGTGCCTTCGAGAGCCCGAGCTGCTCGGCGAGGTCGCCGTCCCGCAGGGGGGCGCCGGGTGGCAGCGAGCCGTCGACGATGGCCTGGCGGATGCGGTCGTACGCCTCGTCTCGCAGCAGTGGGCGGGTGACCTTCGAGAGACTCACATCTAACATGTTAGATGTTGCGAAGCCCGTCCGGCAAGGAGCCAGGCGGGTGGGATGTCAGTAGACGGGGCCGGTGTACTTTTCCCCGGGACCCTGGCCGGGGGGATCGGGCACGACCGAAGCCTCGCGGAACGCCTTCTGGAGCGACTGCAGGCCGTCGCGCAACGGGCCGGCGTGCAGGCCCAGGTACTCGGCGGACGCGGTCACCAGCCCGGCGAGCGCGGTGATCAGCCGGCGGGCCTCGTCGAGGTCGCGGTGCGGGGAGGTCTCCGGGTCGGCGTCGGCGAGACCGAGCCGTTCGGCGCCGGCCGACAGCAGCATCACGGCCGCGCGGCTGATCACCTCCACGCTCGGGATCTCCTCGAGCTGCCGGGCGGAATAGGGGGGCTGTTCGGGGGGTTGTTCTGACACGTCTGGTACCCTTCCACGAGCGACCAGCCTCCGAGCGATCGGGGGCGGCAAGTGGAGCCCCGCTCCCACCCGCGTCACCGTCCAGGTGGCCGGGTCCGGTCTCGCCCGGACGTCAAGTCCAGGGTGAAGAAGTGTCCTCCGGGGCACGATCGGAAACAGAGTGGGCCCCGCGCACCGACAGGTGACGGGGCCTTCGCTATGTGGGCACCAGGTCGAAACGAGAACAGGAAACATTCCTCGGACCAAGGAGGCCCCATCAGCTCCGAGACACGCATCAACGACCGAATCCGGGTGCCGGAGGTCCGACTCGTCGGGCCCGCCGGTGAACAGGTCGGCATCGTCCGGATCGAGGATGCGCTGCGCCTGGCGCAGGAGAACGATCTCGACCTCGTCGAGGTCGCGCCGCAGGCCCGCCCGCCGGTGTGCAAGCTCATGGACTTCGGCAAGTTCAAGTACGAGAGCGCGCAGAAGGCCCGCGAGTCGCGGCGCAACCAGCAGCTGACCGTCATCAAGGAACAGAAGCTGCGCCCCAAGATCGACCAGCACGACTACGAGACCAAGAAGGGTCACGTGTCGCGCTTCCTGGCGGCGGGCAACAAGGTCAAGGTCACGATCATGTTCCGTGGTCGCGAGCAGTCCCGGCCGGAGCTCGGCTTCCGGCTGCTGCAGAAGCTCGCCGACGACGTGACCGAGCTGGGCTTCGTGGAGTCGTCGCCCAAGCAGGACGGTCGCAACATGATCATGGTGCTGGCCCCGCACAAGAACGTGAAGCCGAAGGCCAAGGCCGAGGCGGCCCCCGAGGCGTAAGCGCCGACCAGCACGAGTCAGCGGCTCACCGGATCTCCGGTGAGCCGCCGCACGAAAGAGGACTGAAATGCCGAAGATGAAGACCCACAGCGGGACGTCCAAGCGGATCCGCGTCACGGGCTCGGGCAAGCTGCGCCGCCAGAAGGCCGGCCGCCGCCACCTGATGGAGAAGAAGTCGAACCGCCTCACCCGCCGGCTCGAGGGCACCACCGAGCTGGCGAAGACCGAGGCCGGCCGCGTCAAGCGCCTGCTCGGCATCTGATCCCGCAGAACTTGCTGTAACCACCCGGGGCGTCCCCCTCGCCCCCTGAGATCGACAGGATGGACCCGTGGCACGCGTCAAGCGGGCGGTCAACGCCCAGAAGAAGCGTCGCGCAACTCTCGAACTGGCCAGCGGCTACCGCGGCCAGCGTTCGCGGCTGTACCGCAAGGCCAAGGAGCAGACGCTTCACTCGCTCAACTACGCCTACCGGGACCGCCGTGCCCGCAAGGGTGACTTCCGCCAGCTGTGGATCACCCGCATCAACGCGGCGGCCCGCGCCAACGGCGTGACCTACAACCGGTTCATCCAGGGCATCAAGGCCGCGGGTGTCGAGGTCGACCGCAAGATCCTCGCGGACCTCGCCGTCAACGACGCCGCCGCCTTCACCGCGCTGGCCGAGCTCGCCAAGGCCAACGTGAACACCGAAGCGAAGTCGGCCTGACCGGCAGCTTTCCCCGGCCCGGGGCGGATCCGTTCACCGAACGGACCCCCCGGGTCGTTGCTGCGCGCAAGCTGACGCGGCGCGCGGAACGCGACAAGACCGGCCGGTTCCTGGCCGAAGGCGCCAACGCCGTCGAGGCCGCGCTGGCCGGCGGCACGGTGCACGAGCTGTTCGTCACCGCCCGCGCGGCGGAGCAGCACGCGGACCTGGTCGACGCCGCCCGCGCGGCCGGCGTCGGGGTCTCGCCGATCACCGACCGCGCCGCCGACGGGCTGTCGGAAACCGTGACGCCCCAGGGCATCGTGGCCGTCTGCGCGCTGCTCGACCGGCCGCTCGACGAGGCCGTGGCAGCGGGCGCCCGGCTCGTCGTGGTGCTCGTCGACGTCGCCGACCCCGGCAACGCGGGCACGGTCATCCGCGTGGCCGACGCCGCGGGCGCCGACGCGGTCGTCCTGGCCGGCGACACCGTCGACCCGCACAACGGCAAGTGCGTCCGCGCCGCCGCCGGCAGCCTCTTCCACCTGCCGATCACGCGGATCCGGGACGTCCCCGCCGCGCTGGCCGCCTGCTCGGCCGCGGGCCTGCGGACGTTCGCCGCCCACGGCTACGCCGACGCCGAACTCGATCGGGTGGATCTCACCGCCCCGACCGCGTGGGTTTTCGGCAACGAGGCCCACGGCCTGCCCGCCGACGTCCTCGACCGGACGGACCTCGCGGTCCGCATCCCGCTGTACGGCAAGGCGGAAAGCCTCAACCTCGCCACCGCGGCGGCGGTCTGCGTCTACACGAGTGCGCTGGCGGCCCACCGCTAGGCTCTTCCGGACCAAGACCTTTCCGGGGGATCCATGGGCAAGCTGGCTCGTTCGTACGCGTTGTTCACCGCTTCCTTGCGGGTGCTGCGCGCCCACAAGGGCCTGGCCTGGTTCACGGTGCTGGCCGGCCTCGCCGGGCTGTTCGTCGCCGGGGCGTTCCTGACCCCGGCGTTCTTCCTCTCCCACGTCGAGATCACCGGCGGCGGCCGCCCCACGGCCGGGTCGTGGGTGCTGCTCGCCGCGTTCTACCTCGCTTCGGCGTTCGTCGCGGTCTTCTTCAACGCGGCGCTGATCTCCCAGGCCGACGTCGCGCTCCGCGGCGGCGTCCCGGGGGTCGGCGCGGGCCTGGCGGCGGCCGCGCGCCGGTGGCCGGCGCTGCTCGGCTGGGCCGCGATCTCCGCGACGGTCAGCCTGGTACTGCGTGCGATCGAGGAGCGGCTCGGCTTCCTCGGCCAGTTCGTCGCCGGGCTGATCGGCCTGGCCTGGCGGCTCACGACGTTCCTCGTGCTGCCGGTCGTCGTGCTCGAGGGCGCGGGCGTGAAGGCGGGCGTCCGGCGGTCGGTGGAGCTGTTCCGCCGGACCTGGGGCGAGAACGTCGCCGGCGGCATCGGGATCGGCCTGATCGGCTTCATCCTCAGCCTGGCGGGCTACGCCGTGCTCGTGCTCGCCGGCTTCCTGCTCGGCGGCGGCGCGGCCACTCTGTTCGTCTGCCTCGGCCTCGCGCTGGCCTGGTCGGTGCTGGTGGCCGTCTTCACCTCGACTTTGTCCGGCATCTACCAGACCGCGCTGTACCGCTACGCCGCCGAGGGCGTGGTGGCCGGCGAGTTCGCGGAGGCCGACTTCGCCGGGGTTTTCCACGCGCGTTGAGCGGGCATCCGCGCGGCCCCGGGGCGACCGGGGGCACGCGGACCCGATCCCATAGACTTTTCCCGCCTTTGACCTCTCGTGCGCCGCGTGTCCGGCGGCGCCCGAACGACCAGTCCCAGCGGACGCCGAGGAGTTATGTCCGGAGCCAAGGAAAAGGAAGCCCAGGGCGCGGTATTGGCCCCCGAGACGCTGCAGGAGGCGGTCAAGGCCGCCGAAGCGGCGTTCGCCGCCGCGACCGGGCTCGAGGCGCTGGCCGAGGTCAAGCCGGCGCACCTCGGTGACCAGGCCCCGGTGGGCCTGGCCCGCCGCGAGATCGGCGCCCTGCCCAAGCAGGAGAAGGCCGAGGCGGGCAAGCGCGTCAACGAGGCCCGGCAGGCCGTCCAGGCGGCCTTCGACGCCCGCCGCGCCGAGCTCCAGGTGGAGCGCGACGAGCGGGTCCTGCGGGAAGAGGCCGTCGACGTCACCCTGCCGTGGGACCGCGTCCCGCGGGGCGCCCGCCACCCGATCAGCACCATCTCCGAGCGCGTCGCGGACGCGTTCGTCGCGATGGGCTACGAGGTCGCCGAGGGCCCGGAGCTCGAAGCCGAGTGGTTCAACTTCGACGCGCTGAACTTCGGCAAGGACCACCCGGCCCGCCAGCTGCAGGACACGTTCTACGTCGGCGAAGAGGACTCCGGCCTGGTGCTGCGCACGCACACCTCGCCGGTGCAGGCCCGCACGCTGCTGCACCGCGACCTGCCGGTGTACGTCGTCTGCCCGGGCCGGACGTACCGGACCGACGAGCTGGACTCGACGCACACCCCGGTGTTCACCCAGGTCGAAGGCCTCGCGGTGGACAAGGGCATCACCATGGCGCACCTCAAGGGCACCCTGGACGCCTTCGCCCGCGCGATGTTCGGCGAGAGCTCCAAGACCCGCCTGCGCCCGCACTTCTTCCCGTTCACCGAGCCGTCCGCCGAGGTCGACGTCTGGTTCGAGGAGAAGAAGGGCGGCCCCGGCTGGGTCGAGTGGGGCGGCTGCGGCATGGTCAACCCGAACGTGCTGCGCGCCTGCGGCGTCGACCCCGACGTGTACTCGGGCTTCGCCTTCGGCATGGGCATCGAGCGCACCCTGCAGTTCCGCAACGGGATCCCGGACATGCGCGACATGGTGGAAGGCGACGTCCGCTTCACCCTTCCCTTCGGAACGGAGGCGTAGTGCGAGTCCCAGTCAGCTGGCTGACCGAACACCTCGATCTAGCTGAGGAGGTCACGCCGCAGGACCTGGCCGACGCCTTCGTGCGGATCGGGGTCGAGGTCGACGACCTGAGCGAGCTCGGGCCGGTCACCGGCCCGCTCGTCGTCGGCCGGGTCGCCGAGATCGAAGAGCTCACCGAGTTCAAGAAGCCGGTCCGGTTCTGCCGCGTCGACGTCGGCGAGCCCGCCGACGAAGCCGAGGAGCTCGACGACGAGGACGAAGACGAGGACGACGAAGCCGGCGAGTTCGACGAGGGCCCGCACGGCATCAAGACCCGCGGCATCATCTGCGGCGCGCGCAACTTCACCGAGGGCGACCTGGTCGTCGTCGCGCTGCCCGGCGCCGTCCTGCCCGGCGACTTCGAAATCGCCTCCCGCAAGACCTACGGCCGCATCAGCGACGGCATGATCTGCTCGGCCCGCGAGCTCGGCCTCGGCGACGACCACACCGGCATCCTCGTGCTGCCGTCGGGCACGGCGAGCCCGGGCGACGACGCCCAGGAGCTCCTCGGCCTGAACGACACGGTCATCGAGCTGGCCCCGACCCCGGACCGCGGCTACGCGCTGTCGATCCGCGGCCTCGCGCGCGAACTGTCGAACGCGCTGGACGTCCCCTTCGGCGACCCGGCACTGCTCGAGGTCCCGGCGGCCGAGGGCGACGCGTGGCCGGTCCACGTCGAGGACCCGGAAGGCTGCCCGCGGTTCGTGCTGCGCCGCGTCACCGGCCTGGACGCGACCGCGCCGACCCCGTGGTGGATGCGCCGCCGGCTGATGCTGGCCGGCATCCGGTCGATTTCGCTGGCCGTCGACGTCACGAACTACGTGATGCTCGAGCTCGGCCACCCGCTGCACGCGTTCGCCACCAAGGCCATCCAGGGCGACCTGGTGGTCCGGCGCGCCGAGGCGGGCGAGAAGCTCACCACATTGGACGACGTCGAGCGCACCCTCGACCCGGACGACATCGTCATCGCCGACGACAGCGGCGTCATCTCGCTGGCGGGCACGATGGGCGGTGCGAGCACCGAGATCACGACGGAGAGCACCGACGTGCTCCTCGAAGCGGCGCACTGGAACCCGGCCGCGATCAGCCGCACCGCGCGCCGCCACAAGCTGTTCTCGGAGGCCGCGAAGCGCTTCGAGCGGTTCACCGACCCGCAGCTGTGCCCGGCCGCCGTCGAGCTGGCCGCCCGCCTGCTGCGCCAGTACGGCGACGCCTCGATCCGTCCGGGCCGCACCGACGAGGGCGCGGTCGAGCCCAACCCGCCGGTCGTCATGCCGATCAACCTGCCGGACAAGGTCGCGGGCGTGAACTACCAGCGCGGCGTCACGGTCCGCCGCCTCACCCAGATCGGCTGCAAGGTCTCGGTGAGCACGGGCGACGACGGCACCGGCCTGGTCACGGCGATCCCCCCGAGCTGGCGCGGCGACCTGCGCCAGCCCGCCGACCTCGTCGAAGAGGTCCTGCGGCTGGAGGGCTACGACAGCATCCCGTCGACGTTGCCGGCCGCCCCGGCGGGCCGCGGCCTGACCGACGCCCAGCGGCGCGTCCGGAGCGTTTCCCGGGCCCTCGCCGAGTCTGGGTACATCGAGGTGCGCCCGTTCCCGTTCGTCAGCGACACGGTGTGGGACGCCTTCGGCCTGCCGGCGGACGACGTCCGCCGCAACGCGGTCGTGGTCCGCAACCCACTGGAGGCCGACCGCAACCGGCTGGCCACCACGCTGCTGCCGGGCCTGCTGGACACGCTGCAGCGCAACGTGTCCCGCGGGATGAAGGACGTCTCGCTGTACCACATCGGCCAGGTCGTGCTGCCCGCGCCGAACCCGCTGAAGGTCCCGGACCTCGGCGTCGAGGGGCGCCCGACCGACGAGGAGCTGGCCCTCCTGGAAGCGGCGGTCCCGCAGCAGCCCCTGCACGTCGCGGTGGTCCTCGCCGGCAACCGCCACCGCGCGGGCTGGTGGGGTGCTGGAGAACCGGCGAGCTGGGCCGACGCGGTCCAGGCCGCCCGCACGATCGCGGAGGCGGCCGGCGTCGAGCTGACGGTCCAGGCGACCGACCTCCCGCCCTGGCACCCGGGCCGCTGCGCCCAGCTCCGCGTCGGCGACTGGCCGGTCGGCCACGCCGGCGAGCTGCACCCGAAGGTGGTCGAGGCTCTCGGCCTGCCGCCGCGGACGGTCGCGATGGAGCTGGACCTGGACGCGATCCCGCTGCCGGACTCCCGCCCCGCCCCGAGCGTGTCGGGCTACCCGCCGGTGCTCCTCGACGTCGCCCTGGTGGCGAAGTCGGAAGTACCGTCGGCCGACCTCGCGGCGGTGCTGCGCGAGGGAGCGGGCGAGCTCCTCGAGGACATCACGCTGTTCGACGTGTACGCGGGCGAGCAGGTCGGCGAGGGCAAGCGCTCCCTGGCGTACAAGCTCCGATTCCGAGCAGCCGACCGCACCCTGACGGTCGACGAGGCCACCAAGGCCCGCGACGCGGCAGTGGCAGCGGCCGGCGAGCGCTTCGAGGCGGCCTTGCGCGCCTGACGGAACGCCGCCGAACGCACGAGACTGGAGGAGAGGGGCCGGGCGACCGGCCCCTCTTCGCGTTTCGGCCCGCTGGGTGCCGCACCTCGGCGGTGTCGTGGCGGTCCGGCTCCCGGCGAATCGGCGGTTCCCGGCCGTCCCGTCAGCCGATGTGCTTGAGCGCCTCCCTCCGCGACAGCCCGGACAACCCCGGGTGGTCGTCCACGAAGGACCGCACCCACTCCGGCGCCGTCTTCGCGTACTCCCGCAAAGCCCACCCGATTCCCTTGCGCAGGAAGAACTCCGGCTCGCCGATCGCCGGTTCGATCGTGCGGGTGAGCAGGTCCGTGTCGGTGTCCTCCTTCGCGCCGACCTGGCAGATGATCGCCGTCCGCCGGCGCCACAGGTCGGCGTCGGCCGCCCAGCTCAGCATCACCGGCGTGACCCGGGCGCGCTCGGCCCGCAGGATCGGCCCGACCCGGCGGATCGCGAGCTCGTCCACGTGGTCCCACCAGGCCCCGCTGACGATCATTTCCTCGTACACCGGGATCAGTTCCGCGTCCTGCCACCCCCGGTACGCCCGATACCCGGAAAGATCTATGGCCGCGTAGCGCTCTTCGCGGAATTCGGCGGTCCGCCACAACTCCAGGACGGTCGCTGAATATGTCACCCGATCGGGCAGTATGTGGTCGGCCAGTACCCGCTTGAGCAGCTCGCTGCGCTGCGGTTTCGCCACCCCGCGGAACGGCATCGCCGACTTCATGTACGCCTGCATCGCCGGCGCTTTCACCGGGTCGGCCAGCTCCGCCAGCCCGGTGCGGATCGCCTTGACCAGCCGATCGTCCACGCTCATCGGTCCTCCCTGCGCCCTCCGGCGACCCGCAGCGTACTTCCGGCCACCGACAGTTCCGGGGCTCGGCGGCGGGCGCAGGTCCCGACGAAAGGCGGATGGCGGAAGTCGCGCCGGTCGGCGAGATTGTCCAGGGTTGCCGGTAGTTTCGTCGAAATACGGCGAACTCTGTCGAATGCGGACGAAAAGGACGACTGTGAAAAGAATCGTTGCCGCCGTCGCCGCCGTGGGGCTCGCGGCCGGGCTGATGGCCGCCGCGCCCGCCGCCTCGGCGGATCCCGGGGTGCAGTTCACCCCCGCGCCGATCGCCTGGGGGCCCTGCGCGTCGGCGAGCCTCAAGGCCAACGGCGCCGAGTGCGGCTTCCTCGAGGTGCCGATGGACTACGCGAAGCCGGGCGGGGCGAAGGTCTCCGTCGCGGTGTCGCGGATCAAGCACAAGACCGCGCAGTCCCAGGGCATCATGCTGGTGAACCCGGGTGGCCCCGGCGGCTCCGGCCTCGGGCTCTCGGTGCTCGGCAAGTACGTGCCGAACCACGCGGGTGACAACTACGACTGGATCGGCTTCGACCCGCGGGGCGTCGGGTCCAGCAAGCCGTCGATCAGCTGCGACGGGAACTACTTCAGCTACAACCGGCCGGCGTACGTGCCGACCACGCCGCAGCTGGAGAAGACGTGGCTCGCCCGCTCGAAGGGGTACGCCGACGCGTGCCGCAAGAACGGCGAGATCCTCGACCACATCAAGACGACCGACGTCGCGCAGGACATGGACAGCCTGCGCAAGGCGCTGGGCGAGAAGCAGATCAACTACTACGGCTTCTCCTACGGCACCTACCTCGGCCAGGTGTACAGCACGCTGTACCCGAAGAACGTCCGCCGGATGGTGCTCGACGGCAACGTCGACCCGCGGAAGGTCTGGTACGAGGCCAACCTCGACCAGGACGTCGCCTTCGACAAGAACATCAAGATCTACTTCGACTGGCTGGCGTCCTACGACAGCGTCTACCACCTCGGCAAGACCGGTGGTGCCGTCGAGAAGCTGTGGTACGACACCCAGCGCAAGCTCGCCAAGAACCCCGCGGGCGGGGTCATCGGCGGCGACGAGTGGACCGACGTCTTCCTGCAGGCCGGCTACTACGTCTTCGGCTGGGTCGACATGGCCAAGGCCTTCGACGGCTACGTGCACAAGGGTGACTGGCAGACGCTCAAGGCGCTCTACGACGACTCGAACCCGCCTGGCGACGACAACGGGTTCGCCGTCTACCTGGGCGTGCAGTGCACCGACGTGCAGTGGCCGACCAACTGGAACAAGTGGCGCGCCGACAACTGGATCACCTACTTCAAGGCCCCGTTCGAGACCTGGGGCAACGCCTGGTTCAACGCGCCTTGCGTGTTCTGGCCGGCGAAGGCGGGCAAGCCGGTGAACATCGACGGCAGCAAGGTGGCCGGTGCGCTGCTGATCAGCGAAGAGCTCGACGCCGCCACGCCGTACGCCGGCAGCCTCGAGGTCCGAAAGCGGTTCCCGAAGTCGAGCCTGATCAGCGCGCCGGGCGGCACCACGCACGCCGGTTCGCTGTCCGGGGTGTCCTGTGTGGACGACAAGATCGCCGACTACCTGGCCACCGGCGCCCTGCCGAAGCGCCAGCCCGGCAACCACTCGGACGTCCAGTGCAGCCCGATCCCGCCGCCGGTGCCCGACGGTGCCGCCGCGCAGAAGTCGGACAGCTCCGCGAAGGCCGCCCAGGAGAAGCAGAGCACGCTGGCCCAGCTGCTGCACTTCTGAGCGCAAGTTCCACCCGGTGCCCCGGTCCGGCTCGTCCGGACCGGGGCACCGTCTTGTCCGCCGGTGTCTCATCGTCGCCTCCTCGTGACGCGGTGTGGTCGGCTGGAACGTTAGGGGAGGGGTCCGACAATTTCGGAGCGAAGTCGGCCGTGAGCAGCGCGTGGCCGAAAATTGTCGGGGGTGCGCGCTAGCTTTCGGGGCATGTCGATCATCGAAGAGCGCCGGACCGAGATCCGGGCACACGAAACCACCTACCAGATCGTGGTCGCGACCAGGACGGACCTCGACCGCGCCGAACCGACCCCCAAGGTCATGATCACGCTCGAAGCCGGCGGCCCCGGCGGCGAGCCGATCGCCGAGGGCAGCCTCGACCTGGACGTCGCGGTCGCGGCCACGGTCGCCGACCTGGTCGCGGAGGAGTTGCTCTCCGCGACCGGCGCGCCCCGGCCGACGCGGCGAAGATCCGCCGGCCGCCCCGCCCAGCAAGGCCGCCCGTGGAACGAGGAGATGGACGCGGAGCTGGAAAGCCGCTGGATCGCGGGCGAGAGCGTCGTGGAAATCGCGACGTCGTTCGAGCGCACCCCCGGCGGCATCCGCGCCCGCCTGCCCCGCGTCGGCTGCGACCCGGAGAACCCGGGCTGCTACCTCCCCGTGCCGCCGAGCAGGCGCACGGACCTGGACGGAGGCGAGCCGAGCTGAGCACCGGCGGTGGGCCGGTCCGCGGCGGACCGGCCCACCGCCCCGAGCGGGGAAGGAAATCCAGTGAGCAATCCAGTGACGAACAGCCGGCCCGCCCCGACAGTGCCGGAGCATGCAGGTGGAGGCCCGGCGGTTGTCGTGAACCGGGCCGGCCGGCACCGCAGCGAGTGCCCTCTCCGGTCCAGAGCGCCCTGGGGCCCGCCGGGCGGCCGCGTGCCGACCCAGCCCGGCGCGGGGGCGAGCGCGGCTTGTGGCGCCGGAGCGCGCTGGCGCGGGCCCGCTGGTTGCCGCCGTGGGCGGGGTCCGGCCGGCGCGAGAGCCTGGTTCCGGAACGGACCGGGGGACGCCCGGTCGTCGCCTGTCGAGCCCGGTCGGCGCGAGAGCGGGCGCGGCCGCCGTTCCCTCCTTGCCGGACAGCGCCGCCCCGGTCAGTCCGGCAAAGCCGCGCCCGCCGCCGCGTTGGCGCGGGCGCCCAGCACCTTGAGGTGTTCGACCAGTTCCACCGGTTCCTCCACCGTGAACGCGCACCCCAGGCCCAGCAGCCGGAACGCGAGCCAGTCCAAGGTGTCCGTGTGGCTTCGCCACCGGCACCGGCCGTCGCCGAGGTCGGTCAGCTCGCCGGCCGCCACGCCGAGCCGGGACGCGACCTGCGTGGCCGGTTCGGCCAGGACGGCCACCGCGCGGTACGTCGGCGCCAGGTCGTAGAGCCGGTCGAGGACGTAGGCCGCCAGGTCCGTGGCCGGCGGGCGGCGCGGGGTGGCGCGGCCGCCGGTCGCCTGGGCGTCGCGGACGCGGTCGGCGCGGAAGACACGCCAGTCCGCCCGGTCGAGGTCGTAGGCGACCAGGTACCAGCGGCGGCCCGCGGCGACCAGCCGGAGCGGCTCCGCGCGGCGCCGGGTCTCCGTCCCGTCGTTCGCCCGGTAGCGGAAGCGGACCGTCTCGTGGTTGGCGATCGCGCCGGCGAACACCGTGAGCTGGGCCGGGTCGACGACGGGCCCGGTGGCCGCCACGGCGACCGTCGCCGTGCCGATCGTGCCCACCCGGCGGCGCAACCGCGCGGGCAGCACCTGCTCCAGCTTGGCCAGAGCCCGCACCGACGCTTCCTCGATCCCGGAAACGGACTGCCCCGCCGCGGTCCGCAGTCCCACGGCGATCGCGACGGCTTCGTCGTCGTCGAGCACCAGTGGCGGCATCGCGGTGCCGGCGACCAGCCGGTACCCGCCCGCGACGCCGCGGCTGGCCTCGACCGGGTAACCCAGCTCGCGCAGCCGGTCGATGTCGCGGCGGATGGTGCGCGGGCTGACCCCGAGCCGGTCGGCCAGTTCGCTGCCCGGCCATTCCCGGGGCGTCTGGAGCAGCGAGAGCAGGCCGAGCAGCCGGGCGGGGGTGTCCGTCATGCGCTCAGCATCCCAAGGTGGCGGGCACCACTTCCCGGTAAACCTGTTTGTTTAGCCTTGCAAGGGCGTGCATAATCATGCGTATGACGGTGAACATCGCGGTGGCCGGAGCCAGCGGGTACGCGGGCGGCGAACTGCTGCGCCTGCTGCTGACCCATCCCGAGGTCGAAATCGGCACCCTCACGGCCGCCAGCAGCGCGGGCACCAGACTCGGCGGCCACCAGCCCCACCTCGTCCCCCTCGCCGACCGCGTCCTCGCCGATACGACACCGGAGACCCTCGCCGGCCACGACGTCGTCTTCCTGGCGCTGCCCCACGGGCACTCCGCCGAGATCGCGGCGCAGCTCGGCCCGGACGTCCTGGTCGTCGACCTCGGCGCCGACCACCGCCTCGCCGACGCCGCCGACTGGCAGCGCTGGTACGGCGGCGACCACGCCGGGCAGTGGCCCTACGGCCTGCCCGAACTCCCCGGCGCCCGCGAGAAGCTCGTCGGCACCAAGCGCGTCGCCGTGCCCGGCTGCTTCCCGACCGGCGGCTCGCTGGCCCTGGCGCCCGCGTTCACCGCCGGGCTGATCGAGCCGGACGTCACGGTCGTCGCGGTCACCGGCACCTCCGGCGCGGGCAAGAGCCTCAAGCCGAACCTGCTCGGCTCCGAAGTGATGGGCTCGGCGAGCGCGTACGGCGTCGGCGGCGCCCACCGCCACACCCCCGAGTTCGCGCAGAACCTCTCGGCCGTCGCGGGGGAGAAGGTCACCGTGTCCTTCACCCCGGTCCTCGCGCCGATGCCCCGCGGCATCCTCACCACGGCGAGCGCTCCGCTGAAGGGCGACGTCGACGAGGCCGCCGTCCGCGAGGCCTACGAGAAGGCCTACGACGCGGAGCCGTTCGTCCAGCTGCTGCCCGCCGGCGCCTGGCCGGCGACCGCGTCGACGCTCGGCTCGAACAACGTCCAGCTGCAGGTCGCGGTCGACACCGGCGCCCGGCGCCTGGTCGTCGTCGCCGCGATCGACAACCTGACCAAGGGCACCGCCGGCGGTGCCGTCCAGTCGATGAACCTGGCCCTCGGCCTCCCGGAAACCACCGGGCTTCCCACCGTAGGAGTGGCACCGTGACCGTCACCGGCCCCCAGGGCTTCCGCGCCGCCGGCGTCGCCGCCGGGATCAAGGCTTCCGGCGCGCTCGACCTCACGCTGGTCGTCAACGACGGCCCGCTGGACGTCGCGGCCGGCGTGTTCACCCGCAACGTCATCAAGGCCGCGCCGGTGCTGTGGTCGCAGGAGGTGCTCAAGCAGCAGCGGCTCAAGGCCGTCGTCCTCAACTCGGGCGGGGCCAACGCGGCCACCGGGCCCGGCGGCTTCCAGGACACGCACGCCACCGCCGAGAAGGTCGCCGAAGTCCTGCAGGCGGGCGCCATCGAGGTCGCCGTCTGCTCCACCGGCCTGATCGGCGAGCGGCTGCCGATGCCCGCGGTCCTGTCCGGGGTGGACTCCGCGTTCAAGGCACTCGACGCGAGCGCCGAGGCGAGCCTGAACGCCGCCACCGGCGTGATGACCACCGACACCAAACCGAAGCAGGCCTTCGCGAAGCACGACGGCGGCTGGAGCGTCGGCGGCTTCGCCAAGGGCGCGGGCATGCTCGCACCGAACCTCGCCACCATGCTCTCGGTGCTGACCACCGACGCCGTGGTGGACAAGGAAACCCTCGACCGCGCGCTGCGTGCGGCGACCCGCGTGACCTTCGACCGGCTCGACGTCGACGGCGGCACGTCCACCAACGACACCGTGCTGGTACTGGCCTCCGGCGCGAGCGGGGTCGAGCCCACCGAACTGGAGCTCACCGAGCTGCTCACCAAGGTCGGCCTCGACCTCGTGCTGCAGCTGCGCGCGGATTCCGAAGGCGCCACGAAGGACGTCAACATCACCGTCCAGGGCGCGGAATCCGAGCCCGACGCGATCGCGGTCGCCCGCACGATCGCCGAGGACAACCTGGTCAAGACCGCGCTCTTCGGCTCCGACCCCAACTGGGGCCGGATCGCGATGGCGCTGGGCCGCGTCCCGGCCCGGATCGACCCGGAGACGGTGTCGATCACGATCAACGGCGTCACCCTGTTCGCCCAGGGCATGCCGGCCGCCGACCGGACGGCGGCCGACCTCACCGCGCGGGAGATCGAAATCGTCGTCGACCTCGGCGTCGGCACCGAAGCAGCCACCATCTACACCACGGATCTTTCGCACGGTTACGTCGAAGAGAACAGCGCGTACTCCTCATGAACCAGGAGGCTCTGATTTCCGCGGACGAGAGGCTGGCGACGGCGGCCGAGAAGGCCGGGGTCCTCATCGAAGCACTGCCTTGGCTGCAGCGCTTCCACGGCGCGACCGTGGTGGTGAAGTACGGCGGCAACGCCATGATCGACGACCAGCTGAAGGCGGCCTTCGCCGAGGACATGGTGTTCCTGCGGCTGGCCGGGCTGCGCCCGGTCGTCGTCCACGGCGGCGGGCCGCAGATCACCGCGATGCTCACCCGCCTCGGCGTCGAAGGCGAGTTCAAGGGCGGCCTCCGGGTCACCACACCGGAAACGATGGACATCGTCCGGATGGTGCTCACCGGGCAGGTCAGCCGCGAGCTCGTCGGGCTGATGAACGCGCACGGGCCGTACGCGGTCGGCATCTCCGGTGAGGACGCGCGCCTGTTCACCGCCGAACGCAAGCAGGCCACTGTGGACGGTGAGCAGGTCGACATCGGGCTCGTCGGCGAGGTCGCCGAGGTCAACCCGGACGCGGTGCTCGACATCGTCAACGCCGGGCGCATCCCGGTCGTCTCCACCGTCGCCCCGGACGTCGAGGGCGTCGTGCACAACGTCAACGCCGACACCGCGGCGGGCGCGCTCGCGGCGGCCCTGGGTGCCGAGAAGCTCGTCGTGCTCACCGACGTCGAAGGCCTGTACGCGAACTGGCCCGACCGCTCGTCGCTGATCGACCGCATCCGCGTCGATCGCCTCGAGACCATGCTGCCCGGGCTGGCCAGCGGCATGATCCCGAAGATGGAGGCGTGCGTGCGCGCCATCCGCGGCGGCGTGCGCCGGGCGCACGTGATCGACGGCCGCCTCGCCCATTCGGTGCTGCTCGAGGTCTTCACCTCGCGCGGCATCGGCACCATGGTCTTCCCCGAAACGGAGCTCCCGTGACCGACCTCGAGTCCAATGCGGATGGCCAGCGGCACTGGCAGTCCGCCCTGATGGACAACTACGGCACCCCGGCGCTGACGCTCGTCCGCGGCGAAGGCGCGAAGGTGTGGGACGCCGATGGCAAGGAGTACGTCGACCTGCTCGGCGGCATCGCCGTCAACGCCCTGGGCCACGCCCACCCCGCCGTCGTCGAAGCCGTCACGACGCAGATCAAGCAGCTCGGCCACACTTCGAACCTGTACGTCAACCCGGTCACCGTCGAACTCGCCGAAGCGCTGCTCGACGTCGCCGGTCTCGCCGGCAACGGGCGGGTGCTGTTCGTCAACTCCGGCGCCGAAGCCAACGAGGCCGCGCTGAAGATCAGCCGGCTGACCGGGCGCACCAAGGTCATCGCCGCCGAGGGCGCGTTCCACGGCCGGACCATGGGCGCGCTGACGCTCACCGGCCAGCCCGGCAAGCGCGACCCGTTCAAGCCGCTGGTGCCGGGCGTGGAGCACGTCCCGTACGGGGACGTCGCGGCGCTCAAGGCGGCGGTGGACACCGACACCGCGGCCGTCTTCCTGGAACCGGTGCTGGGTGAGGCCGGGGTGTTCCCGGCACCGGACGGCTACCTGCAGGCCGCCCGCGAGATCACCAAGGCCACCGGCACGCTGCTGGTGCTCGACGAGGTGCAGACCGGCATCGGCCGGCTCGGCACCTGGTTCGGCTACCAGCAGGCCGGCATCGTCCCGGACGTGATCACCTTGGCCAAGGGCCTCGGCGGCGGGCTGCCGCTGGGCGCGGTCATCGGCGTCGGCGCGGCGGGCGAGCTGCTCAAGCCGGGTCACCACGGCACGACGTTCGGCGGCAACCCGGTGTGCTGCGCGGCCGGCCTGGCCGTGCTGAAGACCATCGCCGCGGACGGCCTCCTCGACCACGTCTCCGCGCTGGGCAAGGACATCGCGGCGGGCGTCGAGGCGCTGGGCCACCCGCTGGTCGCCGGGGTCCGCGGGGCCGGTCTGCTGCTCGGCATCGCGCTGAAGCAGCCCGTCTCGGCGGCGGTAGCGAAGGCCGTCCAGGACGCCGGCTTCCTCGTCAACCCGATCGCGCCGGAGACCGTCCGGCTCGCCCCGCCGCTCGTGCTCGACGGCGAGCAGGTCGAAGGCTTTCTCACCGCACTCCCGAACGCGTTCGACTCCACCACGAAGGACTCCGACTGATGCTCCGCCACTTCCTCCGCGACGACGACGTCAGTCCCGCCGAACAGCAGGCCATCCTCGACCTCGCCGACGCGCTCAAGGCCGACCCGCTCGGCACCAAGACGCTCGCCGGCAAGTCGATCACGGCGATCTTCGAGAAGAACTCGACCCGCACCCGGTTCTCGTTCGAGGTCGGCATCAGCCAGCTCGGCGGGCACCCGGTGATCGTCGACGGCCGCTCGATGCAGCTCGGCCGCGAGGAGACCATCGAAGACACTTCGCGGGTGCTGTCCCGATACGTCGACGGGATCGTGTGGCGGACCTTCGCGCAGAAGCGCATCGAGGCGATGGCCTCGGCGGCGTCGATCCCGGTGGTCAACGCGCTCACCGACGAGTTCCACCCGTGCCAGGCGCTCACCGACCTGATGACCATCCGGGAGCGCAAGGGGAAGCTCGCCGGGCTGACCCTCGTCTACCTCGGCGACGGCGCCAACAACATGGCGCACTCGCTGCTGCTCGCCGGGGTCACCGCCGGGATGCACGTCCGCGTGGTCTCGCCGCTCGGCTTCCAGCCCGACCAGCAGGTCATGCTCGACGCCAAGAAGCGTGGCGAAGAGACCGGCGGCACGGCCACCGTCTTCACCGACCCGTACGAGGCGGTCGCCGGCGCGGACGTGCTGGTCACCGACACGTGGACGTCGATGGGGCAGGAGAACGACGGCCTCGACCGGGTCGGCCCGTTCCGCGCGCTGCAGGTCAACGCCGAGCTGCTGAAGAAGGCCGCGGACGACGCGATCGTGCTGCACTGCCTGCCCGCGCACCGCGGCTGGGAGATCACCGACGAGGTGCTCGACGGCCCGGCCAGCGCGGTGTGGGACGAGGCCGAGAACCGCCTGCACGCCCAGAAGGCCCTCCTGGTCTGGCTCTTCGAAGAGAGCCGGCGATGACCAGCAGCCGGGTGGGGCGGCAGGCGCGGATCACCGAGCTGGTGTCGACCATGACCATCCGCAGCCAGACCGAGCTGGCCAAGCTGCTGGCCGCCGAAGGCATCGAGGTCACGCAGGCGACGCTGTCGCGCGATCTCGACGAGCTGGGCGCGGTCAAGCTGCGCGGTCCGGACTCGGGGGCGCCGGTCTACGTGATCCCCGAGGACGGCAGCCCGGTCCGCGGGGTGCAGGGCGGGACGTCGCGGCTCTCCCGGCTGCTGGCCGAACTGATGGTCTCGGCGGACTCGTCCGGCAACCTGATGGTGCTGCGGACGCCCCCGGGCGCGGCGCAGTTCCTCGCCAGCGCGATCGACCGGGCGGCCCTTGAGGAGGTCGTCGGCTCGATCGCGGGGGACGACACCGTCGCGGTCATCGCCCGGGAACCGTTGACGGGCAAGGGGCTGGCGGAGCGCTTCGCCGCACTCGCGCAGCGATCGGCGGACGAAGGAACGCCATGATCGCGATCGCCGACATCTTCCCGGCCGAGGGCGAGTTCCTCGCGCCGGACGAGGTCGTGATCACCTTCGACCGCGGGATCCCGGTGGCGATCGACGGCGAGACCGTCTCCGTCGCCGAAGCCCGCCGAATGCTGAGCGCGCGTGGCGAAGCGCAGAGAATCGGGCGCGGCGAAGCGTGCGCCGCACTCGAACGGCGGACCGGCCGCGGATATGCCAATGTCCGCCTGGTCCTGTACGACGGCCGGATCACGGTCGCCTGAACACACGAACACCGAGGAGAAACGAGAACAGTGAGCGGGAACGAGCAGCCGGTCCAGCTGTGGGGCGGCCGGTTCGCCAGCGGTCCGGCGGAGGCCATGGCCGCGCTGAGCGCGTCGACGCACTTCGACTGGCGACTGGCGCCCTACGACATCGCCGGCTCCCGCGCGCACGCCCGCGTGCTGCGCAAGGCGGGCCTGCTCACCGACGACGAGCTGACGGGCATGCTGACCGCCCTGGACGCGCTCGCCCAGGACGTCGCGTCGGGGGAGTTCACCCCGACGATCGCGGACGAGGACGTGCACACTGCCCTCGAACGCGGCCTGCTCGAACGGGCGGGCACCGAACTCGGCGGCAAGCTGCGGGCCGGCCGGTCGCGCAACGACCAGGTGGCCACGCTGTTCCGGATGTGGCTGCGCGACGCCGCCCGCCGGGTCGTCGCCGGCACCCTGGAAGTCGTCGACGCGCTGGTCTCGCAGGCGAAGCGGCACCCGGACGCGATCCTGCCCGGCCGCACGCACCTGCAGCACGCCCAGCCGGTGCTGCTCGCGCACCACCTCATGGCCCACGGCCAGGCCCTGCTGCGCGACGTCTCGCGGCTGCAGGACTGGGACGCCCGCACGGCCGAATCGCCGTACGGCTCAGGTGCTCTCGCCGGCTCGTCGCTCGGCCTCGACCCCGAGGCCGTAGCCGAGGAGCTGGGCTTCGCGACCAGCGTCGAGAACTCGATCGACGGCACCGCTTCGCGCGACTTCGTCGCCGAATTCGCCTTCGCCGTCGCCATGCTCTCGGTGAACCTGTCCCGGATCGCCGAAGAGGTGATCATCTGGAACACGGCCGAGTTCGGCTACGTGACGCTGGACGACGCCTGGGCCACCGGCAGCTCGATCATGCCGCAGAAGAAGAACCCCGACGTCGCCGAGCTGACCCGCGGCAAGGCGGGCCGGCTGATCGGCAACCTCACCGGCCTGCTGGCCACGTTGAAGGCGCAGCCGCTGGCCTACAACCGCGACCTGCAGGAGGACAAGGAGCCGGTGTTCGACTCGGTCGAGCAGCTCGAGCTCCTGTTCCCGGCGATCGCCGGCATGCTCGCCACGCTGACCTTCCACACCGACCGGCTGGCCGAGCTCGCGCCGGCCGGGTTCACGCTGGCGACCGACATCGCGGAGTGGCTGGTGCGCCAGGGCGTGCCGTTCCGCGTCGCGCACGAAGCGGCGGGCGAAAGCGTTCGCGTCGCCGAGACCCGCGGCGTCGGCTTGGACGAGCTCACCGACGAGGAGTTCGAGAAGATCAACCCCGCGCTCACGCCCGATGTGCGCGCGGTCCTCACCGTCGAAGGCTCGGTGAAGTCGCGCAACGCCCGGGGCGGGACGGCGCCGGAACGCGTGGCCGAGCAGCGCGCCCGGCTGGAGGAGCGCGTCACGGCGGCCCGTCAGTGGCTCAACTGACCCGCTGGTTACGCTCGGCCGGGTCACCAGGACGAGGGGAGCGGTGTTGAGCGACCGGCTGTTCACGCGCGAGGAGCTGGCACTCGATCCCGTCGACCTGGCCCGGCTGCTGCTCGGCTCGGTGCTGGAAGCCGACGGTCCGGACGGCACCGTCGGCGTCCGGCTGGTCGAGGTCGAGGCCTACCGCGGCGAGGACGACCCGGCGTCGCACTGCTACCGCGGCCGGACCCCGCGCAACGCCGTGATGTGGGGTCCCGCGGGGCACCTGTACGTGTACTTCGTCTACGGGATGCACTTCTGCGCGAACATCGTCGGCTCCCACGACGGCGTGGCGGGCGCGGTGCTGCTGCGGGCGGGCGAGGTCGTCACCGGCCTCGACGTCGTCCGCAAGCGGCGCCCGTCCGCGCGCGGGACCGGCGAACTGGCCAAGGGCCCGGCCATCCTGACGTCGGTGCTCCGCGTCGACCGCGAGCAGAACGGCGCCGACCTGACCGATCCGGGCTCGCCGGTCCGGCTCTACGCGGGCGAACGGGTGCCGGACGAGCTGATCCGCACCGGCCCCCGCGTCGGCGTCGCGATGGCGATGGAGACGCCGTGGCGGTTCTGGGTCGACGGCTCACCCGCCGTGTCGACCTACCGCCGGGGCGGGAAGCGCCGGGTCCGACCCGCCAGTTAGTCGGTTGACCAGGTGCGGGAGGATCTACAGGCGTGAGCGAACACATCCTCGACGAGCTGTCCTGGCGCGGCCTGATCGCGCAGTCCACCGACATCGACGCCCTCCGGCGCGAGCTCGACCAGGGTCCCGTGACGCTCTATTGCGGCTTCGACCCGACCGCGCCCAGCTTGCACGCCGGCAACCTGGTCCCGCTGCTCATGCTCAAGCGCTTCCAGCGCGCGGGGCACCGGCCCATCGTGCTGGCCGGCGGCGCGACCGGGATGATCGGCGACCCGCGCGACACCGGCGAGCGCACGCTGAACACCCTCGACGTCGTCGCCGAGTGGGCCGGGCGCATCCGCGGCCAGCTCGAGCGGTTCGTCGACTTCGACGACTCGCCGACCGGCGCGATCGTCGAAAACAACCTGAACTGGACCGGGCAGCAGAGCGCCCTGGAGTTCCTGCGCGACGTCGGAAAGCACTTCTCGATCAACGTCATGCTCAACCGGGAGACGGTGAAGCGGCGGCTCGAAGGCGACGGCATGTCGTACACCGAGTTCAGCTACCTGCTCCTGCAGTCGCAGGACTACCTGCAGCTGCACCGCCAGTACGGCTGCAAGCTGCAGGTCGGCGGGTCCGACCAGTGGGGCAACCTCGTCGGCGGGGTCGACCTGATCCGCCGGACCGACGGCGCGAGCGCGCACGCGCTGACCGCGCCGCTGGTCACCGACGCCGAGGGCCGCAAGTTCGGCAAGTCCACCGGGGGCGGGAACCTCTGGCTCGACCCGGAGATGACCTCGCCGTACGCCTGGTACCAGTACTTCGTGAACGTCGGTGACGCCGACGTCATCCGCTACCTGCGGATGTTCACCTTCCTCGACCGGGAGGAGATCGCCGCGCTGGCCGAGGACACCGAACAGCGCCCCCACCTGCGCGCCGCGCAGAAGCGGCTGGCGGAGGAGTTCACCGTCCTCGTGCACGGCGAGGAGCAGACCCGGCAGGTCATCACCGCCAGCCAGGCCCTGTTCGGCCGCGGCGAGCTCGGCGACCTGGACGAACGCACCCTCGACGCGGCGATGGCCGAGGTGCCGAACGGCAAGGTCGACCCGTCGGGCGAGCCGACGATCGTCGACCTGCTGCTCGCCGGGGGACTGGTGGACAGCAAGGGCGCCGCGCGCCGCACGCTCAAGGAGGGCGGCGCGTACGTCAACAACGTGAAGATCGCGGACGAGGAGTGGAAGCCGGCGCCGGGCGACGCCCTGCACGGCAAGTGGCTCGTCGTCCGCAAGGGCAAGCGCAACGTCGCCGGCGTCGCGCTCGGCGGCTGACCGGCCTCCGGCGGCCCGAAACAGGGGCCTGGCCTGCGGGAACGCGGTTAAGGTACCCCCCTGTTCCGGGCCCCTGGAGGGGGTGTAAAGTTCTCCAAGTCGCCAGGGAAACCGGGTGGCCGCCGGGACACGAACCAAGCTCTCGCGGATCGCGATTGAGTGGGTGTCCCGCCAAAAACTGCTAGGAATGACTCGCTTCGAGCGGGCCGCTGGAACGCGGCGAACTCGGGGTGTGTTGCTTGAGAACTCAACAGTGTGCTAGTGAACTAAGCCAGTAGAGCTTATATATGAAACCCCCTCGTCGGGGTTTCCTTTGAGAAGCAAGAAATTGCCTCGATTAAACTATTCATTGTTGGAGAGTTTGATCCTGGCTCAGGACGAACGCTGGCGGCGTGCTTAACACATGCAAGTCGAACGCTGAACCACTTTCGGGTGGGGATGAGTGGCGAACGGGTGAGTAACACGTGGGTAATCTGCCCTGCACTCTGGGATAAGCCTTGGAAACGAGGTCTAATACCGGATATCACCTCCTACCGCATGGTGGGTGGTTGAAAGTTCTGGCGGTGCAGGATGAACCCGCGGCCTATCAGCTTGTTGGTGGGGTAATGGCCTACCAAGGCGACGACGGGTAGCCGGCCTGAGAGGGTGACCGGCCACACTGGGACTGAGACACGGCCCAGACTCCTACGGGAGGCAGCAGTGGGGAATATTGCACAATGGGCGCAAGCCTGATGCAGCGACGCCGCGTGAGGGATGACGGCCTTCGGGTTGTAAACCTCTTTCGCCAGGGACGAAGCGCAAGTGACGGTACCTGGATAAGAAGCACCGGCTAACTACGTGCCAGCAGCCGCGGTAATACGTAGGGTGCGAGCGTTGTCCGGATTTATTGGGCGTAAAGAGCTCGTAGGCGGTTTGTCGCGTCGGCCGTGAAATCTCCACGCTTAACGTGGAGCGTGCGGTCGATACGGGCAGACTTGAGTTCGGTAGGGGAGACTGGAATTCCTGGTGTAGCGGTGAAATGCGCAGATATCAGGAGGAACACCGGTGGCGAAGGCGGGTCTCTGGGCCGATACTGACGCTGAGGAGCGAAAGCGTGGGGAGCGAACAGGATTAGATACCCTGGTAGTCCACGCTGTAAACGTTGGGCGCTAGGTGTGGGCGACATTCCACGTTGTCCGTGCCGTAGCTAACGCATTAAGCGCCCCGCCTGGGGAGTACGGCCGCAAGGCTAAAACTCAAAGGAATTGACGGGGGCCCGCACAAGCGGCGGAGCATGTGGATTAATTCGATGCAACGCGAAGAACCTTACCTGGGCTTGACATGCGCCAGACATCCCCAGAGATGGGGCTTCCCTTGTGGTTGGTGTACAGGTGGTGCATGGCTGTCGTCAGCTCGTGTCGTGAGATGTTGGGTTAAGTCCCGCAACGAGCGCAACCCTTATCCTACGTTGCCAGCGCGTCATGGCGGGGACTCGTGGGAGACTGCCGGGGTCAACTCGGAGGAAGGTGGGGATGACGTCAAGTCATCATGCCCCTTATGTCCAGGGCTTCACACATGCTACAATGGCTGGTACAGAGGGCTGCGATACCGCGAGGTGGAGCGAATCCCTTAAAGCCGGTCTCAGTTCGGATCGCAGTCTGCAACTCGACTGCGTGAAGTCGGAGTCGCTAGTAATCGCAGATCAGCAACGCTGCGGTGAATACGTTCCCGGGCCTTGTACACACCGCCCGTCACGTCATGAAAGTCGGTAACACCCGAAGCCCATGGCCCAACCCTTCGGGGAGGGAGTGGTCGAAGGTGGGACTGGCGATTGGGACGAAGTCGTAACAAGGTAGCCGTACCGGAAGGTGCGGCTGGATCACCTCCTTTCTAAGGAGCACAACACATCCAGTGAGCTCAGCTTGCTGGGGTGGCCAGGGTTTAACACCCGAATGTGGTGTTGTTCTGGTTGCTCAAGGAATTGTGGAACTACTGGTTAAGGCTCACCGCGGTAGTGATACCGCCGGCTAGTACTGCGGAGCTTGCTTCGCGTGGAACCCCGGTCGTGGAGCTGGGTGGTGGGTTGTTCGCTGTGCACACTGTTGGGTCCTGAGGCAACACGCCGAGGGGCTAACCCCCCTAGGGACGTTTGTTTCTGGTGTGGTGTTTGAGAACTGTAGAGTGGATGCGAGCATCTTTGTGGTCAAGTTGTTAAGGGCACATGGTGGATGTCTTGGCTTCAGGAGCCGATGAAGGACGTAGGAGGCTGCGATAAGCCTCGGGGAGCTGTCAACCGAGCTGTGATCCGAGGATTTCCGAATGGGGAAACCCAGCACCAGTGATGTGGTGTTACCCGCACCTGAATATATAGGGTGTGTGGAGGGAACGCGGGGAAGTGAAACATCTCAGTACCCGTAGGAAGAGAAAACAACCGTGATTCCGTGAGTAGTGGCGAGCGAAAGCGGAAGAGGCTAAACCGTGCGTATGTCAAGCTGTCAGGCGTTGTATGTGCGGTGTTGTGGGACCCGCCTTGAAGAGACTGACATTTCTTCGGGTTGTTGTGCTGGTTAGTGGAACCGCTTGGGATGGCGGGCCGGAGTGGGTGAGAGCCCCGTACGCGAAAACCAGTTTCAAGGACCTTGGTGGTGTTCCCGAGTAGCAGCGAGCTCGTGGAATTTGCTGTGAATCTGCCGGGACCACCCGGTAAGCCTAAATACTTCCTGAAGACCGATAGCGGACGAGTACCGTGAGGGAAAGATGAAAAGTACCCCGGGAGGGGAGTGAAAGAGTACCTGAAACCGTGTGCCTACAAGCCGTCAGAGCCTGTGATGGGTGATGGCGTGCCTTTTGAAGAATGAGCCTGCGAGTTAGTGCTGCGTGGCGAGGTTAACCCGTGTGGGGTAGCCGTAGCGAAAGCGAGTCTGAATAGGGCGATTGAGTCGCGTGGTCTAGACCCCGAGCGGAGTGATCTACCCATGGCCAGGGTGAAGCGACGGTAAGACGTCGTGGAGGCCCGAACCCACTTAGGTTGAAAACTGAGGGGATGAGCTGTGGGTAGGGGTGAAAGGCCAATCAAACTCCGTGATAGCTGGTTCTCCCCGAAATGCATTTAGGTGCAGCGTCACGTGTTTCTTGCCGGGGGTAGAGCTACTGGATGGTCTAGGGGCCTTACCGGGTTACCGAAATCAACCAAACTCCGAATACCGGTTAGTGAGAGCGTGGCAGTGAGACGGCGGGGGATAAGCTTCGTCGTCGAGAGGGAAACAGCCCAGAACACCAGCTAAGGCCCCTAAGTGTGTGCTCAGTGGGAAAGGATGTGGGATTGCCCAGACAACCAGGAGGTTGGCTTAGAAGCAGCCACCCTTGAAAGAGTGCGTAATAGCTCACTGGTCAAGTGGTCCTGCGCCGACAATGTAGCGGGGCTTAAGCACACCGCCGAAGCTGTGTCATTCATGCGTTACATCGGCTTCACTCCTTGAGGGTGTTGTCTAGTGGTATGGATGGGTAGGGGAGCGTCCTGCATCCAGGGAAGCGGCGGCGGAAGCCAGTCGTGGAGGGTGTGGGAGTGAGAATGCAGGCATGAGTAGCGAATGCAGAGTGAGAAACTCTGCCGCCGGATGACCAAGGGTTCCTGGGCCAGGCTAATCCGCCCAGGGTAAGTCGGGACCTAAGGCGAGGCCGACAGGCGTAGTCGATGGACAACGGGTTGATATTCCCGTACCCGAGCATGTGCGCCCATGACGAGGCGTTTGATACTAACCACCCAAAGCCGTCGCTTGAAGCCTTCGGGTGGATGGTGGTGTGGGAGCGTGGGACCTGATTTCGTAGTAGTCAAGCGATGGGGTGACGCAGGAAGGTAGCTCCGCCAGGCGATGGTTGTCCTGGTGTAAGCGTGTAGGCCGAGTGGTAGGCAAATCCGCCACTCACGTAGGCTGAGACGTGATGCGTAGCCGTTTGAGGCGAAGTAGAGTGATCCTATGCTGCCGAGAAAAGCCTCTAGTGAGTGCATGCACGGCCCGTACCCCAAACCAACACAGGTGGTCAGGTAGAGAATACCAAGGCGATCGGGTGAACTGTGGTTAAGGAACTCGGCAAAATGCCCCCGTAACTTCGGGAGAAGGGGGGCCAAACATCCTGAAGCTTTTTACAGGCTAGGGGTGGGTGGCCGCAGAGACCAGCGGAAAGCGACTGTTTACTAAAAACACAGGTCCATGCGAAGTCGCAAGACGATGTATATGGACTGACGCCTGCCCGGTGCTGGAACGTTAAGAGGACCGGTTAGCCTTTCGGGGCGAAGCTGAGAATTTAAGCGCCAGTAAACGGCGGTGGTAACTATAACCATCCTAAGGTAGCGAAATTCCTTGTCGGGTAAGTTCCGACCTGCACGAATGGCGTAACGACTTTCCGGCTGTCTCAACCACAGGCCCGGCGAAATTGCACTACGAGTAAAGATGCTCGTTACGCGCGGCAGGACGGAAAGACCCCGGGACCTTTACTATAGTTTGGTATTGGTTTTCGGTTCGGCTTGTGTAGGATAGGTGGGAGACTGTGAAGCTGCAACGCTAGTTGTGGTGGAGTCGTTGTTGAAATACCACTCTGGTCGAATTGGGAATCTGAACCTCGGGCCATGATCTGGTTCAGGGACAGTGCCTGATGGGTAGTTTAACTGGGGCGGTTGCCTCCTAAAGAGTAACGGAGGCGCCCAAAGGTTCCCTCAGCCTGGTTGGCAATCAGGTGTTGAGTGCAAGTGCACAAGGGAGCTTGACTGTGAGACAGACATGTCGAGCAGGGACGAAAGTCGGGACTAGTGATCCGGCACCTCCTGGTGGAAGGGGTGTCGCTCAACGGATAAAAGGTACCCCGGGGATAACAGGCTGATCTTGCCCAAGAGTCCATATCGACGGCATGGTTTGGCACCTCGATGTCGGCTCGTCGCATCCTGGGGCCGGAGTAGGTCCCAAGGGTTGGGCTGTTCGCCCATTAAAGCGGCACGCGAGCTGGGTTTAGAACGTCGTGAGACAGTTCGGTCCCTATCCGCCGCGCGCGTAGGATACTTGAGGAAGGCTGTCCCTAGTACGAGAGGACCGGGACGGACGAACCTCTGGTGTGCCAGTTGTTCTGCCAAGGGCATGGCTGGTTGGCCACGTTCGGAAGGGATAACCGCTGAAGGCATCTAAGCGGGAAGCCTGTTCCAAGATGAGGTATCCCACCCTTTGTGGGTTAAGGCCCCCAAGAGACCATTGGGTTGATAGGCCAGAAATGGAAGCACAGTAATGTGTTGTCGAGTTGACTGGTACTAATAGGCCGAGGACTTGTCTACGAAGATGTTGCGCATCCACTCTACGGTTCTGAAACACCACACGGAAGCGTGTGTGTTGTTTCGGAGTGTTTCGGTGGTTATAGCGTCAGGGAAACGCCCGGTCCCATTCCGAACCCGGAAGCTAAGCCTGACAGCGCCGATGGTACTGCAACCGAAGGGTTGTGGGAGAGTAGGACACCGCCGAACTTACCTTCCGTACGGCCCGTTAGGATAGCCAGTTGGCTGCCCTAACGGGCCGTACGCGTATGTCCAGAACAAGATTTTTCCATGGCAGGAGGCCAGGTGTCCGAGTTCGGTCGACGAGACTCAAGCGATGATGGGTCCGGCCGATCGGCACGCCGGGACGAAGGCTCCCGGGACCGGTCGGACGCACCCCGGGGAGACCGGCGCGGAGCGCGCCAGGACCGCGGCGGCCGCGACGGCGGACACCAGGGCCGGCCTCGCCGCGACGACCGCGGAGTCCGCGGCGGCGGCAAGCCCTTCCGCGGCGGCGACGGTCCCCGTGACCGCGACCAGCGCGGAAGCGGCACAGGTCAGAGCCGCGAGAGCGGCCGCGACGACCGCCGCGGCACCCGCGACTCCGGCACCCGGCCGAGCGGTGGCTACGGCGGCCGCAACACCGGCGACCGCGACTCCGGCAGCCGGCCGAGTGGAGGCTACGGCGGCCGCAACAGTGGCGATCGCGACTCCGGCAGCCGGTCCAGCGGTGGTTACGCGGGCCGCAGCGGCGGTGACCGGGACTCCGGCAACCGATCGAGCGGAGGCTACGCAGGCCGCAACAGTGGTGACCGGGACTCCGGCAGTCGGTCGAGCGGTGGTTACGCAGGCCGCAGCGGCGATCGCGACTCCGGCAGCCGGTCGAGCGGTGGCTACGGCTCCCGCAACAGCGGTGACCGGGACTCCGGCAACCGATCCAGCGGTGGCTACGGCGGCCGCAGCGGCGATCGCGACTCCGGCAACCGATCGGGCGGAGGCTACGGCTCCCGCGATTCCGGCCGGTCGAACAGTGGCTACACCGGCCGCAGCGGTGATCGCGACTCCGGCAGCCGCTCGAGCGGTGGCTACGCCGGCCGCAACAGCGACGACCGTCGCGGCGGTGGGTACGGCAACCGGGACTCGGGCAGCCGGCCGGGCGGCTACAACAGCCGGAACACCGGCGACCGCGATGACCGTCGCGGCGGCAGCTACAGCGGGCGGACCTCGGGCGACCGCGACGACCGCCGCAGTGGCAGCTACGGCAGCCGGGACTCCGGCGGTCGTGACGACCGTCGCGGCGGTGGCTACAGCGGTCGTGACTCGGGCAGCCGCGGCGGTGGGTACAACCGCGACTCCGGCAGCCGGTCGGGCGGTGGCAACACCGGCGACCGCGACGATCGCCGCGGTGGCGGCTACGGCGACCGTGACTCGGGCAGCCGCGGTGGTGGGTACAACCGCGACTCCGGCAGCCGGTCGGGCGGCGGCCGCAGCAGCGACGATCGGCGCAGCGGCGGGTACACCAACCGCGACTCGGGCGGTCGCGATGACCGGCGCAGCGGCAGCTACAGCGGTCGCGACGACCGGCGCAGCGACGGCGACCGGGACTCCGGCCGGCCGAGCAGCGGCGGCTACAGCGGCCGCGACTCCGGCGACCGCGATGACCGTCGCAGCGGCAGCCACGGCAACCGCTCCGACGATCGCGCCGGGCGGCCGCAGGGCAAGGCGTCCTACGGGGATCGCAAGCCGCGGTGGGAAGGCCGGGGTGCGGGGTCCGGTGGGGACTTCAAGCACCGGGACGACCGTCCCGTGCGTGGGCCGAGGCCCAAGGTCGGCGCCGCGCTCGATGACGAAGCTCTGGCCAAGGAGCTCCTCGAGGCGCCAGAGCTGCCCGAGGACGTCGAGTTCTCCGACCTCGACGAAGACGCTCGCCGCGAGCTGAGGACGTTGCCGAAGGGGCTGGCCGAGACCGTCGGGAAGCACCTCGTCGCCGCCGGGGGGCTGATCGACAGCGATCCCGAGGCCGCGCTCGAACACGCCAAGTACGCCAAGGCGAAGGCCTCGCGCGTGCCGATCGTCCGGGAAGCGCTCGGGCTCGTCGCCTACCACGCCGGCAACTGGTCCGAAGCCCTCTCCGAACTGCGGGCCGTCCGGCGGATGACGCGGACGGACGACCACATCGCCATCATCGCCGACGCCGAGCGGGCTCTCGGCCGGCCGGAGCGGGCGCTGGACCTGGCGAAGGAGGCCGACACGGCGAAGCTGCCGAAGGCCGTTCAGGTCGAGCTCGCGATCGTCGCCGCCGGGGCGCGGCGGGACCTCGGGCAGCTCGACGCCGCCGTCGTCTCACTCCAAGGCGATGACCTCAAGGCCGAGAAGCGTGACCCGTGGAGCGCGCGCCTCTTCTACGCCTACGCCGACAACCTCGCCGCCGCCGGGCGCGAGGACGAGGCCGTGCGGTGGTTCCTGAACTCGGCCGAGGCCGACGAGGACGACGAGACCGACGCCGCCGAGCGGGCCGCCGAACTGGCCAACGGGCCGAAGGACGAGGACCAGGCCGCCGCCGAAAAAGCCGAGACCGATGAGTGACGCCCTGCTCGCGGCCTACGACGCCGTCCTGTTCGACCTCGACGGCACCGTCTACCACGGCGCCCGGGTGATCCCGGGCGCCCCGGAGACGGTCCGCGCGGTCCGCGAGCACGGCACACCCGTCCGGTTCGTCACGAACAACGCCTCCAAGGCGCCCGGTGAGGTCGTCGCGCACCTCACCGGTCTCGGCATGCCCGCCGGTGTCGACGAGGTGCACACCAGCGCGCAGGCCGGCGTCGTCCTGCTGAAGGACCGGCTCGCGCCCGGGGCCGAGGTCCTGGTCGTCGGCACCGAGTCGCTGGCCGCCGAGGTCGCCGGGGCGGGGCTGACGCCGGTGCGGGAAAACGGGGACGACGTCAAGGCGGTCGTCCAGGGCCACTCGCCCGACAACACCTGGGCCGCGCTCGCCGAGGCCTGCCTGGCCATCCGCGCGGGCGCGCTGTGGGTCGCCTGCAACGTCGACGCGACGCTGCCCAGCGAACGCGGCCTGCTGCCCGGCAACGGCTCGATGGTCGCCGCGCTGCGCACCGCCACCGACGTCGAACCCCTCGTCGCCGGGAAGCCGCAGCCGCTGCTGTTCGAGACCGCTGCCCGCTCGGCGGGCGCGGAGCGGCCCCTGGTCGTCGGCGACCGGCTCGACACCGACATCGCCGGCGCGGTCGCCGCGGGCATCGACTCGCTGGTCGTGCTCTCCGGGGTCGCGACGCCGCGGCAGCTGATCGAGGCCGTCCCCGCCGAACGCGGGACCTACCTGGCCAAGGACCTCACCGCGCTCACCGAGCGGCCCGAGGACCTCAAGATCGGGCCGCGTCCCGGCTGGTCCGTGACCACCCGGGACGGCGTCCTGGAAGCGACCGGCGACGGCGACGACCTGGACCTGCTCCGCGCGCTGTGCCACGTGGCCTGGGAGACCGGTGTCACCGAACTCGGCGAGGACGCGAAGGCCCGGCTGCACTGACTGCTACCGTTCGCAACGTGCATCCCTACCCCGTCCCGGGCCCTCCGCCCGGTTCGTTCTCGCAGCAGACCGACCCGCGCGCCGGCATCGACGAAGCCGTCGCCGGGCTGGACGACCTGGACGCGCTGCCGCTCGCCGAGCACGTGGAGCGTTTCGACGCCGTGCACACCGAGCTGACCGTCGCCCTGTCCAGCATCGACAAGGTCTGACCGGCGTGCCCAAGCGGGCCCGCCTCGACGCGGAACTGGTTCGGCGCGGCCTCGCCCGGTCGCGCGAACAGGCGTCGGCCCTGATCACCGGCGGCAAGGTCACCGTCCGCGGCATGGTGGCCAGCAAGCCCGCCACCGGCGTGGAGACCGACGCGCCCATCGTCGTCAAGGACGAGGACGACCCCGGCTGGGCTTCGCGCGGGGCGCACAAGCTGCTCGGCGCGCTGGAAGCGTTCACCGACCTGAGTGTCGAGGGCAAGCGCTGCCTCGACGCCGGCGCGTCCACCGGGGGCTTCACCGACGTCCTGCTCCGCAACGGCGCCGCGACCGTGATCGCCGCCGACGTCGGCCGCGGCCTGCTCGACTGGCGGATCCGCACTGACGAACGGGTCGTGGTCATGGACCGCACCAATGTTCGCAACCTCTCTCCCGACGACCTCGGCGGCCAGGTCGACGTTGTCGTCGGAGACCTCTCGTTCATCTCCCTGAAGCTCGTGCTGCCCGCGCTCGCCGCCTGCGCGCGCGAAGGCGCCGACCTGGTGCCGATGGTCAAGCCGCAGTTCGAAGTGGGCAAGGACCGGCTCGGCAGCGGCGGTGTGGTCCGCGACCCGGAACTGCGTGCCGAATCCGTGCTCACCGTCATCGACGAGGCCGCGAAGCTCGGGCTCGCGCTGCGCGGGGTGACCGCGAGCCCGCTGCCGGGGCCGTCCGGGAACGTCGAGTACTTCGTGTGGCTGAAGAAAGAACACGTGGCCGAGTCCACTGTGGACGCGGTAGACAGGTCTGAGGCCGAGCGGCTCGTCCGAACCGCCGTCGAGGAAGGGCCCGCATGACCACGGAACGTGAAGTGCTCCTCATGGTGCACCCCGATCGCGAGGCGACGGGCGAGGCCGCGCGCGAGGTTTCGGCGCGCTTCGCCAAGGCCGGCATCCGGATCCGGGTGATCGAGCAGGACGTCTGCGCGCTGATCAACCCCGACGAGCACGGCGTCGGCGCCACCTGCACCGTCGTGGACCCGGACGACAACCCCGCCGAGGGCGTCGAGCTGGTCTTCGTCCTCGGTGGCGACGGCACGTTGCTGCGCGCGGCCGAGCTGGCCCGGCCCGCCGGGGTGCCGGTGCTGGGCGTCAACCTCGGGCGCGTCGGCTTCCTCGCCGAGGCCGACTCGGACGCGCTGGCTGACACCGTGCAGCGCGTCGTCGACGGCGACTACCAGGTCGAAGAGCGGATGACCATCGACGTCACGGTCAGCCACGGCGGCGAAGAGGTCGCCCGCACCTGGGCGCTCAACGAAGCCAGCGTCGAGAAGAGCACGCGCGAGCGGGTCCTCGACGCGCTGATCGAGGTGGACGGCCGGCCGGTGTCGGCGTTCGGCTGCGACGGTGTGCTCTGCGCCACACCGACCGGTTCGACGGCGTACGCGTTTTCGGCGGGCGGCCCGATCATCTGGCCGGACGTCCAGGCGCTGCTGGTCGTGCCGAGCAACGCGCACGCGATGTTCGCGCGGCCGCTGGTCGTCTCGCGGGACTCGGTGATCACCGTCGGGATCGACCCGGACGGCTCGTCGGCCGTCCTGACCTGCGACGGGACCCGGCACATCGACCTGCCGCCGGGCGTGCGGGTGCGGGTCACGTGCGGCACGACCCCGGTGCGGCTGGTCCGCCTGTGGGACGGGCCGTTCACGGATCGGCTGGTCCAGAAGTTCTCGCTGCCGGTGAAGAGCTGGCGCGAGCGCCACGCGCACCCCGGCGAATAGGCACCGTTCGGCGCTTCGTTCGAACATATCGGCGACTCGCCGGGTGCCCGCACGCGCAGAGTGTCGGTGGTGGCCGCTACGGTAGGCGGCGTGCTGGCCGAGATGCGCATCCAGGGCCTCGGAGTCATCGAGGACGCCCTGCTGGAACTGCACGCGGGCTTCACCGTCGTGACCGGTGAGACGGGTGCCGGGAAGACCATGGTCGTCACCGGGCTGCACCTGCTGTCCGGGGGCCGGGCCGAGGTGTCCAAGGTCCGGACGGGGATGCTCAAGGCGTTCGTCGAAGGGCGGTTCACCTACGCCGGTGTCGAAGGCGCCGAGCGGATCGTCACCGATTCGGGTGCCGACGTGGACGAGGACGGCAGCGTGATCGCGCTGCGGGCGGTCGCTGTCGACGGGCGGTCGCGCGCCCACCTCGGCGGGCGGTCCGTGCCCGTCGGCGTGCTCGCGGAGCTGTCCGAACAGCTGATCGCGGTGCACGGGCAGAACGACCAGCTCCGGCTGCTGCGCCCGGCCGAGCAGCGCGCGGTGATCGACCGGTTCGCCGGGGACGCCGTGGCGAAGCCGCTGAGCGCCTACCAGGAGGTCCGGGCGGAGTGGCTGGCGGTGATCGCCGAGCTGACCGAACGGTCGACGCGCTCGCGGGAGATGGCCCAGCAGGCCGACCTGCTCAAGCACGGGCTCACCGAGATCGACGCCGTCGCGCCCGAGCCGGGCGAGGACGTCGAGCTCACCGAGCAGATCAAGCGGCTCGCGGCGGTCGACGAGCTGCGCGCGACCGCGACCGAGGCGCACGTCGCCGTTTCCGGTTCCCCCGACGGCGATCCGGACGCCCCCGGTGCGGCCGGCCTGGTCTCGGAAGCGCTGCGGCGGCTTTCGACGTCCGAGGACTCCGTGCTGCGTGACCTGGCGCCGCGGCTCGAGGAGGCGTCGGTGCTGCTCGCCGACGTCGGGGCCGAGCTGGGCAGCTACGTCGAGACGCTGGACGCCGACCCGGCGCTGCTGGAGAAGGTCCTGGCCCGCCAGGCCGACCTCAAGCGGCTGACCCGCAAGTACGCGGCTGACGTCGACGGCGTGCTCGCCTGGGCCGACGACGCCCGGCGCCGGCTGGAGTCGATGGACACGTCGGAGGAGGCGCTGTCCGGTTTGGCGCTGCGGCGCGACCAGCTCGGGGTGCAGCTGTCCGCGCACGCCGCCGAGGTGTCGGCGGCGCGGGAGAAGGCGGCGGCCGAGCTGGCCGCGGAGATCACCCGCGAGCTGTCCGGCCTCGCGATGGGCCAGGCGGCGATCGAGGTCACGGTCGAGCAGCGTCCCGCCGAACACGGCGACACGCACGCGCTGACCATCGACGGCCGCGCGGTGCACGCGGGCGCGGACGGCGTCGACGACGTCGAGCTGCTGCTGCGTGCCCACGACGGAGCCCCGCCGCTGCCGGTGCACAAGGCGGCGTCCGGCGGTGAGCTGTCGCGGGTGATGCTGGCGATCGAGGTGGTCCTGGCCCACGCCGACACGGTGCAGACGCTGGTGTTCGACGAGGTGGACGCCGGTGTCGGCGGCCGCGCGGCGGTCGAGATCGGCCGCCGGCTGGCGCGGCTGGCGCGCACCCACCAGGTCCTGGTGGTGACGCACCTGCCGCAGGTGGCGGCCTTCGCCGACCAGCACCTGGTGGTGGACAAGGGCCACAAGGGCGGCGTGACGCGCAGCGGCGTGAAGAACCTGAAGCAGGCCGAGCGGGTCAGCGAGCTCGCCCGGATGCTCGCCGGGATGGACAACGAGACCGGGCGGGCGCACGCGGAGGAACTGCTGGCCACGGCGGAGAAGGACAAGGCCGAGTTCACGCCGAAGCGGAAGCGGGCGGCGAAGAAGAAGTAGCGCCGGTCGGCGGTCTTGAATGAGTCATTCAAGACCGCCGGCGACCTGAATGACTCATTCAAGACACCGCGGGCGAGCGGTCAGTCCAGGTCCGCGGTGATGCCGCGGAACACCTCCGCGAGCACGCGCGCCTGCTCCCGGCTGACGTGGCCGGCGAAGTGGCGCTGGACCCCGCGCACGTGCGTGGGCCACGCCGACTCCAGAGCGGCGAGACCAGCGGGGGTCAGCACCACCAGCGTGGACCGGCGGTTCGCCGGGTCCGGTTCGCGCCGCGCGTAGCCCGCGGACTCGAGGCCGTCCACGACCCGGGTCAGCCCGCTCGCGCTGTGCACGAGCGCGTCGGCGAGGTCTTTCATGCGCAGCCGCCGGTCCGGCGCCTCCGAAAGCTGGACCAGCGCGTCGTACGTGCGGTGCGACATCCCGTGCGCCGCCCGCAGTTCGGCGTCGAGCACGCGCAGCAGCAGCGCCGACGAACGCAGGAAACCGCGCCACGCCGCGTCGTGGTCTCGGGACAGGCTCACCCCGGGAATACTACTCGCGCGGACAGTTGTTGTGCGGACTGTTCGCTTGCGAAGAAAGGACCCAGGATGCGCGCGGTGGTACTCCGGGAACCCGGGCCGGTCGAGAACCTCGAACTGAAGGAGCTCCCGCTGCCGGAGGTGGAACCCGGCTGGGTGCGGATCGCCGTGAAGGCGTTCGGGCTCAACCGGTCGGAGCTGCACACCCGGCTCGGGCTCGCCGAAGGCGTCACGTTCCCGCGGGTGCCCGGGATCGAGGCCGTCGGGATCGTCGACGCCGGTGGCGGGTTCGAGCCCGGGCAGCAGGTCGCCACGATGATGGGCGGGATGGGCCGCACCTTCGACGGCGGCTACGCCGAATACACCGTGGTCCCCGAGCGCCAGGTCATCCCGTTCCGCTCCGAGCTGCCCTGGGAGGTCCTCGGCCAGGTCCCGGAGACGCTCCAGACCGCGTACGGCTCCCTCACCACCGGGCTGGACCTGCGCGAAGGGCAGACCCTGCTGATCCGCGGCGGCACCGCGGCCCTCGGGTTCGCCACCGCCGCACTGGCGAAAGACCTCGGCGCCACCGTCTTCGCCACCACGCGGCAGCGGGACCGCCTCGAAACCCTGCGCGCCCACGGCGTCGACCACCCGCTCCTGGACGACGGCGACATCGCCCGGCAGGTCCGGGAGATCGTCCCGGACGGCGTCGACGCCGCGCTCGAACTCGTCGGGACGCCGACCCTGCCGGACACCCTGAACGCCACCCGTGTGCACGGGACCGTCTGCTTCACCGGCATGCTGTCGAACCAGTGGACGGTCAAGAATTTTTATCCGATCGGCTACCTTCCCGCCGGGGTGCGGCTGACCGCTTATGGTGGTGAGGCGGACGACCTGCCCGCCCCCGTCCTCCAGCGCCACCTCGACCGGATCGCCGACGGCGAAGCGAGCCTCGGCCCGGCCAAGGTGTACTCGATGGACGAGATCCGGCAGGCGCACGACGACCTGGAGCACAACCGGACGGCGGGCAAGCTCGTCGTGCTGACCGGCCGATCGGAGGGAGCCGCCCCGTGATCCTGCCGCCGCCCGCCGACGTCGAAGCCCAGCTCGCCGCCTCGCGGCGGGACGGGGACCTCGACCGCTACCTCGGTCTCCTCGCCGGCGAGGAGCTGTTCGTGCCGATCCGGCGGGTGGACGCCCGCAGCATCCTCGACGAGCGGGCCGAGACGTTCCCGAACGTCTACTTCGAGACCGGCGGCGACGAGTTCCTGCAGGTCTTCACCCGCGGTGCGCTACCCGACTTCGGCCCGGACGTCGTGGCCATGAGCGGCGCGCTGGACTGGGCGGTCGACGGCGTCGGGCGGCACGAGCGGGTCGTGTTCAACCGCGGCACCCGCGGGGAGTGGCGGCTGCCGGGAGCGACGCTGCAGCCGTGGCTCGACGCGCACCTCGACGACGTCACGCCGCTGGAGGAGCAGGTCGAGCGGCTGATCACCGCGCCGTACGGGCACCTCGAAGGGCCGATCGCGCACGCGCTCGCCTGCGGCGCGCACCTGGCGGTCCTGGACGCCACGCCGTGGAACGTCCTGGACGCGCGCTTCCACGACTACGTCGCCGAGGTCCGGGGCCTGCGCGACTGGTGGAGCGTGCCCGACCCGCCGGGCTGGCGCGCGACGATGACCCGGCTGATCGGCGACGGCTACGCGCTGACGCCCGGCAACCTGGTGCTCATGCTGCGCCTGCGGTTCGCCGCCGAGTACGGGCTGCCGGGCGGCGAGTTCGACCCGCTGACCTGGGCCGGGCTGGTGGACCGGTGGTGCGCGGAGAACGACGCCGCCGACCAAGCCGACGAACTGCGCCAGACCGTCCGCCGGGTGTCCCGCTACGAGCAGCGGTTCCGCGCCGACGGCCTGGTCGACGCGGACGGGTTCGTGACGACGGCGCTGTCCTGGGACGTCGGCCGGGCGGTCGCCATCGCCCGCGCCGGGCTGGCGGCCGGCTACTGCGACGCGCTGACCGCCGAGCTGATGGTGCTCGAGGCCGGCTCGCTCGCGCGCCGCTACCACCAGTCATGGGCCGACCTGTCCGCCGGGTACGTCATGGGCCGGGTGCTGCACGCCGAGGGGGACGACTTCGGCGAGTGGTACCCGGCGACCGTGCGGGTCCACCACCAGCTCCTTCAGGACCCGGCGAGCCCCTGGCTGAACCTCGACTTCGGCTCGCTGTCGGAGGAGTCCGACGCCTGACCCGCGCGGGGGATGGCGACGGGGCTCACCACAACGAGTCACAGCGGCTACGGCGTGGCGTACCTCGTCCCACGAGCAAATTTGTCACCATCGGCCACATGAAGCTCACCGGCCTGCTCACGCGGAACCAAGAACCCCTCCCGGGGATCACCGGGGTCGCGCGGGTCGACCGCCGCACCCGGGAGCTCCTGCGCCGGATCAGTCCCGGTGACATCGTCGTGCTCGACCAGCTGGACCTCGACCGCGCGACGGCCGACGCCCTGGTGGAGGCGGAGGTCGCCGGCGTGGTCAACGCGTCGCCGTCGATCTCCGGCCGGTTCCCGAACATGGGCCCGGAAATCCTCGTCGCGGCCGGCATCCCGCTCGTCGACTCGGTCGGTGGCGAGCTGCTGCGCACGATCAAGGACGGCACGAAGCTGCGCCTGCTCGACGGCGTCGTCTACATCGGCGAGCGGCAGGTCGCCTCGGGCATCGAGCAGAGCGCCGACAGCGTCGCCGACCAGATGATCGAGGCCAAGGCCGGGATGTCGACGCAGCTCGAGGCGTTCTCGGCCAACACCATCGAGTTCCTGCGCCGCGAGCGCACGCTGATCCTCGACGGCGTCGGCGTGCCGGAGCTGAAGGCGCCGATCCGCGACCGGCACGTGCTGGTCGTCGCGGGCGGCAACGGGCACGCCGAAGACCTCAAGAAGCTCAAGAAGTACATCGCCGAGCACCGACCGGTGCTGGTCGGCGTCGACGCGGGCGCCGACACCCTGCGCGTGCAGGGCTACACGCCGGACATCATCGTCGGCGACCCCACCGGCATCGGCACCACCACCCTGCGCGGCGGCGCCGAGGTCGTGGTGCCCGCCGCGCCGGACGGGCACGCCCCCGGTGTCGAGCGGATCCAGGACCTCGGCATCGGCGCGGTGACGTTCCCGGCGTCCGGCAACGCCGAAGACCTCGCGCTGCTGCTGGCCGACGCGCACGGCGCGAGCCTCGTCGTCACCGTCGGGTTCCAGGCGACCCTGCGCGAATTCCTCGACCACGGCCGGTCCGGTTCGAACCCGTCGACGTTCCTGACCCGGCTGAAGCTCGGCACGAAGCTCGTCGACGGGAAAGCGGTGGCGACGCTGCACCGCAGCCGGGTGTCGATCGGCGCGGTCGTCCTGCTCGTGCTCGCCGCGGTCGTGGTGGTCGCCGCGGCCCTGCTGGTGTCCGACGTGGGCTCGGTCTACCTGGACTGGCTCCGCGACACCTGGAATTCGCTCTTCGCCTGGGTCAAGGGATTGTTCACGTGATTTCGCTGCGCTACCACGTCGTTTCCATCGCCGCCTGCTTCCTCGCGCTGGCCGTCGGCGTCGTGCTCGGCTCGACCGCGCTGAACGGCACGCTGCTGTCCGGGCTGGCGGGGGAGAAGAAGGACCTCGGCAGCCAGGTTTCCGACCTCGAGGCGCAGCGCAACGCGCTCAACGCCCGGCTCGCCGACGCCGACGCGTTCGCCGGTTCGATGGGCCCGAAGGTCGTCGCCGGCGCGCTGGACAAGCGGTCGGTGGTGCTGGTGACCACCGAGGACGCGCGCCCGGCCGACCGGGACGCGCTGAAGCAGCTGATCGGCCAGTCCGGCGCTTCGGTGACCGGCGAGGTCCAGCTGACCGCGGCGTTCGCCGACCCCGACAAGGCCGACCAGCTCCGCGACGTCGTCACGCGGCTGCAGCCGGCCGGTTCGAAGTTCCCGACCGCGGGCGACTCCGGCACCCTCGCCGGGGCGCTCCTCGGTTCGGTGCTGCTGCTGGACAAGACCACCGCGAAGCCGCAGTCCTCGGGCGAGGAGCTCGCGGCCGCGATCGGCGGCCTCACCGATGGCGGGTTCGTCAAGGCGGGCGGGGACGTCAAGCCGGCGCAGCTGGCGATCGTGCTGACCGGCGCACAGGCGACCGGCGACGGCGCGGGCGACCGCGCGGCGACGATCGCCCGCTTCGCCACGCAGCTCGACCGCTCCGGCGCCGGCGCGGTGCTCGCGGGCGACGCCGGTTCGGCCGACGGCACCGGCGCGCTCGGCGTCGTCCGCGCGGACACCTCGGCGACGTCGATCCTGTCCACTGTGGACAACGTCGACTCGTCGGCCGGGCGGGTCAGCACGGTGCTGGCGCTGAAGGAACAGCTCGACGGCGGGGCCGGGCGCTACGGCATCGCCGGCAACGCCCAGGCCCCCGCGCCGGGGGTCGGCACCCCCAACGGCAACTGACCGCTCACTTCAGCGGCGGATCCAAGGGGAAGCAGGAAACGCGCACCGGCCACGTGTCCCCGCCCGCGGGCAAGGTCAGCTGCTTGAGCGCCGCCGCCGCGTCGGAGTCGTGCGCCTCTTCGGCCGCCGCGTGGAAGATGTCCGCCGCGATCGACTGGTCGAACACGCCGATCTGCTGGTGCGGCCAGGCGGCCGCGCCGTGCAGGGCGCCCGGGATCAGCTGGTCGACGACCTTCCGCAGGGTCACGCCGTTCGGGGCCCGGTACTTCCAGACGTCGACGCCGAGGTTCTTGCCCACTTCGGCCATGCGGCCCCACGCGGTGAGGTTGAAGTTGACGTAGTGCCACGACATCGTGCGCGAAAGTTCGAGCGGCTGGCTGCCGTCGGCGGCGAACTGCACCGGGAACCGCTTGTTCTCCGCGTCCAGGACGATCTTCCTAGCCGCGTCTTTCTTGCCGAGGTACGCGGAGATCGTCGCGTTCTGCATGTCGAGGAACGTGCCGTGGTTGTTGGTGGCGGCCAGTTCCAGCTTCGCCTGCGGGCTGGTCTGCATCCAGGTCAGGTACTGGCCCAGCCACGCCTTGATCCCCGAGCGGTCCTGGGCGGTCCAGCCGGGCGCGCCGCCGTCGAGCAGCGCGAACGCGTCCATGAGCTGGCTGAACGACTGGGTCGAGTCGATGATCCCGGTGCCGCTGACCGTGTCCTTGCACGGGATGATCTGCGAGTACGTCATGTTCGGGTGCATCCGGGTGGCCGGGTCGAGGAACCAGGTCCGGATGTCCAGGGCCGCCCGCTTCGCGTACTTCGCGTCACCGGTGTAGTACCAGGCCAGCGAAAGGTAGTACATCGCGTCCCAGGCCCACATCCGGTAGGTGTGGTCGGTGATCGCGTCGGCTTCCGGGTTGCGCTGGCCGTCCCGGCTGACGTACGGGCAGCCCTGCGGGTTTTCCGGCGTCTTCGGCCGGCTCGCCCACCAGTACGGCGCTTGGCTCGTGTAGTCGTGCTTGTCACCGCTCGGCGGCGCGGACGGCTTGTCCATGACCGACCACGGCCCGGCGGCCAGCGCGGTGTCCGCCTTGGCCAGCACCACTTTCAGCGCGTCTCGCTGGGCTTGGGTGGCGTGGCCGGCGCGGATCGCCTGCTTGACCTTCGCGAGCTTGGCGCCGTCGGTGACGATCGTGCGCGGTGGCGTCGCGGCCGCCGCCGTCCCGCTGACCGGGACCAGCACGCTCGCCGCCAGCGCCAGCGCGCCCAGGACTTTTCGCACTTCGACCGCCCTTCACGGGGACGTCAGAATCCCCACGTCGTCACCGGGCGGCGGTACGGCAGTGGGGATTCTGACCGGGCGGAGCGGCGGGTGTCAATGCGGCCAGGTGCGCCGCTTGTCCAGCGGCCGGGCGTACGAACCCGCGCGGCTCGTCTTCAGTCCCAGCGCCACCAGGGATTCCGCGAGCCGGACCGCGGCGGCGACGCCGTCGATGACCGGGATGTCCAGCATCGTCGCGATCTTCCGGTCCAGCCCGGTCATCCCGGCGCAGCCGAGCACGAGCACCTCCGCGCCGGCGTCCCGCGCGCGGCGGCCGGCGGTCAGCAGCGCCGATTCCGTGCGGCGCTCGTCGGTCAGCTCCAGCACGCCGAGCCCGGCGCCGGTGACCGCGACGCAGTTCTGCGCGACGCCGGCGGCGTGCAGGCTGTCCTCGATCAGCCCGCACGTCCGGTCCAAAGTGGTCACCACGCCGTAGCGGCGGCCGAGCAGGCACGCCAGGTGCGCGGCGGCCTCGGTGATGTCGACGACCGGGACGTCCAGCAGCTCGCGGGCGCCCTCGCGGCCGTGCTCGCCGAACCCGGCGAGCACGACGGCGTCGAACGGCTCGTCCAGGCCCCGCAACAGGTCCAGGACGGCCGCGGCGGACAGGAAGCTGTCGAGCCACCCCTCGGCCGACTCCGGGCCCCAGCGCGGCGTCCTGGCGAGGATCTCGGTGCCGGGACTCGCGGCCGCGCGGGCCCCGGCTTCGATCTCTTTCGTCATCGCCTCGGTGGTGTTGCAGTTGGTGACGACGATCCTCATCGGTGCTTCCTCGAGACCGCGAAGTACAGCAGCGCCGACGACGCCGTCCCGATGAACCACGAGTAGGGCGCGGCCGGCGCGAAGAACGGCACCAGCGCGATCACCGCGGCGAGCGCGGCGGTCGGGAAGAACGTCACCAGCGCACGCGGGTTCACCCGCGGGTAGACCCCGCCGTCGACGAAGAGCTGCGCGACGTCGACCTCGCCCCGCCGGATCAGGTAGTAGTCGACGATCATGATCCCGAACAGCGGCCCGAGGAACGCGCCGAGCCCGCCGAGGAAGTAGTTGACCACCGCCGGTGAGGAGTACAGCTTCCACGGCAGCACGCACAGCGCGGCCACCGCGCTGATCAGCCCGCCGACGGTGAACGAGATCCGCTTCGGCCAGATGTTGGCCAGGTCGTAGGCGGGGGAGACGAAGTTGGCGACGATGTTGACGCCCATCGTGGCGACGGCGAACGTCAGCGCGCCGACGATCAGCACCGGCGTGTTGTGCACCTTGGACAGCAGCTCGGCCGGGTCGGTGATGGCCTCGCCGAATACCTGCATGCTCCCCGCGGTGACGATCACCGACAGCAGCGCGAACGCCGTCGAGTTGATCGGCAGGCCCCAGAAGTTGCCGCGCTTCACCGTCTTCTGGTCCGGGGCGTTGCGGGAGAAGTCGCAGAAGTTCAGCATCAGCGTGCCGTAGGTGGCCAGGATCAGCCCGGCGGCGCCGAACCACTGCCGGATCTGCTCGCCCACCGAAAGCTGTTTCGGGCTGCTGGTCAGGGAAATGTGCCAGTTCCCGGCGGCGAGGATCCAGACGGCGAGCGCGATCATCACGACCCAGATCGCCGGGCCGCACCAGTCCTGGAACTTGCGCACCGACTCCATCCCGCGGGTCAGGATCAGCGCCTGGACCGCCCACAGCGCGACGAAGCAGATCCAGCCGAGCGCGTGCAGCCCGAGGAAACCGTGCTCGGTCAGCGGTTTCAGGCCCGGGTCGATGGCGAGCACGAGCAGCGTGATGGCGACGCTCGCGAGGTAGGTCTGGATGCCGTACCAGAAGATCGCGATGATCGCGCGGATCAGCGCGGGCAGGTTGGCGCCGAACGTGCCGAAGCTGATCCGCGCGACGACCGGGAACGGCACGCCGGTGCGCTGGCCGATCCGGCCCATCAGGTTCATGCCGAAGTAGATGATCACGAAGCCGAACAGCAGGGCGGTGAACACCTGCCAGGCGGACAGGCCGAGCACGAACAGGCCGGCGGCGAAGGTGTAGTTGCCGAGGTTGTGCACGTCGGACATCCACAGCGCGAAGATGTCGTAGACCTTCCACCGGCGTTCCTTCGCGGGGGCCAGGTCCTCGTTCCAAAGCCGGGGATCCGGCGGTGGGCTCGTCTCTTGCTGGTTCTCGGTGAGCGGGGCGGCGGTCAAGGCAGGCCTCCGATCGACGTGCGGCGACGGCGATTTGGGATACCAAAATTTGGCATCCCAAATATCACCCTCGGGTCCGCCGCCGTCAACCCTCCGGTCCGTAAACTCGTGTTACAGGCTTGTGAGGAGGGGGACCGGTGACGACGGCGAGCGAGCGGCAGCCCCTGGCGGCCACCCGTCAGCGCGTGCGCGACGAGCTGCGCGAACGGATCCTGACCGGCCGGCTCCGCCCGGGTGACCGGCTGGTCGAGCGCGAGCTGGCCGAGGACCTCGGCGTCTCCCGCGTCCCGGTCCGCGAGGCCATCCGCGCGCTCGAGGCGGAGGGGTTCCTCGTCGAGCAGTCGGCGCGCCGGATCGTCGTCCGGCAGCTGGCGCGCGTCGACGTCGAGGAGCTGTTCGACGTCCGGGAGGCCCTCGAAGGGCTCGCGGCCGGGCTGGCGGCGGCCCGTGCGGGCGCGGCGGAGCTGAAGCGGCTCGACCGCGCGCTCGCCGACGCGGCCCGCGCGACGGCTCGCGGTGACGCCGCCCGGATCGCCGCGTTCAACTCGCGCTTCCACGACGAGATCGTCGCCATCGCGGGCAACGCGCTGCTCACGACCATGCTCCAGCCCCTGGAAGGCCGGCTCCGCTGGCTCACGAGCCAGAACGAGCACTGGACCGAGCTGCTCGACGAGCACCGGCGGCTGTACGAGGCGATCGCCTCCGGGGACGCCGAGCGGGCGAAGGCCTCCGCGGTCGAGCACGTACGCGTCAACCGCGAGGTGACGCTGCGCGCGCTCTTTCCGCAGGTCACAGCTTGATGACGAAGCTCACGCTGCGTACCGGAGAACTCACGCGTTAACATGATCGGCGGGTCCTCGCTTCCTGAGTGGAAGTGGCATATCCGACACGTCCCAGAAGCCCGCTCAACAGGCGCTTCCCAGTGGCTTCATGGGAAATTCACAGAATGGGTGGCAAGTCTGACAACGTGAACCACGCCGACGACGGTGCCGGAACGGCGGCACGATGACGACTGCCCAGGCCACTCTCGAAGCCCCCGCCCGCCTCGCGAGACCAGGCGGGAAAGCGCCGTACCTGCACCAGATCGACCTCTTCCGGTTGATCACGTTCGCGTGCGTCATCCTCATCCACGTGGTGGGCGCGACGAACTTCGCGCAGGACGTCGGCGCCAACGCCGTCGAGACGCCGCTGCACTTCACGCGGGAGGCGTTCTTCGCGCTGACCGGGTTCGTGCTGGTGTTCCAGAACCGCGGCCGCGAGATCGCCCCCGGCGACTTCTGGCGACGGCGGCTGCCGCTGGTCGCCACGCCCTACCTGGCGTGGACCATGTTCTTCTGGGCGTTTTCGCTGGTCACCGGAACGCAGCAGCCGGGCTCGCTCGAGGCGTCGATGCGCTTGCTGCTCAAGGACCTCGTCACCGGCGGCGCCTGGTACCACCTGTACTTCCTGCTCGTGACGATGCAGGTGTACCTGCTGTTCCCGCTGCTGATGAAGCTGCTGCGGGCGACCGAGGGCAAGCACAAGTGGCTGCTGGCCGGCAGCGGGGCCGTGCAGGTCGGCGTCACGCTGTTCATGACGTACCAGCCGTTCGGGGTCAGCTACGAGACGATCACGCACCTGTACGCCACGATCGTGCCGTACCAGTTCTACACGCTCTTCGGTGCCGTGGTGGCCTTCCACTTCGAAACCGTGCACGCCTGGGTCGGCCGGCACCGGCTGCTGCTCGGCGGCGCGCTCGCCGCCGTGCTGGTGGGCACCGAGTGGTACTACCTCCGCACCGTCCACAGTGGAACGTTCCCGCAGGTGGCCAGCGACCCGTTCCAGCCGTACCTCATCCCGTGGTTCCTCACGGTGATCGCGGCGATCTACGCGCTCACCACGTGGTGGTCGGCACGCCGCCGCGAAGGCGGCCGGGGCGCCCGCCTGGTCTCGTGGGCGGCGAACCGGTCGTTCAGCATCTTCCTCGTCCACCCGCTCGCGCTGGCCCTGCTCGGCCCGGCGATCCCGCACGTGGCCGAACGCTTCGGCGCGCCCTGGCTGAGCTTGATCATCTACCTGGCGACGATCGCGCTGACGATCGTGATCGTCGAGGTGCTGCGGCGGCTGCCGGGCAGCCGCGCGCTCACCGGCCGTCCCCGGCTGAAGGTCACGGCCTCGAGTTAGCCCGACGGGGTGGTCAGGGGCACAAAAAGCGGTTCGGGCATGTCACAGCGAGCGGATCCGCGGGCTTGGGATATGCTGGCGGCCCGTGGGACTTCAGTCACGGGCAACCAAGTACGTCTTTGTCACCGGAGGCGTCGCCTCCTCTCTGGGTAAGGGACTCACGGCTTCCAGCCTCGGTCAGCTCCTTACCGCACGCGGGCTTCGCGTCACGATGCAGAAGCTCGACCCCTACCTCAACGTCGACCCCGGGACGATGAACCCGTTCCAGCACGGTGAGGTGTTCGTCACCGACGACGGCGCCGAGACCGACCTCGACATCGGGCACTACGAGCGGTTCCTCGACCGCGATCTCGACGGCAAGGCCAACGTCACGACCGGCCAGGTCTACTCCGAGGTGATCGCCAAGGAGCGCCGCGGGGAATACCTCGGCGACACGGTGCAGGTCATCCCGCACATCACCGACGAGATCAAGGCCCGGATCACCGCGGCCGCCGAGCCGGACGAGGCCGGGCAGGCGCCCGACGTCGTCATCACCGAGGTCGGCGGCACGGTCGGCGACATCGAGTCCCTGCCGTTCCTGGAGGCCTGCCGCCAGGTCCGCCACGACGTCGGCCGCGACCACTGCTTCTTCCTGCACGTCTCGCTGGTGCCGTACCTGGCGCCGTCGGGCGAGCTGAAGACGAAGCCGACTCAGCACTCGGTCGCCGCGCTGCGCAACATCGGCATCCAGCCCGACGCGCTGGTCTGCCGGGCCGACCGGGAGATCCCGGAAGACCTCAAGCGCAAGATCGGCTTGATGTGCGACGTCGACACCGAGGCCGTCATCGCCTGCCCGGACGCGCGGTCGATCTACGACATCCCGAAGGTGCTGCACGGCGAGGCGCTCGACGCCTACGTCGTCCGCCGCCTCGGGCTGCCGTTCCGCGACGTCGACTGGACGGTGTGGGGCGACCTGCTCGACCGCGTGCACAACCCGAACGAGGTCGTGCGGATCGCGGTCGTCGGCAAGTACATCGACCTGCCGGACGCCTACCTGTCGGTCACCGAGGCGCTGCGCGCGGGCGGGTTCGCCCACCGCGCCAAGGTCGAGATCGTCTGGGTCGCCTCCGACGACGCGCAGACCGCGTCCGGCGCGGCGTCCGTGCTGTCCGATGTGGACGGTGTGCTGATCCCGGGCGGCTTCGGCATCCGCGGCATCGAGGGCAAGGTCGGCGCGATCGAGTACGCCCGCACCCGCGGCGTGCCGCTGCTCGGGCTGTGCCTCGGCCTGCAGTGCATGGTCATCGAGGCCGCGCGGCACCTGGCCGGCATCGAGGACGCGGGCTCGTCGGAGTTCGACGAGAACACCAAGCACCCGGTGATCTCGACCATGGCCGACCAGCGCGACGTCGTCGCGGGGGAGCGGGACATGGGCGGCACCATGCGGCTCGGCGCCTACCCGGCGAAGCTCAAGCCGGGTTCGCAGGCGGCGAAGGCGTACGGCACCACCGAGGTCTCCGAGCGGCACCGGCACCGCTACGAGGTCAACAACGCCTACCGCAAGCAGCTCTCGGACGCGGGCCTGGTTTTCTCCGGCACCTCGCCGGACGACCGCCTGGTCGAGTTCGTCGAGCTGCCGGCCGACAAGCACCCGTTCTTCGTCGGCACGCAGGCGCACCCCGAGCTGAAGAGCCGCCCGACCCGGCCGCACCCGCTGTTCAGCGCGTTCGTCAAGGCCGTGGTGGACCGCAAGGTCGCCGAGCGGCTCCCGGTCGAGCTGCCCGAGGCCCCGGTGGCGGCCCGGTGACCGCGCCCGGCGAGCACGAGTTCAGCGTCGCGGCCAGCCGGGACGTCCACATCGGACGGGTCGTCGGCCTCCGGGTCGACGAGGTCGTCATGCCGGGCGGCGGCACCGCGACCCGCGAGGTGATCGAGCACCTCGGCGCGGTGGCGATCGTCGCGCTGGACGACGACCGGCAGGTCACGCTCATCCACCAGTACCGGCACCCGATCGGGCACCGGCTGTGGGAGCTGCCGGCCGGGCTGATCGACCACCTCGGCGAGGACCCGGTCGGCACGGCCAAGCGCGAGCTGGTCGAAGAGGTCGGCCTGGCGGCTTCGGAGTGGGTGACGCTGGTCGACGTCGCGGCGTCGCCCGGGTTCACCGACGAGGTCGTGCGGGTGTTCCTGGCCCGCGGACTGTCCGATGTGGACCGTGACGTGCTCGGCGAGGAGGAGGCGGACCTGGTGATCCGCAAGTTCCCGCTCGCCGAGGCGGTGCGGATGGCACTGGCGGGCGAGCTGGTCAACGGCGCCACGGTGTCCGGGGTGCTGGCCGCGCACGCGGTGCTCACCGGCGCGGCCTCGTCCCGCCCGGCCGATGCCCCGTGGGAGGACCGCCCGACGGCGTTCGCCAAGCGCCGCGAGTCCTGACCCAAGCGCCCCAATGTGGCGTTCGGTGCGTCAGACGCACCGAACGCCACATTGGGTGCGCTGGACGCAACCAACGCCACATTGGGGTGCTCGGGGCTAGGGGCGCAGCGGGCGGCCTTCGGCGTCCAGGCCGCCGTTGGCCAGCAGCACGATGCCGTCGATGATCGGCCAGATCGCGCCGAAGCCGAAGGTGATCATGCAGATGAACAGCTGCAGCACGCCCAGCCCGATCTGGCCGGTGTAGAACCGGCCGACGCCGAACGGCAGGACGATCTGCAGCACCCCGGCCACCGTCTTCGAGCGGTAGGAGTACTGCGGGGCGTACGCCGGCAGCGGCGGGGGCGCGTACACCGGCATCGGCGGGGGCATCGGGGCCATCGGCACCGGCGGCGGGCCGAAGAAGCCGGGGTGCGGCGGCGGCAGGTCGCGGAACAGCGGCCGCAGGTCGCCCAGCGTGGCCGCCGCGTAGGCGTCCGTCACCCGGGTCTCGTACTCGTCCGGCGTGATGCGGCCCATGCCGAAGTGGTCGGCGAGCAGCCTCGCCGCTTCCTCCCGCTCGGCGGTGCCGATGCGGAGCGCGTCCGACTCCATGGAATCCAAGGTAACCGCGCGAAGCTGAGAACGGGGTTTCTGCCGGGTCACGAGCCCCGGGCGGCCTAAGGTGACCGGCGTGGCAGCCCCGGGCAGCACGGACGGCGTGATCGCCGCGTACCTCGACCACCTGGTCGTCGAACGCGGGACCGCGCGCAACACCCTGGACAGCTACGCCCGTGACCTGCGCCGGTACGCCGCGCACCTCGACGGCGCGGGCGTCGGGAAGGTCGCCGACGTCACGGCCGCGCACGTCACGGCGTTCGGCGCCGCCCTGCGGGAGGGCGACGGGGAGCACAAGCCGCTGGCGGCGTCGTCGGCCGCGCGGGCCCTGGTCGCCGTGCGGGGCCTGCACAAGTTCGCCCATGCCGAGGGTCTCACCGAGCACAACCCGGCCCGCGAGGTCCGCCCGCCGACGCCCGCGAAGCGGCTGCCCAAGGCCCTGCCGGTCGACGACGTGCTCCGGCTGCTGGAGACCCCGCCGCCGGACGGCGAGCGCCCGCTGCGCGACCGGGCGCTGCTGGAGCTGCTCTACTCGACCGGGGCGCGGATCTCCGAGGCGGTCGGCCTCGACCTCGACGACGTCGACGCCGCCGAGCGCACGGTGCTGCTCGACGGCAAGGGCGGCAAGCAGCGGCTGGTCCCGATCGGGCGGCCCGCGCTCGCCGCGCTGCACGCCTACACCGTCCGCGCGCGGCCGGCGCTCGCCGCGCACGGCCGGGGCACCGCGGCGCTGTTCCTCAACGCCCGCGGCAGCCGCCTCTCGCGGCAGAGCGCGTGGCAGGTCCTCAAGGACACGGCCGGCCGCGCGGGGATCGCGGCCGTCGTTTCGCCGCACACGCTCCGCCACTCCTTCGCCACGCATCTGCTCGAGGGCGGCGCGGACGTCCGGGTCGTCCAGGAACTGCTCGGCCACGCCTCGGTGACGACGACGCAGGTGTACACGCTGGTCACGGTCAACACCCTGCGCGAGGTGTACGCCACGGCGCACCCGCGCGCGTTGGGCTAGACGGCCCTATAAACGGCGAAGGGCCTTCCTAACCTGGACCGACGGTCGAGTGACATTGCCCCCTCGGGTCCGGCGCGTTGCTTTGCCGGGGCTCCGACTCCGCGCATAGGCTGCGGCGGACGCTGACGAACAAGGAGCTTTCGCGCCATGTCGACACCGAACCAGCCGGCCGTACCGGCCGAGTCCGCCGGGTCGGCGGCGGCGAACCTCAGCCAGGTCACCATCGCCACGCCCGCGGTCCACGAAGGCGACGAACCGCAGGAGCGCAACGGCAAGAAGGTCAAGCTCGAGGGCATCGGCCCGACCGGCCGCCCGATCCGCGAGCACCCCGACCCGGCGCCGCTGGACAGGCACGGCCCGGCCAAGATCATGGCGATGTGCAACCAGAAGGGCGGCGTCGGCAAGACGACGTCGACCATCAACCTGGGTGCCGCCCTCGCCGAGTACGGCCGCAAGGTGCTGCTCGTCGACTTCGACCCGCAGGGCGCGCTCGCCGTCGGCCTCGGCATCCAGCCGCACGAACTGGACCACACGGTCTACAACGCCATCATGGAGCGGTCGGTCAGCGCGACCGACGTGCTCATGAAAACCCGCGTCGACGGCGTTGACCTGCTGCCGAGCAACATCGACCTGTCCGCGGCGGAGGTCCAGCTCGTCGCTGAGGTAGGGCGCGAGCACACGTTGTTACGGGTCCTTCGTCCGGTCATGAACGACTACGACTATGTTCTTGTGGACTGCCAGCCCTCGCTCGGCTTGCTCACGGTGAACGCGCTGACCGCCGCGGACGGCGTGATCATCCCGCTGGAGTGCGAGTTCTTCAGTCTGCGAGGCGTCGCCCTCCTGATCGACACCATCGAGAAGGTCCAGGAACGCCTCAACCCCAAACTGGACATAGTCGGGATTCTCGCCACCATGTACGACCCGAGAACCCTGCATTCGAAGGAGGTCATGGCTCGCGTGGTGGAGGCATTCGGCGAGACCGTGTTCGACACGGTCATCAACCGCACCGTGCGGTTCCCCGAGACGACGGTCGCGGGTGAGCCGATCACGACCTGGGCGCCCAAGTCGGCCGGCGCGGCGGCGTACCGCCAGCTGGCCCGCGAGGTGATCGCTCGGTGAGCAGGCGCGCTTCCCTGCCCGGAGCGTCGGAACTCTTCAGGATCACCTCCAGCCCCGCCCTCGACCTCCCGCCCCAGGCGCCCGCGCCCGCGGAGCCCGCCGAGAAGGCCAAGCCCGCGGGCACCGGCCGGACCGAACAGCTGGCCCGCAGCGCGGCCCCGCACGGGTCGGGACGGACCAAGCACGACGCGAAGATCACGGTGTACGTCTCCGGCGACGAGCTCGTGGCCATGGAACAGGCCCGGCTGACGCTGCGCGCCAAGCACGAGCTGGTCGTCGACCGCGGCCGGCTGGTCCGCGAAGCGGTGGCGGTGCTGCTGGCCGACTTCGACCAGAACGGCGAGGAGTCGGTGCTGGTGCAGCGGCTGCGGGTGGTCGGCTCAGACGGCGGCGAAACCGAGGGCTGATGGACGAGCCGGCACCGGCTCCGGAGGAACAGGTCCCCGAAGAGCACCAGACGGTGCACGGCGGGATGATCCCCGAAGGCGTCAACACCGAAGAACTGAGCACGTCGAAGTTCAAGGTGCGGCTGGCCAACTTCGAAGGGCCGTTCGACCTGCTGCTGCAGCTGATCTCGCAGCACCAGCTCGACGTCACCGAGGTGGCGCTGCACCGGGTCACCGACGACTTCATCGCGTACACGCGCGCGCTGGGCACCGAGTGGAACCTCGACGAGACGACGGAGTTCCTGGTCATCGCGGCCACGCTCTTGGACTTGAAGGCGGCGCGCCTGCTGCCCGCGGCCGAGGTCGAGAGCGAAGACGACCTGGCGTTGCTGGAAGCCCGCGACCTGCTCTTCGCCCGCGTGCTGCAGTACCGCGCGTACAAGCAGGTGGCGGCGCTGTTCGGCGAGCTGGAACAGGGCGCGCTGCGGCGGTACCCGCGGTCGGTGGCGCTGGAGGACCGGTTCGTCGGGCTGCTGCCCGAGGTGATGCTGGGCGTCACGCCGCAGAAGTTCGCGGAGATCGCGGTGGCGGTGTTCCGGCCGAAGCCGCCGCCGACGGTGTCGATCGCGCACATCCACATGGGCCGCATCTCGGTGCGCGAGCACGCGGGGATCCTGCGGGTCATGCTGGCGGAGCGCGGCCAGGCGACGTTCGGCGAGCTGGTCGACGACTGCGAGCACACGGTCGAGATCGTCGCCCGCTTCCTGGCGCTGCTGGAGCTCTACCGCGAGTCGTCGGTCCAGTTCGAGCAGAGCGAGGCACTGGCGGAACTGCACGTCCGCTGGACGGGCGGCTCGAAGGAAGAAGCCTCCGCGGCGGCCGAGCTGGACCGCGCCGCCGGAGACGAAGAGGAGTACGGGTGAGCCCCGAGAACGACGAAGTGGCCGAAGCGCCGGTGCCGCCGGCGGGCGAGCCCGTGGCCGAGGAGTCCGCACTTTCACGTGAAAGTGCGGAGGCCGCGGCGGAGCTGGCCCTGGACGAGGCCCTGTCGGGCGAGCCCGTGGACGAGGACGGCCAGCCGGTGGAGCCCGTGGCCGAGGAGTCCGCCCCGGAGCCCGCACTTTCACGTGAAAGTGCGGAGGCCGAGGGGGAGCCTGGGCCTGATGACCCCGAGTCCGACCTGGTCGCGAGCGGGGACATCAGCCTGCTGCCCGACGTCAGCTCCGACGAAGCTCTCGAGGCCGCCCTTGAGTCGCTGCTGCTCGTCGTCGACTCGCCCGCCAGTGAGGAGCTGCTCGCCGAAACCCTCGAGCAGCCGAAGGCGCGGATCGTCGTCGCGCTGCGCACCATGGCGCAGAAGTTCACCGACCGGACCTCCGGGATCGACCTGCGGCGAGTCGGTGAGGGGTGGCGGTTCTACACTAGGGACGTCTATGCCCCGTTCGTGGAGAAGCTCCTGCTGGACGGCCAGCGGTCGAAGCTGACCCGGGCCGCGCTCGAGAGCCTCGCCGTGATCGCGTACCGGCAGCCGGTGACCCGGGCCAGGGTCGCCGCGGTGCGCGGCGTGAACGTGGACGGCGTGATCCGGACGCTGCTCGCGCGCGGCCTCATCGAAGAGATGGGGACCGACCCCGACACGACCGGGACGCTGTACGTGACGACCGAGCTGTTCCTGGAGCGACTGGGGCTGTCGTCACTGAACGACCTGCCCGCCATCGCTCCGTTGCTACCCGAAGTGGACACCATCGATGACATCCAGTGAGCACCCCGACGGCATCCGCCTGCAGAAGGTGCTGTCGCAGGCCGGGGTCGCCTCCCGGCGCGCGGCGGAAGACCTCATCGTCGCCGGGCGCGTCGAGGTCGACGGCGAGGTCGTCACCGAGCTGGGCCGCCGGGTGCACCCGGACGAGGCGGTCATCCACGTCGACGGCACCCGCGTGAACCTGCGCGACGACCTGATCTACCTCGCCCTGAACAAGCCCAAGGGCGTGCATTCGACCATGTCGGACGACCGCGGCCGCCCGTGCGTCGGCGACTACCTGGCCGGCCGGTACGAGGAGACGCCCGGGGTCGTGCACGTCGGCCGGCTCGACGAGAACACCGAGGGCCTGCTGCTGCTGACCAACGACGGCGACCTCGGGCACCGGCTGATGCACCCGTCCTACCGGGTGCTCAAGACCTACCTCGCCGAGGTCGACGGCCTGGTCCCGCGCGGGCTCGGCAAGGAGCTGCGCAACGGCTGGGAGCTGCCGGACGGCATCATCAAGGTCGACCAGTTCCGGGTGAAGGACATGCACTCCGGCAAGTCGCTGGTGGAGCTGGTCATCCACGAGGGCAAGAAGCACATCGTGCGCCGCCTGCTCAAGGACACCGGCCACCCGGTGCTCAAGCTGGTCCGGACCGCGGTCGGCGACGTCCAGCTCGGCAACCAGCGCGTCGGCTCGATCCGGCGGCTGACGAAGGGCGAGGTCGGCGCGCTCTACCGCAACGTCGAGCTCTGACCCCGCACGGCGGTGACGAAGCCGCCGGCGGTCGCGTCGTCGTCCGACGGCCGGCCGTAGGCGGTGGCCAGCTCGGCGCGGGTGACCGTCGACGGCGCCCAGCCGTGGGCGGCCAGCCACGCCGGTGCCCGGCCGCCGAGCCCGCCGCGCCACAACGAGGTGACGTGCTCGCCTCCCGCGGCGGCCTTCGCGCGGGCGATCAAGCTGTCCGGTGGTGTGCCCGGCCGGTGCTCGAACGCGAGCCGGCTGCCCGGCGCCGACAGCTCGCCGACGGTGGTCAGCAGCCGCTCGGCCTCCTCGCGCGTCAGGTACATCAGCAGGCCTTCGGCCAGCCACGCGGTCGGCGCGGCCGGGTCGAACCCGGCGCCGCGCAGCTCCACTGCCCAGTCTTCGCGCAGGTCCGCGGGCACGACGACGCGTTCGCACGAGGGTTCGGCGCTCTGCGCGTCGAGCACGCCGTCCTTGAACGCCAGCACTTCCGGCAGGTCCAGCTCGAACAGCCGGGTGCCGACCGGCCAGGCCAGCCGGAACGCCCGCGTGTCCAGCCCGGCCGCGAGCAGCACGACCTGCGTGCAGTCGCTGCCGAGCAGGTGGTCGTCGTAGAACCGGGTGCGGATCACGACCTGCGGGTAGAACAGCGCGCCGAGGCCGGCTTGCGGTCCTCCGGGCGACGCGTCCGGCAGGGCCGAGCGGCCCGCTTCGAAGAAGGCGGCCGCGTACGGGTCGTCGAACAGGCGGTCCGGGCGGCGGCTCTCGGCGGCGCGCAACGCGGCGACGCCGACGGCGGTGCGGCTCACGGCGGGCAGGGACTCCGTCACGACCGCCAACGTACCCCCGACTTTCCGCCGTGGTGCGCGCGTTCCCCGGCTCGCTAGCGTGACGGGCATGCGACTCGGAGTGGTGTGCGGAATCCTCGCGGTGCTCCTGTCCGGCGCGGTGGCCCCGGCGGCCGCGGCTCCCGCGGGGAGTGAACCCGTCTACGACTACGCGTCGGCGATCCGGGAGACCGTCTGGGTCGACATCGGCCGCGACGGCGACGGTGACGGTCGCTCCGACCGCGTCGCCGCGGACGTCGTGCGCCCGTCCGGCGCGACCTCGCGCGTGCCGGTGATCATGGACGCCAGCCCGTACTACTCGTGCTGCGGGCGCGGCAACGAGAGCGAGCTCAAGAGCTACGACAGCGCCGGCAGGCCGGTGAAGTTCCCGCTGTTCTACGACAACTACTTCGTGCCGCGCGGCTACGCGGTCGTGCTCGTCGACCTGGCCGGCACCAACCGCTCGGCGGGCTGCGCGGACGTCGGCGGCGCTTCGGACGTCGACTCGGCGCGCAAGGTCGTCGACTGGCTCAACGGCCGCGCCACCGGCTACAGCGCGAAGACCGGCGGCAGTGCGGTGACGGCGGCCTGGAGCACCGGGAACGTCGGGATGATCGGGAAGTCCTACGACGGGACGATCGCCAACGGCGTCGCGGCGACCGGCGTCGCCGGGCTCAAGACCATCGTGCCGATCTCGGCGATCAGCTCCTGGTACGACTACTACCGCTCCGACGGCGCGACGTTCGGGTTCAACCCGGCGGGCCTCGCGCAGACCGTCGAAGCCCGCAACTCCGGGCAGAACTGCTCGGCGCAGAACCAGGTCCTCACCCAGGGCGCGACGGCGAACGGCGACTACGGGCCGCTGTGGGCCGACCGGGACTACGTCAAGAACGCGGGCAACGTGCGCGCCAGCGTGCTGCTTTCCCACGGCGTCAACGACCTGAACGTCAAAACCATCCACTTCGGACAGTGGTGGCGCGGGCTGAACGTCGAGAAGAAGATCTGGCTGGCGCAGACCGGGCACGTCGACCCGTTCGACTACCGGCGCGCGGACTGGGTCGACCTGCTGCACCGGTGGTTCGACCACTACCTGCTCGGCGTCGACAACGGCGTCCAGAACGGGCCGCAGGCGAGCGTCGAGCGGCAGCCGGACCAGTGGGTGGACCAGAGCGCCTACCCGGCCGCGAACGCCGTCGCGACGACGTTGCGGCCGGGGGCGTCCGGCACGCTGGGCACGGCGCCGGCGTCCGGTACCGCGTCCTTCACCGACAACCCGAACCTGGGCGAGGACACCTGGGTGACGAACCCGGGCAGCGCCGCGCTGACCTACTCGACCGGGGCGCTGACGTCGGACGTCCAGGTGTCCGGGACCACGACGCTCACCGTGACCGCGACGCCGAGCACGACGTCGGCCCGGCTGTCCGCGCTGCTCGTGGACCTCGGCCCGGCGACGATCCGCAACTTCGCCGGCAGCGGCGAGGGGATCAAGACCGGGACGACCGAGAACTGCTGGGGATCGTCGGCGGCCGGGGACGACGCCTGCTACCGGATCGCGTCGGCGGACGTGAAGAAGGTGAACTACACGATCCTCAGCCGGGGCTGGGCGGACCTCGCGAACTACGCTTCCCTGTCCCAGGAACGCCCGCTGACGCCGGGCACGGCGTACCCGATGACGTTCCGGCTGGCTTCGACCGACCACGTGGTGCCGCGTGGGCACGCACTGGCGCTGATCATCGGCGGCACGGACGGCAGCTTCATCCGCGGCCCCGCCCAGCCGGGCCGGGTGACCCTGGACCTGGCGCGCACGTCGGCGTCGATCCCGCTGACGGGCATCCCGGCGCCGGCAACGACACACCCGTCCCCGGCCGGCGGCGAGCACGTGCCGTCGGCGGGCCGGGCGGACCTGCGGTAACCGGGAAAACCGCACGACAGCCCGTCCCCGCCGTGGCTACGGTCGGCGCATGCGCGCACTCACGTGGCGGCCGCTGACCGGCGGGGACGCCAGGGCGTCGGCCGACCTGCTCAACGCGATCGAGGCCGTGGACCGGATCGGGGAGAACTACACCGAGGAGGACACGCTCCAGGAGCTGATCGACCCGTACACGGACCTCGAGCGGGCGAGCCTCGCCGCGTTCGACGGCGAGACGCTGGTCGGCTACATGAAGGTCCGCCACCAGGCGTCCGTCCGGGAAGTCCACCGGGTCTTCCTGGACGGCGGCGTGCATCCCGCGTACCGCCGCCGCGGCATCGGGACGGCGTTGCTCGAAGCGGGCGTGGCGGCGGCGAAGGTGGTGCACGCCCGGCACCACCCGGGGCTGCGGCTGGTGGTCGACGTGCACAAGGCCGAGCACATCGCCGGGGTCCCGGAACTCGTGCGGTCACGGGGGTTTACGCCGGCGCGGTACTTCCAGCGGATGGAGCACCCCCTCTCGGGCGTGACCGACGTCGTCGTGCCGGGGGTGCGGATCGAGGCGTGGTCGCCGTCGAACGACGAGGACTTCCGGTCGGTGCGGAACGAGGCTTACCGGGACTTCTGGGGTGCCGCGCCGATGCCGGCGGACCAGTGGCGGAACAAGATCGTCAACCAGACCTTCCTGCCGGAGGTCTCCTTCCTGGCGCGGGACGCCGGGACCGCGGTGGGCGTGCTGGTGACGATGTCGTGGGAGGCCGACACGGCGGCGACCGGTGTTCGCGACGCGCACTTCATGGTCGTGGGGACGCTGCGGGAGCACCGGCGGCGGGGTGTGGCGGGCGCGTTGCTGGCCCACGCGCTGCGGGCCGCCGGCAGGCTGGGTCACGACCGCGCGAGCTTGAACGTGGACTCGGCGGATCCGGCCGGGGCGTCCGGGGTTTTCGTGAAGGCGGGTTTCACGCCGACGCGGCGGTATGTGCGCTGGGCGCTCGAAGCCTGATTCGCCCGGCCGCCGAACGGCGCCGGCCGGCGCCGTTCGGCGGGGTACTTCACCATGTCGACGCCATTGGCGACGAGCAGGCCGCGCATGTTCCGGACCTCGATCGGCTCGTCGTCCTCGGTCTCGTCCCCCACGAGAAGTGCCGCGGCGTGGCCGAATTCGCGGCCGGAGGTGCCGAACTCGGAGAAGTCCGGCGCGAGCAACCGCGCGAACCGGGCGGCACCGGCCCGGCAGTCACGGCGTAAGGACTCGCGTTCCGCGATCGCCGCCGTGACCTGGTCTTCTGCTCGGCCGGCTTCAGCTCGCTTCGGCCGGAGCCGTCTTCGCGGCCGTCTTGCGTTGCACCGCGCGGACGATCGGCTCGACGACCCGGGCGGCCGTCGGGCCGAGGATCGCCATCAGGAGGACGTACGCCGTGGCCAGCGCGGCCAGTTCGCCGGTGACCGCGCCCGCCGTCACCGCCAGGCCCGCGATCACGATCGAGAACTCGCCTCTCGCCACCAGCGCCGCTCCGGCGCGGGCGCGGCCCATCTTCCCGATGCCCTGCCGGCGGGCCGCCCACCAGCCGGTGCCGACCTTCGTCAGCGTTGTCACCAGTGCGAGCACGACGGCCCAGCCGAGGACCGGCGGGATGGACGCCGGGTTCGTGTTGAGGCCGAAGACCACGAAGAACACCGCGGCGAACAGGTCGCGCAGGGGCTCCAGCAGGTGCGTCGCGTTCTCCGCCGTCGAGCCGGAGATCGCGATGCCGAGCAGGAACGCGCCGACCGCGGCCGACACCTGCATCGCCGACGCGACGCCCGCCACCAGCAGGGCCGCGCCGAGGACCTTGAGCAGGAACACCTCGCGGTCGGGGCTGTCGACGGCGGCCGAGACGTACCGGCCGAACTTCAGCGCGATCACCAGGACCACGGTGATCACCAGCAGCGAGATCCCGACGGCCTCCATGCCGCCGAGCAGCGACACCCCGCCCAGCACCGCCGTGAGTATCGGCAGGTAGAGCGCCATCACCAGGTCCTCGAACACGAGGATCGACAGCACCACCGGCGTCTCGCGGTTGCCGAGCCGGCCGAGGTCGCCGAGGACCTTGGCGACGATGCCGGACGACGAGATGTAGGTGACGCCCGCCATCACCATCGCGCCGACCGGGCCCCAGCCCAGCAGCAGCGCGACCGCCGCGCCCGGGGCGGCGTTGAGGACGATGTCGAGCAGGCCCGCCGTCCAGGAGCGGCGCAGGCCGGTGAACAGCTCGGCCGCGGAGTACTCCAGGCCCAGCAGCAACAGCAGCAGCACGACGCCGATTTCGCTGGCCAGGTGGGTGAAGCCGCCGATGTCGGTCAGCGGGATCAGCCCGCCGGAGCCGAAGCAGAGGCCGCCGAGCAGGTAGAGCGGGATGGGGGAGAGGCCGATCTTCCCGGCCAGGCGCCCGAGCGCGCCCAGCACGAAGAAGACCGCCCCCAGTTCGATCAGGGACAGCGCGGTGTGGTCCATCGGCCGCTCAGCCGTACTTGAGGATCTTGGCGGCGGCTTCGAGGCCCTCGCTCGTGCCGACCGCGACGAGCAGGTCGCCCCCGGTGAGGGCGAAGTCCGGCGTCGGCGACGGGTGCACCTGGCCGGCCCGGGCCACCGCGACCACCGAGACGCCGGTGCGCGTGCGCATCGCCGTGTCGCCGAGCGTGCGGCCGTCGAACGGGCCGGACGGCTTGATCGGCAGCTGCTTCGTGCTGATCCCCGGCAGGTCCTGGTGCTCCTCGGTGAGCTGGGCGACCAGCTGCGGCGCGCCGAGCAGGTTGGCCAGCGTGCCCGCCTCGTCCGCGGTCAGCGGGATCGAGGCGGCACAGGCGTCGGCGTCGTCCGCCTTGGAGACGATGAGTTCGGTGTGGCCGTCCCGCTGGGACACGACACCGATGCGGCGGCCGGTCCGGGTGCTGAAGTCCTTGCGGACCCCGATGCCGGGCAGGGGGGTTACTTCGACGTTCACCCAACCACCGTAACCCACGTGTCCGATTCGCGACGTTCAGCCGAGCAGGAGCAACAGCGCCGCGACGACCATCACGACGGCGGTCAGCCCGTGGACGCCGAAGGCGACGGCCTTCTTCCCGCGGTGGCGCAGGACGATCAGCATGTCGAAGACGGGCCAGACGGCCGCGGCGAGGAAGACCCAGCCCAGCGCGTGCGGGTCGCCGTAGATCATCAGGGCCAGCGGGACGAGACCGGCTCCGACGTCGCGGCCGCCCTTGACGTTGAGGAAGGTCTCGGCGTTTTCGGGGACCTCGGTGAAGCCGAAGCCCGCGGCGATCTTCGCCGGCGCGAAGAGGTAGTTGAGCCCGACGTAGATGATCCCGAGCGAGACGATCGCGACGAGGACGTAGCCGGCGATGAGCATGGTGTTCCCTCCAGTTTTCTAGCATCGCTAGGATTGCTAGCAACGCTAACTTAGCGGCGCTAGTTTGTCTAGCGGTGCTAGCATCTGCGTCATGACCCAGCGACAACGGCGGGTGCGCGACCGGACCGAGCGCGGGCGGCGGATCGTCGCCGCGGCCAGGGAGCTGGCCGAAGCGGAGGGCTGGGACGCGGTCACCACCCGGCGGCTCGCGGCCCTGATCGAGTACAGCCAGCCGGTGCTCTACAGCCACTTCCCCGGCGGCAAGGACGCGATCATGGCGGCGGCCGCCCTGGAGGGGTTCGCCGAGCTGGCCACGGCGCTCGCGGCCGCGCGGGACGGCGGCGTCGCCGGGGTCGTGGGCGCGTACGTCGCGTTCGCCGGGGCCAAGCCCGCGTTGTACGACGCGATGTTCACGCTGGCTTCGGAGCTGCCGTTCGCCAAGGACGAAACCCCGGACGTGATGAAGGCGTGCTTCGCCGGGCTGCTCGCGGTGATCGAGCCGGTGGCCCACGAGCCGGACGCGGGCGCGCTGACCGAGGTGTTCTGGAGCACGCTGCACGGCCTGGTGACCCTGGACCGCGGCCACCGGCTGTCCCCGGAGCACCGGGCGCGACGGCAGGCGCTGGTGGTCGCCCGCTTCGGCGCGCGGGGCGACTGATCTCCTCCGGGGCCCGACCGGCAGAATGGGCACCGGCCCGAACGAGACGAGAACGCTAGGAGAGTGCCGGTGACGGGAGCCCTACGTGGTGTGGTCGCCTTGGACGGCCCGTCGGGGACCGGGAAGACCACCGTCGCCCGCAAGCTCGCCGACCGGCTCGGGGCGGGCTACCTCGACACCGGTGCCATGTACCGGATGGTCACCCTCGCCGTGCTGCGCGCCGGCGTGGACCCGGCCGACGCGGCCGCCGTCGCCGCCGTCGCCGACCAGGCGGACTTCAGCATCGGGACCAGCCCCGAGCGCCCGGAGATCCGGCTCGCCGGCGAAGACGTCGCCGCCGACATCCGCGGGCCCGAGGTCACCAAGGCCGTCTCGCCCGTCTCCGCCGTGTCGCACGTGCGCGAGCTGCTGGTCGGCCGGCAGCGGCAGATCATCGACGACGTCGTCGGGCACCGCGGCGGGATCGTCGTCGAGGGCCGGGACATCGGCACCGTCGTCGCGCCGGACTCGCCGCTCAAGGTCTTCCTGACCGCGTCGGCCGACGTCCGCGCCTCCCGCCGGAGCACCCAGGACACCGCCGCCGGGCGGGCGTCGTCGGTCGCCGACGCGCTGGCCAGCGTCGAGCGCCGTGACCACCTCGACTCGACCCGTGCCGCCTCGCCGCTGCGCGCGGCCGACGACGCCGTGCACGTCGACACCTCGGAACTGTCGATCGACCAGGTGATCGTCGCCCTCAGCGAACTGGCCAGCCACCGCGGGCTGCTGGCGGGGTGCGACGCCGAGGTAGCTCGATGAGCGCTGACGGACTGCCGGAAGGCTCCGTCGCATGGCTCCACGAAGCCGGGCGGGTCTTCGCCCGGTACCATCTGCGATCGGCCTTCCGCGTCCGCGTGCACGGCCGTGAGCGCATGCCCGCCACCGGGCCGGTGCTCGTGATCGCGAACCACAGCTCGATGGTCGAACCGCAGCTGATCTTCGGAATGCTGCCGCGGCGTTCGGCGTTCCTGGTCAAAGCCGAGATGTTCGGCGGCATCGTCGGCAAGTTCATGCTGGCGATCGGGCAGATCCCGCTCAAGCGCGGCGAGATCGACCGCAAACCGCTGATGACCGCGGTCGGCGTGCTCAAGGGCGGCGGCGTCGTCGGGATCTTCCCCGAGGGCACCCGCGGCGCCGGGGACGTCGGCGCGGCCGAACGCGGCGCGGCCTGGCTGGTCCGGGCCTCCGGCGCGACCGTGCTCCCGGTCGCGACGCGGGGCACGCGCAAGCCGGCCGACGGCAAGCGGCGCTGGCGCCCGCGCGTGGACATCCTCGTGGGGGAGCCGTTCACGCCGAAGGTCGGACCCGGGAAGACCGGGCTCGACCAGGGCACCGAAGAGCTGCGCGGTGAGCTCGCGGCGCTCGTGAAGACTTTGGACGATTGGCGTTCCGAAAACGGATTCGGCTCGCCATAAGGGAAATTGGGTCAGTGATGGAAGAGTTGGACAGCGTCGGCGAGATCGACGGCACCTGGTCGGACGAGACCGAGTTCGCCGCGCTCGACGCGCAGATCGAGGCGGCCGAGCTGGCCGAGGAGGCCGCGCTCGCGCAGCCGGTGCTCGCGGTCGTCGGCCGTCCGAACGTGGGCAAGTCGACGCTGGTCAACCGCATCCTCGGCCGTCGTGAAGCCGTCGTGCAGGACGTGCCGGGCGTGACCCGCGACCGCGTCGCCTACGACGCCTACTGGGGTGGCCGCAAGTTCACCCTGGTCGACACGGGCGGCTGGGAGCCGGACGCGACCGGCCTGCAGGCCTCCGTCGCCGCACAGGCCGAGCTGGCCATGCAGACCGCGGACGCCGTGCTGCTGGTGATCGACGCCACGGTCGGCGCCACCGCCACCGACGAAGCCGTCTCCAAGGTGCTTCGCCGCTCGAAGAAGCCGGTGCTGCTGGCCGCGAACAAGGTCGACGACGACCGGCTGCTCGCGGACACCGCTTCGCTGTGGTCGCTCGGCCTCGGCGAGCCGCACCCGGTCAGCGCGCTGCACGGCCGCAGCTCCGGCGACCTGCTCGACGCCATCCTCAAGGCCCTGCCCGAATCGCCGCGCGAAGGCGGCGCCGTGACGTCGGGTCCGCGGCGCGTCGCGCTGGTCGGCAAGCCGAACGTCGGCAAGTCGAGCCTGCTCAACAAGCTCTCCGGCGAGGAGCGCTCGGTCGTCGACTCGGTCGCCGGCACCACCGTCGACCCGGTCGACTCGCTGGTCGAGCTGGACGGCGAGACCTGGCGGTTCGTCGACACCGCGGGCCTGCGCAAGCGCGTCAACTTCGCGGCCGGCGCCGAGTACTACGCCTCGCTGCGCACCAAGACCGCGATCGACGCGGCCGAGGTCGCGATCGTGCTGCTCGACGCGGCCGAGCCGCTTTCGGAGCAGGACCTGCGGGTGCTGACCATGGTCGTCGAGGCCGGGCGCGCCTGCGTGCTGGCGTTCAACAAGTGGGACCTGGTCGACGAGGACCGCCGGCACGCGATGGTCCGCGAGCTGGACCGCGGCCTGGTCCGCGTGCCGTGGGCGGAGAAGGTCAACATCTCCGCGCTGACCGGCCGCTCGGTGCGCAAGCTGGCGCCGGCGCTGCGGACCGCGCTGAAGTCGTGGGACCAGCGGGTGCCGACCGGCCAGCTCAACGCCTGGCTGTCCGACCTGATCGCGGCCACCCCGCCGCCGGTCCGCTCGGGCAAGCAGCCGAAGGTGCTCTTCGCGACGCAGGCCGGCATCCGGCCGCCGACGCTGGTGCTGTTCACCACCGGCTTCCTCGAGGCGGGCTACCGCCGGTTCATCGAGCGCAAGTTCCGCGAGCAGTTCGGTTTCACCGGCAGTCCCGTTCGGGTGAATGTCCGCGTCCGGGAGAAGAAGGCGAAGCCGAAGATCGGCGGGAAGGCCGCGCGGACGCGGTGATTTCCCCACGTGTCGGGCCCGCGTGAGGTCCGACACTCCCTCGTGACCCTGTGGACACCTTTTCGCAATCCGCGGGTATGGTGAAAGGTCGTTGCGGGCGCCTCAACCGGAGAGCGAGCCCGGTTGAGGCTCCCGAGAGGTGAGTGGTGGGCTTGCGCGCCCATGGTTCGTCCCTGCACGTCTTCGTCGCGGTCGAGGTGGACGCTCGATGACCGTCACGATCGAACCCGCCGAATCGGCGGCGGAAATCACCGCGCCGCTCGCGTGCGTCGCCGAGGTGACGCACGCGCCGTCGCCGGCCCCGGTCGCCGACCGGGCGCTGTTCTGGTCCGGCCTCGGCGCCAGCGAGCGCACCCTGCTCGACATCGTCGCCGCCACCGCCGAGCGCCACCCCAACGCCGCCGCGATCGACGACGGCAGCACCACCCTCACCTACCGGCGCCTGCTCGAGGAGATCGACGCCTACGGCCGCCGGCTGCGCGGCTATGGCGTCGGCCTCGGCGACCGCGTCGGCATCCGCATCTCCTCCGGTACCGCCGAGCTGTACATCGCGATCCTCGCCACCCTGTCCGTCGGCGCCGCCTACGTGCCGGTCGACGCGGACGACCCGGACGAGCGCGCCGAGCTGGTCTTCGAAGAAGCTCAGGTCGCGGCGGTCGCGACCGACGGCAAGATCAACGTCCACAGCACGCCGGGCGGGCGCACCGGTGCCCCCGGCCCGGCCGACGACGCGTGGATCATCTTCACCTCCGGCTCCACCGGCAAGCCCAAGGGCGTCGCGGTCACGCACGCCTCCGCCGCCGCGTTCGTCGACGCCGAGGCCGAGCTGTTCCTCACCGACGAGCCGATCGGCCCCGGCGACCGCGTCCTGGCCGGCCTGAGCGTCGCCTTCGACGCCTCCTGCGAAGAGATGTGGCTGGCCTGGCGCCACGGCGCCTGCCTGGTGCCGGCGCCGCGCGCGCTGGTCCGCACCGGCGTCGACCTCGGCCCGTGGCTGGTCGCGCAGCGGATCACCGTCGTCTCGACCGTGCCGACGCTGGCCGCGCTGTGGCCCGCCGACGCGCTCGAAGACGTCCGCCTGCTCATCTTCGGCGGCGAAGCGTGCCCGCCGGAGCTGGCCGAGCGCGTCGCCGTCGAAGGCCGCGAAGTCTGGAACACCTACGGCCCGACCGAGGCCACCGTCGTCGCCTGCGCCGCGCAGCTGACCGGCGAGGGCCCGGTGCGGATCGGCCTGCCGCTGTCCGGCTGGCAGCTCGCCGTCGTCAACGACGAGGGCCTGCCGGTCGCCATGGGCGAGACCGGCGAGCTGGTCATCGGCGGTGCCGGGCTGGCCCGCTACCTCGACGCGGACAAGGACGCCGAGAAGTTCGCGCCGCTGCCGTCGCTGGGCTGGCAGCGCGCCTACCGCTCCGGCGACATGGTCCGCGCGGAAGCCGAAGGCCTGCTGTTCCTCGGCCGCCTCGACGAGCAGGTCAAGCTCGGCGGCCGCCGCATCGAGCTGGGCGAGGTCGACGCCGCGCTGCAGGCCCTGCCGGGCGTGCAGGGCGCGGCCGCCGCGATCCGCCGCACCAAGGCGGGCAACCAGGTGCTCGTCGGGTACGTCGTGCCCGCCGCGGGCGTCCCGTTCAACCAGGACGACGCCGCGACCCGGCTGCGCGAGCAGCTGCCCGCCGCGCTGGTGCCGCTGCTCGCCGTCGTCGAGGACCTGCCGACCCGCACCTCCGGCAAGGTCGACCGGAACGCGCTCCCGTGGCCGCTGTCCACTGTGGACGCCACCGGGCTGTCGCCGACCGAGACGTGGCTCGCCGAAGGCTGGGCCGAGATCCTCGGCGTGTCGGTCGACGACCCGAAGGCCGACTTCTTCACCCACGGCGGCGGCAGCCTGACCGCCGCCCAGGTCGTCGCGCGCATCCGCACCCGGCACCCGCAGGTGTCGGTCGCCGACATCTACGCCCACCCGAAGCTGGGCGCGCTGGCCGCGGTGCTGGACGCGCTGAGCGGCCAGGCCACCGAGCGCCGGGACATCGCGCCGACGCCGCGGCGCGCCGGGGTCGTCCAGACGCTGCTGACGGTCCCGCTGATGGGCCTCGTCGGCCTGCGCTGGGCGACGCTCGCCGCCGCGCTGTCGAACGTCCTGTCCCTGCTCGGGTTCGCCTGGGCGCCGACGCTGAACTGGGCGTGGCTCGGCCTGGCCTGGGTGGTGCTGTTCAGCCCCGCCGGCCGGATCGCGATCGCCGCCGGTGGCGCGCGCGTGCTGCTGTCCGGGGTCCGCCCGGGTACGTACCCGCGCGGCGGGAGTGTCCACTTGCGACTGTGGACGGCCGAGAAGCTCGCCGAGTTCTCCGGCGCGGACAGCGTCGCCGGCGCGTCCTGGATGACGACGTACGCGAAGGCGCTCGGCGCGCGGATCGGCAAGGACGTCGACCTGCACTCGCCGCCGCCGGTCACCGGGTTCCTGAAGCTGGGGCGCGGCGCGGCGATCGAGCCCGAGGTCGACCTGTCCGGGCACTGGGTCGACGGCGACGTCGTGCACATCGGCAAGGTCCGCGTCGGCGCGGAAGCCCGCATCGGCGCGCGCAGCACGCTGTTCCCCGGCGTCCGGATCGGCAAGGGCGCGGAGATCGCGGCCGGATCGACCGTCCGCGGCGCCGTCCCGGCCGGGCAGCGCTGGGCGGGTTCGCCGGCCGCGCGCGTGGCCAAGGACGAGCGCGACGCGCTGAAGTGGCCGTCGAGCCGCCCGCCGCGCTCGCACTTCTGGGCCACCGTCTACGGCGCGACCTCACTGGTCCTCGGCTTCCTGCCCGGGATCGCCGCGCTCGCCGGTGCCGCCGTGCTCGGCTACGCGATTTCCGGCGCGCCGACGCTGCTCGACGCGTTCACCCGGGCACTGGTCTTCGTCCCGGTCGCGACGATCGCGTACTTCGCCGCGTACATGCTGCTCGTGCTCGCCGGCGTCCGGTCGTTGAGCATCGGCATGGTCGAGGGCTACCACCCGGTGCACGGCCGCGTCGCGTGGCAGGTCTGGGCCACCGAACGGCTGATGAGCATGGCCCGCGAAGGCCTGTTCCCGTTGTACGCCAGCCTGTTCACGCCGGTGTGGCTGCGGCTGCTCGGCGCGAAGGTGGGCCGCAACGTCGAGGCGTCGACCGTGCTGGCGCTGCCGAAGATGACCAAGGTCGACAGCGGCGCGTTCCTGGCCGACGACACCATGGTCGCCACCTACGAGCTCGGCCACGGCTGGCTGCACGTTGCCCCGGCGCGGATCGGCAAGCAGGCCTTCCTCGGCAACTCGGGGATGACCGCGCCCGGCCGTTCGGTGCCGAAGCGCGGACTCGTCGGCGTTTTGTCTTCGACGCCGCTGAAGGCGAAGAAGGGCTCGTCGTACCTCGGCATGCCGCCGCTGCCGGTCCGCCGCGCGATCGGCGACGCCGACACGAGCCGCACCTACACCCCGGCGCTGCACCTCAAGGCGGCGCGGGCGCTGGTCGAGCTGTGCCGGATCATCCCGGTCATGTGCGGCGTCGCGCTGACCGTCTCGGTCGCCTTCGGGCTGCTGTGGGCCGCTTCCGCGTTCGGCTTCGGGATCGCGCTGCTGCTGGCCGGGCCCGCCCTGCTGGCCGCGGGCGTCGTCGCGGCGCTGACCGCGACCGTGATGAAGTGGCTGCTGGTCGGGAAGTTCCGCGAGATCGACCACCCGTTGTGGAGCTCCTTCGTCTGGCGCAACGAGCTGGCCGACACCTTCGTCGAGGCGCTCGCGGTGCCGTGGCTGATCGGCTCGATCGGCGGCACCCCGCTGCTGGCCGCCTGGCTGCGCACGATGGGCGTCAAGATCGGCCGCGGTGTCTGGCTCGAGACGTACTGGCTGCCCGAGGCCGACCTCGTCGAGCTGGGCGACGGCGCGACCATCAACCGCGGCTGCGTCGTGCAGACGCACCTGTTCCACGACCGGATCATGAGCATGTCGCGGGTCGCGCTCGGCGAAGGCGCGACGCTCGGCCCGCACGGCATCGTGCTGCCGGGCGCGGGCATCGGCGCGCGCACCACGGTCGGCCCGGGCTCACTGGTGACCCGCGGCGACGAGGTGCCGGCCGACACGCGCTGGCTCGGCAACCCGATCTCCGCGTGGACGGGTAAGTAGAAGGTCACGAAGTACCCACCTGGCTCGCCGGACTCACCCGTCCGTGCGAGCCTGGTTTGGTACGTCGGTACGAGGAAAGGTTCGGCACGGGTGATTTCGAAGGCTCCGGCACCGGCACCCGGGGCGGACACCTCGGGGGACCCCTACCTCCCCGCCCACGGCAACGGCGGCTACCGGGTCCGGCACTACGACCTCACGCTCGACTACAAGGTCGCGCCGAACCGGCTGTCGGCTTCGGCCGTGATCACCGCCGAGGCGACGCAGGCGCTTTCCCGCGCCAGCTTCGACTTCGGCGAGTTCCGGATCAACCGCGTGCTGGTCGACGGGAAGCCCGCGAAGTACCTGAAGCGCGGCGCGAAGCTGCACGTCAAGCCGGCGAAGTCGATCGCGGCGGGTGCCGCGTTCACCGTCGAGGTCCACTACGTCGGCAACCCGCGCCCGGTGGGCAGCCGCTGGGGTGACGTCGGCTGGGACGAGCTGACCGACGGCGCGCTGGTGGCGAGCCAGCCGGTCGGGGCGCCGTCCTGGTTCCCGTGCAACGACCACCCGTCGGACAAGGCGTCGTACCGGGTGAGCGTGACGACGGCGTCGCCGTACCTGGTCGCGGTCACCGGCACCCTCGTCGAGCGGACCACGTCGGCCAGCACGACGAAGTGGGTGTTCGACCGGCCGGAGCCGACGGCGACGTACCTGATGAGCGTGCAGATCGGCCGCTACGACGACGTCGAGCTGACCGGCCGCGGCTGGTTCCCGCACACGGGCGTGGGCCTGCGCCGGCTGAGCCTCGGCTTCGGGCGCGCGAGCGGGCAGGTCGAGACGGTCTTCGAGACCGTGCCGCAGCGGGCCGCCGTGCCGCCGCGGCTGCGCCGGGCGTTCGACCGCGACTTCGGGCGGCAGGGCCGGATGATGGAGTTCCTGCAGCGGCTGTTCGGCCCGTACCCCTTCGCCGAGTACGTCATCGTCGTCACCGACGACGACCTCGACGACCCGATCGAGGCGCAGGGCATGTCGATCTTCGGCGCCAACCACGTCGACGGTCGCCGCACGTACGAGCGGCTCGTGGTGCACGAGCTGTCCCACCAGTGGTTCGGCAACAGCCTGACCGTGGCGGACTGGCGGCACATCTGGCTGAACGAGGGGTTCGCGACCTACGCCGAGTGGCTGTGGTCGGAGGAGTCCGGCGGCCCGTCCGCCCAGGCACTGGCCCGCGACTGGCACGCCCGCCTCAAGGCGAAGCCGGCCGACGTCCGCATCGCCGACCCGGGCGTGGCCCGGATGTTCGACGAGCGTGTCTACAAGCGCGGCGGCCTGACCCTGCACGCCCTCCGCGCGGAGATCGGCGACCCGGCGTTCTTCGCGCTGCTGAAGGCGTGGGCGGCCGAGCACCGGCACGGCCTGGTCACGACGGCCCAGTTCGTGACGACGGCGGAGGCGTACGCGGGCCGCTCGCTGACGGTGTTCTTCACCCGCTGGCTGGATTCGACCGCGCTCCCGCCGCTTTAGGTCTCGCAGGCGAAGACCGAGCGGCAGGCCGCGCAGCGGGCCCGCACCGAGCGCCCGGCGGGCAGCCGGGTGCCGTGACCGCAGGCGGGGCAGGCGAACGCGACCTTGCCGCCGGCGAAGTGGTAGTCGGCGGTCGATCGGCTCAGCTCGCGGTCCCGCCGGTACCGCGCGCGGGCCGCGCGGCTCGCGCCGGACAGCGGGGGACGCGCGTAGTCCGCCAGCGCCCGGTCGTGGCCGAGCCGGTACGCCTCCGCCGCGGCGCCGGTGAACGAGCGGACCTCCTCGCCGAACGCCAGGGCCCGCTTCGCCAGCACGTAGCCCATCTCCGGCGGGGACAGGTAGCCGACCCGGGACGTCGTCCGGCGGCGGGTGTACCGGCCCTGCGTGACGTCGACGCGGTACGCGGCCAGCATCGGCCACCCGAGGCCGAGGTAGAGCGTCGCCGTGTCGGTGAGGATCTCGTGGCGGGTCAGGTCGGCGTGGCGGAGCCCGTGGCGGTGCAGGAAGACGTGCGTCACCTCGTGCGCCAGCACCGCCGGGATGTCGCGCGGGTCGTCCTGGTAGCGCGTGCCGAGGGTGACGAAGTACTCCGGGCCCGGCCCCAGTTCGACCTCGCCGACGTGCCCGCCGAGCGCGTTGAAGCCGACGATCACCCGGGCGTCGCCGATGCCGAGGTGGCGGGTCATCGCCGCGGCGATCCACTGGGCTCCGATGTGGGGGTCGCGCTCCGGGGGCAGGGGCGGCAGCGTGCCGAACGCCTTGACCGCCGGTCCGGACAGCTTCGCGTAGAGCTCGGCGATGGCGTCCGTGACGAGGCCCAGCCGGGCGAACGCGTCCGCCGGCGGCACCGGCGCGGGCCACCGGAGGAAGGCCATACCGGCTAGACGCTCGGGTCGGGTCCAGAGTTCCCGCCGCCGGTATTCATCGGATGTCTCTGCCGCTTTCCGGGTGAACCGCTCTGGCGTTTTGGGAACCCCTCTGCAAGTATGGCCGCACGCCGCCGCTTGAACTCACCGAAACGTAGTATGAATTCGGAGGATGCTTCATGGACTCAGTGTCCCGGCGGACGGTGCTCCGCGCTGCCTCGGTCGCGGCCGGGGCCGCTGCCTTCGGCGGCCTGTGGTCCCGGGCGGCGCCGCCCGCGCTGGCCGCGGCGAACCCGCACCGCGACGTCGCCGCGGACGCGCGCATGATCTGGAAGCGGCTGCCGAAGAACTGGCAGGAGGGCCCGTTCCTGGCCAACGGCTACCTCGGCGCGCAGGTCTACGCCGGCAAGGCGCCGCAGGTGCTCAAGGTGATGCTGAGCCACACCCAGGTGCAGGACCAGCGGATCCAGTGGGAGGCCGGCATCGGGCTGTCCCGGCTGCCGATCGGCTACCTCACGCTCACCTTCGCCGGCGCGATCACCGCCGTCGACTGGACGCTCGACCTCTACAACGCCGAGCTGGGCGGCACCATCACCACGACGCAGGGCTCGGTCGCCTTCTCCGCGGTCGTGCACAACGACCTCGGCGTGCTGCTCGTCTCGATGACGCCGAGCGCGGGCGAAGCCGGTGCGGCGTGGGCGTTCCAGCCGCTGGAGTCCGCGACGACCCGGACCGTCCGCAAGCCGCCCGAGTACGTCGCGAACCCCGCGCCCGAGCTCGCGGCCGGGTACTGCGCGCAGCCGATGCTCGCCGGGGGCGGGTACACGACGGCGTGGCGGGAACGCGCGATCGGGGCCCGCCGGCTCCTCGCCGCGACCGTCGCCTACAGCTTCCCCGGCACCACGCACACGGCGACCGCGCTCGAAAGCGTCCGGAAGGCGCTTGCCCTGAACCCGGACTTCCTCCTCGCGCGCCACCGCCACTGGTGGAACGACTACCACCGCCGCAGCTTCGTTTCGGTGCCGGACAAGCAGGTGCAGCGGTTCTACTGGATCCAGCTGTACAAGATCGCGGCCGCCACGCGCGCGGACGGGCCTGTTGTCTCGGAATGGGGCCCGTGGTTCCCCGAGGTCGGCAACAGCTGGACCGCGGTCTGGTGGAACCTCAACGTCCAGGTCACCTACCCGATCGTCAACAGCAGCAACCACCCGGAACTCGACGCCGTCACCGAGACCTTCCGGCGCGACCACGCGAACCTCGAGGCGTCCGTGCCGCCCGCGTACCGCGACGGAGACACCTATGCGCTCTCGCACCCGGGGGACTGGCGCCTGCGTCCCGGCGGCACGCGCTCGGTCGGCGTCCCCGGGACGACGTCCAAGACCGACCAGACCGGGAACCTGTTGTGGGGCCTGCACAACGTCTGGCTGGCCTACCGGCACCACCTGGACCGGGGTGTGCTGCGCGACGTCCTGTACCCGACGCTGGCGAAGGCGCTGAACTTCTACCGCCACTTCCTGGTCACCGGTCCCGACGGCGCCCTGCACCTGCCGCTGACCCGGTCGCCGGAGTACGCCGACGCCCCCGACTGCACCTACGACCTGTCGCTGATCCGGTGGGCGGCCCGCACCCTCGTCGACACGGCCCGGATCCTGCGCCTGGACGAACCGCGCGTGCCGATCTGGCAGGAGATCGGCGCGAAACTCGTGCCGTACCACGAAGATCCGGCGAACGGCGTGCTGATCGGCGACGGCGTGCCGCTGGCCGCGTCGCACCGGCACTTCTCGCACCTGCTGTGGCTGTACCCGCTGCGGGAGAAGGTCTGGGACAACCCCGCCGATCGCGACCTCATGACCCGCACCTTCGACCACTGGGCCGCCGACCAGTCCGCCTGGCACGGCTACAGCTACGCGGCCGCGTCCTCGATGAAGTCCGTGATGGACTCACCCGAGGAAGCGTTGCGGTACCTGAAGTTCTTCCTCGACCGCAACATCGTCGCCGACACCGAGCTGACCGCGAACACGATGTACCGCGAGGGCTCGAACTTCGCCATCGAAAGCCCGATCACGGCCGCGCAGTCCCTGGTGGACATGGTGCTGCAGGGGTCCGGGGGCGTGCTCAAGGTCTTCCCGTCGGTGTCGGCGACCTGGCGGGACGCCTCGATCTCCGGGCTGCGCGCGGAGGGCGCGTTCCTCGTGGACGCCTCCCGCCGCGCGGGCACGACGGAGTTCGTCCGCGTGCGCAGCGAAGCCGGCGAACCCCTGGTCCTCCAGCACGGCATCGCCGGGGACGTCGACGTCCGCGACGAGCACGGCAGGCACCTGCCGTGGCGCGCCACCGGCCCGGGCCGGATCTCGATCGGCCTGCGGCGCGGCGGCACCGCCGTCGTCACACCCCGGGGCACGCGGCCGGACTTCGGGCCGCGAGACGTTCCCGCGCTCGGTGCGGCACCCGCGTGGGGCCTGCCGGGCTGACATCCCGCTTCGACGAGGAGGCCGGAATGGACATCACCCGCAGAACCGTGCTCGGCGGCGCGCTCGCCGGGCTGGCCGCCGCCGGCTTGGCCCCCGCGGCCGCGGCGGCGGCACCGGGCGGCGACGACTTCGGCTGGGCGGAGTTCCTGGCCACCGCCGACCTGCACTGGCGGCGGCTGCCGAAGACCTGGTACGAGGGCCCGTTCCTGGGCAACGGGTTCCTCGGCTCGGGCAGCTACGCCGAACCGGGGCAGAACGCGATCCGCCTCACCGTCCAGCACAGCCAGGTGCAGGACCACCGGCCGGAGTTCGGCTCGCTGTTCGGCCTGGCCCGCCTGCCGATCGGGTACTTCACGCTGGAGCCCGTCGGCGCGATCACCGCGCTCGACTGGCGGCTGGACCTGTGGAACGCCGAGCTGACCGGCACGATCACCACCGCGGCGGGCAGCCTGAGCCTGCGCGCGATCGTCCACACCGGACAGTCGCTGCTCGCGGTCGAAGTCCGGCCCAGTGAGGGAGAACGCGGCTTCAAGTGGGTGTTCCACCCGGCGGTGGCGGTCAGCCCGCGCGCCGATCCGGTGTGGAACAAGCCGCCGCCGGCCGGCTACACCGCGAACCCGCCGGTGAACCTGACGACCAGCGGCGACGCCCGGCTGGCCGTCCAGCCGCTGCTGGCCGGCGGCGAGCACGTGACCGCTTGGCGGGAGGTGCCGCGCGGCGGCACGCGCACGCTGTACACGTCGGTCGCGTGGTCGCACCCGGAGAAGACGTCGGTGGCGCGAGCGCTCGGCACGGTCCGCCGCGCGCCCGCGTTCCCCGAGCTGACCCAGGACCACCGGCGCTGGTGGCACGCCTACTACCGCCGCAGCTTCGTGTCCATCCCGGACACCCGGCTGCAGAGCTTCTACTGGATCCAGCTGTACAAGGTCGCGTCGGCGGCCCGGCGCGAGGCGCCGGTGATGGCGACGTCCGGGCCGTGGCTGGAGAACACGCCGTGGCCGGCCACGTGGTGGAACCTCAACGTCCAGCTCGAGTACTGGCTGATCCACGGCTCGAACCACCTGGAGCTGGACGCCGTCAGCCACGCGCTCGGCAAATACCGGGCGAACCTGACGAGCCAGGTCGCGCAGCCGTACCAGGCCGACTCGGCGGGCATCCCGCGCACGACCGACATGACCCTGCTCAACGGCGTCTCGAACGCCACCAGCGGGTTCCCGGTCGGCGTCCCGGGGCAGGACACGCCGACGCCGGAGGTCGGCAACCTGACCTGGGCGCTGCACAACGTGTGGCTGTCCCACCGGCACACGATGGACCGCGAGCTGCTCAGCGGCACGCTGTTCCCGTTGCTGCGCAAGGCGATCAACTACTACCTGCACTTCCTCGCCCCGGGCGCGGACGGGAAGCTGCACCTGCCGCCGACGTTCTCGCCCGAGTACGGCGTCAACGCCCCGGACTGCAACTACGACCTCTCGCTGATCCGCTGGGGCTGCAAGACGCTCCTGCAGACCGCACCCGGGGACCCGCTCGCGCCGAAGTGGCGGGACGTCCTCGCGAACCTCGTGGCCTACCCGGCCGACGCGAACGGCTACATGATCGGCGCCGGGGTGCCGTTCGCGAAGTCGCACCGGCACTACTCGCACCTGCTGCAGATCTACCCGCTCCACGACGTCACCTGGGAACAGCCGGAACACCGGCAGATCATCGAGACGTCGCTGAACCACTGGGTCGGCTTCGAAGGCGCGCTGCAGGGCTACACGTTCACCGGGGCCGCGTCGATCTCGGCGCAGATGCTGCGCGGCGACCAGGCCGCGTTCTACCTCGGCGAGCTGCAACGGCGCTACATCCAGCCGAACACCATGTACAAGGAGTCCGGTCCGGTCATCGAAACGCCGCTCTCGGCGGCGAAGTCCCTGCAGGACATGCTGGTGCAGAGCTGGGGTGGCGTGCTCCGGCTGTTCCCCGCGGTCCCGTCGGCGTGGGGCGACATCGCGCTGCGGGACTTCCGCACCGAAGGCGCGTTCCTGCTCAGCGCGTCCCGGGCCGGGGGGAAGACGCGGTGGCTGAAGGTGCACAGCGAGGCCGGGGCGCCGTGCGTGCTGCGGCCGGGCATCGACGGCGAGCTCGTCGTGACGGACGCGCGCGGCCGGGCCCGCCGGTGGCGGCGGCTGGCCACCGGGGACGTCCAAGTGGAACTCGGGCGCGGCGAGGACGCGTTCGTCCACCGGAAAGGGGACAAGCCGGACTTCGGCGTCCGGCCGGTCACCCCCGGCGGGCCGAGTTCGCCCTGGGGCCTGCCCTGATCGGGCGTTCTCGCCCGAGGATCGCCCGGCGGCGGCAGAATGGAGCTCTCGACGAGGGGAGCGTTCATGAGCGAGCCGGGGGAGCGGTTCCAGCCGTCCGGTCAGTGGCAGCCGCCGACGCCGCCGAAGCGGACGTCGACGGCGGCGATCGCGCTGGTCACCGGGTCGGTCGTGGTCGTCGTCGTGATGGCGCTGGCGTTCCTGGCCTGGGGCTACCCCGGGTTCCTGCGCAAGCCGGACGCCCAGGCCGACGGGGGGTTCTGGACGGCACCGGCGTCGACGACGGCCTCGTCCACGCCGCCGGTCGCGGTCAGCTCACCGGTCTCGATCCCGGGTGGCCGGGCGGCGATGCCGAGCCGGGTGAAACCGCTGGCCGATCCGGTGACCTGCGCGTTCACCCCCGACCCCGGCGCGCCGGCGCCGAAGAAGGTCGCGCTCCCGCCGGACGGCCCGGCGCCGTCGTCCGGGACAGCCGGCGTGCGGCTCGCGACGAGCGCGGGTGCCATCGGGCTGACGCTGGACCGCGCGCTGGCGCCGTGCACCGTGGTCAACTTCCTGAGCCTGGCGAAGCAGGGCTTCTACGACGGCACTTCCTGCCACCGGTTGTCTGTGACATCGGGGCTGCAGATGCTCCAGTGCGGCGACCCCGTCGGCGACGGGACCGGTGGTCCCGGCTACACGATCCGCGACGAGGTGTTCCCCGAGCTGACCTACGGCCGCGGCGTCCTGGCCATGGCGAAGACGAACCAGCCGGACACCGGCGGCTCCCAGTTCTTCCTGGTCTTCGGCGAGACGCGGATCCCGCCGGAGTACACGGTGTTCGGCAGCATCGACGACGCCGGCCTCGCCGTCCTGGACCGGGTCGCCCGCGGCGGCATCGACTCCTCGAAGCCGGGCATCGGCGACGGCAGCGGGCCCCCGAAGACCCCGGTGACGTTCACCGGGGTCACCACCACCCCGTGATCAGGGCCGGTCGAGGACCGTCCGCACCGCACTGAGCAGCGCCTGCGCGGCGTCGGGCGCCGATGCCGCGTGGCGCCAGGCGACGTAGCCGTCCGGGCGGACCAGCAGACAGCCGTCCTCGTCGATCCCGCTCAGCCGGGACCAGTCCCCGTAGGCGTCGCGGGCCCCGGGGTCGCCGATCCGGACGGCTCGCAGGTCGAGGCCCAGTTCGGCACCCACCTTCGCCGCCGCGTCGCGCCACGGCGTCCCGGTCAGGCCGGTCAGCACCGTCCACCGGCCGCCGGCCACGAGGTCCAAAGTGGACACGCGGCGGCCGTGCGACCCCACCAGCCACGCGTGCGGCAGCTTCGCGCCCGGCTCGGTGCTCGGCCGGTGGAACAGCTCGGGGTCGCGCTCCGGTGCCGCCGCGACGCCGTCGGGCAGCACCGCGCCGGAGACGTACCGCTGGTCCAGCTCGACGCCGTGCGCGTTGAACTCGTAGTGCTTCAGCTCGATCGCCCGCTCCAGCTCACGGCGTTTGCGCGCGCCCTCGGCCGTGGGCGCCAGGCAGGTCTCCAGGCCGGCCGTGATGCCGTCGGCGTCGGTGTCACCGGTGATGCCCAGCGCGGCGAAGATCGGCCCGAACTGGTCACGGCTGAGGTTCGCCCGGTCGACGATCTGCTTGCCCACCGGCGCCCGTTCGGCGCTGTAGCTGTCCAGCAGGCCCTCGCCCGCCTCGCCGCGCAGGACCATCGCGAGCTTCCAGGCCAGGTTGTAGGAGTCCTGGACGGACGTGTTCGAGCCGAGGCCGTTGGACGGCGGGTGCCGGTGCACCGCGTCCCCGGCGCAGAACACCCGGCCGCTGCGGTACTCGGTGGCGTAGTTGTGGTTGACCGTCCACAGCGAGGTCGAGGTGATTTCGACTTCGAGGCCCGGGTCGCCGACCAGGTCGCGCACCAGCCGCGTCGCTTCCTCGACGGCTACCTCGGGCGGGGCCTGCTCGATGTCGTAACCCCAGGTCAGCAGCCACTCGTGCCACGGCCGGACCATCCGGACCAGGCCCATCCCGATCCCGCCGAGGTGCGCGCCCGGCCGCATCACCCAGTACAGGACGCTCGGCCGGTGGGCCACGTACGGCGCGAGGTCGGCGGTGAACGTGATGTTCATGCTCCCCGCCTTGCCGGTCTGCCCGGCGATCGGCAGCCCGGCCTGCTCGGCGACGCGGCTGCGGGCGCCGTCCGCGCCGATCAGGTACTTGGCGCGCAACGTGAACTCGTCACCGCGGACGCGGTCGCGGAACCGGGCCGTGACCCCGCTGCCGTCCTGCGTGAAGTCGAGGAATTCGGTGTCCAGCCGCAGTTTCGCGCCGCGCGCGGCGGCCTCGCTCACCAGGATCGGTTCGAGGTAGGTCTGCGGCAGGTCGATCATGTGGCACGGGCTCGCGGCGGTGTACTCCGCCGCCGACCGGTCGCCGGTGCCCCAGCTGGCGATCCGGCCGATCTCCGGTCCGGTCAGCGACGTGCAGAGCACGGTGTCGCCCATCAGCTCCGGCGGGGTGCCGGCGGCGAGGGCCTTGTCCTCGACGCCGAGGTCGCGCAGCACCTCCATGGTGCGCTGGTTGGTGATGTGCGCGCGGGGCGTGTTCGCCGTCCAGCCGTACTTGGTGGCGAGCACCGTGGGCACGCCGTAGGTGGCGAGCAGGAGGGCCGCGGAGCCGCCGGCCGGGCCGCTGCCGACCACGATGACGTCGGTGTCGTAGCTCATTCGGTGCTCCCCGAGATCCGGAAGGTGAAGTCGAGCCCGTCGGTGAAGTCGACGATCAGGCCGTCCTTGACGCCGAACACGGTGTCCGAGTCGAGGTACTCGCCGCCGGCGACGAACAGCTGCGTGATGAGCGTGCGGTAGCCGGGCTTGGCGATCATGAAGTGCACGTGCGGGGCCCGGTACGGATGCCGTCCGACGGCGTCGAGCAGCTGCCCCACCGGGCCGTCGGCGGGGATCGGGTACGCGCTGGGCACGATGGTCCGGAAGCGCAGCCGTCCTTCCGCGTCGGTGCGGAACCGGGCGCGCAGCACCGGGCCGTCCACTTCGGGCAGCTGGACGTCGTAGAAGCCGTCCTCATTGGACTGCCAGACGTCGACGACCGCTTCGGGCACCGGCCGGTCTTCGGTGTCGGTGACCCGGATGCCGGTCCACAGTGGAGTGCCCGGCAGGCCGGCCGCGATGTCCGCGCCCTGCGGGGTTTCGGGTGGTCCTTCGACGTAGAACGGGCCGAGCACCGCCGACGGCGTCGTGTCCGGGGTGCGCGAGTTGGTCAGGACGTCGACGACGCTGGAGACGCCGAGGGTGTCCGACAGCAGGATGAACTCCTGCCGGGTGTCGGTGGTGATGTGCCCGGCTCGGGTCAGGAAGCCGATCGCGTACTCCCACTCGTCCTGGGTGAGGTCGGTGCGGATGGCGTAGCCGTGCAGGGTTTCGACGAGGTCGGTGAGCAGGACGCGCACGCGGTCCGGCGCGCCGGCGAAGCTGTCGACGACCTGCTTCGTGAGCGCCTTGAGGCTCGGCCGCGCGACCGGGCGGGTGCCGTGGAGGGCCTGGCGGAGCAAGGCTTCTTCGGGTTCGCCGTCGAGGTCGGCTTCGGTGAGCCCCAGCTCGGCCAGCGAGTGCGGAACGGGGAGGCTCGCGGTCAGCGCGAAGAAGTCGTCCGCGTCCTCGAGCCCCTGGTGCGCCATGACGTACGGGAGCAGGACGGCGTGGGTTTCGGCGTGCGGCAGGCCGAACTTGCCGCCGAGGTGGTGGCAGAGCCGGTGGTGCAAGCCCATCTGGACGGCGTCGAGACAGGTGCCGGCGAGCCAGGCGCCGCGGAGGGCGTCGGCGCGGGCGTCCCCATCGGACGGACTCGCCGCGATGCGGGGCAGGGCGCTCGTGAGCAGCCTGATCGCCTCCGCAGCGAGCAGGTCGGTCATCGGGTTGGCGTCGGGGGCGGAGCGGGCCTCGACGGCGTGGGCGAGCGCGTTGAGACCGCTGGCCGCGGAGACGCTCACCGGCAGGCCGAGGGTGAGGCCGACGTCGTAGAGGACGGTCTCGGGCCGGACCTTCGGGGTCCGTTGCGTGGTCTTGCGGCCGTTGGCGGTCTGGCCGAGCACGGAGGTCAGTTCGGAGCCCGCGTACGTCGTGGGGACGATCAGCTGCGGCAGGTCGGTGTGGAGGGCGATCGCCTTGGCCAGCCCGGTGGCCGAACCGCCGCCGATCGCGACGACACCGTCGGCGCCGTGCTCGGCGGCCAGTTTGAGCGCGCGCTCGGTGACGTCGACCGGGGTGTGCATCGCGGGTTCTCCGAAGCGCGCGGCGAGCCGGGGGCCGAGCGCTTCGGCGGCGCGGTCGCCGTGCCGCGGCCGGCCGATCAGCAGGACGCGGCCCAGCCCGAGCCGGTCGGCTTCGGCGCCGAGGGTGTCGAGCGAGCCGAAGACCACCCGGACGGGGTTCGCGGCGTAGCTGAACGAGGTCATGCGGGGGAGTATCGGCCGTCCCGGTGCCCGCGGTCCTGCACGTTCGTGCTGCCGCGCGGCACGAAACGCGCGTGTGTCAGCCCGCCCGGCGAAGTGCGGCGGGGGTCGTGCCGAGCTGGGCGCGCAGCACCCGCGTCAGGTGTTCCTGGTGCGAGAACCCGCAGCGCAGGGCGATCTCCGCGATCGGGGCGTCGCCCGTGCGCAGCAGCAACCCGGCCTGCTCGACGCGCAGCCGCAGCAGGAACCGGTGCGGCGGCAGGCCCGTGCGGGCCTTGAAGCGGCGGGAGAACTGGCTGACGCTCAACCCCGCGAGCGCCGCCAGCTCGGCCAGCGGGACCGGCTCGGCCAGGCGGTCGGCCATGAAGTCGCGGACCGTCGCGAACTGGCGGTCCGAGAGACCGAGGGCGACGGGCTCGCGCACCGGCCCGGCGCCGTGGCGGCGGACGAGCTGGGCCGCGACGAGGGCACCGAGCTGGTCGGCGTACGTGCGGGCGCTCGGCTCCCAGTCGCGGACGACCCCGTCGAGGCTCAGCACGAGCTGTTCGAGCAGGGGATCGGTGCTGCCGAGCTCCTCGGCGAGCCGGACCGGCGCGTCCCCGCCGGCGGCTTCCTGCACGGCGTCGTCGGCGAGGTAGACGTGCACGGTGTCGAGCTCGCCGCCCAGCTCGACGGACAGGTCCCCGTGCGACGGCTGCAGGAAGAGCCCGCCCACCGGCATCCGCTTGCGCTGCTCGCGCGGGGTCCCGACGCCGCGCCGGACGGTCACCGGGCCGTCGAGGTGCAGGATCAGCTGGTGGCTGCGCGCGGCCCCGAACTCGGCGCGGTAGGGGCGTTCGCGCTGCTTGGAGACGTAGACGCGGTCCCAGCCGAGGCCGGCGCTCGTCCGGTCCGGGCGCACCCAGGGCAGGGCGAGGATGCCGTTGGTGTCGGCCAGCCCGAGTTCGCCCACGCCCGTCTCCTCGCCGTCGAGGCTGCCCGCGATGGTACGCGCCCACGCTCGGCGAGCCGGTCGCCCGCGGCCGAGTGACTCGCGCGAGCTTGCCGGAGCCCTGCCCGGGCGGTCCGGTTGTGGCGGCCGCCGACGGCCTGCGGCTCAGCCCGGGGCGGCCCGCCCGTGGCGCCAGTAGCCCAGGAACGCGATGTCGCCCTTCGGCCAGCCGCGCTCCCGCACCAGGTGCCGGCGTGCGCCGGTGGCCAGCGCCGCTTCCCCCGCGATCCACGCGTACGCGGGGCCCGGCGGGAGGTCGGCGGCGACCAGGGACGCCAGCGCCAGCTCACCCGGGCGGTCCTCCGGCCGCGCGCGGGGCAGCCAGTGCACGCGCACGCCGGGCGGTGCCTCGACCTCCCGGACGTCGGCCGCCGAGGGCACCTCCAGGAACGCCTCCGCCACCAGGCCGGCGGGTGCGTGCTCGAGGATCGCCAGGATCGCCGGTACCGCGCTCTCGTCCCCGGCCAGCAGCTGCCAGGGCACCCCGGGCGGCGGCAGGTAGCTGAGGCCGAGGTCGAACACCCCGGCCGGGTCGCCCGGCCGCGCCCGCCGCGCCCAGGAAGTCGCCGGGGCGTCGCCGTCGTGGAGGGCGAACTCGATGTCGATCTCGCCGGGCCGGGCTCGCCGGATCGTGTAGTTGCGGACCCACGGGCGGCGGCTCTTCGGCAGCATCAGCACCTCGGCCATCCAGCCCTCGTTGTCCAGCGTCGGCATCCGCAGCCGGTCCTGGCCCGCGCGGGGGAAGAACAGCCGCACGGCCTGGTCGTCGCCCGCCGGTTCGAGGTCCGCGAGGTCCGGGCCGCCGAGGGTGATGGTGCGGAACGACGGGCTCGGCGCGGTGTTCGCGCGGACTTCGAGGGTGAGCATCCGCCGCGTCTTCGGGCGGCGCACCTTGGGGATCATCAGACGTCCAGCACCAGCCGGGGCGAGCGCGCCCGTGACACGCAGGCGTACACCCGGCCCGCGGGGGCGCCGATGTCGTCGCGGTGTTCGGGTTCCCCCTCCAGCACGGAAAGCTCGCAACTGCCGCACACCCCTTCGCGGCACCCCGAGGGCACCGGCCGCCCGGCGTGGTTCAGCGTGTCCAGCAGCGACTCGTCGGCGGGGACCCGGATCGTGCCGCCGGAGCGGGCGCACACCACCTCGAACGGCGTGTCCGGCCCGAACACCCGCCGCGTGGGCCGGAAGCGTTCGGTGTGCACGCGCGGGAACAGCGCTTCGGCCGCGTCCACCATGGACGCCGGGCCGCAGCAGTAGACCTCCGCCGCCGGGAACTCCGCCGCCAGTGCCGCGAGGTCCGGGCGGCCGTGGTCGAACAGCCGCACGCGATCGCCGTACTCGGCGCGGAGTTCGGCCGCGAACGGCATCGTGCCCGGCGAACGACCGGCGTACACGAGCGTCGCCCCGGGCCCGGCGGCGCGCAGCATCGGCCGGATCGGCGTGATCCCGATGCCGCCCGCCAGGAACAGGTACTCCGGCGCCGGCACGAGCGGGAAGTGGTTGCGCGGCGCGGAAACCTCGAGCGTCCGGCCCGGCCGCAGGAACAGGTGGACGTACTCCGAGCCGCCGCGGCTGAGCGGGTCGTACCGGACCGCGATCCGGTACGCCGAGCGGTCGGCCGGGTCCCCGCACAGCGAGTACTGCCGGGTCAGCCAGTTCGGCAGCGCGAGGTCGATGTGCGCGCCCGGCTCCCACGCTTCGAGCGGACCTTCGTCGCCGCGCAGGACGAGGGAAACGACGTCGTCGGCGAGGCGCTCGACGCGGTCCAGGATCGTCTTCTGCATGGTCAGTACAGCTTCCGGTAGCCCTCTTCGAGCATCCGCTCGAGGAGCTCGGGATCGGCGCCCATCGCCTCGGCGGCGACCTCGCCCGCCGAAGGCAGTTCGGCCGCCAGCGCCTGGCTCGCCGGATCCCACAGCCGCGAGCGGATCAGCGCGCGGCCGCAGTGGAAGTACACCTGCTCGACCTCGACGACGATGGCGAGCATCGGCTCCTTCGCCTCGGTGCTCATCCGGGCCAGGACATCGGGCTCGTCGGTGACGTACGCGCTGCCGTTGACCCGCAGGGTTTCCCGCGTGCCGGGGACGAAGAAGAGCAGCCCGACGCCGTCGTTCTCGGCGATGTTGCGGAAGGAGTCGGCGATCTTGTTGCCGGTGCGGTCGGGCAGGGCGAGGGTGCGTTCGCCGAGGACCTTCACGAACCCGGGGTAGTCGCCACGGGGCGAGCAGTCGGCGCGGCCCGCGGCGTCGGCGGTGGCCAGCGTCAGGAACGGCGAATGGGCGATGAAGCGGCGGGCGTGCCGGTCGATGCGGTCGCCGATCTTGGCTTCGATCATCGCTTCGGGCTCGCCCAGCCGGGCCCGAACCTCGGCCATGGCGACTCGGCTCAGCGTGTTTGTGCTGGTCATGGCACAATTATGAGCAAATACTCAGATCCTGCGCTACTCGCTTTCGAGCAGCGCGCGAGGAGGGGCCGTGAGTTCGGGCGAGCGCCGCATCCAGCCACGTAAACAGCCGCGTCAGGTCCGCGCCGAGCTGACCCGGGAGCGGATCCTGACCGCGGCTGCTCACGTTTTCGGCGAGTTCGGCTACGCCGCTGGCACCACCAACCGCATCGCCAAGCACGCCGGCATCTCCATCGGCTCGCTGTACCAGTACTTCCCGAACAAGGACGCGATCCTGGCCGAGCTGCTGGTCCGCCACCTCGACGAAGGCACCGCCGCCACGGAACGGATCCAGCACGGGGAACTGCCCGCCTCCATCGAGGAGATCTTCCGCGTCTTCGTCCGCGGCGCGATCGAGACCCACCTCGGCAACCCGCAGCTGCTGCGCCTGCTCATGGAACAGGCGCCGCGGTCGAAGGAGCTCCTCGACAAGGTCGCGCTGCTGAAGCAGTCCCTGGTCGGCTACGTCCGAGAGCTGTTCGACAACCACCCCGAGGTCCGGGTGGCCGACACGGAGACGGCGGCCCGGCTCTGCGTCACCACGACCGAGCTCGTCGTCCACCAGCTCGTGGCCGACCACGAGCCGGTGGACGCCGGGAAGCTGGAGAACGAGATGGTCGCGATGCTGACGCGGTACGTCACGGGGTGAACTGGTAGGCGCCCGCGTCGATCCGCGTGCCGATCGCGGTGCCGTCGACGTCGACGTCCGCGTACTTCGTCGTGCCGAGGCCGATCGCCGGGCTGCCGGCGGTGAGGACCAGGTTCGTGGCCGAGGTGAACTTCGGGTCGGCGACCTTGTCCGTGGCGCCCGGCGTGAACTGCTGCTGGCCGCCGAAGAAGACGTTGTGGTCGGTGGCGGTCCAGCCGGTGTCGGCGTACCCGACCTTCATGGCGGCCTGGACGACGTTCTGCGTGAGCTCCAGCGTCTGGTTCGTGCAGCCGCCGTAGCAGACGAAACCCTCGGAGTCGGCGTTGCTCAGCCGGACCGAGTTGTTGCGGAAGACCGTGCCGGTCACCGGGCCGTTCCGGTCGTCGGCCCCGCGCGTCACGATGCCGCCGCGGGTCTTGGCGCCGAACACGGCGTTGTACTCGTAGACGTTGTCGCGGGACACGCCGTCGGGGTCGTCGGCGTCGGTGCCGAGCTCGGTGAAGGACTCGTTGTCCTCGGAAATGTTGTGGTGGATGACGTTGCCCGAGCCGTAGAAGATCTCGACCGCGGCGCCGTCGAGGCCGCCGAAGTCGTCGCTCACCGCGATCGAGCCGCTGATCCGGTTCCAGCCGATGTCGGACCCGTTGCCCTGCACCAGGATCGCGAACGCGCCCGAGTCGTCGCTGCCGCCCGGCGTCACGACGGTCATGTGGTTGTTGTCGACGAGGTCGTTCTGCGTGACTTCGGTGCCGTCGGCGCTCGGCGCGATGTAGACGCCCGCTCCGGCGCCCGTGATGTAGTTCGAGAGCACCTTGTCGTGGTCCCCGCCGACCTCGACACCCGCCCAGGAGCAGCGCCCGGCGTCGGCCGCGACGCCGATCTGCAGGTCCTGCACCGTGAGGTAGTTCCCCGGCAGGTCGACGCAGGCTTCTTCGTTCCCCTGGACGATCGGGCGCGCGCCGGTGCCGTAGGCGCCGATGGTCACCGGCGCGGTCGCGCTGCCGGAGCCGCGGACGGCGAGCCCGCCGCTCCAGGTCCGGCCGCGGCGCAGCAGCACGGTGTCCCCGGGGGCCAGGGTGGTCGCGGCGACCTTGGCGAGGGACTTCCACGGCGCCGACTGCGACGTCCCGGCCGCCGCGTCACTACCGGAAACCTGATCGACGTAGTAGGTCTTCGGCGCGGCGGCCGCGTCGGTGGCGGTGAAGGCGGTGGCCGCGAGGGCGGCGAACACGCCCAGCGAAAGCAGCTTCTTCGACATGGCGCGCGACGGTATGGCGGGGCCGTACAAGGGGCGTACAAGGTCAAGCGTTCGCCCGGCGGAGCCGCTCGGCGGCCTGCGCGCGGACGGCCGCACCGCACACCGGGGGATCGCCGTGCAGCGCTTCCCAGCGGGCGTTGTGCAGGGCGGGCCAGAGTCCGGCCGCCCAAGCGACTTCGTGCTCTTCCGCGGTGAACCGCCGCCCGCGGAAGTCCTGGTACGCCTCGAGGAAAGCCGCGGAGCTCGCGACCGGCGCCAGCGTCGGTGGCGAGTCGCTGGCGAACGCCCCGGAGGCGGCACCCACGAGCGCCGCTTCCGGCAGCCACGCCAGGCTGTCCCAGTCGTGCACGGCCCGGATCCCGCCGTCGCGCCAGCGGAGGTTCTGGGCTTCGAAGTCGGCGTGACCCAGCACGCAGGGCAGGTCCGCGGCCAGCAGCCGGTGGCGGGTCCGCTCCGCCGCTCGGACGACATACCCCGGCACCGCGCTCTGGTCCCGCTCGTCCAGGAAGCCGATCGACGGCCACAAGCCCGGACCGGCGTGGTCCCACCGCGTCCAGCGCGGGTTCGGCAGCGGCGGCGGGACGCGGACCTCCGCCAGCTCGGCCAGCAGCCGCGCGAACACCGCCGCGTAGCGCACCGCGACGTCGGGCGTGTCGCCGCGGAGCACCTCGCCGCCGGGCCGGTACTCCTCGGCGTGCACGGCCAGCCCGCCGGCGACGGTCACCGCGGTGAGCGGCCGGGGACACGGGAACCCGCGGTCCGCCAAGTGTTCCTGCGCGGCGACGCAGGCCCCGGCCCGGCCGTCGGCGGCACGGGACTTGACCACGACCTCGCGGCCGTCGGCCAGCCGCAGCCCGGTGACGTCCGACAACGACCGGCGCTCGAACAGCACCCCGACCGGGGTGCTGCCCAGGTGCGCCGCGCACCACGCCGCGATCACCGGTCCCTGGCCAGCAGCGCCGCCTGCGTGCGGCTCGTGACGCCCAGCTTGGCCAGGACGTTCCCGACGTGCACCTTCACCGTCCGCTCGGCCAGCCGCAGCCGGGCCGCGATGTCCCGGTTGGACAGTCCTTCGCCGAGCAGCTCCAGCACGTCCCGCTCCCGCGGCGTCAGCGCGCCGCCCGCGGTCAAGGCCGACGCCACCGCCGGGCTCAGCGCGGCCACGCCGTGGTGGGCGGCCCGGACGGCGGCCGCCAGCTCGTCGCCGGACGAGTCCTTGAGGACGAACCCGGCCGCGCCCGCGTTGAGCGCTTCGCGGATTTCGCGGGGCCGCCCGACCGTGGTCAGCATCAGCACCCGCGGTGCCGTGGCCGGGAGCCGGCGCAGGACTTCGAGGCCGTCCATGCCGGGCAGGTAGAGGTCGAGCAGCACGACATCGGCCTCGACGGCGGAAGTGAGCAGCTCCGGGCCGCTCCCGTACTGCGCGACGACGTCGAGGTCCGGCTGCGCGCCCAGGATCAGCGCGATGCCCTCGCGCACCAGCGCGTGGTCGTCGACGACCTGAACCCGGATCACGCGTTCGACTCTACTGTCGGGCACATGCGTCAGTCCTTCGTCACGACGGCCGCGGCCGCGGCGGTGTTCTTCGCCAGCGGTGCCTGGACCCCGCACCAGGGCTGGGTCGCGGCGCTGCTCAGCGCGGTCCAGCTGGTCCCGCTGCTGTGGTCGCGCCGCGCGCCCGCCCTCGTGCTGGTGGTCGTCACCCTCGCGACGGCCGGGCACCTGCTGCTCGACCAGCCGCGCAACACGATGTACGTGCCGGTGCTGCTCGCGCTCTACAGCACGCCGCAGCGGTGGCTCGCGGCCGCGGCGGCGCTCGTGGCCGGCGCGGCCGTGTTCCCGGCCAAGGGCCCGTTCGACGGCACGCTGCTGGCCATCACGATCTGCGCGGTCGCCTGGCTGCTCGGCGCCGAACGCCGCCGGGCGCTCGCCGACCGGGCCGAGCGCGCGGCCCGGCGGCTGCACGACACGCTCGCCCAGACCACGGCCGTCATGCTGGTGCAGGCGGAGACGCTGCGCGCGGTCGGGCACCTCACCGACGCCGACCGCGAACGCCTCGACACCCTCCTGGCCGCCGGGCGCGGCGCGCTCACGCTGGTCCGGCGCACCCTCGACGACCTCCGCGACGACGCCGACCGCGCGCCCGACCTCGCCGAGGTGCTCGCCCGGCTGCGCACCGCCGGGTTGGTCCTCGACCGCGACCCGGTGCTGCCCGCGCTGCCGCACCCGGTGCGGGAGCTGGCCGAGCGGTTCGTCGCGGAGACGGCGGTGAACGCGTTGCGGCACAACGGTCCCGGCGTCCGGCTGCGGTTCGGCGTCGAAGTGGGCGAGCGCGTGACGATCACCGCGCGCAACCCGCTCAAGGGAAGTCCCCCCACGGGCGGCGGGTACGGTCTCGCCGGCCTCGCGGAGCAAGCCGCGGCGGCCGGGGGAGTGCTGACGCACGGGCCGCGGGACGGCGAGTGGGTCGTCAGCGTCGGGCTGCCAGCAGCTGCGACACGGTCACGAACCGGTAGCCGCGCTGCTTGAGCCGGTCGATGATCGGCCCGATCGCCCGCCGGGTCTGCTCGCGCGCGGCGTACATGCCGTGCAGCAGCACGATCGAGCCGGGCCGCACCTGGTCGACGGTGGCGTTCTCGACGGCCGCGGCGTCCGGCGCCCCGTCGGAGTCCGGCTCGACGTCCCAGGTGATCGTGGTGCGGTCGTGCTCGGCGAGGTAGTGCGGGAGGGCGAAGAGCTTCTTGCCGTTCGGCGGCCGGAAGAGGATTTCGCCGGAATAGCCGGTGGTGCGGATGAGCGCGTCGGTGGCCTCGACCTCGTCGGCGACCCAGGCGGGCGTCACGCCGATCATGCGCTCGTGGCTGAAGCTGTGGTTGCCGATTTCGTGGCCCGCCGCGGCGATGTCGTGCGCGAGCCCGGGGTGCGCGGCGATGTCCCGGCCGATGAGGAAGAAGGTCGCCGTGACCTGGCGGGCTCCGAGCGTCTCCAGCACGGCGTGCGCGCCCGCGGGGTCCGGCCCGTCGTCGAAGGTGAGGGCGACGACCTTCTCGGTGGTCTCGACGCGGTTCACGAGCGTGCCGAAGAACTGGAAGGTCCGCGACTTCGAGACTTCGAACAGCGTGACCGCGCCGGCGAGCACGACGACCAGCACGCTCGCCACGACGATGGCCCACTTCCGCGCGCGGCGGGATTTCAAGATCATGGCGCCACCCTGGCCGCACCCGGAGAGACGAGGAAGCCGCGAAGGTACTAGTACCCTCGCGGCTTCCGTAAGACCGTCAGAGCGGGTTGAAGACACCCAGGGGTGCCGTGCAGAACGGGCCGCCGACGTACTCGGCCGCCGCCCCCGTGGGGGCGGGGCGAGAGGCCAGCTGCTCCGCGTACACCTCGGCGTCGTCCAAGGACTTGTAGCCCAGCGCCTCGGCTTCCGCCAGCGAGTAGATCCGGCGCGTGTTGTCCGAGACGCCCCAGATCAGCCGGTACCCGGGCGACGGTGCCGAGAGGCAGGCTTCGAACAGCCGGGCGCCGTCGTCCGGGGACAGCCACGTCGTCAGGCCGCGCGGGCCCAGCGGCAACGGCGTCTCGAAGCACGAGCCGATCCGGATCACGATGACGTCCATGCCGAACCGCGAGTGGTACAGGCTCCCCAGCGCCTCGATCGCCGCCTTGGATACGCCGTAGTACGTGTCCGGGCGCGGGGACGAGTCCGCCGGGAGGTCCTCGTCGTTGCGGCGGAAGCCGACCGCGTGGTTGCTCGACGCCAGGACGACGCGGCTGATCCCGGCGGAACGGGCCGCCTCCAGGACCGTCTGCGTCCCGTTGATGTTGACGTCCAGGGTCGCTTCCCACGAGTTCTCGCGGCTGTGCCCGCCGAGGTGGATCAGCGCGTCGACGCCCTCGCACGCCGCGGCCATCGCCTCGGGGTCGGTCACCGACGCCGTCACGACCTCTTCGGAGGCGTCCGACGCCGTCTGCGGCGCCAGGTCGAGCAGGCGCAGCACCCGGCCGTCGCGCTTCAAGCGGGGGCGCATCAGGGTGCCGACGACACCCGCCGACCCGGTGATGAGCACACGCTGGTCCGTCATGGATTTCCTCTCGGTAAGGGCGGCGGTCAGCGAATGCCGGCCCGGCGCAGCTGCTGCCCGAGCTCGGCGGTGGTTTCGGCGAGCAGCTCGCCGACGCGGCGGGCGTCGGCGTCGGTCACCTGGGAGATCGGCATCGAGCAGCTGATCGCGTCGGTGCCCGGGATCCGGTAGGGGATCACCGCGGCGACGCACCGGACGCCCAGCGTGCCCTCCTCGACCTCGGCGGCGTACCCGCGCTCGCGGGTCGCGGCGCACTCGGCGTGCAGGGCTTCGAGCGTGGTGATGGTGTTCGGGGTCAGCGCGGTCAGCGACGCCGGCATCAGCGCCTCGATCTCGTCGTGCGTCAGCTCGGCCAGCAGCGCCTTGCCCAGCGCGGTCGCGTGCGTGGGCAGCGTGCGCCCGACGCGGGAGACGAGGTGCGTGGAGCGCTGCGACTCGCGCGTCTCCAGGTAGACGACCTCGGTGCCGTTGCGGCGGGCGAAGTGCGCGGTGAAGCCGGTCTTCTCCCGGATGCGCTCCAGTGCTTCCGTCGCGAACGGGACGACGGCGTCGCGGTCCAGGTACGCCGTGCCGCAGATCAGCGCGCGGACGCCGAGGCGGTAGCGCGCGGTGTTGGCGTCCGCCTCCAGCCAGCCGGCCTCCAGCAGCGTCCGCAGCAGGCCGTGCAGCGACGAGCGCGGAAAGCCCGTGCGCGCGTGTAGGTCGGACAGCGACAGCCAGACGTCGTTCGCCGCGAACGTCTCGATGAGGTCGACGGCCCGGCGCGCGGACTTGACCCCCGACGATTCGGCGGGAGGGCCGTCGACCGCTACCGGGTTGTCCACCTTCTGCGGCATTTGTGCTCCTCCGTCCGGCCGTTGACTTGTGACTCCGGCCATATTAGCGTCCCGAACAACGTTCTTATGGATGAACATAATCACTATAACAGACTCCGTTCATGGATGTGAACATCTCCTTCGAGACCGCATCGACGTGGACGCGGAAGGGAGCCTGCGGTGCACGCACTCGACTGGACGATGGTCTGCGCGTACTTCGCGCTGATGATCGTCATCGGCTGGTGGTCGCACAAACGGGTCAGCGACGTGAAGGACTTCTTCACGGCGGGCGGCAAGATGCCGTGGTGGCTGGCCGGCATCTCGCACCACATGTCCGGCTACAGCGCCGTGCTCTTCGTCGCGTACGCGGGCGTCGCGTACACCAGCGGCGTCACCGTGTACTTCTGGGGCTTCGCCAGCATCGGCATCGGCGTGGGCATCGGCAGCTGGCTGTTCGCCGCCCGCTGGAACCGGCTGCGCTCGAAGCTCGGCGTCGCCTCGCCGCTGGAGTACCTGGCCAAGCGGTACAACGTCCCGACGCAGCAGGCGCTCGCGTGGAGCGGCAGCCTGCTGAAGATCTTCGACATCGCGGCCAAGTGGTTCGCCGTCGCGACGCTGCTGCACGTCTTCGCCGGGCTCGACTACAACCTCGGCATCCTGATCACCGGCGCGGTCACCCTCGTCTACTGCACCATCGGCGGGCTCTGGGCCGACGCGCTCACCGACTTCGGCCAGTTCGTCATCCAGGCCATCGCGGCGATCGTGATGATCGCCGTCGTCCTCGGCAAGCTCGGCGGCGTCTCCGCGCTGTGGACGATGTGGGACAAGCTGCCCGAGGGGCACGTGAACCCCGTGACGTCCAAGTACACCACCATCTTCCTGCTCGTCTACGTGCTGGTGAAGACGCTGGAGTACAACGGAGGCATGTGGAACCTGGCGCAGCGGTACATGGCCGCGCCGAGCACCCAGGAAGCCAGGCGCGGCGCGCGGCTTTCGTCGGCGTTGTACCTTCTGTGGCCGCTGGTGCTGATGTTCCCGATGTTCGCCGCGCCGCTGCTGATCCCGGGTGTCAAGGACCCCACCCAGTCCTACGCGATCATGACGACGACGTTCCTGCCGCCGGGCCTGATCGGCCTGGTGCTGGCCGGGATCTTCTCGCACACCATGGCGATGGTCTCCTCCGACGCCAACGCGATCTCCGCGGTGATCACCCGGGACATGATCCCGGCGATGTTCCGCCGCGCCCGGCAGTGGACGGACGTCCAGGGCCTGAAGGCGGCCCGGGTCACCACGGTGATCTTCGTCGCGCTGACCATGCTGGTGGCCACCCAGGCGCAGAACCTCGGCGGCGTGCTGCAGATCGTCGTCAACTGGGTCGCCGCGCTGATGGGCCCGATCTCGATCCCGCTGCTGCTGGGCATGCTGCCGTGGTTCCGCAAGTGCGGCCCGCGCGCGGCGCTGGTCTCCTGGGCGGGCGGCCTGGTCGACTACGCGCTCTGCTACTACGTCTTCACCGCGAACCAGACGGTGCTGATCGCCACGCCGATCCTGGTCTCGCTCGCCCTGTACGTCGGTCTCGGCCTGCTCGCGCCCGAGCGCAGCGCGGTCGCCGATGAGATCGTCGACACCGTGAACGCCGACGACGACGTCGACCGCACCAAGGAAGGCACGACCGTGCCCGCTTGACCGGCGCCGGTCCACCCCCGGCCGCACCCGACAAACGGAGAGCAGAAAACAGATGGCACAGACCGAGATCGCGCTGGACGGCCTGCTGGCCTTCCCCCTCACCCCGTTCACCGAGGACCTCGAGGTCAACCTCGACGCGCTCGCGGAGAACGTGGAGAGCCACATCGCGGCGGGCGCCGGCGCCCTGTTCGTCGCGTGCGGCACGGGGGAATTCAGCTCCCTGTCGCCGGCCGAGCACGCCGCGGTGCTCGCGAAGACCCGTGAGGTCGCCGCGGGCCGGGTCCCGGTCTGGGTGGGTGCGGGCGGGGGTGCCGCCTCGGCGCGGGCGGGCGTCGCCCTCGCCGAGGCCGGCGGTGCGGACGGCGTCCTGCTGCTGCCGCCGTACCTCGTCACCGGGCCGCCGGCGGGCCTGGTCGACTTCGTCCGGTACGCCGTCGGCGACTCGTCGGTGCCGGTGATCGTCTACCACCGCGGCACCGGCGTGTACACCGCGCAGACAGCGGCGGCGCTGCTCGACATTCCCTCGATCGTGGGGCTCAAGGACGGCTACGGCGACGTCGAGGTGATGACCCGGATCGTCACCACCATCCGCGCGCTGGACACCGAGCGGGCGCGGAAGTTCCTGTTCTTCAACGGGTTGCCGACCGCGGAGGTCTCGGCCAAGGCGTACGCCTCGATCGGCGTCGCCCGGTACTCCTCGGCGGTGCACTGCTTTGCGCCGGAGATCGCGCACCGCTTCCACCGCGCGCTCGGCGAGGGCGAAACCCGCGTGATGGACGCGCTGCTGACCGGGTTCTACCTGCCGCTGGTGGCGCTGCGGGACGAGACGCCGGGCTTCGCCGTCTCGCTGGTGAAGGCCGCCGCCCGGCTGCGCGGCGACAAGGTCGGCCCGGTCCGGCCGCCGCTGGTCGAGCCGACGCCGGAGCAGGTCCACCGGCTCGAGAAGGTCGTGGAGGACGGCTTCGTCACGCTGAAGGCGCTGGGCTGATGAAGATCCTCGATGTGGTGCTGACGCCGGTCGCGTTCGCGGACCCGCCGCTGCTCAACGTCATGGGCGTGCACGAGCCGTTCGCGCTGCGCAGCGTCGTGCAGGTGAAGTGCGAAGACGGGATCGTCGGGCTCGGCGAGTCCTACGGCGACTCCGCGTTCCTCGGCGAGGTGCGCAAGGTGCTGCCGCGGCTGCGCGGCCACGACGTCTTCGACCTGCCCGGCCTGCAGCGGCTGGTCGCGCAGGCGTTGTCGGACACGGTCTTGACCGACGCGCACGGGCTGATCGGCGGGTTCTCCATCCGCAAGACCGTGGCGAGCGTCTACTCACTGTTCGAGGTCGCGTGCCTGGACGCGCAGGGGCAGTACCTCGGCCGGCCGATCACCGACCTGCTCGGCGGCAAGGCGCGTGACGCCGTCGAGTTCTCGGCGTACCTGTTCTACAAGTACGGCAAGCACGTCGACGGCCGCGAGGACTCCTGGGGCGAGATCACCACGCCGGAAACCCTGGTGGGGTCGGCGAAGCGGATGATCGACGAGTACGGCTTCCGCTCGATCAAGCTCAAGGGCGGGGTCTACGAGCCCGCGCAGGAGGTCGACGGGATCCGCGCGCTGGCCGAGGCGTTCCCCGGGCACCCGCTGCGGATCGACCCGAACGGCGCGTGGACTCCTCGGACCGGCATCCGGGTGGCTGGTGAGCTCGACGGCGTCCTGGAGTACCTCGAGGACCCGACGCCGGGGATCGAGGGGATGGCCCAGGTGGCCGCCGAAGCGACGATGCCGTTGGCCACCAACATGTGCGTGGTCGACTTCGGCGACATCGAGCCGGGGTTCCGGGCGCGCGCGATCGGCGTCCTGCTGTCGGACCACCACTTCTGGGGCGGCCTGCGGGCGACGCAGTCGCTGTCGACGACGTGCGAGAGCTTCGGCGTCGGCCTGTCGATGCACTCCAACAGCCACCTCGGGATCAGCCTGGCCGCGATGGTGCAGGTCGCCGCGGCGACGCCGCACCTGACCTACGCGTGCGACACGCACTGGCCGTGGAAGGTCGAGGACGTCATCGAGCCGGGCGTGCTGGAGTTCCGCGAGGGTGCCGTGGCGGTGCCGACGACCCCGGGACTCGGTGTGCGGCTGGACGAGGACGCGCTGGCCCGGTTGCACGAGAACTACGTCCGATGTGGACTGACCAAACGGGACGACGTGACCTACATGCGGAAGTACGTTTCCGGGTTCGAGCCCAACACGGCGAGGTGGTGACCCGGTGAAGGTGACGGGATACGCCTACCCCTGGGACGTCCTGGAACCCGGGTTCGCTTCGCGCGTCCGGGACCTGGGGGTCGACGAGGTGGCCGTGGCGCTGTCGTACCACAGCGCCCGCGCGGCGACGCCGTGGTCGGCATCGCGGACTTCGGTTGTCGCCCGGCACGCGGCTTTCTACCGCCCGGTTTCGGACGGGTGGGGCGTGCTGCGTCCGTCCACTCCGGACTGGGTTATGTCGGAGGACTCCGGGGGCGACGCCGTCCGGCTGCTGAACGAGGCCGGGATCCCGGCCGCCGCGTGGATCGTGCTGACCCACAACTCCCGGCTCGGCTACGAGCACCCGGACGTCGTGGTGCGCAACTGCTTCGGTGAGCCCTACCCGTGGGCGCTGTGCCCGGCGCAGCCCGCGGTGCGCGAGTACGCGGCGAAGCTGACCGCGGAGGCCGTCGCCGGGCTGGAGCTGTCGTCGGTGATCCTCGAGGCCTGCGGCCCGCTCGGTGCGGTGCACCAGCACCAGCACGAGAAGACCGACGGAGTCTGGGCGCCCGCGGTGGCCCGGCTGCTGTCGATCTGCTGCTGCGACGCCTGTGCGTCGTCGTGGGACGTCGACGCGGACACCGTCCGGGCTCAGCTCGTCGAGGAGGTCCGGCGGCTGGTCGCGACCGGCGACCTCGGGGTGACGGCCGATGGCTTGCCGCCCTCGTTGACCTCGATGCTGCTGCGCGTCCGGCAGCAGGCGACCGACGAGCTGCGGGCCGCGGTGCTCGCGCAGCTGCCCGCGGGCGTCCGGATCGTGCTGCACGGCGCGCTCGACCCGTGGGTCACCGGCGCGCTGCCGGGCCTGACGCCGTCCGCTGCGGACGACGTCGACGCGGTCGTATTGTTCGGCTGGGCGCCCGCCACGGGTGCCGAAGCCGTCGCCGCGGCTCGCGAGGCGTTGCCCGAGCGGGTCGCGATCGGCAGCTACATCACCGCGGTCGCCGCCGCGCCGGTCCCGGACATCGCCGCGTACGCCGGCGAGCTGGCCAAGGCGGGCGCCGCGGAGCTGCACCTGTACCACCTCGGACTGGCCGGCCCGGGTCGCTGGGGCGACCTGGGCTCGGCCACCGCCGCCGCCCACGAAACGCACTGAGGTGAAGGGGACGTTGGTCGCATCTGATGAGCTGAAGGGGACCTTCCTCGCATCAGATGCCAGGAAAGTCCCCTTCAGCGCACGCCGACAAGAGCTAGGAGCTGCACCCCGATGAGCCAGGCCACCGACGCCGCCACGCTCGAGAAGATCCTGGCGGGGGCCGCCGCGGCCGCCCGCCCCGCCGCCGAGGCCACGCCGGCCGAGCGGTCCCGCTGGCTGGTCGCGGCCGCCGACGCGCTCGACGCCGCCGCGGACGAGCTCGTCCCGCTCGCCCACACCGAGACGCACCTGCCGGCCACCCCGCGGCTGGCGGGCGAGCTGAAGCGCACGACGTTCCAGCTGCGCCTCTTCGGCGAGACCCTGGCCGACGGCGAGTACCTCGGCGCGACCGTCGACCACGCCGACCCGGACTGGCCGATGGGCCCGCGCCCGGACATCCGCCGGGTGAAGACCGCCATCGGCCCGGTGCTGGTGTTCGCCGCGAGCAACTTCCCGTTCGCGTTCAGCGTCGCCGGCGGCGACACGGCGTCCGCGCTCGCCGCGGGCTGCCCGGTGGTCCTCAAGGCGCACCCCGGGCACCCGGAGCTGTCCGCGCTGACCGGCCGGATCGTGCGCGAAGCCCTGACCGGCGCCGGCGCACCCGACGGCATCTTCGACGTCATCTTCGGCCAGGAGGAAGGCGTCACGGCGCTGAAGGACCCGCGCATCTCCGCGGCGTCGTTCACCGGGTCGATCCCGGGCGGGCGGGCGCTGTTCGACATCGCGAACGCGCGGCCCCGGCCGATCCCGTTCTACGGCGAGCTCGGCAGCGTCAACCCGGTCGTCGTCACCGAGGCCGCCATCGCCGCGCGCGGGGAGGCCGTCGCGAAGGGCTACGCCGGGTCGTTCACGCTCGGCGCCGGGCAGTTCTGCACCAAGCCCGGGCTGCTGTTCCTGCCCGAGGACCACGGCCTGACGTCGACTTTGCAGGCCGCGCTGGACGGTGCCGCGGCCCAGCCGATGCTCAACGACCGCATCGCCGCCGGGTACGAGGCGAAACTCGCCGCGCTGCGCGAGGTGCCGGGCGTCGACGTCGTGTCTTCGTCGGCTTCGGAGTCGCCGTCGTTCACGCCGACGCTGCTGGCCACGACCGGCAAGCAGTTCCTCGAGGGTGGCCCCGCCGTGCACGAAGAGTGCTTCGGCCCGGCGTCGCTGATCGTCACCTACGCCGACCAGGCCGAGCTGCTGAGCCTGCTCGACGTCGTCGAACCGGGGCTCACCGCCACGATCCACGGCGAGGAGTCCGACGCGGACTGGCTCCGGCCGGTGCTGCCCCCGCTGGCCCGCATCGCTGGCCGGCTGCTGTGGAACGACTGGCCCACCGGCGTCACGGTGAGCTGGGCCCAGCAGCACGGCGGCCCCTACCCGGCCACGACCGCCCCGACGACGACGTCCGTCGGCACGGCGGCGATCGAGCGGTTCCTGCGCCCGATCGCCTGGCAGGGCTTCCCGGACGCGCTGCTCCCCGAACCCCTGCAGGAGGCCAACCCCTGGCAGCTGCCCCGCCGCACCGACGGCTCCCGCTGACCCGCACTTTCACGTGAAAGTGCCGACCTGGGCCCCGCACTTTCACGTGAAAGTGCGGGGTGATGCTCCACCACGCCGCCGCACAACTGAATTCCTTTCCCCGTAAGCCGAGGATGTCTTCCTGGGAGGCATTGTCATGCCCGTGAACCGGAGAAACGCGCTGCGCGGCGGCGCGCTGGCCGCCGCCGCTTCGACCGTTTTCCTGACCCGTCCCGCCTTCGCCGCTCCGGTGGCGGCCGCCGCCGCGGGTGGTGTGCCCGCGGCGACCGCGCCGATCGTCGCCGCATACCGGCAGCTGCAGACCGGCATCAACCGGCCGTCGCCGGAACGCACCGAAGCGCTGGCGAACCTGGGCCGCGTCGCGAAGGCGTACCACGCGAGCCTGTCCGTGGCCGGCGGCGGCGCTCCACTGTGGACGGACCTGCCGCTCGGCCCGGGCAGCGACTACACGACGTCGATGTACGCCCGGCTGCGCGCGATCGCCGTCGACTGGGGCACCCCGGGCGGTGCGCTGGCCGGCGACCCGGCGGTGCTCGACCGGATCAAGGCGGCGCTGGAGCTGATCTACGCCAGCCAGTACAACGAAAACGTCGGCGAGATCGGCAACTGGTACACCTACGAGATCGGCATCCCGTACTACCTGCTGCACACGCTTTCGGTGGTCGCCGGCGAGCTGACCGCGGACCAGCTCGCCCGCTACCTGGCGCCGGTGAAGCGGTTCGTCGGCGACCCGAACCGGCGCGCCAACAACGCGTCCGTCATCGAAACCGGGGCCAACCGCGCGGACAAGGCGCTCATCTCGATCGTGTCCGGCGCGATGCTCGGCGACCCGGCCTGGATCAAGACGGGCATCGACGCGCTCACCGACGTCGCCGGCGGGGGCGCGGCGAGCGTCGTGGCGAAGCTGGACCGCGCGGCCGGCGACGGCTTCCACGTCGACGGCTCGTTCATCCAGCACGACACCATCCCGTACCCCGGGCACTACGGCATCGTGCTGCTGACCGCGCTCGCCGGCGCCATCCACGTCACGCAGGGCACCGAGTACGCGCTCCCGCAGCCGCTGAAGGACAAGGTCTACGCGCTGGTCGCGGACAGCTTCGCGCCGTTCGTCTACGCGGGCGCGCTGATGGAGCCGGTGCGCGGGCGGATGCTGTCGCGGCAGGGGGAGACCGGCCACGACATCGGCCACCAGCTCACCGTCGCGACCCTCGTGCTGGCGCGGACGGCGGCCGGGAAGACGAAGACCGACCTCAACGCACTGGCCGCGAAGTGGATCAAGGAAGGCGCGTACGCCCCGTTCCTGAAGATCCCGGACCCCGAGCGGTTCGCGCCCGGCCCGGACCTGGTGGCGACGCCGGGCATCGAGTTCGCGCAGGACATGCTGGCCTCGGGCGCGCGCCCGGCGCGGGTCACCGCCACGCACCGGATCTTTGGCCAGCAGGACCGCCTGGTCCACGTCACCGACGACTGGTCGGCGTCCCTCGGCGTCAGCTCGACCCGGATTTCCCGCTACGAAGCCATCAACGGCCAGAACCTCAAGGGCTACCACGTCGGCGACGGCGTGCTCTACACGTTCCTCCCGAACGCCAAGGGCCACTACACCGACGCCTACTGGCCGACGGTCGATCCGCTGCTGCTGCCGGGCACGACGGAGCACGACGGCCCGGTGGACCCGGCGTTCGGCGGCGTGCCGGTCGGGCCGAACCAGCACACCGGCGGCGTCCGCTGGGACGCGCGCACGGGCGCCTACGCGTTCGACTTCAAGTCCTGGGACGGCTCGCTGGTGGCGAAGAAGTCGTGGTTCTTCACCCCGGCGGGGATCCTGTGCCTCGGCGCCGGGATCACCGGCACGTCCGAGCACGCGGTGCGCACGACGATCGAGAACCGCAACCTCGGCGAGGGCGGGCGCGGAGTGCTGCTGGCGGACGGCCGGCGGGTTCCGGCCGACCTCGGCAAGGCGTCGGCGTTGCGCCGTCCGCGCTGGCTGCACCTGGAAGACGTCGGCGGGTACGTGGTCCTGGACGGCGCTTCGGTGACGGCCCTGCGCGAGGACCGGACCGGCGCGTGGCGCGACATCGACACCGGCGCCAACACCAAGGGCACCACGACGCCGAACACGCGCCGGTACCAGAAGCTGGTCCTCGAGCACGGCGTAAAGCCGGCGGACGCGACGTACGCGTACGCGGTGCTGCCGGGCGCGTCGCCGATCGGCACGCCGGCGGCGTCCTGGGCGTGGCGCGTGCGGGCCAACACCGCGACGGTCCAGGCCGTCCGGACGGGGGACACGCTGCTGGCGAACTTCTTCGCGGCCGGTGCGGTCGACGGCGTCCGCGTGTCCGGGCCGGCGTCGGTGGCGGTGGGGCGCGGGCAGCTGGCGGTGTCGGACCCGACGCAGACACAGGACAGCGTCACGGTGACCGTGCACGGGAAGGCCGTGACGGTGCCGCTCAAGGGCACGTTCGGCGCGACGGCCGTGGTGCGGTTGTAGTGGTCTTCCCCGCCGGACCGGTGCCCCGACCCGGTCCGGCGGGGTCCCCACCTCGATAGCTGGGCCGCAGCCCGCACTGAAGTCCGTTCGGCTGATATCCGCTGCCCGCGGTAACGAGAGCCTGCCCGTCTGCGAGTCCCTGGACAGGCAAACCTCGGAGCGACCCGGATGAGCGACACCGAGAAGCCACGGTCACGATCAGCCAAGGCGACGAAGGAACCGAGCTGGGGCGGCAGCGTCGCTGCGTTGATGCTGCTCGCTGGAATCGTTCTCGTCATCGCCGTCGCGCCGGCCAGCTGTTCACCTGAAGACACTATGGGCGCACCGGGGTCCCCGCCTGCGCCACACACGGACACGACCGTGCCCATGACGAACCCCACTGCGCCGGTCCCTACCGGCTCCACTCCTCTGAGCAAGTTCGTGGCCGAGTGCGAGCAAGGCGTGAGCAACTGGAAGTCAGCACAGGTCGACTACCCCGCGACTGTCGCACTCGAGAAAAGGGTTGCGGGGGTCTACGTCGCGGCGGTCGACGTAGGGGATCAACCGTTGCCGCCGGACAAGGTGATCCCGGGCACGGACCCGACGTCAGCGCAGATCGGAGTCCAGTGCCTGCTCAGTGCCCGCCTCGTCGGGGACGACACAACGCACGTGTACCCGCCGGAGTGGGTGCCTAGTTTGTTCAACCCCGCCGGGGTCCTGAACTGGTCCTGGACGGTCACCGGCACCGCCTCGGGTAATCGGCAGCTACGACTGCAACTGCAACCGGCCGTAGCGGAAAGTGGAAATCGGCCTTACGTGGTTGCCGGCGGAAGTCCGCAGCGGACGCTGACCTACGTATCCCAGCTTGACGTGCACGAACCTGCACAGACCTTCTTCGAGGCCGTAGCCGAGAATTGGGGGATCGTGTCTGCCGTGCTGGTAGCTGTTGGCGCTGCGGTTGTCGGCGTGGTCAAGTGGGGCGGCGATCTCGGCGATGAGCTCCGGCGTTTTCGGGCCAGTTGGCGACACGGCAAATCAGATGCCATCGAACCGCAGACGACGAGCTCTCCGACGACCAAGGCAAAGACGAAGACGCGGCGCACATCGAAGAATTCCGCCAAAGGCGGCCCGAACCGCCGAAACTGACAACACCGAGCCTGCGCCAGCCGATAAACGACCTGGCTGCCCAGTCGCCCGACTGCCGTTGCGGGATTAGGCTGGAATCCATGACCGGTGCCGAACACGTCGACGTCCTGATCGTGGGGGCCGGCTTGTCCGGCATCGGTGCGGCGTGCCGGCTCCAGGAGCGGCTGCCGGGCAAAACGTACGCCGTGCTCGAGGCGCGTGACACCATCGGCGGCACCTGGGACCTCTTCCGCTACCCGGGCATCCGGTCCGATTCGGACATGTTCACCCTCGGCTACCCGTTCCGCCCGTGGAAGGACCCGAAGGCGATCGCGGACGGGCCGTCGATCCTGGCCTACATCCGCGAAACGGCGGCCGCGCACGGGATCGCCGGCCGGATCCGGTTCGGGCACCGGGTGGTGCGGGCGTCGTGGTCGTCTTCGGCGGCGTTGTGGACGGTTTCGACGGCGCACGGCGCGACGTTCACGTGCCGGTTCCTGTACCTGTGCAGTGGTTACTACTCCTACGAATCCGGGCACGTCGTCGACTTCCCCGGCCGCTCGGAGTTCGCGGGCGAGGTCGTCCACCCGCAGCACTGGCCTTCGGCGTTGGACTACTCGGGCAAGCGGGTCGTGGTGATCGGCAGCGGCGCGACGGCGGTGACGCTCGTCCCGGCGCTGGCTTCCCGCGCTTCGCGGGTGACGATGCTGCAGCGGTCGCCGTCGTACATCGTGGCGCGCCCGGGCCGGGACGCGCTCGCCGACCGGATCCGCGCGCTGCTGCCGGAAAAGCTCGCGCACCGGGTGGTCCGCGGCAAGAACGTGGTCATGGGGACGCTGTTCTTCCAGCTGATGCGCCGGCTCCCGGACCGGGCGGCGCTGGCGCTGCGCAAGCGGGTGGCGGCGCAACTGCCGGCGTCGATCCCGGTGGACCCGCATTTCGTGCCGTCGTACGACCCGTGGGACCAGCGCCTGTGCCTGGTCCCGGAAGCGGACCTGTTCAAGGCGCTGCGGTCGGGCAAGGCGGACATCGTGACGGACGGGATCGCGCGCTTCACCGCGTCCGGCGTGGAGCTGACGTCGGGACGCTCCTTGCCGGCGGACATCATCGTGACGGCGACGGGTCTGCGCCTGGTGGCTTTCGGCGGGATTTCGCTGGAGGTCGACGGGCGCGCGATTTCTCCCGGCGACCAGCGGGCGTACAAGGGGATGATGTTCGGCGGCGTCCCGAACCTGGCGTGGTGCGTGGGGTACACGAACAACTCGTGGACGCTGCGGGCGGACCTGACGTCCCAGTACGTGTGCCGGCTGCTCGCGCACCTGGACCGCCACGGGTTCGCGTACTGCCTGCCGGACGCGGCTTCGGCTTCCTCGGCGGGCTCGACTCGCCCGATCGTGGACCTGCAGTCCGGGTACATCAAGAGGGCCGCCTCCGACCTGCCGAAGCAGGGCGGAAAGCGGCCCTGGATGATGCGCCAGAACTACCTGCTGGACCTGGCGGACATGCGCTTCAACCGGCTCGACGACGGCGTCATGCGGTTCGAGTCCCGCACGCCGGCGAGCTCGGTTCAGCCCTGACGCGCCTTCGAACGCGGGTCGTCCTTGTTGATCACGAACACGCGGTTGCCGCGGCGGATGACCTGGGAGCCCTGCCGGCGGGCCAGCGAGCGGATCGAGCTGCGGACCTTCATGGTGACCGTCCTTCCCGTGGGACCCCTCCCACACCCTCCCCAACACCTTCCGGGTCGGTTTGATTCCACGACTCAGCTGGTCTCGCGCGCCACCCACCCCTGCAGGTCGTCGCCGCGGATGGCGGCGGCCATCAGCTCCGGGAACTGGTCCGGTGTGCACGCGAACGCCGGGACGCCCAGCTCGGCCAGTGCCGCCGCGTTCTCGTGGTCGTATGACGGGGCGCCCGAGTCGGACAGGGCCAGCAGCGTCACCACCTGGACCCCGGCGTTCACCAGCTCGCCGACGCGGTGCAGCAGCTCGTCCTCGTCGCCGCCCTCGTACAGGTCGCTGATCAGCACCAGCAGCGTGCGCTCCGGGCGCTCGACCAGGCCCTCGCAGTACGCGATCGCCCGGTTGATGTCGGTGCCGCCGCCCAGCTGGGTGCCGAACAGAACGTCGACCGGATCGGCCAGGTGCTCGGTCAGGTCCGCCACCTCGGTGTCGAACGCGACGAACGACGTCCGCAGCGCCCGCATCGAGGCCAGCACCGCGCCGAACAGCCCGGAGTACACCACCGACTCCGCCATCGAGCCCGACTGGTCGACGGCCAGGATCACGTCCCGCTGCACCGCCTGCTGCCGCCGCCCGAAGCCGATCAGGCGCTCCGGCACGATCGTGCGCAGCTCGGGGGAGTAGTGCTTGAGGTTCGCGTGGATCGTGCGCGCCCAGTCGACGTCGCCCGGGCGGGGCCGGTGCGTGCGCGAGGCCTTGTCCAGCGCGCCCCTGATCGCCGCGCGGGTGCGCTCGGCGAGGCGCTCCTCCAGCTCCTGGACCACCTTGCGGACGACTTCCCGCGCGGTCTCCTTCGTCTCCTCGGGCAGCACGCCGTTCAGCGAGAGCAGCGTCCCGACCAGGTGCACGTCGGGCTCGACCGCCGACAGCAGCTCCTTCTCCAGCAGCATCCGGGTCAGCCCGAGCCGATCCACGGCGTCGCGCTGCATCACCTGCACCACCGTGCTCGGGAAGTAGCGGCGGATGTCGCCCAGCCAGCGCGCGACCCGGGGCGCCGACGCGCCCAGGTTCGCCCCGCGCGGCCCGCCCGCGGCCTCCTCGTCCGGCTTGTCGTAGAGGGCGGCCAGCACCTGGTCGACCCCACTGTCCTCATCGGACAGCTCGGTGTCGGCCAGCCCCGAGCCGGGCCCGGCACCCTCGCCGCCCAGCACCAGCCGCCAGCGCCGCAGCCGGTCGTCGATTTCCGCGCTCACGCACCCACCCCCAGCAGTGCCGCCAGGACGGGCAGCACGCGCTCCGCCCGGTCCTCGGCCAGTTCGTCGGCCACCGGCGCGAGCCGGGCGGGCCCGCTCAGGCCGGCCGCCCGGTGCCCGATCGCCCGTTTTTCGGGTCCGCTGAACGCGCCGAACGTCCGGCGCAGCAACGGAAGCACCTCGGTGAAGACCTCCGGCGGGATCGCCGCGAGCCAGGCGTCGATCACCCGCAGCAGGCCTTTGTCGTGCACCAGCAGCAGCGCGCCGCCGTCGAAGAAGCCTTCGACGTACGCCGCCCCCGCCGACGGCGTGATGCCCGGCGTCAGCGCCCGGCCCAGCCGCAGCTCGATGTCGAGCGTGTCGAGAAGGCCGCTGTCGTGCAGGATCCGGGTGAGCCGCCCGGCCAGCAGCGGCGGCAGCGACGGCCGCTCCGCGAGCCGGGCCAGCGCCGCGAGCCAGCGTTCCTTGGCGTCGTCGCCCAGCAACGACGTCGCATCGTGCACGCCGTCGACCAGCGCGGCCAGCCGGGCCGCCGCGTCGTCGTCGATGCCGTGCGCAGCCGGTGGCAGCCCGGCGCAGATCCGGTCGAGCATGCGGTCGGCGACCGCGCGCAGCGCGCCGGTGTCGGTGCCGCGCACGTTGCCGTAGCGGGTCGCCCTCGCCAGCGCGGGCAGCGCGGACATCAGCCGCGCGACGTCCGCGTCGGCCGCCGCCCGGGCGTCGAGCGCCGCGAGCGCTTCGGGCAGCGCCTCCGGCAGGTCGGCGAGCAGGCAGTTCTCGACCGCCGTGGTGACCTCGTCCAGGGGTGGCGTGCCCTCGACGGTGCCGCGGACCGCGGCCGTGGCCGCCGAAGGCACGGTGGTGCCGTGCACCGCCGCCGCGACGAGGTCGACCTCGAACGACGGTTCCCAGGCCAGCGCCCAGGTTTCCCGGAACGTGCCCTTGTTCCGCCGGGCCGACGCCTCCCGGCTGCCCCACTCGATGCCGAGGATCCGCAGCCGGTGCAGCAGCTTCGAGCGGTCGAGCCCGCCGGGCGTGCGCAGGTCGAGGTCGAGCTCCTTGACGACCGGGTCCTTCTTGAGCCGCAGGCGTTTCGCCGTCGCGGTCAGGTCCGCGGCCAGGGGCGGCTGCGGCACCCGGTCGGGGACCTCGCCGAGCCGTTCGCCGACCACCAGCCGCCGGGTGACCAGTTCGACCTGCACCTCGTCGCCGCCGCACAGCACGGACCGGGTGGCTTCGGTGACCTCGGCGAGCCCGGCCGACGACCGCCCGCGCAGCGTCGCGAGCGTCTCGGCCAGCCGGACGGCTTCGATGACGTGCGCGGTCGAGACCGGCAGGTCTTCTTCCCGCAGCACCCCGGCGACGCCGGTCAGCCAGCGGGTGGTGACGTCCTCGGCCGTGGTGAACAGGTGGTGGTACCAGCCCGGCGACCGCACGCCGGCGCCGTACCCGCTGGCGGTGGCCAGGCGGCCGTGCGTCCACGGCACCCAGGTGCACGCGACCTTCCGCTTCGGCAGTCCTTTGAGGACGGCCTGGTCGTGCGACGCCGGCGGCAGCGGGTCGGCCAGCGCCGGCACGTGCCACGCGCCGCAGACGACGGCGATGTTTTCGAAGCCGTCCTTGCGGGTGCGGCGCAGCACCGAGCGCATGTACGCCTCGCGTCGCGCTTCTGCGCCCCGCGGCGGTTCTTCGTCCTCCCGCACCGCGGTCATCGCCTCGGCGATCACCTCGAACGGGCTTTCGGTGTCGCGCCGGGACTCGACGACGTCGTCCCACCAGCGTTCCGGGTCGTCGTAACCCCCGGCCGAAGCCAGCAGCGCCAGGGGGTCGACCGGCGGGCCGGCGTGCTCGTCCGGCCCCGCGGCGAACGTGTGCGCGGCCGGGAGGTCGCAGAACCGCACCGGGATCCCGGCCTCGCGGGCGTAGGCAAGCGCTTGCCATTCCGGGCTGAAGACGGCGAACGGCCAGAACGCGGCCCGCGAGACGTCGTCGGTCGCGTACGCCAGCAGCGCGATCGGCGGCGCCATCGCCGGGTCTTCGGTCAGCTCGACCAGGACGTCGGCTTCGGGCGGGCCCTCGATGAGCACGATGTCGGGCTCGAGTTCGGCGAGCCGCGCCGCCACGGCCCGGGCGGATCCCGGGCCGTGGTGGCGGATGCCGAGCAGGTGGGTCGCCGTCACGAAATCTCCTGGCCCGCCCGGTAGAAGTCGGCCCAGCCGTCGCGCTCGCGGACCACCGTCTCCAGGTACTCGATCCAGATCGCGCGGTCGGCCACCGGGTCCTTGACCACCGCGCCGTGGATGCCGGCCGCGACGTCGTGCGGGCGCAGCACGCCGTCGCCGAAGTGCGCCGCCAGCGCGAGCCCGCCGGTGAGCACGCTGATCGCCTCCGCGGTCGACAGCGTGCCGGACGGCGACTTCACCGCCGTGCGGCCGTCTTCGGTGCGGCCCGAGCGCAGCTCGCGGAACACCGTGACCACCCGGCGGATCTCGGCCAGTTCGGCGGCTTCGACGGGCAGCTGCAGCGACTTGCCCAGCTCCGCGACCCGCCTGCTGACGATCTCGACCTCCGCGTCGGCGCTGTCCGGCAGCGGCAGCACGACGGTGTTGAACCGGCGCCGCAGCGCGCTCGACAGCTCGTTGACGCCCTTGTCGCGGTTGTTGGCCGTCGCGATCAGGTTGAAGCCCGGCCGGGCCTGCACCTCGGTGCCCAGCTCCGGGATCGGCAGCGTCTTCTCGGACAGGATCGTGATCAGCGAGTCCTGGACGTCGGCCGGGATGCGCGTGAGCTCCTCGAGCCGGGCCAGCTTGCCGTCCCGCATCGCGTGCAGCAGCGGGCTTTCGACGAGCGCGGCGGGGCTCGGGCCCTCGGCGATCAGCCGGGCGTAGTTCCAGCCGTAGCGGATGGACTCCTCGGACGTGCCCGCCGTGCCCTGCACCAGCAGCGTCGAGTCGCCGCTGATCGCGGCCGACAGGTGTTCGGACACCCACGTCTTCGCCGTGCCCGGCACGCCGAGCAGCAGCAGCGCGCGGTCGGTGGCCAGCGTGGCGACCGCCACCTCGATCAGCCGGCGGGGGCCGACGTACTTCGGCGTGAGCACGGTGCCGTCCGGCAGGGTGCCGCCGAGCAGGTATTCGACGACGGCCCACGGCGAAAGGTGCCAGTTCGGCGGCTTCGCCCGGTCGTCGGCGGCGGCCAGCGCGGCCAGCTCGGCGGCGTGGTCCTGCTCGGCGTGCGGCCGGAGGACGGTGGCGGGGGCGGTCATGCGAGCTCCTCGTACATTTCGCGGCGGAAGTTCAGCGTTTCGGTGAGCGCCCGGCGCCACGGCCCGGCGTCCATGGTCAGGCGGGTGGTGGCCAGCGGGTGGCGCAGGCACTGCGCCGGGACCGCCCGCGCGATCACGACGGCGGCGTGCGAGACCAGGCGGTGGTCGTCCTGGCGGGCGATCCAGTCGAGCAGGGCGGTGCCGAGCTCCTTGGTCCACGGCCGGGGCAGCTCGTGCACCAGCCGCGCGAACGACTCGACGGGCAGCCGGCTGACCAGGTGCCCGACCGTGGCGGCCTGGGCCGCCGGGCTCAGCACGCCCAGCAGCGGTGGCGTGGTGCGCCCGCCGGGGTCGGCGCCGATCAGCGCCTTCGCCCAGGTCTCGTCGCCTTGGCGGACGGCGGCGGTGGCCCAGGAATCGCGCAGCACGGCGGCCGGGCACCCCTCGACGCTCATCCGCACCACCTCGGCGGGCGGCCCGAACTCGGTCCAGAAGGCCAGGGGAGCGGCCGCGACGAGGGTGCGCAGCCGGACGGTGCCCTCACCGCGTTCGCCTTGTGGCAGCGCGATTTCGAGCACCCGGTTCCGGCGGCGGACCAGCGGGCGCAGCCGTTCGGCCATGCTTTCGCCGTACCGGGTGCCGGGCAGCCGCCCGAGCAGCTCGGCGGCCCGCTCCCGGACGGCGGCCGCCCGATCGCTCAGCGCGGCTTCGAGGAAGGCTTCGTCCTCGGGCCGCACGTGCGCGGCGAGCACGCCGAGGAAGTCCGAGCGGACGTCGGCGGGTTCGCTCTTCCAGGAACCGGCGAGGGCTTCGCGGGCTTCCCCGGGCGCTTCGGCCAGCTTGGCGGCCAGCCAGCGGCGGCGCTGGGCGAGGCTGCCGTACTGCCAGACGTCTTGTGTCCCAACGGTTTCCGCCGGGGCGGCGAGGAAGGACCAGTCCGGGTTCCGCTGCCCGAGCCAGGCCCCGACGGGCCCGGCGACCGCCACGAGCGGCCCGCGAAGGGCGGCTTTGGTGCGCGCGGCTTCGGCGAGCAGCGGAAGGGTTTCGGGCGGGACGCGGTAGCGGGTGCCGGCGACGATGCCGAGCCATTCGAGGAGCAGGTCGGGATGACTGGCGGCGAGCAGCCGGGCCAGCCGTTCCCGGGCGAGCGGCGGAACGAAGGCCCGCTCGTCGGCCGCGGCGACGGGCAGCGGCCGCACCTCCCGCAGCGGCTCCCGCCCGGCCCGCCGGTAGCTGGTGAGCACAGCCGCGGCGGCGAGCAGTTGCTCGGCCGGGTCGTCCCGGCCCTCGGCGAGCGGCCGGACGGCGGCCGGCTGGTTCGCGAGGTCGAGCGCGCGGCGGCGGGTGCCGAGGAGGGCGGTGCCGACGAGATCTTCCCAGGCTTTCACGGTTTCACCGCCTTCTGGAGTGAGTGGGTCCGGGTGCGGCCGGTCGGAGAGAGGTGGTGGGCCGGCGAGGTCGGGGCTGCGGCGCGTGCCGAGGAGGAGGTGCCGGTCGGGTTCGGGGCGCCGGTTGCAGGGAGGTGGTTGGTGGGTGGCCGGGTGGCCGGTCGTCGGCTGGCGGGGTCGAGGGTGTGGTGGTGGGCGCCGGTCGGACGGGGGTGGCCGGGTGGCCGGGTGGCCGGTCGTCGGCTGGCGGGGTCGAGGGTGTGGCGGTGGGCGCCGGTCGGAGGGGGGTGGCCGGGTGGCTGGGTGGCCGGTTGTCGGCTGGCGGGGTCGAGGGTGTGGTGGTGGGCGCCGGTCGGAGGGGGGTGGCCGGGTGGCTGGGTGGCCGGTTGTCGGCTGGCGGGGTCGAGGGTGCGGTGGCGGGCGCCGGTTGCAGGGAGAAGCTCGGCGGCCGGCCGGGCGGAGAGGGCGAGCGTGCCGTGGGTCCGGGACAGGTTCACAGCCGCACCGCCCGGTCTTCGTGCCAGCACGTCAACGGGCGCAGGCCGGCTTGGCTCCACTCGCCCGCCACCGTCAGTGGCCGGCCCGCTGACATCGCCAGCAGGGGCCACGGGAACGCGTACGGGACCAGGGGGAGTGCTGTTCCGTCCTTTTCGGACAGGCACCAGCCGCCCGGGTGTTCGGCCGGGGTGACCGCCGACAGGAGGACCGGCCAGCGTTCCAGCCAGGGGTCGGCGGCCATGGCCTCCGCGTACGCCGCCAGCGCGTCCGAAATGGAACCGCCCTCGGCGGCCGGGGCCGCGAGCGGGATGCCGCGCTCCACCACCAGGGCCCGCAGTGGCGCCGCGCCCGGGTAGAACGCCAGCTCCGCCGTGAGCAGGTGACCCGGTGGCAGCGACGCGTCCAGTGGGCGGCCCGGTGGCGCGAACGACAGCACCAGCGCGTCCCGGCCCGTGCCGCGGCCGCGCAGCCACGTGCGGCGGGTGAGCAGCCGGTCGTTCTCCTCGTCGGCCGCGCCGGTGATCAGCCATTCGTCCGACACGCGCTCGCCGGTCTCCAGGACCCGGGCCGTCTCCACCGAGAAGCCGAGCCGGGTCCGGACGGTCTCCGCCAGGGGCGGCGGCAGCGAATCCAGCCGGCCGGCCGCGTCCGCCAGCAAGTACAGCAGTGACAGCTCGGAGAGCAGCGCCTCCGGCCAGTCGCGGCGGCCGACGGTGGCGGCCGCCCGGCGCAGGCCGCCCGCCAGCCCGGACGCCTGTGCGTCGACCATCCGGGCCGCGACCGTGCGCAGCTCTTCGCCGCCGTTGCGGTCGAAACCCGCGAACCCGGCGCCGATCCGGTCGGTCAGCCAGACCTTCAGCTCGGCCACACCACCTTCGACGCGCGCGGCACGTTCCCCCGCGCGGCGAGCAGCGGCCTCTTCGTCCTTCGGCCCGGCCGCCTCCGCGCGCTTCTCCGCCCGACGGGCGCGGTCGGCGCGTTCGGCCAGCCACGTGTGCACCCACTCCGGCGCGGGTCCGGCGTCGATCCGCCCGGCCGCCCACAGCAGCAGCAGTCCCAGCGCGTGCTTGCACGGGAACTTCCGGCTGGGACAGGAACACCGGAACGCGGGCTCGGCGAGCTCGACGCACGTCTGGTACGGCTTCTTGCCACTGCCCTGGCAGAAGCCCCACACGGCGTCTTCGGACGCGCCCGCGCCGGACCACTTCGCCGGCGCCGCGAGCGCCCGGCCCGCCTTCTCCGACGCGGGATCCGGCGCCAGCCCGGTCACGCGCTCCGCGGTCCACGGCACCGCCGTCACCACCTGTCCCCCCACTGTGCTCCCTCGCTTTCCGGTACTCGCTGAAGCATGCCAGCACCCACCGACAATTTCCGGAAGCGTTGACGAACGGGCCTATTCCAGTACTAGAATAAGCCCGTGCTCACCGACGCGGAACTGACGGTGCTCGGCCTGGTGGTTGAGCGGCCGAGGCACGGCTACGAACTCGACGAAGTCGTGTCCGAACGCGGCATGCGCGAGTGGACGGCGCTCGGCTTCAGCTCGATCTACTACGTGCTCGGCAAACTCCGCGACCGCGGCCTGGTCGCCGAGGTCGAGCAGGACCGCGCGCACGCCAAGGCGAAGAAGACCTACACGGCGACGGACGCGGGCCGGAAAGCGTGCGCGGCCGCGGCGGAAGCCGCCATCGCCGAACTGCGCCCGGTGCACCCGCCGCTGCTCGTCGGCCTGGCGAACAGCCCGGTCGTGGCGCCCGGCCGGGTCGCCGCGGCGCTGGCCCGGCGGGCCGAAGCGGTCGGGGAGCGGCTGGCCGAGGTCCGGCGCGCCGCCGCGGCCCAGCCGGACGCGCCGCCGTTCGTCCGGGCGATCTTCGACTACTCGATCGCGCAGCTCGAAGCGGAAGCCGCGTGGCTGGAGGGGATGTCCTGATGCCGTACGACCTCAAGAAAGAGCTGAAGCAGCTCTACGCGCCCAAGAACACCGGCTGGGCGCTGCTCGACGTGCCGGAGCAGCGGTTCCTCGCGATCGACGGCCGCGGCAACCCGAACGCGGCCGAGAGCTACAAGACAGCCGTCGAAGCGCTGTACGCCTTCGCGTACACGATCAAGATGACGGCGAAGCGCGCCGGTCAGGACTTCGTGGTCGGCCCGCTGGAAGGCCTGTGGTGGGCGGACGACTACGCGGCCTTCACCGTGCGGGCCAAGGACACCTGGCAGTGGACGATGCTGATCGCGCAGCCGCCGTGGATCGGCGAGGACGCCGTGGAGGAGGCCCGGGAAACCGTGCGGCGCAAGAAGAAGATCGACGCGCCGGTCCGGTTCGAGAAGCTGCACGAGGGTCGTTGCGCGCAGGCGCTGCACGTCGGTTCGTACGACGACGAGGGCCCGTTGCTGGCGCAGCTGCACGGCGAATTCCTCGAGCGGCGGGGATTGCGGCCGACCGGGTTGCACCACGAGGTCTACCTCGGCGATCCGCGCCGGGTGGCGCCCGAGAAGCTCAAGACCGTGCTGCGTCAGCCGGTGGGCTGATCCAGCGCGGCGAGTCCCCGCTCCCAGCGCTCCCGCCGCTGCGCGGAAGTCTGCTCCCACCACGGTTCGCCGCGCTCGCCCAGCGCCACCTTCGCGAGCTGGGTGCGCTCGCGGTCCTGGACGCGCCGGGCCGCCATCAGGTGCTTCTGCAGCCGGTCGCGGACGTCGGCCGGGATCTCCGGGTCCGTCGCGCGCCAGCGGCGGCCGTTCACCACGATGTACCGGCCGTCGGGCGTGTGCTCGGGCATCAGTACTCGGAGGTCGCCGGCCAGGTGTCGTCGTGCAGGAGGCGCTTGAGGATCTTGCCCGTCGCGTTGCGGGGGAGGTCCGGCACGAAGTAGACGTCCCGCGGCACGGCGAACCGCGCCAGCCGCTGGTGGATGTACGCCCGGATGTCCTCGGCGTGCAGGGAAGCGCCGCGCCGCGGCACGACGTACGCCGCCAGGCGCTGGCCCCACTCCGCGTCCGCCACCCCGACCACCGCCGCGTCGTGGACGCCGGGCAGCGCGACCAGTGCCTCCTCGACCGGGCGCGGGAAGACGTTCTCGCCACCGGACACGATCATTTCGTCGGCCCGGCCGGTGACGAACAGGCGGCCCGCCGCGTCGAGGTAGCCGACGTCGCCGGTGGCCATCAAGTCCGCCGCGCGCGCCGGGTCGGTGCCGTTGGTGTAGCCGTCGAAGAGCATGTCGTTGCCGACGAAGATCTGGCCCTCGCCGCCCGGTGGCACCGGCTTGCGGTCCTCGTCGAGGATGGCCAGGCGGGTGCCGAGCAGGCAGCGGCCGGCCGTGGTCGGGGCCGCGCGCAGGTCGGCGGGGTCGGCGATGCTCGCCCAGGACACCTCGGTCGAGCCGTAGAAGTTGTAGAGGACGTCGCCGAAGGTGTCCATGAACGACGTCACGAACGCGCCGGACATCGCCGAGCCGCTGCTCGCCACGATCCGCAGCGACGACAGGTCGTAGCGCGCGCGGACGCGTTCGGGCAGGTCCATGATCCGCTGCAGCATGATCGGCACGACGAACAGCGCGTCGCACTTCTGCTCGGCGATCGTCCGCAGCGTCTCTTCGGCGTCGAACTTGCGGGTCAGCGCCAGCGACGCCCGCAGCGCCATGCCGAGCTGCATCGCGGCGAGGCCCCAGCTGTGGAACAACGGCGCCGCGACGAGGATCCGGTCCGAGGCGCGCAGCGGGATGCGGTCGAGGATCGCCGCGGCGGACCCCAGTCCCTTCGGCGTGGGACGGCGGGCACCCTTCGGCGTCCCGGTGGTGCCGGAGGTGAGCACGACCAGCCGGCCCGGCCGCTCGACCGGCTTCGGCGGGTCGGCGGGCGCGGCGTGGATCAGCTCGTCGACGGTCGGGTAGCCGGCGTCGGCGTCCGGCCAGGTGCTGATCCGGGCGAAGTCGCCGGGGACGTTCGCGATGGTCTGCGCGAACTCGTCGTCGGCCAGCACGGCGGACGGCTTGTGCTCGGCGAGCACGTCCTTGACCGAAGCCGCGGACAGGCCGGTGTTCAGCAGGACGACGTCGGCGCCGAGCTTGCTGGCCGCGACGAACGACTCGACCATCGCGGAGTGGTTGCGGCACATCAGCGCGATCCGGTCGCGTTCGGCGACGCCGAGCTCGCTCAGCGCGTTGGCGAGCCGGTTGCTGCGCTCCTGGACCTGGCGGAAGGTGCGGAGGTTGCGCTCGTCGTGCAGTGCCGGTTCGTCGGGGACGCGGCCCGCGGCGGCCTGGTAGCCGCCCGCGACGGTGGCGCCCCACTGCGCGAGGGATTGGAGCTGGCGGGCCAGCTTGTCCGGCCGGGCCGGGCTGAGCACGCCGGCGCGCAGCAGCACGCTCGTGGTGCGCAGCTTGGTCGCCTTGTTGCCGTCGCGGTCGGCGTCGGGGTCGTACTGCCCGGCCAGGTGCAGGTCGAGCCGCCGGGCCAGCGCGCGGACGTCCTTCTTGATCGACGAGACCAGGTCCAGGTACGCCGGCGGCAGCATCATCCGGACGAACAGCTCGGTCTTGCCGCCCGCCAGGGGTCTCAGCTCCAGGGAGACCCACGTGCCCTCGTCCGGGACGCCGCACCACACCACGTGCTCGCCCGGCCGGTACACGACGGCCTGCACCTGGGCCTCCAGCATCGGCCCGCGTTCCGGGACGATCCGGATCACGCCCTTCGGCCCGCGGCCGCGCGAGGCCGGTTCCTGGACCTCGCACCAGCTGATCTCCGGGACGAACCGCGCGTACCACTCCGGCGATCCGACGATCTGCCACACCACGTCCGGCGTGTGCCCGACCACGGCACTCGCCTCGACCACATCGTCACGCATCGTCTGCCCTCACCGAAGTGTCACCGAACACACGTTCAGGTCACGGAGGCGTCACAGTAACAGCAAACGGGTGATCACGGATACTCCGAACGGCCAGATACCGGTGAGTAACGGACACTCGTAGTAGGTCTTCCTAATGTCCACAGTAGACCGATTAACGGCGTTCACCGAGCATAGCGGGCAAACGGCGTTCACCGGCGAGCCGCCGGGGCCGCCGATGGCGTGAGCAGGCCTGATACGGCCCGTGTTCGGGGCCGTCCGGGATTACCGGGCATAACGGGCAACCAGCTCCGCGCCCAGGCGGGCCAGCTCGGCCCGCACCGACTCCGGGCCTTCGACGTCGACGAGCGCACCCCAGCCCGCCAGCTCCTGCGCGATCATGATCGGCGCGGGGGCCGCGACCCGCACCCGAACGCGGTCACCCGGCAGCTCGGCGACGAGCTCGCAGTGCCGCCCGAACCGGTCCCGCATGACGCCGAGGTGGCGCCGGGCCAGCACCACGTCCGCGGCCAGCGGCGAACGGCGCTTCTCGACCTCCTCGACGACCTCCTCCCACACCTTCGCCGGCTCCAGGTCCGTCGGCCGGTCCGCCGTCTCCCCGGTGGCGGTGGCGGCGGCGATCCGGTCGACGCGGAACGTCCGGCGGCCCTCGGCCGTGCCCGCGACCAGGTACCAGACGTCGTCCTTGTCGACCAGGCCCCACGGGTCGACCAGCCGGTCCGACCGCTCGCGGCCGGCGTAGGTCAAGCGGAGGCGGCGGCGGGCGATGACGGCGTCCCGCAGCAGCTCGACCATCGGCGGCCGGTCCTTCGGGCGCTCGCCCCAGCCGGTCCGGTCGACGACGACCGCGTCCGCCGCCGCTTCGGCGTCCGCCCGGAACGTGCCGGGCAGCGCGCCCATGAGCTTGCGCAGCGCCGACTTGACCTCCGGCGCGGCGGCCGCGGCCGGGCCGGCCAGGAGGAACAGCGCCTGCGCTTCGCGGGCGCTCAAGCCGGAGAGGTCGGTGCGCGCCCCGCCGACGAGCTGCCACCCGCCGCCGCGGCCGGGCTGCGGGTAGACCGGCACCCCGGCGGCCGAGAGGGCTTCGAGGTCGCGGCGGGCGGTGGCCACGGAGATCTCCAGCTCTTCGGCCAGCTCGCCCGCGGTGACGCGGCCGCGGGTCTGCATCAGCAGGAGGGTGGCCACGAGTCGGTCGGCGCGCATGGGAGAAGTGTCGCAGGAAAAGTGCTCACTCCCTGCACACTTTTACCCCGCATGATGGCTCCACCACCGCTTGAGAGGAGCAGTCATGCTGCGAGGAATGGCCACCGTTTCGTACTTCGCCGACGACCACGAGGCCGCGAAGGAGTGGTACGCGGAGTTCCTCGGCATCGAGCCGTACTTCCAGCGGCCCGGGTACGCCGAGTTCCGCATCGGCGACCACCAGCACGAACTCGGGCTGATCGACCGGAAGTACGTCCCGGCGAGCATGGGCGGGGCGAGTGGCGAGATCGTCTACTGGCACGTCGACGACCTCGAGGCGACCGTCGCCCGCCTCCACGAGCTGGGCGCGAAGGAGTACGAGCCGATCACCGAGCGCGGGCCGGGGTTCGTGACGGCGTCGGTCGTCGACCCGTTCGGCAACGTCCTCGGCGTGATGACCAACGCGCACTACGTGGCGATGCTGACGCGCTGAGAAGGTGTGCGGCGGCACCACGGGATCTTCGCGACTTGTAGCCGCCGCACACATGGCCCGCGACGCGGGTCACGCTTACCGTTCCCGTCCATGACCAGCGATCTGGACGGGCGCACCGCCCTCGTGACCGGCGGGGCCGGGGGCATCGGCCTCGCCTGCGTCCGCGCTCTCGCGGCGGCCGGGGCCAAGGTGCACGTCGTCGACGTGGACGCCGAACGCGCCGAAGCCGCCGCCACCGAAGTCGGGGGCTGGGCGCACGCCGCCGACCTGACCGACCCCGCGGCCATCGGCGCGCTGCCCGCCGAGGTCGACATCCTCGTGAACAACGCCGGCATCCAGCACGTCGCGCCGATCGAGGACTTCCCCCCGGACGTCTTCGCGCGCATCCAGGCGCTGATGGTCACCGCGCCCTTCCTGCTCATCCGGCACGCGCTGCCCTCGATGTACGCCCGGGGCTGGGGCCGGATCGTCAACATGTCGAGCGTCCACGGGCTGCGCGCCTCCGCCTACAAGGCCGCGTACGTCGCCGCCAAGCACGGGCTCGAAGGACTTTCCAAGGTCGCCGCCCTCGAAGGGGCCGAGCACGGGGTCACCAGCAACTGCGTGAACCCCGGGTACGTCCGCACCCCGCTGGTCGACGGCCAGATCGACGCGCAGGCCGCCGAGCACGACATCCCGCGCGAGGACGTCGTCGCCGAGGTCCTCCTCAAGCGCGCCGCGATCAAGAAGCTCATCGAACCCGACGACGTCGCTTCCCTGGTGGTGTGGCTGTGCTCCCCGCGCGCCGGCCACATCACCGGGGCGTCCATCCCGCTCGACGGCGGCTGGACCGCCGCCTAGATCCCGCCAAACCACAAGGAAGCGGAGCCCGCAGTGAGCCAACCCCACCGGTCGGCGATCGCCAAGATCGTCGGCGCGAGCCTGATCGGCACCACCATCGAGTGGTACGACTTCTTCCTCTACACCTCGGCCGCCGCGCTGGTGTTCAACAAGCTGTTCTTCCCGACGGCGGACCCGCTCACCGGCACGCTGCTGGCGTTCCTGACCTACGCGGTCGGGTTCCTCGCCCGCCCGATCGGCGGCCTGGTGTTCGGGCACTTCGGCGACCGGCTCGGGCGGAAGAAGCTGCTCATCGTCAGCCTGTCGCTGATGGGTGGTTCGACGGCGCTCATGGGCGTGCTGCCGACGTACGCGTCGGCGGGTGTCGTGGCTCCCTTGCTGCTGACACTGCTCCGCCTCGTCCAGGGCTTCGCGCTCGGCGGGGAATGGGGTGGCGCGGTCCTGATCGTCTCCGAGCACGGCGACGACCGCCGCCGCGGGTTCTGGGCGAGCTGGCCGCAGTGCGGCGCCCCGGGCGGCAACCTGCTGGCCACGGCGGTGCTGGCGATCCTGTCCGCGACGCAGTCCGACGCGGCCTTCCTGTCCTGGGGCTGGCGGATCCCGTTCCTGCTCTCCGCGGTGCTGCTGCTGATCGGGCTGTGGATCCGGCTGGCCGTCTCCGAGTCGCCGGTGTTCCTCGCCGCCCAGCGGCAGGCCGAGGCGCGCGAGGAGAAGCACGTCCCCGTCGTCGACGTCTTCCGCCACAACTGGCGCGAAGTGCTGGTCACCATCGGCGCCCGGATGGCCGAGAACGTGTCGTACTACGTGATCACCGCGTTCATCCTGGTGTACGTCACGACCGGGCTGCACCTGCCGAAGGGCGTGGGCCTGACCGCGGTCCTGATCGGCTCGGCCGTGCACTTCGTGACCATCCCGGTCTGGGGCGCGCTGTCCGACCGCGTCGGCCGCCGCCCGGTCTACCTGTTCGGCGCGATCGGGATGGCCGTGTGGGGCTTTGCGTTCTTCGCGCTGCTGGACACGAAGTCGTCGGCGGTGATCGTCCTGGCCACCACCGTCGGGCTGGTGCTGCACGGCGCGATGTACGGGCCGCAGGCGGCCTTCTTCGCCGAGCAGTTCCCGACCCGCGTCCGCTACACCGGGCTGTCGGTCGGCGGTCAGCTGTCCTCGATCGCCGCCGGGGCCGTCGCGCCGCTGATCGCCGTGGCGCTGTTCTCGGCCTGGGGCAGCACCGTGCCGGTGTCGCTGTACGTCGCGGCGATGTGCCTGCTCACCGTGATCGCGCTGCTGGCGTCCCGCGAGACCCGCGGCCGGTCGCTGCACGACGACGGCGTTCAGGCGGAACAGGAGACCGTTTCGCCCTAGCATGACCGCCGTGACCGCACCTTCCGACGCGTTGCGCCGGCTGCTCGACCTCCTCGCCTCCGGGGCGAGCACCGAGCAGCTGGCGCACGTCGTCGTGGCCGCCCGCGCCGAAGGCACCCTCGGCGCGGGCGACCTGGCCGCACTGGCCAGCGCGGGCGAGCTGGCGCTGCGGATCCGCGAGACGCTGGAGGAGCACCGGCGGCGCGAAGCCCAGGTCGGCGCGTTGTTCGCCACCGCGAGCGAGCTCGCCGCGCTGTCCGATCCGGACACCGTGCTGCGCTCGATCGTCCGCCGCGCCCGGGCGCTGCTCGGCGTCGACGTCTCCTACCTGTCGCTGAACCGCGAGACGGAGAACAAGACCTACGTCCGGGTCAGCGACGGGTCGGTGTCGGCGGAGTTCCAGCAGATCGTGCTCGGCATGGGGGAGGGCCTCGGCGGGCTGGTCGCGCAGACCGCCCGCCCGTACGCGACTTCGGACTACTTCAACGACGACCGCTTCAAGCACACCCGGCACATCGACTCCGGCGTCAAGGACGAAGGCCTGACCGCGATCCTCGGCGTCCCGCTCGCGATCGGCCCCAAGGTGCTCGGCGTGCTCTTCGCCTCCGACCGCGCCGCGCGGGAGTTCACCGCGGACGAAGTGGCCCTGCTGTCGTCGCTGGCCGACCACGCGGCCATCGCGCTGGACAGCGCGAACCTCCTCGACCAGACGCGCCGTGCGGTCGCCGAGCTCAACGAGGCCAACGCGACGATCCGGGCGCAGAACGAGGCGATGGAACGCGCCGAGGACGCCCACGACCGGCTCACCGACCTGGTGCTGCGCGGTGGTGACCTGCCGGACGTCGCCGCGGCCGTCGCCGGCGTGCTGCACGGCGACCTCACGGTGTACGACGCCGACGGCACGCTCCTGGCCAGTTCGGCGGCCCCGGTCGCGCTGGACCCGGGCGCGCTCGCCGCGGCCCGCGCCGCCGGCCGCGCGGTGTCCACGAAGGACTGCTGGGTGTGCGCGGTGCAGGCCGGGCCCGAGCTGCTCGGCAGCCTCGTGCTGACCGGCCGCGCCGGGCTCACCGACCCCGACCGGCGGCTGTTCGAACGCGCCGGCGTCGTGACGGCGCTGCTGCTGATGCTCCGGCGGTCGGTGGTGCGGGCCGAGGACGAGGTCCGCGGCGAGCTGCTCACCGACCTGCTGACCGCGCCCGACCGCAACCCGCGAGCGCTGCTGGCCCGCGGCCGCCGGCTGGGCATCGACCTGTCGGCGCCGCACGCGGTGCTGGTCGCGCACGCCGACGGCGGCTCGCGGCGGCGGGTGGCGAGCGCGGCCGCCCGGCACGCGACGCTGGTCGGCGTGCACGCGGAGGAGGTCGTGCTGCTCGGCGAGGGCGACCCGGACGAACTGGCCCGGCGGGTGGCCGCCGACCTCGGCGCGGTGACCGGCCGTCCGGTCACGGTGGGCGCGGCCGGCCCGGCGGGCGGCCCGTCGGCGATCGCCGACGCCCACGCCGAAGCGGCCCGCTGCGTCCGCGCCCTGCTCGCGCTCGGCCGGACCGGCGAAGGCGCGGCGATGGCCGGGCTCGGGTTCCTCGGCCAGCTGCTCGGCGACCGCGCGGACCTCGACGCGTTCGTCCGGCAGACGCTCGGCCCGGTCCTGGACTACGACGAGCGCCGCGGCACCGAGCTCGTCGCGACGCTGCGGGCGTACTTCGCGAACGGGGCCCAGCTCGCGCGCACGAAGGACGTCCTGCACGTCCACGTGAACACCGTGGTGCAGCGGCTGGAGCGGGTGGCGTCGCTGCTGGGCGAGGACTGGCAGGCGCCGGACCGCGCGCTGGAGATCCAGCTGGCCCTGCGCCTGCACCGCCTCGGCACGCGGTGATTTCTCCCAGCGTGCTGCCACCAGAGCCGATTGCGCCGGGCGGCCCTAGCGGGACGCGCCGCCACCGGGCACCGTGGAAGGCGACGGATACCGAGACGATGGGGGTTCTCGTGAAGGAATTCGAAAGCGCGCTCGCGGCGGCGTTCGACGTCGTCCCGGCGGAACCGGCCGGGCTGGCGATCGACCGGCTCGACGGCAGCCGGTCCACCGGGTCCCCGGCGCGGCTGTGCTACACCTGGGTGGCGGACCCGGTTCGCCCATCGGTCAGCCCCTGTAGGTGACCGAACCCGTACCGCCGGTCGTCGGGTTCAAGCGGCACCTCGGTACCGCAGTGGTGCCCGGCGATGCGGTGTACGTGCTCTCCGAAGAAGGCGCGACAGCCCTGCGCGGGCCGCACCTGGAGTCCCTGGTCCCGTTGCTCGACGGCACCAGGGACTTCGCGGCCCTGCGCCGGGAACTTCCCGCCGGCATCCCCGCCGACGAGGCCGCCGCGGTGCTGACGCGGCTCGCCGAAGCCGGGCTGATCGGCCTGCGGCCCGGGGTATCCGACGCCGAATCGGCGTATTGGGACGCCGTGGACGGCGAAGCCGGACGCGGCCGGGTCGCGGTGCTCGGCGCGGATCCCGCCACGACGGACGTCCTGCGCGCGGCCGGGCTCACCGTGGCCGAAGACGCGGACCTCTCCCTCGTGCTGTGCGATGACTACCTCGCCGATCATCTGTCCGATGTGGACGCGGAGCACCGCCGGACCGGGCGGCCGTGGCTGCTCGCCAAGCCACTCGGGGCGCGGGTGTGGCTCGGCCCGTTCTTCACCCCCGGCGACGGCCCGTGCTGGCACTGCCTGGCCGCCCGGCTGTGGGGCAACCGGCCCGCCGAAGCCCACGTGCGGGACGCGCTCGGCTTGCCCGGTCCCGTGCCGCGCCCGCCGGTCGCCCTCGCCCCGCTGACCGCCGTCGCGCTCAACCTGGTCGCCCTCGAAGCGGTCAAGTGGCTGGCCGGGCAGCGGTACCCGGGCCAGCGGGCACTGTGGACGTTCGACAGCCGGGACCTGACCGGCGAACGGCACGAAGTCCGCGCCCGGCCACAATGCGCGTCGTGCGGGAACCCGGACCTGGTGCGCGACCGGACGCGCCGTCCCGTGGTGCCGGCGTCCCGGCCGAAGTCCCGCACCGACGGCGGCGGGCACCGCGCGCTGCCGCCGGAGCAGGTGCTCGAGGAGTACCGGCACCTGGTCAGCCCGCTGACCGGTGTCGTGAAGGAACTGCGCCGCGACACGCGGGGCCCGGCCTTGTTCGCGTCCTTCCGCTCCGGGCCGAACACCGCGCTGGGCCGGCGTGGTGCCGAGCGGCTGCGCACGGCGTTGCGGAGTGAGAACGGCGGCAAGGGCGTCACCCCGATCCAGGCCGAGGTCGGCGCGCTGTGCGAAGCCCTCGAACGGCACAGCGGGCACTACGACGGCGACGAGGAACGGGTGCGCGCCAGCTTCCGTTCGCTGGGCGACAAGGCCGTGCACCCCGACACGTGCCAGTTGTTCCACGAACGGCAGTTCGCCGACCGGGCTCGGCTCAACGCGCGGCACGGGCCGTTCCAGTTCGTCGGCGAGCCGTTCGACGACGACGAAGTGCTGGACTGGACGCCGGTGTGGTCGCTGACCCGCGGCGAGCACCGGCTGTTCCCGACCGCCCTGCTGTACTTCGACGCGCCCGGGCCGCCGTCCGTGCTCGCCGACTCCAACGGCAACGCCGCGGGCGGCACCCTGGAAGACGCGGTGCTGCAAGGGATGCTGGAGGTCGTGGAACGCGACGCCGTCGCGCTGTGGTGGTACAACCGCACCCGGCAGCCGGCGGTCGACCTGGCCGCGTCCGGCGACCCCTGGATCGCCGAGCTGTGCGAGGTGTACGCCGGGCTGGGGCGCGAACTCTGGGTCCTCGACGTCACTTCCGACCTCGGGGTGCCCGCGCTGGCCGCGGTCTCCCGGCACGTCGGCGGGCCCCGCGAGGCGATCATGCTCGGGTTCGGCGCGCACCTCGACCCGGCCGTCGCGCTGCGGCGCGCGTTGACCGAGCTGAACCAGATGATGCCCGCGGTCCTCGACGGCTGGGACGGCGGCGACGACCCGGACGCGGTGCGGTGGCTGCGCGACGCGACCGTGGCCACCGAGCCGTACCTGCTGCCCGCCCCGGGGCGCCCGGTGCTCAGACCCGACGCCTCCTCGCCCGACCTGCTCGCGGACGTGAACCTGGTGCGGCGACGGCTGGAGGACGCCGGGCTCGAGGTGTTCGTGCTCGACCAGACGCGGCCCGACATCGGCCTGCCCGTGGTCAAGGTGATCGTGCCCGGCCTGCGGGGCTTCTGGGGGCGGTTCGCACCGGGCCGCCTCTACGACGTGCCCGTGCGGCTCGGCCGGCTGACCGAGCCGCACGGCTACGACGACCTCAACCCGATGCGGATCTTCCTCTAGCACTGGCCGTCGGCGATGACCCAGTAGCCGGGTGACGTCTCCTTCAGCGCGTGCGTCGTGAAGGTGTTCCACAGCCCCATGGCCTGGTTCGAGCCGTTCGCGTACGTCTGGCCGCCGCTCTGGTGCGCGCGGCCCGCCTGCGTGTGGGCGTAGTTGCTGGCGCTCACGCACGTCCCCGACGGCGGGGCGCTCGTCGTGGTGGTGGTCGGCGGCGCGGCCGTCGTCGTGGACCCGGATCCCTTGTCCAGCCCCCAGAACACGCCGGTGTAGTAGCTGGAGCAGATCCCGGCGAGGAAGTACGCGCCGGTGCTGCCGCACTGCGTCGTGCCGGTGCCCGGGTCGACGGCGGTGCCGTGGCCCATGCCCGCGATGGAGTACAGCTGCACCTTGTCGGCGTAGTTCGTCAGCGTCGTGCCGCCGGGCAGGGACTGGGTGCTCGTCGGCGTCTGGGAGACGCCGTGCACCGCGGTCCACTGGTCGCGCAGCTCGGTGCCGTTGACCGGGTAGACGGTGTAGTCGCCGGTGCCCTGCCAGATCGCCACGCGCGGCCACGGCCCGCCGTAGCCGGGGTTCTGCGCCGTGACCTTCGCGGCCCACTGCGCCGGGCTCAGGTTCTGGTTGTTCTGCTGGCAGCCCGACGCCTGCGTGATGCTCGTGGCGCACTGCGCGGGGATCCCGGCGTTGATCCCGCCGCCGGCGAAGACGTCCGGGTACGCGGCGAGCAGGTCCGCGGCCATCGCGCCGCCCGCCGACAGCCCCGTGACGAACACGCGCGAGGTGTCCGAGCCGTGGTCGGCGACCGCCTTGTCCACCATGGACTTCACCGACGCCGCCTCGCCCTTGCCCCGAGTGTCGTCGTTGGGGTCGAACCAGGTGAAGCACTTCAGCGAGTTGTTCGCGGTCGACGTCTGCGGGAACACCACCTCGAACCGCCACCGGTCGGCCAGCGCGGGCCAGCCCGAGTGGGCGTAGTAGTCCGCGGCGCTCTGCGTGCACCCGTGCAGGGCCACGACGACCGGGCGGCCGGTCTCGAGCCCGGCGGGGGTGTAGGTGTACATCGCCAGCGCGCCCGGGTTGGTGCCGAAGTCCGACACCTGGACCAGGGACGCGGCGGGCGGATCGGCGGCCGAGGCCAGCCCGGTCGTGGTGAGTGCGGCGGCGGCGATCGCGGCCAGTCCGGCGAAGGCGAGCTTGCGCATGGTGAAGTCCTTCTCGTCGTTGAGAGGGTTTCCAGCGACGCTAAGACGGCTCCGCGGTTCAGGCCATGTGGCCGTCCACCACATCGGCAGGCGGATTCATGGTGACCGGCGGGATGGCTCTCCGGCCGCGCACGCGCTTGAGTTCTGTCCCATCGACGAGACCGGAGGTGGACCGTGCGGGGTTGGCTGACCTGGGTACTGGCGGGTGCGCTCGCGGCGGCGCTGCCCGCGCCGGCGTCGGCTTCGGCCGGGCACTGCCGGGTGGACGTGCCGGGCGCGGAGAAGTCCGTCGCCGGGTGCCTCGACGACCTGACGACGACGGGCACGCTCGCGTCGGGCCACACCGTCGAGGCCGACTGGGCCGGGCTGACGTCGGCGGGACTGCCGGTGCCGGGCCGCGTCCCCGGCGTCCAGGTCGACGGGTACTTCCCGGACTCCTCGACGTCGAACGCGAACAACGGCTGGAACCACGACTCCCAGTTCGTGCTGCGGCTGCCCGACCGCTGGAACGGCGGCCTCGTCGTCACCGGCGCGCCCGGCGTGCGCCGCCAGTACGCCAACGACCGCGCGATCGGCGACCAGGCACTGGCCGAGGGCTACGCCTTCGCCTCGACCGACAAGGGCAACACCGGCGCGGCGTTCTACGCCGACGGCGTCCGGCCGGGCGACGCGCTGGCCGAGTGGAACACGCGGGTCACGCAGCTGACGCTGGCCGCGAAGGGCGCGCTGACCCGCCACTACGGGCGCCCGCCCGCGCGGACCCTCGCCGCCGGGCTGTCCAACGGCGGGTACCTGGTGCGGTGGCAGCTGGAGAACCGGCCGTGGCTCTACGACGGCGGCGTCGACTGGGAGGGAACGCTGTGGCGCGCCGATGGACCGAACCTGTTCACGTTCCTGCCGCCGGCGCTCCGGGCTTACCCGGCGTACGCGGCGGGTTCGGCGGCGGCACACCAGTCCATTTTGGACGCCGGGTTCGCGCCGGGGTCGGAGTTCCTGTGGGACTACCACTACCGCGTCTACTGGGACCTCACCCAGCGGATCTACCGCGAGGAGGTCGACCCGGCGTTCGACGGCCCGCTGGCCGCCGGAACCCCGTTCTGCGCCTCGGGAACGCCGTCGTGCGACGCGGACTACGCTTACTCGGCCCGGCCCGCTTCGGTGGCACGGGCGGTGGAGCGGATCTCGCTGACGGGCCGGATCGGCAAGCCGCTGCTGACGCTGCACGGCACGCTGGACACGCTGCTGCCGATCACCCGCGACTCCGACGTCTACGACCGGATGATCACGTCGTCGGGCCGCGGCGCACTGCACCGCTACTACCGCGTCGAGGGCGGCAACCACGTCGACGGACTGGTGGACCAGTACCCGGACCGCCTGCGGCCGCTGGGCCCGTGCTTCCGCACGGCGTTCGACGCGCTGACGGGCTGGCTGCACGGGGTGCGCCCACCGGCGTCGGCGACGATCGCCCGCCCCGCCGGAGCGACCCCGGCGGAGCTGGCGACCTCGTGCGACCTGGGTTGACCGGTCAGTCGCCCTTGATCAGGTGGTTGGCCAGTGCCGGGCTGAACGTGCCCGCCGGGACGCCCGTGCCGTAGCCGCAGCTGCCGTCGGAGTCGCCGGGGACCTTGATCCACAGCTGCATCTCCGGGCCGCCGCCGAGCTGGGACGTCGCGCCCAGCTTGCGCTTCGGGGGGTTGCACCACTCGGAGTCGGTGCCGTGGCCGTTGCCGTTGCGGCTGGAGTCGATCACGAACGGGGCCGCGTAGCCGAGGGCCGAGCCGACCGCCTTGCCGTAGGTGGTCGACTCGGCCGTCGTGTAGAAGTTCGACACGTTGAGCACGAAGCCGTGGATCGACTGGACGCCCACCTGCTTCAGCCGCGAGGCCATCGTGGCCGCCGGGATCCAGGTGGCGTTGCCGCCGTCCAGGTACGCCCAGGTGTTGGGCGCCTTCTGGGCGAACTGGGTCGCGGCGTACTTCAGCAGGTCGACGCGGTCGGTGCGGGCGGTGCCGGTCAGGCAGTCGAGCTGGGCGAGCGCGTCCGGCTCGAGGACGACGATCGCCGGCTTGCCGCCGATGCCGTCGGCGAACGCCGAGATCCAGTCGCGGTAGGCCTGCGGGCTGCCCGCGCCGCCGGTCGACTCGCCGCCGCAGTCGCGGCCGGGGATGTTGTAGGCGACCAGGACCGGCAGCTTGTCGGCGACGTCGGCGGCGTAGGTGTAGCTGTCGACCGCGGCGCGGATGTCGCCGCTCCAGTTGCCGAACCAGCGGGCGCCGGGCTTGGTCGCGATCGACGTCCGGATCGGGCCCGCGAGGCTGTCGGCCGGGTGGTCGCGGACCCACACCGCCGGGTTGGAGTCCGGGTCGACATAGAAGCCGTTCGTCTTCTCGAGGGGGTTGCCGTCGGCGGCGACGGCCGGGGACGCGGGGGCGAGGCCGGTGAGCGCGAGCGCGGCGGCCACGAGCCAGGTCGAAATGCGCATTCCGCGAGTTTGCCGAGCGGGTGTACACGGGCCGTACAAACAAAACTGAACCGGTTGCCCCGTGCGTCCGTACTACTGGGTGAGGGGCTCTCTCCGGCTACCCCGAAACCGGTTCTGACCTGCGGTTACGCCGCCGGACGGACCACCCCGTCCGGCCGCTTGCGGCAGCGTCGCCCCCTCGTTCATGATGTGTCCCGGGGTCCGCGAAATCCGTTCACGTCGAATAGCCAGGTGCCGGCCATGCTTCGGAAGAACCGTCCATCCGGAAGTGAACGCCATGCTGCTACCCGTCGCCGGGGCCACCTGATGGCCGCGGACCTGCCCGGCCTCGCCATCGTGGCCGGCCTCCTGCTGCCCGCGCTGGCCGCCGCGGCCTGGGCGATCGCGCTCGAGCGGCGCCCGCTCCGCGGCCCCGACGAGCCGGACGAAGAGCCGGACTGGACGGTGGCCGGCATCCAGGCGCGGCTGCGCTTCGAGCAGGCGGCGCGCCGGCTGGCGGAGGCGGGCACGATCGCGCTGCCGACCCTGCCGATCCCGCGGCAGACGGGTCGCGAGTCGTCGCTGGACGGGCTGCCGTGGCGGGTGCCCCGCACCCTCCCGCCCCCGCGCCCGGCGGGCCGCAAGCTGGTCCCGCAGCTGGCCTTCGCGGCCCCGGACAGCGACCTCATGCGGCGCATCCTGGACGGCCTCCGCAAGCTGGACTGACCGCTACGGCCCGAGCGCGGCCGGCGACTCCGCCTCCGGGATCAGCAGGCGGGGCGCGCCCGTGCCGTCCGCCGGGACCGACCAGACGTCCGAGTGGCCCGGCGCCCGCGCCACGCCGTAGCCGATCGTGTGGTCGTCGAGCCAGGCCGGCTGGTCGTCGACGCTGCGGGTTTCCGCCAGCGGCGTCACCTTCGCGGCCGCCAGGTCCAGCACCGACAGCCGCCAGCCGCGGGCCGGGTCACCTTCCACGGCGGACTTGAACGCCACCCGCGTGCCGTCCGGGGACAGCGACGGGCATTCGACGTTCTCCCGGACCGTGCGGATCGTGTGCGCGGCGAAGTCGCCCGCGACCAGGTAGCGGTGGCCGGCGGACGACATGGTCGCGTAGAAGTGGCGGTCGTCGGCGGTGAACGTGACGCCCCAGAAGTTGAGGTCGGCCGCCTGGTACGGCTTGCCGTCGAGGGTCACCGCGTAGTCCTCGAGCGTGCCGGCCAGGTCGCCGGTCGCGGTGTCCAGGATGCCGGCGCGGGTGGAGAACATGCCGCCGTTGTACGAATCCCCGGTGACGAACACCGTCCACGCGAGCATCCGCCCGTCCGCCGACACCCGCGCCCGGTTCGGCAGCCCGACCAGCGGGATCTCCCGCTGCGACGCCAGCCGCGCGTCGAGCACCACCAGCTGGTAGGTGGTCAGGTCGCCGTCCGGGCGCAGGCAGAGCCCGGTGCCGCCGGCGGCGTACACCCGCGAGCACGCCAGCGGCGAGACCGTCCGCGGGCCGCCCGGGTCGGTGGCGGACACCGTGGCGACGTGCCCGCGGTCGGCGTCGGCCGTGCTGCGGAAGAGCAGCCGCGGGCCGGGGGAGAGGCTGACCGCGCCGGTCGCGGCGACGTCGTGGCCGCGCGCGCTCGCGAACCCGACGTACGCGACCGCCGCGCCGGCCAGCACGAGCACGCCGGCGACGGCGATCAGGATCCGGACCTTCATGCGGTGGCCTTCCGGGGCGAGAGGACGGCGAACGTCACGCCGATCGCGACCACGGCCCCGCCCGCGGCGACGCCGATCGCGAGCTCGGCGCCCCAGAACTGCCACGCCAGTCCGAAGAGGACGGACGAGGTGAAGTACGCGAGCGCCTGGACGGTCTGCACGAGCGAGATCCCCGTGGTGCGCAACGACTCCGGCAGCAGCGGGCCGGCCAGCGCCATCAGCACGCCGTCGGTCGCCGCGTAGAACGCGCCGTACAACGCCAGCGCCGCGGCGATCAGCGGCCACCCGGACACCGGCCCGGCCAGCAGCAGGTAGACGACGGCCAGCGCGCCGTAGCCGCCGAGCACCACCGGTAGCCGCCCGATCCGGTCGGCGAGCGCGCCCAGCGGCGCGGCGAGCAGCAGGTAGCTGAGGTTCGTGCCGACCGCCAGCAGCGGGAACCAGCCGGTGGCGATGTCTTCCTCGTGCTGCAGGAGCAGGTAGACGAACCCGTCGCCGACCGTGGCCAGCCCGAGCACGCACGCCGCCACCAGCAGCCGCCGCACGCCGCTGCCGCGCAGCAGGGCCACCGCCGCGCGCGGCGAGACCGCCTTCGGGTCGGCCCGCGGGGTCCGGTGGTCGCGGACGAACAGCACCAGCAGCAGCACGCCGATCGCGGCGATGCAGAAGCTGACGACGAACACGGCGTCGAAGGCTCCGGGGTCGGCGGCCCCGACCGCGGCGAGCACGGCGAGCGCGACCAGCGGGCCGGCGAACGCGCCCACGCTGTCCATCGCGCGGTGCACGCCGAACGCCCGGCCGAGCAGCGGTTCGGGCGCGGACAACGTGATCAGCGCGTCGCGCGGCGCTGTCCGCAGGCCCTTGCCGGTGCGGTCGAGGGTGATGACCGCGCCGATCGCGGCCGCCGACGCCCCGGCCGCGAGCAGACCGAGCTTCGCGACCGCGGACAGCGCGTACCCCGTGCCGGCCACCACCTTGCGCCGCCGGACCCGGTCGGCGACGTACCCGCCGACGATCCGCAGCACCGCCGTCGCGCCGGTGTAGAGGCCGTCGAACAGCCCGTACGCGGCGGGGCTGAGGTCCAGGCCGAGCACCAGGTAGACCGGCAGGACCGCGGTGACCATCTCCGAGGACACGTCGGTGACCAGGCTGACCGCGCCGAGCGCGAAGACGTTCGCGCCGACCGCCGAGAGCTTGCCCTTCGCGGCGTGCTCTCGGCGGCCGACGGTGGAGAGGTACACGCGGGTTACTGCCAGACGTCGAGGATCGGCGACTTGCTCGCGGCGCCGCCGATGCCCGGCAGGCCGTAGGACGCCTCGATCGTGCGCAGCACGGTGTAGTGGTTGATCGATTCGCTGTAGCTGCCGACCTTGACGTGCGCGCCGGTGAAGCTGGTGAAGATCTGGTTGACCGACGTGCCGCTGTCCTCGTCGAAGGTGGTGATCAGCAGGCTGTTGTGGGTCTTGGCCCACTGCGCGTACGCGTCGAGGTGGTTCTTCAGCCAGGTGTCACCGGTGCCGATGCTGCAGTCGTGCATGTCGTTGCACATATCGGGCGTAACGAACGAAACGGTCGGCAGCTGGGTGAAGTCCGTCGGGAAGCTCGAGAACCGGACATTGCTGGCGGCGGGGACGTTCGAGAAGTCGACCCAGCTGTTGTGCTTCCGGCGGTAGGTGCCGCTCGAACAGCCGGTGTAGCCGTCGGAGGGCATGGCTTCCGAGTAGCCCTTGAACGTCTTGCCCGCGCCGATCAGCTGCTCGCCGAGGTTGGCCTTCGCGCCGAGGTTGGCGGGGCAGCTGTCGTCGGTGACGCCCTGCGTCGCGCCCGAGAAGAGGGCGACGTAGTTGGGCTGGCTCGGGTGGGTGATCGCGAAGGAACTGGTGAACTTCGCGCTCTGCGAGGCGAGGGTGTTGAAGTAGGGCGCGCTGGAACTGCCGTTGATCGAGGAGTACTTCTTGTTCTCGAACATCACCAGGACGATGTGGTCGAACGCCGGCACGGCCGCCGCGGCCGGCTGCACGGCGGGCTCCGCCGTCCGGGTGACGACCGCGGCCGTGACCGCGCCTGCGGTGACGAGCGCGGCGGTGGCGAACACGGCGACGATCCGCTTGCGGATCATGGGTCCTCCAGCGTGTGGTGGGTGCGGGCGCCTCATGATGCTCACGCCGGAGGGCTGCTGCGTGCCGTGTCGTGGTCCGGTTGGTGAACACCAGGGAACCTTCGGCGGACAACGGAAAGAGTGGGTTAATGGCTTTCCGGTGTCAACCTCCTTTGGTAGGTGTCCACAATGGCCGGTCAGGGAGTTGACAGGTCGTTCCCAGCTCGCTCAAAGGAACGCGGCCGAAACTCGTTCCCATGGACCCCTCGACGAACGCCAGGACCGCCCACCGGGAACGGGGCCGCCGCAAGGCCGCCCTGGCCACGGCCGCGGCCGCGCTCCTGGGCGCGGCCGCCGCCGGCGCGATCGGCTTCGGCCTGTCGTCGGCGAACGCGGACACCGTGCAGGACACGACGACCACCACGACGACCTCCGGTGACCAGGACCAGCTGCAGGCCCCGGACAGCGGCCTGAGCTCCGGTTCGGGTTCCGGTTCCGCGCACACGGGATCGGGTGCCTCGTGACGACCGCGGCGACGGCGTTCCGTGCGCTGGGCACCACGGCGGAGGTCGTGGTGACGGACCCGGCCCGGCTGAGCACCGCGGCCGAGCTGCTGCACGAGGAACTGGCGGCGATCGACCTGGCGTGCAGCCGGTTCCGCGCGGACTCGGAGATCTCACGGCTGCACGAGACCGCGGGCCGCCAGGTGCGGGTGGGTCCGCTGCTGGCGGAGGCACTGGGCGTGGCACTGCGGGCGGCCCGGGTGAGCGACGGGCTGGTCGACCCCACGGTGGGGGCGGCGGTGCGGGAGCTGGGGTACGACCGCGACTTCGCCGAGGTGGCGGGGCGTGAGTTCGGCTTCGCTGCGACCGGGCGTTCGCAGGACGGCGGCTCGGCCGGGCACGATCCCGGTTCGGCCGGCGGGCTTGCCGCGGCCGGGCGTTCGTACGATCTCGACGTGGTCGAGGCCGCCGGGTGTGAGTTCGGCTTCGCTGGTGGGTTCGCTGCGGCCGGGTGTTCGCAGGACCGCGATTCCGGCCGCGACCTCGCCGCCGCGATCGGCGAGCCGGGTTCGGCCGGGCAGGCCCGCTCCGGCGAACCCGCCGCGGACACCGGTGACTTCGCCCCGCCCACCCCCGCGCCCGGCTGGCACCGCGTCCTCTTCGACCCCGGGCAGCGCCTCGTCGTCCTGCCCCGCGGCGTGCGCCTGGACCTCGGCGCCACCGCGAAAGCCCTCGCCGCCGACCGGGCCGCGCGGCGGATCCACTCCGTCGTCGGCTGCGGCACCCTCGTCAACCTCGGCGGGGACCTGCGTGCCGCCGGGCGCGGGCCGGCCGGGGGGTGGCAGGTCGCGCTGGCCGACGACCACGCCGGGGCCGTCGCCCGCCCGGACGCCACCGTCGCGCTGCACCGGGACTTCGCCCTGGCCAGTTCCGGGATCACCCGGCGGCGCTGGCGGCGGGGCGGCCGGACGGTGCACCACATCGTCGACCCGCGCACCGGGGACGTGCCGGAACCCCGCTGGCGCACCGTGACCGTCGCCGCGAAGTCCACTGTGGACGCCAACACCGCCGCCACCGCGGCCGTCGTCCTCGGGACCGGCGCGCCGGAGTGGCTGGCACGGCGGCGGCTCCCCGCGCGGCTCGTCGGCCTCGGCGGCGACGTCGTCACCACTCCGGGGTGGCCGTCGTGAGCGCCGCCGTCTGGTACTTCAGCCGCGCGACCGGGCTCGTCTCGCTGGTGCTCTTCACCGGCGTCGTCGTGCTCGGCGCGCTCGGCGCCGGCCGGTTCGCGACGCCCGCGTGGCCGCGGTTCACGATCGCCGCGGTGCACCGGAACCTCGCGCTGACCAGTCTCGCCTTCCTCGCCGCGCACATCGCGACGGCGATCCTCGACGGCTACGTCTCGCTGAGCTGGCTGGACGTCGTGCTCCCGTTCGGCGCGGGCTACCAGCCGTTCTGGGTGGGCCTCGGCGCCGTCGCGATCGACCTGCTGCTCGCGATCGTCGTCACCAGCCTGGTCCGGACCCGCCTGCCCGCCCGCGTGTGGCGCGCCGTGCACTGGCTGGCCTACCTGTGCTGGCCGGTCGCACTGGTGCACGGCATCGGCATGGCCGAGGACGACGCCGCGCGCGGCTGGATCGTCGCGCTCGACGTGCTGTGCGCGGTGGCCGTGCTCGGCGCCGTCGCCTACCGCGCCGGCGTGAAGCACGCCGACACCGAAACCCGCAAGCTCTCGCCGCTGGGAGGCACCCGATGAGCATCCTGCCCCCGCACCGGCTCGACCTGGCCGGGCACCGGCGCCGCAACGGCGTCGTCCCGTGGGTCGCCTACCACGGCGACGACGGCCGCGACCGGCTGGTGGAAGCCGTCGAAGCGGCCGGCTTGCGCGGCCGGGGCGGCGGTGGCTTCCCGACGGCGGTGAAGCTGCGCGCGGCCCGGTCGCGGCGCTCGATCGTCGTCGCGAACGGCTGCGAAGGCGACCCGCTGAGCCGGAAGGACGCGGCGCTGCTGACTCTCGCGCCACACCTCGTCCTGGACGGCCTGCAGCTCGCCGCGCACGCCGTCGGCGCCACCGAAACCGTGCTGTGCGTGCACGCGGGCAGTCCGGTGCTGCCGAGCGTGACCGCGGCGCTGGCCGAGCGCGACGACCACGTGCCGGTGCGGATCGCGGAGGTCCCGCGCCGGTACGTCGCCAGCGAGGAGAGCGCGCTCGTCCACTACCTGACCTCCGGCGACGCGCGGCCGCTCGGCAAGGAGCCGCGGCCCGCCGAGCGCGGGGTGCGCGGCCGCCCGACGCTGGTGGACAACGTCGAAACCCTGGCGCAGCTCGCTTCGGTGGTGCTGCTCGGCCCGCACCACTACCGCGCCGCGCGCACGGACCTGGTCACGGTGACCGGCGCGGTCCGGCAGCCGGGTGTCGTCGAGCTGCCCGCGGGGCCGTCCCTGACGGCGGTGCTGGCCGCGGCCGGCGGCGAAACCGAGCCGGTGCAGGCGGTGCTCGTCGGCGGCTACGGCGGTACCTGGACGACCGACCTGCGCCTCGGGCTGTCGGGGATCCCGGCGGTCTACGCGCTGCCGGCCAGCGCGTGCGGCCTCGAGTACACGGCGAAGGTGCTGGCGTTCCTCGCGGCGGAGTCGGCCCGGCAGTGCGGCCCGTGCATGTTCGGCCTGCCGTCGATCGCGGCGGACTTCGCGGAGCTGGTCCGGGGCGGCCCGTCGGTGCACCGGCTGGCCCACCGCCTCCCGCTGCTCACCGGCCGCGGCGCGTGCGCCCACCCGGACGGCGCGGCCCGCCTGGCGGCGAGCGCGCTGCGCACGTTCGGCGCGGACGTGACCACGCACCAGGCCGGCGGCCGGTGCCGGGTGCTGGAGGGAGTGGCGTGAAGCTCACGGTGGATCCGATCGGCTGCCGCGGGCACGGCTTGTGCGCGGACCTGCTGCCGGAGGTCGTCCGGCTCGACGAGTGGGGGTACCCGGTACTGGCGAACGGACCCCTACCCCCGGAACTGGCGGCGGAGGCCCGCCGCGCGGCGGCCGCGTGCCCGGCGTTGGCGTTGCGGCTGCGGAAGGCGTAACCCGGCGCACCGCGCGCCGGCCGGCCTCGACCGCGCGGGCACCGCCGTGTTCGTCCGGCCGACGAACGGCGCCCCGGGAAACCGACACCCTCAGGCGGACGTGAGCGGCGCCGTGGCCAGCAGGTGGCTCGCCGCCACGCTCGCGCCGTCCGTGCGGACCTCGCCCGCGAACCGGCGCGCGCGGGCGGCCACCGCCGGGCGCAGCGCGACCTCCAGCGCCGAAGTCAGCGCCGAAGTGGTCGGCACGCCCGGTTCCGTCGCCGCGCCGAGGCCCAGGGTGCGGACGCGGCCGGCGAAGTAGTGCTGGTCGTACATCTGGGGCACCACCACCTGCGGCGCGCCCGCGCGGGCCGCCGTCGTGGTCGTGCCCGCGCCGCCGTGGTGGACGACCGCCGCCACCCGGCGGAACAGCGCCTGCTGGTTGACCTCGCCGACGCCGAAGCAGTCCGGGTGCCCGGCGGGCGCGGCGAGGTCCGCCCAGCCGCGGGCGATGACCGCGCGGCGGCCGTGCGCGCGGGCCGACGCCAGCATCGCCTCGGCGAGCTCGCCCGGGGCGCGCATGCTGCCGAACCCGAAGTACACCGGCGGCTCGCCCGCGTCGAGGAACTCCGCCAGCCCGGGCGGCAGCGGCCGTTCGTCCGGCCAGGTCCACGCGCCCGTCTGGACGACGTGGGCGTCGCCCGGCTCGGGCCACGGTGCCAGCGCCGCGTCGGCCGCGAGCCAGGGCCGGCCGGAGAACACGTGCGCCGGCAGGTCGGCGACGGGCGGCTGGCCGGCCGCCGCGCGGTGTTCGTCGACCCGGCGGCCGAAGAACGTGTTCCAGCGGTCCGCGTCTTCGGCCCAAAGGGCGCGGTTTTCCGCCTTTCCGGGCGACCGCCACGGCATCGGCGGCGGCGCGTGCGAATCCGACGGCAGGGTGATCGGGCAGAAACTCGCGTAGACGTAAGCGGCGCCGCGCCGCTCGGCGACCGAGCGGGCGGCGAACTGCAGGGCACCGGCGGCGACCAGGACGTCGCAGCCCTCGGCCGCCGCTCCGATCGTCTCGAACTGGGTCGTCACGGTGTCCTCGGCCGCCGTGCGGATCTGGTCCGGCGTCGGCGGAACCCGGTGCTCCGACGCGGTTCCGCGCAGGGGCGGGCCGATCGGCACGACGTCGAACCCGAGCTCGTCGAGCCAGTCCCGGAAGTCGGGCGGCACGCACAGCCGGACGTCCTGCCCGAGGGCTCTCAGTTCCGAGGCCAGCGCCACCACCGGCTGCACTTCGCCCCGCGAGCCGATCGTGGACAGCAGCACGCGCATGGAGAATTCCCCTCACTGGAAAATGGTGAGCCCGAATTGTGGACCCGCGCCCTGGCCTTGCCGCAAGCCCCGGTGTCCGCTATACAGTTGAATGGGGAGAGGGACGCGCGTGTCCTCTTCGACTTCCGATCGTGCTGCTTCCGGTGTGCTCTTCCGGCCCGCTCAGCCTGCGCCCGCCCGGTGTCCTGACGTAACCTTTGATGACCGAACCCGGACCCGGTGGGGAAAAACCCGGTCGGCAGGAGGTCACGATGACACTTCGCAGCGTTCTCCTCGGAGACGAGGTCATCCTGTCCGTCGACGGGATCTTCGACGGCGGTTTGGCCCCCACCTACCACCAGGCGATCGAAGACGCTTTCGCCGCGGACGTCCGCCGCGTGGTCGTGGACCTCGTGCAGGCGACGGCCGTCGACGGCGGCGGCATCGCGGTCCTGGCCGCGACGGCGGCGGGCTGCGCCGCCCGCGAGACCCAGCTGATCATCGCGATGCCGCGCGGCGTCGAAGCCGTCATCACGGACCCCGCCCAGGTCCGGCTGCTCCTGCGCAGCTTCGAGCCCTGGCAGGACGCCGGTTAGCGGACCCGGACGGTGATCCGGAAGCGGCGCAGCTCGCTGTCCGGTGCCCACGACCGCGCGTGCCGGGCGACCAGCGTCGTCTCACCCGGCCCGTCCGCGTGCAGCACGAACCGGTGTTCGCCGGTGCCGCCGGCCCGGTCCGCCACCGGGTGGAGGGTCTCTTCGACCACTCGCAGCGGCGGTTCCGGGCCATCGAGCACCCACTGGTAGCCGGTACCCGCGTTCTCGGGCAGGCGCAGCTCCAGCCGCTCGCCGGGCGCGACGTCCGCCGCCGCGCCGTCGGCTTCGAGCGTGATCACCCGCACGGGCTCACCACAGGTAGATCTCGTGGATCCGGCCGTCGGCGGCCTCGGGGTAGGTGACCGAGCCGCCCAGTTTCGCCGACGTGGCGAGCATCAGCAGCGCCTCGTGCACGCTGTCGCTGTTCGTCGCGAGGCGTTTCCAGCCGACACCGTCGACGAAGGCGTAGCCGTTGCGGTCGGCGTTGTTGGTCCAGAGGGCGAGCACCTTCTTGTTCGACTGCCAGGCCGCGGCGGTGGTGATCGGAGCCGCGGTCTGCGGGGCACCCGGCGGGCTCAGCGCCGGTTCGGCGGCCGGCTCGGCGGTGACGGTGGTGGTCGCCGCGTTGAGCTGGTCGGGGGTGAGGGGCTGGGGCGCGTTGTCCGGGCTGGCGGCCGGGGCCACCGCCGCGGGAGCGCTGGACGGGCTGGTCGATGCGGCCATCGCGGGCTCCTAGAAGACGTAGGTCTCGATGATCGTGCCGTTGTTGTTGAACGCGTTGACCGGACGGCCACCCTGCTTCGCGGCGATCAGCTCGATCAGCATCGCCTTGTTGATCACTTCGTCGTCGGCGGCCAGGTGCAGCCAGCCCATGTTCTGCAGGTACGCCCAGGTGTTGCGGTCCTGGTCGTTGCTCCACAGGCCGAGCACCGACGTCGAGCCGGTCCACGAGCGCAGGTTCACCGCGCCGACCTGCTCGACCTGCCAGGTCTCGATGCCGCATTCGCCGTAGGCGATCCGGAAGAAGCCGCCGTCGCCCCAGTTGGTGCTCCAGCTGTTCTTCGCGATCCAGCAGCCCTGGCTGTCGTCGTAGCCGACGAGCGTCACGCAGTGGCCGCCGGCGAGCGAGCCGGTGACGTGCCGGTAGACGCCGCTCTTGTAGGAGAAGAAGTCCTGGTACACCAGGAAGCACGCGACGAGCGCGCCGCGGGCCGCCAGCTGCTCCTTCATCGCCGCGGGGTTGCCGGTCAGCGACGTGTACGACGGCGTGGTCGCGAGCCGGTTCGGCCAGTCGGCGTTCAGCTTGGCGCCGGAGCGGTTGCGCGGGCTGTACGGGAAGTAGTCCTCGTAGGTGATGCCGACGTCGTGGCAGAACTTCAGCGCCCGCTCGGGCATCCAGCCGGTGTCGCAGGTCGCGCCGTCGTTCGCGCCGTGGGTGTAGAACAGGTGCGCTTCGGACAGGTCGAGCTGCAGGCCGGGCTGCCCGCGGGTGAACGCGGCGACCGTCTCGATGGTGGCGGCGGTGCCGAAGGAAACGCAGGAACCGCAGTCGCCCTGGTCCTTGACCGGGGTGACGTAGTTGCTGCCGCCCGCGTTGCGGCTGTCGAACTGCGCGGCGGCGCCGGCCCCGGAAACGGCGGTGGCGCGGGCGGCTTCACCCTGGGCGAGGGATTTCGCCGCCGATTCGAGTTCACGCCGTTCGGATTCCGGCGGCAGCGGGACCCCCAGCCGGTGGCGGCGCTGGTCTTCTTCGAGGATGGTCATGGAGTTCTCGCCCGTGACCCAGGGATGGCCCTGCGCGGCGAGCTCGGTGCGGACCCGGTCCAGTTCGACCGGTGACGCGGGGGTTCCGGGATCGGCCATGATGACTCCCCAATCTTCGACGCCTCACGCGGCGGTGGCCGTGCTCGACCGGTTGTACTCCGGCCGCGGCGATGGTCACCAGAGAGGTCATCCTTTTGCCGAGGAGCAGTTTTGTGGCGACTCGTGAAATGGTGATCGGTCAAGAAATCTCGACGCGGTCGGCGATTTCGGAAACTGTTTCCACGGGGCCCAGTTCTTCGGCGAAGATGGTGTCGATCTTCCGGCCGGCGGTCCGCAGTTTTGCGCCCGCCCCGAGCAGCACGAGCACGGCGAGCACCGCCGGCGGCCAGATGACCCCGGCGGTGATCAGCACCGCGGCCGCGAAAACCGCCCGGACGGTGACCCGGTGCCACCGCGGACGCGGCTTGGCGTGCCGCCCGCGCGGGGTGTGGGAAACGGGCCGCGCGAGGGCAGCGTGGACAGTCATCCAGACCTCCGGAATTTCGTCGAACCGGCCGGGACGGGGATTCCCGGCGATGGTGCCCGCTCGTTCGGCACACCGGATGTGTCGAGGTGGGAGGCGTCGCGGTTACCGGTCGTTATTGCTTCGAGTCCGAATTCACGAAAGGCGCTTCGTCGTTGTTTCGGACGCTTTTCGGCACCAGGGCCGTTCGGCCCGGATCCGCGCGCCGGAGGTCCCGCTCAGGTGTCGTCGTGGCCGCCGGGACCCTTCCCCTTGCCCCGGGTCTCGCCCTTCCCGGTCTTGCCGGGCTTGGTGGTGGGCGGAGCCGGGCGGGTGGGCGTCTCGCGGGTGACGGCGGCCGGCTCGAGCGACGGCGACCCGACCGACGACGCGGGCGGCTGCGGATCGGGGCTGCCCCGGTCGGCGAGCGGAGCGGAGGTGGGGGACGGCGAGGTCGCCACGGGTGCGGGCGGCTGGGCGGGGGTGGTGGTTTCGGCGCCGTCCGTGGTGAGCAGAGCGGCGGAGAGACCGGCGACGGTGAGCACGGCCAGCACCCCGGCGACGGCCAGCCGACGGCGCCGTGCGGGCCGGGGATCGGCAGCCGGCTTGGCGAGGACGGCGGTCTTGAGGTGCGCGGACCCCGCGGCCGCGCTGCTCCCGGTGGCGGAGTGGTGGGGCTGGGCGCTGCTCGGGTGGTGGCCGCCTTGCGCGGCATCGGCGGCTGGCCCGGTGTCGGTGGTGCGGTGGTGGGGTTGGGCGCTGCTCGGCTGGTGGGTGCCTTGCGCTGCGGCAGCGGCCAGCCCGGCGTCGGCGGTGCGGTGGTGAGGTGGGGCGCCGCTCGGCTGCTGGCTGCCTTGCGCCGAGTCGGCGGCCAGGCCGGCGTCGGCGGCGCGGTGGTGGAGCTGGGCGCCTGGGTCGTGGCTGCCGCCCGTCGTGTCGGCGGGCGCTCCCGCCTTGGCGGCCGGCCCGGCGTCGGCGGTGCCATGGTCGGGCTGCGCGACGCCCGACCGGTCGCTGCCTCCCGCATCGACGGCCGAACCGGCACCCGCCGCGAAGGCCTCTGCAGGCGCCACTGCCGCCAGCCGGCGCCGCCACCGCGGCCGGCGCAGCGCGGTCACCGGCGCCGGGGCGTGCAGTAGCCGCCGGACCTCCTCCGCCGTCGGGCGGTCGGACGGCTCGCGGCGGGTCATCCGGCGCAGCGTGTGGGCCAGCGAGTCCGGCACGTCCGCCGGGATCCGCGGGGGCCGGGTGAGCCTCGCCATCGCCGCCTCGACCATCGTGCCCGCGTACTCGCGCTCGCCCGTCAGGCACTCCAGGAGGATCAGGCCCAGTGCGTACACGTCCGCCGGTGGGCCCGCCGGTTCGCCGCTGACCTGCTCCGGGGCCAGGTAGGCCGCCGTGCCCGGGACCACGCCCGTGCCCGTGATGTGCGTCGTGTCGAGGGCGTGCGCGATGCCGAAGTCGCCGATCAGCGGGCCGGCCGCGGACAGGAACACGTTGGCCGGCTTCAGGTCGCGGTGGACGATGCGGCGCGCGTGGACGTGGGCCAGTGCCTCGGCGAGGCCGTCCGCCAGTGCCGTCACCTCCGCCACCGGCATCGGGCCGCCGAGGAGGCGCTCCGCCAGGTTTTCGCCCTCCACCAGCTGCATCACCAGGAAGGTCCGGCCGTGCTCGCTGCCGCTGTCGAGCAGCGCCACCACGCCGGGGTGGCTGATGCTGGCCTGGATGGTCGTCTCGCGCAGCCGCCGCCGCTGGTCCACCGGGAGCGCGTCCCCGTCGTAGATCTTGACGGCGACCTCGCGGTCCAGCCGGACGTCGTAGGCCCGGTAGACGCGTGCCGTGCCGCCGCTGCCGATCAGCCTGCCGACCTCGTAGCGGCCGGCCAGCAGGCCCGGCGGCAGCTCGTCGTCCGGCGCCCGGCGCGGGGCGGTGGTGAAATCACCCAGCGCGTAGCGCGCGCACGTGACGTCGTCCGAGCTGCCCGCCGTCGGGCGCCCCGTTCTCCCGGCTTCGTCGGCCACGGGCGCCAAGTACCCCGGACGCGTGAACGGCAAACGTCGGAAGATCACGAAATCCACGGCCGTTGCGGCGCAGATCGCGGCCGGGGCCGAAACGGGGGACAATCGACGGGAGAGGCGCAGCCGACCTAGGAAGGCTCTGATGGCCGACTACTACGGGAACCAGCCCCAGGACGTCCGTCCGGGGATCGACGCGCGCCGGCTGTGGGCGGGCGGCGTCGCGACGGCGGTGGTCGCGGCCCTGCTCGCGGTGGTCGGGCTGCTGATCGCGCGGGGCATCTTCGAGGTCGAAGTGCTCGCCCCAAAAGGCGAAGGCGTCTGGGGCAACGCGAGCACCACGACGTACGCGCTGGTCGCCGCCGCGGTGGCCCTGCTCGCCACCGGGCTGATGCACCTGCTGAGCGTGGCGACACCGGCGCCGTCCCAGTTCTTCGGCTGGATCATGGTGCTCGTCACGCTGATCGCCGTGGTGCTGCCGCTGACCCTCACGGTGGCCCCGAGTGCGAAGATCGCGACGGCCGTGATCAACCTGGTGCTCGGCCTGGCCATCGCCGCGGTGGTGAACAGCATGGCGGCCAGCGCCCGGACCCTGCACCGGCGGCGCAGCCAGAAGAACACGCCACCGCCGCCGACGCAGCAGCAGTGGACGCAGCAGGAGCCGCCGACCCGGTACTACGACCGCTGATGGACGTCCAGGAGACGAACCGCCGCGTGATCCGGCAGTTCCGCGCGGGCGGCGAAGTGGAGGGCATGCACCGCGAGCGCCTGGTGCTGCTGACCACGACGGGCCGCCGCACGGGCGAGCCCCGCACGGTCCCGATGATGGTCCACCGCGACGGCGACCGGCTGCTGGTGGTGGCCTCCAACATCGGCGCGCCGGCGCACCCGGACTGGTACCTGAACCTCGCCGACGACCCGCGGGTGCGGGTCGAGGTCGACGGCCGCGAGTTCGCGGGCGAGGCGCTGCCGCTGCTGGGCGCGGACTACGTGCGGACGTGGGCGGAGCTGGAGCAGCACTACCCGTTCCTGGCCGAGCACCGGGAGAAAGCCCGGCAGGCCCGCCGGGTCATCCCGATCGTCGAACTGTCCGAAGAGGACTGACGCGGTCCTCTTCGGACGGTCCTACTTGCTCGCCACCCGCCGGTAGCGGGCCGTGGCCAGCGGGGCGAAGACCGCGATGATCGCCACGCAGCACACGATCGAGTACAGCGCCGCGTGCTCGGCCGGCCAGCCCGTCGGCGGGGCGCCGAACCGGTTGCCGAACAGGTCCCTGGTCGCGTTGATCACCGCCGTGAACGGGTTCCAGTCCGCGATCGCCTTGAGGAAGCCCGGGAGGGTCTGGGTCGGGACGAACGCCGAGGAGATGAAGCTCAGCGGGAACATCCAGATCAGCCCGGCGCTCTGCGCGACCTCGACGCTGCGCGCCGCGAGGCCGATCAGCGCGCCGACCCACGACAGCGCCCAGGCGAACATCAGCATCACCAGGTAGCCGAGCAGCGCGTCCCAGAAGCTGCCGCGGATGCGCCAGCCGACGATCAGCCCGCACAGCGACATCACCACGAGCGCCACCACGCTGACCACGAGGTCCGACGTCGTGCGGCCGAGGATCACCGCGATCCGGGACATCGGCAGCGAGCGGAACCGGTCGATGATGCCCTTCTGCAGGTCGTTCGCGAAGCCGATGACGGTGAACGCCGAGTTGAACGCCACCGTCTGGGCGAAGATCCCCGCGATGAGGAACTCGCGGTACGCCGCGCCGCCCGCGTCGCCGCCGATCGCGTTGCCGAAGACGTAGGCGAACAGCAGCACGAACATGATCGGCTGCAGGGTCGCGGCCATCAGCCAGTCCGGGTTGCGGCGGACGTTCACCAGGTTGCGCCAGGTGATGATGCCGCCGTCCGAGATGCCCTTCGCGAGCGCGTTCACTTCGCGGCCTCCTCGGCGCCGTGACCGGTCAGGGACAGGAAGACGTCGTCCAGCGTCGGCCGGTGCAGGGCGACGTCCTGGACGGCGATGCCCTGGGCGTCGAGCCGCCGGAGGGCCTCGATGAGCGCCTTGGGGCCGGTGTCGACGAGGATCTCCGCGCGCCGCGTGTGGTCGTCACCCGAGGGGTCGCCGGTGCCGACCTCGCGCAGCACCTCGAGGGTGGCCGGCAGGTCGGCGGGGGAGGCGACGACCAGCTCCAGGCGTTCGCCGCCGATCTGCGCCTTGAGCTCGTCGGCCGTGCCGCGGGCGATCACCCGGCCGTGGTCGATGACCACGATCGAGTCGGCGAGCTGGTCGGCCTCTTCGAGGTACTGGGTGGTCAGCAGCACGGTCGTGCCGTCGGCGACCAGCTCCTTGATGACGCCCCAGGTGTCGAGGCGCCCGCCCGGGTCGAGGCCGGTCGTCGGCTCGTCGAGGACGACGACGGTGGGCTCCGCGACCAGCGCGCCGGCGAGGTCGAGCCGCCGCCGCATGCCGCCGGAATACCCCTTCGCCGGCCGGTCGGCGGCCTCCTCGAGGGCGAACCGCGCGAGCAGCTCCCGGGCGCGGGACCGGGCCGCCGCCTTCCGCCTGCCGTAGAGCCGCCCGACCATGTAGAGGTTCTCGAACCCGGTGAGGTTCTCGTCGACGGCCGCGTACTGGCCGGACAGCCCGATCCGCCGGCGGACCTCGTCGGGCTGGGTCAGGACGTCGTAGCCCGCCACGCGCGCCTCGCCCGAGTCCGGCCGCAGCAACGTGGTCAGGATGCGGACGGTGGTGGTCTTCCCGGCCCCGTTCGGGCCCAGCAGGCCGAGCACGCGCCCGGCCGGGATGTCGAGGTCGACGCCGTCGAGCGCGCGCGTCGAACCGTAGGTCTTCACGAGCCCGCGTACCTGGACGGCGACGTCCGGTTCCGGCTGTGGCATTTCGGCTCCCCTTCCGATGACACCGACAAGCTAGGCCACATTGTCCGCTTTGTCCTCCGGGTTTCTCCCGGAGGACAATTACTTCGCCGAAAGCGTGACCGCGAACTCCGGCGGGGTCCGCAACGACTGGAACACCACGCAGTAGCGCTCGGTCAGCTTCTTGAGCGTGGCGAGCTCGGCTTCGGAAGCGCCGGTGTCGAGGTCGAACGACAGCCGGATCGCGCGGAAGCCCACCGGCGCGTCCTTCGCGACGGCCAGCGTGCCGCGGAAGTCCAGGTCGCCCTCGGCGCGGACGCGGCCGCCGCGGACCTCGAGGCCCAGCGACGTCGCCACCGCCCGCAGCGTCACCCCGGCGCACGCGACGAGCGCTTCGAGCAGCATGTCGCCCGAACAGGCGAGGGTGCCGTCGCCGCCCGTCGCGGGGTGCAGGCCGGCCTCCACGACCGCGCGGCCGGTTTCGACCTTGCAGGAGATGCCCAGGCCGTCCAGTTCGGCGTCGGCGTGCAGCGTGACGACCGCGCTTTCCGGGTCTTCGCGGTACTTGTCCTTGAGCGGGGCCTGGGTCGCGCGCAGTTCTTCGGTGTCCATGGGCCGATTCTGCCCCGGAAAACGGAGAAGCGGGGGGACCGGGAATTCCCGGTCCCCCCGCTTCAGCGGTTCAGCGTCAGCTCAGGGTCACGGCCACGTCGTCGATGACGAACGAGGTCTGCAGCGAGCTGTCCTCGGTGCCGGTGAACTTCAGCGCGAGGGTGCTGCCGGCGGCCGACGAGACGTCGATCGTCTTGAGCGCGTACCCGGACGCCTTGTTCAGGTTGGAGTAGCTGCCCAGCGTCGTGCTGCCGTTGGTGACGGTCAGCTTGTCGTAGGCGGTGGTGGTGGTCGTTTCCGCGGTGTCGATGTGCACGTAGAACGTCAGGCTGGCGTGGCAGCCCGCCGGGATGCTCACCGACTGCGCGACGGACTCGGTGTGGGTCGAGCCGTAGCCGTCCAGCCAGGCGCTGTACGTGCCGCCGTGCGCCGCCTCACCCTGCGAGCTCCACTGGCCGATGGCGCCGGTGGTGCCGGTCCAGCTGCCGCTGCCGGATTCGAAGCCGCCGTTGACGATCTTCTGGCCGGAGCAGCCGCCGGTGGTGCCGACGGTCCACGTGAACGACGCCGTGCCGGTCTTGTTGGCCGCGTCCTTCGCCGTCACCGTGACGTTCGAGGTGCCCGCGGTGGTCGCGGTGCCCGAGATCGTGCCGGTGGAGGCGTTGATGGACAGGCCGGCCGGGAGACCGGTGGCCGACCAGGTGTACGGCGCGGTGCCACCGCTGGCCGACAGCGGCAGGTTCACCGAACCGCCGGTCGTGGTGGACTGGTTGCCCGGGTTGGAAACGGTGACCGTGCCGGTCGCCGAGCAGGTCGGGTCGGCCGACTGGGCCGGCACGCTGATCGCGTCCCACGCCGCCTTGACGGTGTTGAACTCGGTGCAGCTGCCCGGGAACAGGTTCTTCGCCGCGGTCAGCGTCCAGGTGCGGTACTTCAGGTACGAGCTGCTGGTGGTCTTGAGCAGCATCGCGTTGTAGAAGATCTTCAGCGCGGTCTGCACGCCGAGACCGGTGACCGTGGAGCTGTTGCACGTCGTGCTGGTCGGCTGCCCGTTGGTCGGGTTGGTGCCTTCGGCCAGCAGGTAGAACCAGTGGTTGCCGGGGCCGGCGGCCGCGTGCACCTCACCGTTGGGGACGGAGCTGTCGTAGCAGTTCTTGTCGCCCAGCGCCGACGGGTTGTACATGTTGCGGATCGGGCCGGAGCCGACGAGGTTGACCTGCTCGCCGACGAGGAAGTCCGGCACGTCGTACGGCGACGGCTCGTTCGCGAACCACTCGGTGGAGGCGCCGAAGACGTCCGCGACGAACTCCTGCGTGCCCGCGCCGGAGATGCCGCCCGGGGTGTGGTCGTCGATGCCGTGGCCGTGCTCGTGCGCGACGACGTCGATCGAGCCGATCCAGCCGCCGGCGGTGTTCTTGCCGATCTGGACCTGGGTGCCGTCGTAGTAGGCGTTCTGGTCGTTCAGGCCGACGCGGATCGGCCAGCCGCCGCCGCTGCCGTCGAAGCTGTTGCGGCCCAGCCACTGCGAGAGCATCTTGTTCTCGGTCTGGGCGGCGAACAGCGCGTCGACGCAGCCGGTCTCGCGGTTGCTGGCGGTGCCGTTGCCCCAGAGGTCGTCCGGCCCGCTGAACGTGGTGTTGTTGGCCGCGTCCTGGCAGGACGTGTTGGTGATCGTCGGGTCCTTCAGCGTGTAGGTGCTGCCCGAGTGGGTGGTGTCGAGGTGCACCGGGTTCGGGCCGTTCCACGCGCTGGTGCCGTCACCGTTGAGGACGTGCTCCTGCGTCTTGAGCACCTTGCCGGTGGTGGCGTCGACGATGACGTCGAGCCGGCTCGGGCCCTCGGCGTCGCGGCCGACGACGGTGCTCTTCCACGCGAGGGTGGGCGTGCCGAGCGCGTAGACGACTTGCTGCGCCGGGCTCGCGCTGTCCACCGCGGACAGCTGCTGCCGCGCGGTCGCCTCGGCCGCGGCCTTCGACACCTTGGCGGTGGTGGAGGCGAGGTCGATGGTCTGGTCCTGCGCGACGGAGGTGCCGAGCACCTGGCCCGTCGAGTCGGTCGCCACGACGAAGTCGCCGCCGACGACCGGCAGGCCCTTGTAGCTGCGCTCGTAGGGGACGTACTTGAGCCCGTTGGTCGAGGAAATCGCTTTCTGGGCGAGGAAAACGTCGTCCGCGCTGGCGTGCAGCGCGGCCGGCTTGCTGGCGACCAGGCCGGCCGCCGCGTTGACGGCCAGGGTCTGGGCGTCGGCGGTGGCGTTCGGGGTGGCGGGCTGGGCCTGGGCGGCGGTGGTCGTGCACATCGCGGCTATCAGCGCGCCGCTCGCGGCCAAGACGATGGGACGTCTCAGGTGCATCGAAGGATCTCCTCCGGGCAGGGCGATCTCGGCCCGGTGCAGGCCGGGCCGAGAACGGGGGACGGGAAAAACGGTGCTGCTTGGCGGAAATCAGGATCCGGCGCCGAAGGCTCGTGAACAAGCGACTAACGTACGGTCTTATCTACCGGACGCAATACTTCCCAAAAAGGACATTTCCCGCCATTGGGATGCGATTCCGGTCCGTCCACTCAGGACCGGAGGGGGATCACCGCCGTTCGGGTGATCTTTGCCGCCGCGGAAACGGCGAAAGGCCCCTCCGCCGGGGATCGGCGAAGGGGCCTCTCGGTGCTGCGGACCGTCAGGCGGTCGTCTCGCGCTTCGGGAGCTTCCAGCCCGGGCGCACGAAGTGGCAGGTGTACCCGTTCGGAATGCGCTGCAGGTAGTCCTGGTGCTCCGGTTCCGCCTCCCAGAAGTCACCCACCGGGCTGAGCTCGGTGACGACCTTGCCCGGCCACAGGCCCGACGCGTCGACGTCGGCGATGGTGTCCTCGGCGACCCGCCGCTGCTCGTCGTCCTCGAAGAAGATCGCCGAACGGTAACTCAGGCCGATGTCGTTGCCCTGGCGGTTCTTCGTCGTCGGGTCGTGCACCTGGAAGAAGAACTCGAGCAGGTCGCGGAACGTCGTCCGTGCGGGGTCGTAGACCACCTCGATGGCCTCGGCGTGCGTGCCGTGGTTGCGGTAGGTGGCGTTGGGGACGTCGCCGCCGCTGTAACCGACCCGGGTCGAAACGACCCCGGGCAGGCGGCGGAACAGCTCCTGCATGCCCCAGAAGCAGCCGCCGGCCAGGACGGCCCTTTCGGTTGACGTGGTCACGGCGTCACTCCTTCTCTTCGTGCGGTGCTTCCGGCAGGTACAACTTTCGTCGGCCACTGATGATTCCACGCCGGTGTTACGGAAGGCTGACGTCACTGGAACGGTGGTATCACCTGGTTGATACCGATGATAGTGCCTGGTGGTGTCGCCCGCCTGCGCGAGGTGGCGCTGCCGCGGGAGCGGGCGGGCCCACCTGACCCTCCACAGTGGACTCTAGACCGGACGGCGGTGCCGGGTTCGCCCGGATGTCAGGAAAACGGGACTCTCCCCGCGCTTCGGCGCGACGCGACCGGACGGCGGTGGGACGATGGTCCGGGGCCGGCCTCCGACACGGCCCCGAGGAGGCGCGCGATGCGCGACCACGAGGGGATCGCCCCCGAACGGACCAGCGGGGTATTGGTCGTCGAGGTGTCCGGCGAGCTCGACATCGACACCGTGGGGCAGTGGACGAAGGTGATCGAGGACACCATCTGCGAACTGCCGGGGCCGCACCTGCTGGTACTCGACCTCGGGCAGCTGGAATTCCTTTCCGTCCGCGGGATCCGCGGTCTGCTGCGGGCGTTCGAGCTGTGCTGGGAGCGGGGGATTTCGGGCTGCCTGATCGCCACGCCGGGCAGCGCGGTGGAGCGGGTGATCCGGCTCGCCGGACTGACCGGACGGGTCCCCCTCTTCCCGCACCGGCTGGCGGCGATCGCCGCGTACCAGCCGACGGAGATGCGCTGGCTGCCCAGCTGAGGGGAGCGGTCGCGCGCGGGTTTTCGTGTCGCCGGGCGGAATTTCGCCGGGGTTCGGCGGTGGCTTGTGTTGTGACGCATGGTTTTCGTGGCCCCGCCCCGACCCTTCGGCTTCGGTGCGGGCGCACGTGTGCTGCCGCCGCGGCCGCGTCAAGCAGGCTCGCGCACCAGCTCGGCCGCCGCCTCCGCGAAGCCCCGTACCCGGGCCGTCGCCGTGGCGGCCGGCCAGACGAGGCCCCACTCGAGGCGGGGCGCGTCGGTGATCGGCACGTAAGCCACGTCGGGCCGCGGGTAGTACCGCCGGATGTGGGCCCCGACCGGCAGCGCGCCCTCGCCCGCGCCGGCCAGGGTGAGCAGCTCCTGCAGCCCGGCCCGCGGCCGGATCGCGGCGGCCGGGGCGTGCTCGTCGAGCCACGGGTCCGGCAGCGCGCAGCGCAGCACCGGGACGCGCGCCAGGTCCGCGACCGTCACCGAGCCGTGCCGGGCGAACGGGTGGCCCGCCGCGACCGCGAGGAAGCGCGGCTCCCGCACCAGCACCGGGCCGGTGACCAGGTCCGGCGCCGCCAGCGGGAGCCCGGCCAGCACGACGTCCACCTCGCCTTCGCGCAGCCAGGGCAGGACCTCGGCCGGTCGCACCTCGCGGAACTCGACGCGGCAGCCGGGCTCCCGCTCACGGAACCGCTCGGCCACGCCGGCCAGGAGCTGACCGCCCGCCGCGTCGCCGAACGCGACCCGCAGCGTGCCGGTGATCCCGCGACCGGCCTCGACCGCCCGGTCCAGCGCCGCCCCGACCGCCGAGAAAGCCGGGGCGAGGTCGGCGACGAGCTGCCGGCCCACCGGTGTCAGCGCCACGCGGCGGCTGGTCCGGGTGAACAGCGGCACGCCGATCCGCCGTTCCAGCTTCCGGATCGTCTGGCTGACCTGCGCCGTCGAGACGTGCAGCCGCTCCGCCGTGCGGCCGAAGTGCAGCTCCTCGGCCAGCCGCAGGAACGTCTCGAGCTCGCGCCACTCCGGCATGCCCGCCCCCATCGTCAACTCTCGCTTAACGATCGTGGCACACAACCGCGTTGATCGGCTTCGCGGGGCGGGCCAGCCTGGGGGGCATGACCACCGGAAACGACCTGCACGAGATCGTGGACGCGCTGTACCGCTTCGGCCTCGGCCAGGACCTCAAGGACCGGGCGCTGTTCGCGTCCTCGTTCGCCGCCGACGCCGAGCTGGACTTCCGGCCCGCCGCCGCCAAGTGGGGTGCCCGGCCGCCGTTGATGACCGGTCGCGACGAGATCGTCGACACGATCCTCGCGCTGTTCGACGGGCGTGTCGACACGACCCACCAGGTGACCAACCCGCGCGTCACCGTCGACGGCGACACCGCGCACCTCACGGCGCTGGTCGAGGCGCAGCACCTGCTGAGCGCCGACCACGCCACGCACGCACTGCTCAAGAACCGCTACGACACCGACCTGGTCCGCGACGGCGACCGCTGGGTGCTGCGCCGGGTCGTCATCGAGAACGCCTGGTACACCGGCGACCCGGTGGCCATCTTCGGGTGAGCGCTACTCGCCGCGCATCGACCGGCGGATCTCGGCCAGCCGGTCCTTGGCCGCCTGGTCGCGGTCGGCGATCTTCTTGTCGAGGGCGTCCGCGGTGTGCTCGGTGCCGAGCCCGGCGACCTCGGCGGCACCGACCGACGTCGTGTACCGGTTCTCGATCTTGTCGCGCACGAAGTCGAAGCTGGGCACGCCGCCGTCGCTGTAGTCCGGCTCCGGCAGAGGTGGCGAGGGCACCGCGATCGCGGCGGTGGGGGTGTCGTCGACGATCTCGCCGTCCAAGACGTTCGGGTCGCGGTCGGGTGTGGTCATGAGCCGACTGTAGCGCCGGAGTGGGCACTCCCGCCGGTACCGCAGTGGGTAATTCGGCCGTTGGGCGGTGCCGCGCGGTGCGGAATTCTCGACCCGCACAGCCGGTGTCCGGAGGGAGCAGACCATGAGTGCCGGGGCCTACCGCGCCGAAACCACGGAAATGGGGACGGTCGCCAAGGCGGTCGAAGAAGTCGGGTCGTCCTTCCATTCGGTGACCCGAGACCTGGAGAGCCTGGTGCTCGACGCGTTGTCGTTCGCCGGGATCGGGAGCGGGGTGGCCGCCGCGAACTCGGCGCTGCACTCCTCGCTGGGCAGCGCGCTGCAGAAGTTCCTGAGCCTGATCACGAACGTCAACCAGAACGTCCAGACGGCCGCGAACCGCTACAACGCGGCCGACTCCGACGTCGCGCAGGCCTACGGCGGCGGCCAGGCCCAGGCCGGCGGCGGGGGAGCGGCGGCCGCGACGGCGCCGCAGCAGCTGGACCCGCGCGTCGTCGACTCGATCATGCGCTCGGAAGGCGCGACCGGCGAGCAGGGCGGCGTGCCCGAGGCGTACGGCTTCCGGCAGAACATGCACAACGGCTACGACCGGATCATCGCCGCACGCGAGCAGTACGGCATCGGCAGCGCGGAGGAACGCGCCGTCGTCTCGGACCTGATGACGGCGAACGCGCGCACGGCGGGCGCGCTCAACTTCACCGACCCGGGCACCCAGGCCGCGATCATGTCCGGCGCGCACATGCGCGGTGCCGGTGGCGTGCGCGCGATCCTCAACCACATGGGCGGCGACGAGATCGTCCGCAGCTCGCGGACGCTCAGCGACGCGACGATCCAGCACGTGCAGGGCCTGACGCCGGAGCAGTTCCAGCAGGAGTTCCGCGACGCCCGCGTCGAATACGACCGCCAGATCTACGGCGACACGACCACCCGGCAGGGCGGGCACACGCAGAACTGGTGGGACCGCTACGGGAACGGCCTGACCCAGCGGTACGACCGCGAGCAGGAGGAATTCCTCCGGCTTTCGCAACTGCGGAACTGACCGGTTCGAAGATCCAAAAACTGGGCACCTTACCTCCTGTCGCCGAACGACAACGGGAGGCACGCGATGAACCGGAGGATGATCGCACTACTGGGCGGGGTCGCCGCGATGGCGGGGACCGTGGCGTTCGCGGGAACGGCCGAAGCGGCGTCGACGCCGTGCAGTGCCGACGCGAAGGCCTGCGTCCAGCGCAGTTCGAATACGGCGTGGTTGACCGACGGCGCCGGGAACGTCACCTACGGCGGCGTCCCGATCACCGTGGGGCTGCCGAAGTACCCGACCCCGCTGGGGAAGTTCCACGTGCAGTACAAGGACATCGACCACTACAGCAAGCAGTACAACGGGCCGATGCCGTACTCGGTGTTCTTCACCACCACCGGGGTCGCATTCCACCAGGGCAGCCTGAAGGTGAAGTCCCACGGGTGCGTGCACCTTTCGCACGCGGCCGCGGTGACGTTCTACAACTCCTTGCACCCGGGTGACGTCGTCGAGGTCGTGCCCTGATCCGTCCGGTGTGGACGGTCGAGCAGAGTGCCGATGACGGCGCCGAACACGAGGTGATCGGCCAGCTGTGGGGCGCGGGGAAGCGCCTGCACAGCGGGGAAGGCCCGGCTGGCGACGCGGAGATCGAGTGCGGCGATCGCCAGCCCGGCCACCGCACCCCGGGCACCGCCGCGACAACCGGCCGCGGCGAGCACCCCGGTCCACCCGGCGGCGACGAGAACGTGCGCGACCAGCCCGGCGGCGACGCCGGGCCGGTCGCGCCGGCCGGGGAGGATGGTTCCCGCGGCGCGAGTGGCGGCGAGGAGGTCGCCCCCGGTGAGGAGGGCGTGCGCGGTGGACGGGACCCCGCTCACGACGGCGGCAACGGCCCCGGCCCGCACGATCTGACGGATCCGGCGGCGGCGCGACGTCATGAACGCCCCTTTCACGTCGTCAGGCGAGGTGAACGACTCTTTCATGTCGTCGGTCCAGCCCCGCCCGGCTCGGCGCGCGATGTCGTGAACGCCCCTTTCACGTCGTCAGGCGAGGTGAACGCCCCTTTCATGCCATCCGGGCGACGTCAGCCGGCCGCGAGGTACGCCGCGACCCGGATCCGCAGCCCGCGCACGTGCGGGAGCGCGACGGCGAACGCCCGCGCGGGCCGGTACCCCGGCCACGGGTCGCCGTGCGTGCACGGCCCCAGGAAGTACACGAAGCCGTCTTCGTCGTCGTAGCGGCCACGCGACCAGCGCTGGACCCCGCCCGGCACCCGGGCCTCCCAGTAGGCCGGGTGCTTCATCACGCGGGCGAGCTGCCGGGCGAAGCGGGGCAGCTCGGCTTCCGCCAGCCCGAGGCCGCGGCCGCTCCAGACCCGTGGGGTGCGTTCCGGCGTGCGCGCGGGGCAGCCGAAAGTCACCTCGGCGTCGGCGTAGCGGCGGGTCCAGCGAGCGCTTTCCGTTGCCAGTGCGTCGAATTCGTGGCCGCCGGTGATCTCCAGCGTCATGGGGAAACGATAGTCGATCAAGCGCCCAGGAGTACCGCCGCGCGGGTGTCGGTCGCTGATCCGATAGTGTATACAGTATGCAGTAGCCGCGTCGGATACGGAGGCCGCCATGTACTCAGTCACCGACCCCGCGACGGGGGAGCGGGTCGAGGAGATCCCGAACGCGACCGACGAGGAGGTCCGCGCCGCCATCGGCCGGGTGCACCGCGGGTACGCGGGCTGGCGGGCCCGGCCCGTCGCCGAGCGCGCCGCGATCGGGCGCCGCGCAGCCGAGCTGTTCGCCGAACGCGCCGACGAGCTCGCCGCGATCATGACCCTCGAAATGGGCAAGCGGATCAACGAAGGCCGCGGCGAGGTCGGCGTCGTCGCCGACATCTTCCGCTACTACGGCGAGCGCGGCCCGGAGCTGCTGGCCGACGAGCCGCTGCCGATCCGCGGCGGCGAGGCGGTGCTGACGAAGGAGCCGATCGGGCCGCTGCTCGGCGTCATGCCGTGGAACTTCCCGTGTTACCAGGTCGCCCGGTTCGTCGCGCCGAACCTGGTGCTGGGCAACACGATCCTGCTCAAGCACGCGTCGATCTGCCCGCGCTCGGCGGTCGCCATCGAGCGCGTACTGCGCGACGCCGGCGTGCCCGAAGACGCGTACGTGAACGTCTTCGCGTCGAGCCGTCAGGTCCCGTGGATCCTCGCCGACCCGCGCATCCAGGGCGTGTCGCTGACCGGCAGCGAGCAGGCCGGCATCGCGGTCGCGGCCGAAGCCGGGCGCAACCTCAAGAAGAGCGTCCTCGAGCTCGGCGGCTCGGATCCGCTGATCGTGCTGGACACCGACGACCTGGACGAGACGGTCAAGACGACCGCGACCGCCCGGATGCGCAACTGCGGCCAGTCCTGCAACGCGCCCAAGCGGATCATCGTCCTGGGCGAGCTCTACGACGAGTTCGCCGACCGGTTCGCCAAGCGCGTCGCGGCGTACTACGTCCCGGGCGACCCGGCGGACCCGGCGACGACGCTGCCGCCCCTGGCCTCACCGGCCGCCGCGGACGAGGTGGCCGCCCAGGTCGAACGCGCGATCCGCGACGGCGCGACCCTGCGCGCGGGCGGCCACCGCGTCCCCGGCCCCGGCGCGTACCTGGAAGCGACGGTGCTCACCGACGTGACCCCGGAAATGGCGGCGTACCACGAGGAGATCTTCGGCCCGGTGGCCCTGCTCTTCCGCGCGGAGACGGAGGAGGAGGCGATCGCACTGGCCAACGACACCCCCTTCGGCCTCGGCGCGAGCGTCTTCAGCACCAACCGCGAACGCGCGGCCCGCGTCGCCCGCGCCATCGAGGCGGGCATGGTCTACCTCAACAAGTCCGGCGGCTCGGAGGCCGACCTCCCGTTCGGCGGCATCAAGCGCTCGGGCATCGGCCGCGAGCTGGGGCCGCTGGGGATCGAGGAGTTCATGAACAAGAAACCGATACGCCTCTGACCTGCTGTTTTGTTGCTTCTGGCCCCGTCAGGCCGTCGTCAGGCCGTCTCGGAATCCTGGGCCGTCTGCTGCGGCCGACGGGGCTTGAACACGCGGTTGGTCGCCGCCCGAGCCCGCTTGTGGCTCGACGGGACGAGGTGGGTGTAGATGCGGAGCGTGTATCCGGGGTCGTGGTGGCCGAGGTACTCGGCGACCTCCTTGATCGACACGCCGTTGGCGAGCATCGTGGACGCGAAGAAGTGCCTCATGGCGTGCATGCCGTCTCGGCGTTCGACGTACTCCAGGCCAGCGCCCGCGAAGGCCGGTCGCCAGACGTGGTACGTGAAGTTGGCGCCCTTGATCACGTTCCTGATCGGCTGCCCGGCGTAGACGCTGCGCTTTGTTGACCGGCTGATCAGCACGCGTACGGTCTCCGGCCGGCCACCCGGTTCGAGCCAGGGGAGTGTCAGCGTGACCGGCTCGAAGGTGGCCATGTAGTCGTCTATGTCATCGAGCACGCCTTGCCCGAGCGGCACCACCCGCGTCTTGCCACCCTTGGGAGGCGAGAACACCGGCTGAGTGCCGATCCACCGGATCTGACGCTGAACGTTGACGATCATCTCGTCCCGGTCGACGTCGTCCGGGCCGAACCCGAAGATCTCCATTTGCCGCAGCCCGAGGCCCGCCCCGAGCGGCACCGTGACGGTGTACTCGGCTGGCAGGGCGAGCCGCACCGCGCGGACCCGGCTGTCCGGCCACGGGATGACCTTCCGTTGGACGGGCTTGGGCCGCTTGACGCTCTTCGCCCGGCACGGGTTCGTCCGGATCTTCTTGTCGTCGTAGGCCGCCTGGAGGATCGCGGAAACGGTGTCGAACAGCACCGCCCGGGTGGACGCCATCAGGCCGCGTCCGCCTTCGCTCTTCGGCCGCTCCAGCCAGTCGAGCCAATCGCGAATGGTGTCGGTCTTCGCGGCTACCTTGAGCGGCTTGTCCCCGAGGAATGGGAAGATCCCGGTCTTGGGGTGGTTGCTCACGGTCTGCCGCGTCCCCGCGTCGGCTGACTGGCCCTTGCGCCACTGGGCCGTGTAGTCGCGGAACTTCTCTTCGCCGGACTCGGCCGAGATGTACTCACCGGCCAGCACGTCGTGTTGCATCTTGGTCAGGAACGTCTTGGCCTTCGTAAGTTGCTTGTCCGGAAAGGACTTGCTCCGTTCGTTGCCCTCGGGATCGTAGTACCGGACCTTGTACCGGTCTCCCTTGCCGAACAGTTCGGTCTTCTCGCGGACCGGGTGCCCCTTGGCATTGAAGACCGGCTTGCCTTCCGCGTCCTTCTTCTGTCGCCACCATCGGTCTTGCACGTGGCCTTTCATTATTTTCTCCTATCCTAGTTGGTTTTGATGCGGCTTAACCCCATGCCCGAGGTTGATCGGGCATGGGGTTTCGTAGCCGAGACCTTCTATGCGGCACCGTCATGGCTGAGCTGGTCGATCCAAGCTCGTACCGCTTCGGGGGAGTACCGGACGTGTTTGCCCATCCGAATCCACGCGGGGCCGTAGCTCTTGAACCGCCAGTCCCGCAGGGTCTTCTCGGGTATCCCGAGGAAGGTGGCCAAGTCCTCAGGCGTCCACAGGCCCTCGATGCTCACCACCTTGATCCGTGCGCTCATGTCTGCCCCCTCAGGCCGCCAGAGACGAAGTTGCCGAAGTAAATTGGACGGGCGGCCCGGCAGCAGCGAGCATTGCCCTGGAGTACTCCGCCTGCCACGCGATGCGCTCTGAGATCGCGCGCATGACCAGCTGGTCCCTCGGTGGGCAATGGGTGTCGCCGGGCTCGACTTTGCGCCACACGAACCGATCCGGAGCCGGTTCCGGCTTGCTGATCCCGACCGCCGCCAGTGCGGAAAGCACGAAGCCCCGGCGGTCGGCCTTGTGGTCGGCGACCGTCTTGCCGGACCACTTGCGCGACACCAGCACCCGCCGCCCCGGAAGCCCGAGCGTCGAACGGCGATGCGCCCGTCCCTTGCAGTGGCCTGGGACGGTCTTTCCGTTGGCTCCCTTCGGGTTGATCCCGTACAGCAGCCACACCGCACAGCGCGGCGAGCACGGCGTCACGGCCAGGTGGGCGTGCAGCATGTCGTGGTGATCTCGCTGGCCGGCCGTATCCGCGTCGACGACCTCACCGGTCGACTTCGTGAGGTACTTGGTCAGGTAGCCGATGTGCCGCCCGGCCTCCTCCGTCCCGCCGAGGATGCCCTTCGAGTGCACCTGCGTGCCGAACCGCACGACATGAGCCGGTTCCTCCACGGCAGCCACCGCGTCATCCCACGCCGTCAACGGCTCCCGCGTCTCCGGGTCCACAAAGGAACGGGAATCGGGATCCCACAAAGGGTTTCGATCCGTATAGACCAGTTCATCGTGAGCAGGCCACCACACCTGGTGGTAGGTCGCTTCGGTGACGAGCCGGATGGTTTCGTGCGAGATCGCGCCCCGCAACGCCGTGTGCAGATGCGGGGCCGCCCGTCGCTGCGGCTCGACTGTGGCGAAGTACTGCACGTCCCATCCGACGACGCGGCGGAGGTTCTGCCACCACCGATCCACCAGCGCCGCGAAGTGCACCGCATCCCGAGCCGCCCGACGATAGTCATACGACGCCGGGTCGACCGGTGACCCGTCTGGCCGGACACGGCCGTAGGTGTCGCAGGTCAGCGTGACGAACATTGACGGCCGGAACTTCCCCGCGAACTCCCGCCCTACCGTCGTCTTCGCGACCTTGCGCCGAGGCAGGTTCGGCGCGTCCTGCCGCCGCCTGGTCGACCGCTTCACGGCCTTGCGCTCCGGGACGTCGAGAGCAGGCAGGCGGCCGGTCATGCCCGAGGCCCGCAGTTCCGCGTCCACGCCCGCGACCTCTGCCCGCAGCTCTTCGGCCTCTGCCTCGTCCCCGGCCGCCATCACGTCGCGGTAGTGCGCCGCCAGGTCGGCCCGGTAGGTCAGCAGCTCGGTTTGGGTCTCCGAGGGCTTCTCGCGGGTGATCACCGGCTCTTCGGTCAGGTGCCACCCTTCCCGGCACTGGGCCTGCCGCAGCGCCTTCGCCTTCCGGGCGCACGGCAGGCACACCGACTCCACCGTGGAGCCGCAGGGGACGGGGACATAGCGGACTTCGCCGGTTTCGGTGTCGCCGACCTCCATCGTGAACGGCCGGGTACACACGCCGTGCTTCTCTGCCGTGGCCTTGACGACGTCGGCGGAGAGGGCACCGCGGATTCGCTCGACCGGGGTGGCCGGCACCGCCTGCGACTGCGGGTCTTCGCTGGTGGTGGTCATGCCGACCTCCCTTCGCCCGTGCGTCGATCGGCCAGGCTGATCACCTGGGCGCCGCCGTTGGTGACGTAGTGCTCCAGTTGCTTGATCGTGTGATCGGGCACCCACCCGGCCCGCACGCGCAGGGGTTCGCGGATGCCTTCGCCCCAGACGTAGCCGACCCCGGCTGCCGATTCCGGGATGCGATTGGCCCACGCGCCACGCTCGTACGCGCCGTCGCCGAGGACCATCGGGACCTGCGTCTTCGAGGTCAGCCGCATCGCGATCCGCCGGGGCAGCAGCTCCCGCACCGGCACCGTGTCCTTGGTCGGCTCCTGCACGTAGCCCCGGACGGTGAAGCCGAGCGCTCGGCCTTGGGTGGTCAGGATTGCGACCTTCTCCACGATGGCGTCGCGGGTCTTGCGGTCGGTGTACTTGGTCAGCGCGCCGATCTCGTCGAACTCCAGCAGCTCCACCGGGTAGTCGGTGGAGATCGGGACCTGCCGGGTGTGCCCGGCGAACTCACGCTTGCGCCTGTCCAGCTCGTCCAAGAGCGCGTCAAGGACCTGGACAGCCTCCTGCCCGCTCTGGCCGTAGCGGGCGAAGATTCCGCGCCCGTAGGACAGCTCCATCGCCTTCGGATCGATCCCGGACACCCGCACCAGACCGGCCCGGATCGCCGAGGCCGCCGCGACCAGCGGGCACCACATCACCGAGTTCTTGCCCGACCCGGTGGCCCCGGCGACCAGGGTGTGAGCGCCGGTGCCGACGAGGGGGAGCTGCCAGGGCTTGCCGTACTCGGTCGACCCGGCGAACACCGCCCGCAAGTCCACACCCGTGCCGTCCACGGAGACCATCTCCGGCACCGGCAAGCACGCGACCGGTGAGGCGAGCAGGTCCCGGCGCATGAAGTCGATCGACACGACGTCGGGCTCGAGTTCCCGGATCTGGCAGCGGGTGACCTTCCGGGCGACCGCCAGCGCGCGGGCACCCTCGTCGAAGTCCTCCGGCTTCTGTCCCGGCACCAGTCGCACCCGGACCTCATCCCACGAGGCCCCGGACCGGACCGACAGCAACGTGGGCACCGCGACCCCGGCCGACCGGTCCTGATTGCGGGAGACGGTGTTTCGGCCCCGTCGACGACCGACCAGTGACACCGTGACGTCGACCGGCACCGAGGCGTCCCGGACCACCAGGCCGCAGGCGGTCAGCCAGCCGGCCAGCTTCCGGCCGTAGAGCGCCCAGCGCAGCCACCACGAGCGCACCCACCGCCCGCACCACTGGTCATAGCTCACCGCGTCCAGCCGCCACCAGACGAGCTGCACCAGGCCGAGCACGGCGAGGGTCACCAGGAGCGAGAGCCCGCCAAGCCACCGGCACCAGGCCCAGGCCGCTACGAGGGTGAGGCAGGTCCGCCAGTGCGTCACCAGTTGCCGAACAACCCAGCCGATCGCCCGTGCCAGACCCCAGAGCACCATCCCGACGACCGCGAGCGCGGCCAGCATCTCCGCCAGCCCGGCCAGAGCACGACCGATCTTCGCCAACGCCCACAGCAGAACGGCCAGGCCGCCGCCGACCGCCATCAGCGTCATCACGCCGTGCGCGTCCATCAGCGACCACCCCGCACACCGGCCGTGCGAAGCACCAGCGGGAGCATGCCCAGGCACGGGGCGCACTTGGTCTCCCCGGGCAGTAGGCGCGCGAACTTCTTGCATTCTGCGCAGCGCATCCGGGTGACCCCGGTTGACTGGCGTTGGTTGTCATCATTTATCGTTTGCATTGTTCACTTCTCCAGTGGACAGACGCAGAACCGGAACAGGTTGGTAGCCAAGGGCCGGTTCTGCGTTTTAAAAGGGACACTTTCGGGCACGTGGGGACGCGTTTGTTCGCCACACGTCCCCACGTGCGGAATGCTCGATCTTCTGTTCTTCTCAGACTTGCTTGGGCTGCCCGCGTGAGCGGAGCTGGACCCCCTCGGCGAGCAGGATGTTGCGAGTTTGGTTGTAGCTCATGCCATACAGGGCGGCGACTTGCCGGATCGAACGGCCGTGCTCGTACGCGTTGACCAGACCCGGCGGAGTCGGCGGCAGGCGGATCTTCGGTGGCCGAAGCGTAACTCCGGCATTGATCAGTGTGGTCCGCACCTTTCGGTAGCTGAACGGATACTCTGCCACCAGAGACTCAATTGTCTCACCGCCGGAATAACGCTTGACCAGCTCGATGACGACTGCCGGGTCTACCTCGCTAGTCACCTCTCTTCTCCGAAACCCGACCGCCATTCGGGCTTTCTGGTCAGCTTCTCGACCTGACGCATTTCGTAGCCGACCCAGTACAGCGCTTCCCAGTGGTGGTGCCGATCGGTTTCCGCGACCCGCTCGTACATCGCGGCGTTCGCACGGTGGAACGCCACCCACTCCGAGGTCTTCGCGTCGACCTCGGGACGTAGTACGAACACCGCCTCCCGGGCATCAGCCAGCGTCACGGCCTCGTCATGCGCCTTGACCACCGTCACCGTCTCCATCAGACCCGACTGGTGCCGCCGCGCGAGCCGTCAGCAGCGCCGCCAGATCGTCCACCCCGTCGCGGAGCTGGCGAAGGAATGCCACGCAGGCCGGCCACTGCTCCACGTCCTGCGGGACCGTGAGAGAGACCACCGACGTCGCTCCGGTCACGACCAGCATCGGGGGACTGGCCGGATGCGGCCCGGTCTCCTCCACCGTCACCGAATCCCGAGACTCGACCCTCCACGTCACGCCGAACCCGTCGACCCGAACCACCATCACCGTCTGCCTTACTCGCCCAATCCCGTGCCAGCTCGGCGAACCCCTCGGCCGCCGACTCCAACGCCGCAACGCACCACCACGGCAGACCCCGCGAGCGCGCCAGCTCATGCCACGCCCGCGACACCCGCCGCGCCGCATTCGACGTGTTGAGCGACGACGTGGGGGAGAAGACCCGCGTGCTGTGCTCCCACGCCGCCATGTAGTCGCGGTACGCCGATTCCCACGCCCGGACCAGCTCACTGAACGCCGCAGCGTCGCGAACCGGCCCGGACGCGTTCATCCCGCTCACGCCGCCTTGGTCGCAGCTTCGCCAGCCGTGGCGGAGCGCGCCGACTTCGAACCGCTCCCGGCTGCCTTGAAGCCCGTCGCGCGGAAGACGTAGGACTGGTACTTGAACTCGCCCTGGCCCGCCACCTTCGGCTCAGCCGTCAGCCCCTCCAGCTCAATCGGACGCATGCCCGGCAGCGCTTCGGAGGTGGCCGGGACCGGCTGGACGTCCGCCAGCAAGGTGATCTCGAACGATGCCCGCTTCGCCTTCGTCTCGTCCGGGTCGGTCACCGTCGCCTTCCACTGCCGCTTGCCTGTCACCTCGTCCACTCGCTGCCGAGCCGGGCGGCCTGCCGTCCGGTCCTCGCGAGATTGGTACTCCGTATCTGCCGTAACCTCTCCGACCATGACGAGCCCCTGCGGGAACGCCTGGTCAAACGCAATTTCGAACCTGTAGCCCTTGGCGATAGCCATTTCGCTAGCTCCCTGGATGTGTTCTCAGTCAGTCGCTTCTGGTGCCTGGTCGTCGACTCGTGTCGTTGTCGAGTTCAGTGCGGCCCGTACCGCTTCGAGTTCCCTGCTCAGCACCGCAATGGCGTCCGAATCCACGAGCAGGACTACCGGGAACGCCTTGCCGAACCGGATTTCGGCTCGGTTCGCGTACGTGAGCGCGCGGACCCGGATGGGGAGATCTGCCGTGACGTGGATCTGGACCGTGTCACGCATGCCGGTCGCGCCTACGCCGCAGGTCGGCGGAGCGCCCGTGTTCCCGCATCACGCGACCGGCCGTCGAGCACGGACCCCACGCTTCGAGTCGTCATGCCTGCCTTCCTCTCCTCGCCGCCGGGCGGACCCCGGCAATCTGCCCTCCAATCTCCGGCAAAAGGCGGGACATGATCACCACGTGGCGGGACATCTCGGGACGTCCCTGGTACGGTCGAAGACGTCCCTAAAAGTCCCAAGGGGTGCTGATGCCGAACGAACGCCTGCGTGACGCGCTGCTGCGCAACGGCCTGACCTTGGAACAGGTCGCCAAGGCCGTCGGCGTCGACCAGAAGACCGTTGAACGCTGGATCACCAAGGGGCGCCTGCCGTACCCGAAGCACCGGCACAAGATCGCGGCGATGGCGCGCGAGTCAGAGACGTACTTGTGGCCGGACTCGGTCGCACCGGAGCGCAAGGCCGAGACGGCGGCCGCCGAAGTCGTGCGGGTCTTCCCGCACCGTAACGCCATCCCGGTCGAGCTGTGGGATCGGCTGATCAAGGAGGCGTCGGAGACAGTTGAGGTCCTGGTGCACGCCGCGCTGTTCCTGGTCGAGCGCCCGCGCTTCATCAAGGACCTGACGGCCAAGGCTGCGGCCGGCGCGAAGATCCGCCTGGCCTTTGGTGACCCGGAGGGTGACAGCGTCGCGCTACGCGGCGAGGAGGAGCAGCTTGGCGACGGGACGCTTCCGGCGCGTATCCGCAACGCCCTTGCGTTCTACCGGCCACTGATCGGGGTGGAAGGCATCGAGATGCGGTTCCACAACACGACGCTGTACAACTCGATCTTCCGGTTCGACGACGAGATGATCATCAATACGCACGTGTACGGGTTCCAGGGGGCCCATGCCCCATCCCTCCACTTGCGGCGGCTCTCCGCCGGGGACCTCTTCGAGACGTACTCGGAGAGCTTCGAGTCAGTCTGGAACCTTGCCAAACCAGCCACCTTCTAGGAGGCAGCATGACCCGAGTCGACTACTACAACGACCCGAACGCGCCCAAGGCAAATAGCATTGCGGTGGCCGTCTCAGCGTTCATCCAAGACGATGATGGCCGGATCTTGATGATCAGGCGCACGGACAACGACCTGTACTCGATCCCTGGCGGCCAGTTAGAACTCGGCGAAACCTTGGCTCAAGCTGCCGTACGCGAGGTTTGCGAGGAGACTGGCGTCGACTGCGAGATTACGGGTGTGATCGGCCTATATTCCGATCCTAGTCACGTCATAGCTTACGACGACGGCGAGGTTCGACAAGAGTTCTCTATCTGCTTCCGCGCCCGGGCTATAGGTGGTGCACTCCGGACGAGCGTCGAAAGCAATGAAGTTCTCTGGATAGAACACAACAAAGTGGACACTCTATCCGTACATTCATCCATTCGAAAGAGGATCGACCACGGATTAAGTGCGGACCACGTCTACTTCACATGAGGTGTTAGCTATCGTTTGACCTTCCTCCGCTCGGGCTTGAAGTTGCGAATCCAGGCCTCCAATGAGTCAAAATTGACGATCGGAACTGGAGTTTCCAGCACGCGCGGTGTTATTAGGTCGCGGCTCGTAACTATCAGAGGCACGATCTTCCAGCCTGTTCCTGCGAGGCCAAAGGTTGAAAGCACTAGGGATACGTGCTCCTGCAGCCAGGCTGACCGGCGCTGATGCTTCTTGAGGGCACTTTTCTCACCACGAACGAGATCGTCGGCTTCATTTGCTAGCTCCGTCGCATTGCGGGCGATCTCGAAATCCTTTGCTTCAACTGCAAAAATAATTCGCTTCTTCTTGTCGAATGCTAGGACATCGATGTCACCCAGGTCCTCACCCGATTTTGACGTTATGCGCTTAGAGCCGACCTTGGTGACGCCTCTGCGTACCGGTGTGCAACCAGAATTCTCGAATGCCACTGATACCTCGGTCTCAAACTGCTGATTTTGACCTTGGCGAATCGATCCCATCAAGATCTTCATCTCTTTGCTTTTCGCGCGCACGCGCCCGGTCCGGATCAAACCAGTCCAGTATTCCGCCGAGTCGATCAGGTGTCTGGCGCCCCAGTAGAGGTCGTGGCTACCATCGTCTCGATTGAATAGAATAAATGGTCTCCTGAGGTACGACCATTCCCGATTGTAGCGCCAAGGCCATGCATCTGACCCAACCGATAGAAATTTCTTGCGCGCCTTCAGGCCAAGCTGACCGAAGAAATGAATGGACTTGCTTCTATTCCAATCGAGCCTTTCATTCATTAGTTCGATCACTTCCTCCATGGGGAGGGATGTGGCGGTGCCAACTCCTGCATCAATGCTGATGTTGATGAGTTCATCGAAAACATCAGAGATATCCGAATGTGTGAATCCGAACTCGGCACGCATGGCTGTGTCGATCGCGTCCAAGGAGTCCGTAGAAGGTGTACGAGTGCCCACGGTGCCGGGCGGTGAGATGGCTATCCTTCTCGCGGCTTCGGCCATAGCCTTGCTTAGCGCGGTCGTTCCGGCCTCGAATCTGTCTCCGCGTGACACGCCTAGCCGGCCTGAGGGTAAGATAGAAAGGTCGTTTTCGGCGAAACCATGGTAAATGGCGTCTGATAGTGATGCTCGTGCGATCAGCTCGGCGGATATGGCCATCAATTGGTCAAACCTGGATAGGGTCAGATCGAGATTTCCCTTTGGCTGGGTTGCGGCAACATACTCGATGAGGAATCGTATGGCAATTGTCGATTCTGTAAGCTTGTTTCGCCTTTTAGCCAGCTCTTCGGATTTGATGCTTGATTCACCGAAGCACGCGATCTGATAGGGAAGATCGGCCGTAACCGCGGCGGACTGGTTGATCAGGCTCTCGTGGAATGAGAGGAGCTTCTGCAGCGCTTCTCGCCCTGATAGCTCTGCGGTCAATGCGACAACTTTGCCAAAATAGAATTCAACGACCTTGCCAAGGGTCTCCACGCGTTTCTCAGAGGCAATAGGGCCAATGTCATATTGCTGCTCGGATAACCAGTGTGCTAGTTCATCCATGGCGACCGAGGTATCGTATTCTTGGACAAGCCGCGGAGGGAAAGACTCTGAGGGGTACCGCCTGACATCGTTAAGGGGGACAGTCCGCATCATCTTCTTCTGGGGCGGCGAACACAGTCTATTGACAAAGTCAGTTGGATCACCATCTACGACGTGTAACTTGAGCCCGTCTAGTAAGGCTTTAACGAGGAACTTCTCACTGTTGGTGTCAGAGCTATCGACGCGGAACAGATCCGATAGTATTTCGAGCTTTACTTTTCCTTCTTGAGCATCGACAACTCGAATCCAGGATCTATCCTCGCTAGTTCCATCGCTCTCGCCTGCAAGGACTTGCCCCAGCTTTTCTGGATCATCTATCTCGATCATTATGAAAATCTGCCGATTTTCGCCGACCGAGTCAATGAACGCTACCGATTTGGATTCGAACATCTGCCATAACCAAAACGATAGGGCGGTTATGAGGCTTTCAAAGAAATCTTCGACGACCCCACTGTAGTGGTTGTTTCCTGCGATCCAGACTTCCGAATTCGCCAACTCTAGAAAAAGGCCTCGCCGCCTGTGTCGCGGATGTACGAAGTAGATAGGAGCTACATCGGTTCCCCATAGTGAAATGACCTCAATGTACCGCTGGCCGTCGGGGCCAAGAACTTCATGTGAGTCTATGCGCTTTTGAGCTTCGACTCGGAGAGCAGTGCCGCTTCCGTTTACGATTGAGAAGAACGTAGGGGGTCGATCATCGCCAACGTAGTAACTGTGGTTTGCATCGCGGTATATCGCATAGTTGTCAAGTGTGCTGAATGATTGAACTGTAGTTCTGTCATGAAGATCGGAATCTGCCTGAGCAAACTTCCACAGGAAAAGCGGATCTGAGCCGTCAAGTTCTGCCATAACTTGCAGCTCATCTAGTGATAGTGTCGTAAATGGGCCTGGAAGCCTAGGTTTCTCATATCCAAAGAACACATGTCGGCCGATGCCTTCGAGAATAACTATCCGAAGTGTCTTATGGTCATCTTCGGTAGGATTCCTTGCGGGGTCTATACTGTCCTGAACTCTGACACTTAAATCGTCAGTGCGCCATCTGCCGAACGGGTCTGCGACGTCGTATTCGCCTAGGTTGTCGATAACGATTGCGACGTCTACATACTTATCCTCCAGGAGTTTATATCTGCGACGAATAAATCCTTCTTCCTGCTCATCTGTCGCAATGCGAGTTGTGCCCATGAGTTTGAATAAACTGTCAACTTGGGCCACAACCTCAGAGTGAAAAGCGTCTCGGAGAACCTCAAGGCAGCCGTGCTCTATTGCTGACTTGATTAGGTGATGACGCAGAGATGCGGCAAGTTCTCCAGGGTTTGCGATGATCAATTCATCGTCTGTTTCCACAATTGGCGTGATCACAAACGTGTTATCTGTGTCGATTCCTAGATTTAGATCATGGAATCCGGCGCGTACGGAAAACCTCTGGAGCGAAGCGATGAGATCGCTGTTTTGTAGCGTGCTAGATAGTTCTTCATTGCTGAATGATACTGCGTGAAGAAGTGGTTCAAGACCTGCTGCACTGGGGACATAAACTGGGGCGCGCGCGGATAATTCGGGTGGAGGCGTGCCGCGCTTGATGCCCGCTTTCGAGCAGATAGCGTCACTTATGGTCAACACGGCGGTGGCGGCAACGATGGAATCCATGAAGTAGTCTTCTGGAAATTCTTCTTCATGATCCCGTAGTGCGCATAGAAACAATGACAACGAGTGCGCTGAGCGCGTGCTGAGACCTTGTAATACCATCTTTGGTCCGCCAAAGAATGGCATCTCGACGGAATATATGTCGTCGTAAGGATCCTCTTGTGAAATGATATTGGAGGCGCTAATGAGCGGATCTTTTATGATACTCTTAAGTCTAGTTGGCGACAATCTGTGCGCGGTTTCTCGGATCGGTAGAGAGGCGCCAATCGCGGCTAGTCGCTGAAGACGAAGTATGCAGGCGATGTTTCTTGGGATCAGCTGAAGGGCGGCAGCAGCCCTTGCCAGCGACGGTCCGTCTACCCCTGACCAAGGCATCGAGTCCTTTAAGCCTGTGCTCACCGGCGCATCTCCATTCCGCTGTCTGTGTTCGTCGATTACCGATGCCGCCTACTGCCGAATCTAGCTCTATGGGATCAAGGCGCGCCGCCGACGGCGGCGCGCACGTCACCACCCGTGCGGCGGGCTCGCCCTCATGCGACACGGACGGCCTGCCGCTCCGCTCCGGCCGCCGGTCGCCGGGCGGCCCGCCGGAAGGCCGGCTGCGTACGCGCGCCGCCGCGAGCTGGTTGATCCACTCGTCCTCATACGCCCAGAGACGTCGGCGAGTCGATCAGTGTTACGCCGAACAGGGGCACGATCGGGTGACCGCTCCCTCGTCGGCGATCGTTTAACACCGGCCGGCCGCCATCAAGGGCGCCTACGGCGTCGCTGCGCGATGGACGCAAGCGCCCACCCTTGACACCGGCCCTCCGGCGCTAACAGCAGCGGGGACGAGGAAGATGGGGCAGGGCTGCCACCAGGCCAGACGGGCACAGGGGCAGCGAGGAGCCAGGCCGTCTACAGGCCGTCAGACGTCCAGACAGGGCCGGACGCGACCGGACCCAACAGACGCAAAAGAGCAGGTCAGAGGCGGTGTGCCCGAGAACGTCCCCAGGCCCACTGACCGCCTGGATAGTTCATGAACAAGAAGCCCATCCGCCTCTGAGCCTCAATTCGGCTGGAAGAACTCGAGCAGCCGGCGGCTCGCATCCGGTGACATCAGCAGTTCCTGCATCTTCGCCGACATCCGCGCGGCAGTCCCCGTCCGCTCGTACATCTCCCGCTCGTACTCCGCCACCGCCGAAGGGAAGTCCTCCGGATGTGACGCCAGCGCGAGACCCAGCACAGCGCCGTCGAGCAAGGCCATGTTCGCGCCCTCGCCCACCGGGGGCATCAGGTGTGCCGCGTCGCCGACCAGTGTGACGTCCGGCTTCGGTGGCCACGTGAGGCCGGTCGGGAGGGTGGTGATCGCGCGGGGGATGACCGTGTCGTCGCAGGCCTCGATCAGGGCTGTGATGCCGGGGTCCCAGCCGGGCAGGAGGTCGATCAGGCGGGCGCGGGCGGCGGCCGGGTCGTCGAACGGGATTTCGGTGGTGGTGAACCAGTCCTCGCCGGTGTTGTAGAAGCTGAGGCCGATGCGGACGCGGCCGTCGCCGTTGCGCTGGGCCGCCAGGGAAATTCCCTTGCCGAACACCCAGTAGTTGCCGCGGCCGACCATGGCCGCGAGGTCCGGGTGGGTGTGGTCGATGTCGGGGATGCCGACCTCGACGATGTTCTGGCCGATGTGGACCGGGCGGGCGTCGGTGAGCAGGGAGCGGACGCGGGACTGCGCGCCGTCCGCGCCGACCAGCAGGTCGTACGTCGCCGTGGTGCCGTTCGCGAAGTGCAGGACGCCGTCGCTCGCCGACGCGAACGCGTGGCCCCAGCGCACGGTGCCCTCGGGGAGGGAGTCCAGCAGCAGGTCGCGCAGGTCGGCGCGGTCGACCTCGGGGCGCAACATCGGCGCGTCGTCGGGCGTGTCCTCCTGGAGCAGCAGGGTGCCGTCCGGTTCGAGGAGGCGCATGTCCTGGCCTTCGCCGCGGGCGATCTCGAAGAACCGGTCGATCAGGCCGGCTTCGCGCAGTGCCTGCTGCCCGGAATGGATGTCCAGCATGCCGCCCTGGCCGCGGGCTTCGCGCGAGGACTCCCGCTCGTACACGACGGCGTCGATCCCGTTGACGTGCAGCACCCGGGCCAGGGCCAAGCCGCCCAGGCCGGCTCCGACGATGGCGATGTCCATGGCGTCCTCCGATTCACCGTATCGATCGATACACTGTATCGCAGTGGGCGTTGTATTGTCCGCGGCATGGTGGTGTGGGAGCGGCCGGAGCCGCCGGAACGGCCGGTGCCGGCCCCGCTGAGCAGGGAGTTGATCGTCCAGGCCGCGGTCCGGCTGGCCGACGCGGACGGCCTGGCGGCGGTGTCGTTGCGCAAGGTCGCCGCGGCGCTGGACGTCGGGCCGATGCGGCTGTACGGCTACATCGCCACCAAGGAGGAGCTGCTCGACCTGATGGCCGACGCGGTCCACGCCGGGATCCGGCCCACCGGGGACGGCTGGCGGGAGGTCTTGTGCTCGCTGGCCGAAAGCACCCGGCAGGCCGTGCGGCGGCACGAATGGTTCGCCGACCTGATCGGCGGGCGGCCGTCGCTCGGGCCGAACGCGCTGGCCAGGGGGGAGGCGGTGGTGGCCGCGATGGACGGCGTCGACGTGGACGACGTCATGCCGGTGGTCTCCGCGGTCGACGCGTACGTGATCGGCGCGGTGCGGCGGGAGACCGCCGAGCGCCGGGCCGAGCGCGCCTCCGGGCTGGACAAGGAGCAGTGGCAGCGGGCCTACGGGCCGTACCTGGAGCGGACCTTCGCCACCGGCCGGTTCCCCGCGCTCGCCACGGTCATCCGCGACGCCGTCCACCTGGACGCCGACGAGACCTTCCGGATGGGCCTCGACTTCGTCCTCGACGGCATCGCGGCGCGCCTGGCGCGGGCTACGGAATGATGCCCCGCGAAGCCAGGGCGTCGGCCAGGCGTTCGCGCAATTCCTGAGCTGTGGCCCGGACGTCGATCTCCGCCGGCGGTGACAGGACCTTCGACATCACCGTCGACAGGTTCTGGTACGCGGGGGTGAGCGGGCGGACCGCCGCGTCCGTCAAGGCCGCCTGGATGTCGTCCTTCATCGGGTACTGGTCGGCCATCGTCGGGTTTTCCTTGGCGTCGGCCGGTTTCGCCGGGTCGAGCGGACCGGCGTCGCGGTAGATAGTCGAGATGCTCGGCGGGATCCCGTCGACCAGCGCCTGGTACTTCTGGCTCGCCGCGTTCCGCAGGCACAGCGCCGCTTCGAACGCCTCCGGCTTGTGCTCGGAGTACGTGCTGACCGCGAGGTTGAAGCCGCCGATGGTCACCCGGCTCGGCTGCCCCGCGGTCACCGACGGGTAGCGCGTCCACTTGAAGTGGGCCAGCTCTTGCGGCTTTTCCTTGGCGTAGGAGGCGTAGACGAACGGCCAGTTCAGCTCGGTCGCCGCCTGGCCGCGCTGGAACGCCTGGCGGATGTCGTCCTCCTTCTGGTTCGTCAGCGACGGGTCGGTGATCCCCGCCGTGGTGAGCCGCTTGAGGAGCTCCAGCGCCCGCACCGCGCCGTCGTCCATCACGACCGAGCGGCCGTCGTCGGACAGGATGTGCCCGCCCGCCGACGCGACCAGCGTGTTGTAGAAGACGACCAGCCCCTCGTACTGCGCGCCGGTGAACAGCACCTGGTACGGCTTCCCGGCCGCCTTCAGCCGGTCCGCCTGCGTCATCAGCTCGTCGAACGTCTTCGGCGGCGACGGCGTGATCCGGTCGTCGTACCAGAGCAGCTGGACGTTGGTGTTCTTCGTGGCGCCGTAGAGCTTCCCGTTCCACTTCGCCGTGGCCAGCGGGCCGGGCAGCACGTCCTGGGTGGCCGCGGCCGCGTTCGCGCCGGTCCATTCCTCGGCCCAGCCCGCTTCGGCGAACTCCGGCACCCACGTGACGTCGAGGCCGAGCACGTCCAGGGACGAGTCGCCGGCGGCGAGCCGGCGGACCATCTGCTCGCGCTGGCCGTCCGCGCCGCGCGGAAGTTTGTTGTAGACGATCTTGTACTTGCCGCCGGCGGCCGCGGTGCAGCGGTCGACCACCGTCTGCAGGTGGTCCTCCGGCGAGATGTACAGGTTGATCGTCAGGCCCGCGGCGGAGGAGCACGCGACGAGCGCGGTGCTCGCCAGCACGGCCGCACCGGCGAGGGGGAGGAGCTGGCGCATGTCGGCCTCCTTGCCGCACGGGCGGCGCACGATTGCAAGCGCTTGCATCGATGATTAGCCTTGATCAAGGCTGGTGTCAATGCCGGCAACACGGATGGTTGCAAGCGCTTGCAGCGGACGGGGGCGGGGAATGCCGGAGAAGCTCGACGACGTCGCCAGGGTCGCCGGCGTTTCGGCGGCCACCGTGTCGCGGGCGCTGCGCGGGGTGCCGGGCGTCGCCGAGCGCACGCGGTCCCGGGTGCTGGCGGCCGCCGCGCAGCTCGGCTACGCGATCTCGCCCGCGGCGTCGAGCCTGGCCACCGGCCGGACCGGGACGGTCGGCGTGATCGTCCCCTACGTCGACCGCTGGTACTTCTCGCGGCTCATCTCCGGCGTCGAGCGGGTGCTGCGCGAGGCCGGGACCAGCCTGCTGCTCTACAACCTCGGGGACGACGCGGGCCGCGCGCGGTTCTTCGCCGACCTGCCGCTGCGCCGCCGGGTCGACGCCGTGCTCGTGCTCTCCCTGCCCCTCGCGGCGGCCGAACGCGAGCTGCTGCTGGGGCTCGGTGCCCCGCTCGTCACGGTCGGCACCGAGGAGCCCGGCGCGGACTCGGTCGGCATCGACGATCACGCTGCGGCAGTGGCCGCGATGCGGCACCTGGTCCAGCTCGGGCACCGCGAAATCGCGTTCATCGGCGAGAACGACCCGATCCCGCTCGGCTTCCCGACGCCGTTGCGGCGGCTCGCGGCCTATCGCGAGGTCTACCACGCCGTGTGCCGGGCGGACGGTCGCGAGCCGGACCCGGCGTTCGAGACCGGCGGCGGCTTCACCGTCTCGGGCGGGGAGCGGGCGATGGGCACGCTGCTGGGGCTGCCCCGCCGGCCGACCGCGGTGTTCGCCGCGTCCGACGAGATGGCGTTCGGGGCGCTGCGGACGCTGCGCCGGGCCGGGCTGCGGGTGCCGGGGGACGTCTCGGTGGTCGGTTTCGACGACCACGACCTCGCCGACCTGCTCGATCTGAGCACGGTGGCGCAGCCGGTGACCGAGCTCGGGGAGCGGGCCGGCCGCCTCCTGCTGGCGCGGTTGTCCGGCGGAAAAATCGCGGCATCGCCCGCGATTGCCGGGACGCACCTGGTCCTTCGGGGTAGTACTGCGCCGCCGCCACGGCGTTGATCAGCGGTTTTTCCGGCGCTACTCCGTCCGGTCGATTGCGGCCGAGTCGATCACCGGGTCAAATAATCGCCGACAAGGATTAATCGCCGTGAGGAGCTGGCTGTGCACTGGGGGTCCGTGCTCGAAGAAGGCGGAGCGGGGATGGTCCGTCCGTACTTCCGCACCCATGGCCGCACCCGCCCGACCCGTGACCTGCCGGTCGAGACGCTGGTCTCGATCACCCAGCGGGGGCGGGCGGTGGTGCGGGGGAGCTCACGGGAAGAGTCGGAGATCTGCGCGCTGCTCCGGACCTCGCAGTCGGTCGCGGAAGTCGCCGCCCGGCGCCGGATCCCGCTGGGGGTGGCGCGGGTCCTGCTGTCGGATCTGGCGGACCGGGGGATCGTCGCTGTGCACACCGCGCGGAAGGGGGCGGGGAACCGCCCGAGCCTCGAGATGATGGAGCGCATCCTCCACGGTCTGAGCCGGCTGTAAGCGCTTTCCGCTTCCCCCGGGATGAACTCCCGCCGGCCCGGTAGCGTTGTCCGCGAGGACGGCGGGGCACGGGGAGGGGACGTCGATGCGGGTGCTGGTGACCGGCGGCAACGCGGGGATCGGGTACTTCGCCGCCGAACAGCTGGCCTCGGCCGGGGCGGAAGTCGTGCTCGGCAGCCGTGACCCGGCGAAGGCGGCGGCCGCGATCGCGTCGATCCGCTCGCACGTCGCCGGGGCGCGCGTCACGCACCTCCGGCTGGACCTCGCCGACCTGGCCCAGGTCGCCACCGCCGACCCCGGCGAGCTGGACGCAGTGGTCGCCAACGCCGGAGTCCTGCTCGACCACCCGCCCCGCCGCGAGACCACCGCCGGCCACGAGCTGATGTTCGGCACCAACCACCTCGGCCACTTCGCGCTGATCGCCCGGCTGATGCCGGCGCTGGCGCCGGACGCGCGCATCGTCACCACCGGCAGCTTCGCGGCGAAGTCGGCGAAGCTCGACTTCGCCGACCTGCAGAGCGAACGCGATTACGTGCCGAAGCGCGCCTACGAGCGGTCCAAGCTGGCCCAGATGCTCTTCGCGATCGAGCTCGACCGGCGGCTGCGGGAAGCGGGCTCGAAACGGCTCAGCGTGCTCGCCCACCCCGGCGGCGCGCTCGACTCGCTGACGCCGTCGCGGCCGCCGGTGCACACGCGCACCGCCGGTCAGTGGCTGGGCGGGCGACCGGCCGGGGTGCTGCTGCAGGGCAAGGACGCCGGTGCGCGGCCCGCCGTCCGCGCGGTGCTCGGCCCGGACGTCGCCGGCGGGCAGCTCTGGGGCCCGCGGGTGTTCGGCCTCCGCGGCCGGCCGAAGCTCGAGGAGCGCTGGGCGAACCTCACCGACGACGCGGCCGCCGGGCGGCTCTGGGCGGAAAGTGTCACGCTGACCGGAGTTGACCCGCTGGCCTGAGTGCACAGCGCCGACGCTCGGACTGTGCGCATCGCACGGTGACGTCGCCGGGACCGCTGCTTACGGTGCGGGGAACCGTTTCCCCCGCCCGGAATAGGAGGTCGGCGTGGCCTCATCAGTCGGTGTCGATGACTATGCCCTCACCAGAGTGCCGGACCACGCCCGGTACTCGTGGTGGTCGGTCGCCGTCCAGCGGTTCGGCCAGGTGTCCGCCCTGTCCCAGTTCCTGCTCGGAGCCACCGTCGGCTTCGGGATGAGCTTCTGGAACGCGGTACTGGCCTTCACGCTCGGCTCGGTCATCCTGGAGCTCATCACCATCCTCGTCGGCGTCATCGGCGTCCGCGAGGGCCTCTCGACGTCCATGATCGCCCGCTGGACCGGCTTCGGCCGCGGCGGCTCGGCGCTCATCGGGCTCGCCATCGGGATCAGCCTCATCGGCTGGTTCGGTATCCAGTCGGCAGTATCCGCGCAGGGGCTCGTCGCGCTCATCGGCGGCCTCCCGGAGTGGGGCTGGGCGCTGCTGTTCGGCCTGCTCGTCACCGCGATCGTCGTGCGCGGCTTCCACTCCATGGCCTGGACGGCGTACCTGACCGTGCCGGCGTTCCTGATCCTCGTCGGCTGGTCGGTCGTCTCCGAGCTGACCCGCCACGACCTGGGCACGCTCGTCTCGTCGGCCCCGCCGGGCCCGTCGCTGAGCCTGCTGCAGGGCACCACGCTGGTGGCGGGCGGCTTCATCGTCGGCGCCGTCATCACCCCGGACATGACCCGCTTCAACCGCACCACCGGTGACGTCGTCAAGCAGACGCTCGTCGGGATCACCCTCGGCGAGTACGTCATCGGCCTGTCCGGCGTCCTGCTCGCGCACGCCGTCGGCAGCGCCGGGATCACCACCATCGTGACCTCGTCGGTCGGCTGGGTCGGGCTCCTCATCGTCATCGCCGGCACGATGAAGATCAACGACTGGAACCTGTACTCGTCGGGGCTCGGGGTCGTGAACTTCATCGGCACGGTGTCCGGGCGCAAGGCCCACCGCGGCCTGGTCACGGCCGTGCTCGGCGTCGCGGGCAGCCTGCTCGCCGCGGCGGGGATCCTCGCCAAGTTCACCGACTTCCTCACCGTGCTGGGCGTCGCGTTCCCGCCGATCGCCGGGATCATGGTCGCCGAATACTTCGTCGTGAAGAAGTGGCGCGGGGACCTGGAATCCGCCCGCGCCCGCGGCACGGTTCCCGAAGACGCCCCGGTGTGGGTGCCCGCCACCATCGTCGTCTGGATCGCCGCCGCGTTGTTCGGCGAGTTCGTCGACTGGGGCCTGCCGAGCATCAACTCGCTCGTCGTGGCCTTCGTCCTGTACGTCGTCGCCGGGAAGCTCGGGCTCGTGCGGGGGATCGGCAGCAGCCGGACCGCCGAGGCCGCTCCCGCCGTCCAGTCTGCTTAAGGAGAAATCTTCGTGCGCATCGGCATCGACGTCGGCGGCACCAACACCGACGCTGTCCTGCTCGACGGCCGTCAGGTGCTCGCCTCGGTCAAGACCAGCACGACCGCGGACGTCACCTCGGGCATCGTCGCCGCGATCGACGGCCTGCAGCGGCAACGCGCGTTCGACCCGGCGGCGGTGCGGGCGGTGATGATCGGCACCACGCACTTCATCAACGCCCTCGTCGAGGCCCACCGGCTCGCGCCGACCGCGGCCGTGCGGCTGAGCCTGCCGGCCGGGGCGTCGCTGCCGCCGATGGTCGACTGGCCGCAGCGGCTGGTCGACGCGGTGTCGGGGCGCAGCTACCTGGTCCACGGTGGACACGAGTTCGACGGCAGGCACATCGCGGAGCTCGACGAGAGCGAGTTGCGCAAGGCCGCCGACGACATGGGGGCGGCCGGGGTGCGCAGCGTCGCGATCACCTCGGTCTTCTCCCCGGTCAACGCCGAGTTCGAGGCCCGCGCGGCGGAGATCATCGCCGCGCAGCTGCCGGACGTGGCGATCTCGCTGTCCCACGAGATCGGCCGGATCGGCTTGCTGGAGCGGGAAAACGCGACGGTGATCAACGCGGCGCTGCGCGAGCTGGCCGCGCACATCGTCGACGGGCTGTCCGCGTCGGTCACCGGCGCGGGTATCACCGCGCCGCTGTACCTGAGCCAGAACGACGGCACGCTGATGGACGTCGACTTCGCCCGCCGCTACCCGGTCGCGACCTTCGCGTCGGGGCCGACGAACTCGATGCGCGGCGCGGCCGTGCTGTCCGGTTTGGACACCTGCGCGGTGGTCGACGTCGGCGGCACGACCTCGGACGTCGGTGTGCTGCGGCAAGGCTTCCCGCGCGAGGCGACCACGGACGTCAGCGTCGCGGGCATCCGGACCAACTTCCGGATGCCGGACGTGCTGTCGATCGGCATCGGCGGCGGCAGCCGGGTGCGCGGGAACGTCACGGTGGGCCCCGACTCGGTCGGCTACGAGCTGACGTCGAAAGCGCTCGTCTTCGGCGGGGACACCCTCACCGCGACCGACATCGCGGTCGCCGCCGGGCGCGCGGAGATCGGTGACCCGGCCCTGGTGGCGCAGTTGGACCGCTCGCTGGTCCGTGCGGCCCTCGACCGGATCGCCGCGGACGTGTCCGATGTGGTCGAACGGATGCGGACGTCGGCCGAGCCGTTGCCGGTGGTCGCGGTCGGCGGTGGTTCGGTGCTGCTGCCCGACGAATTGGCTGGGTGCGGCGAAGTGCACCGGCCGGAGAACTACGCCGTGGCCAACGCGATCGGCGCGGCCATCGCGCAGATCGGCGGTGAAGTGGACCGCGTCTACGTGATCGAGCCGGGCCGCCGCGAAGCCGTCGTCGACGAGGCGAAGCAGGAGGCCGTCGACCGCGCGGTCGCCGCTGGTGCGTCGCCGGCGTCGGTCGGCATCGTCGACTTCGACGAGGTGCCCATCCCGTACCTGCCCGGCAACGCCACGCGCATTCGCGTCAAGGCCGTCGGCGACCTGCAGCTGGGGGCGTGATGCGCGAGATCACCGAGCACGACCTCGACGACATCGCCCGCGGTGCCGCCATCCTCGGCACCGGGGGCGGTGGCGACCCGTACATCGGCAGGCTGCTGGCGCTTTCGGCGGTGCGGGAGCACGGTCCGGTGCCGCTGGTTCCGCTGGCGGAGGTGGGTGACGACGCCGTCGTGCTGCCGGTCGCGATGATGGGCGCGCCGACCGTCATGGTGGAGAAGCTGCCTTCGGCCGAGCAGGTGGGCCTGGCCGCGCGCACGCTCGCCGGGTACCTCGGCAAGGAGCTGACGCACATCGCGTGCGCCGAAGCCGGTGGCGTCAACTCGCTCATCCCGGTCGTCGCGGCCGCGCAGCTCGGGTTGCCACTGGTCGACGCCGACGGGATGGGGCGCGCGTTCCCCGAGCTGCAAATGGTACTTCCCACATTGTATGGAATCCGCGCGACTCCGATGTCCATTGCCGACGAAAAGGGCAACCGCGGAGTATTGGATACCGTCGACAATCGCTGGGCGGAGCGCCTGGCGCGCTCGGCGACCATCGACATGGGCTGCTCGGCGATGATCAGCAACTACGCGATGTCCGGCGGCCAGGCGCGGGAATCCCTGGTGCCGGGGACGCTGAGCCTGTGCGCCGAACTGGGCGCGCTGGTCCGCGCCGCGCGTGCCGCGCACGAGGATCCCGTCGCCCGGGTCGTTTCCCGGCTGCGCGGACGGCGGCTGTTCAGCGGCAAGGTCGTCGACGTCGCCCGCCGGACGGTCACCGGGTTCGCCCGCGGCGAAGCGAAACTGACCGGGATGGACGGCGACAGCGGCTCCGAACTGGTGCTGCGCTTCCAGAACGAGCACCTGGTGGCCGAGCGCGACGGTGTCGTCCAGGCGTCGGTGCCCGACCTGATCTGCACGCTGGAACGCGAGTCCGGCGAGGCGGTGACGACCGAAGGGCTGCGGTACGGCCAGCGCGTCACGGTGATCGCCGCGCCCGCCGATCCGCGCTGGCACACCCCGGAGGGCATCGCGCTCGCCGGCCCGCGGTACTTCGGCTACGACATCGACCCGATCGGGGTGGCCGGGTGAGCTGGACCCTGACCGAAGCCGACCTGCCCGACCTCGCCCGCGGTGCCGCCGTGCTCGGCACCGGCGGCGGTGGCGACCCCTACGTCGGGCGGCTGCTCGTGCGCGAAGCCATCCGCGAGCACGGGCCGATCACCATCCTCGATCCGTCCGAAGTGGACGACGAAGCCCTGGTGATCCCGACCGCGCAGATGGGCGCGCCGACCGTCGTGCACGAGAAGCTGCCCAACGGCGCCGAACCCGTTCTGGCGCTGCAAACGCTGGAGGGGCACCTCGGGAAGCGCGCGGACGCGACCATGCCGATCGAGTGCGGGGGCATCAACTCGATGATCCCGCTGATCGTCGGCGCCCGGCTCGGGCTGCCGGTGGTCGACGCCGACGGCATGGGGCGGGCGTTCCCGGAGCTGCAGATGGAGACCTTCGGTGTATACGGTATCCCGGGCTCGCCGATGGCGATCGGCGGTGAACGCGGCGAGACGACGGTGATCGACACCGGCGCGGACAACAAGCGGATGGAGTGGCTGGCCCGCGGGGTCACCATCCGGCTCGGCGGGGTGGCGCACATCGCCGAGTACGCGATGAGCGGCGCCGACGTCAAGCGGACCGCCGTGCCGCGAACGCTTTCGCTGGCGCTGACCGTGGGCCGGACGATCCGGGAAGCGCGGGCGGCCAACGAGGACCCGGTCGACCGGCTGGCCGCGGCGTTGCGCGCGACGCCGTACGAGCACCTGCGGGTGCTGTTCCGCGGCAAGGTGTCCGATGTGGAGCGCCGGACCGAGGCGGGCTTCGCGCGCGGACGCGCGGCGGCGGTGTCGTTCGACGGTTCGAGCAAGCTGGAGATCCTGTTCCAGAACGAGAACCTGCTGGCCACTGTGGACGGTGCGGTGCGCTGCCTGGTGCCGGACCTGATCTGCGTGCTGGAGTCTTCGACGGCCGAGCCGATCACCACCGAGACGTTGCGGTACGGCCAGCGCGTCACGGTCGTCGGCATCTCGACCCCGCCGCTGATGCGCACGCCGGAAGCCCTGGACACCTTCGGCCCGGGCGCGTTCGGGCTGGCGCACGACTTCGTTCCCGTGGAGGAGATCGGATGAGCCTGGCCGGGAAGCAGGTCGTGATCATCGGCGGCGGGTCGGGCATCGGGCTGGAAGTGGCCCGGCGGGCCGCCGCGTCGGGTGCGTCGGTCCACCTCGGCGGGCGGACGCCGGAGAAGCTGTCGACGGCGGCGAAAGAAGTGGGCGGGACCTGGCAGGTCGTCGACAGCACCGACCAGGACTCGCTGGCGGCGTTCTTCGGTGCCCTCGACCGCGTCGACCACCTCTTCACGCCCGGCGCGTCCTACACGGTCGGGCCGCTGCGGGAGCTCAGCGACGCCGACGCCGCGAGCCCGTTCGTGACGAAGTTCTGGGGCCAGTACCACGCCGTCAAGCACGCGGCGCCGAAGCTGGCGCGCGACGCGTCGATCGTGCTGATGTCCGGCGCGGCGAGCGTCCGGCCGCCCGGCGCCGCGCCCGCGTACGTCGCCTGCAACGCCGCCGTCGAGGGGCTCGGGCGGGGACTCGCGGTCGAGCTGGCACCGGTCCGGGTGAACGTCGTCGCGCCGGGGACCATCGACGGGAACCTCTGGGCCGGGCGGCCCGCCGCGGCCCGGGAGGCGAGCTTCGACCAGTATTCGCGTGACACGCTCCTGCACCGCGTCGGGAAGGAGTCCGAAGTGGCCGATGCGGTGCTGTACCTGTTCGGCAGCACGTACACCACGGGGTCGACGCTCTACCCCGACGGTGGGTACGCCCTGCGCTGAGTTCGTCTACTGTGGTCAGTCATGCGCATCACCGCCGGTGACGTGGCCGCCCTCGAACGCGGGGTGGCCCTGCTCGGGTCCGGCGGTGGCGGGGACACCGTCACCGCCGCCGTGCTGCTGCGCCGGCTGACCGAGGGCGGCCGGGAGCCCGAGGTGTCCGCGATCGGGGAGCTGGCGCCGGACGCGCGGGTCGTGCCGGTCGGCGTCGTCGGCGCCACGGCGGCGTTCACCGAGAAGCTGCCCGGCGGCGACGAGTTCGCGGCCGCCGTGGCCGCCGTCGAACGCTGGACCGGCGAGCGCGCCGACGCGCTGATGTCCATCGAGATCGGCGGCCTCAACGGGCTGCTGCCGCTGGTCGTCGCCGAGCAGCTCGGGCTCGCCTACGCCGACGCCGACCTCTCCGGCCGCGGCCTGCCCCGGCTCGACCAGTTCTCCGTCGCGGCGACCGGCCGCGGGATCGCACCGGCCGCGCTGGCCGAACCCGGCGGCCAGGTGGTGGTGCTGGCGGCCGGGTCCGACGCCGTCATCGAGCGGGGGACCCGCGCGTTCCTGGCCGGCTCCGGCGGCTGGGCGGCGTTCGCCCTCGCCCCCCTCCCGGCCGGTGAGCTGGCCGCGTGCGCGGTACCGGGGACGACGAGCGGCGCCCTCGCCCTCGGCCGCCGCGTGCTGGCCGCGGGGGAGAGCCCGGGGCGCGCGGCGCTCGAAGCGGCGTTGGCCGGCTCGGTGCTGGCCCGCGGCCGGGTCCTCGAAGTGACGCGGCACGTGGGGCCGGGACAGCACGGCAGCCCGGGCTTCGGGCGTGGCAGCGTCACGCTGGCCGACCACCGCGACGGCGCGCTGCTGCGGCTGGAAATGGAGAACGAGTACCTGCTGGCGCTGCGCGACGGCGCTCCGGTGGCGTCCACCCCGGACGTGCTGTCGGTGCTCGACCACCGCACCGGCGTGCCGGTGTCGTGCGACGCGATCCGCGCCGGCGTGGAGGTCGACGTGGTCCGCCTGGCGGCGGCACCGTTCTGGACCGACCCGCGCTGGCTGCCGGTGGTGCGCCCACGCGCGTACGGCATCGACTGCGACCCGGTGGGCCTCCCGTGAGCCCCCGGTCCCCGCAAGCACCCCAATGTGGCGTTGGGTGCGTCCAGCGCACCCAATGTGGCGTTCGGTGCGTTCAACGCACCGAACGCCACATTGGGGCGCAAGTGAGGGGCGCAAAGTGAGGGGGCGCGGGTGAGCTTGCGGCGGGTGCTCGCGTTGCCGGGCTGGGCGGCGCACGTCCGGCTGCTCGCCGGTGCGGCCGGACTCGACCGTCCACTCGCGACGGTTCAGGCCACTTTGGACGCCTCCCGCGCGCCGGAGGCGGGCGAGCTGACCGTCGTCGTGCGACCGGTCGCCGGGACGGACTGGCGGATCGACGCGCTCCTGCGCCGCTGCGCCGACGCCGGGGCGACCGCGGTGCTGCTGCCCGCAGCCGCGCCGCTCACCGCGTCACGGCTGCTCGCCGATCGGCTGGCCGTTCCGTTGCTGGGTACCGATGCGTCGCCGCTGGACCTGCTCGTCGAGGCCCGGCTGCTGCTCGCGGCACCCGAACTGGACCGCGCCGACCTGCTGCTGGCCACCCACCGCGCGCTCGGCGACCGGCTGCGCCCGCCCGAAGAGGTCGTCGCGGTGCTGCGGCGGCTGCTGCGCTCCCCGGTCGCCGTGCTGGACGACCGCGGGGTGCCGCTGGCCGGCGAAGTCACCGGGCGCGTCCGGCTCGACGAGCCGGTCCCGCAGCGGACCGAGCTCGACGACGGCGTGCTGGTGGCCCACCCGGTGCTGCTGCAGCGGCCGGCGCTGTGGCTGGCGGCCGAGCTGCGGGGGACCGAAGCCGCGCGGGCCGACGTCGTCCCGCCCGCGCTCGCCGTGGCGGCCGGCGTGCTGCAGCGCTGGCTGCTCGCGAACCGGCTCGAACTGGAGCGCGACGCGCGTTCGCGCACGGCGTTGCTCGGCGACCTGCTGCGCCTGGACACCGAGCCCGGCGCGGACCTGCGCCGCCGCGTCGCGGACGCGGGCTGGCGGCTCGGCGGCTGGCACGTCGGGCTGCACATCGGCGCCCCGGCGGCGGTCGACACGGTGGCCCGCACCCAGGACGTGGTCCGGGCGCTGCGGGCGGAGGACGTCGAGGCGGTGGTCGTCGAGCACGGCGACGGCTGGACCGGCTGGGTCACCTTCGACCACGAGCCGACCGCGGCCCGGGTGCGGTCGCTGGCGACCCGGCTGCAGGCCGCGCACCGGACGCTGCGCCTGGGCGCGCACATGGGCGTCGGCCGGCCGCACGCGCGCCCGGACGGCCTCGCGGCGACGGTCGCGGAAGCCCGCGACGCGGCCCGGCTCGCCGCGACCCGGCCGGAAACCGGGCACTTCCTGCACGTCGACCAGCTCGGCATGGCCCAGCTGCTGCTGGAGTGGACCCGCACGGACACGTTCGAACCGGCCGCGCGGGCGCTGATCGCCCCGCTGCTGGACGCCCCGGGCGACCTGGTCCGCACCCTGGCGGCCTACCTGGACGCGGAGTCGTCGCTCGCCGAGACGGCCACGGTGCTGGGCGTGCACCGCAACACCGTGGCCGCGCGGGTGGCGCGGATCTCGCAGCTGCTCGGCGTCGACCTGTCCCGCCCGGACGAGAGGCTGGCGTTGCACCTCGCGTCCCGGGCGGTGACGCTGGAGTGACTAGTCGTCGTCCCCGCCGCCGGTGACGTTGCCGATGCTGGCGGGCACGCCCTTGATCATGTCGACGACGGTCTTGCCGGCCAGGCCCGACTTGCCGAACCACGGGTCGGTCATGACCTTGATGGCCGACTCGAACTTTTCGGCGCCTTCCTTGCCGAAGAGCTTGCCGAGCTCGTGCACGGAGAAGTTGCTGATCTTGTCGAACTTCTGCATGATCTCCGGCGTCACACCGTCCACTTGGGACAGCTTGTTCTTGATGACGTCGGTCATCTGATCGGTGAACGGCTTGTGCGGCTTGGGATCCGGGGCCGGCGCCGGGTCCGGTGTGGACGACGACGGCGTGGAGTCCGGCTTCGGCTCGGGCGTGGTGTCCGGCTTCGGCTCCGGCTTGGGTTCCGGGGTCGCCGACGATGACGAGGGCGCGGGTTCGGGCTTCGGCTCGGGCTTGGGCTCCGGGGTCGAGTCGGGCTTGGGCTCGGGCTTGGGCTCCGGGGTCGAGTCGGGCTTGGGCTCCGGAGTCGAGTCGGGCTTGGGCTCGGGCTTGGGTTCCGGGGTGGCCGAGGACGAGGACGGCGCGGGTTCCGGCTTCGGCTCGGGCTTGGGCTCGGGGGTGGTGTCGGGCTTGGGTTCCGGCGTGGCCGAGGACGGGGTGGTGTCGGGCTTGGGCTCGGGCTTGGGCTCCGGGGTGGTGTCGGGCTTGGGTTCCGGCGTGGCCGAGGACGGGGTGGTGTCGGGCTTCGGCTCGGGCGTCGTGTCCGGCTTCGGCTCCGGGGTGGTGTCGGGCTTGGGTTCCGGCGTCGCCGAGGACGGCGTCGTGTCGGGCTTGGGCGCCGGGGTCGTGTCCGGCTTCGGGGCCGGGGTCGTGTCCGGTTTCGGGGTGGGCGTCGGGGTGAGGCTGCTCGACGGGGGCTTGGCGCCCGCCAGGTCGTCGCCCGCCTTGCCCATCTTCGTCAGGGCCTGGAGCAGGTCGCCGAGCTTCTTGGCGAGCTGGGCCAGCTTCGCGCCGATCTTGCCCAGCGCCGTGGCCACCGTGCCGATGGTCGTGCCGATGAAGATGGCGATCGACGCGCCGAACGTCACCGGGGCCAGTGCCGCCGCGATCAGGGCGCCCTTGATGATCGTCGCGAGGAGCATCGCGATCAGGTCGCGGAGGATGCCGCGGAAGGCACCGACGATGCCGCCCGCGATCTTCATGTTCTTGCCGGCCTGGTCGAGGTACCAGCCGAGGGAGCCCAGCTGCTCGGTGACCGCGTCCATGTCCTTCTTGAACTGGTCCGCGGCGTTGCCGCTCCACTCCTTCAGCAGCGTGTCGAGGGCCTGCTGGTGCTGCGTCGACCACTCCTCGAGCTTCTTCTTCTCCGCGGTAAGCGCTTCACTGGCCGCCGCGATGCCGATCGGATCGCCCATCAGGATGTCCAGCGGCCAGCGCAGGATCGTGATGTGCTCGATGAGCCAGCCGATCCCGGCCGTGAGCAGGCTGCCGATCGGGTCGAGCACGAGACCGATGGTCTCCAGCGCCATGCCCGCCGAGCCGATGCCGATCGCGACCTTGTCGTTTTCCTTGACGGCCTTGTCGAGGCCGATCGCCGCCTCGAAGAAGCCCGCGCCGGACGACGCGTTGTCGCTGTTGAACAGCTCGGAGCCGTGGAGGCTGACGTCCTTGCTCTGGTAGTCGTCGCCCACTAGTCGAACCTCACGATCGAGTTCACGGCGTCCTCTTCACCCGACTGGTAGCGCTTCGCGGCCTCGGTGACCTTGTCGGCGAACTCGCCGATGGTCTTCGAATAGGCGTCGAACTGGTGGCGCGCCTTGTCCGTCCAGGTGCTCGCGCCCGCGGCCATCAGCTGGCACGCCGGGTTGATCCCGAACATGCCGGGGTCGCAGACCATGCCGCCGACGAGGTCCGAGGTGCTCTTCAGGTTGCTCTGCAGCTCGTCGAGGTGCTTGCCGAAGGTGGCCAGGGGCTCCGAAGAGACCTTGAAGCCGCCGCCGCTCACCAGGGGTTCGATTCGTCGTCGAAGTGGTCGTCGGCCGGGGGACGGCGACGCGGGGCGGCCGGCGGCGCGGGCGGCCCGGACGGGCGCGGCGGCGCGGGCGGGGCCGGCGGCGGGGTGCGCTCGGGCTCGGCGTTCTCCGGGGCCGCGAAGTCGCCGTCCGGCGGCGGGTCCGGCGGCAGGAAGGACCGGACCATTTCGGTCGACTCGCCGTCGCCGTTGATGGTCGCGAAGGAGTCGGCGACGGCGCGGGCGGTCTGGCGCTGCGCGTCGCGCACCGCGCCCATGATCGCCTTGGTCAGCCGCGCCGGACCCAGTTCGCACGCGCGGTGCCCGAGCTCGAGGTTCGTCAGGGCGCCGTTCGGGGCGAGCGTCACGGTGACCGCGCCGTCGCGGGTGCGGACCGTGGCCCCGGCCGCGGAAATCGCTTCGTTCAGCGCCGCGGCCTTCGACTGCATTTCCCGGACCTGCCGTTCGAGCAGCAGCTGGAAGTCTTCACCTGGCCCCAGGTTCGGTTGCACGAATTCGACTCCTCGAGACGGGGATCGGGCCGGCGCCCGTGATCCGGCCAGGCTAGCGCACCCCGGACGTTCATCCGGTGCTAGCCGGGGATATGCCTGGATGACTCCCCGAAGTTGCCCGCGAATGCCCTCGATCGGGTTGACCCGGTCCGCGCTCCGGGTTGCACGATCGAGTCATGACCGAACTGGACGACTACCGGCCGCTGGGCCGTTCCGGACTGCGCGTCTCACCGCTGGCGCTGGGCACGCTGACCTTCGGCACCGGCCCCCTCTGCGCCGACGACGACACCGCCCGCAAGGTCTTCCGCGCCTACACCGAGCGCGGCGGCAACTTCGTCGACACCGCCGACAACTACAGCGCCGGCCGCAGCGAGGAGCTGGTCGGCGAGTTCCTCCGCGACGTCGACCGCGACGACGTCGTGCTCGCGACCAAGTACTCCGGGCCCGGCTTCCGCGACGGCCGGCCGCACTCCGACCCCCGCCGCCGCAGCAACGGCCGCAAGAACATGGTCGCCTCGCTGGAAGCGTCGCTGCGCCGGCTGGGCGTCGACCACGTCGACCTGTACTGGCTGCACATCTGGGACGGTTGCACCCCGGCCGAAGAGGTCGTGGCGGCGTTCGACGACCTCGTGCGCGCCGGCAAGATCCGCGCGGCCGGGCTCAGCGACGTCCCGGCGTGGTACGCGACGAAGGCCGCGATGCTCGGCGGGCCGCCGGTGACGGCGCTGCAGCTGGAGTACTCCCTGATCGAGCGCGCGATCGAGGCCGAGTTCGTGCCGCTGGCACGGGAGTTCGGCATCGCGGTCCAGCCGTGGGGCGCGATCGGCGGCGGTTTCCTCACCGGCAAGTACACCCGCGACGGCGAAGGCACCGGCCGGCTGGCCGGTCCGGGCGACGCCGGTTTCCGCGCCTTGCCCGAGACCCGCTGGGCCGTGCTGGACGTCGTCCGCGAGGTCGCGGCCGAGGTGGGCGCGACCCCGGCCCAGGTGGCCCTGCACTGGGTGACCCGCCGCCCGTCGATGCCAGCCCCGCTGATCGGCGCGCGGTCACCGGAGCAGCTGGCCGAGACGCTGGGCGCGTTGACGCTCGACGTGACCGAGGCCCAGCTGGACCGGCTGACCGAGGTGAGCGCACCGGAACTGCCGTTCCCGCACGGCATCCTGGCGAAGCTCAACGCCGGGCTGCCCGGCTAGCCGCGGCCGTGGTGGCCCTCGTCGGCGACGGTGTCGGCGTGCGGCGCTCCGTCTCGGCACGTCACGACCGAGACGTTCTCGGTTCCGTCGTTCTTGAACTTCACCGACGCAGTGGCGGCCGGGCCGCGGGCGACGTCGTCGGTGCGGAAGCCGGGGGCCGGGCTCCACGACAGCAGCTCGACCTGGTTCCCGGTGCACTTCGCGACCAGGCTGCCGCCGGGGACGGACAGGCCACGCGGTTCGGGGGCGCTCGGCGGCGGCGTCGTGGCCGGCGGGACCGGTGCGGAGGTGCTCGCGGGCAGCGTTTCCAGGGCGCGGGCCACGTCGTCGGCCGAGAGTGGCTGGTTCTGCGGGCCGAGGATGCCCGCGCCGACGACGTCGAGGGCCACCGTGCCGACGCCCGCGGTCGCGGCGGCGGCCAGCAGCCAGCCCGCCGCCATCAGCACCCCGCGCCGCTTCATCCGTCCACTGTGCCATCCGGGCGGGTTAAAGCGCGGCTAAGCCGACGTTAGCGTTCGTCCGGAGCCCGGCGAAGCGGCTTCGCGTGTGTAGCCTCCCGAACATGGCGACCGTGCTGCTCGTCGAGGACGATCCGACCATCCGCACGGCCGTGCTGCGCGCGCTGACCGAGCGCGGGCACGCGGTGACGTCCGCGCCGACCGCGATGGCCGGGCTCCAGGCCGCCGTCACCGACCGGCCCGACGTCGTCCTGCTCGACCTGGGCCTGCCCGACCTCGACGGCCGCGAGGTGCTGCGGATGGTCCGGGCGGTCAGTGCCGTGCCGATCATCGTGGTCACCGCCCGCGGCGCCGAGGACGAGATCGTCCGGCTGCTCGACGCAGGCGCCGACGACTACGTGGTCAAGCCCTTCGGCGGCGCCCAGCTCGACGCCCGGATCCGCGCGGTGCTGCGGCGCAGCGAGCCGGAGGAGGTGTCGGCGCCGGTCGTGGTCGGCGGCTTGAGCGTGGACGCGCGCACCCGGCAGGCGTCCCTCGAGGGCGAGCCGCTCGACCTCACCCCGCGCGAGTTCGACCTCCTGCACTACCTCGCGAGCCGGGCGGGGACCGTGGTGAGCAAGCGCGAGCTGCTCACCGACGTCTGGAAGCTGCCCTACGCCGGCGCCGACAAGACCGTCGACGTCCACCTGTCGTGGCTGCGGCGCAAGCTCGGCGAGACGGCGCAGGAACCGCGGTACCTGCACACCGTGCGGCGGGTCGGCGTCCGGCTGGCCGAGCCGGGGGCCGGCGCGTGAGGAAGCGGCTCGCCGTCCTCGTCGCCGCCGCGATGAGCCTGGTGCTGGTGGCGTTCCTGGTGCCGCTGGCGATCTTGCTGAAGTCGGTCACCGCGGACCGCGCGGTCACCGCCGCCACGGCGAAGGCCCAGTCCCTCACGTCCCTGGTGGCGACGGCGGGGACCGCGGCGCTGCGGCCGGCGGTCGACCAGCTCAACACGGCTTGCGACGACCGGGGCCGGGGGCTCCGCCACCCGGAACCCCCGAAAGAATGTGCCGGACATCCGGTCACCGTGTTCCTGCCGGACGGCACCGTGCTGGGCGCGCCCGGCCCGCGCACCCCCGGGGTCACGCTGGCCGCGGCCCAGGGCAGCAGCCTGACCGTCGAGGGCGACGACGGCCGGGAAATCCTGGTCGCCGTCCAAGGGCTGCCGCGGGGGACCGCCGTCGTGCGGGCCTTCGTCGACCGGGCGGAGCTGACCCGCGGGCTGGGCGCGGCCTGGCTGGTCCTGGCCGGGATCGGGGTGCTGCTGCTGGCCCTGGGGGTGTTCGTCGCCGACCGGCTGGCGCGCTCGATCGTGCGGCCGGTCCACGAGCTCGCGGCGGTTTCGCGCCGGCTCGCCGACGGTGACCTCGACGCCCGCGCGCGGCCCGGCGGCCCGGGGGAGGTGCGGTCGGTCGCCGCCGCGGTGAACCTCCTGGCCGCCCGGATCCGCGACCTGGTCCGGCAGGAACGCGAAGCCGTGGCCGACATCTCGCACCGCCTGCGGACGCCGTTGACCGTGCTGCGGCTGGACGCCGAGGCGCTGCGCGACCCCGAGGAAGCGGACCGGATCACCGGCCACGCCGAAAGCCTGGAGCGCCAGGTCACCGCGCTCATCGACCAGGCGCGGGCGCGGGACGCGGCGCCGGGGGCGTGCGACGCGGCCCTGGTCGTCCGCGAACGGGCGGACTTCTGGGCGGTGCTGGCCCAGGACCAGGACCGCGTGGTGACGGTGGCGATCGACCCGGGTCCGCTGCCGGTCGCGGTCGGGGAGACCGAGCTGGCGGCGTGCCTGGACGCGTTGCTGGGCAACGTCTTCGCGCACACCCCCGAGGGAACGGCCTACGCGATCCGGCTCTCGGCGACGCCGGCGGGCGCCTCCCTGGAGGTCTCGGACGAGGGGCCGGGCTTCGACGACGTCCCGCGCGGCGCGAGCGGCGCCGGCTCGACCGGGCTCGGGCTCGACATCGCCCGCCAGACGGCGCGGGCGTCCGGCGGGACGTTCACGGTGACCCGCGCGCGGCCGCACGGCGCCCGGATCGCGCTGGAGCTCGGCGCGGCGTTAGGGATGCCTTAAGGTGCGGGCAGCGCGCCGCTAGCGTCCGGTGCGTGAAGCTCTTTTCGTTGACGGACAACGGAAGGAACGCACATGCGCAAGATCCTGGTGATCGCCGCGGCCGGTGCCGCGCTCGCGGTGGGCGGCACGACGGCGGCCCTGGCCCAGTCCGGCGCCGACGACGGGCGCCCCCCGACCAGCACCCCCTCGAGCTCGGCGACGACCACGGACTCCCGGCCGAGCAGCACGCACGACTCGGGCGACGACCACGGTGGCCGCACCACCTCGAGCAGCTACCCGTCCCGCACGCACGACCTGGGTGACGACCACGGCGGCCGCACCGCGGAGCCGGGCGACGACCACGGGCGCCACGGCCGCGACCACTGACCCGGCTCGCCGAACGCCGTGAACGACTCTTTCACCACGTCCGACGCGGTGAAAGAGTCGTTCACGGCACCGGAACCGCGCTGGTCCACAGTGGACCGACCAGGCGAAACCCGTCAGCCCACCGGCACCCCGCGCACCTGGACCGGACCGCGGGTCGGGTCCAGCTCCACCGCCTGCTCGACCCCGGCCGGCGTGAGCACGTCGAACGCCTTCGGTGCCGTGGCCGGGTCCGCCGCGCACACCGGGGCCGTGCCGCCCGCCGCGCACAGGCCGAACGTGTACTGCCCGGCCGTCGGCGTGAACGGCCGCGCCTGGTCCGGGGAGTTGCCGTCCTGGCCGGTGAGCACCACCGCGAACGTCCAGCCCGGGCCCGGCGTCCCCAGCGCGGACTTCGCGACGCTGACCGTGATGTATCGCGTCGCCTGCGAAGCCTGCACGGACGGCGAAGCGAGCGAAGCGCCCGAAGCGTCGACGAGCGCCGGTTCGGCGAAGCCCTGGACCTCGATGCGCCTGCTCCAGGCGTCCTGGGCCGCGATCGTGTACGCCCGGCTGGGGAACGGCGGCGCGGTCGACGTCGCCGTCGCGGCCGGGTCGTGCGCGTAGATCGTCAGCAGCTGGGCGCCCAGCGGCGAGCCGAACGTCGGGGACAGGTCACGGAGCTGGGCGCGGAACACCAGGTTCGGCCCCGAATCGATGACCTGGAAGCGCTGCAGGTCGAACGCGCCGGCGTGGAAGTCGCCCGCCGTCGGGTAGGTGAACGTGCCCGGGCCGTTGTCGTCGCCGTCCGGGTCGGTCGTGTCGAGCAGGACCGTGCCGGTGACGAAGTCCGAGCTGATCGTCTTCTGCGCGTACCCGGTGCCCGCGCCGGTCGCGGCCGCCGTGACGACGTTCGCGCCGAGCGGGGTCGGCACGGTCGCGCGGAACGTCCCCGCCGCCGACGCCCGGGTCGACAGCACCGTCGTCGTCCCGGCGTCGGTGGCCGACACGGCGAGGTCGACCCGGCTGCCGGCCGGTGCGGTGCCGGTGACCTCGGCCGTCGCGGCCGACACGGACGCGGGCGCGTCGAGGGTCACCGCCAGTGCCGCGGGCGGCGCGTGCGAGACGTACCGGGCGCGGACCTCGGCGGGCTGCTCGGGCAGCCGCCCGTCGTCGAGCGCCCTGGCCAGCCGCACCGACTGCGACTGCGCCCAGCTCAGCGGCGCCACCGAGCCGACGGACCGGCCGGGGGTGAAGCCGATCGACGCCGTCCGCGGGTCCGCGCCGTACGGGGACGCGGGCAGCGCCGGGTTCTCCCAGATCTGCTCGGGGATCAGCCCGGTGCCGCCGGTCTGGGCCCGCATCGCGCGCAGCAGGGCCGCCGCGCCCGCCCGGTCGCCGGTCTGCACGGCGTGCTCGCCGCGTTCGCCGGCCAGCACCGGCCACAGGTGCCCGGACCCGGTGTTCGTCGAGGGCCACGGTGCCCCGGTCGGGCCGCAGTTCGTCGGGTCCGGCTCGTAGCAGTCGCCGTAGCCGTCTTCACTGCCCGCCGCCGAAGTGCCGTAGCGGTACCAGCCCGGCCCGGCGGGGGTGTCCTTCTTGATCACGCGGTCCACGACGGCGAGCGACGCGGCGACGTCCGGGTCGTTCGCGGGCAGCACGCCGAGGCGCGGCAGCTCGAGGAACCCGGCGTCGACGACCGCGCGCTGGTCGGCGTCGACCGAGCCGTTGCCGAGGTTGTAAATCCATTCGGAGTCCGGATCGCCGTTCTTGGTCAGCCGCAGGAAGTACCGGCCGCCGTACGGGCCGTTCGACGTCACGGTCCAGCCCTTGATGCCGCGCTGGAAGTGGTCCGCGGCCGCCCGGTAGACGTTCGCGCGCGCCGGGTCGCCGTTGCGGTCGGCGATCACGCCCGCGGCGACGAGCCCGGCGATCTCGGCGGCGATGGTCGAGGGGGAGTAGCCGCCCTGTTCTTCCCAGCGCTCGGAGCCGAACGCCGGCCCGTGCGCGACGACGAAGTCCGCGGCGGCGCGGATGTGGTCGGTGTACAGCGTCCGATCGCGGTCCAGGCCGGCCTGCAGCGCCATCAGGATCGGGTACGCGCTCTCGTCGAGCTGGTCGCCGCCGGAGTCGGGGGCCTTCTTCCCGTTGAGCATGGAGTTGCGCGGGAACCGGCCGTCCGGCTGCTGCTGGCGGGTGAACAGCCAGCGCACGCTCGCCCGCGCCGTTTCGCGGTCGCCGGCCGCGAGCAGGCCGGAGAAGCTTTCGTAGAGGTCGCGGGCGAAGATCTCGCGGTAGGACCCGAAGTACACCGGCTTGCCGCCGGGGGCGTCACCGGCCGAGACCGCTTGTCCCCACGGGCTGCCGAGCGACGCGACCACCGCGCCGGGGAACGTCTTGTCCTCACTGGCTTTCAGCACGTTGACCGACTGGAAGTACGCGTCGGAGTCCTTGCCGCGCACCGGGATCAGCCCGTTGTCGTAGTCCCGCCACTCGCGCGCGTACCGGCGGAGGCTCTGGTCGAACGGCGTGCGCAGGCTCGCCCCGGCCGTGCCGACGGCCGCCCGCGCGTCGGCGCCGAACCCGAGCGCCAGCACGGCGGGCCGGCGCGGCTGCAGATCCAGCCGCGCGGTCTGCACCACGTTCCCGTTCACCGCCGACGGCGTCGTGTCGGTGAGCCGGTGGTCGCGGTCCAGCTGCGCGAGCCCGTCGCCCGCGGTGCCGGCGAACCCGCTGGACGTGGCCAGGAACCGGCGGTCGGCGCGCAGCGCGGCGGCCAGCGGCGTGCCGTAGTCGCGGGCCGGGGCGCTGGAGACGGTGTTCGCGTCGGCGCTGACCAGCGCGCTCGTCGCCGCGTCGACGGTGGCGGTGTCCCCGCCGCCGTTGGCCGGGCCGCCACCGCCGTTGCCGTTGATGCTCGCGTCGTACCGGACGTAGACCTGGAGGTCGCCGCCGGCGCCCCGCAGCGGTTCGAGGCGGGTGCGGATCAGCACGCCGGTCCGGGCCGGGTCGGCCAGGTACTCGGTGACCAGCCGGTACTTCCCGCTGCGCGCGGTCGACGTCACCTCGCAGGCCATCCCGCCCGCACTCGTGCGGACCGTGTAGGTCATGTCGCGCGCCTGCAGGTCGGTGAAGCTGCGCCCGTCGGTGACGGCGAACTGCAGCGACTCGACGTTCGTGTTGTCGATCACCGGTGCGTAGACGTCGGACAGCACGCCGCCCGCCACCGTGAACCACGCCTTGCTCGCCGAGTTCCGCGCGGTGCCCAGGCAGTCCTTGCGGGCCAGGCCGAAGTGCGAAACCGCACCCGGCCCCGGCGCGGGCGCCGCGGCGGCCGCCGGCACGGAGAGGAGGGGCGCGGCCAGCACCGCGCACAGCACCACGGACCACGTCGACCGAGTCATCCGCCCATCCGATCACGGCGGGCGCACCATGCACCAGGGCCGAACGCAGCAGGGAAAGTCGTTACCCGCGATTGAGATATCGAACCGGTGGGTAGCAAACCCACAGTCCCCCGGGGAGGTGAACGTGGAAGAGCTCGGATCGGACGGCTGGCGGTACCGCGGCACGATTTCGCAGCGGACCTTGCCGAGCCTGCGCCGTCATCTGATTTCGTGGCTGCGGCGGCGGGCCGGCGACGAGGTCGGCAGGCAGGCCGACGACGTCGTGCTGGCGTGCTGGGAAGCCATGGCCAACGTGCTCGGCCACGCCTACCGCGGCCGGCCGGGACTGATCGACGTCCGCGCGCGGATCGACGACGACGTGCTGATCATCACCGTCGCCGACCAGGGCCGCTGGGAGTCGATCACCGAGCGCGACGACGGCGGCCGCGGCCTGCGCCTGATCCAGGCGCTCGTCGACGGGCTCGACCTCCGCTCCACCGACGACGGCACGGTGATCACCCTGACCTGGCCGTTCCCGGTGCGCCGCACCGCCTGACCGGCTCAGCCGGCGGACAGCTCTTCGACGAACTTGGCCGCGATCTCCCGCAGCTTCACGTTGGTGCGCTGGGATTCGGTGACCAGCCGCTTCATGGCGTCGTCGGCATCGATCCGGTGCACGGCCATCAGGATGCCCTTGGCCTGCTCGATCACCGCTCGCGTGCGCATCGCCGATTCGAGCTCGGTGGCCTGCCGCCGGGCCTGGCGGTACCGCCGGGTGGTGCGCAGCCCGAACGAGACGATCGTGGTGTAGAGCTGCAGCAACCGCGAGTCGGTCTCGGCGAACCCGTGGTCGCCGTAGCCGAAGAGGTTCAGCGCGCCGGAGAGGTGCTCGTCGACGCGCAGCGGCGCGGCGAGGTAGCTGCCGACGCCGAGACCGCGGGCGTGCGCGGTGAAGGACGGCCACGCGGCGTCCGCGGCGGCCAGCGGCAGCCGCACGATCTCGCCGGTTGCCGCGGCCCGCAGGCACGGGCCTTCGCCGGCCGCGTACTGGAACCGGTCGATCTCGACGGCGCGCTCGTCGGTGGACGCCGCGGTCTCCGGCTCGCCGTCCCGGATCGCGGTGATGCTGGCCATGTCGGCACCGGGCACGGCGCGGACGGCTTCCGCGCAGACGGCTTCCAGTATTTCCGCCTCGGCGGGTTCGGACTCCAGCGCGCCGGTGAGCCCCGCCATGGCGGCGGTCAGCTCGTCGAGGTGCTCCGGCGGGATCGGTTCCCCGGTCACGCGATCATCTCCCGTCCCGGATAGCGGTGGTCGAGCGCACCGCTGCTGCTTCAACGGAACGGCGAAACCTTACCCGCGGGTGGTGCGTCTTCCGCAACACCCGGCGCGTGGTGATGCCACGAATGGGTCTTTCAGGACGTCCGGCGCGGTGAACGACTCGTTCACGACGTCGGGACGGGAGCGGAGGGAGGGGAGAGAGCGGTGGCTCCGGCCCGGCGCTCGCTGCTGAACGTCGTGGGTTGGCGCCGGGAACCACCTCGCGGCGGCCGCCGGCACAACCCACCCCGAGACCGTCGCTTCGAGTGACTTACCCAGTGCGGAGCGAGTCAATCATTCAGCGGACCGTCACCTTCGCGACCTGCACGAGACCGGACACCCGCAGCACGCGCTCGAGCAGCCTCGGGGCGATCAGGCGCAGGTCGTGCTCCTCGGTCCGGTCGAACAGCACCGCGACGCCCGCGCTGTCCAGGTAGGCCACCCCGGTGAGGTCCACGGTGACCGCGGTCCCCGCCGCGAGCTCGCGGTCCAGGGCCGCGCCGAACTCGGCGGCGTTGCTCATGTCGATTTCGCCGCTGACGCTCAGCGTCCGGTCGCCGTCGTCGCCCCGCCCGGCGACCAGCGTGAGAGCGGTCGTCACGAACCGATTCTCCATTCCAGCGTGACGGTGGTGCCGTCGGCATCGTGCCGGATGGTGACCGCGTCGGCCAGTGCTTCCATCATCGGCATGCCGCGGCCGCGCAGCACCTGGTTGTCCGGTGGTGGCTGCTTCCAGCGGCCGTCGTCGGTGACCACGACGACCAGGTGGGAGCCGGTGAAGCGGGCGGCGAGGCGTGCGCTGCCGCCGGTCGCGCCGGGGTAGGCGTGCTCGACGGCGTTGGCGCAGGCCTCGCCCGTCGCGACCAGGACGTCCTGCGCGAGGTCGGGCTCGAGCTCCGCGTTGGCCAGCCACGCGCGCAGCCAGGTGCGGGTCGAGGCGAGGCTGTCGGGGTGCGCCGCGAAGTCGAGCGCCAGCGGGGGCACCGACCGGCGGTAGAGCAGCAGGGCGACGTCGTCTTCGTAACCGTCGTCGGGCCGGAGCCGGCCCATCAGGGCGGCCGCGAGGTCGGTCAGGTCGGCCTCCCGCACGTCGTGGGCCACTTCGGTGGCCCGGGTGATGCCGTCGTCGAGCGACTCGCGGCGGCGTTCGACGAGCCCGTCGGTGTAGAGCATCAGCAGCGAGCCGACCGGGACGACCGCCGTCGCCTCCGGCCGGTCCGCCTCGACGCGCACGGCGAGCGGCACGCTGGCGCCCGCGTCGAGGAACTCCGACGAGCCGTCGCGGTGCACGAGGGTGGCGGGCGGGTGCCCCGCGCTGCTGTAGGTCAGCGTGCCGGTCGCGGGGTCCAGGACCCCGCAGAAAACGGTGGTGCACAAGGCACCCGGCAGCCGGTCGGCGAACCGGTCGAGCGTGTCCAGGGTGTGCGCCGGGCCGTTGGCCTCCAGCAGCAGCGCGCGGCAGGCGCTGCGGAGCTGGCCCATCACCGCGGCCGCCGCGAGCCCCCGGCCGACGCAGTCGCCGACGACGATGCCGATCCGGTCGCCCAGCGCGATGACGTCGTACCAGTCGCCACCGACCTCCAGCGGCGGGGTCGCCGGCTCGTAGCGCACCGCGAAGCCGTCGGGGAGCCGGGCCGGGCCGAGGATCGAGCGCTGCAGCGCGATCGCGACCTCCCGCTGCCGGTCGTCGCGGTGCGCGCGGCGCAGGGCGTGCGCGAGCGTGCCGGCCAGCAGCGCCAGCAGGGTCCGGTCTTCGGTGCCGAGGGGACGGTCCCGCGCGGGCTCGACCCAGAGCGTCAGCCGGCCGCCGGGGTGGTCGACGGAGGCGCCCGCGCCGCCGTCCGCGGCCGTCGTGTGCAGCGCCGGGAGCGACCGGAGGCGGTCGAGGGTCGCGCGCAGCGGCGCGGCGAGATCGGTCCAGCCGTGGTCGCGGGAGTCGGTCGAAGCGAGCTCCGGTTCGCCGTCCCGCGGCCAGGTCACCGCGAGGACGCGCTCGGCCTCCCACAGCTCGCACAGCAGCTCCAGCGCGGTGCGCAGCACCTCCGGCACCCCGCTGACCCCGGCGAGGCGCTGGTTCATCGCGGCGAGCGCGGTTTCGCGCTGCACGGCGTAGCGCTCGGCCGTGACGTCCCGGACCGTGCCGACCAGCCGGCGGCGGCCCTCGCTGTCGTGCAGCGCGTTGTAGGCGATCGCGGCCCACACCCGGTGCCCGTCCCGGTGCCGCAGCGGCAGCACGAAGCTGCCGGCCTGCTGGTCCCGGGTCCGCGCGAAGGCGTCGGCGACCTGCCGGTGCGCGACCGGATCCGCCTCGCGGTCCGGCCACCACGGGAACGGCTCGCTGTAGGGCAGCCCGTCCGGCCCGGCTCCCAGCACTTCCGTGAACGCCGCGTTGATCTCCACGATCCGACCTTCGGCGTCGCTGACGAAAAAGCCCTCCTGCAGGGACTCGATCAGCGCCGCGCGCCACCGGGCGTGCTGCGTCCGCAGCCGCGCGAGCTGGACGGTCGTGCGGACGCGGGCGAGCAGTTCGCGCGCCGAGAACGGTTTGACGAGGTAGTCGTCGGCGCCGGCGGCCAGCCCGTCGACGGCGGCCTCCTGCCCGGCCCTGGCCGAGAGCAGCAGCACGGGCACGGCGGCGGTGCGCGGGTCGCCGCGCAGCTCGGCGAGCAGGCCGAGACCGTCCAGCCGGGGCATCATCACGTCGCTGATGATCAGCTCGGGCGGCTCGGCGGACGCGGCTTCGAACGCCTCGACGCCGTCCCGCACCGACGTGACCGCGTAGTCGGCTCGCAGCAACCGCACGAGGTAGTCGCGCATGTCGGCGTTGTCGTCGGCGATCAGGACGCGGGCGCCGGCCGCCGCGGTGGGCGCGGACGGCGAGTTCCGCTCCGCGCCGGGCAGCCAGCGCAGGGCTTCCTGCAGGTACGGTTCCGCGGTCTCCTCCTCGATGCCGGCCACCGGTGGCTCCGCGACGAGGTGGTCGGCGGGCAGGTGCGCGGTGCCCAGCGGCAGCCGGACCCGGAACGTCGTCCCGGCGCCCGGGGTGCTCTCGACGGTGACGGTGCCGCCGTGCATGTCGACGAGCTCGCGCACCAGCGCCAGGCCGATCCCGCTGCCCTCGTTCGAGCGGCCCCGCGCCGAGGGGATCCGGTGGAACCGCTCGAACAGGCGCGGCAGCTCGGCGGCGTCGATGCCGGTCCCGGTGTCGGTCACGGCGACCACGGCGTCCTCGCCGTCGGGGGCGGCCATCACCCGGATCGCGCCGTCGAAGGTGAACTTGACCGCGTTGGACAGCAGGTTGAAGACGACCTTCTCCCACATCCCGCGGTCGACGTACGCGGGCTGGCCCATCGGCAGGCAGTCGACTTCGAACGCCAGCCCGGCCCGTTCGACGGCGGCGCGGAAGACGCTGGCCAGCTCGGCGGTGAACGCCGCCAGGTCCACCGGCTCGAAGCGGGCCTGCATCCGGCCGGCCTCGATCCGGGAGAAGTCGAGCAGGTTGTTCACCAGCCGGCCCAGCCGCAACGCGTTGCGGTGGATGACGTCCGCTTCCTCGCGCATCCGCTCGTCGGCGCCGCTCAGCGCCTCGCGCAGGTCCGCCGCGGGGCTGAGGATGAGCGTGAGGGGCGTCCGGAACTCGTGGCTGATGTTGGCGAAGAACGTCGTCTTCGCCACGTCCAGCGCGGTCAGCTCCTCCGCGCGCCGCTGCTGGACCTGGTAGGCGATCGCGCCGTTGACCAGCGCCGTCGTCTGCTGGGCGACGAGGCCGAGGAACGTCCGGTAGGACTCGTCGAGCGCCCGCCCGGCGCTCGCCGCCAGCACGATCACGCCGGTGGCGGCGTCCCCGGCGTCGCCGGGCAGCGGCAGCACCACGGCCTCGGTGGGCGGGGTGGACCAGTCACCGCGGGGCAGCTCGCCGAACGCCCCGCCCGACACCGTCCGCGGCACCCCGTCGGCGAGCACTTCCGCGAGCGGCCAGGCGTCCGGTTCGCCCGCGCCCTCGCCGCCCGGGGTGACGACCGCGGGCGCGCGACCGCCCTCGCCGTCCAGGACGTGGATCGCGGCGTAGGGGACGTCGGCTCCGGCCCGTCCCAGCACGTCGGCGACCCGCGCACAGGCCTCCTCGACGGTCCGGGCGCTCCCGGCCAGGGCGCCGAGCTCGCGCAGCGTCGCCATCCGGCGCTCGCCGATCACGCGCTCGGTCGTCTCGGTGACCGCGGTGAAGACGCCGCGCACCACGCCCTCGTCGTCGTGCACCGGGCTGTAGGAGTACGTCCAGTAGGTCTCTTCCCAGTAGCCGTGCCGGTTCATCGGCAGCAGCAGGTCTTCGGACCAGGTCGCTTCGCCGGTGGACATCACGCTGTCGAGCATCGGGCCGATGATGTGCCAGATCTCGTCCCAGACCCGCGCACCCGGTTTGCCGAGCGCGGGGTGCTTGGTGCCGAGCAGCGGCAGGTAGGCGTCGTTGTACAGGAAGCGCAGCTCCGGTCCCCACCAGACGATCATGGGGAAGCGGGAGGTGAGGCAGATGCGGACCGCGGTCGTCAGGCTCGCCGGCCAGCCCGCCGGGTCGCCCAGCGGGGAGGACGCCCAGCGGAAGTCCCGCATCCGGGCGGCCATCCGGCTGGTCCCGGGGAACACAGCGCGGTGGCCGGACTCTTCACCGACGCTCATCACACTCCCGGTTCGCGGCCCGGGACGAGCCTACTCGACCCCGACGGCCCCCGCCGCGCGTGTGACCCGTGGTGGGCGGGACGCCGGTCAGTTCCCGTCGGTCAGCCAGGTCATGGTGACCGTGGTGCCGTCCTCGCGGTGCACCTTCGCGCTCTCGTCGGCGAGGGTGTCGATGAGCAGCAGGCCGCGCCCGCGGAGGCCGTTGGTCGCCGCGGGCGGCCGCCAGGAGCCGTAGTCGGTGACCGTCACCGTCAGCCGTCCGCCCAGTGCTTCGGCCCGGACGTCGATCGGGCCCGCTTCGCGGTCGCGGTAAGCGTGTTCCGCCGAGTTGGCCATCGCCTCGTAGCCGGCGAGGACGATGTCCTCCTGCCGTTCCTCGCTCAGGCCGAGCGCGCGCAGCCACTCGGCCAGTGCTTCGCGCAGGCGCGGCAGGCGGCCGGCGATCGCGGAGGTGCGCCGGTGGAACGACGCCGCGGGGGCGGGCGCTCCCGGGGGGAGGGGGTCCGTCATGGGGCGTCCTCTCCGCGGTGGCGCACGTGGATGACCGCGATGTCGTCGTCGTGCCGTCCGCGGGTCAGTTCCTGGACGAGCTTGTCCCACGCCGTTTCCAGGTCGGCCGCCGCCAGCAGACCCGGGATACCCGCCAGCAGCCATTCGATGCCCAGCGTGAGGTCGCGGGTGCGGCTCTCGACCAGCCCGTCGGTGTAGAGCACCAGGTCCGCGCCGGGCGGGAACCCGGTGGAGCGCTGGGGGAACGCCGAACCGACGCCCAGCGGCTGCGCCAGCGCCTCGCCGATCTGCTCGGGCGGCTCGCCGGGGCGGACCAGGATCGCGGGCAGGTGGCCGGCGTTCGCGAAGGTCAGCGTGCCGACGTCCGGCCGGTGGACCGCGTAGAAGCAGGTGACGAAGCTTTCGCCGAACAGCCCGCCGGTCAGGTCGGAGACGTGGCGCAGGACCTCCGACGGCGGCAGGTCGAGCCGGGCGTAGCAGCGGATGGCGGTCCGGACCTGGCCCATCACCGTCGCGGCCGTGACGCCGTGGCCGACGACGTCGCCGATGACGAACGCCGTCCCGCCGGACGGCAGCCGGATCACGTCGAACCAGTCGCCGCCCACCTTGCTGCCGGTGACCGCCGGCAGGTACCGCGTGAGCACGTCGAGGCCGGGCGTGGGCGGGGCGACCGGCAGCATGCTGCGGGACAGCTCGGTCGCCAGGGTGCGCTCGCGTTCGTAGAGCCGGGCGTTGTCGAGCGCGATGGCCGTGTACGCGGCGATGCCTTCGGCGAGGTACTCGTGCCGGGCGGTGAACCGGTCCGGTTCGGGGTGGCCGAAGAAGAACCCGCCCAGCACCTCGCCGGTGGTCGGGCTGAGCACCGAAACCGCGAGGTAGCTGCACACGGGCAGGTGGCCCTCCGGCATCCCGTGGTACGGCGCGTTCTTCCCGAACCGCTCGTCCTTCGTGATGTCGGGGCTGCGCACGGTACCGGCGCCGTCGAAGGTCGGCGCGAAGACCGCGGTGTTGCGCGGCATCGGGAACCGGGTGAACGCCTCGCGCGGCACACCCGAAATCGTGAACAGCGTGTAGGACTCGCCGAACTCGTCGACCAGGTTGTAGAAGAACGCGCCGAAGCCGGCCCCGGTCGCCTTCGTGGCCGCGTCGGTCGCGTCCTGGACGATCCGGTCGATGTCGAGCTGGGCGGTCAGCTCGCGGCCGGTGGAGTGCAGCGCGTCGAGCACCACGGCTTCGCCCCGCAGCCGCCGGACGGTGGCGGCCAGGTCCGCGGTGGCGGCCTCGACGGCGGCGGCGACGAGCGCGGGCAGCTCACCGACCTCCTCAGTGGTGTAGACCACTGTGCCGTGCTCGCCGTCGGCGACCGCGATCGCACGCGTGATCTCCTTGCCCGGCACCAGCTCCGCCAGCACCGCGGGGTCGGTCACGGCCACCGCGGCCCGGCCGTGCAGCACCGCATCGGCTTCGGCGGGGGAGAGGGGCCGGATCCCGGTGGTTGCCGGTGCCCCGCCGGGGCCGGCGAACGCGCGGCGCACGGCGTCGAGCACGGGGAGGGACCGGGGACCGGGCGGCATCAGGGCGCCAGCGCTTCGGACAGCGAAGAGTAGATGGCGAGTTCGTCGGTCAGCCGGGTCAGTTCCAGCGGGCGCAGGGTGATCCGGCCGCGGGCCACCACCCGCAGCGGCGCCGACGCGGTGAGCCCGCGGTGCGCCCGGACGAGCTCGGCCATGCCCGCCGACGCCAGGAAGGTGACGTCGGTGAGGTCGATGACGAGCAACGCGGGCCGCGCCCGGGCCGCGCGTTCGGCCAATTGGCGGAGTTTCGGTGCCAGTGCGAGGTCGAGAGCGCCGTCCACGCGGAGCACCGCGGTGCCATCGCGGTCCTCCAGCGCCACCGACCCCGCCGGACCAGCCGCGTCGCCGAGTGCGTCCCCGGTCACGTCTCTTTCGGCCATGGTGCTCATCCTGCCTGTTCACGGGCGTGCCCGAAAGCCGGGTGGGTGCTGACACGGCGGGGCGGCGCGGGGGCGGGCATGATTGACACCGGTTGAGCAGACAGCCTTCGTGATCACGCACGCCCACCGGACACCCCGGTGGCGTTGCCGAAGGCAGGAGCGAACGTCATGACCGAGCACACCCATACTGAAAGCGCATCGGCCACTGTGCCGTTCGGGGAGTTCCGGATCGCCCGAACGGACCAAGACGGCACAGTCGTCCTGGCCGTCGCCGGGGACGTCGACACGACCACCGCGCCCGCACTCGTGCAGGCCGCGGACGAGGTGCTGGCGGAGGAGCCGCCGGTCTTCGTGGTCGACCTGACCCGGGTGGATTTCCTCGCCTCGCCGGGGCTGACCGCGTTGCTGACGATCCACCGCAACGCCGCCGCCGGCACCGCGGTGCGGATCGTCGCGTCCGGCCGGGCCACCCTGCGCCCGATCCAGCTGACCGGCCTCGAGGACAGCCTCTCGCTCTTCCCGACCCGGGACGCGGCGCTGGCCGCTTCCTGATCGCGCCGTCCCGGTCGCGCTCAGCCGCCGGCCGGGACGGCCCGGCGCTGGATGGTCAGCAGGGCGACGTCGTCCTGGGCCGCCCGGCCGCCGATCAGCGCGGCCATGATCTGCGCGCAGAGCCGCTCGGGCTCCCCGGCGTACACGGTGTCGGCCAGCAGCCGCATACCGGTGTCCACCGGCCGGTCGCGTCGCTCGACCAGTCCGTCGGTGTAGAACGCCAGCACGCTGCCCGGCGGCAGGTCGACGATGGTCATCCGCCGTTCGGGCTCGCCGATCGTCAGCCCGATCGGGGGATCCGGCGGCACGTCCACCAGCCGGCCCGCGGCCCCCGGCACGGCCAGCACCGGGGGCAGGTGCCCGGCCAGGGAAAGCGTCACGGCTTCACGGCCCGGGCCGATGATCCCGTAGGCGACCGTGGCCATCGCGCCGTGCTCGAAGTGGTTGGCCTTGCGGTCGAGCTTGGCGAGCACCTCGGCCGGGCTTTCGCAGTCGAGGGCGTAGGCCCGCAGGGCGCTGCGCAGCCGTCCCATGATCACGGCGGCGTCGAGGCCGTGGCCGGAGACGTCCCCCATCACGACGCCGATCCGGTCGCCCGGCAGGGTGAACAGGTCGTACCAGTCGCCGCCGAGCCCGGTTTCCGCGCCGGGCACGTACCGGGCGCCGAAGGAGAGGCCGGGCACCTCGGGCAGGCTGCTCGGCAGCAGGCTGCGCTGCAGCGCCACGGTGGCGGTGCGGTTCTCTTCCCGGGCTTCCAGCTGGATCGCCGTCGCGAGGCGGTCGGCGAGCAGCTGCATGGTGGCCACGTCTGGCTCGCCGAACGGCCGGGGCTCGACCGACCCGACGTGCAGCACCCCGACGAGCTCGCTGCCGGCGATCATCGGCACGCCGAGCATCGAGTGCAGTCCCCGCTCCCACAGCAGGGAGTTCACGACGGTGGTTTCGTCGACCTGGTCGAGGATCACCGGGACCCGCTCGAGCGCGACCCGGCCGGCGAAGCCGCTGCCCACCGGGATCCGCACGCCCTGGTGGACCTCCTCCTCGATGCCGGCCGCCGCGAACGCCACCAGCTGGCGGGCGCTGGGCTGGTACCGCAGCACCGTCGCCGTGTCGACCGCCATGACCTCGCGCAAGCGCTGCAGCGTCTCGACCAGCACCTCGGCCAGCACGAGGTGACCGGCGGGAGCGCCGATGATCGTTTCCACCAGCCGCAGCCGGTCGTGAGCGCCGAGACTTCGCGACATGGGACGACCTTAGCCGCAACCCCGTTGCGGGACCGCCCATCCCGCGTTTCGGTGGTGGGCCCACCGGGGTAACCGATCGGACGTGAGCGTCGACTTGGAGTGGGTGGCCGTGCTGCGCCACGGGCAGAGCACCGGGAACGTGGCCCGGGAGGAAGCGGAGTCGGCCGGGGCCGACGTGATCGACATCGCCGAGCGCGACGCCGACGTGCCGCTGACCGGACTGGGCCAGGAGCAGGCCGCGGCCGCGGGGGAGTTCTTCGCCGAGCGCCCGCCGGACCTCGTGGTCACTTCGACCTACCGCCGGGCCTGGGACACCGCCCGGCTGGCCGCGCCCGACGGGGTCGCGATCGTCCCCGACGAACGGCTGCGCGACCGCGAGCTCGGGGTCCTGGACCTGCTGACGTCCCACGGCGTCCGCGAGCGGTGGCCCGACGAACTGCGCCGCAAACGGCGGCTCGGCAAGTTCTACTACCGCCCGCCGGGCGGCGAGTCCTGGGCCGATGTCGTGCTGCGGCTGCGTTCCCTGCTGACCGAGCTGAGCGCGGAGCACGCCGGAAAGCGCGTTCTGCTGGCGGCCCACGAGATGACCGTCTTCGGCCTGCGCTACCTCCTCGAAGGCCTGCCGGAGCCCGACCTGCTCCGCGCCGCCGACGCGACCGAAGTCCCCAACGGCTCGGTGACGTCCTGGGAGCGCGACCGCGACGGCGGGTTCACCATGGTGCTCGCCCAGGAGGTCGGCCACCTGCACGCCACCGACACCCCGCCGACGGCGGACGACGATGCCGCGCGGCAGCTCTCCTGACCCGGCGCCGATCAGCCCGGCCTTGTTGCGGGACCGGCGGATCGGCACCGGCGACCGCGGCACCGTGCTCGTCGTCGGCGGCGCCCGGACCGTGCCGGGCGCGCCCGCGTTGTCCGGCACCGCCGCCCTGCGCGCGGGCGCGGGCACGCTCCAGCTCGCGGTCGCCGAACGCCACGCGACGGCCATCGGCGTTTCGGTGCCCGAGTCCTCGGTGATCGGGCTGCCGGAACACGCTTCCGGCGCGATCGCCGCCGACGCGGCCGACCGGCTGGCCGACGTCCTCCCGGGCGCCGGTTCCGTGGTGGTCGGTCCCGGCCTGACCGGCGCCGAGGAGACCGAAGAGCTGCTGCGGCGGCTGGTTCCTGCCATCGCCCCGGACGCGCGGGTGGTGCTCGACGCGTTCGCGCTCGGCGCGCTGAGCCGGGCACCGGAGCTGGCCGAGCCGTTGGCGGACCGGCTCCTCCTCACACCCAACCGGGTCGAAGCGGCCTTTCTGGACGGCTGCGAAGAAGAAGACGTCGACGACCTGGCGACGGCGGTGCGGATCGCGCGGCGCTACCGCGGGGTGGTGCTGCTCATGGGGGTGGTCGCCGAACCCGGTGGCCGCACCTGGCGGGACGGCAGCGGCCACGTCGGGCTGGCGACGTCCGGCAGCGGTGACGTGCTGGCCGGGCTGACCGGCGGGTTCCTCGCCCGCGGCGCCGCCGTCGACCAGGCCGCCTGCTGGGCGACGCACGTCCACGCCGTCGCGGGGCAGCGGCTGATCCCGGACACCGGCAGCACCGGGCTGCTGGCGCGGGAACTCGTCGCGGAGATCCCGCGGGTCATCGCCGAGCTGGAGCGCTGAATCACCGCTGGGCGGTCGGCCGCACCACGATTTCGTTGACGTCGACGCCGTCCGGCTGCCCGATCGCGTAGGAGATCGCGCCGGCGATGGTGTCCGGCGACATCGTCACCGCGCGGTAGGTGCGCATCGCCTCCTTCGCGCCCGCTTCGGTGATGGTGTCGGCCAGTTCGGACTCGACGACGCCGGGGGAGATCGTCGTGACGCGGACGCCTGGGTCGGCTTCGAGGCGCAGGCCCTCGGTGATCGCCCGGGCCGCGTACTTGGTGCCGCAGTAGACCGCGGCTGTCGGCACCACCTCGTGCGCGCCGGTGGAGGCGATGGTCACGAAGTGCCCGCCGCCTTGGCGCCGGAAGTGCGGCAGGGCCGCCGCGATCCCGTGCAGGAGGCCCCGGACGTTCACGTCGATCATCCGGTCCCACTCCTCGACGTGCCGGGAGTCCAGCCGCGACAGCGGCATCACGCCCGCGTTGGCGACGAAGACGTCGAGCCGGCCGTGCGCTTCGACGGCGGCGTCGGCGAACGCGGCGACGGCCGCGCGGTCGGTGACGTCCAGGCGGTGCACGTCGGCGGTGCCGCCGGCGTCGTGGATCTCCTTCGCCAGCGCGGCCAGGCGGTCTTCGCGCCGGGCGCCGAGCACGACGTGGTGGCCCTCGCGGGCCAGGCGCAGCGCGGTGGCGTGCCCGATGCCGCTGCTGGCACCGGTGATGAGAACGGTCTTCACGGGGTTTCCTCTCGGGGGAAGTCGGCGCCGAGGGTGGTCTCGCGCCAGGTGTCGAAAGTGGACCTGAGGGTTTCGAGCCGGGCCGTGGCGATGGTGTAGGCGGCTTCGCCGAGCAGCAGCCGCAGCGGGGGCTCGGCGGCGCCGACCGCGGTGATGATCGCTTCCGCCGCGCGGGCCGGGTCGCCGGGCTGCTTGCCGTGGGTCGCGGTGGTGGCTTCCCGGCGGGCTCCGGCCGTTTCGGCGTAGTCGTCGATGCGGATCGCGGACTGCCGCATCGACGGGCCGGACCAGTCGGTGCGGAACGCGGCGGGCTCCACGATGGTCACCTTGATGCCCAGCGGCGTCACCTCCGCGGCCAGCGACTCCGACAAGCCCTCCACGGCGAACTTCGTCGCGTGGTAGTAGCCGGTGGCGCCGAACGCGGCGAGCCCGCCGAGCGACGACACGGTCACGACGTGCCCGCTGCGGCGGGCCCGCATGCCGGGCAGCACCGCGCGGGTGACGTCGGCGAGGCCGAACACGTTGGTGTCGAACAGCTTCCGGATCTCTTCGTCCTCGCCTTCCTCGATCGCGGCGAGGTAGCCGTAGCCGGCGTTGCCGACCAGGACGTCGATCCGGCCGAAGGTCGTTTCCGCCGTTTCGACGGCGGCGGTGACCTGGGCGTGGTCGGTGACGTCGAGCGGCAGCGCCAGCGCGCGGTCGCCGTGCGCGTCGACGAGGTCGCGGACCCGCGCCGGGTCGCGGGCGGTGACGACGGCCCGCCACCCGCGGTCGAGCACGGCTCCGGCCAGTGCGCGGCCGAGGCCGCCGGAGCAGCCGGTGATGAACCAGACAGCGTTTTCGGGCACGACGAAGTACTCCGTCCATTGTGGATTTCAGGAAACGGGTTCAGGAAGCGGCGAGGCTGCCCAGGAGGGCGAGCGCCGCTTCCGACGCACTGCCCGGCTCGGCCTGGTAGACGACCAGCTGCTGGCCGGGCGCGCTGTTCACGGTCAGCGCCTCGTAGCTCAGCACGAGCTCACCGACGAGCCGGTGGTGGAACCGCTTGGTTTCGTGCGTCTTCTGCCGGATGTCGTGGCGGGCCCACAACCGGCGGAAGTCCGCGCTCTTGACCGACAGTTCGCCGACCGTCTCGATCAGCCGCGGGTCGTCCGGGTCGATCCCGGCGGCCGCCCGCAGGCCACCGACCGTGTTGACGGCGACGCGCTCCCAGTCCGGGTAGAACTCGCGGGCGTCCGGGTCGAGGAACACCAGCCGGACCAGGTCGTCGCTGTGCGCGTGCCCGCCGAACAACGCCTGGCCCAGCGCGTTGTGCGCGAGCACGTCGAGGCAGCGGCCGAGCACCAGCGCCGGCGTGTCCGGCCAGCCGTCCATCAGGCGCAGCAGGTTCGGGCTGACCTGCTCGCGCCGGGCCCGGCGGCGCCGGCGCGGCCCCGGCCGGGCCAGCCGGTGCAGGTGGGCGGTGGCGTCCTCGTCCAGGGCGAGCCCGTGCGCGAGCGCGTCGACGACCTGCGCCGACGGGTTCCGCTCCCGCCCCTGCTCCAGCCGGACGTAGTAGTCGGTGCTCACCCCGGCCAGCACCGCCACCTCCTCGCGGCGCAGCCCGGCGACCCGGCGCGGCCCGCCGGCGGGCAGGCCGAGGTCCGCCGGGCCCACCTGTTCGCGGCGGGCCCGGAGGAACTCACCAAGAGCGTTCTCCGCGGGCATGGTCCGAGGCTAACCCGGCCGCGCGGCACCTGGGTGGCCGCGCCGCACCCACCCTCAGGTGAGCCGGACCGGCTCCCCGTCCCGTTCCGGCCGCAGGAGCGTCGCGGTGGCTTCGCGCCCGTCGACGTCCAGGGTCATCACGGCGTTGCCGAAGTGCGGCCCGGACACGCAACTCCAGGTCAGCGGCGCGGGCGGCACGCCGACGCGGCGGGCCAGCCCTTCGCTCAGCCGCGTCAGCCCCCGCGCCCAGCCGGCGCGGAACAGCCGGTTCATGTACCAGGGCACGGTGTTGTGCACCGGCGAGCAGGTGAGCTGGTGCACCGGCGCGCCCGGCAGGTCGGCCCGCGCGACGTACGCGTGGTGGACGTCGCCCGAGAGCACGTTCACCGACGCGACACCCCGGTCCGCGACGCCGCCGATGAGCTTCGCCAGCCGGTCGAACGAGTCGCGGAACGCCGGCCAGTGCTCCAGGTCGGCGAGCTGGCGGAACCACTCGCTGATCCGCCCGACGAGCCCGGGCCGGGTGCAGAGCCGCTCGTTGACCGACTGCGCGGCCGACAGCGCGGTCGGCATCAGCCACGGCAGCGACGTGCCGATCAGCAGGTGCTCGAAGTCGCCGCCGGCCTGCTCTTCGATCCAGCGGAACTCGTCGTCGCCGACCATCGAGCGGGTGCCGCCGGCGAGGATCCGCCCGGCCCGCGAGTCGATGACCAGCAGCCGGACCGGGCCGAAGTCGCGGCGGTAGGACCACCGCGTGCCCTTGGCGCCGTCGGCCTCCCGGTCAGCGCGGTCGGCGAACTCGCGCAGCAGCCCGGCGTTGTCCACGCCCGACTTGACCACCTGCTGGTAGACGTCGTCCTCGGCGAGTTCGTCGGGGCCGAGGTTGCCCAGGTGCTGGTAGACCCAGTACGAGACCAGCGCGCCCCGGATCCGCTCCGGCCACCACGACGTCGCGGCCATCTCCTCGCGCCACGCCTGCGAGGTGTTCCAGTCGTCGCGGACATCGTGGTCGTCGAAGATCATCGACGTCGGCACGGTCGACATCAGCCAGCGCACCGCGGGGTCGCACCACGCCTCGAAGTACAGGTGGCAGTACTCCTCGAAGTCGGCGACCTCGGTGCCCGGCGGCTCGCTCGTGTCGCGCCGCCCGGCCAGCCACTCCTGCGTCGCGTCGGTGGTCTCGTCGGCGTAGACCTGATCGCCCAGCAGGAGCAGCGATTCCGGCCATTCGGCCTCGTCGAGCCCGGCCATCCGGTGGGCGTACGCGGCGAGCGCGTCCGGGCCCAGCGCGTCCTGCTCCCGCGGCTTGCGGCAGGACCCGAAGACCAGGCGGAACCGCGGGTCGCCGGGGCTCAGCGTCCGGATCCGGCTGGGCGGCAGGGTGCTGTCGGGCTCGGGCCAGACGAGCTCGCCGTCGAGCCGCACCTCGTACGGCGTGCTGCGCCCCGGCTCCAGGCCGGTCAGCACGACGAGGGCGTAGTGGTGCCCGGCGACCTCGAAGGTCCGGGCGGTCGCCTCGGCGACGCGGACTTCGCACGGGCCGTCCGTCTCCACCCAGATCGTCGCCGAGTCGGCGTTCACGTGCCGCAGCAGCGGTCCCAGGAGCAGCTCGGTCATCCCGGAATCCTCGCAGCAGTCCGGCTCTTCGGCAGTTCGAAAGACCGCGAAACATCCCGAAAATCGTTGACCGGTCCCGGGCGGCGAACGAACGATCGTGACAGCTGCGCCCCGCCCCCGGAAAGGACTCGTCGAGTGCGAAGACTCTTCACCGCCCTCCTCGCCGCCGCGCTCTCGATCGCCGCCGCCGTCGTGCTGGTGATCTCGGCGCAGCCCGCGTCGGCGGCCACCTTGACGCGCGTGACCGATTTCGGCAGCAATCCCAGCAACCTCAACATGTACACCTACGTCCCGGACCGGGTGGCGGCGAAGCCGGCGCTGCTGGTCGCGGTCCACTACTGCACCGGCTCGGCGTCTGCGGTGTTCAACGGCTACGCCCGCGACTACGTCACCGCGGCCGACCAGTACGGCTACGTCATCGTCTTCCCGGAAGCCACCCGCAGCGGGCAGTGCTTCGACGTCTCGTCGCCGCAGGCGCTGACCCGCGGCGGCGGCAGCGACCCGGTCGGCATCCTGTCGATGGTGAACTGGGCCAAGCAGCGCTACAACGTGGACCCCGGCCGCGTCTTCGTCACGGGGTTCTCCTCGGGCGCGATGATGACGAACGTGCTCGCCGCGGAGTACCCGGACGTGTTCGCGGCCGGCTCGGCGTTCATGGGCGTGCCCGCCGGCTGCTTCGCCACCACCGACGGGTCGAGCTGGAACAGCCAGTGCTCGGGCGGCCAGCTGATCAAGACCGCCCAGCAGTGGGGCGACCAGGCCCGGCAGATGAGCGGCGGGCGCAGCGGCCCGTACCCGCGGATGCAGCTGTGGCACGGCACCGCCGACGACACCCTGCGCTACCCGAACTTCGGCGAAGAGGTCAAACAGTGGACGAACCTGCACGGGCTGAACCAGACGCCGTCGTCGACTGATGCCCCGCAGTCCGGCTGGACGCGCTCGCGCTACGGCGGCACCGGCGTCCAGGCGCCGGTCGAGGGCATCAGCGTCCAGGGGGCCGGGCATTCGCTGCCGCAGAACGGGATGGTGGCCTACGCGATCGCGTTCCTCGGCCTGAACAGCGGGGGTACCTCGACGACGACCACCACCTCCCCGCCGCCGTCCGCGGGCACCACGCTCGGGAGCGCGGCGAGTGGGAGCGGCCGCTACTTCGGTACCGCGGTTTCGGCGGGCAAGCTCTCGGACAGCGTCTACACCGGCATCCTGAGCCGCGAGTTCTCCATGATCACGCCGGAGAACGAGATGAAGATCGATGCGACCGAGCCCACGCAGGGCCAGTTCTCGTACGGCAACGCCGACCGGATCGTCGGCCAGGCGACGAGCCAGGGCGCCCGGATGCGCGGGCACACGCTGGCGTGGTACTCGCAGCAGCCGGGCTGGATGCAGAGCATGGAAGGCTCCGCGCTGCGGTCGGCGATGCTGAACCACATCACCCAGGTCGCGACCCACTACCGCGGCAAGATCTACGCCTGGGACGTCGTCAACGAGGCCTTCGCGGACGGCGGTTCGGGCGCCCGGCGCGATTCGAACCTGCAGCGCACCGGGGACGACTGGATCGAGGCGGCGTTCCGCGCCGCGCGGGCGGCCGACCCGGGCGCGAAGCTCTGCTACAACGACTACAACACCGACGACTGGAACCAGGCGAAGACCCAGGCCGTGTACCGGATGGTGCAGGACTTCAAGTCCCGCGGCGTCCCGATCGACTGCGTCGGCTTCCAGTCGCACTTCAACCCCAACAGCCCGGTGCCGTCGAACTACCAGACGACGCTGCAGAACTTCGCGAACCTCGGCGTCGACGTGCAGATCACCGAGCTGGACATCGAAGGGTCGGGCACCGCGCAGGCGAACAACTACCGCACGGTCACGAACGCCTGCCTCGCGGTGGCGCGCTGCACCGGCATGACCGTGTGGGGCATCCGGGACACCGATTCGTGGCGGGCGTCCGCCACGCCGCTGCTGTTCGACGGCAACGGCCAGAAGAAGGCCGCCTACACCGCGGTGCTCGACGCGCTGAACGGCGGCACCACCCCGCCGCCGACCACCACGCCGACCACACCCACCACCCCGCCGCCGACGACCACGACCCCGCCGCCGGGCGGGTGCACCGGGACGTACCTCAAGACGGCGGAGTGGAACGTCGGCTTCAACGGCCAGGTGACGGTGACCGGGAGCAGCAGCTGGGTGCTCACGATCACCTTCCACGCGCCGCAGAAGGTCATCGGCAGCTGGAACTACACCGGCACCTGGGACAGCACCGGGTACGTGCTGACCGCGCGGCCCAACGGCAGCGGCAACGTCATCGGCTTCACCGTCGAGCACGGCGGGAACCTGACGGCGCCGGCCGTGACCTGCTCGGCCGGCTAGAACAACCGGCCGACCTCGGCCGCGGGTGGTTCTTCCAGGCTCAGGAGGAACCGCTTGCGGTCGAGGCCGCCGGCGTACCCGGTCAAGCCGCCGCTCGTGCCGACCACGCGGTGGCAGGGCACGACGACGCTGATCGGGTTCCAGCCGTTGGCGTTCCCGACCGCCTGCGCGGCGCCCGGGTCGCCCAGTTCCGCGGCCAGCTGCCCATAGGTGCGCGTTTCGCCGTACGGGATCTTCGTCAGCAGCGCCCAAACCTGCTTCTCGAACGCGGAGCCGCGCGGCGCGAGCTCGAGGTCGAACTCGCGCCGCGTGCCCGCGAAGTACTCGCCGAGCTGCTGCCGCGCCGCCCCGAAGCCGTCGTCGTCCCGGGGCCCGGGGTCGGTGATCCGGGGTGTCCGCAGGTGGCCGTCGAAGTAGAGCCCGGCCAGCGCCTCGCCGTCGCCGACCAGGGTCAGCGGTCCGATCGGTGACGCGATGACGGCGTGCTTCATGGCGCCCAGCCTACGGGTCAGCCCTGGCTGGTCTTGACCGACAGGGAATCGATGCTCATCTCGGCACCCGGCGTGATGTCGGCGGACGGGCTCGTGCAGCCGCAGACCTTGTTCGGGTACGAGCCGCCGATGGCGACGTCGAAGATGACGAAGAACCCGTGGTCGACGGCGGCCTTCCAGGTCTCGGCGGACACCTGGTTCTGCTTCACCGCGAACGTCTGCGTGCCGTCGAGGGAGAAGCGCAGCTCCTCGGCGTTCGCGTCGCGGCGGTCCACGACGACGGAGTAGGTGTGGTAGCCGTCCTGGCAGCCGGGGCAGTCCTGCAGGTCGCTGGTGATGCCGTCCGGGTCGTGGCACTCGCCCTGCCACTGTCCACAGTGGAACGTCGTGGAGTGCTTGCTCAGCGCGTTGACGTCCTCCATGATGTCGAGCTCGCCGATGCTCGGCCAGTTCGTCGCGCCGACCGGGCGGGCGTCCGCGCCCATCGCCCAGAACGCGGGCCAGTACCCGAGGCCGCCGGCGGGGGAGGGCTGCTTGAGCGTCGCGCTGATCTCCAGCTGCCCGCCCGCGGGGGCGGCGAAGTCGGTGCGCTGGGTTTCGATCCGGCCGGACGTCCAGTTCCCGGCGGCGTCGCGCAGCGGCTTGATCGCCAGGTGCCCCTGGCCGTCGTGGTAGACGTTGGCGGTGGAGTCCGTCGCGGTCTCGAGTTCGCCGGTGCCCCAGTTCGCCGCGCCGCCCGGGTAGCCGGTTCCCTTGTCGTAGAGCCAGTTCTGGGTGTCCAGCCCGGTGCCCGCGGTGCCGTCGAAGTCGTCCTGGAAGACGGTGGTCCAGGTTTCCTCGGCGTGCGCCGGAGCGGCCGAGGCGAGGAATGACAACGTTGCCAGCACGGCGGTGAGCCGCTTGACGGTGCACATGGGATCTCGCTTCCTGAGGGGAACGGGGCCGTCCACGACCTGCGAGGCCGTCCACTGTCGCCGCCGGTCCGCGACCGCGTCAAGGGGTGTGCCCGGAAGTACCCGGCACCCGGTACCCGTGGGCACACCCGGGCAGGGTCGCGTTTGGAATTCGCGGTGGCCGGGCACCGCGCGGGCCCGGTGAAACGGTGGTCTGGACCTTCTTTCGCAGGGTTGCCAGGTAACGAAACCGGAGTCATAGTTTGTTTACGTCCACAACGAATCCTGCGCACCGCCCTCGGACGTCCTTTATGGACTCCGCCGTCTCCTCAACGTGGAGGACACCATGATCTCCCGGCGCTCGTTCCTCGGCCTCTCGGCGGCGACGCTCGCCACGGCCACGGTGCTGCCCCTCGCGCGGCCGGCCAACGCCGCGACGCCCGACACCTTCGGCCTCAAGCTGGTCAACAACTCCGGCTCCGGCACGGTGTACGCCTACGTCACCGGCACCACCCCGGACGGCAAACTGGTGCTGCTGCACGCCGACGGTACGCCGTACTACCCGGCGTCGCCGTCCGCGCCGACGACCCCGCTGCCCGAAGACTGCGCGATCCCGATCGGCTCGGGCGCCCAGGTGAGGGTGCCGAAGATGGGTGGCGCGCGCATCTACGTCGTCACGGACGCGAAGCTGGACTTCTTCCTCGACCCGGGCCCGAACCTGGTCCACCCGAGCTTCCTCAACTCCGGTGATGCGAACTACGGCAAGAACTGGTCGTTCAGCGAGTTCACCTTCAACGACACGCAGCTGTTCGCCAACATCAGCTACGTCGACTTCGTGGGCATCCCGATGGGACTGTCGCTGACCACGACCGGGTCCGGCACCTCGACGGTCCAGGGGTTGCCCTCGGGCGCGGTGGATCAGATCGCCTCGTCGCTGACGGCGCTGGGCGGTGAGTGGCCGAACCTGGTCCAGACCGGCGGTGGTGGCACCCTGCGCGTGCTGTCGCCGCACCACCACGCGGCGCAGTTCGGTGGCTACCTCGACGGCTACATCGACCAGGTGTGGGCGAAGTACGAGGGCACGGACCTGGTCGTCGACTCGCAGAACCCGGGCGTCGGCAAGTTCACCGGCCGCGTCTCGGGCGGCCAGCTGGTCTTCGGCTCGGAATCCTTCGCCAAGCCGGCCACGGCGGACGTGTGGAGCTGCGACAGCGGCCCGTTCGCACTGGCCGCGGGGGCGAGCGACGCGCGCAAGGCCATCGTGCCCCGCTTGGCGGCGGCCCTGAACCGCACGACGTTGCTGGCCAACCCGAACCAGCCGACCGACGAGGACCCGGCTCGCTTCTACGCAGGGGAGGCGACCAATCACTACGCGCGCATCGTCCACTCGAAACTCCCGGACAACCGGGGTTACGCGTTCCCCTACGACGACGTGAGCCCCGGCCCGGACTTCAGCGGCGCGGTCTTCGCGGGCGACCCGGACGTGCTGACGATCACAGTGGGTGCCACGCATGGCTGAGGCAGTGCGAAAACTGTCGGTGGTGGCGGCTAGCCTCACTGCATGAACACGGACGACGCGACGGTCCCGGCGCACCAGCTGACCAAGGGCCAATGGTTCTGGCACGAGCCGGCGCCGGGACTCCCCGCGTGGCAACTGCAGGTGACATCGGCGGAGCTGCTCGAGGATTCCGTCGAGATCTTCACGACGGACGAAGAGCGCGAACTGGTTTCGTACCCGAGGAACCGGCTGGTCCGGCTCGCCGGGGCGGCTTGAGAGGGGCTTTTGGGGGTTTGTGGGTGGAGGACCGCTACCGGGGCTGGGGTGGGCTCCGGGGGTGGGTTCGGGCTGAGCTGCGTTGCGGGTGAGTTGAGCGGTCGCTCGGACGGGTGAGTTGCGGGCGGGCTGGCCTGCGCTGGTGGCCTGCACCGGTGGGGGTACGAGCTGGTGGGCTGGCCTGCGCCGGTGGGCGTGCGAGCTGGTGGGCTGGCCTGCGCCGGTGGGCGTGCGAGCTGGTGGGCTGGCTTTCCGGCTCGCCGTGCTGCCACTGGGTGCGCGTTGGGTAGCCGCGCTTTGCGCTGGCCGCACCGGTAGGCGCGCGAGTTGGTGGTCCGGCGTTCGGCTGGCCTTGCCGGTGGGTTTGCGTTGTGCCGTGCCGTGCCGAGCCGAGCCGAGCCGAGCTGCCCATCGGCGTTCGCGGGCCGCATCGTCGCGCTGAGCCTTCGTGCAGGGTGTGGCCGGTCGCCGTCCTCGTCCAGGCACAAGCTCCCCGGCCCGCCTCGGTCGTGGGGCTTTCCCCGTACCTCGGCGAGCCGGCGATGAGCGCTGGTCTTGCTCGGGTTCAGCTTGCGTCGCGCAGTGAAACCGGGCGCCACGTCATGCGGACCGTTGTTCCGGTCTCGCTCGTCTCGATGTCGGACTGGTCCGTCACCTTGTCGATCAGCACCAGCCCGCGGCCGCCGGATGTGCGCAGGCCCGCGGTGCGCGGGCGGGTTGCCGGGATTCCGCAACCCGTGTCGGTGACCGTCACCGTCACCGTGTCGCCGGTGCGGGTGGCCTGGAGGCGGGCCCAGCCGTGGCCGCTCGGGTAGGCGTGGGCCGCCACGTTCGCCAGGGCCTCGTACGTGGCCAGCGTGATGTCGTGCGTGCTTTCCGGGTCGAGCGGGAGCTCGCCCAGCCAGCGGGTCAGCTTGCGGCGCAAGTCGGCCATCTCGTTCGGCAGGGCCGGCGCCAGTTCTTCGAACGTCGAGGCGACCACGGCTCCGGTGCTGCTGCGCGCCGGGGCCGTGGTCCCGGCTTGGTCGGCGTCGGTGCTCTCGCCCGTATCGACGCCAGTGTCCGGGGTATGTCGATACACGATCCGCTCCCATCGTCAGCCGCTGTTCCCCCGTTTCGGCGGGCTTCCCTTCTGAGCTACCCACCGCGACCGCGTCTTACCCGTTGTGCTTTGTGAAATGTCTCGCTACAGTGGAGGCGCTCCTCGCGGATGCCGGCCCCACGGCCGCCCGGAGGAAGCTCCCGGATCCAGGCCGATCAGCCTCTTTCCACGTTCCCCGGCCCGCGCCGTTCCGTGCGCGGGCCCAGCACCTCATCAGGAGAAACCCATGCCTTTTCACGGAATCCTCGACCTGTCCGGAAAAACCCCGTTCGTCCGCCGTGGCCGCGGCCGGGCGCCCGACGACGTCGCGGTCCCGCTTTCGTTGGTGCGCAAGCACAAGCTGCGCGCCGGCGACGAAATCACCGGTACCGCCGACGAAATCATCAGCGTCGACGGCGCCGGCCCGGACGAGCCGCGTCCGCACTTCGCCGACCTCGTCCCGCTGCACCCGGATCAGCGGCTGCTGCTCGAAACCACGCCGTCGCGGTTGCTGCCGCGCGTGATCGACCTCGTCACCCCGCTCGGCAAGGGGCAGCGCGCGCTCGTCGTTTCGCCGCCCAAAGCCGGGAAAACCACGGTGCTGCAGGAGATCGGCCACGGCATCGCGACCAACCACCCGGACTGCCGGCTGCTCGTGCTGCTCGCCGACGAACGCCCGGAGGAAGTCACCGAGCTGACCCGGAGCGTGCGCGGCGAAGTGATCGCGTCCACTTTCGACCGGCCACCCGCCGAACACGTCGCGGTCGCGGAACTCACCGTCGAGCGCGCGAAACGTCTTGTGGAGCGCGGCGAAGACGTCGTGCTGCTGCTCGACTCCCTCACCCGCCTCGGCCGCGCGTACAACCTTTCGGCCCGCCCCTCCGGCCGCACGCTGTCCGGTGGCGTCGACGCGGCCGCGTTGCTGCCGATGAAGCGCATCCTCGGCGCCGCCCGCAACGTCGAAGGCGGCGGCTCCCTCACGATCGTCGCGACGGCCCTGGTGGAAACCGGTTCGCTGGCCGACACGGTGTTCTTCGAGGAGCTGAAGAGCACCGGCAACGCCGAACTCAAGCTCGACCGCAAGGCCGCCGAACGCCGGGTTTTCCCGGCGGTCGACATCCCGGGGTCCGGCACCCGGCGCGAAGAACTCCTCGTCACCTCCGGCGAACTCGCCGCGATGCACGAAGTCCGCCGGGCGCTCTCGGGCCCGCACGCGATCGAGCAGCTGCTCGACCAGCTCCGCAAGACGGGCTCCAACGCCGAGTTCCTGCTCCGCGTGATGGGCGCGGCGACGCCCAAAGCGGCCTGACGGCTCAGCTTCCGCGCCGCCCTCGGCAATTCACCCGCCGCGGACCGTGAACCCCCTCACCGAGGTGGCTGATAAGGCGTGGCACGCGGGTAGGACGGCCGTTCGGGCCCGCGGTTGAGGGCCGCGACGAGGAAGCCGAACCCGACCACGGTCACGACGAGCGCCGCGGCCCCGGGCGCGGCAACCCACCACCCGATCCCGGCGGCGGCCACGAGCCACGCCACGACGAGAGTGCGCTTCGCGGTGAGGGGATACGGCTTCGGCAGTTCCCGGACCGCCGCCCCGCCGAGCACGAGCAGCCCGGCCAGTGCGACGAGCAGCACGATGACGTACACGGGGATGTCCTCCTTCGGGGAGCCGGGCATCTCGCCGGAGAATTACCCGCGACCGAGGGACGGCATGCCGTGTCGTCGCGCACACGAAGCCGGAGCGGGCGGGCCGATCGCCGGTGCGCGAAACTCAGCTGCCGCGGCCCGTGGTCTGTTGCAGCGCGTCGATCCGCGCCGAAGCCTCCGCCTTCGTCAGGTTCTCCGGAACCTCTTCACCCGCCTCCTGGGCCAGCGTCTGCAGGTACGACTTCTGCGGCCCGGTCATCGGCTCGTCGCCCGTCGTCCAGTCGCTCGGGTCCTTCTCCGGGTTGGGCTCGACCTGATCCGTCATGACTCCTCCTGTTCGAACACTTGTTCGTCTTGGTTCGACTCTAGCGCGGGGGTCCGACAATCGCCGCTCACGGGGCGGCCGGCGGGGTGGTCGGGGGACCGGCTTCGTGACCCGCTCGGCCGTGGGTCCGGCGGTCGGCCTTCATCCGCTGTTCGTGCAGGTGGCGACGGCCTCCGGTGAGCGATTCCAGCAGGGCGCGCTCGAGGTCCCGGCACGCCTGGTAGTACCCGTCGTCGTACTCCTCGACGACCTGGAAAGTCCACCGATCGGGTAACACGTTGAGCCCGATCAGCTCCGTGGAGATCCGCCGTGCCCAGTCCGCGTGGCCCGCCTTCTCAAGCTGCTCCACGGCTTCGCCGAGGGCGAGGTCCGCGCTGCCCGTCAGCTGGTGGAACGAGTAGAGGTGCCCGCGGGCGCGCTCGATCGTCTCGAGCGCCTCGGTGACCTTGCCGACGGCTTCGACGGTGGCGGCGTCAGGGTTCTCGACCATGACGCGAAAGTGCCCCGTTCCGGGATTTCTACACCTCCCGGAACGGGGCACCCGCCGAAACTCAGGCCGTCGGCCGCGTGGCTCCCGCGTACTGGCTCATCAGCGGCGAGATCTTGACGACGTCGCCGCTCGTCGGGGCGTGGACCATCTTGCCGTCGCCGATGTACATCCCGATGTGGGACACCGGGGAGTAGTACGCGACCAGGTCGCCCGGCTGCAGCTGGCTGCGCGACACCGGCGTGCCGAAGCCCGCCTGGGCCGAGGACGTCCGGGGCAGGCTGATCCCGGCCTGCTTGTACGCCCACTGCATCAGGCCGGAGCAGTCGAACGTGCCCGGTCCGGTGGCGCCCCAGACGTAGGCGCTGCCGAGCTTGCTCAGCGCCGCGTTGACGGCGGTCTGCGCCGCCGCGGTCGGCGCCTTGACGTTGGGGGCCGCGCCGCCGGTGTCCTTCTGCGCCGCCTTGTCGGCGGTGCTGAGGTTCCGGCTCTGCGCCTCGATCTGGTCGAGCTGCGCCTGCAGGTTCTTCTTCTTGCCCTCGATGTCCGACGCCAGCTTGGCGGCGGCGTCACGGGCGTCCTGGGCGCGCTTCGCCGCGTCCGTCGCCGCCTTCTCGGCCGCCGTGGCCTTGTCGGCCGCGACGCTGAGGTTGTCCATCGCGGCGTTCTTGTCGGTCGCGATGACCTCGAGCGCCGCCGAGCGGTCCAGGAAGTCCTGGGTGGACGTGCCGGCCAGCAGTGCCGACAGCTTGTTCATCTGGGCGCCGCTGGTGAACGACGCGCCGGCGAACTTGTCCACCTGCGTCTGGTACTTCTGCTTCGCCTCGATCGCCTGGGCGCCGGCGTCCTTCGCGGCGGTGACGTCGGCGTTGGCCTTGTCGAGCTGGCCCTGCTTGGCGGTCAGGTCGTCCTGGGCCTTGAGCAGGTCCTCGTTGAGCTTCTCGGCCTGTCCCGCGAGTTCGCGGTACTTGGCCAGCGCGTCCGAACCCGCGGGCGGGGCCTGGAGGACGGGGATCGGGGCGGCGGTGGCCGGGGGCTGGGCCATGGTGACGACGGTGATCACCGAAGCCGCGGCGAGGGCACCTGACACCACGCGCTTTACGGGATGCGTACGCATTCTCGCGCGGGTCTCCTTTGCTGTTCGGCCGCCGTCGGGTCCGGACGGGCGAGTCGGGGGCCTCGCCCGGGCGCGCTCCACCGCAACAGGAAGAGCGCGCTGGGGGTGTCCGTACCCGGCAGGGGGTATCGGCGGCGATCTCGCGTCGCCGTCCATCGACGACCGGGGGCCGCGAGATCTCGAACAGGTTACGAAAGGAACACGGCAACGTCCAGAGGGGGTCCCCCGAAACTCTGCGTGACAATGAGAAACACGGCTGGACCAGTGGTGATGTAACCGGGTGTGACTGGGATTACATGTCGTCACCGCGATTCAGTACCCTACCCCCCAACCGTATAAGCGGAGGTTTGTACGTCCCTTGTATCCGGTGGAGTGATCCTCCTGGCCGAAGAGAATCCGACCAGTGGAGGACAGGGATGTTCACGAAGGCCGCCGTGTTGACGGCGCTCACCGCCGCGGCGTTCGCCGTGGCCGCACCGGCTCAGGCCGAGACCGCGGTCACGACGGCGCTGCCCACGGCGAACATGGAGGCCGTGCTCAAGGCGGCCCAGATCGACCCGCGCCGGGCCGACGACACCCAGACGCCGGGCGCGCACGACAGCGTCCTGCTCGTCGAGCAGGCGCTGCAGGCGAAGGGGCTCCTGGCGAGCACCTACGTCGACGGCTACTTCGGCACCACCACGATCACGGCGTACTCCCAGTACCAGAAGTCGCTGGGCTACACCGGGATCGACGCTTCCGGCCTGCCGGGCAAGACGTCGCTGGAGAAGCTGGGGGAAGGCCGGTACACGGTCACCAGCCCGGTCTCGGCGGGCAGCCACGTCACCTACCACGGCGTCACGCTCAACACCCGCACCAAGGCGATGCTCGTGGCCGCCGAAGGCCTCTTCGGTTCCTCGGTCAGCCTGACGCAGGGCTCGTACAACCCGGGCGGCGTCGACGCTTCGGCCGGGACGCACGACGGCGGCGGCGCGATGGACATCTCGGTGTCCAACCTGTCGTCGACGAGCCGGACGAACCTGCTGAAGGCGCTGCGCAAGGTCGGGTTCGCGGCCTGGCTGCGCACCCCGGACCAGGGCTTCGCCTACCACATCCACGCGATGGCGATCTCCGACCCGGACCTGTCGTCGGGTGCCCAGCACCAGACCGGCGACTACTACCTGGGCATGAACGGCCTCGCCGGCCGCGGCGCGGACGACGGCCCGTCGGTCACCAAGGTGACGTGGGAGGAGTACCAGCGCGGCTGACCCCGGGCGCCCGGTCGTGGTGGCACGGCCGGGCGCACCGGTGGTTTGATCGGGAGGACCAACTACGGGGGTGTTCCGATGGCGGGCAAAGCATTCCGGTTCGGCGTGGTCGCGGCGGCGGGGGAGGGCGGCGCGAAGTGGCGCGAGACCGCCCTGCGCGCCGAGGCGCTCGGCTACTCGACGCTGCTCTCGCCGGACAACCTCAACCTGCCGACGCCGACCGCGTCGCTCGCGGCCGCCGCCGCGGTGACCACGGACCTGCGCGTCGGCTCGTTCGTCCTGGCCGGCCCGCTGCGCACCGCGCGGGCGGCGGCCTGGGAGGCGCACAGCCTGACCGCCGTCACCGACGGCCGGTTCGAACTCGGCCTCGGCACCGGCCTCCCGTCGATGCGGCAGCAGGCCGAGGAGCTGGGCCTGCCCTACGGCTCGGGCCAGGAGCGCCTCGACTCGATTTCCGAGACCGTCGACCACGTCCGGCGGCTCGACGGCGACGTGCACACGCCGGTGATGATCGCCGCGGGCGGTCCCAAGGCGCGGGTGCTCGCCGCGAAGAAAGCCGACATCGTCACCCTCGCCGGCGGCCCGCTGACCACCCGCGAAGAGACGACCGGCCAGATAGCGGAAGTCCGCGCGACGGCCGGGGAGCGTGACCTCGAGTTCGCGATGAACATCTGGGTGGTCGGCGACGAGGTACCGCCGTGGATCCGCGGCTTCATCGGGGTCGACGCCGAAACGCTGATCGCGCACGACTCGCTCGCCATGGTCCGCGGCAGCGCCGACGCGATGGCCGAGGAGCTCGAGCGGCGTCGCGACGAACTCGGCGTCTCCTACTTCAGCGTCAACGGGGCCTTCATCGAGCAGTTCGCGCCGCTGGTGGCGCGGCTGGCGGGGAAGTGAGCGCCGCGGGGTCGGTGTTGGCCCCGCAGAGCAGGACGGCGACCCGCTCGCCCGGCGCCGGCCGGTAGGCGCCGGTGCGCAGGGCGGCGTACGCCGTCGCCCCGCCGGGTTCGACGGCCAGGCGGTAGCGGTCCCACAGCGCCGCGCGGGCGTCGAGGATCGCGGCGTCCTCGACCAGCACCGAGCCGACGCCCGTGCGGGTGGCGACGGCGAACGCGATGTCGCCGAGCCGCGAAGCGCCCAAGGAGTCGGCGGCGACCCCGGAGACCTCGACGGGGACCGGTTCGCCCGCGGCCAGCGCAGCGTTCAGCGTCGGGGCCGTCCGCGGTTCGACGCCGACCACCCGCGCCCGGCTCTCGACCGCGGCGGCGATGCCCGCCAGCAGCCCGCCGCCGCCGACCGCCACCAGGATCGTGTCCAGCCCGTCGACGTCGGCCAGCAGCTCCAGGCCGATCGTCCCCTGCCCCGCGCAGATCTCCGGCTGGTCGTAGGCGTGGCAGAAGAGCGCGCCGGAGTCCGCCGCGTGCTTCACGGCGGCGTCGTAGGCGTCGGCGTACTTGGCGCCGACCAGTTCGACGGCCGCGCCCAGCGCCCCCAGCTTCGCCACCTTCACCGCGGGGGCGTTCGCCGGGACGAAGACCCGGGCGGCCAGGCCGAATTCGCGGGCGGCGTGGGCGACGGCGAGCCCGGCGTTGCCGCCCGAAGCGGCCACCACTCCGGCCGCCGAGAGCTCACCCGCCGCGATGATCCGGTTGAAGGCGCCGCGGGCCTTGAACGACCCGGTGTGCTGCAGCTGCTCCAGCTTGAACCACACGCCCTCGTCGGCGAGGACCGGCGTCCGGCGTACCCGGCCCCGGATCCGCTCGGCCGCCAGCTCGACATCCGCAGTGCTGATCACGGGTCCAGCATGCGCGCCGGCCGGCCGTAAGCACCAGCGACGTCTCCTATGCTGGCGTTAGCGGAGCTGATGGCTGGAGGTCGCGGTGCTCGACGCCCATCGCCTGGCCGTGCTGGCCGAGGTCGCGCACGCGGGCTCGATCGCCCGGGCCGCCGAGCGGCTCTCCTTCACGCCGTCGGCCGTTTCGCAGCAGCTGGCCAAGCTCGAGCGCGACGTGGGTGCCCGCCTGCTGGACCGGCACGCCCGCGGCGTCACCCTGACCCCGGTCGGGCAGGCGCTGCTCGGGCACGCGGAGACGATCGTCGGCGAGCTGCGCACCGCCGAGCGGACGGTCCGCGCGCTGCTCGACGAGGAGCCCGCGCAGCTCACCGTCGGCACGTTCGCGAGCGCGGGCATGACGCTCGTGCCCGCCGCACTCGCCGACTTCCGCCGCGACCACCCCGCGGTGGCGCTGCGGCTGCTGGACCTGGAGCCGCCCGACGGCTACGGCCTGGTCAGCTCGCGCGACCTCGACCTGCTGATCACCCACCGCTACCCCGGGGCGCCGCTGCCCGACCCCCGCGGGCTCACGCGGACGCTGCTGCGTTCGGAGCGCTTCCGCCTGATCCTCCCGGCGGGCCACCCGAAAGCGCGGGCCCGCCGGCTCACCCTGGACGCGCTCGCCGGGGAGGACTGGATTTCCGGCAGCCCGGGCGTGCCCAACCGCGGCTGCCTGGAGCAGCTGGCCGACGCCGCCGGGGTCGCGCTGCGGGTGGCCTACGAAACCCGGGACTACCAGGTCGTCCTGGCGCTGGTGGAGGCCGGGCTCGGCATCGCGTTCGTGCCGGAGGGCGTGCTCGCCCGGGTGGGGCCGGCGCGGATCGAGGTGCGCGACGCGGCGGACGCGCGGCCGGTCCGCGAGATCTTCCTGGTGCACCACCGGCGGCCCGGTCCGCTGGTGACCGGGATGGTGGCGCTGCTCAGCCGCTGACCGCGTCCCGAGGTTCGTCGACCGCGCGACGGTGAGTGGAACGTCTTGAATGAGTCACTCAGGTCTTCGGAGGTCCTGAATGACTCATTCAAGACCTCGTCCCGGCTCCGGCGGCCCGGGCGTCAGGCAACTTGCGACGCTCAGCCGCTAACCGCGTCCGGCGGGCTCGAAGCGCGCGGAGGCCGCCCGGAGCGCGTCCAGGCACGCGCGCACCGCGCCGCGGTCCTCCTCGCCGGCCCGGCAGATCGCGAAGATCGTCCGGTCCAGCGCCGGGCGCGTGGCCAGGATGCGGACGCCGTCGGGCAGCCGGTCGCGGGCGAGGCGGGGCACGAGCGCCGCGCCGATGTTGCCCGCCACCAGGGCCAGCTGCGTCGGGTAGCTGCCGACCGTGCAGCTGATCCGGGGCTCCAGCCGCTGCTCGCGCAGCACCTGGGTCAGCCACTCGTGGCAGCCGGACCCGGCGCTCCAGGCGATCCACGGCACGTCGTCCAGCTCGGCCAGGTCGACGGCCTTGCGGTGGGCCAGCCGGTGCCCGGCGGGCAGTGCGAGGTCGGCGACGTCGGCGAACAGCGGGATGCCGGTCGCCGACGGCGGGATCTCGGTCGGGCGGTCGGCCCAGCTCTCCACCACGGCGACGTCGAGGTCGCCGGACACCACCCGGGGGATCGTCTGCTCGGCTTCGCCTTCGTTCAGCGTCACCACCAGCCGCGGGTGCTGCGCGGAGAGCGTGGCCAGCGCGGGCGGCAGCAGCGCGTGCACCGTCGTGGGGATCGCGCCGACCCGCAGCGGCCCGATGACGTCCTCGCGCAGCAGTTCCAGGTCCGCCTTCGCCTCGGCGACCTGCGCGAGGATCCGTTCGGCGTGCCCGGCGAGCACCTGGCCGGCCTTCGTCAGCCGGACGCCCCGGCCGTTGGGCTCCAGCAGCGTCTGGCCGGCCTCCCGCTCCAGCTTCGCCAGCTGCTGCGACACCCCCGACGGCGTGACGTGCAACGTGGCGGCCGCCGCAGCCACCGAGCCCTGGGTCGCGACCGCGTGCAGCGCGCGCATCCGCTCGAGTCCGAACACAGTACAGATGCTACCGAATTCCGCGAAGGAACATTCGCTTGTCCTTGACAGTTGTGGCCCGCACGCTGGAGGGGTGACCACGACCGCGCCCCGCCCCACGACGATCGCCCCGCCGTTCACCAGCCGGTTCGACCCGCGGCTGCTGGCCGCGCTCGGCAGTTTCTGCATCTCGCTGTCGTCGGTCTTCATCAAGGTCTCGCACACCAGCGGCAGCACGAGCGCGTTCTGGCGCTGCCTGCTGGCCCTGCCGGTGCTGCTCGTGCTCGCCGCGCGGGAGCGGCGGAAGGCCGGATCGGCGCACCGCCGCGTGCTCCTCCCGCTGCTGGCCGGCGCCGGGCTCGGCCTCGACTTCGTGCTGTGGGGCGAGGCCATCCCGCGGGTCGGCGCCGGCATCGCCACCGTGCTGCTGGCCGTCCAGGTGATCATCGTGCCGGTCCTGGCGCTCGTCTTCCTGCGCGAACGACCGTCGAAGCGCTTCCTCGTCGTGGCGCCGGTGATGCTGGCCGGCGTGGTGCTGGCCGGCGGGTTCGCCGGCACCGGCTCGTTCGGCCCGGACCCGGTCACCGGCGCTGTCGCCGCGCTGCTGGCCGGCGCGGGCTACGCGGTCTACCTGTTCCTGATCCGGCTCAGCGGCGGCACGGGCACCCAAGCGCAATCCCTCGCACTGGCGACGATTTCGGCGGGCGCGGTGGCCCTCGCGGCCGGCGTCCCGACCGGCACGCTCGACCTGACGCCGCCCCCGGCGGCGTTCGGCTGGCTGGTCGCGCTCGCCGTCGTCGGCCAGCTGATCGGGTGGATCCTGATCTCCGCCGCACTGCCCCGGATGACGGCCACCGCCGGTGCGACGCTGATGCTGCTGCAGCCGGTCGGCGCGGTGCTCCTGGGCATCTGCCTGCTGGGGGAGGCGCCGGGCCTGCTGCAGCTGATCGGCTGCGCGGGCGTGGTCGCGGCCGTGTGCTTCGCCGGCGCCGGGCGATCTGCGCGCGAGCGACGTCCCGGCTAACGTCGCGGGCATGCGGGTACTGGTAGCCGGTGCGTCCGGCTTCGTCGGCAGCCGGTTGTGCCCGGCGCTGGAAGCGGCCGGGCACGAGGTGCTCGCGATGACCCGCCACCCCGCGAAGTACCGCGGTGCCGGGGAAGCCGTGCGCGGCGACGTCGCCGACGTGGGTTCCCTGCGGGACGCGCTCAAAGGTGTCGAAGCCGCCTACTACCTGGTGCATTCACTCGACAGCGCGGACTTCAAGCGCCGGGACGCCGACGCCGCCCGCGCGTTCGCCCGCGCCGCGGCCGACGCGGGGGTCCGCCGGATCGTCTACCTCGGCGGGCTGGGTGACGACGACGACACGCTGTCGGAGCACCTGGCCAGCCGCCGCGAGGTCGAACTGCTGCTGGGGGAGACCGGCGTGCCGGTCACCGTGCTGCGCGCCGGGATCGTGGTCGGCCACGGCGGGACGTCGTGGGAGCTGACCCGCCAGCTGGTCGAGCACCTGCCGGCGATGATCACCCCGCGCTGGGTCGGCACGCGCACCCAGCCGATCGCGATCGCCGACGTCGTGCGCTACCTGGCCGGCGTCCTCGACCACCCGGAAGCCGAAGGGAAGACCTTCGAAATCGGCGGCCCCGAAGTCCTGGCCTACCGGGACATGCTGCAGCGCGTCGCCGCGATCGAAGGCCGGCCGCTGCTGATCCTGCCGGTGCCGCTGCTCTCCCCGCGCCTGTCGTCGTACTGGCTGTCGCTCGTCACCGACATCGACGTCACGACCGGACGGGCGCTGATCGACTCGATGACCAACGAGGTGGTCGTGCGCGACGACGCGATCCGCCGGATCGTCGAGTTCGAGCCGCTGGGCTACGACGAGGCCGTGCTGCAAGCGCTGGGCGAGCGGGCGAAGAGCAGGCGGACCGCGTGAGGCGGGCGTTCCTGGCCGCCGTCACGGCCGCCGGGTCCGGGTTGCTCGGGGCGTCGCTGGCCAGCAGTTCCGGTTCGCGCCGGTTCCACACGCTGACGGCGTCGGTCGCGGCGACCTGGTTCGCCGGGGCGGGCCGGGTGCCGCGCGGCCGCCCGGACGTCGTCCAGCCCCTGGTGGTGGGGGCGGGCGCGTTCGGCGTGTTCTACGGCTTCGCGCTGGTGGCCCGGCACATCCCGCCGCTGCGCCGCGCGATCACCGGCGTGCTCGACCACGCCCACCGCGGTTCGACGCCGTCGGTGGCGGTGACGACGCTGGTCACCGGCGCGGCCGAGGAAGTCTTCTTCCGCGGCGCGCTTTACGACGCCTTCGGGGCGCGCGGCGCGACCGCGGCGTACGTCCTGTCGACCACGGCGACGCGGAATCCCGCGCTGGTCCTGGCCTCGGCGGTGATGGGGACGCTCTTCGCCGTGCAGCGCCACCACGCGGGCGGCGTGCAGGCCCCGGTGCTGACCCACGTGGCCTGGTCGGCGCTGATGCTCGCGGTCATGCCGCGGCTGTTCCCGCCCGAGGACTAGACCACCGTTGTCCGGAACGCGCCGCGACCGGACAGAATCCTTCGGGATCCGGCGGGGTGTTCTTATGCTGGAACGAACCCCGGTGCGTGGAGAGGGATGTCGATGCGGACATTGCTCGTGCTGCTGCTCGTGTTCGGTTCCCTGACCCCGATCCCCGCCACCGCGGCCACGACGGCCGCCGCGGTGTGCGTCACCTCGTGCGACACCCTCGACCCGTCGCGGGCCGCGCGGGAGAGCTTTCCCTTGCCGGACAAGGTGATCAACGGGCGCGTGCTGCGGCTGCACGCCGCCGACCCGGACGGCATGGCCTGGGCGAGCATCGACAACGGCGTCGCCGGTGACGCCGTCTGGCTCGACCGGTCCTGGGACGGCGGCGCCACCTGGGAAGGCTTGCTGGGCAAGGCGAGCGTCCCCGGCTCGTGGACCGGCACCCGCACCCTGATGTACAACCTCACCGACCCGGCGCACCACCGCCGCGGCCTGGTCCGCGCCTGCGGGGACGCGCAAGGCGTCGGCTGCACGGCCTGGATCTACCCGGACGTCTGCGACAGCGCGTGCGACCGGAGCGCCCCGGCCGCCGGGGACAGCCAGCCGGTCGCGCCGACGACGTTGTTCGGCCGCACGATCCGGCTCCACTTCGACGGCCGGGGCATGGCGTGGGCCGGCATCGAAGCGGGCGGCGCCGGCGACGAGATCTGGCTCGACCGCTCGTGGGACGCCGGCGCGAGCTGGCCGGACGGCTCGTCGCTGGGCCGCACGAGCACCCCCGCGGGCGCGGCCGGCACGCACACCACGGCCTTCGCCACGCGCGATCCCCGCGGCCGGCTCTACGGCGGCGCGGTCCGGGCGTGCGGCCGGGAAGCCTCGCACGCCCAAGGCAGCTGTACGGCCTGGGCGCGCCCGGCGACGACCCGCGCGGCCGGCGCGCTCGACGCGCTGATGTGGTCCTACGAGCCGTACACCGCGTGGTGGCCGTCGAGCTGGTGGAACTCCGCGGTCGCCGTCACGGCGGTGGCCGACGCCGGCGGGTTCGACACCGCGCTGGCGCGCACCTTCGACGTCAACCGGGTCGCTTTCCCCGCCGGGGCACGGAGTTCCGACCCGATCGACGGGCACTTCGTCAGCCGGGCGATCGACGACAGCGCGTGGTGGGGCCTGGCCTGGCTCGCCGTCTACGACCGCACCCACGACTCGCGGTACATCACCGAGGCGACGACGATCGCGAACTACGTCCAGGGGTTCTGGGACACCGGCACCTGCGGCGGCGGGGTGTGGTGGGACCGCGAGCGGACGTACAAGAACGCCGTCACCGCGGGGTTGTACCTGCGGCTGACCGCGGCCCTGCACCTGCGGATCGCCGGGGACACCGTGTGGGGGCAGCGGGCGAGGACGGCGGGCGACTGGTACCTGGGCAGCGGCCTGGTCAACGCGTCCGGGCTGGTGAACGACGGCCTGACGGCGTCCTGCGCCAACAACGGGCAGACGGTCTGGACGTACAACCAGGGTCTCGGGATCGGCGGGCTGCTGGAGCTGTGGCGCGGCACCGGCGTCCAGTCCTATTTGGACGCGGCGAAGCGGCTCGCGGACGCGGCGATGGCCCGGCTCACGGCGGGTGGCGTGCTCGTCGAGTCCTGCGAGGCGGGGTCCTGCGACGACAACCAGAAGCAGTTCAAGGGCATCTTCATGCGCTACTTCGGCGACCTCGCCGCGGCGACGGGTTCGGCGGCCTACCGCGCGTTCGCGCAGAAGCAGGCGGACGCGCTGTGGGCGGGCGACCGGGACCCGCTGAACCGGATCGGGCTGCGCTGGACCGGGGCCACGCCGAACGCGGCCGACTGGCGCACGCAGGCGTCCGGGCTGGAAGCGGTGCTGGCGGCGGGGTAGGCCCGCACGCCAGAATGAGTGGCGTGCGGATCCTCCTGCTCGCGGCCGTAGCCGTGCTCGCCACCGGGTGCTCGGCCGAGGTCGCCGGGCACGCCGTGCCCGCCGGCTTCGTCGTCAAGGACGGGACGGTGCTGCGGTTCCGGCCGGTCCTGCTCGAGGCGCCGCCGGGACCCGCGGCCGGTCCGGCGGGCGAGCGGCAGAGCACCGATTCCGCCGCCCAGCAGGCCGCCGTGCAGGGCTTCGACTGCGCCCAGGGCAAGCCGGATCCCCTGGACGGCCGGGACGATCCGGCGTTGCCGCTGGTCAGCTGCGACCGCGCGCAGGGCACGAAGTACGTCCTCGGCCCGGGCTTCCTCAGCGGCGCGGACGTGAGCTGGGTGGACGCCGCCGTCGATCCGCGGACGGGCAGCTCGATGATCAACCTCAGCTTCACCGCCAAGGGTGCGAAGACCTGGGCCGAGTGGACCGGGCAGAACGTCGGCAAGCAGGTCGCGATGGTGCTCAAGAGCCGTGTCCTGACCGCGCCGATCGTCCAGTCCGCCATCAGCGGCGGGGAAACGCAGATCAGCGGGAAGTTCACGCTGCCGGAAGCCCGGCAGCTGGCGAAGGACATCGCCGGCGGCTGACGCTTCAGCAGGTCGTGATGTTCTCGGTGCAGGCCTGCGTCTCGGACTTGTTCGTCGCCTGGTGCAGCAGTTCGTAGAGCTGTTCGCGCTGGTCGTCGCTCAGTGCGCTGAACACCTCGTCCTCGACCGCGGCGAGCGCGAATTCGGCCCGGACCAGCAGCTTCACGCCGACGTCGGTGAGCTCGACGACGTGCCGGCGCCGGTCGACGGGGGAGCGGCGCCGCTCGATCAGGTTCTCGGCTTCGAGGTCGTTGAGCAGCCCGACGACGTTCGTGCTGTCCATCTCCAGGGTCTTCGCCAGGTCCTGCTGCGAGCTGCCGCCCAGGTCGCGCAGGACGGTCAGGGCGATCAGGTGGCGCGGCCGCAGCCCGAGGGGCTTCAGCACCGAATCGCTGCGGGTCTGCAGCCGCCGCGTCAGCTGGCCGAGCAGCGCACCGCACCGGTGGGGTGGCTGGTTCACGACCGGCAGCGACGTCATCTGCCCAGTATATGGGCGACCCGACGGTCGATGTGCTATTAATGGTTTGTCTTACACCAACGATCTATGGGCGGCTAACGACATGGCGCATCTCCTCCACATCGACTCGAGCATTCAGGGCGAGCGCTCGGTGAGCCGCCGGCTCAGCGCGCGGGCCGCGGCGGCGTGGCGCTCGGCGCACCCGGACGGCACCGTCACCTACCGCGACCTGGGCGCGCACCCGCTGCCCCACATCGACTCCGCGAGCGGCCTGGCCGGCATGGTGCCGCCGGACCAGCACACGCCCGAGCAGGCGGCCGCGTGGGCGCGGACCGCCGAACTGGTCGGCGAGATCAAGGCGGCCGACACCGTGCTGCTGGGCCTGCCGCTGTACAACTTCGGCGCGCCGAGCAGCGTCAAGACCTGGGTCGACCACCTGATCGCACCCGGCCTCTCGGTCGACCACGAAACGCAGACCGGCCTGCTCGGCGGCCGCGAGTTCATCGTGCTGGCGTCCCGCGGCGGCGGCTACGGCGAGGGCACGCCCCGCGAAGGCTGGGACCACGCCGAGCAGTGGCTCCCGCACGGCGTCTCGCTGACCGGCCTGGAGCCGCGCTTCATCACGGCGGAGCTGACGCTGGCCCACGTCAACCCGGCGATGGCGGAGCTCATCCCGCTGGCCGACGCGAGCCTGGCGACGGCGGAGCGCACCATCGACGAGCTCTGGCTCCCGGCCCGCGTCTGACCCGCCCAAGCGCCCCAATGTGGCGTTGGTTGCGTCTGACGCACCGAACGCCACATTGGGTGCGCTGGATGCACCGAACGCCACATTGGGGCGCTTCACCTGGGGACCCGACGGCGGCGGCGCCGGACGCGGGCGGTACCGTGCCGCCGCGGGCGGGTTGGCATGTTGCGGCCCTGGAGCGGCCGCACCTGGGTGAGGAAGGTCAGGTTTGAGCGCGCACACCTCCCAGATGGACGACATCCGGCTCGTCGCGCAGCCCAGCGCGCTGCCGGTCACCGAGCTGTTCGTCCGCCTGATTCTCACCGACTGGTCCCTGCGGCCCATGCTGGAGCAGGCGACCGCGGCCGCCAGACGGCTGGTCGAGGCCGTGATCGAGGCCGGGAACCCGAAGGCGCCGCCCTTCGTGACGCTGCGGCTGCGGCTGAGCGCCGAGGTGCTGCTGGTCGAGGTCGACGACGACGTCCCCGGGCTGCCGGAGCCGAAGGCCGGGCCCGGCGAACGCGTGGGCGTCGAACACGGCGTCGGCGGGGCCCGCACGACCTGGTGCGAGCTGGCGCTGCCCGGCGGGATGAACGCGCGGCAGGTGCGCCTCCCGCGGCGGCAGGACCGCCGCACCCTGGTCGACGAGCCCGTCTCCGGCGATCCGGTGGCCGCGGACCCGCAGGTGCTGGAGCGCCTGCTGACCCGGCTGAGCGGCTGGTCCGCCGACGGCTGACGTGCGCGCCCGGCCCGTCCTCGTCGTCCTCTACGACGGCGTCCGGCTGCTCGACGTCTCGGGCCCGCTGGAGGTCTTCGCCGAGGCCAACGCGCACGGCGGCCGCTACCGGCTCTCGACGGCGTCACCCGGCGGCACCGATGTCCGCACCAACACCGGCACGCGGCTGGGGGCCGACCTCGACCTCGCGGCGGCGGATCCGCGCGGGGCGACCGTGCTGGTGCCCGGCGGTCCCGAATGGGCCCGGACGATCGCCGACGCCGGGCTCGTCGCCCAGATCCGCCGGCTCGCCGACGGCGCGGCCCGGACGGCGTCGGTGTGCGCGGGCGCCTTCGCGCTCGCCGCGGCCGGCGTCCTCGACGGCCGGCGCGCCACCACGCACTGGGACCTCACCGACCAGCTCGCCCGGCGCTTCCCGCGCGTCCGCGTCGACGGCGACGCGATCTTCGTCAAGGACGGCCCGGTCATCACCTCGGCCGGCGTCACGTCGGGTATCGACCTGGCACTGGCGCTGGTCGAAGAGGACCTCGGCGCCGAGGTGGCCCGCCTGGTCGCCAAGCACCTCGTCGTCTTCCTGCAACGCCCGGGCGGCCAGTCGCAGTTCAGCGTCCGCCTGAAGACCGGCCGCCCGCGCACGGAGCTGCTGCGCGGGGTCCTCGACGCCGTCGCGGCCGACCCGGCGGCCCCGCACACCCTCGGCGACCTGGCCGCCCGCGCCGGCGTCAGCACCCGGCACCTGACCCGCCTGTTCCGCGAAGAGCTCGGCCGCACCCCGGCGCGGTTCGTCGAGCAGGTCCGGCTGGAGTCCGCGCAGCAGCAGCTGGAGCGCACGACCGACCCGCTGGACGTGGTGGCGCGGCGGGCGGGCTTCGGCACCGCGGAGACCCTCCGGCGCGCCTTCGTCCGGGGTCTCGGCGTCACGCCGAGCGACTACCGGGCCCGGTTCCGGACCACGGGCATCGGCTGAACGCTTCCGGCCGCGCGTCCGTGCATCAAGCAGGGGAGTGCGTGGACTGGAGGAGGCTGCCGCCGTGCGCATCGTGATCGCGGAGGACGACGCCCTGTTGCGGGAGGGGCTCGTGCTGCTCCTGCGCAGCGAGGGCTTCGAGGTGGTCGAGGCCGTCGACCACCCGGGTGACCTGGTGGCGTCGGTCGTGGCGGCGGCGCCGGACCTGGCCGTCGTCGACGTCCGCCTGCCGCCGACGTTCACCGACGAAGGGCTCCGCGCCGCCCTCGAAGCGCGGCGCCGGGTGCCGGGGCTCGCGATCCTCGCGCTGTCCGCGTTCGTCGAAGACGGCTACGCGGGCGACCTCCTGGCCGCCGGTGGTGGCGGCGCCGGGTACCTGCTCAAGGAGCGCGTCGGCAAGCCCGACGAGTTCCTCGACGCCCTCCGGCGCGTCGCCGCCGGCGGCACGGTGCTGGACCGGGACGTCGTGGCGGTCCAGCTGGCACGGCGGCGTCCCGGCGATCCGGTGGCGGCGTTGACCGACCGCGAGTGCGAGGTCGTCGCGCTGCTGGCCGAGGGGCACTCGGTGCCGACCATCGGGCGGCTGCTCGGCATCGGCACCGACGCCGCCCGGCAGCACGCCGGGGACGTCAGCGCGAAGCTGCGCGTCCCCGGCCAGGCCACCGCGATGCTCAGCTACTTACGAGCGTGAGCAGCTCCGCCTGCTTCTCCCGGTACCGCGCCACGTTGGCCAGCTTGACGTCTTCGTAGCCCCGCACCAGGTCGGGCAGCTCGGCCAGCGCGAGCACCCGGGCCCGGTCCACGTCGGACGCGCGGAACGCGGTCAGGATCGTGCCGCGGTAGTCCTCGACCAGCTCGCGCTCCACCCGCCGCACCTCGGCGCGGCCGAACGGGTCGAGCCGCGTGCCGCGCAGCTTGCGCAGTGCGTGCAGCAGCCGGAACCCCGGGCGGAACCACGGGCCGAGGCTGATCTTGCGCTTCATGCCGAGGGCCCGCAGCACCGGCGGGTGCAGCCGGTAGGCGTACGTCGTGCCTTCGCCGAACTGCTCCGCGAGGCCGTCGGTGAACGCCGGGTCGAGCGACAGCCGGGCGACCTCGTACTCGTCCTTGTACGCCATCAGCTTGTACAGGTGCTTCGCGACGGCCTCGGTGATCTCCGTCGGCCCGTCCTCCAGCACCCGCACCCGCTCGACGAACTCGGCGTACGCGCGGGCGTACCGCTTGTCCTGGTAGGCGACCAGGTCCGGGATCCGGACGTCCAGCAGCCGCGCCAGCTCGGAGCCGGGCTCGGCGTGCACCAGCTTGCGTGCGGACGGCTGCGCGACCGGGCGCGCCGGCGCCGGGGCCGTCGTGAGCGCCTCGGGCTCGGCCACGAGCTGACGGCCGCGGCGGAACGCCTGCAGGTTCGCCTGCACCGCGGTGCCGTTCAGTTCGATCGCGCGCTCGATCACCGACGCCGGCAGCGGGATCGCGCCGGTCTGGTAGGCGGCGCCCAGCTGGAGCACGTTGGCGAACTGGTCGTCGTCGAAGAGCTCCTCGGCCAGGCCGCGGGCGTCGAGCGAAACCGTCCGCGCGGCCGCGGCCTCCAGCGGCGCGAGGACGCTGCCGGGGGCCGGGAAGGACACCGTCGTGTCGACGACCATCCGCCCGGTCGGGACCTCGGTGGTCGACACGACGGCGGTCGTCCGCGCGGCGTCCGCCACGGCGAGGTTCGTCGCGTCCGCCCCGACGAGCGCGTCGCACGCCAGGTACAGGTCGCACTCGCCGGCGGCGAGCTTCGGTGCCTGCTCGACCGGCTCCGCCGTCACCTTGAGGTCGGAGACGACGGCGCCGCCCTTCTGCGCCAGCCCGGTCTGGTCGAGCGTGCGGACGTGCCGCCCGTCGAGCACCGCCGCCGTCGCGAGGATCTGCGTCACGGTGACCACGCCGGTACCGCCGATGCCGGTGATCCGCACGGTGAAGTCCGTGCCCGCCATCGGAGGCGCGGGAACGGCGCCGGCGGCCAGTTCGGTCAGCTTGCGCCGCTGCTTCTTCCCGGTCGGTACCACGGTGACGAACGACGGGCAGTCCCCGGCCAGGCAGGAGTAGTCGACGTTGCACGAGGACTGGTGGATCGCGGTCTTGCGGCCGAACTCGGTCGCCACCGGCTGCACGGACAGGCAGTTCGACTTCGTCCCGCAGTCGCCGCAGCCTTCGCAGACGCGCTCGTTGATGACCACGCGGGTCGTCGGCGTGGTCTGCTTGCCGCGGCGGCGCTTCCGGCGCTTCTCGGCCGCGCACTCCTGCTCGTGGATCAGCACGGTGACGCCCTTGACGGCGGCGAGTTCTTCTTGCGTGGCCAGGAGTTCCGTGCGGTCGCGCACCTCGACGCCGGCGGGGAGCTTGCGGCGCCGCAGCTTCGCGGGCGCGTCGCTGGTGATCACGACCCGCTTCGCGCCTTCGACGAGGAGCAGCTCGGCGACCTTCTCGACCGGCAGCCCGCCGACCGCGTCCTGGCCGCCGGTCATCGCCACGGCGGAGTTGTAGAGCAGCTTGTAGGTGATGTTGACGCCGGCCGCGACCGCCGCGCGGACCGCGAGGCTGCCGGAGTGGGTGAAGGTGCCGTCGCCGATGTTCTGCACGAAGTGCTCGGCCTCGACGAACGGCGCCATGCCGATCCACTGCGTGCCCTCGCCGCCCATCTGCGTCACGCCGAGGACGGTGCCGACCTGGTCGGGCTCCATGAACAGGGCCATCGTGTGGCAGCCGATGCCGCCGCCGACGAGCGTGCCCTCCGGGACCTTCGTCGACGAGTTGTGCGGGCAGCCCGAGCAGAAGTACGGCGTCCGCGCGAGCAGCGGCACCGAGATGCGCTCGCGGCGGCGGCGGGACTTGAAGGCGTCGACCGACGGGATGCCCCCGGGCAGCCGCCGGGCCAGCCCGGCCGCGACGCCGTCCGGTTCCAGCTCACCGAGTTCGGTGAACAGCGTGCGGCCGTCGCGGTCCTTCTTGCCGGTGACCGCGGGGGCGCCGGGAACGCCGTAGAGGACCTCCTTGAGGGCGGACTCGACGAACGAGCGCTTCTCCTCGACGACGACGATTTCCTCGAGCCCGTCGGCGAATTCGCGGACGATCGACGGCTCCAGCGGGTGGATCGCGCCGAGCTTGAGCACGCGGATCCCGTACTTTTCCAGGGCGCCCGCGTCGAGGCCGAGCGCGCGCAGCGCCTGCTGGAGGTCCAGGTAGGACTTGCCGGCGGAGACGATGCCGATCCGGTCGGCGGGCCCGCGCGCGGTGATGCGGTTGACGCCGCTCGCGCGCAGGTAATCGGTGACCAGCGGGAGCCGGACGGTGAACAGGCTGCGTTCCAGCTCGGCGAGGCTGGTGCCGAGCAGCCGGGACGTCGGGGTGTGCCGGTACGCCCGCTCGATCTCCGGCGCGGTCCACCGCGGACTCACGGTGGCCGTGCCGGACGCGTCGGCGACGTTCGCGACGACCTTCAGCGACGTCCACACGCCGGCCGCGCGGGACAGCTCGACCGCGTGCATGCCGAGGTCGAGGACGTCCTGGGAGTCGGCCGGGTAGAGGATCGGGATCGCCAGGTCGGCGAGGGCGAGCTCGGACGCGCAGGGGACGGTCGAGGACTTCGCGTTCGGGTCGTCGCCGACGAGCGCGACCGCGCCGCCGCGCGGGTCGGTACCGGCCAGGTTGGCGTGGCGGAGGGCGTCGGAGGCCCGGTCGAGGCCGGGGGCCTTGCCGTACCAGAACCCGGTGACCCCGCGCTGCCCGCCGGCGCCCGCGACGAGCTGGCTGCCCATCACCGAGGTCGCGGCCAGCTCCTCGTTGAGCCCGGGCCGGTGCACGACGTCGTGCTTCTCCAGCAGCGTCGAGCGGCGGCCGAGCTCGAGGTCGTACCCGGCCAGCGGGGAGCCCTCGTAGCCCGAGACGAAGACGGCGGGGTCGCCGCCCTGGGCGCGGTCGTGCCGGACGCGGTCGAACAGCAGCCGGACCAGGGCCTGCACCCCGGTCAGGTGCACGGTTCCCGCCTCCCGCAGATAGCGGTCTTCGAGCGTGAACGTCTCCACGGCGCGGCTCCTCTCGATGTGCTTCCGGGCACAGTGCGACGCCGGCCACAGCGACGCAACAGGCGTTGGCGTTCCGGAACCCTATACGCAAACTTCCTTGGCTCTACGCGCCGGCTGGCTCGGTTTTTTGCGCGGAGTTACGCTCCTGCGCATGCCCGAAGAGCTGCTCGACGCGACCGACCACGAGATCCTCGGCCTGCTGCGCGAGGACGCCCGCCGGACGCTGTCCGACATCGCCGGCCGCGTCACCCTCTCCACGGCCGCGGTCAAGCGCCGCATCGACCGGCTGCGGGAGACCGGCGTGATCACCGGCTTCACGGTCCAGGTCGACCACGCGAAGCTGGGCTGGGGCATCGAGGCGTTCACCGAGCTGCGCTTCGTCGGCAACACGAAGGTCGCGGAGATCCTGCGCACGACGACCCGCATGCCCGAGGCCCAGGCGGTGTTCACGATCGCGGGCGACCCGGACGCGCTGGTGTGGCTGCGGGTGCGCGACATGGCCCACCTGCAGAAGACGATCGACGAGATCCGGCGGCACCACCAGGTGACCGGGACGAAGACGTTGATCGCGCTGGAGTCGTGGTCCCGGGGCAGCTGACGTGCTCACGACGCTGGCGCGGCGGCCGGACCTGGCCGAAGCCGTCTACGCCATCCCGTACCCGCCGGGTTCGCCGGCGTTCATGGCGGGCAGCCTCACGAGCCTGCTGGTGCGCGGCCGCCGGGTGGCGCGCCGCTGGCCGCACCTCGTCGTGGCGTTGCTGGCGCACGAGCAGCCGATCGCCCGCGGGATCATGGTGCCGTTCCGCGGCCGCGGGGAGTTGCCCGCCCGCGGCTGGGACGAGGTGGCGGTGTGGGCCGCGGAGGACGCGCTCGACGACGCCGAGCCGGACACCGCGGGCGCGCTGGAGATCGCCGTGCACCCGGAGCACCAGGGCCGTGGCCACTCCGGCACCGTGCTGGCGGCGATGCGCGAAGCCGCGGCGGCGGCCGGACTGGGGTCGCTGGTGATCCCGGTCCGGCCGCCGGACAAGGCGGCGGTGCCGTCGAGGCCGATGCGCGAGTACGCCGCGGAGACCCGCGCGGACGGGCTGCCCGCCGACCGCTGGCTGCGCACCCACGTCCGCGCGGGCGGCCGCATCGAAGCCGTCGCCCCCTGCTCGGCGACGGTCCAGGCGCCGCTCGAGGACTGGCGGCGCTGGACGGGGCTGCCGTTCGACCGCGACGGCGCCGTGACCGTCCCGGGCGCGCTCGCCCCGGTGTTCGTCTCGACGGCCCAGGACTTCGCGGTCTACGTCGAGCCGAACGTCTGGGTGTCGCACCCGGTCCGTTAGCCGCGCAGCAGGACTCCGGACGTGCGCTCCCGCTCGAAGAAGAACTCCGGCCACTCGAGCCCGTCCGGCGGGGCCTGGATCGCGGTCGCCCGCCGCCGCAGTTCGTTCAGGTAGTTCGTGTCCAGGATCGCCCGCGCCGACAGCGGTTCACGCAGCAGGGTGGCCGCCGGTCCTTCGTACAGGTACGCGTCCACGCCCGGGTATCCCCGGGTGCCCGGCGGGTAGTCGCGGTTCACCGGGAAGTACATCGTCTCGAGCCCGCCCAGCCAAGACCCCCGAAGCGGCACCAGCGCGGGCCACGACCCCAGCCGCTGCTCGAGCCGGGCGTTGTCCGCGGTGAACCCGCGGTGGTCCGCGACGACGTACGCCGCCCCGGGGTGCGCGCGCTCCAGCTGCGCGACCGCGCCACTGCCGCCGTCGTGCGTGAGGTGCCCGAGGCCGAACAGCATCAGGACTTTCCGGTGCTTCCGCAGCACCTGCGTTTCGACCACCGAGGTGATCGTCGCGTCGCGGTCCAGGAACGGCTCCAGGTCGGCCGGGGCCTGGACGCGGCTCCAGTCGACCGGCGGGTCGCACGCCAGCACGCGGATCTTCCGCTCGGCGGGCAGCGTCGTGTTGACCTGCCGCACCAGCGCGAACAGCTGCTCGTAGAACGTCGAGAACCCGCAGCTCGGCTGGGTCGTGTCGCGCCAGACGCGGCTGATGTCCGGGACGTCGCCGCCGGCGGTGTAGCTGTCCAGCAACGGCTGCAGCAGCGAATTCCCGCACTCCACGGCGATGTCGTTCACGCGGCCGGGGAAGCGCGGGTCGCGGACGAGGTCGAACAGGAACGGCCCGACGTCCGGGCTGGACTTCGCGACGATCGCGTGGTCGTCGAACGCGGCGAGGAGAGCGCCCGCGGGGTCGGCGGGCGGGCGGGGCTGACCCGCGTCCGCCGGTGCGGCGAACAGGGTGACGGCCGCCAGGACGGCCAGGAAGAGTCGCATCGAGGCTCCATGACTAGTTCCCCCACTGTCTTACGACTGTAAGACAACTCGACCAGCATTCAGCCGGGGCCGGGCGGTTGTCAAGGCCGGGTCAGTGCCGGAACGCCTCCGCGAGCCACCACGAACCGCCGTCGTCGGCGATCTTCGCGTCGATCACCAGCGGCGCGGTCCGCGGGCCGGCCAGCCACTCGCGCACCGCGAACAGGTCTTCGGCCGACCGGACCGTCACGCCCGCACAGCCGAAGCCGCGGCCGACGGCGGCGAGGTCGGAGTCGGGGAAGCGGACCGTCGTCATGTCGGCGTCGCCGAAGTGGTGGATCTCCGCGCCGTAGGCCGCGTCGTTGTAGACGACGACCACCAGCGGCAGCTTCAGCCGGACCGCGGTGTCCAGTTCGGACAGTGCCATGTGGAACCCGCCGTCGCCGGTGCCCAGTACGGGCAGGCGGTCCGGGCGGGCGAGCGCCGCGCCGATCGCCGTGCCCAGGCCCAGCCCGATGCTCTGGAACGCCTGCGTGAAGCAGAATCCGTGCTCGTCGGGCACCGAGAGGTAGGCGCTCGGGTAACCCATGAAGTTGCCGGAGTCGATCGAGACGATCCGCTCCGCCGGCAACAGCTCGTCGAGGAGCTTGCTCAGCGTCCGCGGGTCGATGCGCCCGCCGCGGGACAGGTCCTCGTGCTCGACGTCGTTCCAGCGCCCGGCCGCGATCCGGGCGGCGACGTACTCGGTGCGGTAGCCCTCGCGCTCCTTCGCCACGGCCAGCACCTCGGCCGCGGTGCCCGCGACGTCGCCGACGACGCCGAGGTCGACCGGCCGGTGCGCGCCGAGGGCCGCCTGCTCGACGTCGACCTGGACGAGTTTCGCGTGCGGGCTGAGGAGCTTGCCGTGCCAGGTGGTCCACATGTTCAGCGCGCAGCCCCAGCCGACGACGAGGTCGGCGCCCAGGATCAGCTCGGCCGCGGCCGGCGACGCGAACCCGCCCGAAATGCCCATCGCGAACTCGTCGCCGTGGAAGAGCCCGTGCGCGACGGCGGACGTCGCCAGCAGCGCACCGCACCGCGAAGCCAGTTCCCGCAACGGTTCCCGGCTGCCGCGGGAGCCGCGGCCGGCGATGAACACCGGCCGTTCGGCGGCCGCCAGGAGGTCCGCGAACGCGGCCACCGAAGCGGGGTCCGGTCGCACCGCCGCGGGGCCGGGGACGGCCGGCAGCGGGGGCGGCGCGGGCGCGGGCGCGGCCTGGACGTCGAGCGGGAGGTTCAGCACGACCGTCCGCCGCTGCTGGCGCGCGGTCCGGAAGGCCCGCACGGTGTCGGCGACCGCGCTCGCCGCCGAGTGCACGCGCTCCGGCACCGCCCCGACCGCGGCGGCCAGGCCGTCCTGGTCGACGCGGAAGTTGGACAGCACCGACGCGCCCGCGGAGTCGGCGGTCAGCACGAGCATCGGCGTCCGGCTCTTGGCGGCTTCGGTGATCCCCGTGACGGCGTTGGTCAGCCCGCAGCCCTGGTGCAGCGACAGCACCGACACCTTCCCGCTCATCCGGGCGTAGGCGTCGGCCATGCTCGCGGCACCGCCCTCGTGGCGGGCGGCGACGAACCGGACGCCGCCCGCGCGCAGCGCGTTGGTCACCTCGAAGTTGCCGCTGCCCACCACCCCGAACGCGGTGCCGGCGCCGAGGCCGGCGAGGGTGCGGCCGACGAGCTCCGCGACGTTCACCGCTCCACCAGCGCCAGCACGCGCGCCGGGCTGCCGGAGCCGCCGACGATCGGCAGCGGCGAGACCACCAGCAGCGTCCCGGTCGGCGGCAGCGCGGCCAGGTTCCGCAGCTGCGTCAGGCCGTGCTTCCCCGCGCCCAGCAGGAGTTCGTGGCAGGGGAACATCGGCTCGAGCGCGGGTGCCTGCCCCGCGTCGGTCCCGACGGTCTCGACACCGAGGCCGGTGATCGGCGTTTCCTCGGCGAGCCACCGCGCGCACTCGGGCGAGACGCCGGGGGAGTGCGCCCCGGTCTCGTCGGCGTTGAGGAAGTCGCCCTGGTCCTCGCTGCGCGCGTCCCAGCCGGTGCGGTAGAGCAGCCAGCCGCCGTCGGGCAGCGGCCCGTGCTCGGCCGTCCAGGCGCGGACGTCGTCGACGGACAGCAGGAAGTCCGGGTCCTGCGCCGCCCGCGCGGAGAAGTCGAGGACGACCGCGGGCGCGACGAGCGTCTTCAGCGGCACCCGCGAGACGTCGTGACCGTCCTTTCCGGACACCCAGTGCACCGGGACGTCGAGGTGGGTGCCGGTGTGCTCGCCGGTGTGGATGTCGTTCCAGTACCAGCGCGGCCCGCGCTCGTCGTAGCGGCTGATCTCTTCGAGGCGGAAGGGGATGGTGTTGGCGAACGGCTCCGGCAACTGCAGGATCGGCGTGCTCGAGCTCAGGGGCGCGGTGAGGTCGACGATCTCGACCGCTCCCGAGGTGATCGCCTCGCTCAGCCCGTCCAACAACGACATGCCTGCCTCCCGGTGCCGGTGTGCCTCTCGGTCGAGACCCTATGCCCGCGGGAGCCGCCTTGACAGCGCCGCGCTTCCCGGTGTTGTCTTACTGCCGTAGGACAGTAGGAGGTCCGGTGATCGAGTTCGTCCTGGACGGCCGTTCCCGGGTCGCCACGTACATGCAGCTCGCCGTGCAGGTGAAGCAGGCGCTGCGGGTCGGCCTGCTGCGCCCCGGCGACCAGCTGCCGAAGGTCCGCGACGTCGCCCAGGACCTGGCGATCAACCCGAACACGGTGCTCAAGGCCTACCGCGAGCTGGTCCTCGAAGGCCTGGCCGAGGGACGGCCGGGGGTCGGCACGTTCGTGACGCGCGACCTGGCCGGCCCGTCCCTGGGCGCGCAGGCACACCTGCGGGACGAGCTGGTCGCCTGGCTGGAGCGCGCCGAGGCGGCGGGGATGACGCCGGACGACATCGCGGCGCTGATCGAGACGACGGTGCGCGGGACAGCGGCGCCGCGCGCGTAGTGGGGGCCGGAGATGGAGCTGGCGGTCGAAACGTCGGTGCGCGGTTCGTGGGGGCGTGGGCCGGCGCGCGGCACTCCGCTGCCGCGCTGGCACTAGGGGGCCGGGATGGAGCTGGCGGTCGAAACCCGCGGCCTGGGCAAGCGCTACCGGCGCACCTGGGCCCTGCGCGACTGCGCACTGGCCGTCCCCGCCGGGCGGATCGTCGCCCTCGTCGGGCCGAACGGTGCGGGTAAGACCACCCTCCTGCACCTGGCCGCCGGGCTCTTGCGGCCGGATTCGGGCGAGGTGCGGGTGTTCGGCCACCCGCCCGCCGCCGCGCTCGCCGAAATCGGGTTCGTCGCTCAGGACACCCCGCTCTACCGGGACTTCACCACCGCCGAGCTGATCACCATGGGCGGCAAGCTCAACCGCCGCTGGGACGCCGCGGCGGCGCGGGAGCGGCTCGCCGGCGTTCCGCCGGACCGGCCGGCCGGCAAGCTCTCGGGCGGGCAGCGCGCACAGGTCGCGCTGGCGCTCGCGCTGGCCAAGCGGCCGCGGCTCCTCCTGCTCGACGAACCCATCGCGAGCCTGGACCCGCTGGCCCGCCGCGAGTTCCTGCGGACGCTCATGGGCGCGGTGGCCGAGGACGGGACCACCGTGCTGCTGTCGTCGCACCTGCTGACCGACCTCGAACGCACCTGTGATCACCTGATCGTGCTCCAGGACGCCCGCGTCCGGCTGGCCGGGCCGGTCGACGAACTGCTCGACGCGCACCGCACGGTCGTCGGCCCGCGGGCCGGCAGCGACGACATCGCGGGCGTCGCGCAGATCATCCGCGCTCACCACTCCGCACGCCAGGCGACGCTGCTGGTGCGCCGCGCCGGGCCGATCGATCCACTGTGGACAGAGCATGAAGTCGGCCTGGAAGACCTGGTGCTCGGGCACCTCGGCGCGGCGGAGGTGCCCGCGTGCTCTGGCTGACCTGGCGCCGCCACCGCAAGCCCGCGCTGTTCACGCTCGTCGTGTTCGGCCTGCTCGCCGCGGTCGTGGTGCCGACGGGACTGGCGATGCGCGAGAAGTTCGACGGCTACGGCCTCGGGGCGTGCCGCGCGGCGCTCGGCACCGCGTCGATGGTCACGCAGACCGAAGCGGTGGCGCGGTGCGAAAGCCTCAGCCACCAGTTCCAGCGGGAGTTCGGGAACCTGCAGTTCGTCGCCGTCCTGTTCGTGGTCCTGCCGGCGCTGGTCGGCGTGTTCTTCGGCGCGCCGCTGGTGGCCCGCGAGGTCGAGCAGGGCACCCACCGCCTGGTGTGGACCCAGGGTGTGAGCCGGCTGCGGTGGGCGCTCACGACGTTCGGCCTGACCGGCGCGATCACGGCGGTACTGGCGGCCGGGTACGCGCTGGGCGTGTCGTGGTGGTTCGAGCCGCTGGTCACCGCGAGCACCGGCCGGCTCGCCTTCCTCGCGTTCGACGTCCAGGGCATCGTGCCGGTGGTGTACACGCTCTTCGCGCTGGCGCTGGGGATCTTCGCGGGGACGTACTGGCGGCGCGTGGTCCCGGCGATGGCGCTCGCGCTGGCCGGGTACGCGGTGGTCCGCGTCGCGGTCGAGGTCCTCGCCCGGCCGCGCTACCTGCCGGCGCAGGTGCGGACTTTCTCCCCGGCCGGCACGCAGACGCCGAACCCGGCGTCGGGCGACTGGGTCCTGACCCAGAGCGTCCGCGACGAGGCGGGGCGGGTGGTGCTCCCGCAGGCCCGGATCGGCCCGTGCCCGGCCGGGCAGTGCCCGGCCGACCCCGGCACGGCCAACTGGCTGGAATTCCAGCCGGGGGACCGGTTCTGGGCGTTCCAAGCCATCGAAACCGGCATCTTCGCGGTGCTGACGGCGGCGCTGGTCTACTTCGCGATCCGCCGCATCCGCACCATCGCCTGACCCCGCGGCGCCGACGAACGGCGGATTTACAACGTTGTATCAACCGGGTAAGACTGCTTTTACAACGTTGTAACGACGAGCGGAGGCTGATACCCGTGTCGCTGAGCCGCAGGCAGTTCGTCACCGGAGCCGTCGCCGCCACGCTGCTGACCGGGGCGAACGCACCGGACGCCGTCGCCGGCGCGCTGCGCCGCCGGACGGTCGCCCCCGCGTACGGCGGCCTCTACACGCCGAACGCGGCGCCGCTGCGGCCCACCGCCTTCCTCAAGCTCCCGCCCGGCGCCGTCACCGCCCGCGGCTGGCTCGCCGGGCAGCTGCGGCTCCAGCTCGACGGCCTCTGCGGGCACTACGCCGAGACGTCGCACTTCCTCGACTTCGCGACCAGCGGCTGGGTCCACCCGGAGCGCGGCGGCTGGGAGGAAGTGCCGTACTGGCTGCGCGGCTACGTCGACCTCGCCGCGGTCACCGGCGACGCCACCGCGAAAGCCACCGCCGCCAAGTGGATCGACGCCATCCTCGCCACCCAGCAGTCCGACGGGTTCTTCGGCCCGGCGGCCCTGCGCACCGCGCTGAACAACGGCCCCGACTTCTGGCCGTACCTGCCGCTGCTGCAGGCGCTGCGTTCCTGGCAGGAGTACACCGGCGACGCGCGGATCGTCCCGTTCCTCACCCGCTTCCTCCGCTACATGAACGCCCAGGGCAAGAGCGCGTTCGACTCCAGCTGGGTGTCCGTCCGCTGGGGCGACGGCCTGGACAGCGTGTTCTGGCTGTTCAACCGCACCGGCGACCCGTTCCTGCTCGACCTCGCCGACAAGATCCACGCCTACGGCGCGAGCTGGGTGAACAACCTCCCGAGCCTGCACAACGTCAACATCGCCCAGGGTTTCCGCGAACCGGCCCAGTACGCGCTGCGGTCCGGCAACGCGAGCCTGACCCAGGCCACCTACGCCGACTACGACACGGTCATGGCCACCTACGGCCAGTTCCCCGGCGGCGGGTTCGCCGGCGACGAGAACGCCCGGCCGGGCTTCGGCGACCCGCGGCAGGGCTTCGAAACCTGCGGGATCGTCGAGTTCATGGCCAGTCACCAGCTGCTCACCCGGCTGACCGGCGACCCGGTGTGGGCGGACCGCTGCGAGGACCTGGCCTTCAACTCCCTGCCCGCCTCGCTCGACCCGGACGGGCGCGCGGTGCACTACATCACCAGCGCCAACAGCGTCGACCTCGACAACGTGCCCAAGAGCGAAGGCCAGTTCCAGAACGGCTTCGCGATGCAGGCCTACCTGCCGGGCGTCGACCAGTACCGCTGCTGCCCGCACAACTACGGCATGGGCTGGCCGTACTTCACCGAAGAACTCTGGCTCGCCACGCCGGACAACGGGCTCGCCGCGGCGATGTACTCCGCGAGCAGCGTCACGGCGAAGGTCGGCGACGGCACCGCCGTGACCATCGCCGAGGACACCACCTACCCGTTCTCCGAGCTGGTCACCTTCACGGTCCGGACGCCGAAGCGGCTGGCGTTCCCGCTCTACTTCCGGATCCCGGCCTGGTGCGCGGCGCCGCGGCTCACCGTCGCGGGCGCGCCGGTCGCGGCGGCGGCCGGGCCGTCGTTCGTCAAGGTCGACCGGACCTGGACGAACGGCGACGTCGTCACGCTGACGCTCCCGCAGCGCACGACCCTGCGGACGTGGCAGGCGAACCACGGTTCCGTGTCCGTCGACCACGGGCCGCTGACGTACTCGCTGAAGATCGGCGAAAGCTACGAGCGGCTCGGCGGGACCGCGCAGTTCCCCGAGTACGCGGTGCACGCGACGACGCCGTGGAACTACGGACTGGCCCCGGACACGGCGTTGACCTTCGCCGCGGCCGGCGGGGCGCTCCCGGCCAACCCGTTCACTCCGGACGCGGCGCCGGTCAAGATCACCGCGACCGCGCGGAAGATCGCCGAGTGGACCGCGGACGACCAGGACGTCGTCACTCCGCTGCAGGCGTCACCGGCCCGCAGCGACGCCCCGGTGGAGACGGTCACGCTGATCCCGATGGGCGCGGCGCGGCTGCGGATCACGGCGTTCCCGACCGCTTCGCCGGACGGGAACCCGTGGCCGGCCGGCGGCGGGGGAGCGGGCTTCCGGATCGTCAACCGCAACTCCGGCAAGGTGCTCGGCGTCGATCAAATGTCCACGGCGGACAGTGCGCGGGTGGTCCAGTTCGCCGACAACGGCACCGACGACCACGTCTGGCACCTGGTCGCGAACGGCGACGGCTGGTACCGGATCCGCAACCACCACTCGGGCAAGGTGCTGGGTGTCGATCGGATGTCCACAGCGGACGGTGCGATCGTCGTGCAGTTCACCGACAACGGGACGGCGGACCACCTGTGGCAGCCGGTCGACAGCGGCGACGGCTGGTGGCGGCTGAAGAACCGCAACTCCGGCAAGGTGCTCGGCGTCGATCGGATGTCGACCGCGGACGGCGCGCAGGTGGTGCAGTTCGCCGACTCCGGGACACCCGATCACCTGTGGCAGCTGGTGCCGGACGGGCAGGTGCGGATCGAGAACCGCAACTCCGCCAAGGTGCTCGGCGTCGACCGGATGTCCACGGCGGACAGTGCACGGGTGGTGCAGTTCGCCGACAACGGCACCGCGGACCACCGGTGGACGTTCGAGCCCACGGCGGCCGGCTGGTTCCTGATCCGCAACGCCAACTCGGGCAAGGTGCTGGGCGTCGATCGGATGTCCACAGCGGACAGCGCGATCGTCGTCCAGTTCACCGACAACGGCACGCCCGACCACGAGTGGCGCCTGCGCGACGACGGCAGCGGCTGGTTCCGGATCGTGAACCGCAACTCCGGCAAGGTGCTCGGCGTCGACGTGATGTCCACGGCGGACAGCGCCCAGGTGGTGCAGTTCGGCGACACCGGGACCGCCGACCACCTGTGGCGGCTCCGTTAGCGCTTGACGCCGACGATCCCCGCCACGCACTTCGCCGAACCGGACAGCGGGGTGAGGCGGGGGCCGTCCGGCCACCACTCGTCGCACACGGCCAGCCCCGGCTCCGAAGTGGCGTTGGGCTGGACGAACTCGAGCCCCGGCAGCATGGCTTCGATCTCGGGGCGGGTGCGGAACCGGCCGGCGCCCAGCGGACCCTGGACGAGGATCTGCTCGATGCGCTTGGCGATCTCGGTCAGCTCCGGCACTTCGGGGTCGAAGAAGTGCGACAGGACCACGTAGGAGCCCGGGGCGAGCGCGTCGATGTACTCGCGCATGACGTCGACGGCGCCGTCGCCCTCGAAGTGGTGCATGGTGCCGACGTGCAGCAGCGCGACCGGCTCGGAGAAGTCGATGTGCTGCCGCACGTCGTCGTTCCCGAGCACCGCTTCCGGCTTGAAGATGTCCGCTTCGACCATGTGCGTGAAGTCGTTCTCGACGAGCAGCGCGCGGCCGTGCGCGAGAACCACCGGGTCGTTGTCGACGTAGACGACCGTGTGGTCCTTGTCGATGCGCTGGACGATCTGGTGCGTGTTCTCCGCGGTCGGCAGGCCGGAGCCGCAGTCGAGGAACTGCCGGATGCCGGTCTGCGCCGCCAGCATCCGCAGCGCGCGGTTGTGGAACCCGCGGTTGCCGCGGGCGATGTCGACCGCTTCCGGGACCGCGGTGCGGATCTTCTCCATCACCACGCGGTCGACCTCGTAGTAGTTGTTGCCGCCGAGGAACCCGTCGTAGATCCGCGCGATGCTCGGCCGGTCGGGATCGACTCCCACCGGCTTCTGGCTCGGGGACAGGGTCTCGGACATGGCGACCTCGCAGGACTTCGGCGGGTGGCGGTGCGCCACCCAGCGTAGTAGGTCGCGTCCGGGCGGTGAAGGCGAGGTCAGCCGCTCGGGCGCAGCCGCTGGTCCGGGATGTCGTCGCGGGCGCGCTCGGCGCGTTCCCGGCGCAGCCGCTCGAGGTGCTGTTCGATCCGGCGGTCGAGGTCGCGCGCGGCCTCGGACAGTTCCGTCAGGTCGCGACGGGAGCCCGGGTGGCCGATGGCCCCCGTGTCCACTTCGTCCCCTGTCCTGTCCACTGCCGGCACCTCCCGCGTCGGTTCGTTCCGTCCGCTCACCGGCGTTACTGCCCCAACGGCGGCTTGCCAAAACACGGGCCGTCGTGACGCCGGGCACGTCGTGCCGCCGTCCGGTGGACCGGGCGCCGATTCCCTGGTGCCAATTCTGACCGAGTGGTAGAAATTTGGCAGGGCCCACGTGACTTCAGGAGCTGGGGATGAGCGACCTTTCCGTGCAGCTGTACTCGGTCCGCGACGCCTTCGCGGCCGATCCCGCCGACACCCTCCGGCGGCTCGCCGCGATCGGCTTCACGCAGGTGGAGCCGTACGGCGTCGTCGAAAACGCCGAGGCGCTGCGGGCCGGGCTGCCCGCGAACGGCCTGACCGCGCCGACCGCGCACGCCCGCCTGCTCGGCGCCGACCAGGCGGCGGTGTTCGCCGCGGCCGCCGAGCTGGGCATCGGCCTGGTGATCGACCCGCTGGTCAAGCCCGAGCAGTGGCAGAACTCCGGCGACATCGCGGCGACGGCGGAGGCGCTCAACGCGGCCGCCAAGCTCGCGGCCGAGCACGGCGTGCGCGTGGGCTACCACAACCACTGGTGGGAGCTGACGTCCCGGATCGGCGGCCGCAGCGCGTTCGAGGTCCTCGCCGACCAGCTCGACCCGGCCGTCGCGCTGGAGGTCGACACCTACTGGGCCACCGCCGGCGGCGAGGACGCGCCCGCCCTGTTGCGGCGGCTCGGCGACCGGGTCCGCGCGATCCACGTCAAGGACGGCGGGCTCGCCACCGACGCCACCGGCCAGGTCCCCGCCGGGCAGGGCCGGGTGCCGGTCGCCGAAGTGCTGGCCGCCGCGCCGGCCGCGCTGCGCGTGATCGAGTTCGACGCCTACGACGGCGACCTGTTCGAAGCCATCGCCGCCAGCCACGCCTTCCTGACCGGCGCGGGCCGGTGACCGGCGGCCCGGTCGGCGTCGGGTTCGTCGGCGCCGGCGTCATCAGCGGCACCTACCTCGAAAACCTCACCGGCTTCCCGGACGTCCGCGTGCTGCGGATCGCCGACCTCGACACCGGGCGCGCGGCGGCGCGCGCGGCCGAGTACGGCGTGCCGCGGTCGGGCACGGTGGCCGAGCTGCTCGCCGACCCGGACGTCGAGCTGGTCGTCAACCTGACCGTGCCGGTCGCGCACGTCGAGGTCGGGCTCGCCGCCCTCGAAGCGGGCAAGCACGTCTGGGCGGAGAAGCCCCTCGCACTGGACCGCCAGACCGGCCGCAAGCTCCTCGATCGGGCACGGGAGAAGAACCTGCGCGTCGCCAGCGCCCCGGACACCGTCCTCGGCGCCGCACTGCAGACCGCGCGCCGGGCCGTCGACGCGGGCCGGATCGGCCGTCCCCTGACCGCACTGGCGCTGTTCCAGGTGCCGGGCCCGGAGGTGTGGCACCCGGCACCGGAGTTCTACTACCAGCCGGGCGGCGGGCCGCTGCTCGACATGGGCCCGTACTACCTGACGGCGCTGGTGCACCTGCTGGGCCCGGTCCGGCGGGTCACCGGGGCCGGCGGGCGGGCGCGGGACACCCGGGTCGTCGGGTCCGGGCCGCGGGCCGGGACGGAGTTCCCGGTGCTGGTGCCGACCACGGTCACCGCGCTCGTCGAGTTCGAGCGCGGGTCCGCCCAGCTGGTGCTGAGCTTCGACTCGGCGCTCAAGCGGACCGGGCTGGTCGAGCTGACCGGCACGCTCGGCACGGCCGTCCTGCCCGACCCCAACCGGTTCGACGAGCCGACCCGGCTGCACCTGCTCGGGCAGGAGGAACCGGAAGAGCTGGCGGCGGCCGGGCACGCGGCGTCCCGCGGCACCGGCGCGCTGGAGCTGGCGCGGGCGATCCGGGCCGGGGTGCCCGAACGCGCGTCCGGCGAGCTCGGCTACCACGTGCTCGACGCGATGCTGGCCATCGACGAGTCCATGACCCGCGGCCAGAGCGTGGAAGTCGCGAGCACGGTCGAGGTCCCGCCGCTGCTGCCGCCGGAATGGGACCCGTACGCGAAGACCCTCTAGAACGGGACGGTGAGCAGGTTCTGCAGGTAGAAACGCAGCGAGCCGACCAGGTCCACGTCGCCGGGCACGGTCAGCCACTGCACCTGGAGGCCGTCCATCAGCGCGATGAACGTCAGCGCCGCCAGCCCGGGGTCGACACCGGACCGCAGCTGGCCGCGGGCCGCGAGGACCTCGAACGACTCGTGCACGCCTTCGCGGGCGGCCCGGTAGTGGCGCTGGAAGTAGTCGTGCGCGGGGTGGTCCGGCGCGACCGCTTCGGCGGCCAGCCGCGAGTAGAGGTCGACGATCCCGGGGTGGCGGACGTTGTGCTCGGCCAGTGCGACGAAGTGGCGCAGGACTTCCAGCCCGGCCGGCACCTGGAGCTGCTCGCGCTCGGAGTCGTCGGCGTCGCGGCGTTCGAGCACGGCGGCGAGCAGGGCTTCCTTGGTGGGGAAGTGGTAGAGGAGACCGGCGTGCGAAATGCCGACGCGCTTGGCGATCTCGCGCAGCGACGAGCCGTGGTAGCCGAGTTCGCCGTACGCCACGGCGGCCGCCGTGATGATGTCCTCGCGGCGGATCCGGCCCTTCAGGTAGCCCCCGGTCACGGGGACACGGTGGTCTCGGCGGCGTGCACGGCACCATCATGCCGCAGCGGTGTTTCGCACAAACGGCGTGAGCGTCCGAACAAATCGGTTGTGCGAACGCGCGGGGCTTGCGAGCATCGCGGGGTGAAGAGCGCGGAACGGCACCAGGTGATCGTGGAGCGGCTGCGCGACGCCGACCAGGTGGGCGTCGCCGAGCTGGCCGCGGCGACCGGCGCGTCGGAGATGACCGTGCGCCGCGACCTGGACAACCTGGCTTCGCGCGGCGTCCTGCGCCGGGTTCACGGCGGCGCGGTCCCGGCGTCCCCGTCCGGCGTCGAGCCCCCGTTCGCGGCCCGCGCGACGGCGGCCGTCGCGGCGAAGCGGGCCATCGCGACCGCGGCCGCGGAGCTGATCCGCGACGGCGAGACGATCGTCCTCGACAGCGGCACGACGGCGCTGGAACTGGCGCGGCTGCTGCGCGACCGGCCGGTGACGGTGATGCCGCTGTCCCTGCACGCGGCCGGCGAACTGGCCGACTCGCCCGGCGTCCGCCTCCTGCTGCCCGGTGGCGAACCGCGGCCGGGCGAGCAGGCCTTGGTCGGCCCGCTGACGCTGGCTTCGCTGCGGGCGCTGCGGTTCGACGTGGCGGTGGTGAGCCCGTGCGCACTCGGCCTCGACGCGGGGCTGACGGCCTTCGACCTCGCCGACGCCGAGGTCAAACGGCAGGCACTGGCGGTGTCGGCGCGGACGATCGTGCTCGCCGACGGCGCCAAGTGGGGCCGCGCCGCGCTCGCCCACATCTGCCCCGCCGACCGCCCGGACGTCGTGATCACCGACCCGGGCGCCCCCGAAGACCAACGTGCGGCGCTGACCGAACGCGGCGTGCTGGTGCACGTCGCCGTCCCCACCACCACGGAGAGCCGATGACGACCGCCCCACCCCGCCCGCGCGCCGCCCGGTTCGCGACCTTCATGTTCTTCGGCCTCAACGGGTTCGGGATGGGCATGTGGGTGGTGCACATCCCGAACGTCGAGCGCGCGACCGGCATCTCGCACAGCACCCTGGGCGCGCTGCTGCTCGTGCTCGGCGGCGCCGCTTTCGCCGGCATGCAGGTGTCCGGCCCGCTCGTCGACCGCCTCGGCCACCGGCGGCTCGTGCCCGCCGCGGGGGTGTTCCTCGGCCTCGCGCTCTGCGCGCCCGGGTTCGCGGATTCGTGGTGGACGCTGGGGCTCGCCCTCGCGCTGTTCGGGTTCGGCAACGGCGCCATCGACGTCGGCATGAACGCGCACGCGGTCGTGGTCGAGCGCGCCTACCCGCGCCCGATCATGGCGGCCTTCCACGCGATGTGGTCGATCGGCGGCGCGATCGCGGCCGTCATCGGCGCCGCGACGCTCGGCGCGGGCGTACCCACCGGCGTCACGCTCACTGCCACCGGCCTGCTGTGCATCGTGCTTTCCCTGGTGTCCGCGCGGTTCCTGATGGAGCCGTCCGACGCACCGGCCGTCGTCGCGGATTCGCCGGAGCCGGTCGGGCGCCGCCGGACCCCGGGGCGCGTGGTGTGGCTGCTCGGCCTGCTGGCGCTCGCGCTGATGCTGTCCGAGGGCGTGGCGAACGACTGGGCCGCGCTGCACATGGAGAAGGTGCTCGGCACGTCGGCGTCGACGGCGGCGTTCGCGTACGGCGCCTTCGCGGTGGCCATGACGACCGGCCGGTTCCTCACCGACCGCGTCGCCGCGTGGGCGGGCCCGGCGGCGATCGTCCGCTACGGCGCGGCGCTCGCCGCGGTGGGCCTGACGATCGCCGCGGCGGCGCCCTGGGTGCCGGTGTCCCTGGTCGGCTGGGCGCTGTTCGGCCTCGGCCTCTCGGGCGGCGTCCCGCAGCTGTTCACGGCGGCGGGCAACCTGGACACCCGCGCGTCCGGCGCGCTGATGGCCCGGGTGGTCGGCCTCGGCTACGTCGGCCTGCTGGCCGGCCCGGCGGTGATCGGCGGCCTGACCCACTGGCTGCCGCTGAACGTGACCTTCGCGCTCCCGGTGATCCTGTGCGTGCTGGCGGCGTTGTTCGCCGGGGTGCTCAGCCCGAAACCGGAGCCGGCGGAACAGCCCGTCGGCTGAAGGGGACGGTGCGCTCATCCGATGCGAGGAAAGCGCCCTTCGGCTCATGACATGCGCCGAACGTCCCCTTCAGCCTCAGTGGTGGTGGGCGACGGCCTCGTGCGCCCGGTCCGCCCCCGCGCTCGGTTCGGTGTGGATCACCACCGCGGCCAGCCGCGGGATCGTGTGCAGCAGCCGGTGTTCCACCTGGTGCGCGAGCGCGTGGGCGGCTTCGACGGTCAGGTCCGCCGCCACCGTCACCGCCAGCTCGGCCCGCAGGTGGTGCCCGATCCACCGCATCCGCAGGTCCCGGGCGTCGAGCACGCCTTCGACGCCACGGGCGGTGCGTTCGGCCAGCTCGACCGACGCGGGGTCGACGGCGTCCAGCAGCCGCCGGAAGACCTCCTTCGCCGCGTCGCGCAGGACGAACAGGATCGCGACGGTGATGCCGAGCCCGACGATCGGGTCCGCGATCGGGAAGCCGAGCGCGACCCCGGCCGCGCCCGCGACGACCGCGAGTGAGGTGAAGCCGTCCGTGCGCGCGTGCAGCCCGTCGGCGACCAGCGCGGCCGAGCCGATCTCGCGGCCGACCTTGATCCGGTAGCGCGCGACGAGCTCGTTGCCGGCGAACCCGATCACCCCGGCCGCGGCGACCACCCACGGGTGCCCGACGGGCTCGGGCCGCAGCAGCCGCACCACGGATTCGTACCCGGCGACGGCCGCCGAAGCCGCGACGACCAGCACGACGACCACGCCGGCCAGGTCCTCGGCCCGCCCGAGACCGTAGGTGTAGCGCCGGGTCGCGGCCCGCCGGCCGAGCAGGAAGGCGATGCCGAGCGGCACGGCGGTCAGCGCGTCGGCGAAGTTGTGGATGGTGTCGCCCAGCAACGCCACCGACCCGGTGACCAGCACGAGCCCGAGCTGCGCGACCGCGGTGACGAACAACGCGGCGAAGGACCACACGAGCGTGCGCACTCCGCGGCGGCTGGTCTCGAGGGCGTGGTCGACGCGATCACCGCTGTCGTGGCTGTGCGGGCGCCACCGCGAGTGGCGGTGGCCGTGGCCGTGGCCAGGTCCGGTCATGGTGGCAGTCTATCTGCGCAAGCACGCAGATACGCAAGTAGTAAGGTTGCCGCCATGCACGCGTCGCTGCCGGAGTTCGACATGCCCACCGAAGAGCAGGTCCACCTGGCCGCGGAGTCGTTCCGCCTGCTCGCCGACCCGACCCGCATCAAGGTCCTGTGGGCACTGCTGCAGGGCGAGTCCTCGGTGGCCTGCCTGGCCGAACTGGCCGGCGCGGCCCCGACGGCGGTGAGCCAGCACCTGGCGAAGCTGAGGCTGGCGGGCCTGGTGAAGGGCCGCCGCGAGGGAACGTTCGTCTACTACTCGGCGGCGGACAACCACGTCCGCGGCCTCCTGGCCCAGGCACTGCACCACGCGGAGCACGTGGACCGCGACATCACCACGGACGACCACGCCCACCACCCGGCCAGCTGATCGGCTCCTGCAGCTCCGTCACCCAGCCCGCCGGATCCGCCGGGCAGTCCAGGTACAACTCCCGTTGCGCCCCCGCCGAAGCGAAACCGTGGTCGGCGATCCACCGCACCAGCGCCTGCCAGCTCGGCAGCACGCCGTCGATCGCGCCGCGGTGGACGAGCGTCGCCGCGCGCGTGGCCGGGAGGTCCGCCACCGCCAGGCCGTTCAGGTCGCCCGGGCCGATCGACGCCGGCAGTGCCGCGTGCACCACGACCTCGTCCTCCGCGCGTTGCTCGTAGTAACACGTCAGCCGCCCGGCCGGGGTCACGTCCGCGGCGGGCAGGCGGCGGCCGAGTTCCGCGCACAGCGGGCGGACGACCGGGCCGATCGACTCCGGGGCGAACCCCGCCGCGATCCCGGTCAGCTCGACCACCCGCACCGCCGGCAGCTGCTTCACCACGACGTCGGGCGCGTCGATCGTCCGCAACCGGGCTTCGACCTGCGCGAGCCGCGCCGCGCCTTCCGCCAGTGACGCCTCCAGCTCCGCCCGGCGCAGAGTGAGCATGCCGCGCACCTGCTCGACCGTGACCTCGTCGGCCAGCAGCGTGGCCACCTGCTCCAGCGTGAAACCGAGGTCCTTCAGCGCGACGATCCGGTTGAGCCGCGCCAGCTGGCCGGCGGTGTAGCTGCGGTAGCCGGTCGCCGGGTCGACGCGGGCCGGGCGCAGCAGTCCGAGCGCGTCGTAGTGGCGCAGCATCCGCACCGAAACCCGGCCGTGGCGGGCGAAGTCGCCGATCGAGAACACCGCCCGATCATTCCCCAGGCGGGGTGAACCCGCCGACGACGGCCGCGGCGAGGTCCGCGAACGTGAGCGCGGTGTCGTCCTCGTGCGCGGCGCCGATGACCTGCAGCCCCACCGGCAGCGCGCCGCCGGCCGGTGCGCTCACCGCCGGCAGTCCGGGCAGCGACGCCTGCGCGATCCAGAACGCCTGGTCGGCGTAGCGGTCGCCGAGGTCGCGGAACGCCGTCGTGAAGACGGCCGGGCAGAGGAAGACGTCGACGTCCCGGAAGTACCGGTCCCAGGCCGCCGTGACCGCGAGCCGCCGCCGCTCCTGCTCGACGGCGCCGTCGAGGTCGCCGTTCGCGAAGAACAGCTCGACCTGGAAGCCGAACGCTTCGGCCTGGGCGGCCGGGTCCACGCCCTCCGGCCAGCCTTCGCGGATCCCGACGCCCGCGCGGGCGAGCGCGTCGACGGCGTCCGACAGGACCTCGCCCACTTCGGCGGTCACCGGGCAGGCCGGGGCGTCGAGGACCACGCCGGCGCGGAAGTCCGCGAGCCGGGTCCGGCGGGGCGGTTCGAGCCGCCGGGCCGCCGTCACGTCGAGGGCGAGCCGCAGATCCGCGGCCGACCGCGCGAGCGGCCCGACGGCGGCCGGGAACTCCCGGCGCGGTGCGGGTGCTCCCGGTGGCTGGAACCCTTGCAGTGAAACGGTTCCCGCGGTCGGCTTGAGCCCGTAGACGCCGCAGTACGCGGCCGGGATCCGGATCGAGCCCGCCAGGTCCGAGCCGTAGTCCAAAAAGGACAACCCGGCGGCGAGGGCGGCCGCTGCGCCGCCGCTGGAGCCGCCGGGCGTCCGGGTGCGGTCGCGCGGGTTGAGCGTCCGCCCGTAGAGCGGGTTGGCGGTCTGCCCGAAGTCGGCGAGCAGGTGGTGCGCGTTGGTCTTGCCCACGACGATCGCGCCCGCGGCCCGCAGCCGTTCGACGACCACGGCGTCCCGGTCCGCGCGGTGGCGGGCGAACGCGCGCTCGCCCCACGTCGTCGGCAGCCCGGCCACGTCGAAGGCCTCCTTGACGGTGATCGGCACGCCGTGCAGCGGCCCGGTGGCGGCGTCCCGATCGGCCGCCGCGGCCGCGGCCAGCGCGGCTTCGCGATCGGTGACGACGACGGCGTTGAGGTCGTCGGCGTCGATGCGGGCGAGCAGCCCCTCGGTGAGTTCGCGGGACGAAAGCGCGCCCCGGCGGATGCCGGCGGCCACCTCGGTGGCGGTGCGGAAGAACGTCATGCGTCCGGGATAGGGCCTGACACGGTGTCAGGGTCAATCGATGTATGAGTGTCAGATCATATGAGACTCATATGAAATGGTGTACGGTCGGGTCATGACAACAGCGCAGAGCTACCGCCGGATGGTCAACGCCGGCAACAAGATCGTGGTCGGGCTGCAGCGGCTCGGCGTCGCCTTCGGCCCGATGCAGCTGCTCACCGTGCCCGGGCGGCGCACCGGCGTCCCGCGCACGTTCCCCATCGCGGTGCTCCCGATCGACGGGCACCGCTACATCGTCCAGGCCTACCCGAAGGCGGCCTGGGTGGCGAACGTCCGCGCCGCGGCGGCGGTCACACTCACCCGGGGCCGCCGGACGGCCACCGCGCGGCTGGCCGAACTGCCGGTCGAGGAACGGCGTCCGGTGCTGCGGAAGCTGGTCGAAACGAGCCCGCCGAGCGTGGGCAAGCGGTTCGTGACGACCGGGCTCGCCGAAGCGGCGACACCGGCCGGGGTCGCCGCGGCGGCGGAACGCATCGCGGTCTTCCGCGTCGAAGCGGCCTAACCGCGTTCCAGGACGCGCAGCAGCTGCCCGGCGGCGTCACGGGCGGCCCCGCTCGGGTGGATCGTGCGCTCGCCGCCGGGCTGCGGCGCCGGTGCCCCGGCGAGCAGTTCCACCAGTGCGACGGCGAGTTCGCGCACCTTGACGTTGGACTCCTGGCTGGCCCGCCGCAGGGTGGTCCAGGCCTCCTCGGGGTCGCAGCGCCGCAGGGCGATGACGATGCCCTTGGCCTCCTCCAGCGCGGCCCGCGACTGCAGGAGGTCCAGCATCTGGTCCATCCGGTCCGGCTGGGCGGCTTCGCCGACGACGAGCGCCATCGCGGCGAGCCGTTCGTGGCGCCGCAGGACGTCCAGCGTCTCCTCGGTGGCCGGCCGGTCGAGCGCCACGGACAGCACCAAGGTGCCTTCGGCGTCCCAGGCGGCCGCGGGCAGCGCCGCGACTCCGCGCAGCCGCGGCCAGTCGGAGGCGGAGCCGGGGTGGTGCTCGAGCAGGCCGCTCAGCGTGAGCGACGGCCAGCGTTCGTCGGCGAAGACATCGGCGGTCACGACCGGCCGCCCGGTGTGGCCGGCGGTGGCGACCGGGCCGCCGGACCCGTTCAGCTGCGCGGGCACGAAGACCCCCGCCAGCCCGCGGGCCGCGGCCACCCGGGGGAGGTGGCCGCGGTGGTGCACCGACACCGACGCGCCGAGCGCTCCGGGCACGTCGGCGGCGATCCGTTCCAGGAGTTCTTCGAGCAGAGCGGTCGCCGGGACCTGCTCACCCGTCGTCGTTGGGGGACGCACGCTACCCTCCGTGAAGGGGTCGAACCTCGATCAACTCTGTTCTAGCATGTCGTCCAAATGACGACAAGAAGAGGGTCGTCGAAAGGATGACGCTATGGACGCGACCGATCCCGCCGACGCGGTACACCGGATCCACGACGTGCTCGCGGCCGCCCGCGCCGGCACCGCGGGCCAGGACCAGCTGCTGGCCGCACTGGCCGGCCTTCGCCTGCTGCGGGACGAACTGGCGGGCTGGGAACCGGAGCTGATCACGGCGGCCAGGGGAGCGGGCGCGAGCTGGGTGGCGCTGGCCCCGGCCCTGGGCGTCGCGAGCCGCCAGGCCGCGGAGCGGCGCTACCTGCGGCTGCAGCCATCGGACACGGGCGAGCGAACGGGCGAGGCCCGGGTCGGCGCGGAACGCGACCGCCGCGCGGGCGACCGGGCGGTGGCCGACTGGGCCCGCCGCAACTCCGCCGACCTGCGCCGCCTGGCGGGCCAGGTCAGCGCCCTGGACGGCCTGAGCCCAGCGGCCCAGGAAAGCGCGGACCGCATCGGCGCCGCCCTCGGCGACGACGACCCGGCAACGCTGCTCCCACCCCTGGCCGCGGCCCGGCCCCACCTGGCGGACGACCACGCCGGGCTGGCGGAACGGGTGGGGGAGATCGCGGAACACACCGACCGCTTGCGCCGCGACGCCGCCGGCCGCAGGTTGGCGCGCGAGTGAGCCGGGCGGCGGGTGGCTGAGGCGGGCTGGGTGCCGCCGCTCGCAGCCGGTTGCTCGCTTCAGCTGTCGTTCGCCGTGTTCCTGCCCGCTCCGGCCGGGCAGCCCAGCGGGGCGCGCCCGGTGGACAGGGTTTCCGTCGCGTCGCGGCCGGGGCGCGCTCGCTGGCCGGGGTTTCCGTCGTGCCGCCGCCCGGCCGCGCCCGCTCAGGCGGAGCGGGACCGCAGCGCGCCCGTAAGCCGGGATTCGCCCGGCTGCCTGCCTTGCCCGCGCGCCGCCCAAGCCTCCCGCCCCGCCCGGGCCGCGCGCCCCGACAACCCCGCCCGGTCGGGGAGCCCGTGTCTGAGACCCCTCCCGAGCGGGTACCAGCGACGCATGGACGACACACCCGACCGCACGGAAACCCGCGCCGAGCTGCTGCCCGAAGAGCAGGCCGTCGAGAGCGAGGATCCCGAAGGCCAGGCCCGCGAGGTCCTGCGCGACTCCGACCGCCGCGCCGAGCAGCCGGAACCCACCATGCGCCGCCGTCCGGAAGAAACGGCCTAGCCCACCGGCACCGGCTCCGCGGCCCTTGACTCCCCGCGCAGCGCCAGCACCGCACCCAGCCCGAGCGCGGCCACCACGGCGAAGAAGTAGAACCCCCACGGGTAGGCGACCCCCGCGGTGACCAGCGCGCCGGTCACGAACGGGCCCAGGATCGAGCCGAGCCGTCCGACCGCCGAAGTCAGCCCCAGCGCCGTGCCGCGCAGCCGGGCCGGGAACACCTGGGCGACGTACCCGTAGATCAGCACCTGCGCGGAAAACACGAACACGCCGGTCAGCAGCACGACCGTGTTCAGCAGGAACGCGTTCCCGATGCGCAGGCTCAGCGCCGCCAGCAGCACCGCGCCGGCGCCGAACCAGATGCGGGCGATCGGCCGGATGCCGAAGCGGTCGGCGATCGTGCCCGCCAGCACCAGCCCGAGCACCGCGCCGATGTTCAGCACCAGCAGCAGCGTGATCGACGTCGAGATCGGGTAGCCCGCGGTCCGCATCAGCTGCGGCAGCCACGTGTTGAGCCCGTAGACCAGCAGCAGCCCCATGAACGAGCCCGTCCACACCGCGATGCTGACCCGCCGGAAGCGCGCGCCCAGCAGGTCGCGGAGTCCGACGCGCTCGGCCGTCGCGTCCTCCCGCGATGCCAGGTAGGCCGCCGACTCCGGCAGCTTCACCCACATCAGCGGCACCACCAGCAGGCCGACGGCCCCGCCGCCGTAGAACAGCCAGTGCCAGTCGCCGGCCACCACCAGCGCGAGGATCGACGTCAGCACCGCGCCGACGTGGTAGCCGGTCATGGTGAGCGTGCTCGCACTGGCGCGCCGGCGGGCGGGCAGGTTCTCCGACATCACCGTCAGCGCCACCGGCATGCACGCGCCGAGGCCGAGGCCGGCGACGAACCGGAAGATCCCGAACGTCGCCACGTTCGGCGCCAGCGGCGTCAGCAGGGTGAACAGCGAGAACAGCAGCACCGAGCCGATGAGCATGCCGCGGCGGCCGAACCGGTCGGTGAGCGGGCCGAGGCAGGCCGCGCCGACGGCCACGCCGATCAGCGACACCGTCGCGACCAGCGTCGCGCCGGCCGCGGTGAAGCCGAGGTAGCCGCTCTTGAGCAGCGTCGGGATGGTGGCGCCGAGCGCGACCAGGTCGTAGCCCTCGAGCAGGACGGTCAGCCAGCAGAGGACCGCCGTCCACACGGGACGGACGGGAGACGTCGTCATTGCCGTTCTCCTTAGAAGGGGTAACCCGCGATGTCCGCGCGGACGGTCAGCCACTGCGTTTCGGTGAAGGCCTCGATGTTGGCCTTCGCCCCGCCGAAGCGGGAGCCGTTGCCGGAGTCGCCGACGCCGCCGAACGGGGCGGTGGGCTCGTCGCCGACGGTCTGCTCGTTGATGTGCACCTTGCCCGAGCGGACCTCCTCGGCCAGCGTCATCGCGGTGCCGACGTCGCCGAGGATGCCGACCGACAGGCCGTACTCGGAATCGTTGACGATCCGCGCGGCCTCGTCGAGGTCGTGGTAGGCGCGCACCGGCGCCACCGGGCCGAAGATCTCTTCGCGCCACGCCGGCGTCGAGTCGGAAAGTCCGAAGAGGACGGTCGGCGGGTAGTACGGTGCGTCGGGCTTGCCACCGGCCAGGACGCGGGCGCCCGCCGCGACACTCCGGTCGACGACGTCGGTGACGTGCGCGAGCTGCCGGTCGTCGATGATCGGGCCCAGCGCGACCTCGCCGGTGGCCGGGTTCCCGACCGGCAGCCGCCGCGCTTTCTCCGCCAGCGCCTCGGCGTACTCGTCCACTTGGGACTCGTGGACCAGGTGCCGTCCGGTGGTCATGCAGATCTGGCCCTGGTGCAGGAACGAGCCGAACGCACCGGCGGAGGCGGCCTTGGCGACGTCGGCGCCCGGCAGCACGACGAGCGCGTTGTTCCCGCCGAGCTCGAGGTGCACGCGCTTGAGCGAGCGCGCGGCGGCTTCGCCGACCTTCCGCCCGGCCGCGGTGGACCCGGTGAACGACACGACCGACACCTCGGGCGCGTCGACGACCGCGGCGCCGACGGCGGCGTCACCGGGCAGGAGGTGCAGCAGCCCTTCCGGGAGACCGGCCTCTTCGAAGACGCGCAGGATGCTCACCCCGCCGGACACCGCGGTCCGCAGGTCCGGCTTGAGCAGCACGGCGTTGCCGAGCGCCAGCGCGGGCGCGACCGAGCGGATCGCCAGGATCAGCGGGAAGTTGAACGGCGAGATCACCGAAACCACACCGCACGGCTGGCGTCGCGCCAGCGACCAGCGGGGCTCGCCGGTGCTCAGCACTTCGCCGAGGGGGTACGTGGGCAGGGCCGCGGCCTCGAAGCAGATCCCGGCCGCCATCTCCGTCTCGATCGCGGCTTTCGGCCGCGTCGAACCGGCTTCGCGGACGATCCAGTCCTGCACCTCGGCGGCGTGCGCCTCCCACAGCTCACCGGCGCGGCGCAGCACCGCGGCGCGCTCGGCCGGCTTGCGCCGCGCCCAGTCGCGCTGGGCCTTCGCCGCCGCGGCCGCCGCTTCGACGACGTCGTCCGGCGTCGCGATGCCCACGCCACCCAAGGTTTCCCCGGTGGCCGGTTCGACGACCCGGTGGGTCCCGCCGCTGCCGCGCACGAACTCGTTGTCCAGCAAGGTCATGATCACTCCGGTGTGGTCGGTTCGGTGTCGACCTGGATCAGCCGCGGGCCGTCCGGGGTCGACTTGAGCTGGTCGTGCAGGTCGCCGAGGTCGGTGGCGGTGGTGGCGGGGACGCCGTAGCCGGCGGCGATGGCGGTGAAGTCCAGGCCCGGGATCTCCGTGCCCGGCACGTCCGGTGTGCCGAGCAGCTCGCCGAACCACCGGAGGGCGCCGTAGACGCCGTTGCGCAGGATCACGAACGTGACCGGGACGCGGTAGTGCGCCGCGCTCCACAACGCCGTGATGCCGTAGTTCGCCGAGCCGTCGCCGATGACGCCGACGACCGGCCGGTCCGGGCTGCCCATGGCGACGCCGACCGCGGCGGGCAGGCCGAACCCGAGCCCGCCGGCGGCCGGGAAGAAGTACGAACCCTCGCGGCGCAGGTCCATCTGCCGCCACCACGCCGAGTTCGTCGACGTCGATTCGACGACGTACCGGGTGTCGCCGGTCTGGGTCTCGCGCAGCGCGGCGAACACCTGCTCCGGGTGCAGCGCCGCCGAGCCGGTCCTGGGCTCCGGGTTCGCGGCGAACTCGCCGGCCGAGGACCGCGCGGGCAGCTTCGCGAGCAGTGCCTCGATCACCGGCGCCGGGTCGGCCACGAGCGCCTCGCCCATCGGGGCGCGGGTCGCGGCGCCGAAGTCGTCGGTCACCTGGATCAGCCGTGTGCCCTCCGGCAGGTACGCGCCGGGCACGTGCTGGTGGTAGCGGAACACCGGCGCGCCGAGCACCAGCACGAGGTCGTGCCCGGTGAACGCGGCCGAGATCGGCGCGATGCCGGCGGGCAGCACGCCGCGGAACAGCGGGTGCCGGTTGGGGAAGGGCAGCCGGTGCGGCGACGGCGCCACCCAGGTGGGCAGGCCGAGGTGCTCGGCCAGGGCGACGGCGCGGTCGAACAGGCCGGTGGCGTCGACGTCGCCGCCGAGCACCAGCGCGGGGTTCTTCGCCCCGGCCAGTGCCGCGGCCAGCTCGTCGAGCTGGTCCCCGCTCGGTGACAGTCCTCTTCGGACGGTCCGGTCCAGCGTCACGGCGGCGTTCGCGGGCAGTTCGGCGGCCCAGTCGTCGTAGGGGACCGACAGGTAGGTCGGGCGCCGGTGCAGCTCGGCCTCGAACACCGCCTGCGCGAGCGACCGCGGGACGTCTTCCGCGCAGCTCGGCTCGCCGGACCAGCCGACCAGCGGCCGCATCAGCTGCGTGGCGTCGACGTTGGCGAGCATCGCCTCCAGCCCGATGGCCGAGCGGACCTGCTGCCCGGCGGTCAGCACCAGCGGCGAGCGCGAGTAGACGGCGTTGGTCAGCGCGCCCATCGCGTTGCCCGACCCGGCGGCGGCGTGCAGGTTGACCAGCACCGGGCGGCCGGTCGCCTGGGCGTAGCCGTCGGCCATCCCGACGACGGCGCCTTCGTGCAGGCCGAGGACGTACTGGAAGTGCTCCGGCAACTCGGCCAGGAACGGCAGCTCGTTGGAGCCGGGGTTGCCGAAGATCGTGGTCAGGCCACGGCGGTCCAGGAACTCGTGGGCGAGCCGGCGGGCGGTGGGCATGCGCGGGTCCTCTCGGGCGGGTTGACCAGACCCTAGGGAGGTCACCGGGCTGTGCTCCAATAAATGTTGCCGTGGTCGTTCATAGATGGGATCGATGATGCGGGACTTCGACCTGAACCTGGTCCGGACGTTCGTGCTGCTCTACGAGACCCGCAGCGTGACCGCCACCGCCGAGTCCCTGCACGTCACGCAGCCAACGATCAGCTACAGCCTGCAGAAGCTGCGGCGCCGGTTCTCCGACGAGCTGTTCCGCCGCGGCGGCAGCGGCCTGGTGCCCACGACGACCGCCCGCGCGCTCTACGAGCCGCTGCACAGCGCGCTGTCCGGGATCGAAACGGCGGTCAGCGGCGCCTGGTCGTTCGACCCGGCTTCGGCGCGGGCCGCGTTCACGCTCTGCCTGTCGGACCTGGGGGAGATCTCGCTGCTGCCGCGGCTGATGGCGGCGCTGCCGTCGCGCGCGCCCGGCGTGACGCTGACCGTCCGCCCCCTCGACGTCGACCGCGCCGCGGACCAGCTCGGCCGCGGCGAGATCGACGCGTTCATCGCGTCCCCGCTGATCAGCTCCCAGCGCGTGGCGCGGATCCCGCTGTTCTCCGAGGGCTACCTGGGGATGGTCGCGTTCGACCACCCGCGGCTCGAGTCCCGGGTCGACTTCGAATCGCTCGCCGCCGAACGGCACGTGACGGTGTTCGGCCCGACCGGCCACGACGGCCCGCGCCGGGCGCTGGAGGCGCACGGCCTGCTCGACCGCGTGGTCCTGGAGGTGACCCGCTTCGCGGCCCTGCCGTACCTGGTCCAGGACGGCGAGCTGGTGGCGATGGTCCCGCGCCTGGTGGCGGAGATGTTCGCGGCCGAGCACCGGGTCCGCCTGTTCGACCTGCCGATGGACGTCGAGCCGGCGCAGGTTTCGGTGTACACGCGGCACACGCACGCGCGCAGCCCGGCCCAGCACTGGCTTGTGACATTCATGCGCGAAGTGCTCAGCTGATTTAACACGCATTTTTCCTGGCGCCCATTTCCCGCCGAAAGATCTGGGCCGAACGTGTAGTGCTTGGTGCGGAACCGATCCAGCGCTGCCTAGTGTCGATCACGGTCCTGGAACCGAACTAGGGAGGAATCCGGTGAAGCTCGTCCGGCTGGTCAAGAAAGCGCTTCCCAAGAAGAGCCTGAAGTCGTACGCCTGGTACGGCTGGATCTGATCGCCCGGCCGGTCCCGGTCACCGGGACCGGCCCCTTCCCGAGGAGTCCCGGAACGTGGTCATCGCCCGCGCGTCCCGCACGGTCGTCTTCGCCCCCCGGCTCGAACAACTGCTCGCCGCGCACACCGGCGACGGCGTTTTCCGGCTCGAACCGGACACCATCGGGATCGCGGACCCGGAAGCGATGGACGGGGTGCTCCGGGCCCGTCCGGCCAACGCCGAGGAACGGCCCACCTTCAAGCCGGTGCTGGGCCGCCGCGTCACCCGCACCGAGTCCGCCGCGCTGATGCAGGCGCTGGGCGCCGACGTCCGGGCGGCGCTGAAGCGCCCCGACGACCGGCCCGATCTCACCGGCACCTGGCCGGACGTCCCGCACGACTACCTGCGCCGGTTCGTCTTCGGTCCCGAACTGCGCCGCTTCCGCGTGCTGGTCGACCGCCGCCTGGAGCTGACGCCGAAGCTGACGTGGTCGGCCGTCACCGCGGGCGCGGCGCTGGTCCGCCCGCCGGCGCCCGGCACTCCGCTGTCCACGCTCGCACGCCAGGTCGTGGCCGCCGAGAACCTGGCCGAGCGGCGGTTCCGGATGTACCTCTACCGCCGCGTCGCCGGGCCGATCTGCTTCACGGTGGCGGCCCTGGTGACCAGCGCCGTGTGGCTCGGCGCGCCGTTCGACGACGACGTCCCGAACGAGCACGTCATCCACGAGGCCCTGCGGCTGCTCCCGCCGTCGTGGAACATCCTGCGCGTCCGCTCTCCGGAGTTCACCGCCGTCGACCCGCGGATCGGCGCCGGGGACGACGTCCTGCTGCTGCCGCTGCTGAGCCATCGCTCGCCGAAGCTGTGGGAGGCCCCGGCCGAGTTCCGGCCCCGGCGCTGGGCCGGGCTCGACCCGGACACCCACCCCGGCTACCTGCCGTTCGGGCACGCGAACGAACGCTGCTGGGGCCGGCACCTGGTGCTGCCGCTGGCGAGCAGGCTGCTCGACGTCGTCCGCGCCGAAGGCCTGGTCCCGGATCCGCGCCGGACCCGGGCCCGCGTCGAGCTCGACGGCCTGCTGGAGCCGTCCGGCGTGCGGGTCGTCAGGGCCCCGAGCAGCGGGCGCCGTCGAGGGTGAACGCGGTGGGCGCCGGGTTGCCGTGGTCGAAGGCGCCGTTGAAGCCGAAGCTGACGGTCGCCCCCGGAGCGAGGGTGGCGTTGTAGGACGCGGCGGTGATGGTGACCCGGCCGCCGTCCTGGCCGAAGTCGCCGTCCCAGCTGTGGGTGACGCGCTGGCCCGCGGTGAAGGTCCAGGTGAGCGTCCACGGCGAGAGCGTCCGACCGCTCTTGTTGGTGACGGCGGCGCCCGCGGTGAAGCCGTCGTTCCACTGGTCGGTCACGGAGTAGCGCACGACGCACGTCGTGGGTTCGACCGGTGGCGGCGGGGGCGCGGCCGAGGTCGACGCCGGTGCCGAGGTCGCGGTCTGGCGCAGGACGGTGGGGATCGGCGTCGGGGTGGGCGTGGGCTTCGGCGCCGTCGAGCGCGGGGTCGTCGTCGCGGGCGCGAGCGAGTCCTGGGCCGTCGCCGCCTGCCGCCCCGGCGAGCTTTCGGACGTCACCGCGATGAGCACGAGGCTGCCGAGCACCACGACGGCGCCGCCGAGCGCGGAAACCCACCGGATCCGCCGCCCGGCCCGTTGCTGGTGCGCCGCGGCCTCGCGGGCCCGCTGCTCGAGTCGCTCGCGGTAGCCGTCACCGGTGTCTTCCGCGCGGACGGGCGCGGCTCCGGGTGCCTCGCCCAGCGATCGCGGGGTCGCCCCGGTCTCCCGGAGCAGCTCGGCGACCGAGATCTCCTCGTCCCGCCGACGGCCGGCGCGCGCCATACCCGGAACCTCCCGTTCTGCGGCCCGACCGGCGAATCCTAGGAAGCCGCGGCGGCCTTGTAAACCGGGTGCACGCCGCGTGCACGAGATGGTGATGCCGGGGGAGTTCCCTGGGGTCGTGGCCGGATCAGCCGGCCGGGATCCCAGGAGGTTTCCGATGTCCGATAAGAAGATCATCGCCGTCGTCGGCGCGACCGGGCAGCAGGGTGGCGGGCTGGCCCGCGCCATCCTCGACGACCCGGAGCAGCGGTTCGCGCTGCGCGCGCTCACCCGCAACCCGGACTCCGACGCCGCCCGTGCGCTCGCCGCGCGCGGAGCCGAAGTCGTCGCCGCCGACCTCGACGACGAAGCGAGCCTGACCAAGGCGTTCGAGGGCGCGTACGGCGCTTACCTCGTCACCGCGTTCTGGGAGTACAACTCCGTGGCGCGCGAACAGCAGCAGGCCCGCGCGATGGCCGGCGCCGCCAAGGCGGCCGGGCTGCGCCACGTGATCTGGTCGACGCTGCCCGACACGCGCCTCCACCTGCGCGACGACGACCGCACGCCGACGCTGCACGAGCGGTACAAGGTCCCGCACTTCGACAGCAAGGCCGAGGCCGAGGCGTTCTTCGTCGAAGCGGGCGTGCCCACGACGTTCCTCTCGACGACGTTCTACTTCGAGGCCTTCGTGGACTTCTTCCGCCCGGTCCGCGACGCCGACGGCGTCCTCGCGCTGCACCTGCCGATGGCCGCCGGCCGGCTGCCGGGCATCGCGGCCGAGGACATCGGGCGGACCGCGTTCGGCGTCTTCGCCCGCGGTCCGGAGCTGGCGGGGGAGACGATCAGCATCTCCGGCGAGAACCTGACCGGCGAGGAGTACGCGGCGGCGTTCGCGAAGCAGCTCGGCACCGACGTCGCCTACCGGCCGATGGGGGTGGACGACCTGCGCACTTCGGGCGCGCCCGGCGCCGACGACCTCGCGAACATGTTCTTCTACTACGCCGAGCACGAAAACGTGTTCGCCGGCGCGCGCGACCCCGAGGCGGTGCGGCGGCTGAACCCGCGGCTGCAGGACTTCGCCGGCTGGCTCGCCGCCCACGCGGACGCCTTCAAGGGGCTGTGATGGAGTTCGGGATCTTCGGGGTCGGGGACATCGCCCCCGACCCCGCGACCGGCCGGGCGCCCACCGAGCACGAGCGGATCAAGCGGATGGTCGAGCTGGCCGTCCGCGCCGAGGAGGCCGGCCTCGACGTCTACGCGACGGGGGAGCACCACAACCCGCCGTTCGTGCCGTCGTCGCCGACCACGCTGCTCGGCTTCGTCGCGGCGCGCACCAGCCGGATCACGCTGTCGACGTCGACGACGCTGATCACCACGAACGACCCGGTCAAGATCGCCGAGGACTACGCGATGCTGCAGCACCTCGCCGACGGCCGCCTCGACCTGATGCTCGGCCGCGGCAACACCGGCCCGGTGTACCCGTGGTTCGGCAAGGACATCCGCGACGGCATCGCACTGGCCGTGGAGAACTACGCGCTGCTTCGGCGGCTGTGGCGGGAGGAGGTGGTGGACTGGTCCGGGCGGTTCCGGACGCCGTTGCAGGGCTTCACGTCGACGCCCCGGCCGCTCGGCGGACGGCCGCCGTTCGTGTGGCACGGGTCGATCCGCAGCCCCCAGATCGCCGAGCAGGCGGCGTTCTACGGCGACGGTTTCTTCCACAACAACATCTTCTGGCCGGTCGACCACACGAAGCGGATGGTCGCCTTCTACCGGGAGCGCTTCGAGCACCACGGCCACGGCCCGGCCGACCAGGCGATCGTCGGCCTCGGCGGCCAGGTGTTCATGCGCCGCCGCTCCCAGGACGCGATCGCGGAGTTCCGCCCGTACTTCGACAACTCGCCGATCTACGGCCACGGCCCGTCGCTCGAGGAGACGATGGCCCAGACACCGCTGGCCGTGGGCAGCCCGCAGCAGGTCATCGACCGGACCATGCGGTTCCGCGAGGACTTCGGCGACTACCGGCGGCAGCTGTTCAACATCGACGGCATGGGCCTGCCCCACGCGGCGGCGCTGGACCAGATCGACCTGCTGGGCGCGGAAGTCGTCCCGGCCCTGCGGTCTTCGTCGCGCGCGGCCTGACGGGAATACCGGTCCGTCGCCGCGGGTTCACCCGGCGTGATGCGGTACGAGCTGCTGGGCCCGGTCCGAGCGTGGCGCGACGACGCCGAGGTCGAGCTGGGTCCACCCCAGCAGCGAGCGGCACTGGCGGTGCTGCTCCTGCAGGGCGGCACCCCACTGTCGCCGTCCCAGCTGGTCTCGGCCCTCTGGAGCGGCGCCGAGCCCCGCGCCGCGATCGGCATGGTCCGCTCGTACGTGTCCCGCCTGCGCCACGCGGGCGTGCCGATCGAGTCGTCGGCAGGCGGCTACGCGCTGCGCGCCCCGGCCCTGGACCTGACCGAGTTCGAGCGCCTGCTCGCCGCGGCCCGCTCCGGCGCACCGGCGGCGGTGTTGCGCGAGGCCCTGGCGTTGTGGCGCGGAACCCCGCTGTCCGGCCTGAACGGCGACTACGCGGAGGCGGAGCGCGTACGGCTGGCGGAGCTGCGCCTGACGGCCCGCGAAGACCTGGCAGCCGCCGACATCGCCGAGGGCAGGCACGCGGAGGCGGCGGCGGACCTGGCCGACCTGATCGCCGAACAGCCGTTGCGCGAGCGTCCCCGCGAGCTGCAGATGCTGGCGCTGTACCGATCGGGCCGCCAGGCGGAGGCGCTGGCGGTGTTCACCCGCACGCAGCAGCTCCTCGAGTCCGAACTGGGCCTGTACCCGGGCCCGCAGCTGAAGGAGATGCAGCGACGGATCCTGGCGGCGGACCCGTCGCTGGCCGCCGTCCAGCTGCCCGGCCCCTCCCAGCTGCCCCCGCCCCTCCCGGAGTTCACCGGCCGAGCCCAGGAGCTGGCGACGCTGGTCGAGGCGCTGAAGCAGGCGGAATCCTCGGTCCCGGTACGCGGCATCGAAGGCCTCGCGGCGATCGGAAAAACAACGCTGGCGGTCCACGCGGCCCACGAGGTCTCCCAGGCCTTCCCGGACGGCCGCCTGTTCGTGGACCTGGCAGCGTCCCCGGACCCGTTGGCGGAGCTGCTGCGCGGAATCGGAGTTTTCTCGCTGCCCCCTTCACCCAGCGAGCAGGCCGCGTTGTGGCGAGCCCGCACCACGGGTTCGAGGGTGCTGGTGGTCCTGGACGACGCCCGCAGCGAGGAGGAGATCCGCCCCCTCCTTCCAGGCCCAGGAGGCCCAGCGGTGATCATCACAGCCCGCCGCCGTTTGTACGGGCTGGCCCACGCCCACTGGACCAAACTGGGCGGCCTGAGCCCCGCGGACTCGCTGACCTTGCTGGAACGCCTGATCGGCCCCGACCGCGTGGCCCAGGACCCGCCGTCGTCGCGCACGCTGGCCGCCCGGACCGCGGGCTTCCCCCAGGTGATCCAGGCGCTAGGAGCAAGACTGGCGGCCCGCCCGGCCTGGACGATGCCGGAGGCCCTGACCCGTCTGGGCCGCCCGGCCCCCGGAGCCCCGGTGACACCCCCGGAGTGCGGAGCGATCGAGAAGCCGTACGAGTCGGCGCTGGCCCAGCTGACCCCGGCCCAATCGAGCGCGTTCACCCTGCTGGCCTCCCCAACCCCGATCTCGGTCGCCACGGCCGCGTCGGCTCTGAACGTACCTTTGACCGACGCGGCGGTGCTGCTGGAGTCACTGGTGGACGCCCACCTGCTGGAGCCGTTCGGGACCGACCGGTACCGCTACGAGGAGCCGCTGCTGATGTTCGCCCTGGGCCGGCGGGCTGAATCGATGCAGGTCGGGTGAAACTTGGTGATCTTGCCAGAGGGGGTGCGGGGGTGGATGTGCACCCCCCTGAACGAGGGGGTGGGGTGGCCGTATACTCTTTCTTCAGCAGGTCCGAGTGGCGGAATGGCAGACGCGCTAGCTTGAGGTGCTAGTGCCCTTAACGGGCGTGGGGGTTCAAGTCCCCCCTCGGACACAAATACGTGGGAGATCTCCCAAACCACAGAGTAACAGGCCCGCTACGGCGGGTCTTTCTGGCGTTCAGCTCCCGACAGCCTCCGCTAGGCTGATCTTGAACGCGTCCTCCCCGCGCGCAGCTCGCCGGGGAGGTGTCGCATGACCCGCATCCCTTCCTTGGGTCTGCACGGCCGGACCACCAAGCCAGAGGCGGAGCGTGTGGCTTCCTTGCCGGTCCCGATGGACTTGCCGCCGTTGCGTGATCTCGGTGCGGCGGATGGGCCGCGGCTATCCATCGCGCTGATGGACGGGGGAGGGCGGTTACAAGACCGCGGCGCCGTCGCCGCGCTCGGGTGGAGCCCGGGGGATCGCCTGCTGATCACTCTCGTCCGGACTTCTGTGGTGATCCGCCGGCGTCCGGACGGGGTGTTCGTGATGCCCCGCAAGCCCTACGTGGCGCTCCCGGCTCCGGTACGCCGCGGCTGCGGAGCCCTGGCGGGCAGCCGCCTGTTGCTGGTCGCTGATCCCGTGCACGACGTGCTCATCGTTCACCCAGAAGCTGCCTTGCAGGCGATGCTGCGCACCTTCCACACCTCCCTCGCCGTCCCCGAGGAGGCATCATGACCGCCACCACCCAAGACCTCGAAGCCGCGCGGCTGCTGCTGTCGCGCCTCGGCGTCGATCCCGCCGACCTCATCGGTGACGCACCCGCCGGCAACACCGACGGCGAGCGCCCGCCGATGCCGACGCTGAGCGAATGGATCCCCGTCGTCTCGGACCTCGTGTCGCCGAGCACGGCCAGCTCCTACGGGTCGTACTGGAAGAAGGCCGAAGCCCGGTGGGGCGAGCGGCCCATGGACACGATCACGGCCACCGAGATCAAGGCGATGGCCGAGCACGTCCGCAACACCGCTCGCGTCCGCCGCAACTCCCGCGGCGGACGCAACGCCGCGGAGAACTTCGTCGCCGCCATGCGTTGCCTCTACAAGCACCTGGTCAACGACGGACGCCTCGACAAGCGCGCCAACCCCGCCATGCGGGTCACCAAGCCTCGGCGCAACGCCTCCACCCGTCGGGCTCTCGCCTCCGACCGGGTCAACGAGCTCAACGACGTCGTTTCCAGCACCGGTGATGACCCGGAGCTGGACGCTTTGGTCTGCCGGCTGCACGAGGAGAGCGCCTGCCGACGTGGTGGTGCGCTGGCCTTGCGTCGCCGTGACCTGGATCGGACGCAGTGCACGATCCTGCTGCGGGAGAAGGGCGAGACCGAACGCTGGCAACCGGTCTCGCCGACGCTGATGCGTCACCTCATCGCCCACTTCGACGAACGCGGCGACGGGAACCCGGAGAGCCAGTTGCTGCGCTACGCCAACGGCAATCCGATCACCAAGCGCCGCTATGACTACATCTTCGGTCGTGTTCAGAAGGCGTTGGATTGGGCAAGGTCACTGCAGGTCAGCGCCCACTGGCTGCGTCACACCACGCTGACCTGGGTCGAGCGCAACTTCGGCATCGGTGTCGCCCGCGCCTACGCCGGGCACGCCGAGTCGGGCAGCGACCTGACAACCACCACCTACGTCAAGGCCGACATCACCGAGGTCGCCGAAGCCCTGGCCGCGCTCACCGGGGAACCGCACCCCCTCGCGCCGGTCCGGACGCCGAGGACGACGGAATGATCCACGGCGGGCGCGGTCGTGCAGACCGCGCCCGCCTCAGTCGCTGTGAGCGGTCCCTTCCGGGATGACGACGAGGTTGTCGTGGAAGGCGGTGACCATGGTGTACAACACGTGCTGCGGATAGACGACCAGCAGGTCGTGCTCCAGCACAGCAGCGAGCAGCACCTGATCTTCAGCCCGGATGCGGCACCGCGCCCGCAGCCGAGCCGGCAAGGTCAAACTCATCTTCGACGGAACTAATGCAGCCGACGGCTTCTCGCTCGGCGCTACCACGAGCAGACCCGAGGACACCGAGAGCCGTAGCGGCAGGCCCGGAGCCCAATTCAGCCGCTCCAACGGGACCCGCGCCGCCACCACGCCGTTCATGCCGACCCGGACCAGGCTGAACGCGACCGAGCCACGGTCCACCACCGGGCCCAGATCGGCAACCGGCAGGGGAATCACAGGTTCGGAGCTGTGCCTCCGCTCCGGTAGGAGCAGCGACGCGACGATCTTGTTGCCCGCTCCCTCCGATGTCGAGCACCGAACCGCGTTGGCCGTGCCGGCGGCGATAGGCATTGGGCCTTCGCCAGGTCGACGTTCCCGATGGTGTGACATGACTGCTTCCAGAATTCTCGCGCGGGAGGGCGAGGCGAAGCAGCGTCCGACGGCATCACCGTGCGGGGCTGAACATAATTGAGTTTAGCCGTGATTCCCAATCCTGATTCTGAGCGCCGGAACGACGTGGGCCGGCATCAGCGCGACCCAGCCGAGCTGCCGGACGACCAGGAACGCCTCGGCCAGCTGCCCTGGCGTGAAGCGTTGATGGCAGTCCGAGGGGAGCGGGAAGAAGGAGTGAGCCGCTGGCCGCAGTTCCTGCGCCCGCAACGTGAATTCCACTCAATCGAGTGAATGCCGTGCCGGTAGTCTCGAATCGGGGCCACTGCGCCGATCGGTTGCTGCAGCCGCGCAGGTAGTCAGCGATATCGAGGCGAGGAGTGCAAAGCCGACATGAAGATCCAGACCGCCAATGTCTGGGCTCGTTCGCGTAGGTGCGGCGGGAACGAGGTTCGGCAACTCCTCGTACCGGCCGCGGCCGACTGGGCGGTCGTCGGCGAGCCGGGCGAACTGGTCGTGAGCGGCCGGTTCGGATCGTGGCCGGCGGTCCGGGGAGCGACGGCGGCTGAAGACAGCCCGCTCACCGCCAAACTCCCCACGGTCGAGCAGCCAACGCACCGGCTTTCCTGGACCGGCTCGCGTGAGCCGGTGCCGCCTGAGGTGGTCCGGGAGTCGTTCGCCGAGGCCATCGGGTTCAGGTCGCACGAGGAGCCGCATAGCCTGCGCCGGCCGCAGATCGGCGCCCTGCACGCCATCGTCGGCTTCCAGGCGTCCGGTGTGGACGAGCCTGCGGTGGTGGTCATGCCGACGGGCACGGGCAAGACGGAGACGATGCTCGCCTGGACGGTGGCCGCCCGGCCTGAGCTGCTGCTTGTCGTGGTACCGACGGCGGCGTTGCGCGACCAGATCGCGGCGAAGTTCGAGCGGCTCGGAGTCCTGCAGGAGCTGGAGATCGTCGCCCCGCACGCGCTGCGGCCGAACGTCGGGCGGCTCGAGCACGCACTCAAATCCGTGGCCGACGCGGCCGAGGTCGCGGCCGCGTGCAACGTCATCGTCGCGACGCCGCACGTCCTGCACGTTTGCGATGCGGACGCGCGCAGCGCTCTTCTCGGTGCGTGCAGTCACCTGATCGTCGACGAAGCGCACCACGCGCCGGCGGACACCTGGACGCACGTGATCCGCAGCTTCCCCGGCGCCCGAACCCTGTTGTTCACGGCGACGCCGTTCCGCGGCGACGGCCGCCGGCTCCCGGGGCGGGTGATTTTCCGGTTCCCGCTCCGCGAGGCCCAGCGAGACGGCCACTTCAGCAAGATCGAGTTCCGGTCCGTCGTCGGGATCGAGGACGTGGATGAGGAACTCGCGGCCGCGGCGGTGGCCCGCCTCCGGGACGACCTCGCTGCCGGGCTGGACCACGTGCTGCTGGTGCGGGTGAAGACGAAGGTCCGCGCGGCCGAGATCCTCGAGCTCTACGAGCACCTCGCGCCGGAGCAGGGCCCGTCGGTCCTCCACGACACCGTCACCGTCAAGCGGCGCAAGGCCGTGCTTGCGGCCCTCGGCAACCGCGCCTGCCGGATCGTCATCTGCGTGGACATGCTCGGCGAGGGCTTCGACCTGCCGGCACTAAAGATCGCGGCCATCCACGACAGCAGGCAATCGCTGAGCCCGATGCTCCAGCTCATCGGACGGCTGGCCCGGACCTCGTCGCCCACGAAGATCGGGCGCGCCAGCGTATTCGTAGCGCGCGACCCCGCCATGGCCCTGTCGCCGATGCGGGACCTGCTCCGGGAGGACCCCGACTGGGACGTGATCCTCAGCGACGTCACCGAGCGCGCCACCCGGCGGGCCCTTGAAGTCGGAGAGTTCGACGAGTCCTTTCCGTACACCCCGGTCGAGGTGCCCATCGGGTTGCTCGAACCGAAGATGAGCGCCATCGCCTACTCGACGGCGAAGCACGACTGGGAGCCGGACAAGGCCAAGCAGGTCTACCCCGGGATGGTGTTGGACGACCTGGTCAGCGTCAACACCGGGAACGACTTCGCATGGTTCGTACTGCGCGCGGAGGCCGACCCGAGGTGGGGGCGGGTTCCCGGACTGGAGAACACGTCGTTCGACCTGGTCATGCTCTACTTCGACCGGGACCACGGCACGCTCTACGTCCACGGCTCGAACACGAAGGCCAAGTACGACCGGCTGGTGGAAGTCGTGCTCGACGAAGAACCTTCGCCGGTGAACGGGATGCGGACCTTCCGCGTCCTCGCGCACATCGACCGGCTGATCCCGACGAACCTGGGGCTGCTGGACGCGCGCGATCGGGATCGGCGATTCTCGATGCACGTCGGCAGCGACGTCGAAGCCGCGTTGCTGGAGGCCGAGAGCGACCACAAGACCCAGACACACATCGCGACGAAGGGGTTCGAGGACGGCGAGTCCGTGACGATCAGCGCGGCTCTGTCGGGCCGGTTCTGGGCGATGGCCACCGCGCGCAACCTGTTCGAGTGGCGGGAGTGGTGTGACCGGCAGGGCACCAAGCTGCGGGACCACACCCTCGACCTGACCGCGATCTTCCGCCGGATGCTGTTCCCCACCGAGATCACGGAGCGTCCGCCGCATCCGCTGCTCGCCCTCGAATGGCCGTGGGACCTGTACCTGGGCACCGGGACGGCGACCCGGGCCGAGTTCGACGGCACAAGCCACGTCCTGACGGACATCGAGTTCCGGGTCGACGACCACGGCAGCACCGGCCCGTTCGTCTTCTCGCTCGTCAGCGCGGACTGGGAGGTCGGCTACTCGGCGGAGGTCGGACCGGACGGCCTGCACTACACGGCGACCGGCCGGGACGCGACCGCCACGATGGGACGCGTCGACGAGAGCGTGCCCTTGGCGGAGTGGCTCAACCGCCACAAGCCGACGTTGTTCCTGTCCGGCGACCGGATGATCACCGGGGACGACCGGCTGCTGGAGCCCCGGGAAGGGCTTCGTCCCTACGACCCGGCGAACCTGATCACCCGCGACTGGCCGGCGCAGGGGGTGAACATCCGTGTCGAATCGCAGGGCGTCGAAAAGAAGAAGAACTCTATCCAGGCGTTCATGGTCCGCGAGCTGCAGCGGAATCGGACCTTCGATGTGCTGATCGACGACGACGGCAAGGGGGAGGCCGCGGACTTGGTCGGGCTCCGCGTCGACGGAAACGATCTGGTGATCACGCTGGTGCACTGCAAGTTCTCCAGCGGAGACGACCCGGGTGCCCGACTCAAGGACCTGTACGAAGTATGCGGTCAGGCGATCCGAGGCGCGCGGTGGCGCGACGGCGGTGGCCGACCGCTGCTTGAGCACCTCGACCGCCGGACTCGCGCGTACCGCCTCAGGCATCCCGGCAAGACGGCGTTCGAGGTCGGGGACAGTGCCGCTTTGCTCAGGATCCGCGAGCAGGCGCCGTTGCTCTTCCCGAGATTGCGGACGCTGGTCGTCCAGCCCGGGCTCAGCGCCGCGCGGTGCACGGACGAGCAGCTTCGGCTGCTGGCCGGCGCCGAGACGTACGTGCGGGCCGTCACCAAGGGTACGTTCGAAGTGCACGGCTCAGATTGAGCACGGCCTTGCTCTGCCCGAAAGGGCGACATGTGGTGCCGATCGGATCGTTGCGGAGCGGGAGTGTCGTCCAACGGGTGACACTCCCGCTTCCATCCTGATGGTGCCCTCGGCGGGATTCGAGCCTGCGACACCGACTTTAGGAGAGTGGGTCACGACGCCGTCTAAGGCCTCTACCAGCAACTATACCCTCAGAGGTGCCTCTCATGACCCCAAAAAGCACACGGTTGAACACAGTTTCGGGTCACGAAATGGGTCACGCGAGAAGTCTGCAGGTGTGGTGCCCGTCACAATTTGAACGCGCGTGTCGTCGGAGTACTTGGCTTGAGGGGCGCTTGGTCGGCGTCGGACACTGATGCGATGCGCGGCTCTGCGACCCCCTCGGCTGGGTGTGGGCTCCGCGCGCTGGCTCTCCGCGACTTTCATCCCGACCGTCATCGCCTTGAACTCGGCGAGCCGGTCGACAGCAAGCTCCAGGTTCGGCGTCGCGTCCCGCGCCGAGTCGGACACGCGTCCACCGACACCCCGACGCCCTGGTCGCTCGCAGGCTGGCCGAATTGAGGTGGAAAGACGATGACCGCGATGCTGACGGAAGTTATGCGTAGCGGCCTGGGCGCACCTAGCGGCGTTGTTGTCTGAAGCAACAGCGGGGCTAATGGCAAGGGTGACTTGCCGTCGTCGGCGGCACCGGCCGGCCCGACGGCGACATCTACGCGCGGGCGCGGGAATGGGAACGGCACGTGATCGAGGTCGAGGCCGGTCTGCCGCTGGATGCGGTCCCGCGGCCTGCGTACGACCCGAGCCTGCGCTCGGCGCGAGAGCGCGACGCCGCGAAGGCCGCCGAGCTCGCCGCCGCCGGGACGCCGGTCAGCGCCCGCACCGTGACGCGGATGCGCTACCGCGCCGAAGGCTTGCGAGGCCTGATCGACGCCCGCGGTCGTAAGCAGACGACGCCGCACGGACGGGCTGACCAGTCCCAGTTGGCCCGGCGGTTCGAGGTGAGCCGGACACCGGTCCGCGAGGCGTTGCGCCGGCTCATCGACGACCGCCTGGTGTCCCACAACGCCTTCCGCGGTGCCAGCGTCCGGGCGATCGACGTCCGCGAAGCCATCGAGATCAGCGAGATCCACGACGGCCTTACCGCCCAGCTCGCGGCCCAGCGAGCCAGTGCCGTCAGCCTGGAGCGGCTCGCGAAGCTCATCGAGGAGATGCGCGTCGCGGTTGACGGGGCTGACCGGGACAGCGCGGTCTCCTTGAACCAGGCTTTCCACGAGCTGATCTACGAGCTGGCGGGCAACAGCACCCTCACGACGGTGAACCGGGAGCTCGCCTGGAACATGGGCCGGTTCTCGTAAGGTGCGCTCGCAGATGCCGACCGGGCCAAGCAGGCCCTCAACGAGCCCGCCCAGCGTGTCAAGTCGATCTCCAGCTGCGACCCCGAAGCCGCCGAGCGCGCGGCCCGTGCTCATGCCCGTGCCTGCATGACGTGGAACCACTCCTCGCTGAACAGCCAGTCGACGTTCCCGCCGCCTCCGCGGCCGTAGCTCACACCGGTGGCAGCGGGTCGATGCCGTCCTCTCGGAGGCGCTGCTGCAGTTCCGTCCGGTTGCGGAACGGCCGTCCGACCTCGGCGTATTTGAGGCGTGCCCGGTGCAGGTAGCTGCGCGCGGTGCCGGGCTGCACGTGGAGTCGGGCCGCGACGGCGTCGATCGTCATACCCTTGCCGTACATTTCGACGGTTTCGTGCTCCCGGTCGGACAAGTGGGGCCGGTTGGAGCGGCGGTCCCGGCCGATGATGAACGCGAGCTCGTGACTGATGGTGTGGTGGCCGGTCGCCGCGGCGCGGATACTGGCCACAAGGGTGCCCAGGGCGTTCTCCCGGGTGTTTTTGGTCAGGTAGTCGATCGCGCCGGCTTCGAGGGTGGCCCAGACGAATTCCTTATCGGGGTTCACCGAGACCACGATGACGTTGTCTCCGTGACGGACGAGCCGTTCGACGTTGTTTCGGGGACGTGAGCCGTCACGGAGGTTGAGGTCCAGCAGGACGACGTCGTCGTTCGGGTTTTGCGCCAGGTATTCCGCCACGGTGGCGGCGGTATGGGTCAGGCGGATGTCCGGCAGGGACTCGAACCAGTGCTTCGCGAGGGTGAGCAGGAGCTGATCGTCGTCGATGGCGCCGACGGTGATCACGGATGCCATGAAATCTCCACTGTCGTTCCTTGTCCTGGCCGGCTGTCGATGTTCACGGTTCCGCCGACCTCGGTGACCCGGTGGTGGATGGCATGGGACAGGCCGAATCCGTTGCTGGTGGCCGTGGGGTCAAAGCCGCGCCCCTGGTCGGTCACCGTGATGTGCACCGCGCCTTCGTCGCCGGTGGCGACCAGCCAGGATCGGTCGGTGCCCGCGTACTTGGCGACGTTGTTGAGCGCCTCGCGGGCCGCGTGGGTGAGCGCCGCGACGACCTCGGCGGGGAGGTCGGCGGGAAGGCTATCGGTGCTGTACTGGATGTCGAGGCCGAGTGCCGACTGGTCGCGCACCATGGCCGCCAGTTCGGCGTTGAGGCCGCGTGGTGACGCATCGATCACCGAGGCAGCCATGTTGCGGAGGAAGTCGACGTCGCGGGCGCAGCGGCTCTTGAGCTCGGCTGACAGTTCGCCGCCGACGCCGGCGACCAAGGTGAGGGTGGTGAGCACGTTCGTGTGGAGCAGGTCGTACTGGCGGACCCGCTCCGCTATCCGGGCCCGTGCCTCGCGCTCGTGCAACGCGTCTTCCGCTGAACGGTCGGCCAGCCACGCCGACCGGCGGAGCCGGCCGCCGACCAGGCCTGCGCCGACGGTGAACGCTAGGCCGGCTCCGGCGTTGCCCAGCACCTCGTTGACTCCCGCGCCGCTGCCCAGTTCGGGCCACAGCCCCAGCACATGCGCCGCGACCAAGACGGCTCCGACGGCTGTGCCCGCCCACCGTCCCTGGTAGAGCAGGGCCAGGATCGCCGCACCCATCGCCGGGCCGATGGTCCAGTTCTGCCAGGTCACGCCGATACCCGGTCGCTCGGATAACCCCACGGCCAGCACACAAAGCACGGCGATGGCTACGTCCGTCCACACCCAGGCCGATCCGACGGCGTTGCGGTAGAGCGCCACACTGAACAAGAGGGCAGCCCAGCCGACGTAAAGCCCGTAGAGGCCCAGGACAACCGCCGGTTGCCGGTAGTCCGACAGGGGAGAGGACACCAGCACCGGCAGGGCCGGCACGACCTGCCCGATCCTCAGGATCGCCAGCGCTCGCACCATCCAGCGCTCGGTCTCCGCCTCGAGTTTCATCACCGCCTCCGATCCCTGCCTGACACCCCGGGCCTGAGGGTGCACGACGGGCGCTGGCCGGTGCGCCTGCCGAATGACTGGCATTCGCCCGTCCGAATGCCAGTCAGTCGATCGTCGCCGCACGTTACAGCCCGGCCGCATCGTGGAGCCGGGCACACCCGGTGCCTTGGAACACCACGAAGGAGAACCTGATGGAAAGTCATCTTGGCAGTGCGGCTCGGCAACACCCCGGAAAGGCCACCAGGGATCGCGGGAAGGGCAGGAAGCGAGCAGTCCGGGGCGCTGCCGCGGCGCTGGCCCTCACCGCGGCGATCTCGGGCGGCGTGGCCGTGGCCACGCCAGCGGCGGCCGACGCCTCCGTCGCGTCCTGCGGCAGCGGCCGGTGCACGCTGTACCTCAGCAAGTCCGAAACCCGGGCCTTGGCCCAGGCGAACGTCCCGGCACCGCCGGCCGCGGTTCCGTGGCAGTTGAGGACGGCGTACTACGCCCTCGCGTACGGGCACCGGTGGTTCGCGCAGCAATATGCCGATCGCGGCTGGTGTTCGGGCTTCCGTTTGAGCATCTACCCGTGGGAGAGCCAGGGCTACTTCGGCTACGCCTGCAACTGGAACTAGCCGAGTTCGCAGAACCGGTCGTGGGTGCGTACCCGATGCGCACCCACGGCCGAGGTCGCGGTGCGCCCCAGGTTTCGGCAACCAAGGTACCGAAGGCGAAGCGGCGATCTTCGGCGCTGCGGTTCAGCCGCCTATCTGGGTGCCCACGGCGAGCAGGGCGGTGGTGACCGGCTGGAAGAAGGTGACGCCCGCCGGTGCGGCAGTTGCCGCAGCCGCGGAGGTGCTGCCGTTCGCGGAGCCGTCGCGGGTGAACAGCGGGCCGCTGCTGTCGCCGCCTTCGGCGCACACCGTCGCCTGGATGAGGCCGGTGACCCGTCTGCGGGGTAGTTGACCGCGGCGTTTAGTACTGCAATGGCAGTTAAATGGGTGGGTAGCCGCGGCGTTTGTAGTGGCTGAGGCGAGCCTGATGCTGTCGCCGCCGACGGGCCCGCACTATCGTCGGCCGAAGTCCTGTTGGACAGGTGTCACCAGGGACCGATCAGAGCGTCGCAGGTCCCCGAGCTCTTGCCGACTACGTGTGTTTCTTTCGGGAAGACGACGTAGCCGCTTTGTGAGGCAAAAGATGCAACTACACGCCGATGTCGATCACGGCCACGCCGCGGCGCATGCCCGGGGACTCGAAGTAGGCGGGCAGTAGCGGCACCGGGTCGCCGAGCACGATCCCCACTCGCGGTCGGTCACCGCCGCTCGTGGAGTACGTCTCGTCCGTTAGGTAGGCACCGTGCACCTCCCACGAGGCCAGCGGCTTGCCATCCTTCACGGCTACCAGCCGATCAACGCCTCGGGCTTTCGGCAGGCTCACAGGCCAGGCCTTCTCAGCACATCGAGCTAGGGCTGACATTGACATGGTCGGCTCGAAGGTTTTGCTCACGGAAACGAACATGACGCGCACAGCGATCCTTCCCGACCGCCAGTGCGGTCGCACTTTGCCGCTCGCCAGTGCGTGCGTGCGGTCCCCAACATACACGACACGCGCCGTTCGGTGGCGCATGTTCGTCCGCCTGCAACCACATCCGCTGGCGGCACGGCCAGCAGCAGTCTGGTGACGGCTGTGGTCGTCTGAGCCTGCCGTCGGCGACTGCCGGGTCGCGGTGCAGCACTGCGATGTGGTGCAGATTAGGCACAGCATTCGGCCCTGGTTGTGGTCGAGTTGGACCGGCGGCTGCTGGCGCAGGGCTCGACAATGCGGGCATTCGCGCGTCCGACGCTGTCGCGCAGCGCGGGGTCCTGGATCGGTGGCTCGCATGCTTGGCCGAAGATCAATGTATGCGGCACCAAGCAGCCACACGGCTTGGTCTAACACCGCGACCAAACATAATCACTGTTAGAGGCGGCGCGGGTTGATGACAAATGCTCACGTCTCGGCGTGCAGGCTAGAGTAGACCTTCACCGTGGGCGGGGCGCGACTGCAGGTGTAAAGGAGATCCAGTTCCGTTTTCATGGTCGAAGCGGCCAGTTGGAGGAATGTCACCCGTCGGTCAGATGATAACACCTTGGCAGCGGACTTCGTGAGCGGCTGGCGCTTGGCGAAGTTTGCTGAGCTTTACCCGTCATCAAGCCAGTCGCTGCCTAGGATTATCTGATTCCTCCGCAGGACGGTCACCCGATCAGTCGGCCGATCCCGCGCTGGAGCGAAACGACGGCGAGGCGCGCATCGATATATGCATCATGCGACGTTGGTTAGGGGCTTTAGCCTCGGTTGTGCCGGCCCTTGCTGTCGGCGGCCTGGTGAATTTTGTCGCCGGTCCCGCGGCGGATTTTCCCTCGTCCGGCAAGACGTGGCTCTGGACCGCGATCGGCCTCCTGCTTGTGCTCAGCAGCGCGTTGCAGCTCAGGGCCATTCGGGCGAAATCGGTCGCAAAGGGACCGGCTCCGGACCACGAACTCGCCGCGGTCGAGCGGGCCCGGATACGTTCGATCCTGCTTGGTGTCGCGCCTGGCGTTCCGGTCGATGTGCCGCAGCGGCGGTTGACTGGCCCGCCGGAGCAGGGCGGGGCTCAGGTGGGCCCGGATGCGCTCATCGCAGTGTTCGACGCGACGTCCCCCCACCGCTTGGTGATCGTCGGCGGTCCAGGTTCCGGAAAGTCCACCGCCATCCTGCGGACGGCGGTCCGGCTGGCCGAAGCTCGCCCCGACGGCCCGGTGCCGGTGGTGGTCTCACTGACAGGCTGGAGCGGCGACCAAGCTCTGATCGAATGGCTGGCTGACAACCTCGCCAACGAGCACCCGCTCTTCTCCCGCTCGGCCTTGCTCGATCTCGTCGAGGCGGGCCGTGTCCTGCCAATGTTCGACGGCCTCGACGAAACCTCGCCGAGGGGGCGACGTACCTTCCTCGACAGCCTCGAGCGATCCGGCCTCCCGTTCGTCCTCGGTTGTCGGACGGCGGAATACAAGGTCGTCGCGGGGCAAGCGGTGCTGGCGGGCGCAGCCGTGGTGAGGCTCGAACCGCTTGCCCCGCACACCGTGCGGGACTATTTGCGCGATCGCCTGCGAGTGGACGACCCCAGATGGATGCCGCTCCTCGACGTCCTCGCTGCACAACCCGAGGGTGCGCTCGCCGCCGCCCTCGCAACTCCTTTGTCAGTGGAGCTGGTCCTGCGCGCCTACGCCGCTCCGCACACCTTCCCCGCAGAACTGCTCGACACTACCCGGTTCGCCACGGCCGGCGCCGTCGAGCGGCACTTGATGGAGACGGCGCTAGTCCGTGCGGCGGCGGGGGACGGAATCGGCGCCGACGAACCGGACGAGAGGGCGGCATCCTGGCTGCAGTTCCTCGCGGCGCACCTCACGCGGTTGGACACAGCGGACCTCGCGTGGTGGCGGCTCGGGCGGGAGGTAAAGCCGACGGTATTCCTCGCCGCCGCCGCTCTGGTCGGCTGCGTGGTCGGATTCTTCGGCGAGATGGCCTTCGCGAACTCGTGGGTGGCGGTCGCAACCGGCGTAGCAGCGGCCGGTGTGACGGCTTTCGGTCTTGTCCGTGGCGTGACCACCGAGCCGGTCCGGGTGGGCATCCGCCTCCGGACGCGGCGGAGCGTGATTGCGATGGCGTTCGGTGCCGGCGCTGGAACGGCCACTTCGATCGTCGTGTGGACCTTCGGTGGCCTGCTCGGATCAGCGATGGGATGGGTGGTGGTCGGTATCGCGGTCGGTGCGCTGGCAGCGCTGCGGTTCGCGGTTACCGAATCAGCCCGAGGAAACGTCGGCCTGCGCCCGTTGGACTCGCTGAGACGCGACCGGCGAATGGCCTGTGTCCAGGGTGCGGTCGCCGCTTGGACGGTTGTCCTCGCGGCTGGGTTGGCGGGAGCGTTCCAGCGCGGGTTCATCTGGGTGCCCATGTTTGGGGTCGCGGCTGGCCTGGTTGGTGCTTCCTACAGCGCGTACGCCCGGTATTCGATAAGCCGGTTGTGGCTGGCGTGGCGAGCTGCCCTGCCGTGGCAGCTGATGGAGTTCCTGGAGGTGGAACGGCGGCTGGGATTGCTGCGACAGTCTGGCGATGTCTACCAATTTTACCACCGTCGGCTGCAGGGTTATCTGGCTGCCGAATTCCGGTCGGTCCGTCCACCACTGGATGAGGATGCCGTGTCGATGGTGCTGCTCCTGCGCGACGAACTGGTAGAACGTGCGTTCGTGCGAGCCGACGTGCTGGCTGTGATCGAGGCGCCGAGCATCGCCCGGCTGAAGCAGGAGATCGTCGCCGAACTCGAAGACACCGCTGGTGAGCTGGTGTCCGCGACGCGCCTCGCGCGCGAGCGGTTTACGACGGTGAAGAAACGGTTGCTCGCGCGCGCCGGGGTTCCGTGGCCAGCCCGCGGGGCGAAGTATTTCGGCTATTTTGGGGGCCCGCTGGCGGCGGTGACGGTCGGTGTGCTTGTCGTGGTGACTTTCCCGGCATTTAGCATCTTGTTCACCCAAACGATCCCGCTTCTGGTGTTGTCTCTCGCGTCCGTTTTGCAGCCGGTTTTGTGGAAGAGCGATTTTGCGAGCCTTCCGTTGGACGAGGAGTACGAAGACGAGCGCTCGCGAGTGGTGAAGCGGGTCGAACGGTGGCATCGGGCGGCGGCCGAGTTCCTTGCACCTCTTCACCGGCTTCCGGAAGGTTTGTTCTGGGACGTCATGGTCACTGCGGCGGTGCTCGCCGTCGCTACTGCATCGGCAGCCGACTTCTTGCCGAGTCGAGGTGCGGCCTGGTCGCCGCAGTTGATCGTCATGGGTTCTGCCGCCGTGCTGCTTCTTTTGCTGTGGTTTTGGGCGAGGCCGTTGAACGCGCGGTGGGATGCGCTGGCCGTCGACCATCCTGATCGTTGGCCTGGTGAGCAGGATCTGCCTCGCGGCGCGGTGCAGGCGCGGCGGGACGCGGTGCGGGCGTGGGAGGTGCTTGTCGAGGCGTTGGTGACGACCCGGGTGCTGCCTATGGTGGCGGCCCGCGTCGAAGTGCTGGCGAAGCGGTCGTACGACACGAAGCTTCCGGACGCCTCGCTGAAGAGGCTTGGTGGCCTCACCGAGAGCGCGCAGTTTGTGCCGACCGAAACCAGTGCGCGGCTGAACCGGATGTTCGACGCGATGGCCGGCGGTGCTATCGGGCTCAGCGGTGCGCGTGGCATCGGGAAGAGCACCGTCCTGGGAATCTTCGGTGACCGCCGGTTCGGCGGCAACCCGGACGACCTGACGGTCGTCGTGCCCGCGCCGACCGAGTACCACAGCCGGGAATTCCTTGTCCACCTGTTCAGTCGTGTGTGCCTGGCGGTGCTCTCGACCGAGCCCCACACCACGCGGCGAGACCGGCGCCGGCAGCGCCTGCGGTCGATGCTGCCGGTCGCTGTCGGGACCCTGCTCGCTATCGGAGCGGCGCGGTGGCCTTCGATGGTGGAGGCAGGCACCTGGGCCTGGCGCAACCTGCGGATCGTCGTGGCTTGCGTGGGTGTGGCGTTGGTCCTTTCGCCGGGAGCCACCGCGGCTGCACGGCGCGTTTCCCGGCGCCCGCGCGGCGATGCCTCGGTTGCCGAGGTAGCGCGGCACCACCTCCGGACCCTGCGGTATTTGGAAACCACGACACAGACAGCGACCGCGGCGGTAAAGCCTCCGATCGTCGAACTCGGCGGGTCACACGCCCGGCAACGGGCGGAGCAGGCCAGGACCTACCCAGAGCTGGTGGGCGAGTTCCGCGACTTCCTGGCCTTCCTCGTGACTCACCTCCCGGGCCGACCGGACCGGCGGAATCCACGGATCCTGGTGTGTATCGACGAGGTGGACAAGATCGCCAAGGCCGAGGCGGCCGAGCGTTTCATCAACGACGTGAAGACGGTCTTCGGTGTTCCCGGGTGCTTCTTCCTGATCGCGGTGTCGGAGGAGGCGCTGGCGTCGTTTTCAAGGCGGATGCTAGCGGTGCGTACCGCGTTCGACTCGGCGTTTGACACCGTGATCCAGGTGAGCAGGTTGTCACTCGCGCAGACCCGGCGCCTGCTGGTGCAGCGGGTGCTACCGCTGCCCGAGCCTTATGTGTGGCTGTGTCACGCGCTGTCCGGTGGGCTGCCGCGCGATCTGAACCGAATCGTGTGGCAGCTCTACGACATTAGAGAGGACAAGGGCATTGACGACTTGGACGCTCTGGCGGCCGAACTGGTGCGGCAAGACCTCGAGATCGTGGCCTACGGCCAGATTCTACAGGTGGACGGCGGTTCCGACCCCCTGTTGGGGGCGCTTCGGCAGTGGTTCGCGCAGACCGCCAGCGTCCCGCTCGACCATAATTCCCTGATCGGGCACCGCGACAACGCGCCCGCTCACGACATCACACCTTCTGGCTGGCCGCCAGAGCTATGGGCAGTGCGTGAGCGGTTTCAGGCGTACCTGTACTACGCCGCGGTGGTGCTGCAGTCGTTCCGTGAAGAAGGTGCGAAGGTCGTCAAACAGCTGTCTACTGCGGCCGACGACGCGCAGAACCCCATCCGTTACCTTGCCGAGGCCCGTGCCCAGCTCTCCGTCGACGCCGCCTTGGCGACCGCTGCAGTCGACGCCTACCGGTCGGCGCTCGCCGGTCCTTCAGAGCGGAGCGGAACAGATCCTTTCTGATTTCGTGCGCTCATCTGGTCCAGCCGGCCCGATCAAGATCAAAGCGACCGTGAACGGCCCGTGGATCTGGGAAAGCTCGCTGTCGAAAGTTAATCCGGCAGCTGTGGGCGTCCGGGTGTGGATGCGGTGCTGATCGCGCTTGAACGTTATCCCGAAGGTGCACCGACCGGTGTGGTTCACCGAAAAGCAGAGAACTTCCTGTGTGTGTGGCAGTTTGAGGCCGGTGGCGTACTCCGCTGGCGGAACCGCCGCGATCTTGGCGGACATCGGCTAGCCGATCGCGGCATACCCACCGTGCGGTCGCTATCGTGCTGGCCGACGGTGGTTCCAACGTGTGCTCGTCGGCATGACCGGACGTTCGGCTTGATCGGCTCGCTACCGGACCGTCACTTCTTGAGCATAATGACTCTTATGCGTTCACTGCGAATGGCGCTGCGGCAAGACTGGACCGGTGGTGGGTACGATCGTGGTATCGAGGACTTCGGTGCTGGAGTAGTGCCGCCGAACGGGCGGATTCCCTGACCATCCCACGTGACCAGCGTGGCGCGCAGCTGGCACAGGGAGTCGGCGACCTGCATGGCACGCGAGACAACGGCCGGGGACAGACGTCGTCAGCTTGCCGGGCCGAGCTGCTGCACGCGGCGAGCCGCGCGGCGGCGCACCCAGGTCGTGCCGCCTACGGCGGCACCGGTGCCCAGTGCCCACCAGGGCCCGGTCGCCAGTGACAGCAAGATGAGCAGCGCGAGAGGGATCCCGAGCAGCAGCAGGATCTTGCACATCGGGCGCCAACCGTCGCCGCAGCCGTAGTGGGTGAGCAGGAAGATCCAGCGCCAGGCGGGCGGGTCGCTCGCGGTGGCGCCGGCCGGGAGAGAATGGTGCTCCGGCGGATCGTCGGTGTTCATGTCGCTCAGTGCGTTTCCGGGCTTGCGGGCGTGCAAGATCACCGGCCGCGAAAATCGCCCGGAAAATCTTGGGTCCGCGTTGCACGCTGGGCCGCCGCCAGCGCACTCATCGGTGAACAGGGTTGTTGTGAGCGAAGGAGGGTGCGGTGGTCAGGAGTGGCCGATGACGAGTTCGCCGCCTTCTTCGACCGGGACTTCGACCGGCTGGTGGGGTTCTTCTGCAAGTCCGGCTTCGACCGGGAGATCGCCCGCGACGCCGCAGCTGAGACTATGACCGAGCTGCTGCGGCAGTGGTCGGAGGTCACCGCCCCGAAGGCATGGGTGCGCACGGTCGGCAGCAGGATCGCGTCCCGGCTGGTCATGGAGGGCCCGCGCAGCGTGCAGGCGGCGATCGTCGGGTGCCGGTCGACGACCGACCGGGCCGACGACCAGCCGCACGCCGTGGTTGAGGAACAAGACGTGGTCGCCGAGCTCCTGCGGCAGCTGCCCGATGTCCAACGCGTGGTGATGGCCTGGCGCTTGGACGGGTTCGACCCGGCGGAGATCGCCGCGATCACCGAGTCGTCGCCCACGACCGTCCGGTCGAACCTGCGGCACGCGCGCGAGCGGATGAAGCAGCTGCGCGACGCGCAGGAAGCGGAACAGACACCGGACACGACGACGCCGCGGAGGAGGACGCAATGACCTCGGACGAGGAGTTCGACAGCTGGCTGGCCGAGGCCGACGAGAGCTTCGTGCAGTCGGTCAACGCCGATGTCGACCGCGCCGTGGTGCTCCACGTCGTGCAGCGGGCCGCCGCCGAGCGGGCCAGCAAGGAGCTCACCGAGCTGGTCGCGGTGGCCGCGGCCACCGGCGCTCCGCCGGAGCGCCCGCGCGGCTGGTCGGTCACGCCGGGCGGCCTTCCCAGCGGCGAGCCGCCGGAGCCAGTCGCGTCTGGCTGGGAGTTGCCGAGCATGTTCGACCGAGTCCAGGCCGAGCGCAACCACGAGCTGGACCCGGTGGTGCAGAGCGCGGTCGAGGGCGCGCCGGAAGCGGTCGAGCGGGTGCTGCAGACGGTGCGGCCGCTGGTGATGCGGTACTGCCGCGCGCAGATCGGGCAGCGCGACGGGACGTTCGTGGCCGCGGACGACCTGGCGCAGGAGATCTGCCTGGCCGTGCTGGCGGACCTTCCTACCGCGTTCGGGCGGTACCAGGATCTGCTTCGGCTCGTGTATCGGATCGCCGCGCGGCAGGTCGGCTCGGCGCAGGCCGCGGTGCTCTCGAGTTCCCGGATGCGGATGCCGGTGTGGAACCGGCTGCCCGGCACGCGGCGCTGCTCGAGTGAATACGCCGGCGATGTCTCGCAGGTGTGGCGGATGCTGGCCATGCTCTCCGACACCGAGCGGGAAGTCGTCGTGCTGCGGGTGGTCGTCGGGCTCACCGTCACCGAAACCAGCGAGGTGATCGGACAGAACCCGGGCTGGGTCCGCTACAAGCAGGCCCACGCGCTGGCTGCCCTGCGGCGCCTCCTTGCCGCCTGGTACCGATGCTGATGCCGATCAGCGGTCTGGCAAGCCGCCAGAACCAACCCTGGCCAGGACGAATGAGATCCTGACGGTGCTGCCCGCCCTCAACAAAATTTCTCCCCACCGGTGGGCTCCGCCGTGGCACAACTGTTGCGGTGGCCAGGTCGCTGCGGATGGTCTTGGCCCTGCTGGCAGGCGCCAAGTTGACGAGTTGATGTTTCTGGCGGATGCTGAAGTTAACGGTGTCGATGTGGGCGGTTACTTGGACCGTCGGCACTGGCCTCCCCTCACCACGAAGCACGCGGAGGTCTGTGATGTCCGAGTCCGATGTGAGTGTGCCGCGTTTCTTGACAGATGGCCAGGCGGCAAAGTTGCTCGGCGTTTCGGCGATGACGATCTATCGGGCCGTGGATGAAGGCGGTTTTCCGGCGGTTCGGACCCGAGGGCGTATCTCGATCCCTGCCAAGGCGATCGACGCAATGGAGGAAGTTGCGGTCTCGGAAATGCGGGCGGTCGACTCGGGTGAGTTCATTTTGCCGTTGAGGAACGGCGTCGATACGAGCGGCAGGTAGAGGCTCGACTGCGGGCTGCTCAACGCTGACCTCGGCGATCTTGGCCCTCAGGCTGTGATTGATGGCGAATTGGCGTCTGTCGCGCTGATGCTGAGACCGCAGCCTGAGGGGGTCCGCGTGGCCGAGGTTGGGGGTGTACGGAGTGGGGGAAGTTAATTCTGTGTTGTGATTTGCGTCTGCGTCTACAGTCAAAATGAATGCGTCGCAGTCTGTTTCCCCTCCGGTGTATTGGTGCACGCGTTTGAGGATGCCCAGTTTGAGAGCGGCATCTCGTGCGCGCCGCACAGTCTTAGGATCGAGGTTGGCGCGCTCGGCCCAGTGGCGAATCGAGATGGATCCCCGTGTCGTGAGGACGGCGTGCGCGAATGCGTCGAGAGCTGCGCGCAAGCTACTGATCCGTACGCCGGCGATCGTGCCGGTGCGTGCCGCCGTGCTGGCTCCGCGCGCCAGTCGCCCGTCCACGGCCGCCTGAAGCGCGGCACGGATGTGTCGTAGCTGACGGGGTGACGGTTCGTTCCGCTGGTCGCCGGCTTGAGGTGGTCCCAGGAGTCGTCGTCGCGGCCTAGGTTCGGCCGCCTCGCGAAGTGCGGGTAGCCAACGGTTGCGGCGCCAGGCGTCTCTCCCGACGTGGGCGGCCTGCGTCGGGGACGCTCGGCGGAAGAGGTCCCATGCCTGCTGCTCGGTGAGGCCGTGTTCGGCGGCGGCGATCGTGGTGGCGGGGGCCCAGAACCAACGTCGCCAGGCTTCCCGTCCGATCTCGCGGGCTTTGGTGCCGGCGAGGTTGGCGAATGCCCAGGCGTGCGCTGTGGCGTGGCCGGCGCGGGCCAGCGCGAGGGCGTGGCCGTACTCGCGTTCGGACCTGCTGACGTTCGCGGCCCCGCGGCGACGCGCCGGTCGTATAACCCGCGGGGCCCTGGGCGCGCCGAGAGGCGGCACGTCGCCCGTGGTCAACGTGCAGCTCAGGATCGGGCTGGGCAGCTCGTGTCGGTGTGGTGAGGAGGTGAGCCGGAGGGTTGAGCGGACGGTGGCGGAAACGTTGTGCCGGGTCGCGATCGTACGAACGACGCACTGTAGTTCTTCGCGCAGGCACGGCGGCGTCTTGATGATGAGGTGGGTGTGCCCCGGTCGGCCGGAAGCGCGCTGGAGGTAGGGCAGGCCGTAGCGATCGGTCCAGAGGAGTAGCTGTTCGGCGACGACTTCGCCTGCGTCGGCGTCGGCGCCGGTGTCTTCGGGGTCGATGTCGATGGCGAGGAGGGGCTGGCGGAGCGTGCCGACGATGGCTCGGGCCGCGTCGTCGGTGTTGAGGATGATGACGGCGTCCTCGATGTGGTGGGTGATCGTGTGCGCGTGGTTGTCGGCGTCGATGACGATGAACGGCGCGCCGAAGAGTGCCTGGTCGAGGCGCGACGGCAGGTAGGTGTCTGGCATGGGAGTCCTCGGGAGCTCGGCGTTACGGGGGCCAAGCGCTGGTCAACGCAGGGCGTCGGCCGGCGCGCGCCAGGGCCAGCGCAGGGGCGGAGCAAGGGCACTCAGGTCTGGCGGCACCGTGTCGATGCGGAGGATCGCGGCGGTCCAGGTCATGCCGATACCGATGCCGAGCAACGCGACGTGGTCGGCAGGGACCACCGCGCCGCGCGTGAGTAGGTGAGCGAGGCCGACGATCTGGTCGTTGGGGCCGATGTGTCCCCATTGGTCGCCGGCGTGGCAGAGGGTGCGCTCGGCGGTGATGCCGAGCGGTTGCAGGCAGTGGGTGTCGAGTAGGTGCCGTCCATAGTGCGGCAGCAGGATCCAGCGCAGCTGGTCGAGCTGCAGGCCGGCGTCGCGGAGGGCCTCGTCCATGACGGCGCGGACCCCGTCGTGATTGCGGCGGGTGACCGAGGCCGCGCCGACGGCGTCGGTGTACTGGCGTTTCCGCTCACGGATGCGTTCGATGCCGAGTTCGGTGGTGCCGGCGGGGAGGAAGCGGTGGTTGCCGCGGTGGAGTTGTTCGAGGGTGGGGTCGGTGTAGGAGCTGGTGGCGAGGATGTGGGCGAGGCCGGGGTGGCGGCCGAGGATGAGGGCAGAGCCGCCGTCGCCGTAGGCGATGCCGTGGTCGGCGGCGAGGTGGTCGAAGGCGGGCGGGCCGAAGGTTTCGCCGCCGGTGAGCAGGACGGTGTCGAGGTCGGGGCTGCCGGCCAGGACGCGGGCGGAGATGTCGATGCCGCCGACGAGGCTGTTGCTCATGGCGTTGAGCTCGCTGGTGATACCGCGGCCGCCGGGCAGGCCGAGGCGGGTGCGGACGTAGGCGGCGCGGGACCAGAAGTCGATGCCGCGGCTGCCGCGCCAGATCGCGGCGTGGAAGTGCAGTTCGGGAACGGGTAGCGGGCCGGTGGTGGTGACGGCCATGCTGGCGAGGGCGTTGCGGCCGGCGCGGACGGCCAGGTCCATGCCGGTACTGCCGCGGGCGATCGACACGGCACGTTGGCTGGTGGAGCCGTGCAGCGTTCGGCCGGACTCGAGGTGGTCGACGGCCACGATCTCGCCGAGCGCCGCGCCGATGCCGCGTAAGTGCAGGTTCTGCCAGCGCACTGTCAGCACCGCCCGACCTGGGCTGGGTGAGCCGGTATGTCGGCGTGGTCGGAGGCGATGGCGTCGACCGAGCTGTAGTAGGCCCGCAAGTGGTGGGTCTTGATTCCGGTGCAGGCGGCGATTTCGTCGAGCGTGAGCGGTCCGCCGGGTGGCGGGCGGTCGAATAGGTCGCGGGCGGTGTCGGTGATCCAGGTTCGCATGACGTCTTCCTGATCGAGCCGGTCGGTGTGGCATGCCAGGTGATGGGGAGGCGCCGAACGGTTTCGGTCGGCGGATGGCGTGGTGCTGGTCGGAGCGCGAGAGCGGGTTCAGGTGCGGCGGGCGCGGCCGTTGCGTCGGGTGAGCAACGCCTTGTGGTGGGCGCGGCGCAGGTCGGGGATCTGGTCGCGGGCGGCGCGGTCGAGTTCGGGCATGCGGTGGACGTCGGTGTCGAAGCCGGGGTCGGTGCGGAAGACCAGGGCGAGGACGGAGGCGTTGTTGCTGAGGTTGACCACGGCGTAGGGCAGGGTCGTGGGGATGTAGACGATGTCGCCGGCCCGCGGGTGGAAGGGGGCCATGGCGTTGCCGGACAGGATGGCGACGTGGCCGCTGATGATCGCGATGGCGATTTCGGTGGTGTCGTGCCGCTGCGGGGCGAGTGTCGTGGCGCCAGGCAGAAGCATCCGGCCGCCGGAGAGCGCGCGGGTGGGCGCGGTGCCGCTGCGTAGCAGCGGGGTGAGCGTCTCGTCTTCGTCGGCCAGGTGCCCGGCTGCCGACGGTATCGGCGTGGTCGTGCTGTCCATCTCGAGGCGTCCTTCCAGTCGGGATCAGCGGGCCGGGGTGTCGGTGGTGTGATGGGCGAGCTCGCACGCGAGCGCCGCGTTCGCCGCGGCGGCGGGAACGGTCCGGCGGCCGTGGCCGCACGCGGCGGCGACCGCGAGCACGGGCCGGTCCAGTTCGGTCTCGACCAGCCCGAGCGCGGCGCGGGACTCCTTCGGGTGGGTTTCGTCGACGAGGCCGGCGATGACGTCGATGTCGCGGCGCAGGTGCCGCAGCGCCCGGTAGAACCGCGGATCCGTCGGCGGGGCGTCGGTGCCGGTGCACATCGGGATGTGCGCGGCGGGCATCGGGATCCGGAGCCTGTGCAGCTGTTTGTGCAGCGCGTTGAGGAACTGCACCGCGGGCACGAGGTCCGTCAGCGCGAACAGCGGCTGGTGGCCGAGGTCGCCGTGGCAGAGGTGAATTCGCCACGTCGCCTCGCGCGGGTCGTCGGCGAAGACGCGCACGACCTGTTTGGCCAGCGCCCGCACCGCCGCCGGCCAGAGCGGCCGTGGGGTGCGGTCGAGCGTGGCGAGCACGGCGGGGGTTTCGAGCTGGAAGACGACCTGGGCGCCGTGCTGGCGGTGGATGGTGTGAACATCGTCGAGCACGGCTTGGCGGAACACCGGCAGGTGCGTTACCGCGGCACCTGGGCTGCCGAAGGTGAATAACGACAGGTCGTAGGGGTTCGGGATTGACACCTGGTGCGGCGGGAGATCGCGGTCGTCGTGCAGCTGGGCGCGGGCGGCCATGACGGCGTCGGTGTGGGCGGTGCGGCCGAGGGACAGGTCGTCCGATTCGAGCCAGTGCCCGTGCTTGAGGCGGTAGGTCGGCATGTCGTCGTAGTCGGCGGAGTGGCCGGCGCGGACGGGTTCGAGGGCGTCGACGGTGTGGAGGCCGTCGAGCCAGTCGATGATCCACCGCGGGTCGGGGTCGCAGGGCAGCCCGGTCAGTGACGTGTCGGGGGCGTGGTTGAGAAACCACTGCATCGTCGTGCGGTGGTCGCGGGTGAGGACGGCGGGCAGGGAGCCGACGAAGTGCACGGCCCGGACGTTCTCGGGCGTGGCGGTGTCGGAGTGGTCGGTGCTGGCGTGGCTGAAAACGAGCGTGGACATGAGGATTTCCCCTGGTGGGCGAGTCGGATGGGTCGAGTGGTGGTGCGGGCGTGGGGAGGGGCCGCCCGGCGGGGGACGTGGGAGCAGAGGGCGCGGGCCCGCGCTGGAGGGTTGGAGGTGGGGGCGCGGGCCCGCGCAGCCGGTGGTTATCCGGTGACGGCGACGTGGCCGGGCTTCGGCTGCGGCTTGGGCGCGGTCCGGTCGCCCGGGTTGCCGCCCTGCTCGTGCCGCTGGCCCGGCACGCCCGGCCGCGATGTTCCCGGAGCCCCGGGCTTGTGCGTCGGGGCCGGGCGGGTGCCGGTGGGCGGGTTGCCGGTCGGCGGCGGGGTTCCGGCGCCGCAGCTGACCGTCGCCACCGTCACCGTGATCGCCGTGCCTGCAGTGGGCTTGCGCGACGTCGGTCCGCCGGAGCTGTTCGTGCGGGTGGGGGCGGTGCTGGTGGTGACGGTGATGACCCCGGCGGTGCCGTGTCCGCCGGCTGTGACCTTGAGGTTGCCGCTGCCGCCCTTGGGGGCGCTGGTGGTGATGGCGCCGTTGTGGCAGGTCGCGGTGAACGGCCCGACCGTGGTCCCGCCGACTCGCACTGAGGCGACCCGGGCTTCGGCGAAGCCGGCGCCTGCCTGCAGGCTGATGCCGCTGGCCACGACCGCGCCGCTGGGACTGGACACCGAGCCGCTGGCGGACTTGATCGCGCCGCTGCTGGACACGCTCGGCCGCGCGGAGAGGTGCTCGCCGCCGGAGACGGAGATCCCGGTCGCGGTCGACGTCGCCGCGGTGGCCGCGAGGATGGGCGGTGCTGCGGTCGCGGGGGTGCAGCTGGAGGTGAGGGTGCCGACGAGGAGCGCTCCGACTCCGGCGGCGGCGAGTGCGCTGCGAGTGGTGTTCATGGATGTTCTCTCCAGAAGTGTTGGTGTGGTTGGGTTAGCGGATGAGGACCGGGGTGCCGATGGGCACCGGATCGACGGGGTTGGTGAAGGTGGCCAGCGCGTCGGCGGGGACCCGGATGCATCCGTCGCTGGACGGGCGGCCGAACACATCGGTAGTGGGCCAGCCGTGGATGCCCGTGGTCCCGGGCCCGCCGCCATAGGTGGAATACGTCGTGGAGTGGATCCCGAGCGGGAAGATCACTGGGCTGAACGTCTGCTTCGCGTCGGTCATCGAGGCGAGCACGAAGGTCCGTCCGGCGGGGGTCGGTGCGGCCGGCGTGCCGACGCCGACGCTCCAGGTGCCAATCTGCTGGTGGTTGCGGTAGAGGGTGAGCCGGAATGCGGCCCGGTCGATGACGATCCGGTCGGTCGTCGACCGGATCGCGAGCGTGCTGTCCTGTGTGGATAGCCAGCCGGTGGAGCCGTTGGGCCGGGATGGCAGCAGGACCTGCACCCAGCCCGGCTCGTCCGCGATGACCGGTACCCACGTGTCGGATCCCAGCTGTGTGGTCGGCAGGACGGCGATGGCCGCACCGCCGGGCTGGTCGAACACCGGCACCGGCTCGGTCGGGTGCACGAGCTGCCCGTCCGGGACCTCCTCGGCTGTCATGTCTTGCGGCGCGGTCGCCACGGTGCCGAAGGTGCTGGCTTCAGGCAGCCCGGTCAGATTCGGGACCGCGCGGGGGGCCACGGCCGGGGCGTGCAGTTCGACGCCCAGCTCGACCGGTTCGGCGCCGCGGACGGGGTCGGGTGCGGTCGGTGACGGTGCGAGCAGCGCACCTGCGGTGCCGACGAGTGCGATCCCGGCTAGCCAGAGCGCGAGCACCCGCCACCGGTTCGGTGTCGGCCGTGGCATCTCGGACATGGAACTGTCCTTCCTCGAGGTCGATGGAGGCCGCGGTAGGCCCGCCCGCACTAGAGCGGGCTTGCCGCGAAAAGAGGTTGTGGTTACTGGGAAAGCGCGGAGATGAAGCCGTTGCCAGGGGTGCCGAGGCCGGTGACGGTGTCCCAGCCGGGGGCGCTCTGGAGGTTCTGCGGGCGGGCGTCGAAGTCGATCAGGTAGCTGCCCTGCCCGCCGGGGACGGCGACGCCGCCGAAGGCGTGCATCATCGGCGTCCAGACTCCCGCCTTCTGCGGGACGACGTCAGCGATCGCGCCGGAGCTCTTCAAGCTGTAGAGGACCGGCGTGAGTAGCCCGGCCCGGGCGGTGCCGGAGCGGGCCTGCTGGGCGTCGGCGACGAGCCCGGCGATCAGCGGTGACGCGAGCGAGGTGCCGCCGTAGGAGCCGATGCCGAACTGGCCCTTGATGGTCTGCCCGACCAGCATCCCGGTGTAGGAGTCGGCCAGCGCCGCGATGTCCGGCACCGCACGCTTCCCACCCGCGCCGGGGACGACGCCGGCCTGCCAGTCCGGTGCGTCGTAGAGGGCGGAGGTGCCGCCGCCGGCGCCGGAGGCGAACGGCCCGTCCGCGTCCCGCTGCGGCACCCACGAGTTGCCGGTCTGGGTGTTGCCGGTGTTCTCCCATCCGGTCAGGACCTTCGGCTGGTTGTTCTGGTCCAGGCCGACGCTGGTACCGCCGACCGCCACGACCCACGGGCTCGAGGACGGGAAGCTGGCGGTCGCGTGGCCGACGGGGCCGGAGTTGTTGCCGGCGTCGCCGGTGGACACGGTGATAGTCTGGCCCTGGATCGCGGCCTGCAGCGCCATGCTGTTGAACTGGTCCCGTGCGGCCTGCGGCAGGGAGGCTTCGCCGTCGGCGTTGCCGTAGCTGTTGCTGATCACGTCCACGGCGTTGTCGGTGACGGCCTGATTGAACGCGTCGTAGATCCCGATTCCCTTGCAGCTCTTCCCTGCGTAGTAACGGATCTTCGCACCCGGGGCGATGGTGTGGGAGGCCTGGACGTCGAGGGTTTGTTCGGCGGCCCAGCCGTCGGCGCCGCACTCGGCCGCGTCGGTGAACCCGCCCTGCGGCAGCACCGCGCTGTACTGCCCGTCCGCTAGCGGCGGCACACCGAGCTGGGCGGCGGCCTTGTTCGTGTCGGCCACGACGGTGGTGGAGTTGTAGGCGCCGACGACACCGATCGTCGTGCCCGCGCCGGTGTTTCCGTTGTCCAGCTTGTACATCGCGCGGACCTGCGTGCCGGTGTAGCCGCACAGCGAGTTCGACTGGGACCCGGCCGGGTAGTTCTGCGGAACGTCGGTGTTGTTCTGCTCACCCCACCAGCGCGCGCAGTGCTGCTCCGCCGCTGCGGCTGCGGATGCGGCCGGGCGGGTGTGGTGCGGCTTGAGGAGCGCGGCGCTGTCGTCGAGGCCGAGCACGGCGGTGATCGAGGCACGCAACGAGGCCGGCACGGTCACCGGCGACGCCGGTGCCGTGAGCGTGCGCGTGGCCCCGTCGATGCGGGCCCGGAACGCCGCGATCCTCGTCCCGAACGCCGACTCCACCGCAGCGGTCGGCGCTTCGGCGTCGACGAAGTGCCTGTTGGCGCTGACGCCGGTCACGTGCAGGCCCTGGGCGCCCAGCCAGCGCGACACCTGGTCGACGGCGTCCTGCGTCGGGGCGAACCGGTCGAGGAACGCCCTCGACGACAGGAACTTCCCGTGTTCGGCGCTGCCCGGCGTGGCCAGCTGCGCGGCGAGGCGTTCGGCGCCGGGCTGGTCGCGCAGCGCCAGGGCGACCTGGATGTGGCGGACGGTGTTTCCGTTGCTGCGGGCGACTTCCGTATGTGGGGTGGCCCAGGCCGGGGTGCTGCCGGCGATCGGCGCGCGGTCGCCGGGGTCGGCAGCTGGGGTGTCGGGTGCCGCGACGGCGGTGGCCGCGGTGGAAGCGAGCAGGGCCGCGGTCGCGGCGAGGGCATGCCAAAGACGGCTGTGCATCGAGGTTTCTCCTTGTAGGAAAAGGGAAAGCCGTTCAGCGTGCTGTCCCTCGAGTGACGGACGTGCTGAAAGGCGGGCCTCGTGCCGCAGCCAGGGATACGCGAAGAGGGGCTGAGCGGAGACGTCAAAGGGCCACAAGACCGGCTGTGCGGAGCCGGTCGTGGAGTTCGCTGATCGAGAAAGGTCCCGACGTAGCGTTAGGACGTGTGGCGATGTACTGGTGCTGGGTTGCGTCGTCGGCGGTCCGCGAGCGGTCTGCGTACGGCACTGTGTGGAGGGTGGAAACACGAGAATGTCCCTACGTGTCCGGGCTGACCGTGCGGGATTCCACACCTCCCCAGGGTGGAGCACGAGTCTGCCTTGCTGAGACGAACACTAACCGGTTCCTGGGAAAAACTCAAACGGTTGTGGCGATATTGTTTGGCGTGATTTATGGCGGCCTACTGACCTGCGGAACGTTGCGAGCGGTAGTGATTCGGGTTCGCATGGTCAAGAACTCCCGGTGCATGCTCTCTGCCTGTGGGCCGGTCGCCAGGCTGTGGTCGATCTGGTTTCTGTCGGTTGAGCGAAACAGTCGCTCGTGGCCAGGTGTCGCTGTGGTGCGGGTGGTGTGTTGACGATTAACCCGATCGGGTGTTTGGTTGTGAAGTGGCAGATCGTCGCAGGCCACAGGTGGTACGACATCTGCCACGGAGGGCGTCGCCAGCCGAGTGGGTGCCGTCCGTCGATCGGGCGGGGCGGGGCCATCGGTACGAGGAGGGGAGCGTGCGGGACATCGTGAAGCGAGCAAAATCTGCGGCCGGCGGTGGTCGGCGTCCCTGCATTCACTGCGGTGGATAAGCGCACTCGCAGATCGGCCGGACAACCACCCGCAGGTGTTCAGCTGACGACATTCGTCGGGCGAACCCGTGAGCTGACCGAGGTCTGTGAGCGGCTGTACGCAGGTGACCGTGCGGTGACCTTGACCGGGTCGCCCGGTGTCGGGAAGACGCGATTCGCCGGCGAACTGCTCATGCAGATGAATGAGCATTACGACGCCTCGGTGTTCATCAGACTCGCCGAACTCGGTGTGCATGCGAATACGTCGACGGTTTTGCAGCGGATCTGCAACTTGCTTGTCGCAGCATTACGTGTCTCGCATCACCAGCCGAACGCCGACCTCGTCGACGTTCTCATCGAGCACGTCCGTGACCGGCGCGTGCTGATCGTGCTCGACAACTGCGAACAGGTGCTGGACGCGGTCGCCGAGCTGGTCAACCGCATCATCACCGAGACCGCCACGGTGCAGGTGATCGCCACCAGCCGCGCCTACCTCGACGTCCAGGGCGAGCACCGGGTGCACCTGGGCCCCTTGGCGACCCCCGCCATGGACGCCGGCCGCGCGGCCGCCGAGCACAGTGACGCGGTCCGTCTGCTGGCCGACCGTGCCACTACGGTTGGACGGCCGCTGACCGAGCAGGACGACTGGCAGGCCATCGTCGACCTGGTCCGCTGGTCCTCAGGTATTCCGCTGGTCCTGGAACTCATTGCGGCCCAGTTCGGCCGGGGGCGAGCACCGGCTGTGGTCCTTGATCGCCTGCAGGGTGGCGAGGCGCTGAGGTACGGTCCCGGCGCGCGCGGGATCCCGACGCATCACCTCGCACTCGACATCGCGATCACCGAGTCCTGGGACCTGTGCTCGCCGGAGCAGCAGCGTGTCTGGGCGCGGCTGACGGTCTTCACCGGCGGATTTACCCTCGACGCCGCTGAACAGGTCTGTGCGGATGAGCTGATCAGTCGGGGCGAGATCCTGGAGACGTTGGATCACCTGGTGCGGCACTCGATCATCGAAGGTGCTTCCGCCGATGGACGCTACCGCCAGCACACGTTCCTGCGTGAGTACGGCCGGCGCAGCCTGAACGCATCCGGCGAACTGGACAAGATCAGTGAACGGCTGTGCCACTGGATCGCCGAGTTGGTGCGGCAGGCTGCCGTGCGGTGGTTCGGACCGGAGGAGGTCCGGTGGCTGGACCTGGTCAACGCCGAGTCCCGCAACATCGCCGCTGTGGTGGCGTGGTGCGCGGAGAAGGGCCAGGCCGAGCGGGGCTTGGCGATCATGGTGGATGTGCTGCTGACGCGGGCGCCGTTCTTCTTCGCCACCGAGATCCAGGTCTGCCACCGGGTCGAGGAGCTCCTGCACGATGGCCCTGCGGTGGCGTCGGATGTGCGAATCTCGGCACTGGCGATGGCCGGCTGGGTCTGGATCGCCCTCGGTGAGCAAGCCCGCGGCAAGAGTCTCCTGGACGAATGCGTGCGCTTGGCGCGCGATGCGGGCAAGGATGACGCTCCGGTGGTCCAGTTCGTGGAGGGCACCTACGAGGCACTGGCTCTCGGGCGGCGCAGCGGGTTCGCGAAGCTCGCGGCAGCCAGCGCGGGTTTCCGCGCCGCGGGCGCGGACGGGCCGGCCTTCATGGCGGACCTGTTTCACGCCATGACGGCGGGACTGCTCGGCCCGGCGGAGGAAGCGGACCGGATGTCGCAACGCTGCGTGGTCGAAGCCCGCCGTCGCGGCGCTGAATGGGCTCTGACGTGGGCGGAGTGGACCCGCGGTCTGCCCGCGTGCTCCGAACCCGTGACCGACAACCCCGAGCCGCTGAGGCGCCAGATCGCCCTCGGTGACCTGTGGGGGCCCGGCTGGTGGGTCGAGACGAAAGCCTGGGAGCTGGCGAAGGACGGCGACTACGCCGGCGCAGCGCGACGGATCGGCGGCTCGGACACCCTGCAAGCCCGCCACGGCGTCCACTACAACGGCCTGGCCAGCTTCAAACACCACCGGGGAAACGCGAAAGCCGTGATCGCGTTGGTGCTCGGCCCCGTGGAGTCGACGGCGGCCTACCTCGAGGGCAGCCTGCTGTCCGACGAACAGATCGTGGCCCTCGCCTTCGACGACACCGAACCTGCGTCGGAACCGACGTTGAACGGGCGGCAGTGGAAAGTCGTCCAGCTGGTCGCCACGGGGCTGAAGAATCAGCAAATCGCGGCGATCGTGCAGTTCTCCGTACGCACGGTCGAGAATGAACTGACCACGATCTATGACCTGCTGGGCGTAGCGGGACGCCGGGAGCTCGCCGAGTGGTACCGGGCCCGATCGGCGCCTACCGGTGCTCCCACTGCACCGGCAAGGCCGCGACACCGCGGATGACGCCAAAGGTCCGCCGCACCGTGGCGCCGGGCTGAAGCCGCAGACCCGGCAGCGCGCGCAGCAGCTCGGTGAGCATCACGCGCAGCTCGACCCGGGCCAGGTGCTTGCCGAGGCAGCGGTGCTCCCCGGCGCCCCACCCGAGGTGCTGCTGCGCGCCATGGTCGCGGTCGAGGCGGAAGAGGTCGCCGTCGTCGAAGACCCGTTCGTCGCGGTTGGCGCTGCCCCACGCCAGCAGCAGCCGGTCCCCCGGGAACAGCGGCATCCCGCCGAGGTGGGTCTCGGTGGTCACGGTGCGTCCGGTGGCCGCGACCGCCGGCTCGAAGCGGACGAGCTCTTCCACGAACGCCTCCATGGCTGCTGGCTGGGCGGTGATGCGCTCCTGCAGGGGCGGGTCCTGCAGCAGGTGCAGGAGCGCGGTGGCGCACGCGTCGGCGGTGGTCAGGTGACCGGCCGCGACCATCAGCACGGTCATCTTGACCAGCTCGTCATCCTCGGCGGACCGTCCATCCACCTGCGCGTTCACCATCGTCGAAAGCAGGTCACCGCTCGGGCGGGCGCGTCGTTCGCGTATCAGTCCGAGCAGGAAGTCCGCGTAGATCCGGCCTGCCTGCTGGGCCCCGGTGAGTGCCTCGGCGCCGTAGAGAGCCCGCACGTGTTCCGACAGCCACGCGCGTTCAAGCTCGGCGAGGCCCAGCACTCGCCCGATCACCAACGGCGGCACCTGGCGGGCATAGGCCCCGACGAGGTCACCGGCGCCGTGCAGGATGAGTTCTTGCAGCGTCTCCCGGCAGACCGCTCGCACGTACTGCTCCTGCGCGGCCGCGGCGGCCGGGGTGAAGAACGCTTGCAGCAGGCGCCGCCACTGGTGGTGGTGGTCTCCGTCGGTCTCGAACATCGGCGCGACGGCGTCGCGCATCTCGGTGACCACCGCCGCCGCGCCCAGCCCATCGACGTAAGTGCAGAACCGATCCGAGCTGCGGGCGGCCTCCCGGATCTCGGCGTATCCGGTGACCAGCACGAACCCGTCCAGCTCCCCGCTGCGCGCCACCGGACATCCGCGCCGGATTGCCCCCAGCGCGTCGTAGGCGGTCTCGGCGACGGCGGGATCGAGGTGGCTTAACGACCACGCCAAATCCGCCGGATCGGTCCCTGACACCTGCGCCGCAGCGTCCCCCGCTTCCAGAACCATACCTTCCTGGCTACTGCCGGTGAATGACGCAGGTCAAGGGCCCTGGTGGGACATTGAGGAAAAGAATGTGGACTCCACATCGTCGACATGTGGACCAAATGTGGCACGAAGCGGCGGTGGTTGCGGAGCGTGTCCGTCACTATGGCTCCAACGCCCTGAACAGCCGCGATGTAGGTCGCCAAGGCTGACGGGGCACAGGGGTGCCGGCGGGGGCCGGCTGGAAAGTCGAACGCACGAGGGGTGAAAATGAGCACTACCGAGCACGGGGATCAGGAGTTTATTCGGCGCTGCGAAACCATCATCAGCGCCTTGCCGATCCGTCATCCGTTCGAATTGCGGGCGTTCCTGGACGCGGTGGGACAGCAACGGGGCATGTCCGTGGTCCTGGGCCGGATGCCGCTGCGGCGCGGCGGGGCCAGCGGGCTGCTGGCACGCTCGCGTGAGGAGTGCTGGCTGACGGTCGTGGCGAAAGCAGTCCCGGCGCATGCCGCGCACATCGCCTTCCACGAGATCGGGCACTGGATCCTCGGCCACCCTGGCGACTACGTGTGCGGCCGCCGCACGTGTCCGGACGACCGGTGGGAGGTCGAAGCGGAGCAGTTCGCGTGCTTGCTGCGGGAACACGTGAAGGCCGGGGCTGCACGCTATCGCGATCGGCTGCCGGGCCGGACGGCTCTGCGGGCGGCGTTCGGGTCGCGACGGCACTTGTGCGCCGATGCCTGACGCGGTCTCGCTCCTCTGGCTTGGCGCGGCAGCCGCGGGCGTGGTCGAGGCGGTCCGCAAGGCGCTGGTCAACCGGGGGAGCGGCTACGCGCTCAGCCGGCACTTCCTGACCGCCGGCATCGCCTGTATGGCGTTGTCGTTGGCCGCCGGGGCGCCGGTGGCCTTGGACTGGGCCGACCGTCTGACGGGTTTGCACAACGCCGCGGTCGTGGTCCAGAACGTGCTGGCGATGCTGGCCATGGTCTTTACCGCCGGGTTCCTGCACACCCTGGGACAGCTGCGTCTGCCCATGCCGGCGGTGGTCACGATCTTCGTGGTCTGCACGGCGGCGATGGTCACGCTGTATGTTCTGGCCGGGGCGCACACGTTCTACTTTGGCTCGCCCCGGAACCCGACCTGGCCCTCACAGCTCTACTCCGCCCTCTACCTGGGCTACCTTGTCGGCTGGCTGGCGCTGCTCCTGCTGGGACTGACCGTGGTGGCCCGCGGCGAGGTAGCCGGGGTGCGCGGCGGCGTCGCTCTGGCCCAGCTGGGGGTCGCGATGTCGCTGGTCGGGTTGTCCTGGCGGCTCGGGGTCGTCCTCCGATTGCTGGTCGACCCGCACCATCCGCCCCGCGGGACGCACTTCGGAGTCTTCACCGACGGCGCCGGACTGGTGTTGTTCGTCGCCGGGTCGCTGTTCGCTGCGGCGACCCGGCGGCTGTTCGACTGGCTTGACCGGCGCCGCACCCAGCGCCGGGACGCCGCGATCGAGCGCCTGTGGAAGCGCCTGCGGGTGCTGCTGGCCCACCGTCGGCCGCCACCGCTGACCCTGACCCAGAAGCTGGTCGAGATCGAGGACGCTCTGCTGATCGTCGAGCAGCTGGTCGACGATCGGACCCGTCGCGCGATACGCGCCGAACTGCACACCCTTGCGCTCTACGTCTATGTCCCGCCGGGGACGGCGACAGCCGTCGACATCGAGATCGCGATCGCTGCCCTCGTCGCGCATCTATCCCACCCGGCTGCGGAGCTACCGCCCGACGACCTCGACGGCGGCGACGCCGAGTCCCCGGCATGGTGGCCGGAGTTCGAACGTTTGCATGTCGATGATGCGGCCAGGACCCGGTGGCTGGCCGAGGTCGGAGACACCCTGACCCACCGCCGAGTGCAGCGCATGGCCGCGAGAATCAGCGCGACGCACCGCAGGTTCTGGGAAGCGGGATCGCCGAGCCGGTAGATCGGCGAGGTCAGGAGGTGGGATTGTCGCGTGCGGCCCGGCGGACTCGCGCGATTCCTTCCACCAACTGCAGCAGCTGTTGGCGATCGGCGTCGGGGGCATCGCCGATCGAGCTGGCGATGTCGCGTGCGTTGAATCCGACCAGACCGAGCTCGGTCACCAGTTCATGAGTCTTGCGTGCGACCTCGTCATCGGGCGGTGCGAAGTCGGTGGCCGGGACGCTGGGGTCGAGCAGGTTCGGGTGGATGCGCCAGAACTCGGCTAACGCCCGGGTGATCGCTGGCCGGCTGTTCTGCCGGATGCCGGCCCTGAAGTTGCGCAGTGCCTGCTCGGCCAGCGGCAACCCGGTCCGGTCCCGCACCCATTCGGCGACCACCGGAGGTCGCGCGGTGAGCTTGAGAAACGCCAGCTCGCCCGGACTGTGTCTGGGCTTGCGGCGCGCCTTCAGAGCGGCCTTGCGGGCGTCCTCGGCGGCGAGCCGATCGATTTCATCGGGATCGACGACAGGGGCACCTCGTAAAAGGTAGTAGGTCGAGGCGTGCTCGAACAGGTACGACAACCGCTCGGCAAAAGTATCCAGATTCAGCAGCGCGACGGTGAGATCCTGCTGATCGGCTGCCCGACGGCGCGGAATCGGCGAGTGCAGCTGCGCCGATGGCGTCGCTGCCGCGTCGCCTTCCGCGAGACCTGGTCCGTCATCGGATGCTCGTGCCATAGTCCGCCCCCGTAGCGTGTCGACATCAGTAAGCGCGGAGCGTCGGTCCTGCATTGGCACGCATTGACATACCGCAAGTTGTGTCTACCATCGAAATAAGCACCACGCTTGTTGCGAGTATCTTCGGAACGTCGAGGGAAAGCAACCCACGCCGCCCCGACCAGGGGGTTGGAGCACGGTCCCGCTGTGACCGCCGCACCCTTCACCGGCGCACCACCGCTGAGGGGAGGCCCGTCATGGCCACCACATCCAAGGACACGTCTGCTCGGGATTGCTCCGATGTGGACACGCCCTGTGCCTCGCTGCGGCAATCCGCGCTCGCGGAAGGCGTGGTCGAGCTGGTCGACTGGTCGCCGTTCGGCCGCGTCCTGCCGGTCCTGGCCGCCTCTCCCGGTTCCGGTGCGACGAGCACTGCCGTCGCGATCGCCGATGCGCTTCAGCTGGCGGGCCGCTCGGTCCTGCTCGTCGACGCCGGCGATCCAGTCCGGTCCGGACTCGGATCCGCTGCGCGGGCCGACGGGCCACGGCGGGACGGTCCCGGCCCCGAGGTCGGCATCCGGTTCTCCCGGCGCGCTCGCGCAGTTCTGGCGCGCCTGGATGCGGCCGATCTCGCCGCCGAGCCGGTGCTGTTCCCGCCGCCGCTGCACTGGCACCCCGGCGGGGGGTACGGCGTTGACGTGACGGTGGTCGACATCGGCCACGACCCCTGGCGCTTAGCATCCGACCCCGCGCTTGGGCCGGGGCAGTGGCTGCGCGTCGGCAGCCCGTCACCGATTCCCGCGCTGGTGGTGCGGCCCACGGTGCCGGGGCTCGCCCACGCTGAACAGGTCTTGGCCCGCCTGGCGCCGTGGGTGCGGGCCGGCGCGGTGACCCCGCCCACGCAACTGCTCGTCGTGGGCGCGCGCCGGTGGCCGAAAGGCGTGGCCGGTACCGCAGGGCGCCGCACCAGCGTCCTGGTACCGGATGCCGTGTTCTTCCCCCACGACCGCGACCTTGCCGTGCATGGCGTTACCGCCGCCGTGACACCGTCATTGCTTCGCGCGCCTGCCGAACAGTTGCTCCGTTCCTGGCATGTCCTGCCACAGCGGACACACCGCTTACGTCTTCCGTGGCTACGTATTGCTCGCGAATGCGACGGACGCATCACCGATCACGACACCGGCTGAGAACCTCCCGCCGCTCAGCTGAGAAGAACGTCAACGCCCTCCCACTTGACCCGCCTGATGTGACGTCGGGCGGTGCGATGTGGAGGGCGCGATGTCCGCGCACAGTGTCATCGACTGGCTCGTCCAGATCCCGAATCCGACACCGGTGCAGCCCACCGTCGGTGGCGACAAGATCCTGGGACTGCTCAACAACGTCAAGTGGGGCGCGGGCGTCGCACTCGTCCTGGGTTTCTTCGTCGGCTTGATCGTCTGGGTCGGTGGCCGGTGGGTCGACCATCACCGGGCCGGGAAAGTCGGCGTCGTCATGATGCTCTGCGCCGTCGCCGGCGCGATCCTCTACGGCATCGGCTGGTCGCTGATCAGCACCTTCGCGGGCGGGTGAGCCATGTTCACCGCCACACCGCCGCCACGCGCCCGCACGCGTGCCCGCCGCCTGATCATCATCATCGTCCTGTTGATCGCCGCGCTAGCGGTGGTGCTCGTCGCCCGGCAGACGACTGAACCGCCGTCATCCCCTGCGGCAACGACTCCGCCCGGCGGCGCACCTTCGCCGACACCCACGGCGTCGGTCGACGAGGCCACCGCTCTGGCCAACCGTTCCATGCTGACCCTGCCGCCGGAGGCGGCACTGCCGCACGAGCTCACGACCGCGACGGCCGGTCCGCCGATCACCGTGCCGCCACCGGTGCCGATCGCGAGCCGCGTGATCTCCGACGGGTTCCCGGCGACCGCGGAAGGTGCGCTCGGCTGGCTGACCGACTTCAACGAGACGGCGCTGCGCGGCGGTGACCCGGCGACGTACCTGCGGGCGTACGGCGAATCCGCGCTGCCGCACGCCCCGTCCCCACAAGGTAGCGGCCCGCTTGCGCTGCTGACGTCGTTCCGGGAGAACGCCGGCATCCGCCCCGGCGAGCTCAAGCCCGGCCTGACGGTGACCTATGACGTGTCCCAGGGCCTGATCAAGGGCACCGCGGACGGCGGCCGGTTCGCGGTGGTCTGCACGCTCGGGCAGCTGAGCTTCGACTACCAGGGTCAGACCACGAGCATAGGCGTCGGCGACTGCGAGGCCCTGCGCCGGACCGGTGCCGCGTGGCGGATCGCCCCCGGGGCCCGAGCCGCCTACGCCGCGTGCGCGTGGCCGGGCAGCATCGAATCGGTCCGCGCCGGCTACCGGCCCCTGATCCGGGGCGGTGCCCGGTGAACCCCCTGGATCTGCTCGACAAGCTGGGCGGCATCGCCGGCAAGGCGATCAGCGCGACCGCGGCGGGAATTCTCGAGCCGTTCATGGCGGCCACCTGGGCCGCGGCCCTGTTCATCCTGCGGACCGCTTTCGAGCTCGTCGACCGGTTCTCCATCCTCACCGTGTCCACCACGGAGGGACCGGTCTCGATCCTGTGGCCGATGACGCTGTGGATCTCCGGAGCCATCGCGCTGGGCATGTTCTTCTGGCAGATCATCACCACCGTCCTGCACGGCGGCCGCGGCTTTGTCCGCCTGCTCACCGGGCCGATCCAGTACGGCATCGCCGTCGCGATCACCGTGAGCGTGGTCGCGGCGTTCCTCGCCGCCGCCGACGGCCTGACCGAAGCGGTCCTGTCCACCGGGCTGCGGGTGGGGAACTTCCGCGACGCGCTGACCATGACCGGCTTCACCGACGCCCTCTCCGATGAGGTCAAGAACGTCGTGCTGGGCCTGGCCGGTGCCTTCGGGGTAATACCCGCCGGGCTGGGGTTCGCGGTCGAGGCCGTGTTCCGCGAAGCCGCGATCTACATCCTCGTCGCCACGATCCCCATCGCCGCGGCCGGGCTGGTCGCCGATGCAACCGCGCGGTGGTACTGGAAAGTCGTCCGCTGGGGCCTGGTCGCCATCGTGATGAAGCCCGCGCTGGCGTTCGTGCTGGTGCTGGCCGTCGCGATCGTCGGTGGCACGCAGGGCCTGTCCGGGTTGCTGGCCGGCATCGGGGTCCTGTTCGTCGCGTTGTGTGTGCCGTTGGTGCTGCTCAAGCTGTTCGCGTTCGTCGATCCGGACTCCGATCCACAGGGGGCGTTGCGGGACAAGCTCTCGGATGCCGGCCTGGACTCCTACGGCGCCAACAGCATCGCCGGGCGCATCGCCAGCGCGTTCTCGAACAAGGCCCGCAAAGAAATGGGCAACAGCGAGTACAGCGAAGACGGTGGCGGTGGCCAGGAGCAGGCCAATGTCGACCGCTTCGACCAGGCCGCCGCCGAGGACGACACGACTGCCGGGCCGCTCGACACGACCGGCGATGAGCGCGCCTCCGACGAAGCGAGTGCTGCCGGCACCGCGCCCGACCCCTCCGCGACCGGCGGGTCCGGTGGCGGTGATGGAGATGCCGGAACTGATCCGGCGGAGTCTCTCACCGCTGGGGCAGGCGGTCCTGGTAGCGCGAGTCTGACTGAGTCCGTCGACGACAGCGAAGACGGTGACGGTGAGTCGCCACCGCCGGACCCACCTGGCGATGCTGGTCCGCCGACACCGCCGGACCCTAAGCCCGACAACGGCCCACGACCCGATGATGGCGGCGGTGCGGCGGCCGGCGACGCCGAGGAAGCCGCGGTGCTGTTGTGAGCGCCGCGACGCGAATCTACAAAGGACTGTCTCGTAAGGAGCGCGCCGGGTGGATCATCGGAGTGACCCCTGTGCAGGCGTTCGTGTGCGTCGGACTTGCCGTCCCGGTGATTCTGGCGTTGGCAGCGGGGCGCTTCGGGCAGGCTCTCGCGCTGGGCGGGCTCTGCGGCCCGGCCGCGGCGCTCGTGGTCGTGCCCGTGCGTGGGCGCTCGGCGTTGCGGTGGCTGGGGCATCTGCTGCTCTACCGCGTCGGCATCGCGTTGGGGTGGTCGCGGTGGCAGTCCCGGGCGGTCACCGGGCAGGCCACAGACCTGGATGAGCCGGATTTACCCGGGGTGCTGGCGCGGCTGCGGTTCCCTGACGGACCGCCGCTGAGAGACGTGGGCCGGGTGTGCCTGATCCACGACACCGGCGACGGCCGGTGGGGCGCCACCGCCCGGCTCACCCACGCCGGGGTCGGGATGCTCTCCGACGCCCAGTGCGAGCGCCTGGCCAACCGGCTCGGGAACCTGCTGCTGTCGATCGGGCACCGCGAGGTCATCGACCGGATGAGCCTGCTGGTGCGGACCGTCCCCGACGACGGCGCCGACTACCAAGCGTGGCGAGCCGAACACGACGTGCCCGACGCGCCCGCGCTCGCGCGGCAGGCCACGGCAGAGCTGGATCGGCTGGTCGGCGCGGTGTCGGTCCGGCACGAAGTCTTCGTCACCCTCTCCGGAACCGAAGACGCCCTCCGCCGCCCGGCCGCCGCGGCCGGGGGTGGGGTCGCCGGCCGGGCCGCAGTGCTCTACCGAGTGCTGGACGGGCTCGAGGACAAGCTGAAATCCCTCGGCGCCACCGGCGTCAAGTGGCTCTCGGGTCCGGAACTGGCAGTGGCGATCCGCACCGGGTTCAACCCGGCCAGCGCCGCCGGCCTCGCGGCGCGCCGCCATCGCGCGGGCAACGAGGAGGGTGTCCGCTGGGCAACAGCCGGGCCGGTGCACGCGCCGGCACCGTCGGCGCGGGCCTACCACCACGACGGTTTCGCCACGGTGTCCTACTCGGTGCTGACGCCGGAAGCGGGGACGGTGTTCGGGTCGCTGGGTGGCCTGCTGGCGGTCAAGACCGCCGGCGAGCGCCGCAGCCTTGCCATCCACTACGAGACCCTGTCCCAGCATCGGTCCCGCAGAGCGGTGCGTCGCTTGCGGTTCCGCACCGGCGTCATGCGGGACTGGAAATCCTCCAAGGGCTTCAACTCTGGCGCGACCGAAGCCCGTGAGGCGGGCGGCGCGCGGGCGCAGGAGCACGCGGTCGCGGCCGGGCACGGGATCGTCCGCTTCGCCGTCGCCACCGCGGTCACGATCCCGGATACGTGGAACGTCGAGGACCACGCGGCGAAACTGGAGAACGACATCGCCGGCCGCTTCCAGCTGCTGCGAATGGAGCTGGCCCAGGACGCCGGATTTGTCGCCGCCGTCCTGCCGGTCGGTATGGGGCTGCCCCGCCTGCGCGGCGGTGGGTCGTGAGCCGCCGTGCCGACGAACGAACCGCCGCGGAACTGCTCGCCACCTTCGGACCCGCGATTGGCGCCCGCGCGCCCGGACGCCCGGGGGCGGACGGCCACAGCGCTCGCGTGAACCAGCGAGCCGCGCCGCGCCGCGGGTTCACCCGGCCAGGGTACGGGTGGTCGCCGGTGGCGGCGCCGCTGCAGGTGTATCAGGCCGGCACGCACGAGATCGGCGGGTTGTTCCCGTTGCTGGCGGCGAGCCCGCTCCCGGCGGTCGGGGCGCGGATGGGCTATGACGTCCACTCCGGCGGTACGTTCTACCTGCATCCGGTCGAGTTCGTCCTGCGCTCGATCTGCACCAACCCGAACATGGTCCTCTTCGGCGAACCCGGCAGGGGCAAGTCCTCGACGGTGGTGGCGTTCCTGCTGCGTATGATGCTCACCGGCGTCCGCACCCTCGTCTCCGGCGACGTCAAAGGCGAATACACCCCGCTGCTGCACGCGCTCGGGGTCTCGCCGATCCTGCTCGGCCGCGGCAGCAACGCCCGCCTCAACGCCCTCGACCTCGGCCCACTCGCGGCCCGCTGGGACACCTGGTCGACCGATCGGCAACGCGACGAGCTCGACGGGGTCCTGGGCCGGTGGGTGCAGCTGCTGGTCGCGCTCGCCGAAGCCCAGGGCTACCCGCCCACCGTCACCGACGAGGCCGCTCTGTCGGCGGTGCTGCGGCAGCTGCTCGGCGTTCACGACGGCTACACCCAGCTGAAGCCGATCACCATCCCCGAGGTCCACCGGATGCTGGCTGACCCGGATGAGCAGCTCTGGCAGGAACTGCGCTTCGCCGGGCGCCGCCAGTTCCTCGACCACCTGCGCTCGATCACCGACGCGCTGGCCAACTTGATCAGCGGCCCGCTGGCGGGGTTGTTCGACGCAGCGACGAATTTCACCGTCGACTGGGACGCCCCGATCCAGAGCCTGGACCTCTCGCGGCTACGCACCCGTGGCGATCAGGCCGTCGCCGTCGCGCTGACCTGCCTCGGGTCGTGGTCGTCGCTGGCCACGGACCTGCAGGAGGACGGGGAGCTGCGGATCGTCGTCCGCGACGAGATCTGGCGCCAACTCCGCCTGGGTCTGCGGGCGGTGCAGGCAGTGGACAGCGAACTGCGGCTCTCGCGCGCGGAACGCAAAATCCAGGTCCTGGTCAGCCACAAACCCGGTGACTTCCTCTCCGTCGGCGCCACCGGCTCCCAGGAAGTCGCGATCGCCCGTGATCTGCTCGCCTTATGCTCGATCCGTGTCCTTCTTGGACAGTCCACACGGGTCGCGAACGAATTGGCCGACGTTCTCTCGCTCTCGGACAAGGAACAGGAAGCCACAACCGGATGGGCGAACGACCGTCAAGGGCGGGCGCTGTGGAAGATCGAGAACCGTATCGGGCTCAAGGTGCAGACGGTCCTCAGCCGGGTCGAGCGGCAGATCTTCGACACCAACAGTCAGCTTGTCTCGAAGCCGAATCCGCTACCGAGTGATGACGTGTCGGCGTCGCCGTCATGAGGCCCGCCGGGATGCTCGCTGGCGCCGCCGGTGCGCTGGTCGCGTTGGTGTTGTTGCCGATCCTCGTACTGGCCCTGATGATCGGGCCTACGGCGACTGCGACGATCGTGCAACTGGGCGGCTGCGAGCAGGGCGGCCCGGGCGGCGGCTCGATCGTGGTGGACCGCCAGCAGCTGGACGCCGACGAGATGGACATCGCCCGCACCATCGTCGACGTCGTCCAGCAGCGCCGGCTGCCGCGGCGGGCCGCGGTCCTCGCGATCGCTACCGGCATGGTCGAGTCCGGACTACGCAATCTCGACTACGGCGACCGCGATTCGCTCGGCGTGTTCCAGCAGCGCCCGAGCCAGGGGTGGGGCACTCGCGAGCAGATTCTCAATCCTGTCTACGCCACGGTGAAGTTTCTCGACGCCCTCATCGCGCTGCCCGGCTGGGACTCCATGGCACCAGGCCGGGCGGAGCAGGCCGTGCAGCGCAGCGGCTTCCCGGACCGCTACGCCCCGCGCGAGCCGACCGCCGCAGCGATCGTGGATCGGTTCTGGATAGGGCCGGACAATCCGACTCCGCCCGTCGTGCCCGGCGTTGGCACGGAGGCCGTGCAGGCGAAGACCCTATGCCCGGACCAGGGCGGATCCGATATCCCGCGCGACCCGGGCCAGGTGGCCCCGAAGAAGCTGCCTCCCGGGTTCACCTTGCCGGATGATGTCCGTCAGCGTGCGGCGGTCGGGTTCGCACTGGGCCAGCTCGGCAAGCCCTACGTGTGGGGTGCGAAAGGCCCAGACGCCTACGACTGCTCCGGGCTGATGCTCGCCGCGTGGGCCGCGGCCGGAGTCGGGATCCCGGCCGGCACGATCAGCCAGGTCCACGCCGGGCACGCCGTCGCCTCGATCCAGCAGGTACAGCCCGGTGATCTGTTGTTCATCCCCGGCTCGTTGGGTACCGCCCGGGTGCCGCGGCACGTCGGGATGTACGCCGGGCACGGCTTGATCGTCGACGCCTACGACACCGGCACCGGCGTCATCCTCGAACCCCTCTCCACGTGGACCTCGAAGATCGTCGCGATCCGCCGGATCGCCGACCCCAGTTCGCCCTCCTCACCACCGGGAGGGAGCCCACTCCGATGAACGTCGCCGTGGTGCTGCTCTCCTGCCGTCCGGGAGGAGCGGCCGATGCCGCGCACACGCACCGACACCCTCAACCTCGACCGCGACGTCGCCCTGATGGGCCTCGCGCTTGCCTCCCTGGCGATCCTCTGCACTCTAGGCGCGATCGTCGTCACCGCCGCCGTCCTGGTCACCGGCTTCCACACCGGTAGCTGGGCGTGGCCGCCGGTCACCGCGTGGCCAGGGTTCGCCCTGTCGGTCGCGTTCCATGCCGCCGATCCCGGGCCGGCGCTGCCGGTCCCGTGGTCGGGCGAGGTCAGCGATCACCAGCTGGCGTTCTATATCTGGTTCACCACGATCACCATGCTCGCCGCCGGCCTGACGGTCGGGGCTGCGGTGCCTGTCTGGCGGCGGGTGGCGCCGTCTGATGCCGGGCACGCCACCCGCTGGGACATGGCTAAGACGTTGTCGATCGCTGCCGCGCGCAAGACCGCGGTGTGGACTCGCGGTGATCTCACCGACGAGCAACGCCGGACCGCATCCATCGAGGAGATCGCGGTTCCCCTGCACCGCGGACCCCGGCGCCAGCAGCTGGTGACGTCACTGGAGACTCCGACCGGGATGATCGCCCCGACCCGCTCGGGCAAGTCGCGCACGGACCTGGTGCACAAGGTGCTCGCCGCGCCGGGTGCGCTGGTCGCGTCGACGACGAAGAACGACCTCGCCGAGTGGGGTTTGCTAGCCCGTACCCGCCGCCCGGGCGCCGGGCCGGTACTGGTGATCGATGCCACCGGCACCCTGTCCTGGCCGGCACACGCCCGCTGGTCCCCGGTCGCCGGGTGCGCCGATCCTGCGGTCGCGTTGCGGCGGGCGGAGACGCTGATCGAAGCGTCCTCGCTCGGGCTGGAGAACGTCGGCGGCAACGACGCGGTGTTCCGCGGCCGGGCCACGATCGTCATGCAGGCATACCTGCTCGCCGCCGCGAACCACCACCGCACGGTCGATCACCTCGTGCGGTGGTCGATCGCCAAACCCGCCGACCGGGAACCAGTCGAGCTGCTGGAGCAGCAGTATCCACAGCTCGCGCAGAACCTGGTGTCGGAGATCGGGATGGTCGCCGAGACCTCCGACGCGGTCTGGATGAGCGTGCGGCGGGCGATCGAGCCGTTCCTGAACCCGGCCATCCGCCACTTCGCCACTCCGAGCCCGGGTGAGGAACTGGACATCGACGAGTTCCTACGCCGCCGCGGCAGCCTGTTCATCGTCGCCGGGGAACACCAAGCGCCGCAGGCCCGGCCGGTGCTGACCGCGCTGGTGGAGCAGATCCTCACCACCGCCCAGGACACCGCACTGCGCCGTGAACGCCGCCGACTGGAACCGCCCGTCACCGCGATCCTCGACGAGCTGTTCGCCGGGACGCCGGTGCCGCGCCTGCCGGCGATCATCGCCGACTCCGCCGGGCGCGGCGTGCTGATCCACTGGTCCGCGCAGTCGCGCTCCCAGCTGGACGAGCTCTACGGCGAACCGGGCCGGCTGCAGCTGATCGACAACACCCTCATCCTGACCGTCTTCCCCGGACTGAAAGACGACAAGACCCTGGAATGGCTGTCCACCTTGTCCGGGCAGCACCGCCGCCGGACCCACCAGCACCACAGCGACGGGATCTTCAGCGCCGGACGCGGCGCCAGCGGCGAGGAAACCGTCCCGACGCTACGCGCCGGGGACATCCGCACCCTCGACCGCGGCCGGGTCCTGATCCTGCACAGCAACCTCCGACCGATCCTCGGCCGCACCCTCGACGTCGAGCAACGACCGGACTGGCCCCAGCTGCAGGGCGACGTCGCCGCGATCCGTTGCGGCCAGGCCGCGATCACTCCCGATGGCTACCCGCTGCCGTTGCCCGACGTTGGTGTTCGGCGATGAGCGAGGACGACATCGCCGAACGTCCAGATGGCGCCGCCAGCAACGGTCGGCATCCGGGCGAGCAAGGCGGATCGGAACCACGGTCGCTGGACGAACTCGACGAGGTAGTCGCCGGGCTGGAAACCGTAGCCAAGGTCCTGGGGCAGCAGCTCGAGCAGGTGTCGGAGAAGCTCGCGGAGCTGACCGACGAGCCGGGAAGCGATCCGCGGCTGGCGCGGTGGCTGATGTACCTGCCTCCGGATGCGGCCGAGGACAAGGAGCACCGCGGGGAAACGCCGCTGTTCACGGTCGCGCACTTCGTGCAGTTCTACAACGAGACCTACGTCGGCAATCCCGGTACCCGCGCGGTCGCCATCCCTGACTGCTGGCTCGATCATCCCGGGTTGGTCGCCGAGCTGGCTACGCTCACCTACACCTGGCGCGAAGCCCACCTGGGCAAGAAAGCCACCGCTCGCGATGCGCAGTACTGGCACGACCACTGGCGTCCCGGCTTCGCCGAGCGCATGGCCACCGAATGGGTACATCAGCGCTGCCGATCAGACGGCCACAAGACCGCCGGCGTCCCGGCTCGCCCCGATCGTTTCACGCTGGAACATCGCGAACGAGAAGCACGGGCAGCGGCCGACGCCGACGAGCCGCCGACCCTGCCTGGCCGGCCATGATCGCCCACGACAAGCAGCGCAACGTGGTCGAACGCTGCTTCAACCGGCCCGTACAGTCCCGTCACCTGATAGCCCGCAATACCAAATGCGCCGCTTGACGCCAAGCCGAACTCGCCGTCGACGCCATTGTGTTCTGGCTCGATGACGTATTAGACAGCTCCTAGGCGGGATCCGGTGGGTGATCGACGAAGTCCTTCACGACCGCGGTCAACCGGTCGACGACTGCCTCGACGAGGGTCAGTTCCGCTTCGGTGTAGTCGGCCAGCACGGCGTTCTGGCGCAGTGCGAGCCGGGCAAAGAACGCGTCGGCCGCGGCGTGGATGGCGGGCGTGGAGTGCAACGTGACGACCCGGCGATCGCTGTGACCGCGGGTGCGGATGATGTGCCCCGCCTCTTCGAGCCGGTTGAGCAGCGAGGACGTTGCTCCGGTCGTCAGCACGACGTGCTCGGCGAGGCGGGCCGGCGTCAGGGGAGCGCCCTGGTCCTCGGCGGTGAGGATCGCGACCATGGCGGCGGCGTCGGTGGTGTGCATTCGTTTGGTGCGGGCGAACAATCTGCCCAGTTCGTCGCCGGCGGCGGCGAACTCCCGCAGCTGGGGCACGACGCGCTGGTCCGGCGCTCGCTCGTCATCAGCCATGGGTGGCAACATATCATCCGGTGAAGTAGCTTGATGATGTAACTAGTTCACCGTGAAGGAGTCTGCGTGTCCGATCAGGCCCGTCCCCGCGTCCTCGTCACCGGCGGGAGCATCGCCGGTCCCGCCCTCGCCTGGGGGCTGGTACGCGAGGGTTTCCAGCCCGTCGTCCTCGAACGGTCCCCGCGCCGCCGCAGCGCCGGGCAGAACATCGACATCCGCGGCCTCGGCCGCGAAATCGTGGAACGCATGGGGATCCGCGACGCCGTGCTCGGCAGACTCACCGGGGAGGCCGGCACCCGGTTCATCACCGAGACGGGCCACGTCTACGCCGAGGTCGCGCGCCAAGAGGGTCGCGACGGCCCCACGGCCGAGCTGGAGATCCTCCGCGGCGAGCTCGCCGGCATCCTGCTCGGCAGCATCGCCGACGACGTCGAGGTCCGCTACGGCGATTTCGTCGTCGGCGCCGACCAAGACGCCAACGGTGTCGACGTGCGGTTCGACTCCGGTCGCCGCGAGCGGTTCGAGCTGCTGCTCGTCGCCGAGGGGCGCAGCTCCCGCACCCGACGGCTGCTAATGCCCGAGCAGACCACCCACCGGGACAAGGGGTTGAATGTCGCCTTCGGCACGATCGATCGCCGCCCGGAAGACGACGACTGGTGGTACTTCATGACCACCACGCAGGGCCGGGTGGTCAACGCCCGTCCCGACAACGTCGGCACGATCCGCGCCAGCGTGAGCTTCCCCGCCCGGTCCGCGGAGTTCGAGACGCTGCCCGCCGAAGCCCAGATCGACCACCTGCGTACGCGCTTCCGCGGGGCCGGCTGGCAGACCGAGCGCATCCTCGACGGGTTCGCGGCCCGGCCCGAGGAGTTCTACACCGATCGGTGGGGTCAGGTGGTGATGTCACGGTGGAGCGAAGGCCGGGTCGGGGTGCTCGGCGACGCCGCGTGGGGATCTGGACCGACCGGAATGGGTACCACGCTGGCGCTGGTCGGCGCGCACGTGCTCGCCGGCGAGCTGGGCCGCAGCCTGCGCGAGCCGGGCGGCACTCACACCGGTGCCTTCGCCCGCTACGAGCGGCTTCTGCGACGTTACGTCGACAGCGCGCAAGGTCTCGCGCCTGGCATGCCCCGGCTGATGCACCCGATGACCTCGGCCGGGTTGGTCGTCACCCGGGCACTCCACCGCGTCGTCACCTCCGGTGTGCTGCGTCCCGTCGTGGAGAAGGCGGTGATCACGACCCAGAAGCACGAGCCGCGGCTGCCCGAGTACCCGAGGCTGCGCGCATCGGGCACTGCCCTGACGCGGGCTCCGGGAGGGGTGTGAAGCTAAGCCCACCACTCAGCCGCGGCTCGCAACAGGTTGGAGATCCCTGGCCTGATCCTTCGTCGCACGATGGCGGCAACCGCTGCCGGATTGCTGCGTCCGCAGTCGATGCAACAACTGTGTAAAGTTGGCGCTCCGCTGCGGCGGAAGATCCCCACAACGATGGAAAATTCCGCAAACAATGCCGCGACCACAGCGTCACCCAACGGGTGTGAGTTATGGTGACACGGTCCGGCACATCGTATTCGCAGCCGGAGTTACTGGAGGTTTTGCCGTTATGGCGCAGAAAGTACTCGTGGAGATGGTCGACGACATCGACGGCGGCGCGGCCAACCAGACGGTCCCGTTCGTCCTGGACGGGGTGAGCTACGAGATCGACCTGTCCGACGCCAACGCCTCCGCGCTGCGCGATGAACTCGCCCGCTACGTTGCCGCCGGACGGCGGATGGGCGGCCGTAAGGTGCGGCTGGCGGCCGGTGAGTCAGCTCAGGGGAAGAAGCCCGGCACTGCGGCCGCGGATCGTGAACGGTCACGCCAGATCCGGGAGTGGGCTGGCGCCAACGGCTACACCGTGTCTGAGCGCGGCCGTCTCTCCAGCGAGATCATCGAGGCGTTCGAGGCGAACGGCGGCCAGCCTATCGTTGTCGACGAACCCGCCCCTGCTGGGCGGAAGCGGGCGCCGCGCAAGAAGGTCGCGGCCGCGAAGAAGTAATGACGGCCAGGTGACGACGCTGAAATAGCATCGGGACAGACTGCAGGAGAGCGACGTCTGGCGGAGACGGCCACGTGAACGATTCATGGTTGTCTTCGCCGGATGTCGTTCGGTGCCAGCTCAGTAGCTGAGTCCGCGGTGAGAGCCTTCGCCGTAGCCGTGGTCATGGCCGTCGATCAGTTCTTCTTCCAGTTCGGTACGCCGCTCGGCCGCGGCGGTGTCCGCTTCGGTGTCCTCTGCCTCTTCCTTTTCGGTGGCAAAGAAGCGTGCGGCGTAGACGTTGGCGGCGTCGCGCAAGGACTCTTGGGTCAGCATGACGTCCGATGCCGCGTCTTCGCGGTCAGGTGTGGTCATCAGGTGCCTCCATTGCCGGGTGATGTCTCGCCAGGCGTCGGCGCGAAGGTCGTTGCCGGGCGGTGGGTTGCCGAGCGGGGAGGCAGCATCGGCAGTCGTGATGCCGTAGGTTTCACGATACGCCGCAGCGAGCCCGACGACCTGGTCCCACTGCCGCGCGAGTGCGGCATCGTCGGGGCGGGCACCGAAGCGTGCAAGCCACGGCGGTTGCTCCCGCACCGCTTGGTCTCGCAGCTGCTCTGTTCTCGCGGTGATCTCCGCGTTCAGCGTCGCCAGCCGCTCCAGCGAACTGTGAGGGTTCGCCGCGTGCGCGAGATCGGGCTGGGCCTGCCACGGCAGGGCGGAGTGGTGCCCGGCGCTGGCGTCGTGCTGGCGCACGAGCGCACTGACGAGCGCCACGCCAGTCTCGCGGGGGGCGGAGTACTCGGCACCGGTCGCTGTCGCGGCAACGAGGCGGACTGCGTCGGTGAGCGCGGTGTCGGGGTCGAGTCCGCGGATGGCGCCGCCGGCGGCGTGGCGCCACACGATGCCCCACCGCTGTTCGGTCACCGCGGCGTCGGGCAGGTGCGCGGCGACGATCTGCTGCCAGCGGACGATCTGCTCGTCGCTCGCCGGGGCGATCCTGGCGGGCGCGTCATGGGTCCGGACGTGGTCGTTGACCCGCTTGGCGAGCACCGCCGCGGCATCCTGGGCCCAGCTGAACCCGCGGTCGTCGACCAGGTCGCGGACGATGCGTTCGGCCTGCCACCCGCGGTCCTGCGCGCGAGCCAGCGCCGCCAACGCGGCCGGTTCGGCGCCGGCGTTGACCGCGTTGGGGACGTAGCGGGCTAGCACGTCGAGGTAGCGATCCTCATCACCGTCACGCGCCAGCAGCTCGTAGCGGCGAACGAGCACGTTCAACGGCTCAAGGACGACACGTTCCTCGACGTGATCGAACTCGGCGAACACCTCGTCCAGCGCGGTCGTTCGAGCCGCATTGCGAGGCCCGGTGGGTGCGGACGGGGCTGGCGCATGCGCCCGGCCGAAGGACTTCCAGCGCTCGCTCAGGCTGCGCCAGGCGCGTGCCCTCGCGCCGTGGCTGCCAGGTTTTACGCCCAGCGGCGCCTCACTTTCGATGCGAAACGTCTCGCGGTAGCCCGCGACCAGGCCGACCAGGTCGTCCCAGTCCTCGGCCGCGATCGGGTTGTCCGGCCGCTGCCCGAGCCCCGAGACCCATTCCGGCTGATCGCGGATCACCGCAGCGCGCAGGTGCTCGAGACGCTCGGCGATCGCGATGTTCATCTCATGCAGGTACTCGGCGTGCCCCGGATAGTGGCGGACGTGGGCGAAGTCGGGGCGGGCCAGCCAGGGAACAGCCCGCTGATGGGCTTCGCCACGCTCACGTCGGCGCTCCAGTTCGGCAGCGAGAGCGGCGTCGGCGTACCGGTCATCCGGCATTGGATCCGGCACCACCGCACGCGCGGCGAGCTGATGAGCGACCACGGTCAGCGCGGCGTCGACGTCGAACCCGACCGCCAGCGCACCAGCCGCGCGAACCCAGATCTTCTCCCATTCCGGGTCTTCGACGGCCGCGTGCGGGGCGATCGCATCGACGATGCCCCGCCAGCGAGTCACGTCCGCGGGCTGTGGTGGGGCGGTCGGCGACGGTGGGGTGCGGCGTTGAAGATGTGTCGTGATCCGGGCCTGCAGTGCCGCACCGGGGTTCTCGGCGTCATCGAGGGACTGGCGCCAGCGCATGACCGCGGCGACGAGCGGGTCGGGTTCCCAGCCGAGGTCATGGGCGTTACGCAGCGTCTGAATCAGCGCCGGCTCACTGTCGAGATCGACGGTGGAGGGGGCGTGACGGGTGAGGATGGCGCGGTAGCGTTCCTCGTCGCGGTAGGTGGCGGTGTAGTTGTAGCGCAGCACCAGCGTGCCCATCGACACCGCCGCGTCCTGGGCCTCCCGCAAGGTCTCGGTCGCCGAGACCTCAGCGCCAGAGTGGTTCAGCACCCCGGTCAGCACCGACCGTGCCGAGACGGGTTCGGGGGTTTCGCGGTGCTGGTCGATGACGTGGTGGTGGGTGACCACGTACATGAAGTTGGCGTGCATGGCGCGGGTGATGCCGGGGTAGAACTGCTCGCGGGTCATCGTCGGCGGCACCAGTAGGTGGGCGTTGCCGGTGCTGGTCATGCCCTGCACCCGATTGATGGTGGCGGCGTAGGCGAGCTCGACGTGGGCCTGGACGTACTCGGCCGGCAGCGTGATCGCGGCCTTGTGGACGCGGTTCTGGACGGTGATCTTGCCGTTGGCGTGCACGTCGGTCACGGTCCACACGTCGCCGTTCTTGACGAAGTCCTTCCCGCCGAACAGCGACAAGAGGCGTTGGTTGTGCCGGGTGACGACCCAGTCTCCGGCACCGGCGGTGGTGGCGTCGTGCAGCTCCACTTCCCGCCCGCGGTCGACCAAGCCAAGGGTGAGGCGTCGTTCGCGGGCGTCGATGTTCAGCGCGACGGTGTCCTCGTTGGTCGGCACGATCAGCAGCGACTGGACGCCGGCGTCGAGATCGGCCTGCCACCGTGAGCGGGCGGCGTCACGCATCGTCTCCAATGACCCGCCGGAGACCCGGCAGCGGTCGAAGTAGTACTCGAGCCCTGCCGGGCTTGCGGCCCGGATCTGCAACGACGCCGCGGCTTGGTCCTCGCGGTCTTCGCCGCGGAACCGCACGATCTCGGTGAACCGGACAGCGCCGACGTCGTGGGCGATCAGCCGGATCGCTCCGCCGGCCTCGACGGCGGCCAGCTGCGCGTCGTCGCCAATGAGGCGCACGTCGGCGCCGTTGGTCAGCGCGTATGTCACGACCTTGATCAGTGTGTGGGTGCCGGCCATCGCCGCTTCGTCGACGATTACGAGGTCCCCGGCTTCCATCGGGAAGGCACGGTGGGCGAACCCGAGCTTCAGTGCGGTGGTCAGCTGGTGCAGCGTGTGCGGCTTCGCTCCGATCGAGGATCCGAGCTCCTGCGCCGCCCGGGCAGACGGTCCGAAGGCGTAGACGCGGTGCCCGGTGCGCCGCCACGCCGTGGCCAGGACTTTCATCGCCGAGGTCTTCCCGGCCCCGGCGGGCGCCAAGGCGAGCTGCAGGCGCCGTCCGGAGCGGGCGAACTGGCGTACCATCTCGGTCTGCCCGGTGTTCAATCCCTGACCGGCGAGGGCCTTCTCCACAGTGTCCACGCGCAGGCGATGGCCGCCACCGCGGCGGGCCCAGGCGACCAGGTCGCCCTCGGCGGCGAGGGTGGCGGTGGAGGTGTAGCGGGTTGAGTGGTGTTCCACGAACACCGACTCGCCGTCGCGGCGGCGCGACGAGGCTGGCTCGTTGACCGCGGTCGGGCCGACCAGAGCGAGGGTGTCGGGCTGGGCGAGGATGGTGTCGACGACGTCGTCGACAAGCTGCTCGCGCTTGTCCACCGGCACCGTCAGGTGCGCGGTCTGGCGGTGCGCTTCGGCGGCGAGGTTCCACCACGAGAAGTGGCTGTAGTTGTCCGACAACACATCCCGCGTCAACTGTGCCAGTTTGGCGATGTCGAAGGCATCGGGTTCCGCGCGTCCGGTGAGGAACACGCGGTCGGCGAGCGTGTCCAGAACTTTCGCGGGCATGATGCTGAGCGCGTGCTCGCGCCACGCTTTCAGATGTTCCGGCAGCGTCTTCGGGGGCTGTTTGCCGGGGCGGTTGTCGTACTGGGCCGCGCGGTCGATGGCGAAGATGTCCTTCGGTGTCGGCTCCTTCCCGTGCTGGGCCCGGAACTCGACGATGCGCTTCGCGCGCGCGGCCTCGAACTGGCGATGCCGCTGGGAGAACAGCTTCACCAGCTCGACCGGGACACCTTCGAGCTGCCAGACCAGGCGTTTCATGTCCACGCCTTCGGCGCCGCGCTGCACCCAGGACGCGCCTTGCTCACGGAACAGGTCGCGCAGGCGGTTGTCGAAGTACTCCGACGCGGTGACCGTCGCGGCGAACATGGTGCGCAGGTCGAGCGCAGTCCATTCACCGTCGTCGCTGCGCTGCACCTTCGAGGAGATCAGCACATGAAAGTGCAGGTGCGGGTCGCCGGCGCGGGAGTCCCAGTGCTCGAACATCGCCGCGGTGAGCCCGTTGACGTCGACCTGGGCCTCGCCCATGTTGCCGCGGCGGGTGTAGGCGATGTTGCGTTCCATGTAGGTCACGGTGTCCAGGGCGGCCTGGCGGGCCATACCGACAATGCGCTTCCGTCCGGCCGGCGACGCAGCCGCCCACGCGATAGAGAGGGTCTTGTCGTAGCTGAACACGGCCTCAACGCCGGAGACTGCAGACTTGAGGTTCCGTTTCTGCTCGGCCAGCCATCCGTTCAGCTCCTTGTCGCTCGCCGGGCCCTTGCCATCATGCGCTTTGCGGTAGGCCTGGATCTGGACGCCGCGGCGCAGTTCGGCGCGCTTGGCCGCGGAGATCGGCGCGCCGATCGGACGCCCGTGCAGACGGTTGTGGTCCTTGTACGCCTGCGATACCTGGGAACGCAGATGATCCAGTGCGGAGTACTGCGGGAACCGCCGACCCAACCTAGTCGCCTTCAAGGCTTCTGCGGCGGTGGCTCCGTCGGCGATCATCTCGGCTTCGATGGCGTCGGCGTTCGGGTGCCGGCCTTCGCCGAAGAGGGCGTTCAGCTGGGCAGGGGTGACCACGCCGGAGAGTCCTAAGTGCTCTGCTCCGGCGCCGAACCATTGGCCTGCCGGGTAACCACGGGAGAGGTAGTAGTCACTTAACAGCTCGCCGGGCGCGAGCTCACGGCTGCGATCGGCGCACGCCACCGTATTCGTGAGATACTCATGACCACCAGGGCTCAGCTTTCGCAAGCCCATCATGTCCACACCAGACTACGCCGAAAATCCGGCGAAGCCCACCCGGTTCAGATCGTCTGCAAGACGTGCTGTGTGCGGGGTAGGGGTGGGTTGGGTGAGGTGGTGGTAGTTGCGGCGTGGTGGGCGGGGTGAGTGGATGGTGGGGATGGTGCGGGGTGGGGTGTGGTGGTGGGTGGCGGGCGGGTGGGGTTGGTGGGGCGGGGCTGGTGGCGACGGACGTTTCGGGTCGAGCGCCGGCGCCTGCATTAAGGCGCCCCGGGCGCCGTCTGCCGGCGCCTGCGCGGTTCCCGGATGTCAGGGCACACGAAAGCGGCCGCCGATCGCAAGATCGGCGGCCGCTTTGGAGGGGAACGGTGCTTAGAGCTGGCCGTACCGCGTGAGGTAGTCCAGCTCTAGCCGGATGGCGGCGGCGGGCACGACGTCGACTGCGTTGCCATTCTGCGCGGGATGTGTTCGGACGTGGCGGGCGAGTAGCTCGCGCAGGAAAGCCGCGACGGAAGCGGGTGCGTCGGTCGGGATCGTGTCGGCGGCGGCAAGCTCGTGGTCGATGTCGGCGAGAATTTCGGCGAAGGTGCGCACGGTGGTGGCTCCTGGACTGGGGTGGGGCGGGGGAACCCGGTCCGGGTGCCCCCGCCTGCGGGGGGTGGTCAGGCGACGGCGGCGAGTTCGCGCGACGGCGTGAACGTCACCAGCGGTGCCATGTTCCGGTCCCGGCACATCTCGCATCGGTCGTCGGCGCCCTCGGCGCGCTGCTCGGTCGGGGTGCGTTCCAGGTTGCACGCCACGCACAACCCACCCGGCGCGACCGGGAGCAAGGCAAGCCGCTCATAGTCCTCATCGGACAGGGCATAGCCGGTCAAGTCGCTAGCGGTGTCGCTGCTGTCGTCCAGGTCGGCGTGACGCTGGCGCTCCTGCTCGTAGAGGTCCACCCCGCGCTCGTCCTTGCGCACGAGACCAGCGGCCGGGATCGCCTGCTGAATCTGGCGCCACTTCTCGTCATACTGCGCTTCGACTTCGCCGACGACGTAACGGCTGTCCGCCTTCTTCTCGATCGGCTCGCGTTCGGCCTTCGCGGCGCGCTGGGTGTTCGGCTTCGCCTGGGCGGCGGGTTCGGGGATGTCGGCCGTGGTGGCGGGCTCGGCCGGTTCCTCGGCGGCGGTGTGCTCGCCGGGCATGGGGTGCTGCGCCGATTCGGCTTCCCGGCGGCAGGCATCGGAGCAGTACGGGAGTTCTGGCGTGTCGGCGAGGTTGCCGTCACAGCTTCCGCACCGGTGCGGCTCGGCCGTTTCGGCGGTGATGGCCTGCTGCCGGGCGGCGGTGCGGGCGCGGGCGTGCTCGGCGCGGGCCTTGCTGGCGTACACGCACGTCATCACCAGGGTGCGCATGTCGTCGGCGAGGGTCGGCCACAGCCGGTAGGCGGTCTGGATGGCTTCGACGATGGCGGGGTGGGTGGCGCTGGGGTTCTTGAGCAGAGTGGCGCACGCGGTGAACGCGTGCTGCTGGTTGTATCCGGTGGCGGCGTTGAGCCATCGCAACCCGTTGAGCGCGTCGGCGATACGCGGCGGCTGTGCACGCAGCATCACCGTGACGTCGTTGACCTCGGTCACCGCGACGCTACGGCGGGTCTCGCTGCTGTAGACGCACCGGTTGAACAGCTCGCGCTCGGTCTCGCCGTAGCTGTCCCACTCGGCGTGGACGTTACGCACGGCGGCGAGGACGTCCGGGCTGATCGCGTCATCGGTGTTGAGCAGCGTGGCGCACGCGGCGAGGATTGCGGGTGGGTTCTCCCCGCTGTCGGTGAACACGTGGCGCAGCTCGGTGAGCGCGGACCGCACGCGCGGGTGTTCGGCCTGCAGGAACTGTACGGCGCGGTCGATGTTCTGACGGTGCTTACGGTGAATGGTCGAAAACATGATATCCAACTTTCATGTATCGGATTCGTGAGGTCTCTCGGGTTTGCAGTCCCGATCGCCTTGCAATTTCGATATTACCCGACCGTTGGTGTCGATTCCAGTGAAAATAGCGTTTCCTGCCAGGCTTTTTCGGCCAATTCTGGCGGCCGATTAGGGCGCGTGGTCGAATTTGCTTTCGGGCCGGTTGCGTGCCGTGGATGTAGCTTGCTGGTCGCACCTGCTCGCCTGCTGGTCGGCGCGGTAGGAGCCGCTGCGCGCTGAGTGGGTGGTGGGTGGCCTCGAAGCGACCAGGGCAGGCCCCCGGCCTGCCCTTAATGCCTGACCTAGGGAGTAGGGGCCCCAAATGCAAGGGTGGGGCCTCGAACTGTTTTTGGCCACGCTTTTCGGTCAAAAACAGTTTGGGGTGCCCTTGCATTTGGGGGGACGACCGATACAATTTCGGGGCCACCCACCACCCGCGGACGCAACGAGTACATGGACAGGTTTCCCGCTGGCGGTGTGCAGTGGGAGCAGATGCCTGACCTGCGGTGACGGCCTGTGCTGCAGGTGCGCGGTGAGGCTCGTGGCCTGCGGGTATGCTGCTAACAACGCTCCGTGGGCTCGTATCGGCCTTGTGGCGGAGCGTCAGCGGGCCGCCGCGAGTTTTGCAGCTCGCCACTTCGGTGGCGTGGTCCTTCGGGACTGCTGCGGCGGTACCGCGCCTATCTTCGTAGCGGATGGTTGGCCTGTACAGCTGGTCCCGCTTCAGAGGCCTGGTTAAGCAGCCGAGATGCCCGCCGACCAGATCCTATGGCGTGAACGTGACGGGTACGTAGGTGCCGTAGGCGAGAAGGCCGGCCGCCGCGAGCTGCTGACACAGCTGGTCGGCTTGTTCGGTCATGTCGTCGCCGCTGTCCTCGCCGACCGACTCGACGATGAACGCGCGGATCACTCCTGCCGGCGCCGAGGTCGCGGTGCGGGACGTGGTGTCGACGGTGGCGAGGAGGCCGTGGGCGGCAAGCCGGCTGGCGAGCAGCTGCGCTTGACTGGTCATCTCGTCGCCGTGGTCGGCACCGACGCTGGCGACGATGTAGTCACGGATGATGCGGGTGGCGCGGACGAGGGCGAGCGGCACCAGCGGCTGAGGTGCAGTGCCGGCAGGGGCGGGGGCGTCGTCATGGTAGGCGCGACTGTCGCGGCACTGCTGGAGCGCGGGGTCGTCGGGGTGGACACCGTTGGCGATGGCCATCTCACGGTAGTTGTCGTACAGCGGTCGGTCGCTGCTGACGGCGGTGGCATCGGGGCCGTGGACGCGGACCGAGAGGTTGTGGGCAGCGCCGCGCAGCAAGAACCCGGCGCAGGTCTTGGGCTGCTCGCGAGTGCTGGCATGGCAGCCGAACTTGTGGGTGGCCAGGTCGTAGGTCGTGCGAGCTGAGTGGCGGAAGACTTCGGGTGGGAACGCGCCGACGGGCGAGTCGCGCAGCCACGGGCAGCGAGCGCAAGGGCTGGACTGGTAGTCGCCGGCAGGTGCTGTGGTGGTGATGACGCCCCAACCGTCTCCGCCGTCGTGGACAGCGAGGATTTCGGTACTGGTCGAGGTGGCGTCGTCGGTTGAGTCAGGCACGGTCGGCGCTCCCTTGCTGGTCTAGACGGTACAGGGTAGTGGTCCGGCAGTGAGGACGGTGCTGCCGTCACCGTGTGGCTCACGGTGGCGTTGTCCAGTTTGCTGGCAGGCTTGGTCGGTGATGAAGTGCTCGACGTTGAGCTGGGGAAGCCGGCCGGTCGGTGGGATGACCTCCGGGTGGGTACTTGCTGTGCGGGTAGCCTGGATTGGCGCCCTCCCAGTGCGGGAGGTGCGTCATGGTTGAACGTCAAACAAGAGGTTCTGGGCGGAAGCGCCGGTCGTCGGCAACGTTGGAGCGGCTGGAGGCGGCGCGGCGGCGCCGCGCCGAGCAGCTGGAGCGCGAGCGGGAGAACGAGCGACGCGTGGATGCGGCGCTGGGGCCGTTCGCGGAGGCGGTGACGGCGGTCGAGGCGGTGGAGCGCCGGCGTGAGGACCGGATCGCCGCGCTGGGGGCTCAGCTGGAGCGGAAGCTGGCGGAGCTGGACCGGCAGCGCGCGGCGAGGGTCGCGGAGTTCGAGCGGTCGGCCGAGCAGGTTCGCGCGGATGCGGAGATGGAGATCGGGGAGTGGCGGTCGGTGATGGCGACGTCGGTTGCGGAGATCCGGGCGGCGGATGTGGGCGCGGCGGAGACGGCGGCGATGCTGGGAATCTCGGCGAAGGCGGTTACCGCGCTGTCGCGTGCCGCCGCCGCATCGGAGGTGAGCGTGCCGCAGCGCGACGTTGCGGTCTCGGCTGCGGGCGATGCGGGCTCGACGCCGGGATCAGCTGATCGGCCGGTGGCAGGGTCGCTGCAGGGGTCGGTGGTGGAACCAGAGCGGGAGGCGGGGGCAGAGGCGAGAAGCCCGGCGGATTAGCCGCGACGTTCGGCCACAACACGACAGGGGCGGTGGCACCGACGGTGCCACCGCCCCTCTCGCGTTGTCGCATGTTCAGTGCGTCGCGGTCTGCTGCTGGACGAGGCGTCGGGCGCGGCGGGCGAGGGTGGCGCGCTTGCGTCGCTGGCAGTAGGTGATCATCGCGGCGATGCCGCAGCAGAACGCGATCCCGACGGCCCACTGGCTGGCGGTGCCACCCTGCTCGGCGCCAGGGAAGTGCCCGATGAACAGGAAGCCGGGCAGGGTGAGGGCGCCGAGGCTGGCGCCGCGGCGGTAGCGGTGGGCGAGCTTGGGCTTGATGCGGTTGCGGCTGAGGTAGGCGACGACGCATCCGAGCAGCGCGCCGAACAGGAGGGCGCCGGGGAGGGCGAGCAGGCCGGCGGGGTCGGTGAATAGGGTGACGAGGAGTCCGATGTAGCCGAAGGGCTGGATGCCGAGGTAGAAGCCGGTGCCTCCGGCGAGGACGAGCCCGGGGATCGTGACGCCGTAACGATTGCTCATGCTTCGAGCGTAGAGCGATTCTGCCACCCCAACGGGTGATTTCCGGGCCAGGGCGTGCACTCTCTGCTCGCGCGCGACGCGGCTGTTCGTCGTCGCATCGGATGTGGCGGAGGACGTGGTGTTGTGGGTGGCGGGCATCGTGACCTCCGGGACGTCGTGGCGTGGCATGAGAAAGGCCGGGACCAGCCGTGAGGCTGGCCCGGTCTTGGGGTGGTGTCCGGCCGGAGGGGAAGGTCCGGCCGGACACCGGGTCTCGTCAGAACGGCGGCTCGTCGCTGAACCCGCCGCCCGCGTTCGCGCCGACCAACTCCCGCTCGGCGTCCGCGGTCCACGGGTCACCGGCCGGGGTCGCGCCGGTAGACGTGCTGGTCACCAGGTCCGGGTTGACCTTCGCCGACCCGTTCTTCGCGTTCTTGGTGACCTGCGCGGTGGCGTAGCGCAGCGACGGGCCGATCTCGTTGACGTCCAGCTCGACGACGGTGCGCTTCTCGCCTTCCTGGGTCTGGAACGAGCGCTGCTTGAGGCGGCCCTGGACGATGACGCGGGCGCCGCGGGTCAGGGACTCGGCGACGTTCTCGGCGGCCTGCTTCCAGATGGTGCAGCGCAGGAACAGCGCCTCGCCGTCGTCCCATTCGCCGGTGGCGCGGTTGAAGCTGCTCGGGGTGGAGGCGACGGTGAAGTTCGCGACCGGCGTGCCGGCCTGGGTGAAGCGCAGTTCGGGGTCGGAGGTGAGGTTGCCGCAGATGGTGATGATGGTGTCGCCGGCCATGGTGGGCTCCCTGGTGCTCGTTGGGGTGTGGAACGCGGCGCAGCCTGAGCACGCAGCGGCCGGGGGACGCCGTGAGGCGACGTCCCCGGCCCTGGCTCATCCGCCCGGCGTGAACCAGCCCGCTGCGCGACCGGCATCGGAGTTCGACAGTCGAGAGGCTGGTTCATCCGGGCGGATCGGGCCGGGCTTCGGGGACGCACTGCCCCCGGCCGGGGTGTGCTTACCTTCGGGCGATCCACGTCCCGGCGAGCCGGGCGAGGCCACCGCCGGTGGCACCCACTCACCGCCGCGCCAATACCCACGACGATCCGGGGCACACCCGACGGGCGGTCGGGCTGCGGGCTCCTGCCGTCACATCGAGCGTTCCGGGGATCGCCGGGAACGGTGTGGCAGAGCGGGGCGTCATGCGGGGTCGACAGCGGGTTTGCCGAGCAGCGTGCGGCGAGCGTCGGCGCTGGCGTTCTGGAACACGTGGTGGACCTTCGACGGCGGGACGGCGTGGTCGAGCATCCTCGAGAGCAGGAGCGCCAGCGGCTGCTCGAGGTCGGCGTTCTCCAGCGCGATCCGCGCGCCCGCTCCGTCACCGCGCAGGTAGGCGTGCATCGCGACGACGGTAGCGAGCCTGGTGGCAACCGGATCGCAACTGTGGCGCCACAGGTGCAGGACCAGGCTCTCGGCGGCCAGTCGCGTCGCGTAGTCGAGGACGGCGAGCAGGGCGTCGCGGAACGGCAGCGTGGCGAAGGTCGCGGCGAGATCGACGATGGCGGCATCGTCGGTGGGCAACTCGCCGTGGGCGGCGGCGAGGATCGCGGCGTCGGCGCGGTCCAGGCGGACGTGCGCGGCGAGGTGCCAGCGTACGTCGATGGCGGCGGATTCGACGGCGTCGGAGATGCGGGACTGCAGACGCGCGCGGAGGGGCCCGGGCGCGGGGGTGAAGCGGGTGGCGAGGTGGTCGCGGCTGCCGGCGATGGTGTGTCCGGTGGCGACGGCGGCGACCGCGGCCGGTGTGGTCCCGGGGTCGGGCAGGACGCCGGTGCGGTCGGTGTCGAGGTAGGAGCGCCAGCGTGTGCCCTCGGTGATAGCCGGTATGTGCACGAGGTCGACGTCGGTGAATCCGTGTTCGGTCAGCAGCTCGACGACGGTGTCGACGTCCGGGCGCATCGGTAGCGGTTCGCCGCTGCTGGCGTCCTCGTCGAGGGTGCGGACGAGGATGCCGGTGACGCAGAGGACGGGCAGGTCGGCGCATTGCCGGTTGAACTGCCGCACGCAGTCTTCGCCGTGGGCGGTGAGTTGGCTGAGGTCGATTCGAGTGAGCGGGCCGGTAGTAGCCGTGCCGTCGTCGTTGGTGAGTGTGGTGATCAGTACCAGGGAGTCGTCGGGAATGAAGCCGATCAGTGCTGGGATGCTGGCGACGGCGAGGCTGGTGCTGGCGAGGGCGAGCGGCATCGACGAGTGTCCTTTCAGAGGAAGGCGAGCTGGGGCCGTCGGTGGGGATCGGGTCGCGGACCAGCGGCCGAGTTCGGTGCGCAGCGCGTGCACGCGGGGTGTGGCCGAGCCGCGACGTCCGGCGACGGTCGCCGGGTTCCGGCGCCCCGGCGCGGGGGGTGCGGTGCTCCCGACTTCCCGTGCGCGCCACGAGGCAGGAGGCCGACCCTCACGTGTTCTGCTGGTGCGTCAGCTCTCGGTGGATTCGGTCAGCGCTGTCCGCAGGTGCTGTGCGACGTCTGCGATGTCTGTGTGCAGGGCGACGAAGTCGACGTCCTCGCGTATCCATCGGCGTACCAGCCGGCTGAGCTTGGTGGGGCGCGGATCGTGCTGGATGATGAGGCCGGCGACCTTGCCGTCCTTGCGCAGGTATGCGGTGACGGCGGCGAGCGCGGTCATCGTGGGCGCGTAACGGGCGGGGGCGTAGCGCCACAGGTGCAGCCACAGTGACTGGGCGGCCGCGCATCGCGGCTCGGTGTCCTGGATGAGGTGGATGTCGCGGAGGAGAAAGCTGGTCAGGGCGGCGATCAGTTCGGCGATCTCGTGGTGGTCGGTGGGGAGCTGGCCGTGGGTGGCGGCGGTGACCACGTCGTCGAGCAGCTGCAGGAGCTGGCGCAGCCGAGGGAAGTTCCCGGCGAGTTCTTCGGCTTGGACGTGCTCGGTGATCGGGTCGGCCAGGGTTGCGATCCGGTCGCGGAGGTCGGCGGGCACGGGAACGAATTGGGTCAGGAAGGTTTTGCGGTTGCTGTAGATGCGGTTGCCGTTGGCTACGCGTTCGGTGGTGACCGGGGAGATGGCGGGGTCAGGCAGGGTGCCGGTGTGGTCGTCGACGTGATAGCAGGACCAGGTAGCGCCGGGGGTGAAGGTGGGCACGTGCAGGAACTCGGTATTGGTGAAACCGGACTCGTGCAGCTGGTGAACGAGTTGGTGAAGCTGGGACCGGTAGGGCAGGTCGGTGGCGTCGCTGGTGTCGTGGACGACGGCGCCGATGAGGCGCTGGATCGGCTGATCGCCCAGCGCGCGGCTGAGGTCCGCGACGATCACGCGGAAGAGCCGCAGGGCCAGGTCGAGGTCGAACCGGGTGGTGCGGCCCAGGCGGACGGTGCCGTCGGTGTGCACGACGGCGGCGACGATCACGAGGGAGTCGGTGGGGGTGAACCCGAACAGGGCGGGGATGGCGGCCAGAAGATTCTCGTCGGTCAGGAACATCGGTTCGGGCATCAGGGAACCTCGCTGCCTACAGCGGACGAATGGTGCAGGTGAGGGCCACGTGTCTGTGGTTGGTGGCGCGATCGGCCACTGAAAGGTCAGCGACGTCACCTGTGCCATCGACGGTGGGTGTCCTCGCCCGGCCGTTCTTCCCGGCCGGGATAAGGGCGCGGACATTGGGGCCGGGAAGGGGCGCGGCTCACCGGCCGCGTTCGGCGCGCAGCGTCTGCACGGCGGTGTGAGCGATCCATGGAGGCGAGGGCCGTCTGATGCCGTGGCCGGAGGCGGGGATGAACCCGTTGACCGCGACGCTCCAGAACTCCGGCCAGGGCTCGGCGTCGGTGCGTTCACTGCGGTAGATCACGCGTACTTCCTGCCCGTCGCCGCGGCGGGCGTGCGCGGTGATCCGGATCGCCATTCGCGTTCGGTCGCGGCGCTGTACGGGCTCGTCGTAGAGCAGCGAGACCGGTGCCGCGGGCAGGGCGCGGCACAGCTCGACGAGGACACCGCGCGCGGTATTCCAGGCGCCGTAGTCGTTGAGGCTGCCGCGGCGGGGGATGTTGCAGGTGACCGACTCGGGCAGCACGTAGGAGCGGCTCCAGTCGTAGGCGGTGAGCCACAACCGGTCTTCAGGCATGGTCGGTCACCGCCGTGTTCGCCTCGGCGAGCGCGCGGTCGAGGCACTTGCTGGTGAAGCGGCGTCGCTCGTCCTGCAGTTGCTCGGGCCAGGTGTGGGCGTCGGGTTCGAGGACGTTCCAGGCGGCGGTGAGCGCGGCGTCGGTGCAGAGCCCGTCGGGGTCGAGGTACGGGTAGACGGCTTCGACGACCCGGCAGGCTTCCACGACACCGGAGGGGAAGCAGGTGTTCCAGACCGCGGTGATGAGCGCGGTCTTGTATCGTCGGGTGCGAGCGAGGTCGTCGAGCCAGGTCCGGGGTTCCGGAGGGAGCCGGCGGCCGCCGAGTTCGGTTTCGATCAGCCGGTACGCCCGCTCGAAGACGGACTCGGCGTCGTCAGACGGTGTGGGGTGGCCGGTGGATGTGGTCACGGGTACCTCCGGGTCGGGTGCGGGTGAACCGCCCTCCCCGAGCACGCCCGCGGTCCTCGGGCGCCTACTGACTTACGCGACGTTGCGCGGAAGCCAGCGCCCGAGGGGCTCGGGTGTGCTGTGCTGGCGGTGGTCGTCCGCACCGACCGGAGTGTCTGCTCGCGGCTACGATCAGGGACCCGCCAGTCGGCCGCCGTCGCCGAGGTCCACTCGTTTTCCCAGCGCTTGTTGAGCCCGGTGCATGAAGTCGAGCAGTTCGGCGGGGGTGCCCTCGACGGTGACCACCGTCGTTGTCGTGATCGGCCAGAGCTGGGGCGAAGTCACCGTCGGAGAGCAGTTCGAGGCCGGCCTTATCGCCAGGGCGTGTCAGCGTGACGTTGCATCCCGCCGGGATTCTGGCGTAGTCGCTACTCATCGTGCGGCTCCTCGACGTCGGTGTCCCGGCTCGGGACTACGGGCGGATTCGCGGTGGTTCGGTGTCGGTGGCGGATGTCGTGAAGGGTCTGCGGATCGGGGGCGGGATAGGTGTTCGCGGCCACGTAACGGATCACGGTGTCGACCTGCAGCAGATTGTCGGTCGCCAGGAGGGCCAGCGCGGCGTGCGTGGTGTCGTCGAGGTGTTCGGCGGCAGCGTCGTAGACGTGCCACAACCACGTTGCGAAGGTGTACTTGCCGTCGGCGTCGGGCCGGATGCGTTCGACGGCGGGGCCGCTCGTCGGGTCGCCGTCGTCGTCAAGTGCGTCATCGTCGATGACGATCAGCTCGTCGCCGTCCCAGCGGAAGCGCAGATGGTCGGAGGTGGCTTCGACGGTGATGGCGACCCATTCGGCGACGACACGGCGAAACCGTGGCGTCACGGTGTAGTGGTGGCGGCCGGTTTCGTCGGTGGCCGCGAACTGCGGTTCGCCGAGCTGCGCCGGGAAGTAGAGCTGGTCATCGCCGCATACCAGTCCTTCGTCGACGCGTAGAGCGGCGGTGGGAAGTCCGTGCGGATGGCTTTCGTGAGGCATCGATTCCCCTGTCTGTGTCTCAAGTGGACGTGCGGTTGTCGTTCGCGGTTGTCAGGTGCAATCCAGGCCGCAGCGGCGGCACAGCAGCGTGACACCTTCAGGTGTAGTACGGTCTGCCAGGTCGGGCTGTGGTGTACCGGTGGCGTCGAACCAGATCCCGGTGGAGGTGTGGTCGTCGTAGTCCTCCGGCCGGCCGGCCGATCGGCCAGGGCCGGTTCGGCACTTCGATGACGGCGCGTTCCGGGTGGACATAGGCGCGGGCTATCTCGTCGCGTCCGTGCCAGCGGACCAGTTCGTGGCGGCGAAGGACGCCGAGCGCGCGGCGACCTCGATCGGTCGCGGGTTCGCGAGAGGGGGCGAATCCGGCAGCGCGGTCAGGGATGTTGGGCAGTAGAGCAGCGGACATCGAGCGTTTCCTTTCAGGTGAGACAGAACGGACGGTGAACGGCGCGCACGAGCGCGAACCGGGAGCGGCACCACCGGCACGAGAGGGCGGTGGGGAGCGCAGTTCCGGCGGCGCCGGAGCCGGACCGGGCGAGTGCGATGGGGAGGACGTGCTGCTGTCGTAGCGGGGATCCCACGGGGTGCCGCGTTCGCCGCTGGCCCAGCGCGCGGTGATCGACCAGGTCGGGGCGGTCAGTTTGCCGTTGCGGAAGCGGATCTCGATGGACTCAACGACGTACCAGCGATGCGAGTAGCCGCACCAGTAAGTGCCGCCGACCTGGCGTGGGCCGATCGCATCGGAGACCTCGCGCATCCGCTCCCGGTGAAGCCGTAGACGTGCGTGCGCGGCGTCGAGCGTGCGCACGTCCTCCGGCGGCGGCGACCACAGGCAATGGCAGGGCTGCGGGTATCACACGGTGGGCTCGTCGTAATCGCCTGGCCCGCCGATGTTGTCGCTGACGAGGTACTTGCCGTTGCCGCCGCGCACCTGGCAGCCGATGAGGGCCCACAGCCCGCGCAGGTGGGTTTCGCGGTACCCCTCAGGAACGTGGATCGTCGGCTCCGTCATGCGCCCCCTTCGTGAATGGTCGGTTGCCGGCGGCTGGGGGCCGCCGGTGGTGAACGGGGCCTCGCGAGCACGGCGTGGCCCGGACCGCCGTCTGACGGTGGATCGGCACGGTGGTGAGGTCCGGGCCGCGCTGTGCTTTTGTGGTGACCGCGCCCGCCGCGGCGTACCAGCCGAGCGTCTGCTGGTTACTTCTTCTGTCCGACGGCGGCGAGGATCGGTACGAAGTGGGCGCAGACGACGGGTTGGTGTTGCCTGGCCGCGGACATGACGATGTCGATGGCGTCGCGTAGGCAGGTGCGGACGGCGTGGTGGCTGGGGCGGCGCGTGGGGTGGTGATGGACCACGATCGGGTCGAGCGGCCGCTGACGTTCGCGGTGTTCGCCGGCTTGGTCGAGTTCTTCGACGCTGGAGAGCGTGGCGACGAAACCGATGTCGGTTTGGAAGGCGATGTGCAGCCGTGCCCAGGGCAGCCAGCCGTCAACGGCTGGGCGGCCGAGGTTCCAGTATGCGGTCGCGGTGTGGCCTTCCCGGCGGACGACGGGATGGGGATGAGGGTCGATCGCGGTGTCGATGACCGGGTCGGTCGGTGCGGCGGGTTCGGTGTCGTGCGGGCGGACGTCGGTTTTGTGGATGGTGAAGCCCGAGCCTGGGCGTTCGCCGTTGATGGCCAGGTACATGCCCTGGTCTTGCACGACTGTGCCCTTCCGTGCTTTCCCGTCATAGGTGAACTGGACGCGGTCGCCTTCGGTGTAGCGGTGCTGGAGCATCGGCAGCCAGGCCGCGCGGATCAGGTGGGCGGGGATGAGGGCTTTTTCCAGGTCGGTGCTGTCGGGTTGGCGTTGCCAGAGCCAGGTGAGGTTCGATGTGGTGTCCGGATCGGACGGGGTGGTGCCGGGCATGGCGAGGTCCCTTCGGTCAGCGGTGAGCGGGCTGCTACCCGTGCTGGGGTGTGGGGCGGTCGGTGAGGATGCGGGGGTGTTCGCGGCCGGCGGCGATGCCGTCGCGGATGGTCCGGGTCAGCTCGCGGGAGTCGAAGTCAGCGAAGCCGAGGTGGTGGCGGGCGGCGTCGGTGAGGTGGTGGGTGATCGCGGCGGCGCTGATCCACCCGTTGCCTAGCAGCTCGCCGAGGGCTGCTGCGGCGGCGTAGACGGTGATGTGGCGGTGGCCTTCGGTTGCGGTGGCGACGTTGCGGCGCTCGGCGGCCACGGCGGCCTGGACGTAGGCGGTGACCCGGCGGCTGGTCGCCGGCAGTTCTCGGACCACCGTCGGGCGAGGCGGCGGCGGTGGCGGGGTGAGGGCGGTGACCAGCCAGCCCGGCAGTTCAGCGACCGGCAGGTCCCAGGTGACGGCATACGGGACCGGCACGCCCTTGACGACGGCGATGGATCCCGGTGCGGTGATGAGCGCGCCAGGGCCGCGGGTGTCGATGTGCCAGCCGAGCCCGTGGCCGCGAGCCCCGACGGTGCTGCGCAGCCGCGATCCGGCCGGCCGGGCGAAGTAGCGGTGCTCACCGCCGCGCGGAGTCGCGACTGTGAACGTGTCCACTGGGTCGGGCACGCCGACCTGCTGTGCCAGCAGGGCAAGGATGTCGCGGCCGTGGGTGGCGCCCCGGCGCGCCCACGGGATGGGGATCACCCCGCGGGCGGCGTCGAGATCAAGCACCAGCAGCCCTGCCGGCCCACAGGCGATGCCCACATTTTTTCTGGACTTGTCCGGCCACCATCTGTGGATCGTCTCCGAATCGGTGGTGGCGCGTTGCTCCCAGCGTTTGATGGCGGGGATTTTCGAGTTCGGCTGGAGCGGGAAGACGGGCCAGCCGCGGTGTGCGGCGTCGAGCGCGGCGGTGCGGAACGGGTTGTCGGTCACTGAATCTGCCCTTTCTGGGAGGCCTGACTCGGGACGTCAGCAGGCGCTAGTGCTCGTGGCGTGGCGGAAGCTGGGGAATACCGAGGTCGGTGAGCGTTCCCGTCGTGGTGCGGGCCGCTCGGTCGAGGCTGACCAGTTTGGCTTTTGCCGCAGCGAGACTGGTTTCGAGTCCGCGGACTTCGCCGAGCCAGCGGTTTTGCCTCGCTTCGGTGATGCGGTCGGTGAGGTTGCGGGCGATCGCGACAAGTCGTGGACGTTGCTGGGGATCGACTCGCAGCATCGGGCATCGGATGCAGGCGTGTTCGTGCTGGCAGGGACTGCCGTATGGGCGACCGCAGGTGCCGAGCTCGAGCTTGCGGAGCTGGAAGTGCTGCTCGAACTCGGCCCACTCCTCGCTGGTTGGCTCGCGGTACTCGGCTTCGGGGCGGACGGCGCGGCGAGCGTCGAGGAATGCACGGTATGAGCGGACGAGGTCGTCCTGGAAAACTGCGAGGTAGGACTGTGTGGTGGCGACGGAGCTGTGGCCGAGAAGCCGGGCGGCGATGTGGACGGGCAGTCCGCCGGTGACTGCTTCGGTCGCGAAGATTCTGCGGAAGTCGTGCGGGGTGAATCGCAACGGCTCGCCTGCGGCGTCACGGAGTCCCGTCCGCGTGACGGTGTCGTTGAGTAGCCGGTGGACGGTGTGATAGCTGAAGACGCGCCAGTGACTGCCGACTCTGCGTTGGAAAAGGTGCGGAAGGTAGGGGCCGTTGACGCGTTCGTGGATGTCGTAGCGTGACGTCAGCGCGATGGTGCTGCCGTTCTCCTGACGAAGGCGGGTGATGATGGTTGCCAGGACACTGGCAAGCTCGGGACTGACCAGCAGGAGTCGCTCCTCGTTGCCTTTGGAGGGAACGATCTGCAACAGCGGAACGACTTCTCCCGTATCGGGTAGGACGTAGGTGACGAGCGCGAGATGCGTGATCTCGAGCAGTTCTTCGATCCTGACCCCGGTGTGGCGGAAGGTCTCGATGATCGCCCAGCTCCAGAAAGCATCCCGCTCGCTCTGAAGTAGGTCGATGCGGGTTCCGGAGTCGATATGTTCGACGGGAAGGGTGTTGTGGTCGCCGCGTCCGTGGCGGGGTGTGCCGGCGTCGACGGGGATGACGCGGCGGTAGAGGTGTCCGTTGTGAGTGAACTGCTCATTGCCCACGATCGTGCGGGCGGTGGCGAGTAGTGCTTGCGGGTGCGTGAGATGCTGTTCGGCCGTGTCGACGAGGACGTGCAGCTGCGGAAGCCGTTCGCGGACGCGTTGGTGCATCTGCGCGGTGGCTTGCCTGCGGGCCTTGACGATTCCGTTGGTGTCGCCGCGGCGGACGGGGCAGCGCACGGCCCATTGTGCCCAGCTGGCGTCGTTGTGCGCCCATTCCTGCAGATCCAGGTAGAACGCGCGGACGGTGGTCAGGATGTCGAGCTTGCTCTTGCGAGGCCGTGTTCGCCCGTCGGCGGTGTGGACGAACGACAGGCGTTCCTTCCAGGCTGTGGCGACCGGTTCGGGCAGTTCAAGGCTGTCGATACCGGGATGGTGACGTTCGATGTCAGCCCAGAATGTGCCGGCCAACGCCCCGGTGATTCCGCGCAGCGAGGCGTAGTCCAGGTGGGGTTGGCGTTCCTCGAGGTAGCGGATCAGCGCCTGACGGACGTTGGCGCTGCGGAGGTTGTAGAAGTCGACCAGCTCGCTGGGCGACTTCTGGCCTGTGCGGCTGGTTTCGAACAGTGTCTGGTCGGCATCGAGCAATCCGGTTTCCCGGAGAAGGTCCCAGGCGTTGTTGACCCCTTCGGGCTTCTTTCCCCGCGCGCGGTGCCAAGCCCGGAATTCCAGCAGATCAGCCGCGTTGATCTGGCTGAGGTCTTTGCCGGTGTGTATCAGGATCTTGACGAGCGTGTTGTTGGCTTCCTTCTGGTGGCGCGTCAGTAGCCCGGTGCTCGCCTCGGCGACGCGGGCGAAGAGGTCGGCGCTGACCACCCGCGGTGCCAATTCGAACAGCAGGTAGGTCGTGTTGCAGATGAAGTATTCGTAGCTGGGTTGCACGACGCGAGCCAAGAACAGCCAGTTCAGCCCGGCGCGCAGTTCGGCGAGACTGGTCGGCCGGCCGCGCCAGTCACCGGCGGTGACCTGCTCGATCCAGCAGGGCTGATGGTCGCAGCCGGCCGCGGACCACCGTTGCTGCCATCCTTTCCCCGGCATGGTGGACAGCCATTCCAGCAGCCGGTTCGCGCCCCTCAGCCGCCGCCCGAAGGAACTGCGGTCCGGTTCGGACCAGCACGGCAGTGTCGGCAGCCGCTGCAGAATGTCCTCCGTGGTAAACAAGTCATGCGGACCGGTGGGGTGGCCGGGACAGATGCGGTCGCTGCTCGTCCGGTCGTCGATCACCGAGGAGTCTGCGAGTGTCATCGGGCGGTCCTGCCGAACAGCACGGCCAGGTCGTGCTCGTCGTATCCGGCCGCCGCAGGAGGAGCAGGGTGGTGAGGCTGCTTGCTGCGCCGGGCAAAGTGCTCGTGCACCCTCTGGACGATCTCGGCTTCGTCCTCGACCAAGTAGATGTCGGCTGTAGTGCTGAGATGGGCGTGCCCGAGGATGATCTGCACGTCGCGCATGGACAAGGACTCATCACGACTCATCCGCAGTGCAGCGGTGTGCCGCAGGTCGTGCATCGACCAATTGCTGCCCAGTAGAGCGTTGACGCGCCGGAGCACCGCCCGCAGCGCCTCGTAGTTCAACGGCTGACGCGCCTGCCCAGCGCCGTAGTCCCGGCGGCGAAGCGTCTGCCACAACCGATCTGAAGGTTCCAGCGGCTGCCCGAGATCGGCGAGATAGCAACGGATCCAGACAAACGCCTCCGCGCTCGCCGGCAGCCATTGCTCCGCAGCGGTGCCCTTGCGGATCACCCGGACCAGCTGCCCACCCCAGTCCAAGTCAGCCGGCCGGACACCCAGCAGTTCGGCGGCCCGCGCGGCGCTGCTCACGGCCACGGCGAGGATCGCCCGGTCCCGATTGGACCGCAGCGCACCGAACAGATCGAACCACTGCTGGTCGCTCATCGCGCGTGGCTTCCGCTTCGGAACGCTCGGGTTGTAGCGCAGTTGTCCCTCGGCTCGCCACGGCTGGAGAGGATTGTGGTGCTCGTTCGCGCGAGCACCACGCTTGCCCCGCAACGGAACCGGGTTGATCAACGGCCCACCGGGCTCCCCAAGGTCAAGCCAGAACTCGTAGAAAGAGCGGATCACCGCATTGGAATGGCGAATGGTCCGCGGCTGATAACCGTCGTTGAGGTGCTGCTTGCGCGTGATCACATTGACGGTCCCGACGGTCGCCGTCGATTCCGTGCGACCCGCGCGCCGAGGCTTGTCCGCCGACAGCATCCACAGCACCAGACCGCGAACCTCGTTCGATGTCGCCCTGTCCCAGGCGACGTCGTCGACCAGCAGCCACCGCCACCACCGCAGCAGCCCGTAGGAGTAGCTGCGCACCGAGCCGCGGCTGTAGCCGCTCGCCACGAAATCGAGCAGGAATCGCCGGATCGGCTCGACCGGGTTGCCGTGGTCATCGACGACTAGCCACGGCACGACACCGTCGACCGCCTCTACTCGCCCCCACCGTGGCAGCGTCTTCGGACACGCATCAGCACGCATGGGTTGATTGAGTTCCATGAAGCCTCCCGAATCCAGAGATCCGGGAGTCCTACCGGTCAGCCACCTTGCGCGCGCCACATGCGACGGCGTGTCGTTCGTTAGTCCGGTCAACAGGTTGTGGGTCGGGTGGCGGGTCCACCACCGGACGATGCGGTCGGGATCGCAGGTCGCCCGCTGCTGCCACTCGGGAATGGCGGGTCTTTTGCTGCGCGGAGCGAGCGGGAACACCGGCCACCCACGTCCTGCTGCGTCCAACGCGGCGCTGAGCAGGCGGTCAGTGCCGGTGACGAGCGTGGCTGAGCGCGCAGTCGTCGTCGGGGTGGTCATGGCACCAGCTCCGCCGCGGTCGGGGCGGGTACAGGGTCGATGACCACGGCGGCGGCATTGTCGGTGCCGCGGGAGTGCCGGGCGGCCAGTGTCAGCCGGTTCGCGCACGCCCTCGGGTCGCTGAATGTCCGGACCGCGCGGACGAGGGATGCGTGCGGTGTGGGTTTGTGGACGCCGTCGCTGTTCAGCAGCAACCGACGCCGCGGCCCGGTCGTGGTGACGTGGCCGAGGGTGTCGTGGTCGGCGGTGGCCACGGAGCTGGTGACGACGTTGTCCTGCCGGGCGGCCAGCTCCTCGAGGTCCTGCGGCCGGTCCCGGTAGCGCTCGGCGAGGCTGTCGCGAAGCTCCTGGCCTTCGGTGTGGCCGACGGTGAGCTGGGTGAGGACGTCGGTGTCCGGGTCGTATTCGTAGGCGCGGCAGTCCCCGACCCACGCCACGTCCCACCCACCACCCTGCTCGGGCGGGAGCGGCGCGGCGACGACCATGACGGTGTCGCCACCGAGCAGGGCGGCGAGGGTCCCGGTGTCGGCGAGCAGCCCGGCGACGGCACCGCGGTCGGCGGCGACGTAGGCGGCTGTGGCCGCGGCGCTGCCGGCGGCGTGAGCGGCCAGGGCGCTGTCGCCGATGCCGTCGGCGAGGGCCCAGCCGTGGCGGATGCCGGTGGTGGAGACGTGGGTGCCGGTGGCGTCGGCCTGGTGGGCGCGGCCGCCGATCCGCAGCGCCGCACCGGGCAAGAAGGCCGGGTGGTCGGCGGCGTAGCGGCGGTGGTGGCGGGCCAGGACGCGAGCGTCGCTGTGGGATTCGGCGATCTCGGCCCACCCGCAGCGGCAGGTGGCGTGCGTCCAGCGCGGGCCGGGCGGCAGCGGGGCGTGCGGCCAGACGGGGTGGTGCCCGGCGGCGTAGGTGCTGGTGCGGTGGATGTGGTTGAACACGGGCGGAAGGTGCGGGTGCATCGAGGAAACTCCGTTCACGCACGGGACTGGGGCGGGCCCGGCGTCGCGGTGCGCGGGCCCGCCCCAGCGAGGAATCGGGTGCGGTGGTGGTCGGTCCGGTTAGACCGCGGTGCCGGTCAGCTCCGCCTCGGCGTCGGTGTCCTGTCCGGGCGGCTGCTCCTCGTGGCGGGACAGGTCGTCACCGGTGACGGTGGTCGCCGTGCTGTGCTGGTCGTCCATGCCCGCGACGTCGACTCCGTCCACCGCGGCGGCGACGTCCTCGTCGAGGTCCTGGGGGTCGGCGTCCTCGGGCCCGGCCTCGCGGTCGGAGTCGTGGCCGGCCGGGTCGGTGTCGCTGTCGGAGTCCGGCTGGTGGCCGGGCGCCACGCCGGCCTCGTCCCCGTCGGTGGTCGTGCCGCCGTCGCTGGCAGCCGCGGTGTCGAGGTTGCCGAGCTGGGCGGCGATGACGTCCTGCTCGGTCTCGGGTTTGAGCACCTTCTGTTCGACGTCGGAGGCCGGGTAGCCCCAGCTGATGAGCGCGGCCATGTACGCCTGCGCGGAGCCCCACGGGTGGCGCCAGGTGTTGCGGGACAGGTCGGACTCGATCGCGCAGAAGGTGAGGAACAGGTCGTAGAGCGTGGCCTTACCCGCGGTGGGGGCCTTGGCGATCTTTTCGGTCAGGTCGGCGAGGGTGGCTCCGTCGGGCAGGCCGATCAGCGTCATCGCGAGGGGGTGGTTGCGTTCGAAGGCGCGCCGCAGCTCGTAGCCGCCTGCGGCCTTCTGCAGGGCGAGGAACAGCTGCGCACCCTGCGGGGCGCTCTTGCGCTGCAGCAGCGCGGCCAGCCATTCCCGGCGCGGTGCTTCGGAGGCGTCCCAGTCCTTGTTGTTCTGGATCACCCACTTGCGGGTGATCCGCGCCTTCTGGCGCTCGAGTTCGGCGGCGGCCTGTTCGGCGCGGGCGGCCTCGACCTCGTCGAGGTCGCCGGCCGCGGCCGTGCCGCCGAGGTCGCTGGAGGTGCCGGTGGAGCTGGTCACCACGGGGGTGAGGTCCGCGCGGCCGGCCGGGGCGTAGCTGAGGGCATGCCCGTGGGCCAGGAAGTCGGCGCAGCCGTAGACGGGCACCGGGATCCGCTTCTCGTCCTGGTCGTACTCCTCCTCGATCCACGCACCGTGACCGGGGCAGGACGCGTGGTCCTCGGCGGTCAGCTCGGTGCGGGGCTCGTGCTCGGGGGTGGGGCGCAGCCGGTCGAGCGCGCGGGCGTCCCCGTCGTAGGCCGAGAGGGAGTCGTCGAAGATCGTGACCCCGGCGGTCCTCAGTTCCTCGGTGAGATCCTCGGTCAGGGCGGCGAACCGCTCGTGCTGGGCGCGCTCTGCGCGCTTGCGCTCGGCGAAAACGGCGAAGTTGTTCGGGGCCTCGCGCGCGATGCGGATCAGTTCCTTCGCGGTGTCGAGGTCACCGGCCTCATCGAACTCGGCGACCACCGCGGCCTGCAGCAGGTCCAGCTCGAACCGTTCCGCGGCCTTGAGCGCCAGCTCGCTCTGCCCGGCCTGCAGGACGTTCTCGACGTAGGCCTTGCCCTTCTTGCCCAGCGCCAGCTTGCGGGCGATACCGGTCGGGGTCAGGTTGAACGCGGCGAGCTGCTGGAAACCGCGGGCCCTGTCCGCCAGGGTGAGCCCGCGGCGGATGTCGTTCTCGATGAACTGGTGGACGATCCGCTCGATGGTGGCCTTGCGTTCGTCGGCCGACGGCGGCGTCTTCATCCAGACCGGCAAAAGGCAGCCGGCCTCGCGGGAGTTGAGGACCCGGCGCTTGCCTTCGGTGACCACAACGGCGCCGGTGTCGTAGTCGCGGTAGCCGTTGCACGCGGTGGTGACGCCATGGGCCTTGAAGTTCGCCGTGGTTTCCTCGTCGGCCTCGGCGTTGTCGGTGCGCACGTTCTCGGCGAGCAGCGCAGAGTGCGGGTCGATCCAGATGATGGTGTCGACCTCGGCGTCCCACCGGGCGTGCAGCGCCGCGCGCTGTTCGTCGGACAGTTCGTCGAGCGGGGTGTCACCCAGGTCGGTCGAAGACGTGCCGTCCGTGGCGGCGCTACCGGTGGCGGCACTGTCCAGGTTGGACGGCGTGAGCTCGGTGTCCGATGTGATGGTGGAGTCGTCGATGTCGCGCTGGGTCGGCAGATCCATCGTGCTGGTCACGAAGGGGCTCCTTCACACGAGTCGGCCGGTCATCGGAGAAGAACCCGGTGACCGGCCACGAACCCCGCACGCCGCCCTGTTTTCCGACTAGTGGTGGAGAACGAGCGGAGTGCGGGTGTCCCGGTCGGGACGCACTCGCCCGAGCGGGGCCGCCCGCGTCGGCGGCACGCCCGCCCCGTCCAGACGGCCGCAGCCGAGATCGTGAACTGGGCGGGCTTGCGCCGACGCCAGGATCCGCTAAAGTGCGTCGGCCCGACTGGAACACCCGTGCCCGCTTTTCTGAGCGCAGCAGCGACTTCTCTACTCTTGTCCGGCTCGCAAGCAAGCCGCTGCCGCAGTTCGGTTGTCCGTCTCGTTTCCTGCTTCTGCTCACCATGGAGCTGGGCTGCGCAGCAGGCTTAGCATTCCGCTTCGGTGCGAGAGCGTCAGCAAGATGTCGGTGAAGTCCGGGTGCGGCCGGTCGTCCAGGTCGGCGCATGTCCAGGCGAGCCTGAGGCACCGCGTCGCCGTGCGGGTCGAATCCGGCCCTCGCGGATCGCGTCATCCAGCTCCTGCGCCGTGCCGGCGGGAAGGTCGGCGACAGCGTGGGTGTAGTCGATCTCGGCCCCGGGTTCCGGTGCGGTACCCCACCGGCTGCGGACTCGCTCCCGAGCTCGGGCGACGGCGTCGCGCAGCGATTCCAGTAACGGCGGCGACGGATCGGGCACGGCGACGGTGACCTGCCGGACAAACAGATCGGTGCAGTCCAGCAGCCACAGCGGGATCCGCGCGAGGTAGCGCGCACGCCGCCGGGGCGTGCAGCGGCAGTTCTCGGCCTGGGCGTAGCCGCAGAGGCAGTCCCGCACGGTGAACACCGTGCGTGGCCCGGCCGGGCGTGACGTTGCACCTCCCGCAGCCGCGACGTGCAGCGCGCAGTCCTGCATTTCCGAACGGATCACCTCGAGGGTGCGGGCGGAGAAGTCGGGGAGGTCTTCGACGGTCAGGACGCCGCGGTGGGCGAGTGTCAGCAATCCGGGCCGGCTAACGGAGCCGACGATCGCGGCGATCGTGTCGGTGGGGTGCAGGGACACTCCGGGCGGCCGGGTGCGCACTCCGCTGTCGGGCAGCAATTCACCGGCCTGCGAATGCCACCTGCTGACCTCGAGGGCGTCGGTGTCGGTGAGGTCGGCCATCAGCGTCCGGATCAGTCGAGGCAGCAGGAGGACCGGGTCGTTGGGAGCGGCCAGGTGCACGGTGTGGTGTCCGCCGGCGGCCGCGGCGGCGGCGGCCCGGACCGCCGCAGGGGACAGTCGGGCCCAGCCTTCGGGATCCCAGGACGTCTCTGATGGCCCTCGTTTGCCGGGTTCGGGCTGCAGGGCCGGAGCGGGGTTGCCGCGCAGCCAGCTGACCAGGTCGTCTAGGCAGGTGACGGGGATGATGGTGAGGCCGGGGACGGCGCTGGCCTCGGCGGCGGTGGCGGCGGGCACGACCAGGTGGGTGAACCCGGCGTCGGCGGCCGCGATCGCGCGGGGCGCCACGTCGGGGACCGGGCGGACCGTGCCGTCGAGGCCGAGCTCGCCGATCAGCGCGGTCGCGGTCAGCCGCCGGACCGGCACAGCTCCGGTGACCAGCAGCGCGGCGGCCGCGGCGGCAAGGTCGACGTCGGAGCGTGGGCGCGCGGTGGAGGCGGTGAGGTGCACGACGCCGCTGGGCCAGGACAGGCCGCTGTTGCGGATGGCCGCGCGCACCCGGTCGCGGGTCTCGCGCGAGATCGCGGAGCTGAGGCCGTGCAGGCGCAATTCGGCGTCGCCGATGCTGAGGTTGGCGCGGATGTCGACGATCCGGGGTTGGGAGTCGGTGCGAGTGACGACACAGGTGAGGGCGTGGATGGCAGTGTCCTTTCAGGAGGCAAAGGGGATTTCGGCGGCAGAAGAGAAGGGCTGGCGCGCTGGCGACCTGGTGTCGGCCTGAGCACCGACGTTGCGGGCGGTCAGTGGTCGACGGCGGGAGCTGCGCGTTGGCCGACGAGCGCGGCCAGGGCGAGGGCGTGGTCGAAGCTGGCGTCGATCCTGAACCGCACCTGGCGCTGGCGGTAGCGCCAGATCGGCTGCAGCACCTGCGCGGTCGCGAACAGCGGCTGACCGTACGTGCCGATCGACACGGTGTTCGCTCCGGCCGCCGGGGCGGTGCCGAAGCGAACACCGATCGCGGCGAGGGCGCTGGAGAGGTCGGCGGCATCGCACTCACGCCGGTGCGCCAGGTCCCGGGCTGCATCGATCAGTTCGGTGACCTTCGGGATCGGGCGCCGGGCCAGGTCCTTGCCGACCGCAGGGGCGGGCCGGGTGCGGGCCACGAATGCCGATGGTCGCACCATGCCCGCGGGCTGGTGTGCGCTGAGGTCGGTGTCCAGCCAGGCTTCCAGCAGCAGCCGATCCCCGTTCTTGCGTGGTTCGACGGTGACGCTGATGTAGCCGCCGGCGGGGCTGGCCAGCGTGGCATCTTCGCCGACCTACTGGGACGTGACGGCGCGCCATGGCGGGCCGAGAGCACGTCGGCGACCGCACGCAGGTTCGGCATCAACTCGTTCGACATCGTCTCGGTCTCCCTCGTGGACGTGAGCGGGCTGACTCCGCTCGTCGGTACCGCGACCGCGGCGGGGCGGAGGGGCCGGGTGGGCCCGTCGTGGAACCGGTGACAGCGCGGACCGGGGCCACGGCTGCCAGGCATTGTGGCGAGTGGTCTGCGGGAGCGGCTGCCGTGGCCGCGGGCGGCGCTACCGGGGGCTTCCGGACGTGCCCGCGCGGTCGTCGCTACCCGCTGTGGCTGACCGGGTGCCCGTGCGACGAGCGGCGCGGGCGGCGTCGGTGCCGGCTTGCCAGCGGCTCCATCGGCGCCCGGCTTGGCGGGCCTTGAAGTGCGCGATGTTGTTGGCCGGGATCCCGACCGGTGCCGGCCCGAGGACGGCCAGCAGATCGGACTCTTCTTGCGAGTGCCAGCCAGCGGCGGCGATGGCCTGCTCGTCGGGGAAGACGTCGGCGACCCGGTCCACAGCGGGGTCCAATATGGAGTCTTGGGTGCCGCCGTAGGAGTAGACCCACCAGAAGTTGCGGGGCGGGTTCGGCTCGACCAGGTCTCGGAACGCGGCGACTTCCTTGGTGTAGGCGTAGAACCTGGTGTGCTGCCGGGCGCGCATGATCTCCAGCCACGCGGATAGGTAGGTGCGGGAGTAGAAGTCGCCGCTGTCGTGGATCCGCACCCACGCGTCGACGAACCGGGTGTGGGACAGCTCATCTAGCATTGCGTGCTGCCAGCCAGGCAGGTCGTCGAGGGTCCAGCGCAGGTTCTCCTGGTGCCGCGCTTTCACCTGCGGAAAGAGGTAGGTGCCGTTGCGGGCGTAGCAGGCTTGCGCGCACACCCCGGCCGATGGGCACGCGTTGTAGTTGCGGCCATCCGGTAGTTTTCCGGCGAACGCCGGTAGGGACCAGTTCCAGATCCCGAGCTGTTTCAGTTCGCGGTTCTGCCGCAGCAGCGTCATCGTGACCACCGTCCTCATGCCACTCGATGCATGGGGAAGGCCAACCAAGATCCGGTTTCTTCCACCGTACACCCGCTGTGCTACGGCGACGAGGCACTGGAGTCGACCGGCAGACCGTCCTTTACGGAATGATCAGCCGGCGGTCGGGTCAGCTCGGCGCTGCGTCGGCACGGTGGTGGATTGGTACGGGCCGGTATCGGCTGTGTCAGCGGCAGGTGGGGGAGCGGGCAGTGGAGGATGCCGGTGTTGTAGGCGATGGCGACGGCATGCGCGCGGTTGCGGGCCCGCAGTTTCGCGAAGATGTTCTTCGTGTGGGTGCGGACGGTTTCGGTTGAGCGAAATTGTCGCAGTCCGATCTGGATGTTGTTGAAACCGCGTGCGACGTCGCGTAGGACCTCCAGTTCGGTGGCGGTCAGGTCGGTGCTTCGGGTCATGGTGAGACCTCCGGGGTCGTGCGGCGGGCGAAGGGGGCTGGCCGGGTTGGCGCGGCGCGTGCGCTGACCCGGCCAGCCCGAACCGGGGTTCGGCTCGCCCGGGGGCAGGGCGGGCCGATTCGGGGATTCCCGGTTCATTCAGGTGGCCTCGTGCGGGATGGTGTGCGGACGGCTCGGGTATCCAGGGCCCGGCGTGGCGCCGGTCAAGGCCCGGGTCCGCCCACAGGAGGTCGAGTTCGCCGGAGGGGCCTTGACCGGTGCCGCGGGGTCTGGTCGCGTGATCGAGGCCGCGCGCCGCCCGCGAGGTCACGGGTGGTCGGGATTCGCGGCATCGGCCGCGGGTTCGCGATCGGTGTTTATGTGATGAGGGTGCCGGCGGCGGCGTGGATGGAGTCGTTGTCGGGTTGCTCGTCGTCGGGCAGGTCGGGGCGCAGGACGGATCCGGTGAGGGTGCTGGGTTCGTAGCGGTCGAACACGCCGGCGGTGGTGAGGTGGACGCTGCCGACGGCGCGGCGGTAGGCGGCCCACCAGTTGGTGATGGTGCAGTCGATCACCCGGTCGCCGGCGTTGACGATCGCGGTGACGGCGTCGCGGGCCAGGCCGGGCCGACGAGGTCGGCCAGCATCGTGAACGCGTCCCGCGCTTCGCCGATCGTGGCCAATACCGGCGCGGCCTGCTCGCGCAGGGCCGTGGCGTCGAGGAGCCCGAGTTCGGTGTTGCGGTCGGCGTAGGCGCGGGCATCGGGCAACCCGCGGACCCAGCCGGGGGCGAGGGCATCGAGGCAGGCGATGCAGTCGTGGCAGCGGTAGAGGCTCGGACGGGACACGGCGATCGAGATGCCGTGCCCGGTGTCAGGGCAACCGTCGGTGCCGCACACCACTGGCACGGAGGTGCTGGAGTTCATGACGAAAGTCCTCTCGTGTAGCGGGAGGTAAGCGAAGAGTGGGGACCGGTGAGGGCTCAGACGGCGGCGAGGACTTTGTGCAGGAGGGCGGTCGTGGCGCGGTCGTGCTTGGCCAGCTCACCGGTCATCACCCGGGTCATGTTCCGTTCGGGGCGGGTGGCGCCGCGGATGACGGCTTCGTGGTGCAGGTGGGTGTTGACGGCCTGCACGACACCCCAGCCGGTGTTCTTCCATGGGCTGACGCGGCTGTCGCTGGTCCACAGCCGGGTGAGGGCGGAGCGCTTGTTGGCGGCGGTGGTGCGTCCCCGGCCCGGCTGCTGGGGGATCGGGGTGTGGGCGTCGAGAAACGCTTTCCAGGTCCGGTCGGTGACGGTGGTCTGGCAGAGTTTCGTGACTTCGGCGGCGAAGTCGTCGGCGATGGTGTGCACGAGATGCAGTGCTTCGCGGGCGCTGAGCAGTTGCAGGGTGCTGTTGCGCTTGTGGACGACAGCGATGTCCTGGCCGTCCTCGCGCAGGCCGATGTTCATGGTGTTGTCGCAGACGATGTTGGTGACGACCCGCTTGTAGCGGGACTTCAGGCTGCCGTCGTGGCTGGAGCAGGCCAGCAGGTTGGGCCGGAACTCCACGCCTTCGGGGGTGGTGATGTTGTCGGGGACTTCGACGCTGACCCAGGCTTGCTTGCGTTCGCGTAGCAGGCCGGCGGAGCCGATGGTGAGGCCGTCGTCGAGGAGGGCGGCGACGTTGTCCAGCAGCCAGGTGCCGTACTGGTGGATGCCGTATTCGTTGGTGTGGATGGCGAGGATGTCGCCGGTGTCGGAGGCGGTGACTCCGAGGTTGTGGTTGGCGAGGCGGAGTCCGAAGCGGTCTTCGACGAAGACCCGGGCTGGCTCGGCGGTCCAGCCGAACAGGCGCCGTTTGACGTCGGTGATGGGGATCGGGCCGGGGTAGTGGTTGGGTTCGGTGCCTTGGTCTTCGGCGCGGTAGTGCCAGGCGTGGCCGCGCTTATCGGTGAATCCGATGAGGACGTTGGTGTTGAGCCACGTGCTGGTTTCCTTCGACACGACGATCGCCTTTCGGTGTGGCGCGGCGCGAGCCGGTACCCAGAGGGCGGCGGCTCGCGGGGTGGACGGCCACGGATCACCAGGCCGGGCGCCGGCGGTGCACAGGCCCGGAGCTGCAGAACGAGCTCGCGGCGCGGGGTAGTGGCCGTGCACCGCCGGCGCGGGCCTGGTTCCCTCGGGCCCGGTCACACTTCGATGGCCGAACGCCCGGCGCACCGGGACCGCCCAATCTGCACGCCGACGGCACGCCGCCAGCACGATGTTCACTCGTACGGAAACGGCATCAGCGGCCGTCTGGCGTCGGGAGTCTTGGTGATGTGGTTGAGGACCGTTGCTGTCCGGGTTGAGGTGCGCGGGGTAGGAGCGCTCAGCTCGCCGTCGGCGGGGCGGACAGTGAACAAGTGCGAGCCCAGGAGTGGCTCGATAGCGATCATCAGCCGGCTGCCGGTGGGCGCCGCCGTGACCGGGCGGAGGGTCCTCGGCTGCGTGGGTCAAGCCGGATCGCTGTAAGAGTGGTCTTTGTGATGGTTTTCGAGCCGCTGAGGATGGCTACTACGGTGGCGTAGCGGATCCGACGGGACAAGCTGTCGATCATGCGGCCGATGTGGTCGTGGAGCGGGTCGGCGTGGTGCAGGAGGTCACCGGGCGTCGGGCGATGTAGGCGTAGTGCTTGGTCGAGCGTCTCGACGGGGGCTCACCAGTGGTCGCGTTCGACGGTCGTGGTGTTTGCGAAGGGCCCGGTGGTGATCGTGCTGAACCGGCCGGCGATCTGGCGGCCGCTGATGCCGGTGAACAGGCCTTGTGTTGCGACGTCGATGCCGATGTGGACGACGGTGGCGTCGATGTGTTCGGCGAGGTACTTCAGTTGGTCGGGAGCCTCGGCGCCATTGAGGGTGTGGAAGACGATGCTGTGGATTTCGCCGACGAGCGCGAAGGTCGGTGCAGGTGTGGTGGAGCAGGTCACAGGCGCTGCTGGTGATCTGGGCTTGGTTGCTGTAGCGGCGGATCGGGAGGTTGGGAAGCGCGCGAACTCTCCGTTCAGTGTCTTCGGGGTCGCGGCTGGCGGGACGGTGATGTAGACGACCGGCAGGAACAGTACGGGACGTCGCCGCGGCGACGACGGGCGGTGATCTTGCGGTGTTTGCCGAGTTGGGCGATCGCGGTGGTCTTGCTGGTGTCAGGCTAGTAACGTCGTTGTGGCTGAAGCGACCACACCGGAAGGTCACCTGAACAGCCTATGTTTCCGACAGCTCTTCGTCTGATGCCGGAATCGTGCGGCTCGGGGTCCGGGTGATGCCGTGCACTGCAGCTCTTCCCCGCTCTCAACAACCTCGGCAAGCCAATCGCGGTCGAGGTTACGACCGCCGAGGCGAGCGGACACTGGCGGCGCGTCAGGCTGGACCTGGCGGTTGGGGCTGGGGCGAGCGGGGGTGCGGCGGACGTGGTGCCCGTGGTGGATGGGGCTTCAGCGAACGCGGTCCCGGTGCGCGCTCGCCGTAAGGGGCGTAGCCGGGAATGCGCATGTCCCCGTACCCGCCGGCGACGGTAGGCAGCACTTCGAGGTTGTTCAGCCCGTGTCGCCGCGTCAGGCCGGCTTCTGCCTGGTCGTGGGCGACGGAAAGGAGGGTGTCGCGGGAGATGTCGGGCAGCAGTTTGCTCTGCAGCAGAGTGGCGTATTGGCTCTTGAGGTGGGCCAGCTGTTTGGCCAGGTCGATGCTGCGGTCTCGAAGCTGGTCGTTCTCCGTGATGATGTCGCTGAGGATAAGGTCCCGCCGTCGTACGGTGAGCTCCTCCTGGAGCTGGTCCACCTGACGATGGAGGGCCAAGGTGCCGCGGTTGAGGATGGTCTGCATCTGCCGGTAGGCGTCGCGGTCCTTGGTGACCTCGTCCAGCTGGGTTTGGGTGGCCTTGAGCAGGGCGCGAGTGTTGTCGAGTTCGGCCTGGGTGTCGTCGCGCTGGGCGCGCAGCTGGGCGATCTCCTCGAGCAGGTCCAGCAGCATCGGATCGAGCTGGCCCTCGATTCCGCCGGAGACCTCCTCGGCTGTTCCAGTCTCCGGAGCGTCCGAGGTGGGAAGACCGGTGAGCAGATGCTGGATCATGTCGATGGTGACCACGGTGTCGGTGGTCCAGGCGGGTTCGGTGATTTCTCCCTGATACTCCCCGCCTGGATGCTCGACGCCGGCCGCGCGGCAGTACAGGCCGGCGGCGTAGGCAAGGATCGTCGGTAGCTGCTCGGGCGGGACCTGGACCCGCAACGCGTCAGTGATCATGTACCAGCGGAGGTGGTACATGGCCGACTTGCCCAGGTACTTACTGCAGGAGCTCTGCATCTGCTCGACTGTCTTGCCGTGCAGCCAGTGGCCGGGCTGGTGAGCGTGTCGAGTAATCATCCGCTCGTACATGCGCGTCAGGCAGCCGTCGTCGCGGGTGAGTACGACCACGAGAAACAGCACCAGCTGGCGATGCTCGGCGCTGAGGGTCTTCTTGTTGGTGAAGTCGTCGGTGCAGGTCAGCGCGCGGCCGACGGGGCGGCCCCTGCCGCGGGGCGTCTGGGCTGTCCTGAGTCCGGCAAGGCATGTAATAGTTCCGGCCTTCACTGGCCTGTTCCTTCTCCCCTCGGCGCTTCCAACGCACCGGATCGCTAGCGAGCACTACTCCCCTTGGGTGCTTTGCCCCTGCACCCCGCGCAGCCCCGATCGCGATTAGGGGAGAACTGACAAACAAACTCTCGGTAGTACTTTCTCCAAGGCGCCCCCCGACACCGTCAGATGCTCACACGCTATACAGATTTTTGATTCTTGCCCACGACCTTCGCTCCTTCGTGTCCGTTCGCTGCCGTCGGTCACAGGCAAAAAATGAGAATGACAGTCGCCTCACTGGATCGGGTCGTGGTGTTCACCGTGAACCACCGATGAGGTTCACGCGGTCACGATACGTTACACCTGTGCGCGAGGGGAGATGCGGCACGTGGGCACATAGCGGCGTGTCGTGTGACGCTGGTGAGTGACGATGGCCAGGCAAGGACAGTGAACCGGCGTCGGCGGCAGTGGATGGATGCGTAGGCAACGGTGCGAGCCGGCGCGGATGTCGAGCCCTGGGCGGTTCCGTTGCAGCAGAACCACCCAGGTACTCGACCGACTCGACCTGCAACCCCCGTCTCAAGGGTGTGTCGAGGAACCGTGGCCTGGAAGCGCCGGTGGTGGAGGGCCACGCAGGGCAACTTCCTACTTGCATCTGGAATCAAAACAGCGATGGTGATCAACGGCTAGAGCTGTTTGCTCGCGTCCGGGCGACGGCCGGACACGATGCTCGGGCAGATGCATGTGCCGAACCCGCCTGGCCTGCAGAAACGTCAATTCTTGCGATCTTGACGAGTAAGCCGGCATGTAACCCGTATCACAGTCAAGTTTTACTCGATATTACTGGACGGACAGGCCCGGACAGAGGAAATGCACTCCCCGCTTGTGGGCAGATCAACTTGTCCGGTTCGATCGGAACCGGGTTCAAGGCCTCTCAGTCATCGGAGCACGACGGTTGCAGCCGTCGCCGGAGACGTCGTCAACGGCGAACCCGCGTACAACAGATCCCCCGTCTCGAGGAAACCCACGATGTACGACACCTTCACGTGGCGATGCCTGCTGCCCGTAGCACGACGCCACCGGCCCACTTCAACCAACTTTCCCGACGCCGTCGCACCGCCGGCCACGGCCGGCGCACCACGCTGCAACCGGCCGACACGTCACCTCCCGACCAGCGGAGGCGGCGCGTGAGCACAGATCCGGATAGTCCGCTGGCTCACGCCCTCCGCCAACTGCATCGCCGGATGGCGCTTCTACCGGTGGGTAACCACCGATGGCAGATCAAGTCTGAGCTGCCCGACGTACCCGACCGAGTCGTGGAATCGGCTTGGGACCCGGAGTCGATGCTGCTGCTGGACATGGACATCTACATCGGGATCGTCCGCGGCTGCTGCGGCACCCCCGACGACATGTCCTCGGTGATCAGCCTCTACACCAGCGCTCTGTTCGAGCGGGACCAGGCTCGGTACGACATCCCTGCGAGCCATGCGGTGCCGGGTACCCCCGACTCCTGCGACCGGCACGCGGTTGAGCGGCTCTCCTCGGCCGGGGCTCGGCGGTCACTCACGTCCGGCTCGCCGCCCACGCTGCCTCTGCGATTGCAAGCCATCACCACGCAGACCGCGTACATGGACTTCCTGAAAGCACTGGTGTCGGATTCCGGCTACACGCTACGCAAGATCGAGCAGGAGACCCGGCACCACTTCCCGCACGCGCCGGTGAGCAAAAGCACCCTGCACGACGCGCTGAAGCGCTCCACCGTGCCCACCCAGGAACCCGGCTTACGTAGCGTGCTCACCGTCCTCTACATGCGGCTCAACCGTCGGGAGAGGACTGATCCCGTCGTCGTCGAGCAGGTCGAGAACGCTCTGCAGGTCTGGCGCCAGGTCCAGCTCCCGCCGCCGCAAGACGCGGTCTCTGCCGCAGGGGCGAACTTGTGTTCGCCGAAGTCGCCATCGTGCTATCCGCTGATCGAAATGATCCTGCGTGTCCTGGAGCGCGCGGAGGAATCCGCCCGACGCGTCGGCAGCGCGGACGCCACCGGGCTCGCTCATGCCCAGCTGATCGTGCGGGAAATGGCCGGCTGAGCTCTCACCTTTCTCGTCCGGCTGGGATCCGGGAGACGCTCCTGACTGGCGGGAGCTTGAGGCTGTGCCGGCCAACGCCTCCGCGCGCCCGGCGAGCTCTGCCATGCCCCGCCGTCGTCGATGTCCGGTGATGCACCCCGCACACCGGGGCTTCCGCACCCGCGGGAGCACACCACGGCTGTCCGCCGGGCAGCCTCGACCCCACCAGGAGAAACGATGGGAAAACACCGGAGGGAGGGGCCGGCCAGCAGGGGCGGTTGCGCGGTGATCATCGCGATCACCGTGCCACTGCTCATCCTGCTGGCCACCCTCGCTGATCAGGCTTGCTCCCTGATCAGCTAACGCGCAATCCCCGCTAGAGAATCGCGCGACCGCGGGGTCGGCTGTCACGGATCGCACGACACCGGCCCCGCACCTTCTCAGTATGTCACCTTCTCCCGCCCTCGACTCCCCCTTATGCCCGGGCGCCTCCAACGTATTGGACAGACACCCACGTGCCCCACCGTCACGCCACCGACCGATCCCGCCGTCTGCTCGCTAGACGCATACACACCGGAGCGCACCGGGCTGACGGATGCCCTGCTGGCGAACGGGATCGCGAAGTCTACTTCGCCTTGCCGACGGTGTCCCCGTGCCGCTCGGGCTCGACGGGCATCAATTGGTCCGCGGGGACACCGACCTCGTCGGCACTGTCATAGAGGCCGCGCGCAATCACCACGAGGCGATCCGCCGTTGGGTTGCGCACGTGCGGCAACCCCCCCCCGACACGGGTCGGCCGGGGTGACCGGGGTGCGCCAGGATGATCGATCGCGAGTTGGGCTGCGGCCGCAGACGGGAAGTCGGATGGCCAGTCGTGACAGCGGATAGACCGAACGAGCTGATGCGGGATGGCCAATCCTGGATTACCCGCGTTTCGGGCCCTCATCGGCAGCCGAGCGCCGGCGGCGGTGCCAGTGGACCATAGGATCGCATGGCGCGCGATGCGGCCCTTGTGGCGCCGGGCCGCGACGTTCCAGGCGGTGGAATGACGCCCGAAGCGCCGCGGCCGAGCTTGATGTCGGGGACTTAGGCTAGCGGCGTGTCGCGCTGACCCGGACGGCCATCTCGTCCAGCTCACGCTCTACAACTTCGGTCCCGGCGTGCTGCTGGAACAGTAGTCCGACGGTGGCGGCGCCCGGCGCGCCGTGGGCGTGGACCAGGGCACACGCGGCGAGGTGGCGGTCACCGCGTCGGACGGCGCTGGCAGCGATCAACGTGGCCAGCCGCGCACGAGCCTGAGGGTCGGTGGTGCCGCGGTAGAGGGCCAGCCACAGTTGCTCGACCCGCTGCGGGTCGAGATCGGCCGGTGGCAGGAGCATGGGCCCGTAGACGGCGTTATTGGCCAGCGCGGTCGTGACGGCGAACGCGGCGATGTCGTCGACGAGCTCGCCGCGGCCGGCCTGGATGACGGCGTGGGTGACGATCCGGTGGGCTTCGTCGCCGCGACGTACCAGGAACGGCACGACCCGTCGGGCGAAGCGGCTGAGGCTGGCCGGCAGGGTTTCTCCGGCGTCGGCGAAGGGCAGGCACCAGGTGGGGGTCGGGGCGTCGCCGCCGAGCTGGAGGGGCTTGGCGAAGTCGAGGTCGGCGCGCGGGGCGATGACGGTGCCGAGGTGGGTGGGGCGGCGGTAGTCGCGCCAGGGGGCGCCGGGGCGGGTGTGCGGGGCCCAGTAGCGGCCGATGACGGTGTGCCCGGCGGGCCGAAGTTCGGTCTCGATCGCGGCGATCGCGGCGCGCAGCGGCAGCCATTGCCAAGCGCGGTCTTCGGCGATCATGACGACGGCCAGGTCGGTGTCGTGGTCGGCCGGTAGGGCGGCCTGCACGTGCCCGGCGATCTTGCGGGTAGTCATGCCGCGCACCTGGGTGGCGGGGAACGCGGTACCGGTGGGGGAGACGAGCCGCCCCCGGCTTGTGGGGCGAGGGTGGGTTGGGAGGGCGATGACGTGCAGGGTGTCAGTGCAGGTGTCGGGCAGGGTCCCGATCAGTTCACCGGGGGTCAGGTATACGGTCACGGTCGGCGCTCCTCGAATCGGCCTCTCCGGCGTGTGGGCCGTAGGAGGCGGTGGCGGCCCACGAGGCCGTGAGCCGCCACCGCCCCCGAGCGCGCGGCCGACGGCGGCCCGCGTCGCCGCCCGGTGTCACAGGTCGTCGTTGGGTCCGGGCCGCCGTCGGGGTGTGCGCTAGCGTCCGGGGGTCTCACCCGCCGGGACGTCCGCCTCCGGTTCCGTCTCCGCGGCGTTGGCTTTGTCGATCGCGGCGATGATGTCGTCGGCGGAGGTGACCAGGCGGGCGGTGCCGGTCTGGATCAGCTGGTGGCAGCCGGCAGATTGCACCGAGGTGACGGGGCCCGGCAGGGCCATCACCGGACGGCTGAGGGCCGCGGCGGTGCCGGCGGTGGTACGGGCACCACCGCGCACTCCGGTTTCTACGATGACTGTTGCCCGGGTGAGGGCGGCGAGCAGACGGTGTCGAGCGAGGAACCGGTGCCGGGCCGGCGGGGTGTGGGGCGGGTACTCCGACACGACCGCGCCGACCCTCGCGATCCGCTCGAGCAAGCCGACGTGCCCGGCCGGATAGCCCATGCTGAACCCGCAGCCGAGGATCGCGACGGTGGAGCCGGGACGATCGGTGGCCAGTGCGCCGCGATGCGCGGCACCATCAACGCCGTAGGCGGCACCGCTCCACACCGTGACGCCGCGCGACGCCAGCGCGTGAGCGAGTTCTGCGGCATGGTGTTCGCCGTACTGGGTGGCTGCGCGGGAACCGACGATGGCGACCGAACGCGCGCCCGCCAGCTCGTTCAGCCGCGCCGCGCCTCGCACCCACAGGCCCATCGGTGGCACGCCGGGAGCATCGTCGTCGTGGGTCAGGCCGGTGAGGACGTCGGTGGGCCACTCGTCGTCCCCGGGTATCACGAAGCGCCCGCCGGCCTGCGCTGCGGCATCCAGGCTGGCGTCGGTGAGCTCCCAGCCCGCGTCGTCGCGGCAGTCGGCGAGCACCCCGGAGGGGGCGGTGCGCTCGGCGATCCGGTGGGCGGCGTCGATGGCTCCGACGCGGGCGACGTAGCGGGCGAGGGCCGCGCTGGTGGGTTCGGCGGCGTGCTGGAGGAACGCGCGGGCTCGCCGCGCGTCGATGGAACGGGACATGAGCACTCCTTCAGGCGATGGGTTGGGCGCTGTGGTCGCGCGGGGTCAGGTCTCGTCGGGGAAGCTGCGTACGCGGATCTCCTGGCCTCGGCGTTCGACGACGGTGCCGGCCGGCCACGCAGCCGCCAGGCGCAGCAGCTCGGTGGCGCCGTCGGCGGCGTCGGCGCGCAGCTGCGGAGTGTCGGCGAATCCCAGGGCGAGGAGTGCGGTGTGGAAGCGGGCGACGAACTGGACCGGTGTCATGTCGGTTTCGACGATCTCGGCGGTGGTGGTGGTCTGGCGGCTGGTGATGCCGACGAAGCTGCGGGCGCAGCCGCAGTAGGTGTTGTCCGGGTCTTCGTGGGAAAGGCTGGCCAGGTCGACGATTTCGGTTCCGGGGATGCTGTTGGCGTCGTTGTCCCGTTCGCCTTGGGTGCGATGGGTGGAGACGAAGTACTTGAGCACGCAGTCCTCCTCCTCGGTGGCCACGCCCGGGGATGGGCGGTGGACGCGGCCTTGGCCAGCGGGCCCCGCGGGCCTGGGCAAGCCCCCGCCGAATTCCGGATGTGTCCCATGTAGACGGTGGGCTTGCCCCGGGCTGCGGGTCTGCTGCACTGGGCGGTGGCTGCGCCCGGCCGCGGCGGCGCGGGGGCGGGGAGGATGTCGTCGGGTACTGCGTTTCGCGCAGGACTCGATACTCAACGTTATAAAGAAAAAATCCGCCACACTTGTGGCGAATTACTGGTTCTTGGGGGCACACTGGCTGTAGAAGGACATCCGCAGTGGTCCACAGGAGCGACCACAGTGGACCCTTCTGGGGACCTTGATCCGCCCGACCCCCCGGCGGTCACACGGTTCCCGGCTCGGGGCAGGTCTCTGGGGAGGGCGCCTGCCCCGAGCCAAAAACTTCCTACAATCGCGCCGCAGCGACTTCTGGCGGCAGTGATTGCCCGGCGAACAACGAACGCACGTCGCGGGCACCGTGATTGTCGCGATCGACCAGAAAGGACAAGGCGCCCGCAAACGCCGTCCTGCCTGCATGGGTCCGGTCGCTCGTCCAGTTCGGCCGAGCAGAATCAGCAGTCCGGCACGCGCCATGTCTTCGACGTTGTCGGGTGCGTGTGAGATCGCCTGGAGCAAGTGGGGAACGGCCGCGGATGCGCGCCCGGCCCGCCGCAAGGAGAACCGTGGCGAGGCCGTCTTGTGCGGCCAGGCAGCCGTCGTCGTCGCCGGCGTTGTCGCAGGTGTCGAGGAGAACGGCGAGTAAGTCCATTGCCCGGTGCCACCGGCCCCATCGGCGGTAGAGAAATGCTGTGCAGGCGCCGGCCGGCGAGCGGAATGAGTCGCCTCCTGGGACGTCGTCGCGGTGTTAGGCATCCCGGCTGACATGGTGTTCTGCGTTCCGGCACTGCACGACTAGGGTAGATCAGACCGCGACGCTGACCTTCTCGGACAACGGTGGGACGCATTCCTCGCCACCGCACTGAGCCCGGAGCGTACGGACGGGTGCGGCGCCGGCGTGAGGATGCAGGAGCGGAGGCCGGGCGGCGCGGGGCCTGGTGGGGCGGTTGCGGTCATCGCGTCTCAGCACAGGCGGGGGACGGCCGCGCGGTGGGTGCGGCGGTAGTGGTCGAGCAGGGCCGGGTCGGCGTCCTCGTCGGTCAGCATGGCGGTGATCTCGGGATTCAGCGGGGGAATGTCTTCGAGTGCAAGGAGGGCACAGATCTGCCGGGCGGTCTCGATCGGCAGGGCCGAGCGCACCATCAGCTCGATCATCACGCTGTGCCGGGCGATGTCGGTGGCCGTGAGGCCGGCGACGAGCAGGGCATGACGGGTGAGGGGGTCGCGGCGTGGACGGGCCTGCTGCTCGCGGAGCAGGACGTGGGCGAGTTCGGCGCAGCGTTTCGGACCGAAGCGGGGCAGCTGGTTCCAGCAGGTGTCGGACACGACAGCGAGCTCGTCGGCCGAGCGGAACCCGGCGCGTTCCAGCAGCAGCCGGGTCGCGCGGGTGAGCGGGAGCGTCAGCAGGTGCAGGGGCAGTCCCGGCCCGGGGAGGGGAAGGAGGCTGAGCCCGGCCGGGCCGGGGGTGGCCAGCTGGTCTCGTAGCTGCGCGGCCAGCGGTGTGGCGCCCAGGACGAGGATCGCGGTATCGCGGGCTGCGGCGAGAACAGCCCAGTCGGGGGCGAGCGCGGGATCGAGGTCGGGATCGTCGCCGCGGATGAGTTTGATGAACAGGGACCGGCCGGCGCGGATGTCGTATGCGGCGTGGGTCAGGGCGTGGCTGAGGGCGGTGGCCCGCCACCGCGGCGCTGGTGTGCCTAGGTGGTAGGCAGTGACGAACTGCGTGCGCCGAGCCGGGTGCGCGGCGGCGGAACCGGGATCTGCGAAGGCCGTGCTCTTGACTGCGGCGTGCCCGGTGGCCGCCGCGCCGGTGCCCGGGGCGGTGGGCGAGGGCGCGGCTGGGGGGATGGCGGTGGCCGGGGTCGGTGTGCTGGTGGCCGGGTCCGCGAGATTCATCGAGGTTCCTTGTGGATGGGGCAGGATCGTTTGTGCGTGCGGTTGAGGGGTGGGTGTCAGCGGGCGTGCTCGCCCAGGAACGCCACGAGGTCGTCGGGCGTCATCCCGCACAGCTGGGCCATGCGACCGACGGCGTCGAGGTTCAGGCGGAAGTGGGTGGGCGGATCGGGCTGGTGCAGCAGCTGGGTGGCCCAGCTGCTCAGCGGCGCCAGGTGCGGTTCGGTCAGGCCCGCGAGCTTCCACGCGTCTGCGGTGAGGTGGTCGCGGGTGGCGCGCTGGTGCACTTTGGCGATCAGGTCCTGGGGACATTCGCCGAAAGCGAGGCAGAGTTCGACCAGGCGCAGCACCGACATACGCCGGGTGCCGTGCTCGTAGGTCGAGAGGGTCTGCAGCGAGATGTCGGAGGTCAGGCGTTGGCGCAGGTGTTTGCGTGTCCAGCCACGTTTGCGGCGCAGCCTCCGGAGTTCGTCGCCGAGGATCTTCTGGTAGCGGTCCTCATCGAGTACGGCGCGGCTGGATTCAGCCCACAGATGCGCGATCCCGGCGGTGGGGTCATTGGTGGTGGCGGGTGGTGTGAGGTCGGGCGGTGCCGGTGAATCATGTGCGGCCGTGGCGGCATCGGTCGGCGGGACATCCGGTGCCGGCTCGGCGTCTGGTTCCCGGGCGGGTGCGGCCAGGCTCTGGAGCTGGTTGTTGTCCACTGTGGATGGTGGCGGGGCGGAGCTGAACTCGATGGTGAACGGACTGCGACGCGGATCGTCGGTGGTGTCGGCTGCAGGACGGGCGGCCGTCGGCGAGGAACCTCCGGCCGCTCGGTCGGTCGGGCTTGGTCGTCGGTTTCGATGTGGTTTCGCCGGTTTTCCTGCGGCTGTCGGAGTGACCGGAGCCGGGAGGCGCCGGGCTGGTTTCGTCGGTGTGTGGCTCTGCGGTGGGTATGTGGGTGTTGCGGGGGCGCGTCGCGCCGGGGTGTCCGAGCAGGCCGGGGTGCCGGGCTGTTTGGCCGTGCCGGGGTGCTGGAGTGGATCGGGACGGTGTTGCGGGTTCGGGACCAGGTAGTTACCACTATCGGGTGTGGTCGGATCGTCAGGGGCGTCGTGTGCGACGGCGACCAGATCATCGACCCATGCAGTGATCTCTGCGGGAGGTGCGGCGGTCAGGCCCGGGACCGGGCGAGCCGCCTCGGCCGCGCGGCGATACACCGTGCCGCGGGGAACTCCGGTCGCGGTCGCGATGTCCCGGAACGACCAGTTTTTCGTTCTTGCGGCGATGCAGGTCTCGCCGAGGACCCCGAGTACGGAGGTGCCGACGGCTCGGTCCCAGTGTCGCTGCCAGGTCCGCAGGTCGCGTACGAAGCGTGTGCGGCGGCGGGCGGGCTGTTCGGCCAACGTGCGGGTGACGGCGTGGACTGCGGCGGTGAGAGCGCGTGCGGTCGCCGCCAGCTGGTCCTGGGCTGCCACGGCGACGCCGTCGGCGCGCCGGTCAGCTGCGGCGAAAGCGTCCGGCGTTGCCGGACGTCGCCGACCTGTCGTGAGGGGCTCGGTGATAGTGCCGGGGGTGTCGCTGCCGGTGGACTCCGCAGCGGCGGCGCACGCGGCGATGCGGATCTCGGCGGCGATGGTGACGCGCCAGGCCCGCCAGGTGGTGTCGAGCCGGAACGCGACGATCAGCCGCTGCCGCAGCGACGTGAACGGGACGCCGGCGAGCTCGTCACCGAGGGCCTGTACGGCCGCGTGGACTGCGGTGCCGCAGTCGGTGACGGATGTGAGTGTCCCGGCCGGTGACACCGGTTGCGGGGCGGGCGTGGTGGTGTGGTTGGGCTGGGGTGCCGCGGCGGCGATGACCGTTGTCCTTTCGCGGGAAGGGATGTGGGGGTGACCCGCGGTCAGTACTCCGGTGGGAGGATGTCGAAGAACGACGCGAGCAGGCCCGGGTCGTCTCCGAGGAAGTCCCGCACGCGGTGCCAGGTGTATTGGCACTGGGTCCAGTACTCGCGTTCGGCGGTGAGGTCTGCCAGCGTGGAGCCGGTGAGGTGGTTTTCCCGGGTGTAGTCGGCCCAGCTGAGCCGGCCGTCCTGGGCGTCGCGGGCGAGCAGGAACACCGCCCAGTCCCAGTCGAGTGCGCCGGTCCCGGTGTTCCAGTCGTGTATCCAGGTCAGCGCGTAGGCGGTGCCGGTGGTGTCGTGGCGCTGCATCCGCAGCGTCCATTGCTGGCGCAGGTGCGGGCCGTTGGCGACGGTGCCGAGATCCCAGGAGGTGCAGGTGATCCGGTGCTGGCGGGTGAAGTCGCCGCCCAGGCAGCCGCTGTGGTCGTGGTCGTGACCGCACGGGCCGACGGCGGTGAGGTGGGTGTTGGTGGGCCAGAGCCGGTCGGGCTGGAAGAACGGTTCCACGAGTTCGGTGTCCTCAGGGGATCGGTCTGTTGTCGGGTCGGTGCTCAGCGGTGTTCGTGCGGGGTGGCGGCGTGCAGGTCGGTGGCGGCCTGCAGGTCGGTGGCGGCGCCCGGGCCGGCATCGGTGAGCTGGTCGATGAGGTCGTGGGTCAGGCGGCGGGTGATGCCGGTGTCGCCGAGCAGGTGAGCGGCGCGGGCGGCGGCCAGATCGAGGCGGGCCCGGTAGCGCAGTGCGGTGGTCTCGCCCAGGCGGCGGCGAGCCCGGCCCAGTTCGCCCATGGCTTCCGCGACCCGGCCGGTCTCGATGAGGGCCTCGGCGAGGGAGGCGACGGCTTGGGCGGCGCCGAGCGGGTTGCGGGCGCGGGTCATGGCGTCGCGGGACTCGCGCAGGTGCCGGATGGCGTCGGTGAACCGGCGGTGGGCAAGGTAGGCCTGGCCGATCCGGCGGTGCACGACGGCGTGGCCGTGGGTGTCGTCGGCGAGGCGGCGTTGGTGGCGCAGTGCGAGGGCGAGTGCGCGCAGGGCGGCCTCGGGCGTTCCGGCGGCGAGCAGGACCCGGCCGGCTGCGGCGTGGGCGAGCGCTGCGAGGCGCGGATCGCCTCCGCTATGGGCGAGGTCGGTGGCGTCGGCGGCCGCGGTGCGGGCGTCGTCGTGGTGGCCGAGGTCGGCCAGGGCGACGGCGTGGCGGGCGCGGAAGACCGCCGCGATCTCCGGGGCGGTGCGGTGGGCGGCGGTGTGGCCGGCGTGCTGGATGCAGGCGAGGTCGTCGTGGTGATAGGTGGGGCGGGCCAGGTGCCAGCAGGCTTCGGCCAGCTCGAGCGCGAGGTCGTCGTGGCGGGTGTCGAGGGCGGCGGTCACGACGGCGGGAAGGACGTGGTGTTCGCGGCCGAACCAGGTGCGGGCCTGGTTTGCGCTGGTGATGGTGGCCGGGACGGCGCCGTGGTGGGTGGCGGGTGGGCTGAACCGGTGCGCGTGGGGCGCGAGGGTGGGGATGGCGGCGGCCGCGGTGGCGGCGTACCAGCCCAGCACGCCCGCAAGCTGGGCGCCGCGGACCGGCGGTGGTACCTGATCGCGGAGGTGGGTGGCGTGCTGGCGGTATCGGTCGGTGAGCCGGTAGCGGTCTGGGGGCTGGTGCTCGACCAGCCGGGCGGTGTGCAGGACCTGCAGCGCGGCGGTGACTTCGTGGTCGGGGCGGCCCAGAGCGCACGCCAGTGGCGCGGCGGTGGTGTCGGGCCCGGGAAGGTCGGCCAGCAGCTCGTAGACGCGTTGGGCCGGATCGGGCAGGTGCCCGTGGACGAGACTCACCGAGTCCGCCTGATGGTCCTGGCCAGTCGCGCGGCGCAGGCCTGGCACCAGGCCGCCAGCGGCGGAAGGAGTTCGACCGCGGGCCACAGCGGCACCATCGCCGCGGCGCAGAGCCAGGCGCAAGCCCCTGGGGTGGTGGCCTCACGCAGGACGGTCCGCGCGGTGTGGAGGCCGATGGCGGGGTACCAGGCGGTCAGCAGCAGGGTGAACAGGAAATCCATCAGGAATGACGTCGTTTCGTGGCGGAGCGGACAGGAGCAGGTCGGCGGATCAGGACGTCGGAGTCAGCGTCCGCAGGACGCAGGGGCAGGCGGCCGCGCCGACGCACTGGCCGCGGGGCGTGTTCGGTGCGGGGACAGCGGGGCACATGGGCGCCCGATCCGGCATCCGGGTCGGCGAGGCCGGTGTCGTCGTGTTGCGGTGGGCGGTCCCGGCCGGGGCTGGGAGGCGATACCCCGGGCCGGGACCGACGTCTTTTAGCGGGTGATTCCGCCGCCGGGCGTCGTGGCGTGCGTCGTGCCGACCGCTGACGGCCGGCGTTGTTCGCCTGCCATCACAGATCCGCGGTTCGTTCGGCGGTGAGGAACGTGACGCCGGTGGTCGCCTCGATGAACTCGCGGTGCGAGGTGAGGTCGACGATGATCGCGGGCCAGGAGATGGTGTCGTCGCCGATGTCGGCTCCGCGGCTGAGGAGGCCGACGACCGGCGGCGGTGCGTCCTCGGCGGTGCCCGGTACGAGCCGGGCAGCTCCACCGGAGTAGCCGTTGCTCATGCTCGCCGGGGCCGGGACGTTGGCCGCGCAGAACTCGTCGGACTTGATCAGGCCGCCGAGGGCGGCTTTGCGGGTGATGGTGGTGGTGTTGACCTGGGTCAGCAGCCCGGGTCCGTGGTGGCCGTCGGGCCAGCCCAGGCAGGTGAGGGCGGTGCCCTCGGAGATCGGGCCGGCGAGCAGGCGCGCGGGTGGGACGTCGGTCGGCTCGGTCAGGCGCAGCAACGCGAGATCGGCGCTGGGTTTGGCGCGGTTCTTCCGCGCGTCGGGAGTGCCGATCGCAGGCAGGTAGCCGTTTTCGATGCGTTCGGCGATCGTGTGCCGTTTACCGGTGAAGAGGCGGGGATCGCCGATGCGGACGTGGAAGGTTTTCTCGGCGGTGGGCGGTTCGCCGGTGTGGGGCTGGTCGAGTGCCGGGCAGAACAGGTGTGCGCAGGTGAGAACCCAGTCGGGGGCGATGACGACGCCGAGACCGGTGAAGTGGTCGCTGCGGTCGCCGCCGTCGTAGTGCACGGCGGCGATCCACGGCGCGTCGATCGGATCGTCGGCGACGTGGGGCGGGGTGTCGAGGCTGTCCAGTGCGGTGTGGTAGGCCTGCCGCGGTCCGGCCAGCAACCTATGCCGGATGGTTCCTCGGACAGATCGGGTTGCCATGTCGGTTCGTCCTTACGTGAGGGGATTTGGTGTGATGTCGCGGTGCGATATCGGTGGCCGGATGTGGCGCGCCGGGTGCTCGGTGCGGGGCTCGCTTGCGGTCCGGGTGACGGCGCGGTTTACCAGGGTGTCCAGCTCAGCAGCGCGGTAATGAGGACGCCTGCGGCCGCCGAGAGGAGTTCGTCGGACTGCCGGGCGGGAGCTTCGTGTGCGTCGGCGTCGGCGGGTGTCACGCCTGGAGTGCCTCGCCGAACACGTCCCCGTGTGCGCGCACGGCGTCGACGATGACGACCGGCGGGCTGACCTCCGGGCTGATGCCGATGCCGCGGCTGCAGATGCCGAGCAGCTCGGAGTCCTCGCCCTGCTCGCCGGGCCGGACCAGTGCCCCGCCGGAAAATCCTGCGCCGACCTGCAGCGGGCCGGGGAGGTTGGCGGCGCAGAACTCGTCGGCGCCCAGCTGGATACCGCCGGCGGCTCGGTCGATGACGCAGGTGTCGACCTGGATGAGGCGGCGGGCGTTGCTGATCTGCGGGGTTATGCCGAGCAGGCTGACACGGTCGCCGACGACGGCGGATGTGGTCGCCCGCCGGATCGGTGCGTGGGGCACCGGTCGGTCGAGCACGGCGATGGCGATGTCGTTCCGCGCCTCGGCCGGCCTGATGCTGGTGGGTGTGCTGTCGAAGCTGCGGGTGATGACGTCGACGATCTCGTAGCGTTCGCCGCCGCCGGGGGTGAATGCGCCGACCTGGATGAACCGGTCGCGGTCGGCGAAGGGGGTGAAGTCGGGATTCTGCTGGATGGCCGGTGGGACGGGCAGGGTGGTGTCGAAGAAGTGGGCGACGGTCAGGACGTGGCGGGGGCCGATCAGGACGCCGACACTTTCGGCTTGGTCGAATCGGCCGCGTGCGGGGCAGTCCCAGCGGGTGGCGACCATCCACGGCGCCGCGACGGTGGCCGGTGCGATGAGGGGTGCCATCGGGAGGGTGGTCAGGACGTGGGTGGCCGCGTCGGTCGCGGTCGCGACAGCGGCGTCACGCTGCGCGGTCAGGTCGCCGATCTGCGCGTCCAGCCGGCTGATGGTGTGGGCGGCGCTGGCCGTGCCGATCTCGGTGGCGTCGGCGGCCGTGGGGGTGGACACGAACGGTTTCTCCTTGAGCGGTTGAGGGTTGTGGGTGGACTGATCGACCGTTGGCGCCGTCGTGGGGTGGATCGGTTACCGGCGGTGTCGCGGTCGGTGGTGCTGCGGGTGCCTGGCCGTGCACGGGAATGGCTGTGCGCGGCCAGGCACTCGCGGGATTCCGTGCACCGAGGGTTCGGCTCCGAACCCCGGTGGTGGGCGAGAGGTGACCGGCCACTCCCCAGTGGACGGTCGTGCAGGGCCGGTGCCGTCACGCGGGTGTCCCGAGTGTCGTGTGACGGCAACGGCTTCTGCAATCCTGACCAGCCGCGAGGTCGGGTGCGGGCGGTCAGGACGTCATAGGCGCGCGCTCTCTCAGCGTCGTGACGGCCATGTCAGCGATCTGAGAGACCAAGCCGCAGGCGTCTGCGGTGTCTCGTTTGCTGGCGCCCAGGGTGAGGCTGACGTCGATGGACAGGTCGTCGGCCAGTCCGATGCTGGCTTGGCAGAATCCGATGGGGATGCCGGTTGCTTTGGTTCCGGCGTGTGCGATGGCGGGGAATCCTTGGATGGGGGGTAGTTCTTTCCATAGTGCGGATTTGGGTTGGGTGTTGGCGTATTCGGCGCTGAGGCCGGTGTGGATGTTGAGGGTGTAGGAGACACCGACAGCGCCGCCGGTGTCGGGGTTGAACCAGCCGCAGGCCGGGCCGACCTGTGCCAGGTCCTCTCGCTTGCCGGTGATCTGCGCGCCAAGTGCGGCCACGACCTGGGTGGGGGTGAGCGCGTCGGTGCAGGGGTCGCCTGACAGCACCGACCGTGGCAGCGGATCAGTCACTGTTGGCGCACCGGCGAAGGGCAACCCCGGCGGTGACGGCGACTGGGTCGCGGTGGCTGTCGGGGTGAGGTGTGTGCGGTGACCGGGCGTGCCGCATCCCACGCAGAGCACGAGGGTGGCTGCCAGCGTGACGAGCCGCGGGAGCGGGGGTGTGGTGGTCATGTGCGGGGGTTTCTGTGTTCGGCGGCTGGGTCGGTGGGTGCAGGCGCGGGCGGCGCGTCGCGGTGGGTGTCGTCGCGGGCTGCGTGGCGGTAGAGGCGGGCTGCGATCTGGGTGAAGGCGCGTGCGTGGAACCGCAGCTCGTTTCCCCGGGTGCCGGGAGTGGCGTGCTGTGGCGGGGGTCGGCGAGGTGTTGCTCGAACTGTGCGTGGGTGGTCCGCAGCTGCCGCGCGATCAGGTTCAGCTCACCGGCCGGCTCCGCGGCGGCGGTGTCGTCGGTGGCGAGCCGGTCCGCGCAGAGCTGCGCACCGACCGCGAGCGCGTGCAGCGCGGCGTGTTCGCAGGCCGCGATCGCCTCGGCGGGATCGGCGGCCTCGAGGACACCCATGACCGCGATGCCGCACGGGCACGGCAGACCGGACGTCACGACCGGGGTCCTGAGGCCGTGGGGTTGGCGGGGTGCGCCGGTGCGGGCACCGTGGCGGACGGGCGGACGTTGCCGAGACGCACGAGCAGATGACCCTCTCTTGTGGATAGTGGGGCACGGACACGGTGACCGGGGAGTGCGGGTGTGGCGGTGGGGTGCCTGGCCGTGCAGGGGAATGGTGTGCACGGCCAGGCGCACCCCCAGGTCCCGCGCACCGGCGGGCCGGTTTTCGGCTCTCCGGTGCGCGGGTGACCGGCAGCCACGGTGACCGGTCGTTCCCGGAACCCGGCTGTGTCGTCGCGATCAATCCGCGGAGCGCGACGGGTCATCGGGTCCGGTTTCCTGGCCTGCCCGGGGTGTCGGGCCCCGTCCAGGCCAGGACGTCAGGGCGGTTTTCCCGGGTGCCAGGGCGGGGCTGGCAGATCGGCGTCGGGCAGCGGTTTCTGGGCGAGCGCCGCGGCGTTGAAGTGCCCGCACACCGGCGGGTCGGGCGGGCCGTCGGGATACCAGCCGAAGGCCGGGACGATCCCGTGCGGCAGCAGGCGTGTCCCGGCGAGCATCGCCTCGATCTCGGCGCGGGTGGCGAGGCTGCCGGTGCCGGGCCCGAACTCGCGCAGTGCCTGTTCGAACGCGCGGGCTGCGGCGGCCATGTCCGGATGCTCGGGGAGAAAGAGGTGCGTCATGGCCAGAAACGACCCGGCTGGCAGCTGCGCGAGATGGTCCTGCACGACCTCGGCGACTTCGGTGCGGGTGCCACCGTGAAACGACATCACCCCGGCCAGCAGCAGCGCGACGGGCTGGTGGTCGCGGGCGAGGATCCCGCTGCGTCCGCTGTGGGCGTGCAGGGAGTTCCACATCGCGGCGGGATCCCACGGGTCGGCTGCCACGACATGGACTCCGGCGTCGTCGTCGGCGATGGTGCGCACGGCCGCGACGACCAGGGGGTCGCGTTCGACGTAGACGACGCTGGCGCGGCGGGGCTTGCGGTTGCCGGCTTCGCAGCTGCGAATGTGGCGGTGCAGGTCGTTGCGGGGATCGAGGTGGGGCAGACCCGCGCCGGCGACGATGACGGTCCCGACCTCCTGGTGCTTGACCAGGTAGGTGGTGACGCGGTCGAGGAACGCCTGCTCGGACCGAAACACGAAACCGGCGTGCGGCGCCGATGCCGACAGGTGCCGGACGGCGTCGCGTTCGTTTTCGTGGGCGTCTTTACCCGCGGGGATGGTTCGGTCGTCGCCGTGGTCGTTGCTGCGGGCCTCGCGGAAGGCGTCGTAGAGGTAGGCGAGGTTGACCCGTGTCGGGTCGGCCCCGGCGGGGATCCGCCACCGCGGCACGTCCTGCCCTCCGCGGGTGACCGGTGCGGCTGGATGGAGGCGGGTGTGGGTCACGGGCGCACCGCCGCTTCGATGGCCAGCAGGATGGTCAGCCGGGCGGTGTCGATGCCGCACTGCGCGGCGAGAGAGGCGATCTCGGCCACCGACAGCCGGTGTACGGAGGCCCCGCCGGCCTGGCGCTGGTAGCGGGCCCACCGGGCCGCGGGGATGAGGGATTGCACCTGGTTGGCGGCGAGGGCGTCGAGGTCGACGGCGATGCCGGGGGCCCAGGAGATGCGGTGTTCAGCTCGGCGCAGGAGTTCCGACGGCGCGATGTTGTAGAGGTGGCCGGCCCGGTCGAGCTGGCGCAGGTTCATCGACCGGGTGCCGTGTTCCCAGGAGGTGAGGGTGCTCAGCGGGCAGTCGTGGCCGGACCAGATCGCCAGGGATCGGCGGGACCACCGGTGTTGTTCGCGGTGGGATTGCAGTTCCGCGCCGGTGGCTCGGGCCAGGTTGCCGGTGTCGGTGTCGCTCGTCGCCATCAGGGTCGTCCAGTGCTCGCTGTAGGGGGTGGGTGGTGTGGGGGTGGTCGGGGTCGCGGGTGGGCCAGTGCCGGGTGGCGTAGGGGAGGCGGACCGTCGGTGCGTGCGCGGTGAAGTGGTCGTAGAAGGGGCGTGCGCGGGGGACGGTCCACCAGACGTGGTCGGGGTCTGGGCCGTGGCTGCCCGGCCTCACGCCCGCACCTCTGGTGGATCGGTTGCTGCAGCGTCGACGGCGTGGTTGCTGCCGGTGGTGTCGGCTGCGCAGGGGGTGTTCTTGCAGGTGATCGCTTGGGATGTCGCGCGGTAGCGGGCTCCGCCGCGTGTGCGTGCCGCCCGGACGATGTCGCGGCAGGCCCGCTCTGACGCGCACGCCGGGGCGAGCACGCCGTCGGAGGTGAAGGTGGCGGCGTGGACGCCGTGGATACTCGCGTGGTTCCCGGCGGGTGACCGCAGGACGGTGCCGGTTGGCGGGGGTGCGGTGCGGGCCATCATGCGGCCTGCCCCGCCGGTGGGGTCAGTGGGTGCGCCTCGACCGCCCGGAACGGGGGATTTCGCGAGCGGTCGAGGCGCGCGGACCGGACAGGTTGGAGCACCGGCGGCCTGTCCGGGCCGGGTTCAGGTGACGAGGGTGTGTCCTCGTCGGGTGCCAGCCGAGCCGACAGCCTGCGTGCGGTGGTGAGGAGGCTGTCGTCGTTCCGGGCGACGGCGGAGGGGAAGTCGGGGTCGGGTCGCCTTTCACGTGGGTTCACCGCCCGATTGCGTGCTGCCTTCGTCGTCGCTGCCGTGGTTCTCGCCGAGGGGGCTGACTTCGACGATCGCTGCCGGGGACGTCCCGGCGGCGTTGCGGTAGAGCAGCTCGGTGAGTTGCGCGCAGTCCTCGGCCAAGGCTTCAAGTTCCATCGCCACCGAGTCGGCAGTCGCCGGGGTGCCGGCCACCTGTTCGGCGAGTGCGAGTGTTGTCCGCAACTGACGGGCGGCTTCCGCCGCCACGGCCTGAGGGGCCACTGCTGCTTCAGGTGCATCCGCGGGTGGCTCGCGACGCGTGTAGGCGTGCACGATGACGTGCGCCCCGACGCCGATCAGGTCGTAGCCGAGCTGACGGTAGGACGTCCAGTCGTGCCGGTCTCGTTCGGCGTAGGCGAGTCGTATCAGTGCGTCGGTGTAGGCGTCGGTGAGCAGGCCAAGCAGCGTGATCGGCGGTGCGCCGGGTTCATCCAGTACGACTGGTCGTCGTTCGGCGTCGGTCATCGGTGTGTTCCAGCGACGTGTCGTGGGCGGACGGTGGTGGGCTGTTGTCGCGGGCGTCGCCGCGTCCAGAGCGGGTTCATGGCGTCCACAACCGGGGCGCCGAGCCGATCACGAGCCGGGGTGCGCGCGGGTCGCTGGGCACGGGAAGCTCGACGAGCTGGTGGAGGATGGTGAGGGCGTCGCCGTCGCGTTCCCAGACCTTCCCGCCAGCGCGGGCCATGCGGATCGCGGCGGCGTCGGTCTCGCTTTTAATGCGGAGTGCGTCGACGAAGCCGTCGGCTTGCCAGGTGAACGCGGCTGTGATCCGTTCGAGGAGGCCGTCGGTGTCGAACTCAGGGTGGAAGTTCCAGCGGCGTCGCAGCAGGGTCGTGAACGGCTCGATGGCAGGCTCGTCCCAGAGGAACGCGAACGGGCTTGTGACGGGTGGGATCATCGATGATCACGCCCTGAGTTGTCGAGTTGCGCACCGCGGGAAAGTGCTTGCCGGCCGCCAGCTACGTGTGCCCGCCTTCGACTGACTGCCCATTGCTCGGCTAAGTCGACAGTGAAAGCGACGGCGAACAGAGCGGTGAAAGCGATCGGCAACAGCGTGGCCAGCAATTCGAAGTTGACCGTCATCGTGTTGCCCCTCGCAATCGCCTGTGTGGCTCGCAGCTACTGGTCGGTATCCCGACGACCAGTACGCATCACCGCAAACGACGGTCGCGCGTACGGAGTCCGCCCGTCGTCTCGGAGACGAGAGGGACATCAACCGACCGCTGAGATCCAGAACGCGACGATATGGCAGTTACTGACCAGTAATCCGAACTGTCAGCTCGGGTAGGTATGGCAGCGGGTTGCCTAAAGTGGCAAGCCGACGCGGCTGGCAAACTTCGCGGCAGCGACAGACTCGGTCCGCCGCCCGCGTTCCATGACGGTGCGGATGAGTGCGTGCGCCGCTGGCCGGAACCGGACATCTTCTGGCGCGTCGGTTTCGGCTGCAGTCAGGAGAGTCAGCGTCTGGGCGAATTCACGACGCTGCGCATAGCCCTTGGCCTGGTCGAGCAAGAACGCCACCCGGCGCTCAATCGAAGGTGACTGCTCGTGGTCAATCTTGGCGGCCAGCCGCAAGCCCTCCACGGCCTCACCGGACTCGACCTCGATCGAGACGGCGTACATGGCCACGTTCGTTGGCCCGAACGCCGTCCAGCAGACATTGCGGTCGCCGACTTGCTCGGCCAGCGGGGCGGCCCGGCGGAGCCGGTCACGACCAGTCCAGGCATCGCCGGCGCGGGCTGCCGCCACCGCAGCGATGAGCAAGAGAGCACCCGACAGTGCCGCGGCGTCGAGGTGGTCAGGGCCGAGTGCGGACCGAAGGTCGGCGAGCGCCTTCATGGCCTCCTCTTCTGCGGCTCCGGCATGGCCGTCGGCGAGCATGACCTGGATGAGGTTCCACCGGGCTCCGGCCAACCGGATCGGGTCGTCTGCCTGCTCGGCTGCCCGATGCGCACGATCGGCGGCCAGAAGTGACAGGTCAACGCGCCCGACGCGCTTCGTCACCGTTCGGAGAAGGCCGTACAGGTCAGCGGCCACGGCCTGAGCCTGCCGATGGTGCTTGCCCGAGGTGCCGCGGATCGTGGCTTCAGTGGTCGCGATGAGTTCCGGCACGTCGGTGGTCAGTTCGCTGTAGCGGTGAGTGGACGTCTGCCACGTGCTCCATGCCTCGCAAACCTGGCGCCCGAGTTCGCGGACAGGGACCGGGCTGGCTGTGGCCGGCGCAGTCATGGCTCGATAGATCGCGTCAGCCGTCACACTGGAGGAGCGCCGGGTCGGCGCCGCCGGCTGACTGCTCAGCAAGTCGCCTGGGTCAACTCGCAGGACTTCGGCCAGCTGGGCGAGCACCGGGATCGTGGGCAGTTTCTGGCCCCGCTCGATCTGGTAGAGATAGTCCGGCGTGATACCGGTTAGCCCGGCAACGACCGTCTTCGTCTGGTGGGCCGCTGTGCGGTAGAACCGCACACGGTCACCGACCATCCGCGCCAACTGGTCGTTCACGATCTCGCGTCGCCTCCCGCTAAGCCTCTGACCAGGTCGAATGTTATCGCGCCGCGCTCGATCCGTCACGGATGGCACACTTTCGGCATGACCATGCCTGGCGCCGCACCTCGGACCTTGGTGCTGTGGGACATCGACCACACGCTTATCGAGACGAGGGGCGTCGGACGGGCCATCTACGACCGGGCGTTTCCGGCGGCGACCGGCAAGCCGCTGGCGAAGCTGGCGACCATTGCAGGCAGGACCGAACTGGACATCATGGCCGAGTCGCTGAAGGTCAACGGGCTGGAAGCGACTGACCGGGCCGTGCAAAAGCTGGCCGATGCCCTGGTGCAGGGCTACGAAGATGCCCGCGACGAGCTGGCCGCCGTCGGACGGGCTCTACCCGGTGCGCGGCAAACACTCCAGCAGTTCGCTGCCGATCATTCGGTCCACCAGGCCATCCTGACCGGCAACCTGCGCCAAGTGGCGCGCATCAAGCTAGAGGCATTCGACCTCGCTGGCTTCCTCGACTTCGACAGCAGTGCCTTCGGCGAGGACCACGCAGAGCGGTCCGAGCTGGTGAAGATCGCTCGACAGCGAGCTGCAACTCAAACAGGCACTTGGTACCAGGATCAGCATGTGGTGCTGGTCGGAGACACGCCAAACGATATGAAGGCCGGAAGGTCTGCAGGAGTACGAGTCGTGGGCGTGGCTACTGGCAAGACGAGTGAGGCTGAGCTGCGTCGCGCCGGAGCAACTCAGACGGTGCCGACATTGCTCGAACTGTCAGCTGTCGTCTTCCCCGCGGCTTAGCTATCGCTCAGTGAAACGATAATGCTGTGGCAACTAATCGGATCGCTGCCGAAAATACTCTTGGCTCTTGCGGACGCTGCCCGTGTCGCTGGCCTCGACATCGCTGGGATCGAGTTGATTCGTGAGGAATACAACGTCTTGTTCTCGCTCCTGTGTCACGAATGGCTGAAGAGCTAAGCGCGCGCGAGGTGTCGATGATCGGGCTGAGCATGTTGACCGCGATACGGTGCGACGCCCCTAGGGGCTTGCGATCGGCTGCAGTTGAACTTGAATAGGGGGATGCAAACGATAGTCTTATTCTGCGATTTGGCTGGATGGACACCATAGGTCTGACTCTTCTTTAATCCACGCGGACGGAATACTGTCAACTCTTAAGCGAGCCGCCCATTGGCCCAAATCCTTCCTTGACACATCATTCTTCAGCATTGGGTCTAGTTGCTGGTTCAGTTCGATCTGCGCTGCAATCAAGAACAGTAGAGCCGTCCTGCATGAGTCCGGATAGGCGGTGATTCGTTCTGAAATTGACCGGAAGTCGTGCTCTGCATATGCGGGATGTGAAGGAAGTGGAATGTCGAACAAGCTACTTTGGTGTCGAATCAGGCCTTCTCCCAGGTTCTTCAGGAAGCGCGCAGCTCTTGCAACAGGCGTGGTCTCGCGGCGCTTGCCGCGAAAACTGTCATAAACCCAAATTGCAACTGATCTTGGTCCTAGACCGTCGATCGGTAGAACATATTCATCAAATAGAAATGAAAATACTGAACAAAACTCGCTTGCGTCAAGGTCGCATAGGCGGCGATGGGTTCCGCTACCGCTTTGAATCAACATTGCATAATCTACATCGAACTTACCGTCATACTTCTTAAGATGCGGACTGACAGTGTTTACGACCTTGTTAAGTGCTTTTACAGCCGTCGGCTTGATCGGGTATGCAAACGATGACATATTCGCAAGAAGGTAAGGGGCGTGAAGTGCGAACCAAACCTGCCTGCGTGTCGTCCTCGTGTCTGCTGCCGCTGCCATACTACGACTTAGATGATCGGCGAGAATCTCCAGGATCGGCTCGTGGTGTTTCGAGGCTGGATCGAGCAGTCGCGCAATGGCCGCACTGTCGCCGAGTGTTGTTTGAGCCACGGCTAGTCCGACAAGAGTACTCATCGCATCTGCTGACAAAGATGGGAGGCAGTTCGCTATCCCTGCTAGATAGGCCGCAGCCACGGAGCGAATGCGAGACGTCTCTTCACGTTTGTCGGCTAGTTCATTTTCCTTGCGAGATGTTGACCCGGCGCCATCCTTAATGTCAAATCGCCTTTGCCATTCGCTGTGATTCAGGATGGGATGCGGTTGCTGCTCATCAAGTTTCCTGATCAAACCGAGCATGACATCGGACGCGCCGGATAAGAGCGCATCGTCAAATATTGTGCAGCAGACTTGTGCGTAGATCTCTGATTTGCCTTGCTCCATCAAGGGAAAAATATGGTCGACGAGGCTTTGTGCGTCACGGTTCGTGCTGACGAAGTAGAGTGCGCCAAAGTACTCGCGGAAACTCGCGTGGGTAAAAGTGAAGAGGTCTCTATGCTGAGGGTCTGGTCCGACATCGGTGAACATCCAAGCGCGCCCACGGCACCAATTCAACATCTCCTTGATAAACTCGGCGGCACGTTCCCGACTGTGAATGACCGGCCCGGTAAGGAACTCGATTAGATCTTCGGTTATCTCTTTCTCCGGTCGCCCGTATCGCTGTTCCTTTAGCTCTTTATGTGCGACGCGTGACAGAGCCCTTTTTGTATTAAGGATACTTGGATGCTCGGCAACGACCTTATAGTGTTTGTCTCTCTCTCCAAGTAGTAGGGCGACGCACTTTTCGTACAACGAGGCTCTGTCTTCGGGGAGTGTTCGAGCTCCCCGATAGAGGACACACATAAAAGCCAGAAGCAAAGGATTCTGTGTCAAATCCAGCATTTCCTTGCTTTCCAGCATGAAGTCTTGTACAACGTAGTCGAGTTCAGCTAAGCGAAGCTTTCCTTGAGCGTCAAACCAGTGTGTCACGTACTCTTCAATTTGCTCTTCGGAGAAGGGGCCGATCGAAAAGGTTGAAAAAGATCGGTTTAATCTGGCCGGGGCGTACCCTATTTTTCGGCACGTCACAAGAATTTTGATGAGCGGGTAAGATGCAGAAACAATTTCAATCTTTCGCGCAAGTGTTAGTCGGTCCGCATTATTAATAACCTCATCGAGGCCATCAAAAACTACGACGACACCGCCCTCGTAGAGCAACTTCTCGATAGATTCCGGTGTAGCTTTTACATCGTAACGTCGCCCCAGTAGGTCTGCCAAGTATTCGGGAAGGTAAAACTCCGGCTCTATCAATTCGCGCAGGACAACGATAAACGGGATGAGATTAGATTCTCTGTGGATCTCCAGTGCGGCCACGGTACTTGATGTCGATTTACCTGCCCCGGGGTCGCCTAGCAACACTGAGCGGTCGAGGTTTTTGTAAAATCTCCGAAAACTGTCTGGCCGCCCGTCGCTTCCGTCATCAAATGGTTGAAGTGTGGATGAATCCGTTTCTAGAACTGTAGGACCAACGAAGAGTTTCGCGTAATTAATCGGCATGCGAACATTTAAGTCAGGCGCGGTAATCTCGGAATGATAGTTGTAGAACCGAGTGTTGTAGAGGTTGGTCCATGTCAAGTTGTCTCGATTGCGTATCAAATGTCTTAAACTGTCGTCAATCGAGTTTAGTATGTCTAGTGCAACTTCGCGAAATCCGAGCTCGTGGACCTGTACTTGGTTTTCTGATCTATCCTTAATGATAGAAGCCGCAGTCGAGCAGCTTGCATCAAGGTGCTCGGCAAGTTTAATGCCGTAGGCATTCAATTTACGCTTATAGCGGGCGACCAAGTCGTCAAAGCTTACGACTTGGTCAACGTCATGTCTCAGATCTGTTGGCGGAAAGAAATCTACCAGTTTTTCCGCAATCGATTCACGGACCCGCTGGCGGTAATCTGAATGGCCGCTAAGCAGATGTACGGCGATAAGTTGGTTGGTGAAAGTTTCGAATTCAGGCGTTCTTAGAAAGCTATCTATTTTTTGTTGATTCAAGCCGGCCGGAAGCATTCCGGACAAGGATGCGGGCCAGTACCCTTGGTGGTGCCGATAGAGCTGCTCTGAAGTGACCTCAACGGCTACCCCTTTGCCGAAACCTCGACCCGACGCGACACGTCGAATCCTCCTTACGACCGATTCGGTTGCGATTCCTGCGACTTTTGCCAGAACGGCAGCCTCGACGCTGGTCACCAAGCATCCTCCCGATTGCTCCTAGACCTGAAGTCGCTGCTGAGGCGCCCATCCGTTACAACCTACTAGAGTTCGCTGATGGTACAGATGCTTGCAGACGCAAATTTTCGATGCCTGCCTCCTTTGCGTCCTCTTGTGGAACTGACTCTCGCGTGCAGCGGTCACCCGGCGAGGAAGATGTGCAGTACGCGTGTCCAGCCAGCTCGGTCGCCGAGCTGCTGAGTGTCGCGGCCGCGGTGCGTGACCGCGGAGCGCCAGTAACTCGCTGCTGAGCTGCCCAGACGCCTTGGTGTTGCGCTCTGTGATCCGCCTCTCCCTAGTCGATGATGGCGCTGTTGCCGGAGCGGGCGCGCAAGCGCGCCGTGGTCACCGGCAACCCGGTCCGGCCGGAGGTCTTGGCTGGCCATGCCGAGAAGGCCGTCGTAGCGCTAGGTGTGATGTCCAGAGAGGTTGGTCAGCCGGGTGACCGGCGGCTTGCCGCTGGTTGAGCTGTGGGGTCGATGATGATTGTAGAAGTGCAGCCAGCCCGGTAGCGCCGCCCGCCGCAGGGCCTCCGACGGGTAGAAGCAAGCGTAGGCCCACCCGTCGGCCAAGGTGCGGTGGAACCGCTCGACCTTGCCATTGGTCTGCGGCCGGTAAGGCCGGGTCCGCTTCGGGACGACGCCCAGCTCGGCGCAGGTGTCCCGCCAGGCGTGCGAGCGGTAGGCCGACCCGTTGTCCGACAGCACCCGCTCGACGATCACGCCCAGCTCGGCGAACCAGGCCACTGCCCGGCGCAGCACCGCGATGGCAGTCACTGCTGTCTCGTCGGCGTGGATTTCGGCGTAGGCGACACGGGAGTGATCATCGATGACGGTGTGCACGAACGCGGTGCCGGTGCGGGGCTTGTAGTCCGCGCCGCGGGTCAGGCCGGGCGTGGCTCGTTTGTTGATCTCGCCTTGAGCCCGGCCGACGTAGCGGTGTCCGCCGCCGTCGGGGATGTTGCCGAACTTGGTGACATCGACGTGGATCAGCGACCCGGGATGGTCGTGCTCGTAGCGGCGCAACGGCTCACCGGTGACCCGGTCGAGCCGGGACAGGCGGTTGATCCGGCAGCGAACGAGCACTGCGTGCACCGTGGATGCGGGCAGGTCGAGCCGGCCGCCGATCTGGACCGGGCCCAGCCTCTGCCGCCACCGCAGCCGCACGATCGCCCGGACCAGGTGTGCGGGGGTGCGGGCCGGGCTGCGGCGCGGGCGGCTGCTGGGTTAGTCGGTCCGGAACGTGTGCGTCCCGCTATAGCAGACTGAACACTAAGTCTGAGCTACGAAGGAGGACCCGATGAGGCGTTCCGCGGTGATGGCGGCTTCCTGCGCGGCGTTGATAGCCGCCGGCGGATGGCTGTACCAGCGCGTGGGACAGGGACGCGATGAACGTCGGTTTCCGCCGCCGGGCCGTCTGGTCGACATCGGCGGTCGCCGGCTGCATGTGGTGCGGACCAGTGCGGGAGAGTGCGGCCCGGTCGTGGTGGTGCTGCCCGCGCTGGGCGCGACGGCCCTGGAATGGCACCAGGTCTTCCGTGCGCTGCCCGAAGACATCACGGCCTACGCCGTGGACCGCGGTGGTGTCGGCTGGAGCGACCCCGCTCCCCGAGGACCGAGGACGCCGACGGTCTTGGCCGGCGAGATCACCGCCTTGCTGGACGCCCTCGAACTGACCTCGGTGGTGCTGGTCGGCCACTCCTACGGCGGGATCGTTGCCCGCATCCTTGCCGCCGGGAACCCGGACCGCGTCGTCGGCCTCATCCTGGTCGACTCCTCCCACGAGGACCAAGCGCGGCCACTTGCGGCGGCCGACCCGGCGAAGTCCGTGAACGAGCTGTGGTGGAAAGCGGGCCGCCGGCAGGCACGGCCCCTGGGCTGGACTCGTGCCTGGCACGACATAAACGGGCGTCGGCGCTTGATTCGCGAGGCCGTCGGCGAGGTGGGAGCGCGAATGGCACCGGCCGCGGCGGCGCGCGCCCTGACTACGGCACACCGCCGTGCCGTAGTGGGAGAGTTTCTAGGGCTTGCGGTCGCCCCTCGCGTCACCCCGGCCTCGGCTCGGCGGCTCGGTGACTTGCCGATGACCGTGCTGACGGTCGGCAATGGCAACGGCTGGGGACCGGTCTACCCGGTTTGGCTCGAGCTCCAGCGGTCCCTGGCGGCCATGTCGAACCGCTCTCGCCACCTCGTGCTGGACGGCACCGGCCACCACATGAACCACGACGTACCGGACCAGGTCGCGGCAGCGATCGCCGACCTGATCACTGAAGTCTGCGTTGTCAGGTCGGAGCCGCCGCCGACGTTGTAGGTCTCACCCGGCGCGCAGGACCTGTTCGATGGCCCGGCAGTTGCCTTCCACGTGCAACCAGTTGCGGCGGTGCTGCCCGCGGCCGTGCACGGTCACCTGCCGCCCCGAACAGCAGCAGCCCGAGGAACCGCGGGATCAGCTTCCCCGGGTGCTGGCGTGGCCCGTAGTTGTTGGAGCTGCGGGCGATGCACACCGGGACCTGGTCCTGACCGTGAATCTGGACGTCGGTTCTCCGGCAATGGCGACGTCGCCTTCGAGCCGAGCGACTCCGTGCTCGCGAATGTTGACGTCACTGCCTGCCAAGGGTCTCAGTTGGTGGGTCCGCTCGTCCTGGCCATCCTGCCGGTGACGAAGCTGCTGGTCCAGGTGGAGCGCCCGCAGCGCAGCGAGGACGAACGACCTGATCAGCAGCGAGCATCGGCCACGATCGGCCGCTTGGACGGGCCCGGGTGCTGCCAGCATTCGTCGACATCGATCTTGCTCGGCGCCGTCGCTTTTCGCGAGCAAGTGCCGTCGAAATTCGCGGACATAGCCAGGGACCCCGCACGAGTGAAGTACAAGTGGGCGAGCAGGTCGCTGCAGGCTTTGCTGGCCGCGTAGGGAACGGTTGGGTGCAGCGGTGCGTCCTCGGCGGCGGCGCTGGTGGGCAGCGGGCCGTAGACCTCGTCGGTGGACACGTGGACCACCTTGGCCACACCGGCTCGCATCGCGGCCTCCAGCGCGACGATGCCGATGGTTGAGCGCAGTAGCAGCGCTGATCTCCGAGGATGGACGTGAACAGCGTCGCGCGCTGGTACAAAGCAGCGGAGGTCGCGTTCGAGAACGTACCTGCGGTCCAATCGTTCCCAGCATTTAGCGGCCAGCGCAGCAACACCGGTTGGTGATGGGTCGCCACGACCAGCCGACTCCAATTCTTCCAGCTGTTCCCTTTCGATCCTGGATGACGACGCCGTCCGGCAGACGCTGACTGAGCGGTTCAAGCTCGCGTGCACCCAGCAGGGACACGGTGCGGCGATCACAGCAGTCCGACCTGGTGCAACTGGATCAGGCACGCCACCAGCCCGGTGCCGCCGGTGACGGCGGCGAGTAGGAGTTTGACCAGTCGATAGGCACGGTCGGCGCGGGCTGTGTCGGTGACGAACAACGCCACTCCGCCCGAGGTGGCCAGTAGGACCATCACCACGGCCGCGTAGGCGGTCATCAGCCAAGTCACCATCATCGGTTCCTCGTGTTCTGCTCGTCGCGGGGCCCGCGGTGCGCGGGCTGTGGAAGCAGGTCGGCCGACCTGCTTTCACCGTGACCGGCACCCCGCCAAGCGGGCAACGTCGCCGCGCATCCCCGAACACTCGTGGACACCGGGTGGCCGGTCGGTGATGTTTCCGCTGCTCAGAGCCCTCTTGCGCCGTTGTGAGCTGGTCGAGGACGGAACAGGAATGAACACGCCTGGCCTTGCGCTAGGCGGGGGCTACGTGTAAAGAACTTAGTTCTTGGGGGTGGTGTCGCGTGGCGCGGACGGCAGTGGATCCGCACGCCTGGTTCGCCGGAAGTCTCCAGCGGCTGATGAAGCACTGCGGAGTCCCCTCGCCGCGGGCGTTAGCGAGCTTCGCCAAAATCACTGACCCCCATATCAACCATCTGGCCCCTACGACGCTGAACAACTTGCTCGACCCGGCCAGGCAGGCTGAGCGACCGGAGTGGGAGACCATCGAGGCTCTGATCGTGGCATGCGTGGCCTGGGCGTATCGCAAACGGACGGACGAGCCGCTGCGGCCAGGTCTGGACGAGGTCGCCTGCCGCGCGCTGGAGGTGAGGGAGTGGAAGACCAGGCACGAGGATCTGCTGTCGCTGCTCAAGCACCCCGCCGGCACTCCTGGACAGCCTGAACCTACTGTGCGGGTCGGGTGGCCGCCGGTGCTGGATGAGCGATTCCAACCCCGCCTCGTCCTGACCAGCTCACTGGGTGTGACAGAGGCTGCTTCGGACCCGGTGGTGCGAACCCAGGTGCTCGTCGGCACCGGCGGGGTCGGCAAGACCCAGCTGGCTGCCGACTATGCCTGGACCCACTGGAGGGACCCGCGACTGCGGCTCGTGATCTGGGTATCGGCCCGGTCGCGGGACACGATCGTGACCGCCTACGCCGACGCCGCCCACGACCTGGTCGAAGACGCCCCCTCTGACCCGGAAAGCGCCGCGCAGAAGCTGCTCAACTGGTGTGCAGGCGACAAGGGGCGCTGGCTGATCGTGCTCGACGACCTGCAACACCTGAAAGATCTGCACGACCTGTGGCCTCCCGCGGCCCCGCGCGGCCAAGTAATCGTAACGACCCGGCGTCGCGATCCCGCTCTCGCCCGCCCAGAGCGAAAGCTGATCGACGTCGGGGTGTTCTCCGAGCAAGAGGCGTACGCTTACCTGACCGCGAAAGTTGCCGAGCACCCAGCCTTGCTTGGCGGGCCCGCTGAGCTGAAGGGCCTGGCCCGGGACCTCGGGTATCTGCCGCTGGCCCTGGCGCATGCGATTGCCTACGTGATCAACCGGCCCGTCCTGCTCGACCTGTCCGTCGACCTCATGACCATCCCCGGTTACCGATCTCGGCTTGCCGAGCAGCACCGCCGCCTGGACGACCTACTGCCCACCTTGGACGAGTTAGCCGACGGCTACAACCGGACCGTCGCCGCCACATTCGCCCTGTCCCTGGACCTGGCCAACACGATGCGTCCAGTTGGCATGGCCGGGCCGGTAATGCACGTCGCCAGCCTTCTGGACCCCGCCGGGTCACCTCTCGTTCTGTTCGGCATCAGCGCTCTTCGCGAACACTGGAGCACCACGCTCGACCGAGATGTCGGGAGCGATGACGTGGAGGAGGCGCTGGGGATGCTGCACCGGCTGTCTCTGATCACCCTCGACACTCAGGCCCCGCACAGAGAGGTTCGGGTCCACGCCGTGGTTCAACGTACGACCCGCGACGGCTTCCGCGGAAGACCCGACAACTCCGCAACGGTCCGGGTCACTGCGGATGCCCTGCTGGCGATCTGGCCCCAGGTCGAGCGCGACCAGGCGCTGGCGGCGGCGCTGCGATCCAACACCACGGCTCTGCATACCGTCGCCTCGGATGCCCTCTGGACACCCAATGGCCACGCCGTCCTGTTTCGCACCGGAACCAGCCTCGGCGAAGCCGGTCTGCTCGCCGCCGCCATCACGCACTTTAGTCAGCTCCGCACCCTCGCCAAGACCCGGCTTAGATCGGACCACCCCGATACCCTAACCGCCCGCCACAATCTCGCTCACTGGCAGGGGCATGCCGGAGACCTGGCTGGATCTGCCGCTGTGTTGGCTGATTTGCTGGACGACGTGGTAAAGGTTTTTGGGCCCGACCACCAGCACGTCCTCACGACCCGCCACAACATCATCTACCGGCTTGGCGAGGCCGGAGACGCGACCTGGGCTGGCGCTGCGTTGAGTGACCTGCTAGACGACATGGTGCGGGTCTTCGGTCGCGACCACCCAAGCACCCTCTTGACCCGCCACAACATGGCTTACATGCGTGGCGAGGCCGGGGACCCGGAGGGGGCCGCCGCCGCGTTCGCCGACCTGCTCACCGACAAACTCCGGGTCTTCGGCCGCGACCACCCCTACACCCTCTTGACCCGCCACAACATGGCGCAGAGCCGTGGCGAGGCCGGGGACCCGGAGGGGGCCGCCACCGCTTTCGCCGACCTGCTCACCGACAAACTCCGGATCCTCGGGCCAGAGCATCCCGATACCCTTATGACCCGCCACAATGTGGCTTACTGGCATGCCGAGGCCGGAGACCCGGCCTCGGCCTCCGCCGCGTTCGCTGACCTGCTCGCCGACCAACTCCGGGTCTTCGGGCCTGATCACCCCGACACTCTCTTGACTCGCCACAGCGTGGCCTACTGGCAGGGACGCGCAGGAGATCCGGCCGGGGCCCTTGCCGCGTTCGTTGACGTGCTCGGCGACCGGCTCCGGGTTCTCGGGCCTGACCACCCCGACACCCTCAAGACCCGCCACAGCGTGGCCTACTGGCAGGGACGCGCAGGAGATCCGGCCGGGGCCCTTGCCGCGTTCGTTGACGTGCTCGGCGACCGGCTCCGGGTTCTCGGGCCCGATCACCCCGACACCCTCCTGACCCGCTACAACATCGCACGCTGGCGCGGCGAGGCCGGGGATCCGGCCGCGGCCGTGGCTGCGTTCGCGGACCTGCTAGCCGACCAACTCCGGGTTCGCGGCCCCGACCACCCCGACACCTTGGCAGCTCAGGTTGCGCTGAAGGAGTGGCAGCCGAAGGCATAGAATCCGACAACTAGCTGTTGCGGGTCATGACGTTGGTGACGCGGGCGAGGGACGGGTCTTTCAGCGGCAGGATGAGAAGTGCGACCCACCCATCACGCCGAACAGAAAGCCCCGTCCGTGTCCCACCGCAATGTCCCGCTGTCGATCGAGGGCCGCCGCCGGCTCGTCGCGCGCTGCCAAGACCCACCCGATCGCCCACGTCGCCGCCGAGATGGGCCTCTCCCGCCAATGCGCATCCAAGTGGATCAACCGCTGGCGCCGCCACGGCGAGACCGGCCAGCTCGACCACCCGAGCGTCTCCCACCACCAGCCCACCGCCACCCCAGCCGAGGTGATGGCCCGAATCGAGCAATTGCGCCGACAGCGGAAGTACTCCGCCCGTCGGATCGCCACCGAACTGGCCGCCGAGGGCGTCACCATCTCGGTGCGGACCGTCGGCCGGCACCTGCTGCAGCTGGGCCTGAACCGCCGCCGGTTCCTCGACCCGACTGGCGCCACCAACCGCCAGCCGAGGCGGATCATCGCCCGCTGGCCCGGGTGATGTGTGTGGTCTCGCAGGATCCTTGACGTTTCGTTCTCGCAGGATGGTTGACAACTCCAACGCTTGTTGATCTTGTTGGCCTCGTCGAGGCGCGTGACGGAGGTCGAGTGGGCGAGAACGATGCGTGAAAGGCCGAACAGCGCTACCGGGCAGTGCTGGAGGCCGCAGACGGGGCGCCAGTGAGCGAGGTAGCGGCGCGATACGGGGTGTCCCGGCAGACGATCTACACCTGGCGAAGCCGATACACCGAACACGGCGTAGCCGGTCTACAAGAAGGATCTCGCCGACCACACCGGACACCGCACCGGGTGGAAGCCGATCTCGAAGCGCTGATCTGTGAGATCCGCCGCCAACACCCGCGCTGGGGCGCGAGGCGAGTCCGTCACGAGCTCGGACGGCGCCAGGTCGAGCGCGTTCCCTCACGGGCGGCTGTGCATCGTGTCCTGTCACGCAACGGCTTGATCGCTTCCCAAGAGCAGGAACACAAGCGCAAATACAAGCGCTGGCAACGAGAAGCACCCATGCAGCTGTGGCAGATGGACCTCGTCGGCGGCGTATTCCTCGCTGATGGGCGCGAGTGCAAATTGGTCACCGGTATCGATGACCACTCTCGGTTCATCGTGATCGCCGCGGTCGTTGTGATCCCCACCGGTCGTGCGGTCGTCGAAGCCTTCACCACGGCGATGCGCCGCTACGGCGTCCCCTCGGAAGTTTTGACGGATAACGGAAAGCAGTTCACAGGGCGCTTCACACGTCCGTATCCGGCCGAGGTGCTGTTCGAGCGGATCTGCCGCGAGAACGGCATCAGCCAACGGCTGACCAAACGCCGATCGCCCACCACCACCGGCAAGATCGAGCGGTTCCACAAGACCCTGCGCGAGGAGCTGCTCGACGATGTCGAGGCGTTCGAGAGCCTTGATGCCGCTCAGGACGCTATCTCCGCATGGGTGCACGAGTACAACCACAGCCGGCCACATCAGTCGCTGGACATGGCCACTCCAGCAAGCCTGTTCCGGCCGAGCAAACCGAAACCGCTCACTGTTCCAGCGACGGCACTCGAGTCCGCCGACTCCACCGCTGACACGGAATTCGACGTGGCCGAGGCGTTGATCCAGGACCCGCCGGCCACCGGAGCACCGTCCGCGGTCGAGGCGGAGTTCCGGGTCCCGCCAAGCGGGCATTTCGCCATCGCCGGAAGCCAGGAACTCTGGCTCGGCCCGGCCTACTCGGGCCGCACCGTCATGATCTGGGCAGACGACCGCAGCATTCACGTCAACCTCGACGGGCACCACATCAAGACCGTTAGCTCCCGCCTGCACGAAGAACACCTGCGCTACCTGCTGATGCGAGGCGGCCGACCGGCCGGCCCCGCACCGGCAGCGCCCGCGTTACCGCGGACCAGCGCAGGCCGGACCCGACTGCCCGAGAACACCGCGATCGAGGTGGACCGAGCGATCGGCCGAGACGGTGTCGTCAACTTCAAGGGCGAGCAGTTCCCGGTCGGCACCGGCCTCGCGGGGCAGCGCGTTTCAGTCCGGTTGGACGGGCACCTAATGCACGTGATCGCGAACAACACCCTGGTCAAGACCCTGCCCTACCCGATCACGCTGGATAAACGACTCGCTCTCACTGGCGCACGACAAGCCACCAGCCCGCTGCCGCCGGCCCCGCCGCAGCGGCCACCGCAAGCCGAACGACGCGTCCCCAAAGACGGGATCATTATGGTCGCCCGCCAGCTCCTTCGCGTCGGCGCCACTCACGCGGGCAAGATCGTCACCGTCGTCGTCGAAGACACCCACTTCCGGGTCCTTCACGGCGAGCAAGAACTGTCCCTGCACCCGCGTGACCCGAACCGCCCGATCGCCCGCATGAAGCCCTACGCACGGCGCCGATAGAACTCAGCTGACGTCAAGGAAGCTGAGACGACAAACTGTCAAGGATCCTGCGAGACCGCACACATCACCAGCGTGACGAGCCGCGGGAGCGGGGGTGTGGTGGTCATGTGCGGGGTTTCCGTGTTCGGTGGATGGGCCGGCGGGACGGGCTGGTGCGTCCGGCGGGTGGGGTTGTGGGCCGTGCCGCGGTCTTGGCTCCGCCGCGGATGCTCTAGTGCGGGCGGCTGGAACCCGGCCGGCGTACTGATGGAGGGCAGCGCGCCGGCCGGGAGTCGTTTCCTCGCGTGGCCCTGTCGATCGGGGTGGTGATCGCAGGGGCGGGGTTCGGCTGTCGGGTGGTTGGGATCCGGCCGGTGGGCCCGCCAGAGGGGGAGGGGTGCAGAGGCACCGGCCGGGGGCTTTTGTCAGGTCCAGGCGTGGTTGACGACGCTGCTACGTAGGTGTTGGGCTGCTTTCTGGTAGCGCTTGACTGTTTCTGGGTCGGTGAAGAAGATCGCGCCGTTGCGGTGGGGAACGGCGGCGGCGATGGCGCGCTGTTGGTCCTCGTAGAGGGTGAACGGTTCGACCAGGCCGGGCGCGCAGGCCGAGGCGGGGACGAAGTCGACAGATACGTCCAGCAGGGATTGCAGCATTCCCACTTCTTCGATCTGGTCGCGTAGCACGTCGGACGTGCACGCGTCCGGTCGTGTCGCGGCTTCGCCGATCAGGAATGTGCGTCGGGGTTCGGTTTCGCGTCTGAAGGCGCGGCCTCGTTGGTTGTCGTCCGGGGCGCGGACCCGTTTGCCGGGGATGATGCTGCGCGGGGTGATGTCGAAGCTGAGCAGCCTGGACTCGTGCAGCGCCTGGGCGTAGGTCGAGGTCCGCAACGCGCTCGGGAACAGCGTCGGGGACCATTCGCACACCCGGAACGCCAGCTGTTCGTAGCCGGTACGCAGCAGGTGCAGCTCGCGTTCTGTGCAGGCGACGAAGTTGCGTTCCTGCGCTCGGGCGACCAGGTCGAGGAGGTGGTTTCGTACGGCCACTGGGGCTTCGAGAATGCCGAGGAGCATGGCTGCTGTTGCGACGCTCGGTGCGCTCCCGCCCCACTCGTAGTACGACAGCGCGCCCGGTGAGATTTTTGCTCGTTTGGCGACGTTGCGGAGGCTGAGGTTGCGCGCCTCGCGGGCTTCGACAAGGCCGGCGCCGACGATGACGTTGGCTGGTCGCGGCACAACTCGGGTCACTGTTCGGGGCGCTCCATTCTCGATCTGTTCTGCTCGGGTCATCGGCTGCCCCGCGAGGGGCGGAAGGTGGTACCGACCTGCGCGGAGCCGGGGTGCATCGAGCTGTAAGAGATGCCGATGGCGTCGACGAGTGCTCGGACGCTGGCGCTGTTGTCGTCGGCGGTTCGGTAGGGCTGGATGTCGATGTCGACCGAAGACCCCGACCGCGGCCGGGCTTCGTGTCGCCTTCGCACAGAATCTGGCTTGTCCGGGTCGGCGACAGGCCGGACCGCTCGGTGATGTCGACGACCGGGGTGCCGCTGACGCGGGGTTGCACGATCTCGGTGTTGCGGGCGGTGTGCTGCTCGTGTGGTTCCGGGGTCATCGATGGCCATCGCAGTGGTGCTCGGTGTGGAGACTCTCGACGACGGGGGTGCGAACTGCGCGGCGGACTGGCCGCTCATTTGATCGCCTGTGTTGCAGTACAGGCGCATGAGTGAGGTCGGCCCGTCGCCGAATGCCATGCTGCGTGCGGCGACCTGGCGGATTGTTGTGATCGGCTCGCGGTCACGCTGGTCCAATGGCATCGGGGATCACCACCTCGGCCAGGTCACCGACGAACCCACCGGCGAGCAACGTTCCCGATCGTGGATGTGGGATGCTCGCCCAGCTGTGCGTTAGGCACACTGGGCAGACGCCGGTGCCGATTCGCTGGGGCATCACCAGCGGGCTCGGTTCGATGCTCGCCCGGTCGTGTTCGAGTGGGTAGGGCGCGCGGCGCAGGCACCAGGGGAGTAGCAGGTCTAGGCGCTGGTCCACTAGCTCGGTGATGGCGTAGAGGTGTGCCCATCGATCGGCGTCGAACAGGTGCCATTCCCACCGGCTAAGTGGTGGGGGCGGGGTGAGCGGTCGCGCGCGCTCGTCGATGGCGGTCATTCCGGCCACCGGTTTTGCTTAGGCCAGTGGCGCTGGACCCGGGCTTGTGCGTCTCGCCACTCGCGCGCAGACCATTCGGAGCTGGGGCGGAAGAGGGCTCCGTTGATGGTTGTGGGCTGGGGGTGTGACGGCGCGGAGAGGGCGTGTTCATAGTCGGGCCGGTCCTGCGGAGTGACCTGGTCGCTCTTGTCGCCCGCCTCAGCGGAAGGCATCTCACCGTCACGCGCCGTCACCTATGTGACGCTAAGTGCGAAAGGCGATACGGAGGGACAACAAAGGGACAACGCCGTACGCTGGTGATGAGAACTCCGACCGAACATGAGAGAAGGTGGCGCCATGCTTCCTGCTGAACTCCCTGGCGAGAGCGTCGGCGAACGCCTCAAAGCGGCCCGCAAGTTCGCCGGGGTCACGCAAGCGCAGCTAGCGCGGGCCACGAGCTTCTCCGTGAGTTTGATCAAGAAGGTTGAACAGGGACAGGTCCCCCCGAGCGCCGCCTTTGTCGCCGAGGCTGGTCGAGCGCTCGCCGTTAAAGCAGCGACGCTGTATGGAATGCAGCAGATCGTCGACGAACCGAGCCCTGAGGCTGCCGGTGTGGCCGAGCTGCGTAGCGCCCTCGACGCTTACGATGACCCGCGGCCGGAGGGGCCTGCTCTTGATCTCGCCGCGGTAACAGCCCGGCTCGGCACGGACTCAGAGAAGGTGCTCAAGCTCCGCCACGACGAGGTTGCTGGGCGGCTCGCCGGGCTACTTCACCATCTTTACGTACTGTCCGACCAGCCGGGGCGACCTGGTGAGTTGGTCAACGCCACCCTGCATGACGCGTACCGAATGGCTGCCACCGTTGCCGGACGCTTCCGGCAACCCGAGCTTGCCGCGATCGCCTCGGAAAGACACGTCCAGCTCGCTGAACGCACCGGCGACCCGAGGCGCATCGCGATCAGCTCTTACCACCGCAGCACTCGCTACCTCCAGCACGGCGAGTACCGCGCCGGACTCAGGCTGCTCGATCGTGCCCGCGAACACCTCGACGCTACCGCCGCCGGCCGGGCCGTCCAGATCCAGCTCGACCTGAGAGCATCGATCCTTGCCGCCCGCGCGGGCGACGGAGCCGAAGCCGACGGGTACCTCGAGGAGGCGCGCGCAATTGCGCGCGAATTCGAACCGCCCGAGGTTCCGTACTACGGGGTGGACGCTAGTTCGACGAACATCCTCGCGCATTGGTGCGCGGCGCCGGTTGAGCGCTATGACGGCGCGGAGGCGGTCCGGCGCGCCGCGAAGGTCAACGTCGACGACCCGCGGCGCCCCGAGCGGGTCGGTCATCACCACATGGACATGGGTCGCGCGTGGATGCTCCACGGTGATCGCGCGAAGGCCGTCTCTGAACTTAATGTCGCGAGGCGCGCTGCACCGAACGCGGTCCGGCATCACCCAAGTTTCCGCGAGACGCTGCTCGGACTGGCTGCAGCCGACCGTCGTGCAACCGGCTCGCTCGCTGGACTCGCGAAATGGTCAGGAGTCAAGCTCTAACGTCAGATCCCGATGTAGTCGACACCTACCATGCGATGGTTCGTCTTCGCGCAGAAGGTGATTGCCCCCTTCGCTGTAGTAGAATCTCGGATTGTCCCACGATCGCTCGCTGGCCTTCAGACGTCGACGCTGATGCGCTTCGTTTGGAACTCGTACTCGCTGGTCGGGCCCAGGTCCGGAGAGTTACCGACCGTGCTACAGCCATCTGGTGGTGACCAGGAAGGTTCCGTAGACTTCGCCACCTGCTCATGCTCGGCTTCGGTGAATTCGAGCATGGCCAGCACGCGGCGGGAGGCTGTTCTACTCTCACACCGTGGCCGACAGACGTCCGTACCCGGTCGACTTGGCCTAGCCTGGAACAGCCATCGCGGCCTCGGCCAAGTAGCCCCGCCGCCAGGCCCGGTGCAGCAGCTCGAATGCCAGCTCCGGTTCTTTCTTGAACCCCCCGCCCGCGGTCGATCAGTCCGCAGTAGCCGATGACGTTGCTGGCGGCCTTCCGCTCAACCGCCAGCAACCCGACCGACGACGACCGGCCGGTGCGGTCATGCTCAGTTTCTGCCCTGCTCCAGGTCGCGCAAGCGCTGGAAGTCCCCGTCGTCCTGAACGTCGTAGTAGTCGGCGGCCTTGTCCAGGAACGTCCGGTCATGCCGAATTGAGGTTGTTCACCTCGGCCGAGAAATGGGCGTGGCTACAGTTGCCGGCATGGGGGATGCCACGGACCACACTGTCTGGTCGCAGCTGCGACACAACTACGGCGACGCCTCCGATCTGCCGGACTTGCTGCGGGCGTGCGCGAGCACGAACGCAGCCCAGGCAGCCGAAGCCCTCGACGAGGTCGACATCAAGGTGTTTCACCAAGGCGGCTGGGTGTGCTCGGCAGCGCCCGCCGCGTTGCCGTGGCTGGCCGACCTCGCCACCGATCCCGCGGTGCACCACCGGCACGAGGTGGTCGAATTGATCGGACGGCTGGCCCGGGAAGCCGTGAGCGTGGCGGCCAAGTTCGTCGACCCCGGCTGGCAACCCGCACTCGACCTCACCCGGCCACGGCTGCTGACCCTGCTCGCCGATCCGGACCCGCGGGTCCGCCGGGCGGCGACTCTCATGGTGGCCGGCGGCATCCGCCATCCGGAGGCGGTGGCGGCGCTGCGGCACCGGTGGGTCGTGGAAACCGATCGCACCACCCGCGCTGACCTCGTGCTCGCGTTCGGCGTGGTGTCCGCGTGGGCACCAGAAGAGGCGCTGCGGAACGAACTGCTTCCGCTGCTGACCGAGGAAGACCTGCAGCTCCGGCTGGCCGCGGTGCGCGCCCTGGCCAAATCCGAACCCGCACTGGCCGCAGGCCAGGTCGACACGCTCGCGCGGGCCGTCCTGGAAGAGGACGCCGCACTGTGGCGTGACTCCGCGTGGATCGGCGGCACACCGGCCACGCTCGTCCGGAGCACAGGCGACCTGCTGCTCGACGATCGGGGCGCGGCCACCGCGTTCGCCTTCCTACTGGCCCGCGCCCGCGACGGCGAGTATCGCGTCGCGGCCCTGGATCACACCCAGCAGGTGCTGTCACGATGGCGGACCGGCACCGCGGAGATACTGCCGCTGCTCGCCGAACGCCTGGACGACGAGCTGCCCGAGGCCCGTTACCGGGCAGCGGCCCTGATGGCCTGCCTGGGATCGCAGGCCGCCACGTACGCCGACCAGCTGGCTGCCCGCAGCACCGATGCGGCGCTGCGGGACGCCCCGACACCAGCCACAGTCGGCGACGCGGCGGTGTGGGCGCTGGCCCGCCAGGATCACCCGGGGTGCCTGCCCGGCCTGGTGAAACAACTGTCCGGCACCCTTCACGGATTTCAGCGGGGCCGCTCCTACTTCCGGCCCGGCGTGACCGGATTGTTCGATCCCGGCATCGGTGAGGTGCTGATCCCGCTGCATCGGCACGCTGATGCCCTGCTCGGCCCACTGACGGCCCGACTGGCCGCGGCGGGGAGCGACCATGTGCTCGCGTCGCAGCTGTGTGAAGTGGTCGCGGCGTGGGGCCCGGCCGCCGCCGCGGCACTGCCCGCCGTGGTCAAGTCGACGGCGCACGAGATGGTCCGCCCGGCGGCGGCCAAAGCGATCGGCGCCATCGGGCCGGCCGCCGTGGATGCCGCACGGAGGCTGCGCGAGCACGTCGCCGAGCCGACCGTGGCCTGGGCGTTGTGGCGCACCGGAGCGGATCCCGATCTGGGCATCACCGCATTGACCCAGCACATCACCCAACCCGAACTTCGCCCCAAGACGATCGCGCTGCTGGCGGATCTCGAATCCCACGCGGCCTCGTGCACCGATGTTCTGCGGACGTTGACCGGCTCCACCGACGACTGGACCCGGGCCGAAGCTGCCTACGCATTGTGGCGGGTCACCGGCGACCCGACCGAGCCGATGGCCGTCCTGACCGAACTGGCCGAGCCACTGGCCCAGGGCAGGTGCCTGCCGGTCCGCATCGCCGCACTGCGCCACCTCGCCGACATGGCGATCGTCAACGATCACGTGACGGCGGTGGCTCGCGCGATCACAGTCAACCCGCACCGGATCGCCTACTTCGGCGGCTGGCGCGTCTTCACCGAGGACGAAGAAATCAGGACCGCCGCGTCCGCGTTACTCGGTTGATCACCAACCAGCCGAAGGCAGCCCGGCCCCGAACGTCCTACTCTGCCACCGACCGAGCGTTGCCGACGCGCGCTCATGCCAACGAGCGTGCGCCCGCTTGAAAGGTCATGTGCATAACAGATGGGGCCTGTTCAGGTCCGTCGTCACGATTTTCCGCGGCTTAACCCGTCATGGCCCGCGACTTGAGAGTCGTCAACTGCCCAGAACAAGATCAACTTATGCGCGGGCCGCCCAACCGGTGCCACCAATGACTGCAGCCCTGCCTGCAGAACACGGCTCGGCGCCGCTCGTCAGCGACACCGAGCAGCGCGATCAGCAAACGGAATGCCTTGCGCCGCTCGTCGGAAGGCAGAGCCGTGATCTTCGGCAGCTGTACGTGCAATTGTCCACGTGCAGCCAGAACGGCGGGCGTGTAGGTGGGCCGGAGCCCCGATCGCCGGATTGCCTCCGGAACGTCGGCGGTGATCGCCCGTGCCTGGATGCAGTAGCCGGCGATCTCCTCCAGTACTGCGACCTGTTCGCCGTCTGCCATGGCGTCGAACCAGTCGAGGCCGCCGGCGATCGAGCGCAGGTCCTGCGCCAGTTCGTTGATGACGACCATGCCCTTCTTCATCAGATCCCTCCGACAAACCGTTCATTACGACCGAGAACCATCAGCGTATCCAGGTCATCCTCGGCTCGAACCCCGCCGCGAGCAGCCCGCGGACGATCCCGGTGAGCTTCCCCTTTGCCGCTGTTCGTGCGCTCATGTCCTGTCATGCCGAAGAGCGGACGGGTTCTCGGCGTTGTGTGGTATAAAGCTAAACTTGAGTTTGGTCGGAGTACTGTTGGGTTGCACAGTCGATATTCCGCCATTCGGGTCAGCGTGTCGGCTCCGGCGCTCTAGGGAGCGGCGGCCTCGAGATACTGGTCCAATGAGTCACCGTCCCGACGTGCCACAGGCTGGCGGCACGGTCAACCGCGTGGTCGGTGACGTGTCCGGGAGTCTGGTCCAGGCCGCCGTTATCAACGGTCACGTGCACTTTCACCAGAAGTCCTGTCCTGCGGTGTCCTTGCCGCACCGGGCGGGGATTGCCCCGCAGCAGGCGGCGGCCTTCCAGGATCGCGCGGGCACAACACGCCTGCTGGTGCAGGCGTTGGAGAGTGGGAACACTGCGGTGTTGACCGGCTGGCCGCACGTTCATACCGGTGTGGTGTCAGGGTTGGGCGGTGTCGGAAAAACGCAAGTCGCGCTGAACTACGCCCAGCGGCTCTGGACAACCGGCCGGCTCGATGTATGGGTGTGGGTGACCGCGGGATCGCGCGAGGCGATCGTGTCCAGCTACGCCCACCTAGCCGCCGACTTGACCGGTGTCGAGGACACCAATCCCGAGCGCGGCGCGCAGCGGCTGCTGGAATGGTTGGCCGCCAGCACCGCGCGGTGGTTGATCGTGCTTGATGACGTGCAGAACCCAGCCGATCTGCGGGGTCTGTGGCCGCCGGCCACCCCTGGCGGGCGGGTGGTGGTGACTACCCGGCGCCGTGACGCCGCGCTGCGCGGTCACGGCCGCCGCCTGATTGAGGTCGACGTGTTCACCCCAGGTGAGGCCGAGGCGTATCTGCGGGCCGCGCTGGCCGACCAGCCGCACCTGGCAGAGGGTGCGGTCGAGTTGGCGGCTGAACTGGGGTGTCTGCCGTTGGCGCTGGCGCAGGCCGCCGCGTACATGCTGGATCGGGGCCTGTCCTGCACCGACTACCGGGCGCGGTGGACCAGCCGCCAGCGAAGCCTGCCGTCGCTACTGCCCGAGCGTGAGGGGCTGCCCGACGAGCACCTCGCCACCGTGGCCACAACGTGGTCGTTGTCGGTGGAGCAAGCCAACCGATTGGAACCGGCGAGGATCGCAGGCGCATTGCTGGAGATGACCAGCGTGCTGGAACCCAACGGCATCCCCGGTGCGCTGTTCATCACCGCACCCGTCACCGACATGCTTGCGGGCCGTACTGGCGATGAGGTCCACGCCGAGCAGGCACGTGATGGGCTGGGATGCCTGCACCGGCTGAACCTGATCACCGTGGATCCGCGCTCGGATACCCAGACTGTGCGGGTGCACGCATTGGTACAGCGCGCCACCCGCGACGCCCTGCACACACAACAGCTCGCGATGGTGGGGCGCGCAATGGCGGACGCGCTCCTGCAGATCTGGCCACGCCCGGAACGCAACACGGCGTTAGGGCAGGTGCTGCGTGCCAACACCGAGGCGCTGGCTGAGGCGGCCGGCGAGCACCTGTGGGAGCCCGACGCGCATACCGTGTTGTTCCGCGCAGGGAACAGCCTCGGAAACAGAGGGTTGGTCACCGAGGCTCGAGACTACTTTCTCCGACTCCACAGCACCGCGACAGAGCGGCTCGGCCCGGACCATCCCCGCACCTTGACCACCCGCGACAACCTCGCCCGTTGGCGGGGTGAGGCAGGTGATCCGGTCGGTGCCGTGGCCGCGTTCGAGCAACTGCTCACTGACCGCGTGCGAGTCCTGGGCCCAATTCATACCCACACCATGATCACCCGCGGCAACCTCGCCTACTGGCGGGGTGAAGCGGGTGACCCGGCGGCCGCCGTCGCCACCTTCGAGCAGCTACTCACCGACCACATGCGAGTCCTCGGTCCGGACCATCCCCACACATTGACCACCCGCAACGGCCTCGCCCTCTTCCGAGGTAAGGCGGGTGACCCGGCGGGCTCCGTGGCCGCGTTCGAGCAGCTACTCACCGACCACATGCGAGTTCTCGGTCCGGACCATCCCGACACTTTGACCACCCGCAACAACCTCGCCCTCTTCCGTGGCGAGGCGGGTGACCCGGCGGGCTCCGTGGCCGCGTTCGAGCAGCTACTCACCGACCACATGCGAGTTCTCGGTCCGGACCATCCCGACACCTTGACCACCCGCAACAACCTCGCCCTCTTCCGTGGCGAGGCGGGTGACCCGGCGGGCTCCGTGGCCGCGTTCGAGCAGCTACTCACCGACCGCGTACGAGTCCTGGGCCCGGACCATCCCGACACCTTGACCACCCGCAACAACCTCGCCCACTGGCGGAACCAACTGTCCGGGAGAACAACCCTTTAGACAGCGCACCTGATCTTCGCGCCGCGCCAGTCGTGCTAGCCGAACGTCCGCTCATGCCGCCGTGCGTGCTCAGCGAGGTGCGTTCCACCCGCTCTCCCAGAGCGCCCGGAACGAAGAGCCGGACACCGCGGTGAGGCCGGGCTCGGTGAGGTCAAGCGCCTGATCGGTGAGCCCGCCGGCGTCATCCTCGAGATGCCGCCACCAGTAGCAGCGAGCGAGCCCGGACAAACTCAGCTCGATCTGCTTGATGGCCACTGTCTCGTCGTTGACGACGACGGCCTCCCACAGCCAGCGAGCTCCCTTGTCGACCATGCCTTCGTGATCTACGTACTCGAAGTACCGACGGGGTTCGGAGCTCTCGTCCAAAGCCCGATACCACGCGACGGTTGCCCGGAACGCGGCCTCCGTCTCCGGCGGCCAGCGACGTTGCACCGCCAACCGCCGGCAGTGCGCCTCCACATCAGCCGGAAAATCGGTCATCACCGGAGTATTCCAGTGGCAACAGCCTCGCACCCTCACGCCGCGGGCCAGTCGACGACGGGCGGCGTGAGGGTGCGCTCATGGCTCCCCTTTATGTCAAGGGCCGGCCATGGCCGGGGGTAGCCTGGTCGGTGGCAGGTTCGGGTTGTGGCTTGTCCGAAGGGCCGGTGTCCGGGGTCAGGCCGGTCACGCTGGACTGCAGAGTCGTCCCCGAGCGCCCTCCCGAACCTGCCACCTCACGTCGCTGCTGGTCGGCCACCATGCGGGCGTAGACGACGTTCGACAAGCGTCGTTTGAGGGCCCGCATTGCTTCCATCGACGTCTTGCCCGCGGCTTTCTTGCCGTCGAAATAGACGCGGCCGGCGGTAGAATTACGAAGCTGGACGACGCCCATGATGTGCAGCGTCCGGTTGATCCGGCGATTACCGGCACGAGACAAACGATGCCGTTGCTGCTCACCGGACGATGCATCCAACGGTGCGGTGCCGTTCCAGGACGCGAATCGATCCCGGTTACCGAACCGGTGGATGTCGCCGACGTCGGCCAACAGCCGAGCGGCGCCGGACGGGCCGATGCCGTGCAGGTCGAGCAGCGTGCTGCCGCGGGCGATCACCAACTCGCGGAGATCTTTGTCCGCGGCCTTGGCCTTCTTGTCGATAGTCTCGAGTTCCGCGATGAGCTCGACAGCCAGCCGGCGCCGGGTCTTCCCCACGATGTCGCGTGGTTTGATCGTCGCGACGAGCGCGCGTGCTTGCGTCGCGAACAGAAACTTCTTTGCTCCGCCGGGAAAGAGCTCCAGCAGCAGGCGGTGGAGACGGTTGACAGTCTGGGTCCTGGCGCGGCCGATTTCGTCACGACGGTCGACAAGCATGGTCATCACGACCAGCTCGGGGTCGACCTGGACTCGGGCCAAGTTCGGGGCACGCAACGCGGCCAGAGCTACGGAGTGCGCGTCTACGGGATCGGTTTTGCGGCCGTTGCCGGTGGCGAACACACGCACCTGCGCGGACAGCTTCGCCGGCACGTCCAGCACGGTCTCGTCGTCGTGGACCAGCCGGTGGGCGATATGCCGGCCAACGCCGTTGCAGCCCTCGACCGCCCAGGTCCGCTCGGGGAACCGACGTCCGAACGACAGCATTTCCGCATAGCCGGACTGGTCAGTACCGAATTTCCCGAGCGTGACCACCTCACCGAGTTCGGTGATCACCTCGACCGTCGCCGACCGTTTATGCGGATCCATTCCGATGATCACGGGCATGCGGTTCTCCTTGCCTCGACGCGACGATGTCAGCAAGGAGGGCACCGCTACTTCGAGCCGGGCAGACCCCTTTCCAGCCACTCCTCGCGCGGTGCTCGGCGAGACGCATGCCATGAGAGAGCCACGCCAATGACACCGGCGGGCAGCCGCTGTGAGCGAGCGACTCGCCGAGCACCTGGACCGGAGTCTGGCCGGACTCGGTCCTGCCGCCCAGTCTTAAGTAGCCGACGAGCGTGAGTCATGGGGACCGGGATACTGCCTCATCCCCGCCACGCGCGCAGTGCGCGGGTGGTGCCGACGTCGATGATCATCGCGCGACGACGTGTTCCACAGTGGAAGGCGGCGAGTTGTCGCTGCCCGTGGCTGGTCGGGCCCGCCACAGCGAGATGCCCAAGCCGATCAACGCTACTCCGGTCGGAACGGCCAACGGCCGGTTGAACGACTCCGGGAGCACCGCGAGCGCGACCGTCGCGACAGTGCCCGCGGCCAGCAGTGCCGACGCCCACCGGGCGAGGACGCGGGCCCGGAACAACGCGATGCCGAACAGGCATCCACCCGCGAGATAGCCGACGGAGCTGACCACGATGACGGTCTGCATGCCGCCGATGCCATGGGTTGCGGTGCCGCCGAAGGCGGCGGCGAGGACATCGGCGACGTAGCCGGGCGCCGTGGGTGCCAGCGCGGGCAGAACGGCGGCGGCGACGATCTCGATGCTGAACATGAGCAGGTAGCCGGCGGCGAACAACGCGTAGCCGAGGAAGCCGAGGATTCCCGTCTGTCGGACTTGACGCAGGTACATGCCGGTGATGCCGGCGAGCGCCAGCGCGGCCATGAGCGCTTTCGCCGCGCTGCGCACGGCCCAGTCGGTGGTGGTGACCAGCGAGACGTCCATGGCCGGGTGGCCGATCTGGACCGCGATGAACTGTGCCCCCGCGATCGCGGCAGCGATTCCGGCGGCCCGCGAAAGGCTCCTTTCACTGGGCGCCAGGGAGAACTGCTTCGTCTTGCCGGGCCTGGGCGTGGCACTCATGCCTTGCTCCTCCGAGCGGAATAGGAGGTGTACAACGTACACCTTTATGGCGCTCAAGCTAGGCGTACGATGTACACCTGTCAAGACCGGGCCCCCGGTCAGGAGGTGGAGGCCCCCGATGCAGGACACCGCCGCGGCCGGCGGCCGGGAGCGGCTCAACCGCGCCAAAGTGCTGGGCGCCGCCGTCGAGCTGGCGGATGAAGGCGGCTTCGAGGCCCTGACCATGCGGAGGCTCGCGGCCCGGTTGAGCGTCGTACCCATGGCGCTCTACAAGCACGTGGCGGACAAGCGCGAGCTCCTCGACGGCATGGTCGACCTGGTCTTCGCCGAGGTCGAGGTACCCGTCGACGTCGGCTGGCGGACCGCCATGCACCGCCGTGCGGCGTCGATGCGGCTGGCTCTGCTCCGCCACCCGTGGGCGGTCGGCCGGATGGAGACGGGCACTCCGGGACCGGCAAACCTGCACCACCACAACGCCGTGATGCGATGCCTCCGCCGTGACGCGGGCTTTCCCTTCCGCATGGCCGTGCACGCGTACAACCTGATGGACGCGTACGTCTACGGGTTCGCCCTCCAGGAGAAGAACCTCGCCGGCGACATCCCGGCGGAAGCCGCGCGGCGGCAGGAAGCCGTCGTGGACCGGCAGCCGTCGGGACTCGAGGGCTACCCCTACCTCGCGGAGGTGGTCACCGAACTGGCGAAGACCGGGTTCACGTTCGCCGACGAGTTCGAATTCGGGCTCGACCTCATCCTCGACGGCCTCAGCCGGATGCCTCGGTAAGCCTCCGGCGCCGCACCCTGACCACATCGACCCCACACCAACGTCCGCTCATGCCGATGTGCGTGCTTATCGCGATAGCGCTGGTGCCGGACGGCTACGTGAAATCTAGTGCGTTGGGGCTGCGGACCGGCGATGATCAGCTCGTGGGCATGGTTGCGTCGGTTGTGGCGGATCTCAACGAAGCGCTGAACGAGGCTACGGTGGCCGGACTTCGCCTGAGGCCGGACGGAAGCGTCGCCGTACTGCTTCACGTGCTTGCGCTGCCCGAGGCTGGTCCAGCCGACCCGGACACGCGCAGGGCCCTGATCTTGTCGGGGGTGTCGAAAGTCTTGTCGGGGGTGTCGAAAGTCCGAGTGCTCTTGCGCCGAGAACGACCGACCGCAAGTCCTCGGTACGGTCCCGCGATCCCGCTGGCCGATTCTGCGAACGTAATTGCCGCTTCCTCGCACGTTCGCGATCCGGAAATGTCGGTGAAATCACCCGTTTGGGGCTCGTCGGTCTTTCAGGAACATGGCGTTCGCTAACCGTCAGGGCGGTAACCTGTTCCACCTGTCGAGGGCCCTGCTGCGCGAGTTTGCGGCGATGATCCCGCACTATCGGCGCACGAGGTTCGTGGCGTGTGTGCTGATCACCCGCATGGGGCTCGCGCTGGCGATCTTTCTCTAAGCGGGCACTGCGGCGACCGCTTCGACCTCTACGGTGTACTCCGGGCGTGCGAGGCCGGCCACGACGGCGAGGGTCTGCGCCGGGTAGTCCCCTCCGGGGAACCAGTTTGCGAAGACCTCGGCCTACGCGGCGCGGTAGCCGTTGAGATGCTTGGTGCCCGCGGCCAGCGTCAGCAGCTTGACCAGATGCTCCGGCCCGGCCCCTTCGGCTGCAAGGAGTTCGCTGACGTTGGCGAAGAGTTGCATGGCTTGCGATTCGGTGTCGGGGCGTGCGAGGGTGCCGTCTGGTCGGACGCCGAGTTGTCCGGCGAGGAAGACCAGCCGATGCCCAGGGGGTACCTGGGTCAGATGGCTGTAGCGGCCGAGTGGTGGGGCGACGGTGTCGGGATTCCAGCGGCGTGGCTTCACGGCTTCATGATCGCAGAGAGCTGTCGGCCCCGGACCGGTTTGTTGGAGGTTCGTCCGCAGATCTGGTTTGCGAAGTGGACCTTGAGGGGTCAGCTGGCGGAGCCTGCCGTACTCGTTGGCGAGCTGTCGCGCTTGAAGGCCCGGTGCCCGGCGCGCGGGCCTCCATTCACACCGGATGGGTTGTCGTTGGCTGGGGGCATTCGGTTGTCTGTCGGGTCGGTGCCCGGTCGGGCTGTGGGTAATTCTGACGTGGCCGATCAATTGTTCGGTGATTTGGTGGCTGATCATCGGTCCGCAGTTGTCGCATGCTCGCCCAAGTGCACGTGCATTTGGGTGAGCATGCGATGGTGTTGCACGGATGGGTGAGTTGCAACGTTGGCGTTATGGGCCTCGGTAGGAAGTGTCATCAATTTGTCCAGCTGGCTCAGGCGCTTGATCGTGAGTATTGAAAGTGTGCGTCTACCTCGGTGAACGTCAATCGGATCATTGGTGGATCGCTGAACAAGGAGGGAGCAGAGCTGCAATTTGCAACGCGTGAAGCCCGCTGTTCATGTTCACGGATGGTGGTTGATCAGCTACGGTGATCGGTGCGGCTGATCTGCCGGACCGATCATCACTCGATCGGTTCGACTAGTCAGCTGGGCTGATCTCGGCGGGGCGGGGGTGTCGAGATCGGTGAACGCGCGCAGGCGCTGAGCGGGAGGGGTTCACGCAGCCGTGGCACAACATCACAACGACGCCGGAGTACGTCCGGCGGCCGCCGAGGTGACGGCGCTAGGCGTCGCTTACGAGGATTCGGCGGCTACTGCGGGGGCAGGGTTGAGCTTGTCACCGCAGGAAGCGCACGCTGTGCTGTCGCAGGCGCTCACCGCGCTCGAGCAGTTGCTGGTACAGCAGCGGCAGACCGGGACCCTGTTGAAGGTCAGTCCGCCGGCGCAGGATCCTGCCAGCGTCGCCTACAACGCCCGCTTGATCAACGGCACAGGTGTCTTCACCGCAGCGGGTGACCACGTCAGTGCGGAAGCCACCTACCTGCATGAGCTGGTCGCCAAAATCCGGCACGCGTTCGGGATCGTCGGCGACGGGGATTCTGCCGCTGCAGGGGACGTGGGCCGGGCAGCGATACCGCAGGGGAGTGTTGCCGGATGAGCCGCGGGCGAACTGCCGTGCTCGTCGCGCTGATCACCGCGGGATTGACCGTTGCGTGCTCGGGGCGTGATGCGCTCAACGAGATGCCGGGCCGGGCGCTGCCGGCTGCGGGCGGGCAGAATCCCGCGACGCCGGGGCTGCCCTTTGCCGGGGCACCAAAGGTGACTGATCCGCTGCCGCGGTCGGTGCTGTCGGGCGATCCGTGCACCGACGCGCTCACCCCGACCCAGATCGTGACCGCAGTAGGAGCGCAGATCACCGGCAAGCGCGAAGACTTGGCACAAGTCGGTCCGGCCTGCGGTTGGTTCAACCCCGACACCGGCGGCGCTGTCGGCGTCTCCTACACCCTTAACATCCATACCGGCCTCAGCGCCGAATACGCCAACACACGGCCCAAATCCGCACTATGGAAAGAACTACCCCCCATCCAAGGATTCCCCGCCATCGCCCACGCCGGAACCAAAGCAACCGGCATCCCGATCGGATTCTGCCAAGCCAGCATCGGACTGGCCGACGACCTGTCCATCGACGTCAGCCTCACCCTGGGCGCCAGCAAACGAGACACCGCAGACGCCTGCGGCTTGGTCCCTCAGATCGCTGACATGGCCGTCACGACGCTGAGAGCGAAGGCGGGGTCCTGATGTTCCCTTTCGATCAGCTGGGCCGGGCCGCGCAAGCCGTGGTCCGCGAAGCCGAAGAGGCAGGATCTGCGCTGGTGCATTCGGCCCACGACGCGGCGTCCTGGGCCGGAGACCTGTTCGCTGGCGATGTCGGTGTTCAGGCTATGTCCGTCCCGGCGGTCGTGGATCAGGTCATGGCCGGTGACGCCAGCAGCTGGAGTGAGTGCGGCAGCACATCGGCCGGTTCGGGAGCGGCGCATCATGAGATCGCCGCCGCGCTGACAGGCATGCTGAGCAACCTGGAATCGGTATGGACCGGTGGCGGCGCGGTCGCCGCGGCCGGTCAGGCGAAGTCCTTCAGCGACCTGGTCACGAGAGCGGCGATGACGCTGAGCTCCAATGGCTGCAACGTCACCGACGCTGCCTACGGGTTCGAGCTGGCGAAACGGTCGATGGAACCGATGGGCGACCCGCCGGACAAGTCGTTCTTCGATGTCGCGACACCGTGGGACACCGACACCGAAGACGCCGTGGCTGCCTTCAACGCGAAGGCGCAGAAGAACCTGCGTATCTACGACAGCTACGTGCAGCATCTGGGTGTCCAGGGCGAGGGGCTCTCCGGCGATTACGGCCAGCTCATAGCGCGGAACGCAACCGAGGACGTCACCCCCGCCGATCAGCGCCGCGTCACGTCCCGGCGTTCTGCTCTCGACACCGCGCGACCGACGCGGCCAGTAGCCGACCACTCGACTGCTGACACTGTGGTGGGGGACACCGACCGGGGGAGGACCGGGACCGGCAGTGTCGACCCGCAGACGAGAGCACACGACGACGGCAGTGACGTCGGGGCTGGCCCTCGCGATCCCCGCGCCGTCGCTGGGTCGGCATCGGAGAGTGCCGAGAGCGCCGGGCTCGCCGGATCCATGTTCGATCCGGCCCGTGCGGCAGCGATCAGCGGTGCCGGAGCGGCATGGCCGTTCACCGCAGGCGCCGCCGCTGGCGCGCCTGCTGCCAGCGAGGCGCAATGGCTTGCTGGTGTCCCCCTAGCTGGGCCGGGTGCGCCGAACCTCGGTGGGCCGAAAGGGACGGCCGGAGTGCCGGGAAACGGGCTGCGCGGGCAGGTTGAGCCGACGGCCGGTGGTGTGGGTGCGCGCGGAGCTGCAGGGTCTGCGGGGGTGGCGCCGGGCGCGAGCCGGCGGGAGTCCGCGTCCGACACCGAGCACGAACGCAAGTACATCCGGGATGAGAACAGCGTGTTCGATGACGAGGAGAACGACGGACTGGTTGATCCGCGCACCGGGCTCGCTCCGGTTCCGCCCACACTGGGCACCAGCTGAGGTCCTCCGTCGGAGGCCGGTAGCGGCCATCCTTGCTCGTTGTCCCCGTCTCACGGAGGGTGTGTCGTGGCCGTCATCGACCGACCCATCATCCTGCCCAAACTCGCCTTCCTGACCGCCTGGGGCATGCTCGAGGCGGGTGAGCTGCCACCGGCCTTCGGCACGAACCTGCACCACTGGACCAGCTCCGGAGCTCGCCGCGAGCTGGAGATCAGGGCTATGGCGGCGCTGACCGATCTCGGTCTGGCTCGTAACAACCGGCTCAACAGCCTGTGGCGGTCCACCGTGGGTGTTCTCGCCGAGGCCGCGTGCGAGTACTACGCCTTCTGCGCCTTCGCCGACGGGCAGTCCTGCTCTGTGTTGATCGCCGCTCGCGCCGGCGACGCCGTGCGCGCGATCATTGACGACAACGTTGTGTCCCTGGAACCCATCGAGGGCAAGTGGTTCGCGACCGCGCTGCTGGACACCCTGCCCGAGGTGCCTGCTGCGCAGATCTCACCCACGATCGCATCACGGGATGCCGTACCGGGCGGACCGGCGTTTACGAGCCGCCCCCCGGCCGGTGGGGCTGGATTCGGGAGGGGGAACCGGATGGGTGAGTTCGGGCGTATCGAGGAGGTGATGGAGCTCCCGCGTCGCGCGGTGCACCAGATCTACCTCGCCCGCCGGGACGCCGGTGGGCCACGCCGCCGCAGCACACCGATCACCGCGATCGACACCGACGACGCCGGACGCGTGCTCGTCTACATCGACGGCCAGGACAACCTCGTCATGACTCCCGGATCGCCGCGCGAGTTCGTGGTGATCCTGAACGACACCTTCGCCGCCCTCTGAACCTTCGACGCGCTCCTCAGCGGCGCAGGTTCGCAATGACTCCCTGCACCAGCTGCCGGGCCTTCGAACACGAGGTCTCGATGGGTTCGCCGCTGGGGCCGTTGTACAGGGAGGCCACGCCTTGCTGCGGGGCAACGTCGACCAGGATCTGACACGAGGTGAAGCTGCCGCCCGTGCCGGTGCTGAGCACCCACTGCCCAGCCGGATAACCGTCGACTGTGGTTGCGGTGACCGTGCTGCCGGGCCCGGTGACCAGCGGCACCGGCCGCGCCCGCGGGTAAAACCGGACCTCGGCCGCCGCCGTCAGCGGCGGACCGCTGGTGAACCGGCACTGCGCCTGCTCGCCTGCCCCGACCAGCACGGTCTCGTGCGCGTCGTCGCTGGTCGCCAACCCCAGCTGCACGGCGACGGGAACTGGAACGCCCGAGCAGGGAGCAGCCAGGTACCGGGACACATCCAGTGCCGGCGCGGTGATCGGGGCCGGCACCGAAGACGAGGGCGCAGGCGGGCTGTCGGCACCTGTGCATCCTGCCGTCGCGGTGACGGCCAGCAGGAGCGCAGCCAGCGCGCCGCGGCGTACGACCTCAGCCATCGAGCCGCCGCTGGATCGGGGTGCCCGCGCCGGCCACGCCGCTCGGAGCGGGCTGGGCCAGCAGCTTCCGGTGCTCCCGTTCGACCTGCGCGCCGAACCCGCCGGCCGGGAGGTCGGTCGAGGAGAAGTCTTCGTAGCGGAAGGTGGGGGAGAGCACGCGAATACTCGGCGGCATCGGGGCGAACAGTTCGTTCTTTTCCTCGAGCAGGTCACGTTCGGCGTCGTGCACCCTGGTGAGCGCGTCGCGGATGTTGTCCTGGTAGGTGCCGATGACCTGATTCCTGGCAGCGGTGTAGCCGGAGGACACTTCGGCGAACTTGTCTCCGTCCACGGCCAGCTGTATCCCCGCCGAGGAAGCGCCGATCACTACTCCGGCGGCGGCGGTGAACCAGGCGCCGCCCGTGGCGATCCCGAGGACGGCGGACACGACACTCGCGCCGATCCCGATCAGGATCTTCTCGTCTGCGTCGGCGTGCTGATTGACTGCCTTGGTGACCGCGGCGCTGGTGGCCTCAGCGACCGCGATGAAGTCCCGCCGCGCCTGCACAGATGCAGCCAACAGAACAGCGAGCGACTCGACGGTCCTCACCAGGTAACCGGTCTGCTGGCCGAGGAAAGCCTGAATCATCGAAATCTGGCGTCGGAACGCGTCCGCGCCATCGCCTGCCCAGTCCTCCACCGAGTAGTCGATTTTCCTGAACGCATCGATGACGTCGGCAGAGCTCGTTCCGTCCAGGGCGCGGCCGACCTTCTTCATCCGGTCAAACTCGTCGATGATCTTCTGCGGATCGAGACTGAGTACCTGATCGGCGTCGTGAAGCAGACCGCGCAGGAGCACACCGCCGCCTTCGGGATAGGTCTCGGGCGGACCGAGCCACAGTCCGTCGGGCTGCTCGTCGTCGAACAGGTCGATCAGCCGGCGTGCGGCGCGGTCGGCGGCCGAGCGCACCTCGTCGTCGGTTTTCCAGTCGGCCATGGCTAGGCCTGCCCGTCGGCGCGGCGATAGAGCGCGACGATCGCTGTGGCCGCGGCCGCGGTGGCGTCGACGACCTCGGTGCCATGTTTCAGCCGGGCGGCGATCTCGTCGGTCAACCGCGCGTACGAGCCCTGGAACTCGTTGACCACGTCCAATGCCCCGGGGCCGGCGAGACCTTCGTGCGCGGTCAACACGGGCAGCTGTGCGCCCATCATGTCACGCAACATCGGCAGGGCGCTGTCGCCGACCCGCTGCAGCTCGTCCAGCGCGACTGTGAAACCTTTTCCCATCGGGGCCTCCCCGCCCGTCGTCAGCTCTTCTCCGGCACTTCAGGCACTGGCTGAGCTCGCGGGAGTGCCGAGCGCTTTCCGGCGACTGCCCGGCGGGCGCGACAGCCGAGTCGATGCTCAGCTCGCGTGATCACTGTGGTCACGACGAAGTTTTCTGCTGGCATCTGCGCGGACTTCCCCCATGTATGCCGTGAGTGACGGACTGATCACAGTACGCGCCACGCTGCTTGCCGACAACGGCATCGTCAAAGCATGGCTTCGTGAAGGCGAGAATTAACTCTTTCGTACCAAGTCTGCATCGAACATCAGGAAGTGATCGTGCTTCGAGATCCTCACGATCGAGATTGTCCACAAATTATTCATTTTCTGTCCGTAACCCGTCACGTGCTCGCCTCGACGATGCAAACCCGTCCCGCGCCCGGTGTCGAGTCGAGCAACGTGAACCTCCATACGATGTCCCATGATCGACCTGTGAAACTGGATGATCGAAGGGGTGGCAATGTCAGCCATCGGTAGGAATGTCGAGGTGGTGATGCTCCAACACCTTGCGCCAGCTGCCATCGGGTTTCTGTTCTGGTGAAAGTTCGCGTTTCGCCACACGAGGTGCTGGGGCTGCCGGGACGAGCGCGAAGAATCGACCTCGCCGGTCGGCGGGAGCGACGTTGCAGGCGCCGCGGATCACGAGCGCGAGGTCACGGCGGCGTACCTCGTCCCAGGCGCAGTGCCTCCAATACGGCTTCGCGTTTGTTACGCAGCGCTGCGCGAAGTTCGGCATCAATATCTCCGACGGGTGTGTGACGGAACCTGCGGCAGCCGCGATGGCCCTGCCGCACAGTTCCCCGGCCATTCTCGAGCGAACGGGTGATTCGCGAGCCGGTGCGGTAACGAGGCCGAGCCCGCAACCGAGTCCGGATGTTGTCACGACATCGCAGACGAGGGACGAGTCCATGAGAGCCATGAAAGCCCGCGCGCTGGGAACAGCCGCGCTAGTTCTGGGAGCGCTGATCGCCGCGGCGCCGTCGGCCGCGGCCGACACAGGTCCGGGGCCCGTACCGCCAGGCGGGTTCGCCGCGATGTCCGCCGAATACAGCCAGGCAGCGCTGAAATCCAACCCGGTGCTCGGCGACCTGCTGCGCGGCCTGGGACTCAAGCGACTCGACCAGCTCGACCCGGCCAAGATCTACACGATCGACAGGGCCACGCAGAAGATCACCTCCGCCCCCGCCGGCGGCGCGGCCATCAGCTCGGGCCTGTTCTTCGGCATCGGCAGCGTCGTCACCGACATCAGAGCCTCGGGCACGGACATCCTCGGCACGGCCAAAACCGTCGTGACCTGCCCGTTCGGCGCGCAGACCGCCCAGGTGTCCGGCTTCATGGCCTCGACCGTCTCGCGTGATCCGCGCGGCGGGATCCGCCAGGGCACGATCTACGCCGACGACTTCCTCACCACCGGCGCCGAGGTCGACTTCCGCATCCTCAAAGCAGCCGGCGGCGCACGGAACCCGATCAACCGCACCGCCATGGAGACGACACACACTGGCAGCTGCGGCGGCGAGGTCAAGGTACAGAACGTGGTGTCCACCTGGCCACCACTGCGCGCCACCCTGGCGATCGACGACACCGGCTCGATGAGCGACCAGCTCGGCGGCGTCAAAGCAGGGCTGGCCAGCTTCATCGAAAGCCAGGGCACCGACTACAACAAGACGCAACGCGGCGTGTCGTACGAGGTGGTGAGCTTCAAAGACACCCCGACGCTGCGGCTGGCGAACACCACCGACACCGCCGCGGTCATCAACACGGTCAACAGCCTCGAGGCCGACGGCGGCGACGACTGCCCCGAAGACTCGCTGGGCGCGGTGAACCTGGCACTGGACCGCATGACCGGCGACGAGGACAGCGCCGGGCAGATCGTCCTCGCCACCGACGCCTCACCGCACAGCAGCGACATCAGCGCCATCGTCGCCCGCGCCAGGAGCCTCGGTGTCCCGGTCAACGTGATGCTCTCCGGCGACTGCACCGGCGAGGCCGGCGTGGCCTCACGGACCGCCCAGGCACAGAACCAGACGAGCAGCACCGCCGTCGCAGCCGACGAGGTCCCGTCATCCCGCGTGGTGTTCGAGCAGCTAGCCCGCGAAACCGGGGGCCGCTTCTACTACGAGCCAGGCGCCGGGCCCGACCGGTACGCCGCCATCCTCGGCGAGATCCTCAACGAAGCATCCGTCCCCACGACCACCATCACCGCCGCCGCAGGCACCGGCCAGTCGACCCCAGCGGGCACCGCCTTCCCGCTCCCCCTGACCGCCGCGGTGGCCACAGCCACCTCGGCGCCGCTGGCCGACGTCCCCGTCACCTTCACCATCGACGGCCCCGCCACCTTCCCCGGCGGCGCAACCACGGCCCTGGTCACCACCGGCGCAGACGGTCGCGCCATCGCCCCAGCCCTGACCGCCACCGCAACACCCGGCACGGTCACCGTCGCGGCCACCGCCCCGAGCACGACGACGCCGGCCACGTTCACCGCCACCGTCACCGACCCGGTCCCCGCAGCCGTCACGGCAGTTTCGGGCAGCGGCCAGTCCACCATCCCCGGCACACCCTTCACCGCGCCACTGACCGCCTCGGTCACCAACACCATCGGCGCGCCGGCCGCCAACGCCCCGGTGACCTTCACCGTCACCGCCGGTACGGCCACCTTCCCCGGCGGCGCCGCCACGGCGACCGCGACCACCGGGGCGAACGGCCAGGCCGTGGCACCGACCCTGACCGCCGGCACCACCACCGGCCCGGTCACCATCACCGCGACCACCCCCGGAGTGACATCCCCGGCAACCTTTACCGCCACCATCGCAGCGCCACCGGGTCCGGCCCGGGCGGACCTCGCACTGACCCTGACCGGCCCAGCAACGACCACAAGCGGCTCACCATTCACGATGACCCTGACCGTCCGCAACAACGGACCAGCGACAGCGACCGCCGTCGTGGCGGGGATGTCGCTGCCCAAGGGACTGCGCGTCACGAACGCCGGCGGCGGCATCATCACCGACGGCGGACGTCTAGCAGCCTTCGTCGTGCCGTCGATGGGCACCACCAAATCAGTGACCTACAAGATCATCGTCACCCCGGACCGCGGGATGACCGGCACCCAGACCATCGCGGCCGCCGGCGCCTCACTCAAGGTCGGTGACCCGAACTACCGCAACAACCTCACCACCGCCCAGGTCAACCTCCGAAAGTAGACTCGTGGTGGTTGTGCCCGAGGGAACTCTCGGGCACAACCACCACGGCCCTTCTGCTGCAAGAACCGACTTACCGCAGAGGAAGACGAGGGCTACTTCCGGCTGGAGTAGCTGCTCGCCGCACCGGACCCCCTGGCCGCTGGCAGTCACCCACGACCCCTCTGAACCCGCCGCGGGCTACGCGGTCGCCGCGGAGCGATCCGGACCTGGCTGGCCGACCTGCACTGGACCGCACACCTGATGAGCGACGGCCGGCCCGCCTGCATCAACTGGGACGACCTGATCTTCGACATCCTCGGCCCCGCCAGCACGCAGCCTGAGATAAGGCCCCGGACCGTGCGGGACTTCAGCCGCCGTCACGTCGGCGACTGACCGAAGCCGCGGAGCCAGCCAGCCAGCGGCCGGTTCGGAATCTCGGTCAGCACAGCGTCCCGGGGGAGTCCTGGACCGACCAATCCTCGACGTCGTCCTGGCGACGAAGGCGGTGACTTGGCTGCACTCCGGCTACAGCGGCCACCACCGCCGTTCAGCTCGACGCGATCCGCCATCGCCGCCACCCTCGTTGTCGGCGGTGGCGGGTCGGCGAGGTCCTGGCTATTCGGAATTTCCGAGTTTCCTGTGAAGCCTGGACGTAACGGGTGGCGCCCCGGGAACGACTCCTTCGCGACCGGTAACCAAGGAGGCGTAGGGCCGTGACCAGGTGGCAATACTCCCGGCTCGTCCAGGTGCGCCGATGGCAGACCTTCTACGACTCCGAGGCAGATCCCGCGTTGTGGCCGATGGTTGAGTCCGTGGACGAGCGGCGACCATCGCGCCTGGATGGGACCGAATCGTGCACCGGGATCAACCGCAGGATCTCGGACAACGTAACCGCGACGCGCCGCGTCGTGATGACGGAACTGCACGAGTCCTGCTGCGCCACGTGCCGGGCTCATCCGCGAGCGGGAATGCAGAATTCGACCGAACGTGACTCGGCCGAGCACGAGAATTGCTGCGGATGGCGCCCGGTGCGGACACCGCCCAGCTTCGCAGTGACCGGAAGTGAACGCCTGGTGACCGTGCGACGGCAGACGTTCGAAGACGTGGTCACGACCGCCTGGACGGTGGCGACCACTCTCGTGGACCAGGCCGGCGAACGGACCGAACTGGAGCTCGTTGTCGACAACGAACCAGCCGAGGTCGATCCGGCGCTGCGGCAACCATTGGCGGGGAAGTACATCCTGCCGCTCGACAGGGCAACGCTCGCCGAGCGGGCCGCCGACGTCGCCCAGCGCGCACTCAACCGGCTCGGTACCGAGGGCTGGGAACTGAGCACCGAGGAAATACGCAACGGCATCTTCAGTCCCCAGCCAGGGAGCGCCGAAACCAGCGACTGGCTCCAGCGCACGTTCTGGCTGAGACGTCCGACGGAGTAGCAGAACCATGTCCGACAACTACTTCCCGGATGGTCAGGTCACGCCCGAGCTTGCCGGCCGCATCGATCACCTCTGGCCCGGAATCGAGCAGCGTCACCTTCGTAAGCCGTCAACCCACCCGTGAGATCGAGATCCGCCTCAGCACAGTCGGCGCGCTTCGTCGATCGAGATCGAGGCGGTAGGCACGATGCCGGAAACGTCGTACTCGTCGTCGTTGTCGAGGTCGCAGCCGACCAAGTCGACCCGCTCGTGACGGGGCACGGCGTAGATCAGGGTGGGCGAGCCGGCCGTGGTGTAGTGCGGGCAGACGGCTGCGGTCAACCGCGCGCATTTAAGCGAGCACACGGCTCCGCCGTACATCTCGACCATCGTGGTCAGCCGATGGGCCGGTGCCAGGACGTACACGACGTCTGAACGGGATGTTCCGCAGACTTGACAGAGGTCGTCACTCCGCATGCGGTGCGCGCGCTGATGGTCGAACTTCCACGGATCCCACCCCGCCGCGCGGTTGCCGTCGCCGGAGCTCGCGGCCAGCCAGGGGCGCGGACGTGCTTGCGGTCGATCTGGGAGCGCGTCTCCGTATAGGTCGAGGTCGACGGCGCACTGGGCTCGCGGCCGGGGCCACTGCCCCTCGGCAGCATCGTTCAATGTCACTTCCGTGCGAGAGCAGGTTTGCTGTCTGGAGTCCACCGTCACGAACGTGTCCATGCCCTTCACCCCGAGGTGGTCCACTCGGGACCTGGCGTGCTGGCAGGTTAGCTGGCTGAGCACCTGGGGAGGGTCGCGGCGCTACCGACGGTCGCAACTGCTACAACGACCACGTCGGCGCCCATCCATAAACGGAGGTCAGCGCGGGGTTGTGACGCAGTGTAGTGCGGGCTTGAGGGGCCTTCGACCGGCGGGTTCTACTCTTCGGAAGTCGCAGGTGTCGTCTCTCGGGTGAGGCCGAGAGACGACGACCCTTCCTGCGTCTAGCTGAACCAGCGGCGTAGCTCAGCAAGCAGCTCGGCGAGCGGCTTGATCACCGCGGTCAGCGCCTTGGCGGTGGGGCTTACCCAGTGGGTGAGCCCCACCGTCCATTCCGTCCACTTCTTTGGATCCATCTCGACCTCCTCTCAACTCCGTGCGTGCGAGACAGCTGCACTGTAGAGACGCTCTCTAGAGAGCCAATCCAAGTGCGAGCAGCGACGTGACAAAGAGCCTGTTCCAGACCCCTTTGTGCGGGCGTCGACGTCGTGGTGGGGGCGTGACACGGGTCCGGAGCGTGTGGTGCGGGGAGCTGGGAGCTGGCCTGTTCGGCTCGCTGGGGCGGAGGACGTTGTGCGCGTCGGTGGCGCCGAGGTCGCCGGGGTGTGCCGGCGTCTGACCTCGGTAGCGGGAAGCCCCGCGGCTGCAGCCACATCTGGCGCGTTGCGTCGCAGAGTGCCTCGACGCCGTGGAGACCGGCCGCAGCGGCGTCTAGCCGGAGAACGGGTTCGACCCCGGCTGCGCTCGCGACGTCCTGACGATGCCGTGTGTTTCACCCAGTTGGCGCCGGGTCTGCTCGTCGGGATGCCGCGCCGCAGGCAGAGGAGCCCGTGCTGATTCAGCCCGATCGAGTTGCGTCGAAGCGGACTTCGCGATCATGATCGCAACGGCGCGCCGGCCGATCACACCCGGACCAGCTGCGTCGGGGAGGGGCGCGCGGAGGTGTCCGTCGAGCAGCTTGTGCGCGCCGTCGCGACAGGGTTGGACAAGCTCCGCGCGGTCAAGGCGGCGCTCCAGCAGGCCAACCAGGACCTCACCGACGCCCGCGACACCTTACGGCGCAGCACGTCCGGAGCGGGCGCTCCGGAACCCACTGAGGCGCTCGGCCAGCAGAGCGCAGCCGTCGAGGGCATCGAGCGACTCCTCGCGACCGTTGGTAAGGCAACCGATTTGCTCACCGGCTACCGGGACCGCGTCGCCCCGGCAACTCCTGGCAGTGAGAACGGAAGCAAGGCCGGCTCGGCCCCGCCGAACCCGCAGCCGGGCGCACCACCCGCCGGACCCGTCGAAACACAGCGGCGCCGGCTTCCCCCCAGCGGTCACCCGCCGGGGCCAGAAAACCCACGGCCGCTGGTTCGCCCCCGGCGCCGCCCCCAGCGCCGTCACCAGCGGTCAGGACGCCCTGTCCCAACGGGTCAACGACGTCCTGCAGGCGGCCGGCTGCCCGAAACTGCCCGTCACCGCGTCAGCAGACGTCGAGCTGAAGATCGCCGCCGCCATGCGCGACCAGGGAATCACCGACGCGACCGTGGTCATCAACAACCAGCCCTGCAAGGGCATGATGAGCTGTGACGGTCTCCTCGGCGTCGTGCTGCCGCCAGGCAGTACGTTGACCGTGCACGGAACGGACGGCTTCACCAAGATCTACAAGGGAGGCGAAAAGCCGTGGTGGTCGTGACAGCGTGGTTCGAACCCGGCCAGGCCGAACCTCTCGTGCTGGCCGAGCAGGCCGACGTCGATGCGCTGCTGGACACCATGATCCGCGAAGCGTCCGGACAGGACATCCCGGTGATCGCCGAGATCAACCGCCAGGACGCCGACGGCTGGGCCGTTCTCCACGTGGGTGTCCGCCCGGCCGGGGGTGGCTTCATCAGCCATGTCAGCCCGGCCGGCAGCGTGATCAGCACCAGCGGCTCAACCTCACCCGAGCTGGTCAGCTACGACTACATGAACAACGAACGCGAAATTCCGCGCCACGCGGAAGTTCCGCTGGAGATCGTCCGCCAGGCCGCACGCGACTTCGTCCGCTCGAACGGCGACCGACCCGCCGGCGTCACCTGGGCTGACGCCTGACTTCCGCCCCGTCGGCCGTGAGCCAACGGCACACTTCCCGGTGAGATCCGATCCCAGCGCATCCCGGCGATAAGAGCACCCGTGAACTGCTCCTGCAGATCACGCGGAGCGTGCGCTTCTACGTCATGACAGCACTGTCATGGAACAGCTGCGTAAGTCCACGGCGATGAGTAGCGGCAGCCACCGGTGAGCGGACGGCTAGGAGCTGTCCTGTAAGTCATCGGAGCCAGAGCACGATGGCGGCGATGGTGAGCTCGGCCTGGTAGTAGGCGGCGCGTTTGGCGTAGCGGGTGGCCAGGTCGCGGAACTGCTTGAGCCGGTTGAAGCACCGTTCGACCACGTTGCGCTGCTTGTAGACCTCAGCATCGAAGGCCGGTGGCCGCCCGCCGCGGGAGCCTTTGGCCGCGCGGTGGGCGATCTGGTCATCCCGCTCCGGGCCGACGAACGTGATCTGCCGGTCCCGCATCGCCCGGCGGGTCGAGGGATGCGAGTACGCCTTGTCTGCGATCACCGTCTCCGGCCGGCAGCGTGCCGGCCTGGCCCGGGGCGGGCGACGCTGATGCCGTCCAGCAGCGGCAGCAGCTGCGGGTTATCTCCGGCTTGGCCGGGGGTGAGCAGGATCCGTACCGGCAGGCCTCGCCCGTCGACGGCCAGGTGGATCTTGGTGCTCAGTCCGCCGCGGGACCGGCCGAGTCCTTCCCCGTCGCGGGCGATGACTTCGACGGCGTCGCTGCATCCCCTTTTTTTCCGGGCGCCAGCAGCATGCTGGTGCGCCCGGACCACGCTGGAGTCGACCGAGATGATCCATTCGAGGTCGCCGACGGCGTCGTCTTTGACGATCACCCGGTCGAGGATCCGATCCCAGGTGCCGTCTTCGGTCCACAGCCGCAGCCGTTCATGGGCGGTTTTCCAGGGTCCGTAGCGTTCGGGCAGGTCACGCCATGGGGCGCCGGTGCGGAGTTTCCACAGGATCGCGTTGATGACTTGGCGGTGATCACGCCACCGCCGTCCGCCGCCTTGCCGCGGCGGCAGCAACGGTTCGATCACCGCCCATGCCTTGTCCGTCAACTCACCGCGACCAACCACCGCGCACAACTACCAGAGGTCCAGCTCAACCGCTTACAGGACACGCCCTAGCGGTCGACGGGAAAGGCTTCGCGAGGTGCTGCGGCCGGGGTAGTCAGTTTGTCCCGGTGATCTTGTCTGTTGCTGATATGTTCGTTCGAGAACTGGAGGTTCCATGGCGGATGGGGATGAGACCGACAACTCGGTCACGAACGTCAACGACAGTGTCATCATTCAGGCAGGCAATATCCGTGGCGACATAACGGTGAACTCTGGATCGGCCCCAAGTGCGGCGGGTCGGGCCCGGCTGGTTCGAGTCTTTCGTCACCCAGGTAAGCGTGGTTTGATTCTAACCCACAAGGTTCGCGTAGCCATCGAAAAATCAGGGATCCTTGCGACTCTGAGCACGGATCGACGCTACACGTTGTGGGAGATGGACACAGGTTTGCGTCTCCGCAGTATCTGGTCGTGCGTTGATTCGACACGACCTTATGGAGATATTCAAGGTATGGCCCTCAGTCGGGATGGTGCTCTGTTCGCCTGTCAGGGTATTTATAGGGGATCGATAGCCGTCCTTGACACGTGCACGGGTGCGGTGGTCCACCGCCTTGGCGTAGTCTCGAAGAGTGGCGACGACTTCCTGGCGCGAGTCACCCTCAATTCTCCGTTTATGAACGAGCGGGTTGCCTACATTTCACCTGGTGCCGTCTTCGGCGCTACTGTCGAATCTGGTAAGTGGCGGACCTGGCGCTTGGTCGACGGCGCGGAAATGTGGTCTGAGCGGCGGGAGGATGTAATTCAGGTGGTATTCAGCCCTGACGATTCGATGGAAGTCGTCGTATACAGGGGGAGAGACCTCGATAGTTCCGTGGCTGGCATTGCGAATATCGCGGTGTACGACTCGGTTACTGGAGAACGTAGATACGACATTGATATCAGTCGGGATCGGACCGTGTCGGTGGCTTTCAATCCTGACGGTCGCAGGCTAGTTGTTTCCTGTGCCTCCGGTATGGCAGTGTACGATTCCTTTAGTGGGTCGCTAATATTTCGACTGGAAGCGGAGGTGTGTGATCCAAGTGATACATCGACGGTCAGGTTTCCGTGCAACGATTTGGTGACGGTGCAAAGTGGATGGAGGGTTGGTCTCTGGGATCTCAAGAAAAGTCAGTTTAATTCTCGTTTTGTTTCCTTAGTCACCTTGCACGCCGTTTCGCGCGATGGTGAATGGATCGCTTATCTGCAAACGGGCGAGGTGTGCGTGCGGACGATTTCCGACGGACAACTTATTGTGCGAATACCGGGGATTGCCGCACAGTCGTTATTTTTTACGGCCGACAACCATCTTGGTGTATGCGGCTCTCCCAATGAAGTGCAACTGTGGGAAATCAAGAATGTTAGAGGCGGTGTCCGGCCTAAATAATTCCCGGTCAGCACCTGAAGCCATGCGGAGTAGCTAACGGTGTGTCGGTCCGTGTTTCGAAAGCCGGGTCGTCGGTGCTTTCGGCGTCGCGGTGAGTCGTGAGACAGACCGCGACCGGGCCAGAGTGGGTTCTGATGTGGTGGTACGGCGTGTTCAGATGGGTGCGCATAGTGGGGAGCAACTCCTCGCCGACGTCGTGAGCTAGTTGTGCTGCTGCTTCTGGTTGTTGACACCCTGGGATGGGGGTTGGGTCTTCTGTAGGAGCCTCTCATACGGGGTCTGGCCTGCCAGGCCGCCGTGGGGGCGGTGGTAGTTGTAGTAGTCCTCCCATTCCTTGTGCTTGTCGTTGAAGGCGCCGATGTCGCCGAGGACGACACCGTCGAGCAGCCGATAGAACTCCTCGGCGTCGATGCGGTGCGAACGCTCGACCTTCCCGTTGGGCCGCGGCGTGGCGGGTCGGATGTAGACGTGCCCGATGCCTTGGTCGAGCAGGTGCCAGTGGAACGCGGACTGGAATTCCGCACCGTTGTCGGTCTGGATCTTCTCGACCTGGAACGGCAGCCGGGACAGCACGTAGTCCAGGAACTGGATCGCGGTCTTCTGGTCGGAGCGGGGATAGATGCGCAGGATCCGCAGGCGGGTGCAGTCGTCGATGGCGGTGTACTGGTAGTACCGCTTCTTCCGGCCGGCGTCGGTGGTGATCGGTTCGACGAACTTGACGTCGATCTGCAGCTGGTGGCCGGGGCGCTGCTTCTCATACCGCTTCCACCGCTGCTGGTGGCGTTTGTAGCGTTGAGACGCCGGCAGTCGGCTCATGCCCAGGCGTTTGAGGATGCGGTGGATCGTGGAGTGGCCGATCTCCTGGTCGTGGTACCGGCGTAGATACATCTCGATCTTCAGCGGACCGAAGTGGTAGTGCTGCCGCAGGTGGACGATCTTCTCGACCGCCTCGGGAGGAGTGATCGTCGGGCAGTGCAGCGGGGCGCTCGAGCGGTCCTTCAGCCCGTCGATGCCCTCGTCCTCGTAGCGGCGTTTCCACCGGTAGAACACGGTCCGGCTGATGCCGTAGTAGCGGCAGGTTGCCGCGACGTTGCCGCTGACTTCTTCGGCGTGACGAAGGACGGCCAGGCGCCGGTTTGCGCGCCTGACCAGGTCCTTCTCACTCCATACTCGCTCAGCCATGGGCCTCCCTCGATCAAGGGGCCCAGACTGTCAACAACCTCTGTCAGTTTTAGATCTAGTCTTGTTCCCCGCCCGCGCCGACTGCAACATCCGGATTGGCCCCAGCGACTAGGCGAACATGACCGACGACAACACGCCATCGACCTCGATCCCGAGGGCCCCTGGCCTACGACGGCCCGCTACGCCAGGTCCGCCAGTGCGATTGCGGGAGCTGTCGTCGAAAACGATGTGGCTGACCGCGGCCGTGATCACGGTGCTCACCGCGGCCGCAGTGGTGGCGCTGTGGTGGCCGGCGACCGCCGGACTCAACGGCGACAAGCTTGTATCCGCCCGGCTGGAGGCGCTCAAGATCGGGCTGAGCATCGGGGTCGGCAGCGGCGGCGTCGTCGCGCTCTACCTGTCCTGGCGCCGCCAGCACTCCGCCGAACGCATGCTCGCCCATCAAGAGCACGATTCGGCTGAGCGGCGGCTGAGCGAGCTGTACCTCAAGGCCGTGGAGCAACTCGGGTCTTCGGAGGCAGCAGTTCGCCACGGCGGGCTCTACGCGCTCGAACGGGTCGCGCAGGACAACCCCGAGCAGCGGCAGACGGTGGTCAACGTGATCTGTGCCTACCTGCGTGGCCCCTACACCCCGCCGCCAAAGACGAACGGAACTCGCCCGCTGGGAGTGCGGCGCCCGCTGCTGCGGTCCACCACCGTCGATCGCACGCCGGCGCCACGCCCCGACGCCCAGGCCCGAGAAACTCAGCTACAGGAACGTGAGGTCCGCCTGACCGCACAGGACATCCTGCAACGCAATCTCTGCCCCGGTGAAGACTCGGATCATTTGCAACCCTTCTGGTCTGGCCTCGACATCAACCTTTCCGGGGCCACCCTCATCAACTTCTCATTCTCGCGCTGTCAAGTTGCCAAAGCCGCTTTCCGAGGAACGAACTTCACTGGCATCGCCGGGTTCGTCGGGGTGACGTTCACCGGCAACGCCAACTTTGACGGGGCGACGTTCTCTGGCCCCACTTGGTTCGACGGAGCGCATTTCTCTGGCGTTACCTGGTTTGACGGGGCGACGTTTGACGACTACGTCGCATTCCGCGAGACGAAGTTCTCCGCCTCCGCCTGGTTCGACAAGACGATGTTCGCCGGATACGCCGAATTCAGGAGGACGACGTTCTCTGGCAAGGCTGGGTTCGGCGAGGCGACATTCTCCGATGAAGCCCGGTTCGACGGGGTGACGTTCTCCGGTGAAGCTGGGTTCGGTGGAGTGACGTTCTCGGGTAAAGCTGAGTTCGAGGGGGCGACGTTCCTCGATGACGCCGGATTCAACGGGGTGACGTTCTCCAATGAAGCCCGATTCGAAAAGGTGACGTTCTCTGGTAACACCGGGTTAGGCAGGGCGACGTTCTCCAGTAGCGCTAGCTTCGGTAGGGCGACGTTCAAACGCGTCGTCTGGTTCGGCGACGCGAGATTCTCCGGCGGCGCTGGGTTCGACAGGACAGTGTTCTCTGGCGACGCCGGGTTTACCGGGGTCAGGTTCAATCACGCCGCCGGGTTCGAAGTCGCGATTTTCGCCGGTGACGCCCGGTTCGATAAGGTGACGTTCTCCTGCGGTGCCAGCTTCGGCGGGGCGACTTTCAAGCGCGTCGCCTGGTTCGCCGGCGCTGTGTTCAGCCGCAGCGCCGGGTTCGACGGGGCAACGTTCATCGGCGATGCCCGATTTGGCGGGGCTACGTTCATGGGCGGTGCCGGGTTCGGCGGGGCGACTTTCAGTAGCGTGGCCGGCTTCGGTAGGGTGACGTTCAACCGCGGCGCTAGGTTCGAAGGAGCAAGGTTTTCCGGCGAAACCCAGTTCGACGGGGCAACCTACGACGGACGCGCGTTCAACCCGGCCAAGCGCGATGCGCCCCCTCGCCATGGGGAGATATCCACGGGGGGATGAGTTCCGACTCGGCGTTCACCCCGCGAACACGGGCTCGCTGGTGACGGTGGGGCCCCACCCGGGTCAACGGTCAACCCCAAACCGAGTCCACAAGCACACGAGCTCGCGCAGGCCGTAGTCCTGGTTCGGGGTCTCCTGCAGCTGCCCGGGACGCAGCTGATGCTCGGCGGGACAGGCGGGGGAAAGGTGCTGTGGGCCGTCCAGCGGTCGGGCCCATGGCCACAGCGGGACGTCGAGGAACCGCCCTGACCGCGCCGAGCCCGCCCCGGCGCCGCCTGTAGGTTCTCGGCACGCGTGACATGTTGATCTTGTTTACCTGTGCGTTCCTGAGCTGTCTCACGGCGATGTCACCATGATCAGTCTCAGTGTATGTGTCATTTTCTCACTTACGGTGTCGTTACTGTGAGTGTGTTACGCACGCGGGCCGCCCAGTGACAGGTGGTGTATGAGTCGGTTGCGCGAAGCGCGATGGTGGCACGGGCTCCGGTCCCGGGCGGCGACGTCGACGCGGTTCGGGTTCGGGCCGGTGGCGCGCATCTTCTCCGGCTCCGTGTAGCCCTTGTACGGCCAGAGGTTCATGCCGTTGCCGAACACCACGATCGAGATCAGGCCTTCCGCCTCCCACGAGCCCGGCCGTCCGGCCGTGAAGGTGCGCTTGGCGTAGTCCCAGGAGTCGCCGGTGCGGTCACGTTCGCGGGCTTCGTGGAAGACCTGCTCGGGAGCGGACGCGAGGCTGGTGACCATCTTGCGACCTGCGGCGGCGAATGCGGCCTGCAGCTCGTCGACGTCTTCCGGCCGCGGCGGGACGACCGGGCGAGATCCGCCGGCCTCGCGCTCGATGTCGACCAACGTCTTCTACACGTGAGCCGCCTGCCGGTCGAACCGCCAGTACCGTTCGGTGTCGGGGACGTGCATCCACCCGTAGTTCTGCCCGTCGACGATGCGGTACGCGAACTCGGTCTGCGGCTCGGTCATTTCGCCTCCAGGGCAACGTGTTCGGCGCGAACGTACACCGGCGTCGTGGTGATCTGGCCGGGGTTCTCGTCACCGCGGACAGCCACCACGCCCGGTTCGGGGTCGTCGCCGACGTCGGGCAGCGTGCCGAGGTAGACGACGCGGCCTTCCTCCGCGGGCTCGTCGGTGGCGAAGCCGCCGCCGAGGACGGGGTACGTGACGCCGCCGGCCTGGCCGGGGCCGGGTCGCCTGGTCTGGACTTCGCCACGGCGGTGGACGTCGTCGAGGCCTTCGACGGTGCAGGCGACCCACCACTTCGTCGTGGTGTAGCCGGGGCTCGTGCTCTTCGGGCGTCCGGGCGACAGCTCCCGGGTGCCGCCGAGGGCGCGGTAGCGCTGGCTCATCGTCTGCCGAGCGATGCCTTGCTGCTCGCCGAGCGACCTGAGCGTGCCGCCGCGATCGAGGGCGCCTTCGATTAGCTGCAGCTCGATCTGGTCGAGCTGCCTGCGCTCGCCGGGTAGCAACAGCAGGCCGGCTTCGCACGCTTCCCGAGTGACTTCGTCGGGCTGAGGAAGGCTCATGAGGGCGCGAAACTCCGGGTTCCTGCCGCTGGCGGCAACGGCGAGGTTCCGGAGAGCGTCGAACACAGCGTGCGGGGTGCCGAGCGGCGGCCGGAAGGGGCCGAGCTCGTCTTCAGGGTTGTTTTGGGCGGTCACAGCGACCAGCCTGCTCCACCTCTAGAAAAAAACGCAGCAATCTGCGGACATTTCACAGGGAGGTTCACCCGTCCGTGCGCCTTTCGGCCGGTCGCGTCCCGTTTTGTCAACGTTTCGTCCGGCCGCGACTACTTCGCCAGGCTGGCGCCCGCTCCCCCGCCGAAGATCTCCCGTGCGACGTCCGGGTAGCCGAGCACGAGCGCGAGCACGGCGACGAGGATCATGCCGAGAATGACGACCAGTCGCAGAGTGGGCTGCTGCCAGGCGAGCCGGGCGCCCGCGGCGAGCAGGAGCGCGAGCACACCGAAGACGACGATGGCCTTGACCAGTTCCACGAGGGTCCCCTTTCTTCACGCGGGCAGGTCGGCGACTGCCCTCATGACTTAGCCGCCCCGACCAGCTGATCGGCAGGAAGCACGGATTCGGCGATCCGGAGGAGTGTCGGGTCGGTCGTCCTGACTGCAATTGCCCAAGTGTCAGCCACCGTGCATTATCGAACACGTGTTCGGGAAGGATCCGCGGTTCGAGGGGACGCGCGAAGCTGTGCGCCCGAAAGACCCGCCGGTCGACGTCGAGGCCGACACGACTCTGATCCTCTTGCCGCGACGGCTCGACTGGGGCAGGACGACGCCAATCTGGGTTCGCGCATTCGGCGTCGGCGGCGGCTGGACACTCGGGCGCCCGGTCGAGCAGTTCCTCACGGTCTCCGGGGACTGGTGGTGCGTCGTCGAGATGCAGCTGGTGTCCCAGAACGGGCGGATGAACATCGACCTTCGGATGCCAGTGGACCCGGCGATGCACTGCGAGACCGAGTCTGGGGACGAACCGCAGCCGGATTGACTCCCGCGCCGACTTCGACCGCCAGCTCTCCCCGCCAGGGAGCCCGTACGCCGGCTACGCGTGATGCTACGAGAACCAGCTGAGCACGGTGGGCGTGATCGCGTTGACGACGATGCCGGACAGAAAGGCGATCACGAGGGCGGCCCACCAATAGATCGCGTCCGCCCGGCCCTGCCGCTTGAACTGCCTGCCCACCAGGTCGTCGATGGCCTTGGCTTGCTCGGCGTTGAGTGATGCCAGATGTTCGTACCGTTCGGCGTCTTCCTGGGTCTTTTCAAGCAGTGCCGTTCTGGTGGTCAGGTCGTCTTCGAGTTCGCTCAGCAAATCCCTGGTGCGCGTGAGGTGAGATTTGACCTCGTCGATCTTGTCGCCGTAGGTCACCTGGTGTACCGCCGCGCGCTGGTTACCCCTAAAGGTGGGGTACGTCACGACGGCGATGGCCAGCAGAAATAGCGCAGATGACGCAGAGGCAGCAAAAGACGTCACCACCTCGTCACCGGCGACGCCGGGCCAGTGAGTGACGATCCCTCCGCCGAGGGCGCCCATGATGATCACGACCCCGAGGAACCAGACGCCTCCGATGAAAACCAGCAACCACTTCACGACACGTGCCAAGACCGTTCTTCGTGCATCTGGCCTGCGCTTAGCAAACATCGGCTCAGCTTCGTCTATCAGCGGGGGAGCGGGTTGCTGGGGTCGCGGTTGACCTGGACGGCGACTTCGGCGGCGCCGGCTGCGTCGAACGGCGCGTAAACGGTGTTCACGCGCGTCATTCTGCCGTGCGCCGGGTCGCTCATGGTGAGCAGCCAGCCGCCGGTGCCGTCGATGGTGATGACGAGCTGGGCGTCGCCGTTACACCCCATGACTGGGCTGGTGTCGATGTGCGGGAGCGCGAGCATCCACTCCTCTGGGTGCTCGGCGTCAGCGCCCCAGTTCGCGGCGAGTGCGTTCTCCACGTGCTGGAGCAGCGCGAGCATGGCCGCGGCGGTCTCGGTTGTCTTGTGGTACTTGTCCTGGCGCCACAGGACGTCCGCGGCGGCACCAGCCAGATTGGCGACGTTGTCCCACTCGTCCGGTGCGACGCCGTGCCGCTGGTCGGCCTCCGGCAGGTCGCCCAGCAGCGCGGCCGTCTCCTTCAGGTAGGTCCGGCCGTACCAGCCCGCGCGCCTGCGCGCGGCCTCGGTGACGTCGGTGAGCAGCTGCGTGTCGACGGGGGTGGACATCCGGTTTCTCTTCTCGGTCGGTGGTCAGAGTCCGCCGTGCTGGTATGGGGCGTCGCGCAGCCTGGCGAGGGTGTTACGGATCAACGCCGAGCAACAGTGCCTTCGAGCAGCAGTCCGGCCAGGTTCTCGATGTGCGCCTAGAACCCGCGGAGCTCCGGGTTGGTACCGGTGGCGGCCGCGCCGAGGGTGCGGAGGGCGTCGATGGTTGCGTGCGGGGTTCCGAGCGGAGGCCGGAACGGGCCGAGCTGGTCTTCGGGGTCGCGCTGGTCGAGCACATCGCTCGACCGGCTATGTCTGGTTTTCGTCCACTTTTCGACCAGCCACGACTACTTCGCCAGACCGACACCAATGTCAGGGAGCGCGCGGGTAGCTTCTCGGCCCTTGCGTCACCCGATCAGCGTGCTGTGCGCGGGGTCGTCGTACCGCCTCAGCAAGGTTCACGTCAAAGATTACATCCCGTGACGGCATAACTTGCACTTTGAGTGCAATAAAAGCCGGTTCTCGAAGTAACTTTTGACGTCATTGGGGTGAATGTACTGCGCGACGGGTTGGAGGTGCCGGGGTGATGCAGGCGACATCATCCCGACAACCCCGATCCGCCGTTTGCCTGCTCGGTGCGGCAAAACTTGCAGTAGGTCTCCGCATTAGTTCCTTCCAGATCGTAAGTTTTGCCGCATACAAGCGTAAGCTTTGACGTATGGACATGGAGCGGGCGTTCGGCGCCGCTGCTCCATCCCCGACCGCAGGAACGCCTGCCCGGACGGCGGCCGCCACCCCTCGAGGTCCTCGGCCGACCGGCGCGCCCGGACCGCGGCGACCGCGTCGGCGACCGGTGCGTCGGCGGGGGTGGCGTAGTGGACGTGTTCGACACGACCGTCGGCAGCCGCAGCTCGCGGGCCAGGTCGTCGAGGGCGTCGTTGGCTGCGTCGTCCAGCGGCAGCCGATGGTTGATCAGCTCGACCGCGACGTGGGAGTGGCCGAACCAGTCGACCAGCCGTTCCAGCTCGGCTCGCGCGGCGGCCCGGCCGTGCTGGGCGAGCGCCCGGCGGACCGGGCCTTTGCGGCAGCCGGTGAGCACGACGACGTGCCCGGCCAGCTCGTCGACCACCTCTTCGAGGTTGTAGAGGGGGCGGCCTTTCTCGCCGCCGGCGATCTGGGCGTGGAAGATGACGCGGCACAGGCGGTGGTAGCCCTCCTGTGGCCGGGCGAGCACAAGCAGGTGGACCCGGCCGGGTCCGGCTCGCCGGCCTGCGGCGCAGGCAGGTTCAGCGACAGCTCGGCGCCGAACCCGACCCGGAGGCAGGGGATCCGCGCCTTCGCCGTGTTGAGATACCTCGGCTGGCTGCTCCTCGTCAGCGGCGGCGCGTTCTATGCGTACGTCAAGCTGCACGAGCTGGGTGTCATCTGACGGGCCGGGTGTGGGTGCTGCCCAGTCCCCCGCTGAGGCAGCACCCGCGCCCGCTGAGGCTGACAAAGTTCTCTTCCGACACCGTAGTCCGCCGCGACGACCCGTTGTGGTTGTGTAACCCCGTGACTGACGCACCGCCCATGGCTTATTCCGTTCTCAAGCGAGGCCTCCGCCCCTCGCGCGTCGCCATGGTTTTCGATGGTGGCGAGTTCTGGTCCTACCACGCCCGCCGCGCGCTGTATCTAGCCAACCAAGTCTGGGGCGGAGCGGGCTTCGCTCTCATACCCCACCACGACGGCGTCGTAAATCCGGTGCTCCTGCATGCCGTCCAGGCCTACGACCCCGACTTCGTCGTCGCCTCCCCTCGGAGCGTCGAGGACATCGCCTACAGCGACAAGTTCGGCGGCGGCAGGACGCCGAGCGAGAGCCGGGAATATGCCACGCTGCTCGCTGGCGCGCTCAGTACTCGACAGGTCACGGCTGGTGACTTGCAAGCTCGCGATACGGTCGCGGAGGTTTGCTCGCCGTACTTTCAGCCGGCGGAAGACACACCCCGCGAGGCGCTCCGATCGTTCAGCGGACCGTCCAAAGACTTTCCCCGGGCCTTAGATGTTCCGGGCGCTGAAACCGGTCACGTCCTGGCATGCCCACCGAATTGGGGCGGAACTGTCGGTGCCGCGGTCGCTGCGCACGCCGGAGTCGTTGAACCGCCGAACCCCGGCGCGTCCGAGCCGGATCTCGACCGGCCAACGGTCGCTCGGTTGGCGCAATGGCTGCTCGGCGGCTCGCCGACGGAGCTACCGATGGATCTCGTGTGGTTCCCGACCGTCGCGACAAGCATCTTCCCGCACGAAGCCCCTTTATCGCACCGGCGGACAATGGCGGGCATCGAGCGAGTCTACTCCGGTTTTCCCGGCGGCGAGCCAGCGCTGATCGTCATCGGCGACAGTGTCGACGACTTCGCGTTGGCTCATCTCTGGAAACTGACCTACGGCCGGGGTGCCTGGCTCCCAAGCGCGCTTGGCGCCGACGAGGACCGACCTTCGTGGGGACTGCACGTCGGCCTGGCAGAGCTGCTCGATGAGGTGAGCCACCAGCCGGGGTCAATGCTCTTTACCTCCGCGTCGCGCACGACTGGGGACGTCCAATCGGTGCACGACCGCTTCTTCGGAGACCCCGGAGCAGAAGAGGTTTCCTCCGACGCAGACCACTTAAGCCGCCCGGTGCCCGTGGGCGAACTGCCCTGGAGGCGAACAGGTACCTCACACCTCGCTGTCGATGAACAGTATGACGATGCGCTCCCCGTACCCATCGTGCTTGAAGACACGGGTACACGATCCATGGCGGCGCCCTCGCCGCCGGCAACCCTGCTCAACCCAGACCTCGCCGCACATACCGAGCTGACTTGGCATATCGACTTCGCGTGGCAGCCGAGTATGAGTGTGCTCGGGCGCGGTCTGCCGGGCCACTCCTTATTCTCAGAAGTCACCAATCCGTGGCTCACGCTGGCTCGGAGCAGCCGTCAGGGCATCAGCCATCGATCCCGCAGATTCGACTTCGTCATCGGCGGTATCCCGCAGGTTAACCGAATCCCGCGACCGGCGTTCAAAGACTTGAGCCTTGCCGACTGGGTAGGAGCGAAGGCTCGGCAAAACGGTTACTCCACCGTCGTCAAAGGCGCAGGCGGTCATACAATTCAATTAGGGCGAATGCTCGGCGGCCGTGAGTCCTTTCTCGACCTGTTCGCTGGTCCGCTGCTTCCGGCACTGCGCGGCTTCCAAGCGAAAGGTAACAGCACGCGCGAGGCATATCCCGCTCATGATGGAGTGCGAATCCAAGCTGGTGAAGGGGTCCTGAGTTTCGCTGGCATCTGTGCGCGAAGCGGTCCGCTCACAGCCAGCGAGGTACGCGATAGGTTGGATCCCGTTCTGCGTGCGGGCGTCCTTACGCGAGGGCTCGTGCTGAGATGTGCGACGTGCGATGAGGTGCAGTTCCAGGCAGTCGACAAGCTACGGCAGCGGTGGGTCTGTGTGCGCTGCGACGCGGTCAACGACCTTGACCGCACGAGTTGGCACGACCCCGTCGAGGAGCCAACTTGGTTCTACGACCTACATCCCATCGCGCGGCGCCTACTCAAGGAACACGGCGAGATTCCGGCATTGCTGGCAGGACAACTTGCCCTCGCCGCACGCGGGAAAGAGTCATACCGGGACCTCGCCGAGATCACGTTCGTGGAAGGAGGCAAGCCCAGTGCTGAGATCGACCTGATCGCGTACCGCGGTAATACGTTGATCGTGGCAGAGTGCAAAAGTGCGGATCACCTCGACGGTGCAAACAAGAAGAGGAAGGCTGAGACGATCAAGAAGTGTCGGATTGCGCGCTTGCTGCGGGCCGATCTCTTGATCTTCGCGACCACTGCTGAAGCCTGGCAGGCCGCGACTCGTATGGCGATCGCCGATGCAGTACGAGAGTTCGAGTGGTCTGCGATCGGTGCACCTACTCTCGAGTTCGTCGAGAATCTCGACGGCCCAGCTCGGTGACTCTGCGTGGCTCGCCGCGCTTCGCATCTCACGTACGTTAGTCGACGCCGACCGTGATGTGCGATGTCAACTCCAGTGCTGGCGAATATCGCACGATCGAGTACATGTGCTACACCAACAGACGACCGACGGTAGCTGCACAAACAGATCGTGGTTGTCATCGGCGGCTGGTGGTGCGGCGGAAAGTTCTCTGTTACGTGGAGCAGGCCGGAGGCGACGTTCTGGCCATGAGTGCAAACGACGACAAGAACCGCCCCGTTGGGCTTCGACGGTGGTGGGATCAGCGCAGCGGTACGTGGTGGTGGGCCACGCTGGTCATCGTCCTGCCTGTCGCGCTGATTACCGCTACTGCGCTGATCACCCTGCTGACCTTTGTCGATGTCGGACACGACCCGAAGGACCGGATCGAGGTCATCAAGACCGGGTTGACCGTTGGTGCCGGTACCGGTGGCATCGTCGCCCTGATCCTGACCGGGCGACGGCAGTGGGCCACTGAGCATGACAACCGCGAACGCCGTCTCACCGAGTTGTACGTCAAAGCCGTCGAACAGCTCGGCTCGGAGAAGGCACCAGTCCGGCACGGAGGCCTGTACGCGCTGGCCCGCGTCGGGCAGGACAACCCAAGCCAACGCCAGAACGTGGTCGACGTGCTCTGCGCATACCTGCGCGCGCCTTACGTGCCTCCCGGCGATGCCCCGGTGCTCAGGCTGGGGCTGCCTCGCCCCCTTCTCCACAGGACGCGGTCAGCGGATTGTGGAGCAGGTTCGGCGGCCCGCGACATCCCGAAGCTGCCGACCCGCGGTGACGTCGAGGATGAAGCGCGCCAAGAACGCGAGGTGCGACTCACCGCGCAACGGCTGCTCGTGCGCCATCTCTACCACGGTGATCAGAAACATCTGCCCGCGACCTTCTGGGCAGGCATGAACCTTGACCTGACCGGAGCGGTTCTCATCGACTTGGACCTCAGTACGTGCCGCGTCAACGACGCCACATTCACCCGAGCCAAATTCAGCGGGCCAGCCGAGTTCGCCGGGGCAGAGTTCGCCGGGGATGCCGAGTTCGGCGAGGCGGAGTTCGGCGGGGACGCTTGGTTCAGTGAGGCGAAGTTCGGCGGGGCCACCGGGTTCGCTCAGGCGAAGTTCGGCGCGTTCGCCGGGTTCGGCCGGTCGAAGTTCTGCGGGGAAGCCGTGTTCACCGGGGCGGAGTTCGGCAGGGATGCCGGATTCGCTGGGGTAGAGTTCGGCGGGTACGCGTGGTTCGGCGACGCGAAGTTCGGCGGGGATGCGGTGTTCATCCGGGCGAAGTTCGGCGGGGTTGCCGGATTCGCTGGGGTAGAGTTCGGCGGGAATGCCGAGTTCGACGGCGTGGAGCTCGGTGGGGACACCGGGTTTGACTGCGCAAAGTTCGCCACTTCGGTGCCGGCCGAGGTGGCTTCCTACCTCGCGTCCCGGAGCGAGGACGGACAGTCTCCTGCGACCAGTGACGACAAAACGGGTGCTCCCGATTCGTGATCGACCTTGATCTGGTGCCGAGTTGTCTTTGGGCAGATACGCACGCTCCTTCCGAGCGGTGTCAGTGTGTCGCAATAGGGTCGAACACGATGAGGTCCCAGCCGGCTGCGATCAGAAGCTCGCCGTTAGGGCCTAACGCAAGGGCGCCGATCTTGCGCAAATCCAAGACGGCGACTTCGGCGCCGGTGGCGAGGTCCCAAACTCTTCCTGTGTTGTCGTGACTGGCGGTGATGGCGACCGGGCGGTCGTCGATGGTGGTGCAAGCCACCGCGTTGACCGGGCTGGTGTGGCCGGTGAAGGTGGCGAGCTGCTCGCCGCTGGCGACGTCCCAGACTCGTACGGCGTCGTGGCTGCCGATGATGGCAACGGGGCGGTTGTCAAGGGTGGTGCAAGCCACCACGTTAACGTGGCTGGTGAAGGTACGGAGTTGTTCTCCAGTGGCGAGGTCCCAAATCTCTACGATGTCGTTGCGGCTGCCGGTAATGGCGACGGGGCGGTTGCCGATGGTGGCGCAAGCCACCGCGTTGACGGGGCTGGTGTGGCCGGTGAAGGTGGTGAGTTGTGCTCCGGTGGAGAGGTCCCAGATCCGTACGGCATGGTCGTAGCAGCCAGCGATGACGACGGGGCGGTCGTCGAGGCGGGCGTAGGCAGCTGCCTCGACGGTGCTGGCGTGGCCGGTGAAGGTCGTGAGTTTTTCGCGAGTAGCGAGGTCCCAGACCCGTACGGTTTTGTCCTGGCTGGCAGTGAGCGCGACTGGCCCGCTAGCAAGCTCACCGCATGCCACAGCCACGATCCCGGCAGAATGACCAGGGGTTGCGGGTGGATGAGTCGTATCGACCGTAAATCGCCATACCCTTGCGGTACCGTCTAAGCCGCCGGTGATGGCAACGGGGCGGTTGTCGAGGGTGGTGCAGGCCACGGCCTGCACGGTGCCGGTGTGGCCGGTGAAGGTGGTGAGTTGTTTCCCGGTGGCGGGGTCCCAGACCCGAACGGTGCCGTCGATGCCGCCGGTAATGACAACCGGGCGGTTGTCGAGGGTGGTGCAGGCCACGGCCTGCACGGTGCCGGTGTGGCCGGTGAAGGTGGTGAGTTGTTTCCCGGTGGCGGGGTCCCAGACCCGAACGGTGCCGTCGATGCCGCCGGTAATGACAACCGGGCGATTGCCGAGGGTGGTGCAAGCGACCGCCTCCAACGGGCCGGTGTGGCCGGTGAAGGTGGTGAGCGGTTGCTGCCCGGTGGCGGGGTCCCAGACCTGCGCGGTGCCGTCGATGCCGGCGGTGATGGCAACGGGGCGGTTGTCGAGGGTGGTGCAGGCCGCCGCTTTCACGGAGTTGGTGTGGCCGGTGAAGGTGGTGAGTTGTTCGCCGGTGGCGAGGTCCCTGACCCGAACGGTGAAGTCATAGCCGCCGATGATGGCAACGGGGCGGTTGTCGAGGGTGGTGCAGGCCACCGCCTGCACGGAGTCGGTGTGGCCGACGATGGTGGTGAGTTGTTCCCCGGTGGCGAGGTCCAAGACACGTACGGGGCCATGGTAGCTGCCAGTGACGATGACGGGACGGTTGTCGAGGGTGGTGCAAGCTACCGCCTCCACCGGGCTGAAGTTGCCGGTGAAGGTGGCGTGGAGAGCGTGGGCGGCTTGCTGTCCGGTTGCCCAGCGTGGTCGCCACACAAGCGGCGCTGACAGGTGGTGCTGGAGTCGTGATGCGCCGAAACGTGCGGCGTCAGTCGCGAGGATCTGGCGCCGTCGTAGGGGCGGTAGGTGGCGGTGGATATCAGCGGTGCAGCGGTAGACCGCAGCCGTGAGCGCGCCGGTATCGCTGCTGGTCTGATGCAGTGCCAGCAAGAGCGCGTCGGGTTCCGCGTACACGAGGTAGTCGGCGTCGATGACCAGGGTTGTCGATTTCGCCTGCGAGGGCGGCGTGCGTGGCAAGGTACCGCAACGTATATGGGTGTGCGCGGGTCCATTCACGGCCACCGTCGAGCGAGCGCGGCACGCGGGCGATCAGGATCTCGGCGATGGCGTCGTGCATGGCTGTAGCATCGATGCCGTCGCGGAGGTAGTCGGCGAGGGCTTGGTGGTAGAGCCGGTAGGTGGAGCGGCCGTCCTCGGTGGCTTCCACGACGTAGGAGCCAGCGTGCTTTCGCAGCCAGAGTAGGTCGTTGTCGGTGTAGGTGATGCCGGCGGCACGGGAGGCGACGGCGGCCCAGATGTCTTCCCAGGGCAGGCCTTGGCCGTCGGCGTAGGCGAGGGGGCGGAGCAGGTCTCGCGCTTTGGCGGCGTTGTCGCCGAGGCGGCTTTCCAGGTCGCGGCGCATCGCTTCGCCGGGATATGTGGGAAGTGCCCGGCGCCAGGCAGCATCCTTTGGGTCGGCGGCCTGATCTTGAGCGGCGAGGGTAGCGCTGGTGATCCGCGCGACCAGGAACGAGGGGTAGGCAGCTTCACCAACGGCCTCCGCGACCGCGCGGATGAGCCAAGGTGCCTTATCGAGGTAGGGGCTATCGTCGCTGGCTTTGAGTAGGCCGCGGGCAGCGTAGGTGGTGAGCGCCGGGAGATCGGCATAGCGATCGGCATCCAAGTCGATTGCGTCCCCGCGGCGTAGGCCAAGACGCTCCAGCAGGAAATCCCGGGTGCCGACCAGCAGCCGTAACCTTCCCGCCGCATAGTCGACGAGGGGACGCAGCAGGCGGCGGGCGAGATGGTCGGGGTCGGCAGCTTCGTCGAGGGCGTCGATGAGCACGGTCAGAGGCGTGTCTCTACCGCTGAGCTCCTCCAGAAGCTGGCCAGGTGTGCCGGCGTGTGAGTGCGCAGCTGCGGCGATGCCGGCCAGCACCTGGTCGGTGGTCAGGCTCTGGGCGTAGATCGTTACGTCCACGGTGTCCGGCTCGGGCACGGCAGCAGGGGGAAGCCCGAGGGTGTGCAGCGGAACCGTCGCGCGGCGCTCAGGGTGGGTCAATGCGGCGATCAGACCGAGAACGGCGGTCTTGCCCGATCCCGGGTTGCCCGTGACCACCTGCAGCGCCCGGGCCGGGTCCGGATGATGCAGCCACGCAGTTATGTCCAGCAATGCGATGTGCCGGCCAGAGAACCACCAGCCTTGCGTCTCGCGCCCGCCCATGGCGCGATGCAGCAGCCGAGTGCGGAATTCGATGTCGCGGCGGTCCTCCTGGACTTCGAACTCGCTTGCGTGCTGAATAGCCAGGTCAACCTCGGTCATCCCCGGTCGGTCGCGGCGAGGGTTGGGCAGGAACGGCGGGACCTCCCCGGTGAGCCCGGCGACACTGTGCCCGATCGTTTGGTAGCCAGGTTTGTCCTTGCTGGTGTTCATCGCCTTGACAATCGAATCCAGCGGCAACGTCGCCGGGTTGTAGCCGGCAATGGGCAAGCCGTGGACCGCGTCGCGCAGCAGCCGCGGAAACACTCCCGTTCCGGCTTGCTCGGACGGCTGCGCCGACGTGACGACGGCCAGACCCGAACCGTGGTCGTCACCCCAGCTGCGAATCATGGACGTGATCGCGGCCGCGGTGAGTTCGCTGCCGCCCTGGCTTGAATAGCAGGTGTCTAGCATCAGCAGCACCCGCCGGACCCGGGTCTTGAGTAGCATCTTCCGCGCCAGCTCCGCGGTGGGGAGCGCGTCGGCGACGTCGGCCGGGTCGGTATCGGTGGTCAGCAGCAGATGCTCATGGGTGTCATCGAGGACTTCGCCGTGGCCACCGATGTAGACGGCCACGATGTCGTCGGGTCGCCGGGCGTCGTCCACGCAAAAGGTGCGCAGCAATGCGGTCAGCTGGTCCTTGCTCGGGTCCAGCCCGAGGGTGCTGATGTGCTGGTAGCCGAGGTCGTCGGTGAATAGGCGGATGATCTGCTCTCGGGCTTCGATCAGCCCGGGCCGGTTCCACTGCGGCGCCTTCGGGTACCGCGCGACGGCGGACGCGATCAGGTATCGCCGCGGTCCCTCGGTGTCAGCTGTCACGCAGGCCTCCTGCGATCGCTGCGCCGGTGAGCTTGTCGGTCAGGTACGCGCTGACGGCATGGGCGTGGGCGCCGTTGTGCACCACCGCGTTGATCACGCGAGGCCCGAATCGCGGGCGGAGGTCCTTCTCGAGCGCGACGACGTCGCCGCGGTCGGCTACGTTCGTCCACTCCAGGTCCTCGGAACCGGGCCAGGCACCGACACCGTCACGTGGAGCCGGCGTCAGCCGGTTGAAGATCAGGTTGCCGATGCCCAGTGGCGAGCCCAGGGTCACTAGCGCCCGCACTGCATGGCCGGGCATCCCCGCCAGCGTCTCGTAGGCCACCACCGACCCCAGCGAGTGCGCCACCACCACGCGGGTGCGCTCGGTGATCAGCTTGCCGACGACCGCCCGGGCTGCCTCTCGCAGCTGCTGGTCTTGCAGGTAACGGCGGACCTGCTTGAGATCGAACACCAACGCCCGCAACGCCACGCCACCGAAAAACCGCGACCGCGATAGCTGCCGCAGCGCCGCCTGCACCGACCCTGGCACGCGCACCAGCGTGTCCGCCTCCGGCGGCGCCACTTTCGGATCCACTCGTGCTGCCTCCCGCCACCACGCCAGCAGCAGATCCTCCTCCAGACCGGGCTCGACATCATCCGCGGTGAACATCGGGTCGCCGACGGCTAACAGCTCCCCAGCTGGCCGGAACAAGTTCCCGTAGAAGCCCATCACCACGTCATCAGCAGTGGCTGCGCCGCCGTCGCCGGCACGGGTCAGCCCACCCAGGAGCGCGGGCGCCCAGTCACGCAACAGCAACTGCCCCCCGGCACCCTGCTGCCCGATGCCGTGCACGCATACGATTCGTCCCACCACCGCCTCCCAACGCGAGAGCGCCCGAGCCTCAGAGGGCACTACTGCTAGTAATCGCCAGTCACGCATGTCACGTTGCCATGGCGCCTGGCTACCACTCAGTCGGCCTAGCGATGGCGGCACGACTGAGGTGCTGGCGACCCGCTCGAGACACAGGGTTCGACACACGAGCGCCAACGCGAATAGTGCACGATCGAATACGTGCACTGCCCGTCGGCTGCAGCGACGGCGGGCTGCTGACGCTCGCCCAGCAGGTGCTCGACCCTCATGACCCGTACGCGACGTTGGAGGGCGGTCTGGACGCGCAGCGACGGCTCCGTGCCCTGATGCCGCTGCTCAAGGCCGAGTACCGGCTGGTTCTCCTGCAGTACGCGCACGGCGACGGGTTCACCTGGCGAGAAGCGTCGCTGCGCGCCGGACTGCCGGCCGAGGCGGGCGAGAGCGTGCGGCGGCGGGTGAAGCGGCTTGGTCGTGAGCTCCGGGATCGCCAGCTCGGGTAGCGCCGCGCGGAGCACGCGGGTTACCGGCTGGGCGATTGTCCGGCTGGCAGGGTGTGTCCGCGGGATGTGCGGGATGGTGCGATCGGCTTCGCCGCGAGCGCGCGGGCTGCCAGTATCGAATCGGACCGACGACTGCCACCGGGCGCTCCCGGATGGATACACGCCACCAGGGGCTGACCAGGGCGTCGTCGGTCCCCGAGCTCTTACCGAGCCGGGAGGCGAAGAAACGCTGACGAGGTGACATCCGAAGATGTGCGCCTCATCAGGTCCTCCGTCCCGATACGACCAGGTCCTGCGGCTAACAGGTCCCGAATGGGTTCGGCTACACGCTCCAGGTCAGTGAAGAAGTGAGCCTGCACGTGCACCTGAGGAGGTGCGCGAGCTTGTCCATTGAATACGCGAGACGCGTTTCAAAGCATCTCGCCGCACATGGTCGGACAAGAACCGAACGATCTCGGACACCCCCGCCTCGACCTGCCCATTGGCGGGTGTTGTCGAGGTTGTCGCGCGAACAATGGACAAAAACTGGTCGCGTCGGACAGTCTCGAATCGGCGAACAATGCGATCCCTGACAACTCAGCGCCCGATCATGAGCGAAGTCGGGCATGATGTGCGTTTACGTGCGGGCACGCCCGGTGGCTCCGGGGCGCATGAGGCGAAAACGCTCCAGGTCAGAGTAACTGCAGAAGTGAGGATCCATGTCCGACGGTTCCGCCCCTACCTCGCCGGACACGCCGGCCGAGGAGAAGGCCCTCGTTCCGCTGGAGACACCCGCGATCGTCTCCCCGGTCGACAGCGCGCCGCCATACCTCAGCTCAACGCCGTACGCCCCGGCGCCGCCGGTCGCTCTGCCGGCGTCGGCCAGCCCGACGCCGGCAGGGACGCCGTTGTTCTGGCTGTTGGGGTTCCTGGCCGTGTTCGTCATCGACGCGATCCTGGTGGTCGTCCTGCTCGCCCTGCATCAGGACCTCGCGGTCGCCCTCGGCGTGCCCGGCGCCCTCACCGCCGTCGCACTTGGCGTATTGAGCGCCGTCGCCGGGCACATGGGCCGCCGCGGCTGAGAGGGGACGGGCGATGGGACGCAAGATGGCACCGATCGCGGACACCGGCCCGATCGGACAGTTCGCGCAGCGCCTGCGTGACCGCCGGGACGCGGCCGTGCCACGGCCGACCTTCCGTGAGATGGCCGAGGCGGACACCTACTACTCGCATTCTGTGTTCGCCGAGGCCTGCGCCGGGATGAAGCTGCCCACCGAGGCAGTCGTCGAGGCGTTTGTGACCGCTCTAGGCTCCGACGCCGAGGAGGTATTGCGCTGGAAGAACGACCGGCTGCAGGTCGCTCGGATGGTCGGACACCTGCGGCGCAAGCTCGGTGACGCCGACGTCGTCGTGCCGACGCACACCCCCGAGGGTAAGCCAATCAAGCCGGGCCGACTGCGCCCGGTCGAGCTTGAGCTGGCCCCACCGGATGCGTGTGTGCCCAAACCGTACGCGGCCCGGACCATCGAGGACATCATCTACGAGCTGCGGGTCCTGCGAATCGCGGTCGGGAACCCCAGCCTGCGCGTGCTGGCCATGCACATGACCAGACAGGACTTCTTCGGCGGCCTGGGCGTAAGCACGCTGAGCGACCTGTTCAGCGGCAAGCGCTCGCCCACCTCCGAGACGTTCGAGACCGCCGTCCGTGGGTTGCTCAGCTACGGCCGGAATCGAGGCCTGCTCCGTGAAACTGGGCACGAACGTCCCGCGTGGTACTCGGCGGAGCAGTGGTTAGCTGCGTGGCAGCGTGCGGAGTTCAACCGCGTCCGCCCGGACCGCATGCGCCGGACCGCCAACAACGTGTTCCTGATGAGCGAGGACCAGGACGTCAGCCCGACCATCAGCGTCTTCGCGGCGATGAAGCCGCCGGTCGCAGCCGGGCTGCTGATCGGCATGACGCCGGAGGAGTCGGCCAGGGTCTTCGAGGAGCTGCCGCCGGAGAAGAGCCGCGAGTTGATCCGCGAGATGGAGAAGCTGGCTGGCAAGGCCACCGTGGATGCCGAGGGCGCCATCACCAGCGCCGACATTAAGCGAATCGGCAACGGCTTGAATGGCGCGGGCACCGTTGTGGCGATGACCTCGCCGCGCCGACGTCCCGCCGACCATGGCTGACTCGGACAACAGTGCCAGCTTGCCGACAGCAGGCGCCGCGAGCAGTACCACGACCACCTGCACCACGGCTAGGGCCACGACCACAGGCGCGGGGTGCGGCTGTAGGGCAAGCAAGGCGTCCGGGCTGGCCACAGGTCAACCCTGACTCTCCAAACGTGCGGATTGGCTCAGATCGGCCGTGCGAATCTGATGGCTTGATCGACTGTATCTGCGCAGTTCAGAAGACGCATACGGCGGACAAGGCACGCTCCGAGTTGCCCGGGGTCCCTCGCTTCGCACGCCTTGGTAGGCATCAGGACGATCGCCGCTCACACCTTGCGCGACCGCCCGACGCGGGCCGAGGTCACCCCTGGGTAGAGGGTGAAGGACTCGGCCGAGGACCGATCTCTTGGAATCGGCCAAGTTTCTTGACGGAAAGTCCGGGCTGTTGCGTCAACGAGCCTGGTCGCCGCTCAGGTCAGGCCACTGTGGCTGGCCAGGATGCTTGTCGCTTGACAGGAACAAGCGAGTCGGGCACGACTGGAGTCTTGCATCGCCGCCAAAGACGACGCTCGGGCCGGCGTTGGGTAGTGAACTCGTCGGCGTGACGCGGCAGTGCCGACCGCGGCTGGACGGTTCCGCCCGTCGTCAGCTGGGCGTCCTGTACCCGATTGATCTCTGCCCGAATACGCGAAGATCAGCTGTCAGTTCCGTGGGGCGGCCTACAAGACCGTAAGCGACGCAGAGCGGCAACCGCACCTACCGTTCCCGCCGTCACTTCCCGTTCCAACTCCTCAACCTGCCTTTCCTCGGTCAGGAGGTCAAGCAACCGGACGGACGCGCGCCGGTCGCCGTTGTCGGTGTCGGCGCGCAATATCTGGATGGCGTCCTCAACCTGTCCCTGCTTGGCCAGCAACCCAGCCAGTTGGCGGGCGGCGTGCCGGTCGCCGTTGTCGGCGTTGGCGCGCAATATCTGGATGGCGTCCTCAACCTGTCCCTGCTTGGCCAGCAACCCAGCCAGTTGGCGGGCGGCGTGCCGGTCGCCGTTGTCGGCGTTGGCGCGCAATATCTGGATGGCGTCCTCAACCTGTCCCTGCTTGGCCAGCAACCCAGCCAGTTGGCGGGCGGCGTGCCGGTCGCCGTTGTCGGCGTTGGCGCGCAGCTCCTCTATCTGCTGAGGCTCGGCCAGCAGCCCTGCTAGCCGAGTAGCGGCGTACCCGTCGCCGTTGTCGGCGCGGACTCGCAGTTGCTCCGCTTGTCTCTGCCCGGTCAGCAGCTCAACCAATCGGGCGGCGGCGTGCCGGTCGCCGTTGTCGGCGCGGACTCGCAGTTCCTCCAACTGCTCGTGCTCGGCCAGCAAGTCGGCTAGTCGAGCGGCGGCGTGCCAATTACCGTTGTCTGCGCGGCTTCGCAGCTCTTCTATCTGTCCGTGCTCGCCCAACAGGCCAGCTAACTGGGCGGCGGCGTGCGGGTCGCCGTTATCGGCGCGGACGCGCAGTTGCTCCAGCTGTCCCTGTTTGGCCAGCAGCTCAGCCAGTTGGGCGGCGGCGGGCCGGTCGCCGTTGTCTGCTCGGGCGCGCAGTTGCTCCTCTCGCCCATACTTGGCCAGCAGCCCAGCCAACCGGGCAGCGGCGCGTCGGCCGCCGTTGTCGGCGCGGCTTTGCAGCACCTGTATGGCGTCCTCGACCTGCCCCTGCTCGGCCAGCAACTCAGCCAACTCGGCTGCGGCGTGCGGGTCGCCGTTGTCGGCGCGGCTTCGCAGCTGCTCCACCTGGCCCTGCTCAGCCAGCAGCTCCGCCAACCGGCGGAGGACGAACTGGCTGCCGCGGTCCGCGAGTTGTTGGTACAGAATGAGAGCTTCGTGGTCGCGGCCGCGGCGGTCGGCGCCGCCGGCGAGGCGGTGGGTGTCATCGGGGTGATGGTGGAGGGTCAGGGCGTGCCAAGCGGTGTCGGGAAGGGGTTCGCGACGGCGAACTCGTAGCGCGTGCTGGTGCAGGTAGTCGGCGACCTGGTAGCCGGCGATGGTGCCCATGCCGGCGGAAACGGGGATTAGGGCGGCGGTGGCGCCGTGAAGGAGCCTGGTGGCGTAGGCCAGGGCGTCCTCGAGCCAGTCCGGGGGTGCGGTGGCTACTTCCCGCTCGTTGAGGTAGCCGGGTGCGGTGTCGGTGAGGTGGTCGCGGGTGAGGGGTGCGTGGGCGCCGACACGGCGGGCGTCAAGCGCGGCGGTGATGACCGCCTTGGCGTAGGCGGGCGCCTCGTTCCAGTGGCGGATCAGTTCCGGGCCCGCGGCCATCACTTGGGTGAAGCCGGCGTCGGGGGTGTCAAGCGCGACCCGGATCCGGTGATCGGTGCCGGCGAGGTCTTCGGCGCGGCGCCGCTCGTGGGGGCTGAACGCGGAGGGCACGTGCAGCACGTCGGCCAGTCCGAGCAGGCGCCGGTCGTTGGCATACGGGTCCGGCCGGTCCTTCTCAGGCAGCGCTACGCGCTTGCGGTGCTCGCCGGGCCAGCACGTCGCGACCAGCACGAACCCGGCTGCGATCAGCTCGCGGACCTGGCCGGCCGGCACGCCTCCGGCGAAGTCGAGGTAGTCCTGCAGCTCGTCTAGCCACACCACCGTCCGCTCGGCCGGATGCGCTGCGAACTCCCGCAGTGCTTTCGCATCGCGGAGGTGCAGCAGCCACCAGTCCGGCATCACCGCCTTTACCGCCTCGAACAGGGCGCGGGTCTTTCCGACCGAGGAGTCTCCGGCCAGCAGCACGAACCCGCCCTGGTGCTGCGCCCGGGTGAGCTTCGTGCGTAGATCGGCGTCGAAGTCTCGCGGCACGTACAGCGGCAGCTCACCCTCACCTGGCCCGGGTTGCGCGTCCTCGGGCGGCAGGGTGGTCTGTATCGCGGCGTGCACCCCCAGTACCCGTGGCTGCGTGTCGCGGACCCGCACCGTCCCCGGCGGGCGCCGTTGGTGCTGGGTGGCCACTCGCTCTAGGGCCTGCAGCCACGGCCGCTGCACCTCCTTCTCGTGGATGCCGCAGGCGGCAAGGAATGTCACCACCGTCTCGGCCTCGGGCACGGACTTGGCGTTCAGCAGGTCACTGGCGGTGGACCGCGGCAGAGCCGGTCGCCGCCCGCCTCGCGCCGGCAGCCTCTTGGCGGCATCGGCCAGCGCCTGCAGTGACAGCGACCGTTCACGGCGTAGCTGGTCGAGGGCATCTGCTAGCTGGGGGAGCGTGCCGATCTCCGTCGGATCCATGCCACCCCCTGCATTCCGCTTCGCCGTCCGGAGAAGGTCGCCGGACAGCACCGGACACCGTACCCAGCTCGTGGAAACGCCGCATCCTCCCTGGCCAGGCCGCCATAGCGTGCCGACTAGTCGAACCCGTCGTCCGGGTCAGTACGGAGCCCATGCCGGACCCCGTCCCCAACTGATCGGCTCCTCCTCGAGCACGGGCAGGCCGAGCTCTCGACATCGAGGACAGGACACGATCATGTGGACGCCGTTGATCACCCTCTTTGCGCTGGTGGTGCTCACCGCCGCTGGTGCCGCCGCAGCGGTGGCACTCACGACCACCGACCACCAGCGCGCCCTGCGGGCGCTGACCGTGCTCAAGATCCTGCTCGGGGCAGTCCTCGGCAGTAGTGGTGTGCTTGCCGCGGTGATCCACCTGCATCAAGCCGGACTCTTGTGACGCAGGTCGAACCTGCGTCGCTCGCCGGTTTCGCCATCGAACCTGGGGCAGTGGCAAGACGGCCGCCACCCCAGGCCCGATGGCTCCCGCGCCCACCGTGAACGCGTGGCGGGTTCGCCGAAAAGGGCCAGATGATTTGACGTATTCGTCCGCCGGGCGCGTCAGGCTATCTGTCCTGCCGCTGGTCAACGACTTGCGTTCGGCCACCCGGCTGCCGCTTGACAGGGGTGTGTGGAGCGACAAGCTAGTTGGTCATCCGACAGTCATTCTGGTCGCTCCTGTGTCCGCGCGACAGCGAACCTGGCCTCTCGGCGGGCGATTCGAGCCGCTGCCCGCCGAGCGTGATCACGCGTAGCAACGTGTCCCGATGGAACCCTGCGACCGGGTGCTCTCGGATGATCGAACAGGTGGTCGCAGCCGGAAGGATCTCGACGCATGCCCTTCGCCATCCGCCGAGTTCTCGAACGTGATCGCGGTAACTGCAGGTAAACGACGTGACATGTGCATGTCGGCCGGCGTGGCTCCAGCCGGGCGTGCTTGACCGCCGAGGCTGGTATTAGGCCGAACGAGGATGGGGAGACGCGGTGGAAGAGCCGGATCTGACGGGGGCCATGGTCTACGAGGTCGCTGAGCGCCCCGCCATCGGCGGCGGACGCTGGTACATCCTTCCTGACGACTCGACCTATTTCATGCCCACGGCCGGCGAGCTGCGGCAGTCGTTGATCGCGGCGCACACCTTGCGTGATCGTCCCACCTGGACAGAGGTCCCGGACGCGAGCTAGCTCGGGTGGCTCGCGTTCCCGCGTTCCACCTCCGGCGGCGGCGCTCAGGACTCTTCGGTCCAAGCTCGGTAGAGGCTCAGCCTGGACGCCTTCTACCAGCGTCGCGGTTCAGGTGTGGTCGAGGTCGTCGAGTTGGTGTTGGACGCGCTCGGCGTCGGCGTCGCGGCCTTGGTCCCGGTACAGCTGCAGGGCCTCCCGCCACACCGTGCGGGCCTGCTCGTGCCGGCCGAGCGCGGCGTGGGAATGGCCCACGCTCTCGAGGTTGCCGGCGACTCGGGAGGCGTAGCCGAGGTCGCGGTTCAGGGTGAGGGCGTGGTGATATTGGTCGAGGGCCTGGTGGTGGTCGCCGGTGTGGTGGGCGATGTAAGCCAGGCTGTCCAGGGTATCCGCCTCGCCGTTGGGATCGTGGTGGTGTCGGTGCAGGGTGAGGGCGGCCTGGCAGTGCTCGCGGGCCGTATCGAACCGGCCCAGACGCGCGGCGAGCCAGCCCGCTGCGTTGAGCGCGTAGGCTTCCCACACCGGCTGGTCGAGGGCACGGTAGAAGTCGAGGGCGTGGTGGGCGTGTTCCAGGGCCTGTCGGTCGTCCCCCCGTCGTTCCCAGGTTATCGCGAGTATCCGGTGGGTGTGGGCCTGTTCGTTGGGGTCGTGGTGGCGCAGGGCCAGTTCCAGGGCCTGCGCCAGGTGGGTGGTGGCCTGTTCGTGCAGGCCCAGCAGGGAGCAGGCACGGCCGAGGTTCCGGTGGGTGCGGCTGCGGATGGTGGGGTCGGGGAGGTGGTCGGTGGCGTCCAGTGCGGCCTGCCACGTGGTGACCGCGTCGTGCCGGTGTCCTCGCCGCTGGTGGAAGGTGTCCAGGTTCCAGGCCAGGTGCCAGACGGTGTGGTGGTGGCCGAGAGTGGCGGCGGTGCGCTGGGTGGCCAGCAGGGTGGCGTGCTCGGCGTCCAGCCAGACTAGTGCCGCGGTGGTGTCGGGCAGCGGGTGCGGGTGCACGCCGGGCGCGGGCGCCCCAATCCGCACGAGCGCGCGATGGGGGTCCAGGAGGCGGTCGGCGGCGTGGGCGGTGTGCAGGTGGAAGTCCCCTACCCGGGTCAGGGCTGCTTCCCGCGCCTGCTCGGGCAGGGTGGTGTGGGCGGTGTCCGTGGCGTAGCGGCGGATCAGGTCGTGCATGGCGTAGCGGCCGCCCTGCCGCCGTTCCAGTAGGGAGGCGTTTTCCAGCCCGCTCAGGGTCCGGCGGGCGAGGGGGTCGGGTAGGCCGGTGAGGGCGGCGGTGGCGGGTGGGGTGGTGTCGGGGCCGGGGGCGATGCCCAGCAGCGCGAACACGGTGCGCTGGGTGTCGGTGAGGTAGCGCAGGGACCAGGACAGCACGGTGGGCAGGCTGGCGGCCGGGTCGGTGTCGTGGTCGAGCGCCTCCAGGCCGAGGTCGCGCAGTTCGGCGGCGGCCTCGGCCAACGCGACGTCGGGGCGGGTGCCGGCGGTGCGCGCGGTGATCGACAACGCCAGCGGGTGGCCCCCGCACAGCTTGATCAGCTCGTCCACTGCCTCGGGTTCGGCGGCGACGCGGTCGGCGCCCAGGCGGGCGGCCAGCAGGCCGTGGGCCTCCTCGGGGGTCAGGACGTCCAGGGAGAGGTGGCGGGCGCCGTGCCGGTCGATCAGTGAGGCCAGCCGGTGCCGGCTGGTGACCAGCACGGTGCAGGACGGCGAGCCGGGCAGCAGGGGTGCGACCTGGTCGCTGGTGGCGGCGTTGTCCAGCACGATGAGCATCCGCCGTCCGGCCACCTTGCTGCGGTAGAGCGCGGCCTGGGCGTCGAGGTCGATGGGGATGCGGTGCGCGGGTTCCTCGACGCCCAGGGCGTCGAGGAACCCGCGCACCGCCGTCGTCGGGTGCACCGGTTCGCCGGTGGGGCTGAAGCCGTGCAGGTCGACGAACAGCTGCCCGTCGGGAAACCGCTCCAGGTGCCGGTGTGCCCAGGTCAGGGCGAGCCAGGTTTTGCCGATGCCGCCGGTGCCGCCGATCGCGGAGATCACCGCCGTCGGGCCGCCGCCCGGACCGGCTCCGGGCGAGGAGCCCTCGGGCGTGGTGAGGGCGCGGTCGAGCTCCGCCAGCTGGTCGGCGCGGCCGACGAACCGCGCCGGCGGCGCGAGCAGTTGTTGCGGGATCGCGCCTGGCGACGGGGTCGGCCGTGTGGTGTGGCGGGCGAGAAGTTCGAAGGCGAACGCGGCGGCGTGGCAGGATGCGGTGGGCTGCCAGTGTGCGTCGGCGGTCTCGGTTTTGCCCGAAAGCAGATCGGAGATGCCGCGCACGACCAGGGCTTGGACAGTGTCGTTGACGTAGGCGCCGTGCAGGAACCCGTAGCCCTCCATCTCCACCGCGGCGGCGTCCCCGCAGTAGGTGGCCAGGTAGCGGGCGGTGGCGGCGTTCTGGTCGGCGATCACTTTGCTGCCCGCGGCGATCGGCTTGATCACCGCCTTCGGCAGCGGTTGTGGGGTGGTGGGCAGGATGCGGTGCTGCCAGGCATCGTCCCGGGCCAGGGCTTTCGCGCGTGCGATCAGCCGGTGCGCCGGCGCCTTGGTCTTGATGCGGGGAAGGAATTCGCTGGCGGTGTCCTTTCCGGACTCGTAATCGTAGATCTCGTCGGCGACCACGACGTCCCCGGGGTCGACGTCTTTGCGGCCGCCGGCCACGCCGACGAACAGGACGATCTGCGGGTGGAACACCGAGATCGCGCGTTCGAGTTCGATCCCGGCCTGGGTGTTTCCGGCTCCGGTCTGCGCGAGTGCGACGACCCAGCGTCCGTGGCCGGTTGCGAAGGTGCCGACCTGGTAGAGGGTGCCGTTCTTCTCGCGTTCGTCGAGGGGGCCGTCCAGGTGCTCGCGGACTGCGCGGTACTCGACGTCCAGGGCAGTGCAGATCACCGCGGTGCCCAGCACGGTGTCGTTGCTGGTGGTCATGGCATCCTCCGCGTGCTCGTGCCGGTGGTTGAGCGAGTGCGCAGTGCTGGTGTCGGGTTATGGGGTTTTCGGGTGGCGTTCGCGTTGCAGGGCGGGGTGCAGCCGGGTGGCCGGTCCGGCGCGGAACAGTGCGGCCGGTCGGCCGCCGTCGGTGGCGGTCTTTTTGCCGGTCGGGATGAGGAAGTCCTCGGCGCGGGTGACCTTGCGGTGGAAGTTCGAGGGATCCAGCCTGGTGCCCCAGATGACCTCGTAGACCGTGCGGAGTTCGGCGATGGTGAATTCCGGTGGGCAGAACGTGGTGGCCACAGTCGTGTCGGAGAGGCTGTCGCGGGCGTGCTCGACGGCGTCGCCGAGCATCTGGTGGTGATCGAACGCCAGCTCGTCCGGCTGGGCCAGCAACTCCTCGGCGGGCCGCCAGGTCGCGGTCGCGGCGCCGCCACCGGCGGCAGGCAGGGGAAGGTCGGGCAGCAACGCGACGTAGAGGACGGACACGATCCGGCCGCGGGGATCGCGGCCGGGGTCGCTGTAGGCGTGCAGCTGGCGGATGTGCAGGTGCGTGACATCCAGGCCGGTCTCCTGGGTCAGCTTGCGGTGAGCGGCATCGTCCAGCGTCTCCCCGGCCAGCAGGAAACCGCCCGGAAGGGCGGCTACTCCCTGGTGAGGCGGGGTGGCGCGCTCGATGACCAAGGCCTGCAGTGTCTGCTCGCGGACCGTGAGAATCGCCAAGTCGACCGCGACCGCGCACAGGGGCAGCTCCTGGATCCTCATGGCCAACACCCTACCTTCTTGTCTCATTGACCAGAAGTGGTCTCGGCGTTACCGTTCGAGGGACAGCAATGAATTGTCAGTATGACCAAAAGTGATCGCTCTGTGATGGAAGCACTGCCGAACAGGCCGAAGCCAGCAGCAGAGCACCTCGGTCGGGAGGAGCGGACGAATGAAGGTTCTGTGCTCGATACGCACCTTGTTCCTGCTTGCGGTCTGGGCAGGCGGAATCGGCATGATCCTCGGCGTGATCCTGATCCAGTCGGTAACGCCGTCTCTTCACCGCGCCGGCACTACCGCGTACATCGGCGACGCACCCCCGGCCGAGACGATCAGCCCCTCCGCTTCTGCTGGGATCACATTTGCTGAGACAAACCAGGAGCGGCGAACTCGATGAGACTGATGCCGCGCAGTCAGGAGGCGTGGTCCCGCATCACCTTCGCTGAGGCAGGACAGCAACATGTACGAGGCAGCGGAGGGGGCGTCGCTCGGCGGTGGACGCTGGCGCGCGTTGCCCGACGGCAGGACCTACTTCACGCCGACGGACGGGGAGCTGAGCCAGTCGCTGAACCCGGCACATATGCTTTGGGACCGATCTTCCTGGATCGAGATCGCTGGCGGCTGACGCGCTCGCGGCAGTCCGGTTCGCTCACGTGCGGTCGGTTAGCGGACGTCGCCGTCGGCGTGGTCCCGGCAGAGGCGTCGGCGGGCAGCGGCACGAGCGGGCGGGTCGACCGAGCTGCATCCGATTGGCCCCGCAGCGCCCGAGAGGAGCACCGTGCCACGACCAATGACCAGCTCACCTGCACCCGAGCCGTACGCGCGACGCCTGCTGACCGAGCTGACCGACATCCACGCCGCCTTCGCCGAGATCCTGTCGGCCTCCGAGATCATCAACGTCGATCCGAATCGCCCTGGCAGCGGCGTGCTGTTCATCGGCCACCCGACCTGGGGATGGGCACCGAGCCCAGATGTTCTCGAGGCCGATCGGATGTCGTTGCTGCGCCGAGTCCGTGACTGGGAGCCGCGATTCCGGCTGCTCTTTCCCCACCCGACCCCCATCGTCCGGGAGCGGCTGGACTCAAACTTCCAACTTTTGGAATCCTGGCTGGTCAGGACAAGCGGCGCGCACGACGTCCCGCCGACCCTGAACGAGGCTGTCCGCCAGCTGGCGAAGACAGTGGACGGTCTCGGTGGCCTGACCAACCTTCTTCCCGCCGACGAGTACACGACCCGGCTCACCGTCGACACCAACACCCTCATCGACAACCCGGACCTGGCCGTACACGTCAGCACGCTCGGCGCCAAGTACATGGTCCACCTGCTCCCGGTCGTCCTCCGCGAGATCGACGACCTCAAGCGTGGCGGCAGGACGCAAGACCTACGCGAGGCAGCCAAGCGTGCCGAACGACGGCTCAAAGGCCTGCGCAACAACGGAAACGTTCAGAGCGGTGTACGTGTTGCCGGCGAGGTGTGGGCGGTGTTCGAGCACATCGAGCCGAAGAACGATCGACTTCCCTCCTGGCTGGACCTGAGCGTGCCCGACGACCGGTTCGTTGCTTCCACTCTCCTGCTGCAGTCCGATCATCCAGGATCGGCGGTCTACGTCGCCACCGGCGACATCAACTTGCAGACCAAGCTCGCCGCCGTCGGCCTGCCGTACGTCGAACTGCCCTGACCGGGGTTGAGTCGCATTGGCCGACGGCCGGGTGCTGTCGAGGTGCCGCGGCGGTCGCCCCGGCGGGTGCGGGGACCGGGTGGCTACTTCGCGCCTCTCGCGGACGGTGGCTGGACAGCGTTCTTCTGCTTTTCGTCCGCGGCCCGGCCGGGCTCGCCGAACACCGCCTGGTCGTGCTGGCGGCACAGAAGGCGGACACGGTGCCGTCGCCGGCGTCCGGGCAGACGTTCCCCGGCCACCGCCGGACGTCCGCACATCCAACAGAAGCCACTCGCGGCGGGTACTCGCTGAACCCCCACCTCGCGAGGCGCGGTCGCGCTCATGATCGACATCGTCGCGGCGATCGGGTCGGCCACGCGACAGTTGTCACCCGATCGAGCACCGCGCCCGGAACTTTCTACCCCCATCGCGCTGGCGACACGTGCTCGTGAATCTGCTCCCTGGCACTCGCGGCGCCAGTAGCGTTGGCGGCCTTATTGGTCTGTCGGATGGGCGAGATCCGCGCTGCAGCTGTCAATCCGAGTGAGGCGGAACCTGAGACCGCAGGTGACGCAGAGCGGCGACTGCACCTGACGTTCCTGCCGCCAATTCTCTTTCCAGTTCCGCAACCTGTCCCTCGTCGGCTAGCAGCTTAGTCAAACGGTTGGCGGCAAAGCTGTCGCCGTTGTCGGCGCGGGCGCGCAGTTGCTCGACCTGTCCCTGCGATGCCAGCAGCTCAGCCAACCGGATGGCAGCGGTCCCGTCGTCGTTGTCGGCGCGGGCGCGCAGCGGCCGGATGGCGTCGTCGATCTGTCCCTGCCCGGCCAGCAGTTCAGCCAACGGGATGGCAGCGGTCGCGTCGTCGTTGTCGGCGCGGGCGCGCAGCAGCCGGATGGCGTCGTCGATCTGTCCCCGTTCGGCCAGCAGCGCAGCCAACCGCACGGCGGCAAAGCTGTCGTCGTTGTCGGTGCGGGCGCGCAGCAGCCGGATGGCGTCGTCGACCTGCCCCTGCTCGGCCAACTGGGCGGCAGCACGCGCGTCGCCGTGCTCGGCGCGGGCGCGCAGCTCGTCTACTTGCCCCTGCTCGGCCAGCAGCATAGCCAACCGGCCAGCGGCAAACCTGTCGCCGTTGTCGGCGCGGGCGCGCAGCTGCTCGACCTGCCCCAGCTCAGCGAGCAGCCCGGCCAACCGATAGGCGGCGACCATGCCACCCCTGTCGGCAAGCTGCTGGTTCAGAGTGAGCGCTTCGTGATCGCGGCCGCGGCGTTGGGCGTTGCTGGCGAGGCGTGAGGTGTCATCGGAGTGGTGGTGGCAGACCAACGCGCGCCAGACGGCGTCGGGAAGATGCTCGGTACGGCGGACATGCAGGGCGTGCTGGTGCAGGTAGTCGGCGACGTGGTAGCCGGCGATGCTTCCCATGCCGGCGGCGACCGGGGTGAGGGTGGCGGTGGCGCCGTGTAGCAATCTAGTGGCGTAGTTCAGGGCAACGTCGAGCCAGTCCGAGGGAGCGGTGGCTATTTCGCGCTCGTTCAGGTAGCCGGGTGCGGCGTCGGCGAGGTAGTCGCGGGTCAGGGGCGCGTGGGCGCCGACACGGCGGGCGTCAAGTGCGGCGGTGATGACCGCCTTGGCATAGGCGGGCGCCTGTTCCCAATGGCGGATCAGTTCCGGGCCCGCAGCCATCACCTGGGTGAAACCGGCGTCGGGGGTGTCGAGCGCGACTCGGATCCGGCGATCGGTGCCGGCGAGTTCCTCGGCGCGGCGCCGCTCGTGGGTGCTGAACTGGCCTGGCACATGCAGCACGTCGGCCAGGTCGAGCAGGCGCCGGTCGTTGGCATACGAGTCGTCCGGTCGACCGTCCTCGGGCAGCGCCACTCGCTTGCTGTACTCGCCGGGCCAGCACGTCGCGACCAGCACCACCCCGGCCGCGATCAGCTCACGGACCTGGCCTGCCAGCACGCCCCCGGCAAAGTCGAGGTAGTCCTGCAGCTCGTCCAGCCACACCACCGTCCGCCCGGCCGGATGCGCGGTGAACTCCCGCAGCAGCTCGGCGTCGCGGGGGTGCAGCAACCACCAGTCCGGCAGCACCGCCTGCACGGCCTCGAACAGGGCGCGGGTCTTCCCGACCGAGGAGTCCCCGGCCAGCAGCACGAACCCGCCCTGCTGCCCGGCCAGGGTGAGTTTCGTGCGCAGGTCGGCGTCGAAGTCCCGAGGCACATACAGCGGCAGCTCACCTTCACCCGGCCCGGACTGCGCGTGCTCGGGCGGCCCGGCGGTCTGGATCGCGGCATGAACGCCCAGCACCCGGGGCCGCGCGTCGCGGACCCGCACCGCGCCCGGCGGGCGCCGCTGGTGCTGGGTGGCCACCCGCTCCAGCGCCTGCAGCCACGGCCGCTGCGACTCCTGGTCGTGGAGGCCGCAAGCGGCCAGGAACGTCGCCATCGTGTCGGCCTCGGGCACGGACTTGGCGTTGAGCAGGTGGCTGGTGGTCGACCGCGGCAGAGCCGGGCGCCGCCCGCCTCGCGCCGGCAGCTTCGTGGCGGCATCGGCCAGACCCTGCAGCGAGAGTGATCGCTCCTGTCGCAGCTGATCGAGGGCATCAGCCAGCTGGGACAGCGTGCTGATCGCCGCCGGATCCATGCCCACCATCCCCGGTGCGTCTCTGTCGCCGTCCGGCGACGGTCACCGGACAGTGCCGGACACCGTACTCCCGCCACCAGCGTTCCCAGATTTTTCCTGGTCAGCCCGCCACAGCGTGCTGACCCGCAGACTCCGTCGTCCGGGTCGGTACGGAGCCCGTGCCGGACCCTGTCCGCGGCTGGTCGGCTGGTCCTCGAGCACGGGGAAGCCGGCTCGCGACCTCCGAGGACAGGACATGATCATGTGGACGCCGTTGATCACCCTCATCGCGCTGGTACTGCTCACCGCCGCCGGCGCCGCCGCCGCGGTCGCGCTCACGACCACCGACCACCAGCGCGCCGCACGGGCGCTGACCCTGCTCAAGATCTTGCTCGGTGCCCTTCTCAGCAGCAGCGGCGTGCTCGCCGCGGTGCTCCGCCTGCACCAGGCCGGCCTGCTGTGACACCGCGCCCGGACGGCATTGCGCCGAGAGTGCACGAGGTCGTGACGGCTGACCCGCCGAAGGTCGGGATGTTCCGGACGATGTGACACAAAGCCATCGCGGTGAACAGTTTCGCAGTGGTGTGGTCATCTGGTGGCTTCTTCACTGTCATGGTGGCGTCGCCGGCGCTGCGCATGGTGAAGGCGACCAAGCAAAGCCGGGCCCTGGGGGCTCGCTGTCGTTCTGGAAAGGACTCGGATGAGCCGCATCGTTGTTCGTGCCTGCGTGACCGCCGCCGCGGTCACCGTCGGCCTGGCCGGTATCCCTGCCTACGCCGCCGGAACCATGGCTGCGGGCCCGCTGTCGACGACGGCGTCGTGCTTTCAGGTCTACCTGCCGTTGCCGGACCCGGCCTGCACACCGGGGGCGAAGAACCCGGACGTGACCCAGTCGACGATCGGCTCGACGATCTGTGTGTCCGGCTGGACGGCCACGATCCGCCCGTCGACGAGCTACACCAACGGGTTGAAGCAGCAGGGCATCATCGATTACGGCTACAGCGACACGAGCATGTCTGACTACGAGGAGGACCACTTCCTTCCGCTGGAGCTCGGCGGGGCTCCGAAGGACCCGCGCAACCTCTGGCCGGAGCCGCACGCGGGCAGCCCGAACTCCTACAGCAAGGACTCGGTGGAGAACGCCGTGAAGAAGGCTGTCTGCGCCCACCAGGTCACCCTGTCCGCCGCGCAGACGGCGATGCTGAACAACTGGACCACCGCCAAGTCCGTGCTCGGGATCGGCTGACCGAACCCGAGTCCCCGCCGAGCAGCTGGTCCTGCCGCGAGCTGGTCAGGATGCGATCGATGTCGCTGCCGTGCAGTCCGGCGATGCCCAGGCGACCAGGCGACGGTGGACGAGGCCTGAATTCGTGTCATCGTCGCGTCGTCGCAGGCATCGCGCGACGATGCAGTGGTGACGGAACGAGGGGACTCCACGCCAACCCATCCAGTAACCACCGAGACCTCCGGCCTGCCGGAGTCGGGCGTGCCATCGACACGGCCGGTGCTACACCCGATTCCGCGCTGGGTGATCGCGGCCGGCGTTCCAGTGATGCTCGCTGTCGCGGGTGGAGCGGCATGGCTGCTGCTGGGCCGCGGCGCGACGACGGGCCAGTTGGACGCGTTGCGGACCGCCGGAGCGCTCGGTATCGGGCTCGGCGGGTTGGTCGGGCTGTGGCTGGCGGTCCGCCGGCAGCGCTCCGCCGAGCTGGACCTGTTGCATAAGTATGAGACCCACCAGTTGGCCGTGCGTGTGGCGGCACAGAACCAGGCCGTCGCTGACCGCGCCGCAGCGCACGCCGAGCACGACGCGCACGAACGACGGCTCACCGAGCTGTACCTGAAAGCCGTCGAGCAACTCGGCTCCGACAAAGCCGCAGTTCGCCATGGCGGTCTCTACGCTCTGGAACGGGTCGCGCAGAACAACCCTGACCAGCGGCAGACCATCGTCGACGTGATCTGCGCTTACCTTCGTACACCCCATGCGCTGCCGGGCGCATCAGGCTCCCCTCGACTAGGCGTACGGCGCCCGCTAATGACTTCCACCTCAGCGAGAACAACCGTTGCGCAGCAGAAACTCGACAGCGCATCCGGAACGCTCACCCGGGCCCAGGCCGACAGTGAAGCCCGGCAAGAACGCGAGGTCCGGCTGACTGCGCAACGACTTCTCTGCCGCCACCTGCGTCCCGGGCACGGAGAGCACCCGGATGCCAGCTTCTGGGATGGCATCAACCTCGACCTCAACGGCGCTGTCCTTTACGTCTTCGACTTCAGGCACTGTGCGGTCAACGAGGCGTGGTTCATCGGTGCAAGGTTCGTCGAGAATGCCAACTTCGAAGATGCGAAGTTTTCCGGGAATGCGTGGTTCATAGATTCGAAGTTCGCGAATAAGGCATATTTCAAGGCTGTTGAATTCGCGGGAATTGCCGCCTTCGATGATGTGGAGGTGGCCGGATATGCCCAATTTAGTTATGCAAAGTTCGACGCGGACGCAGGCTTTCGTGAAGTGAAATTTTCTGGAAACACATCGTTTGCCGGTGCGAAATTCAGTGGAGGCACTGGATTTACTGGGGCAAGGTTCGCTGGTGGAATTAGTTTTAACGGCGCAAGATTTGCGGGAGATGTCTACATGGACGAGGTAGAGTTCGCTTGCGAAGCCTTTTTTGGTGATGTGACATTCGGCGACTTGGTCAGAATCGATGAAACAACATTCGCGCGGGGAGTTCCACCCGGTGTAGCGCCGTTCGCCGACCAGGGCACCGGGAGCGAAACCCAGTTGAATTTGCATGGTCACAGCGATCGCAGCGGCGACATGCCGGACTAACTCATCCAGATGCCGACGCCGTCCTCGACATGCGTCCAGATACCCGCGGCGCTGCAGAACTACTTCCGGTCCCGGGGGTGGGTGCTCGACCAGCACGGCCGACCACGCACCCCCACCACGCGCAGCTGCTGGCCGACCAGCGGATCGGGCTGCCGACCGAGTTGGGTTTCGCCTGGTGGCTCGGCGAGACCGCAGTCGTCGACGCCGTGGTCACCGCGGCAGGGGCAGTGCTGCTGACCACCCGCGACGCCGACCGCGGCCGGATCCCGTGCTTGACCGGCGGCTACGCGATCCCGGCCGACGAAGGCCGCAGCCCGGCGCAGTGGCGCGCCGGAGACCGGACGGTCACACGCGCGGCATTTTCACCACCGCGGCCCGCAAGGTGTGCGAGGAGACCGGGGTGCGTGTGCCCGTCGACGCGCGGATGCGAATCGTGCGCACGATCCGGCCGATCAGCAGCCCGCACATCCTGCACGCCTGGACCTGCACCTTCACCGTGCACATCGACCTCGGGCGAAGCGAGCGACCGGCCCTGCCGGAGGACGCCGGCGGCTGCTGGGTCGGCGTCGACGAGCTGCACGGGGATGTGCGGCATCGGCTCTGGCCGGATCATCAGCGGGGACTGCTCGCAGCCATCACGTAGTCGCAAGATTCCTCCGCGCATCGCGACGCAGAGGAAGAGAGTTCAAGGGCACAGCGAGTTCGACGAGCACGCTGTCAGCGATCTGTGACGCTGTGTTGGCTGTGGGGCTGCGGCGGGACCGTAGTTCGTAGCGACGGAGCGTGGCCGCGCGATTGTTCTCGTATGACGAGGTGGGATAGCCGTCGCGCGGTGCCGCGGCAGGCCGGTGGAATGATGGCGTTGGGTGGGCTGTCGTTGCTGGCGGCGGTGTCGGTGCTGCTGGGGTGGCCGGACTGGGCGGCGCTGGGGCGATGGGCCCGGCCGCACGCGGTAGCGCTGGTGCTGCTGGCAGTCGCGGTGGCGTGCGTTGCCGTGGGGACCCGGTTGTTGCGGGGCGGCCGGGCGCCGTCGGCGCGGATGCCGGTGATGAGCTGGTGGTTCGTGGCCGGCGCGGCCATCGTCGTCATCGTGGTGGCGTGGGGTGCGACGAGCTGGCTGCTGGGCGAGGCCTCGGCGGCGAAGGACGTCGGGGCTGCCCGGGTGGATGCGATCAAGACCGGGCTTGGGATCGGCGCGGGCACCACGGGCATCTTCGCGTTGCTGCTTGCCGTGCGGCGGCAGTGGCACAGCGAGGTCGACGCGACCGAGAAGAACCTCACCGAGCTCTACACCAAGGCCGCCGACCAGCTCGGCTCGGAGCAGGCCCCGGTTCGCATGGCCGGGCTCTACGCGCTGGAACGCCTCGCCCACGGCAACCCCGGCCAGCGCCAGAGCATCGTCAACGTCATCTGCGCCTACCTGCGCATGCCCTACACCTTGCCCGACGATCAGCCACCCGAGGCTGACACCGACGAAGCTCGCGTGCTCCTCGCCGAACACCGGGAACGGACCCAAGAACGCGAAGTCCGCCTCGCCGCCCAGCGCATCCTCACCGACCATCTCAACCCAAACCGTCCCGAGGCCTTCTGGGCGGACATCGATCTCGACCTCTCCAACGCCCATCTGATCGACTTCACCCTCGATAACGCACGGACAGGGAAAGCCCGATTCGACCGCGCGACCTTCTCCGGCTCAGCTTCGTTCAGCGAGGCGACCTTCTCCGACATCGCCACGTTCGACCGCGCGACCTTTTCCGGCGTTGCCAGGTTTGAACGCGCGACCTTCTGCAGCGCTGCCTGGTTCACTCGCGCGACCTTCTCCGCCGCCTTATTCAACCGCGCGACCTTCTCCGAGACCGCCTGGTTCGACTATGCGACCTTTTCCAGCGCCGCCTCCTTCGCCCGCGCGACCTTCTCCGATGCCACCTGGTTCGACTATGTGACTTTCTCCGGCACCGCCGGGTTCGGCGGCGTGACCTTCGATGGCATCACTTCATTCGAACGCACGACGAGCGAGGGCGCGCCGTTCAACCCTGTCCCCATCGAGGCGTCACAGTCTTGAGGCCATCGGTTCAAGACGGGCCGCTCGGACGCCGCGTCAGCCCAGATAGCCGCTGATCAGCGTGTCCAGGACGGCGGCAGCCTCAGGGAGGAAGACTGCCGCCGGTCCCAAGGCCCACAACGGGTGCCGCGCTGCCGATGTCGCCCCGGCGGCCAGCGTGTCGGTGTTGGCACGCAGCACCTGCCCCAGAGCAGCGTCTCGTTCGGGGTCCGGCCAGATGCCCAGCAGCGCGTCCGCCGCCGCACTCGCCAAAGCCGCAAACCGTGTGGCGGGCAGAGCGTCGCGGGTGGCGCGCTGCACCAACGCATGCACCCGCACCGTCCGCGTGCCCGAGCACGGGTCTTCGGTGATCAGGTTCAACCGGTGGAGGCATCCCAGCCCATCACGGGCCTGCTCGGCGTCGACCTCTAGTCCCGTGTGGCGCGCGAGAAGGCCGGTGATGGCGGGGGTCATGAACAGGGCGGCGGGCCGGCGCGAATACGCCTGGCGCGCCATCGTCCGTGACACCGTGCAGGTCCCCAATCCGAACGGCACAGCCGAACCGCTGGCCGAGCACGACCCGATGACCCTGCTGGGAGGCGACGCGTGTTCCTGACCAAGATGCAGCTCAACCCGCGCCGGCGCGGCGCGCAAAAACTTCTCGCCTCACCCCAGGCCATGCACGCAGCCGTGCTCGCCGGCTTCCCCGACGCCCGCCCCGCCGAAGACGGGCGCGTCCTGTGGCGTGTGGACACCTACGCCACCCACCGCGTCCTGCTGTTCATCGTCAGCCCCGACAAACCCGACCTGCAGCACCTCGTCGAACAGGCCGGCTGGCCCACCACTCACGCCTGGCAGACCGCCGCCTACGACGGTCTCCTCGGCAGCCTCCGCGCTGGCCAGCAGTGGCAATTCCGGCTGACGGCCAACCCGGTCCGGTCCGGACGTCGTAAGGGATGGGAGTCCACCAAACCCCTCGGCCACGTCACCGTCGCCCAGCAACAGCAGTGGCTACTCGACCGGGCCCGCAGCGACGCCGGTCGGCAGGAGCGCCGCGACGCAAGCGATGATCGAGTTCCACCGGCGCATCGCGGCGGGCAGCCGGCCGGCGAGCGCACTTGCCCGGGTCACTACGCAGGACCCGTACCGGCGACCGTTCGTGTGCGTGGGCTCCAGCTGATCAGTTTCTGCAACGCAAGCCGAGCAAGCAGAGCAGGCAGAGTGCGCCGACGAGCAGCTGGGCATAGCGCCCGGTGACGGCGAGCACTCACTGCGGAGTCATGGCGCGTGTGAGCGCTTCCTAGGACTGTTGATCTGGGCTCCTTTGTGTCTGCCTGAGGAGTGGAGGTGCCACAGGATGCGAACGGCAGGATTTGCCCGCAATCGGTCAGCCTCGCTGACTCCAGTATCAACTGGACTCGGTAACAGCTGAGCTACTGATTCGCGAGTCCGGCGGCGACCCTCATAACGTTTAGCTGCCCTGGTGCGATTGGTCGTTTGGGCCAGAGGAGGTGTCGTGGGCAGGGACAGGCTTCGACCACAGAGTCAAAGACTCGTTGTCGCTGTGCTAGCTGCATTGCTACTTGGTGCTGGTGGGCTGGCCACGCTCCAGAAATGGCAGGGCGCTGCATGGTGGATTGGCGGTGGGGCCGCGGGACTGGCTGTAACCGTCGGTGGTGTAGGTCCCCTGTGGCAGCGTTGGCGGGAGCAGCGGGCAGCCGAGCTGGCGCTCGTTCATCGCAGCCTGAACGCAGTGGGCAAAGTTGTGGCCGACGTGAGCCTGGAAGAGTTGCGTGTCCACGCGGCCGTGGTCGATATCCCGTACGTCTCGAGAGCAGTCAAGGAGCGTGAGGTCGGCGATCATCTGCGCGCGCGTCGGCCGGTCCTGATCGTGGGGCCCTCCATGGTTGGCAAGACCCGCCTGGCGGCCGCCACGATTGGACGGACCTTGCGAGACAAGCTGCTCTTGTTACCGGATTCCCCGAGCGCCCTCGGTGACCTCGAAAAAGCTGAAATCATTCCACGACAACATGTCATCTGGCTTGACGACCTCGAGAGGTTTCTCGTCGGTGGCTGTGTCACCGCGGGCCTCGTTCAACGGTTCTGTGAGTCGAACTGGGTTGTGGCGACTTTGCGGGCACATGAGTGGGATCGATTCCAGCCCACGGACCAGTTGCGACCGCCCGAGTGGGACGTCCTGCGGCTCTTCAATCTGGTTCTACTTGACCGCGATCTAGATCGACCCACCGAAGAAGATCTGCGGCGCGCGATACCCGATGAAGATATTCGCGGACGAATCATTCGAATCGGAATCGGCGAGTATGTGGGTGCTGCTCAGCATGTCCTTGACCAGCTTGCTGTGGGTAAGAACGCAAGTCCTCTCGGCTATGCCCTGGTTGTAGGTGCCGCGGATTGGTCGCTCATGGGTATCACCCGACCGGTCCCCAGGGCGCTGCTCCGGAGGCTTGCGGCGTTGCGGTTGTCTGGTCGACGGCGATCTGAGCTCGACGACGAGAAAAAGTACAGCGCTGCCCTCGAATGGGCGACTCGTGAAATCAACCCGACCGTTTCGTTGCTGGAACCCGTTGGTGGCGCCGCTTTCCGTGTTTACGATTTGGCGCTTGAGCAGCTCGCGGCTGCCGGTAGGTCTGTCCCAATTGCTGCATGGAAAATTGCAGTCGATGTAGCGGCGGTTAGTGAGCTAACTTCTATTGGGTACCAAGCTTTAGTACTCCACGACCTCCCTGAGGTCGCCGAACTTGCTTGGCGCAAAGCTGCTGAAGCAGGGAACTGTGACGCAATGAACAACCTTGGTCTACTTTTGCAGAATAAGCTTGAGTTGACTGAGGCCGAGTGCTGGTACCGTCAAGCCGTCGAAATTGGCAACGTCGAGGCAATGAATAACTTGGCTGCATTGTTGCAGAAGCGAGGCGGCTCGATCGAGGCGGAACATTGGTACCTCCAAGCTGCTGAGGCCGGGCTCAGTGGGGCGATGTCTAACCTTGGAGCGCTACTGCAGAAGCAACAAAAATTCACCGAGGCGGAGCGCTGGTATGGCCAGGCGGCCAGGGCTGGTCATCCAAGTGCAATGAACTTCTTGGGTGTGTTATTGCAGAATCGAGGAAAAATAGCCGAGGCGGATCTTTGGTACCGTCAAGCGGCCGAGATTGGTCATCCGGTGGCGATGAAAAACCTCGGCTTTTTGCTGCAGAGTTGCGGCGATTCGACTGGGGCTGACTTCTGGTATCAAAAGGCGGCAAATGCTACTCTTGCAGGCGCCATGCTGAACCTGGGTGCGTTGTTGCAAAAGTGTGGCGAGCAGGTCGAGGCGGAGGGGTGGTTCCGCCGTGCTGCCGCGATTGGAAATGTGGACGCAATGAACAATCTTGGGACGCTATTGCAGAAGCGGGGCCAGTTGACGGAGTCGGAGCGCTGGTATCGTGAGGCGTCGAAGGCTGGTCATCCAAGTGCGATGGCAAATCTAGGTGGACTGTTAAATAAACGCCACGAGCCGATTGGAAGTGGACCTTGTGACTGAAGGGCGTGCGGGTCGGGCACAGTCAGGTCGGCGAGCACGGCCCGGCGGCAGGTCCCGCACGGCAGCAGTCCGGCCGCCGCGAACAGCGTCGCGCCGCGGCGCAGCTGCAGGACGCCGAGACCGGCCGGGACCGCTGGCGCGACGACAACTTCGAGGCGGGTCCCGTCGTGCTCTGCAGCGGGGACCTGCGCCTGGCAGTGGACGTCGACCAACGCCCAGCTCGTCCGGGACGCGCGCAGGGCCTCGCAGGCCAGACAGGTGCGTTGCAGCACGCCGAGGGCGTGGCAGGCGCCGGTGACCGCGCCGGCCACGCTCAGGTCGTGCCCGGCCGGGCAGCGGTAGCGCAGCTGCTCGAGATTCGGGCGCAGCGGCGGCTCGAGCGTGAGACCGGTGACGTTGTCGAACGCGAGTTCGAGTATGCGCTAGGCTGTTTGTGGTGGCGAGGCCCGTGGGGAAGACGGGCCTTGCCACCGACTTCGGTTGCGACGTCCTGCCGGCTTTGCGTCGGGGTGTCGCCGACATCGGCCGCCGGTGACACCGCGGCCGGATCGTGCGTGGCATGAGCTCTTTCTTCTTCGGCCGTTGCGGCGGCATTGTCACCGTATGGCGCCGGAATATCACCGGGAGTTGCTGTCGCCGTGGAGGTCATGGACGCCGCCCCGGAGCCGAGCTTGTTGCCTGAGCTGTCCCCGATCGCGCGGCCCGGGGGCGGGCTGGGCGTGTTCCGGCGCCGCACCCGCCACGCCCGCCCCGCCGGCGTTGCGGAGCCGGCGGTCTGGGCCGCCGCGCACCCCGGTGCTCGGGGCCGTGCACCGTTCACGAGGTCAACGACCAGTGGCTGCCTGCCCGCGGAGCCGCGATCGGCGGCTGGGACTTCCAGGACCGGCTGCAGGTCACCGATGAAGAGATCACCTGCGGTCGCTGCCTCGAGGGCGCGGCCCGCCGCACGCCTTCGCCGGGGCAGCTGGAGCTGATCGCGTTGCCCGACCTCGCCCGGCTCCGCAGGGGAACCCGTTCACCGCGCTGATCCCGGACATGAGGATGGCCGTGAGTGTCGCGGTAGAGCCGCAGCGACCCTTCGTGCCCGGCTGTTTCCAGCAGTGGGACGACAGGCTCGGCGACCGCGGCGACGACGACGCGCGAGCAGGCAGTGCCGCCGGCGGAGAGCCTGGCCGGGCTGGCGGCTCGACGTTGGTGGTTGTCGAGGTCTCTGCTGTGACGTCCAGCAAGTCAGGTCGCTGTGCTCTGGCATAGGTTCAGCCCGACCGTCACCGCCGACGCCGCGAAGCTCCATTGCCCGGGGTGGACCTGGCGGCGCACCCCGCTGACGCTGCTCGAGGTCCGTGATCTGGCCCGGCGCTGCGTGCTAGCCGCGGCTGACTGCACTGTGCCGGCTGCCATCAGCGCGAGAGCTCAGCTCATAGTCGCATGCGATTGTGCAGCCGAGGGCCCAAGCCAGGCGGTTGCAAGGTCATCGTCAAGGTCGCGGTGCGATGGTCGTAAGCAATTAGAAGCTGCAAGGCGCGGTAAGTTCTTGCTGGCTCATCGCTGAGTGAGGGCGTCTCAACGAGAGGGGCAAGGGTCGATTTAACCGCCGCCTCGGAGGCGTCGAGGTCTTCGAGCCATGTTTTGACTGCTCGGTGCACGTGATCTTCTCTGACCGAGATCGAGTAAGGATGCGTCGGTGGATTGGTCGACCCGCGCCGTATGCAGCGGTAGTAGCGGTGCGGGCCTGTTGTTGAGCTGACCATCTTTCGATCGCAGGCGGCGCATCGGATGAGTCCTTGAAACAGGTACGTGTGGCGTGTACGGCGCCCGTGGCGGTCAGCTTTGCTTCGGCCTGTGAGGGTCTTTGCCCGCCGGAGGAGCTGCACCTGGGTGAACTGCTGGACTGTGATGATCGGTGCATGTGCCGGCATGCGGGAGCGGACCACTCGGTCGGGTGGTGCTCGCCGGAAGCGGACGGCGTGGCCGGCTGATACGTCATCAGGGTCGAGGAGGACTTCTGTTTTGGTCCAGCGACCGAAGACCGCGTAGCCGGTGTATCGGGGGTTTTCGAGGATCGAGCGGATGGTGCTTGCGAGCCAGCCGTCGCCGCGGCGGTGCGGGTTTTGTTCGGGGTGGCGTGCGGAGGGGCAGGGGATGTGGTCGTGGTCGAGTCCGGTGGCGATGGCGTGGTCGCCGAGGCCGCGGAGGTAGTCGGCGAAGATGCGGCGGACGATGTCGGCTGCTTCGTCGTCGATGTGGAGGATGCGGAGTTGGAGGCCGTCGGCGGCTTTGCGCGGGTGGGGGTGGGGTCCGCCGTCGACGACGACGTAGCCGTACGGGGCTCGTCCGCCTTCGTGGCGCCCTTCGCTGATGACTTGGGCGTCCATGGAGGCGCGGACGCGGGCTTGGACGTGTTGGCGTTCGGATTCGCTGATGCCGCCGAGGAGGCTCATCAGCATGGTGTGGGAGGGGTTGCGGGGCTGATAGCAGCCGCCGAGCTCGGGAACCCACAGCTGGACGTTGTAGGCGGCCATGCGTGGTGCAGTGAGGGAGAATTGGTTGCCGAACCAGCACCGGGTGCCTTCGCCGACGACGACCGCCGTCCACCGGCGCGTCGTGGCCCTGAGCCCGTCGAGGAGGCGACCGGCCTCCGGTCGGCGATGCCAGGGAACCGAGCGGGACTGGCCGATGTCGAAGTACTCCTCGACGACCTGGCCGCCGAGCGGCTCCACGAACCGGCACGCGTTGCGCAACTGCCAGCTACGAGATGTGGCTGGGTCTTGTTGGTCCTCGGTCGAGCACCTGCCGTAGAAGGCGAACGATTGCGCGTTCGTCTCGGCGGCTGAGGCGGGGGCACTCCCCCATAGGGCGTCGAGCTCAGCCCAGGGATCAGCCGGGGCGTCCACGACGTCGCCTCCGAACTCGAGCAACTATGACTTTCCCCGCCACAATCATCAGGGTCGGTGATGCTAGATCTGCTGGCCAGGGAGGTACCTCGTTCGAGGCGGTAAGCGGTCGAGCCGCCACGTTTTTCTGTCAATATCAGCGCTGAGTTCAACTCGCTACCGATTGCAGCCGGCAGGGGGAAGCTAGATCAGGGGCCGGAGCGTCCCGGGTTGGCGGGATGCGCGACGTCGTGCTTGATGTGCTGGGCAAGGCGCCTGATCTGTCCGAGGATCTCGTCGGTGCTCGCGGCAAGGTCGAGGTGTCGCACGTGGATTCTGGTGCCGGCGCGGGGCAGGTTGTGGATGCTGCCGGTCGGTGGGCCGTCGGCGTAGATGAGTGTTGCGTCGGGCAGTCCGGTGGCGGTTGCGTAGGCGAGGGTTTGGTAGAGGTGCTGGGCGTCTCCGGTGCCGGTGTCCATGCGGTATTTGAGTTCGCCGACGAACCGGCAGCGGCCGTTGACCCATAGGCTCAGGTCGGGCTGGACGTGCAGTTTCCGTTGTCCGCAGCTCCGGAGGTGGGGGTAGGTCGTCGTCTCGCGGGCTCGCCGCCGGCCAGTGACAGTGCGCGCTCATGTCGTAATGCAGCTCGGGGCGACGTGTCACGTCTCCACTTGCTCCGAACGAGTGAACTTGAAGTTTCAATTTATTACCCTAGGTAACGATAGTGAGTCAGTCGCTCACTGTGGTCACCAGCGGAAATGATCGTGAACATCGTCGGCTGAGTTCTTTTCGTGACCGGAAGCGGCTTTCGGGCACTGTTACGCGCTGGATGCGGATGTCGACGGATGCCACAGAGCGTGACGCGTTCCCCGCTGGGAGTCACGGCCGGTACCGAGGCCGATGTCGCCATCCCACCGACCCTCCCCCTGCAGGCCTTCCCCGTGGTCGATGTCTCGGCCCAGCAGTTGGGACAGCAGGAACACGGCACCAGCATGGTGCAGGGAAGCATCCGCTTCTGACAGCGCTTTGCTCAGAACCGAGTCGGGTGGGCTGACGGATCCGCCAGGGGTATGCGTCCCGCCGCCGCGATGGACTCGTGCTTGCGGGAGCGACCTATGTGGAGCGCACAAGGGCCATCGGGACCGACGGCTGGGGCGATCCGCGGTGGGCTCTGGTTTGAACCGGGCCACGGACCTGGGCCACCGGAACGCGGACCGAAGGCCCTCTGCCTGATGACTTGCCGACAGTCTGCTCTCTGGTTACCGACGTGGCCAGAGCCGATCGCCTCTATCCGAGGCCGTCACACGTTCGGGTGGTGAGGTCGGCTGGACGACGGGGATCCGACATCACAAGCTGCTCACGATGGTGATTGCAGGGGGAGGACGGTCTCGAGGCCTAGGGGCGAGTTTGCGGCGGGCGGAGACCGAGACGGTGATCCGTAGGGTGCGGCCTTCTACCTGGCAGAGGCGTGCCAAAGTCAACAGAGCGGCTGTGGCTTCGAGGCTGAGCTGCGTGACGCAGGAAAGGTCGGCGACGATCGCGGCGCCAGGCGGCGCGCTTGCCGCCGACGCGATGAGCTGCTGGGCCTGCGGCTTGATGGTTCTTCAAAGCAGCAAGGTCAGGGAACGGAATGCTGAGAATGCGGCGTGTCGCGGTGAGCAACGTCCTGCCAAGCGCAGGTAAGGCGGGGCGCGGTCGATATTCCGCCGTTCGGATCAGCGTGCCAGCTCCTACGCGCTAGGCGCGGTGAGAAATACTGGTCCGGTGAGTCACCGCAACGAGGTGTCGCCCGACAACGGCACGGTAAACCAGGTGGTCGGCGGCGTGTCCGGGACTTTGATTCAAACGGGCGTCGTCAACGGCGACGTGCACGTTCACCAGCAGCCCAAGCCTGCGGTGTCGCTGCCGTACCGTGCGGGCGTCGCTCCGCAGCAGGCGGCAGCGTTCCAGGAACGTGCGAGGACGACCCGCATGCTGGTGGAAGCGTTAGAGGGCGACGGGAACGCCGCGGTTCTGACTGTTCAGCCTCGGATGCACACTGGCGTGGTTTCAGGGCTGGGCGGGGTCGGCAAGACACAGGTCGCGCTGCACTACTCCCAGCAGGTCTGGGCCGCCGGCGAGGTTGATGTCTGGGTGTGGGTGACGGCGGGGTCGCGGGAGGCGATTGTGTCCACATACGCCCGCGTGGCTGCCGATCTGATCGGCCTTGATGACACTGACCTGGAGAACTGTGCGCGGCGGCTGCTGGAATGGCTGGCCGTCGCGTCCGCTCGATGGCTAATTGTTCTCGATGACGTGCAGAATCCGGCCGATCTGCGGGGACTCTGGCCACCGGCGGCTCCCGGCGGTCGGGTGGTGGTGACGACCCGGCGCCGAGACGCCGCGCTGCGCGGACACGGCCGCCGCCTGGTCGAGGTCGACGTCTTCACTCCAGAAGAGGCTGTGGCGTACCTGCGGACCGCACTGGCCGACCAGCCGCGACTGACCGAGGGCGTCGCCGAGCTGGCGGTAGTGCTGGGGTGTCTGCCGTTGGCACTGGCGCAAGCCGCCGCGTACATGCTGGACCGTGGCCTGTCCTGCGCCGACTACCGCACCCGCTGGTTCAGTCGGCGGCGGAGCCTTGCCTCATTGCTGCCCGAGCCGGACGGGCTGCCCGATGAGCACCGCGCGACCGTGGCCACGACCTGGTCGTTGTCGGTGGAGCAGGCCAACCAGCTGGAACCGGCGGGGATCGCTGGTGCCTTGCTCGAGGTGGCCAGCATCCTGGACCCCAATGGCATCCCCGTCGCGCTGTTCACAGCTCCATCGGTCACCGGCCTGCTCGCGGGCCGGACTGAATGTGAGGTGGACGCGGAGCAGGCTTGGGACGGGCTGGGGTGCCTACACCGGCTGAATCTGATCACTCTGGACCCGAGATCGGACATTCGGATGGTGCGGGTGCACGCGTTGGTGCAGCGTGCTACCCGAGATGCTCTGCCCGCACCAAGGCTCAAAACGGCGGTGCACGCGGCGGCGGACGCTCTCTGGCACATTTGGCCGAACCCGGAACCCGACATTGCGCTGGAGCAGGTGCTGCGCGGGAACACCGATGCCATGGCTGAAGCGGCCGGCCAGCATCTGTGGGAGCACGATAAGCACTTAGTGCTGTTTCTCGCGGGAAACAGCCTCGGCGACAGGGGACTGGCCGCCGAGGCCAGGGACTACTTTCGCCAGCTGCACACCACCGCCATAACGATGCTGGGTCCGGACCATCCCGACACCTTGGCCGCCCGCGGTAATCTTGCCATCCGGCGGGGTGAGGTGGGTGATCCGGCTGGCGCGGTAGCCGCGTTTGAAGAGTTGCTTACCGATACGATGCGGGTGCTGGGCTCGGACCATCCCCGCACCCTGACGGTCCGCAGCAACCTCGCCCTTTGGCGGGGCCATGCAGGTGATCCGGCTGGTGCGATGGCCGCGTTTGAGCAGTTGCTCACCGATCGGGTGCGGGTATTGGGCCCCGACCATCCCCAGAGCCTGACCGCTCGCGGCCACCTCGCCGACTGGCGAGGTAAGTCGGGAGATGCGGCTGGCGCCGCGGCCGCATCTGAGCAGGTGCTCAACGACGTACTCCGGGTGCTGGGTCCCGACCATCCCCGCACTTTGGCCGCCCGTGGCAACCTCGCCTACTGGCGGAATGAGGCAGGTGATCCAGCTGGCGCCGCGGCCGCGGCCGAGCAGTTGCTTATCGACCAACTGCGGGTGTTAGGTCCCGACCACCGCGACACCCTGACCAATCGCGGCAACCTCGCCTACTGGCGGGGTGAAGCGGGCGGTCCGAGCGGTGCGATGGCCGCGTTCGAGCAGTTGCTCACCGACCGTATCCGGGCACTGGGCCCAGACCATCCCGACACCCTGACCACCCGTGGCCACCTCGCCGACTGGCGAGGTAAGTCGGGCGACACGACCGGCGCCGCGACCATGTTCGAGCAGTTGCTCGCCGATGTTCTGCGAGTGCTAGGTCCCGACCATCATGACACCCTGATCACACGTAGCAACCTCGCCGAGTGGCGGAGTGAGGCAGGTGATCCGGCCGGCGCAGCGGCCGCGTTCGAGCAGTTGCTCACTGACCGCGCCCGGGTGCTCGGCCCAGACCATCGCGACACCCTGATCACCCGCAGCAACCTTGCCTTCTGCCGGGGTCGGGCAGGTGATCCGGGCGGCGCAGCGGCCATGCTCGAGCAGTTGCTCACCGATGTTCTGCGGGTGCTAGGCCCGCACCATCCCGAAACCATGACGACGCGCAAACATCTCGCCTACTGGCGATACCAATTGTCCGGGCGATCGACGTCGTGAAAATCGGCGCAAGCGTCTCGTGAGCGGCCTCTCTCGTCGTCGCGGCACTCAATTCGCCAGTAGTGGCAAGGGCCCAGCGTTGAGTTCGACGAACAGGTCTCCTTGCTTTTCCTCCGCCGAGCCCGCTCCGGCGCCGTTGTAGGGTCTCGCGTCACGCGCCATCTCGATCTTGTCCGGGCGGGCTCTGACGACGGCGCACGGTCGGGCCGTGGTGGGAGAACTGCTGGGGTTGGCGGTCGCCTCTCGCGTCACTCCGGCCTGGGCACGACACCTAGGTGACCTGCCAATGATTGTGCTGATTGTCGGCGATGGCAACGGCTGGTGCCCGGTCTACCCTGTGTGGCTCGATCTGCAGCGATCTTTGGCCGCCAAGTCGACGCGATTTCGTGACCTGGTGCTGGACGGCACCGGTCATCACATGAATCACGATGTACCGGATCAGGTCGCGGCGGCGATCGTCGAACTGATCACCGAGGTTGGCGAGGCGACCGGTTCGATAGGCGACGAAACAGGCGATCCGTGGTGTTGATGGGGGAGGGGGAGTGGTCTTCGCCTCTGCAGCTTCACGGCCCGCGGCCGCCTGGCCGTGCTGCAACTGCATCCGATCGAGCTAAGCTGGAGGACGGACGCCGCGCAGACCGTGACCTCCTCCGGCCCGCCCCGCCCGTGGAAACGGCCAACCGCATCCTCCACCGCCTGCGCCTGCTGTCGGCCCCGTGCGGTACCCGAATCCTGGCTCGTGCCTCGTAAAGCAGGTAGGGCGCGTCGGATTTCCGCCGTTCTCGCCGCGGACACTCGGCTTGAGGTTGGCGCGGGCGGCCTAGCTAGCCTCTCGCCAGGCGAGGCCGACTCCCCGGCCAACGCGTTCGCGGTCGCCGGTTTCGCAGGCGTACCGAAAGAAACAACGTTGGCGGCCTGGGCAATGTCGCCGGCGGTCAGGGGCGCGCGGGGAGTTCGATCGGCGTGCTCAGCAGGAACACCGACACTGCATATCGCGTGCAATATGAAATTATCGAGCTCAAGCCTGCTACGCCCTCCTGGAATTCGCTCCAGGTTGGTGACGCGCCAAGATCAATCTCAAGTCGGAGAACGTTGTTGCGAGTTCCGGCTCTGAGGTACATTGTCATGAGTGTATCTGAGCACGTAGGCGCAGTTCTCCACGACCCTGGACGACGTGTCGCGCCAACTCAAGCTGCTAATTGGTGACAGCCCGGCTGCACGGTCGTTAGATGTCGAACTCACCGAAGGCTGTCCGCCGCGCCATCCCGCCACCGAGGCCATGCTCGAGCACTTCCGCTTCACGCACCTGCCGCCCGCGCTCCGGGAGCATTCCCGGCTGTTCGGTGAGCTGGTCGAGCACATCGCCGACAACGTCCCCGGCGGCCCGGAGAAGACTGCTGGCCTGCGGAAGTTGCTGGAGGCCAAGGACTGTGTCGTTCGGGCCGCGCTAACCGAGTGACAGCGCGGCGGGATCCTCGCCGGGAGTAGCAACCCCACCGTCCTAGGAGGACACACCCGTCATGGCCCGTACCGCACTCACCCCGCAGGCGCTCACCCGCGCCGGTGCCGAACTGGTGCTCGGCGCCGTCGACGCCGCGGCATCCCCGAACGGCAAAAGCTTCCCGACCAACGGCCGCGAGGTCGTCGTCATCAAGAACGCCGACTCCGGCAGCCACACGTGCATGATCCCCGTCAGCCCGGCCGCCGCGCCCGACGGCCTCACCGTGACTGGCCGCGTCATCACGGTTCCGGCAGGCAAGACGTTCGTCGCGGGCCCGTTCGGGCCGGAGTACAGGCAGGCCGACGGCAGCGTCTACCTGAACTGGACAGCGCCACGGGCATGACCGCCGGCGTGCTCCGCCTGCCCTCCTGATCACAGCCCACCGATCGATGGCCTCGCCCGGCACTCACCGGGTGGGGCCGTCCTATGTGGTGACACGGCCGCCCGACCCTCATCGGCATGACGCACCCTTCCCCCACGAACGGCCCCGCCGACGGCGGCCAGGCCGGCACTTCAACCGCCACCACCGACCCCGCCGGCACGCAGCCCGGCGACGGCCAGTAGCAGAACGGCACGCCCGCGGGTACGCAGCCCCCCGCGGCGCAGGGCACGCAGCCGCAGGCCGCCCCGCCGAAGCTTGGCCCGCCGCCCGCAAAGACGTGGAGCGCAATCAGCTGGACATGGTCCGGATCCCGGTCAGGCGGGCCAGCGCCTCGAAGCCGTCGTCGTTGCCGGGCCAGTGGGCGCGCACGGCGGCGAGCCCGGCGCGGCGGACGACACCGCGCAGGACGGCGGTGACGACGATGGCGTCGTCGGCGTAGCCGAGCACGGGGATGAAGTCGGGTACGGGGTTGATCGGCAGCGCGAGGTAGGCCAGCAGGAGAGCGAGCCGGACCCGGACGCCACAGGGGAGAGTCTTGTCCGCGGCCAGGCGCCGGATGAGCCGCAGCACGTCGGGCAGCAGCCGCAGCGCCTCGCGCAGCAGTCCGCCGCGCGGGCGGACGACGACAACCAACGCCACGACCAGAACCAGCCATGCCACCAGCATCGTCGCGGCCACGCCGACCAGCAGGTCCCACCAGAACGAGCCGGTCACTGCTGCTCCGCCGCGCGCAGCCGGGGGTGTTGTCCGGCCGGGAGCTTCGGCGTGGAGAGCGACCACTTCGACGCGGCGAGTTCGGCAGCGGCCTGCTCGACGGCGTCGCGAGCATCTTGCCCGCCGGGGGCGGAGAAGTAGTCGCGACGGCGATCTCGGCCATCCGGCTGCGGAACCGCTGCAGGTCGGCTACGGATTCCTCGACTTCGGCGTAGGTGGCGTTGCCACGGGCCCGCTCGTCGGCGAGTTCGCGGCGCAGTTCGGGCAGCCGCTCGAGCACTTCCGCGTACTCCACCTCGCGGGCGGCGGATCTCCCGCAGTACCTCAGTCCGCGAGGGCAGCAGGCACAGCGATTGCTGCAAATACAGGGCGCCCAGGGAGCGGAGTTTGCGCCAGACCTGCACGCGCAGCGAATCGGGTGCGCCAGCGGTGCACACGCTGATCACCAGTCAGCCCTCGTCACGAGGTTCGTTGCCAGCGGCCCTGCCGTGATGGGATGCGGCGACCTGTCGAAGGTCGGCTAGTGACCATTGCAACGGCTTCTACGTCTTGTCGGTTCCCATGTCCGAATCGACAACAGGAGGCGCGGACGATTGGTCTTGTCGATCTGATCGCGAATCGAGTTCATGCGGCTCCGGAAGTACGGAATTCAGGATCGCTCTCACTTCGTCTACATCTGCGGATGATAGAGTTGAAGCGCTGATATGCACCATCCCGTGTGGTCCGCTGACCGTAATCGTGTCGTCCGCTTTTCGTCGATAACGAAGCCATGCGCTGACCAGTGCGGTAAGGGTCGAAACTGCACCACTGCTTCCTAGTGTGATAACAACGATATCGGCCAAATCGCCCATTACTTGCCTCCTGCTGCAATCGATACGCATATAGCACCGCAGACGGCAGAAAAAGCGAACACGAACAGTGATCCGTAGACTGTAAACATATCCGGATCGACGTGTTTGTCTATAAGTGTGTCGCCCGATATGCAGGCATACCAAAGCGCCTCGCAAGAGATTAGCAGCATCCCGCCGATCACGGCCATTGCGCACGAAAAAGCCTGTCGATTCTCCTTTACTTTATCCAAAGCTCGCATTGGCTCGAGAATCGCGGCAATTGTGACGATAGCACTTATGAGCAACAGGTCGCCATGGCCCAGCAGTCGGTCAAAGGTTAAGTGGTCGCCGTTAAAGCGGCTGCGAAAATAGATTGCAAGAAGTGGAATCAAGGATGCGAAGACTACCCCAAAGATCCATAGTGTAACCAACTGCCAGGGCTTGAGTTTCCACTGCGTCAAGTTGCCCCCTCGGGGTACGCGTCCGAATTGTCCACAATATTCACCTTCGTGTTGTTGTAGTCACGTTCGAAGTCGCCCGACACTCGAGTACTGTTACTGGCGAGCAGATACGATCTGTTCGTCGACGCTTTGAGCGCTTGCTCTCGCCTGACCAGGTGTCGGCAGGGCTGCTCTCGGCGGGATCAACACGGCGCCCGTGGCGGCGATGACGAGCACGGTGCCGACGACGAGCCGTCGCATCGCCGGACGAATCGCTCGCCCGCCTCGGGCTCAGCCAGCAGGTCGAAAATCCGGTCTGGCGGTCGCCTCGGGCTACCTCTTCGGCAGGCCGAGAAGGCGCTGATGAGCGGCGTCTGCCATGCATTCACCTGACGTCTTCCCGACGGTTCGCGCCGGACCGTAGCAGGCAACTTCGTGTCAAAGCTCCAGGTCAAGGCGCCTTTGAACTCCGAGTCGCGTACTGGATGGCCACCAAGGTGGAGCTGATTCGTAACAGCACGAGAAGGCGCCGCGACTCCCCGCGTGGCAAGCGACCGACCGTCGTACGCGACGCACGTGGCCGCCGAACTCGAGACCGGTTCGGCACGAGCGCACCGTGCGTTGGTCTCACTGCAGCCAAGGTTCGAATCGCTCGAGGAGACCGCCGTTACGGAGTCCGAGGCCCAGACATTGATTGAGCGAGGAGCACCGACGGCATCCCGAGGTGGTCGCCGAGGCGATTGGGACGGCCTTCTAGTTTGGTGTGATCCGACAACGGGCGCGGCGCCCGGCATGCACGCCAACCTGCGTCGCTTGCGCGCGTCCTCGTCGACCGCGGCCGGGCGCGCTCGAACCCTGGTGTTGGCTCGTGCCTGTCTCGACCCCCGGTTGGGCCCGGCAGTCTTTTCGGCCGCGGTGGGCGACCACTCGTGGCGCGAGCTTTACGACGAGGCAGACGATGACGACCTTCCCCGCGTTCCGGCGTGGCGGGACGGGCCCACCGTAGTCGTGCCGGACCTGCTACGGGCGACCGGTCGGTCCGGGGGACGTGGGCGGCCTCCGTCAGCTCGCGATGACACCGCTGCGCGAGAGGAGATCAGCAGACAACGTCGAGAACGAACCCTTGAGCACGACGAGGCGTTGCGGAATGCGTTCTCGGCCGGTAGGGAACGCCGCGGGCATCGAGCTTGCGACTTCGCGACTCGACGTCGGCTGATAGGTGCCGGCGGCGTAACGGTGACGCGCTCGTAGCCGATCTTCCGGGCATCCACGCACCGAGGGGGTGGCACAAGATGAGTGCTCCGCGGACCGTGGGCCGCGCCGTGTTCGACGAGGCCTTTGGCGGGCGGGTGCGGGCACTCCTGCGAGCCCGGCCGGTCGCGGACGCGGCTGACAATGCGAGCCGGCAGTCCTGGGGCACCCACGACTACGACGTCGTCACCCTTGCGCTCGCCGCCATCGACACGGTGATCTCCCGGCAGGGTTTCGATGAGGAAGTGACCTACGACGAGGCTGTCAGCGGCCTGGCGAGGCTGGCGGCGAGCGCATGTCCCGAGCAGCCCTCCGAGGTACACGAAGCGGTCGCACGGTACGTCATCGATGCGCTGCTGAACCGCCGGGAACGCGAGGCCCCGTTCGCCTACCAGGTCTCGGACTTCTCGCTCGAACCTCACGGATCCGTGCACCACCGGGCGATTGCTGTGGAGTTCCGGCTGTTGAGCGAGCACGAAGACCAGCAGCGGGGCGTGAACGTGCTCCGGGCGTCCGCGGACGCGATCAACGCGCTGGTCGGGGGTTTGGAATTTGACGTCGAGGACGAGCAGGCCGCAGTCGAGCTCATGCTCGATCGGCAGCTCAAGCGAGGCGCGTTCGGCCAGGCGGAGAAGGCCGCGGAGCGGTCGCGGCTGCTGTCGGTGCGCTACAGCGACGAACTGCGGACGCTCCTGACCGACACCGTGCGCGACATCCGTACGGTCCTCGATCGCTGGGCCCGGGACGTCCCGGCGCAGTTCGAGCGCAACCGGATGCATCTCGAGGAGCGGCTCGGCGCGGAGGGCAGGCTGCTCGACCACGTCCGGAGCGCGCTCGACACGGCGGAGGCGGATCCCGCCATCACCACGGCGGCCGCCCGGATCGCGGGTCTGCTCGAAGAATGCCGTCGCCGGCACACCGAACTGCACGGCAGGCTGGTCGGCGCGCGGACGATCTTTCTCGATGAACAGCTTCGCCAGTCCTTCCGGCCGATCGGCGGGCTACGGAACCCGGACATCGGCGACGGCGTGTTCCTGCCGCTGCTGACCATGGCCGCCGAGGACGCGGCGGAACCGGCCGAGGCGTTCGCCGTGTTCGCCGCGGGACCGCGGGTGCCCCGGATCGTGCGGTTCGCCGACCTGGTCGACGACCTGCTCGCGCCGCGCCGAGAGCCCCGGATCGACGAACCGCCGCCCGACGAAGAACTCAGCGACCCGGACCCGCCCGCGGTCTCGCCCGAGATCCTGGCGGCCGCGGCAGCCGTGGTCGACTCCGTCCCGTTGCCCGCCAGACTGTCGGCGTTGCTGCTCGCTGTCCGCGCGGCCGACCTGCCCGGCAAGCTCGATCGCGGTGCCGCCGAGCGGCTCGTCGTGCTCGCGGCGCTCTGGACCTACGCTCCGGAGACGGTGGAAGATTTCTCCACGGCGGTCGACGCCGCCGCCCGCATCCTCGGCCCGGCCGCGGTGGTCGATGCCGACGGCACCCTGATCGACGTGCCCGGCTGGTCGGGAGACGACCTGATCGTGGCCGAAGACGAAGAAACACTTGCCCGCTGGGCCGCGACCTCCGTTCAGGAGGTGTCATGACGCTCGGCCAGCAAGACCTTTCGGACGTCGGCGTACTCATCGGCTGCGCGCTCCGCCCGAAGCAGCGGCCCGGCGCCGATTCCGACTACCGGACTCTGCTCGGGCGCTACCGCGAGGACGCGGAGTTCCACAACGCGGTGACCAGTGTCCTCGACGGGCTGGACCTGCAGGTGCTGGCCGCCGGCGAGCTAGGACTGGTGCTGGGCGCGCGCCGGGAATCGGTGTTCGCGTACCGGCTCACGGATCTGCCCAACGTGAGCACGGTGGCCCACCGGCTGCTGGTCGGGCTGATCAGCGCGGCCATCGCGGCCTACGTGTTCCCGGCCCCGGCCGACTTCGACGACGACCGCGTCCGGTGGGTGTCGGTCGACGAGATCGAACGGTTCGTCCGCGACGCGTGCGATCGGCTCAAGCGCGCACCGGAACCCCAAATGCTGGAAGATGTGTCGTTCGAAGAAGCATGGCGGACGTATGACCGACTGTCTCCCGGCTACAAGGCGGACCGGGGGAAGGGACAGGGACGTCGCTCGGCCGCGTCCTCCACCTACTGGGTCGCGAACGTCCTGAACTGGATGGTCGACCAAGGCCTGGCGCGCCTGGCTCCGAACCGCGGCCCCGAGACCTTCCAGCTCCTCGAACGCTTCCGCATCCAGGCCGGCGAGGTCGCCGGCAACGCGACCTACGAGCTGTTGGCCGCGAGGCGCCGAGGCGACCACACTCCGGTGGAGGGGACGTGACCTACCAGCTTTCGTCCTTCCGCCTCGCAAACGTCGGAGATCGTGCCGCCCGCTTCACGGATCTGACACTGGACGTCTCGACGGCGGGCGAGCGAGCACCAGTCGACTCGATCCTCTGGCTGCGCAACGGCGGCGGGAAGTCGAGCCTGCTGTCACTTTTCTTCGCACTGTTGCTCCCGCTGCGCAAAGACTTCATGGGCAAGACGGTCAAGCGCCACCTCGAGGACTACGTGTCCTCCGGTGACACCAGCCATACGGTCGCGGAATGGGTGGCCCAGCCCGGCAGCGAGGCCGGCGACCCGGCCCGGCTGATCACCGGTGCCGTCTACGAATGGGACGAACGGCGAAAGCCCGCCGACCCGGATCGCGACCGTGAAAAGCTCAAGGGCTGGTACTACAGCTTCTTCGCCGTCCCGGGCGTGCTGGACTTGCCCGGCCTGCCGGTGCGCGACGAATCCGGACGGACCCGGACGATGGCCGAGTTCGTGAACGTGCTCAAGGAGATCGCGGCCGCCCATCCCCAGCAGTTCAGATTCGTGATCACACGCCAGCGCGGCGAGTGGACGGACGCGCTGACCGCGCGGAACCTCGACCCGGCGGTGTTCGCCTACCAGAAGCAGATGAACCATTCCGAGGGCGGCGTCGCCGGGCTCTTCGAATTCGCGACCACGGACAAGTTCATCGACTTCCTGATCGATCTGACGGTCGACAGCACACAGCCCGACCTCGTCGCGAACAACCTGCGGAAGGTCGTCGACGTGCTCGCGCGCAAGCCCGGCCTGCTCGTCGACCGGGAGTTCTGCGGGGAGCTGGAAGGGAGGCTGGAGCGGCTCGCCGAACGGAACGGGCTGGCGAAGGCGGCGGCCGCGGGGGCCGAGGGGGCACGCTCGTCCGCCGCACGGCTGGCCGGAGCTTTTCGTACCGCGGCTTCGGCAAAGGAGGCCGACCGGCAGTGGTGGGAGTGCGAAGAGAAACGGCTGGGCGACACCGCGAAAGCGCTGGATCGGGAGCGTAGCCGGGTCAACGACGTCGCGAGCGAGCTGAACCGGGTCGCGGCGATCCACCGGCGAACGACCGCGAAGGCCACTTGGGAGGTCGCGAAAACCGCTGCCGACGAAGCCGACGACGAGGACCTGGCTTGGCAGGCGGTCGGTTACCTTGCCGAACGGGTCGAAGCACAGCTTCACGCGGAAGACGTACGGCAGCAGATCGCAGTAGAGGACCGGGAAACCGCTCCGCTGAGGGAAGCCCGCGACGACGCGGCCGCGACGCTCAAGGCCCGCTACGCGCAGCTCTCCGAGGAGGAGCACGAAGCCGAAGAGACGGCCTCGTCGGCAGCGGCGGATGCGCGAGCGGAAGCGGAGACGCAAGGCGTTCGAGAACGGCAGAATCGGAAGCTCGCCACCGCGGCGGACACACGGGCCGAGAACGCTCGCGGCCGGCTGATCGAGATCCACGGCGAGGTGGCTGCCGCCGTGGTCCTGGGCGACCTCCCGGACGATCAGGCCGATCCCGCGATCGTTCTGGCCGCTACGAAGCAGAATCGCCGCGAGAAAGAGGACCTGCGAGGCCAGGTGCGGAAACGCCGTGAGGCTCGGCCTCCGGTTCGTGCCGAGCTGGAAAAGCAGAGCCGGAAGCTGGCGACCGATCGCGCAGCCAAGACCGCAGAACGCGACCGCCTCGATGGCGACCGGCGCAATCTCGTGGCCAGGGCCGACGCACTCGCGACGGACGCCCGGCTCGCCGAGCTGACCCAGCTGGCCGCCGGAGCCCGGCTCGACCTGTGGGCCGAGGCCGCGGACCTGCGGGCGGCGCTGACCCGGGAAGCATCGGCCACCGAGTCGGCCGTCGTGGCCACCCGGGTGGACGCCGCCGACGACAACCGCGCGCTGGACGGGCTCCAAGCCGACGACTTCCTGCCCACCACGCGTGACGCCGAACGGGCCGCGGAGGTGCTCGTGGCGGCCGAGGTACCGGCGAGGCCGGGCTGGCAGATCCTCCGCGACCTGGTCACCGAGTCCGAGCGCGCGTCAGTGCTGGAGAATCCCGGCGTCGCGGAGCTCGCTGCCGGTGTGGTCGTCGCCGACGGCGATGCGGAGGACGCTCGCCGTGCCCTGGCGTCGAAGCCGTGGCACACCGTCGCGCATGTCGCGGTCTCCACCGCTACGCAGTTCGAACGGGCGGTGGCCGCGGCGCCGCCGACCCACCTGGTGTTCCCCAGCGAACCCGCGCTCTATGACCGCGATGCAGCGGAACACGCGCGAGCGGACCGTGAAGAGCGCAGGCGTGACCAGGACCGGCGGATCGCCGAGCTGCAGGAGCAGGCGAACGCGGACAGGGCACTGCTGGCGACCCTGGAGTCGCTTCTCGAAGACTGCCCGGCGGGGCATCTCGTTGCACTGGAGAAGGCTGTCGAAGAGTGCGACGAGGCAATCTCGGGCATGAACGACGCCGATCAGGACTTACGAGCGCAGATCGAGGAGCTGGACGAGCAGGAAGCCGAGGACGCGGCCAACGAAGCCGACTTGAGTGACGAGCTGAACGTGCTGGCGCAGCGGGTCGAACGGCTGAGTGCGCTGGCGAAGCGGACCGCCGAACGGCCGGGGATCGAGCTGGCAATAGCGCAGCTCGAGAAGGAGGTGGAGGTCTGCACCGGCATCGCTGACGAGGCTGCGAACCGGGTGTCGGCACTGCAAGAGACCGAGCGGGCTGCTCGTTCGCGAGCCGCACGGCATCAGGAGAACTGGCGGCGATACGAAGGGGAATCCGCCGATATCGCCCTGCTCGCCGCCGATCGGGAGGCCGTCGTGACCGGCGACGGCGATCCGTTGTCGTGGCTGAGCAGGCGGTTCGCTGAGCTGGACTCGCAGTGGAGGACAGTCGCTTCCCAGTCGGTGCTGGCCGAACGCCTCACCGGGCACCTCGATCGGGGCAAACGGGCCGACCGTGCGCTGGCCGAATACCCGGAGACCGCCCAGGCGCTCGCGCAGGTGCTGCTCGCGACCGGCGATGGACAGGACGCGGAACGGCGAGCGGCCGCGCGAAAACGTTCCAGGGAGGCGGCCGGTGAGGCACAGCGGAAGCTGAGCGAGGCGAAGTCCGAGCTCACCCAGGCGTCGGCCGAGGTCAAGCAGCGGACTCCGCGCGATCGACCACGGCACGCGCCGTTGGACGACGAGCCCGCGACCGAGGCGGAGGCCCGCGAACGGGCGGCGACGGAGGCCACCCGGGCGACCGAAATGAGCGGCGAGGTGACCCAGCTCAACCGTGAGGCCGACGACGCGCGCGGACTCGCTTCCGAGGCTAACACCGTGGCCCAGGTGTTCGCTCAGCAAGCCAAGAGGCTCGCCGACGCCGCCGCTCCGGTCGAGATGCCCGAAGATGTCCTGCCCTACGCAGGCGAAGACGCGGAAGCCGATCTCGAGTCGCTGCTCAGCCGGCTCAGCGTCGCCAATAAGGAGGCCGAAGAGACTGCCGGCCGTGTCACCAGGTCGGTCGCGGAGGTCCGCAGGATCGCCGCGGAGGCTCGGTTCGCCGAGGTGCCCGGCGCGATCCGCGACCGCCTCACCGGGGACGACGCGGAGGTGCTCGCGGACCGCGCCGAAGCCCGCGCGCAGGAAATGCGGGTGCGGTACCAGACGATCGACGGTCAGCTCGCCGAAATCGGACGTGACCAGCGGCTCGTGGTCGGGGAGATCGCGGGCCTCGTGAAGGACGTGCTCGCGAACCTCGAGTCCGCGCATCGGCACTCGAAACTGCCCGGCACGCTGGGGCGGTGGGCGAACGAGCACTTCCTGCGGATCAGCTTCCTGCGTCCGGCCGGGGACGAGGACCTTCATGCCCGAATCGACGCGGTTGTCGACCGGATCGTCGCGGACAAGAAGACGAAACCGGAGGGGCTCGTGGTCCTCAAGAAGTGCGTGCACGAAGCGGTCGCGCCGCGTGGGTTCACGGTCAAGGTGCTCAAGCCCAACAGCGATCTCGCGGTCGAACCGGTCGACGTCACACACCTCGGCAAGTTCTCCGGTGGTGAAAAGCTGACCGTATGTGTCGCGCTCTACTGCACACTCGCACGGCTGCGGGCAGTCAACCGTGGACGCGGACGGGCGGCCATCGGCGGGACCCTGGTGCTCGATAACCCGCTCGGCACGGCCAGCCACGTCGCCCTGCTGCGTTTGCAACGGGACGTCGCGGCGGCGCACGGTGTCCAGCTCGTGTACACGACCGGCGTGGAGGATCTCGGTGCAGTGGGCCAGTTCCCCAATGTGCTGCGCATGCGCAACGCGCCCGGCTCGCTTCGCAACCGGCGCTACGTGGTGTTAGACCAGCAAAACACCGCGGATGACGACGGCATCACCAGCGCCCGAGTCCTGCGCGAGGACGACTCGTGAACGCGTTGGCCGAGCGTCTCGCCGAGCACGTCGCGGCGTCACCGGTGCAGCGAGTGGAGTTGGTTGACCTCTACGCGGCCGCAGTCGCCTTCGACCGAAGCCTGGCCACGACGCAGACCGCCCGAAGCGAAATCCGCCAGGCACTGGACGAGCTGGTAGCGGCCGGTCAGGTGGCGTTCCCCGTGTCGCGTCAGCATTTCGACACGCGGGAGGAGCCTCCGCTGCCGAAATGGGTACGTCTCCCACCCCGCCGGCGCCCTGGTCGTGCGCCGCGGGACGTTCGAGTCTGGCCGGCGGCGCTCGAGGCCGCGGGGCGCATCGCCGCCCGCGACGACGAGATCGGGGTCCTTGAGATCGCCGCAGTTTTCCTGCGCGACAAAGGTGCGTCGCGTCCGAGCGTGCCGGTCCGCGAACGTTCGCTGGAGCTGTTCGGCGACGAGAAGCGGCTGGATCGCCTGAAGTCGACGCGCTTGTTCACCTCGGGCGCGTTGACGATGGACCTCTTGCGCTGCCACGAGGTGCCTATTCCCTTCGTCTCGCAGTGGGTGGCGGGGGCTCCGGACCCGCGCGGTACCGCGCTGCTGATCGCGGAGAACCACCACACCTACACGTCGCTGCTCGAAGCCACGCGGCTCAGCGCTGCCGCCGGCGGCCCGGCTCGGTACGTGGGTTACGGGACCGGTAGCCAGTTTCCGTCGGCGGTCTTGTCCGTCCCGCTCTTGTCTCCGCCGCCGGATCGGATCGTCTATTTCGGCGACGTCGATCTCAACGGTTTGCAGATCCCGGCCACCGCGAGTCTCAACTCCCAGCGTGCAGGGCTTCCGGTGGTCGAGCCCGCGTATTCGCTTTACGACCTCCTGTTCGCGACGTCCTGCCGACGTCCTGCTGAGCCGGTGGCCGAGCACGTCGCCGCGCAGGTAGCGGGCTGGTTGGGACCCTTGGCCGGGCAAGCCCAGGACGTGCTGTTGGCCGGTACGCGGATCCCGCAGGAGGCCGTGGGGTACGAGCTGCTGATGGCTCGTCTTCCCGCGCTGGATGCCGCCTGAGCGAAATTGGGCCTTGGCCAGGACCGCTGTCGTGGGCGATCGGGACTGGTGACTCTGCGCTACACTGAGCGCATGATCTCCCTAAACACGGGAGATATCCCACGTGTGGGGGTTCAAGTCCCCCCTCGGACACAGTATTACCCCACAGATCGCGAAACGCGATCTTGAAACTAGGGCGGATCCTAGCTCAGCCTGAATCGATCTCCTGCAGCCGTCAACCGGCGCTGTCGCAGACAATGATCCTTCCTGAGTCGCGCAGGTGCCGCTGCCACGCGTCTGCGTCGTGTCCGATCGGAATCCAGCATTGCGTGGCTGGCGTTGCCGTCATCTCCGAGTCGGATGCTGATCTCGTCGACGAGATGGTCTGCGCGGATGTAGAGCGTCTTCCGCCGCGGCTGGCTTGCGCACTGGGTGCTGGTGTGGCCGTGGCGGCACCGGTAGGTCGGACGCCCATGGTTCCAGCGCGAGTCCAGACGCGGGTCGCGGACACTCAGTGGATCAGGCCGGCGAGAGCGAACCGGCGGGTCTGGCCGTCGCCGGTCGGCCGCGCCGCTCGGATCTGCTGCGCGGCGGCGAAGTTCTGCTCGGTGACGAGCGCCGGATGGGCAGTCCGCTGGGCAGTCCGCGTAGACAGCGCTGGGGTTGCTGCTGGGCCTTCGGCGCCGCTGGCGCGGCGGTTCCAGGTCTGTCGTCCGGTGCAGCGCGGGTTCGCCAGGATGACCGCGACGGTGCGCAGGGTCCAGGCCCCGCGGGTTCGATGCCGGTTACGGTCCGGGTCGGCGCTGGACGGGCAAGGGATACCGCGTTCGTTGAGGTGTCGGGCGATGCTGGCGACGCCGTGCCCGGCGAGTCGTTGCCGGAACATCCAGGCTACGTACGGCGCGGTTCGAGGATCGGGAGTTAGGTGTTGCAGCCGTCGGCCCCAGCGGGCGTCGGTGGGGTTGGGGTGCGGGCCGGCGTCGACGAGCTGGTAGCCGTGGGGTGGTCGGCCGCCGAGGTAGCGGCCTTGCTGGGTGGCTTGGTTGTGCATCGCCGCCAGCACCCGGTGCCGGGCGCGCAGGATCTCGTGCTGTGACCGGGTCGCGAGCAGCGCCCTTAGCGCACGATGGTCGCGGTTGGCGAGATCGACGGGGCCTCCGGTTTCGGGCGGCCACAGCTGGAGGCTGTGCCGGGTGCACCAGGTGTAGAGGGTGGCGAACTGGGTGCCGGTGAAGGCGCGTTCGTATTCGCCGACCACGATCGCGTCGATCGCGGACTCCGGGGTTGAGGCCGCGGTCATGAGCTGGGCAGCTTGGGTCGTTGCCGTCACGGGATGCGGCGTGAGGTGCCGGCGTCGAAGTAGGCGGCGATGACCTGGCCGTGGCCCGCCACCAACTCGTCGGCCATGTCGCGTTGCCAGCCCTGGGATGACACGCGGTCTTGATGGCGGGTGGTCGAGGTGCGGCCGTAGAAGGCGAATCGCAGGCCGTTGACCTGGACATTTGTGGATGCTGGCCGGGTGTGGTTGATGCGGATGCACGTTGGACCAATGGCGAGGCTGGCGCCTTATGGCGACGTGGGCGAGTTCGTTCGCCCGTTCGGCGCGGGGGATCGGTGCTCGCAGGTCGTATAACGATCTATACGACGAGGCTGACGTGATCAGCACATGAACGACGCGGTGCCGGTGGAGGATGCGGCTGACCGTTCGTCGTTCGATGCCGAACCGGTCACCGAGGTCGTGCACCGTCTCGCCGGACCCGGTGGTCGGTGAGCAGCTGCCCGACTTGTCCGGAGCCGGGTTGCCGGGCGCGGCGGGAGCGCGGCGGTCAAGATCGCTGTGCTCCCGCCGCTGCTAGCGTGCTGGTGTGAGCAACCCGTTGATCGCGCAGACCCAGGACTCGACGAAGGCCTACTCCGGCATCTCGCTCCTGGAATCCGCCAACGATCTCTCGGCCGCCATCGAGAGCGGCGACTGGGCCTCGGTGGCGATGGGCGCGGTCGGCACGGCGCTCGATGCCCTGTCGATGGCCATGGACCCGTTCGGCGCGATCCTCGCCGCCGGTGTCAGCTGGTTGATGGAGCACGTCGGGCCGCTCAAGGACGCCCTCAACGCGCTCACCGGCAACGCCGACGAGATCCAGGCGCAGTCCGAGACCTGGGCCAACGTCGCCAAAGAGCTCGGCAGCGTCTCCTCGGACCTGACCGACGCCATCAAGGCCGATCTGCAGTCGTGGTCCGGACCGGCCTCGGACGCCTACCGGCAGCGCGGACAGGACGTGTCCACCACCCTGCAAGCGGCGCAGAAGGGCTGCGAAGGTGCCTCCAGCGGCGTCAAGACCGCCGGCGAGGTCGTGGCCGCGGTCCGCACGCTGGTGCGCGACATCATCTCCGAACTCGTCGGCCACCTGATCAGCTGGGCGCTGCAGGTCATCTTCACCCTCGGCATCGGCCTCACCTGGGTCGTCCCCCAGGTTGTCGCCGCCGTCGCGAAAACCGCCTCGAAGATCACCGACCTGGTCACCAAGCTCGTCAAGGCGCTGAAGGCCCTGGTGCCGCTGCTGAAGAGGGCAGGAACGCTCTTCGAGGACGCGGGCAAGGCGCTCAAGAACATCAAGGTCGGCAAGACCGCGCCGCCGCCCAAGGCCGGCGACATCAACGGAACCCCGAAGGCGCCACCGGTGAAGACCCCCGGCGGCGACGGCGGAGGCACCCCCAAGGACCACACGCCACCACCGGCGGCCAAGGGCGGCGACGACACCACCCACGCCTCCGGCGCCGGCGACGGCGGCTCCACCGGCGGTCACAGCAACCCGCCACCGCCGAAGACCGACGAGGCACCGCCCAAGGCCGACCCCGAACCGCCTCCGGCGCAGACCCCGAAGGGGCCGGGGGACGACAAGACAGTCACCTCGAGCTCGGGTGGTTCCGGCGGCTCCGGCGGCGGCAAGAGCATCAAGGACAGCAACGCGAACCCGCACGAGAACGGCACCCCGCCGCCGGACCGGTCGGTGTGCGGCGACCCGATCGACGTGGCGACCGGGTGGATGCTGCTGACGCAGACGGACCTGGAGATCCCCGGGGCGTTGCCGCTGGAGGTGTCGCGCACGCACATCTCGTCCTACCGCGCGGGCCGCTGGTTCGGCCCGTCGTGGAGCTCCACCGTGGACCAGCGGCTCGAGGTCGAGGACGACGGTGTGCACGTCGCGCTCGCCGACGGAAGCCTCCAGAGCTACCCCGTCCCGGTGAGCGCCCCGGTGCTGCCGGTGGCGGGCCCGGCACGGCCGCTACGCCGTGTCGAGGGCGGCTACCTGGTCGAGGATCCGCAGCAGCAGCACACGCTGTTCTTCGAGGAGTCCGCCGACGGCGTGTTCCCGCTGAGGACGGTCTTCGACGGCGACGGCAACCGCATCGACGTGGTGCCCGGTGCGAACGGGGTGCCGGCGGAGCTGGTCCACTCCTCCGGCGACCGGGTGCTGTTCGACAGCGCGGGCGGCCGGATCACCGCGCTGCGGGCTGCCGACGGCACGCTCGTCGCGAGCTACTCCTACGACGCGCGCGGCCGGCTGGCCGAGGTCGTCGACGCCGCCGGCACACCCACCCGGTTCACCTACGACGCCGACGGCCGGATCGTGCGCTGGGAAGACGTCAACGGCCGCTGGTACAGCTACGGCTTCGACGCCGCCGGCCGGGTCGTGCGGGCCCGCGGCACCGACGGCTACCTCGACTGCACGATCGACTACGACCGCGAGAACCTCGTCACGAGCGTCACCGACTCGCTCGGCGCGGTGCGGCGCTTCCACCTCGACGACCGGCTCAGCGTGATCGCCGAGACCGACGCGCTGGGCCACACCACCAGCCTCGCCTACGACGAGCACGGCAGGCTGCTCACCCGGACCGATCCGCTGGGCCGCCAGGTCCGGTACCAGCGGGACCGGGCCGGCCGGGTCGTCGCGATCACCGCGCCGGACGGCACGCGGTCGCTGACCGAGTACAACGAGCAGGGCCGCCCGGTCACCGCGATCGGCCCCGACGGTGCCACGTGGCGCTACGAGTACGACGCGCGCGGCAAGGTCACCGGTGTCGTCGACCCGCTCGGTGCGCGGACCTCCTATGCCTACGACGAACGCGGCAACGTCGCCGTGGTCACCGACGCGCTCGGTGGCACCACCCGGATCCGGTCCGACGCGGCGGGCCGGGCACTGACCGTCGAGGACGAGGACGGCGCCGTCACCCGCTACACCTACGACCTGCTCGGCCGCACCACGTCGGTGACCGACGAGCTGGGCGCCGTCACCCGGTTCGCGTGGGCGGCGGGCGACCAGCTCGCCGAACGGATCGAGCCGGACGGCGCGACGTGGCGGTGGAAGGACTCCGCCGTCGGGAACACCGACGAGAGCACCGACGCGCGCGGCAACACCACCCGCACCGAGTACGCGCAGTTCGACCTGCCGGTGGCCGAAACCGGCCCGGACGGCGCGCGGCTCGCCTACGCCTACGACACCGAGCTGCGCCTGGTGTCGGTGACCAACGAGCAAGGCCTGGTCTGGCACTACCGCTACGACCCCGCCGGGAACCTCATCGGCGAGACCGATTTCAACGGCCGCACCCTGCGCTACCGCTACGACGCCGCCGGGCAGCTGATCGGCCGTACGAACGGTGCGGGGGAGACCACAACGCTGGAGCGCGACGTGATGGGCCAGGTGGTCTGCCGCGTCACCGGCGAAGACGTCGCGACCTTCGGCTACGACGAGGCCGGCCGCATGGTCTCCGCGCGCAACGCCGACGCCGAGGTCACCTTCGCCTACGACGCGCTGGGCCGCGTGGTCGCCGAGACGGTGGACGGGCGCGTGGTGCGCTCGGAGTACGACGAGCTCGGCCGGCGCCGCGCGCGCCACACGCCGTCGGGCGCGATGTCGCGCTTCGAGTACGGACCGGCCGGCACGCTCGCCGCGCTGCACGTCGGGAACCGCTCGCTGCGCTTCGAGCACGACCTCGCCGGCCGCGAGCGGGTCCGCCGCTTCGGTGCCGCGGAACTGCGCCAGAGCTGGGCTCCGGGCGACCGGCTGGTGGCCCAGACGGTCGTCGCGGGCGACCGCACGACCCAGCACCGCGAGTACGGTTACCTCGCCGACGGTTACCTGGCTTCGGTGGCCGACGCGATCACCGGTACCCGCACCTTCGAGGTGGACCGCTCGGGCCGCGTCCAGGCTGTCGCGGGCCGCGGCTGGCAGGAGAACTACGCCTACCACCAGACCGGTGTCATCGCCCGGGCGCAGACTCCGGGAGCGCCGACGGCCGGGCCACGCGAGTACCGCGGCACCCTGCTCACCGCCGCGGGGGCGGTCCGCTACGCCCACGACCCCGAAGGCCGCACCACCCTGCGCGGTGCCGGGCCGGCGGGTCCGCAGTGGCAGTTCCGGTGGAACGCCGAGAGCCGCCTGACCTCGGTGCTCACGCCCCGGGGCGAGCACTGGCGCTATCGCTACGACGCACTGGGCCGGCGTGTCGCCAAACAGCGCCTCACGCCGGACGGCCGGGTGGCCGAGCAGGTCCAGTTCGCCTGGGACGGGGACACGCTCGCCGAACAGGTGCGCACCGGACCCGGTCAGCCCCAGGTCGCCACCGTGTGGGAGTGGGAACCGGGCACCGGCCGCGCCCTCACCCAGACCGAACGCGTCCTCGGCGCGCCGGGCGAGCGGTTCCACACGATCGTCACCGACCTCGCCGGCACGCCGAGCGAGCTGCTGGAGGAATCCGGTGAGGTCGCCTGGCACCGCCAGGCCACGCTCTGGGGCAAGGTCCTCGACGGACCGGGCCGCACCACCACGCCGTTGCGGTTCCCCGGCCAGTACCACGACGCCGAAACCGGGCTGCACTACAACCTCAACCGCTTCTACGATCCCGAGGTCGGCCGTTACCTGTCCCACGACCCGCTGGGCCTCGACCCCGGCCCGGACTCGCAGGCCTACGTCCACAACCCGACCGCGCTGGCCGACCCGCTCGGCCTCGCCCCGACCGTCACCCCGTGCGCGGCGAAGAAGAAGCAGCAGGCGGCCGCCTCCGGTTCCTCGAAGTCCAAGGTGAGCAAGGCGAAGCAGCAGTTGGTCGGTAGCGGTGGCGCGGGGCCGAGCAAGAAGCCGCCCAAGGTGAAGACCAAGCCGGACGGCAACCCCGCGAAGTCCGACGGCTCGTACGGCACGACGAAACACGAGCAGGCGCGCACCTGGGAGAAGTACCAGAACGAGATCAAGAACGACTCGACCTGGAAGGACCCGAACAAGCTCGTCAGCGGCAAGACGCACGAGTCCGAGCACCCGATCGGGTACAAGGCCATCGGCGGCGACGAGTTCCAGCGGGCGAACGCCCACGAAACCCAGATCCGTGACGGCGTCAAGGCCGGCGACCGCGGGCCGAAAACCGCGGACGAAGCCGCCAACATCAAGGACGCCAGGCGCATGGAAGACGACGCTCCCGCTTACCAGGAGTCGGCGCAGGCGCACCGCGACAACATCGGCACCGGCGTGCGCGGCGAGAAGGACGGCTCGGGGTTCAACGCCGACACCTACCGCGAATCCCTCGGCAACACGTTGCGGGAAGGCCGGCCGAGCGACGGCGTCCAGCTCAACCAGCTCACCTACGCCCACCAGCACACGAAGCCCACGATGGTGGACAACCCCGACTTCGTCAGCAAGGACATGACCCCGGACGAGCCCAAGAAGGTCCACGCCTGGGAGCCCAACCCGGATTACAAGAACGACATCGAGACACCGAACGAGCCGAAACAGACGCACAAGATGGAGCCCGCTCCCGAGCGGGACAGCTTCCGGCCGACCGCGGGCACGGTCCAGGGCAAGGTCGCCGACGACTCCTACCACCACATGGTGGACAAGATGGAGGGCAAGTCGGTCGAGTACAGCGACGGCACCGGCGGTGTCGGTGTGCCGGGCGGCACCACCCACACCCCGCCGGTCTCGCACGACGACGTCATCGAGATGCACACGGCGCGCGACGTCGTGCGGGACGGCGCCAACGTGTCCAAAGAGGACATGCCGATGTTCATCCACGACAAGGAGATGGGCCACCGCCTCGGGCAGCCGACCGACGCGGACAAGCAGAAGTACTGGGACGACGACGTCAAGGACGTCGACATGTCGGACCAGGCGGTGCGGGACCGGATCCAGGCGCAGCAGGAACGCATGCAGCAGATGGCCGGCCAGCAGCGCGCCGGCCGCGGACCGGGCTGGGCCGCCGACCCGGACGCCATGGAGGTGGACGGCTGACCGGCGCGCGGCGGTTACGCGAGCCAGGCCGGTAGGGCCCGCTGGTCTTCGGCCCCCCGGGAGGGAGAAGTTGATCTTCACAGACTTGGGGCTCGTCGGATCGCGTCCGGCGGGGGAGGGTTCGCGGGCGCCGTTGCTTCGGAGCGGGCAGGATGTAATACGGGGGTCGTGCTTGGCGGACGCGCGTTCCTCTTCCCGGCTCGAGATTGGACGCAATGGGACGCTCGTCGGTGTTCACTTTCCAGTACATCGCCATCGACACGGAGGCTGGTGTCACGCCGGAGGAGTTCGAGACCTTCGTGCGTGGTGAAGGCGTTCACCTGCCCGTGTACCCGGGGTGGCGGTGGACTCTGCTGCGCGGGTTGCGCGGAGAGCGGACCGGGCAGTACCTGATGTTGTACGAGATCGAGAGCGCCGAGCAGCGCGACCGCTACGTCACGGCCCGGGGTGAGCAGACCGAGCCGGCCCGGGAGTTCTGGGCGCGGCACCCGGAGGCGGAGGCGGTGCTGGCGCGGTGGCGGCGGCTGGGCACGTTCGGTGAGCTGCCGACGTTGTTCACCGACTACCGGCTGCTGGCCGACAATCCGCGGAGCACGGTCACGCCCGGCCCCCGCTACCGCGACCGCCCGGGGGAGGAGCCCGTCGCCCGGGTCGTCGGGATCCACAACCTGGCGCTGCGCGCCGGTGTGACCGAGGAGGTGTTCGACCGCTTCATCGCCGAGAACCACCACCGGATCGACGACTACCCGGACTGGCGGTTCCACGTGCTCAAGGGCGAGCGGGGCAACCGCCTCGACCAGTACGTGATGATGATGGAGATCGCGAGCCTGGACGCGCTGGACGTGTTCTACCCCGAGCCCGACATCGCCACCGGCGAGGCCGCGCAGTTCGCGGCCGCCCACCGCGACACCAAGCAGATGTACGAGGAGTGGAAGCAGCTGGCCTCGTTCTCGGGTTCGCCGCAGATCTACACGGACTACCTCGCCGTCGCGGAGAACCCGGCGTAGTCCCACGGGAACGGGTTCTCGACGCGGGTGTCATCTATCACCTTAAGTTGCTAACTTAGTTAGTGACTTAAGGTGTTAGTCTTCTCGCATGGCTTCCTTCACGTGGCGGGCCGAGTCACCAGGCGTGGGCAACGCGGTGATGGAGCGCCTGCAAGAGGTGGGCGTCTTGACGCGGGTCATCGAGCAGTGCTTGAGCGGCGCACTGGGGATCAACGCCACGGACCTGGCCGCGATGGAGCACCTCACCACCGACGGCCCGCTGACCGCCAAGGAACTCGCGGACAGGCTGCGGGTCTCCACCGCGGCGAGCACGCACATCGTGGACCGGCTCGAGAAGGCCGGGCACGTCGTCCGCCGCCCGCACGCGACCGATCGCCGCAAAGTGCTGGTCGAGCCGGTCGCCGAGTCGATGAACCAGGTCTTCGGCCACCTGCACCCGCTGCTGCACGGCGTGGAAGGCCTCGTCGAGGCACTGAGCCCCGGCGACCGGGACGTCGTCCAGGCGTTCTTGACCGGTGTCGTGCAGATCTACACCGACACGGCGGATTCCTTCACCCAGGGCTGACGGGCCCGCCAACCGCCACCTGACTGCCCGGGCGCGTTCGTTCTGCGCGAATGCCGGCCCGGTGCTCGAACGCGCCCGGAAAACGAGCACCGGCACCAGAATCTGGAGAGAACCATGTCCGCACCGGAGAACAAGACATCGCCGCGGGCGGTGTGGTGGCTGCTGGCCACCGTGCTCGTCGTCGAGCTGATGGATCTGCTCGACTCGACGATCGTCAACGTGGCGGGACCGGCGCTGGAGCGGTCCCTGGGCGCGAGCCCGGTCGGGTTGCAGTGGGTCATCGGCGGCTACGCCTTGACTCTCGGCGCGGGCCTGGTGCTGGGTGGACGGCTCGGTGACCGCTTCGGCCGGCGGCCCATGTTCCTGTTCGGGCTCGTGGCCTTCACCCTCGCGTCGCTGCTGTGCGCGATCGCGCCGAGCATCGGCGTGCTGATCGCCTTCCGGCTGGTCCAGGGCGTGGCCGGGGCGATGATGCTGCCCCAGGGGCTGGGCATCCTGCGCGACAACCTCACTCCCCGGGAGCTCACGAAGGCCCTCGCCGTCTTCGGCCCGGTGCTCGGCCTCGGCGGCGTGCTCGGCCCGGTGCTGGGCGGCGCGCTGGTCGACTGGGACCTGTTCGGCCTCGGCTGGCGGCTGGTGTTCCTGGTCAACGTCCCCGTCGGGCTCGCCGCGCTGGCGACGGCCTGGCGGCTGGTGCCCCGCGGCAGCGCAACCAGGACGCTGCGAGTGGACGTGGTCGGCGCGGTGCTCGTCGCCGCGGCCTCGGCGTTGCTCGTTCTCCCGCTCAACGAGGGGCAGTCCTCGGGGTGGCCGCTGTGGACGTGGCTGTCGTTGTCGGCCGCGGCGATCGGTTACGCGGGATTCGCGCTGTGGCAGCGTTCCGCTGTGCGCCGGGATCGTGCGCCGCTGGTCACCCCGAGCCTGTTCGGCAAGTCCGCGTTCACCGTCGGACTGGTCGCGGTCGCGCTGTTCTTCGGCGGGCTCATCGGCACCCAGCTGGTGCTGACGTTCTTCCTGCAGCTCGGTCAGGGGTTCACCGCCGGGCAGGCCGGGCTCGGCAACCTCCCGGTCGCGCTGGGGACCGCCGTCGGCGGCGGCATCAGCGGCGGGCTGCTCGCCGCCAAGCTCGGCCGTAGGGTGTTGCAGGCCGGGGCCGCCGTCCAGCTCGCCGGTGTCGCGTGGTTGTGGTTCGCCCTGGCCGACACCACCGGTTTCACGATCTGGCAGATCGTGCCCGGCGGCACCGTCGCGGGCATCGGCGCGGGCATCGTGATCGCCGCGGTGTTCAACACCGTGCTCGGCGCCGTCGACGACGACGAAGTCGGCTCCGCCTCCGGTGTGCTGTCCGCGGTCCAATCGATCGGGGGGTCGGTCGGTGTCGCGGTGTTCAGCACCGTGTTCTTCGCCGGCGCCCTCACCGGCCAGGCCACCGACAGCTTCCGCGACGCCCTCGTCGTCCAGGCGATCGTCATCGCGCTGTTCCTGCTCATCTCACCGCTGTTCCCCCGGCGCGCCCGCCCCGACGACACCGACGCCACGCCGGTGAGGGCCGCGCCGTCCTCCCTCGCCGCCGACGGCTTCCGCTGACCCCGCACTGCTCCGTGAAGAGAATTTCCTTGTCCCGCAACATCCTGATCTCCGGCGCCGGCATCGCCGGCCCCGCCCTCGCCGACCTGCTTCACCAGCACACCCGAGACGACATCGACTACGTCTTCGCCGACCTCGCCCGCACCCGCTCGTTCGGCCTTTACACCGCCTACTTCACCATTCCCCGCACCACCTCCGACGAACGCCGGGCCCGCTGGTACAACGCCCCCCCGGCCGCCGCGTGGTCCTCCTCCGCCCCGACCACCAGGGCACCACCCGCGCCAGCCTGTCCTTCCTGGACCCGCGTCCCGGGCTCGACCGCCGGCAATTGCCCGCACAGCAAGACTTCCTGCGCCGCACCTACGCCGGCGCCGGCTGGGAAACACCGCGCGTGCTCGACGCGATGGGTGATTCGCCGGACTTCTCCCGCCCGCGGACGCGATCGAGCTCCCCACCTACGCGCGTTGACGGCGGACATCGGGCTGTCGGCGGTGACCTCCATCCGGCTGGGGCTGCGTCACGTCGGTACGGCGGTGACGACGATGTTGTCCCGGTAGCTCCTGGCCACGCGGTCGAAGGAACCGCCGCACGTGAACAGGGTGATGCGGGGACTTCCGGTGGTGGCGAAGTACGGCTGCAGGTCGATCTCGTCCTTGGGTATCTGTTCGCGGGCGACGACCACGTAGGAACGGGTCGCCCCGTCCTCGCCGGTCAGCGACAGCGTCGAACCCGGATCGAGTTCGCGCAGCCGGAAGAACGCGCCGGGGCCGGCGGAGGCGCTGTCGACGTGACCGCCGATCACGAGCGAGCCGGCCGGGCTGTCCAGGGCCGGCCCGAACCGGTACCAGCCGACGGTGTCGACGCTCGGCGGGACCGAAAAAGCGCCGGCTTGGTCGACCCCCGCGGGCGTGACCTTCGCCGTGACGCCGATCCGGGGGATGCTCAGGCGCACCGGCCGGACCGGCGGTTCATCCGGGGCCGGTCGCGCGGATCCGGTGAGTGGGGGCGCAGCCGGTTGCTCCAGCCGTGTGACGATCGGTGCCGGGCCGCCGGACGGCTCCATCCCGTTGGCCAGCAGGGTTCCGGTCACGATCGCCAGTACCCCGGCGGTGATGAGCGCAATGGCTGCGGGACGGTGCGTCCCGGCGAACTGCCGGGACGCACCGCCGCGTCGGTCCCGGTTCACCGCGGCTGGTTCTCCGCGCGACGCCGGAACAGCAGGACGATGCCGAGGAGCACCAGCACGACGCCGCTCACCGACAGCGCCGGCCACCAGGTGGCGGTGTCGTCGGCGGCCAGGCCGCCGGTGCCGGTGGGCATCGAGGAGGGCGCGCCGCCCAGGTCCTTGATGGTCTGCGCGGTGAGCGCGAGCGTCTTGGCGTCGGCGGAGCCGATGGCGTACACGATGGTCGAGGTGCCCGCCGCGAGGTCCAGATCCTTCGGACCGAGCACGACGGTGCCGGTTCCGGCGAGCGTCACGTCGGCGCTGACCGTTCCCGCGGGCAGGTCGGCCATGGCTTCCTTCGGGTTGGTCAGACCGGGGAACGCGGGCTTGCCCCCGGCCCGGACGTCCACCGCCGGGGCGGCGGCGGTGTGCCGGACCACCAGCCGCGCCTTGCCCGCGGCGATCTTCGCGGTGTCGTTGACGAACGCGGTCAGCGCGGGCTTGCCCCCGGTGTCGAGGTGTGCGACCAGGCTGAGGTTCTTGCCACCCGGTACCGCGAGGCTCTTGTTCTCCAGGATCGCGCTGGTGGCCGCCTCGCCCGGTTTGGTCAGCGCGACGTCGTAGGTGCCGGCGGCCAGGCTCAGCGGTCCGGCGACGGCGGCCGGCTGGAAGTTGTCGAGTGTCTTCTTCCCGTTGACGTAGACGTCGACCGGCTGGCCGGGAATGCCGTGCACCACCGACACCATCGACTCGCCGGCCGCCGCCGCGATCCCGGGCAGCGCGACCGAAAGCGTGGCCAGGAGCCCGGTCGAGGCCAGTAGGGCGAGTGAACGCAGAGGGGATTTCATCAACTGCTCCTTCGGGGCCGACGTTCCAGGTGCTTGACGATTCGCCCGGAACCGCCCGGCCGGATGCGGCGACGTGAACCTTTTCCCGCTCGCGCATCTGCACGTCGTCGCGCGGACGTACCTTTCTCGACCGGCGCTCCCCGTGCCGACCGACCGAGGAACCGACGATGCTGATGATCGAAGGTGTCGCCGCGCCGCCGCCTGCGGCTAGGGTGTCGTCCGTGTCCGAAGATGGCGCGGCGAACGGCGCAGCCGACGATCTCGCCCGCCGGTTCGCCGCGGGCGAGCCGGAGGCGTTGCGTGCGGTGTTCGATCGCCACGGACCCGCGGTGCAACGGCTGGCCAGAGCCAGCTTGCGCGATCCCGCCGACGTCGACGACGTCGTGCAGGCGACGTTCGTCTCCGCGTGGAGCGGCCGGCACACCTACGACCCGGACAAGGCGGGGTTGCCGGCTTGGCTGCTGGGGATCACGCGGCGCCGCGTCGTCGATCTGCTGCGGGCGCGTGGTCGCCGGCAGCGGGACGCCGACGCGATCGCCGCCGCCGCACCGGCGGAGGAGGGCGTGGCCGAATCGCCGGAGCGCGTGCTCGACCGGCTGGTCGTCGTCGACGGGCTGAGCCGGCTGCCCGACCCGCAGCGGGAAGTCCTCCAGCTGGCCTTCTACGCTGACCTCACCCACACTCAGATAGCCGAGCGAACCGGGCTGCCGCTGGGCACGGTGAAGAGCCACCTCCGCCGCGGGATGCAGAACCTGCGCTCTCAGCTCGACCGCGCACCGGAGGAGGTGAACGATGCCGCACCCGGACCCCGATCGGCTCGTGCTGCTCGCTCTTGACGAGCAACGCCCCGACGCGGCGGACACCGCCCACCTCGACAGCTGCGCCCACTGCCGCGAAGAGGTCGAGTCGCTGCGTGCCGTCGCGGGGCTGGGTCGTGAAGCGAGCGCGGAAACGTCGCTGCCGCCGGTGTCCGAAGCCGTCTGGGAGCGGATCGCCGCCGAGACCGGTCAGGTGAGCGGCCCGCCGTCCGACGACGACGGTGAGCGGGTGCGGGAGCTTCGGCGCCCCGGCGGCGAGCGGGCGAGTGGCCGCCGGTTCTCGCGCTACGCGGTCGTGGCGGCCGCTGCCGCGGCGGTCGGCGTGGCCGGCACCCTGATCATCGTGAACACCGGTGGTGGGGAAGATCGGGTCGTCGCGGAGGCGCAGCTGGATCCCCAGGTGTCCGCCCCGGCGGGCGCGACCGGTCGCGTCCGGATCGTCGACTCCGGCTCGGGGGCCCTGCGGCTGAAGGTCCAGTTGTCCGGCATGCCGGCGCCGGCCGGGTTGTACGAAATCTGGTTGTACGACGGCGGGAAGACGATGATCCCCCTCGGGGTGACCGCCGGCACCGAAGCCGAGGTCTCCGTGCCCCCCAACCTGGCCCTGAGCAGCTACCCGGTGGTCGACGTTTCCGCGCAGGAGCTCGGGCAGCAGGAACACGGGGTCAGCATGCTGCAGGGGAAACTCCGCACCTGACCCGGCGGCCGGCGGACGACGTCGACTCGTGGTCCGCCGGCGGTGGTGCGATCCTGGAGGTGTGACCGGACCGCGGCAGGAGCTGGAGCGCATCCGCGACGGTGGCGGCCCCGGCGCGGAACACGCCCGGGTTGCGCTGACGGCCTCGCCTGACCGGCTGCGGGCCGCCATCTTGGCGCTGGCGGCAGGCCGAGGCGCCGGCAGCAGTACCTGCCCGTCCGATGCGGCCCGGGCGGTGGCCGACGACTGGCGCCCCCTGCTTCCGCGGGCGCGTGAGCTGGCCAGGGAACTCGCCCGGGACGGGCGGGTGCGCATCACCCAGGGCGACCGGGTTCTCGACCCCGGCGGGGAATGGCGGGGACCGATCAGGATCCGGAGCGGTAGCACCTGAGCCGTCGCAGCGCGGCCGGAACCGGGGGTGGCCGCCGCGCCGAGCGGGGTGGCGGTGGTCTGGATCCACCGCACCGGCTTCATGGCCGCGGTGAGGACTTCGCTGCCGCGGGCGCGCATGTCCGCCTCGAACCGGCTGACCGGTACGCGGAGCGTGGCGGTGCCGTCCGAGACGTCGTCCAGGTGCCGGACCAGGCCGGCGGCGTCGCGGATGGCGGCTCCGGCGCCCGTGCCGGCGCCCGCCGCGTTCGCGGTCCGTGAGCTGCCCGGCGGCGACGTCGCGCACTTCGTCATGACGAGGCACGACCGCGGCGACAACCCGGCGGCGTGGCAGTGCACCGGCACCGCGCACCACTGCCGGATCAGCATCGGAGCCCGGTCGTGGGCCGGCATCGCGGGAATCCTCGCCACGGACGTCACCGGCGTGCGGCCACCGGAGCTGGTCGAGGCTTGCCGTCGCCTGGTGCGACGTCGGGGAGCTGTCGCGGCGGAGGTTGCTGCATCCGCGGGGCCGGCTCCTCGCGTATTCCTCGTGTCCAGGAAGCAACGAGAACGGAGTCATCATGCGCTTTCGCGTGCTCGGGTTGTCCATCGTCGCCGCGGCCGCCATGGCCGGGGTCGCCGCGGCACCGGCTCAGGCGGCTCAGCCGGCTACCGCGTCCCACACCGTCTCGCACCACAGCTGGCACCACTTCGGCAAGGGCCGGACCGATCTGACGCTGGACGCGGCCGCCGCGAAAGCGCTCACGTCGCTGGGCGTCAAGGTGTCGCCGGTCTTCGCCAGGGTCAGCCACCCCGGCGGTAAGACCGTCTTCGGCTTCACCATCGTCGGCAACCCGAACGACGGGACGATCGAGCACGTGGGCGGCCTGCTGCTGCGCGGGGGCGGCAAGTGCCTCTACCTGACCGGCTACACCATCGACCTCAACCGCGGAGTGCTCAGCGGGAAGATCGATTTCGGGACGCGTGCCGACCTGTTCACCATCGGCGCGGCCACCCCCGCCGGTGTCACCCTGGCCCTCACCGCACCGGCGGCGGCGTTGCTGAACAAGACCTTCGGCGTCACCGCGTTCGCCCAGGGCCTGGTCATCGGCTACGGCAATCCGATGATCCGCAAGTAAGTTCTCCGCAGGCGAAGGATCGCGACGGCCGACGCGCGGCCCGGCGGAGCTGACCGCACCGCCGGGCCGCTCGACCGTCCAACCCGGACTCCCGCTCGGTTTCGGGCAGCGTTCCGATATCTCCTGAATCGCACCGTTGCAGGGGTTTCCCTCCGATTGCCGCCGCAGGGGTTTCCCTGATGTGTTCCGGAGGTGCACGGCCATAACGTCGTGCATGTCGGCAACGCGAAGAATTCCGAAGGGAAATCAATTGTTCACATTGCAGAGTGCGACTCCGGCGACGTTGACCTCGGTCGACGACAGCCTGACGTTCGACTCCTCGGACCTGCCCGAAGACTGGGTGACCGCGGCGAGTGAGGCCCACCTGTTCGTGCAGACGGCCGCCAAGGGACTCGCGCAGCAGAACGGCCTGAACATCGGCGACCCGGGGCTCTACAAGAACCAGGGCTGGTTCGACGCGCTGGTTTCGGCGATCGCGAAGTACGCCGACTTCGTGGAGATCGTCGGGGCCAAGGACATCCAGGTCACCAACTCGACGCACAGCGGCTCGATCAACCTCTCGGCCATCATGGGCTCGATCATGAGCCTCTACCTGGGCCCCGCCGCCGCCGCGGAATGGTCGACGCTGAACGACCTGCTCGGCAACGCCTCGGATCCGAAGGTCTCCGACTTCATGAACTTCTGGTGGAGTCACGTCGCCAAGAGCACCAAGGACACCGGCATGAGCATCGGCCCGAACGTGCGGACCGAGGACAACCAGATCCAGTTCGCGGTCTGCTTCTACTCGATGACGCACGTCATCGACGACTGGCGGAGCCTGTTCGTTTCGTCCACGTACGAGGAGTTCGACGTCAGCGCCGGCGGCCTCACGCTGACGATGGACTACGACAGCTACGTCAAGTACGCCCGGCCCGCGGTCCAGGACTACCTGGGCCTCGACATCGCGAACAAGATCCACCACGCGCCGGTGCCGAAAACCACTTTCCTCCGCGGTTCACGGGGCTCGCACATCCTGAACGCGCCCCACCCGGTGCTGGACGGGACGCTGCCCGTCACCCGGACCGCCCACGGCGTCAACGTCGTGGACCCCCACGGGGACTCGATGCTCGGCGGCAACGGCATCGGGGACGTCACCCTCGACGGCCCCACCCTCAAGGGACTGCGGTGCGGTGTCTTCACCAAGCCGCGGCCGGTCGTGGGCAACTCCTACGTCGTGACCGGCACCTACGACGACACGACGCTGCCGTTCAAGTACACGGTGAAGTGCACGCAGACCGGACAGCAGTCGTCCTTCGCCCCGTGACGGCCCCCGGCGCGCGGACGTTCACCCGGAACCGGGTGGGCGTCCCGCGCCGGCCAGGCGCGCCGCGAGCTGGGTCCGGGAGCGCACGCCCGCCTTGCGGTACGCGCGGCTGAGGTGCGCCTCGACGGTCTTCGCGCTGAGGTGGAGCCGATCGGCGATCTGCCGGTTGGTCAGGCCGCTCGTGGCGAGGTCGGCGACTTCCCGTTCCGCCGGGGTGAACCCGTGGTCACCTCCCCGGCGCGGGGTGCCCCGGCCGCCCGTGACCCGGCCGATCCGGTCGGACAGAGCCGCCGCGTGGCACGCCGAGGCCAGCTCGGCGGCCCGGGCCAGCGCGGTCCGCCCGCCGGACTGGTCGGAGCCGTGGACCAGCAGGGTCCCCAGCTGGGTCAGGGCCTTCGCCAGTTCCAGCCGGGCCTGGCTCTGCTCCAGCAGTTCGACCGACTCGGTCAGCAGCCGGCGGGCGTCGGCGAGGTCCGTGGCGAGGGTGGCGGCTCCGCGCAGGGCGGTGCCGATGTGCCGGGCGACACCGAACGACCGGGCGATGCGCAGCTGCTCGGCGACCAGCGCCCCGGCCCGTTCGTGGTCGCCGAGCCGGCGGTACGCCTCGCCCGCGCGCAGCCGCCACGGCACGTCCAGCAGCTCCGGCGCGCCCCACCGCCGGTAACACCGCGCACAGGTCAGGGCGTCGGCCAGCACCGCCCGCGGGTTGTCCTGCTCGGCGCGCAGCCGGGTGCGGGCGTCCAGCAGCCACAGGTCCAGGACCGTGCGCGGCTCGGCCCCGTCCGGGAGCACGCTCTCGTGGATCACCCGGTCGGCGTCGTCCGGCCGGCCCGCCTCGATCAGCAGGTGCGTGGTGACCGCGTCGAGCACCGGTGCCGCGAAGTTGGGCGACGGCAGGCCCGCGCTTCCCCGGGCCACGTGGTCGGCGGCCGGCCCGAGGTCACCGCGCAGGAACGCGACGCGGGCGAGAAAACCCCGGGTGAGGGCGAGCGGGAACAACAGGCCGCGCCGGAGCGCGGTGCCGAGGGCCCGGTCGAGGTGCCGTTCGGCCTCGTCGAGCAGGTCGGCGACGACGAGGGTCTGCACCGCCGCCCAGATCGCGGTCCGGTCCGGGCTCAGGCGGCCACCGGCCAGTGCCTGCCGGGCCAGCGCGGGTGCTTCGGCCGCCGGCGGGCCGGCCAGGATCGATTCCAGTGACAGGTGGGCTTTTTCGACGGCGAGCGACCGCCCCGGTCGGCGGCGGAACGACGCGAGGTGCTCGAGCAACCGGGATCGGGACCCGATGTCGGCCCGGGCCACGCCGACCAGCTCGGCTTCCAGTTCCGCGCCCACCTCGGCAGGCACCCCGGGCGGCAGGTCACCGACGGCCGTGGCCAGCAGCTCGATCGCTTCGTCCGTCGCCCCGCACGCGTTGCGCAGCCGAGCCAGGCTGTAGGCGCACATGACCCGCTGGCCAGGGGTGTCCGCCAGGGACAACGCCGTCCGCAGGTGCTCCTCGGCTTCGGCGGGAGCCAGCCGGTGGACCTCGCAGTTGCCCAGCAGCCGGTTCACCTCCGACCGCAGCTCCGGCGGTGGGGGTTCGCGCAGGGCCCGTCGCAGGTACACGGCCGCGTTGTCCGGCGAGCCCTGTGCCTTGGCTTCGTTCGCCGCCGCCACGAGGGCGGTCACCCGGGCCGGGTCGCTGTCGGGGATGGTTTTCAGCAGATGGGAGGCGATGCCTTCGGCCGGACGACCGGCCTCCGTCATGACCCCGGCCGCCCGCTGGTGCTGTGCGCTGCGTTCGACGAGCGGCAGCTGCGACAGCATCACGTCCCGGACGACGGCGTGGACGAAGGCAGGCGGGTTGTCGTGCTCGAAGATGCCGTGGCCGACCAGGCGTTCGGCCGCCGCGGCCGTCGTGAGCACCGGCAGGCCGGCCTGCCTGGCCACCCACTGCAGGTCCGTGCCGTCACCGAGCACGGCCACCGCGGACACCACCGCCCGCACCTCCGCGGGCTGGCGGCGCAGGCGTGCGACCAGGTGCCGGCGCAACGCGTCGGGACCGGCGGCCGTGACGGAGGCCGCCGCCGTCGCGTCCGGCCGGCGGTCGCTGGAACCCAGGAACCGCAGCAACTCGCGCACCAGCAACGGGTTGCCGGTGGTGATGGCGTGGCACGCGGCCCGCAGCTCGGCCGCCACGTCCCGGCCGAGCACCTCCCGGGCGAGCTGACCGACGGCGGCCTCGCTGAGGCCCTTCGGTTCCAGCACGCGCACGTCGCCGGCGGCCAGAACGTGGTCGATCGGACCGGGCTCCCCTTCGCCGGTCCGGCGCGCGATGACGACCAGGACCGCGACGCTGTCCAACCGCTGCGTCAGGAACCCGAGGAACCGGGACGACGGCAGGTCCAGCCACTGGGCGTCGTCGACGAGGACGACGGCGGGTGCGGTCGCGGTGATGTTGACCAGCAGCCAGTGCAACCCGCTCAGGAGCGGGTACAGCGAGTGGGGCGCGTCAGCCGTGTCGAGGGACGGGGTGAAGAGCCGCTCGGCCGGCCCGGCCGCGCCGGTGAACAGCTCCGTGCCGCCGGCTGCGGCCACCACCGGTTCGAACAGTTGCCGGACGGCACCGAAGGTGAAGTCCCGCTCGAGCTCGGCGCCCCGCGCGGACAGCACAACGCAGCCCGCCGCCCGCGCTGCCTCTCGCAGGTGCCGAAGCAACGACGTCTTGCCGAGCCCGGCGGCCGCCTCCACGGCGACGACCCCACTGCGGCCGGCCACCAGCGCCCGCAACGACGAGTCCAGGACCCCGATTTCGACGTCGCGCTCCAACACCGCACCCTCCACGGCCGCCCCCCAGCGCCGGCGTTCCCCGCACCGAGAGCACAGGTACGCCGGCGGTGTTCCGGGATACCCGGCATCACACTAACGACGTAGCGGGGGATGCGAAGTCCGACGGGGAGCCTCGACCGGCATGGCGCCGACGTGCCCCGTGACCACACACGATCAGCAGGGTCGGCCACCACGGTGGGGCTGGATTGACCAACGTCGAGCAGACCAAGCGACTGCGGCACCGGGGTCGTTCGTGTCACCGGAGGTCTGTGGCGGAGCTGGACGTCGCGGTGTTCGTGTGGAGCGTGAGGTAGACGGCGCGCACCGCCAGGGTGCGTTCGATCTCGTCGATGATCGGGGCGAAGAACTGCTTGCGGTGCTCGGTGTCGCTCATCGAGGTGACCGCGAAGTACATGCTGCCGAACCCGGCGAGCAGGGTGGCGTTGCGCAGCAGGGCGACCGGGACGCCGGGCAGCAGCGGTGAGATCGCCGGTGCCGAGCCGATCCACTGTTCGGCCGCGGCGGGGGTCACGATGATCACGCCGAGGAGGACGAAGAAGGCGAACAGGGCGAGGCCGATGACCGCGGCTTGGACGAGCTGGCGGGTGGCGAGCATCAGCAGCAGGTTGCGCTTCTGGCGTCCGTTGAGGCTGACCGCGCGGACGGGGGCGTCGAGGGTGACGGCGGCGAGCGGGGTGCCGGCGCAGGCGGCGGTCAGCATGGGCGGGCTGAAGTCCTGTTCGACACGACCGGTCTCCTCGCGGAGGCGGGCGGCCGCGGCGAGGACGGTGACCGCGCCGAAGAGGGCGACGACCAGGGTGAGGCGCCACCAGGCGAGCTGGTTCATCAGCTGCCACAGCTCGCCGGTGAAGAAGAGGAACAGGGTGACGAAGAGCAGGACCGGCAGGGCGCGGCCGAGGACCTGCACGCTGTTGCGGAGGTCGGTGACCGCCTGTTTGATGCCTTGGCGGACGAGGGTGCCGAAGCCGTAGGTGGTGGCGACGTAGGTGGCCGCGAAGACGGCGGCGAAGAACACGAGGAACGCGAGCACGCCGAGCGCGCGGGCGCCGGGGAGGGTGATGGCGCCGTCGAACGCGAGCTGCAGCAGCGGGACGGCGATCGGCATCGCGGCGTAGGTGGCCAGGATGGCGACGGTCGCGGCGGGGGAGAAGCGAGGGAGGCGCCGGACGAACAGCGAGATCGTCACCCAGGCCGCGATGGTCACCGCGACGACGACACCGAGCAGGACCCACCGGCCGGAGCCTGCGGTCTTGAGCGGGACGAGCCAGGCGAGGCTGGCGAGCATGACGAAGGCGAGTGCGGGCAGCATCCGGGGAAGGATGTGCTCGGTGAAGCCGTACCCGGCGATCATCGTCGGGGTCCCGCGCCGGAGGAACCAGCGTTCGGTCCGCTGGACCCGGGCCCGAGGTGAGGCAGTCGGCATGGAGGAGATGATTCCTGGCGGCGCCGGCCGGGCCCCGGTCGGCCCGGGTTACCCCGCCGGCGCTGCCGGGCGGGAAAGCCGTTCCTGCGGCGCCAGTGCCGCGGTGAACCGGGTCGCGACCTCCGCGACGGCGGCGCGCAACTCGTCTCCGCCCTGGACGTGGAAGGGGAACGGCACGGCAGCCAGCCATTCCTGCGCGTACATCGCCGGATTGCTGGTGCTGCCCACGAGCAGGCACCCGTCGCCCCACGGTCGAAGCCGTCCCATGGGAGGCGGGATCCAGGGCGCCACCTCGGCGGGCGGGGCGTCGAACACGACGCGGGTGGGGAACTCCCAGCCGGTGCCCAGGTTCTCCTCCAGCGCCGCGACCGGGTCGAGGTCGTCCGGCGGCTCGAACTCGTGCGTGGTCGGCCCGACCGCGCGGACCCGGTCGACCCGGTAGGTGCGGACCGCGTTCGCGCGATGGGAATGGCACAGCAGGTACCACCGCCCGTGGCGGACCACGACCGCCCAGGGGTCCACTTCGGCGTCCCACGTTTTGCCGGTCTCGCTCCGGTAGGTGATCAGCACGCGTCGCCGGGCGGCGACGGCGGCGACGAGTGCGCTGGTGGTGGCCGGATCCGGGTGGGCCGAGCGCCGGTCGGGTGCGGCTGAGGCGTGCTCGCGCAGGGCGGCCGCCTGCCGGCCGGCGTTCTCGGGCAGCGCTTGGATGACCTTGCCGAGGGCCGCGCCGACCGGGTCGTCGGCTTCGGTGGCGGCCGGCTGGCCGTCGAGCACCGCCATGACCAGTCCCAGCGCTTCGGCCTGGGTGAACACGATCGGCGGCAGCCGTGTTCCCCGCCGGAGCCGGTACCCGCCGTGTGGCCCGCGGGCCGATTCGACCTGGATGCCGGCCTCGCGGAGGATCCCGACGTAGCGGCGGGCGGCTCGCTCCGTGACTCCCAGTTTCTCGGCGAGCTGGCCGGCCGTCGTGCCGGGGCGCGCTTGGAGGATCTCCAGGGTGCGCAGCGCCCGGGCGGTGGGACTGAGTTCGCTCGGCACCCGGGCAAGCTAGTCGATCAGACCGTGAACCGGAAGCGGATTGTCCGGAATCGGCTCTAGCGTGACACCCGACCGCACGGGAGAAAGAGACCTGATCATGGACATCCTGCTCATCGCCGGACTGTGGCTCCACGGATCCACCTGGGACGACGTCGCGACCGCGCTCCGGTCGCACGGCCATCGCCCCGTGCCGCTGACCCTGCCCGGCCAGGGCGGCGGATCCACCTCCGCCACGCTCGAGGACCAGGTGGCGGCCGTGCTCGCCGCCGTGGACGCAGCCTCCGGCAAGCCCGTGGTGGTCGGGCACTCGGCTGCGGCCACCCTGGCCTGGATGGCCGCGGACGCGCGTCCGGAAAAGATCTCCAAGGTGGTCCTCGTCGGTGGCTTCCCGGCCGGCGACGGGAAGCCCTATGCCGACTTCTTCGAGCTGCGGGACGGCGTCATGCCTTTCCCCGGCTGGGACCCGTTCGCCGGGCTGGACTCGGCCGACCTGGACGAGGAGGCCAGGCGCGCCTTCGCCGCCGCAGCGATCCCGGTTCCCGAGGGCGTGGCCACCGGCATCGTGCGGCTGACCGACGAGCGACGCTTCGCCGTGCCCGTCGTCGTGGTGTGCCCCGAGTTCACTCCCGCACAGGCCAAGGAGTGGATCAACGCCGGCGACGTGGCCGAACTCGCGCGGGTCGAGCACCTCGACTTCGTCGACCTCGACTCCGGACACTGGCCCATGCACACCCGGCCGGCCGAACTCGCCCGGCTGCTCGCTGCGGCAGCCGATCCGGTCCGACCGGAATCTTCGGTGGGCTGAACGTCCCCGGCGCCCCCCCCGCTGGAGACGCACCTGACGTCGAACGCGGTCAGCTCGACCGGCCATTGTGGACAAGACAGCGGCCGGTTCCGCCCGCTCGGGCGCAGCTGCCATCGGGCTGGGCGTGTCCGTTAACTGGATCGTGACAGCACGACGACGCCGGGGCAACGGACGGCACCGATCCTGGCCGCATGACCGAAACCGAGGGACCGCCGAAATCCGCGAAGCGCGCCAAGACCTCGATGAGCCGTGAACTGATCGAACTGGCCGCTCTCTTCATCGCGACCGGTGTCGCCGATCTGTTCGTCAGCACGTTGTCGCACAACCGGGTCGGGCCGGTCGTGTTGTTCGCCTTGGGCGGGCTGCTGATCCTCACCGCGGCCTGGCGGCGGTGGTGGACGCACCGGGCACCCGTGCGCCGCGCCGTGGCCGCGCGGCCGCCGCAGACCGGGATGGCGTGGCGGGTTCGGGCCACGGTGCGGGACGTGCCGGGGAGCCTCGCGGGCGTGACGGCCGCGTTGGCGGCGCACCGGTTCGACATCGTGGCGCTGCAGGTGCTCACCGTGCCCGACGGTGTGGTGGACGAGTTCCTGGTCCGCGCTCCGGACGGGGCGACCGCGGCGGACATCGCCGCGGTCGCCGAACTGGGTGGTGGCCGGGAGGTGCAGGTCGTGCCGGCGGACGTGCACGAGTTCGTCGACCTGCCGACCCGGATCTTGACGATCGCCGCCACGCCGGAAGCCGATCTGACCGCGCTGCTGCGTGCGGTGCTGGGTGACTGCGAAGTCGAGTCGAAGCTCCCCGCGGGCCGCAAGAGGTTCGGTGAGGGTTTCGACGGGACGTCGGTGCGGCTGGTGGACGCCGATGGCCGTCAGGTGGTGGTGACGCGGCCACTGCTGCCGTTCACCCCCGCGGAGTTCGCCCGGGCCAGGGCCGCGCTCGAGCTCCACAGCCGGCTCGTGCGGAGTCCGGCACCGGTGGCTTCGACGTCCGGTGCGGAGGTGGTCATCCGCCGGGCGACGATCTCCGACGTCGCGGCGATCGATGCGATGCACGTCCGCTGCAGTGCCGAGGCCCGTGCTCGTCGTTACCGTGGCGGTGGCCTGCCGGAGCTGGAGTCCCTGTTGCGGCACAAGGCGACGCGCGTCCTGGTCGCCGAGTCCCCGGACGGCACCGTGATCGCGATGGCGACGCTGGTGCGGAGCGGCCGGTGCGCGCAGCTCGGCCTGCTGGTCGAGGACGCATGGCAGGGCAAGCGCGTCGGAACCGCATTGCTCGACCGGCTGGTGACGCTGGCACGCGCCGAAGGGAGCACGGCGGTCGTCGCGATCGCCCAGGAGGCCAACACGCCGATGATCCGTGCGATGCGGCGCGCCGGCGCCCAGTCCGATCGGGTGGCGCCCGACCTCGCGTACCTCAGCCTGTACCTGCCCGGCCGCGCGGCGATCGCGGCCCAGCCGGGAGACGAACCCGTCGACCGGTCGTGAGTGCGCGAGCTTGACCGGCCGGGCGTCGTGGCAGCGGTCCGCGCTCCGGGAGCCCGGGGAGAGGGGATCAGCCCTTGGTCAGCACCTCGAGCAGTGCCGCCGAGAACTCCTTCGGTTTCTCGATGTGCGGGCTGTGCCCGGTGTCGGCGATGACCACCTCGCGGTAGTCACCGCCCGCGGCGGCGTACCGGTCGAGGACCGCTCTGGTCTGGGTGACCATCGGCTGCGCGGGATGGGTGGCCTCGCCCGGCCAGCCGGGCACCGCGCCGAGCCGGCCGAGGTGGGCGAGGTCGAACATGGAGGTGTCGGACACGATCCGGTCGTCGGCTCCCCGCACCCAGAGGATCGGGGGCTTGCGCTCGATCGCGTCGAGGTCGTCGAGGCGGAAGTGGCCGGGCGCCATGGTGTTGAGCACGCCGCGGGTGCCCGGCGCGACGCCCGGCCACGCGTCGGTCGTGGTGCAGTCGCCGGGGTAGTGGTCGTCGCCGACCCGGGTGGTGAGCATCGACTCCACGAGGTCGTCGAGGCGGGCGGGGTGGAACGGCGGTTTGACGTAGAAGGCCAGCAGCACCTGTCGCGGGGAGAACGGCGACTCGTCCGAGGTGTCGCCGTCCTTGAGCCGGGCGACGAACTCCGGGTTGGCGCCACCGCCGCCCGAGCCGGTGCCCGTCGCGTCGACCAGCTCGCCGTCCGCGCCCTTGGTGCCGCCGAAGCCGTAGGGCGAGACCGGGTTGACCAGTGTCACGGTGCGCGCGAGCGCGGTGTGCTCGCGCAGCAGCTGCAGCACCACGCCGCCGCCCATGCTCCAGCCGACCAGGTGCGCGGCGCCGATGCCCAGCGCGGCCAGCGCGGCGACCACATCGTCGGCGTAGTCGCGCACACCCCGCGTCGCGTCCACCGGCAACGGGTCGGTACCGCCGAACCCGCGCAGGTCCACCGCGATCGGGCGGTACCGCCGCGGCAGGTCGAGCATCGTCTCCTGCCAGAAGGCCGAGGACGAGACGTTGCCGTGGACGAACACGACCGGTTCGCCGTGCTCCCGGCCGGCCACCTCCAGCACGTGCGCGGTCAGCCGATCGGTCGGCACCTTCGCCGAAGTGATCCCGTCGAGGAGTTCGGTCACTGTCGTCCCTTTCACGCCAGCCAGCTCGTCACCTGGGACATCGACGCCGACGCCCAGCCCAGCTGCAAGTGGTTCACCGAGCCGACCAGCGCCGTCGCGGCGAGGTGGCCGATGCCCGTGCTGTTCAACGCGCTGGCCACGAACACGATGCCGTCGCTCGGGCCGCGGTTTTCGTTGAACACGCCGACGATGGTGGGCGAGCCGCCGGCCAGCAGGTACACCGAGACGCTTGCCGGGGTGCCGGCGGACTGGATGGCGGAGATCATCGACCCGGCGTCGATCGCGGCCTGGATGCCCGTCCCGTCGGTGTAGAAACCCTGGCCGCCGTAGTAGGTCGTGTACCAGTCCTGCTGCGAGCCGTCCACGCCGAACGTGCTGTCGAAGCGGGCGAGCATCTGCCGCTGCCCGGGGTAGGTGTCCCAGCCGGCGGTGGGTGTGATCGACAGTTCCGGGTGGTAGGTGTACGCGCCGTAGCAGGTCATCCTGGTGTGCGGGCTCGGCGCGTTGATGTTGACGCCGCACTCCGGCCAGATCGACAGGTCGTGCGCGTAGCCGTGCGCGAACGGGTAGTCGTAGCCACCGTTCGGCCCGCCGAGGGTGATCAGCTTGCGCACGTCCCCGGCGTAGGCCCGTCCCCACGGGGGCTTCACCGAGGACACGTACATCCGGGTGGACAGCTCGCCCTTGCTCCAGCCGACCAGATCGACCTGGCCCACCCCCAGCCGTGACTTGATCAGCGCGATCGCGTCACCGACCTGCTGTGCCTGCTGGCGGTTCTCGCCCTGCTTGTGCGCGAAACCGATGGCGAACACCCGGTACCCGCGCGAGCTGAGGTACTGCATCAGGCCGGTCGACGGGCACGTCGCCGAACCGCACCCGAAGCCGCCGGACTCGTTCGGGTTGGCCCACGCCCGGTCGGGGTTGTCGTTGGCGCCGTGGACCAGCAGCACCGGCGTGGCCTTCGCACCGGTCGACCAGCCGGGTGCGGAATACAGCAGGAACCGCGACGAGGACGGCTGCGCCACCCCGCCGAAGAAGGTCAGCCGCTGCCCGTCCTGGTTGCCCCGTCCGTCCGGCGGATACTGCTCGTCGGCGAATCCCGGCGTGGTGTCGCGGTACCGCTCCACCTTGGCCCACCCGTTGGCGACGGTGCTGAACGTCGCCTCGTTCGTCAGGTAGGCGGGAGCGGCCGCGGCAACCGGCGGTGCCGGCGCGGCGACCTCCGCACCGACGACGATGGCGGCAGCGGCCACGAGGCTGAGCAGGCGCACGACGGGCTCCTCACGACACCGGGAGAACTCCGCAACTATCGGCCACCGGGCGAGCCGGGGCAATGTGTGCCGGCCACGCCTCGCGCGCCTCGGACATGGTCGTGGGCGCCACATCGGGGGAGGGGGCGGCCGCGGATTCATCCTGGCCGGCTTCGGCCACGCCGAAGAGTGGGATCCCGGCACCGAGCGCTGCACCCGCAACGACAGCGGGCCGGTCAGGGGCGGCTCGTCGGGGCACAACACCTCCTCCCGTGGTGGATCGAACTTGCATCGCGATTGCGCTGCGCGCCCCGCTGCCATCGGTGACGATGGGGAAATGGGGCGTTGGACAGCCGGGAAGCGGTTCCGGCAAGTCATGGTCTTCGTGCACGTCGCGGTGTCCGTCGGCTGGATGGGGGCGGGCGCGGCCAACGTCGTGCTCGCGATGACCGCCGGGTACACCGGGGACCCCGGCGTCCGCGAGGTCGCCTATCGGATGATCGAGCGCATCGACGATTTCGTCGTCATCCCGGCGGCGTTCACCACCCTGGTCGGCGGGATCGTGCTCGGGGCGCTGACGAAATGGGGGTTGACCCGGTTTTGGTGGGTGCTGGTGAAACTGGTGCTGACCGTCGCGGTGATCCTCTACAGCACCTTCGGGCTCGGGGCGTGGGTCGAGCAGGGTATCGCCGCGGCCGCCGCGGGGGTGGAGAGCCCGACGGCGGGGCCGCTCGCCTACGGCGCGGCGCTCAACATCGTCGCCTTCCTCGCCATGACTTGGCTGTCGGTCGCCAAACCGTGGGGACGCACCCCGTGGTCCCGGCTGCCGACCAGGGCGCGGCGGCCACGGTTGTCCGAAGTCTGAACCTGCTTGGCGCCATGGACTCGAACCGGCGGATAGGCTTGAAGCACAATGCGTGGCACGACGTCGCCTGAGGCCGGCAACTGCTCGCGACAGGTGCGGACCCGCCCGCCGAACCGAAGTGGCACCTGGGAGCGCCCATGCTCGTCCTGTGCATCCTCTACGGAGTTGCCGCCTTGCTGGGTATCGCCTGGCCGCTCGCGGCGCTCATCGCCGACGCCCGGATCCGGCCGGAGCGGCTGGCGACGGTCGACCTGGATCCGGAACCACGGCTGCTCGGTGTGCTCGGCGGTGGGCCGGGGCGGCTGGTCGACGCGACCGTCATGGAGCTGGTCGACCGCGGCATCGTCACCGCACGCGGCGGGGCGCTGACCGCGACCGGCACCGGGGACCTGGACCTCACCGGCGCGTCCGTGCTCGACGTGGTCAAGGAGGCCGGTGGGGCGGGGATCGCCGAGGTTCGTCGTCAGACCGGTCTGCGCGGGCTGGACTTCGGTGGTGCGTACGGGCACCTGGCCGACCGCCGGCTGCTGGTGCGCCCGATGCGGCGCCAGTGGGAACCGCTCGGGCGTGCGGTCGCCGTCCTGGCGCCGTTGGCACTGGTGACGTACGTGATGATGGCCGCGGGTGACTTCGGGACCAGCGCGTACCGGACCTCGCTGGAGCTCGCGCTCGCCGGATGGGTCGTGTTCCCCGTGCTGACCTGGTACCTCGGGAAACGCCGGCGTGGCTACCGGGGTCCGGACCCGCGCACTGCGCTCGGCTCGGCGTACCTGCGGGCTGTCGACACCGACACCCCCGCCCGCCGGGTCGCCGTGCATGGCTTCGCCGGCCTGGCCGACCAGGAACTCGCCGCGTCGATCAAGGGCAACAGCGAGGACAGCGCCTGGGAATCGCTACCGGACCGCAAGCACGCGCACGGGATCGACGACATCGCCTGGTCACTGCTGCACCCCGCGGGCCGCGAGTACCCACTTAGCACCTGATCTCGGTGCGCTGCGCGGAAACCAGCCGCCAGGCGCCCTCGGCACGGACGAGGACACGGGTGTGTCTGTCGCCGGCGCTGAACTCCGTCGCGGCGAGCCTCGCCGATCACGGATCTCCGCGGACCTCTCACCGGCCCGGTTGGCGGTCGAGGGCTACGCCCGGGCGAGGATCGCAGCCAGGTCGATGGTGCCGTCGGTGATCGCGGTGGCCAGATCGGTCAGGCGCAGGTGGCGGGCGCGGGCGTAGGCGCGCAGGTGCTTGAACGCGTCGTCCATCGAGAGCCCGCCGCGCTGGGCGAGCACTCCTTTCGCCTGCTCGATGACGATGCGGCTGGTGAGCGCGGTCTGCAGCTGGCCGGCGACCTCGTCGCGTCGCTCGATGGACCGGTGCTGCAGGATTCCGATGGTCGCCACGTCGGCCAAGGCTTGCCCCAGCTCCATGTCGTCCTGGTCCGGGTCGCCGGGATGGACGCCGAGGAACGTCAAGACCCCGATGACCTGCTCCCGCAACCGCATCGGGATGGCGTGCACCGCACGGAATCCGCATTCGCGGGCGGCGGCGGTGAACCTGGGCCAGTGGCGCGTCTCGGTGCTCAGGTCGGCGCAGAAGACCGGGGTCCCGCCGCGGACGCAGTCGATGCACGGCCCGTCGTCGGTTTCCACCGCGAAGAGTTCCAGTAGCTCGGCGCGCCCGGACGAGGTCGCGGCCACCCGCAGACCGCCGTCGGGGTCGAGCAGGATGACGCTGGCCGCGGACACCCCGAGCAGGTCGACGCACTGCTCGGTGAGCACGGAGAGGAACTCGGAGACGTCGAAGTCGGCGACGAGGGTGTCGGCGAGCCGGACGAACGTCCGTGACACCAGGCGCTCCCGGTCGCGCGCGATCCGACTGCGGGTTTCGGTGTTCCCTGCCATGGGCGAGCTCCTGAAGTTCGGGCAGCGGTCATGCGGGTGATGTGCCGACGGCGGCGGGGCCGCTGGGGTCCGGAGCGGCGACTCGGGTTCTGCGGCCGCCCCGAAGATTCCACCGGCTCGGGCGAACCCACCCGGGCTACCGGGACGCGGTGGCCGCGGCCTCGGCGCGGTGGCGGCGGCACGAGGTGCACACCATCGTCCGGCCGATCGTCGCGCCGTCGCTCGTCACCAAGCGGGCGACGTACAGCGTTCGGAGACCGCACGCCTCGCACGGGATCGGTTCGGTGTCACGGCTGATGAGCACTCGATTCGGCACTGAGCCTCCTGGCCGGCGTCGAGACGGACGCTGGGCGGCGGCGGGGACTGGGCCAGGCCGAAGCGTTGAAGGATGGTTCACGCGCAACCGCGCAGCGCCAAGGTAGCTCACCGGCGTCGGTGCGATCAACCGACGCCGGTGCCCGGCGCTTTCGTTCACCGGGACGGGGTAGTGGCGGCCGACCCGGCTCAGTGCGTACGGGGGCCGTTCTTCGCGGAGAACCGGAACTCGACGGTCACCGGCAGGACGTCGAGGTCGAGAGCCTGACGCAACCTCGGGAGCCCGTCGGTGCCGAGCCGGTGGCGGATCGTCGTGAGGTCGCCGTCGTGGTCGGCGGTGACCACCAGTGCCATGGCCGGGGCGGCGTGCGTTCCGGCGAGAGTGGCGTGGGCGGCGTGGACGCCGGGGTAGGTCCTGACCTCGGCCACGAACGGCTGGGCCGCGGTGCTCGCCGCCAGCTCGGTGCGCCCGGGTTCCGCAGCCGATTCCCAGTGCCACAAGTGGGTCTTGGGTTTGCGGACCAGCTGCGCGAGGAGCCAGTGCACCAGCGACACGCCCAGGACGACAGCGGTCGCGGCGACGACGTACAGGGCCCAGGTCGGCGGGTTCGCGGTGCCGGGCACGAGCGCGGCGCCCGGTTCGGGCGCCGGGAGCGTACCGAGGTGAGCCGATACGGCGAAGGTGCCGGCGGCGAGCAGTAGCGTTCCGACGAGTGCCAGCAGGGCCCGGTTGAGGCCGGCGGGACGGGCGGTCATGACGTGTTCCTGGCGGGGTGGACGCTGACCTCGACACCAGGTCGGGGGAGCGGGGTGAGCTGGTCGAGCCGCCGTTCGAGTGCCCGGCGGACGGCGTCGGCGAGCCCGTCGGTGCTCGAGCGCCCCGTGGTCACCTCGGCGGAGACACCGCGCCGCCCGAGCCGCACCCTCGCGCGCGACACACCGTCCACTGTGGACGCTGCCGTGCGCAGGGTCGAGCGGTAGCTGCGCCGCGAAGCGCCGGAATCCGGTTCGCCCGCCAGCGGGAGCACGGTGAGCTTGCCCGGCAGCAGTGCGGCCAGCAGCAGGATCACGCCCAGCGACGCCGATACGCCGCCCGCGACGGCGGTGACCGGGTCGTGCCACCGGGTGTCGTGCAGCGTGCGGGCGACGGACCGGTAGCTGAACCAGGGCGTCGTGGCGACGATCATCTGGACGGCCACGACGGCGACCACCACGCAGGCGGCGAGCAGGACGACCGCGGTCAGGATCGCGGGAGCGCTGCGGCGGGTCCGGCGTTTCACCGCACCCTCCTCGTGCCGGCGCTCCCGGAATGCAGTGCGGTGACGGCGATGTCCACCCGGGACACGGTGAGCCCGGTGGACTCGCCGACCCGGCGCAGCAGGTGCCGGCGGGCCGCACCGGTGGTCTCGCCGACCGAGGCGGGGTAAGCGACGGAAAGCCGGACGTCGAGGGTGGCCGTGTCACCGCTGACTTTCGCGGTGACCGCGGCTCCCTTGTCCGGGTCTTCACCGCCGACGGTGACGCCGAGCACGCGGCTCGCGGTGCCCCCGACGCCTTCGACCTCGGTCACGGCGTGCGCCGCTATCCGCTCGACGGTGGTGTCGGAGGTGGTGAGCCGTCCGCGCTCTTCCGGTTCCGGCAAGGTGGTCGTCATCGCGGATCAGCCCCGGTCACGGCCGCTGAGCTGGGACAGGTCGAGCTTGCCGTCGAGCACGCGGCCGGCCAGCAGGCCCAGCGCGCCGAGGACCAGCACGACCAGGAAGGCGCCGAGGCCGCCGAACGCGGCGGCGAACCCGAGCGCGAGGCCGGCGAGCAGGCCCAGCTGGGTGTGGGTCATGGGTTTCTCCTTGCGGTGAACGGCCCGCCGAGGGGGAGCGGGGAACGGGTGCCCGGGGCTTCGACGGTCACGACGATCGCGGCCGGGGGTGCCATGTCTCCGATCCGGACGTGCACCGGGCGGTCGACCGGACCGACGGCGGCCCGGACCGCGGCCCCGATCTCGGCGGCGGAGGCCGGGTAGCGGCCGGTGACGCCGATGGTGATCTCGTCGGGCCGGGCCCGGACACCGGGGATGCGCCGGCCCGGGAGCAGCGTGGCGATCTCGCCGAACCGTCCACTGTGGAGCCCTGCCACGTGCGGGAGGGCCGTCACGGCGGCGGCGATGCGGTCGGCGTCGATCTCGACGCCCGCGGTCACTGGACGCGACCGGTGTCGAGCGGGGCGTCCGCGTCCTCGTCCTGCCCGGGGATGTGCACGTCGGAGACGTTGATGTTCACTTCGACGACGTCCAGCCCGGTGGTCGCCTCGATGGCCGAGATGACGTTGGCGCGGATCGAGCGGGAGAGGTCGGCGATGGACACGCCGTACTCGACGAGGATCTGCAGGTCCACGGCGGCCTGGCTGTCGCCGACTTCGACGGAGACGCCTTGCGAGACCGAGGCGGACGCGCCGGCGATGCGCTCGCGGATCGCGCCGAACGCGCGCGCCGCGCCGCCGCCGAGGGCGTACACGCCGGAGACCTCGCGGGTGGCCAGGCCGGCGACCTTCGCCACGACGGTGTCGGCGATGGTGGTGGTGCCCTGCGTGGAGACCAGTTTGCCGGCGGTGACCTGCTCGATCTCGACGGGGCGTGCGGGGGTCGTGATGGCGGGGGTCGTCATGATTTCTCCTGGGTGGTCCTGTCCGGGGCGGACAGATCGGGGTGGCGTGGTGTGTCCTCGGTCGTCAAGACCCGCCGGCCGCGGGTTCGTCACGCCGCGGCGCGGAGCAGGCGCGCCGGCTTGGCGATCGCCCCGGCCAGCTGCCGGCCGGGGCGCTGCTGCTCACCGGCCAGCGCCGTGAGCACCGAAACGCCACCGGTCAAGGCCGGGATCAGCCACTGGCAGGTGTCGAGCTGCCGCTGGGTGTGCGCGATTTCCGGCGGGGTGGACGCCGCGGGCGTGGTGCCGCCTTCGACCGCCGTGCCTTCGGCGTTCTCGAGTTTCTTGCCCAGCGCCCGGCTGTAGGCGGTGACGAGCAGAGCGGCTCCGGTCAGGGTGAGCTTGGCCGCGGTCTGGGCGGCCACTCCGCGCTGTCCGGCGACCCGGCCGCGGTTCGCTCGCAGCAGAGCCGCGCCGCCCACGAGGTGGGCGCCGATGGCGACGGCGTTCACCGGTGTCCAGCGCGCCCAGCCGGCCGTGGCGGCTTTCAGGCGCATCTCGGCGTCGGGGAGGTCGGCGGCCGCGCCGTTGACGGCGACCGCTCCGGCGAGCGAACCGCCGAACCAGGCGGCCAGGCCGACGTCGTGCATGGCTCGGACGAAAGTGGTGGTCGAGGTCATGATTTCCTTCCGTTGGGGCGCTGCCGGGCCTGGAACGCCAGGTACGCCAGCACCGCGGCGACGGCCGTGGTGATCAGGTGCAGGACCACGTCGGCCCAGTTGAGGTTCAAGCGGTCACCGGTGCCGAAGGACAGCACGAGGACGCTGTACGCGCTCAACCCGGCGAACCCGACCGCGAGGGCGAGTGCGTAGAGCGCGGTGCTGCTGACCTTGCGAGCGGCCACGACACCCAGCACACCGACGAAGGTGTGCAAGAAGTTCAGGAGCGGGCTGACGCTGAAGATCAGCAGGGTGTACTGCGTCGCGTGGGTGCCGAAGGGGCCGGCGGACGTCGATCCGGCGTTGCCGGGGACGAAGAACCCGGCGACCCCGAGGACGAGGTAGATCCCGCCGAGCACCAAGGCGACGAGCCGCACCGGTGCGCGTTGCCACCTTCGCTCGGCGGACGGCCGGTCGGTGCGGGTGGGAGTGGGCATGTCGTCTTCCGTTCCGTGCCGGGCTGCGCGGTCACCCGCGAGGGGGCCGCCGGCGGTTTGCCGGGCGAGGTCGTGGCGACGGTTCGCCGGCCTCACCTGTGGCCGTCGGCCGCGTGCAGCTCGGCCGAGACGGTGTGGCCGAGCTCGTCCCAGCTGGCGGCGAACTTGCCCAGGCCGTCGCGTTCGAGGGTGCTCGTGACGTCCTCGTAGTCGATGCCCAGCTCCGCCAGCGCCTCGAAGTGGGCGCGAGCCGCGGAGTAGGTGCCGATCATCGAATCCCCGGGCACCGAGCCGTGGTCGGCGAACGCGGCCAGCGTGCTGCCGGGCATGGTGTTGACCGTTCCCGGGGCGACCAGCTCGGACACGTACATCGTGTCCGGGTAGGCCGGGTTCTTGACCCCGGTGGACGCCCACAGCGGCCGCTGCGGGCGGGCGCCGCTGCCGGCCAGCCGGCGCCAGCGCTCGGTGTCGAGGGTCTGCTCGTGGACCTGGTGGGCGAGCCGGGCGTTGGCGACCGCCGCCCGGCCGCGAGCCGCCAGCGCCGGGGGAGTGCCGATGGCGTCGAGGCGGGCGTCGACCTCGGTGTCCACCCGGGACACGAAGAAGGACGCCACCGAGTGGATCGCGGACAGGTCGAGCCCGGCGAGCCCGGCCGTCTCCAGGCCGGTGAGGTAGGCGTCGACGACGTCGCGGTAGCGCTCCAGAGAGAAGATCAGGGTGACGTTGACGCTCAGGCCGGCCCCGATCGCGGACGTGATCGCGGGCAGGCCTTCCGGAGTCGCCGGGATCTTGAGCGCCTCGCTGATCGTGGCGGCGGTGTCTTCGGCCAGCCGGGGGTCGACCTCGATGGAGACCCGGCCGTCGACGCCGCCGGTCTCGTCGTGGACGTGGCGCAGCACCTGGCACGCTTCGCGGACGTCGGCCGTGGTGATGGCGAAGACGGCATCGTCGACGTCCGCTCCGGAGGCGGCGAGCTCGCGCAGTTGCGGTGCGTAGCGTTCGCCGTCGGCCAGCGCGGAGGCGAAGATCGTCGGGTTGGTGGTGATGCCGACGACGTGCTTGTCGGCGATCAGTTTGTCGAGTTCCCCGCCGGCGAGCAGTTCGCGGGACAGGTCGTCGAGCCAGACCGAAACCCCCGCGGCGGTGAGCGCGGCGAGCGGGTCGGTGTGCCGGGTGCCGGTCATCGGGCCTCCGTGGCTGGTGGTGTCGGGGCTCGCGTGGCGAGAACACCGCCGGAGGTCCGGGGCGGGGCAATGCGCTGGTCGTGGTCTCGGGTTCCCGTGGGCTGCGGGGGCAAACCGCGGACCGGAGGAGGTGGCCGAACCGGTCCGCGGGTCAGGGGACGGCGCTTCAGCCGGACTCGGGGTCGGTGTCGTCGTGCGCGTCGCCGGACGACGTGCCCTGCTCGCCCCGGGTTTCTTCTTGGCTCTCGGCCGAGTCGGGATATTGTGGGTGCTGCGGATCGGGTGCGGTCATCTGGGCTCCTTCAGGAGGGCCGGGGTGCAGCCGGTTGGCTCCACCCTGCCGTGCGCGGTCAGCGTGCTCGAGCGGCCTGGCGCAGCGGGGCGCTGACCTCGTGCAGGTGCCGCAGGACGTAGTAGTAGGTCTTGAACAGCCCGCACTGGGCGTAGTCGATCCCGTGGTCGTCGCAGAACTTCCGGACCAGCGGCTGGGCGCGGCGCAGGTTGACCCGCGGCATGCTGGGGAACAGGTGGTGCTCGATCTGGTAGTTGAGCCCGCCGAGGGTGAAGTCGACCCACGGGCCGCCGCGGACGTTGCGGCTGGTGAGCACCTGCTTGCGCAGGAAGTCGAGCTTCGTCTTGTCGGTGTAGGTGGGCATGCCCTTGTGGCCCGGGGCGAACGAGCATCCCATGTAGACACCCCACAGCCCTTGGTGCACGGCGATGAACGCCAGCGCCACCGGCGGGGACAGCACGACGAACACCGCGCCGAGGTAGATCCCGATGTGGGCGGCCAGCAGGATCGCTTCGAGCCGGCGGTGCTTGACCTCGTTGTCCCGCACGGCCTGGATACCGGCCCAGTGCAGGCTCAGCCCTTCCAGCAGCAGCAGCGGGAAGAACAGGAACGCCTGGTGCTTCGAGGTCCAGCGCACGAACCCGCGCTTGTCGCCGGTCTGCCCGCGGGTGAAGGCGAGCAGGGGGATGTCGATGTCGGGGTCGTCGTCTTCGTGGTTGGGGCCGGCGTGGTGGCGGGTGTGCTTGCCCATCCACCAGCCGTAGCTCATGCCGACGATCCCGCCGAGGGCGTAGCCGACGCGGTCGTTGGCCCGGCCGCTGCGGAAGATCTGGTTGTGGCCGGCGTCGTGGCCGAGGAACGCGATCTGGGCGAACACCACGGCGAAGAACGCCGCGGTGACCAGTTGCCACCACGAGTCGCCCAGCAGGGCGAACGCCACGCAGCCACCGGCGAAGACGAGCAAGGTCAGGCTGATCTTCCAGGCGTAGTAACCGAAACGTCGGTCCAGCAGCCCTTGCCCTCGTACGAGGCGGCCGAGCGCGCCGAAGTCGTTGCGTGACGCGGCCCGGAGGGCGGCGTCGTCGCTCACAGTTGACACGGTGATGTGAGTCCTTCCCAAGTCCTGCGGGCGCCGGGGACTGGGGCGGCCACTCACTACCGGACCCGGATTCCCGGTCGGGGCCCGCGCCAAACCAGATCGGACCGGTGCGGTCAGGCGAACGGGATCGAGTGCGTGCCCCACCTGGTGATGGTAGACAGCCCGGCGTTGAGCAGGCGCACGACCTGGCTGTGGGTCCACCCGGTTTCGGCGGCGACGGCGGAGATCGGCCGGTGCCGCACCGCTACGGACCAGACGGTGAACCGCTGGCGGGGCGGAAGGAGCGCGAGCTCGTCGCGGGCAACCGCTTCGGCCAGCGCGTTGTCGAACACCGCCGGATCGCGGCGGCGATCGAGGCTGCGCAGCGTGGCCGCCACGGTGACTCGGCCCTGCCGCGCCGCCGCCAGCCGCAGCGCCGGCGACGACGGGGCCGCCGCGGCCGAAGCGGCCAGCTTCGGCACCAGCCGGACGCACAGGCGCGCCGCGGCGGCGCGGGACCGGCCGGTGCGCCGGGCGACGAAGTACACCATCTCGAGGACGCGTTCGGCGTCGCCGACCTCGGGGCTGCGGAGCCACGACGGCTCGGCGGGCAGCCGTTCCCGCACGGTGATCACCAGCTCGGCCCGGCCGAAGCGCGGTGTGCGATACCCGCGGCGTCCAGGGCTGTCCGCAGGCTCCCGGTTTCGGTCAGCACCTGGATGCCACAGCGGTGCTTTCCACCGCGGGCGGTCGCCGCTCGCACGCTCCCGACGACAGCGGCATCGGACAGGGTGCACGCCGACACGTCGAACAGGACCACGCCGGAGCACAGCTCGCACGCTTGCCGAAGTTCCGCCGTCATGGCCGCGGCATCGCCGGGCCGGCTCCCACCGGTGGCGGTGACCTGGATCGCGGCGTCGGCGACCACCGTCCGCAGCACCAGAGGCGAGGCGGGAATCGTCACGTCGCCGAGGCAGGGGTGCACGCGCAGCTGCCGGTCCAGGCCGGTGAGGTGCAGTGGCCGCCAGGACGCGCGCGAGCCGGCAACCACGGCGAAGTGGGTTCGGGCACCGACCAGGTGGTGCGCCGCGGCCAGGATCGTCAGGCCGGCGCAGGCGAGGAACGTCGTCGGGCTGAGGTCCACGACGAGCAGAGCGGGTCGCTGGGCGATGACGCCGGCCAGCGCGCCACAGAAGGTGGAGGTCGTGGAGAGGTCGATCTCGCCTGCCACGGTGAGCACGACGGTGTCCCGGTGGCGGGTCGAAGTGAGCCGCAGCGGCGGCCGGGAACTGTGAGCGAGGCGCGGTCTGGCGTCGTCGCGAAACTCGGAGTGGTCCACGATCAGCTCCTGCACACCGACCTCCGCGGATCAGGGCCGGCTGTCGAACGGTGATCGTCGCGAGCGCGTGGTCTGGGCCCTCCCGGCGCGGTGATCTCAGCGTAACGCTTCGCAGGCGCTCAGGCGACCGCGCCGGCGCTCCGGCCGGTGGGACGGGCCGGGTGTGGCGGGGTGCGAGGGTGTTCGCGGTGGAGGTCGAGTGAGCCCAGCCGCACGACCCCGACCTGCAGCGGGAAGGGGAACACGGCCGCCGCGCGCGGTCGGTGGCCAGATCGGGAACCAGGATGGGGCCGCCGGGGGTGAAGGCGTCCACGCCGGTTCGGTGGCCTACTTCGCAGGCGGAGCGGCCGGCGCCCGGCGGCGTCCTCGGGGCGACCGGGCCGCGGGCAAGATGTCGGTGAGAAGGGACGTCACGGTGTCGGTGATGGTCGTCAGGTCGGTGTTGTCGGTGCTTTCCAGCCACTTGCGGTAGGCCGTGCGGAAGATCTGGCTGCCCGCACTGGCCGCCAGCTCCGCGACGTCGGGGTCGACGCCACGCTCGCGGAGTGCTTGGCGGAACCCTTCGGCCATCTGGTGTTGCTTGATCAGATCGCGTTCCAGCAACCCGGAGTTCGACGCGATCAGCCGGCTTCGCCGGCGCAGGAGGTCTCGTGATCCGAGGTTTTCCCAGTCGTACCCGGCCAAGGTCCGGACGACGGCCCGAAGGGGGGGTTCGAGGTCGGGCGTCTGCCGGAGTTCCTGGACGAGCGCCGCGTTGAGCAGGTCCGCGTCGGCGAAGAGGATTTCTTCCTTGTCGGGGAAGTAGCGGAAGAAGGTCCGAGTGGTGACGCGGGCGCGCTCGGCGATCTGGACCGCGGTGGTGGCCTCGAAGCCTTGTTCCTCGAACAGCTCCATGGCGGACTGTTTCATCCGCTCCTCGCTGCCTTCTTCCCACCTGGGCATGCCGCCAGGATACCCGGGGCGATGACCCGCCGTGACATCATCGCCGAAAAGTGATGTCGCGGCGAGACATCAGTGCTACGGTGATGTCACGCCGAGACATCAGGGCGATCGACGCGCCCTCGAAAGGAGAGACATGCCTCCGAACCCCGCCGCGGCCCAGACGTTCATGGTGGTCGGAACCCTCCGGGACGACACCGACCTCGTGGAATTCGCCGCGCTGAGAGAGGACGAGCACAAGCAGCTGGAGGTGTTGCGCGCACAGGGAAGGATCGGCGCCCACTACGTTTCCCCGGCGCGGCGGGCGACGTTCGTCGAGATCGTCGCCGCCGATCAGGAGCAAGTGGCGGAGGTCCTGGCCACGTTGCCCTTCGCCCGGTTCTTCGACGCCGACGTCTACCCGCTCGCACCCCCGGATGCCCGCTGAAAGGACGCGATCATGAGGGAAGAGAACAACACGGCCGTCGCTGTCTCTCCGCATGGCGTGCCGTTCATGACCGGGAGGGACACTGCGCCGGCGTACTGGGCGTTCGGTGTCCTCTGGGTCGTGCTGGCCGACTCGGAGCAGACCGGGGGAGCGTTCTCGGTGATGGAGCAGTGGATGCCGGCGGACGGTGGGCCGCCGCCGCACGTGCACCCCATCGACGAGTGGTTCAACGTGCTCGAAGGCTCCATCGAATTCCGGGTCGGGGACGAGCCGCCGATGCGAGCGACGGCGGGTGACTCGGTGTGGATTCCGCGTGGAACGGTGCACAGCTTCACCACCCGGAGCGCCGCGCACGTGTTCAACGGCTACACACCGGGCGGGTTCGAGCAGGTGATCATGGGGTTGGGCACGCCCGCGGAGCGGCGTGAACTGCCGCCGCCCGACCTCGGCTTCGATCCGCGCTCCGCGGCGCAGTTGATGGACAACTTCTGGTCGGCGAGCGCCGACACGGCCTGGGCCGGGAAGTGGGCCCACTGAACAATCGGACAGGCGAGCGTCCTCGTCGTCGCCACGGGTGCGGCCGAAGTCCGCGCGCCCGGGGGTGATCGCCGGCGCGGACGCGGCCCGGCAGCTCGCGGGCGCGGTCACCGAGAAGGTCGGTTCTCCGCACTGACGAAGGGGCGCGGCCCGGCCAAGCCGTGGAGCACGAGGTTCGCGACGGTGTCGGCGATGCGGCCGTCGTCGGTGGGCAGCGCGTGCTGGAGACCGGCGAGCAGGACGCCCACGGCCGCCGCCACCAGCTCGGGGTCGCCGGGCAGCGGCTCGCCGCGGTCTCGCCGGTTCTCCAACTGCCTTCGCAGCGGGGCCGTCCGGCTGGTCAGTTCGCGCCACAACCGTCCCGACGCCGGGGCGGCGGCGATCGCCGACTGCAGCAGGGCGGTGACCGCGGGGCGGTGGGAGCGCATCGCCGTCGAGCAGGCCGTGATGTGCTCGCGGATCTCGTCGTCGCCCGCCGGGCCGGGGAGCGCTGCTTCGTCGAGTTCGCGGCGCAAAACCGCGAGGATCTCGTCCTTGTCGCTGAAGTGGGTGTAGAAGGAGCCCACCGCACGGCCGGCCGCGGTGGCGATGTCGGCGACCTTGGTGTCGAGGTAGCCGCGTTCGGCGAACAGCCGTCTCGCCGCGGCCAGCAGGTCCGCGCGGGTGCGGCTCGCGAGTTCGGTTCGCCTGCTCATCGGCCCGCGAGGTGGGGGAGGAGGTGGGACGCGGATTCCCGCAGGTGCGTTCGCACGGCGTCGTGGTCCACGCCGAGGAGGACGTGGTCGCGTTTGCGCCACCGCCCGGCGACCATGACCGCCTCGACGTCGTCCGCGTACAACGCGGCCGCGATCGGGTTCGGCCCGGCGATGTCGAGGACGACCAGGTCGGCCTGCAGGCCCGGCTCGAGCCGGCCGACGCGGTCGGCGAGGCCGAGTGCTCGCGCGCCCTCGACCGTGGCCCAGGCCAGCGCCTGCTTGGCGGTGACCGTGGCCTGGAGCGAGAACGGGCCCGCCGCCTCGCGGTGGTCGTGGTGCCGTCCGCAGGCCAGCGCGATCCGGGCGGCGGAGAGCACGTCGGCGGGGGTGACGGCGTCGGTGTCCGTGCCCAGCGACGGCGCCGCACCCAGCCGGAGCAGGTGCGGGGTGACGGGCGAGCCGTGGCCTTGGCCGAGCTCGTTCTCGGGCGTGCACGTCACGCTCGCGCCGGCGTCGACCAGCGTCTTGAGCCACCCTTCGGTGAGCCCGGCGCCGTGCACGACGTTGGTCGCCGGGCTCAGCATGCCCGCCGACCGCACCGCCTCCCACCCGGGCCCCGGCTCTCCGCCGCTCTGGTGCATCGACACCACGAGCCCGCGTTCGGCGGCGGCCCGGAAGTCGGCGACCGCGGCGTCCGGAGTGGACAGTTGCGGGCCGCGGACCGCCATGCCGATGCCGATCAGCGGGCCGCCGCGCAGCCGGTCGACCTCGCTCAGCGGGTAGGCCGCGGAGTACGGCGTGCCGTACAGGAAGACCCCGCGGATGCCGGACGCCGCCAGGCCGTCGAGCGCCGCGTCGGTGTGGTCCGGGGTCAGCGTGTTGTGGCACCAGTCGCCCACGGTCGTGGTGCCGCGGTCGAGCTGGCTCAGCGCACCGGCGAGCGTGCCGATCCGCATGTCCTCCGGGCGGTAGCGCGGGGCTGCGGAACCGTGCACGCGGCCGAGGTAGTCCGCGAGCGTCCAGTCGACGCCGGTGCCCCGCAACGCGGTCTGCCAGGTGTGGAGGTGGGCGTTGACCAGGCCGGGCAGGATGATCCGGTCGGGGACGTCGACGATCTCCGCGCCGGCCCCGTCGAGGCCTTCGCCGACCGCGGCGATGGTGTCGCCGTCGATCAGGACGTCGGCGCGTTCGGCGTCGGGCCGGTGCGGTGCCATGGTGATGACCTGCGCGCCGCGCAGGAGCACGCGGCTCATCCGGCCACCGGCGTCATGGCGCGGGCGGCGGCGCGGGTCGAGCCGAGGAAGTCACGGGTCGCGATGTGCCCGAGGTAGCCGTCGGGCCGGACGAGCAGCAGGGTGTCGCCTTCGATGCCGTAGCTCCGGCGGAAGTGCCGGGCGTCGACGGTGATTCGCCGCAGCGGCGCTCCGGCGGCGGGCCAGCCGAGTTCGTCGCTCGCCGCGGCGGCCTCCGAGCCACAGGCGACCAGGGTGAAGTGCGGGCCCCGGTAGGCGTCGAACAGACGCGAGCCGGACAGTTCGTTGTCCGGCGCGCGATCGCCGACTTGCAGCGTCGCCGTGCGGTCGGTGCCGCCGGGCGCGAGCGGGCCGCCGTGGTAGGTCAGGGCCAGCTGCTGTTCGTCCTTGCCGCGGCGCAGGCCGGCCGGGTCGAGCTTCGCGATGCCTTCGTACTTCTTCGTGGACAGGCCGAGTACCCCGGCAGCGATCGGGAGGCGTTCGGCTTCGTAGCTGTCGAGCAGCCGCGGGTCGGCACCGGCGAGGACCTGGGCGAGTTTCCAGCCGAGGTTGTAGGCGTCCTGGATGCCGGTGTTGAGGCCCTGCGCGCCGGCCGGGGTGTGCACGTGCGCGGCGTCGCCGGCGAGGAACACCCGCCCGCGGCCGTAGGCCTCGGCCAGGCGGATGTTGGGGCGGAACACCGACCGCCAGCGGATGTCGCGCACGGCGAGGTGCCGGTTGCGGGTGTGGGCCCGGATCCGCCGGGTGATCGCGTCTTCGCCGTCGGGCGGCTCTTCGCCGGGGGAGAGGCGGATCATCCACTGGAACAGGTCGGTGTGCGGCAGCGGGCAGGCGCCCACGAACCGGCCCTGCGCGCCCGGCCAGACGTGCCAGCGGTGATCGGGCAGGCCGGTGGTGACGGCGTCGACGATGAGCATCCGATCTCCCTCGCGGGTCTCGCCGAGGAAGCCCACGCCGAGGTGCTTGCGGACGGCGCTCGAACCCCCGTCCGCGCCGACGAGGTAGCGGGCGGTGATCCGTTCGGTGCCACTGTCGCCGGTCACCGTGGCGGTGACCGACGTGCCGTCCTGGGCGAACCCGAGGAGCTCCCGGCCGTATTCGACCTTTCCGCCGAGCCGCTCGAGGCGGTCGTGCAGCACGGAGTCGGTGCGGTACTGCGGCATCAGCCGGGTGTTCGGGTGCGGAACTTCGGCGGTGCGGTCGCGGTTGCGGAACATCCGCCAGGGGACGGTGACCGGTCCCAGGTGGATGCCGAGGCGGGGGTAGTCGCTGCTGCCGGCGAGGACGTCGTCGAGCACACCGAGGTCGTCGAACACCTCCAGGGTCCGCGGCTGGATGCCCTTGGCGCGGGAACCTTCGAAGGAGTGCGGGGCCTTGTCGACGATCCGGACCGCGAGGCCGCGGCGGGCCAGGTCGATCGCGAGGGTGGTGCCGGCCGGGCCGGCGCCGGCGATCAGGACGTCGAGGGTTTCGTTCATGGTTCGAGCCGTTCGGGGTGGGGAACGGTGAACGACGCGAGCAGGTCGCCGACGTCGTCCGGCCGTTCGTAGGGGGCCATGTGGCCGCATTCGGTGATGACGTGCGTCTGCCGCGGGCGCAGCAGCTCGTGCACGGTGTCGAGGTGGCTGATCGGGGTGACCCGGTCGTCGTCGCCCCACACCAGCAGGACCGGGAGCCCCAGCTTGCCGGTGCTGCGGAACAGGTCCTGCCGTTCGTACAGCGGAAAGTGCTGCAGGGTCTGGAAGAACGCGAAGAGGGAGCCTTCGTAGCGGTAGGCGTCCCGCACCATCGCGACCAGCTGGGCGGAAAGGGCGGGGTCGCGGACGTTGTGCCCGAGGTGGCTCTCCAGCAGCTTGCGGCCGAAGCGCCGGGCGACGAATCCGGCGAGCACGTCGTTGCGCAGCAACCGCTGCTGTCGAGGACGTTCGCCGAGCCCGGCCGGTCCGACGACGGTGAGCGTGGTGACCGATTCGGGGTGCAGGTTCGCGTAGGCCATCGCGACCAGGGCACCCATCGAGGTGCCGACGACGTGCCGTGGCGGTGTGAGGTCCAGGGCCGAGGTCAGCTCGGCGAGCTGGCGGACGAACAGTGCTTCGTCGTAGCGGCCCTCGACGCGGTCGGAATAGCCGCGGCCGTAGGCGCTGTAGGCCAGGGTGCGCAGGCCGCGGGCGTGCAGCCGGGCGGCGAGGGCGTCCCAATAGGACAGCGGAATCGTGAGGCCGCCGACCAGCACGGCGAGTCCACCGCTCTCGGGACCGCTCAGCTCGTAGTGCGTCACCCCGTCGGACAGCGCGACGAAGCTGCCGCGCGGGGTCCGGCGCGTGGCCGTGTCGAGCCGGCGGTCCTCATCGGAGACGACGAAGTACTTCATCGCAGGAACTCCGTGATCGCCGCGGCCACCCAGTCCGGGTCCTCTTCGGGCAGCAGGTGCCCGCCGTCGGCGTGGACGCGCTCGACGGCGCCCGGGATGTCGCGGGCGAAGTGCTGCCCATCGAGGCCGGCGCTGCGCAGGACCAGCGCCGGGACCGCGATCCTCGGGATTTCGGTGCTGCGGTCGGGCTGGTCGGTGGTGGCGAAGTCGACGAACGCCGACCGGTTCCCCGGACGGCTCGTCAACGCGTGCACCCGGTCGACCATGGCGTCGTCGACGATCACCGAGTGCGCCCCGACGGCTTCCCGCAGCCCGCGTTCGGTCGCGCGGCGCGGGAGCCAGCGCCGCAGCAGGGGGCGCAGCAACGGGTTCCGGGCCAGCCGCAGCCCGGCCGGGAGGGACTTCTCGGGATAGCCGGTCGCGTTGACCAGCACCAGCGCCTCGACCCGCTCCGGGGCGTCGAGGGCCAGGTTCCACGCGATGTTGCCGCCCAGCGAATTCCCGGCCAAGGCGAAGTGCGGCACCTGCAGCGCGGTCATGAAGCGGGCGATCGTTCCCGCGTACGTGCGGACGCGGTAGTCGCGGTCGGGCCGCGGTCCCGTCCGCCCGAACCCGGGCAGGTCCGGGCGGATCACGTCGTAGGACGCCGACAGCAGCGTCGCTACCCGTTCGAAGCCCTCCAACGACGACCCGCTGCCGTGCAGCAGGACCACCGTCGGGCCTTGACCTGCGCGAACGTAGTGGATGCGCAGGTCGTCCACTGTGACGAACCGAGTGCTCTGCATAATGGCAACAGTGTTGCCGTTATTGCAGAGGGTGTCAACCGGCGGTCATACTGACGGGTGTGACCAGTTCGTCCTCGCCCGCCGCGTCCGCTCGCCGGTCCCGCGGCCGCCCCGCCGTCCCGCTGGACCGGATCCTCGCGACCGCGCTGCAGCTCGTCGACGACGACGGCGCCGAGGCCCTGTCCATGCGGACCCTCGCGCAGCGGCTCGAATCCGGCACGGCCACGCTCTACCGCCACTTCGCCAACCGGGCGACCTTGATCACCCACGTCGTCGACCGCGTCTTCGCCGAGGTCGAGCTCGACCCGCGGACCCTGGCGGAGCTGAGCTGGGACCGGGCCTGCCGGGCGATCGCCCAGGCGATGTTCGACGCACTGGGCAAGCACCGGAAGGTCGCGCCCCTGCTGATCGAGCAGACGCCGACCGGGCCGAACGCGATGGTGCTGCGAGAACGCTGCCTGGCCGTCCTGCTCGACGGCGGGCTCCCGCCGAACCTGGCGGCGCGCGCCTACGCCACGCTGGCGCGCTACGTCTTGGGCTTCGCCATCCAGCTGGCCGGGTCCGGGAACGACGCCGACCGGGAGCGAGCGTCGACCCATTTCCACGGCCTGTCGCCCGCCGAGTTCCCGGCCACGCTCGCGGTCGCGGACTCGCTGCCGGTGCCGCTGGAGGACGAGTTCGCCTTCGGCCTGGAACTGATCGTCGACGGGCTGCGCCGGCTGCACAGGAGTCGGCCGTAACCCCGGCGCCGCTCCCGCCACGGGCGGCGCACGGCACCGGCCGCCGCGGCTCGGTGGCGGCCGGTGCCCTGGTCACTGGCGCACGACGCCGACCTGCTGGGCGAGCTGCTCGGCGTTGATGTCGAGCCACCGGTAGCTGATGCTGTTCCACAGATCGCAGTGCTGCGCGGCGGCGAACGCGGTGGAGGTCACCGTCGAGCTGCCGCCGAGCTGGAGGACCATCGCGCGCTGGTCCCCGCCGCGAACGGGTACGCCTTGGGCGATGGCCGCGCCGGCGCCCGCACCCTCGTGGACGACCTGCTGGCGCTGCGCCCGGGAAGGCTTTCGCACGCATGACCTCCACAGGGGACACCGGAGTCGTCGCCGAGGTGCGGTCCGGATGCGTACCCGAGAACCACGAGCTGACCTCCGTGTCAGTGCGATGGGCCACGACGGCAGCGTTTTGAACTGGCGACGTCGTGAGTCGGCCGGCCCTTGGGCGGCTCTCGTGAACTGGCACTCCATCGATCGGCGTCGGTCCCCTCCGAAAGGCCCCCGGATTGTCGGTGGTCGCCGGTAGGGTCCGGGACCGTGACTTCCACCGCAGCTCCTACCGACAACGGCCGCGAGATCCCCGGCATCGCCGAACTCGCTCGTACCGCCACGCGCCTGCACCCGACGCCCGGCGCGCCCACCGCTCGCGACAGCCACATCGGCGGTCCGTTGTGGTGGCCCGCCGACGAGCCGTGGCCGCACTGTGACGGACGGATGCCCACGTCCACTGGAAGACCACAGGAGGACTGGACAGCCGAGCACGAGGTCGACGGGCCGGTCGCGCTGGTCGGGGCGGCCCAGCTCTTCCGCCGCGACTTCCCCGCCCTGCCCTTTCCCGAGGGCACCGACCTGCTGCAGGTGTTGCTGTGCCCCAACGAGCACGAGGGCAGCAGTCCGGGCTACTACTACGGCCCGGCGGCTCACCTGGTCTGGCGCGCGTCCGCCGAGGTGACCGACCTCGCCGGGCAACCGCCGCAACCGGCGAGCGTCGGCGGTGAATTCGTCCCCCGCCCGTGCGTGCTCAATCCTTGCCAGGTCGTCGAATACCCGGCGCTCGACGAGCTCCCGGACGAGATCAAGCTGACGCTGTCCTTCGTGCAGCCGGGCGGGTTCGTCGACGACGACCACGAGGACTGGCCTCCGGTCATCCACGGCAGCAAGGCCGGCGGCTGGGCCTTCTGGTGGCAGAGCAGTCCGTGGAAACTCGACTGCCAGGACTGCGGCGCCGGTCTTCGTCTCCTGCTGTCGTTGCACACGTACGAGCACAAGGACGAGCTGTGCTCCTGTGAGCAAGGTGAGCTGGACCCCGTCGGGTGGGAGTTCGGGCGGCAGGGCGCCTTGAACATCTTCGCCTGTCCGAACGACGTCACCCACGCCTTCAGGCTGCACATCGATTAAGGGGTGACGTGTTCGCGGCCTGCCGGCCGTGCCGGTGGCAGCGGCAGGGGAGCGGGTTGAGGCGGCGGCGAAGTTTTTTATGCTTTCGATGTCGCCGGCGTCGATGACCGTGGGCAGGTACTCACCCCACGTCGGTGTCCGATCGACGCTCAGCCGATCTCGCGTGGAAGTCATCGCGGTACTCCGCCTTCGGCATCACGGTCGGCACGGTTCAGGTCCGTGCGGCTGCGGGCGGTCCGGCGTGAACCTGGCCGAGGGCCGGCGGGAGTTCCGCGTGCGGCGCCACCACCTACGGCGTGATCGACCCGGCGCTGGGCGGCCGTGGTGGCCGGATTCGCGGTGGCGGGCGCGGCACTGGCGTTCTGGCTGGTGATGTGGTCGACTAGCGTGCAGGTCCAGGTGCCCGGCGAAGTTCTCAACCGTGTGTACGCCTACGAGGTCGCGGGCTCGCTCGCGATGGTGCCGGTCGGCCAGGTCCTCGCGGGCCCGGCCACCGCCCTCTTCGGAGTGCATGACGCACTGCCCGGGTCCGGCGTGCCGACCGTCGTGAGCGCGACAGCCCTGCTGGCGGCTCCCGCGATCCGTGACCTGCGCAGGAGGGGGAGTCTGCGATGGCCGCACCACACCTCACCGGCCGCCACCTTGCCCAGGTGCACGCGGTCGGGTTTGCCGGTGAACGACGGGCGCATCTCGTCCGGCCCGCGCACGATCGGCACCCCGATCGGCGCCGGCCCGTCGTACCCCGGCGGACAGCGCGGTGACGAATTCGACCGAGCCTGTTGGGCACACCGTCACGTCCTCCCGCGCCGCGTCCGTATCGATACTTCGCGATCCCGACCCGTGTCATCGGAGGTGACGTCGAATTCATGACAGCTGTCGAGAAACGTTTCGCGCTCAACGTCGCCCAGCTTCGCAATCTGCGGAACTGGGCCGCGGACGATCTGGTGGACAAGACGATCCCGGTGGTCGTCCGTCCACCCCGGCCGACACCTCCCGCCGAAGCGGCGGCGGCTGTCCGCGCGTTGGTGGGCCGGCACGAGGCGTTGCGCAGCCGGCTCGCCGGAGCCGAGCAGGTAGTGCTCACCACCGAGGAGATCGACGTCGAGTGCGGGACGGAGACGCCAGGCGGACCGGTGCCGGTCGCGCCGGATGAGCGCGCCTGCCGGGCTTTTCTCCTGCTGCGCGAGGGAAAGGTCGACACGGTCACACTCACGGTGTCACACGTGTTCACCGATGCCTTCGGCGTGCAGGCACTCGCCCGCGACCTGACCAGCCTGCTCGCCGGTGAGCCGGTGGCGCCGCAACCACGTCAGGCAAGCGACTATGCCGACGGCCCGGAGGCGCCACGCGTGCGGGAGAACACCGCGTACTGGCGGGAGTTGCTCGGGGGCGCACCGAGAGCGTGCACGTACTCCGGGGTCGAGCGGGACGAGTACGAGAAGGTGGAGATCGCACAGGAGCCGCTGACGCCGGAGCTGGACGCACTCGTCGCCACCACCTGTCGTGCGCTCGGCGTCACCGCGCATGCCGTGTGGGGCGGGGTGGTCAGTGCGCTCGTGAGCAGACTTTGCGGCCGGCACGGACAGGTCTTCCGGTCGACCTACGCGAACCGTTTCACGCCGGCCGACCTCGGGGCGGTCACCCAGTTGGCACAGGCGGTGTACCTGCCGATCGACGGCGAGGCGGACGACACGGTGCGCGCCAGGGTCGAGCGCGTGGCCCGTACTTCGTTCGCCACCCTGGATCGCGGCACCTACGACGCCAACGCGTTGCTGGACTGGCTCAACTCCGGTGCCGGCGCGGTGTTCCAGCCCGCGTTCGAACTGAACTACGTGCCCGCGGGACGAGGAGCGACACCGGCCGCGCCGGAGCCGCGCCGGGTCGAGGTCAACGACGTGCGCATCGATCCGCCGTCGGCCAAAGCGGACCTCGCGGTGACCGTTTCGCACCTCCCCGGCGCCGTGGTGCGGGTCGCCGCCCGCCGCCCGGTGAGCCGCCAACGCGGCGCCCGCGACCTGTCGGCGGCCTGCCTCACGATCTTGGAAGCCCTGAGCTCCGACCCGGACACCCCGATCGGCGAGTTGCCCATCGAGCCGTTTCCCGCCACGGCAACGCTTCGCGGCGGACACCACACCGGCGTCGCTGTCGACGCGGACAGCACCACGCGGCTGGTCACGTCCGTGCCGGGAATCCTCGCGTGCCGGCTGGAATTCCACGACCGCAGGGTGCTGGCGACCGTCACGACCCGGGAACCGGTCACGCCTACCGGGTTGCGCGCAGTGCTGGCACGACGCCAGCCCTGGTTTTCCGGAGCGGTCGTGCCGGACGACTTCGTCATCGACGACTCACCGCGCTGAAGTCCGCGCTCGCGCGGTGGGCGAGCCGATCCCTTCTGCCTACGACATTCGGGTGACGCGGTTCGCCGGGCATAAACCGGGCTTTCGATGTCGGCGTTGGTGTCGCAGGATCCGAATTCACGCGTTGTTCGATTTGCGCCTGGACATCGTCATCGAATGGGAATGGGGAGACGGCACGGGTGCGTGTTCGCAGGCCGGGTTTCGATGCTCGTCGGGGGGATGGCTATGTGCTCGCGCGTCTGGTGCACGACCGGGAGGACACCCGTGTTCGCCTGTCTCGAGTTCCCCAACCCATGACCGCCCTCGACACACTGTCGCCCGTTCGGTACGAGGTGAGGTTGCTCGGTCCCTGGGAGCTGCGTGCGGGCGGGAACGTCGTGCCGGTCCGGGGATCGCGGTTGCGGGTCCTGCTGACCTCCCTCGTCCTGGCCGTGAACCAGACGGTGACCACGGACACCCTGGTCGAGCAGCTGTGGCCGGAACGGGCGCCGGAGTGGCCGCGCCGGTCGCTGCACACGTACGTCACGCGGCTGCGCCAGCTGCTCGAACCAGGCCTGATCCACACGCAGCCGGGCATCGGCTACCAGCTGTCCATCGCCCCCGAGGCGATCGACCTGCGCCGCTTCCGGGACCTGGTGGCGCGCGCGAAGGAGACCGCCTCGGTGGACGAGGAGCTGCGGTTGCTGCGCGCGGCCCTCGCATTGTGGCGCGGCACGCCCTTCGCCGATCTGCACTCCACCTGGCTGGACCGGGAAGTGGCGCCCGGACTCAGCGAGGAGTGGTTCGCGGCGACGCTGCGCCGGGTCGAGCTGGAACTCGACCTCGAGTTCACCGAACAGCTCATCGGTGAACTGCAGGAGCTGGTCAACTCGCACCCCACCCGCGAGCAGCTCTGGCGGTGCCTCATCACCGCCATGCACCGGGCGGGCCGCCGGGCCGAGGCGCTGGACGCCTACCAGCGCATCCGGGCGATCCTGCGCGACGAGCTGGGCATCGAGCCCGGCGAGCAACTCGTCGCCCTGCAGCAACAGATCCTGCTCGACGGCAGCGCCGACACCGTCGCGCCGGCCCTGCACCAGCTCCCGCACGACATACCGACCTTCACCGGGCGGGACGACGAGCTGACCACGCTCGACACGCTGCTCGCCGGTGCCGGTCGCACCCCGGCGCCGCTCATCGTCTCGGTCACCGGTGCGCCCGGCGTCGGCAAGACCACCCTGGCCGTGCACTGGGCGCACCGCATCGCCGATCGGTACCCGGACACGCAGCTCTACCTCGACCTGCGCGGGTACGGGCCGGGTGAGCCACTGAGCCCGTCGGCCGCCGCGGAGACGTTGCTGCGCGCCCTCGGCGTGGACAGCGCGCTGATCCCGGCCGATCTGGACGCGCGGTCCGCGTTGTTCCGCAGCCGGATGTCCGGGTCCGAGGCACTCGTCGTGCTCGACAACGCCCGGGACACCGAGCACGTCCGGCCGTTGCTGCCGGGCGGGTCGGCCGTGGTGGTCGTGACCAGCCGCGACCAGTTGCGTGGTCTGTCCGTCCGGGACGGAGCGCACCGCGTCACGCTGCGCCCGTTGCCCCGGCGGAAGGCGGTCGAGATGCTCGGTGCCACGTTCGGCATCGAGTTGACGGGCTCGGAACGGGCGGCCGCCGCCGAACTCGTCGAGCTGTGCGGCCGGTTGCCGCTGGCCCTCGCGATCGCCGCCGAGCTGGCGCAGCGGGCCGGCTCGCTGGCGGAGATCGTGGTGCCGCTCAGGGCCGAGGAAAGCAGGCTCGACCGGCTGCACACCGGCGAGGAGTCACCGGACGGCATACGGACCGCGCTGTCCTGGTCCTACCGCGCGTTGACCCCGCACGTCGCGACGATGTTGCGCCGGCTCGGTCTGCACCCCGCGGGCACCATCGACGTGCGGGCCGCGGCCGAGCTCGCCGGGGTGCCGGTCGAGCCGGCCACGGTGTGGCTGGACCGGCTGGTGGCGGCCCACCTGGTCGAGCAGCGCCGGCCACACCGCTACGAGCTCCCCGACCTGATCCGCCTGTACGCGGGCGACATGGCCGCACACGAGCTGCCGGGCGACCGGGAGGCCGCGATCCAGCGGGTGCTCGACTGGTACCTGCACGCCGCGGTGAGCGCCGACGAGGCGCTGGTCCCCGGGCGGCGCCGCGACTTCCTCGACCCGCGCAAGCCGCGCACCCCGCCGCCGGAGTTCACCTCGCCCCGGGACGCGCACGCGTGGTTCGAGCGGGAGTGCGACAGCCTGCGTGCCTACGTCGGCTGGGCGGCCAGGTCCGGGTTCGCCGGACACGCCTGGCGCATCGCGATGGCCATGACCACGTTCTTCGACCACACCGTCCCCGGGCACGAGGGGGTGGCGTTCTACCGGTCGGCGCTGGTCGCGGCCAGGACGGCCGGTGAACTCGCGGGCGAGGCCCACGTGCTCGACGCGATGGGCCTCGTCCACCTGGACCTGTCCCAACCGGACGCGGCGGCGTCGTGTTTCCACGAGTCGCTGCACCACTTCCGGGAACTGACGGATCCCTGGGGCGAAGCCATGGCACTGGGCAACCTCGCCCTGCTGCACGGCGAGCGAGGCGACGTCGCGATCGCCCGCGACCACGCGTTGCGGGCGATCCGGCTGTGCGAGAACCTCGGCTACCGGCGCGGTACGGCCATCGGCATGAAGAACCTCGGCATCGCGCACCTCGTCGCCGGCGCGCACCAGGAGGCCGCCGGGTGGTTCGAGCGGGCACTGGCGATCTGCCACCAGAGCGACGAACTCGAGGTCGAGTCGTGGACACGGCACTGTCTCGGCCGCGCCCACGCCGGACTGGGCGACGTCCCCAAGGCGGTGAGTGCTTTCCGCAAGGCCATCCACCTGCACCGCGGGCTGGGCAGCCGGCGCGGGCAGGCCGTCGTGCTCGCCGATCTGGGCGACACGCTCGCCGCCGCGGGCCATCCGGGGCTCGCGCGCTCGGCGTGGCAGGCCGCACACGACGTGCGCACCCGGAGCCACTGACCCGTCGGCCGGCCGGACCTATCGGCCGGCTCCGGCGGCCTGGTGGAACAGCCGCCGCACGAGGTCCCGGACGTCGGGCAGGCTCAGCGTGTCCGCGTCGGGGGCGGCCTGGTGGAAGGTGGCGCGTGCCGGCCTGGCCAACAGTGCGCCGAGGTTCCGCGGTGGTCGTCCCGAGATCACCGTGATCTCGCCGTCGGGGTCGGCGGGGACGGGATCCCGGGCGGCTTCGAGGAACCACGCCCAGGCCCGGTACCTGGCGAACAGGTCGTCGACCATCTCGTACGCCTCCTCGTCGCCGCCGTACTCCGTGGCGACCCGGTCGCGGGCGGCGGTGAGCACCGCCTCCCACCGGGCGAGCCGGCCGGTGCCGTCCACAGTGGCCGGATCGACGTTCATCGTCGCGCACAGCTGCAGGAAGTCGCGGTGCATGATCTCCGCGTCCACGACATCCGGATCCACCAGCACCAGGGCGGCGCCGCACCGGGCCGCGGTGTGTGCGGCGAGAGCGGCGGTGCCGCAGTAGGCGAGGACGAGCGAGGGCGGTACGTGCGATCGCGAGAGCAGGAGGCGGGAATGGCGGTCCACGGAAAGACCTTCCGCCACGTGGTCGTCCAGCGGATCGAGCCGCAGCAGGCGGTCCGCGTGTTCCGGCTCGCGGAGGAAACCGAAGTCGGCGGTCTTCCGCACCGCGTAGAACTCCAGTGCCAGTACGACGGGCCCGTCGGACACGGTCAGCTCGTTCCGTGGTTCGACACGCTGCCGGCGAGCCACTGCCGTCCCGCGCGCCGCCACATCAGCCGCGGACTCCCGCAGGTGCGGGGAAGCGCGTAGGCCGCGCGGTACAGCGCGACGACGCGTCGATCCCCGGTGCCCGCCGCGCCGTGGACCTGGACCAGCTCGTGGGCGGCGGTGACCGCGGCCTCGACGCTTGACGCGGCGCAGGCGGCTGCCCAGCTCCCGACCGGGGTGGCGGTGTCGTGCTCGGTCGCGGCGCGCCACACGCCGATCCGCGCGCCGATCAGCAACACGGCCGCGTGGGCCAGGCGGTGTGCCGGCCCCTGGAGTTCGATCAGGCGGCGGCCGGAGATCGTTCGGTCGGCCGCCCGGGTCTGCGCCAGTTCCAGGCATGCGCGGCCGACACCGATCGCGTACGCCGCACGGGGGAGGAGCAGGCGGTCGGTGTCCACGCCCGTGGCGTCACCGGCGTCGGAGCGGCAACGTTCGACCACCGACGCGAGCAGCCCCTCGCGCGTCCGCTCCTCGGCCGGTAACGCGTCCAGTGCCGCGTGCACGGCCAAGGGCAGCGCGACGTCGTGACCTGCCGCACCGAGTTCCTCCAGCACCAGGCACCAGTCGAGGAGACCCCACCGCGGCATGGCGGGCGTGGTGAGGCCCGCGGCGGCGAGGACGTCCCAGGCGGTGACGTCGTCCGAAGTGGCCGCGCGCCGCAGCGCCGCGACGAGCAGTCGCTGGTCCGTGGTCGGCTCCAGGTTCACCGGAAGGTCCCTCCGATGGGGAACTCGTTGGCTATCAGGTCCAGCTGGAGATCCTGTGCCCCGCCGGAGACGGTGAACTCCGGCGCCTCGGCGACCGCGGCGCGCAACGCCGGGACCGCGGTCCCGTCCTCGTCGCGGAGCACCGGCAGGAGTTCCGTGCCCGCCCAGCGGGCCACGGCCTGCGCGGCCAGGCCGCAGGTGAGTTTGGCGTAGGCGACGGCGATCTCGTCCATGTCCAGGCCGTCCGCGGTGCCGACGGCGTGGTACGCCGTCGCACGCGCGTTGGCCACCTGGAAGCGCAGGCGCGCCACCTGGGACGCGAAGGCCGACCGCGGATCGGCGGGCAGGCGCCGGACTTCCCGCTCGACGGTAGCCAGCCAGCGGACCGCCCTCGTCAGGTAGTCGAACCCCATCCGCTCGAAGCCGATCGCGGCCGGCAGGAGCGGAAACCCTCGGTGCGGCGGGCCGACGAGCGCGTCGCCGCGGACCGGGACGGCGTCGAAGGTCACGGTGCGGTAGGGCGTGCCGCTCGCGCGGAACTCCGGGCTGATCGTCACCCCGGGGGCGGCGAGGTCGACCAGGAAGAGGCTGATCCCGTCGTAGCGGTGTTCGCGGGGGCGGGTGCGCGCCGAGCAGAGCGCGATCGACGACCACTCGGTGAACAGGCTCCAGCTCTTGACCCCGGTGAGCCGCCAGCCGTCGCCGTCCGGTTCTGCGGTGGTCGCGATCCCGGTCAGGTCGCTGCCCGCGTCCTTCTCGGACAGCAGCAGGCTGGCGAGGAGGCGGCCGCCCGCGATCCGCGGCAGCAGTGTGGCGCGTTGGTGTTCGGTGCCGTGGTGCAGGATCGTGCACCCGACCGCCTGCACGGTGATCAGGTGCGCGACGTCCGGCAGGCCGCGTTCTCCCATCCGTTCGCAGATCGCCGCGTGGTCGGCGAGGGTGCGGTCGCGTCCGCCGAGCCCGGCGGGGTAGTGCACCGCGAGCAGCCGGTGGTCGCCGAGCCGGGCGAGCTGGTCGAGCGGTCCGAGGCCGTCGTCGAAGGTGTCGATGAGGTGGTCCAGCTCCGCGACGAGTGCGGTCTGGCTGTCGTCGAGGGTGAAGCGCATGGCCGCGGCTCAGCGGGCCGACGGCAGGCGCACGGTCGCGCCGTCGGACTCTTCGGCCAGTCGTGCCACCGCGGCGGCGAAGTCGCCGAGCACCGGGCTGGCGATGAGCAGGCGCACCCGCAGTCGCAGTCCGGTGGCCCGCGCGAGGCGGCTCACCAGGTGCATGGCGAGCATGCTGTCGCCGCCCGCGGAGAAGAAGTCCGCGTCCGGCGACAGATCGGCGTCGTCGAGCAGGTCGCCGGCGATCTCCACCACGAGCGCCGGGATGTCGGCGGGGGCCGGGGATGGCTTCGTCATGGGAAAGCACACCTTTCGTCGATGTCGCGAGGAACCGCACGCCGGCGCCGGTCACGGCGGGAGGACCGTCCCGAGCGTGCTGCCCGCCGACGCCAGGTACGGCCGGTCGACCTTGCCGTTCGGCATGGTCGGCAGGGCCTCGACGCGACGCCACCGCGTGGGGATCATGTAGGCGGGGAGCCGGGCGCCGAGGAACTCCGCCAGGTTCCGCGCGCCGGCCGAGCCGGCTGCGGTCGGCACCACGAGGGCGACCAGGCGCACACCGGTTCCACTGTCCTGGGTGACCACGGCGGCCTTCGCGACCGACGGGTGTTCGAGCAGGCCGGCCTCGACTTCCGTGAGACCGATCCGGAAACCCCGGACCTTGACGACGCTGTCGGCCCTGCCGAGGAAGTGCAGATCCCCGTTCTCGTCGCGGAAACCCAGATCCCCGGTGCGGTACATCCGTTCGCCGGGGTGGCCGGGATCGGGGCGGAACCGGTCCGCGGTCAGACCCGGCTGACCGAGGTAGCCCTGCGCCAGCCACGGCCCGGCGACGTGAATCTCCCCGGCGGTGCCGGCGGGCGCCTCGTCCGTGGCCGAGGACCGCACGGTGACCCGCATGCCGGGAGCCGCCCGGCCGATCGGCACATCGGGCCCGCGGTCGGCCGTGGTGCACCGGTGCGCGGTGCACCAGACGGTCGCCTCGGTCGGACCGTACTCGTTGAAGAGCGCCACTTCCGGGAGCGCGTCCAGGTGCTCGCGCGCCTGGGCGTACGGGAGCACCTCGCCACCGAGAATCGCGCAACGGACGTGGTCGAGCTTGTCCTCGTGGTAGCTCGTCAGTGCGGCGTACTGCGACGGGAGCGCGTCCACGTGGCTGACGTCTTCACGGGCGACGAGCTCGGCGAGCAGTTCCGGGTCGAGGACCTCCTCGGTGGTCGGCACCACCACCCGGCCGCCGGCGGACAGCGTGAAGTACAGGCCCGCCACGTACGAGTCGACGGTCGGCGGCGCACAGACCAGGTAGGTCATGGCGTCGGACGGGTACACGCGGTACCGCGCCAAGGTGGACGCCACGACGGCGCCGTGCGCCACCACCACACCCTTCGGGTCGCTCGTCGAACCCGACGTGAAGATCACGTAGGCGGCGTCGCCCGCGGTGGCCTGGGGTAGCGGCCCGGCCTCGGCAGTGTCCTCGGTGGACTCGTCGGTCCACAGCCGGATGCCCGCCTGCTCGGCCACGTACCGCCGCCTGCCGTCGGGGAGATCCACCCCGACGGGTACGTACGCGGCCCCGGCGAACAGGACACCGAGGAACGACACGATCGTCGCCACGTCGCGGTCGGCGCCGACGCCGACCCGGACACCCGGGCCCGCGCCGGCCCGGACCAGCCTGCCCGCGAGACTCCGCGCGCGCCGCACCAGATCCCGATAGGTCACCGACTCCGCCCCGGCGGTGACCGCCACGGCGTCCGGGGACCGGGCAGCCGCCGCCTCGACCAGGCCGTGCAGCGTGCGCGCCGCGGGGGAGCCGTCCGCCCGGCTCACCGCGACCCCTCAGCCAGCCGGCCCAGCAGCCAGACCTGGAACTGCCACAACGACAGCTCCAGGTCGGCGAACCGGCCGGGTGCGGCCGTGGTGCTGCCCAGCCCGGCCTGGACGCCCCGGCACGCGCGGGCGTCCTCCTGCTGGAGCACGTCGATCGCGGAGAGGCTCATCGCGGCGAACTCCTCCGCGTCACTCCACGCGGCTTGCTCCGGGCGGACCAGCACGTGCCAGGTGACGGTGTGGCGCCGCGGCGACTGCGGGGTGATCTGGAGCCAGAACGCGGAACTGCCTTGGGCGCCCGCGCACAGGAACGGGAAGACGGTGAAGATCTGCATGGTCGTGGCCAGGTCCGCGTCGAGCCCCGGCATCACCCGGCCCTGCAGCTCCAGGTAGTCGCTGCTGCAGTCGATGACGCTCGAGTTCCAGGGCTCGCCCCGGTTGTCCAGGCACCGGCCGCGTTTGGCGGGCAGGAACGGCTCCAGGCTGTCCTTGTGCAGGCCGAAGTGGTGGTAGTACTCGCCGAAGTTCTCGACCGTCAGCTTCCAGTCCCACGGGCAGTCGTACGACGAGCTGGCGACGACGCGGAGATCGGTGAAGTCCCAGCCCGCCAGCTCCGCGCTCAGCGTCGGGACCTGCGGGGAGAGCGGGGGCGCGGCACCGCCGAGGTTGACCATGAGCCAGCCCTGCCAGACCTCGTGGCGCACCTGCGGCAGAACGATCGCCGACCGGTCGAAACCCGGTCGCGCCGCCATCAGCGGCGCTCCGCTGAGCGAGCCGTCGAGGCGATAGGTCCACAGGTGGTACGGGCAGCGGAGGACCGAGCAGTTCCCGCTGCCCTCGGCGACCGGCATGGCGCGGTGCCTGCAGACGTTGGACAGGACCCGCAGCTCGCCGTCGCGGTCGCGGGTGATCACGAGTTGTTCGCCGAGGATCGCCGTGGCCAGGTAGTCGCCAGGCTCGGGCACCTGGTCGACGCGGGCCAGCGGAAGCCACTGCGCCCGCATGGCGTGCTCGGTCTCCAGGCGGTAGATCTCGGGGTCCAGGTAGAACTCCCTCGGCAGGGTGCTCGCCTCGGGGTGGGGCGCCAGCGCCGAGGCTATGTCCCGGGTCCGCCCGCCCAGGCGGAGTTCCGCCATCGCTACTCCCTCTCGTCTCGGGTACCGGAGTGGGACGAGACCCGCGCCTCAGTGCTGTTCTCGGTGCCGCCCCCGGCGATCTTCGACGGTCGGCGGAGCCAGGCGTAGACCGTGCAGCCGGCCATGATCGCGGCCGCGGCGCCGAAGGTCCACCTGGCGCCGACGAGGTCGACGAGGGTGCCGCCGATCTGCGATCCGATGGCACTGGCGAGGAACGACCAGCTCAGGACGGCACCCATGATCACGCCGAGCGATCTCTTGTCGACCAGGCGCTGCAGCAGGGTCGTGCCGCACACGCTCTCCAGGCCGTTGCCGACCCCGGCGGCGAGCCCGCCCGCGAGCAGTACGGGTGGCGCCGGCGCGAGGCCCATGGTCAGGTGACCCGCCGCCTGTGCGAAGAGCCCCAGGCGGAAGAACGCGTCCGAGCCCTGGTCGATCCGGCGCCACCGGGTGGCGGTCAGCGACGCGGCGAGTACGCCGACCGAGATCGCGCCGAGTGCGATGCCGTACCACACCGTCGGCGCGTGGAGGTGCTCCACGATGATGACGACCAAGGCCACCCGGTCGATCGAGGCCGCGAAGGCGACGGCGATGAGCCCGATGACCACGGGAGGCAGCACCGGGTTGGCGCGAATGGCGGCCAGGCCCGCTCTCGTCTCGGTGAAGAAGGTCTGACCCACCGGACGGGGTTCGGGCTCGGCCCGGCGCAGCCTGCTCAGCAGCACAGCGGAAACGGCCAGGGCCAGTGCGTTGCCTGCCAGGGCCCAGCGGTAGTCCCAGGACGCGGCGGCGAGCGCGCCCAGCGCGGCGCCACCCGCGAAACCCATCGACGTGATGGCCATGACGAGTCCGTTGGCCGCGGTCAGCTTCTCCGCCGGCACGGTCCTGCCGATCATGGTCCGGGTCGCGGGCAGCTTGATCGTCGCCGCGCTCTCCGCCGCGAACACCAGGCAGAGGAGGAGGACGTACGGCGGACCGATGGCCGCGATCGCCAGGAAGACGGCGGCGCACACGACGTCGCAGAGCACGAGCAGGCGCCGGAGCTCGACCCGGTCGCCGAGCGCCCCCGCGAACGGCGCGAGCACCCTCGGCAGCAAGCGGACCACGAAGTACGCCGCGACGGCGGCGCCGGAGCCGGTGATCGTGTAGATGTGCACCGTGATGGCGGCGACGGCCGCCATGTCGCCGGTGAGGGAGAGCGTCCGGGACGCGACGAAGTACGGGTACCGGATCTCGCGCCACCACACGGCGGATCCGGCTTCCCGGCGCTCCCCGGTGCCGTCGGACATCAACGGGCCTGCCGCACGGACGCCGGACGCATGTCCGTCCACAGCTCCGCGATCCGGTCCAGGCAGTCCTCGCGTCCGGCGGGCTCGCCGACCACTCGCCAGCCGGCGGGCACCTGCCGCCCGTCCGGCCAGATGCTGTACTGCTCTTCGTCGTTCACGACGACCACGTACCGGAGCTCGCCGTTCTCGGTCATCTGCGGTGCCTTTCTGGTCAGGGATCTCTTCGGTGAGTCCGGCCCGGTTCGGCGAAGAGGGTCAGGTCACGGGGCGAGCCGGGGGTGAGCACGCGGTGCGGCACCGAGGGAGGCCGTCATGACGGCGCCGGGGAGGAGAGCTCCTCCACCCGCCGGGCCTGCTCGCGCAGCGTGGCGGCCTGGAACACGTCCGACAGCTTCAACCGAGGACACGCCAGGGTGCGCCGTATCCTGGCCACCGCCTGCATGGCGTTGAGCGAGTTGCCCCCCAGCCCGAAGAAGTTGTCCTCCGGGCCCGCCTCGGGGATCCCGAGGACCTCGCACCAGATCTCGCCGATCGCCTCCTCGGTCGCCGACACTCTCGTCCACCTTTCTCCCGCTTCTCGCGAGCGGGGGTCCTCCGGGTCAGGCCGGTTCATCGCGGTGCCCCATTCGCTCGGCGAGCACCGCGGTGAACGCCGCCGGTGTCGAATGCGCGTACAGGTCCGATGGCCGCGGCTCCACGCCGAACCGTTCCCCGCACAGCCACAGCAGCCGCAGGGCCGTCAGCGAGTCGCCGCCCGCGGCGAAGAACTCCGTGTCGTGCCGGATGGGTACGTCGAGCACGGCGGCCCAGATCTCGATGACCTCGCCGAGCAGGCCGTCCGGGGTTCCCGCCGAGGTCCCCGCCGCGCTCTGCCCCGTCGTGCGCAGCAGGGCGGCGACGTCGACCTTTCCGTTGCGGGTCAGCGGAAGCCGGTCCGCCAGGGTGATGCGGTGCGGCACCAGGTAGTCCGGCAGGGTCGCGCGCAGTTCCGCCATGAGCCGCAGCGGGTCCACGCCCGGGTCGGCACGCAGCGCGGCGGCCAGCCGGCCCTGGCCGTCGAGCCCGGCGTAGGCCTCGCGGACACCGGGCCGGCTCAGCAGCGCAGCCTCGAGCTCACCGGGCTCGACCCGGAAACCTCGGATCTTCACCTGGTTGTCGACCCTGCCCACGTAGTCCAGGCCACCGTCGCCGAGCCGGCGCGCCCGGTCGCCGGTCGCGTACATCCGCTCGCCGGGCGCCGCCACGTCGGGCAGGAACCGTTCCGCCGTCTGCCGGGGGTCGTTCCGGTAGCCGAGGGCGAGGCCGGCGCCGGCCAGGTAGAGGTCGCCGATCTCGCCGTCGGCGACCGGACGCAGGTCGTCGTCGAGGAGGTAGGCCCTGGTGCCGTGGACGGGATGCCCGATCGGGACCGTGTTCCACGGGGTGCGGGCCGCCAACGAACCGGAGGTCGCGGTCGCCGTGGACTCGGCGGGTCCGTAGAAGTTGAACTGCCCGCGGCCCGCCCGCAGGATCGGCTCGGTGGCTCCCGGGGGCAGCGCACCGCCGCCCACCCCGACCACGCGCAGTCCGGCGATGGCGGCCTGGCAGGCGGAGTGCCGCACCAGCTCGGCGAAGAGGCCCGTCGGCAGGAAGGCGGTCGTGCAGTCGGACATCAGTGCCGCGTAGTCGGCGGGCGCGGGGTCGTCGACACCGACCACGACCGTGGCGCCGACCAGCAGCGCACCCCACAGCTCCCAGGTGGTGGCGTCGAAGGCCAGGTTCGCCTGGTGTGCCATGCGATCGGTCCAGTCGAGGGCGAAGTCCTGGTCGGCGGCGGTCAGCCGGAGCACCGAGCGGTGCGTCACGACGGCTCCCTTGGGGACGCCGGTGGACCCGGACGTGAAGCAGACGTAACACGGTGCCCCGGCGCCGACAGCGGGCAGGTCGGCGGGGTGCGCGGTGCCGTGGTCTTCGAGCTCCGCCAACCCCGCGACGGGAGGACCGTCCGGCACGAGGTCACCGGGTACGAGGTCGTCCGGCACGATGGTGGCCGCGACCGCCGCCTCGGTGAGCACCTGCTGGATCCGCGGCAGCGGCCAGGACGGATCGGTGGCAACGTACGCCGCTCCCGCGTGCAGGCAGGCCAGCACGGCGACGACGAAGTCGACGCCGCGGCCCAGCCTGATGCCGACGACATCCCCGTCACGCACTCCCCGGCGAGCCAGTCCGGCCGCCGCGGCGCGGGCGCGGGCGTCCAGTTCGCCGTACGAGCACCAGTCCCGCCCCGCGACGACGGCGGGATGGTCGGGGTCGAACCGGGCCAGTGCCGCGACCTGGTCGTGGATGGTCGTGTCGGTGGTGCCGGCGGGCGGCACGCCCAGGACGGTGATCTCCTCCCCACCGAGCACCTCGTCCAGTGCGCTGTCGAGCGCGCGGCCGAAAGCCTCGGCCATCGCCCGGTCGTAGCGGTGGACGTCGTACTCGACGACGAAACGGCTGTCCCGCGCGTTGGTGGGGAACGACACCGCGAAGTGGTACTTGGGCGCCGGTGCGGCCGTCCACACCATGCGGGCCGGGACACCGGCGAACGTGCGTTCCGGCTCCCGCCAGTCCCGGGGAAGGGCGACGGTCTGGAACAGCGGCATGTCCACGCGTGCCGAGGTGTGCGCCAAAGCGCACGAGACGATCTCCTCGAGCGGGAGGCCCTGGTGCTTGGTCACGTCCGCGACGGTGTCGGCCGTCAGCCGCACCAGGGCGCCCGGTGAGACGGTCCCCGGCAACCGCACCCTGACCGGCAGCAGCGTCGCGAACGGCCCGACGACGTCGTGGTACTCGTCGTCGTCCCGGTTCGCCGACGGCAGCGCGGTCACCACGTCCCGTCGCCGCACCGACCGCGTCAGCGCCAGGACGAAGGCGGACAGGAAGACGACGTAGGGCGTGACGTGGTTGCCCGCCGCCACGCGGCGAACGGACTCGTACCGCTGCGGGGAAAGGGGCAGGAAGTGCTGCGCGGCCCTGGCGGTCACCGCCTCGCGCGGCAGCGGACCCAGCCACGGCGGAGCCGACGTCGCCGGGGCGTCCCGCATGGCCTCGCGCCAGTACGCGGTCGACGCGTCACGCTCGCCTTCGACGGCCTCGAGCCGCTGTTCCTCGCTGAACCGGCGGTAGGTCCTGGCCGGCGGCGCCGGCTCCGGCCCGGCCCCGAGGGCGGCCAGGTAGCACGCGGCGAGGTCGTCGAGGAGGAGCGCGACGGACCAGCCGTCGGCGGCGATGTGGTGCAGGATCAGCGCGACGTGGGTGGCCCCGTCCGCTTCGGCGACCAACGCCCGCCACGGCGACGGCCGGTCGAGCGGGAAGGGCCGTTCGAGCGAGGCGGTCGTCAGCCGGGTGAACTCGGCGGCGTGATCACCGCGCCCGCGCAGGTCGGCCCATTCGACGTCCACCGGCGGGCCGGGGTGGACCCGCTGCGCGAGCGCGCCGTCGCGCATCTCCACCGTGGTGCGCAGGATCTCGTGGCGCTCCGCGAGCCGGCGTAGGGCCGCGCTCAGGGACGGCCGGTGCAGCTCGGCGTCGACGGTCAGCGCCTCGGCGGTCGAATAGGTGGCGCCGACGACCCCGAGGTCGCGAAGGCGGAGCTGTTCGGCCAGCCAGATCTGCCGTTGCCCGGCGGAGGCCGGCACCACGGGATCGTCCGGTGCCGCCGTCACCGGCGAACTCCGTCGCCCCGATTGTCGAAACAGGCCGTTTCCGATCCGCGTCGAACAATGGACATCAACGCCCCCTTCCGGCATCTTCTCCCGATCTTACGGACGGGCCCTTTCATGAACCTTTCGTGCGACATATCCGCTGCTCAAGATGCGTAGTTGTCGTGCGGTTGCCGTGAAAGGTCCCTGAAAGGCCGAACGCGTAGGGTCTGAATTGCGTCGACGGCAGTCTCGCTGCCGAATGGGAAGAGGTGGGGATGGGTTTTCGCACGCTGTTTCCTGAGTTTTTCGGATATGGCTCGATCAGCGCGTCGCGGTTCGCGCTGCCTGCCGGGAGTGCCAGGTGAGCGTCGCGCTGGAGGATGCGACGTTGGCCGTGCTGGCCTCGCGGCTCCGATCGGGTCACCTCCGCAGTGCCGAACTCGTCGAAGGCTGCCTGGCGCGCATCGAGTCGGAGCGTGACCTCAACGCCGTGGTGGAGCGGGACGCCGGCGGCGCGCGGCGCGCGGCGCGGGAGGCGGACCGCCTGCTGCGCACGGACGCGGCCGCCGCGGGACCGCTGTGCGGGTTGCCCGTCACGGTCAAACGCACCTTCGAGGTCCTCGGCTACCCGCACCTCGAGCAGGACGTCGCTCCCGGGACGGAGTTCGGCCGCCCGGCCACGCGGGACGCGGCGGTGGTCGCCGCCGCGCGCACGGCGGGCGCGATCGTGGTGGGGCGGACCAACGCACCGCCCAGGGCGGCCGACATCGACACCTGGCACCCGGCGTTCGGCCGGACCACGCACCCCGCCGGCCCCGGGCTGAGCCCGGGCGGATCATCGGGCGGATCGGCGGCCGCGGTCGCCGCCGGGCACACGACGTTCGACATCGCCAGCGACGACGCCGGATCCGCGCGGATCCCGGCCCAGCTCTGCGGGGTGTACGCCCTCCGGCCGACGCTGGGCGCCATCTCGGCGTTCGGGCACGTCCCCGGTCCGCTCACGGACGCGGAGGCACCCGGGACGCTCTGCGTGTCACTGATCACCCGCCACGCGGCGGACCTCGGATTCCTGTGGCGGGCGCTGGGACCCGGCGCCGCCGGAGGAGCGAGCGGGCCGGTCGCCGTGGTGCTCACCGATCGTGGGGCCCCGATGTCCCCGGCAGTCGGGGAAACCCTGCGGGCGGCCGTGGCGCGGCTCCGGTCGGCGGGACACCGGATCGACGACGTCGACCTCCCCGTCGACCTGGCCGAGAACTGGCTCTTGTGCCAGCAGTTGCTCTACACCGACGAGAACCCGGCCGACGATGACCTGGAGGGCGCGCACGGCCTTCCCGAACCGACGTCCGACGCCACACCCATCGAGATCGCCTGGTGGTGCGCGGGCCTGTCGCCCCGCCGCCGGCACGGGCTCAGGTGTGCGCGAGCGGCGCTGCGTGCGCGCTGGCAGCAGTTCTTCGCCGGGTACACCGCGCTGCTGACACCGGTCATGGGGCTGGCCGCGCTGGCGCCGCGCAACCGGCGGGTCCCGCTCCTCGTCGACGACGTCGTCATCGACGGCGCCGACGTGCCCACCTTCTCCCTGTCCGTGTGGTGTGCGCTGGCCAGCGTGGCCGGGCTGCCAGCCGCGACCATGCCGGTCCGCGACCCCGTGACCGGCACCGCCGCCGCCTTCCAGGTGCTCGCCGGCCATGGTCGTGAGGCCGCGTTGCTGGACGTGGTGGAACGCCTGTCGGCGGCACTCGCCGACCCGGCGCCGTCCCGGCGAGGCGGGTCATGAGCGGGCGGAACGGTACGGCGGTGGCGGTCGGGACGGACGCGGGAACGCTGATCACGCGGCTGTGCCTGGCCAAGCTCGCGCCCGGTGCGGAGCGGCTCGCCGCGCTCGACGACCACCTGACCGCCGGGCCCTGCGCGGTGCCCGAGGCCGGACGTGCGGCGCACGAGGCGTTCCTCGCCGTCGCCACCGCCAGGGACTACCTCGAAAGCGTCGCCGGGTGGCTGGCCGGCCGCCGCTCGTTCGGCGGTCCCCTGACCGAGAGTCCCGTGCTGCGGCAACGACTCGCCTGGGCGACGGTCGCCCTGGCCGCCGCGGACGCCGTGCTCGCGGCGCCGGCCGAGTACGGCGTCGACCCGGCGGTGTGCGCCGCCCGTGACTGCGTCAGCGCCTGCGAACAGGTGCACGGCGCGGCGGCGGTCTTCGACGCGCGACCCGGCATCGTGCACGCGCTGGCCGCCCGCCGCCTCCGCCGGGCGTCCGCCGGCCCGCGCCCGGCCGTGTCGCGCAACGACGTGTGCGAACGGCTCGCCGCCCGGCTCCCGGCGCTGACGGACGGCGACGCCGCTGCCAGGGCGCGGCGGCTGGTCGCGGAACTGGAGCGGATCCGCCCGGTCACCGCGACGACGCTGCGGGACGAACTGACCGTGGCCGAGGCCATGGCGCGCTACCTGACGCCCGGACTCGTCGGCCGGGTGCTGGCGCACCGGAACATCACGGCGACGTTCCTGGCCGGAGCCGGCGCGGCCCCCGCGGCCGCGGCACTGCTGCCCTCGGCGGCGGACGGCTCCGTGCTCACCGCGCTGGCGGTCACCGAACCGCACGCCGGCAGCGACCTCGCCGGGCTCACCAGTTCCGTCCGGCACAACGGGCCGACCCTCGTGCTGGAGGGGACCAAGACGTACGTGACCGGTGGGGCCGACGCCGACGCCCTCCTGGTCGCGGCGAGGACGGACGTCGCGGGGACCGTGCTCGTCTGGGTGGATCCCGCTCGTCCCGGCGTCACCCGGCTGCCGCTGGCCGGACGGGCCTGGCAGGACGGTGGGATCGCGCGGCTCGACATCCGCTCGTACGAGGTGCCCGGCCGGGCCGTTCATCCCGGTGACGGGGCGAGCGCCCTGCTGCACGGGCTCGGCCGGGAGCGGTTGATGCTCGCCGCCCAGCAGCTCGCTTACGCGCGCCGGTGGCTGGCCGAACTTCCCGGCCACCGGCGCGACCTGGCGGACCGGGCCGCCGCTGCCGGGGCCCTGCTGCGGCAGGCGGTCGCGGGTTCCGGCACACCGTCGCTGGTCGACTGCGGCATGGTCAAGCTGGCCTGCTGCGAGGTCGCCGTCGACGTCGCCGAGGCCAGGTTGGCGCAACTGTCCACTGTGGACAACGAAGCCGCTGCCGGGTCCCTTCTCGAAGACCATGCCGCGGCGCGGGCCGCCACCGTCGCCGCGGGCACCACGGATCTCAACCTCGCCATCGTGGAGGGAAAGGTCACCGCCATGTTCCGTGCCGGAAGAGGTGGACCACCGTGACCGCACTGCGGTTCGAACCCGACGTGCCGCTCGGGGAGGTCCTCGACACGGCCCGCACCGAGCTGCGGAAACTGTCCGCCTGGCTCGACGTCACCGGTGACTTCCCGGTGGCGGTGGCACGCGTGCTGTCCGACAGCGGACTCACCGCGTTGTGCCTGCCTCGGGCGCTCGGTGGCCGGGGCGCCGGCCTGCGGGAGCTGGTGACGGCCGTCGAACAGGTGGCGGCCGTCGACGCCGCGACCGCCTGGTGCACCTTCATCATGGGCACCGCGCCGTGGCTGCTGTGCCGGGCGGAGCCGGAGCTGGTCGACGAGGTGTACGCGAGGCCGGACAGCCGCGTCGCGGGTGTGCTCGCCCCCACCGGCACCCTCACCCCGGTCGACGGCGGGTTCACCCTCACCGGACGGTGGACCTTCGGCAGTGCCGTCAACGCCTGCGACTGGGTCGCGGTGCACGCGGTCATCGCCGAAGACGGCGTGCGGCGTTCCGCGTTCGCCCTCGTGCCCACCGCCGACCTCTCCTACCGGGAACCGTGGGACGGCATGGGCTTGCGCGCCTCGGGAAGCGGCGCGTTCGGCATCACGGATCTGCCGGTGCCCCGCCACCGCCTCGTCGCGAGCCTCAGCAGCACACCCGGCTGGCCCGATCCGGTCTTCCGCGTCCCGTTCCGCGCGACGTTCGCGGCCTGCGCCGCCGTCCTGGTCGGGATCGCCGCCGAGGCGCTCGCCGTCTTCACCGACCTCGCGCCGAAGAAACGCGGCACGTTCGGCGCTGACACGCTTTCGCGGCTGCCCCACGTGCAGAGCCTGGTCGCGGAGTGCTGGGGAGACCTGCACAGCGCACGCGCGTTGCTCCACACGTCCGTGGACGAGCTGGAAGACGCCTGCACGGCCGGTGCGCCGACGCCTCGACAGCAGGCACAACTGCGCATCGCGATGAACACGGTGCGGTCGCACTGCCTGCGCGTGGTCGACCGCGTCCACCACGCGGCGGGCGGCAGCGCCGCCGTGGACGGCTCGCGGTTCGCGCAGTTGCTCCGCGACGCCCACACGGCCAGCCAGCACCACATGTTCAGCGAGGCGATCACGGCACTGGCGGGTTCGGTCCTCCTGGGGGAGACCGTTCCGGAGGGCAATCTATGACGAGACACACCATCGCCACCGAAGCGGACCTGCCCGCTGCCACGGCCGACGTGACCGTGCTGGACCGCTGGCAGGACGCGGCGGAGCCTCGGGGCGGCCGGACCGCGTTGCGGGACAACGACATGACCCGCGATCACGCCGAGGTCCGCGAAATCGCCCTGCGGCGGGCCGCGCACCTGCTGAGGGGCGGCCTGCGCGCGGAAGACCGGCTCGCGGTCGTGCTGGGGTCGGGGGTGGAGCAGGCCACCTGGCTGGCGGCGGCCGTGCTCGCGGGCGGCTGCGCGGTCCCGATCGGCCTGAACCAACCGGAAAGCCGGCTGCGGACGCTGGTCGACCTGGCCCGGCCGCGGCTGGTGATCACCGACCGGGACACGCGGCGGCTGGCAGGCAGGCACGAGAGCCTCGACGGCGGTTTCCCCGGGATCGCGGGCCCCGCCGACCTGCCCCGGCCGGGCCCCGCGCAGGCCGCCTACATCTGCTTCACCTCCGGCACCACCGGCAGGCCCAAGGGCGTCGTGGTGACGCACGAGGCGCTCGCCCACACTTCCGGCCGGATCGCGGCGCACCTCGGCCTCGACGCGCGACCCCGCACCCACGTGCTCGCGGCGTCCTGGTCGTTCGACGTCGCCATGATGGACCTCTGGCTGGCACTGACGACCGGTGGGACGCTGTTCGTGCCGGGCCGCGACGCCTTGCTCGGCTCCGCGCTGCCGCTGACGTTGTCCGGTGCCGAGGCGCCGGTCCTGCACACCGTGCCGAGCCTGTTCGCGAGCGTCTCCGAAGCCGACCTGCGCGGGCTCCCGCCGGACACGACGATCATGACCGGCGGGGAGCCGGTGCCCACGGCCACGCTGCGACTGCTGGCGTCCGCCTACGACGTGCGTGTGGTGTACGGGATCACCGAGACCGCCGTCATCTCGACCATCGCCCGCGCGGACCCCGGCACGCGGCCGGAGTCCGTCGGACGGCCACTGTCCGGAGTGGACTGCGAGGTGGTGGACGCGGCGCTGCGGGCGGTGCCCGACGGCACGCTGGGGGAGCTGCTGATCGGCGGTCCCGTCGTGGCCAGGGGATACCTCGGCGACCCAGTGGGTACCGCGCCGCGTTTCGTCCCCCGCGACGGCGGGGACCGGTGGTACCGGAGCGGCGACCTGGTGCGACGTCACCCGGACGGCGCACTCACCTTCCACGGCCGCGTCGACCACCAGGTGAAGATCCGGGGCCACCGCGTGGAACCCGCCGAGGTGGAGGCGGTGTTGCTTGGCGTCCCCGGCGTGCGGGAGGCCGCGGTCGTCGTGCGTGACGACCCGTCCGGCGCGCCCGCCCTGGTCGCGCACCTGGCCGGCGACGGTCTCGACGTCGCGACGATCCGACGGGAGAGCAGCGCCCGCCTGCCCGGCTGGATGGTGCCCCGCGTGATCGCCGTCCAGCCCGCCCTGCCGCTCGGCGCGACCGGGAAGGTCGATCGCCGGGCGCTGCCCGAGCCGGTGTGGGACGCCGCGGCCCCGGTGGCCGGCGGCTCCGGGCCCGGCGCCGCCGCGATGAGCAAGACGGAGCGGGCCGTCGGCAGGCTCTGGCAGCAGGTGCTGGGCACCGGCGAGGTGACCGGCGAGGCCAACTTCGTGGATCTCGGCGGCCACTCGTTGAAGGCGGCGCAGCTCAGCACGGCGCTGCAGGACGCGCTCGGGGTCGCGGTCCCCGTCCCGGACGTCCTCGCGGCGTCGAACCTGCGGGAGCTGTCCCAGGAGATCGAGCGCCTGCGGGACGCGTCGGCGCCATCCGGCCCGGCGCCAGGGGAAGTCCGGCAGGCGGTGTCCTCGGCGACGCGGCTGCTGTGGCTGCACCAGACCCTGATCGGCGACGTCGGCGTCTACAACCTCGTGGTCGCCGTGCGGGTGCGGGGTCCGGTCCGGCCCACCGCCCTCCAGCGGGCGCTGCGACTCGCCGAGCAGACCCATCCCGCGCTGCGCACCTGGTACGAGTTCGACGGCGACGCGGTCGTGGCTGTCGAGGCGCCGCCGTCGAACCGGCCACTCGCGGTTCGCTCCGGCTCCGCCGAGCAGGCCGTCCGGGACGCGGGACGCGTGGCCCTGGGTACCGGCGGGCGTCCCGTGTGGACCTACGAACTGTTCACCGAGGAACCCGGGGAGTCGGTGCTGCTGCTCGCCTTCCACCACGTGGCCGTGGACGGCGTCGCGCTGCACGAGCTGTTGCGGTGGATCGCGGCGGCCTACTCCGCGACGGTGCGGCCCGGCGGGGAGATGCCGCGGTTCCCGGCCCGGGACACCGCGTCCTCGGCCGGGAATCCGGACGCGGCGTTCTGGGCGGAGATGTTCCGGCAGGCCCCCGCGCCGGCGCTCCTGCCGGGTCAGCGAACCGAGGGCGAAATCACGGACGTGGCCGGCTGGTGCCGGCCGGTGGCACTGGCCGGGATCAGCGCTTCCCGGTTGCGGCGCCTCGCCGCCGCACGCGGAGCGACGGTGCAGGCGGCCGTGCTGTCGGCGTTCGTCCGGACGCTCGCCCGCGTGACGGACCAGTCCGACGTCACCGTCGGAGTCGCCCTCACCCGGCGTGGCGTCGACGTGAGCCACGAGGCGGTCGGCCAGTTCGTCAGTGTGCTGCCGGTCCGCTTCCGGTTGCCGGCGGACCTGGACGCCGTGGGCTGCCTCGAGGTGGCGGTTCGCACCGTGCACGACGCGCAGCGACATTGCGCGACAGACCCGCAGGCCGTCCTGACGGCCGCGCGGACCGGCCAGGTCCGGTGGGCGGCGCAACCGTTCCACGTGAACTTCTCCTGGGAGGACGATCTCGCGCCCCTGGACTTCGAGGGGTGCGAGACCACCTGGTCGGTCGAGTTCAACGGCTGGTCCGACGCGGAGCTGACCTTCGACCTGATGCGGCGCGGCGACGACGTCGTCGGGCGGGTCGTCGGCAGGCAGGCCACCACCGCGGAGGTCCGGACCGAGGCGTTCCTCGCGGACCTGACCCGGTGCCTGCACGAACTGATGGACGACCTGGCACGAGAGCGGCGACATGACGGATGACGACCGCCGCACGCGGCTACCCGACACCGGATCACCGGACGGGCGCAAGCCGGTCGCGGACCGATGGCCCGGGTTCCGGACCTGGTTCCGGCCGGTGTCCTCCGGGGCGGGCCCGAGCCGGATCAGGTTGTTCTGCTTCCCGCACGCGGGCGGGTCGGCTTCGGCCTTCTCGTCGTGGCGCGCCGGGGTGCCCGACGGCCTGGAGATCCATGCCGCGCAGCTGCCGGGCAGGGAGTCGCGGATCATGGAGCCGCCCATCAGCGCGCTCGACGAGCTGGTCGACCAGCTGACCACGGCGCTCGAACCCGCGATCGAGACCGGTGAGCGGTTCGCGTTGTTCGGGCACAGCGCGGGCGCGCTGGTCGCCTGGGAGCTCGCCCGTTCGGTGCGCGGGAGGTTCGGGATCGGGCCGGTGCACCTGTTCGTCTCTGCGTGCCAGTCCCCGTCGAACGTCAGGGCGGGCTACGACGACCTGCACGGCCTCGACGACGCGGACCTGCTGGCGCGGCTGGGGAAGATGAACGGCATCCCGGCCGAGGCGATGGCCAACCCCGAGCTCATGCGGATGGTCCTGCCCGTCATCCAGGCCGACTTCAGCCTGCTCGCCGGCTACGACGCCGCGCTGGACGCCGCCCCGGCCGGGGTCCTCGACTGCCCCGTGACGGCCCTCGGCGGCGACCGGGATCCGGTCGTGGCGCCCGGCGCGCTCACGCGGTGGGCCGAGGTGACGACCGCAGAGCTCGACGTCCGGGTACTGCCCGGAGACCACTTCTACCTCACCGACCCGCGCAGCGACGTGCTGGGCGTCATCGGCGCGCGGCTGGCCCTGACCACTTCAGGGAATGTCTGAACACAAGGGGCGAGACACATGACTGAACTTTCCGTATCGGAACGCGTCAAGCAGGTGATGACGACCGTTCTCGACATCGGCGTGGACACGGACGACCTGCCGGACGGAACGCTGCTCTACTCCACCACGGTCCAGCTCGACTCGTTGCGGCTGCTGCACCTGCTCACCGCGTTGGAGAGCGAGTTCGGCTGCGAGCTCGACGACGAGGCCGTGATGTCGGCGGAGCTGACCGACGTGGGCAGCGTCGTCTCGCTCGTCGCGGCGCAACTCGGCCAGGCACGGCACGACGAGATGGTCGCCAGGGATGCGTGACCGCCGCGGCGACAGGGAGGTTCCCGCGATGACCGGGAAGGACACGGGGGTCGAGATCCCCGCCGCGTGGTACAGCATCCTCGCGGATCTGCCGGACTACGACCCGCTCGAACGGCGCCCGCCGTCGGACCTCGGCCCGCCGGCCGACGGCCCGGTCCGGCTCTCACCGCAGCTGCCGCTGACGATGTACCGCCAGTCGGTCAGCCGGGAACGCCACGTACCGATTCCCGACGAGGTTCGCGCGCACTACGAGCGCTGGCGGCCCACCCCGCTGCGCCGGGCTCGTGAGTTCGAGAAGTACCTCGACACGCCGGCACGCATCTACTACAAGCACGAGGGCGTCAGCCCGTCCGGCAGCCACAAGCTGAACTCGGCGCTCGCCCAGGCCTACTACTACAAGAAGGCCGGGATCCAGGAGCTGGCGACCGGGACCGGTGCGGGGCAGTGGGGCACGGCGCTGGCCATGGCGTGCCGGGCGTTCGGCCTCGGCTGCACGGTCTTCATGGTCCGCTGCAGCTACGACCAGAAGCCCCAGCGCCGCGCCATCATGGAGATGTTCGGCGCGCGCGTCGTGCCCAGCCCGAGCCCGTTGACGCGATCCGGCCGGGCCGTCCTGGCCGACGATCCGGACAGCCCGGGAAGCCTGTCCATCGCGGGCTCGGAGGGGATCCAGTACGCCTGGGAGGGAACGGGGCGGCGTTACGCCTCGGGCAGCGCCGAGAACCACGTGCTGCTGCACCAGACCGTCATCGGCCAGGAGGCCATCGCCCAGATGCGGCGGCTCGGCGAGTTCCCCGACGTCGTGGTCGCCGCGATCGGCGCGGGCAGCAACTTCGCCGGGCTGGCGTTCCCGTTCTACCGCGAGTCCCTGGACGAACGCCGGGACACGGAACTGGTCGCGGTGGAGCCCAAGGCGTGCCCGAAACTGACCAGGGGCCGGTACGGCTGGGACCACCACGACGCCAGCGGCAGCATGCCGATGTCCAAGATGTACTCGCTCGGGCACGAGTTCGTGCCGCCCGTGATCCACGCCGGTGGGTTGAGGTACCACGGTGCCGCTCCGGTCGTCAGCTGGATGTACCACCAGAAGCTGATGTCCGCCGTCGCCTACGGCCAGCGCGAGGTCTTCGAGGCGGGCCTGGCCTTCGCGCGCACCGAGCACATCGTTCCCGCGCCGGAGTCCGCGCACGCGATCAGGTGCGTCGTCGACCGGGCCGCGCAGGCACGCAGGACCGGCCGGGAAACCGTGATCCTCTTCAACCTGAGCGGTCACGGTCTCCTTGACCTCGGCGCGTACCAGCAGTACCTGGACGGAAGCCTGCCGGAGGACGCGGACTTCGACGATCTCGTGCCGGCCGGGGGTGAGCGCTGACGTGGAGTTCACGTGGAGCCCCGAGCAGTCCGCGCTGCGGGACGACATGGTCCGGCTCGGGGCGGACATCGGCCCGCGCGACGAGCCGGCCGGCGCCCCCGGCGGCGAGGTCTTCCGCGCCGACTGGGAGCGGCTGGCTCGCGGGGGTGCGACGGGTCTGCCCGTCCCGCTCTCCGACGGCGGGCTCGGGCACGATCCGCTCACGTGCGCCCTCGCACTCGAGGGACTCGGGCGGGGATGCTCCGACCTGGGCCTGCTCACGTCGCTCGGTGCGCACCTGTGGGCGGTGGTGCTTCCGCTCCTGCGGTACGGCACGGCGGAACAACGGGCCCGGTACCTGCCGGGCCTGGCGGACGGGACCCTGATCGGGGCCCACGCCATCTCCGAGTCCGGGGCGGGCTCGGACTCCATGGCCATGGCGACGCTCGCCGAACCCAAGGACGGCGCGTACGTCCTCAGTGGTCACAAGCGCTTCGTGACCAACGCGCCCGTCGCCGACGTGTTCGTCGTCTACGCGACGATCAACCCGCGTCTCGGCTTCACCGGCGTGACCGCGTTCCTCGTGGACCGGGACACACCCGGTCTGCACGTCGAACCCGAGGTCGGCAAGAGCGGCCTGCGTTCGTCGCCGTGGGGCCGGCTCACCCTGGACCGGTGTGCCGTCGAGCGCGCCGGTGTGCTGGGCGCGGAGAAGCAGGGCTCCCGGATCTTCGGGACCGTCATGGCGTGGGAGCGGACGTTGCTGCCCGTTCCGCTGCTCGGCGCCATGGCCCGCAGGATCGACGAGTGCGTCGCGCACGTGACGAGCCGCCGCCAGTTCGGCGCGCGCATCGCCTCCTTCCAGTCGGTGGCGAACCGGATCGTCGACATGACGGTCCGCCTGGAGCTCGCCCGGCTCGCGGCGTACCGCGCGGCCGGGGAGCTGGGCACCGGCGAGCCGTCGATCTTCCCGGAGATCGCGAAGCTGACCGTGACCGAGTCGGCCGTGCGCGTCTTCCAGGACGCGATGCAGCTGTTCGGCGCCGAGGGGTACGCCGTCGGCGCCGGCATCGACCGCGGGTTGCGTGACGCCCTGGGCACCACGCTGTCGTCCGGCACGTCCGACCTCCAGCGCGTCGTCATCGCCGGGAAGCTGGGGTTGCGATGACGGGGGCACGCACGGTCGTCGGCGCCGGACTCACCGGGTACCTCGCGGCGGCGATCCGCGAGCACCCCGACCGGATCGCGGTCAGCGACCGGACCCGTTCGGTGACCTACCGGGAACTGGACGGGATGACCCGCGCGATGAGGGCCGTGCTGCACGAGGCCGGTGTGTCGCCAGGCGATCGCGTTGTCGTCTGGCTGAACAAGTCGATCGAGGCCGTCGCGGGCATTCACGGCGCCCTGCGCGCGGGCTGCGCCTACGTCCCGGTCGACCCGACGGCGCCGGCCGGACGAGCGGCCCACGTGATCGCCAGGACGGCACCTGCCTGCGTGGTGACCACACCGGACCGGGCGCGCGAGGTCGTGCGCGAACTCGCCGGCCTGCCCGCCGGTGGCCCCCTGCTGATCCTGGTCGGCGAAGCACCGGGCGGGATGCCGCCGGAGCTGAGAACCGTGGCGTGGCAGGAGGTCCTGACCCGGGGTGCCCGCGCCGGCCGCGCCGGCAGCTGGCCCGAAGCGGGCCCGGACGATCTCGCCTACATCCTGTACACCTCGGGATCCACCGGGACCCCGAAAGGGGTGATGCTCACCCACCGCAACGCGCGGGTGTTCGTGGACTGGGTGGTCGCGGAGTTCGGTCTGGGGCCCGACGACGTGCTGGCCAGCCACGCTCCGCTGCACTTCGACCTGTCGATCCTCGACGTCTTCGCGGCGGCCGCGGCGGGCGGCAGTGTCGCCCTCGTCCCGGAAGCCCTGCAGGGCATGGGCGCGGCCCTCGTCCGTTTCGCTGTCCGGCAACGGGTTTCCGTGTGGTACTCGGTGCCGACCGCGCTTCGCCGGATGGCGGAGGTCGACGATGGCCGGCTGGCGACGTCGAGGCTGCGTGTCGTCGCGTTCGCGGGCGAGGTCTTCCCCACCTCCGGGATCAGGGCCCTGCGGCCGCTGCTTCCGGAGTCGGCCGTCCTGTACAACCTGTACGGGCCGACCGAGACGAACGTGTGCACCTACCACCGGGTCACACCGGCGGACCTCGCTCCTGACGCGCCGGAAACCCCGCCCATCGGCCGCCCCTGCCCGTACGCGACCGCCATGATCGACGGCGATGCGCACGATGAGCCGGCCGAGCTCTGCGTCGGCGGCGACTCGGTGATGGCCGGTTACTGGAACGAACCCGCGGGAACCGAACAGCGGTTCACCCCGCCGGACGAAAGCGGGCTCCGTTTCTACCGGACCGGTGACTTCGTGCGGCGGGACGAAGCGGGTCGGCTGCGCTACGTGGCCCGGCGGGACGGCATGGTCAAGATCAACGGGTGCCGCGTGGAACTCGGCGAGGTCGAGGCGATCCTCAGCCGCCACCCGGACGTCGCCGAAGCGGCGTGCGTGGTCCGGGACCAGGGCCCGGCCGGGGCCACGATCACGGCGTTCGTCGTGCCCAGGGCCGGCGCCGACCCCGGTGCGCCGGAGCTGCGGGGGCACTGCGGCGGCTACCTGCCGCGCTACATGGTGCCCGGGGAGTTCGTCCCGGTGACCGCACTGGCGCAGACCTCCACCGGGAAGATCGACCGGCGGACGTTGACCGCGCTGGCCGCGGAGCTGCCCGATGGGAGCTGACGTGGCAGGTCCGCACGAGCTGCTCACCCTCCGCCGGCCCAGCCCGGTGCTGGGCACCGACAAGAAGGTGGACGTCCTCGTCCCTCCCGTGACTCGTGCGGAAGGGCACCCCGTCCTGGTGCTGCTGCACGGTTTCGGCGGGTCCCGGCGCACCTGGACGGAGCAGACCCGGCTGGTCGACCACCTCCGCGGCACGGGCCTGCTCGTGGTGATGCCGGAGAGCGGCCGGCGCTGGTTCGTCAACGACCACGCCGGCCACCGCTACGAGGACTACCTGATCGGCGAGCTGGTCCCGCTGATCCGGCACTCCTTCCCGACAGCGCCGGGCCGCTGGGCCGTCGGGGGGTTCTCGATGGGCGGGGCCGGCGCGCTGATGCAGGCGCTGCGACATCCCCGGCTCTTCTCCGTCGTCCTCAGCCACGCGGGCGCCTTCGAGGGCCCGTTGCGCCGAGGTGATCCCTATGCGGCACTGCGCCACGATTCGACGTTCCTGATGCCGTCCACCGAGGTGCACGAACGCGTGTGGGGCCCGGCCGGGAGCCCGACCAGGAACACCTACAACCCCTACCGCCTGCTCACGTCCTGGCGGTCCGACGCGCGGTTGTCGGTCTACGCCGACGTCGGCACGGACGACCACCAGCGGATCGTCCTGATGAACCGGAACGTCGCCGCGGCCCTGCGAGCAGCGGGCATCGACCTCGAGTACCACGAACGGCCCGGCGGCCACGACCTGGGATTCGTCGACCACGCCCTCGGCCGGTCGCTCGAGTTCGTGCTCGAGCGTCTCCGCCGCGCGACCGGCGCGTCGGACCGTGCCCGCGACGCCCACCTGAGGAGCCAGAGTGCGAGACCTCGAACCTGACCCAGCGCGAACCCCGGACGACACCGTGCCTGCCCGGCTGGCGCGACAGGTCGCGCGGACCCCCGGCGCCGTCGCCGTCGAGTGTGGCCCGGAGTCGCTCACCTACGCCGAACTCGACCGGCGGGCGAGCGAGCTGAGCGCCCACCTGCTGGCGCACGGCGTCGGAGTCGAGAGCGTCGTGGGCCTGTGCCTGCACCGCGGTGTCGACCTGGTGGTGGCCCTGCTCGGGATCATCAAGTCCGGCGCGGCCTACCTGCCCATGGATCCGGCCAACCCCGCCGAACGCCTCCGCTACATGCTGGCCGCGGTGGACGCGCGTGCGGTGGTGACCTCCCGCGCACTGGCCGACATCGCCCACCGGGCCGGTGCGGGACGTGCTCGGCTGCTCGTCGACGAGCTGCCGCCCGCCGCCCCCGGCTCGCCGGTCGAGGCGCCGCGCGTCGCGGGCGAGAACACCCTGTACGTGATCTTCACGTCGGGCTCCACCGGACGTCCGAAGGGTGTGGCCGTGCCGCACCGCGCGCTGCTCAACCTGGTCGACTGGTACCTGCCGGACACCAGGATGGGGCCGGGCGACGCCCAGCTCGGCAGCCATTCGATCTCCTTCGACCCGGCCGCGCTGGAGATCCTGTTCCCGCTGCTGAACGGCGCCCGGCTGGTCGTCTCGCCGGACGGCGCGCACGCGGACCCCGACACGCTGCTGAACGTCATCGCGGACGCCGGTGCCACCGTGATCAACGTCGGTCCCTCGACACTGAGCCGGTTCCTCGACGAGCCCGGCGGCGCGGACCGCATGCGCGGCCTGCGCATCGTGGTCAGCGGTGGCGAGCGCCTGGCACCGGGGCTGCGTGACCGGTTCCTCGCGGCCCTCCCCGGCACGCGACTGGTCAACCACTACGGGCCGACGGAGACGACGGTCTTCGCGACGTCGTGGGACCCCACCGCCGCCGACGGTGCCGTCGTCCCGATCGGCCCGCCGATCGGGGGCGTCCACGCCTACGTCCTCGACGAGGCCATGGCCCCCGTTCCGGAGGGGACGGCGGGCGAGCTCCACATCGGGGGCGCCGGGTTGGCCCGCGGCTACGCGAACATGCCGCGGCTGACCGCCGAGGCGTTCGTGCCGGATCCCTTCTCCGGGCTGCGGGGCGCGCGCATGTACCGGACCGGTGACCAGGCCCGCGTCCTGGCGGGTGGCGCGCTGGAGTTCCTCGGCAGGGGAGACGACCAGGTGAAGCTGCGGGGTTACCGGATCGAGCTGGGGGAGGTCGAGGCGACCATCTCCCGCCACCCGGCGGTGGGGGAGCCGGCCGTGGTGTTGTGCGAGGGGAGCGGGGGTTCCGCCGTGCTGGCGGCCTTCGTCGAGCACGACGGCTCCACGAGCGTCGACGCGCTGCGTGCGCACTTGCGGCGGGACCTGCCGGAGCACATGATCCCCGGCCACCTGGAACTGGTCGACCGGCTTCCGCGCACGGTCACCGGGAAGGTCGACAAGTCCGCGTTGTCCGGCCGGATCGCCCCGGACGCGGACGCCCGGCCCGCCAGCAAGACAGAACGGGTCCTGGCGGAGATCTGGGCGCACGTCCTCGCTCTCCCCCGGGTGGGTGTCCACGACGACTTCTTCGCGCTCGGCGGTGACTCGCTGCTCGCCACGCGCGCGGTCGCGGGCGCCAGGCGAGCACTGGGCAGGGACGTCCCCCTCGTCCTGCTGTACGAGCGCCGATCCGTCGCCGCGGTGGCGGCCGCCCTGGAGGAAGGAGCAGACGACCGGACACTCACCGGCAGCGCCATCAACCGATGAAAGCCTTCTACCCGGGAGACTCCATGGAAGAATTCGACGTCGTCGTGGTGGGCGGCGGACCGGGGGGCGCCACCGTGGCGACCCTCGTGGCCATGCAAGGACATCGGACCCTGCTCCTGGAGAAGGAGCACCTTCCCCGGTACCAGATCGGCGAGTCGCTGCTGCCGTCGACGGTGCACGGGGTCTGCCGGCTCACCGGCGCCTGGGACCTGGTGAAGGAGGCGGGGTTCACGAAGAAGCGCGGTGGCACGTTCCGGTGGGGCGCGAACCCGCAGCCGTGGACGTTCACCTTCTCGATCTCGTCGAAGATGGCCGGGCAGACGTCCTTCGCCTACCAGGTCGAGCGCATGAAGTTCGACCAGATCCTGGTGCGGAACGCCGAACGGAAGGGCGTGACGGTCCGGGAGGGCTGCACGGTCACCCGCGTGCTCTCCGAAGCGGAGCGGGTGTCCGGCCTCGAGTACGTCGACGACGGTGGTGCCACCCACCGGGTGAACGCCAAGTTCGTCGTGGACGCGTCGGGCAACGGGAGCCGTCTCCACACGCACGTGGGGGAACGCCGGTACTCGGAGTTCTTCCGGAACCTGGCGCTGTTCGGGTATTTCGAGAACGGCAAACGCCTTCCCGAACCGAACTCCGGCAACATCCTCTCCGCGGCGTTCGACAGCGGGTGGTTCTGGTACATCCCGCTGACGCCGACGTTGACCAGCGTGGGCGCGGTCGTCAACCGCGAGCTGGCCGCCAAGGTGCAGGGCGATCCCGAGAAGGCCCTGATGGGCCTCATCCGGGAATGTCCGCTCATCGCGGACTTCCTGTCCTCGGCCACCCGCGTCACCTCGGGCCCGTACGGCAAGCTGCGGGTGCGGAAGGACTACTCGTACCACACCACGAAGTTCTGGCGGCCGGGGATGGTTCTCGTCGGCGACGCGGCCTGCTTCGTGGATCCGGTGTTCTCTTCTGGCGTGCACCTCGCGACCTACAGCGCGTTGCTCGCCGCGCGGTCGATCAACAGCGTGCTGACCGGCGGCATCGACGAGACGACCGCCTTCACCGAGTTCGAGAGGCGCTACCGGCGCGAGTACGGCCTGTTCTACGAGTTCCTCATCTCCTTCTACGACATGCACCACTCGGAGGACTCGTACTTCTGGAACGCCAAGAAGGTCACCGCGAGCGAACTCCCCGAGCTGGAGTCCTTCGTCGAACTGGTGGGCGGGGTCGCGAGCACGGAAGCGCGGATCGTGCAAAGCGGTGTCGAGGTCGGCACCGCCGAGGTCGCGCAGCGCATCGCGAACGGTTCAGCGGAGTTCACGGACGCGCTGGAGAAGGCCGCCGCCGAGGACGAGGGGGCCATGCTCCCGCTGCTCAAGTCCGCTGTGGCCGGTCAGGCGCTGCGGGAGAGCAGCGAGATCCAGGCGCAGGCGATGTACGGCGTGGACGCGGAGAACGAACTCCCGCTCTTCGAGGACGGCCTGATCGTCTCACCGGACGGGATGTCGTGGTCGCACCTCGCCGCCGAGGTTCCGCACCGGTCCGCCACCTGACCGGATTGCCCGCCACCTGACCGGAGGTGCCCGGCCGGCCCGCCCCGGCCGGGCACCCGGCCGTGGGACCTGGACTCGGTCCGGACGAAAGGGGACGTGCCCAGTGCTGATCGTCGACGTCGTCATCATCGTCGCCGTGGCACGGTTGCTGGGCGCCCTGCTGACCCGGATCGGCCAGCCGGCGGTGATCGGCGAGATCCTGGCCGGCATCGTGCTGGGTCCGACGCTGATGGGCGAAAGCCTCAACGCGGCACTGTTCCCCGCCGACGTCCGACCGGTGTTGTCGTGGCTGGCGAACGTCGGCGTCATCGTCTTCCTCTTCTTCATCGGACTGGAGCTGGATCGTTCACTGCTCCGGGAGCAACGCCGGGTCGTCGCGGCGGTGGCCTTCGGTTCCCTGGCGTTGCCGTTCGCCCTGGGCGTGGGGCTGGCGCTGCTGTTGCTGCCGGCGCACCCGACGGGGAACGCACTGGCTTTCGTCCTGTTCACGGGAACCGCGTTGTCGGTGACCGCCTTCCCGGTACTCGCCCGCATCCTGACCGACCGCGGCATGGTCCACACCCGGTTGGGCGTGCTGGCGCTGACCGTCGCGGCCGTCATCGACGTGGTCGCATGGGTGCTTCTGGCCGTCGTCGCCGCCGTGGTCGGCACGGAAGCGTTGCCCGCGTGGCGGATCGCCCTCGTCGTGCCCTACGTCGCCCTGATGGTGGGTGGCGTGCGACCGCTGTTGCGCCGCTTCGCCGAACGCCGGCCGCGGCCGGGCCCCGTCGCTTCCGCGGGCGTCCTGACCGGGATCGGCCTGGGCGTGGCCGGCTCAGCCGCCGCGACTTCGTGGATGGGCCTCCACGCGATCTTCGGCGCGTTCCTCTTCGGCTGGGTGATGCCCCGCACCGGCCTGCCGCTCCTGCGCGAGCGAGTACTGCCTGCCGTGGAACGAGCGTCCTCGAACTTCCTGCTGCCGATCTTCTTCGCCGTGGCCGGCTTCTCGGTCGACCTGTCCACAATGGATGTGTCTTCCTACGTCGAGCTGGCACTGGTGCTGGTGGTCGCGGTGGCCGGAAAGTTCGCGGGCACCTTCACCGCGGCCAAAGCCGTCGGCGTACCCACCCGCCCGGCCACCGTCCTCGCGACCCTGATCAACACCAGGGGCCTGACGGAACTCATCGTCCTGGTCGTCGGCCTCCAACTGGCGGTGCTGGACCGGCAAACCTACTCGATCATGGTCATGATGGCTCTCCTCACGACCTCGATGACCGGCGTGATCCTTCGACTCATCCATCCGAACCCACGCGCCGGCACCAGTTACGCAGACCCACCCCTGCCGGCGGACGAGCCGTCGCCACGCGCCACCTGATCCGTCACCGGACCGACAGGAGGCTGGAACAGGGGTCATAGCCGTGGTTGAGCACCGCTTTAACCGCTTCGGTGACCATCATTCCCGATCGGCGACGGTCCGGACCCCGAGGCATCGGTGCTGACCTCGGTTCGGCCGTCGACGGTGAACCGGAAGATCTCGCCAGTCACAGGAGAGGTGACCAGATGACCATCATCCGGAGCATTCCGCCGGGCGACCGCGCGGTGCCGGACTCGTCGGCGATCACGACGCTGCGTGATGTCTCCCTCGCCTCCGCCGCGCCGGCCGCGCTTCGGGCCGCCATCCGGGTCGGGCTGCCCGACGGCCTCGGGGACGCCCCCACCACCATCGACGACCTCGCGAAGTCCCTCGACGTCAGCGGCCCGATCCTGGAACGCCTGCTGCGCGTCCTGCGTCCCTACGGCGTCTTCGACGAGACCGCGGACGGGATCGTGCACACGCCGATGTCGCGCCTGCTGCGTGAGGACGACCCGCAGCGGCTCAAGTACTGGGTCCTCTGGGTCACCGAGCTCTGGGTGTGGGACCTGTGGCCGGATCTGGAAAACGCCGTCCGCGCCGGCCGCGGCGATTTCGAAGGGAAGCACGGCGACGGCTTCTTCTCGCACCTGCACGCACAGTGGCCGGAATCGACGGAGATCTTCAACCGGTCCCAGACCGAGCTCAGCCGCCTGACCTCGGCGGCCATCGCCGAGACGTTCGACCTGAGCGGCGTGCGGACCTTCGTCGACGTCGGCGGCGGCCGCGGCTACACGCTCTCCACCATCCTGGAAGCGAACCCGCACCTGCACGGGAGCCTGGTCGACCTGCCCGCGGCGGTGGCCGAGCCGGATCCGCGGCTGCGGCCCGGCGGCGCGCTCGCCGGGCGGTCGCGGGTGCTCGCGGGCGACTGCCTGGAGGACGTCCCGGTCAAGGACGCGGACGTCTACCAGTTCAAGAGCATCCTCGAATGGGACGACGAGTGGACGGTGACCGCGCTGCGCAACGCCGCGCGCGCCGGACGGTCCGGCAGCCGGGTGCTGATGATCACCAACCTCGTCGACGACAGCCCGGAGATCCGGTACGCCACCGGGATCGACTTGCTGTTCCTGCTCAACACGAACGGGCGCCGGCACACGCGCAAGGGCGTGACGTCGCTCATCGAGCGCGCCGGCCTCCGGCTCGAAGGCGTCACCCCGGTGCCCCCGCTCCTGCACGTGGTCGAGGCGATCGTCCCGTGACGACGGTGAGCCCCGCGGCCGAGCACGCGGCCAACGAGGCGTTCGCCGAGCTGCTGTTCACCCCCGAGGGCCGGATCGACCCGCACGCGCGCTACCGCCGCCTGCGCGAGGCCGCGCCCGTGCACCGCAGCACCCTGGGGACGTGGGTGGTGTCCCGGTACGACGACGCGAACGCGGCCTTGCGCGCCAAGCGCGTCGGCAAGGACGTGCACACCTTCATGGCCGGGCGGTTCACCGGCGAGTGGGAGCGGCACCCCGCGCTGGTCAAGCTCGGCTCGACCATGCTGTGGGCTAACCCGCCCGAGCACACCCGGCTCCGGCGCATCGTCAACCGGGCGTTCACGTCGAAACGGGTGCTGGCGCACCGGGCTTTCATCGAACGGCGGGCCGGCGAGCTGCTGGAACCGATCGTCCGCGACGGCGGCGGGGACATCTGCAACGACTTCTGCTTCCCGTTGCCGCTCAGCGTCGTCGCCGGCCTGCTCGGGGTGCCCCAGGAGGAGGCTCCGCTGCTGCGCGAGCCGATCCGGGACTTCCAGCGGGTGTTCGAGCTGGGGATGACCGCCTCGGAGCTGCGGGCGGCGGACCGGGCCGCGGACTTCCTCGACGACTACTACGGCGACCTGGTCACGCGGAAGCACCGTTCGCGCGGCGACGACCTGCTCTCCGCCCTGATCGACACCGACGACGAGGACGCCCGGCTGAGCCGGGCGGAGCTCGTGCAGATGTGCCACATGATCATCGCCGCGGGCAGCGAGACGACGACGTTCTTCCTCACCAACGGCATCCGGCTGTTCATCGAGAACCCGGACCAGGCCGACCTGGTCCGGGGTGACCCGGCCCTCGTGGGGCCGGCGATCGACGAAGTGCTGCGCATGGACCCACCGGCCCACATGGTTCCCCGCACCACCGACGAGACCACGGTGATCGGGGGAGTCGCGATCCCCGCCGGGGCCCGCCTGATGGTGCTGATCGCCGGGGCCAACCGCGACCCGGCGCACTTCACCGACCCGGACCGCTTCGACGTCACCCGCGCGGAGAGCGGCCCGATCTCCTTCGGGGCCGGCATCCACGCCTGCCCCGGGTGGCGGCTCGCGAAGCTCCAGGCCGAGGTCGTGTTCCCGGAGGTACTGCGCCGGTTCCCGCGGCTGGAGCTGGCCGAGCCGTTGCGCCACCGGCCGCGCGTCGCGTTCCCGCAGGTCGAAGCCATGGCCGTCCGCGAGGGGAAAGGCCGGGCGGCATGACCGTCGAGACGGCGGTGCCCTACCTTTCCGCCGAATACCTGGCGGAGCTGACCCGGTTGACCACGGCCGCCCCGGCGCCCCCGGCGCGGGCCGACTTCCGGCTGCAGTTCCACGCGACGGACACCCCCGAGGGCGTGATCGACCACCACTGGGTGGTGCGCCGCGGCACGATCGTGGCGGCCGCACGGGGCCGGACGGCGGACCCCGACCTCACGATCACGGCCACCTACGCCGACCTCGTCGCGTTCCAGACCGGCGAGCTCCACGTCGCCACCGCACTGGTCACCGGCCGCTTCGCCGTGACGGGCGACAAGGCGAAGCTGCTGGAACTGATGCTGGTGCTGCAAGCCGGCCACTACGCGCGCGCCGCGGCGGCGCTGTGGGCGAGGACGCGATGGTGACCCGGACCGAACGCGAGGAGACACCCGATGCTGACCCACACCCTCGTCTTTTCCTTCCCCGACGCGATGTCCGGAGCCGACCGCGAACGGTTCTTCGGCGAACTCGCCGACATCATCACCGGTTCGGGCATCGCCGACTCGTTCGCCTGCCGCGAGCACATCCCGCTCGGGGACGAGAGCCACGCGCCGGTCTTCGTCTCCTCCGCGATCGCCGAAGTGCGCTGCGCCGACCTCGCCGCGCTGGAGAAGCTCGCCGCGCACCCGCCGCTGGCCCGGCACATCGAGCACTGGATGAGCGCGTTCCCGTACCGGGTGGTCTGGGTCAACAGCGAAGACGAGACGCGGTGACCGCCGCGTCCGGGCACCGCCGGGGAGGGAAACGGTGAAGGGGATCGTCCTGGCCGGCGGCCACGGCACCCGCCTGCACCCGATCACGCTCGGCACCTCGAAACAACTGCTGCCGGTGTACGACAAACCGATGATCTACTACCCGATCTCGGTGCTCATGCTGGCGGGGATCACCGACATCCTGATCATCTCCGCGCCGCAGTACGTCGAATCGTTCCGCCGCCTCCTCGGCGACGGTTCGGCGCTCGGCGTGCGGTTCGGCTACGTCGCGCAGGACGAGCCGCGCGGCCTCGCCGACGCCTTCGTCCTGGGCGCCGGGCACATCGGGGACGACGCGGTCGCGCTCGTGCTGGGGGACAACGTCTTCCACGGCCCCGGGTTCGGGCGGATGGTCCGCGCCGCCGTCCGCGGCCTCGACGGCTGCGTGCTGTTCGGTTACCCGGTCAGCGATCCGGAGCGCTACGGCGTGGTCGAGGTCGACGCCGAGGGCAACCCGGTCGGCTTGACGGAGAAGCCGGCGGAGCCGCGTTCGAACATCGCGGTGACCGGGCTCTACTTCTACGACAACGAAGTCGTCGACATCGCGGCCCGGCTCACGCCCTCGCGGCGCGGCGAGCTGGAAATCACCGATGTGAACCGGCACTACCTCGACCGCGGCCGGTGCCGGCTGGTTCCCCTCGGCCGGGGTTTCGCCTGGCTCGACACCGGAACGCACGACGCGCTGATCAACGCCAGCCAGTACGTGCAGACCCTCGAACACCGCCAGGGCGTCCGGATCGCCTGCCTCGAAGAGATCGCCTGGCGGATGGGCTTCATCGACCGGGAGGCGTGCTACCGCCTCGGTCACGAGCTTTCCCATTCTTCGTACGGCCGTTACATCATGGCGGTGGCCGCCTAGTTTCGACGACAGGAGGGGCGATGCCGTTGCCCGGCAAGGGGAACGAAAAGACGGCCGCGGTGATCGGTGCCGACGGTTTCATCGGCGCCTGCCTGGTGCGCGCGCTGTCGCGGGGCGGAATCCCCACGCTCGCCTGCACCGGTGAACGTCCGGCGCTGCGCGACGGGATTCCCGATCCGGACCTCCTCGAGGCGGACGTGGTGTTCTTCGTGCCGGAACGGATCAGCCCGGCGGTCGCGGAACGGCAGCCCGGACGGGGCGCCGAGGTCCTGGCGGAACTGCGCGCGTTGCTCACGGCGTTGTCGGTGAGCGGGCGGCGCCCCGTCTTCGCCCTCGAAAGCTCGGGCGGAACGGTGTACGACGCGACCCGGGAACCACCGCACGACGAGCTGTCCGCCGTGAACCCGGCGACGGCCTACGGCCGGGCGAAGCTGGCGCAGGAAGAGGTGGTGGCCGCGGCGGCCGACGGCGTCTCGCCGGTCGTGTTGCGAGTGGCCAACTTCTACGGTCCGGGGCAGGGCGCGAGCGCCGGCTACGGGGTGATCGGGCACTGGATGGCAGCCGTGCTCGCGGGAAAGCCGGTGCGAATCATCGGGCACGGGGATTCGCGGCGCGACTACGTCCACATCGCCGACGTCACGGACGCGTTGCTCGCGGTCGCGCGCCGCGCTTCCGTGCTCCGTGCGGAAAAGCGGCCGGTCGTGCTGAACATCGGTACGGGAACGGGCACGTCACTGCACGAACTGCACCGGCGGTTCGAGGCTGTCGTCGGCCGCGCGCTCACGTGCGAACGGGAGCCGGCGCGGTCGTTCGACCGCCAGGACTCCTGGCTGGACGTCCGCCGGGCCGCGGAAGTGCTGGGCTGGCGGCCGCGGATCGCGCTCGCCGACGGCCTCGCCGACACGTGGCGGCACTGCCTAGCGAGGCCACACGCCGTCGAGGACGAGGGCCAGGTGCCGCCGCCAGTCCGCGGCCCCGCCCGGTGAGAAGTACATCGTCGCCATGACGCTGCGGACGATCACCCGGAAGTCTTCGAGGCCGAAGTCGGCCCGCACCGCCCCGGCCCGGCACGCGCGCTCGATGATCCGCGCGACGATCTCGGCGTAGACGAGCTTCTCCTCCTCGATGGCGTCCCAGTCGAAGTCGGTGGAGCCCATGAGCGCGAGCTGGAAGGTGGCGTCGCCCTCGGCCGCCTCGAGGTACGTCCGCAGGATCGTCTCGAACGCTTCGCGCGGATCGGACCGCTTTTCGGCCTGGCGCGCGAGTTCGGCCATCCCGTCGAAGCGTTCGCGGACCAGTGCGGTGAGCAGCGCTTCCTTGTTGGGGAAGTGCCGGTAGAGCGTGCCTATACCGAGACCGCAGTGCTCCGCGATTTCATCCATCTGCGCCTCCCGCCCGCGGCGCGCGAACAGCTCCTGGGCGCTGCGCATGATGCGCTCGCGGTTGCGGCGGGCATCGGCGCGCAGGGGGCGTGAGGTCTCGGTCATCGGTCTCCACTCTACCGCAAGCGGAAGCACGGTTCCGCACCTCCGGAGGAAAGGGAACAGCTCATGACGCGCGAAGGCCCACGTCGGGTGGCCACTTGCTGGACCACGGCCGGCGCCACGGTGCCCGGCGATGTCACCGCCACGAGTCCCCACGACATCCGCGCCCGGGTCGCGGCCGCGGCGGCGGCGGGCTTCGACGGTTTCGGCATCAACGTCCCCGATCTGGTGATCGCGCGCGACCGGCACGGCGACGCCGGGGTCCGCGCGCTCCTCGACGACCACGGCATCCGCTACCTGGAACTCGACGCCCTGAGCGGCTGGGCGTCGACCGGCGAGCAGCGCGCGGCCTCGGACGCCCGGCGGCGAACCCTGCTGGAGGCGGCCGGCGCGCTGGGGGCCGACCTGATCAAGGTGATCCCGCCGATCGGGCCGGCCGCCGACGTCGGCCCCCTGGTCGGCGAGTTCGCGAAGCTGGCAGGCCAAGCCGCCGACGCCGGGACGCGCGTCGGCATCGAGCCCATCTCGGTGTGCGCGGTGGCGACCCCGGCGCAGGCCCTCGACCTGGTCCGGCGCGCGGGCCACCCCGCCGCCGGGGTCGTGCTCGACAACTGGCAGATCTCGCGCGCCGGCCTCGGCGCCGACGCCGTGCGGGACTTCCCGCCGGAGTGGATCGCCTCGGTCGAACTGTCCGACGGGACGGCCGAGCCCGCCGCCGACTTCTTCACCGACTGCTTCGAGCACCGGGGCCTGCCCGGTTCGGGTGAACTCGACATCGCCGGGTTCGTCCGCACCCTGCGCCGGAACGGCTACGACGCGGGGTGGGGAGTCGAGGTGCTCGAGGCCGGGTACCGCCGCCTTCCGCCGGCCCGGGCGGCCGGGGCGGCGTACTCGGCGCTGGCGGCCGCCCTCACCGAGAACCACTGAGGGCGACCCGGCCGGTTCAGGACGCGGCGAGTTCCGCCAGGTCCGCGACGATCTCGGGTGGGGCGGGCAGGGCGCGGATCTCGGCGGACAGCGCGCGGGCCTGGCGGGCGAACCCCGGGCCGGCCAGGATCTTCGCGCACGCACCGGCGATGGCCTCCGGCGAGTTGTCCTCGCCCGGGAGCACCAGGCTCGACCCGTGCCGCTCGATCCGGTCCGTCGACTTCCGGAGCAGCTCGAACCGGTCGAGGATGACCTGCGGGACTCCGGCGTCCATCGCGTTCATCGCCGTCAGCCCGCCGTTGTGGTGGACGATGACGTCGCAGGTGGGAAGGATGAATTCGAGGGGCAGCCAGTCCGCGTGGACGCCGGGGTGCCGGGTGCGTAGTTCCGCGGCGAGGGATTCGGTCGCGGCCACGACCACGTCGACATCGAGTGAGCCGAGGCGGCCCACCAGGTCGGCCAGGAATTCGCCGCCGCCGCTGTCCGCTTCGCGCCGGCTGCCGAGGGTGACGCAGACGCGAGGCCGCGACGACCTCGTGTACATCCAGGGTTCGAGCTTGCGCTGCCGGTTGCCGGAGACCCAGCGCATCGTCCTGGCACCGTCGCTTTCGGACAGTCGCAGGCTGGGCGGGCAGATGTCCACCAGGAGGTCCGGCGGGGGAACCCGGTCCAGGCCCAGCTCGGCGAGTTCCGGGGCCAGCTCGGCGTCCGCGTACGGGTGGGCTTCGTCGAGGGGCAGCCAGTCCCAGGCCTGCCGGACGTGCGGGATGCCCAGGGTGGCCGCGAGCAGGGCCGTCGTGTAGTCGAGCGTGCCGCCGACGACGACGTCGGGACGCCACCGGCGCGAGAACGCCGCCAGGCCGGGGAGACCGACGGCGGCTTGGCGGCCGAACCACGCCCCCAGGAACCAGGCTTCCTCGTCCGGAGCCGTGGGGAAGTGGATCGGACCACCCGGCCGGTCCATCGTCATGATGCTCATGGTGGTCTCGCCGGTCTCGAAGGAGACCGCGGGCAGCCCGACGGCCGTGATCGTCGGGGTCAGCTCGTCGAACGCGGCCATGATCACTTCGTGCCCGGCGTTGCGCAGGGATGTCGCCAGCGGGGCCAGCGCGAATACCGACGCCGGGCTGAACCCGGCGGCGACGAACAAGGTCCTCACGGGAAACCCGCCCTTCATCGACGTGGTGCGGCTGCCGAGGGGTGCGGAGCACCCGCCGCTCGTCGGGACGACCGTGCCAGCGGCCGCTCTACCGGCGCTCGATCGGCGGTGGGGTGCCGCGTGCACCGGGGACCCGGCTTGACGCTGAACCGGAACCGGAGCTACGGTTCCTCATGGGTCGCCGGAGCGGTGCCGGCCCAGCGCAGTGACATCGGAACCCACTCCGAATCCAGAGGGAGTCATGACCAGCAACGAAAAACCCGACTCGGACGCCGTCGCCCTCGCGGGCGAACCCGCCCCCAGCGCGACCTCCGCTCGGCCCAGCGATCAGGTGAGCGGCCGGGTGCTGGTGTTGGTGGTGCTGTGCCTGGCGCAGTTCATGTGCGTCCTCGACGACACGATCGTCAACATCGCGCTGCCGTCGATCCAGACCGACCTGGGGTTCTCCGGGACCGGCCTGCAGTGGGTGCTCAACGGCTACCTGCTGACCTTCGGCGGGCTGCTGCTGCTCGCCGGCCGCGCGTCCGATTTCTTCGTGCGGCGCACGGTCTTCCTGACCGGGCTGGTCGTGTTCGGCCTGTCCTCGCTCACCTGCGGTCTCGCGGCGAGCCCGGCGATGCTCGTCGTCTCCCGGATCGTCCAGGGGATGGGCGCGGCCATGCTGTCGGCCTCGGCGCTGGCCATCCTCACGGCGACTTTCACCGGCCCGGCCCGCGCCCGCGCGTTCGGCTTGTGGGGCGGCCTGTCCGGTGCCGCGGGCGCCACCGGCGTGCTGCTCGGCGGGCTGCTGACCAGCACCCTGAGCTGGCGCTGGGTGTTCCTCGTCAACGTCCCGGTCCTGCTCCTGGTGGCCGTTCTCACGCTGCGCCGCGTCAGCGCCGCCCGCACGGCGGAGCGGCTCCCGCTCGATCCCTGGGGAGCGATCACGGTGACGGCCGGGCTCGGGCTGCTGATCTTCGGCGTCGTCAAGTCGGACCAGGCCGGCTGGGCCGCGCCGGTGACGCTCTCGACCCTGGCCGCGGGGGTCGTCCTGCTGGTGGTGTTCCTGCTGATCGAACGGACCCACCCCTCGCCGCTCGTGCCGCTCGGGGTGTTCGCCCGGCGCAACGTGACCGGCGGCGCGATCTGCGCGCTGCTGCTGGCCAGCACGATGCTCGGCACGTTCTTCTTCCTTTCCCTGTACCTGCAGCAGGTGCTCGGCTTCAGCGCGCTGCAGAACGGGGTCGCGTTCCTGCCGTTCGCGATCGCGGTCATGTTCTCCGCCGCGATGTCCTCGCAGCTGGTCACGAAGGCCGGGTTCAAGCCGCTGCTGATGGGCGGGTTCGGTCTCCTCGTCGTCGCCCTGCTCTGGCTGGCCCAGATCGGCCTCCACGGCAGCTACTGGGTCGACGTGCTGGGCCCGGCGCTGCTGGCCGGTGTGGGGCTGGGAACGTTGCTGGTCAGCTCCGTGACCGCGACGACGCAGGATCTGAGCGGCGAGGGTGAGCTGGGGCTGGCGTCCGGCCTGGTCACCAGCACGAACCAGGTGGGCGGCGCGCTCGGGCTCGCCATCCTCTCGACGGCGGCGTTCGCCCGGGCCGACAGCCACCAGGCCGCCCCGGTCGCCACACCCGAGTCGCTGCTGGCCGGTTTCCAGCTGGCGTTCTACATCGCAGCGGGCTTCGCGCTCCTCGGCTTCCTGGTGTCCGCGCTCGTGACCACGCGCGTCGTCGGGCACCCGCTCAACGAAGCCCAGCAGATGGCCCGGCACTGACCGACCGACCGCCACCGGCGTGGCCGCCGTGCGTCCCCCGACCCGCACCCCCACGGGTCGGGGGACGCACGCCGTGGCCGCGTTTCCCCTTCCCCGCAAAGGAGAACCAGACGCCGTGGAACCGACGTCGAACCTCGTGACGCGCCTGCGCGACATCCTCGAATCCCCGGTCACCGCTCCCGGAGAGCCCGGCTACGACCACGACCGCGCCTCGTTCAACACCCTCACCGATCACCGTCCGCAGGCGATCGTCCGGGCGGGGTCGGCCGAGGACGTGGCCCGCGCGGTCGGGGTCGCGGGTGACTTGCGGATCCCGGTCGCCGTCCAGGCCACGGGCCACGGCATGGGCCTGAGCGCCCCGGGGGACAGCCTGCTCGTCGACGTCCGCCGCCTGGACGAGGTCGAGGTCGATCCGGACGGCCGGACGGCGCGCGTCGGCGGCGGGGCGACCTGGGACCGGGTGGTCGCGGCGACGGCCCCCCGGCAGCTGGCCCCGCCGATCGGCTCGACCGGCGACGTCGGGGTCGCCGGCTACATCACCGGCGGCGGAGTCTCGTTCCTCGGCCGTCAGTACGGGTACGCCGCCGACAACGTCCGGGAGATCGAGCTGATCACCCCGGACGGCCGCCGGCGACGCCTGACGGCGCACGAGGAGCCGGAGCTCTTCTGGGCCGTGCGCGGCGGCAAGAGCAACTTCGGGGTCGTGACGTCGCTGGTCCTCGACCTCATGCCGGTCTCCGAGGTGTACGCGGGCACGCTGACTTTCGGCGGCGGCTCGGCGGCGCGCGCGTTCCACGGCTTCCTCGCCTGGACCCGTACCGTCTCCGACGCCACGACGTCGGTGGCCGTGTTCCGCCGGCTTCCGCCGCCGATGGACCCCCACGACCGGTGCGAGCTGGTGGTCAACGTCGTCCACGTCGGATCGGCGTCCTCGGGCCGGCGTGAACTCGCCGGGCTCCGCGCACTGTCACCCGACGACGACACCGTGACCGCGCACCCCGTCGCGCGGATCAACGCGCTCATCCCAGGCCCCACCCGGCCGGGCGCGTTCGTTTCCGCGAGCGGGCTGTTCGGCGAACTCGACGCCGGGGGAGCGGACCGGATCCTGCGGGCCGTCGGCCCCGGAGTGGTGCTGTCGCCCGGCTTGATCGAAGTGCGTCACCTCGGCGGACACTTCTCGAAGGCTCCCGCGACGCCCAACGCGATCGCCAACCGGGATGCCGGTTTCGCTTTGTACATCACGAATCCCGCCGCGTCGGCGGCGCACGCCGACGCCATCGCGGCCGAACACCGGACGCTGCTGACCACGCTTGCACCGGATCTCACCGGCGGCCGGATCCCGACCTTCCTCGGCACGTCGGACGTCGCCCCCGACGCCGTCGCGAGCGCCTACGCTCCCGAGGGCTGGGTGCGCCTGCGCGAACTCAAGCGTCGCTGGGACCCGCACAACCTGTTCCGGGTCAACCACAACATCCGCTGAGGCCGCGGCGGCGCCGGGGTGGCCGTGGCCCGGGCTCAGTCGTAGGAGACGTGGCGCGAGCGCGTGAACAGCTTCCCGTTGATCTCGACGAGCACGTCGTGGACGACAGTGCTGACGAATTCCGGCGGCTGCCCGGGGCGGACCTTCACCACCAGGCAGTAGGCGGTGGAGCCGATCGAGCCGTCCTCGGCCAGCGCCAGGTCGATCATGCCGACCCAGTGGCGGCGCTGCATCGGGTCGTCGGCGAACCGCCGGTGGAACTCGTGCAGGTCCTCGACGATGCCCGCGCGGGTGCGCGACGGCGGCCGGCCGGGGGTGTGCGAGAACTCCGCGTCGATGGTGAAGGTTCCGGCGTACCCCTCGATGTCGCGCTCGTCGAGCCGCTGCATCTGCGCGGCGTAGAACCGCTGCGCGCGGGTGTGCAAGGTGTCCGGGTCGAGCGTCGCGGCAGTGATCATGGCTTCTCCCTGATCGCACGTGGGTGTCGCGCCGAGAGTTCCACCGCGCGCTCTACCGGCGGTCGAACGCCGGTGGCCCGGGCGCGCGGTGAGGACCGGTCGAGCGGCGATCGAGCGGCCTCGGCGACGGTGCGGGTATGTCTGCTGTTTCCGACCCCGCCGCCTCGGGCCTCGTCGAGGTTGCCGACGGCGTCCACGCCCACCTGCAGCCGGACGGCGGCTGGTGCCTGAACAACGCCGGGCTGATCGTCGCCGGCGACCACTCGGTGCTCGTCGACACCGCGGCCACCGAAGCCCGCGCCCGGGCACTGCGCCACGCCGTGGTCCGGGTGGCAGGCGGCCCGCCGGGCACCGTCGTCAACACCCATTCGCACGGTGACCACACGTTCGGCAATTTCGTCTTCCCCGAAGCCCTCGTCCTCGGCCACGAACGCACTCGCCAGGAGGCCGAGGAGGCGGGCCTGCACCTGACCGGCCTGTGGCCGGACGTCGGGTGGGGCGAACTCGCACTCGTCCTGCCGCACTTGACGTTCACCGGGCCGCTGACCCTGCGAGCCGGGGGAAAACGCGTCGAGCTGCATTCGTTCGGGCCGGCGCACAGCGGCTGCGACACCGTGGTGTGGCTCCCGGACGAGCGGGTCCTGTTCGCCGGTGACCTGGTCATGTCCGGGGTGACCCCGTTCGTGCTCACCGGCTCGGTGGCCGGCCTGCGCGCCGCGCTCGCGCGGCTGCGGGAGTTCGACGCCGCGACCATCGTGCCGGGCCACGGGCCGGTCGGCGGCCCGGAACTGCTCGACCAGGGCGAGCGGTACCTGTCCTGGCTCGTCGACCTCGCGCGGACGGCGTCCGACGCGGGCAGGTCGCCCCTGGAGGCGGCCCGGGACGCGGATCTCGGGGAGTTCGGGGATCTGCTCGACCGCGAACGGCTGGCCCCGAACCTGCACCGGGCCTTCGCGGAATTGCGCGGCGGCGGCCAGGGTGCGTTCGCCGAGGTCGATCGGATGTTCGCCGACCTGGTCGCGCTGCACGGCGGTGTCCCCGCCTGCCACGCGTGATCGGCGTCCAGCCCGGGTAGAGCGCCGATCGAGGAATCGGCCCTAATTTCTCCGAACAGCAGGAAAGAGCGGTGACCCGTGAGAAAGGGATGGACATGAACGACGAATTCGGTACGGACTCGTGAACCGCCGGGTCGTCATCACAGGAGTCGGCGTCCGCGCACCCGGGGCACTGGGCCGCGACGCTTTCTGGGAACTGCTCTCGGACGGCCGGACCGCCACCCGGCGCATCTCGTTCTTCGACCCCGCCCCGTACCGTTCGCAGGTCGCCGCCGAAGTCGACTTCGACGCCGCGGCGGAGGGCCTGACCCCGCGCGAGGTCCGGCGGATGGACCGCGCGACGCAGTTCGCGGTGGTGTGCGCGCGGGACGCGGTCGCCGACAGCGGGCTGGAGCCGGCGGCCTGGGAACCGGGCCGGGTCGGGGTGAGCCTCGGCAGCGCCGTCGCCGCCGCCACGAGCCTGGAGCAGGAATACCTGGTGCTCTCCGATTCGGGGCGGCGCGAGGTGATGGACACCGAGCACCTTTCCCCGCACATGTTCGATTACCTGATCCCCAGCATCATGCCGGCGGAAATCGCCTGGGCGACCGGCGCGGAGGGCCCGGTCGGCATGGTGTCGAACGGCTGCACGTCGGGTATCGACGCGGTGGGGCACGCGTCGGCGCTGATCCGCGAAGGCAGCGCCGACGTCATGGTCGCCGGCGCGTCGGACACCCCGATCACCCCGATCGTGGTCGCCAGCTTCGACGCGATCAAGGCGACGACCACCTACAACGACGAGCCCCGTACCGCGTCGCGCCCCTTCGACGGCACCCGCAACGGTTTCGTGCTCGCGGAAGGCGCCGCGGTCTTCGTGCTGGAAGAGCGCGACGCGGCGCTCCGCCGCGGGGCGCGGATCTACGCCGAGGTCGCCGGGTACGCGACGCGCTGCAACGCCTACCACATGACGGGGCTCAAGGCCGACGGCCGGGAGATGACCGAGGCGATCCGCGCGAGCTTCGACCAGGCGCGGCTCGACCCGGCCGCGACCGACTACATCAACGCGCACGGCTCCGGGACCAAGCAGAACGACCGCCACGAGACCGCGGCGTTCAAGCGCAGCCTCGGCGAACACGCGTACCGGACGCCGGTCAGCTCGATCAAGTCGATGATCGGCCATTCGCTCGGCGCCATCGGCTCGGTCGAGATCGCCGCGTCCCTGCTGGCCATCGAGAACCAGGTCGTGCCGCCGACGGCGAACCTGGAGGTCACCGATCCGGAATGCGATCTGGACTACGTCCCGAAGGTCGCGCGCGAGCACACCATCGACACGGTGCTGACCGTCGGCAGCGGTTTCGGCGGGTTCCAGAGCGCGATGGTGCTCGCCCGGGAGAAGGGAGCGGCATGAGTGTGATCACCGGCCTCGGGGTGGTGGCCCCGAACGGTGCCGGAACGCCCGCGTTCTGGGAGGCGACGCTCACCGGCCGCAGCGGCATCCGGGAGCTGGACCGGTTCGACGTCCCCGGCGACCTCCCGCGGTGGGCGGGGCTCGTCGACGGTCTCGACCCGGCCGAGCACCTGCCCGGCCGGCTGATGCGCCAGACCGACATCTCGACGCAGTTCGCGCTCGTCGCCGCCCAGTGGGCCCTCGACGACGCGAAGGTGGACCCGGCGGGGCTGACCGACTACGAGATGGGCGTCGTCACGGCGAACGCCTCGGGCGGCTTCGAGTTCACCCACCGCGAATTCCGGAAGCTGTGGGCGCAGAGCCCGGAACACGTGAGCGCCTACGAGTCCTTCGCGTGGTTCTACGCGGTGAACACCGGGCAGATTTCGATCCGGCACGGAATGCGCGGTCCGGGTTTCGCCCTGGTCGCCGAGCAGGCGGGCGGTCTCGACGCGCTGGGCCAGGCCCGGCGGACCGTCCGGTCCGGAATCCCCTTGGTGGTCAGCGGCGGTGTCGACTCCGCGGTCGACCCGTGGGGCTGGGTCTCGCACCTGTCCAGCGGCCGGGTGTGCAGCGGCCCTGGCGCGTATCGGCCGTTCGACGAGCACGCGGCCGGCTACGTGCCCGGCGAGGGCGGCGCCGTCGTCATCGTCGAAGACCCCGATGCGGCGAGCGCCCGCGGCGTTCCCGGCCTCGCCCGGATCGCGGGCTACGCCAACACCTTCGACCCCGCTCCCGGCACCGGGCGCCCGCCCGGGCTGCGGCGCGCCGCCGAGCTCGCGCTGGCCGACGCCGGGGTCCGCCCGGACGAGGTCGACGTCGTGTTCGCGGACGCCGCCGGGGTTCCCGCACTCGACCGGGCCGAAGCCGGGGTGCTGCGCGAGGTGTTCGGCCCGCGCGGTGTCCCGGTCACCGCCCCGAAAGCGCTCACCGGCCGGCTGTTCTCCGGCGGCGGCATGCTCGACGTGGCCGCCGCGGTGATGAGCCTTCGCGAAAACGTCGTCCCGCCCACCTTCGCCACCGGCGCCGTGCCCGAGGAGTACGGCATCGACCTGGTGCTCGACACCCCGCGGGAAGTCGACGTCGACACCGCCCTCGTCCTCGCCCGCGGCCGCTGGGGCTTCAACTCGGCCGTCGTCCTCCGCACCCCCGAGAACAGGAGCTGATCATGACCAACGCGATGAGCCTGGACAACCTCTGCGCCATCCTGGCCGCTTGCTCGGGCGAAGAAGTCGCCCGGCTCGAGCACGCCGCACGGACGCCGTTCGACGATCTGGGCTATGACTCGCTCGCCCTCATCGAGACCGCCGCGCGGCTCAAGCTGGACTACGGCGTGGTGATCCCGGACGAGCAGATCCTCGAGGTCGAGACCCCCGAAGAGCTGCTCGCACTCGTCAACCGCCGGCTCGCGGCGGTGTGACCGTGGAGCACACGACGCACACACGCGTGATCGCGGCCCCGCCGGACGACGTCTACCGGGTGGTCGCGGACGTCTCCCGGTGGCCGGTGGTGTTCGGGCCGACCGTCCACGTGCACCACCTGGAGCGCGACGAGCGCGCGGAGCGGTTCCGGCTCTGGGCCGTCGTCGCCGGCGAGGTGGCGGCGTGGATCTCCCGCCGCGACCTCGACCCGGTGGCGCGGCGCATCGAGTTCCGCCAGGAACACAGCCGGCCCCCGGTCGCGGCGATGAGCGGGACGTGGTCGTTCCAGCCGCACGGCTACGGGGGCACCGAAGTCGTGCTCGACCACCGGTTTTCGGTGACCGACGCGAGCGCCCGCGACACCCTCGTCGCCGCGGTGGACCGCAACAGCACCGAGGAGCTCGCGGCGCTGGGCCGCATCACCGAGCTCGGCCACCCGGTCGACGAGGTGATCGACACCTTCTCCGACACCGTCGTGCTGGACGGCGAGCTGGCGGACGTCTACGAGTTCGTCCACCGCAGTGATCTGTGGCCCGACCGGCTGCCCCACGTGGCCCGCGTCGAGCTGACCGAGGACGCGGCCGGGGTCCAGCACATGGAGATGGACACGATCACCGCGGACGGGACCGCGCACACCACCCGGTCGATCCGCGTCTGCCACCCCGGGGAGAGCATCGCCTACACCCAGCTCGTGCCGCCGGCGATGCTGCTCGGCCACAGCGGCCACTGGACGTTCCGCCGCGTCGGGCGCGGGGTGGAAGCCACCGCGACGCACACCGTCGCGATCGACCCCGAGGCCGCCCGCGCGCAGCTGGGGGAGCACAGCACACTGGCCGACGCGCGGGCCTATCTGCGCGAGAACCTGGGCGCCAACGGGCGCGCCACCCTCAGCCACGCCGGGGCGTTCGCCCACCTCCAGGGCCGGGTCCTCCCGCCGCACCCCGCGCCCGGCGTGCTCCCGTCCGTGGAGTGAGGGGCCGCGTACACGAACACCGGCGGGCACGGAAATCCGTGCCCGCCGGTGTCGTCTCGTGCGCCGGTCATTCCCCGGCGCGGCACCAGTCCATGACGATGTACCGCGTCGAGCCGGGGGAAACCGGACGGCGGAGGCTGAGCCCGCCGTCGTGCAGGCGGGCCTCACGCACCTGGTCCGTGCCGACCACCCGCGGGTGGGAGCCGACGGCGACCTCGTGCACGACCTCGTCGCCCGCGACCCGCCACCGCCCGGTGTAGCCCAGGTAGAACGACGGCGGCGGTCCCGCGCCGGCGTCCGCGGTGGCGGTCACGGACTCCGTGCGCATCATGCCGACCCCCATCCAGCCGGTGGCGTCGTAGATCAGCACCCCGTCCGCGCCCTTCCCGAGCGGGCCTTCGGAGCGGGAGCCGTCTTCGTGGTGGTAGTAGTGCGCGGTGAGCCGCCAGACCCCGATCAGGTCCTGCTCCGAAAGCATCGGTCCTCCTCGCCGGGATCAGTAGTTGCCGAGCCCGCCGCAGACGTTGAGCGCCTGCGCGGTGACCGAGGCGGCGCCCGGTGAGATCAGGTACTCGACCATCGCGGCCACCTCGCTCGGCTCGACGTAACGCCCGAGCGGCACCCGGCTGGTGATCCGGTCGTGCGCCTCGGACTCGTCGACACCCCAGATGTCCGCGTAGTGCTCGCGCACCCGTTCGGCCATCGGCGTCTCGACGAAGCCCGGGCAGACCGCGTTGACCGTGATGCCGCTGCGGGCGAGTTCCAGCCCGAGCGCCTTGGTGAACCCGACCACGCCGTGCTTCGAGGCCGAGTAGGGCGCCGCGTGCACCACGCCCTGCTTCCCGCCGGTCGACGCGATGTTGACGATCCGTCCGCGCCCGCGTTCGAGCATGCCGCCGGTGGTGAGAACTTCCTTGGTGACGCGGAAAACACTGTTCAGGTTCGTCTCCACGACGTCACACCACAGTTCGTCGGTGATCTCGGCGGTCGCCCCGCCGCCGGGCCGTCCGGCGTTGTTCACCAGGACGTCGATCGGCCCGAAGTGCGCCACGGCCCGCTCCACGAGCCGGCGGATCTCCTCCGGAGACCGCACATCGGCCGGGACGCCGTCGACGGTGCGGCCTTGGCCCCGCAGGTCCTTCACGGTGCCTTCGACCGCGTCCGGCGTGCGTGAGCACAGGAACACCGCCATGTCGCGCCGTGCGAGAGCAGTCGCCACTTCGAGGCCGATTCCGCTCGTCGCCCCGGTGACCAGGGCGACCGGTCGTGCGCGCTCAGCCATGAATTCTCCCCTGTTCCTCGTCGTGTTCGTCGGGTGCCGCCAGCGTCACAAGCACGCCTCGACCGCAGGTCAATGCGTGTTGCAGGCGCTGGTCAGGATCTCCGTCTGGACCTGCCTGGCCTCGAGCGAAGGCTCGATGCCCAATTCGTCGTCGAGCACGCGGCGCAATTGCCCGAAAACGCTCAGTGCGTCGGCCCGCCGCCCCGATCCGTGCAGTGCGCGCATGAGCAGGACGTAGAAGGACTCGTGCAGCTCGTGGTGGGCCACGAGGTACCGCAGCTCGCCGACGATCTCCCGGTGCCGGTTGCTGCCGAAGTCGGCCTCGATGCGCAGGGTCAGGGCCTCCAGGCGCAATTCGTCCAGGTAGGCCGCGAGACCCCGCAGGCTCGGCCCGAGGTCGACGTCGGTGAACACCGGGCCGCGCCACAGGTCGAGCGCCTCCCGCAGCAGATCGCCCGCTCGTCCCGGCTCGTCGCGCGCGAGCGCTTCCTTGCCGCGGTCCACGAGGTTCCGGAACCGGAAGACGTCGATGTCTTCACGCGGCAGGTCGAGGACGTACCCGCCCGGTCGCGTGACGAGCAGGTCGGCGCCGATTCCGTTCGCCGCGGCTTCGGCGAACAGCTTGCGCAGTTGGTAGATGTAGGTCTGCAGAACCGTCCGCACCGTGCGGGGCGGCTCGTCCGTCCACAATTCGTCGATCAGTTGTTCCGTGCTCACCACCGTGTTCGCATTCACGGCCAGCAGTGCGAGAACCTGCCGAAGCTTGGCAGCGGTGATGTTTTCGACGCGGGCCACTTCCAAGGAGCCAAGGAGGCGGATCAGCGCGTTGTCGTCCGTCATTATCTCCCCCGGAAAAATTGACGATGCAGCCTGGTGTCGGCCATGTCGAGAGGCCGATGACGCAGGTGCGCGGCGATGCGCGGGCAAGACGGCCTGCTGCGGTCGGCAAGATGGTGCGGCAGCGCGGATTTCGCGGGCCGGCTGGTCGTCGAATGACGAGCTGAGGCAGCCGATCAACCCCGGCGGGCAGGCCGGCGAGTCACTGCGTCATCGCGTGTGAATTGCGACAATTCCTTGAGTTTGGTCGATCTCGTCGAGCTGTATTCGGATCGATACCCCCTTTCCCTGCCGATACCCGATTTCATCGACGAGGAGAGGTGAAAGATATCCATCGTGAATCCCGAGAAGGCCGACTCGGCGCATGATATAGCACGCTCTCCCCCTGGCTGCGGCTATCGCGATTGAGTGTCCCGTCCGCAGATTATCGGGTGACACCGCCATTCGAGTGATCATCGAGGGGGGCGTGCCGGGGCGTGGCGGAAATCACGTCGAATTCACCCCCTGCATCCCCCGTCGGTCTCCCTACCGTGGCGTCGTGCGTGCGCGGGGAACACCCGGCTGGCTCCGCTTCCGAATGGAGGTTTACCTCCAGGTGCGGGCGCGGGAAACGGGATGGCCACGGCGGGGAACGGGCGGGATGATGGGGCGGTGACGCACGAGGGGGAGCGGGCGGCGGGGATGTGGGCGCTGGCCGCGGTGGGCGCCGCGAGCGCGCTCGTCGCGGCCGTGCTCGTCCTGACCGCGCCGGGGATGCGCAACGTCCCGATCGTCTTCGCGCTGACACTGCCGTTCTTCGTGACCGGGGTGGTGGTGTGGTGGCGCGCACCGGCCCATCCGCTGGCGCGCAGGGTGCTGGTCACCGGCACGGTGGTGGCGATGACCGGTGCCGTGACCAACGGCGCGCTCCGGTTGTTCCCGGACGACGCCAGGGCGTCGCTGTGGCTGCTGCCCTGGTGGGCGCAGATCTACGTCCAGTGCGTCGGCGTCATGCAGTGCGTTGTGGTGGTGCTGGTGGTGAGCCTGGTCGCGCTGGTGCCGGACGGGCGCTACCGGTACCCCCACGAACGGGTCGCGCTGCGCGCGTTCTGGGCGCTGCCCCCGCTGTACCTGCTCAACTACTTCACGGGCCGGCCACCGCCGGTGGCGCAGCTCCAGCTGGCGATCTGGCTGCTCTTGCTGGTGGCCGCGGTGTTGCAGGCGATCCGGTACGCGCGGCTTCCCGTCACCCGGCAGCGGTCGTGGCGCCGGCTGCTCGGGATGGGCGCGCTGATCGCCGGGGTGAGCACGGCGCCGCTGGTGCTCCTGCGGAAGTGGGACATCTCCCTGCGGCCGCCCGATCCGCTGGTCACGGGCGCGGCGTTGCTGGCCCTCGCGGTCGTGGCGACCGCCCTGCTGGTGGCGATCGTGCGGTACCGGCTGCTGGGGATCAACCTGGGCGTGCGCTGGACGACCCGGTACGGGATGCTCTGGCTCCTCCTCGGGCTCTGGGCCGTCGGGATCGCCGGCGTGATCGGCACGCAGCTGGGAACACTGCTGCCCGCCGCGTTGGCCGTGATCGCTCTCGTCGCGGCGTACGCGGTGCGCCTGTCGTTCGAACTGGCCGCGCGGGTGGCGCAGATCCAGTGCCAGGCGGCCGAGCTGGCCGCGTCGCGGACCCGCATCGTGCACGCCCAGGACAGCGAACGCCGCCGGATCGAGCGGGACCTGCACGACGGCGTGCAGCAGGAGCTGGTCGCCCTGGTCGCGAAGCTGCGGCTGGCCCGCAACAAGCTGGTGGGCCGCGCCGAGCAAGCCGACGTGATGCTGAACGAAGTTCAAGACGACGCCAATCGCGCGATCGAGGGCCTGCGGAAACTGGCCCACGGCATCCACCCGGCCGAGCTCACCGACCAGGGTGTGGTCGCCGCGGTGCGGTCGCGCGCCCGCCGCGCCCCGATCCCGGTCACCGTCACGACGGAGCCGCCGTTGGAGTCCACGCGGTTGCCGGTCGACATCGAGGAGGCGGTGTTCTTCCTGGTTTCCGAGGCGCTGACGAATGTGCTCAAGCACGCCGGGGCGTCACGGGCGACGGTGCGCTTCTCGCTGCCCGGCGGGTCGCTGCTGGTCGAGGTCACCGACGACGGGGCCGGTCTGCCACCGGGCCACCGCGAAGGCACCGGCCTGATCGGGCTGCGGGACCGGGTCGCGGCCGTCGGCGGGGAGCTCGAGGTCACGCCCGCCACCACCGGAGGTACCACTGTGCGTGCTCGGCTGCCGGCCCGGGAGGTCGTCCACGATGTCAACGCGTGAGCGCCTGCGAATCCTCATCGCGGACGACCACTACCTGGTTCGCGAGGGCGCCCGCCGGCTGCTCGAGGATTCCGGCGAGGTGACGGTGCTGGCCACGGTCGGCACGGCCGAGGAGTTGCTGACGGCCGTCGACCACGAGCGGCCGGACGCGGTGATCGCCGACATCCGCATGCCGCCGGGCCACCACCTCGAGGGCATCACGGCGGCGCACAGCATCCGCACGAGGCATCCGGGCATCGGCGTGGTGGTGCTTTCCCAGCACGCCAACGAGCACTACGCGTTCGCCCTGTTCCAGCACGGCACGGACGGGCTGGCCTACCTGCTCAAGGAGCGCGTCGGCGACCTGGACGAACTGGTCAGGGCCCTCCACGAAGTCACCACGGGCGGTTCGGTGATCGACCCGCGCATCGTCGAAGTCCTCATGCACAGCCACACGCGCACGGTGACGTCACCGCTGGCCCAGCTCACCCCGCGCGAAAAAGACGTTCTGCGCCTGATGGCCCAGGGCTGCAACAACCGAGCCATCGCGGAGGCGCTGGTGCTGGCCGAATCGACCATCGAGAAACACGTCAACTCGACGTTCGCGAAGCTGGGGCTGGGGGAACAACCGGGACTCCACCACCGGGTGACAGCGGTACTGGCGTACCTCCGCCACGACGCGCCCCCGGCCGGGTGACTTCGCCGGGACCCTGACCTCCCCGGACCTGAACGGACCCGTTCACACGGTCTCGATGATCAGGTCCACCGCCCGGCCCACCTCGTCGATCGCGGGCGGCAGGTTCAGGAACCCGTGCAGCATCGACGGCACCACCACGTGCCGCACGTCGACGCCGGCCTCCGCCAGCTGCCCGGCGAACACCTGCCCGGACACGCGCAGGTCGTCGTACTCCGCGGTCAGCACCAGCGTCGGGCACAACCCCTCCAGGACGGCCAAGCCCGGCATCGCGTAGCCGTCCGCGAGGCTCACCGGCCCGCCCAGGTAGTTCTCGGTCGTCTCCCGCACCGCCGCCGGCGGGAAGTGCAGGATCTTCGGGATCTCGGCCATCCGCGCCGCCAGCGACGCCGGCGCGGGCGGCAGCTGCGGGTGCAGCACCGGGTAGACCAGTGCCAGCGCCGCGGGCAGCCAGCCGTCGTCGTCGCGCAGGCGCAGGGCCGCGCCCGCCGACAGGTTGCCGCCCGCGCTCGCGCCGCCCGCGCTGATCCGGCCGACGCCCAGGTCGGCCGCGTGGTCGCGCACCCACCGCAGGGCCGCCACGACGTCGTCGTGCGGCACCGGGTAGCGGACCCGGCCGACGGCGAGCCGGTAGTCGACGCTCACCACCACGATCCCGGCCCGGTGCGCCAGCTCGCGGGCCACCCGGTCGGCTTCCCGCATGTCCAGGTCGCCCATCCGGAACGCGCCGCCGTGCAGCCACACCAGGCACGGCGAACCGTCGCCGGTGCCGGTCCGGTAGATCCGCACCGGCACCGGACCGTGCGGCCCGGGCACCTGAACGTCCGTTGTGGACACCGCAGGCGGGTCGTCGGGTACCGGCGGACGCTCGAACTCGGCGAACGCCGGGTCGGCGAGCAGCGCGCCGAACGACGGGAACCCTTCCAGCAGCGGGAATTTCGCCACCAGCAGCGGATGGACGGGCATCAGGCCTGCCTCTCGGCAACGCGGGCGGTGTGCCCGATCGGGAACAGCGGGTCCGCGGTGCCGCCCGGCCGGTCCTCCGGGTGCGCTTCCACCGCGGCCATCGACGACGGCAGCTCGATCGGCAGCCGCCCCTCGGCGGTGGCGTGGCCGAACACGACGTCGAGGACGGCGTCGTCGGCCGCGCCGAAGTCGGCCAGCAGCGCCGCGGCGCCGGTGAGCTCCGGAATGACCGCGGCCCGGTCGAGGAAGACGGCCACGACCGTGGGCACCGCCGCTGCCAGCGCCAGCAGGTGCTCGCGGTGCTCCTCGCGCAGGTCGAGCCGCCCTTGGTGGAAGAACGCTTCGGGCAGGCGCGACCGCGGCTCGTACGGCGTGCCGATCCGCACCAGCGCCGCGTCCGCATCGGCGACCTTGTCCACTATGGACGCATAGCGGCCGGCGACTCCCGGGTCGACTCCTTCCGCGTACAACCGGATTCCCGGTGCCAGCGGCAGCGTCCCGGCGAACAGGACCATCGACCGGCGTTGCGCGTCGGCCCCGGCGGCGGCGAAGTCGGCCCGGCCCACGGTGGCCACCGCGTGGTCTTCGTCGACGTAGGGGTTCTCGAACAACCCGAGCCGGAACATCAGCGCCAGGACGCGTCCGGCGGACTCGTCGATCCGCGCCTCCGGGACCCGGCCCGACTCCACCAGTCCCACCACGACGTCCGGGCACCACTCGCCGCCGAACTGGTCGACGCCCGCGTCGAGCAGGCGCAGCACCCGATCGGCGACGTCGAGGTGCTCGGCGCCCCACGCGCGGGCGGGCCAGACCGAGCCGTCCGGCAGCCGCGCGTCGGTGAGCAGCCCGAAGTCGGTGCACACCAGGCCGTCGAAGCCCTCGTCGCGGCGCAGCTGCCCGGCGATCACCTCGCGGTCGAAGGCGAACCCGACGCCGGCGAGCCCCGGGACGCCGACCGGGCGCCCGTAGTAGGGCATGACCGCGGCCGCACCGGCGCGCAACGCCGGGCGGAAGACGGCTCGGTGCTCCTCGTAGCGCCCGTCCGGGTAGATCTGGTCCTTGCCGGAGGCGAAGTGCGCGTCCTCGCCCCCGGCCTGCGGACCCGCGCCCGGCCAGTGCTTGACCATGGCCGCGACCGAATCCGGCCCCAGCTCGCTGCCCTGCAGGCCTTCGACGTACGCGGCCGACAGCCGGGCCACCAGCGCCGGGTCGGCGCCGAACGTTCCCGAGGTGCGGCACCAGCGCGGTTCGCTGGCCAGGTCGGCCATCGGGTGCAGGGCCAGCCGGATCCCGACCGCCGTGTACTCGGCGCGCACCACCCCGGCGAACGCGCGCACGACGGCTTCGTCGGCCAGCGCGCCGAAACCGAGCGGTTCGGGCCAGCGGGAACAGCCGCCCGACGGGACCGACGTCAGCGGGTTCTCGTTCGCCGAGTGCCGCGGGTCGGACGACACCAGCGCCGGGATGCCCAGCCGGCTGCCGGCCGCGAGCCGCTGAACCTCGTTGTGCCAGCGGGCGAGCAGGCCCGCCGGGACCGGCGCCATCAGCGACAGGCAACGGACGTGCTCGTCCCGCACCACTTCCGTTGTCGGTGCGGTGGGCAGCGGGCCGGCCGGCTCCTCGACGAAACCGCCGTCAGGGGTGACGGCGACCGGAGCGTGGAAGAGCAGCCCGGCCTTCTCCGGCAGCGTCATCCGGCCGAGCAGGTCGCGGACGCGCGTCGCGACGGGCCGACCCGGGTCCTGGTAGGGGAACATGCCGCCGATCCTGACCGGCGGCCGGGGCAGAACCCATCGGTGTGCCGTTCAATGGCAATTCAGCGAGCGCCCAGCTCCCGCGAGATGCCCCGCGCGGCCGTCTGGACGGCCAGGCCGAGGTGCCGCGGCCGGGCGACCTTCTTCGGCACGAGCACGCCGAGGACGCCGGCGAGAACGTCGTCGCGGCCGAAGATCGGCGCGGCGACCGACACGATCGACTCCGTCTCGTCCTGGCGGCGGAAGATCGCGAGCCGTTCCCGCCGGACCTCGGCCAGCGTGCGGCGCAGCTTGTCGGCCGGGATCAGCCGGTTGTCCGGTTCGCTGTAGACCGGCTTGGCCAGCAGTTCCTCCTGGACCTCGCGTGGCGCGAACGCCAGCAGCGCCAGTCCGACGCCGGTGGAGTGCAGCGGCAGCCGGCCGCCGGTGCGGTAGTCGACCGGGGCGGCCTGGTGCCCGGAGAGCCGTTCGACCAGCAGCGCCTGCCTGCCGTCGCGGACGGCGAGCTGGACGTGCTGGTGGGTGACCTCGGCGAGGTCGTTCATGAACGGGAGCGCGACCTGTCGCAGGCCGTGCCCGCGCGGGGCGAGGGTGGCCACTTCGAGCAGGCGCAGGCCGACGCAGAAGCGGCCGGCGTCGTCGCGCTCGAGGGCGCCCCACTCCCGCAGCCGGTTCGCCAGCCGCAGCGCGGAGCTGGGCGGCATCTCGCAGCGGCGGCTCAGTTCGGCCAGCGACAGGGTGCGGTGCTCGGCGTCGAAGGCGGCCAGCAGCGCCAGCGCCCGGTCGACGACCGGCTCGCCGTGCGCCGGACGACGGCCGCGCTTTCCATTGGCTGGCACAACCGGTGACCGTACCCGAAGCCGCTGGTCATCCTTCCGGGCAACCGTGGCGAAAGGTGCCCAACGATGCGTGCTTCCCTCGAAACCACCCCGGCCGGACCGGGCTCGGCGGTGCCCCGCCGGGGCTTCCTGTTCTTCCTCGGCCTCGCGGCGGTCGGCGCGGCGATGGCCAACCTGGTGCCGGCCGTGCTGACCCTGTCGCTGAAGGCCACCGAGCTCGACGCGGCCCGCGCGACCACCACGGTCTCCGTGGTCACCGGCGTCGGCGCGCTGGCGTCGCTGGTGGCGTTCCCGCTGCTCGGCCGCCTCAGCGACCGCACGACCGGCCGCCTGGGCCGCCGCCGGCCGTTCCTCCTGCTCGGCGCGGCACTGTTCGCCGCCGGCGCCGTGGTGATGCTCGTCGCGAACAGCACGCCGCTGCTGACACTGTCGGCCGTCGCCACGTTCGTGGGGTTCAGCGCGGTGACGGTGGCCTGCACCGCGGTGCTGGCCGACCAGCTGGAGCCGCACCGGCGCGGGCCCGCGTCCGCGGTGCTCGGCCTGAGCCTGCCCCTCGGCGCGGTCACCGGCCTCTTCGGCGCGCAGCTGGTCGCCCCGGACCTCGGCGCGATGATCCTCCTGCCCGCCGCGGTCGCGATCGCGGGAACCCTGCTGCTGTTCGGTTTCCTCACCGACACGCCGATCGCGGAACGCCCGCCGTTCGACGCGGGCGAGCTGCTGCGGACGTTCTGGGTGAACCCGCGCCGCCGTCCGGACTTCGCGTGGGCGTGGGCGAGCCGCCTGCTGGTCTTCCTCGGCGTGGCGGCGATCCAGGCGTACCAGACCTTCTACCTCATCCTGGTGCTGCACTTCCCGCCGGACCGGGTGGCCGGCGCGGTCTTCCTGTCCACCGCGGTCTTGACGGCGGCGGCCGTCGTGTTCGCGCCGATCGCCGGCAAGCTGTCCGACCGGGTCCGCCGCCGCAAGCCGTTCGTGGTGGCCGCCGCGCTGATCTTCGCCGCGGGCCTGCTGCTGGCCGCGTTCGCCCACTCGTTCCCGGCGTTCCTGGCCGCGGTCGGCGTCGTCGGTCTTGGGCAGGGCGTGTACCTCAGCGTGGACATCGCGCTGGTGACGCAGCTCGTGCCGGACCCGGCCAACCCGGCGAAGGACCTGGGCTTGATGAACATCGCGAACACCTTGCCCAGCTCCCTGGTGCCCGCGGTCGCCCCGGCGGTGCTCGCGATCGGCGCGACACCGGAGGCCCCGCAGAACTTCGCGGCGCTGTTCGTGTTCGGCGCCGTCGCCGGGCTGCTCGGCGCGGTGCTCGTGCTGCCGATCCGCCAGGTCGCCTGATGCTGTTTCCCCAGCCGGAGCTGGAAAACCTCGCCACGGTGACCGTCGACCTGGCGCCTCCGCTGGACTTCGGCCCGGGCCCGGACGGCCACCACCGCACGGTACCGATCACCGGTGGCACGGTCGACGGGCCCGCGCTGGCCGGACGCGTCCGGTCCGGCGGAGCGGACTGGCAGCGCGTGCTGCCCGACGGCACCGTGTTCGTCGAAGCCCGGTACACGCTCGAACTGTCGTCCTCGCTCGTCGGGCTGACCAGCACCGGCGTCCGCACCGGACCGCCGGCGGTCCTGGCCGCGCTGGCCCGCGGCGAGGACGTCGACCCCGCCGGCTACTACTTCCGCCTCGCCCTGCGCGCCACCGCGGCCGACCCGCGGTTCCGGTGGCTCACCACCAGCGTCCTGCTCGGCCGCGCCGAGCGCACCGCCGGCCAGGTCCGCTACGACCTCTACCGCCTGCTCTGAACCGGAGGCCCCGTGTCCGCCCTCGCCCGCCGCACCGTCCTCGCCGCCGGCGCCGCCGCGCCCCTGCTGCTGCGGTCGTTCCCGGCCTCCGCGGCCGCCCACGACCCCGTCGTCCACCCGGACCGCACGGTGACGTTCCGGCTGAGCGCGCCGGACGCCACCGCGGTCACCGTCCGCGGCGGCTGGGGCCGCTCGTTCGACTACACCGAACAGTCCCTCACCCGCGGCGCGGACGGCGTCCGGCAGCTCACCACCGGACCGCTGACGCCGAGCTACTACCAGTACAGCTTCCTCGTCGACGGCGTCGACGAGGAAGGACCCGGCGAACCCCACCGCCGTGCACTCCAGCCCCGCGCTGTCGCTGTTCCTGGTGCCCGGACCCGGCACGGGGTTCCTGGTCGAGCACGCCGTCCCGCACGGCCGTGTGCGCACCCTCGGCTACGCCAGCACCGTCACCGGTACCCGGCGGGAAGCCACCGTGTGGACACCACCCGGCGACCACCGCGAACTCCCGGCGCTCTACCTCGTGCACGGCGGGGGCGGCGACCACCTCGACTGGGTGGAACCCGGCCGGGCCCCGGTCATCCTCGACAACCTCCTCGCGGCGGGGCGCATCCGGCCGATGGTCGTCGTGTTCCCCGACGGCAACGTGCCCGGCGCCACCGGCCTGCCGGGCGACGACAGCTTCCCGGCCGAACTGCTCGACAACCTGGTCCCCGCGGTCCAACGCGCCTACCGCGTCCGGCGCGAGCCCGGCGGCCGGGCGCTGGCCGGGCTGTCCCTCGGCGGGCTGCAGACGTGGAACGTGCTCCTCAGCCGTCCCGGAGCGTTCGGCTCGATCGGCGACTTCAGCTCCGGGTACTTCCCCGGCGTACTCGAAGCCCTCACCACCGAACACGCCGACCTGCTGCGCGACCCGAGGCTCAACGCCCGCACCGGGCTGCACCGCATCTACTGCGGCAACCCGGACGACATCGCCCACGCCAACAACGTCGCCACGCGCGCGGTCTTCGACGCGTACGGAATCCGTTACCGCTACTCGGAATTCGCCCCCGGCGCGCGCACGTGGCAGACCTGGCGCGACAACCTCCACGACTTCGCCCCGCGCCTCTTCCGGCACTCGTACACGGGAGATGGGGGTCACACGATCGGGTCGTGACGATCTTCCCACCGCGTTGTCCGTCCACTAGGGAACAACAATCAAGTGGCCTCGACGCGAACACCACGCTTCCCGACGAACGAAGGAGACGACATGACGAACGCCACCGCCACCAAGGTGCCTGCCCAGCAGGCGTCGGCCGGTTCCGCCAAGAACGGCGGGGACGGCGCGCTGGTGACCACCGAGGGCAGCACGTCGATCGCGGACGTCGTCGTGCAGAAGATCGCCGGCCTGGCCACGCGCGAGATTGCCGGCGTGCACGCCCTCGGTGGCGGCGCCGCACGGGCGTTCTCCGCGATCCGCGAACGCATCCCGGGTGCGACGGCTTCGGCCGGGCAGGGCGTGTCGGTCGAGGTCGGCGAGAAGCAGGCGGCCGTCGACCTGCAGATCGTCGTCGAGTACGGCGTGTCCATCGCCGACCTGTCGCGTTCGGTGCGCCGCAACGTGATCACCGCCGTCGAGCAGATGACCGGCCTGGAGGTGGTCGAGGTGAACATCAACGTCGGCGACCTGCACCTGCCGTCCGAAGACGGGGGAGAGGGCGAGACCGCCGAAACCGGCCGGGTGCAGTGAAGCCCGAACCCGACGCCGCCAGGATCGCGGCCGCGGTGCGGGTCGTGCCCGGAGTGACCGGGCTGCACGGCGGGCGGTTCGGCGAGATCGCCACGCTCGACCCGCCGCGGCGGATCGCGGGCGTGCGCGTCCGCGACGAAGACGTCACGATCGCGGTCACCACGGGCTACCCGCTGGTGGCCGGGGACGTCGCCGCGGCCGTGCGTGCCGCCGCCGCGGTCGCCGGGCGGCCGGTGCACGTCGTGATCGCGGACCTGGCCGAGCCGGCCGGCGAACCGCACCAAGCGCAACTGAAGGAGAGGGTCTTGTGAAAGCCACGCAGCTCGGCCTGCTCACCGGCCTCGTCCTGGGGCTGGCCGTCGCGTTCGGCGGCTTCGGCGCGTTCGCCGCGGTCGCCGTGCTGGGGGCGATCGGCTTCCTGGTCGGCCGCTTCCTCGACGGCAAGCTCGACCTGTCGCAGCTCTCCGGCCGCGATCGGGGCTGAGGCGTGACCACCACCCTGCCGGTCGCCGAGCGCGGCGTGCTGACCATCTCGGCGCAGGCGATCGAACGGCTGGCCGCCTGCGCCGTGCTCGAGGTCGACGACGTCGGCGGCGCGGCCGGCCGGATCCTCGGCGTGAGCCTGAGCGGCGAGGACCTCGACCACTCCGCGAAGGTGAGCGCCCAGGTCGGCGACGGGACCGTCACGCTCGACGTGCGCATCTCGATCGTCTACCCCGCCTCGGTCGCGCGCACCACCGAACGGGCGCGCGAGCACCTGGTGGAGCGGGTGGAGGCGCTGACCGGGCTCACGGTGACGCGGGTCGACCTCACGGTCACCGCCCTGCACACCGCGGCGGGCCCAGTGCGGAGGGTCGAATGAAACGCCGTCCTCGCCGGAGCGTCCCGGCCGTCCTGACCGCGGTGGTGGTGCTGGCCGCGTGCGTGCTCGTCGCCGTGGTGGCGATCCAGACGATCGTCGGCGAGCGCCCGTGGATCAGCTTCGGCTCGGTGGCGTCCGCCCTGCACGACCTGCGGTGGACGGACGCCGTGCCGGCCGTCGCCGGGGGTGTCGTCGCGTTGCTCGGCCTGGTCCTGGTGCTCGGCGCGGTTCTGCCGGGGGCCCTGACCGTGCTGCCGCTGGGCGGCCCCTTCGACGCGGGTGCCGCCCGCGGAAGCTACCGCTCGACGCTGCGTGCCGCCGCGGCGAGCGTCGACGGTGTGTCCGGTGCCGCGGTCAAGGTCGGCGCCCGCCGGGTGAAGGTACGGGTCAAGACGGCCCGGACCCGGCCGGACGGCCTCGCCGACGCCGTTCGCGCGGCGGTCGGCCACCGGCTCGACCAGATCGGCCCGGCCACCCGGCCGGCCGTGTCGGTGCGGGTTCGCGCTCCCCGGAAGAAGGCGTCATGACGAACCTGAACCGTCCCGCCCGGCTCAACCGCGTGCTGCTCGGCCTGGCCGGGCTGGTGCTGCTGGCCGCAGGCGCGTTCGCGGTCGCAACCCACTTCCGCCGGCTGACCGTCGTCGACCCGGCGGCGCCGCTGGTCCCGGGCACGGCGACGCCGCCCACGTGGGTGCTCTACGTCGCCGCCGCGGCGGCCGCGATCCTCGGGCTGCTGGTGCTGCGCTGGCTGCTCGCCCAGCTGGCGCGCCGCCCGCGGACGCAGACGTGGCGCCTCGAGGCCGACCCGGACCGCGGCCGCACCGAGCTGGCCGCCGACGCCGCGGTGGCTCCCTTCACCGAGGAACTGCGAACGTACCCGGGGGTGCACCAGGCACGGGCGACGCTGGCCGGAACCCGCGAGGACCCGACGTTGGCGCTGGTCGTGTCGGTGGAGCAGGACGGCGACCCCACGGAGATCCTTGAGCGCCTGGACACCGAGGGCCTGCCCCGGCTCCGGCAAGCGCTCGACCTCGAGACGGTGCCGGTCGCCATCGAGTTCCGCTTCTCCACGGCCGCCGGCCCGCGCATCCGCTGACGCTGCTTCCCGAGTCGGACAGTGCCGCATCAGCGCGCACGTGCCCGTCGTCCGCTGAAACATTCCTGGAGTGGACAACGTTCGTTGAATATCCCTGACAACAAGGATCGGGAAGTGTTCGCAACCATTCCCGGCCACCATTTCCCAGAGCGCCTCGCGCTGGAACAGCGATGATGCGGGCTCCCGAGCCGCCGAGCGTACGCCTCATGCGGTGCCGTTTGTCGTAATGATTGCTCGTTCTGATGGGCCGGGGGCGACCGCGTTGACGCGGACGCCGGACGGGCCGTACTCGGCGGCCCACGCGCGGGTCAAGGAGCTCACTGCTGCCTTCGTGGCCGCGTAGACCGCGTTGTTGACGTCCCCGATCACGGCGGCGCCGCTGCTGACGTTGATCACGCTGCCGCTGCCGCGCTCGGCCATCTTCGGAGCCAGGGCGGTGGTCAGCTGGTAGACCGCGCGCACGTTGGCGTCGAGCATCGCGTCGTACTGTTCGCCGGTGATGTCGGCGCTGGGACCGAAGCTGCCGACCCCGGCGTTGTTCACCAGCACGTCCACCTCGCCGGCTTCCCGGGCCAGCCGGGCCACGTCGTCCGGGTTGGTCAGGTCGGCGGCGGCGAAGCGGGCCGAGCCGCCCTCGGCCTGGATCTTCTGGACGACCTCCTGCCCGCGCTGGGCGTCGCGGCCGGTCACCACGACGTTGGCGCCGCGCGCGGCCAGTGCGTAGGCCGTCGCCCGGCCGATGCCGGTGGTGGAACCGGTGATCAGGGCAGTTTTGCCGGTCAACTCGCTCATGACGAGAACCTCCTTGTCGATTTCTGTACCGATCGGTAAGTAACTGGTAAGGTGGGTCACGTGAACGGTCGACGGACCGCGCAGATGGGTCGGCCCCGGGGCTTCGACGCCGACGAAGCGCTCGAGAACGCGATGCGGGTGTTCTGGGAGAACGGTTACGAGGGCACGAGCCTCACCGACCTGACCGAGGCCATGGGGATCAACCGCACGAGCATGTACGCGGCCTTCGGCAACAAGGAGGAGTTGTTCCGGAAAGCTCTGAAGCGCTACAGCGAAGGCCCGGCGTCGTACGGTGCCGAGGCGCTGGCGGAGCCGACCGCCCAGCAGGTGGCCACGGTTTTCCTGCGCGGCGCGGTCCGGAGCGCCACCCTGCCGGGCTACCCGACCGGGTGTCTCAGCCTCCGGGCCTCCCTGATCGGGGGCGAGGACGGGCGGGTGATCCGCGACGTGCTGGCAGCCTGGGGAGCGGAGGTCGGCACCAAGCTGACGGATCGGTTCCGGCGCGCGGTCGACGAGGGCGACCTGCCGCCGGACACCGACCCGGCAGTCCTGGCGAAGTACGTCATAACGGTCGGGAACGGCATCGCGGTGCAGGCCGCCGGCGGCGCGGAGCGCGACATCCTCCAGCTGGTCGCCGACGCCGCCCTGCGGAGCTGGCCACCGGTCTCCGGCTAGCCGGAGACCGGGCCGGCAAGGGCTCGGCCCGCGGGACCCGCTTGTGGAACTCGCGGGCGGTGGTGTCGATCGGCAGGATCCGGTCGGCGGTGCCATGCAGGATCAACGCCGGCACGTCGATCGCGGCCAGATCTCCGCGGAGGTCGGTCAGCCAGGTGGGACCACGGGGCTGGAGGCGTACCAAGAAGCACCGGTACCGACCTCGATGTACGCCACGGCGTCTCCTTGGAGCTCACTGTCGGGCAGCCGGACGGGTGGCTCTAGCCGAGCTCGACCAGGGACGTCAGGATGCGGTGCAGCTCCGAACGGTCGCGTGAGGTGACCTTGGCCAGCCGGCGGTCGAACTCGGCCGCGAGGGCTGCCAGGGCGCGGTCGCGCGCCGCCGTGCCCTCGGGCGTCAGGACGAGCCGATGGCGGCGCAGGTCCGTGTCGTCGATCTCTCGGCGCAGGAATCCCTTGGCGCAGAGATTGCGGACGTAGGCCGTCATGCTGGCCTTCGAGATCACCAGCGTTGCCGCCAGTTCGGCCGGGTACGGCGACGTCTCCGCCTCCGCGAGCACGAAGAACTCCTTGGTCTCGAGCCCGAGTTCGGCCAGGTCGGCGGCGCAGGCGTCCAGTACGACGGTGAGCAGGCGATGGTTCAGCGTCCAAAGGCGGCCGATCCATGCTCGAGCACATCTCCATCCCGCGCCGCCCGATCGAACTCGCCGCCGACCTGTACCGGCCCGACGATGCCCAGCCAGTCCGCGCGGTGGTGCTTTCGACGCCCGGCAGCAGTGTCAAGGAGCAGATCGGCGCGAACTACGCGTCCCGGCTCGCGGCCCGGGGCATCGCGGCGCTCGTCTTCGACCCCGCTCACCAGGGGCAAAGCGGTGGCGAGCCCCGCGACCTCGAAGACCCGTACCGGCGCGGTGAAGACATCTCCTTCGCGATCGACGCGCTCGCCACGATTCCCGGCATCGACCCGCACCGCATCGGCGTCCTCGGCATCTGCGCCGGTGGCGGGTACGCGGTCCACACCGCCCGCACCGACCACCGGATCAAGGCGGTCGGCGTGGTCGGCCCCGGTGAGATCGGTGCCTCGTTCCGCGGCTTCCAGGCCGATGGGCCGGCTGCCGCGCTCGACTCCCTGGCCGACGCCCGCATCCAGGAGGCCCGCACCGGCCGGCTGACCCGTGAGAAGTGGCTGCCCGACACGGTGGCCGAGGCCGAGGCGGCCGGGGTGACCGACGTCGACCTGCTCCAGGCGCTCCGGTACTACCGCACCGAGCGCGGCCGGAACGAGCACTCGACGAACCGCCGCCTCACCCGGGGCGACTCGCCGCTCATCGGGTTCGACGCCTTCCACCTGGTCGACCGGCTCATGACCCAGCCGCTGCAGCTCATCCTCGCCGAGAACCTCGACGGGACCGGCTTCGACGAGTCCGGCAAGCGCCTCTGGGACCTGGCACCCAATCCCGTCGACCGCACGGTGATCAAGGACGCCCGCCACTACGAGATGTACGACGTACCCGAGTACGTCGACGCCGCCGTCGACCGGCTGGCCACCTTCTACACCGACCACCTGTGAACGTGGGTGCAGGCCGCACGTTCCCTGTCGAGCGGGGTTCACGTTCAGCGGACCGGGGAACCGGGTAAGCGTCGCTGTGAGTTCCTGCCCGTGCTTGGCGGGGATTTGGCGACGGCGTCGGTTCAGCAGCGAGCCGGCGCCTTCGTCGCGTTGATCCGGCGTTCCGGTGGGGTCACGGCCGGCTCGTGGCTTCGGCCACGAAGTTCTGGGCGACTTCCCGCAGTTTCCGGTTCTGCTCCTGCGATGCTTTGACGAGCAGTTCGAAAGCGTCGTCGGACTTGATGCTGTGCAGGGCCATGAGGATGCCCTTCGCCTGGTCGATCACCGCGCGAGAGGTCAGGGCGGTGCGGAGCTGTCCCATGGTTTCGCGGGCGGCTTGGTGGCGGCGGGTGCTGCGCAGCGCGGACTCGGCGGCGGAGGTGTACAAGTCCAGCAGCGCCGCGTCGAGTGCGCCGAAGCTGTTGCCGCCGGTGTCGTACAGGTTGAGCGAACCGTGGTACTGGTGGTCGACGAACAGCGGGGCGGACAGGTAGGCGACGACCGCGGATCTGCTTGCCGCCGCCGCGAACTCGGGCCACTGTTCGGCCGCCTCGGTCACCGTCACCCGTTGGAGCTCGCCGGTCCGGGCGGCCTCCAGGCAGGGGCCTCGCCCGGCGTCGTACTGGGCCTGATCGACGTGGTGCGCGGTGTCACCGGTCGCAGTCGCGGTGTACGGAGCGCCTTCGCGCAGCAGCGTGATGCTGGCGATCTCCGCGTCCGGCACGGCGTGCATGACCTGCCGGCACACCCGTTGCAGGACCACCAGCAGTTCCTCTTCTTCCGCGAAGGTGCTGGCCAGCCGGTCCAAGGCGGCGGTGACGTCGTCCACTCTCCGCGCGGCGTCCCGCTCGTCAAGCAGTCTTTCGTCCATGCGGTGCTCCTCCGGTGCGGGTGTCGACGGTGATCGAGCGTCGACCCAGGTCGTCGCCAGGTTGCTGGCAGACAACAGTAGGCCCGGCCGGGGTGGTTGGCAGATCTGCAGCCGGCGGCACCGGGGTGATCGACGACCCGGCCCGCTGGCGCGCCGCCAGAACCGCCGGACCTGGCCTGCTCACTTGCACGCCTGGCACGGCCGTCCGGTGCCGTTTCTCGCAGCATCGGTGCTGCTCAAGGCTTCTAAGCTCGGCTGAAGGACCCCTTCGGCGGTTTCGTCAAGCGGCAGTGGTTGTGGTTCGCCCTCCCGGCGGCCGGTGGCGTGGCCTGGCGCCTGCGGGGGCCGGTCCGGAACCGCGCTGCCGCGAGCGAGGACGGGTTCGGGGGCTGGCTGCCGCTGCCGACCGACCACGACCGCCGGATCGGCTTCGCGGCCGAAACCGGGCGGCTGCGCCGGGTGGCGGGTCGCGCGGCGGCGTTCGTCCTCGTCTGGATGGCACTGGCAAGGGCGGGGGCCGCGGCTCTGGTCCTGCTCGACGAGGCCGCCGACGAGCTCCTCGCCACCGGCGCGCGGACCGCGAAGATCGTCCGCGACTCGAAGAACTCCAACTTCGTCGGCGAGCGGGTCATCGTGGTCCACGACCGACCACGACCACGACCGCCGGATCGCGTGCGCACCCTGGTGGAAGAGAACAAGAGCCGGTTCCTCGTCAACCTCGGCTACGTCCTGCTCGTGGCCGGCTCGCTCGGGACGCTGTTCGCGGTCTTGGCCGCGGTGGGCTGGTGGGGCCGGGCCCGCGCGGTCGCGGCCACCGGGTGGCGGAACGCGACCGTCGACGTCGTGCGCGTCTCCGCCGGCAACGGCCGCTCGCTGAGGCGGGCCCCGCCGGAGATCCACGTCCGCTACCGCGAGGGCACCGGCATCGTGCTGAAGGCCGAACGGCCCGCGCCGCCCCGGTCCGTACGCGGTTCCGGCTTTCGCGTCGACCCTGCGCACCGAGGGCGGGGGCCGCCGGTGACCGGCGGGTGGCGTACGCGTCGACGGCTCGGCCGGCCCGGGTGAGCGCGCGCAGTGGTGGTGGGATGACCGGTGCGAAGGTGGTGGCCGGGCGAGGCCGGTCAGCCGGCCGTCAGGTCGAGCCGGGGGTTGTGCCGCCGGGTGGCGACCACGCAGAGCGCGGCCATGGCCGCGGCGGCCAGACCGAGCACGCCGATGGCCGGACGCAGGCCGCCGGCGCCCGCGCCGATCGCGGCGATCAGCAGGGGGCAGAGGAACTCGCCGATGAACAGCGCCGCGGTCCACCCGCCGGTACCCCGGCCGCGCTGCTCGAACTCCAGCCCGTTCACGGCCCACGTCAGCAGCGTGGGCAGGAGCATGCCGGTGCCGAACCCGGCGACGGCGGCACCGGCCGAGATCACCGGGACCGAACCGGTCGCGAACACGAGAGCGAAGCCGATCGCCGACAGCCCGAACGCCACCGGTAGCAGCGTGCGCGGCGTCCGGTGGGACAGCCGGGCGAAGACGACGCACCCGGCGGCGGTGGCCACCGACATCAGGGCGCTGATGCCGCCGATCGCCGCCGTCGACCCGAGCCCGGCTTCGGTGAGCACAAAGGACAGTTCCACGATCAGGGTGTAGAAAACGATGCCGCCGATGAAGGTGACCAGATACGGCGTCAGCAAGGCACGCCACGGCAGCGGCGCCAGACGCCGTCCCGCGGCGGCCTTGGTGTCCGGCCGCCAGATGAGTTTCGCGGTCAGCGGGACCAGCACGAGCGCGACCGCGTACACCCAGAACGGCGTCCGCCAGCTGCGCGCGCCCAACGCACCGCCCAAAGCCAGGAACACCGTCGCGGACAACGACGCGACGAGCGTCTGCAGGCTCAGGTAGCGGCTGCGGCGCGCCCCGGACCAGTAGTCACCGATCAGCGTCGTGGCACAGGTCATGATCGCCGCCTCGCACACGCCGACCACGACGCGGCTGATCAGGATCGCCGGCAGGGAAGGCAGGTACAGCGGGGCGGTGCCGGTGATCGCGTAGCACACCAAGGCGATCAGCAGCAGCCGTTTGCGATCGACCTTGTCGACGATCAGGCCCGCGAACGGCGCGGTGAGCCCGATCAGCAGCGCGGGAACCGTGAGCACCACCGCCGCGAGGACGTCGGCGCCGGGTACGCCGGCGAAAGCGTCCTTCAGCTGAGGCAGTACCGGTGCGATGAGCACGGCGCCGAGCACGGACAAGCAGCTGGCGGACAACAGGATCAGCAGCTGAGCCGTTCCCGGCCGGCGGCCGCCCGTCGAGGGGGCCGTGGCCGGGCGGGAACTCGCGAGGTGTTCGGACATGGCGCCTCCGGCCTGCGGGCGGCCGGTCTCCGCTGATCGGCATCGCTTGCGCAAAGTGTCGGGAACGCGGCGCCGGAGCGGAAATCACTTCTCCCGAAGGGCGGTATCAGCCGGGGTGATGCCGATCATCGCGGCGACGGCGCGCTGGACGACGTCGCGCAGGTAGCGGTGCTCGGGGTCGTCGTCGTACATCGGGTGCCACCACATCGCTTCGACGAGCGGGGTCGCGTCGAAGGGGCAGGGGAGCGCCCGCACGCCGAGCTCGGCCGGGATCCCGTCGGCGAGCCGGCGCTGCACCAGCGCCACGCGGCCGGAGCCCGCGATGAGCCCGGGCACGGTCAGGAACGTCTCGGTGACCACCTGGATGTGCGGTTCGATGCCGAGCATGCGCATCTGCCGCGCGGCCGGGGTGGACGCCGTCGGCCCGTGGTAGGTCACGACCCACGGCATGGTCTCCAGCTGCCGGACGGTCAGGGAGTCTTCGACGGTGGTGTTGCCCGCGGCCACCAGGCACACCCATTCGTCGCGGTAGAGGTCCTGGTGCGGCAGGTCGTCGACGAACCCGTGCGGGATCACCAGCAGGTCGGTGTGGACCAGCTCCTGCGCGGCCGCGTCGACCATCCTGGGCGTGTTCGCGGGGAACCGCAGCCGGGTGCCCGGTGCTTCCTCGGCGAGGCGGGCCGCGATGCCGGGGCCGAGCACGGCCACCCCGTAGTCGCTCATGAGCATCGAGAACTCGCGCGCCGAGGAGGCCGGGTCGAAGTCGGGCTCGGCGGCGAACACCCGCTCGGCTCCGGACAGGGCCACGCGCACGCGTTCCTTGAGCTGGACGGCCAGCGGGGTGAGCCGGTACTGGTTCCCCGACCGGGTGAGCAGGTCGTCGTGGAAGTGCCGGCGCAGCCGGGCCAGCTGGGCCGACACCGCGGGCTGGCCGAGGCCCATCCGCGCCGCCGCGCGCGTCACGCTGCGCTCCTGCAGCAGCGCGTCGAGCGCCACCAACAGGTTCAGGTCCAGCCGAGCCAGGTTCACAGCGGGTCACGGTATCAACGCTGTCGATACTCCGCATCACCGATCTGTTCTTCCCTGATACCGCGTCCGGCCCCGACAGTGAAGGGGTGGACCGAACCGATCCCGAGGGCGCGATCGCAGCAGCCGCCCAGCGCTGCTCCAACTGGAGCCGCTGGGGCGACGACGACGTGCTGGGCACGCTGAACTTCCTGGACGAGGCCAAACGCCGGGAAGGCGCCGCGCTCGTCCGGCGCGGGGCGAGCTTCTCGCTGGCGCAGCGCTTCGCCGCGGACGGCCCGCAGAAGGGCTGGCGAAGGCGCACCAACCCGATCCACACCATGCTCGACACCGGCCTGGACGCCGAGCGCGGGCAAGGTTTCCCGCACGGGCTGGGCGGCGCCGACGACGTCGTCTTCATGCCTTTGCAGGCCTCGACGCAATGGGACGGTCTCGGCCACATCTTCGACCACGGCATCGCCTGGAACGGCCGGCGCGCCGGAGACGTCGTGACCAGCGAAGGCGACCGGGTCACCGGGATCGAGACCGCATCGGGCCGGATCGCCGGCCGCGGCGTGCTCCTCGACGTCGGCCGGGTGATCGGCGACGACGGCGAGCTGCCGGACGGGTTCGCGATCACCACCGGCCACCTCGAAGCCACCATCGCCGCCCACGGCGCGACCGCGCGCGTCGGCCGCGGTGACCTGCTCCTGGTGCGGACCGGCCGGCTCGCCCGCGCCCGGCGCGAAGGCTGGGGCGACTACGCGGGCGGCCCGGCTCCGGGCCTGTCGTTCACCACGGCGGATTGGCTGCACCGCACGGAAATCGCCGCCATCGCCACCGACACCTGGGGCTTCGAGGTCCGGCCCAACGAGTTCGACGACGCCTTCCAGCCGCTGCACCAGGTCGCCATTCCGCACATCGGTTTGTTCCTCGGCGAGATGTGGGACCTCGACGCCCTCGCGGCCGACTGCGCCGCCGACGGGACGTACGAGTTCTGGCTGACCGCCGACCCGCTGCCCGTGACCGGCGCCGTCGGCGCCCCGGTCGCGCCGATCGCCGTCAAGTGAGGACCGCCATGCCCGCCGTCACCACCGTCCTCGTCGTCGGCAGCGGACTCGCCGGCACCGCCACCGCGATCCACCTCGCGAACGGGGGAGTCGCGGTCGACCTCGTGGAAGCCGAGCCCGGCGTCGCCGCCCTCGGGTCGGGGATCACGTTGCAGGGAAACGCCTTGCGCGAGCTGCGCGCCCTCGGCGTGTGGGAGGAGGTCCGGGCGAAGGGGTACGGGTTCGACGGCCTGGGACTGCGCGCGCCCGATCCCGCCGGCACCCTGCTGGCCGAACTCCCGGACGCCCGCACCGGCGGCCCGGACCTGCCCGCCGCCCTGGGCATGCCGCGTCCCGACCTCGCCCGGATCCTGCACGACCGCGCGGCCGCGACCGGCGCGAAGATCCGGTTCGGGCTCACGACCACCGAGCTGCGGCAGGGTGGAAGCCACGTCGAGGCCACCTTCACGGACGGCTCGACCGGCCGCTACGACCTGGTCGTCGGGGCCGACGGCGTCCGCTCGACGATCCGGCGGCTGCTGGGCATCGACCTGGCGACCCGCTCGACCGGGATGGGCATCTGGCGCGCCTTCGGTCCTCGCCCGGCGTCGGTCACCCGCACCGACCTCTTCTACGGCGGTCCCAGCTACATCGCGGGCTACTGCCCGACCGGGGAGAACTCGCTCTACGCCTACGTCGTCGAAGAAGCGCGGGACCGCAGTTCCCTGAGCCCGCCGGAGCGGCTCGCCGTCATGCGCGAACTCGCCTCGGCCTACCACGGGCCGTGGGACGACATCCTCGCCACGCTCGACGACCCCTCCCGCGTCAACTACACCCGGTTCGAGACCCACGTGCTGCCCGCGCCGTGGCACCGCGGCCGCGTCGTGCTGATCGGCGACGCCGCCCACGCCTGCCCGCCGACTCTGGCCCAGGGGGGCGCTCAAGCGCTCGAGGACGCGGCTGTCCTCGGTGAGCTCCTGCTCGGCGCCGAAACCCTGGACGACACGCTGTGGCGCGCTTTCGCCGAACGCCGGGTGGCCCGGGCGACGGCCGTGGTCGAGGCGTCGAACCAGCTTTGCCAGTGGCTCCTCGACCACGAACAGGGCGACGTTCCCGGCCTGATGGGCCGCATCTCCGCCCTCGTCGCCCAGCCCGCCTGACCCCTTACGGAGGAACGCCATGACCGACGGCCTGATCACCCACCTGCGGCACGTCGACCTCGCCGTGCCCGACCTCGCCCGCCAGCAGGACTTCTACGCCGGCGCGTGGGGCCTGACCACCGAGCACACCGACACCGGGATCGCCTTCCTCGCCGCGGAAGGCTCGCCCGAGCACTACATCGTGCGGCTGCGCCAGGCGGCGGACAAGCGCATCGACCTGATCGCCTTCGGCGTGGCCACCGCGGCCGACGTCGACACCCTGGCCGCCCGCCTGGCGACCGCCGGCGTCACCCTGGTCCACGAGCCGCGTTCGCTGCACACCCCCGGTGGCGGTTACGGGTTCCGGTTCTTCGACAACGAAGGCCGCACCATCGAGATCAGCGCCGACGTCGCGGTCCGCGCCCACCGGAAGATCGAAGCCGGCGAGGCGATCCCGGTCCGGCTGTCCCACGCCGTGATCAACTCCGCCGACCCCGAAGGCACGCGGCAGTTCTACGAGCGCCACCTCGGCTTCCGGCTGTCCGACACCCTGACGCACCCGCGGCTGGGCGGGATGATGTGGTTCCTGCGCATCAACGCCTGGCACCACAGCCTCGCCATCGCCCGCGGCCCGCACCCGTCGCTGCACCACGCGTCGTTCGAGATGCGGGGGATCGACGAGTACCTGCGCGGTACCGGGAAGCTGCTGCGCGCCGGGGTCGAGAAGATCTGGGGGCCCGGGCGGCACCTGGCCGGCAACAACACCTTCAGCTACTTCCTCGACCCGCACGGCAACACCGTCGAGTACACCACCGAACTCGAGCTGATCGACGAGGACACCTGGCACCCGCACCTCTACGACTTCACCCGGCCCGAGGTGTCCGACCAGTGGGGGACGGCCAACGCGATGAACGAGTTCGTCGCCTCGCGCTCCTTCAACGACCCCGACAAGGGCCTGTTCGTGGCCCCGCCGGTCTGATGCGCCTCGCCACCTACGAGCACGGCGGAACCGTGCGCGCGGGCGTCGTCTCCGGCGACGGCGTCCACGCCTTCGCGGCCGGGGTCACCACCCTCGACCTGGCCCGCGGCGGCCTGCCCGCCGCCCTCGAAGCCGGGGCGGCCGCGCTCGGCTGGCCGGCCGTGCCCCTGGCCGAGGTGCGGCTGCTGCCGCCGCTCGAGCCACCGAGCATCCGCGACTTCGTCGCGTTCGAGGAACACGTCGAGGGCATGGTCGCGCCGGGTTCCGTGCCGCCGGAATGGTACGAGGCGCCGACGTTCTACTTCACCAATCCCGCCGCTCTGGTCGGCGCGCACGACGACGTGCCGGTCCCGCCGGGCTCGCGGTCGTTCGACTTCGAGCTGGAGGTCGCTGCCGTGCTGGGGCCGGACGCGATCTTCGGGTACACGATCATGAACGACTGGTCGGCCCGCGACCTGCAACGCCGCGAGATGCGGGTCAACCTCGGCCCGGCCAAGGGCAAGGACTCCGCCACGACGCTCGGGCCGTGGCTCGTGACCGCGGACGAGCTGGAGCCGTACCGGGACGCGGACGGCTTTCTCGCGCTGGCCATGCGGGTCGCGGTCAACGACGTCGAAGTGGGCCAGGACCTGTTGTCCAACATGGGCTGGCCGTTCGAAGAACTCGTCGCCTACGCCGGTCGCGGCACCCGGCTACGGGCCGGGGACGTCCTGGGTTCCGGGACCTGCGGCAACGGCGGGTGCCTGGCCGAGCTGTGGGGGCGGCGCGGCGAGGAGCAACCACCGCCGCTGCAGCCCGGCGACGTCGTCGAGATGACCGTCGAAGGCGTCGGGACGATCCGCAACACCGTCGTGCCCGGTGGGGTGCTGCCGCCGGTGCGCCCGGCGCGGCGACGGCCCCGGAACCGGCTCCAGCCTGAAAGGACCTGATCGTGTTCGAGTACTTCCCCGGTAACTACGTCTGGAACCTCGGCGTGGTCGCCGCGCTGAACTCCGGTGGCCTGATCGACGAGATCGACCGCGCCTGCCGCCCGATCCGCGAAGCCGCCGCGCGGGGCTCCGACGCCGGGACCCCGGACTTCCTGCGTGCTTGGACGGCCTTGACCGACCAGCTCGTCACCCAGGCCGAAGCCGCGGAGAAAGCCGGGCACGAGCGCACCGCCGGGCAGCTGTACTTCCGCGCCGCCAACTACCTCTGCCAGGCCGAGCGCATGCTCGCCCACTCGAACCCCGACCGGCTGCCCACCTACCGCCGCGTCCTGGCCCTGGCGCAGAAGGCCTTCGACCTGCGCGACCCGCGCGTCTCCCGGGTGGAGATCCCCTACGAGGGAACGACTTTGCCCGCGTACTTCAGCGCGGCCACGAGCGCCGGTCCGGCGCCGGTCGTGGTGCTGGTCAACGGCCTGGACTCGACCAAGGAGCACATGTACGGATCGGCGCACTGGGCGGAGCTGGCCGCCCGCGGCATCTCGTGCCTCATGCTCGACCAGCCAGGCACCGGCGAAGCGTTGCGGCTCCAGGGGATCACTGCCCGGATCGACAGCGAGGTGTGGGCCGGCGCCGCGGTGGACTGGCTCGAACAGCGCGACGACGTCGACCCGGCGCGGATCGGGATCGTAGGCTGGTCCCTCGGCGGCTACTACGCCCCGCGGGCCGCGGCCTTCGAGAAGCGGTTCGCGTTGTGCGTCGCCTGGGGCGCCAACCACGACTGGGGCGCGGTGCAACGCCGCCGCCTCGAACGCGAGGGCGAACGCCCGGTGCCGCACTACTGGGAGCACGTCCTGTGGGTGTGGGGCCACGACGACCTCGACACGTTCATCACCTTCGCCGACGACGTCCACCTCGACGGCGTCGTCGAGAAGATCACGGTGCCGTTCCTCATCGCCCACGGCGAGCAGGACCGCCAGATCCCGCTCGAGTACGCGCACCGCTCCTACGCGCAGGCGGTCAACTCGCCCCGGCGCGAACTGCGCGTGTTCACCCCGGACGAGGGCGCGACCGAGCACATCGGGCTCGACCACCTCCCGCACGTGAGCACCTACATCGCCGACTGGGTGGCCGGCACCTTCGCCACGACCCGCGGATGAAGTGGCGTTGTGCGAAGAGCGCCCCCGTCGACCGGCCGGTGCGCCTCGGCCGCTTCGCCGCGGTGGAACCGGATGATCGCGGCGACGCCGAGGGCGCCGGCCGGCTTCGGTGGCGGAAGCGTGTTCGCAGGTGATCCGGTTTCCGTCCGGTCGGCCTCCCTCCGCGCGCTACCGGGAGCAGGCCTCCCGCGAGCGGACCGTTGGGCCGTCGGGGCGAACGTGTTCCCGCACTCGGACGCGGATTCCTGGACACCGCGGTGATCCAGGCCAACCCGGGGTGCCAATAGGCGCTCCGGGTGGTGACGTTCGGCCCCTGTCCTACCGGCGGGTCGGTCCGAGGCTGAAGGTTCGCGCACGTCCGTCTCGATGGAGAGGAGGACCCGCGATGCCGGAACGCCTGCCCAGCGCGCGAGATCGCGGGCCGAGCCATGACTGATGCCGAGTTGAGCGGTCTGGACGCCGAAACGCTGTCGATGATCCTTTCGGCGATCGGGGAGTTCGCCGACCGGAACCTGACCACCGAGCTGCTGTTGCGGCTCGACCGCGACGACGAATGCCCGGAGGCGGTGGTCCGCCGCATGTGCGGCGACGATCTCGGGATCCACCTGCTGTTCGTCCCGGACGACCACGGCGGGATGGGGGCGGGCAGCCTCGACGTGTGCCGCGTCTGCGAGCGCATGGCCGGGATCGACCTCGGCGTCGCGACCAGCGTGCTCGCCACCGCGCTGGGCAGTGACCCGATCGCCGTCGGCGCGACCCCGGACCAGAAGAAGACGTGGCTGGGCCGCATGGCCGCCGAGGGGCTGCTGTTCGCCTACGGGGCAACGGAACCCGAGGCCGGCAGTGACCTCGGGGCCCTCAAGACCGTCGCCGTCCCGGTCGTCGAGGACGGCCGCACCACCGGGTACCGGATCACCGGCCGCAAGCAGTGGATCAGCAACGGCGGCATCGCCGACGCCTACAGCGTGCTGGCGAACGCGCCGGGCGGACCGAGCTGGTTCGTCGTCGAGCGCGACGCGCCCGGGTTCACGCGGGCCAAACCGGAGGACAAGCACGGCATCCGGCTGAGCAACACCGCCGCGCTGTTCCTCGACGACGTCGCGGTCACCCCGGACGCGCTCGTCGGCGGGACCGAAGGCCGAGGGCTGCTGCAGGCCCAGCTGGTGTTCGGGCACACCCGGCTGATGGTCGCCGCGTTCGGGCTCGGCGCGGGCTGGGCGGCGCTCGACCGGGCGATCGCCTACGCCGCCGACCGGATCCAGGCCGGCGGTCCCTTGTCGCGCAAGCAGGGCTACACGCACGGCGCTCCGGCGGCGGATCTCGTGCGCTGTCCGCCAAGGCGACGAACGCTGGGTCGTGGTCTGGGTAGGTCCCCTGAAGCGCGATGCCGGCTGCCTCGCGGACGTTCTGCTCCTCGTGGTGCATCGATGACTCCAGCGCCAGTCGTCGGATGTCGGCCGACGGAGCTGGAAGGTTTGAGCGGCAAGCCTTCGGCCCAGCGGGCGAGCCGGGTCGGTCGGGCGATGCGCCGGCACCCGGATGGGCGCGGCGTGGCAGTGGGTGCCGGTGCATCACCCGGTGGGGCGCTGGCCGAGGACGTGGTCGACCGCCTCCTGCAGGATCTCCGTCTCGGTGGTCAGGATTGATTCGCCCGACGGAAGGGCTCGTGCGATCGAGAGTCCGTTGAGGACGGTGACGAGGTATCGAGCCCGCCGGGCGTTGTCGCCCGCGGCGAGGGCGCCTTCGTCGCTGAGCACGGTCAGCCAGTACTCGACACGGCGATGCGCTTCCTGGTCGATGGCGAAGTAGGCGGCGCGGTTTTCCTCGGTCGGTTCGGGCTCGATGTAGGTCTTGAAGATCTCGCTCCAGCCCGCTCGCGCTTGTTCACCCACGCCGGCGGCGGCGAGCACTTGGCGGAGGCAGCCGAGCAGTCGTTCCGCGGCCGGTGCGGACCGGTCGTGGATCAGGTCTCCGGGGAGGATCGCGTCGTAGATGACGGCGAGGACGGTGTCCTGCAGGACCCGCTGCGTCGGGAAGTGGTACCTGAGTGAGCCGGTGCTCACCCCGGCCCACGCCGCCACCGCCCGGACGCTGAGTTTCGCCCCGGGATCCTCCGCGAACATCGCCAGTGCCGCCTGGATGATCCTGTCCCGGCTGCCGGTCTCCTGCGCCACGGCGCCACCTCCTCCAACACACTGTACTAGCACGCTGTGTTACAGTCGCGGCCGACCATCACTAACACAGTGTGTTAGTGGCTTCTGGCTCGACAAACGAAGTGGACGTGACATCCCATGGACCGCCTCCGAAGGCCGTTCCGGATCATCCGCGCCGACCGCCGCGCGTACCTTCTCGTCAACCTCCTGGTCTACGGAGTGCTCCTGCTCGGCATGGCGCTGGGCATGCTCTTCCCGGACCTGCACGCCGCGCGAACCGCGTCGTTCGCCGACGGGGCGCAGGGCGCGCTCGTCGGCGCGGTCGTCGGCAACGGCTGGCTGTTCGCCGTCGTCATCTTCCTGGTCAACGTGTTCCCGACCGCGTTGCTGTTGATCACCTTGCCGTCGCTGGTCGTCCCCTTCGCGGGGCTCGCGGTCTTCGCGGTCAAGACGATCGACTTGGGCATCACGCTCGCTCCGGTCGACCGGACGACCGGGCTGACCCTGATCCCGCATTCGCTCACGCTGCTCATCGAGTTCCAGGCTTACGTGCTCGTGATGTTCGGCGCGTACCTCCTCGGCCGGTCCTGGCTCCGGCCGGCCACTGTCGAGGCCGACACCCATCGGCAGGGATACCGGCGAGGCTTGCACCTGCTCGCTCCGCTCTGGCTGCCGGCACTCGCGCTGTTCGTCATCGGCGCGGCGTACGAGGCCTTCGAGATCTACTTCCTCGTCCCCCGTGTGCTGGGGATCTGACCATGGGTGAGTGGCTCCGACGTCGCGCGGCCAAGCGGATCAAGCCCGGCACCGGACGGGAACTGCGGCCGTTCCGCTGGTGGCAGCCCTTCGCGCGCTCGCTGTACTCGATCGACCTCGGCCGGCAGGTATACACCGTCGACGTCCGCCATCACCGCCGCTTCTTCTCCGAAAACGGCAAAGGCACGGCCGACCTCTACCTCGACCGACGGCAGCACGCCGAATCCAAGCTTCCCGCGGCCTTTCCCGTTCCGGGCGGCACGATCGAAGTCGCCGATTCGCCGTTCGGGCTGAAGCGCTGCCACTACGTCACCGACGTGGGGGAAGAACGCCGGCTGGTCCCTGATCGCGCCTCGGCCGAAGGGCGGCGGGAGCACTTCGCCCGCAGTCATCCCGTGGCGAGCCGAGTCATCGGTGTGACGTCGGCCGCGCTGCTGGTGACCTCGGTGCTGCTGCTCATCCCTCAGCTCGTCGAGGTCGCTTTCAAGATCCCGCCGGTCGCGCAGCGCTTCGGGACCTTCGTCTCACCCGTGGCGCTTCCGGCGTGGCTCAACACGTTGCTCAGCGTCGGCGCAGTGCTGGCCAGCACGGAGCGCGCACTCCGGCTGCGGCACAGCTGGTTCCTCGATCGGGTGGGATGACTGCGCTTGCCCGCCGGTGCTCGGTCAGCTCGACCTCTCGTCGGTGGGGAAGACCGCATCGAAAAGCCATTGCAGGGGTGTCCGGTGGGAGGCGCCGCCGTCGGCGATCTCTTCGGCCTCCGCGGGATCGGCCGCGTTGTGGACGCTCTCGGTGAAGTGCGCGAAGCGCCGGAGGTCCGCTTTGGCGCGGGTGGCGATGAGGCCGAGGGCCTGGGCGATGCGGTCGGTGAGCGAATCGAGCTCGAGGTCGAGTTCCAGCGTGACGGTGGCGGCGTCGGGACCATCCGGGGTCACGACCGCGTGTCCCCGGTGCCGAGGGCCGGTCACGCTCACCCAGTCCAAGGTCCGGCTCTCCGGGTCGGCGGTGACGTCGATGCTGTACCGGCGCGGGATCCCGGCCAGCGTGTACACGAACCGGAAGCGGCCGGGGTGGCCCTCGACGGGGAACACCTGCTCGACCGAGCGCATGAACCTCGGGTAGTGGCTGAAGTCGGTGAACCACTTGAAGGTGGTGTCAGCCGGGACCGCCACCGCGGTCCCGACCTCCAGGGTGTCCGTCATGGTGCCTCCTCGAGTTCGGCGGTCTCGGTGTCAACGTGGTCGAACGTAACCGCGCCCGGCCGGGCGCGCCGGTTCGCTGCGAGCGCCGATCGGGCGGCGCCGTGGTCGCGGATGGGCGTTTTCCAGGTGAAATCGCCCGGTTGGCGGCACCTCCGTGACGGTAGGCAGATGCGATGCAAATCCGATGCATAACTGTTGGTCGTAGCGGAAGCGGTTTCATTCGAGTTTGGACAGGGTCTCAGAGTCTCGCGGCTGCTACTTGATTTCCGAGTGGCTGGGTCGCGAGGAGGACCGTTGGGCCGGGGCGGCACCCGGTCGCCTATAGTGATGTTGAATCGCTAGTGAATCGCAGGCTCGCCATCGGAGGTGCTGACGATGACCGGTGCCGGTGCGCCACGTCGATCCGTGGCTTCCGAGGAAGCCGGCGGAAGCCTGGTGATGCGCGGGCCGTACGACGAAGGCCACCGCAGCGTGAGCGGACTGCCGGAGCCGGTGACGCCGGTCAGCCCGCACCGCCTGCGCGCGGTCTTGTTCAGCCAGGTGTGGCGCGATCTGACCTTTTTGCACTGGCCGGTGGAGCCCGCGGTGGTCGCACCGCTGCTGCCCCCGGGCACCCGCCCCGACTGCCGGGCGGGACGCACCTACGTCGGTCTCGTGCCGTTCCGCATGACGAGGGTCGGAGTGCTCGGCTCGCCGCCGGTCCCGTACTTCGGTGATTTCCTCGAAACGAACGTCCGGCTGTACTCCGTCGACCGCGATGGGCATCGCGGAGTCGTTTTCCGGTCCCTCGACACGGCCCGCCTGATTCCCGTGCTGGCGGCCCGGTTCGGGCTCGGTGTCCCGTACCGGTGGTCGCGGATGCTGCTCGAGCGTGACGGCGACGTGATCGGGTACCGCAGCCGGCACCGGCGGTCGGCCGCGGCCGCCGAGGTGGTGGTGCGCGTCGGCGAGCCGGTGCGGCAGAACGGACTCGACCGCTTCCTGACCGATCGCTGGGCCTTGCACACCCGGTTCGCGGGCCGGACCTGGCGCATCCCCAACGTCCACCCCCGATGGACGTTCCGGAGTGTGGAGGTGATCTCGATGCACGAGGATCTGATCGCCTCGGCCGGGTTGCCCGTCCCCGAAGTCGCGCCGGTCAGCGCGCTCTATTCGGCCGGTGTTCCGGTCCACTTCGGAGTACCCGAGCCGGTGGGAGCGTGAAGCATCGTGGAGAAGGTGGTGCACCAGTGACCGAGCCGCGGTTCGACGCGTTGCTGTGGCTTTCGTTCGGTGGTCCGGAGGGGCCCGAGGAGGTCATGCCGTTCCTCGAGAACGTGACCAGGGGCCGGGGTGTGCCGCGGGAGCGGCTGCTCGAGGTGGCCGAGCACTACCAGCACTTCGGTGGTGTCTCGCCGATCAACGAGCTGAACCGCGATGCGATGGCCGCGGTCGAAAAGCGGCTGTCGGCTGAGGGAATCGACCTTCCGGTGCACTTCGGCAACCGCAATTGGCACCCGATGGTCGAGGACACCCTCGCCGAGCTGACGGCGGCGGGTGCGAAGCGGGTCCTGGTGTTCCCGACGAGCGCGTACGGCGGGTATTCGGCGTGCCGGCAGTACGACGAGGACATCGAGCGTGCCCGTGCGGCGGTCGGTGCGGGGGCGCCTGAGCTGGTGAAGCTGCGGCAGTTCTTCGATCATCCGCTGTTCGTGTCGGCGGTCGCGGACGGGGTGCGCGCGGCGCACGCGTCACTGGGTGACGTTCGGGGTGTCCGCACGGTGTTCACCGCGCACTCGGTGCCTGACAGTGCGGACAAGGCGTCCGGGCCGCCTGGGGAAGGTGGTCACCGGTACTCCCGTCAGGTCGCGGAGGCGGCGCGGTTGGTGGCGGCGGAGGCGGGGGTCGTCGAGTACGACGTGGTGTGGCAGTCGCGGTCGGGGCCGCCGCAGGTGCCGTGGCTGGAGCCGGACATCGTCGATCACATCGACGCGTTGCACGCCCGGGGGGTGAGCGGGGTGGTGGTTTCGCCGATCGGGTTTGTCTCGGATCACCTCGAGGTGATCTGGGACCTGGACAACGAAGCGGCGGAGCGTGCGGCGGAGCACGGTATGGCGTTCGCTCGGGCGGCGACGGCGGGCAGCGACCCGCGGTTCGCGGAGCTGGTGGTGGAGCTGGTCCGTGAGCACACGCACGGGGCGGAGCCGCGCAAGTTGTCGTCGTTTCCGTCGGCGGGGTGCACGGTCAACGGGGCGCCGTGCGCGATCGGTTGTTGCGAACCGGCGAAGCGCCCGGCTCGCTGAGGCGGTGACCGCTGATGACCGCGGAAGCACCCGTCGTCCGGTGGTTCCGCCGCGACCTGCGGCCGGCCACCACGCCGGCACCGCTCGGCGCAGGTGGCAAGCAAGCTGTGGCCGCGTCGATCCGCTGCTCCACGCCGTCTCACGCGCGGAGACCGCACGCTAGGTCCTAAGGTCGACGAGGCTGAGGCGGATTGCCCCTTCCCGCCGCTGGGCTCCGCGGGAATCGTCGGGTCGCAAACCGATCAGCACGAGGGGGCCCGATGTCCGTCAGCCCGAGCCATCGACCAGGACGAGTCGCGCTCATGTCGGTCGCCGCCGCGTTGGGTACTCAAGCCCTCATCGGCGTTTCGCCCGCGCACGCCGCGGAAACCTCGCGCGCCCCGATCGACCTCGGCGTTCTGCCGGGCGGAACGTTCAGCGATGCTTACACGATCAACGACCGCGGGGTCGTGATGGGTGTGGCGATCCCGGCGGACGGCGCCGAACAGGCCGCGAGCTGGGACAGGAAACACCGGATCACCGGCTTGGGTACGTTGCCCGGAATGGACCGGAGTGACCCGAAAGGGATCAACGACCGAGGCACTGTCGTGGGCGACGCGTTTCCCGACCCGGGTTACTTCCGGCAAGCCGTGAAGTGGGACAGCCGCGGCCGGATCGCAAAGCTGGCTGCCGTGACGGGATTCGACTACAGCAGATCGGTCGCCGTCAACGACGGCGATACCGTGATCGGCGAGGCCTACGACTTCTCGGCCGACTACCGCGCGGTCCGCTGGAATCGCGACGGAACCGCAACCCTTCTTCCGCTGCCGCCGGGTGTGTATTTCGGCAGCCAAGCCCGGGCAATCAACAACGCAGGCGAAATCGTGGGAGATGTCGGCAACGTTCCCCTGCGCTGGGATCGCGACGGCCACGTTATGCAGCTCGACACCCTCGGCGGTGGCTGGAGCTCTCCTCAGGCGATCAACGATTCGGGCATCGCAGTCGGCTACGGACAGGACTCAGCGGGCCGCAGCCGGGCGCTGAAGTGGGACCGTCAGGGACATGTCACCGACCTCGGCACGCTCGGAGGCGCTCACAGCCAGGCCGTGGCGATCAACGCGAAAGGTGAGGTGCTGGGCACCTCGTCGACCTCGGACGGCACCACCGTCACGGTCCGCTGGGACAGCAGTGGCCGCATCACCGGCCTGCCCGAGATCGATTATCCCCAGGCGATCAATGACCGCGGTGACGTCCTCGGTCGCACCGCTCTGTGGAGCCCCGGTGGTCGGATCACCCGGCTCGCACCCTTGGCCGACGGTGAATTCGCCGACGCGAACGGCATGAACGACGACGCAGTCGTAGGGCTTTCCAGTAGAACAACCGAAAATGGGAGTGTCTACCACGCCGTGCTTTGGCCGCTCCGCAAGCCGTGAACAGCTTTCTGATCCTCGTCGACGGCGCACCGCAGGCCGCCGGGGAGTTCGGCGCCGGCCGGTCTGCTGCGCCACGCCACGCCACGCTGACGTCACCGCCGCGCTCGGGAACCGGGCCGGGTGCCTGGCCGTGGCGGGTCCCCGGGCAGGTGGCTCAGCAGCCGGACGAGTTCGGCCGCGTCGATGACCCCGGCGTCCGCGGCGCGGATCCAAGCGCCGGCGGCTCGGCGGGTGAACTCTCGCGTGCTGAGGCGGACTCCGTCCCAGGTCGCGCGGAACGGCCGGTCCGACGATGCGGCAGCGCCACCCGTGGTTCCTGCCGGGAGTGGGACGGGTCAGCTGAGGGGGTCGGAGATCCATGTCAGCCGGACGGTCCGGGTGGCGGGGGTGTCGATGCGGTGGAGACCGCCGAGTTCGTCGGTGACGGTCTGGAGCGCGGCGAGGGTGGCCGCTTCGTGGTCGGCGCTCGGGGGACGGCCCTGGTAGCTGACGGTCAGTGCGAGCTGCCGTTCGGACGTGGTGCGGGTGGCGATGTCGACCGCGCGGGTGAGTCCGAGGTGGTCGGCGAGCAGCAGGGCGATGGCGAGCCAGCGGCCGATCAGGTCGATCGTCTTGGCCGGGAGCTCGCCCGGCAGCGGATCGTGGACGGTGAACTGCTGGGCGAGTTCGAGCGGCCCGGCCACGGTGGTGCAGGTGCGGAGCAGGTGGGCGAGCAGCGGGCCGGTTTCGTCCCTGCGGTCGGTGTCGTCGGCTTCGATGGCGCCGGCGAGGTGGTCGCGGGCGGTGGTGATCGCCGTGCTGAGCAGCGCCAGCCGCGGCCAGTGCTCGGGCGGAAGCTGTGCGTGCAGTTGCTCGGTCGCCGCCTGCAGCGCCGCCAGGTCGTGCGTGGTGACCTCCTGGAGGACGGTGGTGAGCCGGTCGTGGGCGGCGGTGTAGCGGTCGGCGATCCGGGCGGCGTTCGCCGCCGCGGCCGTGATGGCCCGCCACGTCTGTCCGGCGTACTCGGCGAAGAACCGGAGATCGTCATCGGTGAACTGGTCCGCCCCCAGCGGCCGGCCGGCCAGCAGGGTGCCGTCCCACTCGCCGGTTTCGGTGTAGAGGGGCACGACCATGCTGGGTCCGATGCTTGCCTTGCGGGCCGATTGGACGGTCCTCGCGTCCGTCGCCGTGTCGGCGACCCGGATGGCCTCGCGTTGGGCCCGGGACAGGGCCGAGACCGAACCCTCGAGCGGGATGAGCCGCCCGGCCCATTCGGCGCCGTCCCCGGACGCGGCGGCGATCCGCAGCCAGCCCGGCTGGGGAACGCACAACGTCAGCGCGGCCGAGCCCGAGCCGGCGCAGCTCCGCGCCCCCGCGACCAGCCGGTCGAAAACCGGGGTCAGGCCGGCGCTGTTCAGACCGGCCGCATCGAGCACGGCTCCGGCGAGCTCGCTCAGTACCTGGTTGACGGCTCGTTGCCAGTTCGCCGGCAGTTCCACCGCCGTGATCGTTTTCGTCATCGCGTACCACTCAGCTTTCCCGGTTTTCGCAACCCGCGCATTCTCCGACGCGGGTGTACGTGCACTTCCGCAGCGCGACGGCGGGTCCTTGATTTTTCAACTCTAATACGAGACCGGTTCGGCGGAACTGTCCGTGCGCGAGTCGGGCCAGGACCACTCGATCGGAGCATCGGAGTCTTTTTCGACGAGGTCACGATGATCGTCGATCGTCATTTTCCGACTCGGCCGCTTTCTCCTGAAATCGCCGGAATTCTTCGAGCGCGCGCACCTCTCGGCACATTGTGGTGAAAATCCGCCGGAGCGGAGCGTGCAGGGTGAAATGACTTTCAGTGAGAGCGGCTCTCGCGGCGAGGAAACCGCAGGTGCGGCCCCGGGCCCGGGCAGCGGACGAAGTCGTCTCCGGAAGGGGCTCCGTCCTCCAGTACCCGGCCGGGAGTCCCTAGCCCACCCGACCGGCCGGCACGATGCTGTCCGCGAAGGGAGCTCGATGCACCGCCGTACCGCGCAAGACCGCCTCGTCGCCCGGGCCGCGAGGGCCAGGACGGGCCGGGAGTCCCATGGGCACTGAAGAGTACCGGCGACCACCGGACGTGTCGGACCGCGTACCGGGCCTGCTCGACGCCGTGATGCGGGTGGGGCGCGGGCCGGAGCTGTCGCAGGTGCTGCGAGAGGTCGTGGTGGCCGCGGCCGCGCTGACGGGCGCCGGGTACGGCGCGCTCGGGATCGTGGGAGACGGGCGGCGGCTGGCTCAGTTCCTCCCGGTCGGCATGGCCGACGAACTCGTCGCCGCTTTGGGCCCGGTGCGGGGTGAGGACTCATGATCGAGATCATCGCCATCGACACCCCGAGCCTCGGCGACCGCAGCTACCTCGTCGAGGACGGCGAGACCGCGTTCGTGGTCGACCCGCAGCGCGACATCGACCGGGTGCTGGATCTGGCCCAGGTGCGCGGGTTGCGGATCACCGACGTGTTCGAGACCCACATCCACAACGACTACGTGACCGGGGGTCTCGCGCTGGCCCGCGTGACCGGTGCCGCCTACCACGTCAACGCCGCGGATCCGGTGTCCTTCGAGCGCACGCCGATCGACGACGGCGACGTGGTCGAGATCGGGCCGCACATGCGCGTGCGCGCCCCGGCGACCCCGGGGCACACGTTCACGCACCTGTCCTACGTGCTGGAGGTGCCGGGGCGAGCTCCCGCGGTGTTCACCGGCGGTTCGCTGCTGTACGGCTCCACCGGCCGGCCCGACCTGCTCGGCCCCGCCCATACCGGCGAGCTGGTCAAGCGCCAGTACGCCTCGGCGCACCGGCTGGCCGAGATCCTCCCGGACGACGCCGAAATCCACCCCACGCACGGCTTCGGCAGCTTCTGCTCGGCCACCCAGTCCGCGGCCGACCGGTCGACGATCGGCCGGGAGAAGCAGGTCAACCCGGTGCTCACCCAGCAGGAGCGCGACTACGTCGACGGACTGCTCGCCGGTCTCGACGCCTACCCGGCCTACTACGCCCACATGGGCCCGGCGAACTCGGCCGGCCCCGGCGCCCCCGACCTGGCCACACCCGGGACGGCCGACCCGGCCGAGCTGCGCTCGCGCATCGAGGCGGGGGAGTGGGTGGTGGACCTGCGGTCGCGCACGGCATTCGCCGCCGGCCACGTGGCGGGCACGCTCGACTTCGGTGCCGACGGCAGTTTCGCGACCTACCTGGGCTGGCTCATCCCGTGGGGGACTCCCTTGTCGCTGCTCGGCGACACCGCCGAGCAGGTCGCCGACGCACAGCGCGAGCTGGTCCGGATCGGTGTCGACCACGTCGAAGCCGCCGCCACCGGCACGCCCGCAGCGTGGTCGGGCGAGGTCCCGCTCGGGTCGTTCCCGCGTGCGGACTTCGGGGAACTGGCCGTGGTCCGGCATCACCGGCCGGTGACGGTCCTCGACGTCCGGCGCGACCTGGAGTGGGCGCACAGCCACCTCGACGACGCCGTGCACATCCCGCTGCACGCTCTGCTCGGCCGCCTCGGCGAAGTCCCGGCCGGGGAGGTGTGGGTGCACTGCCAGGCCGGCTACCGCGCCTCGATCGCGGCCTCGGTCCTCGCCGCGGCCGGACGCCGGGTCGTCGCGGTGGACGACGAGTTCGACCGGGCCGCGCGGGCGGGGCTGCCCCTGGCGGTGGGCTGAGCTCATGACGCTCCTGCCGGCGGCGGCGTTCGGCCTGGTCATCGGCGCGGCCCTGGGCCTGCTCGGCGCGGGCGGCTCCATCCTCGCCATCCCCGCGCTGGTCTACGGGGTCGGGCTGCCGCTCGGCGCGGCCATCCCGACGTCGCTGCTGGTCGTGGCGGTGTCCGCGGCCGGTGGCCTGGTGGCCCGCCGGCGCTCGAAGGTGATCCGCTGGCCGGTCGCGCTCGTCTTCGCCGCGGCGAGCGTCCCGGCCGCGTTCGGCGGCACCGCGCTCGGCAAGCTGCTGCCCGACCGGTGGCTGCTGGTCGCGTTCGCCGTCCTGATGGCCGTGGTCGCGGTACGGATGCTCACCGCCGCGCCGGCGCGGGACGGCGCCTGCCGGACCGGCGCGGGCGGGGTGAACTGGCGCAGCTGCGTGCCCAAGGCCCTGGCCGCCGGCGCGGTCGTCGGAGTGCTGACCGGCCTGTTCGGGGTCGGCGGCGGGTTCGTCATCGTCCCGGCCCTGACCATGCTGCTGGGCCTCACCGCACCGGAAGCCGTCGCGACCTCGCTGGTGGTCATCGTGCTCACCTCGGTGGGCGGGCTGGCCGCGCACGCCACCCACGGTGCCCGACCTGCCCTACGGCATCGCCGCGGTGTTCGCCGGGGTGGCGCTGCCGGCGTCGCTGCTGGCCGGGAAGGCCGGCAACCGGCTCCCCGCGCGGACCGTCCGGCGGACGTTCGCCTCCTTGATCCTCGTGGTCGCCGCCGCGGTCGCGGCCGCGGCCAGGTTCGCGCCAGCCGCCTTGCACGGTGGTTGAGCCGTCACGAAAGGAATGATCGCTGTGAAGTACGACCTGAGCGTCACCTTGGACCTGCCCTACGAGAAGGCCGTGGCCGAAGTGCGTGCCGCGTTGAAGGAGCAGGGGTTCGGGGTGCTGACCGAGATCGACGTCCGGGCGACGATGCGCGAGAAGCTCGACGCGGACATGGAACCGTACGTGATCCTCGGCGCGTGCAACCCGCCGCTGGCGCACCGCGCCCTGGAAGCCGACAGCATGATCGGGCTGCTGCTGCCCTGCAACGTCGTCGTCCGCGCCGACGGCGACGAACGCAGCCTGGTCCAGGCGCTCGACCCGCGCGTGATGATCGAGGTGCCCGAACGGGAGGAACTTCGCCCGGTCGCCGAAGAAGCCGGCAAGCGCATCCGCGCCGCCCTCGACAGCTTGCCCGGAGCCTGACCACTGCAACCCTTGGTCGCTCGGGCGGGTGACCGAAGACCCTACGGGGCGCCGGTCCGCCGCCGGAAAACTGAAGCGGTGACCAAACGCATCGTGATCCTCGGCGGCGGCACCGGCGGCACGCTGTCGGCCAACCGGCTGCGCCGCGACCTGGGCGACGGCGCGGACATCACCGTCGTCGACCACGACGACGACCACGTCTACCAGCCCGGGCTGCTGTTCGTGCCCTTCGGCCTCACCGCTCCGGAAGACCTCGTGCGATCCCGTCCCCGGCAGCTGCGCGACGGCATCCACTACCGCCGCGCCGCCGTCGACCGGGTGGACGCCGAGAGCGACCAGGTCCACCTGCGGGACGGCACGGCGCTGCCCTACGACGTCCTGGTGGTCGCCACCGGCGCGCGCTTGATGCCCGAGGAGACCGAGGGGCTGACCGGTGCCGGCCGGCGCGACACGGTGCACTCCTTCTACGACTACGAGGGAGCCGTGGCCCTGGAGTCCGCGCTGGCCGGGTTCACCGCGGGACGGCTCGTGGTGAACGTGGTGGATTTGCCGATCAAATGCCCGGTGGCCCCGCTCGAGTTCTGCTTCCTCGCCGACTGGTACTTCACCGAACGCGGTGTCCGCGACCAGGTCCAGCTGACCTACGTCACCCCCTTGGACGGCGCGTTCACCAAGCCCGTCGCCTCCCGGACCCTGGCCGGGCTCCTGGCGGAGAAGAACATCGAGCTGGTGACCGAGTTCAACACCGGCGAGGTCGACGGCACCGGAAAGCGCCTGATCTCCTACGACGGCCGGGAGGTCGCCTTCGACCTGGCGGTCGTCGTGCCCCTGCACGGCGGAGCGTCCTATGTGGAGCACACGCCGGGACTGGGCGACGAGTTCGGGTTCGTCCCCGCCGACCCGCACACCCTGCAGTCGAAGGCCCGCCCGAACATCTTCGTCATCGGCGACGCCGCGGCGCTCCCGACGTCGAAGGCCGGTTCGGTCACCCACTTCGAGGGCGAGGTGCTCGCGCGCAACGTCGCCCGGTTCCTCGCCGGGGAGGAGCTGGACGCGGGCTTCGACGGGCACACGAACTGCTTCATCGAAAGCGGTTTCCACAAGGCGATGCTCATCGACTTCAACTACGACACCGAGCCGCTTACCGGGCACTTCCCGGCAGCGGTGGGGCTGCCGTTGCTGAAGGAGTCGCGGCTGAACCACCTGGGCAAGCTGATGTTCTCCTGGCTGTACTGGCACAGTCTCCTGCCCGGCCGCGACATCCCCGGCGTGTCGACGTCGATGCCGCTCGCGGGCAAGCACTTTCCCGCCCCTGCCGACCACTGAGAACCCGAGGAGGACACCGACATGCCCACCGCGACCTACGCCGGCACCCCGGTGCCGGTGACCGAAGACGGCTTCTTCACCGACCCGGACACGTGGACCGAAGAGATGGCTCCCGAGATCGCCCGCGAAGCCGGCATCGTGCTCACCGACCAGCACTGGCAGGTCATCAAGCACATGCGCCACGAGTACGCGGAAAAGGGCACCGGGCCGACCGTCCGCGCGCTGGGCCGCACCTCCGGCGTCACCGTCAAACAGCTGTACCAGCTGTTCCCGAAGGGCCCGGCCAAGATCGCGGCGAAGATCGCCGGCATCCCCAAGCCCCGCGGCTGCATCTGACAAGGCGGCACACCATGACCGACAAGATCGAAAAGATCTCCCTCATCATCTCCAAAGGCTCCCTGGAAGCCATCTACCCCGGGCTGATCATGGCCAACGGCGCCCGCGCCGAAGGCATCGAAGCCAACCTGTTCTTCACGTTCTTCGGCCTGGACGCGATCCACAAGGCCCGCCACGAGCACATCAAGCTGGCCACCGTCGGCAACCCCGGGCTGCACCTGGCCACCTGGGCCGGCGGTTTCCCCGGCGTCTCGTCGGTGATGACCCAGTACATGGCGCACAAGATGGAGAAGCTGGACATCCCGTCCATCCCGGAGTTCATCGAGATGATCTCCGACACCGGTGCCGGGCTCTACGCCTGCAAGGCCTCGGTCGACCTGTTCGGCCTCGAGAAGGACGACCTGATCGATCAGGTGCAGGGCATCATCACCGTCGGGGAGTTCTACGACCAGGCCGCCGGTGGTCAGATCATCTTCACCTGATTCCGCCGGGCAGCCGCAACTCCCCGACGGGCGGCCCTCGTTCCCCACCGACGTGCGCGGTGCGCGCCGGCCACGGATGGCCGGAACGCCGCGGGCCGATGAGCGCGCGGCCGGCCACGGGCGAACGGGGCCGGCCGGGATCGACACCCCCGCGATTCTCCCTCGGCCGAAAGTACGAGACGGGCGCGACTCAGCGGGTGCCGGGCCGCGGCGGGTCCTAACTTCCCGGTATGACTACCGAAACGGTCCGGGCGAACCCGCCCGGCACGATCATCGCCGCCTTCTTCGGCTTCCTCGTGTCCACGGTCTCCGCGATCGCCGGCGGGCTGCTCGTCCTGAGCGCGCGCGACGAAATCGCGGCGGCGCTGCGCCGCAGCAACCCGTCGATGACGCCGGAGCAGCTCGACCGGCTCACCCTGGTCGCGCAGGTCGTCCCGGTCGCCATCGCCGTGGTCATCGCGCTCGGCTACCTGTGGCTGTCGTTCAAGCTGAAGGCGGGACGGAACTGGGCCCGCGTCACGCTCACCGTGTTCACCTTGCTCCAGGCCGCCTCACTGCTGACCACGGAACCGTCGTGGGCGGGCTACGTCAGCTGCGGGGTCGCGGTCGTCGCGACCGTGCTCAGCTACCTGCCACCGGCCAACCGCTACATCGCCGGAGCCCGGCGCGCGGGCTGAGCCCGGCCGGTGGATCATGACAGTCATGCGCGGAACGGGGGCCCGGGCCCGGCGCGGCATGCTCGGCACCGAGATCGTGGTGCTCGCCGCGGCGATGGTCGCCGACGCGCTGCTGGCCCTGCGCGTGCCCGGGGGCGGAGGCGGCTGGGCCGCCCCGCTGAGCGGGCTGGTGTCGACGGGCACGGCTGTCCCGGTACTGGTCGTGCTGCGACGGCGCTTCCCCCGCCACATCGGCGTCCTGGGGAGCGCCGTCGCCGCGCTGTCGGTGCTCGGCACCGTCGTGCCGATCGTCACCGGTGCGCGGAGCCAGCCGCCGATCGCCGAAATCGTCGCGATCGGGGTGCTCGCCGCCTCGGCCGGCCGCAAGCTCGAGCCGAAGCGCGCGGCCGTACTGGCACCGGCGCTGGGCGTCGTGATGATCGCGGCGCCGTTGCTGCGCTACGGATCGGACGTGCCGGCGGCGTTGCTGGCTGTGGCGGCCGCGGCGTACTGGGGTGCCTGCCTCGGGGTCGGGCTCATCCTGCGGGCGGCGGACGGCCGGGAGCGGGACGCGCTGGAGCGGGTGCGCGGTCAGGAACGGCTGCAGCTGGCCAGGGAATTGCACGACCTGGTGTCCCACCACGTCAGCGGCATCGTCGTCCGCGTGCAGGCCGCCCGCGCGATCACCGAGGCGAAGGCCGATGAGGACGACCACGCCGCGGTCTACCGCGAGATCGAGGAGGCCGGGAGCGCGGCGCTGGCCGCCGCGCGCCGGCTCGTGGGCATGTTGCGGGACACCGAAGGCGTGCCGCCGCCCGCCGGTGCTGTCCTCGGTGACGCGGTGCGCGCGGCTGCCGGCTCCTTCGCGCGGGCGGACGTCGCCGAGGAGCTGGACCAGCTACCGGTGCCGGCCCAGCTGGCCACGACGATCCACCGCGTCGTGACCGAGGCGCTGACCAACGTCCGGCGGCACGCGCCGGCGGTGACCGAAGTGGCCGTCTCCGCCCGCGTCGAGGCCGACGAGCTGGCGCTGGAGATCCGGAACGACGGTGTGCCCGCGACTCCGCTGCCCTCGCCCGGCGGGTTCGGGATCATCGGCATGACCGAGCGGCTGGCCATGCTGGGCGGCACGCTGACCGCGGGGCCCGAGGCGGACTCGCGGTGGCGGGTCGCGGCCCGCTTGCCGCTCGGCGGGGAAGATGCTCCCTTCGACACGTTGCCGCGGGGGATCTGATGACCATCCGGGTGCTGGTGGCCGACGACCAGGTGCTGGTGCGCACCGGTTTCCGGCTGGTGCTCGACGCCGCGCCGGACATCGAGGTGATCGCCGAGGCCGCCGACGGCGAGACCGCGGTCCGGCTGGCGCGGCGGTTGCGGCCCGACGTGACGCTGATGGACATCCGGATGCCCGAAGTGGACGGTCTGCGGGCGACCGAGCTGCTCGCCGGACCGGGCGTCGCCGACCCGCTGCGGGTCGTGGTGGTGACGACCTACGACGCCGACGAGAACGTCTACGCCGCCTTGCTCGGCGGCGCCTGCGGGTTCCTGCTCAAGGACGCCGGGCCGCGGGCGCTGGCCGACGCGGTGCGCGCCGCGGCCAACGGCGAGGCGATGGTCTCGCCGTCGGTGACGGTGCGCCTGCTGGCCCGGTTCACCGAAAGAGCCCGGCGGCGCGCGGAAGGGACGCCGGCTCTCCTGACCGACCGGGAGTCCGACGTCGTGCTCGCGGTCGCGCGGGGCCGGACCAACGCGGAGATCGCCGACTACCTGCGCGTCTCGCTGTCGACGGTCAAGACGCACCTGGCGAGCGTGCAGCGCAAGCTCGGGCTCCGCAACCGCACGGAGATCGCGATTTGGGCGTGGCAACGCGGTTTGCTCGGCTGACGGCGATGCTTGACCGGTGTGCGAGACTCGCCGAGTGTGCTGTCAGCGCGACGACCACTTCACCGGGATCGGCTCCGGAACCGCCTGCCGCCGGCCGCCCGGGTGAGCCGGCGCAGCGGTGGGGGATGGCCGGGCGCCGGCTGGTCCAAGCGGTACTGGACTGGGCTCTTGCCGTCGGCGTAGGGGTTTTCGCCGCGCTCGGCGCGGGTCTGGTCGCCATTCCGTTGGTGCGGTGGGGTTACGTGCCACCCACGCTCATCCTGTGGGGACCGGCGATCGCGTTCCTCGCGGTCACCTACGCCTGCGACATCGTCATCCAGATCTGGGTTCCGGTGCGCCGGGGCGGGAGCACGCCGGGGATGCTGGTGATGGGCCTGCGGGTGCAGACCCTGCGCGGCGGGCAGCCCAAGGCGCGCGCCTACCTGATCCGGTGGGTGCTCCTCACGGTCGACGGGCTGCTGCTGGGACTCGTGGCCGTGGTCAGCATCGTGGCGACCGAGCGACGGCAGCGGATCGGCGACCTGGTGGCGCGGACGCTCGTGGTCCGGGCCGACCGCGCGTAGTACGACCGGACGTGCGTCAGCCGCTCGAGGTCCGGTGCTCCAGGTAGGAGACCGTGCAGCCGGCGAGCCGGTCCGCGGCGTCGCGTGTGTGGGCGGCGCACATCTTGCCTGCCGCGCCGTCCTCGTCGGTGACGACCGCGACCGCCGGCTCGCCGCACGGCGTGTGGAGCCGGTCGTAGTCCCACTCGCGGGCGCAGCCGGGAGTGGTGCACCGGGCGCGGTCTCCGCTCGCGCGCACCGTGGTGCCGTGGACCTGGCAGACGCCCCACGGAACGTCGCACAGGCCGGGGTCCCGGGACACCCGGACCCGGGCCAGGTTCTCGGCGGTCCGGGCGACCTCGTCGGTGTAGTCGCTCAGGTCGTGGGTCGCCTTCGCGATGGGCCGGGCGAGGCGCTGCAGATTGCCGTCGGGGGCCGTCTTCAGGCGGGCGGCCACCTCCGCGGTCCGGGCCGCGAGCGCTTCGGCGTCGGCGGCCAGCGCGCGCAGCTCGGCCGGCACGGGCTCGGACGGGGTCGGCTCGGGCATGCTCGTCCTAGGTGGTCGGTGGGCGCGGACTGCGCAGGTACCCCGAATCCGGGCGGCCCAATCGCGGGCGCTCACCGGCGGCGCCCGGCTTGGCCGTGATGACGAGGGCCGCCTGGTCGTCGGTTCCGCTTTCGTCCTGCGCGAAAGCGCGAACCGCCGCGGTGACGGCGTCCAGGACGTCCTGGGCGCCCGGCCGGGCAGGCGCGGACCCGATCGCGCTCAGCAGCCGGTCGTCGCCGAACTGTTCGCCGCGCGGGTTGCGGGTTTCGACGAACCCGTCGGTGAGCAGCACGAGGCTTTCGGCCGGCCGCAGGAGGAGTTGCCGCGGCTCGAGACGCGGCTCGCCGCCCAGGCCGAGGAGCTTCCCGGGGATGTCGAGCTCGTGCGTGCGGTGGGCGGCGTCGAGCACCACCGGCAGGTTGTGGCCCGCGCGGAGCAGGTCGACGGCGAGGCCGTCGTCGCGCGGGGTCAGGTGGCCGTAGACCATGGTGACGAAGTCGGTGCCGTGGGCGTCGGGGCGGTTGCTCAGGGCGCGGTCGACGGCCCGGACGATCGCGACGGGGTCGCCCAGCAGCGGCGCGACCGCGCGGGCGGTGTGGCGGACCAGCGCGGTGGTGGTCGCGGCCGTGGCGCCCCGGCCGCAGACGTCGCCGAGCATGAACGCCCACGTCCGGTCGTCGAGCGGGAAGACGTCGTAGAAGTCGCCGCCGATCTCCAGGCCCTCGCCCGCGGGGTGGTAGAAGGTCGCGAACTCGGCCCCGGGGACCGCGGGCAGGTCCGGCAGCAGCAGGCCGGCCTGCAGGTCGCGGGCGAGCGTGACGCGCTGGCGGTACTGGCGCGCGTTGCGGGCGGCGGACGCGGCGCGCCGGGCGACCTCTTCGGCGAGGGACACGGTGTGCCCGTCGAACCCGGCTTCGCCGGTGCTGAGCAGCGTGAGGACGCCGAAGGTCTGGCCGCGTTCGGTGAGCGGGACGCACAGGTAGCCGGTGACGCCCAGCTCGGGCCACGGACCGGGGGTCAGGGGCGGCTGCCGGGCCACCTCGGTCAGGCCGGAGGCGAGCACCCGGCCCAGTGCGCTGTCGCTGCGCAGGGCCGGCCGGTGGGCGTCCAGGAGGCCGGTGTCGTGGGCGTTCGCGCCGGCGCCGCCGACGCGGCGCAACCGGCCGTCCTCGATGATGTCGACCGCGCACAGCGGCGCGAGCGCGGGTACGCACAGCTGCGCCAGCCGCTGCAGGGCCTGCACGTGGTCGAGGTCGGCCGAGAGCGCGGTGCTCGCCGACAGCAGGAACGAGAGGTCCTGCCGGGCTGCCCGTTCCTTGGCTTCGGCGGCCTGCCGGGCCAGCTCGACGTGGTGGCGTTCGATCGCCAGCGCGGCCGTGCCGGCGAAGAGCCGGGTCAGCGCCAAATCGGTCTCCTGGGGAGAGCGCGGCGTGCGGTGGTACATCGCGAACGTGCCCAGCAGCCGGCCGTCGCGGCCCAGGATCGGCGTCGACCAGCACGCGGCGACGCCGGCGCGGCCGGCGAGGTCGCGGAAGTCGTCCCAGAACGGATCGCTCGCGATGTCGGTGACGATGACCGGCCGGCGCCGGTGCGCGGCGGTGCCGCACGAGCCGACCCCTTCGCCGGTGGCGATGCCGTCGATGGCCTCGTTGTAGAAGTCCGGCAGGCTGGGTGCCGCGCCGTGGCGCAGGTGCCGGCCGTCGGGGTCGGCGAGCAGGACCGACACCAGCACGTCCGGCGCGAGCTCTTCGATCGCCCGGGCCATCCCGTCGAGGATCTGCTCCAGCGGCGCCTGGCGGGCGATCTGCTCGAGCAGGACGCGGTGCTCGGCGGTGAGCCGCTGCGCGTGTTTGACCTGCGTGGTTTCGACGCCGATGAGGCGCACGCCCGCCACGGCGCCGGACGCGTCCCGGCGGGGCTCGTAGGTGAAGTCGTAGAAGGCTTCCCGTGCGTCCGCGCCGAGCCCCAGCACCACCCGCGCGTCCCGCCCGGTGGCTGGCTCTCCCGTCCGGTAGACCCCGTCCAGCAGCGCGAGGAAGCCCTGGCCGGCGAGTTCCGGCAGCACCCGGTGGAGCGGAACGCCCAGCGACGACGCGCCGGAGCGGGCCACCGCGTCGAAGAACGCGGGGTTCGCGGCCTCCAGCACGTGGTCCGGACCGGACAGGGACGCGAAGACCGCCGGCGACTGGCCGAACAGCGCCCGCAGATCCGAGTCGGTCGTGACCGGCGGCTCGGAACTGCCGAGCGCTCCGTCACCTGGTCGGGACATGGGTCTGCTTTCTGCGGAGGCTCGGCGGCCGGGTGCCACCGCCCGGGGCGGGCGCACCTGGGGGCTCAAGTGCCGGCCGGGCCGATCACCCACGACCGTCCGGCCCCGGTACCTTACCCACGCCACGCCGCCGCGGCATCACCCGCACGAGAACCCGCCGGGCGCTCAGCGCTGCCGGTTCAGGGCGCTGATCTCGGCCTGGACCTCGGCCCGCACCTTCGCCGCGCCGTCGGGAAGTCGCGTCTGGACGCCGGCGGCTCCGCCTCGCACGGGCCCGGCCACCGGGTACACCCGGTCCTCGCCGGGCAGCGGGACGCCCGGGCAGGTCGTGGCGCGCGGGCGGGAGTTCTTGACCAGGAACACGTTCACGAGGCCGTCGACGCACGGGTTGCCCGCCAGCGCGTACTGGCCGTGGAACGGCGAGTCGTCCACCGACACCAGCGGGACACCGGCCGCGCGGGCCCCCGACACCGCCTGCTCGTAGCCGGTCTGCGGGTCGAATTCGCCCTGCACGACAAGGATGTCCGAGGCCACTTCGGCGGGCACTTCAGGCAGTTCGTGCCGCGGGAGGTCGAACCAGTGACCGCATGTCTCACCGAGGCCGTAGGCCCAGCCGAACAGCGGGTAGCGCGGGCCTTGCCGGTCGCTGAGCCGCCGGTACCAGGCCGCGGAGCGGGTGGGTTGGTCACCGCACGCGACGGCGTAGCGGGTCCCGGGAGCCTGGGTGTAGTCGGGAGCCAGCTTCGGTGCCGCGGCGACGACACGATCGGTCGTCAGCTCCGCCGGCGGGACGCCGAACGTCGTCCGCGACACCGCGTCGAGATCGCTCGCGAGGGCCGCCGGGTCGGGGACCGTCCCGCCGTCGAGCGCCTGCGCGCCCAGGAGGAAGACCAGGGCACCGAGGAGCCACCGGACCGGGCTGCCGTTGCCGACGAAGACACCGTCGAACGTGTCGGGGGCGAGGCCGTGCGTGCCGTAGTAGGCGCGGACGCGCTCCCACTTCGCCTCGACCTCGGCGGCGGTCCCGCCCAGCTGCCCGGGGAAGGTGCGCGCCAGCCACGGCAGGTAGACCTCGTCGAACTGCCGCTGGTCGATGACGGGGAACGCCTCGAAGTCGGCCTGCAGCCTGCCTTCGAAGTCGACGCTGGAGTCGAGCACGACCTTGCCGGTGCGCCCGGGGAACAACGAGGCGTACTTGGCGCCGAGCCAGGTGCCGTAGGAGTAGCCGAGGTAGTTGAGCTTCTCGTCCCCGAGCAGGGCGCGGACCAGGTCCATGTCGTGCGCGGTCTGCCAGGTCGTGACGAACGGCGCGAGCGCGTCGCTCTGGCAGGCCTCGGCGACGGCGCGCGGCGTCCGCTGGTGGTCCGCGATGCTCGCCGCGGACCGGTCGCGGGCGTCGAGCGGCCCCGACGGCAGCCGCCCCACCGGTACCCGGCACTGGAAGCCGTGGTCGTCGGTGCCCGCGTGCCCGGTGCCGCGCGGATCCATGCCGACGAAGTCGTAGACCGCGCCGACCGACGGCTCCAGCGCGGCCAGCGACCCCACGAGCGGCGTCCCCTGGCCGCCCGGGCCGCCGGGGTTCAGCAGGATCGCGCCGCGCCGCTCGCCGGTGGCCGCGACCCGGCTGATCGAGACCTCGAGCTCCGGCCCGGCGGCCGGGTCGGCCCAGTCCCGCGGGACCGTGACCCGCGCGCACTGCGCGGCCGGCTCACCGGCCCCCGGCTTGAACGGGCAATCGCCCCAGCTCAGCTGCTGCGCCGTGTACGGCGCGAGCGGATCGGCGGCGGCAGCGGGTACCGCCGCCGCGAAGAGGGCGGCCGTCGCGGCCACCAGTCCTGTCCGGGAGAGGCGCACCGGGTTTCCTTCCGTCGGCGGGTGGGTGCGCCCGAGCCTGGCCCGGCGCCGCCCGCCGGTGATCAGCCCGGAGGACGATCCGGCCGGGCCCGCCTCGGCCCCCGGTATGAGGCCCGGGTCCGGCATGTGATGACAGCAAAGTCCCCCTCAGCGCATCAGACGCCGTGAACGTCCCCTTCCGCCCGGCGGGTCCGCGCGCGAACGGGCGCCGGGCCCGAGATCATGGCCGCATGACCGGTTCCCGGCCGGGGCTGGGCGTCGTCGGGCGCCGCCTCGCGCAGTTCCTGCTGGACGAGGCGCTCGTCTTCCTGCCCCTGCTGCTGCTCGCGATCGCGGTGGTCTGGCTGTTCCGCCCGCACGGCCCGGGCCTGCTGACCTTCTTGAAGGTCGTGCTCTACACGATGCTGGCCCTGGACTTCGCCGGCCTGTGGTTCGTCGGCGCGTGGTGGCCGTACCGCCACGGCGGGCAGACGCCGGCGATGCGCTGGCTGCGCCTGCGGGTCGTCACCGCCGAGGGCGGGCACCCGTCGCTGGGGGCGTTCGTCGTCCGCGAGCTGCTGATGGTCGTCGACGGGTTCGCCTGGGGGCTGGCCGGGACCGTGGTGATGCTGGTGAACCGGCGGCGGCAGCGGTTCGGCGACATCGTGGCGCGCACCGTGGTCGTGCGCGTCCCGCGGTCAGCGGACCAGGCCGCTTTCCCAGGCCCAGATGGCGATTTCGGTGCGGTTGCGGGCCCCGAGCTTGCGCTTGGCCGCGCCGATGTGGGTCTTGACCGTGGGCATCGACACCACGAGTGAGGCGCAGATCTCTTCGTTGGTCCGGCCGCGCGCCACGGCCCGCACGACGTCGAGTTCCCGTGGGGTGAGCGGGGTTTCCGGGGCGCCCGCCCGTCCCGGGCCTCGGCGCGCGAAGTGTTCCAACAGCCGCGTCGTGATCGCGGGGGAGACGAGCGCTTCACCGTGCGCGGCCGCGTGCACGGCTTCGACGAGCAGGTTGGGCCCCGCGTCCTTGAGCAGGAACCCGCAGGCGCCGGCCCGCAGCGCCGCGTGCACGTTCTCGTCCAGCCCGAACGTCGTGACCATCACGACGTGCAGCGGCTCCGGGACTCCCGCGCCGGCCAGCAGTTCCGTGGCCCGCAGCCCGTCCACGCCAGGCATCCGGATGTCCATCAGGGTCACGTCCGGGCGCAGCTCCCGGGCCAGGCGCACGGCCTGGTCGCCGTCGGCGGCCTCGCCGACGACCTCGATGTCCGGCTCGCCCTCGAGGATGAGCCGGAACCCCGCGCGGACCATCGCCTGGTCGTCGGCGATCAGCACTCGCGTCGGCACCCCGGTCTCCCCTCGCCTCAGCCCGGCTCGAGCGGCAGCCGCGCGGTGACTCGCCAGCGCCGGCCCGCCGCCGGTCCCGCGTGCACCGTACCGCCCACCGCCGCCACCCGCTCCGCCATCCCGAGCAGCCCGTAGCCACCCCGGCGGGCGGGGCGCCCGGCGCCGTCGTTGACGACCTCGACGCGCAGCGCGCCGGGCGGCTCGTGGCGGACGAGCACCCGTACTTCGGTGGCCTCGGGCGCGTGGCGGCGGACGTTGGTGAGTGACTCGGTGAGCAACCGGTGCGCGGTGGTGACGACCTCGGGCGCGACCGGGAGCGCGGCGAGATCGGGGCTGACGTCGAGGTGGACGCGCTCGTCGTCGGGCACCGCGCGGTCGACGGCGGTGGTCAGGTCGGCCGGCGGGACGAAGAAGGCTTCGTCGCCGGTGCGCAGCGCGCCGACCAGCCGGCGCATCGCGGAGAGCGCCGTCACCCCGGCGGTTTCCAGCTCGGCGAAGGTCGCGGTGTCGCCGCCGGTGCGTTCGGCGACCCGGTGCGCGGCCTGGACGCGCACGACGATGCCGGTGACCTGGTGGGCGACGAGATCGTGCAGCTCCCGGGCCAGCCGCAGCCGTTCGGTGTTGCGCAGCTCCAGGACCGCGGCGCGGTGGCGGACGTCGGCGTCGCGCAGGACCAGCCCGCCGGCCAGCGCGCCGCCCCAGACCACCGCGGCCCCGGTCGCGTAGAGCCCGGCCGGGTTTTCGTTGCCGTAGCGCAGGATCGGCGCGAGCGTCGCGGCGCAGCCGCCGAGAACCGCTTGCAGGGTGGCCGCTTTCGGCGAGAGGCGGTGGCAGCACGCGCCGACCACCAGCGCCAGCGCGAGGACTTCGGCCGCACCGGGCTGGGGCGGCAGCCGCGCTCCCGCCGCGCCGAGCGCCGCGGAAACCGCCGTGCCCAGCAGTGAAAGCCCGAAGACGGCGGTGGCGAGGCCGGCGAGCCGGTCGGGGAACCGGCGGCGCAGCACGGCCAGCACGGCCACCACCGGGCCGATGCCCGGCGCGAACTCGATGGCGACGGTGGTGAGCCCGCCGGTGCCCGGACCGGCGCGGGCGGCGAGCACCGCGTCGACCACCACGAGCGCGCCGAGCACGGCCGCCTCGGCCACCAGCGGGCCGCGGCGGCCGGTCCACGGGATGCCCGGCCGGCCGGTGAAGGTCATCTGCCGATCGTGCCCGATCGTGGGCGCGGTGAAACTCGTACCCGGGTAGGAGACACCGGGCGTGATCTCGTCCCGGCGGCTGATCGCGGCCGCGCCGATCCGCGCCAGGCTTCGGGGATGGACGACCGAATCGCACCCACGCCGATGCCGGAAGCCGCGATCCGACCGGACGGCGGAAAGATCGAAGGCTTGCCGGGCTGGTACTTCGCGCTCGTCGGGCTGCTGGTGGCGAGCAACGACCTGAGCCTGCAGTTCAGCGACCGGTACAGCTGGGTCGCTGTGCTGCCGCTGGTGCTCGTCGCGGTACACCTGACGCTGTGGTTCACGCTGCTGTCCCGGCGCCGCCGGTACCTGCGCGCGGTCTGGCGCTCCAAGCAGGCGCTGGTCCTCGTCGCTGTGCTCTTCGCCCTGCGTTTGGGACTGCAGTTCGGGCTGGCGAAGCTGACCGACGAAGCCGCGCCGCTGCACAGCCACCGGCACCTGGTCATCGGCTTGGCGATGCTCGTGGTGACGACCGCGGGAGCGTGGTTCGACCAGTGGCTGATCCTGCGGGTGGTGAACCGCGAGCGGTGAACGTCGGCGACCGGCTCGAGCCGCAGGGTCCCGGCGGGCGTTCAGCGGTCGAGGACGGTGTCGAGCCAGTCGAAGGTGCGCTGGTGGAACAGGAACAGCGCGCCTTCGTGGCAGTGTTCGCCCGCGCCTTCGTCTTCGCGGAAGAGGATCAGTTCCTTCTCGCAGGTCAGTTCGTCGAGCACGCGCTGGGGCTGGCCGCGGAAGAACTGGTCGTTTTCGGCGTCGAGGACCAGGGTGGGGCAGGTGATGCGGTCGGTGAGGCCGGCCATGGTGTAGGCCTTGGTCGCCTCGACGACCTCGTCGAAGGTCGGCAACCCGAAGGTCCACTTGCCGTTGCGGACGACCCAGCGCGCTCCGGTGTTCCGCGCGGTCACCGCGTCGAGCCCGCCCGGGGTCGACGCGGCTTGCGCGGCGACCGCGGCGAAGGGCTCGTGCAGGTCGTAGATCCCGTCGTAGAGCACGCACGCGGCGAGCCGGTGCTCGTAGGCGGCCGCCCGGGCGGCGAGGTAGCCGCCCATGCTCATGCCGATCAGCGCGATCTTGTCGCTGTCCACTTCGGGCAGGCTGCGGGCGAGGTCGACGGCGGGGGTGACCACGGCTTCCCAGTCGGGCCGGAACCGCAGGCCGCCGCGGAGCGGGGCGCCCTGGCCGGGGCCGTCGAAGGCGAGGACGTTGTAGCCGCGCCGCAACGCGCCCACGGCGATGGCGAAGTAGCTCTCCTCCAGGATGGAGTCGAACCCGCCGTGGAACAGCACCGTCGGGCGCGGGGCGCCGGAGTCGTCGACGAGGAAGAGGTACGCGGGCAGGGTCGTGTCCTCGTACGGGATGGCCAGGGCGCGGGCCGGGGTGTCCAGCAGCGGGGCGGCGTCGGCGAACGTCCGCTGGGCGGCTTTCGCCAGCCGCGCCGACTCGGGGTCGTGCTCGGGGTCGTCGCGGCGGTAGAAGTCGGCGGCGCGGTAGTAGTTGGACGCCCGCAGCAGCGCCTCCCGCGCGCTGACCCGGTGCCCGGCGGCCAGTGCGTCGCGGCCGATGCCCTCGATCCGCGCGGCGGTCGCGGCCCACTGGGTGGACCAGGCGTCTTCGTCTGCCTCGGGGATCCGGCGGCAGGTGACGAGGACTTCGCCGAGGTCGGCGCCGGCGTAGGCGATGTAACCGGTGGCGCGCAGGGTTTCGAAGGAGAACGACTCGTCGTCGAAGAGGAACTTCATCGGATGCCTCCGGGTCAATGCGAACGGAACGGTCTCGTTCCGTTGTAGCACGGGTGCGAATGGAACGCCACCGTTCCGTTCGCTAGAGTGGGGGCATGTCCACCAGTGAAGAGAGCGCCCGGCCGGTGAGCGGTGGGGCGGTGCTGCGGCGGCAGGTGACGGACGCGATCACCGAGGCGGCGTTCGCCGAGCTGGCCGAGACGGGGTACGCGCGGACGTCGATGGACGCGGTCGCCCGGCGCGCCGGCGTCGGCAAGGCCGCGCTGTACCGGCGCTGGCGATCGAAGCAGGCGATGCTCGCCGAGCTGATCCGGGACAAGGTCGCCGACGCGCTGCCGCCCGCTCCGGACACCGGCGCCCTGCGCACCGACCTGCGCGAGCTGTTCGCCACTTTCCGCGCCCAGCTGGACAACCCGCTCATCACCCGGATCGGCGCCGGGCTGCTGGCCGAAGCCGAGCACGACGCGACCCTCGCCGAGGTGCTGCAGACCGGCGTGGCCGAGCCGCGCCGGGCGGCGGCGCGCGCGATCCTGCAGGCCGCGATCGACCGCGGCGAACTCCCACCCGGCCTGGAACTCGAGCTGGGCACCGACCTGCTGATCGCACCGCTCGCCTTCCGGCTGCTGGTGCTCAAGCGCCCGATCGACGACCGGTACCTGGAAACGCTGACGCGGGCGATCGAGGCGGCACTGAAGGCGACGGCGTCGTGAGTCGGGGTGCCCCGCCGAGCCGAGCTCGGGGTGACGAACCGGCCGCCGGATAGGATCCGTCGCAAATCATGCTCAGGCCTGGGGGAGACCTTCCATGACGATGCCCGAAGACAGACCGCAGCAGCCCGCGCCGGAAGCGAATCCCTTCCGGCCGCCGGCCCCGGGGGCCACCCTGCCGCCGTATCCGCCCGCGCCGTACCCGGTGCTTCCACCGGTCGGCTCGCCGATCAAGAAGCGCGGTGGCCTCAAACTCGCGTTGCGGATCGGTGTTCCCGTCGTGTTTCTCCTGGTCGTGGTCGTAGCCGGGCTGACCTCGTCCACGGCCAAGAGCAACGACGTCGGCGACTGCCTCAAGGGCAACACGGACAACGCCGACAGCGTGACCTCGGTGGCCTGTGGTCCGGAGGCCACCTACAAGATCGTCGGCAAGGTCCCGGACCAGTCCCGGCTGGCACTGACCCTCGGCGGCGGCTGTGACCAGTTCCCGACGGCGACCGTCGCGTACTGGGAAGGTGTCGAGTCCTCGAAGGGCACGTTGCTCTGTCTGGAGGACACGAAGAACCCGGGCAAGGGCGTGCCGCTGGTGGGTGACTGCGTCAAGGGGGACCTCTCCGATGCCGCCCACGCCGAAAAGGTCCCTTGCGGACCGGAGGCGAGCTACAAGGTCGCCGGTGTCGAGGACGGCGGGGCGCTGGGCGGGCTCACGACCGCGGCCTGCGCCAAGGTCCCGTCCGCGGCCGCCTCGATGGAGTGGAAGCGGCAGGGCAGCCTGTCGTCGAAGATCCTGTGCCTGGAAGACCTGAAGAACCCGGACAACCGGAAGCCCGCAGTCGGCGAGTGCATGGCGGCCGGCGCCAATGACGAGCTCCACCTCGCCCCCTGCGAGAAGGGAGCGGCGAAGGTGCTCGGTCAGGTGGACGGACTGACCAAGATGGACGGTCTGTCGAAGACCGTCCAGGAGATCTGCAAGGACTTCCCCGGCTCGGACCAGGCGGCTTCCTGGAGCATGCGGGGCTCCTTCGCGGTGACCACCTACTGCATGCAGTCGGTCGGGAAGTAGGGCCCGGGCCGGACCGCGCTCGCGGTGCCGCACCTGAATGTGACCGCACGCGCCGGCCGGACTGCGCTACGGTCTTGCGGACCGCACAACTCCGGGGGGAACCATGCGTCGATCGATCGTATCCGCTGCTTGCGCCGTGCTCCTGCTCGCCGGAACCGGTACCGCCGCCGCGAGAACCGATCCACGTCAGGTCGCACTGGACGCGGCCGTGCGGGCGGGGAACGTGGGGATCATCGCGATCGCGGCGGATCCGGACGGCCGCTGGCGGGGGCGGGCCGGATCCGGTGACATCGTCACCGGGGCGAAGCCCGACACCGCCGGGCGGTTCCGCATCGGCAGCGTGTCCAAGACGTTCACGGCGACCCTGGTGCTGAAGCTCGCCGCGAAGGGCCGGCTGGGGCTGGACGAGCCGATCTCGAAGTACCTGCCCGGCCTGCTGCCCTACCCGGAGCCGATCACGGTCCGCCAGCTGCTGCAGCACACCAGCGGCCTGCCCCGGGACCTGGCCCCGCAGTTCACCTGGCTGACCCTGCCGGAGCTGGACACCGAACGCTTCGTGCACTTCGACGAGGTCGAGGCGGTCCACGACAGCACCGTGCAGCCGCTGCTGTTCCCGCCGGGCACGAGCTGGTCGTACTCCAACACCGGCTACAACGTCCTGGCCCTGCTGGTCGAAAAGCTCACCGGCCGCCGGTTCGAACAGGTTCTCGCCGACTGGATCACCGGTCCGCTGCACCTGGCCGACACCTTCCTGCCGAGGGACTTCCCGCTCGTGCCGGACCCGGCCATGCACGGCTACGAGCAGCTCTACCCGGCCCCGCACGGGCTCACCGACGTCACCGCTTACAACCTCAGCCGCTACTTCGGCGCCGGGAACATCATTTCGAGCGCGACCGACCTGAACCGCTTCTTCCACGCGCTGTTCGGCGGCGAGCTGCTGCCGCCCGGCCTGCTCGCGCAGATGAAGACCACGGTCCCGTGGCCGGACACGGGCGGGCGGATCGGCTACGGGCTGGGGCTGATGCGCATTTCCCTCGTGGGGCCGTGCGGTCCCGGCGCTCCCGATGTCTGGGGGCACGCCGGGGACGTGCCCGGGTACAACACGTGGAGCATGAGCGACGAGACGGGCACCCGCCGGATCACGGTCGGGTCCAGCCCGGACGTGACAGCTTCGGAGGACGCGGCCTCGGGGCGGCTCCTGGCGATGGTCACGGAGTTCTGCACGCCGAACCTCCCCGGCGCCCAGGCGAGCGCCGCCCGCATCCAGGCGGCGATCCGCTGACGGCGCAAGACCTTCGCGGCGCTGGGCCGCCACCACGGCGGCCGGTTTCGACGAGTTCGTCGTGGCGGCCTCGCACCGCCGGTGCCCACGCCGTCCGACCCCGGGGCTCGACGCGGAGTCGCCGTCACGAGCGTGGTCGCTGTTTCACCCGCGCCGCAAGGAGGTCGATCACCTCGGCGATCCGCGCCGCGCGGAGCTCCGGACGGCGGGTGGTCGCGTCGATCCAGCGGAGGTAGGCCTTGCGGTAGAACTGCGCCAGCGTGTCGAAGAAGGCAGCGGCGGCGGGGTTGCCGTCCAGTGCGGCGGCGACGTCGTCGGCGAGGTCTTCGCGCTGGGGACCTTCCGGGGCCAGCTCGACGGTCACCTCGGTGCCGATGGTGACGCCCGTGTCGCGCAGCCACATCGGCGTGACGGTCAACAACCATCCGTCGGCGGTCGGCGACAGTCTCCCGCGAACCCGCTTCCCCTCGATCGTGCCGCCCACGGGGTGGTCGGCCTTGGCACCCCACGTCTTGTCCGGGTCGAACGGCACAGCGATGACCGCGCGGTCGCGCGGACCGGTGGCGATGACGGCGCGGAACTGCTGCGGGTTCACGACCGTGATCGTCGCACGGATGTCGTGGTCGCAGAAGGGCACCGACTCGAGCGGGACTGCGCCTGGTCCACCCGCTGGGCGGTGCGGGTCACCCGGTGCCTCGCCCACCCGTCGCTGTCCGCGGACGAGGGTTCAGGTACGAACCCACCCCGGCCGGGTGCCCTGCCTGGGCGAAGTAGCCGCAGCGGGGACAGCGGCCAACGCCTCGCGCCGGCGTGCCACCACCCCTCGGCGTCGTGCCCGACGAAGTCGACTGGTCCACGACCCGTTGGGGAAGCCCGGAGGAGTCGAACGGGCAAGCCGCGGCGCTCTCCCGACCCGCGTCGCGGCGCGTCACTAAGATCAAGTGGATGCTGGGTTTTGGCGGGGGAGTCGATAACTGTGGGTAACCCGTTGGTCGCGCAGGCGCAGGATTCGACGAAGTCGTACTCCGGTGTGCCGCTGCTCGAAGACGCCATCGGCCTGAAGGACGCCATCGAAAGCGGTGACTGGGCCTCGGTGGCGATGGGCGCCGTCGGCACCGCGCTGGACGCGCTGACCGCGGTGATGGATCCCTTCGGCGCGATCTTCGCCGCCGGGGTCGGGTGGCTGATCGAGCACGTCGGCCCGCTCAAGGAGGCGCTCAACGCCCTCACCGGGAACGCCGACGAGATCGCGGCGCAGTCGCAGACCTGGAACAACATCGCCAAAGAGCTCGAAGACGTCTCGACCGAGCTGACGAACGCCGTCAAGGCCGACCTCGTCGGCTGGCAAGGTCCCGCCGCCGACAACTACCGCAAGCGTGCCGAAGACACGTCCGGGCTGCTGGCCGCCGCGCAGAAGGGCTGCGAAGGCGCCGGAAGCGGGGTCAAGACCGCCGGCGAGGTCGTGGGCGCCGTCCGCACGCTGGTGCGCGACATCATCGCCGAACTCGTCGGGCACCTGATTTCGTGGGCGCTGCAGGTGGTGTTCACCCTCGGCATCGGGTTGACCTGGGTGGTGCCGCAGGTCGTCGCCGCCGTCGCGAAGACGGCGTCGAAGATCGCGAGCCTCACGACCAAGCTCGTCAAGGCGCTCAAAGCCCTGGTACCGCTGCTGAAGAAGGCCGGCACCCTGTTCGAGGACGCCGCCAAGGGGCTGAAGAACATCAAGGGCGGGAAGGTCGGCCCGCCGGGCAAGCCGGGGAAGATCGACGGCAACCCGAAGTCCCCCGACGTCAAGGACGGCAAGGGCGGCAAGGACGGCGACTCCACCACGACCGCCGGTGACCACTCGGGTGGCAAGGGCGGCGGCTCGTCGTCCGGAGACCACTCCTCCCAGGGCGGCGGCGGGGGCAAGGACGACGGCACCTCGACGTCGGGTGATCACTCGCCCGGCAACGGGAACAAGGCCCCGGGCGACTCGCCGCCGGCGAAGGGCGGCGCCGGGAAGGGTGGCGACAGCGGCGGCGGGGGCAAGGACACCTGGGTGTGCAAGACCGACCCGGTGGACATCGCGCGCGGCAACGTCGTGATCGACCAGCTCGACCTGGAGCTGCCGTCCCCGCTGGTGCTGGAGCGGCTGCACGTCTCCTCCTACCGCGCCGGGCGGTGGTTCGGCCCCACCTGGGTGTCCACTGTGGACCAGCGGCTGGCGGTGGGGCGCGAGCACGTCCGGTGTTTCGCGGCGGACGGCACCACCCTGGTCTACCCGCTCGCCGCGCCGGGCGCGCCGGTGCTTCCCCTGGACGGGCCGCGGCGCCCGCTGACCCGGCACGCCGACGGCAGCTACACCCAGGCCGATCCGCTGCGGGGCCGGGAACTCCGGTTCGCCGCGTTGCCGGGACGCGGATCCGCCGAGCTCGTCCTCCGGTCGGTCACCGACGCCGACGGCGCCCGGGTCGAGTTCGGCTACGACGCCCTCGGCGCACCGCGGACCCTGCGGCACTCCGCCGGGTACCGCGTGGAACTGGAGACCGAAGGTGGCCGGGTCACCGCCGTCCACGTGACCGACCCGGCCGGCCAGGCCCGGGTCCTGGTGCGGCGCTTCGGCTACGACGCGCTCGGCCGCCTGACCCAGGAGTTCAACGCCTCCGGCCGGCCGCAGGTCTACGACTACGACGGCGCGGGCCGCGTCACCGGCTGGCAGGACCGCAACGGCACCTGGTTCCGCTACGTCTACGACACCGCCGGCCGCTGCGTCCGCACCATCGGCGACCGCGGCTTCTACGACGCCGCGTTCGCCTACGACACCCAGCGGCGGGTCACGACCTTCACCGACTCCCTCGGCCACTCCGGTGAGTACCACTTCAACGAGGTCAACCAGCTCGTCCGCGAGGTCGGCCCGCTGGGCCAGGTCACCACGTCCGACTGGGACCGCGACGACCGCCTGCTGTCCCGCACCGACCCGCTCGGGCACACGACGTCGTTCGCCTACGACGAGCGGGGTGCCCTCCGGTCGGTGACCCGGCCGGACGGCTCGGTCCTGCGGGTCACGCAGGACGCCGCCGGGCTGACGATCGAGACCACCGCGGACGACGGCGTCGTGCTCTCCCGGTTCTACCCGCGTGACGAGGCGCCGGACCCGTTCACCGAGACCCTCGGCATCGCGAAGCCGCTGACCTCCGAGCAGGCCGCCTGGACGCGCGGGGACGAAGAGCCACCGCCGGTGGACCGCGACGTGTTCGGGCGGCCCCGGTCGGTGCTCAACCGGTCCGGGCAGCCCGTCGTGCTCGGCTGGACCCCCGACGGGCACGAACGGCTGCGCGTGCGGCCTTCCGGCGTGCGCGAGACCCGCGGTTACGACGCGGAGGGCAACGAGGTCGAGCACGTCAACGGCGCCGGGCTGGCCGAACGGACCGAGTACGGCCCGTTCGACCTGGTCACCGCGACGATCGACGCGTCGGGCGCCCGGACGAGCTACACCTACGACACCGAGCTGCGGCCCAGCACGGTCACCAACCCGCTCGGGCAGAGCTGGACCTACCGCTACGACCCGGCCGGGCGGCTGGTCGAGGAGACGGACTTCGACGGCCGCACGCTCCGCTTCGGCTACGACCCGGCGGGCCGGCTCGTCCGGTCGGCGAACGGGGCGGGCGAGGAGACCGAATACGGCCACGACGTGCTCGGCAACGTCGTCGAACGCCGATCCCCGGCCGGCACGACCCGGTTCGCCTACGACGCGGTCGGCCGGCTGACCGCCGCGGTCATGGGCGACGTCGAACTGCGCGTCACCTACGACGGCGAAGGCAACGTGCTGAGCGAGTCGGTCGACGGCCGGACGCTGACGCACGTCCACGAGACCGACGGCACCGTGCGGCGGCGCACTCCGTCCGGAGTGGACAGTGTGTGGACCTTCGACGCCGCCGGGCGGCCCGAATCGCTCGTCGTCGCCGGGCACACCGTGCGCTTCGAGCACGATGCGGGCGGCCGGGAGGTCGCGCGCACCGTCGACGGCGGTGTCGCGCTCACGCAGGCGTTCGACGTCGACGAGAACCTCGTCGGCCAGTCGGTCCAGCCCGTGGGGGCACCACCGCGGCACCGCCGGTTCAGCTACCGGCCGGACGGGCTGCTCGCGGGGATCGACGACGACCTGGCCGGGCCGACCCGGCTCGTGCTCGACGCCACCGGCCGGGTGGCCGAGGTGCACGGCGTGGCCGGCAGCCAGGCCTACCGCTACGACCCCGCCGGGAACGTCGTGGAGTCCAGGGAGCCCGGCCAGGTGCCGAGCGCGGGGCCGCGCCGGTACGTGGACAACCGGCTGGTCGCCGCCGGCGCCGTCACCTTCGACCACGACCCGCAGGGCCGGGTGATCGCGCGGAACGAGGGCGGCCGGGTCTGGCGGTACCGGTGGGACGGCCAGGACCGCCTGCTCTCGGTCACGACCCCCGAGGGTGACCAGTGGTGGTACCGGTACGACCCGATCGGCCGCCGGATCGCCAAGCAGCGCGTGGTCACCTCGGCCACCGGTGCCCGCGTGGTCGCCGAGTCCTGCGAGTTCACCTGGAGCGGCGCGCTGCTGGTGGAGCAGGTCCACGTGGACGCGGCGCAGACCCGGCACGTCACCGTCTGGGAGTACCACCCCGGCGACGACCGGCCGGTCGTCCAGGTCGAGCGCGCGGCGACGCTGCAGGACCGGTTCTTCGCGATCGTCACCGACCTGGTCGGCAGGCCGGCCGAGCTCGTCGACGCGGCGGGAGCGCCGGTCTGGCGCGGGAACGCGGGCCTGTGGGGCCGCGAGACCGGCGCGGCGGCCACCCCGCTCCGGTTCCCCGGGCAGTACGCCGACGCCGAATCGGGGTTGCACTACAACGTCTTCCGCTACTACGACCCGTCGACCGGCCGGTACCTGAGCCAGGACCCGCTCGGGCTCGGGCCCGGCCCCAACCCGGCCGCCTACGTCGACAACCCGCTGGCGGACCGCGACCTGCTCGGCCTCGCCTGCGGGAAGAAGGGCGGCAAGAACAAGACGAACGACCAGCCGGGCGGCGGCGACAACGCGGGGAACATCCCGCGCGGCGGCGGCGGCAAGAACGGCAAGGGCAAGAACACCGACGACACGCAGGCCAGCGGTTCCGGCGGTTCCGGCAGTTCCGACACGCATTCGTTCGGCAAGCACGACGGCACCGAGGTGCAGGTCGACTCCCACCAGGGCAAGCACCAGCAGGGCAACCAGAGCTTCGGCATGAAGTACACGGGCGGCTCGGGGACGAAGTTCCCGGACAACGTCAACGACAAGTGGCACAAGGACTACTTCTCCAAGGAAGTCGCCAAGTACAGCAACGACCCCCAGTACGCCAAGCACGGCACGGACGGCAAGAACCCCGGCTCGATCGACCAGAACGTGAACGCGAAGAAGAGCGATCTCGACGCGCGCCAGGAAAAGGTCGACGAGCTCGAGGCGGAGCTCAACGCGAAGAAAGCCGCCTACAAGAACGCCTCGGCGGAGGACAAGCCGGCGATCATGGAGGAAGGCAAGCAGCTCAACCAGCAGTTCAAGGACGCGAAGGCCGACCGGGACAAGGCGCAGTCGGATTACGACAGCGCCAAGGCGGACCGCGAAAGCTACGACGGCAACCGCAAGTCCGTCCAGTACGACAAGAACGTGAAGGACGACGGCGTCCAGTACGACATGACCTCGTACTGGAAACCGGACGGGCAAGGCGGCGGGAACTGGGTCACGACCTACCACTGCAACCCGGCCGTGCCGAAGGGCGGCAGCGTGGAGAAGGACTGGTGGCAGCCGCACGGCAAGGACATCGAGAAGCAGTACGGGCTGTGACACCCCGACGCGCGGTCGAACCCGCCCGGCGGGGCGCGTACGCCCGCGTGGGCCCGGTCACCGGGCCGGAGCCATCGGGGTGTCCCACACCTGCGCGAAGTCGCCCGTCGACGCAGCGGCCAGAGACCGGTCGGCCGGACCGAACACCAGGTGATCCGGCCTCCAGTAGTAGGCCCTCACCCCGCTGTCCGCGGGCCAGAGTGTTCCGGTGACGTCGCCGGTGGCCAGGTCGCGCAGCTCGATCGTGCCGTCGTCGTCGCCGATCGCCACCGTCGAACCGTCCGAGCTCAGAGCGACTGACGTGAACCCGGTCCGCCCCGTGCCGAACTGCCGCAGCAGCACACCGCTGTCGAGGTTCCACAGCGCGGCCACGCCGTTGCCGTCCACGGCCGCGACCGTGTGAGCGTCGTTGCCGATGCCGAACAGCTGCAAGCTGTCGTCGTCAGCCGGGGGAATCGTGCCGGCGGGAAGCGTCCGAGTCACCGTGCGGGTCGTCACGTCGATCGCGGCGACCGAGCCGTCGTCGAGCAGGATCGCCAGCGAGCGGCCGTCGACGCTGTAGGCGAGGTTGCGGACGGCAGGCGTCGCCGGCCCGTACGGCTGGATGCGCTGCCCCACGCCGCGATCCCCGGCCAGATCCCACAACTGCACGGTTCCGTCGCGCCTGCCGATCGCGACGGTGTTCCCGTCCGGGCTGAAAGCCGAAACGACCACGGTGGAATCGGCCTGCTGAGCCGCCGCTCCCGGCAGCCGCCGGGCCTGCAGGTCCTGGTCGGTCCGCCATCGCCACACCGAGCCCGTCAGCGGGCCTTCGCCGGCGTCGCCGGTGATCAGGGTGAGCTCGGTGCCGTCCGCGTTGAGACCGATCCCCGCGATGACGCGCACCGAGGGATCGGTTGCGAGGGTGGCCTTGAGGCGGCCGCTGCGCACGTCCCACAGCCGGACGGTCGGCCAGTCACCTCGAGAATCGAAGGCGGCCAAGGTGCGGCCGTCCAGGCTGAGGACCATCCCGCGGCCGTCCGTGACCGGCCCGTCCATGAGGTGTGGCGCGTTCGCGGCGTAGATGGCCGGGATGAGTCCCGCCAGCAGGGCGATCGAAGTGATCGGGACGGCCAACGACGGCAGTTTCCGCCACCGCCGCCGAACCGGGCGATGCGGCGCGCGTGCACCGGCCGTGGCCTGCGCGGGGCGCCACTGGTCGGCGAGGTGGTCGGTGAGCAGGTCGTGGCGGAGCTGGTAGGCCGGGCCGGTCTGGCGCAGCACGCCCACGGCGTGCGCGTTGGCCAGAAATCGGTTCAGCCGCCACGGAAGCCGCCCCGTCACGGCCAGCCACCCGCGGGCCACGGTGTAGGTCAGCCACGCGGCGCCCGAGCCGATCAGCACGACGCCGCCGATGACGACCCCGACCACCAGGCTGATCGGCAGCAGCGGCGGCTGGTCCTTCGCCGGGAACGTCAGCGAGGCCAGCGCGGTCGCGCCCGCACCGAACACGGCGGTGGCGGCGACGGTGATGAGGAGCGCTCGCCGATCCCAGCGCAGCAGGTTCTGGGGCGAACTCGACTCCTGGTGTTCGGCGGGCGTGGCGAGCCAGCGTGCCAGTCCGATCGGGACACCGACGGAGCCGGCGACGAGCGCCCAAAGGCCGAACCCCGTCCCCGCGCGGATCGAGCTGGCCAGGCCCAGCGCCAGGAAGGGGAGCGCGACGGTCATGCCGATCGCGAGACCGACGGCCAGGCTCGGCGCCAGCAGCCGCAACCGCGGTGCGCTGCGGCGCGGCAAACCACCGTGGAGAGCCCCGAGCGCGTTGGTCACCGTGATCACGCCGAGCACGACGACGATGATCGACAGCGTCGGACCGCCCGCGTTCGAGCGGCCCGCCCAGAGCTCGCGCAACCAGCCCACCACGGCGAAGACGGTGACGACCGCCGCCGGTTTGGCGACCAGGTAGCCGATCCCGAGTGCAGTGGCGCTGATCGCGGCCGTCGCCGTCAGCACGGTCTTGGTGTCCCGGGCGACCCCGGACCCGACCGCGCTCAGCAGACGAGGACCGGTCACCCGCCCGTCTGCCGTCGCCGTGGGGGCCGAGCGCGGCGCGGCCACGACACCGACGACCAAGCCGATGACCACGCCCGGGAGCAGGAGCTGCGTGAAGCTCTGGGAGGAGCCGAGGACGAGTGCCAAAGTCGGGGTGAGCAGCGCGCCCAGCGCGGTGCCGATCGCGACGATCGTGGTCGCGATCACCGCGGTCGGCACCGAACGCGAAAGCCGCCACCACTCGTAGTCGGGGACTCCGACGCGATCCCGGAGGTGGTGAGCCAGGAAGCTCAGCCACCGCGTACTGCGGAGGCGCTCACGTTCGCGGGGGTACATCGAGGGCAGGAACTGGGCGAGCAGGTGCTGGCCCGCGGCGGCGGGCGTGGCGAACCGGGTCAGCTCCGCGGGGTCGCTGGCGGGATCCCGGTAGGCCTGACGGGCGAGACTGATCATCAACGGCGTGGACAGCGCGGCGGCGAGCGGGCCGTCCGGCTCCCGGCGCATCAGCTCCACGGCCGCGTCCCAGCGCCGGGACCGGGCGGGTTCGCGCTGGGTGAGGTAGACGGCGGCGTCGTCGACGGTGACCGGTTCGATGTCCACGACTGCCGCGTGGGAAAGCGCGTTTCCGCCGGCGAAGCCGCGTTCGTACTCGATGGTGCGGCAGGTCAGCACCGTGTCCAGGCCGGCGCCGGCCGAGCGGTCCAGGTCGGCCAGCGCGTGCGCGAGCATCGACTCGGGCAGCTCGTCCAGGCCGTCGAGCACCGGCAGCAGCCGCTTGCCCGCCCACAGCCGCCGAAGCCCGTCGGCTCCGATCGCGAGTTCGGGGTGGTCGTCGGAGATCCTCCTGGCCACCCACGTCTCGATCGGTTCGCCGGTCGCGTCGCCGGGGTTCCGCGGCCGCCATCCGGCGATCGAGAGCAGGAAAGGCACCGGGTGATCCCGGTGCGCCGCGGCGGCGAGCGTGTAGAGGATCGCGAGGGTGGTCTTGCCCGCACCGGGTGCGCCCAGCACGACCAGCTGCTGGCGGGAGCCGGCACGGAACGCCTCGACCAGTTCGTGGGCCGCCGGAAGCGAGTCGGTGACGTCGTGGCCCAAGGCTCCGCGCACTGGTTCCCACGGGCCGGATACCTCGATCGGCCGGTCGGCCGAGCGCCAGCGCAGCCGCACGGGACGTGGCTGGCGCAGGCCGCGGTTGCCGACTTCGTGCTGCCACTGCGCGAACACCTTGGCCCGCACCCCGGCCAGCCGGTCGTCGACCGAGGCAGCGCGGTGGTGCCGGCGTGGGCCGACCGACTGGTTGATGGTCACGGAGCCGATGTCGTGTGCCTGGAAGACGATTCCGTCGACCGCGCCGGTGACGGCGTTGGACGTCGACCCGGCCTCCCCGCCGGCGCGCGGCTCGGCCACCACCACCTCCACGGATTCCCGCTGCCCGGAACCGCTCGACTTCGATGCGGACGTGGTGACTAGTCGCTCCGGCCGCGAGCCTCGTTACACGCGCGATCACTGTCCGTGAATGCGCTTCTCCTTTCCCGCACTGCCCGCGTGGGCGCACCGGGCCGGTGTGCGCGGCTCGCCGAACCAGTGCTCGAGTGCCGGTTCGAGGTTGTCCGGGTCGCCTGCCCAGCAGACGTAGCCGTCCGGGCGGATGAGCATCGGCTCGGCGCCGCTGTCGCGGCCCGCGCGGCCGACCCGGTCCGGCCGGCGGGCGGCGACCTCCACGAACCCGCCGTCCGGGTCGATCAGGAGGCCGCGCCCGGAGCGCAGCAGTTCGTGCGACCGGGCCGCGCCGAGGTCCAGGTCCGGTGCGGGCAGGCCGACGAGCGGGTGGTCGTCGCCCGGCATCGGGTAGCGGATGCCCATGCCGGACAACGTGTCGTCAAGGTGGTGCTGCACGGCCGGCAGGTGGGTCAGGGCCGCGAACAGGTCCTTGACGGCCAGCAGGTCCGGGTCGCGGGTGCCCTGCTGGTCCATCAGCAGGCTCTGCGCCTGGACGTTGCGCAGCACGGCGGCCGCGACCGGGTGGCGTTCGGCGTGGTAGGTGTCGAGCAGGTGCTCCGGCGCCCAGCCGTGCACCGCGGCACCCAGTTTCCACCCGAGGTTGAGCGCGTCCTGGATCCCGGTGTTCATGCCTTGCGCGCCGATCGGGAGGTGGACGTGCGCGGCGTCGCCGGCCAGGAACACCCGTCCGTGCCGGTAGCGCGCGGCCTGCCGGGCCGCGTTGGTGATGCGGCGGGCGTAACGCACTTCGCGCAGTTCCACCCGGGAGCCGAAGACGGCGCGCAGCCCCGCGCGGATTTCGTCCGCCGTGACCGGGACGTCCCGGGGTACCGACCGGCCCGGCCCGCCCATCGAGAGCCGGCGCAGCGGCCTGCCCTGCGGGTCGGTGCCGAGCGGGAACACCGCCACCCAGTGTCCGGCTTCGCCCTGGGCGTGCGTCATCGCCGGGAGGTCGCCGCTCAGCCGCACGTCGGCGGCGACCGTGGTCACCGTGCCCGGCCTGCCCGGGAACTCGGCCCCCAGCAGCGACCGCACCGTGCTGCGGCCGCCGTCGGCGGCGACCAGGTACCGGCAGCGGAGGACACCGCCGCCGGCGAAGGTCGCGGTGACGCCGTCCCCGTCCTGGGCGAGGCCGGTCAGCTCGTGGCCGCGGCGCACGGGGATGCCGTGCGCGGCAAGGTGTTCCTCGAGGAAACCCTCGATCACCACCTGCGGGATGGACCGCCACGGGTGGCGGTGCCGGTCGCGGGTGAGCGGCAGCGTGATCCCGGCGAAGTGGGCGATGCCCGCCGGGTGGTTTCCGGTCGCCAGCAACGGGTCCAGCAGGCCGCGCTGGTCGAATGCCTCCTGGGTGCGGGATTGCACGCCGCCCGCCTTCGACAACGTGCTTCGCTGCGGCAGCTTGTCGGCCAGCACGGCCGGCACCCCCGCCACCCGCAGTTCGTTGGCCAGTGTCAGGCCGGTCGGGCCGGCGCCGACGACGAGCACCTCGGTGTCCATGGATTCTCTCCTGGTTGTGCCGATCAGGACGAGGGCAACGCTCCGCCGGCCGGTGCCGGGGCGCCAGAGACCGGCGTGATTGCGTCGGTATCCGACGCTGATTACGCTCTGGTCGGTGAAATCCGACTACGACGAGCTGGATCGCCGGCTCGTGCACGCCCTGCAGGTCAACGGCCGAGCCCCGTTCAGCACGATCGCCGAGGTGCTCGGCGTGTCGGATCGCACCATCGCCCGCCGGTACGCCCGGTTGCGGGCGGCCGGGGCGGTGCGGGTGCTCGGCGGGGTCGATCCGGCGGCGCTGGGCGCGGTGCTGTGGTTCCTGCGGGTGCGGTGCGCGCCGGCCGCGTCGGTCCCGGTCGCCGAGGCGCTGGCCCGGCGTCCGGACACGTCCTGGGTGAGCATCACGTCCGGCGGCACCGAGATCACCTGCACGGTCCGCACCGAAAGCGCGGCCGACAGCGAGGCGCTGCTGCTGGCCAAGCTTCCCCGCACCGCACGGGTGGAGGGCGTGAGCGCGCACTCGGTGCTGCACGCGTTCTACGGCGGCCCGGACAGCCTGGTCGCCAAGCTCGGATCGCTGGACGAGAAGGCGATCGAACGGCTGCGCCCGCCCCCGGTGCCGCACCGGCCGGGACCGGTGCGGCTCGACGACGGGGACCGCAAGCTCCTGGCCGCGCTGGCCACCGACGGCCGGACGGAGTTCGAGCAGCTGGCCGCGCTGACCGGCTGGTCGCCGACGACGGTCCGGCGCCGGATGACCGAGCTTCGTGAACGCGGGGTGCTGTACCTGGACATCGACGTCGACGGCAGCCTGTTCGGCGTCGGCCCGCGCACGCTGCTGTGGCTCTCGGTCGCGCCGTCCTACCTGGAGGAGGTGGGTACGGCGCTGGCCGGGCACCCGGAGATCGCTTTCGCCGCCGCCACGACCGGGCCGACGAACCTGTGCGCGAGCGTCGTGTGCGCGGACCAGCAAGAGCTGTACCGGTACCTGACCACCCGGGTGGCGGAGCTGCCCGCGATCACGCACATCGAGACCGCACCGGTGATCAGGACCGTCAAGCAGGCCGCGAACCGGACCTAGCGAGCAGGCAGCGGTGCCTTCGCGGAGAGAGCGCGTTACGGCGTCAGGTAGCAGGACTTGGCGACGCCGGTCAAGGGATCCGTGCCGAACGCCGAAGTCGAGCGGACGTCCGGTATCCACTGTGGACAGACAGGTGGGCCGTGATCCTGGGAGAACCACGGCCTGGTTCGCCCGCGGAGGATCGGCGACGCTGGGAACATGGACAACGAACGAGCCCCCTTCGCCGGGATGTGGGTGACCGCCGACGGCCACATCCGCCAGGAACTGCGGCCGGACGGCCGCTACGACGAAGCGCGCGGCAGCAGGAAGAGTGCCTACACCGGTAGCTACACGGTCACGGGCAACCACATCGACTACGTCGACGACACCGGCTTCACCGCGACCGGCGACGTCCGGGACGGCGTGCTCTACCACGAGCACCTCGTCCTCTACCGCGAACGGAGCTGAGGTTCACCACGCGAGGCCGTCGCCGTTCCCGGCGTTGGTGTCAAGAACGAAGGGTGCGCAGGCCGGCGCGGATTTCGCCGACCAGGATCTCGGGCTGTTCCAAGGCCGCGAAGTGCCCGCCCGCGTCGGCCTCGCCGTAGTGGATCAGATTGCTGTAGGTCTCTTCGATCCAGCTTCGCGGCAGGCGCGGTACGTCCTTCGGGAAGACCGTCACCGCAACCGGGAGCGTCAGCTTCGGGCCGGCGAAAGTGAGGGATTTGTTCTCCCAGTAGATGCGGCCGGACGACGCCGCGCTGTTGGTGAACCAGTAGAGGGAAATCGCGTCGAGCATGTCGTCGATGCCGAGGACGTCCTCGGCGAGCCCGTGGTTGTCGGTCTTGGACTGGAACTTCTCGTAGATCCACGCTGCCTGGCCGGCGGGGGAGTCGGCCAGCGCGAATCCGACGGTCTCCGGCTTCGTGCCCTGAAGGTGGTTCGACCCGCCGAGATCGCCGGTGTAGCGGGCGAGGGTCTCCACGGCGTAGCGCTGTTCGGGCGACAACGCGTCGGGTATCCGGGCGGGAAAGGCGTATTGGGTGTTCAGGTGAATTCCGAGCAGCCCTTCGGGTTGCGCGGCCCCGAGGGCGGTGGTGACGACGGCACCCCAATCGCCGCCTTGCGCGGCCCACCTCGGGTAGCCGAGACGCTTCATCAGCTCCGCCCACGCGCCGGCGATGCGCGATACGGTCCACCCGGTCTTCGTGGGCTTCTGGGAGAACCCGAACCCGGGGAGCGACGGGATGACGACGTCGAACGAATCGGCGGCGTCCCCACCGAACGAAACCGGGTCGGTCAGCGGGCCGATCAGCTTCAGGAACTCGACGATCGAGCCCGGCCACCCGTGCGTGAGCAGCAACGGCATCGCGTGGGGGTGTTCGGACTTGACGTGGATGAAGTGGATGTCCAGCCCGTCGATCTCGGTCAGGAATTGGGGGAGGCGGTTCAGCTCGGACTCGAAGCGCCGCCAGTCGTAGCCGTGCTGCCAGTGGTCGACCAGGGATCGGGCGTTCTCCACGCGAACCCCTTGCGACCAGTCGCCCACCGTTTCCGGATCCGGCCATCGGGTCCGGGCCAGCCGCTGCTTCAGGTCGTCGATCGCCGAATCCGGGATCGACACGGTGAACGGGCGGACGGGGGTCGAGGTCATTGCGTTCTCCTGAGCTCCGAAGGGTGGCGCAACCTTCGTTGCACACTGGTGTGCAACCTACGCCACTGCACACCAGTGTGCAATGATGGTTTCGTGCCCACCGAGTCCTCCCGTGCGCGCTCGATGAACGAGACGCGCGACCGCATCCTCGACGTCGCCCTCGAGGTGCTGGGGGAGAACCCCGACGCCGGGATGGGCGACATCGCCGCCGCGGCCGGCGTCGTCCGTCGCACTGTCTACGGCCACTTCCCCTCGCGGCTCGACCTGGTCCGGACGCTCACGGAACGGGCCGTCGCCGAGATGACAGCCGTGCTCGCCGAAGTCGACACCGCCGGCGCGGACGCGGCGTGGGTCGAATTCATCGCCCGCGTCTGGCCGGTGGCGCACCGGTACCGAGTACTGCTGGCGCTGCGCCGCGGCGAGTACGGCGAGGCGATCCACGGCCTGCTCGGGCCGGTCGACGAGCTCCTCGCCGACCTCGTGCGACGGGGCCAGGGCAGCGACGTGTTCGCGCGGCACCTGCCGGCGGACATCCTGAGCCAGATCGCGTACGGCGTCGTGTTCGCCGTCGCGGACAGCGCCGTGTCGAACGGGAATGTCGGTGCCCGGGCGGCGACGATCACGAGCCTGCTGATGCTGGGGGTTCCCGAGCCGCGCGCAATCGCTCTGGTGGGCGACGAGTGATGCGCTACGTCCAGGTGGCTGTCCCCGCCGTGAGCGGGGTTTGCCGACCTGCCGGTGCTTCCCGGTGCCCGGCCCGCGTCGACCCGGCGATCACGCCTTGACCAGCCGGGTCACCGCCGTCACGACCGCTTCGCGGTGTGCGGCGATCCGCCGGGGGTCGCGTGCGCCGGAGCCGTCGGATTCGAGCAGGCCGGTCGGGGTCAGCTGCCACGCCTGGGTGATCGCGTAGATGAAGACGAGCAGGTCCACCGCGGTGAGCGGCGCCGCGGCCGTGGCGCCGGCCAGTGCCGTGGTCTTCGCGAGGTAGGTCTCCAGTGGCTCGGACGCGGCTTCGGGGCGCTCCAGCTGCGCCCAGACGTTGATGCGCAGCGGGGCGGGTTCGCGCCCGTGGAAGTCGAACAGGTCGCCGGCCCAGCCGGCCAGGTCGTCCGGGCGGAGGGGGACCTTGGCGGCCATCGACTGGATCGCGCTGGTCAGCGCGGCGTCGAAGAGCCCGTCCTTGTTGCCGAAGTAGGCGTAGATCATCCGGACGTTGGTCCCGGCCTCGCGGGCGATCCGCTCGACCCGCCCGCCGGCCAGTCCGTGCCCGGCGAACTCGGTGACGGCGGCCTCGAGGATGCGGGCCTTCGTCGCTCGGCCGTCGCGCGGGGGCATGTGGTCTCCGTCTCCGTGGCGCTGGTGGTGTCCTCAGTGTATAAGTAAATAAGCACTTACTTACAGGAGGGTCATGAAGACCGAGATCGAACGAGCGCTGGCGATCACGCCCGCGTCGTCGGCGTGGGAGCGCACCATCGACATCACCACCACCGGCGCCCGGACCGGACGGCGCCGCCGCATCGAGGTGTGGTTCTACCGGGCGGACGGGCGGATCTACCTCAGCACCACGCCCGCGAAGCGCGGCTGGTACGCGAACATCGTCAAGAACCCGGCGTTCACGTTCCACCTCAAGCACGGCGTGCGCGCCGACCTCGCCGCGATCGGTACGCCGGTCCGGGACGCGGGGGAGCGCGAGGCGGTGTTCACCTCGATCATCGCCGACCTCAACCAGCCGGCCAACCCCGCGGGCATCCCGCAGCCCGTCCGGCCACTGGCGGAATGGCTGGCCGGCAGCCCGCTCGTCCGCGTCGACTTCGTGGGAGGAACCGAGTGATGGGACCGCGAACCGCCCTCGTGACCGGCGCCAACCGGGGCCTCGGCCGCAGCACGGCGCTCGCGCTGGCCCGCCACGGCCTGAACGTCGTCGTGGCCTGCCGCGGCGGAGCCGACGCCGGCGCGGGGACCGTGCGGCAGATCCAGGCCGCGGGCGGCGACGCCGTGGCCGTCCGGCTGGACCTCGAGGACGTCGCCTCCTTCGGCGCGTTCACCGAGGATCTCCTCGACGAGCTGCGCGGCCGATGGGGCGCCGACACGCTCGACGTCCTGGTGAACAACGCCGGTATCGGGCTCTTCGGGGCGCTGGCCGACGTCACGCCGGCGGACTTCGACGCGGTGGTGGGCACCAACTTCCGCGGGACGTTCTTCCTCGTCCAGGCGCTCGCGCCGCACCTCGCCGACGGCGCCCGCGTCGTCAACGTGTCGACGTCGCTCACCCGCCACGTCAGCCCGGGGACCTCGGTCTACGCGGCGTCGAAGGCTGCGGTGGAGGCGTTGTCCCGCAGCCTGGCGGCCGAACTCGGCCCGCGTGGCATCCGCGTCAACGCGGTGGCCCCGGGGCCCAGCGCGACGGACTTCAACGGCGGTGCCATGCGCGACGACCCCGGCCTGCGGGAAACCCTCGCGGCGGGGACAGCCCTCGGCCGGGTCGGGCAGCCGGCGGAGATCGGCGACGCGATCGCGGCGCTGGCGTCGGAGGAGATGCGCTGGATCACGGCGGAACGCATCGAGGTCTCGGGCGGCGCTCTGCTCTAGCCGCGGTGTGACCGGTTCGCTCGACCGTGACCCGGCTGGGATTGCGGCTCCACCGATCAGAAATCCGCCGCCGCGTCGTCAGTTCTGGCAGCCCCCTCGCACCGGTGGAAGGATCGATGACCATGACCGACGCTGGACCGCTGGACGCCGACGAGGCCACGTTCATCGCGGCGGCCCGCGCAGGTGACGCGGCGCGGTTCGCGCTCGTCACGGAGCGGCATCGGCGGGCGCTGCAGGTGCACTGCTACCGGATGCTCGCGAACTACGAGGACGCCCAGGACATGACGCAGGAGACGTTCCTGCGAGCGTGGAACAAGCGGGAGACGTTCAAGGGGCACGCGGCGCTGCGGACCTGGCTGCACCGGATCGCGACGAACGTCTGCCTCGACTTCCTGGACAAGCGCAACGACCGCACGCCCGTGCCGTCCGGTCTCTCGGACGCCGGCTCCGAGCTGCTGTACCTGCAGCCGTACCCCGACCGGATGCTTCCGGAGGACCCGCAGGAATCGGTGGTGGCGCGGGAGACGATCGAGCTGGCGTTCATCGTCGCCGTCCAGCACCTGCCGCCGCGGCAGCGGGCGGTGCTCATCCTGCGCGATGTCCTCGGGTGGCCGGCGTCGACGGCCGCCGGTGCGCTCGAGCTGACCGTCGCGTCGGTGACCAGTGCGCTGCAGCGGGCGCGCGTGACGATGCGGGCGCAGCTGCCCGGCCGCCGCCTCGACTGGCGGAGCCCCGCCACCCACGAGCTGTCGGACGACGAGCGCGGCGTGGTGAAGTCCTACATCGACGCCCATGTGCGCAACGACCTCGACGGGCTCACGTCCCTGCTGCGCGACGACCTGCGCTTCGCGATGCTGCCCGAGCCGGACACCGCGACCACGACGGCCGAGGACGCGGTGGACGGCTGGGTCTCCGGTGGGCTCTTCCAGCGCGGCCACGACGACTGGCGCGGCATGACCACGACGGTCAACCGCATGCCGGCCGCCGCGCTCTACCTCCGCACCCCCGGCGACTCCGAACACCGGCTGTTCGCCGTCGCGGTCCTGCGCGTCGTCGACGGGAAGATCGCCGAGCTCACCGGGTTCGACGTCGCCGGCAAACCGTGGCTGGGCCTGCCTCCGACACTGTGATCACCCGGGTCCCTCTCATCGCCTCGTCTCGTACCGGGTCAGCACCACGCCGCCGGGGAACGTCCGCGTCTCCACGAGGTTCAGGTTCACCCAGCTGTCCAGCGCCGCGAAGAACGGCGTGCCGCCGCCCACCAGGACCGGGTGGGTGACCAGGGCGTACTCGTCGACCAGTCCGGCCCGCACCGCGGCCCCGGCGAGCGTGGCGCCGGCGATGGCCATCGGGCCGCCGTCCCCGGCCTTGAGCCGGGTGATCTCGGCGACCGCGTCGCCGGTGACCAGGCGGGTGTTCCAGTCGACCTTGTCGATCGTCGAGGAGAACACCACCTTCGGCGTGTCCCGCCAGTTCCGCGCGAACTCGATCTGCGCCGGGGTCGCGTCCGGCCGCTGGTCGCCGGTCGGCCAGTAGGAGCTCATCTCCTCCCACAGCTTGCGCCCGTACAGCGACAGCTCGTTGGCCAGCTCCTGGTCGAGCCACCACTGGAACAGCTCGTCGCTCGGCGGCCCGCTCCAGCCGATGTCGGCGCCGGTCGCGGCGGTGTAGCCGTCCAGGGTCGCGTTCATGCCGAAGATCAGTTTCCGCATCGTGCCAGCCTCTCTTGAGTCGATCTCACACGTACAGACGGGCGCGGCGCGAAAACCTGATCGGTGCGCCATACTCGCGAGGTGACCCCAGCCGCGGAGCTCGGAGCGGGACGACAGCAGCTGTTCGGCCTGGCCTATCGGCTGCTGGGGGTTGCGGACGAGGCCGAGGACGCCGTCGACGACGCCTACCGGCGCTGGAAACGGCCGGGCTCCGGGGCGCTCGCGCACTCGCGGGAATCGCAGACGGCGGTCGTCACCCGGCTCTGCCTCGCCCGGCTGCACGCCGCGCGAGCCAGCCGCGAGCACTACCGCGGTCCGTGGCTGCCGGCGCCGGTCCTGACCGACGCGCTCGGCCCGCTGTCCACGGCCGAGCAGCGGGACTCGGTCTCCCTCGCCCTGCTGGTCCTGCTCGAACGCCGGACGCCGCACGAGCGCGCGGTGTTCGTGCTGCGCACCGCTTTCGGGTACCGGTACCGGACCATCGCGGAGATCCTGGAGCTGTCCCCGGGCAACTGCCGTCAGCTCTACCACCGCACCACGCGGCAGCTGGCGAGCCGGCGGCCGCCCCGCCAGCCGGATCGCGGCGAGCGCGTGCGGCTGGCCGGGCAGTTCCTCGCCGCGATCAGAGCCGGGGAACCGGGTGCTCTCGAAGCGATCTTGGCGCGGGACGTCACGCTCTGGGCCGACGGTGTCCGCCGGGTCGCCACCGCGCCCCGCCCCGTCGCGGGCCGGGACCAGGTGGCGCGGTTCCTCATCGCGGCCTTCCGGCGGATCGCGGTGCCGGTCAGGTTCGGGTTCGCCGAGGTCAACGCGGGCACGGCGATACTCGCGGCAGCCGGCGGGACGCTGCTGGCCGTGGTGGCGCTGGAGATCGAAAACGGCCGGATCGCCGGCCTGCGGATCGTCGCCAAGCCGGAGAAGCTGTCGTTCGTGGCGAACGGGTTGTCCGCACGCCAGGAGGCGGGCTGCGAACCGCGGTGAGCGGATGCCTCCGGCTGTCACCGTGAGCTCCGCACCGGGGACGGGCCCCACGCAAAATTGATGCCCGAGGCAAGGAAACGGTTAACTCGGCGCAAGTCCCGGCTTTAACTCGGACATTTCACCGACGGGGTGACCGCCGGACGGTTTTCGTTCGGTCCGTGTTCACCTCGCGCGCCCGCCGAAGTCATTTGTCCTGCCTAAGTTTCTGGCGCGAGCCAGGAAAGAAGGCAAGGGAAGCCATGAGCACACCCGTCGCGGTCCGAGCGCGCGGAATCACGAAGTACTTCGGCGACGTCGTCGCGCTGGACGGCGTCGATCTGGACGTGGCGCCGGGGCAGATCCACGGGCTGGTGGGGCCCAACGGCGCGGGGAAGACGACGTTGCTCGGGCTGTTGCTGGGCCTGGCCGTCGCCGACGAAGGCCGGCTCGAGGTCCTCGGTACGCCGATCGGGCGCGCGCTCGCCGCGCCCGGTGGTGTCGCGGGTTTCGTCGACGGTCCCGGCCTTTACCCCTCGCTCACCGCGCGGCAGAACCTCGCCGCGCTGGCGGCGCTGCGCGGGCGTGACGGCCGGACGGCGGGGATCGCCGACGTGCTCGAGCAGGTCGGCCTCACCGACGTCGTCGACGACCGCGTGCGCGGCTTCTCCCTCGGCATGCGGCAACGGCTCGGCCTCGCCGCCGCCCTGCTCACCGAACCGCGGCTCCTGGTGCTCGACGAGCCGGCCAACGGCCTCGACCCGGTCGGCAAGCGGCACGTGCACGGCGTCCTGGACCGGCTCGCGGCCGGCGGCACGACCGTGGTGCTGTCCAGCCACCGGATGGACGACCTCGAAGCCCTGTGCTCCGAGGTCACCATCCTCGCCGCCGGACGCGTCGTGTTCACCGGCCCGCTCGGCAAGCTGTCCGCCGAGAACCGCGAGCTCGACTACCGGCTGCGCACCTCCGACCCCGGCGCCGCCCGCCGGGCGATCGCCGGCACGCCCGGGATCCGCCTCGCCGAAGACACCGGAGGCCGGCGGGACACCGAGGTGCTCGTGGTGCGTGCCCTGGTGCCCGCGCTCGACGAACTGGTGCCGCGGCTCGTGAAGGACGGCATCGCGGTGCGTGAGCTCGCCCCGGTGGTGTCCCCGCTGGAAGCCGCGTTCCTCGCCCTCACCGAACAGGAGGCCGGCCGATGACCACGACCGTCGCCGAGTCCCCGGACACCGCCACCAGGCCGGTCCCGCTGTCGCGCGGCTACCGCTTCGAACTGGTCAAGCTGTTCTCGACCTGGCGGATCCGCCTGCTGGCCCTCGCTTGCTGGATCGCGCCCGCGTTGTTCGTGGCCGCGGTGAGCGAGCAGAGTTCGCTGCCCGTCGACACCCTCTTCGGCCGTTGGATGAACGCCACGGGGTGGGCCGGGCCGCTGGTGATGCTCGGGTTCGCGGGCACCTACGCCCTTCCGCTCCTGACGTCGGTGGTCGCCGGTGACGTGTTCGCCGCCGAAGACCGGCTCGGCACCTGGCGGCACCTGCTGGTGGCGGTCCGGTCCGCCCGGCGGATCTTCGTCGCGAAAGCGCTTGCCAGCCTCACCGTCATCGTCGTGCTCGTCGCCGGGATGGCCGTGTCCAGCACGGCCGGCGGGCTCGTCGCGACCGGGAACCGGGCTCTGGTGGGCTTCGACGGCCACCTGCTCGCGCCGGGGGAGGCCGCGGTGCAGGTCTTGCTGGCGTGGTTGTGCGTGCTCGCCCCGACGCTGGCACTGGCCGCGGTCGGGTGGCTCGGGTCCGTCCTGTGGGGACGGTCGCCGATGGGCCTGCTGCTGCCCGCCGTCGTCGCCCTCGCGATGGCCTTGGCCCAGTTGCTCCCGCTGCCCGTCGCCGTCCGCCTCGCGCTGCCCAGTTACGCGTTCATCGCGTGGAACGGGCTGTTCACCGGCCCGGCCCAGCTCGGCCCGCTCCTGATCGGGATCGGGGTGAGCCTGGCCTGGGCGGTACTGGCGGCCGCGCTGGCCTACCTGCTCTTCGCGCGCCGCGACTTCACCGGCCTCGCCCACGACGGCTCGGGGCGCCGGGCGCTCGTCGCCGGCGCCGTGCCGCTGGCCGCGCTCCTCGCCGTCACGGCCGGGATCATCGCCGTGGCCACCCCGGCCACCGGGTCCGGGATCGACCAGGACAAGGTGCAGGCGTCGCTCGCCACGGCGTTCGGCCACCTCTACCGCCTGCAGGCCGGGCAGCTCAACCGGCCCGACGTCACCGAAGCGGAGCTGGGGGCCACGGCCGCGTGCACCAAGGGCGACGGCCTGGTCGAGCCCGACGGGCCCGGCAACGACTGGCGGTGCGTCGTCTCCTGGCACCTGCCGGGCGTCGCGGCGACCGGGCAGGCCGTCTACCAGCTGGACATCACCTCGGACGGGCGGTACGTCGCCGACGGCGACGGACCGAAGGAAGTGAACGGCTACTTCCAGGTGCGGACCCCCGCGGGGGACCAGCCCAACCCCCTGTGGCAGTTCGACGGGAACGTCGAGCTGCTTTCCTCCACGAAGGGATAACCCGATGCAGGTAACTCGCCGCAGACGGCGTGTCGGGAAGGCGCGCCTTCTCGGGCACCTCGGCGGTCACCGGTTCCGCTACGTGACAGCCGGTTCCGCCACGCTCGTGCTCGTCGCGACCGGCACCGGCGTCGGTGTCGCGTCGACGCAGCAGTTCGGCGAGGACCAGGTCGGCCAGGTCACCGAGAACGGCCAGGTCGTCTCCGCCGACCAGTACCTCAAGCCGATCGGCGACCGGCTGGTCGTGAACAACGGCAAGATCATGGCGTCCTCCGTCAGCCCCGACGGCGCCCACCTCGCCGCGCTGACCACCGACGGCGGGATCGCGCTCACGATCGTCGACCTGAAGAGCTGGAAGGTGCAGCAGCTCGTCGGCAACTCCGCGACGGCGAACCTGCGCATCCCGGGCAACGACGTCGGCCAGGAAGGGCCGTCGTACTCCCCGGACGGCAAGGCGCTGTGGCTGGCGCAGACCGACGGCTACACCCGGTTCACGGTGAACCCGGACGGCACGGTCGCCACCCCGGCGCCGGTCAAGATCCCGGCCGACGGCCCGAAGCACGCGCTGGTGGCGCAGGCGGTGTTCGCGCCCGACGGGTCCACTGTGTACTCCGCCGTCAACGGCCAGAACCGCGTCGTCGCCCTCGACGCGGCGACCGGCGCGCTCAAGCAGAGCTGGGCCGTCGGCAACGCGCCGCGTGACCTGGTCCGCGTCGGGACCAAGCTGTACGTCAGCAACGAAGGCGGCCACCCGGCGCGGCCGGGCGAGCCGACGCTGAACTCGTACAACACCCAGGTGCCCGCGAGCGGGTTCACCGGCGCGACGACCAGCGGCACGGTCAGCGTCATCGACCTGGCGAACGCGGCCGCCACGCCGAAGAGCATCGACGTCGGCCTGCACCCGACCGCGGTGTACGCCAAGAACGGCGCCCTGTTCGTCACCAACACCGGGAGCAACACCGTCTCCGTCATCGACACCGGCCGCGACAAGGTCGTCCAGACCATCGCGACCCAGCCGTGGCCGCAGGCTTCGGTCGGGTACGAGCCGGACGGGGTGACCCTCACCGACGACGGGCACCTGCTCGTGACGCTCGGCCGGGCCGACGCGGTCGCCGTCTACCGCTTCCAGCGGGCGCAGGAGCCGGTGAGCTACGTCGGCCTGCTGCCGACGGACTACTTCCCGACGGCGATCACGACGGTCGGCAAGGACGTCGTCGTCTCCAACACGCGCGGCATCGACGCCCGCCGTCCCACCACGGCCGCCGGGCACGGCACCCACGACACGACGTCGAGCGTGCAGCGGTTCCGGCTGCCGGACGACCGCGCGATCCGCGGGTACACCGGTCAGGTCTTCGAGCAGAACGGCTGGACGGACAACTCGGTCCAGGTGGCCCACGACGACGGCCACCGGAAGGCGGTCCCGGTCCCGGCGCGGCTCGGCGATCCGTCGACGATCAAGCACGTCTTCCTGCTGGTCAAGGAGAACCGGACCTACGACCAGGTCTTCGGCGACGACGCGCGCGGCAACGGCGACCCGTCGGTCACGCAGTTCGGCGAGAACGTGACGCCGAACCAGCACGCGCTGGCACGGCAGTTCGGCTTGTACGACAACACCTACGACATCGGCACCAACTCCGCCGAGGGCCACAACTGGCTGATGCAGGCCGACAACCCGGAGTACACCGAGTCGTCGGCGGGGGAGTACCTGCGCAGCTACGACACCGAGGACGACGCCCTCGGGCACCAGAGCTCCGGGTTCCTCTGGACCGGCGCGCAGGCGGCCGGGAAGTCGGTGCGGGACTTCGGTGAGTTCCAGCAGTTCCTGACCAAGCCGGCCGGCGCGAGCTGGCAGAACCTGTACTGCGACAGCAAGAACATGGCGGCCACCGGTGAGCCCAGCGCCTACCCGCTGGTGTCGTCGTCGCCGATCCCGTCGCTGAACGACGTTTCGGTGCCCGGGTTCCCGAAGTTCGACACCGCGGTGCCGGACGTCTACCGGTACCAGATCTGGAAGAACGACTTCGAGAAGAACGGGCCGGCCAACCTGAACATGTTCTGGCTGTCGAGCGACCACACCGGCGGCCCGCCGAACGCGGCCGCCCAGGTCGCCGACAACGACCTCGCGGTCGGCAGGATCGTCGACACGATCTCGCACAGCCCGTACTGGAAGGACTCGGCGATCTTCGTCGTCGAGGACGACTCCCAGGCCGGACTCGACCACGTCGACGGGCACCGCGCGCCGGTGCAGATCATCAGCCCGTACGCCCAGCACGGGGTCGTCGACAGCCACTACTACTCGCAGATCACGATGATCCGGACGATCGAGCAGATCCTCGGGGTCAGGCCGATGAACCAGAAGGACAGCGCGGCGACGCCGATGAGCGCGGCCTTCACGCGGAAGCCGGACTACACGCCGTTCACCGCGGTGCCGAACCGCACCTCGCTCACGGCCGGCCTGGCGACCCAGCCGTCCTGCGGCGCGGACACCCCCGCCCCACCGGACCCCGCGGCGGCCCCGGTCCCGTCGTCGGCGGTGCCGGCGGACAAGGCGCAGGTGGCGGCGCGGTGGCAGGAGTGGACGACGCACCAGCGGCTGACCGGCCCGAACGCGGTCGCCGACTACGCCAACCCGGCGCAGATGAACCACTTCACGTGGTACCAGACGCACGGCTGGCAGCTGCCGTACCCGGGGGAGAACCAGGTGTTCACCCCGGACCAGGTCCCGGGCGCCTACCTCCCGTCGGCGGAATCCGACGGCTGACCGGACACGGCACAGGCACCTGGCCGGCGTGGCCGGTCAGGTGCCTGTGGGTCGCGCGACCCGCCGCTGTCGACGGCCGGCGCACCTGTTCGGCTGAGATACTTCGCCGGTGATGCCGGAGAACCGCCGATGAGCCCTCGAGCGGAAATGGGGATCGTCCTGCTGGCGATCTGCGCGCTTTTGGTGACGGCGGTGTTCCTCGAGAGCCGGCGGCGGGAGAAAACCGGAGGTGCCGGCCAGGTCCCGCCGCCGGCCCGGAGTACGCACACCGGATCACCGCACGGCAGGACGAGGACTACGACCTCGTCCTGCGGGGCGGCGCCCGGATCAACGGCATCACCGGCACGTGGCCGTTCGCCGGCCTGCTGGTCAGCCGCGATCAGGCCGAGCTGCGTGTCTGTTCCCTCGTGGCGATCCGGATCGCCCGCGCCGAAGTGATCGGCGTGCGACCGGTTCGCGGCCCGTTCAGCCGCGGCTTCAAGTTCCGGACCGCGTCGGGCCGGTTGGACGAGGTGAGCTTCTGGCCACTGGGCAAAGCCCGGGAACAACCGGCCGAGCTCGGCCGGCTCTGAACGGCCGAGCACCACCGCCCGCCGGCGCGGGTGCCGCGATCCGCTGTGCGGCACCCGCCCCGCAGGTGTGCCGGTTTCCCGGCACGCGGACGGCATCAGGAGAGCTGGGCGACCTCCGCGTCCGTCAGCGCCTTGCCGGCCACCGCGACGTCGTCGACCGCGCCGCTCCAGAAGTCGACGTTGCGGCCGTCGTACTTGGCGCGCCCGATCGTGAACGCGCCGGTGCTGACGAGCGCTGGTCCGGCCGGGGCCGTCGCGACCTTCACGCCGTCCACGTAGAGCCGGATCTCGTTGCCGGCCCGGACACCCGTCAGCTCGTACCAGCGGCCGATCTCCGGCACGACCTCGTACCGGGCCCGGTTGCCGCCGGGGGTGCTGAACGCGAACGCGCCCTGGCCGTACTGCAGGTAGAACGGGCTCTCCCGGTCCCGGCCGTCCTGGCTGACCGCGGTCGCGTAGTTGCCGGGCAGCTGGTCGAGCCGCACCTTCGCGGACACGGTGTAGTCACCGGTCGTGTCGACGACCGGGCCGTAGGTGTCGGCGGAGCCGCCGGTGAACTGGAGCGCGCCGTCCTTGAACGCCGCCCCGGCCGGGGTGAGCGTCAGGGAGTTGTTGCCGCCGCTGGAGTCCTTCGCGGTCGTTCCTCCTCGCTCGTCGAGGTGCCACGAGCCCTTCCCCGCGTACGGGTAGGGCTTGCCGGCGTCGGCCCCGGCCTCGATCACGCGCCGGTTGATCTCGCGGACCGGACCGGGGTCGACCTTGATGCGCTTGCGGTCGTAGGTCCACAGCCCGTTGAGCTCGCCTTCCAGGTCGGTGACCTGCGTGTAGACCGAGGCCGACAGCTCGGCCCTGGCCTGCCCGAGGTAGAACGTGCGGGTGTTGTCGACGTACTTCGCCGTCAGCGCCGCCTTGTCCGCCACGCCGCTGTAGATCGCGATCGGCGCACCCGGCCACTGGTGACCCGGCGTGCGCAGCGTGAAGCCGCCGTGCTCGCCATCCATCGCGACGCGCGTGCCGTCCGAGCGGGCCGGGTCGGTGTTGTTGTAGTCGTGGTGGTCGATGACGTCGCCGCGGCCCGAGTCGCCCTTGGAGGCGCAGCAGTTCACCCCGCTGTGTGCGTTGACGATCCGGCTCGGGTCGGTGGCCTTGACCTGGTCGGCGATCCGGCCCGTGGCGGTCTTGTCCCACTCGCCCCAGCCCTCGTTGAAGACGACCCAGGCGTAGACGGACGGGTAGTTCTGCAGCTGGTGCATCTCTTCCAGGCCCTGGCTGAGCCACGCCTGCTGCGCCGCCGGGTTGTTGCCGTCCTCGACGGACACGAAGTCCTGCCACACCAGCAGTCCGAGCTGGTCCGCGTGGTAGTACCAGCGGGCGGGCTCGACCTTGATGTGCTTGCGGACGGCGTTGAAGCCGAGGTCCTTCTGCGCCTTCAGGTCGAACACGAGGGCTTCGTCACTCGGCGCGGTGTTCAGGCCGTCCGGGTAGAAGCCCTGGTCCAGCTGCATCAGGTTGAAGATCGGCTTGCCGTTGAGCGTCAGCTTCGGCGTGCCGCCGACGTTGGTGATGCCGGTGGACCGCATGCCGAAGTAGCTCTTGACCTTGTCCCCGCCCAGCTCGATCTCCAGCTGGTACAGGTACGGGTCGTCCGGCGTCCACAGGTGCGGGTTCGGCACCGCCAGCTTCAGGTTCGTGTTCGCCGGTCCGGTGACCGTGCCGACCGGCCGGCCGCGTGCGTCCTTGGCGACCGCCGTGACGGTGGCGGTGCCCGCGGACTTGACGTTGAGGGCCAGTGAGTTGGTGGTCAGGTCGGGAGTCGTCTTGATCTCGTCGATGCCCTTGTCCGCCACCGGTTCCAGCCACACCGTCTGCCAGATGCCCGACGACGGGGTGTAGAAGATGCCGCCGGGGTTGGGGGACTGCTTGCCCTTGGGCTGGTACGGGCCGGTCGTGTCGGTGACGGCGACGACGATCTCCTGCTCGTCGCCGCGCTTGAGCACGTCGGTGATGTCCGCGCTGAACGCCGTGTAACCGCCGGTGTGCTCGGCGACGAGCTTGCCGTTCACCCAGACCTTGGCCTGGTAGTCGACCGCGCCGAAGTTGAGCTTGAGGCGCTGCCCGCCGCCGATCTTCCAGTCGCGCGGGACGCTGACCGTGCGGCGGTAGAACATGTGGTCCTCGTGCCGTTCGAGCCCGGAGAGCTGCGACTCGATCGGGTAGGGCACGACCACCTTTTCGGGCAGCCGCTTGCCGAACACCGGCTGCTGGCCCTCCTTGGCGGCCGAGAACTCCCACGGGCCGTTGAGGTTGACCCACTTGTCGCGCTCGAGCTGGGGCCGCGGGTATTCCGGCAACGGGTGGCGCGTGTCGACGTTCTCGCCCCACGGCGTCCGGAGCCGTTCCGCCGACGCGTTCGCGACGGTGCGGCCGGTCTTGCCGACCTTCGTGCCGTTCACCGCGAGGGCACCAGCGCCGTCGTAGTAGATCGTGACCCGCTGGCCCTTCAGGACCCGCTCGGCCAGCTGGATCGTGGCCCGGGTGCGGGTCGTCGTGATGAACGAGATCGGCATCGGCGTCGCGTCGACCTCGATCCGCAGGTGGTCCTTCAGGTCGTTCGTACCCGAGACGCGGCCGTCGAAGTCGGCCGTGAGCGTGCGACCGTCCCGGGAGATGTCCGCCGTGCGCGGCACGACCGCGTAGCCGGCCGGCGGCGTGAACGCCGACAGCGGCACGATCTGCTTCGCGGTGGCCGCGCTCGACCAGCGCAGGAACATGTTCGCGCCGCCGGTGTCCTGGAACATCTCCAGCTTGAAGTCGTACTGCTTGCCGGCGGTCAGCGTGACCGGCGCGCTGGTCTGCTCGGAGTCCCAGTCGCCGACCCAGTGGTCGATCACCGGAGCACCGTCGATGAGCAGCCGGAACCCGTTGTCGCCGATGGCGTAGAACGTGTAGTCGCCGGTCTGCGGCACGGCGAGCTGCCCGGTCCACCGCGCGGTCGTGTGCTCGGTGCGCCCGGCGACCAGCCCGAAGATCGAGGTCAGGTCCGGGTGGTCGACCTCGCCGTCCAGCGCGGTGCCGGCCAGGTTCGCGAAGTCCCGCGCCCCGGGCGCCGACATCGTGAAGTATTCGGCCTTCAAGCCGTGCACGGGCTCGGCGGCGCCTGCCGGCGGCGTTCCCGACGCCACGCCCAGTGCCACCAGCAGGGCGAGGAGGACGGAAGCGGCTCTTCTCATCGGCGAGATCCCCTTCACTTTTACAACGTTGTAAAACGCTCTGGGGTGGATCCAATCAGACATGTTGGACTTCGAACTACCGCCGAATGGCGGTATCGCGAGGGCCGACTGCCAAGTTTCAGGGTGACGCGTGGTCGCCGGCTCGGGTGCGTCGCACGTGGGACCGGGCGTGGGCCGCCGCGTCGGCGAGGTCGGTGAACAGGTGGGTTTCGTGCCGGAGCTTGCCGAGCGCGCCGGTGGCGGTCAGCAGGTGCCGGTGATGCGGCCGGATTCCCTTGACCAGCACGGTGATGCCGCGGCTTTCGAGCTCCTCGATCGCTTCACCGAGTGCTTTCGCGCCGCTCGCGTCGAGCAGGTGCAGGCGGGACAGCCGCAGGATGACGACGAGGACGTCGCCGGTCGTGTCGGCGATTTCGGTGACGAGGCGTTCGGAAGCGCCCCAGAACATCGCGCCCTCGAAACCGAACACGGCGATGTGCTCGTCGCCGGCGGTGGCGGGACCGGGAAGCGGGTCGCGGCGGGCGTGCGCGGCGCCGGCGAGGTGGCGCAAGGCGAAGAAGGCGGCCACGAGCAAGCCGATCTCCACGGCGAGGATGAGGTCCGCCGCGACGGTCACCAGCGCGGTCACGGCGAAGGTGGCCGCGCTGGACCGGCTCGCGTGGACCACTTCGCGGATCGTGCCGAGCGGCACCATGCGCAGGCTGGTGACCATGAGGACGCCGGCCAGCGCGGCCAGCGGGATGCGGGAGACGAGCCCGGTGGCGGCGTAGACGACGGCGAGGATCACCAGGGCGTGGGTGATGGCCGCGAGCCGGGTCCGCGCGCCCGAACGGACGTTGACCGCGGTGCGGGCGATCGCGCCGGTGGCGGGCATGCCACCGAAGAGGCCGCTGGCGATCGAGGCGATGCCCTGGCCGACGAGCTCGCGGTCCGGGCGGGTCGGGCCGACCGGCGGGCCACCGCGTGTCATCGTCACGGCGACGCGTGCGGAGAGCAGTGACTCGATCGCCGCCAGCGCGGCCACCGCGACGACCGCGCCGGTGAGGTCGCCGACGGCGCCGAGGGTGAACGACGGCAAGGCGGGGTGCAGGCTGCCGGGCAGGGTGCCGATCCGCGGGAGGGGCGCGTGGGCGAGCTCGGCGGCGACGGTCGCCGCCGCGACCGCGAGCAGGGACGCCGGTATCCCGCGGTGCAGCTTGGGCAGCACCAGCATGATCACCGCGACGGCCACCACGGTCGCCGCCGTCCAGCCGGCGCCGCCACCGGTCACGGCGTGCGCGACCGCGCCGGCCGCGGCCAGGAACGGGTTCTGCCCCGGTGGCGCGGTCGTGCCGACGGCCGCGGGGACCTGCTGCAGGAAGATGATGCAGGCGATCCCGAGCGTGAAGCCCTCGACGACCGGCCAGGGCAGGTAACCGACCAGCCGGCCCAGCCGCGCGGCTCCCGCGACGAGCACGACCAGGCCGCCGAGGATGGCGACCAGGGCGACCGAGGACGGGCCGTGCGCCGCGACGATCGGGGCCAGGACCACCGCCATCGCCCCGGTCGGCCCGGACACCTGGACCGGCGAGCCGCCGAACACCGCGGCCACGATCCCCGCCACGACGGCCGTGACCAGTCCCGCCGCCGGTCCCGCGCCCGAGCTGACCCCGAACGCCAGTGCCAGCGGCAGGGCGACGACCCCGACCGTGATCCCGGCGAGCAGGTCCGCGCGCACCACCGGCGGCCGCAGGTCGAAGTCGCCGGGGCCCGGCAGCAGGTCGCGGGTCTTCACGCGTGGACCGTGATCGCGTCGAGCACGGCCTGGGGACTCGCGCCGGGCAGCGGCGGCAGCTCGCGCGCGGCCCGCAGCTGGTCGGAGCCGGGCCGCAAGCCGGCCAGGAGGAACGCGCGGGCGACGACCAGGAGCTCGGCCACCAGCGGTTCGGCGAGCCAGTAGTCGACGGCGTTGCCGGTCCGCGACGAGGTGACGACGCGGGTGCGGCGCAGGACCGCGAGGTGCTGGGACAGCTGGGAAGCTTCGCAGCCGGTCACGTCGAGCAGCTGCGTCACCGGCGCGCCCTCGGCACCGGCCGCGGCCAGCACCTCCAGCACCTGGATGCGGGTCGGGTGCGCGAGGCACTTGAACAGGTCGGCCTTGATCCGGTACAGCGGCTCCGTCGTGCGGGATCTCGCGGGCATGAGCACCTCCTGGATTGATGACTCTATCAATCCATCAATCCATGAGCCCGCCACCTGGCTCGCGGTGGCCCCAGGATCCGATTTTTTGAGGAACGATCGTTCTTGACTGATCGTTCCTCAAAAGGCTATCGTCCTGGCATGGGCAGGCGAAGGACGTTCGACGAGGACGAGGTGGTGCGCGCCGCCGTGGAGTTGTTCGGCGGCCGCGCGTACGACGGGGTGTCCGTCGACGATCTCGTCACCCACCTCGGCGTGCACCGCAACAGCCTGTACAAGACGTTCGGCAGCAAGCGCGGCCTCTACCTGATCGCGCTTCGCCGCCACCTCGCCGACGACGTCCGCCCGCTGGCCGACGCGCTCGCCGCGGCACCCGATGCCGCGACCGCGCTGCGGCTCGTCACCTCGGCCGACCTCGGCCTGCTGCTGCTCGCGGCGGTCGACCGGGCCCCGGCCGACGAGGAAGTCGCCGCCGAGGTGGCGGCGGCGCTGGCCGCCATCGACCAGGCGATCGCCGGCGCGCTCGGTATTTCCGACGCACTGGCCGCCGCCCTCACGGCGGCCGCGCTGGGCATCCTCCTGCGCGGCAACCCCGACGGGGTCGGCACCGCGCTGACCCGACGCTTGGATCCGCTCGACTGACAAGGAAACAGCCATGGCACTGGTCCACATCGACGGCGACGACCTCGTTGTCGTGATCGAGGGTCTCGACAAGCTCTGGGCCTTCAAGAGCAGCCTGACCATCCCGCTGGCCAACGTCCGCGGCGCGACCGCGGATCCCGGCATCGCCGCCGATCCCAAGGGGATCCGCGCGCCGGGCGCGCACGTGCCCGGCGTGATCACGGCGGGCACGTTCCACCTCGACGGCGAGAAGGTCTTCTGGGACGTCAAGGACGCGGCGAAGGCGGTCGTGATCGAACTCGCCGACGAGCGCTACGCCCGCCTGGTCCTCCAGGTCGACAACCCACGCGAGACCGTCACGCTGGTCGAGAACGCGCTGCGCTGAACGGAAACGAACCGATGTTCTCCCACTTCACCGTGGCCGTCGTGGCGCTGGCCGTCGTGACCGCCACCCCGGCTCAGGCGACGCCCGGCCTCGTGCCGGCCGCCGACCGCGAGGTCGTCTTCACCGTCGACGGGACGGCGACCTACGGCACCCTGCACGTTCCCGCGCACCGCGCCGGGCAACGGCTGCGGGCCGCGCTTCTGCTGCCCGGCAGCGGACCCACCGACCGAGACGGCAACCAGCCACCGCACACGGCCCCGAACACCCTGGCGCAGGTGGCCGCCGCGCTCGCCGGCGACCGGGTCGCCACGTTGCGGTTCGACAAGTACGGCACCGGCCGCACCGGGCTCGGCGCCTACCGCGACCACCCGGCCGAACTCGACTACCCGGCGTTCGTCCGTCAGGCGAAGGCCGCCTACGAGGTGTTGCGCGACCAGCCGGAGACCGACCCGCGCGCGCTGATGGTCGCCGGGCACAGCGAGGGCGCGATGACGGCGCTGCTGCTCGGCGGCACCGTCCACCCGCGCCCGGCCGGCCTGGCGCTGCTGCAGCCGCAGGCGATCCGCCTGCTGGACCTGGTCGCGCTGCAACTGCACGCTCAGACCGCCGAGGCGGTCCGGCAGGGCCGGCTCACCGCGGACCAGCAGCGCGCGATCGACGCGGCGATCGACGCTGCCGTCACCGCCCTGCGCGAACACCGGCCGGTCGACACGACCGACCTGCCGCCCGCCGTTGCCCAGCTCTTCGCGGCTTTCCAAGGAGCGAGCGGCCGGTTCGTGGAGAGCGACGACGCCATCTACCCACCGGACACCGCGGCGGCTTTGCGGCCGGGGACCCGGGTGCTGCTGACCTGCGGCACGAACGACGGCCAGGTCCCTTGTGCCACAACGGATGCCCTGGCTGCCGCCCTGCGCCGGGCGCACGCCGGCGGACCGGGCCGGGTGCCACTGTCCGGAGTGGACCACCTGCTGCACGACGCCGGCCACGCGGACACCCTCGCCCCGGCCGCGCTCGACGCCCTGCACCGGTTCGCAGCGACGCCCCTCGCCGCGGGTGGGCGCACCACGCCGAGCCGGAGGTGAGCTGGGCCACCGCGACGACGTCGCGGTGTAAGGGATCGGTAACCGCGGACCGGGACGCAGCCGGGTGATGCGTCCCGTTGAATGAGGCATCGCGGACGACGGAGGAGAACGAGATGAACGCCTCGACCCGCCGGCCCACCCGGCCCTGGCTGATCGGCGCTCTGGTGGTGAGCACGGTCGCGGTCGCGGCGGGCCTCTACTGGTTTCAGCCGTGGCGGCTGTGGGTGGACGAAACGGTGCAGGAAAGCCTTCCGGCCGCCGCGCCGGTGTCGCAGCCTGCTGCGCCGGTGGCGGAATCGACGGCCGCGCAACCGGTTGAGCCGGTCGAGGTCGCGACCGGCACGCTGATCAGCCACGAGCACCGGACCACCGGGACGGTCCGGGTCCTGCGCGCGGCCGACGGGGCGCTCCTGCTGCGCCTGGAAAACCTCGCCACCAGCAGCGGCCCGGACGTGCACGTCTGGCTCACCGACGCGCCGGTGCGACCGGGCAAGGACGGCTGGGACGTCTTCGACGACGGCAAGCACCTCGACGCCGGCGAGCTCAAGGGGAACAAGGGAAACCAGAACTACGCCCTGCCGGCGGGCACCGACCTGAGCGGCTACACGAGCGTGAGCATCTGGTGCGATCGCTTCGACGTGTCCTTCGGCGCCGCGGAACTGACCAGCAGGCCCGCCTGACGAGTGGTGCTCCGAGTCAAGGCGAGGACGTCCCGGCCCGGCGTGTCGCCCGGGGGTAGGTTGAGGTGATGACCGACGCCTGGGGCAGCAACGAAATCGGCGTCGCGCACGGTCCGGTCGTGCAGGCGCGGGACGTCCACGGTGACGTTCACATCCACCACGCGGGGGCCCGGCCCGCGCCGCGGTCCGTGGTGGAGCGGCCGATCTCCGGGTGGAGTGCTCGGCAGCTCGGGGTGCACGAGTCGATCACGGTGGATTCGGCGACACCCGATGGTCCGCCTTGCTACGTCGTGCGCCGGCACGACGACGAAATCCGCGGCCTGCTGAGGGATGCGTCCGAAACCAGCCTGATGCTGGTGCTGGTCGGGAAGTCGGCGTCCGGGAAGACCCGCGCGGCCTACGAAGCGCTGCGGGCCGCGGGGCACCTGCGGTCCTGGCCGGTCGTGGTGCCGGCCGGGCCGAACCAGCTGGTGGAGCTTCTGGCCGGCGGGGTTCCGCCGCGGCGGGTGCTGTGGCTCAACGACGTCCAGCGCCGGTTCCTGGACCGGCCGCACGTCGAGGCGGTCGCGGAGGGGCTGGTCGAGGTGCTGTCCGGTCCCGGTCCCGTGCTGGTGGTCGCCGACGTGTGGACCGCGCACTGGAAGCTCTTGGCCGACACGCCGCAGGTGCAAAACCTCGTCAACCTGCCGCAGGTCCGGATGGTCCGCGTCGCCGACAGCTTCGCCGGCGCCAGCGACCGGGAGCGAGCGGAACTGGCGCGGTGCGCCGAGCGTGACCCGCGGCTCGCGCTGGCCGTGCGCACCGGCGAGCGGCAGCTGGCGGTCACCCAGGTGCTCTCCGGGGGACCGCGGTTGCTCCGGGACTACCTCGGCGGCCTGCACAGCCCGCACGCGCAAGCGCTCATCACGGCGGCGATGGACGCCCGGCGGCTGGGGCAGGAAAGCCCGCTCACCGCGGACGTCCTGCGCGCCGCCGTCGTGGGGTACCTCGACGACCGGGACCGGGTGGCCGGCGGCGACTGGCTGACCGATGCGCTGGCGGAGGCGGCTCGCCCGCACCACGGCATCGCCGCCTTGACCCCCACGCGGCAGCGCCCGGGCATCGGGCCACCGGACGGCTACGTCCTGCACGACTTCCTGGACCACCACACCCGCGAGGCCCGGGCTCGCAAGCGACCTCCGGCCAGTCTGTGGACCGCGCTCGCCGATCACGCCACCGCGGTCGACGACCGTTCGCGCCTGGCCGCCGAAGCCCTCCAGCGGGGCCTGTACCGGCTGGCCGCCGGATGTGCCGGGCCCGCGGCCGAGTCCGGTGACGTGGCCGCGATGCGGCTGCTCGCGGTGCTGTGCGACCTGCGCGGCGCCACCGCGGAGGCGTCCGCCTGGAAGCAGCGGAGCGGCGACCTGGACCGCGATCCGCGGCCGTTCGACGCCTCGCCCTACCTCAGCTGGGCCGAGGAGGAACCCGATCAGCACGCGCAACCCGCGGCGGCCGGGAGCGTCGACGCCCTGTGGCACGAGTTCGACCTCGCGAAGAGACAGGGCCACGAAGAGGAAGCCGTCACCTGCCTCCGGCGGCTGGTGGCGGCCGGCCAGCCGCTCGCGGTGTCGATGCTGTCGGTGCGGCTGCGCGACCGCGGCCGCGAAGAGGAGGCCGAAACGCTGCTGCGTTCCCATGCGCAGGCCGGCGATCCGGCGGCCATGTGGTACCTCGCCGACATGCTGGTGGAGAGCACGAGGGTCGACGAAGCCGTCCGCTGGTACCGGCGTAGTGCCGAACTCAGTGCCCTCGCGGTGCCGTTGCTGGTGGAAGCGCTGGCCTGCCTCGGTCGCCTGGAAGAGGCCGAAGGGCCGTTGCGGACCCAGATGCGGAACGGCGTGGAGACGGCCTGCGGGCACCTGGCCGACCTGCTCGAGCGGCTCGGTCGCGTCGACGAGGCCGAGAACGTGCTCCGCGGGTGGATCGAGGGGACGGCCGACCCGTGGAGGCTGAGCCCGCAGGAGCCGCGCGGGATGGAGCTGCTGGCCGGTCTGCTGCGCCGGGCCGGCCGCGCGGCGGAGGCGGATCGAGTCCGCCGGTACGGGATCGAACCCGGCGGGAGCACCGCGGCCGCGTGGGAACTGGCTCCGCCGCGCGACGCGTAGACCTCCCCGGCCGTCTCGCTGTGACCCGCGCCTCAGCCGGTTGCCCCTGACACCGGTGTCAGAGACGAGGATGGCCGCAGGGCTCCGGAACCGCCGGGGCCGGTCACCCGGAAGGGGCGGAAAATGGGGCAGGCGTGGGGTTTCAGCGAGTTCGGCGGGCCCGAGGTGCAGGTGTCGTTCGAGCGGCCCGATCCCGTCCCGGGTCCCGGTGAGGTGCTGGTCCGGGTCGACGTCGCCGGCGTGAACCCCCTCGACCACCTCCTGCGGGCGGGGCTGGTTCCCGGGCTGGACGGCGGGCGCCCGTTCCCCCGCGTGCTGGGCATGGAAGCCGCGGGAACCGTGCTCGCCCTCGGCGAAGACGTCGACGGGCTCGAGGTCGGGGACGCGGTGTTCGGCTTCGCGCTCACCGGTGGCGGCACGTACGCCGAGACGACGGTGCTGTCCGCGGCGAACACCGCGCGCATCCCGGCGGGGCTGTCCGCGACCGTGGCGGCGACGCTGCCGGTGGCGGGGACGACCGCGGTGGACGTGCTCGACCAGCTCGGCCTCCCGGCCGGCGCCACGATCCTGGTCAACGGCGTCGGCGGCGGGGTCGGCCTCGCCGTCGCCCGCCTGGCCGCGGCGCGCGGGCTGCGCGTGGTCGGCACCGGCAGTGCCGCCAAGCGCGAGCACGCCGAAGCCGTCGGGGTGCGGTTCGTCGACTACACCGCCGAGGACGTCGTCACCGCGGCCCGCGGGCTGGCTCCGGACGGCTTCGACGGGATCGTCGACCTGGTCGGAGGCACGTCGCTGCGGACGGTCGCCCCGCTGGCGCGCGATCCCCGGACCGTCATCGCCGTGGGGGACCAGTCCGTGCCCGAGCTGGGTGGCCGGTTCGTCGAGCGCCGCCTCGACCGCGAGAACCTGGCGCGCTCCGCCCGGCTGGCGCTCGACGGCGTCCTCGCGCCGGTGATCACCGCGGTCCACCCGCTGTCCGACGCCCCGGCCGCACTGGCCACCGTCGAGAACGGCCACCCGGCGGGCAAGGTCGTCATCAAGGTGACGTGAGAGGTGCCCGGTACGGCCGCGCCGCTCAGCCCGGGCCTCGCTGGGCCGTGACGCCGCGGCGGATGTCCCCGGGCAGCGGCCGGACGCGCTGGAGGTCGCGGCGGTGGGTGGAGCTCAGCTGCCAGGGGACGCTCGTGACCATGACGCCGGGCTCGAACAGCAGCCGGCCCTTGAGGCGTAGTGAGCTCTGGTTGTGGAGGATGTTCTCCCACCAGCGGCCGACGACGTACTCGGGGATGTAGACGCTGACGACGTCGCGGGGGCTGGACCGGCGGAGGCTCTTCACGTACTGGACCACCGGACGGGTGATCTCGCGGTACGGCGACTCCAGGACCTTGAGCGGGATCTTGATCCCTCGCTTCTCCCAGTCGCGTTGCAGGGAACGGGTGTCGGTGTCGTCGACGTTGACGGTGATCGCGGTCAGGGTGTCCGGGCGAGTGGCGCGGGCGAACGCGACGGCGCGCTGGCTCGGTTTGTGCAATGTGGACACGAGCACGATCGCGTGGACGCGGCTGGGGAGCAGCTCGAATTCGTCGTCGGCCGCCAGCTCCTCGCGGACGTGCGTGTAGTGCCGGTGGATGGCGCGCATGAGGACGTACAGCACCGGGATGGCGATGACGACCAGGTAGGCGCCGTGGGTGAACTTCGTGATCATGACGACGACCAGGACGATGGCGGTGAGCACCGCGCCGAGCGCGTTGATCAGCCGGGAGCGCTGGGCCGCTCGCCGCTCGCGGGTGTCGGTGGTGTCGGCGAGCACCCGGTTCCAGTGGCGGACCATGCCGGCCTGGCAGAGGGTGAAGGAGGTGAACACGCCGAGGATGTAGAGCTGGATGAGGCGGGTGGTGGAGCCGTCGAAGGCGAAGATCAGGATCCCGGCGACGAGGGCCAGTGCGATGATGCCGTTGGAGAACGCGAGCCGGTCGCCGCGGGTGTGCAGCTGGCGGGGCAGGTATCGGTCCTGGGCGAGGATCGAGGCCAGCAACGGGAAGCCGTTGAACGCGGTGTTGGCGGCGAGGATCAGGATCAGCGCGGTCGCGGCCTGCAGGAAGTAGAACAGGAGAGAGTGGTCGCCGCCGAACACCGCCGCGGCGATCTGGCTGATCACGGTGCGCTGCGGGTCGGTGGTGCAGTCGCCGCGGAACCCGGTGAGGTCGCACGTGTTTTCGGCGATCCGGACGTGGCTGATCATGGCGAGCGCGGTGATGCCGCCGAACATGGCGACCGCGGTCGCGCCCATCGCGGTCATCGTCTTGGCGGCGTTGGCGCTCTTGGGTTTGCGGAACGCGGGCACACCGTTGGAGATCGCCTCGACGCCGGTGAGCGCGGTGCAGCCGGAGGAGAACGACCGCAGCAGCAGGAACACCAGCGCCAGGCCGGTCAACCCGGCCTGTTCGGGGCGGACGTCGTAGCCGGCGCTCTCGGCGACCGGCGGGTGCCCGGCGGCGGCCTGGCCGAGGCCGAGCGCGATCATCAGCATGACCCCGCCGATGAACAGGTAGGTCGGGATGGCGAAGGCGCGGCCGGACTCGCGGATGCCGCGCAGGTTCATCGCCATCAGCACCAGGACGAAGCCCAGGTTCAAGGCGATGCGGTAGTCGTTGAGCTCGGGCACCGCGGAGATGATGTTGTCGACGCCGGACGCGACCGACACGGCGACGGTCATGATGTAGTCGACCATCAGCGCGCCGGCCACGACGAGTCCCGCCGAGCTGCCGAGGTTGCGCGAGGCGACCTCGTACGAGCCGCCGCCGCTGGGGTAGGCCCGCACGACCTGGCGGTAGGAGATCACCACGACGGTGAGCAGGACCGCGACCGCCAGCCCGATCCACGGCGCCAGCGTCAGGTACGCCAGGCCGCCGATCGACAGGATCAGCAGGATCTCCTGGGTCGCGTACGCCACCGAGGAGAGCGGGTCGCTGGCGAAGATCGGCAGGGCGAGCCACTTGGGCAGCAGGGTCTCGCCGAGGGTGTCGCTGCGGAACGGCCGCCCGAGTACCAGCCGTTTGAGCCATGAAGTAGGTGCCGGCACGTACCGCAGCGTCCCTCCTGGGGCGGGGGAGCGGCGTAGGGAAAACATCAAGATCCGGGCGCTCGCGTAGGGAACGCGTAAACGTCCCCGGCCGGATCGTCAGGGTCGCGTCAACGCCCCTGGTCCCCGGTGCCCGCGTGACTAGGAGATCTTGCGCCGGTACACGGCCGTGGCGAACACGTACGCGACGACGAGGATGCCGGCGCACCAGGCGAGGGCGATCCAGATGTCGCCGCCGACCGGCTGCCCGGTGAACAGCCCCCGGAGGGTGTTGACGATCGACGTCACCGGCTGGTGCTCGGCGAAGGCGCGCACCGGGCCGGGCATCGTCGCGGTGGGGACGAAGGCCGAGCTGAGGAACGGCAGGAAGATCAGCGGGTAGGAGAACGCGCTCCCGCCTTCCGCCGTCTTCGCGGAGAGACCGGCGATCACCGCGATCCAGGTCAGCGCCAGGGTGAACAGGAGCAGGATGCCGGCGACCGCGAGCCACGCCGGCACGCCCGCTCCGGAACGGAACCCCATCAGCATCGCGACGCCCACGACGATCACCACCGAGATCAGGTTGGCGACCAGCGAGGTCAGCACGTGTGCGCGAGCCGACGACGGCGAGGAAGACGTCCTCGAGGGTCGGCTGCTTCTCGACGTATTCGACTTTGGCGGGCGGGAGCAGCTGCTTGAGCTCGGCGAGGGTGCCGTTCACGATGATCCGGCCCTCGTGCAGGATCGCGATCCGGTCGGCGAGCTGCTCGGCCTCGTCCAGGTACTGCGTGGTGAGCAGCACGGTCGTACCGCGCGCGGCGAGGTCCTTCACCGCGGCCCACACTTCGAGGCGGGCCTCGGGGTCGAGCCCGGTGGTCGGCTCGTCCAGGAAGATCACCGGCGGATCCCCGATGAGGCTCATCGCGATGTCGAGGCGCCGGCGCATGCCACCGGAGTACGTCGCCACCTTCCGCGCGCCCGCGTCGGTCAGCGAGAACCGCGCGAGCAGGTCGTCCGCGATCCGGCCCGGTCGCTTCAGGTGCCGCAGCCGGGCGACGAGCACGAGGTTTTCGCGCCCGCTGAGGATTTCGTCGACGGCGGCGAACTGCCCGGTGAGGCTGATGGCCGCGCGCACGTCGTCGGCTTGCGTGACGACGTCGAACCCGGCGACGGTCGCCGTTCCCGCGTCGGGCTTGAGCAGGGTGCACAGGATGCGGATGGCGGTGGTCTTGCCGGCGCCGTTGGAGCCGAGCAGGGCGAAGATGCCGCCCCGCGCCACGTCGAAGTCGACGCCGCGCAGGACGTGCAGGTCCCGGTACGACTTTTCCAGCCCCCGCACCCGGATCGCGGTCATCGGACGGCCCCTTCGTCGCCGGCGGCCTGGTCGATGGCGCTGATCAGGCGTTGCCGCTCGCGGGCGACGTAGCCGCTCTTCGCGTAGTTGCGGATCAGCTCGTCCACGAACTCGACGGGATCGGCTCCGACGATCTCGCGGATCGGCGTACCGTCGGCCGCGGCCCGCTCGAACAGGTCGGCGACGTCCTCGAACAGCGAGGCCGCGTTGTCGCTGTCCAGCGAGCCGAAGTGCATGAGGTACCGCTCGATCCCCTCGACCGCCGTGCGGTAGTTCGGCGGGAGCTGCTTGACGCGCGCTTTGTACTGCCGCCAGCGCCGCTTGTCGCCGATCACCAGCGTGAGGAACTTCGAGACGAAGCCGCCGTCTTCCGTGTCGGACATGGTCATTTCCCTCCTCGGTGGAGCTGTTCGAGGCGTTCGGAGAGGAAGCCCCAGTTCTTCCAGAACTCGTCGAGGTGCTGCCGACCCCGTGCGTTGAGCGAGAACACCTTGCGCGGCGGCCCCTTTTCGGACGGGACCTTCTCGACGTCGACGAGCCCGCGTTGCTCGACCCTGATCAGCAGCGCGTAGACGGTGCCTTCGGCGATGTCGGAGAAGCCCTGCTCCCGCAACCACGCGGTGATCTCGTAGCCGTACGCGGACCGGCCGGCCAGGATCGCGAGGACGAAGCCTTCCAGTACGCCTTTGAGCATCTCCGTCATCTGCTTGCCCATGAACCGCCTCCTCGTGCTACTCAGTCTTGCTGAGTACCGGTACATAGTAACGCTGAATAGTGGGGTCTTGTCCAGTGCTCTGAACGGGCTCGTCCCTCAGGGGTCGCTCGGCCGGAAAGCGACCTGAAACCGGCCTGAAACCGGGGCTCCGCATCCTCTTCCCAGCCGTGGCCGCCGAGGCCGCGGGCGGACGAGAGGAGAACCGTGACCACCCCGGCGATAGCGGCCAGCGGGCTGCGCAAGTCCTTCGGCGACCAGGTCGTGCTCGACGGCATCGACCTGCGGGTCGCCGCGGGCACGATCTTCGCCCTGCTCGGGCCCAACGGTGCGGGCAAGACCACCGCCGTGCGGATCCTGTCCACCCTGATCCGCGCCGACGGCGGGCAGGCCTCGGTCGCGGGGCACGACGTGGCCGGCGAGCCGGACGGGGTCCGCGCCGCGATCGGGGTCACCGGGCAGTTCTCGGCGGTCGACAACCTGCTGACCGGCGAAGAGAACCTGCTGCTGATGGCCGACCTGCACCACCTCGGCCGCGCCGAAGGGCGGCGGAAGGCCGCCGAGCTGCTCGAGCGGTTCGACCTCGGCGACTCCGCGGGCAAGCTCGTGTCGGCCTACTCCGGCGGGATGCGGCGGCGGCTCGACCTGGCGATGACGCTCACCGGCGCGCCGCGTGTCCTGTTCCTCGACGAGCCGACCACCGGGCTCGACCCGCGCAGCCGGCAGACCGTGTGGCGGATCATCCGGGACCTCGTCGCGGGCGGTGTCACCGTCTTCCTGACGACGCAGTACCTGGACGAGGCCGACGAACTGGCCGGCCGCGTCGCGGTGCTCGACCACGGGAAGGTGGTCGCCGAAGGCACGCCGGACGAGCTCAAGCGGCGGGTCCCCGGCGGGCACGTCCGGCTGCAGTTCGCCGACGCCGAAAGCCTCGAAGCGGCCGCGCGGGCGCTCGGAGAGGGCACGCGCGACGAGTCCGCGGGCACGCTCTCGGTGCCCGGCGACGGCGGCGTCCGCTCGCTGCGCGGCCTGCTCGACCGGCTGGACGGCGCGGGGGTGGCCGTCGGCAGCCTGTCGGTGCACACCCCGGACCTCGACGACGTCTTCTTCGCCCTCACCACCGAAAAGGAGGCCGCCCGATGAGCTACGCGGTGCGCGATTCGGCGACCATGCTGCGGCGCAACCTGAAGCACCTGCGCCGGTACCCCGGGATGATGATCATGTCGCTGGGCATGCCGGTGCTGCTCCTGCTGCTGTTCGTCGGGGTCTTCGGCGGTGCGCTGAACGCCGGGTTCGCCACCCGGCCGGGCGGTGGCGCGTACGTCGACTACCTGGTGCCGGGAATCCTGCTGATGACCGTCGGGTACGGGGCTTCGATGACGGCGCTGGCGGTGAACCGGGACATGACCGAGGGGATCATCGCGCGGTTCCGGACGATGGCGATCGCGCGGGTGTCGGTGCTGACCGGGCACGTCCTGGGCGCGGTGCTGCGCACGATGGTCAGCGCGGTGCTCGTCGTCGGGGTGGCGCTGGCGTTCGGGTTCCGGCCCGCGGCGGGCTTCGGCGGCTGGCTCGCGACGCTGGGAATGGTGCTGCTGCTGGCGTTCGCGCTCACCTGGCTCGCCGTCGCCGTCGGGCTGGCGGCGAAGAACGCCGAGGGCGCGAACCTGTTCATCCTCTTCGTGCAGGTGCTGCCGTTCCTCAGCAGCGCGTTCGTGCCAACGGACACGATGTCGGGGGCCGTGCGCTGGTTCGCCCGCAACGAGCCGTTCACGCCGATCATCGACACCCTCCGCGGGCTCACGCTCGCCACGCCGGTCGGCGGGAGCGCGTGGCTCGCGGTCGCGTGGTGCGCCGGCTTCACGCTGGCCGGGTACGTCTGGGCGCGGGCGTTGTTCAGGCGCGATCCGGCGGCCTGAGCGCCACCGCCGCGATGGCCGCCGCTCGGAGCTCTTCCCGGCCGAGGCCGGCGTATGCCGACCGCGCGTCGGCGTACGCCGGCTCGTCGGCCCGTTCGGCCACGGCGCGGATGCGGGCCGAGGACATCGTGGGGTGGAAGCCCCGCACGTACCGGAAGCGCTCGGCGAGGGCGATCAGGCGCACGGCCGCGGACCGCTCGCCGGCCGTCTCCGCGCGGTCGAGGTCGGTCAGGGCCAGCGCCAGCAGGAGGGCCCCGCAGACCGGGACCGACATCGCGGGGTCCGCGAGCAGGCCGGGCAGCACGCGCGGGAGGTCGCCGGTGATCTCGGTGACGAGGTCGAGCCGCCGGTGGTGGGCGTGGGCGACGACGGCGACGGCCTGCGTCTCCCACGCCCAGCCGTCGGCGCCGGGGCCGGTGTCCATCGTGGAGCGCTGGCGTTCGGCGGTCCGGCGCCACAGGCGCAGGCCCGGGTCGGTGTCGCCGCGGGCCAGCAGGATTTCCGCGCGGGCACCGACGTCCACCATGGACGCACCGGCCACCTCGCTGCCGCCGTTCAGCATGGCTTGCTCGAGCCAGTGCTCCGCCTCGTCGATCGCGCCGATCTGCAGGTTGGCCAGCACCAGCGCGCCCCGGATCCGGGCCGCGCCTGGCCAGGTACCGGTCTCGTCGAGCACGGCGAGCACCGTGCCGAGCGACCGCCGCGCGTCCTGCCCGCGTTCCAGCTCCAGGCACAGCTCGCCGACCCGGGCGTGGGCGACGGCGCGCAGCCACGGCGACTCGCGGCCGTCGAACACGGCGACCATGCGTCCGGCCGCGGCCAGGGCGCGGTCCGGGGCGTCGAGCGCCGACCACGCGTAGCTGGCGACGCCTTCGGCCAGCCCGGCGACGAGCGGATCGTTGTTGGCGCACAAGGCGAACAACGGCTCGAAGCCCGCCGCGGCCGCCGCGCCGATCACCTGCTCGGCGGCGTGCACGAGGGTGCCGGGTGCGGCGGGCGGGAGCCGCCGGAGGGCGACCAGGGCGCGAGCGGGGCGGGGACCCTGCAACAGGAAGCTGTTCACCGCGCTCAGCACCAGCGTCGCGCGGGTCGCGGCCACGAGGCCGGGCTCGGGGCGGAAGTGCGAAAGGAGCCAGGCGGTGTCCGCCACGAGCGCGGCCATGCGGCCGAAGTTCGACTCGAACGTCCACAGCCCGCCCAGCACGGCGGCCGTCGCCGCCACGGTCGCGCCGTCCTCGTGGTCGATCCCGTACCGCAGCGCGTGCACCAGGTTGTCCTGCTCGGCGCCGGCCCGCCGCATGGCCGGGACGAGGTCGGCACCGAACAGCGCGTCGTGGTGGGCCAGGGAGAACTCCACCGCCCAGGCCAGGAAGCCGGTGGTGGCCTGCTCGGTCTCCCCGGCTTCCTCGCGGCGGGCGGCGCTGAACTCGCGGACGGTCTCCAGCATCCGGAACCGCGTGCCCGCCGGGGTGTCCAGCACCTTGAGCAGCGAGTGGCCGGCGAGCTGGTCGAGCAGCTCGACCGTGGCGTCGCCGAGCAGGTGCCGGGCGGCGCCGGTGGTGAAGCCGCCGGGGAAGACCGACAGGGCTCGCATGGCTGCTTCTCCCCGCTGGTCGAGGAGGTTCCAGCTCCAGTCGATGACGGCCTGCAGCGTGCGGTGCCGCGGTGGGGCGTCGCGGGCGCCGCCGCGCAGCAGGGCGAACCGGTCGTCGAGGTGCCGGGCGATCTCGGGGACCGACATGACCCTGCTGCGCGCCGCGGCCAGCTCGATGGCGAGCGGCAGGCCGTCGAGGTGCGCGCACAGCTGCCGGACGGCCTCGTCCGGAAGCTCGACGTCCGGCCGGACGGCGCGGGCCCGCTGCCGGAACAGTTCGGCGGCGGTCGCCGGGCTCAGCTCCGGCAGGGGGTGGACCGACTCCGAGGAGAGGTCCAGGGGCGTCCGGCCGGTCGTGAGCACCCGCAGGTCCGCGCTGAGCGCGACCAGCGCCCGGACCAGGTCGGCGGCGCCGCGGACGACGTGTTCGCAGTTGTCGAGCACGAGCAGGGCCGGCCCGGCGCCGAGCGCGTCGAGGATGCCGGTCACGGCGTCACGGGGTGCGGGCGGGCGGCTGCCCGGTGGCCCGGCGGCGTCGGCGCCCCCGACCGCCGAGGCGACTTCGGCGGCGACGTCGTCGTCGTGCGTGACGCCGGCGAGCGGCACGAAGTGCACGATCCGCTGGTCGGCCCGGCGGCTGACGGCGTGCGCGAGCCGGGTCTTGCCCAACCCGCCCGCGCCGACGATCGAGGTGACCCGGGAGGTCCGCAGCAGCCCGGCGACGGCGGCCAGGTCGGTGTCGCGGCCGAGCAGCGGGTTCGGCTCGTGCGCGACACCGTGGCGGACCGCGGGCGCCTCACCCCGCAGCAGCTGCCGGTGCAGCTCGCGCAGCGCCGGTCCGGGGTCGCTGCCGAGCTCCTCGCGCACGGTGCGCCGGTAGTCCTCGTACCGGGCCAGCGCGGCAGCGGGCCCGGCCGTCGCGGCTTCGCTGCGGAGCAGTTCCACGAGCAGCTCTTCGTCGCGCGGTCGTTCGGCCACCAGCCCGGCGAGCTCGTCGACCGCCTCGCCGGCCCGGCCCAGCCGTGACCGGCACAGCGCGCGGGCCCGGACCAGCCACCGGCTCGTCGAGGCGCGGGCCGTCCGCAGCGCGCTCAGGGGATCGGTGCCGCCGGAGTCGTGCGCGGGCGGTGTCCAAAGGGCGAGGCCCGCTTCGGCGTGGGCGAGTGCGGCTTCGTGGTCGCCTTCGCGGGAAAGCCGCGCGCACGCGGCGGCGCTGAGCAGCACCGCGCCGGCGTCCACCCGGTGCTCGGCCAGGGTGAGCCGGTAGCCCGTCGGCGTGGCTTCGACGACGTCGGCGCCGAGCCGGGCCCGCGCGCGGGACACGAGCACCTGGAGCGCCTTGGCGGGGTGTTCCGGTCGCTCGTCCGGCCAGAGCCCGTCGATCAGGCGGGAAGTGCTCGCGCCGGTGCGCAGCTCCTCGGCGAGCAGGGCGAGCAGCCCGCCGAGGCGGGGGCTGGTGATTTCCCGGCCGCGGCAGGCCACCCGCGGCAGCAGGACCAGCTCGATCGTCACCGCGCCAGGCTAGCCGCGCGGAGGTGCCGCGGGGCCCGAACCCGGTGACCGCACCCGGTCGTCGAGGTGTGTCGCGTAGCCTGATCCCGGCGCGCCGGGAAGTCTGGTCGGCATCCGGATCGGATCTGGAGGACCGGCTGATGCGTGGTGTGGAAACCGTACTGTTCCTCGTGGTCGTCGCGACCGTGGTCGCCACCTTCGCCCGGCGGCTGCGGGTTCCGGCGCCCTCGCTGCTGGTCGTCGCCGGCGTCGCCGTGGGGCTGCTGCCCGGGGTGCCGGTCGTGCAGGTGACCCCGGACGTGATCAGCCTCGTCGTGCTCCCGCCGCTGCTGTTCGCGGCGGGGGAGGAGCTGCCGTGGCGGGACCTGCGCGCGGTCGGGCGGCCGGTCGCGGTCCTGTCGGTCGGGCTGGTGCTGCTCTCGGCCGCGGCGGTGATCGGCACGGCGGTCGCGGTCACGCCGTTGCCGGTGGGGATGGCGTTCGTGCTGGGCGCGGTGCTGGCGAGCACCGACCCGGTCGCGGTGACGGCCCTGGCGCGGCGGCTGGCGCTGCCGCCCCGGGTCCAGGCGCTGATCCAGGCGGAGAGCCTGTTCAACGACGCGACCAGCCTGCTGCTGTTCCGGGTGGCGTTGTTCCTGGCCGTCGCGGGCGGGGCCGCGTCGTGGAGCCGGACGCTGGGGGAGTTCGGGCTGCTCGCGGGCGGTGGCCTGGCGGTCGGCGTGCTCACGGCGCTCGGCGCGTTCCTGATCCGGCGCCGGACCGAGGACCCGGTGCTGGAGACGGTGATTTCGCTGGTCACGCCGTACGCGGGGTACCTCGTCGCGGAGTCGGTCGGCGGGTCGGGCGTCACCGCGGTGGTCGTGGCCAGTGTGATCCTCGGGACCCAAGCCGAACGGCTGACGACCGCGCGGATCCGGCTGCAGGTCGGCGCGGTCTACCAGACCGTGGTGTTCCTGCTGGAGAGCGTCGTGTTCGGCCTCATCGGACTCCAGCTGCCCGCGCTGGTGCGGCGGGTGGCCGGCGACGGCGCGTGGTGGCTGCTGCAGGCCGTGGCCATCGCGGCGACGCTCGTCCTGGCGCGGCTGCTGCTGGTGTTCGTGCTTTCGGCCGTGCGGCAACGGCGCGAGGCCGGCCGGATCTCCTGGCAGGTCCCCGCGGTCGTCTCGTGGGCGGGCGCGCGCGGCGTGGTGCCGCTGGCGGCGGCGCTGTCCCTGCCGGTGGCCACGTTGGACGGTTCGGCGTTGCCCGCGCGGGACCTCGTCCTGCTGCTGACGACGGCGGTGATCGTGCTGACGCTCGTGGTCCAGGGCTTCACGCTCGCCCCGCTGGTCCGCCGGGCGGGGATCGCGCTGGACCCGGCCGATCTGCGCACCGAGTACTCCGCCGCCCGCCGCAAGCTCGCCGAAGCCGGCCTGTCGCACCTGGACCACCTCGCCGAGACCGAGTCCGCGCCGGCGTTCGCGGTCGACCAGCTCCGCGCGGGCTGGCAGGCGCGCCTCGACCACATCCGGGGCGACACCGGTGAGGACGACTGGGTGCGCGGCATCGACTACCGGGCCCTGCGGCGCGAGCTGATCGACGTCGAGGCGGCCGAGCTGACCCGCCTGTTCGAGGCGGGCGAGATCACCGACGGCACCCGCCGCCGCATCCAGCGGCTGCTCGACCTCGAGCACGCCGGCCTCGAGGACTGAGCCGGCACCGGTTCGTCACGCGGGAGATCGGATCGTTACCCAACTTCGGGTGGGTTGGAACGTCTGATGGGACGTGAGAGTGATCCGTATCGCCGGGCTCGGCGTGGTGGCCCTGCTGTTGGCTGCGTGTAGTGGACAGACCGAGACCGCGGGGACCGCGCAAGCGGCCGGAGCCGTCGGTGCGTCAGGGACGGCGGCGGTACCCGGCGTACCGGCCGCGACGGTGGCGTTCGTGCCCGGTGCCGGAGACCAGCTGAGCCCGAAGGACCCGATCGTCGTCAAGGCGTCGGGGGGCACGTTGCAGGCGGTCGCGGTCACGAACCCGCAGACCGGCAACGCCGTCGAGGGCGACCTCTCGCCGGACAAGACGACGTGGACCAGCAAGGACCACCTCCGGTACGGGGCCACGTACCAGGTGGCCGCCACCGCGGTGAACCAGGCGGGCGCGGCGACCGAGCAGCACGGGGAAGTGCACACGCTCAAGCCGGCCGGGGTCGCCACGCCGTCGCTCTTCCAGCCGTCGTCCGGCGATTTCGGCGTCGGCCTGGTCATCGGCCTGAAGTTCGACCACGACATCACCGACAAGGCCGCGGTGGAGAAGTCGTTCAAGGTGACGTCGTCCCCGGCCCAGGACGGCGGCTGGTACTGGGTGGGCAAACGCGAAGTGCACTTCCGGCCCAAGGACTACTGGAAGGCCGGCTCGACGGTGAAGCTCGAGACCACGACCTTCGGCACGCCGATCGGCGGCGGCGTGTACGGCGGCCAGGACGTCTCGGCCACCTACAAGGTGCACGACTCCTGGATCGCCAAGGCGGACGGCAAGACGCACCAGATCAAGGCGTTCCACAACGGGCAGCTGGTGAAAACCGCGCCGATCAGCATGGGCAAGACCGCCGACACCCCGCCGCGGGGCCCGACACCGACCTTCAACGGCACGCACACCGTGCTGTCGAAGGAGGACCACAAGATCATGGACTCCTGCAGCTACGGCGTGTGCGAGGGCGACCCCGGCTACTACAAGGCGCCGGAGAACTGGAACGTCCGGATCTCCAACGACGGTGAATACCTGCACGAGAACCTGAAGACGGTGGGTGTGCAGGGCAGCGACAACGTCTCCAACGGCTGCCTCAACATGAACACCGAGAACGCCAAGTGGTTCTTCGACACCTTCAACGTCGGCGACGTCGTCGAGATCACCAACTCGGGCGGCCCGCAGCTGTCGATCAACAACGGACACGGGGACTGGGCCATCAGCTGGAGCGCCTGGCAGGCGGGCAGCGCCCTGCGCGGCTGAGCGCCACCACCGGCACGACGAACCAGAGGACGCCTCCGGCGCAGCGACTGCGCCGGAGGCGTCCTGCTTTATCAGCGCAGGTGCTGACATCCTCACCTCGGAACGTTGGCACCAATACGTTTCCGACGAAATCCCGTACCGGGCGCCGTGTCCGCACGGGCTCGATCAGTGACGGACTCCGCGCTCGCCGGAGCATTTTGGCGAAACGGCATCGGCTTTTCGCCGAGAATTGTCGGGCGACCTCGTCCGGATTTCGGGCCGGGTGGCGCGCTGGGGCGTTCGGGTCATGCATTGCTGCGGCGGACGGCCGAACAAGATCCGGCGGGCGCCGTTGATCTTCGCTGCCCCTTCGGGCGGTCAAAGGGGAATTCGCCGGTGCGGGGTGCGGTGCCGGCCGAGCGGTTGCCGTCCGGCGACGAACCCGTCGAGGGGCTTGACGTTGAATTGCGGTGTGGGCAATGTTTACCCCTTGTACGGAGAAACGCGCAGGGGAGGGTGGCACGGCATCAGGCACGTTCGCGCGAATATCTGACGGAGCGCCGAATGATTCGGCGAGAAATGCACGTCCGAACCTAGGAGTCGAACATGGCGGCGACCTACGGCGCCCCAGGGGTCTACATCGAGGAACGCCCGAGCGGGTCGATGCCACTGCAGGGGGTCGGCACCTCGGTCGCGGCTTTCGTCGGGTTCACCGCTGCCTACCACGCCGAGGCCGGTGATCCGGCCGACGCGGAAGGCGTGAAACCGCAGCTGGTGACGAGCTGGCCGCAGTACGAGCGGATCTACGGCGGGTTCGCGCCCGGCATCCTGCTGCCGCACGCGGTGAAGGGCTTTTTCGAGAACGGCGGCACCACCTGCTACATCGTGCGCATCCCGGCCCCGGACGGCTCGGCGGGCCGGCCCCGGCGCGTCCTGGTGACCGGTGGCAAGCAGGAGATCGAAACCCTCACGGTCGAGGCCCTCGAGCCGGGCTCGCGCTGCGAGGTCGTCATCGAGCCGCCCGCACCGCCGGCGGAGGGCGAGGAACCCGCCGTGGGCGAGTTCACCCTGAAGGTCGTGGAAGACGGGCAGGTCAGGGAGGACTACCCGGCGGTCGGCCTCGGCCGCGGCCAGCGCGGCGTGGAGAAGCTGGTCAACGGGCGCTCCAAGCTCATCCGGGTCGAGGTGCACAACGTCCCCGGCACGGCGCTGACCGACCGGCTGCCGGCACCGGGCCGGTACCCGATCGAACCCGCCGCCCCGGTCGCGGCGAGCGTTTCGCCGCAGGAGTTCGAAGGATCCGAGGCGGCCCGCACCGGGTACAACGGGCTCGCGGTCGCCGACACGGTGAGCATGGTGGCCGTCCCCGACCTGATCACCCTCGCGACCCGCGACGACGGTTCGTTCGACGACGAGCTCTACCTGGCCGCCCAGGGCCGGCTGGTGGACTGGTGCGAGCGCAGCCGGACGAAGATGGCGATCCTCGACGCGCCGCCCGGCCTCGACGCGCAGCGCGCGCTGGAATGGCGCTCGGCACTGGGCAAGGACAGCGCGTTCGGCGTCGCGTACTACCCGCACCTGGTGGTGCCGAACCCGCTCACCCGCCCGGGTTCGACGAACGGCGACCGCTTCCTCACCGTGCCGCCGAGCGGGCACGTGGCCGGTGTCTGGGCCCGCACGGACGGGAGCCGCGGCGTGTGGAAGGCGCCGGCGAACGAGGTCTGCCGCGGCGTCGCGCGGCTCGAGAACGACGTCACCGACGGCGAGCAGGACCTGCTCAACCCCGCGCAGGTCAACTGCATCCGGTCCTTCGGCGCCAACGGGATCCGGATCTGGGGTGCGCGCACCTTGGCGGCGACCGACCAGAGCTGGCGCTACGTCAACGTGCGGCGGCTGTTCATCTTCATCGAGGAGAGCATCCGGCGCGGAACGCAGTGGGTCGTGTTCGAACCGAACGACAGCGACCTGTGGGCGCGGGTCCGGCGCACCGTCGCCGCGTTCCTGCACGGCCTCTGGATGCAGGGCGCCCTGGTCGGCGCCACGCCCGACCAGGCTTTCTACATCCTGTGCGACGAGTCCAACAACCCGGAGACCTCGGTGGGCGAGGGGAAGCTGGTCGTCGACGTCGGGCTCGCCCCGGTGAAGCCGGCCGAGTTCGTCGTGTTCCGGATCAGCCAGTGGCAGGGCGGCGCCACGACGTCGGAATAGCGCACGTCGGAGTAGCTCCCGGAAGGAGTAGCAAGTGCCGGATCTCGCGACGACGTCGGTCTTCGTGCTGGAGATCGACAGTGTCGAAATGGGGAGTTTCCGCAAGGTCTCCGGGATCGAGTCGGAGACCGAGACGATCGAGTACAAGGAAGTCACCAAGGACGGCCGGATGATCATCCGCAAGCAGCCGGGCGCGATGAAGTGGTCCGACATCACCCTGGAACGCCGGATCGACAGCTCGCACTCGCTGTGGGAGTGGCGCAAGGAGGTGATCGACGGCGACATCGACAAGGCCCGGCGGCACGGGTCGATCGTCGCGAAGAACTCCAAGATGGAAGAGGTCGCCCGGTGGAACTTCACCGACGGGTGGCCGTCCAAGTGGACCGGCGCGGACTTCGACGCCGGCGCCAACGACGTCGCGACCGAGAAGGTCGTCATCACCCACGAAGGCCTGGTCCGCGCGTGAGCCTGCACACCGAATACGCGTTCACGCTGCCCAAGGGCTACGTGGACGACGAAGGTTCGCTGCACCGCACCGGCGTCATGCGGCTGGCCTGCGCGCGCGACGAGATCGAGCCGCTGCGCGACCCCCGGGTCAAGGAGAACGAGGCCTACGCGACGGTGATCGTCCTGGCGAAGGTGATCACCGAGCTGGGCGACGTCGGCCAGGTGACGCCGAAGGTGGTGGAGAAGCTGTTCGTCGGCGACTACCAGTACCTGCAGGACTTCTACCGGATCATCAACTTCGGCGACGCGACCATCCTGGACACGCTGGAGCCGGGCAGCCCTTTCCCGCAGGAGGTGCTGGCGGTGGACTAGCGCGCTACGCCGTCGACGAGCTCTGGCGGGAGGTCGCCTACCTGGCCTACCACCTGCACTGGGGCCTTGACCAGCTGCTCGACCTCGAACACGGCGACCGGATCAGGTTGCTCACCGAGGTCGGCGGATTGAACGAGCGGTTCTGGCAGGGGGTGGAGGGTGACCGGGACGGCACGCACGCCTGACCCGCCGTTCACCGGCCGGTTCGTGTTCCTGGTGGACGGCCTGACGATCGGGGCGTTCACCGAGGTCTCGGGGCTGTCGGTGCAGATCGACACGGAGGAGCTGGCCGAAGGCGGCCAGAACCACTACACGCACAAGCTGCCGGGCCGGATGAAGTGGCCGAACCTCGTGCTCAAACGCGGGATCACCGAATCGGACAACCTGTTCGAGTGGTTCGCGAAGTGCTCCGGTGACGGGTTCGCCAAGGCGGACAACCGGCTCGAGCGCCTCGGCGGCTCGGTGAAGCTCCTGGACACCACGGGCAAGACCGTGCGCCGCTGGAGCTTCGTCGAGGCGTACCCGGTGAAGTGGACGGGCCCGCGGCTGGCGGCGTCCTCCCGCGATCTCGCCGTCGAGGAGCTGGAGGTGTGCCACTGTGGCTTCAAACCGGAGAAGTAGCCTCGGCGCCACGGCTCTCGGCCGGCTTTCGCGGGTGACTCGCCGGCTGTTCCCGCGCCGCGCGCGCACGGGACAGCGGCCGGGCGGTGCGGTGTCCGGTCTCGCGGTGCGGCCGCCTTGGTGGCGCGTGGTCGCCCGGTGGATGGTGGCCAGGTCGAGTTCCGACCCGGCCGTGACCACGGCTCGGCCGGCGTCGAAACCGCTGGTGCCACGGACGATCGCGCTCACGAGCCGGGCTGCTGCCGGCCGGGGAACGCCGGCGGTCGTGCGCAAGACGCCGCTCGCCGTGGCGGGTCGGGTTGCCCGGCCCGCCTCGCTGGCTGCGGGGCCTTCGGTCGGTGCCGGGCCGACTGGGACGGCTTCGAGGCGGGGGATTCTAGCCGGGGGTGGTCTGGCCGGAGTGGCTTCGGCGAAGACGGATCCGGCAATGGGGCGCCTGGCCGGCTTGGCCGGAACGATTGGGGGAACGGCAACCGCGGCCGGTGCGGGCCCGACCAGCACGGCTTGGGGAAGAGCAACCGCGGCCGGTGCGGGCCCGACCGGCACGACTGGGGGAGTGGCAGGCTGGGCCGGTGCGGGCCTGGCCGTGCGAGCTTCGGTGAGGCGGCGCTCGGCCGGCGCGGGCTTGGCCGGAATCGGCTTGGCCGGTGGGAGTTCGGCCGGTCCGGGCCTGGCCGGATCGGGCTCGGCTGCACTCGGTCTGACCGGCGGGATCCCGCTAGGCGCGAGCCCGACCGGAATGAACTCGGCCGCATCCGGTCCGGCCGGTGGGAGTTCGGCCAGCGGGAGCCCGGTTGGCGCGGGCCTGATCGGAATGGACTCGGCTGCGCCGGGCCCGGCCGGCGTGACTTCGGCTGTCGGGATCCCGGTCCGCGCGGGTTTGCCCGGAATCGGCGTGGCCGTCGGAATCCCGGCCGGGGCGCGCCTGGCCGGAAAGAACCCGGGTGCGACCGGCGCTCGGTCCGGGGCGAGCGCGGCCGAATCGGCCTCCGGGCGAGCGACCTCGCTCGGGCCGGTTCCGGCCGGCGCGGACCCCACCCGACGAGTGGTGCCGGCAAGTGGGCGTTCAGCCGGAAGGGCCTCCGCGGGAACGATCTCGCCCCACACGAACTCTTCGGCAGGCAGGCGGCTCGTCCGGAGGGCAGCCGCGCCGCCGGGTTCCGCCGCCGATGGCCCGGTGCGGGAACCGCGGACCGCCGAACGCCGGTGGCGGGCCGCCGTCGCCCGGCAGCCGCTGGAAACTCCTCGGTCGTTCCCCGCTGTCCTCCGGCCGCTCGTCCACCGCTTGGCCGGGAACTCTCCCGTGCGCTACACCACCGGGCCGCGCACCCGGGCGGCGCTCGCCGCCGCCGGGGCACTCGGGGCCACCACCGGCAGCACCGTGCACCTGAGCACGCCGCCCGGCTCCCGGCCTGCCGCGCTCGGCGTGCTCGCGCACGAACTCGCGCACGCCCGCCGCCCGGTCGGGCGGCCGCGGTTCCTGCTCGGGCTGCCCGAGGGGGCGGCCGACGAGGACGAACGGGCCGCCCGTTCGGCCGGTGAAGCCGTCCGGAGCACGGCCGATCGGGCCGTCTCCGCCGGGGTCGTGGACCGCCTGCCCGTCGGCGGGGCCGGTGCGGGCGGGGTCGTGGACGTCGCGACGCAGGCCGCGAAGGCCGCGGTGGCCGACGAGGTCGCTCAGGCCCGCCAGCCGGTCACCCAGTACTTCGGCGCCGCCGCGCAAGTCGCGGCGGGAGAGGCCCGGGACACGGCCGGCGAAGCGGCCGGACCCGTTGCCGAGACGGCGAACCGCGCGGCGGTGACCGTCGCGAGTGGACCGCCGGGCGCGGGCGTCGATCTCGACCGGATCGCCGAGGCCATCGAAGCGCGCGTCCTGCGCCAGCTCGAACGCCGCGGCGGCCGGTACACGGGGGTGTTCTGATGTCCGCTCCGGTCAAGGCGTACCTGCAGATCGAAGGCGGCGGGCGGATCGACTGCATGTTCAACCCCGCCGAGCTCACCATCGCCAAGTCCAACACCTGGAGCGCGAAGGAAGCCAAGGGCAAGAACGCGCCGCAGCTGCGGTTCCAGGCCGGGCAGTCGGCGACGCTGACGATGAGCCTGACCTTCGACACCACGCGCACCGGCGACCCGGTCACCGAGCACACCGACCGGCTGCTGGGCCTGATGAAGGTCGACCCGAAGCTCGCCGGCTCCGACCGCGGGCGCAACTCCGCCCGCCCGCCGTGGGTCGAATTCCACTGGGGCGCCACCTACTCCTTCAAAGCCGTGGTCGAACGCCTGCAGGTGCGGTTCACCTACTTCGCCGGCAGTGGCACGCCGTTGCGCGCCAAGGCCGACGTTTCACTGAAGCAGTGGAAGGACGAAGCCGAGCTGCCGCTGCAGAACCCGACGTCGGCCACGCCGTCGCTGCACACCGTCCACCGGCTGCTGCCCGGGGAGACGCTCGACCGGGTCGCCGCCGCGCACTACGGCGACCCGACCCGGTGGCGGGTCATCGCCGAGGCCAACGGCATCCTGGACCCCCTGCGGCTGCCCGACGGCGTTTCGCTGGCGGTGCCCGAGCTCGAGGTGCGCCACCGTGACTGAGGAACGCCGCCTCGACGGCGTGCTCGTCACCGTCGACGGCTCGCCGCTGCGCACCGAGCTGTACGGGCGGCTCACGCTGGTGCAGGTCGAAGAGTCCGTGCAGCTGCCCGACACGTTCCTGCTGCGCTTCGACGACCAGCACTTCGAGCTGTTCGACGAGGACCGGTTCCGGCTCGGCACGGCGATCGACATCGCGTTCCGCGCGGAGGGCGAGCCGGTGGTCGTCACCTCCGGCGAGGTCACCGCCATCTCCGTCGAGGCCGGCGCGGGCGGACGGCACGAGCTCGTGGTGACCGGGCTGGACCTGACCCACCGCCTGGCGCGCGGCGGCAAGTCGCGGGCGTTCACCAACATGACCGACGCCGATGTCGCCCGCCGGATCGCCGGGGAGTACGGCCTCGACGCCGACGTCGACGGCACCAGCGAGATCCGCGAGCACACGCTGCAGCACGGCGAAACCGACTACGCGTTCCTGCGGCGCATCGCCGACCGGATCGGCTACGACTTCTGGATCACCGAACGCAAGTTCCACTTCAAGCGCAAGCCCGCCGGGCGGCGCCGGCCGCCGGTGCTGGTGTGGGGGGACAACCTCCACGACTTCCGGGTGCGCTTCGCCTCCGTGGACGCCTGCGACGAGGTCGTCGTCACCGCATGGGACCCGGTGGACAAGCGGGCCGTCACCGGCCGGGCCAGTACCCCGGACCCGGGGTCGGACGCGCCCGCGGTCGCGGAGATGGCCGCCGCCGCGCGCCGGGGTTTCGGCGCGGTCACGCGGCGGGCGGGGCAGTTCCCGGCGGCGAGCAAACCCGAAGCGGACGCGCGGGCGGAAGCGTTGCTGCGCAAGGCTTCCGGCGGTCAGGTGGTCCTGCGCGGCGAGGCGACGGGCAATCCGTGGCTGGGTGCCGGCACCGAGGTCCAGCTCGACCGGGTGGGCCGCCGCCTGGCCGGCCGGTACCGGGTCACCAGCGTCGAGCACGTCTACGGCACCGGGCGCCCGTACGTGACGCGGTTCGTCTGCGGCGGCCAGGAGTCCGACGGGCTGGCCGACCTGCTCGGCGGCGGCGGTGGCCGCGGCTGGGGCAGCCTGGTCGTCGCGGTGGTGACCAACAACGACGACAAGGCGGGCCAGGCGCGGGTGAAGGTGCGGTTCCCGACCCTGACCGACGACGAGAGCACCTGGGCCCGCGTGGTCGCGCCCGGGGCCGGCGCGAAGCGGGGCGTGCAGTGGCTGCCCGAGGTCGGGGACGAGGTCCTGATCGGCTTCGAGAACGACGACAAGGCGCGGCCCCTGGTGCTCGGCGGCCTGTGGAGCCGCAAGGACGCGCCGCCGGAGGCCGCGGTGTCGCGCGGCGGGAAGGTGGAGCGGCGGATCCTCGCCAGCCGCAAGGACCACCGGCTGGTGCTGACCGACGAGCCGGCCAGCTCGATCGAGCTGAAGCTGGGCGACTCCGGCTGCCTGCTGCACCTGGAGCAGACCGAGTCGAAGCTGACCGGCGAGCGCAAGCTCGTCCTCACCGCCGACCGCATCGAGATCAAGGCCGGCCAGAAGCTCGTGCTGGACGGTCCGCAGGTGGAGATCACCGCCACCGGCGCGGTGACCGTGTCCGGCAAGCCGATCAAGCTCAACTAGGAAGGCGACGATGGGAGAACCCGCAGCGAGGCAAGGTGATCCGGTGACCGGCACCGACACGCACATCGTGCTCACGCCCTCGCCGGGCGGCCCGGTGCCCACCCCGACCCCGATGCCGTTCGCCGGAAAGCTGGTGACCGGGCTGTCCGCCGACGTCCTCGTCAACGGGCTCCCGGCCGCGACGGTGAACAGCGGCGCGCAGAACCTGCCACCGCACCTGCCACCGCCGGGCACGTCGTTCTCGCGCCCGCCCGCCAACACCGGCACGGTGCTGACCGGCTCGGCGACCGTGCTGTGCAACGGCAAGGGCATGGCCCGCACCGGCGACCGGGTGCGGACGTGCAACGACCCCGTCGACGCGCCGACGTCGGCGATCGGGCCCGGTTCGGCGAACGTGCTGGTGGGCTGAGCGATGGCGGAACGGGCGGACCTGATCGGCCGCGGCTGGGCGTTTCCCGGGCAGCTCACGCCGGGCGGCGGCGTGCGGCTGGTCGGCGGCGGCGAGGAGATCGACGCGGCGCTTCGGCTGATCCTGTCCACCGCGCCGGGGGAACGGGTGATGCGCCCGGACTTCGGCTGCGCGATGTGGGAGAACCTGTTCGCGCCGGTGAACTTCGACACCCTGGGCCGGATCGAGCAGAGCGTGCGGGAAGCCGTCGCCCGCTGGGAACCCCGGATCGAACCGCTCACGGTGAGCGCCACCGCCGAAGCGGACGGCGCGCGCGTGTCGATCGACATCGGTTACCGGATCCGGGCGACGAACGACCACCGGAACCTCGTGTTCCCGTTCTACGTGATCCCCCAGGAGGAGGCGGCGCCATGAGCCTGCCCGCGCCCCACCTCGACGACCGCCGCTTCCAGGACATCGTGGACGAAGCCAAGCGGCGCATCGCCCGCCACTGTCCCGAGTGGACGGACCACAACGTCTCCGACCCCGGCGTCGCGCTGATCGAGCTGTTCGCCTGGATGACCGAGATGATCCTCTACCGGCTCAACCAGGTGCCCGACCGGCTCTACGTGAAGTTCCTGGAGCTGGTCGGCATCGAGCTGGCGTCGGCCTCGCCCGCGCGGGCCGACCTCCTGTTCACCCTGGCGGCGCCGCCGGAACAGGCGATCCGCGTCCCGGCCGGCTCCCAGGTCGGCACCGAGACCGGCCCGGACGCCGACCAGATCGTCTTCATGACCGACCGCGACCTGCAGCTGGTGGCGCCGGTGCTGCAGGCCTGCCTCACCCGCACCGAGGGCCGGTTCACCGACCACACCGAGGAGCTCGGCGTGGAGTCCATCGCGGTGTTCGGCTCGCTGACCGTGGCGGACGCGCTGTACCTCGGCTTCGAAAACTCACTGGCCCGCAACCTGATCGAGCTGGAGGTCGAGGTCAGCGGGGCGGCGGGCCGGGGGATCGACCCGCGCAACCCGCCGCGGCGGTGGCAGAGCTGGGACGGCCGCGGGTGGCGCGACGCCCGGGTCCTGTCCGACACCAGCGACGGCTTCAACACCTCCGGCGCGGTCACTCTGCTGCTGGCGGGTGACCACGAGCAGCTCGCCATCGGCCCGGTCCGCGCGCACTGGCTGCGCTGCACGCTCGTCGAACCGCTCGAAGACGGGCGGACCTACGACACGTCCCCGATGCTGCACGGGATCCACGCCACCGGCCTCGGTGGCGAGGTGGCGGCCCACCACGCCGAGCCGGCGCCGCGCGAGCTGATCGGCACCAGCACCGGGGAGCCGGGGCAGGCGTTCGTCGTCCGGCGGGCCCCGGTCCTGCCCCGGCGGGGCGGGGAGACCGTGCAGGAGGTCCTCGCCCGCCGGGACAACGGCAGCGAGCCGGAGGTGCGCACCTGGGCGGAGGTGGCCGACTTCACCGACGCGAGCCCGGACGACCGGGTGTTCACCTGGGCCGGCGCGACCGGCGAGATCCGCTTCGGGCCGAGCGTGACGGGCCGCGACGGGCGGGTCCGCCACTACGGCGCGGTCCCGGAAGAGGGCTCCCAGCTGTGGGTCACCGGCTACCGCTACGGCGGCGGACGGCGGGGCAACGTCGGGGCCGGCAAGCTGATCATCCCGCTCAGCGCCATCCCTTCGGTCGACTCGGTCCGCAACCTCGAGCCCGCCACCGGCGGCGTCGACGCCGAGACCGTCGACAACGCCAAGATCCGCGGCCCGCTCTACCTGCGCGGCGGCCACCGGGCGGTGACGGCGAAGGACTTCGAACGGTTGACGCTCGAAGCGGCGCCCGGCGTCGCCCGCGCCCGGTGCCTGCCGCCGGCGAAGTCGGGCGAGCCCGCCCGGCTGCTGGTGGTGCCGCGGGTGGACGTCGCCCCCGAGGCGCTGCGCCTGGCCGACCTCGCCCTGCCGCGCGAGCTGTCCGACCGGATCAAGGTGTACCTCGACGCCCGCCGGCTGCTGACCACGCAGGCCCGCATCGACGAGCCGTCGTACCAGGGCATCACCGTCGTCGCCGAGGTGCACGCGGCGCCGACGGTGCAGCCGGAGAAGGTCCGCGCCGACGCCGAATCGGCGCTGTACGCCTACGTCAACCCGGTGACCGGCGGCCCGGCCGGGCGCGGCTGGCCGTTCGACACCGACCTGTCCATCGGCGACGTCTTCTCGGTGCTGCAAGGCGTCGCCGGGGTGGCGCGGGCCGAGACCGTGCACCTGTTCCTGGCCGACCTGCGCGGCAGGCGGCAGCCCGAGGAAGCGGGCCAGCGCGTCCGGCTCAACCCGGACGAGCTGTTCCTGTCGGTGTCCCACCGGGTGGTGGTGCGGCAATGACCGGCGGCTGGCTGCTCGCGCAGCTGCCCGCCGTGATGGGGCGGGACCGGGTGATCGCCGGGTTCGTCCGGGGGTTCGAGGAGATCGCGGACTCCCTGCGTGACCAGATCTCCGACCTCGAGCACGAACTCGACGTCGGGCTCGCGTCCCCGGAGATGCTGGTGTACCTGGCTTCCTGGCTCGGCGTGGAGATCGACGCGACCCGCGTGGGCGACGCCGAGGTCCGGGAGGCGCAGCGGCGCCTGATCCGCGCCGTGGGGCAGGCGCTCGTGTGGCGCGGCACCCGCCACGGCGTGGAGACGCTGCTGGAGGCGCTCACCGGCAGCCGGGTCGAGGTGATCGACCCGGGCGGCATCTTCGCCCCCGCCGACACCGTGCCGGCGGCCACCGACGTCGTGGTGGTCCGGCTCGACCACACCGGCGGGCTGACCGAGCAGCAGCTGCTGGCCTTCCTGGCCGAGGAGTTGCCGATCGGGGTGCGCGTGGACCTGCGGGTCCGGTCGGCCGGCGGTGCCGGATGAGGCCCGGCCCCCAGCCGGGTTGCCCGGAGTGCGGCCGCCCGCTGCCACCGCAGGGCGCGAAACTGTGCCCGCACTGCGGTTACCCGTTGCTGCTGGAGCGCCCGGCGGTCGCCGAGCAGGAGCCGCGCAAGGTCGTCTACAAGCCGACGGACCAGGGGACCGGGCCTCCGCCCGCCGGTCGGCCGCCACCGCCGACGGGCACGCACCCGACGTCGTACGGTCACCCGGGCCCCCGCCGGGTGACGGTGCCGGGTCCGCACTGCGGCCGCTGCGGCTGGATCAACCCACCGCACCGCAAGCGCTGCGAGACGTGCGGCGAGGAGCTGTGGCCCGGCGCGGCGTCCCCGGCCCGCTGGATGCCGAGACCTCCGGCGGTGGCGCCCGCCCCGCCCCGGCGGCGGTCGTGGTGGAAGCTCGTGCTGCTGATCGCGGTACCGCTGCTGGCGGTCGGCGCGGTCTGGCTGCTGGCGCTGCTGCTGTAGGCCGTGCGTCCGGTGCGGGTGGAACGGATCCAGCAGGCGGGCCGGGACGTGTCAGGTGGTGGTGGAATTGACGGCGAGGCGACAGCGTGAGCCTGCTTCGAAGGTGGAGACCGCCGAGCCGGCGGTGGCGAAGCCGGCGACGAGCGCTTCACCCGCGACTCGGGGGCTGCTCGACCTGCAGGCGGCGGGCGGCAACGGGATGGTGGTGCGGCTGCTGGCCGGCGAGCGGACCGGCGCGCCGCCCGGAACCGGGCTGGCCGACCGGATCCGATCGCGGCTCGGGCTGGGCGCGCCGCTGCCGGCGGGGGTGCGTGCCGACATGGCGGCGGGATTCGGCCGGGACCTCCCGGACGTGCGCGTCCACCGGGACAGCACCGCGGCCACGCTGGCGGCGCAGCTGAGCGCGCGGGCGTTCACGGTCGGCCAGGACGTGTTCTTCGGCGAAGGCGCCTACGATCCCGGGTCCAGGGCCGGGCGGGAGACGCTGGCGCACGAGCTGACCCACACCGTCCAGCGGCAGCCGGAGTCCACGGGCGGCGCCGAGGTTTCGCGCGGCGTGCGGGTGAGCGATCCGCACGAACACGACGAGCGCGAGGCCGCCGAGACGGGGCGGCGGGTGGCCGCGGGGCAGGCCGTCAGCGTGGCGGGAGCCGCAGCGCCGGCGCCGGGTGGGGCGCTCGCGGTCCGTCGGGAGCCGGACGGCGGAGCGTCGCCCGGCGCCGTGCCCGCGGCGAACTTGACCAACCAAGCGCTCTTCGACGAGTTGCGCCGGCTCGAGCGCGGCGGGTCGAACTCGGCCGATGCCGGGGCCGGCGAGGCCCGCTACACCGAACTGCAGGTCGAACGGGACCGGCGCGTGCGGTCCGGGCAGGTGTGGCTGGCCGACGGCGGCGCGCCCACCGGACTGCTGCAGGTGGCCGGCGGCGACGCGGCCCGGATCGCTTCGCCGGCCACTGACCCGCGTACCGCCGGGGGCGCTTCCGCACCGCCGACGTTCACTTCGCGCCAGCTCGGCACCCTGCTGACCCGGCACGGGGTCGCCGCCGTCGTGATCGCCGAACTCGACCCGGCCGGCACCACGCCGGCGGCCGGCGCCGTGCCGACACCGTCGCTGGCCCCGCAGCTGCTCGGCCGCTATTACCCGTTCCTCCGTGCGATGACGGCGGAGGAGACGGCGATGGTGGCCCAGCGCGGTGCCGTCCACCTCACGCCCTCGGCCAACCTGCCGGGCATCGAGCTGGCCGGCGGGGGAGTCGGACTCGATCCGTCCGCCGGCTACCGCAACCTGACCGACCCGAGCGGCCGGCCGGGCACCTACTTCTTCGCCGGAGAGCCGACCCCGGCGCAGTTCGGCACGAACCTGGCCGGCGGCGGTCCGCGCGGAGGGTACACGGCGATCGTGGTGCAGGGCGGGGATCTCCCGCCGGGCACCTTGTTCCGCCCACTGGACAGCGTGCTCGCGGTGCCCGGCGGCTACCGGGGCCCGGCCACGATCGTCCCGCCGGGGCAGCAGATCCCGCCCGGCAACGTGGTCGTGGTGCCCATCGCCGACGCGGCGACGATGGCGGAATCGTTGCGCCGTCAGGGAACCTTCAGCGGGCACCCGCTCGCCGCCGGGTTCGGCGCCGGCGTCGTCGCGGTGGTCGTGGAAGGCGGTGTCGTGCTGGTGCGCACCGGCGAGCTGCCGAGCGGCTCCGACCTGGCCGGTGCCGGAATCGCCGGAACCGCGGGTGGCGCGGTCGGCGCGGGGGTGGAAACCGCCGCGGCCCAGGGCATCGCGGGCGCGCTGGGCGCGAACTCCGGTCGCCTGCTGGTGGTCTTCGGGCGCAGTGGGGCCGGTGCGCTGGGCGGCGCGGTGGCCGCTCCCGTCGTCGAACTGGGCCGGATGCTCCTGGACGATCGGTCCCACACCGGCACGGACTACGCCGCTCGCGGCGGCCGGGCGGCGGTCGGCGGAGCGATCAGCGGCCTGCTCGCCGCGGCCGCCACGGGTGCCGTCGCCGGCTCGGTGGCGCCCGGCGTGGGTACCGCCATCGGCTTCGTCGTCGGCGCCGGCGCGTACCTGCTCACCGACTGGCTCGTCGGCGACACCGTCGAAGGCGGAATCCGGGGCGCACTGCGGTAGGGACGCCGCCGAGGTCCGCGACGCACGGCCGTCACTGGGCCGGGGTGTAGGAAAGGGCCTTGATCGCGGTGAACTCCTTCGCGGTCCGGTCGGGGTTCGTGTGGCCGAAGGTGACCGAGGCGACCGACGTGCCCGCCGGTGCCTCGAAGGCCACGTTGCCCGCCTGCACCGTCGCCGCGACCTGCTGGGTCGAGCCGTCGTCGAGCTGGGCCGTCAGCGTGTAGCTCGTCGTCGCCGGGGAGCCGGTGAACGTCACGCGGACCCAGTGCGCCGGGGCCGTGAAGTCGACGCGGACCGGGTCGGTGTTGCACACGTCGGCGCCCGCCTGGCCGGAACTGGTCAGGAAGCTGCCGAACGAACCCGCCGTGCGGAGCGCGACCGCGGTCGCGTCTTCGCAGCCCGGCGGCGCGACCTGCGTGTCGGCGGACAGCTTGACACCCTTGGCCTGGTAGAGGTCGCCGGAAATGATCCGGTTGCCCGGTGGTGAGCCGTCCGGCAGGCGGCTGAAGTCCACCAGGCGCGCGCCGGCCGGTGTCGCGGTGCTCGCCGCCGAAGACGGCGGGGGCTGCGAAGACTGCGCCGGCGGGCTGGACGGCGGCGGCGCGGCCGAAGAACCCGACGGCGAGGACGGCGACGGCGGCGTACTGCCGCCCGGCGCGGACGGGGCCCCGGGAACGGCCGGCTGGCTCAGCGGCGCGACCTGCGCCGCCGGCGTTTCCTTGCCGCTGCGGATGAGCAGCGCGCCGCCGAGCGCGGCGCCGGCCAGGACGGCCACCCCGGCCGCGACGGTCGCGACCCGCAGCAGGCCGCCCGCGACCCGCGGCCGCTGCAGGAAGGTCACCGGCCGCTCCGCCTCGGCCTCCCCCGCGTGCGCACGCAGGGTCAGCGCGCGCCGCGCCTCCTGGCCGGTGAGCGGCGGGTCCGCGCGCACCGTCAGTTCGGCACCCGCCGACGTCCCCGGTTCGAGGTACACCTCGCGCGGCCGGAACTCGAAGCCGACCCGGTTCTCCTGGTCCCGCCCGGCCAGGGCCACCGCCAGCGGGGTGTTGCCCTCGTTGGCCAGGTTCAGCACGTAGAGCCCGCTCTTGCCGCCGGTGACGATCTCCGGCTGCACGCCCAGCACCAGCGCGGGGGCCGGCCGCACGTCGAGCGGCAGCTCTTCGCACCGCGAGACCTCCCGCTGGTACGGCGAGCGCACCAGCACACCCAGCGCGTACGCCCCGGCGACCATGCCGCCGTGGTCGGGCACGCTCACCTGGAGCCGGACGGTGCCCGTCTCCAGCGGCCGCAGCTTCATCACGGCCGGCTCGGCCGACGACAGGTCTTCCCGCGGCAGCCCCACGACCGTCGTCGCGAAGTGCTCCACGACGCGGCTCGCGTTCTGGATGGTCACCTCGAGCTCGGCGGACTCGCCCGGACCGAGCGTGAGCCGCTCCGGGGTGAACGTGACCTTCAGCGCACCGGCCACGGTCAGCGCCAGTACTCGAGGATGTGGCCCCGGTGGTCGGGGCGCCGGTTGTTCCGGCCGATGAAGCACTGCCTGCTGTGCTGCCGGGCGACCAGCATGGCGCGGACGGCGTCGCCCTGCGCCTTGAACGCCTCCATCCACATGCCGCCGTCGCGCAGGGACCACCACTGCCCGTTCGCGTCGTTGACTTCGGCGATGCTCAGGTTCGAGGGGTTGTAGGACAAGCAGTCCTCGTTCGACACCGGGCCGGCGACCCCGGCACCGCCCTTCCAGTACTCCATCAGCCAGTCCGACCGCGAGTCGCCGCGGCTGTCGAAGCAGTGCTGGGTGTACCCCCGGGCGACCGAGAGGGCGTTGTCCGCGTCCTGCCGGGTGTCCAGCGTGGCCATCAGGTGGCTGCCGCTGTCGACCAAGGTGTAACCGGTGGCGTCGTTCCCCGTGATGGTCAGCCGGTTCGGGTCGTGGCTCACGCAGTCCTCCGGGGACGGCGGGGGCAGCGTGCTGGTGAAGGTGGCGCTCACCGCCTTGTCGGCGTCCACGGTCACCGTGCACGCGCCGGCACCCGAGCAGGCGCCGCCCCAGCCCGAGAACGCGAAGTCCCGGCCCGGGCGGGCCGCCAGGGTGATCGACTGTCCTTTGTCGACGGTCACGGTGCAGGTCGAGGGACAGCTGATCCCGCCACCGGTCACGGTCCCGCTGCCCGAGATGTTCACCGTCAGCCTGGCCTTCGGGATTTCGCTCACCGTGAGGCTCACCGAAGTGGTGGCCTGCTGCCCGTCGGGCATGGTGGCCTGGACGCTGACCTGGTACGTCCGGGCGGTCGCCCAGTGGTGGACGACGAGCGCGCCGTCCCCCTGCGTGCTGTCCCCGAAGTCCCACCGCGCCGTGGCCGGAGCAGTGCCGTGCTGGTCGGCGACCTTGGCAGTGACGTCCTCGCCGGCCATCGGGCTGCTCTTGCTCAGGGTGATCCGGAGGACCGGTGGCTCCGGCGGAGTGCTGCTCGGCGGGACACCGGGGTCGGTCGGCGGCCCCGGGTCGTTCGTGCCGGGCGGGAACTGACCGTCGGTGGGCGGGACCCCGTCCGGCGGCGGCACCTGGCCGTCGGTGGGGGTGACCTGGCCGTTCGGCGGAACCCGCGTGCCACTCGGCGGGGTGTCGGTGCTGCCCGGCGTGGTCGGCGGTGCCGGCGGCTGCTGGCCGGTCGGCGGCTGCGGCACGGGCGTCTGGCCGGTGTCGCTGTGCACGCCCTTGTCCGGGTTCTTCGGGTCGTACTTCGCGACGTCCCGCACCGTGCCGTCCAGGTGGATGACGCCGGCGCGCTCGGTCGCGGGGTCGTTGAAGAAGACGATGCCGTCGCGGGTGAGCAGCTGGAACGTCGTCGGCGGGGTGAGCACCTGGGTCTTCGCGATCACCGCGGGGTGGGCGAGGTCGACGATGTAGACCTGGCCGGTGGTGTAGTCCGGGACGAACAGGCGCTCGCCCGCCTCGACCGCGGCACCGAGCCGCCGGGTGGCGGCGTCGAGCGGGACCGTCGTGTCGCACGTGGCGGCGGCGAGGTCGCAGATGTCGAGGACGCCGCGGGAGGCGACGACGTAGAGGCGGTCGCCGTGCGGCGAGCCGCTGATCTGCAGGGCGTCGTCGGGACGCAGGTCGAGCGGGATCGTGCCGGTGGTTTCGCCACTGGCGGCGTCGACCGCGGTCGCGGTGCGCTCGGCCGGGTTGACCACGACGGGGTTGCCGTTGGCGACGGTGAGCAGGTTGTGGCCCGGCCGCGTGAACTGCCGGTGCGTGGTGCGCTTGCCGTCGGCGATCCGGCTGAGGTCGCCGGTGGCGTCGTCGAGCGTCCAGAGCCGGTCGGCGTCGTCGAGCGCCGCCGTGCCGGCGGCGAGCTTGGCCGCCAGCGGCAGCGGGTCTCCGCGGGGGGCGAGGGTGTTCGGGTCGGCGGCCGCGATCAGCCCGCGCTGGGTGTCCAATGTGTACAGCGTGGTGCGGCCGGCGAACGCGGTGAGCCCGCCGCGGGCCGCGTCGATCGGGGCGACGGGCGGGGTGGGGTCGTAGGTGGCGCCGTCGACCCGCCGCACGGTGCCCGCCGTGCGGTCGACCGCGTAGGCGGTGGAACCCTGCTGGACGACGTCGAGCGCGTGCCCCGGCGTCGCCACCTGGACCTGGGCGGACACCTCGGCCGACGGCCCGTCGAGCAGCGTCAGCTGGCCGACGTTCGCCGACGCCAGCCAGGCCGAGCCGGACAGCAGCCGCACGTCCTGCTCCGGGTAGCCGCGCCCGGCTCCGGCGGCGGCGATCCCGCCCACCGCCAGCGCCGAGGCCAGGCCGAGCAGCCCGGCCTTCGTCGAGCGTCGCCGCAGGAACCCGGCACCTGCCATCACCACGTCATCCCCTCGTCAGCTTCTCCAGCGCCCGCCGGCGGCGGCGGGCGTCGCGCCGCCGGTCGAACAGCGGGCGCGGGTCGAACCAGGCCCGCAGGGCCACGAGCGGCCCGCGCGTGCCACGCAGCTCACGGCGCAGCCGGGCATCCAGGCCCCAGGCTTCGGCGACCGTCGTGTCGTCCGGTTCCGCCGGGCTGTACACCGCGGCGGTGGCCAGTGGCGCCAGCAGCGCGACGGCGCCGGCGCGTTCGCCGAGCACCTGACCGGCCTGGTGCGCGACTTCGCCCGCCGTCGACGACGCCGAGACGCGCACGCCGTTCTCGGTCAGCCGGTCGGTGGTTTCCTGCCACGCGCCGGTGATCCGCGCGGCGCGGCTGCCGGTCCGGCGCGCCCGGCGCCGCCGGACCTTCTCGGCGGCGACGGCGATCGGCGTCAGCAGCACCAGCGCGCCGAGTCCGATGAGGACGATCAGCGCCCAGTCGAGGACGCTGAGCCGGTCACCGGCGAGCTTCGGCAGGTCGGGGTCGACGCCGACCTGCGAGGCCTTGCCGTGGTCGTCGGGCCGGTCGTTCGCGGTGTTCCCGGCCGGCGGGGTGTCCGGTTGCTTCGGCGCGACCCCGCCGTGCCGCTGCGGGTCCGTGGGGTCGAACGCCACCCAGCCGTAGCCGGCCAGGTGCACTTCCGGCCAGGCGTGGGCGTCGGCCGAGGTGACCGTGTAGGTGCCGTCCTTGAGGCGCGCCGGGCTCAGCAGGTAGCCCACCGCCACCCGGGTGGGAAAACCCTGCGAGCGGGCCAGCACGGCGAACGCGGCGGCGAACTGCTCGGCGTAGCCGACCTGGTCGGCGGGGTTGGACCCGAACAGCCGCCGCAGCGCGTCGTAGGAGTGGCCGGGCCGCGCGTCGAGGCTGTAGGGCAGGCGGCGCAGGCGTTCCTGCATGGCCATGAGCTTGGCCCACGGCTCGTCGACGGCCCCGGCGAGCGTCGCGGCCTGCTCCTGCAGCTCGGGCGGGAGGCCGGGGGGCAGCGCGGAGTCGTGGCCGTCGTCGGCGGCGGGGACCGCGTGCTCGAGCCCGTCCTTGCTGCCGACCTCGGCGACGAGGTCGTAGCCGAGCCCGGACAACGTCGGCGCGTCGGTGGCGAGCACCCCGGAGTTCGCGCTGTAGCCCACGCGCGGCGCCGTCGTGCGGATCGGCGCACCGGCCTCGGGCAGGTACGGGCCGGGCAGCCCGCTGACCCGCACGGTGAGCGACACCTGGCGCGGCGCGACGAGGCTGTCGCCGGCCGGCAGGCTCTTCCCGGCGAGCAGGAACCGGTCGTGCGCGGTCCACAACGCCCCGTCGTAGTCGTCGAGCGCCGACGTCCGGATGCGGTCCACCCCGGCCGGATCCCCGGCGAAGCGCACCGTGAACAGGTCGTGCGCGGGCGCGCGCAGCTGGCTCTTGATCGTGGCCAGCGGGGAGATCGTGTCCCCGATGTCGAGCTGCACCGGCAGCACGGTCCGCGGGTCGAACCGGTGCTGGCCGGTGGCGAGCGGCAGGTAGTGCATCCCGGCGAGGCCGGCGGCGGCCGCGAGCAGCACGACCGGCAGGCCGAACGCGAACCGGCCCCACGCGGCCCGGGTGTCGGCGATGTGCGCGGCCGGATCCGCCGCCCCCGCGCGGGCCAGTACCAAGGTCAGCACCGAGACGAGGAACGCGCCGACGGGCAGGAAACCGCCGACCGGGCGGCCGGCGGTGAACAGCAGCGCGACGCCGAAGACGAGCAGCGGCGGGACGGCCGGAGCGAGCAGGGACCTGGTCCGCACCACGAGCGTCGCCGACACCGTGGCGGCGGCCCAGGTGAGCAGGGCCGGGGTCAGCACCAGCTCGGGGGTGGCGTCGGCGGGCAGGGTGACGCTGAGCATCCGCGCCCAGCCCGACGTCAGGCCGGCGCCGAGGCCGCGCAGGGTGTCCCAGGTCGGGATGCCGTGCCGCAGGGTGGTGTACCCGACCGCGAACACGGCGACCGGCAGGAAGGCCGCCAGGCAGAGCAGGAGCGTGGGCAGCGCCCGCAGGCGGCGTGCCCCGGCGAGCCCGGCAGTCAGCACGCCGCCGCCCGCGGCCACGAGCAGGGCGATCAGGAAACCCAGGCCGCTGAAGTAGGACAGGTAGGGCAGGCCGGTGGTGGCCACGGCGACCGCGGCGAGGACCAGCTGCGGGTAGGCCGCCGCGCGCAGCAGCCGTTCCACGGCGGACGACCGGGGTGGCGCCGGGTGCCTGCCGTCGTCGGCGAGCGCCGTCCTGGCGGCCTCCACGGTCTGGGTGATCCGCCCGCCGTCGTCGGTGTCGCCCCGCGGATCGGTCTCCTCGCGGATGCGCACGGGCGTGGTCCGGCCGGCCGTCATGACGTCCGCGTCAGCTTGTTCCACGCCTGCACGAACTCCTCGACGCTGTGGGCCATCAGCGTCACGATCCCCGGCAGCCCGGTGGACCAGGCTTCGGGCCGTTCGGAGAACTGGATCAGGCTGGCCATCAGGAAGTGCCGCCGGACCACGGGCAGCACGCTCAGCGTGCGCGGGTCGGGCTCGCCGGTCACCACGCCCAGGGAGACGCTGTCGTCGAGCGTCACCATGGTGGGGAGCGCGGCCAGGCCGGGGTCGGCGGGGGAGCGTTCCGCGGCGGCCAGCAGGTCCAGCGCGGCGAGCACGCCCTCGCCCCGCGCGTCGCCGGCGACCGCGCCGCCCGCCGTGGTGCGCAGCTCCAAGGGGAACCCACCGCGGATCGCCGCCACGGCCAGTGAGGCGGCCGCGCTGACGGCGTACTCGAAGGTGTCGTCGGTGTAGCCCGCCGGGCTGGTGTCGAGCACCACCAGCAACCGCGGCTGGTTCGGCACGACGTTGTGGCGCACCATGAGCGCGCCGGTCCGCGCGGTGGACTTCCAGTGGATCAGCCGGTAGTCGTCGCCCGGCACGTACTCGCGCAGGCTGTGGAACGCCACCCCGCCCTGCGGCGCGTAGCTCGACGTCGGGCCGTCCATGTCGCGCGTCTGCCCGGTGGGCACCGGCTCCACCCGGTGCAGCTTCGGGTGGACGTGCAGCGTCGAGTAGGTCGAGTACGTCTTGCCGACCTGCATCAGCCGCAGCGGGTCGGTGTGCCCGATGGTCAGGGGACCGACCTGGTAGATGCCGCGTTTCCCGGTCGGCAGCGGGTAGTTCGCGGTGTACTCCTGCCCCGGCCGCAGGCTCGGCACCGGCACCTGCAGCCGCGTGTCCGCGACCGACTCGCCGGCGAGGATCGGCGGGCTGCGCCGCCGCGCCTCGTTGGTCAGGGTGAGCACGCCGAACGCTTCTTCGCCCGGCGACACCCGTTGCGGGCGGACGTCGCGGACCGCGGCGAGGTCCGGGCGCAGCAGCATCCACGCCGCCGCGGCCAGCAGCGCGGCCAGGCAGGCGAAACCGACGGCGACCAGCTCCGGGTAGTCGGCGAGCCAGCCGAGCCCGAGCAGCACGACCGCGGTGGCGGCGAGCAGGAATCCCGATCCGGTGGGCATCGCGCGTCACACACCGGCCGGGGACTGCGGCACCGGCACGGCGGCCAGGATGCGGTCCACGATGCCGTCCGCGGTGAACTCCTGCACCGCCGCCTCCGGCGTCAGCATCAGCCGGTGGCACAGCACCGCCTTCGCCATCTGCTTGACATCGTCGGCGGTGACGAACGGCCGCCCGTCGACGGCGGCCCGCGCCTGCGACGCCGCGGCCAGCGCGTTGCTCGCACGCGGGCTCGCGCCGAGCTTGAGCTGCGGGATGGTGCGCGTGGCGTTGGTGATGGTGACGATGAACGCCTGCAGCGCCGGCGCCACGTACACCCCGCGCACGACGTCGATCATCTGCTGCATCTCTTCGACGGTCGTCACCGCGCGCAGCTGCTCGGGCAGCCGGCGGGCGACGGCGTCGGCGACGATCCGCACCTCGTGCTCCGGGCTGGGGTAGCCGATCCGCAGCAGCATCATGAACCGGTCGAGCTGCGCCTCCGGCAGCGAGTAGGTGCCCTGCTGGTCGACCGGGTTCTGGGTGGCGATCACGAAGTTGGGGCGGGGCAGGGGGTAGGCGACGCGGTCGACGGTCACCTGGCGTTCGGCCATCGCCTCCAGCAGCGCGGACTGGGTCTTGGGGGAGGCGCGGTTGATCTCGTCGCCGAGCACGATGTTGGCGAACACCGGGCCTTCGCGAAACTGGAATTCACGCTTTTCCGAGTCGTAGATCTGCACGCCCGTGACATCCGAAGGCAGCAGGTCGGGGGTGAACTGAATGCGGTGCATGGAACCGCTGATGGAATGGGCGACGGCCTTCGCCAGTGAAGTTTTGGCGACACCGGGAACATCTTCGACAAGAATATGCCCCTCGGCGAGCAAACCGATCACGACGTTCCACACCACGTTCGTCTTTCCGTGGATGAAATGCTCGACGTTGCGGACAAGATCGTTGCAGCGCCGCTGAACCCAGCCGACCCGCTCCCCGAGGTCAGTGCTGTAGGTCATTTGCTCCCCCAGGTCGCGGGTGTTCCGGAGCAGAAGGCTACTCGATTTCCGCCGGAGGTCCATGCCCATTCGGGCTAAGTTTGGTGCGCCGAATATCGATTTGACCTCGGCCGCGGGCGGTGCGGACGGCGCCAGTACGGTTGGCCGGGTGAACTATCCGCTCGGTATCGACGTCGGGACCACCTATACGGCGGCCGCGCTGTGGGACGACGGGCGGGCGCAGACCGTTCCGCTCGGCGACCGCGCCAACGCGGTGCCGTCGGTGCTGTTCCTCCGCGAGGACGGCGCGGTGCTGGTGGGCGAGGCGGCCGCCCGGCGGGGCGTGCTCGAGCCGGACCGGGTGGCGCGGGAGTTCAAGCGCCGCATGGGCGACGACGTCCCGGTCCTGCTCGGCGGCCGGCGGTTCCCCGTGCACGAACTGACCGGGCGCATCCTGCGGACGGTCGTCGACCGGGTTTCCGAACAGCGGGGCGGACCCCCGGGTCACGTGGTGCTGACGCACCCGGCCGAGTGGGGCGGCTACCGGCGGCGCCGGCTCGCGGAGGCATCGCGCGCGGCGGGGCTGACCGACGTCGGGCTGCTGCCGGAGCCGGTGGCCGCGGCGACCTGGTACGCGGCGCAGGAGCGCGTCGAACCGGGCGCGCTGATCGCGATCTACGACTTCGGCGGCGGTACGTTCGACGCGAGCGTGGTCCGCAAGACCGCCGACAGCGTGGAAATCCACGGCGAGCCGGGCGGCGACGACCGGGTCGGCGGGATCGACTTCGACCACGCGTTGTTCCGCCGGGTGTGCGCGAACGCCGGCGTCGACCCGGCCCGGCTCGACCCGGGCGACAGCGCGGCCGTCGCGGCCCTGGCGCAGCTGTTCGCTTCGGTGGTGGAGGCCAAGGAGGCCCTCTCGGCGGACGTCGAAGTGCGGATTCCGGTGGTGCTGCCGGGAATCACGCGTCAGGTGCTGATCACGCGCGCCGAGTTCGAGGATCTGATCCGGTCGCGGCTGGAGGGCACGGTCGGGGTGTTCGGTCAGGTGGTGCGCCGCGCGGGGGTCGCCCCGTCGGACCTGCACGCGGTGCTGCTGGTCGGCGGGTCGAGCCGGATCCCGTTGGTGCGCACCCTGTTGTCGGCGGAGCTGGGTATCCGCGTCGCCGTCGACGCCCATCCGAAGTACACGGTCAGCCTGGGGGCCGCGATCGCCGCGGCGCCCAGGGTGGCCGGCCCGCCCGCGCCGCCGCCCCGGCCGCCGGTGCCTGTCCGGAGCCGGCCGGAGGTGAGCGCGCCGGTCGACCTGGTCCGCACCGGGCTGACCGGGGCGCCGGACGTTCTCGTGCCGGTGGTGCTCGTCCCGCCGGCGGCCGGCCGCCCCCGGGAAGTGGTGCGCACACGACGGGACGGCGCGGTCCCGGCGAAGGGGCACGGCCGGCTGGTCGCGGTGCTGGTGACGGTTCTCGTGCTGGGCGTCGTCGCGGCCGTGGCGTTCTTCGCCACACGCCCGGCGGGCGACGCGGCCCCGAAGCCGTCCGCGCTCCCGGCGCCCGGCGGCCCGGGCACCACCGCGGCGGAAACCCTACGGTTGACCGGCGAACTGGTCGTCCCGCCGGACGGCGCGGACGTCATGCGGGCGGTGACGCGGCTCCCGTCCGGGACGCTGGTGGCGGTGGGGTTGTCCGCCGGTCAGCAGCCGCGGGCCTGGCTGCGCCGGCCCGGTGGCGCGCCGGCCGCGGTGAGCCCGCCGCCGGGGGAGGGCCAGGCGGCGCTCGCCGACGTCGTGACCTCGGGTTCGGGCGTGGTCGCGGTGGGCTGGGCGGGCACCGGCCGCGCCCGGCGCCCGGCGGTGTGGCTGTCGGCGACTGGCGAGCAGTGGCAGCTCCTGCCGGCGGGCGGCTCGTTCGTGCCGGGCGGCGGCGTCACGGAGCTGACCGCGGTGACGGCAGGCGGCGACGGGAGGTTGTACGCGGCCGGCGTCGACCGAGGCAGCGACACGGCCGACGGCGACGTCGCGATCTTCGCTTCCCCGGACGGGAAGTCGTGGGACCGGCTGCCGGCGACCGGCCTCGCCGGGCCGGGACCGCAGACGGTGACCCGCCTGATCCGCACGGCCGACGGCCGGTTCCTCGCGGCGGGGTCGGCCCTGACCGGCGCCCGCCGCGGCCCGGCGCTGTGGACGTCCCCCGACGGCATCGCGTGGACGCCGGACACGTCGGTCCCGGCCGGCTCGCCGACGGTGCTCGGGCTGACCCGCGAAGCCGACGGAACGGTACTGGCCTGCGGATCGGTCGGTCCGGCAGACCAGCCGTCCACCGGCTGCTGGACCCGCTCCGGCAGCGGAAGCTGGCGCACGTGGACCGTCACGGGCACACCGGCACCGGTGTACGTCTACGGTGTGGTGTCCACTCCGGACGGTTTGGTGCTCGCCGGGGTGGGGCGCGAGGGGTCCACTGTGGACGCCGGGTTGTGGACAGTGCGCCCCGGCTGAGGCGGTCGTGAGTGTGAGACAGGGTTAGAACGCTGTTCACACTCACGACCAGCCGGGTCAGGGGCCGGGCGGGACGCACTGGACCAGCGGCGGTGGTGGCGGGACCGAGCGGTTCGCGGCCGGGACGCCGACCAGCTTGCCGACGAAGTCGGTGGGGTGCGCGATCAGCTCGTCGAGCAGGGCGAGCGCCGCGGGCCGGGGGTGCAGGACGACCGGTGTCACGGTGATCGGCGGTGCGCCCGGCAGGAGGGGCAGCCCCAGGTCCGGCACCGGGATGACCCGGTCGGCGAGCTCGGGCGCGCCGGCGAACTGCTTGCGCGCGTCGGCGACGTAGTGCGCGATCCAGGTGTCCACTTCGGCCGCCATGACGTCGGTGAGCGTGCCCCAGTGCCAGTCCTCCTGCGGGTCGTTCATACCGGGCACCTCCCGCGGCACGAACCGTTCGATCGCCGCGTACGGTGGGGTGCCGAACTCCTCCAGGATCTTCTGCTGCGCCCACACCAGGTCGGGTGGTTCTTCGCCGGTGACCACGTACTGCAGCTCGGCCCGGCGGTCTGCCGGGTACTGAGCCTGCTCGACGGTGACGAGCTGGTGTTCCCCGGCCGAGGTCGTGGCGAGCTGCTGCGGTGCGACCCCGCGGTTCATCAGATACACCGCGACGGCTTCCGCGCGCCGGGCGCCGAGGGCGTCGTTGTACTGGTCGGCGCCCAGCGGGCAGGTGTGGCCGACGACCCGCAGCACGATCTCCGGGTGCGCGGTCAGGTGATCCGCCGCACGGTCGAGGGACGCCGCCGCGGCGGCGTCCAGCACCGCCGAGTCGAAGGCGAAGTGCACGACCCCCGGCGGGTCCTCGGGGGTCTTTCCCCGCCCCCGCGCCCGGATCTCGCCCAGCGCGCGGGCCCGCACCAGCTGCTCGCGGGCGGTGATCACGGCGAGCTCGGCCTGGTCGCGGCTGGTGGGGCTGCAGGCCAGCCGGCTGTCGCCGAACGCCTGCCACGGCCCCGGGTGCGCAGCGCTGGCGACCCACAGCCCGCGCTCGTTGTCGTGGTCGTGCAGGGTGCCGCTGATCGCGCCGGAGATGCCGAGCCCGAAGTACTCCTCGATCATGGCGCCGTAAAGGCGCAGTCCGCCCTCGATCAAGGCACGGAGAGCGAGGTCGAATTCCGCGCGAACCACGAACTCCGGTGAGTTCATTTGCTCGGCGAGGTCATCGGTGAGCTTGTCCGTGATGGTTTCGCGCGCCTGTGCGATCGCCGCGGCGAGCGCCCGCGGCGTGAAGTCGTCCTGGTACCAGGCCACGATTTCGGCGCGCGGCGTCCGGACGTGACCGGCGGAGAAGGAGTCGGTGAGGAAGTGCTGGCCGAACGCCTCGGTCAGCTGGGCGGTCTGCCAGCCCGGCTCGCTGCCGTCGATGCCCGCTTGCACCGCCGCCACCAGCGCGGCCTCGTGGTGCCCGCGCCACGTTTCGAGCGCGGTGCCGCCGCCGGCGAAGTGCGCGATGTTGTGCATGGCGAGGTCGATGTACCGGCTGTTGCTCTCCTGGTCACCGGTCGGCTTGGGCAGCCCGGCGGGGATGGGACCGCGCACCTCGTCGTGCTCGAGCCGGTGCCGCAGCCGTGCCTTGCCGTCGGGAGTGGTGACGGCGGCCTGCAGCTCCTCGACGGACCCGTATTCGTCACCGGCGAGCGCGACGACCTCGCCCCACGTCAGGGTCACGCCACCGCCGAGGTCGATGTCGGCGTGGGTCGCGTTGCCGAGCTGCTCGTGTTCGAAGCCGGAGAAGCGGTGCACGGCCGCCTGCTGTCCACTGTAGACGTCGGCGGCCCGTCCGTCGGCCAGCAGGCCGGCGACCCGCTCGGCTTCACGTTCGGCTGGGGAGTCCGGGGTGCTGACCGACAGCGAGCTGGCCGCCGGGGCGGCGGGCTGCTGCAGGGTGTGCGCGACCTCGTGGGCCAGCAGCCGGTACCCGCCTGCGGAGCCGGGATCGTAGCGCCCCCGCCCGAAGTAGATGTCCGTCCCGACGGTGAAGGCCCGGGCGTTCACCTGCTCGGCCAGCCCGGCGGCGGCCGCGCCGGTGTGCACGCGGACGCCGGCCAGCGAGGTCCCAAGCCCGGCTTCGAGGGAACTGCGCTGCGCGGCCGGGATCGGGTGCCCGCCGGTGGGCAGGCCTTCGGCGAAGCCGGGCGGTGCCTCCCCGGCGGCGGACCGGTAGAGCCGGCCGAGCGCCCCGTTCCCCGGCCCCGCGATCAGGCGGACCGGAGCCGGCGGTGCCGGGTCGGGCTCGGGGACGGCACCGGCCCGTGCCCGTGGTCGCTGTCGGCTCATGGCTCGGGTCCTTCCGGGCGGGGTGTCACTTGCGTTCGGTGGGAAGCCGGCTGCCATGCGCGCCGTACTTCGTGACGTGGTCCTTCCATGCCGCGGCGGTCGTGATGTCGTACCACCGGCCGGTGACCGAGTCGTAGAAGTCGGCTCCCGGCTCGTACAGTCCGGTGACGATCACGTGCTGCAGCTCGGGATCCTGCTCGACGGCCGCCTTGGCGAACTCGTCGATCCGCGCGCCGCGATACGCCGCTTGGAGCTGAGGGTTGTCGCGCAGTGCCGCCCGTTGTGCCTCCGTGAAGCCTTCGTCGTCGAAGCGTTCCAATGCGTCCCGGACGTGCGCGAGCAGCCGGTTGCCCGTCGGGTCGGCGGTGGGCGGGGCGTTGACGTCGAGGTGCACGGCATGCCCGCCGCCGCTGGGCCCGGCTGGCGTCCGAGTGCCCATGCGGCCCTCTTCGGCCCCGCCGAAGGGACGTTCGAGAGCGCCTTCGGGCACCGAGCTGAGCGAGATGTCCACGCGGCGCCGCAGCCGTGAGAACCGTTCTGCCGCACCACGGAGGTCGCCGGCTTCCAGCAATCGTCGGACGGCGGTCGCCTCGTCGGCCATGGCCGACGCGTCCGGGTGGCTCGCAATGATGTCGAGCTCGTCGTCCAGCTGATCGAGCATCCTGCGCAACTGGGCCGGATCGGCGGCGTTTCCGAGCGCGGTCGAGGACATCGCCGGAGCACCGGGGATCGTGGTGCCGCACAGGCTTCGCGTGCTGAACCGGCACCATGTGCCGTCCTCGCGGCGGCGCCAGGTGTGCCCGTTGCCGAGGTCGATCTCGTCCACGTACCCGGCCGTGGTGCTGGGCCGCGGTTCGCTGCGCCGCACCACGTCGAACTCGGCTTCGAGCTGTTCCGGCAGCAGCGCGATGCCGTCTTCGACGCCCGCGCTCTCGGTCAGCAGCCGTGATTCCGCAGGGCCCAGCGCGTCGCCCAGTCCGGCGTTGAGTTCTCGCCGCAGCATCGTCGTTTCCTCGGGCGTGAGGTGGGTTTCCAGCTGCTGCACCAGCCGGTCGACTTCGGCGGTCTGTCCCGCCTGCGCCGCGCGGCGGGCGTCCGCCAGCAGTGCCGAGGCCCCGGCGTCGGCGAGCTTCCGTTCGATGCCCTGGCCGACGACGGCGTTCCAGAGCCGACCCGCGCCCGCGCCCGCCACCGGCATCGCGGCGCCCAGCAGGCCGCCGGTCGCCAGGCCGGTCAAGCCGGCGGCCAAGGCGGCTTCGCCGACCCGGACCAGGCCGTTCCAGACGCCGCGGCGCCAGGTCGCCTCGTCGGTCATGGTGCCGAAGGCTTCGCTGACCGCGCCGGAGAACGCACCGTCCAAAGCGGACTCCACAGCGCCGGCCGCGACCCGCTTCGCCAGTGATGATCCGGCGTCGACCGCGGCGCCGCTCGCCTCCTCGGCGACCGCGCCGGCGACGCGGGCGGCTCCGCTGGTCAGCGCGTGCCCGCCGACGCCCAGCAACTGCGCGCCGCGTGCGGCCAGGGACGCGCCGACCACTGCCAACGCGGCGTCGACCCCGCCGAGGAGCGCGTCCCGCGCGCCGGCCACGGACGCAGCGGTGTAGTAGTCGCCGCCGATCAGCTCGCGGGTGACCACGCGGGAACCGGCGCCGGCCGCGGCGGCGAGCGCGACCACGCCCGGCGCCGCGGCGCCGCCGGTCGCGGCGATCACCACGACGCCCGCGACCGTCGCCGCGATCACGCCCGCCAGTTCGCCGACGGTGTTGCTCGCTTGCTCGAACTCGCCGGCCCGGCCGGTGAACCGGTCGTGCAGCGCCGCCAGTGCGGCGAAGTCCACAGTAGACAACGTGCGGGCCGCGCGGAGCGGCTCGAACCGGGCGGCGAACTCGCGCCCGGCGGCCACCATGGTCTCGTCGGCCTCGGTGAACCCGGCGGCCGCGCCGCGGTCCAGGCCCAGTTTCGCCTGTTGCTGCTGGTACATCAGCTCCGCGGCGCGGAACCGGCCCCCGCCGGTGGCCATTTCGTCGCGGGTGGGGTCGCTGCCGAGCATCGCCCACAGGACGCGCTGGTAGCCGGCGTCGTCGAAGAAGATCCGCCACGTCGTCTGGGACGAGCGCAGCTGCCCCTCGAACTCGCGGTACGCGGTGACCGCGGCGACCTCGGCTTCGGTGGGCGCCCCGATCGGCGGCTGGGTGGCCAGCAGGTACCCGGTGCGCAGCTGCCCGCGTTGCTCGTCGGTGAGCTCGGACGCGGCGGTGGCCAGCACGTCCGCGTCGCCGGTGAACGCCATGAGCGCGCGCAGCGGGATGCGCGCGGGGTCGGCGAGGATCGTCTCCATGATCTCGCGCTGCTCGCCGTGGACCTGAGCGTAGACGCCGAACGGATCCGGCGCGGTGGCCTGGTACCGCGCCCGCCAGCCGGGGTTGCGCGCGATCCGCACCAGCTCCACGAAGAACGGGCCCCATTGGCCACCCTGCACCGCGTCGTTGAGGTGGCCCAGCGTCTCGGCGAACGCGTCCGCGGTGACAGCGTCGCTCACCCGCATCCGCTGATAGGGCGTGAGGCCGTCGATGACCGCGACCACCGCCGGGTCGGCCAGCAGCTCCCGGCGGAGCCGCTCGTCCTCGGCCTGTTCGGCGGCACCCGGGCCGCCGGGGTCCGGCGCGGCGGTGCGCGGGGCGTGCAGCCGGACGAGCGCGGTGCGGATGGTGTCCACGTCGCCATCGGCCATGAGGATGTGCTGCTTGGCGGTTTCGAACGCCTGCCGGCGCGCGTCCGCGGGGCTCGCGAACTGGCCGAGCCGCTGGGCGTCGGCGGCGAACGCGCCCGCGTCGCCGCGGGCATCGGCCAGCCGGCCGAGGAAGCTCGCGGAGTCGAGGGCGCCGTCACCGCCGCGGTCGAACCGCAGCAGCTTGTCGAGGTCGTCGAGCTCCCGCAGCCGCGCTTCGACCGTCGCGCGGTCGGCGGGCGGCAGCGACCCGGCCCGCACCGACGCGCGCAGCGTGGCGCGTTCCTGGAAGAGCTTGACCGCGCGGTCGACGACGTCCTGAACGGCCGCCAGGTCGTCTCGGCGGCCCTCGGTGGCCTCGCGCAAGCGCGCGATGAGCGCGTCGGCCTCGCTGCCGTACGCGAGATTGCGCAGCAGTCCGGCCCGCGAATCGCTCATCATGTCGGTGATGGCCGATTCGTGCGCGGTGTAGAACTGGCGGCGCTGGGCGGGGGACAGCTCCATCAGCGAGTCGAAGACCGCGTCTTCCTCGTCGTGGAACACGCCGGGGGCGCGGCGCAGCAGGTGCTCCGCCGCGGCGTAGCGGCCCTCCGGTGTCGGGTCGATCAGCGAGCGCGCCTGGAACTCTTCCTGGGGTTCCATGGCCGCGTAGACCGGCGCGAGGGCCGCGGTGTCGGTCCGGGCCACGGCCCGCTCGTCGGCGCTCGCCGCCTTGATCACGTCCAGCTGCGCCTGTTCCAGCTCGCGCCAGCCTTCGTCGTAGAACCGGAGCCGCTCGACCAGCGTGAGCGCCGGCCACAGCAGCCGGAGCCCGTGCTCGGCCTCGGGGGCGGGGCCCTGCGGGACCGCGCCGAAGCCGTCGGGGTCCGGTACGGCCGCGGGGCCGCCGGTGAACAGCCAGCTCTCCAGCCGGGTGCCGATCGCGGCGTTGACGGTACCGCGGAGGGCAGCGAGCTCGGGACGGGTGTGCCCGTCGAGCAAGCGGACCACTCCGGGGACGTCGTCGCCCCGGACCGCAGCGATGATCGCGGGCGCCGCGGCGGTGTCCGGTGCCGGTGGCCCGTCGCGGTGCACGGCCGCGGCCGGTGGGTCCACTGTGGACACAGTGCCGCCCGCCATGAACGCGTCGGCGGCGGCTTCGGCGGCTCGTTCGGCGGGATCGGCGGGGTGGCTCAGCCACGAGCCGGCCGCGCGCGGTCCGCCGCCCTGGACGACGTGGGTGAGCTCGTGCGCCAGCAGTCGCTGCCCGCGCACGGTCTCCGGCCGGTACTCGCCGCGGGCGAAGTAAACGTCGTCGCCGATGGTGAACGCCCGGGCGCTGATGACTTCCGAGGCGTCCGCCGCGGCGCCGTCGGTGTGCAGCCGCACGTCGGCGAAGTCCGCACCGAACCGATCCTCGGCGACGGCGCGGAACCCGTCCGGCAGGGTGTTACCGGGCCCGCCCCGGTCCAAGGCGCCGAGGAACGCGGGTGACGGCCCTGCCGGCGCGGCGGCCGACCGGCGGACTTGGTACCCGGGTTCTTCGTCGCAGCCGCAGGGGCCGGCGCCGCATCGCCGGACTTGCGTTTCGATGGCCGACCGGCGGACCTGGCGTTCCGGTTCCTCGTCGTCGGTGCAGGAGCACGGGTTCGGCCCGCACCGCCGGACCTGCGTCCCCAGCACCCGCGATGCCGCGCCGTTGCCGCCGGCGGTGACCTCGGCGCCGCCCGGCACCGGGCCGCCGAGGAGCCGGCCGATCGCCGCGTTCCCCGCCGCGGCCAGCCGCGGTCCGCGCGCCGGCGGCTCCCGGGCGGGCTCGGGGCGCCGGGCCGGCCGGGTCTGCGCGGCCTGGCGGGTCGGTTCGGTCATCGGCGCTGACCTCCCGGCGTTCCCGGCCGCGGGGGGACCCGCAGCGACACGGTCCGTTCGGCGTCCGGCGGCTGCGGACGCGGCGGTGGGGGTGGTGGCGGACCGACGTCGAGGCCTTCGCACGTGCGTTGCAGTACCTGGGCGGCCCGGGCCAGTGCCGGGTCGGTGAGCGGGTTCTGGGCGACCCGCCGCCAGTGCGTGTGCTGCTCGGTCAGCGCCGCGCGGGCCGTCGCGGGTGGGGTGTCCGGGCTCACGCCCAGCCTCGTCGTGATCGCGGCGCCTCCGCCGCCCAGCAGCCGTTCCATCGCCGCCAGTGCCGCGGGTGGTCCGGGGACCGCGCCCAGGCGCAGGTCGGTGAGCAGGCGGAGTTCGGTGAGCTCGTGGGCGTTGGCCCGCAGCCGTTCGACGGCCTGGCGCAGCCGGGGCGCGGCCGGGATCGGGTCCTCGCGGCAGACCGCCTCGACCAGCCGGAGCGCGCCGTCGGCCTTGAGGACGTCGCGGCGTTCGGCGAACTGGGTCAGCAGGAGCCGGCGCAACTCCGCGAGCCCGCTGCGGTCCGCGAGCGCCGTGCGCAGTTCGTCCACAGTGGACGTGCCGGCGCGGATCAGGTCGAGGCCGAGCCGGACGCCGTACACCCCCAGCAGGTCCAGCAGCCGCTGCCGGGCCTCCGGGGTGACGTCCAGGCCGCGGACCGCCGACGTGAACCGCCGGGTCGAAAGCAGCAGCGGGCGGGTGGTGGGCTCGCCGGCCGCCGCGAGCGCGGCCAGGGTGGCGAACTCCTCGCCGGTCAGCGTGGCCGCCGTCTCGGCGAGGAGCCCGGCGACCGGCAGCACGGTGTGCACCAGGCTGTGGATCCGGGGATCGGCGCGGTAGCCGGCGGCGACCCGGGCGGCGTGGCCCAGTGCGTCGGGATCGCCCCCGCCGAGCTCGTCGGCGCGGGACAGCACGCCGACCGCGTTGACCGGGGTGCTGCCCCCGGACCCGGCCTCGTGGAAGGTGTCCAGGAAGTCCACATCGGACGAATGCAGGTGCCGCAGCAGGTACAGCACGGCGTCCACCGAGCCGGTCTCGCCGAGCAGGTCCTGCGTGCGCCGGCCGGCCGACTCGGTCAGCGAGCCCATCCCGGGCGTGTCCACCAGGACCATCCGGCCCAGCCACGCCGAGGGCAGCGTGACCTCCACCCGGTCGAGGTCGCCGGCGGGCAGGCCGGCCAGGTCCAGGAGCCACTGCCCGGCGGTGCCGGTGACCTTCAGGGGGATCGGCTGCCCGGTCCGCGGGAACGCGGTCGCGGCCGGCTGCGGACCGTGCCGGTACCACGTGACGACCTTCGTGCACTCGCCCGCGTCGGTGGCCGCCACCCGGGCCCCGACGAGCGCGTTGAGCAGTGTCGACTTGCCTGCCTTGACGCGCCCCGCCAGCGCCACGCGCAGCGGGCCGGACAGCTGCCGGACGGCCTGCCCCAGCCGGGCCTCGGCCGGCCGGCCCCGGTAGGCGTGCGCGGCTTCGGTGAGCAGGGACCGGGCCTGCGCGGGAAGCCCGGGCGTCACCGCGCGCTCCCGGCGAACCGGTCCGCGGTGGCCAGGAGCGCGGTGACGCGGTCGAGTTCCGCCTTCGCCGCCGCGCCGCGGGCCGCCGTCTCGCCGTCGGCCGTGCGCGCCGCCCTCGCCACCGCCGCCTGCTCGTGCTTGGCCGCCGACACCAGTTCGGCGGCCTGGTCGAGGTAGAAGTCGCGGATGCGGCTGCGGCTGTGCCGGATCAGGTCCAGCGACGCGCGGTGGGCATCGGCGCGGGCCTGGCTGAGGTAGTTCGCGGCGGCCCGCACCGCCTCCGTGCGGGCCGCGTCGAGCCGCGTGTTCCGGTAGCTGCGCACGGCTTTGACGGCGAAGACGCTGCCGAGCACCGCGGTCACCGGCAGGGCGATCAGCAAGCCGGGGTGCAGCGTCGTGACCAGCAGCGTGGTGACCACCGAGCTGGACAGCGACCAGCCGCGGGCGGCGTGCATGCCGACTTCCAGCTTGCTGCCCGCCCGGGCGCCGAGCAGGCCGAGTTCGGCGTCGCGGGCCGGCTCCGCGCCGCGGTCGCCGAGCGCGTCCACCTCTTCGGCCGTGGCGTGGAACAGGGCCCCGATCTCCTCGGCCAGTTCGTCGATCGAGCGGATCAGCGCCGCGTGCGCGCCGGTCAGCTCCTCGTTGGTGCGGCGGTGGACCCGGGGCACGATCCCGGCCCACTCGCGGGTGGGGTCGCTCTCGCGGATCACCTTCGACACCTCGGCCTCCAGCTGGCGGGTCCGGGTGGCCAGGTCGCTCTCCAGCCGCACCTGGATGTCGGCGAACCGGTCGGTGATCGTGTTGAGCCAGCGCGAGGACGGGCTCGCCAGCCCCCGCGCGCGCCGCTCGGCGTGCTCGGTCCGGCGTTCGGTCTCCGGCCGCCGCTCCGGTCGCGTCAGCGTGGTGTGCTCGGCGGCGAGGGAGTCGGCGACCTGCCGCAGCGCGCCGCTGACCAGGGCCGCGGCGGCCGGCGCGGACTTGCCCGACCGTTCCGCGGCACGCCACGCGCGCAGCCGGTCGGCCAGGACGGGGTACCCGGACTCCGCGTTCAGCGCGGGATCCCCGGTCGTGACGGCCAGTTCGCGCAGGGGCGCCGAAACCGCGACGACCTCGGCGTCGATCCCGGCGGTGCGCAGGTGCTCGCGGTCGAGGTCGAGGATGCGCCGCCAGTGCGGGTAGAAGTCGATCTTGGTCAGCGCGATGAGCAGGGTGGGGCACGCTTCGACGGCGTGCCGGAGGAACTCGACCTCGGTAGCGGTGAGCTCCTGCGACGCGTCGGTCACCATGATCACGCCGTCGGCCAGCGCGAGGGCCCGCATGGTGGCGGCCGCGGCGGCCGCGGCGAACCCGCCGCCGAGCCCGGGGGTGTCGGCGAGCACCAGCCCGTCGGCGAGGAGCTGCCGGGGGAGCGCGACTTCGACCGCGCGCAACCGGGTGCCGTCCTCGGTCACCCCGGTGCGCCCGTGCCCGGCGGCGGCACGCACGGCCACCGGCCGCGGGGCCGCGGACTCGGTGTCGGGCACCAGCTCGGCGCCGGGCTGCCCACCGTGGCGCACCAGCGTGGGCACCGCGCTGAACGCCACCGGGTCGGCACCGCACACCTCGACGCCGAGCAGCGCGTTGACCAGCGTGCTCTTGCCCTTCTTGAACTCGCCCGCCACGAGCACGTGCCAGGCGCCCGAGGTCAGCCGGTGCTTGCAGGCGACCAGCTTCTCGGCGAGGTCCGGGCGCCCGGCCGAGCGCGTTTCGCCGGCAGCGGCGTCGAGCAGGGTGAGCAGGTCGGCGGTGTCCGCGGCGGAGCTCATCAGTGCGCCCCGGACACGTCGTGGTGGTCGGCCGGGTGGTCGTCGAAGTGGGCGGACCACTGCTCGGCGTGGTGCAAGGCGTCGTCGACGCCGTCGTGGTCGATGTCGTCCAGGGTGCCGCTCAGCTGCTCCGGCTCCGCGGTGTCGGCCGGTTCGACGTGCTCGTCGGCGACGTGCGGCGCCGGCTCGGCGGCGGTGAGGTGCCGGCTGGCGGTCAGCACGGCGGGGTCCGCGTCCAGCGCGGCGGGATCGGTGTCGAGGTGGTGCTGGAAGTCGTCCACGACGTGCGCGGCCGGCGCGGGTGCCGGGTGGGCGGCCGCCTGCCCGTCCGAAACGCCGGGGATGACGACGGCGTACTGGAACCGCTTCGTGTTCGCCTCCCACGAACCGACGCCGTACTGGGTGCCCTTCGCCTCCATCGTCTTGCCGTTGCCGAGGCTGATCGCGACGTGGTTGTGCGCGGGCAGGCCCTTGTCGGGATCGGAGGAGAAGCTGAACAGCAGCGCGCCCGGTGTGTGGATCGCCTGCTCCACCGGGATCGTGTACCCCTGCTTGTGCAGGAACTCGTACTGCTGCCACGCGGTCCGGGGCAGCTCGACCCCCACTTGGTGGGTGGCCCACTGCACCAGGTCCGAGCAGTCGAAGGCGGTCGGATCGGGGTCGTTCATGCCGGCACGCGCACCCCAGACGTAGTGGTCGCCCGTCTGGGCGACGGCGACGTCGAGGAACCGTTGCAGCTTCCCCGGATCCCCGGTTCCCGCGGGGCGGTCGCCGGCCGGCGGGCTCGTCGTCGCCGGCGGCTCGTCGCCGAGCGGGATGCCGTACTCCTGACCGGCCCGCGCACCCGTCCCGGCCGTCGCGGCGGCGGTGTGCACGCCGTCGGCGGGAGGGGGGTCGTCCAGCGGGATCCCGTACTCCTCACCGTCGCGGGCGCCGGCCGTGGCGGCCGCGCCGCCGTTGTCCGCCGGGTGGGCGACGACGACGGCGTCGCTGCCGTCGCCGGTCGTGGCCGCCGAAGGCTTCCCGCCGCCCGCGGCCGACCCGCCGCCGACGTGGTCGCCGTAGCCCGCCGTGCCGGTCCACATGCCGTGGCCGTCGCCGTCGCCGTAGGCCACCGCCGCCGCTTCGGCCTGGGCGCGGTAGCGCAGGTAGCGGGCGGAGAGCCCGCCGTGGGTCGTGGTCCACGGCGAGATGTCCGCTCCGCCGTGGGACACCGCATACGCCGCCTTCGCGTTCGTGAGCGGGTCGTAGAGGTCGCCACGGCCGAGCGCGGCGTGGGAGCGCACGTTGATCTGCCAGAGGCCACGGCTGTCTTCCCCGTGGGGGTTGTGCGCCCCGCTGCTGCCCCCGGACTCCGCGAGGGCGATCGCGGTCATCGTCGCGGCGCGGTCCGGTGAAAAACCGGCTTCGCGGGCGAACCCGTAAATCTGCTCGGCCGTAAATCGCGCCACCACCCCATACTAGGGTGACCGGCCGCCGCGTGGTGGCGTTCCGGGCGCCCGAAGGGGCGGAAATTGCGGCAACCGGGAAGTCCGGTGCTAGGTTCGAAGCGGACCGACAGGGGGTGACGTGCCGGAGGAAGCCCCGCCGTGGCAGCTCGTGGCCGACATCCTGCTGCAGCGCGAAGCACTGTTGTGCCGGCTGGGTGAAGGGCTGCTCCCGCACGATTTCGCCGGTCTCTACGTGGTTTCCGACGAAGTCGACCGGATCCTGCGCGCGCTGCCGGGGATTTCGGGGCCGCCCGCGGAGCGGGCCGCGGCGTTGGCGCGGCAGCTCGAACCGGGGCTGGCGGCGGCTCGTCGGCAATTCGCCGAATACCTGGCCGGCCCGTCCGTCTTCGCCGGAATCGTGCGGCACGCGGAACTGGATGAATTGTCGGCGCAAACGCTCGCCCTGCTCGCCGCGGTGGAATCTTCACCGCACCGGATGCGGTTGGTGGCCTATTTTCAGGACAATGTCCAACTGCCGCGGCTCACGCTGGCGAGCCTGGGCCGGCTGCTCGACGACGGGGCGCGGACACTGGCTCCGGACGCCCCGCTGCGCCGGGCCGAGCTCGCCGAGTGCGGCACCGAGGGCCCGTGGGCCACGCGGATGTGCTGGCCCGGCGCCCGCGTCCTGTGGGCGCTGAACGGGGACGGCTCCGCCGATCCCGCGCTGCCCGCGGGCACCCGCCGGCTGGCCGCGTCGGGCGAAGACGGGGTCCCGGACCCGAAGCGGCTGCTCCTGGTCGCCGGCGCGGACGCGGCCAGCCGGCTCGCGGCGGCCAGGAAAGCCCTGCCGCACAAGCCCTTTCTCGTGACACCCCTGCCCGCGAACGAGGCTGAGTGGGCCGCCGTGGTGCGCGAGGCCGGGCTGGCCGGCCGTGCCGTGTTCCTGGAGCTGACCGCCCCGCTCGCGCGCGCGGCCGCCGACCGCGTCGACCGCGCCGCCCACCTGGACTGGGTGCTCGGCTCGGCGGGCGAGCTGGCGCTGGACACCCTCCCGGCCCGGTGCTGGACGGAGCTGCGGCTCGAGTCGGCCGCGGCGGACGCGGCCGACTGGCAGGCCGCGTTCGGCATCCGGCCCGAACCCGCGTACTTGCTGAGCCGCGACCAGATCCGGCTGGTCGGCGCGGCCGCGGGCGGCGACCCCGCGCGGCTCGACGCCGGCGTGCGGCGGCTGGCCGGCGGTCACCTCGACGGCCTCGCGGTCCGCATCCGGCCCCGGCGGCGGCCCGAGGACCTCGTGCTGCCCGACGACCGGACGGCGCAGCTCGACGAGCTGGTCTCCCGGTTCCGGCTGCGCCGGACCGTCTACGACGATTGGGGTTTCGCGCCGGTGGCCTCGGCCGGGGTCGTCGCGTTGTTCGCCGGCCCGTCCGGCACCGGCAAGACCATGGCCGCGGAGATCGTGGCCGGCCGGCTCGGGCTCGACCTGTACAAGGTCGACCTGTCCTCGGTGGTGAGCAAGTACATCGGCGAGACCGAAAAGAACCTCGAGCGGATCTTCGGTGCCGCGTCCGCGGGTGACCTCGTGCTGTTCTTCGACGAGGCCGACGCGCTGTTCGGCAAGCGCTCGGAGGTCGCCGACGCGCACGACCGGTACGCCAACATCGAGGTCGCGTACCTGCTGCAGCGGCTGGAGGCCTACCAGGGGCTGGTCGTGCTCGCGACCAACCTGCAGCGCAACATCGACGACGCGTTCCTGCGGCGGATCTCGGTGGCGGTGGACTTCGAGCCGCCGGACGAGCGGCGGCGCAGGCTGATCTGGGAGCGGGCCTTCCCGGCGGGCGCGCCGCTGGGCGAGCGGCTCGACTTCGACTTCCTCGCCCGGCAGTTCCGCGTCACCGGCGGGGTCATCCGCAACGCGGCGCTCGGCGCGGCGTTCCTCGCCGCCGAGGACGGCGCCGCGGTGACGATGGACCGCGTGGCCCTCGCCCTCAAGCGCGAATTCCAGAAGCTGGGCCGGCTGCGCACGGAGGCGGAGTTCGGCCCGTACTTCCCACTGGTGAACGGGGACGACGATGCTGCACCTGCTTGACGAGTCGCTGGAGGAGTTCCTGCGCGCGACCGTCGGCCCGGTCGCCAAGCGCGAGGTCGACGTCGCGTTCGCCGCTCCGGACAAGGACTGGGCGGCCAAGGTGTCCCGGCCCACGCTGAACCTGTACCTGTGGGACGTGCGGCGCAACCTCGGCGACCGCGAGTTCGGCGTGGAAACCGTGACCGCCGCCGACGGCGCCCGGTACCGCCGCGCGAGGCTGCCGCGGGTGGACTGCCGGTACCTGGTCACCGCGTGGACGTCCGACATCCGCGACGAGCACTCGCTGCTGGGTGACGCGCTCGCGGTGTTCCTCCGGCACTCGGAGCTGGAGAGCCGCTACCTGCGCGGGGCCTACCAGGCCGTGCGGCCGCTGCCCTCGATCGAGGTGGGCGCGGGCGACGGCCGGGACAACTCGGACTTCTGGTCGGCACTGGGCGGCCAGCTCAAGCCGGGGCTCGACATCACCGTCACGGCCACTGTGGACAGTGCGATCAAGGTCCCGGCCGGCGAAGAGGTGACGCGCTACACCGTCGGGGTGACCGAGACGGGCGGGGAGCGCGAGCGGCGGCAGTTCGTCGGCGGCCACTCGGACGCGGCGGAGGGCACGGTCGTTTCGACCCCGCACGGCGCGACCACGGTGACCGGGGACGGCACCTTCGTCGTCCCCGCGGAGAACGGCGACAAGCTGTCGGTGGACGGGAAACCCCGGGGCCGGATCGGCAAGCGGGGCCCGGCCGGGAGCACTCCCTGACCGCCGTGCTCAGCTGTCGATCCGCGGGCCGATCCAGGACGCCCAGTCCTGGCCGGCGGAGGCGCCCGCCTCGATCCGGAGCCGGAGCTTGGTGGCCCCGGCGTGGGCGGAGAGGTCGACGTCGAGCTGGTGCATCACCTGGTCCGCGGAGGTGTCGCGCAGCCGGGCGACGTCGGTGACCGTGCCGTCCGGACCGATGACGGACACGACGAAGGTCGCGTCGCCTGCTTCGCCCGGGTTGCACCAGACGAAGCCGATCTTCGAGCGGAAGTGGTCGCCCGCGACGATCGGCCGGGGCAGCGCGTACACGCCGTTGATGAAGCCGTTGTCCACCCACTGCGGATGCGTCTCCAGGTACGGGTCCGGGGCGGTGCCGTCCTCCAGGCCGCAGCCGCCTTCGGTCAGGCCGTGGCGGGTGAGCGCGAAACCGCGGGCGTCGCCGTCGTTGCCGTTGAACGGCAGGGTGCCCGCGCCGGTCGTCCAGGCCGCGCCGGCCGCGCGGGCCATCAGGTCGACGGGCGCGGGCTTGCCGCTCGAAACCGTGATCGTGACCTGGGCGTGCGGCGCCGCGCTCGTACCGGCCGCCGGTGCCTGGCCGAGCACGACGCCGGCCGCGACGGTGGTGCTCGCGCTGCGGGTCACCACCGGCACGAGGTTCGCGGCGGTGAGGGCGGCGCGCGCCGCCGCCTCCGGCTTGCCGACGACGTCCGGCACGGTGACCGACGGCGGCGGCATGACCTGCACGCTGACCGACGTCGCCGCTTCCTGCCCGTCCGCGGTCGCGCGCACGCTCACCTGGTAGGTCTTCTCGGTGGTCCAGCGGTGCGTCACGGCCGGGCCGTCCGCCTGGCCGCCGTCCCCGAAGTCCCACCGCGCGGCGGTCGGCGCGCCGCCCGCCGCGTTGTCGACGCGGAGCGAGACGTCCTCGCCCGGCTGCGGGGCCGCCTTGGACACGGTGATCCGCAGCCGCGGCGCGGTGGCCGGCGGACCGGTCGGGGGTGCGCCGGCCGTGGGCTCGCCTCCGGTGGGCGGGACCGCGGGCACCCCGGTCGGCTGGTCCGGGACACCGGTCGGCGTCGTCTCCGGCGGGGTTCGTGCCGGCGGAGCGGGCGGTTGCTGACCGCTCGGTGCCGGGGGAGCCGGCGGCGCCGGGTGGTCGTCGTGCAGCCCCTTGCGCGGGTCCGCGGGGTCGTACTTCGCGATCGGCTTGACGCTGCCGTCGAGGCGGATCACGCCGGCGCGTTCGGTGGCGGGGTCGTTGAAGAAGACGATCCCGTCGCGGTTGATCAGCTGGAAGGGCGCCGGCGGGGTGAGCACCTTCGACCGGGCGAGCACGGACGGGTGGGTCAGGTCGACGATGGTCACCTGGCCGGTGGAGTAGTCCGGGACGAACAGCCGGTCGCCCGCCTCGACGGCCGCGCCGAGCTGCCGGTTCGCCGCGTCGAGCGGGACGACGGTGTCGCACGACGCGGCGCCGAGGTCGCAGATGTCGAGCAGGCCGCGCGCGACGACGACGTAGACCCGGTCGTGGTGCGGGGAACCGCTGACCTGGACGGCGTCGTCGGGGCGCAGGTCGAGCGGGATCGTGGCGGTGGGCTCGCCGGTCAGGGGCGAGACGCTGGTGGCGGTCCGTGCGCCGGGGCTGACCACCACGGGCACGCCGCCGGCGACGGTGAGGACGGTCCGGCCGGGCGGGACCAGCCCGCGGTGGGTGGTGCGGGCCCCGCCCGCGATCCAGGTCAGGTCACCGGTCGCGTCGTCGACGGTCCACAGCCGGTCGGCGTCGTCGAGGGCGGCGGTGCCCGCGGTCAGCCGCGCCGCCAGCGAAAGCGGGGCGCCACGCGGGGCGAGGGTGCGCGGATCGCTGCCGGCCAGCAGTCCCCGCTGGGTGTCCAATGTGTACAGAGTGTCGGTGCCGGCGAACGCGGTCAGCCCGCCGCGCGCCTGGTCGATCGGTGTGACCGGCGCGGCGGGTTCGAACGTCGCCCCGTCGACCCGGCGCACACTGCCGGCGGTGCGGTCGACGGCGTAGGCGGTCGAGTCCCGCTGGACGACGTCGAGCGCGTGCCCGGCCGCGCCGACCTGGACCTGCGCCGCGACCTCGGCCGACGTCCCGTCGAGCAGGCTCACCTGCCCGACGTTCGCCGAAGCCAGCCACGCGGAGCCGGACCGCATCCGGACGTCCTGCGCGGGGTAGCCGTGCCCGGCCCCGGCGACGGCCAGCCCGCCGGCGGTCACGAGCGCCGCGACGCCCGCGACCAGCCCGGTCCGCGTCCGCATGGCCCACCCCCTCGTTTCCGTTGCGGCCAGAATACGCGGGTTTTTCGTTTCCCCATTCCGAAAATCGATATCCACGAGCGCGGCTTCGTCGTGAAACCCACACTCGGACGCCGATCATTTCCGGCGCCGGTTGTTGCGGCCGTTTTCGTTCAGGTGGAAGAAAAATCACGTCGGCTGGCGCTCGGCGGTGGTCACGAATCAACTGCGTCGGCGAATCTTTCCCGGCGCGGAACTCACGCGGCCGCGAGGTGGTCGGCGCGGGGTGCGGGTTCCTCTCTGAGGTGGCGTTCGGCGTGGGCGAGGTAGGTGTCGATCGCGCGCAGCCGGCTCGCCACTCGCTGCTCGGCCGCCCGGGCTTGCCGCAGCACGGCGTCGGCGCGTTCTCTCGCGGCGGCGACGATGGTGTCGGCTTCGACGTGGGCGAGTTCGAGCAGGCGGCGGACGCGGTCGCTCACGGCGGCCGGGTGCGCCGGGGTGCGGACGAGGTGGTCGAGCCGGGCGCGCAGCTCGTCGTTCTCCGCGCGCGCCGCTTCCAGTTGCCGGGCGAGGGTTTCCGCTTGGGTGAGGGCGGCGTCGCGGTCGAGGGTGGTGAGCCGCAGGTCCTCGTGCAGGTCGGCGAGGTGCTCGTCGACCTGGTCGCGGTCGTAGCCGCGCACCGTGAGCGCGAAACTGGTGGGCAGGGGCAGTTCCCGGGTGGTCATGCCGTCGTCCGGAGGGCGGCGTCGAGCTCGGCGAGCCCGGCGGCGGCGCGGATGGCGGGCGGGTCGAGCCGGCCGACGCGGTGGTCGTCTTCGTGCAGGGCCCGGACGAACCGGGCGACATCTCCGGGCGGGGGAACGATCGTGGGCCCGCCGAGGTAGCGCAGGACGATCAGGTCTTCGCCGGAGTGGGTTTCGACGGCGGCGGCCCAGCCGTGGACCTCGTCCCACAGCAGCGCGACGTCGCGGCCGGGGTAGCCGGGCAGCCGCTCGTCGAGGGCGACGTAGGCGGAGACCGGGCTGTCGTGGTCGACGGTGCAGGATTCGGGGCCGATGCCGAGCGCGGCGGTGACTTCGGCGAGGTGGGTCCACAGCGCGGTGAGCGCGGGGTGCGGGTGGCCGGTCGGGATGTGCAGCGATGCGGTCACGGGTGGAGGTGCCTTCCCGGGAACGTGACGGCGCCCCGGGCCCGGACCGGCTCGGGGTTGCCGGTCCGGGCCCGGGGCGTGGTCGTCAGGCCTGGATTTCCTTGCGGTCGCCGGTGGTGCCGGTGATTTCGATGCGCCGGGGCTTGGCCTTCTCGGCGATCGGGATGCGCAGGGTCAGCACCCCGGCTTCGTAGTCGGCGGCGATGCGGTCGGTGTCCAGGGTGTCGCCGAGGAACAGCTGGCGGGAGAACACGCCCAGGGGTCGTTCGGAGACCTGCATCTGCACGTCGTCGCCGCCGGTGTGGGGCCGTCGTTCGGCCTTGACGGTCAGGACGTTGCGCTCGACGTCGAGTTCGATGGCCTCGGGAGTGACGCCGGGCAGGTCGAAGCAGACGACGAACTCGTCCCCGGCGCGGTAGGCGTCCATCGGCATCGCGGCGGGCTTGGACCAGGTGCCGGGGCCGCCGAAGACCTGCTGGGCGAAGCGGTCGAACTCGCGGAACGGGTCGGTGCGCATCAACATGGGTTCCACCTCCTGGGGTCGTCAGCACTGGTGTCAACACGCACGACTGTTCTAGCATGTCGTCGGAAGGATGACAAGTATCGAGTCGTCGAAGGGATGACAAATGGTGGACGGTGGCCCGGCCCGGGTGGTGCGGGGCGTGCAGGAGGTGGTGACCGCGGCCCGGCGCGGCGGCGTGCCGTCCGAGGACGCGCTGGCCGCGTTGGCCGCGTTGCGATCGGCGCGGGAGCAGCTCGCCGGCTGGGAGCCGGAACTGATCGCGGCGGCGCGCGCGGGGGGCGCGAGCTGGGCGGTGCTGGCTCCGGCGCTGGGGGTGGCGAGCCGCCAGGCCGCGGAGCGGCGGTTCCTGCGGCTGCGGCCGTCGGCGACCGGGGAGGCGACGGGCGAAGCCCGGGTCGACGCCGAACGCGACCGGCGCGCGGGGGATCGCGCGGTGGCGGAGTGGGCCCGGCGCAACGCTTCGGTGCTGCGGCAGCTGGCGGGGCAGGTGAGCGCCCTGGACGACCTGGACGCCGCGGGACGGGAGAGCGCGGACCGGCTCGGCGCGGCCCTGGGGGAGGACGACGTGACGAGCCTGCTGCCGCCACTGGCGGCGGTGCGGGGCCATCTGGGGCGTGCTCACGCGGGGTTGGCCGAGCGGCTCGGGGACATCGGCGCCGAGGCGGCGCGGCTGCGCCGGGATGCCGCTGGGAACCGTCGTGGCCGGGTGAGCTGACCGCGGTGGCCGCAGAGCCGGTGCCAGGGTCGGCGCCGGTCACAACAGCGCAGCAGAGCCGAAACCCCACAGCCCTCACCACTGGAATCCGGTCACCCCGGATCGCGGCGGGGGAGCGGGCGGGTCGCCGGTCCCTCCAGGACGGTGCCGTCGACGTCGAAGCGGGAGCCGTGGCAGGAGCAGTCCCAGCTGCGCTCGGCGCCGTTGAAGCGCAGCAGGCAGCCGAGGTGGGTGCAGCGCAGGGACACGGCGTGCGTCACGCCGTCGCGGTCCCGGTAGACGCCCTTCTTGCCCAGGCCGTCGGGGAGCACCCGCGCGGTGTCCACGGGGATGTCGTCGGGGTCGGCGGCGTCGGGCGGGACCAGGCGGTCGCCGATGAGGTCCTTCGCCACCTCGAAGTTCTGCTGCAGCAGGGCCGGGGTGCCGGACAGGCTGACCCGGTGCGGGGAGAACAGGCCGGCGTGCGGGTGGGGGACGCCGGTGATCCGGTCGGCCAGGAGTTCGCCCGCGACGGTGCCCATCGCCAGGCCCCACTTGTCGAACCCGGTCGCGACCCACAGGTTCGCCGCGCCGGGCAGGTAGGTGCCGGCCATCGGGAGGCGGTCGTAGGGCTGGGGGTCCTGCGCCGACCAGCGGTGGGTGATCTCGGCGACGTCGAAGTGGCGGTGCGCGAAGTCCGCCAGGGCCTGGTAACGGTCGAAGTCCACGCCGCGTTCGCCGGCGGGGTGGCTCTGGCCGCCCACGATCAGGTGGTCGCCGTGGCGGCTCAGCGACCAGGCCGGGCTGCCGGCGCTGATCGCCAGGTCTTCGGGTGGTGCGCCGGAGGACAGCCGGGCCGCGACGCAGTAGGAGCGCTGGGCTTCGAGCCGGGCGAAGAACAGGCCGCGGTCCAGGATCGGGTAGTGGGTGGCGATCACCACCTGCCGGGCGGTGAGCGTCCCGTCCGCGGTGTGCGCCCGGTAGGGGGCGGTGACGGACACGTCCCGCACCCGGCTGTGCTCGAAGATCCGGCCGCCCGCGGCGACGAAGGCGTCGGCGAGGCCGCGGACGTACTTCGCCGGGTGCAGCACGATCTGGCCGGCCAGGCGGACCGCGCCGAACGTCGGGAACGGCACGTCGAGCTGTTCGGTCCACTCCACGGGGAGCCCGGCGCGCTCGGCCGCCTCGGCTTCGGCGCGCACGGCGGCGGTTTCCCCGGCGGTGTGGGCGAACGTGGCGGCGGGCGCGCGGTGCAGGTCGCAGTCGATCCCCTCGGCCAGCGCGGCCACCAGTTCCACGCCCGCCGCGGCGGCGGCCGCGTAGCCGGCGGCGACGCCGGAGCTGTGCTCCCGTTCGAGGGTGGTGTAGCGGGTCGCCTGCAGGGCGGTGACCTTCGCGGTGTTGTTGCCGCTCGCCCCCGCGCCGACGCGGCCGGCTTCGAGCACGACGACGTCGGCGCCGCGGCGGGCGAGCAGCAGGGCGGTGGTGAGCCCGGCCAGACCGCCCCCGACGACGGCGACTTCGGCCTCGTGGCGGCCGGACAGCGGCGGGTGCGCGGGTGCGTCCGGGACGGTGTGCAGCCACAGGGACTGCTGTGCGGTCGTCGTGCTCACGGGCGGGTTCCCCTCTCGGTCGTCGCTGCGGGCTTACCCCCGGACACCGGCGCCAAACCGGCTGACCGGCGCGGTGGTGGCGCCGGCGGTGCCACTCCGCCCGCAGCCGCTCCCGCAGGTGCGGGTGGTGCAGCTCGAAAGCCGGCCGCTCGGACCGGAGGCGGGGCAGGTCCGGGAAGTCGTGCCGCAGCGCACGGTCCTCCCGTCGCCGAGTTCGGCCACGGCGTACTCACGAGGCAGCCGCGCACGCCCCGGCTCACCCGGCGGAGGAGCTGCCGGACCCGGCGCCGGCTGCGCGCGATCACCGGGCCGGCGTCGCGACGAACCGCGGCGTCGTGGGCATCCACTCCGGAGTGCTCGAGGACGGCGTGCCCGCCTGGTCGGGCCGCGTCCAGGGTCACCGCGCGCCGGTGCCGGTGCGGCCCCGCTTCGTCACCGGGGCGGCGTCCACCGGGCGAGCAGCACACCCGCCTCGCGCCCTTCGCCGAGGGCTTGCGTGAGCACCCGCGCCGTTTCCGGGGGAAGCCTCGCGGTGTTGCGGGGCAGCAGATCGGTGACGGTGCGGTGGGCGGCTTCGGAGACGAGGACGACCAGGTCGTCCGGTGCCAGGGTGTGGTGCGCGACCGCCGGCGCCGGGCCGGTGCCGAACGCGGGGCCGGCCGGGCCGGCGGCTTCGGTGACCCGGCCGTCGCCGGCGATCAGGGGCGGTGGGTGGCCGGCGGCGAGCCACGACAGGCGTCCGCTGCGCAGGTCCACTTCGGCCAGGACGCCCGTCAGGCAGCCGTCCGCCGGGGCGACGTCGTCCAGGGCCCGGTGCTGCGCGGGCAGATCGGCGCCGTCGAGCCGGGCCGCGCGGTAGGCGGCCAGGGCTTCCACCACGGCCACGCTGCTGCCCGCTTCGCCTGCGCGCGCCTCGAACAGGGCCAGCTGGGCGGTGCGCTCGGACAAGGCGTAGTCGAACCCGACGCTCCGCAGGTCGTAGGCGGGGGTCACGCTCGCCCCCACGGTCACGGCCTCCGTGGCCCCGGTGAGCGGCGGCAGGCTGTGCCACAGCAGCTCGGCGGGCACGGCCCGGTTCCGCCGCCGACGCCGGACGTCGAGGCCGTCGCCGTACTGGGTCGTCGCGGTCACCAGGTGCCCGAGCAGCCCGGCCAGCCATCGGCACTGCTCGCGCAGCAGCGGATCGTCGGGATCGGTGCCATCGGTCGGGACGACTTCCAGCACCCCGAGCCGTTCGACGCCGTCGAGCAGGATGGTCCACAGCTTCGGCCGGCCGCCCTCGCGCGTGACGAGGCTGCCTGCGCGGCGGAAGGCCTCGCCCGCGGTGGTGGTCTCGATGTCGAGGGCCGGGGCGCCGCCGCCCGTGGCCGGGACGAGCAGCCGCTGGCCGTAGTCGGCGAGGTAGACGGCGATTTCGACGTCGAGCGCCCGGCCGGCGTCGGCGACGAGCGCGGGCAGCCGTTCCGGGGGAGCGCGGTGCGCCCCGTCGAGCAGCCGCACCAGGGCCGAAAGCGGGCCGTGGCGCGGGGTCGCCCGCCGTTCGATCCGGCTGTAGGGCGCGCGGGGCGGGTCGGTCAGCTCGTCGAGGCGCTCGTTGACCGCGTGCGCCACCATGTCCCGCTGCGTCGGCGCGAGCTGGAGCAGCTCGTGGAGGTAGGCGTCCAGGTCGAGCGCGCTGGCGAGGCCGCCCAGGGCGAAGTAGCGCAGCCACAGCTGTTCCAGGGTCAGGCCTGATCGGGCGAAGCACGCGCCGGCCAGCCGCCGCTGCTCGTGATCGGACACGAACTTCATCCGGCGGCTCCCGCTCGCCGGTCGCGTGCGGCGTCGAGCAGCTCCCGCGCCGCGGCGGCCGGGCTCCGGTCCCGGGCGTGGGCCGTCGCCAGCAGGGTGCCGAACGCGGTTTCTTCGTCGACGCCGTCGCGCTCCACCAGCACCCCCTTGGCGAGGTTGATCGTGTCGCGTTCCCGCAGGGTGGCGAGGAACAGGTCGCTGAACCGGTCCGCCCGGTCGTGCGCCCGCGCGTTGGCGACGAGCGTCGCGGCCTGGCCGGCGAACTTCGCCAGTACCTCTTCCGCGGTATCGCCGAAAGCGCCCGGCTGCCGGCCGTAGACCTTGATGGCGCCGTGGCGGTCGTCGTTCGTCAGCAAGGGGACCGACAGCACCGCCCGGAAGCCGGAGCCGTCCGCGGCGGCGCACCACCGCCGCCAGCGGCGTTCGATCGCGATGTCGTCGACCCGCACGGTTGTGCCTTCGGCCAGCGCCGTGAGGCACGGACCTTCGCCCAGCTCGTACTGCAGGGCATCCGCCGCCCGCGTCGCGTCGTCGGAAGCGGCGGTCGTGGTGAACCCGCCCGCGTCGTCCACGAGGGTGACGCCCGCGCCGGCCACCCCGGGAACCGCCGGGACGGCGAGGGTCACGACCAGGTCCAGTACCGCTTCCACGCTTTCCCGCGGCAGCAGCAACCCGGCCACCCGCGCGGCCACCGCGGCGAGTTCCTCGTCCAACGGCAAGGGCGCCGGCCCGTTCTGCGACGACATGGGGCCTGGTTACCATCCGGCCCGCGCGGCCAAACCCCGATCACGCGCCGGGTTCGCGGTGGTACGCCACGCGGGAGAGCTGCCTGATCGAGCCGACCGGAACGGGCGGCGTTCGGCCGCGGTGTCCCGGCCGGACCGATGTCACCGGCCCGGCCAAGGGCATCCTGATGCAGCGGCGCGGCGCCCCTCGCCGGGGCCGCTACTCGAACACCCCGTAGCCCGCGACGGCGTGGGCCCGGACGCCGTCCAGGTCGAGCTCCACGCCGATGCCGGGGGTGTCGGGGAGCGTGATGTAGCCGTCCTTGACGATCGAGCCGCTCCCGTCGGGGGCGTGGACGTAGCTGTCCCACACCGCGCGCTCCTCGAGGGCGTGCCATTCCTGGACGAAGAAGTTCGGGATCGCCGCGCACTGGTGCGACGTGGCCATCGTGCCCAGCGGCGTCGAAACCAGGTGCGGCGCGAAGGGGATGTAGTGCAGCTCCGCGAGGTTGGCGATCTTCTTGGCCTCGGCGAGGCCGCCGCACTTCGGCACGTCCGGCTCGATCACGTCCACCGCGCCGCGGTCGAGCAGCTCGCGGAATCCCCAGCGCAGGTAAAGGTTTTCTCCCGCGCAGATCGGCGTGCGGGTCTGTTCGCGCACCCGCACCAGCGCGTCGACGTTCTCCGCCGGCAGCGGCTCCTCGAGCCACATCAGGTCGAACGGCTCGAGCTCCCGCGAGATCCGGCACGCGCTCGGCACGTCGTAGCGGGCGTGCAGGTCGATGGCGAGGTCGACGTCCGGGCCGATCGCCGCCCGGACGGCGGCCACGCGCTCGACCATCGAGCGCAGCTCGGCGGCGTTGACCGTGTGGTTGAAGGCGTCGAACTTGGCCGGGTGGCGCAGGTCGTCGATGTCGAACTTGAGGGCCGTGAAGCCTTCGGCGGCCATCCGCTGGGCCCGGTCGACGCACCCGGCGACCGAGCCCGCCGGGTCGTCGCCGTCGCCGCAGTCGGCGTAGAGACGGATCCGGTCGCGGAACTTCCCGCCGAGCAGCCGGTACACCGGCTGGCCCGCGGCCTTGCCCGCCAGGTCCCACAGCGCGAGCTCGATCCCGGACAGGGCGATCACGAACACGCCGCTCTGGGCGCCCGCGAAGACCTTGCTGCGCCGTAGTTTCTCCCAGCACCGCTCGACGTTGCGCGGGTCTTCGCCGAGCAGCAGCGGCGTCAGTGCCTCGATCATCCCGACCACGGCACCCGCGCCGGCATCGGGATTGGCCTCGCCGAACCCGCTGAGGCCCTCGTCGGTGTCGATCCGCAGCAGTGTGGCCTGACCGTGGTAGGCCACCACGGCCGTCGTGACGTTCACGATCCGCATTGCTCTCCCGCCGCCGGGTGGTGCCGAAGAACGGACTGTCGCGAAGTCCAACTTGTCCGATAAGCTGATGACATGCCAAGGAGACAAGAGTCTCCGGACGCTGTCAAGGTCCGGACCCTTCCGGTGCAGGTGGCGGCCCACCTGACCCGGCGGATCGTCAGCGGCGGAATCGAGGACGGCCGGGCCCCTTCGGAGCTCGAGATCTCGAGTGAGTTCGGGGTGTCCCGCGTGGTGGCGCGGGAGACGCTCAAGATCCTCGCCTCGCTCGACATCGTCGACGTCGCGCAGGGCCGCCGCGTCGTCGTGCGCCCCCGCGCGGAGTGGGACTACCTGAGCCCGCTGCTGATCGAGTGGCTGCCCGAGGAGAGCGTCGACGAGCTGCTGCAGGAACTGCACCAGATGCGCGCACTGCTCGAGCCCGAGCTGGCCGCCATGGCCGCGGCCAGCATCACCGACGAGACGCTGGCCCGGCTCGGGGCCGAGATCGGCCGCATGTCGGCGCTCGAGACGGATCCCGAGGCCTACCTCGAGGTCGACCACGAATTCCACATGGAGATCTGCCGGGCGGCCGACAACCGCATCCTCGACCGGATCATGTACTCCGCCCGCTGGCTCGGCACGGCCAGCCGGCGCGTCACGAACGAGGCGCCGGCCGGGCTGCGCCGCGCCACCGCCCAGCACACGGAGATCTACGAGGCGCTCGTGGCGCGCGATCCGGCGGCCGCCCGCGAGGCGATGCGCCGGCACCTGAGCAACAACTACTCCACGCTCCTCGCGGAGAAGGGGCAGCGAAGCAAGCGGGCCGCCCGGCGGCGTTAGGCGCACTGCACGACCGAGTTCCGGAACCGATGACGAGGACGGACGAGGCATGGCAGCACCCGCGATCCCACCGGTCCGCCCGGGACTGATCGGCCCACCGCCCGAACCCGTTGCAGGACAACGCATCAGCAGTTCGGCGTTCTTCGCCGCATGAACGACCCGCAGCGCGGCACTCGCCTCGCTGTCCCCGCCGGGTGCACCGTCGCCCCGTCGGTACGCGTCCGCTCGATCGGACGCGAGAGGAGTGGTCATGGAAGAGAAAACGGACTGGTCGAGACGCACCTTCCTCGGGGTGAGCGCGCTGGGCGTGCTCGGGCTCGCCGGGTGCGGGAGCGGCCCGGCCGCCCCGCCGCAGGTCGACGTCCAGGTGCCGAAGGCGCTGCTCGACCAGGCGGCCGCGCTCCGCGGCGGGTCGGTGGGGATGCTCTCGCAGAAGCTGTACTCGGACGCCGCCAACAAGGCGCTGGACAAGTCGCTGCAGGTGTTCGCCCAGGCCACCGGCACCACGGTCCGCAACGACCTGGTCTCCGGCGACGCCGGTGACATGGTCGCGAAGATGGACGCCGAGGTGAAGGCGGGCACCAACCGCGACCTGGCCTTCATGAGCGACCGGCGGTTCGTCGGCCAGCTCCACAACCTCGGCGCGCTCACCGACGTCACCGACGTGGTCACCGAGATGAAAGCGCTTTACGGGGAACCCGCGACCGAGGCGAACGACTACTGCGTGGTCGACGGGCGCTGGTTCGCGATCCCGTACCACTTCATCGCGTCCGGGATGTACCTGCGCAAGGACTGGTACCAGGAGCAGGGGCTCCCGCTCAAACCCCACTACACGTGGGAAGAGCTGCGCGACAACGCGCTGGCGGTTTCCGACCCCGGCAAGCGGCGCTTCGGCTGGGGGCTCACGGTGAACCGCTCCGGTGACGCGAACGGCTTCATCCAGAACGTCATCAACACCTACGGCGGGGCGATCGCGGACAACACCGGCACGAAGGTGGTGTTCAACTCGCCGGAGACCGTCGCCGCCGTCACGTTCATCGGCGACATCTACACGAACCCGAAGTACCAGCCGATGCTGCCGCCCGGGATCGGCAGCTGGACCGACTCGAGCAACAACGAGAACTGGCTGGCCCAGATCCTGGGGCTCACGCTCAACCAGTTCAGCGTCTACGCCGACTCGAAGACCAAGAAGAACCCGGTGTACGCCAACACCCACGTGTTCAACGGTGCCACCGGCCCGGCGATCGACCAGCCGCTCGCGTACGGGGAGTCCAACTCGTTCGTCGTGTTCAAGGGGGCGAAGAACCCCGACCTGGCCAAGCTGGTGGCGAAGTTCATGGTCGGCGGGACCGCGCTGCTCGGGGTCGCGAAGGAAGCACCGTGCCTGGTCAACCCCTCGTGGACGAAGGTGTGGGACTCCGACCCGTACTACACCGGCGGCGACCCGGCCTTCCCCGCGCTGCGGGAGCAGACCCGCGCACAGCTCCCGGTGAAGACCAGGACCGGCTACGCGTTCCCCCAGGCACCGAGCCCCGGTGAACAGGCCACCCTGGCCGCCTACCTGCTCACCGACATGATGCAGTCGGTCATCCAGGGCACCCGGCCGGCCGACGCCGTCGCCGCGACCCACACCCGGATCGTCCGGATCTTCGAACAGCAGGGCTACCGGCAATGACCGTCCTGCGTCCGAAGACGACACCGCCGGCGCCGGCCCGGCCGGCGCCGCGCGGGTCGTCTTCGCTCACCCCGGCCCAGCGGCGGCTCGGGCGCGACTGGCGCCTCGCCGCGGTGTTCATCGGGCCGACGCTGCTGCTGGTCGCCGGCCTGATCCTGGTGCCGATCATCAGCTCGGTCTTCACCAGCGCCACGGAACGCCACGGCGCGGGGACGGTCTTCGTCGGGCTGGACAACTACACCGCGCTCATCGGCGACGGCCTGTTCCACAAAGGCGTGCTCAACTCGTTCGTCTTCACCGCCTACGCCGAGATCTTCAAGGTGACCTTCGGGCTCATCGCCGCGTTGATGCTGCACCACATGCGCCGCGGCCGGGCGGTCCTCGCCGGGCTGATCCTGCTGCCGTGGGTGATCCCGACGGTCGTCACGGCCTTCACCTGGCGGTCGCTGTTCGACCCGATCTTCGGCAGCGTCAACGTCCTGCTCACCGACTCCGGGATCGGGCCCGCCCTCGCCGCGATGGGGCTCGTCGACAAGTGGCCCGCGGAGTGGCTGTCCGATCCCGCGCTCGCGATGCCGGCGGTCATCCTGGTCAACGTCTGGAAGGGCATCCCGTTCTTCACGGTGACGTTCCTGGCCGGGCTCAAGGCGATCGACAGCGGCCTGCACGAGGCGGCGATGGTGGACGGCGCCTCGCCGTGGCAGCGCTTCGTCCACATCACGCTGCCCGGGCTGCGTCCGGTCATGATCGTGACGGTGCTGCTCTCGTCGATCTGGACGTTCAACAACTTCGACCTGATCTGGCTGATGACCCAGGGCGGGCCGGGGGACGCCACCGCGCCGTACGTGATGGTGGCCTACTCGAAGGCCATCCAGCAGCTGCAGCTGGGCGCGGGCGCCGCGGTCACGCTGGTGATGCTGCCGATCATCGCCGTCCTGGTGGTGATCCTCGTGCGGATGATGCGCCGCAGCGACCAGCCGGGCGCCGCGGACCTGGGGCAGCGGCGGCTGAGCCCCGCCCAGCGCCGGGTGCTGCCGTGGGTGATCGTCGCGGCCGCGGTGCTCCTGCTGGTCTGGGCGTCGCCGCACATCGTCTGGAAGGCCGCGCTCGTGCTGGGCGTGTTCGTGGTGCTCGCGGCCGCCGTCGGCCGGGTCGTCTCCGTGCTCGCGACGCGGGGCAACCGGCTCGCCGCGCGCCTGGCCGGCGGCGCCGGCTCCGGGATCGCGCTCGTGGGGCTGCTGGGCTTCGTGCTCGCCCCGCTGTACTGGATGACGATCACGGCCTTCAAGTCCGACGACCAGATCGTCGCGCGCACCGACGACCTCTGGCCGACGCCGTGGAGCACCGAGCAGTTCACCAACCTGTTCACCGGCCGGGCGTTCGGGACCTGGTACGTCAACACGATCCTGGTGTCGGTGGCGTCCACCGCGATCGCACTGGTCTGCGCGGCGCTGGCCGGCTACGCGCTGGCGCGCCTGAAGTTCCGGGGTTCGGAGAGCTTCACGGTGACGATCCTGCTCACCTACGTGATGCCGGGCGCGCTGCTGTTCATCCCGCTCTACCAGCTGATGAGCGGGATCGGGCTCAACGACTCGCTGTGGTCGCTCGTGCTCGCCTACCCCACGTTCACCCTGCCGTTCGCGACGTGGCTGCTCGTCGGCTACTTCAAGTCGATCCCGGCCGACCTCGAGGAGGCCGCCCTGGTCGACGGCTGCACGCGGTTCGGGGCGTTCCGCCGGATCGTGCTGCCGCTGGCCAAACCGGGCCTGCTCGCGGTCGCGCTGTTCACGCTCACCAACGCGTGGAACGAGTTCCTGTTCGCCTTCGTGTTCATTACCAAGGACGACTACAAGACACTCCCGGTCGGGATGCAGTCGATGATCTTCGGCGACGTCGTGCCGCAGGGGCAGCTGGCCGCGGCCTCGCTGCTGGTCAGCATCCCGGTCGTGCTCATGTACGGGTTCGGGCAGCGGTTCCTGACCGAAGGCCTCACCGCGGGGGCCGTGAAGGGATGAGCGCCATCACGGAGGAGCACGTCGCGACGGCGTCCCGGCCGAGCGACCTGCGCATCACCGACCTGCGCGTGGCCACCCTGACCGGCGTGCCGTTCCGCTCGTCGATCGTCCGGATCGACACCAACCAGGGACTGGCCGGCTACGGGGAGGTGCGCGACCAGGCCAGCGCCACCTACGCGCTCATGCTGAAGAGCCGGCTCGTCGGCGAAAACCCGTGCAACGTCGGCAAGATCTTCCGCAAGATCAAGCAGTTCGGGTTCCACGGCCGCCAGGGCGGCGGGGTCTCCGGCGTGGAGATGGCGCTGACGGACCTGGCCGGCAAGGCGTACGGCGTGCCCGCGTACGCGTTGCTCGGCGGCCGGTTCCGGGACGAGATCCGCTGCTACGCGGACACGCCGTCGCTGCCGGACCCGCACGCGATGGGCGCCCGGCTGCTGGAGCGCAAGCGGCGCGGGTTCACGATGCTGAAGATGGACGTCGGCACCGACCTGCTGTGGGACGTGCCGGGCGCGCTGATCGCGCCGCCGGGAGCCCGCGCGGACGCCACGACGATGCACCCGTTCACCGGTATCCAGGTCACCGCGAAGGGCGCCGACCACCTGGCGTCCTATGTGGACGTCGTGCGCTCGGTCGTCGGCTACGACGTCGCGCTCGCCGCCGACCACTTCGGCCACATCGCCCTCGACTCGTGCATCCGGATCGGCCGTGCGCTGGAACCGTTCACCCTGGCGTGGATCGAGGACCTGATCCCGTGGCAGCTGACCGACCAGTGGCGCCGGCTGACCGCGGCCGTCGCCGTCCCGACGTGCACGGGGGAGGACATCTACCTGGTCGACGGGTTCCGGCCGCTGCTGGACGCCGGCGCCATCCGCGTCGTGCACCCGGACCCGGCGACGGCGGGCGGGATCGCGGAGACCAAACGGCTCGGTGACTACGCGCAGGAACGCGGGATCGCGATGGCGCTGCACCTGGCGGCGTCGCCGATCGCGACGATGGCGTGCGTGCACCTGGCCGCCGCCACGGAGAACTTCCTCGCCCTCGAACACCACGCGGCCGACGTCGAGTTCTGGAGCGACCTCGTCACCGGGCCGCTCATCCGGGACGGCCACATCGCGGTGCCGGACACGCCGGGCCTGGGGTTCGGCGACCTCAACGAGGAACTGCTGCGCCGCCACCTCGACCCGCGCGATCCGGTGTTCTTCGCCGAGACGACGCACTGGGACGCCGAGTCGAGCCACGACCGGCTGTGGAGCTAGGCGCGGTCCCGCTCGGCCCGCCACTTCTCGTACTCGGGCCGGGCCTCGTCCGACAGCGGGTAGTAGCGCCGCAGGTCGCCGCCCTCGGCCAGCCGGATCCGGGAGAACTCCTCCCATTCCGCGTGTTCCCGGGCGTGGGCCACCAGGGCCGGGGCGAGCTTGACCGGCACCACGACGGCCCCGTCGTCGTCGGCGACCACGATGTCGCCCGGCTCGACGAGCGTGCCACCGCACGCCACCGGGACGTTGACGGCGGCCGGGACGATGCCGGTCTGCGCGTGGAAGTTCGGGGTGGCGCCCCGGATCCACAACCCGAGGCCGAGCTGCTTGGCCTCGCCGGTGTCGCGCAGGCACCCATCGACCACGACCCCGGCGCCGCCGCGGCCCTTGAAGTAGGTCAGCATCATCTCGCCGAACACCCCGCTGCTCATGTCCCCGCGCGCGTCGACGACGATCATGTCGCCGGGCCGGGCGTGGTACATGACGTGACGGTGCAGCTGTTTTTCCGGTTCTTCGTACTCGTCGACGGGGTAGAGGTCCTCGCGCTTCGGCAGGAACTGCAGCGTGAGCGCCGGACCGGCCACGCGCACCCCGGGGGTCACCGAAACCGGGCCCCGGATGAAGGCGCTGCGAATGCCCATGCGGCTGAGCTCACCGCTGGCGGTCGCACTGCCGATGGCCGCGAGGGCCGCACTGAGCTCGGCGGGCGGGCGGGCGATGTCGGGCGTCTCGACCACGTCGGTGGCTCCCTCGGATCCGCGCTGACCGTGACTGTCGATTCGAGCGTAGCCCGGCATTCCCGAGCCGGCCGGTCGGCTACCTCGCGGTCGGGATGTCCGGACCCTGGCCCGGAAGCTGACTGCGGTACTTGTCCACGATCTTCTGCGGATCGAACTGGTACAGGTTGAAGACCGCCATGTCCGGGATCCAGCGCTTGCTGCGGCCCACGAGGTACACCCGGCCCGTTTCGATCTCGCGTGCGAGGTAGGCGCCGCTCAACAGCGGTTCGCCGACGTCGATCCCGTCACCGTAGCGGTTCAGCCCGTCCCAGGTCCGCCACAGGTTCAAGTAGGTGCCCTGTCGGGAACGTGGTGCCGCAAGCCGTCGATCACCAGGTACACGGCCGGGTCCAGGAGGCTCTGGTAGCGGGTTCCGTTGCACGTGCTGCAGGTCGTCTGGACGCTCGACTGGCCGGTGGGACGCATCGGTGCGGCCACGGCCGGCGTTGCCACGGCGACCGCGCACGAGCCGGCCAAGGCCGCCAACGAGAGTGCCGTTCCGGACCGCCGCACCCATCCGGGTGCGGAAAGCGCTTGCTTGCGCGCGACTTTCTTGCTCTTTTCCATTGCTGTGCTCCCCTCGGCCCGGTGTACCGGGCACCGCCAGAGTACCCCGTTCGCCGCGCAGTGGCCCGAAGGAAGGAACCCCAGCCGGTTGCGTGGCTGGGGTTCCTCCCGGCACAGGTGGCCGGTCAGGCGGAGGCGATCACCGCTGCAGCGTCAGGACTCCCGGCCGCCACGGCAGCTGGTCGTAGGGGCCGCCGGCGGTGGGGGACTTGCCTTGGTAGAGCAGCTGCAGGTTGCAGGGGTCGACCGTCATGGTCTGGTCCGGGTTGGTGCGGACCAGGTCGCCGTGGCTGATGTCGTTGGTCCAGCTCGCGCCGCTGTTGGCCTTGCCCGCGAACGGGTTGCTCTCGCTGGTGGCCTGCGGTGTCCACGAACCGCTCAGGCTGCTCGCCGTGAACGAGCGGAAGTAGCGCCCGTTCGCGCCGATCGCCTCGACGATCATGAGGTACTGGTTCTGGCCCTGGACCTTGTAGACCTGGACCGCCTCGAACAGGTTGTTGGTCGAGTCGCTCAACACCGTCGTGTACGAAGCGCCGAAGCTGCCCGGGAAGTTCCCGATCGGCATGCTCGCCCGGTAGATCTTGCCGTTGTCACCGGCGAAGAACAGGTACATGTTCGAGCCGTCGGCGATCAGCGTCTGGTCGATCGGGCCGGTGCCGGAGCCGGAGATGCTGCCCGTGAACAGCGGCTGCGGTGACGACCAACCGTTGGGGTTGGTCGGGTCGCTCGACGTGCGGTAGATGAAGGGCCAGGCGCCCCACTGGTAGGCCAGCACCCAGATGTTCTTCGGCGCGAAGTAGAACAGCGTGGGCGCCACCGCGGCCTGGCTCATCCCGTTCTGCCCGGCCGAGGCCATGTCGGACCAGTTCGTGAAGGGACTGAAGGCCATCGAGCCGTACGACGAACCCGAGACGTTGGACGCGTAGACGAGGTGCTTGCCGTTGTACACGACGTTGGTGAAGTCCTTGAGCGAGACCCAGCCGTTCTTGGGCGTGGCCAGCACACCCGTCGACGACCAGCGGTACGTCGAGGGAAGCGCGCAACCGCTGCCGCCGCCGGTCGTGGTGGTGGTCGTCGTCGTGGGCGTGCTCGACAGGCCGGTCCACTTCTGGTTGCTGCCGCCGTTGCACGTCCAGATCGCCACCGCGGTGGCGTTGGCCGTGCCGGCGCCGGTGACGTCCAGGCAGAGCCCGGACTGCACGCCGACGATCGTGCCGTCGGAGTTCACCCGCCACTGCTGGTTGGCCCCGCCGTGGCAGGTCCAGATCTGCACCCGGGTACCCGCGGTCGTCGCGCTGCCGGGCACGTCCAGGCACTTGCCGCCGTACACCGTCAGCAGGCCGCTCGACGTCGACGTCCACTGCTGGTTCGCGCCGCCCGAGCAGTCGTAGATCTGCAGGGCGGCGCCGTCCGCCTGGCTGGAGTTCACGACATCCAGGCAGCGGCCCGAACCGGCGCCGCGCAGCGCGCCGGTGACGTCGGCCGCGGCCGCGCCCGCCCCCAGCGTCACCGTCACCACCACGGTCGCCGCGGCGGTGAGCACCGCGCTGAGGAAGCGAATCCTGCGGCTGATCCTTCTTCTGTTCATCATGACGTTCTCCCGACCGGCAGTCCCGTGAGCGAACCGATTGTTATCGCTAACATGCGCCGCGCCAGGGTGGTCGCGGCGGAGAAGGTTTGTCAATCCACGCCCCGGCCCACCCGGGCCCCGGCGGGCGGCTTTGCCACCTCACGGCCACCGTCCCGGGTCCGCCGGGGCGTGAAAGTTACACGGCTGCCGGTGCGCTCAGGCGGGGGTGCAGGTCAGTACCGGCAGCGCCGCCCCGCCGGTCGCCTGGAACCCGAAGGTGGTGCTGCCGCCCGCACCGAGCCTGCCGTTCCACCCGGCGTCCGCGGCGACCACGGAGGCGCCGCTCTGCTTCAGGGTGGTGTTCCACGAACCGGTGACCCGCTGGCCGCCGGGCCACGTCCAGCCGACCCGCCACCCGGTCAGCGCCGTGCGGCGGTCGTCGGTGACCGTCACCGTCGCGACGTGGCCGGTGCCCCAGTCGCCGTTGACCTGCAGGCTCGCCGAGCAGCCGGCCGCCGGCAGCACCAGCAAGGTGATGGAGTTCGCCGGGTACGTCGCGTCCACGTGGCCATCGCCCACCGGGAGATCGGTGCCGCGCACGATGGCCCCCGGATCGGCCGGGCCGTAGGTGAACCGCTGCGCCGCACCGGCGCCGTCGAACCCGGCCACCGAGAGCGGGGAGGTCAGGTCGTCGCCGGTCTTGTTGACGACCACGACGGTCAGCGCCTGGTCGGCGGAGCGCTGCGCCGCGTACACCGCCAGCCGGTCCTGATCGGCGGCGGTCGCCGACACGCTGACGTCGCCGAAGCGGCCGCCCGCGCCGTCGTAGTCGCGGTACACCCGGAACGCGAACGCCGCCGGATCGGTCGGCTCGGGCTCGCCCCACATCGTGGCGAGGTCGAGGCCCTCACGCCCGAAGATGCCCAGGACGTCGGCCTGCGCCAAGGCACCGTTGATGGTGTCGAGCGCACCCCAGTTGTACTCGGTGATGGCGGTCTTGGTGCCGGGGTTGTACCGCGCGATCCACGACTTCATCGTGCGGATGAACTGCAGCGGCGGCGCGTTGACCCCGCTGGGCCCGATCCAGGACTCCTCGACGTAGGCCGGGTCCCACAGCGACCGGGTGGACCGCAGCCGCAACGCGTTGGCCGCGGGATCCTCGTCCCCGCTGATCTGCGGGTAGAAGTGCTGGTCGAAGTAGTCGAGGAAGCGCTTGCCCCCGTGGGCGTCGCTGTAGTCCTTCATGGTCTTCAGGTACCACTGGGACAGGTTGAGCCCGCCGTGCGCGGCCGAATCGGGACCCGGCCCGCAGCCGTCCACGCCGGAGGCGACCCACTCGCAGTACCCCCAGCCGGACGGGCCGAGGACCGCCGCGCCGGGATCGGCGGCCTTGATCGCCGCGGCGGCCGCGGTGCCCTTGCCGCCCAGTTCGTCGTCGGTGACCGGCGCGGGGTGCACGTCGCGATGGGTGCTGGACCACAGCACCGGCTCGTTGTCGAGCTCGTAGATCGGCACGCCACCGCGGGCCGCCGGGCCGAACCGGTCCACCAGGTGCGACACCATCTCGCCGTCGAACGCCGCGTCCGCTTCGATCGAGCTGTCGGTGGGCACCGCGGTGAGGTTCTGCCCGTCGAGCTTGCCGTTGCCGCAGTTGGCGTCCCACTGGTCGAAGCCGTCCTGGCGCGGGAACCGGGTGGCCGGGAACCCGCAGGCGAACGGGTGGGCCGCCGGCGAATCCTTGGCCACCCACCCGTTCAGGGGCACCGTGACGACCGGCTTGAGGCCGCGGCCGAGGGCGGCTCCCACCATTCCCTCGACGGAGTGTTCCTCGTCGGCGACGATGTTCTCGAAGTACCAGTCGCTGCCGGTGTTGTAGGTGTGGTTCTTGAAGTTGTACCGGCTGGCCGCGTTGCCGCCCCAGCGCGCCACCGGCTGGCCGATTTCGGCGCTGAACGCCGGATCACCGCCGTTCAGGCCGTAGATGTCGGGGCTGATCGCGTGCCGGGCGGCGGACGCGTCGACCGACAGCGCCGGCCCGGTGGCCGCCGCGGCCGCCCGGTCCGTGAGCAGCGCCGCCACGAGGGACGCACCCAGGCCGGCCGCCAGGACCGCTCGTCGCTTCCGCCATCGCCGGACAGTCGGCACGGACGCCTCCACGGGATCCGGCACCGGGAGATTTCCCGGTGCCGACCGCATGGTCGACGGGCGGGGGAGCGGGGTCAAGCCGCCGGCGACCCGCCGTGGCACGACGTGGCGCGCGAACTTCGTTGTGCGGCAGGGAGTTACCCGCGGCCGTCCCGGCCGGCGCCGGGGCGCCCCACCGTGAAACTTTCACGGTGGGGTGGCTCACGCGTGGCACTCGTAGAGGGTCTGCGCCAGTCCCATCGGCCCGGCCTGGTCGTCCGGCCGGGCGGCCTGCCCGCCGTAGGCCGCCGGGTCGACGGCGGTGCACTGCTGCTCGATCCACTGCCGCCGCCGCTGTCCGGCGCCGCCGTTCACGCCCGGCAGCCTACCGCCGGATCCGTCGAGGACGAACTTCAGCTTGCCCTCGGCCGTCCACTGCCGGAGCTGGCCGACCGAGGGCGAGTCGTCGCTGCCCATGAAACCGCCCATGCCGATGACCGTTTCGCCGGAGCCGATGATGAAGCCCGCCACCGTGCTCGCCGAGCCGTCGACGGCCAGGGCGATCTCCGCGCCGCCGCTGTGCTGCTTCGCGTAGTCCAGGACGCGGCGCTGCTCGTCGGTGAGCTTGCCGTCCAGTGCGCCCATCATGGCGCCGAACCCGCCGCCGCCCGGCAGCTCCGCGCGGTCACCGCCGGTGCCACCCGGGAACCCGCCGGGCAGCTGCGGCAGGTCGCCCGGGAAGCCGCTGGTGCCGCCCGGGCGCATCCCGCCGAAGCCGCCGCCCGGGCCCGCGGCGGGCATCACGCCGAGGTTCTCGCCGGTCGCCGCGGTCGCCGTGGACCACACGGCCGGGACCAGCAGCAGGGTGACCAGTCCGAGCACGAGCGACACGCGCGAGAGCGCCGCGCGGCGGGCTTCGGCGAGCCGGGCCGCGAGCAGCCCGGCCACCGCCACCACGCCGGCCACCAGGACCGCCCAGCGCGTCCAGCCCTGCCACGAAGGATCGCGGCTCGCCAGCACGAAGGCCCACGCCGCGGTCAGCGCCACCACGGCGGGGAGCAGCAGCCACTCCGCGGCCCCGTCGCGCCGGTAGGCACGCCAGAACCGCGCCAGCCCGGCCGCGGAGATCGCCGCGATCGCCGGGGCGAGCATCGTCGTGTAGTACGGGTGCCAGATGCCCTGCGCGTAGCTGAACACCAGCGCGGTCACCAGCAGCCACCCACCCCACGCGAACCAGCCGGCCCGCAGCGCCGGGTCGCCCGGCCGCTTCGCCGCCCGCCGCGAGACACCCTGAGCGCCGACGACCACCAGGACGACCAGCGCCAGCGGCAGCAGCCACGAGATCTGCCCGCCGACCGACGCGCCGAACATGCGGCCGAGCCCGGTGTCGCCGCCGAACATCCCGCCGGCGCCGCCCATCCCGGACGGCGGGGTGATCCCCTCGGGCAGGTCCGGGCGCGGTCCGCCGCCCCCGGGGTTGCCTTCGTTGCCGAAGACCCGGCCGAAGCCGTTGTAGCCGAAGATCAGGTTCCAGGCGGTGCCGTCGGTGCTGCCGCCCATGTACGGCTTGGCCCCGGGCCACCAGTCGTGCAGCGCCGCCCACCAGAACGACGACGCGAACAGGACGACGCCCGCCCCGAGCAGGTCGAGGATCCGCCGCTTGACCGGCGCGGTCGTCCCGGCCAGGTACGCCAGCGCGAAACCGGGGACGACGATCCACGCCTGCATCATCTTGGTGACGAACCCGCAGCCGATGAAGAAGGCGCACCACAGCAGCCACTTCGTCCGGGTACGGCTCGCCTCCGCCCGCACCGAGCGCGTGAACGCGTAGGCCGCCGCGACGAGCAGCAGCACGAGGAGCGTGTCCGGGTTGTTGTCCCGGTTGATCGCGACGGTGATCGGGGTCAGCGTCAGGATCAGCGCGGCCAGCAGCGCGACGTTCTCGCCCGCCCAGAGCCGTACCGCGCGGTGCAGCAGGAAGACCGCCGCGACGCCCTCGAGCACCTGGGGCAGCAGCAGGGCCCAGCCGTGGAAGCCGAACACCAGCACCGAAAGCGCTTGCGGCCACAGCGACATCGGCGGTTTGTCCACAGTGAACACGCCGTAGGGGTCGAACGAGCCGAACAGGAAGTTCGTGACGCTGCCCGTCATGGACTTCACGGCGGCCGAGTAGTAGGTGTTGCCCAGCTGGCCCGCGCCGATCCGCCACGCGTAGAGCGCACCCGCGGCGACGCAGATCCCGGCGAGCGCCCAGGCCCGCCACCTCGTCCGGCGGGGAACCGCGACGCGGCCGGCGGGTGCCGCGTGGTCGGCGGCGACTGTCATGCTGCTTCCTTTCGGTTGTCCTTGCGGAAGACCCAGCCGCGCAGGAGCACGAACCGGCCCGCGGTTCCCAGCACCGAGGCCCCGGACAGCACCACCAGCTCCAGCGCGCGTCCGGGCCACGGGTCGAACCCGTGCAGCGCGAGCAGCGCGGCCGAGGTGAACGCGTAGTAGAGCCCGAACACCACGAGCCCCTGCAGGTGCGCCTTGCGCCGGGGAACGCCCGCGCCGGCGAAGGTGAAGCGGCGGTTGGCTTCGGTGTTGAACAGTGTGGTGAGCACCAGTGCGGCCAGGTTCGCCGCCAGGAGCGGCCACCACAGCCGGAGGAGCCCGTACAGCGCGAGGTACGCGACGGTGGAGAGCACGCCGATCACCGCGAACGACAGGACTTCCCACAGCCGGCCGCCGTCCGGCTCGCCCAGCACCGCGTCGGGGTGCGCGGCGCGCGGGGCCGGCCGGCGGGGCAGGTCCGGCACCCGCGCGGTGCCGGCCGCTTTCGCGCGGGCGACGCGGACCAGCCCGCGGATGTCGTCGAGCGCCGTCTTGGCGACGTCGACGCGGCTGTCGGTGTCCTCGACCCAGTCGACCGGGACCTCGTGCACGCGCACCCCGTTGTGCTCGGCCAGGAGCAGCAGTTCGGTGTCGAAGAACCAGGCGTCGTCCTCGACGTGGTCCAGCAGCGGCCGGACGACGTCGGTGCGCGCGGCTTTGAACCCGCACTGCGCGTCGGAGAAGCGGGCGCGGTGGCTCAGCCGGATCAGCCCGTTGTAGCAGCGGGAGACGAACTCCCGCTTCGGCCCGCGCACCGTGCGCGCCCCGGGGGCCAGCCGCGAGCCGATGGCCAGGTCGGAGTGCCCGTTGACCAGGGGAGCCACCAGCGGCAGCAGCGCGTCGAGCCCGGTGGAGAGGTCGACGTCCATGTACACGACGACGTCGGCGGTGCTGGCCCGCCAGGTCTCGCGCAGGGCCAGGCCGCGGCCCTTGCGGTCGAGGTGGCGCACGCGGACGGAGTCGTGCTCGCGGGCGAGGGCCTCGGCGACCTCGAGCGTCCGATCCGTGCTGGCGTTGTCGGCGACCACGATGGTCCAGCCGAACGGGAAGTGGTCGCGGAGGAACTCGCGCAGCACGCGCACGCAACCGGGCAGTGCGCGTTCCTCGTTGTACACCGGGACGACGATGTCCACCGTCGCCGTCGCGGCACGGTGTTCGGGGGAGGTCCGGAGACCCCCGGTCGCGCCGACCGACATGCGCCCTCCGTTCTCGCTGGTTCTCGGCCGAGCACGACGCTGTGTGACCGGTTACGTAGCCCATACGGTGGGCTACCGATCGTGAGAAGCGCCTGGAATTCCCCTGAGAAGATCATGAGAAGTGGATCTACAGCTCCCGCACAGCCGGGCCGCGTAGCCTCCGCCGGGTGCGACTACTGGTGGTGGACGACGATCCCGACGTACGGGAAAGCCTGCAGCGCAGCCTCGAGTTCGAGGGCTACGACGTCGGCACGGCGACCTGCGGGGCGACGGCGCTCGAAGCGGTCGCCGGTGACCGGAAGCCCGACCTGGTGATCCTCGACGTGATGATGCCCGGCGTCGACGGCCTCGAGACGTGCCGGCGCATCCGCGCGGCCGGCGAGCGGCTGCCGGTGCTGATGCTCACCGCGCGCGACGCGCTCGGCGACCGGGTCACCGGTCTCGACTCCGGGGCCGACGACTACCTCGTCAAGCCGTTCGCCCTGGAGGAGCTGCTCGCCCGCGTCCGGGCGCTGCTGAAGCAGAACCGCGGCCGCCGGTCGGTGCCCGCGGCCCGCCGGTTCGCGGACCTGGAGCTCGACCCGCACACCCGCGAGGTGACCCGCGGCGGGCAGCGGCTGGAGCTGACGCCGACCGAATTCGACCTCCTGGCGGCCTTCCTGGACGCCCCGGGCCGGGTGCTGACCAAGCACCAGCTGCGCCAGGCGGTGTGGGGGCGGGAACCGAGCCGCACCAACAACCTCGACGTCTACGTCGGGTACCTGCGGCGCAAGACCGAGGCGGGCGGGGCGAGCCGGCTGCTGCACACCGTCCGCGGTGTCGGGTTCGTGCTGCGGGCGCCGTGAAGCGCCGGGCCGAGCGCCGGATGCTGCTGCGCAACCGCGTCGCGCTGATCACCGCGGCGATCGTCGCACTGGCGATCGCGTCGATCAGCACCGTGACGTACGTGGCCACGCAGCACAACCTGCGGGCGCAGCTGGACGAGACGCTGCTCGGCGGCTGGCCGCCGCCGGGCGCGCAGGACCCCGGCCTGCCGAAGCCGGACTGGGCCGACCTGTGCCGCGCGGTGAACCGGGGCCGCCCGCTGCAGCGGTTCCTCGAAGGCGTCCAGCTGCTCAAGGCGGACGGGACGACGTGCTCGCCCGCCGGCGTGGACTCGGTCGTCCTCGACGCGGCGGACCGGACGACGCGGACGGTGACGCTGCGGGACGGCTACACGCAGTCCGGGGCGCCGGTCCGGGTGCTGCTCGGCCCGGTCGGCGATGGGAACGTCGTGGCCATCTCGCGCAGCCTGGCCGAGGTCGAGAGCACCTTGACCGGGCTGCGCACCGTCCTGGTCGTGGTGTCGGTGCTGGGTGCGGCGCTCGCGGCCGCGGCGGGCCTGCTGCTCACCCGCCGGACCCTCGAGCCGATGGCCCGGCTGACCGGCGCCGCCGAAGAGATCGCGCGGACCCACGACCTCGAGCTCCCGGTCGCGGTGTCCGGCCGCGACGAGGTCGGCAGGCTGGGCCGCGCGTTCGCCGCGATGACCGGCGCGCTCGCCGAGTCCCGCCGCCGTCAACGGGCGCTGGTGGCGGACGCGGCGCACGAGCTGCGCACGCCGTTGACCAGCTTGCGCACCAACATCGACCTGCTGGCCCGCAGCGAGCACACCGGCCGCCCGCTCGCGGACGGCCACCGCGCCCGGACGGTGGATCGGCTGCAGGTGCAGGCGGAAGAGCTCGGCGACCTCGTCACGGAACTCGTCGTGCTCGCCCGCGACGAGCGCGAACTGGAGCGCGCCGACGTCGCCGTGGCCACCGTCGTCCGGCAGGCGGTCCGCCGGGCGTCGAGCCGCACCCGGGACCACACGTTCGACGTCGAGAGTGCCGAGTGGTCCGTCCGCGGCGACGCGGGCGCGCTGGAGCGGATGGTCCTCAACCTGCTGGACAACGCGATCAAGTTCGCGCCCGCGGGCTCCGTGGTCACGGTCCGCTCGGCGCCGGGCCGGATCTCCGTCGCCGACGAAGGCCCTGGAGTCGCTCCGGAACACCGCGAACCGGCGTTCGACCGCTTCTGGCGCGCCCCGGCGGCCCGCGCACTGCCGGGATCGGGGCTGGGCCTGGCGATCGTCGCGGCCACCGCGGCCGCCCACGGCGGGGGTGCGCGGTTCGAGGATCCACCGGATGGCCGGGGCGCGCTGGTGGTCGTCGAGCTGCCGGGCTGATGGTTTCGGGGCAGCTCCCGGCGGCGGGGCGCTGGTGGTTGCCGGGGTGACCGTGCTGGTGCCGGGCGAGCTCGCAGCGGTGGGGGTGCGGCGGCTGGGTGAGCCGGGATGCGCTGGTGGTTGCTGGGCTGATCGTGCTTGCCCCCGAGCAGCTTGCCGCGGCGAGGTGCCGGGACGGCTCGCGGTGGTGGGGGTGCGGCGGCTTGGTGAGCGCGGCGCGCTGGTGGCTGCCGGGCTGGTCGTGCTGACCGTGCTCGCCCGAGCACTTCACCGCGGTGAGGTGCCGCCAACCGTGCAATCCCAGGCCGCCCCTCGATCGCACGGTCGGGCCCTCACGGGTGGAGACCGCGCCGTCGCGGTCTCCTCGGTCCGTGGTTGCGCGCCGTCAGTCGGCGGGGGTGGTTTCCGGGTTGGCGCGCTGGGCCCGGTTGAGCTCGCGGGCCTCGTGGAGCTGGTCTTCGAGGGTGACGATGCGGCACGCGGCGTCGATGGCGGTGCCCTGGTCGACCAGCTCGCGCACCCGGGCGGCCAGGCGCAGCTGGTGCCGGGAGTAGCGGCGATGCCCGCCGGCCGAGCGTTGCGGGGTGATCAGGCCGGCTTCATCGAGGCTGCGCAGGAAGCCTTGGGTGGTGCCGAGCATGTCGGCGGCCCGGCCCATCGTGTAAGCGGGGTAGTGCTCATCATCGAACTTGTCGGCTCCGCTGGGCGTAGCCGGCCCTTCTTGGTCAGGAATCATTCCACCTCCACGTCACAAAGGACCCCGGATGCCGCGAACGGCACCCGGGGTCCTCAAGGGTTGGGTTTCACCATTGTCAACCGCCGTGAAGGCCGGCTTCCTGCACCCGCGTCCGGCGGAACACCGGATCGCGCGGGGATCGCTTACTCGTGACCGAGCACCACCTCCGAACTCGATGGGACTGCGGCACCCGCGCGGCGCTACCAAGCCGCTGCGGGCGATCCAATGATGGTTCCGTTCCCTTCTTTCCTGGATCTTCTTCTTGCTGGGTACTGCCACTTCACCTGCTGCGGACGTCACTGCCGGGGAACCCTCTCACTGATCGGTCCCAGCACGCTGACGCCGCTGGTCACTGCCCGGAGCCCCGTTCACCGATCGGCTCCGGCCACCTGACCGGTCTTGCCACTGCACAACTGCTGATCTTCGCGGGTAGTTGCGTTCTCTCCCGCGCCTGCTTGACGTTGTTTCCCTTGCTACGTGGAGAACATTACACGCGCCCGCCGCCGAATGTCTACTCCCGTCACCATAGATTTTCTGCGCGCCCGGCCACGGTCACCGGGCCGGGCGGTTTTCCAGCACCCGGAGGAAGGCGCGGGACCACTCGGGCAGGTCCGGCCAGCCGCGGCAGGACACCATCGCGCCGTCGACGACGCCGGGGCCGTCGGCGAACGTGGCGCCCGCCTGCTCGACGTCCACCCGCAGCGGCGGGAAGGCGGCCGTCGTGCGGCCGCGCAGGAGGCCCAGTGCCGCCGGGACCTGCGCGCCGTGGCAGATCGTCCCGACCGGGAGCTCGCGCTCGAAGAAGTGCGGGACGATCCGGGCCACCTCCGGGTCGGTCCGCAGGTACTCCGGGGCCCGCCCGCCGGGGATCACGAGCGCGTCGAAGTCGCCGGGGTCCACGTCGGCGAACGCCAGGTCGACCGGGAGCAGGTGCCCCGGTTTCTCGGTGTAGGCGTCCCACCCGGGTTCGAAGTCGTGGACCACCAGGTGCACCGGGCGCGTCGTCGGGGCGGCCACGACCGCCTCGTGGCCGCCTTCGCGCAGGCGGAAGATCGGGTACATCGAGTCGAGCTCTTCGGCGGCGTCGCCGGTCAGGACCAGCACCCGGGCCATGTCGTTCCCCTCCTCAGCGCAGCGTCCACTGCTGGTTCGGCTGCCCGCTGCACGCCCACAGGACCAGCTGGGTGCCGTTGGCGGTGCCCTGCCCGTACGCGTCGAGGCAGAGACCCGACTGGACCCCGGTGATCGTGCCGTTCGCGGCGACGGTCCACTGCTGGTTGGCCTGGCCGTGGCAGTCCCAGACGATCACCGGGGTGCCGTTGGCCGTCCCGTGGCCGGAGGCGTCGAGGCACTTGGTCCCGCCGACGGTCAGCTGCTGACCCGCTCGGGTCCACGCCTGGCCGGCCTGCCCGCCGCAGTCCTGCAGCCGGACCTGGGTGCCGTCGGCCGCGCTCGCGGCGTCGACGCACCGGCCCGACTGCGCGCCGACGATCCGCTGTGCCGACGGGGTGCCGATGCTCCCGGGGACGGACTGCAGCGCGCCGAACCAGGTGGCGGCCATCTTGCCGTAGCCGGTGGCCGTGGGGTGGATGCCGTCGATCAGGTCGCCGGTGGTCACCGCCGAGTGCTGGTCCACCAGGTGCACGTGCTTTCCCGCGTTCCGGTTGCGCTGCACGATCCCGGGGATGGCGGAGTTGAACGCGCGGACGGCGGACTCCTGGCCGGAGTTGGCGAGCGGGATGATCGTCGCGACGAAGACCTCCGCGTCCGGTGCGGTCGCGGTGATGTGGTCGATCAGCCCGGACAGCCGGTCCGGCGCGTGGCCGACGTCGTAGTTCTGCAGGACGTCGTTGGTGCCGATGTGCAGCAGGACCGTGTGCGAGCCGGTGTTCCGCAGCCAGGTGACGACGTTCGCGTCGATCTGGTCGATGCGCCAGCCCGGGTGGCCCTCGTGGTCGTGGTCGCCGAGTGCGGCCGGGCCGTTGTACTGCGAGCCGGTGAAGTCGACCCGGTAGCCGCTCGCGCTCAGGCGTTGCCACAGCCCGATCCGGTAGCCACCGGGGACTTGCGTGCCTTCGGTGATGGAGTCGCCCAGCGGCATGACCCGGACCCCGCCGTTGGAATCGGCGGCCGCCGGGGTGCCCGGGAGCAAGGCGGTCAGGAACAGGGCCGTCGCCGCCGTGATGAGCCGGATTCTCATGGTTCTCCTCGCTCGTTCAGCCGAAGGTCCACTTCTGGTCGGCCTGCCCGGTGCAGGTCCAGAGCCGGACGGCGGTGCCGTTGGCGGTACCGCCGTCGGTCACGTCCAGGCACAGTCCGGATTGGACACCGGTGACGGCACCCGCCGACGTGACCTGCCAGCGCTGGTTGGCGCCGCCGTTGCAGGTCCAGACCACGACCTTGGTGCCCGGGGTGGTGCCCTGCCCGGAGGCGTCCAGGCACCGGGTGCTGTCGCCGCCGTAGACGGTCAGTTCCCCCGCGGTGGTCCGGGTCCAGGACTGGTTGGTGCCGCCGTGGCAGTCCCAGATCTGCACCTGGGCGCCGGGGGTGGTGCTCACGCCGTTGACGTCCAGGCACTTGCCCGATCCGGCCGAGCGCACGGGGCTCGCGGCCGGTCCGGTCCCGGCCGGGCCCGCGGCGGCGATGACCTGCTGCGCGCCCGACGGCCAGTTGGTGCCGCTCACCTGGACGTTGCCGCTCAGCACGTTGTTGTGCGGCGGCCCGGTGGCGACGTTGGTCGCGCCGCCGTTGTACCAATTGCCGCCGAACGTGCTGTCGCTGGTGTTGTTGCTGCCACTGGCGTTGGTGAAGGCCCAGACCCCGGAATCCTGGATCACGTTGGCCGACAGGGAAACGTAGCGGGAACCCTCGTCCAGGTACAGGCCGACCGTGTGGTTGTTGTCGTAGACGTGGTTGTGGTCGATGGAGCTGCCCGGGTCGGCCGAGAGGTTGTAGATGCTGCCGCCGTCGTGCATGAGCTTCTTCGTGCCGTGCACCCGGTTGTAGCTGACGACGGTGTCGCGCAGGGTCGTCGGCGTGGAGTACACCGGCTGGTAGCTGTACAGGCCCCGGTTGCGGTAGTCCTGGCTGCCGCCCGGGTCGTTCGCGCCCCAGCCCCAGCCGACGTCGATCCCGTCGTAGGTCAGGTTCGCCACGTCGTTGTGCGTGATCACGGCGTGCGTGACGTAGGTCGACAGGATGCCGGCCATTTCCCGGTAGTCCAGCGCGACCCGGCTCACCGTGTTGCCCGACAGCGTGATGTCGCGGTTGGTCATCGCCGGGTTCGCCGGGTGGTGGGCGTCCGGCCGCACGCCGCCGACGACGATGCCCGCGCCGGAGTCCTCGGTGAAGGTGTTGTGGTCCACGGTGATCGACGACGCCCCGAGGCCGACCCCGGTCGCGTGCGCGTTCGCGTCGTTGCCGATGCCGAGTGCCACCTGCCCGAGGTGGGTGAAGGTGTTGCCGCTGAACGTGATCCCGGTGGCGGCCGAGACCTGGACCGCGGCCGGGGCCTGCGCCCAGCCGTTGCGGGCGCCCTCGAACAGCGGGCAGCCCGACTGGCAGGAGCTCAGGAAGTCACCCGGCATCGGCGCCGCGGCCGGCAGGAACGTGCCGCTCTGCTGGTTGGCGTAGCCGACCGGTGTGCCCGGTGTGAGCCACGTCGTGTGCTCGAAGTGCAGTCCCTTGAAAGCGAGGCCCCGCACCGGGTTGTCGTAGCTGCCGCTGATCCGCAGCAGCGACGTCAGCCGCGGCAGCTCGACGTCGTGGGCGCCGGGCACCCACCCGCCCGGTGCTTTGTAGTAGAGCCGCCCAGCCTGCGGGTCCAGGTACCACTGGCCGGTGGTCTTGAGGAACGAGTACGAGTTCTCCAGGTACAGCTGGCCGCCGCCGAAGGGCTTGGCGAGGGTGTCGTAGCCCCAGTTGTTGTTGTTCCACGCCGGTTGCTGCATGACGATCGACGTGCCGCTGACGTGGTCGACGGGGGAGTACCGGTCGGTGAAGGAGTTCTGGCTCTCCACCTCGATCCGGTTCTGCCCCGGCAGCGTGGCGAGGTAGTTCAGCGCGGGGTTGACGATGGTCAGGCCGGACGTCGTGATCTGCACGTCGCCGCGCGAGATCGGGATCGACGCACGCGGTGCCAGCGCGCCGTCCACGAACAGCTGGCGCGAGTCGGCGCCCGGCGGCACGGCCGCCACCCAGATGTTCTGGCTCGTGTCCTGCACCGTCCAGCCGGTGACCGGCGAGCCGCCGGAGAGGATCGGCGGCTCGCCGGACGCGGGCTGCCAGGTGACGGTGTGGCCGTTCTGGCCGGAGTCGGCGCTGGTGAACGTCAGCGGGGCGGCGAGCCGGTACGTGCCGCCGGCCAGCTGCACGACCACGTCGTCGTCCGCCGACCGGGCGCGGGCCAGCTGCTGCGCCCTGGCCGGGGTGGCGACCGGCTGCGCGGGGGTGCCGGGGTTGGCGTCGTCACCGCTCGGCGCCACGGCGATGGTGACGGTCGCGGCGTGGGCGGGCGCCGCCGCGAGCGCGGTCACCACGAGGGCGGCGGCGAGCGCGGCGGCCACGGATCCGGTGCGCGGCGGCATGGCGGCTACCTCCCGGGGGACGGGGATGTGTGTGACTCATGTCGGGCCATGGTCCCCGGCCCGCCGGAAGATGCGCACGGGCGTCGCGGCGCTCGACTTTCCACCTGCGAGAACGCATGTAAGTTTCATCCCGGCTCCGCCGTTGTTGACTCGGCAACCGGGTCGCGAGGTACAGTCACTGGCCGGCGCCCAGTGAGTCATACTCATCGGGTGACCAGTGATGAGGAAACCGCGCCGCCGGCCCCGTACCGGCCCGGCTACGAACTGGTGGCCGAGCAGATCCTGCGGCTCATCGCCGAGCTGGAGCTGCGGCCCGGTGACCGGATGCCGACCGAGGTCGAGCTGGCGGCGCGGATGGGAACCAGCCGGACCGTGGTGCGGGAGGCCGTCAAGATCCTCTCGGCGATCGGCCGGGTACGCGCGCACAAGGGACGTGGGCTGTATGTCTCCGACGACGAGGGCATGCTCGGCGCTTCCCGCTGGGGCGGGTTCTTCCTGCCCGCCGACCTCGACCACGTCTACATGCTCTTCGAGTTCCGCCGGGTCCAGGAGACCGCCGCCGGCCGGCTGGCGGCGGTCAACGCCACCCCGGTGCAGCTGCGCGCGATCGAGGCCGCCGCCGAGACCTGCCGCCACGGTCACCTGACCGGCCAGACCGCGCTGTTCGACCGCGGCGACGACGACTTCCACCTCGGGATCGCCACCGCGTCGCACAACCAGTTCCTCGTGGCGGCCGTGCGCGAAGCCCGCCGCCTGCAACGCCAGTCGAACATCATCGGGATGTCCGGCGCGGTCGGCGGCCACGCGGCGGGCGCGGTCGACGAGCACGCCGCGATCTTCCGGGCGATCCGCGACGGCGACCCGGACGCGGCGGCCGACGCGGTCGCCGTCCACCTCGACAACACCCTGGAGGACTACCGCCGCGAAATCCAGCGCCGCCTCTTCGGCCGATGAACTCACCGTGGATTCCCCGAGCGCGGCTCCGGGGAAGTCCACGATGAGTTCATTCCGGTGTGGACTCCCGGGGTCCGGCGGTGAACGGGATCCGTTGCAGGTGAGTAATTTTCACGGTGGATTGACCTTTGCCGCCGGCGGCTCCTATCTTGGCTCTTGCCCGTTCGGTCGGTAACTGGACGGCTTCGCAGCGCGCACCCCGCGCGCTCCTTGCGCTCCTGAAGAGGAGTACCCGTGACGACGCTGTCTCGTACTCTGCGCGCGGCCTTCCTGCTCGCCGCGTTGCTCCTGGGGGTCGTACCGCCCGTGTCCGCCGCCCCCGCGGCGGGTTTCACGGTCCTGGTGTTCTCGAAGACCACCGGCTTCCGGCACGACTCCATCCCGGCCGGGATCGCCGCGATCCGGCAACTGGGGCAGCAGAACGACTTCGCGGTCGACGCCACCGAGGACGACTCGGTGTTCACCGACGCCGGCCTGGCCCCGTACGCCGCCGTGGTCTTCCTGTCCACGACCGGCGACCCGGTCGGCACGCAAGCCGGGAAGGACGCCTTCCGGCGGTACATCGAGCGCGGCGGCGGGTTCGCCGGTATCCACGCTGCCTCCGACAGCGGGTACGACTGGGGCTGGTACGGCCAGCTGGTCGGTGCCTACTTCAAGCAGCACCCGGCGCAGCAGAACGCGCTGGTGAAGGTCGAGGACGCGAACCACCCGTCCACGCAGGGGCTGCCGGCCCAGTACACCCATTTCGACGAGTGGTACGACTTCCGGGCGAACCCGCGCCCGGCCGTCCACGTACTGACCACTGTGGACGAATCCAGCTACTCGGGCGCCACGATGGGCGCGGACCACCCCACGACGTGGTGCCACGACTTCGACGGCGGCCGGTCCTGGTACACCGGCATGGGCCACACCGCCGAAAGCTTCGGCGAACCGAACTTCCGGCACTTGCTGCTGGGCGGCATCCGCACCGCGGCCGGGGCGGTCCCCGCGGACTGCTCGGTCACCACCACGCCGCCGCCGTCGGGCAAGCAGGTCGTGGGCGCGCAGTCGGGCCGGTGCGTGGCGGTGCCGAACGCCTCGACGGCGAACGGGACCCAGGTGCAGCTGCGGGACTGCGTGGCGGGCCAGGCGAACCAGACGTGGACCTACACCGCGGGCAAGCAGCTGACGGTGTACGGGTCCAAGTGCTTGGACGCCTCGGGCCGCGGGACGGCCAACGGCACGCCGGTGATCATCTGGGACTGCACCGGGCAGCCCAATCAGCAGTGGAATGTTAACGCGAACACGATCACCGGCGTCCCGTCGAACCTCTGCCTGGACGCGTCCGGCCGCGGCACGACCAACGGCACGAAGATCATCCTGTGGTCCTGCGGCGGGCAGGCCAACCAGCAGTGGTCCCTGCGCTGAACCGTCCTCGCCACCCCTTCGCCTCGAGGAGAGCCATGTCCGGATTTTCCGCGCTGCGCCGCGGCGCACTGGCGGCGGCCGCGGTAGTGGCCGCCGCCCTGGCCCCGGTGCTCGCGACCCCCGGTGCCCCGGCCGGCGCGGCGGCGCTGCCGCCGGACTCGAAGTTCCAGAAGGTCACGCTGCACACCGAGACCGGCAACCCGATGGCGCTCGACGTCGCCCCGGACGGGCGGGTCTTCTACATCGACCGGCTCGGTGACGTGAAAGTCGTCAAGCCCACCGGCACCACGGTTCTCGCGACGCACCTGAACGTCTTCACGGCCAACGAGTCCGGCGGCCTCAACATCGCGCTCGACCCGGGGTTCGCCACCAACCAGTGGGTGTACGTCTACTACTCGCCGAACAACGCCGGCAACGTCGATCGGCTGAGCCGGTTCACCGTCAGCGGCGACACCATCGACCAGTCGACCGAGAAGGTCGTGCTGGACGTGCCGGTGCAGCGCGCCGAATGCTGCCACCACGGCGCCGGCCTGGTCATCGACAAGAAGAACGGGAACCTCTGGTTGTCGCTGGGGGACAACACGAACCCGTTCGCCTCGGACGGCTACAGCCCGCTGGACCAGCGCTCCGGGCGCGCGTACTGGGACGCCGAACGCACCGCGGGCAACACGAACAGCCTGTCCGGCAAGGTCCTGCGGATCCACCCGGAAGCCAACGGGACGTACACGATCCCCTCGGGCAACCTGTTCGCGCCCGGCACGGCGAACACCCGCCCGGAGATCTACACGATGGGTGAGCGCAACCCGTTCCGGATGGGCCTCGACCCGAAGACCGGCTACCCCCTGGTCGCCAACTACGGCCCGGACGCGCCGAACGCCAGCTCGGCCCGCGGCCCGCAGAACACCGTCGAATGGGACGTCGTCAGCAAGCCGGGCAACGCCGGCTGGCCGTTCTGCGTCGGCCCGAACCTGGCCTACAACCGGTACGACTTCGCCACCGGCGCGTCGGGCGCGCAGTTCGACTGCGCCGGCGGCCCCACCAACAGCTCGCCCAACAACACCGGGCTGACGAAGCTGCCCCCGGCCATCCCGGCCCAGGTGTACTACCACTACACCGCCGATCCGGCGCACTTCCCGCAGCTGTCCGGCGGCGCGCCGATGGCCGGGCCGGTCTACCGGTTCGACCCGAACCTCGCCTCGACCCGCAAGTGGCCGGTGGACTTCGACGGCCGCGCGGTCTTCGCCGAGTGGAACACCAGCTCGATGTTCACCTTCCAGCTCGACAGCGGCGGCACCACCGTCACCTCGATCGACCCGCTGCTGCCGTCGGTGAAGTTCAACCGGCCGATGGACTTCGAGTTCGGCCCGGACGGCGCGCTCTACGTCGTCGAGTGGGGGACCGGGTACGGCGGCGGGAACAGCGACGCCTCGATCGTCCGGGTCGACTACCTCGGCGGCGGCTCGGCCGCACCGGTCGCGAAGGCGGCCGCGGACCGCACCAACGGGCCCGCCCCGCTCACCGTGAACTTCTCCAGCGCCGGTTCGACCGACCCGGGCGGCTCGGCGTTGCGGTACAGCTGGAACTTCGGCGACGGCACCACGTCCACCGCGGCGAACCCGAGCCACACCTACACCGCCGGCACCTACACCGCCGTGCTGACCGTGACCAACTCGGCCGGGGTCACCGGGACCGCGAGCGTCGCCGTCACCGCGGGCAACACGGCGCCGGCGGTCACCATCACCACCCCGCCGGCCGGCGGGCTGTTCGACTGGGGCGACTCGGTGGACTTCGCCGTCACGGTCAGCGATCCGGAGGACGGGACGATCGACTGCTCGCAGGTGACCGTCCAGGCCTACCTCGGGCACGACGAGCACGGGCACCCGCTCGACCAGTACCGCGGCTGCACCGCCCGGGTGCAGACCACGCTTTCCTCGGGGCACAGCGAAAACGACAACATCTTCTACGTCGTCGAAGCGTCCTACACCGACAAGGGCGGCGCCGGGGGAGCCGGTCCGCTCACCGGCCGCTCGCAGGTGGTCCTGCAACCGAAGATGAAGCAGGCCGAGTTCTTCACTGCCACCGGCCGGACCGCTGACGGGAAGGGCACGGACACCGCGGGCGTCACCGTGGAAACGGCCACCGACCCGCAGGGCGGCGGCAGCAGCGCGGCGTTCGTCCAGGACGGCGACTGGTGGTCGGTCGACCCGATGGCCCTGGACAACACCACCGGCCTCCACGTCCGGGCGTCCTCGGGCGGGTCCGGGGGAACGCTCGAGGTGCGCCGCAACGCGCCGGACGGCGCACTGGTCGCCTCGGTGCCGATCACCGGCACCGGCGGCTGGCAGACCTGGCAGGACTTCGCGGTCGGCCTGACGAACCCGCCCACCGGCACCGGAAAGCTCTACTTCGTGGCCCGCAACCCCGCGGGCCAGAGCGGGGCCGCCTACCTGTTCAACGTCAACTGGGTCCACTTCACCGGCTCCGGCGTCGGTCAGCCCGGCACGACGCCGTCGGGCAAGCAGATCGTGGGGACGCCCTCCGGCCGGTGCGTGGAGGTACCGAACTCCTCGACGGCCAACGGGACCCAGGTGCAGCTGCGGGACTGCGGCCAGGCCGCCAACCAGCAGTGGACGTACTCCAGCACGAAGCAGCTGGTGGTCTACGGGAACAAGTGCCTGGATGCGTCCGGCCAGGGCACGGCCAACGGCACGCAGGTGATCATCTGGGACTGCCACAACCAGGTGAACCAGCAGTGGAACGTCAACGGCAACGGCACGATCACCGGCGTCCAGTCCGGGCTGTGCGTCGACGCGAACGCCCAAGGCACGGCCAACGGCACGAAGATCATCCTCTGGTCCTGCGGGGGCCAGGCCAACCAGCAATGGAGCCTGCGGTGAAACGTCTGCTCGCCTTCCTCCTCCTCTTGCCGCTCGCGGTGGTGTTCGCGGTCGCCCCGCCGGCCGCGGCCGCCGCGCTGACCCGCGTCACCGGGTTCGGTGCCAACCCCACCAACCTCGGCATGTACCTGTACGTGCCGGACACCGTGGCGCCCAAGCCGGCCCTGCTCGTGCTGGTGCACTACTGCAGCGGGTCGGCGAGCGCGATCTTCACCGGCAACGGGCACGACTACGCGACGGCGGCCGACCGCTACGGCTACCTCATCGTCGTGCCGGAGGCGACCCGGGACGGCCACTGCTTCGACGTGTCCACGAAAGCGGGCCTGACCCGAGACGGCGGCAGCGACACCACCGGCATCATGGCGATGGTCGCCTGGACGCGCCAGCACCACGACGTGGACCCGGGCCGGATCGTGGTCAGCGGCTTCTCCTCGGGCGCGATGATGACGAACGTCCTCGCCGCGCAGTACCCCGACGTCTTCTCCGCCGGTGCCGCGTTCTCCGGCGTGCCCGCCGGGTGCTTCGCGACCACCGACGGCTCGCTCTGGAACAGCCAGTGCGCGGGCGGGAACGTCGTCAAGTCCGCGCAGCAGTGGGCCGACCAGGCGCACGCGATGTACCCCGGCTACCCCGGCACCTACCCGCGGATGCAGCTGTGGCACGGCAACCAGGACACCACGTTGGCGTACCCGAACTTCGGCGAAGAGATCAAGCAGTGGACCGCGCTGCGCGGGCTGGGCCAGACGCCGTCGTCCACCGACCACCCTCAGTCGTCGTGGACCCGGAACCGCTACGGCGGCACGGGCACCCAGGCGCCCGTCGAGGGCATCACGATCGCGGGTACCGGCCACACCCTGCCGCAGGCGGGAATGCTCGCGTACGCCATCTCCTTCCTCGGGCTCGACGGCGGCGGGAGCCCGGCCACCGGCGCGCCGGTGCGTTCGGTGGCCGCGGGCCGGTGCCTGGACGTGCCGGGGCAGTCGACCACCCCAGGCACCCGGATGCAGGTCTGGGACTGCCACGGCGGCGCGAACCAGGCGTGGACGGCCACGGCGGCCGGGGAGCTGACCGTCTATTCCGGCGGCACGCTGCGCTGCCTGGACGCCGAGGGCGCCGGGACCACGCCCGGCACCGCCGCGATCATCTGGGCGTGCCACGGCGGGGCCAACCAGAAGTGGCGGATCGGCTCCGACGGCTCGATCACCGCGACGCAGTCGGGGCTCTGCCTGGAACTCGCGGGCGCGACCGCGAACGGCACCGCCGTGCGGCTCGGGACCTGCACGCACGCCACCACCCAGCAATGGACTCGGAACTGACCGGAGGGAACGCATGATGGCGAAGTTCGGACGGCTGTTCGCGGCCGTCGCGATCGGGGCGCTGCTGGCGACGGCCGGGACCGCCGAGGCTGCCGCGCCGTCGTCGCCGGTGGCCGCGGCGGGCACAGCGGGCTGCGGTCAGGCCCCCGGGCTGGCGAGCGGCAGCCACACGATCTCCAGCGGCGGCCAGAACCGCAGCTACCTGCTGCGGGTGCCGGCGAACTACGACAACTCCCACCCGTACCGGCTGTTCGTCGGGCTGCACTGGCGCGGCGGCACGGCCAACGACGTCGACTCGGGCGGGACCGACGGCTACAACTGGTCCTACTACGGCCTCCGGCGGCTCGCGGACAGCGCGGGCAACACCACGATCTTCGTGGCGCCGCAGGGCAACGGGAACGGCTGGGCCAACCCCGGCGGCCAGGACGTCACCTTCGTCGACGACCTGCTGAGGCAGCTCGAGGCGGCGTTGTGCGTCGACACCTCGCAGGTCTTCGCCGGCGGGTTCAGCTACGGCGGCGCCATGAGCTACGCGCTCGCCTGCGCCCGGCCGGCGGTCTTCCGCGCGGTCGCCGTCTACTCCGGGGCGAACCTCAGCGGGTGCAGCGGCGGTTCCCAGGCGGTCGCGTACATCGGGATGCACGGCATCGGGGACAACGTCCTGCCCATCGCGTCCGGGCGCTCCCTGCGCGACCAGTTCGTCCGCAACAACGGGTGCACCGCGCAGAACCCGCCGGAGCCACCGAGCGGCAGCCGGACGCACATCGTCACCGCCTACTCCGGTTGCCGGGCCGGCTACCCGGTGGTCTGGGCCGCGTTCGACGGCGGTCACGACCCCGGCCCGCGCGACGGGTGCGCCTGCAGCGGCTGGCAGACCTGGACCTCGGGCGAGGTGTGGAAGTTCTTCACACAGTTCGACTCGTCGACCCCGCCGTCCGGGGCGCCGGTGCAGGTCGGGGTGAACTACACGCTGGCGGCCGGGCACAGCGGCAAGCTCCTGGACATCAGCGGTGTCTCCACCGCCGCCGGCGCCCCGCTGCAGCAGTGGGCGGCCACCGGCGGGCCGAACCAGCAGTTCGACTTCCTCGACTCCGGTGACGGCTACTACCGCGTCCGGGCCCGGCACAGCGGCCTGGTGCTCCAGGTGGCCGGTTCCGCCTCCGGCGCGGACATCAGCCAGCAAGCCGACTCCGGCGCCCCCGCGCAGCAGTGGCGGGTCACCGACCAGGGCGGCGGCGTGGTCAGCCTGGTCAACCGGCTGAGCGGCCTGGCGATGGACGTCTGGGAAGCCTCGGGCGCCGACGGCGCGCGGGTCTCCCAGTGGACGTACACCGGTGCCGCCAACCAGCGGTTCCGGCTCCAGCGCGCCTGAAGGGGCCCGGAACCGGCGTTATCCTCGAGCGAGCCCGTGAAGACAACGACGTCTTGGGAGAGCGAACGTGTCGTCCGTCGAGTCACCCGAACTCCGTCCGACCCTGGCCGACGTCGCGCGGGCGGCCGGGGTGTCGACCGCCACCGCGTCCCGCGTGCTCAACGGGTTTTCCCGGGTCCGGCCGAAAACGCGCATGCAGGTCGAGTCGGCGATGTCGGCACTGGGCTACGCCCGCCACCGCGCCGCGCGGGCGGCGGCGGGGCCCACCGGCTCGGTCGCGCTGGTGGTGTGCGAGGAGGTCCCGCGGCTGTTCGCCGATCCCTACTTCGCCCGCATCGCGGCCGGGGTCGGCAAGGCGCTGGGCGGGGTCGGCCTGCAGCTCGTGCTGCTCACCGTGCCGGCGACGGAGAACTACCAGGCCCCGGTGGTCCGGTACCTCGACGGCGGCCACGTCGACGGCGCACTGGTCATCGGGATGCACGGCCGCCGCCCGCTCGACCTGGGCTGGCTCGGCATCCCGGTGGTGTTCGGCGGCCGCCCGGTCTGCGGCCGGGAACCCGGCCGCTTCTCCTACGTCGACGTGGACAACCGCGGCGGCGCCCAGCGGGCCACCCAGCGCTTCCTCGACGCGGGCCGGCGCACCGTGGCGACCATCGCCGGACCGCAGGACATGACCGCCGGCGTCGACCGGCTGCTCGGCTACCGGCAGGCGGTGGCGGGCGCCGGCCACGGCGACCGGGGACTGGTGGTGTTCGGGGACTTCGGCCAGGCCTCCGGCGAGCACGCGACCGCGCGCCTGCTGGACCGCCGTCCGAACGTCGACGCCATCTTCGCCGCCTCGGACATGATGGCGGTCGGCGCGATGCGGGCCCTGCGCCGCGCGGGCCGCCGGGTGCCCGGCGACGTGGCCGTCATCGGGTTCGACGACCTGCCGATCGGCCGGCGCACGGACCCGCCGCTCACCACCGTCCGCCAGCCGATCGAAGAGATGGGCGCCCGGATGACGGGCGAGCTGCTCGCCGTGCTCGGCGGCTCGGGCGGGCCCCGCTGCGCGGTGCTCGACACCGAGCTCGTCGCGCGCATATCGGGATGACCGGCTGATCCGCGAAGTGTTAGCGCTAACAACGGCGCCGCGGCGCCCGAAGGAGGATTCGTGACCACTCGAGTCAACCCGGTGCGGGCCGCCCTGGTCCTGGCCGTGCTCGTGGCGGCCGCCCTGGCCGGCGCGGTACCGGCGGCCGCGGCATCGACGTCGCTCACGAGCGCGGCCTCGGGCCGGTGCCTGACCGTGACGGGCGGTGCCGACACGCCGGGAACGGCGCTGGAGATCCGGGACTGCACCGGCCAGGCGAGCCAGGCCTTCGAGTTCACCGGCGCCGGCGAGCTGCGGGCGCTGAACGGGACCCGGTGCGTGGACGCGTACGGCAACCAGACGGCGCCGGGGACGGCGGTGATCATCTGGTCCTGCACCGGCGGGGCGAACCAGCAGTGGCGGCAGAACTCCGACGGGACGATCACCGGTGTCCAGTCCGGGCTCTGCGTCGACGTGAACGGCGCCGGGACGGCCAACGGCACCGCGGTCATCCTGTGGACGTGCCACGGGCAGAGCAACCAGCGGTGGACCACCGGATCCACCCCGCCCGCCGGCGGGGGACCGTGCGACATCTACGCGTCGGGTGGTACACCGTGCGTTGCCGCGCACAGCACGGTGCGCGCGCTGTACCGGTCCTACGGCGGGAAGCTGTACCAGGTCCGGCGCGCGTCCGACAACGGCACCCGCGACGTCGCCGCCCTGGCGGCGGGCGGCGCCGCCGACGCCGCGGCCCAGGATTCCTTCTGCGGCGGCACTTCCTGCGTGATCACGGTGGTCTACGACCAGTCCGGGCGGGGGAACGACCTGTGGTACCAGGGATCGAGCGTGGTGCCGGGGTCCAGCCAGAGCAGCCCGGCGAAGGCGACCACGGAGTCGCTGACGGTCGGCGGCAGCAAGGCGTATTCGCTGTACATCAACCCGGGCAACAGCTACTGGCGCGACGGCCACCTGACCGGCGTGCCCACCGGCAGCGCGCCCGAGGGCATGTACCTGGTGACCAGCGGGACCCACGTCAACAGCGGTTGCTGCTTCGACTACGGCAACAGCGAAACGACCCGCAAGGCCGACGCGGCCGGTGCCATGGACGCCCTCAACTTCGGCAAGCAGTGCTGGTTCGGCGGCTGTTCCGGGACCGGCCCGTGGGTGCAGGCCGACCTCGAGTGGGGGCTCTACCCGGGCGGGAGCCAGACGTGGAACCCGAACCAGCGGGCGTTCGGCAGCAAGTTCGTCACGGCGGTGCTGAAGAACAACGGGACGTCCCGGTTCGCCATCAAGGGCAGCGACGCCCAGTCCGGCGGCCTCACGACGCTGTGGGACGGTGGCCTCCCGAGCGGGTACAGCCCGATGAAGAAGCAGGGCGCGATCGTCCTGGGCAGCGGCGGTGACTGCTGCAAGCCGGGCGGGGGCGCCAACCTCAGCGCGGGGACGTTCTACGAAGGGGCGATGGTCGCGGGTTACCCGTCCGACGCGACGGAGAACGCGGTGCAGGCGAACATCGTCGCCGCCGGGTACCGCTGAGGCTGCCTGCCGGGGGGAGAAACCGGACGCCCGGGCCGTGGTGGACGGCCCGGGCGTCCGGCCTGATCAGGTGCGGCTCCAGCGCTGGTTCGGCTGGCCGTTGCAGGACCACAGGATCGCGTGCGTCCCGTTCGCGGTCGCCGCGCCTTCGGCGTCCAGGCACAGTCCGGAATGGACGTTGCGGATCGAGCCGTCCGCGGCGAACGTCCACTGCTGGTCGTCCTGCCCGGTGCACTGCGCGCTCGTCGCCCGCGCCCCGCTGGTGGTGCCGCTGAGGCACTTGTCGCCGTACACGCGGACCTCGCCGGTCGGCCAGGTGGTCCACAGCTGGTTCGCCGCGGTCTGGCAGTCCCAGAGCAGGGTCCCCGCGCCGGCGGCCGTCGAGGCGTTGTCGACGTCGAGGCAGCGGCCGGATCCCGTGCCGCGCAGGCGGGACGTCGTGGCGGCCAGCGGGCTACCGCCGGTCACCCGGTACGCCGCGACGCCGTGCGCGGGCACGCTCGCGGTGATCGCCCCGCCGGTCGTCGAAGTCGCGCCGGTCCACAGGTCGGTCCGGGTGAACGCCGTGCCGGAGAGGCCGACCTGCGCCGCGGTCGTGCTGACGGTGGTGGTGGCGCTCCCGCGGTTGAGCAGCCCGACCGCGACCGACCCGTCGGCCAGGGGCTTGGCGAACACCTCGACGGCGCCGTCGTCGCGCACCCGGCGGCCGCCGGCGCCGAGCCGGTCCTGGTCGACCGCCAGCAGCCGCGGGTTCCGCAGCACCGCGCTGATGTCGGCCGGCATCGTGCGGATGTCGTTGCCCGCCATCAGCGGCGCGGCCATCAGAGCCCACAGCGCGAAGTGGGCGCGGGACTCGGTCAGCGACAGCCCGGGCCGCCCGACCACGAGCATGTCCGGGTCGTTCCAGTGGCCCGGGCCGGCCTGGGCGGCCAGCGGGGCGGTGACGTCGAGGACGTTGCCCACGCCCATCGGGTAGCTGTTCGTGTTCCCGTTCTGCCAGATGTCGAGCAGGTCCTCGGTGGTGCGCCAGAGGTCCGCGACCTGGCCCCAGTCGTACTTGTCGCCGGTGATCGCGTGGTAGCTGTTGGGGTTGATGCTGTAGACGATCGGGCGGCCGGTGGCGCGCAGCGCGTCGCGCATCACCGTGAACCGGGCGACCTGCTCGTCGCGGGTGCCGGCGGGGGAGCACCAGTCGTACTTCAGGTAGTCCACGCCCCACGCCGCGAACGTGGTGGCGTCCTGGACCTCGTGCCCGGCGCTGCCGGTGGAACCGGGGTAGGTGCCGGTGCGCTGGGCGCAGGTGCGGTCGGTCGGCACCTGGTAGATGCCGAACTTCAGGCCCCGGCCGTGGATGTAGTCGCCCAGGGCCTTCATGCCGCTGGGGAACTTCGACGGGCTCCCGCGCAGGGCGCCTTGGGCGTCGCGTTGCGGGTCGAACCAGCAGTCGTCGACGACGACGTACTGGTAGCCCGCGTCCTTCATCCCGGACGAGACCATCGCGTCGGCCGCTTGGCGGATCGCGCTTTCGCTGACGCCGCAACCGAAGCTGTTCCAGCTGTTCCAGCCCAGCGGCGGGGTGAGCGCCGGGCTGCCGGGCGCGGCCACGGCCGGCGGCACGGTGACCACGGCCAGTGCGGTGGCCGCGGCGGTGAGCAGGTGGCGCGGTCGAACGGGCATCGTCGCCCCTTTCCGTAGGGTGGAGGCGGCCATGTCGGGCACTGGCGCCCGGTCGCGCTCCCCAGGCCAGGCGAGGGGCAGTCTGGCACGCGATGTTCACGCTCACAAGCAACCGCCGCAGCGGATGAAAGTTTCACGCCGGCCGGTGCGGTGCACGCTGGGATTTCGCCGCATTCCCCGGTTTCGGCGCCGGGTAAAGCTTGACCAGCGGCATCGGCCGAGCCTAGACAGAGCGTGTTAGCGCTAACTCAATCCGGCGCCGAGGAGGCTTCCCGCCATGCCCGAGTTCAGCCGCCGCGCCATGCTGGGCCTGATCACCGTGAGCGGCGCGGCGACGGCCGGGCTCCTGCGCGGCGGGATCGCGTCGGCCACCGCCGGGCCGGGCAGCTACACGCCCACGTGGTCGTCGGTCGACCAGCACCCGCCCGCGGCGGAGTGGTTCCAGGACGCCAAGTTCGGCATCTACTTCCACTGGGGCGCCTTCAGCGTCCCCGCCTTCGGCAACGAGTGGTACCCGCGGAACATGTACGTCGGCGGGTCGAGCGAGAACAACCACCACAAGGCCGTGTTCGGCGATCCGTCGGCGTGGCCCTACCACAACTTCGTCAACGGGGCCCGCGACAAGGCCGGCAACTGGGTGCAGTTCGCGCCGAAGCTCAAGTCCGCGGGCGGGAACTTCGACCCGGCGGAGTGGGCGCAGCTGTTCGCGGACGCCGGCGCGAAGTTCGCCGGGCCGGTCGCCGAACACCACGACGGCTTCTCGATGTGGAACAGCGCCGTCAACGAATGGAACTCCGTCGCCAAGGGGCCGCGGCTGGACCTCGTGCGGCTGCACGCCGACGCGATCCGCGCCCGCGGCCTGAAGTTCATGGTGTCGCTGCACCACGCCTACCACTTCACCGGCTTCTACGACCACGTGCCGGCGCAGTCGGACGCGAGCCTGCGCAAGCTGTACGGCCAGTTGGGCTCGGCGGCGGAAAACCAGCTCTGGTACGACAAGCTGGCCGAAGTCGTCGACGGCTACCAGCCGGACCTGCTCTGGCAGGACTTCAACCTCTCCCGCGTCGATGAGTCCTGGAGACTCGACTTCCTCGCGTACTACTACAACAAGGCCGTCGCGTGGAACAAGGACGTCGTCGCGACCTACAAGGACGGCTTCACCAACCGGGGCGAGGTCTTCGACTTCGAACGCGGCGGACCGGGGGACATCCAGAACCCGTACTGGCTGACCGACGACAGCATCTCCAGCTCCAGCTGGTGCTACACGACCGGTATCGGCTACTACTCGATGAAGGCGATGCTGCATTCGCTGATCGACCGCGTCAGCAAGAACGGCACCATGCTGCTCAACATCGCGCCGATGGCGGACGGCACCATCCCGTCCGGACAGCGGAGCATCCTGCTCGGCATCGGCGACTACCTCGCCCGCTTCGGGGAGTCGATCTACGCCACCCGCGCCTGGTCGGCCTACGGCGAGGGCCCGACGCAGATGGGCGGCGGCTCGTTCACGACGCCCCGCGAGGGCACCAATCGCGACATCCGGTTCACCCGCGGCAAGGACAACACCGTCCTGTACGCCACGGTCATGGGCTGGCCGGGCGGCACGCTGGACATCACCACGCTCGGCGCGGGCCGGATCGACCTCGGCTCGCTGAAGTCCGTGCAGCTGCTCGGTGCCACGGCGGGGTCGTACACCGACCTGCCCGACCGCACCCAGGACGGCTCCGGGCTGCACGTCCGGCTGCCGTCGACGCCGTTCAGCGCTCCGGCGTACGTGGTGAAGCTGACCTTCTCCGGCCAGATCCCGGCGTTGGGCTCCGGCCCGGTCCCCACGGGCTGGGTGCGGATCGCCAACGTCACGACCGGTCTGGTGCTCGACAGCGGCGGGACCGTCGTGGCCGGGTCGGTGCTCAAGCAGTGGTCCTACGACGGGTCCACCAACCTGCACTGGCAGCTGGCCGACCTGGGCACCGGCTACCACCGGATCGTCAACCGCACCAACGGCATGGTCGCCGACAGCGCCGGCCGGACCGGCAACGGCGTCAACGCCGTGCAGGCGGCCTGGACCGGGAGCGACAACCAGCAGTGGCGGCTGGCCGCGCTCGGCAACGGGCGCTACCAGATCGTCAACCGGGGCACCGGCACCGCACTCGACGGCGCGGGCAGCACCGCGGCCGGCTCACCGGTGGTCCTGTGGGCCCCGAACGGCAGCACCAACAACCAGTGGACCGTCACGGCCGTCTGAGCCCTTCGTCGGAAGCGAGAGCTGCCATGTTCCGAACCCTGCTGCGGATGGTGGTCGCCACCGTCGTCCTGGCCGGCGGCGTGGTGGCCGCGGCCGCGCCGGCCGAGGCCGCCACCTCGATCACGATCGACGGCGGCTCGGCCGGGCGCACGTTCGACGGCGTCGGCGCGGTCAGCGGCGGGGGTGGCAACAGCCGCCTGCTGATCGACTACCCCGAGCCCCAGCGCGGCCAGATCCTCGACTACCTCTTCAAGCCGGGTTACGGCGCCGCGCTGCAGATCCTCAAGGTGGAGATGGGCGGCGACACCAACTCCACCAGCGGGGCGGAACCCAGCCACGCGCACTTCCGCGGTGATCTGGACTGCAACCGCGGCTACGAGTGGTGGCTCATGGAGCAGGCCAAGGCGCGCAACCCCGCCGTCAAGCTGGTCGGCCTGCCCTGGGGCGCGGCGGGCTGGATCGGCAACGGCACCTTCTTCTCCAACGACCTGACCGACTACTACCTTTCCTGGCTCGGGTGCGCCAAGCAGCACGGGCTGACGATCGACTACCTCACGACCGTCCAGAACGAGAAGCAGTGGAGCGCCGACTGGACCGTGACGATCCGCAACGCGCTCAACGCCAACGGGTACAGCGCCGTCAAGCTCATCTCCGGCGACTCGTGGCCCGGAGACTGGGGACCCGCGAGCGCGATCTCGACCAACACGGCCTACCGCAACGCGACCGACGTGCTCAGCGCCCACTACACGTGCGGTTACCTCAGCGCGCAGACGTCGTGCAGCGTCCCGGCCGGCGTCACCGGCACCGGGAAGACGCTGTGGTCCAGTGAGAACGGCTCCCAGGACTACAACGACGGCGCCAAACCGCTGGCCCGCGGCGTCAACCGCGTCTACCTCGACGGCAAGATGACCGCTTACCTCAACTGGGACCTCATCGCCGCCACCACGCCGAACATCCCCTGGCCGACGGTGGGGCTGATCCTCGCCAACCAGCCCTGGTCGGGCTACTACTCGGTCGGCAAGGACGCCTGGGCGCTGGCGCACACCACGCAGTTCACCGCGCCCGGGTGGAAGTACCTCGACGCCGCCAGCGGGTACCTCGGCGGCAACCGCGCCAACGGCAGCTACGTCTCGCTGAGGTCCCCGAGCACCGGTGACTACAGCACGGTCGTCGAGACGATGGACGCCACTTCGGCCCAGACGCTGAACCTCAACGTCACCGGCGGGCTGTCGACCGGCCAGGTGCACGTGTGGGCCACGAACCTCAACTCGAACAACCCCGCGGACTTCTTCAAGCACACGGCCGACATCACGCCGTCCGGGGGAGCGTTCGCCCTCACCGCGCAGCCCGGTTACCTCTACACGATCACGACCACCACCGGGCAGGGCAAGGGCACCGCGACCAGCCCGGCGCAGGGTTCGCTGAACCTGCCCTACAGCGACGACTTCGACGGGTACGCGACCGGCAAGGAAGCCAAGTACCTGATGGACATGGAGGGCGCGTTCGAGACGTCGCCCTGCGGCGCCGGGCGTTCCGGCACGTGCGTGCGCCAGGCCGCGCCGCAGAAGACGATCCCCTGGAAGAAGTTCGTCGATCCCTACGCGCTGCTGGGCAACGTGGCCTGGAGCACCTACACGGTCAACGCGGACGTGCTGCTGGAGAAGTCCGGGTCGGTCCAGCTGCTCGGCCGGGTCGGCTCGCAGGACACGGGCAACCAGGGCGCGGTGAACGCGTACTACCTGCGGATCAGCGACACCGGTGCGTGGTCGATCCAGCGCAACAACACCAGCCAGCAGGTCACGACGCTGCGCAGCGGCACGACGACGGCGCTGGGCACGAACCGCTGGCACAAGCTGTCCCTGGGTTTCTCCGGCAGCACCATCACCGCATCCCTCGACGGCGCCGTGCTCGGCACGGTCACCGACGGCACCTTCCCGGCCGGCCAGGCCGGGATCGGCACGAGCACGGGGGAGACCGCCCAGTTCGACAACCTGGCCGTGACCGGCTCGGGTGGCGGGTCGACGTCGGTGCTGCGCAACACCGGCTCCGGCCGCTGCCTCGACGTCCCCAACGTCTCCCAGACGAACGGCACCCAGGTCGCGCTGTGGGACTGCAACGGTGGCGGCAACCAGCAGTGGACGCTCACCTCCGGGAAGCAGCTGCTGGTTTACGGAGCCAAGTGCCTCGACGCCGAAGGCGCGAGCACGTCGGCGGGTACCCGGGCGATCATCTGGGACTGCACGAGCGGCCCGAACCAGCAGTGGACCGCGAACGCCGACGGCACGATCACCGGTGTCCCGTCGGGACTGTGCCTCGCCCCGAGCGGAGGCACCGGGAACAGCGCTCCCGTGACCCTGCAGGCCTGCACGGGCGGCGACGCCCAGAAGTGGGCCCGGAGCTGACGGTGTTTCGTCCGGACAAAGGAGTTCGATGAAAGCACGATGGAGAAGACCACTTCAGACCGCGGGAGCCGCGGTGGTGCTCGCCGCGGGGGCGCTGTCCGGCCCGGCGGTACCGGCGCAGGCCGCCACGCAGGGCCCGTGTGACCTCTACGCCGCCGGCGGCACGCCGTGCGTGGCCGCGCATTCCACCACCCGGGCGCTGTACGGCGCGTACAGCGGGGCTCTGTACCAGGTCCGGCGAGCGTCAGACAACGCGACGCGGGACATCGGCCCGCTGAGCGCGGGCGGTGTCGCGAACGCCGCGACGCAGGATTCTTTCTGCGTCGGGACGACCTGCCTGATCACCGTCATCTACGACCAGTCCGGCCGCGGCAACCACCTCACGCAAGCTCCACCGGGCGGGTTCCAGGGGCCGGCCGCCGGCGGGTACGACAACCTCGCCAACGCGGCGGCCGCCCCGATCACCGTCGGCGGGCAGAAGGCGTACGGCGTGTTCGTGGCGCCCGGCACCGGGTACCGCAACAACAACGCCACCGGCACCGCGACCGGCGACCAGCCGGAGGGTATGTACGCGATCTTCGACGGCACGCACTACAACGGCGGCTGCTGCTTCGACTACGGCAACGCCGAGCGCAACAGCCGGGACAACGGCAACGGCACGATGGAGGCCATCTACTTCGGCAACATCAAGGTCTGGGGCTACGGCGCCGGGAACGGCCCGTGGATCATGGCCGACCTCGAGAACGGCCTGTTCTCCGGCGTCAACCAGCGCTACAACGCCAACGACCCCACCATCAGCCACCGCTACCTGACCGCGATCATCAAGGGCGGGCCCAACCGCTGGGCCATCCGCGGCGGCAACGCGCAGTCCGGCGGCCTGTCGACCTTCTACGACGGTCCCCGCCCCAACGTGTCCGGGTACAACCCGATGCGCAAGGAAGGCGCCATCATCCTCGGCACCGGGGGCGACAACAGCATCGGCTCCGCGGGCACCTTCTACGAAGGCGTGATGACTTCGGGCTATCCGTCCGACGCCACCGAAAACGCCGTGCAGGCCAACATCACCGCGGCCGGGTACGGCACCGGCGGCAGCGGTACCACCACCGGGCCGCTGCACGCGGTCGGCGCCGGCAAGTGCCTCGACGTCCCCGGATCCACCACCACCCCCGGCACCCAGCTCCAGATCTACAGCTGCAGCGGCCAGGCGAACCAGAGCTGGACCCGCACGTCGTCGAACCAGCTGACGGCCACCGTCGGCGGGCAGACGCTCTGCCTGGACGCCTCGGGCAACGGGACGAGCGCCGGCACGAAGGTGGTGACCTGGTCCTGCAACGGCGGGGCCAACCAGCAGTGGACCGTCAACTCCAACGGCACGGTCACCGGTGCGCAGTCCGGGTTGTGCCTGGACGTGACGAGCGCGTCGACGGCCAACGGCGCGCTGGTCGAGCTGTGGACCTGCAACGGCGGCAGCAACCAGCAGTGGACGCTCGGGTAGTCGCCTTCGACGAAGGAACGAGGTTGTGATGATCACCAGTCCGACCCGGTGGCGAGCCGCACTCGCCGCCGGCCTCACGGCGGTTTCCCTGGTGCTGGTCCCCGGCACCGCCGGCGCGGCGAGCACGCTCGGCGCCGCGGCGGCGCAGAGCGGCCGGTACTTCGGCGCCGCGATCTCCACGAGCCACCTCGGCGAAGCGGCCTACGTGAACACTTGGGCGGCGGAGCACAACGGCGTCACGCCGGAAAACGAGATGAAGTGGGCCACCGTCGAGCCGAACCGCAACCAGTTCAACTTCGGCCCGGGCGAGCAGATCGTCAGCCAAGGCCGGAGCAAGGGCATGAAGATCCGCGGGCACACGCTGGTGTGGCACGGGCAGCTCGCCGGGTGGGTGAGCGGCCTGGACGCGGGCAACCTGCGGTCGGCGATGCAGAACCACATCAGCCAGGTGGCCGGCCACTGGAAGGGCCAGCTCTACGCGTGGGACGTCGTCAACGAGGCGTTCGAGGAGAACGGCACGCGCCGGCAGTCGGTGTTCCAGCAGAAGCTCGGTGACGGCTACATCGAGGAGGCGTTCCGCGCCGCCCGCACGGCCGACCCGAACGCCAAGCTCTGCTACAACGACTACAACACCGACGGCGTCAACGCGAAGAGCACCGGGATCTACACCATGGTCCGGGACTTCAAGAGCCGTGGCGTGCCGATCGATTGCGTGGGCTTCCAGAGCCACCTCGGCTCGACCGCCAACCTGAGCAGCTACCAGGCGAACCTGCAGCGCTTCGCCGACCTCGGGGTCGACGTGCAGATCACCGAGCTGGACGTCGGCGGTTCGGGGTCCGGCCAGGCGAACGTGTACCGGCAGGTCACGCAGGCGTGCAAGGCGGTGGCCCGCTGCACCGGCATCACCGTCTGGGGCGTCACGGACAAGTACTCGTGGCGCTCGGGCGACACGCCGCTGCTGTTCGACGGCAACTACGGCAAGAAGCAGGCCTACACCGCGGTCCTCGACGTGCTGAACAGCGGTGGCGGCGGAGGTGACGCCGCGCTGCGTGCGGTGGCCGCGAACCGCTGCCTGGACGTGCCGGGCTCGTCGACCACCGCCGGCACTTCGCTGCAGATCTGGGACTGCCACAGCGGGGCCAACCAGCAGTGGACCCGGACCGGCGCCGGGGGGTTGACCGTCTATCCGGGTGATTCGCAGCGCTGCCTGGACACCGCCGGCGGCGGCACGGCCGCGGGCACCGCCGCGGTGATCGCGAACTGCACCGGCGGGAGCGGCCAGAAGTGGACGTCGAACGCCAACGGCACCATCACGAACGGGCAATCGGGTCTGTGCCTGGACGTGACCGGCGCGGCGACCGCCAACGGAACCGCCGTGATCGTCTGGACCTGCAACGGCGGGGCGAACCAGCAGTGGACCGGCCCGGCGGCCTGACGGCCCGCGGAATCACCTCGCGTCGTGCTCGTCGAACGGGGTCGCGTACGACGGCGTACGGGCCCGCAGGACGAGCCGCAGGGTCAGGTGGATCCGGGTGGAGCGGGGCAGGTCCACCCGGAGCCACGGACCGTCGAGGTCGAGCGACGCCGTCGTCACGACCGGTTCGCGGTGGCCGTAGTCGTAGAGGCCGCCGATCCAGGACGGGTCGTCGCACACGCTGTAGGCGACGGCGCGGATGTGGTGTTCGGCGAACGCCCCGGCCTGGACGAGCACCGACCGGGGCAGCTCCGGGTCGAGGTTGACCAGCTCGACCACGGTCGCCTCGGGGTCGATGCCGGACACCAGCGCCGCCACCGACCCGGGCAGGCCGGGGCGCCGCGCCTCCGCGTCGTAGTACCGGACGCGGGCCTGCTGCAGCCCGCCGTTGTAGACCACCTGCGGACCGCCCCAAGTGAGCTGGACCAGCGCCTCGGTGACCACCGGGTTGGACTGCTGCCACAGGTGGATGTCGGCTTCGGCCACGGCCTGGCCGCGGTGGCGCTCCATGCGGGCCAGCCGGTGCCGCACCTGGGCCTGGGCGGCGGCCAGGATCCGCTCCGGGTAGTCCGGGTTGTCCCCGGCGAGGTAGGCGAGCCACGGCTCTTCGTGCCCGGCCTCCTCCTTGCTGCGGAACGGCCGCACGGTCCGCCAGTCGTGGCCGCCGGCCGCGCGCAGCCGTTCGAGGCGGGCGCGGTCGTCCGGCGCGGCCGTGTGGTGCCACAGCGCGACCGGGACACCCATCAGCATCGGGTTGTAGTCGAACCAGCCCCGGTCGTCGTGGCGGTAGGGCACGTGCAGCGTCGGGGTGTCGACGTCCTCCCGCAGCTGCACGGTCCACTTGGTGGCGAGGCTGGAGTCCGCCTCGGTGAAGGCCAGCACCTTGGCGTGGGCGAGGAGTTCGTCCAGCGCCGGGCGCACCAGGTCGGTGAAGGTGTCGTCGCCGGTGGCAAGCGCGGCCGACAGCGCGGCGACGACGGCGGCGTGCCCGACGCTGTACCAGCCGTGCGGCCAGGACCAGCCGTAGTGCCCGCCGTACCAGCGGCCGTCGAGCAGGCCGCCCACGGTGCCGTCGGGAGCGACGTTGTCGGGCAGGATGCCGTTGTTGGCCGCCGCGCGGTCCCGCCAGGCGCCGACGTATTCGGCGAGCCAGTCGCGGTAGCGCTCTTCGCCGGACAGCAGCCACGCGTTGAAGACGAGCCCGGCGGCGGCCAGGTTGACCGCCGTGTCGCCGGTCCCCGTCCGGCGCCGCAGCTGCTCGCCGAGCCGCGGGTCGCGCTCCCGCGGCGGCTCCTCGGCGTCCGGGGGCAGCAACCACTCCAGCGGGAAGCCGTACGTCGCCGCTTCCCGGGGCAGCCACGGGTACGAGTCCCCGTCGAAGAGGCCTTCCCGCGCCGGGTCGCTGCCGTTGTGGGGCCGGCGGATGATGCGGTGCACGGGGTCGTAGTTGCCGTGGGCGGGGTCGACGTAGAGCTCGGCGAACCGCAGCGCGCGCGCCCGCCACCGCTCGGGCGCGGCCATGCACAGGAAGTACAGCAGGAGCAGGCTTTCGCCCTGGTGGAACCAGTCGTAGCCGCGTTCGTACCCGTCGTGCAGCATGCCGAGTGCGGTCAGCTGCCGGGTGACGCCCGCCCAGTGCCGCTCCGACTCGGCGAGCAGGTCGGCGGCGCCGCCGAGCAGGTAGAGCTGGGGCCAGTTGAAGAAGGTTTCGTAGAAGTCGTCGACGCCGTCGCGGGTGGTGAGCCCGCCGGCGTAGGCCAGCCGCCCGTCCGGGCCGGTGAAGTCGCGGGCGAACCGGCGCCACGCCCGGTCGAGCAGGGCGAACAGCTCGCGCTCGGCGATCGCCCAGCCCGGTGGTTCGAGCAGGGGGACCGAAGCCGTGATGGCGGGGTGCATCGGCTACTCCTTGGTCGCGCCGGCCAGCATCCCGGCGACCAGGAACCGCTGGGAGAAAAGGAAAACGACGAGGACCGGCGTGATCGCCAGCAGGGTGGCCAGCGCCAGTTCCGGCCGGTGCACCGCCGCCGTGCCGGCCGTCGGGTTGAACTGGGGGACCGAGTTCAGCAGCGTGCCCAGGCCCACCTGGACCGGGAACTGGTCGCTCTCCGGCAGCAGGACGTAGGGCAGGAAGTAGTTGGTCCAGTTGGCCACGAAGCTGAAGAAGCCGACGAGCGCGACGATCGGCGTGGCCAGCGGCAGGGCGACGTGGCGGAACACGCCGAACGACGAGCAGCCGTCGAGCTGCGCCGCCGCGATCAGGTCCCGGGGGACCGCGGTGCCGAAGTAGATGTAGGTCAGGTACACGCCGAACGGGTAGAACGAGTAGGGCAGGACGACCGACCACATCGACCCGATCAGGCGCACCGCGTTCACCTCGAGGAACAACGGCACGACGAGGGTCGCGTTCGGCATCAGCATCACGACCAGCGTCGCGACCAGCAGCGTGCGCCGGCCGCGGAACTCGGTCATCGCGAGGGCGTAGCCGGCCGGGATCGCCACGCACAACGTGATCGCGAGCGCGACGAACGAGTACAGCGCGGAGTTGCCCAGCCAGCGGAAGATCGCGTTGTCCTGGAAGGAGGTGAGCGCGGTCCAGTTGCCCGCCAGCGCGTGCCACGAGCCGAAGGACAGGGGATCGCCGTGCACGAGCTGGTCGTCGGTCTTCGTGGCCGCGAGCACGAGCCACCCCACGGGGAGCACGAAGAAGACCAGGAACAGCCCGAGCACCAGGGCCGGCAGCGGGTTCGGCAGCCGCCGGGCGCGGCGGGCGTCAATCGGCATCGAAGAACCCCGACCGCGCGACGAACACGCCGGCGACGACCAGCCCGACCACCAGCAGCTCCACCGAGATCGCCGCGGCGGTGTTCACGTTGTCGTTCTGGAAGGCGAAGTCGTAGGAGAGCTGGTTGAGCGAGTAGTCGCGGCCCGCCACGCCGACACTCGCCTGCGACAGCAGCTGCGGCTCGACGAAGAGCTGGGTCCCGCCGGCGAACGCCAGGATGACCATGTAGACGATCCACTTGCGCAGCAACGGGATCTGGATGCGCCAGGCCGTCTGCCACGCGCCCGCGCCGTCGATCCGGGCCGCCTCCAGCAGCTCGGGGGAGATGTTGTTCAGCGCGCCGTACACCACCACGATCCAGCCGCCCGCCCCGGTCCAGAACGCGATGATCGTGAACAGGACCGGGAGGTGGCCCGGCGCGACGACCTGGCCGAAGGTGCCGAACCCGGCCACGCGCAGCAGCGCGCTCACCGGGCTCACCGACGGGTCCAGCATGAACAGCCACACCAGCACGCTCGCGGCCCCGGCCAGCGCGCCCGGGATGTAGTAGAGGAACCGCACGGCTTTGCCGGCCCCGCTCCAGGTCAGGCGGTGCAGCAGCAACGCCAGCCCGACGACGAACACCACCAGGGAAACCAGCCAGCACACCAGGTAGAGCGCCACGTGCCCGACGGCGCCGTAGTACCGGAAGTCGGTGGCGGCTTCGGCGAAGTTCGAGAAACCGGCGAAGGTGTCTCCGGCGTCGGTGAAGGCGAAGTACACCGCGTACCCGGTGGGGATGACGCCGAAGGCGATCAGCAGGACGACGTAGGCGGCGACGAACAGGTGCCCGGCCCGGCCCGGCCAGAACCCCCGCCGCCGCGAAGGGGTGCCGGCCGGCCGGGGAGCCGTGGTCACGGGCCGACCTCGTAGCCGGTGGACCGCGCGTGGTCCGTGATCGCGGCCTGCCAGTCGGGCAGCATCGAGACGATCGTCCGGCCCGCGGTCAGACCCGGGGTCACGGTCGCCGCCCAGATCGCCTCCTGGCTGAACTGCCCGTAGCCCCAGCCCGGCCACACCTGCGACGCGGCCCCGCGCAGCGGGCCCGCGATGTCGCCGGCGTAGTACTTGCTCGAAGACTGCTTCGCCAGCCAGGTCTTGACGACCGGCGCGTAGGCGGGGTACCCCGGCGAGACCTCGCCCTGGTACTCGTCCGAAGTGGTCACCCAGGTGAGGAAGTCGGTGGCGTCCTTGAGGTTGGCGCTGTGCGCGGACAGCAGCCAGGTGCCACCGCCGACGTTGCCGACCGAGGGCGCCGGGTCGGCGGCCCACTGCGGCAGCGGCGCGGCGGCGATCTGCCCCGCCGGGGTCTTGAACGACTCCTGGAACACCGAGCCGCCGAACCACGACGGGCCGGGCAGCAGGAGGATCTTGTCCGCGGCGTTCTTGGCGAAGTCGGAGCTGAACACGCTGCTGGTGGCCATCGTGCGGTTCCGGACGAGCGTGTCGAGCAGCGCCGCCATCCGGGTGCAGGCCGGGCTGGTCGTGGTGACCTTGACCGACTTCGGGCCGGTGATCTCGTTGGCACCGCACTTGCCGGCCCAGAGGTAGATCTCCGGGGTGAAGTTGTCGCCCGCGGTGCCCACCAGGTAGCCCGGGTGCTCGGTGGCGACGCGCTGCCCCAGCGCCTGGTACTCCTCCCAGGTCTTGGGCACCTGGTAACCCCACGACGACATCAGCGGCGCGTTGTACCAGAGGACGGTCGGGGCGAGGTCGTTGCGCAGGCAGTAGAGCGTGCCGTCGACCGTGCAGGGATCGTTGGCGCCGGCGCTCCAGCCGCTCAGGGTGGCGGCCGGGATCCGGCCCTTGTCCAGCGGGGCCGTGAACCCGGCCGGCACCGCCCAGGTGGCCTCGTTGTTCTGCGAGCTGAACACCACGTCCGGCCAGCCGCTGCGGGTGCGGTTGAACAGGCTCACCTTGGTCTGCAGGTAGTTCGAGCCGTTGGCGTCCCCGTCGTAAGTGACGATTTCCAGCTGCACCGCGGGGTGCTGCTGCTGGTAGAGCTGGGCCGCGGGCAGCCGTGTCGAGTCGACCCAGACGGTGATCTTCCCGCCGGTCTGCGGTACGGGCTCGAACCCGCCCTGGGCCCCGCTCCCGCCGTTCCCGCACGCCGTGACCGCGGCGAGGACGGCCGCGACGCCGGCGGCCAGCCCCGCGTACCGCCCGCGGCGCCCGGACGAGCGGCCGGCTCCGGTGGCGCGCACCCGAACTGTCATGAGGAACTCCACTTCATCGTGGCACCCACAGGTCACACCTGACGAGGCAGCAAACCTGGCCTATGTGTCTGACACATTTCGCGAGCGGTCGCTGCAGTGTTTAATCACAGCTGGAAGACCGGGTTCCGTCAAGAGGCCGGACGCGGCAAAATAAGTCGTACACATCGGCAATTGTGTGGGCCGACGGCCCGGCCGCCGGGGTGTGGGTAACCGCCGCCGAAGCGGGCCGACGAGTGGAAGGTTCCGACCTCACTTCCCGGTCGGAGCCGAACTTATCGTGGCTCGCATGCCTGATCGATTTCCCGACGCGGGAGGCTCCGAGGTGCCGGTGGCGAGCGGTGCCCTGGACGGGCTGATGCAGCCCCGGCCGCTCACCATCGCCCACATCCTGGAGCGTGCCGAGCGGCTCTTCGCGCACAAGACCGTCGTCACGGCCGGCACCGAGCGGCTGACCTACGCCGACGTGTGCGGCAACGCCCGGCGCCTGGCCACCGCACTGGCCGCCCTCGGTGTCCCGGCCGGTGCCCGGGTCGGCACGTTCGCCGGCAACAGCCGGCGCCACCTGGAGGTCTACCTCGGCGCGCCGGTCACCAAGCGGGTGCTGCACTCGATCAACATCCGGCTCTCCGCGGAGCACCTCGAGTACATCGTGAACCACGCCGAGGACGACGTCGTCTTCGTCGACCGCGGGCTGCTCCCGCGGATCTGGCCGAGCGCCGGCCGGCTGCCTTCGGTGCGGTACTGGGTGGTGCTGCCGGACGGCACCGGCACCGCGATCCCGGCGGATCCGCGCGTCCTGGACTACGACGAGCTGATCGCCGGGGCCGAGCCGTTCACGGGCTCGTTCGAGGACACCTTCGCGCTCGCGGACGAGAACCTGGCCGCCGGGCTGTGCTACACCTCGGGCACGACCGGGCCGCCCAAAGGCGTGCTGTACAGCCACCGGTCCACGGTCCTGCACTGCCTGGGGACCCTCGCGGCCGGTCTCGTCGGCCTGTGCGAGAGCGACGTCGTGCTCCCGATCGTGCCGATGTTCCACGCCAACGCCTGGGGCCTGCCCTACGGCGCGATGATGGCGGGCGCCTCCCTGGTCCTGCCCGGATCGTCGGCGGAGCCCGCGCACCTGCTGCGGCTGATGGAAACCGAGCGGGTGACGGTCGCCGGCGCCGTGCCCACGGTGTGGACGAGCCTGGCCCCCGGACTGGGTGCCCACGACCTGAGCGCCACGCGGTTCCTGCTCGGCGGCGGCTCCGCCGTGCCCGCGGCGCTGTCCGAGACCTACCGCGCCGCCGTCGGCGTGCCCATCACCCATTCCTGGGGGATGACGGAGATCAGTCCCGTCGGGGTGATCGGCGGGACGCGCACCCAGCACCGGGACGCGCCCGAGGCCGACCGGGTCGCCGTGCGCGCCGCCCAGGGCCAGCCGCTCCCGCTGGTGAACGTGCGGATCGTCGACGTCGAGACCGGCCGGGAGCTGCCGCGTGACGGGCGGGCCGTCGGCGAGCTGCAGGTGGCCGGGCCCTGGGTCGCGGGCGGGTACTTCCGGGTGCCCGCCGGGGAAAGCTTCACCCGTGACGGCTGGCTGCGCACCGGTGACCTGGCGACCATCGACGCCGACGGCTACCTGCGGCTCGTGGACCGGATCAAGGACCTGATCAAGTCCGGCGGCGAGTGGATCTCCTCGGTGGAGCTGGAGGGCGCCATCGCCTCCCACCCCGACGTCGTCGAAGTCGCGGTGGTCGCCCGCCCGGACCCGCGGTGGGTGGAACGCCCGGTCGCGTACGTCGCGCTGCGCGCCGGCAGTACCGCCACGGCGGAGGAGCTCCTGCGGCACATCGCGCCGATGGTCGCCAAGTGGTGGCTGCCCGACGAGTTCGTCTTCCTGGCCGCCCTGCCCAAGACGGGCACCGGCAAGCTCTCGAAGCTCGCCCTGCGCGATTCGGCGCGGATCGCCTGAGCCGCGTCACGCCGGGGCGGTGGCGATCGGCCGGAGCTGGTGCAGCCGCAGTCCCAGCTGCAGCTCCAGGTCGTTGCCGGTGCGCCAGTCGAGGCCGAGGACGGTGCTCGCCCGGTCCAGCCGCTTGAGCAGCGTGTTGACGTGCAGGTGCAGCGCCCGGGCGGTCGCCGCGACGTTGGCGCGGTGGCGGTAGAAGGCGCCGAGGGTGCCGACGAGGTCGGTGCCCCGGTGCCGGTCGTACTCCAGGAGCGCGCCGATCGAGCCGGCGAGGAACCGGTCGAGCTCGCCGGCCCGGTCCGCGTCGAAGAGCATGGCGTACAACGAAAAGCGGTGCGTGGTGGCGCCGAGATCGGTGTGCCCGATCGCGCGCACCACCGCGCCGCAGCGGCCGGCAAGGGAGAAGGCCCGGGCCCAGTCGTGGTCGGCGGCCCGCTCGCCGACGACGATGACGGGGCCGCCGAGCACGCGGCGCAGTCCACTGTGGACTTCTGAGACCGCCTGGTCGGCGTCGGCGCCGGGCAGGATCATCGTGGCCCGGCCCAGGTGCTCGCCGGCCAGGCCGCCGCGCTCACGGGCGATGTCGTGCAGGTGGCGCGAAAGATCGCTCGCCGGCAGGGCGGGGGAGTCCGCGACGAGCACCAGGTCCAGCCGGTCGGCGTCGATGCCGCGGGCGCGGGTGCGGGCGCGCTGGGCCGGGCTGATCCCGGGCCCGCCGACCAGCAGCTCGGTCAGCAGTTCCCCGCTCAGCCGTTCGCTCGCCTCGGCCACGGCCCGCTCCTTGAGGATGAGCAGCCCCAGGATGTGCGTGGCCCGTTCCAGGGTCCGCAGGTCGGTGTCGTCCGGGACGCCGTCCGCGGCGGTCCGGCGCCACGCCAGGGCCCCGAGGTAGCTGTCGCCCGCCTGGATCGCGGCCACGCTCAAGGTCGTGCCGCCGGCGCCGGGCACGACCGCGCAGCGGCCCGAGCGCCGCGCTTCCTCGACGGCGCCCGCCGAGTCGGCTTCGTGCGCCCGGTCGAGGAGCGTGACGGTCCCGCCCAGCTGCTCGGCGAGGAGCTGCGCGACCTCGCCCGGGCTGCCGCCGCCCAGGACCACGCCGGTCAGCGCTTCGTGGATCGCCTGCGCCCGTTCGATCTTCCGGTAGGCGACCCGCACCTCCCGCAGCGCGGTCCGGCTCGCTTCGTAGAGGCGGGCGTTGTCGATGGCGACCGCGGCGTGGTCGGCGAACGCGTTGAGGAGCGCGATTTCGTCGGCCTGGAAAGCGCGTTCGGAGCGGTCGGCCGCGAACAGCGCCCCGATCGCCTCGCCCCGGATCACCAGCGGCACCCCGAGCAGCGCCACGAGCTTCTCGGCGGTGACGAGGTGGTCGAAGTCCGGGTCGTGCTCGATGCGCGTCGAGCCCGCGTAGTCGCGGACCCAGTGCGGGCTGCGCGAGGCCAGCACCTTGCCGCCGAGTCCCACGCCGGCCGGGATGGCCGCGGCGAGGAAGCTGGGGGAGACCGTGCCCTCCGACGCCTTGGCCGACAGCCTGCCGTCCGCGCCGACCAGGGAGAGGTAGGTGAAGTCCGTGCCGATCAGGTCGTGCGCGTGGTGGACGATCGACTGGAGGACCTCGTCCAGCTCGCCCAGCGCCGTCAGCGACTTGACGGTGGCGTACAACGACGCCAGCTCACGCTGCCGGCGCACGAGCGAACCCGCTTCCGCTTCGCTGGCCACAGTGCCCTCCTCATCGCCGGCGAGTGGGCGAAAGACCCACTGGTCCGGGGACAGCAGTGGATGATCCACCCCTCATTCTGAGCGTATCGGCGACCTAACATGACCGCCATCACCTGGCTCGCTCACCAACGAAGGCGGCGTCCATGGCCATTCCGCTCACCCAGCCCGAAGGACAGCCCGGCGCGGTCGACACCGGCTCGTCCCCGACCCGGCGCCGGGCCTTCCGCAAGCTGCTGGCGGCCGGGCTCATCGGCAGCTCGATCGAGTGGTACGACTTCTTCCTCTACGGCACCGCGGCCGCGCTGGTGTTCCCCAAGGTGTTCTTCCCGCACTCCTCGGCGCTGACGGGCACCCTGCTCGCCTTCAGCACGTTCTGGGCGGGCTTCGTGGCGCGGCCGATCGGTGGCGTGCTCGCCGGGCACCTCGGGGACAAGTACGGGCGCAAGCCGGTCGTCGTCGCTTGCCTGGCGGTCATGGGGGCCGCGACCTTCCTGATCGGCTGCCTGCCCACCGCGTCGGCCGTCGGCGCGCTGGCGCCGACCCTGCTGGTCGTGCTGCGGTTCGTGCAGGGGCTCGCGACCGGTGGCCAGTGGGGCGGCATCGTGCTGCTGCTCACCGAGTCCGCCGGTCCCAAACGGCGGGGCTTCGCCGGAACCTTCGGCCAGACCAGCGTTCCGGTCGCCGTGATCCTCTCGAACCTGATCTTCGTTGCGGCCAGCGGGCTGATGCCGGACGCGGCCTTCCTCAGCTGGGGCTGGCGGATCCCCTTCCTGCTCAGCGTCGTGATGTTCTCGGTGGTGCTCTACATCCACGCCAAGGTCGAGGACACCCCGGAGTTCCGCCGGCTGCAGCAGGAGGTGGCCAAGCCGGAGGCCGCGGTGGTCCGGGCCCCGCTGGCCCAGGTGCTGCGCAGCAAGTGGGGCACCATCCTGCTCGGCTGCGGGCTGCTCTCCGCCACCAACAGCCTGTTCTACGTCAGCATTTCCGGGCTGCTGAGCTACGGCACCGGCACGCTCAAGCTCCAGCGCGACTCGCTGCTCACGGTCGTGCTGATCAGCTCCGTCGCGATGCTCGTGGCCATCCCCTGGTCCGGCCACCTCTCGGACAAGGTGGGGCGGCGCCCGCTGATCCTGATCGGCGGGCTGGGGGTCGCCGGCTGGGCGTTCCCGTACTTCGGGCTCGTCGACACCGCTTCGCTGCCGCTGATCTTCGTCGCGGTGGCCGTCGGCTTCGCGTTCCAGTGCATCACCTACGGCCCGATCGCGAGCTTCCTCGGCGAGCTCTTCGCGCCCAACGTGCGCTACTCGGGCGCGTCGCTGGCCTACCAGCTTTCCGCGATCATCGTCAGCGGCGGCACGCCGTTCCTCATGACCGCGCTGATCGCCAAGACCGGGAGCACCGTGCCGGTCGCCGCCTACATCACGCTGATGGGGCTGATCACCTTCGCCAGCGCGTGGTTCCTGCCGGAGACGAACACCGCCGAAGTCCGGGCCGACCCCCACGCCGTCCCGGGCGCGCAGCTCTACCGCTGAGAGACGAGGACAGAGTGAAGCGAACACCGGTCACGAAAACCCGGCGGCTCACCGTACCGGCGCTGGTGGTGGTACTGGCATCGGCCGCGGCGGCCGGCCCGGCCGCCGCGACCGCATCGACGACGCCGTCGTGCGCGGAACTGGCGGGGCTGGCGATCCCGGCGTCGGCCATGAGCCTGCCGACCACCGGCGGCCGGGTCACCGCGGCGGCGGACAAGACCGCGGTGGCCGGCGGCCGGACCGTCCGGTTCTGCCAGGTCGACGCCGACCTCTTCCCGGTCGACCCGGCCGCGCCCGCCATCAAGATGCGCGCCGACCTGCCGGACGGCTGGAACCGCAAGGCGCTGATGTTCGGCGGTGGCGGCTACGACGGCACCATCCCGGACCTGACGGCGAACGTGCCGTTCGGTCCCGCGGACCAGCCGGTCCCGCTGGCCCGGGGCTACGCGACGTTCGCGAGCGACTCGGGCCACCAGCAGAACCCGGCCGCCCCGCCGTCGCTGGACGGGTCGTTCGGCGTCAACGACGAGGCGTTGCGGAACTTCGCCGCCGGTGACGCCCTCAAGAAGACCCTCGACGCGAGCCTGTTCCTCATCCGGCACGGGTACGCGGCGAAGCCGGCCGAAGTCCTGTTCGCCGGCGGCTCGACCGGCGGCCGGGAGGCGCTCGTCGTCGCGCAGCGGTGGCCGGCGGCGTTCGACGGGGTGATTTCCGCCTTCCCCGCCTGGAACAACCTCGCCGAGGTCCTCGACCTCGGTTACCTGACGCAGATCCTGGCGCGGCCGGGCGCGTTCCCGGGCCCGGAGAAGCAAACGCTCCTCTACACCAGCGTCGTGGCCGCGTGCGACGGTTCGGACGGCGTGCGGGACGGGATCGTCTCGCACCCGGCCGCCTGCCGCTTCGACCCGCGCGTGCTGCGGTGCCCGGGAGGGGCCGACAGCGGGCCGGCCTGCCTGTCGGATCTCCAGATCGGCGCCGTGACCGCGATGTCGTCCCCGTTCAGGTGGCCGTACCGGGTCGCCAGCGGCGAAACCGCGTACCCCGGCTTCCCGTTCCTCTCGGGCGCGGACATGCGCACCCCGTTCCTCGGGTTCGGCACGACCGCGCCCGCCGACCCCATGCCGGTCACGAGCGGCTACGGGATGCAGTACTGGGACCAGTGGGTGAAGTACTTCCTGACCCGGGACCCGCGGTCCGGCCCGCTCGACGTGGACCCCCGGCACCCCGGCGAGTGGCTCGCCCGGATCAGCGCCCTGTCCACGATCCAGGACCGCAACGACGCCGACCTCCGGCCGTTCGCCCGGGCCGGCGGCAAGCTGATCCTCTTGCACGGCGCCGCGGACGAGCTGGTCTCCCCGTACTCGACGAGCGACTACTACGAGCGGGTGCGGGCCGTGGCCGGTCCCCGGACCACCGACGCCTTCCTGCGCTACTACGTCGTGCCCGGTGCGAACCACGCGAACTTCGGCACTCCGGCCTTCGCCGCCGGCTGGGACTCGCTGTCCGCGCTCGAGCGCTGGGTGGACAGCGGGGCGCCGCCCGCGAACCCGGTGGTGGCCGACCTCGCCCACGCCCGCACCCGGCCCCTCTGCGCGTACCCGGCCTGGCCCGCCTACCGCGCGGGTGACCCGGCCGACGCGTCGAGCTTCGCCTGCGCCCGGTGACGCGCCGGTCGGCCGGACCGACCGCACCGAGCGGCTCCGGAAGGAAGCTTCCGGAGCCGCTCGGCGTGCCGGCCCTCGGTGTTCAGGAGCAGGAGGCCCCGTTGAGGGTCGCCGACTGGAAGGGCGGTGCGCTGCCGGTGTAGTTCGCGTTGTAGCCGATCGTGACCGTGGCGCCCGTGCCGAGACTGCCGTTCCAGGCCGCGTTGTCGACCTTCACGACGTCGCCGGTGTCGGTCCAGGTGCCGTTCCAGCCCTGGGTGACGGTCACCCCGGGGGCGGCGAAGGTGAGCGTCCAGTGGTCGACCGGCGTTCCGCGGTTCTCGACGACCACTTCGCCGGTGTAGCCGGTCGACCAGGTGCTGACCACGCGGTGCGTGACCTTGCAGCCACCGGAGGGCTGCGGGGTCGTGCTGGTCGGCGTGGTGGTGCCGGTGGGTGTCGTGGGGGTGGTGGTCGGGACCGGGCCGGCCGCGACGGCGAGGTCGTAGGCCCGCTGCGGCACGAACTGGCCGGCCGTGGCGATGCAGCCGTCGGCCTCGCCCGGCGGCTTGACCCAGAGGAACGCGGCGATGGCGCTGTCGCCGGTCTGGTCGGTGCTCGGCGTGCCGATCGCGCGCCCGGCGGGGTCGCACCACTCGCTGCCCTGCGGCCCGTTGCCGTTGCGGCTCGTGTCGACCACGGCCTTCAGCCGCGAGTCGCCGAGCTGGCCGAGGACCGCCTTGTCGTAGGCGACTTCGTCACCGGTCGCGCGGTAGTTGGACACGTTGGTGGCGATGCCGTCGGCGCTGTTCGAGATGTCGGCGGCGCGCAGCCGGGTGGCGGCGTCACCGGGGGACAGCCAGGCGGAGTGCCCGATGTCGAAGTACACCTTCGCCTGCGAGGAACCGGCCTTGAGCCGTTTGCCGGCGTACGCGATCGACGCGGTCGTCTGGCTCTGCTGGTCGCCGCTCTGGCAGTTGGTCATGAGCGCGAGCACGTCGGGTTCGAGCACGATGGCGGCGGGCCGGCCGGCCAGGCCGGCCGCGACCTGGTCGATCCACGCCCGGTAGGCGTCGTGGGACGGCGCGCCGCCACCGCTCGCGCCGCCGCAGTCGCGGTTGGGGATGTCGTAGACGACCAGGATGGGGATCTTCCCGGCGGCGGCCGCGGCCCCGGTGTAGGCGTCCACCTCACCGCGCACGGCCGAGGTGTTGGTGGTGGTGAACCACCTCGCCTGGGGCACGGCGGCGATCCGGTCCCGGATCACGGCGGCGCGCGAGTCGCCGGAGTTGGCGGCGACCCACTTGGCGGCGTTGGTCCCGGGGTCGACGTAGAAGGCCGATCCGGCGGCTTCGGCGCCGGCCCACGTCGTCAGGGCGACGACGCTGCTCACCGCCAAGGCGGCGACCGCACCGGCGGCCACGGTTTTGCTTCGCATGCACGTTCTCCTTCGAACGACCGTGAAGTGTTCCGTCCTCGCCGCGCCCGAGACGACTGGGAGCGCTCCCAGTGATCCGGAATGGTAGCCGCGGATGCGGGTTGGGGGAAGGGGCGTCCCGGTCGAGGACGGCGACCGTGCGCGCGACGAGCACGTCCTGTTTGGACCCGAAGCAGCTTCGACCTCCCGGACGGGCGTGAGCCGCGTGCGTCCATCCGGCAGAACCGGTTACTCCGCGTGCGGCACGCTGCGGCATTCGGGTCATTGTCGAGGCGTTCGGCTGACCTTCGGCATTTTGTGACTTTCCGCGGTTTTCCCGCCGAATCGGAAACGATAAGGTGCCGGTCTTCGCAGGGGAGCGGCGAAGGGCAACTGGGGGGATACATGTTCGTGGGCCGGGCATCGGTTCTGGAGCTGATCGGCGGCCTGGTCGAACCGCGGGGCGAACACGATTCCGGTGGCCCACGGCCGGTCGTCGTCCTGACGGGCTGCGGCGGATCCGGGCGGACCGCGATCCTCGAGGAGACGTCGCGGACGTGGCGGAAACGCACCGCGTCCGTGCTGGTCCAGCCGCTGGTGCTGGACGGCGACCGGACCTCGTTGCGGCCGTTGCTGACGTCGGTCATGCTCGGGCTGGGCGTCGGGGTTTCGGGTTATCCGGTGGCATTCCCGCGCTCTGTGGTCGCGCAGCTCGCCCTCAGCGCGGATTTCGCCGGGCTGCCCGCGGGCGATCAGCGCACCCGGTTGCGGGAACGGCTCAACGACTACAAGCGCAAGCCCGCGCTCGACCGTTTCCTGAAAGCGCTGGCGCACGATTCTTTCGCGCTGGTGCACGTCCAGGTACCGGGCTTGTCCGACCTGGTTCCGAAGCTGGCGGCCGAAGTCGCCGAGAGCGCGCTGAACCGGCTGCACCGCTGGCGCGGCCTGACGCGGTTTTCCTGGGGCGACGCCGTGGACTGGTTCGGGCACCAGGACCAGGACTTCACCAACGACGCCGAGGCGACGCTGATCCAGCTCGGTGCCCGGGCGAAGAGCGCGGACCCGGTCGTCCGGCGCGGCGTGGACGACGTCCTGGTCGCCGCGTTCCTCGCGGACCTGCGCCGCAGCCACGCCCGCGTTCGCGGGCGGGTGCCGCAGATGCTCCTGCTGCTGGACGACGGCGACGTCCCGTCGGCGGTGACGTTCGTCCGCTCGCTGCTGCGCGTGCGCCAGGCGATCGCCGACAGCCGGCCGACCCCGCAGAACCGGCTGCCCGATCCGCTGGCCGTGGTCACGACCAGCGCGGGACCGGCCGCGGCCGGCGCCACCCCGTGGCCGGGGACCGGGCCGGTGGCCGGGCCGCGAGCGCGGGTCGAGGTGGCCGACCTCACGCCCGCGGAGGTGCTGCAGCTGGCTCGCAGCCACGACTGGGTGACGTCGGAGCGCACCGGAACCGTGGCCGCCCGGCTCACCCACGGCCACGCTTTCGCCACCGAGTTCGTGCTGCGCCTGCTGGGGGACAACCCCGGGCTGGCGGATGACCTCGGCGCGCTCCTGGCCGGCGGTGAACCCGACGAAGACGTCCGGGTCGACCGGCACCTGCTGCGGATCTTCGTCCGCGGCCTCGATCCGCAGCGGAGGGCGGACGAGGCCTCGGTCGAGGCGCTGATCACGCTGTCGGCCGCCCGGACCTGGCAGGAGGCCGGGGCACTTGTTCCCCTGCTGCCACCGCCCTTCGGCCTCGGCTCGCCGCTCTACACCTCGCCGACGTTGTGGGCTGCTCCCGGCGGCGACGGCGAACGCCGGCTCCACCCGCTGGCCCGCTACCTCGGCCTGCGGGCGCTGGCGGTGCGCCCGGACCCGCAGACCGGCTGGGAAGGTGTCTTCCGGACCCTGCGGGGAAAACTCCACCCCGACGACCGGGCGGGGCGGTGGCACCACGAGCGGATGCTCGGCGGCCGCGCGAAAGTCGCCGAGGAGCTGGCCGCTCTGCTGCCCGAACTGCCGGCCGCGCAGTGGCTGGAGCTGTTCGACGCCGTCGTCCTCACGCCCGACCCCCGGGTGACCGACCTGGCGGAGCTGAAGGGCCTCGGCCGGCCGCCGACGCCGGCGGGCCACACCGACGCGCTGTTCGGCATCGTGCCCGCGCTGGAGCGCGACCCGTGCGTGACGCGCCCGGAAGACATCGCGGCCCTGCGGAAGCTCGCCTCCCACGGCTTCCTGCAGCTCGCCGAAACCGAAGGGGTGGCGGACAAAGAGCCGTTCCTCGACCGGGCCGGCCGCTACTCGGCCGACGGCAGCTGGTACTGACCCCTGTCCCGAAAGGACCGACCGTGGCCTCGCGCTACCGCTGGATTCTGCTCCCCGATCCCGACCGCGACTTCCCGCACCGCCGGACGGACTGGTGGCGGGTGGCCGTCGCGCTCGTCGTCGCCCTCGTGGTCGCGGGTGGCCTCGTCTTCCAGCAGCCGCTGCGGCGTGCGTTCACCTGCGGCTGGTTCGACGGCTCCGCGTGGTCGGCGGCCGGCGAGTGCGTCGGGCTCAGCGACGGCTCGTACGACTACGGGCTCGACCGCTTCGCCGCCGCGCTGCACGTGATCGAGCAGCAGAACGGCGCCGCCGCGGACAAGTGCGACCCCCAGGGCACCGCGGTGACCGTCGGCGTCCTGCTGACGCTGACCGACCGCAACGCCGGCGGCCGCGCGCTGCACGAGCTCGAAGGGATGGCCGCCGGGCAGCGGCACGCCAACGACACCGGGTGCCTGCACCCGATGCGGCTGGTGGTCGCGAACGTCGGCGCGTACGGGCCGGACAACGAGGCCGTCGAGGTGGCCCGGGAGCTGGCCGACGATCCGGCCGTCGTGGCGGTCGCCGGGCTGGGGCTGAGCCAGCAGAAATCGGCCGAGGTGGCGGACCTGCTGGCCGGGGCGAAGATCCCCATGGTGGCCGACCTGATCACCGCCGAAGGGTTCGACCAGAACGGGTCCCGCGACGACCAGCCCGACTTCCGCGCGTGCGACCCGGACATCACCTACCCCCGTGGCGTCGGGCGGGACTACTTCTACCGCGTCGCCTACCGGAACGCCGTGCAGATCGAGCAGCTCGCCGCGGTGCTGCCCGGCCGGCCGGACTTCATCATGGTGCCCACCGGCGGGTCCGACCCGTACCCGTGCACCGCGCTGCCCGTGATGCAACGCCGCTTCGGCGGCAAGATCACCGAAGTCAAGTTCGACGCCGACGAAGCGAGCACGGTCCCGTTGACCGCCCAGCGGGTCTGCGGAACGGCGAAGGACGTCGAGGTGCTTTACATCGCGCGCGGCAGCGACCTCGCCCGGTTCCTCTTCAGCCTGGACGAAGCGTTCCTCGGCGGGCGGTGCGCGGCCACGTCGGTCACCGTCGTCAGCACTTCCGACGGCCTCCGCGTCCGCTCCCCGGAAGACACCGCGATGCTGGAGGACCTCCGCCTGCGCGCGCTGCGATCGCCGAGCTTCGCCGACGGCCGGATCCGGCTGGTGTCGACGCTCGTGTCCGGCGCCGACCGCTTCCGCGGCGACAACCCCGGGTTCCGCGACCTCGAAGCGGCCTTCACCGGCGCCGGCTTCGACGCGGCCCACCTCGACGACGGCTGGGCGGTCAACGGCTACGACGCCGTGACGACGGTTTCGGCGGCGCTGCGGACGCTTCCGTCGGCGAAACCGGTGCAGCGCAGCCAGGTCAACACCGCGATCAGCGGGTTCTCCTCGAGCGGCCAGGCGGTGGTGGGGGCCGGCGGACCGATCACGTTCGACAACAGCGGCAACCGCGCCGACGCGGGCCCGCCGGTGGTCCGGGTGTGCCCGCTCCGCCCGGCGGCGGGCGACCAGGCGGCGCGGACCCCGACCGTCCTCGTCCGGCCGGGGGTCCCGCCGAACTGCTGAGGGACGCGCTCGGCCGGCTTCACGAGGTGCTCGAGCCGGCTGCCGCGTCGCCGGATCGCCCGGGTGTGAGGTCATCCGCGGGCAACGCCATTTCCTCGGCGGCCGGGACGTGCTCACCGCTGCGCGAGCAGGGACCGCCAGCCCGCGTCCTGCCGGCTGCGGAACGTACGGCGGACGAAGCGTTCTGTCTCGAAACCGGTGCAGGGCCGTGCCGAGGCTACCGAGCGGCCCCTGGTGCCGGCGGTGGCACGAGGAGCCGGAAGAGCCGCCGGATCCGGGCGAGGTCGACGTCGGCCGCCAGCCGGGCCGGGTCCGGGAGCTCGTCGGTGAGCGGATCGACGCCGAACAGCACCCGGGGGAGCAGCGGGTGGACGGCGAGGCCGATCAGCTCGTCCGCCACGGCCTCGGCTTCGTCGGCCGCGAGTCCCGACGCGGTCACCAGGTGTGCCGCCAGGTTGCCGGTGGTGACGCCGAAGAGGACGTCGAAGAGCCCGGCCGCCAGTTCCGGCAGCCGGTCCGCCTCGCCGATGCCGAGGCGGAGCACCTTCCCGACCGAGGACCAGCCCAGCAGCTGCACGAAGCGCCCGCAGTACCGCACGGCCGCCTCCACCGGCTGCTCCGCGTAGTCGGCGGGCGTGCCCATCCGGTCGCCGAACAGGGCGCGGATGCGTTCGACGACCGCGAGGAACAGCGCGTCCTTGGTCGGGAAGTGCGCGTACAGGGAACGCTTCGACGTCTCCGCGCGCGCCGCGATCGCGTCCATGGAGGTCCGCTCGAAGCCGTCGTCCAGGAACGCGAGCTTCGCCGTGTCGAGGATGTGCTCGCGCAGCGCTTCGCCGCGTCGGGCCATGGCGTCCACCTCAAAATATACGGTACAGTGTAGTTTACTTCTGGTCCTCGCCGAACGGAGTCATCATCCATGATCGTGGTCACCGCCCCCACCGGGCAGATCGGCAGCAAGCTCGTCGACGCGCTGCTGCGGCGGAGCGAGCCGGTCCGCCTCGTCGTCCGGGACCCGGGCAAGCTGCCTGCCGCGGTGCGAGAGCGAGCCGAGATCGTCGTCGGCTCGCACCGCGATCGCGACGTCCTGGACCAGGCGCTCGCGGGCACCGATGCGTTGTTCTGGCTGATGCCGGCGGCCGCGACCGCGAACAGTCCGTACGAGGCCTACGTGACCGCCTCGATCCCGGGAGCCGACGCGGTGGTGCGCCACGCGGTCCCGCGGGTCGTGGTCGTTTCCTCGCTGGGGCGCGGGTCGCAGATCTACGCCGGGCACATCTCCGCGTCGCACGCGATGGAGGACCTGTTCCGCAGCACCGGCGCGCACGTGCGCGCCTTGGCGCTGCCGACCTTCATGGACAACGTCCTGCGCCAGGTGGCGGCGATCGGCACCGGAACCATCCCGGGCACCCTCCCGGCCGATTTCAGGATGCCGTGGATCGCGACGAAGGACATCGCGGCGCTCGCCGCCCGGTACCTGGCCGACCACACCTGGACCGGGCAGGAGTCCGTCGAGGTCCTCGGCGGTGAAGACCTTTCGTACCACGACATCGCCGAGATCCTCGGCGACGTGCTCGGCAGGCCTGTCCGGTACCAGGTCGGAGAACGCGCTGCTGTCAAGCGGTTCCTCGTCGACCGCGGCGTCTCCGAGGCGATGGCGCAGTCCATGGTGGACATGGACCTCGCCGGTGAGCGCGGCATCACCAGCGGCACGCCGCGCACCGCCGAGAACACCACGCCCACTTCGTTCCGCGAATTCGCCGTGGAAGCGGTCAAGCCGGCCGTGGCCGCTCTCTCCGTAGGGGATGAACCAGGAGCTTGACGTCGCGGAGCCGGCCTGCGCCGTGGCCGGGGGCCGTGGTCATTCCGAACGCAGCGTGTCCAACCGGGTCACCTGGCGCAGCAACGGCAACGTCAACGCGGTCACCAGCAACACCGCCGCCACCGTCGTGCCTGCCAGCGCGAGCAGCACCGGGACGTCGATGATCATCTCGCGGTCCGCCAGCCGCAGGATCGGCGCCGTCAGCCCGAGGCCCGCCGCGACCGCCAGCACCACGCCGATCACCACCGGGATCGCCGTCTGCCACAGCGATCCGCGGGCCAGCACGCCGATCGGTACCCCGGCCGCGGACAGCGCCGCGAGGGGCCGCCGCCGCTCGCTGATCTGCTCGATCGACAGCACCAGCAAGCTCATCGCCGCCACCGCGAGCACGAACAGCGACGCCGTGATCAGCACCGAGCGGAAGCTCTCCACCATCCGCTGGTCGCGGGCGGCGAAGTCGTCGAGGTAGTCGCTCTTGCTCACCGTGGCGTTCCAGGCGAGCGAGTTGACCGCCCTCGCGACGTTGTCGTTCAGCGCCCGCGGGTCGCCGGTGCCCGACACGTAGACCGCGACCGACGACTCCGGCAGCGCGAGCCCGCCGAGCGCGCCCGGGGTGAGCAGCAGCTGGCCCTCCGCGGCTCGCGCCGTGTCGCCCGACCGCACGACCTTGAGGGTGCTCGGCACTGTCCACTCAGGACCGATCACTTCGCTGTCGTGGAACGAGCTTCGCAACCGCACCTTGCCGGCCGGGGCGGTGGCGCCCCGCGCGGGTACGACGTAGAACGCGTCGCCGTCGGCGCAGCCGCCGACGTCCGCTGCCACCTCGAGCGCGACGCAGTCGCCGACCACGCCGTAGGTCCGCTCCGGCCCGGACTCGACCAGGATGGTCCGGGCCGGGTGCGTCCCGGTCACCCCGGCCGCCGACGCCGCCAGCCGGACGACCTCCGCCTCGTGCGCGGCGGTCGTCTGCACCCGCACCGGAGCTGCGGCCGCGCCGGCCGGCGGGGTCGGCTGCCGGATGCCGCCGGTGAGCGAGGTGACCACGCCCTGGATCAGGATCGTGCCGGCCAGCACGACGACCAGGCCGCACACGACGCGGCTGGCGGTTCCGCTGTCCAGCTGCAGCCGCCGGATCGCGAGCTGCCACGACGGCGGTCCGCCGTGCAGCCGCTCCACGAGCCGCTCGACCAGCCACGGCAGCAGGACCGCGACGCCCACCAGCAGGAACACGCTGCCCACCGCGAGGGCCAGCGCGCCGGCCGTGTCGCCGTTCCCGCGGTCGAAGGCCAGGCTCGCGGCCAGGAACAGCGCGCCGAGCGCGGTGAGCACCCAGCGCCACCACATCCGCCGCCGCGCCGGCTTGCCCTGGCGGACCACGCCGAGCGGTTCCACGATCGTGCGGCGCAGCCCGAACATCGCCGAGCCGACGGCGAGCCCGGGCACCAGCAGCACGATCACCACGACCAGCGGCCAGGCCGGGACGAAGTCCTCCGGGAAGATCCGCAGCCCGAACGGCAGGATGTCGGCGACGAACGTGCGCAGCACGGCGAAGAACCCGACGCCGGCCGCGAGCCCGATCCCCGCTCCGACCAGTGATTCGGCCGCCGCGACCCGCTTGACCTGCCGTGAGTCCAGGCCGAGCAGCCGCAGCGCGGCGAGCCGGCGTTCCCGCTGCGCCGCGCCCATCCGCGACGCGGTGGTCACGAAGATCAGCAACGGCAGCAGCAGCACCGCGGCGATCGGCAGGATGATGGTCAGCATGACCGCCGGCACCCCGAGCCCGGTGTAGGGCCGGCCGAACGCGTAGACGGTGGCGCCCCGGTCGCCTTCGGCCCGGATCTGCGCGGCGGGCACCCCGTAGTACGCGCTCAGGTCCCCGGCGTCGGCCACGCCGTCCCGCGACAACTGGCCGACGACGTGCCCCGGCAGCTGGGCCCGCATCGACTCGCCGCCGGGCGATGCCAGCTTCGCGGCGAGCTCCGGCGACACGACCAGCTCGCCCGGTGCGGGCAGGTGGCCGATGCCCGGCGGCACCGGCGAACCCGGCCCGGTCGCCGCGACCGCGGTGAGCTTGACGAAGTCCTCGCCGACCGACGGGTACCAGCTGTAGGTCAGCAGCGGGGCGACGCCCGCGCGCGGCTCGGTGACCGGCTTGATCGCCGCCGCGCGGGCGGCTTGCGCGTCGGCCAGGTGGTGCACCGCGGCCGCGGGCAGCAGCACGGCGACCGCGAGCGCGATCCCGAACGCGGTCATCGCCAGGCGCAGCAGCGCCGCGCCGGACATCCGGCCGCCCCCGACGGCCAGCCGGAGGCCCAGCGCCAGATCCCGCATCACGCGACCAGCTCCCGGTCGACCGTGCGCCCGTCCCGGACCACGACCTCGCGGTCCGAGTAGGCCGCGACCCGCGGTTCGTGGGTCACCAGCACCACGGCGGCGTGCGTTTCCCGCGCGGCTTCGGTGAGCAGCTGCATGACCTTCTCGCCGTTGAGCGAGTCGAGCGCGCCGGTCGGCTCGTCCGCGAAGACCACCTTCGGCCCGGTCACCAGCGCCCGCGCCACCGCCACGCGCTGCGCCTGCCCGCCGGACACGTCCCCGGGCCGGCGCTTCGCCAGATCGTCGACTTCCAGCCGGGTGAGCCATTCGGTCGCCTTGGCCTCGGCCTGCTTCCGCTTGGACCCGGTCAGCCGCAGCGGGAACGCGACGTTTTCGAGGCAGGACAGCTCGGGGATGAGCTGCCCGAACTGGAACACGAAGCCGAACTCGGTGCGCCGCAACGCGCTCCGGCTCCGGTCGTCCATCCCGACGAGGTCGGCGCCGGCGTAGCCGATGGTCCCCGCGTCCGGCCGGACGATGCCGGCGAGGCAGTGCAGCAGCGTCGACTTGCCCGAACCGGACGCGCCCATGATCGCGAGCACTTCCCCCGCCGAGACGGACAGCGCCGCCCCGTCGAGTGCCCGCGTCGGGCCGAACGACTTGTGCAGCCCGTTGCCGACGAGCAACGGTGTTCCCGGCCCGGTCATGCGCGCACCGCCTTCTCGAGTTCGCCGAGGCGCGCGGCGGTGAGCTCCAGCCACCGCAGGTCCGCCTCGAGGTGGAAGAGGGCGTGGTCGCAGATCAGCTGATCGGCGAGGTCGCCCCCGTTCTTGCGCTTGGTGAGCGCGCGCATCGCCTGCAGGTGCTCGGCGCGCTGGACGTCGAGCACGTCGGTGGCGCTGCGCCCGGACAGCAGCGCGAGCACCACCTTCGTGTAGAGGGTGTTCTGCAGGTACGGCTGCGGGTTTTCCGGCGTGCGCAGCCACGTCTCGACGTCGGTGACCCCCGCGTCGGTGATCGTGTAGCGCTTCCGCTCCGGCCCCTCGCCGCTCTCGACGCCGGCCACCTCGACCATGCCGTTGCGCAGCAGCCGGGACAGCGTCGAATAGACCTGGCCGTAGGCGAGCGGGCGATCCTGCCCGAACTGCTCGTCGTACGCCCGTTTCAGGTCGTAGCCGTGCCGCGGCCCGGGTTCGAGCAACGCGAGCAGGGTGTGGGGAACCGACATGCTCTCGTCCCTCCTCGAACCCCGGAACCCCCGGGGCTGACGATCACTATACCCGAGGCGTATACCTTGCGTGTATACCCCCGAAGAGTAGTGCGTCGCCGCAGGTCAGGACGGGGTGCCCAGCATCCTGGCGGCCAGCTCGGCGTAGGACTCGCCGAGCGCCTCGGGCGAGTCCGCGCCGTCGAGGCGGTACCAGCGCACCAGGTCGATGCCGAGCGACAGGATCGCGCGCACCGCCCGGTCGATGTCGGGCACGTCGAAGACGCCTTCGCGGGCGCCGCGTTCCACGGTGGTCCGCACGACCGCGGAGAACCGCTGCCGGAGGTCGAGGACCTCCGCCAGGTGCCCGGGCTCGAGCGCCGCCAGTTCGTACTGGCACACCCTTGCCACGGTGTGGTGGCGGGCGTGCCACGACACGTGCGCGGCCACCAGCCGCCGGATGTGCGCCCGGGGATCGCCGGTACCGGGCTGGGCGGTCAGGGCCGCGAGCGCGCGCTCGTGCCCGGTCCGGGCGATGTGGAACAGCACGGCCTCTTTGGAAGCGAAGTGCACGTAGAGCGAACCGGGACTCAAGCCGATGACGGCGGTGATGTCGCGGGTCGTGGTGGCGTGGAAACCCGTGCGGGCGAAGCACTGCACGGCCGAGGACAGCAACGCGCGGGCCACCGGGGCGGTGTCCGCCCCCCAGAACCCGTCCGGGACGGCTTCGGGCCCGAGCTTGGTCGTGAGCCCGGCCGCCGCCGGGTGCCGGCCGCCGCCGCGGCGGCGTTCTTTCCCTGACATCCCCGCTCTCCCCTCCGCACTTGACACCTCTCGGCGCCGGAGTCATGGTAACTGTGCGCTCAGTTAGTCGACGGAGACCGAGGAGAGCCGCGATGGGGCACACCGCGTCCAAGCAGCCGACCGTCGTCGCCGAGGGCTTCTCCTACCTCGAGTGCCCCAGGTGGCACGCCGGCCGGCTGTGGGTGTCGGATTTCTACACCGAGAAGGTCGTGGCGATCGACGACCGCGGTGGCGCCGAGGACGTCGCCGAGGTCCCCGGTCAGCCCTCGGGCCTCGGGTTCCTGCCCGACGGCCGCCTGCTCGTGGTGTCCATGCGCGACCACCGGCTGCTCGTGCGCGACGAGCCGGGGAAGCTCACGGAGCACGCCGACCTGTCCGGCGTGGTGTCCGGGGTGCTCAACGACATGGTCGTCGACGACCGCGGCCGCGCCTGGGTGGGCAACTTCGGCTTCGACCTCATGGGCGGCGCGCCGCTGCGCTACACCACGCTCACGCGCGTCGACCCGGACGGCAGCGTGGCTGTCGCCGCCGAGGACCTCGGTTTCCCCAACGGCATGGTGATCCTGCCCGGTGGCGTGCTGGTCGTCGCCGAGACCTTCGCCGGGCGCCTGACCGCCTTCGACATCGGCGAAGACGGCGAGCTGACCGGGCGGCGCGTGTGGGCGCAGTTCGGGCAGCCCCCGCGGACCGAGGACGTCGGCGAGGCGGTGCAGCGCCTCGAGGTGGCACCCGACGGCATCTGCGCCGACGCCGAGGGTGCGATCTGGGTGGCGGACGCCGTCCACAACCGCGTCCTGCGGGTCGAAGAGGGCGGCCGGATCCTCGACGAGATCGACGCCGGCACCGGGGTCTTCGCCTGCATGCTCGGCGGCGACGACGGGCGGACGCTCTTCCTGTGCGCGGCGCCGTCCTTCGCCGAGCACGAACGCCGTCCGGTCCGCGAAGCGCAGCTGCTCGCGGTCCGGGTCGAGGTCCCGCACGCGGGCCTGCCCTGACCCCGACGAGTGAACGGAGGGCCCGCATGGACGTCTCCTGCGCTTTCCCGACCGCGCTGGACTCCCCGGACCACATCGCCGTGGCCGAAGAACTGGGCTACGCGCGGGCGTGGGTCTACGACACCCCGCAGCAGAGCCCCGATGTGTGGATGACCCTCGCGCTGGCCGCCGAGCGGACCGACCGGATCGGCCTCGGCCCCGGCGTGCTGGTGCCCAGCCTCCGGCACCCGATGGTGAACGCCGCGGCGACCGCCACCCTCGCCGCGCTGGCGCCGGGCCGCGTCGCGGTCTCCTTCGGCACCGGGTTCACCGGCCGCCGCGCCATGGGGTACCGCGCGATCACCTGGTCCTACATGGAGTCCTACATCCGGGCGTACCGCGGGCTCCTGCGCGGCGACGTCGTCGAGTGGGAAGGGGCGCGGATGCGGATGCTGCACCCCGACGGCCACGCTCCCGCCCGGCCCGTCGACGTCCCGGTCCTGATCGGGGCGCTGGGGCCGAAGGGGCACCGGGTGGCCAAGGAACTCGGCGACGGGCTGTACGTGACGCTGCAGCTGCCCGGGTTCGCGACCGAATACCCGTGGGTGCCCTACCTCGTCTGGGGCACCGTGCTCGACGAGGGGGAGCAGACCGGCACCGAGCACGCGCGGCAGGCCGCCGGGCCCGGGTGGGCACTGGCCTACCACGGCGCGTACGAGTTCGGCGGCCCCGCCGCCGTGCGCGAACTCCCCGGCGGCGCGGAGTGGCTCGCGGTGGTCGAGCGGACGCCGCCGGAGCAGCGCCACCTCGCGGTCCACCGCGGGCACTGCGTGGAGCTCGGCGAGGCCGACCAGGCCGCCTGGCGAGCCGGCGGCCACGCGATGCTGCGGGACGTGACGATGACCGGCACCCGCGAGGAGGTCCGGGAGCGGCTGGCCGAGGTCGCCGCCCGGGGCGTCACCGAGATCGTGTTCCAGCCGACCGGACCCGACACCCGGGGCGAGCTCGAGCGGTTCTTCGACGCCGCCACGGCCTGACCGGCCCGCTCGCGAACGGCGGTTCGCGAGCGGACCGGTACCGGTGTGCCGTGGCTCAGGAGGCGCTGCAGCTGACGCTCGGCCAGTTCCAGTTCCCGTTCGCCATGATGGTGACGCCCCAGTTGTTGCCGCTTCCGTTGGGCGTCGCGACGAGGACCTGGCTGCTGGGCCACGTCGCGTTGACGTTCCAGGTGGCGCTGATCCGCTCGGGGCTGGGCACGTTCATCGTGACCGTCCACGAACTCGACCCGCTCACCGAGACGTTGAGGTTGTACCGGTCACCCCAGGACTGCCCGGCCGACAGCGCCGCGGTGCAACTGCCGCCGCCCGGTGTGGTCGGCGTCGTCGTGGGGCCCGTCGGGGTGGTCGTGGGGCCGGTCGGGGTGGTGGTGGGGGTCGTGGTCGTCCCGCCGCCGGAATTCAGGACGTTGAGCACCGAGTTGTAGGCGGCCTTCTTGTTCCCGTTGCCGTCGAACAGCAGGGGACTTTCGCTGGAGCGCCAGGAATCGCTGTCTCGCACGCCCCACACGGTGATACCCACGCAGCGCGCGACGTTCATGCACGCCTGCGTCAGTGCCGCGTACTGCGACGTCGACGCGTTCGTGACGTCGACCTCGGTGAGCGCGACGTCGACGCCGAGCGCCGCGAAGCTGGAGATCGTCGTCTGGAGGTTGCCCGGGACGGAACTGCCGCCGGTGAAGTGGGCCTGCAGGCCGACGCAGTCGATCGGCACGCCGCGGGACTTGAAGTCCCGCACCATGTTGTACACGCCCTGGGTCTTGCCGTAGCTCCAGTTGTCGATGTTGTAGTCGTTGTAGCAGAGCTTGGTCGACGGGTCGGCCGCGCGCGCGGTCTTGAACGCGACCTCGATCCAGTCGTTGCCGGTGCTCTGCAGGTTCGACGAACGGCGGCTGCCGTCTTCGTTGAAGGCTTCGTTGACCACGTCCCAGTAGGCGAGCTTGCCTTGGTAGTGCGCCATCACCTTCTGGATGTGGTTGATCATCGCGTTGCGGAGGGAACTGCCGCCCATGTTCTGCATCCAGCCCGGCTGCTGCGCGTGCCAGGCCAGGGTGTGCCCGCGGACCTGGGCGCCGTGGCTCACCGCCCAGTTGTAGATCTGGTCGCCCGAGGAGAAGTTGAACTGGTTCTGGTTGGGCTCGGTCGCGTCGGGCTTCATCTCGTTTTCGGGCGTCACCATGGTGAACTCGCGCGCGGCGATCGTGGTGTACGCCGAGTTCCCGAGCTTGCCCGCGGCGATCGCGGTGCCGAAGTACCGGCCGGACTGCGCGGCCGCGGCGCCCAGGGTGCCGGCCGCGGCGTCGGCGCCCGGCGCCGACACCAGGACGGCGGCCGTGGCGGCCACGGTGGCCACTCCGGCGAGTGCCCGGGTGGCGGGCGACCGCCACCACCTGCTGCGCGGGCCCGGCGAACTTCTTGCCATCGGTGGTCTCCTTCACGGCACGCGTCGATGATGTTGCTTACCGTCAGCAGGACAACACGGCGGATCGCCGGTCCGCAAAGAGTTTCGGCCGAGTTTCGGGCCAGGTGCCCGTGCGGGCGACTCCGGAAGTGCCGCCCTTAGCGGTGCCGCGCGTCGTCCAGGCGGCGCGCCTCGGCCGCTTGCTCGAACGGCGTGTCGCCCGCCGGGTGGCGGTCGCCGAGGCCGGCGAACAACGCGGCCACCTTGACCGAGTCGTGGTGGGACGCGAGTTCGGCCAGCGCGGGGTCGGTGGCGGCCAGCACCTGGCGGAACCGGAGCTCGGCCAGCGGGCCGAGCCGGTCGTAGATCTGGAGGAACACCTTCTGCGCCCGGTCGCGCGCCCAGTCGGCGGGCAGCAGTTCGGCGGGCAGGTCGGGGTCGGACTCGGGGAACCGGCGCCAGTCCACGCGCAGCTCGGTGCGGGTGCGCAACGCCTGCGCCGGGCTGATCAGGCCGGCGTCCAGACCGGTGAGCACCTGTTCGTAGCGCTCGACGAACTGCCCGTACTCCCGGGCCAGCGGGTCGAGGTCGAAGGCCGCGACCGCCGCGGCCGGTCCGGGGACCTCGGTGGCGCGGAAGACCGTCGCGCTGCGGAGGCCGAGTTCGTCCAGGGCCTGCAGCGCCGGGCCGGCGAGGTCGTGCGGGCTGATCCACACCCCGTCGTAGAGCGCGGCGAAGCGCAGGACCCGCAGCCGCGACCGGAGCGCGGTGCGCAGCCCGCGCTCCTGCTCCGGCACGGAGAAGGTGACCACGGTCCACCGCCCGTCCCACTCGGGCGCGGTCGTGCCGAAGGTCAGCATCCGGTGCGTGCGCTCGATGATCACCTCGGACGTGCGGGCGGGGATGCCGTACGCCGTCGTCCGGCCGCTGCGCGAGACGGTCAGCAGGCCGCGGGCGGCCAGGCGGCGGATCGCCGCCCGCGCGCTCGCCGGGCTGATGTCGAACTCGCCGAGCAGCTCCACCAGTGCCGCCGAGGGGATGTGCTCGTCGCGCCAGTACCAGAAGTCGCCGAGCAGCGACGTCAGCAGCAGCTGGGGTTCGGCGCCCTGCTGTGCGCGGGGCAGCGGGCCCGAGGACGTCGCTGTCATCGCGCGCCCACTGCGGGTGTCCATGGACTCCATGGTGTCAGTGCGGTGCGGCCGGGTGCAGCGAGGGGTTGAATCACGCGACACATCATGCGACGATCGGCACCCGATCAGCAACCTATTGCCTTCCGCAGGAAGTAACCGACATGGGTTTCTCACTTCGTCAATGGCGTCGAAGCACGCTCGCCGCGGTCGCCGCGGGACTCGCGCTGGCCGGGTGCACGGTCGACGACGGCGCGGCCTCCGCCCCCTCGGCGGCGGCGCTCACGGCCGACCAGGCGCTGCACGACCAGCTGCCGCCGGCGGTCAAGGACTCCGGCGTCCTCCGCTTCGCCGGTGACTCGCACCCGCCGTACCGCACCGTCGGCCCGGACGGCAAGACGGTGACCGGCATCGACCACGACTTCCAGCATGCGCTCGGCCAGCTCTTGGGCGTGCGCACGGAAACCACGATCGTCAGCGGTCTGCCGGCCGCGCTGCAGGGCATGCTCAGCGGCCGCTACGAGGCCTTCAACGGACCGGTCAAGGCCACCGCCGAGCGCGAGAAACAGTTCGACACCGTCACCTGGATGACCACTCGCACCTCCTACGTGATCCCCGAAGGCTCCGCCGCGGGCATCAAGCAGACCGCCGACCTCTGCGGCAAGCGCGTCGCGGTGGTCACCGCGAGCGTCGTGGAGGACCAGCTCGCCAAGCTGTCGGCGTACTGCGAGAAGCAGCGGCGCCCGGCCGTGCAGGTGGTCGGGCTCGACGACACGAACGCCACCCTGCTGGCCGCGAAGTCCGGCCGCGCCGAAGCCGCCGGCATGACGCAGGCCGCGGCGATCGACGTGACCACCCAGCAGAAGGGGCAGTACGAGTACGTGACCCAGACCGAGGAGCAGGGCGCCACGAAGGACAACCTCGCGCTCTACACGCCGAAGTCCGGCAAGCTCGGCCCGGTGCTGCAGAAGGCGTTCGAGGAGCTGTTCCGCAACGGCACCTACGCCCGGATCATGAAGCAGTGGGGCCTCGACGACGTCACGGTCCCGCAGCCGCTGTTCGACGCGGCGTCGGCGAAATGACCGCTGTGTCCACTGTGGAGGAGACGGCACCGGCCCGCGACGACGTCGCCGGGGCCCGCGGCCGCTTCCGCCCGCTGCGCTGGCTGTTCGTGCTCGTGCTGGCGGTGCTGGCCGCGCAGCTGGCCGTCTTCCTGGCCGGCAACTCCCGGTTCCAGTGGGACGTCGTGGCGAAGTACCTCTTCGAGAAGAGCGTCATGGCGGGCCTGGGCACCACGGTGCTGCTCGCGGTCGCCGCGATGGTGCTCGGGTCGCTGGCCGGTGGCGTGGTCGCGGCGATGCAGCTGAGCGGGTTCGGGCCCGCCCGGTGGGTGGCGACGCTGTGGGTGGGGCTCTTCCGCGGCATCCCGCCGCTGGTGCAGCTGATCTTCTGGTTCAACCTCGCCTACCTGCTCCCCGAATTGTCGGTCGGGATCCCCTTCGGCCCGGTCTTCGGGACGTGGGACGCCAACACCGTGATCACGCCGCTGACCGCCGCGGTGATCGGCCTGTCGCTCGTGGAGTCGGCCTACCTGGCGGAAATCTTCCGCGCCGGGGTGTCGTCGGTCGACCCCGGCCAGCGCGACGCGGCCCGCGCGATGGGCTACCCGCCGGGCCAGACGCTGCTGAGGATCGTGCTGCCGCAGGCGATGCGGGTGATCATCCCGCCCGCGGGCAGCCAGTTCATCAACGTGCTCAAGGGCACCGCGCTCGTGTCGGTGATCGCGATGTCGGACCTGCTGCACTCGGTGCAGGTGATCTACAACCGCACCTACGAGATCGTGCCGATGCTGCTGGTGGCCTGCTTCTGGTACCTGGTCGTGGTCACCCTCCTGACCGCCGGGCAACGCCGGCTGGAACGCCGGTTCTCGCGCGGCCACCGGAGCGCCCGATGAGCGCGCCGGTGCTGCGGATCAGCGACGTCCGCAAGGAGTTCGGCGCGGTGACCGCGCTGGCCGGGGTCAGCCTCGACGTGCACGAGGGGGAGGCGGTGGTGGTGATCGGGCCGTCGGGATCGGGCAAGTCGACGCTCGTGCGCTGCGCCCACCAGCTCGAGCCGATCGACGGCGGCGCGATGTACCTCGACGGCGAGCTGCTCGGCCACCGCCGCTCGCCGGCCGGCCTGCGCCCGCTGACCGAGCGCCGGATCGCCGCCCAGCGGCGCCGGATGAGCATGGTCTTCCAGCAGTTCAACCTGTTCCCGCAGTTCACCGTGCTGCGCAACGTGACCGACGCGGCGATCCGCGTCCACGGCCGCGATCGGTCCACAGTGGAGCGGGAGGCGCGGGAGCTGCTCGAGCGCATCGGCCTGGCCGGCCGGGAGGACCACTACCCGCGGCAGCTCTCGGGCGGGCAGCAGCAGCGGGTCGCCATCGCCCGTGCCGTCCTGGTCCGGCCCCGGATCATGCTGTTCGACGAGCCGACCAGTGCCCTCGACCCGGAGCTGGTCGACGAGGTGCTGGCCGTGCTCCGCGGCCTCGCCGCCGCGGGCACCACGATGGTCGTGGTCACCCACGAGATGGCGTTCGCGCGCGAGGTGGCCGATCGGTGCGTTTTCATGGAAGCGGGCCGGATCGTCGAGGAGGGCCCGCCGGCCGAGCTGTTCACCCGGCCGCGGACCGACCGGCTGCGCGCCTTCCTGTCCCGCCATCTGTCCGAAAAGGAGGGTGTCTCGTGATCACTGTCGGCGCCGTCGGCGACCTCATCCTGGACGAGCCCGACCCGGAGTTCTTTCTCGCCCCGGCCGCGCCGGTGCTGCGGGCGATGGACCTGGCGATCGGGCACGTCGAAGTCCCGCATTCGACCACCGCGGTCCAGCACAGCACCGACGTCCCCGCGCCACCGGCGGACCCCGCGGCGCTGAAAGCGGTGGCCGGGGCCGGGTTCGAGGTCGTCACGCTCGCGGGCAACCACGTCCTCGACGCCGGGGACGGGGGTCTGGCCGACACCATCGCCTACTCGCGCGAGGCGGGCATGGCGACGGCCGGCGCCGGGGCCAACCTGGCCGAGGCCCGGCGCCCGGCGATGGTGGAGCGCGGCGGCCTGCGCATCGGCGTCCTGTCGTACAACTGCGTCGGCCCGCGCGAATCCTGGGCCACCTCCCGCAAACCCGGCTGCGCGTACGTGCACGTCCTCACCCACTACGAGCTCGACCACGCGAGTCCGGGCGGCCCGCCGAAGATCTACACCTTCGCCGACCCGGACAGCCTGGACGCGATGGCCGACGACGTGCGCCGCCTGCGCGCCGAGGCCGACGTCGTGCTCGTCTCGCTGCACAAGGGCGTCGGCCACACCCCTGTCGCGGTCGCGATGTACGAGAGCCCGGTCGCCCGCGCGGCGGTCGACGCCGGCGCCGACGCGGTGTTCTCCCACCACCCGCACATCATGCGCGGCATCGAGGTCCACAGAGGACGGCCGATCTTCCACGGCCTCGGCAACTTCGCCACCGTCACCCACGCCCTGACCCCGGGCGCCGGTGTCGGCGCGGACGAGCTGCGCGCGTGGGCCGAGCGCCGGACGCAGCTGTACGGCTTCGCGCCCGACCCGGACATGCCGTTCTTCCCGTTCCACCCCGAAAGCCGCAACACCGCCATCGCCTTCTGCCGCTTCGACGAGACCGGGCTGCGCGAAGCGGGCTTCGTCCCCTGCCGGATCGACGACCAGGGCCGTCCGGTGCCGGTCGGCGGTACACCGGAAGGCGAGGCCGTGGCGAAGTACGTCGAGGACATCACCCGCGGCGCGAACCTCAACGGCCGGTTCACCACCCGCGGCACCGAAGTGCTCGTCGCTCTCTCCGAGGGGGTTCCCGCATGACCGACCAGCCACTGGCCGGCCGCACCGTCATCGACCTGACCACCGCGCTCGCCGGGCCGTACGCGACCCTGCTGCTCGCCGGGCTGGGCGCGACCGTGATCAAGGTCGAAAACCCGGCGACCGGCGGGGATTCGTCCCGCAACAACGCGCCCTACGTCGGCCGCGACGGGCTGAACCTCGCCCGCCGGCACGACGACGACCTGTCGGTGTCGATGCTGCTGCGCGGCCGCAACAAGCTCAGCGTCACCCTCGACCTGAAGAACCCGCGGTCCCGCGCGGTGTTCACCGACCTCGTCCGCGACGCCGACGTGCTCGTCGAGAACTACAGCCCGGGCGTCACCGACCGGCTGGGCATCTCCTACGCGCAGGTCCGGGAGCTCAACCCGCGGCTCGTCTACACCTCGATCAGCGGGTTCGGCGCCCAGGGCGGCCCCGGGTCGGGCAAGGCCATGGACTCGATCATCCAGGCGCTCAGCGGCGTGATGCTGACCGCCGGCGAACCCGACGAGGGCCCGGTCCGGTTCGGGCTCCCGATCGGCGACCTGCTGGCGCCGCTGTTCGCCGTGGTCGGCACGGTTTCGGCGCTGTTGCAGGCCGAGCACACCGGCGAGGGCCAGCACGTGGACGTGTCGATGCTCGGCGCGCTGACGTCGCTGGTCGCGTGCGAGCCGTTCGACGCCTTCGACGCGGTCGGCCTGCCGCAGCGCACCGGGTCGATGGTGCCGCGGCTGGCGCCGTTCGGGATCCTGCCGGCGCTCGACGGTCATCTCGCCCTCTGCGCGCCGACCGACGCCTTCGCCCACGGGGTGCTGCGGGCGATCGGCCGGCCCGAGCTGGCCGAGGACGACCGCTACCGGACGCGGGACCAGCGGGTCCGCGCGGCCGACGAGCTGCACGGGTTGATCCGCGAGTGGTGCCGGGTGCGGCCGCTCGCGGAGGTCCTCGCCGCGTTCACCGCCGAGGGCGTACCGGCCGCCGAGGTCCGTGAACCGCGCGACGCGGTGCGGGACCCGCTGGTCCTGGCGCGCGAAGAGGTGGTGCCGCTGCGGCACCCGCGGCACGGCGACGTCGCCGACCTGGCCGGGACCGGCGTGCCGATCCGGTTCTCCGCCGCCCGCGTCGCCCTCGACCGGCCGGCGCCGGGGCTGGGGGAGCACAACGAGCACGTCTACCGCGAACTGCTCGGCTACACCGAAGAGCAGCTGGCGGACCTGGTCGCGGAGGCGGTCATTTGAGCACGCCGGCGGTGGGGTACGTCGGTGCCGACGTCCCGGTCGAGCTGATCACCGCCGCGGGACTGCTGCCGCTGCGGCTGACCGGCCAGCCGGGCGAGGACCACACGCCGGGCGACCGCTACCTCGGCCGAGGCGTCGACCCGGTCGCCCGGTCGATCCTGACGCGGATCCTCGCCGGGGACTACGGACCGCTCGAAGCCATCGTCGTCTCCCGGGACTGCGAAGCGTCGTTGCGGCTGTTCTACGCGCTGCGGGAGCTACACCGCGTCGAGCCGGAGCTGCGGCTGCCGCCGGTGCGGCTGGTGGACGTCCTGCACCTGCCGCACCACACGACCACCCGGTACGTGCACGCGAAGGTCGCGCAGCTGCGCGAGTGGCTCGGGCGCTGGCGGCCGATCGGCGACGACGACCTCGCCGAGGCCATCACCGCGCACGACACCCTGCGGCGGTCGCTCTCCCGCGTCGCCGCGTCGCGCCGGGCGAACCGGCTGAGCGGCGCGCGGTTCCTCGAGGTCGTCGCCGAGACCACCAGGGTGCCGGTCGCGGCCGCCATCGAGCTGGCCGATCGCGTGCTCGCCGACCCTCGCGAGGCCGACGGGGTGCGCCTGTTCCTCACCGGGAGCTCCCACGACCACCCGGGCGTCTACGAAACGTTGGAGCGCAACGGGTTCCTCGTCGTGGGGGAGGACCACGACTGGGGCGAGCTGCTGTTCGCGCGCACCTGCGCGGCACCGACGGAACTCGCGCTGGCCGAGCGGTACCAGTACAACGGCCCGTCCGCGCCCCGCGCGTCCATCGGGCAGCGCGCCGAGCACACCGCCGCGGCCGCCCGCGCGTGCGGCGCGGAGGTCCTGTTCTCCTACGCGCGGGTCCACGACGACGCGCCGCCGTGGGACTTCCCGGAACAGCGGGCCGCGACCGGGGTGCGGGCGGTTCTCGCGGAACGCCAGCCGTACGGCGGACTCACCGAGGACGCTCTCGCGGCGTTGCTCCCGGCGGGGGCGGCGGCATGACGAGCCGGCTGGCGTCGGCGACCACGGCGACCGCGTACCAACGCGAGTGGTTCGCCCGGCTGCGCGCCGAGGGCACGCCACCGGCGTTGGTCAACGCGGACGCGCCCCAGGAGATCTTCCGCGCGATGGGCATCCCGTACGTGGTCAACCAGTGGTGGGCGTCGATCGTCGCCGCGAAACGCCAGACCCAGCGCTACCTCGGCCTGCTGCGCGAACGCGGCTACCCCGACTACATCGAGCAGTACAGCGCCACTTCGCTGGCGTCGGCGTTCGAGACCGATCCCGGCCGGGCACCCTGGGGCGGGCTGCCGACGCCGTCGATCGTGCTCGGCGAGACGACCGGCGACGCGTCCCGCAAGATCTTCGACGTCTGGGCCGCCCAGCCCGGCGTCACCTACTACCCGCTGGAGAGCGCGGCGGAGAACGCGGTCCCCGAGCGGTGGTGGGAGCTGATGCCGCACCGCTGGGAGGAGGCCATCGGCAGCGACCGCCTCGACCTGCTGACCGGCGAGCTGACCGGGCTCATCCGGTTCCTCGAGCAGACCACCGGCCGGGTGTTCTCCGAGACCCGGTTCCGCGAAGTCCTGGACCTGGTCAACGAGCAGCAGGAGTGGAACCGCCGCACCCGCGACCTGATCGCCGCCGCGCGGCCGTGCCCGATCGCCGTCACCGACGGCATCCCGAGCGTCATGGTGCCGCAGTGGCACCGCGGCACCGAGTGGGCCCGCGACGCCGCGCGCGCGTTCCACGACGAGGTGCGCGACCGGATCGACGCCGGTGTCGCGGTCTGCCCCGACGAGCGGCTGCGGCTGATGTGGATCGGCCGCGGGCTGTGGTTCGACCTCGAGTTCTACCAGCGGTTCCAGCGTTCGCACGGCGCGGTGTTCGTGTGGTCGATGTACCTCGCCATCGCCGCGGACGGCTACCTGCGCTACGGCGACGACCCGCTGCGCGCCCTGGCTGCCCGCTTCGCCGCCTTCGGCGACCAGCTCTACACGCCGCCGTGGTCGGCGGAGTGGTACGTCAAGGAAGCCCGCCACCACGGCGTGAACGGCGTGGTGCACCTGGTCTCCGACGACGCCCGCGGCGGCTACTTCACCACCCGCGCCCTGCGCGACGCGGGCATCCCGGTGCTCGAACTGCACGCCGACAACGTCGACGCCCGCACGGGCGCCGACCTGACCGCGCGGATGACCGCGTGGCTCGACGGGTTGACCTGACCGTCCGGAAAGGAGTCCCATGCGATCCCCGCTTCGCCGGCGAAGCCGAAGCGCGCTCTTCGCGACCGCCGTTCTCGGGCTGGCCGCCGCCGGGTGCACGGTGGACGGCGGCTCGCCGGGCCTGGCCACCGGCACGAACCTCCCAGTGGTGCAGTCCTTGCACGACGCACTGCCCCAGGCGGTCAAGGACGCCGGCGTGCTCAGGTTCGCCGGTGACTCCCACCCGCCCTACCGGACGGTCGCGCCGGACGGGACGGTCACCGGGATCGACGCCGACTTCCAGACCGCGATCGGCCAGGTGCTCGGTGTCCGGACGCAGACGATCGTCGTCGCCGGGCTCCCGGCCGCGCTCCAGGGCATGCTGGGCAACCGGTACGACGCGTTCAACGGCCCGGTCAAGGCCACCGCCGAGCGCGAGAAGCAGTTCGACACGATCACCTGGATGACCACCCGCACCGCCTACGTCTTCCCCGCCGGTTCGACGGCCGGCATCGCGCGGGTCGAAGACCTCTGCGGCAAGCGCATCGCGGTGGTGACCGCGAGCGTGGTCGAGGACCAGCTGGGCAAGCTGTCGCGGTTCTGCACGGACAGCAAGCGCCCGGCGACGCGGACCGTCGGCCTCGACGACACCGACGCCACCCTGCTGGCCACCCGCTCGGGCCGCGCGGACGCGGCGGGGATGACCGAGGCCGCGGCGATCGACGTCACGCAGCGGCAAGGCGGGAACAAGTACGTCACCCAGACCGAGGCGCAGGGGGCGACCAAAGACGATCTGGCGTTGTACGTCCCCAAATCGTCCGGGCTGGGCCCGGTGCTGCAGCAGGTGTTCGAAGAGCTTTTCCAGGACGGCACCTACGTCGGGATCATGTCCCGGTGGGGGCTCAACCAGGTGTCGGTTCCGCAGCCGGTGCTCAACGCGGCCACCCGAGGATGAAGGAGCGATTCGTGCGCAGCGCATTCTGGTTCCGGCTCGCCGTGGTCGCCGTCCTGGCGGCCGGGATCCCGGCGACCGCCCACGCGGCGGAAGCCGGTGAGCCCTGCTCGGCCCCGATCGCGGCCGCGAGGTGCGTCGGCGGGCAGCTCGCCGACGGCACGCCGTACTCGTTCGCCGAACCGGTGCGGTGGAACGGTGCCGTGCTGGTGGACCTCGACTTCGCCGCGGGTGGCCTGCCGAGCGCGCTCACCGCGAGCCTGGTGGCGCGCGGGTACGCGGTGGGCGGCACCACGCGCACGGTCAGCGGCTGGCACATCGCGCGGGCCATCGACAACCAGGCCGAAGCCCTCGGCCGCTTCGAAACCGCGTTCGGCCGGGCCCGGTACGCGATCGCCGAAGGCCGCTCGATGGGCGGGATGGTCGCTGCCGGGGTCGCGCAGGTGCACCCGGACCGCTTCGACGCCGCCGTCCCGATGTGCGGTGGCCTCGGCGGCTCGGTGGGGCAGTGGAACCAGAAGCTGGACACGGTGTTCACGCTGAAGACCTTGCTGTTCCGCGACTCGGCCCTGCCGGTGACCGGCATCCCCGCCGACGTCCCCGGAACCCAGCAGCGGTGGCTTTCGGCGGTGACGTCGGCCCAGGCGACGGCGGGCGGCCGGGCGCGGATCGCGCTCGCGGCGGCGATCGGCCAGCTGCCGGGCTGGGGCCTGGCCGCCGACGGCTCGCCGACCCCGGTCCCGGACGCCCGCGACGCCGACGCCGTCGAGCGGGGGATGTACCTGGCGCTCGCGGGCGGCCCGCTGCCCTACCTCGGGCAGGCGGTCAGCAGCCGCCGCGCGATCGAGCAGCTGGCAGGCGGGAACCCGTCGTGGAACATCGGGATCGACTACGTGCGCCAGCTCGCGCTGGCCGCGCCGGAGCAGCAGGACGCCGTCCGCCGGCTGTACGCGCGTGCGGGGCTCGACCTGCGCGCCGACCTCGGCCGGCTGGCGGCCGAACCCCGGGTACCCGCCGATCCGGCCGCCGTCCGGTACCTCGAGCGGGGCATCGTGTTCACCGGCGACCTGCGCATCCCGGTGCTCACCGTCAACGGCACCGGCGACCAGATCTCGACCGTCGCCCAGCAGCAGTCGTACGGCACGCTGGCCCGCCGGGCGGGAAACGCTTCACTGCTGCGGCAGACGTACGTGCAAACGGCCGGGCACTGCACCTTCACCACGGGCGAGCAGCAGGCGGCGATCGACCGGGTGCTGACGCGCCTGCGGACCGGGCATTGGCCGGACACCGCGCCGCCGACGATGAACCACCTGGCGGCGGCCGTCGACGGCGTGCCGGGGCGGTACTTGCCTTACCTGTTGCCGTGGTTCAACCGGATGTACCCCGCGGTCGCCGGGCCGGGGTCCTGACGCGGGTCGCCGGCCGCGCATTCCTCGGCCTCGGCCAGGTATGGAGCCACCGGGCCCAGGGGCAGCAGGCCGCTGGCGGCGCCGGCGTGTTCGGTGCGGACGGCGTGCCGGGGCGGTACCTGCCTTACCTGTTGCCGTGGTTCAACCGGATGTACCCCGCGGTCACCTGGCCGGGGTCCTGACCAGGGTCGCCGGCAGGGCGGCGCGGCGGGGTCACCGGGTGCGGTCCGCGGCCGCGCATTCCTCGGCCTCGGCCAGGTATGGAGCGACCGGGCCCAGGGTCAGCAGGCCGCTGGCGGCGCCGGCATCTTCGGTGCGGGCGTCCCGGAGGGCGGCCGCGGCCTGAGCGGCGGCTCCGTGGTCGCCGAGGCGGGCCGCGGCGCGGGCGGTCAGGCACCACATCGCCTCCTGCAGGTGGTCGTGCGGGGGTTCCGGCACGGCCGCGAGGGCGGTGCGGGCCGCCGCTTCCCGGTCTTGGGCGAGGAGCAGGTGGGGGCGGGCCCAGGGCAGGTACGGGCCCCAGTCGAGGTGCGGGTCGGTGGGCGCGGCGCGGTCGTGCAGCAGGCGCAGTCCCAGGAGCGCGAGCGCGAACAGGCCGCGGTGCAGCCCCGGCATCCCGGCCGTCCGCAGCGCGTCTTCGGCGGCGCGGTACTGCGCCGCGGCCGTGGCGGCGGCCGGGCCGCCGGGTTCGGTGCTGCGGGCGGCCGTCGCCCGGGCGCGGAACCACGCGGTGAGGACGGCGACGAGGGGCGCTTCGGTGGTGGCGGCGAGCTGTTCGGCCGCCGTGGCGTGCGCGGCCGCGGTGTCGAGGTCGCCGCGGGCCGAGGCGGACTGCAAGCGGACGAGCCGGCCGAGCACGGCGAAGTTGGGCAGCTCGTGCCTCGTCGCCAGGTCGAGCAGCTCGGCACCGATCGCGTCGCGCGTGGCCGCGAGCCCGGGACGGGTGAACGACTGCAGGAAGACGCCGTTGAGCGCGAACGCCAGCAGCGCGGGGTCGGCCAGCTCCCGGGCCAGCGCCTCGGCCTGGTGCGCGGCCTGCCGTGCACGCTCGAGTTCGGCTTCGGAGAGGTGGGCGGTACGGCTCTCGACGGCGATCGTGGCCAGGAGCCGGGCTCTGAGATCGGCGGGGCCGAGCCCGGGCAACGTCCGCTCGGCAGCCGCGACGACCGCGCGGGACTGCTCGGGGTCGTCGGCGCGGCTCCAGATGGCGGGCACGTCGTAGGCGCCGATGATCCGGGCCGTCAGGTGGCGATCGCCGGTGCGTTCCGCCGCCTGGATCGCGGTGAGGCGGTCGCGCCGGGAATGGACCAGGGCGTCGCCGCCCGCCAGCGCGAGCGTGCGGGCCAGGTCCACGGTGGTGCGGGGGCCGAGCCGGACAGCGGGGCCGGTCCACGCGGCCGGTGCGCCGGTGAGGATGTCGGCCTCCAGCCGTTGCAGCTCGGCCCCGGGGTCGAGCCCGAGCTGGTCGACGAGCATCGTGCGGGCGCGGCGGAGGGTGGCCAGTGCGTCGGCTTGCCGGCCTTCGCGGTGCAGTGCGCGGGCCAGCAAGCCCCAGGCCGGCTCGCGCCACGGGTGTGCGGCGACGTGGGCGCCGAGCTCGGCGACGAGGTCGGCGCCCTGCCCGGAGTCCAGGATGGTGCGGGCGCGCAGTTCCACCGCCGCCAGCCTCAGCTCCTCCAGCCGGTTCCGCTCGCGCCGCGCCCACGGGGAATCCGGCACGTCGGCGTAGGCGGGCCCGCGCCAAGCCGCGAGGGCCGCGCTGAGCTCGGTGACGTTGCCGGAGCCGCGCCGGGTCCGGGCGAGCGCGTCCTCGAACCAGTGGACGTCCACGTCCGCCCGGGGCAGCCGCAGCGCGTAACCGGGGCCTTCCGTGACGATCACCCGGGGCGGGGTGCGGGGCGGCCGGCCGGGTTCGAGCGCGCGGCGCAGCGCGGCGACGAACGTCCGCAACGCCCCGACCGCGCGGGCCGGCGGCTCGGGCCACAGATCGTCGACGAGGGTGTCGGTGGTGACCAGCCTGCCTTCGGCGGCGACCAGCCGGGCCAGCACCTCGCGGTGGCGGGGGCCGCCCAGCTCGACCGGAGTGCCGTCGTCGCGGAGCGCCCGCACGGCACCGAGCACGTCGATTCGCATGTCCCCATCATCGGGCCCGGCGGCGGGGTGCGCCCGCCCGCGCTGATCGGTTGCTGATCGGCGGCGCACACCCTGGCCGGGTCAAGTTCCCGACCCGGAAGACGGCTTTCGATGACACCCTCCATTCCCGGCTTCGACCACCTCCGCCTGCCCGGCGCCGACGGCGTGGAGCTGGCCGCCGCCGTCGGCGGCAGCGGCAGCCCGGTGGTCCTGCTGCACGGTTTCCCCGAGACGCACCTGATGTGGCGGCACGTCGCCGGGCGGCTCGCCGGCGAGCACCTGGTGATCTGCCCGGACCTGCGCGGCTACGGCGCCAGCGGCAAGCCGGCGGCCACCGGCGAAGAGGTGTACGCCAAGCGCACCATGGCCGCCGACGTCGTGGCCCTGTCGGCGGCGCTCGGGCACGACCGCTTCGCCCTCGTCGGGCACGACCGCGGCGCCCTGGTCGCCTTCCGGGCGGGGCTGGACCACCCCGAGACCATCACGCACCTGGGCATCCTCGACGTCGTGCCGACGCTCGACATGTGGAACGTGCTGCGGGGCGTGCCGGCGGCGGTCGGCTACCACCTGTTCCTGATGGCGCAGCCGCCGGGTTTGCCCGAGACGATGATCGCCAACAGCGCGGACGCCTTCTTCGGTTCGTTCCTCGACGCCTGGGGGAACGATCCGGCCGCGATCCCGGCTGAGGTGCGGGCCGAATACCTGCGGGCGAGCGCCGCGGCCGTGCCGTCGATCGTCGCGGACTACCGGGCTTCGGCGGGCATCGACGTCACGCACGACCAGGCGGACTCGGACGCCGGGTCGCAGCTGGCCATGCCGGTGACCGTCGTCCAGCAGGACTGGGGCGCGCAGCTGGGCTACGACGCCGCGGCGGTGTGGCGGGCGTGGGCGCCGGACCTGGACCACCGGCTGACCCGGGCGGGGCACTTCATGGCCGAGGAGGCACCGGACGAGATCGCGGGGGCGATCCGGGACCTGCTGGCCCGCTGACCGGTCACGGGGACGGCGGCGTCACCGACACGAGGTACTCCACGTCGACGGCCGTGGGGTTGCGGTAGCGGTGGGGCTGGTTCGAGTCGAACGTGATCGACTCGCCCGCCGACACCTCGTGCGTGACGCCGCCGATCTCGACCGCGAGGGTCCCGGCCACGACGTACGCGCATTCCGTGGACGCGTGTCCCCACGGTTCCTCGCTGGTCGCGGTGCCCGGCGGCAGGATCGCGCGCAGCACTTCGAGGTGACCGTTCCCCGGGGTCAGGCGTTCGTACCGGACCAGGCCCCGCGGGCCGGCCAGGGTCGAGCGGTGGCCGGGCCGGCTGATCCAGACCGCCGGGGGAGCGGAGTCGAACAGCGACGCCACCGACTCCCCGAAGACACCCGCCAGCCGCCGCAGCGTGGACAGGCTCGGGTCGGTCACCCCGCGCTCGACCTGGCTGAGCAGGGTGGCCGACAGGCCGGAGCGCGCCGCCAGGTCGCGCAGGCTCAGGCCTTCGCGGGTGCGGAGACGTTTCAGCTGCGAGCCGATGTCCTGCACCGACACTGCACACCTCACCGGGATCACGTGTTGAACATCGAGGAACGCTGGCCTACAGTCCTACCACTGTGCAGTCAGACTGCACAAAGGGAGTGATCATGGCTACGACTCGAGCGCATCGCTGGCTGCTGGTCCTGCCGTTCGTCTGGCAGGTCGGCCTCGTCCCGGTGGTCAACGACGTCCCGTACGCGCCGCTGCACATCCCGTTCCCGATGGTGTGGCAGCTGCTCGGCGTCGTGTTCACCAGCGTCGTCATCGCCGTGGTGTTCCGGCTCGACAAGCGGGCCGGGGTCACCGACGAGGACGACTCATGACGCTCACGATCGCGCTCGTCATCGTGCTGGGCACCGTCGCCGGCGCGCTCGCGTTCGGCAGGCGCGCCACGCCGGACATGACGAACTGGGCGGTGGGCGGGCGCCGGTTCGGCACGCTGCTCTTCTGGTTCATGAACGCCGGCGAGGTGTACACGACCTTCGCCGTGCTCGGCATCTCCGGCTACGCCTGGGCGCTCGGCGCACCCGCGTACCTCGCCTTCACGAGCGTCTCGCTCAGCTACGCCATCGGCTACTGGCTGATGCCGAAGATCTGGCGGGCCGGGCGCCGCGACGGCCTGCTCACCCAGGCCGACTTCTTCGCGAGCCACTACTCGGCGCGCTGGCTCGGGGTGGTCACCGCGGTCGTCGGGATCGCCGCGCTCGTGGTGTACGTGCAGATCCAGCTCGTCAGCCTCAGCCTGATCGTCCGGCTGACGCTGGGCACCGCGGTCCCGCCCGCGCTCGCCGTGGTCATCGGCGCCGTGCTGATGCTCGCCTTCGTGCTGCTGGCCGGCCTGCGGTCGGCGGCGTTTTCGGCCGGGGTCAAGGACGTCCTGATGGTCGTCGTGGTCGTGCTGCTCGCGGCCACCGCCGCGAGCAAGGTCGGCGCCGCCTCGCCGCTGGACGTCTTCCGGATCGCCGAGGCGCAGCACCCCGGCATCGGCAAGTTCCCCGGGCTCGACCCGGCCTCGCCGACGACGTCGGTCTGGCTGATGACCTCGGCGCTGAACGTCGCGCTCGGCAACTGGGTCTTCCCGCACCTGTTCCAGGTGTCCTACTCGGCGAAGTCCGCGACGGCGATCCGGCGCAACGCGATCTGGCAGCCGCTGTACTCGCTGGCCTACTTCTTCATCATCATGCTGGGGTTCGCCGCCCTGCTCGCGAACACCCGGCCCGAAGGCGGCGACCTCAACGGCGCGCTCCTGCAGTTCGTCGCCGACAAGTTCCCGGCCTGGCTGGTCGGCCTCGTCGCGGGGACGGCGTTCCTGCTCGCCCTCGCCCCCGGTTCGGTGCTGCTGCTGACGTCCGGCTCGCTGTTCGCGCGCAACATCGTGCGGCCCTTCAAGCCGGAGCTGTCGGACCGGGCCACGCTGCTGCTGTCGCGGTCTTCCATGGTGGTCTTCGCGGGGATCGCCGTCTGGCTGACGATCGGGCAGCAGAAGTCCCTGGTGGACATCCTGCTGTCGGCGTATTCGGCGATCGGGATGCTCGCGCCGGGCGTGTTCCTCGCGTTCCTGTGGCGGCGGACGTCCGCGGTCGCGGTGCTGCTCGGCATCGCGGCGGGGTTCGTGGCGCTGCTCGCGCCGTTCGCGAAGGACCTCTGGACCGCGCGGCTGCCGGAATGGGAACCGGGGCTGATCGCGCTGGTCGTCAACACCGCCGTGGTCGTCGTGGCGAGCCTGGTGCGGCCGCGCCGGGAAACCCCGGCCGAGGAAAGGGAAACCGTTGCACACTGAGCTGTACGACCTGCGGGTCACCGTGGACCACATCGACGGCCGGCCGGTGTGCGGGATGGCGGTGGGGGACCACTTCGACCTCGTCGACAGCTCGCACCTGAAGATCCCGGCGGGCCGGCACTTCTGCGTCTACGCGCTGCAAGCCGTGCTGCCGCTGTTGCCGGCGAAGCAGCGCGACCTGCCCGAGGGGGACTGGCTCGAGCGCGACAACCTCGTGGCCTGCCCGGATCCGGAGGAACGCCTCGTGATGCGGATCGAGCGGACCGGCCGGTGCCGGCTGGCCACCGGGGACCTGACGTGACCGAGTTCGGCCTGGCGTTCCAGAGCGACAAGCGGCCCGGCGACTACGCCCGGCTGGCGGCCGCCGCCGAAGCGCACGGCTTCGACGTGCTCTCCGTGTTCGGCGACCTGACCTACCAGCCGCCGATCTTCCCGCTGCTGGAGATGGCCGCGGCGACGTCCCGGGTGCGGCTGGGCGCCGCGTGCTGGAACCCCTACACCCTGCACCCGTACGAGATCGCCGGCCAGGTCGCCGCCCTCGACCTGGCTTCGGGCGGCCGGGCCTACCTGGGGCTCGCGCGCGGCAGCTGGCTCGGCGACATCGGCGTCGGGCAACCGCAACCGCTCACGCACCTGCGGGAGGCGGCGGAGTTCATCCGCGCCCTCCTGAAGGGCGAACCCTTCGAGGGCCGGGTGTTCCGCCTCTCGGCCCGGCTGAGCTACGCACCCGAGCGCACCGAGGTGCCGTTGCTGATCGGCACCTGGGGCGCCCGGACGGCGGCGCTGGCCGGCGAACTCGGCGCGGCGGAGGTCAAGATCGGCGGCACCGCCAACCCGGCCGTCGTCGGGGTGATGCGCGAGCGGATCGGCGACCCGGCCGTCGGCATCGTCGTCGGCGCGGTGACGGTGGTGGCCGAGGACGGCGCTCGGGCCCGGGCGCTGGCCCGCACCGAAGTGGCCAAGTACCTGGCCGTCGTCGCCGAGCTCGACCCCACCGCCGAGATCCCCCAGGACCTGCTGCTGGCGGTCAAGACCAAGCTGGCCCACGGCGACGAAACCGGTGCGGGCGCGCTGATCCCGCGCGATCTGCTGTCCCTGTTCGCCTTCGCCGGCACCCCGGACGAAGTCGCGGGGCAAGCCCAGGCGCTCGTCGACGCCGGCGCGGACCGCGTCGAGTTCGGCACGCCCCACGGCCTGGCGGACGACCACGGAGTCCGGCTGCTGGGCGGCGAAGTCCTGCCCGCGCTGCGGTAGGAGCGGCTAGGCTCGTCCACGCCGTGCTCGGTTCCGGGGTGGGAGGATTTGGCCGCATGACGCACCAGACCGCGCACGCGCGGTGTCCAGGAAGGACGGTGAACGGCACCGCGTCGCTCGTCGCCGTGGCACTGCTGACGCTGGCGGGGTGCGCCACGCCGCCGCCGGCCGAGGACCGGTTCCTCCCCGACAAGACCACCGCTCAGTCCGCCGCGGAAGTCGAGGCCAACACCGGCGTCCGGCTCCCCGCCGGGTCGCTGCTGCTGTCGGCGGCCCGGACGTCGCTGTCCGGCGGCCTGGAATCCCGCACCGTCGCCCAGGTCCGGATGCCCGCCGCCGTCCTCGACCGGTTCCTCGCCGACAGCGGCCTCGGTACCCCGAAACCCGGCGAGCGCACCGTCACCGACCAGGACTTCCCCGGCAGCGACACCTGGCACCCCGACAGGGCCACGACGGTGACCGGAACCGGCGACGCCCGCCGCCGGGTCATGATCGCCACCACCAGCCCCGACGTCACCGTCTACCTGGTCGCGACGCAGAGCTGACCGGCCTCGGTCAGGCGCCCGCTTCTTCGAGCCGCGCGACGAGGGCAGCCACCGGTACCGTGGCCAGCGCGACCCGGGTGTCGCTGCTGCCGTACGGCAGCCAGAGCGTGCCGTCGTGGATCAGGCCGCCGCAGGAGTAGACCACGTTGGGGACGTAGCCGTCACGCTCGTCCTCGTCCGGCCGGAGCAGCGGCTCGGGGAGCGCGCCCACGATCCGGGCCGGGTCGGCGAGGTCGAGCAGGAGAGCGCCGATCGCGTAGGTCCGCATCGGGCCGACGCCGTGGGTGAGCACCAGCCAGCCCGCCGGTGTTTCCAGCGGCGAGCCGCAGTTGCCGACCTGCAGCAGTTCCCACGCCGCCGTGGGGCCGTGCAGCGGCACCTCGCCGGACCACGAACGGCCGTCGGACGAGGTCGCCAGGCTCATCGTTTCCCCGTCCCCGCGGCACAACGCGAGGTGGGTGCCGCCGACGGGCCGGGGGAACAGCGCCATCCCCTTGTTGCGGGCCGCCGGTCCGGTGAGGGCGAACGCGCTGAACGACCTCAGGTCGGCGCTTTCCAGCAGCCGGGGCGCCACGGTGGTGCCGTCGTACGCGGTGTAGGTGGCCCGGTAGCCGGTCTCGCCCGTGTCGGCGGTGAAGCGGACGAAGCGGGCGTCTTCCATGCCGTGGCTTTCGGTCGCGCTGACCGGCCACAGCAGCCGTTGCGCGAGATCGGTGCCGTCGGGGAAGCGCACCGTGTAGCCGGCGGCGGCGAGTTCGCGGACGTGCTGGGTCGTGCCGGCCGCCCCGGCGCGTTCGAGCAGGCGGGGGTCGAGCGTCACGAGCGCGTCGTCGAGGTCGTGCTGGCCGAAGGGATCGGGGAGGGTCGCGGTCACGGTGGCGGTGATCTCGTTGTCGCAGCCGTCGTGGTCGAGGGCGGCGCGCAGCCACGAGCGGCGCCAGGAGTCCGGTTGGCGCTCACCCGTGCTCACCGGGCCGGCCCGGGGGTGCCACTGCGCGCGCGTCCCGGGACCCAGGACGCCGGTGGCGAAACCGATCGAAGAGATGTGCCCCTCGCCGATCCCGCGCAGGCTGAGCGCCACGCGCACCTGCCCGGGTGACAGCCCGTCCTGCCTCGGGTGCGCCACCAGGGACGGGTTGCACACCGCGGCCGCCTCGACCGCGTATTCGTGCGTGAAGTACGCGCCGAGGAGCAGCCGGCGCCGCGGGCTGAGGGAGCCGGGGGCGACGAGCCGGTGGCTCATGATCGACGCGTGGTGTTCGAGGACCGAGAGCAGGTCCCGGTGTCGGCCGGAAAAGCCGGTCAGCACACCGTCCAATGTGGAACCGACCGCACCTTCCGGCAGGGCGAGGACACGCGCGATCAGCGCACCGGCCCGCGACCGGGTCTCGGGCGCCTCCTCGCCGGGGACGAACAGCTTCGTCACGACCCGCGTGGGGTCGGCCCGGAACCCGGCCGCGTGCCGGGTCACCAGCGCGGGACCCGCGCCGGTCACACCGCACCGGCGCCGGTCAGCGCGCCGGTCCGCAGCCGCGGGAGCTGGAACGTCGCGAGCATCGCCAGCATCGATTCGGCACCCTGGTTGCGATTGACGCCGTCGGCGCGGAGCCCGTCGCCGCAGCCACCGGTGTCGGGGTCCAGCAACGGCGTGCCGGCGTCGTTGGCGCCCAGGAACCAGGCGCGGGCCAGCTCCACCGCGGCCGGCCAGCGGGTGTCGCCGGTGACGGCGTGGGCCCGGCTGCAGGCCGTCGCGAGCGCGGCCACCTCGATCGGCTGCTGGTCGAACCCCGGCGGGGACTGGTGCCGGGCCCGGCCGCCGGCGGGCACCACCGACAGCCTGCCGTCCCGGGTCTGCCGGTCCACCAGCCAGTCCAGGGCGCGCAGGCCGTCGGCGAGCACGGCGGGGTCGGGCAGCGCTGCGCCGGCGGCGACCAGGACCTCGGCGACCGCGGCGTTGGCGTACTCCAGCCGGGGCTGGGGCCACGGCCAGTCCGGGCCGGGCGGCACCGGCCCGATCGTCGTGACGGCGGCGCGGAGCAACGCCCGCGCCGGCTCGTCCGCCGGGAACCGGGTGAGCACCTCGGCGGCGCCCAGCGCGGCGAACACCATCGCGCGCAGGTCCGGGGACCGGTGGCGGGCTCCGGCGTCGAACAGCAGCCGGGCCTCGGCGCGCAGCCACGCGCGTCCGGCGTGCGCGGCGGTGCTGCCGAGCCCCCACAGCGCGCGGCCCCACCAGTCGCCGAGACCGGGGGCGTCCTGCCAGGCGCGGTCGTAGCCGAGCCGGTTGCGGAAGCGGCCGTGTTCGTGCGCGTGCGCGGTGAAGGCGAAGAGCGTTTCCTGCACCCGGGCCAGCCGCGGGGTCAGGTCCGGCTCACGGCTCAGCACCACCAGGCCGCGAGCGGCGTCGTCCAGGCAGTACCCGTGCTCGCGGCGCGGGATGGCCCCGCACGCGTGCTCGAAGAGACCGACGTCGTCGGACATGCGCAGCAGGTGCCGGTCGTCCAGCATCACGCCACGACCCGCGGCCGCGCGGACACGAGCTCGGCGCCGAGCCGGCTGTACTGCGCGGCCACCGACGCCCAGCCGAGGCTGCGGGCGGCGATCCCGGCGGCGGCGGACATCCGGCCCGCCGCGGCCCGGTCGGTGAGGATCTCCTGCAGCGCTTGCGCGATGGCCGCCGGATCCCGGTGGTCCACGAGCAGCCCCGCGCCGCCGGAGAGCAGCTCGACGGCGTGCGGGAAGCGGGTCGCCACGACCGGGGTCCGCGCGGTGACGGCTTCGATGAGCACCCCGGAGGTGACCTGTTCGCGGGAGTCGTAGGGCAGGAGGACCACTTCCGCGTGCGCCACCAGGCGCCGCAGCGACGCGGCGGCCAGGTAGCGGGCGTCGAACCGGACGCGGTCCAGCACGCCGAGCCGCTCGGTGCGGAGCATCAGCGACCGGCGGTAGCTTTCCCCTTGCTGCGCCTGGACTTTCGGGTGGGTGCGGCCGGCCACCAGGTAGCGCGGCTCCGGCCACTGGGCGGGCAGCAGGGCCATCGCCTCGATGCCCCATTCGATGCCCTTCCCGGGGCCGAGCAGGCCCCACGTCAGGATCTGGCGGTGCTGGCTGTGGTGCGGCACCGCCGCCGCGCCACCGTTTTCGGGGGCACCGTGCGGGATCACCACGAGCCGGCCGGCGGGGACGTCGTAGCCGGCGACGAGCCGGGCGCGCGCAGTCTCGCTCATCACCACGACCGCGGCCGCGGCGGCGAGCACGCCGTTGAGGACCGCGCGCTGGTGCTGGGTCGGCGCGCTGAGCACGGTGTGCAGCACGACGATCGCCGGTGTGTGCAGCAGTTCCAGGACGCGCAGGACGTCTTCGCCGTCCGCGCCGCCGTAGATGCCGTATTCGTGCTGCACGATCGCGACGTCGTCCCGGTCGAGCAGGCTCGCCGCCGCGCGCCGGCTCGCCGGCGAGCCGGCCACCAGGTCGCCGACCACCTCGGGGCCGCCCGCGGGCGCCGCGGACTCGACCGCGCGGACCACCCCGCCCGCGGCACCCGGCGGCAACGCGGCGCGCAGCGAGGCGGTGAACGACGCGAGGCCGCAGAGCGTGGGCGGGTAGGTACTCAGGAGACCGAACGTGATCACGCGGGCCCTTCGGATCGGCGGGGTGGGCGGGGTGGTGCCGTTCGACGGCGGGCGCGTTGCAGCGCTTTCGGTTAGGGCCACGGCGGTCTCCGGGGCGTCGACGCCGGAGGCCGGCTCATCGGTGGTCGCGGCTGCGGATTCCGGGCCTGCCTCGGTGAATTGGTGCCATGCAGTGACCGTGTTCCCCGCGGCGGCCCGGGCCTAGAGTCGTGCGGCACCTCTTCCGGGGTCGTTCGGCCGGCGGGCCGCGCCCGGCAGGCACCGGCGTAGGGTGGGGGTGTCGCCCCGGTCCCCGGCGCATTCGGTGAAGCCTGCCCCGAAGCCGGACGTTCGAGCGGGTCCTGAATTTTTCCCGGCTGCAAAGGAGAATCCGGTATGTCCGAGATCGATGTCGAAACCGGCGTCGCCGTCGCGGAAATCGGCGATCCGGCGGTGGCCACCTGCGCGGTGTGCCCCCATCCCGTGGAATCGCACGACGTGATCGCGCGCCGGTTCTGCGCGGCAACGCAGGCGGGCATCTCCGACCGCGGCTGCGTGTGCGCCGGCGTACCGGAAAAAGCGGCCTCGGCGATGCGGGTCCGGAAATGATCACTACCCGATGAACACGGCAGGAGTACCGGGCATGACGTTCCTGTCGGACAGCACCGCTGGTCCCGTGGTCGGTTCACCGGCCGTCGACCGGCGGCTGCGGCTGAAACCGCCGGGCGCGGTCAAGGGCTGCTTCGACGGCGCCTGGTGGCCGCGCTCGCGGGAGCCGGTGGCGGAATTCAGTGCCCTGGTCACGGCCCTCACCGCGGACTCGGGCCCGGTGGACCGGATCGGCTTCAACCCGGCGATGTGGGACCTGGCCCCGCGGAACCTCGCGCTCGAAACGGGTTCCGTCCGGCTGGCGGGATTCTTCGCCCTGGACCGGCACACGATCGTCGTGATCGGACCGCACATCCACCGCCTGACCCTGCTGGTGGTCCCACCCGCCGCCGATCCGCCCGCGGCGGTGCGAGCGCTGGAAGCGGCCGCCGCACCGGACGCGGCGGGCTCGGCCGCGCAGATCCTGACCGGCAGCGGCGTCCTCGACCCGTCCAGCGGACCGGCTTGAGCGCGGCCCGAGTCCGCGCCGATCTTCAAGGGCGGGCGTCGCGCATCGTCGGTGCGGCCGGGCGTGGGTCGCATCCGTTGCGCGGGCTGCTGGTCCGGTTGCTCGCCGGTGGCGGAGGTCTGCCTCGGTGTGGCCCGCGTCCGCGCCGATCTTCAGGTACGAGCGCCGTGCGTCGTCGGTGCGGCCGGGCGTGGGTGCTCGCCGGTGGCGGAGGTCCCGGGAAGTGGTGACTTCCGGCCATGGCGGTGGGCGCGCTGGTGGGCTTGGCTGAGGAGAGGTCGCCGGCTGACGGCCGTCCGCCTGCACTCCGGGACTGGAAATGCCGCACCGTACGGGCACGGGGACACCCCGGCCGATCGTGGCCGGGGTGGACGGGTCGGCCACCGCCGTGGCGGCGGCGCGGTGGGCGGCGGACGAAGCCCGTCGCGGTGCCCTTCCGCTCCGCTTGGTGCACGCGGTGTCCCAACCGGCGATGGCCCACTCCGCCGCCGCCCTGCCGGCCGAGTTCTCAGCTGCCCTGGAAACGGACGGACGACGCTGGCTCGGCGAGGCGCGGGCCGCGGTCGTCGACGGCCGGCCCGATCTCGCCGTGGAGCTCGACCTGGCGGCCGGTGCTCCGGTCGCGAGCCTGGTCGAAGTGTCCCGTTCCGCCCGGCTGGTCGTCGTGGGATCCGCCGGACTGGGCGGCTTTCCCGGAATCCTCGCCGGCTCCACCGCGGTCGCGCTCGCCACCCGGGGACAGTGCCCGGTGGCGGTGGTCCGAGGCGACCCGGGTTCTCCGGACGGCCCCGTGGTCGTCGGGGTCGACGACTCGGTGAGCAGTGATCTCGCGATCGCGACGGCGTTCGAGGAGGCGGCGGCACGGGGCGCGGACATCGTCGTGGTGCACGCCTGGCTGTGGTTCACCTCCGACAGCGCCTACGCCCACGCCCGGCGGCACCTACCGGCACTGGAGGAGCTAGAGCTCAGCGAACGCGCGTCCTTGGCCGAGCGGCTGGACCGCGCCCGGGAAAACCATCCCGGCGTCGCGGTGCGCACGGTGCTGGCCCGCGACCGCGCGGTGCGGTGCCTGCTGGAGTACTCGGCGGACGCGCAGCTGCTCGTGGTCGGCGGCCAGGGCCGAGGGGGCCTGTCCGGGATGGTGCTCGGGCCGACCAGCCAGGCCTTGCTCTACCACGCGACCTGCCCGTTGCTCGTGGTGCGACCCGCGGTCGCGGACTCGTCGTGAACCACCGGAGGAAGAGGATCGAAATGGAAACTGGTTACGTGTCCCGTTACGAGCAGCGCGTGAAGCTGGTCGAGGACGTGGTGAAGGACAATTCGTCGTTGTCCGGCCCGGAAGCGCACGCACTGGCCGTCCGGCTGCTGCGGACGCTCGAGGAGATTCCCGAACAGGTCCGCTGACCGGCCGGCGACCCGAAAGTGGTCCGCGGCGGGACGTGCTCCCGCCGCGGAGGCCGGCGGCTTTCCGACCGGGGGCCGCCTGGCCGGAGGTGAGGCTGTGCGGGCGCGAGCCCGTTGACCATCGCGCGCGGCGGGAGCGTCCCGCCCATGGAGGTTGTCATGATGATCCTGATCGTCGTCCTGCTGGTGCTCTGGCTGATCGCGGCCGTCATCGGGTTCGCGTTCAAGGGCCTGGTCTGGCTGGCCATCATCGGCGTCGTGCTGTTCGCCGGCACCGCCGCCATCGGGTTCGTCCGGCGCAAGGCGCTTCGCCGCTGACCGCGCTCACCCGTCCTTCGCCGGCGGCCTTGTCACGGGTCGAGAGACTGGCCGGTGGGCAGGGTGAAAGCCGCGTCGGGACGCGCCGCGTTTCAGGCCAGCAGCCGCCGCAGCTGCTCGGGCGTGAGCGCCGCGCGGCGGGCGAGGGTGGGCAGGTCCGCGTGGCGCAGTCCCGGTCGGTGAGCAGGTGGAGGTGGTCGGAGCGGCAGACCGTCACCGGCCGCCAGCCGTCGCAGCCCGGATCGAACTCGTCCACGACCGAGGAGTCCGGAACCAGGGAACCGATCACGCTTCTCGGTGCGATCGCCTGCCCGCAGACGTCGCAAACCGGTCCCGGGCTGTCGAAAACACGTCGTCGTACCGCGTGCACAGCCGCCTCCACGTGTGGGGAAACGCGGTCCGAGCCCCGATCCGGGGTCTGGGGCGTGCAAAAGGCTCGAGTCGTCCTGGTCACGACCTGACCCGCATCGCACACCCGGAGCCGCCGGACGTCGCTTGTTCGTCACATCTTTTCGTTGCGCGGCAACCAGTCGGCCAACCGGCGGATCAGCTCGGAACGGAGGGCTGGTCCTCCGGTGCCACGAGACCGTCGGCGGCGTCCAGCCCGAGGATGGCGAGCAGCGTGGCGCAGTCGCGGGCGTCGTCGGCCGAGGACGCGACCAGGCGGGCACCACGCCGGCGTTGCTCGGCGCTGAGGGCGAACGGGTCCGGCACCCTCGGCGGGGGAACCTTCGGCCGCTTCACCGGCTTCGGGCAACGAAGATCGAGCCGGGCTTCGAGGCCCGCGCGGTGAGCCGGCTGAGCTGTTCCATCATGTCCTCAATGGACTCTCCCGGCGGCGGGCTACACGCCGACCGGAACGCGGTCGTCGGCGGCTTCCCGGTCCGGTGAGCCGGCGAGCAGCGTCTCCGCGCTGTCGTCGTTGCCCCGGTGCGCCGCGGTCATCAGCACGTGCCGCGCGAGCTCGGGGCCGGTCTCGGGCGGGACGACGAGCAGGGTCACCCGGAGCCGGTTCCAGGCTCCGAGCACGGTCACGGTGTCCCGGTGCTGAGAACGGAAGCCCTCGAGCCGGACGTCGCCGCCGTCGAACGCCAGGCGGCGTCCGGTGGGCGGCCACGCCGCGAGGTTGAACGTGACCCGTTCGATCCCCGACAACCGGACGGCCAGCACCGCCAGCAACGACGGCAGTTCGGTGGTCAGGTCCCGGGATGCGGGCCACCACGCGCCGTCGACGTACCCGGTCGCCGGCGCCTTCGGTTTCAACCGGAGCCGCGGCGAGCGTGATGAGAGCTCGCCGGCCGACAACGCGAATCGTGCGGCGGTGGTCATGTGCGGGACCGACTTCATGCCGGCGCTCCCGTCCCCGGCCGCGTGCGCCGGCCGGTCTGGGGTCCGAGGACGACGGGGGTTCGAACACCTCCGTGCGAAATGCTCCCGGACATCTCCAGGGTACACGCACAGCCCCGCAGCACCCGCTTTTCGCGGTATGCTGGGGAGGACAGCGCCGAAGTGCCGAGTCCCCGCTCTTGCGACGACCGCCAGCCGACGACCGGACGTCCGCACCGGGCTCGCGCAGTGTCCGATGTGGCGAGAGCCGGACGGCGACGCCGGGAGCGAACCCATGAAGCTCAGCGCGCTGACCATCCGCCGCGGCCACGACCCCGCACCGGAACCGGTGGTGCTGCTCATGTTCGGCCCGCACGGGACACCGCCGCCCGCGCCGGGCCTGAAGCTGTCGGAGGAGCTGATCGGCCGCACCGCGGTCCTCGCCCTGGACGGCGACTTCGACTTGTACACCGCGCCCGCGGTCGACCGGGCCCTCGACCTGATCCTGCGCCGGTTCCCGCGGCGGCTCGTGGTGGACCTTTCGCAGGTCTGCTTCTTGAATTCGGCGGGAATCGAGGTGTTGCGCGCCGGCCACCGGCGGGCCGCCCCGCGAACCGACCTGCGCATCGTGGCGACCACGCGGCCGACGTGGCGGCCGTTGCAGATCGCGCGGCTGCACGAAACCGTGATCATCCACACCTCGCGCGCGGCCGCCGTGGCAGCTCCCGCCGGCCGGGACGTGTTTCCGCGCCACTCGCTCGATCGCTAGTTGTTGCGGGGCAAGACATCGCCCGCCACAACCGCAAAGTGGAACGCTACGGTCCGCTACACCCAGCTAGTGGTTCTCCACGGTTTCGTGTGCGATCACTTCGTCGGCCAACCCGGCGAGAACCGCGTCCACGGCGGGGCCGAGTTTCTGGACGCAGCCGCAATCCGGCCCGTGGGCGTCACGGTGCCAAGCGAACAAGTACTGCAGGGCCAGCTGGTCGACGCGGAAATCGTGCTCGGCCTCGATCCGGTCGCGGTCGGCCTGCCGGTTCTGCGACAGCAGCAGCAACGGGGCCGCGTAGGCGGCTTGGGTGGAGAAGACGAGATTCAGCAGGATGAACGGGAACGGGTCCCAGCCGCCCGCCCAGGCCAGCAGGTTGAGCCCGATCCACAGCAGGACGATCACGCTCTGCCCGACGATGAACGGCCAGGAGCCGAACGACGCGGTGACCCGGTCGGCGATCCGTTCCCCCGCGGTCCGGTGCTCGTAGCGATGCCGGTTGGCGGGAGACCGGTACTTGCGCCGGGGTTCCGTCCGCGCGCTTTCGGCCCTGGTCGTCAGCGGACCTGCCCACCCTCGGTCTCCCAGCCGTCTTCGGTGGTGTCGCGACGCGGCCTGGGTGCCGCCGTGGCGACCAGCGCGCCGGTCGCGGTCAGGATGTCCGTGGGCCGGTCGGTGTTGCCGCGGCGGGCGGCGGTCATCAGCGCGCGGTGGCCGGACGCGTCCGCCGCCTCCGGCGGGATGACCAGCAGCGTGACGTGGTTCGGTTCCGGGCCGGTGACGGACAGGACGTGGCCGTCCTGGTCGAAGAGGCCGTCGAGCCGCAGGACGTGGCCGCCGATCTCGACCCGCCTCGGGGCACTGTCCCATTCGGACACGGTGTACGCCACCCTGATGAGGTCGCCGAACCGGGCGGTGAGAACCTCGGTCAGCGCGGGCAGTTCCGCCGCGAGGTCGCGCGACCACGGCCACCAGCCGCCGTCGACGTGACCGGCCGGTCCGCCCTGCGGTTTCCACACCAGTCTGGGCGCGGGAAAGCCACCCCGACGCGATCGCGCGGCGGACGTTCTGGTCGTGGTGGGCGATTCCGGCGTCATGCCGCTGTCCCGTCTCGATCGCATTGATCGAAATAAAGGGAATCCGAGGACGGCTCCGGCCCTGCCGCCGGTGCGCGAAATGCTCTCGGTACCCCGGATTCTACACCCGCCGCCGGGCGTCTCGAGCGACCGCCGAACTGCGCCTGCGCGGTCGGTTCAGCGCTGTCCGGGGACCGGTGGTTCGCCGGCGGTCACGGCGATGATGTCCCGGTCGTCGACCCAGTGCACCGAGTCCGCGGGGCCGTCGACGGCGACGATCGGGACGCGGGTGCCGCCGGGGCCGAACTCGGGGCGGCCGGCGAGGGTGCCGGTTCGCGGTGCGCGGGGATCCGGCCCGGCGTAGGTGACGCGCCAGGTGCCGACGGTGAAGGCGATCTGGCGGCGGGGAGTGACGTCGTCCGTCGTCGGCGCGATGGGGTCCGGATTCCCGGCAGTCATCTGTCATCTCCTCGGCCGTGGGTGCGTTCCGCGCGGTGCGGGGAACTGCGGGCACGCCGAGGTCCGGGGCGATCCGGAAAGCCTAGTCGCGGTGCGCATTCGCCGAAAAAGAATCCCCCGGATGAGGGACCCTCGAATAAATGTGACAGGTTTTCGGATCCGGCGGAGCGAAAGATCGATTTCGCTCGTGGCGGTTTTCCGGCCGCGGAAGTCGGCTCAGCCGCCGTGGACGGCGGGGGCGGTCCGGGCTCTCTCGGCCAAGGTCGCCGAGGCCAGCTCCGCCACGAGCGCGGCCGGTGAGCCGGCCTTCGCGAACAGCGCGCGCTGGCGTGCCGCGCCGGTTTCGCCGGCCTGCACCGCGGCGAGCTGCCGGTCGATCGTCGCGAGGTCCCCGTTGGCCTGCAAGGCCGGCCGGACGTACGCCAGGAGCCGGTCGACGAGCACGTGCTGCGGGAGGACCTCCCCGGTGCGGGGATCGATGCCGTCGCCGGGGTGGCCGCCGCGGGCCGCGGCGGTGAGCGACGCCTCGACCAGCGCGGTCCGGACCGGCCGGGGCGCGACGCCGGCCCGGGCTTCCGCGAGGATCGTCACCACGAGGGCGCGGATCAGCCCGGCGAGCAGCACCGCGTCTTCGGCGGTCAAGCCGACGTCCGCGATGCGGATCTCGACCGTCGGGTACTTCGGCGAGAGCCGGGCGTAGTAGTAGACCCCGTGCGCGTCCAAGGCCGCGCCCCGGCGTACGGCGTCGTCGACGCTCGTGGCGTAGGCGGTCTCGTCCGGCCAGTCCAGCGGCGGCTTCGCGGTCGGCCAGCGCGACCACAGCGGGTACCGGCGGCTGGCCCATCCGGAGTCCTCGTCGTGGGCCAGCGGCGAATTGGCGCTGATGGCGAGCAGTGGGGCGAGCCAGGGACGCAGGCCCGCCAGGACCCGGACGCCGAGTGCCGGGGACGGGATGCCGACGTGCACGTGACAGGCGCAGGTGCCGGCTTCCGGGAGCAGCGCGGGAAACCGGGCGGCCAGCGCGCGGTACCGGGGTTCGGGCGTGATGCCGGGCAGGCCCGGCAGGTCGCCGCACGGCGGTGTCCCGGACGCCAGCAGCAGGCAGCCGGCTCGGCCGGCCGCGTCCGCCACGAGCCGGCGCAGCCCGAGCAGGTCCGCCCGTACGTCGGCGAGATCGGTGTGGATCCCGGTGGCGGTTTCGACCTGGAACCGCAGGAACTCCGGCATCACGGCGGGTTCGCCGTCGAGCAGTTCCAGCACGCGGGGCGCGGCGAGCGAAACCCCACCGGTCGCCGGGTCGACGAGGACGAACTCCTCTTCGACGCCGACGGTGAGGTCGTTCCTTTCCGGCAGCGAAAGTCGCACGTGCACGGGCAGGCTCCGTCCCTCGTCCGGATCGCCAGTGTCACCGGTTCGCCCGCGCCGGAGTAGGGCCGCACGTCACCTGTCGCGGACCTTTCGGCCTCCGCACGCCGTTCCGGGGCGGGTGGCCGCGGGAAAAGTCCCTTCGGCCCTCGGACTGGGGACGTGTGCCCGTGGGCAGACCGCCGCCGCGCCGGACACGATGGCCGAAGACCGGACGTCCGGGGCGAGCAGATCCGGGCCGGCCGGTCGGCGAGAGGACGACGCATGCAGATCCAGATCAGCACGGACCGGACGACGCACGGCGGCGAAGAGCTGGTCCGGCACTTCGAGGGGGAGCTGGCCGCCAAGCTGTCGCGGTTCAGCGACCACATCACGCGGCTGGAGGTCCACTTCAGCGAAGAATCCGGCACCGCCGACGGGCTGGACCGCCGCTGCGTGCTCGAGGCCCGGCCGGCCGGACGGCGGACGGTGGCCGTCAGCCACCACGCGGGTTCGGTCGCCGAAGCGTGCCGGGGTGCCGTGCACAAACTCGTGAGCGTGCTCGAAGGCGTGTACGGGCGGACGGACCACCACAAGGGCGGGGACTCCATCCGGCACCAGGGCGGGCACGCCGGGTCCTGACCGCGCCGCCGCCGCGAACCCGGTCTCAGTCGCCGTGGTCGCGAGCGCTGGGCAGCGGCGAGTCGATCTCCGGCCGGGCGGTCAGGCTTCGCACGCCCGAGCTGAAGACGGCGAGCAGGGGCACGGCGAGCAGCGCGCCGACGATGCCGGCGGTGACGAGCCCGGTGGTGAGGGCGAGGACCACGGCCAGGGGGTGCAGCCGGACGGCCCGTCCGAGCAGCAGTGGTTGCAGGACGTGGCTTTCGAGCTGCATGACGCCGACGACGACGGCGAGCACGATCACGGCCGCCAGCACGCCGTTGGCCACTAGCGCCACGAGGACGGCGATCGCGCCCGCGATCACCGAACCGATGACGGGGACGAACGCGCCGAGGAAGACGAGCGTGCTCAGCGGAGCCGCCAAGGGGACCCCGACGATCACGAGTCCGATGCCGATGCCGGCGGCGTCGACGAACGCGACGGCGGCGGTCCCGCGGATGTAGTGCGCCAGGGTGGTGAACCCGCTGCGCCCGGCGACGTCGACGCGGTTGCGCACGCGGGCCGGCGCGGCCCGCAGCACGAAGGCCCAGATCGTGTTTCCCTGCGCGAGGAAGAAAATCAGGCAGAACACGACCAGCAGGGACTCGGCGAGCAGTTCCCCGACGGTGATCGCGGTGGTGAGGGCGCCCGAGGCGATCACCGACTTGTTCCGGCCGAGCATGGCCGTGGCGTTGCCGAGCAGCTCGTCGAGCTGGCCCTGGCTCAGGTGCAGCGGTCCGGTGCGCAACCAGGTGTGCAGGTCGGTCAGGCTCGTGGTGACCTGGTCGATCAGGCCGGGCATGCCCACGGTGACGCTGATGACCACGAACGTCACCACGCCGCCGGCCAGCGCGATCCCCCCGACCAGCACGATCGCGGTCGCGAGTCCGCGCGGGACCCGGTGGCCCGTCAGCCAGGTGACGGCGGGGGAGAACAGGCCCGCGAGCAGCAGGGCCACGGCGACCGGGACCAGCACGGAGGCCAGCCGGACGGCGACGAACGCCAAGACGGTCAGTGCTGCCGCCACGACCAGCAAACGCCAGGCGACGGCGGCCGCGACGCGGAGCCCGTACGGCACCGGGGAAGGAGCGGGGTCCGGCATCCGATCAGCGCACCGGTGCGGCGGAGCGGGCCGGCGCCGGCGGGAAGATCCGGGTGGGTTCCGTAGCGGTCATGAACATCCTGCTCTCGGTGGGGGTCGGCCGGGGGCGGCCACATCGCCGGTCGCCACGAGAGCAGGGTCTGGACGCTCGGACTTCTGGTCGCCCGAGCATACCGCCGGCGGGGTCCCTTCCTCCGGGTTTAGGTCCCCGCCGGCGGGCTATCCCTCAGGTGATCGCCCCGGACCCTTGGCGGACAGGTACGTCAGCGGAAAAGAGTGATCGAAGATGACACGCACGTTGCCACGGCCACCGAAGACCGCCGAGCCGATCCTCGCGGGCGAAAAGTCCCGCACCGAAACCTTCTTGGTCAAGCTGTTCGCCGTGGTGCCGTTGCTGGCGCTGGCCGCGGCGGTGCCGTTCGCGTGGGGCTGGGGCCTCGGCTGGACCGACGTCGTCCTCACGGCCGGGTTCTACTTCCTGACCGGGCTCGGGGTGACGATCGGATTCCACCGCCACTTCACCCACGGCGCGTTCAAGGCCCGGCGCGGCCTGCGGATCGCGCTCGCCGTCGCCGGCAGCATGGCCATGCAGGGCCCGGTGGTCGGCTGGGTCGCCGACCACCGCCGCCACCACGCCTACGCCGACCGCGACGGCGACCCGCACTCCCCGTGGCGCTACGGCACGTCCGCGGCCGCGCTGGCCAAGGGGTTCTGGCACGCCCACATGGGCTGGCTGTTCGACCGGCGGAAGACCAACGCCCAGCGCTTCGCCCCCGATCTGCTCGCCGACCGCGACCTCGTCCGGATCGACCGCTGGTTCCCGGCGCTCACCGTGGTCACCCTGCTCACCCCGGCCGTGCTCGGCGGGCTGGTGACGCTGTCCTGGTGGGGTGCGCTGACGGCGTTCTTCTGGGCCGGCCTGGTGCGGGTGGCGGTGCTGCACCACGTCACCTGGTCGGTGAACTCCCTGTGCCACATGATCGGCGAACGGCCGTACGCCGCCCGCGACAAGTCCGCGAACTTCTGGCCGCTGGCCATCGCCTCGATGGGCGAGTCCTGGCACAACTCCCACCACGCCGACCCCACCTGCGCCCGCCACGGCGTCCGCCGCGGCCAGCTCGACATGTCCGCGCGCCTGATCCGGCTCTTCGAGGAACTCGGCTGGGCGACCGACGTCCGCTGGCCCCGGGCCGAGCACCTGGCTCGCCGGCTCAACCCCGGCTACACCGCGGCAGTGCGCGGAGCCGGCCGGCGCACCGCCGCACGAAGCTGACCAGCCGGGGAAGGCACCACGCGGCCCGGCCGCTGCGGGTCAGTACGGGGTTCCCGCTTCACCCGCGTCGGCGGACCGGTGCCCGCCGTTGGTGCCCGGCAGGCCGGGGCGGAACGGGATGCCCAGCGCCGCGAAGACGCCGAGCATCTTCGCGTTTCCCTCGTCCACGTCGGCGACGAGCATCCGCACCCCTTCGTGCTCCGCCGAGACGGCGAGCTGTTCGAGCAGCAGGGCCGCCACGCCGAGCGTCTGCCCGTGGCCGTCGACCACGAGGGCGACCTCCGCTTCGGCCGAGTCGGCCGAGATGTCGTAGCGGGCGACGCCGGCCAGCCGGGAGTGCACGAAGCACCCCAGTGCGGTGTGCCCGACGCCCGAACTTCGGGACAGCTGCACCGAAAGCTCGGCCAGCCCGGCCACGCCGAGGCCGAAGAACCGCAGGTGCCGGTCGCGCTCGGCGAGCCGGGCCCGCAGCGCGAGGACCGCATCGGCGTCGCAGGCTTCGAGCTTGCGCACCCAGGCGACTTCGCCGTCCGGGAGCAGGGCTCGGACCGGTGGGGTGGCGGTGGACATGGCTTCTCCTCACGAGGCCGGCGCCCGGGCACGGGTCCACAGTGCTCTGTCCTTTTCGCACAGAACACTGCGGAGTCCGTGGGCCGCGGGTCAGTTGTCGTCGGCCCGGGTTCCGTTCACCGCCGACTTCGGCGGCACGATCGGGGCCGTGACGGCCGGTTCAGGCCGGGTCGCGGCGGCGCTCTCGCGGGCCAGGAACGAGCCCAGCTCGCCGATGGTGCTCATCAGCGGGGCGGGGAACACGACGGTGGTGTTCTTGTCCACGCCGATCTCCACCAGGCTCTGCAGGTTGCGCAGCTGCAGCGCGAGCGGGTGCGCCATCATCGTGTCCGACGCGTCGCCGAGTGCGGCGGCGGCCAGGGATTCGCCTTCGGCGCTGATGATCTTGGCGCGCTTTTCGCGTTCCGCTTCGGCCTGCCGGGCCATCGCCCGTTTCATCGTGTCGGGCAGCTGGATGTCCTTCAGCTCCACCAAAGTCACCTCCACGCCCCAGTCGAGCGTGGTGACGTCCAGGATCCGGCGGATGTCGACGTTGATGCTGTCGGTCTCGGACAGCGTCTCGTCCAGCGTGTGCTGCCCGACGACCTTCCGCAGCGTCGTCTGGGCGATCTGGTCGATCGCGGCGTAGACGTTCTCGATCGCGACGACCGACTTCACCGCGTCCCGCACCCGGAAGTACGCCACCGCGGACACGTCCACGCTCACGTTGTCGCGGGTGATGATGCCCTGGGACTGGATGGGCATCGTGATGATCCGCAACGGCACCCGGCGCAGGACGTCGACGATCGGGATGATCAGCCGCAACCCCGGCTCGCGCACCCCGATGACCCGGCCGAGCCGGAACAGGACACCCCGTTCGTACTGCTTGACGATGCGCACCGCGGAAGCCAGGAGGAGCAGCAACGCGGCGGCGATGACGATGATCACGAGAACGTTCATGGTGCTCCAGACTTCGCGACTTCGCGCGGGTGGCGGCTCAGCCGGAGAGCGTCACCTGGTTGTCGACCGCGGTCACACCGGGGGCGAACCACGCGGTCTGCTCGGCCGAACGGCGTTCGGCCGGGGTGAGGACTTCGCCGGTCAGGGTGACCTGGCCGTCGTCGATGCCGACCTCGACGTGCTGCGCGAACCCCGGTGCGTGCCGGGCGAGCGCCGCGGTGAGCTGCGCCTTGGTCTCGGCCGCCGAAACCCCCGGCGAAGGCCGCAGTGTGATCAGGTTCCGCACCCCGCTGATGCCGGGGAGCGCGGCCACCGCCCGGCGGGCGGCTTCGCGCTGGTAGTGCCAATCCACCGACCCGCGCAGGGTGACCACCTGGTCGCGCACGTCGACCTGCACCGCGTCCTTCGGCACCAGGACGGTGCGGCGGTCGAACACGATCATGGCTTCCCGGGCGAGATCCGCGTCGGCCGCCACCTCGTGGCCGTGCCGGACGAGGATCTTGTCCACGGTCGAGGTGACCCCGTGGACCCGGCTCGCGGCGCGCAGGGCCTCTTCCTTCTCGGGGTAGGTGCCGACGTGCCCGGACAGCGTCGCGACTCCGTTCGTGACGGTCACGCCGATCTCTTCGGCGTTGACGCTGGGGGTCCAGGCGAGCTCATCGGTGACAGCGGTCTTGAGGTGATGATCGGGCCTGTGCTGGATCTGTGTCATCCCTCCACCGTGGTCCGCGCGCGCCGCGCGGCCTAGTGCCGCCGGACCTCTCTTCCGGGGTCGTTCGGCGTGGCGGGCGTAGCCTGGGGTGGTGGATGACAGCCTGCCGCCCGAACCGCCCGTCATCACCGTCTTCCTGGTCGACGACCACGAACTCGTGCGGCGCGGGGTGGCCGAGCTCGTCGACGACGAACCCGACCTGAAAGTCGTCGGGCAGGCCTCGTCGGTGGCCGAGGCGTTGGCCAGGGTGCCCGCGCTGCGCCCGGACGTGGCGGTGCTGGACGTGCGGCTGCCCGACGGCAACGGCGTCGAGCTGTGCCGCGACCTGCGCGTGGCGCTGCCCGCGCTGCGGTGCCTGATGCTGACTTCCTTCACCGACGAGGATTCGATGGTCGAAGCGGTGCTGGCCGGCGCCGAGGGGTACGTCATCAAGGACGTGAAGGGGCTGCAGCTCGTCGACGCGATCCGCCGGGTGGGGTCGGGCGAGACGCTGCTGGACGCCCGGGCGGTGGCCGCGCTCGTGACCGAGCTGCGGGCGAAGACCGGGAACCCCGGCCCGCTGGCGGGGTTGAGCGACCAGGAGCTCGTCCTGCTGGACCTGCTCGGGGAGAGCCTGACGAACCGGCAGATCGCCGAGCGGATGTTCCTGGCGGAGAAGACCGTCAAGAACTACGTGTCCCGCCTGCTGGCGAAGCTCGGCCTGGAACGGCGGTCCCAGGCGGCCGTGCTGGTCACCGGGATCCACGGTGCGGAGCGCCGTTCGGGCGGCTAGTGGCGAACGGGTGCGCGTCGCTGATCACGACGTCCTCGAGCGGCGTCCGCGCCTTGGCAGGCACCGCGGTGCCGTGGCCGAGGCGCAGCATGATCTGGGGCCAGAGCCCGCCGCCGACCAGCTGCCGCAGCTCACGCCGGGTCGACGGCACCGCCATCGCCTGCGCGGACAAGGCGGCCGAGAGTCCCGCGGCGGACGCCGTCAGCAGCACCCGCTGCATGGCCTGACCGGCCTGGAAGCGGCCGAGGACGGTGTCGTGCAGCGAGCCGATGACCACGACCAGCCGGTCCGGGTCGACGTCGAGGTCGCTCCCGCCGCCGGGCCCGGGGGTCGCGGGCGGGGTTTCGGTGCGGCGCATGATCTCCCGCAGCTGCGGCACCTGGTCGGCGGTGATGGTGGCCAGCCACGCGCGTTCCACCTCGGCCGCTCGCCTGAGCTGCCGCTGCACCGCGTCGGAGATGTGGGCGGCGGTGAACGGACGCCGGTTGCTCTGCCGGCCGGCGATGGCCGCCACGAGCTCCTCGTCGTGCGGGGTGATCGTCTCGTACCCGTGCGGCTGGACGATGGCGAGCAGTTCGGGCCGGCCCGCCGTGGGGAACAGCCGGACGTCGGCGTGGCTGCCCTGCGCCTTGATCGCCAGCCGGAGGTTGAGCAGGGCCGCGCCGCAGTCCAGCAGGCGTTCCCGCTGGTCGTTGTCGGTGCCGCCGGTGAGCGGATCGGCGTACAGCTCAAGGGAATCGGGCGTGCACTGGAATCGCCACGGCCGGGCGGTCCGCAGCGGCGGGGGAGCCGTGGCCGCGAGGAGGACGGCGTGCACCTGGCTTGCGCTGAGGTGCCCGACGGGCATGACACCGGTCTTCATGGACGGCTCCGACCTGTGGATTCCTGGATCGCTCCACCGTCCGCCCCGGCGACGGCCCCGGCCAAGTGCCGAACGGCCTCCGCGGCCGGGCGAAAGTCGTCGGTCGGGATCCCGCCGCGGACCGGGCCGGCGTGCCACTGTGGGGACATGCCCGAGGAAACGACGTCGGGCCGGGACCGGATGGACGCGCTGCCGGCGGCCGTCCTCGCGTTTTCCGCCGGTCTGGAGCTCGAGACGACGTTGCACCGGATCGTGACCGCCGCGGCGGGCCTGGTCGGCGCCCGGTACGGCGCGCTGGCCCTGCTCGACGAGGACGGCCGGACGACCGCGTTCGCCGTGACCGGCGTGGACGTCGCCACGCGGGAGGGGATGGGCCCGCCACCGGCCGGTCACGGCCTGCTCGGCACCCTCGTGACCGGCCGGGCGCCGGTGCGCCTCGCCGACCTGGGGCCGGCCCGCGGGTTCCCGCCGGGGCACCCTTCGCTGCGCAGCTTCCTGGGCGTCCCGTTGCTGGTGCGGGGCGAGGTGCTCGGCCGGCTGTACCTGAGCGGGGAGCAGCCGTTCACCGCCGACGACGAACGGACGATCGTCGCGCTGGCGGCGGCCGCCGGGATCGCCGTCGACAACGCGCGGCTCTACGAGGAGAGCCGGAGCAGGCAGCGGTGGCTGGAGGCCACCGGCGAGATCGCCGCGGAGCTGCTGGGCGGGACCGATGTGCACGAGGTGCTGCGCCTGATCGCGAGCCGGGCCGCGGAGCTCACCGGTGCCGACGACGCGCTCATCGCGCTGCCCGTGGCGGGTGGGGCGCTGGCGGTCGCGGTGTGCGCCGGCCCCGACGCGGACGAGCTGACCGGCCGCCGGATCCCGCTCGACGGGTCGACCTCCGGCGCGGTCCTGCTGGACCACGTGCCGCGCAGCGTCCCGAGCCTGGCGTTCGACCTGACCGACGGCCTCGACGTGGCTCTCGGCCCGGCGCTGGCGGTGCGGCTGCGGTCCGGCGAATCCACCGCGGGCGTGCTCCTGGCGATCCGCGGCCACGGGGCGGCGCGGTTCGACGAGCACGAGCTGCAGCTCGTGTCCGCCTTCGCCGACCAGGCCGCGCTGGCGCTGCGCGACGCCGAAAGCCAGGCCGCCCGCCGGGAGCTCGACGTCGTGGTGGACCGCGACCGCATCGCCCGCGACCTGCACGACCACGTCATCCAGCGGCTCTTCGCGGTGGGCCTGGGGATCGAGGGCACCCGCCGCCGATCCGGCTCGCCCGCGGTCACCGCCCGGCTCACCCAGCACATCGACCAGCTCCAGGACGTCATCGAGGAGATCCGCAGCGCGATCTTCGCCCTCCACAAGCAACCGGGAGCCGCACGGGGCCTGCGAGCGCGTCTCCAGAACGCGATCGCCGCTACGACGGCCGACTCCGCGATCCGCACGACGGTGCGGCTGTCCGGAGCGTTCGACCGCGTCCCGGCCGGACTGGCCGAGCACGCCGAGGCGGTCGTCCGCGAAGCGGTCAGCAACGTCCTGCGCCACGCGAGGGCGGCCGAGCTGGCGGTCACCGTGTCGTTGGACCGCGACTTGGTCGTCGAGGTGACGGACACGGGGATCGGGATGCCGGAAGCCGTGGCGCACAGCGGACTCCGCAACCTCGGCCAGCGCGCCACGGAGGCGGGTGGATCGTTGCGTCTGGAACGCCCGGCCGGGGGCGGCACCCGTCTGGTGTGGACGGCGCCGGTGCCCTGAGGTCGTCCTGCGGCGTCAGGACTCGGTGACGACCGTGTCCGCCCGAGCGGCGTCGAGCAGGATCTCCAGCAGTTCGCCCGGGTTGTCCCGCATGAGGTTGTGGCCACCGTCGAGGGCGTGCGTCGTCCACCCCGGCTCCGTGCGCAGGCGCTCGTAAATGGAAGTGAACGGTGACTCGCCCTCCCAGCCGGCCGCGTAGGCGTAAGCCCGGTGCCGGAGTCGCGAAGCGTTGCCCCACAAGCGAAGCGGCTGAAGCACCGACGCGAGGGGGTGCGGAGTGGCGCGCGGATCGAAGAACGGCAGTGGGCGCACGGCGTACCCGCTGTCCACGACGTCGAGGTACCACCGGCGTTCTTGCTCGGAGACCAGTGCCCAGCAGGAGTCGCCGTCTTCCGGTACGACGGCGTCGAGGTAGATCAGCCCCGACACTCGCTCGGGTGCGCGGTCGGCGGCGCCCGTGATCACCATTCCGCCGTAGCTGTGGCCGACCAGTACCGCGTCGTGGATGTTCTCGGCGGCCAGCAGTGCGGTGACGTCTTCGATGTGGGTGTCGAGGTTCACCCCGCCCGGCAGGAGGTGGCTGCGTTCGCCGAGGCCGGTCAGGGTCAGGGGATGGACGCGGTGGCCGTGTCCGCGCAGCTGTTCGGTGAGGTCGGCGAAGCACCAGCCGCCGTGGCACATGCCGGGAACGAGGACGTAGGAGGTCATGAGCGTGCTCCAGATACTTCGGGATCGGGTCGTGCGGGGACGGCCGCCAGTGCCGCCGCGATGGCGCAGAGGGTGGCGGTCCAGGCCAGGGGAGCGGCCGCCGAGGTGTGGTCGGCGAGCGTGCCGGCCAGCAGCGGGCCTGCGGTCTGCCCGGCGGCGAACAGCGTGGTGAACGCGGCCAGCGTGGCCGTCCAGTCGGCGGGTGCGATCGCGGTCCGGATGTGCGCGGTGACGGCGGCCGGGATCATCATGAAGGTCGCGCCGTAGGCGAGCACGGACGTGATCATGACCGCCGGTGCGGGGGACAGCAGCGGCAGCGCCGCGCCGCCGGCCAGCAGGGCGAGGACGAGCGCGAGTGCGCGGGTGCCGGGCCAGCGGGCGATCGGCCGGCTCCACAAGGCGGGAGCGGCCACGACGGCGATGCCCAGCAGCGTCCACGTCGACGTCACCTGGATGACCGAGGCGCGCTTGTCGGCCAGGTACACCGACAGGAAGGTGATGTAGGCGATGTAGCCGGCGGCGAAGAGGAAGTACGCCACCGCGACCCGCCAGAGGGGGCCGATCCGGGCCCAGCCGGCCGCACCGGCCGGCTGCTCCTCCTCCGCGCCCGCCGCCGGCCAGCTGATCAAGGCCGCCAACGCCGCTGCCACGCCCAGGCCGACCCAGGCCGGCCGCCAGTGATCGGCCAGGCCGGGGATGGCCGCGCCGCTGAGGATGATGCCCAGGCCGGTGCCCGCGAAGTAGATCGTGATGGGCTTGCCGGAGCCGGTGCGAGCCGCGGCGCGGGCCGCGATCACCCCGCCCGCGATGAACACCACCGCCCCGCTGGCGCCGGCCACGGCACGGAGGGTCAGCAGGACGGCGAAGACGTCGCTGGCCGCCGTGCCGCCCAGCGCCACCGCCGTGACGACCATGCCCCAGCGGAAGACCGCGGCGGTGCCCCACCGCCGCACCGACGCGGCCGCGATCACCGCGCCGAGCAAGTAGCCGAGCCCGTTCGCGGTGCTGATCGCCCCCGCGTCGGCCAACGTCCACCGGAGGTCGTCCCGCATGGCCGGCACGAGCAGCCCGTAGGCGAACCGCGCGAGCCCGAGGGCGGACGCGGTCCCGAACGCCAGCCGGGTGGCCTGGCCTGCCGTCATGCCCACCCCCAGTTCGAACCGATCGGTACGATCCGGACGCTAGCACACTGATCGAACCGATCGGTACCATCGGGGTATGCCCGTCGCCAAAGGCTCGACCATCGACCCCGGCCGCACGCGCGCCACGATCCTGCGGAACGCCACCCAGGTGCTCTACGAACGCGGGCTCGACGGCATCGGCGTCGCGGAACTCTGCTCGCGTCTCGGCGTGTCCAAGGAGACGCTCTACCGGCACTTCGGCACCAAGGACGGGCTCGTGCAAGCGATGCTCGAAGCGCGCAGCGACCGGGTCGTGCGCTGGCTGACCGACGCCGTCGACGCCGCCGGCGACGACCCGGCCGCTCAGCTCGGCGCGCTGTTCGAGGCCCTCCAAGCGTGGTACGACGTGCCGGGTTTCCGCGGCTGCGCCATGCTCAACGCCGCCGCCCAGCACCACACGAGCACCGTCCGGGCCATCACGGCGCGCCACCTCGGCCGCTACCGGGAACTGCTCGCCGCGATCGCCGATCGGGCCGGGGTCGCCGACCCGCAGCGCCTCGCGCGCCAGCTGCTCATCCTCGTCGAGGGCGCCACCGTCGTGGCGGACCACCACGACCGGAGCGGCGTCGGGGACGACGCACGCCAAGCCGCGCTCACCCTCCTCGCGGCGGCCAGTGGGGCGGACCGGTCGACCCGCGGGTGACCGTGGTCGCGCACCGGGTGGTTCAGTGGTCCACAATGGACAGCGGGTCCGGCCGAGCCCGCTACCAGGTGACGGGCAGGCTCGCGACGCCGCGCAGCAATCCGTCGCGGCGCCACTCGAGGTCCTCCGCGGCGATCGCGAGGCGCAGGCCCGGCAGGCGACGAACCAGTGTCGAGAGCAGGACGCGCAGCTCCAGCCTCGCCAGCGGCGCGCCGACGCAGTGGTGCGCACCGAAGCCGAACGCCACGTGGTGGTTGACCCTGCGGCCGAAGTCCAGGTCCCCGGCCGAGGCGAACACCGATTCGTCGCGGTTGGCCGAGTCCAGCTGGACCAGGACCGCGTCGCCGGCCCGGATGACCTGACCGCCGAGCTCGAGGTCCTCCGTGGCGATCCGCGCGAGGTCCACGACCGTCGCCAGCGGCACGAACCGCAGCAGCTCCTCCACCGCCGACGGGATCAGCTCGGGACGTGCGACGAGCGCCGTCCAGCGTTCGCGGTCGGCCAGCAGCTCGACCAGGAAGCTGCCGATCAGGTTCGCCGTGGTCTCGTGGCCGCCGGCCAGCAGCGCCACGCCGAGCATGAGCAGTTCGCCGTCCGTCAGGCGGTCGTCCTCGTCGCGGGCCGCGACGAGCGCGGTCAGCAGGTCGTCGGTGGGCTCGGCCCGGCGCCGCGCGATCAGCGTGGTCAGCGCGGCCGCCAGCCTCCCGCGTGCTTCCGCGACGTCGGCGGCGGTCACGGTCCCGCCCGAGGCGACGAGCGTTTCGGTGCACTCGCGCACCATCCGGCGCTCGCCCGGCGGCACGCCGAGCAGCTCGCCGATCACCTGCACGGGCAGCTCCCACGCCACCGCCGAGGCGAAGTCCACGGGCGGGCTGATGCCGTAGAGGAGCGTGTCGAGGATTTCCTGGATCCGGGGCCGGAGCAGCTCCACCCGCCGGCCGGTGAACGCCTTGGCCACCAGCGCCCGGACCCGGTCGTGCTCCGGCGGGTCCATGGCCAGCAGGTTGCCGGCCGGTTCGAAGCCGGGACGCCCGCGCGGCACGTCCGCCCCGGCCGCGGCGGCGCGCGAGAACCGGGAGTCCGACAGCACGAACCGCGTCTGCTCGTAGCGCGTCACGAGCCAGGCGTCACCGCCGTAGGGCATCGTGACGCGGGCCGGCGCCGCGGACTTCCGCAGCTCGGCGAACCGCGGGTGGACCTGCAGCGCGACGGCGTCCGCGAAGGGGTAGGGAACGGGCTGGACCGCCACCGCTTCATCGTGCGCCGTGCGTGAGCCTGGGTGTACCGCCCATCGGTGGCCGGCGAGGGCGACCTTGGACGCGGGTCCGGTACAGGTGAGCCGACAGCGTAGAACGTTTCATCCAGGGCTCCGCTCTCCTCGTTGACTTCCGGAAGGAACGGGTAGTAGCGTCACCGTGCCGGGACTTGAAACCTTTTAATGTGGAGGGCGCGATGGTGCGGCCTGATCCGGGACGTGCAGTCTTGGAGCCGCCCGGCGCGGTGACCGAGGGGGGCGCGTGAACGTCGCCGTGCTCGTCACCTGCATCAACGACTCGCTGTTCCCGGACACCGGCAAGGCGGTGTTCCGGCTGCTGCGGCGCCTCGGCGTGGCCGCCGACTTCCCGCCGGCCCAGACCTGCTGCGGCCAGCCGATGATCAACACCGGCTACCTCGACGAGGCGGTGCCGGTCGTGCGCGCCTTCGCGGACGCGTTCGCCGGGTACGACGCCGTCGTGACGCCGTCGGGCTCGTGCGCCGGCTCGGCCCGGCACCAGCACGGTCTCGTCGCCCGGCGCGCCGGGGACGCAGCGGGAGCCGGGCCGAAGGTCTACGAGCTGAGCGAGTTCCTCGTCGACGTGCTCGGCGTCACCGACGTCGGCGCCTACTTCCCGCACCGCGTCACCTACCACCCGACCTGCCATTCACTGCGCATGCTCGGCGTCGGCGACAAGCCACTGCGGCTGCTGCGCGCGGTCCGCGGGCTCGACCTCGTCGAGCTGCCCGCGGCCGACGAATGCTGCGGCTTCGGCGGCACCTTCGCGGTGAAGAACGCCGAGACGTCCACCGCCATGGGCGCGGACAAGGCCCGGCACGTCCGCGAGACCGGAGCCGAGGTGCTCGTCGCGGGCGACAACTCGTGCCTGCTGCACGTGGGCGGCCTGCTGTCGCGGCAGCGGTCCGGTGTCCGCGTGCTGCACCTGGCCGACGTGCTGGCTTCGACCGAGGGGGACGCGTGAGCGCCACGTTCGTCGGCATGCCCGCCTTCCCGGCGGCGGCCCGGGAAGCGCTGGCCGACACGCAGTTGCGCCGCAACCTCGCCCACGCCACCGGCACGATCCGCGGCAAGCGCGCGGCCGTCGTCGCCGAAGTGGCCGAGTGGGAGGAACTGCGCCTGGCCGGTGCCGCGATCAAGGACAACACGCTGCGCCGCCTCGACGAGCACCTGCTGACCCTCGAAGCGGCCCTGCGGGCCCGGGGCGCCACCGTGCACTGGGCCCGGGACGCCCGGGAGGCCTGCGACGTCGTCGCCCGGATCGCCCGGGAGCACGGCGTCGACGAAGTGGTCAAGGTCAAGTCGATGGCCACCCAGGAGATCGGGCTCAACGAGGCGCTCGCCGAGCACGGCGTCACCGCGTGGGAAACCGACCTCGCCGAACTCATCGTGCAGCTCGGCGACGACCTGCCCAGCCACATCCTGGTGCCGGCGATCCACCGCAACCGCGCGGAGATCCGGGAGATCTTCCGCCGCGAGATGGCCACGGCGGGCCGCCCGGCGCCCGAGGGCCTGACCGACGACCCGGCCGAGCTGGCCGGCGCCGCCCGGCTGCACCTGCGCGAGAAGTTCCTGCGCGCGAAGATGGCCGTCTCCGGCGCGAACTTCGCCGTGGCCGAGAGCGGCACCCTCGTGGTCGTGGAGTCCGAGGGCAACGGCCGGATGTGCCTGACGCTCCCGGAAGTACTCGTTTCGGTCGTGGGCATCGAAAAGGTCGTGCCCACGTGGTCCGATCTGGACGTGTTCCTCCAGCTGCTGCCGCGGTCGAGCACGGGGGAGCGGATGAACCCGTACACCTCGACGTGGTCGGGCACCACCCCGGGCGACGGGCCGCAGGAGATGCACGTCGTACTGCTCGACAACGGCCGCACCCGGGCGCTCGCCGACGAGATCGGCCGCCAGGCCCTGCGCTGCATCCGCTGCTCGGCGTGCCTCAACGTCTGCCCGGTCTACGAGCGCACCGGCGGGCACGCCTACGGCTCGGTGTACCCCGGGCCGATCGGCGCGATCCTCAACCCGCTGCTCAAGGGCGTCGGCGTCGACGAGCAGACCGACTCCCTCCCGTACGCGTCCAGCCTGTGCGGTGCCTGCTTCGAAGCGTGCCCGGTCCGCATCGACATCCCCGAGGTGCTGGTGCACCTGCGCTCCCGGGTGGTCGACGCGCAGCGCGGCGGCCCGCCCAAACCCGAGGCGGTGGCCATGAAAGCGGCGTCGTGGGTGCTCTCCGACGCCCGGCGGCTCGGTCTCGCCGAACGCGGCCTGAGCCTCGCGCACCGGTTCGGCCGGCGGGTGCTGCCGGGCGGTCGTCGCGGGCTGTCCCGCCTGCCGTGGCCCGGTTCACTGTGGACGAACGCGCGCGACCTGCCCGCGCCGCCGCGCGAGTCGTTCCGCGCCTGGTGGCGAAGGGAAAAGCGATGACGACCGCCCGCGAGGAGATCCTGGCGGCCGTCCGCGGCGCCATCCGGACCACGACTCAGGCCGAAGCGGCCGTCCCGCGCGGCTACCGCTCGGTGGTGGTCGACGACGTCGTCGCGCTGTTCGCCGAGCGCGTGGTCGACTACCGCGCCGAGCTCACCCGCTGCACCACCGCCGAACTGCCCGGGGCCATCCGGAGCGCACTGGGATCGGCGCGGAAGGTGCTGGTGCCCGAAGGGTTCCCGGTCGAGATCGGCGGCACCGGCGCGGCGCGGGCCGGAACCACCGCGGAGCTGGCCGGGTTCGACGCCGTCGTGACCACGGCCGCGCTGGGGATCGCGACCACCGGAACGCTGGTCCTCGACCACGGCCCCGGCCAGGGCCGGCGAGCGCTGAGCCTCGTGCCCGACGTGCACGTGTGCGTGCTCCGCGAGGACCGCATCGTGCCCGGCGTGCCGCAGGCCGTCGCCGCGCTGGACCCGGCCCGTCCGCAGACCTGGATCAGCGGGCCCAGCGCCACCAGCGACATCGAGCTGACCAGGGTGGAAGGCGTGCACGGGCCGAGGAGCTTGCACGTCATCGTCGTCTCGGAGTGAACGAAGGCGGACGTGCCGGCTCGGCCCCGCCGCTCAGGCGGGCTGGATGAGCTCGATCAGGTTGCCTTCGAGGTCCTTGACGTAGCCGAACCGGGCGCCGGGCCGGACGGCGTCGGCCGGGGGCCACACCGCCCGCGCGCCCGCGCCGGTCAGCCGGGCGTACGTCGCGTCGAGGTCGTCGACCTCGAGGGCCCAGTGGCCGTAGCCCTGGACGCGGAGGACGTCCACCGGGTCGGCGAACGTCTCCGGGCGGGTGGAACCGGCCCGTTCGATCAGCTCGATCCGGGTGCCGCCGCCGGTCTGCACCACGGCGGTGCGGACACCTGCCTCCGGCACCTCGAACTGCTCGACCACCTCGGTGAAGCCGAGGGCGTCGGCGTACCAGCGCCGCTGCGCGTCGAGGTCGGCGACGGAAACGCTGACGTGGTGGAACCGGACCATGACGGCCTCCCTGGCTTCGTGTTCTCCGTCCGAATGTAGGCAGCGACTACAATATTGTCAATGACTACATTGTGGGCGGTGGCTACACTGCGGCCATGGACGACACGGCGGCGCCCTACCACCACGGCAACCTGCGGTCCGCGCTGCTCGACCAGGCCGAGCGCGCCCTCGCGGAAGGCGGCCCGGCCGCGCTTTCGCTGCGGGGTCTCGCCCGCGAGCTGGGCGTGAGCCACAGCGCGCCGCGCCAGCACTTCGCCGACAAGCAGGCACTGCTCGACGCCCTCGCCCTGCGCGGCCTGCGGCGCCTCGGTGACGAGCTCGACGAGGGCCTCGGCCGGGCGAAGGGCGACTTCGAGGCGCGGCTGACCGCGTTCGCGCAGGTCTACGTCGGGTTCGCCACCCGGTTCCCGGCCCTGCTGGCGCTGGTGTTCGCGCACAAGGACAACCCGGCCCGCCCGGAGCTGCGCGAGGCGAACGAGCGGGCGTTCGCCGCCCCGGTGGCGCTCATCGGCGACGCGATGGAACGCGGCGAGATCGTCGGCGACGAGCCGGACCGCGTCGCGATGGCCGTGCTCACGGTCCTGCGGGGACTGGCATCGGTCATCACCGGCGGCATGATCGGCGACCGGCCACCCGACGCCGTGGTCACCGGAACGGTCCACACCCTCGTGCGGGGCCTGCTACCGCGGTGAGCGGCCGGCCACGGTCGCCTGCAGCCCCGAAGGACGTGTCCGCGTCGGTGGCACCGAGTACGACGTGTCCTTTGCGGACATCGAGGACGAGGAGCTGAACGACCGCATCGACGCGGCGTACCGCGAGAAGTACCGCCGCTACTCGAGCCCGGTGCGGTCGATCACGAGCCAGGAGGCCAGGGCCGCGACGCTCGAGCTGGTGCCACGCGGGCGGTGACCGGCGCCGCGCTCAGGCGACCGACCAGCCGCCGTCGCTGGGCAGCACCACGCCGTTGACGTTGGTGGCGTCGTCGCTGAGCAGCCACACGATCGAGGCCGCCACGTGCTCGGGTGCCGCCGGGGCCGGCATGGTCGCCCGCAGGACCGGACCGCTGCGTCCGGCCGCGTACGACGAGCGCATCCCGCCGTCGATGCCGGTGATCGTCGGTCCCGGGGCGACCGCGTTCGCCCGGACCCCTTGCGCGCCGTGGAAGAACGCGACGCTGGCGGTGTAGCCGACCACCGCGTGCTTCGACGCGGTGTAGGCCGCGCCCGCCGCCGACCCGCGCAACGCCGCCTCCGAAGCGACGTTCACGATCGACCCGCGGCCCGCCTCGATCATCCCCGGCAGGACCGCCCGGGTCAGCCGCATGGTCGCGGTCAGGTTGATGCCCAGCACGCGGTCCCACACCGCGTCGTCCACTTCGGACGGTGGCAGGAAACCGTCCATGATCCCGGCCACGTTGGCCAGCCCGTCGATCCGGCTGCCGCCCGCCGCGACGACCCGCGCCAGCACCGCCGGCTCGGTGATGTCCCCCGCGACGGCGGTGACGGATTCCTCGCCGCACTGCGCGACGAGGTCGGCCAGCCGGGCCGGGTCGAGATCGGCGGCCACCACGTGCCCGCCTTCGGCGGCGACGCGGACCGCGGCGGCGCGGCCGATGCCGGATCCGGCGCCGGTCACGATGATGGTGCGGTCGGTGAAGCGGCCGTCATCGCCGTTCTGCGGCATGGGATTCCTTCCCTCGGGTGGATCTGCGGACGTCCGCCGGTTCTTCCGCGGCGCCGGGCAGCTCCAGGCTGTCCCGGAGCGGTACGGGTTTCAGCAGGACCGCGGCGAGGACGCCGAGCAGTGCGATCCCGGCCGAGACGGCGAAGATGTGGCCGGTGGCGGCACCGTAGGCCGCCGGTGGCAGGTCGCCGGCCGCGGTCCGGCCGGCGACCTGGCGGGCGAGGACCGCGCCGAGGACGGCGACGCCGATGGTGCCGCCGAGGGAGCGGAAGAAGGAGACGGTGGCGCTGGCCGCGCCGATGTCGCGCAGGGGGACGGCGTTCTGCACGACCAGCACGAAGTTCTGGAGGGTCATGCCGACCCCGGTGCCGATCAGCAGCATCGCGACGGCGATGAAGGGCAGGGGAGTGCGCTCGTCGATGAAGCCGAGGCCCGCGAAGCCCGCGGTGAGGCTGAGGGCGCCGGCGACGAGGAACGGCTTGACGTGGCCGCTGCGGCTGATCCGGCGGCCGGCGACGATGGAGGAGACGAGGATGCCGGCCATCATCGGGATGGTCAGCAGCCCGGCCTCGGTCGGCGTGTGGGCCCGGCTGACCTGGAAGTACTGGCTGAGGAAGACCGCGGCGCCGTACATCGCGGTGCCGGCGGCCAGGCTGCCGAGGATGGCGAGCGCGGTGGTGCGCTGCCGGATGATGCGCGGGGGGACGACGGGCTCGGCGGCGCGGGTTTCGACCCAGGCGGCGAGCCCGAGCAGGACGCCGGTACCGCCGACGAGCACGGTTGTCTGCCAGGACGCCCACGGGAACGAGTCGCCGGCGAAGGACACCCAGATCAGCAGCAGGCTGACCCCGCCGGTGATGAGGGTGGCGCCCCAGTAGTCGATCCGCACGTTCTCCCGCCGCACCACGGGCAGCCGCAGGGTCAGCTGGAGCAGGACCAGAGCGGCCAGCGCCACGGGCACGCCGATGAAGAAGCACCACCGCCAGCCCAGCCACGAAGTGTCGACGATGAAGCCGCCCAGCAGCGGCCCGCCGATGGTGGACAGCGCCGTGACGCTGCTCTGGTAACCGGCGTAGCGGCCGCGTTCGCGCGGCGGGATCATCGCGGCGATGGCGATCTGGACCAGGGACTGCAGGCCGCCGACGCCGATGCCCTGCAGTGCGCGGGCCCCGATGAGCTGGCCGGTGTTCTGCGCCAGGCCCGCGGCGACCGAGCCGGCGATGAAGACGACGGTGGTGATCTGGATGAGCGACTTCTTGGGGTAGAGGTCGGCGAGCTTGCCCCAGATCGGGGTGGCCGCGGTGGCCGCGAGCAGCGTGGCGGTGACGACCCAGGCGTACTGGACGGGGGAGCCGTGCAGGTCGTGCAGCATGCGCGGCAGCGCGGTGGACACCACGGTGCTGCTCAGCGTGGAGACGAACAAGGCGAGCAGCAGGCCGCTGAGTGCCTGGAGGACCTGCCCGCGGGCGGGGGCGGTCACGATTCCTCCGCGGGAGTCAGGTGCAGGACGGTGCCGCCGGCGGCGGCGTAGAGGGACTTGTCGGCGGCCACGGCGAGGCCGGCGAAGGGCCGGGGGACACCGGGCAGGCCGTGGGCGCGCAATGCGGGCAGGTCGCCGGGCCGGCCGGGATTCGCCGGGAGGTCGGCGGCCTTCCGGACCGCACCGCTGCCGAGGTCCACCGCGACGAGCCGGCCCGCCGCGGTTTCGGCGACGTACAGGCAGCCGTCGCCGGCCGCGATCCCCTGCGGGGCATCGAGTCCGTCCGCCACGAGGACCGGGGTCGCACCGTCGAGGCGGTACACCGCGCCGCGTTCCTCGTCGCTGACATACCACTGCCCCGCGCTGTCGGCGGCCACGTCGACGGGGTGGCCGAAGCCGCCGGCGAGCACGCTGACCGTGTCATCGGTGGCGATGGTGAGGACGCGGCCCGCGCCCGCCTCGGCGACCACGAGCACGCCGTCCGCGCGGACGGCGATGCCCACCGGCTCGGCCAGGCCGTCCGCTCGCACGCGGACGGCCCGCGTCGTCCGGTCGTACGTCCGGACCTGCCCGAACTGGGAGGTCAGGTGCAGTAGGTCGCCGTCGGCGGTGATGCCGTGCGCGAACGTGAGCAGTTCGGTCGTGGTGACCTCGCCCGCCGGTTGCCGCGGTTCGGCGACGCGGTAGTGGTCGGCGGTGAGCACGGTGCCGCCGAGGTCGACCGTCACGCCGTAGGGGCCGGCGAAGCCGCGCGGTGCGATCTCCCGGGTCCGGCCGTCGGGGTGCAGTTCGGTGATGCCGCCGCCGGCGTAGCTGGAGACGAACATGCGGTTCTCCGCGTCGAAAGCGGCGTTGTCCAGGGCCGGCAGCCCGCTGGTGAGCAGCGTCCGGTCACCGGTGCCGAACAGGTCGATGCGGGTGACGATGCCGGCCGCGCCGCGGGAAAGCACCTGCAGCACGCCGCCCCGGTCGAACCGGACGGCGACCGGCTCGTGCACGGCCGCGGCGACGAGCTCCGGGGTACCCCCGTCGGGCGGGATCCGGAAGACCTCGCCGGTGAGCATGTGCGGGTAGTAGAGGGCACCGTCCGGGCCGAGTTGCATGGCGTTGCCCATGGCCAGCCCGCCGGTGAGCACGACGGGCCCGGCCGCGCCCAGCTCCAGCAGCCGGCCGTCCGGGACCATCTCGTTGACGAACAGGCGGTCGCCGACGCAGGCGATCCCGTTGGGCAGGCGGACCTGGTCGGTGACCAGGGTGAACGTCGCGTCGGGACGCCGGCGCCACACCCGGCCGGGCACGAGGTCGGTGATGTACATCGACCCGTCGGCACCGAACGCGAGGTCGTCCGGTGCCTGCACCGGCCCACCGGCCGGCACGATCACCTCGACCTCGCCGGTGGCCACGTCGACGGCGCTGATTTCGCCGGCCAGGAACTGCGCCGCGTACAGCCGCCCGTCCGGGCCGAAGGCGACTCCGTTCGACCCCCGCAGCGGCGTTTCCCGGGTCAGCCGGCAGGTGCGGAAGCCGCTCATGCGCCGACCAGGACGTCGTCCATCCCGCCTTCTTCGCGCCAGCGGCGGAGCAGATCGTGGAAGACGATCGGCCCCGGGGCGAAGGAGTTGCCCGCCGGCCGGGGTTTGCCTTCGTTGTTGTAGTAACCGGGGGTGCACGCCGCCAGGAACACGGAGTTGTCGCGGGCGTGGGCGCGAAGGGTGGCGACCCACGCCTCCTGGGCTTCGGCGGTCGGCTCGACACACCGGGCGTCGCGCTTGCGGGCCTCGGCGACGACCGCGCCGATGTGCGCGGCCTGCTCCTGGAGGATGTGCACGAAGTTCACGGCGGAGGCGTTCTGCAGCGGCCCGAGGTGGAACAGGTTCGGGAAGCCGTGGCTGTAGAAGCCGTGCAGTGTCTTCGGTCCCTGCCGCCACGCCTGCAGCAAGGGCGTGCCGCCGCGGCCGTACACCGGCAGCGCGCCGGAGAGGATGCCGGAAACGCCGACTTCGAAGCCGGTGGCGAAGATGACGCAGTCCAGCTCGACCTCGCGATCGCCGACGACGACGGCGTTCTCGGTCATCCGGGTGATGCCGCCCGAGTCGGCGGTGTCGACCAGCGTGACGTTGGGGCGGTTGAACGTCTGCAGGTAGGAGTCGCTGAACGTTGGCCGCTTGCACATGTAGCGGTACCAGGGCTTGAGCAGTTCCGCCGTGGCCGGGTCGGTCACGACCTCGTCGACGCGGGCGCGGATCTCGTTCATCTTCCGGAAGTCCGCGATTTCGTCGAGGTACTCGCGGTCCTCGACCGGCAGGGCGGTGTCGACGGTTCCGCTGAGCATCTGGCGCTGCAGCCGGCCGGTGCCGGTCCAGCCGTCGCCGATCAGGTCGGTGTCGACGTGGCCGCCGGTGACGAGGGCGAGGAAGTTGTCCATCCGCTCCCGCTGCCAGCCCGGCTTCAGCGACGCCGCCCAGGTGGGGTCGGTGGGGCGGTTGCCGCGCACGTCCACCGACGAGGGCGTGCGCTGGAAGACGTAGAGCTGCCGGGCGTCGCGGCCGAGGTGGGGGATGACCTGGATCCCGGTGGCGCCGGTGCCGACGACCCCGACCTTCTTGTCGGCGAGCCGGTGAAGGCCACCGTCGGCGGTGCCGCCGGTGTAGCCGTAGTCCCAGCGGCTGGTGTGGAAGGTGTGCCCGCGGAAGGTCTCGATCCCGGGGATGCCGGGCAGCTTCGGCTGCGTGAGCGTGCCGGAGGACACGACGACGTAGCGGGCGCGGAAGTCGTCGCCGCGGTCCGTGCGCACCTGCCATTCGCCGGCGGCGTCGTCCCAGCGCAGCTCGGTGACGCGGGTGTGGAACAGGGTGTCCCGGTAGAGGTCGTAGTGCTTCGCGATGGCGATCGCGTGCTGCCGGATCTCCTCGCCCGGCGCGTAGCGCCACTTCGGCAGGTAGCCGACCTCTTCCAGCAAGGGCAGGTATTCGTAGGACTCGATGTCGCAGTGGATGCCCGGGTAGCGGTTCCAGTACCAGGTGCCGCCGAAGTCCCCGGCCTCGTCGAGCACGCGGATGTCGGTCACCCCGGCCTCCCGCAGCCGGGCACCGGTCAGCAGGCCACCGAAGCCCCCGCCGACGACGACCGCCTCGACCCGGTCCCCGACCGGCGGCCGTTCGGCCCGTTCGGTGTAGGGATCGACGGCGTAGTAACCGAACTCGCCCGCCGCCCGCCGGTACTGGGCGGCGCCGTCGGGGCGGATCCGGCGGTCCCGTTCCCGGCGGTACTTGCTGCGCAGGGCCGCGGGATCGAAGCCGAGCTCCTCGGGATCGAACCGGGTGCCGGCCGGGTCTGCCGGAAGGGGGGACATGCGGTTCCTTTCGCTGCGCACGCAAGAAGATCGACATCGTCAGTCAAGCAGTGAAAGGATGGTAAATCAAGCGCTTGACTTAATATTGTCGCCCGGAATGCCGGGAACTTCGTTGGTTTATCCAGCACGGGAAGCCGGGCGAGCTGGTGAAGCCGGATCAGCCCCGCTGCGACCGGACCGTCGACGTGGATCAGCCCGGGGCGCGGCAGGTCGTCGAAGGGTTCGCCGGCCTCACGGCCACGTCGCGGGACGCCCGTGCTCGGCGCGGACCTTCTTGCCGGTTCCGCGGGGGAAGCCGTGCTTGCCGAGCCGGACTTCGGCGAGCTCGTCGGCGCTGGTCAAGGTGAAGAACAGGCCGAGGAACAAGCTCAGCGCGAGCCCGGTGAGCAGCAGCGGAACCGGGATCGGGGTGAGGGTGACCACCAGGACGAAGGCCGCCGCGAGCCAGGGCAGCGCTTCGAAGCAGATCCGGATCGCGAACCGGATCAGCCACGTTTTCGCGGTGGCGTCGTGCAGGACCCACTCGCGATAGCGGTCGGGCAGCCGCGCGCCGTAGACGTACCGGATCCACCGCAGCGGCCCTGGCCTCTGCCTGCCCATGGTGGCCCGGGTACCCGCACCGCCACCGCGAAACACCGGCCCCCGCTCCTCAGGCGCGACTCCGCCGGGAGAGGTGGTCCACGACCAGCACGCCGACCGTCGCGAGGCCCACGACCGTCAGGGTCGCGCTGCCGGCGAGGACGCCGACGACGAGCGCGCACGCGCCCGTGACCGCGAGCAGTACGAAGAACAGGCGCCAGCCCTGGGGCGGCCGGCGGAACCGCTGGGCGAGGGTGGGGTCCGTGGCGGAGATCTCGGCTTCGATCCGCTCGAGCGCGCGGCGTTCGTCCTCGGGCAGCATGGGCACCTCTCTCGCCGTGCGGACTCGCGAGGAAGTGGGGTGCCCGCCCGCGCGGCTTTCGCACCGGACCGGGCCGGACGTCACCCGAAAGTGTGGCGGCCCAGAGTCAGGCCGGCACCGCGCCCCCGGCGAGCAGCCACGCCACGTGGTCCCCACCTGACCGGCAGTGCGCGCGGGGCAGCACGGCCAATGCCTCGTGCACGGGCTTGGGCACCCGCCGGCGCCACCACCCGCGCGGTGGCCACCGTCGCCGCCGCGGTCAGCAGGCCGGGTGTGGTCCACGTCGGTGCCTCCGCCGCCCCGGGGAGGGCCGTCGGCAGTGCCGGCGGTACGTCGTGCGGGGAGCCCGCCCGGCCGGCGAACGGCGCTGTCGCGGTGCCGCCGCAGGTGCTATACCGGCAGCTGCCCGGTGTCGCGTCGACGCGATGCCACGAGCGAGCGGAGTGTCTGGTGGCGAACCGTGCTTTGCGCTCATCCACCGTGGTGGCGGCCCTGACCGCGCCGGTCCTCCTGCTGGGGCCGGCGGCCGCGGTGGCCGCTCCCGGTACCCCGCCCGGGCGGCAGCTGACGATCGAGAGCGTGTCGAACCCGCGGCCGGCGCTCGTCAGCGGCGGCCAGGTCCTGGTCAAGGTCGTCCCGCCGGCGCGACCCGTGCGGGTCGACGTCAGCGCCAACGGCCACGACGTCACAGCGGGGTTCCGGGCCCAGCCCGACGGCAGCCTGCTCGGCCTGGTGACCGGCCTGCGCGACGGCGCCAACGAGCTGAGCGCCCGGACGAGCGGACGCGGCCCGGAGCAGCGGGCGAACCTGCGCGTCACCAACCACCCGGGCACCGGGCCGGTCTTCTCCGGCTCGCAGCAGCTCCCGTTCTACTGCGAGACCCAGGCGTTCGGCCTGCCGCCGGCGGTGCAGCCGTTCTGCAGCGCCCCGACCCAGGTGAGCTACCGGTACAAGACCACCGCCGGGGTGTTCGCGCCGCTGGCGGACCCGGCGGCCCGGCCGGCGGACCTCGCGACGGCCACGGTCGGCGGCCACGCGGTGCCGTACGTGGTCCGCGTCGAGCGCGGCACGATCGACCGCGCCGTCTACGAGCTGGCGGCGCTCTACGACGGCGAGCCGTCGCCCGTGGCGCCGGACCGCGGCTGGAACGGGAAGCTGGTCTACACCTTCGGCGGCGGGTGCAACGCGGGCTACCACCAAGGCACCTCGACCGGCGGGGTCGTCAACGACCTGTTCCTGGCCCAGGGGTACGCGGTCGCGTCGTCGAGCCTGAACGTGCTCGACAACAACTGCAGCCCGATCATCTCGGCCGAAGCGGCGATGATGGTCAAGGAGCACTTCATCGAGACCTACGGCCCGGTCGCCCACACGATCGGCTGGGGTGGCTCGGGCGGGGCGATCCAGCAGTACGACATCGCCGAGAACTACCCCGGCATCGTCGACGGCATCATCCCCGGCGTGTCGTTCCCGGACCCGCTGAGCGTGGGCGGCCCGGTGTCGGACTGCCGCCTGCTGAACCAGTACTTCGCCGGGCCCGGCGCGTCGTTCACCGCGGCGCAGAAGCAGGCCGTCGCGGGCTTCGCCAGCTACGACACCTGCGTTTCCTGGGAGCAGACCTTCGCCAACCGCGCCACCGCGACCGGCAGCTGCAACGCGGCCATCCCGGTCGCGGCCCGCTGGGATCCGGTCACCAACCCGCGCGGGGTGAAGTGCAACTCCAACGAGCAGCTGGCCAACCAGCTCGGGCGCGACCCGAAGACCGGGTTCGTGCGCAGCCCGCTGGACACCACCGGCGTGCAGTACGGGTTGGCCGCGCTGAAGTCCGGGACGATCACCGCGGCGCAGTTCGCCGACCTCAACGCCGCCATCGGCGGGCTCGACCACACCGGAAAGCCCGTGGCGCAGCGGATCGCCGCCGATCCGAAGGCGCTCGAGACGGTGTACGCCGAAGACATCGTGAACTCGGCTTCGCAGGGCTTGCGGGAGACGCCGATCATCGACCAGCGGACCGACCTGGACCTCGCCGGGTTCGGCAACGACATCCACACCACCGAGTGGTCTTACGTGATGCGGCAACGGCTTCTGCGGGCCAACGGCACCGCGGGCAACCAGGTCATCATCGAAAACCACCCCACCGCACCCGAAGCGGCGGCCGCCGGCGCCTACGAGCTCGACGCGATGGACCGCTGGCTCACCGCGATCGACGCCGACGCTTCGCACCGGACTCCCCAGCAGAAGGTGCTGGCGAACCGCCCGGCCGATCTCGGCGACGGGTGCTACCTCTCCGCCGCGTCCCGGATCACCGAGAAGCTGACGTACCCGGCGAGCGGCCGGTGCGGCGCGCAGTACCCGGTGGCGGCCAACACCCGGATGGTGGCGGGCGAGAGCCTCTCGCTGGACGTGCTGAAGTGCCGGCTGAAGCCGCTGGACTTCCGCGACTACCCGGTCACCTTCACGGCCGCGGACCAGGAGCGGCTGCGCGCGGCCTTCCCCGGCGGGGTGTGCGACCACCGCCGCCCGGGCGTCGGCCAGCACCCGCCGATCGGGACCTGGCTGAGCTACGGCGACGAACGGACGGGGACCACCCCGCCGACGAAGCCGCGGTGAGTCCCGCCGTGGTCAGCCGATCGGGAACGTGGTGCCGATGCCCATGCCGGTGATCCACTCGGGGACCGGTTCGTAGCTGGTCCACTTCAGGGGTGCGGCGGTCGCCGCCTGGCCGATCAGCCAGCAGCGGACCTCGTGGCCGCCGCTGCCGGCCAGTGCTTCCAGCTTCTCGTGGCCGAGTGCGGCCACCGAGTCGGGGTCGTCCGCGGTCAGGCGGCCGAGGAACCAGGTGTCCCACTCCGGGTTGACCCGGGCGGTGGGGTCGCCCGCCATGGCGCGGACGCGGGGTTCGCGGGCTGCCGCGAAGGCGTGGATGTTCGCGCGGCCGTGGATCAGGGACTCGCGGCGCTCGCCCGCCACCTCGCGCGGGTCGTTGGACGGGAGCCAGTGCGACAGGCCGCCGCTCGCCGCCACCAGCACGCGGCCGGGGGAGCCCGGCGCGCGCAGCGCCTCGCCCAGCGCCCGGCCCAGCGCGACGCACCGCCGCAGCGAGGGCAGCGGGGGTGCCGCGGTGTTGACCACCAGCGGGACCATCGGCAGCGCGGTGCCGCCGGTGAGCATCTCGTACGTCTGCACGATGCCGTGGTCGACGGTGAGCGAGTACGACAGCGACACGTCGAAGCCGGCGTCGGTCAGTCCGTTGTGGACGGACCAGGCGAGCTCGCCCGCCACCGGGAGCGGGCCTTCGGTGCTGCCGAAGTCCCCGAAGCCGGTCGCGTGCTCGACGCCGAGGACGAACGGGGGCATCACGTCGTAGAAGTTGCCGTGGAAGTGGTCGGGGCCGATGACGACGATCGCGTCCGGTGCCAGTGCTTCCACCGCGCGGCGCGCCGAAGCCGCGTCGGCGAGGAACTTCGCGCCCGGGCCACCGGCCGGCGGGGGTGGCAGCAGGGTCGCGAACGGGCTGTGGGACATGCCGGCGAACCCGGCGATCTCGGCCATCAGGACGGGTCCCCGCCGGTCAGCAGCCACCTGCGGTGGACGTCGAGGAACTCGCCGACCTGCTCCCACTGCGGCCAGTGGCCGGCGTCGTCGATGACGTGCAGCAGGGCGTCCGGCAGCCAGCCCAGCAGCAGCTCGGCCTCGTCGAGGCCGCCGGTGGGGTCGTGGCCGGTCCACAGCAGCAACGTCGGCGCGGTCACGCGCGACACCCACGACGGATCCCACGCGAAGTCCTTGCGCACCTCGGGGTCCTGCAGCACGAGCGTGTTGCCGATGGCCTGGACGAACCCCGGCCGGGAGTACACCCGGCGGCGCAGGTGCACCAGCTCGTCGGTGACCATCTCCTTGTGGTGGAACAGGAACTCGACGCGGCGGCGGACGGTCTCGTCGCTCGGGTCGAGCACCGCGGCCATCGTGCTGTCCCGCATCTTGGTCATCACCTCGGGCTTGTTGGCGATGTTGCCGGGCGTGTTGAGCACCAGCCGGTCGACGCGGTCCGGGTGGTGGGCGGCGGTCCACGCGACCACCCAGCCCCCGAGCGACTCGCCGGACAGGTGCGCGCGCCCGATGCCGAGGGTGTCCAAAAGGGACACCAGGTGCGCCGAGAGGACGTCGATCGTGTACGGCCGGTCCGGCAGGTCCGACCAGCCGTGGCCGACCATGTCGTAGACCGTGACGCGGAAGTCGCGCGCCAGGCCGGCCAGGTCGCGGGCGTACGCCTCGAGGTGCCCGCCGGTGCCGTGCAGCAGCACCAGGTCCGGTCCGGCGCCCGCCCGCAGGACACGGGTGCGCACCGGCTGCCCGTCCAGCGGCACGTCGACGTAGCGCAGGGTGTGCTCGAGTTCGCCCAGCTCGCCCCAGATCCCGACGTGGTCGGGGATCGGCGGGGCGCTGCGTCCGGTGGTCGTCACTGGTCCTCCCGGTGGTCGGCGCGGGCTTCGGCGATGGTCGCCAGGCCCGCGCTCTGCCGGCGGCCGAGCCCGAACAGGCCGAGCAGCCGCGAGTTTTCGATGGTCAGGAACTCGGCCGGGTGCTCGGCCGAGTCGTTGTAGTGGCGGTGCCAGGTCCACGGCGGGGTGTAGACGAACGACCCCGCCGTCCACGTGACGGTCTCGTCCTCGATCTCGCTGTGCCCGTCGCCGGTCAGGACGAAGTGGACGGTTTCGTGGTGGTGGCGCTGCACGTCCGAGCTCTCACCGGCCGGGATGACCTGCCGGAAGAGCTCGAACGTCGTGGTCGGCAGCTTCCCGGCGATCCGCAGCGACGTCGGGTTCGGGACGGCGCCCGGCGGGATCTCCTCGAGCTCGCTGTCGTGCACGACGAGCGGGCGTTGTTCGCCGGGGCGGACGGCGTGGCCGATGCTCGCGAGGAAGTCGGGCATCGCGAAGCCGGGTCCGGACGTGGTCATGGCGCACCTTTCGCATCAGGCCGGGCATTCCGTGCGGCCGCCGTCGACCGCCAGCACCGTCCCGTTGACGTACCCCGCTTCGGGGGACGCGAGGAACGCCACCGCGGCCGCGACCTCGCGGGGTGCCGCGGCCCGCCCGGCGGGGATGGCGGCGAGGTCCTCGGCCAGCGCCGTCGCGACGTCGACGCCGGCCACCCCGGCCCGGCCGCGCACCACCTCGAGGCGCCGCGCGGTGAGCGTCGCACCGACGGCGACGCAGTTGACGGTGACACCCCGGTCGGCGTACTCGAGCGCGGCCAGCTTCGCCGCCGACGTCGTCGCCGAGCGCAGCACGGTCGACGCGGCGAGGCCCGGCTGCGGCTGGCGCACCGCGGTCGAGGTCAGCACGACGACGCGGCCGAACCCGCGCTCGGCCATCGCGGGCAGCGCGGCGCGCAGCAGGGCCAGGGGGCCGACGACCAGCAGGTCGAGGTCGTGGTGCCACTGCTCGGCGGGGACGTCGAACACCGGGCCCGGCGCGGGACCGCCCGCGTTGGCGACCAGGACGTCGAGCGAGCCGTGCCGCTCGCGCACGCGGTCCACGGCGCCGGCCGCCGCGGCCGGGTCCGCCAGGTCGCAGACGACGTAGTCGGCGCCGGGGCCGAGCTCGAGCGCGGTCTCGGCCAGGGTGGTCTCCGTGCGCCCGGCGAGGACCACGCGGTGGCCGCGCGCGTGCAGCGCGGCCGCGCAAGCCGAGCCGATGCCACCGGCGCCGCCGCCGACGAGGGCGACGCGGCGCCGGTTCGCGAAGGACTGGTTGGTCTCCATGATGTGCCCTACATTCGGCCCATGACCCCCGGCGGCCAAGGATGAGTCCCACTGCCCGGGACTCCGGCGCGCTCGAACGGGCCGCCGCGCTGCTGGACGCGTTCGACGTGACCCACCGCGAGCTCACCCTCGCCCGGCTCGTCGAACGCTCGGGCCTGCCGCGCTCGACCGTGCACCGCACCGCGGCCCGGATGATCGAGCTCGGCTGGCTGGACAAGCCGGGGGAGAAGTACCGGATCGGCAACCGCCTGTTCGAGCTGTCCGGCCTGGTACCGGTGCGCCACGAGCTGCGCGAAGCGGTGCTGCCCTACCTGCAGGACCTCTACGCCGCCGCGAAGACCACCGTTCAGCTCGGCGTGCTCGAGGGCACCCGGATCCTGGTCGTCGAGAAGATCAGCGGGCACCGCCCGCTGCCGATGCTCGACCAGGTCGGCGGCTTCATCCCGGCACACTGCTCCGGCCTCGGCCGGGCGATCCTCGCCTGGGCGGACGCGGAAACGGTCGGGGCGGTGGTGGCGGCCGGGCTCGCCCGGCGCACCCCGCGCACGATCACCACCGCCGACGCGCTGGAGCGCGAGCTCGCCGTCGTCCACGAGCAGGGCTGGGCCTACGACCGCGAAGAGGGCAACCCCGGCATCAGCTGCGTCGCGGCGCCGATCTTCGACTTCACCGGCGGCGTCACGGCCGCGCTGTCGGTCACCGGGCCGAGCGCCGCGGTGCAGCCGGACCGGATCGGGCCGGCGGTGCGGATGGCGGCCGCGGCGGCGAGCCGCGCCTACTCCGCCCGGCGGTGGGCGGTGGCCCGGCCGGAGCTGCCGTCCCAGTGAGCAGGACTCCCGGTTGGCCCGCGGCGTCCCGCTGATGAACGCTGTGCGGACGCCGGACCGGGCACCGCCCCGGCGGCCTCGACGAGGAGGAGCAGGGCATGCGCGTCGCGATCATCGGAGCCGGGCTCGCCGGGCTGACCACGGCCAAGGCGCTGCTGCGGGCCGGGCACGACGTCGAGGTCTTCGACAAGGCGCCGGACGTCGGCGGGGTGTGGAGCCGGACCCGGCGCTACCCCGGGCTGACGACGCAGAGCCCGAAGGCGCAGTACTCCTTTTCGGACTTCCCGATGCCGCGCGAGTTCCCGGAATGGCCGACCGGTGCCCAGGTCCAGGAGTACCTGGCCGCCTACGCCGACGAGTTCGGCGTCACGCCGCACGTGCGCCTCGGCACCGAGGTGACGTCGGTGGTGCCCGACGGCGGCCGGTGGGTGGTGACCACCGCGGCGCAGGGGGCCGCGGGGTTCGACCGGGTGGTGGTCGCGAACGGCGTGTTCTGCGAGCCCGCGCTCCCGGACTACCCGGGCCGGGCGGAGTTCGAGGCGGCCGGCGGGCGGCTGCTGGCCGGCTCGGACTTCCACGACGTCGAGGACGCGCGCGGCGAGCACGTGCTCGTGGTCGGCTACGGCAAGTCCGCCTGCGACGTGACGGTCGCGATCAGCGGCGTCGCCGCGAGCACCGACGTCATCGCGCGGCAGCTGCTGTGGAAGGTGCCGCGCAGGATCGCCGGCGTGCTCAACTTCAAGATGCTGCTGCTGACCCGGCTGGGCGAGGCGCTGTTCCGCTACCGGTGGCTGCGGGGCTTCGAGAAGTTCCTGCACGGACCGGGAAACCGGCTGCGGCGGGCGATGCTGAACTCGATCGGGACGGTGTCGGTGCGCCAGTTCGGCCTCGCCCGGCACGACCTGGTGCCGCGCGGGCGGATGGAGGACATCGTCAAGAACGCGATCGGCCTGGCCACCGAGGGCTTCTTCGAAGGGGTCGCCGACGGCTCGATCCGCGTCCGCCGCGACCAGGTGATCAAGCGGCTGTTCGCCGACAACGGGCCGAAAGCCGAGTTGGCCGACGGCACGGTGCTGCCCGCCGGTCTCGTCGTCTGCGCCACCGGCTTCACCCAGGGCGTGCCGTTCCTGCCCGCGCCCGTCCAGGAGCGGCTGTTCGACGAGCGCCGGAACTTCCTGCTGTACCGGCAGATCCAGCCGATCGGCGTGCCGGGGCTGTACTTCAACGGCTACAACTCGTCGTTCTTCAGCCCGCTCAACGCCGAGCTGGCGGCCCTGTGGATCGCGGCCGACCTGGCCGGCGCGCTCACCCTGCCGCCCGAGGCTGCGCGCCGTGAAGACGCCGTCGCCCAGGTCGCCTTCCTGGACGTCGCGACCGGGGCGCACCACTGCCGCGGCACGAAGATCATCCCGTTCTCCATCCACAACGCCGACGAGGTGCTCGGCGACCTCGGTGTCCAGCTGGGCCGGTTCACCCGGTTCACGCACTGGCTGAACCCGGTCGCGCCCGCGGCGTACCGCTCGTTGCCGCCGAAGGTGCTGGCCCGCCTGGGAAGCACCCCCGAACCCGCCAACGCCCCGCTGTAGAAAGGAGTCCGCGATGGACACCGTGACGACCGGAGTGCTCCGCCCCGGCGACGGGACGAACCTCGGCGCGATCGGGCTGGGCATCCACGCCCGGCTCACCGGCGCCGACACGAACGGCGCGTACTCGCTGTTCGAATACGTCGTGCCGCCGGGCCTCGGCGGCCCGCCCACCCACGTCCACAGCCGCGAGGACGAGCTGTTCACGTGCGTCCGGGGGCGCGTCGAGGTCGAGCTCGACGGCGTCCGGCACGTCCTCGGCCAGGGCGACTCGCTGCTGCTGCCGCGCGGGGTGCCGCACGTGTTCCGCAACCCGTTCGACGAGGAGACCCGCATCATCGCGGTGGTTTCCCCGCCGGGGCTGGAGAACTACTACCAGGAGCTGTCCGAGCTGCCGCCCGGGCGTGACATGAAGCTCGTCGCGGAAGTGATGACCCGCTACGGCCTGAGCCTGCGGAAGTGAACGCCGAGCGGATGGTCCGCGAAATGTGCGCGGCGGTCGACGCGGGCGACGCCGAGGCGTTCGCCGCGTGGTTCGCCGACGACGCCACCTACGTGTTCGGCAACGCCGAGCCGCTGACCGGCCGCGCCGCGATCACCGCGGCGACGGCCGGTGCGGCCGGGGCCCTGCCGTGGGTCCGCCACGTCGTCGACCAGGTCGCCGTGGTGGATGGCGACCAGCTGTTCTGCCGCTTCACGATCGAAACGGAGTCACCCGCGGGAAAGCCGCTGGCACTGCCTTGTGTGACGGTGATCCGGCTCGAGGGGGAGCGGATCGTCGACTACCGCGTGCACCTGGACCTCACACCGGCGTTGTGATCGCCGGCTCGCGCGCCCCGCTGCGTTCGGCGCCGACGCCGGCCGCCACGACGAACAGGACCCCGGCCACCGCGCCGGCGTTCGGGACCTGGTGCAGCACGACGAACCCGATCGTCAGGGCGATGGCCGGCTCCAGGCTCATCAGCGTGCCGAACGACGAGGCGTTCAGCCGGCGCAGGGCGAGCATTTCCAGGCTGAACGGGATCACCGGCAGCAGCACCGCGAGCCCGAGGCCGGCGAGCAGCAGCTCCCAGGTCAGGTGGCCGAACACGGCCGGGCCGGAGACGAGCGTGGCCACGACGCCGGCCACCGGCATCGACACGGCGAGCCCGCGCACGCCCGCCACCTCGTCGCCGACCCGTTGCGTGAGCAGGATGTAGGCCGCCCAGCACACCGCGGACGCGAGCGCGTAGCCGACGCCGAGCAGGTCCGCGCCACCCCGCCACGGTTCGGTCAGCAGGACCACGCCGGCGGCGGCGAGGACGGGCCACAGCTTCTTGCCGCCGCGCCCGCGGGTGACGGCGACCGTGAGCGGCCCGAGGAACTCCAGCGCGCTCGCCGTGCCCAGCGGCAGCAGGGCCACCGCCTTCATGAACAGCACGGTCATCCCGGCCGTGACCACGCCGAGGCCGCAGCAGGCGAGGAAGGTGCTCCGCCGGAACGACGACGGCCGCGGCCGGACCAGCACCAGCAGCAGCACCCCGGCCCAGGCCAGGCGGAGCCACGCCGCTCCGTCCGGGCCGATGCGGTCGAAGAGGCCGACGGACACGGCGAGACCGAGCTGGACGCAGAGCATGGCGGCGACCGCGAAGGCGGCGCCGGTACGGGTGGAGGAGAGCACGTACCGAGCAAAACGCACCCACACCGTTCGTGTCCACGTGCCGATCGTGGAAGTACCGTTCACGAATCGTGGACAATCGCGGGATGGACACCCGCAGGCTGCAGTTCCTCCTCGAACTGTCCCGCCACGGCTCGATGCGCGCCGTGGCGGACGTCCTCGGCACCACGACGTCCACGGTCTCGCAGCAGATCGCGACCTTGGCGAAGGAGACCGGCGCGCCCCTGCTCGAACCGGACGGCCGCCGCGTGCGGCTCACCCCCGCGGGACGGCGCCTGGCCGAGCACGCCGTGACGATCCTGGCCGCGGTGGAGGCCGCGCGCGCCGCTCTGGACCCCGGCGCCGAACCGGCAGGCACCGTGCGCGTGGCCGGGTTCGCCACGGCCGTGCGGCGATCCGTGCTGCCGGCGGCGACCGCGCTCGCCGAGCACCACCCGCGGGTCGAGCTGCGGATCAGCGAGTACGAACCGCAGGAGGCCTTCGCGGCGCTGCTGGCCGACGACATCGACCTCGCCCTCACCTACGACTACGACCTCGCTCCGGCGAGCGTCGACCCGGCGATCACGGTAAGTCCACTGTGGACCGCGCACTGGGGCCTCGCGGTGCCGGCGGCCGACGCGGCCCGTGCCGGCGCCGGCGGCACGGTGGCGGTGTTCGAGGCGTTCCGCGACCACGGCTGGATCGTCAACTCCCGCAACACCGCCGACGAGGACGTGGTCCGCCGGCTGGCGTCGACGGCGCGGTTCACTCCGCGCGTGACGCACCGCGCGGACAGCCTGGAGCTGGTGGAGGACCTGATCGCGACGGGCCCGGCGCCGGCGGTGGGCCTGCTGCCGGCGGGACGCGCGGTGCGGGCCGGGGTCGCGTTGCTGCCACTGGCCGGACCGGACGTGCGGCAGCGGGCGTTCGCCTGCACCCGGCGCGGGCGGGAAGTGTGGCCGCCGCTGGCGCTGGTGCTGGGGTTGCTGGCGCGCTGACGTGGCCTTGTGGTGCGAACACCCCACAGCGTGGTGCTCACCACCGCATTAGCGTGCGAGGCAGTGAATCGCGGACGATCCGCGGGTTCGCGGGTCTCACCTCCCTCGCCCGAAAGGTGTTCCTGTCATGCGCATCCGTCTTGTGCTGTCCCTGTTCGCGCTGATGGCCGCGTGCGGTACCGCGGCGGCCGCCCCCGTGGCCGCCGACCCCGGGCCGGTGATGGTCGCCGCCGACGCCTGCTACAGCTGGGGGCGCACGCTGTCGCAAGGCGCGTCCGGTGAGGACGTCCGGCAGCTGCAGATCCGCGTCGCCGGTTATCCCGGTTACGGCGGGGTCCTGGCCCTCGACGGCCAGTTCGGGCCGGGGACGAAAGCCGCGGTCACCCGGTTCCAGCAGGCGTACGGGCTCGGCGCGGACGGCATCGCCGGGCCCGCGACGTTCGCGAAGATCTACCAGCTGCAGGACGACGACTGCACCCCGGTCAACTTCAGCTACGCCGAGCTGAACCGGTGCAACTCGGACTGGTCGGGCGGCAACGTCCCCGCCGCGACCGCGAAGGCCAACGCGCTGGTTTCGATGTGGAAGCTGCAGGCGATGCGGCACGCCATGGGGGACCGCCCGATCGTGGTCAACGGCGGTTTCCGCAGCGTCGCCTGCAACAACGCGGTCGGCGGGGCGGCCGCCAGCCGGCACCTCTACGGCGACGCGGTCGACCTCGGGGCCGGGGCGCAGGGCTTCTGCGGACTGGCGAAGCAGGCCCGGAACCACGGCTTCAGCGAGATCCTCGGGCCGGGATACCCCGGGCACAGCGACCACACGCACGTGGCGCACCGGCCGAGCCGGTTCTGGTCGGCGTCGTCCTGCGGGATCTGACGCCGCTCCGCCGCCCGGCGGGTGTGAAACCGCCGGGCGGCGAAGGGCGCCGGGTCAGCGGCGCACCAGCTCCACGACCGGGATGAGCCGGGAGACGTTGGCCTGGTATTCGCCGAACTGGGGGCGCTGCTCGACGTTCTTGGCGTAGATCTCGTCCCGCTCGGGTCCGGTGATCTCCGTCGCCCGCACGGGGAACGTCTCGTCGCCGAACTCGACGGTCACGTCGGGGTGGGCCATCAGGTTGTAGTACCACCCCGGGTTCTCCGGCAGGCCGGCCTTGCTGGCGAAGACGAACAGGCGCTCGCCCTCGGCGTAGCATGCCAGCGGGGAGACGCGCTCGACGCCCGACCGGGCACCGAAGTGGTGCACCAGGATGAGGGTCTCACCGGCGAACCCGCCGCTGAGTTCACCGCCGTTGGCGCGGTACTCGTCGATGACTTTGGCGTTGATCTCGTCAAAATCGGGCATGGCTCCCTTTCTCCGTTACCGCACACTCCGCCGTCCTGACGAGCGGTGTCACCGCCAGCGTATCGGGACCGGGGAAATTTCAGGCGGCCGTTTCGGCGGTTGCGGTCAACACCGCACGACCGAGGATGTGGCCCGCCATGGTGAAGCCGAGAACGGCCGGCGTGGAGTCCGCCGGGACGCCGATGGAGCCGACGTCGAGGGCGTGCACCACGACGAAGTAGCGGTGCGGTCCGTGCCCGGCGGGCGGCGCGGCGCCCAGGAAGCGGGTCGCGCGGGCGTCGTTGGGCAGCTGGAACGCGCCCTCCGGCAGGCCCGAGCCGGTGTCGTCGCCGGCGCCCTCGGGCAGTTCCGCGACGGTGGCCGGGATGTCGGCGACCGCCCAGTGCCAGAACCCGGAGCCGGTGGGGGCGTCGGGGTCGTAGACGGTGACGGCGTAGCTCTTGGTGCCTTCCGGCGCGCCGCTCCAGGACAGCTGCGGGGAGCGGTCTTCGCCGCCCGGGACCCCCGAGGAGAACTGCGCGCGAGGCCAGGTCGCGCCGTCGGCGACCGTGGTGCTGGTGACGGCGAAGGCAGCGGCTTCGGGGAGGCGGGCGAACGGGTCGTTGACGGTCATCGGTGGTCCTTCCGGGAGGTCGTCTCATCGATGATAGTACAGATAATCGATTATTGACGGTAACATCTATACTTCGGGTCATGGGTCAGATGCTGTCGGAGCAGGTCTACGCACACCTGCGGGACGCGATCATGCGCGGGGACTACGCCCCCGGTGAGGCGCTCAAGCCCCAGGACCTCGCCCGGGACCAGGGGGTGAGCCTGGCCGTCGTGCGCGAGGCGCTCGTGCGGGTGGTCGGGGACGGCCTGGCCGACCGGCTGCCGAACCGCGGCTTCGCCGTCCCGGCGTTCTCCGACCGGCGCTGGCAAGAGATCACCGAAGCGCGGCGGACCGTCGAGCCGGTCGTGCTGCGCCTGTCCGTCGAGCGCGGCGACGTGGACTGGGAGGCGCGCGTGCGGGCCGCGCACCACCGGCTGGCCCGCACCGAGCCGTATGCGCCGGGCGAAGGCGAGCACTACAGCAGCGCCTGGTCCGAAGCCCACCGGATCTTCCACCGCACCCTGCTGGAGGGGTGCGGCAACGCGGCCCTGCTCGAGACCTTCGACCGGATGTGGGCCGCGAGCGAGCTGGCCCGCCGCTGGTCGGCGCGCCGCGCCCCCGAGCGGGACGCCGTCGGCGAGCACCGCCGTCTGGAAGAAGCGGTCCTCGACCGAGACGCCGACACCGCGGCCGAGCTGCTCGCCCGCCACCTCACGCTGACCGCGGCCGCCCTCGGCGGCTGATTCCGGGCGGCGGGGGTATTCCGGGCAAGAATGCCGCGCATGCCCATTCGCAGTGGGGCCGCGGTCGCGATTCCTGTTAGCGTCGAAAGCGAATTCCGCGAGCCGGGAAACCGATACCGGTCCCGGGCGGAAGCCGACTTTTCCCCCGCTGGAGGTGCTGTTGTGCGCGTGTTCGTCACGGGCGCGTCGGGCTGGATCGGGTCCGCGATCGTCCCCGAGCTGGTCGAAGCCGGGCACGAGGTCACCGGGCTCGCCCGATCGGCCGCCGCGGCCGCCGTCGTCGAGGCGCGGGGTGCCGCGGTCGTCCCCGGCTCGGTCGAAGACCTCGGCGTGCTGCGCGAGGCGGCCGCGAAAGCCGATGCCGTCGTGCACCTGGCCTTCCGGCACGACATCGCGTTCGACGGCGGGTTCGCCGACGCGGTCGCGTCCGACGTCGCGGCGATCGAAGCCATGGGCGCGGGCCTGCCGCCCGGCGGGGCGATCGCCGTCGCCGCGGGCATGCTCGGGCACGGCCCGGGCGGCCGCCCCACCACCGAGCGGGACGGGGCCACCCCCGGCGGCGTGGGCGAAGCCCGCCGTCCACCGAGCGACGCCGCCCTCGCCCTGGCCGGCCGCGGCCTGCGGCCGTCGGTCGTGCGGCTGTCCCCGACCGTCCACGGCGAAGGCGACGCCGGCTTCCTGGCCACCCTCGTGGACCTCGCCCGCGAGCACGGCGTTTCCGGCTTCCCCGGCGACGGGACGGCCCGCTGGCCCGCCGTGCACCGCCGCGACGCCGCCCGCCTGCTACGGCTGGCGATCGAAGTGGCACCGGCGGGGTCGGTGCTGCACGCCGTCGCCGACGAGGGCATCCCGGTGCGCGAGATCGCCGGAACCATCGGACGCCGCTTGGGTGTCCCGGTGCGCTCGATCCCGCCTGAGCGGGTGGACGAGCACTTCGGGTTCCTCGGCCTCTTCCTCCGCATCGACGGCCCGGCTTCGGCCGCGCTCACCCAGGAGGTCACGGGCTGGGAACCGCGGGAGCTGGGTCTGCTTGAGGACCTGGCGCAGGGGCACTATTTCGCGTCCGGTGCGAGCGGTGGGAAGTGGGGCTGATCGAGCGCCGGGAGACCGCGGGCGCCGGGTCGCGGTGTCCCGGCCCGGCGTCGGCCGCGCACCCGGGGCTCACGGGTTGGGCGCCGTGCGAGGCGGGCGTGCTTGAGGAATTGGCGCAGGGGCACTATTTCGCGTCCGGTGCGAGCGGTGGGAAGTGGGGCTGATCGAGCGCCGGGAGACCGCGGGCGCCGGGTCGCGGTGTCCCGGCCCGGCGTCGGCCGCGCACCCGGGGCTCACGGGTTGGGCGCCGTGCGAGGCGGGCGTGCTTGAGGAATTGGCGCAGGGGCACTATTTCGCGTCCGGTGCGAGCGGTGGGAAGTGGGGCTGATCGAGCGCCGGGAACCCGCGCCCGCCGGGCCGTGAGGTGCGCGGCGTGGCGCGGTGGTGTCGGGGCAGTCCACTGTGGAACAGCTCTGTTACGGTGGCGGCAGTGCCCACGGGCCGGAAGCGGGCGGCGCCATGGAGATCAGGCAGATCGAGTACTTCGCGGTGATCGTCCGCGAGGGGAGTTTCAGCCGTGCGGCCCGCAAGCTGCACATCGGCCAGCCGGCGCTCAGCAAGCAGGTCCAGGCGCTCGAGCGCGAGCTGGGGGCCGAGCTGCTGGTCCGGCTGCCCGGCGGGGTCCGGCCCACGGCCGCGGGCGCTCGGCTCGCGGAACTGGCCCCCGCTTTCCTCGGCTCGCTGGACGACATCCGGTCCGCGGTGCGGGAGGCGGCCGCGTCGCTGACCGGCGCGGTGCGGCTCGGCGTGTCGCCGTCGCTCGTCGCCGGGCTGGCCGGCCACCTGGAGGAACGGTTCGCCGGGGACCACCCGCGGGTCCGCCTCGAGATCGTCGAGGCCTTGCCGGAGTTCCTGGCGGAACGGGTCGCCGAAGGCCGGCTGGACCTCGGGATCTTCACCCGACGGCCGGGCTGCGGGTATCCGGGCCTGGCCGTCACCACGGTGGGGTTCGACGAGCTGCTGCTGGTCGCGAAGCCGGGGACGCTCTCCGACGTCGGGCCGCGCGTCACGCCGGACCTGCTCCCGTCCCTGCGGCTGGTGGTGACGCCCGGCTTCCGCGATCTCCTGCGCGCGAGCGTCGACCCCGGGCGGGTGCCGGACGGCATCGGTTCGCGCACCGATTCCATCCACCGGGTCAGGGATCTGGTGGTGCGGGGGGAGTACCGGTCGGTCCTGCCGTCCGCGTTCGTCCGGGACGATCTGGCGGCGGGTGCCCTCACCGCGGTGGGTTTCGAGCCCGCGCTGAAGCGGGAGCTGGTGGCGGTGACCCGGGCCGGGCGCAAGTCCGCACCGGCGGTGCGTGCGGTCATCGAGACGGTCCGGCGCCGGCTGGGCGAGCTCGAAGGATGACCGGCCGGTCATCGACCGGGCACGTCGGGCTGGCCGTGCGAACAGCGGCGCGCGGGATCTCACGGGAGCTGGGCGCGCACTGCCGCCCGCAGGAACTCGACGGAGGTGGCCACCACGGCCGCGGGATCGGCGCCCGTCCAGCGGTGGCGGGCGCCGGGCACCAGGTGGAGTTCGACCGGCGCGCCGACCGCCCGCAACGCCTCCGCCAGCCGGACGCTCTGCGTGGCGGGCACGAGGTCGTCGTCCTCGCCGTGCATCAGCAGGATCGGCGGCGCTCCGGCGTGGGCGTGCGACAGCGGGCTCGCCTCCCGGGCGAGATCCGGTACCGACGCGGGGTGCGCGCCCAGCAGGAGCGCTTCGCGGGAGACGTCGCCGGCCAGGCCGAGCAGGTCGGTCGGCGGGAACCAGGCGACCACACCGTCCACTTCGGACCCGTCGAGCGCGGCCAGCAAACCCAGGTGGGCGCCCGCCGACTCGCCCCAGACGAACAGCGGGCGCTCGTCCCGCACGAACTCGACGGCCGCCCGGACGTCGTCCAGCGGGGCCGGGAAGGTCGCCTCCCCGCTGAGCCGGTAGTCGGCCGCGGCGACCCGGAACCCCTGCGCCACCAGCTCGTCGGTCAGGTGCTCGAAGCCGGGGAGCGGCGTGCGCCGGGAGCCGCGCCGCCAGCCGCCGCCGTGCAGGTACACGATCGTCGCGGCGGGCTCGGCGGGCTCGGCGGGCTCGGTCAGGTCCAGCTCCAGCGGCCGGAAGCCCGGCACCTCGCGGTAGATCACGCGGCCGCTTTGTGGAAGCGGCCGCCCTGCATGATCACCTCGAGGTTGGCCGGGTCCTGCAGCAGCGCGACGTCCGACGTCGGGTCGCCGCGGACGACGAGGACGTCGGCGAAGTAGCCCTCGGTGAGCAGCCCGACGGGCAGGTCCATCACCTGCCCGCCGTGGAACGTGGTGGCCCGCAACGCTTCGGCGGGGGAGTAGCCGAAGAGCCGGACGAACAGCTCGAGGTCGCGGGCGTTGCGCCCGATGGGGTTGTTCGGGAAGCCGTAGTCCCCGCCGGGCAGCACCCGCAGGCCGCGCTTGCGCAGCTCCGGGTAGAGCCGTTCCATCGCCTCGAGGGACTTGACCGAGCCGGTCTTTTCCGCGTCGATGCCGAACTCGGCTCCTTCGTGGACGTTGGCCCACATGATCCCGACGGCGGGGGAGAGGAAGATCGAGTCCTTGTGCTCCGTCAGCAGGTCGATCGCCTCCTCGTCGGCGTAGGAGCAGTGGTAGATCGAGCGGAACCCGGCCCGGACGGCCAGCTTGATCGACTCGGGCGACTGGGCGTGGCAGTTGAGCCACACCCCGGATTCGCGCGCCTGCTCGCCCGCCGCGTCGGCCTCTTCGGCGCTGTACTGCGTGACCATCGAGCCGCCTTCGAAGAAGACGTCGTCGTTGCTCATCAGCAGTTTCACGCTGTCGAAGCCGAGTTCGGCCTGCTCCCGCACGAACGCGCGGACGGCGGCGGGCCCGGTTTGCGCGGCGGCCGGGCCCAGCTTGACCGGGTTGTTGTCCCGCTCGAACGACGCCGCCCGCATCCGGGGCCCGGCGGCCAGCCCGGCGGCGATGCGATCGCGCAGCCGGACTTCGGTGGGCACCGGCGTCAGCGACCCCGCGGAGTAGGCGCTGGTGAAGCCGTGGTCCAGGAGGATCCGGGCGTTGCGCTCGGCGAGCGCGAGGTGCTCGTCCGGGCTCGGCAGGTGGTGGAAGAAGCTGACGTCGACCGGCGGGTTGAACGACGGGTCGAGGTGCCCGACCGCCGAGGGGAACGTCAGGTGGCAGTGCGACTCGACGAGGCCGGGCAGGACCGTGGCGCCGCGGCAGTCGACCACCCGGTCGTCCGGCGCGAGTTCGGCGCGGGGTCCGACGCTCTCGATCCGGTCGCCGCGGACGACGACGTCGGCGGGGACCGCCGGGGAGCCGCTGCCGTCGAAGACGCGGCCGCCCGTGAAGACCACTCTGGATGCCATCTCCGTCCTCCTCTGCGAGATCATGCGCCGAGCATGGTGTAGCCGCCGTCGGCGACCAGGAAGCCGCCGGTGATGTGCCCGGCGTCTTCGGTGGCGAGGAACAACGCGGCCCCGGCCAGTTCTTCGGGCTTGGGGATGCGGCCCATCGGGGTCGCGTCCCGCAGCTTCTCGGCGCGGCCGGTGCGCCAGTCCTCGCGGCCCAGCGTGGCTTCGGTTTCGATGAAGCCGGGGGCGAACACGTTCACCCGCACGGTGGGGGCGAACGCGTGGGCGTAGGACTTGGTCAGGCCGATGATCCCGGCCTTCGCCGCCGCGTACTGCGGGGCGCGGGCGCTGCCGCGGGCGACGACGGTCGAGCCGATGTTCACGATCGCGCCGCCGCCCTGGGCGAGCATCCGGGCGCCGAACTCGTGCGTGCACAGCAGGGTGCCCTTGATGTCGACGGCGAGCACGTGGTCGACCGACTCTTCGGTGAGGTCCCGCCACGACATCTGGTCGCGGGCGACGTCGCCGACGTTGTCGACCGCGACGTCGACCCGGCCGAAGTGGCTCCACACCTCGTCGGCCATCCGCTTGACCTGCGCGTGCTCGGAGATGTCGGCCTGGACGAGGAAAGCCTTGCGCCCCAGCTCTTCGACGCGCGCCGCGGTGCGTTCGGCGCCGGCGCGCGAGCCGCGGTAGTGCACGGCGACGTCGGCGCCGTCGGCGGCGGCCCGGACGGCGATCTCGGCGCCGAACCCGGTGCCGGCGCCGGTGACGAGGACGGTCTTGCCGGTGAAACGCACGAAGGACTCCTTCAGACGAGGGTGCGGCCGCCGTCGGCGTACAGGACGTGTCCCGTGACGAAGGCGGCGTGGTCGGAGCAGAGGAACAGGATCGGGCCGGTCAGGTCGCCGGGGGTGCCCAGCCGCCCGGCCGGCACGAGCGCGGTGAGCCCGGCGCGGACACCCGGCTTTTCGAGGTGCTCGCGGGTCAGGCCGGTCTCGGTGTAACCGGGCGCGACGGCGTTGACCGTGACGCCGGAGGCGGCCCACTCGCGGGCCATCACCCGGGCGAGCTGGTTGACCGCGCCCTTGGTGGCCGCGTAGGGCGCGTGGTGCGGGTGGGCGAGCAGGCCGGAGACCGAGGACAGGAAGACGATCCGGCCGTACCCGCGGGCGACCATCAGCGCGCCCGCGGCCCGGCCGGTCCAGAACGCGCTGTCGAGGTTGACCGAGGTGATCGCGCGCCAGACGTCGTCCGGCGTTTCCAGCACCGGCCGCCGGTCGTTGACGCCGACCGCGTGGACGAACACGTCCAGCCCGCCCAGCAGCTCGTCGGCACGGGCGACGCACTCGCGCCCGCCGCCGGCGTCGGTGAGACCGGCCTGGATCGTGCGGATTCCCTGCGCGGCGAGTCCGGTGAGGCGCTCCACGTCGAGGTCCGCGACGGCCACGTCGGCGCCCGCGCCGGCGAGCGCGAGGGCGGCCGCACCGCCGATCCCGCCCGCGCCGGCGACCAGCGCGCGCTTGCCCCGAAGACCCAGCCAGTCCACGCCCGCTCCTCACTCCCGGCCTGACGGCGACGCTAAGCGCGCGGGCCCGGCACCGGGAACGGACGTGCCGTTCAATGGCAGACCGGCGTTCGGTCGCGGGCCGCGCTGCTGAGATCGGGGCATGACGAGACTGCCCGGGTTGACCCCGGCCGGACTGACCGGCGACCAGCTGGCCCTCCGCGACGCGATCACCGGCGGCCCGCGCGCCGGCGGCCCGTTCCCGCTCACCGACGCCGCGGGCGCGCTGACCGGGCCCTTCAACGCCATGCTGTTCGCGCCGGCCGCCGGGCAGGCGCTGCAGCGGCTGGGCGCGGCCGTGCGGTACGAGACCGGGATCGGCGACCGGGTCCGCGAGCTGGCGATCCTGGCGGTGGCGGCGCGGTGGGACTGCGCGTTCGAGCGGTACGCGCACGAGCCCGCCGCCCGCGCCGCCGGGGCCACCGGCGCCCAGCTCGCGGCGGTCGGCGAGGGCCGGGTGCCGGCCGGGCTCGACGCGGGGGAGACGGCGGCCCTGCGGTTCGTCTTCGCGCTGCTGGACGGCGACGTCGACGACGTGACCTACGCCGGGACCGTGCCGGCCATTGGCAACCGCGTGGCCGTCGAGCTCACCACGCTGGTGGGCTACTACGCGACGCTGGCCCTCCAGCTGCGCGTCTTCCGAGTCACCGTCCCCGTGGAGCAGCCGTGAAGCTCGTGACCTTCGACGACGGCCAGGTCGGCCGCCTCGCCGACGACCTGGTCCTGGAACTCGACACCGCCTCGGCGCGCGAGTTCTTCGAACGCGGCGGGAGCGTGCCCGAGACCGGGCGCCGCTTCCGCGCGTCCGAGGTGCGCCTGCGCGCGCCGATCGTGCCGAAGAAGTTCTTCCACACGGCCGGGAACTTCCGCGAGCACCACGACGACCTCGCCCGGGTCAACTGGTCGCACCCGGTCAACAAGGGCATCGTGTTCTTCCAGAACGTCGACGCGATCATCGGTCCCGGCGACGCGATCGTGTACCCGTCGCACCTGACGAACGAGCTGGACTACGAGCTCGAAATGGCCGTCGTGATCGGGAAGCCCGGCAAGTTCTTCACCGCCGAGCAGGCGGCGGAGCACATCGCCGGGTACCTGGTGTTCAACGACATCACCGCCCGCGACATCCAGCGCCGCGAGATGGAGTCGGGCGTCTTCTCGTTCGCCAAGGCCATCGACACGTTCTGCCCGATCGGGCCGTGCATCGTCACCGCGGACGAGGTCGGCGACCCGCACGACCTGGACATGGAGCTGCGGGTGAACGGCCAGGTGCGCCAGAAGTCGAACACGGCCCGGATGTCCGTGTCGATCCCGGAGCTGGTCGCTTACCACTCGCCGCAGGTCTACAGCGCCGGCGACCTCATCACCACCGGCACGGTCGCCGGCGTCGCCGCGAGCACCGACGACCCCTTCGCCCACTACCTCAAGCCCGGCGACGTGGTCGAGGCCGAGATCGAGAAGCTCGGCGTGCTGCGCAACCGGGTCGTCTCCTGGGAAGACGCCCACGGGACGCGGGCCGGGTGATGCGCCTGGCGAACCTGGCCGGTCGCGCCGTCCTGATCACCGGCGACCGGGCGCTCGACGTCTTCGACGCGGGCGGTTTCGGGCCGGATCCGATGGACGTCCTGGAGAACTGGGCGGCGTTCACGGCGTGGGCGCCCTCCGCGCCGGCCGGGAGCCCGTACGACCCCGCGCTGCTGGGCGCACCGGTACCGCGGCCCCGGCAGGTCTTCGCGGTGGCGCTCAACTACCCGCCGCACGCGGCCGAGGCGGGTTTCGAACCCCCGGCGGACCCGTTGGTGTTCACCAAGTTCCCGACGTGCGTCGCGGGTCCGCACGAGACGGTCGGCCTCCCCGGCGACCGGGTCGACTGGGAGGTCGAGCTGGTGGCGGTGATCGGGCGGGGCGGGCACCGGATCCCGCGCGAGCGCGCGCCGGAGCACGTCGCCGGGTACACGGTCGGGCAAGACCTGTCGGAGCGGCGGGTCCAGGCCTTGGGGAACCCGCCGCAGTTCTCCCTGGCCAAGTCCTTCCCCGGCTTCGGGCCCACCGGCCCGCACCTGGTCACCGAGGTCGACCCCGCCGCGACGATCACCTGCCTGCTGAACGGCGAAGTCGTCCAGCGGGCGTCGCTCGCGGACATGGTCTTCGCCGTCCCGGAGCTGGTGGCCCGGCTCTCGGCGGTGTGCCCGCTCCTGCCGGGCGACCTGATCTTCACGGGCACCCCGGCCGGCGTCGGCAACCGCCGCACACCTCCGCGCTACCTCACCGCCGACGACGTGCTGACCAGCCGCATCGACAGGCTCGGCGAGTTCCGCACCCGGTTCGGCCCGTGGCCGCCGTGAGCACGGCGGAGGGCGGGGCGCAGGACGACGACCGGGGTCACGACGACCACCAGTTCCACCGTGCGCAGGCCCGTGGTGCCCCGGGACGGGACCACCTTCGTCACGGTCACCTCGGCGGTGTACAGCGTCACCTCGGCCGGCCCGGTCGCCGCGGCCGCGGCGGTCACGGCGCCGGTGAGCAGTCCCGCGGCCACCAGGGCGACCCCGGCCAGTGCCGTGGCCCGGGACATCAGGAGCTCACCGGATCTCTTCGTCGAACCCGAGCGGGTCCCGCGCCATGCGGAGCTGCACCTGTTCGGCCTCGGCCGTCCGCCCGCCGCAGTGCAGCGCCGCCACGGCGATCTTGCGGCAGCCGCGGAGGCGGTCCGGCGCGCCGTCCCGCCGGACCAGGCGGTAGGCCTCGGCGATCAGCTCGAGCGCGCGGGTCAGGTCCTGCTCCCGGTAGTGGAAGTAGGCGGCGATCGACAGGGTTTCGCCGACCGACTCGGGGTGGCCGGCGCGGTTCTCGGCCAGGTTGTCCTCGAGGGTGCGGACCGCGGCGGCCGCTTTTTTCAGCAGTGCCAACGCTTCCAGGTTCATCGCCAGCGCGCGCACGGTCGCCGCGTCCGCCGGCGAGAGCGCGTGCCGGCGCTCGGCGTCCCCGGTGCCGCGCACGAGGCCGGCGAGCCTGCCGAGCGCGCCCGGCGGATGGCTGAGCCGTTTCAAGGTGTACGCCGCCAGGCGCAGGTCCACGAGCAGGGCGTCGGCCTCCCGCGCGGCGGCTTTCCCCGCCAGGGCGAACAACTCCGCCGCGGGCACCGGTGGGTTGGCTTCGCCGCCCGCGACCACGGCCGCGTACAGGAGCGCGCCCGGGGAACGCGGGGGGCCGCCCGACTCGAGGACGGCCGACACCAGTTCCCGCGCGGTGGCCCACGCGCCCGCGAAGCAGGCCTGGGCGTCGATCACGGCGCAGAAGTCCGCGTCGGAGTGCTCGCCCGCCGCGTGCCGGGCCGCCCAGCCGCCGGCGGAGAGCCGCTCGACCGGTTCGCCCGCCTCGGGCAGCCCCTGCAGCTTCAGGTGTTCGGCGAGGAACACCGCCGCCTCGTCCATGCCGCGGACGCCGACGTCGGTGAGGCAGTTCGCCTGCACGCCCAGCCTCGTGGCGGGCACCGCGGGCAGCGCCGCCGGCCAGGCCCGCTCGACCAGGCCGTACTGCGCGATCAAGGTACCGGTGGCTTGCGCGTGAAGCACGGCGCGCGCGACGCGCACCGGCCACCGGACGTCGTCGGGTCGCTGCACGTTCCCCCTCTCGACGGTGCGGAACCGGCCCCCCAGTGCCGGTTCCGCGGTTCCCGGACGGGACCTAGCAGCTGGTCCCGGAATGGTGGTTCCAGCACTTGAGCAGGCCTCGGACCTCCGTCCGCCCCCCTGGGGCTTGATCAGCTTCACCGGGCACGCCCCCGGCGCGGTAGGGGAAACACCCCCGGATTCCCGCGGCCGCAGGCGGGATCGATGACCCGAACGGCGTAATCCGCTCGTGCCGGACACTGGCCAAGCGCGGCTGATTCCGGCAAGATGTCCACCGCGCGACCAGGTCGTCGCGTACCCAGGGGAGGGGTCTCGGATGGAACTCGAAAGCTTGGTCGCGGACGACGTCATCGGCGAAGTCCGGCTGCCCGCCGTGCGCACGACCGGTGAACGCAACGCCGCCTTGAACGGGCGCAAGCCGCGCGTGGACGCCGACACCTTGAGCCTTTACTGCGACGGCAACCCTTCGGCCCGCGGCCAGTGCGGGTTCCACAGCTGAACGGACTCCGGAGCCGTGGATGCTGCTGAGAGCACCGCAGCTGGTCGGCAGGCGCCGCGAGGTCCAGTGCTTGTGTGAGGCGTGGGAGCGGACGCGGAACGGCTCGGGCGAGCTGGCGCTGTTGCTCGGCGACGCCGGGATCGGCAAGTCCCGGCTGGCCGACGAACTGGCGGCGACCGCCGGCGCCGAGGGCGCCCGGGTGCTTCGCGGCCGGCGCGGCTCGGTCGGGCCGCCGGTGCCCTACCGCCTGCTCACCGAGGCGCTGCTGTCGCTGGCGCGCTCGGGCGGGGACGTCCTGACCGCCGAGCTCGACCCGTACCTGCCCGCGCTCGGCGCGCTCGTGCCGGATTGGTGGCGGGAAAGCCACCGCGGCTACCAGCTTTCGCCCCTGACCGTGGCCGAGGCCGCCCTGCGGCTGCTCACCGTCGTCAGCCGGGACGAGGGGTGCGTGCTGCTCCTCGACGACCTGCACGACGCCGACGCCGAGTCGTTGTTCGTCCTCGACTACCTGGCCGGCTCCCTGGCCGGGACCCGGCTCCTCGTGGTGGCGACGGCGCGGCACGATGCACCGGCGACGCTCGGGATGGCTTCGGCCGCCGCCCAGCGCGGTCGCTGCACCGTCCTCGAACTCGCCTGGCTCGACCGGGCGCACGTCCATGAGCTGATCGCCGGCTGCCTCGGCACTGCGGTTTCCGGCGTGCCCGACGAGGTGGCCGACTGCCTGTTCCGGCTCAGCGCCGGGAACCCGCTCGCGGTCGAAGAGCTGCTCTACCAGATGGTCCGCGACGACGTGCTCACCGAAGTCGGCGGGCGCTGGCGCATCGCCGAGGTGCTCCCGGTCGTCCCCACGGCGCTGAGCGCCGGCATCGCCCGGCGGGCGGAGCAGATGGACGCGGGCGCGCGGAGCGTGCTGTCCCACGCGGCCGTGCTCGGGCTCCGGTTCTCCCTCGAGGTCGCCTGCCGCGCGGCGGACGCCGACGAGCGGACCACCCTCGCGTTCGTCCGCTCGGCGATCGCCGGTCAGCTGATCGAACCCGAAACCGAGCCCGCCGGCTGGTACTCCTTCCGGCACGCGCTCACCGTCGACGCGCTGCGGTCCCTGCACGACCCGGTGACCCTCGCCCGGCTCGCCGCACGTGCGGCCGACGCCGTCGCAGCGGTCCACCCCGGGCTGCCCGGGGACTGGTGCCCACTCGCGGCCTCGCTGCGCCTGGCCGCCGGGGACGAGCCGGCGGCCGGGCGGCTCTTCGCAAGGGCGGGCAACGCCGCCTTCGCCCGCGGCGGCGCGGACACCGCCGTCGACCTGCTCACCAAGGCCGACGCCCTGCTGCTCGGCGACCCCGACCTCGACCTGCGCGGCGAAGTGCTGGAAGCGCTCGTCCTCGCCTTGGGCGAAGCCGGGCGGTTCGACCACGCGGCTTCGTACGCCCCGAGGTTCGTCGAGCTGGGCACCTCCGAACGCGCCATCGCCCTGCACGTCGGCCTCGCCTGGGCCGCCTACCTCGGCGGCCAGTTCGAGACGGCCGCGGCCGAGGTGGCCGCCGCGCGCGAACTGGCGGGCGGCCCGCCGCTCGGGGCACCCCACGCCGCCATCGACGCCGTCGAGGCGAACGTGCTGGTCGAACTGGACGGGGCCGAGCGCATCGGCGCCGCGCACCGGCTGGCGCAGCGTGCGCTCGCCCACGCCGAAAGCCACGACGAGCCGGTCATCGCGTGCCAGGCGCTGCTCGCGCTCGCCTGCGTGGCCCGCGAAGACTCGCTGGACGAAGCCGAAGCGTGCTACGAGCGCGCGCGGGCCCTCACCGAACGGCACCGCCTGCCGGTCTGGCGCGCCCACGTGCTGCTGCGGCTGGGCGGGCACCGGATCGTCTTCGGCGGCGACGGGCACGTCCTCGAGCTCGCGCGCGAGGAAGCCGGGCAGACCGGTGCCGTCACCGTGGGCCTGATGGCCGACGCGATCCTGCTGTTCTACGGCCGGGTGCTGCGCGGTGCCTTCGACGGCACCGCCGGGCTGCTCGACGAAGACGTCCGCACGGCGACGCGGTTCCAGCTCGTGGACCTGGTGCGCTACCTGCACGCCATCCGCGCGGTCTCGGCCGCCCACCAGGGCGACCGGCCGGGCATGGAGCACGCCATCGACGGCTTCCTGCGGTGCGGCGGCGACGGCCAAGCGGAGATGGCGCTGGTCCTCGGCCTCGCCCGGGCGTTCTGCGCGCTGCTGGAGGAAGACCGCGACCGGGCCGTCCGGGACCTGTCCGCCGCGGCCGGTTACCTCGACCGGTTTCCCGGGTCGTTCCCGCTGGCCGGTCCCCGGGGCGTGGCGCTGCTCCTGCGTGCCCTCGACGGCGCGGTGACGGTGCGCGAGGTGCGCGAGCGGGCGGCCCACCCCGACAGCCGCCCGCGCTGGAACCGCCAGTTCACCTGCTTCGCCGAGGCGGTCCTGCTCGGGCGGAAGGGGGACGGCGAAGCGGCCGCCGCGGCCTTCGCCGAAGCGCTCCGGGCGTCCGAACCCTTCCCGGTCGCCCGGCACCTCGGTTCCCGCCTGGTCGCCGAAGCCGCGATCGCCGACGGCTGGGGCGACCCGGTCGGCTGGCTGCGTGCCGCGGAGGAGTACTTCCACGACGCCGGCGTCCAGGCCGCGGCCCGCGCCTGCCGGGCGTTGCTGCGGTCCGCCGGGGCGCCGGTCGTGCAGCGGCGGACCGGCTTCGAGCACCTGCCGGCACAGCTGCAGCGCGCGCGGGTGACGACCCGGGAGTTCGACGTCCTGCGGTTGCTGTCGGAACGCCTCGGCAACCAGGAGATCGCCCGGCGGCTGCACATTTCGCCGAAGACCGTGGAGAAGCACGTGTCCAGCCTCAAGACGAAGACCAACCTCGATCGGGCGGAACTCTGCGCCTACGCCGACGGGTTCCGGGCCCTCGGCGCCCGCTGACCGGCGCCGCTCAGGCCGCGCGGGCCACCTCGTCGCCGCGGTAGGGGCCGGGCTTCGGGCGCGGCTTTCCGCCGGGGAAGGCCAGGCGCAGGATCGTGCGGTGCACCGTGCCGAGCTGGCGGGACAGCGGGCCGGTGTTGTACGGCAGGCCGTAGCGCCGGCAGATGTCCCGGACCCGCGGCGCGATCTCGGCGTAGCGGCTGCTCGGCATGTCGGGGAACAGGTGGTGCTCGACCTGGTAGCCGAGGTTGCCGCTGAGCAGGTGGAACAGCGGGGAGCCGGTGATGTTCGCCGCGCCGACGAGCTGGCGGACGTACCAGCCGCCGCGGGTTTCGTCGCGGACCTCGTCCTGGCTGAACGTGTAGGTCTGGTCGGGGAAGTGGCCGCAGAAGATGATCGAGTGCGCCCACAGGTTGCGGATGATGTTCGCGGTGAAGTCGGCCCAGAACGTCGCGGCGAACGTGCCGCCGCCTTCCTTCCGGACGGCGGCGAGCTGCGCCCGGACCGCGCCCTTGAACCCCCGGCCACGGGCCCGGTCGGCCAGGACCCGGCGCCGCGAGCGGGGTTCGGGCTTCACGAGCCGGCCCACGGCGGTCGCGGCGAGCGCGCTCACGAGCGGCCAGCCGACGTAGTCCTTCAGGATCTGGTCGCGGGCCTTGCCCGAGATGCCCTTGATGTCGTGCCACACGTCCTTCAGCGGCTTCTCGCCGGCGCGGATCGCTTCGACGTCCATGTCGTGCACCGCGACGCCCCATTCGAAGAACGCCATCAGCAGCAGGTTGTACAACGGCTGCGCCAGGTACGCGGGGTGCCACTTCTGGTGCGGGTCGATGCGCATGATCTCGTAGCCGAGGTCTTTGTCCTTGCCGCGGATGTTGGTGTAGGTGTGGTGGATGTAGTTGTGCGAGTGCTTCCACGCCGCGGCCGTCGAGGCGGTGTCCCAGTCCCAAGTGGACGAATGGATGTACGGGTCGTTCATCCAGTCCCACTGGCCGTGCAGGACGTTGTGCCCGATTTCCATGTTTTCGAGGATCTTCGCGACGGCCAGGCAGCCGGTGCCCGCGGTCCAGGCCACTTTGGACCGGGAGCCGAGCAGCAGGGCCCGCCCGGCGACCGCGATCTGCCGGTGCAGCCGGATGACTCCCTTGATGTACCGGCGATCGCGCTCACCGAGGTCGGCGCGCACGTGGTCGTGGATGGCGTCGAACTCGCGGGCGAGTTCGGCGAGCTGGTCCGCGCTCAGGTGGGCGAACGGGTGCGTTGTCGAGGACATGGGTTCCCTTTCTCGCTCAGAGTTCGACCGTGACCCGGCCTTCGGCGCCGTGCACGCAGGTGCGCACGATCTCGTTGTGCATCTCGCTGACGACGTTCGTGCGCAGGTCGCGGATCCGGCCCTCCCGGATCGGCAGGACGCACGTGTGGCAGACCCCGACCCGGCAGCCGAAGGGCATGTCGACGCCCGCTTCTTCGCCGGCGACGAGGATCGGGGTGCCGGGCGGGCAGTCGGCGTCGAGGTTGCGGTGGGCGAAGCGCACGGTCCCACCCGAACCGTCGGCGTCCGCACCGCCGACGATCGGCTGGAACCGTTCGTGGTGCAGCCGTTCGACGTCACCGTGGCGCTTCCAGTGCGCCTGCAGCGCGTCGAGCAGCTCGCCGGGGCCGCAGGCGTAGGTTTCCCGCTCCGGCCAGTCCGGGCACAGCGCGTCCAGCTCACCCGGGGTGAACCGCCCGTCCCGGCCGGTGATGCGCAGTTCCAGGCGGAATCCGTCGTGCTGTTCCTCGAGCGCGGCGAGTTCGTCGCCGAAGATGACGCCGTCCGCTTCCCGGGCCGAGTGGACGTGCACGACGTCGCGCAACCCCGGACCCGGCGCCAGGTGCCGCAGCATGCTCATGACCGGCGTGACGCCGCTCCCGGCCGTGACGAACAGCAGGCCGCGATCGAGCCGGTCCGGCAGGGTGAACGACCCCTCGACCTCGCCCAGCCGCACGAGTTCGCCGGGCCGCGCCCGCTCCACCAGGTAGGGCGAGACGACCCCGCCGTCCACCTTCTTGGGCGTGATCGAGATGAGCCCGTCCGCACGGGCCGGGCTCGACGTCAGTGAGTACGCGCGCCAGTGGTGCACGCCGTCGATCACCACGCCCAGCCGCACGTACTGCCCGGGCCGGTGCCCGACCCAGTCGTAGCCGGGGCGGATCAGCACGGTGGCCGCACCGCCCCGTTCGGGCTCGACCCGCTCGACGAGCCCGCGCAGCTCGCGGGTCGACCAGAGCGGGTTGATCAGCTCGAGGTAGTCGTCCGGCCGCAACGGCGTGAACAGCCACCGCAGCGCCCGCAGCGCCCGCCGCCGCAGCGCCGACGCCGGCGGCCGCATCCCCACTTCGGCCATCACGCACCACCCCGCGAACGGCGTGCGGTGCCGGCTTGGCCGGGCCAGTCGATGGTGATCATGCCCATTGAGTGTACAGGCGTGCACTCAACTCGCAGATCGAGCGTCCCGAGCGCAGCCCGCTTCCCGCAGGAGGTCCTCGAGGGCGTCGATGCTCAGCACCAGTCCGCCGCCGTCGTCCGTCGGGACGGCGACGCCGACGACGTCGCCGAGGTCGTCGAAGGCCGGTGTTCCCGCGGACGAGGCCGGGAGCGCGAGGCTCGTCCGGAACAGCCGCGTTCCGTGCTCCGTCGCCTCGAACCGGTTGACCACGCCGGTGAGCAGCGTCCGGCCGCCGTCGTCCGCGGGGCCGGGGAGCCAGAGCTGGTCGCCGATCCGCAGGAGGTCCGGCCGGCCGAGCGGCAGCGGGGGGACGTCGAGGGGAGCGGTCAGCCGCAGGACGGCGAAGTCGTGGTCGGGGGCCGGGAAGACGTGCTCGGCCGCGCCGGTCGCCGTCCCGGCGGTGACGGCGACCGGCGCGGCCTCCGGTTCGGGGAGCGGCGCGACGACGAAGCGGTCGCCGACGAGGAATCCCGTCCCCGACGGCGAAAGCCCGACCAGCCCGGCGGGGACCTCGCCCGGCCGGGTCGCTCCCGTGCGTCGCCGCAGGGCGCGGTAGCCCTCGGTGTCGCCGACCGCCGCCAGGCACTGCGCGTGGCGCCGGAGGTCGCCGGGCTCGGAAAGCGGCTCGTCGAGTTCGGCCAGCGCGGCCAAGGCTTCCGGGTACGCCCCGGCCGCGTGGTCGTTGCGGAATCGGCGCAGCGGATCGGGATCGGTCATCGCCAGCCTGCCGAGCACGGCGGTCCAGCGTGCGACCTTCGCGGTCAGTTCCCGCAGCCGCTCCGCCCGCGCTTCGGTGGTTTCGAGCAGGAGCGTGGTTGCGGCGACGGCGGCTTCGAGGTCGTCCGCGGCCGGCGCGGGCTCCTTGGTGAGGTCGTTCGCCGCCGCGGCGGCCTCGCGGGCGGACCGCCGGGCCGACGCCAGGTCGAGCTCGGTCTGGTTGGCCTCGTTGAACATTTCGACCAGGGCCTGCCGGGTTTCGGCGTTGAGGGTGGCCGCCGCGGGCCGGTGCGTGGACTGCCGCTGCTGGAACTCCTCCCAGGCGGCTTCGCTTTCGTCCTCGCCGATGCGGACGGCCAACGCCCGCAGGCGTTCGCGCATGTCCCCGACGGCGGCCCGCTGCTGTTCCCGCAGCCGCTGCTGCTCGTAGCGGCGCGTCAGCGCGCTGATCTCCGTGGGAGACAGCAGCGTGGTGTCGGCGACGCGGATCGACTTCGCCTGTTTCGTGCCCAGGTCGCGCGCGGTGACGTCGAGCACGCAGTCGGCGTCGAGTGCGAAGCTGACCTCGATCTGGGGCACCCCGCGCCGCGCGGGGGCGATGCCGGTGAGGACGAACTCGCCGATCTTCGACTCCCGCTCGAGCGAGCCGTTGAAGATCTGGACGTGCACGTCCCTCTGGTTGTCCTGGTGGGTCGAGTAGATCTCGGAGCGGCGGGTCGGGATCGTGGTGGTGCGCGGGATCAGTTCGGAGAAGTGCACGCCGGCGTCCTTGTTGGTGGCCCGGATCCCGAGGGCCAGGGGAGTGACGTCGAGCAGCACGATCTCTTTCAGCGCCCCGCTGCGTGTCGCGGCCAGCAGGGCCGCGCCGCTGGCGACGGCCGTGCGCGGATCGGTGACGACGACCCGCTTCGTCGCGAAGACGTCTTCGACGACCTGACGCACCAGGGGGGACAGCATCGGCCGGCCGACGAGGACCACCTGGTCCGGGCGCTCCGGCGCGGACTTCGCGAACCCGGCGCAGACCCGGCGCAACGTCGCCAGCTGCCCGGCGAGCATCTCCGCGAGTTCGGCCCTGGTCAGCTCCAGGTGCTGGTGGCCGTGGGTGCCGAAGCTCAGCAGGGTGCAGCTCGCGTATTCCTGTGCCGAAAGGTCGATCTTCAGGCTCTCCGCGGCGACTTCGAGCCGCCGGTGCATCGACCCGGGCGCGGACACCCGGATGCCGCGCGAGCCGAGCCGGGTGATCAGCGCGTTCGTGATGGCGGCGTCGAAGTCCTTGCCGCCGAAGCCGGTGTCACCGCCGATGTCGCGCACATCGTAGACGCCCTCGCCGACGTCCAGCAGGCTGATGTCGAGGGTGCCGGCACCCAGGTCCACCACGGCGACGTGGCCGTCGAGCCGGCGTTCCCAGGCGGCCGCGATGCACGCGGCGGTCGGCTCGTGCACCAGCCGGACCAGGTCGACCTCCGCGATCCCGCACGCGGACCGGGTCGCGGCCTTCTGGTTGTTGCCGAAGTACGCGGGAATGGTGACGACCACCCGCGGCCGGTCGATCCGCAAGGCGTGGTTGCGTTCGGTCCAGGCCAGCCACTCCGCGCGCACCCGGCCGAGCTCGGCGGCGGCCAGTTCCCCCACGCGTTCCCGGACCTGGTCCGCGAGGAACGTCTCGACCAGGCCCCGGGCGTGGCGGATCATCCGGGCGGCGACCTCTTCGGGCCGGTAGGTGCGCTCGCGGACCTTGAAGGACCGGCCGCTGCCCATCAGCCGTTTGGCGGCACCGATGTGGGCGATCACCCAGGGGGCGAGGATTTCTTCGCCGCTCAGCCCGACCAGCTCGGTGCCCTGCTCGTCGAAGCTCAGCGTGGAAGCGAACTGCGGATGGCCCTTCCACGGGCAGAAGACCGGCTGCCGGGTCACGGAGTCGTAGATCGCCGCCGCGCAGGTGGTCGTGCCCAGGTCGAAGCCCCAGATCGCGCTGTAGCGGCGGTCGACGTCCGCGCGGGCCCGCGTCACCCAGGCCTGGACCCGTTCCTGGAACCGGCGCAGCTCGCGGGCGCCCAGCGCCTCGAGGTGCTCGGTCACCTCGGCCGTCAGGTGCGGCGGCACGAGGCCCTCTTCGACCAGTTCGCGCAGGATCGGGCCGGCCTGCGAATCCTCGCCGCGAGCTTCGACCGCTTCGAGGCACCGCCGGACGAGGGTGTCGAACTCGCCGGTCCGGCGGAGGCATTCGGCCAGCCGGGGATCCTCCGGCGCCTCGGTCCCGAGCCAGCCGAGCAGGGCTTGCGCGGCCCCGGCGTGGTCGCCCGCCCGCAGGAACAGGTCCACCGCCCGCTCGGGCTGGCCGATCCGCTGCCGCAGCCGCGCGGCGCCCGAGAGGTCTCCGCCGCCCTCGTAGGATTCGGCGCGGGCTTCCAGCGCCTCGGGGGAGTCGTCGCCCACCAGGACCCGGGCGCCCTCGCCGTACTGACCGGTCCGGTTGAAGAGATCGTTCGCGCGGAGGAATTCGCCGCCCGCTTCGGCCCGCGAAGCCGCCAGCGAAAGTTCACCTGCGGCCTCCTCGAACCGGCTCCAGGCGCCGTAGGCCGCCCGAAGCGCGCTGTCGTCCGCCTGCATCCGCTGGGTCAGGTCGCCGAAGTGCCGTCGGGTGGTCTTGAGCAGGCTCACGCGCAGGCTCTCGACCTGCTCCCGGCAATCCAGCACGGCCGCGTCGGGCCGGGTCACGCGGTCGAGGTTCGCGAGCGTCTTCCGCACCCGCTCGGCCGCCGCGGGGAACTCCTGCCGTTCGACGAAACCGTGGATGTCCGGGAGGCTGCGGTCGGCCAGCGCGGCCAGGCGGCCGGGCTGGTCGGCGGGGCACGTCTCGAGGGCTTCGAAGTACTGGTGGAGTTCCTCGTGGCACTGGCTCACGCGGTCCAGCCGGCCGATCTGCCGGTAGAGCGGCAGGGCGTCGGCGAACCGGCCGGCTTCGGTCAGCAGGTCGGCGTAGCGTTCGGCCAGCGCGATGACCAGGTCCTTCGCGTGGCGGGCGTGCGCCAGCCCCAGCCCCGCGCGGACGTCGTCGAGGACCGCGGACCGCAGGCAGCAGGTGAGCGCCCGCTGCGCCTCGGTCTCGCTGTCGGCGAGCCGGACCGCGTCGGCGCCGTGGCCGAGGAAGCAGCGGACGTCGAAGAGATCGGGCACCAGCGAACGGGGCAGGTGCGCGAAGAACATCCGCCAGAGCTGGGCATCCCGCTCCAGCGGCGTGCGGGCCATGTGCTTCTTCAGCACCGCGGTCACCACCGGGCCGGTGAGCAGGTCCTGGTCCTGCCAGCGGCGGAAGTTCGCGACCACGGTGTTGGCGTCGCCGTGCTGGGCCAGCAGGTCCGTCATCCGGTCGCGCGCCAGCAGCTGCAGGTCGGCCAGCCGCAACCGCGTCGCCACGTCGAACACGACGGTCAGCACGTGGCCGTCCGGCCGCCAGGTCAGCGCGGCCAGCCACCGGTGGTCGCCGGCGTCGAGGGGATAGCGTTCCGGCGGGATCCGGGCGTCGTAGGAGCGGAAGAAGACCTCGGCCTGGGCCGGATCCACCCGCAGGGCCAGCTGCAGTGCTTGGCGGTAGGCCCGTGCGGTGCGCTCCCAGTCCGGTGCGGCCGATCGCTGGGCGGGGAACTGGGCGGCCAGCCGTTCGGCCGACCGCGCCACCCGGCGGTGCGCACCGCCGGTCAGCAAGTCCGCCAGCAGTTCGCGAACCGGAACCCGGTAGGGCGGCGGGACGGCGTCCGCCACGCCTTCCTGGGACGTCCCGATGTTCACCGTCCCGATGTGGGCGGCCTGCACGGCGGTGCCCGAAACGTCGCCCTCGACCGTGTTCTGGATCTTCCCCTCGTCCACGCCGACTCCCTGCTGTCCCGGCCCCCGGAAAGCTAGCAACAACCGCCCGGCGCGGGCTAGCCGGAATCGAATGTTTTCGCGGGAACGGTGTTTCGGTCCGCCTATTTCTTCGACCGGCCCGGAAGCAACGCGACCGCCGCCGCCAGCAGCGCCGCGCCCAGGAACAAGCCGATCGCCCACGCGATCTTGCCCGGGTTTCCTTCGAAGCTGTAGTTCAGCCCTTCGAAGGCCACCTGGAGGATGCCGATCACCGCCACCGCGCCGAGCAGCTTGTTGCGCAGGCTGTCGGCGCGCTGCTGGCGGGCGGTGCGCAGGTCGTCGACCGCCGTCTCCATGCGTTCCACGTCCCGGACGACGGCCGCCCAGTACTGCTCGCGCTGGTGGATTCCGCGGGCGTCCTCGATCGCCTCGTAGAACGCACTTTCCGTGCTGTACCGCAGGATGTTGAAGTAGCGGTGCCGGTGCACCTCTTCGAACGTGGTCAGCCGGAAATCGCGGAACCGGTTGAACGTCTCGTCGCTGTGGGCGCTGGGGTGCCCGCGGCCGGGGGCGCGCACGCCGAGCAGGTCGACCCGCTCGAGGTGGTCGATGAGGCCCCGGACCTGCTCCTCGTAGCGGCGGACCAGGTCTTCGTTGTGGAGCGTCATCAGGTGGACCAGGAACAGGTACGGGCACGTCCCGATCCAGCGGTGCCCGGCGCTGAGGCTGCGCGACCGGTCGACGACCTCGTAGACCGCGGTGGGGGAGACGTACAGCGTCAGGCTCGCCGGGTCTTCTTCGGCGTCCGGCAGCGGGTAGACCGGTTCGGTGCCGTCCAGGACCTCGGAGACGTCCTGGCGGAGGAAGTCGATCACGTTCTGGAAGTAGCCCGACAGGAAGTAGTACGCCAGGTCGTCGGCGTCGCACCGGTCGAGCACGCAGTGGTCGTAGACCAGGAACCCGTCGTCCGCCCCGGCCGGCTCCACCGCGCCGAGCCGCGCCAGCCGATCGCGCCGGTCCGGGCGCAGGAGGTGGAAGAAGTAGGCGTCTTCCAGCACCGAGACGCACACCGGTTTCCAGTTCGAGACCGGGCCGCCGGGGTGGTCGCCGTCCAGCAGCACGTGCGCCAGTCCGGTGCCCTCGACTGCTTTCGCCGGCGCGGAGGACGTGGTCAGGATCCGCTTGAACAAGTCGGCGACGTCGATGGTGAAGCGGTGCCGGATGTAGTCGGACAAGGAACGCTCGAGGCGCCGCGGGTCGTACCGCGACGTCGTGAGGACGGCACCCGCGTCGAGTTCTTTCGTGGTGGGGACCGTTTCGGTCGGGAAAAGCACCTTCTGCAGCACGGAAAGCGCGTAGTAATCCGACGCCGTGTGCCGGTAGGGGATTTCGAAGGAGAGGTGGTAGGACAGCGACAGGTTGGAATGCGCGACCCAGAACGCGCGGCAGTGGACGCCCTCGAACCGGGCGGGCCGGTCGAACTCCGCGCGCAGGTCGTTGCCCTCCGTGGACCACGCGATCAGGCTGGGTACGCCGATGTCGATCGAGTCGCTGAGGACCGGGCGGTGGTCCCGGCCCGGGTGCGGGCTGCCGGACTGGATGAGGAAGTCGTCGACGAACAGGCCCCGCTTCCGGTCGGCGATGTCGTCGAACATCGGCTCCACGGCTTGCGACAGGCCGCTGTTGTGCGGTTGGGACCGCAGTACGTCGAACAGTTTCTTGTCCCAGCGCAGGGCGGACGTCCGCGTCTCCAGCGCCGCCCGCAGGCTCTCGTGCCTGATCAGGAAGGAGGTGGTGAGGTGCAGCTTTCCCGCGTGCTGCCGAAGTTCGTCGGTCCGGGCCGGTGCGGGGCCGGCTTCCGCGGCTGACTGGCTCACAGTCCCCCTCGTCGGTTTCCGGGTCCGCCGGCGGGCGGAAACCCTTCGGGGGTGAGGTCGTTCCGGAGCCTGCGCCGGTTTCGCCCGGCGGTAACGGTTCGGCGACGATGTCCGGTGGTCACGGACCGGCGAGGCCGATCGGCAGCGTGGCCGCCACCCCCTGGGCGTGGCGGCCGTCGAGGCGGTCCACCGACAGCGCCCACTCCCCGGCCAGGCGGGTGAGCTCGCGCACCGCGGCTTCCAGTTCCGCCGGGCCGGACGCCGCGAGGCGGAGGGTGGCTTCGGTGCGGGTGTGCGCCGTCGCCGCCGGGCGGTGGGCGGTGACCGCCACCGTGATCGCCGCACGGGGGATCTTCGCCAGCAGCCAGCGCAGCAGCTGCGGGGCCACCGCGGGCGGCAGCTCCGCCCAGCCGTCGAGGCGGAACGTCGCCTGCGCGATCGGGCCGCTGCGCCAGTGGCGCCAGTCCTCGCGCACCTGCCCGCGGCCCGCGTTGACGTGCGCGAGCGAAGCCAGTGTGCCCATGAGCTCGGGTTCGGTCAGCCCGTGCGCGGGCAGCCCGTCACGGCGGAGCCGGCGCAGCACCCGCCGCACCGCGTTGCCGAGCGCTCGCTGGACGTCGGTGTCGTGCTGGACGTCGGGCGTGCGCAGGGCCTGGAGCGCGAGCCACACGCGGGGCGGGCGGTCCCGCGCGATCCCCGCGTGGTGGACGACCTGCGCCGCGACCGCCTCGGCCTGTGCGTGCGGCGGCGGGAGCAGCGCCTCCGGCGACGGCATCGCCTTCGTCAGGTCCCGCTCGGCCGATTTCGGGTGCAGTACCACGGTGATCCCGGCGGCGCGGCTGAGCAGGAAGCCGGTGTCGCCGGACGTCCCGGTCGCTTCCGGGGAGAGCAGGCGCAGCAGCTCCCGGCCCGCTTCGGCCGGGCCGCGCAGGTCGCGGGCCCGATCCCGGAGCGCGTAGTCCGAGCCCACGACGAGCCAGGCGGACAGCCACCGGCCGTGCACGCGGACGGTGGTCAGGGCCACGACCACCGCGGCCGGGATCGCCACGGCGACGAGCACCGGCCACGGCCGGGTGGCCGCCAGGACCAGTGCGACCAGGACGAGCTGCCAGCACACGATCCGCGCGACGCCGATCGGGCGCGGCCGCCCGGCGGCGCGGTGGGGCACCGGCGGGGAATTCCGCGGTGGGACCGGAGGTGGCGCGGGCGGCGGGACCGGCGCCGCGAACGACGGCTGCCGGGCCGCGGACAACGCGGCGAGCGCGCTTTCGCGGGCCGCTGCGCGGGAAGCCGCGTCCGCGCCGGCCGCCGTGCCGTACGCGGCCGGCCGGGCGGCCGCGGGGTACGCGGGCGGTGGTGCGGGCGCGCCGCGGTGCGCGTCCGCCCGTGCCGCGCCGAAGTCCGTCATCGTGCCCCCTCCTGGTGCCGGTCGACGGGGACAGATTTCCCCGCGGACCTGAGGTTTCGATGACATCGGCGCGGGTCAGGGCGTTTCATCGAAATTTCATGATCGGGCCCTAGCGTCCGGTCCATGTATGTCGACGTGGCCGGGGAGGGCACGGAGAAGAAGAGCCGCGGGCTCGGCGCCGCCGCGCGCACCCGGCTGGTGCTCGCGTTCCTGGTCGCCGGGTGCCTCGCGCTGATCGGGGTGGCCGTCGCCGGCCGGGCGCCGATGCCGTCGGACCTGGAGTACGTCCAGGCCGGCCACTGGGTGTACAGCGACGCGCTCCAGTCCGCGCTGCACGTCGACGGCGGGGCCGGTGAGGTCGACGCGCGGGCGGGCGTGCCCGCCGGGCCGGGCAGCCAGGTCGTGCAGGGCGGCCGGTCCGGCTACGTCGTCGACCGGTCGCGGATCACGTTGTTCGACAAGTCGACATTGGGGGTGGAGAGCGCGATCGCGCCGCCGGCCACCGAAACGCCGTCGGTGCTGGAGGTCGCGGGCGGGCCGTACCTGGTCTACCGCAACGCCGGCCGGATCGTCCGGCTCGGCGACCCGGTGGCCACCGTCGCGGCCGGCGGCCCGCTGGCCACGCCCGTCGCCACCGGCGACGGAACCCTGTGGGTGTACCGGATCGACACCGGCTCGGTGTGCGAACTGCCGCGCGGCGCGACCACCCCGACCTGCCCGGCGCAGCTGCCCGCCGGGCACAGCGGGCTGCTCGCCCTCGTCGACGACCGGCCGGTGGTGCTGGACGTCACCGCGGACACGCTGAGCCCGGCGAGCAAGGACGGGCTCGGCGAACCCCTCGCGATCGGCGTCAAGCTGCCCCCGACCGCCTTGGTGGCCAACACCTCGGTCGACGGGCGGCTCGCCGTCGCCGACCCGGACCGCAACCGGCTGCACCTGATCGACACCACCGGGCTCGGCAAGGACGGCCCGGCCGGGCGGCCGGTTTCGGTGGACCTGCCCGAGGACGGCCGGTTCAGCGGCCCGGTCGCCACCACGCACGTCGTCGCGCTGGTCGACGAAACCCGCAACGAGGTCCGGACCTACGACAGCCACGGCACGCTCAAGGGCACCAAGAAGGTCCCCGGCGGGCGGCCACGGCTGGCCCGCGGCCAGGACGACCGCGTCTACGTCGACAGTTCGGACGGCTCGCACGTGCTGGTCGTCGACGGCGAGAACGGTTCGGTGGCCGACGTGGCCGTCGACGAGCAGGCACGCCACCAGGCCGAGACGCCGCCGCCGGCCCCGCCGCAGCCGTCGGACACCGGTTCGGCGCCGCCGCCGCAGCAACCGCCGTCCCGGCCGGTGCCGCCGCCGGTCGCGAAAGCGACGCCGCCGGGCGCGCCGCGCAACGTCAGCGCGTCGGCGTCGGACGGCGCCGTCAAGGTGACGTGGTCGGCCGCCGCCGACAACGGCGCGCGGATCACCGCGTACCACCTGTCCTGGCCGGGCGGGTCGACGACGGTCTCCGGGAGTTCGCGCCGCGCCACCGTGAGCGGCCTGGACAACGGGAAGTCCTACGTGGTGACCGTGTCCGCCGAGAACTCCGCGGGCACCGGCCCGGGGGCGAGCGCGAAAGCGGCGGCGCCGGGGCAGGCGGCCGGCGCGCCCGCGGTCACCCTGACCGCCGGAACGGGCGGGAAGGTCTCGGCGAACTGGTCCGCACCGGACCTGCACGGCGCGGACCTGGTGCACTACCTGGTGAGCGCGACGGGCGCGGGGGAGCGCCAGGTTTCCGGTACCTCGACCCAGTTCTCGGGGCTCACCGGGTCCGTCACGGTCACCGTCCGCGCGGTCACGAAGTACGGCTCGGGCGCCGCGCTCACCGGGAGCCCGGGCCGCAAGACGGTGCGCGTGCCCTCGGGCCCGCCGACCGTGAAGATCACCCACGTCCAGGGCAAGGGCGCGCCGGACCAGCAGATCATCGTCACCGTGACCGCGAACGGCAACGGCGCGGCCGCGACGTGCAAGGCGACCGCGCTGGGTGGCTCGTCCGGGTCCGTTCCGTGCAGCGGCACCACGAACCTCACCATCTCGAACATCTACTGGGTCGGCGCGATCCCGGTCGACGTCACCATCACGACGTCGGCGGGCACCGGCTCGGACCACTTCCAGGGCACGCCCGCGTTCGTGGTCGTGCTCGGGCCGCTCGCGCTGCTGGGAACGCGCCGCCTGCTGAAGAAAACCGGAAAACCCGAGGCGAAGAAGGAACCGTGACCCCGACTCCCAAGGCCGCCTACGAGCTGATCGCCGACAACGTCCAGGCGGTCGTGCGCGGCAAGCCCGAACTCGTCCGCCTCGCGGTCGCCGCGCTGTTCGCCGAAGGGCACCTGCTCATCGAAGACGTGCCGGGCCTCGGCAAGACGACGCTCGCCCGCTGCCTGGCGCGCAGCGTCGGCGCGAGCTGGAACCGCATCCAGTTCACGCCGGACCTGCTGCCCGGCGACATCACCGGCGTGATGGTGTACCACCAGAACGCCGAGCGGTTCCAGTTCCACCCCGGCGGGATCTTCGCGAACGTCGTGCTGGCCGACGAAATCAACCGCGGCACGCCGAAGACGCAGTCCGCGCTGCTGGAGGTGATGGCCGAGCGGCGGGTGACGGTCGACGCGGTCAGCCAGGACGTGCCGCGGCCGTTCTTCGTGGTGGCCACGCAGAACCCGATCGAGCTGGAGGGCACCTACCGGCTGCCCGAGGCGCAGCTCGACCGGTTCCTGATGCGGCTTTCGGTCGGCTACCCCGACCACGACGCCGAAATGCGGGTCGTGATGGGGGACTGCGCCGGCGTGACCCCGGACGAGCTGCGGCCGGTGCTCGACCTCGGCGCCGTGCAAGCGGTGATCGCCGAGGTCCGCAAGTCGCACCTGGCCCCGGAAATCGTGTCCTACGCCGTCCGGCTGGCCACCGCGAGCCGGACGCACCCGGCCGTCCGGTACGGGGCCAGCCCGCGCGGCAGCATCGCGCTGATCCGGGCGGCGCAGGCGCTCGCGGCCACCCACGGCCGCGACTTCGTCACGCCCGACGACGTCAAGGACGTCACGCACCCGGTGCTCGGGCACCGGCTGGTGCTGACGCCGGACGCGGAGCTGAACCAGCGGCGGACCGCCGACGTCGTGGACGAGCTGCTGGCCGAGACGCCCGCGCCGGCGGCCGCGGCGGGGCGGTAGCGATGCGGCTCACCCGCCGCGGGGTCTTCGTGCTCGCTGCCGCCGTCGTGCTCTACACCGCGGGCGAAGTGCTGGGGTACGCGTTTTTCCGGGCGCTGGGCGGGATCGCGGCGGGCGCGGTGCTCGTCGCCGTGGCCGCCGTCCGGTTCCGGCCCGAAGTCGACGTCGACCGGACCGTGCTCCCGGACCGGATCGAACGCGGCGAACCCGCGCTGGCTTCGCTGACCGTCCGCAACACCGGCACGCGCCGCCACGGCGGGTTCGCCGCGGCGGACCGCCTGGGCGAGGCGACGCACGGCGTACGCGTGCGCCCGCTCGCCCCCGGCACGGCGGCGACGTACCACTACGAGCTGCCCACCACCCGGCGCGGCCGGCTCGAGGTGGGCCCGCTCGTGCTCGACCGGCCCGACCTGTTCGCCCTCGCCCGCGGCGAGCGCACGGTCGGCGGCACCGCGAGCCTGTGGGTGCACCCGCGGCGGCACACCGTGCGTACGGCGCGGGCCGGGCACCCGCGCCACCACCACGACGGGCCGATCACGGACCCGCCCCTGCGCGGCTCGGCCGACCTGCGCGCGGTCCGCCAGTACGTGCTCGGCGACGAAGTCCGGCACCTGCACTGGAAAGCGTCCGCCCGCACCGGGCGGCTCATGGTGCGCGAGTACGCCGATCCGGCGCAGCTGCGGTGCACGGTTCTGCTCGACACCCGGCCGTCGGCGCTGACCGCGACCGCGTTCGAGGAAGCCGTCGAGGTGGTGGCATCCCTGCTGTTCGCCTCGGCGACGGCGGGCCAGCACTGCCGGCTGATCACGACGACCGGCACGGACACCCCGGTGGACAGCGGCTTGCGGGTGGCGAGGGTGGTGCTGGACGAGCTGTGCCTGGTCACCCAGGACGGCGCTGACGACGCCCCGCTGCTCCCGGCCCCACTGGCGGCGGGGCGCCGTCCTGGCGGGGTCGTGGTGGTGGTGACCGGCCCGGACGCGGACCTCGGCCCGGCCCGCCGCTGGCACCCGGACACGGTGATCCGCCTCGGCGCACGGAAAGGTGCTCCGGTCGCGGGGGCGGGGCAGATCTCGGCGGTGGACGCGGCCGACGCGGCAGCCCGCTGGAACGCGCTGATGACGGGGGCGGCGTGACGGCGGGAGTGGCTGGGCGGCGGGGTCGGGTGGGACGGTCCGGTGGCGGGGGTGGTGCGGTGGTGCGCAGGGGGCGCCGCCGCGGGGTGGGGCGGCCGGGCCGGGCCGGACGGTCGGGTACCGGAGGTGCTGCGGTGGCGCGGAGGGGGCGCCGCCGTGGTCGCCTTGCCGCCGCGCGGGCCGCGGGAGTCCGGCGCACGGCAGCCCAGCGCACGGCCGCCGACGGCAGGCTCGCCGTCGCCGGGGTGCTCGGGGCCGCCGCGGTCGCGGGGCTGCTGTTCACCCCGGTCTTCGGCTTCACCGCGGTGCTCGTCCCGGTCCTCGTCGTCGTGGCGCTCGCCTTCGGCTGCGTCGAACTCTGCGCCCGGTTGCCGAAAGCGGCGCCGTACCGCCCGCTCGTCGTGCTCGCCGCCGGGATTCTCGGGCTGATGGAGGTGGTCGCGTTCCCGACCACCCTCGCGGGCCTGCCGACCGGGGAGACGCTGGCCGTCCTGGCCCGCGGCGCCACCGAAGGCTGGCTGCTCACCCTGCAATCCACCTGGCCGGCCCGGCCGGTCCCGGAACAGCTGCTGTTCGTCCCGCTCGCGGTGCTGCTCGCCTCGACCGTCGGGACGGAAGTGCTGCTGCGGCTGCGAAAACCGCTTCTCGCGCTGCTCCCGGGCGTGCTCGTGGCGGCGCTTTCCCAGGCGTACCAGCCCTTGTCCGGCCCGGTCGCGGTGGGTGCGGCCGTGCTCTACGCGGGTGCGGGCGCGCTGACCCTGTGGTCCCGTCCCGGCGGATCGAAGCCGGCCTGGCTCGTCGTGGCGACCGTCGCCGGGCTGCTCGCCGGGGCCGTGGCGCTGGGCGCGCTCGATCCGGCCGGGCGCGATCCCGTCCGGCTCACCGACCGCCAGGTCGCACCGCTCGCGCAGCACGGGCTCGGCAACCCGCTGGACCAGGTCGGCGACCGGATCGCCCGGCCCGGTGCGGAAGTCTTCCGCTACCGCAGCGACGCGCCGGTGGACCGGTGGCGGCTCGCCGTCCTCGACGGCTTCGACGGTGCCAACTGGTCCACCGGCCTGCGGCTGCGCCGGCTCGGGCAGCACCTCGGCAGCGCGTCCGGTGGCACCACGCGCACCGCCGACGTGCGGGTGACCGGGCTGCCGGGACCGTGGCTGCCGAGCCAGGCCATGCCGACCGGGGTGACCGGGGTCGACCCGCTCGTCGACCAGACGGCGGGGGCGCTGCTGCTCGATCCGCCCGCCCGGGACCCGCGGTACCGGCTCACGTGGTCGTCGCCGGACGTCGACGCGGCGCGGCTGGAGGGCGCGGAGGTCGACGCGAAGGCCGAGGGCGGGCTCGGCGAACTCGGCCAGGTGCCCGCGGACGTCGAGCAGCTGGCCCGGGACGCCGTGCGCGGCCTGCGTCCGACGTTCCAGTCGGCGCTGCAGCTCGAACGGTTCCTCAGCACCCACTACCAGGTCGCCGTCGGCACCGACCTGCCGACCGGGCACGGCTGGCCGCAGCTGCGGCGGTTCCTGCTCGACACGCGGCGGGGCACGAGCGAGCAGTTCGCCGCGGCCTACGTCGCCCTCGCCCGGCTGACCGGCATCCCGGCGCGGCTGGTGGTCGGGTTCGGCGGATCGTCCGAAGTGGACGGTGACTACCGGGTCGTGCGCAACCGCGACGTGCTGGCGTGGCCCGAGGTGGCCGTCGACGGCGTCGGCTGGGTGCCGCTCGACCCGACGGCCGCCGCCGTGAAGACCGGCCAGCAGACCGGTCTGGCGAAGGCGACCTCGCTGGCCCGGCAGCAGCTGCCGCCGGAGCAGTCGCTGCAGCCGCCGCAGCTGCCGCCGGGGCACCAGGACTCCGGCGACACCGCGGCGACCTCCGGCGGTTCGGTCCGCTGGGGCCTGGTGGCGGCGATCGCCGTGGGCGCACTGCTCGCCGGCTGGCTGTGGGGAGTGCCGCTGGCGAAGGGGATCCGCACCCGCCGCCGTCGCCGGTCGAGCGGCGCGGACGGCGTCATCGGCGCGTGGGCGGAGGCCCGGGACCGGCTTCGCGCGGACGGCGTGCCCTACCGCGTCGGCATGACCCCGCGCGACCTGGCCGAGCTGGCGGGCGAAGGCACGAGGGAACCGATCACCCGGCTGGGCAAGGTGGTCGACATGGCGCTGTGGTCCGGCGTCCCGGTGACGGACGGCGCGGTCCGCCGGGCCTGGCAGGAGGTGGCGGAGCTGCGCCGCAGCCTGGCCACGCGCCCGTGGCCGGCCCGCCTGCGCGCGGCGCTGGACCCGCGCACGCTGCTCCCACCGGCCCGCGACCGTCGTGAGTGAGAAACAGGGTTGGAACACTGTTTCCCACTCACGACCACCGGGGTGCGGTCAGGAGGTGCAGTGGCCGCCGCGGATCGGGATCGGGGTGCTCGTGTACACGTTCTTGCCGTCGGTGGCCCGGATCTGGAAGCAGTAGCGGCGCGCCGGGTCGATCGGGACCTCCATCGCGCGCTGGCGGTGCGCGACCAGGATCATCGTGTCGATCCGCTCGCCCGCCACCACCACGGCGAAGTCGAGGTCGCCGTCGGCCCGCCAGGTCAGCCGGACGTGGTCGCCGAGGTCGGCGGGCTGGGCCAGTGACAGGTGGATGTCCGGCGCCGTGGCGGTGTTCGCCGGCTGCGCGGCCGGCGCGATCGGGAGCGCGTGCCCGGTCACCTCGTCCGGTCCGGTGAAGAACGGCAGCACGGCCAGTCCCGCGACGGCGACGCCCACGCCGGCCGAAACCGCGGTGCGGCGCCGGACGGGCGGACGGGTGCGCTCGGCCGGGCCGCCGAACGTGCGGATCAGCGTGCGCCCGCCCGGGTTCGGCGAGACCGGCGCGGTCGCGGCGGGCCGGGGGACCTCGGCGAAGTCGTCGAACTCGACGTCGGCCGCTTCCGGCTCCGGCTCGGCTTCGGCCTCGGGCAGCACCGGGTCCGGGGCGGAAACCGGTGGTGCGACGCCGTCGCGCAGGTTCTCGAGCAGCGTCACGACGGCCGCCGCGTCCGGCGGCCGGTCGTCCGGTTCCTTGGCCAGCAGCCGGGTGACCACATCGGACAGTCCGGGCGGGACGTCCGCGCCGCGGATCGGGGCGGCCGGTTCCCGCAGCACCTGCAGGATCCGCTCGCCGGGCTGCTGCCCGGTCCGGCGCGGGAACGGCGGCACCCCGGTCAGCGCGCTGTACAGCACCGCGCCCAGCCCGTAGAGGTCGGACGCGGCCGAAAGCGTGTCGTCGCGCAGGGTTTCCGGGGCGGTGTACTCCACCGCGTGCACCGGATCGCGCGGGAACCGGCGCCGCAGCGTCGGCCCGAAGTCGGCGAGGACGAACTCGCCCGACGCGCGGTGGAGCACGTTGCCCGGGGTGACCCCGCCGTGCAGGACGCCGGCACCGTGGGCCGCGGCCAGCGCCGAGGCGACCGCGATTCCCAGCGTGAGCACGGCGTCGGCGGGCAGGCGGACGCCGGATCCGAGCAGCCCGGCCAAGGAACCGCGGCACAGCTCCATCCGGACGCCCGCGCGGCCGTCCGGGTGGTCGACCACGCCCAGCACCGGCAGGATCGACGGCGCCGGCCCGGTCGCGGCCAGCGCCTTGCGTTCGCGCTCGAGCCCGGCCAGGGTGTCGCGGTCGAACGGGCCCGGGAACACCTTGACCGCTTCGCCGGTGGCCCGGACGGCGAGGACCGTGGCGATCGGGCCGGTGGCGAGCAGGTCGGCGGCGGCGTGCTCGATGCTCATGCCGCCATTCTCCCGCACGAAAGCCGTGCGGGGGGCCGTTTCGCGCGGCCGGTTCCGGCCGTCGCCGCCCATTCGCGCGCGCGGTGGCCGACGCTTCTCCCATGCAGACCGCCGGCCTCGTCAGGCTCACCGTCGCCACCCCGCACCGGCGCATCGACATCGCGCTGCCGGAGCACGCCGCTGTCGCCGAAATCCTGCCCGGGCTGCTCGCCCGCGCCGGGGAAGGGCTCGCCGACGACGGCGTCCCCGGTGGCGGCTGGTCGTTGCGCCGGGCCGACGGGACGGCGTTCGACCTCGACCGGACCCTCGGCGCGCACCGGGTGCGCGACGGCGAAATCCTGCACCTGACCCCGCGGCGGACCGACTGGCCCGAGCTGGAGTACGACGACCTGGTCGACGCGATCGCCACCGGCTCCGGCCGGACCGGCCGGGCCTGGGGCCCGCGGCACACCCGGGTGGCCGGACTGGCCGCCGGCGCCGCGGCCCTGCTGCTCGGGCTGGTCGCGGTGCTGCGCGCGGGGCCGCCGTGGCCCGGCGCGGCGCTGTGGGCGCTCACCGCGGCCGTCCTGCTGCTGACCGCCGGCGCGGTGCTCGCGCGCGCGGTGCGGGACGCCGCCGCCGGCGCGGTGCTCGCCGCGGCCGCGCTGCCCTACGCCTTCGCCGGCGGCGGGTTGGTGCTGGCCGGCGGCACCCCGGTCACCGGGCTGTCCGCGGGACACCTCGTGCTCGCCGGCGCGGCGCTGCTGGCGGCCGCGCTGGCGGGGCGGCTCGGGGTGGCCGCGGCGCCGGCGTTGTTCACCGCGGCGGCCACGGCCGGGCTGCTCGCGGTGCTCGGCGGCTGGCTGGCCACCCTCGACGACCTCGCCGGGTACCGCGCCGCGGCCGTGGTCGGTGGCGGCCTGCTGGCGCTGTCGGGCACGTTCGCCCCGCTGGCCCTGCGGCTCGCCCGCGTCCCGATGCCGGTGCTGCCGCGCAGCACGGCCGACCTGGTCCGCGACGAGCCGCAGCCGCCGCTCCCGCTCGTGCACAGCGCGGTGGCCCGGGCGGACGGGCTGCTCACCGGCCTGCTGGCCGGGACGTCGGCGGCGGTGCCGGCCTGCCAGGTGGTGCTGATCCGCGCCGGCGGGACGGCTCCGGTCGTGCTGGTTTCGTTGCTGGCACTGGGGTTTCTGATGCGCGCGCGGCTGTACCCGATCCTGCGGCAACGGGTTCCCTTGCTGCTGGCGGGGAGCTCCGGTCTCGGCTGCCTCGCGGTGGGACCGCTGATGGCCGGCGGCGCGCTGCTGCCGGCCGCGCCGCTGGCGGTCGCCGTGGCGGCCGGGTCGATCGCCGCCGGTGTCCTGCTGAGCACCCGGCGCGCGAACCCGTACCTCGGCCGGTTCGCCGAGTACGCCGAGATCCTGCTGGTGGTCGCGATCGTGCCGGTGGTGTGCTGGGTGCTCGACCTGTACGCCGTCGTGCGCGGGCTGGGGGGCTGAACCCGTGGCGTCCAAACGCGACCAGCTGCAGGCGTACCAGTTCCTCGTCCAGCGGGCGACGTCCGCGCTCGTCACCCGCGAGACCGATCCGGAGCAGCCGCCGTTCCGGCGGACCGGGAGCGCGACGTTCGCCGGGATCGCGCTCGGCATCGTCTCGCTCGCGGGCGCCGGGGTGTACGGGCTCGTCGTGCCGGGCGGGAACACCGCGTGGCGCCAGGATGCCGCGGTGATCGTGGAGAAGGAGACCGGCACCCGGTACGTCTACCTCGACGGGCGGCTGCACCCGGTGGCCAACTACGCGTCCGCGCTGCTGCTGCTCAAGGACCACCGGGCCACCGAGCAGGTGTCGCGGGAGTCCCTCGCCGGCGTCCCGCGCGGGCCGCGGCTCGGCATCCCGGACGCGCCCGACGCGCTGCCCGCGCCCGACCGGCTGCTGACCGGCTCGTGGTCGCTGTGCTCGGCACCCGCCAGCGACCTGGCGGGCACCCGGATCGAGGAGTCGGTGCTGCTGGCCGGCGCCGCTCCGGCGGGTGGCGCGGCGCTGGGCGACCGGGCGCTGCTGGTGGAACTGGTGACGAACGGCGACCGTTACCTCGTGTGGCGGGGGTACCGGCACCGGATCGAGGACTACGCCGCGGTCGGCACCGGTCTCGCGCTGACCGCCGAGCCGTGGGCCCGGGTCGGCCGGCCGTGGCTGGACGTCCTGCCGGAAGGCGCCCCGATCGGCCCGATCCCGGTGGCGCGGCCGGGCGAACCGTCGACGGCGGTCCCGGGCCGGACCGACCTCCGCGCCGGGATGCTGCTGGTGGTCCGCCCGTCCGGTGGCGGGGAGCAGTACTACCTGGCCGAGCGGGACGTCCTGCGCCCGATTTCCGTGCTGCAGTACGACATCCAGCGCGCGGCCGCCCAGGCGGCGGCCGCCTACCCGGGCGGCGACCCGGTGGCGGTCACGCTCCCGCCGGCGCTGGCCACGACGTCCCGCCGTCTCGACCCGGCCGACGCCGCCGAGGGCGCGGCCCCCGCCGCCCGCCCGCCGATCGCGCGGCCCCAGGACCGGGAAGCGACGGTGTGCGCGACCTTCGAGCCGGGCGCGTCGTCGCCCGGCCTCACGCTCGATCCGGCACTGCCTCCGGCGGACGCGCTTTCGGCCACTGCCCGCCGCTCGCCGGCGGGAACCCCGCTGGCGGACCGGGTGCACGTCCCGCCGGGCAGCGCGGCGGTGGTTGAAGCGATGCCGTCGGCGCTGGCGCCCTCGGGAACGCTGACCCTGGTGACGGACATGGGCCGCCGGTATTCGCTGGCGGCGCCGGACGTGCTGAAGATGCTGGGCTACCCGGCGGATCGCGTGCTGCGGCTGCCGGCCGGGTTGGTGGCCCGGCTGCCGGAGGGCCCGGGCCTCGACCCGGCCGCGGCCCGCAACCAGGCGGTGGGCGGCTGACCGCCCTCAGACGGCCGATTCGCGGTACAGGTCGAGGATGTCCGTGTCGCGGTCCCGCCACCGGTCGAAGAGCACGTCGGGGTCGTCGTCGTGCGCGTGGACGTACTCGAACTCCGCGCGGGTGCACGGCAGCAGCGTGACCAGCTGCAGTGCCGGCTCGCCCCGGTCGTCGCGGTAGAGGTCGAACTCCGCACCGGCGAACGGGTGCGGTGCCGCGAGCAGGAACGCGATGCCGGTACCCGGGATCAGCGGCTCGGCGTTCACGTAGCCGCCGCCGTACGCGTAACCGCGCTGCCGCTCGATCGCCTCGCGAGCGATCACGTGCGCGAGGTAGCCGGCTTCGTCCTCGTGGTCCGGCAGCGCGGAGACGACGAACTCCTGCGGCAGCGGGGCCGCGATCTGCTGGAACCGCACGCCGGTGGTCGCCGCCGAGATCATGCGGAGCTGCCGGTGGGCGTGGAAGCCGATGGCGAACCCCCGGTTGCCGCCGTCCGGGCTCCGCGGGCCCTGCCCGTGCGTCACCGGTCCGAGGTGGTGTTCGACGTGCGCGAGCAGGCCGTCGAACCGGCTCGGGTCGGCGTGGGGGTAGCTCATCGCCCGATCCTAGGCAACGCGGCGCCCCCGCACGGGTGCACCGTCCGGGGGCGCCGCGGTCAGCGGCCGGGCTGCCAGAGCTCCTCGTCGAGCAGCTGGACGGAGTCGGCGTCGGTCTCCCCGGTGCGGCGGCCGCGGGGAAGGGTGAAGCCGGCGTCCGGGGCACCGTTGGCGGACCGGCCGCGCAGCTTCGCGGGTACGCCGTCGGTCGCGTCCGCGGTCCGGCGGCCGGCGCCGCCCCGGCCGGTGGGCTGCTCGGGGGAGCCGGGGCGCAACGTCCCGGCCGTCGCGCCCGATCCGCTGTGCGGTGGCACCATCGGCGGCATCGAGCTCCTGGCCGGTTTCGCCGACGCCGGGGCCGCCGTGCCGGGCCGGACCTCCGAAGCCAGGCTGGGCGCGCGTTTCCCGGCGACCGGCTTGGCGAGCGTCGGGATCGTGCCGAGCCCGCCCGCCGCGCCGAACATCCCCGGCAGGCCCGACGCCACCGGCGGTGCGCCCGCGCCGCCGCCCAGGCCGCCGAGTGCCGCTCCGGGCATCGGGAGGGCCGCCGCCGGGGACAGTCCGGCCAGCGTCGGGCCCGACGAGCCGTCCTGGCCCGGCCCGGGGACGCCGGGCAGCTGCGTGTCACCACCACCACCGCCGCCGCTGCCGAAGCCCGCCGACTCGGCGAGGCCTTCCAGTTCGGTCAGCGCGCTCATCCCGGCTTCGGCGGCCTTGACGAAGTCCGCGGGGGAGTTGCCTTCCGCGGCCGCCTTCGGGGCCGGCACCAGGTCGCCGGGGGACTGCATGCCGGACGCCGCGACGACCTTCAGCATCGACACGTCGAACTGCGCGCCGAGCGCGTTCATCCGGAACGCCGAAGCCTGCTGCGCCGCGATCTTGGCCGGCAGCGCAGTCAGCGGGTTCAGGTCCGCCGCGCAGTACGCCGCGTAGCACGCCATGACCTCGGTGCACGCCTCCGAGATCGACGAGGCGAGCGTGGTCAGCGTTTCGGCGGGCTGGGCCGCGTCGATCCGCTCGCCCCACATCTTCAGCTCGGCCAGCGACCGCTGGGTCTTCTCTTCGTGCGCGCGGCCGGCGTCGTCCTGCCATTCCGGGGTGAGCCGGCCGGCGCGGGTGTTCAGCTCCGTGCTCGCGGCGTCGATCCAGGCGCGGCATTCGGTCCACATCTTCGCCGCGTCCAGCAGCACCGGGACCTTGGCCTGCTCGGCCTGGACCATGTCCCGGTGCAGTTCGATGGGCAGCAGGTTGTAGGGCACGACCATGGGTGCTCTCCTCAGGCGGTTTTCTCGGGCGGGTGCGGAACCGAGCCCGCGGTCTTCTTGAACAGGTCGACGCCCTGCTTGATGACCTTGGTGGCCGACGTCGCGAGGGCCAGCGCGCCGGCGACGTCGGCGGCGGTGTACCCCGCGGCGGCGGCCTTGACCTTCGTGCTGTCGGTGACCATGTCCTCGGTGACCTTGGTCAGCAGCGCGGCCATCGCGGCGGTGGCGGCCTTGTCGAGCACCGACATCGCGATGCCCTCGAACAGCCCGGTCAGGTTCGGCGGCGTGCCGAGCCGGGCCAGTGAAGGCGGCATCGCGGGCGCGGTGAGCTGCCCGGCGTACGCGCTCATCGCCTCGGTGTCGCCGTTGATCTGCTGTGGTGCCGGCATTGCCCCTCCTCAGTGACCGGCGCGGTATCGCGGCGCGCCGTCGGTCTTGTCCACTTGCCACAGCTCTTCGTCGAGCAGCTGGACGGTGTCGTTCTCGCTGTCCCAGCGCCGCCTCGGCGCGGGCGGCGGACCGGCTTTCGAGCCACGCCGCCCGGCCCGCCCGAGGAGCGGAACACCGGGTGTGGCACCGGGTTTGCGGGACCGCCCGGTCGCGGCGTGCTCGGCGTCCCCTGGCTTGACCCCGCTTCCCGCTTTCCCGCCGCCGCGCGGCTGCGCGGGCGGCATCATCCCGGGACCGGCGCTCGAAGCGGCCGCGGCACCCGCGGTGGTGAACGCCGAACCGGCCGGTACGGCAGCCGCGGCGGTCGCGACGGGATCCGGTGCCGGGGAGGGCATCGGCGCCGCGGCGGCGAATCCGGCCGCACCGGCGCCGCCGCCCGGGGGAGCGCCGCCGCCCCCGGCGAGGCTCGGCAGCCCGGAGCCGGCCGAACTCCCGTCCGCGAGGGTGCTGAGCCGGGCCGCGACCTCGGCCGGCGTCAGCGAACCGAGGTCCGTCGGGCTCGGCGAGTCCCCGCCGCCGCCGACGAGCTGCTGAAGTCCTTGGAGCGCCTGGCTTGCCGCGTCCAGCGCGTTCGGTGCTTCCGCCAGCGCCGCCTTGAGCGGGTCCTCGGTGGCCGGTGCCTCCTGAGTGGACGGCTGAGCGGGCGGCTGGGCAGTCCCCGGAGCCGGGCCCGGGGAGGCCGGACCGGCGGTTCCGGGCGCGGCGGCCGCCGGCCCGGGGCTCGAGGACGGCTCGCTCGTGCTCGACGCGCCGCCCCGCGGCCCGGCCCAGGCCGGGCCGGGGGCGTGTTTCAGCGCGGTGCTCGCGGCCTCGTACTTCGGCCGCAGGCCGGTCAGCTGCTCGGCGACCTTCCCGTAGATCTCGTCCAGGTGCTTCGCCCGGTCCTCTTCGGACATCGACCGGTACCGGTTGCGCAGTCCCTCCACCACGGCCTGCGCTTCCCGGATCCCGGCGACCAGCGCGTCGAGGCCGTCGAACACCTGCGAAGACGGCACCCCGGGCGGGGCGGTCGCGGGAATCCCGGTGGCCAGCAGGGAACTCGTGATCCCCGACCGGTCCACCCACGACTGCATGACGGCGACGTCCCGCAACGCCCGCTGCAGGAACGCCCGCCCCGCCGCGTCCGGCCAGCGGTCGGCGCCGGTCAGGTGCGTCGCCTGGGCGAGCAGGAGACCGGCCTGCCGCTGGATCCAGCCGCGCGCGTCGCTCCACATCTGACGCGCGGCGAGCAGCTTGGGGATGTGCTGGTCGCGCTCGGCGGTGAGCTTCCGGTACGTCTCTTCGATGAACGCGTCGTCGACGCAGACCCCGATCGGGTCACCCACGTCAGGTCTCCTTACCGCTCGAGCCGGGTGTCGGTCGCCGGAGCGCCGCCGTGGTCGGAGTCCAAGGCCGCGAGGAACTGCGCGCGGGCCAGCTCGTCGGCCCCGACGTACTCCGCGGCGGTCCGGTGCACGAACGCGCTGTAGAGCTTGAAGCCCTGCTCCACCTGCGTGATGAACTGGTGCAGGGCGGCCGTACTCGCGTTGTCCTCGTGCGTGAGGTCGTCGCACCAGGGCGCGCCCAGGCCGCCGGCGCACGGGACCGCGTCCGTGCGCCGGGCGGCCGGGCTGACCGGATCCACTTCGAGACTGCCCAGCAGGTTCCTCGAGAACTCCCGCATGGCGTCGGTGTCGCCGTCGATGTCACCACTCACGGTTCGCTCCTGATCTCACGTCGTCGGGGGGTGCCAGGCGATCTGGACGAGGCCCTTGCCGCCGCGGCGGTCGACGAGCCAGCCGCGGCCCGGCGGGAGCACCTGGGCGCGCATGCCGCCCAGCAACGGGCCCTCGTCGCGGTCGCCGGACATCATCAGGCCGGGTGTGCCGACTTCGCGGAGCCGGCCGAGGAACGGCTCGAACAACCCGCGCCCGGCCCCGCCGGTCCGGCGCGCCAGCACCACGTGCAGGCCGATGTCGGCGGCCTGCGCGACCAGCGGCAGCAACGGCATCAGCGGGTGGTCCCGGTGCGTGGCCACCATGTCGTAGTCGTCGACCAGGACGAAGATCTCCGGTCCGGCCCACCAGTTCCGGGCCCGCAGCTGCTCGGGCGTGACGTCCGGGCCGGGCAGCCGCTTGGTCAGCGCCTCGGCCGTCTCGGTGAGCAGGCCGCCGCTGTGCTCGTCGTTCACGCCGAAGCCGAGCAGGTACTCGTCGGCGACTTCGCCGAGCAGGCCGCGGCGGTGGTCGACCACGATGATCCGGGCTTCGCCGGGCCGGTACGCGCCCTGGATCCGCTTCGCCAGCGTGCGCAGGAACGACGTCTTGCCGCTCTGGGCGTCGGCCAGCAGGAAGAAGTGCGGGTCGGCGGCGAAGTCCAGGCGCAGCGGGGACAGGTCGTGCTCGTGGATGCCGACCGCGAGCCCGGCTTCCTCCCCGGTCAGTTCGTCCGCGGCGGGCAGTTCGCCGTAGGGGAGCGCGGTCGGCAGCAGCCGGACCGACGGCGCCGGCTCGCCGGGCCACGCCGTCCGGACCGCCTCGACGAGCGCGCCGGTGCCTTCGGCCAGGTCGCCCGCCGCCGGCACGCCGTCGACGCGGGGCAGCGCCAGCAGCATCTGGTGCCCGGTCGGCGAAATCCCGCTGCCGGGCGCGTCGGCGGGCACGCTCATCGCGGCCCGCCGGTCGATGATCGAGTCGATCGGGTCGCCGATCTTCAGCTCCAGCCGGCTGGCGAACAGGTCCCGGATGTTCATCCGCAGGTCGAACGCGCGGGCGCAGCTCGCCACGACGTGGACGCCGTAGGACAGGCCGCGGGCGGCGATGTCGCCGGCCGCCTCCTCGAGCTCGGCGAAGTCGGTGCGCAGGGTCTGCCAGCCGTCGATCACGAGGAAGACGTCGCCGTGCGGGAGCTCGGGGAACCGGCCTTCCGCGCGCAGCCTGCGGTAGGTGGCGATGCCGTCGATCCGGTGTTCGGCGAAGAGGCGTTCCCGCCGGGTCAGCACGTCCGCGACCTCGGCGACCGTCCGCCGCACCGCCCCGGTGTCCAGCCGGCCCGACACCCCCGAGACGTGCGGCAGCCCGGCGATCGACGCGAGCGTGCCGCCGCCGAAGTCCAGGCAGTAGAACTGCGCTTCGCGCGGGGTGTGGGTCAGCGCGAGGCTGGTGATCAGCGTGCGCAGCGCGGTGCTCTTGCCCGCCTGTGGGGCCCCGAGCACCAGCACGTGCCCGGCGGCGCCGGAGAGGTCGAGGACCAGCGGGTCGCGCCGCTGCTCGAACGGCCGGTCCACGATCCCCAGCACGGGCCGCAACGCGCCGGGCGCGCCGGCGATCAGCCCGCGCTGCCGGTCGACGGCCAGCGGGGGGAGCAGCCGGTCCAGGGTGGGCGGGTCCGACAGCGGGGGCAGCCACACCTGGTGTGCCGGCGTGCCCTGGCCGGTCAGCCGGTCGACCAGGATGTCCAGCAGGGTTTCGCCGGTGGCGGGCTCGTCGGCGGGTTCGGGCTCGGCCTCGCCGGTGTCGAGCTCACCGGCGACGTAGGCGGTGGTGTACTCCCGCAGCGTCAGCCGGTCCGCGGGCGTCGCCGGCCGCGCGCCACCGGTCGCGGCCCGCTGGTGGACGCCGGAGACGTAGGCGGAGCGGAACCGGTCGAGCTGGTCGGTGCCGACCTTGAGGAACCCGTGCCCCGGCGCGCGCGGCAGCCGGAACGCCTCGGGGTGGCCGAGCACCGCGCGGCTTTCCATCTCGGAGAACGTGCGCAGCCCGACCCGGTAGGACAGGTGGCTTTCCAGCCCGCGCAGCCGGCCTTCTTCGAGCCGCTGCGAGGCGAGCAGCAGGTGCACGCCGAGCGACCGGCCGACGCGTCCGATCTGGACGAACATGTCGATGAAGTCGGGCTTGGCCGACAGCAGCTCGGAGAACTCGTCGCAGATCACCAGCAGCGTCGGCACCTCGGGCAGCGGGGCGCCCGCGACGCGCGCCTTTTCGTAGTCCCGCAGGGAAGCGAAGTTGCCCGCCGCGCGCAGCAGCTCCTGGCGGCGGATGAGCTCGCCGTTGATCGCGTCGGTCATCCGGTCGACCAGGTGCAGCTCGTCGGCCAGGTTCGTGATCACGGCGCTGGTGTGCGGCAGCGCGTCCAGCCGGGCGAAGGTGGCCCCGCCCTTGAAGTCGACCAGCGCGAAGTTCAGCGAGTTCGGCGGGTGGGTGACCGCCAGCGCCAGCACGAGGGTGCGCAGCAGCTCCGACTTGCCGGACCCGGTGGCCCCGATCAGCAGGCCGTGCGGGCCCATGCCGTCCTGGGCGGACTCCTTGAGGTCCAGCTCGATCGGGGTCCCGTCGGCCTGGATGCCGAACTGGACGCGCAGCCGGTCGCGGTTCGGCCGGGGCACCCAGGTGTCGGCCGGGTCGAACGCGTACGGGTCGCCGAGCCCCAGCAGCTCGGCCAGGCCCAGCTCCGCGGTCATCGGCGCGTCGCCGCCGCGGCCCACGGTCAGCCGCAGCGGGGCGAGCTGCCGGGCGAGCCCTTCGGCCGCACGCGGGCCCAGTGCGTCCGCGCGGCCGAGCGGGGTCTCGCCGTCGATCGTCTCGCTGACGAGGTCGCCGCCGGCGTCCACCGCCAGCACCACGGTCGTCCGGTCCAGCGCCCGCGGCGGCGTGGTCGTCAGGTCCACGACGGTGACGCCTTCGACGCCGCCGCCGGTCATCAGGTGGTCGGAGCCGGCGACCGAGCCGCCGTCGAGGACGACCACCAGGTGCGGGCCGGGCACCCGGCCGTCGGACTCCGGGTCGAACCGGGGCCGCTTGGCCAGCTCCTCCTCGAGCACCGATTCCAGCGCGGGGATCGTGGGCGCCACCAGGCGCAGCGGGCCGAGGGCGTCCGTGCGCTCGGGGTGCAGCGCGTGCGGCAGCCACTTGACCCACTCCCAGTCGCCGCGGCGGTCGTCGGACGGGCAGACCGCGATCCGCACGTCGTCCGGCGACTGCAGGGTGGCCAGCTGGGCCAGCAGCGCGCGCAGCAGGCCGAGGGCGGCCTCGCGGTCGCCGCGCAGGTGGATGCGGCTGAAGCCGGTGACCGCGATGGCGAGCGGCAGCCGGTCGACGGTGCTGTAGGTGGTGATGAACCGGCGCAACGCGAGCGCGGACAGCGGTTCCAGCTCTTCGAGCGGCTTGGTGTCCGGCGCGACCAGCGTGGTGGCCGGCCCCTGCGGGCCGCGGCCGATCCGGGCGACGCCGAAGTCGGGGTCGTCCTTGCGCCGCTCCCACAGGCGGTAGCTCGCGGCCAGTGACCACAGCGACGCCGGGTCCGGGTGCAGGTACGCCATCGCCTCGCGCTGGCGGCGCACCGAGCGGCGCAGCCGCAGCCGGTGCTGGGCGAGGTGCCGCAGGTACTTGCGGCGCGCGTACCCCATCTCCCGCCGGCTCGGGCCGCCGCCCTGCAGGAGCCCCATCACGACCATGCCGAGCATGCCCGCGCCCATCAGCCCGAAGACGGCGTAGCGGACGGCCCCGCCCGCCGAACCGGAGAACATCAGCAGCATCGCCCCGGTCGTGCCCACCATCGGCAGGACCATCAGCAGCTGCGCCCACTGCCGCGCGGGCGGGGCCGGGATCTCCGGCGGTGCCTGGAGGATCAGCTCGCCGGAGGGCAGCTCCGGCGAGGGCCGCCGGGCCGGTCGCTTGACCACGATTGTCGCCACCCCACGAGCTTCCCCGGCCGGCGGCGTCCGGTGGGCGCGCTGGCCGGAACAAGACGCGGGCGGCGTCGAGGCCCGGTTCCCGCCCTAGCCTGGCCGGGACAGGCGAAATCCGACGGAGGGAAACCGCGATGTTCGGTTCGACAGGGGGAATCGACGGCGACGTCGACGCCATGCTGCGGCAGGCGAAGACGTCGTCGGAGACCGCGACCAATCTGCAGAACAGTTCCCAGCACGTGACGAGTGCCGGGGTCGACCTGCGCTCGGCGAGCAGCGGCCGGTGGGCCGACGGGTTCGCCGACGCCGACCAGGGCCGCCAGACGGTCGTCGACCACCACCTGGCCCCGAAGTACCTGGCGGCGTCCGACGCGATGCACCGCGGCGCCGGCGGTTACCAGGACGCCGACGACGCGGCCAACCAGGAAGCCAACCGCGTGAGCTACCAGGCCGGCGGCTTCGGCATCTCGGACCGGATCTGACGAAGGGGAATCGGCCATGACCTCCCGGATCACCGGAAACAGCGACTCGATCCACAGCACGGCGCAGACCGTGGCCCAGGGCGCGCAGCAGAGCCGCGAACACACCGACGACCACCACCACGGCGCGGGGTTCCTCTACGAGAACGAACTCACCGACGGGTTCGGCTCGAGCTACTACGAGGTCGCGGGCAACGTCCAGGCGAAGGCCAACGAAGCCTGGGAACAGCAGAACGCGCAGAGCCAGGGCCTCGTCCGGGCCGACGACCACCTGATGAGTGCGGTGCGGGCCGCCGAGCAGGCGATCCGCAGCATCTGAGCACGGGAAGGAAAGCGGCCCCGGAAGTCTTCGGCTTCCGGGGCCGCTTTCGCGTTCGCGGGCGTCAGACGAGGAACACCTGTTCCGGCGGTTCGGCGGACGCGGGCGCCACGGGCACCGGCGCGGCCCAGCCCGGCCGCCAGCGCCGCCGCCCGCCCCGGCGCAGGACCACCGCGGTCAGCCCGGCCAGGACGAGGACACCGGCGACGGCGACGGCCAGCCCCTTCGCGGTGGCGGCCGTGTCCCGCTCCCACGCCGCGTGATCGAGGCGGGCCTGATCGGGCGGCTGGGGCACGAAAGCGGGCAGCAGCGCGGGTTTCGCCGGGTCCAGCCCGTCGGTCACGGCGCGGTACGGGTCGACCAGCCCGGCGCCGAAGGCGTGGCTGCCGCGGCCGCCGCGGGCCGGGCTCGCGGTCGCCACCAGCCGCTGGGCCACCTCGGCCGCGCTGAGCCGCGGCCAGGCGGAGCGCACCAGCGCCGCGGTCCCGGAGACGAAGGGCGCGGCGAAGCTGGTGCCGTCCACGTAGGCGTGCCCGCCCTCCCGGGTCGCAGTCAGCACCTTCGCCCCCGGGGCCACGATGTCGACGTACGGGCCGATCTGCGAGCCGGTCAGCCGGGCCCCGTCGATGTCGACGGCCCCGACCCCGAGCACCCCGGCGTACGCGGCCGGGTAGGACGGCAGCTCGCCGCTGGTGTCCTTCTGCGCGTTGCCCGCCGCCGCCACGACGAGCGCGTCCCGCGCCACCGCGTACGCGACCGCGTCGCGGATCACCGGGAAGTCGTCGTGGCCGGCCAGGGACAGGTTGATCACCTTCGCGCCTTGGTCCGCGGCGTAGCGGATGCCGTTCGCGACGACCTGCGGGTCGATCCGCAGCGACTCGCCCTGGTCGCCGACGTCGCGGTCGCTGATCCGCACCGGCAGGATCGCCGCGTCCGGGGCGATGCCGTGGAACCCGATGCCCGGCACCGGATCCGCGCCGACGATGCCGGCCACCCCGGTGCCGTGTGACACGCAGTCGAACGTCCCGGGCAGCGCGCCGGCGAGGTAGAAGTCGCGGCCCGGCAGCACCTTTCCCGGCCGGCTCAGCTGCGGGTGGTCGGCGTCCACCCCGGAGTCGACGACGGCGACGAGCACGCCTGCGCCGCGGCTGTGCGGCCACGCCCGTTCCGGGGAAAGCGCTTGCTGGGCCCAGGGCTGGGCGGGCACGGCCGGGCGCGCGGGTTCCGGGTCGTGGCAGGCGCCGGCGGGGGGTCCCGCGTGGGCCGGCGGCGCGACGAGCAGGGGCAACGCGGCCGCGGCCAGCACGGCGGCGAGTCGTCTTGGTCGAGTCACGCCCGCCATCGTCCGCCGGGAGCCGCGGCGCCGGGAGAGCGTGGCGACAACAGGACACCGCTCAGTCCGCGCCGAAGTGGTGGAGCAGGCCGGCGAACTGTTCGTACGCCGGTGCCGGGTCGCCGTCGAACCGGCACCAGACGGCGGTGTGCCGGCCGGAGCCGAGGAGCTTCACCCGCGCGGCCGGTGCGCGGTGGGCGTGGGCGACGCCGTTCTTCGCCACCAGCTCGGGTCCGAAGAGGACACCGTAGGGCAGGGCGGTGGCCACGCCGGGGGAGCGCAGCCCCGACCGCCGCCCGGGGTGCGCGCCGACGACCACCAGCCGGGCCGTCGGCGCGGAAGCGGCGGCCAGCGCTTCGATGCCGGCTCTCGTCACCACGCCCGCCGCGGGACCGCTCAGCTCGACGTCCTCGACGACCACACCGTCCACTCGCGACACCCGGAGCCGTCCGATGACGCCGTCCCCGGCCACGACCACGTTCACCGGGCGGGGCTCGCGCTGCCGGACGTGACCGGCGAGGTCGTCGGTGGACCACGGCTGCGTGACCGGCTCGGCGACGCCCCAGCCGCGGGGCGGGCCGCTGGTGAGTGCCCGCATCGCGGTCTCGGCGCTCGCGCCGACCCGTGGCGGATCCGCGGTGACGATGCGCACCTCCAGGTCGCCGGACCCAGGTGCGGGAGCCGGGCGTTCCGGCGTGCGCCCGTCGTCGCGGACGAACCGGAGCCCGTTCCAGGCCAAGGGAAAACCCCGGAATCCGTCGTGGTCGCCCGCGACCCAGTCGCCGAGGCCGTCGCGCAGCAGCAGCTCCAGCGGGAAGGTGAGGCGGCTGTCCGCCGGGGTGCGCACCTGCAGTGCCCGCCCGGCGCGCGCGGCCGCCTTGGCCGCGTCGACCAGCCACGTCGTCGCGGGCACGACGGCGCGGTGCTGCTCGACGACGACGGCCTCCCGCGTGACGCGGTCGGCGGCGGGGGTCACCGGTTCGACCACGCCCGGCCCCCGGTCGCGACGGCCAGCGCCTCGGCGAACGTCCTCGCGACCGCTTCGGCTTCGGCGTCTTCGTCCGGAGCGCGGCCTTCGACCCACCACACCGGAGGCGGAACGTCGAGCCCGAGCAGCCGGTCCACCTCGCCGGGAACGCGCACCAGCCGGGCACCTTCGACCGTCAGCAGCACCCGGCCGCCGGCGTGCCGGACCTCGATCAGCTGCCGGCCCGCGTCGAAGTCCACAAAGGATCCCTCGCCCGCGGTCAGCAGCGCCGCGACGACGGCTTCGGGACCGGGCTCCCGCCGGCACAGCGCGACGACGTCGAAGGTCATGCCCGCCATCGTCCGGTCCGGCCGGCCGCGGAACACCCCCGTGGCAAGAACAAGTCACGCGGCCGTGCGGCGTCCCGGGCGCCGCGACACTGGTCCGGAGACGACCTCCGGAGGTGGCCGTGGATTCCCCGTTCCCGTTCGACTTGCGCGCCGACCACGCGCGGCTGGCCGGCGACATCAGGTCGACGCAGCGGCGCATGGCCGAGATCCGCGCCAGCGCCGAATCCGACGACGGGCTGATCGGCGTGACCGTCGGCGGCGCGGGCGAGCTCCTCGACCTCCGGCTGGACCCGCGCATCTACCGCACGACCGACGCGGCCGCGCTGGCGAGGGACATCGCGGGCACCGTGCGCCGGGCCGTCGAACTCGCCGAAGAGGAGGGCCTCGAGATCGTCGCGAGCCTGCTGCCGCCGGACGCCACACGCGAGTCGACCGACCTGCGCTTCGACCCGCTGCTGCACGAGCTCGACCGCCGGAGCGCGCGGTGACCGGGATCGACCACGACGGCGACGGCCGCATCGACATGGACCCCGGCGAGACCACCGCCCGGCTGGCTCGGCTGCGTGACGCCGGCACGGCGCTGGACGCGGCCTGGCCCGGGTGCCGCGACCGGATCGAGGTCCCCGGCCGGCTGGGCGGCGGCCCGCTCGGCCAGGCGTACACCAAAGTCTACAATGGACCGAAGCAGGCGATCGCCGACGCGATGGCCCAGCTGACCGGCGCCTACCAGACCCTGGCCGGAAACGGTGACCAGGCGGTGCAGGGTTACGAGGCCGCGGACCGCGCGGCCGCCGCCGAATTCCCCCGGTGACCCGCGCCCGGCGATGACGGACCTCCTCGAACCGGACGGCGAGCTGTGGCGGTGGGTCGTCGCGAACGGCGGCCGGCCGAAGGACTCCCTGTGGCCGCCGGACAGCGAGACCGACGCGCACGACCTCGCCCAGGCGTGGACCGACGCGGCGAAGGCGCTGCGCGACGCCGTCCAGAACTCCGACAAGGCCGCGGCCGGCGTGCGGGAGACGTGGACGGACGCGGCCGGGTTCGAGATGTACTACGCCGTCCACTCGCTGAACCACGGCGGCACCGGCGAATCGGGCATCGCCGACCTCGCCACCGCGATGGACGGCCTCGCGGCGCTGTGCCAGGACTACTCGAACAAGGTCAGCAGCGCGAAGTTCCTGATCCGGGCCTACGTCGCCCAGAACGAGGCGCTGTTCGCGCGCTGCACCAGCCTGGCGGCGCGGCTGGTGTTCGCGATCGCGGTGGCCGGTCAGGTCGCGAAGATCCAGACGGACCTCGCGGACCAGGTCGGCAAGCCCCCGGAACCGAAGAAACCGAAGAAACCGCACGGGTTCTGGGGCCAGGTCGGCGAGTTCTTCGCCGGCATCGGCGAGGGCGCCAAGGAGATGGTGCTCGGGTTCGGCGCGCTGGCGGGCTACGCCGACGGCCACTGGTCGTGGTCGACCGCCGGGCAGGCGTGGGGCGGGCTGGGCAAGTTCGCGCTGGCTGCCGCGACCTACAGCATCCCCGGCCTGTCGTCGATCGACCAGACGTACGGCCTGCCAGGTTTCGAGCGCGGCGCGATGGGCCGCACGCTCGTCGACGCCGGCAAGGCCCTGGTCGCGTGGGACGAGTGGAGCGACGACCCGGCCCGCGCGGGCGGCAAGGCGACGTTCAACATCGTCAGCTCGGTGCTGGGCACGAAGGGCGCGGGCGCGGCGATGCGCGGCGCCGGAGCGGCGGCGGCGGGCAGCCGCGTCGGCGCGGTCGCGGCGGCCGGCCGGGTGCTGGAGACGACCGGTTCGGCGATCACGAAGATCCCCACGGCCACCGAGGTGGCGGGCAAGGTCGTCCGCAAGATCCCGGGCGTCGAGGGGGCGCTGTCCCGGGTCGGCCTCGGCCGCGGCGGGCCCCACTTCGAGGAGCCGGCACCCCGCCGGGAAGCGGGGCGGTCTTCGGAAGATCCGCCGGGCGGCCCGCCACCGGAGAACGTGCCGAGCCGCCCGGCGAGCCGGGTGCCGGAGGAGGGGCCTCGGGTCGAGCGGCGGCCGGAGCACGACCCGGAGCGGGCGGTCGAGCACGTGCCTTCCGAGCGCGTGCCTTCTGAGCGCGTGCCGGGGCGGGTGGCTGAGGATGTGCCTTCTGAGCATGTGTCTTCTGAACGTGTGCCGGGGCGGGCCGTCGAGCACACGGCGACCGAGCGCGGGGCGGCCGAGCGTGCGCCGGAGCGGTCCGCTGAGCCCGCCGCGCGGCCGGGGTCCGTCGGCGAGGCGATGGGCCGGGAAACGCACGGGCCGCACGCCGCGGGGGAAGCGGGCCGTGGCGAGGCGCCCGCCGGGCACCGGAACCCCGAGCCGAAGGACACCGCGCCGTGGCGGGATGCGAAAGCAGAGCTGGACCCGGACACCCAGCGGGCGCACCTGACGGGTTCGCTCGCCCCGGAACGGGAAGCCCACGCCACGACCGGTTTGGACCGCGACCACTTCCTCGAACAGGAGCGTTGGGCGGGAGCGTCGTCACCCGAGCCGAAGACGCCGACGCAGAAGGTGGCGTTCGCCGTGCTCCGCGGCATCGGGGTGCTGCACACGGGCATCGACATGGCCGCGGGGCACGACCTGCTCGCCACCAGCAAACCGACCCCGCTGCACCCGCCCAAGGACCACAAACCGAAGGCGCACGAGGAGAAGGCCGAGCCCGCGCCGGAGTCCATTCCGGGCCCGAAGCCCGGCGACCCGGGAGTGCCACCGAAGCCCGGCGCGAACGCGGTGGCGCACGTCGACCCCGAGACGCTGAAGGTCGATCGCGTGGACCCACCGGCCGAGCCGCCGCCACGCCCGGCCCCGGCCGGTGCGACGCCGGAACCACACCCGGCACCGCGGACCGAGCCCGCAAGCCCGGCGCCCCGGGAACACCCGCCCGGCGACATCGAGAAGGCCATCAACCCGCAGGCCGCCCGCGAGCCCGGCTCGCACCCCGATCGCCCGCCGACCCCGGACGAGGTCAACCCGCACGCCGCCCGCGGGCCCGGCTCGCACGCCGATCGCCCGCCGGCTCCGGACGAGGTCAACCCCCACACCACCCACGACCCCGATCACCCGCCGACCCCGGACGAGGTCAATGCCCGCCACGCGGAACGCACGCCGTCCGGAAGCTCCTACCACGCCGGCGATTCCGACCTGGGCGACCTCCCGCACCGCGTAGCGCCCGATCCGGACGGGCGCTACACCGTCGACGTCCACGTCACCCCGGACGGCCACGCCCGCATCGGCGACCACCGCTACACACCCCGGGAATTCGCGGAAGTCCTGCGCCGCAACGCCGGCTACGACGGCGGGCCGATCCGCCTGATCGGCTGCGACGCCGGGGCCAACGCGTTCGCCCGCGGCCTGGCTCGCGAACTCGACACCGAAGTGCTGGCCCCGACGAAAGCCGCCTGGACCGACTCCCGCGGCCGCGTCTTCTCTTCCGGCTTCGAGGTCGGCCCCGACGGCAGGCTGCGCCCCCGCATCCCCCCGGACGGCGGGTGGACCACCCACCACCCGGACGGCTCGGTCCACCGCGCCGGCGACGACGGCTTCGCGCCCGGTTCCCACCGCGGCGACCCGCACGACATCGACCCGGACGACGCGGTGGAGCGCGGCCGGCGCCGGATCTCCGCCGAGCGGGTCGAGGTCGAGAACCGGCAGCCGAAGGCGTCGATGCAGGAGAAGATCAACGATCCCGGCTACCGCGCCAAGTACTACGACGGGCCGGACAGCAACGGCGAATTCAAGCGGAAGAACGCCGTGGAGTTCGACCGCGACGGCGACCGCGTCGAGAAGATCCGCGAGGACCCGGACAAGCCGGCGGGCGACCGGTTCGAGACGAAGTCCGACGACTACGTCCCCGCGGAATACCGGAACGACCTGCCGGAGCTCGAGCACAAGGCGACGCAGTCCCAAAAGGACCGGGCGCAGCAGCTGATCGACGAGCGGGCGGCGGCGAACGCGCACGCCAGGGATGTCGAATCGGACTACCGCGCGCACCGCGACGCCCGGACCCTGACCGATGAGCTGGAAGAACAGCGCGTGGCGGCGCACAAGGACCGGACCGACCACGGCGAGAAGCTCGGTGAGCACGCGGCCGCCGACGCCGTGGCCGACCGGTTCCCGCCGGAGCGGTACGACGTCAAGGAGCTGCCGGACCCGGCGGTCCACGGCGACAACACCCGCCCGGGCGGTGGGGAGAAGCCGGGGGCCGGCCGGTTCGACCGGATCTACGCAGTCACCGACCGGGCGACCGGCGAGACCCGGCACGTCATCGTCGAGGCGAAGAGCCCGAACGCCGAGCTGGGCACCCGCAAGGGCATCGACGGCAAGACGAACTTCGAACAAGGACATCCGAAATACGTGGAGAGCATCATCGAAGCCATGAAACGAAACGGGACACCCGCGGAAAAGGCGCTCGCGCTCGAGCTGGAGGACTCGGTGGCGCTCAAGACCGTCGACTATTCGGTGGCCCGGGCGCGCGTGCGCGAGGAAGCGGTCGTCGGCACCGACGGGAAAGCCGTCGTCGGCGCGGACGGCAAACCGGTGAAAAAGCCGGTGTACGGTGGCTACAACCTGAAGCACTTCGACCTGTCGATCAAGACGACGACCCCCAAGCCCTGAGGAAGAGACCGTCAACGTGCGTAGCGTGAGCCGGCACCCGGTCGACGGGGCCGTCGCCGAACAGGACCTCGAGCTCCTCGGACCGGGGCTCGAAAAGCTCCCGATGCTGATCGAGCGCAGCCCGGAAGGGCGCGGCCTGCGGCTCGCCCTGTCCCGGTCAATGGAGGAACTGGGCTTCCGGACGATCGGTGACCCGCGGGCCGACCGGCTCGGCACGTGGGCGGCCGCGGTGCACGCGATGCAGGCCGGCACCGCGTTGTTCCTCGCGGCGAGGCGGACCGAAGGCGAGGTCGAGTTCCGCTACGGCGAGGACACCCTGCGCCGGGCGGCGGTCGGGCCGAACATGGACGCCAACGCGGTGGTGTGGCTGGATGCGTTGTGGCTGGCCATGATCTGCCGCGAACGCCCCCGCATCGACGTCCTCGCCGCGATCCCGCCGGACCTCCTGCGCGCTTCCACGATCGAGTACGACGAGTTCGTCCACTCGTGGGTGGCCGCGCTGCAGACCTACTGGACCCGCGGTGACGGGCTCGTCGACCGGATCCTGTCGGCCATGGCGGGCACCGACCCGGCCGGGCTCCGCCTGCTCGACCCCGATGCCGTCCTCCAGCGGTACTACCCGCCGATCGAGATGTTCTTCCACCTGACCCAGCGGGACGACGCCGCGTTCAACGACTCCCTCCACACCGCGCTGGAACTGCACCGGCGGTACTGGTCCGCCGACGACCGGCGGACCAGCCCGTTCGGCTACGTCGCGCTGGGGCCGCTGGCCGTCGCCTGCCTGGCGCGCGACGCCGGCGTGACCATCGAGGTGGAGTCGGACTACCTGCCCGCGAACCTGCTGGCCGGCACCTGGACCGGCGAGCACTCGACCTGAGCGGCCGCCGCGGTCAGGACGTGCTCAGCGGGAACCGCAGCTCGAAGATCGCGCCGCCCTCGTCGGCGTTGTAGACCGCCAGCGTCCCGCCGTGCGCCTCGGCCACCCACCGCACGATCGACAGCCCCAGCCCCGACGACCCGCCCGTGCTCGCGAACCGGTCGAACGCGTCCTCGGTCAGCGTCGTGTCGATCCCCGGACCGTGATCGGCGACCGTCACCGTCCCGCCCGCCACCATCACGTGCACGATCGCCGGTGCTCCCGGCTGGCGGCCGTACCGCAGCGCGTTGTTCAGCAGGTTGCCGACCGCGCGCTGGACCAGTGCCGGATCGGCGTTCACCTTCGTCGGGGCCGTCGTCACGGTGACCTGGGCGCCGTCCGGTTCGGTGTCCTCGACCACGCCCGCCACGAGCTGGTCGAGCCACACCGGCTGGATGCTCAGCTGCTCGACGCCGGCCGCGAGGCGGGCGCGGACGAGGAGGTCGTCGATGATGCCGCCCATCCGGGCCGCCAGGCGGACCGTGCGGGGCAGCAGGTCCGTGCGCTGGGCCGGGTCGAGCATCGCCGTCTCCGCCAGCGCGCGCAGGGCCGCCACCGGGGTGCGGAGGTCGTGCGCGGTTTCGGCGAGCAGGACCTCCTGCTGCTGCAGCGCCGACGCCGCCGGGCGGATCGAGCGGCCGGACAGCACGTGGCCCGCGAACCCGAGCGCCGTGACCAGCAGGGCGCAGCCGCCGACCACGAGCAGGACGAACCGGGTGTGCTCGGCCGACACCGCCGCGGTGTCCTCGACCGCGACCACCGCGGCGAAGGGCTTGCCCGTCCGGCTGAGCAGCGGCTCCGCCCGGACCTGGACCAGTTCGCCACCGGAGCCGCGCTGGTAACCGGTCACGACCGTGCCGCCGCGCACCGCTTCGGTGGCCAGCCCGTCGAGCACCGGCGCGTCCACCGGCACGCACGTCCGCCGGGACAGGTGCGGCTGGAACCCGGACGCGCCGCCGGGCAGGATCGCGAACTGCGGGCACTGCTCGTTGAGCACGTCGGTGTTGACCAGTGCGAGGTCGATCGCGTCGTCGTAGCCGACCAGCCTGCTGACCGACGACGTGACGCGCAGCAGGTCGGCGTCGATCCGCTCGGTGCCCTGGTCGGCGTCTTCGCTGATCATGAACCAGGCGAACGCGACCAGCCCGATCGCGTTGACCGCGGTGAACAGCGCCGTCAACGCCCAGCGCAGCCGGCGCAGGCGGTCGGCCGACGAGCCGTTCACCGGCCGAGCCGGTAACCGAGGCCGCGCACGGCGTGGATCAGCTCCGGTTCCCGCAGCTTGCGGCGCAACCGCCGGATCGTCACGTCGACCACGTTGGACATCGGGTCGGTCGTGCTGTCCCAGCAGTGCTCCAGCAGCTCGGCCCGCTCCACCGGGTCGCCGCCGCGGACCAGGAGGTACTCCAGCACCGCGTACTCCTTGTTCGACAACGTGAGCAGGACGCCGGCGCGGCGCACCTCGCGGCGCGCGCAGTCCACCACCAGGTCGTCGTGCCGCAGCACGGACGGCCGGTCGAGCCCGGCGCGGCGGCAGAGGTTGAGCACGCGCTCGGTCAGCTCGGCCACGGCGAACGGCTTCACGAGGTAGTCGTCGCCGCCGTGCTCGAAGCCCGCGACCCGGTCGGCGAGCGCGTCGCGCGCGGTCAGGAACAGCACCGGGGTGCGCCAGCCTTCGACGCGCCGCGCGTGGACGTACCCGATCGCGTCGCCGTCGGGCAGCATCCGGTCGAACACGACGCAGCCGTGCCGCCCGGCGCGCAGGGCCTGGTCGGCGCTCGCGAGATCGCCCGCCACGTCGACGTCGAGGCCCGCCGCGCCGAGCCGCGCGGCCACCGCGACCCGCAGGTTTTCGTCGTCCTCGACGACCAGCACGCTTGTCATCGAAACCTCAGGTGCCCGGGGGAGAGTGGCCACATGCTCGAGCACGTTAACGCGTCGGCGGGCGAAGACCAGCGGATCCGCGGGATCTGGCAGGAACCGGCCGCGGCGGCCGGAGTGGAACGAGGGGATGGCGCGATGAACCAGGGAAGCGGGCTCAGTCTCGTCGAGGGGACCGGACCGGACGCGCTGCCGGACACAGCGTTCAGCGAGGTCCTGATCATGATTGCCGACACTAGTGCGGCCGCCGTCGGCGAGTTCCGCCGGATCGCCCACGCGAACCTGCGGGCGGGGGTGCCCTGCCGGGCGCTGTTCCCCGACTCGGCGCGGCTGTCGGGCACCGCGCGGGCGCTGGCGCTCGCCGGCGCGCGGGTGCGCACCGACACGGAGGTCCCGATGGCGGCGCTGGTGCTCGACCACCGGTCGGTCGTGCTGCCCGCCGACCGGGCGGGCACCGGGTCCGGCTCGGGGGCTCCGGGCGGCGGAGGTCACAGCGTCGCGGCGTTCCGGCTGCCCGGGATGGTCACCGCGACGGCCGGGCTGTTCGAGCGGGCCTGGCGGACCGCGGTGCCGCTCGGGCCGGCGGACCTGCCCGAGCCGGACGACGGCGAGATGCTGACCGCGCGCGAGCGGGACCTGCTGGTGCTGCTGTGCTCCGGCAGCACCGACGAGTCGGCGGCGGCGCAGCTGGGCATTTCGGTGCGCACGGTCGGGCGGATGGTCGCCGACATCATGAACCGGCTCGGCGCGCGCAGCCGGTTCCAGGCCGGGGCCAAGGCGGTCGACCGCGGCTGGCTGCTGGCCGAGGCGGGCTGATGCCCGGCCGGACCCTGGAGGTCGCGGCGCGGCCCGGCGCGTACGCGACGATCGGCGACGCACTGGCCGACGCCGGCGACGACGCCCTCATCACCGTCGCCGAAGGCACCTACCACGAGGTGTTCGACCTGGCGGGCCGGCGCGTGACGCTGGTGGCCGCGGACGGCGCGGCGGTGGTCGTCGACGGCGGCGGGGCCGACCGGCCGGTCTTCGCCGTCCACGGCGGATCTCTTGCGCTGCGCGGGATCGAGGTCCGCGCCGGGGACGCGGGCGCGATCTCCGCCGACGACGTCGCGCTCACCGTGCGGCAGTGCGTCTTCACCGGCGGGCGCGGCCCGGCGCTCCGGATCCGGGGGACCGCCGGGTTCGAGGTGACCGGGTGCGCCGTCACGGGCGGGGAACAGGGCATCGTCGTCGAAGGCGGCTCCGGCACGCTCGCCGACACCACGGTCGAGGACGTCACCGGCGACGGCGTCATCATCGCGATGGGCGCCGACCCGGTCATCCGCAACTGCGCGGTGACCGGGTGCGGGCTGCGCGGGCTGTACGTCTACCAGTACGCCCGGCCGGTCGTCGAACGCTGCGAGATCACCCGCACCGGCCAGGAGGGCATCGCGGTGGCGCACCACGGCGCGCCCGAGCTGTCCGGCTGCACGGTCCGCGACGCGCGGGGCGCCGGGATCGCGTTCGCCGCGGACTGCGGGGGCCGGGTGTCCGGGTGCCGCGTGGAGAACACCGCGGGCATCGCGGTGGCGCCGGGCGCGGCGACGACCGTGGTCGCGGCGAGCGATCCGGCGGCCCCCGGCGGCCTCGGCAGCCAGGAGCTGGACGACCTGCTGGCCGAGCTGGACGCGATGGTCGGCCTGCCGGGGGTGAAGGCCGAAGTGCGGGCGCTGGTCGACGAGCTGCAGGTCAACGAGTGGCGCCGGCGGGCCGGGCTGCCGGTCGGGCCGACCGGCCACCACCTGGTCTTCGCGGGCGCGCCCGGCACCGGCAAGACGACGGTCGCGCGGATCTACGGGAAGCTGCTGAAAGCACTGGGCGTGCTGCCGCGCGGCCAGTTCCGCGAGGTGTCGCGCCGGGACCTCGTCGGCCAGTACATCGGCCACACCGCGGAGAAGACCGCGGTCGTGGTCGAGGAGTCGCTCGGCGGCGTGCTGTTCATCGACGAGGCCTACATGCTGTCGAGGTCGGCGTCGGCGGGCGGCGACTTCGGCCAGGAAGCGATCGACATGCTCGTCAAGCTGATGGAGGACCGCCGCGACGACGTGGCGGTGATCGTGGCCGGCTACACCGCCGAGATGGCGGAGTTCCTGTCGGCCAACCCCGGTCTCGCGTCCCGCTTCGGCAAGACGATCGAGTTCGCCGACTACACGCCCGGCGAGCTGCTCGGCATCGTCGGGCGGCTGGTCTCGGCGGGGGACTACGAGCTGGACCCGACGGCGCACCCGGTGCTGATCGACTTCTTCACGCGCGCCGCGGGGGAACGGAACTTCGGCAACGCGCGGGACGCGCGGCGGCTGTTCGAAGGCATGCGCAAGGCGCAGTCGCAGCGGCTGCGGCGGCTGGGCCGGATCCCGGACGTGGGCGAACTGCGCGAGCTGCTCGCCGGCGACGTCGTGGCGGCCGCCGCACGCTAACGTGCGGGGGTGCGGGTGCTGGTGACCGAGGACGACGAAAATCTGCGGGTGGCGCTCGACGCCGCCCTCCGTGCCGCCGGGTTCGCGGTCGACACCGCGGCCGACCTGCCGGCCGCCGACGAGGCGCTGTTCGTGAACCCGTACGACTGCGCGGTGTTCGACCGGATGCTGCCGTCGGGCGACGCGCTGCGGTACGTGAGCGGGCGGCGCCGCGAAGACTGGCCGATGCCGGTGCTGTTCCTGACCGCGCGCGACAGCGTCGCCGACCGGATCGACGGCCTGCGCTTCGGCGACGACTACCTCGTCAAGCCGTTCGCCATGCCGGAACTGGTGGCGCGGGTGCGCCGGCTGTGCCGCCGCGACCTGACCAGCCGGCCGGACGTGCTGCGCTGCGCGGACGTCGAGCTGGACAACGGCAAGCACCGGGTGACCCGCGCCGGCGTGCTGCTCACGGTGACCCGCAAGGAATACCTCGTCCTCGAACGCCTGATGACCGCCGCCGGGCGGCCGGTCTCGCGCGCCGCGCTGCTGGCGTACGCCTGGGACGAGGCGGCGGACCCGGGGTCGAACGTGCTGGAGGTGGTGATCGGCCGCCTGCGGCGCAAGCTGCGCGACCCGGTGCTGATCCACACCGTCCGGGGCGTCGGCTATCGCATGACCGGGTGACCGGGCCGCGGTTTCATCGGAATTTCATGATCGCTCGGCAGCATTCCCCGCGTCGCGGTCATTCGGGCCGCGACAGCGCAAGGGGGTTGAAGTGAAGAAGATTTCGGTTGTGCTGACGGGCATTCTCGCGTCCGCGGGACTTGGCCTGCTTTCCCCGCCCGCGGCGCAGGCCGCGTCGTGCGACGGCACTTACACGATCGTGGTCGGCGGAACGGGGGACAACGATTCCAACGCTCCCTATTGGCAGGGCAACATCAGCCAGCGCGTCGGGTACCCGGCCCAGCCGATCGGCTACAACGCCCGCCAGGGCGTCAACGAGCTGAACCGGCTGATCCGCGACCAGCGCAACGCGTGCGGGGGCCAGCACGTCAAGGCGGTCGGGTTCTCGCTCGGCGCCGCGGTGGTGCACACGTGGGTGACCGAAAACTGGCAGACCTTCGACAACGTGAACGCCGTGCTCATCGCGGACCCGAAGCGGGCACCGGGGCCGGGCAACGCCGGGGCGGCGGGTCATCCGCTGATCGCGCCCATCGCCGGTTTCCCGCTCGCCGGGGTGGACGACTTCTTCGGGAACATCCCCACGTTGACGTTGTGCACCGACGACGTCATCTGCGACATCGACGCGGCTTCGGGCCTGCCCGGTTACCTGTGGGAAGGCAAGCACGGCAACTACAACTTCAACGTCGACGTCTATTCCGACGACGCCGGCGGCCAGTGGTACAACGGCGTCTACTACCCCTGATCCCACGACGAGCCCTAGGGTGAAAAGGTGAAGATGCGGGAAAAGCTGGAAGCGAGTCTCGCCCAGTCCCGGATCGCGTTGCCGTGGTGGGTGGCGGTCTGCACCAACGCGTTCACCGCGTTGCTGACCGCCACCGCCGTCACCCAGCGGGCGGGGGTGCTGCCGCCGCTCGTGCTCGTCCTGGTCGTGCTGCTCGTCGCGGCGACCAGCCTGGCCTGGCTGGGCACCGGCCGGATCCTGCCCGTGTGGACCAAGTGCGTCACGGTGGCCGCCGCGGTGGCGATCCTGCTGACCGAACCGCGCCTGCCGGACTTCGCGCCGATCGTGCTCGTGGTGCTGGCCGCCGAGGTGGCCTCGATCGCCCGGCCCGCGGTCGCGTTCCTGTTCCTCGGTCTCGACCTCGCGGTGCTCGGCTGGGCGGCGGCCGGGCCCGGGCTGACCGGGGCGGCGGTGTACCTGGCCGCGGTGCTGCTCGGGCACTCCGGCGGCTTCATGCTCCGCTGGTACGTCCGCGCGCTGGCCGCCGAGCGCGCCGGCCGGGTGGCCGAGCGGGAGCACACGATCCTGACCGAACGCCAGCGCATCGCCCGCGAGGTGCACGACGTCGTGGCCCACTCGCTCAGCATCACGCTGCTGCACCTGACCGGCGCCCGGCGCGCGCTGCAGCAGGACCGCGACGTCGACGAAGCGATCGAAGGGCTCACCGAGGCCGAACGGGTGGGGCGGGCGGCGATGACCGACATCCGCCGCACGGTCCGGTTGCTCTCGCACTCCCCGGCCGAACGGCACACGCTGCCGGGGGCCGGTGACATCGCCGACCTGGTCGACCACACCCGCGGGGCCGGCCTCGACATCCACTTCGAGCAGGAGGGCGACGCCGCCGACGTGCCCGACCTGGCCGGGCTCACGCTCTACCGCATCACGCAGGAGTCGCTCGCGAACATCGCCAAGCACGCCCCGCGCAGCACCGCCCGGATCCGGCTGCACGTCGGCCGGAACGAGGTCCGCCTCATCGTCCGCAACACCCTGCCCGACCGCCCGGCCGAGTTCGCCGCCGACGGCTCGGGCCTGACCGGGATGGCGGCCAGGGCCGAACAGATCGGCGCCCGCCTGCGCACCGGGCCCGACGGCGGCGACTGGCTCGTCGACCTCGCCGTTCCCCCGGCCGGGGTGGCCCGGTGACCGCGATCCGGGTGCTGCTGGTCGACGACCAGGAGCTGGTGCGCTCCGGCCTGCGCCGGATCCTGCGCGAGCGCGACGGGTTCACCATCGTCGGCGAATGCGGCGACGGCGCCGAAGTACCGGCGGCCCTCGCCGCGGCCGAAGCCGACGTCGTCGTCATGGACCTGCGGATGAAGCACGTCGACGGGATCGAAGCGACCCGGCGGCTGCGCCGGACCGGCGCCCGGCCGCCGGTGCTGGCCCTGACCACGTTCGACGACGACGAGCTGCTCGCGGGCGTGCTGCGGGCGGGCGCGGTCGGTTACGTCCTGAAGGACTCGCCCGCCGAGGACCTGATCCGGGCCGTCCGCGCCGTCGCCGCGGGCGACGCGTGGCTCGACGTCGCCGTCACCGCCCGCGTGCTCACCGCCTACCGGCACGCGGCCGCGCACCCCGAGCCGGCGCCGGGATCGCTGACCCCGGAACACCTCGAGCTGCTGCGCGCCGCCGGCCGGGGCGGCACCGACGCCGAAATCGCCGGCACGCTCGGCCTTTCCGAATCGGTGGTGAAGACCCGGTTCGCCCGCCTCCTGAAGGAACTCGGCCTGCGCGACCGGGCCGCGGCGGTCGTGTACGCCTTCGACCACGGCATCGTGACGGCCGCCCGGACCACCGCCGGCCCCCCGGCCCCCGCGCCCCGGCCGCCGGCGGCGAGGCTGCGGTTTTCGGTGCTCGGTCCGTTGCGGGCGTGGCGGGGCACGGCCGCCCTCGACCTCGGCCCGGTGCGCCAGCAGGCCCTGCTGGCCGCCCTGCTGCTGCGCCCGGACGTCGTGGTCACCGACCACGGGCTCCTCGACGACGTCTGGGGCCTCGAACCACCGGGAACCGGCACCGGCGTGCTGCCGACGTACGTGCTGCGGCTGCGTTCCTGCCTGCGCGCGGCCCACGAAACCAGCAAGGAGTCGGTGATCCGCCGCGGCCGCGCGGGTTACCTGTTCGCGAGCGACGGCGTCCGGACCGACCTCACGCGCCTGCGGGAGCTCGACCAGGAAGCGAAAGCGGCCGCCGGCACCGGCGACCTGGCCACCGCGGCCGAGCTCTGCGCGGACGCCATCGGGCTCTTCCAGGGCGAACCGCTCGCGGGCCTGCCCGGCCCCTTCGCCGAGGGCGAGCGGCTGCGGCTGCGGGAACACCGGCTTTCCCTGGCGCAGCGGAAAGCGGACTCGCAGCTGCGCCTGGGCCGGTACGCCTCGGCCGCGGACGAGCTGTCGACCGTGCTCGCGGCCCATCCCCACCGCGAACCGATCGCGGCGCTGCTGATGCGCGCGCTGTACGCCCGCGGCCTGCGGACCGACGCCTTGGCGGTGTACCAGCGGGTCCACGACCGGCTGGTGCGCGATTTCGCGGTCGAACCCGGCGCGGAACTGACCCGCACCCGCACGGCGGTGCTCGAAGGCGACGACCGGTCGCTCGGGTTCGCGTAACCGCCGCGGGTCTCAGCCGGTCGCCGCCGCGAGGCGCAGGCGGCCGTCGTGGACTTCGGCGATCCGGTCGGCCGCGGTGAGGTGGGCGCGGTCGTGGGTGACCAGGACCGTCGCGGTCGCCCGCTGGTGGGTGAGGCGGGTGAGGAGGTCGATGACGGCGGCCCCGCGGTCGTGGTCGAGGGCGCTGGTGGGTTCGTCGACCAGGAGGACCGTGGGCTCGTTCATCAGGGCGCGGGCGATGTTCACGCGCTGGCGCTGGCCGCCGGAGAGCTGGTGCGGGCGGCGGCCCGCCTGGGCGGCGAGGCCGACGGCGTCGAGCAGGTCCAGCGCGCGGGTGCGGGCCTTCGCCGGGGAGCGCCCGCCGATCCGGGCCATGACCTGGAGCTGTTCGGCGGCGGTGAGCGCGGGCAGCAGGTTCGGCTGCTGGAAGACGATGCCGATCCGGTGCCGGCGCAGATCGGTGCGCTCGCGGCGGGTCAGGCCGGTGGCCGCCGTGCCGTCGACGGTGACGGTCCCGGAGTCGGGGGTGATCAGGGTGGCGGCGACGGCCAGCAGGCTGGACTTGCCGGACCCCGACGGGCCGACCACCGCGGTCAGGCTGCCGCGCGGGACGTCCAGGCTGACCCGGTCGAGCGCGGTCAGGCGGGTGTCGCCGTCGGGGTAGGTGAGGGTGACGTCGGTCAGGGTGAGGCTCATCGGGCACTTCCCAGGGCGGTCAGCGGGTCGACGGAGGTGAGCCGGCGGACGGCGAGCGCCGCGCCGAGCCCGCCGAGCAGGACCAGCACGGCGGCCGGGACCAGCACGGTGGCGGGGGTGAGGACGAAGGGGACCGCGGAGCCGGCGAGCGCGGCTCCGAGTGCGGCGGCGAGCCCGGTGCCGACCAGGGTGCCGCCGCCGAGCAGGACGACGGCTTGGCCCAGCGCGTCCTTGAGCAGCACGGCCGTGGTGGCGCCCAGCGCCTTGAGGACGGCGATGTCGCCGCTGCGCTGGATCGTCCAGACGGTGAAGAAGGCGCCGATCACCAGCGCGGAGATGGCGAACAGGAAACCGCGCATCAGCTGCAGGGAACCGTTTTCGGACCGGTAGGAGCCGATCGCGGACAGGGAATCGTCCCGGGCGACCGTCCTGGTGCCGGCGGCGTGGTCGGTGGCCGCGACGTCGGCGCCGGCGGTGGTGGTCAGGGCGATCACGGTCGCGTCGCCGCCGGTCGGCGGGGCGATCGCCCGCCAGGTGTCGAGGGTGGTCCAGACGACGGGGGTGTGGCTGAAGGAGGCGTCGCCGGAGACCGCGGCCACGGTCAGCTGCCGGCCGGCCAGGGTGACGCGGTCGCCGGAGCGGACCCCCAGGCCGGCGGCGGCCGGGGCGGACAGGACCGCGGCGTGCGCGGTGAGCTCGCCGCTGTCCGGGGCGAGCGGGGATCCGGGCCGGACGCCGAACACGGAGACGCCGGCGCTCCGGCCGCCGGCCGCGGCCTTGGTGGTGGTGATGCCCAGCGGTTCGGCACCGGTGACCCCCGGCGCGGCGGACCACTGCCGCCACTGCGCCTCGGTGACGGTGGAGTCGGCGTAGGACAGGTCCTGGCCGTCGCCGGGGGCGGCGAAGGCGATCCGGTCGGCGGGCAGGCCGGTGACGGCGGAGACGTTCTGCTCGCCGAGTCCGGCGGTCAGCCCGGACAGCAGGCCGACCAGCAGGGTGATCAGCACGATGACGGTCCCCATCAGGGCGAAGCGCCCCTTGGCGAATTTCAGGTCTCTCCAGGCGACGAACACGGCCTCGGACTGTCCTTTCCGGAAGGGGAAGCGGGTCCCTCCAGCGTCGCCCCCGGCGCCCGGGTGGGGCATCCGGCGGCGGACGGCACTTCCCGGGCCGGACGACGGGGCGCGGGTTCCCCCTTTCGATAGAGGTGGTTCCCGCCGCGGCTCCGTAGCCTGGACGCACTGTGAACGCCGCCGCTCCTGCCTTGACCCCGACCAGCCGGGTGCTGACCTGGTGCCTGCACCTGCTGCTCGTCGCCCTGCTCGTGCTGGCGGCGGCGCGGGCGGTGGCGGGCGGGCAGCCGCGGGCCGGTGCGGTCGTCGCGGCCGCGGTGGCCTGCGCGGTGGTGTACGCGGCCGGGCCGCTCCTCCCGCCGGTCCGCGCGTCCCGGCGGGCCGCCGCGGGGTGGCTGGGGGCCGTCGGCGCCGGGTGGCTGGTCCTGGTCGTCCTGACCGCCGACGGGGTGTGGGTCGCCTTCCCGCTGTACTTCCTCCAGCTCCACCTGCTGTCCCGCCGGGCGGGCCTGCTCGCGGTGCTCGCCACGGCGCTGACCGCGATCGCGGCCTTCGCCGCGCACCAGGACACCGTCACCCCGGCCGCCGCGATCGGCCCGGCGCTCGGCGCGGCGGTCGCGGTCGCCGTGGTGTGGGGCTACCAGGCGCTGTACCAGGAGAGCGAACGACGGCGGCGCCTGATCGAGGAGCTCACCGCGGCCCGCGCCGACCTGGCCGAGGCCCAGCACACCGCCGGGGTGCTGGCCGAACGGGAACGCCTGGCCCGCGAGATCCACGACACCCTCGCCCAGGGGCTGTCCAGCATCCAACTGCTGCTGCGCGCCGCCGGGCGGTCCCTGCCCGATCCGCCGGGGAACGCCGCCCGCTACGTGGAGCAGGCTCGCCAGGCCGCCGCGGACAACCTCGCCGAAGCACGCCGCTTCGTCGCCGCCCTCAGCCCGCCGTCGCTCGACGGCACCACGCTCGCGGGCGCGCTGGAACGCCTGTGCGCCACCACCAGCACCCGCCACCGGATCACCGCGCGCTTCCACCTCACCGGCGACCCGGCACCGCTGCCGACCGCCCACGAGGTGGCATTGCTGCGCATCGCCCAGGCGGCGCTCGCCAACACCGTCCGGCACGCCGGCGCCACCACCGCCGAGGTCACGTTGAGCTACCTCGGCGACGAGGTAGCCCTCGACGTCGTCGACGACGGCACCGGCTTCGACCCCGGCGGGCTGCCGGTACCCGATCCCGGCGAAGGCGGGTTCGGGCTGGCGGCCATGCGCGCCCGCACCCGCGCACTGGGCGGCGCGTTCACCGTCGAGTCCACGCCCGGCGAGGGCACCGCGCTGGCCGCCCGGCTTCCCGTGGCCCGGCCCGCCGAGAGCCAGCCGGAGGTTCGCCCGTGAGCGGTAGCCCGATCCGTTTGTTGTTGGCCGACGATCACCCGGTGGTGCGTGCGGTGTTGGTGCCCGGGCTCGGCTTCGTCGTGGCCCGGTCCGTCGAGAGCCGGCCGGAGGTTCGCCGGTGAGCGGTAGCCCGATCCGTTTGTTGTTGGCCGACGATCACCCGGTGGTGCGTGCGGTGTTGGTGCCCGGGCTCGGCTTCGTCGTGGCCCGGTCCGTCGAGAGCCGGCCGGAGGTTCGCCCGTGACCGGCACCCCGATCCGCCTGCTGTTGGCCGACGACCACCCCGTGGTGCGGGCGGGACTGCGCGCAGTCCTTGAGACCGAACCCGGCCTCCTCGTGGTCGCCGAGGCCGCGACCGCCGAAGCCGCCGTGGCCCGGGCCGCCGGTGGGGACATCGACGTCGTCCTCATGGATCTGCAGTTCGGTGCCGGGATGACCGGTGCCGAAGCCACCGCGGCGATCACCGCGCGGGCCGGGGCGCCGCGGGTCCTGATCGTCACCACCTACGACACCGACGCCGACACCCTGCCCGCCATCCAGGCCGGCGCCACCGGGTACCTGCTCAAGGACGCGCTGCCCGAAGACCTGGCCGCGGCGGTGCGCACCGCCGCGGCCGGGCGCACCACCCTGGCGCCCACCGTCGCCGACCGGCTCCTGGACCGGATGCGCCGGCCCGGTGTGGCGGTGACCCGGCGGGAGATCGAGGTGCTCGCCCTGGTCGCCGACGGGTTGTCCAACCGGGCCATCGCCGCGCGCCTGCACCTCACCGAAGGCACGGTGAAGTCGCACCTGGCGCGCTGCTACACCAAGCTCGGCGTCGACTCGCGCACGGCGGCCGTCGCGGCCGCGACGGACCTCGGTCTCATCCGCCGCTGACCTTCCGCGCCATCCACTGCCACAGGTGGGTGCCCCGGGTGCTCGGGTCGTTGCGGGCGGCGTAGATCCACGACCAGTGGCCGGGGAACCGGTGGCCGTTCCACACGACCTGGTCGTAGAGCGTCAGCTCGGCGCGCGGGATGAGGTCGTGCGCGTGGACGGAGTTGGCCTGCGGGTCGACCGTGTCGTCGTCGCGCGAGGCGATGAGCCACGTGGGCGTGCGGATCGCGGTCAGCTCGGGGTCGGGGATCAACGGCGGGTCGCCCGCCTGCCGGCCGGCGACGACGCCGCAGATCGGGACCGAGGAGGCGAACGCCGTGGGGTGGACGGTGGTCATCTTCATGGTCATGTAGCCGCCGTTGCTGCAGCCGGTGACGTGGACACGCGCAGGGTCGATCGGGTGCGTGCGCCGGACGTCCTGGATGACTTCGTGGATGAGCGGGGCGAAGCGGGGGCCGTCGTCCATCCACGCGGCGGTGCATTGCGGGGCCACGACGTAAGCGCTTTCGAAGACCGCCTGGGCTTCCCGGGTGGTGAAGCCCAGCGCACCGCGGTTGGCGCGCAACGTGGTTTCGTTGTCGTAGTAGCCGTCGGGCAGGGAAGCGCCTTCCCCGCCGCCGTGGAGCCAGACGATCAAGGGGCGCCTGCCGCGCCGCTCCGAGGGTGCGTACAGCCGGTACTTCATGCCGGAACGCGAGGCGTGGTAGGTGAAGGCGTCGACTTCGGGGTTGGCCAGGCGGCCCTGGGTGAATCCGCTGAAGGTGACCGGCCGGCCGTGCCGGAGCCGGACGGGCGCGTGCTGCGTGACGGTGTAGGCGAGGTCCAGGCGGACGTTGCGGCCCTTGCCGTTGATGTAGCCGAGGGTGCCGCCGCCGGTCTGGCCTTCGCCGTGGCTCAGGTGCAGCACGATGTTCCCGTGGCGGTCGAGCCGCGCCGCGGTGACCGGCCGGTCGAGTTCGTAGCCGATGTCCTGGCCGCCGGTGTCGATCGGGCTGGTGGCCTTGGCGTGCACGCTGAACGTCGTGGTGGTGAGGCTCGCCGGGTCGATCGGCCCGAACCGGGTGGTGGCGAGGGTGAGCGAGGTGATCTGCTCGCCGCCGTCGAGCGTTTCGGCGTCGAGGCCGAACCCCACGCGGCCGGCCGGAGTGGCCCCGGCGACGCCGGGGAACGCGAGTCCGGCGGTGATTCCGGTGCCCGTGATCAGGACGGTGCGCCGGCTGAACGCTTTGACCATGCGAACTCCCTTGTCCGATGAAAGCGGTTCCATCGTCACGCAGATGCCCGGCGGCCGCCAGCACCCCGAGGTGACGCGGGCCACTTGAAACCCATACCCCGTAGGGGTATCTTCAGGCGCATGGAAAGCACTTACACCGTGACCGGCATGACCTGTGCGCACTGCGTGGCTTCGGTCAGCGAAGAGGTCCGCGCGGTCGACGGCGTCACCGACGTCGTCGTCGACCTGCCCACCGGAGCCGTCACCGTCACCAGCAGCCGGGTCCTCGAAGACGCGCGGATCCGCGCCGCCGTCGAGGAAGCCGGTTACACCTTCGCCGGGAAGTAGCCATGAACACCACAGCACGGCTCGCCGCGTTCGGGGGAGCGCTCGCCCTCCTCGCCGCCGGCGGGTTCGCCGCCGGGACCGCGACCGGCCCGGTCGCCGCCGCGACCGGGGAACCCTCGGAGCACGCGGAAATGGCCACGGAAATGGCCGCGGTCGAAGAACTGCCGGGCGGCCTCGCCGCGAGCGCGGCCGGCTACACCTTCGTCCCCGCCGGCGCGTCGCCGGAAGCGGGCCGGTTCTCGTTCACGATCACCGGCCCGGACGGCAGGCCCGTCACCGCGTTCGACGTCGAGCACGAGAAGAAGCTGCACCTCATCGTGGTCCGCCGCGACACCGCCGGCTTCCGCCACATCCACCCCGACCTGGCCCCGGACGGCACGTGGAGCGTTCCCTTGACGCTGCCCGCCGCCGGGTCCTACCGCGCGTTCGCCGACTTCGCGCCCACCGGCGGCAAGCCGATGACCCTCGGCGCCGACCTGTCCGTCGCCGGGGACTACCGGCCGGTGACGTACGCGCCCAGCCGCACGGCCCGGGTCGACGGCTACACCGTCGAGCTCACCGGCGACCTGACCGCGGGGAAGACGTCGCCCCTGGCGCTGACCGTCAGCCGCGACGGCGTTCCGGTCACCGACCTGCAGCCCTACCTCGGCGCCTACGGGCACCTGGTCGCGCTGCGCGAAGGCGACCTCGCCTACCTGCACGTCCACCCCGACGGCGAACCCGGTGCCGGCCCCCGGGTGCGGTTCGCCGCCGAGGTCCCCAGCGCCGGGACCTACCGGCTGTTCCTCGACTTCCGGCACGGCGGCGTCGTGCGGACCGCCGAGTTCACCCTCAGCACCGGCCACTGACCGCGGAAGGAGACGATCATGACCGAGATCGAACTCGCGATCGGTGGGATGACCTGCGCGTCCTGCGCCAACCGCATCGAACGCAAGCTCAACAAGCTCGACGGCGTCACCGCGTCGGTCAACTACGCCACCGAAAAAGCGCGGGTGCACGCGCCCGGGGGCGTCGACCCGGCCACGCTGGTGGCCACGGTCGAAGCCGCCGGGTACCAGGCGACGCTGCCCCGGCCGGACGAACCCGAACCGGCCGGGGACGACCCGGCGCGGCCGCTGCGGCAGCGCCTGATCGCCAGCGCCGCGCTCGCGGTCCCGGTGATCCTGCTCGCGATGGTCCCGGCGCTGCAGTTCACCTACTGGCAGTGGATCTCGCTGACGCTGGCGGCGCCGGTGGTCACCTGGGGCGCGTGGCCGTTCCACCGGGCGGCATCGGCGAACCTGCGGCACGGCACCGCGACCATGGACACCCTGGTGTCGATGGGCGTGCTGGCCGCGTTCGCGTGGTCGCTGTGGGCCCTGCTGTTCGGCACGGCCGGGACACCGGGGATGGTGCACCCGTTCGAGCTGACGATCGCGCCGTCGGACGGGGCGGGCGACATCTACCTCGAAGTCGCCGCGGGCGTCACGACGTTCATCCTGGCCGGCCGCTACTTCGAGGCACGCGCCAAGCGCCGCGCGGGTGCCGCGCTCCGGGCGCTGCTGGACCTCGGCGCGAAGGACGTCGCCGTGCTGCGGGGCGGCGCCGAAGTCCGGATCCCGACGGCCGAACTGGCGGTGGGGGACCGGTTCGTCGTGCGGCCGGGCGAAAAGATCGCCACCGACGGCGTCGTGGAAGAAGGCAAGTCCGCCGTCGACGCCTCGATGCTCACCGGCGAGCCGGTGCCCGTCGAGGTCGGGGAAGGCGACGCGGTCACCGGCGCGACCGTCAACGCCGGCGGCCGGCTGGTCGTGCGGGCCACCCGGGTCGGCGCCGGCACGCAGCTGGCGCGGATGGCCAAGCTCGTCGAGGACGCCCAGAGCGGCAAGGCCGAGGTCCAGCGCCTGGCCGACCGGGTGTCCGGGGTGTTCGTGCCGATCGTCATCGGGCTGTCGGTCGCCACGCTCGGCTTCTGGCTCGGTACCGGCGCCGGCACTGCGGCCGCCTTCACCGCGGCGGTCGCGGTGCTGATCATCGCCTGCCCGTGCGCGCTCGGCCTGGCCACGCCGACGGCGCTGCTCGTCGGCACCGGCCGCGGCGCCCAGCTCGGGGTGCTGATCAAGGGCCCGGAGGTGCTGGAGTCCACCCGCCGCGTCGACACCGTGGTGCTGGACAAGACCGGCACGGTGACCGCGGGACGCATGACGCTGACCGGCGTGCACGCGGCCGAGGGGGTCGACGAGGCCGAGCTGCTGCGGCTGGCGGGCGCGGTGGAGGACGCGTCGGAGCACCCGATCGCGGCGGCCATCGCCCGCGGCGCCCGCGAGCGCGCCGACCTCCCCGCCGTCGAGGACTTCACGAACGTGGCAGGCCTTGGCGTGCAAGGGATCGTCGACGGCCAGGCGGTCCTCGTGGGCCGCGCGGCCCTGCTCGAGGAGTGGGGCCGGCCGCTACCCGCAGGTTTGGCCGCGGTGAAGGCGGCGGCCGAGGAACGCGGGCACACCGCGGTCGCGGTGGCCTGGGACGGCGCGGCCCGCGGCGTCCTGGTGGTCGCCGACACGGTGAAGCCGACGTCGGCCGAAGCGGTCGCGCAGCTCCGCGCGCTGGGGCTGACCCCGGTGCTGCTGACCGGGGACAACGCGGCCGCGGCCCGTGCGGTGGCGGCGGAGGTCGGGATCGCCGAGGTGATCGCCGAGGTGCTGCCCGCGGACAAGCTCGACGTCGTCAAGCGGCTGCAGGACGAAGGCAAGGTGGTCGCCATGGTCGGCGACGGCGTCAACGACGCACCGGCGCTGGCCCAGGCCGACCTCGGGCTGGCCATGGGCACCGGCACGGACGTCGCGATCGAGGCGAGCGACATCACCCTGGTCCGCGGCGACCTGCGCGCGGCCACCGACGCGATCCGCCTGTCCCGCCGCACACTGCGGACGATCAAGGGCAACCTGTTCTGGGCCTTCGCGTACAACCTGGCGGCGCTCCCACTGGCCGCGGCCGGCCTGCTGAACCCGATGATCGCGGGCGCGGCAATGGCGTTCAGCTCGCTCTTCGTGGTCGGCAACAGCCTGCGGCTGCGCGGCTTCACCGGCTCGGGCGCCGCGAGGCCGTGATCGCGTCCGGTAACCGGGCCGCCAAGTGGGCGACCAGTTCGCTGGTCCGGCGCGGGATGTGGGCGTCGTCGGCCAGCAGGGCGTAGATGTCGGCGGGCGGGGTCGGCACGCCGGGCAGCACCCGCACCAGTGCGCCGCTGTCCAGGTGGGGCCGGACCTGCCATTCCGAGCGCATCACGATCCCGCGGCCCCGCAGCGCCCAGTCCGTGACGATGTCGCCGTCGTTGCTCGCCAGGCTGCCGCGCACCCGCACCTGCCGGGGGTGGGCGGCACCGCCGAAGCGCCACACGGCGAAGTCGCCCTCGTTCTCGCGCAGCACGATGCAGTCGTGCCCGGCGAGGTCCTCGATCCGTCCGGGGATCCCGCGAAGGTCCAAATAGGACGGTGCCGCGCACGGCACCCGGCGGTTGCGGGCCAGGCGGCGCATCCGCAGCGTCGAGTCCGGCGGCGTCCCGACGTGCACGGCGAGGTCGAACTCGCGCCGGTGCGGCCGCAGCGGCAGCGCCGAGGTGTGGAGCCGGACGCGCACCAGCGGGTGCCGCGCGGTGAACTCGCCGATGAGGGGCGCGACGTGCGCGCGGCCCAGCCCGGGGGTCGCCTGGACGACGATCGGGCCGCGCAGGTCGCCGGCGCGGTGGCCGACCAGGTCGTCGAGCTCCCGCACCTGGTCGAGGATCGCCTCGACGCGCGCGGCGTAGAGCTCGCCCTCGGCGGTCAGGGCGAGCCGCCGCGCGCCGCGGTGCACCAGCCGGACGTCGAGCCGTTCTTCCAGCGCTTTCAGGCGTTTGCTGACCACCGGCAGCGACACGTCCAGCTCGCGCGCGGCGGCGGTGAGCGTCTCGCTGACCGCGACCACGTGGAAGAACGCGAGGTCGTCGAGTCTTTCCATGGGAGAAAGGATAGGTTGCCGCGAGCGTTCTTGCCGGGGTGCCGGGCCGCCGTCCACAGTGGCGGGACCCCTACTGCGAGGAGCGTTCCGTGAACCACCGCATCGCGGTCATCCCCGGCGACGGCATCGGGCGGGAGGTCGTCCCGGAAGGCGTGCGCTGCCTGCGTGCCGCGGCCGACGTCCACGGCTTCGGGCTCGAGACGACGGAGTTCGATTTCGCCTCCGCGGACTACTGGCTGGCGCACGGTGAAATGCTGCCGCCGGACTGGCGGGAGATCCTTTCCGGTTTCGACGCGATCTTCTTCGGCGCGGTCGGGTGGCCGGACGTGGTGCCCGACCACGTGTCGCTGTGGGGCAGCCTGCTGAAGTTCCGCCGCGGGTTCGACCAGTACGTGAACCTGCGGCCGGTCCGGCTGCTGCGCGGGGTGCGCGCCCCGCTGCGCGGTCACGGGCCCGGGGACATCGACTTCCTCGTCGTCCGGGAGAACACCGAGGGCGAGTACTCCAGCATCGGCGGCCGGATCTTCGAAGGCACCGACCGGGAGACGGTGCTGCAGGAGACGGTGATGACCCGCACCGGCGTGGACCGCGTACTGCGCTACGCCTTCGACCTCGCCGCGGCCCGGCCGCGCAAGCGGCTGACGTGGGCGACCAAGAGCAACGGGATCTCGATCTCGATGCCGTACTGGGACGAGCGCGCGGCCGCGATGGCCGCCCGGTACCCGGGGGTGACCGCGGCCAAGGACCACATCGACATCCTCGCGGCCAAGTTCGTGCTGAGCCCGGAAACCTACGACGTCGTGGTGGCCAGCAACCTCTTCGGCGACATCCTCTCCGACCTCGGGCCCGCGTGCACCGGCACGATCGGGATCGCCCCGAGCGCCAACATCAACCCGGACCGCACCTGGCCGAGCCTGTTCGAGCCGGTCCACGGATCGGCCCCGGACATCGCCGGCCGGGGGATCGCCAACCCGATCGGCCAGATCTGGAGCGGTGCGATGCTGCTCGACCACCTCGGCGAACCGGAAGCCGCCGCCGGGGTCGTCGCGGCGATCGAAGGCGTGCTCGCCGAGCGGCCGGAGGTGCTGACCCCCGACCTCGGCGGCCCGGGGACGACCGAGGGCCTCGGGACGGCGATCGCCGAGCGGATCGCCGCCGGGCCGCGAGCCGCGTGACCGCTCGGCTCAGGAGCCCGCGAGCAGGTCGCCGAGGCCGCCCCGGGCGTCTTCGAGCACGAGCGCTTCGGCCTGCGCCGAGTCGCCGGCCCGCAGGGCGTGCACGAGCGCGCGGTGGGTCCGGTAGCGGTCGAGGCCGAACGTCTCGTCGACGCTGACGCGTTCGAGCACCCGCGAGCGCCGCTCCGGGTAGGAGAACACCCGGGTCTGGTCGAGGAGGCGGACGAGCACCGGGTTGCCGGCGCACGACTCGACGAGGGCGTTGAAGCGCTGCATGGCGTCGAAGAGCCGGCCGACGTGCTTCTCGACGTCCTGCCCGGACCCGTGGCGCTGCTGGATGAGGATGAGCAGGTCGTCGGCCTCGTCGAGGATCGCGTCGAGCCCGGCCAGCTGCTCGGGCGTGGCGTGCCGGGCGGCGAAGCGGGCCACCATGCCGCGCAGGCCGACCTCGACCTCGGCGAGGTCCTGGACGGCGACGCCGCCGAACATCGCGACCTTGACCGTGCGCGGGCCGGACCGCTCGAGGAGGCCGTCCTGTTCGAGGCGCCGGATGGCTTCGCGCACCGGCGTCGGGCTGACCGACAGCCGCTCGGCGAACCCGCGTTCGGTGACCTTCTGGCCCGGGCGCAGCTCGCCGGTGGTGATCGCGTCGCGGAGGGCCCGGTACACGCGGTCGGCCAGCGTGTCGGTCTGCAGTGTCTCGCCCATCATGCGTCCAGCCTACTGGCCATCGCAAAACTCTTTTGCAACTATTGACCATCTTGCTATAGCAAAAGTACGGTGGCCGCCATGTCCAAGGGAAGGTGCCGACGATGACGTTGACCACCCCGCGCGTCCGGCCCGGACGCATCACGTTCTTCGTGGCTCTGGCGGTCTTCGCGCAGGAGTCGACGTGGAACCTCTACGACTCGCAGGTCCCGCCGCTGCTGCGCGAGCACGTCGGCAGCGCCGCGCTCATCGGCGCGCTGATGGGCATGGACAACCTGCTCGGCATCTTCGTCCAGCCGTGGATGGGCAACCGCTCGGACGGCACCCGGACGGCGTGGGGCCGGCGCATCCCGTACCTCGTGGCCGGCATGCCGGTGGCGGCCGTGCTGTTCGTGCTCATCCCGCACGCCGCGGTCTCGCTGCCGCTGCTCGTCGTGGTGATGTTCGGCTACGCGCTGGTCGCGAACTCGTTCAAGCCGATCGCCGAGTCGCTGCTCCCGGACTTCATCGCCCCCGAACGCCGCAGCCGGGCCAACGCGGCGGTCAAGATCGCCTCCAGCATCACCGTGATCGTCGCCGCGCTGATCAGCCTCTTCCTCATCGACGACTTCCCGAAGCTGTCCTTCGCGATCCCGGCGGTCCTGATGCTGGTCTCCATCGGCGTGCTCGCCTGGCGGGTGCGGGACAGCGACTCCCCGGCCTACCAGGCCGCGCTCGAAGAAGATCGCGCCGGCCACACCGAAAACTCTCCGCGGGTGCGGATGCGGGACGTCCTGCTCGACATCCTGCGCGACACCGACCGCAGCCGGCTGCTGGTCATCCTGGCCGTCTTCGCGTTCGGCGGCGCGTGGTTCGCGTCGCGCTCCCTCGTCACCAACTACGGCATCGAGACGCTCGGCATGTCCCGCGGCGACTCCGGCGGCCTCACCCTGCCCAGCGGCCTGGCGTTCCTCGCGGCCGCCTACCCGGTGGCGCTGTTCGCCGAACGCTTCGGCCGGCTGCGGGTGATCCTGGCCGGGATGGCCGTGTTCGCCGCGGCCATGGTGCTCGGCACGGTCGTGCGGACGCCCACCGGCACGATCATCGCGATGTGCGTGGCGGCCGCGGGCGCGGCGGCGTTCATGGTCAACACGGCGGTCGTGCTGTGGAACCTCGCGCCCTCGGCCCGGGTGCTCGGGACCTACACGGGCCTCTACACCGTCGGCTGGTCGGGCGGCGGGTTCCTCGGGCCGGCGCTGGTCGGCGGCATGGTCGACCTGACCGGCTGGCCGTTCCTGCTGCTCGACATCGCGCTCGTCACGGCGATCGCGGTGCTCCTGGTCGCCCGCGTCGCCGTGCTGCAGCGGCGCCGCGCCGACGGGCGCGTCCGGTGAGCCGGGTCCTGGTCACCACCGACTACCTGCGCCCCGGCGACGAGGTGGACGAGTACCTGCGCGCCGCCGGGCTGGAAACCGTGTACGCGCCGATGGCCGGCAAGCGCGACCCCGAGCAGCTGGTCGAGGCGCTCGACGGGATCGACGCGGCGCTGGTGGCCAACGAGCCGCTGACGGCGGGCGTGCTGGCCCGCGCGCCGAAGCTGCGCGTCATCGTGCGGACCGGCGTCGGCTACGACTCCATCGACGTCGAAGCCGCCGCCCGCCGGGGGATCAGCGTCAGCAATCTGCCCGGCGTCAACGCCAACGCCGTCGCCGAGTACACCATGGGACTTTTGCTCGCCGGGGCGCGGCGGCTCGTGCAGTCGGCGTCCGGGGTAGCACGCGGGGAGTGGCCGCGCGAGGACGGGCACGAACTGCGCGGGTCGACCCTCGGGCTCATCGGGTACGGCGCTTCCGCGCGGGCGGTCGTGCCGCTGGCGCGCGCGTTCGGGATGACCGTCGTCTGCACGTCGAACCTGCGCGGCCCGGACGTCCGGTTCGCCGGGCTGCCCGAGCTGCTGTCCACTTCGGACTACGTCTCGGTGCACACGTCGCTCACCGAGCGCACCCGCGGGCTCCTGGACGCCGCGGCCTTCAAGCGGATGAAGCCGACCGCGCTCCTGGTCAACACGGCCCGGGGAGCGATCGTCGACGAGGACGCGCTCGCCGAAGCCGTGTGCTCCGGCGAGATCGCGGGCGCGGTGCTCGACGTCGTGCGTGAAGAGCCGTTGCCCGCGGGCAGTCCGTTGCGCGGGGTGGCCGGGATCGTCGTCTGCTCGCACCTGGCCGGGCAGACCGCCGAAGCGCGCCGGGCCGCGGGCCTGCGCGGTGCCGAAGAACTAGTCGCGGCCCTGGACGGCCGGGGCCGGCACATCGTGAACGGAGCGGAATGAGGAACATGGACGAAGTGCGCGTGCTGGCACCGAGCGGGATGCTCGGCGCCGGCTGGGACCACGCGACGGTCGAACGCGGCATCGCACTGGGCGCCGACGTCATCAGCATCGACGGCGGGTCGACGGACTCGGGCCCGTACTACCTCGGTGCCGCGACGGCCAAGACGACCGCCAAGGCCGTGGCACGCGACCTGCGCAGCCTGTTCACGGCCGCCGCGGGCGCCGGGATCCCGGTGATCGTGGGCTCGTGCGGGACGAGCGGGACCGACACCGGCGTCGACTGGGTCGCCGGGATCGCCGCCGAGGTGCTCGCGGAGGAGGGCCTGGACCTGAAGGTCGCGAAGATCTACAGCGAGCAGGACGCGGCCGAGCTGAAGGAGCACCTCGGCGCGGGCCGCGTGCACCCGTTGCCCCCGCTGGGAGAACTGGCCGCGGAAACCCTGGAGAGCTGCACGCACGTCGTCGGCGCGATGGGCCACGAACCGATCGTCGAGGCGCTGCGCGCGGGGGCGCAGGTGGTGCTGGCGGGCCGCGCGACCGACACCGCGGTGGCGGCCGCGTACCCGCTGATGCGGGGCATGCCGGCCGGCCCGACGTGGCACGCGGCCAAGATCGTCGAGTGCGGCGGCCAGTGCACCGACAACCCGCGCGCGGGCGGCGTCCTGGCGACCATCGACGCGGACGGCTTCACGATCGAGCCGCTCGACCCGGGTGCGGCGTGCACGCCGATCCTGGTCGCCGCGCACATGCTGTACGAGACGGCGGACCCGTTCGAGATGCGCGAACCCGACGGCACGCTCGACGTCCGCGAGGCGGAGTACACGGCCGTCGACGACCGGATCGTCCGCGTCACCGGGTCGAAGTTCCACGTCGCCGACCAGTACACGATCAAGCTGGAGGGCGCGCGGATCACCGGGTACGAGACGATGTCGTTCTCGGCGATCCGCGACCCGCTGGTGCTGGCCGACATCGACGAGTGGGCCGAGCTGATGCGCACGTTGATCACCCGGCGGGTGGGCCAGACGCTGGGCCTCGCCGCCGGCGAGTACGCGTTCGACCTGCGGCTGTACGGCCACAACGCGGTGCTGGGCGAGCTGGAACCGGAGAGCGGGCCGCCGCGCGAGGTCGGCGTGATGCTGCTGGTCAACGCGCCCGACCAGGCCACCGCGACGGCCGTGGCGAAGGTGGCCAACCCGCTGATGCTGCACCTGCCGACGCCTTCGATGGGCTACCTGCCGAGCTTCGCGTTCCCGTCCTCCCCGGCGGAGGTCGAGCGCGGGGCGGCGTACGAGTTCGTGCTGAACCACGTCGTGGACTGCGCGCCGCTGGACCTGTTCCGGATCGAGTTCGAGGGGACGACCCGTGCCTGACAAAACCTTGGCGGACCTGGCCCACGAGGTCCGGTCGAAGAACGCCGGCCCGTTCTGGGTGACGCTGGAACTGTTCCTGCGCGACGCCGACGGCTACCGCTTGGCGGCGGACGAAGATTTCCTGAACGAGCGCGTGGTGGCGGCGCTGTACCGGGTCGACGAAGCGACGATCCGGATCTTCCGGATCCCGTCGTTGAACGTCGTGAAGATTTCGTTCCCGCGCCCGGTGAGCCAGGGTTCGCTGCGGGACCGGGACACGCACGCGGGGCAGCACCACGTGCCACTGGCGAGGATGGCCGTGCGCTAAGGCTGACGGCCCGGTGTCCCCGAGGACTGCCGGTCGGCCGGCCAGACGCCGTGCCGGGAATGCCAGCGCATCGGATCGGCGCCGCGTTTCAGTTCGATCAGGTTGAACGCCTCGAGCCCGGTCAGCGGGCGGCCCCGGCGACGCAGGAAATGCCGGATCCGCCCGAATCTCCGCCGCGGTTCGTGATTGTCGTTCGCGGTGACTCGCGCCATGGCGGCTCCCCTCCGTGGGTCACGGTATCGGGATTCCTCGCCGATGGCGGTCAATTCGAGGAAATCGCGCAATTCGGTGCTCGGCGGGCGATCTGGATCAATTTCCGGGTGGCGGACGCGGCCGGCGCCGACGCATCCGGGGCGACGGCACCCGTTCGGGTGTGGTCGGCGACACCGGTCTCGTCCGGTTGACTTCAAGTGCTTGAAGTTCTGCATGCTGGCTCCCATGGCGGCAGGAGTTGCGGGCGAGCAGGTGTGGCTGACGATCCTCGAGGCGTCGCGGCGCAGCGGGCTGAGCGAGCCGACGCTGCGCTACTACGAGCAGATCGGGCTGATCGGCCCGGTGCCGCGGGAGCCGAGCAGCGGGCACCGGCGGTACGACGCCGAGACCATGGACGTCCTCGATTCGCTCGGGTGCCTGCGTTCGGCGGGGTTGCGGGTCGAGGACCTGCGGCGCTACCTCGCTCTGCTGGCCCGCGGGGACGCGGCCGCCGCCGAGCAGCGGGAGTTGTTCGACCACCACGCCGATCGGCTCGAAGCCGAGATCGAGCGGCTGCGGTCGCGGCTGGCGTACCTGCGGGTGAAGGCGCGGCTGTGGGACGCCCGCGACCGCGGTGACACCGACGCGGCGAAGCGGCTCGTCCCGGAGCTCCTGGCGCTGATCGAGCGGTTCTGACCGGAGGACGGAAGACATGAACGACGACAACCGATCGGTGGTCCTGGTGACCGGGGGTACCGGCTACCTGGGCGGGCATGCCGTCGCGCGCCTGCTGGCCGACGGGCACCGGGTCCGCACCACCGTGCGCGACCCCGGGCGCGCGGCCGAGGTGCGGGCCGCCGTGGGACCCGGTGATCTGGAGGTGGTGGCCGCGGACCTCGGCGCGGACGCCGGCTGGGCCGAGGCGGCCGAAGGGGTGGACGCCGTGCTCCACGTCGCCTCACCGTTCCCGCCCGGCTCGCCCGAGACCGACGACGAGGTGATCCGCCCGGCTCGCGACGGCGCGGTGCGCGTGCTGGCGGCCGCCCGGGAAGCCGGGGTCCGGCGGGTCGTGCTGACGTCGTCCTTCGCCGCGGTCGGCTACGGCGCCACGCCGCGGGAGGAGTACACCGAGGCCGACTGGACCGACCCCGCCGACCCCAACAGCGCCTACGTCCGGTCGAAGGTCATCGCCGAGCGCGCGGCGTGGGAGCAGGTGCGGTCGGCAGGCGGCCCGGAACTGGCGGTGATCAACCCGGCCGGCATCTTCGGCCCGGTCCTCGGCGGCCGCCTGTCGTCGTCGGTCGCGCTGGTGCGGGCGATGCTCGACGGGGCGGTGCCGGTGGTGCCGCCGCTGCACTTCGGCGTCGCCGACGTCCGGGACGTCGCCGACCTGCACGTGCGGGCGATGACCCACCCGCGGGCCGCGGGGGAGCGGTTCCTGGCGGCGGCCGGGAAGTCGATCAGCTTCCTCGGGATGGCCCGGATCCTCGCGGAGACCGTCGGCGGGGACGGCCTGCCCACCGGTGAACTGACGGCCGAGCAGGTGCGGGCCGCCGCCGAGACCGACCCGGCGATGCGGGAAGCGCTCGGCAGGCTCGGCCGCGTCCCGGTCATCCGCACGGACAAGGCGCGGAGCGTGCTCGGCTGGCGGACCCGCCCGGTGGAAGAGACCCTGGCCGACACCGCCCGCAGTCTGCTGGCGGTCCGGGCCGGCTAACGCTCGCGGCGGAGCCGGCGCCGGGGGATCTTCCGCCGGTGGGCGGCCAGCCAGCCGGCGATGTCGGCGACCACGGCCGGGTCGACGTGCTGCGGCGGCTCGTACCCGGCGGGTGTGGAGGGTCCTGCGCCGCGGAAGAACATGTGGTCGTCGGCGTCGTGGACGCGGATCGTGACGTCGGGCCGGTGGGCCAGGCCCGCCTGCCAGTCCGCGAGGTCGCCGGCCGCGGTCACCTGGTAGTCGCGGCCGCCCTGCAGGATGAGTATCGGCCGGTCCAGTCCCGCCGCGGTCGCGACCGGGTCGTAGCCGCGCAGGTCCAGCCAGTACGACGCCGGCCAGCCGAAGAGCAGGTCCGACGGCGGGATCGCGGCCGACAGCTCGGGGCTCTCGACGAGCGCGGCCTGCCGGGTGACCGCCTCGACGGCCGCCGTCATGGCCGGGCCGGGATCCAGGTCCGCCAGGTACCGGACGACCCGGACGGCCGCCCGGCTCAGCGGCAGGGTGTCGCCGGCGAGGCTCACCAGCCCGGCGATCGACGCGTCGGCGGCCGCGACCCGCGGGGCCGCCTTGCCGCCGCCGCTGTGACCGGCGACGAACACCCGCTCGGCGTCGACGGTCCGCTGCCGCTGGAGCAGGCGGACGGCCGCGAGCGCGTGCGGCACGTACTCCTCGGTCAGGGTGAACCCGGGTTCGGCGCCGACGTGGGGGTGGGTGTGGGTCACCTTGTCGAACCGGGCCACCGCGACACCGCGGCTCGCCAGGCCCCACGCCAGGTCCTTGAACGGCTTGTTCGGGCCGGTCGTCAGGTCGCGGTCGAACGGCCCCGAGGCGAGCAGCACCAGCCCGGGCCACGGGCCGCGCCCGGTCGGGACGGTCAGCGTGCCGGGCACCGCGAGCGGACCGGAACCGACGGTGACTTCCCGTTCGGTGAACCGTGCCGGGTCGGCGTAACCCGGTGGTGCCCAGGAGGTGCCGCCCGGGGGCGCGAGCCGCAGGCCGTGCAGCAGTCCGGCGTCGTCGACCGACATGACGACCGTGAGGCCGCCGCGCTCGCAGGTCACCGGAACGCTGACCCGGACCAGCCCCGCCTGGGCCGGCTCGCTCGCCGGGGCGCCGACCGCCGAGACCGGCCCGATCTTGGCGAGCTCGCTCTCCCAGCCGACCCGCAGCGTCTCGGCGGACGCCGCCGCCCGCAACCTCGGCGCGAACATCGCCTCGACGTCGGCGAACCGCCGCTCGGCCGCCATGCCGACCACCGCCGCGGCGACCGCCGCCGGCCCCTCGTCCACCACGCCGCCCCCATCGTTCTCGTGTTTTGCGAACGGTATCACCGTGTGAGATCGTTCGGTAGTGGACACCTTGGAACTGCTGGCCCACCCGGTGCGGCTGCGGATCGTGCACGCCATGCGCGGCGGGCGGACGCACACCACCGCCCAGCTCTGCGCGTTGCTGCCGGACGTCTCGAAAGCCATGGTCTACCGGCACGTCGACCTGCTCGCCACGGGCGGGATCCTGCGCGTGGCCGACGAACGGCGGGTGCGCGGCGCGGTCGAGCGCCACTACCAGCTGCGCCCGGAACGGGCCGCCATCGACCCGGACACCGCCGCGGCACTGTCCCTCGAGGACCACCGGCGCGGTTTCGCGGTGGCGGTCGCGGCGCTCGTCGCCGAGTTCAACGCCTACCTCGACCGCGAAAACGCCGACCCGGCCACCGATCCCGTCGGCTACCGGCAGCACGCGGTCTGGCTCGACCGGGACGAGCTGGTCGCGATGAACGCGGAACTGCGCGACGCGATCCTGCCCCGGCTGGCCAACGAGCCGGCTCCCGGCCGCACCCGGTACCTGCTCAGCCCCATCCTCTTCCCCAGCGAGCAACCTGCCGGCTGAGCGTCGCTGTACGATCCCGGCACTGATCCGGACCGTAGGGGGAACGATGAGCGGTGTCAGGGTTCTGATCGCGGGGGCGAGCATCGCGGGGCCCGCGCTGGCCCACTGGCTGCGCCGGCGGGGAGCCGAGGTGACCGTGGTCGAGCGGGCGCCGGGGCTGCGTCCCGGCGGGCAGGCAGTGGACGCGCGCGGGGTGACCCGGGAGGTCATCCGGCTGATGGGGCTGGACGACGCGGTGCGCGCGGCCCGCACCGAAACCGCCGGCGCGCACACCGTGGACGCGGCCGGGAACGTGCTGGAGACCTTCAGCGCGGAGGACGACGGCGGCGACGGCTACATCTCGGAGATCGAGATCCTGCGCGGAGACCTGTCGCAGGTGCTGTACGACGACACGCGGGACGGCGTCGAGTACGTCTTCGACGACCGGATCGCCGAGCTCACCCAGGACGCGGGCGGCGTCGACGTGACCTTCGCGGGCGGCGACCGACGGCGCTTCGACCTGGTGATCGGGGCCGACGGGCTGCACTCGTCGGTGCGGGCGATGGTGTTCGGGCCGCGCGAGCGGTTCGTCCGCCACCTCGGCCACGTGCTGGCGTTCTACAGCGTGCCCAACGAGTTCGGGCTGGACCGCTGGCTGCTCGACTACCAGGAGCCCGGGCGCTCCGCCATGCTGCGGCCGATCGGCGACGCCACCCGGGCGATGGCGATGTTCTCCTTCACCGCGGCGGGCTTCGACGTCGACCACCGCGACATCGAGGCCCAGAAGCGGCTGCTGCGCGAGCGCATGGGCGACTTCGGCTGGCTGACCCCGCGCATCCTCGCGCACCTCGACGACACCCCGGACTTCTACCTCGACCAGGTCGCCCAGGTGGTGATGGACCGCTGGTCCAGCGGCCGGGTGGGGCTGATCGGCGACGCGGCGTTCAGCTCGTCCCCGCTGTCCGGCCAGGGCACCGGACTGGCCCTGGTCGGCGCGTACCTGCTGGCCGGCGACCTGGCCGCGGCGGATTGGGACCCGGCGGCCGGGTTCGGCCGCTACGAGGAGCGGATGCGCTCGTTCGTCGAGGCCAACCAGGAGATAGGCCGCCTGCACGCCCGGATGCGCGGCGCCCCCGGCCCGGACACCGAGCCGGCGGGCGAGCCCGACACCGAGTGGCTCACCGATCTGGTCCAGCGCGCGATCAACGGCGTCGAGCTGCCCGAGTACGCGGGGGTGCCGGACTCCGGACCGTCGGTCGCTTCGCCGGTCACGCGGTAGGTCCGGCGCTGTCTCGCCGGTGCCGCCGCGGGCGACCGGCCCGGGGGTTCGTCCCTGATCGGGGACGGCAGCGTGCACCGGTCGCCGGCCGCACCACCAAGGCCGAACCATCCCCGCGCGCGAGTCGCGGAACCATCAGCGCGGTCGCGACTGCCCGGGTCCCCGACGACCACGTCGGCAGCGGAGTCCACTGTGGACCACACGGTCAGCGGTCCCCATCGGTCCTTGGCCGCTGGCCGAGTTCCTCGGCTAGCACGGTGTCGATCTTCGCCGCGGCCCGGCGCACCGCGAGCACGACCCAGGCGACCACCGCCGTCACGACGATCGCGATGGCGGTCGTCCACGCGGTCCCCTCGTCGGCGGGCACCACCGCGATCGCGGCCGCGGCCAGGAGCGGCCACCGGCCGACCGGCGTGGTCCGGAGGTGCTGTGGGTGGGACACGGGATCGTGGGCGGTCAAGAAGACCGGGCCGTGAGCACTCACCAGGCGTCGACCTCTCCTTCGGGATCCGGCAACGCACGGGGAGTCGACCGAAAGAGGGGTGAAGTTACTGACTGCGATCGAATTGACGGAAAAACGGCGGCAAATACACTCGAACGAGTGATTTTCGGTAGGTAGGCGAAGCAATACCTGGCCGGCGGCCCGGATCGCCCGAAGAGGTTACTTCCCGCGCTTCGCCGACGCGGTGCCCTTAGGGTCGCTTTCAAGATCGACCAGGGGAGCCCAGCATGCGTTTGCGTTCCATCGCCGCAGTGGTCCTGCTGGCCTGCGCGTCCGGTGTCGTGCCCGCCGTGACGGGTGCCGGTGCGCAGGCCCTCGCGCTGTACCCGTGCCCCGAGGTGCGGGATCCGCCCGACTACACGTTCTCCAACCCGTCGCGCTCGTGGCTCGCGACGAACCTCCGCAGCGACTACCTCCGCGGGCCGGGCACGATCACCTACAACAAGACGGCGACTTCGACGGTGAACGCGTCGATCACGGGGACGACCAGCGCCGAAGCGGGCGTGATCTTCGCCAAGGCCAGCGTTTCGCTCGCGGTGAGCGTCGGCGCGAGCTACGCGAAGTCCGACTCGTGGTCCTACGCGGCGACGGTGCCCGCCGGCAAGGTGCTGCGGTTGCAGCAGTACAAGGAGGCCCGCACGTTCACCGTGCGGAAGTACCACATCGTCCCGCCCTGCACGACGAAGTACCTCTGGACGAAGAAGGTCTCCGCCCCGGTGAAGAACGCGAGCTACCTCTGGCAGCTCGTCAGCTGAGCCGGCGGATCCGGGTGCGCAGGTCCGCGGCCGTGGTCCCGCAGAGCTCCGCCAGCCGCGCCAGGGCCGCGGAGTCCAGGTGCACCTCGTGCGGGGCGCCCGTCGTCCCGCACTCGGCCAGCCTGCCCTCCGCCCAGCGGCGGAGCGGGGCCAGGTCGTCGTGCCGGGCGTCGACGACGCGCCGCAGGTCGATCCGGACGCCGTCGGAGTCCGTGGTGCCGAAGGTGCCGGAGTAGCGCTGCCCGACGCGGGCGAGCAGCGCTTCGGGGGACACCTCCAGCGCCAGGCACAGTTCGACCAGGCGGACGACGGAGCACTGCCGGGTGCCGAGCTCGTAGGTGGCGAGCGTCTGGAGCGAGAGGTCGCTGCGCAGCCGGTGGTTGAGGTCGCGGCGCGTCAGGCCGCGCTCCTCGCGCAGCCGGCGGAGTTCCTCGCCGAGCATGCGCTGGTAGGCACCGGCATCCAGCTGCACCATCGCTCCTCTCCGTCGAGCTCCACCGCGGCGGGCCGCACGGGCACACACTAGCCTTGCCCCTATCCTGGCTCCACGCCGAGAGACGGCCGGTGCGCGCTGGACGAGGAGGTGGCTGACGGGTGCCCGACAGCTCCGCGCCCCTCGACCCGGTGACCGGGTTGCCCGGCCGCGCGGTGCTCGAAGCCGGGCTGGCGCCGCTGCTGGCGGCCGGGACCGGGAACCAGGTCGCGGTGCTGCTGGTGGGCCTCGACGGATTCGCCGTGGTGCGCGACGGTCTCGGGTTCGACGCGGCCGACGAATTGCTCGCGGGCGTCGCGCGGACGCTCGGGGAGATCTTCCGCGACCGCCGGCCGGTGCTCGCGGTGCTGCCCGGGGACGTGTTCGCCGTGGCGCTGCCGGGCGAGCACGACGCGGTGTCGGTGGGGGAGCTGGCGGAGTCGGTGATCGCCGCGCTGGGCCGGCCGTCCTATGTGGATGGTCTGGGGGTCGGGGTCAGCGCGAGCGTCGGCGTTTTCCTCACTGACACGCGCAAGGCGCTCCCGGCGGAAGCGATCCGGTCGGCGCAGGTCGCCCTGCGCCGGGCGAAGGAACTCGGGCAGACGCGGTGGGTGCTGTTCGACCCGGTGGCCGGGCACGCGGACGCGGCGCGGTACCGCCTCGCGTGCGGTGTCGCGGGGGCGCTGGCCTCCGGCGAGCTGGCGGTCGCCTACCGGCCGCACGTCGTGCTGCCGGACGGCGAGATCGTCACCTCCCTCAACGCCGTGCTGCGCTGGCGCCACCCCGAGCTGGGCGAGCTGCGGCCCGAAGAGTTCTACCCGCTCGCCGAAACGACCGGTATGACGGTGGCGCTCGGGCGGCACCTGCTGGCCGAGGCGCTGCGCACCGCCGGCGACTGGCGGGCCCGGTTCGGCGACGCCGCGCCGATGGTCTGCCTGACCCTGCCGCGGCGGATGGCGATCGACGGCGACCTCGTGCGCGTCGTCGGTCAGGAGCTCGACCGCAACGGCCTGGCGCACCGGCACCTGATGCTCTGCACGGACGCGCCTTCGCTGCTGGACGACCGCGGCGACCTGCTCGGCTCCCTCGCCGAGCTCGCGCGGGCCGGCGTGGTGTTCGTCGTCGACATCACCGGGCTGCCCGAACTGGAACTGCTGCCCGCCCTCGACGTGCCCGCGCCCGCCGTGCTGCTCACCGGCGCCATCATCGACGCGCTGGAGGTCGACGACCCGCCGGAGCAGGCCGTGCGCGCCATCCGGCAGGTGGTCGAACGCGCCGGGGAACTCGGGATCAAGATCGGCGCCCGCGGGGTGCTCTCCGAGGAGCACGCGCGGCTGCTGTTCGGCATCGGGGTGGTCGTCGCCTCCGGGCCGTACCTGCCGACGTACCCGACCCGCGCGGAAGCCGAGACGTGGGTCGGCCGGACCTTCCCGATGGGGTGACCGGGGAAGCGCCGTGGTGTCCACATCGGACTGTCCGGGCCCGGTGCCTGCCCGGCGAGACGGTCTCGCCGGGCAGGCCGGTCAGCGCACGGCGGCCGGGCCGAGCTGCAGGACCACGGCCGTCCACGTCATGCCGACTCCGATGCCCAGCAGCAGCACGTGGTCGCCCGGGCCGGCTTCGCCCGTGCGGAGCAGGTGGTCGAGGGCCACGATCTGGTCGCTGGCGCCCAGGTGACCGACCCGCAGCCCCAGCTCGGTCATCGTGCGGTGCTCGGGAATGCCGAGCGGGCGCAGGATCTGCGTGTGCACCAGGCGGCGCCCGTAGTGCGGGGCACAGACCCGGGCGATGTCGGGCAGGTCGACACCGGCGTCGGCCAGTGCGGTCTTCACCACCGTCGTGACCCCGTCGGCGTTGCGGCTGTCGACGTGCGCCGGACCGCCGTGGCGGCCGAGCCACTGGCGCTTGCGGGCGCGGATGTCGAGCGACTGGTGCGCGGTGATGCTGGCCGGGCGGAACGGTTCGTTGCCGCGCTGCAAGCCTTCCAGTGACGGGTCGGTGTAGGAGGCGATCGCGCGGATCCGCGCCAGGCCCGGCCGCCGGGACAGCACGACCGCGCTCCCGGCGTCGCCGTAGACGATGCCCGTGTCGGTGCTCCAGTGCGGGAAACCGGGCGCGCCGAACCGGTCGCCCGCGGTGATGAGCGCGGCGTCGTGGTCCGGGCGGCCGCGCAGCACGCTCGCCGCGACGTCCAGGCCGGCCACCAGGCTGTTGCTCATCGCGCCGAGCTCGAGCGTCAGGCCGGGGCCGGCGCCGATGCCGAGCTGGTCGCGCACGTAGGACGCGGCGTGCCAGAAGTCGATGCCGGAGTGGTAGATCCCGGCGTGCAGGCACAACGTCGGCCAGACCGGCTCGCCGCCCGTGGTTTCCGCTTGGCGCAGGGCTTCCCGCCCCGCCCGCACGGCGAGTTCGGGACCGGGCAGCCCGGCGACGGCGGTGGAGAGCTGGCCGGTCCGACCGGCGTCGCCGGCGGAGAACTCGCCGGCCGCCAGCGACGCGGCGACCGGGCTCAGCGCCCCGACGTCGGTGCCGATCCCGTTGAGGTGCAGGTCATCCACGCGCATCGGCGGGCACCTCCGGCAGCACGGCTTCGATCTCCGACAGCGCGTCGTCGAGGTGGAGCGGGGGAGCGGACGCACAACCGGCGGCGGCGAGCTCGGCGGCGACGGCTCCGGCGCTTCCCCCGGCGAACCGGTGGAAACCCGCGAAGCAGGCCGGACCGGCGCCCGGAACGGCGATGGCCAGGTGCGCCCAGCCGGTTTCGCGGTCCCACCGCACGATCAGCCGGGTGGGCCCGGCGACGGTGTGGGTCTCGCGAAGCACCTGTGTCAACGTCGTGGCGGTCAAGCAACTTCCTTTCGGCACGGCGAACCAGCGCACGCCACGGGGCGCGCGCCGGCGGAAGGGTGGGCGGGGACGCGTCGTCGGGCCCCGGTGAACACCGCGAAACCTAGCGCGATGATCATGGGTGCTCAGCCACCCCCCGATACTCAGAGTGATCGCGTGGACTGGTACAGGAAGCGATTTTCCGAGAATTGCTTGGGTTTCCCGGTTGGTGATCATGAGGATCCTTCGGGTGTTGGTGACTCTCGGTAGCAGTCTTGGGGTGCGACCACGTCCCGCCCGCGTGCCCGGCGAGCACGTGAGCCTGCACGTGCCGCGACACCGCGTTCCCGCCCGTTCCGGGAAATCCACTCCTCCGGTGGCCGAGCCGCCATTCCCGGTGAACCGCCGGCCCGTCCCGCACCGTCCGTGCCGGCGGTTTCCCTCGCTCGGGCGGGTTTCGCCACCCGGCCGTCCGCGCCATTCCCCGGGTGTACGGAGAACACCCCACGAGGAGGTCGGCATGTTTCTCGAATTCGCTGTTGTGCTCACGCTGGTCGCGCCGGTGCCCGCCGCGGCGGCGGGCGCCGGTTCCTACCCCACGCAGGTGCTGCAGCTCACCAACGTGCAGCGCGTCAAGTACGGTTGCGGGCCGCTCGCCGACAACCCGCTGCTCGCCGACGCGGCCGACGGGCACACCGGCGAGATGGCGCGCTACCGGTACTTCAGCCATACCGGGCGGGCCGGCGAGGACCCGGCGGCGCGGATTTCCGCCGCCGGGTACCGGTGGCAGCGCTGGGCCGAGAACATCGCCGCCGGGCAGCGGACGCCCGAGCAGGTCGTCGATTCGTGGATGCACAGCCCGGTGCACAAGGCGAACATCCTCGACTGCCGGCTGACCGAGCTCGGGGTCGGCTACACCGTCGATTCGGCGCGGAAGGCGTACTGGACGCAGGACTTCGGCACCCCGCGCGGCTAGCCGTATACGGTCCCGGCACTCGTGGTCCGTGCGGGGCCGTGTGCCCTCGACCGGGCCCCAGGTGCCGGCCGGCTGTCCCAGCGGTGTCCCAGCGGGGTCACGTTCCCGCTGGTCCGGTGGGGTGGGACCGTCCCGCCGTCCCGAGTCGCGCGCCGGACGGCGACCGGCCGGGGCGGTCCCTGCCAGCCTGCTCGCCATGCAAAGACTCGCTCTGACCGTCGCGGTGCTGCTGGTGTTCCCCGCCGCGGCCGCGACCGCGGTCGCGGCCGAACCCGTCGCCGTGTGCGGGCACACCACGGCCCAGCCCACGCTGAAGCAAGGGGCGACCGGCGCCCCGGTCGCCGAAGCCCAGTGCGAACTGAACCTCGCGACCAAGGCGAGCCGGTACACGCCCATCGGCGCGGACGGCTCCTTCGGCCCGGCGACCGACGCCCGGGTACGCGTGTTCCAGCGGTGCGCCGCCCTGAGCGTCGACGGGCAGATCGGCCCGAACACCTGGGCCGCGCTGAACACGTGGTCGGCGCGGCCGCGCAAGTGCGCCACCCCGGGCACGGCGGAGACCGCGCAGAGCGTGGTGTGCGGCCTGTCCACCGCCCGGCCCACCTTGCAGAGCGGTGCCACCGGCACGGAAGTCAAGGAGCTCCAGTGCCGGCTGAACCTCGCCATGGAGCCGGGGCACTACCCGCCGCTGACGATCGACGGCAACTTCGGTGACGGCACCCGCACCCGGGTGATCCAGTTCCAGCACTGCGTCAACGCCAGCGCCGACGGCGTCGCCGGGCCCACCACCTGGGCGAAGGTGACCGACTGGTCCGGCCGCAACACCTACTGCGTGCCGCCGAAGCCCGCCGGGCACCCGATCGACGGCGTCGACACCGCGAAGTACCAGCACCCCGGCGGCGCGCCGATCAACTGGGGCGCGGTCAAGGCGTCCGGCGTCGAGTTCGCGACCGTCAAGGCGACCCGCGGCCTGAACGTCACCGACGACTACCTGGCCACGGACCTGCCCGCCGCGCGCAACGCCGGTCTCGCCGTGGGGCCGTACCACTTCTACACCGGTACGGCGGCCGGCACCGGCGGCGCGCAGGCGGACCGGTTCATCGCCGCGGTGCGGGCCACCGGGTACACCGGCAAGCGCGCCGGCGACCTGCCGCCCGTGTTCGACCTCGAGTGGAAGGACGACGGCTCCGGCGGCTGCCCGCCGTACGTCACCGTCGCCGACGCCAAGGCGTGGCTGGACAAAGTGCAGGCGGCGTTCGGCCGGACCCCGATCATCTACACCCAGAAGTCGTTCCTGGACGCGTGCCTGGGCGGCACCACGGCGCTCTCCGCGTACCCGATGCAGCTCGCCGACTACCGCCAGTCCGTCACGCAGCCGGCCCTGCCCGCCGGGACGAAGACCTGGCTGATGTGGCAGTACACCGACGCGGCCATCCCCGACGGCATCCCTGCGCCGGCCACCGGGGACGTCTTCAACGGCACCCAGGCCGATCTCGACCAGCTCGCCAACCGCTGATTCCCCGCTAGGAAAGGACGAGAATGACCCTCCCCATGAGCCGCCGCACGGTGCTGCGCGGCGCGGTGGTGCTCGGCGCGGCCGCGGCGGTCAGCCCGCTGCTGCTACCGGGCGTCGCCCAGGCCTACCCCTGGTCGCGCACCCTGGCGCAGGGCGCCACGGGTGCCGACGTCACCGAACTCCAGATCCGGGTGGCGGGCTGGGCGGCCGACGCGCCCAGCCACAGCCGGGTTTCGATCGACGGCGAGTTCGGCCCCGGCACGGCCGCGGCGGTCCGCAGGTTCCAGTCCGCCTACGGCCTCGGCGTGGACGGCCAGGCCGGCCCGGCCACCCAGGCCGCGCTCAACGCGCTGGAGCAGAGCGACGGCTCCACCGTCCACTTCGACTTCAGCGAATTCACCGACCGGGTCAGCGGCACCTTCAACGGCGGCAAGGTCAGCGCGGCCACCGCCAAGGAGAACGCCCGCCGCTGCATGTACAAGCTGGAGGCGGTGCGCAAGAAGCTCGGGAACAAGCCGATCACGGTGAACTCGGGGTTCCGCAGCATCGCGCACAACGCGGACATCGGCGGCGCCAGCGACAGCATGCACCTCTACGGCACCGCGGCCGACCTGAACGTGCCGGGCGTGGCCAACAAGACCGTGTACCAGAAGGCCGAGACCAGCGGGTTCTCCGGTCTCGAGACGTACAACACCGACCACCAGCACGTGGACAGCCGGGCCGACCTCGGCCGCTCGTGGTGGTGGGAGAACGGGACCGTCTGACGGTCGGGGCTGCCGCCGGGAACCTGGGGGTTCCGGCGTCAGCGATCCCGCCCCGTGCCGCGAAGCCCGCGCCCTCCGGGCCCGTTCCCGGGCCGCCCCTCGTGGAGGGCGCGGGCTTCGCCCTCCCGGTGCTCAGTGCGGCGGCGGGTTCTGGAGGGCGGCCGAACAGGACGGCCAGTCGTGGAAGTCGTGGCGCGCGCTCCACAGGCGGTGCGCCGCGTCGATGTTCCAGACCGGGTCGAACGCCTGCCGCGGCGTGCCGCCCAGCTCCAGCAGGCGGGCGTCGGAGATCTGGAAGACGCCCCAGTTGCGGCTGCCGTTCGTGTTCGGCAGCACCCACAGCGGGTCGAGGAACGAAGCGCAGCGGGCGATCGCGACCGCGGTGTCCGGCGCCTCGGTGAACACGGCCCGGACCCGCTGCTCCACCATGGCCGCCGACCAGCCCGCCAGGCTGGTCCGGTGGTCGTACAGCGCGTTCTTGGTGGCCTCGTCGACCACGCCGCGGGCGGGCAGGCCGGCCAGCACCTGGAACGCGGTGACCCGGCGCAGCGTCTCCGGGCCGAACGAGCCGTCGACCGAGAGCCGCCCCTGGGCCGCGACCAGCAGGTTCTGCACCTCGGTGACGCACTCGTCGTGCTGGCCCATGCTGACCGGGGGCTGGCAGCCGGTGGAGAACAGCACCCGGTCCGCGTACCGGCCTTGCGCGGCCGGCCCGGGCCCGGTCCCGCCGGCGGTGGCCCAGGCCAGGCCGCCCGCGAGCAGGCCCGCGATCGCGATGGCCACCGCCACGTACCCGCGTCTTCGCGGCCGCGCCCGCGCCACGGCCTCGGCCGGCTCGGACGGCCCGTCGTCGGCCCGGCCGGCGTCGGCCAGTGCCCACAGCTGGTGCAGCTCGCGCAGTTCGTCCGTGGACGCACCGCAGACCTTCGCGAACGAGTGGACCACGCGGTAGTCGGCGGGGACGCTCTTGCCCGAGCAGTACCGGTGCAGGCTGGAGCCGCTGACCCCGGCCCGCCGGCCCAGCCGTTCGTAGCCCTGGCCGCTGCGGTCCTTCAGCATGCGCAGGTAGGCGGCGAACTTGTCCGTGTGCGGTGTCAACGGCGACTAAACCACCTCGCTCGGGCAGCGGACGACGGACGGAAGTTAACACCGTCCCGCCGGTTACCGGGCGAAAACCGACGGATTGCGCCACACGGCGGGTCACCTCCGCCCGTGTGGTGGCCACCCGGCTAGTCGACGGCCAGGCCCTTCGCGGCCAGCACCGGGGCGAGGCCGCTGACCTCGATCACCGACTTCCCGGCGCGGTACGCCGCGATGTACCCGGCTTCGGCCACCTCGCGGGCCCGGGACGCCTCGATCACGTCGGCGAGTTCCTCCTGCCGGACCACGACGACCCCGTCGGCGTCGCCGCGGACCACGTCGCCGGGGCGGACCAGCTCGCCGCCGATCAGGACCGGCTCGGCCGGCGGGGACACCGTCTCCTTGACCGTGCCCTTGATCGACACGCTGTGGGAGAACACCGGGAGCCCGAGCTTCCGCAGCTCGGCCGTGTCCCGGACGCCGGTGTCGGTGACGAGGCCGGCGATCCCCTTGGCGAGGCAGGCGTTGGCGAGCACGTCGCCGAACGAGCCGGCCTCGGCGTACTCCCCGGCGGAGACCACGATGACGTCGCCCGGCCGGGCGCGGGAGATCGCCACCTGCAGCATCAGGTTGTCGCGCGGCGCGCAGCGCACGGTGAACGCCGGGCCGCACAGCGACATCCGGTGGTCCACCGGCTTGATCGAGGAGGTCAGCGCGCCGCGGCGGCCCTGCGCTTCGTGGATCGTGGCGGCCGAGTACCGGCCCAGCTCCTCGACCAGGCCGGGCTCGGGACGGGTGAAGTCGGTCATGACGGCTCCGGGGTGAGGGCGGCGCAGGCGCGCGCGATGCGGGTGCACGCTTCGGCGAGCACGTCGTCGGAAGTGGCGAAGGAAACGCGGAAGTAGCCGGGGGATCCGTACGCCTCGCCGTGGATCACGGCCACCTGTTCCGCTTCGAGCAGGTAGCGCGCGAAGTCCGCGTCGGTGCGGATCGTCGTACCGCCCGGCGTGCGATGGCCGAAGGCGCGGGCGCAGCTGGCGAACAGGTAGAACCCGCCGTCGGGTGGCGTGCACGAGAGCAGCGGGACCTCGTCGATCAGCTTCACCGTCCGGTCTCGCCGGGCGCGGTAGGCCGCGACCGTCTCCTCGACGAAGTCCTGCGGGCCGGTCAGCGCCGCAACGGCCGCGGCCTGGGAGATCGACGACGGGCACGACGAAATCTGGGACTGCAGCTTGTTGATCGCCGCGACGACGTCGGGCGCGCCGGCGCCCCAGCCGATCCGCCAGCCCGTCATCGCGTACGTCTTCGAGACGCCGTTCGTGAGCAGGACGCGGTCGGCCAGCTCCGGCGCCACCTGGGTGAGCGTCGTGGGCGGGCCGGGTTCGTAGCGGATCTCGTCGTAGATCTCGTCGGTCAGCACCCGCACGTGCGGGTGGTCCGAGAGCACGCCGGCCAGCTCCCGCAGCTCGGCGGGGGTGTAGCTCGCGCCGGTCGGGTTGCCCGGGCTGTTGAGGACCAGCCAGCGCGTCCGCGGGGTGACGGCGGCGCGCAGGGCCGCGGCCGTGAGCTTGAACCCCCGCCCGGCGGGACAGGGGACGACGACGGGCGTGCCGTCGTTGGCCAGCACCATGTCCGGGTAGGACACCCAGTGCGGTGCCGGGACGATCACCTCGTCGCCGCGGTCCAGGGTGGCCATCAGCGCGAGGAAGATGACCTGCTTCGCACCGCCGCCGACGGCGATGTCGGCTTCGGGGATCGCCAGGCCGTGCCGCCGGGCCAGCTTCGCGGCGATCGCCTGCCGCAGTTCCGGGACGCCGTTGACCGGCGTGTACTTGGTGTCGCCGCGCCGGATCGCCGCCACCGCCGCGGTTTTCACGTGCTCGGGGGTGTCGAAGTCCGGTTCGCCGACCGTCAGGTCGACGATCCGCACGCCGCCGGTGCGCAGCTCCCGGACCCGTTGCGCGGCCGCGGTGCTGGGCGAGGGCTGGATGCGCGTGACGCGCTGGGCGAGGCTCACGCGTCGCTCCGGCGCTCGAAGTCCAGCCCGCCCGGCACCTGGAACGTCGGCAGGATCTCGATGTGGCCGATGTTGACGTGCCGCGGCGAGTCGACGGCGAACTCGATGGCGTCGGCGATGTCCTCGGGCTTGAGGGATTCGTAGCCGTCGTAGAACTCGCGCTGCGCGGCTTCCATGTCGCCGATCAGCCGCCCGAAGATCTCGGTCTCGACGCGGCCCGGGCAGATCTCGGTGACGCGCACGCGCTTGCCGAAGCCGTCCACCCGCAGCTGGCGGGAAAGGGTGTGCACCGCCGCCTTCGTCGCGTGGTAAACGGTGTTGCCGCCGAAGTTGTAGACGCCGGCGATCGAGCTGATGTTGACGATGTGCCCGCGGTCGCGCTCGACCATGCCGGGCATCAGCAGCCGCACCAGGTGCAGCACCGCGCGGACGTTGACCGCGACGAGCTCGTCGACGCCGAATTCGTCCACGGTAAGGATGTTCCCGGTCCGCGACACCCCGGCGTTGTTCACCAGCACGTCGATCTCCAGGCCGCGGGTCAGCTCGGTCAGCGCGGCGGTGTCGGTGAGGTCCAGCGCGTGCGGGATGCAGCCGGTGCGCTCGGCCAGTTCGGCCAGCCGCTCGCCGTCCCGTGCGACGGCGTGGACGACCAGGCCTTGTTTGGCCAGGCGTTCGACGACCGTCGCGCCGATCCCGGTCGAGGCGCCGGTGACGAGCGCGGTGGCGTAGTCGGAAAAGGGCATGGGGAATCTCCAGAACTCTCGGGGACGGACGGGGATCAGGCGTCGCGCAGCGGGACGTGCGCGCGGTCCCGCACCCGCGACACGGCGATGAGCGTGCCGAGCGCGGTGAGCACGGCGTAGAACGCGGGCACGTAGACGTTGTGTCTCGGCGATGAGGTAGGTCATCAGCAGCGGAGCGGTGCCGCCGAACAGCGCGGAGGAGACGTTGTAGCCCAGGCCGTAGGCGGAGTAGCGGACGCGGGTGGGGAACAGCTCGACCAGCAGGATGTGGATGACCCCGGTGTGGCCGGCGAAGATCACGGCCATCACGCACGCGCCGAGGACCGCGAGCCCGACCGAGCCGGTGGCGATCAGCGCGTAGCACGGGATCCCGGCGACGATCATCGCGGCCGCGGCGCCGAGCAGGACGTTCTTGCGCCCCACGCGGTCGGAAAGCTTGCCCATGAAGGGAATGGCGACGGAGATGGCGACCAGGCTCGACGCGGTGACCAGCAGCCCGGAAACGGTGTCGAACTTCAGGTTCTTGCTCATGAAGGTCGGCATGAAGGTGAACAGGACGTAGTAGCCGGAGCCGTTCATCAGCGGGATGAACAGGGCGAGCAGCATCGCGCGCCGGTGCTGCGGCGTGGAGAACGCTTCCTTGATCGGGTTGGCCGACAGCCCGCCCGCTTCCTTCAGCTTCGTGAAGCGCGGGGTGTCGCTGATCCGGCGCCGGATGTAGAGCCCGGTGATGCCCAGCGGCACGGCCAGCAGGAACGGGATGCGCCAGCCGAAGTCGTGCATCCGCTGCGCGCCGAGGCCGCTGGTCATCGCCGCGGCGATCAGCGTGCCGGTCAGCAGCGAGAGGAACGACGCGATCTGGGCGAAGCTCGTGTACAGCCCGCGCTTGCCCTCGGGGGCGTGCTCGGCGAGGAACGTCATCGCGCCCGCGGCCTCGCCGCCGACCGAGAAGCCCTGCAGGATCCGCAGCAGGAGCAACAGGATCGGCGCGGCCACGCCGATCGCGGCGTAGCTGGGCAGGATGCCGATGGCCGCGGTGGCCACGCTGATCAGCAGGATGACGAAGACCAGCATGCGCTGCCGGCCGATGCGGTCGCCGAGCTGACCGCAGATGATGCCGCCGAGCGGCCGGAAGAAGAACGAAATGGCGTACCCGACGAACACCAGCAGCACGGCGTTCTGCGAGTCCGGGAAGAACACCGTGGCCAGCGTGGCGGCCATGAAGCCGAAGATGCCGTTGTCGTAGAGCTCGGCGAAGATGCCGACGCAGCCGGCCGCGGTGATGCGGCGCGCGGCCTTGGCGTCGACGACGGGTGAATCGGGTTGTGCGGCCACGGTACTCATCATGGTCTCCTCAGTGGGCGGGCACGGGGATGCGGAGGGCGTCGAACACTGTGGACACCCGTCGGTGGAGTGCCCGGATGGTGTGGTGCTGGGCGACGCGGGCGGAGACGGCGTCTTCGACCGTGCGCCGCCGGAACCGGACGGTCTGCCCGGGGCGGGCCTGGCCGAGCGCGCACAGGCCGGTCGTGGTGACGACGGCGAGCACGGGGTAGCCGGCGGTGACACCGTGGCCGCGGTGCAGGACCAGCAGCTCGTCGCCGGCCGGCACCTCGACCGCGCCGACCGGGACGCCGCGGGAGAGGACCTCGCCGGTGGCTTCCCGGCGCGGTACCCGGCCGCTGAGCCGCAGGCCGACGTGGTTGCTGCGGGCGGTGACGGCGAACGGCTCCGTGTAGAGCCGCTCGGCGCCGGCGCCGAACTCGGCGGCGTCGGGGCCGTCGGTGACGTCGACGGTCCACGGCCCGCCGAACCGCGGCACCGGCGGGCGCAGGCGGAACACCGGGTGCCGGAACACGGGGTGCTCCAGCGGCGGGAGCCGGGTGGGGAGGGCGAGTTCGTCGCCCTCGCGCAGCCGGCGGCCGAACCCCAGGATCGTGTCCGGGGCGCAGCTGCCGAGCAGGTAGTCCGCGGTGACGGCCCCGTGCACGGCGAGGTAGACGCGCAGGCCGTCGCGGATGCCGTCGATCCGGATGGTCTGTCCGGCGTGGACGGTGACCGGTTCCCACTGCGGGCGGCGGGCACGGTCGACGAGCACTTCGGCGGGCGCGCCGGTGACGGCCACGAGCACGTCGGCCGACGGGGTGCAGCCGAAGCCGAGCGCGGTGAGCTCGACCAGCGGCGCGTTCTCGGCGTTCCCGGCCAGCACGTTGGCCACGCGGGCGGAGTACTGGTCGAGGGCGCCGTTGACCGGCAGCCCGGACCGCGACCGGCCGAATCGGCCGAGGTCCTGGACGACGGCGTGGCCCGCCCGCGTCACGGTGAGGGTGTCAGGCATCGGCGGCCTCCAGCGGCCGGCCGGCGTGCGCGGACCACTCGGCGGCGTCGATCGGGACGAACCGGAACCGGTCGCCGGGGCGGTACGTGGTGAGGCGCTCGGCCCCGAGGTCCAGCACCCGCAGCGGGGTGCGGCCCAGCAGCGGCCAGCCACCGGGGGAGGGCAGCGGGCACACCACGGCCTGGCGCCCGGCGACCGCGACAGAGCCGGCCGGCACGCTCGTGCGCGGCGAAGCCAGGCGGGGCACGGGTTTCCCGAACGCGGGACCGTCGGTCATGGGCGCCCCGACCGGCGCGCCGAGGCAGCGGACGACGAGGTCTTCACCGCTGTGCGCGTCGACGACCTCCCGCTCGGACAGCCCGAGCTGCTCGGCGACCAGCGGCAGGTCGGGCCCGTGTTCGCCGCCGTAGACGACCGGGACGACGAAGCGCGCGGGTTCGGTCCGCCGCACTCGCGCCGCACCCGCGGCCTGTTCGACGGCCCGCCGGACGACGGCGTGCCCGACGCGGACGCAGTCGAATTCGACGAGCAGGGTGTCGTAGGTGGGGACCAGGCCGTGGACGCCGTCGACGCGGGCGGCTTCGAGGGCGTCGGCCAGCGCGTGCACCCGCTGCCAGCGGTGCTCTTCGTCGCCGCGGAGCGCCGTCACCATGACGGCGGAGTCGCCCGCGTCGCGGATGCGCAGGTCCACGTCAGCCCCGCAGGGTTTCGATCGTGACGCCGGCGGCGCGCAGCTCGGCCCGGACCCGGCGCGCGACGGCGACCGAGCCGGGCGTGTCGCCGTGCAGCAGGACGGTGTCGCAGGCGACGGCCAGGTCCCCGCCGCCGACGGTTTCCAGCACTCCTTCGGTGACCAGCCGGACCGCGCGCCCGGCGATCTCCGCCGGGTCGTGCAGCACCGCGCCCGGTTCGCCGCGGGGTACGAGCGTCCCGTCGTCGCGGTAGGCGCGGTCCGCGATCCCGACGATCGCCACCCGCAGCCCGCGTGCGCGGGCCGCGTCGGCCAGTTCGCCGTCCTGGGCCAGCACGATCAGGTCCGGGTCGAGGGCGGCTGCGGCGTCGGTGACGGCGGCCGCGTAGTCCGGGCGGACCGCCACCAGGTTGCCGAGCTTCCCGTGCGGCGCGACGTGGGCGACCCGGGTGCCGTGCGCGGCGGCGAACGCCCGCAGCGCGCCGACCTGGTAGAGCACGGCGGTGCGCACCTCGTCCGCGGTCAGGTCCATCGCGCGGCGGCCGAACCCGGCCAGGTCCGGGAAGCCCGGGTGCGCGCCGATCCCGACCCCGCGGGCCACGCACCGGCGGACCGTCGTGTCCATGGTGGACGGATCGCCGGCGTGGAAGCCGCAGGCGACGTTGGCGGAGCTGACGACGTCGAGCAGCGCCTCGTCGTCACCGAGGGTGTAGGCGCCGAACCCTTCGCCGAGATCGGCGACGAGATCGATTTTCGCGGTCATGAAAGCCTCCGTAGAACACGGGGGAACACCGGCCGGGAGCTGTTCGGGCCGTGGGGCGGAACGCGTTTCGGTGACCGTAATCCCAGGTCAGGAGGGCGGCAAATACCCGTTCCGGCTGACGTGATCGCGGTTCGCTATGACCCCGGCCCCGTACGATGGCCCCGGCTCGCACCGGGAGGAACACTGTGGACACCAGGCGCCTGTACTCGTTCGTCAAGATCGTCGACGCGGGGAGCATCACCCGCGCGGCGGCGATCCTGCACATCGCGCAGCCCGCGCTGAGCCAGCAGGTGTCGACGCTCGAGACGGAGTTCGCGCAGCGGCTGCTCATCCGCAGCAAGAGCGGGGTGGTGCCGACCGAAGCGGGCCGGGCGCTCTACCGGCACGCGCAGCTGATCCTGCGCCAGGTCGACCAGGCCCGCGCGGCGGTGGACATCGGCGGCCGCGCCCCGGCGGGCAGCGTCTCGGTCGGCCTCGCGCCCTACAGCACCGGTGCCGCCCTCGCGCTCCCGCTGCTGCGCGCGGTGCGGGAGCGCTACCCCGAAATCGTGTTGCACATCAACGAAAACTTCGGCGGCGTGATCAGCGAGGCGATCATGACCGGCCGGATGGACATGGCGTTCATCTACGGCGCCGGCCCGATCCGCGGCGTCCGGTTCGAGCCGATGCGCACCGAGGACCTGCTGCTGATTTCCGCCGGCCGCGGCAGCACGCCGGCCGGGGAGGTCACGGTCGAGGAGCTCGCCGAGGTCGACCTGCTGCTGCCGAGCCGGATCCACACCATCCGCCAGGTCGTCGACGCCGCCTTCGCGCACGCCGGGCTGGTCCCGCGCGTGACCGGCGAGATCGAGTCGGCGTTGACGCTGGTCAACGCGGTGACGGCGGACCTGGGCGCGACGGTGCTGCCGGGGTCGGCGGCCCGCGCGATCCTCGACGTCAGCGGCCTCGTGGTCCGGCGCATCGCCCCGGCGATCCGGGTCCAGGTGTCGCTGTGCACTTCGGAGAACCAGCCGCTGTCGGAGCCCGCGCTGGTCGTGCACGACCTCTTCCACGAACTGATCACCGGGTTCGAGGATCGATAAGGTGCCGGTATCACGTCACCGGGAATCGCTATTTGCGGTTCCCGAGCGCCGCTGCCTACCTTTTCGGGAGATCGGATTCCGGCCCGAGGAGTGAAAGTGAAGCAGCGCGTGCTCAGCACCCGGGGGGATCTCCCCGGCACCGGCCTGAGCCGGCTCGGCGACCACACCGAGCTGGTCCGCTGGTCCGGCACCGGCCGGCCGCAGCCGGGCGACCTCGCCCGGCTCGCCCACGGCGTGGCCGGCATCCTGTGCCTGGGCAACGACCCCGTCGACGCGGCTCTGCTCGACGCCGCGGGCCCCGCGCTGCGCGTGGTGAGCCTGGCCAGCATGGGCTACGACGCGGTCGACCGGGACGCGGCCCGCGAGCGCGGCGTCGTCGTCACCCACACGCCGGGCGTGCTCGCCGAGACCACCGCCGACCTGGCGTTCGCGCTCGTCCTGCAGGCCCGCCGGCGGCTCGGCGCGGCCCGCGACAGCCTGCTGTCCGGTGCGTGGACCCACTTCGCGATGGACGGCCACCTCGGCCTGGACGTTCACGGCGCGACGCTCGGCCTGGTCGGCTACGGCCAGATCGGCCGCGCGATGGCCCGCCGCGCCGCCGGGTTCGGCATGCGTGTGCTGCACCACGACCCCGCCGCGCCGGACGGCGTCGGCCTCCCGGTCCTGTTGGCGGAGTCCGACGTCGTGTCCCTGCACGTACCGCTGACCCCGGCCACCCGGCACCTCATCGGCGCGGGCGAGCTGCGGACCATGAAACCGACGGCCACCCTGGTGAACACCTCCCGCGGCGGCGTCGTCGACGAGGCCGCGCTGCTGGCCGCGCTGCGCACCGGCGTGATCCACTCGGCCGGGCTCGACGTCTTCGAGCGCGAGCCCCGCGGCGCCGACGTCGCCGACCTGATCGCCGCCGACCGGCTGGTCGCGGTGCCGCACGTCGGGTCGGCCACCGAGGCGACCCGGGCGGCGATGGTCGACCTGGCCGTCGACAACGTCCTGGACGTGCTGGCCGGCCGCCCGGCCCGCACGCCGGTCCCCGAGGCGGTGGCGGCGTGACGAGCCATCCGGTCTTCGACGTCACCGGCCGCGTCGCGCTGGTGACCGGCTCCAGCCGGGGGATCGGCTTCGCGCTGGCCCGCGGGCTCCTGGAAGCCGGCTGCGTGGTCGTCCTCAATGGCCGCGACGTGTCCGCATTGGAGTGTGCGGAGAAGGAACTTTCCGGCCTGGGCACGGTGTTCGCGGAGCCGTTCGACGTCACCGACTCCGCCGCGGTGGCCGCGGGCGTCGCCCGCGCCGAGGACCGGGCCGGGCCGCTGGACATCCTGGTGAACAACACCGGGGTCCAGCACCGGGCGCCGTTCACCGAGTTCTCCGACGAGGACTGGTACCGGCTGCTCGACACGAACCTCACCAGCGCGTTCCTGGTCGGCCGCGAGGTGGCGCGCCGGATGGGGCCGCGCGGCCGCGGCAAGATCGTCAACATCTGTTCGGTGCAAAGCGAAACCGTTCGCCCCGGCATCGCGCCGTACGCGGCGACCAAGGGCGGGCTGAAGCTGCTGACCAAGGGGATGTGCGCCGACCTCGGGCCGTCCGGGATCCAGGTGAACGGGCTGGCGCCCGGCTACTTCGAGACCGAGCTGACGGCCGCGCTGGTCGCCGACGAGGAGTTCAGCGCCTGGGTGCGCGGCCGGACCCCGGCCGGGCGCTGGGGGCGCGTCGAGGACCTCGTCGGCGCGCTGATCTTCCTGTCCTCCGACGCGTCCGCGTTCGTCAACGGGCAGCTGCTGTACGTCGACGGCGGCATGCTTTCCGTGCTGTGAAAGGAATCCGATGACTGCTGGACGAGCGTGCGTCGTGCACGGAGCGGGCGACCTGCGGGTGGAGGAGCGCGACCCGGCCGGCCCCGGCCCCGGCGAGGTCGAGATCGCGGTCGCCTACGGCGGCATCTGCGGCTCCGACCTGCACTACTACCACCGCGGCGCGGTCGGTGACTTCACCGTGCGGGAGCCGATGGTGCTCGGGCACGAGGTGGCCGGCCACGTCGCGGCGCTGGGTGCCGGGGTGCCCGGCCCCGCAACCGGCGTTCCGGTGGCGATCCACCCGGCGACGCCCTGCGACGAGTGCCGCGAATGCCGCGAGGGCCGGCGCAACGTCTGCGCGCGGTCCCGCTACCTCGGCAGCGCGGCGCACTTCCCGCACGTCGAGGGCGGATTCACGCGGCGGCTGGTGGTCCCGGCCGCCCAGGTCCGCGTGCTCCCGCCCGGGCTGGCGCTCGACCGGGCGGTGCTGGCCGAGCCGCTGTCGGTGGCGGTGCACGCGGTGCGCCGCGCCGGCGACGTCCAGGGCAAGCGGGTCCTGGTCACCGGCGCCGGGCCGATCGGCTGCCTGGTCGTGGCGGTGCTGCGGCACGCGGGCGCGGTGGAGGTCGTCGTGAGCGACCTGCTCCCCGAACCGCTGAAGGTGGCCGAACTGGTCGGCGCGACCTCGACGGTGCGGGCCGGCCGCCCGGACGACCCGGCGTGGCCGGCGGACGTCGACGTGGCGATCGAAGCGTCCGGCGCCCCGGCCGGGCTCGCGACGTGCGTCGCGCGCGTCCGCCGCGGCGGCACGGTCGTCCTGCTCGGCCTGCTCCCGCCGGGCGAGACGGGCTTCCCCGGCAACGTCGTGGTGACCCGCGAGATCGTGCTGAAGGGTGCGTTCCGCTTCGACACCGAGTTCGACGACGCCCTGTCCCTGCTGGCCGGCGGCCTGCCGGTGGACCCGGTGGTGACCCACCGCTTCCCGCTGGCGGAGGCGCTCACGGCCTTCGGGACCGCCGGCGACCGGACCGTGGCGTCGAAGGTGCTGCTCGACTTCACCACGCCGTGAGAGAGCAGCGCCGCCGCGTCAGATCCGGCGGTAGCGGCTTTCGAACAGCGCGAACACCCCGAAGACCGCGATGCCCGCGGCCAGCGCCAGCAGCATCGCCTGGCCGTAGGGCTGGACCGCGAGCGTCTTGAGCGCCGGGTCCAGGCCGCCGGCTTTGGCCGGGTCGTAGTTCACGGCGGCGAGGATGAACATCGCGCCGACGGTGCCGTAGGCGAGGGCCATCGCGCACCAGCCGACCTGGCCGAGCCGGATCGTCGAGCGCCGCAGGGCCGGGGACGCGCCGTCGAAGTCGAGGTCGTGGACGAACTTCTTCCCGATCCCGCGGTAGGCGAGGAACGCCGCGGCCGCGATCACCGCGCCGCCGGCGGTGGTGACCGCCGCGGCACCCCAGGGTTGCGCGAGTGCCGCGGCCACGATCGACCCCGCTTTGCCGGAACCACCGGTCGCGATCTTGCCCGCGCTGTAGGCGACGAGGGCGTACAAGACGACCTCGAGCCCGCTGGTCACCCGCCGGACCCACCGGCGTCGCGGGGCGGCGTGCCGGTGACCGGCGATCGCCTCGGTGAGCTGCCACAGCGCCAGCAACCCGGTGCCGGCGGCGATCAGCCAGAGCAGCCAGGCCCCGCCGCCCGTGGCCACGATCTGCAGCGCGCCGGCCTTGTCGGCCTTCTCGTTGTCACCGAGCGCCACCTGGGCCGCCAGCCAGGCGACGATCAGGTGCACGAAGGCGTAGCAAAGCAGGCCGATCCGGGCGAACAGGCTGAATCCTCTGATGTCGGGCACCTCGGGGATACTCGTCCATTCCGCCCGGTATTACCAGGGATCGCGCCTCGAGCGCCGCTCACGAAACCCGGCCGGCCGCCGAAACCGGATGAGGGGATCAGTCCAGCGCGGCCGCCTTGCCCAGCAGTACCGAACGTTCGCGTTCGTTGGCGCACAGCCGAGCGGCCAGTTCCAGCTCGGCGCGTGCCTCCCGGCGCCGCCCGAGCCTCGCCAGCAGCTCGCCGCGGACCGTCGGGACCAGGTGCGACCCCGGCAGCCGGTCCGTGGCGACCAGCTCGTCCACGATCGCCAGCGCCGGTTCCGGCCCCGTGGCCATGGCCACGGCGACGGCCCGGTTGAGCTCGACCACCGGCGAAGGCGCGACGCGGCCGAGTGCCTCGTAGAGCAGCACGATCCGGTCCCAGTCGGTGTCTTCGACCGAGGGCGCCGCCGCGTGGGTGGCGGCGATCGCGGCCTGCAGGCCATAGGGGCCGAGGCCGTGGGGAGCCGCCTTGGCCAGTGCGGCCAGCCCGCGGTGGACCGCCGCGTGGTCCCACGCGCGCCGGTCCTGGTCTTCGAGCAGGATCGGCGCGCCGTCCGGGGCGGTCCGGGCCGGGAACCGCGCGGCCGTCAGCTCGCACAACGCGAGCAGGCCGTGCACCTCGGGCTCGCCGGGCAGCAGCGCGGCGAGCGTGCGGGCCAGCCGGATCGCCTCGTACGCGACTTCCGGACGCAGGAGCCGGTCACCCGACGTCGCCGTCGACCCCTCGGTGAAGATCACGTAGAGGACGCTGAGCACGCCGCCCAGCCGTTCGCGGCGCTCGGCGGCCGGCGGCAGCTCGAACGGCACCCCGGCGGCCGCGATGGTCTTCTTGCCCCGGGTGATGCGGGCCTGCACGGTCGGCACGGGCACGAAGAACGCGCGGGCGATCGCCTCGCTGGACAGGCCGCCGACCACGCGCAGGGTCAGCGCCACCCGGGCCTCGGGGGAGAGCACCGGGTGGCAGCTGATGAACATCAGCGCCAGGACGTCGTCGTCGATCCGGTCGGGGTCGACGTCGTCGTCGGCCACGGGGTCGGTCGCGAGCCGGGCGTAGCGCTCCTGGAGCGCGGCCCGCCGGCGGATCGCGTCGATGGCCCGCCGCCGGGCGGTGGCCCGCAGCCAGCCGGCCGGGTTGGCCGGGGGAGTGAGCGGCCACGACACCAGCGCTTCGGCAACAGCTTCCTGCGCGGCGTCTTCGGCGAGTTCGAAGTCGCCGGTGAACCGGGTCAGCGCGGACACGATCCGCGCCGACTCGATCCGCCAGACGGCCGCGACGTCGGCCGCGTCCATCAGGACCCGGCCGCTTCGGGAGTTTCGTCGCTGCCGGCCACCCGGCGGACCTCGATCTTGGACCCGCGGACCGCCGGGACCCGCTTGGCCCACTCGACCGCCTCCTGCTTCGTGGCGACTTCGAGCAGGAAGTAGCCCCCGAACAGCTCCTTCGTCTCCCCGTACGGCCCGTCGGTGACCACTGGCGCTTCGCCGCCGAAGTCGACCACCGCACCGCGGCCCGGCAGGTCGAGCCCTTCGGCGGCGAGGAGGACGCCGGCCTTGAGCATCTCCTCGATGAACTCGCGGCTGGCGGCCATCATCGCGTCGATGTCGGCCAGCATGGCCGCGTTCGATTCGTCCGTGCCCCGCATGATCAGCATGTACTTCGGCATCGTGCGCTCCTCGTCCGCGTGGCCGCCTCTCGGCCCTCGCCCCCCTTTGTCGAACGGGCGGCGCGCGGATCAACACGACTGCGGAAGAACTTTTTTATCCCGGCACCGGCCCGGCCGAGGATCGCACACCGGGGGTCATCGGCCCGCCTGCGGTCCGATCATCGAGTTCACGTCGATCGGGGACGGGATGGCGCCGAGCTGCAGCAGCAGGTCCGGCACCCGCTGCAGGCGCCGCGAGTCCAGGATCGAGCCGTAGCCCGGCAACGTGAGCAGCTTGGCGGTGTCCTCGTCGATCTTGGCGAACCGCACCAGCAGCGGCTCGACCTTGGCGCGGTCGTTCGTGGTCTCGTGGGTGGCCTTCTGCATCGCGCGCTGGAACGCGGCCAGCGTCTTCGGGTTCTCCCGCACCCACTTCCTCGTCGCGCCGTAGCCGGTCAGCGGGAAGTCCTGGGTCGCGCCGCTGTTGATGTCGATCACGGGGATCGCGCCGACCGTCTGGGCCGCCTGCGTGATGTACGGCTCGGGCAGGTACGCGGCGTCGGCCTGCCCCTGCTGCAGCGCGGCGGCGATGTTCGGTAGCGCGACCAGCACCCACTTCACCTTGCCGACGTCCACGTTGTGGTCCTGCATCACCGAGCGGGTGAGCAGATCGGACGCGGTGTTCTTGGCCGTGATGGCGATCTTCTTGCCCGCCAGGTCGAAGATCGTCTTCACCGGGGAGTTCGGAACCGTGACGATCGCATTGGACTTCGGGTTGACCGACGTCGCGTCGGCGACCAGCTGCATGTCGGCGGAGCCGGAACTGCGCGCGATGAAGAACGGGGGGTAGGTGGAAAACGCGATGTCGGCCTCGCCGGAGATCGCTTTCGTCAGCGAGGCCTGGCCGCTGGCGGCGACCACGGACTCGACGGTGAGGCCTTCGGCCTGGAAGTAACCGCCCTCCTGGGCCAGCCAGAACGGCCCGAGATCCGTGGTGGGCAAGATGGAAACCTTGATCGTGTGCTTTTCCAGGCCGCTGCCGCTGGACGAGGAGTTCGAGACTTCGGCACCGAGCGCCCCGCAGCCGCTGGCGGCCAGGACGGCCGCGACGGCGAGCGCGACGTGACGTGTGCGAACCCGGTTACTGCTCCTGGCTATTCCGAACAAGGCCTTGCTCCTCGACAGGAGATCACGGTTGTTGTACCGAGTCCAAGGGGTGTGTGTGAATCATTCCCCGGAGTCAGGCAGGCCACTGTAGGGACCTGGTAAGCGCTTGACAACGCGTGCGTACATCGAAAACGGGATTTCACCAGAATGGCCGCACGAATACTAGATCGACGATCTTGTTTTTGCTCGCCGGACGTCGTCGTGCGCTACGAATAGCTCCGGTGGAAACGGGGCAGGCCCGCTGATTCCGGAGAGCCTGGCACCGGGATCGCTGATTCGCCCGCTCCGGTTCCCGTGCCGGCGGTCTCCGGAGTGGTCACTGAGGGTGATGAGGAGGCAGGCGCTCGTCCGAAGGGGTATGCGGCCGCCCGGCCGGGCGGCGGCCACCGGCGGGGTGCGGAAAACGTGGCCCGAGGGTGCAGGTCAAGGCGGAAAACAACGGATCGGCGATCTGGCGCGCCGGTGAATCCGGCCGGTTCGCCCGGCTGAAACCAAACGCCGCGGGGTGCCGTGGCGCTGTCGCCGGCCCGGGCCTTCGGGGACGCGGTGTGGTCGTCGAAATGCTCGAACGCCACGCCCGGTGCGGGCGGAACGAGGGCCGGAAAGTCGTGGAACCGGTGCGGGTGTTCCGCGGCCGCGGCCCCTTTCGATGGCGGTAACACCGTTTCTCCGCATTTCGTCCGGATCGGTACGTGCGGCGTTCTCCGGCGTTGCGTGGCGGCAAGTAGCCACATTCTTCCGCGCAGCGGAATCACGTTCGGATCACGAAACGGGATTATTATCGAAATGGATGTTTGCCCGGAAGGGAAGCCTTGGTTAACGGCCGGCGATCCGGGTTTGCCCCACGATACCTCTTGTTGGGCAACAAGTTTTCCTCTTATTATCTCCGTGTGCGACCGCTCACCGACGGTACCGAGCTGCTGGTCGGTCGGGACAGTGAGCTGTCCTGGCTGGTCGCCTGGATCCGTGGTGTGGGCGCCGGTCGCGGTGTCGCCGTTCTGGTGGACGGCGAGCCGGGGATCGGCAAGTCCGCGCTCGTGCGGACGGCCTGCGCGGCCGCGACCGACGCGGGCTGCCAGGTGTACTGGGGAGCCGGCGACGAGCTCGGGCAGGCACTGCCGCTGCTGCCGCTGCTGGACGCGTTGCGGATCACGCCGGCCGCGCGGGATCCCCGCCGGGTGGCCATTTCCAAGCTGCTGCGGGGCGGCGCCGTCGCGGGCAAGGGTGCCGACCTCGCCGCCCGGGCCGCCGAGCAGCTGATCGCCTTGGTGGACGAGCTGAGCCAGGACGGCCCGGCCGTGCTGGTCGTCGACGAAATGCAGTGGGCCGACCGCACGACGGTGGCGGTGTGGAGCCGGCTGGCCCGGGCGGTCCGGCAGCTCCCGCTGCTCCTGATCGGTGTGCTGCGGCCGATCCCGCGCCGCGACGACCTGCGGTCGCTCTTCCGGATCGTCGGGCCGGGCGAGCGGTTGCGGGTGGGCCGGCTGCCGGAACCGGCGGTGCTGGAACTGGTGTCGGAGCTGGCCGGTGGCAAGCCGGGCGCCGAGCTGGCGCGGCTGGCCGCCGACGCCGCCGGGAACCCCTTGTACCTCACCGAACTCCTCGACGCGCTGACCAGGAGCTCGTGCCTGGAGGTCGACACCGCGGGCATCGCGGAGCTGACCGGCGCGGCCACGCCGGACTCGCTGCCGGAGGCGATCGCGGACCGGCTGGGCTTCCTCCCGGAACCCGCGCGGGGCGTGCTGCGCGCGGCGGCGCTGCTGGGAGTCGGCTTCTCGGTCGCGGACCTCGTGACCGTCACCAACACCCCGCTCGCCGACCTCCTGCCCGCCCTCGACGAGGCCCGCGCGGCCGGGGTGCTCGTGGCCGCCGGCGACGACCTGGAGTTCCGGCACCCGTTGATCCGCACGGCGTTGTACGACGACATGCCGACGGCGGTGCGGATCGCCTGGCACCAGGGCGCCGCGTGGGCGCTGGCCGAGGCGAACGCCCCGGTCGAGCGGGTCGCGCGGCAGTTGCTGCCCATGGTGTCCACAACGGACAGCCGGGTACCGGTGCCCGCCTGGGCCGTGCGGTGGCTGCTCGACGTGGCCACGCCGCTGATCGGCCAGGCTCCGGTGGTCGCCGTCGCCCTCCTGCGGCGGGCGGTGCGGGACGCGCCGCTAGACGACGCGGTGACCGGCGCGCTGGCCTGCCGGCTGGCCGACGCCTACTACGGCGTGGGCAACGTCGCCCAAGCCGAGCGGATCGCCGACCGCGCGCTCGACCGCGTGCGCGACCCCGACGTGCGCGTCGACCTGTACACGACGGTCGTCCAGTGCCGCGCGATGACCGGCCGGTCCGCCGAGTTCCTCAACGAGCTGAACTCCGCCTTGGGCCAGCCGGGTCTGCAGCCGCGGCACCGGGCCCGGTTGCTGGTGCTCATCGCACGCACGCACCGCTACATCGGCGAGGTCGACACCGCGGGCCGGGTCGCCACCGAGGCGCTGGAGGAGCTGGGCCCGGTCGAAGACCGCTGGGCGACCGGGTGGGCGCTGCACGTGCTGAGCCTGGTCGCGATGGTGCGGGGCGACTGGGCCGGCGCGCTGCCGCTGTTCGAGCGCGCGATGGCCGTCGTGCGAGGCGATCCCGCGCTGATCGACCTCACCCTGCAGCTGCGCATCAACCAGTCGGTCACCTTCGGCGCGCTCGACCGCTACCCCGAGGCGCACGCAGCCGCCGCGCAGGCCCGGGAACTGGCCGACCGCACCGGAAGCGTCGTCCGGCTGAGCGAGGCCCAGAGCGCGCTCGGGCAGTTGCTGCTGGGCGCCGGCCGGTGGGACGACGCGCTGGCCGAGGTGGACGTCGTCCCCGACGACCGCAAGGACCCGAGCGTGGTGTGCTGCGACCACGGCGTCGCGGCGATCATCCACTTCCACCGCGGCGAGACAGCCGCGGCCCGGCAGCACCTCGACGTCGCGGCGAAGTACTGGGAGCGCATCGGCGACCGGGTCGTGGAATCCCTGGTGCGGGCCCGCAGTCTCGCCTTCGAGCACGCCGGGGCGCCGGAGCGGGCGCTCGCCGTGCTGACCGCGGTGCTGACCGGCGTGGACGCGGGGGAGGACCTGCTGGGGGACGCCGTCCGGCTGGCCACGACGATCGGCGACGTGCGGACCGCGACGGAGGTCGAAGCCCGGGTGCGCGCGCTCGCCGCCGATTCCGCCGTGCCGCACCTCGGCGCGCTCGCCCTGTACTGCCGCGGCTTGCTCGACCGGGACGGGACGACGTTGCTGCGGGCCGCCGACGGCTACCGCGACGCGAGCCGGCCGCTGTCCCGCGCCAAGGCGCTCGAAGCGGCCGCGATCGCCTTCGCCGAGGCCAAGGAGGAAGACCGCGCTTCGGCGCGGGCCGCGTTCACCCACGCCGTCGACCTCTACGCGGAGCTGGACGCGCAGTGGGACGTGGCCCGGTTGCGCGCACTCTTCCGGGCGTTCGGCATCCGGCGCGGCCCGACGGTGAAGCACCGCCAGACCACGCACGGCTGGGAAAGCCTCACCCCGACTGAAGGCCGGATCGCCGCCCTCGTGGTCGAAGGCCTGTCGAACCCGCAGATCGCGGCCCGCCTCTACCTGTCCCCGCGCACCGTCGGCACGCACGTCTCGCACATCCTGAACAAGCTCGGCGTGCACTCCCGCATCGACATCGCCCGGGAAGCCGCCCGCCACCAATCCGCCTCGGGCTGAGCGGGGCCATCAGACCCCGACCTCCGGCGCGTCGTCCGGGCGGCGCACGAAGAGCGGCCGCGGGCGGCGCACGAAGAGGGGACGCGGGACCAGCGACGCCAGGGTCCGGCGCGTGACGGCGGCGTGCCCGCTGGCGACCTGGCCGACCAGGACGGCCAGCACCAGCAGGAGCGGGGTCCGCCAGGCGCCGGTGTAGGTGTGCAGCCAGCCGCAGGCCAGTACGCCGAAGCCGGCGATGACGTACCCCACGCCCTGGACCACCGCGGACAGCGAGAGCGAGCTGTCCTTGCTGCGCAACGAGATCGTCGTCAGCGCGAACGCGAGGGACCCCATGCCCGTGCCGGTGGCCGCGGCCCACACCCAGGGGGCGGCCGCGGGGGCGAGGAGCAGCCCGGTCACGCCGATGGCGTTGGGCGCGGCCAGCGCGATGACGAGCAGGGTCTGGTTGCGCCACCGGCGCGTCCAGCCCGGGACCAGCAGCATCATGGGCAACCCCATGGCCATCGACAGCGCGAGGCAGCCGCCCGCGGTCGTCGCCGGGACCCCCGCGTCGCGCAGGATGCCGGGGAGCCAGCCCATGACCAGGAACGTCACCGTCGAGATGAGTCCGAAGTGGATGGTGAGGGCGAACGCGGGGGTCGCCCCGGACGCCGGTTGCGGCGCCGCGAACTCGCCGGGGATGAGCTGCCACGCGTAGAGGGCCAGCAGGGCCACGGCCGCCCACAGGCCGAGCGCGACCTGCCACGACGACGAGAGGACCACCGCGGGTGTCACCAGCGCGCCGACCGTGCTGCCGAGCCCGAGCCCGAACGTGAAGGCGGCGGAACCCCGGGCCAGCAGGGGCAGGATGGTGCCGAGGACGGCGATCGACAGGCACGTCAGCGCCGTCCCGATCAGGAGCTGCGCCGAGCCGCCGAGGACCCGCCCACCCAGTGAAAGCACGAGCGCGCCGAGCGCCGCGGCGACGGTCCGGTACGTCCCGACCCGGTTGGCCAGCCACGGCGTCGCCCACCCGCCGAGACCGATCGCCCACAGGGGCAGCGCCACGAGCACCGCGGCGACGAGGTTGCCGGCGACCGAGATGTCCGGGAGGGCCGCGCCCAGGCTCGTCACGGCCGGGCGCAGGTTGATGGCCAACAGGAAGATCACGAACGTGGAGACGGTGGTGGTAGCACGCGACATCGCTCCTCCTCGGGTCTCGAGGTCGGAGCGTCGGGGCCCCGTAGAGCAATGCTTCGCGGCGGGCAAGGATCAGACATCCGTCACCTGACGGATGTACGAGTTTTCCTGTCCCTCAACGGTTTCGGTGTGCGAATGGCCGTGCATCGGCACGGCCGGACGGCGCACCCGTCGGCTCTTGCAGGCCGTCCGGCGTCAGCTCGCCGCAGCCGCCTTCGGCCATCGGGCGGAGCGCCGGCCCGGGCGGGCGAGCACGGCGGCGTCCCAGTCGCGGGCGTCGAGGCGCCGCGGCGGCTCGGCCGCCCGACGGCCCGGGTGGCCCCGGTGGGGGAGCGTGGCGCGGTGGCACGGCGGGCAGGCCGGGACGAACGCGCCCGTCGGGCTGCCCGGGAGCGGAACCGAGTTCCCGTGCTCCGCGGTGCCGGTGCAGATGTGGTGCTCGTGGCCGGCCGGGGCGCACAAGCACCGGCATTCCGTCACGGCCGCTCGTAGGTGTAGAAGCCGCGGCCGGTCTTGCGGCCGAGCAGCCCGGCGTCGACCATGCGGGCGAGCAGGGGCGGGGGTGCGTAGAGCGGTTCCTTGAACTCTTCGTAGAGCGATTCGGCGACGGCCTTGGTGGTGTCGAGGCCGATCAGGTCGGCGAGGGCGAGCGGTCCCTGCGGGTGGGCGGCGCCGCGCACCAGGCCTTCGTCGATGGCTTCGCGAGTGGCGAAGCCGGACTCGAACATGCGGATCGCGGCGAGGATGAACGGGATCAGCAGCGCGTTGACCACGAACCCGGCCCGGTCCTGGCAGAGGATCGCCTGCTTGCCGAGGACGTCCCGGGCGAACGCCCGGGCGCGGTCGACGGTGGCTTCGGTGGTCAGCAGGCTGGGCACCAGCTCGACCAGCGGGAGCACCGGTACGGGGTTGAAGAAGTGCACGCCGACGACCTGCGCGGGCCGTTCGGTGGCGGTGCCCAACTTCATGATGGGGATGGACGAGGTGTTGGACGCGAGGACCGCGTCCGGTGCGGTCACGATCTTGTCCAGCCGGCCGAACAGCTCCGTCTTGACGGCTTCGTCTTCGACGATCGCTTCCACGACGAAGGTGCGGTCGGCGAGGTCGTCGAGGGATTCGGTGACCCGGATTCGGTCCAGGACCGCGGCGGCATCGGCCACCTTGCCCTTCTTCTCCGCGCGGGCCAGCGAAGCTTCGAGCCGGCGCCGGCCGGCCGCCACGGCTTCCGGGCTCGATTCGACGACCACGACGTCGAGGCCCGCCCGGGCGCACACCTCGGCGATCCCGGCCCCCATCTGCCCGCACCCGACCACGCCCACGCGTTCCATCGCCGCCACCTCTCTGGGACTCGATACCCTTTCGACGGTACTCAGTACCGGCCGGTAGCTGAAGGCGTCGCTCCCGGATATGACGACCGCCACGCCCTAGGCTGGGCCGCGGCAGGGCGGAGGAAGCGGATGACGGCCAAGGAACGCCTGGTCGAGGCGGCGTTCGCGCTGTTCGCCGAGCGCGGCTACGACCACACGACGATCGACGACATCACCGAGCGCGCCGGCGTCGGCCGCACGACCTTCTTCCGGACCTTCCGGGCGAAGGAGGACGTGATCTTCCCCGACCACGAAGTGCTGCTGCAGGCCATCGAGGCGCGGCTGGCCGGCTCGACCGAGCGGACCGCGCTGCTCGCGGTCACCGAAGGCACCCGGCTGGTCCTCCGGCACTACCTCGCCGAGGGGGAGCGGGCGCGGACCCGGTACCGGCTGACGCGCAGCGTCCCGGCGCTGCGGGACCGGGAGATCTCGGGGTTGCAGCAGTACCAGCGGTTGTTCCGGGGGTTCCTGCACCGCTGGATGGGCGGCGGCGAGGACACGGCGCTGCGGGCGGAGCTGATGGCCGGCGCGGTCGTGACCGCGCACAACCACGTGCTGCGCGGGTGGTTGCGCGGCCGTCCGGGCGACCCCGAGCGGGAGTTCGACGCGGCGATGGCGGAGACGGTGGCGCTGTTCACCCGGCCCGACGACGACGGTGAAGCGTCCATCGTGGTCTTCCGGACGACGAAGGACCTGGCCACCGTGCTGCCCGAGCTGAACCGGGTGCTCGGTGAGCGCCGCTCCTGAGCCGGTGCATGATGAGCGGGTGCCCCGTCGTGAGCTCCGCCCGCGTCACGTATGGCTGATCGGCGTTCCGCTCAACCTGCTGCTGGCCGTCCCGTGCGCCTACCCGGTCGCGTTCGCCATGCTGGGGACGCAGGTCCTCGCGTGGGAGCTCGGCTGGGGCACGGCCGACCCCACCGTGGTCGACGACGGCGCGGGCTTCGTGATCGGGCTCGGCCTGGTCTCACTGGTGTTCGCCGGACTGGTCGTGTTCGGCCTGAACGCCTTGTTCGCCTTCCGCGCACCGCAGCTCAAAGCGGGCCGGTACTGGCTCGCGGTGGCACTGCTGGTCGTGCTGCCCGGCATCGTCTACTGGACGACCCGCTAGGTCCCGTCTGGCAAAGGCCTCGGCGGACGGCTGCTCACCGACGCCGACGCGGCCGGCCTGGAACGGGCGGCTGGTGACGTTGCGGGACCGCGGCATCGTCGCGGGGATGCCCGAATCCGCCGATCAGTTCGGGCACCGCAACGTCTCGGCTCCCGCGGTGGGCGTCCACCGATCTTCGACCCGGTGCCCTGACCACCTGGACGACCCGCTAGGTCCCGTCGTACCGCGGGACGACGGCGAACACTTCGAGGTCGCTGGGTGCGCCCTTGGCGCGGAACCGGCGCCGCCGCCGGACGGTGAACCGCTCGGTGTCGAGGTTCGCCAGCACGTCCCCGGTGATGAGGACCTCGCCGCCGGCGGCCGCGTCGGCGATCCGCGCCGCGATGTTGACGTCGACGCCGAAGTAGTCGCGGCCGACCTTGCGCGGCCGTCCGGTGTGCAGGCCGGCTCTCAGCTGGGGCCGGTAGCCGCCGAGGTCGATCGCGCTGACCGCGCCGCACGTCTCGTACGCCGCCTCGACCGCGGCCGCCGGATCGCCGAAGACGGCCATCAAGCCGTCGCCGAGACCCTTGACGACCCGGCCGCGGTGACGGGAGATCGTCGCCTCGCTCGCGGTCGAAACCGCGCGCAGCAGTTCGAGCGCCCGCGCGTCGCCGACGTCGAGGGCCCAGCTCGAGAAGCCGACCAGGTCGGTGAACACGATCGTCGCCTCGCCGCTTTCGCCGTGCCGTCCCTGCGCGACGGCCTGCCAGACCTGGACGGCCGCGAGCCCGAGTTCCCGCACCGCGCTGGGCTGTTCGGCCTTCGCTTCGGCGAGCAGCCGGGCGACCCGGTCCGACGGGTGGCCCGCCGTCGTCGACAGCGCGTCACCGAGGTCGCGGTCGCCGGGGACCAGACGGCGCACGGCGCGCGCGGACCGGATCAGGCCCGGGCGCTGGTCCGCGGCCCGCAGCAGGTCGACGAAGCGGGACACCTTACGGGGCCAGTCCGGCCGGTCGCCGTGGCTGTCGGTCACCAGCCGCATGTTACCGGGCAGTCGGTTCAGAGCGTGCCGGTGAGGGACTGCAGGCCGAGGCTCGTCGCGGCGACGGCGATCCAGAGCAGCCCGCCGAGCAGCAGCGGCCGGGCACCCGCGCGGCGCAGGTCGCCCAGCCGCAGGGAAAGGCCGATGCCGGCCAGCGCCGTGGTGATCAGGAACGTGCCCAGCGCGGTGAGGGCGGGGTGCCACGAGCCGGGGATGACGCCGAGGCTGTTCAGCGCGGCCGCGGCGACGAAACCCAGCAGGAACAGGGGAACGATCCGCCGCCAGGGCATCGCGGCGACCGTGGCGCCGGGGCCGGCCTGCCGGGCTTCGCGGCGGGACTTGAGGACGGCCAGCACGATGACGATCGGGATCAGCGTGAGCGTGCGGGTGAGCTTGACGACGAGGCCGTACGACCCGGCGTCCTCGCCGTAGGCGAACGACGCGGCGACCACCGACGAGGTGTCGTTGATCGCGGTGCCCGCCCAGAGGCCGAAGGCGTGCGGGCTCAGGCCGAGCAGGTGCCCGAGCGGGGGGAACAGCAGGACGGCGGCGATGTTGAAGGCGAAGATCGTGCCGAGCGCGTAGGCGACGTCGGCCTGCTTCGGCTTGAGGACGGCGGTGGTCGCGGCGATCGCGGACGCGCCGCAGATCCCGGTGCCGACGCCGATGAGGGTCTGCGTGTCGCCGCGGACACCGAGCCACCGGCCGAGCAGCCACGCGCCGCCGAGGGCGACCGCCAGGGTGCCGAGCATGACCGGCAGCGAGCCGCCGCCGACCTCGAGCACCTGGCGCAGGGACAAGCCGGTGCCCAGCACCACGATCGAAGCCTGCAGCACGGGCTTCGACGCGACGGCGTAGCCCGGGGCCCACCGCTCGTCGCGCAGGCCGGGTACGACGGCGGCGGCGAGCGCGCCGAGCAGGATGCCGAAGACCGGGCCGCCGACGATCGGGACCAGCGAGCCCAGCCCGGTCGCCACCGCGGCGGCCGCGACCGTCACCAGCAGGCCGGGCACCGCCCCGTGCCGAGGGCGGACCGGCGCCTGCGGCGCGGCCGGTGCGTTCCGGATCGTGGTCACCCGTGCCTCCGTGTCGAAATGTACGTACATTCAACTTAGATGATGTACGGACATTTGGCCACGGGTAGGGTCGGCGCGACGAGCCGGGAGGAAGCCATGCCACCGCGGACGCTCAGCCGCTCCGGCACCGAGCCGCTCTGGCGCCAGCTCCAGCGCGAGCTGCTGACCAGGCTCGACGCGGGGGAGTTCACCGACCAGTTCCCCGGTGAGCTGGCGCTGGTCGAGGAGTACGAAGTGAGCCGCAGCACGGTGCGGCAGGCGCTGCGGCAGCTGCGCGCGGACGGGGTGATCGTCGCCGAGCGCGGCCGCCAGCCCCGGGTGGCGCCGCCCGCGGAGATCGCCCAGCCGATGGGGGCGCTCTACAGCCTGTTCGCCTCGGTGGAAGCGGCCGGGCTGTCGCAGCACAGCGTCGTGCGCACCTTCGACGTCCGCGCGGACGCGCTGGTCGCCGAGCGGCTCGAGCTGGAGGCGTCGACGCCGCTGGTCTACCTGGAGCGGCTGCGCCTGGCGGGCGGCGAACCGCTGGCCCTGGACCGCGTCTGGCTGCCGGCCGAGGTGGCGAAACCGTTGCTGCCGGCCGATTTCACGCACACCGGCCTGTACGCCGAACTCGCCCGCCGCACCGGCGTGCGGCTCGACCACGGCCGGGAAGAGGTCCGCGCGGTCATCCCGACCGCGGCCGAGCGGGCCCAGCTCGCGTGCGCGCACGACGTCGCGGCGTTCGCGATCAACCGGCTCAGCCACGCGCGCGGCCGCCCGGTGGAGTGGCGCCACACGTTGGTCCGCGGTGACCGCTACGCGTTGACGGCGGAGTTCTCGGCGGCCGGCTACCGGCTCGTGTAAGCGATCTCCTGTCCCGCGCGTTCCCAGAGTGAGCCGTCGCCGTCCAGGCCCTCGGCGGACAGCTGCCGCTTGACGACCTTGAACGTCGACGTCCGCGGCAGCTCCCGGACCGTGCGCACGTACTTCGGCACCTGCTTGGGCCCGAGATCGGGCTGGCCGGCGAGGAAGCGGCCGAACTCGGCGGGGTCCAGCGGGGTGCCGTCGGTGACGATGGCGGCCATCACCTGGTCGCCGGTCACCGGGTCGGGGACCGCGTAGACCGCGGTGTCGGTGATCGCGGGGTGGCGCAGGAGGATCCGCTCGATCGGCGCGGTCCCGAGGTTCTCGCCGTCGACGCGCAGCCAGTCGCCGAGCCGGCCGGCGAAGTAGTAGAACCCGTTGCTGTCCGCATAGGCGAGGTCTCCGGTGTGGAACCGGCCGCCGCGCAGCCGTTCCGCGTCGGCTCCGGGGTCGCGGTAGTACCCGGCGAACCAGCCGGGGCCGGCGGTGTTGACCAGTTCGCCGACGGCTTCCCCGGCGTTGACCAGGTGCCCGTCGGCGTCGAACTCGGCGGGCGGGCACGGCCGGCCGGTCTGCGGGTGCAGGATGGCCACGTCGCCGGCCGGCTTGCCGAGTGAACCGGCCGGGGTGCCGGCGGTGCGGGCGAACCCCACCCCGCCTTCGGTGGAGCCGAACGCGTCGACGACCTGGCAGCCGAAGCGTTTTTCGAACGCGGCCAGATCGGCGCTCGCCCCTTCGTTCCCGTAGACCAGGCGCAGCGGGTTGTCCGCGTCGTCCGGGCGCGGCGGTGTGGCGACCACATAGGACAGTGGCTTGCCGACGTAGTTCGCGTAGGTCGCGCCGAACTTGCGCACGTCGGGGAGGAACCCGGAGGCGGAAAACCGGCGGCGCAAGGCGATGCCCGCCCCCGCCGCGAGTCCGACCGCCCAGCCCGCCATGATCGCGTTGGAGTGGAACATCGGCATCGTGACGTAGACGGTGTCCGATGTGGACAGCCCGAAGCGCTCGGCGAGCATCGCGCCGGGGAACGCGATCTTGCCGTGCGTGCACCGCACCGCCTTCGGGTCGCCGCTGGTGCCGGAGGTGAAGATCAGCATCAGCAGGTCGTCCGCCGACGTCTCGGCAGGATCGATCGGCGTGTTCGCCGACGGCCAGGAATCCAGGTCCAGCACGCGGATCCCGCCGAGGTCCAGCCCGGCCAGGAGGGGCTGGTACTTCCGCTCGGCGAGCACGAACTGGCAGTCGGCGAGCCGCACGTCCCGCGCGAGGGCCTCACCGCGCCGGGTGGGGTTGAGGCCGACCAGCACCGCCCCGGCGAACGCGCAGGCGCCCAGCAGGATCGAGAACGCCGGCACGTTGTCGGCCAAGATGCCGACGTGCGGCGGTTCGTCCCGGTCGAGCGCCGCCCGGAGGTCACCGGCCCGGCGTGCCGACGCCTCGACGTGCTCGGTCCACGACCAGGTCTCGTCCTCGAACCGCAGGCCCGGCCGGTCGTCCCCGGCGCGGGCCAGCAGCAGCTCGGTCACCGTCGGGACGCCCATCCACGCACCTCCCGGCAGCGGTGGTCAGAAGTGGAACACGTTCTATTTCTAGCACGGTGCTCGCCGCGGGGTCCACCGCGTCCCGTCGTCCCGCTGGCAGCTGCTGCCGGCCGGCGCCGCTCACCGGCCGAGCCGGTGGGCGCTCTCCTCTGCGCGGTGCAGCGCCGTCAGCAGGGCCGCGCGGCCGGTGCGGTCGATGTCCTCGGTCAGGGCGTCCGTCGCGGTCTCGCCGTCGAGGCCGAGCTTGACCACCAGGCGGCGGTGGATCGCCGCCATGGCCGCTGCGTCGAAGTCGGGGCGGACGAAGGCCTGGAGCAGGCGGACCTCGTCCTCGCACCGGTGGTAGCTGTCCAGGACGTGCGCGTTCCCGGCGGCCGCGACGATCGCCCGGTGGATCGCGCCGTGCACCTCCGTCAGCTTCCGCCACGACGGCCGCGGCGTTCGCTCGGCGAGTGCATCGAGGCGCTCGACCTCGGCGTGCACCGGCGTCAGGTCCGCGCCCCGGTCCAGTGCCATGCGCAGCGCGCCGAGCTCGAGGACCTTGCGGTAGTCGAAGATCTCGTCGATGCGCGCCCGGCTCAGCGGCGCGACCACGGCCCCGCGGTGGCGTTCGTGGAGCAGCAGGCCGCGCTCGGCCAGCAGCCGCAGGGCCGAGCGGACGGTGTGCCTGCCCACGTCGAAGCGTTCCGCCAGGTCTTCCTCGCGGAAGCGGGTGCCGACGGGGTGCGCGCCGTCCAGCAGTTCGCCGCGCACCACCGCGGCGATCCGCTCCGGCGCCGCGGGCCCGACCATGGCCGTCCTCCTTGTCGCACACGATCACTGCAGATTGTGTCACAATGTGGCATGGAGATCGACGGAGTCCGCGTCCACGGCGAGTCCGGCCCTCCGGTCCTGCTGCTCCCCGGTGGCGCCGAGAGCTGTGACGGCTTCTTCCCCGGCCTGGTGGAGGGGCTGGTGGCCGATCCCGGCGCGCGAGTAGTCGTGCACGACCGCCCGGGCACCGGAACGTCCACTGTGGACGGCTCGGTGGCCGGTGCCGTGGCCCACCTGGCCTCGCTCGTCGAACGGCTCGCCCTCGGCCCGGTCGTGGCGGTCGGCCAGAGCCTCGGCGGCGCGGTCGGCGTCCTGCTCGCCCGCGACCGCCCCGACCTGCTCGCGGGCCTGGTCCTGCTCGACCCGACCCCGATCAACGACGCCCGGGTCTGCGCGAGCATCGAGCGCATGACGGCCGTGCTCGCCAAGCTGTCGGCCGTGCCCGGGCTGCGCCGCGTGCTCGCCGAAGCCCTCCGCCGGTCGGCCCGGCGCACTGCCCGCCGCCGCGACCTGCGCCCGGACTGCGCGGCCGCCCTCGAGCGCACGGCGGACCTCGACATCCCGACGCTGGCCCGCGCGGTCCGGGGCCTCACCGACGTCGCCCGCACCGTGCGGGAGCCCGACCTGCCCCGCCTCCCGTCCGTGGTGGTGACGGCGGACCGCAAACCGGACCACGCCGTCCACCGCGCCCACGAACGCCTCGCCACCGCGTTCGGCGCCCGGCTGGTGAGCTGGCCGGGCGCGACGCACAGCGTCCACCTCGACCACCCCGGCGAAGTGCTGGCCACGGTGCGGGGCATCGTGGGTTCCTGAACCGCTCGCGGAGCGCCGGCCGGGTGGTCAGGCGCAGGGGACCAGGGTCGAGACGGAGATCGTCGGGCTCCAGCCGGCGCTGTCGTACCGGATGCGGAGCCACTCCCGGGTCCTGGAGCCGCACGGTTCCTGGTAGGTGAAGTCGGAGAAGATCGTCCGCTGCTCGCCCGCGGCCAGCGTGACGCTGCCGCCGTCGTCGAAAATGGGCTCGGTGCCGTCGAAGTAGAGGGAAGTGTCCAGTTCCCAGTGGACGGTGCGGGCGCTGGTGGCCCGGTTGACCAGGCCGAGGTAGCCGCGGGACAAGCAGCTGTCGCTGTCGCAGTTGTACCGGACGCAAACCTGGTAGGCGATCTTTCCCCACCCCGCGGTGCCGGAGCACACCGGCGACGCGGCGGTGGCCGACGCCGGCGCGCCACCGGCCCCGCTCGCCGCGCCGGCCGGGGTGGCCGGCGACAACGTCAAGGCGAGGGCCAGGCCCACGGCCGCCGCCCCGGTTCGCCTGGCTCGTCGGCTGAACGACATCGCGGTGCTCCTCGTGCCGGGCCCCGGCTGTTCCGGGGTTCGGTGTCGCACACGCGCTTCCCGGTCCCGCGGTTTAGTGCGGCCGGGAACCGCCCGAGCCCTGACGGCGGTGCCGGTACAGGAGCCACACGAAGTACGGCGCGCCGATGATCGCGGTCATCAGGCCGGCCGGGAGCTGGCCGGGGGCGATGACCGTGCGGCCGAGCGTGTCCGCCGCACACACCAGGAGTGCGCCCAGCAACGCCGCCGCGGGGAGCAGGCGGGCGTGCCGGCTGCCGACGATCGCGCGGGCCGCGTGCGGGGCGACCAGGCCGACGAACGTGAGCACGCCGATGCCGGCGACGGCCGCGCCCGTGAGCAGCACCGCGCACGAGAGCAGCAGCAGGCGCGACCGGGCGACGGGCACGCCCAGCACCCGTGGGGTCTCGTCGTCCAGCGCCAGCAGGTCGAGCTCGCGGCGCAGGCGGATCAGCACGGGCACCGCCAGGACCAGCACCAGCGCCATCGGCACGAGGTGCGGCAGGGTCCGGCCGTAGGTCGAGCCGCCCAGCCAGGTCAGCGCCTTGGTCTCGTTCCACGGGTCGGACAGCGTGATCAGCAACGTCACCAGCGCCTGTGTCGCCGCGTGCACGCCGAAGCCGATCAGCACCAGGCGTTCGCTCGTGAAGCCGCCCCGGGCCGCCACGGCGAAGACCACGGCCATCGCCAGCGCGGCGCCCAGGCCGGCGGCGCCGGTCAGGGTCCAGAACCCGACGCCGGAAACCAGGGTGATCACGGTGACCGCGCCGAGGCCGGCCCCGCCGACGACCCCGATCATCCCCGGTTCGGCCAGCGGGTTGCGGGCGACCGCCTGGGTGAGCGCGCCGCCCAGCGCCAGTGCCGCGCCCGCCAGGAGCGCGGCCACCACGCGGGGCACGCGGGTGTCGAGCACGCCGGTGACGATCGGGCCGGCCTGGCCGGACAGCCAGTTGACGACGTCGCCCAGCAGCAGTTTCGCGTCCCCGAGCAGGACCGCGCCCACGGCGGCGCCGACCGTCGCGAGCGCCAGCACGGTCAGGACCACGCGGTACCGGAGCGCGCTCACGCCGCCGCGCGCGCCGGCCGCCGGGGGTTCGGCGGTCGCCGAGGTGATCCGGGCGGTGCGGGCCAGCACGACGAGGAAGAGCGCGCCGAGGATCGTCGTCACGACGCCGGTCGGCACCTCCAGGGCGCGCTGCGGGCTGACGATCGCGCGGAGCAGCACGTCGGCGCCCAGCAGCAGCGCCGCGCCCAGCGCCGCGGAGAACGGGAGCAGCGCGGCGTGCCGGTGCAGGCCCGGCACCACCGGCGCGAGCAGCCGGGCCAGTGCCGGCGCGGCGAGGCCGACGAAGCCGATGGGACCCGCCAGGGTCACCGCCGCCGCGGCCAGCAGCACGGCCAGCGCGATCGCGGCGACGCGGACCCGTCCCACGTGGACCCCGAGCGTCCGGGCGTGGTCGTCGCCGACGTGGACCAGGTCGAGCCGCCGGGCCATGCCGAGCAGCGCGGCCAGCGCCAGGCCGACGAGCGGGCCGAGCGTGCCGACACCGCGGAGCCCGTTCTGCTCCAGCGATCCCTCGCCCCACGCGAACAGGCCGCGGGTTTCCTGGGCGTACAGCAGCAGGAGCACCTGGGTCACGGAGACCAGCGCCAGTGCGATCGCGGTGCCGGCCAGCACCAGCCGCACGATCCCGGTGCCGCCGGTGCCCGACAGCGCGAGCACGAACACGGCCGCGGCCAGCCCGCCCGCGAACGCCACCCCGGTCGCGCCGAGCAGGGGCAGCGAAACACCGAACGCGGCGACGGCGACGACGGCGAGGTGCGCCCCGGCGTTGACGGCCAGCGTGTCCGGCGACGCCAAGGTGTTGCGGGACACCGACTGCAGCACCGCGCCGGCCACGCCGAGCGCGGCCCCGACGAGCAGCGCCGCGAGCAGCCGCGGCAACCGCGACTCGACGACCACCGCGGTCGTGTCGCCGGTCGCGTCGCCGAACACCAGGCGCAGCACGTCGAAGGCGTCGACGCTCGCGGTGCCCTGCGTCAGGTGCAGGGCCGAACCGAGCAGGAGCAGGGCGGCGAGCCCGGTCCCGAGCAGCGCCGCCCGCCCGCGGCGACGGACCGCGGGCGGGCCGGGCTTGGTCAGGGTGAGCACCGCTAGTTCTTCAGCGCGCCGACGGCCGCGTCGACGAACTGCTCCATGGACTTCGGCCCGCCGAACATCCAGAGGGAGTCCGGGAAGCGGTGCACCTTGCCGCTCTTGACGAACGGGAGGTTCTGCCAGATCGCGTTGTTCGCCAGCTCCTGCCGGTACGGGTCGCCGTCGGCGTTGTTGGCGATGTACCAGAACCGGACGTCGGGCAGCTTCGTCAGGCCCTCGACGTCGGCCTGCGCGAGTCCGTAGGCGGGGTCGCCGTCCATCGGCCACGCGGTCTCGAGGCCGAGCTCGCCGAACACCGCGGACACCAGCGCGCCCTTGGTGTAGGGCCGGATGCTCACCGAGCCGGAGGTGACGTAGGCGTCGGAGAAGGCGACCTGCTGGCCCAGCGCGCCCAGCTTCTCCACTTCGGCCCGGCCGGCGGTGAGCTTCCGCTCGAACTCGGATTTGAGCTGCGCGGCCTCGGCTTCGGTACCGGTGGCCTTCGCGATCACGTCCAAGCCGGCGTACATCCCGGCGATCGGGTCCTTCGCGGAGCCGCCGTTGATGACGATGACCGGGACCTTCGCCTCGATCTGTTCGAGCGCCCCTTCGGTCACGCTGTCGGTGACGACCACGAGGTCCAGCCCCAGCGAGCCGAGCGTGTCGAGGCTCGGTTCGCCGCGGGTGCCGATGTCCTTCGGGGTGCCGTCGAGCTTCTCGGCGCTCACCCACTGGCCGTAGCCCTTGATGTCGGACACGCCGACCGGCATGACGCCGAGCGAGACCAGGTGCTCGACGCCGTTCCACTCGGTCGCCGCGACGCGCTTGGCCGGGTGGGGCAGCTTCACCTCCTTGCCGCGCGAGTCGACGACCGTGACCGGGCCGCCGGCGCCGCTCGTGGCGGCGGCGCTCGTCGGTTCCTCGGTGGTGCCGCAGGCGGCCACGAAGAACGTGGCGGCCGCGGACAGCCCGAGGATCATCCGGGTGATCCGCATGTTTCTCCTAGGTGTTTCCGATGACGGCGGACCGGTCAGACCGACGCGGTACGCGGTGCTGTGTCGTTGAAGCGGCCCACCGCGCGGGCGTGGATCCGCCCGTCGGCCGGGTCGAGCGCGACGTCGACGCGGATGCCGTAGGCCCGGCTGAGGTTCGCCGCGGTCAGCACTTCGGCGGGGGCGCCCTCGGCGGTGACCCGGCCGTCCTCGAGCAGCAGCACCCGGTCGGCGACCGCCGCGGCTTGGTCGAGGTCGTGCAGCACCACGCCGACCCCGACGCCGTGGTGGTCGGCGAGGTCGCGGACGACGTCGAGGATCTCCACCTGGTAGCGCAGGTCGAGGAAGGTCGTGGGTTCGTCGAGCAGCAGCAGCGCGGTGTCCTGCGCCAGGCAGCTCGCGAGCCACACGCGCTGCGCCTGGCCGCCGGAGAGCGCTTGCACCGGCCGGTCGGCGAGCGCGGTCAGGCCGGTCAGCTCCAGCGCGCGCTCGACGGCGGCGGGGCCTTCGGGGTCGCGGCCGCCCCAGCGGGACCGGTGCGGGTGCCTGCCGAACTCGACGAGCTCGCGGACGCACACGCCGCCCGGCGCCGTCCGCTGCTGCGACAGCAAGGTGATCCGCTTGGCGATGTCCTTTCCGGACAGTGCCCGCAAGTCCGCCCCGTCGGCGAAGGTGACCGAGCCGGCGACCGGGGGGTGCAGCCGCGCCAGCGCGCGCAGCAGCGTCGACTTGCCGCTGCCGTTCGGGCCGATCAGCGCGGTCACGCTGCCCGCGTGCAGGGAGACGGACGCGGCGCGCACGACGACGTCGCTGCCGTAGGCGACGTCGATCTCGCGGGCGTCGACACCGGTGCCGGCGAGGTGGGGGACGTGGGACACGCGAGAACAATAAGGTCAGGCTTACCTAACTGGAAAGGTGGCGGTCGGCACATCGCGCGCGGTGATCGGTGGAACACACGCGGCGGTCCGGGAGTTGAGCTGGGCATGGACCAACTCGTGGATCGCACGATCGCCGCCCTCCGGGCCGAGCACGACGTGCTCGCCGGCCTCGCCCGGACCCTCACCGACGAGCAGCTCACCAAGACCAGCGGTGCCGCGGAATGGACGGTCGCGCAGGCGCTTTCCCACCTCGGCAGCGGTGCCGAAATCGGCCGCGCGCCGATCCTCCGGGCCGCCGGGGAGACCGTGGCCGTCGAAGACAACCAGACGATCTGGGCCCGCTGGGACTCGGCCACGCCGCGCGCGCAGGCCGAGGGCTTCCTGGAGCACAACGGCCGCTGGCTCGAAACGGTCGAGGCGCTCACGCCCGAGCAGCGTTCGTCGCTGACGGTGGACCTGGGCTTCCTGCCGGAGCCGGTGCCGCTGGTGACGGCGCTGGGCATGCGGCTCAGCGAGGTGGCCAACCACTCGTGGGACGTGCGCGTGGCCGTCGACCCGGACGCCGGCGTGGACGCCGGCTCGGCCGAGGTGCTCCTCGATCTCCTTGCCGGGCCGGTCGGCTTCATGCTGAGCTTCCTGGCGAAGCCCGCCGAGCTGGCGAACCCGGTTTCCGTCGCGGTTCCCGGCGGGGGATTGGTGATCGATGACGCGGTCACCGTGGTCGACCACCTGGAGGCGCCATCCGCGACGTTCGACGGGCCGGCGGAAGCGTTCGTCCGGTTGCTCAGCGGCCGGCTCAAGGCGCCGTACGACCAGGGGGTCAGCGTCGGGGGGAGTGTCACGCTCGACGACCTGCGCCGGGTGTTCCCCGGTTTCTGACGGGAACCGCCAGGCCGGCCGGGCCGGCCGGGCCGGCCTGGCGGCCCCGCCTCACTTCAGGTGCCGGGCGAAGAACCGGCTCCCGTCATCCCCCTCGAACGCCGGGACGCCCGTGTGCCCGCCCGTGTTGGCGTGCAACGTCTTTTCCCCGGTCCCGAAGGCGTCGAACAGGTCCAGGGCGAGCTGCCGGTCGTTGCCTTCGTCGTCCCACTGCAGCAGGACCAGCAGCGGGGTGGTGACCTGCCGGGCCTCCTCGATGATGCTCCGCGGCACGTAACTCCCGGCGAACAGGACCGCGGCCGAGATGCGCGGCTCGACCACCGCGAGCCGCACGGCGACGGCGATCACCCCGCCCGCGAACCCGACCGGGCCGTCGATCCCGGGGAGTTCCAGGAGGGCGTCCAGCGTGGCCCGCCACTCCGGGACCGCCTGGTCGACCAGCGGCAGGACGAGCCGGTCGACGACGTCGTCGCCGACCGGCTCACCGGCCGCCAGTGCCCGGCGCAGGTCGGCGCGGGCCGCGTCGACGGCGGGGAGCCGGGGCCGGTCGCCGCTGCCGGGCAGCTCGATGGTGGCCGCGGCGTAGCCGTCCGCCACGGAGTGCCGGGCCCGGGCCGCCAGCCGGGGGTACATCTTCGGCAGGCCGCCGGGGTGGCCGAGCAGGATCAGGGGAACCGGCCCGGTCGCGGGCTCGGGCGTCCACAGGATGCCGGGGACCTCGCCGAGGGTGAACGCGCGCTCGAGGACACCGTCGCCGAGGCGTTGTTCGGAAGTGAAGTGCATGGTCGTGCCTTCCGGGAGTGCTGGTGAACGGCGCTCCCGGGCGACCTATCGCCCGACCGTGACCCCGGAGGGGAGCACCCACGTCGTCTGGTCCACGGGTACCACCTCCTCGGTCTCTCGCACGGCTCCCGGGAAGGTAGCAGCGGCCGTGGTGGCCCGCCACCGGTTTTCCCCCGGCCGGCGCGCTGCGCGCTCAGGGGTGCCGGCGCAGGCCGTCGAACGCCACCGCGGTGACCGCGTCCGCGATCGCCGCGGCCGAGGTGCCGCCACGGGGCCGGTACCACTCCGTCACCGAGTTGACCAGGCCGAACAGCAGGCGCGCGGAAACGTCCGGGTCGATGTCGGGGCGCAGGTCGCCGTCGGCGGCGGCCTCGCGCACGAGGTCCGCGACGATCCGGTCGAACTCCTTGCGCCGGGCCAGCGCCGCGCGTTCCACCTTGGTGTTGCCGCGGATGCGCAGCAGCAGGGTCACGAACGGCAGCTGGCCGATCAGGACGCCGACGCTCGCGCGCACGAGGTGCTCGAGCCGGTCGACCGCCCGGCCGTCGAACTCCGCCAGTGCCGCCGCTTCGGCGAACAGCCCGTCCAGCGCGCGGTTCACCGCCAGCCGCAGCAGTTCGTCCTTGCTCGGCACGTGGTGGTAGATCGCCGACTTCGAGATGCCGAGCTTGCGGGAGAGGTCTTCCATGCTGGTGCCGTCGAAGCCGCGCTCGGTGAACGCCGAAACCGCCACGCGCAGCAGGGATTCCAGGTCGTACCCGGGTCGCCCGCGCCGGGCGGTCCGGTTCGTCGCTGTGTCGGCCATGCCGACATTGTCGCAAGGGGTCACCGCCGGTCGATGCCGAGACGCCCGGTGCCCGGCACTCCGCTGCGCACGGGTCGGGATCCGGGACTCCGCACCCTTGCTAACTGACCGAATGGACGGTAAACAATGTCAGCCGGGCAAGGGTGCCGCCTGCCGGAGGTCAAGAGGAGCGCAGATGCCGGAAGTGTTCGTGGTCGACGGAATCCGCACCGCGCAGGGGCGCTACGGCGGCGCGCTCGCGGGGGTCCGCCCCGACGACCTCGCCGGGCTCGTGGTGCGCACCGCGCTCGAGCGCGCGGGTGTCCCCGGCGACGCCGTCGACGAGGTCGTCCTCGGCGCGGCGAACCAGGCCGGCGAGGACAACCGCAACGTCGCGCGGATGGCCGCGCTGCTGGCGGGCCTGCCCGACGAGGTGCCCGGCTACACCGTGAACCGGTTGTGCGCCAGCGGGTTGACCGCGGTCGCGGCCGCGGCGCAGGCGATCCGGTCGGGGGAGGCGGACGTCGTCGTCGCCGGCGGGGTCGAGTCGATGACCCGGGCGCCCTGGGTGCTGGCGAAGCCCGGGACCCCGTGGGCCCGGCCCGGCGAGGTCGCCGACACTTCGCTCGGCTGGCGGTTCACCAACCCGGAGTTCACCCGGCACGACGCCGCGGTCGAACCGGGCGCCGGTCCCGAAACCCGCAAGGTGACCTTGCCGATGGGGGAGACCGCCGAAGAGGTCGCGCGGCTGGACGGCGTGACCCGGCGGGAGAGCGACGAGTTCGCGCTGCGCAGCCACCAGCGTGCCCTGGCCGCGATCGACGCCGGCCGGTTCGCGCCCGAGATCGTGCCCGTGCCGGTGCAGGACGGCGAGTTCGCGGTGGACGAGGGACCGCGGCGCGGCACGACCCTGGAGAAGCTCGGCAAGCTGCGGACGGTGTTCCGCGAGGACGGCATCGTCACCGCCGGGTCTTCGTCGCCGCTGTCCGATGGCGCGGCCGCGCTGGTGCTCGCCAGTGCGGACGCCGTCCGCCGGCACGGCCTTGCGCCGCGGGCGCGGGTCGTCGCCGGCGCGAGCGCGGGGGTGGCGCCGAACGTGATGGGCCTCGGGCCGGTCCCGGCGACGGAGAAGCTGCTCGGCCGCACCGGGCTGACGGTCGACGACCTCGGCGCGGTCGAGCTGAACGAAGCGTTCGCCGCCCAGAGCCTCGCCGTGATCCGCCGCCTGAAGCTCGACGAGGCGAAGGTCAACGCCGACGGCGGCGCGATCGCCCTCGGCCACCCGCTGGGCTGCTCCGGCGCGCGGCTGGTGGTGACGCTGCTGGGCCGCCTCGAGCGCGAGCACGCCCGGCGTGGCCTGGCGACCCTCTGCGTCGGCGTCGGCCAGGGCGTCGCGCTGCTGATCGAGCGCGTGTGAAGGCGGAAACGGTGCAGGCCGACCAGCAGGCCCCGGCCACGGTCGGGGTGATCGGCGGCGGCCGGATGGGCGCCGGGATCGCCCAGGTCTTCGCCACCCGCGGCGCCCGCGTCTCGGTGGTCGAAAGCGGCGCGGAGGCCGCCGAAGCCGCTCGCGCGCGGCTGGCCGACGGCCTGGCCAAAGCCGCCGGCCGCGGGAAGCTCACCACCGACCCGGCCGCGGTGCTCGCGCGGCTGGACGTCGTCGACGGCGTCGACCGGCTGCCCGCGGACGCGGACCTGGTCGTCGAGGCCGTGCCCGAGCGCGCGGACCTGAAGATCGACGTCCTGACCCGTGCCGAGGCCGTGGTCGGCGACCGCACGGTGCTGGCGAGCAACACGAGCTCGCTGTCGATCGCCGAGCTGGGCGCGGCGCTACGCGTCCCCGCCCGGTTCGTCGGCATGCACTTCTTCAACCCGGTCCCGGCGTCGAAGCTGGTCGAAGTGGTCCACGCGCCCGGCACCGCGGACGGAGTCGTGCACCGCGTCCGCGAGTGGGTCCGCGACCTCGGCAAGACCGACGTGCTCGTGCGCGACTCGCCCGGCTTCGCCACCAGCCGCCTGGGCGTCCTGCTCGGCCTGGAGGCGATCCGCATGCTCGAGGAGGGCGTCGCCGACGCGGAAGCGATCGACGACGCCATGGAGCTGGGGTACCGCCACCCGATGGGCCCGCTGCGCTCCACCGACCTCGTCGGCCTGGACGTCCGGCTGGCCATCGCCGAATACCTGCACAAAACGCTCGGCGAACGCTTCGCACCCCCGCGGCTGCTGCGCGACAAGGTGGCGGCGGGGGAGCTGGGCCGCAAGACGGGGCGGGGTTTCCACAGCTGGCCGTCGTAAAGTACGGGGAGGACGAGGGGGTGGCGGTGGCCGGATCGGGGCGGGCTCGGCCGCGTTCGGCCGTGCTCGCCGCCGCGTGGACGCGGATCTCCGGGGTCGAAGTGCTGTCGGCGGCGGACGGCGGTCCCCTGACCCGCACCGTCAAGAAGATCATCGACCCGCTGGTCGTGCGCACCGCCGCGCGGCCGCGGCTGGGGCGGCCGCTGCTCGAACCCGCCGAGGCGGCGGAGCTGACCGCGCTGCTGGTCGCCGACGCCGCCCGGTTGCGGGCGACCGCCGCGTGGTTCACCCACCTCAAGCGGCAGCGGAGGGCGCTGCGCATCACCGCCGGTGACGTCCAGGACGTCTGCTTCCCCTTGGCGTACGAGCTGGCCACCGGGTCCGGTGCGCCCGGCCCGGACGCGCCGGAGACCGCTGCGGCGGCGCTGCGCGAGCTGCACGGGGACGGCGAGGAAGCGGGGGTCGCGCGGCTGGCCGCGTACCTGGCCGAGCCCCGGGTGGCGGCCGATCTCACCGCGGAGCTGCACCGGCGCTGGCGGACCGGGCCCGTCCCCGCGCTCGCGCCCGGGGACGCCGTCGCGTTGCTCGGCGTCTTCGCCGACGATCTCGACGACGACGCCTGGCGCGCGCTCGCCGCGTCCGCCGCCGGGCACTCGCTGGGACTCGCCCTCCGCCGGCCGGGCGGTGCCGGAGCCGTCCCCGGTGCGCCGGAGCTCGGACTGCAACGCGGGGAACGCACCGCCGTGCCCCCGCTGCGGCGCGGCGACGAAACCGGGCCCGAGCTGCTCGAACGCAGTGTCGAACGGCGGGTCCGCGCCACCCTGCGGCGGCTTCCCGCCGACGAGCGGGGTCCGGTGGCCGACCTCGTCGACGACGAGCTCGCCCGGGTCGCCGCCGGGTTCGGGCTCGGCCTGCCCGCCCTGGCCACCTGCTTCGCGCTCGGCGTCGTCCTCGCGCCCGCCCTCCGCCCACTCGACGGCGGCGCACCCGGCGCGGCACCCGAGTTCGCCCGGCAGCTCAACGCCCAGGTCGCGCGCGAGGGGTACGTGCTGCACGCCCGCCGGGCACTGGCCGGCACCACGCCCCTCACCGCGCGGCCCGACCCCGAACTCGTCCGCGACCTGCGGGAGTTCGCCAAGCAGTTCCTCGGCCGCCTGTGGATCCGCCTGCACGGCTTCGACGTCCGCGGCGACCTCCCGACCGGCGCCACCGACGTCCGCGACCTGGTCACCGGCGTCGTCCGCTCCACCTCGCTGGACCTGCGGACGAAGGTGCGCCGCGCCCTCGCGGCCCGGCTGCCGGACCTGGAGGCCGTGTCGTGACGCATCCGGTGCACACCCCCGTCGTCGCGGCGGACGGCGGGCTCGTCCGGTTCGCGCTCGCCGAGCTGCTCGCCGGTGGGCCCGCGACGATGCGCGTCGAGCTGAGCGACGCCGCGGCCGCGGAACCGTGGCTGACGCGGCTCGTCGGTGAAGAACCCGCGCTGGCGGCGCTCACCGGCGGGTACGTCGAGGTGCCCGCCCGGCCGGAACTGGCCGCGCTCGCGCTGCTGCTGTGGGCGCGCCGGTGGTGGCCCGCGAGTCCGCTCCTCGGGATCCCGGTGCTGGACCCCGCGCTGCTGGACCTCGAAGCCGCCGTCGCGACGGCCGCCGTGGCGGAGGGCGTGCTGGACGGGTTCGAAGCCACGCCGGGGGAGCTGTTCGACGCCGCCGCCGCCGGGATCGGCGCGGCCGCAGTCGCCGGCGAAGTCCGGGACCTGTGCCTGCGGTTGTCCGCCTGGTTCGACGATCGGGACGACCTCGGGCGCGCCGAAGCCGCGGCCGGGCTGGCGGCCGCCGTCTCGCCGGGGCAGCGGGCGTACACGCTGGCCGCGGGTGCCGACGGGACGGCGGCCGGGGACGGGATCGTGGCCGCCGGCCGGGCGAGCGTCGACTGGGCCCGGGTGCCCCCGGGTGTCCTCGACGCCGCGGAAGACACCGTGACCTGGCGGATCGTCGCCGCGCCGGCCGGCACCCGGCTCGAGGTCGAGGTCGCCGGCGCCTTCGCCGACGCGGCCCTCACCGCGTTCGCCACCCGCGACGGCGAGGTGGTCGCGGAGGTTCCCCTGCACCTGGGCGCCGGGCGGTTCTCCGGTGCGGCGGACCTGACCGGCGGAGTCCACATCGGACTCGTCGTCGGGGTGACGGCGGAGCACCTCGCCGGGACGACGCGCGAAGACCGCGCCGACGTGGTGGCGCTCGTCCGGGCCCGCCAGGCACTACCGCCGGAAGCCCGGACGCTGGCCGAGCGGGCGGCGGCCGCGGCCCGCGACGAGGAGTTCTGACGTGCTCGCCGGCCTGCCGCCGCCGCTCACCCCGCCGGACCGGCCGCTGCCCGCCGAACTGGCGGGGGCGAGTTCGCACGGCTACAACTGCCGCTGTGTGGCGCGGCACTTCGGCCTCGACCCGGCACCGTACGGCGAACTGCCGGCGTGCTCGCTCACCGACGCCGAGTACCGGCGGCTGCTCGGCGACGCCGTCGAGACCCAGCAGGCGGCCAAGCGGCTCGCGGCCGCGCGGGACTTCGCGGGCGCGCACCGGGAGTACGGCCGGCTGCGGCAGTTCGCGCGGCGGCTCGACCGGACCGACCTGGAACTGGCCGCCGTCAGCGATCTGGCCGCTCTCCGGTACGCGGCGGGCGACCTGCGCACCGCGCGGCAGTGCGCCGAGGCCGTGCTGGCCGCCTTCCCCGTGAGCGCTGCCGCGGCCGTCCACTTCGGACAGTACGCCGAGCTGCGGATGGTCGAAGGATCCCGCGAGGTGGCCGATCGCGTGCTGATCTCACTGTCCACTGAGGAAGGTGACGTCGGCCGGGCCCGCGAACTGATCGCGGGACAGCGGCACCGGGCGGCGCAGCGCCGGGCGGCCGGGCCGGGGCAGTACCCGCCCGAGCTGCTCGACCCGCACGGCGCCGAGGAGCTGGAATTGCGGATCCTCGAAGTGCGCGTCCAGGCGGCGGCCGGCGACCCGGCCGGCGCGCTGGCCGCGCTCGAGAAGATCCTCGCCGCGCTGGAAACCCTCACCGATGTCGGTGAAGCCCGCGACCAAGCGGTGGCGCTGCAGGGGGTGGCGCGCGCCGAACGCGCCCGCCTCCGCCAGGCCGGCGGCGAGGACGCGGCCGCGCGGGCCGACCTGGTCCGGCTCGACGCCCAGCACGAAGGCGGGCCGGCGGCCGCGAAGTTCGCCATCGACCTCGCCGCGGACCGGGCGCTGGGCGGCGACTTCCCGGGCGCGCTCGCGGCGCTGATCGCCGCCCGGGACGACCTCGCGGCGGCCGGCGCGACCGGGGACGTCGCGGAAGCGAGCCACGCGCTGGGCACGCTCCTGCTGCTCGCGGGGGACCCCCGGCAGGCCCGCGAGCAGTTCGGGCACGCCGGGGAGCTCTGGACGGCCAACGGCGACACGCCGGGCCTGCGCCGGCTGGCCGTCGCGCTGGCCCGGTGCGCCGCGGCGGAGGGGGACTGGGCGGCGGCGGAGGCGCACGTGACGCGCGCGCGGGAGTCGGCGCGGGCGTCCGGGGACTGGCTCCAGCGCCTGCACACGGACTTCGTGGCGGCCACGATCGGCTTCGCCCGCGACGATGACCTGCGAGCCGTGCTGGACCTGCTGCTCCCGGTGGCGCTGGCGGCGGCGGACTACCGGTTCGAATTCGCGTCGCCGCGAGCGCGCACGGCCTGGGCCCGCGACGTCGCGGGCCCGGCGACCGGACTGCTGATGACGCTGCTGGCCCGCCTGGAGGAGCCGAGGCTGGCCGCCGAGCTGATCGAGCGGACCTGCGCGGTCGGCGCGTACACCGGGGCCGGGGCGCCCGCGGTGGACCTGACCGGCGCGCTGCCCGTTCTCGAAGCCGCGCCGCCCGGCGCCGGGTTCCCGCCGGCCGCACTGGGTTCCGTGACCGCGTCGCTGCCGCTGCGGCTCGCCCCGCCGCCCGCCCTGCGCTGGTCGCCGGACTCGCCGATGGAACTCGACCACTGGCTCGACGTCGCCGCCGAGCGGTACGGCTCGCCCCGGCCGGCCGGCGATCCCGTCACGACGTGGCCCACCGCCGAGCCCGGGCGCGAGACGTTCCTCCTGCGCTACGCCGACGCCGGCCACACCTACCTCAGCTGGCGCAGCACCGGGGACCTCGGCACCGTCCACGTCCACCCGGTCGACGCCGTCCTGGTGGCGACGGCCCGCGAGGTCCTGTCCGGCGCCTCGCCGACGCCGCGTGAAGGGGAGAGCGCCGCGGACGCCGTCCGGCGCTCCCTGGGTGAGGACGCCTTCGGCGGCTTCGCCGGCGAACAGCGCCTGGCCCGGGTGCTCGCCCTCAACCTCCTGCCCGCCGACCTCGTCGCGCGGCTGCGGGCGGCCGCCGCCGGTGGCCGGCGCCCGCTCCTGCGCGTGCAGCCCTCGCCCAGCCTCGCCGCGGTGCCGTGGGGCCTGCTCGCCCTGCCCGACCGGCGGCCGGACCACGCGCTCGAACCCGGCGGGGAAAGCACCTGCTTCGACGGCGACGAGCGCGTCCTCGACGTCGCCGACGTCTCCCTGCTCGCACCCGCCGGGATCCCGCGCCGGCCGCCGCGCGCCGCCGGCGGACCGCCGGTGTACCTGCTCGACCCGCGGATCCCCGGCCGGAGCGCGTTCGGCGAGCTGGGTTCGGTGCTCGGCAAGCAGGAACCGGCGTCGCCGCTGATCCGCCACCTGGACGCGCGGCTCGCCGTCGGCCCGGTCCGGCCGTCCGCCGCGCGCGGGCTCGACCTGGTCCGCCGCACCGACACCGACCGGCGGCTGCTCGCCCGGCTGCTGGCCGAACCGTGTTCGCGGCTGGTGTTCGCCGGGCACGTCAGCCAGGTCCGCGACGAACACGGCGCGCAGACCGCGCTGCACCTGTCCTGCCCGGCCGAGCTGCCCGGCACCGCCGAGCCGATCGGGGCGCACCGGCCGTTCACCGCCGCGGACCTCGCACTGTCCGATGTGGACGCGATGCCGGCGCGGGTGGCGCTCATCGGCTGCGCCAGCGCGAGCGACTTCGGCCTGCCCGAGCCGTTCGGCGTGCTGCTCGCCGCCGTGGCGGCCGGGGCGCGCCTGGTGGCCGCGACGGTGTGGGCGCTGCCGACGTCGGCCGCGGTGCCCGGCGCGGACCCGATGGCCGAACTGGTGATCGCCGTCGACACCGCCCTCGACGGCGACGACCCCGTGACCGAGCTGTGCGCGTGGCAGCGCACCCGGCTCGCGCGGTGGCGCGAACAGCCGGAGCCGGCCCGCTCGCCCGTCTTCTGGGCGGCGCTGACCTGCCTCGACGCCACCGGCGACGGGCAAACCTGGGTTCGGTAGCACCGCGGCCCGCCGAAGCTGTGCACACCGCACAGAGAGGCAGGACCACGATGTTCAAGAAGATCCGCCGTCAGGTCGACGAGGCCACCCAGCAGGGCGCCGCCCGCGGCGCGCAGCAGTTCCAGCAGCACGCGGAGCAGTTCCGGCGGGCGGCCGCCGCCCAGGGGTACGACATCACCCCGCAGCTGCCGACGCCGCAGCTGGCCGCGCAGGCGGTCCGGGCGGTGAACGCCGACCCGGCCACGGCGGCGTTCCTGGCGCTGCCCGCCGACGAACAGCTGCGCCAGCAGCAGGAACTGCAGGCCTACGGCACGGAGCTGCGCCGGCTCTACGACACCGGCGAGCCGGCCACCCTGGTCGTCCGCGCCCTCGAGCCGACCGACCGGACGGTCGCCGGGCAGGCCCGGTACACCGCGACGCTGGAGGTCACCCGCGCCGACGGCACCACCTACCGGACGGTCACCCCGCTGATCACGCCGCTGGCGACGATCCAGCAGTACGCGCCCGGCACCCGCCACGAGGCCCGCGTCGACCCGGCCGACCCGGCGAAGGTCGCGGTGTTCGGGCCGATCGCCTAGTGGCGTGGCACCCAGCGGCCGCGCCCCAATGTGGCGTTGGTTGCGTCCGACGCACCGAACGCCACATTGGGTGCGCTGGACGCACCGAACGCCACATTGGGGGCATCCGGACCCGGCAGTACCTGAACCCCAAGACCGAAAGGAGGCGCCGTGTTCGCCTTCGGATTGCCGGGAGACCCGCGGCCGGACCGTCCCGGGCGGCGGCTGTGGCTGCTCGGCGTGCCCACGACGCTCGCCTGGGCGGCGGTGGGCTGGTCCGGCTCGCTCGGGCTGCTGGACGGCTTCCGGCTGATGTCGCTGAACCGCGTCGACGCGTGGGGGGCCGACGCGGGCCCGGTGGCTTCGCTCGTGCTGTTCTTCAGCCTCGCGATCACGGTGGCGTCCTCGCTCGGCTTCGCGATGCTGTGGACGGCGGGCCTGTCGCTGGACCGGATGGCCGTCCGGTTCCGGGCGGGCTCGCTCACCGCGGCCCTGGGCGTGGCGCTGGGCAGCGGCGCGGCGATCCCCTCGTGGACGCCGCCGGAGGCGGTGGGGCGCCGGCTGCCGTTCCTCGACGGCGACGCCGAGCCGTGGTCCGAAGTGGACTGGGTCGTCTACTACGAGCCCTACCTGGTGCCGGCGGTGTCCGGGCTGGTGGCGCTGGTGCTGATCGCGGTGCTGCTGCGGGCGTTCCTCACCGAAGCGGAGGCCGACGACCGCGCCGAAGCCCTGCGCCGGTACGGCCGCGAGGTGACCGGTCACGTCACGCACGTCGAGTTCACCAACGTCTGGGTGCTGGGGAACCCGCGGTTCGTCGTCCACGTCCGGTTCCCGGCGGAGACGGGGGAGCGCACGGTGGTGACGACGATGACCACGCCCTTCCTCCAGGCCCCGTCCCGCGGCTCGGCCGTCCGCGTCCGCTACGACCCGCAGCACCCGGAAGCCGTGCTGGTGGAACCGGATCCGGCCGGATCGCCCTTCTGCTGAGGAGTTCCCATGTCCCCTGCCGCTCTCGTCCGCGGCTTCCTCGGCGGCGGCGTCGCCGGGGCGGCGCTGAGCGCCTTCGTCACCGGGACCGTGCTCGAACGGCTCCCGCTCGTCCTGACCGGTCTGGGCCTGCCCGTCGCGTACGGCTTCCTGCTGTTCGTCGCCGGCCTGCCACGGCGGGCCCGCGAGGCGGCGGTCGTACCCCGGGTCGCGCTGGCGAGGATCGAAAGCCGGCGTGCCGGCGGTACGGAAACGGGCGACGTCCCGCTGACCCTCGTCCTCACCGTCGCCCCCGACGGCGCGCCGCCGTTCCGCGTCGAGACCACCCACCACGTCAACCTGGCCGACCTGCCCGGCTTCCCGGCGGGCGACGTCCTCGTGGTCGAGTACCCACCGGACCGGCCCTGGCGAGCCGAGGTCGTGCCGAACCCGACGGCGGAGTGGCGGCGCCGGGCGGACGAGACGGTGCTCGAGCCGGCGCCTCAGTCCGCGGTGGTCGCCCCGCCACCGGAGGGCGGCGCGGTCGCCGCGGCCGCGTTCGCGGGCCTGCTGCTCGGCGCGGCCGTCGTACTGGGACTGTTCCGGGTGGAGCTGTTCGGTCCCGGGGATGAGCAGCCCGAGTCCACCACGACGGAGACGTCGACCACCGAGTCGGGCACGACGGAGACGTTCACCTTCCACATCACCGTCACCGGGCCCGACGGCGTCACCACCTTCGTGCTGCCGTCGACGCCGCGCAGAGCGCCAGCCGATCGCGGGCGTCGGCCAGGGTCGGGCAGACCGGCAGCTGGTGTTCGAGGTGCAGGGCGGCGATCGGCCGCCGGACGGAGTGCTGGTCGCTCGCGATGACGCACGGGATGCCGGCGGCGTGCGCTTCGGCCGTGGTCAGCAGCAGGACCCGCAGGGCGCCGGCCGAGCAGAAGCCGACGCGGGTGAGGTCGACGAGCAGGGCGCGCGGGCGCTTGAGCAACTCGGCGTCCAGGTGCGCGAACAGGCGGTCGGCGATGTCCTGGTCGAGGTCCCCGACGGCGGCCAGCACGGTGGACTCGCCGGTCGCGGTGACCGTGACGGTCGTGGTGCGCCGGTGGAACCGGGCTACCGGGTCGTCAGTGCGCATGGTGCTGCCACCTCCGGTGTGACGGCGGCGCCGCGGAGCCGGGCCGACGCGAAGAGCGTCACGGCTGCTGGCTGAACCGCGGGTACTGGTGCTCTTACCCAGAACCCGCGCGGTTCAAGCGGCCGGGTACTGCGTCTCCCCGAGGAGGCGGGCCAGGTGGACGGCGTTGCGCACCAGCGTGGCGTTGGTCGAGGCCACGGCTGCGGGTGTTTCGTCGAGGTCGTTGTAGTCGCCGCCCCGCATGGCTTCGCCGTTCCAGTAGGTGCCGCCCTGGGCCGGGATGGAAAACCCGGTGTCGTTGAGGGCCTGGAAGAGGTCGGCGATGATCTTGTGGGCGCCGTCCTCGTTGCCGACCGCCGCGGCCACGGCGACCTTGCCGAACATCGCCGGGCGGCCTTCGGCGTCCGTTTCGGACAGTTCGGCGTCGAGGCGTTCCAGCACGCGCTGGGCGACGCTGGACATGTGCCCGACCCACGTCGGCGTGGCCACGAGCAGGATGTCGGCCGCCTGGAGCTTGGCGCGGATCCCCGGCCACGCGTCGCCGTCGCCCATGTCGGCTTCGACGCCGGGCCGGACGTCGTGGTCGACCACGCGCACCGTCTCGCCGGTGACGCCCTCCGCGGCGAACAGCTCGAGCAGCTGAGAAGCGATCAGGTCGCTGCTCGACTTCGCCGGCGACGGCTTGAGGGTGCAGACGAGGGCCAGGACGCGCATCGGTACCTCCGTGGTCGGCGTGGGAGGTCCCCGGGTTCCCCGCTCCGGAACGGCCGAACCGGGAAGATCAGCGCGGCAGCGTCACTTCGACGACCGTGCCCCGGCCGGGGGTGCTCGTGACCGCGAGCCCGCCGCCCATCGCTTCGGCGAGGCCCTTGGCCAGGGGGAGGCCGAGGCCGACGCCCTCGCCGGAGTCGGCGCCGAGCCGGTCGAACGGGGTGAACAGCCGGTCGAGGTGCTCCGGTGCGATGCCGCGGCCGCTGTCCGCGACGGTGATCACCACCGCGGCCGCCTCGGTGCGGGTGGTGAGCGCGACGGTCCCGCCCGTCCGGTTGTAGCGGACGGCGTTCCCCGCGAGGTTGAGCAGGATCTGCTTGAGCCGCCGCTCGTCGGCGTGCAGCGCGGCCGGCCCGCTCTCGTCGCGCAGGCGCACGCCTTCCGCGTCGGCGAGCGGCTCCAGCAGGCTCAGCACCTCGGCGACCACCGCCGGCACGTCGATCTCCACCGGGTGCAGCGGCAGCGCCCTGGCCTCGATCCGGGCCACGTCGAGGACGTCGTCCACCATGGCGAGGATATGCCCGGCCGCGCCGTTGATGTGTTCCAGCGCCGCCTTACGGCGTTCCGGGGGCAGGTCGAGCGACCCGAGCAGCTCGGTGAACCCGGTGACGGCCTGCAGCGGCGTGCGCAGCTCGTGGCCGAGCGCGGCGACGAAGTCGGTCTTGGCGCGGCTCGCCCGCTCGGCGGCCTGGCGGGCGACGTCGGCCTCGTGCCGGGCCTGGCGTTCGCGTTCGGCGGCGCGCCGCTGGGTGACGTCCAGGACGTTGGCGATCAGCCGGACCGGCACGCCGTCCGGCCCGGCGACCGGTGAGACCGAGACGACCACGTCGAGCGTCCGGCCGTCGGGGTGGCGCAGGGTCGCCTCGTAAGGCGCCTCCGGCGCGGTCACCGGGGTGAACAGCTCGGCCAGCCGGACGCCGGTCAGCTCGTGCTCCGACCTCCCGAGCAGGTCGCGCAGGGCCTCGTTCGTCCTGGTCACGGCCCCGTCGGCGGCGGTGATCGCCATGCCGATCGCGTTGTCGTCGAACGCCCGCCGGAACCGCTCCTCGCTGTCGGCGAGCGCGCCGAAGAGCGCGTGGTGGTCGATCGCCACCGACGCCAGGTGGGTGAGCCGGTCGACCAGGTCGCGCTCGCGGGAAGCTGGCTGGTGCGTCCGCTCGTGGTAGACGGCGAAGGTGCCGACCACCCCGGCCCGGCCGCGGATCGGCGTCGACCAGCAGGACCGCAGGCCGTGCGCGCCCGCGAGGTCGCGGAAGCGGACCCAGCGCGGGTCGGTGGTGACGTCCTCGGCGACGACCGGTGTCCCCAGGTACGCGGCCGCGCCGCAGGACCCCTCGTCGCGGCCGATGGCGAGCCCGTCGATGCGGGAGGAGTAGGTCCACGGCAGGGAGGGCGCGGCGCCGTGGCGGAGCGTCGACGACTCGCGGTCGAGCAGCAGGATCGAGCAGTGGCAGCCCGGCATGAGCCGTTCCAGGGTGGTCGCGACCTCGGTCAGCACGTCGGGCAGCGGGACGCCGCCGGCGATGCGTTCGAGGACCCCGGACTGCGCCTGGAGCAGCGCTTCGGTGTCGGTGGCGGCTTCGTGCGTGCGGGTCACGGCTCGAACCGGTAGCCGACCCCGCGGACGGTCCGCACCCGCTCCGGCCCGATCTTCTGGCGCAGGCGGTGCACGTGCTCGGTGACGGTCGCTTCGCCCTGCCATTCCGCGGCGCTCGCCCAGACGCGTTCGAGCAGCTGGGCGCGGGTGAACACCTGCCGGGGGTGCGCGGACAGGAAGGTGAGCAGGTCGAACTCCTTCGCGGTCACGGTCAGCTCGCGGCCGTCGAGGAACACCTCCCGCGCGCCCCGGTCGATCCGCAGCCCGGCCGCGGCCACCGGCGGGGCGGGCGCGGCCCGCCGCAGCACCGAGCGCACGCGGGCGGCGAGTTCGCCGGGGGAGAAGGGTTTCACGAGGTAGTCGTCGGCGCCCAGGTCGAGCCCGACGATCCGGTCGGTCTCGCCGCTGCGGCCCGACAGCACGATCACGGGCAGGGCGGCGTGCTCGCCGTCGCGCAGCCGCCGCAGGACGTCGAGGCCGCCGACGCCGGGCAGGGCGAGGTCGAGGATGACGAGGTCCAGCCGGTCGCGCTCGATGGCCTCGAGCGCCCGCCGGCCGTCGGCCGCTTCGGTGACCCGGAACCCTTCGGCTTCCAGCTGCCAGGTGACGACGGTCCGCACCCGGGGGTCGTCGTCGACGACGAGGACCTGCCGGCTGTCCGGCAGCGTCGCATGGGCGTCCATCGCGGGCTCCTTCGCCACCGTCCGGCCGCCACGCCGCGGCCCGCACCCATGGTGCCTCACCTGCGGCGCGGCGGCCAGATCAGCGAGCGGCCGCGGGGGACGGCGTCACGCGGCCTCGACCTTCGGCATGATCTCCTCGGTCAGCCGCTTGAGGTCGTCGAGCGTCTTCGACGTCGGCACGTCGCGGAACGGCGGCCACAGCAGCGGCATCGTCAGGCCGGCGTCCTGGTAGCGCTTGAGGATGTCCTCGATCTGCTGGGCGCTGCCGGCGAGCAGGTTCGTGCCCTTGCCCGCCGGGGTCTGGTCCATCGGCTCGTCGGTGATGACGAACCAGATCATGCTGCACATCTCGAAGCCGTCGGGGAAGCCGCGGCCGAGCTCGCCCAGCTCGCGCTCCATCTCGCCCTTCCAGCGCCGGATGTCCTCCGGGCTGTCCTGGATGCCGATCCAGCCCTGCAGGCCGTACTTCGCGATGCGCTTGGCGGAGCGCTTCGGGTCCTTCAGGCCGGAGAAGAAGATCGGCGGCGGCTGCTGGATCGGCTTGTGGCCGAAGCCCGACAGCTCGAAGTCCGCGAACTCGCCGTGGTACTCGAACAGCTCGTTGGACCAGATGCCCTGCAGGATTTCGATCGTCTCGCGCACGTGGCCGTGCCGGCGCGGGAACAGGTGCGGGACGCTGGCGGCGGCGAACTCCTCGGGCATCCAGCCGGAGCCGACGCCGACGTTGAGCCGGCCGCCCGAGAGGTGGTCCTGGGTGGCGAGCTCGGCCGCGAGCACGCCGGGGGAGCGGTACGGGGTGTCGATGATGCTCATCCCGATGCGCACCTTCGTGGTCTTCGCCGCGAGCCACGGGATCAGCGTCATGCCCTGGAACCACTTGCCGCGCGAGATGACCGGCAGGGCGTTGGGCAGGTCGGTCATCATGCCGAACGGGTACTGCAGTTCGGCGCGGTCGGAGCTCTCCGGGACGACGATCCGGTCGAGCGTCCAGACGGAGTCGAAGTCGAGGTCCTCGGCCAGCGCGGTGAGGTCTTCGAGCTCCTTGATCGTCACCTCGTCGCGGAAGTTGGGCAGGTAGAGAGCGAGCTTCATGCGTCCGGCCTCCTCGAGACGTCGTCGTCAAGCGGATCGTGCGCCGGCCGGCTCAACTCGATCACACGTGATTCTCAAATCCCCGACAACAGCGCCGACGAGCGGCGCGGCCTGCCGCTACCTTCCCGGTATGGACGTGCTCTGGAGCCCTTCCGCGGACCGCATCGAGAACTCGGCGCTGCGCGCGTACCTGAACTGGCTGGAGCAGCGCGAAGGACGGCCGTTCCCCGGCCACGACGCGCTCTGGGCCTGGTCGGTCGCGGACCTGGACCGGTTCTGGACCTCCATCGTCGACTACTACGACGTCGCCTTCGCCACGCCGTGGACGCGCGTGCGCACCGCGGACCCGATGCCGCACACCCGCTGGTTCCCGGGCGGGCGGCTGAACTGGGCGCAGCACGCGCTGCGCCGCGGCGCCGGCGACGCCACCGCGCTGGTGTGCGTCCGGGAGGGCGGCCGGCCCGCGCGCGAGATCACCTTCGCCGCGCTGCGCCGGTCGGTGGCGGCCGCGGCCGGCTGGCTGCGCCGGGCGGGGGTCCGCCCCGGCGACCGGGTCGGCGCCTACCTGCCCAACACCGAGCACGCCGTGATCGCCTGCCTCGCGACCGCCGCCGTCGGCGCGGTGTGGGCGTGCTGCTCCCCGGACTTCGGCGCCGACGGCACCCTGGGCCGCCTCGCGCAGCTCGAGCCCACCGTGCTCATCGCGGCGGACGGCTACCACTGGAACGGCAAGGAGATCGACCGCGCCGACATCGTCGCGCGGCTTCGCGAGGAGCTCCCGGCGCTGCGCCACTTCGTCCACGTCCCGTACGCGTTCGACCGGCCGGACCCCGGCGGCTCGACGCCGTGGGCCGAGCTGCTCGCCCAGGACGAACCCCTGGCGTTCGAGCAGGTCGAGTTCTCCCACCCGCTGTGGGTGCTCTTCACGTCCGGGACCACCGGGCTGCCCAAGGGCCTGGTGCACGGCCACGGCGGCATCACACTGGAAGGGCTGAAGTGGTCCGGGCTGTACTGCGGGCTGCGCGCCGGCGAGCGGATGTTCGCCTGCACGTCGACCGGCTGGGCGCTGTGGAACATGCAGCTGGGCGCGCTCACCCAGGGCGCGGCGATCACGCTGTACGAAGGCGCCCCGCACCACCCCACGGGCGCGGTCTGGGAGGTCGCGGCCCGGACCGGGGCGGACGTCGTGCTGCTCGGCGCGGCGGTCGTCACCGCCGGCACCGGGGCTTCGCCGCGGCGGCAGCACGACTTCGGCCGGCTGCGGCACGTCATGGTCAGCGGCTCGGCGCTGCCCGCGGCGGGCTACCACTGGATCGCCGAGCACGTCCGCGCCGACCTGCGGATCGACTCGACCAGCGGCGGCACCGACATCTCCGGCTCGTTCGTCGGCGCGAGCGAGTACGACCCCGTCCGGGTGGGCCGCATCGGCGGCCGGCTGGCCGGCGTCGACTGCGCGGCCTGGGACGACGACGGCGAACCGGTGGTGGACGCGGTCGGGGACCTGGTCATCACCCAGCCGATGCCGTCGATGCCGGTGTCGCTGTGGAACGACCCCGGCGCCGTCCGCTACACCGAGTCCTACTTCGGCACCTGGCCCGGGGTGTGGCGGCACGGCGACTGGGTGACGCTGCACGCCGACGGCAGCGTTTCCATCCACGGCCGGTCGGACTCGACGCTCAACCGCCAGGGCGTCCGGCTGGGCAGCAGCGACTTCTACGACGTGCTGGAAACGCTGGACGAGATCAGCGAAACCCTGGTGATCGGGATCGACCTGCCCGGCGACGAGTACTGGCTCGGGCTGTTCGTGGTCCCGGCGCCCGGCCACGACCTCGACGACGCGCTCAAGGCGAAGATCGTCACCACGCTGCGGACGCGCCTGACCCCGCGGCACGTCCCGGACGAGATCGTCGAAGCGCCCGCCGTCCCGCACACCTTGAGCGGCAAGCGGCTGGAGGTGCCGATCAAGAAGCTGTTGTCCGGCAAGGAACTGGCGAAGGCCGCGAACCTCGCCTCCGTCGACGACCCGGACGCGCTGCGCTGGTACGCGCGGTTCGCGGCGGACCGGGCTCGTTGAGGTGCGCCTGGGCGCGACGCTCGCCCGGCTGGCCCCCGGACCGCCGATCGCGGTCGCGGAGTGGGCGCGACGGCTGGTGGGCGAAGGGTTCGAGAGCCTCTGGACGCCCGAGATCATCGGGCGGGGGCTCGAGGTCCCGGACCCGTTCGTCGCCTTGGCGGTGGCGGCCACGGCCACCGAGCGCGTCGAAGTCGGCACGGCCACCGTGCAGGTCCCGCTGCACCACCCCGCCGACCTCGCGCACCGGATCCGGTCGCTGCTGTCGGTGTGCGGCGACCGCCTGACCCTCGGCGTCAGCCCCGGCTCGACCGACCTCGACTACGCCGCTTTCGGGCGGGACTACGGCGCGCGCTTCCGGACCTTCGACGAGAACCTGCCCGAGGTGCGCGAGTCGCTCCCCGGCGGGCCACCGGTGCTCCTCGGCTCGTGGGGAGCCAAGGTCGAGCGAGCCGCCCGGGAGTTCGACGGCTGGCTGGCGTCCGCCTACCGCCGCACCCCCGAGCAGATCATCGCGGCGCACGAACGCTACCGAGCCGCCGGGGGACGGCGCGCGATCGTGTGCGCCGTCCCGGTGGCGGCCGACCTCGGACCGACCGGCGAGGTGTTGCACCGGTACGCGGAAGCGGGGTTCGACGACGCCGTCGTGCTGATCGCGCCGGACGGCCCGGAACCGGCCGCGGTCCGGGCTTTGCTCCCGTAGGCCGGAGCGTGTCCGCGGACGCTCGACCGGCCGGGTGCGATGCCCCCGGCGAGCTCCTCCCGGCCGGACCCCGGCCGGGAGGAGCTCGGCTCAGCCGGCCGCCGGGAGCGGGGCCAGGGCCGGGATCCGGGCCGGCAGGGTGCGCCAGATCTCCGGGGTGTAGAAGTGCCCGCCCGGGAGTTCGACGTGCCGGTAGCCGTTCCCGGCCAGCGCCCGCCACTGCTCGGCCGCGTCCGGGACGATCACGTCGTCGTCGGCGCCGGTCAGCACCTCCAGCGGGACGCTCGCCGTCGCGCCTTCGGGGGCCGTGAACGTGTCGCGGACCCGGATGTCGGCCCGCATGAGCTCCAGGGCCATCTCGCTGAGCTCCGGGTCGTCGAGCACGTAGCCGGGCAGCAGGCCGTTGGTGCGCATCCACGTCACCAGCTGCTCGTCGGTGTCCTGCTGGGCCGGGAACATGTCCCGCGGGGTGAGCCCGCGGCTCGGCGCGTTCGCCGACGACACGATCAGCGTCTCCGGCAGCGGGCCGCCCCGCAGGCGCAGCCGGTGCGCCACCTCGAACGCCATCCAGCCGCCCATGCTGTGCCCGAACAACAGGTACGGCCGCGGCCGCGCGGCCGCCGCCACCGCGTCGGTCGCGTCTTCGGCGAGCGCGTCCCAGTCCGGGGCGAAGTCGTCGAGGAACCGGCCGTCGCGGCCGGGGTAGCAGATCGTCACCAGCTCGACGTCCGGCGGCAGCACGTCGGCCCACGGCAGGTACGGGCCGGAGCCGCCGCCGCAGAAGCCGAGGCACACCAGCGTCTTCGCCGCCCCCGGGTTGGGTTTGGCGCGCACCACGGTGTTGCGGAGGTTGTCCATCGCCGTGCTCCTTTCAGCTCGTGGCGAGCGCCGAGACGTGCTTGGCGAGGTCGGCCAGCCGGGGGTGCCGGTAGACGTCCTTGGTGGACACCGGGACGCCGAAGTTCTTCTTCAGCCGGGCGACCACGCGCAGGGCGACCAGGGAATGCCCGCCGAGGGCGAAGAAGTCGTCGTCGGCGCCGACGCCGTCGCGGCCCAGGACCTCCGCCCAGACGTCCGCGATCAGCTCCTCGACCGGGCCGCTCGGGGCCGGGCCGCCCGCGGTTTCCGGTTCGGGCAGCGCGGCGGTGTCGAGCTTGCCGTTCGGCGTGCGCGGGAGCGACTCGAGCCGGACGAACGCGGCCGGGACCATGTGTTCCGGCAGTTTCCTTTCCGCCGTCGCGCGCGGGTCCTCGCCGCCGACGTGGTAGGCGATCAGCCGGTCGTCGCGCACCACGACCGCCGCGGCGGCGACGCCGGGTGCCTCGCGCAGCACCGCCTCGATCTCGCCGAGCTCGATCCGGTGGCCGCGCAGCTTCACCTGGCGGTCGAGCCGCCCGGTGAACTCCAGCGTGCCGCCGTCGCTCCAGCGGACTTCGTCCCCGGTCCGGTACCGCCGCGAACCCGGCGGGCCGAAGGGGTCGGGGACGAACCGCTCGGCGGTCAGGCCCGGCCGGCCGAGGTAGCCGGCCGAAAGCCGCGGCCCGGACAGGTAGAGCTCGCCCGACGGCGCGGGCCGCAGGGCGTCGTCGAGGACGTGCGCCCGGATCCCGGCCAGCGGCACGCCGATGTGCGGTCCGCCCGGGCCGGTGATCCACGTCGCCGTCGCGTCCACAGTGGACTCGGTCGGGCCGTAGAGGTTCAGCGCCTCCAGCCGGCTTTCGGCCAGTTCCCGCCACATCGGTTCCGGGATCGGCTCCCCGCCGACGAACAGCCGCAGCGGCCGGTCGAGCAGGTGCTCCCGCAGCGCCGTCCAGTGCGACGGCGTCAGGTCGAGGTCGGTGACCCCGCAGTCGGCCAGCCACGCGACGAGCGCGGCCGGGTCGGTGCGGTGCGCGTCGTCCAGGACCACGACGGTGTCGCCGCGGCAGACGCGGGCCCACTGCTGCACGGAGGCGTCGAAGGACACGCTGGCGTTCCACGCGACGACCCGGGGTTCGCCCGCGTACATGCCCGCCTGCTCCAGCGCGGCGACGAGCGCGGCCACCGCGCCGTGGTGCGCCGGGACGCCCTTGGGACGGCCGGTCGAGCCGGACGTGTAGATCACGTAGGCGGGATCGAGGTCCGATCCGGCGGTGTCGGCTGCCGAAGGCCCGTCGGCATCGGGCGCGACGACGACCGCGCCCGCCGGGAGCCAGCCCGGCGTCGTCGCCGACACCAGGGCCCGGATCGCCGCGTCACCGGCCATGAAAGCCAGCCGGTCGGCCGGGTAGGCCGGGTCGAGGGGGACGTAGGCGGCGCCGGTGCGCCAGACGGCGAGCAGGGCCACCACCAGGTCGGTACCCCGGCCGAGGGCGACCCCGACGCGGTCGCCGCGGCCGACGCCGTGCGCGCGCAGGGCGCCGGCCAGCGCCGCGGTCCGGCGGTCGAGCTCGGCGAAGGTCAGCGCCGACGCGGTGTCCCGCACGGCGATCCGCTCGGGCGCGCGGCGGACCGCGTCTCGGAAGCGGGGGAGCAGGCCGGCCATCAGCGGGCTCCGGCCGGCGCGACGGTCGGCGCGCAGCCGGCCACGTCGACGGGTTCGCCCATCGCGACGACGATCTTGCGGTCCCCGCGGAACGGGTCGCGGCCGTGGGTGTTCAGGATGTTGTCGACGAGCAGCAGGTCGCCCGGCCGCCACTGCTTGCGCACGGTCGCGGCGTCGTAGGCGGCGTCGAGCGCGGCCATCTCCTCGCGGGTCAGCGGGCTGCCGTCGCCGATGGCGGTGTTGAACGGGAGGTCGTCGCGGCCGAACTCGTCGATCAGCGTCTCGCGCAGCTCTTCGTCGAGCGACCACTCGTTCCAGAAGGCCAGGTGGTTGAACCAGACCTCCTCGCCGGTGACCGGGTGGCTGATGATCCCGGGCCGCAGCTGGCTGGTCCGCAGGTGCCCGTCCGCCTGCCAGCGGGCCGAGATCAGGTTCTCGGCGCAGTAGCGTTCGACGTCCTCGCGGGTGGCCGCGGCGAACGCGGTCCGCCAGTCGGTCGAGATGTGCTCGGAGTAGCTGCGGTCGAGCAGCCAGCCGTGCGCGCGGACCTTCGCCACGAGCTCCGCCGGCAGCGCGCGCAGCACCTTCCGGACGTCGGCGACCGGTGTGGCCCCGCCCTCGGCCGGCGCGATCAGGCAGGAGAACATCAGCAGCCCGGGGAAGGTGAGCGTGTAGCTGTTCTCGTTGTGCATCCGGATCCGCTGCGCGGCCGGGAGGTCGGTGGAGGAGAAGACGCCGTTGCCGAAGTCGCTGCGCGGGGTCGCCTTCTCGCGGTACGGCGTGCGGGCCGGCATCAGCGTGTCGCGCACGCGCCCGAAGTCCTCGACGCATCCGATCGGCAGGCCGCGCAGGTGCACCGCACCGTGGCGGTGCAACGCCGCCCGCAGCGACGGCGCCGCCTCGGCGAGCCACGCCACGGCGGCGTCGAGGTCGGTCAGCTCGCGCACTTCGGCGCTCGCCGGCTCGCCGGGCTCGACCACCCAGTCGAGCGGCAGGAACTCTTTGACGCCCAGGGAACCCATCGTTTGTCCTTTCGCCGCACCCGCCGCGGGCGTCCACAGTGGAGCCACCCGGGTTCGCTCGTGCCCCGACGCTAGGCGGCGGCGGGCGCGGGCGGCGGCAGCCGGTGCGGCAGTGCGGCGGCAGTTTCCGCGCCGCCGGGTTCTCGCCGCCGTCCTGCCGCCGCAACTGCCGGTCGGGGCGGGGTGCCCCGCCTAGGTTCGGGGCGTGACTTCGGAACTTCGCCCGGTCGCGGTGGTCAGCAGCACGGCCTCCGACGCGCACACCTGGAACCTCGTCTACCTGCAGCTGCTGCTGGAAGAGCTCGGCTTCGCGGTGACGAACCTCGGCGCGTGCGTGCCGGACGAGCTCGCCGTCGCCGAATGCCGGCGGCTCGACCCGGACCTGGTGGTGCTCAGCACGGTCAACGGCCACGGCGCCACCGACGGCCTCCGCCTGGCCCCGCGCCTGCGTGCCGCGCTCCCGGGCGCGGCGCTGGTGATCGGCGGCAAACTGGGCGTCGACGGCAGCCGCGGCGCCGAGGCGGAGACCCGGCTGCGGGCGGCGGGCTTCGACCGCGTCTTCGGCGACGGCGACCTCACCGCCTTCCGCCGCTACCTGGCCGGGCTGCCGGTGCGGGTGGCGTCGTGAGCGTGCCGTTCGGGACGTTCGTCGCCCGGCAGCACGCGGCGGGCCGGCTGGTCGTCCAGCCGCGGATGGGCTTCCCGGCGCCGGCGGACATGCGGGCCGGCCTGCGCCGCACCCGCGACGCCGCGGCCACCACGGTGGGCACCCTGACCATCGACAGCTACACCCGCGTCGGCGACCTCGTCACGGCGGCCCGTGCCCTGGCCGAAGGCGCGCCGCTCAACGGCTTCCCGCTCGTCACGCACGGCCCGGAGGTGACCCGCGGGGTCCTGGACGGCGTGCTCGGGCCGGACTTCCCGGTCCAGGTGCGGCACGGTTCGGCGCGCCCGCAGGACATCGTCGCCACCCTGGTCGCCGCCGGGCTGGACGCGACCGAGGGCGGGCCGGTGTCCTACTGCCTGCCCTACAGCCGCACCCCGTTGCGGACGGCGGTGCGGCACTGGACCGACGCCTGCGCCCGGCTGACCGCGGCGAGCGGCTCGGCGCACGTGGAAACCTTCGGCGGCTGCATGCTCGGGCAGCTCTGCCCGCCGGGGATGCTGGTCGCGATCAGCGTCCTCGAAGCGATCTTCTTCGCCCGGCAGGGCATCCGCAGCGTCTCGCTGAGCTACGCGCAGCAGACGGACCCGGCGCAGGACGAGGAAGCCGTCCGGGCGTTGCGGCTGCTGGCCGCGCGGTACCTGCCCGGCGTCGAGTGGCACGTCGTGGTCTACGCCTACATGGGTGTCTTCCCGCGGACGCGCGCCGGGGCCGCCCGGCTGCTGACCTCCGCGGCGCGGCTCGCGGTGCGCTCCGGCGCGGCCCGGCTGATCGTCAAGACGGCCGCGGAAGCCCACCGGATCCCGACCGTCGCGGAGAACGTCGAGGCGCTCGAACTCGCCGCGCGCGCCGCCGCCGCGGCCCCGGCCGCGACCGGCGCCGAGGACACCGGCATCCACGCCGAGGCGGCCGCGCTGGTCGAAGCCGTGCTGGACCTGGACGAGGACCCGACCGGTTCGCTGCCGGAGGCGTTCGCCCGCGGCCTGCTCGACATCCCGTACTGCCTGCACCCGGACAACGCCGGCCGGGTGCGCAGCTACCTCGACGGCGACGGCCGCCTGCAGTGGGCGGACACCGGCGGGCTGCCGATCGGCCCGCCGCCGCGCGGTACCCGGCCGCACCGGACCGGCTCGGCCGGGCTGCTGGCCGCGCTTTCGCACGTGGAACGGAAGTTCGACACGCCCCCGCCCGGCCGGGCCGGGGCCGGAGCCGACAGGAGCGCCATGACCGACACCCCCGATGGGCAGCTGCCACCGCCGCTGCCCGTGCACCTCGCCTCACCCGTCACCCGGGCCGCGCTGCGCGTCCAGCACCAGGTGCTGGCCGCCGTGCGGGAATTCCTGGGCGGCGAAGGGTTCACCGAGCTGCTGCCCCCGGTGATCGGCCCGGTCACCGACCCCGGCGTCCGCGGCTCGAAGCAGCTCGACGTCGACTACTACGGCCACCGCTACAAGCTGATGACCAGCGGGATCCTGTACAAGCAGGCGTCGCTGCTCGGCTTCGGCAAGATCTTCTACATCGCGCCGAACGTCCGCGCGGAACCGGTGGAAACCTGCTCGACGCGGCGGCACCTCGCCGAGTTCCACCAGATCGACGTCGAGGTCGCGGGCGCGAGCCGGGCACAGGCCCAGGACGTCGCCGAACGGCTGCTGACGCACGTCGTGAAGCACGTCCTCGCGACGGTCCCCGGCGAGCTGACCGGGCTCGGCCGGGACCTCGCGGACCTCGCCGGCGTCCTGTCCGGGGCGTTCGGCCGCACCACGCACGCCGCCGCCGTCGCCCGGCTGCACGAGCTCGGCCACCCGCAGAGCCCGGACGCGGAGATCGACTGGGCAGGCGAGGAACTGCTGTCCCGGACCGCCGAGCGGCCGTTCTTCGTCGACGACTACCCCAAGGGCTCCCGCGGCTTCTACGACCGCGAAGCGACCAGCGAGCCCGGGGTCCTGCGCAACTTCGACCTCCTCGCGCCCGGCGGGTTCGGTGAGCTGGCCAGCGGCAGTGAACGCGAGTCCGACTACGCGCGGATCGTCACGCGGATGCGCGAAACCGGGGAGAACCCGGCCAAGTACGGCTGGTACCTCGACATGGTCCGCGACGGCATCCCGGCCAGCGCGGGCTTCGGGCTGGGGCTGGAACGGCTGGTCCGGTTCCTCACCGGCCTCGACGCGGTGTGGCGGGTCAACGCCTACCCGAAGGTCCCCGGGCTGGTGGCGCCGTGAAGGCCGCCGGCTTCCCCGAGGCGGCGGTCCGGGACCGGGCCGCGCGGGGCGCCGCCGCGGTGTTCCCCGACGAATCCGCCTACGGCAGCGAGGTGTTCGGCGCGGTCGCGCCGGACGGCGACGAACTGGACCGCGCGCGGCTGGTGCCGCCGGTGTTCGTGCCGCTGCGGCTGGAGAAGCTGATCGAGCTGGGCCGCGAACCGCTGTTCTCCGACGTCGACCTGGCGACCGCGATCGGCGGGTTCGCCTCGCCGCTGCCGGTGTTCCTCTCGGCGTTCGGGTCGACGCAGCTCGGCGGCGGTGAGCTCGCGATGGCGGCGTCACGCCAAGCCGGGCGGCTCGGGATCCCGATGGTGCTCGGCGAGAACGTCGTACCGGTCAACGGGTACGCGAACGCCCTGCTCACCCGCGTCCGGGCGTACGCCGGGGAGGTGCCGGACGGGCTCGGCGGTGTCGTGGTGCAGCAGAGCACCGAAGACGCCGACGCCGAAGTCTGGAACCTCGTCTACAGCGACCCGGCCGCGTCGGCGCTGCTCGACGGCGGCCGGCTCGGGTTCGAGCTGAAGGTGGGGCAGGGCGCCAAGCCCGGACTCGGCGGGATGACCCTGCTCGACGCGGCCGCGGCGGCCCGGGTCGACGGGCAGTACGCGCTCACCGCGCTCGGCCGCGGGGAGCGGAAGCTGCGGTCGGGCAGTCCCGGCACGTTCACCGCCGAGATCCTTCGGCAGCAGATCCGCCTGATGCGCAACAACTTCCCGCGGGCCCGGGTCTGGGTGAAGCTGCCGCCGGGCCGGGACGTCGCCGAAGCCGCCCGGGTCGCGTGGGCGGCCGGGGCGGACGCGGTCACCGTCGACGGCGCCGAGGGCGGCACGGGCTGGGCGCCCACGGCCTTCCTCGGCCACGTCGGCCTCCCGCTCGCCGAGTGCCTGCGCCGGATCGGCCGCCCGGACGGCTGCCTGCTGGCGGGCGGGCGCATGTGGGAGGGCACCCGGGTGGTGAAGGCGCTGGCCCACGGCGTCCGCGCGGCAGCGCTCGGCCGGGCGGCGCTGGTCGCCGTCGACGAAGACCGTGCCGGAGGACTGGTGCGGCTGGTCGAGGCGCTGGCGCTGGAGACGCGGCTGCTGATCAGCGCGCTGGGCAAGTACCGGCCGGACGCCGTCGCCGCCGACGACGTCTGGCCTGCCGCTCCTGCCGCCGCGGAACTGCCGCTCGACCTGCCGGTCGGAGCCGTTCCCACCGCTTAGTTTTTCCCCAGTGGCGCGGTCCCCGCGCCCGAGCAGGTTCCGTGTCCGTCCTTTGTGGTCAGTTCGGGGTGAGCCCAGCATGTCGGTGCAGGACGAAAAACCGGCCGTGACGATCGATTCCACCCGCCCGGCCTTGCGGTGCGGGGCCCGGACGCTCACCTACGGCGAGCTCGAGGAGCTGGTCGCGACCACGGCCGAGAGGCTGACGGCGGCGGGCGCCCGGCCGGGTGACGTGGTCGCGGTACGCAGTGAAGACCGGTTCGACCAGGTCACCGGCCTGCTCGCGGTCTGGCGGGCGGGCGGGGTGCACCTGCCCCTGGACCCGGCGGCGCCGGCCGAACGCACCGAGCGCCTGCTGACGGGGGCCGGCGCGCGGTTCGTCCTGGACGGCGGGGCGGTGCGGCCCGGCGGCGGTGAGCCCGCGGCACCGGCCGACGGCGAACCGCTCGCCTACCTCATCCACACCTCGGGCACCACGGGCGAGCCGAAGGCCGTCGCCGTCGGGCACCGCGCCTTGGCCGCGCACGTCGAAGCCGTCTCCGCTCGCTTCGACCTCCGCTCCGACGACGTCGTCCTCCACTTCGCGCGGTCCACTGTGGACGTCGCCGTCGAGCAGATCACCACCGCGCTGACCGCCGGCGCCTGCCTGGTTGTCCCCGAAGCCAAGCTCCGGTCCGCCGAAGAGTTCTGGCAGCTGCTCGAAGCCGAGCACGTCACCGTCGCCAACGTCGCCGCCGGGTACTTCCACGACCTCGTCGCGTCGGTGGCCGCCGGCCGGGCCGTGCCGCCCACGCTGCGGACCATGATCTCCGGCAGCGACCGGCTCTCCCCGGCCGCGGCCGCCACCTGGCTCGAGCGGACCGGCGTCCGGCTGTTCAACGCCTACGGCCCGACCGAAACGGTGATCACCTCGACCGTGCACGAGGTCCGGCCCGGGCGGCCGGTCACCGTCGGCACCCCGGTCGGCGACCGGGTCGCGCACCTGCTCGACGACCACCTGCGGCCGGTCGACGAGGGCGAGCTGTACCTCGGCGGGTCCCTCCTCGCCGCCGGGTACCTCGGCGACGGCGGCCGCACCGCCGCCCGGTTCGTCGCGGACCCGTTCTCGGCCGAGCCCGGAGCCCGGATGTACCGCACCGGCGACCGTGCCCGCCGCACTCGCGGCGGCGAGCTGGAGTTCCTCGGCCGCGCCGACGACCAGGTGAAGATCCGCGGCTTCCGCGTCGAGCCCGGCGAGGTCGAGAACGCGCTGGCCGCGCACCCCGCGGTCACCGCGTGCGCGGTCGTGCCGCACGAGGCCGCGAACGGCACCCGGCTGGCGGCGTACGTCGTCGCCGCCGAACCGCTCGAGTACCCGGAAGTCCGCGACTTCCTGGCGAAGTCCCTGCCGGAGCACCTGATCCCGGCGAGCCTGACTTCGCTGGCGCAGCTGCCGCTGACCGCCGCGGGCAAGGTCGACCGCGCCGCCCTGCCGGAGCCGGCCCACGCCGGAACCGGCTACCGCGCCCCGCGCACCCCGGCCGAGCAGCTGCTCGCCGCGATCTGGGCGGACGTCCTGGGGGTCGAGCGCGTCGGCCTCGACGACAACTTCTTCCACCTCGGCGGGGACTCGCTCACCGCCGTCCGGGTGGCCGGCCGCGTGCTCGAAGTGTTCGGACCCGTGTCGCCGTACCAGATCTTCGACGCGCCGACCCTGGAGCGCTTCGCCGCCGCGACGCAGGACAACGCCGGCGCCGAGCGCCCCGGCCCGGTCCGCGCCCCGGCGTCCGACGCGCCGCTTTCCCGGTTCCAGCGCGGGCTGTGGCTGCTGGACGCCTGGCAGCCGGGCACGCCGACCTACAACGTGCCGTGGGTGTTCGACCTCGACGGCCCGCTCGACGCCGGTCTCCTGGGCGCCGCGCTGCAGCGGGTCGTCGATCGCCACGAGGCGCTGCGCACGACGTTCGAGGTCACCGGAACCCTGCCGCGCCAGGTGATCCACCCGCACCTCGACGTCCCGTTCAAGGTCACCGAGGCGGCTGACCCGGCCGGCCTGATCGCGGCCGACGCCCGCACGCCGTTCGACCTCACGACCGGGCCGCTGCTGCGCGCCCGGCTGGTCCGGACGTCGGCGGCGACCGCGACCCTCGTCCTCGTCTTCCACCACATCGTCTGGGACGAAGGCTCCCTCGCCGTGCTCGACCGGGAGCTGCGCGAGTGCTACACCGCGCTCGTCGAAGGCCGCGAGCCGCGGCTGCCCGGCCTCGCCGTCCAGTACGCCGATTACGCGAACTGGTTGCAGGACACCGGGATCGCCGAGCGGCAGCTCGGCTTCTGGGCCGAGCACCTGCGCGGCTTGCCGGACCGCCCGGCCGTCGTTCCCGACCACCCGCGGCCCGCCGAACCCGCGCACCTGTGCGGCTACCACCGCTTCGCGCTCGACGCCGGTCTCGCCGCCGCGGTCCGCGAATTCGCGCAGGAAGCCGACGCGACTCCGTTCATGGTGCTGCTGGCCGGGCTGGTGCTCGCGGTGCACCGGACCGGCGGCGCCGCCGACCTCGTCGTCGGCACTCCGGTCAGCGTCCGCGAACGGCCGGAGCTCGACGCCCTCATCGGCTACTTCATCACGCTCCTCCCGCTGCGGTTCCGCGTCGAGGCCGGGGCGACCCGGCGGGACGTGCTCGACCACGTCCGCGGCGTCGCCCTCGACGGCTACCGCCACCAGGACGTACCGCTGGAGGAGATCACCGGCCGGGTGCTGGGGGAGCGCTCCGGCGACCGGAACCCGTTGTTCCAGCTGGTCTTCGAGATGCACACCGCCGACCCGGACCCGCTGCCCTACGGCGAAGCCCGGCTCTCGCGGCGGCTGCACGTCAACGAGCTGTCCCGGTTCGACCTGTCGTGGTCGGTCGAGGACGACGGCACCGGCTTCGGCGGCCGGATCGAGTACGACACCGACCTGTTCGAGGCCGCGACGCTGACCGCGCTGGGCGAAGCCTGGCTGACGGCGGTGACCGAGCTGGTCACCGAGCCGGACGAGTTCGTGCGGCCCGAAGCGACCGAGACCGCCGTCCTCCCCGTGCACGAGCTGTTCGAGCGGCAGGCCGCGCTGAGCCCGGACGCCGTCGCCCTCGTCTCCGGCGACGACGAGCTGAGCTACGCGGAGCTGAACGCGCGGGCCAACCGCGTCGCCCGCCGCCTGCGCGCCCACGGCGTGACCGAAGGCGCGGTCGCCGCCGTGCTGATCGAGCGGGACACCGACCTGGTCGTGGCCCTGCTCGGCGTCCTCAAGGCGGGCGCGGGCTACACGCTGCTGGACCCGGAGCTGCCCGAAGCCCGGCGGGCGGACGCGATCGCGGCGTCCGGGGCGAGGCTGGTCGTGGACCGCGCGTTCGTCGCGGCCGCCGACGGCCCCGGGGACGACCTCGGCGTCGCCGTCGAGGTCGACGCGGTGGCGTGCGTGATGTTCACGTCCGGCTCCACCGGCCGGCCGAAGGGCGTGGCGGCGTCGCACCGCGCCCTCGCCGGGACCTACCTGGACCAGGACTACGCGCTCTTCGCGCCCGGTGAGGTGTGGTTGCAGTGCTCGCCGGTGTCCTGGGACGCCTTCGGCCTGGAGGTCTACGGCCCGCTGCTCTTCGGCGGCACCTGCGTGCTGCACCCCGGCCAGCGCCCGGACCCGGAGACGATGACCGCGCTCGTCGCCCGGCACGGCGTCACGCAGCTGCAGCTGTCGGCCACCCTGTTCAACTTCCTCGTCGACGAGTTCCCGGCGATCTTCGCCGGCCTGCGCGTGGTGTTCACCGGCGGCGAGCGCGCCTCGGTCGCCCACGTGGCCCGGCTGCGCGAGCGCTACCCGCACGTGCGGATCGTCAACGGCTACGGCCCGGTCGAGAGCATGGGCTTCACCACCTGCCACGTCGTCGGCGCCGCGGACGTGACCGCGGCCGCCATCCCCATCGGCGTGCCGGTCGCGCACAAGGACGTCCGGGTGCTCGACGACCACTTCCGGCCGTCGGCCGAAGGCGAGCTCTACGCGACCGGGGCCGGGCTGGCCCTCGGCTACGTCGGGCAGCCGGGCCTGACCGCCGACCGGTTCCTGCCCGACCCGCTCGGCCCGCCGGGCTCGCGGATGTACCGCACGGGCGACGTCGGCGGCCGCACCCCGGACGGCCTGCTCACCATCACCGGCCGCGCCGACGACCAGGTGAAGATCCGCGGCTTCCGGGTCGAGCCCGGCGAAGTCGCCGCCGCGCTGGCGCGGCACGCCGGGGTCAGGGACTGCGCCGTGGTCGCGCACGGCGACGGGCTCGCGGCCTACGTCGTCGCCCGCGCCGCCGCCCCCGGTTACCAGGACGTCTGCGACCACCTCGCCACGCTGCTGCCGGACTACATGATCCCGGCGAGCGTCACCGCCCTCGACGCGCTTCCGCTGACCGCCAACGGGAAGCTCGACCGGTCCGGGCTGCCCGACCCGGACGGCGTCGTGGCCGCGGTGCCGGCGGACCCCGCCGCCACCGAGGCCGAACGGCTGGTGTCGGCCGTGTGGGCCGAGGTGCTCGGGATCGACGCGGTGGGCGTCGACGACAGCTTCTTCCGGCTCGGCGGCAACTCGCTGGCCGCGGTCCGCGTGGCACTGCGCCTGTCCACCGAGACCGGCACCCGGGTCGCGCCGCGGCTGGTGTTCGCCTCCCGGACCGTCCGTGCGCTGGCCCGGCGGCTGGAGGTGCGGGCATGACCGGCCGCACCGCCCCGGTTTCCGGGCTCCAGTGCGGGTTGTGGTTCCTCGACCGCTGGAACCCCGGCTCCGCCGCCTACACCGTGCCGTGGGTGTTCACCTTCGACGGGCCGGTCGACCCGGACGTGCTCGAAGGCGCCATCGACGGGATCGTCCGGCGGCACGAAGTCCTGCGCACGACGTTCTCGGCGGGCCCGGACGGTCCACTGCAGACGGTCCACGACCACGTCCGGATCCCGCTGCACCGCGGCGCTCCCGACCTCACCACCGGGTTCGACCTCGAAACCGGCCCGGTGCTGCGGGCGGCCCTGGTGGATCCGGTGACACTGGTCCTCGTCGTGCACCACATCGTCTGGGACGGCTGGTCGTCCGGGGTGTTCGAGCGGGAGCTGGCGGAGCTCTACACCGCGGCCGTCGAAGGCCGGGCGCCCGTGCTGCCCGAGCTGACCACCCAGTACGCCGACTACGCGACCGGAGCCGAGCCCTGCGACGAACCGCTGGCGTACTGGCGGGAGCAGCTGGCCGGTGCGCCCACGCGCCTCGAGGTGCCGGCCGACCGGGAGGCGCCCGCACGGCAGGACTTCGACGGCGACACCCGCGAGTTCGCGCTCCCGGCCGGCCTGGCCGCGCGGATCGGTGCGCTGGCCGCCGAACTGGACGCGACGCCGTTCGTCGTGCAGCTGGCCGCGTTCGCCGCGCTGCTGAACCGCTGCACCGGCGCGGCCGACCTGGTCGTCGGCACCCCGGTGACCACGCGGGACCGGCCGGAGCTGGCCGACCTGATCGGCTACTTCGTCAACATCCTGCCGCTGCGGCTGCGCGTCGACCGCGCGGCGAGCTTCCGCGACCTCGTGGCGCACGTGCGCGACACCGCGTTCGACGCCTACGCCTGCCTGGACGTGCCGTTCGACGTCGTGGTCGACGCGCTGGGCCTCGAGCGCTCGGCCCGGCACGCGCCGCTGGTGCAGGTCGTGTTCGGGGCGCACGCGGAGGAGGCCGAGCCGCTGCGGTTCGGGCCGCTCACCGCGACCCGGCGGGTGCACCACAACGGCACCAGCAAGTTCGACCTCACCTGGTCGACCTTCGACGACGGCGAGCTGCGCGGGGAGGTCGAGTACCGCACCAGCCTGTTCGACGCCGCGACGATCGACCGGCTGACCGGGCAGTGGCGCACCCTGCTGGCCGCCGTGCTGTCCGAACCGGACGGTCTACTGTGGAGAGTCGAGCTGGAGCCGGCGTGGCCCGCTTCCGTCACCACCGCCGAGCCCCGGTGCCTGCACGAGTCCTTCGAAGACGCCGTGGACCGGTTCCCCGGCCGGCCCGCCGTGACCTTCGACGGCGAGAGCGTGACCTACGCCGAGCTGGACCGGCGGGCCAACCGGCTCGCACACGCCCTGATCGCGGCCGGGGTCCGCCCCGGCGACCGGGTCGGCCTGCTGCTGGACCGGAGCGAGGCGATCGTCACCGCGATCCTGGCCGTCCTGAAGGCCGGCGCCGCCTACGTGCCGGTGGACCCGGCCGCCCCGGACGACCGTGCGGCGTTCGTCTTCGGCGACACCGGGGTGCGGCTGGTCGTCACCGACCAGGACACCGCGGGGCCGGTGTTCGACGTCGGGCAGGACGTCTCGGCCTACCCCGCGGACCGGCCGCGCGTACCGGTCCGCCCCGGTGACCTGGCCTACCTGATCTTCACCTCCGGCTCGACGGGCCGGCCCAAGGGCGTCGCCGTGGCCCACGAGCACGCCGGGCGGCTGATGGAATCCGGGCGCGCGCACTTCGCGTTCCGCGAGACCGACGTGTGGACGCTGTTCCACAGCTACGCCTTCGACTGGACGGTCTGGGAGCTGTGGGGGCCGCTGCACCACGGCGGCCGCCTGGTCGTCGTGCCCTACCTGACCAGCCGGTCGCCGGAGGCCTTCGCCGCGCTGCTCGCGGCGGAGGGTGTCACGCAGCTGTGCCAGACGCCGTCGGCGCTGCGCCAGCTCGAAGCCGCCCTCCGCACCGGGCCCGCGTTGCCCGCCCTGCGGCAGGTCATGCTCGGCGGTGAGGCGCTGGACCCGGCGGTCGTGCGCCGGTGGTTCGCGCTCGGGCTGTCCGCGCCGCTGTGCAACCTGTACGGCATCACCGAGACCACCGTGCACGTCACCACGCACGACGTCACCGGACCGGCGGGGTTCGAGCGGAGCCTGATCGGCGCGCCGCTGCCGCACCTGAGCGCCCACGTGCTCGACGAGTGGCTGCGGCCGTGCCCGGTGGGCGTGCCGGGCGAGCTGTACATCGGCGGCGGCGCGCTCGCCCACGGCTACTGGGGGCGAGCGGGGCTCACCGCGCGGCGGTTCCTGCCGGACCCGTTCTCGGCTTCCCCGGGAGCGAGGCTCTACCGCACCGGCGACGTCGCCCGGCGGCTCGCCGGCGGTGGCCTGGAGTACGTCGGCCGGTGCGACAGCCAGGTCAAGGTCCGCGGCTTCCGCATCGAGCTCGGCGAGATCGAGCACGCGCTGGGGACGCACCCCGCGGTCGGCGCGTGCGCGGTCACCGTGCACGACGACCGGCTGGCGGCCTACGTCGTCGGAACCCTGGAGTACGCCGACGCGCGGTCGTTCCTGGCCACGTCGTTGCCGGAGCACATGATCCCGGCGACGGTGACCGTCCTCGACCGGCTGCCCGTGACGGTGAACGGCAAGCTGGACCGGGCGGCCCTGCCGGCACCCGCCGCGCCCCGCCCGACGCGGCAGCACGCCGAGCCGCGCACCCCGGGGGAGCGGCTGCTCACCGAGCTGTACGCCGACGTCCTCGGTGTCACCGGGGCGGGCGCGCACGACAACTTCTTCCACCTCGGCGGCGACTCCATCCGCGCGGTGCACCTGGCGGGCAAGCTGCGGGACCGCGGCTGGACGCTCACGCTGCCGGACCTGTTCGCGGCGCCCACCCCGGCGGCCCTGGCGCCGCTGCTGAAGCCGGGTGCCGTCGACGTCCCGGCCGCGCGGCCGTTCGCCGGACTGTCCGAAGAGGACCTGGCGAAGCTGCCCGCGGACGTCGTCGACGCCTACCCGATGGCCGCGATGCAGCTCGGGATGATCTACCACATGGAGCTGTCCGGCGACGCCGGTGGCTACCACAACGTCAACAGCTACCGGGTCGCCGGGCGCCTCGACGAGGACGCCCTGCACGCGGCGGTCGCCGGCGTCATCTCCCGGCACCCCGTGCTGCGGACGACGTTCGACGTGATCGGCCACCGCGAGCCCATGCAGCTCGTGCACGCCTCGGCACCGGCGCCGGTGTCCACTGCGGACCTGCGCGGTCTTCCCTTCGCCGAGCAGCGTTCGGCCGTCGCTTCGGTCTTCGACGCCTGCTGTGCGATGCGCTTCGACTTGCGTTCCGCGCCGCTGTTCCGCGTCGTCGCGCAACGGCTCGCCGACGACGCCTTCCAGCTGACCATCGCGGAGCACCACTCGATCCTGGACGGCTGGAGCTTCACCTCGTTGCTCACCGAGATCCTGGAGCGGCACGCGTCGCCGGACACCCCGCTCGCGCCGCCGCCCGCGTCGACGTTCCGCGACTTCGTGGCCGCCGAGCGAGCCGCGTCGGCTTCGCCGGAGAGCGAGCGGTTCTGGCGTTCCCGGCTTCGCGACGCGGACGGCGCGCTCTGGTCGTCCGGTGCCGGCTCCGAGGCGGCGACGGCGGAGATCCCGCGCACGCTGGAGCGGGTCCTGCCGGAGGCCCCGGCCCAGCTCGAGGCGATCGCGGCCGCGGCAGGCGTCCCGGTGAAGGCGGCCGCGCTGGCCGCGCACGTCCGGGCGCTGTCCCGGATCACCGGCCGCGACCGGGTCACCACGGGGCTCTCGGTGAACGGCCGGCTGGAGGAACGCAGCGGCACGGAGGCGTACGGGCTGTTCCTCAACACGGTCCCGCTGGTGGTGACCGCGTCGGAGCCGGATCTCGTGCGCGCGGTGCACGAGGCCGAGGTCGAGCTGCTGCCGCACCGCCGGGTCCCGTTCGCCCGGCTGGCCCGGATGATGGCCGGCCCGCGGCTCGAAGCGTGTTTCGCGTTCCTGCGGTTCCACGCACTGGGCCGGCTCGCGGGCTCGGCGACGAGCATCGTCGACGACCGGATCGGCTGCGAGCCGGACATGCGCTACGAGCCGACCAACTTCGCCCTCGGCGTCGCCCTGGTGCAGGACCCGGCGTCGGGCCGGATCCTGCTGGCCGTGGACCACCTCCGGTCGCTGGTCCCGGACGACGTCGCCGAGGCCTACGTGACCGCTTATGCCGAAGAACTCGCCGCGCTGGTCGCGGGACACCGTCAGCTGATCTGAGGAAAGGAATCCACTGTGGACGCGTTCAAGGACTTCACGGTCGTCGTCAACGACGAGGAGCAGTATTCGATCTGGCCGGCCGAGCTGCCGGTACCGGCGGGCTGGCAGCCGGCGGGCAAGAGCGGCAGCCGCGAGGAGTGCGTGGCGTGGGTCGACGAGACGTGGACCGACATCCGCCCGAAGAGCCTGCGCGTCGCGCTCGGGGTCTGAGGTGCTGGCGACGATAGCGGCGGTCTGGGCCGAGGAGCTGGGCGTCGACCGGGTCGGCCCGGAAGACGGGTTTTTCGAGCTGGGCGGGCATTCGCTGACCGCGTTGCGGGTGGTGTACCGCGTGCGGGACGAATTTTCGGTCGATCTGTCGCTGCGCGATCTGATGGCGTCGGCGACGTTGGCCGAGTTCGTCGAGACGGTCGCGGCGGCCCGGGAGGCGCCGTCCCGCCCGGCGGTCGCGCTGATCGGCCGCCGGGGGACCCGGTGACCGTGGCGGCCGGCCCGCGACCGGCGATCGCGGGGGACTGGTGCTACCGCCCGTACCCGCTGGCCGCCGGGACCCCGCAGGCGGTGTGCTTCCCGCACGCGGGCGGCGACGTCACGGCGTTCGCCGGCTTGGCGGCGGCACTGGCCCCGGCCCTGGAGGTCCGGGCGATCCGCCTCCCCGCGCGCGGCGGCCGCTTCACCGACGTGATGCCGGGGAGCTTCGCCGCGCTGGTGACGTCGGTCGTCGAAGGGCTCCTCCCGCACTTGCGGCCGGGATCGCTGTTCTACGGCCAGAGCTTCGGCGGGCTGCTGGCGTACGAGGTCGCCCGCGCCCTGCCCGCCGGGCACCGGCCGAGGATCGTGGTCCCGGCGTGCGCACCCCCGCCCGCCGCGTGGCCGGGCTCGATCCCGCCGACCGGGCAACGTGCGTCGGAACTGCTGGAGCGGTGCGGCCTGGCCGGGGCGCTGCCGGACGACCCCGCGATCCGCGAACTGGCGGTGGCGACGATCCGGACGGACCTGGCGGTCTGCCGCAGCTACCGCCCCCACGGGGAGCCGGCGACGTTCGCGATCCACGCGGTGACCGGCGAGCGGGACGAAGCTCTCCCGCCGTCGGTGACGGCGGGGTGGGCGGCCGCGACGACGGGCCCCTTCACGACGTCGACCGAGCCGGGCGGCCACCTGCTGGCCACTCCGCTGACGACCGGCCCGGCGACGCTGCTGCGCGCCTTGCACGCGGGTGGGCCGGCCCGGGCCTGACGTGCACCACCGCAAGCCGCCCACCCGCCCGGCTCGCGGTGTCCTGAATGAGTCATTCAGGTCACCGGGGGTCCTGAATGACTCATTCAAGACCTTTCGGCGGCCAGGACCACCCTACGCCGGACCCCACGCGAAACCCCGCGCCGAGAGGCCACCGCTCACCCGCCCGAGGAGGCAACCGTGTCCACCGCCACCGTCGATCTCACCGACCCCGACCTGTGGGCCCGGCCCGATGTCGACGAGATCGTCGCCGACCTCCGGGCCCGCACTCCCGTCCACCGGACCGAAACCGCGCTCGACGGTCCCGTCTGGTCCGTTCTCGGCTACCACCTCGGCTCCCGCGTGCTCACCGACGCCGTCACCTTCAGCTCCACCGGCGGCTCGCTCCTCGGTACCGGCGGCACCCCGGCCGGCGCCGGCAAGATGATGGCGCTCTCCGACGGTCCCCGCCACCGCGAACTCCGCGCGCCCGTCCTCCCGTACTTCTCGCCCAAGGGCGTCCGCGGCACCGCCGAACGCATCACCGAACTCGCCGCGGACGTCATCAAATCCGCGGTCGAGCAGGAAAAAGTCGACCTGGTGGACGTTCTGGCCACTGTCCCGCTCGTCGTCATGTGCGACCTGCTCGGCATCCCCGGCGACGACCGCGACCTCGTCGTCGCCGTCTGCGACGAAGCCTTCCTCGCGCAGACGCCGGACGCGCGGCGGGCCGGGCACCAGAAGCTGCTGCCCTACCTCGTCGAAAAGGTCGCGCAGCGGCGCAAGAACCCGGGCGACGACCTCATCAGCACCCTCGCCACCCACCGGATCAAGAACCGGCTCCTGCCCATCGAGGACGTCGTCCTCAACCTCGACAACATCGTCGTCGGCGGGGTGCAGACCGTGCGCCACACCGCCGCCATGAGCGTCTGGGCGCTGCTGAACCACTCCGGCGCCTGGCACCGGCTCAAGACCGCCGATCTCGACCTCGCCACCGACGAACTGCTCCGCTACACCTCCGTCGGCCTCCACGTCCTGCGCACCGCCACGACGAGGACCGAGCTGGGCGGGCACGTCATCGACGCCGGGGACAAGGTCGCCGTCTGGACGTGGTCGGCCGACCACGACCCCGACGTCTTCGACCGGCCCCGCGAGCTCGTGCTCGACCGGTCGCCGAACCGGCACCTCGCCCTCGGGGTGGGCGCGCACTACTGCGTCGGCGCGCCGCTGGCGAAGGCCGAGCTCAAGGCCGTCTACGCCGCCCTGCTCGACCAGGTCGCCGAGCTCGAGCTCGACGGCGAACCGGTGCACAACCGGTCGATCATCAACTTCGGCTTCGACCACCTCCCGGTGCGCCTGCGGGCCCGCTGAGCGCGAACGGACACCAGTCATGACACAAGCTCCGGTGCACGAAGCCCGGCCGACCGCGCCCTGGGGCCGGGTCGGGCTGCTGCTCACCGGTCAGGGCGTCTCCCTGATCGGCGACCAGGTGTTCTTCATCGCCGCCGTCTGGGCCGCCGCCCAGCTCGGCGGGACGGCCGCGGTCACCTGGGTGACGCTGGCCGAGTCGGTTCCCCGGGCGCTGGCGATGATCTTCGGCGGGGTGATCTGCGACGCCTTCGGCCCGCGCTCGGTCCTGCTGCGGACGACGTCGGTGCGCATCGCCGTGCTGGCCGTCTCGGTCGTCGTCGCGCTGTCCGCGCAGTCGGTGCCGCTGCTGGTCGTCGTGGCCGCGCTGGAAGGCGCGATGCTGGGCCTCGGCTCGCCGTCCTTCGGCACGCTCATGCCGCGCATGGTCCCGAAGGAACGGCTCAGCACGGCGAACTCGGTCCGCACCATGGTGGCGCGGTTCGCCCCGATCCTCGGCTCGCCGTTCGGGGCCTGGCTGGTCGCGACCGGGCACCTCGGCGTCGCGCTGGCCGTCGTCTGCGGGGGCTGCGTGGTCTCCCTCGCGTGCCTGGCCCCGGCGACGAAGGCGATCGACGCGCCGAGGACGGTGTCGAACGTCCCGCTGTGGCGGCGTTCGGGCGACGGCCTCAAGCTCCTGCGCGCCGACCGGCGGCTGCGGCTGCTGTTCCTTTCCGGGCTGTGCCTGGACTTCGCGTTCGCCTGGCCGATGAACCCGGGCCTGCCCGAAGTGGTCATCGAACGCGGCTGGGCGGTCTCCGCCGTCGGTCTCCTCATCGCCTGCTGGGCCGCCGGCGCGCTGGTGTCCGCCGGGCTCGGCGCGCTGCTCGGCGAGCGGGTGCCGATCTCGGTGCGGCTCGTCGGCAGCGGGATCGGCATCGCCGTCCTGCTCCTGGGCATGGTCCTGGTGACGTCGCTGCCCGCGATGGCCGCGATGGCCGTCGCGCTCGGTGTGTGCTCCGGCCAGAACGGCCCGGCCGCCGTGACGCTCTACCAGCAGGCCGCGCCCAGCGACCGGCTCGGCGTCGCCATGTCGATGGTTTCGCTGTCCGGCATCGGCTGCGCGCCACTGGCCTACGCGGTTTCCGGCGCCATCGCCAGTTTCACCACCCCCGTCGTCGCCTGGATCTGCAGCGCCCTGCTCGCCTTCGGCGGGCCGGTGGCCGCGGCCCGGGCCCTGCGCCTGCCCGAGTGAAGGGATCCCTCCCGTGCGTCCGTTGTCGTTCGGCCAGCAGCGCCTGTGGTTCCTCGACCAGCTGGAAGGTCCCGCCGCGACCTACAACGTCCCCTTCCCGCTGCGGCTGCGCGGCCACCTCGACCGCCGCGCGCTGCGGGCCGCCGTCGCCGACGTGCTCGGCCGGCACGAGGTGCTGCGCACGGTCATCCCGGTCGACGGCGGCGTGCCCGGCCAGCGGGTGCTCCCGCTCGAGGCGGCGGCGGAGCGGCTCGTGTTCGACGTCCGGGCCGGTGACGACCTCGCCGCCGCCATCGCGCGGCCGTTCGACCTCGCCGAAGACCTGCCGCTGCGGGTCACGCTGTTCGAGCTCGCGCCGGACGACCACATCCTGCTCCTCGTGCTGCACCACATCGCCTGCGACGGCTGGTCGCTCGGCCCGCTGGGTAGCGACCTGGCGGCCGCCTACACCGCGCGGCTCGACGGCCACGCGCCGGACTGGGCGCCGCTTCCCGTGCAGTACCTGGACTTCAGCGAGTGGCAGCGGGAGGTGCTCGGCACCGAGGACGACCCGGACAGCGTGTTGAGCGCCCAGCTCGCGTACTGGACCGAGCGGCTCGCGGACCTGCCGGGGCGGATGGTCCTGCCCGCGCACCGCACCGGCGGCACGACCGGCGCCGCGGGGCTCGTCGAGATCGAGCTCCCGGCGGACCTGCACGCCCGGCTCGTCGCGGTCACGCGGGCCGCGCGCTGCACCCCGTTCATGGGCCTGCAGGCGGCGCTGGCCGCACTGCTGCACCGCTGGGGCGCGGGCGACGACGTCGTCCTCGGCACTCCGGTCTCCGGCCGGAGCGAAGCCGCGCTGGCCGACCTCGTCGGGTTCTTCGTCAACACGCTCGTGCTGCGCACCGACCTGAGCGGCGACCCCGGCTTCACCGAGCTGCTGGCGCGGGTCCGCGACACCGGCCTCGACGCCTACGCCCACCAGGACGTCCCCTTCGACCGGCTCGTCGAGCGCCTCGGCGCCGGCCGGTCCGCCGCCGCGCACCCGCTGTTCCAGGTCATGGTCGTGCTCCAGCACGACGACGGAACGGCGCTCACCTTGCCCGGCCTCGACGTCGAGCCGGTGCCGCTGGACCTGGCGACGGCCAAGCTCGACCTCAGCGTCGTCTTCGCCGAGCACGCGAACGGCGTGTCGTGCCAGTTCGAGTACGCCGCCGACCTGTTCGACAGGTCCACTGTGGACGAAATGGCCGCGATGCTGGTGCGGTTGCTCGAACTGGCGCTGGCGGACCCGGACCGTCCACTCGGGACGCTCGAACTCGCGCGCGTCGAGGCCGTCGCCGCGCCGGCCGCGCCCGAGGACGAGCCGGTCGCGTTCCGCGCGGCCCGCACCGCGCGCGAAGAGATCCTCTGCGGACTTTTCGCCGACGTGCTCGGGCTCGACACCGTCGGCCTCGACGACGGCTTCTTCGCGCTGGGCGGCCATTCGCTGCTCGCCACCCAGCTGATCAGCCGGATCCGCACGGCGCTGCACGCCGAACTCGGCGTCCGCGCGCTGTTCCGGGCGCCGACCGTCGCCGGCATCCTGGCCACCCTCGACGCACAGGCACCCGGCCCGGTCCGCCCGGCCCTCACCCGGCTGCCCCGCCCGGACCGCGTCCCGCTGTCCCCGGCCCAGCGGCGGCTGTGGTTCCTCGCCGGGATCGACGGGCAGGACCGCGCGTACAACATCCCGCTCACCCTCGGCCTCGCCGGGCCGGTGGACGTCCCGGCACTGGCGGCCGCCTGCCGGGACGTCGTCGCCCGGCACGAGACCCTGCGGACGGTGTTCCCGGTCGAGGGGGGCGAGCCGTGGCAGCACGTCCTGCCGGTCCCCGCCGACGTGCTGGAAGTCGCCGAGTTCACGCCGGCCGCGGTCGAAGCCGCCGGGAGCGCGCCGTTCGACCTGGCCCGCGAGATCCCGCTGCGCGCCCGCCTGTTCCGCGCGGGCGGCGAGTCCGTCCTCGTCCTCTGCCTGCACCACATCGCCGCGGACGGCTGGTCGACCGGCCCGTTGCTGGCCGACCTGGCCACCGCCTACGGCGCCCGCCTCCAGGGCGAGGCCCCGGCGTGGCCGGCGCTGCCGGTCCAGTACGCGGACTACGCGCTGTGGCAGGCCGGGCTGCTCGGCGACGAGCGCGACCCGGCGAGCCTGGCGGCCCGCCAGCTGAGCCACTGGACCGGGGCGCTGGCCGGCCTGCCCGACGAGATCGCCCTGCCGGCCGACCGCCCCCGGCCCGCGGTGCCGACCCACCGCAAGGACGTCGTCTCGGCCGAGGTCGACGCCGCCACCCACGCGGCGCTGGTGGCGCTGGCCCGGGAGAGCCAAGCGACGCTGTTCATGGTCGTCCAAGCGGCGTTCGCGCTGCTGCTCACCCGGCTCGGCGCGGGGGAGGACGTGCCGATCGGCACGCCGGTCGCCGGCCGCGCCGACGAAGCCCTCGACGGCCTCGTCGGGTTCTTCGTCAACACGCTCGTGCTGCGCACCGACACCAGCGGCGCGCCGTCGTTCCGCGAGCTGCTCACCCGGGTCCGCGACGCCGGCCTCGGCGCCTTCGCCCACCAGGACCTGCCCTTCGAGCGGGTCGTCGAGGAGCTCAACCCGCCCCGCGTGCTCGCCCGGCACCCGCTGTTCCAGGTGCTGCTCTCCTTCCTCGACGCGGGGACCGCGGGCGGCGGCTGGACGCTGCCCGGGCTGACCGTGACCGCCGGCGACACCGTGTCGGGTACCGCCAAGTTCGACCTGAGCCTCACGGTCGAGGACCGCGGCGCCGGGCTCGGCTGCAGCCTCGAATACGCCACCGACCGGTTCGACCGGGCCACCGCGCAGGACGTCGCCGACCGCCTGGTCCGGCTCCTCGCCGTCGTGGCCGCCGACCCCGGGTCCCGGGTGGACGGCGTCGAGCTGCTGTCCGAAGTGGAGCATCGAAACCTGGCGAGCTGGAACGACACCGCGGCCCCGGTCCCGGCGGCGACGCTGCCGGAGCTGTTCGCCCGGCAAGCCGCGCTGACCCCGGACGCGACCGCGGTCGTGTTCGAGGGCGAGTCGCTGGCGTATGCGGAATTCGACGCCCGGGTGGACCGGCTCGCCCGGGTCCTGCGTGCTCGGGGTGTCCAGCCGGGTGACGTCGTCGCGGTGCAGCTGCCGCGCTCGATCGACCTGGTCACCGCGGTGTACGCGGTGCACCGCGCCGGTGCCGCCTACCTGCCGGTGGATCCCGGCTACCCGGCCGACCGGGTGGCGTTCATGCTCGCCGACGCCCGGCCCGCCCTGGTGCTCACGCCCGAATCGGACCTAGGCGAACCGGTCTCCGACGTCCCGCTGCCCGCGGTCGGCCCGGACCACCCCGCCTACGTGATCTACACGTCCGGGTCGACCGGGCGGCCCAAGGGCGTGCTGATGTCGCACGCCGGGATCGTCAACCACCTGGCGTGGATGCAGGCCGAACACCCGCTCACCACCGGGGACCGGGTGCTGCAGAAGACACCGTCCAGCTTCGACGTCTCGGTGCTCGAGTTCTTCCGCCCGCTGATCGCCGGAGCGGCCTTGGTCGTCGCGAAACCGGACGGCCACCGCGATCCCGCGTACCTGCTGGATACGATCCGGCGCGAGCGGATCACCGTGCTGTACGTGGTGCCCGGCATCCTCGACGGGATCCTGAGCCTGTCCGAAGTGGACTCCCCGGCCCTGCGGCAGGTGTTCTGCGGCGGGGAAGTGCTGACCGCCGCGCTGGCCGAGCGCTGCGCGAAGACGCTGAGCGCCGAGCTGATCAACCTCTACGGCCCGACCGAGGTCGCGGTCGACGCCACCGCTCACGTCGTCACCGGACCACCGATCCCGATCGGCGCGCCGGTGTGGAACACCCGCGCGTACGTGCTGGACGGCCGGCTGAGCCCCGTGCCGCCGGGCGTGCCGGGCGAGCTGTACCTCGCCGGGGCCCAGCTCGCGGACGGCTACCTGCACCGCGGCGGCCTGACCGCCGACCGGTTCCTCGCCGACCCGTTCGGCGGGCCCGGCGAGCGGATGTACCGCACCGGCGACCTCGTCCGCTGGACCGCAGGGGGCGAGCTGGACTACCTCGGCCGGACCGACGAGCAGGTCAAGCTGCGCGGCCTGCGCGTCGAACCGGGGGAGATCGCGGCCGTCGCCGCGGAGCACCCGGAGGTGCGCGAGGCGGCCGTCATCCTGCGTGAGGAGCGGCTCGTCGCCTACTTCGTGGGCGACGCGGACCCGGCCGAGCTGGCGGGTCACGTCGGCGCGTTCGTTCCGCGGCACCTCGTCCCGTCGGCGTTCGTCGTGCTCCCCGCCCTGCCGCGGACCCCGAACGGCAAGCTCGATCGCGGCGCGCTCCCGGCACCGGACTTCACCGCCGGCGTGTCCCGGGCGCCCCGCGACGCCCGCGAAGAGATCCTGTGCGGGCTCTTCGCCGACGTCCTCGGGGCCGGGCGGGTCGGGATCGACGACGGCTTCTTCGACCTCGGCGGCCACTCGCTGCTCGCCACCAAGCTGGTCAGCCGGATCCGCGCCGCGTTCGGCGCGGAGCTCGGCATCGGCGACCTGTTCGACGCCCCGACCGTCGCGGAGCTGGCCCCCCGGCTCGCCGGAGCCGGCGCGGCCCGCCCGGCGCTGCGGCCGGTGCCGCGGCCCGAGCCGATGCCGCTTTCCCCGGCCCAGCACCGGCTCTGGTTCCTCCTGCAGTTCGGCGACGACACCGGCGCGTACGACATGCCGCTCGCCCTGCGGCTGCGCGGCGAGCTGGACCGGGACGCGCTGAGCGCCGCCCTCGGCGACGTCGTCGAACGGCACGAGGTCCTGCGCACGATCTTCCCGGCCGCCGACGGCGAGCCCCGCCAGGTGGTCCTGGACGGCTGGCGGCCCGAGCTGACGGCACCCGGCGCACGGCCGTTCGACCTGACGCGCGAGCCGCCGTTCCGCGCGTCGCTCGTCGCCGAGGCGCCGGACGACCACGTGCTCCGGCTGACGCTGCACCACATCGCCGCCGACGGCTGGTCCATGGGCCCGCTGGTCGCCGACCTCGCCGAGGCGTACACCGCGCGCCGGGACGGCCGGGCGCCGGACTGGACACCGTTGCCGGTGCAGTACGCCGATTACACGCTCTGGCAACGGGATCTGCTCGGCGACGCGGCCGATCCGGACTCGCTGCTGGCCGCTCAGCTGGCTTTCTGGCGGGAGCGGCTCGCCGGTCTCCCGGACGAACTGCCGCTGCCGCTCGACCGGCCCCGCCCGGCGGTGTCCTCGCACCGGGGCGACTCGGTGCCGGTCGAGATCGGCGCGGACCTGGCCAGCCGGCTCCGGGCACTGGCCGGGTCCGCGCAGGCGACCCTGTTCATGGTGCTGCAGGCGGCCCTCGCCACGGTGCTGACCCGCTCGGGCGCGGGGGAGGACGTCCCGATCGGCACGGCGATCGCCGGCCGCACCGACGAAGCCCTCGACGGGCTGATCGGCTTCTTCGTCAACACCCTCGTCCTGCGGACCGACACCAGCGGCGCCCCGACCTTCCGCGAGCTGCTCGCCCGCGTCCGCGAAACCGACCTCGCGGCCTACGCCCGCCAAGACGTCCCGTTCGAGCGGCTGGTGCACGAGCTCAACCCGGCCCGGTCCCTCGCGCGGCACCCGCTGTTCCAGGTGTTCCTGGTGCTGCAGAACACCGGCGACGCCGAGCTGGCGCTGCCGGGCCTCGACGTCACCCCGGAGGTCCTGGACTCCGACGCGGTGAAGTTCGACCTCGGCCTGAACCTCGCCGAGCACGACGACGGGATCCGCGGCTCGCTGTCCTACGCCGCCGACCTGTTCGACCGCACCACCGCCGAAGCGCTCGCCGGCCGCCTGGTCCGGCTCCTCGGCGCGGTCGCGGCCGACCCGGACACCCCGGTGGACCGCATCGACCTCCTGTCCGAGGCGGACCGCCGGTCGCTCGCCGGGTGGACGGCGACGGAGGCGCCGATCTCCGCGGAGACGCTACCCGCGTTGTTCTCCCGCCAGGCGGCCCGCACGCCGGACGCGACGGCGGTGGTCTTCGAAGGCGAGTCGCTGAGCTACGCCGAGCTGGATGCCCGGGTCGAGCGGCTGGCGCGCGCCTTGAGCGCCCACGGAGTCCGGCCCGGCGACGTCGTCGCGGTGCGGCTGCCGCGCTCACCCGACCTGGTCGTGGCGGTGCACGCCGTCCACCGCGCCGGTGCGGCCTACCTGCCGGTCGACCCCGGCTACCCGGCCGAGCGCATCGAGTTCCTCCTCGAAGACGCGCGCCCGTCGCTGGTGCTCACCCCGGAGACCCGGCTGGACGGCGACGCGCCGCTGCCCGGGATCACCGCCGCCCACCCGGCCTACGTGCTCTACACGTCCGGGTCGACCGGGCGGCCGAAGGGCGTGCTGATGTCGCACGCCGGGATCGTCAACCACCTGGCGTGGATGCAGGCCGACTACGCGCTCGGCGACGGCGACCGGGTGCTGCAGAAGACGCCGACCGGGTTCGACGTCTCGGTGTGGGAGCTGTTCTGGCCGCTGATCGCCGGGGCGGCCCTGGTCGTCGCGCGGCCCGACGGGCACCGCGATCCCGCGTACCTGCGCGAACTGGTCCGCGCCGAGCGGGTCACGGTGGCGCACTTCGTCCCGGCGATGCTCGAAGCCTTCCTCGCCGAACCCGGTGCCGTGACGTCGCTGCGGCAGGTGTTCTGCGGTGGCGAAGCGCTCACCCCGGCGCTGGCCGGGCGGTGCGCGGCGGCGCTGCCCGCGCGACTGTCCAATTTCTACGGTCCCACCGAGTTCGCCGTCGAGGCCAGCCACCACCCGTACACCCCGGGCGAGTCCACCGTCCCCATCGGACGTCCGGTGTGGAACACCCGCGCGTACGTCCTCGACGAGCGGCTTTCCCCGGTGCCGCCCGGCGTGCCCGGCGAACTCTGGCTCGCCGGGATCCAGCTCGCCGACGGTTACCTGCACCGGCCCGGCCTGACGGCGGAGCGGTTCGTGCCCGATCCCGGCACGCCGGGGGAGCGGATGTACCGCACCGGCGACCTCGTGCGCTGGACCCACACGGGCGAGCTGGACTACCTCGGCCGCACCGACGACCAGGTCAAGCTGCGCGGCCAGCGGCTGGAGCTCGGTGAGGTCTCCGGTGCGGCGACCCGGCACCCGGGCGTCACGCAGGCCGTCGCTGTCGTGCGCGAGGACGTCCCGGGGGACCGGCGGCTCGTCCTGTACTGCACCGGCACCGCCGGACCGGCCGAGGTGCGGGGCCACCTGGCCGCCGTCCTGCCCGAGTACATGGTGCCGGCCGCCGTCCTGGTGCTGCCCCGGCTTCCCTTGACCCCCAACGGGAAGATCGACCGCCGCGCGCTACCGATCCCGGCGGTCGAGTCCGCTTCCTCCCGCGCACCGCGGAACCCGGCCGAGGAAATCCTCTGTGGACTGTACGCCGAGCTGCTCGGCGCCGGCCGGGTCGGGATCGACGACGGCTTCTTCGACCTCGGCGGCCACTCGCTGCTGGCGACGCGCCTGATCAGCCGGGCGCGGTCCGCGCTCGGCGTCGAACTGGGGATCCGCGACCTGTTCCAGGCCCCGACCGTCGCCGGGCTCGCCGCCCGGATCGACCACGGCAGGCCCGTCCGGCCCGCGCTGCGCCCGCGGCCGGTCCCGGACCGGATCCCGCTGTCCCACGCCCAGCACCGGCTCTGGTTCCTCAACCAGCTGCACGGCCGGGACGCCGGGTACGCCGTGGTCTGCGCGCTGCGGCTCACCGGCCGCCTCGACCGGGCCGCGCTGACCGCCGCGCTGGCCGACGTCACCGGCCGCCACGAGGCCCTGCGCACGATCTTCCCGGAGGTGGACGGCAGCCCGTGCCAGCAGGTCCTGCCTGCCGACGGCGTGCTCGACGTCCGGACGATCGACGAGTCCGGGCTGGCCGAAGCCCTCGACGCGGCCTCGGCGGCGACCTTCGACCTCACCACGGACCGGCCGTTCCGGCCCGGGTTGCTCGTCCTCGGCGAAACCGACCACGTCCTCGTCCTGGTGCAGCACCACATCGTCAGCGACGGCTGGTCGATGGGCCCGCTCGTGCGCGACCTCTCCACGGCCTACACCGCCCGCTGCGCCGGAACGAGTCCACAGTGGACACAGCTGCCGGTCCAGTACCGCGACTACGCCCTGTGGCAGCACGAAGTCCTGGGCGACCCGGACGACGACGGCTCGATTCTGGGCGCGGAGCTGGCGTACTGGCGCGAGCGGCTGGCCGGTCTCCCGGAGGAGCTGGCACTGCCGGCCGACCGGCCGCGGCCGGCGGTGGCCGGGCACGGCGGTGCCTCGGTCCCGGTCGAGCTCGACGCCGTCCTGCACGCCGGGCTCCGGGATCTGGCCCGCGAAGGCGGAGTCACGCTGTTCATGGTGCTGCAGGCCGCGTTCGCCGTGCTGCTGAGCCGGCTGGGTGCCGGGGACGACATCCCGATCGGCACCCCGGTCGCCGGCCGCACCGACGAAGCCCTCGACGACCTCGTCGGGTTCTTCGTCAACACGCTGGTCCTGCGCGTCGACACCGCGGGCGCGCCGACGTTCCGGGAGCTGCTCGCCCGCGTCCGCGAAACCGACCTGGGCGCCTTCGCCCACCAGGACGTCCCGTTCGAGCGGCTGGTGCACGAGCTCAACCCGGCCCGGTCGCTGGCGCGGCACCCGCTGTTCCAGGTGCTGTTCGTGCTGCAGAACGCCGACGACGCCGACCTCGAGCTGCCCGGCCTGCGGGTGAGCGGCGAGCCGGTCGCCGTGCGGACCGCGGCCTTCGACCTGGCGCTGTCGCTGCACGAGCTCGAGCCCGGCCGCGCGAGCGGGATCGGCGGCGGGCTCGCCTACCGCACCGACCTGTTCGACCGCGAGACCGTCACCGGCTTCGTCACGCGGCTGCGCCGGGTCCTCGCCGCGGCGATCGCGTCGCCGGACACCCCGATCGACCGGCTCGACGTGCTGGCTCCGGCGGAACGGCGCCGGTTGCTCACCGCGCCGGACCCGGTGGACTTCGGCCCGTGGCGCGCGGTTCCGGCGCAGATCGCCGACCGCACCGACGGCGTCGCCGTCGTCAGCGAAGCCGGGGAACTCGGCTACGCGGAGCTGAACCGGCGGGCCAACCGGCTGGCCCACCACCTCGGGATCACCCGCGGCACGCTGGTCGGCGTCTGCCTGCCGCGCGGGCCGGAACTGCTCGTCGCCCAGCTCGCCGTGCTGCGGGCCGGCGGCGCGTACGTGCCGCTCGACCCCGGTTACCCGGCCGACCGGCTGGCGTTCATGCTCGCCGACGCCGCCGCGCCGGTCGTGGTCACCACCACCGATCTCGCCCCGCGGGTCGAAGGGACCGCGCGGGTGCTGTGCCTCGACACCGAAGCCGCCGCGATCGCCGCCCGGCCGCCGTCGGCGCCACCGGTCGCCCCGGCCCCGCGTGACGCCGCCTACGTCATCTACACGTCGGGGTCGACCGGGCGGCCGAAGGGCGTGGTGCTCGACCACGGCGGGCTCGCCCACCTCTGCGCCTGGTACCACCGCGAATTCGGCGTCACGGCCGAAGACCGGGGCGGGCACGTGGCCGCGCTGGGGTTCGACGCCGCCGTCTTCGAGACCTGGCCGCTGCTCACCGCGGGCGCGTCGGTGCACCTGCCCGCCCAGCGCGTGCTCGACGACACCGGCGCGCTCGCCGACTGGCTCACCGGGATCACAGTGGCGTTCCTGCCGACACCGCGGCTGGAGCTGATGCTCGACGAACCCGGCTTCCCGGGCCCGGACCTGCGGGTCGTCGTCGCCGGCGGGGACCGGCTGCGCCGCCGTCCGCCCGCCGGGGCCGGCTTCCGGCTGGTCAACGGCTACGGGCCGACCGAGTGCAGCGTGATGGCCACCGGCGGGGACGTCACCCCGGACGGCGACGGCCCGCCCGACATCGGCGGCCCGGTGCCGAACACGCGCGTCCACGTCCTCGACCGGCGGCTGAACCCGGTGCCCGCGGGCGTGCCGGGGGAGCTGTACCTGGCCGGGGCGGGGCTCGCCCGCGGCTACCTCGGCCGGCCCGGCCTGACCGCCGCGTCCTTCGTCGCGGACCCGTTCGGCGGCCCTGGGGAGCGGCTGTACCGCACCGGCGACGTCGTGCGGTGGCGGCGCGACGGCCGGCTCGACTTCCTCGGCCGGGCCGACCACCAGGTGAAGGTCCGCGGCGTGCGGATCGAGCTCGGCGAGATCGACGCCGTGCTCGGCCGCTGCCCCGGCGTCCGGCAGGCGGTGACCGTGCTGCGCGAAGACCGGCTCGTCGCCTACCTCGCCGCCGGGTCCGACGTCCCGGCGAAGGCCCACTGCGAGGCGTTCCTGCCCGGGCACATGGTGCCTTCGGCGTTCGTGGTGCTCGAAGACCTCCCGCTCACCCCGAACGGGAAACTCGACCGCACCGCGCTCCCCGCCCCGGTCACGGCCGCGGTGGTGGGCCGGGCCCCGCGCACGGCCCTCGAACGGGCCTTGTGCGGCCTCTTCACCGAGGTCCTCGACGTGCCGGAGGTGTCGATCGACGACGGCTTCTTCGACCTCGGCGGGCATTCGCTGATCGCCGCGCGGCTGATCAGCCTGATCCGCCGGGAGCTCGGCGCCGAGCTGGGCATCCGGGTGCTGTTCGAGACCCCGACCGTCGCCGGGCTGGCGCGGCGGCTGGGGACGGGCACCGCGACCGGCACCGACCGCGACGAACTGGCGGTCCTGCTGCCGCTGCGCCCGGCGGGTTCCGGCGCGCCGCTGTTCTGCGTCCACCCGGCCGCCGGCCTCGGCTGGGTGTACTCGGGCCTGCTCGCGCACGTCGACCGGCCGGTCTACGCACTGCAATCGCGCGGCCTCACCCAGCCGGATCGCCAGCCGTCCACGGTCGACGAGCTGGTCAAGGACTACCTGGAGCAGCTTCGCCGGGTGCGCCCGCGCGGGCCGTACCACCTGCTCGGCTGGTCGTTCGGCGCGCAGGTGGCGCACGCGATGGCCGCGCAGCTGCGGGAGCAGGGGGAGGAGGTCGGACTGCTGGCGATGCTGGACGGCTACCCGCCGTCCGGCCCGGCAACGGCCCCGGCCGACCCGCTCGCCGCGCTGCTGGCTTCGCTCGGCCACGACGTACCCGACGACGTGGACGCGGCCAGGGTCCGGTCGATCCTCCTGGCGGAGGACAGCCCGCTGGCGGCGCTCGCGCCGGCGGTGGTGGACGCGCTGCCGGGGGTGTTCGCCCACAACAGCGCGCTGGCCCGGGGGCACCGGCCGGACGGGTTCCCGGGTGACGTCTTGTTCTTCCGGGCCACGGAAGGGAAGCACGCCGATTCGCCCCGGCCGTCGTCGTGGGAGCCGTACGTGGCGGGCCGTCTGACCGTGCACGATGTCGCGGTCCGGCACGGCGAGCTGACGACACCGGCGGCGCTGGCGCAGATCGGCCCGGAGGTGGCGCGCCGGCTCGGAGGTCTCGAATGACTCATTCAAGACCTTCGCCGGTCCGCCGGTCTGCCGGCCTGCTCGGTCTGCCGGCCTGCCGGTCTGCCGGTCTGCCGTCGGGCGGGCGCGGACGGCATGAACGGGTCGTTCATGCCGTTGGTCGAGGTGAACGGGTCGTTCATGACGTCGCCGGCCGGTGGTTCTGGACCGGAGCCGCCCTCCCGACCTGGCCGCCCCGACGGCTCGAAGGTCTTGAATGACTCATTCAGGACCTCCGAAGACCTGAATGAGTCATTCAAGACCGTTGCCGGGCGCCGGGTCAGACCGCCACCCGGTGGTCCAGGCCCAGGGCGCTCACCAGGTCCAGGGTGCGGAACCGGGTGCGGTCCGGGCCCGCCGGGCGGACCAGGCCGTGCACGACGAGGCGGCGGACGAACCGGGCGCCGGCCGCCGCCGGGATGCCGGTCAGGACGGCGACGTCGCCGATCGACCAGCCAGCGTCGAGTCCCGTCAGGCGCGCCAGGAGGGAGACTTCGGCGTCGTCGAGGCCGCGCACCGCCGAGTCGAGGGTGTCGCGCAGCCCCGGCCGGTGGTCCGCGGTCAGCGCGAACGGGTCGGTCCGCACGTGCTCGAGGACGTCCGCCGGTTCGTAGACCAGGAACCAGCAGGCGGCCGCCTCGAGCGCGGCCGGGATGCCGTCGAGGCGGCGGCAGAGCGCGGCGACGTCGGCGGCCGTGGTCCGGTCGAGGGAGAAGCCGGGCCGGACCTGGCGGGCCTCGCGGACCAGCAGCCGGACCGACGGCACGGCCATGAGCGCGGCGGGGCCGTCGACGCCGGGTTCGGGCACGGCGAGCGGCGTCAGCGGGAAGACGCGCTCGCCGGGCAGGCCGAACGGTGCCGGGGCGGTGGCGAGGACCCGCAGCCCGCGGCACTCGCGCAGCAGGACGGCCAGGTCGTCGAGCCGGACGCGGTCGGCCGGGTGCCCGTCGAGGACCAGCAGGGCCGGGCGATCGCCGACGAGGACGGCGAGTTCACCGAGGTCGGTCGTTCTCAGCAGGTCCCGGTGGCTCGTCGCGGACGACCACAGCACGAGCACACCACCCGACTCGTGCGCCCCGACGGCCACTTCCTGGGCCAGCCGGCTCTTGCCGACGCCGCCGAGGCCGGTGATGGTCACCAGCCGGTGGCTGCCCGCGGCCAGCAGCTCGTGGACGGCCGCGGCCTCTTCGTCCCGGCCGAGCAGCGCGTCCAGCGGCGCCGGCGGTGGGGCCGGATCGGCGCACCGGAGCCGGAAGTCGCCGGCCGCCGGGTGGGAGCCGGCCGCCTCGAAGTCCGCGCGTTCGCGGCCGCGCAGGCCGAGCCCGTCGGCGATCAGCCGCACGGTGTCCCGGCGCGGCCGGTGCGCCCGCCCGGACTCCAGGTCGCGGATGGCGCGAATGCTCACCGTGGACAGGTCCGCCAATTGCCGCTGGGTGGCACCGCGTTTTGCGCGATGGGCCTTCAGCAGTTCACCGAAATTCCGCTGCACGAATCGTCCGTTCTCGTCAGCGCCGTTCCCGATCGCGGGGCCCGGCAGGTCCGGATGCGGTTTCCACCACGTGCCGAGCATCGTGAGCGCGGCTATCCCGGCGGTATCACGCAGCCACCGCGAGGGCGATAACCCGGACGATAGCGGCGGGATACCGGGCTTTCCTAACGTCGGTGGGGCAAATAGCACGGCCCCCGGACGAAAAGAGACGACGGTGCGTATTCTCCCGGCCCTCACCGCGATCGCCGCGATGGTCCTCCTCCCGCTCCCCGGCGCCACGACGGCCCAGGCGGACCCGGCGGACACCCCGTGGTCGACGACGGCGGACACGCCGTGGGCCGCTCCGCAGGACACGCCCTGGAGCGGCGGCACCTCGGCCGACACCCCCTGGTGAAGCCGGACGCCCGGAACACCGTGGCCGCGCGGGCTGAAGGGGACTTTCCCCGCGTGTGACGGGAGGAAAGTCCCCTTCAGCGCACCAGATGCGCGGAACCTCCCCTTCAGCTCAGCCCGGCAGGGCCTCCAGCGCCGCGAGGTCGGCGCGGACCCCGTTGTCCGGGGCACCCCCGGTGATGCGGGTCTGCAGCTCGAGCGCCTCCCGCAACAGCCGTTCCGCGCTGTCACGGCGGCCCAAGCCGGCGTGGGCCAGCCCGAGCCGGTGCAGGATGCGGGCTTCGCCGGCCAGGTCGCGGGCCGCGCGGGCGCGGGTCAGCAGTCCCGCCAGCAGCTCCGCCGCTTCCTCGTGCCGGCCCTGCCTCATCAGCAGCCCGCCGAGCCGGTAGCGGAGCTGGACCTCGACGCGGGGCGTCGCCGTCCGGTCGCAGATCCGCAGCGCCTCGGCCAGGTACGCCCCGGCGCGCTCCTCGCGGCCCGCGTCGAGCTCCGTCTGCGCCAGCCTGCCCAGGACGTACGCCTCGCCGACCGGGTCGCCGGCCAGCCGGAACTCGATGAGCGCGCACTCGAACCGGGCCTGGGCCTGCGCCTCCGCCCCGCGGGCCTCGTCCAGCAGGGCCAGGTTCCGGTGCGCCATCGCCTTCCCGTGCGCGTCGCCCAGTTCTTCGAACGTCGCGAGCGCGCGGGCGAGCGGCTCGGCCGCGGCGTCCGGCCGGGCGCGGCTCAGGTGCAGCGAACCCAGCGAGCACAGCAGGGCGGCCTCGCCCCGGCGGTTGGCCGACGCGCGGACCGCCGCCAGCGCCAGCCGGTGCGTGCGTTCCCAATCGTCGTAGTAGCAGCGGTTTTCGAACAACGCGACCAGCGTGACCGCCAGGTCCCACGCCCACTCGTCCAGGCCGGCCTCGGCGGCCAGCGCGACGGTCGAGCACAGGTTGTCCTGCTCGTCTTCGAACCACACCAGCGGGTCGGTCAGGATCCGGTCGACGGCGCTGTCGGGCGGGTGCAGCCGCGGCGCCGAGCCGTGCAGCACGGTGAAGTCGCCGCCGTAGATGCGGTGGTGCGCCTCGCGCGCCAGGCCCAGCCAGCCGCTCGCGACCCGGGCGAGCGCCGCGTGCCGGCCGGCCGGCTGCTCGTGCTCGTCGAGCTGCTCGCGGGCGAACAGCCGGATCAGGTCGTGGAAGCGGTAGCGCGGGCTGCCGTCCCGCTCGACGGCCGAGATCTCCAGCATCTGCGCGTCGACGAGCCGTTCGAGCAGGTCGGCCGCCCGCACCGGGTCGGTCTCCAGCAGCACCGCGGCCACCCAGACCGGGAAGCTGAGCCGGTCCAGGCAGCTGAGCAGCCGCAGCAGGCGCCGGGCGTCGCCGGCCAGCCCGTCGTAGGTGAGGGCGAGGCTGGCCCGCACCATCAGCTCGCCGTGCGCGAGCTCGTCGAGCCGGCGCCGTTCGTCCGAAAGCCGTTCCAGCATCCACGCGAGTGACCAGCTGGGCCGCGCGGCGAGCCGGGCGGCGACGATCCGCAGCGCGAGCGGCAGCCCGCCGACGAGCCGGACCAGCGCGGTGGCGGCGACCGGCTCGGCGGCCACCCGCTCCGCCCCGATCATCGTGGCGAGCAGCCCGGTCGCCCGGTCCGGGTCGAGCACGTCGACGTCCAGCACACCGGCCCCGGCCAGCCCGGTGAGCCGGACGCGGCTGGTCACCAGCACGACGCAGCTGGACCGGCCCGGCAGCAGGTCGCGGACCTGGCGCTCCGACTCGGCGTCGTCCAGCACCACGAGCATCCGCTTGCCCGCCAGCCGCTGCCGGTACAGCTCCGCGCGTTCGTCGACCGAAGCGGGCACCGCCGGGCCGGGGACGCCGAGGGCGCGCAGGAACCGGCCGAGGACGTCGAGCGGCTCGGCCGGGTGCGCCCGGGTCCCGCCGAGGTCGCAGTAGAGCTGGCCGTCGGGGCAGTGGTCGTCGGCGATCCGGTGCGCGACGTGCACCGCGAGCACGGTCTTGCCGACGCCGGGCTTGCCCGCGAGCACCACGACCGGGGTCGCGCGGCGGGCCGGGCCGCCCAGCAGCAGCCGCTCGGTGTGCTCGATCAGGTCATCGCGCGCGCTGAAGTCGGCGATGTCGGCCGGCAGCTGGAACGGCACGACGGGCGGGTGCGCCGGCGCCGCGGCCGCCTCGGGACCGGGGTTCCGCCGGAGCCCGGCGTCGTCGGAGAGGATCGCGGACTCGAGCCGGCGCAGCTCGTCGCCCGGCTCGAGCCCGAGCTGCTCGACCAGCAGTTCCCGACCCGCCCGGTAGGTCTCCAGCGCCTCGGCCTGCCGCCCGGACCGGAAGAGGGCGAGCATCAGCTGGCCGCGCAGGCGTTCCCGCAGCGGGTTCTCGCTCACCCGGCCGGCCAGCTCGCCGATCAGCTGGTGGTGCCTGCCGAGCCGCAGCCCGAGGTCGAAGTGGGCTTCGACGGCGTTGAGCCGCTGTTCGTCGAGGCGGTTGGCCCTGGCCTCCAAGAGCCTGCTCCCGACGCCGCTCAGCGCGGGGCCGCGCCAGAGGGCGAGCGCCGTGTCGAGCGTCCGGGACGCCTCTTCGAGCTCGCCCGCGCGCGTCTTCTCAGCGGCCCCGGCGACCAGGTCGGTGAAGGTGCGGGCGTCGAGCTGCCCGTCGGCGACCTGCAGTTCGTAGCCCGGGCCGCGCGTCACGAGCGTATCGGGACCGACGGCGGCCGCCAGCGCGCGGCGCAGCCGGGAGACGCAGATCTGCACCTGCGTCCGCGCCGTCGCCGGGGGACTGGTGTACCAGATCGCTTCGATCAGCTGGTCCAGGCTCACCACCCGGTTCGCCTCGACCAGCAGCGCGGCGAGGACGATCTGCTGGCGCCCGGGCGGGATGCGCAGTTCCCCGCCGTCGGTGTCCCGGATCTCGAGGGGGCCGAGGATGCGGTAGACGGGCTGATCGCCGGAAAGCCCGCTCGTCGAACTCACGCTGTTCCTCATTGCCGATCCGTGGCCGGGCACCGCGCTGCCCCGCGCTCACCCGGCCGTTCGTGGAATGCCCCTGGAACCGAAGTCTGTCTTCTGGGTGCGGATAAGCCCATAGTCCGAAAGCGTGAAGCTGTCGACGAAGGCGGTATTTGTACTGCCGCCGTTCGGCCCAGCCACGGCAATGTCGCCGACCGTCACCACCTCACCGTGCGTCACCGTCAGTGTGTGCAGGGTGTGCCGCCGGACCGGCCGGGACGCGCGGAATGATTCAATGGCGCGGCGCCCGCGGATCGGTGCCATTCCCGGATAGTGCAGAACGGCGTCTGATGTGAAAAGCGAACCGTATCCGTCGATGTCCCCGATATCGAGGTAGTGGTAGCTGAGCCGCACGTGTTCGATTCCGACGGAAACGGTTCCGGCGCTCGGCCGGGTGTGTTCCCCTGCTCCCGCAGGCGCCATTTCGGCGTCCTCCACTGGGTCGTCCCGGGCCGGGGTTCCCGGGGTGGGCCGCCGCCGGGGCCGGCGGGTGCGCCCAGTCTCGCGGGGCCGGCTTCCAAGCCGCTATCGGCGGGCTATCGCCGGCGACCGCCGAGGTGGAACCGGTTCCGAGGATCGCTCCGCGGCGCCGAACTGTCAAGGCTTGACAGGCCGGTGCCGGTGGTATGAACCTTTCTACCGATCGTCCCCGCCGGCCCCCGTGGGCATCCGCCCGGCGCTCAGGGGCGAGCCGGACGACGCCGTCCCCTGACCGGCGGCGGGTCCGACCACTTCCCCGGCCAGGGAGGAACCATGCCCACGAACGCCCCGCCGCGGCTTCGCCGTCGCGGACCCACCACCCGCCTGGCGGCCGCGGCCGCCGCTCTCGCGGTCACCGCGCTGGGGCTCGTCGCCCCCGCCGCGAACGCGGCCGACCCCCTGATATCCCAAGGCAAAGCCGTGACGGCGTCTTCGGTGGAGAACGCGGGGACACCCGCGACCGCCGCCGTGGACGGGAACACCGCCACCCGGTGGTCGTCGCAGTTCAGCGATCCACAGTGGATCCGGATCGACCTCGGCGGGGCCGCGACCGTGAGCCAGGTCGTGCTGCGCTGGGAGGCCGCCTACGCCACGGCGTACCAGATCCAGGTGTCCGACAACGGATCCACCTGGTCCACTGTGTACCAGACGACCACCGGTACCGGCGGCACGCAGACGCTGAACGTGACCGGGGCCGGGCGGTACGTGCGCCTGAACACCACCGCGCGGGCGACCCCTTACGGCGTCTCGCTCTGGGAGTTCCAGGTCTACGGCACCGGCGGCGGCACCGTCCCGACGCAGCCCGGCACCCCGCCGGACTCGTTCTGGGGCGACACCGGCAGCATCCCCGCCGCGCGGAACGTGCTCACCGTGAAGGTGCTCAACCGCACCAACGGCAAGTACCCGGACAGCCAGGTGTACTGGAACTTCGGCGGCCAGACCCATTCGATCGCCGAGCAGCCCTACATCGACATGCCGGCGAACTCCGCCGGGCGGATGTACTTCTACCTCGGCACCCCGAACGGCCAGTACGCCGACTTCATCGAGTTCACCGTCGGGCCGGACGTGTTCAACGGCAACACCACCCGGGTCGACGCGTTCGCGCTGAAGCTGGCCATGCGGCTGCACGCGCACGACGGCTACGACGTGCAGGTCGGCGACGACTACGGGTTGTTCCAGGAGGACCGCTCGGCCACTTTCGCCCGGTTCCAGGCCGAGGTGCCGACCGAGTTCAAGGGCCTGGCGACGGTGAACGCGCCGTACCGGATCCCGGCGCCGGGCAGCGCGCCGGACTTCCGCGCCGGCGGCCGGTACGCGAACTACTTCACCGCCTACGCGCAGTCGGTCGGCGTCAACGAACCCACGTCGAACATCACCGGCTGCGCCGGGTCGCTGGCCGGCAACCCCGACATGTGCGCGGCGCTCAACCGGCACACGGCGCACCTCCCGCAGTCCCAGTGGCAGGACCCGGCGCGGTACTACCAGGCGGCACCGGCGAACTACTACGCCAAGTTCTGGCACGACCACGGCATCAACCGCCTGGCGTACGGCTTCCCGTACGACGACGTGGCGGCCCAGTCGTCGTTCGTGTCCCACGGTGACCCGCAGTGGCTGGTGGTCGCGGTCGGCTGGTGAGCCGCAGACCGGCGGCGCGGCGGCCCCTGGTCGCCGCGCCGCCGCTCGCGGTCCGGGCTCAGCTCTTGGCGGCCGCGGCGCGGCGGGCGCGGTAGGCGCGCATCTTGTGGCGGGCGCCGCAGACCGAGGTTTCGCACCAGCGGCTCACCGCGTTGGGGGAGCGGTCGTAGTAGGCCCACAGGCAGTCCTCGGCGCCGCAGATCTTCAACCGGGACAAGGAGCCGTCGAGGCGGGCGGTGACCACGGTGGCGAGCACCCGGGTGATCGCCGCGTCCAAGGCGCTGCCACCGTCGCCGACGAACTCCGCGCCGGGCGGGCCGGCCTGCAGGAGCGGACGGGTGCCGGTGCGGGCCAGTTCGCCGTTGAGCACGGCCGCCGCGGCCGGGGCGCCCTCGCCGCCGTGCAGCAGCTGCCGCAAGGCCTCCCGGACCCGGCTCACGCGGGTCAGGTCCGCCGGTGCCGGCTGGGCCGGGCAGGGCAGCCCCTCGGCCGCCGTCCACGCGACCAGGCCGGCCGCCGTGGTCAGGTCGTCGCGGTTTTCGAGCAGCTCCCGGGTGTTCACCAGGCTCTGGACCACGGTGAGCGGCGGCGGGGCGGCCGGGCGGGGAGTCATACCCAGCAGATTACCAACAAGTTCGTCTGCTGGTTACCACGAATGGAGCAAGACCGGACGTTTCGGGGGTTTAGGGAAGTTATTGCCGGGTAGCGCCACCCAGTCGGGTTACTAACACTCGGATTCGTTGGTAACGTCAGTCGGGTCGAGACCGAGGAGGTGGACATCGTGACCGAAACCGCCGCCGAACACCGTTCACCGGCCGGGGTCGTGCGCCCGGTGCTGCCGGTGGCCGCGGCCGACCTGGCGGACGGCATGGCGTTCGGCGCGCTCGCGGCCTCGGTCGGGATGGGTGTGCTGGCCCCGGTGGCCATGTCGCTGCTGGTGTTCTCCGGCAGCGCCCAGTACGGCGCCGTCGCCGTCATCGCGCAGCACGGCTCGGTCTGGGCCGTCGTCGGCGCCGCGGCCGCGCTCAACGCGCGCTACCTGCTGATGGGCACCACGATCGCGCCCGCGCTGACCGGGTCCGCCTGGTCGCGGGCGGGCACGGCGCTGCTGATCACCGACGGGTCCTGGGCGATCGCCCACCGCGGCGACGGGCACTACGACCTGAAGACCCTGCGGATCGCCGGGGCGCTGTGCCTGTGCGGCTGGACCATGGGGACCGCGCTGGGTGCTGTCCTGGGGGACGCCATCGGCGACCCGGGCCGGCTCGGCCTGGACGCCGCCTACCCGGTGTTCTTCCTCGGCCTGCTGCGCGCGCACCTCAAGACCGCGCGCGCGTGGGGCCTGGCGGTCCTCGGCGTGGTCGCGGCGGGCGCGCTGGTCGCCTGGGCGCCCCCGGGCGTCCCGGTGCTGGTCGCCGGCGCCGCGGGCGCCGCGGCCGGTGCGGCGCTGGGGGTGCGGCGATGACGTACCAGTGGCTGATCGTGCTGGCGCTCGGCGCCACCGCGCTCACGTTGCGGGTGGTCGTGCCGCTGGCGGCCGGCGGGCGGGAACTGCCCACCTGGCTGCGCAACGCGCTGACCTGCGCGACTCCGGCGCTCATCGCGGGACTGGTGGTCACCTTGCTGTGGCCCGCCTCGGGCGAGGTGTCCTCGGTGCGGACGCTGACCGCGCTGGCGGGCGTCGGCGCCGGGGTCGCGTTGCTGGCCGGCAAGCGGTCCATCCTGACCGCGATGATCGGTGCCGCCGTCGTGAGCGCCGTGCTGCGCCTGGTGTTCGGGTGATCCTCCCGTCGTGGGAAGGAAACGCGGGAGCGGATCCCGGAAATTCGAAAAGTGTGCTCATCCCGCGGAGAGGGTGAAGGGGATGACGGGGCGATGCTGGTCTCTTGGAGTGAAGGACGTTGCCGTACCGGCCACGGCGGGTGAAAGCGCCGGCCTCGGGTGCCCGCCTGATGGGAGCAGTTTGTCCGTCGGAGCCGGGTGGTATCCGCCGGGCGCAGGAGAAAAGGTTTTCCGCGGCCGAGGAAGCGCCGTGGGCACCACTGGGGGGACCGTGGTCGTGAAGGGTGCCGTGCCGGCGTTGCGTGGCCGGCCGCTGGGAGGTTTCGTGTCCGGGACCGAGTTGCTCCACCACCGGGAAGCGGCCGCTGCGGCCGGCCGGAGAACCGCGAGCCGCAACCGGGATCTCGGCGTCCACACCGCCGTGCCGCGAAAATCGAGCCCGTCCAGCGAAAGGAACACACGCCCGGGTACGGGGCCCGCCCCCGGTGCCCCTTGCCCCGACCGGTGGTGAACCGAGCCGTGGACACCGCATCACTGAACACTTTCCTCAGCGTGGCCGAGAAGTCGAGTTTCACCAAGGCGGCCAGTGATTTGAGCGTCGCCCAGCCGACGGTCACCGCCCGGATCAAGAAACTGGAGCGCGACCTCGCCTGCGACCTGTTCCTCCGCACCGGCGCGCTCATCCGCCTCACCGCGGCGGGCCAGCGGTTCCGGCGCTACGCGCACAAGATCGTGAAGCTGAGCCGCATGGCGGAAGAGACCGTGCTCGAAGGCACCGCCGTCGGCGACGCGCTGACCGTCGGGGCCGACAGTGGCCTCACGTCCTACCGCCTGGTGCCGATCGTCGAGTACCTGTACCGCCGCCACCCCGAGCTCGCACTGGAAATCCGGCCACTGGAAGAGGATCCGTGGAGCCGGATCGGGGATTCCGATGTGGACTGTGCCTTCTTCATCGACGTCTGCGACTCTTCGTCGAAGGCCGATTCGACGTTGCTGTGCCCCGAGCCGCTCGTGGTGGTCGCCGGTCAGGACGGGCCGGTCGGCCCGGAGCCGGTGCCGACCGCGCGCCTGGCGCGGCAACCCCTGCTGTGCGCGCACCGCGGCAGCGGCTACCAGCGCCTGTTCGAGCGCACGCTGGGCGACGCCGCCGACACCCGCGTCCGGGCACTCACGTTCGGCTCGATCGACGCGGTGAAGCACGCCCTGACCGCGGGACTGGGCATTTCGCTGCTGCCCCGCCTCAGCGTCGAGACCGAGCTGGCCGACGGCCGGCTGGTCGAGGTGCCGTGGACCGCACCGTTCCAGGTCTTCACCCAGGTCGCCTGGCACCGCGAGATCCGCGCCGACCCACGGTTTTCGGTCCTGCTCGACGCGGCGGCCCGCGCAACCGCCGAGCAGGTAGCGGACGCGGGCCCGGTCCGCCGCTCCGCACTCTGAACCCCGCACGGCAAAGCGAACCCCGCACGGCAATGCGGCCGCGCCGATTCGGCGCGCGTGCTGTCTTGCTCGATCAGGTGGCGGATGGCGTCGATGACCGCCCGGCGGCAGAGTTTTGCCGGGCGGCTCCCGTTTCCCGGCGGCCGAGTCAGCGCCCGCGCCGCTTCGGTGCGGTCGGAGGACTCGGGTGTCGTCGGGGCGGCGGCAAAGCGCCCGGCCCGCCAGTTCGGCGGGCCGGGCGCTTTCCGGCTTCCTCAAGCCCCGAGCGGGTACTGCTCCCGGCCGTACAGCACCGTCGGGGCCGCGTTCGTGTCGCGCAGCCAGACCACCTTGCCCACGACCACGGTGTGGTCGAGCAGGTCCGCCGTGTCGCCCACCTCGCAGACCAGCGCCATTCCCGCGGCGGTCAGGACGGGGACGCGGCGCTCCGGTTGCCACGGGACGCCGGCGAACCGCTCGGCCGGGCTGCCGGTCGCGAACTTGCGGGTCAGCTCCCGCTGGGACCAGGACAGCGTGTTGACGGCGAACGAGCCGGTGTCGAGGATGGCCGCGAGGGTGCGGCTGCGGCTGCCCAGCGACACCAGGACGCTCGGGGTGTGGGCCGAGAGCGACATCACCGCGTTGGCCGTGCAGCCGACCGGGGTGTCCTCGGTGACGGTCGTCAGCACCGTGACACCGGTCGGCAGCTTCGCGATCGCCTGGCAGAACCCCTCCGTCGGCACCAGGTCCGGGCCGGCCGGCGGCACCGTGCGGAGCGGGGGCGGGGTGGCGTTTGCGGTTCCCATGGTGTTCCCTTCCGGGGCGGTCATCCGCGCTGCCCGATCGCTTGCGCGGTGAGCGCCGAACGGTCGATCTTGCCGTTGACGTTGAGGGGCAGCGCGTCCAGCACGCTGAGCCGCCGGGGCACCATGTACCCGGGCAGCCGGGCGGCCGCGGCGGTGAGCAGCCGGTCGGGGTCGAGGCCCGAACCCGTGCAGACCGCTTCGAGCTCGGTGGTGCCGCCGCTGCCGGGCAGGGCCAGCACGATCGCGTCGCGCACCGCTTCCTGGTCCCGCAGCACGGCTTCGATCTCGCCGAGCTCCACCCGGTAGCCCTGCACCTTCACCTGCTGGTCCGACCGTCCCAAGTGGACGAGCGAACCGTCCTGCCAGGACACCCGGTCGCCGGTGCGGTACCAGGCGGTGTCGTCGAGCTCGTCGTCCGGGCCGTGCAGGCGCGCGGTCTCGTCGCCCGGGCCGAAGTGGTAGAAGCGGCCTTCGTTGGCGGCCGGGTCGAGGTAGCCGGGGAACCGCTGGGGCCCGCGCGCGCAGAGTTCGCCCTCCACCGCGGGGCGGCCGCGGTCGTCGAGCACGACGTGGCTGAGGCTGGGGTAGGGGCGCCCGACCGGCACGGTCCCGTTCGCGGTGACCGGCCAGTCCGCCGGATCGGCGGGCAGCCGGAATTCCGCGCAGCTGATGGTCAGTTCCGTTGGCCCGTAGAGGTTTTCCACGACGCCGCCGGGTGCGGCGCGCTGCCACGCCTCGGCCTGGTGCGTGGTCAGCGGCTCACCGCAGAACAGGCTCCAGCGGAGCGTGGGCATGCTCCCCGGCCGCAGGCTGCGCAGCCGCTGGGCGTAGGACACGATCGACGGCACGGCGAACCAGTGGGTGAGCCGCTTCTCCGCGACGAACCGCACCGGCGCCAGCAGGTCCTCGCGGCTGGGGACGACGAGCGTCGCGCCGCCGCTCCACGCGGTGAACATGTCGAACACCGACAGGTCGAAGGTCAGGTCGAACGTCTGGGACACGCGGCTGCCCGGCGCCATGCCGTACCGCGGCACGACGTGGCCGAGGTAGGAACAGACGTTGCGGTGCCGGATCGGGACGCCCTTCGGCTTCCCGGTCGAGCCCGACGTGAACAGGATGTAGGCCAGGTCCCCGGTACGGGGCTCCGGCGGGGTGCGCGCGGCGCCGGCCCCGGGTTCGGTCATGACCAGCTCCGGGACGCCGAGGCCGGCGCTCTCCTCGGTGAGGACCAGGTCCAGGCCGGCGGCTTCGGCGATCATCCGGTTGCGCTCTTCGGGAAAGGCGGGGTTGAGCGGGACGACGGTGCTGCCGAGCCGTTGCGCGGCCAGGTAGCCGGCGTAGGTCAGCACGCTGCGTTCGGCCAGCACGCCGATCCGGGCGGGCACGGTCCCCGCCGCGGCGGCGGCCTCGGCGGCGACGTGCCCGGCGAGCTCCCGCAGTCCGCGGTAGGTCAGGGTGCGGGCGCCGACTTCGAGCGCGGGTTCGTCGGCGTGCTCTTCGGCCGACGCGGCGAACCACTGGTAGAGCGTTTCCATCGTTTCATGCCTCCTGATCCAGTCCGGTGGTCGTCTTCTCGTTGGTGCGCAGCAGGTCGTCGAACGTCCGCTGCAGCAACCCCGTCCGGGGGCGGCCCCGCGCGGCGGACTCCGCGGCGAACCGGACGACCTTGGGCAGCTCGCCCCAGCTCACCGCGGCCGCGGCGGCGTCCTCCGCGCCGATCTCGCCGTTCGCGGCGAGCACCTCGAGGCGGTAGGTGTAGTGCCGGCTCGCCGCCCACAGGTCGTCGCCGTAACGGGCCGCGGCGGTCTCGTCCTCGGCCAGCACCCCGCTGATGCGCCCGAGGACGTCGGGCAGGCCGCACGTCCAGGCGTCCGGTTCGGCCGGGGCGACGTCGCCGGTGGTGCGCGCGAGCCAGCGGAACAGGTCCGCGTGCACCGGCTCCACGGCGGCGCCCAGTGCGAGGCGGTCGCGGTTGGTGATCTCCGCCGGCCACGGGGCGTGCGGGGCCAGCGCGCGCTCCAGCGCGGCGTCGTCCAGCCAGCCGAGGAAGGGTTCCTGCCCGCCGAGCGGGGTCAGCGCGCAGAAGTGGTCGCCCACCAGCCACCGCCCGTCGCGCCGGCCGAGCAGCAGCAGCCAGTGCGGCGAGTGCGCGATTTCGTGTGCGGGCGACCACGGCAGGTGGAAGGTGTCGGCGACGGCCAGCACCCGCCCCGAACGCGCGAGCTCGGCGTCGAGGTCTTCGGCGGCCTGCGCCCAGTCCGCGGCGCCGCGGTAGGCGAGCGGGTCACGCGCGGCGCCGTCGTCGACGCGGGTGTGCTGGGAGAAGGCCAGCTCCCCGGGCCCGCCGTCGCGCCGGACCGCCAAGCGGACGGCGTGCGCCAGGCGGGTCTTGACGCCGGGGTCGTCGGTTTCGAGGTAGGCCACCAGGTTGGTGGTGTAGCAACTGAGTTCCGGGACTACGTCCGGGGCGTTGATGAGGTGCACGTCGGCCTCCGTTGTCGTGGTGGGTCACCGGTGGGGTGCGGGGTGGAAGGCGCAGCTCAGCGGCACCGCCGACCGGGTGCGCAGGCTGAGCCAGGTGAAGCCGCCCCAGCGCCCGGACAGCGCGCCGGGCGGGACGTCGATCGACCAGGGCCGCCCGCCCATCCCGGTGCCGGCGGCCTTGACGCACGCTTCCTGCACGGTCCACACCCAGGCGAACTCCCGCGCCCGCCGGGCCCGCGGCAGGGCGGTCACCGCCGGTGCGTGCGCACCCAGGCACCGGCGCACGGCCGAGTCGCTCAGCCGGTCCGGGGGCAGCTGGACGTCGACGCCGACGTCCCCGTGGGCGCAGACGGCCGCCGCGACCCGGTCCCCGTCGTGGGAGATCGTGATCCCGGGCAGCGCGAGGTTCGGCGCACCGGCCAGCCGGGGCTTGCCGGCCGGGTCGGCGCGGACGGGCAGCGCGGCCAGCGCGGGCCGCACCCCCCGGAGCAGCCGCCGCAGCAGCTGCCGCCCGGCGAGGAACTCCGCCCGGTGCCAGGCCGGCCGGGTGCCGGCCTCGGCGAGATCACCCGGGTGCGCCGGCGATTCGCCGAGGTCGGCGCGGTCGGCCGAGGCGACCCAGACCCCGGGCGCGACCTCGGCGCCGTCGGCCGCCACTTCCGGCAGCGCGGCGTTCGCCCGGGAGACCGCGACCCCGAGACCCGCACTTTCACGTGAAAGCTCCGCTCCGAGGCCCGCACTTTCACGTGAAAGTGCGGGACTGGGCCGGGCCGCACTTTCACGTGAAAGTGCCGGATCGGCGGGGGTCATGAGCGCAGCTCCGCGAGCAGGGGCTCGGCGCCGTCGGCGATGGCGCCGAGCATCAGCTCGGTCACCCCGCCGCCGATGCCGAACACCGCGGCCTCGGCGCGGACCAGCTGGACGCCGTCGTCGGCGAAGCCGTCGGCGCCGCGCCAGCGGGCGCAGCGGGACAGCACCTCGTCCGCGGTCAGCCCGATCGCGGCCTTCAGCACCGCCGCGCTCGTCGGGTCGTGGTCGGTCACCACCCGTTCGCCCAGCGCCTCGTGCAGCGCGCGCAGCTCGCGCACCCGCACCAGGCAGGCCGCGAACTCCTGGCGGACCGCATCGTGGTCCCACAGCGCGCGGCCGTCGATCCGCCGCCGCGCCAGCGCCTCCCGCGTCTCCGCGAGCACCCGGCTGGTGAGCGCGGCGGCCCACTGGGCACCGGCGAGCCGTTCGGTGCCCATGTGCCGGGCGAACAGGGCCAGGCCGCGCCCCTGGCGGCCCAGCACCGCGGACGCGGGCAGCCGGACGCCGGAGAACTCGACGTGGCCGATGCCCGCGCCCGCGAGCAGCGTGGTCGTCGCGGGGGTGACCCGGACGCCCGCCGCGTCCGCCGGGACCAGGACCCAGGTGAAGGCGGTGAAGTGCCGTCCGGGCCGGTGACGGGCCAGCACCAGGAAGTACGCCGCCCGGGTCGCCGTGGTCACCCACCGCTTCCCGCCGTCCAGCCGGACGGTGTCGCCGTCGATCGCGACCTCCGTGCCGAGCCCGGTGAGGTCGGAGCCGGCCGCCGCGGCGTCCGTGGCGGCCAGCGCGACCTCGCAGTCGCCGTCGGCGACGCGGTCGAACTCGGGTCCGGTGCCGGCGGCCAGGATCGGCAGGGCGCTCGCCGACTGCACCAGCACGCTCAACGTGATCCCGTTGTCGCCGCGGGCGTCGACCTCGCGCAGGGTGGCGGCGAGCCGCGCGGGGTCGGCGACCAGGCCGGTCGGCGTGCGCTGCCGGTACTGGTCACGCAGCACGCCGGCCGAACCGAGCCGCTGCCACACCCGGGCGCCGCCGGCCGCCGAATCCACAGTGGACAGCACGCCGCCGTCCAGGAGGGCTGTGTCAGGCAAAACGCACCTCCTGGTCGAGCAGGGTGAGCCGGCCGTCGGCGAGGTGCAGCCGGTCGTTGCTGTAGTTCAGCACCGCCGAACGCAGGTCCCGCAGCGACTGCTCCAGCCGCGTGGGGGAGTCGCGCAGGTAGCCGTGGCGCATCCCGACCGCGTCGACCAGCTCGTCGACGGCCCGGTAGCACTCCTCGGCCGCGGTGATCTTCACGGCGTTGATCAGCAACTGCACCTTCGGCACGCTGAGATCCGCGGTGGTCTCGACCACTCCGCGGGCGTGCTCGATCAGCGCGTGCACGGTGTCCAGCCGCTGGCGCGCCCGCGACAGCCGCGTCATCAGCAGTTCCGAGCTCAGGTCCGTCTTGCCGCGGCTGCCGCGCAGGGACGCGATCACCCGCGACAGCGCCCCGGCCGCCGTGCCGAGCCAGCAGGACGCCCAGCCGAGGTGGGCCATCGGCCCGAACACGGTCGTGACGATCGTGTGGAAGTCGCCGTGCCGCCCGACGACCTGGTGCGCGGGCAGCCGGGCGCGCAGCTTCAGGGCTCCGCTGTCGCTGGCCCGCATGCCCAGCGGGTTCCAGCCGCCGGCCGGCTCGATCTCGACCTGCGCGCGGGAGGCGTAGACCAGGGAAACCTGGTTGTCCGCCTCGGAATCCGGGGAGCGCATCGTGATCAGGAACCCGTCGGCCTGCCTGCCCCCGGTGACGATCGGGGCGAAGCGGTCGACGAGCAGCTCCCCGTCGCGCCAGGCCGCGGCGGACTCGGCGGTCAGCAGGTGCCCGCCCTTGCCCGCTTCGGTGGTCACCGAGCCGAGGTAGAGCCGGCCCGCGGCGATCTCGGGCACCAGTTCGGCGCGCAGCTTTCCGCCGGCGTGCGCGAGCACGGCGGCGACCTGCTGGCAGTGCATCGCGAAGATCATCGCCAGGGACATGTCCACCCGGCCGAGTTCGGTGCTGGTCTCGAGCACGTCGGCCAGCGAGCCGCCGAGCCCGCCGTCCTCGACGGGCACCTGCAGCCCGAGCAGGCCGGTGGCGCGCAGCTCTTCGAGCGCTTCGACCGGGAACGTCGCTTCGTCGTCGGTCCGGCGGACGTGCTCCTCGGCGACCTTGGTCACGCGCCCGACCAGCTCCGCGAGCGGGGCGGTGGTCATGACGAAACCTCCTGGCGCTCGAGCTGGGCCTGCACCGCGGTCCACAGCGTGCCGCCGGTGGCGAAGGTGGCGTCGGTGATGTCCTCGTCCGGCAGCGAGACGCCGAAGACGTCCTCGATCTCGAACAGCACGTTGATCGACTGCATCGAGTCCAGTCCGCGCTCGCGCAGGGAGTCGTCCGGGCCGAGCTCGCGGCCGTTGAGGAACTTGAGGTACGGGGTCAGCAGTTCGGCCATGCGGGGGTCCATGTTCACTCCTCATCTCGGGGGTCAGTGGTCCTGACCAGTTCCACGCGGGAGGTCCGCGCGGGGGTGCCGGGGCGGTCGCCGTCGACGACGACCTCCGCCGGCAAGGGGTGGCCGAGGAAGGCCACGAGGCTCGCCGAGAGCCCGTAGGCGCCGACGTTCGGCACCGCGACCAGGTCGCCGGGGCTCAGCTCGGGCAGCCGCGCGGTGCGGGCCCAGGTGTCCAGCGGCGTGCACAGCGGGCCGGCGACGAGCGCGTCCAGGGCGTCGGGCCCGGCCGGGCCGAGCAGGCGGGGCGCGAGCGGGGGCAGCCGCCGCAGCCCCGACATGCCGCCGAGGTGGTTGATGCCGGACTCGAGCACGACGATGTCCTTGCCGTGCGAGCGCTTGACGTCCAGCACCGCCGTGACGAGGGTGCCCGCCGTGCCGACCAGATAACGGCCGGATTCGAACACGACTTCCGGGCCCTGCTCGCGCCAGCCCGGGAGCTCCTCGCCGAGCAGCGTTTCGAGCTCGTCGCGCAGGCCGGGCAGCTCGACCGCCGTGCCGTCCTTCGCGAACGGGGCGCCGAACCCGCCGCCGAGGTCGAGCGTCCGGAAGCGGACCCCGTGCGGCGCCAGGGCTTCCCGGAGCTTCGCGGCCGTTTCCAGCGCGCGGCGGAACTGCCCGACGAGGTCGGCCACCTCGGTGAGGTTGGTGCCCATGTACAGGTGCAGCCCGGCCGCCTCGGCGTGCTCGCCTCCGGCGAAGCGGGCGGGCTCGGCGAGGATCCAGCCGGTGTCGGCGCCGAACTGCGACGGCACGCCGGTCATCGCCAGCCCCTGGCCGGGCACCGGCTGGTCGTCGTTGACGCGCAGCAGGTACCGGGCGCGGACGCCGGCCTCGCCGGCCAGCCGGTCGAGCTGGGCGACGGCGTGCGGGGAGTCCACGGAGAACTCCCGCACCCCGGCGCGCAGGGCCGCCGCGATTTCGGCGTCCCGCTTGGCGGGGCCGGTGTAGAGCACCTGCGCGCCCGCCCAGCCCGCGTCGAGCGCGGCCCGCAGCTCGCCGGAGGAGCAGACCTCCGGGCGGGCACCGGCTTCGCGCAGCACGGCGAGCACGTCCGGGTGCGGGTTGGCCTTGAGCGAGTACAGCAGCCCGGTACCGCGGGGCAGGGCGCCGTCGAGCCGCCGGTGGTTGCGGCGGACCTCGGCGAGGTCGTAGACGTAGGCGGGGGTGGGCAGCCCGGTGAGTTCGCCGGGCAGGTCCGCGAGCCCCGCGGGACGCTCAGCGAGCAGCTCCACCGGACACCTCCTCGGCGATCGAGGCCAGTGCCTTGCGGTCGACCTTCCCGTTGCCGGTCAAGGGAAGCGTCTCCACGCGCAGGCAGCTCGCCGGGATCTTGAACTCCTCGATCCGGGTGCGCATGCCGTCGAGCACGCCCTCGGCGGCCAGCTCGCCGGTGACGAACAGCCAGGCCGGGCGGGTGTCCTGCGGGACCAGCACGGCGGCTTCCCGGACGCCGGGCACACCCCGCGCCGCGGTCTCGACCTCGGTCGCGCTGACGCGGAACCCGCGTTCCTTGTAGATGTCGTCGCGGCGGCCGTCGAAGTAGAGGTAGCCCTCCTCGTCGAGCCGGCCGTAGTCGCCGGTGCGCAGCTCCGGGAACAACCCGGCCACCCGCGGGAACTTCTCGGCGGTGAGCTCCGGGCGGCGCCAGTACCCGGCCATGACGTTCGGGCCGCGCACCACGATCTCGCCGACCTCCCCGGCGGGCAGCCGCTCGCCGGCCTCGTCGATGACGAAGACCTCCGTGCCGGGCAGGGCCCGGCCGCTGGACCCGGGCCGCTCCAGGTCGCCGTCCACCGGCATGATGGTGGCCCGCTTGCACTCGGTCAGCCCGAACATCAGCTGCACCCGCAGGCTCGGAATGGCTGCGCGCAGGGACTCCAGCGTGCCGGTGGGCATCGCCGCGCCGGTGTTGGTGAGCAGCCGCAGGGCCGGGGCGGGCTTCGGGCGGCGCCGCAGCAGCGCGCTGAGCGCCTCGGCCACGGCCGGGACGGCGGGCAGCACGGTCGCACCGGAGCTCACCAGGTTGCGGACCAGCGACGGGCCGACCTCGGTGGGCGCGCCCAGCACCAGGTTCGACCCCGCCGTGACGGACAGGAAAACCTGGTACAGCCCGTAGTCGAAGGACAGCGGCAGCGGGCTGTAGACCACGTCGTCGGTGCGGTACTCCAGCACCGAGGCGATCGCGCCGGTGGCGAACAGCAGCTGCTGGTGGGTGCTGACCACGGCCTTGGGCAGGGACGTGGTGCCCGACGTGTAGATCAGGCACACCGGGTCGACCGGCAGCGGGGGCGCGGGTAGGTCGGCGGGCCGCCCGGGACCGGCGGCCAGCTCGTCCACCGAAACCGCCGGGACGCCGGCGGTTTCGGCCGACCGCCGCACGTCCTCGTCGCCGGTCACCACCAGCACCGGCGCGGAGTCGGCGAGCACGTGGTCGAGGCTGGCCCCGCGGACCTGTTCGTGCAGCAGGGAAAACGCGACCCCGGCGCGGGCGGCGCCGAAGACCACGGCGGGCAGCAGCGTGCTCGCCGGTGCGTTGATCAGCAGCCGGTCCCCGCGACGGGCACCGCGGGCGGCGAGCGCCGCGGCGACCCGCTGGGCGGCGGCGCCGAGTTCGTCGTAGGTCACGGAGCTGCCGCGGCAGGTCAGCGCCGTCCGGTTAGGCCACAGCCGGGCGGCGTGGTCGAGCAGTTCGTGGAGCACTCGCGGTGAATAGGTCATCGGCTTCCTCCGGCGGCCACGACGGCCCGGCACAGGCCGTCGACGTGGGTGAGTTTTTCCGGCACCAGGTCTTCGGCGGCGAACTCGACGCCGAGGTCGCTTTCGATCCGCTCGACGATCTCCATCATGCGGAAGGAACTGAAGCCGGGGATGTCGCCGAGCGTGCGGGCGTCCGCGGGGGGCGCGGTGCCCAGCACGGTCCCGATCACGGCGGTGACGGACTCGCGGACCGTCAGCGGCACCTCGATGGTGTCCACTGTGGACACCGTGGTGGTCTCGGTGGTGCCGCCGAACGCCGTGTGGTCGGCGGCGAGGCACTCGGCGAGGCGGGGGAACAGCGCGCGCGGCTCCTCCCGGCCCGCGGCGACCCGGCGGCCCGCCAGGTAGACCTGCTTCGCGATCGCGTCCCACTCGGCCAGGTGCGCCCGCACCGCGTCGGTGTCGAGCCCCATGGCCGCGGCGTGCAGGCGGCGGCTGCGGGTGAGCAGCCAGGTCTGCAGGGTCAGCCCCCGCAACGCCCGCACGCGGTCCGGGTGGTCGGCGTAGGTCGCCACGAACGTGTCGGCGTCGGTCAGCTCCACCAGCGGCGTGCGCTCGGTGACGGGTTCCCCGGCGACGAGGTCGAACGCCAGCGCACCCTCGGGCAGCGCTTCGGCGAGCTCCGCGTGGCCGAGCGTCCACTCGCCCGGCCGGGCCGCGCCCCACTCGGTGTCGTTGTGGTAGCCGTCCACGACGGTGACGCCGTCGCCGGCCGGCTCGACCAGGAAGCTGTGCTCCAGGTGCTTCTTGCGGTGGTACGGCACCCAGGGCAGGTGGAAGGCGTCCGCCACGACGTAGCAGCCGGGGCCGGGTTCGAGTTCGCCGGCGTCGGCGACCCGGGTGCGCCGGGCGACGCGCAAGCCCAGCAGGGCGGCGGATCCGGTCACGTGGTCGTCGACCCGCGGCTCGACGGTGGGCAGCCCGTCCGCGCCCGGCCGGGGCCAGAAGCGCAGGAGCCGGCCCAGAGCGAGGTGCGTGCCCGCGCCGTGGCAGCGGTCGGCGAGCTCGGCCAGGTTCACCTGGACGCAGTCGAAGAGGCGGTGGTCCATCGGCTCAGACACCACGACCACTCCCCGCGACCGCGAGGCCGGGCACGGGCCGCAACCGGTCCATCGCCGACACCAGGGCCTGCTCCTCGGGCGGCTCGGTGGTGAGCTCACCGTCGAGCAGCTGCTGGTAGGCGGACAGGTCCAGGTAGCCGTGCCCGCTGACGCAGGCGACCACGCCGCGGGACGATCCACCGTCGGTGGCCAGGCGGGCGGCGACGGCCAGCGCGTGCCCGGACTCCGGCGCCGGGAGCACCATCTCCGACCGGGTGAAGGCCTGGCCGGCCTGCAGTGCTTCGACCTGCCCGACGGCTTGCGCGGTGACCTGGTCCCGGTGCCGCATCGCGGAAATGACCTTCGCGGCGCCGTGGAAGCGCAGGCCCGCCGAGTGCGAGTCGGGGATCGGGTAGCTGCTGCCGATCGTGTACATCGCTTCCATCGGGCTGACCCCGGTGGCGTCGGTCTTGTCGTAGGCGTAGACACCGCGGGTCAGCTTCGGGGTGGTGCTGGACTCGGCGGCCACCAGCCGCGGGCATTCCGCGCCGGTCGTGGCGGCGTCGGCGAAGAAGGGCAGCGCGATCCCGCCGAAGTTCGAGCCGGCGCCGACGCAGCCGACGACGGAGTCCACAGTGGCCTCCAGCTCGGCGAGCTGCTCGATGGCCTCCAGCCCGATCACGGACTGGTGCAGGATGCTGTAGGTCTCGCCGCTGCCGATGCAGAACGCGGCCCCTTCGGTGCGCCCGGCGTATTCGACGGCCTCGCCGATGGCCAGCGCGAGGCTGTTCACCCCGCCGCCGACGCGGGCGGCGACGTCGGTCAGCTCGCTCGGGCTGGCGTGCACGGTGGCGCCGAGGGCCCGCATCAGCGTGCCCCGGTACGGCTTCTTCTGCAGGCTCGTGCCGACCATGAACACCCGGCAGCGCAACCCGAACATCGAGCAGGCGGCGGCGAGCGCGGTGCCCCACTGCCCGGCGCCGGTGCCGGTGACCAGCTCCTTGACGCCGGCCTTGGCGTAGTAGTGGGCTTGCGCGAGCGCGGTGTTCAGCTTGTGGCTGCCGGAGATGTTGCCGCCCTCGTACTTGACGTAGATCGGCACCCGCGCGCCGACGGCGTCCTCGAACCGGCGGGCCCGCCACAGCGGGGTGGGCCGGAAGCTGCGGTAGGCGTCGAGCACCTCGGCGGGGATGTCCCAGAACTCGCGGTTCTGGGAGGACTGGCGCACCAGCGCGAACGGCAGGTTCACCGAGACGCCGGCGTCCGAGCCGCCCGCGGGCGACTCCGGGCTCCGGTCCGGGGGCAGCGGCTCGTCCAGGTGCGGCAGCACGCTGCGCCAGCTGGCGGGCAGGGAAACGTGGTTCATCGCAGGGCCTCCGTCCCGGTAGCACCGTCGGCCACGACGTCGACGAGGTCGTCGACCGTCTTGAACGTGCGGCCGACGAAGAGGTCGTCGGGCAGCGTCACGTCGAGCGCGTCCTCGAGGTGCACCAGCATGCCGACGAACCCGAGCGAGTTGAGGTGCAGCAGGTCGCCGTTGAGCGGCTCGTCGTCCCGGATCTCCTCGGGCGCCAGCGAAAGCCGCGATTCGGCGATCACCACGCGTTTGACCGAGTCGGACACGGTTTCACGATCTGGTCCGTTCGTCATCGTTTTCCTCCTGTTTTCGGGGATCGGGTGGGTTCTCCGGTCAGGAATTCGTCGAGGTGGGCCAGTACGGCAGGAAGCGCTTTCCGATCGAAAACGTCGAAGTGACCGCACTCCAGTTCGCGGACCCGCAGCCGCCGGGACAGCCGCGTCCAGTTCTCGACCTGGGTGCGGCGGTGCGGGCTCGCGCAGGCCATGAGCAGCGCGGGGCCGGGGTGGGTGCTGGTCACCCGGTGCCGTCCCGACGCGGTGATGTGCGCGTGGGCGGTGGCTTCGGCCCAGCGCCGGTCGCGGGGTGCGACCCGGGCGTGCACCGACCGCATGATCCGTTCGACGACCGCGGCCCGGTGCGCGGTGCCGAACTCGTCGCGGCGGGTGAAGCTGTCGATCAGCACCACCGCGGGGGCGGGCCCGGTCGCGGACAGGCGTGCGCCCAGTTCCCAGGCGAGCACCCCGCCCATGGACCAGCCCACCAGGAGTTCCGGGCGCCGGGGCAGGTCGTCCAGCAGCGGCAGGTACCGCTCGGTCATCCTCTCGACGTCGTCGTCGGGCCGCTCGCCGGCGAACAGGCCGCCGGCGCGGATCCCGCTCACGCCGTGGTGGCGGGCCAGCCGCACGGCCAGCGGCGTGTACGGGCTCAGACCGCCGCCGCCGGGGTGCACGAAGACGGCTTGCGGAGCCCGCGGGCGCCGGCTGAGCGGCAGCAGCAACGGCGGCGCGGGGGCGACCGGCGGCGCGGAGGCGGGCATCAGCTCGCCTCGCGCAGCCGGCCGTTGGCCTCGACAACCCAGCAGTAGTTCACCAGCGCGGCCAGGGTGATCGGCCCGCGGGCGTGCAGCCTGCTGGTGCTGATCGCGATTTCCGAGCCCAGCTCCAGCGTGGGTCCGTCGTTGAGCCGCAGGGACCCGTTGACGACGATGGTGGCCGCGTCCACCCGGTCGGTGAACTCGCCGGTGACCGCGGGGTCGGTGGCGGCGATCGCCTCGCTGTGGCCGGAACCGTGGCGCTGGATGAACTCCACGGCCTCGCCGGGGGAGTCCACCGCCACCACGCCGACCGTGCTGTCGAGGAACTCGCGGCCCAGGTCGTGCTCGCCGAGCGGTTCCACCCGCCAGTCCCCGGTGCCTTCCGGCCGCTGGAGGCCTTCGCCGACCCGCACGGTCAGGGGCCTGCCGTCGCGGCGGGCGCCGTCGAGCAGCGCCGCCACGAACTCGTCGGCCACCGGCCGGTCGACCAGCGCGACCTCCAGGGAGGTGCAGCCGGCCGGGGCGGGCAGCTTGCTGTCCAGCGCGATCGAGACCGCCTGGGCCAGGTCGGCGCTGTGGTGCACGTAGAGGTGGTTGACACCGCCGCCGCTGGCCAGCACCGGGATGGTGCTCGCGCGGTGGCAGTAGTCGATGAGCGACGGGCTGCCGCGGGGGATGAGCACGTCGATCGCGTCGGGCCGGCGCAGCAGGTCCCGCAGCAGCGAGCGGCTGGGGTCGTCCAGCACGGTGACCAGGCCCGCCGGCAGCTCCGCGTCGGCCAGCGCGGCGGCGACGGCGGCGCCGAGCTCGGCGTTGGTCCGCGCGATCTCCTTGCCGCCGCGCAGGAGCACCGCGTTGCCGGCGGCGACGTTGAGCAGCGCGCCTTCGACGGTGACCGTCGGGCGGGCCTCGAAGATCATCAGCACCACGCCCAGCGGCCGCGGCACGCGGTGGCGCACGCCCCAGTCGCCGATCGGGGTGCCCGGCGGGCGGCTGGTCAGCTCGCGCAGCTCGCCGGCGACCGTCGAAGTCAGGGTGACCAGGCCGGCGAGGTGGTCCTCGGTCAGCCGGAGCCGGTCGACGAGCACGTCGGGCAGGCCCTGCTCCCGCGCTCGTCCCACGTCGGTGTCGTTCGCTTCGCAGATCCGTGGCCACGCGGCGGTGAGCCGGCCGGCCAGCGCGGTGCCGAACCGCCCGTACGCCTCGTTGCCCAGCGGCGGGGCCGCGGTGGTCGCCGCACGTGCGGCACCGATGATCTTGTCGACCATTGTTCTCCCGATCTCGATTTCCCCCGGCAGATACCTCACGCTCTCAGTGGAAAATGATCGAGGCAAATGTGATCATGGACCGATTGATGGGCTCATCAATAGTTTTGATGACCCCATTCGCGGCCCCTTGTTCCCCGGTTTCAAACGTTGACTACCGGGAAATTTGCTTGGAGTGTCGTGAGGCATGGAACATCGACGACTCGGCCGCAGCGGCCTCTCAGTGAGCAGGATTTCCTACGGCAACTGGATCACCCACGGATCGCAGGTGGCGGAGGAACAAGCCCGGAAATGCGTGGAAGCGGCGCTGGACGCCGGCATCACCACGTTCGACACCGCCGACATGTACGCCAACACCCGCGCCGAAGAGGTGCTGGGCCGCGCGCTCGCTGGCCGCCGCCGGGAGAGCCTGGAGATCTGCACCAAGGTCTACTGGCCGACCGGCCCCGGCGGCCCCAACGACCAAGGACTGGGACGCAAGCACATCATGGAGTCCGCGCACGGCTCCCTGCGCCGGCTCCAGACCGACTACCTCGACCTCTACCAGGCCCACCAGTTCGACCCGACGGTCGAGCTGGAGGAGACCATGCTGGCCTTCGCCGACCTGGTGCGGCAGGGCAAGGTCCTCTACGTCGGGGTCTCGGAGTGGACCGCCGAGCAGATCACCCGCGCCGCCGCGCTGGCCCGCGAGCTGCGCGTGCCGCTGATCTCCAGTCAGACGCAGTATTCGATGCTGTGGCGGGTCATCGAGGCGCAGGTCATCCCGGCCTGTGAACGCGAAGGCATGGGGCAGCTCGTCTGGTCGCCGATGGCCCAGGGCGTGCTGACCGGGAAGTACCTGCCGGGCAAGCAGCCCCCGGCCGGCTCCCGCGCCACCGACGGTGAGGGAAGCGGTTACATGGTCCGCTGGCTACAGGACGACGTGCTGCGCCGGGTACAGGAACTGCGGCCGGTCGCCGAGCAGCTCGGCCTGACCATGGCGCAGCTGGCGCTGGCCTGGGTGCTGCAGAACCCCAACGTCGCCACCGCGATCACCGGCGCCTCGCGCCCCGAGCAGCTCACGGACAACCTCAAGGCCGTGGACGTGGTGCTCGACCCGGCGGTGATGCAGAAGATCGACGAGCTGCTGGACGGCGTGAGCCGCTTCGACCCGACGTTCATCGGCGTGCCGCTGACCGCCCTCGTCTGACCACAGGGAGCACGCGTGTCCGAGACCGAGTGGGCCTACGACGGGAAGCGGTACCGGATGCACCGCTTCCCCGCCGACGTGCGGGCCCGGATGAAACCCCTCAACCGCAGTGACAACTGGCACGCCGGGCTGGCCTGGCTCGAGGACGCCGCCTGGATCGCGGCCTGCGTCTGGCTCTGCGTGGCCGTTTCGTGGTGGTGCTACCCGCTCGCCGTGCTGATCATCGGGGCACGGCAGCGGGGGCTGTCCACGATCCTGCACGATTGCGCGCACGGCGTCGGCGCCGCCGACCACCGGGTGCGGATGCTGCTCGGCACCGTGCTCACCGCGTACCCGATCTTCCAGCAGCACTACGCGTACAAGGTTTCGCACGTGTTCACCCACCACCCGCGGCTCGGCGACCCGGACCGCGACCCGGACCTGCGGTTCTTCATCGAGCAGGGCGCCTACCGGGCCGCCTCGCCGCGGACCTACGTGCGCCGCGTGGTGCTGGTCCCGCTGCTCGGCTCGCAGACCTGGGCCTACCTGCGGTACCTGGTCCGCAACCGCTACCGGGTGCTGCGCGAAGGCCGCACGGCGGAGGTGCCCCAGGTCCAGCGCCGCAAGCGGGTGCTCGACCGGGCCGGGTTCTGGGGGTTCTGGGCGCTCGTTGCGGGGGTGTGCTGGGCACAGGGCTGGACGGGCGAGCTGCTGCTGTTCTGGTTCGTGCCCTACCTGACGAGCTTCCAGATCCTGGGCTGGTACATCGAACTCTCCGAGCACACCCCGCTCGTCCGGGACGCCCGCGTCGACCTGCACATGACGCGCAACCGCAAGAGCCGCGGCTGGGAGAAGTTCCTCACCGGCATCCACAACGACAACTACCACCTGGAACACCACCTCGATCCGCGCACGCCGTTCTGGAACCTCGGCAAGGCGAGGCGGGTGCGGCTGGCCGATCCGGAGTACGCCGCGGTCGACGCCGTGCTGGGCGGGCTGTTCACCCGGGGACCGCAGGGGCAGCCCAGCGCCGTCAGCGCGATCGTCACGTCCATGTCCGAACCGAGGGAGCTGTCCCATGCCGGTCACTGAACGCCCCGCCAGCGCACCGAAGGACTTCCGGCGGCCCGAGTCCGCCGTGATGCACGCGGGTGCGGAGCTGCGCGCCGGCCCGACCGCGCCGGTGATCACGCCGATCTTCCAGACCGCGGCCTACGAGCTGCCCGGCACCGGCGCCGCCGCGGGCATCTTCGACCTGAGCGAGGACGGGCACGCCTACACCCGGCTCAACAACCCCACCTGCGACGTGCTCGAAGCGCGGATCGCCGCCGTCGACGGCGCCCCGGCCGCGCTGGCCGTCTCCACCGGCCAGGCCGCGACCACGGTCGCCCTGCTCAACCTGTGCCGGGCCGGGGACAACATCGTCAGCTCCGACGAGCTCTACGGCGGCACGTGGAACCTGCTGGCCAACACCTTCGCCCGGTTCGGCGTCGAAACCCGGTTCGTCAGCCCGGAAGACCCGAAGAACTTCGCCGCCGCCACGGACGAGCGCACCCGCGCCTACTTCGGCGAAACCCTGCCCAACCCGAAGCTGCGCATCTTCCCGATCGAGGACGTCGCCGGGCTCGCCGAACAGGCGGAAGTGCCGCTGGTGCTGGACAACACGCTGCTCCCGATGGTCTGCAACCCGCTGGACTTCGGCGCGAACATCCTGGTGTATTCGGCCACGAAGTACATCGGTGGGCACGGCAGCGCACTGGGCGGGCTGATCGTGGACGGCGGCACCTTCGACTGGACGCGCCACGCCGCCCGGCACCCGTTGCTGACCGAACCGGACCCCGCGCACGGCGGCGCGGTGTGGACCGAGACCGGCGCCGGGCTCGACAGCGCGCTGGGCCGCAGCCCCTACCTGCTCAAGGCGCGGGAAACGCTGCTGCGCGACCTCGGGGCGTGCCTGAGCCCGTTCAACGCCTTCCTGCTCATCCAGGGCATCGAGACGCTCCCGCTGCGGATGCGCGCGCACGGCGAGAACGCGGCCACGGTCGCGCGGTTCCTCGACGCGCACCCCGCGGTGTCCTCGGTCAGCCACCCGGCCCTGGCCGGCGGCGAGCAGCAGGAGCTGCTGCGGCGCTACCTCGGCGGCAACGGCGGCCCGCTGGTGCAGTTCGAGCTGGCCGGCGGGCAGGAGGCGGGCAGCCGGTTCATCGAAGCCCTGCGGCTGTTCGCGCACGTGACCAACATCGGTGACGTCCGCTCGATGGCCACGCACCCGGCGTCCACCACCCACGCCCAGCTGCCGGTGGCCGACCAGCTCGCGGCGGGCGTCACGCCGGGCTCGATCCGGCTGTCGCTGGGCTTGGAACACCCGGACGACCTGCTCGAAGACCTCACCCGCGCGCTGGAGCGGGCCCGGTGAGCGCCCGGCCGCTGGTCGCGCTCGCCGCGTCGGCCGAACCGATCGGCGTGGTGCCGCACCTCGCGGTGCGCGAGGTCTACGTCCGGGCGCTGGAACGGGTTTCCGGCTGCGCGGTGGCCGTCGTCGGCGGTCCCGCCCCGGACCTGGCGGAGCTGCTCGGCCGGTTCGACGGCGTCGTCTTCGGCGGGCACGAGACCGACGTCCAGCCCGCCCGCTACGGCGGTCCGCCCCGGGACGGGCCCGTCGATCCGGCCCGCGACGAACTCGCGCTGCGGGTGCTGCCCGCCGCGGTGCGGGCGGGCGTGCCGGTGCTGGGGATCTGCCGCGGGCTGCAGGAGCTGAACGTCGCCTTGGGCGGCACGTTGCGCGATCTGCCCGACGACCGTCATCGCGAGGACCTTTCCCAGCCCAGGGACCGGCAGTACCTGCCCGCGCACGAGGTCGACCTCCCCGCCGGCGGCATGTTGCGGCAGCTGCTGGGCTATGCGCGCGTGTCGGTCAATTCGCTGCACCACCAGGCCATCGACCGGATCGCGCCGGACCTGCGGGTGGAGGCGGTGGCCGCGGACGGCGTGGTCGAGGCCGCTTCGGCGGGCGACGGGTTTTGCCTTGCGGTGCAATGGCATCCGGAGTGGTACGCCGAGACGGACCCGGTTTCCACCGCGATCTTCCACGAATTCGGCGTCGCGGCCCGGCTCGCGGCCGTTCGTCAGGGCGATCCCTTGCTCCGCCCCATGTCCAGCATCGGCATGAACAGCTGGGCGAGCGGTCCGATCGCGCAGGCGTAGAGGACGGTCCCGATGCCCACGGTGGCCCCGAGCAGGAACCCGATCACCAGCACCGCGATCTCGATGCCCCAGCGCACCGCCCAGATCGGGTACCCGCGCCGCGCGAGCCCGGTCATCAGCCCGTCCCGCGGGCCCGGCCCGGCCTGGGCGCCGATGTAGCAGCCGGTGGCGAACCCGTTGAGCACGATGCCCGCGACCAGCACGGCCCAGCGCACCCACAGCTGCCCGAACGGCGGCAGCACCGCCAGCGCGAGGTCCATCGAGGTGCCGACGAGCAGCACGTTGCAGAGCGTGCCCAGCCCGGGCTTCTGCCGCAGCGGGATCCACAGCAGCAGGACGGCGGCACCGATCAGGTTGGTCCAGACCCCGATGCTCAGCCCGGCGGTGCGGGTCAGCCCCTGCGCGAGCGCGTCCCACGGCTCCACCCCCAGCCCGGCGGCGACGACCATCGCGTCGCTGACCCCGTAGAGCACGAGCCCGGAGAGGAGCTGGGACACCCGGCGGAGGGGCCGGCCCGGTGGCACCAACGGCGACTGCACCAGTTCGGCCACCCGCACGCGTGCTCCCTCCGTCCGCCGCCTGTCCCGACCTCGCCCCGCGGTCCGTGAACCGGCCGAGGGCGACGGTTTTCCATCGTCGCACCCTCCCCGCCGGGCTGCGCGTCAGGTGCTCGCGGGACCCGCCGGCCGGGCTCGGAGGCCGTCGAGGAGGACGAGGGTCAGGTAATCGTCGGGGCGGGCGCCCGGGCGGCAGACGATCGTGCTCAGCAGGCGCTGGACCTCCGGCACCGGCACGTCCGCGCGCAGCGTGCCTTCCCGCTGCGCGCGCACGACGACGTCGGCCAGCAGCGAGTCGACGGTGTGCTCCAGCTCCGCCTGCGTCTCGTCCTCGGGCAGCAGCTCGGCCAGGGACTTCGCGAGGGCCAGCGGGAGCGTCGCGCAGTGGCCGATGATCGCCAGGAGCTCCGCCCACGCCGAGTCGGCGCGGATGGCGCGGGTGAAGTCCGCGAGGTCGCGCAGGGCGCCGATGCCGATGTCCAGTGCGAGGGACCGCCGGTCGGGGAAGTGGCGGTACAGCGTGCCGACGCCGAGGCCGGCCGCGTCGGCGATCTCGCACATCGGGACGTCCGGGCCGCGTTCGGCGAACAGGCGCACCGCGTGCTCGACGATCCGCTCGCGGTTGCGCACCGCGTCCGCTCGCATGGCCGGCCTCCTCCCGAAACGGAATGTCGGATTCATCTTATGCTACGTTCGCGGCAGAAGGTGAATCTGACATTCCGGTTGGAGGCGGCATGCGGATCGGGCTCTACGCGACCGGCTCGGCGGGACTCGACGAGATCGTCGAGGACGTCGCGGCGGCGGAAGAACTGGGGCTGGCCAGCGCTTTTCTCCCGCAGCTGACGGCGTGGGACGCGCTCACCGTCGCCGCGGTCGCCGGGCAGCGGGTGCCGCGGATCGGGCTGGGAACCGCTGTCGTGCGGACCCACGCCCAGCACCCGCTCGCGCTGGCCGGCCAGGCGCTCACCGCGCAGGCGGCCACCGGTGGGCGGCTGACCCTGGGCATCGGGCCCAGCCACCGCGAAATCATCGAAGGCGGTTACGGGCTGTCCTACGACCGGCCCGCGCGGCACGTCCGCGAATACCTGCAGGCCCTGCGCCCCTTGCTGCGCGGGGAAACCGTCGGCTTCCGCGGCGAAACGCTCACGGCGGCCGGGACGGTCGACGTGCCGGGTGCCGAACCGCCGGACGTGCTGGTGGCCGCGCTCGGGCCGGTGCTGCTCGGCATCGCCGGCGAGCTGGCCGACGGGACGGTGACGGTGTGGGCGGGGCCGGAGCTGCTGGCCGAGCACGTGGTCCCGAAGATCACCGACGCGGCGAACCGGGCCGGGCGGCCGGCGCCGCGCGTGGTCGCCTCGGCGATGCTGTCGGTGACGTCGTCGCCGGAGCGCGTGCGGGACGACATCCGCGGCCGGTTCGGGGCGGCGGGGGAGTTCGCGAGCTACCGGCGGCTGCTGCGACAGCAGGGGAAGGCCGGGCTCGAAGACACCGTGACGGCCGGCGACGAGGACCTCGTCGCCGCGACGGTCCGCCGGTTCGCCACGGCGGGGGTGACCGAGCTGCTGGTCAGCCCGGTCGGCACCGGCGAGGAGCGGGCGCGCACCTTGGCGTTCGTCGCGAGCCTGCACTGAGCCGTCACGCGGCGAGCCGGCGGAAGCGGCTGCCGTGGAACACCAGTGGCGGGGTTTCCGCCGTGTGCAGGCCGTGGATCCGCAGCAGGGCGATCAGGTGGTCGCCGGCGGGGACCTCTTCCGCCAGCGAACACTCCAGCCACGCGCTCGAGCCGGTGATGAACACGCTGCCGTCCGCGCCGGCCTGCCACGAGACGCCGTGGAAGCGGTCGCCCTGCCGGGCGGAGAGCCGGCGGCAGGCGTCGTCCTGCCCCTCGGCCAGGACGCTCAGGCCGAGCCGCCGGTCGCGCAGCCGCGGCCAGGTGGCCGACGTGCGCTGGATGCACAGCGACACGAGCGGCGGGGCCAGTGAAACCGACGTGAAGGAGCTGGCGGCCATTCCGTGCGGGACGCCGTCGATCAGCGCGCACACGGCGGTGACGCCGGACGGGAAGCAGCCGAACGCTTCGCGCAACCGGCTTTCGGACGTCACGGGCTGCAACGAGGTCATCGGGGTCCCTTCGGGATCGGTGGACGCAGGACTCGCACTTCCGGGACCGGCCCGTCGAACCGTTCGACGTCGACTGCCGCGTGCTGGCCGGCGCAGCCCTGCGAAAGCCGCGAAGACGGGATGTCCGCGGTGAGGACGTTGGGGTTGCCGTGCGCGCACAACGGCCCGGTGGGGTGGTCCTCGACCGGGTCGAACCAGGCACCGGTCGGGAGCTGGACGACGCCGGGCCGGAGCGCGTCGTCCAGCACCGCGCCCGCCAGGCACGCGCCCCGGTCGTTGAACACCCGGACCACGTCGCCCGGCGCGATGCCGCGCGCCGCCGCGTCGGCGGGGTTGAGCCGGATCGCCTCGCGGCCGGCCACCTTGCCGGCCAGGCTGGTGTCGCCGGCGTCGAGCTGGCTGTGCAGGCGGGTGTGCGGCTGGTTCGCGATCAGCCACAGCGGCCCGGTTTCGGCGGGCGGCAGCCAGACCGGGTGGCCGGGGCAGTCCGGGTAGCCGAAGCCCGCGACGGTCGCCGAAGTGATCTCGATGCGGCCGCTCGGGGTGCGCAGCGGGTGGGCGTCCGGGTCCGCGCGGAAGTCCGCGAACAGGGTGTGGTGCTCGCGGCCGGGCGGCAGCCGCAGCTCGCCCGCGGCCCAGAACTCTTCGAACGACGGTTCGTCGCGCCAGCCGTCGTACAGGTGCGCCAGCCACTGCCGGGCGGTGCGGCCCTCGGTGAACTCCGCTTCGACCCCGAGCCGGGCGGCCAGCGCGGCGAAGATCGTGTAGTCGTCCCGCGCTTCCCCGGCGGGCGCGGCGATCCGGTGCATGGCGATCACGTGCGTGTCCCGGCGGCCGGAACCGATGTCCTCGCGCTCCAGCGCGGTCGTGGCGGGCAGCACGATGTCGGCGTGCCGCGCGGTGGCCGTCCAATGGGGTTCGTGCACGACCACGGTGTCCGGGCGGGCGAAGGCGCGGCGCAGCCGGTTGAGGTCCTGGTGGTGGTGGAACGGGTTGCCGCCCGCCCAGTGCACCAGCCGGATGTCCGGGTAGCGCCGGGTCTCGCCGTTGTAGTCGTACGGCTCGCCCGGGTGCAGCAGCAGGTCGGCGATCCGCGCGACCGGGATGAACTCGGCGACCGGGTTGACGCCCTGGGGGAGCGCGGGTATGCGCAGCTCGGGACCGGTGTCGCCGACGTCGCCCATCGAGCCGTAGCCGTGGCCAAACCCGCCGCCGGGCAAGCCGATCTGCCCGAGCAGCGCGGCCAGCGCGATGCCCGCCCACACCGGCTGCTCGCCGTGTTCGGCGCGCTGCAGCGACCACGTGACGGTGATCAGCGTCCGGTGCGCGGCCATCTCCCTGGCTAGCGCGACGATGTCCGCGGCCGGGATGCCGGTGATCCCGGCCGCCCAGTCCGGGTCCTTGTCGCGCAGGTAACGCTCGAACTCCGCGTAACCGACGCAGTAGCGTTCGAGGAAGTCCGTGGCGTACAAGTCTTCCACGACGAGCGTGTGCGCGAGCGCCAGCATCAGCGCGGTGTCGGTGGCGGGCCGGATCGGGTACCAGCGCGCGTCCACTGTGGACGGTACGTCGTCGCGCAGCGGGCTGACGAGTGCGACGCGGCCGCCGAACCGCGCGAGGTGGCCGGGGGTGCCGTGGACGGTGACCCCGCCGGGCGTGACGAAGACGTTCTTCTCCGGCACCCCGCCGAACGCGACGATCAGTTCGGTGTGCTCGGCGATCGTCGGCCAGGTCGAGGCCTGGCGCAGCACCGCGTGCGGGTCGCCGACGACGTGCGGCAGCAGCACCGACGACGTCCCGTTGCTGTAGGAGTTCCGCGCCGACGTGAAGCCGCCGATGGTGTTCAGGAAGCGGTGCAGCTGGCTTTGGGCGTGGTGGAACCGGCCGGCGCTGGCCCAGCCGTACGAGCCGCCGAAGATCGCCTGGTTGCCGTGCTCGGCCCGGACGCGGCCGAGTTCGGCGGCCAGCCGGTCGAGCACCTCGTCCCACGGCAGCTCGACGAACTCGTCACGCCCCCGGCGCTCGTCCGGCCCCGGCCCGCCCTCGAGCCAGCCGCGGCGGACCGCCGGCCGGGCCACCCGGGTGGGGTGGTCCAGCGCGGCGGCCAGGTTGCCCAGCAGGGGAGACGGCGCCGGGTCGGCGGGGTGCGGTTCGACGCGCAGCCTGCCGTCGGGGCCGACCTCGGCCGAGAAGGCGCCCCAGTGCGATGTGCTCGGCTTCATGCCCCGACGGTAACGGCGCCGGCCCGCTCGCGGACGATCTCGACCAGCTTGCCGTAGTCGCGGGCGTCGGCCAGCGGCGAGAAACCGCGGATCAGCAGGGTGCCGACGCCGAGCCGGACGTAGTCGAGCAGCGAGCCGGCGACCTGCTCGTAGCTGCCGACCAGCGCGGTCGAGTTGCCGGCCGCACCGGTCGTCTTCGCCACCGCCGTCCACAGCCGCTCGTCGACGACCTCGCCGGTCGCGGCGGCCTCCAGCAGCCGCTGCGACCCGACGGCGGCGCTGGAGTCACGGCGGCCCTTGAACTCGCCGACGCGGTCCTGCGTCAGCCGCAGGACCTCCCGCGCCCGCTCCCAGGCTTCGGCCTCGGTGGCGGCGGGGATCGGCCGCAGGCTGACGCTGAAGGCGATGTCCCGTCCCGCCGCGGCGGCCCGGACCCGGCCGATGCGCTCGGCGATCCCGGCCAGGGGCTCGCCCCAGAACGCGTAGACGTCGGCGTGCTTGCCACCCACCCGGATCGCGTCTTCGGACGCGCCGCCGAAGTACACCGGGATCCCGGCGGCCGGGCGGACGTCCGAGAGCGCGCCCCGGACCCGGTAGAACTCGCCTTCGTGGTCGAAGGGCTCGGCCGACGCCCAGGTCCGCCGCACCACCGACAGGAAGTCGTCGGTGCGGCGGTAGCGGGTGGGCTTGTCGGTGAAGTCGCCGTCGCGGGCCTGGTCGGCGTCGTCGCCGCCGGTGATCACGTGCAGCGCGAGCCGGCCGGGGTGGAACGCGTCGAGCGTGGCGAACTTGCGGGCCAGCTGGGTCGGCGCGACGAACCCGGGCCGGTGGGCCAGCAGCACGCCGAGCCGCTCGGTCGCGGCCAGCACCTGGCCGGCCAGCACGAACCCGTCCGGGCTGCTCGCGGACTGGGCGATCAGCACCCGGTCGAACCCGGCTTCTTCGTGCGTCCTGGCGACTTCGCGCAGGTAGCCGGGCTGGACGACCGGGCCGTCCGGGGCGACGATCTCGCTGGCCTGCCGGCCGGCGGCGTAACCGATGAATTCGAGCGTCACGGGGTCTCCTGTCCCAGGGCGCGGGCGGCGGCGAAGATGTCGCTCATCCGCCAGCTTTCGTTGGCGTGGGTGCGGCGCGCCCGGCCCCAGCCGGAGTCGCGCCGGTACTGCGCGGGCCAGTCGCTCGCCCGCACGGCGGCTTCGTCGGCGCTGACGGGGGTGCGGCAGTCGGGGTCGACGAACAGGGCGTCGACCGGGCAGTAGAGCTCGCAGAGGAAGCACGTCTGGCAGTCGCTCTGGCGCGCGATGACCGGCGGGCCGCCGCGGACGGCGTCGAAGACGTCGCTCGGGCACACCCGGACGCACTTGTCGCAGGCGATGCAGCGGTCGGCGAGGACGAGCTCGATCACGCGGCGGCCTCCTGCCCATCGGTCCGCCAGTGCATCCCCAGGGTCTCGCGGCGGTGCAGGGCGGCGGTCTTGACCCAGCGGCCCACGGCGACCAGTGACGCGGTTTCGCGCGCCGCCACGGCGTCCCGCCCGGTGCCGGTCAGGCCCGCTTCGACGGCCGTCCACAGGGAATCCAATGTGGACAGCGAACCGCGGAGGCCGGCTTCGTCGCGGAACATGTTCTTGTCGTAGGCGTTCAGCTCCTCCCGGACGACGTCGGTCACGGCGGTGGTGTCCACCGCGGCCACGGGCCCGCTCGGCCGGATCCCGGCCCGCCCGATCGGCCGCACCGGCGCCGCCGCGGCGGCAGCCGTGCGGGCGTACCGGACCGCCGCCCGCCCGGCCCACGTGCCCGACGAGACGGCCCACGCCGAGTTGGGCGACCCGCCACCGGAGATCGCGCCCACGACCGGGACCCGGCTCGCGACGTCGCCCGCCGCGAACAGCCCGGGTACGCCGGTGGCGCACTCGGTGCCGTCGACGACCAGCCCGCCGACCCCGCGGATCGTGCCTTCGCCGAGCAGCGTGACCTCGAACGGCTGGGTGTACGGGTCGATCCCGCGCCGGGTGAACGGCAGCAGGAAGTTCGGCTGCACCACGGGCATCTTCCGGCGCACCCACTCCGGTGCCCGGTCGAGCGTGGTGAACACCGGCCCGCGCAGCAGCGCCGCGCCGAGGACGCGGTTGCGGTCCGGCCCGGACGGCAGCTCGAGCTCGCGGCCGTCGGCGTCGGTGTAGGTGCCGAACAGGTACGTCATCGACCGCGCCATCGTCGAGAACGCCGGCGCGAGCGTGTAGTAGTTCGAGAACTCCATGCCGGACAGCCGCGCGCCGGCTTCGACGGCCATCAGGTGCCCGTCGCCGGTGTTGCCGCGGGAGCCGAGCAGGTGCGAGCGGAACGCCGTGCCGCCGGTGGCCAGCACGACCGCGCCCGCCCGGACCTGCCAGTCCCCGCCGGCTTGCCGCCGGACCCCGGCCGCGCCGCCCACCGACCCGTCCGGGCGCAGCAGCAGTTCGAGGGCCGGGTGGTGGTCGAGGATCCGGACGCCGGCCCGGTGGATCAGGCCCCGCATCGCGCGCAGGTACTCCGGCCCGCGCACGTTGTTCGTCCGGTCGGGTTCCCCGCCGCGCACGGGGAAGGGGTAGTACCGGTCCAAGGTGGGCAGCCGCTCCCACGTCGTGCGCAGCACCCGCAGCGCTCGCTCGGGATCGGCGAGCCCGCCCGCGTGCGCGTGCCGTTCGGCGACCGCCTGCTCGTGCCGCGAGGGCGGGACGAACCAGTGCGTGACCCCGGCGGTCGCCGTGACGCCGCTGGTGCCGCAGTAGCCCTTGTCCACGAGCACGACGTCCCCGCCGGCCTGGGCCGCGGCCAAGGCCGTCCAGGTCGCGGCGAGGCCGCCCCCGATGACCAGCACGTCGGCGTTCACCGGGACTCGGCCAGTTCGGCGACGCCGAGCTCGGCGAGCAGCCGGTGGCGCAGCTCGTCGAACGCGGGGTTGCGGCGGCTGCGTTCGCCGTCGAAGCCGACGCGGTGCTCGGCGGCCAGCCGGCCGGACCGCAGCGCGACCACGCGGTCGGCCAGCAGGATGGCCTCGTCGACGTCGTGGGTGACCAGCAGGACGGCCGGGCGGTGCACGTCCACCAGGTGCCGGACGAGGGCGTGCATCTTGATCCGGGTGAGCGCGTCGAGGGCGGCGAACGGCTCGTCGAGCAGCAGCAGCCGCGGTTCGCGGACCAGCGCCCTGGCGAGCGCGACGCGCTGGGCCTCGCCGCCGGACAGCGTGACCGGCCAGGCGTCGAGGTGCCCGGCCAGGCCGACCTCGGTCAGCGCCCGGGCCGCCGCCTCGCGGGCGCCTTCGCGGGGGAGGCCGACGGCGACGTTCTGCCACACCCGCCGCCACGGCAGCAGCCGGTGCTCCTGGAACACCACCATCCGCTCGGGCGGAGCGGCCAGCTCGCCGCCGTCGGCCGAGTCGAGCCCGGCGAGCAGGCGCAGCAAGGTCGTCTTGCCGCAGCCGCTTTCGCCGATGAGCGCGACGAACTCGCCGGGCGCGATGTCGAGGTCGAGTCCGGCCAGGACGGTCCGGTCACCGAAGCTCTTGGTCAGCGCGCGCACGCGCACGGCGGCGCTCACAGCTTGACCGCGTGGTCGGCGACGGTGATCGGGCCGCTGAGGATCTTGCGCTGGGTGAGCCAGTCGGCGCCGCGCTGGAGCTGCGCGATCCCGTCGTCGCCGATCAGCGCCAGTTTCGTCTGGACGTTCTTCGCGGCCATCTTGTCCAGCACCGCCTGCGGGTAGTGCGAAACGGCGTTGCCGATGTCCAGGGATTCCTTGTAGTGCTGGTTCTGCCACTCGTAGTCGGCCTGGAACGCGGCGATCACCTTGCGGACGGTGTCGGCGTTCTGCTCGGCGTAGTCGCGGCGGACGAGGTAGCTGGTGAAGTCGATCTGGAAGTCCAGCTCGTCGCCGTCGACGAAGATCGGCTTGGCGCCGTACTGGACCTCGGCGATCTCGCGGAAGCCCTGCCAGATGGCCCAGGCGTCGATCTTCCCGGCGCCGAAGGCCGCGGACGCCTCGGGTGGGTTGAGGTAGGTGATCTTGACGGACTCGCGGGGGACCCGGTACTTCTCCAGCGCGGCGACCAGCAGGAACTCGCCGAGGCCCGCCTTGTTGACCGCGACGGTCCGGCCGGCCAGGTCGGTGACCTTCTCGATGCCGGTGTGCGCGCCGGCGACGATCGCGGTGGTCCGCGGGGTGGACGCGGCCCAGGCGACGTAGACGAGGTCGGCGCCGGAGAGGATCGCCTGGTCGGCCGGGGTGGTGCTGCCGCCGAAGCTGAAGTCGGCGGTGCCGCCGACGACCGCCTGCAGCGTGGGGGCGTGGTTGGGGAACGGGCCCACCCACTCGACGGCGATGCCTTGCTCCTTGAGCGTTTTCTCCAGCACACCGCGGGCCTTCGGGACGGAGATCGTGCTGTAGGTCAGCCGGACCTTGCCCGGGGTGGCACCGCCGGCCGAGCCGGTGGCGCACGCGGCGAGCGGGGCGGCGAGGGCGGTGAGGCCGGCGGCGGTCAGGAACGTGCGGCGGGACAGTGTCATGGCGGGTCCTCAGGCGGTCAGGCGGGCGTAGGTGGGGTGCCAGCGCAGCAGGCGGCGTTCGAGCAGGCGGGTGACGAGGTCGCAGAGGATCCCGATCACGGCGTAGATGAGCACGACGAGCACGATCACGTCGGTCTGCAGGAACTCGCGGGCGTTGGTGGCCATGAACCCGAGTCCGGCGTCGGCGCCGAGCGTTTCGGCGATGACCAGGGCGAGCCAGGCCGCGGTGAGCGACAGCCGCAGCCCGCCGAGGATCGACGGGAGCGCGCCCGGCAGCACCACCCAGCGGATCCGCGCGCCGCGGCCGAGGCCGACGACGTCGGTCAGCTCCAGCAGCTTCGGGTCGATCTGCCGGATGCCGAGCACGGTGGTCAGGTACAGCGGGACGGCGGTGCCCAGCGCGATCAGGAAGATCTTCCCGGCCTCGCCGATCCCGAACCAGACGATGACCAGCGGCAGGATGGCCAGGAACGGCACCGCGCGCACCATCTGGATGCTGCGGTCGAGCAGCGCTTCGGCCACTTTGGACAGTCCGACCAGCAGCCCGGTCCCGAGGCCGAGGCTCGCGCCGATCGCGAACCCGGTCGCCGACCGCTGGAGGCTGGCCAGCAGGTTCGACACCAGTTCGCCGTCGGCCAGCAGGTCGCCCGCCTTGACCAGCACGCCGCTGGGTGCGGGCAGCACCTGCTGCGGCAGGATTCCCGTCCGGGCCAGCAGTTCCCACAGGACGAGCAGCGCGACCGGGGTCAGCCAGGACACCGCGCGGTGGGGGAAGCGGACTACCACGGGCCGGGCGACGGCGCGGGTCATCGGGGATCGAGCCCGGAGTCGATGTACTCGCTCAGGTTCTTCCCGCCGGGGAAGAGTCCTTGCCGGACCCAGGTGTCGTAGCTCTTCTGCAGCTGGGCGGCGAGCGCGGCGTCGACCGGGATCCGCTGGTAGGTCGTCTCGTCCGGGCGGACCTGGGCGGCGATGGCCAGGGGCTGGTGGGCGAAGTCGGCGTACCACTTGTCGAAGGCGTCGGGGTTGGCCTTCGACCAGGCGTAGCTCTTGTCGACGCGGCTCGCGAAGTCCTGGATGGCCGTGCGCTTGCGCGGGTCCGCCAGCGCTTTGTCGGTGGCGGACAGCACGTTGAGGCCGGAGTTGATGCCCGCGCCGTCGGACAGCACCCGCGCGCCGAGTTCACCGCGGGCACGGGCGGCGTAGACGCTCCAGGTGGCCCAGGCGTCGATGTTGCCGGTCGAGAAGGCGCCGTTCGCCTCGGCGGGGGCGAGGAAGTTCAGCGTGACGTCCTTGTCGGAGAGACCGGCCTGCTTCAGCGCGCCGATCACCAGGTAGTGCGCGACGCTGCCGCGGGTGGTGGGGGAGACCCGCTTGCCCTTGAGGTCGGCGACGGTGCGGACCGGGCTGTCCTTCGGCACCAGGAGGTAGGTGCCCTTGCCGCCGTTGCTCCACGCCGCGGCGACCTTGATCTTCGAGCCGCCGGCGATCGCCGTGACGGTCGGGGAATCGTTGGCGCCGCCGATGTCGATCGCGTCCGCGCGCAGGGCTTCGTGCAGGTTGACCGCGGCCGCGAACTGCGACCACTCGATCTTGTAGGGCAGGTTGCCGAGCAGTCCGGCGGCTTTCAGCCGGGACTGCGTGGCGCCGGTCTGGTCGCCGACGCGCAGCACGACCTCGCCGGACGCGTCCGAAGTGGACGATCCGCACGCCGTGAGCGCGGTGAGGCCGAGCAGAGCGGCCACGAGCAGGGCGAGCCGGGGTTTCGAGGGCATGCGGGAACTCCCCAATGCGGCGTCGGCCGCGGAGATTCTGGTTGCGGTGCCGGGCTGAATGGTCACCGGCGTGTGTCTATTTTCCCCCGCCGAAGGGGAGAGTCAACGGCCGCGGCCGGCTTCCCACGAACCGGGAAGAGATCCACTGTGGACCGTCGCGGCGCGCGCGGCGTCGAAGTACTCGCCCAGCGGACGCCAGCCGGGCACGACGAACCGGCCGCCCGGACCGGTGAAGGTCAACGTCGGCAACGCGTAGCGGACGTGGTGCTCGAGGTGCTTCGCCCGGCCGCTGTGGGGCCCGGGCGCGGTGATGTCGAGGACTTCCGGGCACGGGTTGCGCGTCTCGCGCCAGTCGTCGCGCACGGCCTGGCGGATTTCGTCGCTCGTCATGGCGGCGTGCAACGCGGCGAGGTCGAGACCGGGCACGTCCTCGACGGCGGCGAGCACGCGCTCGGTGTCGTCGGCGGGGGTGCCGAGCACGAACGTCGTCTCGCGCAGCCGGGTCAGGACGAGCTCGGCGACGGTTTCCCCTTGCGCTTCCGCGGCTTTCGCGGCCAGGGACGCCGGCCAGCTCGTCCTCGCCACCCAGGACAGGTGCGGTGCCTTCGGGGCGCCGGTGTGCTCGGTGACGCCGTCGATGAACTTCGCGTACCACGCGGCTTCGGCGGCGGGATCCGGCGCCGGGTCCTCGTCGTCGTCGAAGAGGATGCCGAACACCCGGCGCCACCGGGCACCGGTGAGTTCCGCCCGCAGGCGGCGGAACTTCGGCTCCGACCCCCACGCCCACGGGCAGGCGGGGTCGGTGTACTCGACGACTTCGAGGGCCGGGCGCACGGGTCAGTCCTCGGGCACGTCGACCGGGGACCACAGGCTCGGCAGGTTGACCACGATGCCCTCCTGGCTGCTACGGGCGATGATGACGACCGCTTCTTCGTCGGTCGGGTTCTCCTCGCGGTGCGGCACGTACGGCGGCACGAAGATGTAGTCGCCCGGCCCGGTTTCGATCCGGACCTCCTCGTCGCCGTCGGCGAAGACGAACACCGGGTGGCCGGACTTGACGTAGATCGCCGTCTCGGCCTCGCCGTGGTGGTGGTCGCCGGAGTTGGTCACCGGCGCCACGTGCGTCTCGCCCATCCACACCTTCGACGACCCGACGGTCTTGCCGGAGATCGCCTCCAGGCGCTTCATCCCGGTCGTCTGGTTCGTGTCCCCGGTCAGGTCGGCCCCGCGGATGTGCCGCAGCGGCTGGTGCCAGAGGTCGCTCATGGAAGTCCCTTCAGGTGGCGACGCGGGCCGCGGCCGCATCGGTGAGCAGGTCGGCGAGCGTCGTCGCGCGCAGGATCGCGTCGAGGCCGGCTTCGACGTCCGACCAGAACGGGGTCAGGCCGGCGGCGGTGCCGTGGTAGGCGAGCGTGGGCCGCGGTTCGCCGCGGACGGAGAGGAACTCGCCGTCGACCGCCACCACGGCGTCCCGCACGGTCACCTCGCCGGCCGGCTTGGCCAGCCAGTAGCCGCCCTCGCAGCCGCGCTGGCTGCGGACCAGCCCGGCCTGGCGCAGGTCGCGCATGACCGCCTTGATGAACCGGGCCGGGATGCCCTGGGTGGAAGCGACGGCTTCGCAGGTGATCGGCCGCGTGGTGTCCGCGGCGAGCTCCAGCAGCACCCTGATCGCGTAGTCCGCCCGGGCCGAGATGCGCATGCCCGTCATCATCCCCGGACCAGGACCGGGCCGCGCGTCCCGGCGCGCAGCCACTCCAGGAACTGGACGACCTCGGCGGCGACGCTGCGGTGGTCGACGTCGTTGAGCACGTCGTGCCGTCCGCCGCGGACCAGCACGAACTGCCCGGCCGGAAGCATCTCGGCGAAGGCCCGGGCGGCCTTCGGCGACGCGATCACGTCGGCCTCGCCGTGCAGCACGAGCACCGGGGTGAGCGGGAGCACCGCGGGGATGTCGGCGGGCTCTTCGTGCAGTGCGCCGCGGCGCAGGCGGTCGTCGGTGTCGAGCAGGGTGCGGTGCACCGGGCAAGCGGTCCGCGCGTCGAGCTCACCTGCCCAGGAGCGGTCCGGGGGAGCGTCGGCCGACAGCGGGAGGCCGGCCGCGACGACCGCGTGCACCGGCAGTTCCGCGGCGAGCGTGACCGCCCGGACGGCGCCGGTGTCGCTGCCGAGCAGGACGACCGGCACCGGGCCGCCGCGGAGCTCGGCCGCGACGTCGTCCGCCGAGGACACGGCGGCGACCCGGTAGCCGTCGGCGGCGAGCCGGGCGCCGAGCCGGCCGTAGAGGCCGGGGTGCTCGCCCCGGCCGGGCAGCAGCACGACCGTGCCGCGCACGGTCACGCCCTCGGCCGGGGTCCAGCGGGCCGGGGTGGCGCGCGTCATACGGCGGCCGCCGTCGCGGGCCGGCGCTCGCGGCGGGCCAGTTCGGAGCGCACCAGCGGCAGCAGGTGCCTGCCGTAGTCGATCGCGTCGTCGAGCGGGTCGTAGCCGCGGATCAGCAGGGTGGTGACGCCGATGTCGACGTAGTCCAGCAACGCCCGCGCGACGGTTTCGGGGGTGCCGACCAGCGCGGTGGAGTTGCCGGCGGCGCCGGTCGCCGTGGCCAGCGGTGTCCACAGTGCACGGTCGTGGCGGTCGGCCTTCGCCGCCGCGGCCAGCAGGCGCACGCTGCCGGCGTTCGTGGGCGGGCCGCCGTCCCGCCATTCGCGGGCCGCTTTCGCCGCGCCGGAAGCCGTGATCTTGTCGAGGATCCGCTCGGCCCGTTCCCAGGCCAGCTCCTCGGTCGGGGCGAGGATCGGCCGGAACGACACGCTGATCCCGGGCGGGGTGAGCCGTCCGGCCGCCTTCGCCGCCGCCCGGACGGACGCGATCTGCTCCGCCGTCTCCTTCAGCGGTTCGCCCCACAGCGCGAAGACGTCGGCGTGCTTGCCGCCGACCCGGTAGGCCGCTTCGGACGAACCGCCGAAGTACAGCGGGATGCGCGGGTTCTGCAGCGGCCGCACCTGCGGGGTGTAGTCGTCGAGCCGGTAGTGCTTGCCGTGGTGGGAAAACGCGGACCCGGACGTCCAGGCGCGCTTGAGGATCTCGAGGTACTCGCCGGTGCGCTCGTACCGCTCGTCCTTGGGCAGGTAGTCGCCGTCGCGGGCCTGCTCGACGTCGCTGCCGCCGGTGATGGTGTGCACCGCGACGCGCCCGCCGCTGAAGTGGTCGAGGGTGGCGAACGCGCGCGCCGCCAGCGTCGGGGCGACGAACCCGGGGCGGTGCGCGACGAGCACGCCGAGGCGCTCGGTGTGGGCGGCCGCGTAGGCGGCGACCTGCTGGCCCTCCGGCCAGCCCGCGCCGTAGCCGATGAGCACACGGTCGAACCCGCCGTCCTCGTGCGCCCGGGCGAACCGGCGGACGTAGGCCGGGTCCACGACCGGTCCTCTGGCCGGCCGGGTCTCGCTCGCGTCCTGGGTGCCGATCATGCCGACGAACTCGACGGGCATCTGCTTTCCTTTCGCCGCAAGACAAACGCAACGGTAGGGAACGGCATCCGCGGGCGCCCTGTCAATTGGGCAGCTCCAGGTGTCCAATTGGTGGACGTGGCTGGCTCCGGGCGATCCGCGCGGCTTATCGTCTCGCCGCACCCGACCCCCGGAGGAAGTCGTGACCACGAGCGTCGCCACCGTGCCGAAGCCCGACCTGGCCGCGTTGCCGTCGATCGTCGCCGGGCTGGCCGCGCGGGCCGGCGAGCACGACCGCGAAGCGACGTTCCCGCACGAGGGCGTCGAGCTGGTGCACGCGGCCGGGCTGCTGACGACGACGGTGCACCCGCGCTACGGCGGACCGGGCGCCGGGGTCCTCGACACCGCGCGGCTGCTGTCCGAGCTGGGCCGCGGCGACCCGTCGGTCGCGCTGGTGACCGCGATGACACTGTTCGTCCACGCCGGGCAGGGACTCGACGGCGCGTGGCCGGACGAGGTCTACCGGGAGGTGCTCGCGGAATCCGCCGCGCGGCCGGTGCTGATCAACGCGTTGCGCGTCGAACCGGAGCTCGGCTCACCCACCCGCGGCGGCCTGCCCGCGACCGTCGCGCGCCGGACCGCGGACGGCTGGTCCCTGTCCGGCCGCAAGATCTACTCGACCGGCTCGGTGGGCCTGCGCCGGCTGGTCGTCTGGGCCCGGACCGACGAGCCCGAGCCGCGCGTCGGCGGGTTCCTGGTCCGAGCCGACGCGCCGGGCATCACGATCGAGCCGACCTGGGACCACCTCGGCCTGCGGGCGAGCGCGAGCCACGACGTCGTGTTCGCCGACGTCCCCGTGGCGGCCGGCGCCACCGCCGGACTGTCCACACCGGACACCCAGCGGCCACCGTCGCTCACGTTCCCGCTGGCACTGCCCGCGCTCTACCTCGGCGTCGCCCGCAACGCGCTGGACTGGCTCACCGGGTTCCTCCGCGAGCGCGTCCCGAGCGGGCTGGGCAAGCCGCTGTCCACGTTGCCGCGGTTCCAGGCGGGCGCGGGCGAGATCGCCGCGCGGATCACCGGTGCGCAGGAAATCCTCTTCGGGCTGGCCCGCCGGGTGGACGAAGGAGACCCCGGCGCCGCCGCGCACGCGGGCGTCGCCAAGGTCCTCGCCACCCGCCTGCTCATCGAAGCGGTCGAGCAGGCCGTCGCGCTGGCGGGGAACCCGGGCCTGACCCACGGCAACCCGCTGCAGCGCCACTACCGGGACGTGCTGTGCAGCCGCGTCCACACCCCGCAGGACGACGCCGTGCTGACCGGGCTGGGGCGCTCGATCCTGGGGTGAGCCGGGCGCGGTTCCCGCCGAGTTGTGCCAGGCTGGCAGGGGACCACCGCCGAAAGGGGACCGATGCACCGGCTCACCGTGCTCTACCCGCCGCCCGCCGACGAAGCCCACTTCCGGGAGTACTACGTCGCCACCCACCTGCCGCTGGCGGCGAAGCTGCCCGGCCTCCTGCACTCGCAATACTCCTTCGACGTGGCTCCGCTCGCGGGCGAGCGCAAGTACTTCGCCGTCTTCCACGCCGACTTCGAGTCGGCCGAGGCCATGGCCGCCGCGCTCGGGTCCGAAGCGGGCAAGGCGGTGGCGGCCGACGTACCGAACTACGCCACGGGCGGGGTGGAGATGATCCACTACCCGCTCAGCGGCGACCGCTGATCGTGCTCGCGCCGGCGTAGCGCGCCTCGGCGCCCAGTTCCTCCTCGATGCGGATGAGCTGGTTGTACTTGGCGGTGCGGTCGGCGCGGGACAGCGAGCCGGTCTTGATCTGGCCGCAGTTGGTGGCGACGGCGAGGTCGGCGATCGTGGTGTCCTCGGTTTCGCCGGAGCGGTGGGACATGACCACGGAGTAGCCCGCCTTGTGCGCGGTCTCCACCGTGGTCAGCGTTTCGGTGAGGGTGCCGATCTGGTTGACCTTGACCAGGATCGAGTTCCCGATCCCGCGCTCGATGCCGTCGGCCAGCAGGTTCACGTTGGTGCAGAAGACGTCGTCGCCGACGAGCTGGACGCGGTCGCCGATGGTGTCGGTGAGCTGCTTCCAGCCGGCGTAGTCGTCCTGGGCCAGACCGTCCTCGATGGACACGATGGGGTAGCGGGCGGTCAGGTCGGCGAGGTAGGCGACGTGCTCCTCGACGCTGCGCTTGCGGCCTTCGCCGGTGTAGTCGTAGACCTCGCCGGTGTAGAACTCCGACGCGGCCGGGTCGAGCAGCAGGGCGATGTCCTCGCCCGGGGTGTAGCCGGACTGCTCGATCGCGCGCAGCACGAATTCGAGCGCTTCGTCGGCGGAGCTGAGGTCGGGCGCGAACCCGCCTTCGTCGCCGACGTTGGTGCTGTGCCCGGCGTCGTGGAGCGACTTGCGCAGCGTGTGGAACACCTCGGAGCCCATCCGCACGGCCTCGGCGAACGTCGGCGCGCCGACCGGGCCGATCATGAACTCCTGGAAGTCGATCGGGTTGTCCGCGTGCGCGCCGCCGTTGATGATGTTCATCATCGGCATCGGCAGCAGGTGGGCGAACACCCCGCCGGCGTACCGGTACAGCGGCAGCGAGCTGGCGGCCGCGGCCGCCTTGACCACGGCGAGCGACACGCCCAGCGTCGCGTTCGCGCCGAGGCGGGCCTTGTTCGCGGTGCCGTCCAGCGCGATCAGCGCGCGGTCGACCTCCGCCTGCGCCTCGGCGTCCAGGCCCACGACCGCCTCGGCGATCTCGGTGTTGACGGCGTCGACGGCCTTGCGCACGCCCTTGCCGTGGTACCGGGCCTTGTCCCCGTCGCGCAGCTCGACCGCTTCCCGGGTGCCGGTGGACGCGCCGGAGGGCACCGCGGCCCGGCCGAGCGAGCCGTCCGCCAGCTCGACGTCGACCTCGACGGTCGGGTTGCCGCGGCTGTCCAGAACTTCGCGGCCCTTGACCCGGACGATGGCAGTCATTGCGCTCCTCGGTGAGTTCGCCGAACGGGGCGGCGCAACGGTGAGCCGCGAGACAGGGGCGAGGCTAGCAGAAATCTCTGAATCGATCCCGAACTTTCCGGGAGCGGGCCCGGCGCACTGGCGGCGTTCGCCGTTCGGTTTAGAGTCGGACTCGCCCGCAGTCCCGAGCAGAGGAGTTCGCATGCAAGGAGTCGACCCCGCGGTGCCGCCCAGCGGCCCGGGCTGCGCGGACTGCGACGCCGCGGACCCGCAGGGCTGGTGGTTCCACCTCCGGCGGTGCGCGGCCTGCGGCCACATCGGCTGCTGCGACTCCTCACCCGGCCAGCACGCGAGCGCCCACGCGTCGGCGTCGGGGCACCGGATCGTGCGCAGCTTCGAGCCCGGTGAGGAGTGGTTCTGGGACTACGAAGAGGAGACGATGTACGAGTCCGGTCCGGCACTGGCCGCCCCGGAGCACCGCCCGCTCACGCAGGCCGCGCCCGGCCCGGCCGAACGGCTGCCCGAGGACTGGCCCCAGCACCTGCACCGCTGAACCGGGCGGGCGTCAGGTCAGGTCCAGGACTGCCCGGTAGCGGGCCCGGCCGGCGCGTACGACGTCGATCGCGGTGTTGATCTCCGCCACCGGGAAGGTCTCGACCTGCGGCCCGATGCCGTGGCGGGCGGCGAAGTCGAGCATCAGCCGGGTTTCGGCCGGGGAGGCAGGCACGCCGCCGGAGATCGTCTTTTCGGCGGGCAGGAGTCGCATCGGGTGCACGGCGATCGCCTCGGGCGGGACGCCGACCACGCTGAGCCGTCCTTGCGGCACGAGCAGGTCCAGGTAGTCGCCCCAGGGCAGGTTCGCGGACACCGTCGACAGGACGAAGTCGAACGATCCCGCCGCGGCCGCGAGCGCGCCTTCCTCGTTCGTGGCGATGAACGAGGTCGCGCCGAACCGGCGCGCGTCGTCCTCTTTGGACCGTGTGGTCGAAACGGCCGTGACGTCGCAGCCCCAGTGGGCCAGGAACTGCAGGGCCAGGTGCCCGAGCCCGCCGATGCCGACGACGGCCACCCGGTCGACGGGCCGGACGCCGTGGCGGATCAGCGGGGCGAAAACGGTTACGCCGGCGCACATCAGCGGCGCCGCCTGCGCCGACGGGATGGCGTCGGGAACGGGGTAGGCGGTGCGCCAGTCGGAGACGCGCAGCAGTTCGGTGAACGCCCCTCGGTCGCCGCGCAGGACGGTGTCGTCGCGCTCGGGGCAGAGGTTGTGGCGGCCGCTCAGGCAGAAGGCGCAGCGGAAGCAGGCGCCGGCGATCGCGCCGACGCCGACCCGGGTGCCGATCGGCAGCTGCCCGGTGTCGACGGCGGCGCCGACGGCTTCGACCACGCCGACGGCCTCGTGGCCCGCCACGCAGGGGAAGCGGGTGATGCCGTACTCGTCGTCGATCTGCCCGATGTCGCTGTGGCAGACGCCGCAGTGCGTCACGCGGACGTCGGCTTCCAGCGGTCCGAGGGGCCCGGGTGCGCGTTCGTAGGGTTCGAGGCGGCTGCCCGCGGAGTGCGCCGCGTAGGAGGTGACGGTCATGGTTGTCCCTTCCTGCCGGAGTCGCCACCGACCCTACAGTACGAAACGGTATCGTACTGTCTAACGGTTTGACGTGCACTTATCGTGGTAGCATCGGACGATGAGCGCTCGCCGTCCGCTGGACCCCACCCGTGACGCGCGGATCCTCGACGCGGTGCTGGAGCTGATCGCCGAGGCGGGGTACGTGTCGATGACGATCGACGCCGTCGCCGCCCGGTCGGGGACCTCGAAGGCCACGATCTACCGGCGGTGGCGCAACAAACGCGAAATCGCGATCGCCGCCATGACCCGCTACCACGCGAACCGGACGGCGTGGTCCGTCGACACCGGGACGTTCCGCGGCGACCTCGCCGCGCACGTGCACCGCTTCGCCGAGGTGCTCCGCGGTTTCGACGGCCGGCTCGCGGTCGGCCTGGTGCAGGCCCGCGCGGCCGACCCGGATCTGATCGACGAGCTCGAGACCCGGTTCTCCAGCGGCGCGCGGCTCCCGCAGGAGGTGGTCGACCGGGCCGTCGAGCGCGGTGAACTGCTCGCCCCGGTCGACGCCGGCCTCTTCGAGGAGGTGGTCGCGTCGGTGGTGTTCATGCGCTGGCTGTGGCGGCTGCCGCTGGAACCCGAGTTCCTCGACCACGTCGTCGACGACCTGGTCCTGCCCGTCCTCAGCCGCCGGCCGGGTTGTCGGCGTAGTTCACCGTGATGTTCTTGAAGCCCAGCGACTGCAGCAGTCCGGTCAGCATCACCTTCGTGTTCCGCTCCGCGTCGGCCACCAGCGTGCTCTTCGCGGCCGCGGCCTGGATCTGCTTCTGGGCGAGCTCGTACAGGGCCTGCTGCGAATTCGGGTTGCCGTTGAGGAACTCGTTGACGCGGGTGAACAAGCCCTGCTGCTGCGCGTAGACGTGGGACTCGTGCACGTCCAGCGTCGCCGGCTCCAGCTGGGCGTGCGCCAGGGTGATCGTGGCCGACAGGCGGTCGTCGGAAACCTGGACGGCGTCACCCTTCAGCCCGGAGAAGTCGACGTAGGCGTTGTCCGTGCCAACACCGATGAACATCGTGTCGCTGCCCACGAGGAAGCTGGGCAGCACCGAGCTGGTGGTGATGTCGACGACCACCTGGAACGACCCGCTGGCGGCCTCGTAGCGCGAGAGCTCGACGATCGACTGCAGCAGCACCGGACCGGAGTGCTCCTCGGTCTGCTGGGCGAACGGATTGCGCAACTGGGGTAACAGGTGAACCGCCGATCCGACGAGCGCGGCGGCCGCCAAGACCACTACCGCCACAGCGATTCCGATGAGCCGCTTGCCCCATGCACCCATGCCGGGAGGAATACCCAAGCACGCGCTTGGCGAACCGGTCCCGTGGGTACGTTCGCGGGGCCGAGTCCGCCGACGATGGGAACCGCCGTGCGCAAGTCTCTGTTGCTGTGGGTGCTGGTGATCGCGTTGGTCATCCTGGTCCTCGGCCTGATCTTCGGCGGCTACCGCAAGGGCACGAAGCTCGGCGCACCGGCCGGACCGGCGGTGGTCTGGACCGCAAGCGGGACGGCGGTGTAACGCCCGGCCGCACCGCGGCGACTGTCACCCGTCATGTCCCCGGCGTGCTGACCGGCTTCCCGGACCGCGCGGTGCTCGGCGCGGCGTAGCGCCTGCCCTTCCGCGGCAACCCGGCGCGCTGGCGAGGCTGTTTTCCGGTACCCGCCGACCCGCTGCTGTGGTAAGGCAGCGCGCCCGGCCGACCGCACCCTCGGCGGCCGATCCGTCCCATTCGCGGACGCTTCCGACTAACGAACGCGGCCGCGTCGGTGAACGTTCGGAAGCGTGAAAGCGGCCGGTGACCCTCCGAATTCCGGCGCCTATTTCGTTACGGTCCAATCGGGTGATCCGGTTGTTGTCCTGTTTCCCGGTTCGTGGGACGAGCGGCAAATTATGCGAAATAAAGACCGGTCCGGGGTGCACGATACAGTGCACGTGCGTCCGGGTGTGCTGCTTGACCGGCGAGTAATGTTGCGGAAAAAGATCAATATCCGCGTTTCCGCAGTTGACAGGCCTGTCAGGTGCAGCGGAAACCCGGGGCTCGAAAGTGGCCCGAGGACGTTTGTTTGACCCCTTCCGCCCTCGGGTAACAGCCTTCTGCAGCCTCGAAGTGGCTGTATGACCAGTCGGCAGGGTGGTCCGGTGATTTGCCGGTGCCCGCCGTCGTTCGACGTGTCCACCGGCGCGGGAAACCGTCGGGTAAATGGCTGCTCAACTTGTGGAATGCTGTCGTTGTGCTTGCTACGTTGGGTAACTCCGAACCGGGGTGGTCGTATGTTTGCATCCCACGATTGGCGGTACTGACGATCAGCGGCGAACGGGCAGCGTATTAATTCCAGTGGCCCCCGCGAGGTGCGCTGGTGGGGATTGCGCGGGGCGGCCGCAGTCGAGGGCATTCGCGTTGGGTGGGTTATTCGTGGCGATATCGGAGGGTCGGGTCATGCAATCCGTGCGGGACGGTCACAACGCTTCGGGCAGGCAGCTGGTGACGGCGGAGGGGCTGCACGCGGTGCTCGACCGCGCGGCTCGCCGGCACCGGGTGCCGGGTGCGCAGCTCGCTGTCCTGCGGGACGGTGAGCCGGTGGTGGTCCAGACCGGTGTCGAGGACCAGGACCGGGGTACGCCGATGACCGAGGACTCCGCGGTGCCGACGGGTTCGGTGACGAAGGTCGCCACCGCGACCGTCGTGCTGGCGCTCGTCGCCGACGACGACCTGGAGCTGGATCAACCCGTCGGAGACGTCTTGGGCGTGGCCGGCCTGGCCGGCGCGCTCACCCCGCGCCGGCTGCTCAGCCACACCAGCGGGCTGCCGTCCGACCCCGCCGATCCCACCGCGGGCTGCCTGCGCGAGGTGCGCGAGGCGGTCCCCGTCTGCCCGGCGGGCACCGCGTTCTCCTACTCGAACCTCGGGTACGCGCTGGTCGGGGCCGTGGTCGAAGCGGTGACCGGGATGACCTGGCGGGAAGCCGTCGAGGCGATCGTCCTGCGGCCGTCGAAGATCGAACCGGTCTACGCCGGAAGCGGGCGCGGTGTCTCCGGGCACGGGCGGGCCACCGGCCCGGCCGGGGCGCGGCCGGTCGAGCAGGTGCTGCCGCCGATGCTCGAACCCGCCGGGGCGCTGGCGCTCAGCGCGCGGGACCTGGTCGAACTCGGCCGGATCCACCTGGGCAAGCCGGGGCTGCTCGACGTCGTGACCGCCGCCGACATGCACCGGCCCGTCCCGGAAGCCGAGCCGTTCGGGCTCGCCGACGGCTGGGGCCTGGGCATCGCCCACTTCGGTACCGGGGACGACGCCTGGCTCGGCCACGACGGCACCGCCGACGGCACCTCCTGCCACCTGCGCATCGACCAGGCCGGCGCCTGCGTGGTCGCCTTCACCGCGAACGGCGCGGCGGGCACGGACATGTGGCACGACGTCGCCGGCGAACTGCGCGAGCTGGGCCTCGACCTGCCCGAGCAGCGCTTCGGCGTGCCCGGCGCGCTGCCTGTACCGGTCCCGGACGGCGACTTCGGCAGCTACCGCAACGGTGTCATCGACTACACCGTCCGCCGCGACGGCGAGGGGGCCGCGCTCGTCGTCGACGGCGAGGTCTACCCCGAGCTCGCCCGGTACGACGACGGCAGCTTCACCGTCCGCGACCCCGCGACCGGCCGGGCCACGCCGTGCGGCCGCTTCCGCGGCGACGACGGTGCTTCGACCGCGGTCGAAATCGGCGGCCGCCTCGCGCGGCGCTGCTGAACCGAGACCCCTCCCCGTGCCCGCCGTGCCGGCGGGCTCCTCAGCCTGCGCCCGGAAGGTGCGATCGACGATGACCGTGCAAGACACCCCGGCGAGAACCGGGGCACTGACCGAGCTGTTCGCCGCCCGGGTCCGCGAAACCCCCGATGCCGTCGCGGTGGACGGCGAAGACCGGCTCACCTACGCCGAGCTGGCCGACCGCGCCGAGCGGCTCGCCGCCCACCTGCTCCGGCTGGGGCTGGCCCCGGAGGACCGGGTCGGCCTGCTGCTGCGGCGCTCGGCGGAGCTCGTCGTCGCCGAGCTGGCGGTCGTGCTCGCCGGCGGTGCCTACGTGCCGCTCGACCTGCGGGCCCCCGACGACCGGCTGCGGCTCGTGCTCGCCACCGCCGGGGTTTCGGTGCTGCTGACCGACGAACCCGAGCGCGCCGCCCGCGTCCACAGTGGACCGGTGCTGACCGCCGGGCAGCGGCTGCCGGAGCGGGATCGCGAACTGCCGCGGGTGGACGGTGACCGGCTCGCCTACCTCATGCACACGTCGGGATCGACCGGCGCGCCGAAGGGCGTGGCGGTCCGGCACCGGGACGTCGCGGCGCTCGCCGCGGACCGCCGCTTCGCCGGCGACGCGCACCGCCGGGTGCTGCTGCACTCGCCCGCCGCGTTCGACGCGACCACCTACGAGCTGTGGGTACCGCTGCTGACCGGCGGCACGGTGGTCGTCGCCCCGGCCGGCGACCTGGACGTGGAGACGTTGCGCGGGCTCCTCGAGCGGCACGCCGTCACGGCGCTCTGGCTGACGGCCGGCCTGTTCCGGATCGTGGCGCAGGAAGCCCCGGACTGCTTCCGCGGCGTGCACGAGGTCTGGACCGGCGGGGACGTCGTCCCGGCCGGTGCCGTGCGGCGGGTGCTGCGCGCCTGCCCCGGCCTCACCGTGGTCGACGGCTACGGTCCCACCGAAACCACCACCTTCGCGACCAGCCACCGGATGCCGTCGGCGGACCGGGTGCCCGACGCGGTGCCGATCGGCCGCCCGCTCGACGACGTCGGCGTGCGGGTACTGGACGGCGCGCTGAACCCGGTCCCGCCGGGCGAACCCGGTGAGCTGCACCTGGCCGGGGTCGGGCTGGCCCGCGGGTACTGGGCCCGGCCCGGCGCGACCGCGGACCGGTTCGTGGCCGACCCGGCCGGGGCGCCCGGCGACCGGATGTACCGCACCGGAGACCTGGTGCGCCGGAACCCCGACGGTGCGTTCGAGTTCCTCGGCCGCGCCGACGACCAGGTCAAGGTGCGCGGCTTCCGCGTCGAGCTCGGCGAGATCGAGACGGTGCTCGCCGCCGCGCCCGGCGTCGCCGAGGCCGTGGTCGTGGCCCGGGAGGACCGGCCCGGTGCCAAGCGGCTGGTCGCCTACGTCGTCCTGGCGCCGGACGCCGAGCCCGGCGGCCTGGGCGACGTCGTCGCCGCGGCCCTGCCGGACTACATGGTCCCGTCCGCGTTCGTCGTCCTCGACGCGCTTCCGTTGAGCGGCAACGGAAAGGTCGACCGCCGGGCACTGCCCGCGCCGCCCGCGGACCCGGGGGAGCGCGGCACCGAGCCGCGGACGGACACCGAACGCGAGGTGGCCCGCGTGCTGACCGGCGTGCTGGGCGGGCCCGGCCCCGGCGTCGACGACGACTTCTTCGCCGCCGGTGGCGACTCGATCCTCGCGGTGCAGGCGCTTTCGCGGCTGCGCCGGACGTTCGGCGTGCGGCTGTCGGCCCGGGCGATCTTCGACGAGCCGAGCGTCGCCGGCCTGGCCCGCCTGATCGAGGCCGCGCCCCGCGCCGACGAGGCCGCGATCCCGGTGACACCGCCCGCCGAGGTGCTCCCGCTGTCCCCGGCCCAGCGGCGGCTGTGGTTCCTGGACGAACTGGCGGGCGGCAGCGCCGAGTACAACACCGGCGTCGGTCTCGCGTTGTCCGGCCCGCTCGACGTCGAAGCCCTGCGCGGGGCGCTGGCCGCCCTGTGCGCCCGCCACGAATCGTTGCGGACGACGTTCGGTTCCGTGGCGGGCGAAGGCGTGCAGCGGATCGCCCCGGCCGGCGAGATCCCGTTGCGGCTCGCCGACGGCCCGGCGGACGACGACGTCCTCGCGGCCGAGCTGGGTACCCCGTTCGACCTGCGCACCGGGCCGCTGACGCGGGCCGTGCTCTACCCGCAGGGTCCCGGCGAGCACCTGCTCGTGCTGTGCCAGCACCACATCGTCACCGACGGCCGCTCGATCGGCATCCTCACCGGCGAGCTGCTGGACCTGTACGCCGGCGACACCCCGCCGCCGCTTCCGCTGGGCTACCGCGACTACACGCGCTGGCAGCAGAAGTCCGAAGTGGACAGCCAGGCGGCCTACTGGCGCGACCGGCTCGACGGCCTCGAACCGCTCGCCGTACCCACCGACCGGCCGCGACCGCCCCAGCGCGACACCGCGGGCGCGGTCCACCACCACGACCTGCCCGCCGGTCTCGTGCGCCGGGTCACCGACGCCGGGCGGCCGTTCGGGGCGACGCCGTTCATGACCCTGACCGCGGCCGTGCAGCTGCTCCTGGCGGCCTACGGCGGGCAGCGCGACATCGCCGTGGGCACCGCCGTGGCCGGGCGTGACCGGCCCGAACTCGAACCGCTGACCGGGTTCTTCGTCAACACCCTCGTCCTGCGGTCCGAAGTGGACGGCGAGCGGCCGTTCGCGGACTTCCTCGGCGCGTTCCGGGAGACCGTGCTGGCGGCGTTCGCGCACGGCGACGTCCCCTTCGACCGGGTCGTCGAAGAGGTCCAGCCGGACCGCGATCCGTCCCGGACCCCGCTCGTGCAGGCCGTCGTCGTGCTGCAGACGCCGCTGGTCCGGCCGCGCGAGGTGGCCGGGCTGCGGGTGCGCGAGCACGACCTGCCGCGGCCGTCCGCCCGGTTCGACCTGGTGATCGAGTTCTGGCCGCGCGACGACGGCCTGCGGGTCACCGTGGAGTACGCCACCGCGCTCTTCGACGCGGCCACCATCGCCCGGCTGACCGCGAGCCTCGAAGTGCTCCTCGAGGGCATCGCCGCCGACCCCGCCCGCCCGGTGGGCGCGCTCCCGCTGCTCACCCCGGACGACCGCCGGTTCCTGCTGCCGGCCGCGGCCGCCGCTCCGCGGGACACCGTGACCGGGCTGTTCGACCGCGGCGCGGTACAGCACCCGGACGCGCCCGCCGTGGTCTTCGGCGACGTCCGCTGGGACTACCGGGAGCTGCGTGCCCGGGCCGACCGGCTCGCCCGGCGGCTGGTCCGGCTGGGCGTCCGGCCGGAGGACCGCGTCGGCGTGCTGATGGACCGCTCGGCCGACCTGGTCGTGGCGCTGCTGGCGATCCTCAAGGCCGGGGGCGCCTACCTCCCGCTGGACCTGCGCGCCCCGGCCGACCGGCTGCGGCTGCTGCTCGACGGCACGGACCTGCTGCTCACCGACGACCACTGGTACGACACCGCGACGACCGTCCACGACGGACAGACGCTGGTCGTGTCCGATGTGGCGGAACCGGCGGCGGCGCTCGACGTTCCGATCGACCCCGAGAACCTGGCCTACGTCGAGTACACCTCCGGGTCGACCGGCCTGCCGAAGGGCGTGGCGGTCCGGCACGCCGACGTGGTCGCGCTGGCCGCCGACTCGCGGTTCGCCGGCGACGCCCACGAGCGCGTGCTGGTGCACTCGCCGCTGGCGTTCGACGCGTCGACCTACGAGCTGTGGGTGCCGTTGCTGGCCGGCGGCACCGTCGTCGTCGCTCCGCCGGGAGACCTGGACGCCGACGCGGTCCGGACGCTGACCGCGGCCGGCGGGGTCACCGCGATGTGGCTCACGGCGGGGCTGTTCCGCCTGTTCGCCGAGGACGACCCGGAGTGTTTCGCCGGGCTGAAGGAAGTCTGGACCGGCGGCGACGTGGTCCCACCCGACGCCGTGGGCCGCGTCCTGGGTGCCTGCCCGGGCCTGGCCGTCGTCGACGGGTACGGCCCGACCGAGACCACGACGTTCGCGACGTCCTTCCGGATGACCCGCGCGGTTCCCGAAACCGTGCCGATCGGCACCCCGCTGGACGGCATGCGCGGGTACCTGCTGGACGAGCACCTGCGCCCGGTACCGCGTGGCGCGCTCGGCGAGCTCTGCATCGCCGGGCCCGGCCTCGCCCGCGGGTACGCCGGGCGGCCCGGCGCGACCGCGGACCGGTTCGTCGCCTGCCCGTTCGGGATTCCGGGCGAGCGGATGTACCGCACCGGCGACCGCGCCCGCTGGCGCACCGACGGGACCCTCGAGTTCGCCGGCCGCGCCGACGACCAGGTCAAGATCCGCGGCTTCCGGGTCGAACCCGCCGAAGTGGAACGCGCGCTGGCCGCCGAACCCGCGGTGGCGCAGGCCGTCGTCGTCGTGCGGGTGACCGGTGGGCGCAAGCGGCTCATCGGCTACGTCGTCCCGGCCGGCGGGACCACTGTGGACACCGAGGCGCTGCGCGGCGCGCTGGGGCGCACACTGCCGGACTACCTGGTGCCGTCGGCGATCGTCGTGCTGGCCGAGCTGCCGTTGAGCGCCAACGGGAAGGTCGAGCGGCGGGCCCTGCCGGAACCCGCCTTCGAGGCCGGTGGCCGCGCGCCCCGCACCGCGCGGGAGGCCGTGCTCGCCGGGATCTGGGCGGAGGTGCTCGGCGTCGAACGCGTCGGCGCCGACGACAACTTCTTCGCACTCGGCGGCGACTCGATCCTCAGCATCCAGGTCAGCGCCCGCGCCCGGCGGGCCGGGCTCGCGGTGACCACCGCCGACCTGTTCCGGCACCAGACGGTCGCGGCACTGGCCGCGGTGGTCGCCGAGGCCGGGGCGGGCCCGGTCCGCGGCCCGGTGTCCGGCGCCGTCGTGCCGACGCCGATCCAGCGCTGGTTCTTCGAGACCGTGCGGGTGCCGGACCGGTTCGACCAGGCGATCTCGGTCGAGCTGGCCGAGGACGTCGACGAAGCCGCGCTCGCCGCGGCGGTGGCCGCGCTCGTGGAGCACCACGACGCCCTGCGGACGCGGTTCACCCGCGACGACGGCACCTGGCGGCTGCACAACGCCGCCGCCGGCGAGGGGCACTCGCTGCTGCGCTGGTCGTTGTCGGGCCGCGTGCTGCACCTGGCCGCCCACCACCTCGCCGTCGACGGGGTCTCGTGGCGGATCCTCCTGGAGGACCTGGAAACCGCGTACCGCGGCGGGGACCTCGGCTCGCGGACGACGTCGTTCCAGGAGTGGGCCGCGCGGCTGTCCGCGCACGCGGAGGCCGGGGGCTTCGACGACGAGCTCGGCCACTGGCACGCCTTGCCGGCCGTCACCCCGCTCCCGGTCGACGGGGCCGGGCTCAACACCGTCGCCGAGGAGCGCGCGGTCACCGTCCGGCTCTCCGCCGAGGAGACGCGGGCGCTGCTGCGGGACGTGCCCGACGTCTACCGCACGCAGGTCAACGACGTCCTGCTGACCGCGCTGGGCCGGGTCCTGCGGGACTGGACCGGTGCGGTGCCGGTGATCGACCTGGAGGGCCACGGCCGCGAGGAGCTGTTCGACGACGTCGACCTCTCCCGCACGGCCAGCTGGTTCACCAGCCTGTTCCCGGTCGCCCTCGACGTCCCCGAAGACTGGGGCGAGGCGTTGAAGTCGGTGAAGGAGCAGCTGCGCGCGGTTCCCCGGCGGGGGATCGGTTACGGCGCGCTGCGGTACCTCACCGGCACCGCCCCGGCCGTCGACCCGCAGGTGAGCTTCAACTACCTCGGCCGGTTCGACCTGCCCGGCGGCTTCTACGCGGGCCCGCCCGGTGACGTGTCCCTGGACGCCGACCTCGCCGGCCGCCGCCCGCACCTGCTCGACGTCGTCGGCCAGGCCGACGGCGACACCCTCCGGTTCACCTGGCACTACGCCGAGAGCGTGCACGACGAAGCCACCGTCACGCGGCTCGCCGAGAGCTTCCTCGACGCCCTGCGCGGGATCATCCGGCACTGCGCCGAACCGGGCGCGGGCGGCCGCACGCCGTCGGACTTCCCGCTCGCCGGGCTCGACCAGGCCGGGGTGGACGCGCTGGGCGCGGACGTCGAGGACGCCTACCCGCTGACCCCGATGCAGGCCGGGATGGTCTTCCACGGCCTGGCCCGCCACGGCGACCGCAACTACTTCGAACAGATCTCCTTCACCCTCGACGACGTCCCCGACCCGCGGCGGCTCGGCGAGGCCTGGCAGCGGGTCGTCGACCGGACGCCGGTGCTGCGCAGCCGGATCGCCTGGGAGGGCGTACCGGAGCCACTGCAGATCGTCCCGCGGACCGCCGAAGTCCCGGTGTCCTACCCGGACTGGTCCACAGCGGACGCCGACGCGGAGCTGCGGCGGCTGCTGGCGACCGACCTCGCCGACGGGCTCGACCTGACGCGCGCGCCGCTCATGCGGCTGGTCATCGCGAAGGACACCGCCACCTCGGTGCGGGTCGTGTGGACGTTCCACCACGTGCTGCTCGACGGCTGGAGCGTCTTCGGCGTCCTGTCCGACGTCCTCGCGGTGCTGCGCGGTGCGGAACCGCCCGCCCGGCGGCCCTTCCGCGACTACGCCGCCTGGCTCGCCGCCCAGGACGACGACCGCGCCGAAGCCCACTGGCGGGCCGAACTCGCCGGCGTGACCCCGACCCCGCTGCCGGGCGGCCGGACCGCCACCCGCGCGCACACGGCCAGCTCCACCGGCCGCGTCCCGGTCGAACTCGACGGCGAAGCGTCGGCCGCGGTCGAGGCGTTCGCGCGGCGGCACCACCTGACGGTCAACACGGTCGTGCAGGGCGCCTGGGCGGCGCTGCTGGCCCACTACAGCGGCGAGACCGAGGTGTGCTTCGGCGCGACGGTGTCCGGCCGCCCGGCCGAGCTGCCCGGCGCGGACGACATCGCCGGCCTGTTCATCAACACGCTGCCGGTGCGGGTGCGGCTCGACCGCGACCGCGGGGTCGCGGAGTGGCTGCGCGACCTGCAGGCGAACCAGGCCGAGGCGCGTCGGTTCGGCCACGTCGGGCTGACCCGGCTGCAAGCCCTCGGCGAAAGCTCCGGGCAGAGCCTGTTCGACAGCATCGTCGTCTTCGAGAACTACCCCGCCGCGGAGGTCCCCGGGCTGCGGGACGTCCAGGCGGCCGAACGCACCAACTACCCCCTCGGCGTCGTCGCCTACCCGGGCCGCCGGCTGTCGCTGGTGCTGAACCACGACCCGGCCGTGATCGGCACCGCGCTCGCCGGACGGCTGGCGCACCACCTCGCCGCGCTGGTCCGCGGGTTCGCCGCCGCCCCGCACGAGCCGGTGACCCGGATCCCGATGCTGTCCGCCGCGGAGACCCGGGAGCTGCTGGAAGACCGCAACGCGACCGCGTGCCCGATTCCCGGCGGCTCCTTGCCGGAGCTGTTCGCCGCCGCCGTCCGGCGCGACCCCGAAGCGGTCGCGCTGGTCACCGACGACGAGTCCGTCACCTACGCCGAGCTGGACGCGCGGTCGAACCGCCTGGCCAACCGGCTGCTCGAACTCGGCGTCCGGGCGGAGGACCGGGTCGCGGTGCTGATGGACCGCTCGCCCGCGCTCGTTGCCGCGGAGCTGGCGATCGTGAAGGCCGGCGGTGCCTACCTGCCGCTCGATCTGCGCGCCCCGGCCGAGCGGCTGCGGCTGCTGCTGAGCGAGGCCGGCGCCGAGGTCCTGGTGGCCGACGAGAAGTGGCTGGCCACCGCCGAAAGCGTCCACAGTGGAGTGATCGTCACCGGCGCGGACGACGCCCCGGCGACCCCGCCCGCCGTCACCACCGACCGCGACCAGCTCGCCTACGTCATCTACACCTCGGGCTCGACCGGGACGCCGAAGGGCGTGGCCGCGCGCCACCGCGATGTCGCTGCCCTGGCCGCCGACCGGCGCTTCGCCGCGCACGACCGCGTGCTGCTGCACTCCCAGCAGGCGTTCGACGCCGCGACCTACGAGCTGTGGGTGCCGCTGCTGGGCGGCGGCACGGTCGTCCTCGCCCCGTCCGGCGACCTCGACGTGCACACGCTCGGCCGGGTGCTCACGACCCACGGCGTGACCGGCGCGTTCCTCACCACCGGCCTGTTCCGGCTGGTCGCCCAGGAAGCTCCGGAGGTCTTCGCCGGTGTCCGCGAGGTGTGGACCGGCGGGGACGCCGTACCCGCGGTCGCCCTGCGCCGCGTCCAGGCCGCCTGCCCGGACACGCTGGTCGCCGACGTCTACGGGCCCACCGAGACCACGACGTTCGCCACCGTGCACCCGCTGCCCGGCGAGGTCCCGGACGTCGTGCCGATCGGGGCGCCGCTGGACAACACCCGCGTCTACGTCCTCGACGGCGAGCTCCGGCTCGTCCCGCCGGGCGCGCCCGGCGAGCTGCACATCGCCGGCGCCGGCCTGGCCCGCGGTTACCTGGGCCGCCCCGGTCTGAGCGCCGAGCGGTTCGTCGCGGACCCGTTCGGGCCGCCGGGGGAGCGGATGTACCGCACCGGCGACCTCGTGCGCTGGGACGACGAGGGTGCGCTGGAGTTCGTCGGCCGGGTCGACGAGCAGGTCAAGGTGCGCGGTTTCCGCGTCGAGCCGAGCGAGATCGAAGCCGCGCTGGGCGAGCACCCGGACGTCGTGCAGGCCGCGGTGCTGGCCCGCGCGGACGGTGGCGTGAAGCGGCTCGTCGCCTACGTCGTCGGCGAGACGGCCGGGCTGGCCGAGTTCCTCGGCCGGACGCTGCCGGACTACATGGTCCCGGCCGCGTTCGTCCGCCTCGACCGCTTCCCGGTCAACGTCAACGGCAAGCTCGACCGCCAGGCCCTGCCCGCGCCCGACTTCGGCGGCCGCGACCACGTCGCGCCGCGCAGCGACCGGGAACGGGAGCTGACCGCGATCTGGGCCGAGGTGCTCGGCGTCGAACGCGTCGGGGTCACCGACGACTTCTTCGAGCTGGGCGGCGACTCGATCCTCAGCATCCAGGTCGTGTCCCGGGCCCGGCGCGCCGGGCTGGAACTGCTGCCGGGCGACCTGTTCACCCACCGCACCCCGGCCGCGCTGGCGGCCGCCGCCCGCATCGCCGAGGCCGCCGCCGAGCGCGGCCCGGTCAGCGGCCCGGTCCCGCTCACCCCGGTCCAGCGCTGGTTCTTCGCGACCCAGACCGCCGAGCCGGAGCACTTCCACCAGTTCGTCCGCCTCGGCCCGGACCAGGTCGACGTGGCCGCGGCCCGCCAGGCCGTCGACGCGCTGCTGGCGCACCACGACGCCCTGCGGATGCGGTTCACCGGCGAGCAGCAGGAGAACGGCCCGGTCGGCGCCGAGACCCCGTTGGTGCGCCTCGACGTCTCCGCCCGCGAAGTCCGTCTCGCCGTGCACCACCTCGTCGTCGACGGCGTCTCGTGGCGCGTGCTCGCCGAGGACTTCGACCGCGGCTACGCCCAGGCGCTCGAGGGCGAACCGATCGACCTCGGGCCGCGCACGACGTCGTTCCGCGAGTGGGCCACCCGGCTCACCGAGCACGCGGCCGCCGGCGGGTTCGACGACGAACTCGGCCACTGGCGCGCCCTGACCGGGGAAACGTCCGTCCCGGTCGACGGTTCCGGGCCGAACACGGCCGCGTCGATGCGCTCGGTCACCGTCCGGCTTTCCGAGGCGGAGACCGAAGCACTGTTGCGCGAGGTGCCCGCGGCCTACCGCACGCAGGTCAACGACGTCCTGCTGACCGCGCTCGGCCGGGTGCTGCGCGACTGGACCGGCGGGGTGCCCGTCGTCGACCTGGAAGGCCACGGCCGCGAAGACGTCTTCGACGGCGTCGACCTGTCGCGGACCGTCGGCTGGTTCACCAGCGTCTTCCCGGTCGCGCTGGACGTCCCCGACGACTGGGGCACCGCGCTCAAGTCCGTGAAGGAGCAGCTGCGCGCGGTGCCGCGGCGCGGCGTGGGCTACGGCGCCCTGCGGTACCTGACCGGGACGGTCCCGGCGATCGACCCGCAGGTGAGCTTCAACTACCTCGGCCGGTTCGGCTCGGGCCGGCTGGAATCCGACGAGAGCCCGCGGTCCGCGCGGGCGCACCTGCTCGACGTCGTCGGCCGCGTCGAGAACGGCGAGCTGGAACTGACCTGGTACTACGCCGAGGGTGTGCACCAGGAGTCCACTGTGGAACGGCTCGCCACCGGGATGGCGGCGGCGCTGGGCGAAATCGTCCGGCACTGCGCGCACCCGGGCGCGGGCGGCCGGACGCCGTCGGACTTCCCGCTGGTGCGCCTCGATCAGTCCACAGTGGACGAACTGGTGGGGGACGGCCGGACCGTCGAGGACGTCTACCCGCTGACCCCGATGCAGGGCGGCATGGTCTTCCACGCCCTCGCCCAGCGCGAGGAGCGCGTCTACTTCCAGCAGGTCGCCTTCGTCCTCGAAGGCGTCACCGACCCCGAGGCGCTCGCCCGGGCGTGGCAGCGGGTCGTCGACCGCACGCCGGTGCTGCGCACGCGGATCGTCTGGGAAGGCGTCCCCGAGCCGGTGCAGGTCGTGCAGCGGCAGGTCACCGTCCCGGTCACGCACCTCGACCGGCGGGGCGCCGAGCAGGACCAGGCCTGGCAGGACGTCGTCGCCGCCGACCGCGCCGAGGGGCTCGACCTCACCGCGAGCCCGCTGCTGCGGCTGACCCTCGTGCGGCTCTCGGACACCGAAGTCCGCGTCCTGTGGACGTTCCACCACGTGCTGCTGGACGGCTGGAGCGTCTTCGGCGTGCTGTCGGACGTCTTCGCCGCCTACGCCGGCGACGAGCTGCCCGAGCGGCCGCCGTTCCGGGACTACGCCGCCTGGCTCGGCCGCCAGGACGACGCCGAGGCGGAACGGTACTGGCGCGGCGAACTCGGCGACCTCGCCGCGCCCGCCCGGCTGCCCTTCGACCGGGCCCCGGCCCACGCCCACGCGACCCGCTCGTCGGAGTGGCTGCGCGTGCCGGTGGAGAGCTCGGCCCGGCTGCAGGACGCCGCCCGCCGCGCGGGGCTGACGATGAACACCGTCCTGCAGGGCGCGTGGGCGCTGCTGCTGTCCCGCCTGAGCGGCGAACGCGACGTCTGCTTCGGCACCACCGTGTCCGGCCGTCCGGTCGACCTGCCCGGCGCGGACGACATCACCGGCATCTTCATCAACACGCTGCCGGTGCGGGTCACCGCGGACCGCTCGCCGGTCGCGGACTGGCTCGCCGCGCTGCAGGCCCGGCAGGTCGAGGCCCGCAAGTACGGGCACCTGCCGCTGACGAAGCTGCAGTCGTGGAGCGGGACCACGGGCAGCCTCTTCGACAGCCTCGTCGTCTTCGAGAACTACCCGGTCGACGCCGCCGCGGGGGCGGCGCACGGGCTGCGGCTGCGCGACGTCGACGCCGCCGAGGCGACCAACTACCCGCTCAGCGTCGTCGCCTCGCCGGGGGAGCGGATCACCCTCGACGTCGGCTACGACCCGGACCTGTTCGACACCGCGACGGCCGAGCGGATCGCCCGGCAGCTCACCGGCGTCCTCGACGCCTTCGCCGAAGACCTGGACCGCCCGCTCGACGGCATCGACCTGCTCACCGCGGCCGATCGCCACCAGGTGCTCGTCGCCTGGAACGACACCGCCCACCCGGTGCCGGACGGCACTCTGGCCGAGCTGTTCGCCGCGCAGGTGGCCCGGACCCCGGACGCCGTCGCGCTCGCCGGCGACGACATCGAGATCAGCTACGCGGAGCTGGCGGACCGCGCCGGGCGGCTGGCCCGGCACCTGGCGTCCCTCGGCGCCGGACCCGAGACGGTCGTCGGCGTGCTGCTGGACCGCTCGCCGGACCTGGTCGTCGCCGAACTCGCCACCGTCCTGGCCGGGGCGGCCTACTTGCCCCTCGACACCCGGGCGCCGGCGCCGCGGCTGAAGACCCTGCTGACCGGCGTGCCGATCCTCGTCACCGACGAGGTCCGGGCCGGGACCGCCACCGAGGTCCACAGTGGACAGCTGGTGGTGCCCGGCGGGCCGCGCGCGGAGAGCCCGGTGCGGGAGGTGGTTCCGGAGAACCTCGCGTACGTCATGTACACCTCGGGTTCGACGGGCAAGCCGAAGGGCGTGGCCGTGCGGCAGAGCGACGTCGTCGCCCTGGCCGCCGACCGGCGGTTCGCCGCGCACGAACGGGTGCTGCTGCACGCGTCCCCGGCGTTCGACGCCTCGACGTACGAGCTGTGGGTGCCGCTGCTGAACGGCGGCACGGTCGTCGTCGCCCCGCCCGGCGACCTCGACGTCGACACCTACCGGCGGATCATCGCCGAGCACCGCGTCCACGGCGCGTTCTTCACCGCGGGCCTGTTCCGGCTGCTGGCCCAGGAAGCCCCGGACACCTTCCGCGGGATGCGCGAGGTCTGGGCCGGCGGCGACGCCGTCCCCGCCGCCGCGGTCCGGCGGGTGCGGGAGGCCTGCCCGGAGACCACCGTCGTCGACGGCTACGGCCCGACCGAGACGACGACGTTCGCGACCTCGCACCCGATGCCGGGCGCGGTGCCCGAAGCCGTCCCGATCGGGAAGCCGCTGGACAACATGCGGGCCTACGTCCTCGACGCGGACCTGCGCCCGGTGCCGCCGGGCGCGCCCGGTGAGCTGCACCTGGCCGGCGCCGGACTGGCCCGCGGCTACTTCGGCGATCCCGGCCTGACCGCCGACCGGTTCCGGCCCGACCCGTTCGGGCCGCCGGGGGAGCGGATGTACCGCACCGGCGACCTCGTCCGCTGGAACGCCCGCGGCGAGCTGGAGTACACCGGCCGCGCCGACGAGCAGGTCAAGGTCCGCGGGTTCCGGATCGAACCCGGCGAGATCGAGGCCGCGCTGGCCGCGCACCCGGACGTCGGCCAGGCCGCCGTGCTGGCCCGGGAGGACCACGGGATCAAGCGCCTGGTCGCCTACCACACCGGGGAGGCGGACGACCTCGCGGCGTTCCTCGGCCGGACGCTGCCCGACTACATGGTGCCCGCCGCGTTCGTCCGGCTCGACCGCTTCCCGTTGACCGTCAACGGGAAGCTCGACCGGCGCGCCCTGCCCGCCCCCGACTTCGGCGCGGCCGGCGCGCGCACCGCCCTCACCACCGACGCCGAGCGGACGCTCGCCGCGATCTGGGCGGACGTGCTCGGCACCGGCGACCTCGGCGCCGACGCGAACTTCTTCGCACTCGGCGGCGACTCCATCCTCAGCATCCAGGTCGTGTCGCGGGCCCGCCGCGCCGGGCTGACCCTGCTGCCGCACGACGTCTTCCGGCACCCGGCCCTCGCCGCGCTGGCCGCCCACGCCGGCGGCGTCGCCGAGCCGCGCGCCGAGCAGGGCCCGGTCACCGGCACGGCCCCGCTGACCCCGATCCAGCGCTGGTACTTCGCCACCCAGCCGGACCGGTTCGACCAGCGCGTGGTGCTGGAGTTCGCCGAAGACGTCGACGAACCCGCGCTGCGCCGGGCCCTGGCCGCGGTCTGGGCCCACCACGACGCGCTCCGCCTGCGGTTCGAGCAGACGCCGCGCGGGCGCGTCCAGCACGGCGAACCGGTCTGGCCGGCCGAGCTGTGCCCCGACGACGTCGACTTCGACGCCGAGCACGGGCCGCTGCTGGCGGCCGTGGCCGACGGGCGGCGGGTGCTGCTCGCCGTCCACCACCTCGTCGTCGACGGCGTGTCGTGGCGGATCCTCCTGGAGGACCTCGAAACCGCCTACCGCGGCGGCGAACTCGGGCCGAAGACGACGTCGTACCTCGACTGGGCCCGGCGGCTGGCCGGGCACGCGGCGGCCGGCGGCTTCGACGACGAGCTGGCGCACTGGCGGGCCCTCCCGCCGGTGCCGCCGCTGCCCGCCGACGGGGACGGGCCGGCCACGATCGGCGGGACCGCCGAGGTGACCGTCCGGCTCACCGGCGAGGAGACGCGGGCGTTGCTGCGGGACGTGCCCGACGTCTACCGCACGCAGGTCAACGACGTCCTCCTGGCCGCGCTCGGCCGCGTGTTGCGCGAGTGGACGGGGCAGGCGCCGGTGATCGACCTCGAAGGCCACGGCCGCGAGGAGATCTTCGCCGACGTCGACCTGTCGCGGACCGTCGGCTGGTTCACCAGCGTGTTCCCGGTGGCCCTCGACGTCCCCGAAGACTGGGGCGAGGCGCTGAAGGCGGTGAAGGAGCAGCTGCGCGCGGTGCCGCGGCGGGGCATCGGGTACGGCGCCCTGCGGTACCTGACCGGCACCGCCCCGGACATCGACCCCTTGGTGAGCTTCAACTACCTCGGCCGCTTCGACGGCACCGGCGACGGGCCGTTCCGGGCCGGGGCGCTCGACGCCGACGTCGACCCGGACGCGCCCCGCACCCACGCACTCGACGTGGTCGGCCGGGTCACCGGCGGGACGCTGGAGCTGACCTGGGCGCACGCCACCGGCCTGCACGACCGGGCCACCGTCGAGGCGCTGGCCGGCCGGATGCTGGCCGCGCTGCGGGAGATCATCGCCCACTGCGCCGCGCCGGACGCCGGTGGCCGGACGCCGTCGGACTTCCCGCTCGCCGGGCTCGACCAGGCGGGAGTGGACGAGCTGGTGGGCGACGGGCGGGCGGTCGAGGACGTCTACCCGCTCACGCCGATGCAGGGCGGGATGGTCTTCCACGGCCTTTCGCAGACCGGGCAAGGCATGTACGTCGAGCAAGCGACGTTCGTGCTCGACGGCGTCACCGACCAGGAGCGGCTCGCCGAAGCCTGGCAGCGGGTCGTCGACCGGACCCCGGTCCTGCGCACGGCCTTCGTCTGGGCCGGTGTCGAGGAGCCGCTGCAGCTCGTGCGGCGCGGGGTCCGGCTGCCGGTCCGCCACCTCGACTGGACCGGCCTCGACGCGGCCGGAGAACTGCGGAAGCTGCTCGCCGAGGCTCGGGCGCAAGGGCTCGACCTCGCCGTCGCGCCGCTGATGCGGGTCGCGCTCGCCCGGGTTTCGGCGACGGAAGTCCAGGTGCTGTGGACGTTCCACCACGTGCTGCTCGACGGCTGGAGCGTCTTCCAGGTGCTCTCGGACGTCTGCACCGCCTACGCCGGACAGCCGCTGCCCGTCCGGCCGCCGTTCCGGGACTACCCGGCCTGGCTGGCCGCCCAGGACGAGGAGGACGCCGAACGCTTCTGGCGGGCCGCGCTCGCCGGCGTCGAAGGCCCCACGCCGATCCCGGGCGACCGGGCGGCCGCGGGCGTCCCCTGCTCGTCCGAGTGGCTGCCGGTGCGCCTGACCGAGGCCGAGACCGCGCGGCTCGACGCGTTCGTCAAGCGGCACGGCCTCACCCACAACGTCGTGCTGCAAGGCGCGTGGGCGCTGCTGCTGGCGGCCTACAGCGGGCACGACGACGTCGTGTTCGGCGCGACCGCGTCCGGCCGCCCGGCCGAGATCGCGGGCGTCGACGAGATCACCGGCATCTTCATCAACACGCTGCCGGTCCGGGTCGCCGTCGACCGCGGTGCCGGGGTGGCCGGGTGGCTCGCCGGCCTGCAGGCCGCGCAGGCCGAGGCCCGCCGGCACGGCCACCTCCCGCTCGCCCGGGTCCAGGGCTGGGCCGGGCTGCCGGGCGGGGTGAACCTGTGCGAAAGCCTGGTGGTGTTCGAGAACTACCCGATCACCGCCGCCGAAGCCGGGCACGGCCTGACCGTGCGCGACCTCTCGGCGCGGGAGACGACCAACTTCCCGCTCACCGTCGTCGCGTCGCCCGGCCGGGAGCTGGCGGTCGACTTCGGGTACGACCCGGCGCTGTTCGACGCCTCGACGGCCACCCGGCTCACCGGGCACCTGCTCACGCTGCTGCGGGAGCTGACCGCCGACGGCGACCGGCCGGTCGCCGCGGTCCGGATGACCACGCCGGCCGAGGACCGGCTGCTGCGCGAGTGGACGGCGACCGGTGCCGAGCCGCCGTCCCGCTCGCTGCCGGCGCTGTTCGCCGAGCAGGTCCGGGCCCGCCCGGACGCGGTCGCGGCCGTCCTCGACGGCCGGGCGGTCAGCTACGCCGAGCTGAACCGCCGCGCGAACCGGCTGGCCAACCGGCTGGTCGGGCTCGGGCTGCGGCCGGAGGAGCCGGTCGGTCTCGCGGTCGGCCGGGCCGGGGCCGTGGTCGCCGAACTCGCCGTGGTCAAGGCGGGCGGGGCCTACCTCCCGCTCGACACGCGCGCACCGGCCGAGCGGCAGCGGCTGCTGCTCGACGGCGTCCGGTTCGTCGTCGCCGAAGCGGACTACCCGCACGCGGGCACCATCCTGCTGTCCTCCGTGGACGACGAGCCCGCCGCCGACCCGGCGGTCGGCGTCGACCCGGAGCAGGTCGCGTACGTCATGTACACGTCCGGCTCGACCGGCACGCCGAAGGGCGTCGCGGTGCGCCACCGCGACGTCGCCGCGCTGGCCGCGGACGCCCGCTTCCGCGGCGGCGCGCACGAGCGGGTCCTGCTGCACTCGCCGCTGGCGTTCGACGCGACGACGTACGAGCTGTGGGTGCCGCTGCTGACCGGCGGCACGGTCGTCGCCGCGCCCGGCGACGGCGTCGACGAGGTGACGCTGCGGGCGCTGATCCGCGAGCACGGGCTGACCGCGATGTGGCTGACCGCGGGCCTGTTCCGCGTGCTGGCGCAGGAAACCCCGGACTGCTTCGCCGGGCTGCGCGAGATCTGGACCGGCGGGGACGTCGTGCCGGCGGCGGCGGTGCGGCGGGTCCTGGGCGCGTGCCCGGGGCTGCGCGTCGTCGACGGCTACGGCCCGACCGAGACGACGACGTTCGCCACCGCGCACCCGATGGCCGACGTGGTCCCGGACCGGATCCCGATCGGCCGGCCGCTGGACGGGATGCGCGCTCGCGTACTGGACCGCTCGCTGCGGCCGGTGCCGCCGGGTGTCCCGGGGGAGCTGTACCTCGCCGGCGCGGGCCTGGCCCGCGGCTACCGCGGCCGGCCCGGCCTGACCGCCGACCGGTTCGTCGCCGACCCGGCCGGCCCGGCCGGGGAACGCATGTACCGCACCGGTGACGTCGTGCGCTGGACGGCGGCGGGGACGCTGGAGTTCCTCGGCCGCGCCGACGACCAGGTCAAGCTGCGCGGCTTCCGCGTCGAGCCCGGCGAAGTCGAGGCCGTGCTGGCCCGCCACCCGGCGGTGGCGCAGGCGGCGGTCGTCGTCCGCGAAGACCGGCCGGGGGCCAAGCAGCTCGTGGCGTACGTCGTTTCGGACGCCGGCCCGGAGCAGCTGCGCGCGTTCCTGGCCGGGGTGCTGCCGGACTACCTGGTGCCGTCGGCGGTCGTCCCCCTGGAGCGGATCCCGGTGAGCGCCAATGGGAAGGTCGACCGGCGCGCGCTGCCGGCCCCGGTCGCCGCGGCCGGGCACGTCGAGCCGGAGACCGACACCGAACGGGCCCTCGCGGCGATCTGGGCCGAGGTCCTCGGCACGGCCCGCGTCGGCGCCGAAGACAGCTTCTTCGCCCTCGGCGGCGATTCGCTGAAGAGCCTGCACATCGCGGCCAAGGCGAGCGCGCTGTTCGCGGTCCGCGTGACCCCGGCCGACGTGCTCACCGCGCGCACGATCGCCGGGCTCGCCGGCACCGTCGAGGAACTCATCCTGGGCGAGCTCGAAAGCCTCGCCTCCGACCAGGAATCGTGAGAGGCGCCCCGATGACCGTGCGCAGCTTTCCCGCGGCGGGCAAAGCACCCCAATGTGGCGTTGGGTGCGTCCAACGCACCGAACGCCACATTGGGTGCGCTCGACGCACCGAACGCCACATCGGGTGCGCTCGACGCACCGAACGCCACATTGGGGGCATGCCTCCCGAACTCATCTCGGGCGAGCTCGAAAGCCTCGCCTCCGACCAGGAATCGTGAGGACGTCCCCATGACCTCGTCCAGACAGGACCGCATCGCGGCACTCCCCGCCCACCTGCGGGAAAAGCTGCGCGCGCGGATGGCGGGAACGGCCGGGGCGGCTCCGGAGATCCCGGCCGCCGACCGTTCCCGCCCGCTGCCGCTGTCGTCCGCTCAGCGCCGGCTGTGGTTCCTCAGCCGGTTGCGCCCGGACGACCCGGAGTACAACAGCGCCTTCGCCCTGCGCCTGACCGGTGTGCTCGACGTCGCCGCGCTGGCGGCCGCGCTCACCGCGCTGGTCGCCCGGCACGAACCGCTGCGCACGACCTTCGCGGAGGCCGGCGGTGAGCCCGTGCAGCGGATCGAGCCGCCGTACGAGGTCGCGCTGCCCGTCGCCGACGTCGCGCCCGCCGATCTGGACGCGGTGCTGCGCGCCGAGTACGCGAAGCCGTTCGACCTCGGGCGCGGGCCGCTGCTGCGCGCGCTGCTGGCCCGGCTCGGGCCGGCCGAGCACGTGCTGCTGGTGAGCGTCCACCACATCGCCACCGACGGCGCGTCGATGGGGGTGCTCACCGAGGAGCTGGGCGTGCTCTACCGCGGCGGGGACCTGCCTGCGCAGGCGGTGCAGTACGCGGACTTCGCGGCCTGGCAGGACGCACGCCCGACGCGCCCGGCCGGGCTGGCGCACTGGAAGCGGCAGCTCGACGGCGTCACCCCGCTGGACCTGCCCACCGACCGGCCACGGCCGGCCACCCGGGGCACGGCGGGCGCGGTGACCGAGTTCGCCGTGCCCGACGCCGTTCTCGCGCGGCTCGCCGAGCTGGCGCGGGCGTCGGAGACGACGCTGTTCACCGTGCTGCTGGCCGGCTGCCAGGCGCTGTTCGCCCGCTACTCGGGGCAGGACGACATCGCACTCGGGACGGTCGTGCAGGGGCGCGACCGGCCGGAGCTGCAGCGGGTCGTCGGGTTCTTCGTCAACACGGTCGTGCTGCGCTCGGCCGTGGATCCGGCGGTGCCGTTCACCGAGCACCTGGCGGTGGCCAAGCAGACCGTGCTGGACGCGTTCGCCCACGACGACGTGCCCTTCGACGAACTGGTCGACGCCGGCCGCGACCCGGGCCGCAACCCGCTGTTCGACGTGATGGTCCTGCTGCACACCGCGACCGGCGACGGCGTGTCGCTGCCTGGCCTCGCGGTGGAAGCGGTGGGCGTCGGGCGCGACTCGTCCAACTTCGACCTGACGGTGGAGTTCGAGGAGTCCGGCGGGAAGCTGGCCGGGCTGGTCGAGTACAGCACGGAGCTGTTCGACGCGGCCACGATCGACCGGCTGGTCACGCACCTGGTGCGGTTGCTGACGGCGATCGCGGCGGACCCGGCGCGGCCGGTCGCCGAGCTGCCGCTGATGACCGGGGAGGAGGAGCGGCGGCTGCTGGTGTGGGGGACCGGAGAGCCGCGGCCGGGTGCCGCCGGCACCGTCGTCGATCTCCTCGACCACCAGGCCCGCACCCGCCCCGAGGCGACCGCGCTCGTCTGCGGTGCCACCCGCCTGACCTTCGCCGAACTGGCCGCCCGCACCGACGACCTCGCCGCGGACCTGGCCGCCCGGGGCGCCGGGCCGGACCGGGTCGTCGCCGTGCTCCTGCCGCGGTCGGCCGACGCCATCGTCGCGCTGTTCGCCGTGCTCAAAGCCGGTGCCGTGCACCTCTCGATCGACCCCGGCCTGCCACCGGAGCGGATCCGGGTGCTGCTGGCCGACACCGACCCGGTCGTCGTCCTGGACGACACCACCGCGCGCGGGGGCACGCGTCCCCGGAGCCCGCACCCGGCCGACGCCGCGTACGTCATCCACACCTCCGGCTCGAGCGGGACCCCGAAGGGCGTCGTCGTCGGGCACGCGGCACTCGTGAACCTGCTCGCCGACCACCGCGCCGTCTTCGGCCGCGAACCGCTGCGCGCGGCCTTGACCGCGACCCTGTCCTTCGACACCTCCTGGGAAGGCCCGCTGCTCCTCGCCGACGGCCACGAACTGCACCTGATCGACGAAGAGACCCGCCTCGACCCGGCCGCGCTGACCCGGTACGTGCGCGACGAGCGCGTCGACTTCCTCGACGTCACCCCCTCCTACCTGCGCCAGCTGCTCCCGGCCGGCCTGCTGACCGGCGGCCACCGGCCGCGGTTCCTCATGGTCGGCGGCGAGGCCCTCACCGAAGACCTCTGGCGCGAGCTGGCCGCCGCCGACACCTCGGCGCACAACTACTACGGCCCCACCGAGTCCACTGTGGACGCCACCCGCGCCCCGATCACCAGCGAGCGGCCGGTGATCGGGCGGCCGCTCGGGAACGTGCGGGCCTACGTGCTCGACGGCCACCTCCGGCTCGTCCCGCCCGGTGTCCCGGGTGAACTCTGCCTCGCCGGCGCCCAGCTCGCCCGCGGCTACCTCGGCCGCCCGGGGCTGACCGCGGACCGGTTCACCGCCGACCCCTTCGGCGCGCCGGGCACCCGGCTCTACCGCACCGGCGACCGCGCCCGCTGGACCACCGACGGTCACCTGGAGCACCTCGGCCGCCTCGACGACCAGGTCAAGGTCCGCGGCTTCCGCATCGAGCCCGGCGAAGTCGAAGCGGCGCTTCGCGAGCAACCCGGCATCGCCGACGCCGCCGTGGACGCGCGCGGCGGGCGGCTCGTCGCCTACGTCGTCGGCGACCCCGGCGGGCTGCGCACCGCCCTCGGGCGGACGCTGCCCGCACACCTCGTCCCGGCCGCCTTCGTCGCGCTCGACCGGCTGCCGCTCACCCGGCACGGCAAGCTGGACCGCCGTGCCCTGCCCGACCCCGAACTCACCGCCGCCACCGGCTACGTCGCCCCGCGCACCGAGCGGGAGCAGCTGGTCGCCGACGTCTGGGCGGAAGTCCTCGGCGTCGAGCGCGTCGGCGTCGACGACGACTTCTTCGACCTCGGCGGCGACTCCCTGCGCGGCATCCGGGTGGTCGCCCGGCTGCGGGACGCGCTCGGCACCGAAGTCCCGGCACGGCTGATCTTCAGCGCGCCGACCCCGGCCCGGCTGGCCGCCGAGCTCCCCGACGCGGCGGTCCCCACCGAACGGATCCCGCTCCTGCCGCGCGACGGCGGCCGCCTCGAAGCGCCGCTTTCCTTCGCCCAGCAACGGCTCTGGTTCCTCGACGAGTTCGAACCGGGCAGTACCGAGTACGTCTCGCCGACCGCCCTGCGCCTGCGCGGCGAGCTGGACACCGCCGCGCTCGACCGCGCCTTCACCGCGCTGGTCGCCCGCCACGAATCCCTGCGCACCACGTTCGCCACCGTCGACGGCCACGGCGTCCAGATCGTCCACCCGCCCCACGCCGTCCGGGTGCCCGTCACCGACGGCGACCTCGGCTCCGCGCTGGCCGGCGCGTCCGGCCCGGTGGACCTGCACACCGGGCCGCTGCTGCGGGTCGCGCTCACCCGGCTCGCCCCGGACGACCACGTGCTCACCCTGGTGCTCCACCACATCGTCACCGACGGCTGGTCGGCCGGCGTGCTGCTGCGCGAGCTGGCCGCGCTCTACCGCGACGAAGAACTGCCGCCGCTGCCGATCCAGTACGCCGATTACGCGGTCTGGCAACGCCGCCGCCTGGACGGTGCCGAACTCGAGGAGCAGCTCAGCTACTGGCGCCACCGCCTCGACGGCGTCCCGGTGCTGGACCTGCCGACCGACCGGCCGCGCCCGGCGGTCCGGACGAAGAACGGCGCCCTGCACGAATTCCGCATCCCCGCCGGGACCACCGCCCGCTTGCAGGAACTGTCGAGGCAGCACGGCGGCACCCTCTTCATGACCCTGCTCGCCGCCTGCCAGCTCCTGTTCGCCCGCTGGTCCGGGCAGCGCGACATCGCCGTCGGCACGGTCGTCTCCGGCCGCGAGCGCACCGAACTGGAGGGCCTGGTCGGCTTCTTCGTCAACACCCTCGTCCTGCGGTCCACAGTGGACCTGCGCGAAGGCTTCGGCGACTTCCTCGACGGCGTCCGCGACACCGTGCTCGACGCGTTCGCCCACCAGGACGTCCCGTTCGACCGCGTCGTCGACGACCTGCAGCCCGACCGCGACACCAGCCGCACCCCGCTGTGCCAGGCGATGGTCGTGCTGCACAACACCCCGGACGCGCGGCCCGACCTGCCCGGGCTCGGCGTCGAAGAGCTGGCACCGCCGGTCGTCACCGCGGGTTTCGACCTGATGGTCCACTTCCAGGAGACGGCCGGGCGGCTCGACGGCGTCGTCAACTACAACACCGACCTCTTCGACGCGGCCACGATCGAGCGGCTGACCGGCTGGCTCGACACCCTCCTGGCGGGCATCGCCGCGACCCCGGACCGCCCGCTCGCCCGGCTGCCCTGGACCACCGCCGCCGACCGCGACCTCGTGCTGACGCGGTGGAACCCCACCGCCGTCCCCGCGCCCGCGCCGACGCTGCCCGAGCTGTTCGCCGCGCAGGCCGCCCGCACGCCGGACGCCGTCGCGGTCACCAGCGGCGGCACCGAGCTGACCTACCGCGAGCTGGACCGGCGCGCCAACCGCCTCGCCCACCGGCTCGCCGCCGAGGGCGCCGGGCCGGAACGGCTGGTCGCGCTGCGGCTCCCGCGCTCGGCCGACCTCGTGGTCGCGGTGCTCGCCGTGCTGAAGGCGGGGGCCGGCTACCTGCCGATCGACCCCGCCTACCCGGCCGCCCGGATCGAGGCGATGCTGGCCGACGCGAAGCCGGTGTGCGTCGTCGACAGCGCCGCCGCCGACGGGCACCCCGACACCGATCCGGGCGTCCGCGTCGACCCCGGCAACACCGCCTACGTCATCTACACCTCGGGCTCGACCGGCGTGCCCAAGGGCGTGCTCGTCCCGCACGCGAACGTCACCCGCCTGTTCTCCTCGACCGCGCCCTGGTTCGAGTTCGGCGAGCAGGACGTCTGGACGCTGTTCCACTCCTACGCCTTCGACTTCTCGGTGTGGGAGCTGTGGGGCGCCCTGCTGCACGGCGGGCGGCTCGTCGTCGTGCCGGCGGACGCCGTCCGCTCGCCGGAAGAGTTCCTCACGCTGCTGGCCGAGCAGCGGGTGACCGTGCTGAACCAGACACCTTCGGCGTTCTACCGGCTGGGCGCGCTGCCGTCCGCGCCGCTGAGCCTGCGGTACGTGATCTTCGGCGGCGAGGCGCTGGACGCGTCCCGGCTCGCCGAATGGCGCCGGCGGCACCCCGGCGGGCCGCGGCTGGTGAACATGTACGGCATCACCGAAACCACCGTGCACGTCACCTACCGCCCGCTGGACGAGCACGGCCCGGCCACCGCCGGCGTGCCGATCCCGGACCTGCGCGCGTACGTCCTCGACGCCGATCTCGCGCCGGTCCCGCCCGGCGTCACCGGCGAGCTGTACGTCGCCGGTGCCGGTCTCGCGCGCGGCTACCTGAACCGGGCGGGCCTGACCGCGTCCCGGTTCGTCGCCGACCCGTTCGGCGCGCCGGGCACGCGGATGTACCGCACCGGCGACCTGCTGCGCTGGACCGCCGGCGGCGAGCTGGACTACCGCGGCCGCGCCGACCAGCAGGTGAAGATCCGCGGCTTCCGCATCGAGCTCGGCGAGGTCGAGGCGGCGCTCAGCGCGCACCCCGACGTCACCGGCGCCGCGGTGCTCGCGCACGGCACCGGGGACGCGCGGCGGCTGGTCGCCTACCTCACCGGCGCCGTCCCCGGCACCACCGCGCTGCGGGAGTTCCTCGCCCGGTCGCTGCCCGCGCACATGGTCCCGGCGGTGTTCGTGCCGCTGGAGAAGCTGCCGCTCAACGCCAACGGCAAGCTCGACCAGCGCGCGCTGCCCGAGCCGGGGGCGCGCACCGAAACCCGGTACGTGGCCCCGCGCACGGACGTCGAGACCACGCTCGCCGCGGTGTGGTCGGCGGTGCTCGGCGTCGACCGGGTCGGCGTCGAGGACAACTTCTTCGGCCTCGGCGGCGACTCGATCCTCAGCATCCAGGTCGTCGCCCGGGCGCGGCAGGCCGGGCTGACGGTGTCGTCGAAGGACCTGTTCCGCCACCAGACCGTCGCGGAACTCGCCCGCGTCGTCACGGCCGGCGCCCCGGTGGTGCCGGTCCCGGCCGACCCCGGCGGACCCGCGCCGCTCGGGCCGATCCAGTCGTGGCTGTTCGAGCACCTGCCCGAACCGTGGTGGCTCACCATGTCCGTCCACCTCGTGCTGTCCTCGGTGGACGTTCCCGCCCTCGTTTCGGCGCTGCGCCGGGTCGCCGAGCGCCACGACGCCCTCCGGATGCGGTTCTCCCGCGTCGACGGCGGCTGGACCCAGGAGCCCGCCGAAACCGAAGACGCCGACCTGCTGCGGCAGGTCGATCTGTCCGAAGTGGACGACGTGCCGGCCGCCCTGCACACCGAAGCGCTGCGCGCGCAGACCTCGCTCGACATCGCCGCCGGACCGGTGTGGCGCGCGGTGCTGTTCACCTTCGCCGGCCGCCCGCCGCAGCTGTTCCTGACCGCGCACCACCTCGTGATGGACGGGGTCTCGTGGCGCATCCTGCTCGCCGACCTCGACCGCGCCTACCACGGCCGGGTCCTGGAGCCGGTCGGCACGTCGTACACGCACTGGGCCCGCACCTTGGCCGGGCACGCGGCACGAGGACGCCTCGACAACCAGGCCGAGTACTGGAAAACTGCCCTGCGCGAGGCGCGGACGGACATCCCGGTCGACTACTCCGGCCGCGCCACCGCCCGATCGGGGCGCGCGGTCTCGGTGTCACTTGGCCGGACCGAGACCGCGGCGCTCCTCCAGGACGTACCCGCGGCGTACCGGACCGAGGTCAACGACGTCCTGCTGAGCGCCCTCGGCCGCGCGCTCGCGCGCTGGACCGGCCGCGAGCGCGTCGTCGTAGCGATGGAAGGCCACGGCCGCGAGGAGCTCGCCGCGCCGCTCGAACTGTCCCGCACGATCGGCTGGTTCACCGCCCAGTACCCCCTCGCGCTCACCGTCCCCGGCGGCGGCTGGGGCGAAGTCCTCAAGAGCGTCAAGGAACAGCTGCGCGCGGTCCCGGACAAGGGGGCGGGGTACGAAGCCCTGCGCTACCTGGGCGACGCCGGGTTCGGCGACCACCCCACACCGCGGATCTCCTTCAACTACCACGGCCGCTGGGACGTCGGGACCGACGACGACGGCTGGTACCGCGGCCGGGGCGAGAGCCTCGGGCACGACGCCGACCCGGACGGCACCCGGCCCTACCTGCTCGACGTCATCGGCGTCGTCGAGGGCGGCGAACTGCACCTCACCTGGGAGTACTCGACCGAAGTCCACGACGAAAGCACCGTCCGCGCCCTCGCCGAAGAGACCATCGAAGGCCTGCGCGGCATCATCGCCCACTGCGCCGGCGCCGGCGGGCGCACACCGTCGGACTTCCCGCTGGCCCGGCTCGACCAGGCCGCCGTCGACCGCCTGGCCGGCGACGGCCGCGAAGTCGAGGACATCTACCCGCTCACCCCGCTGCAGGCCGGCATGCTGTTCCACAGCCTGGTCGACCACGGCTCGAACGCCTACTTCGACCAGTTCCGGCTGCGCCTCGCCGGGGTCGGCGACCCGGCGGCGCTCGCCGAGGCGTGGCAGCGCGTCGTCGACCGCACGCCGATCCTGCGCACCAGCACCGTGTGGGACGGCGTCGACGAGCCGCTCCAGCGCGTCCACCGCGACGTGCGCGTCCCGGTCACGCACCACGACTGGCGCGGCCGCCAGCCGGAGGAGCAGCAGGCGGCCCTGACGGACCTGCTGGCCGCCGACCTGGCGGCGGGCATGGACCTGACGTCGCCGCCGCTGATGCGCCTGGCCATCGCGCGGCTCACCGACGACGAGGTCCAGCTGCTGTGGACCTCCCACCACGTCCTGCTCGACGGCTGGAGCACGGCGCAGGTCTTCGGCGAGGTCGTCGAGCAGTACGCGGCGATCGCCGACGGCCGGGCCGCGCGGCTGGTGCCCCGCAGGCCGTTCCGCGACTACCTGGCCTGGCTCGCCGACCAGGACCACAGCGAGGCCGAAAACCACTGGCGCGCGGCGCTTTCCGAGTTCACCACGCCCACGCCGCTGCCCTACGACCGGCAGCCCCGCGAAGCCCACCGCGCCGAGTCCGCGGACGCGGTGCTCGTCGAGCTCACGCCCGAGGAGTCGGCCGGCGTGCACGCCGCGGCGAAAGCGGCCGCGCTGACGGTGAACACCGTCGTGCAGGGCGCGTGGGCGGTCCTGCTGTCCCGCTACGCCGGGGAATCCGACGTGCTGTTCGGCACCACGGTGTCCGGCCGCCCGGAGAACCTGCCGGGCGTGGAGGCGATGATCGGCATGTTCATCAACACCGTGCCCACCCGCGTCGAGGTCCGAAGTGGACAACCGGCGGCGGAGTGGCTGCGCGAGCTGCAGACCGCGCAGGCCGAAGCGCGGCGCCACGACTTCCTGGCCCTGTCACAGGTGCAGGCGTTCTCCGGCGTCCCGGCGGGCACCGCGCTGTTCGACAGCGTCGTGGTGTTCGAGAACTACCCGATCGAGGACAGCGGGCAGGACGGCGTGCGCGTGGCCGACGTCGATTCCCTCGACACCACGAGCTTCCCGCTGAACCTGACCGCGTACCTGCACGACCGGCTCGGCCTGGAACTGTCCTACGACCCGCGGTTGTTCGACGCCGCCACGGCGCACCGGCTGGCCGGGCAGCTCGCCGGGCTCGTCCGCGCCTTCGCCGCGGACCCGGAGTGCCGCCTCGGCGCGTTGTCGTCGCTGACCCCCGCCGACCGGCGCGACCTGCTGGCCCGGGGTCGCGGCGAGCCGCGCGAAACCCCCGGGGGCACGGTCCTGGACGTGTTCGAGGCGACCGCCGCCCGCATCCCGCACGAGACCGCGCTCGTCTTCCGCGACACGGTCCTCGACTTCGCCGAGGTGGACGCGCGGGCCACCCGCCTGGCGCGCGAACTCGCCGCCCGGGGAGCCGGACCGGAGCGGGTGGTCGCGGTGGCGCTGCCGCGCTCGGCCGACGCCGTCGTCGCGGTCCTGGCGATCTTCAAGGCGGGGGCGGTGTACCTGCCGATCGACCCCGGCCTGCCCGAGGAACGCGTCCGGTTCCTGCTCGACGACGCCCGGCCGGTGGTCGTCCTCGCACCCGATGAGCTGAAGGGGACGTTCCCGGCGTCGGATGAGCTGAAAGTCCCCTTCAGCCCGCCTTCGGCCGCGTACGTCATCTACACCTCCGGCTCGACCGGCACGCCGAAGGGCGTCGTGGTCGAACACCGCGCCCTGGTGAACCTCCTGGCGGCCCACCGCGGAGCCTTCTTCGGCCGCTCGCGGCAGCGGTTCGCGCTCACCGCGTCCCTGTCCTTCGACACGTCGTGGGAGGGGCTGCTGGCGCTGGCCGACGGGCACGAGCTGCACGTGCTCGACGACGACACCCGGCTCGACCCGGCGGCCGCCGTCCGCTACCTCCGCGACCACCGGATCGACCTGCTCGACCTCACCCCGGCCTACCTGCGCCAGCTCGTCGACGCCGGGCTGCTGACCGGCGAGCACCGGCCCGGCACGGTGATGGTCGGCGGCGAGGCGACCGGCGAAGCGCTCTGGCGGGAGCTGGCCGAGTCCGGCGTGGCCTGCCACAACTACTACGGCCCCACCGAAGTGACGGTCGACGCGGTCCACGAGCCGGTGACCGGGGACCGGCCGCTGATCGGGCGGCCCCTGCCGAACCTGGCCGCGTACGTGCTCGACGACGGCGGCGAGCCGGTGCCCGCGGGGGTGCCGGGGGAGCTGTTCCTCGCCGGGCCCCAGCTCGCCCGCGGCTACCTCGGCCGCCCGGGGCTGACCGCGGACCGGTTCGTGGCCGATCCCTTCGGCCCGCCCGGCAGCCGGATGTACCGCACCGGCGACCGCGTCCGCTGGACCGGTGACGGCCGGCTCGACTACCGCGGGCGCGTCGACGACCAGGTCAAGATCCGCGGCTTCCGCGTCGAGCCCGGCGAAGTCGAAGCGGTCCTGCGCCGGCACCCGGCGGTCGCCGACACGACCGTGGCCGCCCGCGACGGCCGGCTCGTCGCCTACGTCGTCGGCGAGACCGGCGGCCTGCGCGACTGGCTGCGGGAGCGGCTGCCCGGCCACCTCGTGCCCACGGCGTACGTCGCCCTCGACGCGGTGCCGCTGACCCGGCACGGCAAGGTCGACCGCCGCGCGCTGCCCGCCCCCGGGCGGGAGGCCGCCGCCGGGTTCGTGGCCCCGCGGACGGACACCGAACAGCGGCTGGCCGCGATCTGGGCCGGCGTGCTCGGGGTCGACCGGGTGGGCGTCGCCGACAGCTTCTTCGAGCTGGGCGGCGACTCCCTCCTCAGCATGAAGATCACCTCACGGGTGCGCGCCGAACTCGGCGTCGAAGTCTCGCCGCGCGTGCTCTTCACCGCGCCGACGCTGGGCGCGTTCGCCGCCGCCCTGCCGGCCGGGCGGGTCGCGGTGGACCCGATCCCGGTCGTCGCCCGCGACGGCGCCCTCCCGCTTTCCTTCGCCCAGCAGCGGTTGTGGTTCCTCGACGAGTTCGAACCGGGCGGTACCGAGTACCTGTCGCCCACGGCGCTGCTGCTGCGCGGCGACCTCGACGTCGAGGCGTTGCGGCGGGCGCTGGACACGCTCGTGGCGCGGCACGAGTCGCTGCGCACGACGTTCGGCGCGGTCGACGGACGCGGCGTGCAGTACGTGCGGGAGCCGTACCCGGTCGAACTGCCCGTCGAGGACTACGCCGAGGAGGCGCTCGCGCGGGAAGCCCTGCGGCCGTTCGACCTGCGCACCGGACCGCTGCTGCGGGCCCGGCTGTTCCGGCGGGCGCCCGGCGAGCACGTGCTGCTGCTGGCGCTGCACCACATCGTCACCGACGGCTGGTCGGCCGGGGTGCTGGCCACCGAGCTCGACACCTGTTACGCCGCCCACCTCCGCGGTGACGAGCCGGACCTGCCGCCGTTGCCGGTGCAGTACGCGGACTTCGCGGCCTGGCAGCGTGACCGGTCCGAACCGGCCGAGCAGCTGGCGTACTGGCGGGACCGGCTGGCCGGGCTCGCCCCGCTGGAGCTGCCCACCGACCGGCCGCGCCCGGCCGTGCGCACCACCGAAGGGGAGTGGCTCGGCTTCGACGTCCCGGCCGGCGTCGCCACGAAACTGCGCGAGCTGGCGAGTGCCCAGGGCGGCACGCTCTTCATGACGCTGGTGGCCGCCTGCCAGGTGCTGCTGGCCCAGTGGGCCGGGCAGGACGACGTCGCCGTCGGCACGGTCACGGCCGGCCGGGACCGCGCCGAGCTGGAGCGGCTCGTCGGCTTCTTCGTCGGGACGCTGACCCTGCGGTCCACAGTGGACACCCGGCGGTCGTTCCGGGAGTTCCTGGCCGAGGTGCGCGAGACCGTGCTCGACGCGTTCGCGCACCAGGACGTGCCGTTCGAGCGGGTGGTCGACGCGGTGCAGCCGGTCCGCGACCCGAGCCGGACCCCGCTGTTCCAGGCCATGGTCGTGCTGCAGAACACCGGCGACCGGCCCGGCGGCGGCGCGCTCGTCGCCGGCGAGGTCGCGCTGCCGGCGGCGTCGGCGCCGTTCGACCTGCTCGTGCAGTTCGAGGACGACGGCGGCGCGCTGAACGGCGCGATCAACTACAACACCGGCCTGTTCGACCCGGCGACCATCGACCGGCTGGTGGCCCGCCTGCGGGCGTTGCTGACCGCCCTCGTCGCCGACCCGGACCGCCCGCTGGCGGCGCTGCCGCCGTTGCCCGCCGCCGAAGCGGACCGGCTGCGCGCCTGGAACGCCACCGCGCGGGCCGTCCCGCCGGCGTCGCTGGCCGAGCTGGCCGAAGCGCAAGCGGACCGCACCCCCGGCGCGGCCGCCCTGGTGTCCGAAGACGAGGCGGTGACCTTCGCGGAGCTGAACGCGCGGGCGAACCGGCTGGCCCGGCTGCTCGCCGAGCGCGGCGCGGGGCCGGAGCGGGTCGTCGCCGTGCTGCTGCCGCGGTCGGTCGCGCTGGTCGTCACCGAACTCGCCGTCGCCAAGACCGGCGCCGCGTTCCTCCCGGTCGACCCCGGCTACCCGGCCGAGCGCATCCGGTTCATGCTCGAGGACGCCGAGCCGGTGCTCGTGGTCGACACCGAGCTCGACGCGCCGGGCCACCCGGACACGAACCTCGGCCGGCCGGTCGACCCGGACGCCCCGGCGTACGTGATCTACACGTCCGGTTCGACCGGCCTGCCCAAGGGAGTCGTCGTGACCCACCGCGGGCTGGCGTCGTTCTCCGCGGCCGAGGTCGAGCACTGCGACGTGCGCGCCGGGGACCGGGTGCTCGCGTTCAGCTCCCCGAGCTTCGACGCGTCGATCCTGGAGCTGTGCCTCTCGCTGCCCGCCGGGGCGGCGCTGGTCGTGCCGCCCGAGGGACCGCTGCTCGGCGAACAGCTCGCGGATGTCCTGCGGCAGCAGGGGATCACGCACGCGCTGATCCCGCCGGTCGCGCTGGCCACCGTGCCGGACGTCGCGTTGCCGGACTTCCGCACGCTGCTCGTCGGCGGGGACGCGTGCCCGGCCGAGCTGGTGCGGCGGTGGGCGCCGGGTCGCCGGATGATCAACGCCTACGGCCCGACCGAGGCCACGGTCGTCACCTCGTGGAGCGCGCCGCTCGAACCGGGCGGCACCCCGCCGATCGGCCGGCCGATCCCGAACACCGCGGTGCACGTCCTGGACGCGGCGCTGCGGCCGGTGCCGATCGGGACCCCGGGCGAGCTGTACGTCAGCGGCCCGGGCCTGGCCCGCGGCTACCTGCACCGGCCGGGCCTGACCGCGGACCGGTTCGTCGCGAACCCGTTCGGCGCGCCGGGCACCCGGATGTACCGGACCGGCGACGTCGTGCGCTGGACGGCGGCGGGCGAGCTGTCCTTCGCCGGGCGCGTCGACGAGCAGGTCAAGATCCGCGGGTTCCGGGTGGAGCTCGGCGAGATCGAGACCGCGCTGCGGACGCACCCGGACGTGCGGGAAGCCGTCGTGGTCGCCCGGGAGCTCGACGGGCACAAGCGGCTCGTCGCCTACGTCGTCGGGGAGGTGGCCGAGCTGCGTGCCCACCTGGGCGAGACGCTGCCGGACTACCTGGTGCCGTCGGTGTTCGTGCCGGTGGACGCCGTGCCGGTGACCGCGAACGGCAAGGTCGACCGGCGGGCGCTGCCGGAGCCGGACCTGACGGCGGTGCGGACCGCGGAGTTCGTGGCCCCGCGCACCGAGCGGGAGGAGCTGCTGGCGACGGTGTGGGCCGGCGTGCTCGGCCTGCCGCGGGTCGGCGTGACGGACAACTTCTTCGAGCTCGGCGGGGACTCGATCCTCGCCATCCAGGTCGTGCACCGGACGCGGCAGGCCGGGCTGGCGATGCGGTCGAAGGACCTGTTCACCCACCAGACGGTCGCCGAGCTGGCCACCGTCGTGCACGAGGCCGAGGCCGCCGTCGAGGAGCGGGAGGCCGTCGTCGGCGACGTCCCGCTGACCCCGATCCAGCAGTGGTTCTTCGACGGGGAACCGGCGAACCCGGCGCACTTCAACCAGTCCGTGCTCGTCGAGCTGGCCGGGCCGGTGGACGAAGAAGCCCTGCGGCAGGCGCTCGACGCGGTGATCGCGCACCACGACGCGCTGCGGCTGCGGTTCGAACGGACCGGGGACGGCTGGACGCAGCACAACGCGCCGGTGGAGGCGGGCGCCGTGCTGCGGGTGGTGCCCGAGGACGACCTCGAGCGGGCCGCCGACGACGCGCAGGCGAGCTTCGACCTCGCGCACCCGCCCCAGCTGCGCGCGCTGCTGTCCGGCCGGCTCCTGTTCCTCGCCGCGCACCACCTCGTCGTCGACGCGGTGTCGTGGGGCATCCTGCTGGAGGACCTGGAGCGGGCGTACCGGCAGATCCAGGCGGGGGAGAAGCCCGACCTCGGCCCGAAGACGACGTCGTTCCGCGACTGGGCGCACCGGCTCCGGGAGTTCACCGCTTCCGGCGGCCTCGACGGCGAACGCGAGCATTGGGCGCGCGACCTGCCCGGCTGCGCGGTCCCGCGCGACCGGACGTCGGCTCCGCCGGGCGCCGACCTCGTCGCGGTGGCGATCGACGAGCGGGCCACCGATGCGCTGCTGCACCTGGCGCCGGGCGCGTACCGGACGCGGATCAACGACGTCCTGCTCGCCGCGCTGGCCCGGGCGCTCACCCGCTGGACGGGCGAGCCGGCCGTGTCGGTCGACCTGGAAGGGCACGGCCGCGAGGAAATCCTCGAGGGCGCGGACCTGTCGCGGACCGTCGGCTGGTTCACGACGCTGTTCCCGGTGGCGCTGACGATCGACCCGGCCGCGGGGTGGCGCGATCTCGTGAAGGCGGTCCGCCGCCAGTTGCGCGCGGTACCGGGCAACGGTTTCGGGTTCGGCGCCCTGCGCTGCTTCCGCGACCCGGACCTCGGCGGGCAGACCCCGGAGGTGGCGTTCAACTACCTGGGCCAGGGCGACCACGCGGGGGAGGGGGACGGCCTGTACCTGCGCGCCTACCCCCCGATCGGCCGCGAACAGGACCCGGCCAACCGGCCACCACACGTCCTGGAGGTCGTCGGCGGCGTCCGCGACGGGCGGCTGGAGTTCTCCTGGTACTACCGGCCGGACCTCCACGAGCGAGCCACGGTGACGGCCGTCGCGACCGACTTCGCCGCCGCACTGCGCGCAATCGCGGCCGACTGCCGAGGAGACCGCCCGTGACCCGCGGCGACCACCTGCCCAGCCGTATGACGGAAGGCGACCAGGCCGACGATGCCGCGGCTGATCGGCTTCGCGCCGGTGGGGGCGCTGTGGCCGACGCTGGCGTTGGCCGTGGCCGTGGTGCCGGTGCCGGTGCCGGTGGCGGTGCCGCCGTTGGCGCTGCGGGCAACGCCGGCACTGCCGGCGCCGGCGTTGGTGCCGCGGACGCTGCCGGTGCGAGCGCTGGCGCTGCCGGTGCCGGGGATGCGGGTGCCGGCACCGCCGGTTCCGGCGCTGCGTCTGGCCGCGCCGGGGACGGCAGCGGTTCCGGCGCTGCCCCTGACCATGCCGCCGCCGCCGATCGGCGGCGGCTGTCGGCGCGGCTCCGGGGTAACCGCGACTACCGCCTGCTGTGGACCGGCCAGGTCGTCTCGGAGGCCGGCTTCAGCACGACCATGATCGCGTTTCCCCTGCTGGTGCTGGCCCTCACCGGGTCCGCCGCGCAGTCGGGCCTGGTCGTCGGTGCGGTTGCGATCGCCCAGCTGGTCGCCGGGTTGCCCGCCGGGGCGCTGGTCGACCGCTGGCCGCGGAAGCTGGTCATGCTCGGGTGCGAGGCGGTGCAAGCGGTCGCGGCCGCCGGGCTGGTGCTGGCGCTGTGGGCGGGTGTGGGCGGTGTCGGGCTGCTGGTCGCGGTCGCCGTCGTGATGGGTGTGTGCCGCGCGTTGTTCGAGCCGGCGGAAGAAGCGAGCCTGCCGCGGCTGGTGCCGGACGACCAGGTGCCGGCGGCGGTCGCGTTGAACGCGGCCAGGACCAGTGCCGGGCAGCTGTCGGGCACCGCGCTCGGCGGGTTCCTGTTCGCGGTGGGCCGGGTGGTGCCGTTCGCCTTCGACGTGGTGGCGCACGTCTTCGCGTTCGTGTCGCTGGTGTTCGTGCGGCTGCCGGGCCGTCCGGCGCCGGCCGGGCGGGCGCCCGCGCACCTGGGCCGGGAGATCCTCGAAGGGCTGCGGTGGGTGTGGCAGCAGCCGCGGCTGCGCGTCACGGTCTTCTGCGTGGTGAGCCTGAACCTGTTCTTCTCGGCGTACTACCTCGTGATCATCGTGCTGGCGAACGAGCGCGGCGTGCCGTCCGGCGAAATCGGCGTGATGGCGGCGATGCTCGGCGCGGGCGGGATCCTCGGCTCGCTCGCGGCGCCGTACCTGCACCGCAAGCTCAGCCCGTACCTGCTGATCGCCGGGGTGTTCTGGGCGCTGACGGTACTGACCCCGCTCGCCGTCTTCGTCCACAACGGATACGTGATGGGCGCGCTGTTCGCCGTGATCGCGTTCCTGCCGCCGGCGGCCAACACGACGATCAGCACCTACCAGCTCCTGTTCACCCCCGACCACCTCCGCGGCCGCCTCGGCGGAGTCCTCGGCGTGACGGGCGGCCTCGCGGCGGCGCTCGGCCCGGCACTGGGCGGCTGGCTGGTGGAGGCCCTCCCCGGCCCGGCGGCGGTCCTGACCTGCGCGGCGGCCATCGCCGTGGTCACCATCCTGACGACGTGCAGCGGCACCCTCCGCGGTTTCCCCGCGGCCACGCAGGCACGCGAGCTCGAAGAAACACCCGGTCCCGCAACGGAAAGGAACCCCTGATGGACGACAACACCACCTTCCAGGTCCTGGTCAACGACGAGGAGCAGTACTCGCTCTGGCCGGCGGACAAGGAGGTACCGGCGGGCTGGCGCCCGGACGGCACGACGGGCACCCGCCAGGAGTGCATGGACCACGTGGACGAAGTGTGGACGGACATGCGCCCCCGCAGCCTCCGCGACCGCATGGCGGCGCGGTAAGCCGCGGGCCGGGGCGGTTTCCCACGCCGAGACCGCCCCGGCCGGCCGGCGAGTCCTGCGAGCCGCCGGAATTCCGGGTCGATCGGCTTCGGGGACGGTGCGATCGCGTCGTTGCCGGCGCTCCTCCTCTCGCGTTCGCAGGTCCGCGGGGACGGGGAGCCGTGTCGGCGGCTCCGGCACCTTCGCGCTGCGGGTGCGAATCCCCTCCTGGGCCGACCGGTCCCGCTTGAGCGTGCACGTCATCGACCCGGTGACGCACGAGTACTACTCGGTCGAGATCGACGCGGCCTGCCGTATCGTCCAAGACTGGCGGAACAGCTACTACGACGGACCGGAACGGCTCGTGGCGGCCGGCCCGATGGACATGCTCGCGAAGTGGGTCATCCCGCAGGCCCTCGCGCAGGACGGCAAGTTCGAGCACTGGGACACCGCCGACCGGCTGCTCGTCGGACTCCGCTGAGCCCTCACGACCGGTCGGCCAGCACCGCGCGGGCCGTCCGGCCGCCCGAGGCGAGGGCACCCTGCAGCGAGCTCGTGTCGCGGTGGTCCCCGCACACGTAGATCCCCTCGCCCCAGCGGACTTCGCGGCGGATCGGGTGCGGCGCGGGCATGGCCGGGAGCGCGTGCGGGATCTCGTACCGGCCGACCAGCGGCCAGCGGGTCGCGTCGGCGCGGTACATCCGGCCGAGTGCCCGCCGGACCTCGGGCTCCGCGAGGGGGGTCAGCGCCGACGCGCTCACCAGCGCGGCTCCCGGGGGTGCGTAGGAGGGGCACACTTCGCTCAGCACGGCCGTGTTCACGACGGGGCCGCCCCGGGCGTCGACCATGATGACGGGCTCGCGCGACGGGCGCTCGTCCGGCGCGAAGTACCAGGTCGTCACGCCGTTCCACAGCGGCTCCGCGACGCCGTCGACCAGCTGCGACGCCGTCGTGCCGTCGGTCGCCACGACGACCGTGCGCGCGGTCCAGACGTCGCCGCCGGCGGTGCGCACCTCGCCCGGCCCGATCCGCTCGACCGGGGTGCCGGTGTGCAGCGAACCCGCCGGCAGGTGCCGGGCCAGCTGCCGGGGGAGTTCGCCCATGCCGCCGGCGGGCAGCGACGGCGCGGAGCGCAGGAAACTCCGCCACACCAGCTGGAAGAACCGGGCCGAAGTGCTGAGCTCGGCTTCGAGGAAGACGCCGGACAGGAAGGGGCGCAGGACAGTGGCCACGGCCCGGTCGGACAGCCCGGCGCCGCTCAGCACGTCGGCGGTCGTCCCGTCGTCGCCTCGCACGATCGCGCGGGCCGGGCCGGCGGCGACGCGGGCGGAGAGCGTGCCGAGCGCGACCAGGTCCTTCGCCGAGAGGTACCGGCGCGCCGCGACGTCACGCAGCGCCTTCGGGGCGTCGAGCGGGTGCCCGAGCAGCGAGACGCGGTCGTCGTCGGCGACGCGGACCGCGCGCCAGAACCGGCCCAGCCGCAGCGCGCCGACGTCGACGAGCCGCCGGATCGCCGGGTAGGCGGGGTTGAGGACCTGGAAGCCGCGGTCGAGCCGGAAGCCGTCGACGACGTCGGTGCGCACGCGCCCGCCGACGTCGTCGCCGGCCTCCAGCACCGCGCACTCGAGCCCGGCCTCGTGCAGGCGCCGCGCGGCGGCGAGCCCGGCGAGCCCGGCGCCGATGACGACGACGTCCGTTTCGTGGGTGGTCATGGATCGATACTGCAACGAATCGGGCTGGACCGCATCGGTCGTGAGTAGCTTTTCACCGCGCGATCGCGCGGCTTCGGCCCTAGGCTTCGAGGTATCCCGCATCGCCCGTGCATCGAGAGCCCGGAGGAGAACCGCCGTGACGACACTGCCCCGCTCCCGCCCCGCCCCGGTGGCGGTCCTGGCCGGCTTCCTCGCCGCGGTGGCCGCGGTGGCCGTCGTCGGCGGCCTCGCGGCGACGCGGTCGCGCGAGGTCTACGGCGCGCTCGTCCAGCCGTCGTGGGCACCGCCGTCGTGGCTCTTCGGTCCGGTGTGGACGGTGCTGTACTTGTTGATCGCCGTGTCGGGCTGGCTGTTCTGGCGAGCGTCGGGCACCCGCCGGGAGTTCGCGTGGTACGCGGCCGGCCTGGTCCTCAACGCGGCGTGGACACCGTTGTTCTTCGCGGCGGGCGCCTACTCGCTGGCGCTGGTGGAGATCGTGGTCCTCGACGTCGTCGTCGCGGTGACGCTGGTGGTGTTCCGCCGCCGGTCGCAGGTGGCGGCGGCACTGCAGGTGCCGTACCTGGCGTGGACGCTGTTCGCGACGGCCCTGAACGCGGCGATCGTCGTCCTCAACCCGTAACCGACCCGAGGACGACGATCGCGGTCGGCTCAGCGGGTCAGCGCCGCCCGGACGGCCCGTTCGACCAGGATCGGGACGAAGGCGTGGATGCGGGCGCCGGCGAACCGGGCGCGTTCGCCGTCGACCAGGTCGTGCAGCCGGGGCCGCGCGACGTGCGCGTAGTCGTGGCCCAAGCGGTCCTCGAGCTGGGCGAAGTGGGTGTCGAGCGCTTCGGAAGCCATCGTGTCCAGTGTGCTCATCGTGCACCTTCCGGTTGACCGTCGTACCGGGAACATTCCCCATGAGACGGCCGGAAGGTGAACCGGAGGTGAACAACGAGATCCAGGCCGGCCCTGGTCCTACCGCTCGCCGGCCAGGAACTCGGCCGCCCACCGGTGGGCCGTGGCGCACGCCTCGGCTTCGGTGCCGCGGAAGTGCTCGACGACGTCGCCGCCGGACCAGAGCATGAGCGCGACCGTGCCGGGCCGGATCGGGGTGAGGCCGACGAGCCGCCGGTGGCCGTTCCGGTCGAGGGTGCGTTCGGCGGTGAGCCACTGCCCGGTCGTGCCGGTGCGGGTGACCACCCAGTCCGGGTCCGCGGCCAGTTCGGCCACGGATCTCGGTGCTTGATCGTGCATGGGATCAGCCTCGCACAACCCCGGCCGCGAGGTGATGATCCGGTGAACGGCAGCTGAACATGTCGGGCGCTTGCGCCGTCGAACCGGGATGATCGACTACGGTGTCCCGACCTGGGGGCCGCGACCGCAGGGAGCCGTGATGCCCACCCGCACCACCGTGGCCGACTGGACGATCACCGCGTCCGGCGACACCGCGACGTTCACCCACGCCGCCTCGTCCGGGGCGCCCCGCGTCCAGGACGGCCGGGGACTCGCGGTCGCCGAGACCGACCTCGCCGCCTTGGACAAGGCGTTGGGCGAAGTGATGAAGCTGCCGGTCTACTGGCTGGCCCGCGCCCGCCGCGAGGCCGGGGCGGGCGACGCGGCGGTGTGGTCGGAACCGCGCTTCGACCCGGTGGACGAGTTCGTCCACCTGACGGGCCCGTGCCGGCTCGACGAGCCCGCGGCGGGGTTCGCCATCGACCTGGTCCACCTGCGCGGGTTGCGGATCCGGATCGCCTCCTTCCGCGCCGCGGGGGCGCACCGCTGACGCCGGTCCGGCCGATCGATCGAGCGGTTCCCGGAGCACCGCACGAACGGATAATCCCCGGCGACCGCGCGCTGCTTTACTGGCGGCAATGCCCGGTCGAAGGACGGAGTCGGACCGTGGACCTGGTCTACGAATCCCTGTACATCGGCGGCAAGTGGGTCGCGCCGGCTTCGGCCCGGACCATCGAGGTCGTCTCGGCCAGCACCGAAGAGGTCATCGGGCGGGTGCCCGAAGCGGTCGAGGCCGACATCGACGCCGCGGTGGCGGCCGCCCGGACCGCGTTCGACGACCCCGTCGGCTGGAGCTCCTGGGAGCCGGCCGAGCGCGCGGCGGTGATGGAGCGGCTGGCGGTCGCGCTCGACGCGCGCGCCGGGGAGACGGCGCGGCGGGTCAGCAGCCAGAACGGCCTGCCGATCTCGATCGCCAACGCAGTCGAGGGCGGGTTCCCGCAGCTGATCCTGCGCTACTACGCGGGCCTGATCCGGACCGCCGTGCTCGACGAGCCGCGGGACGGCCTGCTCGGCGGCAAGGTCCGCGTGCGGCGGACGCCGGTCGGCGTGGTCGGCGCGATCGTGCCGTGGAACCTGCCGATGACGCTGGCCGCGTTCAAGCTCGGCCCGGCGCTGGCGGCCGGGTGCACGCTGGTCCTCAAGCCGAGCCCGGGCACGGTGCTGGACGCGCAGCTGTTCGCCGAGGCGGTCGACGAGGCCGGGTTCCCGCCCGGCGTGCTCAACATCGTGCAGAGCGGCCGCGAGGGCGGCGCCCACCTGGTGTCCCACCCGGGGGTGGACAAGGTCGCGTTCACCGGCTCGACGGCCGCCGGACGGCAGATCGCCGAGACGTGCGGCCGGCTGCTGCGCCCGGTCACGCTCGAGCTGGGCGGCAAGTCCGCGGCGATCGTGCTGGACGACGCCGACCTGACCGCGAACCCGCAGGACCTGTTCCTGTCGACGCTGGTCAACAACGGCCAGACCTGCCACCTCACCACCCGCATCCTCGCCCCGGCGAGCCGCTACGACGAGATCGTCGAGACGTTCACCGGCTTCGCGGCGAGCCTCGCCGTCGGCGACGCCCTCGACCCGGCGACCCAGATCGGCCCACTGGCCTCGGCGGCCCAGCGCGAGCGCGTCGAGGGCTACATCGCGAAGGGCCTGGCGGAGGGCGCCCGCCTGACCACCGGCGGCGGCCGCCCGGCCGGCCAGTCCCGCGGGTGGTTCGTCGAGCCCACGGTGTTCGCCGACGTCGACAACCACTCGACGATCGCCCGCGAAGAGATCTTCGGCCCGGTCCTGTCGATCATCAAGTACGAGACCGACGAAGAGGCGATCGCCATCGCCAACGACTCCCCGTACGGCCTGGGCGGCACGGTCTGGACCACCGACCCGGCCCGCGGCCAAGCGGTCGCGAGCCGGATCCGCACGGGAACGATCGGCATCAACACGTACACGGTCGACCCGGCCGCCCCGTTCGGCGGGGTGAAGGACTCGGGCCTCGGCCGCGAGCTGGGCCCGGAGGGGCTGACGGCGTACCAGGCACTGCAGACGGTGCACCTGCCCCGCTGACCGGATCAGCTCATCGCCCGAGCCTGGCGAGTGCCTGGAGGAAGGCGGCTTCGGAGACCACCGGGACACCGCATTCACGCGCTCGCTTGGCCTTGCCCGACAGGGAGTCGGGGTCGGCCGCGGCGAGTACCCGCGTCTGCTCGCTGACCGCGGTGGTGACGCGGATCCCGGCCGCGGCGGCGTCGGCCACGATCTCCGTGCGTCCCCGGCGCATGTCCCCGGTGAGCACCACCTTGTCACCCGGCCGCAGGACGAGTCCGCCCACCTTCCGGTCGTGGCCCGGCACCGGTGCCTGCCCGGCGTCGCGTTCCTCGTCGAGGATCGTTTCGACGATCCCGGAATCGAGTGCCAGCAGCGTGGCGACCGTGAGCAGGTCCTTCCGCTCGTCGTCGGTGACCACCTGGTCCGCCCAGGCCTCGCGGGCCAAGTCCCGCAGGTAGCTCAGGTGCAGAGCCACGACCTCGTTCTTGTGCAGGCCGAGGTCGTGGGCGAGGCCGACGAGCGCGTCACCCTCGGTCGCCGAGATCTGCCGGTCGAGCAAGGCGTCGTCGAGCATCGCGAAGTACGCGTCGACCACCGGTTCGCCGTCTCGCGGCATCCGTTCGACGAGCCTGGCGAGGAAGTGCGGCTCGACGTGCCCGACCGCCGTGCGCTGAACAGTGCGAACCGTGCTTCGGGCGAGCCGGGGCCAGGCCCAGTTCGCCGCACGCAGGTGGGTCTCGGTCACGGCGACCGCGTTCGGCGCGGACCGCAGGAGGAACCCGAGCAGGTCACCGGCTCCTCGTGCGTCGTCGAGGGCGGTGTGCCACGAGCGTTCGGGCAGCCTGGCGGCCGCGCAGCAGTCCACCAAGGACCGCCCGGAACCCAGGCGCGCCCGGCCTGCCGCGCGCATGGTGCAGAGCCCGGCGTCGGTCTCGAACGGTGTGCCGATGCCCAGGCGGCCGAATTCCGCACGCAGGTGCATCGCGTCGAACGCCCAGTTGTGCGCGACCACCACGCGCCCGCTCAGGCGCTGGACGAGTTCCCCGGCGAGGTCCCCGAACCGGGGCGCCCGGCGTGCGTCGGCGGCCCGGATGCCGTGGATGGCCTGGGGACCCAGGTCGCGATCGGGGTTGACCAGCGTCACCCACTCGTCGGTGATCCGCCCGTGCGGGTCCACGTGGACGACCGCGATCTCCGCGATGCGGTGGTGCCGGCCGGTGCGGATCCCGGTGGTCTCGGTGTCGATGACGGCGTAGCCGTGCACGGGCTTCACAGCGGCAGCCGGTTGGCGCCGGCGGCCTGCACCGCGGCCAGCCACCGGGGCGGCAGCGGTTCGGCGTCTCCGTGTTCGGCCTGGACGTACCGGCGCCGGCCCTTCACCTGCTCGGTTTCCGCCCAGACCGACACCAGCCACCTCAGCGTGCGCGCGATCGACAGGGCTTCGGACACCACGGGCGTCCCGGGTGCGGGCGAAATGCGGGCGACTCGCTGCAGCGAAGCGAAGTCCTCGATCTCGGGGTCGAGGGGGATGTCGTGCGTCCACTCCAGCGGGGTGATCGTCTTGCTTTCCTGGCGCGCGGCCTCGACCGTGCGGTCGTACCGCTGCCTTCGCTGCGCGGCTTCGCGGAATGCTTCCACCGGCGAAAACAGCTGCGGCAGCCACCAGCCGTCCTCGATGCCGGAGTCCGCCGCGGCGGACAGCCGCTTGAGCCAGTCCTGCACATCCTCCGGGTGGACGGCGGCGATCGCACGCCGCTCGACGAGGCTCAGGAGACGCCGTGCCGCATCCGGTGCGGTGAACGCTTCGGCCACGGGAACGAGCCAAGCCCCGGTGGGGTCGCCACCGGGGCTCACGTGCCAGGCCGCCAGAACCTCGGCCTCGTGGTCACCGGTGCCCACGCAGAGCACGGCGCTTCCCGGCGCCCGCAGTGCCTCGAGCTTTTCGAATGGTTCCACCATGGTCAGGTCCGTCACCGACCGCCTCCTTCGTCGACTGAGATCAAGTCGCCGACGCGGGAGGGTTGTTACAGGTGGCCGGAAATCGCTGCGGCCGGCTCGCTCACGCGCCGTCGTGGGCGTCGGTCATCAGGTCTGCCAGGTCCTCCGGTGCGAGGAATGACGGTGGGGGTGGCGGGCCCCACGCGTAGAGGCTCTTCTCGCCGGCGACGACGCGGGGTTCCCACAGCTGGTCTTCGAGGATGCAGTCGATGTCGGAGTAGTACTCGGAGAAGTTGCCGGCCGGGTCGCGCAGGTACCAGAAGAAGTTCGAGCCGATGTAGTGCCGGCCCAGGCCCCACGTGTGGCGCTCGGGGTGCCCCTGGAGCATCGCGGTGGCGCCGCGGCCGACCTCGTCGACGTCGTCGACCTCCCACGACGTGTGGTGCAGGAAGCTCACCGGGGCCTGCTGCACCAGCACGTTGTGGTGGTCGGTCGAGCAGCGCATGAACGCGGCCAGGCCGGGGGCCTCGTCGCTGACCTTGAACCCGAGGCCTTCGGTGAAGAACCGCTGTGTCGCGGCCTGGTCGGTCGAACCGAACACGACGTGGCCGAGCTTGCGCGGCCGCACCGGCGGCTCGCGGTCGATGCCGGGGGCGCGGGTGTTCGCGCGCCGGATCGAGCCGGGCTGGTTGTACGCCGCCGGTTCCGGCGGTTCCTGGCGCAGGCGAGGCGCGACCGACACGACGACGTCGAGCCCGGTCACCGGGTCCTTTGTGTACAGTTCGCCGCTCTCGACGCGGCTTTCGACGTCGAGGCGGGCCAGCGATGCGGCGATGCGGCCGAGGTCGTCCGGGTCGTCGGCGCCGATGCCCAGGGTCAGCAGCCGGCGCTGCCGGGCCTGGCGCAGTTCCAGCTGTTCGCCGCCGTCGGCGGTGGCGAACCCGGACTCGGTCGGCGTCAGGCCGAATTCCGTGTAGTACTTGGCGGTTTCGTCGACGTCCGGGACGCCGATGGTGATCTTGGTGAGGCGGTGCAGGCTCATGCCGGTTCCTCCGCGGGTTCAGATGAGCGGGGTGATCTGGTCGTCGCGCCCGAGCAGCGCCTTGCCGTAGACCTCGTAGTTGACCGCGGGCAGCACGATCGCGTGCCGGGCGGCGACCGCCGAGTCGCGCCAGATCCGCTGCAGCGGGTTGACGTCGGCGAAGCTGCCCGCGCCGTGCGCCGAAAGCAGGACGTCGATGGCGCGGGTGATGTTCTCGACCGCCCAGCCGGTGTCCGCGCGCACCCGGGCGCGGGCTTCGACGCCGGGGTAGGTGCCCGCCGCCGAGGCCGCGTCGATGTCGTCGGCCGCCCGGTAGGCGTGCAGGTGGGCGGTGTCGATCCGCATCGCCGCTTCGGCGAGCTGCAGCTGGAAGGCGACGGAGTCGGCCTGCGTCGCGTAGCTCGTGTACGAGACCGCCTTGCGGCCGGCCTTCTCCTTCACCAGCTTCAGCGCCTTGCGGCCGAGACCGAGCTGCGGACCGGCCAGCACCAGCGTCAGGACGGGGACGAGCGCGGCGCGGAACAGGTCCTCTTCGGGCGCGTCGACCGCGTACTGCCCGCCGATGGCGGGCGGCACCGACATGACGCGGTGCGCCGGCACGAAGACGTCGTCGGCGATCAGGCAGTTGGACCCCGACGAACGCATCCCGGCGACGAACCAGGTGTCCTCGAAGCCGAGGTCGGTGCGGGGGAGCAGGGCCAGGCCCTGGTCGACGACCTCGCCGCGCTCGTCGGTCAGCGGGATGCCCAGCCCCGCCCAGTCGGCGTGCCACGAGCCGGAGTTGTAGTACCAGCGCCCGGTGACGCGCCAACCACCGTCCACTTTGGTCGTCTCGGCGGTCGGGGCGAGCACGCCGGACACCTTCGCGCCGGGGTCCGCGCCCCAGATGTCGTCTTGCGCCTGCCTGCCGAACAGGCCGGCGAGCCACGCGCAGACGTTGCTCAGCGCGACCACCCAGGCGGTCCCGCCGTCGGCCTCGGCGACCGCGGCGGAGACGTCGAGCATCGCGCGGACCGGGAGCCCGTACCCGCCGTAGCGGCGGGGCTGGGCGATCTTGAACGCGCCGGCGCCGGTCAGCGCGGCGATGCTTTCTTCGACGACGCGCCGGTCGGCCTCGCCCTGGGCGGCGTTCTTCTCCAGCAGCGGCTGGAGTTCGGCGATGCGGGCGAGGAGCCGGTCGAGCGTGGGCGCGGGCTGTTCGGTCGCGAGGGTCATGACGTCGTCGTCCTTCCGGGGCGGGTCAGCGGGCGCAGGCGGCGATCTGGTCGGTGATGAGCGGGCGGGGCCGCTCGGCGTAGCGCGAGTGGGTGCCGAACGTGCGGTGGGCGTAGACGAGCGGCGGCAGCTCGGCCCGGCCGAGCGCGGTGACCAGGCCGAACAGCAGGAGGTGGTCGCCGGCCCCGACGACCCGGTCCAGGTCGCAGGCCACCCAGCCGGCGGCGTCGCGCAGCCGGGGCAGGCCGGCGTCGGTGAACCACGCGGTCTCGCCGCCGAAGCGGTCGGCGCCGCGGGTGGCGAACCGGACGGCGAGGTCGTCCTGGCCCTGGCCGAGCAGGTTCACGCCGAACCGGCCCGCGTCGAGGATCTCGGCCAGCAGCGCCGAGCGGCGGTCGAAGGCGACGCTCACCAGCGGCGGGTCCAGGGACAGCGAAGTGAACGAGCTGACGGTGGCGCCCCGCGGCCCGCCGGCTGCGGTCGTGGTGACGACCGTGACCGGCGCGCAGACCGCGGCCATCACCGCGCGGAACCGGGCCGCGTCGACCGTGGTCACGACGGTCCCGTGAACCGGTGACGCATCGAGCCGATGCCTTCGACCGTGGTGACCAGCTCGTCCCCGGCGGCGAGGAACCGCTGCGGGGTGCGGGCCACGCCGACACCGGCCGGGGTGCCGGTGAAGATCAGGTCGCCCGGCCGCAGCGGCAGGATCGCCGAGAGCCGCGCGACCAGTTCGGCCACCGGGAAGACGAGGTCGCTGGTCCGGCCCTTCTGCACGGGCTCGCCGTTGACCTCGGAGCTCAGTTCCAGGTCGTCGCGGTCGGCGAACTCGTCCGGCGTGACCAGCCACGGCCCGGTCGGCCCGAACCCGGGCGCGGACTTGCCGAGGCTGAACTGCGGGGCCGGGCCGGCCAGCTGCACGGTCCGGTCGGAGAGGTCCTGGCCGGCGGTCAGCCCGGCGACGTGCTCCCAGCCGCGCTCGGCGGGCACGTGCCGCGCCTCGCGGCCGATGACGGCGACGAGCTCGACCTCCCAGTCCACAGTGGACCCGGTGAGCGCGATCCCGCCGTGGGGACCGGTCAGGCAGCTGGGGAACTTGGTGAACACGGCGGGGGAGTCCGGCAGGCCGAGCCCGGACTCGGCCGCGTGGTCGCGGTAGTTCAGCCCGACGCCGAAGACCTGGGACGGCGTCGGCGACGGAGCCCGCAGCCCGGCCTCGTCGAACGGTTCGGCGCCGGTGGCCGGGACGCCGGCCGCCCAGGCGACGAACTCGTCCCAGCGGGCGTAGACGGCGTGGGGGTCGGCGGAGAAGCGCTGCGCACTGGCGCGCTCGACGTCGACGGCGCCGCCCCCGGTGAGGAGGACGAGCCGGCCGGCGAGGTTGGCGATCCGCATGGAAGGCCCTTTCGATCGAAGTGCCGATGCGATTCATACTCTGCTCGCGATATCCGACTGTCAAGACAAGAATCGATTCTTGAGCGGAGAGTGTGTTACCGTCTCGGCATGGCGAAGAGAGCGGGTGGCGAGAGCCTGGCCGTGTCGGTGTACACCCGGCTGCGGTCGGCGGTCCTCAACGGCGAGCTGGCGCCGGGGGAGCGCCTGAAGCCCGCCGATCTGAGCAGCGACTTCGGGGTCAGCCTCAGCGTCGTGCGCGAAGCGCTGGGCCTGCTCGCGGCCAAGGACCTCGTGCAGGTCGACCGCAACCGCGGGTTCCGGGTCACGCCGCTGTCGATGCAGGCGCTCACGGACCTGACCGAGGCCAGGGCGATCAACGAAGGCTCGGCGCTGCGGCTGTCCGTGCAGCGCGGCGGCGTCACCTGGGAGTCGGAGGTGCTGGCCGCGCACCACCGGCTCGCCGGTCAGGCGATGCTCCTGCCCGGGCCGCCGCTGCGGCGCAACGAGGACTGGGCCCGCGCGCACCTGGAGTTCCACCACACGCTGATCAAGGCGTGCGGCAACGCGGTGCTGCTGGACATCTGCACCCGGCTGTCCGACGCCGCGGAGCTCTACCGCGCCTGGTCCGGCCCCGGCGGCGAGCAGCGGCACCGCGACGTCGCGGGTGAGCACCAGGGCCTGGTGGACGCGGCCTTGGCGCACGACGCCGACCTCGCGGTCGCCCGGTTCGAGGCGCACGTCAACCGCACGCGGGAGATCCTGATGGAGACCAGCTTCAGCGTCGAACCGGCCTCGTGGGGCCCGGCCGCCGCGGGGAAGGACTCATGACCAAGACCGCTTTGACCGGTGTGCGCGTCTTCGACGGCGCCGGCCTGACCGAACCCACGACCGTCGTGCTCGACGACGCGGTGCTCGGGGCCGACGCGGCCGGCGCCGAGGTCGTCGACTGCGCGGGCGCCACCCTGCTGCCCGGCCTCATCGACGCCCACGTGCACCTGCTCACCCCGGACGACCTGAGCGCACTGGCCGCCCACGGGATCACCACGGCGCTCGACATGGCGTGCTGGCCCCGCGAGCGCGTCGACTCGTTCCGCGGCCGGGTGCCCGACATCCGCAGCGCGGGCCTGCCCGCCATCGGCCCGTGCGGAAACCACGCGAAGATGCCGGGCATGCCCGCGGAGGCGATCCTCACCGCGCCCGGGCAGGCCGCGGAGTTCGTCGCGCGCCGCGTCGCCGAGGGGTCCGACTACCTCAAGGTCGTCATCGAGGGAGACCTGCTCGACCAGGCGACCATCGACGCCGTGGTCGCCGAGGGCAAGGCGCACGGCAAGCGCACCGTCGCCCACGCTTCGTCCGTCGACGCCTTCCGCCGCGCCGTCCGGGCCGGCGCGGACGTCGTCACCCACGTCCCGCGCGACGGCGTCCTCGACGCGGAGACCGCGTCCCGGATGGCCGAGCAGGGCCAGGTCGCCGTGCCCACGCTGGCGATGATGGCGGCGCTGACGACCAAGCTCGGCGCCGAGGGCTACGAGGCCGGCCGCCGCTCGGTCGCGGCGCTGCACGCGGCCGGCGTGCCGATCCTCGCCGGCACGGACGCCTTTTCCGCGCCGATGCTGCCGTTCCCGGTCGTCCAGGGCGCGAGCCTGCACGAAGAGCTCGGCCTGCTGGCCGGCGCCGGACTGTCCGAAGTGGACGTCCTGCGCGCGGCGACCGAGCTGCCGGCCCGCCACTTCGGGCTGCCGGATCGCGGGGCCGTACGGGAAGGACTGCGGGCGGACCTGGTGCTCGTCGACGGCGACCCGACCCGGGACATCACGGCGACGGCGAAGGTCCGCCGCGTCTGGGCGGCCGGCGAGGTCGTCGCGTGACCGGGCTGGTCGACGTCCACGCGCACTTCCTCACCCCGGAGTACGTCGAAGCCGCGATCGCGGCCGGGCACGGCTCGCCGGACGGCATGCCGGGCTGGCCCACCTGGTCGGCGACGCGGCACCTCGAGCTGATGGACCGCTGGGGCGTCGCGGTTTCCCTGCTGTCGATTTCGTCGCCGGGTGTCCACTTCGGCGACGACGCCGCGGCGCGGCAACTCGCGCGGCACGTCAACGAGACCGGAGCGGAGGCCCGCCGCGCGCACCCGGACCGGTTCGGGCAGTTCGCGTCCCTGCCACTGCCCGATGTGGACGGTGCGCTGGCCGAACTCGCCCACGCCGTGGACGAACTGGGCTGCGACGGGGTCACGGTCGAGACCAACGCGGCCGGCCGCTACCTCGGCGACCCGGCGTTCGCTCCCTTGTGGACCGAGCTGGAGCGCCGCCGGACGCCGGTGTTCGTCCACCCGACGTCACCCCCGCACGCCGCGGAGATCGCGCTCGGCAGGCCGCGGCCGATGCTGGAGTTCCTCTACGACACCGGCCGCGCGGTGAGCGACCTGGTCTTCGCGGGCGTCCTCACGCAGTACCCGGGCGTCCCGTGGATCTTCACCCACGGCGGCGGGGTGCTGCCGCTGCTGGCCGGGCGCCTCGAGCTGTTCCGCTCGGCGTTCACCGGGGAGACCGCCGGCCCGACGGTGCCCGAGCAGATCGGCGAGCTGTGGTTCGACATCGCGGGAACGCCGTTCCCGCACCAGGTCCCGGCGTTCGAGCGCGCGTTCGGCACCGGCCGCCTGCTGTACGGCAGCGACTTCTGCTGGACCCCGCCGGCGGCGGTGGACGCCCAGCTGGCGAGCATCGACGCGGCACCGCAGCCGGCCGGAACGACCTGGCGGGAGCTGACGACCCGCAACTGCGCGAAGCTGTTCCCGCGGCGCTGACCGGTCAGGGGAGGACGCCGAGCCGGCGGGCGGCTTGCACGGCCTGCCGGCGGCCGTGCACGCCGAGCTTCGCCATCGCGCTGCGCAAGTACGCCTTCACGGTCTCGGGCTTCAGCGCGAGCCGTGCGGCGGCTTCCGCGTTCGTGCAGCCCAGTGCCACCTGGCCGAGGACGTCGAGTTCCCGTGCGGACAACGACGTCTCGGGGACGGGCGGGCCGTCGAACCGCGCGCACGCGCGCAGCAGGCGGTCGCGGAGCGGGCCCGGGGGCGCGTCGGCCGCGATGGCGGCCAGCTCGGCGCGCAGCTCGGGGAGGCCGCCCGGTTCGGCCGCGCCGAGCAGTTCCAAGCGGTGGTCGACCTCGTCACGGATCGCCAGCTCGCGGGCCACGCCGTCGGCGATGGCGAGCAGGGCGGCGGTGGCGCGGTCGCCGAGCGGCCGGTCGTCGCGGACCGCCGCGTAGAGCACGCCGTGGACGCGGCCGCGGGCCGCGACCGGGACGGCGATCGTCGCCTGGATGCCTTCGCCGAGCACCGGGTCGTCGTAGTCGTGGGTGATCGACCGGGCCGCCCGGTAGTCGGCCACCCCGTGCGGGCGCAGCCGGGCGAGCACCGTCCCGCCGACGCCCTTGCCCGGCTCGACCCGCAGGTCGCGCAGCCCGCTCGTCCGGGCGCCGAGGAAGTGGGAGAGCACCAGCCGCCGGTCACGCAGCTCGCCGGCGAAGGCCAGCGGCACCCCGGTGCGCTGCCGGACGCCGCGCAGGGCCTGCCGGTAGAGGTCGCCGTCGGCGGGGCGCAGCACCACGGTGGGCCTCCCAAGGGGGTACCCCCGCTCGGGGGTAGTCGGCAGGGGCGGGTGCTCCGGATGATACGGCCCCGCACTCGACGAGGAGAGCCCATGACTGACGAGCCGTTCCGGTCCGCCCGCCGGTTCCTGCTTGCGCACCGCGACGACCACGACACCGCCGTCGCCGGGTTCCGGTGGCCCGAGCTGACCGGGTTCAACTGGGCGCTCGACTGGTTCGACGCGCTGGCCGCGGACCCGGAGTCGGCGGCGCGGCCCGCCCTGTGGCTGGTCGAGGAGGACGGCAGCGAAGCGAAGTACACGTTCGCCGAGCTCGCCGAACGCTCGAACCGGGTCGCGAACTGGCTGCGCGCGCAGGGCGTCCGCCGGGGCGACCGGCTGCTGCTCATGCTGGGCAACCAGGTGGAGCTGTGGGAGGTGCTGCTCGCGGCGATGAAGCTCGGTGCCGTGGTGATCCCCGCGTCCACCCTGCTCGGCCCGGCCGACCTGCCCGACCGCGTCACCCGCGGCCGCGTCCGGCACGTCGTGGCCCGCGACCGCGACACCGCCAAGTTCCCGGACGGCGGCTACACCCGGATCGCCGTCGGCGAGCCCGCCGAGGGCTGGCTGGACTTCGGCCGGGCGTACGCGAGCGAGCCCGAGTTCACCCCGGACGGCCCGACCCGGGCGTCGGACCCCCTGCTGCTGTACTTCACCTCCGGCACGACGGCGCTGCCGAAGCTGGTCGAGCACACGCACGCCAGCTACCCGGTGGGCCACCTGTCCACGATGTACTGGATCGGGCTCGAACCCGGCGACGTCCACCTCAACATCTCCTCGCCGGGCTGGGCGAAACACGCGTGGAGCAACGTCTTCGCGCCGTGGAACGCGGGGGCGACCGTGTTCATCTTCAACTACGAACGCTTCGACGCGAACGCGTTGCTGGCGCAGATGGACCGGTGCGGGGTGACGAGCTTCTGCGCGCCGCCGACGGTGTGGCGGATGCTCATCCAGGCCGACCTGACGACGCTCAAGACGCCGCCGGAGAAGGTCGTCGGGGCGGGGGAGCCGCTCAACCCCGAGGTGATCGAGCAGGTCGAGCGGGCCTGGGGCGTCACGATCCGGGACGGCTTCGGCCAGACGGAGACCACCGTCCAGATCGCCAACGCGCCCGGCCAGCGGGTCAAGCCCGGGTCGATGGGCCGCCCGATGCCCGGCTACCCGGTCGTGCTCGTCGACCCGGCGACCGGCGAGCCCGGTGACGAGGGTGAGATCTGCCTCGACCTGCGCGACCGCCCGCTCGGGTTGATGGCGGGCTACCGCGACGACCCCGAGCGCACCGCCGAGGTCATGCGTGGCGGCTTCTACCACACCGGCGATGTCGGCAGCCGCGACGAAGACGGCTACCTCACCTACGTCGGCCGCGCCGACGACGTGTTCAAGGCCTCGGACTACCGGATCTCGCCGTTCGAGCTGGAGAGCGTGCTGCTGGAGCACGAAGCCGTGGCCGAGGCGGCGGTCGTCCCGTCGCCCGACCCGGTGCGGCTGGCGGTGCCGAAGGCGTACGTCGTCCTCGCCGCCGGCCACCGGCCGGACGCGGGCACGGCGGCCGCGATCCTGCGGTACGCGCGGGAGAACCTGGCGCCGTACAAGCGGATCCGGCGGCTCGAGTTCGCCGGCCTGCCGAAGACGATCTCGGGCAAGATCCGCCGCGTCGAGCTGCGGGAGCGCGAGGAGGAGCTGCACGCGGGGGCGGGGCCGGTCGAGGGTGAGTACACCGAGCACGACTTCGCGGGGTGAGGCCGGTCAAGACGTCGGCGACGGGCGCAGCCCTCGCGAGGCGCTACTGTCGCGCCATGAATTCGCGAAGTCCTCGTGGCGAGAGCGCCGACGACCCGTGGGACGAGCCGGATCCCGCGCTGGCCGTCGCGCTTCGGGAGCTGGGGTGGTACCGGCGGAACGCCGACCGGAACCGGCTCGCCAACCGCGTCACCGAGGTCGCGCTGCTGCTCGGCTCGGCGGCCACCACGGTCGCCGCCGCGCTCGGGGCCACGGCCTGGGTCACCGCGGTGCTGGCCGCGACCACCCTGGTCGTCACCGGGTTGCGCCGCTCCTTCGACTGGCACGAGAACTGGGTCGAGTTCATCGGCCGCTGGTCGGACCTGCGGAGCGTCATCCACCAGTACCGCCTGCTGCCCGAAGACCGCCGCGGCGAGGCGGACCGCCGGGCGCTGCTGGCCGCCGTCGACGAGATCGTCACCTCGGAGACCCAGCGCTGGGCGACCCGGCGGCGCAAGCTGCAGGAGAACACCGGTCGTGAGTGAGAAACAGGGTTCTGACCCTGTTTCCCACTCACGAGCCGGTTAGCGGACCGTCGTCGTGCCGAGGAGCTCGTTGTCGGCGGGGCGGGCGTCGCCGGGGTAGGGGGCGTCGATGCTCGCCACCACCTTGAACGACGTCTTGCCCGCCGCGACGTCCGCCGCCGTGTACGTGTACGCGAACGGGAACACCGTCTTGCGGCCCGCCGCCGCCGGCACCCACTGCTCCGCCTTCCCGACCTGCTGGTAGTAGCCCTGGTCGGTCAGCCGGTACAGCGTGACCGTGACGGTCTCGGCGTAGCGGGTGTTCGAGACCGACACCTTGATCTGCTTGGTGTCGTCCACCCGCGCCTTGGCCGGCACGACGAAGTCCGACAGCGCGACGTCGTGCGTCTCGACCTTCAGCGTGCCGGCGGCGGTCCCGGTGCGGCCGTCGGCGGTCGCACCGGTCACCTCGACGCGGTACTCGCCGTCGGCGGCGTAGCGGTGCTTGATCGGCGCGCCGGTGATGGGGGCCGAACCGCCGTCGCCGAAGCGCACCTCACCGCTGACGAACTGCCGGTTCAGGCTGTCGCCCGTGTAGGGCGTCATGGTGACCTCGTCGTAGACCGTCGGGGTGTCCGGGTACGTGCTGACCCACGGCGAAAGGGGCGGTGCCACCTCGAGCTCGATGTTGTACAGCGACGCGGCGTCGACGTCGTCGGCGACGCGGATCTGGTACGTCTCCCCGGCGACGCCGGAGAACACGGCGGGGCGGCGGTCGCCGGAGGCCACGCAGTCCACTTCGGACAGTGCGTCCGGTGCCGTGCCGCGGTACACCGTGATGCCCGGGCCCCAGTCGTACATCGCCCGCACGCTCACCGGCCGGGTGCGGTCGGGGGTGAACCGGAACCACACGGACCGTTCGGCTGCCGGGTCGCAGCTCGGCTTGACTTCGCCGGGCTCGGCCGAGGCCACGGTCAGGTCGCCGGCGTATTGCCCGGGGACCGTGACCGCCGGGCCGGTGGCGAAGTCGTCGTTCGGCGCCGGCGGCACCGCGGCGAACCCGACGGTCAGGTCGCCCTGGTTGTACTGCTGGGCGAGCAGGACGTGGTAGGTCGTCCCGGCGGTGGCGTGGAACGTCGCCGAACCGGGGTTGCCCCACGCCGCGCAGGCGCCCGGCACCTGCGTCAGCGCACCGCGGTCACCGGTGTAGACCGCGACGAACGGTCGCGCGGAGGTGCTCGACGACGGTGTCACCCGGACGATCGCGTCCGCGGCGGCGGTGTAGTCGTACCAGACGTTCCAGGTGGTGTAGGTCCCGCACGGCGTCGGGTCGCCGGGCGCCGTCGTCGCCTCGCGGGCGTCCTGGGACGCCTGGAACGGCAGCGCGGTGACGGGCGTGGCGGAGCCGAAGTCGTCGTTGGACGGCGCCGCCGCGTGGGCGACGCCGGGGACCAGCAGCGCGGCCGTGCCGGCCACGAGGCTCGCGAGCAGTGCGCGAATGGATGGTTTCATGGTGTGTTCCCCCTGGTCAGACGGCGGCGATGCGCGTGGCGGGCGGCTTGACGGTGGTGGCGATCGAGATCGCCGCGTTGTCCGCCGTGAAGGCGTCCTCCACCGGGTACTGCAGCCGGGCCTCGGCGCGGAACGCGACCTTGCCGGCGAGAGCGTCCTCGGGGGCGAAGGTGTAGGAGAACGGGAACCGGACCTTCCCGGTGGCCCGCGCGGGCACCTGCAGCGTGAGCCGGCCGACCTCGGTCCAGGAGTCCGCGGACTGCTTGGACAGCACGACGGTGACCGTCTCGGCGTACCGCGTGTTGGTCACGTCCACCGAGACCGGCTTGCTTTCCCCCTGCCGAGCCGCGGTGGGGACGACGAACTTGGCGATCCCGACGTCGTGCGTGGTCACGGTGACCGGGGTGGCGATGGTCGCGGTGCGCCCGTCGGGCGAAGTCGCGTGGAGCGTGGCCGGGTAGACGCCGTCGGCCGCGTAGCGGTGATAAACGGTATCGGTGCCGACCGGGGCGGTCTTGCCGTCGCCGAAGTCCCACGTCCCGCCCAGCGGCCGGTCGATCGCCTTCCACGACGAAGCGGAGAAGCCGACGTTGTCGAACACGGACGCGGACGTCGGTGACACGTAGACGTACGGGTCCAGCGGCGGCGCCTCGGCCAGTTCCAGCTCGGTCGGCCCGTAGCTGCGGTGCGCCGCGGTGACGCGGACGGCGTAGCGGGTGCCGGCCGCCGCCCCGAACGCGACCGGGTCGAGGGAGTTCCGGTCGCACGCGACCTGCGTCAGCTCCGCCAGCGAGTTCCCGGAGTACACGGTGACGGCCGCGGCGGTCCCCTCGGCCCGGGCGGTGAGCGAGCGCGCCGCGTCCGCCGCCGGGAGGGAGTACCAGACCGACGGCTGGGCCTCGTCGTCCACGCAGGTCGACTCCGGCTCCCCGGCCTCGGCGGAGGCGAGCGAGAGGTCCGGCTGCCGCGTGAACGGCAGGGCGGTCACCGGCTCGGCGTCGGCGAAGGCGTCGTTGGCCGCCGGCGCGATCGCGTCGAGCGCGAACGACAGCGCGCCGCCCGGGGTTTCGATGCCGGAGACCTGGAAGGAGTAGGTCGTCCCGGCCGTGGCCCGGAAGGTGATGGTGGCGTCCGTCCCGTAGTCGCAGCCGTCGGCGACGGGCTGCAGGTGCCCGCGCGCCCCGGTGGTCGCGGACAGGACGGTGCGGTGGTCGCTGCCCGTCGTCGTGGCGCGCAGCAGGCCGTCCTGGGTCGCGGTGTACCGGAACCAGACGGTCCCGCTCGCGGCGTCCCCCTCGCACCAGGCCGGGTCGTCGGCCGCCTCGGTGGCGGCGCTGGTGTCCTCCTGCGCGGTGAACGGCAGCGCGGCGACGGCGGCCGGGCTGTCGAAGTCGTCGTTCGACGGCGCCGCCGCCGCGTGCGCGACCCCCGGCACCGCGGTGGCCAGCGCCGCGGCCAGCACGGCGACCACGGCCGACCGCCCTCTCGGGCGTGAAGAAAACAGCACGATTCGTTCCCCCTCGTGAACTACCCCGCCCCCATGACGAAGATCCCTGCCGGACGTATCGGCGCTGCGCCGTCCGATGTGACCGGGTCGGGGCGGAATTAGACCGGATGCCGCAACCGACGGGCACCGGCTGACAAAACCGGACAGCCGTCGAGGGGCCACGGGCACACTTTCGGGTGCGGTCGGGCAGCCGGCCCCGCACTTCAGCGCGTGGCCGGAAGGCCGTTGACACCTTCGTGCTTTGATGGACGTTCAAGAAGGTTTCACGGGGAGGTACGGCGCCATCAGCAATCCGTTGGTTGCGGAGACCAAGGACTCGACCAAGGCGTACTCGGGTATCTCGCTGCTGGAGTCGGCGAACGACCTGAAGTCGGCGATCGAATCGGGGGACTGGGCTTCGGTCGCGATGGGTGCGGTGGGCACCGCGCTGGACGCGTTGTCGATGGCCATGGATCCCTTCGGTGCCGTGCTGGCGGCCGGGGTGGGGTGGCTGATGGAACACGTCGGCCCGCTGAAGGAAGCGTTGAACGGTTTGACCGGCAACGCCGATGAGATCGCCGCGCAGGCCGAGACGTGGAAGAACGTCGCGACCGAGCTGGGCGGTGTCGGTGAGGACCTGGCCGGGATGGTGAAGGCCGACACCGCGTCCTGGTCCGGTCCTGCGGCTGACTCCTACCGTCAGCGGGCTCAGGACACGGTGACGTTGCTGGAGACGGCGCAGAAGGGGTGTGAAGGCGCTTCCAGTGGGGTGAAGACCGCCGGTGAGGTGGTGGCGGCGGTGCGGGCGCTGGTGCGGGACATCATCGCGGAGCTGATCGGGCATTTGATCAGCTGGGCGTTGCAGGTGGTGTTCACCCTGGGGATCGGGTTGACGTGGGTGGTGCCGCAGGTCATCGGGGCGGTCGCGAAGACGGCGTCGAAGATCGCCGACCTGGTGAAGCGGCTGGTGACGGCGTTGAAGGCGTTGGTGCCGCTGCTGAAGCGGGCCGGGGATTTGTTCGATGACGCGGCGAAGGCGTTGAAGAACGTCAAGCCGGGTAAGGCCGGTCCGCCGCCGAAGCACGGCGACATCAACGGCAGCCCGAAGGGGATCGACGGGCCGGGTGGCAAGGGTGGTGGGCCGGGCGGGCCGGGCGGCAAGGACGGGGACGGGACCCACACCTCCGGCGCCAAGGGCGATCCCGACGCTCCCCCGAAGTCCGATCCGCCGCCGGCGTCGAAGGGCCCCGACGACACCCCCAAGAGCCCGGAACCGCCGCCGCCCGGCACTCGCGGCGGTCCCGACGGGAACTCCACCACCCCGTCGGGCACGCCGAAGGGCAAGCCCAAGGACGGGCCGGACCCGGCGAAGACCAAGGAACCGGACGAAAAGGTCTGCGAGTTCGACCCGATCGACGTCGCGACCGGCGACGTGCTATTCACCGAGGTCGACCTTGTGGTGCCCGGCGCCCTCGGCGAGCTGATCACCCGCAACCACGTGTCGTCCTACCGGGACGGCCGCTGGTTCGGCCCGTCCTGGACGGCGCTGCCCGACGAACGGCTGACCCTCGACGCCGGCCTGGTGCGCTACCACTCGGCCGACGCGATGGTGCTGACCTTCCCGCTGCCCGCACCGGGCACCACCACGAGCTCCCAGCACGGGCCCCTGCGCCTGCTGCACGCCGACGGCGACGACTACGTGGTCACCGACCCCGGCCGCGGGCAGGCCCGGCGGTTCACGCCCGCCCGCGACGGCGAGCTGCTGCTGCGCGAAGTCCGGACCGAGGACGGCGAGTTCCTCGAACTCGATCGTGACCCCGCCGGCGCACCCCTGCTGCTGACCCATTCCGCGGGCGCGCGGATCGCGTTCGAGACCGCGGGCGGCCGGGTGCGGGCCGTGCGGGCCGTCTCGCCCGGCGGGGACGTGCCGGTCGCGCGCTACGACTACGACGCGCACGGGCACCTCGCCGTGCGCACGAACTCCACGCCCCGCCCCGCGCGCTACGACCACGACGCCGAGGGCAGGCTCACCGGCTGGACCGACCACAACGGCGCCTGGTACCGGTACGTCTACGACGACGCCGGCCGCTGCGTCCGGACCGTCGGCGACCAGGGCTACCTGGACGGGTCCCTCGCCTACGCCGAACGCCGCACCACGACCACCGACTCGCTCGGGCACCGGAAGGTCTTCGAGTTCGACGCGGCGGGCAACGTGGTGGCCGAGACCGACAAGCTCGGCGGCGTCACGCGCAGCGAATGGGGTCCGCACAACCTGCTGCTGGCCCGCACCGACCCGCTCGGGCGGCGCACGGAGTTCGAGCACGACGCCGCCGGGATCCTGCGCGCGGTGCTGCGCCCGGACGGCACGCGCGTGGTGCTGACCGAACGCACGGAAACGGCCCTCGAAATCGAGGTCACGGCCGCCGGGGGAGTGTTCCGCCGCCGCTACCCGGCCACGGCGCTGCCCGACCCCTACACCGATCCGCTCGGCGTGGCCGAAGACCAGGACGCCGAGCAGCCGCCGGCCGCCGAGCAGCCGTGGGCGCCCGGTGCCCCGGCCGAGCCCGATCTGTTCGGCCGGCCGCGCACGGTGCGCGACGGCGGTGGCCGGGCCGCGCTGACCTGGACGGTCGAGGGCGACCTGCGGGCCGTCGTGGCCGCCGACGGCGCCCGCCGGCTGTGGACCTACGACGGCGAGGGCGGGGAGACGTCGCACACCGACGCGCTCGGCCGCATCACCGTCACCGAGCGCGGGCCGTTCGGGCTGGTCACCGCCACGACCGACCCGGCGGGCGCGCGCACCACCCGCCGCTACGACACCGAGCTGCGGCTCCTCGCCGTGCACGACCCGGCCGGGCGGACCTGGGAATACACCTACGACGCCGAAGGCGGGCTGCTCGCGCAGTCCGACTTCGACGGCCGGGTCACCCGCTGCGCCTACGACGCCGCCGGGCAGCTGGTCCGGCTGGAGAACGCCGCCGGCGAAGTCGTCGAGTACCGCTACGACCCGCTCGGCAACCTGACCGAGCGCACCTCCGCCGCGGGCACCGAGACCTACCGCTACGACCCGGTCGGCCGGCTCGTGCACGCCGCGGGCCCGGGCGCGGCGGTCGAGCTGGCCCACGACGCCGAGGGCCGGGTCGTCCGGCAGACCACCGGCGGCCGCACCACGACCTTCGGCTACGACAGCGAAACCGCGACCCGGCGGCGCACCCCGTCCGGAGTGGACGTCCACTGGCGACGGACCGAGGACGGCGTCGACCTGCTGGACGTCGCCGGTGCCGGCCTGGCGCTGCAGCGCGACGACGCGGGCCGCACGGTGGCGGTCGCCGCCGGGCCGAACCCCTTGCTGCAACAGGAGTTCGACGCCGCGGGCCGGCTCGCCGCGCAGCGGACGCCCGCCGGGACGCGGCGCTACCACCGGCGTCCGGACGGCAGCGTCCTGGCGCGCGAGGACCCGGAAGGCGCGGTGCGCCACGAGTTCGACGCGACCGGCCGGATCACCGCCGTGCTCCGGCCCGGCACGGCCGAGCGCTACGCCTACGACGTCCTCGGCCACCTCGTGTCGTCGTCGCCGGGGACCGGACCCGAAGCCGGGCCGCGCCGCTACGCCGGCGGCGTGCTGGAGGCGGCCGGTGCGGTGCACTACGCCCACGACGCGCAGGGCCGGCTGGTGCGGCGGACCGTCGGGGACCTGACCTGGACGTTCGCCTGGGACGCGCAGGACCACCTGGTCGCGGTGCGCACCCCGGACGGCGCCGAGTGGCGCTACCACTACGACGCGCTGGACCGCCGGATCGCGAAGCAGCGCCTCGACGCGGCGGACGCGGTCGCCGAGCAGGTCGAGTTCACCTGGGACGGCAACGCCCTGGTCGAAGCCCGGCACACGCTGGGCGGCGCGCCGGTCGAGACCTGGACGTGGGTGCACCACCCCGACGACGGCCGTCCGGTGGCGCAGGCGGTCACCACTCCCGACGGCCGCACGCGGCTGGCCGCGCTGGTCACCGACGACATCGGCACGCCGGTGGAGCTCGTGGGCGTGGACGGCGTGGTCCGGGCCGTGCGCACGAGCCTGTGGGGCCTGTCCGGCGCGGGGGCGGCCGAGACCCCGCTGCGGTTCCCGGGCCAGTACCTGGACCGGGAAACCGGGCTGCACTACAACGTCTTCCGCTACTACGACCCGGCCAACGCGCGCTACATCTCGCCCGACCCGCTCGGCCTCGCGCCGGCGCCGAACCCGCTGACCTACGTCGGCGACCCGCTGATGGCGGCCGACCCGCTCGGCCTCACCGCCGGCGGCTTCGGCTCGGACCCGAACGACCAGCGCCGGTTCTCCGGCCGGTCGACCGCGGGCAAGTGCGCCAAGGCGGCCACCCAGGCGGCGGCGCCGTACCCGAAGACCAAGCCGAAGAAGGGCAGCGGGTCCGGCGGGACGTCGTCGAACCAGCCGGGCACGTCCGCCAAGCCGTGGGGCAGCAAGGACCCGGTCAGCGGCCGCACGACTTCGCAGGGCGGCGGCAGGTCGTCCGGGGACCAGGTCCTCGACGGGTCGCCGCGCCCCGGCGGCTCGAAGCCGCAGCCGGGCGAGCTCACCGACGTCAAGGAGCTGGAGAACACCAAGCACTCCAGCTACAGCCCGGAGCTGCAGAACGAGCTGAACAACGTCAACGGCTACAAGCCGGACGGCAAGAACCGCTGGATCCGCGGCCACCTGCAGAACGACAACCTCGGCGGGCCGGGCCTGTCGGACAACATGACGCCGCTGACGTCGACGGCGAACAAGAACATGTCCGGCAAGTTCGAGGGCCCGTTGAAGAACGCGAACGTCCGCCTCGAGCAGCTGAAGGCCAAGCCGCCGTCGGACGCCGACCTGGGCCGCGCGGGGTTCAGCCCGAGCCAGTACAACAAGGTCCGCGACGACATCCAGAACCTCAAGGTGGAGTACTCGGTCGAGACGAGCCCGAACGTGAAGTTCCCCAACTCGCCCAACGAGTTCGAACGGTCCATTCGCGACCACGTGGTGCTCAACGCGGAGTACAAGGGGCTGACCCCGGAGCTCCAGCAGTACATCCAGTTCGCCAAGGAGCCGAAGTTCCTCCCGCAGTTCCCGCCGAAGGGTACCAAGATGGACACCCTCACGGGCGCCTTCAGCTGACGCGCCGGCGGGCCCCTCGGCCGGGGCCCGCCGGTCACGGCCGGCGCGTGGTGAGGGAGAGGTCGAACTCCGAGGCGGAGTACCCGGCGTACCGGTCGGCGGGTCGCCGGGCGGCGGGCATCGCGCGCAGCTGTTCGTCGGTGTACCCGGTGAGATCGGGCTTTTCGACCTGGGCCTTGACGTAGAAGTACCGCAGCTTGCCCTGGTCGAGCTGGGCCTGCATCGCGCGCGCGTGGCCGGCCTCGGGTTCGCCGCGTTCGATCATCTTGGCGAGGACGTTCCGGACGTACTCGGGGTGCCCCTGCTGGTAGCCGCCGTTGGCGTTGTAGCCGGCCGACGGGCCCTTCGCCTCGACGATGACGTAGTTGCCGTCGGCGTCCTGGTAGACCCGGTCGAAGTGGTGGGCGCCCCGGTCGGGCACGTCCACCGGCTGCAGCGGCCGGCCGGCGAACTCCGGTCGCCCGAGCCCGTCGCCCACGGCGTGGTCGGCGGCCAGCTCGCCGAGCTTGTTGTTCCAGTGGTTGCTCTGCACGTCGTTGAACCCGGCCTGGTCGAACTCGTCGAGCGGGGTCTCGAAGCGGCTTTCGGGCAGCGGGGTGCCGCGGACGGAGTGGTTGGCTTCGTCCAAATAGGACCAGATGTGCGGCCGCCCGGCGGCGAGGATGTCGGCGTCCGCCAGCAGGTCCGGCGGCGCGGTGTCACGGCCCCCGGTCCGCCGGCTGCCTTCGAGGAACTCGGACCGGACGCTGGTGCTGTCGTTGGCGGGCTGGTGGATTTCGTAGTCGCCGTTTTCGTTCCGGCGCAGCACCGGCAGCTCGACACCTTCGTGCTCGGCGTTGGTCCGCCGGCGGCTGATGACCTGGTCGTCGCCCTCGATCTGCCGCCAGTACTTGCGGAGCAGCTCCTTGGCTTCGTCGTCGTGCTTGTTGAGCTTTTCGAGGAGTTCTTCGTGCACCTTCTTCTTGTGCGCGTCCTCACCCCGGGCCCGCGCGTCATCGGCATCGACGTCCCGGTCGTGGGTACCGGGCGCGAACCCTTCGTCGCCGGCGCGGTGGGTGGAGCCGTCGGGGTGGTGGGTGTTCCATTCGCCGTCGGGTGGGATGCGGGGTCGCATGCGGCCGTCGGGGCCGATTTCGTAGTCGGAGGAGAAGACGCGGCCGTGGGAGTCGGTCCAGGCGGGTTTGGTGGGGGCGAGGACTTCGGTGTCGAGTTCGCGGGAGAGGCGGTGGGCGAAGTCGTTGGAGGAGGCGTCGCACCCGATGAGCCGCACGGGGCGGCCGTCGTAGTCGGCGTTGCGGCGGAGGATGTCGGCGAATTGTTCGGGGGTGTAGAGGCGGTCGCCGATGCGGGCGTGTCCGTCGGGGGTGACGTGGACGTCGACGGTGTAGCGGCCGTCGGGGTCGGGGTGGACGCGGTGGGGGAGGTCGCCCATGTCGGGGTCGCCGGCGTGGTAGGAGCTGCCGGAGGGGGTGTGTTCGGCGTGGCGGGTGTTGACTTCGTCGGGGGTGAGGGGGTCGTTGTGGTGGGGGGTGCCGGTGTCGGGGTTGTGCGGGCGGGTGTCGGGTGCGTGGCCGCCGGGGCGGGTGTCGGGGGTGTGGGTGCCGGGTCCGTAGCCGCGGGCGGCGGGTGCGGGTGTGTCGGGTGTGCGGGGGCGGCTGGCGGGCAGGTCGCTGCCGGTGCGGGGCCGGGTGGGTGCGTCGGGGGTGTGGGCGCCGGTCCAGCCCCCGCCGCTGGTGCGTGGGGTGCCGCCGCTACCGCTGAGCCCGCCGCCGCCGGTGACAGGTGCGCCGCCGGTCATGGGCGCGCCGCCCTGAGGCGGGAGGTTGGCGCCGTCGCTGCCGCGCGGGGCGGGGACGGGGTCGGTGGTGCGTGGTGTGGTGGGGGCGGTGCCACTGGCGGAGGTGGTGCCGTCGGCGCGGGCAGCCGGTGCGGCGCTGCTGGGGGTGTCGGTGCCGGTGTGGGAGCCGGGCCCGTCCGGCGAGCCCGAGCGTGCAGGCGACGGGCTGCTGTCGCTCGCCCGCGACGGTGTGCTGTCCCCGGCGTGGGTGGGTGTGCCATCGCTGCCGCGGGCCGGCGAAGGGTCGCTCGCCCGCGAGGGTGTGCTGTCCCCGGCGTGCGAGGGTGTGCTGTCACTGCCGCGGGTCGGCGACGGGCTGCTGTCGCTCGCCCGCGACGGTGTGCTGTCCCCGGCGTGGGTGGGTGTGCCATCGCTGCCGCGGGCCGGCGAAGGGTCGCTCGCCCGCGAGGGTGTGCTGTCCCCGGCGTGCGAGGGTGTGCTGTCACTGCCGCGGGTCGGCGACGGGCTGCTGTCGCTCGCCCGCGACGGGGTGTTGTCCCCGGCATGCGAGGGTGTGCTGTCACTGCCGCGGGTCGGCGAGGGGCTGCTGTCCCCGGCGTGGGAAGGCGTGCCGCCGCTGCCGCGGGTGGGCGAGGGATCGTTGTCGCCCGCCCGGGAGGGGGTGTTGTCCCCGGCGTGGGTCGGGGTGCTGTCGCTGCCCCGGGTGGGTGACGGGCTGGAATCGCCCGCGTGCGACGGCGACCGACTTGGCGACGCACCATCCCCGGCATGCGAGGGACTGGAGTCCCCGCTGCGAGACGGCGTGCTGTCACCGGAGCGGGCCGTCGAGGGGCTGCTGTCGGGCTCACCGTAGGCCGAGGGCGAATCGTCCCCCGCATGCGAAGGTGACCCGTCCTGGCTTGAGCCGCGGCGGGAGCCCGGATCCGGCGTGGAGTCGGTGTTCATCGGGTCCGAACTCGGCGAATCCCCGTCCGGATGACCGGACGAGCCGTCCCCGTCGCCGGACGAGCCGTCTCCGTCCCCGGAGTGCGAGCCCTCGCCACCGTCGGCGCCGTCCTCGCCGTGGGCGCGGGCGTGGACCCCGCCACCCTCCCCCTTGGGGATCTTGCGGACGAACCCGCCCTCCTTGACCTTCAACCCGTCCAGGCCGGAGACCTTGCCCAGTACCTTCCCGAACACCTTCGCGATCTTCTCGAAGACGTCGACCAGCTTCGACAGCAGCGGCGACACTTTCCGGATCGTGTCGGTCAGCTTCTTGAGCAGCTCCCCGATCTTCTTGCCCCACTTGGCGATCGCCGCCGAGGCCTGCGCGACCACGACCGGGGTGCCGAAGCCGAGGGAGAAGACCTCCTCCATCACCCACGCGATCAGCTTGCCGACCAGGTCGGCGATCAGCTGCCGCACGGTTTCCCGGACGAACGACACGACCTGGCCCATGATCATCGTGACCGTGCTGATCGCCCCGGCCACCGTCGCCGCGCCCGACAGCGCCTCCGAATGCTCGGCGGCGAACTTGCGGTAGGCGTCCGCGCCGGCGCCGGTCCAGCCGGTGGTGCCGTTTTTGACCGCGTTGTCGAAGTCGGTTTTGCGTTCGCCGAGGGCTTTGGAGACGTTGCTCCAGGTGTCGGCGTAGGACTGGATGACCGGGGGGTTGCCGGCGACGGAGTCGAGCATGTCCTTGAGCGGCTGGATGTGTTCCATCAGGAACGAGGCGACCGAGGACATCAGGTAGCCGAACGGGTCGATCGCCGCGCCGGCGATTTCGCCGGCCAGGGAGAGCATGCCGAGGCCGCCGGAGACCCAGTCGCCGTCTTTGATGCCGTTGAAGGCGTCCATCGAGGATTCGGCGATGCCGATGCCGCCGGCCCAGCCGTAGTCGCCGTTGCCGGCGGTGAACGCGCCCGGGCCGTCCGGGTCCTGCTTCGACTCCGCGACGAGCGGATTCCCCTCCGGCATCAGCGCACCCCCTTGACCGCTTCATACTGACGGGCTTCGGAAGGCCCTGGTTCCGGGCGGCCGCGAATTGCGCCGATCGGTCCAGGGGATACCGGCGGTCAGGCCAGGACGCAGTGCGTGCCGCCGTAGATCGTGGGCATGCAGCGGTTGCAGTGGACGCACAGCGAGCGGGTGCTCGCGTCCGCGCGCATCCGGTCGACCAGACCGGGTTCCCGCAGCAGGGCGCGGGCCATGGCCACGAAGGCGAAGCCCTCCGCCATCGCCCGGTTCATGGTCTCCACCGTCGTGATGCCGCCGAGCAGGATCAGCGGCAGGCGCAGCGCCGCGCGGAACTGGCGGGCGCGGTCGAGCAGGTAGGCCTCGCGGAACGGGTACTCGCGCAGGAAGAACCGGCCGCCGAGGCGCAGGCCGAGGCGGGCCGGCTGCGGGAACCGGGCCGCGAACTCCCGCACCGGCGCGTCCCCGGTGAACAGGTACATCGGGTTGAGCAGCGAACTGCCCGCGGTGAGCTCCAGCGCGTCCACACTGCCGTCGGCTTCCAGCCACCGCGCGACTTCGATGCTTTCGTCCAGCCAGAAGCCGCCGGGCACGCCGTCGTCCATGTTCAGCTTGGCGGTGATCGCGATCCGGTCGCCGACCGCGTCGCGCACCGCGCGGGCGACCGCGCGCGCCAGGCGGGCCCGGTGGGCGAGGCTGCCGCCGAAGCCGTCGGTGCGGTGGTTGAGCCGGGGGCTGAGGAACGCGCTGACGAGATAATTGTGTCCGAAGTGGACTTCCACGGCGTCGAACCCGGCTTCCGCGGCCGTGCGGGCCGCGCTCGCGTGCGCTTCGACGATGCGGTCCAGGTCCGCGGCGGTGGCGGCCCGCGTCGGGCGCATCCCCAGCGGGCTGAACCGGCGGGTCGGGGACAGCGCCGGCAGCCGGTTCGACGCCGCGTTCGCCACCGGCCCGGCGTGCCCGATCTGGGCACAGGCCGCCGCGCCCTCGGCGTGGACCGCGGCGGTGAAGCGGCGCAGCCCGGGCACGGCTTCCGGGCGCATCCAGATCTGGTGACGGTCCGTCCGACCCTCCGGCGACACCGCGCAGTACGCCAGCGTCGTCATCCCGACGCCGCCGCGCGCGGGCCGGCGGTGGTACTCGATCAGCTCGTCGGTGACGAGCCCGTCCGGCGTCCGGCCCTCGAAGGTGGCGGCCTTGATCACCCGGTTGCGCAGCTCGACCGGGCCGAGCCGGGCCGGGGCGAACACGTCGGGCGGCGTCACGGCGCGTCCAGTCCGGCCGTGACGAACGAACGCACCGCGTCGAGCGGCAGCCGCGGCTCGGGTGGCGCGGGCGCGGCCGGGTGGCCGAACACCTGGAGCAGCAGCTGGAAGGCCAGGACCCAGCGCGTGGTCGCCTGCTCGGCGGTCAGGTCCGGCCGGGCGGCGCGCAGCAGGCCGACCCACGGGTCCAGGCTGAACCAGGGGGAGTGCCAGTGCATCCGCTGCCCCGAGAGCAGCACCCGGGCGAGCAGGTGCAGCCGGAGGCGGCCGACCGGGTCGGCGGCCAGCCCGGCCAGCGGAGCCACGACGGCGTCGGCCAGGTCCGCCGCGGCCGGTACCCGGCCCTGGCTCCGCCGCCGCTCGAGGTCGTCGAGCAGGTCGCGCCACACGGGGGCCAGCCGGTCCTCCAGCATCGCCGCGACCAGCGCGTCCTTCGAACCGAAGTGGTAGTGCACGGCGGCCGGGTTGAGCCCCGCCGCCGTGCAGATCGCCCGGACGGACACGCGGTCGTAGTCGCCGGCCAGCAGCAGCCGTTCCGCGGCGGCCAGCAGCCGGTCCGGCGTCGAGTCCACGGTCGTCTTCTCCGCCACCCGACGAGTAGACCACCGGGAGCGGCCGCTTTCAAGCAGTGATTCAATCAGTGATTGAATCAGCAGGTCAGCGTCCCGGTCCGCAGCGCGTGATCGCCGTCGTTGCCGTCGTCGGCCCACACGACGGCCTTGCGGCCGGACGAGCACGCCGGCGCGATCGCGAAGCCTTCGTTGTTGTAGTTCGGCATCTTCGACGGCCTCGCGTAGGTAGCCGAAACGGTGAACTTGCCGCCGGCCAGCTTCAGCGTGGCCGTCTTGCCGGAGCAGGTGTCGTCGCAGACCGACCAGAGCCGGCCGGTGCCCGGCTCGAACTCCAGCTCCATGACCTTCGGGAACCCGGACGCGATGGTCGCCACCTTGGTGAACCCGCCGCCGGACTGGTCGAGCGCGTACGCGTAGATCTTGCCGGTGTCCTCGAGTCCCACGAAGTAGAGGCCGGTGCCGTGCCCGGAATACGCGGCCGGGTCGTACGGGGCCTTCGTGTGCTCGTCGAGGAAGCCGCCCGCGGTCAGGAACGCGTCCGGGATCCACGTGATGCCTTCGAAGCCGCCGTTGTCGCCGACCGTCGGCAGGTCGTCGGTGAGATCCCACTCCGCGGCCGCGTTCAGCGACTTCACCGGGGACGCGGTGTCGAACCGCAGTACCTTCAGCAGGCTGCCGTCCCCGTCGTTGTCGCGCTCGGTCGCGGCGAAGACGCCGTCGGGGGTGGCCACCACGCCTTCGGCGTCCGGGTCGCCGCTGCCGTCGCGGTAGTGCAGGGCCTTCCCGGACGACCAGCCGTTCGCCGGGTCCGGTCCCCAGGTGGTACCGCCGCGGACGAGCCGGTACAGGGTGCCGGGCCCGTTCTTGACCGCCCACAGCACGTCGGCGCCCCCGAAGGAGAGCCCGCTGAGGTTTTCGCCGAAGGCCCCGGCGGCGTCGGCGACCGCGACGGCCGCGTCGCCGGGCCACTTCGCGGTGGCGGCCTGCGCGGTGCCGGCCGGGGCGGCGAGCAGCGCCGAGAAGAGGATTACGGGTGCCGTGAACCGGCGGGAGATGCGCACGTGTGCTCCTAGGGCCATCGGGCTCGGGCGAAACAACGCGGCGGTGCCAAGGAATCCCTCGGCACCGCGGACTGTACCGACTTGATCGACTGGCGGCAACCGTCGGTGTCCGGTCGCGCTCTTGACGTAGTTAGGAAAGTTTCTTAACTTGACTTCATGGAACTGCGGCTCGCCGAGTGGTACGACCACAACGTCCGGAAGCACACCAGGCGCAGCGTGTTCCGCGGTGCCGCGGCCGGCGGTGCCGCGCTGGCCGCGGGGCGCCTCCTGCTCCCGGGAACCGCCGAGGCGGCGGCCCCGGTCCCGCGACCGGGACCGGCGGTGCTGCTGCGCGCGGAAACCGTGCCCGGCTCGGCGTTGCGGCCCTTCGGCAGGCACCTCGCCTACGGTGCCGACGCCTCGCGGCAGGTCGTCGTCTCGTGGCAGACGCCGGCCCAGGTGAGCGCGCCCTACCTGCGGATCGGCACGGCCGAAGGGGATTACGGCGCGACCGTGCCCGCCGAAGTGCGCGCCCTGAAGAGCGACCTGTCCTGGCAGACCGCTACGCACACCTTCTCCCCGCACAGCCCGTCCGCGATCACGCAGTACTACCAGCACGTCAAGCTCGACAACCTGGTGCCGAACACGACCTACCACTACGTCGTCGGCCACCAGGGCTACGACCCGGCGACCAGCGGACGGCCCGGTGAGGTCGGCACGTTCCGCACCGCCCCGGCCGCGGGCCGCACCGAAGGGTTCTCCTTCACCGCGTTCGGCGACCAGGGCGTCGGCTACAACGCACTCGCCACCAACAGCCTGATCGCCGACCTCGGCCCGAGCTTCCACCTCGCCATGGGGGACCTGAGCTACGCGCTCAACGGCGAAGGCGGGCACCCGGACGAGGACAAGTACGACGCCCGCAAGTGGGATTCCTTCTTCGCCCAGAACGAGCTCGTCGCGGCCGGGATCCCGTGGATGGTCGCCATCGGCAACCACGAGATGGAGGGCTGGTACGACGACCACGGCTACGGCGGCATGCGCGCCCGGTTCACCATGCCGGACAACGCCTGGGCCGGCTCGACGTGCATCTACTCGTGGCGCTACCAGAACGTCGGCCTGATCAGCCTGGACGGCAACGACATCTGCTACAACAGCCAGTCCAACCTGGACTACACCGAGGGCAAGCAGACCGCCTGGCTGAAGAGCCGGCTCGCGAAGTTCCGCGACGACCCGACGATCGAGTTCATCGTCGTCTACTGCCACCAGTGCACCTATTCCACTTCGGACGCCAACGGCGCCGAGCTCGGCGCGCAGCAGAAGTGGGCGCCGCTGTTCGACCAGTACCAGGTGGACCTGGTCCTCAACGGGCACAACCACCTCTACGAGCGCACCGACCCGATCAAAGCGGGCAAAGGCACGAAGAAGGTCGCGCCCGGCGGCACGGTGAACTCGAAGACCGACGGGGTCACCTACATCACCGCCGGTGGTGGCGGCGAGAGCATCAACGACTGGATCGACGAGTCCGCCGGCGACTCCTACCTCGGCCACGTCCACGACACCACGGCCACCATGCGGTGGGACGACGAAGACGGCGGTGGGCACGCCAAGAAGGTCACCTGGTCGCGGGTGCGCTTCCGCGGCTACAGCCTGGTGCACGTCGGCGTCACCCCGGCCGCCGGCGGGACACCCGGCCGGCTGCGGGTGCGGGCGCTCACCGAAGACAACGTCCTCGTCGACGACCTGACCATCCGCCGCGGCTGACCGGAGGACACGCGATGACCACGAACCTTTCCCGGCGCGCGCTGTTCCGGGCCGCGGCGCCGCCGGGCCCGCGCGGCGGCCGTTCGGCAGGCACCTGGCGTTCGGCGCGGACCCGGCCACCCAGGTGACGGTGTCCTGGCAGGTGCCCGGCAAGGTGACCGGGCCGTACGTCCGCTTCGGCACCTCGCCCACGACGCTGGGGGCGCCCGTCGCCGCCGAAGTGCGCCCGCTGGAAAGCGAACTGTCCTGGCAGCACCCGGAGGAGCACGACTTCCCGCCGCACGCGCCGGCCGGCTACACGCAGTACTTCCTGCACGCCGAGCTGACCGGGCTGACGCCGGGCACGACGTACCACTACGTGCTCGGCCACGCGGGCTACGACCCGGTGGCCGCGGACCGCCTCGGCGAGGTCGCGAGCTTCCGCACGGCCGGCGCTTCCGGCGCGTTCACCTTCACCGCGGCCGGGGACCAGGGCCTCGGCTACAACGCGGTCAACGGTGCCAGTCAGGTCGCGGACCTCGCCCCGGCGTTCCACCTGGCACTGGGCGACCTGAGCTACGCGATGCACGAGCCCGAGGACAAGCCCGCCTCGGAGGACTTCGAATACGACGCGCGGAAGTGGGACTCCTTCTTCGCGCAGAACGACGTGGTGGCGTCCGGGATCCCGTGGATGATCACCCTCGGGCACCGCGAGTACGAGAAGTTCTACGACAGCACCGGGAACGGCGGCGTGCGGGCCCGGTTCGCCATGCCGGACAACGCGTGGAGCGGGTCCACCGGGATCTACGCGTGGCGCTACCACAACGTCGGGCTCCTGAGCCTCGACTCCGGCGACGTCTGCTACCGCTTCCCGGCCAAGCTCGGCTACACCGCGGGCAAGCAGCTCAAGTGGCTCGACGCGCAGCTCGGGAAGTTCCGCGCCGACCCGGCCGTCGAGTTCGTCGTGGTCTACTGCAACCACTCCGTCTACAGCACCGGCGATCGCTACGGCGCCGAGCGCGGCGCGCAGGAGAAGTGGGCGCCCCTGTTCGACAAGCACGGCGTCGACCTGGTGCTGACCGCGCACAACCGGCTCTACGAGCGCACCGACCCGATCAGGGCGGGGAAGGGGACGAAGAAGACCGGGGTGGTGCACCCGGAGACCGACGGCACGACCTACGTCACCGCCGGGGGCGGCGGGCAGGCCCTCGACGCGTTCTACAAGAAGGCGCCCGAGAGCTACCTGGGCCACGAGAACGAGTCCGCCGCCACGATGAAGTCGTACCAGAAGGGCAGCACGACCCCGACGGACACGAAGGTCACGTGGTCGCGGGTCCGCTACCGCGGCTACGGCCTGGTGGCGGTCGACGTCACCCCGGGGCAGCTCACGGTGCGCGCGCTCGGCGAAACCGGCGACAAGATCGACGAAGTGGTGCTGCGGCGCGGGTGAACCTACCGCGCCGGCTTGGTTTCGCACCGCACGAGCGGCGCCGCTTCGGTCCCGGACGCGACGCAGTCGAGGCCCCGGCCGGGACCCGGAACGGGGTAGCTGAACACGATCGGGCCGTCGCGCTCGCTGCCGGCGGAGAACCGGACGACGGTCGGCGTCCGGGTTCCGCTGCCGTGCAACGTCTTCGAGTAGTACGTGGTGCGCGGTCCGATGGCGGTGCCGGTGCCCTCGCCGTCGTCGTCCAGCTCGTGCACGTTCAGCACGTAGTCCCCGGCGGTGTACTTGCCCTCGCTCTCGTGCCCGGCTTCGGCCGGGGTCGCGCCGACGACCTCCGGCGCGACGGGATCGGCGGCGGAGGCCAGCACGGTCGTCCCGGCGGCGACCGCCACGGCGACGGCGGACACCGCGGCCACCGCGACGCGCTTGGCGGTGAACTCCATGGTCGCCAAGCTAGGGGAGGGGACGGGCGGCCACCTCGGCCGAAGGGACAGCGGACCTCGTCCTTTCGGCCGATGCCCGCGGACCGGCGTCAAGATTTCCCCAAGATCGCCAGGGACGCGGCCGCTCCCGTGCGCGAGCGTCCGGGTCCGGCCACAATGGACCGGCAGGGTCCGCTCCGGGGCACCCGCGGCGAAGGGGGAGCACGTGCGGCACGAAACGACCACGGCGCAGGAACCGGCGGGCGCGACGTCCGCCGTGCGCGACACCGTGCGCCTCGGCCTCGTCGTCGGGGCGCTCGGCGTGGTGTTCGGCGACATCGGCACCAGCCCGATCTACACCCTGCAGACGGTCTTCAACCCGGCCGACCCGCACCCGGTCCCGGTCAGTCCGGACAACGTCTACGGCGTCGTCTCGCTGATCTTCTGGTCGGTGACCGTCATCGTCACCGTCACCTACGTCCTGCTGGCCATGCGCGCCGACAACGACGGCGAGGGCGGCATCATGGCCCTCATCACGCTGCTGCGGCGGGGGACGGCGAAACGCGGGAAGCGGGCCGCGGTGGTGCTGGCCGGGCTCGGGATCTTCGGCGCGGCGCTCTTCTTCGGCGACAGCATGATCACCCCGGCGATGTCGGTGCTGTCGGCGATCGAGGGCCTCAAGGTCGTCGACCCGTCCTTCGAAGACTGGATCGTGCCGATCACCGCGGTCATCGTCGTGGTGCTGTTCCTCGTCCAGCGGCGCGGGACGGCGGCGGTCGGGCGGGTGTTCGGGCCGGTGATGATCGCCTGGTTCGCGGTGATCGGCGCGGTCGGGATCACCGGCATCGCCGGGCACCCGGCGATCCTCAAGGCGCTCTCGCCGACCTACGCGCTGGGCTTCATGGCCGGCCACTTCGGCATCGCGTTCTTCGCGCTCGCCGCCGTGGTCCTGGCGGTCACCGGCGCCGAAGCGCTGTACGCCGACATGGGGCACTTCGGCCGCAAGGCGATCACCCGCGGCTGGCTGCTGCTGGTCTTCCCGGCCTGCGTGCTGAGCTACTTCGGGCAGGGCGCGCTGATCCTGGCCGACCCGGCGGCCACGAGCAGCCCGTTCTTCCTGCTCCTGCCCGGCTGGGCCCGGCTGCCGATGGTGCTGCTGGCCACGGCCGCCACCGTGATCGCGTCCCAGGCGGTGATCACCGGGGCGTACTCGGTGGCGTCGCAGGCCGCGCAGCTCGGCTACCTGCCGCGGCTGCGGATCGCGCACACGTCGGAGACCGAGCGCGGGCAGATCTACGTGCCGTGGGTCAACTGGCTGCTGCTGGTCTCGGTGCTCACACTGATCTTCGCGTTCCGCAGCTCGGCCGCGCTCGCGTTCGCGTTCGGCATGGCGGTGACCGGGACGATCACGATCACGACGCTGCTGTTCTGCTACGTGGCCCGCGCGAAGTGGGGCACCCCGCGCTGGATCCTCGGGACCGGCGCGAGCCTGCTGCTGCTCGTCGACCTGCTGTTCGTCGGCGCCAACCTGACCAAGCTCGTGCACGGCGCGTGGCTGCCGCTGCTGATCGGCCTGACGGCGTTCACCGTGATGATCACCTGGCAGCGCGGGCGCGAAATCGTCACCGCCGAGCGGGAACGCCGGGAAGGCTCGCTGCCGGAGTTCATCGAGCAGCTGCGTGACCGCGAAACCCCGACGCGGCGCGTCCCGGGCACGGCGGTGTTCCTCAACCGCGGCGGCCGGACGGCCCCGCTGGCCCTGCGCGCGAACGCCGAGCACAACCACGTGCGCCACGAGCACGTGGTGATCGTGTCGCTGGAGACCGAGCCGGTCCCGCGGGTGCCGGCCGGCGAACGGGTGACGGTCGCCGGCCTCGGGCACCGCGACGACGGGATCGTCTTCGTGACCGCGCGCTACGGCTACATGGAGACCCCGGACGTGCCCGGCGCGCTGGCCCGGCTCGGTCCGGAACAGACCGAGGGACGGCTGGACCTCGACGGAGCGTCGTACTTCCTGTCGAAGATCGAGCTGCGGCGCGGCCCGGAACCGACGATGGCGCCGTGGCGGAAACGCCTGTTCATCGCCACTTCGTACCTCACCGCGGACGCCGCCGAGTACTTCGGCCTGCCGCGCGACCGCACGGTGATCATCGGCTCGCACATCGACGTGTAGGGGTACCCGGCGGTGGACAGGAGCCCCGTCGGCGTGTTGGGCTGGGACCCGGCCGCACGGGGACGCGGTCGGGGAATTGCCGCCCTGCGACGTCGAGGAGCGAAGCCCTGAGCTGGTGGGAGTACCTCCGCGAGAACTGGATCGACGTCGTCAACGACGCGATCCTGCACGTGGACCTCACGCTGGCGGCGGTCGCGCTGGCCGTGCTGATCGGCACCACCCTCGGCGTGCTCACCTACCGGCGGCGCTGGCTCGGCTCGCTCGCCACCACGACGACCGCGGCCTTCCTGACCATCCCGTCGATCGCGCTGCTCGGCATCCTGATCGGCCCGTTCGGGCTCGGGCTGACGAACGTCCTCTTCGCACTCGTGCTCTACGCGCTGCTGCCGATCACGCGCAACACGATCGTCGGGCTGCGCGGGGTCGACCCGGCCGTCGTCGACGCGGCGCACGGGATGGGGCTCGGCCGGGCGCGGGTGCTGTGGCGGGTGCGGCTGCCGCTGGCGTGGCCGGTGATCCTCTCCGGCATCCGGGTGTCGACGCAGATCACCATCGGGATCGCGGCCATCGGCGCCTACGTCAAGGGGCCCGGCCTCGGCAACGAGATCTTCGACGGGCTCGGCCGGTTCGGTTCGGTCAACTCGCTCAACCAGGTGCTGACCGGGACGGTCGGGATCATGGTGCTGGCGCTGCTGTTCGACCTGGCCTACGTGGTCGTCGGCAAGCTGACGGCGTGGCGGCGCCCCCGTACCCGCCTCGAAGCGGCGCCGGGGGAGCCGACCGGCACCGGCGGCGAGACGATCGAGCTGCGCGAGGTCAGCAAGCACTACCCCGGCCGCGCGGTGCCCGCGGTCGACCGGCTCTCGATGCGGATCCCGGCGGGCGAGATCGTCGTGCTGACCGGCCCGTCGGGCTGTGGCAAGACGACGACCATGCGGATGGTCAACCGGCTCGTCGAGCCCACCTCGGGGGTCGTGACGATCGGCGGCACCGACGTGGCGGCGCTCGACCTCGACGAGCACCGCCGCCACACCGGGTACGTCATCCAGCAGGTCGGGCTCTTCCCGCACCTGCGGGTCGACGCCAACATCGGCGTGGTGCCGCGGGTGCTCGGCTGGACGCGGCAGCGCATCGCCGGGCGCGTGCGCGAGCTGCTCGACGTCGTCGGGCTGACCCGCGAGCACGGCCTCCGCTACCCGCGTGAGCTCTCCGGCGGCCAGCAGCAGCGCGTCGGCGTGGCCCGGGCGATGGCGGCGGACCCGCCGGTCCTGCTGATGGACGAGCCGTTCGGCTCCACCGACCCGATCACGCGCGCCCGGCTGCAGGACGAGCTCCTGCGCCTGCAGCGCCGGGTGCGCAAGACGATCGTGTTCGTCACGCACGACTTCGACGAGGCCCTCAAGCTCGGCGACCGGATCGCGGTGCTGCGGCCCCGGTCGGTGCTCGCGCAGTACGACACACCCGAGGCGATCCTGGCCGCACCGGCCGACGACTACGTCTCGGCGTTCGTCGGGTCGAAGCGGAACCTCAAGCGGCTCGCGCTGATCCCGGTGGCGGACGTGCCGCTGGGGCCGGCCGCGGACGGGCTGCCGTCCGTCGCCGCCACGGCCACGCTGCGGGACGCGCTGGACACGATGGTCCGCACCGGCAGCACCGCGGTCTCGGTGGCCGGGAAGGGGGGCGTCTGCGACGTCGCCCGCCTGGTCGCGGCGCTCGAGCCGACCGTCGAGCCGCCTCCGCCCGCGGTCGCCGAGGAGCCGGAAAAGACCGCGCCGCCGTCGAAGCGGCGCCGGCGCCGGCTCGGGCTGCTCGTGCGCCCGGTCCTGCTCGCCCTCGCGCTGCTGGCGTTGTTCCTGATCGTGCGGGCGCACCCGATCGACTCGATCGAGCAGCGCTACCTCAACCCGGGCGAGATCTTCGCCGAACTCGGCGCGCACCTGCGGCTGACGCTGATCTCGACGGTGTGCACCATCGCCATCGCGCTGCCGCTGGGCATCCTGCTCACCCGCGCGGGCGCGCGCTGGGCCCGGCCGATCGGGCTGGGCCTGGGCAACCTCGGGCAGGCGATCCCGTCGATCGGGCTCGTCGTCCTGCTCGCGCTGTGGATCGGCACGGGCACCACGACGGCGGTGACGGCGCTGGTCGTCTACGCGACGTTGCCGGTGCTGCGCAACACGATCGTCGGGCTGGACGGCGTCGACCCGACGCTCGTGGACGCCGCGCGCGGCATGGGCATGACGAAGACGGCGATCCTTTGGCGGATCGAACTGCCCCTGGCGGTCCCGGTGATCCTCGCCGGCATCCGGACGGCGCTGGTGCTCACCGTCGCGAGCGCGACGCTGGCGACGTTCATCGACGGCGGCGGGCTCGGCGGCGGGCTCGTCGCCGGGATCGGGCTGTACCGCCCGGTGCTGAGCCTGACCTTCGGCATCGTCGTCGCCGCGCTGGCGCTCTTCGCCGACTGGCTGGGCCTGCTCGCCGAGGAAGTCCTGCACCCGCGCGGAACCCAACCCTAGGAGGACACCATGCGACGCACGATCGCCGCCGTATCCGCACTCGTCGTGGTGCTCGCCGCCGGCTGCACGATCGGCAAGGACGAGTCCGGCCCCCAGGTGGGCGAGGGATCCATCAAGAAGATCGACGCGCTGAGCGGCGCCCAGATCCGGGTCAGCTCCAAGGAGTTCGACGAACAGCTGCTGCTGGGCCAGATCGCCGTCGTCGCGCTGCAGGCCGCCGGGGCGAGCCCGCAGGACAAGACCAACATCACCGGTTCGAGCAACGTCCGCCAGGCGCTCACCAGCGGCGCGGTCGACCTGTACTGGGAGTACACCGGCACCGCCTGGATCAGCTACCTCAAGCAGACCAAGCCGATCGCCGACGCGCAGGCGCAGTACGACGCGGTCAAGCAGGCCGACGCCGCCAACAACGTCACGTGGTGGGCGCGTTCGCCGGCGAACGACACCTACGCGCTGGCCGGCAACCCGGCGGCGATCGCCCGCACCGGCGTCAAGACGCTCTCGGACTACGCGGCACTCGTGAAGCGCGACCCGGCCGCGGCGTCGACGTGCATCGGCCCGGAGTTCAAGAGCCGCGACGACGGCTTCCCGGGCCTGGAGAAGACGTACGGGTTCGACCTGCCCGCCCCGCAGGAGCACCTGCTCAACGACGCGGTCATCTACCCGACGGTCGGGAAGGGCGACACCTGCGGCTTCGGCGAGGTGGCCTCGACGGACGGCCGCGTGGCGGGGCAGAAGCTCGTCGTGCTCGACGACGACAAGCACTTCTTCCCGACCTACAACCCGGCCATCTCGATCGCGTCCGGGGTGGCGCAGAAGTACCCGCAGCTGGAGCAGGTCTTCACGCCGATCGCGGCCAAGCTCGACACGGCGACGCTGACCGACCTGAACAAGAAGGTGAGCGTGGACGGGCAGAAGCCCGCGGAGGTGGCCCGCGACTGGCTGAAGTCGGCGGGCTTCATCAGCTGAGTGCCTTCCGCACGGACGTCGTGTCGCTCGTCAGCGCGGTTCCGTCCGCGGCCGACGGCACGACGTCCGGCACGACTTCGCCGTGTTCGTCGACCAGGACCGAATGCGCCTCACCCGCCTCGAAGGCGTGCCGCTCGCCCCACTGCCGGAGGGTGACGACCACGGGGAAGAGGTCCTTGCCCGCGTCGGTGAGCGCGTAGCGCCGGCGTTTGCCCGTCGGGGCGTCGACGTGCGCGAGCAGCCCGTGGGCGGTGAGCTTGCGGAGCCGGTCGGCGAGGATGTTGCGCGCGATGCCCGTGCGCTGCTGGAAGTCGGTGAACGAGCGGGCGCCGTCCATCGCGTCCCGGATGATCAGCAGGCTCCAGCGATCGCCGACCAGGTCGGCGGCGCGGGCGACCGGGCAGTCCGGGTCGGTCCAGCTTTCTCCCGGCACGGCGGTTCCTCCATCAGTTGCGTAGTGAAACCATTCTGCCCTACTCTGCGAAGAGTTGCAAAACGCAACCAAAGTGGAGGGGTCAGTGGGACGGGGAACGAGGCTGCTGCTGGCGGTCGTGTGCGGGGTGGCGGTCGCCGGGGTCTACGCGGGACAGCCGGTACTGGGGCCGATGGGGGACGACCTCGGCGTCGCGCGCGCCGCGGCCGGCTGGTTCGTGGCCGCCGGCCAGCTCGGCTACCTCGCCGGCCTGGTTCTCCTGGTGCCGCTGGGGGACCTGCTCGACCGGCGGCGGCTGCTCGCCGTCCACTTGGGACTGGAGGCGGCCGGCCTGGCGCTCACCGCGGCCGCGCCGGCCGCCTGGGTGGCGTTCGCCGGACTCGCCGTCGCGGGCTCGTTCGCGGTCGTGGTGCAGACAGCGGTCGCCTACGCGGCGTCGCTGTCCCCGCCCGGCGAGCGCGGCCGCAACCTCGGCGTCGTGACGTCCGGCGTGGTGGTCGGCATCCTCGGCGCCCGCATCGTCACCGGCGGCCTCGCGGACGTGTGGGGCTGGCGCGGCGGCTACCTCACCCTGGCGGTGCTCGCCGCCGCGCTCGGCGTGCTGAGCCTCGCCGTGCTGCCGCCGGACGACCGCGTCCGCACCGAACGCTACGGCCAGGTCCTGCGCGCGCTGGGCGGCCTGTTCAGCCGGCCGGCGTTCCTCGGCCGCGGACTGATCGCGTTCTTCCTGTTCGCGTCTTTCGGCGCCCTCTGGAGCGGCCTGGCGCTGCCCCTGGCCGCGGCGCCGTGGCACCTGAGCGAAACGCGGATCGGGCTGTTCGGCCTCGCCGGCCTGGCCGGCGCGCTCGGCGCCGCCCGCGCCGGCCACTGGGCCGACGCCGGGCACGCGCGCCGGGTGACCGGCCTCGCGCTCGTCCTGCTGGTGTGCTCGTGGGCCGCGATCGGGCAGCTCGGCCGCTCGCTGCCGCTGCTGGTGCTCGGGGTGGTCGTGCTGGACTTCGCCGTCCAGGTCGTGCACGTCGGCAACCAGCACGTCCTCGCGACCGCGCACCCGGACCGCACGAGCAGCGCGATCGGCGGGTACATGGTGTTCTACTCACTCGGCTCCGCGTTCGGGGCAACCGCGACGACGGCATCGTTCGGGGCGGCGGGCTGGCCGGGGTCGGCGGTCTTGGGGGCCGTGCTCGCGGTGGGGGCGTTGGTGGTCTGGGCGGTCGCGGGCGGGTAGCTCGACCCTGCCGCTCGCGGAGTCAGACCTGGTCTCAAAACTCGGCGTGTCGCTAGGCGAACCAACGGCCCGCCCCTGGCTCCGCACCACCCGTCTGCGGGCCCGGCCGACGGACCGCGAGGTCTGTCAGAGAGACTGGGGGCCAGCGCCCGCCCTCTCGACCTGGAGCCGTTGATGCCGCAAGGGACCGTCCGTTGGTTCGACGCCGAACGGGGTTTCGGCTTCCTCGCGCCCGAGGACGGCTCGCCGGACGTGTTCGTGCACGCCTCCGAGATCGTCGGGGACGGCGGCGCGAAAGTGCTCCGCGAGGGTCAGGCCGTCGTGTTCGAGGTCGGCGAGAACGACCGCGGGCCCCAGGCGCTGCGCGTTCGAGTCACTGCCGATGCGGCCACCGGCAGCGCCGTGGGCCTGCTCGGCACCGTCAACTGGTACGAGCCGGGCAAGGGGTACGGCTTCGCGTCGCCGGACGGCGGCGGCGCCGACATCTTCGTGCACAGCTCCGCCATCGTGACCGGCGGCGTGGTCACCGAGGGGCAGCGGGTGGCCTTCCTGATCGTCGAAGGCGAGCGCGGCCCGCAGGCCGGGCACGTGATTCCGCTGGGAGCAGGGGCCGGCTCACCCGCTGCGGCTGGTATCGCGGACGGTGCCGACGGCACGGTGGCCTGGTACGACGAGGACAAGGGCTTCGGCTTCATCAACCCCGACTCCGGCGCCGGGGACGTCTTCGTTCACGCCCGGGCCCTGGCCGAGGGGCTGACGTGGCTCGCGGAGGGCGACCGCGTCGCCTACGAGGTGGCTAGTGGAGACAAGGGCCCGCAGGCCCGCGACGTGCACCTGGTCCGGGGCGCCGAGCCCCAGACGGCGCCGCAGCGGTCGGCACCTGCCGCGGCCGCAGGGCCGGCGGCGCGGGACGTGCCCGTACGAGGCGGCGAGGGCGTCGTCGCGCGCTACGACGGCGACCGCGGCTTCGGCTTCATCACCCCGGACGCAGGCGGCGACGATCTCTTCGCCCACGTGTCCGTGGTCATGGGGTCGGAGCCGCTGCGGAAGGGTGACCGGGTCCGGTACGCGGTGCGTCAGAGCGACCGGGGCCCGCAGGCCGACCGCATCGAACGCCTCTGAAGAGGCGGCCCCACCGATGGCTGATCACTTCCCGACGAGAGTGCTCGTTCATCCCCGTCGATGGTGCCGTCAGCAACGCGGCTGCAGCCTCCTCCAGGAGATCGATCTCCCTCGTGGTGACGGGGGCCCCGTGCCGACCCGAGGACCTGCTCCGCGCTCAGAAGCTCACCGGTCACCCCCACCCAACGACACGGAGCTACCGATGTATCCCAAACGAGTGAACGGATGCGTCAGACCTGGTCGCAGAGCTCGCTCCTTATGAGCCGGCGGACGTTGATCACGGTGCAGGCCAGCGTGAGTAGCGCCAGCGTGGTGCGTTCGGTCCGGTCGTAGCGCAGCCCGAGGCGTTTGAACCGCAGCAGCCAGGAGATGGTGCGTTCGACGACCCAGCGGACCCGGCCGGGGCGGGACTTGCCCTCAATCCCGCGCCGGGCGATACGGACCTTGATACCGCGGCGGGTCAGGTAGCGGCGGCAGCGGCGGTAGTTCAAGCCCTTGTCGGCGTGCAGCTTGTCCGGTCGGCATCGTGGCCGGCCCGCCCGGCCGTGGTGGCCGCGCACGGTCGGGTTCGTGTCCAGCAGCGGCTCGAACAGCATGCTGTCGTGGGTGTTTGCCGCCGACAACATGATGTGCGGCGGTAGCCCGTTCGCGTCGCACAGAGCGTGGTGCTCGGAGCCGGCTTTACCCCGGTCAGTGGGGCTGCGGCCGGTCAGCTCGCCCCCCTTTTCGACCGCACCGACACCGCGTCGATGCAGCCTCTGGTCCAGTCGAGCTCGTCGATGTCGGACAGCTCGTCGAGCACGAGCTGGTGCAGCCGGTCCCACACGCCGGCGCCCTGCCACTCACGTAACCGCCGCCACGCGGTGTGCCCGGAACCGCATCCGAGCTGCTCGGGTAGGTCTCGCCAGCGGCAGCCGGTGTCGAGCACGAACAAGATCCCCTCCAGCGCGGCACGGTCATCGATCCGGGCCGCCCACCCGGACCGCGCGGCGCTGGTCGGGGCGGGATCAGGGGTTCGATCAGCTCCCAGAGCCGGTCTTCGACCCGCAGCTGCTGCGTCGTCTTCGCCACGACTGCCCACGATCGACGACCAGGACCGGCAGGTTACGCAGTGACACACCCTCAAGTTTTGAGACCAGGTCTCAGCCCAAGCTCGCCAGTTCTGTGCGGATCCCGTCGGCGGCCGCCAGTTCCAGCTCCGCGTAGATGCCGATCGCCAGCTCGTAGTGCTCCCGTGCGCCCTCGGGGTCGGTGGCGGCGATGGTGCGGGCGAGGCCGTGGTGGGCGCGGGCGAGCTGGTCGCGGCACTCCGTCCGGATGGCCAGCAGCAGCGCCGACGCGAAGTTCTCGCGGGCCGTCACCGCGTAGCCGCACGCGTGGCACGCTTCGCCCAGGCCGTTCAGGGCCCACGCCTCGCCGACGCGGTCGCCGTTGCGGCGGAACAGGTCCAGTGCCAGGCGGTGGTGGCCTGCCGCGTCGAAGAGGTGGGCGGCCTGTGCTTCCGCGCGGCCGAGGCCGTCGATCGCCCAGGCTTCGCTGCCGCTGTGGCCCAGGACGCCGAACACGCCGGCCGCTTCCGCGTGGCGGCGGACGGATTCGGCGGGGCGGCCCTCGGCGGCGGCCAGTTCGCCCAGGCCGAGCTGCACCCACGCCTCGCCGAAGCGGTGGCCGGCCCGGCGGTGCAGCGCCAGTGCCTGCCGCAGGTGGTCGTGGGCCGCCGTGGCGTGGCCGGTGCGGACCTCGACCGTGCCGAGGCGGGTGAGGAAGTGCGCGCGGCCGCTCGTGTCGCCGATCCGGTCGAACATCGCCAGCGCCCGCTCGAAGTAGCCGGTCGCCGCGAGGTAGCGGCCCGCGCTCTCCTCGAGCATGCCGACGTTGCCGAGTGCGCGCGCCTGGCCGAGCACGTCGCCGATCTCCTCGTACAGCGCGTGGGCCGCCCACGTTTCCGCCGCCGCCGGCTCGCCGCGGCCGGCCTGGTTGTGCACGTTGCCCAGCGCCATGCGCGCGTTGGCCTCGGCCGCGCGGTCGCCGGTGGCGTGCGCCGCCTCCCGCGCGTGGGTGTTGATCACCAGCGCCGCCGCCTCGTGGTGGCCGTCGAGGTAGCGGTAGAGCACCGCCGACAGCGTCACGGCGTGTTCCGGACGGCCCCGCGTCGCCGCATGGGCGACGAGAGCCTGGACGGCGGGCAGTTCCGCGTCCAGCCACTCGCGCGCGGCCTCGGTGTCCGGGAACGCCGGTACCGGGCTGACGGCGGTGGGCACGGCCGGCCGCCGGTGGGTCTCGCCCGGGTAGAGCCGGTCCATCGCCGCGCCGGCGGTCGCGAAGTAGTAGCGGTAGACCCCGTCCAGCCCGAACTCGCCGCCGGCTTCCGCGGCGTAGGCCTTGAGCAGGTCGTGCATGCCGTAGCGGTCGGCGCCGGCGGCGTGGACCAGGTGCGCGCGGACGAGGACGTCCAGCAGGCGCCGGGCGTCCTCGAGCGGGCGGTCCGCGAGCGCCGCCAGCGCGTGGGCGTCGAACAGCGGCGCCGGGTGCCGTCCCAGGGCGGCGAACGCGCGGTTGGCGTCGGGGCTCAGCTGCCGCAACGACCACGAGAAGACCGCGCGGACGGCGGCCCGGCTGTCCCCGCCGCCACTGAGCACGTCGAGGGTGTCCTGGGCCGCACGCAGCTCCTCGACCAGCCGGGACAGCGGCGTCGCCGGCCGGGACACGGCGTGCTCCGCGGCCAGGCGCAGGGTCAGCGGCAGCCGCACGCACCGCTCGGCCAGCGCCGCCGCGGCCGCCGGTTCCGCGGCCACCCGGTCGCCGATCAGCCGCCGCAGCAACGCGACCGCGTCGGCACCCGGCAGCCGGTCGAGCTCGACGCGGTGCGCGCCGTGCAGCGCCACCAGCCCGGCGAGCGAGTCCCGGCTGGTGACCACGACGACGCAGCTGGCCGTGCCCGGCAGCAGCGGCCGGACCTGCTCGACGGTCGCCGCGTTGTCCAGCACGACGAGCAGCCGCCGGCCCGCGACCGCGGTGCGGAACCGGGCGGCGCGTTCGTCCTGCCGCAGCGGGATTTCCGTGCCCGGGGGCAGCACCGCGGTCAGCAGCACGGCCAGCGCGTCGGTGGCTGACAGCGGTTCGCCCGGGTCGTACCCGCACAGGTCGAGGTAGAGCTGCCCGTCCGGGAAGCGGTCGCGGGCGCGGTGCCCCCAGTGCACGGCCGTGGCGGTCTTGCCCGCGCCGGGCGAGCCGGTGACGCAGACGACCACCGGCTCGTCCCCGGTCCCGGCGGCCGCCCGGTCGAGCTCGGCCAGTTCGCCGGCGCGCCCGATGAACGCGGTGGCGTCGGCGGGCAGCTGCGCGGGGACGGCGACGGGGGCCACGGCGGCCGTCGCGAGGTCGTGGCGCAGCACGGCTTCGTGCACGGCGGCGAGCCCGGGGCCGGGGTCCACGCCGAGGTCGTCGCGCAGCGCCCGCCGGGTCCGCTCGAAAACGGCGAGGGCGTCGGCACCGCGGCCGACGGCGTAGAACGCGCGCATCAACGCCGCGGCGGCCCGTTCCTGCAACGGGTTTTCGTCGGAAAGCTCGATCAGCCGCGCAATCGTCGACGCCGCGTCGCCGGCGCGGATTTCGGCTTCGGCCCACGCCACGACGGCGTCCGCGTGTTCCTGGCGCAGGGCGCGCCGGGTCCGTTCCGCCCAGTGCCCGCGCAGCCCGGCCAGCGGTTCGCCTTGCCACAGCGAAAGGGCCGTCCGCAGCGCGGTGGCGTCGGCGGGGTGTTCGCGCAGGACGCTCCGGAACCGGAAGACGTCGACCTGCTCGGGCCGGACGACGAGGCGGTAGCCGCCGGAATCCCTTGCCACCCGGGCACCTCCGGGATCGGCCTGTTCGAGCACGCGCCGGATCCGGGTGATGTGGGCCTGCAGCGACCGGCGGACCTGCTGGGGCGGCGATTCGCCCCAGACCCGGTCCACGAGCACGTCCACCCCGACGGTCCGGCCCGCCTCGAACAGCAGCACGGCGAGCACCGCCTGGCGGCGTGGTTCGCCGAGCTCGACGGGCCGGCCGCCCGTGTCCAGGCGGATCGGTCCCAGGACGCGGAAATCCACGCTGCCCTCCCCGGCGGACGGAGACTTGTCGTATTTGTCCCTTGCCGCATGGTAGAGCCGCCATTTCCAAGACCACAACGATATTTGCGGCCGGAATTGCTTTCCTGAGCGGAAGTGGGAAACCGTTCATTTTCGCCTTCATTTGAGCAGGGAGGAAAATCGCGGACCGCGGCCGGAGCCGGTGCCGGGGGGTCCGTCCACTCGGGACGCGGCGAGGTCCGCCGCCCGACGCAGTAGGCTGAGGCGAATGAGCGCGGTATCCGGCACGGAGCACTCGATGGTCGAAACCCGGCACCAGACGCGGTTGCTCACCCTGCTGCGGGACGAGGGCCCGATGTCACGGGTCGAACTGGGGGAGCGGCTCGAGCTGCCGCGGGCGCGGGTGGGGGCCGAGGTGGCCCGGCTCGCCGAGGTCGGGCTCGTCGAAGCCGCGGGCCCGTCGGCCAGCCGCGGCGGGCGGCGGTCGACGCTGGTCCGGCTGTCCGGGGAGCTGCGGGTGCTCGCGGTGGACGTCGGCGCGACGTCGGTCGGGGTGGCGGTCACCGACGCCTCGTGCGAGGTGCTCGCGCACGCCGTCGAGGACTGCGACGTGCGCCAGGGGCCGCACCCGGTGCTGCGGCGGGTCGCCGCGCTCGCCGAGAAGGTGCGGGACGAAGCGCCCGGGCGGCTGGTCGCGGCCGGGATCGGGCTGCCGGGGCCGGTCAGCTTCGCCGAGGGCATGGCCGTCGCGCCGCCGATCATGCCCGGGTGGGACCGGTTCAGCGTGCGCGACCACCTCGGCGGGCTGTGGGGCTGCCCGGTCGCGGTGGACAACGACGTCAACGCGATGGCGCTCGGGGAGCGGCACGCCGGGGTCGCGCGCTCGACCGACGACCTGATGTTCGTGAAGATCGGCACCGGGATCGGCTGCGGCATCGTGCTCGGCGGCAAGGTGTACCGCGGGGTCGCGGGCACGGCGGGCGACATCGGGCACATCCGGCTCGACGACTTCGGGCCGACCTGCGCGTGCGGCGAGGTCGGCTGCCTGGAGGCCTACTTCGGCGGTGCCGCGCTGGCCCGCGACGGCCTGGCGCTGGCCCGCAGCGGCCGTTCGGCCCACCTGGCCGAGGTGGCCGCGGACGGCGGCGCGGTCACGGCCCGTGACGTCGGCCGCGCGGCGGCGGCGGGCGACTTCGGCGCGGTCAACCTCATCCGCGACGGCGGCCGCCGGCTCGGCCAGGTCATCGCCTCGCTGGTCTGCTTCATCAACCCGGGCATGGTCGTGATCGGCGGCGGGGTCGCGCAGCTCGGGCACCAGCTGCTGGCCGAGGTCCGCAGCGCGGTGTACCGGCGCTCGCTGCCGCTGGCGACGGGCAACCTGCCGATCGTGCTGTCGGAGCTGGGCGAGACGGCGGGGGTCATCGGCGCGGCCTGGTCGGCGACGGACCGGGCCTTCACGCTGAGCAGCTGACCGGCCCGGAGGTCGCGAATGACTCATTCGCGACCTCCGAGGTCCCCAATGAGTCATTCGCGACGCTCGCCGGCCGTCCGCCACCGTCGCGGTCTCACGTTCGGTCGCTGAGCAACCCCGCGTAGTAACGTCAGGATCGGACACACTTTTGCACTCTTCGATCGAAAGTCTGTCCGGTTTCGCACGTCTATCCGGGTGAAAACCGGGCAATCAGCGACTCCCTCACCTTGACGAGTGATGCGCGCCACCCTACTTTCGCTGCCTGGGCGACAAAGTCCGTTCAGCAGACAGCACAAGTTGGGGGCACCGTGGCCGTCACCGGGGCGAGGCGAGCCGATCCGGCGAGCCCGCGTACCGCGAACCTGGCCGCGGTCCTGCGCGCGCTGCGGAGCGGACCGCTCTCGCGCACGCAGCTGGCCGCCCGCTGCGGGATCGCCAAGTCGGCGGTGCCCGGCCTGCTCACCGACCTCGCCGGGCGCGGGCTGGTGCGCCCCGCGGGCGTGCTCCCGGGCAACGGGCGGCCCAGCCGGCTCGTCGAGCTGCACGGCGAAGACGCGTACGCGCTGGCCTTGAGCATCGAAGCCGACCGGCTGGCGGCCGTGGTCACGGATCTCTCCGGGCGGGTGCTGGCCGAGCGGGCCGAGACCGTCGACGTCGCCGCGCTCGGGCTGCAGCGGGGCATGGACGAGCTCGCCCACCTGGCCCGCCAGGTGCTGCCCGGCGACCCGGTCGGCGTCGCGATCTCGGTGCCGGGGCTGGTCGACTCGGCCGCCGCCGTGCTGAGACTCGCGCCGGCGCTGCGCTGGCGGGACGCCGAAATCGCCGGCCTGATGGCCGCGCGACTGGATCTCCCGGCCGAGGCCATCGCCGTTGACAACGATGCCAACCTCGGCGCACTCGCCGAATCGGTCGACGGGGCCGACGACCTGTTCTACCTCAGCGGCGGGACGACGGTCGGCGGCGGGCTCGTCTCCGGCGGCGCCATCCTGCGCGGCGCGCGCGGTTTCGCGGGCGAGGTCGGGCACATCGCCGTCGACCCGTCCGGCGAACGCTGCGCGTGCGGCCGGACCGGGTGCCTGGAGACGAAGGCGAACCTGGCCGCGGTCCTGCGCGCCGCGGCGCCGCCCGGCGATCCGCTGCACGACCCCGCCCTCGGCGTCGAAGGGCGGGTCGGCCTGCTCGGACTCCGCGTCCGGCGCGGCGACCAGCGCGCGGTCACCGCGGTGCACGAACTCGGCGTCGCCCTCGGCGTCGCACTGTCCACTGTGGTCGACGTGCTCGACCCGGACGTCGTCGTGCTGGGCGGCTACTTCGCCGAGCTCGGCGAGTGGCTGGTCGAGCCGGTCCGCGTCGAGCTCGCCGCCCGGCCGCTCGGCCACGCCCGGGTAGTGCCGTCCCGCCTCGGCCTGAAGGCCCCGCTGCGGGGAGCCGCGCACCTGGCGGCCGAGCGGCTGTTCGCGAACCCGACGCTCGTCGAGGAGGCCTCGGTATGAGTCTGCTGTCGGTCCGCGGGATCGTGAAGACGTTCCCCGGCGTCCGCGCGCTCGACGGCGTCGACTTCGACGTCGAACCGGGTGAGGTGCACTGCCTGCTCGGGCAGAACGGCGCGGGCAAGTCGACGCTCATCAAGGTCCTCGCCGGCGCGCACCAGCCCGACACCGGGGAGATCACGTGGCAGGGCGAACCCGTGACGCTCGGCTCGCCGGTCGACGCGCTGCGGCTGGGCATCGCCACCATGTACCAGGAACTCGACCTGGTGCCCGGGCTTTCGGTGGCGGACAACATCTTCCTCGGCCACGAACGCGCCCGCTTCGGGTTCACGCGGCTCTCGCAGGCCCGCGACGAAGCCGCCCGGCTGATGACGCGGCTGGGGCACCCCGGCATCCGGCCGTCGACCGAAGTCGGCAGGCTCTCCGCCGCCGGGCAGCAGCTGGTGTCGATGGCCCGCGCGCTGGCCCACGACGCCCGGCTGCTCGTGATGGACGAACCGACCGCCGCACTGGCCGGTGCGGAGGTCGACAACCTCTTCCGCATCGTCGGCGAGCTCACCGCGGACGGCGTCGCGGTCGTCTACATCTCGCACCGGCTCGAAGAACTGCGCCGGATCGGGCACCGGGTGACCGTGCTGAAGGACGGCCGGACCGTCGGCACCGGCCTCGACGCCGCCGCGACGCCGACCGCCGACCTGGTCGCGCTGATGGCCGGGCGCAAGGTCGAGACCGTCTTCGGGCCGCGTCACGACGGCCACGCCAGGCCGGAGACGGCCCTCGAAGTCGAGCACCTCTCCCGCGAGGGCGAGTTCGAGGACGTGAGCTTCACCGTCCACGCCGGGGAAGTCGTCGGCATCGCCGGGCTGGTCGGCTCCGGCCGCAGCGAGCTCCTGGAGACGATCTTCGGCGCGCGCAAGGCCGACCGCGGCACCGTCGCCGTGCGAGGAAAACCCCTGAGCACCGGCAACGTCCGAGCCGCCGTCAAGGCCGGGATCGGCCTCGCGCCGGAGGAACGCAAGAGCCAGGGCCTCCTGCTGGACCTGCCGGTGGTGCACAACGTGACCCTGGCCAGCCTCGGCCGCTACGCGAAGCTCGGCTTCACCGAACGCGCCCGGGAACTGGACGACGCCGGCGCGAGCCTGCGCCGCCTCGACCTGCGGCCCGCGGATCCCCGGCGGATCGTCCGCACGCTGTCCGGCGGCAACCAGCAGAAGGCCGTGCTCGCGCGGTGGCTGGTCCGCGGGTGCCGGGTGCTGCTGCTCGACGAGCCGACGCGCGGCGTCGACGTCGGTGCCCGCGCCGAGCTGTACCGGCTGATCGACGAGCTGGCCGCGACCGGCGTGGCGATCGTGCTGGTGTCCAGCGAAATCCCCGAGGTGCTCGGGCTGTCCGACCGGGTGCTGGTGCTGCGCGAGGGCCGCGTCCTCGCCGACCGGCCGTCCGGCGAGCTGACCGAGGCCGAGGTGCTCGACGTGATCCTGGAGGGCAGCGCGGCATGACCGATACCCAAGCACCACCACAGGAAGCGCTTCCCGCGCAGCGGCGGCGGTTCACCTTCTCCGCCGACCCGCGGCTGCTCGGGCTGGCCGGCGTGCTCGTCGTGCTGTGCCTGGTCGGCCAGTTCACCCGGCCCGAACTGTTCTTCACCGAAAGCAACATCTCGACGATCCTGCGGCTGGCCGCGGCGATCGGCGTGGTCAGCGTCGGGATGACGTTCGTGATCATCAGCGGCGGCATCGACCTCTCCGTCGGCTCGATGGTCGGCCTGGCCGGCGTTTGGCTGACGACGCTGGCGACGCAGTCGTACGGGCCGTTCGTGATGGTGATCTGCGGCCTCGCGGTCGGCCTCGGCTGCGGGCTGATCAACGGCGTGCTCGTCGCCTACGGCAAGGTCGTGCCGTTCATCGCGACGCTGGCGATGTACGTCTCGGCGCGCGGGCTCGCCGAGCGGATCAGCGGCCGCCGCACCCAGGTCGTCGCCGACCAGGACTTCCTCGCGTTCTTCCGCGGCGGCTTCCTCGGCATCCCGACGCTGATCTGGCTGTTCGCGCTGGTGTTCGCGGTCGGCTGGGTGGTGCTCAACCGCACCACGTTCGGCCGCCGGACGTACGCGGTCGGCGGCAACGCGGAGGCGTCGCGGCTGGCCGGGATCAACGTCAAGCGGCACCTCGCGCTCGTCTACGGCGTGGCCGGGCTGTGCTGCGGGATCGCCGCGCTGATGGTCGTCGCGCGGACGACGGCGGGCGCGTCGACCAACGGCATGTTCTACGAGCTCGACGCGATCGCGGCGGTGGTCATCGGCGGCACGCTGCTGACCGGTGGCCGCGGCTCGCTCATCGGCACGCTCATCGGCGTGCTGATCTTCACGGTGCTGTCGAACATCTTCACGCTCAACAACCTGGACACCGACATCCAGAACATCGCCAAAGGCGTGATCATCGTGCTCGCCGTGCTCTTGCAGTTCCGGGCCAGGAAAGCCAGGACCGGTAGTTAGTCACCACCGATGGAGGTCAACATGGCCGAACAACCTTTCCTCGGCCGCCGGGGATTCCTGCTGGGCGGGGCCGCCGTCGGCGCCGGCGCGCTGCTGGCCGGCTGCACGTCGAACACACCCGCGAACTCGGAGTCCAACGCGCCGGTCGCCAACGCCGGGAACAACGCCCAGCCGGGCAAGCCGGTCACCATCGGCTTCTCCGCGCCGGCCGCCGACCACGGCTGGATCGCGGCGATCACCAAGAACGCCAAGGCGCAGGCGCAGAAGTTCAGCGAGGTGAAGTTCAACGCCACTGAGGGCACCAACGACGTCAACCAGCAGATCTCCCAGGTGGAGACGCTGATCAACGCCAAGGTCGACGTGCTGGTGATCCTGCCCTTCGACGGCAAGGCGCTGACCTCGGTCGGCCAGCAGGCGATGGACGCGGGCATCCCGGTGATCAACCTCGACCGCGTCTTCGACACGCCGCTGGCGTACCGGACGTGGATCGGCGGCGACAACTACCGGATGGGCGTCAACGCGGGCAACTACATCGCCGCCGAGCTCAAGAAGAAGAACGTCGCCAACCCGGTCATCGGCGAGGTCGCCGGGATCGACTCGCTGCCGCTGACCCAGGAACGCAGCAAGGGCTTCGCGGACGCGCTGGGGCGCAGCGGCTTCAAGGTCGGCCCGCGGGTCTCGGCGCAGTTCACGTCGGAGTCCGGTGAGCAGCAGACCGCGAACCTGCTCCAGGGCGCGCCCAAGCTGGACGCGCTGTGGAACCACGACGACGACCAGGGCATCGGCGTCAACGCCGCGATCGACACCGCGGGCCGCAAGGAGTTCATCATGGTCGGCGGCGCCGGCTCGAAGAACATGATGAACCTGATCAAGGCCGACTCGTCGCCGATCAAGGCGACCGTGCTCTACAGCCCGTCGATGGCCTCGACGGCGGTCGCGCTCGCCCGGCTGCTCGGGCAGGCCAAGGGGATCGGCGACCTCGCCGAGCACGACATCCCGGCCGAGATCACCACGTACTCCGCAGTGGTCACCAAGGAGAACGTCGACCAGTACCTCGACGTCGGCTTCGATTCCTGACCGGACTTTTTTCGCCAGACCAAAGGAGGGGTATGAGCCCGGCACGGGAAACCATCGGGATCGGGATGGTGGGCCACGCGTTCATGGGTGCGGTGCATTCGCACGCCTGGCGCAGCGTCCACCGGTTCTTCGACCCACCGCTGGTGCCGCGACTCGCCGTCCTCGGCGGCCGGGACGAGGCCCGGGCCAAGGCCGCGGCGGACAAGTTCGGCTGGGAGGCCGTCGAGACGGACTGGCGGAAGCTCGTCGAGCGCGACGACGTCGGCCTGGTCGACGTCTGCACGCCGGGGGACAGTCACGCGGCGATCGCGATCGCCGCGCTGGAAGCAGGGAAGCACGTGCTGTGCGAGAAGCCGCTCGCCAACTCGGTCGCCGAGGCCGAAGCGATGGCCGAGGCGGCCCGGCGGGCCCGTGACCGCGGGGTCCGGTCCATGGTCGCGTTCAACTACCGCCGGGTGCCCGCGCTCGCGCACGCCAGGAAGCTGGTGGCGAGCGGGGCGCTCGGCGAGATCCGGCACGTGCGGTCGGCGTACCTGCAGGACTGGCTGTCCGACCCGGAAGCGCCGATGACCTGGCGGCTCCGCAGGGAATCCGCCGGGTCGGGGGCGCTCGGCGACCTGGGCGCGCACATCGTCGACGCGGCCCAGTTCGTCACCGGCGAGCTGATCACCGGCGTCTCGGCGCTGACGAACACCTTCGTCAAGCAGCGGCCCGCCGAGAACGGCGGGACGGACGACGTGACGGTCGACGACACCGCGCTGTTCCTCGCGCGGCTGTCCGGCGGAGCGGTGGCGACCTTCGAAGCGACCCGGTTCGCGCTGGGCCGCAAGAACGCGATGCGGCTGGAGGTCAACGGCTCGAAGGCGAGCCTGGCGTTCGACTTCGAGGCGATGAACGAACTCCAGTGGTACGAGGGCACCGGCACCGAAGCCGGGTTCCGCCGCATCCTCGTCACCGAGCCGCAGCACCCGTACGTCGGCGCGTGGTGGCCGCCGGGCCACCTGCTCGGCTACGAGCACACGTTCACCCACGAGGTCGCGGACCTGCTGGACGCCATCGGCGCGGGCACCGACCCCGCGCCGAGCTTCGACGACGGCCTGCGTGTCCAGCGCGTGCTGGACGCCGTCGAGCAGAGCGCGGCGGCCGATGCGTCCTGGACCGCGGTGGAGGAGGGGAAATGAGCCGTCCCGTCACGCTGTTCACCGGCCAGTGGGCGGACCTGCCGTTCACGGAGGTCTGCAAGCTCGCCGCCGACTGGGGTTACGACGGCCTGGAAATCGCTTGCTCGGGCGACCACTTCGAGGTCGACCGCGCGCTGGCCGAGCCGGACTACGTGCCGGCGCGGCTGGCGCTGCTGGCCGAGCACGGCCTCAAGGTGTGGGCGATCTCCAACCACCTCGTCGGGCAGGCCGTCTGCGACGACCCGATCGACGCCCGGCACCGCGCGATCCTCCCGTCCCGCATCTGGGGCGACGGCGAACCCGAGGGCGTCCGGCAGCGGGCGGCGGCCGAAATGGCCGACACCGCGCGGGCCGCCGCGAAGCTCGGCGTGGACACCGTCATCGGCTTCACGGGGTCGAAGATCTGGAAGTACGTGGCGATGTTCCCGCCGGTCACGCGCGATGACATCGATGACGGTTACGCGGACTTCGCCCGTCGCTGGCACCCGATCCTCGACGTCTTCGACGAGGTCGGCGTCCGGTTCGCGCACGAGGTCCACCCGTCGGAGATCGCGTACGACTACTGGACGACCAAGCGCGCGCTCGAAGCCGTGGACCACCGGCCGGCGTTCGGGCTGAACTGGGACCCGTCGCACTTCGTCTGGCAGGACCTCGACCCGGTCGGGTTCATCCTCGACTTCGCCGACCGGATCTACCACGTCGACTGCAAGGACACCCGCAAGCGCTTCGACGGCCGCAACGGACGGCTCGGCTCGCACCTGGCCTGGGCGGATCCGCGGCGGGGCTGGGACTTCGTGTCCGTCGGCCACGGCGACGTCCCGTGGGAGGACTGCTTCCGGGCGCTGAATTCGATCGGCTACACCGGCCCGATCTCGGTGGAGTGGGAAGACGCCGGGATGGACCGGCTCCGTGGCGCGGCGGAGGCGGTGAAGTACCTGCGCGAGCACCTGTTCGACCAGCCGTCGGCGGCTTTCGACGCGGCTTTCAGCAACCAGAGATGAGGGAGTTCCATGTGCGGTCATGAAGCTGAGCAGCACTCCCGACGGACGTTCCTGAACGTGGCGACAGCGGCCCTCACGGTGGGGGCGGCAGCGATCGCGCTACCCGGTTCCGCGGACGCCACCCAAGCCCGGCAGCGCATCCCGCTCGACAAGATCAGCATCCAGCTCTACTCCCTGCGGTCGCTCCTGCAGAACGATCCCGAAGGCACGCTGTCCGCGCTGGCCGACATCGGCTACCGGAAGGTCGAGCTGGCCGGCACCTACGGCCGCAGCGCCGCCGAGTTCCGCGCCATCCTCGACCGCAACCACATCGAGGCCTCCTCGACGCACGTCGGCATCGACGGCGACCTGAACCAGACGATCGCCGACGCCAAGGTCCTCGGCAACCGCTCCGTCGTCGTGCCGTACGCGAATTTCGGCACCATCGCCGAGTGGGAGGCGTTCGCGGGCCGCATGAACACCGCCGCGGTCGCCTTCAAGAAGGCCGGCCTGAAGCTCGGCTACCACAACCACGACCACGAATTCGCCCCGATCGGCGGCGTCGTGCCCTACGACGTGCTCACCGCGAAGACGGACAAGCGGCTCGTGCACCTGGAAATCGACCTGTTCTGGGCGGTGAACGGCGGCGCGGACCCGGTCGAGCTGTTCCGGCGCAACTACCCGCGCGTGAGGCAGTACCACGTCAAGGACCGGACCGCGGACGGGCAGATGGTCGACCCCGGCGCGGGTGTCATCAACTTCCCGCGCATCTTCGCCGCGTCCTGCCACAACATCGGCGAATACATCGTCGAGCACGACCAGCCCACCGACCCGCTGAACACCGCCAAGGTCGGGTTCGAGTACCTCCGCACCGTGCGTTTCTGAGACCCCGGGGGAAAGTCGCATGCGAGTGTCACGTCGGTCGATGCTGGCCGGAACCGCCGCGGGCGTCCTCGTGCCCGCGGTCGGGATGGCCGATTCGGCCTTCGCGGCGGGCTTGAACCGCCAGATCACCATCTACGCCGAAGCCCTGCCCGGCGGCCTCTACGGCTACGGCCTCGAACCGGGCAAGGCCACCATCCCCGGGCCGCTGCTGGAGATCTACGAGGGCGACACCCTCGAGATCGAACTGGTCAACCGGACCGACCAGCGGCTGTCGATCCACCCGCACGGCGTCAACTACGACACCGGGTCCGACGGCGCCCCGCTCAACGCGTCGTTCAACAAGCCGGGCGAAACCCGGACCTACACGTGGAAAACGCGGGCCCGGTACGACGCGGGCGGCGGGTTCTGGATGCCGGGCAACGCCGGCTACTGGCACTACCACGACCACGCGATGGGCACCGACCACGGCACCGCCGGCCTCGCCCGGGGGCTCTACGGCGGGCTGATCGTGCGCAAGCGCGGCGACCTGCTGCCCAGCCGGCAGTACACCGTCGTGTTCAACGAGATGATGATCAACCACAAGATGGCGCCCGACACGCCGATCCTCGAGGCCCGCCTCGGCGAGCGCGTCGAGTGGGTCTGCATCGGGTACGGCAGCCTGCCGCACACGTTCCACCTGCACGCGCACCGCTGGGCCGACACCCGCACCGGGATGCTCAGCGGCGCCGCTGACAACGCTGCCACCGTCGACAACAAGAACCTCGACCCCGGCAGCTCCTTCGGCTTCCAGGTGATCGCCGGCGAGGGCGTCGGGCCGGGGGCGTGGATGTACCACTGCCACGTCCAGACCCATTCCGACGGCGGGATGGTGGGCCTGTTCCTGGTCCGCAACGCCGACGGCAGCCTGCCCGACGGGGCGCAGGAAGCGATCGACCGGTTCAAGCTGCATGACCATTCCGGGCACGACATGAGCCCGGATGGACGGACGCACGCATGAGGACGGGAGCTATGAGAAAACGGTGGTTCGGAAGGCGCGGGGCGCTCGTGCTCGCCATCGGCTCGGTCCTGGCGGCCGGGGCCCCGCTGATCACGATGCCGGTGGCGCAGGCCGCGCCCGCCGCGGTGAACGTGCCCGTCAACGTGCTGGTCTTCCACGGCGCGGCGGCGGATCAGAAGGACCCCGTGCTGCGCGCGGCCGACGCGATCGCGAGGCTGGGCACGGACAACGGCATCACGGTGACGGCGTCTTCGGACCCCGCCGTGTTCAGCGCCGCGAACCTGGCCCGCTACCGCGGTGTCGTCTACCTGTCCGCACAGGGCATCACGCTCAGCCGTGACCAGGAAGGCGCGCTGCAGGCGTACATGAAGGCCGGCGGCGGGTTCCTCGGCATCTCCGACGCCGCCCGCGCACAGGACTCGTCCCAGTGGTTCACCGGCCTGATCGGCGCGCGGCCGATCGGGGCGCGGCCCACGCCCGAGGCGGTCGCGGCGGTGACGGCGAGCGGGGAGAACCCGCCGAACGAAACCAAGGAAAAGCTGGCCGACAACAACGAGAACACCAAGTGGCTGACGTTCGCCACCACCGGCTGGGCGGCCTACAAGATGGCGGCGCCGGTCGCGGTCAGCAGCTACTCGCTGGTGTCGGCGAACGACTTCCCGGGCCGGAACCCGAAGAACTGGACCCTGCAGGGCTCCGCCGACGGGGCCACGTGGACCGACCTGGACACGCGGGCGAACGAGGTGTTCACCGATCCGTTCCAGACCCGGACGTTCACCTTCGCCAACACCACGGCGTACGCGAACTACCGGCTGAACATCACCGCGAACGCCGGTGAACCGATCATCCAGCTCGCCGACCTCAAGCTGTTCAAGGACACCTCGACGACCCCGCCGCCGCCCGAGCCGGCGCCGCAGCAGGCCGTGGTCGACGTCCTCGACGCGCAGCACCCGGCCACCGCCGGGCTGCCGCAGAACTGGACGCGCACCGACCGCTGGCTCAACTGGGAGACCAACCCGGTCGGCACCGTCCACACGGTCGCGCAGGTCGAGGAGAAGGGCTACAACCCCGGGGTCGGCGCGAACGGCGCGTTCCACCCGATCTCGTGGTGCCGCGACTACGACGGCGGCCGCTCCTTCTACACCGGCATGGGCCGCACCGAAGGGTCCTACGGCGAAGACCAGTTCCGGAAGCACCTGCTCGGCGCGTTGCGCTGGACGACCGGGATGGTGCGCGGCGACTGCCAGGCCGGGATCGCCGCGAACTACAAGGTCGAGCGGCTGACCGGCAAGAACGCGGCCGGGCAGCTCGACCAGATCGGCGAGCCGCACGGGCTGACCATCGCCCCGGACGGCAAGGTGTTCTACATCGGCAAGGCCGCCTGCCCGACCGGGCCGGTCGTCAGCTGGGACGACCCGAACGTCGGCCTCGGCTGCGGCACGATCCACCAGTGGGACCCGGTCACCAAGAAGGTCAAGCTGCTCACGACGTTGCGCGTGATGGGCAACCGGGGCAGCGGCGACGAGCTGGTCAAGAACGAAGAGGGCCTGCTCGGGATCACGCTGGACCCGAAGTTCACCGAGAACGGCTGGTTCTACGCCTACTGGATGCCGCACGAGTCGATCGACCGCGACAAGCGGATCGGCAAGCGCACGATCTCGCGGTTCACCTACAACGCGACCGCGCAGACGATCGACCAGGCGACCCGCAAGGACCTGCTGTCCTGGGATGTGCAGATCCACAGCTGCTGCCACGCCGGCGGCGGCATGGCGTTCGACAAGGACGGCAACCTCTACGTCGGGTCCGGGGACAACAACTCCTCGGGCGGCTCGAACGGCTACTCGGGCAACAACTGGACGCTCGACTACAAGGGCCTCTCGTTCCAGGACGCGCGCCGCACGGCGGGCAACACGAACGACCTGGGCGGCAAGATCCTGCGGATCCACCCGGAGGCCAACGGGACGTACACCATCCCGGCGGGCAACCTGTTCCCGAACGGGCCGGCGGACAAGACGCGCCCGGAGATCTACGTGATGGGCGTCCGCAACATCTCGCGGCTGCAGATCGATCCCGTGCACAACTGGATGACCGCGGGCTGGGTCGGTCCCGACGCGTCCTCGCCGAGCCCCGAACTGGGCCCGGCGAAGTACGAGACGGCGACCATCATCACCGAGGCGGGCAACCACGGCTGGCCGTACTGCATGGGCAACCGGCAGCCCTACCGCGACCGCAGCAGCACGAACGCGGCCGAGCTGACCGGCTGGTACGACTGCGACAACCCGGTCAACACCTCGCCGCGCAACACGGGCCTGGTGAACCTGCCGCCGATCAAGGACAACATGATCTGGTACTCGCCGGACGGCGGCGGGCCGGTCTTCCCGAAGCGGCCGGGCTCGTCCATCCCGACGTACGTCGCGGCGGACGCCACCTACACCCAGCCGTACCTGCGGGGCGGCGGCCAGGCGGTCATGTCCGGGCCGACGTACCACCGCTCGCTGGTCAACACGAACAGCGGCGTGGCCTGGCCGGCGTACTGGGACAACAAGTGGTTCATCGGCGACGAGTCGAACGCGCAGAACCGGGTCGCGGTGACCGTCGACCCGGCCGGCGTGCCGACGCACCAGCCGCCGGTGTTCGCCGAGACGTTCCGGCAGATCATCCCGGGCGGCTCGGGTGACACCCGGGTGCAGAGCTGGATGGACGCCAAGTTCGGGCCGGACGGCGCGCTGTACGTCCTGGACTACGGCAACGGGTTCTTCTCGCTCGACGCCAACCAGAAGCTGCTGAAGATCAGCTACACCGGCGGCGCGCCGACCCCGGCGCCCGCGGCGACGTCGACGATGGTGCAGAACAAGGCGCTGACGGCGGCGTTCACCGGGTCGAAGTCCGGCGGCGTGTCCTACCGCTGGGAGTTCGGCGACGGCTCGGTGTCCACCCAGGCCGACCCGCGGCACACCTACCCGCGCACGGGGATCTTCACCGCGAAGCTGACCGTGACCTACGCGAACGGTGAAGCGGTGACGACCCGGACCGCGGTGAACGTCGGCTGCGTGGTGGCCGATCCGAGCCCGGTGGTGACGTTGGGCGACAGCATCACGAAGGTGGTCAACCGCAACGCCGGCGGTGGCTGCACGGTCGACGACTTCATCGACGACGAAGGCGTGTGGACCACGCACGCGGCGTTCGTCAACCACGTCGGGCAGGCCACCGAGACGCTCTCCGACCTCGGGGTGCTGAACGACGCCGAGGTGGCCGAGCTGAACGCGGCGGCGGAGGCGTCGCCGATCGGGAAGCCGGGCACGACGGGGTACGAGGCGCTGTTCGACGGCACCGCCGCGTCGCTGCGGGCGTGGGAACAAGCGCCGTCGGGGCAGTTCGCGTTGCAACCCGACGGGTCCATCCGGGCCGGTGGCGGGCTGGGCATGCTCTGGTACGCCCAGCGGCAGTTCGGCGACTTCTCGGTGAAGGTGCAGTTCAAGGACATCGCACCCGAGGGGTACCGGGCCAACAGCGGCGTCTTCGTCCGCTTCCCGGATCCGCGGACACCCCTGGACCAGCGGCCGCCGGGCAGCTGCGGCACGGTCGGGTCGGCGCGGACGTCGCAGGCGTGGGTGGCCATCTACTGCGGCCACGAGATCCAGATCTACGACGGCGACACCGGCGAACCGCAGAAGACCGGGTCGGTCTACAACTTCGACCCGCGCCCGCTCGACCAGGCGGGCGCGCGGCCGAAGGGAACGTGGAACGAGTACGAGATCAAGGTCGTCGGGCAGCACTACACGATGATCCGCAACGGCGTGGTGATCAACGAGTTCGACAACACGCCGGGCCAGCAGTCGTCGCGCGCGGGTGACCCGCCGACCGACCTGCGGCAGTTCGTCAGCGGGTTCATCGGGCTGCAGAACCACAGCGACAACGACCTGATCGAGTTCCGCAACATCCGGGTGCGGCAGCTGTAGCGCGATGGGGGCCGGGCGTGCGCCCGGCCCCCATCCGTCCCATCCCAGGAAGGTTCTCCCGCGATGTCCCCACGACTGATCGCCGTGCTGCTGACGGCTTTTCTCGCCCTGCTCGGGCTGGCCACCCCCGCGGTGGCGGCGCCGGTCCAGACGCTGACCTGGACCGGGAACAACAGCACCACCGAATACGCGTCCGCGCCGACCGGCGCGCTGCCCGGCGAGACCACCATCGTCTTCGAGAACAGCGAAGCCACCGGCAACACGACCGGGATGTCGCACACGCTGACGTTCGACACCTCGACGCCGGGCTACAACCACGACGTCTCCCTCAACATCCTGGCCAACCCGTTCGACCCGCAGAACGGCCGGCACGAAGCCGTCGTGACGCTCACGCCGGGCAAGTACCGGTACTTCTGCACCATCCCCGGCCACACCGCGATGGTTGGGGAGTTCGTGGTCTCCGACGGCACCGGGGACACCACGCCGCCGGTCGTGACCGCCGCGGTGGCGGGGGACCGCGATCCGTCGGGCAACTACATCGAGTCGGCCACGGTCTCGCTTTCGGCGACCGACGCGGGCTCCGGGGTGGCTTCGGTCGAGTACCAGCTCGACGGCGGCGCGTGGACGGCGTATTCGGCGCCGGTGGTGGTCACCGCGGTGGGCATGCACATGCTGCACCACCGGGCGACCGACGTCGCCGGGAACACGTCCGAAGAGGGGATGGCGCACTTCACGATCGTCGAGGGGCAAGGCGATACGACGCCGCCGACGGTGACCGCGTCTCTCTCGGGGGACAAGGATTCCGCGGGCAACTACCTCGACGTCGCCACGGTCACCTTGACGGCGACCGACGCCGATTCCGCGGTCGCTTCGGTGGAGTACCAGCTCGACGGCGGTGCTTGGACGCGCTATTCGGCGCCGGTCGCGGTGACCGGGGCGGGCGCGCACATGGTCCACTTCCGGGCGACCGACGCCGCGGGGAACACGTCACCGGAGGGCATGTCCTCCTTCACGGTGGTCAAGCGGGACACGACGGCGCCGGTGGTCTCGGCTTCCGTGGCCGGTACGCAGGACGCCGACGGCAACTACGTCGGCAAGGCGACCGTGACGGTGACCGCTTCCGACCCGGGTTCCGGGGTCGCCGCGGTGGAGTACAAGGTGGACGGTGGGGCGTGGACCGCCTACGCCGCACCGGTTCCGGTGACCGCGGCGGGCGCGCACACGGTGGGCTACCGCGCCCGTGACGTCGCCGGGAACGCGTCCGCGGAGGGTTCGGTCGCGTTCACCGTGGTCGCCGGCGGGGACACCACCGCGCCGTCGGTCTCCCTCCAGGTCACCGGCAAGCAGGACGGCGGCTGGAACTACGTGGGCCAGGCGACGGTTTCCGTCGCGGCTTCCGACGCGGAGTCCGGGGTGGGCCTGGTGGAGTACAAACTGGACAGTGGCGCGTGGACGCGGTACCCGGCACCGGTGGTCGTGCCCGCGCTGGGCGCGCACACCGTCCGCGCGCGGGCCACGGACGTCGCCGGCAACGTGTCGGCGGAGGTGGCGGGCACGTTCACGGTGGTCGCGGCCTCGCCACCACCGGACGCGTGCCCGAACTCCGACACCCGCGACACGGTGGTGATCGGCGGAATCGACAGCCAGGTGGAGAACATCGACACGGGCAACGGCTGCACGCTCAACGACGTCATCGACGAGACCGCGGAGTACGCCTCGCACGACCGGTTCGTGCAGCACGTGAAGGCGGTGACCCAGGAACTGGTGGGCAACGGCGTCCTGTCGTCAGGCGACCGCAACCGCATCGTGACGGCGGCGATCGAGTCCGACATCGGCGGCCCGCCCGCGGCGACCCCCGCCCGCCCGGACGCGAAGAAGCGCCTGTAGGCGGCCGGCCGTAACGGCGGTGCCGCTTGGGACGACCTGCGAGTAGCACCGGAAAGCGGGAGGTCACCGCCATGGCTGAAACACTCGCGCAGTTCGGCATCATGACCGCGCACGAGGTCCGGGCCGGCACCGAAATGGAGCAGGTGGTGGCCCGGATCCTCGAGGCGGACGACGTCGACGAGGCCGACCTGCAGATGAAGTACGAGACCTTGGTCGCCGTCTACAAGCTGAAGCGGCTGCTGACCTGGACCTTGGTCGTCGTCCCGCTGCTGCTGGTCGGCCTCGGGCTCGTCCTCTTCGCCGGCGTGGTGCGGTAGGGCCTGGACGAGCCGGCGGCGGTCAGGAGTACGTCCAGTGGCCGAGCCAGGACTCGCGCCACGCCACCGTCAGCTCGCTCACCCCGTCCACCCCGGAGCGGTCCACCTGGGCCTTCCACGCCTCCTCGACCATCGCGCACAGCTTCGACGCCGGCAGCTCGACCCCGCCCGAGGCGAACTGCCGCAGGACCGACTTCGGGACCGCCAGCTTCGCCTTCCCGCGGATCACCGACTGCTCGGTCGCGCGGCAGATGAGGTACTCGACCGTCGCCAGGTCACCCGCCGACGCGACCTGGCTCAAGGCGCGGTACAGACACTCCAGCGGTGCCGCCAGGCCCTGGTGCTGGCGGGCGATCTCCCACGACACCCACACCGCCAGGCAGTCCGGCATCTGGAACGGGCGGTAGGCGAACGCCGGGCCGGCGAAGGTCTGGTAGTCGGCCGTCGGGTCCGTCGAGGGCGGGGCCGGGTCGTCGGGGTCCGGGGGCAGGCCGAGCCGCTTGAACAGCTCGCGCAGCAGCTTCTGCGGGCGCGCCGGGGTCGACGACTCGCCGAGGAGCTTGGCCAGGATGCGGTTCAGCCGGTCGGCGGCGACGCCGTGGACCGCCAGCTGCAGGTGGACGAACGCCACGTCGGACAGCGTCGTGCCCGCGCAGCCCACCACACCCACCTGCGGGTAGCGCTGCAGGAACGAGACGATCGCGTGCGTCGAGCCGATCCGGGCCGGGCCGACGAAGGTCACCGGGAGGCACGTGCCGATGCGCTGGCGGGAGCGGAGGTCGCCCTTGTACAGCGGGGAAAACTCGCCGTCGGCGTGGTAGACCTCGAACCAGTTGCCCTGCCGGTGGCCCGGTCGCGTGTCGGCGAGCCAGAAGCTGTAGCCGTGCTTCTCGCACAGCTCGCGGAACCGGTCGGCCAGCTCGAACCGCGCGGCCGCGGACACGTCCCGCAGCGCGATCGCGAACCGGACCGCCAGCGACGCGCACGGCGACGCGATCTCCTTGCGGGTGCGGAGGTCGTGGTTGCGGGTCTTCACGACCAGCGGCAGCTGCGCCGGGCACTGCAGCGACAGCAGCGGCGCGTCGATGAACGCCGCCGCGGCGTCGGAGATCTCCCGCACCAGGTCACGGACGGCCAGTCCGTGCCATTCGCTGACTTCCCGCGCCGCCGGATCGATCGAGATCAGGCCCTCGAAGGTCTGCTCGGACTCGTAGATGAACGTCGGGTTGGGCGAGGTCGTCTGGTGGAAGACCCAGCCGCCGTCGTTCTGCTCCGGGCGTTCGGCCGGCCGGTGGCCGTCGACGTGCTCGACGACCTCGGTGCCGTCCAGCGGCTGGCGGGTGCGGGTGCCGATCACGACGCCGGCGCCGTTCGTGGCCGAGCACAGCGTCTCCAGGAAGACGGCGTTGTCGGCGTCCGCGGTGACCAGCTCGCGCAGGTAGCCGTGGCGGGCCATCGCGTGGTGCACCTCGAAGTCCACTTTGGTCACCGGCTGCCGCGCGATTTCGAAGCCCGCACGCGCCAGATCGGCGACGTTGCGCACGGAGACCCGTTGGCCGCGCATCCTCACCATCCCCCCGAAGAGTCGAACCGGACGTCGGCTTCCAGCGGCCGGCGGCGGTCCCAGGCACCGGCGCCCGCCCACCGCGGCGCCCCGATGCGCGACAGCGGGATCGCCGATTCGCGCCAGGACGCCTGCCCGAACAGCACGAGCGCGGCGAGCACCGGCAGCCCCACCGCGACCGTCAGCGCCACCTGCACGACTTCGCCCCTCGCCTGCGTCGCGACGGTCGCGGCGAACCCGGCGATGGCCGCGATGCTCAGCTGGACGAGCGCCTGCGGCAGCGTCCCGAGGTAGCCGAGCACGGTGCGGCGCGGTGGCAGCGACAGGCGGCTGTAGAGGAAACCGGGCAGCAGCAGCAACATGGTGATCACGGACTGGCCGTCACCGATGTGCCCGAGCGCTTCGGTGGCTTCCCGGCCGTACGGCCACGGACTGCCCACCAGCAGCCACCCGAGCACGAACGACACCGTCGCGACGGCGAGCGCGTAGAACGTCACGTTGAGCGGACCGGACTTCGTCGAGTCCTTGAGCACGAGCGTGGCGCGCACGCGGACGTGGTCGCCGCGCGGGTCGCGGCCGCCGGAGCGGCGCCAGTACGCGCGCGCCTCGTTGTCGGCGATGCCGTTGACCAGCACGAGGTCCTGCCCGAACTCCCGGTCGGTCAGCTCGCGCGCCGCCTCGCGCAGGTTCGCGGCGGTGAACTCCGGATGCCGCCGCAGCGAGTTGTCGAGCTCGTTGGTCCCCGTCCGCACCGCTTCGCCCGTCGTGGCCGCCGCGGCCAGCCGGTGACAGGCGGGCAGGCTGCGCGGGGAAAGTTCCACCCCGGACTGACCGGCCTCCCACTTGCGGCGGCGCAGCAGGTCCGCGAGCCGGCGCAGCACGGTCTGCGCCTGCAGCTCGAGGATCTTGTGCCGGGCCCCGTCGGCCTCCTGCAGCGGGGCGGCGTCCTGCCGTTCGGCGAGCGACCCGAGGTCTTCGGCGAGACCCTCCACCTGGTGCTGATCGGCGTCGGTGGACAGGTACATCCGCGAGATCTCGGCCTCCGGCGCGGTCCGGGCCACCAGGTGGTAGGACTTCAGCGTCGCCGGGATCATGGTCTGGTAGCTCACGACGTAGCCGCGCCGGCTGGCGGCCAGCCGCCGCCACTGCTCCTTGGCGACGGGCTGGCGCGCGTCGACGTGCAGCGGGGTTTCGTAGCTGAGCCGGTGTTCCTCCACGGAGTCGTCGAGGGCGACCACGAGCATGTAGTCCCGGACGGCGACGTTCAGCAGGTACGCGTACTCGACCAGCAGCTCGGCGCAGCCGTCGAGGATGCCCAGCGCCAGCTCCCGGCACTGCCGCCCGTACCCGGGGACGGTGCCGCCGGCCGGGGCCAGCGCGAACTCCTCCTCCGGGTGGTTCCGCTCGGTGAGCAGCGTCAGCAGCGCCTGCTGGATCAGCCAGCGCGGCTCGTGCACCTGGAACAGGAAGGTGTTCAGCTCGTGCTTGGCGGTCTGCGCGTTCTCGTCGCTGCCGAGGATCCCGCGCAGCAGCCGGTAGAGCCCGGCGGCGACCAGCCGCGACGCCTCGTGCTGGGTGAGCCGCGGCAGCTTCTGGCCCGAGCTGTCGAAGACGTCGATGGGGGAGACGTCCCGCCGCGGCAACCGGGCCAGTGGCACCCAAAGCGACCGCTGCCGCGCCGGCCGCTCGGCGGCGCGGCCGCCGTGTTCCTGGCCGATGAGGTCCTGCAGCTGCGCGGTGGCCTGGCGCTGGCCTTCGTCGAGGAGCTTGAGGCTGACGTCGACCTCGGTGCTGCGGCGCGCGGTCCCGTGCTCGACGACGGTCAGCCGTTCGGTCAGCCGCCGCACGTGGTTGAGCCGCAGCGAGGTGTCCAGGAGGGCGAGCCCGACGGCGGCGCCTTGCCGCGACAGCCGGGGCGGGGCGCCGGGGATGGGGATCGTTTCGATGGCGTGCCGGAGACTGTCGATGCCGTCCACACCACTGAGAGTAAGAGGTGCGGGGTCCTGATACGAGAAGACGGCGAATCGTGGGCGAATCGCGGCCGGCGCCGGAGGGCGTTGGGCCGAACGCCGCATCGGGCTCGGTCTGCCCGGCGCTTTGGGCGCGGCGCGGCGGGTGGCGCTGGGTGGCTGATGCGGGGGTGGCGGGTTGGGGTCGCGAATGACTCATTCGGGACGTTGGTGGTCCCGAATGAGTCATTCGCGACGCACGCCGGTGAGGTCCTGAATGAGTCATTCAAGGCGCTGGGCCGCGCGGGCGCAGCCGGAGTTCGCCGCCCGCTTCTCGACCTCGTCCGCCGCCGGGTGCAGGCCCCGCGCGCGGTACAGGTCGATCGACTGCTGCCACGCCTCACGCGCCTGGGCGGGGTGGCCGAGGGCGTGGTGCGCGTCGCCCATCGCGGCGAGGGTGCCTGCCTGGCGGTAGGTGTTGTCGAGGTGCCGCCACAGCGAAAGCGCCTGGTGGGACTGGCCCAGCGCCTCCGCGGGCCGGCCCGTCTCCGCCGCGATCGAGGCCAGGCTGTCGAGCGCGTCGGCCTCGCCGTAGACGTCTTCGCGGGCGCGGCACAGGGCCAAGCCCGACTCGGCGTGGCCGCGTGCTTCGTCGTGCCGTCCGAGCCGGCTCAGGCACGCGCCGATCAGGCTGAACGCGCGTGCCTCCCACTTCCGGTCCGCGAGGGCCCGGTACAGCTCGAGCGCGCTGGTCGCGTGGCCGAGCGCGCGCTCGTCGTCCTTCTCGTGCGTCCAGTGCAGCGCCAGCACGAAGTGGACGCCCGCCTGCCCGAGCGTGTCGCGGATTTCCTTGGCCAGGGTCAGGGACCGGTTCAGGTGGTGCAGGGCCTCCGCGGCCTGGCCGAACGGGCCGTAGACGAGGCCGAGGCGGCGGTGCGCGCGGGCCTGCACCGCGAGGTCCTCCAGGCGCTCCGCGGCGGCCAGGCCCGCCAGCCACGAAGTGATGTTGGCCTGCAGGTGCCCGCGGCGGTAGTGGAAGTTGTCGAGCGTCCAGGCCAGCTGCCAGACGCACGTGTCCCAGCCGGCGTCCTCGGCCGCCTGCCTGGCCGCCAGGACGCACTCGTGGTTGACGTCGAACCAGGTCATCGCGGCCGCGTCGTCGGGGAGCGGGGCCGGGACGCAGCCTGCCGGGGGCTCGCCGACGTCGATCGGCGGGTGCTGCTGGTCGAGCAGGCGGCTGCCGCGGTGGCCGGTGTGCAGGTGGAAGCCGACCAGCCGGCGCAGCGCGGCCCGCCGCCCGGGTTCGGGCTCGTCGGTCAGCGCGGTGGTCCGGGCGTGCTGGCGGACCAGGTCGTGGAAGCGGAACCGGCCGGTCACCGGCTGCTGGAGCAGGTGGTCGTCGACGAGGCTTTCCAGCAGGCGCTCGGCTTCGAACGGCGGCACGGCCGCGAGCGCCGCGGCGGCGGGGACGTCGATGTCCGGGCCCGGGTTCAGGCCCAGCAGCCGGAACATGCGCTGCTGCGCCGCGTCCAGGTGCCCGTAGGACAAGGCGAACGCCGCGGCGACGCTGCGGTCGCCCGCGGACAGCTCGGCCAGCGCCCGGCCCGCCTGGCGCAGCCGGTCGGCCAGGTGCGCCACCGTCCACGCGGGCCGGGTGCGCAGCCGCGCGGCCGCGATGCGGATGGCCAGCGGGAGGTGGCCGCACAGCTCGACGACGTCGCGGACGGCGCCGGCTTCGGCGGCCGGCCGGTCGTCGGCGACGATGCCGGCGAACAGCTCGACGGCGGCCGCCTCCGGCAGCACGTCCAACGACAGCGTGTGCGCCGCCTCCAGGCCGACCAGCCGCCGCCGGCTGGTGATCAGCAGCAGGGCGCGGGCGCTGCCCGGCAGCAGCGGCCGCACCTGCGCGGCGTCCGCGGCGTTGTCCAGCACGACGAGCATCGAGCGGCCGGCGAGTTCCGCCCGCCACAACGCGGCGCGGGCGTCGGGGTCGAGCGGGATCCGGTCCGCCGCCACGCCGAGCGCGCGCAGCAGGGTGTCCAGCGCCGCCGCCGGGGTCACCGGTTCCTGCCCGGAGGTGTGCCCGTGCAGGTCGATGAACAGCTGCGCGTCGCCGTACTGCTCGGCGAGCCGGTGCGCCGCGTGGATCGCCAGCGTCGTCTTGCCGATGCCGGCCATCCCGTCGATCGCCTCGATCACGACGGCCTTCGGCGCGGTGTGCGCGACGCCGTCCCGGACGGACAGCAGCCGGGACAGTTCCGTTTCCCGGCCCGTGAAGTCGGCGATGTCGCCGGGCAGGTCGTTGCGGCCCGCCACGACCACCGGCCGTGCCGGAGCGGTCGCGGTGGGCAGTAACCGGGGGTCGTTGTCGAGGATCCGGCGGTGGATTTCGGACAACCTCGGCGACGGGTCCAAACCGAACTGGTCGACGAGCACCGCTCGGGCGCGGGTGAACGCGTCCAGCGCGTCCGCCTGGCGGCCCGCGCGGTACAGCGCCGTCATGAGCTGTCCCCAGAGGCGTTCGTGGCCGGGGTGCCGCTCGCTCAACGTCGTCAGCTCGCCGATCAGCGCTTCGCCCGCGCCGGTGGCGAGGTCGGCGTCGACGCGGTCTTCGACGGCGCCGAGCCGCAACGCGTGCAGCCGCCGCGTTTCGGCCAGCAGTGCCACGGAGCCGGCGAAGTCCTCGTAGGCGTCACCGCGCCACAGCGCCAAAGCGCGTGACAACCGCTTCGCCGCTGTCACCGGATCCCCGGCCGCCAAGGCGGTTCGCCCGGCGGCCACCAGTCCTTCGAACTCGCGGGCGTCGACGAGCGCCGGGTCGAGGCGCAGGGCGTAGCCCGCCGCGCGGGTCTCGATCAGGTCGGCCACGCCAAGGGCTTCGGCGACCGGGGCCAGCGAGCGGCGCACGCGCGACAGGTAGGTCCGGACCGTGCGCGGGGTGCCGGGAGTGGCGTCCACGTCCCACAACGCGTCCGCCATGGTGTCCACTCCGGTCACCCGCCCGGCGTTCGCGATCAGCAGCGCGAGCAGCGTGCGGATGCGGGGACCGCCCAGGTCCAGCGGCCTGCCGTGCAGCCGGACCTCGAACGCGCCGAGCACGCGGAACTCCGGTCTTGCCTGCCCCTGAGCCGCACGGGTTTCACTCGGGTCGTCCGTCCCCACCTCTCTCAGGAGGACCGGACGACCGGGTGGATACAGGGCCGTTCGGCCCAACTTCCCTGCTGTCGACCGGTTGTCGACGGGTTGTCGACCGGCCTTGCCACGGTGGTCCCATGGACGTCGCCAGCGAGATCGTGCTGCGGCTCGCCGATCCGGCGGCCCGCGCTTCCGTGCTGACCGCCGACGCGCTGCTCGCGCTCGGCACCGTGGCCTACGAGCTCGACCCGGCGCTCGTGACCGAGCCGGTGACGGCCGTCTTCGACCGGTTCGACCTCGCGGTGCCGCTCGACCCCCGGGTGTCCGCGACGGCCCAGTTCCGCCGGACCGGGGAGCCGGTGCCGTGGGAGGTGGCCGCCTCCTGGGACACCGGGCAGGCACCGCCCGTCGCGGCCGACGCGGTGTGGACCGGTGCCGTCGTGGTCCGCACGGCGGTCCTGGACGGCACCATTGTGGACGTCACCGCGCGACAGTCCGGTGTGGACGATCCGGTCGCGCTCGACGCCACCGTGGCGATGGGCCCGCCGGGGGCGGACCCGCCGCCGGCCCCGGTCCCGTTGCCCGTGCTCGTGGCGTTCCTCGCCGCGGCCGCGGACACGAGTCCCCGGGAACTGCTGCGGGCGACGCCGGCCGCCCGGCTCGGCGCGGCCCGCTACGCCGTCGCCGACGCCCCGCCCGGGGCACCGGACCGCCGGTTCGACCGCCTCGTCTGCTGGGTCGTGCCCGCCACGGCGTTCGACGACCCCGGCTGGCCGGGGGCCCGGACCGGCACGTCGCCGGAGCAGCGGCGGGCGGACCGGCTGGGCGCCGCGCGGAGCTGGCTCGCCGGCCAGGGCGTCGCCGTCATCACCACCACGGAGTCCACATGACCACCAAGTCCCGCGCGAAACGCGCATCGACCACGCCCGAACCACGTACGGAGATCGGTATGGCCACCCTCGTGCAACCGGCTTTCCCCTTTGTCGACGTCGTCATCGACACCAGCGCGCTGGTCCCGGCCGCGCAACGCTCGCCCGGCGTGGTCGCCGTCGTCGGCAACGCCGACGGTGCCACCGCGCCGGCGTCGACGCCGCTGGTGGTCACCGGCCACGCCGACGCGCTCGCGTTGTTCGGCAAGGCCGGCGCGGCGACCGCGCTGAGCCGGAGCCTCGACCTGGTGCTCGCGCAGGACCCGCGGCCGACCAAGGTCTACGGCGTCCGCACGCCGGCGGCCGGCAACTACGCCGCCGCGCTCGCCGGGCTCGAGGCCGCGGACGACGTCACGTTCGTCTGCCTCGCCGGGGAGGTGAACGTGGGCGCGGCCACCACCGGCGGCACCCCCGCCACCGGGCTGCGCGCGTTGGCCGAGCACGTCGAGAACATGTCGGCGGCGGGCAACCGGCGGATGGCGGTCGCGATGATCGACCCGGCCACGCCGCGGAGCGCGACCTACGTGGACACCGTGCTGGCGGCCAACTCCTACGGCGCGCTGAAGAGCGCGACCGGCCGGATGATCCTCGTCGCCGCGCGCGGCGCGACCACCGACGAAACGGTGAGCCCGAACCCGGTCGCCGACGCGGCCGCGGCCGTGATGGGCGCGATCGCCGGCCAGGCCCCGGCCACCAGCGTCGTGCTCAAGCAGGTGCGGGGCTTCACCATCCCGGTCATCCAGCAGTACGTGCCCGCCGAGGTCATCGGGCTGGCCGGCCAGGGTGCCATCCCGCTGATCGATCCGGCGCTCGTGCCCGGCACCGGGCTGTTCCTCGGCGACGGCGGGACGTTCTCGTCGGATCCGGGCCGCAACTACGTCGACATCTGCCGCGTGCTCGACGACCTCGAGTTCCGGCTGCGGGCCGGGCTGATCGGCACCATCGGGGACGCGCGCGTCACCAAGGCCGGCCTGACCGCCGTGCGCGTGCGGGTGGAAGGCATCCTCGGCCCGCTGCAGCTGGGCGCGGTGATCGACGACTTCTCCGTCAGCATCCCGCTGCTGTCGATCCTCGCGCTGCCGGAAAGCGCGCGCACCGCCGCCGAACAGGCCCAGGTGGTCACCGCCCGCCAGACCCGGCAGGTGGCCGTCCTCATCAGCATCACGTACGGGCCCGCGGTGCACCGGCTCAACGTGACCCTAGACGCCAAGTCCTGAGCAGGAGACCACCATGTCGAGTCCCGAAACCAGCTGGAACACCCGCCTCGCCGTGCGCTACACCGACGACAAGGGCGTGGACCACGAGATCTCGCCGATCCAGTCGTTCACGCCGACGTTCGCCACCACGGCCGAGCCGTTGCACAGCATCGAACGCACGCACGTCGGCGTGGTGGTCCAGCCGTACTCGCTGACCTTTTCGCTGACGGTCAACGCGATCGGCCCGGCCACCGCGCAGCTGACCGCGCTGGCGCTGAACGCGACCGAGTTCAGCATCTCGATGCAGGAGCGCAGCGGCGACGACTGGTCGTTCTCCACGATCGTGCTCAGCCGGTGCGTCATCACGAGCGCCTCGCCGACGGCGGCGACGGTGGCCGGCGCCCCGCAGGCGACGTTCTCCGGCTTCTCGATGCACGTGGACGCGACCGACGCCGGCGGCGCCAAGACGTCCGGTCCGCTGCAGTCGGCGCTGTAGAGGGGGAGATCCGTGCTCGACGACCTGGTTCCCGGTGAGGGCAGCGGCGTCATCCTGCCGTCCGAGGGTGACGAGTCCGGGCCGGCCGAGCTCGTGTTCCAGTTCCCGGTGGAGATCGAGGTGCGCGTGGTCGCGCCGTACGACCCGGACCAGCTGGTGACCACGGCTCTGGACCGGCTGACCGCGGCGTTGCAGGGGCTGACATGACCACCGTGCGCATGCCGGTGCGGATCCGGCTGGACCTGACCGGCGATCCGCTGGACACCCACGTGCTGGACCTGGTGCGGGAAGCGGCCGTCGCGGCCGCGGCCCGGACCGCCGGCCGGGCCGGCCGGGCCGACGCGCTCGACGGCGCGGTGTGGTCCGGCCGGGCCCCGGAGGTGAGCGTGCGGTTCCGCGGCGCGCCCGTGCCGGCGTGGGCCGCGGCGCACCTGGAAGCCAGCGCGCACGCAGCGGTCCAGACCGCCGTCGCGAACCTGCGGCCGTCGGCCGCCGCGCCCGCGAAGCCGGTCCGCACGACCCCCCGGCTGCGGCAGTTCGCCACCGCCGACGAGCTGCTCGACGCGCTCGCCGTCCGGTACGGCGGGGACACCCGCCCGCCTCGCGTGCTCGCGATCGCGGCGGATTCCGCCGGTGCCGCGGTGATGCTGTTCGTCGACGCCGGCGGCGACGGGTCCTTCGGCGTCGCGTGGGGCACCAAGCTGAACCGGTTCGTGCTGCCGCCGGACGGGCGGGACGCGGAAGCGGAACCCGGCTACTCGGCCGGCTACCCGGACTCGTTCCACCTCGTGGCCGACGCCGCCGACGAGGACACCTTCCGCAAGGCGCTGATCGCGGCCCTGGTGCGGATCTGGCGCGCCGCGACCCCGGACGTCCCCGAACCCCGCCTGGCGGAACGGGCGGCGGCCCGGGCCAAGCGGTACCGGCTGAAGGGGTCGCTCTACGAATACCGGCTGGCCGGCACGCCGGTGGCCTGGTTCGCCGGGCAGGCGGGGCTGGCCGACCGGGCCGGGCTGCCGGTGCTCGTCCTCACCGAGCAGGCGCCCGAGGCGCGGGACACGCGGTACGGCACCGACTGCGAGCCGCTGCGCCACGACCCGGACGCGGCCGGGAACGCCGACCCGGACCGGCCCTACCTCCACGAGCTGGAGGTGTCCGACTGGGACGAGGGCGCGTTCGGCGACCTGATCGACACGATCGCCGCCGCGCTCGGCCTGCCGAAACCGCGGTTCATCGGGTCGTTCCTCTTCGCCGCGCTCGCCGTCATCGCGCGGCGGAGTGAAGGCCTGGGGTGGCTCGTGGGCACGCAAGCCCGCCAGGAGGTGCTCCGCCACCTCGTGACGGCGCTGGAAGCGGTGAACGTCCTGTTCTTCGCCTACACCAAGGCGGTGCTCGCCCGCGACAAGGCGCGGAAGCTGCCGTGCCCGCTGGCCGGGCACGCCGAGGAGTGGGCGGGCTACCTGCACCGCGACTACTTCCCGCTGCGCCGCAAGGTGGTCGCGTCGCTGTTCGTCGCCGCCTGCCAGGACGCGCTGCTGGAGCGCCTGGAGACGAGCGCGGCCGACATCGCCGGCCGGCTGGCGAGCACCGACTGGCTGCCCGCCACCCGCGTCGTCCTCACGGTGCTCCTCGCCGACCTGCCCGAGCTGACCGACCTGCTCGGGAAGCTGCGGCGGGCCAAGGCGATCAACGACAGCACCGTCCGCATCGGACCGGAGCCGGCGCACAACTACCGGTCGGTCGACGGGGTCGAAGTCGTGCGCACCCCGGTCTTCCCCGGCCGGGACCGGCCCGGGCTCGACCCGTTTCGCACCGGCTACCGGATCAAGGACGCCCACGGCGCCTGGCACACGCTCGACGAGGTCGAGGCCGAGGTGAAGAACCTGCGGTCCACCGCCCAGCTCACGGATCCGTTCCTGGAGAAGCTCGCCGACATCGCCGACGTGGTGCGCCGGCTGCGCGCCGCGACGCAGCTGGACAGCCTGGGGGCGGAGACCGCCGGGCGGGTGGTGACCGACGCGGTCGACCGCGAGTTCTTCGCCGTGCTGGCGGAGATCCAGCAGACCAACCGGGAGAAGACCGAGGAAGCGCGCGAAGACCGGATGGTCGCCTACGGCCTGGCGAGCTTCGAACCGGACGGGAGCAGCGAGCTGCACGCCCAGCTGAGCGGCGTGCACGACCTGGCCGACCAGCGGCTGCGGGCGATGTTCACCCGCGCCAAGAGCGGCGCGTCGATCTTCGGCGACGAGCACATCTACGTCGAAGGCCTCGCCGCGCTGGCCGGGCACGAGATCGCGAAGGCCCGGTTCCGCGAATTCTTCGAGCTCGCCGGTCTCACCCTGCTCGCCGTGTTCTTCCCCGCGGAGGCGTTGGTGATCGGCTTGATCCAAGCCGGGGAAGGCATCCACACCGCGCACGAGCACGCCGATCTGCAGCGGTCGCTGCTCGGGGGCGACGACATCCTGTCCCGCGCGCAGGTCGAGGCCGAGCTGGCGGGGGCGTGGCTGCAGGGCTTCCTCGCCATCGCGCCGGAACTGCCCGCCGTGGTGCGCGACGCGATCACCGGCGCGCGGGCGCTGGCCAAGGGCGAGCTGAACGCGGTCACGTCGGCGGCGTTGCGGCGCAAGCTCACGGAGGTGGCGGGGCACCTCGCTTCGATCACCGCCGAGCACTTCGTCAAGAGCTTCCTCACCCAGCTCACCACCGGCTACGTGCTGAACCTGGCGCTGTCGGCGGTGGTGAGCGAGTTCGCCGAAGCCGTGGCGGCCGAGTACCGGCTCGGTGGCACGGTGCCGAAGGGCGAGGTCGCCGGGCACGCCATGCGCGCCATGGCCGCCGCCGTGGCCGCGAGCACGGAGGCGGGATCGTGACGGGCCGCGCCCGGGTCGTCGTCGACGCGGCGGCCGCGGCGAGGGTGAGCGCGCGCGTGCGGGAGTTCCCGCGGCTGCGCGACGCGGTCGAGAACATTTCGAAGGCGGCCGGAATCCCCGAAAAGCTGGTCGGCGAACACCTCGACCGGTCGGTGCTGCGGGCCCTCGAACGCCTCGGCGAGCGCTACGTGAACGAGATGGGCGCGGCGGTCGAGCGGGTCGGCCGGCTGCGCGAAGAGGTGGACGGCTACTACCGGAAGGCCTTCGGCCGGAAGCTGCGGACCGAGGAGCTGGCGGGCCTGCGCTCGGCACTGGAACGGCTGCGCAAGACGAGCTCGGAGCTGCTCCCGCCCGACCTCTGGGCCCAGCGGCAGCTGCGCACCGCCCCGGAACTGCCCGGCACGCCGGAAGCGCGGCCGGAAGCACTGCCGGAGCCGGTGCCGGACCCGTTCGCGGACCTCGAAGCCCAGGCGCCCGCCAGGGAACCGGTGGCGCGGCCGGCGGATGGACCGCGGTGGGCGACCCGGCGTTTGAACCAGCGGATCGACGCGCTGCCCGAGCCGTTGCGCCTGCCGCTCCGCCGCGCCCGGCACCTGCGCCGGTCCACAGTGGACGCGGCGCTGGACGGCAGGCCCGGGGCGACGATCCGGGTGCTGGAAGAACTGAACGGCGTACTGGGGCACCGGGAAGTGGCCCAGGTGACGGAGGCGATCGGCATGACACGCACGCCCGACACGGCGTACGCGCTCGGTGGCGGCCTGCGCGGCAGCCGCCCGCCGGACGCCCGGGTGCAGGCCACCTACCACGTGCTGCCCACGGGGGAGCGGGCGGTGCTCGACCGCGTCGCGGCCGTCGACCCCGAATTCGTGCGGGCCATGGCCCTCGGCGAGGAACGGCCCGGCCAGGCGCAGGGCGTTCCGGTGCCGTGGCGCACGGCGGAAATGGACCGGTTCGCCGCGGAAAACGGCCTCGGTGCGGGCGAACGGGCCGACCTCGAACGCGCGCTGATCGCGCTGAACCGGGCGCGGGAGGCCGAGCGGCGTGCGGTGGAAGCCGGCGTCGGCGGCTCGCCCGACGCCCGCTCCCGGGCCGCGCAGCTCGACCGCCAGGTCGCCGCGCTCGGGCTGCCGCCGACCGGGCAGGTCGCCGAGGCGCTGCGGGGTTCCGCGCTGCTGCGGGACTTCGGCACCCGCAACCCCGGTCACCTGCTGGAGCTCTCCGGAGCCTGGCTGGAGAAGGCGGTGCGGGACGCGGCCGAAGGCAAACCACTGGTGCCGCTGGATGTCTACGTCCGCGACGTGATCATGAGCAAGCACGTCCGCGGCATGGCGGGCGAATTCGCCGCGGTGTTCCAGCTCGGCAAGGACGTCCTCGTGCTGAAGGCGCCGGACATCGGCGTCACCGCGGGCGGCACCGACTTCATGGTGCTCGTCAAGGGCAGCCGGGAGATCTGGCTCTGCGACAACAAGACGCTGTCCCAGTCCGGCCTCGGCGAGGTGAGCAGCCTGGTCGAGAACATCGGCAAGAACGTCCAGAAGGACGTCGTCGAACTGACCAAGCGCGTGCAGGACCTCCCGGACCCGCTCACCGGGGAAGCGTCGGGGGTGGCGGACGCCGTCGGCCGCCTGACGAAGGCACGGGACCGGCTGAAGGGCCTGTCCACTGCGGAACTCGCCACGCCCGAAGGGCAGGCCAAGGCGGCCGCGATCCTCGACGACCCGGACATCCGGGTCCGGCGGGTGATCACGAACGCCGGTGGTGAGCTGAGCTACCTGCAGCAGCGCCTGCTGGACATGAAGATCGACTTCGCCGACCTGCGCACCCGGTTCACCGAGATCCAGGAACGGCTGCGCAGGCCGGGCACCGAGCCCCGCGGAGGGGAAACACGATGAGCTTTTTCGAACCGTACCTGCACACGCCGAGCGCCGTGCTGTCCGACGGCATCGTGCCGGTGCCGCTGTGGGCGGTGACCCAGCTGTCGATCGACTCGGCGTACTTCGTGCCGCAGGTCGGCGGGACCCGGCGGCGGGTCGCGGTGGTCAGCCACGACGACACGCTGTCGCTGAACGCCGTCCTCCTCGGCCCGTTGCGCTTCACCTGGAAGGTCGCGCTGGAGAACCTCGCCGAGTCCAGCAGGCAGGGCACGGCGCTCTCCCGGATCACCGGCGGCACGCAGAGCGGCCTGGTGCTGATCACGACCGCGACCATCCGGACGGACCTCGCGGTGCAGTCGCTGACGTTTTCGCAGAGCGCGCAGCGGCGGGACACCCTCGACGTGGCGTTGCGGCTGCTGCACCTCCCGCGCCCGGGCAGCCTCGCGAAGCTGCTCGACGTCTCGTCGATCGGTGTCGGCGCCCTGACCGACGCGCTGCCGGTCTGAGGGGGCGCCGACGATGTCCAGGACCCTGCCCGCGCTGATCGCCCGCCTGCTGCCCGCCGTCGCCGCGCCGCCACCGGACCCCGCGGTCCGGGTGGTGCGGCAGGAACTGACGGCCGGGCTGCCCGTCCGCGTCGACCTCGACGCCGCCCGCGCCCTCGTGCTCGCGGTGCCGCTCGGGGTCGCGCGGGCGGTGCTCGCCGCCGACCCGTCCGCCGTCGTGTTCACCACCGCGGACCCGGCCGACGGCACCGCTTTCCGCGACTACGGCGCCGCGTGGCCCCGGCTCACCCTGGTCGTCACCGGGGCGATCGGGGCGACGGTGCCGGTGGTGACCGGTGTCCCGGTCCGCCTGACCGGCGCGCCGGGGACGGCCGCCGTCGAGGTGATCGTCGACGAGCTCGTGCTCACCGCGGGCTCCCTGCGCAGCCCCGGCCGGTTCGGCAGCCGGCTGTCCCTGCGCTGGCGCGATCTCGCGCCGGCGCCGGACGACGGCCCGCCGCACCCGGTGGGCGACCCCGGTGTCCCGGTGCTGCTGTCGCAGCTGGGAAAGGAGATGTGATGGCCTTCAAGGGCTTCACGTTCGACCGCGGCCACGAAGTCGTGCCCGGCACCGTGCCGGCGTGGGCCGTCGTGTTCCGCCACGGCGTCCGCGGCACCGAGCTGTGCACCCTCGGCAGCGACACCTATTCCGGCACGGTGACCGCGGCGCTGCCGGCCGGCCTGACCGGCGGCAGCTACGAGGTCGTCGTCGAAGGCATGACGGCGGAGGACTACCGGAAGATCAGCCTCGCGCCCGGGACCCCGCTGGACGCCTCGCTGCACCTGTGGTGGAAGGACGCGCCGACCGGGGTGCTCGGCGGGCTCGCGAAGTTCACCGGGCTGGACAACCCGCTCTCGGCGACCACCCCGGTCCCGCCGGACGGCAGCCTGGTCGCCGAGCTCCGGGTGGACCGGCTGTGGCGGCGGCCCGGTCAGCGGCGGATGGACGTGGTGGCGAAGGGCCGGGAACGGGTGGTGGCCCGGCTGGCCGAGCGCCGGGTCGAGGGCCGCTGCTTCGCCCCGCGCTCGGACGCCAACGGGCTCCAGGTGGCCGTCGAGAACGTCGCGGGTGACGCCGTGCCCGTGGTCGGGCACGGGCTGGGACGGGCGCAGCCCACCCCGGGGGTGCCGGACTACGCCGCCGTCCCGCCGGGGACCGCGCTGGCCGCCATGCTCGAACTGAGCACGCAGGTCCAGGGAGCGCTCGGCCTCTACAGCCAGGAGACGGCCGTGATCCGCGACGGGACCCTGCACCTGGGCAAGTGGACCGAGAACGGGACCACCCCGCGGCTGGACGGCGAGCGGCCGATGGACGACGAAAGCGGCCTGCTCGCCATCGAACGCGGCGCGGACCTGCCGCGGGATTCGCGGATCCCGCCGGGGTTGTTCGGCCCGCGGCCGCCGCGGCGCACGTTCGCCGTGACCGCGCTGGGCCGTCCGGACCTGAAACCGGGCGATCTGGTCTCGCCGGTGCTGCCACCGGAGGACTTCGCCGTCACCGAGCCGCCGGGCCTCGGCGCGACCCTGCTGACGTCGGTGCCGAACCTGCCGGCCGGGGTCGCCGACCCGGACGCCGACGCGTCGGTGTGCCGGATCATCGAGGTGCGCCACGAGATCTCCCGGGAGCGGGGGTTCCTCACGACGATCCGCGCGGTCGTGCTGGCCGGCGAGGACGACGGGTGGGACGAGGTCACGCCCGGCACGGCGAAGGACGCCCAGCGGGCGCGGCGGTCCGGCGTGCCGTTCGCCGACAGCGCGCAGGGCGCGGCGAGCACCATCGGCGACGTCGTCGGGGACCGGATCGAGCGGACGCTCGGGGTGACCCGGTCGCGGCCCGCGGTGATCCACGACCACGCCGTGTCCCCGGACACGCCCAAGCACACCAGCGAGGTCTGGCACTCCGACGCGGCGCCGGACGGCCGGCCGCAGGCCGCGCAGCGCACGAAGATCACCGCCGACGCACACGCGGAACTGACCCAGGTGCCGTACGTGACGCCGTTCGCGTGGGGCAGCTACGGTCTCGTGCTGCCGCGGTACCCGGGCACCCGGGTGGTGCTGGCGAACGTCGGCGGCAGCTCGGCGGACTTCGTCGACGTCGGTGCGCTGTGGCCGCCGGACGCCGGCCCGGACGCCCGGCCGGGGGACTACTGGCTGGCGCTGCCCGTCGGGATCGAAGACCGGGAGCACCTGCGCGATCCGGACCGGCAGGCCCCGGACGACGGCCTCGCGAGCCACGACCTGGTCGACGGGGACGGCACCCGCGTCATCGAGACCGCGCGGTTCGTGCTGCGCGTGACCGACGCGCTCACCCGCGTCCCGGACCGGCCGTCACCCGACGACGAGTTCGGGGCCGGCAGCGTGCTCATCGAGAGCCGGGCCGGCGACGGGGCCGCGCGGATCGTGCTGAAGGCCGACGGCAGCGTCACGATCAGCGCGAAGTCGATCACCTTCGACGCCGAGGACCGGATCGAGCTGAACACCAAGGACGTCCGGGTGCAGCTCGACGGCGGCACGATGGACGTGAGCTGATGGCCTTCCCCGTCACCGAATCCGGCTCGGCCGAGTGCGACCACCACGGCGCCGTGTCCCTGCCCGCGGTCGCCGACCGGCGGTTGACCGTCGGCGGCGACCAGGTCGTGCTCTTCGACGGCTTGCTCACGCAGCCGTACCTGCAGTGCGAGGCACCGATCCCGCCCGGGAAGTGCGTGAGCACCCTGCCGGCGCCGCCGGATTCCGGCCGGGCCGCCCGGTTGACCGTGGGTGGCGCCCCGGTCCTGCTCGACTCGATGTCCGCCAGCTCGCTGCCCGCGGCCACGCCGGTGAAGCTCGCCGCCGGGCAATCCGTTCTCACCGCCTCGTGAAGGAGTTCCGATGACAGCCCTGCCCCCACCCCCGACGCCCCCGGGCGCCGCGCCGGGCGACGACTCCGCCGCCCGCCGCCGCGCGCTGCTGGGCGTCGGCGTCCGCGCCGACCTGACCGACCCCGCCGACACCGCACGGGACCTGGTGCTGCGCAGCACTTCCGCCGGCGTCGACCTCGACCTCGTCGACGGCGTGGACGCCCTCTGCCAGGACCTCGCGGTCGGGCTGACCACGCTGCGCGGCAGCGACCCGTTCAACCTGCGGTTCGGCTTCCTCGGCCTGACGCCGATGGTGGACCAGACGTCCCCGGTGCTGGCGCGGGAGGGCCTGCGCAGCGCGGTGGTCGAGCTGGTCGCGGCCGATCCCCGGGTGCGCCGCGTGGTCGACCTGTCCGCGCCGTCGCCCACCGGCGACGTCGCTTCCCGACGGCTCGACGTCACCGTCTCGTTCGAGGCGGTCAGCGGCGACCCGGCCACCTTGAACACCGGCGGCCTCGCCTCCGGCACGTCGTTCGGGGAGGTGGCCCCGTGAGCGACGAGACCAGCATCGACCTGACCGACGTCCTGGCCGTCGACGAGACGGTCACCCGGTCGACCGGCAGCGCCGGCTTCGGCGTGACCCCCGCGGGGTTCCTGCCCAAGCCGTTCACCCGCCTGCTGGCGGAGAAGATCGCGCTCGCGCAGCAGCTGATCGACCCCGCCATCGACCTTTCGAGCGGCAGCGTCGTGCGCAAGCTCCTCGAGGTCACGGCGCTGGAGGACGCGCGGACCTGGGCCGCGCTGGCGGCGGAGTACGACGACAGCTTCGTCGCGACGGCCCGCGGCCGCGCGCTGTCCGACCTCGGCGAGGAGCTCGGGATCACCCGGCCGTTCCTCAGCGCGACCGGCTCCGTGACGCTGACGCTGGCGAAGGCCCTGCCGTCGAGCGTGCCGAAACTGGTGCTGCCGCGCGGTTCCCGGCTGTCGACGCCGGGCGGGCACCGCATCGCGCTGGCCGCCGCGGTCCAGTTCACGACCGGGGTGACCACCGCCGTCGTGCCGGTGACGAGCTTCGACCCGGGCCCGGTGGGCAACCTCGACCCCGCCGTCACCGACGCCGGCGGCGGGCACCCGCAGCGGATCGACCGGTGGGAGGTCGCCGACGCGAAGCTCGAAGCGATGATCGCGGCCGACGTGGCGGCCGGCTTCCTCGCCACGGCGTCGTCGATCGGCCAGGGCCTGGTCCGCGTGCAGCACACGCAGGCGCTGACCGGCGGCAACGGGCAGTTCGACGACGACCGCTACCGGGCGCTGCTGCTCGCCGCGCCGCGGTCGCTGTGGACGGCGGACTCGATCGCGGCCACGGTGGCGCTGGTCCCCGGCGTGCGGCAGGTCGTGGTGCGCGACGGCTGGGGCGGGCTCGACCTGTCGCAGTCGATCTTCGGCCAGTTCGCCTTCTTCGAGCGGCTGTTCGCGGCCGACCGCGACCTGTCGTCACCGTTCTTCGTCACCGTGCTCGTCGCGCCGACCGAAGCCGCGGTCTGGGACGGCGCGGCCGGGCTGCGCGCGGCCGTGCAGCAGGCGATCCGGGACGTCCGCCCGGTCGGGATCTTCCCCGACGTGGTGCGGGCCGAGCAGGTGTTCTTCACCGTCCAGGCCGACGTGGTGACCTCGGGCCTGCCGCTGCCGTCCGGGTCGGTCGCCAGCCGCAACCTCAGCCCCGCCGCGCTGGCGCTCAAGCAGCGCCTGGCGGCCCGGCTGCGCGGGGTCGTCGACGGGCTCTCGCTGGCGGAACCGGTGCGGGCCGCGGCGTTGTCCGCGGCGATGATGGCGGAGCCCGGTGTCGTCGATGTCGGCGACCTCCACCTGATGCGGTTCCCGTACGCCGTCGACGCGGTGGGGTCCGGCGGGGAGAGCGACACCTCGCCCGACGTGCTCGAGCTGGACGAAAACCTCGTCGTCGGGGCCGACCAGATCGCGGTCTTCGTCGAGTCGCCCGGCCGGCTGACGGTGCGGTGAAGCCATGACCACGCACTCTCTGCTCGACCCCGACCACCTCCGTGCCGGGGCGCTGGCCGCCGCGGCGGCCGAACTGATCGGGCCGCTGTCCCCGGCGGCCACCCCGCACCCGCTGACCTCGCACGCCACGACGTCCCCCGGCCAGGTCGAGGCGGTGGTCGACGCGGCGACCCGGCACCCGCTGGTGCTCTGCACCGTCCTGTCCGATGTGGACACCCAGGGCCTGACCGTCCTGCCCGCGGTGAAGACCGGCGGCGGTGCGCCGCAGTCGCTGCCGGTGGTGACGTTCGCGCCGCACACCGCGGCGGGCACCGCGCTGGTGGCGGCGCTGCCACCGGCGGGCAAGGGTGACGTCACCGCCCCGTTTTCCGTGCTGGCGCGCGGGATCCGCGGCGGCGAGACCGGCGTCGGGCTGAGCACCGCTCAGCTCATCGCGGCCGTCCGGTTCGACCTCGTCGAGGGCGTGCTGGGGCGGCTGCTGACCGTGCTGCTCGACGAGAAGGGCCGGATCCGGCGCACCGCAAGGGAAATCCGCGCGTCGCGGACCCTGGCGGTGGCGAGCGGCAACGCGCTCGACCGGATCGGCGCCGACCTGTCCAGCCCGCGGTTCTCCGACGAGCTGTTCTGGGACGCCGAAGAGCAGACCCCCGCCACCCGGCCGCTCCAGCCGCCCGGCACCCGCGAGGACGACGCGTCCTACCGCGCCCGGCTGCGGATCCTGCGCGGCGTGCGGCTGCCCAGCACGCCGTGGCTCGACTCGGCGCTGGACGACTTCCTCGCCGACGTCGGCGTGCCGGGCACGGTGGGCGTCGACGAGGCGCCCGACCCGCAGCTGATCGCCCTGCGGCTGGTCGCCCCCGGCGCCCCGGCCGCCATCGGCCAGCTGCTCAACGCGATCCGGCGGGTGCACATGATCTGGCCCGCGGGCAGCACCGAAGGCGACGACGCCCACGCGCACCGCCTGCTGCCGCCGGACGTGGCCGCCCGCGTGGACACCCAGCGCGCGGCGCTCGCCACCTGGCAGGTGCAGCCCTTCCAGCCGCTCGCGCCCACCGTGGCCGAAGCACTGACCACTTTGGACCGGCGGTGCGTCCAGCTCGGGGCCCGGCCGTGGCCGAAGGTGCTCAAGGGTCAGGACAACGCCGGCGGGTCCCGGTTCGAGCTCGGGTTCGGCGCGCTGTTCGCGGCGCCGGTCGCCGCCCAGCTCGACGCCGCGGTCACCGCGGCGGGCAAGCTCAAGGACCCGAACCTGGTCCCGCAGCCGAGGTCGGCGGACCCGGCCGGAGCGTGGCTGCTCAAGGCGTGCGGCCTGCGCACGGTCGAGCAGGGCGCCGACGGCACGGTGTTCACCAGCACCGCGCCGATGGGCCCGCTCGTCGTGGACGTCGAGCCGGACGCCTCGGGCGACGTCCCGCTGACGCTGACCGCGCGGCTGGTCTCGGCCACCGACCCGGACCACGACGTCCCGGTGGTCTCCGTGATCACCGCGCTCGCGGGCAGCCAGCTGACCCCGGTCGCGGACCCGGCCGCGGTGTTGGCGGCCGCGCGGCCGACGAGCACGGTCGCCGGCCTGGACGCCGCGCTGGACGGCCGGAGCGTCCCGAAGGTGACCGACGTCGCCGCGTTCACCCGGCAGCTGGCCACCGTTTCGCCGCGCGACTACGTGCTGTTCGACCTCGGCGCCGCGCGCACCTCCGCGGTCATCGCGAACTCGGCCCTGCTGAGCCCGTTGTTCAGCACGGCGACCGCGGCCGGCGCGAGCAGCGTGGTCGCGCTGGCCACCGGCAGCGGGACGCTGGCGCTGCTGTTCGGCGTGACGGGGCTGCCGCTGGCGGGCGCCAACCTGGCGGGGGAGCACACGCTGATCCACCGCTGGCAGGTGCGCGGGCTCGGCGTCCAGCACGCCACGCTTTCGCCGAGGCGCGGCGCCGTCGTCTCGATCCCGCTCTTCAACGACGGGATCAGCGTCGTGTCGTGCGTGGTGGGACAGCGCTCCGGTGCGAACGACCCGTACACGTGGCGGCCGTCGCTGCCCGACGGGGCGCTGCTGACCCTGCGCCAGTACGAGCACCTGCTCAACATCGTCGAGCTGGCGACGCCCGTCGGCGTGCGGGCGGACACCTTCGCCATCCGGCGGCGGCACGTGGACGTGGACGGCTCCGGCCGGTCCACGGGCCTGAACATCGCCGCCGCCCGGGCCTACCGGCACTACCGCCTGGCGCCGTCCGCGCGGGCAGGACAAGGAGAGATCTCATGAGCGACGAACAGCTCGTCTACGGCGTCCCGGCACACACGATCGTCGAAGCCCTGCGCGCCGCGGGCGTCGCCGAGGACGACGTCGTCGCGGTGCTGGGCCGCGCGATCGCCCGCTCGTCCGGGCCCGGCCTGGCGGCGACGGTGAGCCCGCCGTTCGTGTTCCAGACCAGCGTCCCCCAGACGGCGCCCCAGTGCGAGCTGCACTTCGAGCCGACGTTCGCGCACCCGGACTTCGTCGACGGCGTGACGGTGGTGCAGGCGGGCGAGACGCCGACGGAGATCGGGTTCAACCACCGGTTCCACGCCATCGAGACCGACCTCGGGGGTGTCGCGGAAGCCCTGCGCACGGTCAGCAACTGCATCAAGGAGCTGCGGCTGGAGCTGTTCGGGGTGGTCCAGGAGCTGCAGGTGAAGATCACCGCGATCGACCGGCGGATCGACCCGATCAAGGACAAGACGGAGACGAAGGAGTCGAAGGAGAAGGAGAAGGACAGCAAGGAGGGCAAGGAGTCGAAGGAGAAGGAAGGCAAGGACAACAAGGAGAGCAAGGAGAAGGACAGCAAGGAAGGCAAGGAGAAGGACCGGGGCAAGGACGGGCAGAAGGAGTTCGTCGACCTCGCCGGGACCTTCCCGCCCGGTGCTTCGGGCTCCGAGTCCGCCGCGGAGGGCGACGAGCGGACGTTCATCTCGCTGGCGGACCGCCCCGACGTCGGCCGGGACGCACTGTCCGAAGAGGACAGCTGATGCTGCTGATCCTGGCCCACGCCCGCGATTCGGCCGCCCGCGCCCTGGCGGACCGCTGGGGGAGCGAGGCCCTGCTCCTGACCGTCGACGAACTGCACCGGGCCCGGTGGAGCCTTTCGGTGGACCGCGGGGGCCGGGTCCGCGCGGAACTTTCCCTCGACACTCCGGTCGCGGTGACCGGGGTGGTGAACCGGCTCGGCGTGCTCACCGACGCGGACCTGTCCCGGGTGCGCCGCGAGGACCGGGCGTACGCGGCGGCGGAGCTGACGGCCTTCCTGCTGGCGTGGCTCGACGCGTGCCCGGCCCCGGTCCTGAACCCACCCAACCCGAGGTGCCTCAACGGCCCGGCCTGGTACCCGGAGGAGTGGGCCGACGCGGCGGCCGCGGTGGGCCTGCACGTGACCCCGGTCCACCGCACGGTCCGGCTCGGCGTACCGGCACCGGCGGCCGCCCCGCCGGGACCCCACCGCGTGCACGTCGTGGGGGACGTCTGCGTGGGGGAGGTGCATCCACTCGTGGGCAGGCAGTTGCGCGCACTGGCGGAGCTGGCGGGAACACCGCTGCTGACGGCGACGGTCTCCGGCCTGGGCGCGCGAGCCGAGGTGGCGGAGCTGTCGGCCTGGCCGGACCTGGCCGACCCGGCGGTGGCGGACGCACTCGCGGTGGCACTGGGCCGGGCCGCGGGTGGCGGGGTGGCTGTGGCGGGGGAGTCGCCGGGCTTGGTGCCGGAGGCCCCGGCCGGGGTGGGGCTCGGCGGGCTGGCGGGGGAGTCGCGTGCTGCCGGGCCGGGTGGGTACCCGCCGACGACCACGCCCCGCGGCGGTCCGGGCCGTGGGGTGGCCGGTCCCGCCGGGGCTGCGCCGGGTGGGCCGGTCGACCAGCCGCCTACGACCGCGTCGAGCGGCGGTCCCGGTCGCGACGTGGCCGGGACCGCCGGGGCCGCACCCGAGCCGGGCGACGCGGCCGATGCCTCCTCCGCCGCCCACGGGGACTCCTCCGGCCTCAAGGCGGTGGCCGGATGACCATCCTGCTCTGGGGCCTGATCCGCGACCAGCCCATGTCCGCCGTCCTGACGCAGCTGCGGCGGCTCGACGCTCCCGTGCTCTTCCTCGACCAGCGGCGTGTCCTCGACACCACCGTCCAGGTCGACGCCGGCCGCACCAGCCGCACCACCGTCACCGTCGCGGGGGAGGCGTTCGACCTCGGTCGGGTGCGGGCCGCCTACGTGCGTCCGCACGACAGCACCCAGCTGCCCGGGCTGCGCGCGCGGCCGGCGTCCTCCGCGGAGTGGCGGCACGCCGTCGAGGTGGACCAGGTGCTCAACGCCTGGTCCGATCGCACCGGCGCCTACGTCCTGAACCGGCCGGAGGCCGCCGCCGGGAACGCGTCCAAGCCGTTTCAGCTGCGGGCCGTGGCCGGGGCCGGGTTCGCCGTGCCGCCGACGCTCGTCAGCAACGATCCCGATCGGGTCGCGGAGTTCGTGCGGGAACACGGCGACGTCATCGTCAAGTCGGCCAGCGGGGTGCGCAGCCGGGTGCGGCGGGTGCGGCCCACGGACCGGCTCGCGGACGTCGCCGCCTGCCCGACGCAGTTCCAGCGCCGCGTGCCCGGGACCGACGTGCGGGTGCACGTGGTCGGGGCCGAGGTGTTCGCCGCCGAGGTCGACAGCGACGCCGACGACTACCGCTACGCCCGGGCGCTGGGGCACCGCGATCCGGTGCTGACGGCGATCGACCTGCCGCCGGAGGTCACCGTCCGCTGCTTCGAGCTCGCCAAGCGGCTCGGGCTCCCGGTGGCCGGCATCGACCTGCGGCGCACCCCGGACGGCGAGTGGTACTGCTTCGAAGTCAACCCGTCGCCCGGCTTCACCTACTACGAATCGAAAACCGGCCAGCCGATCGCGGCGGCCGTCGCCGGGCTGCTCGCCGCGGCGGCGCTGTGCAAGGAGCACACCTTATGACCACAATGGACACCCGGCCGGTCGAAGAGATCCGCTTCGGCGGCGCCCGGGTCTTCGCCGCCGACCTGTTCAGCCCGGCGGAAGTCGACCAGGTCCGTGCCGCCGTCGACGCGGCGCCGGCCGGGCTGTGGCACGAAGGCACGCGCACGCCGGGGGTCGGCGGCATGGCCACGATCGGCGAGCCGCTCTACCGCAGCCGCGGCAGGCTCGGCCACTACGCGGCGTGCGCTCGGGCGGAAAACCGGGTGCTCTACCGGCACTTCCGCCTCGTGCACGAGCGCGTCGCGACGTTCTTCGAGCAGCGGTACGGGCTGCCGGTGGTCTACGCGGACGAGCTCGCCGTCCCCGGCTTCCACGTGTTCGGCTTCGACGCGCCCGGCGAGTACGCGGGCGGCGGCTGGCACGTCGACGCCCTCGAGACGCAGGCGCCGTCCCTGATCGAGCGCGGCGCCGACATCACCGCCGTGGTCACCTTCACCGTGCCGTTCGAGCTGCCGGACGGCGGCAGCGGCCTGGACCTGGAGGCCGACGTCCCGGGCGCCCCGCCCGGGCGCCGCGGCGGCGGCGAACCGATCACCGTGCCGTACCGGACCGGCACGATGGTGTTCGCGGAATCCGAGCTGTGGCACCGGATCTCCGGGTCGCGCTGCCTGACCCCCGGCCGGCGCCGCGTGACCTACCAGGGCCACGGCGTCCGCCTCGACGGCCGCTGGATCTTCTTCTGGTGACCTAAGGCGCGGCCGAGAGGTCTTCGGGCGGGGTCCACAGCGGCGCGCCCCCGGCCCGTTCGGGCAGCAGCCAGCGGTTCCGCTCGGCGGTTTCGCGGGCGATGCGCCGGAACTCCCGGACGGGTTCCGGCTCGTCGCCCGCGCGCCAGGCCACCGACCACGGGTACACCGGCTGCAGCTCCCGCGGCCGGTGCACCGGGAACCCGTGACCGGGGTAGCGGCGGGCGTAGCTGTCGAATTCGAGCAGGAACGCGCTGCCGGACGCGCGGCCGAGGGCGGCGCGGCAGTGGTCGAAGGTGCCGGGGTTGCCCAGCCAGCGCAGCGTGAGCCCGGTGTGCTGCTCGAACGAGCTCAGGTAGTGGCCGTGCACGTTGTAGAGCGCCGTGCCGGGCGCGTCCGCGAAGACCTCGATGGGACGCTCGTGCATCGACACCGACGTCCGGTCCGGGTCGCCGGGCCTGCCGACCAGCCGGAACGGCTCGAGCCGCAGCGGCGCGTGCCGCCAGCCCGCCGGGTACTCGGCCTTCAAGGCGGTCGTGACGCGGAGGATCGCGACGTCGAGGTGGTCGTCGAGCAGCGCGGCGAGCTGGCGGGCGCTGTCCATCTGGCTCTGGACCACCTCGACGCCCGGGTGGGCCGCGAGGTAGGCGTCGGTGACGACCCGGCTGGTGTCCAGCTCGAAGATGTGCGCCACCCGCAGGCGGTTCGGCGCGGGTTCGCGCAGCATCTGCCCGGCGGTGGCCAGCAGCTGCCGCGCGAGCTGCAGGAACCGCTCGCCGCGCGGGGTCAGGGTGACGTGGCGGCTGTCGCGCACCAGCAGCGGCGCCCCGACCTCGGCCTCGAGCCGGCGGATCTGCTTGGACAGCGCCGGCTGACTGATGTACAGCCGGGCGGCGGCCCGGCCGAAGTGCAGCTCGTCGGCGACCGTGACGAAGTACCGCACCAGCCTGAGGTCGAGGTCCATCCGGGCCTCCCGCGCGAGGACGGCAGTGGAGCGCCAACGATGCCACCCCGGCTATCGATGCGCACGCACCAGGTCTTGGACGGCCCGCCCCGGGTCGTGTTGGCTGCTGCCGAGACGTCGTCCCGAAAACCTGGAGGATCCGATGGCCGCCGCGGGTACCCCTGTCGTGTTCATCCACGGCCTGTGGCTCCACGCCACGTCGTGGAACCCCTGGATCGACCACTTCCGGGCCGCCGGGTACGCGCCCGTCGCGCCCGGCTGGCCGCACGAGCCCGAAACCGTCGAAGCGGCCAGAGCGCACCCGGAGGCCGTCGCGGACATCGGCATCGACGACGCGACCGGCCACTTCGCGTCGATCATCGAAGGCCTCGACCGGCCGCCGGTCGTCATCGGCCATTCGTTCGGCGGCCTGATCACCGAGAAGCTGCTCGGCCAGGGAATCGGCGCGGCCGGGGTCGCCATCGACCCGGCGCAGATCAAGGGCGTCCTGCCGCTCCCGCTGGCGCAGCTGCGGGCGGGCCTGCCGGCCCTGGGCAACCCGGCCAACCGGCACCGGTCGGTGTCGCTGACGGAAAAGGAGTTCCGGTTCGGCTTCGGCAACGCGCTGACCGACGAGGAGTCGGCCGAGCTCCACCGGCGCTGGACGATCCCGTCGCCGGCCCGGCCGCTGTTCCAGGCCGCGGCCGCGAACTTCGTGCTGCACTCCGAGGCGAAGGTCGACACCGGCCGCGAAGACCGCGGCCCGCTCCTGCTGGTCTCCGGCACCGCGGACCACACCGTCCCGGACGTGGTCACCCGCTCGACGCTCAAGCAGTACCGCGACTCCGCCGCCGTCACCGAGCTGAAGCAGTTCGAGGGGCGAGGCCACTCGCTGACGATCGACAGCGGCTGGCGGGACGTCGCCGACGCCGTCCTCGCCTGGCTGCGCGAGCACGAGGTCTGAGCCCGTGGAGCTGGATCTGGCGGGCCGGGTCGCCGTGGTCACCGGGGCCAGCCGGGGCATCGGCCTGGCCGTCACCGAAGCGCTCGTCGCCGAGGGCGTCCACGTCGTCGCCGGCGCCCGCGCGCCCGGAGCCGAGCTGGCCGCGCTCACCAGGGCCGGGAAGGCGCACGCGCTGGCCGTGGACCTCGGCACCGCCGACGGCCCCGGCCGGCTCGTGGAGCTGGCCCTGACCGAGCTCGGGCGCGTCGACGTCCTGGTCAACAACGTCGGCGCCGTCACCCCGCGGCCGAACGGCTTCCTGCTGGTCACCGACGACGAGTGGACCCGGTCGATCACCCTCAACCTGCTGAGCGCGGTCCGCGCGACGCGAGCCGTGCTGCCGACGATGGTGACCGCGGGCCGGGGCAGCATCGTCACGATCGCCTCGATCAACGCGGTCCTGCCCGACCCCGGCGTCATCGACTACAGCGCGGCGAAGGCGGCGCTGGTCAACTTCACGAAGTCGGTGTCGAAGGAGTTCGGCCCGCACGGCGTCCGCGCCAACGCGATCAACCCGGGCCCGGTCGCGACGGACCTGTGGCTCGGCACCGGCGGCGTGGCCGAAACCGTCGCGGCCGGCTCCGGCGCGACCCCCCGCGCGGTGGCCGGCGAGGCGGCCGCCCACGCCGTCACCGGCCGGTTCACCCAACCCGCGGAAGTCGCGAACCTGGCGGCTTTCCTGGCCGCCGACCGGGTCGCGGGCAACATCACGGGAGCGACCTTCACCCTCGACGGCGGGTACACCACCGAAACGCACTAAAATTCGTCCGGACCATCGGGGACGGGGGAGTGGTGACGGACGAATCCGACGAATGGTTCGCGGTGCGCTGCCTCTTCCGGTGGACGCACGCGGGCGAAGAACCGTACGAAGAGCGCATAACGCTGTGGCGGGCGGCCGACCTCGACGAGGCACAGGCGCTCGCCGAGGCGGAAGCTCGCGAGTACGCGGAGCGAGCCGAGGTGAGCTACCTCGGGCTCGCGCAGGGGTACGCGACCGGCGAAAGGGAGCTGTCGCCGGGCAGCGAGGTGTTCTCGCTGCTGCGCGACAGCTCCTTGCCGCCGGCGGAGTACCTCGACCGCCACTTCAGCACCGGCGGCGAGCACCAGGACCGCGGCTGACCCCGTAGCCCCGGAGGAACAACGCTTCGGTCAGCGCCATGGCGGCGATCTCCTCCGGGGCGACGCTTTCGTTGGGGGCGTGGATGAGCGCCTGCGGTTCCTCGACGCCGATGAGCAGGATCTCGGCGTCGGGGTAGGTGTCGGCGAAGACGGTGCAGAGCGGGATCGACCCGCCCTGCCCGAGCCGGCTCACCGGGCGGCCGTACGCGGCCCGCATCGCCTCGGCCAGCACCTGGTGGGCGGGGCCGTCGGTGGCCGCGTGGAACGGCTCGCCGATCCCCTCGACCGCCACCGACAGGTGAACGCCCCACGGCGCCGCGGCGGTCAGGTGGGCGGTCAGCGCGCCGGCCGCGTCCGCCGGCCGGACGCCCGGCGGGATCCGCAGGTTCAGCCGGGCGCGGGCGCGCGGGGTGATGGCCGCGGTGGAGCCGACGACCGGCGGGCAGTCGATGCCGAGCACCGTCAGCGACGAGCGCGCCCACAGCGTGTCCGCGACCCCGCCGCTGCCGAGCAGGGCGGCGCCGGGGGAGAGTCCCGCGTCCGTGCGGAAGCGCGCCGCCGGGTAGGGGGCGCCGGGCCAGCGGCCGTCGTTGGGCAGGCCCCGGACGGTGGTGTCGCCGTCGGCGTCGCGGAGGGTGGCGAGCACGGCGATCAGCGCGGCCAGCGCGTCCGGGGCGGGGCCGCCGAACATGCCGGAGTGCAGTTCGGTCGGCAGCGCTTCGACGGACACGACCACGGTGACCATGCCGCGCAGGCTGACCGTGACGGCGGGCTCCCCGACCGCGGCGTTCCCGGTGTCGCACACCAGGATCGCGTCGGCCCGCAGGAGGTCGGCGTGCTCGGGCACGAACGCCTCCAGGCCGCCGGTGCCCTGTTCCTCGGAGCCTTCGACGACCAGTTTGAGGTGGACCGGCAGTTCGTCGCCGAGCGCGCGCAGGGCCGTCAGGTGCATGAGGATGTTGCCCTTGCAGTCGGCGGCTCCGCGCCCGTACCAGCGTCCGTCCACTTCGGTCAGCCGGAACGGCGGGGTCCGCCACTCGGCGTCGGCGAGCGGCGGCTGGACGTCGTAGTGCGCGTACAGCAGCACGGTCGGGGCGTCCGCCCGCCCGCACGGCCGGGTGCCGACCACGGCTTGGCTGCCGTCCGGGGTCTCGGCGAGCCGGGTGTCGGCGAACCCCGCTTCGGTGAAGGCATCGGCCACCCAGACCGCCGCGCGCCGGCACTCCTCGGGCGGGAACTGCCGCGGGTCCGCGACGGACCGCATCGCGACGAGCTCCGCGAGTTCTTCGTGCGCTCGCGGCATGAGCGCGGTCACCCGGTCACGCAGGTCCACGGCCGTCACCCGCCCGTCCCGGCGGCGAACGCCAGCCGGTCGGCGTAGTCGTGGAACGCCGCCAGCCGCTCGGGGCAGTACCGCTCGATCACGGCCAGCTGACCGCGCACCGCGGTGCCGGGCGCGCGGACCGGGCGGGTGCCGGGACCGCCGGCGCCGTTGGCCAGCCCGCTGTCGCTCGCCGCCCGGGCGAGTGCGGCGGCCGGGTCGGCGCAGACGGCGGCGACGCTCGACCGGGCCGAGCGGAAGAGCCCGTACCCGGCCACCAGCAGCGCGCCGAGCGCGATGCCGACGACGACGTAGACCAGTATCCGCTGCCGCCTCGTCGAGTGTTCGTCCACAGTGGTCACGACGGGCTCACCTCCGGCTGCCGCCATGACGGCTTTCGCATGCGGTAGAACAGGAACGGCACCAGCAGGCCGAGCCCGAGCGCGCCGCCCGCGACGACGCCGAGGTACACCCACGGGTTGCCGGAGCCGAACTGCGACGGCGGGACGAACCCGACCAGCAGCGCGGCCAGCGACGCGCAGAACCCGACGCCGCAGAGGCCGAGCAGCATCGGCGCGCGGAACCCGCGCGGGTGCTCCGGGTGCTTGCGCCGCAACCGCACCGCCGCGACGAACATGAGCAGGTACACGATGAGGTACACCTGCGTGGTGATCACCGAGAAGATCCAGTAGGCGCTCGACACGTCCGGGACGAACGCGTAGCACAGGGCGATCAAGGTGGTGATCGCGCCTTGGGTGACGAGGATGTTCCGCTGCACGCCCTGTTTGTTGAGCCGCTGCAGGAACGGCGGCAGGTAGCCCTCCTGCCGGGAGATCAGCAGCAGGCCCTTCGACGGGCCGGCCAGCCAGGTGAGCATCCCGCCGAGCGAGGCCAGGACGAGCATGACGCCGATCAGGGGCGTCAGCCACTGGATGCCGAAGGTGGCGAAGACCGCGTCGAAGGCCTGCATCACCCCGGCGGTGAGGGAGAGCTGCTCGGCGGGGACGATCCAGCTGATCGCCAGCGCGGGCAGGACGAAGACGAGCAGCACGAGCCCCATCGCCAGGAACATCGCGCGCGGGAACTCCTTGCCCGGCTTGCGCAGCGAGGACACGTGCACCGCGTTCATCTCCATGCCCGAGTAGGACAGGAAGTTGTTCACGATCAGCACGAGGCTCGCCAGCCCGGCCCACGCGGGCAGCAGGTGGTCCGCCGACATCGGCGCCGCGGACGGGTGACCCTGGCCGAGGAACACGATGCCGAGCACGACCAGCAGGGCACCGGGGACCAGGGTGCCGATGACGAGCCCGCCGCCGGCGAGCCCGGCCACGCCCTTCGTGCCCCGGGAGGAGATCCAGACCCCCGACCAGTAGGCCACGACGATGACCGCGGCCGTCCACCACCCGTTGCCGGCCAGGTCCGGGTCGACGACGTAGGCCAGCGTGCTCGCGACGTAGCCGAGCAGGCTGGGGTAGTAGAAGATCGTCATCGCGAACTGGCACCACACGGCCAGGAAGCCCATCGGCTTGGAGATCCCGAGCGCCACCCAGTTGTAGACCCCGCCGGGCCAGCCCGAAGCGAGCTCGGCCGAGACGAGGGAAGTCGGCAGCAGGAACACGATCGCCGGGACGACGTAGAGGAAGACGGCCGCGAGCCCGTACACGGCCATCGTCGGCGACGGGCGCAGGCTCGCGACGGAACTGGTCGTCATGAGCGCGAGCGCGACCCAGGAGATCCACGCGGCGGCGGGCTTTCTCGCGCGGCCGGCCCCTTCGGTGGGCGGTGCGGTGCCGGACCCGCTCCGCACCGGCGTGTCGGCGCCGCTCATCGAGCCGCTCCCGCCGGTGCTGTGTGTGGTGAGGCTGTGCGGCGTGAGTTCGTGGTGGTCATGGCAGTCGGCCTCCCGGGCTCGCCTCGACGGAGGCCTCATCGTGTTCCGCCAAGGGTGAGACCGGGTCACCCGCCGGGGGTGAGACCGGAGCGCCTCACCCCCGGCGGAGGAGCCCGCCCGCCGGTCCGGTGTGCTTCGGTGGCTCGTCCGGTACGGCGAGCGGAGGACGACGATGACCCGACCCACCCTCGTGGCAGGCCGCCTCTGGGCAGGCGGCGCCGCGACAGCACTGGTCGCGGCGCTGGCGGCGATCCTGGCCGTCATCGCCGCGGACGGCTTGTTCGGCGTACCGGTGCTGGCCCCCAGCGGGGAGAACGCCTGGAGCAGCGTGGACATCGCGAGCTACGCCGCGGGCGCCGCGCTCGCAGCGTTGGCGGCCACCGGGTTGCTGCACCTGCTGCTGATCAGCACACCGCGAGCGAAGTCGTTCTTCGTGTCGATCATGCTGCTGGCGACGGTGATCGCGGTGATCGTCCCGGTCACCCTGGACAGCCCCGGCCGGCTCGCGACGGCAGCGGGCAACCTCCTCGTCGGGCTGGTGATCACCGGAACGTTGTCGGGGGTGGCCGCCGCCGCGGTGCGGCCGGCCCGGTGACGCGCCGGTCGCGTTCAGCGGCGTGTACAGGGATCCGCTGTCCCCGGGCCCCGATACTTCGGGGCATTGCCGGAGTCAGGGGGGTCCGTGGGTTCGCTCCGTCTCGACGAATGCTTCCTCGACCAAGTCCGTCGGCGGCCCGACGCCGTGGCGGTCTGTGGTGACAGCACGCTCACCTACCGGGAGCTGGCGGCCCGGGCGATCGCCGTGGCCGCCGGGCTCCAGCGGCTCGGGGTGGAGCGGGAAACCCTGGTCGGCATGGCGTTTCCGCGGGGGGTGGACGCCGTCGTCGCCGCGGTCGGGATCACCCTGGCCGGGGGTGCCTACGTGCCCATCAGCCCGGCCACGCCCGGCCGGCGGATCGGGGAGCTGCTGGCGGACAACGACATCGGGATCGTCGTGGCCGCGGACGCCGCCGGCATCGCGGCCGCCGCGCCGGAGGGGGTCGAGGTCGCCGCTCTCTCCCGGGTCGAGGCGTGGGGGAGCGGGACCGGGAGCGTCACCGCGCCGCCGCCGCTGGACGAGCGGTCGCCGCTCGCGCACGTGCTCTTCACCTCCGGCAGCACCGGGAAGCCCAAGGGCGTGCTCATCGAACACGCCGGGATCTTCCGGGTCGTCCGCGAACCGCACTTCCTCGCCTTCTCGCCCGACGACCACGTCCTGCACGCCAGCCCGCTCGAGTTCGACGCCGCGACCATGGAGATCTGGGGCGCGCTGCTCACCGGTGCCCGGTTGTGCATCGTCGATCCGGCGACCGTCGTCGTGCCGGTGCGGTTCGCCGCCGCGCTGCGGGAGCACCGGGTCACCTGGGCGTTCGTGACTTCGGCGCTGTTCAACCAGCTCGTCGACGACGAACCCGCGATCTTCGCGCCGCTGGGGAAGGTGTTCACCGGCGGGGACGTCGTGTCGCCGCGGCACCTCGAGCTGGCGCGCACGCACTCCCCGGGGCTGGCCCTCCACGCCGCGTACGGGCCGACCGAGAACACCATCTTCACCAGTGTCCACCCGATCGACGCCGAGCCGGCCGGGCCGGTGCCCCTCGGCAGGCCGCTCGACGGCACCACCGTGCTCGTGCTCGACGAACACCGCGTCCCGGTGGCGCCGGGCGTGGTCGGCGAGCTCTGCACCGGCGGGTCCGGCGTCGCGCGCGGCTACCTCAACCGGCCCGAGCTGACCGCCGACCGCTTCGTCGAGGTCGGCGGCGAGCGGTACTACCGCTCCGGCGACCAGGCGCACCAGGACGCCGACGGCCTGCTGCACTTCCACGGCCGGGTCGACGGGCAGGTGAAGATCCGCGGCCACCGCATCGAGATCGCCGAGGTGATCACGGCGCTGTACGCGGTGACCGGGGTGCGCGACGCCTACGCCCGCCCGGTCGGCGACACCGTGCAGGACAAGCGGCTGGTCGCCTACCTCGTCGCGCCGGACACCGACGAGGCGGCCGTCCGGGCGGAGCTCGCGGCGGTCCTGCCGGACTACCTGGTGCCCGACCAGTTCGTCTGGCTGGACCGGCTTCCGTTGAACGCCAACGGGAAGGTCGACACCGCCCGGTTGCCCGCGCCCGGTGCCGTGCGGGCCAAGGTGCGGCACACCGAGGCGGAGGGACGGCTCGCCGAGCTGTGGGGCGAGGTGCTCGGCCTGCCGGCGGACACCATCGGCCCGGCCGAGGACTTCCTGGCCATCGGCGGGAATTCGCTCAAACTCGGTGCGCTGCTGGGCCGGCTGGACCGGCGGCTCGGCGTCCGGCTCGGGTACGCCGACGCCCTCCGCACCCGCACCCTCGCCGGGATGACCGCGGCACTGGCCGGCGCGGCCACCGGCCACGCGCCGCCGATCCCCGAACCCGCCCCGGGCAGCCAGGTGCCGCTGCACCCGCGCCAGCTCGCGCTCTACGCGCACTGGGCGGCCGACCCGGACTCCGTCGCCTACAACGTGCCGGTGCGGCTGCGGCTGCGCGGCCCCGTCGATCCGGCGCGGCTGCGGCAGGCCGTCGAGGCGCTGGCCGGCCGGCACGACGCCCTGCGGATGAGCTTCGTGCTCGCCGAGGGCGGGGTGCGCCAGATCGCTAAGGCCGGCGCCGAGGCCGGCTTCGAGGTGCTCGACGAGCCGGTGCCGGACGTGCTCGGCCGGTTCGTGCGCCCGTTCCGGCTCGACCGGCCGCCGCTGCTGCGCGCGCTGCTGGTCCCGGCCGGGCCCGGCGCGCACGACCTGTACCTGGACACCCACCACATCGTGCTCGACGGCCTCTCGCTGCGAGTCCTCGTCGCCGACCTGCTCGGCCTCTACCTGGGTGACGAACCACCCGCGCCGGAGCCGAGCTTCGCCGCGGCCGCGCGGTGGTGCCACGACCGCGGCGACGACCCGGCGGCGGAGGCCTTCTGGCTGGCCGAACTCGCCGATCCGCCGACCGCGGACCTGCCGCTCGACCGCCCGCGCGGCACCCAGCGGGCGACGCGGGGCGCGGTGGCCCGCCGCGAGCTGCCCGCGGCCGAGCTCGCCCGCGTCGAAGAAGTCGCGCGGCAGGCCGGCACGACACCGTTCACCGTCGTCCTCACCGCCTACGTCGCGGCGCTCGCCCGGCGCACCGGGCAGCACGACTTCGTCGTCGGCACCCCGACGAGCGGGCGCACCGCCCACCCCGACCTGGATCGGGTGGTCGGCATGTTCGCGAACGTCGTTGGCCTGCGGGCGCGACCGGCCGCCGGCCGCGACCTCGGCGAGCTGCTGCGGGACCTGGACGGCCGGCGCGCCGCCGCACTGTCCTATCCGGACTACCCGGCCGAGCTGCTGGCGAAGCGGCTGGGCTTGGCCCGCGACCCCGCCCGCAACGCGCTCTTCGACGCCGTTTTCGCCTACCAGGACCTGGAGTTCTACGAGTTCGCCGACGGCGGCGTCGAGGTGTCGGCCGAGCTGCTCAACCCGGGCACCACCCGCTACGACCTCAACCTGCAGGCCTACCGGCGCCCGGACCGGCTGGTGCTCGACCTCGAATACGCCACCGGCCTGTTCGACCGCGACAGCGCGGAGCACCTGCTCGACGAGTGCCTGCGGGCACTGGCCGAACTGGCCGCCGATCCCCGGACGCCGGTGTTCGGCGCGGCGCCGACGAACGCGACTCCGGCAGAGAGGGCCCCGGTCCGATGACCACCAGCAGCTGCCTGCACGAGCTGTTCACCGCCCAAGCCCGGCGCACCCCGGACCGGGTCGCCGTCAGCGACGGGACGCGTGCGCTGACCTACCGCGAACTCGACGCGGCGGCGGACCGGCTCGCAAGCCGGTTGCGCGTCGCCGGAGTGGGGCCCGGGGTGCTCGCCGGTCTGTGCGCCGACCGCGACGCCGACCTCGTCGTCGCCGTCCTCGGCGTGCTCAAGGCCGGGGGCGGCTACGTGCCGCTCGACCCGCGGTACCCGGCCGACCGGCTCGAGTTCGTCCTCGCCGACTGCCGCTGCCCGGTCGTCGTCGGGCAGCGCCGGTTCGCCGACCGGGTGCCCGGCGTGCCGTTCGTCGCCCTCGACGACCCCGGTGCCGCGGAGGTGGAGCCGGTGGACGTGCGGCCGGAAGACACCGCGTACGTCATCCACACCTCCGGCTCCACCGGCAAGCCCAAGGGCGTCGTCGTCAGCCACGCCAACGTGACGCGGTTGTTCGAGGTGACCCGCGCCGAGTTCGGCGTCACCGAAACCGACACCTGGACGCTGTTCCACTCCTACGCGTTCGACTTCTCCGTGTGGGAGCTGTGGGGCGCGCTGCTGCACGGCGGCCGCGTCGTCGTGGTGCCCTACGCGGTCAGCCGGGACCCCGAGGCGTTCTGGCGGCTGCTCGTCGAGCAGCGGGTCACCGTGCTGAGCCAGACCCCGTCGGCCTTCCGCCAGCTGATCCGCGCCGCGGGCGCGGCCGGCTGGCCGGACACCGCGCTGCGGCTGGTCGTGTTCGGCGGCGAGGCCCTCGAACCGGCCGCGCTCGTGCCCTGGTTCGACCGCTACGGCGACCGCGAGCCGCGGCTGGTCAACATGTACGGCATCACCGAAACCACGGTGCACGTCACCGCGCGGCCGCTCACCCGCGAAGACACCGACGGCCGGGGCAGCCCGATCGGGGCGCCGTTAGCCGACCTCCGGGTCAGCCTCCTCGACGAGGACCTGCGGCCTGTGCCCCCGGGCGAGCCAGGCGAAGCGTACGTCGGCGGCGCCGGCGTCACCGGCGGCTACCTCGGGCGGCCCGGGCTGACCGCGCGCCGGTTCGTGCCCGATCCGGCCGGCCCGCCGGGCGCGCGCCGCTACCGCACCGGCGACCTCGCGGCCGTGCGGGACGGCGAGCTGACGTTCCTCGGCCGCGTCGACGACCAGGTCCAGTTCCGCGGTTTCCGGGTCGAGCCCGCGGAAATCGAAGCCGCGCTCACCGGGCTGCGCGGCGTGAGCGCCGCCGCCGTCGTCCTCCGGCACGACCAGGACGGCGAAGCGCACCTGGCCGGGTTCGTCGTCACCACGGCCGACCCGCGCGAGCTGCGGGCCGCGCTGGCCGGGAAGCTGCCCGCGCACCTGGTGCCGTCGACCCTCACCGCCCTCGACGCGCTTCCGCTGACCGCCAACGGAAAGCTCGACCGCGCGGCGCTGCGGGCCGGGGAAGACCGCGCGGAACCGGCCACAGTGGACACCGGCGGCGAGCCGGCCGAGGTGCTCGCGGCCATCTGGGCGAGCGTGCTCGGCGTCGGCCACGTCGGCCCGGACGACGACTTCTTCGCGCTGGGCGGTGATTCCATGACCGCGATCCGCGTCGTGTCGAAGGCCCGCGAGGCGGACATCGCGCTCAGCGTGCACGGCGTGTTCCAGCACCCCACGATCGCCGGGCTGGTCGCGGCCGGACTGGACGGTGCCGCCGGGAGCGTCCCGGAAACCGCGCCGGAGGAGAGCGTGTACCCGGCCGCGCTCCTGCAGGTCGGCCTGATCTACGAGTGCGAGATCACCGAAGACCCCACGCTGTACCACGACCTCAGCGCGGTCCGGCTGTCGGGACCGCTCGACGAGGACGCGCTACGCCGCGCCCTGGACGCGCTGTCCGGCCGCCACGAACTGCTGCGCACGTCCTTCGACCTGGTCGGCCACGCGGAGCCGATGCAGCGGGTGCACGCCACCGCGCCGATCCCGCTGACCCTGCTCGACGCGCCCGCCGCGGCCGATCCCGCCGCCGCGCTCGAGCGGTGGTGGGCGGAGCAGTGGCGGCGGCCGTTCGACCTGGCCGAGGCGCCGCTGGCCCGGTGCCACGTGCTGCGGCACGCGGACGGCACCTGGCACCTCGCGGTCTCGGTGCACCACTCGGTGGTCGACGGGTGGAGCTTCGCCGTGGTGCTGGCCGACCTGCTCCAGGCCTACGACCACGAACTCGGCGGGAGCGCGCCGATCGCCGCGCCACCCGCGGCGCGCTACCGCGACTTCGTGGTGCTGGAACGGAAAGCGGCCGCCGACCCGGAGACCGCCGCCTACTGGAAACGCCTGCTCGACGGCTACTCGCCCGCTCCACTGTGGACGAACGGGGTGACCGACGGGGAAACGACACTGTCCGTGCCGCTCGCGGCGTCCCTGACCGCGCAGGTGCGCCGGCTCGCGGTCAAGACCGGCGTGCCGCCGAAGTCGGTCTACCTCGCCGCCCACCTCCGCATGCTCGGCGAGCTCACCGGGACCACCGACGTGCTCACCGGGCTGGTGACGAACGGCCGTCCCGAGCACAGCGGCGCCGAGGCCGTGGTCGGCATGTTCGTCAACACCCTCCCGCTTCGGCTGGAGCTGCCGTCCGGTTCGTGGCGCTCGCTGGTCCGCGCCGCGTTCGAAGCCGAGCGGGCGCACCTGCCGCACCGGCACTTCCCGCCGGGCGAACTCCGCGCGGTGACCGGGTTCGGGCCGCCGGACGCGCTGTTCAACTACGCCGACTTCCGCGCCTACGACGGGGTCGACGGCGTCCGGGCGATCCGCGCGCACGAGTGGTGGTTCGGCGACCGCAACGGTTTCCCGCTTTCGCTGACGGTCGCGCGGCGGCCGGCGGCACCGGAGTGGGACCTGTCCGTGCGGGTCGCCGCGGGCCACGGCGGCGCCGCGCTGGCGGAAACGGCGTCCGGGCTGCTGCTCGCCGCGCTCGGGCGGATCGTGGCCGACCCCGACCAGAACCCCGCAGGAGGACCGAAGTGACCCACGTGGTCGTCGTCAACGACGAGGAGCAGTACTCGATCTGGCCGAGCGGCCGCCCGCTCCCGCCCGGCTGGCACGACGCCGGCCGGACCGGCACCGAAGACGAGTGCGTCGCCTACATCGAGCGGGTGTGGCACGACATCCGGCCCCGGAGCGTCCGCGACCGCCAGCCGGGCTGAAGGGGACTTTCCTGGCACCAGACGAGCTGAAGGGGACTTTCCTCGCATCAGATGAGATGAACGTCCCCTTCAGCCCGCCGGTGAGCCGCTAGGGGAAGCTCGGGGCCGCGAGCAGTTCCCGGAGGTAGCCGGCGATGCGCAGCTCGGGGCGTTCGGCGAGCTGGAGGGCGACTCCGCGCAGCGCGGTCGGGCGGTACTCGCAGGCGGCCGCCAGCCGGGCGATGGTCCCGGTCGGCTCGTTGTGCAGCCGGCGGCGGCCGGCGATCGCGGCGAGCAGGTCGCCCGCTTCCGTGGCGGAAAGCGCGTCGAGCCGGATGGGCTCCACGCCGTCGCGGACCGTCAGTTCGTCGAGGCGGTGGCGGCTGGTCACGACGGCCCGGCAGGACGGCGTGCCCGGCAGCAGCGGCCGGACCTGCGCGGCCGAAGCCGCGTCGTCCAGCAGGATCAGCGTGCGGGTCGAGGCGAGCAGCGAGCGGAAGTCGGCGGCCGCTTCGTTGACGTCGGCGGGGATCCGGTCCGCCGGGGTGCCGAGCGCGCGCAGGAACCGGCCGAGCGCTTCGGACGGCTCGACCGGCGACGGGCCGGACCCGCGCAGGTCGATGTACAGGGCGCCGTCGGGGAACTCGGCGGCGTTGGCGTGCGCCCAGCGGGTGCACACCGCCGTCTTCCCGATGCCGCCGGGGCCGGTCACGAGCACCGGGCTGCGGCGGCGGCCTGCCACGTCGTCGAGCCGGGCCAGCACCTGCGTGCGGCCCACGAAGTGGTTGACCTGCGCGGGAAGTTGCCGCGGCCGGGGCCGGGGGCCCCAGTCGGGTCTTTCCTCCCGGCGGGCCGCCGGCAGCAGCTTGCCCACCAGTTCCTCGACCGGGGTGGCCCGCAGGATCGCCATTTCGGTGTCCCGGAGCTCGCGGGTCGGCTCGATGCCCAGCTCGTCGCCGAGCACGCGGCGGCCGTCGCGGAACGCCGCGAGCGCGTCGGCGGACCGGCCGGCACCGTAGAGCGCGAGCATGTAACGGCGGCGAAAGCCTTCGTGCAACGGATTCGTCGTGAGCAGCCCGGCCAGTTCCGGGACCAGATCGGCGAACCGGCCGAGCGTCAGCCCGATGTCCAGCTGGTGTTCGTGCACGCGTAGCCGTCGTTGTTCCAGCCGCGCCGATTCGGCGTGCGCGAACCGGCCCTCCAGGCCGTCGAGCGGGGTGCCGCGCCAGGTCGCCAGCGCGGTGCGGAACAGCCGGCGGGCTTCGGTCAGGCGGCCGGCGGCGAGCTCGGTTTCCCCGCTGGACACGGCGTTGTCGAACCGCACGAGGTCGACGTCGGCGGGCGGCGCGTGCAGCACGTAGCCGGTGGGGCAGGTTTCCACCGCCGCCGGATCGCCGTCGCTCGCGGTGAGTGCCCGGCGCACCGCCGCGACGTGCACGTGGACCTGGTTGCGCGCCGCCTTCGGGACTTCCTGCTCCCACAGCACGTCGATGATCCGCGACAACGGGACGAGCTGGTTGGCGCGGGTGGCGAGGAGGGCGATGAGCAGGCGTTGTTTCCGCCGTCTGACCGGTACTGGTGCGCCATGCTTGGTGATCTCGACGGGTCCCAGGACGTGGACGGTCATCAGTCTCCCTGTTTCGGCCGGCACGGACCCGGATTTCGGCGTCGTGCGAGGCGGTATCGCGCTTTCGGGCTCGATGCTGACTTTCGGGTGGACTACGTCGTCACCGCGGTTTCCCGGCGGTTACGCACAATGCCTTTTCCCGGTTTCCCCCAAGGCAATCGGAAAGCCCATGCTGCGCTCAACCCCCAGAAGTCCCGTGGTGGCACCAGTCCCCGGTTCGGTGCCGGCGTGCCCGTGGGCAGCCCCGGGCCACTGTAGCGGAACGGTTCGATCTCGTCACTGAGATCGTTCTCCGTAGCACAGTACGGGATTCCTGTCGCGTGACCGGTTCTCTATTCCACACTGTTACCGCGCCGAAAACGATCTTCACCCGAAGGAACGCACCGTCGCCCGATCATCCCAGCGCCGGGCCGGTCGCCGCCGGTTCAGCGCAGAGTCAGTGCGCGACACGACGATTGCGGTCATGGGAGCCACCGAAGGAACGACGCTGCACGAACTGATCGCCGCGCAGACGCGGGGGGCCCCGTCGAAGATCGCGGTCACCGGACCCGACGGCGACCTCACCTACGCCGAACTGGAGCACCGGGCGGAGCAGGTGGCCGTGCGGCTCGCGGCACTCGGCGCAGCACCGGATCGCCCGGTGGGTCTCCTGGTTCCCCGGTCGGCGGCGATGATCGCGGGCATGCTGGGCATCCTGCGGGCGGGTGGCGCGTACCTCCCGCTGGACCCCGAACTGCCCGGATCCCGGCTCGCCGCCTCGCTTTCCGCCGCGGGCGCGGTCGCCGTGGTGACGATTCCGGAGCTGGCGGACCGGGTCGCCGGGCGGCCGGTCGTCGTGCTGGGGGAGGACGACGGCGCACCGGGGCCGGCCCGGCCGCCCACGCCCGCGTCGGCGTTGTGCTACGTGCTCTTCACTTCGGGGTCGACCGGCACGCCCAAGGCCGTCGCCGTCGAGCACCGCCAGTACGTCCACTACCTGGCAGGACTGGCCGAGCGGATCGAGCCGGGGTGGTCGTGGGCCCTGCTGTCGACGTTCTCCGCGGACCTGGGCAGCACCAACGTGTTCGCGGCGCTGACCACCGGTGGCCGGCTGCACGTGCTGTCCCGGGAACAGGCCGTCGATTCCGGGGCGCTCGCGGACTACTTCGCGCGGCACCGGATCGACGCGGTCAAGCTCGTCCCGAGCCACCTCGCCGCGCTGGCCGGAGTGGACGGCGCCGCCGTCGCCGGGGTGCTGCCGCGGCGGCTGCTGATCTGCGCGGGCGAGCCGCTGACCCCCGGCCTGGTGCGCCGGATCCGCGCCGCCCGCCCGGACCTGGCGGTCGAAAACCACTACGGGCCCACCGAAACCACCGTCTCGATGCTCGCGTACCCGGTACCGCCGGAAGTGCCCGAGACGATCCCGCTCGGCCGCCCGTTCCGCGGGGTGCGCGTGCACGTCCTCGGGCCGGACGGCGAACCCGTCCCCGACGGCGTCACCGGCACGCTGGGCATCACCGGGGGCAACCTGGCCCGCGGCTACCTCGGCGCGCCCGCCGCGACCGCCGCCGCGTTCACCCCGGCCTCCGGCGAACCCGGCGAGCGGATGTACGAGACCGGCGACCTGGTCCGGCGGCTCCCCGGCGGGGACCTGGAGTTCGTCGGGCGCGGCGACGACCAGGTCAAGATCATGGGCTACCGCGTCGAACCCGGTGAGGTCGCCGCCGTCCTGGACCGCCACCCGGGTGTGGCGCGGGCGGTCGTCGTGCCGCACGGCACCGGGGGCGAGCGGCGGCTGGCGGGTTACGTCGCGGGATCCGGTGTCACACCGGCGGATCTGCGCGCGTTCGCGGCCGGCCTGCTGCCCGAGCACATGGTCCCGTCGGCGATCGTCGTGCTGGACGCGTTGCCGCTGAACGGGAACGGCAAGGTCGACCGCGCCGCGCTGCCGGATCCCTTCGCCGGCCGGACGGGCGGGCCGAGCGCGCCCGGGGCGGGCCTGGCCGAGCAGATCGCCGCCGCCTGGGCCGCGACCCTGGGCCACGACACCGTGGGCCCGCACGACAACTTCTTCGACATCGGCGGCACGTCGCTGCTGCTGATGCGGCTCCGGGCCCGGCTGGTCCAGACCCTGGAACGGGAGATCTCGATGGTCACGCTCTTCCGCAACCCGACCGTGCACCTGCTGGTGCAGCACCTCGAAGCGGCCGGCGCCCCGGCGGCGGAGGCGGACGACGGCCGCGGCCGCAACCGGCTCACCGCGGCCGCGCGCGACCGCCGCCGCGCCGCCATGAGCGGAGGCGACCGATGACGGCGGAGCCGACCGGGCTCGAGATCGCCGTCGTGGGCATGGCGGGCCGCTTCCCCGGCGCCGGCTCGGTCGGGCGGTTCTGGGAAAACGTGCTCGACGGTGGCGAGCAGGTCACGGAGTTCACCGCCGAGGAGGCGATCGCCGCCGGGGTGGCGCCGGAGGAGGCCCGCCGTCCCGACTACCGGCACGTCCACGGCGTGCTCGACGGCGTCGAGCACTTCGACAACGGGCTCTTCGGCTACACGCCCCGGGATTCGGCCCTGCTCGACCCACAGCAGCGCATCTTCCTGGAATGCGCCTGGGCCGCCATGGAAGACGCGGGGTACGCGCCCCGCACCGACGGCGCGCCGGTGGGCGTCTACGCCAGCGTCAGCCAGAACGCCTACCTGCTTTCGCACGTGCTGAAGACGCCGGGGGCGCTGGACCACACCAGCCCGCAGGAGTTCCTGCTCGCCACGGAAAAGGACATGCTGGCGGCGCGCGTGTCCTACCACCTCGACCTGCGCGGGCCCAGCCTGAGCGTGCAGGCCTCCTGCTCGTCTTCGCTGGTCTCGGTGCACATGGCCTGCCAGGCGCTGATCGCCGGCGAGTGCGAAATGGCGCTGGCCGGCGGCGTCACGGTGCACGTGCCCCAGTACGAGGGGTACCGGTACACCACCGGTTCGGTGTTCTCCTCGACCGGGCACTGCCTGCCGTTCGACGCCGGCGCCGACGGGACGGTCTTCGGCAACGGCGTCGGCGTGGTCGTCCTCAAGCCGCTGGCGGACGCGCTCGCCGACCACGACACGGTCCACGCCGTCATCCTCGGCTCGGCGGTCAACAACGACGGCGCCCGCCGGATGAGCTTCACCGCGCCCGGCGTCGACGGGCAGGTGCGGGTCATCCGCGCCGCGCACCGCGTCGCGGGCGTGGACCCCGCCACGATCACCTACATGGAAACGCACGGGACCGGCACCTCCCTCGGCGACCCGATCGAGTTCGAGGCGCTCACCGAGGCGTTCGGCGGCGAAGGCCCGCCCTGCACGCTCGGCACCTTGAAGGCGCAGGTCGGCCACCTCTCCGGCGCGGCGGGCGTCGCCGGGCTCATCAAGACGGTGCTGGCGCTGGAACACGGCGTGCTGCCGCCCAGCAGGCACTTCACCCGGCCGAACCCCGACATCGACCTCGACGGCAGCCGGTTCCGGCTGTCCACCGAACCCGTGCGGTGGGAGGGGCACCGGCGCGCGGCGATCAGCTCGTTCGGCATCGGCGGGACGAACGCCCACATGGTCCTGGAGGCGCCGCCCGACCCGGCCCCCGCCTCGCCGGGCGGGCGCGCGTACGAAGTCCTGCCGCTGTCCGCCCGCGAGGACGAGCCGCTGCTCGAACTCGCGTCCCGGCTGCGGGAGCACCTCAAGGACCGGCCGGACGCCGGACTGGCCGACGTCGCCGCCACGCTGCAGCACGGCCGCACGCCGCAGCGCCGCCGGGTGGCGATCGCCGTCCCGGACCTCGGCTCGGCGGTCGACGCGCTGGCCGCCGCGCGCCCGGCGACGGCCGACGCCCGCGACCGCGGCGTGGTCTACCTGTTCCCCGGGCAGGGCGCGCAGCGAGCCGGCATGGGCCGGGCGCTGTACGAGACCGAGGAGACGTTCCGCGGCTGGATCGACGCCGCCGACGAGCGGCTGGACTTCGACCTGCGCGGGCTGCTGTACGCCGGGGACCCGGCCGAGAACGCGAAGGTACTGGCCCGGACCGCCTACACCCAGCCCGCGCTCTTCGCCGTCGAACACGCGCTGGCCCGGCTCTGGACGGAGCTCGGGCTCGGGCCGTCGGCGATGATCGGGCACAGCGTCGGCGAGTACGTCGCCGCAACCCTCGCGGGCTGCTTCGAGTTCGAGACGGCGCTCGACCTGGTCGCCGAGCGGGCCCGGCTGATGCAGGAGCAGCCGCCGGGCGCGATGCTGAGCGTCCACCTGCCGGCCGGCGAGGTGCTGCCGGTGCTGGGTGGCGACCTCGCGGTCGCGGCGGTGAACGGCCCCGAGCTGTGCGCCGTGTCCGGCCCGGTGGCCGCCGTCGACGCGCTGGCGGACCGGCTGCGGGCGGATGGCGTCACCTGCCGCCGGTTGCGCACGTCCCACGCGTTCCACTCGCCGATGATGGAAGGCGTGGCGGCGGGGCTCCGGCCGAAGCTGCGCGCGGCCGCGCCGAAGCCGCCGGAGATCCCGTTCGTGTCCAACCTGACCGGCGACTGGATCCGCCCGGACGAGGCCCAGGACCCGGAGTACTGGGTCCGGCACCTGCTCTCGCCGGTGCGCTTCCACGAGGGGCTGCAGCGGCTGCTGAGCGGCCCGCCCTCGGTGCTGCTCGAAGTCGGACCCGGAGCCACCCTGCGCTCGCTCGTCGGCAAGACCGGCGACGACCGGGTCGCGCTCGGCGGCCTGCCCGATCCGGGGCGCGAAGCCGACGACGGTGCCTACCTGGCCCGGACGATCGGCCGGCTGTGGGAGGCCGGCGCGCCGGTGGACTGGACCTTGTGGCGCCGCGGGCCGTGGTCGCGGGTCCCGCTGCCGACCTACCCCTTCCAGCGCCGGCGGCACTGGATCGAGCCGGCCGGGACGCCAGCGCCCGAGGCACCGGAAGCACCGCCCCGCGCCGAGGCTGTCGTGCCGGCGCCCGCGGGCCTGCCCGAGCTCGTCCGGCGCGTCTGGCAGGACCTGCTCGGCGTCGACCGGGTCGGGCTCGACGACAACTTCTTCGAGCTCGGCGGGCATTCGCTGCTCGCCGCCCGGATCGTCGCCCGGCTGGCCGACGAGACCGGCGTGCAGCTGCCCGGCGACGCGCTGTACGTGGCGCAAACACCGAGGGAACTCGTTGCGCTCACCGAGGAAAACGGCTTCGCGGCCGCCGGGGACGATCAGCGGGATCCGGAGCGGCTGGCCCGCCTGATCGCGGAGATCGCGGAAATGTCGCCCGAGGAGGTCGAGGACCGCCTCCGCGAGGAAGCCTGACGGAAACAGGTGTTGTTCAGCGAGGCGTTCAGCCCCCGCCGTGATGATGGAACCGGCTGAGACCGGGAACCGCTGGGGGAATCCATGGATCGTTCGTGCCGTCTTCGTGTCCGCTCGTCCGCCGGCTCGTCGCCGGCCCCGCGCGCATGATGGAATTCCGGATCCTCGGCTGCCTCCAGGTGCGGGACGGCACCGGGGTGGTCGAGATCGCCGCCGACAAGCAGCGGACCGTGCTGGCGGTCCTGCTGCTGCGGGCCGGGCAGACCGTGCCCGTGCACGAGCTGGAGGACCAGCTGTGGGGTGACGCACCGCCCAGCAAGGCGAAGAACACGTTGCAGGCCTACGTCTACCGGCTGCGGCAGGCCCTGAATTTCGACGCGGACACCGCGCTGGTGACCGAACCGGGTGGCTACCGGATGCTGCTGCCCGACGGCGCGCTCGACCTGCACCGCTTCGAGCAGCTCTCGGCGCGGGGCCGCGCGGCGGTCAAGGCCGGGCGCCTCGACGAGGGGTACGCCGCCCTGCAGGCCGCACTGGACCTGTGGCGGGGGCCCGCCTTCGCCGACGTGTCGGCCACCGCGCTGCAGGGTGACGCCCAGCGCCTGGAGGACCTGCGCATCGCCGTCGCGGAAGACGCCGCGGAGGCGGCGCTCGCGCTGGGCCGGCAGGGGGAGCTGGTGCCCCGCCTGGAAACCCTGGTGGCCGCGCACCCCTACCGCGAGCGGCTGTGGGCGCTGCTGATGGTCGCGCTCCTCGGCACCGGCTGCCAGGCCGACGCGCTCGCGACCTACGGCCGGGCCCGCGCCCGGCTGCGCGACGACCTCGGCATCGAGCCGGGTCCGCAACTGCGGCAGCTGCACCGGGACATCCTGTCCGGGCGCGCGGGCGGCTTCCGGCCGCCGGAGCTGCCGCGGCAGCGGGGCACCGGCGGGGGACCGGCCCGGCCGGCGGCCGAGCTGCCCCGCGACACCTCGACGTTCGTGGGCCGCCGGGCCGAGCTGGCCGCGGTCCGCGGCTGGTTCGACGGGGACGGCGCCGGCCGGGTCGGGATGCTCAGCGGCCCGGCGGGGGTCGGCAAGAGCACCCTCGCCGTGCACGCGGCGCACCGGCTCGCCCCGCGCTTCCCCGACGGCCAGCTCTACGCGAACCTGCACGCGGACGCCGGGAGCACGCCGGCGCCGGCCGCGATCCTCCGGCGCTGGCTCCCGATGCTGGGCGTCACGGCGCTGCCCGCCCACGAAGAGGAGCTGGCCGCGGTGTTCCGCTCGGAACTCGCCACCCGGCGCGTGCTCGTCGTCGTGGACGGCGCGGCCTGCCTCGGCGACGTCAGCCCGCTCCTGCCCGGCGCGGGCACCTCCGCCGCGCTGGTGACCGGGAAGCGCGCGCTCACCGTGATCGACGGGTCCGTGCACCGCGCCCTCGGCGTCCCGGACGACGAGGAAGCGCTCGAGCTGCTGCGCCGCACGGCCGGGCCGCGGCGGGTCGACGCCGACCCGGGTGCCGCCCGGACCATCGTCCGCCTCTGCGAAAACCTGCCGCTGGCGATCCGCATCGTGGCCGCGCGCCTGGCGGCCCGGCCCGACCTCCCGCTCCAGGCGCTGGCCGCCCAGTTCCTCGACGAGCAGCGGCGCCTCGACGAGCTGGCCTTCGGCGGGCTGACCCTGCGGGCCCGGATCCGGGCGGGCTACGACCGGCTGGCGTCGGCGGACGCCCGGCGGATGTTCCGGCTGCTCGGTGCCCGGCCGCACGACGGCGTGACCGCGCCCGAGCTCGCCGCGCACAGCGGGCTCGCGGTGACCCGGGTGCTCGGCGCCCTCAACACGCTCGCCGACGTCCACCTGCTGGGCGCGCCGCGGGACGGGCGCTACCGGATGTCCACGCTGGTGCGGCTGGTCGCGGCCGAGCTGGGCCCGGAGCCGGGGGAGGTCAGGCAGCTGCAGGCGGTCTGCACCGGCGACGGCGCGTGAGGGGCGCCGTCAGCGGCGCGTCAGAGGACTCGGCGAAGGTGGGGTTCACGGCCGCGCCGCAGGAAGGTGAACCAGCCAGCCATGATCAGTGCCCACGACCACCCGCCCGGCTGGGACACCATCCACGGCCTCTTCGAACGCCGGAGGGCGGCGGCCCCGGACGCGGTCGCGGTCTGCCACGGGCGCGCCGCACGCACCTACGCCGAGCTCGACGAGGCGGCCTGCCGCCTGGCGGCGCGGCTGCGGGAACGCGGTGCCCGGCGCGGCGGCTACGTCGGCGTGCTGCTCGACCGGTCGCCCGAGCTCGTCGTGGCCCTGCTCGCCGTGCTGAAGTCCGGGGCGGCCTACGTCGGGCTGGAGCCGGGCCACCCGCCGCGGCGGCTCGGCGTCGTGCTCCGCGACGCGGGTGCCGCGCTGGTGGTCACCCGGACGGACCTCGCCCGCCTGCTGCCCGGCAACGCCGGTCCCGTGGTGCTGGTGGACGAACCCGTCGCCGCCCCGGCCGGCGACGGCCTCCCGGCCGCGTGCGCCCGGCCGGAAGACCTGGCGTGCGTGGTGTACGCCTCGGGGTCGGCCGGGCGGCCGGGGGTCATGGTCGAGCACCGGTGCGTGACCGCGTTCCTCGCCGCACTCGGCAGCCGCTTCGGGCCCGGGACCCCGCCGTTCGACGGGAGCACGTTCGACGCGGTCGTCGGCGCCATCTTCGGCCCGCTGACCAGCGGCGGCGCGGTGGTGCTGCCCCCGTCGGGCGCCGGCCTGCCGTGGCTGCCGGACCGGACGAGCCGGCCGCCATCGGCTTACGGGGCACCGGAAACGACGTCGATCGCGGTCACGGCCGGCCGGCCGCTGCCCTCGGTCGAGGCGTACGTCCTCGACGCCGACCTCTGGCCGGTCGCGTGCGGCACAGTGGGCGAGCTGTACCTGGGCGGCCCGACGGTCTGCCGCGGCTACCTGGGCCGGCCCGCGCTGACGGCGGAGCTGTTCGGCCCGCACCCGTTCGCCCGCGAGCCGGGCGCCCGCCTCTACCGGACGGGCGACCTGGCGCGCGTCCTGCCCGACGGCCGCTTCGAAGTCGTCGGCCGCACCGATGACCACGCCCGCACGCCGTGATGCGGCCGACCCGGAAGAGCGGACGACAGCGATGACCACGAACCTCGAGGACCTGCTCGGCGGCCTCACACCGCAGCAGCAGAGATTGGTGCGCGCCAGGCTGGCCCAGCAGGCGGCGGCACCGGCACCCGCCGACGTGTTCCCCCTCTCGCCCGCGCAGGAACGCCTGTGGCTGGCCGATCGCCTCTCACCCGGCCAGTCGGCGCCCGTCATCCTGGCGATCCGCTTGACCGGCCCGCTGGACCGAGACCGCCTGCACGCCGCGATCGCCGCCGTGATCGACCGCCAGTCCGCGCTGCGCACGGTATTCCGCGAGACCCCCGACGGCCCCCGCCAGGTGGTCCTCGACGGGTTCCGGCCCCCGGTGGTCACGGCGGAGCCGGGCGCGCTCGCCGAGCGGATCCGGCCGGTCTTCGACCTGACCGCCGAGCCGCCGGTGGCCGTGACGCTGTTCGAGACGACGCCGGCCGACCACCTGCTCCTGGTCTGCGTCCACCACATCGTCATCGACGGCTGGTCCACGCAGGTCTTCCTGGACGAACTCATCGCCCACTACGGCGGGCACGCCGACCTGCCCGGACTCCGCCTCCGCTTCGCCGACTACGCCGTGGCCGAGCGGGAAGCCGCCGGGCAGCTCGCGGAGCAGGTCGCCTACTGGCGCGAACGGCTGGCCGGCGCGCCGGCGCTGTCGACCGTCCCGCCGGACCGTCCGCGCCCGCCACTGCAGAGCAGGCGGGGCGCCCACACCGAATTCACCGTCGCCGCCGACGTGACCGACCGGCTGACCGCGCTCGCCCGGCGGACCGGCGTCACCCTCAACACCGTGGTCACGGCCGCCTTCGCGGTCCTGCTCCAGCACGCGACGGGCCAGGACGACGTGCTGTTCGGCACGCCGGTCGCGCGCCGGCGGCGGACGGAGCTCGAGCCGCTCATCGGCAGCTTCGCCGACACCGTGGTGACCCGGGTCGACCTGACCGGCGGCCCGTCGGGCGAGGAGCTGCTGCGCCGCGTCCAGCGCTCGGCCGCCGCCGCGGTGGCGCACCAGGACGTCCCGTTCTCCGAACTGGTGCGGGAACTCGCGCCCGCCCGGCGGGCGGCGTACAACCCGCTGTTCCAGATCATGCTCAGCGTCAGCGAAATCGTGGTGGCCGCGCGGGAAGCGGCCGGCGTCACCTTCACCCCCGAGCGCGTCGAAACCGGCACCACCGAGTTCGACCTGTTCCTGACGGTGCGCCGCGGTCCCGCGGGGCTGACCGGCGTCCTCGGCTACAACACCGACCTGTACCTGGCCGAGACCGCCCGGTACGTCACCGGCGGCCTGGTCACCGTGCTGACCGGGCTGGCCGCCGCGCCCGGCCGGCCGGTCGCCGAGCTGATGCCGGTGCGCCGCCGCCGGGTCGAGGTCGCCGCGTCGTTCACGGCCGAGCCGATGGGCGACGCGATGCGGTTCTGGGCCGGTTTCCGCCGGGTCCCCGCCGACACGCGGTTCGCCCCGTACGGCCAGGTGCTCCAGCAGCTGCTCGCCGGGGACGGCGGGGACGCGCAGGTCGTCCTGCTGCGCTGGAGCGACTGGACCCGCCGCAAGGCCGCTTCGGCGGAGTTCCTCGACGGCGTCGTCGACGAACTCCTCGCGGGTGTGAAGGCGTTCCGCGCCCGGACGGGTGGGCCCCTGCTGGTGCTGGTCTGCCCGCCGGAGCCGGGGACCGGCTTCCCGGCCGCCGACGAACGGCTGGCGCGGGGCCTGGCCGGCGTGCCGGGGGTCGAGGTGACGTGGCCCGCGGAGTACGCCGCGGCCCTCGGCGTCACCGAGGTCGCCGACCCCGCCGCCGACGCGCTCGGGCACGTTCCCTACACCGAAGAGTTCTTCGCCGCGCTCGGCACGCTGGCCGTGGACCGGCTGCACGCCCACTGGGGAACCCCGCCGCCCGGCCCGGAACGCGCGGAGTACGCCGCCACCCACCTGGCCTCCGCCGCGCGGATCGCCGCGGCGGCCCGGCCGGTCGCGGGCCCGGCCCCGGACGCGGACGAGTACGTGGCCCCGCGGACGGAGACGGAGAAGCGGCTGGCGGTGCTCTGGGCCGAGCAGCTGGGCACCGGCGAGGTCGGCGTGCGGACGAGCTTCTTCTCGATGGGCGGGCATTCCCTGCTGGTCACCCGGATGCTTTCCCTGGTGCACCGGGAGTTCGGTGTGACCGTGCCGTTCCACGAGTTCTACGCCGACCCCGTGATCGCGGCGCTGGCCACCACGATCGACCTGGCCGGTGAGACCGCGCCGAAGCCCGCCGAGATCCTTCCCGTGTCCCGGGACGAGCCCATCGAGCCGGCCGTCACGCAGAAACGCTTGTGGGCGCTCGCGCAGCTCGGTGTCCACTCGGGAGCGGTCACCTTCGCGGCCACCCTGACCGGCCCGCTCGACGAGGCGGCGCTGCGCGCGGCGGTCGAGGACGTCGTGCGGCGCCACGAATCCCTCCGGACGACCATCGGCACCGAGCGGGGGCGCCCGGTCCTGATCGTCCACAAGGGAATCGACTGCTGGTGGCCCGCCACCGGGTCCGTGGACACGGCGGTCCGGGAGTTCGCGACCCGGCCGTACGACCTGGAGACGGGGCCGCTGCTGCGGGTCCAGCTGCTCCGCGACGGGCCAGGACGGCACCACCTGCTGATCGGCCTGCACCAGGCCGTCTGCGACAACGAGTCCTGGCACGTGTTCCTCACGGACCTGGCCGCCGCCTACCGGGCCCGGCTGGGCCTCGGCGAGCCGCTGCCGCCGCTGCCCGTCCAGATGGCGGACTACGCGGCGTGGGAACGGATCCACCTGGCCGGCCCGGCGGCCGAGGCCGACGCGGCGTACTGGGCCGAGTGCCTGCGGGACGCGCCGCCGCGGCTGGAGCTGGCCCGCGCCCGCCCGACAGCGACCGGGGAAGCCGGGCTGCGGCACCAGTCCCTCGGCGAAGGCCTCGGCCCCCGCGTCGGCGAACTGGCCCGGGTGACCGGCGTCAGCACGTTCGTCGTGCTGCTCACCGCGTACGCCTTGACACTGGGCGGGGAAGCGGGGACGGGCGACGTCGTCCTCGGCGTACCCACCGCGGGCCGGGACCGCCCGGAACTCCAGGGTGTGGTCGGCCGCTTCGCCCACCTGATGCCGCTGCGCCTGAACCTGGCGGGGGCCACGACGTCCCGGGCGCTCCTGCACCGCGTGCACGAGGCGGTCCTGACCGCGCAGCGGCACCGCGGGGTGCCGTTCGGCCGGATCGTCGAAGTGGTGCGGCCACCGCGCGAGCGCGAGCACCACCCGGTCTTCCAGCACGCGCTCAACGTCGTCGGCGAGCGGTCGGCCGGGCTCGACCTGCCCGAGGTTTCGGTGCGGACGCTCGACCCGCCGCTCGCGGCCACCCAGTACGAGCTGTTCCTGCACCTGCGGTGGGAAAACGGCGAGCTGGCCGCCACCGCCGAGTACGACACGGGCCGGCTCGGCGAGGACGTCGTGGCCGAACTGGTCACCCGGTTCGCCGCCGTGGTGACCCGGATGGCCGAGCGGCCCGACGAAGCCGTCCCGGGGCCGCCGCTGAGCGAGCCCGTTCGCGCCGGAACCCGCGCCACCGCACCGGACTTGACGATCGCGACGACCGGCTCCACGGCGGCGATCCGCCGCGAAGCCGAGCAGCTGCTGACCCGCTTCGCGGAGCCTCCCGGCCTCGCCGTGACGTCCCGGGTGTTCGGCACCCTGCTCGACCCCGGCGGCCCGGCCGGCCTCACCGCGGTGGTGCTGCGCTGGGGTGACCTCGTCGGGGTACCGGTGCCCACCCGGCCGGGCACGCTCGTCCGCCGCCTGGACGACGCGGTGACCGACGTCGTCGCGGCGGCCACCGCGTTCCGGGCCCGGACGAGCCGCCCGCTGGTGCTGCTGACGCGGGCGTCGGAGGGGGTGCCGCCCCGGCTGGAGGCCCGCCTCGACGCCCGGCTGCACGTCGAGCTGGCCGGGCTGCCCGGCACGGAGGTGGTCACCGGCCCGGCCCCGGCGGCGGAGGTCGCCGTCGAGCGGCTGCGGCGGGCGTGCCCGCGGCCCGACGGGCCGGTCGCCGAAGCGCCCCGCGACGACCGGGAACGGGCGCTGGCGCGGATCTGGGCCGGCCTGCTGGACCTGGACCCCGCCCGGATCGGCGTCCACAGCGACTTCTTCGCCATCGGCGGCGACTCCCTGCTCGCCATCCGAGCCGCCCACGAAGCCGGCGAGGCGGGGATCGCCGTCACCCCCAGGCAGTTCTCGGCCCACCCCACGATCGCCGAGCTGGTCGCCCTACCCCGCGAAAAGGACGTGACTCGCCCATGAAACGCGCTTCGGGTTTCGCCGGATTCACCGTGATGTGGTCCGGGCAGATGCTCTCGACCGTCGGCACCCGGATGACGAACTTCGCCATCGGCATCAGCGTCTTCCAGGAGACGCACTCGGCGTTGAGCGTGACCCTGCTGACGTTCGTCGCCTTCGGGGCGACCGTCGCCTTCTCACCCATCGCGGGGGTGCTGATCGACCGCTGGAGCCGCCGCACCACCATCATCGCGGCCGACGTCGGCTCGGCCGCGGTCACCCTGGCGCTGCTCGGCGTCTACGTGTTCGGCGATCCCCAGCTCTGGCAGCTGTACCTGGTGAACTTCCTGACCGGCGCGTTCCTCGCCTTCCAGGTGCCCGCGTACGGCGCCGCGATCACGCTGATGATCGAGAAGGGCGGCTACACCAGGGCCAACGCGATGATGGGCCTGCTGCGGGCGGCGCCCTACGTGGCCGCCCCGGCCATCGCCGCCCCGCTGGTCTCGGCGTTCGGCCTCGCCGCGGTCCTCGCCGTCGACGTCGTTTCGGCGGTGGTGGCGATCGTCGCGGTGTACGCCATCACACTGCCACCGGACCCGGTCCGCGAGCCGGTGACCCCGGCGGACGGGACCGCGCTGGCCCGGTTCCGGCGGGACTTCGCCGTGGGCTTCACCTACATCGCCCGCCGCCCGCCGCTGGTCGGGCTGCTGTCCATCATGATCGCGATCAGCTTCCTGTCCGCGCTCGGCTGGGTGCTGTTCCCGCCGCTGATCCTCGCCCGCACCGGCGATTCGGCCAACGCGGTCGGCATCGTCCAGGTCGTCGGGGCGATCGGCGGCACCGGGGCGGGCGTGCTGCTGGCCATGCTCAAGCCGACGGACAAGAAGATCGGCCGGATGCTCGTCGCGATCCTCGTCCTCGGCGTGCTCGGGCGGATCCTCTTCGGCTTCGAAGGCATCTGGGTCTGGTCGGTCGCGCTGTTCTTCGGCTGGGGCGCGCTGCCCTTCATCGACGGCTACAACCAGACCATCTGGCAGGAGAAGACCCCGCCGCGGCTGCAGGGCCGCATCTTCGCCGTGGTCCAGATGGTCGAGAACATCGCGAGCCCGCTGGCCTACCTCGCCGCCGGGCTGCTCGCCGACGACCTCCTCGAGCCCGCCATGCGCTCCGGCGGGTGGCTCGCTTCGGTCTTCGGCCCGGTCACCGGCACCGGGCCCGGGTCCGGGATCGCCGTGCTGTTCATCGTGTCCGGCGCCGGCGCGGCCGTCGTGGCCCTCGTCGGTTTCCTCACCCCCGCCATCCGGAACGCGGAATCCCTGCTGCCGGACGGGGGCGGCGAGGTCGCGCCCGCCCCCGCGGAGCCCGGCACCGCACCCGCCCGCTGAGCCCACGCCAAGGAGAGAGCCATGACCGACACCGCAGCCCCGGCCGGCCCGTCCTACCGGGTGGTCGTGAACGACGAGGACCAGTTTTCGATCTGGCCCGCCCACAAGGAAAACCCGGTGGGCTGGCACGACACCGGGAAGACGGCGGGCAAGGAAGAGTGCCTCGCCTACATCGAGGAGGTGTGGACGGACATGCGGCCGCGGTCCGCCCGGGAACCCGAAGCCTCCCCGCTCGTCCGGCTGATCGCCGAGGTGCTGGAGACCGACCCGGGGGAGCTCGGCGACGACGCCGGCCCGGGCCGGGCCGCCGGGTGGACGAGCCTCAAGCACATCCAGCTCGTCACGAGCCTGGAACACACCTTCGGCGTCAAGCTGTCCGCCGCCGACATCCGGGGCCTGACGTCCGTCGCGGCCATCCGGGAGACGTTGCGGGCGAAGGGGGCCGGCGAGTGACGGACTTCCTGGCGACGACCACCATCGAGAAGGCGCCGGATTCGCCACCGGCGGACGCCGACCTCGCGACGATGCTGCTGATCCGGCACTTCGAGCTCGCCCTGCTCGACCTGTTCGCCCGGGGCGAGCTGCACGGCACCACGCACACCTGCCTCGGGCAGGAGCACGTGCCGGTCGCGCTGGCGCCGTTGCTGACCGCGCGCGACTACGTCTTCAGCAACCACCGCGGCCACGGCCACTACATCGCCCGCTTCGGGGACCCGGCCGGCCTGCTCGCCGAGATCATGGGCCGCGCGGGCGGCGTCTGCCACGGCGTCGGTGGCAGCCAGCACGTCTTCCGCGACCGCTACCTGTCCACGGGGGTGCAGGGGGAGAGCCTGCCGGTCGCCACCGGCGTCGCCCTGCACCTCAAGCGGGACGAGCCCGGTGCTCTCGCGCTCGCCTACATCGGCGACGGCACCTGGGGCGAGGGCGCGGTCTACGAGGCGCTCAACATGGCGGCGCTGTGGCGGCTGCCGCTGCTGGTCGTCGTGGAGAACAACGGCATCGCGCAGTCGACGCCCACCGCCGCGGAGCTGGCGGGCACCATCGGCGGCCGCGCCGCCGCGTTCGGCTGCGCCCACCTGCGCATCGAGAACACCGACCCGGCCGAGATCCGCGCGGCGGCGGGGCCCCTCGTCGAGCGGGTGCGCGAGGGTGCGCCGCTGGTCCTCGAGTTCGTCACCAACCGGCTCGGGCCGCACAGCAAGGGCGACGACACCCGCCCGGAGGCGGAGCTGAGCCGGGTGCGCGCGGCCGACTGGCACACGCGGGGTTCGGGGGAGCGGTTCGCGGCGGCGGACGCGGCCGCGGCGGCGCGGATCGCGGCACTGGTGGCCGAGGTGGCCGCGCGGCCGCCGGCGGTCTGGAGCCGGGCGTGACCGCGCGGCCGGAGCGGGTGGTGGAGAACCTGAACCACGCGCTGCACGAGCGCCTGCGGGCCGACCCCCGGCTGTACGTGCTCGGCGAGGACATCGCCGATCCCTACGGCGGGGCGTTCAAGGTGACCCGCGGGCTGTCCGACGCCCACCCCGGCCGGGTGATCGCCACCCCGATCAGCGAGAACGGCATCGCCGGGGTCGCCGCGGGGCTCGCACTCACCGGGGACGCGGCGATCGTCGAGATCATGTTCGGCGACTTCGCCGGGCTCGCCTTCGACCAGGTGCTCAACTTCGCCAGCAAGTCGGTGTCCATGTACGGGCGCCCGCACCCGATGCGCCTGGTGGTGCGCCTGCCCTCCGGTGGCGGCCGCGGCTACGGCCCGACCCACAGCCAGTCCCTGCTCAAGCACTTCATCGGGATTCCCGGGCTGTCGCTGTTCGAGCTGTCGCCGTTCCACGACAACCGGGCGGTGCTGGCCCGCATGCTCGACCTCGGCGAACCGTGCGTGTTCGTCGAGGACAAGGTGCTCTACACGCGCCGGAAAGCCGAAGCGGGCCGGGTGGACGACCTGTTCGACTACGGCTTCCTCGGCGCGCCCGACGTCGCCCCGGCGCACGTGTACGTCGACGCCGACGGCGAGGTGGACTGCCTGCTCATCGCGCCCGGCGGCGTCGCGGACCGGGCCGTCGCCGCGATGCGCGAACTGCTGCTGCACCACGAGATCAGCTGCCGGCTCGTGGTCCCGTCCCGGCTGTACCCGGTCGAGGCGGAGCCGCTGCTGAGCGCGGCGCGGCGCGCGTCGCACGTCTGCGTCGTCGAGGAGAGCACGGCGGGCGGGACGTGGGGCGCGGAGGTCGCGCACGTCCTGCACGAGCGGCTCTGGGGCCGCCTGCGCCGCCCGGTGCGGCTCGTCCACTCGGCCGACAGCGTCATCCCGGCCGCTGTCCACCTGGAACGCGAGGTCCTGGTCCAGGCCGGCACGATCCGGGACGCCGTGCTCGCCGACCTGCGTGCGGAAAGGAGCCCGGTGTGAACGACATCGAGGTGCCGAAGCTCAACACCAACGACACCGCCTACGTGCTCGTCGAGTGGCTCGCCGAAGACGGGCAGCCGCTGAAGGAGGGCGACCCGGTCGCCGTCGTCGAGACGTCGAAGGCGACCGAAGAGCTGTACTGCGACCACGACGGCGTCCTGCACCGGCTGGTCACCGCGCCCGCCGACTGCGGCCCCGGCGACGTCGTCGCCCGCCTCTTCGCCTCGGACGCGGACCTGCGGGAGTTCCTGTCCGCCCGGCCCGCGCCCGCCGCGGACGAGACCGCCGACGGCCGGTTCACGCTCACCGAACCGGCGCGCCTGCTGGCCGAACAGCACGGGGTGACGCCCGCCGCGCTGGCCGGGCTGGGGCGGCGGGTGATCCGCGAGGCCGACGTCCAGCGGCTGCTGAGGGAAACCGCGCCGGACACCTACACCCCGGACCGGGCCCAGCGCGGGGTGGCCGCCGCCGTTTCCCGGTCGCACCAGGAGATCCCGGCCGCGTTCACCGCCGTCGTCGTCACCGCCGGCCCGGCCCTGTCGGCCGCGCGGGAGCTGTCGGAGCGGACGGGCGCGCTGATCGGGCTGCCCGAGCTGCTGGTGGCCGTCCTCGGCAGGCTGACCACGCGGTTCCCGCTCTGCTACGGCACACCCACCGCCGAGGGCACGCTGCTGCTGCCCGCCGCGGCGCACGTCGGCGTCACGGTCGACGTCGGGAAGGGGCTGTTCGCGCCGGTCGTGAAGGACGCGGGGGAGCAGCCGCTCGGGGAGATCGCCGGGCTGCTGATGGACTTCCGCATCAAGGCCATGCGCGAGGACTTCCGCACCGAGGACCTCGACGGCGCGAACATCCTGCTGTCGCTGAACAACGACGACGACGTCCTGTTCGCCCAGCCCATCGTGTTCCCGGGCCAGACGTGCGCGGTCGCGCTGGGCGGGGTCCGCCAGGAGGCCGTGTTCGCCGCCGACGGCACCGTCGCCCCGCGCTCGGTCGCCGTCGTCGGGCTCGCCTACGACCACCGGTTCGTCAACGGCAGCGCCGCGGTGGAGTTCCTCAAGGCGATCAAGGCGGCGCTCGAAGCGCCGGAGGAGGTGTCCGATGCCCTCGACCGCTGAGCGCGACGCGCCGGCCGACGCCGCGGCCGCCGTCCGGGCCCGCCGCCGCACCCTGCCCGCGGTCCCGCCGGTGCTGACCGTCGGGCTGCTGGCCACCTACACGATCGACCCGGTCGAGCCCTACCTGCGGGTGGCGCTCGCGGACGCGGGCCTGGCCCCCGAGATCGTCGTCGGGCCGTTCGACCAGATCCTGCCGGAGTGCCTCGGCGATCACGGGAAGCTGGCCCGGCTCGCGCCCGACGCGCTCGTCGTCGCCCCGCGCTGGGAGGAACTGCCGGACGGCGAAGAGGAAGCCGAACTGCTGCGGCTCGCCGACGCCGCGGCGGCGGCCGCCGACCGCTGGGAGAGCTGCCTGGTGTTCGTGCTCCCGGCACTCCCGCAGGACGGCGCCGGCGCGGCCGACGCCGGGCAGGCGGACGGCGTCGTGGCCGCGGTCTCGACGGCCCGGCAACGGCTGCGGGACCGGCTCGCGGGCCGTCCCCAGGTGCTGGTCGCCGACGCGGAGGCGGCGGTGCGCGAGGTCGGGGCGCTGAGCGCGCACCACCCGGCGCTGTACGCGTTCGCCCGGATCCCCTACCGCGAGGAAGTGTTCTGGCGCCTCGGCCTCGGCATCGCCCGGCTCCTGCGCACGCACTTCGGCGGCGTTCCCCGTGCGGTGGTCCTCGGCGCGGACCTCGCGGCGCCGGAGTACGCGGAGGTCCTGCGCGATCCGTTGGGGCGGCTGGCAGCGGCCGGAGTGACGGTCGTCTCCGCCGGCGAACCGCCGCCGCCCGGCCCGAGCTGGCTGCTGACCACGGATCCGGCGGGTGCGACGGCCGCGGCCGGCCGGGAACCGGTGCTCCTCGGCGCGGCCACCGAAAACTGGCCGGCGGAACTGCAGGAGGCCGGTGTCTTCGACCGGCCACTGCCGCGCCGGCCCGGTGCTCCTCCGGCGTCGCCCTCGGCAGCCCCGGGCACGTTGTCACTGGACGACTTCCTGGCGGGCCTGGACCTGTCGGTGACGTTCGGCGAGCCGGAGTTCCCGAAGGTGACCGAACTGCTCGCACGGGCCAAGGACTTCGTGCTGGGCCCGGTACCCGCGGGGTTCGACCCGGCGGCCTTCGCGGCCGGCCCGGACCGGCTGCTGCTGGCGGCATCGGTCCGCGACCGGTTCGGCGACCACGGCCTGGGCGCGGTGGCGGCGCTGGAGTTCGGCGACGGCGTCTGCCGCGTCGAGGTGTTCTCGGTCTCGTGCCCGGTGCTGGGCCGCGGCGTGGAACCGTTGGTGCTGAGGGAGATCGCGGCCGCGGCGGAACGTCACGGTTGTTCCGCGGTCGAGCTCGTCCTCACCCCGACCGGGCGCAACGACGTCGCGCTGGAGTTCGCCGCTTCGGCGCAGGACGCCGAGGGGCCGGTGGCGGTTCGCGCGGTATAACGGAATCCGGCCCCGCCTTCGGTGAAGGCGGGGCCGGTTCGCGTGCTACTCGGGCTTGCTCGCGGAGAGCGTCCACGACAGCGGGAGCGGGTCGCCGGGCAGGCGCCAGAAGCCCTCGTCGTGCTCGTCGCGGACCATGGTGCTGAAGCGCTGCCGGCAGTCGACCGGGACTTCGGTGAACGTCCGGATCTGCAGGCCCGCCGCGATCAGCGCGCCCATGATCTCGGGAATGGTCCACAGCCAGCTGTACTGCTTGTACGACTCGATGTGCTGGACGTCGTCGTACCCGTCGCCGTAGGTCGCGGAGACCTCGTCCTCCAGCGGCCCGCTCGGGAGCCGTTCCGGCCGCACCCGCAGCACGCCGTCGACCTCTTCGACCGCGGCGAGGATCGGGTGGATCTCCGCGATGTGGAAGACCCCGCCGGGCTTCAGGAAGTGCGCCACGACCTTGGCCCAGGCGTTGAGGTCGGGCAGGAGGTGGAGCACGCCGTAGTCGGTGTAGACGATGTCGAAGGAGTCGTCCAGCACCTGGGGCAGGTCGAAGACGTTGGCGTGCACGAAGTTGATGTCGGTGTTCAGGCCGTCGGCCAGCTCCCGGCCGATCTTGAGGGCCTCGTCGGCGAAGTCCACGGCCGTGACGTTCGCGCCCAGCCGCGCCCACGAGATCGCGTTCAGCCCGATGTGGCACTGCAGGTGCAGGAAGTCCTTGCCGGAAACGTCCCCGAGCGCGCCCTTCTCCAGCGAGCGCAGGCTGCTCTTGCCGGCCCGGAACGCGTCGAGGTCGTAGTAGGTCGAGTCCAGGTGGGCGAGCGCCCGCCGGTTCCAGCCCTGCTGGTTGCTCTGCATACGAGTGCGGTCGTCGATGGCGGTGTCCAATGGAGGCCTCTCTTCGATGTGATGGCCGGCGTAGGGGATGGCCCCTGACTCCGATCGTGTCCCGCCCCGCTGACTCGGCACTGAAGTGCAGCGGGTGCACCCGATCGAGTGATGAACAGGTGGTCGATCGTCGGTAATCTTGGTGTGTGGACAGAGAAGCGGTGTGGAGAGCGGATGCGGGGGCCTTGGCCGACCGCCTCCGTACCCTGCTCACCGTTGTGCGGTCCGCTGAGGCGGAGATGGGTGCGGTGCTCGTGGAAATCGAGTCGCGGGGTGTGCGGGAACTGTTCGGATACCGCTCCACCGCGCGGCTTTACGAACACCTCGCCGATGTCCCCCGCGCTGCCGCCGTGCGGACTGTCGTACGAGCCAACGCCGCTCCCGCGACCGGTGTCGCCGCCCTCACCGGACGGCTGAGCACTCCGATGATCGACACGATCGTCGAGGCTCTCACCCGGATCCCGGCCGAGCACCGCGACACCGCCGAAGCAGACCTACTGGCCTTCGCCGCCGACAACGGCCACAGACAAGTCGCCGCGCTCGGCGCGCGGATCGTGGCCCACCTCGACCCCGGCGGCCCCGAGCCCGCCACCCCCGCCCGGGAGTTGTCGCTGCGCCGCAAACGCACCGGGATGTGGGAACTGTCCGGCCGCTTCGACGACGAGACCGGCACCCGCGCCAGCGCCCTGCTCGACGCCCTGGCCGAACGCCGCTCCGCCGACGACGGCCCCGACCTGCGTTCCCCGCAGGATCGTTACGGCGACGCGTTCTCCGACGCGGTGGACCTGGCCCTCAACTCCCCAGAGCTGCCGACCCAGGCCGGGGAACGCGCCCACGTCATGGTCGCGGTCTCCCTGTCGGACCTGCAGTCCGTCCTCGGCACTGCGACCCTCGGCGACACCGGCCTGCTCTCGGCCGCCGAAGCCCGGCTTCACGCCTGCGACTGCAAACTCATCCCTGCTGTCCTGGGCACTACCAGCGAACCTCTCGACCTCGGCCGGGCCCGCCGCCTGATCTCACCCGGCTTGCGGCGGGCGCTGTTCCTGCGCGACCGGGGTTGTGCGTTCCCGGGCTGTCACCGCCCGCCCCGGCATTGCCAAGGTCACCACATCCGGCACTGGGCCGAGGGTGGCCCGACCGACCTGGCGAACCTGGTGTTGCTCTGCGGGCATCATCACCGGTTGCTGCACCGTTCCGGCTGGCAGGTCCGCATCGCCACCGACGGTCACCCCGAGTTCCTGCCTCCACGGTTCTTGGACAAACGCCGAAAACCCAGGCGCAACAACCTGCATCAGCCGCTGCCATCCGCAGCCTGACAACCGAACACGGGAAAGGCCCGCAGCCACCGGCTCCGGGCCTACCGTGGCCGGCTCACAGGTCCAGCACCACGTCCTCGCTCGGCCGCGCGCAGCAGACGAGAGCCTCGCCCTCCGCGGGCGGCTCGAGCGGCTCCGGCTCGTACGACACGCTCCCCGAAAGCACCGGCGTCACGCACGTGTGGCACACCCCGGTCCGGCACGACCACCGGGTCGGCACATCGCACGCCTCGGCGAACTCCAGGAGGCTCGGATACCCCTCGCCCCACGGCACGGTCAACCCGCTGCGTGCGAACGTCACCGCCGGGCCGCTGCCCGGCGTGCCCGCCGGTGCGTGCGGTGGCTTGCGGACGGCGCCGACGAGGCCCGGGTTGATCGCCGAGACGCCGCCGAACAGTTCACTGTGGACGCGGGATGCGTCGAAGCCGAGCGAAACGAACGCGGCACGCATGGCCGTCATGAACGCGTCCGGGCCGCACAAGTAGACCGCCGCGGCCACCGGCAAGTCCAAGGCGGACAGCTCGGCCGGGGTCAGCCGCCCGGTCTCCGAGGTGAGGTGGACGTGCTCGCGGCCGTGGGGCAACGCAGCCAGGAGCCGGTGCGCCTCGGTGGCGAACGCCTGCTCGGCCGCCGTCCGGGCGGTGTGCACCCAGCGCACGTCCCGCTCCGACTCGCGGGCCGCCAGAGCGTGCAGCATCGCCAGCACCGGTGTGATGCCGATGCCCGCCGAGACCAGCACCACCGGACGCTCCTCGTCCGTCAGGACGAAGTCGCCGCGAGGGCCCGCGACCTCCACCACGGTCCCAGGGGTCACGTGCGTCTGGAGGTAGCTGCTCACGACGCCGTCGCGCTTGACGCTGATGCGGTACTCGCTCTCCGACGGCGCCGCCGAAAGCGAATAGCTGCGGACCGGGGCCGGGTCGCCCGCGCCCGGGACGCGCAGCGTCACGTACTGGCCCGGCTCGGGGCGGGGGAGCGGCTCGTCGGCGGTCAGGTGGATCGAGGTCACCGTCGTGCTCTCCGGCGCCACGCGGGTCACGCGCAGCGGCCGGAACCCGCGCCGGACCGGGGGTGCCGGGGCCGCCGCCAGCAGGTCGCGGAACGAGCCCTGCCAGCCGGGGCTGAGGGCCGGGACGTCGAGGGCCTTGCGCAGCGTGTCGCGGTCGCGGTCCGGCAGGTAGAGGAGCGCGTCGACGGCCGCGACGCTCAGCTCGTGGCGGCCGGTCCGGGTGCGGACGATCTCGTCGCCGGCCCGGACGCGGCCCTCGGTGATGACGCGCAGGTAGAAGCCCGGCCGGTGGTGGGCCACCAGCAGGGCCGGCATGCGCGGCTCGCCCAGGCGCATGCCGACGCGGAAGCACGTGACCCGCGGCTGGGTGACCTCGAACTCCGCCTCGCCGATCCGGTACCGGTCGCCGATGTGCACTTCGTCGTCGGCGAGGCCCTCGACGGTGAAGTTCTCGCCGAACTGGCCGTCCTCGAGGTCGTCGCGGCCGAGGAAGCGCCGCCAGTGCTCGTACGACTCGCGCTGGTAGACCAGCACCGCCCGGTTCTCGCCGCCGTGGCCGCCCAGGTCGCCCTGGCCGTCGCCGTCGACGTTGAGCCGGCGGACCAGCCGCGGTCCCTCGACCGGGTACTTGAAAATTCCCGTGTGGACGGTCCGGCCCGCCCAGGCGACGTCCTCGGGCAACCCGACGTTGAGCGAAACCAAGCGTGCCGACCTCATGGTTGGCAGGTTACGCGGAGAACGCATGGCTGCCCGGTCCCAGCGCGCGGACTCCCGTTGACACCCCTGAGGCGTCCCGGTGTACTCGGGATCATGGCCGGCGGCCGCTGCCGGACCGCCTGACCGCTCCCACCGGACAACCCCGCTCCCCGGGGGTGTCCGCCATGCCCGCGCACCGAAGGGAAAGCCGTTGACGACCACGGAAAAGACCGCGGCCGACTGGATCGCGACCGCGAAGGACGTCGCCGCGAAACTCGCCGTCGACGCCGTCGAGCGCGACCGCCGCAACGCCACCCCGCACGAAGAAGTCCGGCTGCTCAAGGACGCCGGGCTGGTCACGCTGCTGGGCCCGGTCGAGCACGGCGGGGGCGGGCAGACCTGGGACACCGCCTACCGGGTGACCCGTGAGATCGCCCGCGCGGACGGCTCGATCGGGCAGCTGCTCGGCTACCACTACCTCTGGGCGTGGGCGGCGCGGCTGGTCGCCACCGACGAGCAGATCGCCGCCGTCGAAGAGCTGTACACGAACAACAACTTCTTCTTCGGCGGCGCGGTCAACCCCCGGGACTCCGACCTGACGATCACCGAGGACGGTGACGAGCTCGTCTACAACGGACACAAGTCGTTTTCCACCGGCAGCAGGGTTTCCGACCTCACGGTGCTCGAAGGCGTCCTCGCCGGGACCGAAGACCACGTCTTCGCCATCGTCCCGTCCGCCCAGGAGGGCATCGTCTTCCACGACGACTGGGACAACATCGGCCAGCGCCTCACCGAATCCGGCAGCGTGACGATCACCGACGTGCGCGTCCCGTGGGCGAGCGCCGCCGGGTACGTCGACCGGCGGTTCCGGCCGCTCACCTACAACACGCTCAACGTGCCGGCGATCCAGCTGGTGTTCACGAACTTCTACCTCGGCATCGCCCAGGGCGCCCTCGACGCGGGCCTGGCGTACACCCGCGAGCGCACCCGCCCGTGGCCCTACGGCGGCGACGACAAGGACGCCGCCGCGGAGGAGTGGTACATCCTCGACGGCTACGGCGACCTGCAGGCGAAGCTGTGGGCGGCGGAGGCGCTGACCGACAAGGCGGGCGCGGCGATCTCGGCGGTGCTGCACGCCCCGCGCGAGCAGCTGACGGCCGAGGCACGCGGTGAGCTGGCGGTCCTGATCGCGGCCGCGAAGCAGCGCGTGATCGAGACCGGGCTGGAGATCGGGACGAAGATCTTCGAGCTGACCGGCGCCCGGGCGAGCGCGTCGAAGCACGGGCTGGACCGGTTCTGGCGGAACCTGCGCACCCACTCGCTGCACGACCCGGTGGCGTACAAGCGCCGGGAGGTCGGGGTCTACGCGCTGCGCGGCGAGCTGCCGGAGCCGACCTGGTACACGTGAGCCCGCCGAAAGCGACCACATCGTGACCGGAAACCGGGATCAACCGGATGAAAGGGCAGTGGGGCGCGATACTTACCGTCCACCTGGTGGGACGGTTGAACGATCACCGACGCACCTCCTTAGAGTCCCCGATCGTCACTCGATCGGCTGAACCTTGAAGGTGCTGTGTCCGCCCCCTCCCTCCCGCCGCCAGCGGCGGCGCGTTCCCTGCCCGCCGCGGTGTGGCGTGCCGTCCGATCCGGGCGGTGGACGTCCGGCTGCGCCCTGCTCGTCGTCCTGATCGTGCTGCTCGCCGCCGGGGCCGACCTGTTCGTGCTGGCCGAGGGGCAGAGCCTCACCCCGGACATCACCACGCTCGGCCCGACCGGGCTGCCCGCCGGCGCGCTCGGCGGGGTGAGCGGCGCGCACTGGTTCGGGGTCGAGCCCCTCACCGGCGTCGACCTCTTCGCGCTCGTCGCCCACGGCGCGCGGACATCGCTGCTCGTCGGGCTGGGCGCGACCGCGCTGGGCACCGCGCTCGGCGTCGTCGTCGGGGTCAGCGCCGGCTACCTCGGCGGCTGGTGGGACCGGCTGGTCACCTGGACCGCCGACGTCATCCTCGGCTTCCCCTACCTGATCTTCATGATCGCGCTCGGCGCCGTCCTGCCGGTCGACTTCCCGCGCCAGATCACGTTGATCGTCGTGCTCGGGCTGTTCGGCTGGCCGCGGGTGGCCCGCATCGTCCGGGCCCAGACGCTGACGCTGGCCAAGCGCGACTTCGTGGCCGCCGCGCGGGTGATCGGCGGCGGCCCGTGGCACGTGTTCACCAAGGAGCTCCTGCCGAACCTGTGGGCGCCGATCATCGTCGTGGCCAGCCTCACCATCCCGTCGATGATCGGCAGCGAAGCCGCGCTGTCGTTCCTCGGCGTCGGCGTCCTGCCCCCGACCCCGAGCTGGGGCCGCACCATCAGCACCGCGATCGACTTCTTCGAGACCGACCCGATGTACCTCGTCTTCCCCGGCCTCCTGCTGTTCCTGATCACCCTGGCCTTCAACGTCGTCGGCGACGCGGTCCGCGACGCGCTCGATCCGCGGTCCGGGGGTGCGGCCTGATGCGCACCGCCCGCTTCGTGGCCACCCGGTTCGCCGGGATGCTGCTCGTGCTCTTCGTCGTCGCGTTCGTGACGTTCGTGGTGTTCTACGTCCTGCCCGCCGACCCCGCGCGGATGGCCTGCGGCCGCCCGTGCACCCCGGAAGGCCTCCGGCTCGCGCGCGAGTTCATGGGCTACGACGTCCCCTGGTACCGGCAGTTCCTGGACTTCCTCGGCGGGATCGCCGGCGGCCGGACGTTCGGCACGGGTGCCGCGGCGATCCACTGCACCGCGCCGTGCTTCGGCTGGGACTTCCAGAACAACGTCGACGTGCTCAGCGAGATCGGCGGCCGGATCGAGGTCAGCTTCTCGGTCGCGCTCGGCGCCGCGGCGATCTGGATCGTGCTCGGCGTCGGCCTCGGCGTGCTTTCGGCGCTGCGCCGCGGGACCGCCGCCGACCGGATCACCATGGCCGCCGCGATGGCCGGCGTGTCCATGCCCGCCTACCTGGCCGGGATGATCGGCATCACGATCTTCGCGTTCGCGCTCGACGTCGTCCCGAAGAACGGGTACGTGCCGCTGACCGAGGACCCCGCGCAGTGGGCGTGGCACCTGGTCCTGCCGTGGTTCGTGCTGGCGTTCCTGCACGCGGCGATCTACGCGCGGCTCACCCGCGGGCAGATGCTGGAAACCCTCGGCGAGGACTACATCCGCACCGCGCGGGCGAAGGGCCTCACCGAGCGGAAGGTCGTGGGCCGCCACGCCCTGCGCAACGTCCTGCTGCCGGTGGTCACCGTGTTCGGCGTCGACCTCGGCGGCCTGCTGGCCGGCACCGTGATCACCGAGCGGATCTTCGGCATGGCCGGCGTCGGGCGGCTGCTCGTCGACGCCATCGCCTCGCTCAACCTGCCCGTGCTGCTCGGCGTGACGCTGTTCTCCGCCTTGCTGGTCACGGTCCTGAACTTCCTGGTCGATCTCTGCTACGGCGCGCTCGATCCGCGAGCCCGCCTCGTCTGAAGGGGACACGATGAAACAGCTGCGGTTCGCCGCGGGGGTACTGGCCGCCGCCACACTGCTGACGGCGTGCGGCGCCAACGACACACCGGCCGGGCAGGGCGGCACCGTCAAGCCGGGCGGGAACCTCGTGCTGCTCAACGACGCGCCGTCGATCACCTGGGACCCGGCGAAGAGCTCCAACCTCGTCGTCACGACGCTCGGGCTGATCCACCGGCGGCTGACGTCGTGGGACGTCGCGCCGGGCAAGGACACCACCATCGTGCCGGACCTGGCCACCGACACCGGGCGGCCCAGCGACGGCGGCAAGACGTGGACGTTCACGCTCAAGGACGGCCTGAAGTACGCCGACGGCACGCCGATCAAGAGCGAGGACGTCAAGTGGGGCCTCGAGCGCTCGTTCGCGGCCGCGTTCTCCGGCGGGCTGGCCTACCACAAGGACCTGCTCTCGCCGGGCCTGGCGTACAAGGGCCCGTTCGACGGCGGCAAGGAGCTCGACACCATCCAGACGCCGGACGCGAAGACCATCGTCTTCCACCTCGCCCGCGCCTACGGCGACTTCAACTGGGTCGCCAGCACCCCGGCGTTCTCGCCGGTGCCGAAGGGCAAGGGCGCCGAGGCCAACTACGGTGACCACCCGGTCGCGTCCGGCCCGTACCAGCTGCAGAGCTACGAGCGCGGCAAGGCGGCGAAGCTCACCCGCAACCCGAACTGGAACCGGGACGAGGACACCACGCGCAAGGCGTACGCCGACACCATCGACTTCGAGCTCGGCCAGGACACCAGCGTCATCTCCAAGCGGCTGATCGACGACACCGGCAAGGACCGCAACGCCTTCGGCATGTCGTTCGCCTCGCCCGCGCAGCTGGCCCAGATCCAGGGCAACGCGTCGGCGAAGGCGCGGCTCGTGACGTCGGAATCCGGGGCGCTGGCCTACCTTTCGCTGAACACCCAGCGCGGCAAGCTGACGAACCCCAAGGTGCGCCAGGCGTTCCAGTACGCCGTCGACAAGGCCGCGTACCAGGTCGCCAGCGCCGGCAGCGCCCAGCTGGCCGGCGACGTCGCCACCACGCTCATCACGCCCGGTCTGCAGGGGCGCGAGCAGTACGACCTGTACCCGGCGCCGCCGTCCGGTGACGTGGCGAAGGCCAAGCAGCTGCTGACCGAGGCCGGCTTCCCGAACGGGCTCGACGGGCTGGTCCTGGCCACCCACAACGAAAACGGCTACCCGGAGAAGGCCGCGGCGATCCAGGCGTCGCTGGCGCGGGCGGGCATCAAGGTCACCATCAAGCCGCTCGACGAGGACACCTACACGTCCGAAGTGGACACCAAGGGCCTGTCGGACTACGACCTGACGCTCACCTCGTGGCAGCCGGACATCCCGTCGGCCAACGCGAACATCCAGCCGCTGTTCCAGTCCACCGAGATCGGCAACGGCGGGTACAACGAGTCGCGGTACGACAACCCCGAGGTCGACAAGCTGATCGCCGAAGCGCAGGCCACTGTGGACCCGGCGGAAGCGGGCAAGAAATGGGCGGCGCTGGACAAGAAGATCCTCGCCGACTCGCCGGTCGTGCCGCTGATCTACACGCGCAACTCGTTCCTGCACGGGTCGAGCGTCGGCGACGTCCGGATCGGCCGGTTCCCCGCCTACGTCGACTACCGCAAGTTCGGGATCGTGCAGTGACCGCGGCCGGACTCCTGCGGCTGCACGACGTCGCGGTCTCGTTCGGGGACGTCGAAGCCGTCCGCGGGGTCGGCTACGAGGTCGGCGCGGGCGAAGTCGTCGCGGTGGTCGGGGAGTCCGGCTCCGGCAAGACGGTCACGGCGATGTCCCTGCTCGGCCTGCTCCCGCCCACGGCCCGCGTGACGGGCCGCGCGGAGCTGGCCGGGCGGGACCTCTACGCGCTGACCCCGGCCGCGCTGCGGGCGGTCCGCGGCGGCGACGTCGGCATGGTGTTCCAGGAGCCGATGAGCGCGCTGAACCCGGTGTTCACCATCGGCGACCAGCTCGTCGAGGCGATCCGCGCGCACCAGCCGCTCGCCGCCCCGGCCGCCCGGGAGCGGGCGGTCGAGCTGCTCGGCCTCGTCGGGCTGCCGGACCCGCGCGAGCGGTTCCGCTCCTACCCGCACGAGCTCTCCGGCGGGCAGCTGCAGCGCGTCGTCATCGCGATGGCGGTGGCGAACGAGCCGAAGCTGCTCATCGCCGACGAGCCGACCACGGCGCTCGACGTCACCGTCCAGGCGGAGATCCTCGAGCTGCTGCGCGACCTGCGGTCCCGGCTGGGCACGGCGATCCTGCTGATCACCCACGACATGGGCGTGGTCGCCGACCTGGCCGACCGGGTGGTGGTGATGCACGACGGCCGCGTCGTCGAACAGGGCGACGTCCGCACGATCTTCGCCGCGCCGGCCGAGGCGTACACGCGGCAGCTGCTCGGCTCGGTCGTCTCGCTCAGCGGCGCCGCCACGGCCGGGCTCGAACGCGCGCTGGCCGCCGACGTCCCGGTCGGGCCCGGGCACGTCGCCGCGGCGGCACACCCGGCCGCGGCCTCGGTCGCGGACGTGCCCGCCGAGTCCCCGCTGCTGCGCGTGGAGAACCTGTCGGTGACCTACCGCGGCCGGTTCCGGGCGGTGGCGGTCCGGGCCGCCGACGGGGTGAGCCTGCACGTCGAGCCGGGGGAGGTGCTCGGCCTGGTCGGCGAGTCCGGCTCGGGCAAGAGCACGGTCGCGCGGGCGGTCACCGGCGTGCTCGCGCCGTCCGAAGGGGCCGTCCGCGTCGGGGACGCCGACCTCACGCGGGTGCGCGGGCGGGCGGCGAAGGCGCTGCGGCGGCGGATCGGCGTGGTGTTCCAGGACCCGCTGTCCTCGCTCAACCCGCGCACGACGGTGGGGGAGAGCGTCGCGACGCCGCTGCGGCTGCACGGCGCGGTCCGGCCGTCGGGAGTGGGCGGCCGGGTCGCGGAGCTGCTGGAAGCGGTCCAGCTGTCACCGGCACTGGCCTCGCGCTACCCGCACGAGCTCTCCGGCGGCCAGCGGCAGCGGGCGTGCATCGCGCGGGCCCTGGCCCTGCGCCCGGACCTGCTGGTCGCCGACGAGCCGACGAGCGCGCTCGACGTCACGATCCAGGCCAGGATCCTCGACCTGCTGCGCGACCTGCGGCACGAGTTCGGGTTCGCCTGCCTGTTCATCAGCCACGACCTCGCGGTGATCGAACAGCTCGCCGACCGCGTCGCGGTGATGCACCGCGGCCACGTCGTCGAGCAGGGCCCGGCCAAGGAGGTCCTGACCGCTCCGGCCCACGCCTACACCCAGCGCCTGCTGTCGGCGGCGCCGGTCGCCGACCCGGACGCGCAGCGCCGTCGCCGTGAAGCCTGGCGTCAGCTGCGCTGAGCGGCGGGTGCGGCGAGGTCCGCCAGGTGGCGCAGTGAGTTCTCGAGGTGGCCGGGACCGAACGGCGGGAACGCGATGCCGCGGTCGCGGATGTGCTGCGGCACCGCCGACCAGTCGTAGGACAGCGTGACCTCGGTGCCCGACGCCCCGAGCGGGATCAGGTCGTACCGCCAGAGCCAGCCGCCGAACTCCAGCTCGCCGTCGGCCTTCCGGTGGCCGGTCACCCAGCCGATGGCGCGCGGCGCGTCGAACACCTCGACGCGGTTGACGACCTGGTAGTCACCGACCGGACGGCTGCCGTGGAACATGTCCATCCGGAAGAGCTGGCCGGCCCGGGTCAGCGGCGCCGGGTCGACGGGCTCCCGCACCCACCCGGTCCCATCGATCGCGGCGTGGGTGGCCGGGTCCGCCAGCACCGCGAACACCCGCTCGGCGGGCACGGCGAAGGTCAGGGTCGCGCGCACGTTCTCGTGGTCCGCCATGGTCAGATCCTTTCTCGAGGGGCTCTCACCCCCACCACGAACGGGCCCGCCGGAATTCGACACCCGGCGGCCAAAATTTCAGTCGCGGTCACGGAACGCCGGTCTGGCCCGATTCTTGCTGAGGAGGCACGAAACCCAAGTCGCCCTGGTGGGGGAGGTTGAGGTGGTGTTCTCACTCGAACTCGGCATGGAGCCGAGGCTCGGTCTCGAGGTGTCGCCGGCGCTGGTGGTGTTCGGCGAGATGCTGATGCTCCCGTACGACGCGATGCAGGCCGCGATCGAAGACGAGCTGCTGGGCAACACCGCGCTCGAACGGCTGGAGAGCGAATGCCCGGTCTGTGCGGGCCGCTGGCGCACGCGGTGCCCGGTGTGCGCGCCGCCGGCCGGCGGCCCCGGGCCCGGCCCGTTCGCCGCCCGGCCCGAGGCCGCCGCCGCCGAACCCGACACCCACGCACTGCTGCGGGCCGTGCGGGCCGAGGTCGGGACCGCCGAGGTGGCCGTGGCCGAATACCTGGTCGGCAGCCTCGACGAGCACGGGTTCCTCGACCGGTCGTGCGCGCAGGTCGCCGCCGAGCTCGGCGCGCCGGAGGCGGTGGTGGCCCGGGTGGCCGAGGTGATCCGGCGGGTCGGGCCGCCCGGCGTCGGCGCCGGCGGGGTCACCGAGTGCCTGCTGCGCCAGCTGGACGCGCTCGACTGCGACGACGCGACGCTGCTCCTCGCGCGGGCGGTCATCGCCGGCCACCTGCCGGCGCTCGCGAAAGGCCACTTCGCGGCGATCGCGACGGCCTTGTCGGTGTCCCGGGACGAAGTCCGGCGCGTGCTGGAGTTCGTCAAGGCGCGGCTGCGCCCGTACCCGGCGTTCGACGGCAACGCCGCGCCCCGCACCGGTTACGTGGTGCCCGACGTGCTCGTCCGGCCGCACGGGGAAATCGACGGCGAGTTCGCCGTGACCCTGGTCGAACCGGCGATGAACCGCCTGCGGATCCGGCGGGACCGCGGTCAGCTGCCGCAGGCCCGGTCGTTCCTCGCGCTGCTGCGCGACCGCTGGGAGACGCTGCGCCGCGTCGTCGAACTCGCCGTCGAGCGGCAGAAGGACTTCCTGCGCGACGGCCCCGCCGCGCTGAGGCCGCTGACCCGCGCCGAGGCCGCCGCCGAGCTCGGCCTGCACGAGTCCACGGTGAGCCGCGCGGTCGCCGACAAGTTCGTGCTGCTGCCGGACCGGACGATCGTGCCGCTGGCGAAGTTCTTCGGCGTCAGCGGCGGCGTCGACGGGGAACTGCGCCGGCTGCTGGCCGCGGCGGACGGCCCGGTGTCGGACCAGCGCCTCGCCGACCTGCTGTGCGCGGCCGGCTACCCGATCGCGCGCCGGACGGTCGCCAAGCACCGCGCGCGGCTCGGGTTCGCCTCCACCGCCCTGCGCTGACCGCCGGGCTGGCCCGGTTCTTGCAACGTCCACGGACGTGCACAGAACCCAGTGGGAGACCGGAACCCGGGACCTCGAAGCCGCAGCCCGGCTGCTCGACGTGACCAGCCGGGCCGGGCTCGCGGGGTTCGTCGGCGAACTGGTCTCCCGCGCGGGCGGCGGGCGGCTCTCGCGCGACGCGAGCCGCGCGCTCACCGGCGTGCTGACGACGACCGCCCTGCGGACCGTGCCGACGCTGACCGCGCTGGTCGGTGCCGGTGGCGTGCCCGCACCCCACGTGTACGGCCTGGCGCTCGAAGGTATGAGCGCCGAAGACCGCGACCACGAGCTCGCCCGCCGGTTCGTCCGGTTCGCCGAAGCGGCGGCCGGCCGGGCGGCGCGCACGCCGCACGGTGTGGCGGCGGCGGTCGAAGCGGCGGCGCGCGAGTTCGTGCCCGGGCTCGCGCCACGACCAGGAAAGGAATCCCGCATGTTCGAAACAGAATCCCCGGCGGCGGAGTACGGCGAGGCCGAGCACGAGCGGCGCGGCCGGCGGGGCCGCTGGCCCGACGACGACGAATACGGCGGCCACGGCGAAGCACCGTACGAGGCCGAGGGCTACGGCGAGTACGAGCAGGAGGGTTACGGCGAATACGAGCAAGGCCACGGCGAGTACGGCGAGGGCGAGCAGCAGGAGTCCGGAGAGGCCGAGGAAGAGCGGTTCCTGCCGCTCATCCCGCTCGCGGGCAAGGTGCTCGGCGGCCTGCTGGGCGGCCTGATGAAGGAAGGCGAGGCCGAGGGCGAGTACGAGTCGGGCTACGGCGAAGCCGAGGGAGAAGGCGAGGGCGAAGGGGAAGCGGAGGACCAGTTCCTCGGCAACATCCTCAAGCGCGTCCTCGGCCAGGAAGCCGAGCACGACGAGCTGGCGCTGTCGCCGGCGCAGGAAGCCGAGTTCGCCGGGCACCTGATGGAGGTCACCAGCGAGCAGGAGCTCGAGCACTTCCTCGGCGGGCTGGTGAACGCGGTCGGCAAGGTCGTGCAGGGCGTGCGCGGCGCGGCGAACTCCCCGCAGGGCCGCGCGCTGATCGCGGCGGTCAAGCCGCTGGCCAAGTCGGCGCTGCCGGCGCTCGGCGGGGCCCTCGGCACCGCGATCGCACCCGGCATCGGCACCCAGGTCGGTTCGGCGCTCGGCACCGCGGCCGGGTCGCTGTTCGAAGGCGAGATGGCCCTTACCCAGGAGCAGGAGGAGTTCGAGACGGCCCGCCGGATCGTCCGGCTGACTTCGGCGGCGGCGCAGGACGTGGCCTCCGCGCCGTCCGGTGGCTCGCCGCGGCTGGTCGGCGAGCTCAGCCTGTTCCGGGCCGCGCGCCGGTTCGCGCCGTCGCTGTACCGCCGCGGCCTCCGCCGGCTCTCCCCGATGACCCGCCGGTTCTACGGCCGCCGCTACCGCAGCTCACGCCGTCGCTACGGCAGCCCTTACCGGCGGAGCCACGGCTACCGCGGTTTCGGTTACCGCCCCCGGTACAGCCACTACGGCTACGGGTACCCGTACCCGACCGGCCCGGAGCCCGAGCCCACGCCCGAACCGGCGCAGCCGGCCGGGCCGCCGCAGCCACCCGGGCCGCCGCAGCCCGGCTTCCGGTGGGTCGCCGTGCCGATCGACGCCCCCGATCCCGCGCCCGCCGCGGGACCCGCGCAACCGGCCGGTGACGGCGCGGCTTCGCAGGGCGAGTACGCGTACAGCGCCAACGGCCACGGCGGGCGGGGCCGCTCCCGCGACGGCGGTCTGTGAGGCGACCATGGCCGCTCCCGTGTCCGCCACCTGGCTGCTCGAACAGGAGACCCGCGCGCTGCTGACCCGGCTCGCGGCGGTCGAACCGTTCGTGCTCCAGGAAACCTGCGTCGCGGCGGCGGCGCTGTCGCCCGCCGCGCTGTCGGGGATCGAGCAGTACCTGATCGCGGGCAGGCGTGCGGTACGCCGCCGGGCGGAGGAGTTCCTGCGCTGGCTGCGCGGCGACGGCTCGGCCGTCCCCGCCGCCGAGCAGCAGCGCCGGTTCTGGGTGCTGCGCCTGGCGTTCCAGAACGCGCTGACCCAGTTCGACCTGTTCTCGGAGGTGATCACCCAGCGCAGCGAGCACGACAACGGCGTCCTGCTCTCCGGGCTCGACCTGGCCGCCGCGGACGCGCTGCGGCTGCCCGGCACGCCCATCGAGGGGCCGCCCGTTGTCTGCTCGTTCCACCGCGGGATGGGCGGCTCGATCCGCCGGGCCCGCACCCGGCTCCCGGGCGGGGGCGACAACCCGGTCGCCCTCCTGCGCATCCCGCGCGAACGGATCGGCTTCGGGGTCGCCTCGACCCTCGGCCACGAGGCCGGCCACCAGGGCGCGGCGCTGCTCGGGCTCGTCGAGTCGCTGCGGGCCCGGCTCGACGCGACGCCGTGGCGGGCCGGCGACCAGGTGCGGGAGCTGTGGCGGACTTGGCTCAGCGAGATCGTCGCCGACGTCTGGGCGGTCGCGAAGGTCGGGATCGGCTCGACGCTCGGCCTGCTCGGCCTGGTGAGCCTGCCGCGGGGCTTCGTGTTCAAGCCACCCGACGACGACCCCCACCCGGTCCCGTGGCTGCGGGTGCTGCTCAGCTGCGCCGTCGGCGACCGCTTCTACCCGGATCCGCAGTGGTCCGGGCTGGCCGCGACCTGGCAGTCCATGTACCCGCTGACCGGGCTGCGGCGCGAACTCGCCGGCACCCTCGCCGGGCTGCGCGCGGACATCCCGGACCTCGTCGGGTTCGTCACCGGCCACCGCCCGCCCCGGCTGCGGGGCCGGACGCTCGGCGACGCCCTCGGCAGCCCGGACCGCACCCGCCCGGCCCTGCTGCGGCGCTTCTGGTCCTGGCAGGCGGACCCGGACCGGATGGCGGCCGCACCGCCGATGCTCGCGTTCGCCGTGCTCGGCCAGGCGCGGGCCGACGGGCTCCTCTCCCCGGAACGGGAGAGCGCGACGCTGCGCCGCCTCATCGGCACGTGGGCCGTCACCAGCACGCTCGAGACGGCCCGCGCCACCACCCGCCTGTTCGCCGGGCAGCCCGTGCTCCCGGCACCACCCCAGCCAGCCAGCGAAACGCACTTGGAGGAACACCGTGGACGTCAATGACCGACCCACGCTCGTGCTCACGGCGCAGCCGATGCGCACCACCGCGGGCGGCATCGTGCTGCTCGAAGCCACCCTGTCGAACGGGAACCGCACCTACGAGGTGTCCTGGACGGTCACCGGCCCGGTGGTGCTGTCCGAACAGGACACCCGGATCGCCCTGCTCGGCGCCACCAACGTCATCGGCGACCGGGTGGACGGTGCCGCGGACGACGACGTGGTGCTGCGGGCCACGCTCGACACCACGCCGCTGGCGGTCGGCTCGTGGACCGTCGAACTCCGGCTGGTCCCGGTCGTCGACGGTCCGGGGGTGAGCGCGGAACCCGAGCTCGTCGCCGAAGCCGGGCCCATCGAGGTCGCGCCGCGCCCGTTCGCGGCCGGCGACGACGTCGCCGTCACCCTCAAGCGCGCCCAGGTGCCGCCCACCGAAGACCAGTCGCTGTGGGTCGCGATCCGCAACAGCACCACCGCGATCGGCTTCGAGAGCTTCAGCCGGTTCGTCGACCAGGTGATGTGCGGTGACGCGCCCGGGCAGCTCAGCGGGCGCGAACGGCACAAGCTGGTCAAGGCCGACCGCCGCGCCGGGCTGCCGTTCCCGAACGTCAACCGCTACCGCCTGCTCAAGGCCGCGGCCGAGGTCTTCCTGATGGTCAACTGCGGGGTCGACCGGCGCCGGGTGTTCGACGGGGTCGACGTCGCCGAGGAGTCCCGCCGGCTCAACCGGACGGTCAGCCAGAACGACATCGAGCGGGAGTTCCGCGACTACCTCGTCCAGGTCGACCGCGGCAACGGCGGGGGCAGCCTGGACGTCCTGCCCTACCTCGGGCTGATCCGGCTCCAGCTGCGGGACGTGGCGGTGACGGGGAAGGCGAACGACGACGAGGACGCGGAAGCCTGCTTCGGGATCCTGGCCGACAAGCTCGTGCACCCGTGCTTCCTCGAGTTGATCTGGTCGTTCTGGACCGACGAAGCGGGACCGCTGCAGGCGTTGCGGGCGATCAGCTGGCGGTTCCAGAACCGGACGGCGGGCTCCCCGCGCCGGGATCCGCTGGCCGGCCTGGACATCGATCCGCTGCGGCCGCTCAACAACCTCGTGTGGGGCTGGATCCAGGACGAGCAGCACCGGCTCACGATGTCCCGCCGGGCCTACGAGTACGACCACGCCTACGGGCTGGAGCTCTCGACCCGGCAGGGCCCGCCCGTGCGGGGCGCGGACAGCCGGTCGCGGTTCCTCGACGCGTTCCACAACCTCCTGTCGCTGTGCGAAGTGTTCTACCGGTGCGACGACGACACCACGGTCATCGCCGACGGGTTCGGGATGCTGAACGCGTTGAAGGAGACGCACCTGCTGCTGACCCAGGGCGCGCACAACCAGTACGGCGACCTGCCGTGGACCGCGCGCCACGAGATGCTGATGGCCGAATGGATCCTGGCCCGCCCGGAGCTGAAGGACTTCCTGGCGACCCGGACCATGGTGGCCTACCCGGAAGGGTGGATGGACCGGGTCGAGGCGATGAACCGGCTGCAGCACTGGACGGACGTGTCGGTGCAGCACTTCCGCGACCTGGCGGTGTTCGGCGAGCAGCTGCTGCTCAGCATCCGGTTCGCCGCGTGGAGCGTGGTGATCAACCCGGAGAACGCGGCGCAGTGGGCCCGGTACTTCCGCGCGGAGGTGAAGGGCTACATCTACGCCTACCGCGCGGTGAGCGGGGTGGACCTGACCCGCCGCGACGCCGCGCCGGCGCCGGTGCGCGAGCGCCACGGTGCCTACCGCTCCTGATGCGGGTCATCGACGCGCATTGCCACGCGGGTCCCGGAGACGGGTTCAGCGGGCCGTGGGACACCTCGGCACCGCTGTCCCGCTACCTGCGGCGCTGCGCCGAGGCGGGGATCGGCGCTTCGACGCTGTTCGCCGCCTTCCACTCCGACTACGCCGCCGCCAACGAAGCGGTCGGCCGGATCGTCGCCGCGCGGCCCGGCCGGTTCTTCGGCTTCGCGTTCGTGCACGCCGAGCGCGACCGCGGCCGGGTCCGCTCGCTGGTGCACCGCGCCGTGACCGGGTACGGGTTCTGCGGCATCAAGGTGCACCGCCACGACGCCCGGATCAGCCGGGAGATCTGCGAGGTCGCGGCGGAGTTCCGGCTGCCGGTGCTGTACGACGTCGCCGGCGAGGCGGCCGCGGCCGAGCTGCTCGCGACCGAGTTCCCCGGCGTCGACTTCATCGTGCCGCACCTGGGCAGCTTCGCCGACGACTGGAGCGCGCAGCTCGCGTTCACCGGCGTGCTCGCCGAACACCCCAACGTGCACACCGACACGTCCGGGGTGCGCCGGTTCGACCTGCTGGAGCGCGCGATCGGGCTGGCCGGCCCGGAGAAGGTGCTGTTCGGGTCGGACGGACCGTGGCTGCACCCCGGCCTGGAGCTGGCGAAGGTCCGGCTGCTGCGGCTGCCGCCGGCGGCGGAGGCCCTGGTGCTGGGCGAGAACTTCCTCCGCCTCACCCGCGCGGCGCGGGCGGCAGCGCCGCGCCGCAGCTCGTGCACCCGCCCGGGGGCGCGGCGTCCGGCGCCGGCCACTCGTGGTCCGGTACGTCTCCCACCGTGACGACGCCGTTGCCGAGGTGCCGGTGCACGATGCGCAGCACGAGGCTGCGCAGGTCCCGCACGTTGCCCGGGTAGGACCGGCCGACGAGCAGCTCGTGGACGGCGTCCTCGAGCTCGGGCGGGCCGGCGTCCGGGCGGGCCTGGCGGAAGAAGTGCCGGAACAGCGGGATGATGTCCGCGGTCCGCTCGCGCAGGCTGGGCAGGCGCAGCGTGCACTCCGCGATCCGGTAGTAGAAGTCGTCGCGGAACGCCCCGGCCGCGCGGGCCGAGGCGAGATCGCGGTTGGTGGCGCAGACGAGCCGGAACGAGCTCTTGCGCCACAGGTTGCTGCCGACCCGCTTGAACGTGCCCTCCTGGATCACCCGCAGCAGCTCGGCCTGCAGCGGCGCCGGCAGCTCGCCGACTTCGTCGAGGAACAGGGTGCCGCCGTCGGCCAGCTCGAAAGCGCCCGCCCGCGCCGCCGCGGCACCGGTGAACGCGCCTTTTTCGTGGCCGAAGAACTCGCTGCCGGACAACGACGGGACCACCGTGCTGCAGTCCAGCACGACGAGTTTCTTCTTGCCCCGCCGCGAATCCAGTTCGTGGATGAGCTGCGCGACCCGCTCCTTCCCGGTGCCGCTTTCGCCGGTGATGAGCACCGAGGCACCGGTGAACCGGGCGACCTCGACGGCGTCGCGCAGCGTCGCCTGCCAGACCGGGCTGTCGCCGACCAGGAAGTCCTGGACGTGGCGGCACGCGAGCAGGCCGTCGATGGCCTGCCACCGGCGCAGCCGTCCGGCGACGTGCCGGGCCGCGGTGACGTCGCCGGCGCGCCAGGTGCACGCGTCCGAAGCACCGGCGCGCAGCAACGTCCAGCTGTCGGCACCGAGCGGCCGGCCGGCCGTCGACACGGCGAGCACCCGGCCCGGCCGCTCCCGCGACACGGCACGCAGCCGCTCGGCCACGGCCGGGGCGCGGGCGTCGAAGGCGAGCACGCCGTTGCGCGGGCCGTCGTCGTGCCGGAGCAGCGAAACGTCCAGCTCGCCGAGGGCGCGGACGAGCGACTCGACCACGCCGTCGGGAGTCCCGACGACTTCGAGCCAGGCACCGACCGCCGTCGGCCCGGCCACGGTGGCCACGACGGTCAACGCCGGCGCCGCGCGCGGATCACTGCGCGGTCACCTTCGGCTTCCGGGTGCGCGTGGGCCGCGGCTTTCCCTGCCGCGACGGCGCTTCCGATGGCCCGGAGCCGGCCGCCGGTTCCGCCTGCGGCTGCCCGGCGTCCGCTGCGGGGGTTGCCGGCGGCTGTGTCCCGGCGCCCGGTGCTGGTGCTGGCCCGGCGGCCGGTCCCGGCCGGGGGCCGACCAGACCCTTCGCCGCGCCGCGCCGGCTGCGCGACGGCGCTTCTCGGCTGGTCAGCGGCACCACCCCGGGAACGAACTCGAACGAGGTGCGCGGCAGGGTGAACGGGCGGCCGATCCCGGCGCCCCGCACCTTCCCGATCGCTCGGCGGGTCTTCTTGACGCTCTTGTAGAGCCGGCTCGACCGGGCCAGTTCACGCCGCTTGCCGCGGCGGCCCGAGAAGCACACCCAGCCGTAGTCGCCGTCTTCGGTGGAGAATATTTCGAACCAGAAATCCTTCACAGCACGTCCCTTCATCGAGACCGGTGGATCGCGAGCGCCCGCGCGGCGTGCGCCCGGCGACGGGTGAGCACCTCCTGGACGCCCGGATCGCCCACCGGCCGGTTCAGCACCGCGGCCGGTCGTTCGAACCGCAGCACCACCACGTCGGCCGCCCGGTCGGCGGTCACGCCGGGGGAGCGCAGCACCGCGTCGACGGCGGCGTAGTCCCGGCGCAGCTCGGTGACCAGGTAGTCCACCTGAGCGTCCAAATCGGACAGAATGGCCGAGCCCGGTACCCGGCCGCGGAAGCTGTGCCGGAACAACCCCGCCCGGCGGTTCGCGCTCGTCCACTGCGCGAGCCCGATGCCCGGCAGCCGCGGCCCGGTGCGCGCGGTCGTGCTCCGGTCCCGCACCTCGTCCGGCGTGAAGTCCCGGACCCGGCCGGAGAAGTCGGCGGACCGCATCGGGGTGTCCTCCCGGCTGCCCTCGATCCGGTCCGGCTGCACCCCCGACTCGGCGATCAGGTTGCCCACGACGCCGGCCGCCCCGGCGACCGGGTAGTGGTAGGTGTGCACGAGCAGGTCCATCACCCGCCGGATCCGGGCGTCCCGGCCGGTCGCCGGCGGCGGTTGCCGCGGGGTGCCGCGGCGGCAGGTGATGACCGCGAAGAACCGGCTCTGCGCGCCGGTGAGGTCGAGCTTCCCGTCCGGCCGCGTGGTCAGCGACTTCTCGCCGACCGTCTGGCCGACGTTGCCGCCGACCACCCGGATCCGGCCCGGCCGCACGTCGGTCACCACGTCGCAGTGCGTGGCCCGGTACCGCGCGTCCCCGATGTTGTCGTAGGTCGCGCCGCTGTCCTGCCGCGACGCGCACACGAGGTCGCCGGCCCGCGGCGCGACTTCGGTGGCCCGGAACGCCCAGAACGGGTTCGCGGCGTCCCGGCGCAGCCGGTTGGCCCGCGCCGCCCGGATGTAGGACTGGTGCGCCGCCGAATAGGTGAACGCGGACCCGGCCCCGGCCTTCCGCAGCGCGTACGACACGAACACCGCGCTCCACGGGTGGCCCGCCTGGTAGGTCGTGCTCCGCAGCTGGGCGTCGGTCACCGTCGCGCCGATCCCCTCGCGGTAGTACTCGCGCAGGATCGCCGAGGCCGCCGCGTCGGTCTCCGTCAGCGCGGTCCCGCCGCCCGGCCGCCAGCGCCGGAACTGCTCGCGCGCCACCTTGGCGATCGCTTCGCACAGCGGCTGCGCTTCGCCCGGCGACGGCGTCTCGTGCTCCGGCCCGCCGGGCCGGCCGGTCTCCGGCAGGTCCGCACCGGGATCGGCGAGCAGCCGCCACCCGAAAGTCCGCGCGATGTCGTCGTGCGCGACGCGCGTGCGCTCCACCCGGAAGGTCCGCGTCCCCGGCGCGAGGGCGGCGGCGACCCGCAGACTGGCGGCGGCGGTCGGCTCACCCGGCCGGAACAGCACGCGCAGCGCCCCCGTCCCGGCGGCCTTCCGCTTGCGCGCCCAGGCGATCAGCGGCGCCGGATCGGTGTAGAGCGCGTCGAACGCGTGCACTTCGTCCGGGTCGGCGTGCCGCAGGATCGCCATGAGGGCCGCCCCGCCGCCGGAGTGCGCGGTGAGGATGAGCTTGCCGCGCGTGGCACGCACGCCGGTCGCGGCGGAGAACCGGCGCAGCGCGTCGCCGACCAGGCGCGCGAGCGCTCCCGGCGAGGTCAGCGCGGGGAAGCTGTAGCCGTTGCCGGACTTCCCGCCGTGGAAGTGCCCGCGGGGGAGGACGAGCAGCGTGGGTGTGCGCCTGCCCCGCGCCGACGGGTTCGCGGGATCCGCCAGATCGAGCCCGCTACGGGGTTCCTTGTCGCCGGGCAGCGTCATCCGAGCCCCGCGCGCGGAGAAGCCGTGCAGGTGCACGACGACGTCGACGGTCGCGGCGGGCGGCATCGGTCCCCACCGCAGCACCAGGTCGGGCCCGCTGCCGCGGTGGTTCGCCAGCTGCGGCAGCTTCGCGACGACCAGCCTGCCGCCGCGCGTGCCGCCGGACGGAACGCGGTGTTCGAGCACCGCCGCGGGAGATGCCGTCATGGCCGACCCTTTCCGAAGCTCCGGGTGTCGGCCCTCGTCCTGCAAGATGCGGGCCAGCACCGGAGCTCCACCCCACGCCTACGAAACGGCCGAAGCGGGCGGAGTGTTACCGGTGCCCGGCGACCGCACCGTGGCCACAATCGGGCAAGGGATCACCGGCCCGCCCCGGGTGCTCACCACGATGACGGGCGACGTGCCGGGGAACCTGGTCCTGGCCGGGACGACCCACGACGGGTCCACCTGCACCGGCCGGGATCGCGGGGACGCTTCTGGAGGTGGCCGGCCTCCTGGGGGCTGAGCCTCGGCGAAAGCGGGTTGGCCAACCAAGCCGAGGGCTACGTCGAACGGCTGCAGGCCGATGCCGCCCGGCAGCTGGGCGTCGCGCCGACCTCACCTGCCGGCGGAACCGGTTGCCGGACTCTCGCTGACTTGATCTCTGCCCGAACTGTCCGGTACGGTGCGATTTCAGCCAACTTGGGGGGATAGCTGTGAAAATTCGACCACGCCGGATGACCGCGGTCTTCGGGCTCGTGCTGGGCTTTCTGGCCACCGGAGTCCTGCCCGCGCAGGCCGCGCCGGCGGAGAGGGCGAGCGACGGTGTCGGCAAGGCCGCGTCGGTCGCGGCCGCGGAGCCGACGACGTGGCCGGCCGCGAGCCGGCGGTACCGGGTTCCGCACGGCTCGTCGCTCGACTGCCCGAGCGGCTACGCGTGCACCACCACGAACGACGACAGCACCGGCAGCTGGCGCTTCGAGTTCTACAGCTACGGCACGTACTCGCTGAACAACTGGTTCGGCCAGAACGGATCCGTCTCCAACAGCCAGACCGGGGACGCGGGCATGAGGCTGCTCGACCAGAACGGCAAGGTGCTCCGGTGCCAGTGGGCGGGCACCGGCGACATCGGCATCAACTGGGATCCGGTCTGGTACATCAGCTTGTCGGCCACTCCCTGCTGACACCGACCCGGCGGTGACTAGGGCGAGCGGTGGCTGTCGAGCAGGCCGCGCACCTCGTCGGCGCCCGGGCCGCCCAGTTCGGTGTACGCCGTCAGGGCGGCTTCGAGGTGCGCTTGCGCCTCGGAGCCGCTCCCGGCGGCCCGGTGGGCCCGGCCCAAGCCGTGGTGGGCGACGGCCCGTTCGCGGAGGTGACCGGTTCGCTCGGCGAGTGCCAGTGCCTGCTCGTACCACGCGATCGCCTCGGTGCCGGTCTTCGTGGCCGCGAATTCGTTGAGAGCCGAGATTTCGAGGTTCGTGTCTCGGCCGGTCTTCGCGAACTCCAGGGCGCGGCGGAAGTGGTCGTCGGCCTCCTCGTGGCGGCCGAGACCGGCGTAGGCGCCGCCCAGCGTGGCCAGCACCGGTCCGCCGAGGCCGGCCGACCCGAGGTCCAGCGCGATCCGTCCGCTGCGCTGCAGGTAGCCGACCGCCGTTTCGTAGTCGCCGCACCAGCGGTGGTGCTCGCCGAGGTTGCACAGGGCGATACCTTCCAGCAGGGCGTGGCCGGTCCGCTGCGCGGCGGCGAGCGCGAGGCCGAGGTGCTCCCGAGCCGCCGCGCGGCGGCCGCGCATGTCGTCGATCGTCGCGAAGGCGTTGCGCACCATGCTCTCGAGGAGGTCGTCTTCCCGCGCCACGGCCACGGACAGTGCTTGTTCGAGGTGGCCGGCGGCTTCGTCGTAGCGGCCGAGCTGGATCAGGGCGGTGCTGACGGCCATGCCGGCGAAGCCCCGTTCCGGCGTGCCGGGGCGGGTCGAGGCGAGCGCGGCCGAGTGCAGGGCGAGCGCGTCGTGGTTCAGCGCCGCGACTTCCAGGTACCGCCACAGCGTCGCCGACAGGCGGACCACGTGCCCGGCCAGTTCGGCCGGCGCACGGACGGCCGCCGTCAGCATGGTCGCCCGCTCGGCGTCCAGCCACGCCCTCGCGGCGCCGGCGTCGGCGAAGTCCGGCTGCGGCCCGGCCGGGCACGCGGCGGGCTCGCGCAGGTACGGCTCGTGGGGCGAGAACCGGTCCATGGCCGCCGAGGCCCAGCCCAGGTAGTGGTCCAGCAGCCGGGTCGAGGCGGCGAGCCGGGTGCCGGGGTCGTCGGTCTTGGCGGCGAGCTCGCCGGCGTAGAGCTTGACGAGGTCGTGCATCCGGAACCGGCCCGGCGGATCCTCCGCCAGGAGGTTCGCGGCGCACAGTGCGCGCAGCGGCCGGACGTCCCCGACCAGCGCGGTCGCGGCCGCGCGCCCGATGGCGCCGCCGGGAGCGGGTCCGAGCAGGCGGAACGCCGTCGCGGCACCGGCGTCGAGGCAGCGGTAGGACACCTCGAACACCGCGCGCAGGCTCGCGGACAGCTCTCCGGTGTCCAACGCGTCCAGCCGGCTTTCGCGCAGTTCGGCCGCGAGCGCGGCCAGCGGGTGGTCCGGCTGGGCCGTGACCCGGGCGGCGATGATCGCGAGCGCCAGTGACAGCCCGCCGCACCGGCGCAGGATTTCCCGCGCGGCTTCGGGTTCGGCCGCCAGCCGGGCCGCGCCCAGCTTGTGCGCGAGCAGTTCCCGAGCCTCGGGCTCGTTCAGGGTGCGCAGGGGCAGCGCGCCCGCGCCGCGGGTGGTGAGCAGGCCGCCCAGCTCGTGCCGGCTGGTGATCAGGACCGCACACGAGGACCCGCCGGGGAGCAGCGGCGTCACGTGCGCGGTGTCGCGGGCGTTGTCGAGCAGCACGAGCAGCCGGCGCTGGGCGGTGAGGCTCCGGTACAGCGCCGCTTGCGCGTCCGGTTCCGGCGGGATCGACTCCGGGGCCACGCCCAGCGCGCCGAGGAGGCCGCGCAGGGCTCGGTCGGCGGGCACCGGTTCGTGGGCCGGGTCGAAACCGCGGAGGTCGGCGTAGAGCTGCCCGTCGGGGAACCGGCTCGCGTGGCCGGTCGCCCACCGCACGGCGAGCCAGGTCTTCCCGAGGCCACCGGCACCGGAGACGACCGCCACCGCGCCCGGGGCGGCGAGCAGCCGGTCGAGCGCCGCGAGTTCGCCGGCGCGCCCGGTGAAGGACGGCGGCGCGGCCGGGAGCTGCCGGGCGATCGGCGGCTGCCCGCCGCGCAGGATCCGTTCGTGCACCCCGCGCAGGCGCGGACCCGGGTCGGCGCCGAGCTCGTCGGCCAGCCGTGACCGGACCCGTTCGTACTCCCGCAGCGCGTCGGCCGGGCGTCCGTCGAGGTAGAGCGCCTCGATCCGCTGCGCCGCCGCGCGCTCCCCGGCCGCGCCGCCGGACCCGGACCGGGCGAGCACCGCGGCGTGGGCGCCGGTCCGCAGCCGGAGGTCGTCGCGGTCCAGCTCGGCCGCTTCGCGCTTGCGCTCCAGCTCGGCGCGGACGCCGTCGACCCAGGTGGAGTCCAGCTCGCTCAACGGCTCGCCCCGCCACAGGGCCAGCGCCTCGTCGTACAGCGCGAGCGCCGAGTGGTCGTCCGCCGCCCTCGCCCGCCGCACCAGCGCCTCGAACCGGTGCACGTCGACCGTCAGCGGGTCGGCGACGAGGACGTAGCCGCTCCGGTCGCGTTCGATGGTGACCCCGCCCAGCGGAGCCAGCAGCCCGCGCAACCGCGAGACGTAGGCGTAGAGGGCGTTCCTCGGCTGCCGCGGCGGCCGGTCACCCCAGACGCGGTCGATCAGCCGGTCGATCGGCACCGCCCGGCCGACGTCCAGCAACAGCACCGCCAGGACGTCCCGCTGCCGGGCGTGCCCGATGTCGAGCCGGACCCCGCCGGCCACGACTTCGACGGCACCCAGCACCCGCAGTTCCACCACGACGTCCCCTCCCTGCCCTCAGGCCTAGCGGATCGGCGCCGCCGGTACAAGGTCCGCACAAGGTTTTCCGAACGGCACCCGGGCACGGTGACCCCACCGGCGACGAGCACCGGGAGGCGTGATGATTTCTTGGGACTACCTGGCGGCGCGGCGGACGGAGGTCCAGCACGAGTTCGCCGCGGCGCGGAACTGGCGGCGCCGCCTCCGGCGGTTGCTGGCGCGGCCGTCGAGGCGGGGAGTGCGCGGACGGGGCAAGGCGCCCCGGCCGGCACCCGGAATTCGGCGACGGGCGGGGGCGGCCGAGGTAGCCTGGCGACCTGTGGGCCCGATCGAGGGGGATGCCGGTGGACGTTTCCTCAGCCGTTCCCGAGGAGCTGCGCCCGGTGGTGACGACGTCGTCCGGAAGGGTGCGGCTGGTGTTCGTTCCGCGCGTCGCGCGCCTGCTGACCAAGACGTGGGCCGGCGGCCTCGCCATCCCGTTCGCGGTGGCCGGCCCGCTGCTCGTCGTCGTGGTGCTGCCCGTGGTCGCGGTCTTCTTCGGATGGACCACGATGTGGTACACCGCCCTGGTGCTCGGCGGCGTCCTCGTCGCCCTCGGTTCGGTGCTGTCGGTCGCCATGCCGTGGAGCCTGCGTTCCGACGCGCGGTGGATCGAGCTGAACTCGGGGGAGAACCCGGCGCGGGTGCTCGTCAAACGGCTGTCCGGGGCGACGCGGACCAGTGCGTTGCGGTCGATCGCCGTCATCGAACACGTGAAGCTCGCCGAACCCGCCGGTGTCGAACTGGAGGTGCGCGCAGCGGAGGAGACCGTCCGGGGCGCCGAGCGGATCGACGTGGCCGCCCGGACCCTGGCGGAGTGGCTGAGCAGCCTGCCCGGCGTCGAGGTCGAACGCCGGAAGGTCGTCGACCGGGTCAATCCCACCCGCGACCGCTGGTGGCGGCGCGCGCAAGTCGCGGCGGTGTGGGAAACACCCGCCGACGCCGTCCCCGTGATCGCGGACGAACTTGGTGTGCGCTGCGACGCCTTCGTGCCCCGGGCCGCCGCCAGGAACGGGAACACCCGCGCGATCGACGTCTACGACCCGGACGACGTCCAGGAGATCACCGATCAGCTCACCGCCGAAACCGTCGCGGCGTTCATGCTGCGCCGGCTGACGAGCTTCACGCGTGAGGCGCGGCTGCCCGCCGGCGACGACCCGCTGCTCCACCTGGTCAAGGACACCGGACTCGCCGAGCGGTACCGCGCCGCGCTGCAGCAGCTACGCGATCCCGGCCCGGACACCCGCTCCCACGTCACGTTCGCGCAGTACTCGCTGTGCCAAGCCGTACGCGGCGAGCCCCTTCCGGCTGCCGGTCCACCACGATGGACACCGCCGCCGGACTTCGAAGCGGTACTGGCCACCTCGCTGGCCGCCCCGTTTCCCAGACCGACCCGGTACGCCTGAACGTCCGGTCAGCGTGCGAGGGTTGTCGCATGACCGATCGCCTGACGCCGGAGGTGCGGATCGTGCACCTGACCGGTCCGGCCTTCCACGCTCTCGCCCGTGGCGACCTGGCGGCGGCGAACGCGGTCAGTCCGGTCCCCGTCTCGGCCTACTTCGCCGGCCCGGACTGGCGCGGGGTGTGGCAGATGCGCAGCAGGCAAGTGGAAGAAGACCCGGCCAGCGCGGCGTGGGTCACCGGCGTCATCTGGGACGAGCTGCGGCAGCTGGCCGTGGGCCGGGCCGGCTACCACGGGCCTCCCGACCCGTCGGGGACGGTCGAGATCGGCTACGCCGTCGAACCGGTGCACCGGCGCCGCGGCTACGCCCGCGCGGCGCTGGAAGCCCTGCTGCGCCGAGCCGCCGACGAGCCACGGGTGCGCACCGTCCGGGTCACCATCAGCCCCGACAACCTGGCTTCCTACCAGCTGGCATCGCAGTACGGCTTTGTCGAGATCGGCGAGCATTGGGACGACGAGGACGGCCTGGGGATCGTTTACGAGGTCGCCGCCGGGCAGTGGTAGACATCCGCTGATCAGGTCGAAACGGAAACAGGGGCATGGGGTATCAACTGCAGGCGACCGTCGCCACCGAGCCTGTCCTGCGGAAGTTGGCGGGCATGGTGGAAGACGCGTGCATCGTTCCGCTCGCCCAGCACCTCTGGTTGCTGCCGATGACCGGCGCGTTGTTCGACGCAGTCGCCGTCGCCGGAGCGGCCGAGCTCGAAGGGTTCTGGAAGGCACCCGCCGGCTTCGGTCATGCCTTGACCGCTTGTTCGGCGGAGGGCCCCATCGCCTACGTCGAGGCTGACTACTTCGGCGGGAGCGGAACCCAGTCCGCGCAAGTGTGGGACGGCGGTCGGGTTTCGCTCGGTCCCCTGCACCTGGCCGAAGGAAAGCCGATACCGGCCGAGGGCAGCCCCATCTCCCGGGCGCTTCGGCGGCTTGGAGTGGTCAGGGGCGAGCACTTCGACGAGTTCGACGCTGTCGGGCTCGGCCGCCACCGCGAAACAGACGGCTGGCTTCCGCCGGGGAGTTGAACGGCGGCTGTGCACCGAAAGAACTGTCCTGGGAGGGCCGCGATCATCTCGGCCCTCCCAGGACAGTTCGGTACGAGGATCAGATCTTGCCCGCGGCCACGTCGGCGAGGGTGACGCGGAAGGACTTGTAGTTCACCACGTACTGCTTGGACGATTCCGCCGTGGTGATCTCCTCCCGGATCGGAAGGCCGTTGCCGGCGTTGATGGTGAGGACGTCCGTACTGCCGTCCAGGATGGCGGGGGGCGCGGTGAGGGTCAGCGCGGCCTGGCCGTCGACGGTGGTCTTGCCGACGACCATGTCCGGGATGGTCGCGTACAGCTTCAGCACGCCCGCGCGGACCTCCGCGTCGGCGGCGTTGGCGAACAGCGCGTGCTGGGCGTTGCTCCACAGGTGGTTTTCGATGAGGTTTTCCAGCTCCTTGCCCGTCGGACGCGGCCGGGGGGCGGGAACCGGCTTGCCGATCTTGCGGAACATCTCCGCGGTCTCCGCTTGGGCGGCCGCCCAGGCCTTGTCGGCTTCGGCGGGGCTGAGGCCGACTCCCAGTGCGTTGTCGGACGCGGTGATCATCGCGATCCTGGCTTTGTCGACGTCGCCGTTCGCGGCGAGCCGGGCCGCCGCCATCACGTTCCCGTCGTACGGCGCGGCCGGCTCGGCGTTGCCCTTGACGACTGCGTCCACCAGCGTCTTCGCCGAGTCACCGGTGAACTGCCGGCCCTCGTCGGTGTAGAGGGTGTAGTAGAGGTCCGGTTTGCCGTCCCGCCCGAACTTCGTGTTGATGATCAGCGACGCGTCTCCTGGCTGCGTGCCGGCCGCCTGGACCGCGGAGGCCAGCTTGACCAGCGGCGCCTCGACCGCCGGCGGTGCCTCGGTCGCCTGCGGGGGCGCGCCGGACGGGGCGGCCGGGACGCTGCCGCCTGACGTACCCAGCACCACAGCCGCCGCGACGGCTGCCGCACCCGCGGCGGCGACGCCGACCTTGGGCCAGGAGAACCGGCGCTTCGGTGGCACGGCCGCGGCCACGGGTTCCCCCATCGCCGTCCGCAGTGCCGCGCGGGCACGGTCATGGGCCTCGGGACCGGGGGACGGCACGTCACGCAGCTTCTTCATGAGATCCATTTCGTCCATGGGGCTGTCTTTCACGTTGTCGGGACTCGCAGCAGCGCGACCACTTCGGGGGCTTCACGCAATGCCTTGCGCGCCTGGTGCAACAGGCGGCGGGCCGTGCCGGCCGGGATGTCGAGCACCCGCCCGGCCTCGGCGACGGTCAGGTCCTCCCAGGCGACCAGGCCCAGCAATTCCCGCTCTTCCGGTTTGAGCCGGGCCAGTGCCCTGCTCAGCAGCGCCTGCGTGTCCACGCGGGCATCCACCGCCGGCCAGGGATCCCAGTCACTCGCCACGCCGGTCAGGTCCGACGCCGGCTCCTCGGCCGGTGCGGACCGCCAGTACCGGCGCAGCCTGTTCAGCGCGACGCCGTACAACCAAGGCCTGGCTTCGGGGTACGAACGGTCGTAGTTCGCACGGGACTCGTACGCCGCCACCCACACATCGCCGAGCACGTCCTCGGCTGCCTGCCGCCCCACTCTGCGCGCCAGGTAGTTCCCGAGCGCGGTCTCGTGCCGGCTGATCACTTCCACGAAGGCATCGGTGTCTCCGCGCAGCGACCTGCCGATCAGTTCCGCGTCTGACGACATGAAGCTCCTCGGGTTTCGCTTCGCCCTGACAACCCGTCTTTGCCTGCGCGTGCCCAAAGCGTTCAGGCCGGCGGCGTTGATCGCGCACGGGTGACGCTCGGGTGACGTTGCGAAGGCGCGGTCGCGACGTCTCGACTGCGATTCTGCCCCCAGCCATGTCTGCACCCGCCAAAGTCCGCACCCCGCGCCCGACGACGCCGGTGGCGTCTCCGGTGCCGGACCTGCCTACGCCGGCTGCGCGCGCCGCGGCCGGCAACGCCGCCGTGGCGAGCGCGATGGGTGGCTCGCCACCGCGGCTCGGGCCCGCCCCGGCCGGGTGGGCTCCGCAGCTGCTGGCCGGGCAGGACCTGGTCGGGAACCAGGCCGTCGCGGCCGGTGCGCTGTCCGCCGGGCCGCCGGCCACCTCGGCGGAGCCGACGCCGGCAGCGCGACAGCCGGCCAGGAAACCCGAACCGAAGCCGGTTCAGAAAGCGAAGATCCCACCCGCACCCGGCCCCGATCGGAAGGACTCGAAGGACACCGGCGAACGCCCCGAAACGGGCTCGAAAAAGCGGGAGGACGCGGCGGGCCCGCGATCGCCGGGTGCGGACCCGAAGTTCCAGGCGTTGAAGAAGGACGTCGCGGCCAAGAAGCGGCGGGTGGCGTCGAGCCACCCGCCGCCGGCCGCCGAGGCCGGTGCCGCGCAGGGGGCGGCCGTGCCGCCGGCCGATGACCGGGAGGCTCGTGGCAAGGCGGCGCACGCCGAGGACATGGACGCCGCTCAGCCCAAGGAATTCGACAAGCGGGCCTTCATCGCCGCGGTGGAGAAGGCGGTCAAGGACCGGGCGCCGAAGAACCTGGACGAGGCGGACAAGTTCGGGAAGTCGGACAAGGCGGAGGAGGTCAAGACCGAGGTCCGGGGCAAGGTCGGTGCGGGCAAGGACGCCGCGGCCCAGGAGATCGCCGACACGACCGCTGCCACGCCGCAACCGGCCCCGGACAGCAAACCGGTGGTGCCGCTGGCGGCGGACCAGCTGCCGGGCAAACCGGCGGCGCCGAACCCGGCTCAGGCCGCCCCGGACGCGCTGCCGAAGTCGGCCACGGACCTGTCGGCCGGGCCGGACCGGGTCAACGATCAGCTGGCCGAGGCGCAGGTCACCGAGCAGCAGCTGGCGATGGAGAACTCCCGCGAGCCGGGCTTCGACAAGGCGGTGCGGGACAAGAAAACCCTGGAAGCACACTCGGAATCCGCACCGGAGCAGCTGCGGGCCGGCGAGGCCGCCGAGCTGAAGAAGGTCAAGACCGCGGCCGCGACCCGGGGTGCGGGCGCGATGAGCGCCATCCACGCCACCCGCGTCACCACCGGCCGGCAGGTCACCACCGGCAAGCAGGGCGCCAAGGGCCACGACGAGGACAAGCGCACGCAGGTCACCGCCCTGCTGCAGAAGGTGTTCGACGACACCAAGGGCGACGTCGAGAAGATCCTCTCCGACCTGGACAAGAAGGTCGACGACCAGTTCACCACCGGCGAGAAGCGGGCGCGGGACCGGTTCACCGACGAGCACACCCGGGGCATGGACGAGTACAAGGACCGCCGCTACTCGGGGTGGGCGGGCAAGGCCCGCTGGGTGAAGGACCTGTTCGCCGACCTGCCCGAGGAGGCCAACCGGATCTACGAACGCGCCCGCGACCACTACCTGACCGCGATGCGCGGGGTCATCGCCGACGTCGCCGGCACCGTCGAGAGCGAGCTGCGCCGCGCGAAGGACCGCATCGCTTCGGGCCGCAAGGATCTCAAGCAGGCGGTCGACACCCTGCCGAAGGACCTCCGCGCGCTCGGCAAGCAGGCGGCCGCGGACTTCGAGGGCAAGTTCGACGAGCTGGCGGAGACGGTCGACGACAAGGGCACCGAGCTGGTCGACACCCTGGCCACCAAGTACACCGACGCGGTCAAGGCGGTCGACGCCGAGATCGCGGCGGAGAAGGAGAAGAACAAGAGCCTCTTCCACAAGGCCGCCGACGCCGTCGGCGGAGTCATCAACACCATCAAGGAGCTCGGCCGGCTGCTGATGGGCGTCCTGCGCAAGGCCGCCTCAGCGGTTCCGCTGATCCTGCGCGACCCGATCGGCTTCCTCGGCCGGCTCATCTCCGGCGTCGGCGGCGGCCTGAAACTGTTCATGGGCAACGCCGGCCGCCACCTCCAGCAGGGGGTGCTCGCCTGGCTGCTCGGCACCGGCGTGGCCGCGGGCCTGCAACTGCCGACCAGCTTCGACGTCCTCGGCATCCTCGTGCTGATCGCCGGTCTGCTCGGGCTGTCGTGGCCGAACATCCGCGACCGCCTGGCCCGGCGGGTGAACCCGAAGGCGATGACGGCGGCGGAAACCGGAAAGGACGCCATCCCGATCGTCGTGGCGGCAAAGAAGCGCGGCGTCGCCGGGCTCTGGTCCGACCTGAAGTCCCGCGTCGGGGACCTGAAGAAGGACCTGATCGGCAAGCTGGTGTCCTACTTGCTGCCGACGATCATCATCGCGGGCGTCACCTGGATCGTCTCGCTGTTCAACCCCGCATCGGCGTTCATCCGCGCCTGCAAGATGATCATCGACATCATCCGGTTCATCGTCACCCAGGGCCGGCAGATCATCGAGTTCGTCAACACCGTGCTCGACGCGGTGATCGCCATCGCCCGCGGCGGCACGGGCGGCGTCCCGGCCCTGGTCGAACGCGCCCTCGCCCGCTCGATCCCGGTCCTCATCGGCGCGCTGGCCGCCATCCTCGGCATCGGTGGCATCGCGGGCAAGGTCAAGCAGATCTTCCAGGCCCTGTCCCGCCCGGTGAACCGCGCCATCGACTGGGTCATCGACAAGATCACCGGCCTGCTCAAGAAGCTCTGGAACAAGATCAAGCCCAAACCCGCGAAACCGAAGCGCCCGAAGCCGAAGCGCCCGAAGGATCGCGGCAGACCACGCCGCCCGCGGGGCAGACCGCGTCGCCGGCGTCGCCCCGACGCCCGCCGGCCGCGCAAACGCCGACCGGACCGCAGGCCCGGCCGCCGTCCGCGGAAACGGTCGGAGGCGGCCAAGCGGCGCTCGCTGAACGCCGCGCTCCGCGCCGCCAACCGGCTCATCGGTGCCGCCTCCGCGACCGTGGAAGGCGTGCGGCGCCGGCTACCGGGACTCAAGCGGCGGTACGGGCTGACTTCGATCCGGCTGGTCGAGTCCGGCGCCCTCCACCTCATCGAACTGGCCATCAACCCGAAGGCCAAGAGCAAGAAGGGACTCTTCCCCTACCGGGTGGCCAAGGCAACCGACTCGATCGTGCTGACCGGCGCCGGTCCGCAGGTGAGCACCCTGGACAACGTGGTCGACCCGATGGAACAAAAGCATCCCGCGGCCTTCATCGTCACGATCGCGGCGGTACCCGGCGAAGTGACGGGGAACCGGCGGATCGCCGCGCGGTACGGCGACGAGGCGTGGGCGGGTTCCACGGAACGACGGGTGGCGCACCGCAGAACCGCTGTCATCATCGGGGTCAACTCCGCCGAGCCGCTCGACCCGCGGGCGAGCGGGGACCGCGGTCCCGTCGCGGTGGGCAAAGCCGTCCACGCCGTGGAACAACCGGATCGGCTGCGCATGGCGATGTTCGGCTTCGTGTGGACGCCGGGGTGGGTACACGAAGAGACCAAAGCGCACGCTTCGATCGACACGGTGCGCGCGGCCTACAACTCGCTGGAATCCGCCGGGGAAAAGGAGGCGGCGCGAAAAGTCGAGGAGAAGGGCCTCAAGGAGAAGAAATCCATCCCCTACGGCCTCATCCGCGGGCACGTCCTGAAGTCGCCGTACACGAACCGCGCGCTGGAAATCCTCCAGGCAGTCAACCGGCAGGTCCACGTCCTCAGCCAGGACGCGGACAGCGGCGTCCGCGCGCCCAAGGGCCGTGGCGTGCTGGCCGCCTACGACGAGGTCCTCCGCACCATCGAAGGCGATCCGGTGATGATCATCGGCGGTTACGACTTCGAGGACCTCGACTGGCGCGAGAACGGGGAACCGCGCACGGTCCAGCTGACGAAGCTCGCCAACCGGATCGACCGGGCGATCCGGGTCGCGATCGCCCGGCACGCCCCCGAAGTCCTGTACCCGACCGAGCCGAGCACCCTCGTCAAGGTCTGGGACGAGGTGTGGCCGGCGGAACGCCGGAACCGCGTGTTCCAGAAGCTGCAGGACCGGGCCGACGCCGCCGCGCGGGACCGCCTGCCCTACGGCGTGGGCGAGGGCGAAGGACGCCGGTTCCGCAACTGGCTGAGGCGGCTGTTCGGCGCGGACTTCTCGGTGGCCTACGACCCCCGGGCTTCCGTCGGCACCGATCCGAGGCTCGCGTCCCGCCGGGGGTTCGCCGTGCGAGTGGCGAGCCGCCTGCGCAGCCGTCACGTGGCTTACACGGTCATCATGCAGGCGCAGTCGATGGCGAGCGCCCGGACGCTGGCCAACGAGTTCTTCCTGGCGAACCCGGCGATCGGCCCGCGGGAAAAGGTCATCCTCCAGGCGTACGTCTTCAACCACGTCGAGGCCGTCATCCGGCTCCTGGTCGACGACCCGGGGCTGCGCGTGCACGACCCGCGGGTCCAGGCGCACCTGAACGCGATGGCAGAGGCGGTGCGGGACCACCAGGGCCGCATCCCGCAGGGCGAGTCGCGTACCGCGGCGGACCGGCGGCTCCATGACACCATGGACGTGGTGGAACGCATGACGCGTGACATCATCACCACGCTGACGGCCGGCGACCTCAGGCGCACCTGGGCGAAACTGCGCGCGCAACTGCGGAAGGCGCAGCACGAGGCGAAGCGGGCCTCGGCACCGAGGAGGACTTAGGTGGACGACGAAACGCTCCGGCGGCTGCGCGCGGAGGCGACGCGTGCGGACCACCCCTCGATGGCTCGGCTGGCACGAGCGCTGTACGAGGAAGGCCTGACCCCGCGGGAAGTCCTGCGCGAATGCTACGGCGTCGACCTCCCCGCCGAATTCTTCGTGCTCGCCGAGGCCGACCCGTGGCGACTCGGCCTGCTGGTGACGTGCACCGACCAGCCGTGGCGCCTCGCCGTCCCCCCGGCCCCGGGTGGCCCAGGGCCCGCCGCGGATCCGGCGGAGCGGCGGCTCTTCACGCTCGACCCCGATCTCCTGCCGCTGATGTACCTGCTCGGTCCGGAGAGCGTTCCGTGGGACGACCGGTTCCTGCTCTGCTACCGGTTGTCCGAGCTCAGGGCCGGCCGGCCGGCCGTCTTCCGGTTGCGCCGCCAGACGACCCGCCCCGACAAGGCGCGGCGACTCGGCGACTCCCTGCTTTCGGTGCTGCACGAGTACCACGCGGAGCAGGCTCGCTCGGTGGAACGCGAGCAAGATGATCCGGACAACTGGGGCGCCGGTGCCGTACCGGATGAGGAGGTGGACGCGTTCCGGGCACTGGTCGACCGGATCGAGTCGCTCCAGAACGAGGTGACGGCACGCGAGAGCCGGTGAAGGCACGCCGGCGATTCACGGGTGCGCTGAGCGAGTGGTTAGTCTCGCGGCGTGGAGTTCGTGATTGCCGAGGATGATGTGTGGCTGTCCGCGTTCGGCGCCGTGCCACAGACCGAAGAAGCGTCGGGCGACGACTTCGTGCGAGAACTGCGGATCCCCGTCTCGGTGACCGAGGAACTGCACCTCACCTGGGATGTGAACCACCGGAGCGTCCGCTTCCGGTACGCCCGGGCCACAAAGGCCGTCACCGACCTCTACCGCGAAGGGGCAACCCTTCTCACGGTCGGGGACCAAGAATCCGGGGCCATGGTCGTACTGAAGTACCGCGCGGACGGCTGCCGCGGTCGGACGTGCGTGCGGACGCAACCGGCTTTCGCCTTGAAGGACACGTTCCTGTGGTCGTGACCGGGACTACGCCCGCGCCTGGAACGCGCTGATCACGTGCGTGGCGAACCGCCGGGCCGCCGCCGTCCGGGCTGCCGGTGAATGCGCCTCGATGCCGCTGCCCGCCATGATCATCAGTATCAGGTCCGTCACGACGACGTCCGGGCGCAGGTGGCCCGTGGCCTTCGCCCGGCGGATCAGCTCCGCCGCCGCGGCCAGGGACGATGCCCGCATCGCCGCGAAGTCCAGCGCGTGCGGGTACGCCGACTTGACCGCCGCGATGAAGGCGTGGTCCCGCACCTGCAGCGAGCACAGCTTCTCCACCGCGACGCGGAACCCGCGCCAGGGATCGGCGTCGGCGAGCCCCTCGGCCAGGACGGACCGCCACGCGCGCGCCTGGTCCGTGAACGCCTCGGTGACCAGCGTCCGCTTGGTCGGGAAGTGGCGGTACACCGTCGCGGGCCCGACCTCGGCGCGGCGGGCGATCTCGCGGATCGGGACGTCCAGGCCGTCCGTGCCGAACGCCGTGCGGGCCGCGTCGAGGATGCGGGCGCGGTTGTCGCGGGCGTCGGTGCGAGGCAAGCGGGCGGTCATCGCTCTCACTTTAGGTGAGCGGTCACCGGGGTTCGTTACCTTCCACCGGCGGAAGATCCCCGGAAGGCAAGGCAGGACATGACATCCACCAGGCACGACGGCGACAGCTGGGACCCCGCCACCGGTGTCGGCGCGACCGCCACCCTGGCCGCCGTCGCGCGGGCGGTGGCGAGCCGGGAGAACCTGGTCGACGACCCGTTCGCCGCGCCGCTCGTGCGGGCGGTCGGCGTCGACCTCCTCACCCGGCTCGCGACCGGCGAGACGGCTCCCGGCGACCTCGTCGGGCGCGGCGCGATCGACGGCGCCAAGGTGCGCACCAAGTTCTACGACGACTTCTTCCTCGACGCGGCGGGCGCGGGCGTCACGCAGGTCGTGATCCTGGCTTCGGGGCTGGATTCCCGGGCCTACCGGCTGCCCTGGCCACCCGGGACGGTGGTCTTCGAGGCCGACCAGCCGCAGGTTGCCGAGTTCAAGACCCGGACCCTGGCCGGCCTGGGGGCGACGCCCACGGCCGACCGGCGGGTGGCCGCGGTGGATCTGCGCGACGACTGGGCCGGCGCGCTGCGGGCCGTCGGGTTCGACCCCGGCCGGCCGACGGCGTGGAGTGCCGAAGGCCTGCTGGGCTACCTGCCGCCGGAGGCGCAGGACCGGTTGCTGGACACCCTCACCGGACTCAGCGCGCCGGGGAGCCGGGTGGCGACCGAGAGCCGGCCGAACCCGCGGCCGGGCGAGGAGGAGCGGATCAAAGGGAGCCTCGACCGCATCTCCGCGCGCTGGCGCGAGCACGGGTTCGACCTCGACCACGCGGGGCTGCGGTACTTCGGCGCGCGCAACGAAGCCGCCCCCTACCTGGCCGGCCTCGGCTGGGCGGTGACCGGGCGCAGCGTCCGGGACCTGTTCGCCGCCTACGGACTACCGCCGCTGGCGGAGGACGGCTTGCGGATGGGCGGCGTCCGCTACCTCACCGGGATCCGGTAGCACCCCCGAGCCGCGCCGCCAGGTACCCGGCCAGTGCGGCCACCGTCGGGTGGTCGAACAGCGCTGCCGCCGGCAGCTCGAGGCCCGCTCGGGCCGTGACGCGGTTGCGGATCTCCAGCGTGGTCAGCGAATCGAAGCCCAGTTCGGGGAACGGCCGGTCGTCGGCGATCGCGTGCGGATCCGGGTGGCCGAGCACCGCGGCCACCTCCGCGCGCAGCAGGTCGCGGAGCTCGGGCCCGTCCGGCTGCCTCGGCCACGGGCGGGAACCCGTGGCGGGGCGCGCGTGCACCGCCGTCGGGGGCTGGGTGAAGCGCGCGGGGATCAGCACCGGCTCCGCGGACCCCAGGGCCGCGTCGAACAGCTCCAGGCCCTGCTCCGCCGTCAGTCCCGTGACGCCGGAAGCGGTGATCCGGCGGTGGGCGGTCGCGGAGATCCGGTCGCCGAGCCCGGTGCCGACCTCCCACAGGCCCCACGCCAGCGAAACGGCGGGGAGGCCGGCCGCCCGACGGCGGGCCGCGAGCGCGTCCAGGAACCGGTTCGCGGCGGCGTAGTTCGCCTGGCCCGCCTTGCCGAAGGTGCCCGCGATCGAGGAGAACAGCACGAACGCCGTCAGCGGCAGCTCGCGCGTCACCTCGTCTAGGACCAGCGCCGCGTCCGCTTTCGGGCCGAGCACCGCGTCGATCCGCTCGGGTGTCTGGGCGGCCAGGACGCCGTCGTCGACCACGGCGGCCGAGTGCACGACGGCGGTCAGCGGCGGGTCGCACGCCTCGACCAGGCGCCGCATCGCGGCCGGGTCGGCGGCGTCCGCGGCGACGATCCGGACGTCCGGACCCAGCTCGGCCAGTTCGGCAGCGCCCGGTGCCGCCGGGCCGCGCCGGCTCACCAGCACCAGGTGCCGGACGCCGTGGGTGCGCACGAGGTGACGGGCGACCAGCGCGCCGAGCGCTCCCGTGCCGCCGGTGACCAGCACGGTTCCGGCCGGATCGATCGGCCGCCCGGCCGGCGGCGTCGCCCGCGCGACGCGGAACACGTGGGGCACCCCGCCGTGGACGGCGATCTGCGGTTCCGCGCCGTCGCCGACCAGGCCCGGCACGTCCGCCGCGGCTCCCGGGTCCAGGTCGACCACCGTGAGCCGGCCGGGGTACTCCGCGGCCGCCGAACACCCGAGGCCCCACACCGCCGCGGCGGCCAGGTCGGGCTCGGGACCGGTCGCGTTGCGCGTCACGAGCGCCAGCCGGCCGGGTTCGGCCAGCCGCCGCTGCAGGAGCCGCAACGCGCCGGCGGCCGCCGTGCGGACGTCGCCGGCCGGCGCCTCGAGGACGGTCACCGGCTCGCCCGCCGGGACCGGCGCCACCGGCACCCAGCGCGGGCGGTACAGCATCGTGGCCGCCGGGCTCGCCGGCTTGGTGACCATGGCTTCCACCCGGGCGAGCGGGGCACCGTCGGTGCCGAACACCGTGACGCCGACGGTGCCGGGCCCGTCGGCGGTGACGTGCACCCGCGCTTGCCGGATCCGCGGTGCGTACAGCTCGACGCCGCTCCAGAGGAACGGCATCCGCGGTTCCGCGTCCGGAGCCGTGAGCGCGGCCGCGTGCACCGCGGCGTCCAGCAGCACGGGATGCACCTCGAAGGCGCCGCCCACCCCCGGCGGGAGCTCGATCTCGGCGAAGACGTCGTCGCCGTCGCGCCACAACCGGGTGACCGCGCGGAAAGCGGGCCCGTAGGCCTGCCGCTCGTAGGCCGCGGGGACGTCGATCTCGGTCGCTTCCGCCGGCGGCCACTCGGTTTTCCACGGCTCGGGCGGCGGCCCGGCCGGGCGGAGCCGTCCGGTGGCGTGCCGCCGCCACGGCTGACCGGCGTTCGGCCGGGCGTAGGCGTCGAACCGCGGCCCGTCGACGACGACCTGCAGGTCGTGGTCTTCGACGGGCAGCGGGACCTCCAGGACGAGCTCGTCGACGGCGGCCGCTCCCGCGTGCAGCGCGAGTTCGGCGAACACCGCGCCCGGCACCACCGGCACCCCGCCGACGACGTGGTCGGCCAGCCAGCCGTGCGCCCGCGGGGTGAGCGCGCCGCCGTGCACGATCCGGGGCGAGTCCGGGGCTGCCAGCGGCGGCCCGAGCAGCGCGTGGCCCGGTCCGGCAGGCACCGCCGGGTCCAGCCAGTAGCGCGTCCGCCGGAAGGGGTACGTCGGCAGCGGGACGATCCGGGCCCCGCTGCCCCGGAACACCTTCCGCCAGCCGACCGGGACGCCCGCGGTGTGCAGGGCGCCGAGCGCGGTGAGCACGCCCGCGCCCTCGGCGGTGGTGGTGACCGCGGCGTCGACGACGCGGCTGAGCACCGCGGCCGGGCCGATTTCGAGCGCGGCGCCCGGGGCGGCGGCCGCGACCGCGTCGGCGAAGCGCACCGGCTGCCGGACGTGCCGCACCCAGTGCTCCGGCCCGCTCGCCGGGTCGAACCGCGCGCCGGTCAGAGCGGAGACGAACGGGATCGCCGGGCGGCGGTGCCGGATCCCGGCGATCTCGGCCCGCAACCCGGCCAGCATCGGGTCCATCAGCGGGGAGTGGAAAGCGTGGCCGACGCGCAGGCGGGTGCCACCGCCCAGGCGGCCGGCGACGGCGGTGACCGCCGCCTCTTCACCGGAGAGCACCACCGAGCGTTCCCCGTTGACGGCCGCGATCGCGACCGGCCCGCCGCTGATCGCCGCCTCGGCCCGGGCTTCGGTCACCGGGACGGCGATCATCGCGCCGCCCGGCGGCAGCGCGGCCATCAGGCGGCCGCGCGCGGTCACCAGCGCGGCCGCGTCCGGCAGGGACAGGGCACCGGCGACGTGCGCGGCGGCGATCTCGCCTGCGGAGTGACCGAGCACGACGTCCGGTCGCAGGCCCCACGAATCGAGCAGCCGGAACTGCGCGACCTGGAAGGCGAACAACGCGGCTTGGGCGTGCTCGGTGTGGCCGAGGTCGGCCGAAAGGAGGTCGGGTGCCGAGGTGCCCAGCTCGTCGCACACCTCGTCGAAGGCGGCGGCGAACTCCGGGAAGGTCCCGGCCAGCTCGCGTCCCATGCCCGGCCGTTGGGTTCCCTGCCCGGAGAACAGGAACGCGAGCCGCGGTTCGCCGCGGACCGTCCGCCCGCGCACCGCGCCGGCGGCGATCGCGCGCACCGTTTCCCGGTCGCCGGCGAGCACGCGGTGCCGCAGCGCCGGGCGGGCCGCGAGGGTGAAAGCGACGTCGGCACTGCCGGGCGTGTCGGCCACGCCCGCCGCGACGGCCCGCAGCGCGTGTTCGTCGTCGGCGCTGAGCAGCCAGGGCGCGGCCGGGAACCCGGGCGACGCGACCGGGGCCTCCGGCGGGGCTTCTTCCAGCAGGACGTGGGCGTTCGTGCCGCCGATCCCGAACGCCGACACCCCGGCACGCCGCGGCCGCTCGCCGGCGGGCCACGGCTGGGCTTCCGCGAGCAACGCCACCGCACCCGAGGACCAGTCGATGCGCGGGCTCGGGTCGTCCGCGTAGCGCGAGGGCGGCAGCTGCCCGTGCTGCAGGGCGAGCACCATCTTGACCACCCCGGCGACGCCCGCCGCGGCTTGGGTGTGGCCGATGTTCGACTTCACCGAGCCGAGCCACAACGGTTTCCCGCGGCCGCTGCCGTACGCGGCGATCAGCGCTTCCGCTTCGATCGGGTCGCCCAGCGGCGTGGCCGTGCCGTGGCCTTCCACCGCGTCGACGTCCGCCGGGGCCAGGCCGGCGTCCGCCAGTGCCGCGGCGACCACCGCCCGCTGCGCGCGGCCGCTCGGGGCGGTCAGCCCGTTCGAGGCACCGTCGGAGTTGACCGCGGACCCGCGCAGCAGCGCCAGCACGGGGTGGCCGTGCCGGCGTGCGTCCGAAAGCCGTTCCAGCAGCACCACTCCGGCGCCTTCGGCCCACGCGGTGCCGTCGGCGCCGGCGGCGTAGGGCCGGCAGCGCCCGTCCGGGGACAGCCCGCGCTGGCGGCTGAAGGCGAGGAACGTCCGCGGCGTGGCCATCACCGTGGCGCCGCCGGCGACGGCGAGCGAGCATTCGCCGCCGCGCAGGGCTTTCACCGCCAGGTGCAGGGCCACCAGCGACGACGAGCACGCGGTGTCCACGGTGAGCGTCGGCCCGGTCAGCCCGAACGTGTAGGCGAGCCGGCCCGACGCGACCGCGTGCGACGACCCGATGCCCAGCCAGGCCTCGAGCTCGTGGCTGTCGAAGCGGCTCGCGTAGTCCTCGTTCATCACCCCGACGTAGACGCCGGTGTCGCTGCCCCGCAGGGTGGCGCGGTCGAGACCGGCGCGTTCGAAGACCTCCCACGTGGTCTCGAGCAGCAGCCGCTGCTGGGGGTCGGTGGCGAGCGCTTCCTTCGGCGAGATCCCGAAGAACCCGGCGTCGAAGTCCCCGGCGTCGTAGAGGAATCCGCCGCGCTCGGTCACCGAAGTCCCGAGCCGGTCCGGGTCCGGGTCGTACAGCCCGGCCAGGTCCCAGCCGCGGTCGGCCGGGAAGCCGCCGGTCGCGTCCGCGCCCTCGGAGACCAGCCGCCACAGGTCTTCCGGCGTCCGCACGCCCCCCGGGAACCGGCAGGCCATCGCGACGACGGCGATCGGCTCGTCCGCCGGCGCCGCCGTGGTCACCGGCGCGGCCGCGCCGGTGTCCCTCGCGAGTTCCGCGATCACCTGGCGCGGTGTGGGGAAGTCGTAGATCAGCGAGACGGGCAGGGGAGTCCCCGCGTATTCGGCCAGCCGGTGCCGCAGCTGCACCCCGGCCAGCGACGTCAGGCCGAGTTCCGCGAACGGCCGGTCGAGCCAGCCGTCGCCGACGTCGTGCCCGGCCAGCTCGACCAGCTCGGCTCGCACGAGCCCGGTCAGGTCGTCCGGCACCGGCGCGGTCACCGCCCGGCGCAGCGGTTTGCCCGACGGCGTGCGTGGGATCTCGTCGACCACGTGGAAGGCGACGGGGATCTTGTACGGGGACAGCTTTTCCCGGCACAACCGCCGCAGTCCGGCGGCGTCGAGCTCCCCGCCCGCGGGCACGACGAAGGCGATCGGGACCTCGCCGACGATCTCGTCGGGCCGCTTGCCGACGAGCACGTCCCGCACCGACGGCGATTCCGCCAGGACGGCTTCGACCTCGGCGGGGTGGACGTTCTGGCCGCCGCAGACGATGACGTCGTCGACCCGCCCGTCGAGGAAGAGCTTCCCGGCCTCGAACCGGCCCGCGTCCCCGGTGCGGTACCAGCCTTCGCCGAGCGCGGGCCGCCCGTGGTACCCGAGCATCAGCCCGGGCCCGCGGACGAGGACCTCGCCCGCGTCGACCCGGATTTCGACGCCGGGCACCGGGGTCAGCCCGGTTTCCCCGGACCGGCCGACGGCGATCTTCCCGCTCGTTTCGGTGCTGCCGTAGCCGTCCACGAGCGGCGTGCCGAACAGGTCGCGCACGGCGGCGCGCGCGACCGGCCCGCAGACGGCCCCGGCGGTGAGGGACAGCCGCGGCGGCACGACCGGACCGCGGATTTCGTGGCGCAGGGCGGCAAACGTGGCGGGAACCCCGCCGAGCACGCAGCCCGGGTGCGCGGCGAGCAGCTCCGCGTCGACGCGGCCGGCCAGCCGGGTGTGCGCGCCGGCGGCGATCGTCCCGGCCACCGCGAGCGACAACGCGTAGGCGTGGTGGACCGGCAGCGGCCACAGCACGGTGTCCTCCCGGCCGAGCCCCAGCACGGGGGAGTAGCACGCGGCGACCGACCACAGCACCGCCCGCTGCGTGGTCAGCACGCCTTTCGGGCGCCCGGCCGTGCCGGAGGTGTAGAGCAGCCAGGCGGGTTCGGCCAGGCCGAGGTCGTCCCGGGGCGCGCCGTCCCCTTCGAGGCCTTCCACCGCCAGCACGCGCAGGTGCGGCCGGTCCGCCGCCAGCTTCCGGGCCCGGTCCAGCTGCCGAGCCTCGGTGAGCAGCAGGACGGCGCCGGAGTCGTCGGCGATCGCGGCGAGCTCGGCGTCGGTCGCGCCGGCGTTGACCGGCACCCCGATCGCCGCCGCGCGCACCACGGCCAGCAGGGCTTCGACGTATTCGACCCGGCGGCCGACGTGCAGCAGCACCTTCTCGCCCCGGGCCACGCCGAGCGCGCCGGCGATCCGGGCGCTCGATTCCGCGAGTTCCCCATAGGTGACCGAGCGCGTGCCGTCGGAAAACGCCGGGATGTCACCCGGGTGCGCCTGGACGAGCGACGGCAACGGGCGCAGCAGATCGGTGTGGACTCTCCCCATGGAACCAACCTAGCGGGATTCGGCCGCCTGCCGGTGGATCAGTCCTTTGTGGACTCGCCGGTCGCCGCCGCGGCGATGTCGAGCGCGGCTTCGGCGGGCGAGCGGTCGTCGGCGTCGTCGCCGCGTTCGGGGTGGGTGGCCACCGAGCCGGGATCGACCGCTTCGACGTGGATCCCGGTGCCGCGCAGTTCGGCGGCGAGGGCCGCGGTCAGGCCTTCGAGGGCGTACTTGGCCAGCGCGTACCCGGGCGCCCGGACGGCTTCGACGCCGGCGCCGATCTGCGCGGCGGCCCCGCTGGAGACGTTGACGATCCGGGCGGCGGGCGCGGCCCGCAGCAGCGGCAGGCAGGCCTGGGTGAGGGCCCAGGAGCCGAGGACGGCGACGTCGTAGGAGGCGCGGGCGGCGGCCATGTCCGCGTCCAGCAGGGACGTCACGGTGAAGTCGGGCATGGTGGCGGCGTTGTTGACCAGCGCGTCGAGCCGTCCGGCCGGGCCGCGGAGGTGCTCGACGCAGGCGGTGATGTCTCCGGGGTCGGTGATGTCGAGGCGCACGGCGTCGGCGGAGAGCCCTTCGGCGGCCAGCAGGGCGGCCAGCTCCCTCGTCCGCTCGAGGTTCCGCCCGGCGAGGACGGCGTGGTAGCCGCGGGTGGCGAGCTCGCGGGCGACGGCGAAGCCGAGCCCTTGCGCCCGGCTCGCGCCGGTGACGAGGGCGACTTTGGATTCGTTCATGTCCCCTACTGTAGGGAACTCCTACAATTGTGCCAACCCGCTTTCGTGACCTAGGATCACGTCATGTCCGCCGCCGACCGCCCCCGCGCCCTGCTGCGCTGGCCCACTTACCTGATGGGCCGCCTCCACCGCACCGGCGTCGCCCGCATCGACGAAGAGCTGGCGGCGATCGGCACGTCGTTGCGCGACTTCTACGTCCTGGTCTGCGTCGGCGAGTACGGCCCGCTGTCCCAGCAGTCCGTCGCCGACCGCCTCGGCCTCGACCGCAGCGACCTGGTGAAGGTGCTCGACCGCCTGGAGGCCGCAGGCTGGGTGCGACGCGAACGGGACACGGAGGACCGGCGCCGGCACGTCCTGACGCTGACCGGAGAAGGCCGCGCGATGGTGGCGAAGACCGAGCAGATCTCGGGCGTGGTGACGGAAGAGCTGCTCGCGCGGCTGACCCCGCGCGAGCAGGACACCCTGCACCGGTTGCTGCTGAAGGCTTCCGGGGATCGCGATCAGTGAAGTCCGGCGACGAGCGCTTTCGGATCTTCGCTCAGGACGGGGGAAATGTAGGTCTTCACGACGTCCTTCCGGGCCGGGCAGGTGTCCGGATCCGGGCAGGTGAGCGGAATCATGGCTCTCAACGCTTTGTGCAGCTGACCGAGTGGAAGTGCGCCAAGAGCCTTCTTGATCCCGAACGCCGATGCCGCGCCGAGGGCTTCGGCGGGGAATCGGCGCGGACGGGCTTCTCGGCATGCTTCGCATGGGTCGCGGGGTCGAGACCCTTCGCGGAATCGTTCAGGCTCACGCAGAGCCCGTGTTCCCGCAAGGCGACCGGGTGATATCAGGGAACGTTGTCGACGACGCGATTCGCGAGCCGGGTGGAGAAACCGTTCTCGTCGAAGACCTGGGCAACGGCGTCACCGGCGATGTTCGAAGGGCCCCGGCGCAACGATTCTTTGGCGCGTTGACGGCGCTCGGCAGCTCGGCCGGTTTTCGGTTCTGCCTCTCTTCGAGGGGCTGGTGCCCAGGTCGAGGTCGGCTGCGTGCGTGGCGCCGTCAAGCCTGACGTCGACGCCGATGCCGTCCGCCTCGTGCCGTGGACCCGCGCCCGCGGAGCTCTGGCGCGTGGCTCGAAGCCTGCCCGCGTTCACGTCCTCGGCGGGCTCCGCGGACGTGCGCTGAGCCGTCACTCATTCCACACTGGGAGCGACCCTCGCGGGTGGTGAATGTCGCTGCACAAATCAGGCCGGCCGGTAGCGGGAGGCGAGTTCAGGCCGCTGCCCGCCGAACGCGGCCAGCTCCGCCTCGAAGACCGACGTCAGCAGCCCGGCGTCTTCCACGCCCGGTGCGCACACGACCTCGCCCAGCTCCAGCCCGCGCAGCGAAGCCGAAACGACGTCGGCCGCGCTCATCCGCGGGACCGCGCTCAGGTCCAGACCTTGGCGGGAGTGGAACTCGGTCGCGACCACCCCCGGGCACACCACCTGGACGCGGACGCCGGTGCCATCGAGTTCGGCGCCGAGCGTCTGCGACATCGTGACCAGGTGGGCCAGGGTTCCGGCGTAGACCGTCCGCCGCGGCAGCCGGGCCTGCGGGGCGGGGCCGCTGAAGGCGATCATTCCCGCCACGTTCACGATCGCGCCCCGGCCGCGTTCCACCATGCCCGCCACGGCCGCGCGGGACAGCAGCGTGGGGGCGAGGACCTTGACCTTGACCAGTTCGCGGGCCTGGTTCGCGGACAGGTCGGCCAGCGGCATGTAGTGCGCGACGCCCGCGTTGTTCACCAGCAGGTCGAGGGGCTCGCCGCCGGCGATCTCCGCGACCGCGTCGATGCCGTCGTCGGTGGCCAGGTCCGCCGCCACCGTGCGGACCTCGACTTCGGTGTGGGCGGCGGCGAACTCGTCGAGCCGTTCCCGGCGCCGGCCGACGAGCACCAGGTCGTGGCCGTCGGCGGCCAGGCGCTCGGCGAACGCCCGGCCGATGCCCGACGTGGCGCCGGTGACGAGGGCGAGCTTGCTCATGATCGGACGTCCTTCCGGAGGGGTGGGGCCGGTGCCAGCGCGGCGGAGCCGAGCAACGCCAGCTTGTCCGCGGCGTCGGTACCGGGATCGGGGTGGTAGACCGCGAGCACGAGCCCGGGCGCGTCGCTGAGCACCAGCTTTTCCCGGTTCAGCACCAGTTCGCCGACCTGCGGGTGGTCGAAGCGCACGGTCGCGCCCCGCCGGTTCGCGACGTCGTGGCGGGCCCACAGCTCGCGGAACCGGGGACTGGCCAGGGAAAGCTCCCCGACGAGCTCGATGAACCGCGGGTCGTCGGTCTCGGTCCCGACCGACTGGCGGAACCCCGCCACCAGACCCTGGGTGGCGAGGTGCCAGTCGGGGAAGAGGGCCCGCTCGGCCGGGTCGAGGAACACGTCCCGCAGCCGGTTGGCCCCGGCGACGAGCCGCGGTGAGATCGCCTCGGCGAGCGGGTTGGCCGCCAGCACGTCGAGGTAGCGGCCCTCGACGAACGCGGGCAGCCCGACCGCCGCGAGGAACTTGACCATGCCCGGCGGGACGGTCTCCTTCCGACGGCGCCGTCGCCGTTTCCGCGGCCGGTGCTCGGTGAGGCCGATCAGGTACGCCGTGGTGTCGTCGTCGAGCTGCAGCACGCGGGCGATCGCTTCGAGGACCTGCCGCGAGGGGTTGCGGTCGCGGCCCTGCTCCAGGCGCAGGTAGTAGTCGGCGCTGATGCCGGCCAGCAGCGCGACCTCTTCCCGGCGCAGCCCCGGCACCCGCCGCACCCCGACGGCCGGGACGCCGGCCTGCTCGGGGGTCAGCAGCTCCCGGCGGGCGCGGAGGTGATCGCCCAGGAGGTTCGGTTCGTCGGTCACCACTTCACGGTAATCCGCGCGCGGTGCCGGTGCCTGGTCCTGTCACCCCCAGGGACGTCAGTCCGTTGTGGACGGATCAGCCGACCGGGAACTTGACCCCGGTGAGCTCCTCCGACACCGTCCACAAGCGCCGCTGCACCGCGACGTCGTAGGACTGCGGGCTCGAGGCGACGACCTGCGGGCGGCCGCGGTAGCCGCCGAGACCGTCGGGGCCGTAGTACTGGCCGCCGAGGGCGGCGGGGTCGGTCGCGGCGCGCAGGATCGGGAGCGCGCCCCGCTCCGAGCTCTGGGTGAACAGCGGCGCGACGGCCGGGAAGAGCGCGCGGGCGATCGCGGGGGAGTTGCGCATCAGCTCGGTGCGCGCCACCCCGGGGTGGGCGGCGACGGCGGCGGTGGTGCCCCGCGGCGCCAGGCGGCGCTGCAGTTCGTAGCTGAACATCAGGTTGGCGAGCTTGGCCTGCCCGTAGGCGGCGACGCGGTCGTAGGAGTTCTCCCACTGCAGGTCGTCGAAGTGGATCGCGGCGCGGATCCGGTGGGCGATGCTGGCGACCGTCACGACCCGGGAGCCCTCGACCGGCAGCAGGAGGTCCAGCAGCAGGCCGGTGAACGCGAAGTGCCCGAGGTGGTTGGTGCCGAACTGCAGCTCGAAGCCCTCGCGGGTGGTCTGCCGCGGCGGGTACATGACGCCGGCGTTGTTGATGAGCAGGTCGATCTTCGGCAGCGTCCCGCGCAGCTCGGCCGCGGCGGCGCGGACGGAGTCCAGGGACGCGAGGTCCAGCTCCTGCACGGTGACGTCGGCGTTCGCGCCCAGCCGGGCGGCCGCTTTCTTGCCCTTCTCGACGTCGCGCACGGCGAGCACCAGCGTCGCGCCGCGCTCGGCCAGCACCTTGGCCGTGTCGAAGCCGAGCCCGGTGTTGGCGCCGGTGATCACGGCGACGCGGCCCTGCTGGCTCGGGACGTCGCGGTCGGTCCAGTTCGTGCCCATGTCGGGGGTCCCTCCGGTGGCGGCCCTTGCGGACCGGCGGTCTGTTATGAGACCGACGCTAAGGAACCGGCGGTCTATTGTCAAGAGACTGTCGGTCTTTAACTTCGGGCGAAGGGCGTTAGGCTGATCTCATGACGTTCCAGCGAGCGCGCAGCGCGGAGCAGCGAGAGGAGCGGCGGCGCACGATCCTCGACACGGCGCTGGCCATGCTCGACGAGATGCCGGTGGCCGACGTGAGCCTCAACGAGCTCAGCCGCCGGGTCGGCCTGGCCAAGTCCAACGTGCTGCGCTACTTCGAATCCCGCGAAGCGGTCCTGCTCGAACTGCTCCAGGGTGCCTTGCGGGACTGGCTGGCCGAGGTGGCGGACGAGCTGGCCGCGGGCGTCGACCGCGACCGGCCGGCCCGGGAGCGCGGCGACGCGTTCGCGACGGTGGTCGCCCAGTCCCTGGCCCGCCGCACGGTGCTGTGCGACCTGATCGGCGCGCAGGCGGGTGTCCTGGAGCACAACGTGTCCGTCGACGTCGTGGTGCGGTTCAAGCAGTCGGCGCTGGCCGGCCTGGAGTCGATGGCCGACCTGCTCCGCCGGTACGTCCCCGAGGTGGGCACGGAGGCGGCTTCGGTCTGCCTGATGGCGATGATCATGACGGGCGGGTTGTGGACGCACTGCCGCCCGGCGCCGAGCGCGCTCGCGGCGTACGAGGCGGACCCGGCGCTGAAGGCACTGCACCTGGAGCTGGCGCCGGCGCTGCAGCACGGGCTGACGATGCTGATCTCGGGCGCCATGGCCCGCAGCGGCTGAGCCGTGTCAGCGCGATGTCCGGGTGGTGTCAGCCGGGCCGCCGAAAGTAGCGGTCATGACGAAGAACGCGATCTCCCCGGCCCGCTCGCCCTGGACCGGCCTGGTGGCCGTCGAAGACACGGCGCTGGCCGTCACCGACACCGGCGGCCCCGGTGTCCCGGTGGTCTACCTCAACGGCCAGTTCGCCACCCAGGGCTACTGGAAGCGGGTCCTCGCCGAGCTCGGGGACGGCTTCCGGCACATCACCTACGACGAGCGCGCCCGCGGCAAGTCGCGGCGCTCGGCGGACTACTCCTTCGAAGCCGCCGTCCGCGACGTCGACGCCGTGCTCGCCGCCCGCGGGGTGGAGCGGGCGGTGGTGGTCGGCTGGTCCTACGGCGCGGTCGTCGCCGCGCACTGGGCGCACCGCAACCCCGGACGCACCCTGGGCGCGGTCCTGGTCGACGGCGCGTACCCGCACGACTGGCTGGACGACGCCATGGAGCAGCGGATCCGCAAGCTGTTCAAGCGGATGAGCTGGTTCCTCCCGCTGCTGCGCCCGACCGGCCTGGCCCCGCGGATGACCGCCGCGCAGCAGGCCGAGAGCAACATCGAGCTCGGCAAGCTCTCCCGCGAGCGCGAGCTGGGCCCGGTGCTGGACGGCCTCACGGTCCCCGTCCGGTACGTCGTCGCGTCGGGAACCTCCTTCGGCAGCAAGGGGGACGAGCAGGAGCGCATCCGCGTCAGCCTCGACGCGGTGACCGGGCGGAATCCGAACGTCACGAGCGAGAAGGTCGGCAGCAACCACGGGGCGATCCTGCGCAAGGACTTCGGTGCCGTGGCCGACGCCGTCCGCGGGATCGCCGGGCGCTGACGGGCGGCCGTGCCCGCGCGAACGGCCGCCTTGACACACCGGCCCGGTCATTCATACATTCGTCGTCACTTTGTATGAATGACGGGAGTTGATCCGCATGCGGCTCGGCCGGAACGCCGTCGTCCTGGGCGGCAGCGCCGCCGGGCTCTGCACCGCCGGGGCCCTCGCCCCCTTCTTCGAGCGGGTGCTCGTGCTGGAACGGGACCGGCTCCCGGCCGGCGCCGAACACCGGCGCGGGGTGCCGCAGAGCAAGCACCCGCACTTCCTGCTGAACTCGGGGCGGCGGGCGATCGGCGCGCTGTTCCCCGGCTTCGAGGACGACCTGATTGCGGCGGGCGGGCTGCACCTGATGCCGTCGATGGACGCCGCCTACCTCGACGGCGAGGGCTGGTCGGCGCGCAAGCGCAGTGCGATGACGATGATCTACGGCTCGCGGATCCTCATCGAGCGGGTGCTGCGCGACAAGGTGCGGGAGCTGCCGAACGTCGTCATCCGCGAAGGGACCACCGCCGGCGGCCTGACCTTCGCGGGCGGGGCGGTCACCGGGGTCGAGGCCGGCGGCGAGCACCTCGACGCCGATTTCGTCGTGGACGCGACGGGCCGCGGCTCCCCGGTCGCCGGCTGGCTGGCCGCGGCCGGCTGGCCCGAGCCGGAGACGCGGACCCTCGACGCCAAGGTCACCTACACCTCACGCTGGTACGACCTGCCCGCCGAGCGCCCGGCGTCCTGGTGGTGGCGGCACCTGGTGATCATGCCGACCCCGGACAAGGGTGACCACCCGGCCGAGCACGACTTCCTGGTCAACTTCTTCCCCGTCGAAGGCAACCGGGTCATCGCCTGCATGGGCTCGTGGGGGCTCGAAATGCCCCGCACCACCGACGCGTTCGCCGACGTGGCCCGCCGGGTGCGGACGCCGTTGTTCGCCGCCGCGATGGACCGGTGCGAGCCGACGTCCGAAGTGCACCTCACCCGCTCGACCGGCAACAAGTGGCGCCGCTACGACCGCCTGCGCACACCCCCGCGCGGCCTGGCGTTCGTCGGTGACGCCATCTGTGCCTTCAACCCCTTCTACGCCCAGGGCATCAGCTCCGCGGCGGGTTCGGCGCTGCTCTTGCGTGACCACCTCGCCCGCGCCGGTCGGCTCGACGACGGGTTCGGCAAGCGCTTCCTGGCCGCGCAGCGGAAGGCGCTCCAGGTGCCGTGGCGCCTCGCGATGGCCCGTGACCAGGGCTACGCGTGCGCCGACGGCACCGAGAAGCCGCCCGAGTGGCGGCGCCGCGTCCTCGCGGCCGTGTCCGCGCCGGCGTTCAGCCTGATCGTCGGCGCCGCCCGGGAAGACGACGTCGTCGACGCGCACTTCGCCAGGGTGTTCAACCTCGACGAGCCGCTGGGGGACATGCTGCGCAACCCGCGCGTGCTCGCGGGGCTCGTGCGCTACCGCGTCCGCGCGGCGCTGGGGCGGCACCGGGTTCCGTTCGGGTTCGATCCCCGCGCCGAACCGCCGGCCACGGACTATTCGACGGCGGCCGCGCGATGAGCCCGGCGTGCGGGCCGGACGCCGAGGCCGTCACGCGCGGGCTCGGCTTCGACTGCCACGACGTCGCCCCGGTGGTGTCGGTCCGCTTCCCGTGGGACCTGGCGAACTGGACGCTACCGGTGCTCGAAGCGCTCGTCGTCGCCGGCGCCGTCTTCGCGCTGGTGCACGCCCTCCGCCGGTACCGCGCGGGCGATCCGGTCAACCTGGCGCTGTGGGGCGCGTCCCTGGTCTACCTGTTCGTCACCGAGCCGCCGCTGTACTTCCCGGAGTGGTTCGGCCTCGACGAGCTGTACGGCTTCATCTTCGCCCACAACCGGTTCACCGTGCAGTTCATGGGAGACCGGCTGCCGCTCTACATCGTGGCGTTCTACCCGGCGTTCAGCCAGCTCGCGTACGAGGTGGTGCGGTCGCTCGGGATCTTCCGCCGCGGCGCGCTGCCCGGCTCGGTGGCCGTCGCCTTCGTGTGCCAGGTGTTCTACGAGGTCTTCGACCAGATCGGGCCGCCGCTGAAGTGGTGGGCCTGGAACCCCGGCAACGCCATCGTCAACCACCCCGCACTGGCGACCGTGCCGATGACCAGCATGCTGCTGTTCGCCTCCGTCTCGATGGCGGCGATGACCTACCTGGTCGTGCGCCTGAAGGGCCCCGCCGCGTTCCTGCTGGCCGGCGTGCTCACCCCGTTCGCGATGGTGATCGCGGGCCTGCCGGCGAGCCTGGTCCAGGGGAATTTCACGGCACAGGCCTGGATCCTCGGCGTCGAGCTGGCCGCGGTCTGGCTGGCCGGCGGCTGGATCGTCGCCACCCGGCGGTCGCCCGAGCCGGTGTCCGCCTTCGCACGGATCTACCCGGCCGCCTACCTGGGCGTCCTGGCGGTCATCTGGCTCTCCGCGCTCCCCGAGGTCCCGCTCGAAAGCGGGCTCTACGCGCTCGCCTGCTTCGTCGCGGCCGGCTTGGTGCTGGCCGCGCTGCACCGGGCCCGCCGCCCTGCCCCGGTGTGACCGGGCCCGGTCGGGGAAGATGGCGGGCATGGGGCACCACGGATGGCGGGGCAACCCGCCCGGTACGGAGGACGAGGCACGCCGCCGCATCGTCGAGGCGGCGACGGCGTGCCTCGACCGCGTGGGGCTGGCCAAGACGAGCCTGTCCGATGTGGCCGCCGAAGCCGGCGTGACCCGGCAGACCGTCTACCGCTACTTCCCGGGCCTCAAGGACATCCTCCGCGCGGTCGGGCTGGCCGGGGTCGAGGAGTTCGCCGGACGGATGGAACGCCACCTGGCCTCGTTCGGCACCGCCACCGAAGCGGCGGTGGAATCGGTGGTGTGGGCCGTCCGCACGGTCCCCGGCGAGCCCCACCTCGGCCTCCTCCTGCAGGCGGGCGAGGCCGACTTCTTCACCGACGGGGTGATCTCGCCGCTCGCCTTCTCGTTCGGCACGCGCATCCTGCGCAACGTCCCGGTCGACTGGGCGGCGGCGGGCGTCACCACCGAGGAGGACCTCCGCGGCCTCGCCGAGATCCTGATGCGCCTGTTCATGTCCTTCCTGCAGCACCCGACGACGCCGCCGCCCGCCGACGACGAGCTGCGCGCGCTGGTCCGCCGCTGGCTCGGCCCGGCCCTCGGCGGCTAGCGGCGTCAGGGCTGCTTCGACGGCGGCTTCTGGTACGGCTTCGTCGCGCCGGTCTCGGCGTTGTGCTCGGTGACCTGGATGCCCTTCTCCTCGAGCTTCTTGTACTCGATCTCGTCGAAGATGTTGTCCGGGCGCCGGTACGGGTAGATGTCGCCGTTCGGGTTCGGGATGCCGGTGCTCGTCTGCGCGCCCGGCTTGTCCGGGAAGACGACGTGGGTGTCGGCGTTCGAGTTCTTCGCGAACGTTTCCGAAGCGTGGTCCCACTTCTCCTTGACGAACGTCTTCTGGTCCAGGTTGGACGTCCCGTGGTCGCCGTGCGACCAGTAGCCCTTGCCCGGGTCCTTCATCATCTTGTCGTCGACCCAGCCGGGCATCTTCAGGTGGTTGTCGGCGACCAGGCCTTCGAGGGTGTTGCCGCCGTGCTGCTTGGCGACCGAGTTGGCCTTGAACTCGATCGAGCCCAGGTACGGGTCGTCCGGCCCACCGTGGCCCTGCTTGTACCCGCCGGACCAGAAGAAGTGCTTGTCCGCCTTCATCATGTCGTCCAGCTTCGGCTTGAACGCCTCCCACTCCTCGCGCGTCATGCGGTTGACGTCGACGCCGAGGTCGGGCTTCTTCGACGGCGGTGGCTTGAGGTCCGGGTGCTCGTCGAAGTCGTCCGGGCGGGGCCGCTTCTGCGACGGCGGCCCGGATTTGCCGCAGGTGCCCACGAGACCGAGCGGGTCGCCGGTCAGCAGCGGCTCGGCGACGTAGCCCGCCGGGTCGGGGGCGGCCGCGAGGCCGAGCGGGTCCTGGCTGAGGTAGCGCGCGGTTTCCGGGTCGTAGTAGCGGAACACGTTGTAGTGCAGCCCGGTTTCCTCGTCCCGGTGCTGGCCGGGGAAGGCCAGCGGCACGGCCGCGGTGTCGGCGCCCGGCAGCGGCGCGCCCCAGAAGGCGCTGTGGTCGCGCCAGGTCACCGCGCCCCGCTCGTCCAGCAGCTCGGTCGGGGTGCCGGCCGGGGTGGTGATGACGCAGCGGAACCGCTCGCCGGCCGCGGTCCGCTCGACCTGCACGACCGGGTGGCCGTCGGCGGGGTGGCGCTCCCACGTCAGGACCCGCCGCGAGCCGTCCGGGTCGAGCTCGACCCGCTCCACGAGGTCGAAGCCGCTCCAGAGGAAACGCGTGTCCCCGGCGAGCTCGGCTGCGCCGCCGGCACCGGTGACCCAGCGCCGCTTGGCGAACCGGCGGCCCAGCGGGTCGTAGTGGTACGTCCAGCGCGCGCCGTCCGGGGTGCGCACGCCGCGCAGCCGGTCCAGCCCGTCCCACGAGTACGTCCAGGACCGCTCGCCGCGCGACCGCGTGGTGACCCGGCCCTGCGCGTCCCCGGTGTACCGGGTTTCGCCGTGGCCGGCGGTGAGCCGGCCCGCCGCGTCGCGGGTGAACCGCTCGGTGCCGCCGGGCCCGTGCGCCTCGCTGACGCGGCCCGCGGCGTCGAATTCGAGCCGCCACGGCCGCGTGGCGTCCCCGACCGCGGCGAGCCTGCCGTCGGGCCGGTAGCCGTACGTGCGGAGCCCGACGCCCGCGATCTCCTCCGACGCGATCCGGTCCTCCACGCAGAACCGCCGCCGCAGCACGACTTCGCCGTCGACGCTGCGGGTGACCTCGCGCCCGGCCGGGTCGTGCTCGAACCCGACGTCGTGCCCGGCGATCCGCAGCGATCGGGGCAGGCCGTCGCCGTCGAAGCGCCACTCACTGTCCACACCGGACGACGTGCGCCGGCGCAGGACCGTTTCGCCGTGGTCCCACGCGACACCGAGCCCGTTGACCGTCTCGGCGATCAGCCGGCCGCGCCGGTCGCGGGTGAGCTCCAGCCGGGCTTCGGCGTTCTCGGCCAGCGCGAGCCGCCCGAGCGCGTCGTAGGCGTAGCGGGTGATGTCCTCGGCCGTGCGCCGCTCGACCACGTTGCCGAGGAGGTCGTAGGCGAACTCGGTGGCCTCGCCGCTGCCGTTGGTCATCCGCCGCAGCTGCCCGGCCTCGTCGTAGGCGAAGGTGAGCCGGCGGCCGTCGTAGTCGGTCTCGGAGACCAGGCGCCCGGCCGGGTCGTAGGCGTAGTGCCAGGTCCGCCCGGCCGGGTTCGTCACCGACGTGAGCCGCAGCTCGCCGTCGTGGGTGTAGGTCGTGCGCGCGCCGGTCGCGTCGATGTCGGCCACCGGGAGCCCGAACGGGCCGTAGCGGCGGCGCCGCACGCCCCCGGCCGCGTCGCGGTGCTCGACGACCTGCCCTTCGGCGTCGTGCAGCCAGGTTTCCCGGTCGCCGTGCGGGCCGATCCGCCAGGCGCGGCGGCCCTCGGCCGTCCAGCCCAGCCGGGCGGCGCCGCCGGACGCGGTGTGCACGAGCTGGGGCCTGCCGAACAGGTCGCGGTCGCCGGGGCGCACCGACGCGTCGGTCACCGGCGCGTCGGCGAGCGGGTCGGGCGCCGTCGCGGTCCCGGCCGGGACGACGGCCGCGCCGGGCAGGGCGGTGAACGGGTCGGCCGCGGGCACCACGCGCTGGACGGCGGCGTCCCCGTCGCCCGCCTGCAGCCGCACTTCGCCCGCGGCGGCGGGGGCCGTCCGGACGACGGAGCCGTCGGGCCGGATGACGGTGGCCAGCTCGCCGTCCCGGTAGTCGTAGCGGGTTTCGCGGCCCAGTTCGTCCACTTGGGACAGCAGCTGGTCGTGGCGGCTCCACGTGTACCGGCGGGTGTTCCCGAGCGGGTCGGTCCGCCCGACCAGCTGCCGGGCGTCGTTGAGCCGGTAGGTCCAGGTGTGGCCGAGCGCGTCGGTGTGCCGGGTGACGCCGGGGGCGTAGGCGAAGGCCGCGTTGTAGAAGCCGTTCGCCCCGACGGCGCGGACGCAGCGGCCCTCGGCGTCGTAGACGTAGCGGTACCAGGTGCCGGTGCGGTCCCGCCAGCCGACGAGCCGGTGGTCGTAGTCGTAGTCCAGGTTCATCGGGCGGCCCGCGAAGTCCGCGATCGTGGTCAGCTGCCCGAGCCGGTTGTAGCCGAACCGGACCAGCGGCGCGGCCCCGGGCGCGCCGAGCGCGACCACGCGGCCGCCGTCCGTGCCGATCCGGAGCTCGACGCCGTCGTCGCGGCGCAGCGCGGCGGGCGTGCCGTCGGCGGCGTAGGCGATCTCGGTGCGGCTGCCGTTCCGCTCGATCGCGGAGAGCCGGCCGTCCTCGGCGAAGTGCAGTTCACGGTCACCGGCGGCCAGGCGGTAGCCGGCGGGGGAGCGGTGCAGCGGGAGGCGCGGGCCCTCCAGCGGAAGCACGGCGCCGTCGGCGGGCACCGGGTAGACGAGGACCATGCCGTCTTCGGCGTAGAACCGGACCGCGTCCGGGCCGACCGCCAGCCGCTGGTCCAAAGTGGACGCCCACGAGCGGCCGAACCACCGGCCCGCGCGGTAGGCCGAGAGGTGGGTGCGCGACAGCTCGAGGTCGCCCGCGTCGCCCGGCAGGACCAGGTCGACCTGGGTCATCACGACCTCGCCGGTCGCGATGTCCACGGGGTCGCCGCAGTAGGTCTTGCTGTCCGAGGGCTGGGCGCGATCGCGCGGGCCGTCGCCCTTCGGGTCGCTCTTGGGAGCGCCCTTGGGCGTGCCGCCGGACGGCGGCGTCTCGACCTTCGGCGGCGGCGGGCTGACCGGCGGATCGTTCTTGGGTGGCGTGTCCGGTTTGGGCGGCGGGTCGCTCTTGGGTGGGGTGCCGGGATCGCCCTTGGCGCCGGAGGTGTGGGTCCCGTCCCCGTCCTTGCCGCCCGGCCCGCCCGGCCCACCACCCTTGCCACCCGGCCCGTCGATCCCCTTCGGGCTGCCGTTGATGTCGCCGTGCTTCGGCGGCGGACCGGCCTTACCCGGCTTGACGTTCTTCAACGCCTTCGCCGCGTCATCGAACAAATCCCCGGCCCGCTTCAGCAGCGGCACCAACGCCTTCAACGCCGTCACCAGCCGCTTCACCAGGTCGGCGATCTTCGACGCCGTCTTCGCGACCGCCCCGATGACCTGCGGCACCACCCACGTCAACCCGATCCCCAGGGTGAACACCACCTGCAACGCCCAGCTGATCAAATGCCCGATCAGCTCCGCGATGATGTCCCGCACCAGCGCCCGCACCGCCGCCACCACCTCACCGGCGGTCTTCACCCCACTGGAAGCGCCTTCACACCCCTTCTGCGCCGTCTCCAGCAACGTCACCGTGTCCTGAGCCCGCTGACGGTAGGAGTCAGCCGCAGGACCGGACCAGGACGCGGTGTCGGCCTTCACCATCCCGGCCAGGTCCTCACCGACACCGCCCAGCTCGGTCGCGACGTTCTTCCACGTCTCGGCCTGCGCGGCGATCTCATCGGCGTTGCCGGTCAAACCGTTCAACGCTTCCTTCAGCGGGCCGACGTGTTCCATCAGCCACCCCACCCCGGCCGCCAGCACGGCACCGAAGGGATCCATGGCCATCGACAACGCGTCCAGCGCGGTGCCCACCGCACCCATCGCGACCGAAGCCCAGTCCCCCGATTCGATCGCCGACTTCAGGTCGTTCGCCGACTCCAGCAGCGAGATACCCGAGTACGCCTTGGTCGAGTCCTTGGTCTCCGCAACCAGGGGATTCCCCATGAACGACCTCCCGGGCCCAGGCCGGACGTTTCGTCAAACTTTCAAGCAAGATAACAGCACCTGAACGTTCCGTGTCGGCACTGCTACCCGGATGCCCGAAAATCCGCGAACGCTGGCCCGGGCGGGCAAGGTCGCGCGCTCACACCTCCGTGATGCGCGGCGCCTCGAGGTACTTGACGAGGTTGGGGGGCGCGTAGGGCGGCCGCATGTTCTCATGGCGGTACCGCGCGCACGACGAGACGGACTCCGACGGCGGGTCCACCACGCCGATCTCGCGGTCGATCGAGCCGAACCACTTGTACGGCCGGTTGAGCGAGTTGTGCAGCACGCCGAGGTCGTCCGCGGGCGGCAGGCCGGCGAACGCGTCCGGGCTGAAGACCAGGCCGCACTTCTCGGCCCGGGCCGCCAGCCAGTGCAGGGCGAGGCCCGAGAGGCCCTGCTCGGGGTAGCCGCCGCCGACGTCGGAGTGCGCGCCGGAGAACCAGACCTGTTCGCGCTCCTGGCTGTCCGCGCCGGGCGACGGCTGCCAGACGGCCGGGCGGAACGCCTTCCGGTGCTCGTCGACGGCCAGCGCCTGGAAGGCCGACTGCACGGTCGACGTCAGCTGCGTGTCGTGGAACTGCCAGCGCCGGTTCAGCAGGTTGAGCAGGCGGCCGCCGCTGAGCGGGATGCCCAGCGCGCCCACGGTGTCCCACACGCCGACGAACCGGACCGGTGTCACGTCCTGGTGCGAGAAGCGGTCCCGGAACTCCCGCGCCGCGGGGCTCGCCGGGCCGGTCGCCGGATCCCGGTCCCGGTAGAGGCGGTAGGCCTCGTCGACGCGGCTCGCGTGGCGGGGGAGCAGCACCCCGCAGTTGCGGATCAGGCCAACTGCGCTGCGCGCGGTGTAGGCGCCGCGGCTGAAGCCGAAGAAGAACAGTTCGTCGCCGGGTTCGTAGTGCTCGACGACGAACCGGTAGGCGTCCCGCACGTTGGCGGACAGGCCCCAGCCGAACGCGCCGCCGGCCAGCCGGTCCCACCACCGCTTCCCGGTCCCGACGCCCTCGTGGTAGTGCACCAGCTGCTTCGTCCCGGCCGGATCCACCGGGGCGACGGCGTCCTTGACCTTGACGACGTTCGTCGGCGCCTTCTGGGTGAGTGAGTTCCAGGTGCCGTCACAGCAGACGACCAGTCGTTTCGCCATCGTTGCCTCCCCGGCGCCGGACATGCGTGAGTCGCACCCGGACGGTGGCCCGTTACGCCGGTGACCGCGGATTGCGTCCCGGTAACGCATTGCTTGCGATACTTGCACTTGATGTCAATTACCCGCGTCCCTAGCGTGAAAGCCATGAACCTCACCGTCCTCGCGGCCTCGGGCCGGACCGGCCTCGAGCTCACCCGCGAAGCGCTCCGGCGCGGACACACCGTCACCGCCGTCGCCCGCGACCCCGCCCGCATCCCGCTCCCCGACGGCGGCGGGCTGCGCAAGGCCGCGGCCGACGTGGCCGACCCGGCGAGCATCGCCGCCGTCGTCGACGCGGATTCCGTGGTCCTGTCCGGACTCGGCGCGGACCGGGCCGGGACGCTGCTGGCCGGTGCCGAAGCCGTGATCGCCGCCGGGCCGGCGCGGATCATCTGGCTGGGCGCGTACGGCACCGGCCCGTCCGCCGAAGCCGCCGGGGAAGGCGCCGGCGTGCTCAAGCAGTTCCTGGGCGACCGGCTCGGGGACAAGGTCGCGGCCGACACCGCCGTTCTCGCCGCCGGCGGCACGGTCTTCCACGCCGGGATGCTCGCCGACGGGCCGGCCGCCCCCGGGCGGCGCACCGCCGGGCTGGCCGAGGCGCGCCCGTTCGACCTCGGGGCGAAGGTCAGCCGGGCGACCGTCGCCGCGGCGATGCTCGACGAGGCCGAGCGCCCGCGCTTCGCCGGTGCGGTCGCGCTGCCGCTGGCCGGTTAGCCCGCGCCGAGTTCGCCGAGGGACGCCGACACCTGCTCGCGCAGCCAGGCGTGCGCGGGGTCGGAGTCGTAGCGCTGGTGCCAGGTGCTGCTGATCGGCGCCGCCGGGGCGGCCGCCGGCAGCGGACGCGTGATCAGCCCGAACGCGTCGATGAGCGGGCCGCCGAGGACCGCGGTGCAGGTGACCAGCACGTCGCCGCGCACCGCCGTCTGCAGGGCCGTCGACAGCGTCGCCACGGCCGCGACCACCCGGCGCTGCAGGCCTTCGGCGGCCAGGACGTCGTCGATCGGCGCGGTGAGCCGGCCGCGCCGGGAGACCACGACGTGCGGGTGCGCGGCGTAGGCGCGCAGGTCGAGGGCGTCGGCGCCCGGGTGCCCCGGCCGCATCGCCACGACGAGCGAGTCGTGCCCGACGACCGCGGACCGGAACTCGGGCAGCTCCGGCCGGCCACCGCCGAGTTCGAGGTCGACGCGGCCGTGCCGCAGGTCGTCGGTGTCGGCGGGGTGCTCGGCCAGCACCCGCAGCCGCACGCCGGGGGCGCGGTCCTGGAGCCGGCCGACCAGCACCGGGACCACGGACGCGGCGAGCGCGTCGTGGCATTGGATCGTGAAGGTGCGGTCCAGTTCGGCCAGGTCCAGCTCGCGCGCCGGCGTCAGCACGTCGTGGGCCTGCCGGACCAGCCGGTGCACGTCTTCCCGGACCGCCAGCGCGTACGGCGTCGGCGCCATCGTGTGGCCGGTGCGGACCAGGATGTCGTCACCGGTCACCTTCCGCAGCCGCCCGAGCGTGCGGCTCACCGCCGGCGACGAGAGGTGCAGCCGCTCGGCCGCGCCCATCACGCTGCCTTCTTCGAGCAGCGCGTCGAACACCGTGAGCAGGTTCAAGTCCAGTTGCACGACCGCAAGACAACCACAGGAGGACCCATGACCCACGAACCGCTCGCCGCCGCCGTCCGCGAGGCGGGCGCCCGGATGCTCGAGCGCTACGCCGCCGGGACCCGGCCGCCCGGGCTGCCGGAGTTGCTGGCGAACCTGCAGGACAACGACGCCGCGGTCGTCGAGGTGCTGCGCCCGGCGCTGGCCCGGCTCCGGCCGGAGGCGCGCTGGCTCGACGACGAGCACGGCTCCGGGCCGCTGGACCCGGGCGAGTGGTGGCTGATCGACCCGGTCGGCGGCAACGTCAACGCCGTCCACGGCATGCCCGACTGGAACATCGGGGTCAGCCTCGTCCGCGACGGGCGCCCGGTGCTGGCCGCGCTGTACTTCCCGGTGCTCGACGAGCTGTTCACCGCCGCCGAGGGCGGTGGCGCGTTCCTGAACGGCGTGCCGCTGCGGGTCTCCGCCAAGACTTCGCTCGACGGCTCGCTGGCGGGGACCGGCCAGGCGCAGCCCGGCCACGACGCCGGGTTCTTCGAGCGCATGGGGAAGTCGTTCACCGCGATGTCGGAGGCGGCGCTGTACGTGCGGATCTCCGTGCCGGTCGGCCACCAGCTCGCCCAGGTCGCCGCGGGCCGGATGGACCTGCACTGGCAGCTCGACAACGTCCGCTCGCACGCGGCCGGGGTGCTGCTGGTCCAGGAGGCGGGCGGGGTGGTGACCGACCTCGACGGCAAGCCGTGGGACCTCACGAGCGAGAGCTACCTCGCCGCCGCACCCGGGGTCCACGCCGCGGCCCTGGCGGTCCTCACGAGGTGACGCCGCCCGCGCGGGTGGTCCGGGTCGTGAGTGAGAAACAGGGCTAGAACACTGTTTCCCACTCACGACCGGGCGGGCTGATCTCACACGGGCGCCAGTGCCATGTTCACCTTCGGGGACCGTCCGCATTCGACAGGAGGAGGTGCCCGGCGCGCGGGACCTAGCCTCGGTCCGCTGCCGCCCGAATCCCTGATCGGCACGGAGGAACCAGCATGCGCGACGCCCAGCAGGCGCACCCGAGCGAAGACGTGCACGGTCTTTCCCCGTACCAATCGGGGATCTGGGCGGCCGTCGCGCTGAACAAGGACTCGGCGCAGTACAACCTGCTGCTGCGGGTGCGGTTCGAAGGCGAGCTCGACCTGCCCTTGCTGGCCAAGGTGTTCTCGCGGGTGCTGGCGCGGCACGACAACTTCCGCACGGTGTTCTTCGACGTCGAAGGCGTGCCCTACCAGGACTTCCAGGGAGCCGCCCGGCCGGAGGTCCGCGTGGCCGACCTGTCCGCCGCGGCGGATCCCGGTGCGGTGATGCGGGAAGAGCAGCAACGCCCCTTCCCGCCAGGTGGTCCGCTGGTGCGCGCGACGCTCTTCGTCGAAGGGCCGGGGATCGCGCACGCCCAGGTCGTCGTGCACCACCTCGTCGCCGACGGCTTCTCTTTCACCGTCCTGGCGAACCAGCTCGTCGAGGACTACGACGACGCGCTGAAAGGGCTTACCCGGATCCGCCGCGCGCCGAGCCCGTTCCGGCGGAGCCTGCCGGCGGCGGCCCGGTACCGGGAGTCCGCGGAGTTCCGCGACGATCTGGCGTTCCACCGCGCCGCGCTCGCCGGGGCCACTCCCGTGCTCTTCGCGAAGTCCGGGACCGCGCCGGGCAACGAGCGGCACACCTTCCGGCTGCCGGGGGAGTGGGTGGCCCGGGTCCGCGCCGCCGGACTGCCGATCTTCCCGTACCTCGCCGCCATGACCGGTGTCTTCCTCTCGCGCGTGCACCGGTCGGCGGAGGGCGTCCTCGGCGTCCCGCTGCTCAACCGGGACGACGAATTCCTCGAGACCGTCGGGAGTTTCACCAACACCGTGCCGCTGCGGGTCGCGGTCCCCGCCGGGACCACCGTGCGCGCGCTGGTGGCGGACGTCCAGGCGGCCACCCGGGAACTGCGGCGGCACGGCCGCACCCCGCTGGAGGACATCCTGCGCGAGCTGCCCGGCCGGCCCCGGCAGCTCTACGACGTCACCCTCAGCTACCTGCGGCTGCCCAGCCCGCGGACGAACCTGGTGCACCGCACGGTCATGGAGACGCCGTGCCACGAGCAGGACGCGCTGTCCATCCTGGTCACGGCCGTCGAGGGCCAGGACGACGTCGAGGTGTCCCTCGACTGCGCGCGGGACGTGTTCGGCGCCGAGCTGCCCGGCGAGCGCGTCGCCGCGCTGTTCGGCTGCCTGCTGGAGAACGGGATCGCCGGTGCCGACGGGCCGGTGGCGGAGGTGCCGATGCTGCCCGGCGCCGAGCGGGCGCTGCTCGACGCGTACGGCCGGGGCCCGGAGGTCCCGTTCCGCGACGAAGCCACGTTGAGCGGCCTCTTCGAGGAGCAGGCCGCCCGGCACCCCGGCCGGCTCGCCGTCACCGGCCCGGACTTCCGCCTGAGCTACGCGGATCTGGACGCCGCCGCGAACCGGGTCGCCCGCAAGCTGATCGCCGCGGGTGTGGGGCCGGGCGACCGGGTCGTCGTCGCGCTGGAGCGCGGGCCCGACCTGCTGCCCGCGCTCTTCGGGGTGATCAAGGCGGGCGCCGCGTACGTGCCGGTCGACCCGGCCCACCCCGCCGAGCGCATCCGGTTCCTGGTCGGGGACAGCCGCCCCGCGGCCGTGCTGGTGTCCGGCGGCACCGCCCTGCCGCCGCTCGGCGGGACGCCCGTGTGGCGGGTCGGCGACCTGCGCGAAGGGGACGCCTCGCCGGTCGGCGCGCGCGCCACGGCCACCGACATCGCCTACGTCATCTACACTTCCGGCTCGAGCGGCCGCCCGAAGGGTGTCCTCGTGCGCCACCGCTCGGTGGTGAACCGGCTGGCGTGGATGCAACGCCGCTACCCGCTGGGCGAGCACGACGTCCTGCTGCAGAAGACGCCCACTTCGTTCGACGTCTCGGTGTGGGAGCTGTTCTGGTGGGCGCTCGAAGGCGCCGCGGTCGCGCTGCTGCCGCCCGGCGGCGAGAAGGACCCGCGGACGATCCGGGCCGCGGTCGCCGAGCACGGCGTCACGGTCGCGCACTTCGTCCCGTCGATGCTCGGGTCGTTCCTCGAGGGCGCCGAAGCGGACGCCGGGTCGCTGCGACGGGTGTTCTGCAGCGGGGAAGCGCTTCCCGCCGCGCACGTCGAGCGGTTCAACCGGCTGTTCCGCGTCGCCGGGGGCGGCCCGGAACTGGTGAACCTGTACGGCCCGACCGAGGCGACGGTCGACGTCACCTCCTACGACTGCCCGGCGGGCACCACTGTCGCGCGGGTCCCGATCGGCCGCCCGATCGACAACACGCGCCTCCACGTCGTCGGCGCGCACGGCGAGTTGCAGCCCCTCGGCGTCGCGGGCGAACTGTGCATCGGCGGAGCCGGGGTCGCCGCCGGCTACCTCGGGCGGCCCGGGCTGACCGCCGAACGGTTCGTGCCGGACCCGTTCGGCGGCGAAGGGCGGCTCTACCGCACCGGCGACCTCGCGCGCTGGCTGCCCGGCGGCGACCTCGAGTACCTCGGCCGGCTCGACGACCAGGTCAAGATCCGCGGCAACCGCGTCGAACCCGGCGAGGTCGCCGGCGCCCTGCTGAGCGCGCCCGGGGTCACCGGCGCGGTGGTGGTCGACCGGACGACCGCCGCCCGGGGCACCCACCTCGTCGGCTACTACACCGGCGACGGCACCGGCCTGCGCGAGCACCTGGCGCGCGAGCTGCCGGAGTTCATGATCCCGGCGTTCCTCGTCCCGCTCGACCGGATTCCCCTGACCCCCAACGGGAAAGCCGACCGCCGCGCGCTGCCCGAACCGGCGGCGGGCAGCACCGGCGCGGCCCGCCCGTTCACCGCGCGGGAAGCCGTGCTCGCCGGGATCTGGGGCGAAGTGCTCGGCCGCACCCCCGAGTCACCCGACGAGGACTACTACGCCCTCGGCGGCGATTCCCTGCTGATGCTGCGGATCCGCGCGCTCGCCGAGCAGGGCGGCCTCCGGTTCGCGCTGGCCGATCTCGTGCGCCACCCGACCGTCGGCGGGCTCGCCGAGCACGTCGAAACCGCCGGAGCGGAGGAGATCGCGCCGCCGCGGCTCGGGCTGGTGTCCGCCGTGGACCGCGTCCGGCTGGGCGACGTCGAGGACGCCTACCCGCTGACCCGGCTGCAGCAGGGCCTGATCTACCACAGCCGGGAGGCCGGCTCCACCGTCTACAAGGACGTCTTCCGGTACCGCCTGCGGGTGGCCTGGGACGAGCCGGAGTTCCGGAAGGCGGTCACCCGGCTCGCCCGGCGCCACCCCGCGCTGCGGACGAGCTTCCACCCCGGCGAGTACGCCGAGCCGCTGCAGGTCGTGCACCACGCCGTGCCCGGCGCGCTGGAGGTCGCCGACCTCCGCGGCACCGCCCGCCCGGTGGCCGAAGCCGAAGTGCTGGCCCACATCGAGCGGCGCCGCCACCACGACTACGACTTCGGGACCCCGCCGCTGTACCTGTTCCGGGCGCACGTCCGCGACGACGGCCTGGACCTGGTGTTCAGCTTCCACCACGCCCTGCTCGACGGCGGCAGCGTCGCCACGCTGGTGAGCGAGCTGCTGCGCGGCTACGCGCACGGCCTCGGCCTGCGCGCCGCGCCGGTGCCGGACCTGCCCATGCCCTCGGCGGCGGCGTACCTCCGCGAAGAACGGCACGCGCTGGCTTCGGCCGAGAGCGCCGACTTCTGGCACGGCACCCTCGACGGGAGCGAGGCCTCCTCGATCGGCGGGTTCGGCCCGCACGAACCGCGCGGCGCCCGTGCGACGTCGCACCGCGCGGACCTGGCCCCCGAGCTGGGCGCACGGGTCCGGGACTTCGCCCGCGAACGCGCCCTCTCGGTGAAGTCCGTCCTCTTCGCCGCGCACTGCCTCACGCTGGGCCTGTTCTCCGGCAACCCCGACGTCACGACCGGTGTCGTCACGCACGGCCGCACCCACGACGGCGTCGCCGGGCTCTTCCTCAACACCCTGCCGCTGCGGGTGAGCGCGGGCGGGCGCAGCTGGTCCGGCGTCATCCGCGAAGCGTTCCTCGCGGAGAAGGCGGCCTACGCGCACCGCCGCTACCCGCTCAGCGCCATCCAGGACCGGCTCGGGCGCCCGCCCGCCGTGACGGCGTTCAACTACGTCCACTTCCGGCAGCTCGGCGAAGCGGTCCGGATCCCCGGCGTGGACCTGCTGGCGTTCGACACCTACGAGCAGACCAACTTCGAGCTGCTCGTCAACGTGGTCACCGACCCGGCCGACGACCACCTGTGGCTGCGCGTGGACGGCAACGGCACCACGGTCACCGCCGCGCAGCTCCGCCTGTACGGCGACCACTACGTGCGCGTCCTGACCGAACTGCTCGACCGGCCCGACGATCCCGCCGGCCTGGGCTTCCTCACCGCGCCGCCACCTCAGGCCGTCCCGGCGGCGCACCACGCCGACGTCGTCGCGCGGTTCGACCGGTGCGTCGCGGACCACCCGGCCGCGCTCGCGCTCACCGGGGAAACGCAGTGGACGTACGGCAAGCTGGGCGCGGCCGCGGACGCGGTTGCCGCGAACCTGCGGCGGCGCGGCGTGCGGGCCGGTTCGATCGTCGGGGTCGCGGCCGGGCGGGACCCGGAGACGATCGCGGTCCTGCTCGGCGTGCTCAAGGCGGGCGCGGCGGTGCTGCCGCTCGACACCGGCTACCCGCCGCGGCGGCTGGCCCACCTCGTCGAGCACGCGGACCCGGAGCTGGTCGTCGGTTCCCACCCGGCGCTGCCCACCCGGCGGACCGTCGCCGCGGCCGAGCTGCTGCGGCCGGCGGGTGCGCCGCCCCGCGGGGTCGTCACCCCGGAAACCACCGCGTACGTCCTGTTCACCTCCGGCTCGACCGGGCAGCCCAAGGGCGTCGCCATGCCGCACCGGGCCCTGGCCAACCTGGTCGCCTGGCAGGACCGGACCGCCAGCGGCCGCGCCGCGGTCACCCTCCAGTACGCGCCGCTCAGCTTCGACGTGTCGTTCCAGGAGATCTTCGCGACGCTCTGCTTCGGCGGGACGCTCTGCCTGGTCCCGGACCGGGGCGACCCGGCGGCGGTGCTGCGGCTCATGCGTACCCACCGCGTCGAGCGGGTGTTCCTGCCGTACGTCGCGCTCCAGCAGCTCGCCTCGGCCGCCGTGGCCACGGGTTCGTTCCCCGAGGACCTCCGGGTCGTCATCTCGTCGGGGGAGCAGCTCCGGATCACCGACGAGATCCGGCGGCTGTGCGCCGCGGTGCCGGGGGTGCTGCTGGAAAACCAGTACGGCCCCACCGAGACCCACGTCGTCACCCACCACACGCTCACCGGGCCGCCGGAACACTTCCCGGACCTGCCACCCATCGGCAGGCCGATCGACGGCGCCGCCCTGCACGTCCTCGACGCGGACCTCCGGCGGGTCCCGCCCGGCGTCACAGGCGAGCTGTACGCGGCCGGCACGTGCCTCGCGGACGGCTACCTCGGCCGCGCCGACCTCACCGCGGAACGCTTCCGGGACACCGGATCCGGCCGCCTCTACCGCACCGGCGATCTCGGTTACGCGCTCCCGGACGGCTCGATCGTCTGCACCGGCCGCTCCGACGACCAGGCCAAGGTGCGCGGTTTCCGGGTCGAACCGGCGGAAGCGGAACTGGCACTGGGCGACCTCGCCCGCGGGCCCGGCGAAGTCGCCGTCGTCGTCCGGCCCCGGCACCCGGGCGGGGACAACGAGCTGGTCGCCTTCCTGACCGGCGCCCCCGCCGGCGCGGGCGAGCTGCGCGCGGCGTTGCGCGAGACGCTGCCGGAGCACCTGGTGCCGACGCACTTCCAATGGCTGCCGGACCTGCCGCGCACGCCCAGCGGCAAACGCGACGACGCGGCCCTGCGCGCGCTGCCGCTGGAAGTGGCCGCCACCCACGACACCACGCCGCCGCGCGACGACCGCGAACGCGTGCTCGCCGAGCTGGTCGCGGACCTGCTCGGGCTGCCCGCGATCGGCGTGCACGCCAACGTCTTCGACCTCGGTATGACATCGCTCGTCGCCATGCGGGTCGTGGTGACGCTGGAACAGCGGTTCGGCACCGAGCTGGCGCCGTCGGCCCTGCTGGCCGCGCCCACCGTGGCGACGCTCGCCCGGCGGCTGGGGGCGGCGAAGCCGGTGTTCTCGGCGCTCGTCCCGCTGAAGCCGCACGGCAGCGGGCGGCCGCTGTTCATCGTGCACCCGATGGGCGGCAACGTGCTCTGCTACGTCCCCCTCGCGAAGCACCTGCCGGACGACCTGCCGGTCTACGCCCTGCAGGCGGCCGGCGCGGAGGCGGGCAGCACCCCGCTGTCCACTGTGGAGGACCTGGTCGGGAGCTACCTCGCGGAGATCCGCACGGTGCAGCCGCACGGTCCGTACACGATCGCCGGGTGGTCCTTCGGCGGGTTCGTCGCGTTCGAGCTGGCCCGGCGGCTGGGGGCCGCCGGGGAAGCGGTGGACCGGCCGATCCTGCTCGACACGGTGGCCGTCAACCCGCTGCTGCGGGAGAGCTACACCGACGAGGCGCTGCTCGGCTGGTTCTTCTGGGAGCTGCTGTGGCTCGAGCGCGGCGGTGCCTCGCCGCTCGAAGGGCTGCCCGCGCACGTCGTGTCGCTCGACGACCGGTTCGAGCACATCGCGCGGCGCGCCGCGGAACTGGGCGTGCTGCCGGCGGGCAGCTCGGCCGCGGTGATCCGGCGGCTGTTCCGGCTCTACCGCGCCAACTGGCAGGCCACTCTCGCGTACCGGCCGCCGGAGACCGGCCAGGACGTCGTCCTCGTCCGCGCGGAAGAGCCGCTGCCCCAGGTGCTGGAAGCGATGCACGGCGCGGCGGGCAGCCTGCACCACCTGCCGGACAACGGCTGGGGCGCGCTCACCGGCGGCACCGTCGAAGTCGTCACCACCCCGGGCGACCACCTCACGATCATGGAAGAACCCCGGGTCGCGCGGCTCGCCCGCGTCGTCAGCGAACTGATCCACGGCCAGGAGGCGCAGTCCCATGCCAGCTGAACACCTGAAGGTCATCGTGCTCGGGGCCGGCATCGGCGGCCTCGCCCTCGCGGCCGCGCTGAAGCGGTGCGGCATCGAGGTCGAAGTGCACGAGCGGGCCACGACGTTGCGCGCCGAAGGCTCCGGTCTCGGCATGATCACCAACGCCATCAGCGCGCTCGCCACCCTCGGCATCGACCTCGACCTCGCCCGCCGCGGCGAAGTCGTCACCGCGTTCGACATCAAGGACGCCCAGGGCGGCCCGATCGTGCGGCTGCCGATGCCCGAGGTCGGCCACGAGCTGGGCGCGCCGAGCGTGTGCATCGGCCGCAACGCCCTGCACGAGGCCCTGCGCGAAGCCGCCGGTGGGGTGCCGGTCTTCCTGGGCAGGCGGGCGGTCCGCGTGGAGTCCGGGGTGTACGGCGCCACGGTCGAGTTCGACGACGGCAGCACCGCCCGCGGCGACGTCGTCGTGGGCGCGGACGGCTTCAACTCGGTGGTGCGGCGCCAGTTCGCCGGGCCGGACGAGGCGGTGCTGGAGCCCGGTTACGTCTGCTGGCTCGCCATCACGCCGTTCCGCCACCCGGCGCTGCCGAAGGGCGCCGTGGCGCACTACTGGGGGAGCGGCCAGCGCTTCGGCCTGCTCGACATCGGCGGCGGCGACTTCTACTGGTGGGGCACCAAGAACCTGCCGGTGGCCGAAGCCCGTGACTGGCGCGGCACCCGCGAAGACCTGCTGGCGCTCTACGACGGCTGGGCGGACGAAGTCACGGCCGCGATCGCGGTGACGCCGATCGAGAACGTCATCGCCGTCCCCGCGCGCGACCGCGTCTTCCTCGAGAAGTGGGGCGAAGGCCGGGTGACGCTGCTGGGCGACGCGGCGCACCCGATGCTGACCAGCCTCGGCCAGGGCGCCGGGATGGCCGTCGAGGACGCCGTCGTCCTGGCCACGACCCTCGCGCGGATCGACGACCCGGTCGCCGCGCTGCGCAGCTACGAGGACCAGCGGCGGGACCGGACCCGGATGGTCGTCGAGGCGTCGCGCGCCTTGAGCGAAAGCGAGCAGCTGGAGGACCCGGCGCTGCGGCGCGAGCGCGACGACCGGCTGCGCGGGACATCGTTCGACGACCTCGTCGCCGGCCAGCGCGACCTGTTGACCTTCCCCGGTGTCCTCGTCTGAAGGAGTGCGATGAACGGCCGTCCGCTCAGCGCCGTCGAGCGCTGGTATTGGTGGTGTGACCAGGTCTCACCGCTCAACGTGATCTCGAGGGTGGAGGTGCGCGGCGAACTCCCGCCGGGGCTGCTGCGCGCGGCGCTCGACGCGCTGCAACGGCGGCACCCGCTGCTGGGGCTGCGGATCGAGACCGACGCGGACGGCAACGACCCGGTGTGGGTGCCGACCGGCCGGCGGATCCCGTTGCGGTGCGTCGGCGGCGGCGACTGGGTGCGCGAGGTCGACGAGACCGAGCTGGCCGAGGCCGTGCCGTGGCGGCTCGGCCCGCTGATCCGGGCGACGCTGATCGACCGGGAGGGCGCGCAGGACCTCGTGCTCACCCTGCCGCACTGCGTCGCCGACGGCACCACCGCGATCTCCCTGGCCCGGGAATGCCTGGAGCTGGCGGCGAAGATCGAGCGGGACGAGCCGTTGCCGGCCCCGCTGCGGACGCCGCCTTCGCCCGAGGACGTCATGCCGGCCCGGAACCTCGGCAGCGCCGGCGAGCAGCGCCGCGCCGACCAGCAGCGCCGGGACGCCGACGACGTCGCGCGCCTGCGGCCGAGCCGGTTCGAGCCGAGCGCGGCGGTGCCGATGGCTTCGCGGCGCACCCGCGTGCTGCACCGCGAGCTGACCGGCGCCGAGCTCGCCGCCGTCGTCGAGGCGTGCCGGCGCGAGCGGTCCACGGTGCACGGGCTGCTGGCGGCGGCGATGGCCCGCGCCGCCGGCGGATCCGGCCACGTCGCCATCGGGTCGCCGGTCGACTTCCGGGCCGAACTGGTCCCGCCGGTCGCCGCGGACGAGGCCGGGACGTACGTGGCCACCATCCCGACGTTCGTCGACTGCGACGTCCCCCTGTGGGACGCGGCCCGGGCGGCGAGCGCGGACCTGGCCCGGCGCAAGGACCGCGGCGAGCACTTCGACCTGGTCGGGTTCGTGGCGGGCAGCGGGCTGAAGTCGTTGGCGGACGCCGAGCCGATCATGCGGTACATGGAGGAGAGCGGGCCGATCAACCTGTGCCTGTCCAACCTCGGCCGCTTCGCCGTGCCCGGCGTGATCGGCCGGTGGCAGGTGGACGGCAGCCAGTTCGTGGCGGGCCTTTCCGTCAACGGCTACGTCGTCGCGACCGTGAACACCAGCCACGGCCGGCTGTTCTGGAACTGCGCGTACATCGCGGACGCGGTGCCCGGAGACCGGGCCGCCGCGCTCGTCGACCGGTGCCTGGACGCGGTGCGCTCCGCCGCGCGGGCCTCGTGAGGAGGAGAACGATGGTCAACCGTGCGAACAACGGCCGGACCGTGGTGGTCACCGGCGCGTCGACCGGTCTCGGCCGGACCACGGCGCTGAAGCTCGCGGAGGCCGGCTTCCGGGTGGTGGCCGGGGTGCGCCGCGCCGCGGACGGCGAAGCCCTGATCGCCGGGTCCGCGGCGTTGACCTACGCGGTCATCGACGTCACCGACGACCGCACGATCGCCGCGGCGGCCGATGCCCTCGCCGGCCCGGACGGCGTGTGGGGGCTGGTGAACAACGCGGGCATCTGCGTGTCCGCGCCGGTGGAATGCCTGTCGTCGGACGACCTGCGCCGCCAGCTGGAGACGAACGTGATCGGCACGCTGGCGGTCACCCGCGCGTTCCTCCCGCTGCTGCGCACCGCGGGCGGCCGCGTCGTCAACGTGACGTCGGGCCTGGGTTCCCTGGTGGTCCCGTACCTGGGCGCGTACGCGATGGCGCAGTTCGCGAAGGAAGCGATGAGCGACGCACTCCGCCGCGAGCTGGCCCCGGCAGGCGTCGGCGTCTCCGTCGTCCGCCCGGGCGCGATCATGACCCCGATCTGGGCCAAGGTTTCCCAGGACGGCCGAGGGGTTCTCGCGGCCGCCCCGGAACCCGTCACCCGCCTGTACCGCGACACGTTCCTGCGCTTCCTGGCCGGGAACGAGGCGGGCGCGCGGGCCAGCAGGACCCGCCCGGAGGACGTGGCGGCCGCGGTCCACCACGCACTGGCCTCGCCGCGCCCGAAGACGCGCTACTCGGTCGGCCCGGACGCCACCCGCGGCGCCCGCATCGCCCGGCTGCTGCCGGACCGGCTCATCGACCGCATGTTCGCGGGCGTCGTCACGAGCGCGCCCGCCACCGAAGAAACCCTGAGAGGTGCGGCATGACACGTTCGCCGGCGCAGGAAGTTCTCGCGCACAGCCTGGATCTGCTCGAAGCGGGTGATGCCCGGGGCTGGGTGGACCTGTTCGCGGCGGACGGGGTGCTGGAGTTCCCGTACGCCCCGCCGGGGTGGCCGGAGCGGTTCGCCGGGCGCGAGGCGTTGTGGCAGCAGATGGAGAAGTTCGCGGAGCACCTGGAGGTCGCGTTTTCGGGACTGGAGTTCCACGCGACGGGTGAGCCGGACCTGGTGATCGCGGAGTACCGCGGCGACGGCCGGGCGTTGCGGACGGGGCTGGAGTTCCACCAGCGCTACATTTCGGTGGTGCGCGTCCGGGGCGGGGAATTCTTGCTGTACCGGGATTTCTGGAACCCGCTGTCGCACCTGGCCGCCCTGGGCGGCGCGGAAGCGGCGTTGCGGATCGTCAGCTAGGTCAAGCTCACCACCACACCGGTCCGTCCCGGCGGGACTTCGCCGTGCAGCGGGATCACCTTCCCCGCCGCGAAGGTCTTGATGATCAGCATCGGCAGGTCCGGGACGCCGATGAAACCGCACCCGTCGGCCTCGGTGTATTTCGGCGGGCCCGCGTACCCGCCGGCGGCCGCGTTTTCCAGCTGTTCCCGGAGGATTTCGCCGGGTTCACCGTCTCGAAGGGTAATAACCCCCAGCACGAGCGGTCCGTTGGCGCCGCGGCCGCCGGAGAAAGCGTCTTTCAGGACGACGCCGTTCCGCGCGCCGATCCGTTCCGCGACAGCGGAGAGACGTGCGCGGTGCCGTCTGCGCCGGAAAACCATGCCGTCAGGCTAGCGCGGCCACATGGGGCCGAGTAGCGGATGGTGCCGCGGCTGATCGTCGTTTAGATTTCCGGGACGTCCTTCTCCTGGGGGGAGCCGGAATGCGGTGCTGGGGGACTCTTTGCGTCATCGTCGCCGTCGTGCTCGGCGTCTTCACCTTGCCGGTGGCCGCCGCGCGGGCCGCCGAATCCTGTCCGGACGTGCTCGTCCTCGGCTCGCGCGGCTCGGGTGAGGACGTCACCGACAACAACGGTGTCGGCCCGGCCGTCGCGGCGTTCTACGGGCAGTTCCAGCCGTTGGTGGTGGCGGCGGGCAGTTCGGTCGAGCTCTGGGCCAACGGCCTGGCGGACACCCCCGAAGAAGTCGCCGCCCAGTACCCGGCCGTCCCGGTCTTCGGGGGCTTCGAGGCGATGGCCAACGGGATCGGGGCGGGGCTGGGCTTCAGCAAGGGACGGCTGGGCGGGTACACCGCGTCGGTCGCCAAGGGCGAGGCGAACCTCCGGGCGAAGATCCAGTCCGTGACCGACCGGTGCGCCGGCACCCGGCTGGTGCTGTCCGGCTACAGCCAGGGCGCCCAGGTGACCGGGAACGTCTACCGCGCGTTGCCCGCCAACCAGCGCGACCGGGTGCTCGGCGTCGCGCTGTTCGGCGACCCCTTGCTGAACGGCCGGGCGCGCACCAGCCTCGGGAACCTCGACCGGCTGCGCAACGGTCTCCTGACCGCCGTTCTGGCGGAAGCGCCGCCGGAGTTCCCGGCGCCCCGCGACAAGGTGCGGTCGTACTGCCACGCCCTCGACCCGATCTGCCAGGGTGTCCTGAAGTGGTCGACCTTCAGCCACCCGGTCGCGTCGTTCCTGTTCACGGAGCACCGGAACTACGACTCGGTGGGGGACGGGCCGGGACAGGACATCTACCCGCTCGACGCGGCCAAGTTCTTCGCCGCGCGGGTCCGCCCGGCGCCATCGTCGGCCGGGCCCGAGGCGGCGATCACGCCCGTCGACGGGGCGGTGCCGGGCAAGCCGGTCCTGCTGTCCGCGGGCGAGTCGTCCGATCCGGCCGGGCGGCCGCTGACCTACGCGTGGGACCTCGACGGTTCCGGCCGGTACGCGACCGCCACCGACGGCGACGTCCTCGAGACGTCGTTCGCGGCCACGGGGGACTACTCGATCGGGCTCAAGGTCACCAACGACGCCGGGCAGTCCGCGGTCGCCACCACGTCGGTGCACGTCGGCGGACCCGGGCTCTACACCGCGGTACCCGATCCGCCGTCCGCCATCGCGTGGACGGCGGCGGCGGACGGTGAGTCGGCCACGTTGACCTGGCAGCCGCCTGCGACCGGGCCGCCGGCCGAGGGGTACGCGGTCGTCACACCGGACGGTCAGGTGGGCAGTGTGATCACCCACGACGGGCCCGCGTCGCTGACGTTCAAGGATTCCGACCTGCCCCTCACCGTCGCACTGAGGTCGATCAACCGCCGGGGAGCGGGCCCGGTATCGGCCCAGGTGCGGATCTCGGTGAAGTCCCAGGTGATGGTCGTCGGCGACTCGATCAGCCAGGGCAGCGCGGGCGACTTCACCTGGCGTTACCGGTTCGACAAGCACGAAACCGCCGTGAACGCCCAGCTTTCGCTCGTCGGCCCGCGGGACGACCTGTTCGACAACGTCGCCGGCACCTGGAACGACAACCACACCTACGCCGACCCCGCGTTCACGCAGTACCACGACGCCATCTGGGGTGAGTCGCTCGGCGGTGCCGCCGCACGCGTCGAAGGCGATGTCGGCGCGCACCACCCGGACTACCTGCTGGTGCTGCTCGGCATCAACGACCTCGGGTTCGGGATGAGCGACCCCGCGGGCACGGAGGCGAGCCTGCGCACGTTCATCGCCAACGCCCGCGAGGCCGATCCCGGCGTGCAGTTCGTGTTCGGGACCGTGCTGCCCAACCAGCGGACGGAGAGCGAACCCGCCTTCGCGGCCTCGGTGGCCGACTTCAACGCCCGGCTCCGGCGCACCGTCGACGAGCTGTCCACAGTGGACTCGCAGGTGCACGTCGCGGAGACGGCGAAGGACATCGTCCCGGCCGCCGACCTGTGGGACGGGACGCACCCCAACGCGCAGGGCGAGGTGAAGATCGCGGCGGCGTTCGCGGACTCGCTGGCCGGCGACCTGGCGGTCGGCGAGGCGTACCCGCGGCCGTACCCCACCGTCCCCTTGGGACCGCGGGTGGCGCCCCAGCTGAGCGCCGCGCCGGGCAGCGGGCAAGCCGATCTGTCGTGGACGCTCTCGCCCGGCGCGACCGGCTACTACGTGCACACCAGGGACGTCACCGCGGGGGAGACCGCGTTCACCCGGCTCCCGTACCCGGTCACCGGTCCACAGTGGACCGCCGGGCTGCTGACCAACGGGCACACCTACGAATTCCAGCTGAAGGCCACCAAGGGGTCGGCCGAAGGCGTGTTCTCGAACGTCGCGACCGTCACGCCGACCGGGCCGGCCCCGGACGCCGTGACCGACCTTTCGGCGGCTCCCGGCGACGGCTTCGCGACGTTGTCGTGGACGCCGGTGGCGAACGCGACCGGCTACTACGTGTTCCGGAAGAACGTCACCGCGGGCGAGACGGCGTTCACCCAGCTGCCGTGGCCGGTTTCGGGCCCGACCTGGGTGGCCGAGCTGCTGGCCCCGGGGGAGACGTACCAGTTCCAGCTGCAGGCGGCCAACGGCGACATCCGCGGCGGGCTGTCCAACGTGGCCACGGTGGCGGTCACCGGCGCGACGCCGGACGCCGTGACGAACCTGTCGGCGAGCGGCGGCACCGGGATCGCGACGTTGTCGTGGACGCCGGTGGCGAACGCGACCGGCTACTACGTGTTCCGGAAGAACGTCACCGCGGGCGAGACGGCGTTCACCCAGCTGCCGTGGCCGGTGCCGGGTCCGACGTGGGTGGCCGAAGGGCTGACTCCCGGTGGCACGTACCAGTTCCAGGTGCAAGCGGCCAACGGCAGGCTCAAGAGCGGGCTGTCCAACGTGGCCACCGCGAACGTGACCGGGCCGACGCCCGCGGCTGTGACCGACCTGACCGCCGAACCGTCCGGCGACGGCGAAGCGACCTTGTCGTGGACGCGGGTGGCGAACGCGACCGGCTACTACGTCCACGTCAAGAACGTCAGCGCCGGGGAGACGGCCTTCACCAGGCTGCCGTGGCCGGTCGCCGGGCCCAGCTGGGTCAGCGCCGGCCTGGTGCCCGGGGCGCACTACCAGTACCGCGTCCAGCCGGTGAACGGCTACCTGCTGGGCGGCCTCTCCAACACCGCCGACGTCACGCTGACCGGCACCCGCCCGGCGGCGGTCACCGACCTGCGGGCGACGGCGGGCAACGGCCAGGCGACGCTGGCGTGGACCCCGGTCGCCGCGGCCACCGGTTACTACGTCTACGTGCGGAACGTCAGCGCGGGCGAGGGCGACTTCACCCAGCTGCGGTACCCGGTCACGGGGTCGGGCTGGGTGGCGTCGGGGCTGACGCCGGGCGGGCGGTACGAGTTCAAGCTGCAGCCGGTCAACGGGCTGGTCCGCGGCGGGTTCTCCAACGTCGCCGGCGTGACGGCCGGGGGCACGACGCCGGCCGGCCCGGGCGACCTGCGCGCGACACCGGGCACGAACTCGGCGACGCTGGCGTGGACCCCGGCGGCCGCGGCCACCGGCTACTACGTCTACGTGCGGAACGTCAGCGCGGGCGAGGGCGGGTTCACCCAGCTGGAGTTCCCGGTCACGGGGTCGGGCTGGGTGGCGTCGGGGCTGACGCCGGGCGGGCGGTACGAGTTCAAGCTGCAGTCGGTCAACGGGCTCATCCGCGGCGGGTTCTCGAACGTCGCCGGCGTCACGGCGGGCGGCATCACCCCGGCCGGACCGGGCAACCTCCGCGCCACGGCCGGCGACCGCGCGGTGACCCTGAACTGGACCCCGGCGGCGAACGCCAGCGGCTACTACGTCTACGTCCGCAACGCGACGGCCGGCGAACCGAACCTCGTCAAGCTGGCCTACCCGGTGTCCGGCTCGAGCTGGACCGCGCGCGGCCTGATCGCGGGCGCGGTCTACCAGTTCCAGCTCCGCTCCCTCAACGGCCTGATCGAGGGCGGGTTCTCGGCCGTCGTGACCGTCACCGCGAGCGGGGCGGTGCCCGCGGGCCCGGGCAACCTCCGCGCGGTCGCCTCCGGGCAGGCCAACGGGCAGGTCGCCCTTTCCTGGTCACCGGCCGCGAACGCGACGGGCTACTACGTCTACCAGCGGAACGTGACGGCAGGCGAGGCGTTCAAGCAGCTGCCCTACCCGGTCTCGGGCGCTTCCTGGCTCGCCAACGGCCTCGTTCCCGGCGCGACGTACGAATTCCAGCTCCGCTCCCTGAACGGCTACCTGGGCGGCGGGTATTCGGCCACGGCGTCCTCGATCGCCGGCGGCTTCATCCCCCGCGGCCCCACCAGCCTCCGCGCGGTCCGCGACTTCTTTTCGGCGACCCTGCTCTGGACGCCCGCGGCCAACGCGACGGGCTACTTCATCTACATGAAGGACGTCTCGGCCGGCGACACCGGGTTCCGGCAGCTGCCGTACCCGGTGACCGGCGTGTCGTGGACCGTGGAAGGGCTGATCCCCGGCCACAACTACCAGTTCTACTTGCAGTCCCTGAACTACCTGCTGTACGGCGACTTCTCCGGCACGATCGGCTTCCAGCTGTGGAACCCGGCGACGAACGTGGAGGTGACGTGCGACTGGCACGCGGAATCGCCCTACGTCCTCACGAAGATCCGGGCGACCGGGTATCCGCCGAACCGCAAGGTCGAGGTGTACCTGACCACGACGGTGACGAAGTACTACGGGCCGTTCTCCACGAACGCCGCCGGGGAGTGGAGCATGGAAGCCAAGAACACCCTCTATTCACCGGTCGGGATCCTGGTCCAGGACGGGGTGTCCAAGAAAACGGTCCTCACCCGGACCGCCTCGTGCGGCGGCGACCCGGGGGAGGGCAGGATCGGAGCCAACTGACGGCGGCCCGCCGTAACAGCCCGCACCCGGGTGTACGTCAGGGCGCGCCCGGGGTCCGGAACGCCCGGCGGTAGGCCCCCGGCGTGGTCCCGACCTGGTCGCGGAACCGCCGCCGCAGGTTGACCGCGGACGTCAGCCCGACCCGCGTCGCGATCGCCTCCACCGGCAGGTCCGTGTCCTCCAGCAGGGTGCGGGCCTCGGTCACCCGGCGGGCCAGCAGCCACGCGCCGGGGCTCGTGCCGAGCTGGTCGGTGAAGCGGCGGGCCAGCGTGCGCCGGGAGACGCCCGCCCGCGCGGCGAGGTCGCTCACCGACAGCGCCGTGCCGAGGCGGGTGGCCGCCCAGTCCAGGAGGCCGCCGAGTGCGTCCGGAGCCGCGACCGGCGGGGCGAACTGCGCCTGGCCGCCCTCCCGATGCGGTGGCATCACCATGTGCCGCGCGACCAGGGCGGCGTGCGCGGCTCCGTGGTCCTTCCGGACGAGGTGCAGGCACAGGTCGATCCCCGCGCCCGCGCCGGCGCTCGTGGCGACGTCGCCGTGGTCCACGTACAACACGTCCGGTTCCACGCGCACCCGCGGGAATTCGCGGCTCAGCTGGTCCGCGCGCGCCCAGTGGGTCGTCGCGGACCGGCCGTCCAGCAGGCCGGTGCGGGCCAGGGCGAACACGCCGGAGCAGATGGTCACCAGGCGGGCGCCGCGGGCGTGGGCCCGCAGCAGCGCGCGACGGACGCGCGGGGACAGCGGGGCTTCGACCGGCGCCCAGCCCGGGATGAGCACGGTGCCCGCGGTGGCGAGCGCCGACAGTCCACGGGGGACGGACATCGCGTAACCGGCCGTCGTCGGGACCGGGCCCGGCGTCTCCGCGCACACGTCGAATTCGTAGTGCCGCGGCACGCCGGCCCGTGGCGTGCCGAAGACTTCGGCGGCGATGCCGAGCTCGAACGTCGACTGCACCGGCCGCACCAGTGCCACCACGCGGTGCATGGCACGAAAGTACCCCAAGGTGTCTTCCCGGACACTGGGCGGGCCCGCCGCGGCCGGGCAGGGTGGCGGTCATGCACCCCGAGATCCTCGACCAGGACGGCTACACCTCCGCCGCCGTCACGGAAGCGCCGGTCCGCGAACTGTTCCCCGGCATCCGGTTCCGTCCACTGTGGACCGGCGCGGACGGTGCGCACGCCGGCGTTCTGGAGATGGACGCCGGCACGTCGTGGCCGCGCCGGGACGTCCACGAGCCCGGCCCCGAAGAGGTCTACGTCGTCGCGGGCACGTTTCACGACGGGGCCCGCGACTACCCAGCGGGCACGTTCCTGCACGCGCCGGCCGGGACGTGGCACGTGCCCGCCAGCACCACCGGCTGCACCCTGTTCCTGTTCTACCCGGAAGGCTAGAACGGGAAGGAGCCGTGCTGCCCGGCCACGGTGATCCACCGCGTGTCGGTGAACGCCTCGACACCCCACCGGCCGCCGAACCGCCCGTAGCCGGTGGACTTCACGCCGCCGAACGGCGCCTGCGCTTCGTCGTCGATCGTCTGGTTGCCGACGTGGGCGATCCCGGTCCGCAGCCGCCGTGCCAGTGCGAAGCCGCGGCCGGCGTTCTCCGTGATGACGCCGGCCGTGAGCCCGTATTCGGTGTCGTTGGCGATCTCGACCGCTTCGTCGTCGCTGCCGACCGCGAGCACCGTGACGGCCGGGCCGAAGATCTCCTCCCGGAAGATCCGCATGTCCGCGGTGACGTTGTCCAGCACCGTCGGGGCGTACCGCGCGCCGGACGCCCGGCCGCCGCCGGTGCGGACCCGCGCGCCCCGCGCGACCGCTTCCGCCACCAGCTCTTCGACGTGCCGGGCACCGCGGGCGTCGATGGTGGGGCCGACGACCGTCGCCGGGTCCGCGGGATCGCCGTGCGGGAGCGCGCCCACCTTCGCGGCCAGCTTCGCGGTGAACTCCTCGGCGATCGAGTGGTGCACCAGGACCCGGTCGGTGGACATGCAGATCTGGCCGGCGTTGTGGAACGCGCCGAACGCGGCGGCGTCCACGGCGTAGCCCAGGTCGGCGTCGTCGAGCACCAGCAGCGCGTTCTTGCCGCCCAGTTCCAGCACGGCGGGCTTGAGGTGCTGGGCGGCGGTGGTGCCGATGATCCGGCCGACGCCGGTGGAGCCGGTGAAGTTGACGATCCGGACGCGGTCGTCGGCGATCAGCGCCCGCGCGACGTCGGCGGCGTCCTCGCGGGCGTTGGTGACGACGTTGAGCACGCCCGGCGGCAGCCCGGCGTCGCGGAAGAGGTCGGCGAGGAACAGGCCGCTCGCGATCGGCGCGTCTTCGCTCGGCTTCAGCACGACGGTGTTGCCCACCGCCAGCGGCACCGCGATCGCCCGCACCCCCAGGATCAGCGGCGCGTTCCACGGCGAGAAGGCGGCGACGACCCCGGCGGGCTCCCGCACGGCCAATGACAGCTGCCCGGGCGTTTCGGTGGTCAGGACTTCGCCCAGCGGCTGGGTGGTCGCCGCCGCGGCCTCGCGCAGGATGTTCGCGGCGAGCCCGGCGTTGAACCGCGCCCACGGAGCGGCACCCCCGACTTCGCCCGCCATCAGGGCGACGGCGTCGCCCGCGCGCGAGTCGAGGAGTTCCGCCGCCGTCAGGAAGATCGCGCGCCGCGCCGAGGGTGCCGTGGCGGCCCAGCCGGGGAACGCGCGGTGCGCGGCCTCGACGGCGCGGCCGGCGTCGGCGGGCTGCCCGGCGGCGACGGTCGCGAACACTTCGCCGGTGTACGGGCTGGTGTCCTCGGTGGTGCGGCCGCCCTCGGCGGGCACGTCCTCGCCGTCGATGAACAGCTCGCGGTGGAAGGTCATGCGCCCGAGTCTGTGCCCGCGCGGTCGGCGCCGGGTGGGCGATTCCACTGTGCGGAAGAGTAGTTCAAGGCTCAACCAATTCCGGATCTGGCAGAGTGGCCGCATGGGGGAGAACCTTGCCGCGGCCGTGGCCGCCGTCGTGCCCGTCGTCCGAGCCGCGCTCCCGCCCGCGCCGGCGGCCGCGCTGGGCCGGCTGGCGCTCGAACCGCCGCCGCGGTTCCCGGACTGGCCCGAAGCCGAAGTCGTGCGCTCGCTGCGGACCGTGCCGTCGTGGGTGGTCGAGCGCGTGCACGGGGCGGTCGAGCTGACCCTGGCCGGGCTGGTGATCCCGGCGCCCCCGGTGACCGGGGAGCTGACGCCGCCGCAGTCCGGGTCGTTCGGCTTCCTGTCCTCGGACAGCGAAGCGGAAGCGGTGCGGGAAATGCGGTTGCTGGCCCAGTTCCGGCCCGACCTGCTCGACCTCGTGGCGGACCTGACCGCCGGCCTGGTGGCCGACGACGCGCTCGTGCCGTTCCTGGCCGCCGCGGGCGACGAAGCGGCGATCGCGGCCGCGCACGGCGCCGGGTACCTCTCGATCGCGCTGGTGACCACGGCGATCGCTGCGCGCGAGGCCGGGCAGCCCGGGATCGCGGCCATCGTCGGCACGGCGCTCGGCGTCGCGGCCGGGCTGCTCCGCGCCGCGCCGATGCCCGCCGGGTACGCCGAGGCCGTGCGGGAGAAGGAACGCGCCGAGTACCGGCTCCCGCGGTCCGGGAGCGCGTTCGTCGACGTCCGCGACCACGTGTTCGCCTTGACCGAAGGTGCTTTCCCGGCGTTCGGCGACTTCGCGGAGAACGGACTGGCGGAAGCCGCCGGCGGCGGCGTGGTGATCCGCACCGGTACCGAAGCCGGGCCGGTGCGCGTCGGCATCCGCGTGCTCGCCGAGCCGCCCGCCGAGGTGGAGACGCTCGGCTGGGAAGAGGTCGTGGACCTCGGCTGGCGCGCGGAACACGGTTCGGCGGGCCTGGCGCCGTCGGCGGGGGTGGGCGTGACGACGCCGCCGTGGCCCGGCGACTACCGCGTCCGCGTGCACGCCTACGGCCGCGACGACCCGGAAGTGGAGAGCTACGACGTCTGGATCTGGGCGGCGCCCGCGGCGCCGCCCCTCGTGCACGCCCGCGCCGACCGCCTCGGCCACCGCCTGCGCGGCGAGCCCGAACCGGCTGTCGCCGACCGGCCCGAGGTGCGCTACCGCTGGATCCGGCGCTCCCGGCTGACCGTGGCGGCGACCGTCACGGTGGTCACCGGCCTGCCCGCCGCGGAGGTGGTGCGCGGCTTCGGCGCGGACCCGGACCGGCCGGAGCCCTTGCCCGAGCTGAGGGAGGCGTACGCGGACCCGTGGCTGGCGGTGCTGGACGCCGGTGGCGGCGTCGTCCTGGTGATCGAGGAGAACGGCTACCACGGTTCGCACGAAGAGGTGCTGACGGCGGTCTCGCGGGCGGGCCGGGCGGCCAGCATGTTCTGGAACGTCAACGCGGTGACCCGGCTGTCCCTGGCCCGTGCGGGCGAGGTGCTGGCGTCGTTCGAGCCGGGACTGGGGGAGCCGGCCGCGGACCCCGAGGTGGTGGCGGCCCTCGCGGGACTCGACCTGGCCGACTACCGCGACAGCGACGAAAAGGGCCTCGTGGCGGTGGAGCGGTTCACCGGCCGCGGGCTGTACGCCGAGGACCTGGAAGACATCGAACGGGCCGGGGTGGCGTACCGGATCCCCGGCGGTTAGGCGGTCCCGGAGATCGGTTCGAGCAGCAGCCGCGGCCGGTTCATCTCGGCGGAGACCGGGTCGGCGGGCGCCGCCGCCGGTTCGTAGCCCGGGCCCGGCTCGACGCGGATCTCCGGAACCGGGACGAGGGCACCGCACTCCAGGCAGCGGTTCCCGGGGTCGACGAGCCCGCCGTCGGCGTCGTGGCGCAGGGCGCGCTTGACCCCGGCCGGCGAGTAGGACTCGTCGCCCCAGTGCATCAGGGCGCGCACCGCCGGCCAGAGGGCGAGGCCGCGTTCGGTCAGCCGGTAGGAACCGGCGTCGTCGCGGACGAGCACGCCCTCCTGCACCAGGGACTTCAGCCGGCTGGTGAGCACCGCGCGCGGGATGCCGAGCTGGGTGGCGAAGTCGCCGAACCGGCGCACGCCGAAGAACGCGTCGCGGATGATCAGCAGCGTCCACCGCTCGCCGACCACCTCCAGTGCCCTGGCGAGCGAGCAGTTGCGTTCGGCGTAGGTGCTGGGAAGGGGCATGCCGCCGAGTCTACCCCGGAAGTTCGTTCATTGAACTGACCCTGTGCTACGGTCGGGGAGAGCGCAGTTCAATCAATGAACTACCCTTCGAGGAAGGCTTGCCGTGTACCAGTTCCTGGTGTCGTTCACCGTCCGGCCGGAGCGCCGCGACGACTTCGTCCGCGCGGCGCGGCGGACCGCCCGCGACTCCCTCGCCCACGAGCCCGGCTCCCGCCGGTTCGAGGTCATCGCGGACGCGGCGGACCCGGACGTCTTCTACCTCAACGAGGTCTACGCCGACCTCGCGGCGTTCACCGCGCACGCCGAGGGCCCGTACTTCGCCGAGTTCTTCGCGGAAGCGGGCGCCTACGCCGAAGGGCCGGTGTGGCTGATGAAGGGCACCGTCGTCGGCGCCGGTGCGGGGGCGGCGCGGTGAGCCGGCTGTTCCTGGTCACCGCCGCCACCGGCAAGACCGGCCGGGGGACCGTCGAGCTGCTGCTCGCCCGGGGCCACCGCGTGCGGGCGATGGCGCACACCGACGACGAGCGGTCGCGGGCGCTGGCCGCCGCGGGCGCCGAGGTGGTGCACGCCGACCTGCTGGACTTCCCGGCGGTCGCCGCCGCGATGAGCGGGGTGAACGGCGTGTACTTCTGCTACCCGATCCGGCCCGGCCTGCTCGAAGCCACCGTCAACGTGGCGCAGGCGGCGACCGAGGCGGGCGTCCGCTCGGTCGTCTCGATGTCGCAGATCTCCGCGCGCCGCGAGGCCGCCAGCACGGCCGCCCGGCAGCACTGGCTCGCCGAGCGGGTGCTGGACCGCACCGGGCTGCTCACCACCCACCTGCGGCCGACCTTCTTCGCCGAGTGGCTGACGTCGTGGTGGCAACTCCGCGACGGGACCGGCTACCTGCGGCTGCCGTTCGGCGAGGGCCGGCACGCCCCGATCGCGGCGGCCGACCAGGCCCGCGTCATCGCCGCGGTGCTGGCCGAACCGGAGCCGCACGACCGCGCCGCCTACACGCTGCACGGGCCGGTCGAACTCGACCACCACGGCATCGCCGCGGCCGTGTCCGCCACGCTCGGCATCCCGGTGCGCTACGAGCCGATCAGCCTCGGCGAATTCACCGAGGCCCTGACGCGCCAGGGCCTGCCGGCGCACCTCGTCCAGCACCTGGGCAACGTGGCCGTCGACTACCGGAACGGCGTCTTCGCCGGCACCAACGACAACGTCGAGAAGATCGGCGGGCGGGCACCGCTGTCGGTCGCGCAGTTCGTCCGGGAGAACCGCGCCGAGTTCGGCACCGACGGCCCGTACGCCATCCCTGAGCCGTGAAGGCCACCTGCACGCCACGGTTCAGCCCGCCCGCACCGGCGGCGGCGCCGGCCGGGCAGGCCTCCCCGGTCGTCGTCGCAGACGATCAACGCCGACGGGGTGTCCCGCCAGGCCGCGCGGGTCAGCTCCTCGGTGAACGCCTTCGCGCTCTGCGGCCGCAGCCGGGCCGCGCCCGTCCGGTGGGGACGTCGTGGTAGCGGGCCGGCGCTCGGGCACGAGCAGCTCCCGGCACCAGGTCGTGGATCCTCGTTCAGGCGGTGAACAGCGACCAGTTCTCGGCGTGGGCGAACGCCATCGCCTCGTAGAGCGGCACGCCCGGGGGGCTGGCGTGCAGGAACGCCGTCCGCGCGCCGAGGGCGTACCCCTCGCGCAGCACCGCGGCCGTCGCGGCGCGGCCGTAGCCCCGGCGACGTACCCGCGCATGGCGGGGTGGTCGAGCACCGACGGCCGGGCGAAGACGGCGAAGAGCGGGTCCGGGCCTTCGTACCCGGCGGCCGTCGTGGTCCGGTACACCTCGCTGTCCACACCGGACACCTGCCGGACCTCGAGGCCGTCGGGTGCGGTGCCGTGGTCGCCGTCGAGGTCCTTCACCATGAAGGGCAGCAGTGCCCGCTGCTTCAGGCCGTGTGCGGCCGCGGTGGCGACGATCCGGTCGTCGACCCGCTCGCCGCGGACCTGGACGCGAACAGCGCCATCGTCTCGAGCCAAGCCCGTGCGGCCCGGTCGGTAGTGCCGTTTTCCATCGTTTTCCTGTTCTCTCGCGTGACGCTGCGGCCACGCTGGTGCGGGGACGTGCACAGCCGATCTACGCCGGGGTGTCACAAGGCCCGCTCCGCCGGTGTCTTGAGGTCGTTCACCCCGAGACACGAGTGAGGACGAAGCCATGGAAACCCGTCTCGACCTGTTCCGCACCGAAACCGGCAGCCGGCTGGCCAAGCGGTTCGCCGCGCTCGGCCAGGTGCTCGAGCGCTCGCCGCTGCCCGCGGCCACCCGGGAGCTGGTGAGCCTGCGGGCCAGCCAGATCAACGGGTGCGGCTGGTGCATCGACATGCACACCAAGGACGCGGCGGCCGCGGGGGAGACGGCCGTGCGGCTCAACCTCGTCGCCGCGTGGCGGGAGTCGACGGTGTTCACCGAAGCCGAGCGGGTCGCCCTCGCCGTGGCGGAGGAGGGCACCCGGCTCGCGGACGCCCACGAAGGCGTGTCCGACGAGACCTGGGCGCGGATGCGCGAGCACTACGACGACGAGCAGGCCGCCGCGCTGGTCGCGTTGGTCGCCCTGATCAACGCGGCCAACCGGCTGGCCGTGCTCGTGCACCAGAAGGGGGGTTCCTACGAGCCGGGGATGTTCGCCGCGCTGGCCGGGTGACGCCGCAGCAGTCCGGCGAGGACGGTGCCGGCCACGACGACGGGGACGATCGCCAGGAACGCCTCGCCGATGTGGCCGGCCACGTCGGCGCCCAGCAGGGTGCCGAAGACGGCCACCCCGAACGCCGCGCCGATCGACCGGGCGAAGGTCACCACGGCGCTGGCGGCCCCGATGTCCGCTGACGGCACCGAGTTCTGCGCGGCGGTCAGCGCGACCATCGGCACCATGCCGATGCCGATCCCGGTCACGGCGAAGTAGCCGATCACGGCGAGCTGCGAGAGGCCGGGCGTCAGCGTGCTCAGCAGCAGGAGCCCGGCGACGTTCAGCGCCATGCCGGTCACCAGGACCGGCCGGATTCGCGCCGGGTTCGCCACCCACCGCCCGGCGAACGACTGGCTGACCACCAGCCCGAGCACCAGCGGCAGCAGGTGCACCCCGGACAGGGTCGCCGACACGCCGTCGACGACCTGGAGGTACGTCGGCAGGTACACCAGGACGCTGAACATCGCGACGTTGGCGATGAACCCGACCAGCGCGGCGATGACGACCGTCCGCGAGGCGAACATCGCCGGCGGCAGCACGGGGGCCGTGGCGCGGCGCTCGACCGGGATCACCAGGGCCACGAGCACGATCGCCGCGACCGCGAGCGCCAGGGCGCCCGGCGCGGTCCAGCCCCACCGGGGGCCGAAGGAGGTGATGAGGACCAGCGCGGTGGCCGCGCCGGCCAGCAGCAGCGCGCCCGCGTAGTCGATGCGGGGCACGGCCGTCCGACGGGGCGCCGCGGGCAGGGCCCGCGCGGCGAGGACCACGGCGACCAGTCCGACCGGGACGTTGACCAGGAACGCCCACCGCCACGACAGGTGGTCGGTGAACAACCCGCCGAGCAGCGGGCCGGCGATGCTGGCGACGCCGTACACCGAGCCGAACCGGCCCTGGTAGCGGCCGCGGTCGGCGGGTGCGGCGATGTCGCCGACGAGGGCGAAGGTCAGGACGATCATCCCGCCGCCGGCCAGGCCCTGCAGGGCGCGGGCCGCGACGAGCTGGGGCAGGTCCTGGGCCAGTCCGCAGAGCGCGGACGCGGCCAGGAACGCCGTCGTGGCGAGGAGGTAGAGGCGCTTGCGCCCGAGCAGGTCGCCGAGCTTGCCCCACAGCGGCGTGGCGGCGGTCGAGGCGAGCAGGTAGGACGCGGTGATCCAGGCGATGTCGCGGAACCCGCCGAGGTCGGCGGCGATCTTCGGCAAGGCGGTGGCCACGATGGTCTGGTCCAGTGCGGCCAGCAGGACGGCGAGGAAGAGGGCCGCCATCGCCGGGCGCACCGCGGGTCTGGCGGGGGTGTCGATGCTCATCGGTCTTTCTTTTCCGGAACGGTGATGGTCTGGTATTCGGTGTAGGTGCCGAGCCCGACGGCGCCGTATTCGCGGCCGAGGCCGCTGGCCTTGAACCCGCCGAACGGGCCGTCGAAGCCGATCGGCGCGCCGTTGACGGTGACGGTGCCGGTCCGGATGCGGCGCGCGACGGCCAGGGCGTGCGCCGGGTCGGCCGACCACACCCCGCCGGAGAGGCCGTACTCGGAGTCGTTGGCGATGCGGACGGCGTCGTCCTCGTCGTCGTAGGGGAGGACGACCAGCACCGGGCCGAAGATCTCCTCCTGCGCGATGCGCATCGAGGGGTCGACGTCGGCGAACAACGTGGGTGTCACGTAGTTGCCCGCCTCCAGGCCGGCCGGGACCTGCGCGCCGCCGGTGACGAGCCGCGCGCCTTCCTCGACGCCGGTGCGGACGTAGTCGAGGACGCGCTGCTGCTGGTCCCGGCGGATCATCGGGCCGATGAACGTCTCGCCGTCGGCGGGGTCGCCCACCGGCAGCGACTCGATCAGCTCCTTCAGCCCGGCGACGACCTCTTCGTAGCGGTTGCGCGGTGCGAGGATGCGAGTCTGCGCGATGCACGATTCGCCGTTGTTGAGCAGGGAACCGAACTTGACGCCCTGGATCGCCGCGCCGAGGTCGGCGTCGGGCAGGAACACGGCGGCGGACTTGCCGCCGAGTTCGAGGCTGACCCGCTTGAGCTGCTCGCCGGCCAGCGACGCGATGCGGCGCCCGGCGCGGGTCGAGCCGGTGAAGGCGATCTTGTCGACGTCGGGGTGCTTCACCAGGTGTTCGCTGGTCTCGCGGTCCGCGGGCAGCACGCTGATCACGCCCTCGGGCAGGCCGGTCTCGAGCAGGAGGTCCGCGAGGAGGCTCATGCTGAGCGTGTTTTCAGGGGAGACCTTGAGGACGACGGTGTTGCCGGCGAGCAGCGCGGGGATGATCTTGGCCAGTGCCGAGGAGAACGGCGAGTTCCACGGGATGATCGCGGCGACCACCCCGATCGCCTCCCGCCGCACGACCGACCGGAACGGCGCGGCGGGGTCCGACGGCTCGAGCGTCCGCTCCCAGCCGAACTCCTCGGCCGCCTTCAGGTAGGCGTTGGCCTGCCGGGTCAGCCCGGGCTGACCGGCCTTGGTGAACCACAGCGCCGAGCCGTTCTCCGCCGAGATGAGCGCCGCGATCTCGTCGGCGCGCTTCTCGCGCAGCTGGGTCAGCCGCCGGAGCACGGCGATGCGCTCGGCGGGCGCGGTCCGCGGCCACGGACCCTCGTCGAACGCCTTCCGGGCGGCCGCGACGGCCCGGTCGACATCGGCGGGCAGCGCCTGCACCGCGCGGCCGAGCACCGAATTGTCGTGCGGGGAAACGATGTCGAGCGGTTCGGTGCTGCTCGGGGTCGTCCACGAGCCGCCGACGAAGAGCTGGTTCCGGGTGATCACTGTGCCTCCTGGGTCGTCTTCTGTCGCATCAATGTAGCACTTAGGCGCGATAAGAGACGCAGGTGTGAGGCGGTGCACAGGTCACCAGGGCAGGCGGCCTTCGTCGTTGTAGAAGCCGCCCGTTCCTTCGCCCTCGGTGGCCCAGTGCACCGACGCGCGGGCGCCTTCGTCGACGCTGCGGGTGCCCCGGAAGCCGTTGAGATCAGTGGCCGTGTACCCGGGCGTGACGGCGTTGACCCGGATGTGCGCCAGTCCGGGGTCGTCGAGGAAAGCGTTGGCGTACTTGACGGTCAGCATGTTTACCGCGGCTTTCGTCGCGGAATACGCGAAGGAATCGTGCGAGCGGGCGAACATCGAGCCGCGCTCGGTCGTCTTGCTGAACATCGCCGAGTCGCTGGCTACGTTGACGATCCGGGCCACGGAGGACTTCCGCAGCAGTGGCAGCATCGCGTGGGTCACGCGGACCAGCCCGAACACGTTGGTCTCGAACTCGGGGCGCAGGTCCGCGCCGGTGACTTCGGTGGCGGGCTTGCGGTTCAGCAGGCCGGCGTTGTTCACCAGCGTGTCGAGGCGGCCGTGTTCGCGGTCGATCCACCCGGCCGCCTCGCGGACGGAGTCGTCGTCGGTGACGTCGATCCGGATCGGGTGCACGGTGACGCCGGTGGCGGCCAGTTCCTTCGCCGCGAGGGTCCCGCGCCCGGCGTCGCGGCTGCCCAGGAGGACGGTGTGGCCGAGTTCGGCGAGCTGTCGCGCGGTGGCCAGGCCGAGGCCTTTGTTGGCGCCGGTGACCAGCACGATCTTGGGGAAAGACATGGGTTCCTGCCTCCGAAGTGGAAGTGAGAGTACCCCTACACTTTAACCGTAGGTACACTACGGTTGTCAACTCAGCGGAGGTGTCATGGACGGCGCACTGCCCACCCGGCGGCCGAAGCGGGCCGACGCCCGGCGGAACTTCGACGCGCTGGTCGCGGCCGCGCGGGAAGCGTTCGCGGACAACGGGTCGCGGGCTTCGATGGAGGACGTCGCGCGGCGCTCCGGGGTGAGCATCGCCACGCTGTACCGCAACTTCCCGACCCGCGAAGACCTCGTGGAGGAGGTCCACCGCGACGAGGTCGAGCAGCTCTGTCTCGCCGCGTCCGGGCTGGATGGGCTCGAGCCGTGGGACGCGCTGGTCGCCTGGTTGCGGCGGTTCGTGGACTACATCGGCACCAAGCTCGCGTTCTCCGACCTGCTCAACCGCTCGGCGGACAGCTTCCAGGCGTGCCGCAAGGCGATGCGCGCCGCCGGCGCGCCGCTGCTCGCCCGTGCCCGGCAGGCCGGTGCCGTGCGGCCGGAGGTGACCATCGACGACGTCCTGCGCCTGGTTTCCGGCATCAGCACCGTCGAGTACGTCGACGAGGCGCAACGGCAGCGGGTCTTCGACGTCGCGCTCGCCGGGCTGCGCGGGGGATGACACCCGCCCCGGCGTCGCCCGGCTTCAGCCGAACGTGAAGGCGTAGGCCCGCAACCCCGGGCTGAGCGACAACGTCAGCTCGCCGGGCCCGGAATGCCCGTCCAGCACCGGGTACAGCGTCGGCGGGCCGCCGACCGCGATGGTGCACGTGCCGTCCACGGTCACCGTTCCCGTCCCGCCGAGTACCAAGTGGACGGACGCGGCGCGGAAGGACAGCCGCAGCCGGGCGCCGGGGCCCGCGGTGAGGTGCTCGGGGTCCGCCGTCCACGTGCCGTCGAGCGCGAAGGTGTCCGTGTCGACAGCGGCGGGGAAGGCGTAGCCGCGGGTCTGCCCGGCCGCGACGCGGCTGCCGCTGGTGGCCAGGGGAGCGTGCTCGGCGCCGAGGTGGGTCTCCGGGGTCAGCCCGCCGGCCGGGGTCGTGTCCGGGACGTCGGTGGCCCGGGGGAGTGCGGGCGTTCCGGCGTCGGTCAGCGCGGCGCGGATCTGCTGTTCGAAATCCGCGTACCCGCCTTCGCCGAAGCTGGTGCGCCGGACCTGCCCGGTGGCGTCGACGAGGTAGGCGGCCGGCCAGTACCGGTTGCCGTAGGCGGTCCAGGTGGCGTAGCCGTCGTCGACGGCGACCGGGTAGGTCACGCCGAGCGCCCCGGCCTGGTCGGCGACGTTGCCGGCGTCGTGCTCGAAGGCGAACTCCGGGGTGTGCACGCCGACGACCGTCAGGCCGGCGTCGCGGTAGGTCTCGTACCACCGCTCGAGGTGCGGCAGCGCCCGCCGGCAGTTGATGCAGCTGTAGGTCCAGAAGCTGACGACGACGACCTTGCCGCGCAGCCCTCGCAGGGACACCGGTCGCCCGCCCGGGGTGTTGAGCCACGCGGTGATGCCGGTGAACTCCGGCGCGTGGGTCAGCCGGTCGAGCTGGTCCGCGCCGACAGCTTGCTGCGCGGCGGCGGTGTAGTCGGGCACCGCGCGCTGCAGCGGCGCGGCGAGGTCGAACGCGGTGACCGCGGCGACCAGCAGCAGGGCGGCCCCGGTCGTGGCGCGCAGCCCGCGGGCGTGCGCCCGCAGGAACCGGGCGCGGCGGGCCAGCGCGCCACCGGAAGCGGCGAGCACGAGCAGCGGGATGCCCGTGCCCACGCCGAAAGCCGCGGTCAGCAGCAGGCTGTCGAAGCCGATCCGGTGCGTCGCCCCGACGACGGCGATGGTGGCCAGCACCGGACCCGCGCACGGCACGTACACGAGCCCGAGCGCCAGTCCGGTGGCGAACCCGCCGCGGCCGGGTGCGGTGGCCCGGCCGCGGAGCCGGGTGAACGGCCGCTCCAGCAGCTCGCCCGCGCGCGGGGCCAGGAGCCCGAGTCCCAGCAGGACCAGTGCCGCGATCCCCGCGTCCCGCAGCAGCCCGGCGGGCAGGCCGAGCGCGGCGAGCACAAGCGAACCGAGCAGCGTCGTGAGGCTGAAGCTGGTCACCAGCCCGCCGACGACGCCCCAGGGCCGGCGCGCGCCCGCGGTCAGCACGACGGGCAGGACGGGCAGGACGCACGGCGAAACGCTGGTGACGATCCCGGCGAGCAGACCGGCGAAGAGCAGGGCGGGCACCTGCCCGAAGCTAGCCGTGCCGGCGGCCGCTCCGGCGGGCCGGGAACGGGCGGTAAGGGTTTCGTCAGGGTCTCAGTGGTGTGACGGTTACCGGTCCGAAGGCGACAGCCGAGGGTATGTTGAGGTGGTGAGAGCCGACGCCGCGCGCAACCTCGAACTCCTCCTGACGACGGGTGCCCGCATGCTCGCCGACGACCCGGCGACGAGCATCGCGGCGATCGCCGCGGAGGCCGGCGTGGACCGCCGCACGGTGTACCGCCGGTTCACCGGCCGCGAAGAGCTGCTGGCAGCGGTGTACGAGGCCCGCCTGGACGCGATCGAGGCGGCGATCGAGACGGCCCGCCTCCGCGAGGCGCCGGTGCCGGTGGCCCTGCACCGGTACGTCGAGGAGATCGTCGGCGTCAACCGCAAGTGGCCCGCCGAGCTCGCGATGATGCGCACGGACCCGGAGATCTGGGCGCGTCGCCGCCGGTCGGTCGAGGAGGTGGACCGGTTCCTGCGGCGCGCCACCGACGAGGGGCTGCTGCGCGACGGGGTGCCGGCGCGGTGGCCGGGCAACGTGCTCGGCCAGCTGGTGCACCTGGCGACGCGGGACATGCCCGGGTTGAGCGACGCGCAGGCGGCCGACGTCATCGTGGACACGTTCCTGCGCGCCTTCGGGACCGACCGGTAGGGCCGGCGGCCCGGCTGAGCACCGGGCGCGCCGGTCGGTCACCATGGTGCGGTGTCCGAAACCCCCGCGGGCCGGCCCGGGCCCGGCCTGCTGTACCTGGTGAAACAGCTCGAGCTCGCCGTCCGGGCCCGGTTGGACGAGGTGTTGCGGCCGGTCGGGCTGACGCCGTTGCAGTACACCGCGCTCACCGTGCTGGAGCGGCGGTCGGGGCTCACCACGGCGGAGCTCGCGCGGAACTCGTTCGTCACCGACCAGGCGATGGCCGACATGGTGGTCGCGCTCGAACGGCAGGGCTTCATCGCGCGGGAAGGCGACCCGCGCGACCGGCGGCGGCGCGTGATCCGGCTGACCGGCCCCGGCGGCGCGGTCCTCGACCGCGTCCGCGACGACGTGGCCTCGCTCGAACAGCGGATGCTCGCGAAGCTGGACGAGGGCGACGCCGCCCGGTTCCGCGACTACGTCGTCGCCTGCCATTCGGCGCTCTCGGACCGGCCGTCCCACTGAACAAGTACAGGAAACCTGTACATCTCTCCGTCGTCGTGGCACCCTGCCCGCATGGGCATGCGCAGGTGGTACGGCCGCGTGATCGCACTGGCCGCTTCGATCGTGACGGCGCTCGGCCTGACCGCGGGTGTCGCCGCCGCGGCCGGGCAGTACACCGGACAGCTGCCGGACGGCGCCACCTGGGTGGCCGACGTGCCGGCCGCGTGGAACGGCACGACCATCCTGTACAGCCACGGGTTCGGGCCGCTCGCCGCGCAGGACGCGCCGAACCCCGAGACCCGGGACGCGCTGCTCGCCCGCGGGTACGCCCTGGTCGGGTCGTCCTACAGCGGCCCGTCGTGGTGGGCGCTCGCCTCGGCCGTCGACGACCAGTTCGGCGCGCTGGCCGCGCTCGAGCGGATCACCGGCCACCCGCGGCGCACCATCGGCTGGGGCACGTCGATGGGCGGGCTCGTCAGCGCGCTCGAAGCCGAAACCCCGCGGCTCGACGGCGTGCTGAGCACCTGCGGGCTGGTCGCCGGGGCGCTCAACCTGAACAGCTACCAGCTGCACGGCGAATACGCGCTCGCCCGCCTGCTCGCCCCGGAGCAGGCCGTCAAGCTGGTCCGGTTCGGCAGCGCGGCCGAAGCGAGCGCGTCCGCCGCGACCCTCACCCGGCTCGCGACCGACGGCCAGGCCACCCCGGCGGGCCGCGCGCGGATCGCGCTGGCCGCCGCGTTCTTCAACGAGGCGGGCTGGTTCACCGGCCCGACCCCGCCGGCGCCGACCGACTACGCGGGCCAGGAAGTCCAGCAGCAGCAAGAGCTCGCGCAGTTCGTGCTCGGGTTCGTGGTGACCGGCCGCTACCAGATCGAGCTGGCCGCGGGCGGCAACAGCGCGGCCACCGCCGGCGTCGACTACGGGAAGCTGCTGGCGGGCAGCAGCCACGCCCGCCAGGTCCGCGCGCTGTACCGGGCGGCCGGGCTCGACCTGGACGCCGATCTGGCGGCGCTGACCCGCGACGCGGACATCCGGCCGGACCCGCGGGCGGTCGGCACCCTCGCGCGCACGTCGATGGTGACCGGCCGGCTGCGCGTCCCGGCGCTGGACATCCACACCACCGCCGACCAGCTCGTGCCGGTCGAACAGGAGGACTGGTACGCCGGGCAGGTCCACCGGGCCGGCCGCGGCACCCTGCTGCGCCAGGCGTACGTCGGGGCGACGGGCCACTGCGCGTTCCGGCCGGCCGAGGGCATCGCGGCGCTGCGGGCGCTGGAGTTCCGCATCGAGTCCGGGCGCTGGGACGACGTCGCGGAGCCGGCGCGCCTGAACGAAGCCACCGCCGCGCTGGGGGACCAGGGGCGGTACGTCCGGTTCGACCCGCCGCGGCTGACCGGCGGGCTCAGCGCCCGCGGTTGACCGCGCTGATGGTGTCCTGGAGTCGTTGCCGCGCGGTCGAAAGGCCGTCGCGCGGCGCCGGTTCCGGGGCCGCTTCCGGTTCGCCCGCCGGACCCGGGACCGGGAAGACCGCCTTGTCCCCGGGCAGCGGGACGCCGGGGCAGATGGTCGCCGCGGGGCGGGCGGCGCCGAGGTAGAACCCGTTCACCAGATCGTCCACACAGGAATTGCCGCTCACCGCGTACTGGCCGTGGAACGGCGAATCCGCCACCGAGACCATCGGGACACCGGTCGCCCGCGCCGCCGCCGCGGCCTGTTCGTAGCCGGTCTGCGGGTCGAATTCGCCCTGCACGACCAGCACGTTCTTCGCGGCGTTCGCCGGCAGCTTCGGCAGCTCGTGCCGGGGGAGCTCGGACCAGTAGCCGCACGGCTCGCTGAGACCGTACGCCCAGCCGAAGAGCGGGTACTGCGGGCCCTGCAGGTCGCTGAGCAGCTTGTACCAGCCCGAATTCCGCGACGGCTGGTCGGCGCACGCCACCGCCAGCCGGGTGCCGGGGACGTCGGCGTAGTCCGGCTCGGGTGCCGCGAGCGTCCGCACCACGCCCGTGGCGGTCAGCCCGGCGGCCGGGACGCCGAACACCGCGCGCGAGACGTCGTCGAGGTCGTCTTTCAGGGCCGCGGGCGGCGGGGCGGCGGTGCCGTCGAGCGCTTCGGCGCCCTTGGTGAGGATCAGCGCGCCGGCCAGCCACTGGCGGGTGCTGCCGTTGCCGACGAAGACGTGGTCGAAGAGGTCCGGGGAGAGGCCCTCGCGCTTGAAGAACGCGCGCAGCCGCTCCCACTTCGCCCGGACCTGCGCGGCGGTCTTGCCGAGTTGCTCGGGGAAGCGGCGGGCGAGCCAAGGCGCGTAGACGTCGTCGAACTGGCGCTGGTCGATCTTCGGGAAGGCTTCGAACGCGGCCTGGAGCCGGCCTTCGAAGTTCACGCTGGAGTCGAGCACGAACTTGCCCGCGTGGTCCGGGAACAGCGACGCGTACTTCGCGCCCAGCCACGTCCCGTAGGAGTAGCCGAGGTAGTTGAGCCGCTCGTCCTTCAGCAGGGCGCGGATCAGGTCCATGTCGTGCGCGGTCTGCCAGGTGGTGACGTAGGGCGCGACCGCGTCGCTCTGGCACGCCTCGGCCACCGCCCGCGGCGCCAGCTGGTGCTGCGCGATGCTGCCGGCCGACCGGTCGCGGGCGTCGAGGTCGTCCGCCTGCGGCAGCCGCCCGGTGGGTACCCGGCAGACGAAGCCGGCGTCGGCGCCGCCTTCCTGGCCGGTGCCGCGCGGGTCCATGCCGACGAGGTCGAAGTGCTCGTTCAGCGCCGGCTCCAGCCCGGCCAGCACACCGGGGAGGGAGGTGCCCTGGCCACCGGGCCCGCCGGGGTTGACCAGGATCGCCCCGCGCCGGCTGCCGGTGGCGTCGGCGCGGCTGATGGACACCTTGAGGTCGGTGCCCGAGCCGGGCGCCGCCCAGTCCCGCGGGACGGTGATCCGCGCGCACTGCGCGGGCTGCGCCTCGATCCGCTTGGCGAACGGGCAGCCGCCCCACGCCACCTGCTGCGTCAGGTACGGCGCGAGGGGATCGGGCGTGGTCGCGGCGGCGGGCGCCGTCGTCACCACCAGCACCGAGACGGCCACCGCCAACCCTGCCCGGGACGTTCGCACCGCAGTTCCCTTCGTCGCGCTCTGGCGGGGGAATCCAAGCACGGCGGGCGGGGCCGAAGCAGCACGAAGATCATGATTGACCTCGAACCGGTGAACCCGCTCAGGCGCGGTACGGCCCGTGGTGGCCGAGGTCGGGGCTCACCTCCGGGTGCCGGCCCTCCTGGCCGGGCACGGGGGCGACGGTGGGCTCGGCGAGCGGCTCAGCACCCGGCCGTTCGGCTTCGCGCTCCTGGAAGCGGGCTTCGACGATCCGGTCCTGGCGGCCGCGGGCGAGCACGGCGAGCGTGAGCACGTGGACCACGGCCAGCAGCAGCAGGAAGACACCGAGCCTGCCGACCAGCGCGGCGGCCGAGCCCGACCACTGCGGGCCGACCACCGACAGCAGCGCCAGGACGCCGAACGCGACCAGGTGGAAGACGGTCACCACCGGCCAGGCCATCGAGCCGGTGCGGTCGCCGTCCGGCCCCGTCAGGTAGCGGCGGGCGCCGCGGTAGAGGACCTGGCCGTCGGCCAGCACGATGACCAGTCCGATGAGCAGGAACCCGGTGAGGTCGTTGTCGGGCATGCGCGCCTCCTCGTTTCCGGCGGGGTACCCGGCCGGGCCGGTCACCGGCCACGGTTCACCGGAACGAGCGACCCCGGTCGGCCTGCTCACACCCGGGAATCAAACCCGGCCGCCGGACGCTGGGAGGGACGTGAAGAACATCGGTTTCCTGTCGTTCGGCCACTGGTCGCCGGGCGCGCACTCCGAGACCCGGTCGGCCGCCGACTTCCTGCACCAGTCGATCGACCTCGCGGTCGCCGCCGAGGAGCTCGGCGTGGACGGCGCCTACTTCCGCGTGCACCACTTCGCGCGGCAGGCCGGCAGCCCGTTCCCGCTGCTCTCCGCGATCGGCGCGCGCACCTCGAAGATCGAGATCGGCACCGGCGTGATCGACATGCGCTACGAGAACCCGCTGTACATGGCCGAGGAGGCCGGCGCCGCCGACCTCATCTCGGGCGGCCGGCTCCAGCTCGGCATCAGCCGGGGATCCCCCGAGCAGGTCATCGACGGCTGGCGCTACTTCGGCTACGCCCCGGCCGAGGGCGAGACCGACGCCGACATGGCCCGGCGGCGCACGGAGCTGTTCCTCGAGGTGCTCGGCGGCGAGGGCTTCGCAGAGCCGAACCCGCGCCCGATGTTCGCCAACCCGCCCGGGCTGCTGCGCATCGAGCCGCACTCGGAAGGGCTGCGCGAGCGCATCTGGTGGGGGTCCGGTTCGAACGCGACCGGCGTCTGGGCCGCGAAGCTGGGCATGAACCTGCAGAGCTCGACGCTCAAGGACGACGAGACGGGCGAGCCGCTGCACGTCCAGCAGCGCAAGCAGATCGAGGCCTACCGCGACGCGTGGAAGGACGCCGGCCACACCCGCGAGCCGCGCGTGTCGGTCAGCCGCAGCATCTTCGCGCTGACCACCGACCTCGACCGCGCCTACTTCGGCCGCGACCGCCACTCGCGCGACCAGGTCGGCATGATCGACGAGAACACCCGCGCGATCTTCGGCCGTTCGTACGCCGCGGAGCCCGACGAACTGGTGCGGCTGCTCAAGGAGGACGAGGCGGTCGAGGCCGCGGACACCCTCCTGCTGACCGTCCCGAACCAGCTCGGCGTCGACTACAACACCCACGTGCTGGCGGACATCCTCACCCACGTGGCACCCGAGCTCGGCTGGCGCTGAGCGCGAGCGGCCCGGTGGCGGCCGGGCCGTTCGCCGTCAGCCTTGCGTGACCTTCAGGCCGTAGAACGCGACCCGCGCGCCCTTCGTCGTGCTGTCCGAAGAGGACTGGTTGTACGAGCCCGCCTTGAAGTACTGCTTGTACGCGTTGAACGACGACGGGATGCCGTAGTGCGTGGTGCTGCCGTTGACCGTGAGGTCGATGGTGTTGCCGCCGGAGATGCCGATCGTGTAGGTCCACGTCTTGCCGAGCGAGACGTGGCCGACGGTGTGCGGCGTCTGCCCGCCGTCGGGTGAGTTCTCCGTGCCCAGCACGATGTCCCCGCTCGCGCGGTAGTACAGCTCCAGCAGCGGTTTCGTGGACGACCCGCCGGTGCCGAGGTGCACCTGGCCGACGCACACGTTCGACGTCACCGACACCACGCGCAGCGTCGCGCTGAGCTTGTGCGACCCGCTCAGCGACCAGTTCGCCGCGGAGCCGTCGCGGTTCATCTCGCGCAGCTCCGACCGCGCGTAGTTCGAGTTCGGCGTGGTGACGCCCTTTTCCGGCGCCCAGAAGGTCATCGCGCCGTCGCGGGTGTCGGTGTAGAAGTAGCTGTCCTGGAAGCCGTTCGGCCCCTGCAGGCGGGACGACGAGATCGTGGTCGGCTTACCCGGCGAGCCGACCGGTTCCTGGAGCTGCCAGACCGACAGGTCGAAGTTGCCGCCCGGGGCCACGGACGGATCCGCCGCCACGGCGGGCAACGCGGTGGCCGCGGCCAGTGCCGGGACCGTCAGCAGGACGAACAAGGCACGCACGCGCATCGTGGGTGTCCTTTCGCGATGAGACGCTGCACCATTCGTTCACGGACGTGAATAAATGGTCTGGACAACCCGGCGGCGTGGACCCACGGTAGGACGACGATCGCCGGATGTCAAGATTCGCTGCCCGTTTTCGAAGGGATCAGGCAGACCCGGCGGTGCCGCCGGGCAACGCGGCGGCGAGCGCGCCAGCCTGGAGTTACGTTCGACCCGTCGGACCGGAGCTCACCGGAAGGAGCAGGGAAAATGGGGAACTGGACCAGAAAAGCCGCGGCGACGGCTGCCGCGGCGGCCGCGCTGACTTCGCTCGGGGTGGCACCGGCGACCGCGGCACCCGCGCCGAAGCACTGCGTGCTGAACGTCGGAACCGGGGTGCAGCAATGCTCTTCGAGCCGCATGGCGCTGACCGCGTCGGCCAACGGTGACGTCGTGCAGGGCACTTTCTTCGACGGTCCCGATTACACGGGGAACTCGCTGACCATCACCGGCCCGGAACTGTGCAAGAAGGACGGCTGGGTGAACTGGCAGTTCGACCTCGGCGACGACTGGAAGAACAAGATCTCCTCGGTGCAGCCGTGGGGGAACTGCTGGATCTGGCTCTACCCGGAGCCGAACCTCGGCGGCGACCGCGACGGCCCGTTCAAGGAGAACACCGGCAACGTCGGGTCCTTCATGGACGACCGGACCCAGTCCATCGGCTTCAGCTGAGCCACCTGCGAAAGGGAGTGACCGCATGACCAGCAAGCGCACCACGTGGGTGGCGACGGGCCTCGGCCTGGTGACCGCCGCCGGCCTCGTGCTCACCGCCCCCGCCGCGTCCGCCGAGGACCAGCCCACCGCGCGGGAACTGCTCGACAAGTGCGACAACGGCACGGACTCGTGCGTGTTCCACCCGGCCGGCCCGCCGGAGGAGCACACCGGCGCCGGGCACCAGGTCGGCGAGGCCGCCTACAACTGCACGCAAGATCTGCAGCGCAGCACCGTGAACTGGTCCGACACGACGGGCGAGTCGAACAGCTTCGGCGTGTCCCTGTCGGCCGAATACGGGTTCTCGGAAGTGTTCAAGGTGTCCATCGAGACGTCGTACCAGCACACCTGGGAGTCGTCCCACACCGAGGGCCAGGCGACCAACGTGGACGTCCGCCCGGGGGAGAAGGGCTGGGTGGAGCGGGCGCCGAAGCTGCAGAAGGTGCACGGCACGTACGAGATGCACTTCGGCGACCGGTTCTACGGCCACTACATCTGGTACCAGGACTTCGACGCGGAAGGCCCGGTCCCCGGCTCGACCGGCGACATCACCCAGCACACCGCACCGATGACGGACCAGGAACGCGCCGAACACTGCGGCTGACGCGCTGCGGGCGGGAATCGCGATGGCCGATTCCCGCCAGCGGAGCGTCCCCTGTGGACGGCACCATCGAACGCGTGAAGACGGAAACCCCTGCGCACACGGCCATCGAGCCCGGCATCCTCTACTTCGGCACCCCGGTCGTCCTCCTCTCCAGCACCAACGAAGACGGCTCCGCCAACCTCGCGCCGATGTCCTCGGCCTTCTGGCTCGGCTGGCGTGCGATGCTCGGGCTCGGCGCCCGCTCCAAGACCACCCAAAACCTGCTCCGCACCGGTGAATGCGTGCTCAACCTGCCCTCCGACGCCCTCGCCGCGGCCGTCGACCGGCTTGCGCTGACCACCGGGTCCGATCCCGTGCCGGAGGGCAAGCGGAAGCGGGGGTACTTCCACGTCGCGGGGAAGTTCGAGCGGGCCGGGCTGACTCCCGTACCGTCGGAAACCGTCGCGCCGCCACGGGTCGCCGAATGCCCGGTCGCCATGGAGGCCGTGCTGGAGGCCGTGCACCCGCTCGCCGACGAGGACGACCGGCAACGCGGCGGGATCGTCGCGATCGAGGTGCGCGTGCAGCGCGTGTTCGTCCACGACGACATCCGGGCGGCCGGCAGCGACGACCACATCGACCCGGATCGCTGGCGGCCGCTCATCATGAGCTTCCAGAAGCTCTACGGCCTCGGCCCGCAGGTCCACCCCTCGACGCTGGCCCGCATCCCCGAGCGGCTGTACCGCGGTCCGGACATCGACCGCGCCCGCGGGGTCACGTCGCGTTCAGCTGCGCCAGCAGGGGAGCGAGCGTCTTGATCCCGGCGGTCACCGCGGCGCGGCCCTCGGCCGAAGCGATCGGCGGCTGTTGCGTCAGCAGCACCACGACGTAGCGGTCGCCGACCACGCCGGTGGTGTTGAGGACCAGCGACGAGCGCAGGATCATCCAGCCCTGCTTGATCTGCCAGGACATCCCGCTCAGGCCGTCCGGGATGCCGAAGTACTGGTCCCAGCCGTCGTCGGCCGGGTTCCGGGCGTTGCCCAGCGCCGTCAGGATCGGCTGGGCCACCTCGTCCGGCATCGTGTCTTCGAGGTACTGGTAGATCGCCAGCACGTCGCCGGCGCTCGTCTCGGCCATGCCCCACTGCGTCGGGTCGGCGGGCGGGGTCGTGTGCGCCAGGCCGAGCAGGGCCGCGGTGCGCGTCACGATGGCGTTGCCGCCGTTGCGCTCCCAGAACGCCGACGCGATCGCGTCGTCGCTGCCCTCGAGCATGTCGGTGAGGTCTTCGACGGCGCCGGCGTCCGGGAGCGCCCACGTGCCGGTGGTGTCGTCGCGCACCTCGTCGATGGCGATCAGCAGTTTGACCACCGACGCGGTGTAGTACGGCTCGTCGGCGCCGAGGGACGCCAGTTCCTTCCCCGATTCCCGGTCGTACAGGACGAACCCGACAGTCGTCCGCGGCGAAGCGGCCGTCACCGCGTCCGCGACGCCGGCGGCGACCGCCGACAGGTCCGGGTAGGGCACCTCGGACGTCGACGTCACCGGGCCGGGGCTGATCGCGGTGTCCGGCGGCGGGTCCGCCACCTCGGCCACCGGCGCCGGGGTGGCGGCGCGGCCGCCGACCGAGACCAGCACCCCGGCCGTCAGCGCGGCGGCCGTCAGCCCCGCGCCCGCGAGTGTCCAGCGGATCCGTCTTCCCATGCCCGTCCAACGGCCCGCGGATCCGGATCGACCTGTCGTTCAGCTGTGTCTTGCTGTGGGAATACTGTGCCCGCCGCCCGGTGTAGGTCATGGGGTGAGCGACTTGCGGATTCTGGTGGTGGGGGCCGGCGCGACCGGCGGGTACTTCGGCGGGCGGCTGCTGCAGGCGGGCCGGGACGTCACGTTCCTCGTCCGGCCGGGCCGGGCGAAGGTGCTGCGGGACAGCGGCCTGCGGATCGTCGGGCTCGGCGAGGAGACGGTGCTGGAGCCGCCGCTGGCCGAGACCGGGACGCTCGACGGGACCTACGACCTCGTGCTGCTGGCGGTCAAGGCCACCGGCCTCGCCGCGGCCATCGACGATTTCGCCCCCGCGGTCGGCCCGGGCACGCTCGTCCTGCCGTTCCTCAACGGGCTCGCCCACCTCGACGCCCTCGGCGCGCGGTTCGGCGAGGACGCCGTGCTCGGCGGCGTCGCGAAGGTGATGACCACCATCGACGACGACGGCGCGATCCGCCGGCTCGGGCCGCTCCAGCACCTGGCCTACGGCGCCCGCGCCGAGCCCGCCCCGCCGCGGCTGGCCGACGTCGGCGCGGCACTGGACGGCGCCGGGTTCCCCGTGGTCCGGAGCGCGCGGATCACCGAGGCGATGTGGGCGAAATGGGTGTTCATCGCCGCGATCGGCGGGATCAACAGCCTGCTGCGCGGCACGATCGGCGACGTCGTCGCGGTGCCGGGCGGTGCGGAGTTCGCCGAAGCCGTGGTCGCCGAGGCGGCCGCCGTCGCCGAAGCGGCCGGGTACCCGGTGCCGGCGCCGGACCTGGAAGCGACGCGCAAGACCGTGACGGACCCCGCGATGGGGGGATCTTCGCTGTACCGCGACCTGCTCGGCGGTCACCCGGTCGAGGGAGAGCAGATCTTCGGCGACCTCACCGCGCGTGCCCGCGCTCTCGGGGTCGCCACGCCGCTGCTGGACCTCGTCAGCCTGCAGCTGCGCGTCCACCAGCACCGCATCGGGTGAACGCGGTCACCGACGGCGCTTTGCCCGCCCAGTCCAGGGATGGTGGTCTTTCGGGCATCGGCGTGGCGGCGCCGTCACGGCCTCTTCCGGCACTGCTACTGTTCGTAAGGGAACTTGCTTGAAGGTTTGACGACGAAGAATCGGCGAGGGGAAATGGCGGAGCGGTTCGAGTTCGTCCTCGAGGTCGTCGAAGCTCTCGTAGTGGGCCAGGCGACCGGCGCCGACGTCCGGCGGTACCCGCTGCGCGCGGGCAACCTCCCGACCGACCCGGTGCGGTTCGTGCGGGTCGCGCGCCAGGTCTACGACGCGCTCGAAGAGCGGCGGCTGTCGGTTTCCGGTGAGCTGCACCCCGGTGTGCGCACGGCGTTCGAGCTGCTCGCCGAGCCCCGGGTTTCGGTTGCGGTCAGCGGGATCGACGGGCTCGGCGCCGACGTCGCCGTGCTCGTGGTCACCGACGGCGCCCAGGCGCTCGGCATCACGCAGGCGGCGGACAGCGACGACCTGCTGTTCTCGCTGTTCGCGGACGAGGACCTCGTCGAGGTCGTCACGGGCGTGCTGCCGCCCGCCCCGGCCGCGACCACGGGCAAGCACGTCGTGCACCGCGCCGCCGGGCGCGAGGTCTCGGCCATGGCGGCGAAGCGCATCGCCGACGCCGAGTTCGAGGAAGAAGAAACCGACGCCTTCGGCATGATCGAGGTCAAGGCCGTGGTGCGGCCGGGCCGCCGCCCGCCGGCGCGCAAGACCTCGGACGTCGCGGTGCTCGAGCGGGTGCTCGCCGAACCCCGGCTGGGCGGCGGTCACATCGCCGTCAGCGCGCAGGGGCGGCGCGGCGAGCGCGTCGCGGGCGAACCGCTGAGCTGGCTGGACACCGCCGACGGCCGCTACCTCGTGCACACGACGACCGGCGAGGCCGGCGAGCTGACGGCGGAGTACGTGCCGGCCGGGCGGGCCGACCTCGCGCGCGCGATCCGCGACGCGATCGCCGCTGTCTACTGACCGGGAAGGGAAAGTCCTGATGACGGAAGAGACCGAGGCGGTCAGCCAGGCTCTCCAGGCGACGGCGCAGATGCAGACCGCGACCGAACCCGCGCAGAAGGCCATGGCCGCGGTTCGCGTCGGCCTGGCGGGCGCCCAGCTGAAGCGGCTCGCCCAGAGCGGTGGCTTCGCCATCGACGACACCACGGGCAACCAGCTGATCGAGGCGCTGGAAGGCGTGCTCGAGTCGCTCGAGCAGCGCTGGGCGAACCTGCAGCGGCTGCACGACGCGCCGGCGATGAGCCGCACCGCGACCGGCCAGTGGGTCTCCGCGCACATGGTCAGCACCGCCGCCGACGACCACGGGCTGGTCACGCAGCTGCAGGCCGCGCGGCAGGAGTTCCCGACCTACATCGAAGCCATCAAGCTGGCCAAGCAGAACTACAAGTCCCGGGAAGAGAACACGCGCGCGACGCTGACCTCGCTCCCGACCGCCGACCAGAGCTGAGGGAGACCGTGGCACCCACCGCCGAGTCCGTCTCGGACCCGTCGTCCCCGGACTACGACCCGCGCAGTCCGCTCTACGACGTGACGGCCGATTCGTCGTCGAAGTACTACGTAGGGCCGCTGACCACGGACAAGTCGCCGTCCGGCGACGAGATCCGGGAAATGGCCACCAGGCAGGTCGACGACGAGATCCGGCGCGGCTGGCTCGGCCCGGTCGTCGACCCGGTGCTGCGCGACAAGAAGATCCAGGAGCTGTACCAGCAGCACCTCGACGACGCCAAGCACGGCCTCGACGAGGGCCTCACCATGCGCGAGAACGGCGGGGCCCCGAAGACGCTGTGGGCCAACGCCACCCACGAGCAGATGAACGAGGCCATCACGCAGGACGCCAACCCGGCGACCGTCGCGGAGACCTCGGAGGAATGGGTGCGGGTCGGCAACGACCTCGGAACGCACCAGAAGACCCTGGCCGACGCGATCAACGCGAGCACCAGCAACTGGCAGGGCGACGCCGGTGACGCGGTCCGCGAGCACCTCGCCGGCGTCGGCAAGTGGCTGGGCGCGACCGCGCAGGGCGCGACGCTCGCCGGCCGCCAGCAGGAGATCCACTCCCAGGCGCTCAACGAGACCCAGCGGCAGATGGTCGCGAACCCGCCGGTCCAGTTCGACCTGCAGAGCACCAACCAGCGCCTGATGTCGATGACCGACCCGGTGCAGTACGCCGCGGCGGCCGGCGAGGCCATGCAGACCTACCGGGCCCAGACGGCCGCGCGGGACCACGCCGCGCAGATCATGACCCAGTACGACGAGACCATCGGCGCCGCGGTCGCCACGCCGCGGTTCCCGGCCCCGCCGAAGCTGCCGACCGCCACCGCGACGCGGCAGCTGGCCGGTACCCCGGCCGGTGGCGCCGGGGCGGGCGGCGCGCAGCCGCTGCTGGCCCGGACCGCGATGGACCCGGCGCTGGACCCCTCCGCTTCCGGCCGGACCCCGGCCGGTCTCGACGCCGCCGGGCTCGGCGGCGCGGGCGGCCCCGGCGGCAGCGGCTCGGGCATCCCCGGCGGCGGCTCGGGCATCCCGGGTGGCGGGTCCGGCACCGAGGGCTCGGGCTTCTCCGGCAGCGGCATCCCCGGTGGCGGCAGCGGCGGCGGCAGCGGAGCCGGTGGTTCCGGCTTCTCCGGGGCCGGCATCCCGGCGGCGAGCGGTGGCGGCGGCGGTGCCGGCGGCTCGGGCTTCTCCGGGGCCGGCATCCCGGAAATCCCCGGCGGCAGCTTCAGCGGTTCCGGCATCCCCGGTTCGTCGGTCCCCGGCTTCGACGACTCGACGACGTCGTCCGGCTTCACGCCGTCCGGGATCGGCGGGAACACCGGCGGCGGCCCGGGCGGGAGCAGCTACACCCCGCCGTCGATCCCGAACATCCCGGACACCGGCGGCGGTGGCACCACCATCGGCCGCGGCGGCAGCCCGATCCCCGGGTTCACCCCGCCCGGCATCGACCCGATCACCGGGCTGCCCACCGGCACCGGCCCGGGCGGTGCCAAGCTGCCGACCATCGGGCGCGGCGGCGGCATCAACGGCGAGAGCATCGCGAGCCGGCTCGGCGGCATCGGCGGCGGCGGTGCCGGGGGCGGGTCCCTCGGCGGCATCGGCGGCGGCGGCGCGGGTGCCGGCGGCGCGGGTGTCGGCGGCGGCGTGCGCGGCACGGGCGCGGGCAGCCTGGGCGGCGGGGCCGCGTCCGGCGCGGCCGCGGAGGCCGAAGCGCTTGCGGCGCGCAACGCGGCTACGGCGGGCAAGGCCGGCGCGGCCGGTTCCCCCGGCATGGGCGGCATGGGCGCCGGTGCCAAGGGCGGCAAGGGCGACAACGACAAGGAACACAAGGCCGCCGACTACCTCGAGAGCGACGACCCGAACTTCTTCGCGGGCGAGCAGGTCGTGGCACCGCCGGTGATCGGCGACTGGAAGAACCAGGATTGGAAGTGAACGCATGACAGCGGCCGGCTTCGAGGTCGAACCGGACGAACTGGTCGCGCACTCGAGTCACGTCGAGAGCCTGGTCGACCGGCTCAACACGGCCTCCGCGGCGGCCGACACGGCGATGTCGGACCACGCCTACGGGCTGCTGTGCGCGTTCCTCCCGCCGATCATCCGGCCGACGGGGGAGAAGGCGAAGGAGACGCTGAGCGCGTCGATCGAAGGCGTGCGCGGGCTCGCGGACAACGTCAAGACGGCCGCGCAGTCCTACCGCGACGGTGAAGAGGCGAACGCGCAGCCGTTCGAGAAGCAGCTCACGGCGTCGCCGCGGGCGGCGGAAGCGAGGACCGGCGCATGACGGGCCCGAACGGGCTCGGGGACCTGATGCGGGACCCCGACGAGGCGATCCGCCGGATGGACGACTGGGCGGCCGGGTTCGCGGCGAAGGCCGAGCGCTACCAGGCGGCCCAGGAGGAGACCGAGCGGCTGCGGCTGACCGCGTCCAGCCCCGACGGCGCGGTGAGCGTGACCGTCGGCGCCGACGGCACGGTCACCGACCTGACGTTCTCGAACAAGGTCAAGTCGTTCCCGCTGGAAGAGCTGTCCCGGCAGATCCTCACGACGATGCGCCGCGCGCAGTCCGGCATCGCCGAGCGCGTCGCCGGCGTGATGGCCGAACGGCTCGGCGACGAGGACCGCGAGACCCGCGCGGCACTCCTCGACACGCTGCGCGGCCGGTTCCCGGACCCGGACGAGCCGGAGGAGCAGCAACCCCCGGCCTCGCCGCCCCCGGTCCCGCCGGCCCCGTCCGGCGGTGCGGCGGTCCCGCCGGCGCCGTCGGCTCCGCAGGCCTCACCGCCCCCGCGGCGGCGGCCCGACCCGGACGAGGACGACAACAACCCCTGGTGACGCGGGCACGGTCAGCCGCCCGACTGCGGCTGACCTGCCCCGTTCGGGGCTCGACACCGGCCCGCCGGGCGACGACACTGAGCCGATGACCGGCCTGATCACCGGTAGCCGTGTCCGGCTGCGGCCCGCCGCCGCCCCGGACGCCGCCCGGTTCGAGGAGATCCTGTCGCACCCCGAAGTCGCCCGCTGGTGGGCTGACGCCGAGGAGCCGGTGGCCGCCCAGGTGTCCTACTTGCTGGACCCGGACGAGGGCACCACGACCTACGCCATCGAACACGACGACGTCGTCGTGGGCATCGAGCTCGCCTTCGAGGAAGGCGACCCGCAGTACCGCCACGCCGGCATCGACATCGCCGTGCACCCCGACTGGCAGGGCCGCGGCCTGGGCTCGGACGCCATCCGGACGCTGGCCGAGCACCTGTTCACCGTGCGCGGGCACCACCGGGTGGTGATCGACCCCGCGGCGGACAACGACGCCGCGATCAAGCTGTACCAGTCCCTCGGCTTCCGGCCGGTCGGCCGGATGCGCTCCTACGAGCGCGGCCCGGACGGCAGCTGGCACGACGGGCTGCTGATGGACCTGCTCGCCGACGACCTTGTCCCGGCGGCCGCACTCACGGGGTCGTGAGCGGCCCCGCGGTCGCGGCCCGGCAGCTGCGCCGGGTCGCCGTGGCGAGCGCGGTGGGGACCACGATCGAGTGGTACGACTACTTCATCTACAGCACGGCGACGGCCCTCGTGTTCGGCAAGCTCTTCTTCACCACGCTGTCACCCGCGTCCGGCACCCTCGCCGCGTTCGCGACGCTCGGGGTCGGCTTCCTCGCCCGCCCGGTCGGCGGGATCCTCTGGGGCCACTTCGGGGACCGCGTCGGCCGCAAGGCGATGCTGGTGCTGTCCCTGCTCCTGATGGGCGTGGCCACGGTCGGCGTCGGGCTGCTGCCGACGTACTCCGCGATCGGGGTGTGGGCGCCCATCCTGCTGCTGGTCCTGCGGCTGCTCCAGGGGCTGAGCGCGGGCGGCGAATGGGGCGGGGCGGCGCTGATGGCGGTCGAGCACGCGCCGGAGGGGCACCGGGGCCGCTACGGCGCCTTCTCTCAGATCGGCGTCCCGGCCGGCCTGATCCTGGCGCAGCTGATGTTCTTCGTGCTCGGCCGGTCCCTGACCGACGCGCAGTTCGCGTCGTGGGGCTGGCGGGTGCCGTTCCTGGCGAGCATCGTGCTGGTCGGCGTCGGCCTGGTGATCCGGCTGCGGATCGAGGAGAGCCCGGTGTTCTCGCGGCTGCGGGACGAGGAAGCCCGCAGCAGCCGGCCGATGGTCGAGGTGCTGCGCGAGCGGCCGCGGGCGCTGCTGGTGGCGTCCGGCAGCTTCATCGCGAACACCGCCGTCGGGTACATCTTCCTGGCGTACCTGCTGTCCTACGGCACTTCGGTGCTGAAGATCGACCGGACCACGCTGCTCGTGGTGGTGATCGTCGGCAGCGTGACGTGGCTGGTGAGCATCCTTGTCACGGCGGCCTGGTCGGACCGGGTGGGCCGGAAACCGGTGTACCTGGCCGGGTCGGTGCTGCTGGTGCTCTGGCCGATCCCGTTCTTCCTGCTGGTGGACACGCGCGCGACGGCGTGGCTGCTCGTGGCGGTGGTGGTGCTCAACATCGGCCTCGGCGCGACGTACGGCCCGCAGTCGGCGTTGTTCGCGGAGCTGTTCGAGCCGCGTTACCGCTACAGCGGGGCGTCGTTCTCGTACGCGGTCGGCGCGGTGCTGGGCGGCAGCTTCGCGCCGTTGATCGCGACGGCGCTGCAGACCGCCACCGGGACTTCGCTTTCGGTGTCGCTCTACCTGGTGGCGGTGGCGGTGCTGAGCCTGGTCGCGGTGCTGTTCATCCCGCGCTCACAACCGGTCTAGGCGGACGGCGGCGGCCATCCGCTCGTAGCCCGCGTCGCCGGGGTGCAGGTGGTCGCCGGAGTCGTAGGCCGGCAGCAGGGTGTGCGGATCGGCGGGGTCGCGGAGCGCGGCGTCGAAGTCGGCGACGGCGTCGAAGACCCCGCTGGTGCGGATGAACGCGTTCACCGCCTGGCGGGTCGCTTCGAGCGTTTCGTCGTAGACGCGCCAGCCCTTGAACGGCGTGAGCGTGGCGCCGACGACCCGGATGCCGCGCGCGTGCGCCTGCGCGACTAGCTGGCGGTACGCCGACGTGATCGCGTCCGGGTCGGTCTGGTGCGGGTCCTGCTGGATGTCGTTGATGCCCTCGAGCACGATCAGCGTGCGGACTCCGCCGACGCCGAGCACGTCGCGGTCGAACCGGGACAGCGCGTTCTGGCCCGCACCGGACCCGGACACGTCGAGCAGCAGCCGGTTGGCGCTGATGCCGGCGTTGAGCACCCCGAACCGGCCGTGCAGCCGGTCGGCGAGGTAGTCCGGCCAGCGGTGGTTCGCCCCGGCCTGCGAGCCGACGCCGTCGGTGATCGAATCGCCGAGCGCGACGATCGTGGCCTCGGCCCCGCCCTGGACGTCGACACCGGAAACGTAGTGCCACACGGAAGTCTGCTCGGTGTAGGGCGCACCGGACTCACTGGCGGCGAAGTCGCCGTCCCGGGTGAAGTACGACGTCTGCGCGGCGGCCGGGTGGTAGGTGACCGGCCCGGACTTGACCGGGACGTAGGTCGTCACGAGCAGGTTGGCGTCGGCGGGCACCCGCAGTTCGGCGGGGTCGCTGAGCGCTTCGGCCCCGGCGGGCACGACGACGCCGGGTGCCCCGCCGAAGGTGAGTTCCCGCAGGGTCCCGGGAACGGCGTCCGGCCCGGAGCCCTGCACGGCGACGGTGACGTGCCCGAAGGTGAGGGGAGCGGCCCCGAAGGCGTTGGAGAGGTGGACGCGGGCTCGTCCGCCGCCGGCGCTGGTGTGCACGACGTTGCGGATCGAGAAGCCCGGGTAGCCGTCGGGGGTGTTCGCGACGGCGGCCGCGGGCGCCGCGGCCCAGGTCCCGACCCAGCCGCCGACGGCGTGCTGCGCGAGATTCGGGAGAGCGCTTTCCGGATTCGCGCTGCCGGCCGTCGTGAGGAGACCGAACCCCGCCAGGATCGCCGCGCTCACGGCCAGAAAGCGTCGCATGCACTCACGGTGTCGCCCCTGCGCCGACCGAGCGACCGCTGATCAGGTGAGTGGACCGGACAAGATCCCGGACAGCGAGGGGCGGGCCCGTCCGGGATTCTGGGGATGCCGGACGGGCCCGCGCGAGGTGGCCGTTGCCGCGACGGCCGCTCGCCGGGGCACCCGGTCCCGATCAGGCGGAGGCTGGCCCGGATCGTTGCATCGTGGTAACCCCGGAGGGCGGTGCGAGACGCCCTCAACCAGAGCACGGCCCCCGGCCCGCGGGGGTTCAGCGCACCCCGCGATTTCTCTCGCCCTGTCCGGGTTGGGTCCCGCCCGGCGGCTTTGCCGGTCCCGCCCGCCACGCCGTCGTGCGGCGCGTGCCCGCTGGTCGCGCGGGTGACGCGGGCCCGCCGCCTTGGTGCCGCCGGTTGCCTCGGCGCGGGCTCGGCTGCGGCAGTGCGATGCGCCCCCTGCCCGGTCGGGCGCCCGCGCCTCGGGCGCCGCCGGGCGGCCTGCGGCGCCCGCTCGGGCGCTGCGCGCCCGCCGCATGGGCGCCGCCGCGCCCCGCCGCCGGTGACCTGCGTGCGTGGGCGCCGCTGCGCCGCGTGATCTCCCCGTCGCCCACCATCCGCCCGCCCGCCCGGCAAAAGTCTCGAATGAGTCATTCAGGACCCCCGAAGACCTGAATGACTCATTCAAGACGCCACCACCCCCCCCTGCACCGAGCGCGGGCACGCCGGGAAAAGCCGTAAAGGCCACCTCCAGGAACCTCAAGTTCCTCAAGGTGGCCTCACGACCTAAGCGCGGGGAGAAAACTCAAGCGGCGGCGGGAAAGCCGCCCAGGGCGCGGTGGCCGGCGTCGGTCAGTTCCGCCGGGGCCCACTGGCCCCGGGACGGCGTCCCCACTGGCCGGACCAAGCCGGCGCGGGCGAGGTCGTGGGCGGTGGTCTGGTCGCAGCACGGCAACCCGTCGACGCGGAGATCGGGTTCGCAGCTGCAGCGGAGCTCGGCGCGGCCCTCGCCGATCGCCTTCAGCATGGCGATCGCGCGGCGGCTCAGCGCGTTCGGGTAGGTGGACATCGGTCTGGCCCTTCGTCGCGGCTGGTCTGGCGCGGGTGTCGAGTGCTGCAGCTCGTCACTGAGGACCACGCGCCGGCCGGGGGCGAGGTTCAGTTCGATCGCCTCTTGACACCGGGAGACCCAGCGAGCAGGGTCAGTCATCGGATGAATCAGCTCCGCCAACGACAGCTAGGCCCGCAGGGGGCGAACCCTGTCGTCATTCCGCCGTAGTCATCCGATCCCTGGAGGTTCAGTGACGACCTTCCCCCGCCGTCAAGCTCTCGGCATCGCCCTGGGTGGTGCCGTTGCCCTGAGCGCCGCCGGACGCACCCCGGCCGGTGCCGCGATTCCCTTCGACGCCGCGGCCGACGGGCCGGACACCCCGATCGTCCCGCCGCCGCCACCCGTTCCCGTCGTGCTCGACGGCTGGTTCACCAACGACGGCATCGACAGCGCGTCGGCCGCCGGGGGTGACTTCGACGGGTCCGGCTACACCTTCCCGGCCGAGCACCTGCCCGCCGGGCAGACCGCCACCGTCGGCGGGGTGCCGTTCAAGCTCGGCTCGGCGGCCGCCGGCGCGAAGAACAACATCGCCGCCACCGGCCAGCGGATCGACCTGCCGAAGGGGCGGTACTTCGTCGCGTACTTCCTGGTCGCGGCCAGCTACGGCACGACAGGCGGCACCGCGACCGTCCACTACGCCGATGGCACCACCAGCACCGGCTCCCTCTCCGGCCCCGACTGGTACACGGGCACCGGCGCCCTCGTCTCGCCGTTCCGCTACGCACCCGGCGGGGTCGTCGACAACAACCCCGTTTCGCTCGCCACCGGCCAGGTCTGGGTCGACCCGGCCCGCGAAGCCGTCGCGCTCACGCTGCCCACGACCGCGAACCCGGCGCCCAACGTCTCCAGCCTGCACGTCTTCGCGCTCACCCTGCAGCCGGTCGCCGTGGGCCGCTCGGCGCTCGTGCTCGACGGCCGGTCGACCGCGAACCTGCTCACCGACGGCGGCCCGCAAGCCGCGGAAGCGACCGTCGTCAACGCCGGCACCGTGTGGCTCGGGGCCCGCGACCGGGTCACCGTCACCGTCGACGTCCCCGGCGGCCGGACCACCGTCCCGGCCACCATCCGCGCGCTGGCGCCGGGGGAGCAGGCGACGGTCCGGCTCGGCCTCGCGCCGAACGCGTCCGTGCCGCCCGGCACCACCACCAACGGCCAGGTCCGCGTCACCGCCGGCCGCGGCACCCTCGCGACGCAGCAGGTGCCGATCACCCTCGGCGTCCCGGACTTCCGGCCGACCGACGCCTCCCTCGCCACCCACCGGGCGCCGTATTGGTTCAACGACAGCAAGTTCGGCATCTTCATCCACTGGGGCGTCTACGCCGTGCCCGCGTGGGCGCCGGTCGGCCAGCAGTACGCGGAGTGGTACTGGCAGAACCAGCAGGACCCCAACGGCGCCACCTACGCCTACCACCGCGAGAAGTACGGCGAAAACTTCACCTACGACGACTTCATCCCGCTGTTCACCGCGGCGAAGTTCGACCCGCGCACCTGGCTGAACCTGATCGCGGACGCCGGCGCCGAGTACTACGTCCTGACCTCCAAGCACCACGACGGCTTCGCGTTGTGGGACACCAAGGTCAGCGACCGCAACTCCGTCAAGCTGGGCCCGAAGCGGAACATCATCGACGAACTGTTCAAGGCGTCCCGCAAGTACACCCCCCAGCTGCGCAACGGCCTGTACTTCTCGCTGCCCGAATGGTTCAACCCGGACAACCCGTGGATGGGCCACGCGCCGCGCAACCCGTACACCGGCGCGGCGCTGCCCTACACCGGGTACACCGCGGGCAAGGACTTCGTCCGCGACTACCAGGCCCCGCAGGTGCTCGAGCTGATCTCGGAGTTCGACCCGGACGTGCTGTGGTTCGACATCGGCGGCGTCAACGACAGCCGGACGGTGCTCACCGAGTACTTCAACCGCGCGAAGAACCGCAAGCGCCCCAAGGACGTCACCTACAACGACCGCGGCGGCATCCCCGACCACGACTTCACGACGCCGGAGTACACGACGTACCCGAACACCGTGGTGGCGAAGTGGGAGGCGAGCCGCGGCCTCGACCCGTTCTCCTACGGCTACAACCGCGCGACCCCGGACGACCGGTACATGACGGCGGAGGAGGTCGTCCGCACGCTCGTCGACATCGTCTCGAAGAACGGCAACTTCCTGCTCGACATCGGCCCGGACTTCGACGGCACCATCCCGGATGTCATGCAGCGCCACCTGCGCGACGCCGGCGCGTGGCTGAAGGTCAACGGCGAAGCCATTTACGGCACGACGTACTGGTCGCGGATGGCGCAGCTGGGCGACCTGCGGTTCACGGTCAAGCAGAACGAGGCCTTCTACGTCCATTCGCTGGCGGCACCGGGCAGCAGGCTGGTCGTCGACGCACCGGTCCCGATCCGCACCGGCGACCGGGTGACCCTCCTCGGGTACCGCGGGAACCTGCACTGGACGGTCGAAGACGGCGCACTGGTGATCGACGTCCCGGCCGCGGCGCGGCAAGCCGGCCGCTACACCTGGGTGTTCAAGATCGCCTGGAGCTAGTGGTCGGCGTCCTTGCCGATGTACAGCTCCGCGAACGCCGCGGCCGCGGCGGGGGAGCCCAGCAGGCGGCGCATCCGGGCCTCCGCGATGCGCGCCGGGAACGGGTTCTCCGCCGTGGCCGCGGTGTGGTGGAAGATGTCCGACAGCCACAGCGAGAACTCCTGGTACTGCCACACCAGGGGCAGGCATGCGGCGGAGTACCCGGCCAGCCGTGAAGGATCGCCCGCGTAGTGCGCCTCGAACGCCTCCGCGAGGAGGAAAGCGTCGTGCAGGGCCAGGTTCATGCCCTTGGCCGCGATCGGCGCGACCAGGTGCGCCGACTCGCCCGCCAGGTACAGGCGGCCGTGCGCCATCGGTTCGACGACGTAGTTGTGCATGTCGAGGATGCGCTTCTCGAACAGCCGTCCCTCGATGATCGGGCCATCCGGCACGGCCAGCCGGGCCTGCAGTTCCCGCCACACGCGCTCGTCGGGCCAGTCCGCTTCGGTCTCGCCGGCCGCCGTCTGCAGGTAGAACCGGGTGACGCCGGGCGTGCGGGCCATGTGCGCGCCGAAGCCGCGCGGGTGGATGCCGAACAGCACGCCGTCGGCGGACGGCGGTGCTTCGGCGAGCAGCGCCAGCCAGCCGATTCCGTAGTCGTGGTGGGCTTTCACCGTCGATTCCGCCGGCAGGTACCCCTGGGTGACGCCGCGGGCGCCGTCGCAGCCCGCGACGAAGTCGCAGTCGATCCGGTGCTCGCCCGCGGCGGTCCGGAACGTGACGGCGGGGGAGTCCGACGCCACGCCGTGCAGCTCTACGTCCGAGACCTCGAAGACCGCTTCGCCGCCCGCGCCGGTGTACTGGGCGAGCAGGTCGGTGACCAGGAGCTGTTGCGGGTACACGAAATGCCGCTGCCCGGTGACGTCGCCGTAGCGGAAGGTGTGCCGCCGCCCGGCGAAGCGGAACTCGAACTCCGCGTGCCGGGGTGCCTTCGCGACGAGCCGCTCGCCCAGTCCGCGTCGCTCGAGCCCGTGGACCGCCCACTCTTCGATGAACCCGGCCCGTGGCCGCTGTTCGACGAACGCACGGCTTTCCTGCTCCAGGAGCACGCAGGCGATGCCCGCGCGCCGCAGCAGGTTCGCCACCGTGAGTCCGGCCGGGCCCGCCCCCACCACGGCCACCGCCGTGCGCCTCGCCACCATGCGCCCGAGGGTAGCGCGAACCGGACGAACCGTTCAGTAGAAAAGTCTCAGCTGGGGCCACGCGACGGACCACGGCCGGGTCAGCGTGCACAGCGAGAGCACGACGCCTTCCTCGTCGTTGTCGACGCCGTCGGCGTTGTGGTGCTTGGCGACCGCGCGGCAGCCGGTGATCAGCTTGGCCGCGGGCGCGTCGCGGTCGATCCGCCCGATCAGCAGGACCGGGCCGACGAGCCGGTCCGGCGGCGGCCCCCAGTCCGCGTAGGACATGTGCGGCGAATAGGGCCGCGGCAGCCCGAGCTCGGGACCGTAGTGCTCGATCGCCCCGGCTTCGCCGTAGTTGCCGGCGAGGATCACCGCGGTGTCCCGCTCGGTCTCCGGGATCCGCTGCCACGCGCCGGCCACGCTGCCGGCGAAGTCCGGCCAGCCGACCTGCTCGCCGGGTTCCTTGTTCAGCGCCAGCAGGACGCCGTCGAGCGCCGGGGGCGGCACCACGGGGAGCCCGATGAGGACGGACACGGCGACGCAGACCGCGGCGGCCGCGCCGGAAAGCGCCCGCCGGATCGCCCGGCCCCGGCCCAGCCACCGCAGCACCGGCTCCGCGCCGAGCGCCACCAGCGGCAGCAGCACCGGGATCGAGTAGTACGGCTTCCCGCCGACCACCAGCAGTTCGAGGCAGACCACGGGGTAGGCGATCGCGAGGGCACGCGCCCAGCGCAGCCCCGGCTCGCGCCACGGCCGCACGAGCCCGGCGAGCCAGACCGGCACCAGCACCGGCGAGAGCAGGACCAGCTGCATCGGCACGAACAGCACGCGGTTCTCCGCGCCGTCGTCTTCGCTGATCCCGCCGGCGACGGTGAGCATCGGCCAGCCGTGCGCTGCCTGCCAGGCCACGACGGGCGCGGCGAGCAGGACGGCGAGCCCGATCCCGGCGGCGAGCCACCAGGTCCGGAACACCCGGCGCGGCCCGGCGACGGCCACGCCGACGCCGAGCCCGGACAGCAGGAGCAGCACCAGCCACTTGTTCGCCAGGCCGAGCCCGGCGGCGGCACCGACCGCGAGCCACCACCGGCCGTCGCCGGTGCGCAGCAGCTTCAGCCCGGACAGCGCGATCAGCGACCAGAGCAGCAGGTCCGCGGAGTTGGTGGCCAGCATGTGCGACACCACCAGGACGTACGACGACAACGCCGTCGCGACCGCGGTGAACAGCTGGACCCCGCGGCCACCGCCGAATTCGCGGGCGATCAGCGCGACGACCACGACCGTCGCCAGGCCCAGCAAGGTCGCGACGACCCGGAGACCGGTGGGGGTTTCGCCGAACACCGCCGTCGACGCGCGGGCGAGCCACGGCGTGAGCGGCGGGTTGTCGACGTAACCCCAGTCCGGGCGGTGGCCCGACGCGACGAAGTACAGTTCGTCGCGGTGGAAGCCGTAGCGGCCGGACAACGCGGTCAGCACGGCGGCTTGACCCGCGACCACGAGCCCGACCGGCAGCGCGGCGAATCGCGGCAGCTCCGATGACCGGCCGGCCCCCATGGCAGTCTCCCCTCGGCGTGCCCGGATCGTACGCCGGTGATCACGCCGCCGGGAGCGATCCGGCGTATTCGCCGCCGGCGTCCGCGACCAGCTCGGCCAGTGTCTGCGCACGGCGGATCGGCGTGAACCGGACTTCGCCGCGCTCGGACACGGTGAAGCCGTGCACGGCCGGGCGGGGGAGCGTGTTGTAGGCGTAGTGCGCGCCGAAGTAGTACGCGCCGGTGTCGTGGGCGACGACGAGGTCGCCGGGGTCGAGGAGCGGCAGCGGCCGCTCGCGGGCGAGGAGGTCGCCGGCGAAGCACAGCGGACCGGCGATGTCCTGCGGCACCCCGGGCCCGGTCTTGGGCGTGCCGTCGGCGTGGAGCGCGGTCAGCCGCAGCGGCCAGTGCTCCGGCTGGAGCACGGTGCGGGCGGCGACCTGGGCGCCCGCGTGCGTCACGGCGATGGGCCGCCCGCCGGCGACCTTCGTGTACTCGACGGTGGTGGCGAGGAACCCGTTCTTGGCCAGCAGGGACCGGCCGAACTCGGTCACGAAGCCGTAGCGCCCGCCGGCCAGGGCGGGGGTCTTGGCCAGCAGCGTCGCGACGTAATCGGAATAAGTGGGCCCATGCTCGTCGGACTCGAAGTTCACCGGCAGCCCGCCGCCGAGGTCGATGCTCGTGACCTGCCGGTACCCGGCTTCGGCGTTGATCTCCTCGGCGAGTCCGTGGACGGCGGCGACGCCGTCGGCCATCAGCTCCGGCGGGCAGCCCTGCGAGCCGACGTGGACGTGCAGCCGGGTCAGCCACGGGCGGCGCGCGAACGCCGCCTTGAGGAGGTCCCGGTCGTCCCGCAGGGGAACGCCGAACTTCGACGTCGTGGTCGCGGTGCTGGTGTCGCCGATCGACCCGGCTCCGACCTGGGGGTTGATCCGCACGCCGAGCACCGAGCGCGGGGCGGTCCCGACGAGGTCGTCGAGCCGGGCCAGCTCCTGGAAGTTGTCCGCGTTGATCGCGGTGCCCTCGGCGAGGGCGTGCGCGAGCTCGGCGGTGGTCTTGGCGGGGGAGTCGAGGACCAGCCGCGGGCCGCGCACCCCGGCGGCTTCGGCGACGGCCGTCTCGCCCGGGCTCGCGACCTCGGCGTCGACCCCGAGGTCGCCGAGGTAGTGCAGCAGCGGCGCGAGGCCGCACGCCTTGACGGCGACCGTGTGCTGGACGCGGCCGAGGGGCGCGAAGGCCTTCGTAAGGTCTTCGACGGCTTCGCGGATCCCGGCGAGGTCGACGAACCCGGCGACCGGGTCGACGAGGTCGTGGCCGGCGGCGAGGGCGCGGAGCTTGCGTTCGGTGCGGTTCACGCTCCCAGGACAGCGCGCCCGGGTGGCGCCGGTCCAAGACTTCATCCCACTGGTGTCATAGGCCAGGCCTATAGTGGCTGGGTGGACCTGCGCCGATGGCACTACTTCGCCGTGCTCGCCGAGGAGATGCACTTCACGCGCGCGGCGGCCCGCCTGTTCGTGTCGCAGCCGTCGCTGAGCCAGCAGATCCGCGCGTTCGAAGCGGAGCTGGGCGTCGCGCTGCTCGACCGCTCGGGTCCCCGGTTCGCGCTCACGGAGGCGGGCCGCGTGGCGGCGGCGGAGGCCCGCGACCTGCTCGACCGCCTCGACCGCGCCCGCGGCGTCATCGCGGCGACCGGCCGCGGCCACACCGGACGGCTGCGGATCGCCTACACGCGTTCGGCTCCGGGCCCCCTGGCCGGCGACCTGGTGGCGGCCTACCGCGCGCGGTACCCGGCGGTCTCCCTGGCGCTGGAGACCGGCTGGACGAGCTTCAACGTGGCCCGGCTCCGCGCGGGGGAGATCGACCTCGGGTTCGTGCGGCCGCCGGTGGACGCGCCGGACCTCGAGGTCGCGGTGGTCGGTTCGGAGGAGGTGCTGATCGCGCTGCCGTCCGGGCACGCGCTGGCCCGCCGCCGGGGCCGCGTGCGGCGGGCGTGGATCGCGGCGGAGCCGGTGGTGTTCTGGCCGCGCGGGAACGGCCCGGGCCAGTACGACGCGATCAGCGGCCAGGTCTGGCCGGGCGGGCTGCCGCCGATCGTCCGGGAGGAGCCGGAGGACGAGCAGCTGATGCGCGCGGTCGCGGAGGGCGCGGGCATCGCGGCGGTCCCGGAGCACCGCGCACGCGGGTTGCGGCGCCGCGGGGTGGCGCTGCGACGGCTGGAGGATCCGGTGCCGCGGATCGACCTGGGACTGGCCTGGCGGGCGGACGCGGGTTCCCCGGTGGTGCGGGGGTTCGTGGCGCTGGCCCGCGGTGCGGCGGAGCAGCCGTGACCGAAGTCGGCGCGGAGCGGGCCGACTGGGCGTACCGGACGATCCTGGCTCGCCTGCTGGAATTCACCTCGACGCTCGGCGACCGGTCGGCGCCCGCGGTGTGCGCGGTGGTCCGCCAGTCCCCGATGCGCCTGCTGGCCGGGCTCATGCCGGACCAGGACCCGGATCGCCGGTACGGCATCGAACTGCCGCTGTTCCGCACCGACGGCACCGCGGTCCCCTGGAACCGGGCGATCGACGCGATCCGGGAAGTCCACCGCCACCGGGACGAATACCTCGCCGACGACCGCGCGGACCACCGGTTCCACGGAGCACCCGTGCGGTTCGTCGGGGGCACCCCGGCGGACCTGGAAAACGAGGTGTTCGGCCTGGCCGGGTTCTCCTGCCACGAGCTCACCGCGCTGCGCCTCTACCTGCGCTACCACCGCGAAGGCGTGGTGCTCGGGATCGACGTGCCGGTGCCGCCGCGCGACGGCACGGCCGGAGCCGGCGGCGCGTTCACGATGATCGAACTGTCCGCGCTGTTCCGCGGTGGGGTCCCGGCGAACATCGCCGAGCGCGAGCGGGCGGCGGACCGGTACTGCGACCGGAGTTACGACCTGCGCCCCTGGTTCGGCCGGAACTGAGCCGGACCCCCTTCGGCAAAACCCGTGGACGCCGAAGTTAGGGTGGTCCGATGGGGACGATCAGGCAGGTACAGATCACTTTCGACTGCGCGGAACCCGAGCGTGTCGCCCGGTTCTGGTGCGAGGTGCTGGGGTACGTCGTCCCGCCGGCGCCGTCCGGCTTCGCCACGTGGGCCGACTTCGATCGGTCGCTGCCGGCCGAGCGGCAGGGGGCGGCGTTCGCCTGCGCCGATCCGACGGGCGAAGGTCCGCGGCTGTTCTTCCAGCGCGTTCCCGAAGGCAAGGTCGTCAAGAACCGGGTCCACCTCGACGTGCGGGTCGGCACCGGGCTGCGGGGCGCCGAGCGGCTCGCCGCGCTGGAGGCCGAACGCGACCGGCTGATCGCGCTCGGCGCCAGTCACTTCCAGACCTTGTACGCCGATGAGTACAACGAGTCGTGCATCGTGATGCAGGACGTCGAAGGCAACGAGTTCTGCCTCGACTGACGGCCTAGCGGTCGCCGAGAGCCATCCGGACCGCCGCCACCACCTGCGGGTGGCCCAGCGGCAACGGCGGCGGTACCCGGTCTTCCGGGCCGTCGCTGCTCGACGCCACCACCCGCACCACCGTCCCGGCCTCCCGCAGCTTCGCGATGGCCTCGTCGTGCTCCGCCAGCCAGGCTTCGTTCGCCGCCCTCGCGTCGCCGGCCGGGAGGGACGCGTCCGCGGCCGGGTCGACCAGGAGGAGCTGGGCCGCCGCGCCCGGGTGGCGTTCGACCAGCTGGAGGGCTCCCGCCGCGAACGGGCCGCTGGCCACCACCGTGATCTCCGGGTCGGCGGGGCCCGCGTCGCCGAGGAGGTCGTCGGCTTCGGTGAGCGCGCCGCCCGCCGGGAGGCGGCACCAGAAGACCGCGCGCTCCTCCGCCAGCGGCCGCCAGCTGCCGGGCAGCTCGTCGTGGCTCCCCGCGCCCGACGGGTCGAGGACGATCACCTTGGCACCCGCCGGATCACCGGCGATCACCACGGGCGGGCCGGCGGAGCGCAGCGGGTCGACGGTCATCGGGAATCCTTTCCACGGCGGGGGAGTTCCGGCGAATCCGTGTCGAGCGGCACGGACCCCGAGCGGACGAGTCCCAATTGGACGGTCTGGCGGCCGGTCAGCCGCTCCAGGAGCCAGTCGGCGGCGGTGCGCACCCGGTTCCCCGGCATCGCCATCAGGTGGTAGGCGCGCGTCACGAACTTCGCCGGGAGCCCGGACAGCGGGATGTGCAACGGGTTCGCCGCGGCCGCGCCGGCACCGAGGTCGACGACGAAGCCGAGGTCGTGGTGCCGGTAGGTGCCCGGGCGGCCGTAGCCGAGCGACGCCGCGACGTTGCGCCCGGCGAGCTTGCCCTGCCGCTCGGCGTGCTGCGCGGTCATCGCGGTGTACTGGCCGGGGCGGGTGAGGTCGGGGACGGCGGCCGCGTCGCCGCAGGCGAACACGTCGTCGCGGCCCGGCACGGTCAGCCGCTCGGTGACCACCAGCCGGCCCTTGGCGGTTTCGACGCCGAGGCCGGCCACCAGCGGGTCCGGCCGCACGCCGACGCACCACACCAGCGTGCGGGTCGGCACCGAGTCGCCGTTCGTCAGCGTCACGCCCTTGGCGTCGGCGTTGTCCACCGACGTCTTCATCAGCACTTCGACGCCGCGCGAGCGCAGCACCTCGTCGGCGGTCCGCCCCAGCCGCTCGGCCAGCTCCGGCAGCACCCGGTCGGCGACGTCCAGCAGCAGCCACCGGATCGGCTGCCCGTCCAGCTCGGGGTGGCGCGCGGCGAGCGCGGCGGTGAACGCGGGGCCCTGCGCGGCCACTTCGGTGCCGGTGTACCCCGCGCCGACCACCACGAACGTGCAGCGCGCGTCGCGTTCGGCCGGGTCGTCCGCCGCGGCGGCGAGCTCGATCTGGCGCGTGATGTGGTCACGCAGGTACAGCGCCTCCGGCACGCCGCGGAAGCCGTGCGCGTACTCGGGGACGCCGGGGATCGGCAGGAGCTTGTTCACGCTGCCCGCGGCCAGCACCAGCCGGTCGTAGCGGATCTCGTGCTCGCCGTCCTCCGGGTCGGTGTAGGCGACCGTGCGGGCATCGAAGTCGACGCCGGTCGCGGTGCCCAGCACCAGGCGCACCCCGGAGAGGGTTTCGGGGATCGACACCGCGACCCGCCGCGGGTCCAGGATCCCGGCGGCCACCTCCGGCAGCAGCGGCAGGTACAGGAAGTAGTCCGTCGGGTTCAGCACGACGACTTCGACGTCCTCGCCGGCCTCTTTGCGCAGGCTCTTCGCGGCGTTGTACCCGGCGAAGCCGCCGCCGACGATCACGACACGCATGGATCCCCTTTCCTCGACCGGATCTCGTCCTGATCTCGTCGCCGGTCGATTACCCGAGGTCGAGGCCGGGAAACCCGCGGGGTTGACCTCTCGGCACAGGGGCGTACGGTCAGGGTGTTGGCTGTTGTTCAGACACGTGCTCCGGTCAGCGCCCCTGCACGCTGCGAAAGGGAGCGCCATGCACGACATCTTCCGAACCGTTTACGAACCCGCCGGCCTGACCGCCACCACCACCGAGCGCCCGGGCGGGGTCCGCGTCGTCACCCTGGTGGGCGACATCGACGCGGCCACGGTCGGCACCCTCGACGAAGCACTGGCCACGGGTGAGCGGGTCGTCGCCGACCTGACCCGGGTGGCCTTCCTCAGCTGCGCCGGCGTCCGGTCGCTGCTGCAGGCGAACGACCGTCTCGACCTCGCCGTCGTCGTCGGCGGCCACGCGGTGACGCGCTCGCTGGAGGCGACCGGCGCGGACCTGGTGCTGAAGACCCACCCGCGTGTGGGGTCCGCCCTCGTCGGCCTCACCACCGAGCCCGGCCGGGAGGCGTGACCGCGCGGCGGCCACCCCTCCCGTGTCCGTCCACTGTGCTCAGTCGTCGCCCGGCCAGTCGCCGGTGGCCTTGCGGTAGCCCACCGCACCCGCCCGCTCGGTGGCGGCCTTGACGGCACCGAAGATCGCCCCCTGCACCGCCGCCGCGATGACCACCTGCTGCCAGGTGTAGTCGCGGTCGGTGGCGTCGGGGGCGTCGTCCTCCCCGGCCACGCGCTTCCAGACCTGCTTGAACGCCTGGCCGGCGAGGACGCCGCCCAGCGCGCCGACCACCCAGCTGAGCGGCTTGTACAGCACCTTGTTCACGAATTCCTCCGGCGCACGATCAGGCGGATCACGATCAGCAGGCCGAGCACCCCGGCGAAGACCGGCACCGGGTTGGCGCGGACGGCGTCGGCGCCTTGGCGGAACTTCACCGCGGTCGGCTCGTTCGTCACGTCGGCGACCTTCGCGGTCGCCACGTCGAGCTTCTCGTCGACGTTCTCCTTGACCCGGGTCTTCACGTCGAGCTTCTGCCCGAGCGCTTCCAGGGTCTCGGTCAGCTCTTCCCGGGTGGTGTCCCGGTCGAGCCGCGCCTCCTCGGCGTTCTTCGGGAAGTCGCCGCTCATGTCCGCACCCCTTGCTTCACGGTGTCGACGTCGTCGCGGACGCCGGTGATCGCTTCTTCGGGCACCGGCGGCACCGCCTGGGTCACTTCCTTCTTGCCGGCCAGCGCCGCGATGCCCGCGACCAGGAACAGCGCGACCGCGACGATCACCGCCGCGAGCCAGCCGGGCACGACCAGCGCCAGCGCCAGCACCGCGGCGGCGACCAGCGTGGCGGCGCCGAACAGCGCGAAGAGCCCCGCCGCGCCGAACAGCCCGGCGCCGAAGCCCATTTTCTTGCCCTTGCGCTGCAGTTCGAAGACCGCGAGCCGCATCTCGTCCCGGACCAGTCGTTTGACTTCGCCGGTCAAGTCCGTCACCAGTTCGCCGACGGAGCGGTCCGCCGGCGGTTTCCGGTTCACCTCTTCGATCACGGAACACCTCCTTCACCTGACCGCCGGGTACCCGGCGCGCGGCGGGTCAATCACGCCGGGTTTGACCGCCGCACCACCGGGTAGCCGGGGAATTCCACCACCGAGCAGGAGGAGTGCATGAGCACGATCACCGAAATCGTGGACGTGGAAGTCCCCGTTTCGACCGCCTACAACCAGTGGACGCAGTTCGAGGAATTCCCCCGGTTCATGGAAGGCGTCGAACAGATCCGCCAGCTCGACGCCACGCACACCCACTGGGTGACGCGGTTCGGTGGCGTGACGCGCGAATTCGACGCGACGATCACCGAACAGCACCCCGACGAGCGGATCGCGTGGACGTCCGATTCCGGGCCGGACCACGCCGGCGTCATCACCTTCCACCGGCTCGGCGACGCGCACACGCGCGTCACCGCGCAGATGGACATCGACCCGGAGGGGTTCGCCGAGAACGTCGCCGACAAGCTGGGCGTGCTCGACCGCCGGGTGAAGGGTGACATGAAGCGCTTCAAGGAGTTCATCGAGCGGCAGGGCCGGGAGTCCGGCGGCTGGCGCGGTGACGTGGAGCGTCCGGGTAGCTAACCCGATCAGGGTGAATCACGCGGCGGGGCGGCGGACGGCCGCCCCGCCGTGTTTCGCGTCCGGGAACCCCGGGTAGGCCGCCAGCATGACGACCACCACCGCCGACGTTCCCACCGTCGCACTGAACAACGGCGTGCGGATCCCGCAGTTCGGGTTCGGCGTTTTCCAGATCCCGCCGGAAGAAACCGCGCAGGCCGTGCGAACGGCCCTCGAAGCCGGGTACCGCCACGTCGACACCGCGCAGATGTACCGGAACGAAGCGGGCGTCGGCGCGGGAATCGCGGAATCGGGCTTGAAACGCGAAGACGTCTTCGTCACGACGAAACTGGCGAACGACGCGCACGGCCACGACAACGCCATCACCGCGCTGGAAGGCAGCCTGCGGCGGCTCGGCTTCGACCACGTCGACCTGTACCTGATCCACTGGCCGTTGCCGCACAAGGAGAACTACGTCCGCACGTGGCAGGGCTTCGAGGAGATCCTGCGCGCGGGCAAGGCGCGCGCGATCGGCGTGTCGAACTTCCAGCCGGCGCACCTCGACCGGCTCGCCGAAGAAACCGGCACGGTGCCCGCGGTCAACCAGATCGAGCTGCACCCCGCGCTGCAGCAACCGGACCTGCGCGCGTACCACCGGGAGCACGGGATCGCGACCGAGGCGTGGAGCCCGCTCGCGCAGGCCGAAGTGCTCGACGATGCGGTGCTCACCGACCTGGCGCGCAAGCACGGGCGGACGGCCGCGCAGGTCGTGCTGCGCTGGCACCTGCAGCTCGGGAACATCGTGTTCCCCAAGTCGTCGTCGCCGGACCGGATCCGGCAGAACATCGACGTCTTCGGCTTCGAACTCGACGACGAGGACATGGCGGCGATCGGCGAGCTCGACGCGGGCCGGCGCACCGGACCGGACCCGGACGCTTTCACGGGGTGACCGCGGCGTTTCCCTGAGCGACGCCGAGGGTATTCCCCCGGCAAGGTCCCCCTGGAAGGAGCGTCCGGCATGACCACGAACGCGTATCTGTCGTTCCTCGCGATCGGCATCGCGCTGGTCCTCATCGACGGGCAGATCATCTACCGCAGCGGCCGCCGGTACCTGGAGAACTCCTACGGCGATCCGGCGGCGGGCGCTTCGATGACCCGCCTGGTCACGGTGCTGTTCCACCTGGCGACGCTGGGTGTGCTGGCCTTGATCTCGACCATCGACATGGGCGACAGCGACCTGCCCGGTGTCGTCGGCCGCCTCGGCGTCCTGCTCCTGATCCTCGCGATCGCCCACGCGATCACCCTCGGCGTGCTGGCCCGCATCCGCGGCGAGCAGGAAGTCGAAGCGGTCGTCCAGCGCGGCGGCCGCCAGCAGCGGGTGGAGCCGCAGACCCCGACCGTGACCCCGGTGCCGGGTCAGGACGGCCGGTACCCGGAGGTCAGCCCGTCGCTGGAGCACCGGTCGCCCTACTCGGCGCAGTGAGGCTCAGCCCTCGCGAGCCGGCAGGTCGACCTCGGTGTGCCGGGTCGCGAGGGTGCGGGCGAGGTCGGCGAGCTTCACGTTCAGGTCCTGGGACGCGCGGCGCAGCACGTCGAAGGCTTCGTCGGCCGTGATGCCGCGGCGTTGCATCAGGATGCCCTTCGCCTGGCCGATGACGTCGCGGCTGTCGATCGCGCGGCGCAGGTGCTCGGATTCCAGCTCGGCCGCGGCGACGGCTTCGGTGTGGGCCAGCGCCAGCGAGGCGTGGGTGGCCAGCAGGAGCGCGGTGTCGATGGCCTGGCGGTCGAACGCCCCCGGCGTGCGCGAATAGATGTTGAGCGCCCCCGACAGCCGCGGCGGGCGGGCGTCCGGGACCAGCGCCGTCGCCAGCACCGAGTGGTAGCCGCGCCGGGCCGTGCCCGGGCCGAACGACGGCCAGCGCGGGTCGCGGCCGACGTCCTGGGACCAGCCGATGGCGGGGCCGTCCGGCCGGGCCGACTCCACGCACGGGCCTTCGCCGTGGTCGTACTGCAGCTGGTCGAGCTCCAGGGCCACGGGATCGGTCTCGACCGGCGTGTGGAACCGGCCGTCGGGGTCGCGCAGGGTGACGCTGACCAGGTGGGCGTCCGGGACGATCGCGACCGCGGCGCCGACGACGAGCTTGAGCACGCCGCCGACCGTCGGGGTCACGTCGAGCAGCGTCCGCGTGAGGTCGGCGAACTGCCCCGCCAAGGGGCCCGGCGGCGGTGCGCCGTCCTGCCCGAACCAGGCCCGGTCCCGGGCCCACTCCTCTTCGCTGACGCTCATCGGTCCTCACTGTGTCCGTGATGGGGTGACGGACCCATTCAACCCGATGCCGATGCGTTCTCGTCGCGCCCCGGCCCGCGCAACGCCGCTCTCGCGCGGTCGACGAACCCCGGCCCCGGCCACAGCCGCCCGGCCGGCGGCACCCGGTCGGCCAGGTCGGGGTGCGGCAGCGTCGCGGCGGCGTCCCTGGCCTCGAGGACCGCCCGGCCCAGCGTGTCCCGCCGTTCGGGGGAACAACGGCGCCGCACCTCGGTCACGGCCGCGGGCCCTTCGTCGCGGACGTGCCGCCGGACCGCGCGGATGAGCCCGCCCAGCAGCCGCTCGAAGCGGGTCTCCTGCGGTCCCGCGCCCTCCAGCTGCCGCATCAGCCGGTCCGCTTCGGCGAGGTCGCCTTCGCCGTCGAGGAAGGGCTCCTCGGCGACGGTGTGCCGGACCAGCGCCGCGATCAGGTGGTCGGAGAGGTCCTTGCGGTTCTCCGGGCTGCCCTGGCCGAGTTCGAGCTCGGTGCAGAGCCGGTCGAGCTCCCGGTGGTCACCGGCGAGGACGATCGTCAGGTCGGTTGCGGGGTGGCTGCCGTTCATGCACGCTCCTGGTCCGGGCTCGGGTTTCCGGCACGGATACCCGCTGCTCGCGCGCCGAATCCCGTGTCGGCGGACCGCGCGCCGGGTATGCACCAAGGAGAACCGGACCCCAGGGAGGACGACCATGGCAGCGCCGTCGTCGGTGATCGAGCGCGAACGCAAGTACGAGATCGTGGCGGGCACCGGCGTACCCCGGCTGATCGGCGTGGCGGGGGTGGTGGCGCAGGACGATCCGGTCGAGCAGATCCTCGACGCGTCCTACTACGACACCGAGGGCTTCCGGCTCGCGGCGGCGGGGATCACGCTGCGGCGCCGCGTCGGCGGGCACGACGCGGGCTGGCACCTCAAGCTCCCGGTCTCGGCCGACGAGCGGCAAGAGATCCAGCTCCCGCTGGGCGGCGACGTCCACAAGGTGCCGGGCCGGTTCCGGCGCCTGGTGCGCGCGTACACGCTGGGGGAGAAGCTGATGCCGATCGCGCACCTGCGCACCGACCGCTTCGCCCACCGGCTGGCGGACGCCGACGGCCGCACGATCGCGACCCTCACCGACGACCACGTGACCGGCGAGGCGGGCGGGGACGCCGCGCGGCTGGACGAGTGGCGCGAGGTGGAGCTGGAACTCGACCCGGGCACCGAACCCGGCCTGCTCGAGGAGTTCGACCGCGCGCTGGGCGAAGCCGGCGCTTCGGCCTCGCCGTGGTCGTCGAAGCTCCGCCGCCTGGTCGGCGACCGCGTCCCGGCGCCACCGCGCTTCGGCAAGAAGCCGTCGGCGGGGGACGTGGTGGTGGCGTCGCTGCGCGAGCACGCGGCCCGGCTGCGCCGCGCGGACGTCGGCGTGCGGCTCGACGTCGAGGATTCCGTGCACCAGATGCGCGTCGCGGCCCGGAAGCTGCGGAGCACGCTTCGCACCTTCGAGCCGGTGCTCGGCACGGAGAGGACCGCGGGTCTCGCGGGCGAGCTGCAGTGGCTCGGGCGGCAGCTGGCCCCGGCCAGGGACGCCGAAGTCGCCGAAGAGCGGCTGCGCGCACAGCTCGACGAAGTGCCGCCGGAGCTGGTGCTCGGGCCGCTGCGCCAGTTCCTCACCCGCCACTTCGCCCGCGAGGCGGAGGAGGGGCGCGAGCGGGCGCTGACGGCGCTGACCGGCAAGCGCTACCGCGCGCTGCTGCGCAAGCTGGACGCCGTGGTGACGGACCCGCCGTCGACCGCCAAGGCGCGCAGGCCCGCGAAGGCCGGGTTGCGCAAGCCGCTGCGCAAGGCGGCCCGGAAGCTGACCCGCGCTGAGGCGGCCACCCACGGCCTCGCGGGCGAGGAGCTGGCGCACGCCCTGCACGACGTCCGGAAGAAGGCGAAGCGGGCCCGGTACGCCGCTGACACCGTGAAGCCGGTGTCGGGCAAGAAGGTGCGGAAGTGGCGCAAGAACGTCAAGGCGGTCCAGCAGACGCTCGGCGCGCACCAGGACACCGTGATCGGCCGGGATGTCCTGCGCCACCTCGCCATCGCCGGGCACGGCGAGGGACAGAACACCTTCACCTTCGGGATGCTGCACGCCCAGGACACCGAGCGGGCGGAGCGGCTGCGGAAGCAGTTCGCGAAAGAGTGGCGGCGGCTGCGGAAGGGGTGACATCGCGGCCGGCCCGGACCGGGCCGGCCGCCGCCTAACCTTCGCCGGTCAGCTTGCCGCGCAGCTGCTCGAGGGTCTGCGACAGCAGCCGGGAAACGTGCATCTGCGAGATGCCGACGCGGTCGGCGATCTGGGTCTGGGTCAGTCCGCCGAAGAACCGCATCACCAGGATCGCGCGCTCGCGCTTGGGCAGTTCCTGCAGCAGCGGCTGGAGGGCCTCGTGGTTCTCGACCATCGCCATCTCGTGGTCCGGCTCGCCCATCGTGTCCGCCAGCGACAGCGCTTCCGAGTCGTCGTGAACGGGCTTGTCGACCGACAGGGCCTGGTACGCGTTGCCCGCCATCAGGCCCTCGCGGACTTCGTCGACGTCCAGGCTCAGGTGCTCGGCCAGCTCCGTCGGCGTCGGGGCACGGCCCAGGCGCTGCGAGAGCGCCGCGGAGCCCTGGCTCAGCGACAGGTGCAGTTCCTTGAGCCGGCGGGGGACGCGCACGGACCAGCCGGTGTCGCGGAAGTGCCGGCGGACCTCGCCCATGATCGTCGGCACCGCGAAGGACAGGAAGTCGTGGCCCCGGCTGGGGTCGAACCGGTCGACGGCGTTGATCAGGCCGATCCGCGCCACCTGGACCAGGTCCTCCCGGGGCTCGCCGCGGCCGGAGAACCGCGTCGCGATGTGCTCGGCGAGCGGCAGCAGCTCGGTCACCAGCTTGCTCCGGACGGCGTCCCGCCGCGGGTCGTCGGCGTCGAGCTCGCCCAGCTCCGCGAACAACGGCTCGCAGTGGGCGTATTCGTCCGGGCGGTGGAGGACGGTTTTGCGCTCGCCGCTCACGCGCTCGTGCCCGGGTTGAGCACCAGTTCGATCGTGACGATGCCCGCGCCGCCACCGGGGAGGACGTCGCAGTGCGCGGTCACCGAGCGGCTCAGCGTGGTCAGGACGTGCCAGCCGAACGTGCGGTCGCTCGGCGGGCGCGCTTCGGTCGACCGGGTCGACACGACGACGTGCAGCCCGTCGACCGCGAGCCGGAAGCGGCAGTGCAGCTGCGAACCGAGCTCGGCGAGCTGGACCAGCTGAGCGCACGCCTCGTCGACGGCCATCTTCGCGTCGGCGATGGCGTCCAGCCCGAAATCCGCGCGCGAGACCACGCCGTGGGTGAGCATGCGGACCAGGGGGATCTGCTCCGCCATCGCGGGGAGCCGCAGCTCGACCAGCTCGTCGAGCATCTCGTCGACGGTCGGTTTGCCGCCGAACGAGCCACGTGTTTCTTCCATGCCGGAGGTACTACCCATCTGGGGGAACGCTGACACTCGGGGTTCGGGGGATTCGGGGTCGTTCATCGGCCGCAGCGTCACCGGCCCAGCGCCCGTTCGAGTTCCTTCTTGGTCATCTTCGAACGGCCGTCGATGTTCTTCTGCTTGGCTTCGTTGTAGAGCTGGTCCTTCGTCGGCCCGCCCGGGCCCTTGCGGTTGCCCGACCGCTCGCCGCCGCGCTGCTGCGGGGACTTGTCCTTGACCGACGTCTTGCTCGCCTGGCGCGACTCGCCCGACCGGGCGCGGTTCTTGTTCACGGTCCGGGCCGCGATCTCCTTGGCCCGCCCGGTGCTCGCGCCGCGGTCTTCGGCGGAGTCCTTGATGTGCTCGTACTGGCGTTCGCGCTTGCCGCTCCACGACTGGGGCATGACCGCTCCCTTCTCCTCGCGGGTACGGGTACCCGGTTGATCACCCGGTAAACGTCGTTCCCGGGTGGTTGCCTGCCGCATCGGCCGGGTACGCGACGGGCTGACGAGAGGAGGCGCCGATGCGGATCGGCTACACCCTGATGACCGAGCAGACCGGGCCGAACGAACTGGTCCGGTTCGCCGCCGGTGCGGAAGCCGCCGGCTTCGACTTCGAAGTGATGAGCGACCACTACTCGCCGTGGCTGGCCGAGCAGGGGCACGCGCCCTACGCGTGGAGCGTGCTGGGCGCGGTCACCCAAAGCACCGAGCGCGTCGAGCTGATGACGTACGTGACCTGCCCGATCATGCGGTACCACCCGGCCGTGGTGGCGCAGAAGGCGGCGACCGTGCAGGCGCTCTCGGCCGGCCGGTTCACCCTCGGGCTCGGCGCGGGCGAGAACCTCAACGAGCACGTCGTCGGCCGCGGCTGGCCGCCGGCCAACGTCCGGCACGACATGCTCGCCGAGGCCGTGCAGATCATCGGCGGCCTGTTCGACGGCGGGTACTTCGACTACGAGGGCAAGCACTTCCGCGTCGACTCCGCGAAGCTGTGGGACCTGCCGGAGAAGCGCACGCCGGTCGCCGTCGCCGTGTCCGGCTCGCAGTCGGTGCGGCGGTTCGCCCCGGTCGCCGACGCGATGATCGCCGTCGAGCCGAAGGTCGAGCTCGCGCAGGAGTGGGACGCGACCCGGCTCGGGCCGCCGACCCGCAAGATCGCGCAGCTGCCGATCTCGTGGGGCCCCGACCGCGAGGCCGCGGTGAAGCGCGCGCACGAGCAGTTCCGCTGGTTCGCCGGCGGCTGGAAGGTCAACGCCGAGCTGCCGGGCCCGGCCGGGTTCGCCGGGGCGACGCAGTTCATCCGCGAGGAGGACGTCGCCGGCTCGATCGCCTGCGGCCCCGGCGTCGAGCCGATCGTCGAAGGTGTCCGCGAGTTCGAGAAGGCGGGCTTCACCGACGTCGCGCTCGTCCAGATCGGTGGCGACCAGCAGGAGGGCTTCCTCGACTTCGCCGAGAAGGAGCTGCTCCCGGCGCTGCGCGGCTGACGGGCGGGCGCGCCCCGTTCTCGCCTGTCCGAAGTGGACTTGCCCGCGTCGCGCGACCGCCGTTGCTCCGAACGGCCGCGCGGCGCGCCGCCGCGGTGACCGCTCGCGCCCGCGCCGATCGCGATGCAGTAATCTCGCGCTGGACCCGTTAAAGCGCTAGCGGCCCACTAGTGGCGCGCGCCCGGGTCCTCCCTGGTCTTGAGCGCCCTGAGCAAAGGATGAGGGGCGTCACCAGGATGACGGGCGGCCACGAGCAGCTCACCGCACGGCTGGACGAAGTCACGGTCGCGATGGAGTCGCTGACCGCGATGCTGGACACCGAGCTCGACCTCGGCCAGATGTTGCAGGCGGTCTGCGACCACGTGGTGCACGTGGTGCCGGGAGCCGACATGGCGAGCATCACCCTCGTGCGCGACGGCGTACCGGAAACGGTCGCCAGCACCGACCAGCGAGCGGTCAACTTCGACCGCGAGCAGTACCGCATCGGCGACGGCCCGTGCCTGCGCGCCGCCGAGACCGGCCAGCCGGTCCGGGTCGGCGTCGGGGCGGTGGGGGACCTGTGGCCGCAGTTCGTGACGTCGGCCGAGCAGCTGGGCGTGGCCAGTTTCCTGGCCGCCCCGCTGACGGTCGACGAAGACATGTCCGGCGCGGTCAACCTCTTCGGCTTCGGCGAGCACGGTTTCAGCGAGCTCGGCACGAAGATCCTGGAGCTGTACACGGCGACGGTGGTGTTCGGCCTGCGCAGCGCGCGGCGGTACTTCGCGGCTCGTGAGCTGGTCGACCAGCTCAACCGGGCGTTGGAGACGCGCGCGGTGATCGACCAGGCCAAGGGGATCCTGATGGCCGCGCACCGGATCACGGCGGAGGAGGCCTTCCAGCGGCTGGTGAAGCGGTCGCAGGACGGGAACCGCAAGCTGCACGAGGTGGCGGCGGAGTTCGTGGCGGCGGTGGCGACGACGACGGCGTGAGCCCCGCTCACCGCGCGCTGAACGACGCTGTCAGCTCGCCGGCACCTCGCCCGGCGGCGCGTCCGGCTCCGCGGCCGGTTCCTGGCGGTTCCGGCCGAGCTGGCAGGTCGTGCACACCAGCGTGCGGCCGAGCACCGTCCCGTCGTCCGCGACGACCTTCGCCACGTGCATCGTCGGGAAGCCGCAGACCTCGCAGGGGAGTGAGCCGTCTTCGCGGCTGATGCGGATCTGGGTGCCCATCCGGCCTCCTGGTGTGACGTGGGTCTCACCTACCTTGCCGTCTCCGGGGCTCGCACCGGGCGAATTCACTCGTTCGGCCTAACGTCCGGTGTCTCCGGAACGCCGTCCGGTGCCTCCTGTGTTTCACGGAGTGATCCGGGGTATTCGGCCGGCGAGGACGCACAGGCGGATGCCCGGAGGGGAGCGGAGATGCGAGACAAGCGGAACGACCTGCGACCGGTGGCGGACCTCCTGCTGGAGGGCGGTGACTCCCCGGAGCAGGAGCGCACCCGGCACAAGGCGGCGCTGGCCGTCGCGGCCCGGGCCAAGGACCCGGAGGACTGCGCGCGGCTGCTGGAGATGCTCGGCCTGCACCGCGGTGGCCGCGCGAGCGAAGTGGCCTGACACCCGTCACGCTGAGTTTCGGGGAGCCGCCGCACGGGTATCGCTGCCCGTGAGGAGGTCGACATGGCGAGACCGGTTTGGAGCGGCGCGCTGAGCCTGGGGCTGGTCACCGTCCCGGTGGAGCTGTACCCCGCGGTGGCGGACCACACGATCCACTTCCACCAGTTCGAACGCGGCACGTCGGACCGGATCCGCAACCGCCGGGTCAACGAGCGGACCGGGGACGAGGTCGGCCAGGACGAGATCGTCAAAGGCTACGACCTCGGCGGTGGCGACCACGTGCTCGTCGAGCCGGACGAGCTGGACGAGATCGCGCCCGAACGCTCGCGCCGGATCGACATCGAGCAGTTCGTCGAGCTCGACGACATCGACCCGTGGTTCTTCGACAAGACGTACTGGCTCAAGCCGGCGAAGGAGGACTTCGCCAAGGCGTACGGCCTGCTGCTGCAGGCGATGGACCGCAGCGAGAAGGCCGGCGTCGCGAAGTTCGTGCTGCGCGGCAAGGAGTACCTCGCGGCGGTCCGCGCCGGCGAGGGCGTCATGGTGCTCAACACCCTGCACTTCGTCGCGGACCTGCGGAAGCCGAAGGACGTCATGGGCAAGCTGCCCGAGCTGCCGAAGCCGCGGCCCAAGGAGCTCGACATGGCGCTCGCGCTGGTCGACGAGATGACCGCGCCCTGGAAGCCCGAGGTCTACCGGGACGAGTACTCGAAGCGCGTCGAAGAGCTGATCAAGGCCAAAGAGGCGGGCAAGGAGATCACGCACGAGGAGGAGCCGGAGCCCTCGGCCGACGTCGTCGACCTCTTCGAGGCGCTGTCGCGCAGCGTGAAGAACCGCAAGGGCGGCGGCAAGAAGCCGGCCAAGCGCGAGCTCGGCGACCTGTCCAAGGCGGACCTGGAGAAGCTCGCCCGCGAGCAGGGCGTCAAGGGCCGGTCGAAGATGACGCGCGCCGAGCTGGAAAAGGCGCTGAAGGCCTCGTGACCGGACCCGGCTGGCGCGAGCCCACCCTGGCCACGCTCACCGACCGCCGGTTCTCCGGCGAGGACTGGATCTTCGAGCGCAAGCTGGACGGCGTCCGCGCGATCTGCGTCCGCGACGCCGGTGCGCCGACGCTGTACTCGCGCAACCACAAGGTGATGGACGACGCCTACCCCGAGATCGTCGAGGCCCTCGCCGCGCGCGGCGGCCCGCGCTTCGTCGCCGACGGCGAGATCGTCGCGTTCGACGGGGCGAACACGAGCTTCGCCGCGCTCCAGCCGCGGATCCACGTGAGCGACCCGGACCGCGCCCGCGCGACCGGCGTCCGCGTCTACTACTACTTGTTCGACCTGCTGCACCTCGACGACCGCGACACGACCGGCCTGCCGCTGCGGCAGCGGAAGGCGCTGCTGCGGGACGCGTTCGACTTCGGCGACCCGCTGCGGCTGTCGGCGCACCGCAACACCGAAGGCGAGAAGTTCTTCGAGGAAGCCTGCCGGCGGGGCTGGGAAGGCGTCATCGCCAAGCGCGCCGACGCGCCGTACCACCACGGGCGGTCACCCGACTGGCTGAAGTTCAAGTGCGCGCACGGCCAGGAGCTCGTCATCGGCGGTTTCACCGACCCCCAGGGCGCGCGGCACGGCTTCGGCGCGCTCCTGCTCGGCTACCACGAAGACGGCGGCCTGAAGTACGCGGGCAAGGTCGGCACCGGCTTCGACGAGCGGCTGCTGGCGTCGCTGCACGCGCGGCTGCGGGAGCTGGAGACCGCGGGCTCGCCGTTCGCCGGCCCGGTCCGGGAGCGCGGCGCGCACTGGGTCCGGCCGGACTTGGTGGCGCAGATCGACTTCTCCGAGTGGACGCGCGACGGGCGGCTGCGGCACCCGCGGTTCGCCGGGCTGCGCGAGGACAAGAAGGCCGCGGACGTCGTACGGGAGCGGGCATGAAGATTTCGCACGCGGACAAGGTGTTCTACCCGGACGACGGCCTGACCAAGGGCGACGTCGCCGGGTACTACCGGACCGTCGCGGACGTGATGGTGCCGCACCTGCGCGGCCGCCCGCTGACGTTGCGGCGCTTCCCGGACGGCATCGCGAAGCCGGGCTGGTTCCAGAAGCACCCGGGCGAGCACTTCCCGGACTCGATCCGCGTCGAGCGCGTCCCCCGGCGCGACGGCGGGACCGACGACTACGTGGTGTGCGACGACGCCGAAACGCTGGAGTACCTGGCGAACCAGGGAACGGTGGAGTTCCACGTCTGGTTGTCCACTGTGGACGCACCCGGCCGGCCGGACCGGCTGGTGCTGGACCTCGACCCACCGGAGGGCACCCCGGTCGCGGAGCTGCGCGCGGTTTCCCGCCGCATCCGCGACGAGTACGAGGCAGCGGGGCTGACGGCGTTCGTCCAGGCCACCGGTGGCCGCGGCTTCCACGTGCTGGCACCTCTGGACGCGACGGCCGGCACCGAGGTCGTGCTGGACCTGTCCCGGGCACTGGCCGACCGCGTCGCGGCGGCCGACCCGGACCGCCTGACCACGGCCCAGCGCAAGGAAAAGCGCGGCGACCGCATCTTCCTGGACGCCAACCGCAACGGCTACGCCCAGACGTTCGTGGCCCCGTATTCCCTGCGCGCCCGCCCCGGCGCGGCGGCCGCCACCCCACTGGACTGGCACGAACTCGGCAAGGCCGACCCCGGCGGCTGGAGCCTGACGAAGGAGAAGCAGCGCCTGGCCCGCAAGGACGACCCGTGGCGCGACCTGGACCGGCACGCGGCGTCCGCCGAGGCCGCGCTGGCCAAGGTCGGCTGAAGGGGACTTTCAGCGCATCCGATGCGAGGAAAGTCCCCTTCAGCGCGTCAGATGCGAGGAACGTCCCCTTCAGCCCAGCAGCTTGCCCGCGGCCTTCAGGTCGGCCACGAAGGCGGCGTACGCCTGATCCCGGTCGGGCGCCCGCAGCACCGCCGACGGGTGGACCGTCGCCACCGCGGCCGGCACCAGCTCGGCCAGCTCCGCCGGTGGCGAGACCGGCTCGCCGCGGTGCTCGGTGAGGCGGAACTTCGGGCCCAGCAACGACTGCGCGGCCGTCGCGCCCAGCAGCAGCACCAGTTCCGGGCGCACCGCGCGGAGTTCCGCCAGCAGCCACGGACGGCACGCGACCACCTCGGTGCGGCCCGGTTTCTGGTGGATGCGGCGCTTGCCCTCGCGCTTGAACTTGAAGTGCTTCACCGCGTTGGTCACGTAAAGCGACCCCCGGTCGAAACCCGCTTCCTCGAACGCGCGGTCCAGCAGCTTGCCCGCCGGGCCGACGAACGGCTCGCCCGCGACGTCTTCCTTGTCGCCCGGCTGCTCGCCGGCGACGAAGACCTTCGCCCCGGCGGCGCCTTCGCCGAAGACGGTCTGCGTGGCGTCCTCGTGTAACGCACAGCCACGGCAGCCGGACGCCGCCGACCGCAACCTGCCCAGGTCGGTGGTGTCCGGCGGTTCGGCACCGCGGAAATCCGGCATGCGCCCCGAAGTTCCCCGCGCGGCCGCCGAGTAAACCCGGCGACCCCGGGTTGGCGGGCCGCGTCCGCCGGCTGCCGGTGATCGACGGGCACGACCTGGCCGGCATCGTGGCGCAGGCCGGCGTGGCCAGGGCGCTGCCGGACCCGGGTGCCGGCGAACTCGTCGAGGCGCTCTCCCACGACTGACGTGCGCCCGCCCGGGTACCCGGCCGGTATGACGCGCAGCCGAGGAAAAGTGGAAGTGGCGACCCGCGTCGCCCTGGACACCCCCGAGGACCTGGCCGAGCACTACACGCCGGGCGTCGCGGACCAGGCGAAGCGGGTCGCCGACGACCCGTCGGTGCTCGCCCGCGAGACGGTCAAGGCCAACTCGGTCGCCATCGTCTCCGACGGGTCCGCGCTGCTCGGGCTCGGTGACCGGGGCCCGGCCGCGGCGCTGCCGGTGATGGAGGGCAAGGCGGCCCTGCTCAAGCGGTTCGCCGACGTCGACGCCTGGCCGATCTGCCCGGTCAGCCGCGAACCCGACGACCTGGTCCGCACGGTGAAGGACCTCGCGACGTCGTTCGGCGCGATCAACCTCGAAGACATCGCCGCCCCGCGCTGCTTCACCGTCGAACGGCGGCTGCACGACGAGCTCGACATCCCGTCTTCCACGACGACCAGCACGGCACCGCGGTCGTCGTGCTCGGCGCGCTGCACAACGCGCTGAAGCTGACCGGCCGCGACCCGGCGGGGACGTCGGTCGTCATTTCCGGCGCCGGCGCGGCGGGCAGCGCGATCGCCCGGCTGCTGCTGCGCGCCGGCTACCGGCCCGACGGGATCGTCGTCTGCGACAGCGACGGCGTCCTGCACGAAGACCGGGACCTGGTGGGGGAGAAGGGCTGGCTCGCGGAGAACACCAACACCGGCGGCGCCACCGGCACGCTGCAAGCCGCCCTGCGCGGCGCGGACGTCTTCGTCGGCGTGAGCGCCGGCGGGCTGCTGGCGGCGGAGGACGTCGAGGCCATGGCGGCGCGCCCGATCGTCTTCGCGCTGGCCAACCCGGACCCGGAGGTCGATCCCGAGGCCGCCGGTCGGCACGCCGAGATCGTCGCGACCGGCCGCAGCGACTTCCCCAACCAGATCAACAACGTGCTGGCGTTCCCCGGGATGTTCCGCGGCCTGCTCGACTCGGGCGCGCCGCGGGTGACCGGGCACATGCTGATCGCGGCGGCCCGCGCGCTGGCGGACGTCGTGGGGGAGGACCTGGCGCCGGGGCGGATCGTGCCGAGCGTGTTCGACGAAGCGCTGGTGCCCGCGATGGCCGAAGCGGTGGCGGGCGCGGCGAAGGCGACCGGCTGGTCCACTGTGGACTAGCGGGCTCCCGCGGTGGGGGCGGCGCCGTCTTCGGTGGCCTGGCGGGCCGTTTCGGCGCGGGCGATGTGCCACGCCACCAGCGCCCCCGCGCTCACGGTGCCCCAGAGCACGAGCGCGGCGTCCCTGGCGAAGAGGCCGACGAGCAGCATCACGACGGCCGTGACGTCGCAGAGGACGAGCAGCAGGTTCGAGCGCCTGATCCGGCGCAGCTCGCGGCCGGTGAAGGCGGCGGCGAACGCGGGATCACTCGCCCGCAGCTCCGCTTCGATTTCGCGCAGCGCGTGGTCTTCTCGCTCCGGAAGCATGGGTCCTCCTCGCCTCGGCTACCGGAGTGGTACCCGCTCGGAGCCGGTTCGAAGCGGGCCGGCGCGCGAAAGTCAGTGGTTGTCGCGGGGAATGCCCTTCGTCCGCGCGATCCGCTGGTACGCCACCGCCGGCCGCAGCACCATGCCGTCGCAGAGCTGGTCGACCATCGACCGCTGGACCTCCTGCCACGGCGTCTGCGCTTCCGGTACCGGGTAGCCGCCCGCTTCGGCGAGCTCCTTGTGGCGCAGCGCGAGTACCTCGTCGGGGATCAGGACGTCGGCGGTGCCCGCGGCCAGGTCGATCCGCACGCGGTCGCCGGTCCGCAGCACGGCGAGCCCGCCGCCCGCCGCGGCCTCGGGGGAGGCGTTGAGGATCGACGGCGAGCCGGAGGTGCCCGACTGGCGGCCGTCGCCGAGGCAGGGCAGCTCGTGCACGCCGCGTTTGATCAGCTCCGCCGGCGGCCGCATGTTCACGACCTCCGCGGAGCCCGGGTAGCCGAGCGGGCCGGTGCCGCGCATCACGAGCAGCGAGTGCTCGTCGACGCCGAGGCCCGGGTCGTCGATGCGGGCGTGGTAGTCCTCCGGGCCGTCGAACACGACCGCGGTGCCCTCGTAGACCCCGCCGGCCAGGTAGCGGCGCCGGAACTCCGGCGAGATGACGCTGGACTTCATGATCGCCGCGTCGAAGAGGTTGCCCTTGAGGACGAGGAACCCCGCGTCGGCGGTGAGGGCGGTGCCGAAGGTCCGGATGACGTCCCGGTCGCCGGCCTCGGCGTCGCGGCAGTTGTCGCCGAGGGTGCGGCCGTTGACGGTGCGGGTGTCCTCGTGGATCAGCTGGTGCCGCATCAGCTCGTGCACGACCGCCGGGACGCCGCCGGCGCGGTGGAACTCCTCGCCGAGGTACTTGCCCGCGGGCTGCAGGTCGACCAGCAGCGGGACGGCGTGGCCGAGCCGCTGCCAGTCGTCGAGCGGCAGGTCGACGCCGATGTGCCGGGCGATGGCGCCGATGTGGATGGGCGCGTTGGTCGAGCCGCCGATCGCCGAGTTCACCACGATGGCGTTCTCGAAGGCTTCGCGCGTCAGGATGTCGGACGGCTTGAGGTCCTCGCGGACCAGCTCGACGATCCGCAGCCCGGTGCGGTAGGCCATCCGCGCCCGGTCGCGGTGTGGCGCCGGGATGGCCGCGCAGCCGGGCAAGCTCATCCCGAGCGCTTCGGCGAGCGCGTTCATCGTGGAAGCGGTGCCCATGGTGTTGCAGTGCCCGGGCGACGGCGCCGACGACGCGACGAGCTCCATGAACCCGGCGTCGTCGATCTCCCCGGCGGCGAGCAGCTCGCGGGCCTTCCAGACGATGGTGCCGGACCCGGTGCGCTCGCCCCGGTACCAGCCGTTGAGCATGGGGCCGCCGGACAGCACGATGGCCGGGAGGTCGACGGTCGCGGCGGCCATCAGGCACGCGGGCGTGGTCTTGTCGCAGCCGGTGGTCAGGACGACGCCGTCGAGGGGGTAGCCGTAGAGCGTCTCGACCAGCCCGAGGTAGGCGAGGTTCCGGTCGAGGGCGGCGGTCGGGCGCTTGCCGGTCTCCTGGATCGGGTGCACCGGGAACTCGATCGCGATCCCGCCCGCCTCGCGGATGCCTTCGCGGGTGCGGTCGGCGAGCTGCAGGTGGTGCCGGTTGCAGGGCGACAGGTCGGAGCCGGTCTGCGCGATCCCGATGATCGGCCTGCCGGACTGGAGCTCCTCCCGCGTGAGACCCCAGTTCTGGTACCGCTCGAGGTAGAGCGCGGTCATCCCGGGGTCGGCGGGGTTGTTGAACCAAGCTTCGCTGCGCAGTCCCATACCGGCCAGTCTGGCAACGGCGGTCCGGGAATGCACGCCCCGGTTCGCGGCGGGCGCCCGCGCCGGCGCCCGCCACCAACCAGGGCTCAGCCCAGGCCGTTCATCCCGATCACCCGGGAGTACCACTGCGCGCTGCGCTTCAGCGTCCGGACCTGCGTCGCGTAGTCCACGTGCACCAGGCCGAACCGCTTCGCGTACCCCTCGGCCCACTCGAAGTTGTCGAGCAGCGACCAGTAGAAGTACCCGCGCAGGTCCACCCCCGCCTCCAGCGCGTCGTGCGCCGCCCGCAGGTGCGAGTCCAGGAAGGCCACGCGGTCGGTGTCGACGATGTCACCGCCGTCGCCGACGACGTCGGGGTAGGCCGCCCCGTTCTCCGTGATGTACAGCGGGACCCGCCGGTAGCCGCGGTGGACCTGCAGCAACGACTCCGTCAGGCCGGCCGGCTGGACCTCCCAGCCCGAGTCCGTGCGCGGAGCCGCCGGGTCCGGGACGAAGTGGACGTCGCCGGCGCCGACCCACTCCGGGCCCGCCGGTTCGCTGCCCGGCACCGGGCGGCCCGCGACGCGGTAGTCGCGGTAGTAGTTCACGCCCAGCCAGTCGACGTGCGCCGCGATGATCGCGCTGTCCTCGGGTTCGACGACGTCGCCCAGCCCGAACGGCTCGAGGTCGGCGACCAGGTCGTCCGGGTAGCCGCCGCGCAGCACCGGGTCGAGGAACAGCCGGTTCTGCAGGCCGTCGATGCGGCGGGCCGCGGCGACGTCGGCGACGTTGGCCGGGTCGTGCGGGGCCACCGGGTACAGGTTCAGCGTGATCCCGGCCGGGACGCCGGGGGCGTGGCGGCGGATGACGTCCATCGCCAGCCCGTGGCCCAGCAGCAGGTGGTGGGTGGCGGCGACGGCGGCGGGGTGGTCGGTGCGGCCGGGCGCGTGGATGCCGCCCGCGTAGCCGAGCATCGCCGCGCACCACGGCTCGTTCAGCGTCGACCAGCTCGCGACGCGGTCACCGAGCCGTTCCAGCACCGTCTCGGTGTACTCGGCGAACCGGTACGCGGTGTCCCGCGAGGTCCAGCCGCCCTGCTCCTCCAGCACCTGCGGGAGGTCCCAGTGGTAGAGCGTCGCCCACGGCTGGACGCCCGCCTCCAGCAGGCAGTCGACCAGCCGGTCGTAGAAGGCGAGCCCGGCGGCGTTCGGCGCGCCGCCGTCCGGCCGGACCCGCGGCCAGGCCAGCGAGAAGCGGTAGGCGCCGAGCCCGAGGCGCCGCATCAGGGCGACGTCCTCGGCGTACCGGCGGTAGTGGTCGGCCGCCGGGTCGCCGGTGTCGCCGCCCACGACCGCACCCGGACGGCGCGCGAAGACGTCCCAGACCGAGTCCGTGCGCCCGTCGGCCGTGGTGGCTCCTTCCACCTGGAACGCCGCGGTGGCGGCGCCCCAGACGAATCCGGGCGGGAACATCAGCGCTGTCTCCGCCCGAACGCTGTCGGGATGTACGGACATGTTCACCCTTTCACGGCACCTTGCATGATCCCGGCCACGATCTGGCGGCCGAGGAGGACGAAGACGATGAGGATCGGGATGGTGGCCAGGGTCGTGCCGGCCAGCACCAGCGAATAGTCGACGTAGTAGCCGCTCTGGAGCTTCTCCAGCGCGACCTGGACGGTCGGGTTGCCCGCGTCCAGGACCACCAGCGGCCACAGGAAGTCGTTCCAGGACATCATGAACGTGAACATCGCCAGGATCGCGGCGGCCGGCCGGACCGCGGGCAGGCAGACGTTCCAGAAGATCCGGATCATGCTGCAGCCGTCGACGCGCGCGGCCTCGATCAGCTCGTACGGCAGTGCGTCCACTGTGTACTGCCGCATCCAGAACACGCCGAACGCGGTGACCAGGTTGGGCACGATCACCGCCGTCAGGGTCCCGGTCCAGCCCAGTTCGGACATCGCGATGAACAGCGGGATGATGCCCAGCTGGGTGGGCACGGCGAGCGTGACGACGATGAACACGAACAGCTTGTTCCGCCCCCGGAACCGCAGTTTCGCGAAGGCGAACCCGGCCAGCGACGAGAACAGCACCGTCGTCAGGGTCACCGTGCCGGACACGATGACGCTGTTGGCCAGTGCCTTCCAGAACGGCACCGTGTCGAACACCCGCGAGGCGTTGGCGAAGAAGTTGCCGCCGGGCACGAACGGCGGGATGCGCTCGGTGAGCATCCCGTTGTCGCGGCTGGCCACCAGGAACGACCAGTAGAACGGGAACAGCGAACCGAGCACGAAGATCGCCAGCACGACGTAGGTCGCCTTGCGTGGCTTGCCGAGCGTGGCGACCTTCTGCCGTAGTCCGGCTTTGTGGCTCTCACTCTGGAGCGTCGTCATTTCTTCTTCACCGCCTGGGGACGGGCGAGCCGGCCGGTGAGGAAGAAGTTCCCCAGCGCGATCAGCACGATGATCAGGAACAGCACCCAGGCGATCGCCGAGGCGTAGCCGAGATCGGCGTTCTGGAACGCCGTCTGGTAGAGGTACAGCGTCACGGTCTGGAACTGGTTGGTCGAACCGCCGTTGTTCGACCCGGGCATGGCGTCGAACAGCTTCGGCTCGGTGAAGATCTGCAGGCCGCCGATCGTCGAGGTGATGGTGACGAAGATCAGCGTCGGCCGGAGCAGCGGCAGGGTGACGTTCCAGAAGCGGCGCCACGTGCCGGCGCCGTCGATCAGCGCCGCTTCGTGCAGCTCCTTCGGGATGGCCTGCATGGCCGCCAGCACGATCAGGGCGTTGTAGCCGGTCCAGCGCCAGTTGACCATGATCGCGATCGCGACGTGGCTGCCGAAGCGGTTGGCCTGCCAGTCGACCGGGTCCAGCCCGATGGTCTGCAGCACGCCGTTGATCAGCCCGTACTTGGGTCCGAACAGGTTGGCGAAGATGATGCCGATGGCGACGAGGCTGGCCGCGTACGGCAGCAGGATGCCCACCCGCCAGCCGGTCGCACCGCGCAACCGGGCGCCGAGCAGGGCCGCCAGGAGCACGGCGATGATGATCTGCGGGACGCTGGAGAGCAGGAAGATGCTGATCGTGTTCGTCAGCGCGTTCCAGAACTGCGCGTCGGCGAAGAGCTCCTTGAAGTTGTCGAGGCCGATGAAGTCGGGATCGTCGCTTCCGGCCTCCCACTTGAACAGCGAGACGTACGCCGTGTAGAGCAGCGGGAACAGCCCGACGATCCCGAAGAGGATGAAGAACGGCGCGATGTAGAGGTACGGCGAGACCTTGACGTCCCACCGGCTCAACCGGTGACGGAAGGTGGGCCGGGGAGACGTGCGCTCCCCGGCCTTGCTCCCTTCCGGCGCGACCTTGTCGAGGACGGTCATCGGCTCAGCGCGTGATCTTCTTCGCGGCTTCGACCATCTGGTTCCAGCCGTCCGCCGCCGACTTGCCCTGTTCGACCGCCTGCAGGGCCGGGCTGGACGCGTTCTCCTGGATCTGGCCGTCGCCCGGGCCCTTGTACTGCGGCTTCTGGACCTTCTTGGCCTGCTCGGCGAACAGCTCGCCGACCTTCGTGCCGCCGAAGTAGTCGTCGGTCTTGCCCAGCAGCGCGGGGTCGGTGAGGGCCTTGACCTGGCTCGGGAACGTGCCCTTGGCCTGGAACGCCTTGATCTGCTGCTCCGGGGCGGTCAGCCAGGCCGCGAGCTCGGCGGCCTCCTTCGGGTGCTTCGACTGCGTCGGCACGGTCAGGTACGAGCCACCCCAGTTCCCGCCGCCGCCGGGGAAGGCCGCGGTGACCGCCCACTTGCCGGCGTTCTCCGGGCCGGCCTGCTCCTTGATCACGCCGAGCATCCAGGCCGGGCACACCTTCGTGGCGAACGCGCCCTGCTTGAAGCCGGTGTTCCACTCGTTGCTGAACGCGGTGAGCTTGGCCGACTCGCCCTTGGCGACCGCGTCGGTGACCTTGGTCCAGGCGTCCTTGATGCCCTGGTTGCCCTCGACGGCCAGCTTGTCGTCGCTGCCGATGTAGCCCTGGGGGAGCTGGTTGACCATGGCGTTGAAGTTCTGCGCGGCCGAGTCGAACCACGCCTTGCCGTTGCTCTTCTTCACGAAGTCCGCACCCGCGGCGAAGTAGCTGTCCCAGGTGGCGAACAGCGGCTTGACCGCTTCGGGGTCGTCCGGCAGGCCGGCGGCCTTGAACATGTCCTTGCGGTAGCACATGGCGAGCGGGCCGATGTCGGTGCCGTAGCCGATGAGCTTGCCGTCCTTGGTCTTGGCGGCGTCGTACTTCCAGCTCAGCCAGCGGTCGGGGGAGGCGTCGGCCGGTCCGATCTTGCTCAGGTCGTTGAACTTCGAACCCTTGTCGAGGAAGTCGGACAGGTGGCCCTCTTCGAGCGCCGTGACGTCGGCGAGGCCCGAGCCGGCGGCGAGCTTGGTGACGAGCTCTTCGTGGTACGGGCCGCCCTGGCCGGTCTTGCGGTGGGTGATCTTGATGTTCGGGTGCAGCCGCTCGTACTCCGGGATGAGGGCCTCGTAGCCGAACTCGGTGAACGTCGCCAGCGTCAGGTCTACGTGCTCGTTCGGACCCGCGGCGGGGGGCGTTGCGTCACCGCCGCCACCACAGGCCGTGGCGCCGAGCGCCGTCATCGTGATGCCCAGTGCCAGGACCAGGCCGTTCCGGATCGTTCTCACGTGTCCAACCACCTTGTTGACGGGAATGAGCGCTCTCACTGCTGGGAGCCGATCTGGGAGCGCTCCCAGGTGTCGCAGAGTCTGCTTGGGGGTCTCACCGGTGTCAAGGGGTCGTAACCGGAGCGTTTCCTGCGAGGAGCGCTCCCGGACTTAGTCCCCGCTCGCCGGTTAAGCTGTCGACGTCCGGGTGGTTGTGGGAGCGAGGGCGGTAGGTGTGGGGCCTCGAGCAGGGGATGAAGAGCGGCCGACGCTGGAGGACGTCGCGGCGTTCGCCGGCGTGTCGCGGTCGACGGCGTCGCGCGCGCTGAACGACGACGCGTACGTCAGCGCGGCGGCGCGCGAGAAGGTCCAAGCCGCGGCCCGTGACCTGGGCTATTCCCCGAACCAGGCGGCCCGCTCGCTGGTCACCCGCCGCACCGGCGCGATCGCCGTGGTGCTCTCGGAGCCGGAAAACCGGCTCCTCGACGACCCGTACCGGACGTCCGTCATGCGCGCCGGGTACCGCGAACTCGCCGACGTCGGCCGCCAGATGGTGCTCATCTTCAGCGACACGCGCGAGGACCTGAGCAAGACCGTCCGGTTCCTCGAGGGCGGGCACGTCGACGGCGCGCTGGTGTTCGCGCCGCACCGGGCCGACCCGCTCCCCAAGGCCCTGCGCCTGCTGCGCATCCCGGTCGTGTTCGGCGGCCAGGCGGCCGGCATCCGCCGCGGCGTCCACGTCGTCGACTTCGACAACGAAGGCGGCGCGCGCCTGGCGGTGGAACACCTGGTCGCGGCCGGGCGCCGGCGGATCGGCACGATCGCCGGCCCCCAGGACCAGAGCGCCTCGATCGACCGCCTCGCCGGCTGGCGCAAGACGCTCCTGGACGCCGGCCTCGACCCGGCCGACCTGGCCGAAGAAGCCGACTTCACGCTGTCCGGCGGCGCGAACGCGATGTCCGCCCTGCTCGCCCGCCACCCGGACCTCGACGCGGTGTTCGTCGCGAGCGACATGATGGCGGTGGGCGCGTTGCGCACCCTGGACGCGGCGGGCCGCCGCATCCCGGCCGACGTGGCAGTGGTCAGCTTCGACGACAACGCCACCCTGGCCCCGGCGATGGACCCCCCGCTGACGTCGGTGCACCAGGACCCGCGCGAGCAGGTCCACGCGATGGTGGAGACGTTGCTGCAGCTGCTCGACGACCAGAGCCTGAAGCCGCGGCAGCAGGTCCTGCCGGTTTCGCTGGCGGTGCGCGCCTCGAGCTGAGGGTCTCCCCGCGCCGCACGTTGCCCTGCGCTGCATGTTCCTTGCACCGCCGGGCGCCTGCACCGCCGGGCGCCTGCGCCGCCGGCGCCCGCACCGCGGGCTCCCCGCACGGCGGGCTCCCTGCGCTGCGGGCTCCCTGCGCTGCGGGCTCCCTGCGCCGCGGCTTCCTCGCGCCTCCGGGCGCCCGCGCCGCCGGCGCCTGCGCTGCGGGCTCCCCGCGTTGCGGGCTCCCTGCGCTGCGGGCTCCTCGTGCCGCGGGCGGCCCCCGCCCAGCGTCGCACGTTTCCCGTGGCCGGCCGCCCGCGCCGCCGTCTCCCGGCTGCCGTCAGGCGCCGCGCCGCACGCTCCCTGCGTCGCCGGTTCCCCGCACCGCCGGCCGCCTGCTTCCAGCACTGCCGGCCGCCCGCACCGCACTCTTCCCGCGCCGCCGGCCGTGGCCGAGGTGTCTCGAATGAGTCATTCGGGACCTCCGAGGTCCTGAATGACTCATTCGAGACGTTCGCCGAGCCGCCGGGCGTGCGGATGCGCTCCCCGCGCCGCCGCGGAGGTCGCGAATGACTCATTCGGGACCGTGCGGGTGCCGCCTCGCCGAAGCCTCCCGGGGTGCCGGACGGGTCCTCGGGCCACCCCGTGCGGCCGTTCGGACGCGCACCGATCCCCAGCACTCGCGAACCCGGCGTCGAATGTGCGGTCTCGGTGAGTGGCACCCGTCCGCCCGAGATGCACGCCTTCGGCGCTAAACAGCGTTTCCTCACCACTCCCCGTCACCGCCGCGCTGGACTGAACGAGTGACAAGCCCACCATCGGGTGGGGCTGTTCAGGAGTGTTCAGTGCGCCGTCGTTCGCCCGGCGCGCAGAAGTGACGTCCGCGGCCGAGGTGTCCTTCTGACTCGATTCTTTACATCCAGGTTTCCGGCTGGCTACCGTCTGCGCCTGGAAGCGCTCCCAGATCGCTGGCTCCCTACGGACAAAGGAGTTCCGCAGCCATGCGTTCCTCACCCCGATGGCGCAGATTGCGCCGGTCGCGCGGCCTGGCCCTGGTCACGGCCACGGTCGCGGCCGCCGCCGCGCTGGTCGCCCCACCTCCGGCGCTCGGCGCCGACGTCGCCTGTTCCGTCACCTACACCACCAACGACTGGGACTCCGGGTTCACCGCCAACGTCTCGCTGCGCAACGACGGCTCGCCGCTCGACAGCTGGAAGGTCGGCTGGACCTTCCTCGACGGCCAGAAGGTCCAGCAGGGCTGGAGCGCCACCTTCGCCCAGACCGGCGCCGCGGTCACCGCGTCGAACCTCTCCTACAACGGCCACCTCGACACCGGGGCGAGCACCGGCTTCGGCTTCAACGGCACGAAGGGCTCCGCCAACCGGCCGCCGACCGACTTCTCCGTCAACGGCACCGCGTGCACCGGGGCCAACAAGGCGCCGACGGTCACGCTGACCTCGCCCACCGCGAGCGGCACCTACTACGCCCCCGCCACGGTCCCGCTCGCCGCGACCGCCGCGGACAGCGACGGCACCGTGAGCAAGGTCGAGTTCTACGCCGGGGACACGCTGCTGGCCACCGACACGGCCGCGCCGTTCGAAGGCAGCTGGGGCAACGTCCCGGCCGGGACCTACTCGATCACCGCCAAGGCCTACGACAACAAGGGCGCGAGCATGTCGTCCAGCCCGGTCAGCGTGAAGGTCCTCTCCGGACCGACGATCGTCGCCACCCCGGCGACCGCGCAGGTCAAGCAGGGCGGCACGACGACGTTCGCGGTCAGCCTCGCCGGCGCGCCCACCGCCCCGGTGACCGTCGCCGTGGCCCGGACGGCCGGCAGCACCGACCTCACCGCGACCCCCGCGAGCCTCACCTTCTCGACGACGAACTGGAACACCCCGCAGAACGTCACCGTGAAGAGCGCGGACAACGGGGGAGCGCTCGGCAGCGCCACCTTCACCGCGAGCAGCTCCGGCTACACCGCGGCCACGGTGACGGTGAACGAGATCTCGTCGTCCACATCGGACTACCAGCTCGCGTTCCTCACGCAGTACAACAAGATCAAGGATCCGAACAACGGCTACTTCCGCAAGTTCGGGAACATCCTGGTGCCCTACCACTCGATCGAGACGCTGATCGTCGAGGCGCCGGACCACGGGCACGAGACGACGTCGGAGGCGTTCAGCTACTACCTGTGGCTGGAGGCGTCCTACGGCCGGGTCACCGGTGACTGGGCCCCGTTCAACCAGGCCTGGACGTCGATCGAGACCTACGCGATCCCGTCGGCGGCCGACCAGCCCGGCAACTCCGGCTACAACGCGAGCAAGCCGGCGACCTACGCGGCCGAGTACCCGAGCCCGAAGCAGTACCCGTCGCAGCTGCAGACCAACGTCTCGGTCGGGGCCGACCCGATCGCGGCGGAGCTGAAGGCGGCCTACGGCTCGGCGGACGTCTACGGCATGCACTGGCTGCTCGACGTCGACAACATCTACAAGTTCGGCCACTGCGAGGACGGCACGAACACCGCGCCCGCGTTCATCAACACCTTCCAGCGTGGTTCGCAGGAGTCGGTCTGGGAGACGGTCACCCAGCCCAGCTGCGACATCCTGAAGTTCGGCGGCAAGAACGGCTACCTCGACCTGTTCACCGGCGACTCGTCGTACGCGAAGCAGTGGAAGTACACCAACGCGCCCGACGCGGACGCCCGCGCCGTGCAGGTGGCCTTCCAGGCCGAGAAGTGGGCGGCCGCGCAGGGCAAGAGCGCGGACGTCTCGGCGGTCGTGAAGAAGGCGTCGAAGATGGGCGACTACCTCCGGTACTCGCTGTTCGACAAGTACTTCAAGAAGATCGGCAACTGCGTCGGCGCGTCCAGCTGCGCGGCAGGCACCGGCAAGGACAGCGAGCACTACCTGGTCTCCTGGTACTACGCCTGGGGCGGCTCGATGGACTCGTCCAGCGCCTGGGCGTGGCGGATCGGGGACGGCGCGGCCCACCAGGGCTACCAGAACCCCCTGGCCGCGTACGCGCTTTCGGCGGACCCGGGGCTGAAGGTCACCTCGGCCACCGGCGCGAGCGACTGGGCGACCAGCCTCGGCCGGCAGCTGGAGTTCCTGCAGTGGCTGCAGTCGTCCGAAGGCGGGCTCGCCGGCGGCGCGACCAACAGCTGGGACGGCCAGTACGGCACCCCGCCGTCGGGCACCCCGACGTTCTACGGGATGTTCTACGACCAGCAGCCGGTCTGGCACGACCCGCCGAGCAACCAGTGGTTCGGCTTCCAGACGTGGGGCATGGAGCGGATCGCCGAGTACTACCAGGCGACGAACGACGCCCGCGCCAAGAAGATCCTCGACAAGTGGGTCCCCTGGGCGATCGCCAACACCACGGTCGGTGCCGGCGGGAGCTTCCAGATCCCGGCCGACCTGACGTGGTCCGGCGCGCCGGACACCTGGAACGCGACCAGCCCGGGCTCGAACACGAGCCTGCACGTCACGGTGAAGAACTACAGCAACGACGTCGGGGTCGCGGCCTCGCTCGCCAAGACGCTGCTCTACTACGCGTCCGGGTCGAGCAACGCCCAGGCCAAGACGGTCGGCGAGCAGCTGCTGACGGCCCTGTCGGCGAACACCGACACCCAGGGCATCGCGGTGCCGGAGACCCGGTCGGACTACAACCGGTTCGACGACGCCTACAACGCCACCACGGACCAGGGGCTGTACGTGCCCTCGGGCTGGACGGGCACGATGCCGAACGGCGACCCGATCACCTCGAGCTCGACGTTCACCTCGATCCGCTCCTTCTACAAGAGCGACCCGCAGTGGCCGAAGGTGCAGTCCTACCTGGACGGTGGCGCCGCGCCGACGTTCACCTACCACCGGTTCTGGGCGCAGTCGGAGATCGCCACGGCGTTCGCCGCGCACGTCGCCCTGTTCGGCTGAAAGGCACTCGATGAAGCGACTGCTCTCCTTGGTGGTCGCCGCACTGGTCGGGGGCGCCGTTCTCACGGCGTCCCCGGCCGCCGCGGCCCCCACTCCCGCACTTTCACGTGAAAGTGCCCACCTGGGGTCCGCACTTTCACGTGAAAGTGCGGCCTCGGGAACCGGGACGGGCTATTGGCACGCCAGCGGTGCCCAGCTCGTGGACGCGACCGGCGCGCCGGTGCGGATGACCGGGATCAACTGGTTCGGCGCCGAAACCGGCAACTACTCGCCGCACGGCCTGTGGAGCCGCAACTACCGGGACATGCTCGACCAGATGGCCGGCCTCGGCTACAACACGCTGCGGCTGCCGTATTCGAACCAGCTGTTCGACAGCGGGTCGAAACCGACCAGCATCGACGCCGTCCAGAACCCGGACCTGCAGGGGCTGTCCGGGCTGCAGGTGCTCGACAAGATCATCGCCTACGCCGGCACCAAGGGCATGCGCGTGCTGCTCGACCGGCACCGGCCGGACTCCGGCGCGCAATCGCCACTTTGGTACACGGCCGCGTACTCGGAGAGCCGCTGGATCTCCGACTGGACGATGCTCGCGCAGCACTACAAGGGAAACACCACGGTCATCGGTGCGGACCTGCACAACGAACCGCACGCGATCCAGGGCGGCGGGGGAGCGTGCTGGGGCTGCGGGGACACCGCGACCGACTGGCGCCTGGCCGCCGAACGCGCCGGCAACGCGGTGCTGGCCGCCAACCCGGACTGGCTGATCGTCGTCGAGGGCATCGACTGCGTCAGCGGCACCGGCGACCCGCAGTGCGGCTGGTGGGGCGGGAACCTCTCCGGGGCCCGGCAGTTCCCGGTGCGACTGTCCAAACCGGACAAGCTCGTCTACTCCGCGCACGAGTACGCGACTTCGGTGTTCGCGCAGCCGTGGTTCTCCGACCCCTCGTTCCCGGCGAACCTGCCGGCGCTGTGGGACCACTTCTTCGGCTACCTGCAGAAGCAGAACATCGCGCCGGTGCTGCTCGGCGAGTTCGGCAGCACGCTCGCCGACCCGCGCGACAAGACCTGGCTGCAGGAACTGATGAAGTACGCCGGCACCGGGACCTCCGGGATGAGCTTCACCTACTGGTCGTGGAACCCGAACTCGGGCGACACCGGCGGCATCCTCAACGACGACTGGACCACGGTCAACCAGGCCAAGCAGGCGATCCTGCAGCCGTACCTGATCCCGCCGGTCGGTTCGGGCGGCGGGACGACCGATCCGCCGCCGGCGGTGAGCTGCGCGGTCACCTACCACGTCGACAACACCTGGCAGGGCGGGTTCGTCGCCTCGGTGACCCTCAAGAACACCGGGACTTCGCCGCTGAAGACCTGGGCGCTCGGCTGGACCGAGCCTGCGGGGGTGCAGATCACCGGCGGCTGGGGCGCCACCGTCACCCAGTCCGGGCAGCAAGCGACCGCGAAGGCGCCGACCTGGGCGCCCGACCTCGCCGGCGGCGCTTCGACGTCGATCGGCTTCCAGGCGACCGGCGCCTCGGCCGGTTCGCCCAGCGGCTTCGCCGTCGGCGCGACCGCGTGCACCACCTGACCCGTCCACCGAACACGAAGGAGCACACTCGATGAGGAGTGAATTCTGGTCCCCGAAGAGGAAAGTGCGGCTCGCCGCGGCTTCCTCGGTGACGGCCGCCGCGGTCGTCGCGGGGCTGCTGGTGGCCGGCGGCAGCCCGGCGACCGCCGCCACCGGGTGCAAGGTCACCTACACCGTCAACCAGTGGGACACCGGCTTCACCGCGAACCTCGCGGTGACCAACCTCGGCGACGCCCTCACGAGCTGGGACGTCCAGTGGGACTTCGCCGGCAACCAGCAGGTGCAGCAGGGCTGGAGCGCCACGTTCAGCCAGAGCGGCAAGCACGTGAGCGCGAAGAACCCGTCGTGGGGCGGCGCGCTCGGGTCGAACGCGACGGCGAGCTTCGGCTTCAACGGCTCGTACTCCGGCACGAACGCCGTCCCCGGCACGTTCACGCTCAACGGCGTCGTCTGCGACGGCAGCACGGGCGGCCCGTCGACCACCCCGACCACCCCGACCACCCCCACGACGCCGACCACCCCGACCACGCCCACCACGGTGACGACCACGCCGCAGCCGGGCACCCACGTGGACAACCCATACGCCGGCGCGAAGGGGTACGTGAACCCGGACTGGTCGGCCGAGGTGAGCGCGGCAGCCGCGGCCAAGGGCGGCACGCTCGGCGCCCAGATGGCCAAGGTGGCCAACACTTCCACGGCCGTCTGGCTCGACCGGATCGCGGCCATCGAAGGCACGTCGAGCGCGCGCGGCCTGCGCGGGCACCTCGACGCGGCGTTGAGCCAGGCGAGCGGCGGCACGCCGGTGACGATCCAGATCGTCGTCTACGACCTGCCGAACCGCGACTGCGCTGCGCTGGCGTCCAACGGTGAGCTGCAGGCCGGTTCCAACGGCCTGGCCCGGTACAAGAGCGAGTACATCGACCCGATCGCCTCGATCCTGTCCGACGCGAAGTACGCGCCGCTGCGGGTCGTGGCGGTCGTCGAGCCGGACTCGCTGCCGAACCTGATCACCAACACGGCGACGGCCAAGTGCGCCGAAGCGCAGTCGACCGGGGCGTACACGCAGGGCATCCAGTACGCGCTGAACAAGCTGCACGCGATCTCCAACGTCTACAACTACCTGGACATCGCGCACTCGGCGTGGCTGGGCTGGGACAGCAACTTCGGCCCGTTCGTCAACCTGGTCAAGCAGACGCTGCAGGGCACGACGGCCGGGGTGAACAGCATCGACGGCTTCATCAGCGACACGGCGAACTACACCCCGCTGACCGAGCCGAACCTGCCCGACCCGAACCTGACCGTCGGCGGGCAGCAGATCAAGTCGGCGACCTTCTACCAGTGGAACCCGTACTTCGCCGAGGTGCCGTTCGCCACGGCGATGTACAACGCGTTCGTCTCGGCCGGCCTGCCCAGCGGCATCGGCATGCTGGTCGACACCTCCCGCAACGGCTGGGGCGGCGCGGCCCGGCCCAGCGGCGCGTCGGGGTCCACCGTGGACAGCTACGTCAACTCCGGCCGGATCGACCGGCGGCTGCACCGCGGCAACTGGTGCAACCAGAGCGGAGCCGGCCTGGGCGTGCGGCCGACGGCCTCGCCCGCGGCGCACTTCGACGCCTACGTCTGGATCAAGCCGCCGGGTGAGTCCGACGGCGCGAGCTCGCAGATCCCGAACGACGAAGGCAAGGGCTTCGACCGGATGTGCGACCCGACCTACCACGGCAGCGACCAGGCGAACGGCGGCAACCTGACCGGCGCCCTGCCGAACTCGCCGCTGTCGGGCAAGTGGTTCCAGGCCCAGTTCGAGGAACTGGTCCAGAACGCCTACCCGGCGGTGCAGTAACGGTTTCCGGGCCGGGCGGTGCCGCGCAGCCGCCGCCCGGCCCGGGCTCCACTCACAGGTCCTTGCGGAAACTCAGCCGGTCCAGGCCCGGCCCGTCGTAGTCGGGCTGGACCGGCAACCCCTCGAACTCCTTCGGCCCTGGTTCGGTGACGAACCCCATCCGGGTGTGGAACGCGTGCGAACCCTTGTTCACCGGCGACGTGATCGCTCGTACGACCGACCGCCCGTTTTCGCGGCTGTGGGCGAAGAAGCGCTCGTACAGCGCCGCACCCAGGCCGCGCCCGCGCTCGGCGGGATCGACCCCGACGAAGTGGATGTAGCTCTCGGCCGGCCGCGACGGCGAGAGGAACCCGATCAGGAACGCCACGATCCGGTCGTCGCCGGTCACCAGGAAACTGCTGGCGGTGAAGTGCTGGAACATGAGCTTCGGCAGCAGCAGGGCCCGTTGCCGGGAACCTTCGGGACCACCGAGCCCGCCCCACCAGCTGTCGAGGACGGCGAGCACGGGCAGGTGGTCGTCCGGCCCGGGGCGGCGGACGGCGTGGCCGAGGAGCGGCGCGAGATCGGTCATGGCGCCCACCCTGCCAACGGGCCCGGACCGAAGCGAGCGGGTTTCGCCTCAGGGCACCAGACGGTGCACCCCGATCAGCACCTGCTGCCAGACCGCGGCCGGGTCGGCGCCCTGCTCGACGGACTTGAGCGCGGGCGCGATCACCGTCTCCTGGATCTTGCCGTCGCCCGGGCCCTTGTACTGCGGCTTCCCGACTTTCTGCGCTTGGGCGACAAAGACCTGGCCGCTCAGAGCGCCGCCGAAGTAGCCGTTCATCTCGCTCAGCAGGTCGGGGGAGGTGAAGGCGTCGACCTGGCTGGGGAAGTTCCCGCTCACCCGGAACGCGTGCAGCTGCTGCTCGGGCGCGGTCAGCCAGGCGGCGAGCGCGGCGGCCTCCTTCGGGTGCGCGCTCGAGGCGGGGACGGTCAGGTACGAGCCGCCCCAGTTGCCGCCGCCGTCGGGGAAGGCGTCGGTGATCGCCCACTTGCCCGCGTTGCCGACGCCGGCCTGCTGTTCGATGACGCCGAGCATCCAGGACGGGCAGACCTTCGTCGCGAACGCGCCGAGGCGCAGGCCGTTGTTCCCGTCGTCGGCGAACGCCGTGAGCCCCGCCGACTGGCCCTGCTTCACCGCCGTGGTGACCTGGTTCCAGGCGTCGCGCAGCGCGGTGTTCGTCTCCAGCGTGGAGTGGTCGTCGCGGTCCAGGTAGCCGGTCGGGAGCTGGTTGACCATGGCGTTGAAGTTCTGCGCCGCGGAGTCGAACCACGCCTTGCCCTTGGCGCGCTTGACGTACCGCTCGCCCGCCTGGAAGTAGCTGTTCCAGGACGCGAACATCGTCTTCACCGAACCGGGGTCGGTGGGCAGGCCGGCCGCTTCGAGCAGGTCCTTGCGGTAGCACATGGCGAGCGGACCGATGTCGGTGCCGTAGCCGACGAGCTTGCCGTCCTTGCTGCGGCCGGCCTCGTACTTCCACTCCAGCCAGCGGCCGGGCCGGACGTCGGCGGGGCCGGCCTTGGCCAGGTCGGTGAACTTCCCCGCCTGGGCGAGCACGTCGGCGAGGTGGCCTTCCTCGACGGCCTGGACGTCGGCGAGCTCCTGGCCGTTCTGCAGCTTGGCCAGCAGGTCCTGGTGGTAGGGCCCGCCCTGTTCGGTGCGGACCTGCCGCACCGTGAGGCCGGGGTGGGTGAACTCGTAACCGGGGATCAGGTCTTCGTAGCCGAACTGCCCGAAGGTCGCCAGGGTCAGCGTGATCTTCTCGGGCGTGGCCGGCCCGCAGCCCGCGGTCAGGACCAGCAGGACGAACGTGACGGCGTGAGCCAGCCGTCTTCGGATCTGCTTCATGTGCGCGCACTCCCCGTCCACGACTCACTCCCTCGTGATTGGGAGCGCTCCCGGAAGGGAGTCTCGTTCCGGGTGCGGCGGGTGTCAAGGTGCGCGACGGCGGGTGTCCGGACGGACACCGGGCGAACGGAGGAGCGCGGTGAAGCGGCCGACGATCACTGACATCGCGCGAGAAGCGGGGGTGTCGAAGGGCGCCGTCTCCTACGCGCTCAACGGCCGCCCCGGCGTCTCCGAGGCGACCCGGCAGCGGATCACCGAGATCGCCCGCCGGCTCGGCTGGGCGCCGAGCAGCGCGGCGCTGGCCGGCGGCCGGACCGGGGCGATCGGCCTGGTCCTCGACCGGCCCCCGGACGTGCTCGGCGTCGAGCCGTTCCTGGTGGCGCTGCTGGAGGGCGTCGAGCGCGAGCTGGGGCCGGTGTCGCTGCTGCTGCCCGTCCGCGGGGCGGGGCACCGCAAGGTGGACGGGCTGCTGCTCGCGGGGCCGCGGTGCGCGGTGCCGGCGCCCGGTGTGCCCGCGGTGCTGCTCGGCGGACCGCCCGGGCCACCGGGCGTCCCGTCGGTGTGGGTGGACGACGCCGCGGCGGCCGGCGAGGTGCTCGGCTACCTGGCCGCGCTCGGGCACCGCCGGGTGGTCCGGATCGCGGGCACGGCGGTCTTCGCCGACCCGCGCGCCCGCGCGGACGCGTTCACCGCGGCGGCGGCCCGCATGGGCTTCCTGGAGGTGGGCACAGCCGACGCGAGCACGGCAGAGGCGGGCGCCGGGGTGGCCCACCGCCTGCTGGCGGTGCCCCGTCCACCGACGGCGCTGGTCTGCGACACGGACGTGCTGGCGGTCGCCGCCGTCGCCGCGGCCCGCGAGCTGGGCCTGGCGGTGCCGGGCGACGTTTCGGTGGTGTCCTGGGACGACTCGCCGTTGTGCCGCCTGGTCCGCCCGGCGCTCACGGCGGTCCGGCGGCCCTTGGCGGAGCTGGGCGCCCTCGCGGCGGTGGTGCTGCGGGAGCTCCTGGTGGGCGAGGCGGCGGTGGACGTGTGCGCGCCGCGCCCCGCGCTGATCACCCGCGGAAGCACCGGACCCGCGAGGCCGTGAGCCCCGGAGCACCCCAATGTGGCGTTGGGTGCATCCAGTGCACCCAATGTGGCGTTCGGTGCGTCAGACGCACCGAACGCCACATTGGGGCGCTTGGGCTGTCCACAGCGGACGGTCAGGTTCCCCGGCAGGATGGCGAAGGCTGCGCCGGATTGCTGCCCGCCGCGTTGACGACCAGCCCGAATGTCGTCTGGCCGTCCGGGGCGATCCGGCCGTTCCAGTCGGCGTTGCGGACCGTCACCACCGAACCGGACTGGCTCAGCGTGCCGTTCCAGACGCTGCCGACCGTCTGGCCCGCGGGCAGGGTCCAGCCCGCCTGCCAGCCGTTGTACGCGGTCGTGCCGTGGTTCATCACCGTCACCGTGGCCTGGTAGCCGCCGCTCCACGCGTTGGTGATCTCGTACATCGCCATGCACGAGCCGTCCGGCGGCGGGGGGCTGGTCGGCGTGGTCGGCGTCGTCGTCGGCGTGCCCGGGTCCTTCACGCCGGTGACTTCGCCGTGGCCGCCGTCGAACGTGACGTCCGAGCAGCCGTAGAACGTCTCGGCGCTGTCGGAGCGCTTCCACACCGAATAGATGATGTGCCGGCCGGACTTGTTCGACGGCAGCGCGCCACTCCACTTGTACTGGCCCTCGACCGTGCCGACCTGGCCGGTGACCGGCGGGTGGTCGATCGTCAGGAACGGCTGGTCCTCCAGCGAGTCCCAGGTCAGCGGCTGGTTCGGGTTCCAGCCGTCCTTCGTGACGTAGGTGTAGAACCAGCCCGGGTGCGCGGCCCACGCGTTGTAGGAGAAGTCGAACGTCGCGCCGGACGTCAGGTGGGTCAGGGGCCAGTCGCCGACCTGGTCGAAGCCGGCGTAGCCCGGGTTGCCGCCGGAGCAGAGCTTCCCGTCCGGGATGAAGCCGCGCGTGCGCCCGGCGCCGTCGGAGCGCAGGACGGCGAACCAGTTGTACAGCGAGTTGGCGCCGCTGGTGGTCACCGCGGCCGAGCAGGCCGGGTTCTGCGGGATGATCTGGCCGGTCGAACTGAGCCCGTCCTGCCAGCACAGGAACGTCCGGCTGCCCGGTTTCATCATGGCGCCGTGCGCCTCGGCGGTGCCGGTGTTCAGCAGGATGGCGGTCAGGCTCGCCAGCAGCACGGTGACGGCGGCGAGGATCGTACTTCGTCTCCTGGTCACGTCTGTCCCTTCGTCGGGTAGCGTGCGTCGAAGACTGGGAGCGCTCTCAAGGTCAGCTTACGCGGTGGCGGTCACTTCCGGAACAGCCCGCGGTGACCGGGGTGGCCGCCTTGGCCTACGTTGGCGGAGGTCGTCGATCACCGAGAAAGGCACAGCGTGGAAAGTCCGTCTCCGGTCCCCGCCTGGGTGCGGGCCGAACCCCTCCGGCTGCTCGGATTCGCCGCCCGCGCGGCGCACCCCGGCGGCGGGTTCGCCTGGCTCGACGACACCGGGCGGCCGGTGCTCGACCGGCCCGTCGAAACCTGGATCACCTGCCGGATGACGCACGTCTTCGCGCTCGCACAACTGCAGGGTGCGCCGGCCGAGGGTCAGGTCGCCCACGGTGTCGAGGCGCTGACCGGCCTGCTCCGCGACCCGGACCACGGGGGCTGGTACGCGTCGACAACGTTGTCAGAGAAGCGCGCGTACGAGCACGCCTTCGTCGTGCTGGCCGCGTCGAGCGCGGCGGCCGCCGGGGCCGAGGGCGCGGAAGAACTGCTGGCCGAGGCGCTGGACGTCGTCGAACGCCGCTTCTGGGAACCGGGACCGGGACTCGTCGCCGACGTCTGGGACCGCGGCTGGACGCACCTGGAGGACTACCGCGGGGCCAACGCGAACATGCACACCGTCGAGGCGTTCCTCGCCGCCGCCGACGTCACCGGCGACCGGGTCTGGGCCCGCCGTGCGCTGTCCATTGTGGACCATCTGGTGCACGGCGAGGCCCGCGCGCACGGCTGGCTGCTGCCCGAGCACTACGACCCGGGCTGGCGGGTCCGCCTCGAGTTCAACCGGGCCGAGCCCGCGCACCCGTTCCGCCCGTTCGGCGCGACGATCGGGCACCTCTTCGAGTGGGCGCGGCTGGCCGTGCACCTCAAGCGCGCGCTCGGCGGCGACGCCCCGGACTGGCTGGTCCCGGACGCGGCGGCGCTGTTCGAGACCGCCACCCGGACCGGCTGGGCCGTCGACGGGCGCCCCGGGTTCGTCTACACCACCGACTTCGCCGGGACGCCGGTCGTGCGCACCCGGCTGCACTGGGTCGTGGCCGAGGCGATCGCCGCCGCGTGGACGCTGCACCAGGAAACCGGCGAGCCGGCGTACCTCGAACGGTTCCAGGAGTGGTGCGCGCACGCCGAGGCCTGCTTCGCCGACCGGGAACGCGGCTCGTGGCACCACGAACTCGACCCGGAGAACCGCCCGGCCGCGACGGTGTGGGCGGGCAAGCCGGACATCTACCACGCCTACCAGGCAACGCTGCTGCCCGCGCTGCCACCGGCCGCGTCGTTCGCCGGCGCGCTCGCCCCGCGTAGCTGGACCCCGGCGCCGCCGGGCTGAAGGGGACGTTCAGCGCGTCTCATGAGCTGAAGGGGACTTTCCTCGCATCTCATGAGCCGAACGTCCCCTTCAGCTCGCTGGTCGCCGAACCGGGCCGCGTAGCTAGACTGCGCACGACCAGTCGATCGAGGAGAACCATGTCGCCTTTCGCCGCCGCCGGGGACCGGTACGCGGACATGCCGTACCGGCGGGCCGGGCGCAGCGGGCTGAAGCTGCCCGCCGTGTCGCTCGGGCTGTGGCACAACTTCGGGGACGACAAGCCCCTCGACGTCCAGCGCGCGGTGCTGCGCCGGGCGTTCGACCTCGGCGTGACGCACTTCGACCTGGCCAACAACTACGGCCCGCCGCCCGGCGCGGCCGAGGCGAACTTCGGGCGGCACTACGCGGCCGACTTCCGCCCGTACCGCGACGAGATCCTGGTGTCGTCGAAGGCGGGCTACCTGATGTGGGACGGCCCGTACGGCGAATGGGGGTCGCGCAAGAACCTCCTCGCCAGCCTGGACCAGAGCCTGGCCCGCACCGGACTGGACCACTTCGACGTCTTCTACTCCCACCGCCCGGACCCGGAGACGCCGATCGAGGAGACCATGGGCGCCCTCGACACCGCCGTCCGCTCGGGGAAGGCGCTGTACGCGGGGATCTCCAACTACTCGCCCGAGCAGACCGAAGCCGCCATCCGGGTGCTGCGCGAGCTGGGCACGCCGCTGCTGCTCCACCAGCCGTCGTACTCGATCCTGAACCGCTGGGTCGAGGACGGGCTCCTCGACACCCTCGACGAGCACGGCGTCGGCTCGATCGCGTACTCGCCGCTGAGCCAGGGCCTGCTGACCGACCGCTACCTCGACGGCGTCCCGGCCGACTCGCGGGCGGCGGGCGCGAGCCCGTTCCTCACCCGCGACCGGCTCACCGGGGAGACGCTGGGCACCATCCGCGCGCTGAACGACGTCGCCGAGCGGCGCGGGCAGACGCTGGCCCAGCTCGCCATCGCCTGGGTGCTGCGCCGCGGGCGCGTCACGTCCGCGCTGATCGGCGCCAGCAGCGTCGCGCAGCTGGAGAACACCGTCGCGGCCACCGCGAACCTGGACTTCACCGACGACGAGCTGGCCGAGATCGATCGGCTCGCCGCCCGGTAGCTCAGCAGCCGATCCGGGACGGGCCCACGGCGACGTCGTCGAACCACAGCGTGTCGGCGTCGCCGGCGTAGCTCTCCCAGCCGAGCCGCAGGTCGGTCACCGCCGGGTGCCAGGACCGGGCGAGCCACTGCTGGTCGACGTCGGGGGTGGGGACGCCGTCGACCACGAGCCCGGGCACTTCGGCGGCGCCCAGCCACGTCCGGAGCTGCCCGGCCGCGCCGTCGAGCCGGAACTCGAAGCACGACCAGGTGCCGGTGGGCAGCGGGACGCTCTGGGCGACGCCGGCCGGGCTCTGCGCGGGCAGGGTGGCGTCGTCGGACTCGCGGTTCCACTGCAGCGCGCGGTTCTGCCCGCCGGCTCGCAGGTCCTTGCCGTCGGTGCTGTCGCGCATCGCCAGGAAGGTGACGTGCCCGGCGGGCAGCGCCGTGGTGTGCCGGACCCAGAACCGCCCGTACAGCGCGCCGGAGCCGGTCACGGCCGTGCCGAGGAACGCGTGGTTGCAGTAGCCGCCCTGGCCGGTGACCTTGACCGAGCGGCTGCCCGAGTGCGCCACCGAGGCGTCGACGGTCACCGTTCCGGTGCCCTGGCAGTTCGCCGCGCCGACGGTCCACCGGCCACCCGGGGTACCGCCGGTCTGCTGCTCGAAGTCGTCGCAGAGCGCGGCGTCCGCGCAGCCCGCGGGCGGTGGCGCCGACGTCGTCGTCGTGGGCAGGGTGATCGGCGTGGTGGCGGTCGTCGTGGCCGGGGGAGCGGGGTCGCCGCACGCGACGCCGTTGAGCGCGAAGTCCGTGGGATCGGGGCCGCTGCCGGTGCCCTGCAGGCCGAAGGACACCGAACCGCCGGCGGGCAGGGCGGCGTTGTAGGGCAGGCTTTCCGCGCTGACGGCGGTCCCGGTCTGGTGGACGGTGGCGTTCCACGCCGAGGTGACGGTCTGGCCGCCGGCGTAGTGCCAGGTGAGGGTCCACGAGGGGAGCGTGGTCGCGCCGTTGGTCACGGTGAGGTCGGCGGTGTAGCCGGTCTGCCACTGGTTGACCCGGTAGGCGACCGAGCAGGCGGGCGCGGCGGCGGCCGGGCCGGCGGCGAGGACCGCGGTGGTGCCCGCCGCGGCGAGGCAGAGTGCGGCGAGGGCGCCGGCGAACCTGCGGGGCATCGGGATCCTCCCGGGACGCGGACAGGGGCGCCGTGGCCTGCACCACGACGCCCCTGGGTGGTGGCCGCGTTCTGGCGAGGCGACCTGGCATGGGAGCGCTTCCAGCCGCCGAAAAAGTAACCCCCGCATGTCGCTCTTGTAAAGCGGGACCCGGACGCGCCGCGATCCGGTGGCCCGGTTTCCGGTGCCCCCGCACCCGCGGGTGGGCACTGAACCGTACTGAACGGCCGCACCCGTTGGCGGGCAACGGGTGCGGTGGTCGCGCTGCGCTACCGCCGCCGGCCCGCCGGTGCCGCCGTTGGGGTGGATTCCGGGAATCCGGTCCAAGATCACCCCGGGGTGGCGAGGAGGGGGCGACCCGGCCGGATGGGAGCGCTCTCATCCATCTCCGCCTGAACGTTCGAGTCCTATGTGGAACGGATCGGCCCGCGCGCGCGTCGAAGCCGCGTGCCAAAACCCTTGTTGCGGGCTCAACATCTCGGAAATCACACTGTCCCGGCATCGGTGACGCCCTGGGCTCCCGCTGTCACGCTGGGGTACTGTCTTCCGTGTGCACCAGTACTCCGAACCGCACTGGGTGAACGATGAGCCGACAGGTCAAGCCAGGGAGTAAGCCGTACCGTGCACAACTGCGCGAGCGGCTGGCCGCACTGGGCTTCCCCGAAGAGGCGATTCCGGCCCGGGTGGCGGAGAACCTGGTGGTCGAATGCGGGATTCCGCCGCGCACCGCGTGGCGGCTGGCGTCCGAGCTTTCGCTCGACGTCGCGGCGCACCACTACAACGCCGCGACCGGCGATCCCCGCGCGGGGATGCGCGGCACCCGGATCTGGGAGTACGAGCAGTGGCCCGAACGCGGCGTGCGGCCGACCGTCGCGGCCCTGCGGGTGCTGGCCGGGGTCTACGGCACGAGCTGGAAATCGCTGCTGGGCCTGCGAGATCTCGAGCAGCTGCCGGCCAAGGACCTCGCCGAGTACCACGCCGACGCGGAACCGGCCGCGGTGGCGCCGTCGGCCGCGCCGCCCGCTCGCACCGCCGCACGCGTCGAAGCCGGCCCGGACGACGAGATCGGGGCAAGTGCGCTCGATGACGCGATTCAGCGGACCACCACGAACGTCGACGACGTCCAGCTCGACGACCTGTGGTCCGACCTGGACTTCCTGGGCGGGGCCTACACCCGCACCGCGCCCGACGCGATCCTCGGCCAGCTCGCCGTGATCGACGAGCGGACCTCGGCGCTGCTGAAGGGGCGGCAGCGGCCGAAGCAGACCCAGGACCTGCTGCTCGTCGGGGCGAAGTGCTCGGCGATGATGGCGTGGATCGCGGGCGACCTCGGCCGCTACCGGCTTTCCCGGCAGCTGAACTCCGCGGCGTGGCTCTACACCCAGTACGCCGACGACTTCCTGGCCCGCCGCTGGGTGCGCACGTCGCAGGCGCGGGTGGCGTTCTGGTCGGGCAACGGCGTCGAGTCCGCGCGGCTGGCCGCCGACGGGCTCAGCTACCACGTCGGCGGGCGCCTCACGGACGCGCCGCTGATCCTCGCCGAAGCGCGCGGCTGGTCGTCGGTGCAGGCCGAGCCGCAGGTGCTGGACGCGATCGCGCGCTGGACCACGATCGAAGACCCGGACCTCGGGGCCGGCGGCGAAGACCGGTTCTTCAACATCACGAAGGACCGGCGGCACTACATGGCCGGGACGTCGCTGCTGTCGGTCGGGCAGGCGTCCGCCGCGCTGCGCGAGTTCACGACCGCCCGCGAGGCCTACGAGAAGCTGTCTCTGGAACACCGCTGGGAGGCCATGGACCCGATGATCCGGATCGACACGGGCCGCGCGCACCTGAGGCTCGGCGACCTCGACGGCGCCGCCGCGCAGGTGGAGCAGGTGCTGGCCGCGGACGTCGGCAAGCAGCCGGACATGGTGCACGCGATGCTGAAGGTGCTCGCGACGGAGCTGAACGAGCCCCGCTGGCGCAAGGCGGTGACGGCTCGCAACCTCGCCGAGGCGGTCCTGGACGCCCACGCTTCGGCGCGCCCGTGACGGGCGACCCGACCCGGGCGGAGACGCCCTCGGTGGCGCCGGACGACACCCCGCGCCTGAAGGGTGCCTCGCCCGCAGCCGCGGCGCCGGAGCGCACCGGCACCGCGCCCGGCGACACCTGGGTGCTCGAAGGCCACACCCGCCGGGACGTGGTCGTCGTCGCCGACCGCTTCGCGCAGTTCGCCCGTGGCGACCGGGTGCTCACCGTGTCCGGCCTCCTGGCCCTGCTCGCGGCCGGCGACCCGGACGCCGACACCGACGCCGGCCACTGGGTCGTCCACCTCGGCCAGGGCGTCGACGCGACCGACCACGACCTGCTCGAAGCGGCCCGCGAGAAGAGCGGGATCACCGTGACCTTCGCGGACCCGGCGGCGTTCCGGCGCGTCCCGGAGCGCTCGGTGCTCGTGCACAAGGACCGGCCCGAGAACGTCCTGCTGGCGGGCGTGCACAGCCCGTCGGCCGGGTACTGCCTGGCCGAGCTGCGGATCCACCGCGACAACGAGCTCATCCTCGACCACCACACCGGCGAGCACGTGCAGGGCATCGTGATCGTCGAGGCGATGCGGCAGATCTGCATCGCCCAGTTCGAGACCGCGATCCGCCCCGGCCTGGCCACGGCCGCGTACGCGGGGGTCTGGAAGCGGATCGACCTGTCCTTCCAGGACTTCCTGTTCCCGCTCCCGGCCACGGTCGAGTCGCTCATCGAGGAGTCCGACCTCGGCCGCGAAACCAACCTGAAGTTCCGCGCCACCACGGCGGTGCGCCAGCAGGGGCGCACCGTGGCCACCGCCGTCATCGAGTACTCGATGATCGCGCAGGGGCGCATCGACGCCCTGGAACGCCGCAAGGCCGACCAGGCCACCCGGGCCTACCTCGGCTGAGCCGAAACCCACTCCGGAAGGGAAACCACACCACGATGTCCGAAGAGCCGGACCGTTCGGCGTCCTTCGCCCAGGGACTGAAACTCATCCAGCAGCTCGGCGGGGTGGACCGGCCGGCCGTGCTGGACCTGTTCGCGAGCATCGGCGAGGCCGAGTTCGGCGAGCAGTGCGTCGGGTTCATCTACGGCGACGTCTACCACCGGCCCGGGCTCGAGCTCCCGGAGCGGCAGCTGACGACCGTCGCCGCGCTCACCGCGCTCGGCTACGCGGGCTCGCAGCTGCAGTTCCACGCGAAGGCCGCGCTCAACGTCGGCTGCACCCGGCGCCAGCTGGTCGAGGCGGTCATCCACGTCAGCTCGTTCGCCGGGTTCCCCGCCACGCTCAACGCGCTCACGGCGCTCAAGGCGGCGTTCGAGGGCCTGCCGGCGGACGAGCCGGCGCCCGAGCCCGCCGAAGTGCCGTGGGCGGGGATCGAAGACCGCTACGAGCGCGGCCTGGCCGCGATGAAGGCGGTCGACGGCGAGGCGGGGGAGAAGGTCGCCGCCGCACTGGCCGACATCGCGCCCGACCTGGCCACCTACATCATCGAGTTCACCTTCGGCGAGCTCTACAGCCGGCCGGGGCTGAGCCTGCGCCACCGCGAGCTCGTCACGATCGCCGCGTGCGTCGCGCTCGGCACGGCGCTGCCGCAGCTGAAGGTGCACATCCACGGGCTGCTCAACGTCGGCGGCACCGAGAAGGAGGCCGTCGAGACCGTCCTGCACCTGGCGTTCTACTGCGGGTTCCCGGCCGCGCTCAACGCGATCGGCGCCGCGCGCGAAGTGTTCGCGCAGCGGTGAGCGCGCTCGAAAAGCTGCGCGTCGTCGCGCTCGACTGCGACGGCGTGCTCATCGACGACACCTACCTGGCCATGATCGCCCGGTTCGTCACCGAGCACGGCGGGGTCTACGACGCCGCGGCCGAGCGGGACGTGATCGGGCTGCGCGACATCGTCGTCGCCGAAAAGGTCACCGCGCTGTGCGGCCTCGACCAGCCGGCCGAGGAGACGCTCAAGCAGCTCTGGGCGGCGCGGCAGGAGTACCTCGCCGAGCATCCGATCCGCGTCGCCGAAGGGGCGTGGGACTGCCTGGAAGCGCTCTCGAAGCTCCCCCTGCGGCTGGTCTGCTACGGCGGCCGGACCCGCGAGCACACCTTCGACCGGTACCTCGGCGACTTCGTGGACCTGCTCGACCCCGAGGTGCCGTACGTGAGCATCAACGAGCACCGCCCGGGCGTCGACCACATCGCCCGGACCGTGCTCGGCGCCGGCTTCGACGAGGTCGTGTTCGTCGACGACGTCAGCCGGGTGGCCGAGGACGCCCGCGCGCACGGCGCCGGGTTCATCGGGTTCCCGTCGAGCCCGGCCCACGCGCGGCAGCGGGAGTTCATGGCCGGCCACGGCGTCCGGCACTTCGCGGCGTCGCTCGCCGAATTGACGCCCGAACTCGTGGCGATCGTCGACGCGGAGCTCGCGACTTCGACACACTGGCTTCGTTGAGGATTCCCCGCACCCTTGGAGCCCCCGTGAAGTACTTTTCCCTGCCCCGTCCCGGCGCCGGGCTCGTCCTGGGCGAGCGCGACGTGCCCGAACCCGGTCCCGGGCAGGTCCTGGTCCGGCTGCGCGGGTGGGCGGTCAACGCCCGCGACCTGATGATCGCCAAGGGCTTCTACCCGAAGCCGGTCAAGCCGGACGTCGTGCCGCTGAGCGACGGCGCGGGCGAGGTCGTCGCGGTCGGCGACGGCGTGCGCGCCTGGGTCACCGGCGACCGGGTGGCCGCTACCTACTTCCCGGACTGGCTGTCCGGGCCGGGAACGCCCGAGAAGACCGCGGACGACCTGGCCGGCACCCTCGACGGCGTGCTCGCCGAGTACGCCGTCTTCGCCGAGGACGCGCTGGTCGGCGTCCCGGCGCACCTCGACTACGCCGAAGCCGCGACGCTGCCCAGCGCCGGTGTCACGGCGTGGCGCGCGGTCGTCGAGGAAGGCGGGCTCGTGCCGGGCCAGACCGTGCTCACCCTGGGCAGCGGCGGCCTGTCGACGTTCGCGCTGCAGTTCGCCGCGCTCGGCGGCGCCCACGTCGTGTCGACGTCCAGCTCGGACGAGAAGCTCGAGCGGCTCCGCGAACTGGGTGCCGCCCGGACGCTCAACCACGCGACGACGCCGGAGTGGGGCGCCGCGGTGGCCGAGCTGACCGGCGGCGGCGTCGACCACGTCGTCGACGTGGGCGGGGGCGGCACGATCGGCCAGTCGATGATCGCCGCGCGCTACGGCGGGCACGTCAGCGTGGCCGGCGTCCTGACCCACGAAGGCGCCGCCGACCCGATCCTCGTGCTGGTCAAGCAGCTGACCCTGCGCGGGCTCACCAACGCCTCCCGCGAGACGTTCCAGGCGATGAACCGGGCGATCGAGCACACCGGGCTCCGGCCGGTGATCGACCGGCGGTTCGCCTTCGACGAGGTCGAAGAGGCGCTCAAGCACCTCGAGTCCGGCAGCCACATCGGGAAGGTCGTGCTCGAAAGCGACTGAACGGCCCGCCGTCCCGGGTAACTTTTGCCGTCCCGGCTGGGTATATCCGTACCCGGTGCCCTCCTTTTCGCAGGTCAGCGGTGGTGGGTTCGGGCGAAAAAGTCGCGTTTCGGCAGGAATGGCGGCCGCTGTCGGCACCAGGGAGAGTGGTGGACACCAGGACATCGCCCGAGCAGGCTGCGGCTGCTCGGGCGGAGCGTCCGGGACTGGGGGCGCGGGGAGGGGGTTTCAACCGCCTGGGGGTGGGTTGAAACCCCCTTCCCGCCCGTTCTGACCCTGTTCCCCACTCACGACCTGCCGTGGCGGGCTCAGGTGGTGGTGCAGGGCCGGCCGTTGAGGGAGATCGCGGTGGGCCGGGTGTTGGACGTGCCGGACGTGCCGGTGAAGCCGAACTCCGCGCTGCCGCCCGCCGGGATCGTCTTGTTCCAGCCCGCGTCGACCGCCGACACCGCCGTGCCGGTCTGGGTGACCTGCGCGTTCCACGCCTGCGTCACCCGCTGGCCGTCCGCGTAGGTCCACGCCACCGTCCAGCCGGTCACGCTGGCGGTGCCGGTGTTGCCCACCTTCACCGCCGCCTGGAACCCGCCCTGCCACTGGTTCGTGACCGTGTAGGCCGCCGAGCAGGACCCCGACGGCGCCGGCGTGGTCGTGGTGGTGGGCGGGGTGGTCGTCGTGGCCGTGGTCGTCGTCGGTGGCGGCTCGGTGCCCCCGGAGTCGCCCACGATCACGCCGCGCCCGTTCGTGCCCACGTAGACCCGGCCGTACACCCGCGGGTCCCCGCTGATCGCCGCCCCGATGTTGCCGTACTGGTGCTGGTCGTCGTTGATCCGCGTCCACGACGCGCCCGCGTCGTCCGACCGGAAGATCCCGCGCACGCCCCCGATCCTGGCGATCGTGTATAACGTCGCATACGTCCGGCCGGTGGCGGCCTTGCCGAACCCGATGTTGTCGGCCTCGGCGACCCCCGTCAGCTTCGTGAAGGACGCTCCGGAGTCGGTCGAGTGCCAGAGGCCGTACGTCGCACCCGAGCCGCCGGCGAGCCAGACGTCGCCGGCCACCCCAGGCAGCGCCTTGAAGTGGGCGGAGCCGGTGGGCAGCCCGGTGGCCGCGGTCGCGGCGAAGGTCGCGCCGCCGTCGGTGCTGACGGAGAACTTGCCGGCGGCGAACCCGTAGAACCGCTTGGGGTCGACGCGGTCGGATTCGACGACCGCGCCGGCCGGGAGGCCGGTGGAAGCCGTCCACGACGACCCGAAACCGATCGAGTAGCTCACCGCGCCGGTGTCGGGGCTCCACACGAACCGGCTGCCGTCGGCGGCCGCGGCCACCGTGCCGCCGCTCGCGCCGCCGGACGGTTCCGCGCCCTGGAACCAGTTCTTGCCGCCGTCCGTGGAGAACGCGATCCGGTTGTCGTTCGGCCGGGCGCTCCGGTCGAGCGTGCCGGCCCGGACGATCGTCGCCGGGTTCAGCTCCGCGTAGTCCAGGCTGGTGGTCGTGGTGAAGACCGGCTGGGTGTACATCGTGGCCGGGACGGCGTCGAGGCTGTCGTGCCGGAACCCGCCGATGTCGCCGAGGCCGGACAGCAGGGGAGCGCCCGAGGGCGGGCTGATCAGGTCGAGCACCGCGGTCTCTTCGAGGCCGCCGACGACCGGCTTGAGCGTGATCTTCCCGCCGCTGTCCCACCTCGTGAGGTCGGCCGTCCCGTAGATCGTCGCACCGGTGCCGTAGAGCAGGTGGTTCGAGTCGAAGGGGTCGATCTCCGCGGACTCGGTCATCCAGCCGAGCTTCGGCGACGGCACCGGGGGAGCGGCCTGGACGCCGAAGGACAGCCACGGCACCGAGGAGATGTCCTGGGTGTAGCGCAGCGAGCGGTCCGGGTAGCTCGTCCAGTCCCAGATCCGCGTCCAGGTGGCGCCGCCGTCGGTGCTGCGGAAGAAGATCACGTCCGGCCACCACGAGACCTGCGTGGCGACCATGAGCGTGTTCGGGTGCTGCCGGTCGATCGTCAGGCCGCTGTAGCCGAAGTAGTCGTCGGCGGACTCGGCCGGGATCGGGCTGATCCGCGTCCAGGCGCCGGTCTTCGTGGCGTACTTCCAGACGTCGCCCTTCGCGCCGTCGTAGGGGCCGCCGGTGTCGCTGGTCGCGAGGTAGAGGTAGCCGCCGACCGGGTCGAGGACGCCCTTGTGCGCCAGGTAGCCGGTGGGCTGGCCGGCCAGGCGCGCCCAGGTCGCGCCGCCGTCGGTGCTGCGGTAGACGGTGTTCTGCTTGTCCGCGACGCCGACGTAGATCGTCTGCGTGGTGCTGCCGCGGGCGCCGGTCGAGGGGTCGAACGTCACCCAGGTGACGCCTTCGTTGTCGCTGGAGTAGCCCGACGGGTCGCTCGGGTCGGGCGCGTAGTCGCCGGGGTTGGGGAAGCTGGTCACCTTCGCCCACGTGACGCCGGAGTCGGTGCTGCGCCAGAGCCCGTTGCCGCTGGGCGCGCCGAGGTACAGCACGCTGTTGCGGTTCGGGTCGATCGCCAGCCGCTCGCCCATGCCGCGCCCGGGCATGTTGCCGCCGAGTTTGAACGGCAGTGTCGCGGCCTGCCACGTGGCGCCGCGGTCGGCCGAGCGCAGGATCGCGCCGGGGTTCGGGTCCCAGCTGTTGGTGTACATGCCCGCGGCGACGTAGACCCGGTTCGGGTCGACGGCGTCGGTGGCGAGGCTGACGACGCCGTTGTGGCCCCAGTCGGTCCAGCCGACCGAGTCGAGGAGCGGGAGCCAGCGCCCGGTCGAGGGGTTCCAGCGGTAGGCGCCGCCGATGTCGGTGCGGGCGTAGACGAGCCCGGGTTCGGTCTGGTTGAAGACGATGCCGGGGACGAACCCGCCACCGCCGATCTCGGCGTTGCGCCAGGCGTAGGACGCCGGTGCGGCGGGGGCGGCCGGTGCGCCGGCGGTGATCGCGACGGCGGTGGGCAGGAGCAGGGCGAGTGCCGCCGCGAGGAGCCGGCGAGCCCGTGGTGCGCTGGGAAAAAGCAGTCGTCTCACGTCGGCCTCCACAACTCTGGGAGCGCTTCCAGAGGGACGGTAAACCAGGCCTTTGAACGTTGTAAAGCGTTCGATGATTTCGTTGCCGGAACTGTCCACAGTGGATTCGAGGTCGCTTTTGCGGTGTCACATATGTGAACGACGATCAGGTTTCTGAATTGTTATCACGCAGCGTCTTGTCGGGATTTTTCCGGCGTGTGAGTGTGGTGCCCGCTGGCTGGACTGGACCTACGAAAGAGGCGACCCGGCAATGACGCAGACAGCCCCGGCGCGGCACATCAGCCGGACCACCCTGTACTTCTTCGGTGCGCTCGGCGGCATCCTCTTCGGCTACGACCTCGGCGTGATCTCCGGGGTGCTCCCGTTCATCGGGAAGCTGTGGGCGCTGACCAGCTGGGACAAGGGCGTGATCACCGCCAGCCTGTCGGTCGGTGCCATCGTCGGTGCGCTGTTCTCCAGCCGCACCAACGAAGCGCTCGGCCGGCGCCGCACGATCATGGTCGCCGCGGCGATCGTCATCGTGGGCACCCTGGCGGCGACGTTCTCGCCGACGTTCACGCTGCTCGTGCTTTCCCGCCTGGTCATCGGGCTCGGCATCGGGCTTTCTTCGTCGACGGTTCCGACGTACCTGTCCGAACTGGCGCCGGCCCGGCTGCGCGGCGCGATGGGCGCGCTGAACCAGATCTTCATCGTCAGCGGCATCCTGATCGCGTTCCTGGTGAGCTACTGGCTCGGCCCGGTTTCGGCGTGGCGCTGGATGTTCGCAGGCGCGATCGTGCCCGCGGCGATCCTGCTCGTCGGGCTGGCGTTCCTGCCCGAGACACCGCGCTGGCTGGTCAAGAACGGCCGCGAGGAGGAGGCCCGGCGGGTGCTGGCCAGCGCCCACGGCAACTCGGTGAACCTCGACGAGGAGATCTCGACCATCCGCGACGTCATCCGGATGGACACCGAGGAGAAGCCGCGGTTCCGCGACCTGTTCGCCGGCTGGGTGCGGCCGATGCTGTTCGTCGCCGTGCTGCTCGCGGTGGGCCAGCAGTTCAGCGGCGTCAACGCGATCAACGCCTACTTCCCGACCATGCTCATCGGGCTCGGCTTCGCCACCCAGGCCGCGCTGCTGTCCGGCGTGCTCCTGGGCGTCACGAAGTTCCTGTTCACCGCGTGGGTCGTGTTCGTGGTCGACCGCTGGGGCCGCAAGCCGCTGCTGCTCATCGGCAACGTGATCATGGTGCTGACGCTCACCGCGGCGGGGCTGGTCGTGCTCAACGTCCACGACACCGGCCTGCGCGGCATCCTGATGCTGGTGATGATGGTGCTGTACCTGGTCGGCTACGAGCTCGGCTGGGGCGCGGTCGTCTGGGTGATGATGTCCGAGGTCTTCCCGCTCAAGGTCCGCGCGGCCGGCATGGGCGTGAGCAGCGTGGTCCTCTGGGCGGCGACGGGGATCGTCAGCGCGGTGTTCCCGATCATCTCCGACCCGAAGTCCCTCGGCATCGGCGGTTCGATGTTCCTGTTCGCCGGGATCAACGTGGTGCTGTTCGTGCTCACGAAGTGGCTGGTCCCGGAGACGAAGGGCCGCACGCTGGAGCAGATCGAGCTCGACCTCCGCGCGCGGCAAGGGGTGGCCGCGAAGGGCTGAAGGGGACGTTCATCTCATCTGATGAGCTGAAGGGGACTTTCCTGTCGTCACATGACAGGAACGTCCCCTTCAGCCCACTGGGGCGGCCAGGCCGAGCTTGCCGGCGAGGCGGCCGACCCACGCTTCGACTTCCTCCGGGGCCCGGTCCGGCAGCCCGAAGATCGTCTCGGTGACCCCGAGTGCGTCCAGGTGCGCCAGCCGCTCCGGATCCGGCCGTTCGCCGAGCGCGCAGATCCGCGGCGCTCCCGTGCGGCCCTCCGCGGCCCAGATCTCGTTCAGCAACGCCACGTGCCCGTCGAGGTCGGTGTCGGACGGCGTCGTGATCCAGCCGTCGGCGTGGCGGGCGATCCAGCGGAACGTCTTCTCCGTCGGGCCCGCGCCGAGCAGCACCGGGATGTGCGCCTGGACCGGCTTGGGCCACGCCCAGCTCGGCCCGAAGGACACGAACTCCCCGTCGTAGGCCGCTTCCTCCTCCGTCCACAGTGCACTCATCGCCTCGAGGTACTCCCGCAGCGCGGTGCGGCGGCGGTTGCCCGGCACGCCGTGGTCGTTGAGCTCGTCGACGTTCCAGCCGAAGCCCGTGCCGAGCGTGACGCGGCCGCCGGAGAGGTGGTCGAGGCTCGCGATCGTCTTGGCCAGCGTGATCGGGTCGCTCTCCACCGGCAGGGCGACCGCCGTGGACAGCCGGATCCGCGACGTCACCGCGGCGGCCGTCGCCAGCGCGACCCACGGGTCGAGGGTGCGGCTGTAGCGGTCGTCGGGCAGGGACGCGTCGCCGGTGCGCGGGTGCGGGGACTCCCGCTTCACCGGGATGTGCGTGTGCTCGGGCACGTAGAAGGTGGCGAACCCGGCGGCCTCCGCGACGCGCGCGGCGGCCGCCGGGGTGATGCCCCGGTCGCTGGTGAACAGCACGATTCCGTAGTCCACGGGGCGAGCGTATTAGAACGTGTTTCAGTTTTCAAGGTCGAGCCGGTGCTGCGGAGGGTCGCCGATCGAGTACTCTTGGTGACCTTGTCCAGTGCCGGTCGAGTCGCGCTCGACGCGGCGGGACCGGGCAGGCGGGGAGCAGAGCGACGGGTCACGTCACGGGCACGGTGGAGGGACCCGCGACGAACGGGGAGGCGACGTGTCAATCCTTTGTGGACAGAAGGTGTCCCAGTCAGTGGACACCCGGGTGGGGCGGGATGGCGTGCCCGGTCCCGGATCCGATACCGTGGACCACAGGCCGAGAGGCGCTGCAACGGACCACCTGGTCCGCCACGCTCGGCCGGGATTGACCAACCAAGGGCGCCTCCCGACTGAGGGAGGCTGCCGGTGAACACCCCGCGAGAGTCCACCGCGTTCGACTCGACAGCGCGCCTGCGCGAGCTGTTCGACCAGCGGGTGGCGGTGCTGGACGGCGCCTGGGGCACCATGTTGCAAGGTGCCGGGCTGACCCCCGCCGACTACCGCGGCGACCGCTTCGGCGAGCACACCCACGACGTCACCGGCGACCCCGACCTGCTCAACCTCACCCGCCCGGACGTCATCCTCGACGTCCACCGGCAGTACCTGGCCGCGGGCGCGGACATCACCACGACCAACACCTTCACCGCCACCAGCATCGGCCAGGCCGACTACGGGCTGCAGTCCCACGTCCACGAGATGAACGTCCGCGGCGCGCAGCTCGCCCGCCAGGCTGCCGACGAGTTCGGCGGCCGGTTCGTCGCGGGCTCGATCGGCCCGCTCAACGTCACGCTCAGCCTGTCGCCCAAGGTCGAGGACCCGGCGTACCGGGCGGTCACGTTCGAGCAGGTCAAGGCGTCCTACGCGGAGCAGATCGCCGGGCTCGCCGAAGGCGGCGTCGACCTGCTGCTGATCGAGACGATCTTCGACACCCTGAACTGCAAGGCCGCGATCGCCGCTGCCCGCGAGGTGGCGCCGGACCTGCCGCTGTGGATCTCCGTGACCATCGTCGACCTCAGCGGGCGGACGCTCTCGGGCCAGACCGTCGAGGCGTTCTGGAGCTCGGTCGAGCACGCGAAACCGCTGGTCGTGGGCGTGAACTGCTCGCTGGGCGCCGAAGAGATGCGCCCGCACGTCGAGGAGCTCGCCCGGATCGCCGACGCCTACGTCGCCTGCCACCCCAACGCCGGGCTGCCGAACGCCTTCGGCGGCTACGACCAGACGCCCGAGGAGACCGCCGGGCTGATCGGCGGCTTCGCCCGGGACGGCCTGGTCAACCTGGTCGGCGGCTGCTGCGGCACGACGCCGGCGCACATCGAGAAGATCGCGGCCGCCGCGAAGGCAGCCGGCCCGCGCGAGGTGCCCGCACCGCGCACGCACACCCGGTTCAGCGGGCTCGAGCCGTTCGGCATCGGCGCCGACACCGGGTTCGTGATGATCGGCGAGCGCACCAACGTCACCGGCTCCAAGCGGTTCCGCCGGCTCATCGAGTCCGACGACCACCAGGGCGCCGTGGACGTCGCGCTCGAGCAGGTCCGCGGCGGCGCCAACCTGCTCGACGTCAACATGGACGCCGACCTGCTCGACTCCGAGCAGGCGATGACCACGTTCCTCAACCTGATCGCCACCGAGCCCGAGGTGGCGCGGATCCCGGTGATGGTCGACAGCTCCAAGTGGAGCGTGCTCGAAGCCGGGCTGCGCTGCCTGCAGGGCAAGGGCGTGGTCAACTCGATCAGCCTCAAGGAGGGCGAGGAGCCCTTCCTGGCCCAGGCGCGCACCATCCGCGACTACGGTGCCGGTGTCGTCGTGATGGCCTTCGACGAGCAGGGCCAGGCCGACACCGCCGACCGCAAGGTCGAGATCTGCGGCCGCGCGTACGACATCCTCACGCAGAAGGCCGGCTTCGCGGGCGAGGACATCATCTTCGACCCGAACGTGCTCGCCGTCGCCACCGGCATCGCCGAGCACAACGGCTACGCGAAGGCGTTCATCGACGCGCTGCCCCGGATCAAGGAACGCTGCCCCGGCGTGCACATCAGCGGCGGCATCTCGAACCTCTCGTTCTCCTTCCGCGGCAACGACGTCGTCCGCGAGGCGATGCACTCGGCGTTCCTCTACCACGCCGTGCAGGTCGGCCTGGACATGGGCATCGTCAACGCCGGCCAGCTCGCGGTCTACCAGGACATCCCGAAGGACCTCCTCGAACTGGTCGAGGACGTCCTGTTCGACCGCCGCGAAGACGCCACCGACCGGCTGGTGAGCTTCGCCGAGAACGTCAAGGGCAGCGGCACCAAGCGCGTCGTCGACCTGTCCTGGCGCGAAGGCACGGTCGGGGAGCGGCTGTCCCACGCACTGGTGCACGGCATCGTCGACTTCATCGAGGACGACACCGAAGAAGCGCGGCAGCAGCTGGCCCGCCCCCTCGACGTCATCGAGGGCCCGCTGATGGACGGCATGAAGATCGTCGGCGACCTGTTCGGCTCCGGCAAGATGTTCCTGCCGCAGGTGGTCAAGAGCGCGCGCGTGATGAAGCGGTCCGTCGCCTACCTCGAGCCGTTCATGGAGGCGGAGAAGGAGAAGGCGCGCCAGGAGGGCCGGCTCGCGTCGACCGGCGGCCAGGGCAAGATCGTGCTCGCCACGGTGAAGGGCGACGTCCACGACATCGGCAAGAACATCGTCGGCGTGGTGCTGGGCTGCAACAACTACGAGGTGATCGACCTCGGCGTGATGGTGCCCGCCGGCAAGATCCTCGACACCGCGGTCACCGAGGGCGCCGACGCCGTCGGGCTGTCCGGGCTGATCACGCCCTCGCTCGACGAGATGGTCGCGGTCGCCACGGAGATGCAGCGGCGCGGGCTGAAGCTGCCGCTGCTGATCGGCGGCGCCACGACGTCGCGCCAGCACACCGCGGTCAAGATCGCCCCGGCCTACGACAACGCGACCGTGCACGTGCTCGACGCCTCCCGCGTGGTCGGCGTGGTGTCGGACCTGCTCGACGCGGACCGGTCGATCGCGCTGGCCGAGAAGAACCGGGCCGACCAGGAGGTGCTGCGCGAGCAGCACGCGAGCAAGCAGCGCCGCCCGATGCTGACCCTGGAGCAGGCGCGCGCGAACCCGGAGAAGGTGTCGTTCGACGGCCTGCCGACCCCGGCGTTCACCGGCCGCCGCGTCGTCGAGCCGAGCATCACCGAGCTGCGCGAGATGGTCGACTGGCAGTTCCTGTTCCTCGCCTGGGAGCTCAAGGGCAAGTACCCGGCCATCCTGGAGCAGCCGGTCGCCCGTGAGCTGTTCGACGACGCGAACACGCTGCTCGACGAGATCATCGCGAACGGCAGCTTCCGCGCGAAGGGCGCGTACGCGTTCTGGCCGGCGCACCGCGAAGGCGACGACATCCTGCTCGACGGCGACTACGCGCACGTCGGGTTCCCCATGCTGCGGCAGCAGACGTCGAAGCCGGCGGACCGCGCGAACCGCTGCCTCGCCGACTACATCGCGCCGGTGGGCGACCACCTCGGCGGGTTCGCCGTCGCCATCCACGGTGCCGACGAGCTCGCCGCGAAGTACGAGGCCGAGCAGGACGACTACCGCGCGATCATGGTCAAGGCACTGGCGGACCGGCTCGCCGAGGCCTTCGCCGAGCACATCCACCTGCGGGCGCGCCGCGACTGGTTCGAGCCCGACGCCGAGCCGCTGCTGGAAGACCTGCACGCGGAGCGGTTCCGCGGCATCCGCCCGGCGCTGGGCTACCCGGCGAGCCCGGACCACAGCCAGAAGCGCGAGCTGTTCGAGCTGCTGGGATCGGACGAGCTGGGCATGGCGCTGACCGAGTCGTACGCGATGACGCCGGCGGCGAGCGTGTCCGGGCTGATCTTCGCCCACCCGGACTCCCGCTACTTCACCGTCGGGCGGCTCGGCCGCGACCAGATCGAGGACTACGCGCGGCGCAAGGGCGTCGAAGTGGCCGAGGTCGAGCAGTGGCTGCGGCCCAACCTGGCCTACGAGCCCAAGGCGTAGTCCGGCAGCTCGATGTCCGTGGCGAACTTGTCGGTCGCCTTGAGCATCAGACCGAGCAGGAAGCGAGACTTGAACGTCCAGTCCCGCAGCTTGATCCGCAGCGGGGACGGCGGTGCGAGGAAGGGGCCCGCGCTGCCGCGCTGGGCGACTTCGGCGTAGCCGCGGAACCGGTCTTCGTAGCGGGCGAAGGCGGCACGGTGGTCGCCGTCCGCGGCGAGCAGTTCCCCGGCGAGGACGTAGGCACCGACGATCGCCAGCCCGGTCCCGAACCCGCCCAGGGTGTTGCCGTAGGCGGCGTCGCCCAGCAGCACCACGCGGCCGCGGGAGTAGCGGTCGATCGTGACGCGGCTGAGGGAGTCCAGGTAGAACTCGCGGGCGCCGGGGACCTTGGCCATCAGCTCGGGCACCCGCCAGCCGGCGCCGCGGTAGGCGTCGATCAGCAGTTTCCGCTGCTGCTCGGTGTCGCCGCGGTCGTAGTCCAGCTCGGGTGCGGCGAAGACGAAGAACGCCGAAGCCTTGGGCCCGCCGACCGCCGCCATCCGGCCCGGCTCGTTGTACATCACCGCTTCACCGTCGGCGACGTCCTCGCCGAGCTCGGCCAGCGCGTAGTGGTACCCGAGGTACCGGACGTAGTCGCGTTCCGGGCCGAACGCCAGCCGCCGGACGTTCGAGTGGATCCCGTCCGCGCCGACGACGAGGTCGAACCGGCGCGGCCCGGCGTCGGCGAACGTGACGTCGACGCCGTCCGCCGTCTCGGTCAGCGCGGTGACGGTGTCGCCGAACAGGTACTCGCAGTCGGTGTGCGCGGCGAGGATCCCGGCCAGGTCACCGCGGCGGATCTCGATGTCGCCGCCGGTGAACTCGCCGGGGATCACCGCCCGCGGCCGCCCGGTGGCGTCGACGATCGTCTGGTCCTGCCCGCCGGTCTGGCGCGCGAGGACGTCGCCGAGGATACCCATGCGGTCGAGCACGGTCCGGTGGGTGGCGCCCTTGAAGTCGACGGCCTGCCCGCCGGGCCGCACCGCCGGTGCGCGTTCGACGACGGTGACGGTGCAGCCGTAGCGGGTCAGCCAGTGGGCGAGCGCGGGGCCGGCGATGCTCGCGCCGGAGATCAGGACGGAGAGGTTCTTCATGCCGCCGAGCTTCGCCAGGGACGCTTACCGGCCCCTGACGAAGCGCTGACGGCCTACTCGGCGGCGCCGGTCAGCAGCGACTGGTACCAGGCGTCGTACGGGTGGTTGGTCGCCGGGTAGTTCGCCAAGGGTGTGGTCGCCTGGCTCGCGGAGTCGAAGTCCCAGCCGCGGACCAGCTTGCCCGACTGCCGGGCCGAGGTGATGAACGCCGACTCGGTCGCCGGGGCGCCGTAGAACAGGGCGCCCTGCTGGAGCTCCGCGCTGTCGCCCTTCTGGAACTCGTCGAACGCGACCTGCCGGTAGCGGATCCGGTCGCCGGTGACGCTCGCGGTGTCCGCGCGCAGCGTGTTCGACGGCGTCGGGCCGTCGGCGCCGGTCCACACCCGCACCCGAGGCGTGCCGTTGGAGGCGACGTCCTTGGGGAAGCGCGCGTCGGACGTCTTGGCGTTCCCGGTCCAGGCGACGGTCGTGGCCGCAAGGGCGCCGTTCCAGCTCCAGTTCTGGCTGCTGCTCTGGCTCTGGTGGATCTCCCGCAGGTGCGTGCCGTCGGTGAACGCGACCGTCGGCTGGACGCCGTTGTCGTACTGGTGGGACGCCTGCCAGGTGATCTCGCCGTCCGCGCCGAGCTTGCCGACGTGGTACCAGAGCGTGGTCGCGCTCTGCGACTGGTGCACCTCGACGAGGTCACCGTTGTCGTTGAGCGCGACCGCCGGCGTCTGCCCGCTGTCGTACTTGCCGTGCCGCAGCCAGGTGACCCGCCCGTCGGCGCCGTACGTCCCGGTCCAGTACCAGAGCGCGCCGCCGCCGGAGTCGTGCACCTCGACGATCTGGCCGCGCCCGTTGAGCGCGACCGCCGGGTGGTAGCCGACGTCCCGCTTGTACTCGGCGCGGCTCCCGGCGTGCCCGGACAGCAACGGCAGCACGCGCCCGCGCAGCGCGTCCACGGTCGGCTGCCCGGCCGGGTAGTCCTGCGCGCGCAGCAGCCGGCCGCCGAACACCGACTCCAGCTCCTGGTTGACGGCGGTGAGGTTGCCGGCCGCGAACGAGGGGTTGTCGGTGAGGTCGTCCTTGAGGTCGAGCATGACGACGATCGGCGCGGCGGCCGGGTGCTGCGCCGACCACGTGTTCACCGCGGTCAGCCAGTCGCGGAGGTCGTTCGACGCCGGGTTGCCGCCGCTGTGGTCGACGAGGTTGCCGGGGGAGTCGTGGCCGACCCCGTAGTCGTGGGTGGTCGCGTAGCCGTTGTCGTGGACGTCGAGCTCGATGAACCGGACGCCGTGGTCGAGCTGGTAGGCGATCGAGTTCTTGGCGCCGTCGACGTTGCCCGAATAGCTGTTGTGCGTCGCCCGGAACACCGACGCGGTGAACGGCGGGCTCGCGGCGTGGGCCGTCCCGGTCAGCAGCGCGGAAGCGGTGAGCGCGGCGAAGGCCAGTGCGGGCAGGCGGATCATGCTCGGGTCCTCACTTCGGGGAACGGGGCGGACCCCATCCTGGCCGTCCGGCGAGTAGTTGTCTTGAATTCCGCGAAAACGGTTGATCACGGTGCCGGGAGAATGGCCGGAAAATGCTCACGGAATACCGGATCGAGTGTCCGTTATGTCTTGTTTGTCGAGCCGCTCGGCGAATTATGCCAAATCGCTGCGCGGATTCGGTACTTCGCGGGGCCCGCCGTTGTCATTATCCGGAGAACGACTGTGCGCAGGCGGGGAGGCAGTGGGTGTGGCGAACGACTGGCCGCTGGTCGGCCGTGAACAAGAGCTGGCGTTCGCGCGCCGCGCGCTGGCCGACACCGAGGTGTGCGGCCTGCTGCTGACCGGGCGCGCCGGCGCCGGAAAGACCCGCTTGGCCAAGGTGCTGCTGGCCGAGCTGGCCGCCGGCGGGGCGCGCACGCACTGGGTGCGCGCGATGTCGTCCGCGTCGACGATCCCGTTCGGCGCCTTCGCCCACCTCCTGCCGGGCAGCGCCGGCGGCACGGCCGACCGCGCGCACCGGCTCAACCAGGTGGCCGGCCACCTGACCCGGGGCGCGGAAGGGCGGCGGCTGGTGCTGTGCGTCGACGACGCGCACCTGCTCGACGACCTGTCCGCGACGCTGGTGCACCAGCTGGCCGCGACGGCTTCGGCGTTCGTCATCGTGATCGCGCCGCACGGGGTCAGCGTGCCCGACCCGGTGTTCGCGATGTGGAAGGACCGCGTCGCCGAGCGGCTCGACGTCGGCGAGCTGTCCCGGGCGCAGACCATCGAGCTGGTCACCGCGGCACTGGGCGGGCGGCTGGACGACGGCGCCGAGCACCGGCTGTGGCACCTGACCCTCGGGAATCCGCTGTTCCTGCGCGAGCTCGTCCAGGGTGGACTCGACAGCGGCTCGCTGTCGGGCGCGGACGGGCTGTGGCGGTGGAGCGGCGCCCTCGTCGCGACGCCGCGGCTGGTCGAGCTGATCGAAACCCGCACCGACCGTGTCGACGCCGACGAACGGCGGCTGCTGGAACTGCTGGCCTTCGGCGAGCCCCTCGGCAGCGAACCGCTGGTCCGGCTGGGCGCGGCGAGCGTCCTCGCCTCCACCGAGCGGGCCGGGCTCGTGGTTTCCGAGCGCACCGGACGGCGGCTGAACGTCCGCCTGGCGCACCCGCTCTACGCCGAGGTCATCCGGCGCCGCACGTCGCCGCTGCGGCAGCGCGACACCTACCGCATCCTGGCCAGGACGCTGGACATGACCGGCGCGCGCCGCGCCGAGGACAAGCCGCGGCTGGTCCGCTGGCGGCTGGCCGCCGGGCTGCCGACCGACCCGCAGCTCGTCCGCGCTGCGGCGGAGACGTTGCTGCGCAAGGACTTCCCCCAGGCCGAGCAGCTGGCCGCGGAAGCCGTCCGGCTGGGCGGCGGGTTCGCCGCGAAGTACCTGCTGGCCCAGGTCCGGATCGCGGGCGGGCGGCACGCCGACGCCGACGCGCTGCTGGCCGAGCTCGCCGGCGAGACGGTGTCCGACGCGCAGCACGCGCGCGTCGCCGGGACGCGGGCGCGGAACCTGGCGTTCGGCCTGAACCGCTTCGACGAGGCGGAGTCCGTGCTCGACACGGCCGAGACGGCGGTGTCCGGCACGGCCGACGAACTGGTGGTCGCCCGTGCGGCCCTGCGCGCGGCGGAGGGTGCCTGCCGGGCGGCGCTGGACCTGCTCGGCCCGGTGCTGGACCGCACCCGCGGCGACGTGCTGCGCCTCGGGGCGCTGGTGGTCGCGGCCGGGGCGCTGGCCGAGTCCGGCCGCACGGAGGCGTGCCTCGCCGTCGTCGAGGAGGGGCTGGCGATCACAGCGTCGGACGCGTCCGTGCCGGGCGCGCGGGTCCGGCTGGAGCACGCGCGGGTGGTGGCGCTGTGCCGGGCCGGCCGCCTGGAGGAGGCCGAAGACCTGGCGGGCGACGACTACCGGGACGCCGTCGGCGACCGCTGGGCCCCGGCACTGGCGGCCGCTGCGGCGTCCCTCGGCACGGTCGCGCTGGCGTACGGGAACGTGCGGGCGGCGATCCGCCGGCTGCGCGAAGCCTTGGCGGTGGAGGGACACGACCAGCCGCACGAGTTCCGCCCGGCGGTCTTGGGCGCGCTGGCCCGGGCGTGCGCGATGACCGGGCAGCCCCCGGCGGCCGACCTGCCCGGCCCGCTCGGCTCGTGGGCCACGGCCTGGGCGTGCGCGGCCCGCGGCGAGCTGACGCGCGCGGCGTCGCTGGCCTCGGAAGCGGCGTCGGCGGCGGAGTCGGCGGGCCGGACGGCGATCGCGGCCGAGATCCGCCACGACCTGGTCCGCTTCGGCGTCCTCGAGTTCTCGTCGGACCTGGACGGGCCACTGGTGACGGTGTACGCGGCGCACGCGCGGGCACTGTCCTCGGGGGACGCGGTGGCACTGGACGAGGTCGCGACGGCGTTCGCCGGCCTCGGGGCGCGCTTGCTCGCCGCGGAGGTCGCTGCGGAGGCGGCCCGGGCCCACCGCGCGGCGGGGAAGCTGGGGAGCGCGGTCGGTTCGGCCCAGCGGGCCCAGTCGTGGCTGGCGTCCTGCCCGGACGCCGCGACGCCGGCGCTGGCGCTGCTGGACACCCCGCTCGACCTGACGGTCCGCGAGCTGGAGATCGCCCGCCTGGTGGCGACGGGCCTGACGAGCCGCGCCGTGGCGGACCGGCTGGTGGTTTCGGTGCGCACGGTCGACAACGTGCTGCACGGCGTCTACGCGAAGCTGGGTATCTCGGGGCGGCGGGAACTCGCTTCGGTGGTGGGGCAGCCGGAGGTGGGGAGTAGCGCGGCCGACGGCCCGTAGGTAGTCGGCGGTGGTGCGCCCGGCGAAGCCGAGTAGGCAGCTACTCATGACGGCGGGGGTTGTCGGCCCAAGACTTGAGGACAACGGAGGGGCACGGGCTTCACCGATCCGAATGTCAGGAGTGCACACGATGACGACTTCATCGGGCGACGTTTTCCAGAACGAGCAGGGTTCCGGGGGTGCCGGGGGGAACCAGTTCAACGAGCAGGCTTCGACGGGTGGCCGCGGCGGCGACATCTTCCAGAACGAGCAGGGTTCCGGGGGTGCCGGGGGGAACCAGTTCAACGAGCAGGCTTCCACAGGCGGCCGTGGGGACATCTTCCAGAACGAGCAGGGTTCGGGTGGTGCCGGGGGGAACCAGTTCAACGAGCAGGCTTCGACGGGTGGCCGCGGCGGCGACATCTTCCAGAACGAGCAGGGTTCCGGGGGTGCCGGGGGGAACCAGTTCAACGAGCAGGCTTCCACAGGCGGCCGTGGGGACATCTTCCAGAACGAGCAGGGTTCGGGTGGTGCCGGGGGGAACCAGTTCAACGAGCAGGCTTCGACGGGTGGGCGCGGCGGCGACATCTTCCAGAACGAGCAAGGCTCCGGCCGCGGCGGCAACCAGTTCAACGAGCAGGCGTCGGCCGGCCACCACGGTGACGTGTTCCAGAACGAGCAGGGTGCCGGTGGCCACGGCGGCAACCAGTTCAACGAGCAGGCCTCCACGGGCGGCGTAGGCAACATCTTCCAGAACGAGCAGGGCTCGGGTGGCCACGGTGGGAACCAGTTCAACGAGCAGGCCTCGACCGGCGGCGGCTCCGGCGACATCTTCCAGAACGAGCAGGGTTCCGGTGGTCACGGTGGGAACCAGTTCAACGAGCAGGCCTCGACCGGCGGCGGCTCCGGCGACATCTTCCAGAACGAGCAGGGTTCCGGTGGTCACGGTGGGAACCAGTTCAACGAGCAGGCCTCGACCGGCGGCGGCTCCGGCGACATCTTCCAGAACGAGCAGGGTTCCGGTGGTCACGGGGGGAACCAGTTCAACGAGCAGGCGTCGACGGGTGGCTCGGGAAGCATCTTCCAGAACGAGCAGGGTTCCGGCGGCCATGGCGGCAACCAGTTCAACGAGCAGGCCTCCACGGGCGGTCACGGCAACATCTTCCAGAACGAGCAGGGTTCCGGCGGCCATGGCGGCAACCAGTTCAACGAGCAGGCCTCCACGGGCGGCCACGGCAACATCTTCCAGAACGAGCAGGCCCAGGGCCACCACGGCGGCAACCAGTTCAACGAGCAGGCCGCCACCGAGCACCACGGCCACGAGCACCACGGCCACGAACACGAGCACCACCACGGCGGGCACGACCACGACCACCACGCCGACCACCACCACGACGTCGACCACTACTGAGCCGGCGTAAGAACGAGGAGCGGTCATGCAGGAGCCGAGTGGCGGGGGGCGCGTCGCCCTCGACACCCTCGACCTCGCGGTCAAGGGGGCGAAGGCCTACGGGCGGGACGATCTCGTCCAGCGCCTCACCGACGCCCGGCGCCTGCTGTCCGAACCGGACGTCACCGTCTACGTCGTCGGGGAGTTCAAGCAGGGCAAGAGTTCGCTCATCAACGCACTGCTGACCGCCAAGATCTGCCCGGTCGACGACGACATCGCGACCGCGGTGCCGACCGTCGTCCGCTACGCGCCGGAGTCCGGGGCTCTGGCGACCTACGAACCTGCCGACCCGTCGTCGCCGCCGTGGACCGAGCGGATCTCCCTCGAAGACCTCCCATCCCACGTGAGCGAGGCGGGGAACCCGGGCAACGTCCGCAAGCTCAAAACCGTCACCGCGTCGATCAGCCGCCAGCTGCTGTCCGGTGGGCTGGTGCTGGTCGACACCCCCGGCGTCGGCGGGCTCGGCTCGCTGCACAACGCCGTCACCGTGAGCTCGCTCCCGCGGGCGCACGCCGTCCTGTTCCTCTCGGACGCTTCCCAGGAACTCACCGGCGCCGAGCTGCGGTTCCTCCGGACGGTGAAAGAACTCTGCCCGAGCGTCTTCTTCGTCCTCACCAAGATCGACCTCTACCCGCAGTGGCGGCGCATCCTCGAGCTCAACGCCGGCCACCTCGAAGCGTGCGGCATCGGCATCGACACCGTCGCCGTGTCCTCGGAGCTGCGCACCATCGCGGCCCGCTCGGCCGACCAGGGGATGAACGTCGAGTCCGGCTTCCCGGAGCTGGTCAAGTGCCTGCAGGGCGTGGTCGGGGACGCCGAGCGATCCGCGCTCAACGCCGTCGGCCTGCACGTCGGGTCCGCGGTCGGGCAGCTGCACGCCGGCCTGCGCGCCCGCCGCACCGCGCTCGCCCACCCCGAGCAGTCCGCCGCGCTCGTCGCGGAGCTCGGGCGCGTCAACGACCGCGTCGACGCGCTGCGCAGCCAGTCCGCCAAGTGGCAGCAGCTCCTCTTCGACGGCTTCGCCGACATTTCGTCCGATGTGGACTACGACCTGCGCGCCCGCTCCCGCGGCGTGCTGCACGAGGCCGAAGAGGCCATCGAAGACGGTGACCCGGCCAAGAACTGGGCCGAGTTCGAGAAGTGGCTGCGGCAGCGCCTGGCGAACGAGACGCTCGAGAACTACACGACGTTCGTCAAGCAGGCCAGGGTGCTGGCCGGGCGGGTCGCCGACCACTTCGAGCTCGCCGAGTCCCAGGCCGTGCTGCCGCGGGAGGTCCAGGCTCCGGTGCGGGTCGTCGAGGAGATCGACATCGACGCCTCCTTCACCGGCGTCAAGACCCGCGGCACCACCGGCATGGCGGCGTTCCAGAAGGCCTACAGCGGGTTCCTGATGTTCTCCATGCTCACCAAGATGGCCGCGCTGGCCATCCCGACGCCGTTCGGGGTCGCCGCCGGCCTGCTCATGGGCCGCTCGGGTTTCCTCGACGAACGCAAGCGGCAGCTGGAAAAACGCCGCGGCCTGGCCAAGACCGCGGTGCGCCGGTTCGTCGACGAGTTCAACCTCCAGGTCGGCAAGGACTCCCGCGACGCGATGCGGACCGTCCAACGAGAGCTCCGCGACGCCTACAGCGCGCGCGTCGAAGAACTCCAGCGGTCCCTCACCGAAGGTCTCGCCAACGCGAAGAAGGCGGTCGTCGCCGACGACGCCGAGGCGGCCGAGCTCAAACGGCTCGAAGCCGACATCGAAGCCCTCGAGGTGCTCGGCCGCCGCGCCGACGAGCTCACCTTCCGCAGCGCGCCCAAGCCCAAGGCGGTGGCCCGATGACCCCGCTCCACCTCCAGGTCCGCGGGTTCGTCGCCCGCGCGTGCGCCGGCTACGCGGGCACGCCCGCCGAGCCGCAGCTGCGGCAGATCGCCGGCCGGCTCGCCGAGCCGCTGCGCGTCGCGATCGCCGGGCGCGTCAAGGCCGGGAAGTCCACGCTGCTCAACGCGCTCGTCGGCCAGGAGCTCGCGGCAACCGACGCGGGGGAGTGCACCCGGGTCGTCACCTGGTACCGCAACGGCCCGACCTACCGGATCATGCTGCACCCGGTCCGCGGGATGCCCCGCCAGCTGCCCTTCGGCCGGTTGTCCGGCACCCTCGGCCTCGAACTCGGCATGGCGCCCGATGACGTCGACCGGCTCGTCGTCGACTGGCCGTCGCCCGCCCTGCGCGCGATGACGCTGATCGACACGCCCGGACTGGGGTCGGCGCGGGCCGAGGTCTCCGGGCGCACCGAAGCGGCGCTCGTCCCCGAGGGCGACGGCGTGGGCACCGCGGACGCCGTGGTGTACCTGATGCGGCACGTGCACGGCGACGACGTCCGGTTCCTGGACGCCTTCCACGACGACCCGGCGCAGCGGCGCCCGGTGAACACCATCGGCGTGCTGGCGAAGGCCGACGAGGTCGGGCACGCCCGGGCGGACGCGCTCGATTCGGCGGTGAAGATCGCCGGCCGCTACGCCCGGGACCCGCGGGTCCGCGGGCTCTGCCAGACCGTGGTCCCGGTGGCCGGCCTGCTGGCCAGCTCCGCGGCGTCGCTCAAGGAGTCGGAGTTCCGCGCGTTCCGGCGGCTCGCGGCCGCGCCGGAGGCCGAAGTGGCGCGGCTGCTGACGTCAGCGGACCGGTTCGCCACCGGCGAGTCCGAAGTGGACGTCCCGGCGGCGGAACGCGCCGAGCTGCTGGCCCGCTACGGCCTCTTCGGCGTGCGGCTGGCGATCGAGCTGGTCCGCGGCGAGCTGGTGACGGGCGCGCGGGCGCTGTCGGGCGAGCTGCTGGCGCGCAGCGGCCTGCACCGCCTCCGGTCGCTCCTGACCACGCAGTTCGCCGCGCGGGCCGACGTGCTCAAGGCGCGCTCGGCGCTGCAGGCGGCGGAACTGGTGCTGCGCGCCTACCCGGACCGCACCGGCGGCCTGCTGCACGAATGGGAGCGGATCGTCGCCGGGGCGCACGAGTTCGCCGAGATCCAGCTGATCGACTCGATCCGGCTCGGCGTCGTGCTGTTCACCACCGACGAGGCCCGCGACGCGGAACGGCTGCTCGGCGCGACCGGGGTGGACGTGCCGAGCCGGCTGGGCCTGCCGGGGAACGCGGGCCGCGCCGCGGTCCGGCAGGCGCTCGGCGCGCAGCTGCTGAGGTGGCAGCGGCGCGCCGAGCACCCGGCGTCCCCGCGCGACGTCCGCGACGCGGCGCGCGTGCTGGTGCGCACCTGCGAAGGAATCCTGCTCAGCGAAGCCAGGGCGGAGGTCCTGTCGTGACCGACCAGCCGAAGGGGAAGATCCGGAAGGCCGTCACGGCCGCCGCCGGCGCGGTCGCGTCGGAAGTGGTCGGCAACGCGCTCACCCCGGGCGCGACCCCCACCCCGCCGCCCCCGCAACCGGAGCCGGCCGCCGCGGAGACCGCGCACGACGTGCCCGAGCACGAGTACGTCCCCGAGGTGGAGACCAGCACGGTCACCCGCGGCGAAGACGGTCACGTGGAAGCGCAGACCGGCACCGTCTGGCACCCGGAGACCGCGGACGGACTGCCGCTGAAGGATCTGCCCACCGTCGAGGAGTTCGAGCAGATCGAGGTCCGCGAAGACGAGTTCGGCAACTTCATCATCGACGCCACCGAACGGTTCGTGGTGCACAACAACGGCCGCGACGAGGTCTACACCGACCACCAGCACCTCGTCGTACCCGGCGACGGGACGCCCGGCGACACGGACATCGACATCGTGCAGGACGCCGATGTCGTCATCCACGAGAACCCGGACGGCACGATCACCGTGGAGCACCAGGGTTCGCTGACCTACGAGCTCACCCCCGACGCGCCCGGGCACGGCGACATCGAGATCTTCCAGGAGGAGACGGTCGTCCTCGACGAGGCCGAGTCCGGGCCGCCCGGGATCGACGTCGAGGTCACCGTGGACGAGCAGGCGCGGGCCGACGACCCGTTCGGCGAGCCGGCCGGGCCGACCATCCACCAGACCGAGGTGATCGCGGACAAGGGCCGCGGCGCGACGGTGACCGCGCAGGTCACCGCCCCGGCGCCGACGCTGCCCGGGCCACCGGCACCGCCGGTCGTCACGTTCGGCCGGACACCATCCACAGTGGACACCGCGCCGATGGCCGTGGAGACGACCCTGGCGGCGTCGGCGTCGCTCACCGAGCACCCGGCCCCGCGGCACAGCTTCGCGACCGAACGCGAACCGGCGCACCACGACGCCGGCGAGGTCACCGGGAACCGGCCGCATCCGGTGGAGCGGGAGCACCCGTTCGAGCCGCCGCGCCACCCCGTGCCGGACCCCGTTCCGGTCGCCGACCACGTGCCGGAAGACCCGCCCCCGGAGCCGCCCGACCCGCCCCCGGCGGACCCGCCCGAGGACCACCCGCACGAAGACCACCTGGCGGAACCGGAGCCGGTTCCCGCGGAACACCCGATTTTCGACCACGCGCACACCGGCGGCGGAGGCTGACATGGGCTACGGACTGGGCATCGACCTCGGCACGACCTTCACGGCCGCCGCCGTCGACCGCGCCGGCCACGTCGAAATGGTGTCGCTCGGCGACCGCACGGCGGCCATCCCGTCGGTGGTGCTGCTGCGGCCCGACGGCAGCGTGCTGGTCGGGGACGCGGCGAGCCGGCGGGCGGCCGTCGAACCCGACCGCGTGACGCGGGAGTTCAAGCGGCGCCTCGGCGATCCGACGCCGGTGCTGCTCGGCGGCGCGCCGCACTCGGTGGCGTCGCTGATGGCCCACCTCCTCGGGTACGTGGTCCGGACGGTCGCCGGGCAGCAGGGCGGCCGGCCGGACCGGATCACGCTGACCCACCCGGCGAACTGGGGACCGTACAAGCGGGAGCTGTTCGAGCAGGTGCCGAAGCTGACCGGGATCGACCGCGTCGGCCTGATCACCGAGCCCGAAGCCGCGGCGGCGCACTACGCGGCCCAGGAGCGGCTCGACGAGGGCGCCGTCGTCGCGGTGTACGACCTCGGCGGCGGCACGTTCGACGCGACCGTGCTCCGGAAGCGCAACGGCGGCTTCGAGATCCTCGGGTCGCCCGAGGGCATCGAGGGCCTGGGCGGGGTCGACTTCGACGAGGCCGTGTTCGGGCACGTCGACCGGGCGCTGGACGGGAAGCTGTCGCAGATCGACCCGGACGACCCGGGCGCGGTGGCGGCGGTCGTGCGGCTGCGCCAGGAATGCGTGCTGGCGAAGGAGGCCCTGTCGGCGGACACCGAGGTGGCGGTCCCGGTGCTGCTGCCGTCGGTGCAGACCGAGGTGCGGCTGACCCGCGGCGAGTTCGAGGAGATGATCCGCCCGTCGATCGCGGCGACGCTCGGGTCACTGCACCGCGCGCTGCGTTCGGCGAACCTGCGCCCGGCCGACCTCGGCGCGGTCCTCCTGGTCGGCGGCTCGTCCCGGATCCCGCTGGTCTCCCAGCTGGTTTCGGCCGAGCTCGGCCGCCCGACGGCGGTCGACATCCACCCGAAGTACGGCGTCGCCCTGGGTGCGGCGGCACTCGCCTCGGGCCGCTCCGGCCTGGTGCAGGCGACGGAGGCCCGCCCGGCCGGCCCGCCGCCCGAGATCCCGCGGGTGCCGTCGCCACGCGGGGAGCCGCGCTTGCCGCCACCGCGCGAGGAGACCCGCACGATGGCGACACCCGAGTTCGGCGCGGGAGCCCCACCGCCGTCCCTCGGCCGCCCGAAGCCGGAAGGCCCAGGCCGCCGTGCCTCCCGCCGCGGCGTGGTGGTGGGCCTGTGCGCGGTGGCGGTCGTGGCGATCGGCGGGGTGGCGGTGGCGGTCAGCAACGCGGGCGGCAGCCCATCGGGCAACACCCCACCGGCGACGAGTTCGGCGAGCGAGACGCCGACGCTGGTGACGCTGCCCCCACCGGAGACACCGCAGACGACGCACGCGACGGTGGTCCCGCCGCGCACGAACGCACCGGTCACGACGCACCGCAAGACGGCACCGAAGACGACGACCCCGACGAAGACGACCACGCCGACGACGACCACTACGCCGACAACGACGACAACTCCGACAACCTGACCGCGCGATCCCGGCGGCGACTGATGGCGAGTCGGCCAAGCGGCGACCCGGCGGTTCGATCCGACGGGTCCGGCTATGGCGACCCGACTCGCGGCCTGCCCGGCGACCCTCCATTGGCGCTACGGCGCTGAAGCCTGCCCGGCTGCCTTGCTTGCGATCCGCCGCGGGCGGGCTGGCCCGAGCGCGCCGTCGGCGACCTGGCCCAGGGGCCCGGCTCTGCGGCTTGGCCCGCGACTCGCCGCCGAAGACTCGCTCGCGGCGACCTGGCCGGGCGGGCCGGCCGCCGCCCTGGCTGCCCAGCCCTTGCAGCCAGCCGGCGGTATCGTCCGCCGCCCCGCCGCGGCCCAGCCATCCCAGTGCGGCCCAGCCACCCCGCGCGGACACCCGCCACCCGCCCAGTATGTGAGAGATTTTCCAGCCCATGGAGTGAAGCCCCGCATCCCGCCGTTGACCAGGAGCGTGCCCCACCCGCAAGTAGAGCGGGTGATCTCCCTCCGGTCCGCACCGGCGCGGCCCACCACCGGCGCCCGGCAGCTCGCCTTGCTCGCCGTCGTGCAGGTGTGTGCCATGAGCGTCTGGTTCTCCGCCTCCGCCGTCGTTCCCGCGCTGCGGGCCGAATGGGGGCTCTCCCGCGAGCACGCGATCCTCCTGGCCGCCGCCGTGCAGGTCGGCTTCGCCTGCGGGGCGGTGGTTTCGGCCGCCTTCAACCTCGCCGACCGGATCCGGCCGCGGACGCTCATCGCGGCCGGTGCGCTGCTCGCCGCCCTCTGCACCGCCGCGCTGCCGTGGTGTGCGCACGTGCGTGGGCTCGTCGTCCCCCTGCGGTTCGCCACCGGCTTCGCCCTCGCCGGTGTCTACCCGGTCGGGATGAAGGTCGTCGTGTCGTGGTTCCCGCGGCGGCGCGGCATCGCGCTGGGCACGCTGCTCGCGGCCCTCACCGTCGGGTCCGCCGTGCCCACGCTCCTGGCGCCGCTCGACTGGCGGGCTGTCCTGCTCTGCGCCGCCGTGCTCGCGACCGTCGGCGCCGCGGTGTCGACGCTCTTCGTCCGCGAAGGCCCGGATCGGGCGCCTTCGCCGCCGTGGGAGCCGCGGTACCTGGTGCGGATGGTGGCCGACCGGCGGCAGCGGCTGGTGTGCCTCGGCTACTTCGGGCACATGTGGGAGCTCTACGCCCTGTGGGCCTGGCTGCCCGCCTACCTCGCCGCGACCGGTGGGCCGGGCGGGGTGACCGCCTTCGCCGTCATCGGGGTCTGCGGGGCCGCCGGGTGCCTGCTGGGCGGCGCGCTCTCGGACCGCTGCGGGCGGGCCGTCGTCGCGATGGTGGCCATGCTCGTCAGCGCGGGGTGCGCCGTGCTGTCCTACGCGGTTTCCGGCACCGTCCTCCTGCTGCCCGTGCTTCTGGTCTGGGGCGTCGCCGTGATCGCGGACTCGGGGCAGTTCTCCGCCGCGCTCGCCGAAACCGCCGACCCGCGGTACGTCGGCACCGCGCTCACCGCGATGACGGCGTTCGGGTTCCTGCTCAGCGCCACGACCATCCAGCTGCTGCCGCTCCTGGCCGACGCCGCCGGCTGGCGCGCCGCCGTACCCGTGCTCGCGATCGGGCCCGCGCTCGGCGCCGCCGCGATGCACCGCCTGCGCCGGTAACCTCGCGGCATGGCGGCGGAGCACGTGATCGTGACGTCCACGACGGACTCGGAAGCGGCGGCGCGGGAGCTCGCCGTGCAGGCGGTGGCGGGACGGCTGGGGGCCTGCGCCCAGGTCGTCGGCCCGATCACCAGCGTCTACCGGTGGGAGGGCGAGGTGCAGACCGATCAGGAGTGGCGCGTCGAAATCAAGACGACCGCCGACCGCGTGCCGGCGCTGACCGAGCGCCTTCGGCAGCTGCACGGCTACGACCTGCCGGAGGTGATCGCCACGCCGATCGTCGGCGGCAGCGCCGGGTACCTCGCCTGGCTGACCGCCGAAACCCGTGGCCAGGACCCTGTTTCCTGACTAAGGTCAGGGAATGGAGCTCGAAGGACTCAGGCAGCGTTTCACGGCGCTGACCACCGCCCACCTCGCCGACGCGTGCATCCGGGCCGGGCTGCCGGTGCGCTGCGCCCCGGCGCCGACGCGCTCGGTGGTGCCCGGTGACCGCCTGTTCGGGCCGGCGGTCCCGGCCCGGCACGTCGGCAGCGTCGATGTCTTCCTGGAAGCCTTCGAAACCGCGGCCGGCGGTGGGGTGCTGGTCGTGGACAACGGCGGCCGCCTCGACGAAGCCTGCGTCGGGGACCTCGTGGTGCTGGAGGCGCGCGCCGCCGGGCTCTCCGGGGTGCTGATCTGGGGCCTGCACCGCGACACCGCGGACATCCGGGCCATCGGGCTCCCGGTGTTCAGCCTCGGCTCCCTCCCGACCGGCCCGCTCACCGTCGGCCCCCGCGTCGACGGCGGCCTGGCCGAAGCGGTCGTCGGCACCTGGCGGATCGGGCCGTCGGACCTCGTGCTGGGCGACGACGACGGCGTCCTCTTCGTCCCGCTCACCCGCGCCGGGGAGCTGTTCGCGCTCGCCGAGGGGATCCGCGACACCGAGCGCCGCCAGGCCGACCGGATCCGCGACGGCGAGCCGCTGCGGCAACAGGTGCGCTTCGCGGAGTTCCTCGCCGCGCGGGAAGCGGACCCCGGCCTGACGTTCCGGGCGCACCTGCGGGCCGTCGGCGGTGCCATCGAAGAATGACCACGAAAGTGTGGTCGTTCACCCGGCGGGGTATCCCGCGCCGGGAAGGCGGGACCATGAACGCGCTCATCGGCTTCGGCAAGGACATCGAATACCACTTCGCCCGCGGGCTGCGGGCCTACCTGGCCCGGGTAGCCCGCGCGGTCGGCGTCGGGTTCGAGTCGTGTTCGCTCGACCTCGACGTGCCCAGCTCCGGGTACGTGGCGCTCGACCGCACGCTCCCGGACCTGCCCGCGCACGACCTGGCCCTGATCTGGGACGAGGTGCACGGCTGGTCGGCGGAGGTCGAACCCGAGAGCGGCGGCGCGGCCGAGGTCCTCGGCTACCTCGGCGGCGCCGAAGTCGTGCCACCCCCGCGTGCGGTCGCCGGGTTCGTCGACGCGCTGCGGTGCACCGGGCCGCCCGCCGGCACGTTCCCGCCGCCAGTGTTCCGGCAGCCGGGTCACCACGAAGACCTGGTCGACCGGCTGCCGGTCACCGGCCCGGAGGGCTTGCTCCGGCCGAGCTCCACGGCCTGGTGATCGCAGGACGGGAGTCCGCCGGGCACTTAGGATGAGCGGGCCGCGCCCCGTTCCCCCGAAGGAAGCCCGTGACCGCCGATGAGCCCCACCCCGTCCGCGTCCTCCTGGTGGAGGACCACGACATGGTGGCCGAGGCGTTGCAGCTGGCCCTCGACCGCGCCGACGGGATCACCGTGGTCGCCCGCGCGCGCTCCCGGGCGGAGGCGCTCGCCGACGCGCGCGAGCACCACCCGGACGTCGTGCTGCTGGACCGGCGGCTCTCCGACGGCGACGCGCTGGGCGTCATCGCGGACCTCTCGGCCGGCGGCGCCCGCGTGCTGGTGCTGACCGGCGACGCGACCCCGGCGATCGCCGCGCAGGTGGCGAAGGCGGGCGGTGCCGGGCTGCTGTTCAAGTCGTCGCAGCTGGGCGTGCTGGAGTCCGCCGTCCGTGACGTGGCCGCCGGCGGTGTGGTCTTCGAGCCGGAACTGCTGCCCGGCGTCTTCGACCGGCTCACCGGCCGCGTTCCCGCGGTCGGCACGGCGCTGACCGCCCGGGAACGCCAGACCCTCGACCTGCTGGGCGAAGGCGCGACCACCGACGAGATCGCCCTGCGGCTGGGCGTGTCGCGCAACACCACCCGCAACCATGTGCAGCGCGTGCTGGAGAAGCTCGGCGCGCGCTCGAAGCTCGAAGCCGTCGCCGTGGCCCGGCGGGAGGGCCTCATCGGCTGATGCAGGTGCACCAGTCCACGGCCGGGCGGTTGCATCTCGTGCGGCACCGCGCCGTCGGCGAGGCTGGACGGCGTGGACACCCAGGCCCCGCTCACCGCGGAGTGCGCCCTGCCCGGCTTGGCGGGCGGACTGGCCCTCGTGCGCCGGTTCACGCGGCTGACGCTGCGCGCGTGGGCGAACAGCGCCGTGGCCGACGACGCGCAGCTGCTCGTCACCGAGCTCGTGACCAACGCGCTGCGCCACGGTCGCGGCCGCCCGGTGCTGCGGCTGGTGGTGACCGGCGGGCAGATCCGCATCGAGGTGTTCGACGACGATCCGGCGCTGCCCGTGCGGCGGCCCGCCGACGCGGACGGCGGCTGGGGTCTCGCACTGGTGGAGCGCCTCTCCTCCGCGTGGGGGACCAGGCGCCACGGCCGCGGGAAGGTCGTCTGGTGCGCGCTGCCAGCGACTTCGGCCGAACTCGCCGGGTGAGCGGCCGGGAACGCGCCGTGCCGGGCGCGCGGCGATCCGGCAGAGTTGCCCCATGGACGACGACCGGTTCCGCCTGCTGGTGCAGGGGGTGCTCGACTACGCGATCTTCATGCTGGAGCCGGAGGGCCGGATTTCGAGCTGGAACGCCGGGGCGGAGCGGATCAAGGGGTATGCGGCGGAGGAGATCGTCGGGCAGCACTTTTCGGTGTTCTACCCGGCGGAAGACGTCGCGGCCGGGAAACCCGGCTGGGAACTGGAAGTGGCGGCCGCGGAGGGGCGGCTGGAGGACGAGGGGTGGCGGGTGCGCAAGGACGGCACCCGGTTCTGGGCGAACGTGGTGATCACGGCGCTGTACGACGATCGGGGTCAGTTGAAGGGGTTCGGGAAGGTCACCCGCGACATGACGGACCGCCGGGCGGCCGAAGTCGCCCTGCGGGAAAGCGAAGAACGGTTCCGCCTGCTCGTGCAGAGCGTGGTCGACTACGCGATCTTCGTGCTGGACCCGGCGGGGCGGATTTCGAGCTGGAACGCCGGGGCGGAGCGGATCAAGGGGTATGCGGCGGAGGAGATCGTCGGGCAGCACTTTTCGGTGTTCTACCCCGCCGAAGACGTGGCCGCGGGAAAACCCGGCTGGGAACTGGAAGTGGCGGCCGCGGAGGGCCGGTTGGAGGACGAGGGGTGGCGGGTCCGCAAGGACGGCACCCGGTTCTGGGCGAACGTCGTGATCACCGCGCTGCTGGACGACCGGGGCCGGCTGCAGGGCTTCGGCAAGGTCACCCGCGACATGACCGAGCGCCGCACCGCCGAGCAGGCCCTGCGGGACCGCGGCCGGCTGGTCGGGCACCTCGTGGAGGCCCAGGAAGTGGAGCGGCGCCGGATCGCCTGGGACGTCCACGACGAGTCGATCCAGTCCATGGTCGCCGTCGGCATGCGCCTGCAGCTGCTCGCTTCCCGGCTGCCGGAACCGGCGGCGACCGCGGTCGAAGCGCTCGACGATTCGGTGCAGGCCGCCATCGCGCGGCTGCGCGGCCTGGTGTCCCGGCTGCGGCCGCCCGAGCTGGACCGCCACGGTCTCGTGGAAGCGGTCTCCGCCTACGTCGACGACGTCGCGGGCCGGGCGGACCTGGCGCACTCGGTGCGCGACGAGCTGACCGCCGAGCCGTCCCCGGAGGCGGCGATCACCGCGTACCGCATCTGCCAGGAGGCGCTCAGCAACGTCCACAAGCACGCCCGGGCCACCAGGATCGACCTCACCCTGTCCACAGTGGACAACGGAACGCGGGTGCGGATCACCGACGACGGCGTCGGCACGGCCACCGGTGAAGCCGGGGCCGGCCACTTCGGGCTGGTCGAAATGCGTGAGCGGGCCGAAGCGGCGCACGGCTGGCTTTCGCTGACGAGCACGCCCGGCGAGGGGACGACCGTGGAGTTCTGGCTGCCGGCGCTGCCCGACGTGACGGGACTCGAACCATGACCGAGCTGCGGGTGCTGATCTCCGACGACGACGCGATGATCCGCGACGTCCTCAAGGAGGTCCTCGAGGACGAGCCCGGCATCGCCGTGGTCGCGGTGGCGGGCGACGCCGACGAGGCGATCCGCCTCGCCGAGCGGCACCGGCCCGCCGTCGCCGTGCTCGACGTCCGGATGCCCGGTGGCGGCGGGGCGCGGGCGGCGCGGGAGATCGCCCGGTGCAGCCCGGGCACCGCGATCTTGGCTTTCTCGGCCTACGCCGACCGGGCCTCGATCGCCGGGCTCGCGGCGGCCGGCGTCACCGAGTACCTGGTGAAGGGCGCGCCCAACCGGGTCATCGTCGAAGCCGTCCGGCGGCTGGGCGGTCAGCCGGCCCCGTGAGCGGTCAGGGCCGGACGTTCGCCGCGACGTCGTCGAAGTCCGCCGGGAGCAGCGTGAACAGCCGCCGGACCGCGCGCGATTGCCCGGCGTCGACGCTCAGGTGCGCGCCCGCCGCGTCGGCGAGCAGCTGGGCCCGCAGCAGGGAGTTCAGGCCGGCGACGGAGAAGAACGTGACCGCGGAGAGGTCGATGACGACCTCGTCGACCCGGTCGTGGATGCGCGCCTGGAGGACTTCGTCCAACCGGCGCGCGGTGCAGAGGTCGACCTCGCCGCCCACCTCGACGAGCACCGTGCGCGAGCGGGGGTGGCGCAGGTGCAGGGACATGTGACCGCCGGCGGAGATGAGCTCGTGGTCGGCCGAGCGGGGCTGGGGAACCATCGCGGCACACCCTTTCCTCGGGCTGCGGGGCGAACCGGACGTCCGGGACGCGGTACCGGGGGAAAGGCAGGCTGCCGACCCGGGGCGCGGAGCGTCCGGAGGCGGCTGACGGCTCAACCGTGAACCTCCAGCATAGTGCATGTGCACTAGGTGGGCCACCGACCCCGGCGCCGGGGGCCGGGGCATCATGGGTCGCAGACCGGGTCACCAGGAGGTCGCATGCCCACCACGGTCGTCAACCTGAAGGGCCACCGGGACGACCCGGACTACGCCGACGTCGTCTACGTCGGGCGCGCGATGCACCGCGGTGGCTGGCACCTCGAAGGCTCGAAGCTCGCCAGTCCCTTCCGGCCCGGCCCGGACGGGTCGCGTGAAGAGGTCGTCGCCAAGTACCGCGAACACCTGCTGTCGCGGCCGGACCTGCTCGCGCTGCTGCCCGCGCTCCGCGGCCGCCGCCTCGGGTGCTGGTGCGTTCCCGAGGCGTGTCACGCCCAGGTCATCGCCGAACTCGCAGATCACGGGGGGTAACGAAACGCACCCCCTCCGCGAGTAACCTGACACGAGGGGGTGATCGATGGTGTCCGCGCGGCGGCACGGCGGCTTCGACGAGGCCGAACTGCCCGAGACCCACCGGATCAGGTGGTGGCTGGCGGCCGTGTCGGCGGGACTCGTCGCCGCCGGGTTCGCGGTCGTGCCGTACCTGCCGTTCTTCCAGAACTGGACCTTCGTCCGGGACCCGAAGGTCGCGAGCGTCATCACCTGGACCGTCCTGCAGACCTCCGTCGTCCTCGTCTCCGTCGTCCTGACGCTGTACTTCGTCGGCAAGGCGCGTCTCGAAGCCGCCGCCTACCGGGCCAACCAGATCGACATCCGGCTCTTCGCCGACGAACGGCCCGAAGGCAGCCACGACCGCGAGATCGACTCCGCCGTCGAACTGACCGCCACCTTCAAGCGGTTCCTGAACGATTCCCGGCTCTACACGCCGACCCCGGTGCCCGGCGTCGGCAGCTCGTACGACTTCATCCAGATCGTCGAGCACGCCGGCGATTCCGCCGACGGCTGGTGGAAGGCCGCCACCAAGCTGATCCGGCTCGCGCAGCCGCCCGCCGCCTTCACCGTCAGCGGCACGATCCGGCCGGGCAACACGACCGGCCGCTACCAGCTCATCCTGGAACTCGTCCGCGTGCCGCGCTTCGCCGCCAGCCCGCTGGTCATCGAGGACGAGAACTGGGCACGCGTGCTGCACCGCGCGGCGAACGCCGTGGCCGCGCTGGTCATCCCGCGCAGCGCGTACGTCCGCACGAACATCCACTGGGCCGCCTGGCGCGACGCGAAGATCCCCTACGAGCTCTTCGACGCCTACCAGCGCGCCAACCACTTCATCACCTACCGCCGCTACGACGAAGCGCTCGCCGAGTACTACCGGGCGGTCAGCCTCGATCCGGCCAACGTCTACATCAGACTCGAGATCGCCGCCCTCCAGGAGCAGCTCGACCTCCACCTCGACGCGCTCGCCACCTACGACGACGTGATCACCGTCTGCAGCCGGGGCCACCCCGCCCTCGCCCGGTGGTGGATCGGCCCCGACTTCGCGCGCCAGCCCCGCCGCGACGCGCGCTGGCGCGACGTCGCCCTGCTGATCGCCCGCTACCGGCACGCGCTCGTGCTCGGCCACGGCGACTCCGTGGCCGGGTCCTGGTGGGTCCGGCGCACCACCGCGGGTGCCCCGGGCGACGCGCGGGCGCGGCGCCGGACCGAACTGCGGGCCGCGATCGAGCTGCGCTTCCGCCGCTACGTCGAGCTGGACGTCCGGACCCAGCGGTACCCGACCCCGCGCGAGAAGCGGCTGGCGCTGCACCGGCGCGTGCTGCGCGTGCCGGTCGAGGAACTCCTCGTCCAGGAAGCGACTCCGGCGCGGCTGGCCGAGTACAACCAGCGCGCCGCGGAGATGCGCTCGTACTTCGCCGCGCTGTCGCAGTACGAGATCGAACGGCTCATCGAGGACTACCGCCGGTTCGGCAGGCGCTGGCGCCGCAGCTGGCAGCAGCTGACCAACCGCGCGCTCGACCTGTCTCTGGTCTGGGCGGTGCTGCGGCGCGCGATGGCGGACGTCGAGCCGGTCAGCGGCGCCGTTCCCGAACCGCAGCCGGCCTACCCGGCCAGCCGCGAGCGGCTGGCCGACGTCTGCCCGGACCGACGCTGGCCGCCGGACCCGCGGGCGCTCGACGAGACCGTCGAAGCCGCCGGGCCCCGCAGCTCGTGGGAGGAGTGCTACAACGCGGCGAGCGTGTACGCCGTCGCGATGCTCGAAGTCGGTCCCCGCGGCGAACGCGATCTGCGCGACCGGGCCCGGAATCCCCGCCTGGAAGGCGAAGCGCGCGACGAAGTGGCCCGCCGGGCGGTCCGCGAGCTCTACCACGCGGCGACGATCAGCCACAGCGGACGGCTCCCGGAGCGCCGCTCGTGGGTGATGGGGGAGGACCCGGACCTCGCCGCGCTGCGCGGGCACGAGCTGTTCCGCGTCTTCGAGATGGTCACCTTCTCCCCGGACCGCGCGGCACCGCTGCGGCCGCAGCGCGCCCACGTGTGGGAACAGGTCGGCTACGTCCGGCAGCTCGTCGCCGAGATCGCCGGCTGCCGCGCGCACTTCTGGCGGACCCGGCCCGCGGAGCCGGCGCCGGACAGCCGGACCGTCGACCGCTGGCGCGCCGCCGACCGCGACGCCTGGCGGAAGCTGACCGCGCTGGCCACCGGCAAACAGGATTGGTACACGCGCTACCAGGCGATCTGCGCGTTCCGCGAGTGGTCGGCCGAATCCGGCTACCCGGGGTCGATCTCGGGGTTCCCGCTCTACAGCGAGGAAGGCCTGCACGCCCAGCTGCGCGGCGCGGCGGGCCGGCGCGGGAAGACCGGCCTCGACGCGAACGTCGTCGTCCGCGAGTACGTGCGATTGTGCGACCAGCGGCTCGACCAGCTGGTCGCCGACATCGCCGAACTCGAGCACACCCTGGTCGCGGAGGACGACCACGCGGCGCGCGCCCAGCTGTGGGCGGCGCTGTGCTCGTGGTTCGACGACGACATCGCCGACGGCTCGTCCGCGGGCGAGCGGCGCGAACGGTTCCGCAAGCTCGCCCGCACCTAGGTGTGATGTCCAGGGACGTTGTCCCGGATTGAGGTGACCAGCCGCGGCCTGTCGTGCAGACAGGTGAAGGCCTCCGGTTGTGAAGTGGAGCTGTCTAGGAACCGCTTCGCCCACCGGAGGCCTTCGTGTCCCACCCTAACGCCACCCTGACCCCACGCACCCGCCTGCGGCTCGCCCGGTTGATCGTCGAGCAGGGCTGGACCTGCACTGCCGCAGCGAAGATGTTCATGGTCGCGCCAGAACCGCCGCGAAGTGGGCGCAGCGCTACCAGGACGAGGGCGAAGCCGGGATGGCTGATCGCAGCAGCCGCCCGCGCCGCAGCCCGGCCCGCACCCCCGCACACCTGGTCCGGGCGATCGTGCGGCTGCGGTGGCGGCAGCGGCTGGGCCCGGTCCAGATCGGCGGCCGGCTCGACCTGCCCGCATCCACGGTGCACGCAGTGCTCGTTCGCTGCCGGATCAACCGCCTGTCCCGGCTCGACCGGGTCACCGGTGAGCCGTTGCGCCGCTACGAGCACGACCATCCCGGGTCGCTGATCCACGTCGATGTCACCAAGTTCGGCAACATCCCCGACGGCGGCGGACACCGCTACGTCGGCCGGGCTCAAGGCGAGATCAACAAACGAGCCACGCCCGGCCTGGCCCGCGGCGCGGACTACAAGCCCCGCACCGGCACCGCGTTCGTGCACACCGTCATCGATGATCACTCCCGTGTCGCCTACGCCGAAATCCACGCCGACGAGACAGCAGTGACTGCCATCGCGGTGCTGCGCCGGGCAGTGGCCTGGTTCGCCGAGCTGGGCGTGATCGTCGAGCGGGTGCTGTCGGACAACGGGTCGGCCTACCGCTCGCACGCTTGGCGGGACACCTGCGCCGAGCTGGGCGTCGTCCCGAAGCGGACCCGGCCTTACCGGCCGCAGACCAATGGCAAGGTCGAGCGGTTCCACCGCACCTTGGCCGACGGGTGGGCCTACGCTTGCTTCTACCCGTCGGAGGCCCTGCGGCGGGCGGCGCTACCGGGCTGGCTGCACTTCTACAATCATCATCGACCCCACAGCTCAACCGGCGGCAAGCCGCCGGTCACCCGGCTGACCAACCTCTCTGGACATCACACCTAGGCCGGCCGCGTGTAGCGGTGCTTCACCCCGGCCGGGAAGTACTCGGGATCCCCGGCCGGGCGCAGGACGACGTCGGGCAGCTGCCGGTCCGCGGGGACGTAGTGCGCGAACTCGCTGTTGAGCCGGACCAGCTGCGCGCGCACGGATTCCGCGATCCGGCCGGCGTCCGCGCTCGCGCCCGGCGCCGTCTCGACGGTGATCCGCAACCGCCGGTCGCGGTCGGCGTCCTCGTGCGCCTCGATGACGAACTTCCCGGTGACGGTGTCGCTGATGCCGGGCTGCTCCAGGCCGACGGTGACGTTCTCCGGGTAGACGTTCGCGCCGAAGAACGACACCGTGAACAGCGACCGGCCGAAGACGTACACGAACGGCAGCTCCGGCCCGGGCGGCGGCGTGAAGCCGTGCCGGGCGCAGTAGGCGAGCAGTTCGGCGTGCGGCAGGACGCCGCCGTCGTCGGCGATGTGGTATCGGATCAGCGGGATCCCGCCGTCCGCGGTGAAGACGAGGGTGCCGTCGTGCACCTCGAAGTAGCGGCTCGCGGGGTCGTACTGCACGAGGGTCGGGAGCCGCGCGTCGCCGAAGACTTCGCGGGCGAGGTCCGGGTGCTCGGCGAAGAACCGCCGGATGCCCACGGACACCGGGGTTTCGGTGCCGAGCACCCCCGCGTCCGCCGTGCCGTAGAGCGACGCGACGCCGGTCACGGGATCGGCGACGCCGGCACGCCGGGCGACGAGGTCGCGCCACTGCTCGCTGAAGACCTCACCGGCGAGGACGAGCTTGATCGCGTACACGGGCCAGTCGATGCCGCCGGCCAGCCCGGTGTCGACGACGTCCTTGACGAACGGCGGGTAGCCCAGCAGCACGACCTGCTCGAAGTGCGGCGCGAGCTCCGGCAGCACGCGCAGGATCTCGGCCTTGTTGTTGCCCGGCGCCACGACGGTGATCGGGCAGCCCTTGGCGGCGAGGTGGCGCACGCACGCCGTGGTGAACAGCCCGCCGACCCAGGTCCCGAGCGGGAAGCAGACGACGGCGAGAGTGCTTTTGCGGTCGGCGTGGAAGCCCTCGACCAGCACCTGTTCGAAGCGGCGGGCGACGTGCAGCTCGTCTTCGAGCGCCCGCGGCCAGATGGCGGGGTGGCCGCTGGACCCGGAGGAGACGGCGATCATGTCGAGCTCGTCGAAGGTGCCGCCGCGGCACAGCTCGGGCAGCGGGTACTTCCCGTGGTAGCCGGCCTTGTCGACCAGCGGCAGGGCCGCGAAGTCGGCCATCGTCGCGACGTCGTCCGGCGCGATCCCGTGCTCCCGGAGGAACTTCCGGTACGCGGGCACGGTTTCGGCGGTGCGGCGGAAGAGGTCGAGGACGTGCTGCGCGGAGGCGGGTTCCGGGGGAGCGAAGAAGGTGTCGAACGCCTGGCGCACGCGGGTCTGCCGGCCGAGGTCCATGATCGGAGCATAGCGGCCGGCGCGTGTCATGATGGGCGCGTGAGCACCTCCGCGGAGCAGCACCCCGCCGGCGCGCCGTTGACCCTCTACCTGGTCAAACGGCTCGAGCTGGTGATCCGGGCGCTGCTCGACGACGCGCTGCGCCCGCTCGGGCTCACGACCCTGCAGTACACGGCGCTGACGGTGCTGCAGGCCAGCGGCCCGCTGTCGTCGGCGCAGCTGGCCCGCCGGTCGTTCCTCCGGCCGCAGACGATGCACGAGATGGTGCTGGCGCTGGAGAACCGCGGCCTGATCGCGCGAACCCCGAAGGCGGGCAACAAGCGCGTCCTGCTGGCCGGCCTGACGGACGCCGGGCAGGCCCTGCTGGCCGGCTGCGCACCCGCGGTCGCGGAGGTGGAGCACGCCCTGCTGGCCGACCTCAGCCCCGGCCAGCGCGCGACGTTCCGCGAGGGCCTGCAGCACGGCGTGACGGCGTTGGGAGCGCTGTCAGAGCTCCGCCGCTCTCAGGAAGCCTGATTTTTCGCCGACGAGTGTGGTTAGTGGCGACTGGACGATCCGCGGCGGCCGACTGGAGTCTTTACTCAGGCATGCTGACACTTGCGGATTAGTCCGGACGAGTGGAAGCGACGAGTGGCGCGTAGCACGGGTGTGGCGCCGTGCGTTGGAGGGTACGTCCCCAGTCCAGCGCATCCGCCCCTGGAGGTTCCCCGACGTGACCCGGGCTCGCGACGCGGCCGGCCCCTCGGTCGCCACGCGCCGGCTAGTGGTAGTGGCCGGAGCGATAGCGGGTTTGTGGCTGGTGCTGTGGCTGACGTCGGGTGACGCCGACGCGGCCACGCCGGAGGATGGCCCGGGTGGGGTGGGGGCGGTTGCCCAGGTGGTGCGCCCGGTGCCTGGGGTGAGTGGGCCGGGGCGGTCGGTCGAGCCCGCGGTGCCAGCTGTGCCTGAGGTTCCTGCTGCGTCGGTGGCCGCGCGGGTGGCGCGCTCGGCGGGGCCTGCGGTGCGATCCGTGCCCGAGGCTCTCGCTGCGCCGGTCAAGACGACTGCGCCAGGGGTGCGTTCCGCGGTACCCGCCATGCCCGCGGTACCCGCTGCGTCGGCGACAAAGGCGACTGAGCCGGTGGTGCGTTCGGCGGGGCCGGTGGCGCAGGCCGTGCGCTCGGCCGAGCCGGTAGCCGATGCAGCGATTTCGCCGCTGGTACGCCCGGTCTCCGCTACTGCCAAGACCCTCGCGCCGGTCGTCCGGCCGGTGGCCCGGCCAGTGCGCTCGGCCGAACCGCTGACCGAGGCAGCCGCCGCCGTGGTGGCGCCCGTTGCCACCGTCGCCGGGCCCGTGGTCGAGTCGGTTACCCACGCCCTCGAGCCGGTCACCAACGCCGCCGGTGCCGGTGTCGCTCCCGTGCTCGAGCCGGTCACCGACGTCGTGCAAGCCGTCGCGAAGCCGGTCACCACCACGGCCGCCGCGGTGGTTCGGCCTGTCGTGCAGGCGGTCGCACCGGTCGTGGCCCCGCTGACCAGCGCGGTCGGCGCGGTGGTGCAGCCGGTGGTGCGTTCCGCCGAACCCGTGCTGGCCCCCGTCACCAAAACCGTCCTGGCGCCGGTGACCGATGTCGTGCAGGCGGTGGCGAAGCCGATCGTCGACACCGCCGGCGCGGTGGTCGAACCCGTCGTGCGCACGGTCGACCCCAGCACCGACGGCGCCGGGCCCGGGACCGATCCCGACGTCGTCGAGCCGCCCGCGCTGCCGGCGAAAACCTCGCAGCCGTCGCGGAAAGCCCTGCTCTCCGCGCCGGTGACCGCCACCGCGCCGGATCCCGCGAGACTGTACAAAGTGGACCTTCAGCGATCCTCGCCGAAGGCGCACCAGGCACGTCCCGCGCACCGGTCGCACCCGACGTCCCAAGCTCGTCGCGCGCCCGCCCAGGCGCCTCCGGTGCCCGTTGCTCCCAGGGCGCCCGCGCCGTCCGATCTCGCCGGTGGCTCCGGCAGCACCATTCCGCCCGCGTTGCTGACCTTCACCAACGGGACCCGCGACCCGCGGCCCGGCGCGCGGGCGTCCGAGGACTTCGTGCCGCTCTTCCGGCCCTGCAAACCGGGCACCGGTCCCGGCTAGGCCCGTCCCGACCTTCCGCTCCGTCGTGCGCTCCGCGGCGCGTTCCGCGCTGCCCGCGACCAGAACTCGAACCGAACAACCACGCGTGGAAGAGGGACGTAATGGAAGCGAACGTGTTCGACCTCGGGAAGGTGCGAAGAGACGCGGTGGTCACCGTCCGCCTGGACGCGATGGCCAACGTCAGGCTCCTGACGGAGGTCAACTTCCAGGCATACCGGCGCCGGCAGTACTACCGGATGCACGGCGGGGTGGCCACCGCACCGATGTTCAAGATCCACATCCCCGCCAACGCGCACTGGTTCCTGGTGCTCGACGTCGAAGGGCTGGAGAACCTGCCGCTCCGCCCGCGGGTGAGCGTCGAGCCCGAACCGGCCGCGGCGGCCAGGGGACGCACCGGCCGTCGGTGACCGCGTCCCTCCGCGGCCTTCGGGTCGCGGAGGGACCCGCTCCCGAGAGCGCACCGGACCTGCGGCTCCCGTGGTCCGCCTCCCGCCCGCACGCCGACCTTCGGCGGATTTACAACGTTGTACCAACGATGTAAAAGTTGGTCCGCGCTGTTCGCACGCCGTCGAAGGGGTCACCGATGTCCTCGCCTGCCCGTGCTCACCTCACCCGCCGCGACCTGCTCCGGCTCGCCGGGGGAACGGCCGCCGCCGTTGCCGCCGCGCTCTGGCTGCCCGGAACCGCCGTCGCGGGTACCTTCAGCCCGATCCGGCCGCCCGCCACGCCGCTCATCGTGCGGTCGCCCTACCTGTCCACCTGGCAGCCCGCCGACAACCTGGCCGGCACCTGGTCGAGCTTCTGGACCGGGCACGTCACCGCGCTGTGCGGCCTCGCCCGCATCGACGGCGCCGCGTACGTCTTCGCCGGCTCGCCCGCCCTGCCGTCCGGGCCCGCCCTCACCCCGATGACACAGGTCAGCCTGCAGGTCACCGGCACCCGCTCGACCTACGTCCTCACCGGCGGGGGCGTGAACCTCACCGTCACGTTCTTCTCGCCGGTCGACCCCGCGAACCTGCAACGCCAGTGCGTGCCCTTCGGCTACGTGACCCTCCAGGCCGCCAGTGCCGACGGCCGCGCGCACGTCGTCGACCTGCACTTCGACACCTCCGCCGAGTGGGTGCACGGGAACACCTCGACCCCGGTCACCTGGACGCAGCAGCAAGCCGGCGGCTACACGCTGCTCAGCTGCACCCCGGCGGCTCCGGGCGTCCTCCAGGAGAACGGCGACCAGGCAAGCTGGGGATCGCTCGTGCTCGCCGCGCCGACGTCCGGGACCAGCTGGCAGATCGGGCAGGACACCGTCGTGCGCGCCGCCTCGGCGGGGCAGGGCGCCCTGAACAACACCAGCGACACCGCCCAGCCGCGGGCGATCAGCGACCGCTGGCCGGTGCTCGCCTTCAACAAGAACTTCGGCACGATCCCGGCCGGTGGCACCTCGGCCCCCTTCACGCTCTCGATCGGCCACGTCCGCACACCCGCCGTCCGGTACCTCGGCACCCCGCTGAACCCCTGGTGGACGCACTACTGGGGCAGCTGGCCGGACATGGCCGTCTGGTTCGGCAACGACTACGCGAGCGCGCTGTCCGCCGCGACCGCGATCGACCAGCGCCTGCACGACGACGCCGTCGCGGCGGCCGGCGGCGGCACCACCGGCGAGCACTACGCCGGGATCTGCGCGCTCGCGCTGCGCCAGGCGTTCGGCGGCACCGAACTCGTCGACCGCGGCGGCGCGCCGTGGGCCTTCCTCAAGGAGATCTCCTCCAACGGCAACATGTCCACAGTGGACGTCACCTACCCGGCGTTCCCCGCCTACCTCCACCTGTCCCCGGCCTACCTGCGGCTGGTCCTGGAACCGCTGCTCGACTACGCCGAGCGCGGCGGCTGGCCGATGCAGTTCGCCGAGCACGACCTCGGCACCCACTACCCGGACGCGACCGGGCACAACGACGGCAACGAAGAGAGCATGCCGGTCGAGGAGTCGGCCAACATGCTGATCATGGCCGCCGCGCTCGTGCAGCGGCTCCCGTCGGCCGACGCCGTGGCCTTCGCGAACACCCACTACCGGATCCTGCGGCAGTGGGCCGAGTACCTGGTCGGCACCACCCTGGACCCCGGCTTCCAGAACCAGACCGACGACTTCACCGGGTTCATCGCGCACAGCGCCAACCTCGCGCTCAAGGGCATCATCGGCGTCGGCGCGATGGGCGTCATCGCCGCCGCGGCCGGCAACACGGCCGACGCCCAGCGCTACCGCTCGACCTCGCGCAGCTACGTCAGCCAGTGGGTGACGCTCGCGCAGGACTCCTCGAACCAGCACCTCAAGCTCGCCTACGACCAGCCCGGCACGTGGAGCCTGAAGTACAACGGCTTCGCCGACCGCGTGCTCGGGCTCGACCTCGTCCCGCTCGGCGTCGCCGCGCAGGAGGCCGCCTGGTACCAGGGCCGCGCGGGCGCCCACGGCGTCCTGCTCGACCCGCGCAACAACTACACGAAGGCCGACTGGGAACTGTGGACCGCGGCGTGGCTCACCGACCAGCCGAACATCCGGACCACGCTGGTCGAAGGCGTCTACAGCTACGCGAACACCACGCCGCAGCGGGTGCCGTTCAGCGACTGGTACGTCGTCGCCGACGGGACCCAGCGCGGGTTCCAGGCCCGCCCGGTCGCCGGCGGCTACCTCGCCCTGCTGACCCGCCCGGCGGCGTCGACGACGGTCTGGCGCAAGCTGCAGAACCAGCGCTCGGGCAAGGTGCTCGCCGTGTCGAACATGTCGCTGGCCGACACCGCGGAGGTCACGCAGTGGACGGACAACGGCACCGCCGACCACCTCTGGGCGGTCGTCGAGAACGGCGACGGCACCGTCCGGATCGTCAACCGCAACAGCGGCAAGGTCCTCGCGGTGCACGACCAGAGCCTCGACAACGGCGCCCACGTGCAGCAGTACCAGGACAACGGCACGCCCGACCACAACTGGCGGATCGTCGACGCGGGCGGCGGCTGGTCCAAGCTCGTCAACGTCCGCAGCGGCAAGGTCATGGCGGTCGACCAGCAGTCCACGGCGGACGGCGCCCAGGTGACCCAGTGGGACGACAACGGGACACCGGACCACCTGTGGCGGTTCGTCTGACGCCGTTTGCGACACTGGCGCCGTGCGCGCCGACCCCATCCGCCGGTTCCTGGCCGAGCAGGACCCGCCGACCCCGTGCCTGGTCGTCGACACCGACGTCGTCGCCGCCCGGGCGCGGGAGCTCCGGGCGGCCTTCCCCGGTGCGCTGATCCGGTACGCGGTCAAGGCCAACCCGGCGCCACCGGTGCTCGACGCGCTGGTGGCGGCCGGGGTCGGCTTCGACGTGGCCGGACCGGCCGAGCTGGCGCTGTGCCTGGAGCGCGGCGCCGATCCGGCGGACATCGCCTACGGCAACCCGATCAAGAAGCCGCGGGACAGCGCGTCCGCGTTCGAGCGCGGGGTCCGGGAGTTCACTTCGGACGCGCCGGACGACGTCGACCACCTGGGCCGGCACGCGCCCGGCTCGGCCGTGTCGATCCGCGTCGTGCTCGACGGGCCCGACTCGGCGACGCCGTTCGGCCGGAAGTTCGGCTGCGAGCCGGGCGAGGCGCTGGACCTGGTGCTGCGCGCGGCCGCGCACGGGCTGCGCCCCGGTATCGCGTTCCACGTCGGTTCGCAGCAGCCGGACGTCGCCGCGTGGGAGATCGGGATCGCCACGGCCGCGAAGCTGTTCGCCGAAGCCGAGGCCCAGGGGGTCGCGATGACGCGGCTGAACCTCGGTGGCGGCTTCGCGACCGCGCACCGGGCGCGTGTGCCGTCGCTGGACGCGTACGCGAGCACGATCGCGTCGGCCCTCGAGACGCATTTCCCCGGCCAGCCGCCCGAGCTGCTGCTGGAACCGGGCCGGGTGCTCGTCGCGGACGCGGGACTGCTGCGGACCGAGGTCGTGCTGGTCGCGCACCGGGGCGGACGGCGCTGGGTGTACCTCGACATCGGCCGCTACAACGGCCTCGCCGAGGCCGAGAACGAGGCGATCGCCTACCGGTTCGAGCCGGTGCGCCCGCCCGGCGGCCCGAGCGGCCCGGTGGTGCTCGCCGGGCCGACCTGCGACGGCGACGACGTGCTCTACCAGCGGACGCCCTACGAGCTGCCGCTGGCGCTGCGGACCGGCGACCGGCTCGACCTGCCGGGCACCGGCGCCTACACCGCGAGCTACGCGTCGGTCGGCTTCAACGGCATCGAGCCGCTGCGCACGTACTGCGTCGGGCGGTGGGGGGATGCCTGAGGTCGGCCGGTTCACCGGGCGCCACGCCCTGGCCGAGCTGCACGGCGTCGACCCCGGCCTGCTCGACGACCCCGAGCGGCTGGGGGAGCTGCTGCGGGCCGCGGTGACCGAGGCGGGCGCGACGGTCGTCGACGTCGTGGCCAAGCGGTTCGCGCCGCAGGGCGCCACGGTGATCGCGCTGCTGGCCGAGTCGCACGCCTCCGTGCACACCTACCCCGAGCACGGCTCGCTGTTCGCGGACGTGTTCACCTGCGGCGAGCGCGCCGACCCCGAGCACGCGCTGCGGGTGCTGGCGAAGTCGCTGGACGCCGCTTCGGTCCACCTGTCCGTCCTGCACCGCGGAGAACGCTGATGCCCCAGATCCACGAACCGGTCGGCCCCGGCCTCACCCGCGTGTGGGAGGTCGGCGACGTCGTGTTCGACGGGCGCACGCCGTACCAGCACGTGCTGATCGGCAAGACCGCGCAAGGGGTTTCGCTGTTCTGCGACGGCGAGCGCCAGAGCACCGAGGCGAGCCAGCTCGTCTACCACGAGGCCCTGGTGGTGCCCGCGCTGCTGCTGGCCGAGCAGGTGCGGCGGGTGCTGATCATCGGGTCGAGCGAAGGGGTCGCCTCGCAGCTGGCGGTGGCCGTCGGGGCCACCCGCGTCGACCACGTCGACATCGACGAAGAAGCCGTGCGCGCCTGCGCCGAGCACCTGCCCTACGGCTACACACCCGCGGACCTCGCGCGCGGCGACGGCCCGATCCGGGTGTCCTTCGAGGACGGCTGGGCCTTCCTGGCCGCGGCCGAAGCCCGGGGCGACAGCTACGACGTGGTCGTGATCGACCTGCCGGACGAGAACGACGATCCGGATGCGCAGCACAACCGCTTGTACGGCAAGGACTTCCTCGGCCGCTGCGTGCGGGTGCTGGCGCCGGGCGGGGTGGTCACCTGCCAGGCGGGCTGCCCGACCCTGTGGCGCAACGAAACGCTACGGGCGTCGTGGCGCCGGTTCCGAGAGGTGTTCCCCACGGTGCTGTACTTCGGGTCCGACGAGCACGAGTGGGCGTTCCTGTCCGGCCGCGCGGACCACGTCGGCGACCCGGCCGCGCTGGTGGCCCGGCGGTTCGCGGAGCGGGGGAGCGAAGCGGCGACGCTGGACGCCGACGCGCTCCTCGGCGGCGCCACCCCGCCGCACTCGCTCCGGCACGGCAGTGGTCCGGACCAGTCTTGACCTTCGTTTATCCGAATATCGAAAGCTTTCGAACGTGAAATTGCGGGAAATGGATTTCCCGTACTCTTCGCGGTCGTGTTACTCCGTTCAGTGGCCGTCGAAATGGTTGCGATCGCGCTACGATCTGCTCCGCGCGCGATCATCATGATCACCAGGCACCGTGGCCCGTTTGGAGGAGCGTCATGCTCGTTATGTCGGTCGTCGCCGGAATGATTCTGTCCGCGCTCGCCGTTCCCGTCGATTCCTCGGCCGCTTCGGCTCCGACCGAAAAGATCACGCTCGACATCAAGACCATCAACGGTTCCGGCTGCCCGGCCGGTACGGCAACGGCGTCCGCGGACGTCGCGTCCGACAACACGTCCTTCACGGTGCACTACACGAACTTCACCGCCAAGGCCGGTGGGGGCGCACCGGCCCTCGACGCCCGGAAGAACTGCCAGATCAACGTGCTCGTCCATGTGCCGCAAGGATTCACGTACGCGATCGCCGAAGCCGAGTACCGCGGCTTCGCGCACATCGAGAGCGGCGCGAGCGCGCTCGAGCAGGCCAACTACTACTTCGCGGGGACGTCGCCGACCGCGCGGCTTCGCCACACCTTCCCCGGCCCGTTCCACGGTGTGTGGCGGGCCTCGGACGTGACCGAAGTCGCGGAGCTGGTGTTCGCCCCGTGCGGGGAGAGCCGAAACCTGAACATCAACGCGGAACTGCGGGCCGACGCGGGTGGCTCCGCCGGCACGTCTTTCATTGAAATGGATTCCGAACACGCGAGCGTGGACACCATTTACCACTTCGCGTGGAAGACCTGCTGAATTCCGCGGTCCTCGCCGGAAAATGTGGACCGCTCACCGGGATTCTCCGGGGTGCGGATGCGGTGAACGACTCGTTCAGGTCGCCAGGCGACCTGAACGAGTCGTTCACGACGGTCAGACGTGGGTGACCAGCAGGGTTACGCCCGCTTCGCCGCCGCAGTCCACGAAGACCGGGCCCACGCCGTTGCCGATGGTCTGGACCAGGTTCGCCTTGGCCACGAAGTGGTCCGGGCCGGCCGACAGGATCCGGATGTTCTCCAGTGCCTGCCGCTCCGGGAAGCCGCCGAGCACGGACTTCAAGCCGGTGCCGCCGCCGCAGTTCCCGGTGATCGTCACCTCTTGGCCGCGCCGGGTGGTCGGGTTGGGGCTCACCTGCACGGTGGCCCGCGCCCCCTTCGGGGGCTGGTTCGCGTTCGTCATCGTCCCCTCCGTGCTGCCCGGCTGCGCGGTCGCGCCGCCGGCCAATCCGATGCTCGCCGCCGTGACCAGGCCGGCCGCGAGGGCCAGGCCGAGCACCGTGCGGGTGGTTTTCGGGTTGCCGCGCATGGATTTTCTCCTCCTGGAACCCGGGCTCGGTCCGCCGGATCCGACCAGTCAGTCGCCGGGGGACGGGCCCAGGGTTCTCATCGGAGGAGAGTGAGACGTGGATCACATGAGAAGGGTCAGCGCGCGACCGGAGGGTGCTCGGTCTCCGCGGTCGGCACCAGGCGGCATCGTCGTTCGAACCGCTCCATGAGGACGGTAGCGATCAGGACGGCCACTGGGGTGCTCACCGCGATCCACATGCCTGAAGAGCTACCCAAGCGCGCGGGCTCTCAATCGCCCGCCGAAAGTCCCGCGATCAGCTCCAGCAGCCGGCCCCGGAAAGCCGGGTCCTCGCCGAGTCCGCCGAGCAGGGCGGGTTCGGCGCGCACCGCGCGGTCGAGGATCGCCCGTCCGGGTGAAGTCATCCGGGTCAGGTGACGACGGGCGTCGGCCGGATCCGGGGTGCGCGTCACGAAACCCGCCTTCGCGAGGCGGTCGAGCGTGCGGCTCATCGTCTGGTCGGTCACCTGGCAGTGCTGGGCCAGCGTGCGCTGGGGGAGCGGCCCGTCGCGCAACGAGTGCAGCGCGATCAGCCCCGCGTGGGTGAGTCCCATGCCGGCGAGGACGGTCACCCAGCGTTGCTCCACCAGCCGGGCGGCGGCAGCCAGCAGCCGGCCGGTGGGCCACGTGCTGAGGTCGGGTTCGGGGGCTGTGCTCACCGTCACTCCGGGTCGTCGTGCAAAATGTTCAGCCTGCTGAACAATAGGGCGTGTTCGCCCTCGAAAGGACCTTAGCGACCATGAACGACTCACCGCGCCGCCTCCGCTGGCTGCTCCCCGCACTGCTCGTGGTCGCCTGGCTCGGGCTGGGCGGGTTCGGCGGCCCGTTCGCGGGGAAGCTCAGCGAGGTCGCGAAGAACGACAACGCCGCGTTCCTGCCGAGCTCGGCCGAGGCCACCGAGGTCGCCGACGAGCAGAAGGCGTTCACCCCGCGCCAGGTGCTGCCCGCGACCGTCGTCGCCGAGCGCCCGGCCGGCCTGACCGCCGCGGACCGGCAGTTCCTCGACGCCAAAGCGCGGGAGCTCGGCAGCGTGCCCGGCGTCGCCGGCCCGCTCGGGGCGCCCGAAAAGGCGCCGCGGGACGACCAGGCCGTGCAGCTCAGCGTGCCGATCCTCGCCGACGGCAACCCCGGTGACGTCGTCAAGGAGGTCCGCGCGAAGCTCACCGGTGCCCCCGACGGGCTCACCGTGCTCGTCACCGGGCCCGCCGGGCAGATCGCCGACCTGGTCAAGGCGTTCGGCGGCATCGACGGCATCCTGCTGCTCGTCGCGGGCGGGGTGGTCGCGCTGATCCTCATCGCCGTCTACCGCAGCCCCCTGCTGCCGTTCCTGGTCCTGCTGTCGGCGGTGTTCGCACTCGGGCTCGCCAGCCTCGTCGTCTACCTGCTGGCCGAGAACGACGTCCTCGCGCTCAACGGCCAGAGCCAGGGCATCCTCTCGATCCTCGTCTTCGGCGCGGCCACCGACTACGCGCTCCTGCTCGTCGCGCGGTTCCGCGAACAGCTGCGCGACACCCAGAGCCGCTTCGACGCGCTGAAGCTGGCCTGGCGCGCGACTCTCGAACCGATCGCCGCGTCGGCGGGGACCGTCGTGCTCGGCGTGCTGTGCCTGCTCTTCAGCGACCTCAACTCCAACAAGGGACTCGGCCCGGTCGCGGCGATCGGCATCGGCGCCGCGCTGCTCGCGTCGACGACGTTCCTGCCTGCGGTGCTGGCACTGTGCGGCCGCGGCGCGTTCTGGCCGTTCAGGCCGGCGTTCGGCTCGCCGCACCCGGAGACGTCCGGCATCTGGGGCCGGGTCGCCCGGCTGGTCGGCCGCCGGCCGCGGGTGGTCTGGGTGGTGACGGCGCTGGTGCTCGGCGTCGGTGTCGCGTTCCTGCCGCAGCTCAAGGCGTCCGGCACCGCGCAGTCCGACGTGTTCCTCACCGAGGTCGAATCCGGGACGGGGCAGGAGATCCTCGGCCGCCACTTCCCGGGCGGCCTCGGCGCCCCCGCGATCACGATCGCCGACGCCGGCGCGCTGCCGGCGGTGCTGCAGGCGTCCACAATGGACGGAATCGCGCAGTCGTTCCCGCTGCCCGGCCCGGACGGGCGGCCCAAGGTGGTCGGCGGCCGGGTGCAGGTCCTGTCCGTGCTGAACGACCCGGCGGACTCGGAGGCGGCGGTCGCGACCGTCGGCAAGCTGCGCGACGCGGTCCACGCGATCCCCGGCGCGAACGCGAAGGTCGGCGGCCCGACCGCGATCCAGCTGGACACGCAGCAGACGTCCGAACACGACCGCGCGCTGATCATCCCGATCGTGCTGCTGGTGATCTTCCTGGTGCTGGCCCTGCTGCTGCGCTCGCTGCTCGCACCTCTGCTGCTGATCGCCACGGTGGTGCTGTCGTTCGCGGCGACGATGGGCGTGTCGGCCATCGTGTTCAACCACATCTTCGGTTTCCCGGGCGCGGACCCGGTCGTGCCGCTGTTCGGGTTCGTCTTCCTGGTGGCGCTGGGGATCGACTACAACATCTTCCTGATGACCCGTGTCCGCGAAGAGGCGCTGGCCCGGGGAACGCACGAAGGCACGTTGCGCGGGCTGTCCCTGACCGGTGGGGTGATCACGTCGGCCGGGGTCGTGCTCGCGGCGACCTTCTCCGCGCTCGCCGTCATCCCGATCCTGTTCCTCGCCCAGATCGCGTTCATCGTGGCCTTCGGCGTCCTGCTCGACACCCTGCTGGTGCGGTCGCTGCTGGTGCCCGCGCTGACCGTGGACGTCGGGCGCCGCATCTGGTGGCCGTCGAAGCTGGCGCGCGCGGACGCCTAGGAGATCGCCTGCTTGAAGTCGGGGCACTCGACCAGCGGCACGTGCTCGCACGTCGCCGCGTGGCGGAGGCTGTCGCGCATGCGGGTGAGGCGGTCGATGCTCTCGTCGAGCTCGGCCGCCTTGCGCGCCATCCGCTCGCGCAGCGCCGCGTCGGTCGGGGTGGCGACGAGGAACCGGGCGATCTCCGCGATGGTGAAGCCGGCGCCGCGGGCGCACGCGACCAGCTCCAGCCGCTGCAGGACGTCCGGGTGGTAGGTGCGCCGGAGGCCGTTGCGGCCCGCCGGTTCGACGAGCCCGCGCTTCTCGTAGAACCGCAGGGCCGACGGCGCGAGCCCGGTCCGCTCGGCGACCTCGGCGATGTCGAGCAGCTGCATCGTGACCTCCCGGCTCGAGCTTGACTTGAATCATAGTTCAAGTCGGACGATGGCCGGCATGAAGATCCACCACCTCAACTGCGGGTCCGTGCGGGCGATCGACGCTCCCGGCCTGCCCGCCGCGCCCGCGGTCAACCACTGCCTGCTCGCCGAAACCGCCGACGGGCTCGTCCTCGTCGAAACCGGGCTCGGCCTGGCCGACGTCCGCGATCCCGGCGGGACGCTCGGCGACGACTGGGTCGCGATGGCCCAGCCCCACCTCGCGGAGGAGGAAACCGCCGTCCGGCAGCTGGCCCGGCTCGGGTTCGCGCCGTCGGACGTGCGGCACGTCGTCGTCACGCACCTCGACGTCGACCACTGCGGCGGCCTGCCCGACTTCCCGGCCGCGACGGTGCACGTCCTCGCCGCCGAGCTCGACGCGGCCGTCGCCGAGGCACCGAGCTTCCGCTACCGGCCCGCGCACTGGGCGCACGGCCCGAAGTGGGCGACCTACGCGGCCCCGGCCGCCGACGACTGGTTCGGCTTCGCGTCCGCGCCGCTGACCGGGGTGGCGGCCGACATCCGGCTGGTGCCGCTCGGCGGCCACACGGCGGGCCACGCGGGGGTGGCGGTCCACGACGGGACGCGGTGGCTGCTGCACTGCGGGGACGCCTACTACTTCCACCGGGAGCTGGACGTGGAGCCGCAGCCGCACCCGGTCCTGGACGTCGTGCAGACGCGCTCGGAGATCCACCACGACCTCCGGCTGGGCACGCAGGCGCGGCTGCGCGAACTCGTCCGGCGGCACGGGGACGAGGTGACGGTGTTCAGCGCCCACGACCCGTGGGAGCTGGCCCGCCTCCGGGGCTAGGCGTACGGCCCGGGGAGCGTTCCGGCGGTTTCGCGGATGGTCGCATCAGGGCGGGAGCCGCGGCGCCGACCTGTCCGGGGCGGCTTCGGCGAGCAGCCGTCGCGGCACGGTGTCCCAGGTGCCGTCAGCCCCGCCGAAGCCTTGGTCGGAGACGCCCTAGGAGTCGCGGAGGGCGCGGGAGTCGGCCGTCTCGCCGGTCAGGTACTTCGCCGTGCCGGTGAGGACGAGCAGGCGGTCGAGGGCGGGTGTCCGGTTGTCCAGGCGCAGCCGCCGGCCCGTGCCGGCCACCGCGCGGTGCACCTTCAGCAGCTCCGACAGCCCGGAGGAGTCGCAGAAGCCGATTTCGCCGCAGTCGAGGCGCACCTCCCGCACGCCGGGGTGGTCGGCGAGCCGGTCGGTGACCAGGTTCAGGAGCAAGCCGGCCGTGGCGAACTCGAGGTCGCCGACGACCGCGACGGTGGCGATGTCGGCTTCCGGGGTGCTCCAGGTGCAGGTCAGCCCGTTGGTCATGCCGAGAGCTCCGATCCGGTGGCCGGTTCCGCGAGGTGCGTCCGCGCGGCGCGGAGCAGGCCGGTGGCCCGCGGGAAGTCGCGCAGCTCCGCCTCGAACAGTTCGAGGGCGGGGACCAGCGAGGCGGCCGGGACGCCGCGCGCGGTGAGGATCCCGGCGGTCCAGGTCAGGAACCCGGTGAACAGCTCTTCGTCGCCGACGTAGAGCGCCGTCGCCAGGTACTCCACGATGTGCGCGAGGTCTTCCGCGGTGTACTGGCGCTGCAGGTCGGTGTAGTTCCGCATGGCCGGGATCCGCTCCTCCAGCGCGGCCAGTACCGCCTTCACGAGCCGGCCGGAGCTGCGCGTGACCAGCGTGTACTCCTGGTCGGCCAGGTGCGGCAGGTCGTCGAGCGGCTGGTGCGCGGTGTGCGGGCGGGGGAGCGGCCGGGCCAGCCGGTCGGCCGCCGTCCGCGCGTCCGGCGCCCACGCTTCGGCGCCCAGCAGGCGTGCGTAGCGGCCGTCGGGGCCGAAGGCCGCACCGCCCGCGATGACCGGGGTCGCCGCCGCCTGGCACGCGGTGATCGTGGCGTGCGCGGTCGGCAGGCGGGTCGCGAGCGAGCCGGACAGCGCCACCGCGTCCGGCCCGGTCCGGTGCAGGTGGGCCACCAGGTGCGGGGCGGGTACCTGCGCGCCGAGGTAGTCGACCTGGAAACCGCGCAGGCGCAGCACTTCGCTGAGCAGCCGGGCCGGCATCGCGTGCCATTCGCCGTCGACGCACGCGACCGTGACGCGGCCGAGGTGCGGTTCCGGGCGCTTCAGCACGTAGCCGAAGGTCGCGATGACGCGGTCGTTGATCGCGGTCGCCGCGTGCTCCTGGGCGACGGTCAAGCGGTTGGCCGCCCACTCCTGCCCGACCCGCCGCTGCACCGCCCCGATCACGTCGAGCAGCACGCTTTCCGGGTCGGTCCCGGCGCCCAGTGCCTGGACGACGACGTCCCCGGCGGTGTACTCGTCGCCCGTCGTGACGGCGTCCCAGAGCCGCTCGGCGTGTTCGGCCACCCCGGTGCTGCGGGTAGCGGTGCTCATGCGGTGTACCTCCCCCGGCCGTGACCGCCGACGGCGGCCAGGTGCTGCCCGCGCGGCGCGGTGATCGCCAGCACGGCCATGTCGTCGTGGGCGCCGCGCCCGATCCACTGCGAAGCGAGCATCTGCACCCGCTCGACGACGGCGTCGGCGGGCATGTTCGCGCACTCGGCGAGGGCCTGGCGGAGCCGGTCCTCGCCGAACATGGCGTCCCCGAGCGGGCCGCCCTTCGCCTCGACGATCCCGTCGGTGTAGAGCAGGCACGTCTCGCCCGGGTTGAGCGTGACGTCGGCGGTCACCGACTCGATCTCGGGCAGCACGCCGATCAGGCTGCCCTGCGTGTCGGCCTCCTCGACCCGGCCGTTCGCGCGCACGATCAGCGGCGGCGGGTGGCCCGCGCTGGTGACGCGCAGCCGGACGGTCGCGCCCTCGCGGCGCGCGGAGGCGAGCACCAGCGTGACGAACCGGGCGTCGGCGTTGTCGCCGAGCGTGCGGTTCAGCAGGTCGAGCAGCCGGTGGTGGTCGCCGGCCATCGGCAGCAGCGCCCGCAGCGTCGTGCGGATCTTGCCGGTCAGCACGGCCGCGTCGAGGCCCTTGCCGCAGACGTCGCCGAGCACGGCCAGCGACTCGTCGCCGTCGCCGGTGATCGCCGAGTGGACGTCGTAGAAGTCGCCGCCGATCCGCTCGCCGTCGCGGGCCGGGCGGTAGCGGCCGGCGAACTCGACCCCGCCGAGCTGCTCGAGGGTGGGCGGCAGCAGCTCGCGCATCAGCGTGTCGGTGATGGACGCCTGCAGCGCGAACACCCGGGCCGCCGACATCGCCGCGCCCGCGCGGGCCGCGAACAGCCGCGCGAAGAGCTCCTCCTGGTCGGTGAACGACGTCCGGTCGCCGCGGCGCAGCAGCACCAGCGCGCCGGCCGGGACGCCGTGCCCGGGCAGGGGCGTCACGACGATCGACCCGACCGGCCCGAAGCCGGCCGGCAGCACCCAGCCGGGTGCCGCGTCCGGGTCGAGCCAGCGCGACGGCACCGGCGGGAAGCCCTGCAGGGCCTCGCCGAGGCCGGGCAGCTCGTCCGGGTCGATCTCCAGCCGGGACCGGACCGGGTCGCCGCCGCGCACGCACGTGACGGCGGGGAAGGACCCGCCGTGGGTGGGGGCCAGCACCAGCGCGGCGTCCGCGAGGTGCTCGGCGGCCAGCCGCGCGGCGACCTCCATGCAGCGTTCGAGGTTGAGCGAGCCCAGCAGGGCGGCCGAAGCATCGCTCAAGAAGGCGGTCCGCTCCTGCTCCTTGGCCAGCGCCTCGCGGGCCGAACGGGCGTCGGTCTCGTCGATGAGCCACCACGTCACGGCGTCGCCGTGCGGGATCGGGTGCGCCGCGAACGACTGGGCGCCGACCTCGCCGCGGGCGATGCCGTCGGGGCCGTGGGCGGCGGCGAGCCAGTCGGCGACCGTGCCGTCGAGGGGACGGCCGGGCTTGGCCGCCGGGAAGAGCAGGCGGGCGGCCTCGTTGAGCGACCGGAGCACCCCGGCACCGTCGGCCACCAGGGCCGCGATCGGGGCGGCGGCCCACTCCCGGCCGTCGTCGACCGGCGTGGCGGGCGTCGTGCGCGCGCGGTCAGCCACGGGCTCCGGCCGGATCCGGATCGGTGACCAGCTCGGCCCACAGGGTCTTGCCGGTGGGCCGGCGCAGCTGGCCCCACGCCGCGGCGCAGCGCTCCACGAGCAGGAGCCCGCGGCCGCCGTGGTCGGACGGTTCCCGGCGGCGGGCGGCCTCGCCACCGCCGTCGTCGACCTCGATCCGCAGCTTGGCGGCACCGGGCAGCAGCCGGACGTGGTAGGGCGCGCGGCCGTGGCGCAGCGCGTTGGACGTCAGCTCGTCCACCACCATGACGGCGGTGCTGACGACGTTGGCCGGCAGGCCGCACAGCACCGAGCGCACCCAGTGGCGGACCCTGGCCAGTTCGGAGAGCTCGGCGGAGATGCCGAGCTCGTGCCGCACATCGCGGAGCTTCACAACCGCCTCCTTCGCCGTGCCGGGACCCCCGGGGAGGCCGTCCCCTTCTTCATGCCCGGATCCGGGGCCGCCCACACGGGTATCGGAGGTCGTCATGCTTCGCCCCAGGAAGAACGGGCCGCTTCGAGCGTCGGGTGCACCGGCATCACGTCGCCGAGCCCCAGCAGTGCGATCGGCCGGGTCACGACGGGCGCGGTCGTCACGACGGCGAAGCGGCCGCCCGCCCGGTGCAGCTGCCGGCCGAGGCGCAGCAGGACCTGCAGGCAGCTGGAGTCGCAGTACTCGACTTCGGCCATGTCGACGACGATCCGCGCGGCGCCGGGGTCGGCCGGCACCAGGTCCGCGAGCTTGGCGGACACGGCGAAGTCGAACTCGCCGCGCAGGGTGTACACGCTCAGGTCCCCGTCTTCGGAGCTTTCCAGGGACCAGCCGTCGCCGGAGAACCGCTGCCGGGGCCGCGCTGCGTCGGTGGTCATGAAAACTCCTGGTCGGGGATCGGGACAGGGGCTGGCGGCTCAACCCGTTCCCGTCGCAATCTACCAAAGCCGCTCGCCGCGGGCAGCGCCGTGTCCCTTCACCGTCCTTTAAGGACTGGCTGGCGGGGCGGCGGGCCGGCCGCCGGTTCGGGGGCCTCGGCCCCGGGCGGCACGATGGCGGTGTTCACCGTGCGGGTCAGCCGTTCGTAGGGTGCGCGGTGCTCGTCGTCGAGCAGCACCGCCAGCGGCGTCCAGACCCCCACCACGAACACCGACGCGGCCAGCGCGACGGGCAGGAGCAGCTGCTCGGGGTGGTTGCCGAGGTCCCAGCGGTCGAGGTCCAGCAGCCACCACGCGAGCCACAGCGGGGAGAGCAGGACGCCGTTGCGGACCAGCAGCGAGACCGGCCCGGCGCGGCGGCCGCCCCGGCGGGTCACCCGCAGCAGCATGGCGCGCTTGCCGGGGGTCGAGCCGGTCACCGCGGGCAGCACCACGAACCAGACGACGGCGAGGATCACCACCGGCGTGTCGCGGTGGCGCAGGTCCTCGCCGAACAGCGTGAGCAGGCCGAAGAGGAACCCGAGCAGCGCGGCGAACCCGAGCAGGTCGCTGACCAGCGCGAAGAGCCGCCGGGTGAAGGTCACCTTCGCGGCGTAGCGGCGCCGGTCGTGCTCCGGCTCGGGGGTGGGCAGCAGGCGGCCGAGCGGACCGGCGAGCAGCCAGCCGGCGACCACGCCCGCCGTGTTGAGGATGAGGTCGTCGACGCTGAACAGCCGGTACGGGCACGGGTAGACGAACCACAAGCCGGTCAGCTGGGTCAGCTCGAAGAACAGGGAGACGCCGAAGCCGATCAGGGCCGCGGGCACCAGGCGCATCCGCTGCGCGTACCGGACGTAGAAGCCGAGCGGCGCGAGCATCACGACGTTGAGCGCCGTGGTCCAGACCGCCGGGTTGTGCAGCACTGCGCCGGGGCTCCAGTGCCCGCGGGCGCGCTGCGAGACCACTTCGACGAAGTAGAAAGGCCGCAACTGCGGAGAACTCGCGTAGGTGTGCCCCGCGCAGTACGCCGGATCGGCGGGCAACGGCAGCACCGTCTGCGTCGCGATCGCCAGCAGGTAGAAGAGGAACGCGTAGAAGACGAAGGTCGGCCAGCCGCCGGCACGGCCGCGCCGGCGGTAGCTGACGAACGCGGCCGGCAGCATGACGGCCAGCGCGACGAGCGGGAAGAGAAGGAGGGCGGTGCGGACGGGGACGAGGTAGGTGGCGACCACGGAGCCGGTGGTACCCAGCCGTGCGGGGGGTGAAGCGTGCTTCCCCCGGACGGCTGGGTTTCACCGGCGGCCGGTCACTGCGGCGGGGCGTCCTGCTGCCCGCCGCCCTGCTTGTGCAGGAAGTCCTTCACCTTGTCGGAGCCCTGGTCGATCTTGTCGGAGTGCTCGCCGAACCGCTGCTTGGCGGCCTCGGCGGCCTTGTCGACACCCTGGTCGGCCTGCTCCGGGTGCTGCCCGAGCGCTTCCTTGGCCTTGTCGAACAGGTTCATCCGTCGTGCCTCCGTCCGGAATTCGATCATCGGTCGTCCCGAGGAGAACACCGGCTCCCGGGACCCGCAACAGCCAGGCACCCGTCGCGGGGATTTCCGGTGTTTTCGCGGGTGAAAGCCGGTGCGCGGGGTTTGCGCCGCGGGCTTCGGGGTAGGGGGCGATTCCTTCGCGGGCCGGCGCCGGTCGGTACCGGCATGAGTGATCTCCCCCTGAGCGAGGCCGCCCGCGAAGTCCTCGACGGACCGCACACGGCGGTGCTCGCGACCGCGAACGCCGACGGCCGGCCGCAGTCGTCGGTGATCTTCGTCAAGCGCGACGGCGACTCCGTCGTCTTCAGCACGGTCCACGGGCGGCTGAAGACCCGCAACATGCGGCGCGACCCGCGGGTCAGCCTGCTGGTCGCGAGCGCGCCCGGCCGGTACGTCGAAATCCGGGGGCGCGCCGAAGTCGCCGAGGACCCGGAAAAGGTACTGCTGCACGAAATGTACGCGCGTCACATGGGCGGGGCGACGCCGCCGCCCGAACCCGGCGCGCGGCGGGTCGCCGTCCGGATCATCCCGGAAAAGGTGTACGTGTGGCCGCCCGCGGGCGGCGCGTGAACCAGCCGGGGCCCCGGTCCGTATACCGGGTGAGGATCGCCGGTCCCGCCGCACGGGCCGGGCGGTCACCGCCGCGAACGACGACGTGAGGCCCGCATGCTCGGACGAACCGCCCCCGCACCCCTGCCCGACTTCGGCTTGCCCCGGCTCGGCCGCCGGCACGCCGTCGCGGGCGGGGTGCTCACGACGCTGGCCGCGCTGCTCGTGCTGTTCGCGCTCCTCGCGCCGGACGACCTCACCGCGTTCTCGGCCGAGGCGCTCGTGCGGGTGCCGGTGGAAGGCGTCGTCGTCGCCGCGTTCGTGCTGGTGCTGCCGCCGCGGGCGCGGAGTGCCGTCGCCGTCCTCTTCGGTCTGGTGCTGGGGCTCCTGACCCTGATGAAGGCGCTCGACACCGGGTTCTACGCCACTCTCGAGAAGCCGTTCGACCCCGTCTACGACTGGAGCTTCTTCCACGCCGGGGTCGAGTTCCTCGCCGGCCAGATCGGGGACGCGGCCACCGTCGGCGCGCTCATCGGCGCCGGCGTGCTCGCGGTGGTCGTCGTGGTGCTCACGGTACTGGCCGCGTTGCGGCTGTCGCGGGTCGCCGCCGGGCGCCGGACCGCGGCGACCCGGGTCGTGGCGGTGCTCGGGGTCGTCTGGATCGTGAGCTCGGTGTTCGGCGTCGAGATCGCGCCGGGGCAGCCGGTGGCCGCGCAGAGCGCCGCCGCGCTGGCCTACGGCGACCTGCGGCAGGTGGGCGCCGACCTGCGCGAACAGCGCCCGTTCGGCGAGGTGGCCGCGGCGGACGCGTTCCGCGGCACGCCCGGTGACCAGTTGCTGAACGGGCTGCGCGGCAAGAACGTCGTGCTCACCTTCGTCGAGAGCTACGGCCGGATCGCGCTCGACGACCCGGCGTTCGGCCCGAAGATCGGCGCGACGCTCGACACGGGCACCGCCGAGCTGCGCGCGGCCGGAATCGGCGCGAAGAGCGCGTTCCTATCGTCTTCGACGTTCGGCGGGGGCAGCTGGCTGGCCCACTCGACGGTGCAGTCGGGCATGTGGATCGACAACCAGCAGCGCTACAACGACCTCCTCGCCAGCGACCGGCTCACCCTCGGCGGCGCGTTCCAGCGCGCGGGCTGGCGGACCGTCTGGGACGTGCCCGCGCACACCAAGGACTGGCCGGAGGGGCAGAAGTTCTACCACCCGGACGCCTACTACGACGCCCGCGGCATCGGCTACCACGGCCCGGGCTTCGCCTACGCGACCATGCCCGACCAGTTCACGCTCTCGATGCTGCAGCGCAAGGAACTCGCCAGGGGCGGCCCGGTGATGGCCGAGGTCGACCTCGTGTCCAGCCACGCCCCGTGGTCACCCCGCCCGTGGCTCGTCGACTGGAACCAGGTCGGCGACGGCTCGGTGTTCGCCCCGATGCCCGCGGCGGGCGAGGCCCCGGAGTCGGTCTGGAAGGACCCCGCGAAGATCCGCGACGCGTACCGGGACGCCACCGACTACTCGCTGAAGACGCTCATCTCGTTCGTGCAGCACTACGGCGGCGACGACACGGTGCTGGTGTTCCTCGGCGACCACCAGCCGCCGGTGGTGACCCCGCAGGGCGCGGTGCACGACGTGCCGATCACGATCGTGGCGAAGGACCCGAAGGTGCTGGACCGGATCGCCGGCTGGGGCTGGACGGACGGCCTGCGCCCGGCCGCGCAGGCCCCGGTGTGGAAGATGGATTCGTTCCGCGACCGCTTCCTGACGGCGTTCGCGCGCTGAACTTCCCGGCCGGCCGCCGGGGAATTGCGCCATCCGTCCAGGGTCGCGGGCTAGCCCGGATGGAGCAGCGTCGTGACTTTCCGCTGCGCGCGGATTCACCGGCCCGATGAATTGCCGGTAATTCTTCCGCACTTCTACGCTCTTTAACGTCGGGTTTCTCCGCGCTGAGGAGTGGTCATGCGAAGGAAATTGGCGGTTCTCGGGGTCGCTTTGTTTTCGCTGTTCGGTCTGACGGTCGTGCCCGCGGCCGCGGCCGGCGGCGACTTCGCGCCACCCGGCTGCTTCGGCGAGCGCTACGGAACCCTCTTCGGGCAGGGCGTTTCGGTCAGCTGCTTCCCCGGTGAGGGGTACGGCTACCGCGTGATCGCGCACTGCGCGAACGGCTCCGCCTTCTGGTTCGTGGCCGGGGAATTCGTGCCGTACGGGTTCGGCCCGGCGGTCGCGGAATGTTCGGGCGCGCTGCTGGTGCCGGCGCGGGTGGTCACCTACCAGGTCGACGAAATCTGATTCGGGCACGGAACCGTCCGGTCACCCATTTTCCCGGGTGGCCGGACGGTGTCGTGCGCGCGGTTCCGGGATTTCACACGGTGCGGCGGTCGTCCATCGCGTCGCGGTCCCAGTCGATTCCGAGCCCGGGCGTTTCCGGTGCGACCGCGTGCCCGTTCTCGACGGTCATTTCGGTGCGGGTGATCGCGCGCAGCTGCGGGATGTGCTCGACGTAGCGGCCGTTCGGGACGGCCGCGGTCAGGCTGACGTGCAGTTCCATCAGGAAGTGCGGGCAGACCTCGACGTGGCACGCCTCGGCGAGGTGGGCGACCTTGAGCCACGGCGTGATCCCGCCGATCCGGGCGACGTCCGGCTGCACGATCGACGCCGCGCCGCGGTGCAGGTAGTCGCGGAACTGCCCGAGCGAGTACAGCGACTCCCCGACGGCGATCGGCACGGGGGTCGACGCGGCGAGCCGGGCGTGCCCGGCGACGTCGTCGGCGGGCAGCGGCTCTTCCAGCCAGAAGAGGTCCAAAGGGGCGAACGCCGCCGCCCGGCGGACGGCTTCGGCGGCCGTCATCGACTGGTTCGCGTCCACCATCAGGTCGAACCGCGGGCCGACGGCTTCGCGCACGGCGGTGAGGCGGTCGAGGTCCTCGCGCCCGCCCGGTTTCCCGATCTTGACCTTCACCCCGCCCCAGCCCGCGGCTTCGGCGGCCTTCGCGCCCGCGGCCAGTTCCTCGGTGCTCAGGTGCAGCCACCCGCCTTCGGTGTCGTACAACGGAACGCGCGGGGAGTACCCGCCGGCGACGCGCCACAGCGGTTCGCCGGCGCGCCGGCACTTGAGGTCCCACAACGCGGTGTCGACGGCGGCCAGCGCGAGCGAGGTGATCGCGCCGACGGTCGTCGCGCGGGTGGCGGCGAACAGGTCCCGCCAGATCGCTTCGACCAGCCGCGAGTCCCGGCCGGCGAGCCGGGGGAGCAGGTGGTCGCGCAGCAGCGCGACGACCGAGCTGCCGCCGGTGCCGATCGTGTAGGAGTAGCCGAGCCCGCGGCCGCCGTCGGCCGTGGTCAGCTCGACGAACACGGTCTCCTGGGACGCGAACGCCTGCACGGCGTCGGTCCGGACCTGCTCGACCGCGACGTCGACGAGGAAGGCCTCGGCGTGCGTGACGACAGTCAACGATCCCCCTGGCGCAGAATCCTATAGGAAATACGATTCTGGTCGTGAGTGTGTGAGCTGTCAACGGCGGGGGACGGTCGTGCACGTTCGCTGCCCCGCGGTCTCCGGTTCGCGCCGGTGCCCGTCCCGCCGTGCTGTACTTGGTCCAGACCTTCGTCGGCGCGGACGGGTGAGCCCGGTTCGTGCTTCTTCGCGTGCCCGGAAGTTGTTGTACCGCAGGAGAACTATCCATTCTGTCCGCAATGGACAGACGTTCGCTCCCGCGAATTCCGGACAGAAGACCGGACAAATCTGGACCGGCCGCGCAGCGCCCCGCACACTCGGCGGACGGTGTGTTTCTTTCCCCCGGCCCTGGAGGAGTCCCCATGCGTCGAAGAATCGCCATCGCCCTCGGCGGCGCCGCCGTCCTGACCGCTTCCCTCGCCTCCGCTTCGCTGAGCCCGGCCGTCGCGTCGCCCGGGCTGATCGCCGCCATGCAGCGGGACTTCGGCCTGACCGCCGCCCAGGCCGAAACCCGGCTCGGCCAGGAAACGTCCGCCGCGCGGATCATGCCCGCCGCGCAGCAGGCCGCCGGTGCCGCGTTCGGCGGCGCGTGGTTCGACCCCGCGCTCGGCAAGCTCGTCGTCGGCGTGACCGACCCGGCCGCCGCCGACGCCGTCCGGAAAGCCGGCGCCGAACCCACCACCGCCCGGGTCAGCGCGGCGAAGCTCGACGCCGCCAAGGCCGCGATCGACGCGTCCGCCAAGGCCGACCCCGCCCCGGCTGCCGTCAGCGGCTGGCGCGTCGACCCGCGGGCCGGCAGCGTCGTGGTCACCGTGCGGCCGGGCGCGCGCGGCGCCGACGTCGACGCCTTCCTGGCCCGCGCCGCGAAGGCGGGCCCGGTGACCGTGGCGAGCGCGCCGGCCGCCCAGCCGTTCTCGGCGGGCACCGTCGGCGGCGACCCCTACTACATCAACGGCAACACCCGCTGCTCCATCGGGTTCTCGGTGCAGGGCGGCTTCGTCAGCGCCGGCCACTGCGGCGGCGCGGGCAGCTCGGTCGTCGGCTGGGACGGCTCGGCGATGGGCAGCTTCGCCGGCTCTTCCTTCCCCGGCAACGACTATTCGTTCATCCGCATCGGCAACGGCTGGTGGACCGCGCCGGTCGTGCTCGGCTGGGGCACCGTCAGCGACGCGCTCGTCCGCGGCTCCTGGGTCGCGCCGGTCGGCACGTCGGTGTGCCGCTCGGGCTCGACCACGCACTGGCACTGCGGCACGGTGCTCGGCCTCAACGAGACCGTCAACTACTCCCAGGGCGCGGTCTACCAGATGACCCGGACCAACGTCTGCGCCGAGCCCGGCGACTCCGGCGGCTCGTTCATCACCGGTGACCAGGCCCAGGGCGTCACCTCGGGCGGCTGGGGCAACTGCAGCTCGGGCGGCGAGACGTGGTTCCAGCCGGTGAACGAGATCCTGCAGACCTACGGCCTGTCGCTCGTCACGGCGTAGGAAAGTCTTCCGGCGGCGGCCGATGAATCAGGCGGCCGCCGCCGGTAAGTACCGGTGAGGCCGCGCCAAGGGGGCGCGGCGGGAACCACCGGGAGCAGCCATGAGCGTGATCGTGACCGAGTTCGTCACCCTGGACGGGGTCGTGGAGGACCCGGACGGCTCCGGCGGCACGGCCACCGGCGGCTGGGCGTTCCGGCACGGGCCCGAGGCGGTGGCCGGGGACAAGTTCCGGCTCGGCTCGCTGCTCGAAACCGGCACGCTGCTGCTCGGCCGCACCACCTGGGAGTTGTTCTCGAAGCTCTGGCCCGGCCGCACGGACCCGTTCTCCGCCCGGCTCAACGCGGCCCGGAAGCTGGTCGTCTCGCGGACGCTGACCGACGTGTCGGCGTGGCAGAACTCCTCGCTGCTGCGGGGAGATCTCGACGGGACGGCCGAGCGCCACGAGGGGGACCTGATCGTCATCGGCTCGATCGGGATCGCGCGGGAGCTCGGCCGGCGTGCGCTGGTCGACGAGTACCGGCTGCTCGTGTTCCCGAGCCTGGTGGGCACGGGCCGGCGGCTCTTCGACGGTGCGGCGCCCGCGGACCTGCGGCTGGTCTCCAGCACGGCGGTCGGTCCCGCGGTGCTGAGCACCTACCGGACGCGCTAGGTCCGCAGCAGGCTCCCGAGCCAGCCGCCCAGCACCCGCTGGACCTCTTCGCGGGTCAGCGCCGGGTCGTCCGCCGCGGCGATCATCCGCGCCGCTTCCATCACGGCGCTGAGCACGAGCTGGGCCAGGGCGCGGACGGGCTGGTCGACGATCAGCCCGTCCGCCCTGGCCTGCTCCAGCACGGTGACGAGCAGGCCGAGGCCGTACTCCGCCTCGATCTCGCGCCAGACCTCCCACCCCAGCACCGCCGGGGCGTCGGTGAGCGAGATGCGGCGGACCTCCTCGCGCAGGCAGGCGTCGAGGAAGACGCCGAGTGCCTGCAGCATCCCGCTCAGCGGGTCCGCGGCGCCGTCGAACGCCACTTCGACCTCTTCGGTCAGCTCGCGTTCGATTTCCTCGACGACGGCGCGGAACAAGCCCTGCTTGTCGCCGTAGTGGTGGTACAGCGCGCCCCGGGTGACCCCGGCCGCGCGGGTGATCTCGTCCGCCGGCACGGCCTGGTAGCCGCGCGCGGCGAACAGTTCGCGCGCGGCGCCGACCAAGGCGGCCTTCGTGCCGGCGGAACGGTCCTGCTGGGTACGTCGCACCCGCCTAATCTGCCATGACGCCCGCGAACTCGACGATGTGGCGGGCCAGCGCGGCGGGCTGGTCCTCGGCGATGAAGGTGTAGGAGTCCGGCACCTCGACGAGTTTCGCGTCCGGCAGCAGCGCGGCGAGCCGGTGGGCCAGCCGGATCGGGAACAGCTTGTCCTCGGGCGCCCACGCCAGCAGGACCGGGCGGTCGAAGGTGCGCAGCTTCTCGGCCGCTTCCAGCGTGTGCCGGGGGTGGACCTCCTCGAGCAGCTTGCGCAGGTCCCGCCGCACCCCGGCCGACTTCCGCAGCTTCCCGAGGTAGGCCTGCGCGACGGCGTCCGGCAGCGGCCGCTTGGTCACCCACCCGAACAGCAGCGGAAGCCGGTAGAGGGCCCGGATCCGCAGCAGCTGCCCGAGTACGGCCATCGACCCGGGCACCCGCGCGATCCGCGGCAGCGGCTTGAAGATCGGCGGGAAGAAGTACTCGAAGCAGTCGGACGGCGTGAGCACCACCCGCCCGACCCGCTCCGGACGGCGGCTGAGCATGATCTGCGTCAGCGCGCCGCCGGTGTCGTTCGCGACGAGCGTGACGTCGCGGAGCTCGAGCGCCTCGAGGAAGTCGGCGATGACGTCGGCGTTCCCGGCGGGGGAGAGGTCGGCGTCCGCGCGCATCGGCAGGTCGTGCGAGCCGAGCGGCAGGTCCGGAGCGAGGCACCGGAACCCGGCCGCGGCGATGTCGGGGACCACCTTCCGCCAGAGTTCCGCGTTCGTCAGCACCCCGTGGACGAACACCACCGGGGCGCCCGAGCCCCGTTCGAAGTACCGCACCTCGCCGGCGGGCAGCCGGACGCGGCGCTCCTGACCCAGGGTTTCACTCCGCTTCGTCATGAGACCAGGTTACATACATGGTGTATGTATGTAAATGAGCCGGCGCGGTGGCTCAGTACGCGACCGTGAAGCGGGTCCGGTGGTGGCGCGGCCGCTCCGCCTCGTCCAGTAGTGCGACCGCGAAGTCCTCCGCCGAGATCGCCGACCGGCCGTCCGCGTCCACGAGCAGCTCGTCGCCGCCCAGCCGGTAGCGGCCGGTCCGCTCGCCCGGCTCCAGGAGCGCGGGCGGGCTGGCGTAGGTCCAGTCGACGGCGGTGTCGGCGCGGTACACGTCGTGCTGCGCCCGGCACGCCGCGGCGATCGGGCGCAGCTCCGCGGGGAAGTCCGGGGCGTCGAGCACCGTCGTGCCGGCCGGGGTGATCAGGGTGGCCGCGCCGCCGACGGCCAGCAGGCGCACGCCGGTCCCGGTCAAGCCGTTCAGCAGGCCGCGGGTGGCCTCGACGAGCTCGTCCTCCCGGCCGGGCGCCGGGCGGGTCGCCGTGATCACGAGGTCCTGGCCGCGGCTCAGCGCGGCCACGTCCCCGGGGTTCGCGGCGTCGCCGGGGCGCACGGGGACGGGCAATCCCTCGGCGCGCCGCGGGTTTCGCGCGATCGCGGTGACTTCGTGTCCTCGGGTGACGGCTTCGGCGACGACCCGGCGGCCGACGGTGCCGGCGGCGCCGAACACGGTGATGCGCATGGTGCTCCTTCGATCAGATTGCTTAGCGCTAAGAATGATAGCTTAGAGCTAAGCTAACGGTGCGCAAGGGGAGGTGGAGAATTCACCACCTGGCCGTCTGCCGGGATGGGGCGCCGGGCCGGTGGTTGGCGGATCTTTGGGCGCCCGGTGTCTGCTGCGGGCCCCGTCGCCGACCACCCGGAGGCCTTCGTGACCACGTTCGACCGCCGCACCCTGCTCAAGACCGGGATCGTCCTCGCCGGCGGCATCGCCGCGACGGCGGCTTTCCCCGGCGTCGCCTCGGCCTACTCGTGGCCGTCGTCACTGCGGTCGGGCTCGACCGGGGCCGCGGTCACGGAACTGCAGATCCGCGTCGCCGGCTGGGCCGCCGACGGTCCGAAGCAGACCTGCGTCGCCGTCGACGGCGACTTCGGGCCCGGGACGGCGGCCGCGCTGACGCGCTTCCAGGCCGCGAACCACCTGCCCGCCAACGGGATCGCGGACGCCGACGACTTCGCCGCGCTCAACGCCCTCGAGTCGGCCGACGGCTCGACCGCCCACTTCGAATTCGGCGAGTTCACCTCGAAGGACGGTGCCGGCTTCGGTGGCGGAAAGGTCGGCTCGGCCACGGTGCAGGAGAACGTCCGGCGGCTGATGTACAAGCTGGAAGCCCTGCGGCTCAAGGCGGGCGGGCGCGCGATCACGATCTCGTCCGGCTTCCGCAGCATCGCGCACAACCAGTCCGTCGGCGGCGCGTCGAACAGCATGCACCTCTACGGCGTCGCGGCCGACATCTACGTCAGCGGGCTCAGCACCCGCCAGGTCTACGTGCTGGCCGAGGCCTGCGGCTTCTCCGGGCTGGAGCGCTACACGCTCTCGGACGCGCACCAGCACGTCGACAGCCGCGTCGAGTACGCCTACGGCTCGCAGAGCTGGTGGTGGGAGAGCGGCACGATCAGCTGAGGAGCGCGGTGGGCCCCCGGACTTGGCTTCGGGGAAAGGTCGGATCCGGGGGTGCCACCGCCCGCGGGACAGCTGACACGGTGTCCTGCGGTGGAATCACCCTACGAACCGCGGGGGCACCTGACCAGGGCCTCGATGCGGTGTCGAAGGTTTGTCGCCCGGTCGGTCACCGGACCTACTGAGAGTGGGCCGGCGGGCGCTGCGCGGCCTGGCTCGGCCGGTTCCGGGTGACGCCGTTCGTGGTAGCCTGAAGTTGAAACTTCAATCTATTGCGTGCCGCGCGCGGGAGTCCCGATGTCGATCTTTCGCCTGAACCACGCCGTGCTCTACGTCCGGGACCTGGCGGAAAGCGTCGCGTTCTACCGGGACGTGCTGGGCTTCGGCTACATCGAGGGCGGCGACGCCCACCGCGGCGCGGCCTTCCTGCGGGCGCCCGGCTCGACCAACGACCACGACCTCGGGCTCTTCGAAATCGGTGCCCACGCCGAGGATTCCGGCGCGGGCCAGACGTCGGTGGGCCTGTACCACCTCGCGTGGGAGGTCGACACCCTCGGCGACCTCGAGCGGGTCGCCGGCCGGCTCCGCGAGGCGGGCGCGCTGGTCGGGTCGTCGGACCACGGCACCACGAAGTCGTTGTACGCCAAGGACCCCAGCGGCATCGAGTTCGAGGTGGTCTGGATCATCCCGCGCGAGCTGCTGACCGACGACGACCGCGCGAAGAGCGCGGCCATCGGCCGGCTCGACCTCGCGGGCGAGCTGGCGAAGTACGGTCCGGACGCGCGCAGCGGCGTGGGGATCTCCCGCTGAGCGACCCGGCGGCGGGCGGCGCCGCCGGGTGCTCGTGCGTCAGGCCGTGACGCCGGCCCGTTCCGGCTGGGCTTCCCGCTGCCGGGTCTTGAGGTTGCCGAGCGCGAAGCGGCCGGGGCCGACGAACGCGACGATGAGCAGCGACCAGCAGAACAGCGTCGCCGCTTCGCCGCCGTTCTGGATCGGGAACAGGCCGTCGGGGGCGTGCGAGGTGAAGTAGGCGTAGGCCATCGAGCCGGAGCCGAGCACGGCGGCGACCCGCGTGCCGAAGCCGACGCAGACGAGCACGCCGCAGACGAGCTGGATCAGCGCGGCCCACCAGCCCGGCCAGGCGCCGACGGCCGCGGGGGCCTTCGCGCCGAACAGGCCGAACAGGGTCTTGAGGCCGTGACAGGCGAACAGGAAGCCGATGACGATGCGGTACAGCCCGATGACGTGCTCGCGGGCCGGGTTCAGGCGGTGCATGGTGCCTCCGGTGTCGGTGCGGGCGGCATCGAACCGGCCGGGGGAGGGACCGGCCGCTGCGAATTCGGTTCGCTCAGATATACCGTCCGTCCGTCACTCGTCACAAGGTACTAAGGTCGGTTAAGCACATTTAAGTAAAGTGATTCACTGGAGTTTCCGGCTGTGGGCAACGTAAAACCGCCGTCAGGGTGATCGTGGCCCAATGGTCCAGACCAGTTTGCGAAGTGGTCCGTTCCGTGTTTCGGGAATGTTTCGGAATTAATCGGGTTACCGCCATTGTTCTGAGAAGTTTCTGAGGAGCGCACCGTAGCCTGACCGTGATCCACCTCACCCGAACGTGTTCGTCACGAACATGTTCGTTATGGTGGTGGCATGGCTCCGGACAGCACTTACAACCGGCGGGAGCGCCCGGCGAAACCGGCGTTGACGCGCGAAGGCATCGTGGCGGCGGCGGTCGCGGTGCTGCGCGCCGAGGGCGTCGAGCGCGTCACCATGCGGCGGCTCGCCAAGGAGCTCGACACCGGCGCCGCGTCGCTCTACGTCTACGTCAAGGACACCGAGGAGCTGCACGCCGCGGTGCTCGACGAACTGCTCGCCGAGGTCGAGCTCGACGGTGCCGGGGACTGGCGCGAACGGCTGTGGGCGGTGCTGGAGTCCTACCGGGCGGTGCTGTTCGCGCACCCCAGCCTGGCCCGGGTCGCGCTGGTGACGCGGCTGAGCGGGCCGAACTACTTCGCGCTCGTCGAGGCCGTGCTGGCGCTGCTCGACGAGGGCGGCATGGCCCCGGGGCAGGCCGCGTGGGCCGTCGACGTGCTCCTGCTGAGCGCCACCGCGGCCGCCGTCGAACACGGCAGCCGCCGGGAGAAGCCCGGCGCCGCCCGCGAGCACGAGGTCATGGTCGAGTCCGTCGCGGCGGCGTCGCCGCGGACCCACCCGCACATCGCCGCGCTGGCCGCCGACCTGGTGTCCGGCCCCGGCCCCGTCCGCGCCAGGTGGGCGTTCGACGCGCTGCTCAACGGCGCGCTCGCCACCCCGCGCCCCGACCCCGAGGAGTCCTGATGCCCGAGATCGCCATCGCCGGCGGGGGCCTGGGTGGCCTCACCCTGGCCCGCGTCCTGCACACCCGCGGCATCGCCGCGACCGTGTACGAGCTGGACGCCACGCCCGTCAGCCGCGACCAAGGCGGCACCCTCGACCTGCACGAGGAGTCCGGGCTGCGCGCGCTGGCCGAAGCCGGCCTGCTCGACGGGTTCCGCGCGATCGCCAGGGAAGAAGGCGAAGCCCTGCGGATCCTCGACCGCGACGGCGTCGTCCGGTTCGAAGAGACCGCCGAAGCGAGCGGCGGCACCCGGCCCGAGGTCGACCGCGGTGCCCTGAAACGGCTCCTCGCCGAGTCCTTGCCGGCCGGCGTCGTCCGCTGGGGCGCCAAGGTGACCGCGGTGTCGCCGGGGAAGCTCACCCTCGGCACCGGCGAGGTCGTCGAGGCCGGCCTGGTCGTCGGCGCGGACGGTGCCTGGTCGAAGGTCCGGCCCCTGCTGTCGGACGCCGTGCCCGCCTACTCCGGGCTGTCCTTCGTGGAAGCCCGGCTGTCCGATGTGGACGAACGGCACCCGGCGGTGGCGGAGCTGGTCGGGTCCGGGTCGATGTTCGCGCTCGCCGCGGGGAAGGGGCTGATCGCCCAGCGCACCGGCGGCGGGTGGATCCGGGTGTACGCCGCCGTCGAGACCGGGGATCCCGCCGCGGCCGCGGACCTGGCCGAGCGGGATCGGCTGCTCGACGTCTTCGCGGACTTCGACGCCGGGCTCCGGGCGCTCGTCGCGGAAGCCGACGCCGGCCTCATCCCGCGGCCGATCCACGCGCTGCCGGTGGGGCACCGCTGGGCCCGCGTCCCGGGTGTGACACTCCTGGGCGATGCCGCACACGTGATGTCGCCCTTCGCCGGTGAGGGTGCGAACCTCGCCATGCTCGACGCCGCCGAACTGGCCCTGGCGCTGGCGGACCACGACGACGTCGAAAGCGCTCTCTCGGCCTACGAAGCCGCGATGTTCCCCCGCGCGGAATCGGCCGCCCGGGACTCGGCGGACAACCTCGAAGCCTGCTTCGCCCCCGGCGCGCCCGCCGCGATGGTCGAGCAGATGACCCGGTTCGCCGCAGGTCACTGACGAAAGGAACGGCCATGGTCTTCGACCTCCTCGACACCGGTGCCGGCGACCGGACCGTGCTGGTGCTGCACGGCGGCGCCGGGCCCCGTGGCGTCGCCCCGGTCGTCGAGCACTTCGCGCCCCGCGCCCGCGTGCTCGCCCCGACGCACCCGGGCTGGTCGGGCACCCCGCGTCCGGACTGGTGCACCGGCGTCGACGACCTCGCACTGGCCTACCTCGACCTCCTCGAGGACGAAGACCTCGCCGGTGTCACCGTGGTGGCCAGCTCCTTCGGCGGCTGGGTCGCGGCCGAGCTGGCCGTGCGCGACCGCGGCCGGCGGCTCGGCAAGCTGGTCCTGCTCGACGCCATCGGCCCCGAGGTCGAGGGCGTCCCGGTGCGGATGCCGCAGCCGCCGCCCGGCGCGCCGGGGCCGGACCCGGCCGACCTGGCCGCGTTGCGGACCTACGCCGGCCCCGGCCTGGCCGACCCGAAGCTGCTGCGCCGGCTGGCCCGGGTCCGGACCCCGGCACTGCTCATCTGGGGCGAGGACGACACCGTCGTGCCGCCGGCCTTCGGAAAGGCCTACGCGGCCGCGTTCGCCGACGCGCGGTTCGAGGTCGTGCCGGGCGCCGGGCACATGCCGGCGCTGCAGGCTCCCGGTGCGACGTTCGACTTGATCGACGTGTTCCTCGATTAGCTTGATCCACGACCCCGTAGAGTGGCTCCATGGTGGACGAAGAAGTCGTCTCGGAGCGCATCCGGCAGATCGCCGCCACCCTCGCGGACCGCGCGGGCGATCTCACCGGGGAACTGGTCCAGCTGTACGCCGCCGACCTGCCGCAGCTGGTCAACGACGACGAGCGGATGGTCAGCCTGCTCTCGGCGAGCGTCTACCAGAACATCGAGACCGCCCTGCAGATCTTCCGGCACGGCATCGACCCGGCGACCGTCGAGCCGCCGGCCGCGGCGATGGAGTACGCGCGGCGGCTGGCGCAGCGCGGCACACCGGTGTTCGACCTGATCCGCGCGTACGACCTCGGCCAGGCCGCGATGCTCGACTTCGGGTTCCAGGAGTGCATCCGCGTGGTCGACGACGCGGCCCTGCTCGGGGCGATGATGCGGCGGCTGCTCAAGGTCGCCTACGAGTTCATCACCCGGGTGGTCCGCCAGCTCGTCGGCGTCTACCAGGACGAACGTGACAGCTGGCTGCTCAACCGGAGTGCCGCGCGGGCGGCCAAGGTGCTGGACCTGCTCGGCGAGAACGGCGGCTCGCCCGACGTCGACGCGGCCGAGGCGGTGATCGGCTACCGCTTGCGCGGCACGCACGTCGGGCTGGTCGTCTGGCACGCATCCGAGGCCCACGACGTGCTGTCGCACCTGGAGTCGGTCGCCGTCGCGGTGCTGGAACGCGCCGGCGGTGCGGGCCGCCCGCTGTTCGTGCCCCGCGACGAAGCCGGCGCGTGGGCGTGGCTGCCGGTCGCGTCGGTCCGCCGCGAGCACCTCGACGCGGCGCTCGCGGACGCCGACCCGGGCGTAAGGATGACCGTCGGCGACCCCGGCACCGGCGTCGACGGCTTCCGCGACACCCACCAGCAGGCCCGCCGCGTGCACGCGCTGGCGCTCGCCGCCGGCGACCACTGCGACCGCGTGCTGACCTTCCGGGAGGTCGGCACGGTGGCGCTGATGACGAGCGACCTCAACGCGGCGCGCCTGTGGGTCGCGAGCACGCTCGGGCCGATGTCGGCCGACGACGAGAACTGCGGCCGGCTGCGCGAGACGCTGCGGGTGTTCCTCGCCTCGGGCGGCAGCTACACCGCGGCGGCCGCCGAGCTGACGATGCACAAGAACTCCGTCCAGTACCGCGTCCGCAAGGCCCAGGAGCTGCTGCCGCGCGGGCTCGGCGAGGGACGGCTGGACGTCGAGCTGGCGCTCAACCTGTGCCAGCGGCTCGGCGCGGCGGTGCTGTCCCCGGCGTGACTTTGGTGCCGCGGACCACCGGTGGCGATGATCGTTGGGTCGCGAGCACGAAGCCGTGATCGGCCGTTCGGCCTACCTTTCCGCTATGGGTGAGAACGGTGGGATGCTCGCGCTGGTGCGGCTTCGCCGAGGTGTCGTCGGCGAGAGCAGACGCGTCTGCCACCTGATCCCCGTCCCCGCCGGCCCGGTTCCGGCGCACCTGACGGCGCTGTGCGGCGAGTCGATCTTCCCCGGCGAGGCCGAGGTGCTCGACGGCCTGCGCGGCATGCCCTGCCACGCGTGCCTGATGGCGAGCGCTCCGGCGGGCGGAAACTTCCTGGCCAACGCGGGCTGAGCCGCGCCGGCCCCGCGGTCCGTGAATGCCACATCGAGAGACGTAACGGCTCTCGACGTGGCATTCACGGCTTTCCGGCTGAGCCTGGCGGGCGGCCAGGAGCGAGCGCGGCTGCGGCCGGACTGCGAGTGGAAGGTCGCGAACGACTCATCGGGGACTTCCGGCGCCGCGAATGAGTCATTCGCGGCAGCGCGGCGGGAGCGAGCGCAGGGCAACCGGGAGCAGGCAGCGGGAGCGAGCCCCGCGGGAGCGAGCGCAGGGCAACCGGGAGCAACCCGGACGGGCGGCGAGAGCGAGCGCGGCAGGGCAATCGGGAGCAGGCAGCGGGAGCGGAGCGCGGCGGGCTAGAGCGAGCCCCAGGCCTGGGCGCGCTGGAGCAGGCGGTCGCGGACCAGGCTGACCGCCGGCCGGGGTGGGGTGGTGCGGGTGACCAGGTACCACGTGTTCAGCGGGGGTGTCTCGGGTTCGTGGACCAGCTCCACCGAGCCCGCCTCCAGCGCCGCCGTCGCGAGGTAGCGGGGGAGGACCGTCGCGCCCGCGCCCGCGACGACCACCGCCAGGATCGCGCGGAGGTCCGGGACCACCACCGCGACCCGGTTCGGGGGGCGCCTGCCGAATTCGCTGCGCCAGTAGCGGCGGATGATCGGCAGCTCGTCGGCGTAGGCGACGAGGGGCAGCTGGGCCAGCGCGCCGACCGGGTCGGCGGCCAGGCGCGCCGGGTCGATGCCGCTGGCCAGCGCCGGGGCGGCGACCAGGACGAACTCCTCGTCGATCATCGGCGTCGCGGTCAGCGCGCGGTCGCGGGGCCGGACCGACGAGACCACCAGGTCGAGGCGGGCCGCGGTGAGCGCGGCCAGCAGTTCCTCGGCGAGGCCGAGCGTCACCGACAGCTGCAGCCCGCGCGTGGTGAGCGGGGTGAGCGCGGGCAGCACCCGGGTCGCCATCGCGTCGCTCGCGCCGCCGAGCGCCACCCGGTCGAGCGGGACCGCGTCCTCCGGGCCCGCCGTGAGCGCGCCCCGCAGTTCGTCGATCCGGGTGCCGATGCGCGCGGCCAGCTCGACCGCGCGGACGGTCGGCGCGGCCCCGTGGCGGGACCGGGTGAACAGCGGCTCGCCCAGCTCCTTCTCCAGCCGGGACAGCTGGCCGGTGACGGCGGGCTGGGTCAGGCCCAGCTCCGCCGCGGCGGCCGAGAGCGAGCCGCGGCGGTAGACCGCGAGGAACGTGCTGAGCAGATCCAGACTTGGCACGCAAGCCACCTTCCATAAGCGTCGTTATGGATGGTACGGACTACCCGCCGGGCCGGCGCGGTTGTTCCCGGCGTGCGGGGCACCGGGTCCCGCGGACAAGGAACCCGGACATGGCACGGATTCTCATGATCGTTTCGGCCGCCGACCGGCTGCGCTTGGCCGACGGCACCGACCACCCGACCGGCTTCTGGGCCGAGGAGGTCGCCGAGTCGCACCGGGTGCTCACCGAGGCCGGGCACCGCGTCGACATCGCCACCCCGGCCGGGCGGCGGCCGGTCGCCGACCCGATCAGCTTCGACGAACGCGGCGGCGTCGATCCCGCGGCCGGCGCGAGGTACCGCGCCCACCTCGACGCGCTCGAAGGCCTGGTTTCGCCGCTGAAGCTGGCCGACGCGACCGTCGACGGCTACGACGCGCTCTACCTGCCCGGCGGCCACGGGCCGATGGCCGACCTGGTGGCGGATCCCGCGCTCGGCCGGCTGCTGACCGCCGCGGACGACGAGGGCAAGCTCGTCGCGGCGCTGTGCCACGGCGTCGCCGGGCTCCTCGCCGCCCGCCGGCCCGACGGGACGTTCGCCTTCGCCGGGCGCGCGATCACCTCCTTCAGCGACGAGGAAGAGCGCCAAGGCGGCCTGGGGGAGCGGGCGCCGTTCTTCGTCGAGGCCCGGCTGCGCGCGCAGGGAGCCGACGTGACGCCCGGCGCGCCGTGGTCGAGCACGGTCGTCGCCGACCGGAACCTCGTCACCGGACAGAACCCGCAGTCCAGTGTGGACACCGCGGCCCGCGTCGCGCGTGCGCTCGATTCTGGATCGATTTCGTGAAATGGATTGTCGGTGAATATCCGACCGGCAAAGGGAACAATTCGCCAGTGGTTACGTGCAGTAGTGGATCAGGTGTCCACAGTGGCGGGTGGGCTCGCGCCGAGCGTGGATCGCGTGGAAAACTCCTGCGTCTGGTCCAGGATCGATAGGTCATTCGGCTGAACTCTGCGGATTGCGTATCCCCACGCGGCGACTTGAGCCTTAACCTTGCGTGATTCTTCGCCATGAATCGCACTGGGGAGTGAGATGAAGTCGACGTCACCGCCGTGGTTTCCGCGCGCCCATTCGCCGTCGGGAGCCGACACCCGGCGATGACGCAAGACGGCTGCATCAGACGTTTCGCGGGAATCGCGGGGCAGTCGCCCGACCGGATCGCGGTCGTCGAGCACGACTCGGCGGTGAGCTACGCGCGGCTGGCCGGGCTGGCCGGCGGGCACGCCGCCCGGCTGCTCGACGCCGGGGTCCGGCCGGGTGAGTTCGTCGGCGTGCTCACCGGGCACGGGACCGCCGCGATCGCCGCGATCCTCGGCACCCTGGCCGCGGGCTGCGCGTACGTCCCGCTCGACCCGACGTTCCCGCGGGACCGCCTCGCCCACCAGGTCGCGGCGGCCCGCGTGTCGGCCGTGCTCGCCGATCCCGGGCACCTCGACCTGGCGGAAGCGTTGTGCCGCACCGCTTCCGCGCGGGTCGTGCGGTCCGGTCCGGACACCGCGCCGTTGCCGGTGCCCGACCCGGATCCGGGCGCGCCGGCCTACGTGCTGTTCACCTCCGGGTCGACCGGCACGCCGAAGGCGGTCGCGCAGACCCACCGCAACCTGCTGCACGTGGTCGACAACCAGATCGCGACGCTCGGCATCACCGCCGCCGACCGGCTCAGCCTGCTGGCTTCCTTCGGCTTCGACGCCGCGATCCCGGACCTCTACCCGGCGCTGCTGACCGGCGCCGCCGTGGTGCCGGTGGACGTCCGCGCCCACGGCGTCGCCCACGCCGCGCGCGAGCTCGCGCGGCACCAGGTCACCGTCTACCACTCGACACCGACGGTCTACCGCTACCTCCTGGACGCGCTCGACGGCGACCTGCCGTCGGTGCGGACCGTCCTGCTGGGCGGCGAGCAGGCCACCTACGCCGACGTCCGCCGCGGCCGCTTCGCCGCCGGCTGCGTGTACGTCAACGGGTACGGCGCGACCGAGGTGACCTTCGCCGCGCAGTACCGGCTGACCGCCGCCGACGTTCCCGCCGACGCCACCGGCCCGCTGCCGATCGGCACCGCGCTGCCCGGCTACGCGCTCACCGTGCTCGACGGCGGCGAGCTCGAAGTCAGCGGCGAGTACCTGGTCGACGGCTACTTCGACCAGCCGGGCCCGGCGTTCGGCACCACCGGCGACGGCGTCCGCAGCTACCGCACCGGCGACCTCGGCGAAGTCCGGCCGGACGGGAACACCGTCTGCCTGGGCCGCCTCGACCGGCAGGTGAAGGTGCGCGGGTTCCGGGTCGAGCTGACCGAGGTCGAAGCCCGCCTCGGCGAACAGCCGGGGGTCGCGGAAGCCCGCGCCGTCGTGCGGGACGGCGAGCTGCTCGCCTACGTCGTGCCGGCCGGGGAAACCGACGGTGCGGCGCTGCGGGCCGCGCTGGCCGACGTGCTGCCCGGGCATTCGGTACCGTCCGCGGTCGTCGCCGTCCCGGCGTTCCCGCTCACCGTCACCGGAAAACTCGACGAGGAAGCGCTTCCGGATCCGCGCCCGCCCGCGCCCGTCCCGGCCGGGCCGATGACCGCGGCGCAGCGGCGGGTGCACGCGATCTGGTCCGCCGTGCTGGGGTACGACGGGTTCGGCACCGAGGACGCCTTCTTCGACGTCGGCGGGCACTCCCTGCTGCTGGGCCGGGTCCAGCAACGGCTGTCCGCGGAGTCCGGCGTGGACGTTCCGCTGCTCGGCCTGCTGGAGCACCCGACGGTCGCGGCGCAGGCCGCGTACCTGGAACCGGCCACTTCGGACGGTCCCCGTGCCGCGGTCGCCGAACCCGGGGAGGACGAGCCGGGCAGCGACCTGATCGCCGTCGTCGGGCTCGCCTGCCGGTTCCCCGGCGCGCCGGACGCCGACGCGTTCTGGTGGAACCTCTGCGCGGGCGCCGACGCGGTCCACGACTACACCGACGACGAGCTGGCCGCGCTCGGCATCGGGTCCGGCCTGCGCGCCGACCCCGCGCACGTGCGGGCCGGCGGCCGCCTCGACGGCGTCGAGGACTTCGACGCCGGGTTCTTCGGGTTCACCGCGGAGGAAGCGGCGCGCACCGACCCGCAGCACCGCCTGTTCCTGGAGACCGCGTGGCGCGCGCTGGAGGACGCGGGCCGCGATCCGGCGCGGGAGACCGGCCCGGTCGGGGTGTTCACCGCCGCCGGGGTCAACCGGTACTTCCTCTTCCACCTCTTCGGGAACCCCGCGGTGACCGGCGAGGTCGACCCGGACGACTGGGAGGGCCGGCTGCCCGGCCGCCAGCTCCCCGACCACCTGCCCGGCCAGGTCGCCTACCGGCTCGGGCTGACCGGGCCCGCGGTCGCCGTCCAAAGTGCGTGTTCCAGCTCGCTCGCCGCGGTCGGCCTGGCCGCGCAGAGCCTCGCCGAATACCGCTGCGACCTGGCGATCGCGGGTGGCGTGAGCGTCACGTGGCCGCGGTACCGCGCCGGTGGCCTCGCGTCGGCGGACGGCCGCTGCCGCTCGTTCGACGCGGCGGCCGACGGGGCCGGGTTCGGTTCCGGCGCCGGGGTCGTGGTGCTGCGGCGGCTGTCGGACGCGCTCGCCGACCGCGACCACATCCACGCCGTGCTGCCCGGCTGGGCGATGACCAACGACGGCGCCGACCGCGCCGGGTACGCCGTGCCGAGCCCGGCGGGCCAGGCGGCCGCGATCGCGGAGGCGCTGGCCGTGGCCGAGGTCGACCCGGCCGAGGTGGGGCTGATCGAGGCGCACGGCAGCGGCACGCCGCTGGGCGACGCGATCGAGGTCGCCGCGCTCAACCGGGTGTACCGCGACGTCCCGCCCGGGACGTGCGCGCTCGGCTCGGTCAAGACGAACATCGGGCACCTCGACGCGGCCGCCGGGGTGGCCGGGCTGATCAAGGCCGTGCTTGCGGTGCGCCACGGCGTGATCCCGCCGAACCTGCACTTCACCGCGCCGCACCCGGAGGTCGACCTGGCCGGTGGCCCGTGCTTCGTGCCGGTCAAGGCCACCGACTGGCCTGACGCGCCCCGCCGGGTGGCCGGGGTCAGTGCGTTCGGCCTGGGCGGCACGAACGTCCACGTCGTCGTCGAAGAAGCACCGGCGCCCGGCCCGCGCGTGACGGCGGCGGGCCCGCACGTCCTGCCGGTGTCGGCGCGGGACCCGGAAGCCTTGCGCCAGGCCCTTTCCGTGCTGCGGGACCGGCTCGCCGCCGACCCGCCGGACCTCGCCGACACCGCCTACACCCTCGCGGTGGGACGCCGGGAGTTCGCCTGCCGCGCGGCCGTGGTCGCGTCGACCGCCGTCGAAGCCGTCGAAGCCCTCGGCACCCTCTTGGCCGAGGGCGGCGACGTCACCGGGCCGCCCGGTGCCGCGCGGGAACTGGCGCTCCGCTGGGCCGGCGGCGCCGACGTCGACTGGGCCGCCCGCCACGACGGCGCGCAGCCGGGCCGGGTGCCGCTGCCCGGCTACCGGTTCCAGCGCGCCAGGTACTGGATCGACCCGCCGGTTCCGGGACACCGCCCGTGAGCCGCACGCACGACCACCCGGCCGCCACCGCGGCCGGGCCGAACTGGGGAGTTCTTCGTGACCGACACGCTGCCCGTCGCGGGCACGCACGGCCCGCCGCTGTCCCACCCGGACACCACGGTCGCCGGGCTCGTCCTGGCGCAGGCCGCGAAGACGCCGGACGCGCTCGCCGTGCGGCAGGGTGCCACCCGGCTGACCTACGCTGAGCTCGTCGCCGCGGCCTGGGGTGTCGCGGCCGCCCTGCGCGAGCGGGGGGCCGGCCCGGAGACCCGCGTCGGGGTGTGCGCCCACCGGACGCCCGCGCTCGTCAGCACCGTGCTCGGGGTCCTGCTGTCCGGTGGCAGCTACGTCCCGCTCGACCCGGGCGGGCCGCGCGCCCGGCTGACCGCGATCGCCGCCGACGCCGGGGTCTCCCTCGTCGTCGGGGACGCCGCGGTCGCGGAATTCGGGGAGCAACGGGGGATCGACGTCCCGCCGCCCGCCGCACCCGGCAGCTGCCCGGCCACCCCGGACACGACCGCGCACGTGCTCTACACCTCCGGCTCGACCGGCCGGCCCAAGGGCGTGCTCACCAGCCACCGCAACATCGTCGCGTTCGTCACCGGGTTCGCCGGCCGGCTCGGCGTCGGCCCCGGCACCCGGACGCTCGGCATCTCCTCGCTCGGGTTCGACGCGTTCACGATGGACGTCTTCGTGCCGCTGTCGGTCGGCGGCTCGGTGCAGCTGGCCGGCACGGCCGACCGGGCCGACCCGGAACGGCTGCGCCGGTTCATCGTCGAGCACGACGTCGACTGGGGGTTCATCACCCCGACGCTGCTGTCCCTCCTGGACCCGGCCGACGTGCCCGGCTGGCGGACCGTGGCCTGCGGCGGCGAGCCGGTGCCCGCCGAGCTGGCCGCCCGCTGGCTGCCCGGCCGCCGGTTCTTCCACGTCTACGGCCCGACCGAGACCACCGTCGTCGTGGTCACCGACGAGGTGACCGGCGTGCCCGCCGACCCGCTGCCGCTCGGCACACCGACGCCGCAGCACCGCGCGCACGTCGTCGACGACGAGCTGCGGCCCGTCCCGCCGGGCGAGGTCGGCGAGCTGGTCGTCGGCGGACCCGGTCTCGCCGCGGGGTACCTCGGCAGCCCGGAGCTGACCGCGCGGAAGTTCGTCGAGGACCCGTTCCTGCCGGGGGAACGGCTCTACCGCACCGGCGACCTGGCCCGGCTCCGCTTCGACGGCAGGCTGGAGTTCGCCGGGCGCGCCGACCGGCAGGTGAAGATCCGCGGGCAGCGCATCGAGCTCGGCGAAGTCGAGGCCGCGCTGGGCGCCCACCCGGACGTCGGCGCCGTCGCCGTCGAAGCCGTGCCCGGTCCGGGCGGCACCCGGCTGGTCGCGTTCCTCAGCCCGGCGTCGGCACCGTCCGATGTGGACCTGCTCGCGTACGCGGGGGAGCGGCTCACCGAAGCCATGCGCCCGGCCGTGCTCCGGCGGCTGGACGTGCTGCCGGTCAACCCCGTTACCGGGAAGGTGGACCGGCCCGGGTTGCGCGCGCTCGCCGAAGACGAACCGGTCGAGGATCTGGGCGGCTCGCCGGTCGCCGAGGTGTGGCGGCGGGTGCTCGGGGCGGGTGCCGGAGCGGACTTCCTGCGCTCCGGTGGCGACTCGATCGCGGCGATGCGGCTGGTCGCCGCGTTGCGGAAGGACCTCGCCGCGGACGTGTCGGTCGAAGACGTCTTCGCGGGCCGGACGCTCGAGGAGCTGACCCGGCGGGTGGCCGCGGCCGCGCCGCTGACCGGTCCGGGCCTGACCACCGGCCACGCGCCCGCGCTGTCCCCGCCGCAGCGGCGGCTGTGGTTCCTCGACCAGCTCGCCCCGGACGCGGCGCCGTACAACATCGCGATGGCGTTCCGGCTGACCGGGCCGCTCGACGTCGGCACCCTGCGCGTGGCCTTGCGCGCGGTGGCCGAGCGGCACGACGTGCTGCGCTGGCGGATCCGGCCGGTCGACGGGGTCCCGCGGGCGGAGTGCTCGCCACCGAGCGACGTCGAGCTGCCGGTGGTCGCGCTGACCGAAGCCGCCGTCGGTGCCCGGCTGGCCGCCGACGCGGCGGCGCCCGTGCGGCTCGACCGCGAACCGCCGTGGCGCGTGCGGCTCTACGAGCTGGGGCCCGAGGACCACGTGCTCGGCTTCACGTTGCACCACGCCGTGTTCGACGGCTGGTCACGAGAACTGCTCTGCGCCGACCTCACCGCGGCCTACCGCGGCGAGCCCCTCCCGCCGCTGCCGGTGTCCTATGCGGACTACGCGGTGTGGCGCGCCGACCGCGACCGCCGCCGCGAAGCCGTCGACCTCGACTGGTGGGCCGGCCACCTCGCGGGCGCGCCGTCCACAGTGGACTTGCCGCGGGACCGGCCGCGCCCGGCCGTGCAGACCTACCGCGGCGCGACCCGCCACCAGGCCTTCCCCGACGGCGTCACCGAGGCCGTCGGGGCGCTGGCCACCCGCACCGGGACCACCCGCGCGGGCGTGGTGCTGGCCGCGTTCGGGCAGCTGCTGCGGCGGCTGACCGGCGGGGACGACCACCTGGTCGCGACCGTCGTCGCGGACCGGCAGCTGGCCGAAACCCAGGACGTCGCCGGGTTCTTCGTGGACATCGTCCCGGTGCGGCTGCGCGGCGGGGACGCGGACTTCGCCACGCTCGTGCGCCGCGGCGGCGCCGAGCTGCTGGCCGCCACCGCGCACCCGGCGGCCCCGATCGACCGGCTCGTCGGCGCGCTCGGCGTGCCCCGCGACCCGTCGCGGGCGCCGCTGGTGCAGGTGATGGTCAACGTCCTCGGCTTCACCGAACCCCGGCTCGACCTGCCCGGGGTGCGGGGGACGTGGGTGCCGGTCGAGAAGCCCGGTTCGCCGTTCGACCTGACGGTCTACGTCCTCGAGCACGGCGTCGAGCTGCTGTACAACCCGGACCTGTTCGACGCGGCCCGGATGGCGGCACTCGCCGAGGACTTCACCGCGCTCCTCGCGGCGCTGGTCGCCGAGCCGGACCGGCCGGCCGGGGCGTGCGCGCCGGAACTCCCGCGGGCCTCGGTCCGCGCGGCCGCGCCGGAAGCGGCCGCGCGGCCGGAAGCCGAGCCGGCGCCGGTCGCCGACCCGGCCGCGCTGGCGGCCACCGAGGCGCTGATCGCCGCGACCTGGCGGGAAGTGCTCGGCCTCGACGCCGTCCGGGTGACCGACAACTTCTTCGACGTCGGCGGGCATTCCCTCGCGCTGGCCAAGGTGCACGCCGAGGTCACCGCCCGGCTCGGCCGCCGCATCCCGATGGTCGACCTGTTCACCCACCCCACCGTCCGCGCCCTCGCCACCCACCTCCACGCGGGGGCCGCGCCCAGCCCGGAACTCGCCAGGGCCGCCGAGCGGGTCGCCGCCCGCCGGGGGCGCACCCCGTCCAGAAGACCCCGCCGCAGTGCCGGCACGACCGGCCACGAACAGGAGCGACACCAGTGACGAACGACCTCGAACCGGGCGCCGAACCCATCGCCATCGTCGGCATGGCCGCCCGCGTCCCCGGTGCCGGTGACCTCCGGCAGTTCTGGCGCAACCTCGTCGACGGCGTCGAGTCCATCAAGCCCGCCGGCCGGGAAGAGCTGCTCGCCCGCGGTGCCGATCCGGCCACTTTGGACGATCCCAGCTGGGTCAACGCGACCACGGTGGTCGACGGCTTCGACGAGTTCGACGCCGACCTGTTCGGCATGACCAGCCGCGAAGCCGAGATCACCGACCCGCAGCACCGGGTCTTCCTCGAAGCGTGCCACTCGGCGCTGACCGACGGCGGCTACGACCCGGCCCGCTACGGCGGCGCGATCGGCGTCTACGGCGGCACCGGGCGGACCGGCTACCTGATCGAGAACCTGCTGCGCAACGAGCGCGTGATGGCCTCGCAGCACGGCGGCATCGGGATGTCCACCGGCAACCAGCCGAGCTACCTGACGACGTCGGTGTCCTACAAGCTGAACCTGCGCGGCCCGAGCCTCGCGATCCACACCGCGTGCTCGACGTCGCTGGTCGCGGTGCACCTGGCGTGCGAGGCCCTGCGCAACGGCGAGTGCGACCTGGCACTGGCCGGTGGGGTGAACCTGGAGATGCCGCACGGCATCGGGTACATGGGCGTCGAGGGCTTCACCTCACCGGACGGGCACGTGCGCGCGTTCGACGCCGGAGCCAACGGCACGGTGTGGAGCAGCGGCGTCGGCGTCGTCCTGGTCAAGCGGCTCTCGCAGGCGCTGGAAGACGGCGACCACATCCGGGCGGTCGTGCTCGGCAACGCGATCAACAACGACGGCGCCACCAAGGTCGGCTTCTCGGCGCCGAGCGTCGCCGGGCAGACCGAGGCCATCGCGCAGGCGGTCGGCATGGCCGGGGTGGACCCGCGCACGATCGGCTACGTCGAGGCGCACGGCACCGGAACCGCGCTGGGCGACCCGATCGAGATCACCTCGCTGTCCACTGTGTACGGTCACGGCGTCCCGGACACCGGCTGGTGCGCGATCGGCTCGGTGAAGTCGAACATCGGCCACCTGTCCCAGGCGGCCGGCGTCGTCGCGCTGATCAAGACCGTGCTGGCGATGGAGCACGGGCTCATCCCGCCGACCATCAACTACGAAGAAGCCAACCCGGGCATCGACTTCCCGAACAGCCCGTTCCACCCGGCGACCACGGTGACCAAGTGGGAAGCCGCCGCCACCCCGCGCCGGGCGGGCGTGAGCTCGTTCGGCGTCGGCGGCACCAACGCCCACGTCGTGCTGGAGGAGGCACCCGCGCCGCGGCGGCACCGCCGGCCCCACCCGGCCCACCTGCTGCGGGTGTCCGCGAAGACGCCGGAGACCCTGGCCACCGCGGTCGAGCGGCTCGCCGACCGGCTGGCCGGGGACGTGGACCTCGACCTCGCCGACGTCGCGCACACCCTCGCCGCGGGGCGGACGGAGTACCCGCACCGCGCGGTCGTCGTCGCCCGTGACTCCGAAGACGCCGTCGACGGCTTGCGCGACCCCCGCCGGCTGGCCACGGCGCAGGCCGGTGAGCTCAAGGTGGCGTTCCTGTTCTCCGGGCAGGGTTCGCAGTACGCCGGGATGGGTGCCGAGCTGTACCGCAGCGAGCCCGTCTTCGCGACGGCGTTCGACGAGTGCTGCGAGCTGTCCGGCCTTCCCGGCCTGAAGGAGCTGGTCCTCGGCCGCGGCGGGGACGCCGAGCTGCGGGAGACGCGGTACACCCAGCCCGCGCTGTTCGCGGTCGAATACGCGCTGGCCCGGCTGTGGCGCAGCTGGGGCGTGCGGCCGGGCGCGATGCTCGGGCACTCGGTCGGGGAGTACGTCGCCGCGACCGTGGCCGGGGTGTTCACCCTCGCCGACGCGGTGCGGCTGGTCGTGCGGCGCGGCGAGCTGATGCAGGCGATGCCCGCCGGTGCGATGCTCGCCGTCCAGCTCGACGAAGAGTCCGTCGCGAAGCGGCTGCCGGAAGGGCTGTCGATCGCCGGGGTCAACGGGCCGGGGACGTGCGTCGTCGCCGGGCCGTCCGGCGCCGTCGCGGACTTCGCGTCACTGCTGAAGTCGAGTGACGTGCAGTGCCGGGAACTGGTGACCTCGCACGCCTTCCACTCGCCGATGATGGACCCGATCCTGGCCGGGTTCACCGAGGCCGTCGCCGCGGTGCCGCGGTCGGCGCCGTCGCTGCCGTTCCTCTCGAACCTGACCGGTGGCTGGATCACCGCCGAGCAGGCCACCGACCCGGCGTACTGGGCCGCGCACCTGCGGCAGGCGGTCCGGTTCGGCGACTGCGTGCGGACGCTGTTCGACGGCGGCGAGCGGTGGGCGCTCGTCGAGTGCGGCCCGGGCCACCAGCTGGCCGGGCTCGCCCGCGGCCAGGTGCCCAAGGGCCTGCCGGCGCCGCTGCCGAGCCTGCCCGGTCGCACCGACCGCGAGGGCGACGTCGAAACGCTGTACGCCGCGGCCGGTCTGTTGTGGACACACGGGGTGCCCGTGGAGCCCACGACGTCCGGGCACCGCGTCCCGTTGCCCGGCTACCCGTACGCGCGCAAGCGGTATTGGGTCGACCCCGATCCGAAGGGGACGCTCGCCGAGCCGGAGCGGCCGAGCGGGCCGCTGCCGCTCGACGAGTGGTTCGCGGTCCCGTCCTGGCGGCAGGCCGGTCCGGACCTGCGGCGCGAGCCCTTCGCGTCCTGCCTGGCGTTCGTCGACGGCGACGTCCTCCCGGGCTTGCTGCGGGCCGCCGGGGTCGCGGTCACCGAGGTCCGCCCCGGTGACGCCTTCACCGCCACCGAGCGCGGCTTCACCGTCCGGCCCGGCGTGCGCGAGGACTACGACGAACTGGTCGCCGCCCTCGGCGACCGCCCCGAGCGGGTGGTCCACGCGTGGGCCCTCGACGGCACCGAAACCGGGATGGCCGCCCAGGAGCGCGGGTTCTTCAGCGTGCTCAACCTGGTCCAGGCGTGGGGCGAGCCGGTGCGGATCGACGTGCTGAGCACCGGCACCGCCGACGTCACCGGCAGCGACCTGACCCGGCCCGAACACGCGACCCTGGCGGGCATCGCGCGGGTGCTGCCCCTGGAAGTCCCCGGCACGGTCGTGCGGCGGATCGACGTCGAGACCGTGACCGCGGAGGTCGTCGCGGAGCTGTTCCGCCCGGCCGAATCCGAGGTCGCGTTGCGGCGAGGGCGGCGCTGGGTCCTCGAGTACACCCAGCTCGCCGTGCCCGAAGCGGCGCCGGTGCTGCGCGAGGACGGCCGGTACCTGATCACCGGGGGCACCGGCGGCATCGGGGTCACCCTCGCCGAGGACTTCGCCCTGCGCGTCCGGGCGAAGCTGATCCTGCTGACCCGCTCCGGCCTGCCACCGCGCGAGGAGTGGGACACCTGCGACGGAACCGACCGGGCCGCGCGGGCGATCCGGGCGATCCGGCGGATGGAGGCGGCCGGCTCGGTGGTGCACGTCGTCGCCGCCGACGTCACCGACCCGGTGCGGCTGCGGGAGGTCCGGGAACTGGCCGAACGCGAGTTCGGCGGGCTGGACGGCATCGTGCACGCGGCCGGCCTGCCCGGCGGCGGCGTCACCGAGGTCAAGGAACGCCCGGTCGCCGAAGCGGTGCTGGCCCCGAAGATCGCCGGCACCCTGGCGCTGGCCTCGGCCTTCGCCGACCTGCCCATGGACTTCGTCGCCCTGTGCTCGTCGGTCACCGCGGTCTCGGGTGACTTCGGGCAGGTCGACTACTGCGCGGCCAACAACTTCCTCGACGCCTACGCCCGCGGCGACCACGGCTGGCGGGCCCGGGTCGTCTCGCACGACTGGGGTGGCTGGGACGAGGTCGGCATGGCCGCCGAAGTGGCCGCGCCGACGACGATCCGGTCCGCCCGCACGAAAGCGGACGGCCCGATCGCGCACCCGGTGCTCAGCACGCGCACCGGCGAGGACTGCCACGGGCTGGTCTCGGCGGCCGCGCACTGGCTGCTCGACGAGCACCGGATCGCCGGTGTCCCGGTCGTGCCGGGGACCGGGCACCTGGAGATCGTGCGGGCGGCCGTCGAGGCGGCGCTGCCGAAGCCGGGTGACGGCCACCTCGTCGAACTGCGCGATGTCGCCTTCCTGGAGCCGTTCTCGGTGCCCGAGGGCACGGTCGCGGAGTACCGGGTCGGCTTCGACGGCGACGGGTTCGCGGTGACCAGCCGCGCGGGCGGGGTGACGAAGACGCACGTCCGGGGCTCCGCGGGCTGGGTCCCGGCGCCCGTGACGTCCACTGTGGACCTCGACGCGGTGCGGGGCCGGACGAGCGTGCTCGACGACGGCAACGCGTTCGGCACCGGCCGGACCAGCATGGTCACCTTCGGCCCGCGCTGGGCCGCGCTGCGCACCCACCACGTCGGCGCGGACGAGGAGCTGGCGTCGCTTGTCGCGCCGGTCTTCGACACCGGCTGGGGGCTGCACCCGGCGCTGCTCGACGTCGCGACCGCGTTCGGCCGCGGCCGGGGGAGCGGCACGTACCTGCCGATGAGCTACGGCCGGGTCGTCGTGCACGCCCCGCTGCCGGCGAGCTTCCACAGCCACCTGCGCTACCGCGACTCCGGCGGTGACCAGGTCATCGCCGCCGACCTGACGCTGTGCGGCGACGACGGCCGCGTGCTCGTCGAGATCGAGGACTTCGTGCTCCGCCGGGTCGACGAGGGCGCGGTCAGCGGCGGGCTCACGGCCCCCGTGGCCAAGTCCACTGTGGACTCAAACGGGATCCGGCCGGTCGACGGCGCCGAGGCGTTCCTCCGGGCGCTGACGCCCGGGCTCGGCGGCCAGGTGGTGATCAGCACCCGCCCGGTGCGCGACCTGTTCGCCCGCCGGGTCACCGCCGAAGCGCTGGAAGAAACCGAAGAGGTCGCTGAAACCGTCCAGTCGCAGGCCCAGGACGACTACGTCGCCCCGCGGACCGACCTGGAGGCCGAGATCGCCCGGCAGTGGGCCGAGGTGCTCGGCGTCGAGCGCGTCGGCGTCGACGACGACTTCTTCGCCCTCGGCGGCAACTCGCTGGTCGCCATCCAGCTCATCGCCCAGGTCCGCAAGACCACCGGCGCCCGGCTGGCCATGAAGACGCTGTTCGAATCCTCCACGGTGGCCGCGCTGGCCGAGCGGATCGAGGAGCTGCGGACCGCCGCACTTTCACGTGAAAGTGCGGGCGAAACCACCATCCCCAAGCTCGAGCGCTGAAGCAGGAGACATGACCGACACGAAGCAATGGACGTTCCCGGCCTCGTTCGGGCAGGAGCGGATCTGGCTGTCGAACCAGCTCGACCCGGCGTCCCCGGTGTACAACCTCCCCTGCCAGGTGCGGCAGGACCTGCCGCTCACCGAAGGCCAGTGGCGGGCCGCGCTCGGCGTGGTCGTCGGGCGGCACGAGGCCCTGCGCACGGCGTTCCGGATGGACGGCGGCGAGCTCGTCCAGGTGGTGCACGCCGACGTCCCGATCGAGCCCGAGGTGCACGACCTGCGTGATCTGCCCGAGCGGGAAGCGCGCGCGGCCGAGCTGGCCGAGGCGATCGCCCGCCGCCCGATCCCGCTGGACTCGGCCCCGCCGTGGCGGGCCCAGCTCTGCCGGCTCGGCGACGCCGATTGGCTGCTGACCTTCGTCGTGCACCACACGGTGTTCGACGCCGGTTCCGTGCTGGTGCTGGCGAACGAGCTGAACGAGGCCTGCAACGCGGTCGCGGAGGGCCGGCTGCCGAAGCTGCCCGAGCTGGCCATCCAGTACGCGGACTACTCGGCGTGGCAGCGCGGCCAGCTGCCGCTCGTGCGCGCGCAGCTGGACTACTGGCGCGAGCGGCTCGCCGGGCTCCCGCCGGTGCACAGCCTGCCCACCGACCGGCCGCGGCCCGCGGACTTCGGGTTCGGCGGCGGCCAGGTCGACTTCACCCTCCCGGACGGCCTGCTCGACCGGGTCGGCGAGGTCGGCCGCGAGCTGTCGGCGTCGCCGTTCATGGTGCTGCTCGCCGGGTACACCGCGCTGCTGTCGCGGCTGTCCGGGACGACCGACGTCGTGGTCGGGGTGCCGGTCGCCGGCCGCGACCTGCCCGAGCTGGCGCCGCTGATCGGCATGTTCGTCAACCAGCTCGCCATCCGCGTCGACTGCGGCGGCGACCCGGCGTTCGCCGAGCTCGTCGGCCGGGTCCGCACCGCCGTGCTCGACGCCATCGAGCACAGCCGCGTGCCGTTCCAGCTGGTCGCCGACGAGGTGCGCCCGGAGCGCGACGGGGGCGTGCAGGCGCTGTACCAGATCGGCTTCAACTTCATCCCCGACTCGGGCATCGAGCCGGTCCGCTACGCCACCGCCAAGGACGACGTCGCGATCGACCTCACCGCGACCGGTGGCCGGCTGCTGTACCGCACCGACCTGTTCGACCGCGAGACCGCGGAAGCGATGGCCGACCGGTTCCTGCGCGTCCTGGTGGCCGCGGTCGAGGACGCCTCGATCGCCGTGGCGGACCTGCCGCTGCTGTCGGAGGCCGAGCGCGCCGAGGTGGAGGCGTGGAGCGGCTCGTCCACTTCGGACGCGCCGCTGGTCGTCGAGCGGTTCGAAGAGCAGGTCCGCTCGACGCCCGGCGCGGTCGCGGTGGACCTCGGCGGCTCGGTCCTGACCTACGCCGAGCTGAACGCGCGGGCCGACCGGGTCGCGCACCGCCTCGGCGCCGGTGGCGTGGTCGGCGTGTGCGCGCCGAACTCGGCCGAGCTGGTCGTGGGCATCCTGGGTGCGCTCAAGAGCGGCGCGGCCTACGTCCCGCTCGACCCGGCCAACCCGGCGGCGCGCCAGGAGCTGATCCTGGCCGACGCCGGGGCGCGCGTCGTGCTGACCGCCGGGGAGGTGACCCTGGCGGCCGAGACCCTCGCCCTCGACGATCCGGCGGTGTGGGCGGAGCCGGCCGGCGAGAACCCCGCGCGGCCGGGACCGGACGACATCGCCTACGTCATCTACACGTCCGGCTCGACCGGCCGCCCCAAGGGCGTGCAGGTCGGCCACCGGGCGCTGGCCACCTACCTGGGCTGGGCCCGCGAGGCGTACCCGAGCCTGGCGGGGCGCGCGCTGCTGCACACTTCGGCGTCGTTCGACCTGACCGTCACGACGCTGCTCGGCCCGCTCACCGCCGGCGGGTCCATTGTGGACTCCGGGCGGCCCGACTTCGTCAAGGCCACCCCGACGCACCTCGCCGTGCTGCCGGCGGAGTCCCGTCCCACCGGGGATCTCGTGCTCGGCGGCGAGGCGCTGACGGGCGAAGCCGTCCGGCCGTTCGCCGGGATCGCGGTCACCAACGAGTACGGCCCGACCGAAGCGACCGTCGGCTGCGTCGCCCACCGGCTCGACGGCCCGGTCGACGGGCCGGTCCCGATCGGCCGCCCGATCCCCGGCACCCGCGCCTACGTCCTCGACGAGCGCCGGCGGCCGGTGCCGCCGGGCGTCGCGGGTCAGCTCCACCTGGCCGGGGAGCAGCTGGCCCACGGCTACCTCGGGCTGCCCGAGCTGACCGCCGAGCGCTTCCCGGACGGGCCGTACGGGCGGATGTACGCCACCGGCGACCTGGCCCGCTGGCGCCGGGACGGCACCCTGGAGTACCTCGGCCGGACCGACGACCAGGTCAAGCTGCGGGGCTTCCGGATCGAGCCGGGCGAGGTCGAAGCCGCGCTGCGCGAGCTGCCGGAGGTCCGGGACGCGGCGGTCGCGGTCCGCGGGGAAACCCTCGTCGGGTACGTCGTCGGTACCGCGGACGGCGCGGCCGAAGCGCTGCGGGCCGCGCTGCCCGAGTACCTGGTGCCGACCGTGTTCGTCACGCTGGAGGCGCTGCCGGTGGCCGCGAGCGGCAAGCTCGACCGGGCCGCGCTGCCCGATCCGCACCCGGGCGGCGCGACGGAGTACGTGGCCCCGAGCACCGCGGCCGAAGAACTGGTCGCCGAGGTGCTGGGTGAGCTCCTGGGCATCGAGAAGCTCGGCGTGCACGACGACTTCTTCGCCCACGGCGGCAATTCGCTGCTCGCGATCCGCGCGATGGCCCGGATCCGCAAGCAGGTCGGCGTCGAGCTGCCGGTCCGCGGCCTGTTCTCGTTCACCACGGTGGCCGGGCTCGCCGCCGAGGTCGAGCGGCGCCTGGAAGCGGACCTGGACCAGCTCAGCGACGAAGAGGTCCGGGCGCAGCTGGCCGAAGGTGAGCGGGCGTGACGACGATCGACGAAACCAGCAGCGCGGCCGCGCGCCGGGCGCTGCTGGAACGGCGGCTGCGGCGGCGCGCCGAGCCGGCCGCGACCATCACCCGGCGGCCGGACGGCGACCCCGTCCCGCTGTCGTACCAGCAGGAACGCGTCTGGTTCATGGAGCAGTTCGCGCCGGGGACCACGTCGTACAACATCCCGGTGCCGATCCGGCTCACCGGCCGGCTCGACGTCGGCGTGCTGCAGGCGGCCCTCGACGCCCTGCCCGTGCGGCACGAGGCCCTGCGCATGCGGTTCCCGGCCGGGGACGACGGGCAGCCGTCGGTCAAGCTAGAACCGGTCGTGACCGTGCCGCTGTCCGTGGTGGACACCGGTTCCGAAGAGGCGGCACGGGCGGCGGTCGACGCCGCCGCGGCCGAGCCGTTCGACCTGGCCGAAGGGCCGTTGCTGCGCGCCACTCTCGCCCGCGTCTCCGCCGAGGAGCACCTCCTCGCCGTGTGCACCCACCACATCGTCGGCGACGGCTGGTCGGTCGACCTGCTGCTGCGCGACCTCGCGGCGGGCTACCACGGGACGGCGGCCGCGCTGCCCGCGCTGTCCATCGGCTACGGCGACTTCGCGCACTGGCAGCGCCGGACGCTGACCGGCGCCGAACTGGACCGGCAGCTCGACCACTGGCAGGAGACCCTCCGCGGCGTCGAACCCCTGGAGCTGCCCACCGACCGGCCGCGGCCGGCGACCCAGGCGTTCGACGGCGCGATCCACGAGTTCTTCGTCGAGCAGGACCTCGTCCGGGCGCTCGGCGAGGTCGGCCGCGAGCACGGCGTCACGCTGTTCATGACGCTGCTGGCCGCGTACCAGGTGCTGCTGGCCCGGTACTCCGGGCAGGAGGACTTCGCCGTCGGCTCGTCGTCGGCCGGGCGCGGGCTGCCCGAGCTGGAAGGCGTGGTCGGCATGTTCATCAACATGCTGCCGCTGCGCGCCCAGCTCGACGGCGACCCGGGCTTCACCGAGCTGCTGGCGCGGACCCGGCGGCACGTGCTCGACGCGTTCGACCACGCCGACGTCCCGTTCGAGCGCCTGGTGAACGCCCTCGGCGTGCCGCGCGACGTCAGCCGTTCGCCGGTGTTCCAGGCGATGTTCGTGCTGCAGAACTACGAGATGGGCCGGCTGGGCGCGGCCGGGGAGTCCGAAGTGGACTTCCGCTGGCTGCCGATGGACCTGCCCGCCACCCGGTTCGACTTCGAGTTCCACGCGATCGAGGTCGAGTCCGGGCTGATCGGCAAGTTCGTGCACAACACCGCGCTCTTCGGCGGGGAGACCGTCGCCGGGATGGCCGAGCGCCTGGTCACGCTGCTGCGCTCGATCGTCGCCGACCCGGCGCGCCCGGTGTCCGAACTGGACATCCTCGGGGCGCAGCGCGACCTGGTCGTGAACCGGTGGAACGACACCGCCGGGGAGATCCCGCCGGGCACGCTGCACTCACTGGTCGAAGCGCAGGTCGCCCGGACGCCGGAGGCACCCGCGCTGACCTTCCGCGGGCAGTCGCTGTCCTACCGGGACCTGGACGAGCGCGCCAACGGCCTGGCGCACCGCCTGCGCGAGCTGGGCGTCGGCCCGGGCACGCTGGTCGGTGTCTTCGCGAACCGCTCCTTCGAGCTGGTCATCGCGCTGCTCGGGGTGCTCAAGGCCGGTGGCGCGTACGTGCCGCTCGACCCGGAGTACCCGGCGGACCGGCTCGCGTTCATGCTCGAAGACGCCGCCGCGCCGGTCGTCCTGACCCAGGCCGCCCTCCGGGACTCCCTCCCGCCGGGAGCCGCGACCGTCGTCGTGCTCGACGGCGTGACCGGCCCGGTCACGCCCCCGGAACCCCTGGCGGGCGCGGACGATCCCGCGTACGTCATCTACACCTCCGGCTCCACCGGACGGCCGAAGGGCGTGCCCAACGGGCACCGCGGCATCGTCAACCGGCTCGACTGGATGCAGCGCGCGTACGGCCTCGACGGTTCGGACGCGGTGCTGCAGAAGACCCCGGCGAGCTTCGACGTGTCGGTGTGGGAGTTCTTCTGGCCGCTGATGACCGGTGCCCGGCTGGTGCTGGCCGAGCCCGGCGGCCACAAGGACGCGGCGTACCTGCGCGAACTCCTCGACGCCGAGAACGTCACGACCGCGCACTTCGTGCCGTCGATGCTGACGTTGTTCCTGGCGGAGCCGGGGATCGAGGCGGTGACGGCGCTGCGGCGCGTGGTCTGCAGCGGCGAGGAACTCCCGCTCGACACCGCCCGCGAGTTCGTCCGGCGGCTGCCGCACTGCGAGCTGCACAACCTGTACGGCCCGACCGAAGCCGCGATCGACGTCACCGCCTGGCACTGCACGCCCGAAGCGCTGGCCGAGGTGGCGGCCGTGCCGATCGGGGCGCCGATCCGCAACCTCCGGATCTACGTCCTCGACCGGGGCGGCAACCCGTGCCCGGTCGGCGTACCCGGCGAACTCCACATCGCCGGGGTCGGGTTGGCGCTGGGGTACCACAACCGGCCGGAGCTGACGGCCGAGCGGTTCGTCACCGACCCCTTCCACGGTGGCCGGATGTACCGCACGGGCGACCTCGCGCACTGGCGCGCCGACGGGACGATCGCGTTCCTCGGCCGCCTCGACCACCAGGTCAAGCTGCGCGGCCTGCGCATCGAGCTGGGTGAGATCGAGGCCCGGCTGCGGGAACAGCCCGGCGTGGCCGACGCCGTCGTGCTGGTCCGGGAGGACACGCCGGGGGACAAGCGCCTGGTCGGCTACGTCGTCGGCGACGCGGACACCGGTGCCCTCCGGACCGCGCTGAAGGAAACGCTGCCGGACTACATGGTGCCGCCGTCGTTCGTCACCCTCGACGCGCTGCCGCTGACGCCGAACGGGAAGCTCGACCGCAAGGCCCTGCCCGCCCCGGTCGCCGCCCGCGACGCGAGCACCACGCTGGTCGAGCCGTCCAGCCCGCTGGAGGTGCTGCTCGCGGACATCTGGCGCGACGTGCTCAAGGTCGAGGAACTGGGCGTCGACGACGACTTCTTCGACCTCGGCGGCCACTCGATGCTCGCCACCCAGGTGGTGGCGCGGATCGCGAAGGCCGGGCACCAGGCCGGCGTGATGGACCTGTTCCAGCACCGCACGATCCGCGAGCTTGCCGTGTTCCTGGCCGGTGACCGCGACGACTCGGGACACCTGCTCTACGAGCTGACCAAGCCGGTCGCGAAGCCGACGCTCACCTACGTCTGCTTCCCCTACGGCGGCGGCAGCGCGATCGTCTACCAGCCCCTCGCGGACGCGCTGCCCAGCGGGTATTCGCTGTTCTCGGTCGCGATCCCCGGCCACGACGTCGGCCTGTCCGAGGAGGCGGTGCCGTTCGACGAACTGGTCGAGCGGCTCGCCGACGAGGTCCTCGAGCGGATCGACGGGCCGCTGGCGATCTACGGCCACTGCGGCGTCGGCAACGCTCTCGCCGTCGGGGTGTCCCGGCGTCTCGAGGAGCGCGGCCGCGAGCTGGAAGTCGTGCACATCGGCGCGATCTTCCCGTTCGCGCGGATCAAGGGCGCGGTCGGGACGCTGCGGACGCGGCTGGAGAAGCTGCGCAGCAACCGGTACTACGCGAACTGGCTCAAGGGCATGGGCGTCGACACCGACGACCTCGACCCGGCGCAGGCCGACCGGATCATCAGCAACATGCGCGCCGACAGCCGCGCCGCCGAGGAGTACTTCAGCGGCCTGCTCGACGCGCGGGTCGCGAAGCTGCGCGCGCCGATCATCTCGGTGGTCGGCTCGGAAGACCCGGTCACCGACTACTACGCCGAGCGCTACCGCGAGTGGGAGTTCCTCACCGACCGCACCGCGCTCGTGGTGCTGGACCAGGCGGGGCACTTCTTCCTCCGCTACCGCGCGGAAGAGCTGGCGGAGATCCTCACCCGGGTGCACCCCGCCCTGGACGAACCCGGCGAACTGCACGTTTCGGCGCGGGAGGAGACGGCGGGCTGGGCGGTGCACGACACCCACCGGTCCGAAGTGGACGAGACGCCCGCGGTGAAGCCGAGCATGGCGAGGTTCGTCACGGTCACGGTCGGCCAGCTGGTGTCGTCGACCGGCTCCGCGCTGACGTCGTTCGCGGTGCCGATCTGGCTCTACACCAAGACCGGCTCGGTCACCGACCTCGGCCTGCTCTGGGCGCTGGCGCTGCTGTGCGGGGTGCTGGTCCTGCCGGTGGCGGGCGCGCTCGTCGACCGCGGCGACCGCCGCAAGATCATGATCGCGGCCAGCGCGATCGCCGGCGTCATCCAGCTCGCGCTCGCGGTGCTGCTGACGGTGGGGAACCTCCAGCTCTGGTGGCTCTACGCGCTGATCCCGCTCGGCTCGGTCGCGGGGTCGATCCAGCGCATCGCCTACCAGTCGTCGGTGGCGCAGCTGGTGCCCAAGCAGTACCTGGGGCACGCGATGGGGCTCGCCCAGCTGTCCAACGGCTTCGCGCAGCTGCTGATGCCGGTGATCGCGGCCGGGCTGCTCGCGGCGATCCAGCTGCGGGGGATCCTCGTCCTCGACATGGCGAGCTACGTCTTCGCCATCGTCAGCCTGCTGTTCGTGCGGTTCCCCGACCTGCTCGGCTGGCGGCCGCGCGAGCCGTTGCTGACGGCGATCGCGGGCGGGCTGAAGTACTCGTGGAACCACCGCGGCTTCCGGACGATGCTGCTGTACTTCGCGCTGGCCAACGTCTTCCTGGCGCCCGCGCTGGTCCTCGTCTCGCCGCTGGTGCTGTCCTTCGGCACGGTCACCGACGTCGCCCAGGTCGCGCTCGCCGAGGCGGTCGGCGCGGTGGCCGGCGGGATCGGCATGGCGCTGTGGGGCGGCCCGCGCAAGCGGCGGATGGTCGGCGTGCTCGCGGGCAACGTCGGCATCGCGCTCGGCAGCCTCGTGATGGGGCTGCGGCCGTCGCTGATCGTGGTCGCGGCCGGGGTGTTCCTGCTGGCCGCGGCGATGGCCGTGTCCCAGGGCATCTACGCGACGCTGGTGCAGGTCAAGGTGCCGCAGCGCTACCACGGCCGGGTGTTCGCCATCAACCAGACGATCACCTGGTCGACGCTGCCGATCGGGTTCGCCGTGCTCGCCCCGCTCGCGGTCGGGTGGTTCTCGCCGCTGCTCGCGCCCGGCGGCGCGCTGTCCGGGTCGGTCGGTTCGATCCTCGGTACCGGCGAGGGCCGCGGGGTCGGGCTCGCCTACGTCGTCTACGCGCTGGTCCTGCTGCTGATCAACGCCGGCGGGTTCGCCGTGAAGCTGCTGCGCCGGTTCGACACCGAAGTGCCGGATTCGCTGCCGGACGACCTCGTCGGCGCGCAGGAACGGGAGCGCAGGCTCGCCGGGAAGGAGGCCGCGTGAGCGACGTCGTGCTGATCAGGGAAGCCCGCGGGCACTGGGTCGGCGAAGTCGCCGCGGCGGTGCACGCGGCCGGGCACCGCGCGGTGCTGTTCGCACCGCCGGTGGCCGCGGCCGAGCGGACCTCGCTCGCCGCGGTGGTGGACGAGGTGGTCGCCGTGGACGACGTCTACGACGCCGAAGCCGTCGCCGCGCGGATCCGCTCGGCGGTCGGTTCGCCCGCCGCCGTGCTGACCGGTTCGGACGGGGCCATCGCGAGCACCGCCCGCGTCGCCGAGCTGCTCGGCGTCGCGCGGTGCCCGGCGTCGGTGTTCGCCCGGTGCGCCGACAAGTTCGCGGTCCGGGAAGCACTGGCCGCGGCCGGGCTGCCGGGGCCCGCGGCGGCGCTGATCTCGTCGGCCGCCGAAGCCGCCTCCGTCGCCGGCCGGGTCGGGCTGCCGGCGATCGTCAAGCCGGTCAACGGCGCCGGGAGCAACCTCGTCCGCACGGTGTCCACTGTGGATGAACTGGCGGCCGCCTACGAGCTGCTGGCCGCGCGGCTGCCCGAGTCCGCGGACCCGCGCTACCACCGTCCACTGGGGACGCTCGACCCGGCCGCGACGTTCCTCGTCGAAGGCCTGCTGCGGGGCCCGGAGTACGCGGTGGACGTGCTGATCCGCGACGGCGTCCCCGAGCCGGTCGAAGTCCTCGACAAGCCGCTCATCGACGAGCGGAAGTTCGAGCTGGCCCTGTCCTGCCCGCCGGAAGGGCTGACGGCGGAGCGGGCGGCGCTGGTCACGGCGGCGGCGTCGGCGGCGGTGCTCGCGCTGGGGCTGGACAACACGATCGCGCACGTCGAGGTGATCGACGACGAGCGGCGCGGCCCGACGATCGTCGAGGTCAACGCGGGCCGCCCGGCGGGCTCGATCATGCCACTGCTGGCCAAGCTGCGCACCGGCGTCGACGTGTTCGCCGAGCTGACCGCCCTCGCTCTCGGCGCGCCGCCGCCCGCGCGTGAGCCGGCGAAGCTGCCGATCCCGCTGGGCATGCTGATCCTCTACGCGGCCGGGTCCGGCACCCTGACCGGAATCGGCGGCCTCGACGAGGTCGCCGCGCTGCCGGAGGTCGTCGACGTCGTCACGACGGTTTCGCCCGGCCAGGTGCTCACCGACGAGCAGGAGACGTACGCGGTCAACCTGGTCGTGGCCGGGTTCGCCGGCCACGAAGACCTGGCCGCGCTGCACGCCGAGGCGAGCAAGCTGATCCGGCTGGAGGTCGCGTGAAGACCGCGTTCATCGTCCGGGAGACGCGGGGGCAGTGGATCGGGGACTTCGCGGCCGCCGTCCGCGCCGCCGGGTGGCGGGCCGAACTGGTCACCGAGCCGCTGGGCGACGCCGAGCGGGCCGAGCTGGGGGCCCTGGTCGACGGCTTCGTCGTGGTCGACGACGTCCGGGACGCTCCGGCGGTGGCCGAGGCGCTCCGGGACCGGGCGCCCGCCGCGGTGCTCACCGCGGCGGAAGGGATCATCGCGAGCACCGCCCGGATCGCCGAGCTGCTGGGCGTCGCCCGCTGCCCGGCGGAGGTGTTCACGCTGGCGCACAACAAGTTCGCCGTCCGGCGGGCACTGGCCGCGGCCGGGCTGCCGGGACCGCGGGCCGCGTTGTTCGCCGACCCCGCGGACGCCGCGAAGATCGCCGCGGAAGTCGGCCTCCCGGCGATCGTCAAGCCGGTCAACGGCGCCGCGAGCGCCCTCGTCCGCACGGTGTCCACTGTGGATGAGTTGACCGCGGCGTACCACCTGCTGGCCACGCGGCTGCCGGAGAACTCCGACGCGCGGTACCACCGCCTGTTGCCGGGCCCGCTCGACCCGCTGCGGGTGTTCCTCGTCGAGAGCCTTCTCGACGGCCCGGAGTACGCCGTCGACGTGCTCGTCCGCGAAGGGACCGCCGAACCCGTCACCGTGGTCGGCAAGCCGCTGATCGACGAGCGGAAGTTCGAGCTGGGCATGGTCTGCCCGCCGTTCGGGCTGCCGGAAGAGCGAGCCGGGCTGATCACCGAAGCGGCGTCGGCCGCCGTGCTCGCCCTGGGCCTCACCTCGACGTGCGCGCACGTCGAGGTGATCGACGACGCCGCGCTCGGGCCGGTGGTCGTCGAGGTCAACGCCGGCCGGCCCGCCGGGGGAGCGCAACCGGCCCTGCTGCGGCTCGCCACCGGCATCGACGTCACCGCCGAAGCCGTTTCCCTCGCCCTCGGCACCCCGCCACCCGCGCGCGGGACCGGGCTGCCGGTGCCGGTCGGCTATCTGATCGTCTACGCCGAAGGCACCGGGCGGCTGGTGCGCGTCGAGGGCACTGCGGAAGTCGCGGACCTGCCGGAGGTCCTCGACGTCGTCACCATCGTTTCCCCCGGCCAGGTGCTCAGCGACGACCAGGAGATCTACGCCGTCAACGTCCTCGTCGCCGGGTTCGCCGACGTCGACGACCTGGCCGCGCTGCACGCCGAAGCCGCGAAGCTTGTCCGATTCGAACTGGAGGAGTCATGACCGCCGATCTCGCGGCGCCGCTGGGCCAGCTGCACGGGAACGAGCACACCAAGATCGCCGTCTTCCCGGCCGCGGACTTCGCGGCCGTGGACGCGCAGCTCCCGCAGCTGCGGGAACACCTGCGCGACCACGGCGCGATCCTGCTGCGCGGGCTGCCCGCCGACCTCGACCTGTTCAACCGGGTCACCGAGACGATCGGCGGGGCCCTGCTCACCTACACCGAGCGGTCCACGCCGCGCTCGAACGTGGCCGGCAACATCTACACCTCGACGGAGTACCCGCCCGCCGAGTCGATCCCGATGCACAACGAGAACTCGTACTCGGCGAGCTGGCCCGCGCGCTTGTTCTTCCTGTGCGACACGGCCGCCGAAACCGGCGGGGCCACGCCGATCGCGGACAGCCGGGCGATGTACCGGCTGCTGCCGGCGGACCTCCGCGAGCGGTTCGCCGGCGGCGTCGCCTACACGCGCGCGTTCCGCGAAGGGCTCGGGCTGACCTGGCAGGAGGCGTTCCAGACCGAGGACCGCGCGGTCGTCGAGGAGTACTGCGCGCGCAACGGCCAGACGTTCGAGTGGACCGAGGAAGGCCTGCGCACCCGGCACGTCCGGCCGTCGTTCGTGGTGGAGGAGCACACCGGGGACACCGTGTGGTTCAACCAGGCCAACCTGTTCCACGTCTCGAGCCTCGGCGAGGAGGTCAGCGAGGCGCTGCTGGAGCTGTACCCGGAAGCCGACCTGCCGCGCAACGCCTACTTCGCCAACGGCAGCCCGATCCCGGTCGAAGACCTGTCGAAGGTCCGCGAGGTGTACGACGAGGTCAGCTACGCGTTCCCGTGGCAGAGTGGGGACATCATGGTGATCAACAACATGCTGATGGCCCACGGGCGCGAGCCGTTCACCGGCAAGCGGCGCATCCTGGTGGCGATGACGGGATGACCGCACCGGTCGTCGTGCTGCTCGCGCACCCGCGGCCCGGGAGCTTCAACCACGTGCTCGCCGGCCGCGTTGTCGCGGTCCTGGAGCGGGCCGGGGTGCCGGTGCGGTTCCACGACCTGTACGCCGAAGGCTTCGACCCGGTCCTGACCGCGGAAGAGGCCTACACCGGCGGAACCCGCGCGGCGGAGTTCCTCGCCGCCGAACCGGATCCGCTCGTGCGGCGCCACCGCGAGGAACTGCGCGACGCGGGCGGGCTCGTCGCGATCCACCCGAACTGGTGGGGCAAGCCGCCCGCGATCCTCAGCGGCTGGCTCGACCGGATCCTCGTCCCGGGCGTCGCCTACCGCCTCGACGACGCGGGCGGCGCACCCGAGTCGTTGCTTCCCCTGCGGCGGCTGCTGGTGGTGAACACGTCGGACACCACCGAGGAGCGCGAGCGCACGCTGTTCGGCGACCCGCTCGACGCGATCTGGCGCCGCTGCCTGGCGCCGTACCTCGGCGAGCCGGAGGTCCGCCGGCTGGTGCTGCGGGTGGTGGCCGACGCTGGTGCCGACACCCGCGCGCGGTGGCTCGACGACGTCGAAGGCGAGGTGGCCCGGCTATTCGGCGCGCCGCCGCGAGGTCGCGAATGACTCATTCGGGACGCTGGAGGCCGCGAATGAGTCATTCGCGACCTTCGCGTCGCGCCCGGGCGGTCAGCGGTAGGCGTCGAGGGTGAGCTTCGCCGCCTGGGCGATCAGGCGGTCGTCGTGCTCGGCGTTCTCGGTCTTGCGGTCGGACATCACCACCAGCACGATCGGCGCGCGGCCCGGCGGCCAGACGACCGCGATGTCGTTGCGCGTCGCGTACTCGCCCGTGCCGGTCTTGTCGGCGACCGTCCAGCCCGCCGGGGTGCCCGCGCGGATCACCGCGGCGCCGGTCAGGTTGGCGCGCATCGTGTCCGTGTAGAACGTCCGCTGCTCCGCCGGCAGGGCCGTGCCGAGGGCGAACTCGCGCAGGTCGGTCGCCATCGCGTGCGGGGTGCTCGTGTCGCGGACGTCGCCCGGGGCCAGGTCGTTGAGGCCCGGCTCGATCCGGTCGACGTGCGTGGTCGTGTCGCCGATCCCGCGCAACGCGGCGGCCAGCCCCGCCGGTCCGCCGAGTTCGCGGAACAGCAGGTTGGCGGCGGTGTTGTCGCTGTAGCGCAACGCCGCGTCGATCGCGTCGCGCAGGGACAGCCCCGTTCCGGCGTGCTTTTCGCCGATCGGCGAGTTCTCCTGCACGTCGGCCCGGGTGTACGGCAGCACCTTCGCCAGCCCCGCCATGCTCGTGCGCTGGAGGACGGCCGCGGCGGAGAACGCCTTGTGCGTCGAGGCGTAGCCGAAGCGCTCGTCGGCCCGGTGGGCGATCTCGCGGCCCGAGCCGGTGTCGATCGCGTACACGCCGAGGCGGGCGTCGAAGTCGCGTTCGAGCGGTGCGAAGTCCGGTTGCGGCGCCGGCGCGACCGACGACGTCGACGGCGGTGCCGGGGCCGGCGGCGCGGCCGGCGTTTCAGCGGCGCACGCGGTGAGCGGGACGAGGACCAGCGCGGCGAGCGCGGCCCACCGGACGTGGGGGAACGGCACGGTGCTTCCTTCCGGTCTTGATCGACATCCGCAGTCTCACCGCGTTCGGTCATGCTGTCCAAGACGGAAACACGCCGATTGATGCCGGAAGCGCATAGAGTGAGGTCGTGGACCTGGTCGGCGGCTGCAGGGCGTTCGTGAGCGTGAGCGAGACGGGGAGCTTCACGGCGGGCGCGGCGCTCGCGCGCATCCCCCAGCCGGTCGCGAGCCGGCGGATCGCCGCGCTCGAACGGCACTTCGGCGAACGGCTCTTCGACCGCTCCACCCGCCGCGCCCGGCTGACCGCGTTCGGCCGCGACTTGCTCCCGTCCGCCCAGCGGCTCGTCCGGCTGGCCGACTCCCTGGAGCACGACGCCCAGCGCGCGCGACTGCGGCCGATGCGGGTGGCCGTGCCGGGCACCTGCGGGGTGCGCCGGCTCGCCGAACTGGCCGCTGAAGCCCGTGCGCTCGAGGTCCACCTGGAGTTCCGTGCCGCGGAGCCGGGGGAGCGGGCCGAACTCGTCCGGACGAGCGAAGTGCGGGCCGCGCTCACCGCCGTCCCGGCCGAGGAAGGCGTGTGGCCGGTGCCGCTGGGTGTCGCCGGGGTGGCGCCGCCGCGATCGCGGGTGGTGCACCTCGAGACGCTGCGGACCGGCCGGTCCGGTGGCCGGCGGCGGAGAGTCTGGATCCAGCCCGAGGACGACGTCCCGCACGTCCGCGACCGGGTACTGCGCGTCCGCGACGCAGTCGGCCTCCCGCCGGCGCAGGTCGCGGTGGCCGGCTCGCTCACCGCGGCGGCCGCGGAGGTGTTCGCCTCGGCGGACCTGCTGCTTTGCTCGGTCGCACAGGCCGTCGAGCTCGGGCTGCACTGGCGGCCGATCGGCGAGCTCGACCTGGCGCGCGGCTACGGCGTCGCGGCCACGCTGGGCGAGGACGCCGAGCGCCTGCGCACGGTGCTGCGCGCGGCTGTCGGACGTTGTCTCGGAGCCGAGTCGTGAGCACCGAAGCGCTGGTGCGCGACTTGCGGCTGGAGCTGGACGAAGGCGGCCTGCGCGGCTCGTTCCTGGTGCGCGACCTGCGAACGGGCGCCGAGGTGGGGATCGACCCGGACCGCGAGTACCCGATCGCGTCCCTGGTCAAGGTCCCGCTGGCGGCGGCGACGCTGGAGCGCATCCGCCGCGGCGAGCTCGACGGCGCGACCCAGCTGGAGGTCCCGCCCGGTCGTGTCACCACCCCCGGCCCGATCGGCGTGACCCGCTTCCGTCACCCGGCCCGCATCGCCGTGGCGGACCTCCTCTACCTCAGCACCTGCCTCAGCGACGGCCAGGCGGCCGACGTCCTCTTCGGCCTGACACCCCCGGCCGAGGTGGCGGCGCTGCTGACCGGCTGGGGCCTGACCGGAATCGCGCTGCGGCACGAGCTGCGCGACCTGGTGGACACCCCGGCCGAGCGCTTCGACGCCGGCGAGGCCGACCTGGCGCACGCGCTGGCGATCGGCGCGGGAACGGCGGGCCAGGGCCACCGTCTGGCCCAGCTCGACGTGTCGCGCGCGAACACGGCGTCCGCCCGGGCGCTGCTGGAGCTGCTGCAGGCGCTGTGGACGCCGTCCAAGATCGATCCCGCGGTGGCGGCGGAGGTGCGCGAGCTGATGGCGAACAACGTGATCCGCCACCGCCTGACCCCGGACTTCGCTTCGGACGCGGCGAAGTGGTCGTCGAAAACGGGAACGCTGCTGAACATGCGCCACGAGGCCGGAGTCGTCGAGCACGCGGACGGCGGCGTGTTCGCGGTGGTGGCCCTGACGGAATCCCGGGTCCCGGCGGCCCTCCAGCCGGAGGCGGACGTCCTGATGTCCCGCGTCGCCCGAGCCCTGCGCGACCACCTGCGAGGCGCCTGAGAAAACCGCTTGGGACGGCGGTTTGCGTCGGCCTACGCTCCGTCGGTGCCCTTCACGAGACCGGAACCGCCGTACTACGCGGTGATCATCACGAGCGCCCTGGACGAGACCAACCTCGACGGCTACGCGGCGATGGACCAGCGGATGGCCGAGTTGGGCCGCGCTCAGCCGGGCTACCTCGGCCGCGAGTCGAAGACCGACGCGGACGGCCGCGACTTGACGGTGCTGTACTACCGGGACGCCGAGGCGATCGAGGCGTGGAAGCAGCACCCGGAGCACCTCGAGGCGCAGCGCCGGGGACGGGAGCAGTGGTACGCGAGCTACCACATCGAGGTCGCGAAGGTGGAGCGCGCCTACGGCTTCACGCGGCAGGCGTAAGCGGGGCCGGGCGGCTGCGGCCGCACCCGGACGATTGCCGCCGGGCCGCGCGCACTGATCTTGCCGGCCGCCGGGCCGCGGGCGCACCGATCTTTGCGGCCCGCGGGCCTGCGGCTGCACCGAGATTTGCCGCTCGCCGGGCCGTGGGCGAAGCGAACTTTGCCGCCCGCCAGCCCGCACCGGACCCATGTTTGCCGCCGCCGCACCGCCGTCACAAGCCGCCGCCGACCGGCCGCACCTAGCGGCTCAGCCGATCCCGGCGGCCGGGCCGAAGCCGCCGGACCGCACCCGATCCGGCTCGCCGCGGCCTCAAGCCGGTGCCTTCACCCCGAACTCCACCTCCTCCGTGGTCACCGTGCCCGCGGTCCGGCCCGGCGCTGTCTGGTACTGCCAGTACATGTTCGTGTGGGCGATCACCTGTCCTGGCGGCGGCGCACCGTAAGCCGACAGGTCCTCCGTCGTGTGCGCGTCGGACACCAGCACCGCGTCGTACCCCCGCGCCAGCGCGCCGTGCAGCGTGGACCGGATGCACGCGTCCGTCTGCGCGCCCGCCACCACCAGCGAGCCCACCGCGCGCTCGGCCAGCACCGCCTCCAGGTCTGTCGCCTCGAACGAGTCCCCGTATTCCTTGTGCACCAGCGGTTCCGGCTCCCGCCGGACGAGTTCGGGCACGTACGCCCACGTCTCGCTGTCGCGCGGCAGCTCGGCGCTGGTGTGCTGCACCCACACCACGTCCGTGCCGGCCGCGCGGGCCTTGTCCACCAGGGTCACGATGTTGGCGAGGACCGACGAGCGGTCGTGGGCCGACGACATCACGCCGTTCTGGACGTCGACGACGAGCAGGGCGGTCTTCGGGCGGTCGGTCAGTGTGGTCATGGGCGAAACGATAACCACCGCCACCGACAATTTCCGCAAGTAGCATGGCCCGCCATGGACTACGGGATGCTGTTGCTGGGTGTCGTCGTACTGGTCGTGGTCGTCGGGCTGGGTTCGTCGGCCACCGATCGGCGGCTGACGCGGGTCGATCGGCGGCTCGCGCGGGTGGAAACCAAGCTCGACGCCATCGCCGAGAAGCTCGGGGTGGTCGTCGAGGAGCCCGGGCTCGCGGAGGTCGTCGCGCTGGTGCGGGAGGGCCGGAAGATCCAGGCGATCAAGGTCTACCGCGAACGCACCGGGGCCGACCTCAAAGACGCCAAGGACGCCGTCGAGCGCCTGGCCTGATCCCTACGGCGCCCCGCCGATGTGCTTGGCCGACACCGCCGCCCAGACGGCGTCGAAGTTCTCGTACCGGTCGGCCTCGGGCAGGCCGCCGAGGGAACCGAGCACCGAGTCGCCGCCGCCGGCCGCGGCCGCGCGGCGGAGGAGCTCCTCGCGGCCGCACGGGTACTCCGTCTCGGCCAGGTGCTGTTCGAGGCTGGTTCGTTCGGGAGCGGGCATGCCCGTCGCGTACCCGCCGCACCCGGCCCGAAACTCAGCCCACGACGATCGTGTGCTCGCCGCGCGGCACGAGCTCCCCGATCACCGGGTACCCCGGCAGCTCCCCGGCGACCAGCAGCCCGCCGGACGTCTGCGCGTCGGCCAGCAGCAACGCCTCGTCGGCGGAGATCCGGGACAGGTCGGTGTGCGGGCCGGCCCAGTCGAGGTTGCGGCGGGTGCCGCCGCTGACGTACCCGTCGCGCAACGCCTCGCGCGCGCCGTCGAGGTAGGGCACCGCCGCCGGGTCCAGCCGGGCCGTGACGCCGCTGGCCCGCGCCAGCTTGTGCAGGTGGCCGAGCAGGCCGAACCCGGTGACGTCGGTGGCGCACGCGGCCCCGGCGGCCAGCGCCGCGCGGGCCGCTGGGGCGTTGAGCGTCGTCATGACGTCGATCGCCTGCTCGAACCGTTCGCCGGTGGCCTTGTGCCGCGAGTTCAGCACGCCGACGCCGAGCGGCTTGGTGAGCGTCAGCGGCAGCCCGGCGCGGCCGGCGTCGTTGCGCAGCAACCGCGAAGGGTCGGCGACGCCGGTGACGGCCAGGCCGTACTTCGGTTCCGGGTCGTCGATGCTGTGCCCGCCGGCGAGGTGGCAGCCCGCCTCGCCGCAGACGTCGAGCCCGCCGCGCAGCACTTCGGCGGCCAGCTCGAACGGCAGCGTCTCCCGCGGCCAGCCGAGCAGGTTGAGCGCCACCACCGGCGTGCCGCCCATGGCGTAGACGTCCGACAGCGCGTTGGCCGCGGCGATCCGGCCCCAGTCGTAGGCGTCGTCGACCACCGGGGTGAAGAAGTCCGTCGTCGCGATGAGCGCGGTGTCCCCGGAGATCCGGACCACGGCCCCGTCGTCCCCGGTGTCGAGGCCGACGAGCAGCTCGCCGGGCGGGTCGGCGGGCGAGGCGCCGGTGAGGCCGCGGACCGCCGCTTCGAGTTCGCCGGGCGGGATCTTGCACGCGCAGCCGCCACCGTGCGCGTACTGCGTCAGTCGGTAACCCACGGGTTCATCGTGCCCGCCTGCCGCGAACTTGGCAGGATGGCTGCCATGGTGCAGGGAGGCGTATCCGGCCTGGTGACCGGCGCGATCTTCAACATCGCCGGGCGGCAGGTCCTGCCGCCGGCGGGTTCGATTCCCGTCCGCCTCCGCCATGCCTGACCCGCGTCGCGCGATCCCGCGCACCGACGCGCTCCTGGCCGAGCCCGGGATCGCCAAGGCCGCCGCCGACCTCGGCCGTGACCTGGTCAAGTCCGTCGTCCAGGACGTCCAGCGGGCGGCGCGCGCCGGGGAGGTCGCCCCGGCCGACGTCGCCGCCACCGTGCTCGCGCGGCTGCCCGGGAGCGCGTCTTCGCTGCGGCCGGTGATCAACGCGACCGGCGTCGTCGTGCACACGAACCTCGGCCGCGCCCCGCTTTCGGCCGCCGCGCTCGACGCCCTCGTCGCGGCCGGCGGCGCCACCGACGTCGAATTCGACCTCGCGACCGGTGATCGGGCCCGGCGCGGCCGCGGCGCGCTCGCCGCCCTGGCCGCCGCCGTGCCGGCCGCCGGCGCGGTCCACGTCGTCAACAACAACGCGGCCGCCCTCCTGCTCTGCGCGCTCGCCATGGCCCCGGGCCGCGAGATCGTCGTCAGCCGCGGTGAGCTGGTCGAGATCGGCGACGGCTTCCGCATCCCGGACCTCCTGGCGTCGACGGGCGCGCGGCTGCGGGAAGTCGGCACCACGAACCGGACGTCGGTCCGGGACTACGCCGCGGCGCTCGGGCCGGACACCGGGTTCGTGCTCAAGATCCACCCGTCGAACTACCGGGTCACCGGGTTCACGGCGGAAGCCCCGCTCGGCGAACTCGCGCAGCTCGGCGTGCCGGTCGTGGCCGACATCGGGTCCGGCCTGCTCGCCCCGCACCCCCTCCTGCCGGACGAACCGGACGCGGCGACCGCGCTGCGGGCGGGCGCCACCGTCGTCACCGCCAGCGGGGACAAGCTCCTGGGCGGTCCCCAGGCCGGGCTGCTCCTCGGCGACGAAGCCGTCGTCGAGCGGCTGCGGCGGCACCCCGCCGCCCGGGCCCTGCGCGTCGACAAGCTCACCCTCGCCGCCCTCGAAGCGACGCTGCGCGGCCCGGTACCGCCGGTGCGCGCCGCGCTCGAAGCGTCCGTCGGCGAGTTGCGACGCCGGGCCGGAACCCTGGCCGGGAGCCTGCGGGACCTCGGTGCCGAAGCGGTCGGCTCGGTCGCCGCGGTCGGCGGCGGGGGCGCGCCCGGCGTCGAACTGCCCAGTGCCGCGGTCAGCCTGCCCGCGCGGTACGCGGCGGCGCTGCGGACGGGCGAGCCGGCGGTCGTCGGCCGGGTCGTGCGCGACCGCTGCCTGCTCGACCTGCGGACCGTGCGGCCGGACGAGGACGCGAAGCTGCGGGAAGCCGTCCGCCGATGCGGGTGATCGTCACCGCCGGCCACGTCGACCACGGGAAGTCCACGCTGGTCCGGCGGCTGACCGGGATGGAGCCGGACCGGTGGGCCGAGGAGCGCCGCCGGGGCCTCACCATCGACCTCGGGTTCGCGTGGACGCGGATCGGCGGCGAGGACGTCGCGTTCGTCGACGTGCCGGGTCACGAGCGGTTCGTCCCCAACATGCTCGCCGGGGCCGGCCCCGCGCCCGCCGTGCTGTTCGTCGTCGCCGCGGACGAGGGCTGGATGCCGCAGTCGGCCGAGCACCTCGCCGCGCTGGACGCATTCGGCGTCGGCCGGGGCCTGCTGGTCGTCACCAAGGCCGACCGGGCCGACCCGGCCGCGGCCACCCGGGCGGCCCTCGGCGAGATCGCGCGGACGTCGCTGGGCACCGTGCCGAGCGTGGCCGTCAGCGGCCGGACCGGCGACGGCCTCGACGAGCTGCGCACGTCGATCACCGTGCTGACCGGCGGCCTGCCCGCGCCCGACCGGGACGCCGACGTCCGGTTGTGGATCGACCGCGCCTTCACCGTGTCCGGCGCCGGCACGGTGGTCACCGGCACCCTGGCCGCCGGGACGATCGCGGTCGGCGACGAGCTGCGGCTGGGCACGGCACCGGTGAAGGTCCGCGGCCTGCAGGCGCTCGGCGAGCCCCACGACCGGGTCGGCGCCGTGGCCAGGGTGGCGGTGAACCTCCGGGGCACCGCGCGGGCCGGCGCCGGCCGGGGCGACGTCCTGCTCACGCCCGATCGGTGGCGCACCACGGCCGAGTTCGACGTCCGGCTGCGCGGCGCGGCCGCCGCCGACCTGCACCGGAACCTCGTGCTGCACCTGGGCACGGCGGCGCTGCCGGTGCGCGTCCGTCCACTGGGGACGGACACCGCGCGGCTCACGACGAGCACCGCGCTGCCGCTGCGCGTCGGGGACCGGGGCCTGGTGCGCGACCCGGGGGAGCACCGGATCGCCGCCGGGTTCGACGTCCTGGACGTCCGCCCGCCCCCGTTGTCCCGCCGCGGGGCGGCCCGGGACCGCGGCCGTGAGCTGACCGACCCCGACCTCGCCCGGACCTACCTGCGCCGCCACGGTTTCGTCCGCGCGGCCGACTTCGCCGCGATGGGCCTGTCCGAGACGGGGGCGCGCCTGGGCGGCTGGTGCGCGGACGAGGAGCGGCTCGCCGCCCTGCGCGCGGAAGCGGCCGGGATCGTGGGCGGCTGGGACCGGACCGCGGCGGGCGTGCCGGTGGAGGCGCTGCGGCAGCGACTCGGCCTGCCCGCGCCGGAGCTGGTCGTCCCGGTGTTGCGGGGCACCGGGTTCGAGGTGGCGGGCGGGCTCGTCCGCCGGCCCGGCGCCGGTCTCGCCGCGGCCGTGGAGCAGGCGCTCGAGACGGTGGCGAAGCGGCTCGCGGAGCACCCGTTCCGCGCGCCGGAGGCGGACGAACTGCGGGCACTGGGCCTCGGCCGGCGGGAACTGGCCGCGGCCGCGCGCCTCGGCCGGCTGACCGCGCTCGCCGAAGGGGTCGTGCTCGGCCCGGACGCGGCGGACCGCGCGGTGGCCGAGCTGCGCCGGCTGCCGGGCCCGTTCACGGTTTCCGAGGCGCGCAAAGCCCTCGACAGCACCCGGCGCGTGATGATCCCCCTGCTGGAACGCCTCGACGCGGCGGGCCGCACGGAACCCCTCGGCGACGGGACCCGCCGGGTGCGCTAGACCCCGCCGAAGAACTCGCCGAGCGCGGTGGCCAGCGCTTCGGGGTTGTCCTCGGCCATGTGGTGCCCCGACTTGATCGCGTGCCCGCGCAGATCGGTCGTCCACGGCCGCCAGACGGCCAGGACGTCGCCGTAGAGGTCTTCCAGGTCGTCGTCGCTCGACCACAGCACCATGGCGGGGCAGGTGATCCGCCGCCCGGCGGCCTGGTCCGCGTCGTCGTGGGCGCGGTCGACGCCCAGGCCCGCGCGGTAGTCCTCGAGCATTGCGGTGACCGTCGCCGGGTCGTGGATCGCGCGGCGGAAGTCGGCGAAGTTCGCCTCGCCGAGGCGTTCCGGCGTGTTCTTGGTGCCGACGTTGTACCAGGCGTCGGGGTCGGCGGTGATCACCCGTTCGGGCTTTTCCGGCTGGGCGAAGAAGAACCAGTGGAACCACTCGCGCGCGAACCGCGCGTCGCAGCGGGCGAGGGCCTCACCGATCGGGACGGCGTCCAGGATCGCCGCGCCGCGGACCACGGCCGGGTGGTCGAGCGCCAGCCGCGTCGCCACGTACGCGCCGCGGTCGTGACCCGCCACGAAGAACCGGGAATGCCCGAAGTGCGCCAGCAAGGCGACGCAGTCGGCGGCCATGACGCGTTTGCTGTAGGGGGTGTGCTCGGCATCGGTCGGCGGTTTCGTCGACGCGCCGTACCCGCGGGTGTCCGGGCACACCACCGTGAACCGCTCCGCGAGCCGCGGGGCGACGCGGTGCCACGTCGTGTGCGTGCGCGGGTGGCCGTGCAGCAGCAGGACCGGCGGGCCCGAACCGCCGTGGCGCACCCGCAGGGTCACGTCGCCGACGTCGACGTGGTCGAGCGTGAAGCCGTCGTACATGCGTTGCCCCAGCGCGAAAAGGCTGCCGCACCCCGGGGAGACCGGGGTGCGGCAGCGGAAGTACGGGTCAGTTCTTGTCCTTGACGCCCTTGACGGCGTCCTTGATCTTCTCGCCTGCCTGCTTGAGCGAGCCCTTGGCCTGGTCGGACTTGCCCTCGGCCTGCCACTGCTCGTTGCCCGTGGCGTCGCCGACGGCTTCCTTGGCCCGGCCCTTGAGCTCTTCGCCCTTGTTCTCGATCTTGTCGTTCATCGGGGTGCACCTTCCATCGCGGCGACATTTCCGGATCGGCCAGTCGCCAAGAGGGCCTTGACACGCGGTTACCCGGCCATCGCGGGTCTACACATCAGGTCGACGGCAGGTGGCCGCCCATCCGTTCGATCCGCTGGATCGCCGGCTCCGCGAGGACGCCGTGCACCAGCACCGACACCGCGACGGCGAGCGCGCCCACCCGCCAGAGCACGTCCTGCTGCGGCACCGGGAGCCGGTTGAGCGCGTAGGCGAGGTAGTAGAGCGTGCCGATGCCGCGGACGCCGAAGAACGCGATCGCCGCGGTGGCCGGGCGTCCGGCGGAGCTGCCGAGCAGCGAGAGCCAGCCGAGCACGGGCCGCACGACCAGGACCGCGACGACGGCGAGCACCACTTCGAGCACCCGCAGGCCGCGCAGCAGCCCGTCGCCGATGGCGAGCCCGAGCCCCAGCAGGGCGAGCGGTACGAACAACCGCTCCAGCTGGTGGCCGAAGGCGTGCAGGACGCCGTGGTAGTCGTGCTCCCGCTCCAGCTTGCGGACGACCACCGCCGCGACGAACACGGCGGCGAACCCGTTGCCGTGGACCAGTTCCGCCAGCGCGTACGGCAGGAAGGCGAGCGCCAGCAGGACCAGGCCGTCGCCGTACTCGGCCAGCCGCAGCCGGTCCGACGCGGTGTGGAAGATCGCCCAGCCGAGGCCGCGGCCGGCGAGCAGGCCGACCAGCACGCCGATCGCGACGGGCAGCAGGAGGTCCACCAGCACCCAGGAGAGGCCGAGGTCCGGCTTGCTTCCCGCCACGGCCAGGCCGAGCAGGACGAACGGCATGGTCAGGCCGTCGTTGAGCCCGGCTTCCGTGGTCAGCGTGAACCGGATTTCGTTGTTCCTGGCCAGGTCCGGCTCGACGTCGGGGTGCGGCACGCCGACGTCGCCGGCCAGCACCGGGTCGGTCGGCGCCAGCGCCGCGGCCAGCAGCAGCGCCACGCCGGGGGCGAGCGCGAGCCACCAGTACCCGAGCGCGGCGATCGCCAGGATCGACAACGGCATGGTCAGCGCCAGCAGCCGCCACGTCGAGCCCCAGCGCTTCAGCCCGAACGTCCGGTCGACGGACAGGCCCGCCCCGGCGAGCGCGACGAGAATGCCGAGCTGGGTGAAGGATTCGACGCCGTGCAGGTGGGCGGCGGGGTCGCTCCAGCCGTTGCCGTAGGGCGCGGGCAGCGGTAGCAGGCCCAGGACGATCCCGGCGATCAGCATCACCAGCGGCACCGAAAACGGCCGGTCGGCGACGAGTTTCGGGACGATCGCCGCGGCGAGGGCCAGCAGGCCGGCCACGCCGAACAGCACCGTCAACGACGACAAGGGTTCCTCCTGCCCGCTCGTGCCGTGCCACCCGGGCGGGAGGTCCGTGCCGGGACCCGGCCGAGCGTGAGCCGGGTCCGCCGGCGCCCCGGATCGGCCGCGCGGGAGTAGCGTGGGCCGTCAGGGTGCGCCGCGCCCGGGGTTCCCGGTGTGCGCGCGGCGAAACCGGTGAGGAGGCGGCGTGACGGCGAGCAACGGGGCCGGCCGGCCGTGCCGGTTCTGCGGCCGGGTCCGCGACCTGCGGGTGCCCGGCCGGGCCGGGCCGATCTGCCTGGACTGCGTGCGGGCTGGGCTGCGGGTGATCCGCGACGGCGCGGACCGCGAGACCCCGGCGGGGGACGTGCTGGCGGCGGTGACGTCGCCGCTGGCCGCGGTCTGCGACTTCTGCGGCCGCCGCGAACGCCGGACGTTCCTCGGCCTGCGGCGCCCGCTGCTGCGGGTGGACTGCGCCGCGCGGGACGCGGTGATCTGCGCGGACTGCCTCGACCACGCCGGGGACGTGCTGAACGTCGCGCTGCGCGGCTGACGGCGTTTCCGCGGCGGCCGGCTCGAGTAGCCGGGCGCCGAGACGGTCCGGGTCGCCGTCGGAGTGGTCCTGCCCACGCCGGTCGGTGGGGGTGGTCAAGCGCCGCCCGCCGGTCCTGGCCGTGGCGGACAAGCTGTAGGTCGACCGCCCAGCGGCGAAACTGCTGAGGCGGGCGGCCGCTGGCCCCGGACCGCCCCATCCCGGCCACCCTCGACACCTTCCACCTGGAGTTCACCGTGCGGCCGGTGCCGCCCCGCGAAGGCGGCGGCACCGGCCGACTCCCTACGCGGGAGCGGTGAACACGTACGAACCCGCCGGCACGAAGTACGTCCCCGCCGACGACGGGACGGCCTCCGCCGGTGCCGTCACCGCGGCGGGGTTCGACGTCGGTACCTGCACCGTCGCCGACGAACCGGGCGGGACCGTCACCCGCAGTGTCAGCTTCCCCGCCGACACCGACCAGTCGCTGACCGCGCCGCCGTACGGGGTCTCGTACGCCGACTTCGCCGACGTCAGCCCGCCGCCCGGGCGCGGTGCCACCAGCAGCGACGCATAACCCGGCGTCGCCGGGCCGAGCCCGCCGACCGAGCGGTACAGGAAGTCGCCCACCGAGCCGAGGCCGTAGTGGTTGAACGAGTTCATGCCCGGGTCGTTGAACGTGCCGTCGGGCTTGATACCGTCCCAGCGCTCCCAGATCGTCGTCGCGCCGTGCCCGATCATGTAGCCCCAGCCGGGGAAGCCCGGCTGCAGCAGCACCTGGTACGCGACGTCCGCGTGGCCGTGCGCGGCCAGCACCGGCAGCAGGTTCTCCACGCCGAGGAAGCCGACGCTGAGGTGGCCGCCCGCGGCCGCCACGCGGGCGGCCAGCTTGTCCGCCGCCGGCTGGACGCGGGACGCCGGGAGCAGCCCGAACGCCAGCGCCAGGACGTAACCGGCTTGGGAACCGGCGCCCACCGTGCCGTCCGCCTGCGAGAACCGGTTCGTGAACGCCGCGCCGATCTGGTCGGCGAGCGTTCCGTACTTCGTCGCTTCCGCGGTCCGCCCGGTCGCCGCGGCCATCCGTGACACCAGCCGGGACGACCACGCGAAGAACGCCGTCGAAATCAGGTCCTGCGCGGTGTTGTCGTCGACGTTGAGCCAGTCCCCGTACGTCTGGTGGTCGCGGATCAGGTCCGCACCGGACGTCGAGCGCAGGTACTCGACCCACTTGACCATCGCGGCGAAGTGCTCGTCGATCACGCCGGTGTCGCCGTACCGCTGCCACAAGGTGTAGGGCACGATGACGCCCGCGTCACCCCAGCCCGCCGTGCCCGAGCCGCTCAGCACGCCCGGCGCCACGTCGGTGAACGACCCGTCGTCGTGCTGGGCGTCGACCAGGTCGTCGCTGAACTTGCCGAGGAAGTTCGCGACGTCGAGGTTGAACGTCGACGTGCCGGCGAAGATCCCGATGTCCCCGGTCCAGCCGAGCCGCTCGTCGCGCTGGGGGCAGTCGCTCGGGACGGACAGCATGTTCGAGCGCTCGCCCCAGAGGATGTTGTGCTGCAGCTGGTTCACGAGCGCGTTCGACGTCGTGAAGGTGCCGGTCTGCGCGCCGGACGTCCACATCGCCCGCCCGGTCAGCGTCGACGCCGTCGGGGCCGCGGGCAGGCCGGTCAGCTCGACGTACCGGTAGCCGTGCACGGTGAACCGCGGTTCGTACGTCTCCGCGCTCCCGGTGCCCGCCAACGTGAACCGGTCGGTCGCCTGCGCCGCGCGGAGGTTCGTCGTGTAGATCGTGCCGTCCGGGTTGAGCACTTCGGCGTGCCGCACGGTCACCGTGGTACCCGCCGGCCCGGTCACCGAAAGCCGGTTCCAGCCGCTGAAGTTCTGGCCGAGGTCGGCCACCCACACGCCGGGCTTCGGCTGGGTCCAGGCGACCGGCTTGAACTCCTGCTGCACCGTGACCCCGTTGTCCACTTGGGACACCAGGTTCGGCTTCGCGCCGGAGCGCACGCGGGGGGCCGCCCAGCCGCGGTCGTCGAACCCGGGCCGGTCCCAGCCCGCCGGCGCGAGCCGGGCGTCGTAGGTCTCGCCCTGGTAGAGGTCGTCGGCGCGGATCGGGCCGTCGGCGGTCTTCCAGGTGCCGTCGGACGCGATCGTCGTACTGGTCCCGTCGGTGAAGGTCAGCTTCAGCTGCGCCGAATACCACGGTTCGGTGCCGTACTTCTGGCTGCCGGCGATGCCGACGCTGCCGGAGTACCAGCCGTTGCCGAGCATCGCGCCGAGTGCGTTCTCGCCCTGGCGGATCTGCCCGGTGACGTCGGAAACGCGGTACTGGACGCGTTTCGCGTAGTCGGTCCAGCCGGGGGCGAGGACCTCGGCGCCGACCTTGGCGCCGTTGAGGTGGGTCTCCTGCAGCCCGAGCGCGGTGGTGAGCAGCCGCGCGCTCGCGACCGGCTTGCTCACGGTGAAGCTCTTGCGCAGCAGGGGAGAGGGCGCGGACACGGCGACGTTGGCACCCCACGGGCCGGTGCCGTACGCGGCCAGCGCGCGGGCCGCGGTCCAGGCGCTGTCGTCGAAACCGCGCTGCTGCCAGCCGTCCGGGCCGGTCTGGCTCGCCTTCCACGAACCGTCGGTGACCACGGCCGGTCCACCGGGGACGGTCAGCTCGGCGATCAGCCCGGCCGGGCTCTGCGTGGTGTTCTCGGCGCTGATCGCGATCGTGTTGGACCCCGCCGTGAGGAGGCCGCCGACGTCGACGACGGCCGCCGTCTTCCACGAGTCGGTGACCCGCGGGGAATCGCTGACCTTCGTGCCGTTGACCCACACGGTCGCGGTGTCGTCGCCGGTGACGACCAGCGTCGCCTTCCCCGGCGCCGCCGCGAGGTCCACTGTCTTGCGGAAGTACCGGGTGGCCGGGGGCACGCCGCCGAGCGGATCGCCTTCGGGGTACCAGATCCAGCTCGCGCCGGTCAGGCCCGGGCCCGCGGTGGCGCGGCCGAGGAACGCCCCGGTCCATTCGGCCGAGGGCGCGCGCAACGCGGTTTCGAAGCGCTGAACCGCGCTCCAGCCGCTCTGCCGGCCCTGGCCGTCCCAGACGCGCACGCGCCAGGTGTAGGCGGTGAGCGAGGCGAGCGCCGGGCCGCCGTAAGCGACGTCGGCCTGCTGCGCCGAAGCGACGCGGCCGCTGTCCCAGACGTCCGTCCCGCCGCTGGACACCACGATCTGGTAGGCGGACTGCCGCTGCTGCGGTGCGGACGAGCCCAGCTTCCAGCCGAACCGCGGCTGCGCCGGGTCGACACCGAGGGGGTTCACCCGCTGCCCGACGGTGGCGGTCGCGACCGAGAGCGGGGTCGGGTCCGCCGCGTTCGGCGTGCGGACGCCGGTGCCCCACGGCGCGGTGCCGTAGGCGCCGAGGTCCTGGGCCGCGGCCCAGCCGCCGTCGGCGAACCCGGGCTGCTCCCAGCCTTCCGCCGCGGTGGCCGCGCTCTTCCAGGCGCTGCCGGTGGTCACGTCGGTGGTGCCCGAGCCGGTGGTGACCCGCAGCCTGCCGAGCAGGCCCGCCGGTCCGCCGGCGTTGCGGGCGGCGACGGCGAGGGTGTTGACGCCGGGCTTGAGCGCCGGTTTCAGGTCCACCGCGAGCGCCGTCCGCCAGGAGTCCGCGGTGCGGGCGGTGGAAGCCAGCGGGGTGCCGTTGAGCCAGACGTCGGCGGTGTCGTCGCCGGTGACCGCGAACCGGGCGTCGGAGATCGCGCCGGCGGGGACGGTGAAGGTCGTGCGGAAGTACCGGGTGGCGGCGGGCGCGGCGACGCGGGCGTCGCCTTCGGGGTACCAGATCCAATGCGCTCCGGCGAGGTCGACGGGTGGGGCGGCGCCGGCCGGCGGGACCGCGGCCGCCGAAAGGGCCAGGATCGCGGCGAGCGTGGTGGTGGTCGCGCGCCAAAGCTTGGAGGGCAGCATACGGGCTCCCTGGTGGCGGGGATGGGCGACGAATTTGAACGTTTCAATATGACGTGATACGTGACTGTAATCACGAACTCACACGTTGGCAATACTCCACCGGGGCGCACGAGCCGCACCGGCGCGCGGATGCCTAAATCGTTTTAGGTCGACCGCCCGTCCGTTTTGCGCCTGATGGGAGCGTTGACGAAACGGGGGTCCGGACTGGATAGTGCTCGCTGGTAACGCTCACATCATTCGGCCAAGCCATGGAGGCTTTTATGTCTCACCGTCGAGACGGCAAGAATGTTAGCGCTAACATCCGGCGCCGGTTTTTGCTCGCGCTGACCGGCGCGGTGGTACTGGCTCTGGCGAGCCTCGTGTCCGCGTCCACGGCTTCGGCCGCCGCGTCGCTGCCCTGCGACAGCTACGGGGCGGCCGGCACGCCGTGCGTCGCCGCGCACAGCACCACCCGCGCCCTCTACGCCGCCTACAACGGCCCGCTCTACCAGGTCCAGCGCGCATCCGACGGCGCGAAGGCGAACATCGGCCTGCTGGCCGCCGGCGGCTACGCCAACGCCGCCGCCCAGGATTCGTTCTGCGCCGGGACGACGTGCCTGATCACCGAGCTCTACGACCAGTCCCCGCGCCACAACGACCTGACGATCGAAGGTCCCGGCGGCGCGGGCGGGCAGGACACCGGGGTGCCGGCCGACGCCCTGCCGGTGACCGCCGGCGGGCACCAGGTCTACGGCGCGTCCTTCTCCGGCCGGATGGGCTACCGCGACAACTCCACGTCCGGCGTCGCGAAGAACGGGCAGCCCGAAGGCATGTACATGATCACCTCCGGCACCCACGTCAACGGGGCCTGCTGCTTCGACTACGGCAACGCCGAGACGAACAACCAGGACACCGGCAACGGCCACATGGACGCCATCAACTTCGGCACCGAGTGCTGGTTCCAGCCCTGCTACGGCGCCGGTCCGTGGGTGCAGGCCGATCTCGAGAACGGGCTGTTCCAGTCGAGCGCGGGCGGCAGCCAGAACACCGCCAACACCGGGACCACCGCACCGTTCGTCACGGCCCTGCTGAAGAACAACGGCCAGAACTTCTTCGCGCTCAAGGACGGCAACGCCCAGTCCGGCGGGCTGCGGACGACGTACTCCGGCCCGGAGCCGACGCGGGCCGGGTATTCGCCGATGCACCAGGAAGGCGCGATCGTGCTCGGCACCGGCGGGGACAACAGCAACGGGTCGATCGGCTCGTTCTTCGAAGGCGTGATGACCGCCGGCCTGCCGACCGACGCGGCCGACAACGCGGTCCAGGCCAACGTCGTCTCCGTCGGCTACGGCGGGCCGACCGGGTCCACCGGCACCCTGAACCCCGCTTCGGAGATCTCCCTGCGCGCGACCACCGCGTGCTGCACCGGTGACTACATCCGCCACCAGAACGACAACGCGGTGATCTCGCCCATCAGCTCCACTTTGGACAAGAACGACGCCACCTGGATCGTCCGCCGCGGGCTCGCCAGCGCGTCCTGCGTGTCGTTCGAATCCCGCAACTACCCCGGTGACTTCCTGCGGCACTTCGACTTCCAGGTCCACCGCCAGCCGATGGACGGCAGCGCGGCCTTCCGCGCCGACGCGACGTTCTGCCCGGTGGCCGGGAAGAACGGCCAGGGCTCGTCGTTCCGGTCCTACAACTACTCCGGCAAGTACCTGCGCCACTACAACAACACCCTCTACATCGCCGACACCAGCGGCGCCCACGCCTGGGACGCCGCCGGCTCGTACAACGACGACGTCAGCTGGGTCGTGGCCCAGCCCTGGGCGCCCTGATCCGGCGGACGGCCACGACCACCGCCGCGCCGAGCAGGATGAGCGCGATCGGCACGGCGGTGGGCAGCCACGGCCAGGCCCGGCCTTCGAACACGACCCCGTCCGTCGGCAGTTCCAGCACCTTGGCCGTCCACCGGGCGGTCGCGACGTCGGTGCTGCGCGCGAGCCCGCTCACCGCGGTGTCGTAGGCGAAGCCGGGCCGGTCGTGGACGTACTCGGGGGCCGGCCCGCCGGGTGGCGGCGTGACCCCGCGCGCCGCGCCCGGCACGAGCAGCCGGTCCAGGCCCGGTGCGGTGACGGCCGCCCGCGGCAGGAAGGTCAGCCCGTGCCGCGACCGGACCGGGCCGCCGTCGGCGCTGACGGCGAGCGTGCGCGAGGACAGCGACTGGCCTTGGGTGTCGAACACCGAGGACAGCTCGATCTCCCCGACACCGTTGGTGAGCAGCACCCCGACGGTGTCGGGGTTCCAGCGGAAGCCCGCGTTGACGATCGCGGCCGCGTCCGGGATCCCGGCGGGCGGAGTCACCGGCACCTGGGTGCCGTAGTGCCGCCAGCCGATCTTCGCCGCGGCGCCGGCCGCCACCGCGGGCCCGGCGAGCCGTTCGACCCAGTGCAGCGTGCCGTCGATGCCGGAGAGGATCCCGGCGGTGGTGACGACGTCGCCGTCGTCGACGAACCGCTGGCCGCGCACCCACTTCACGGCCGGGTATTCCTTCGCCCAGTCGTCGAGCTTCAGCCAGTGCGCGGTGGCCGGGCGCCCGTCGAGCAGCCCGGCCGAGGCGAGCACGCCGCCGCCGTTGCAGACGCTCAGCAGCTTCGCGCCGCGGGCGGCCTGGGCGCGCAGCCACGCCGTGACGACGTCACTGCCGGCCTCGCCGACGTCGGGCAGGGCGGGCACTACCACGAGGTCCGGCGCCTTCGAGCCGAGCCGTGCGGCGAGCTCGTCGAAGCCGAAGTCCGGCACCAGGTCGAGGCCGCCGGTCAGCGGTTTCGGCTCGCGGTGCGGCGCGACGGTGTAGACGTTGAACTTCCCGGTCGCGGCCAGGATCTCGTACGGCGCCAGCGCGTCGGAGACGACCGCGCCGTGGTCGCCGACGACGATCACCGCGGTCGGCTTGGCCGGGTCGTGGGGGAGCGGCGCCGCGACCGGGAGGGGCCGCGGCGGGCCGGGGGCGTAGAGGGCGTCGAACGCCGAGAGGGCGGAGACGGTCGCACCGGTGGCCGGGACGGCGAGCACGGCGACGACGAGCGCGAACCACTTCAGGAAGGTCCGCACGTCAGTGCCAGTACTCGGCGCGGCGCCACACCATGGCGGCGAGCATCAGCGGGAACATGACCACGTGCCCGGCGACCATCAGCGCGGTGCCGGACAGCGCGCCGAGCCAGAACGGCACGAGCAGCGCCACGAACGGCAGGTACATCACGGCGGCCATCTCGGCGATCCGCGGCCACGAGTGCCGGCGCAGCACCATGGCGAGCGCCATCGCGACGGTCATGTTCGTGGCCATCACGAGCGCGCCGGCGTCGGCCCGCTCGAGCCAGGCGGACGGCCACAGCGGACCGAACGCGACCATGCCGATGAGCATGGCGGCGACCATTTCGGCGTAGTGCCCGGCGAAGCGGGCCAGTTTGCGGGGGGTGGATCGGGGTGTCTCGGTGGTGGTCATCTCGGGTCCCTCCAGGGTGTCCTGGACGAGAATCCCGGTCCGGTGCCGCGCTGCCAGGTGCCGGAAGTCATGACCCGGGTCATGTGACCGCGTCAGAGCAGGCCGAGGTCCCTCGCGCGCAACGCCGCCTGCGTGCGGTCGCGGGCACCGAGCTTGCCCAGCAGGTTCGTCACGTGGTTCTTCACCGTGCCCTCGGCGAGGAACAGCGTCGTGGCGATCTCCCGGTTGCTGCGCCCGCCGGCGAGCAGGCGCAGCACCTCGAGCTCGCGGTCCGACAGCGGCACGACCAGCGGCTGCGGCCGGGGCTCCGGCGCGGCCGGCAGCTCGGCGAACCGCGCGACGACCTTCGCGGCGACCGACGGCTGCAGCACGGATTCCCCGCGGGCGGCGGCCAGCACCGCCTCCACCAGGCGCGCCGACGAGACGTCCTTCAGCAGGTACCCGACGGCGCCCGCGCGCAGGGCAGCGAAGACGTCCTCGTCGTCGTCGAAGGTGGTCAGCGCGATGACCCGGACACCGGGGTGCGCCAGCCGCAGCCGCCGGGTGGCGCCCACGCCGTCGAGGACCGGCATGCGCAGGTCCATCAGGACGACGTCCGGGCTCAGGGCGGTGGCCTGGCTCAGCGCTTCGGCGCCGTTGCCCGCTTCGCCGACGACGTCGATGCCGTCGTGGGTGGCGAGGAGGGTGGCGAGGGCTTCGCGGAAGAGGGCCTGGTCGTCGACCAGCAGGACGCGGACCGGCGTCATCCCGGTACCTCCATGCTCAGCGCGCTGCCCTCGCCCGGCGCCGAGGTGAAGTCGAGCTTGCCACCCAGGTCCTCGGCGCGTTCCCGCAACCCCAGCAAGCCGAAACCGATGGCCGCGCCACCGCCGGTGCCGACGCCGTCGTCGCGCACCGAGACCCGCACCGACGTCTCGGCGTAGTCCAGCCGGAGGTCCACCTGCGCGGCGGCCGCGTGCTTCCGGACGTTCGTCAGCCCCTCCTGCGCGGCCCGGAACAGTGCCTCCCGGTGCTCTTCCGGCAGCGGGCGTTCGGCGCCGGACACGGTGAGCCGCGCCGGGACACCGGCCTCCGAGACCAGCGCGGTCAGCGCTTCCGGCAACGGCGCCGGCCGCGGTTCGCGCAGCGCCTTGACCGACCGGCGGACTTCGGCGAGGGCGTTCTCGGCCTGCTCCTGGGCCTTGGCCAGGACGTCGTCGGCCTTGGCGGGATCGGTCGGCAGCACCGCTCGCGCGGCCTTGACCTGCATCTGCACGACGGTGAGCGAATGCCCGAGCCCGTCGTGGATGTCGCGCGCGACCCGGTTGCGCTCCTGCGCGGTCGCCAGCCGTTCGGCCTGGGTGGCGTAGTCGCGCAGCTTCTCGTGCGCCTCGGCGAGCTCGCCGCGGGACCGCTGCTCGCGCACCAGCAGCTCGGTGATGACGGCCGCGAACAGCACGGAGACCAGCGTGCCGAGCCCTTCGCGCAGGCCTTCGCCGAGCGACATCCCGAGGTGCACGAGCGGCACCACGGCGATCACCAGCGCGACGACCGGGAGCGGCAGCCGCAGCAGCACGCACTGGCTGACCAGCACGACCAGGAACAGCGTCGCGCCGACACCGGCGTTGACCGTGAAGATGACGAAGGCGAGCGGGAGCTGCACGGCGACGTAGCCCGCGGCCCACACGAGCCGGCCGCGGTCCTGCACCCAGCCGAAGCCGAGCGTGGCGAGCGCGGTGAAGACGGCGCCCAGCACGAGCGAGAGGACGGGCTCCCCGGAACCGAGGACCCCGAGCACGACGGAGAGGAAGGCGCCGCAGGTCAGCACCCCGAGGGCCCGGTTCATGGAGCCACTCTGGGGTGTCGCTGGCCCGCGGTCAACCACCGCGGGCCCAAGGAAAGCGCTCTCTGCTCACGCGGCCGCCCGCTGCCACAACCCGTAGGCTGGCGGTGACGGCGAAGCCGAGACGGGAGTCCGACATCGATGTCAGTGCTCTGGGGCGTGTCCTTCGACGCCACTCCGCTGTCCGGGGTCGTGGTCGAGTTCCTCAAGACGGCGGGCCGGCTGCCCGGGCGCCGGGTGCACCTCGACCTCGGCTACGACATCAAGGCCGACAAGGGTGCCTTCTTCCGGCCGTACCGCGACGAGGCGGGCCTGCTGCCGGACTGGGTCACGCTCGACCGCGTCGAAGGCGTCGAGGAGATCCGCGGCTACGACCGCGCCTTCGTCGAGCAGGTGCTGCGGGAGGTGGTCCAGGGCGGGGACGAAACCCTCCGCCCGGAGGTCGACCGGATCGCCGGTGAGCTGGCCGCGCGGATCGTGGCGACCTGGGAACGCCTCGGCGTGACCATGGTGGTGGTGGAGAACGGGACCCTGCCGGAGAACCTGACCTACACCGAAGCCCTGTACCGGGCGATCGACCGCTACGGCGCCCGCCACCGGCTCGGCCGGTTCGTGCTCTGGCGCGACCACGACCTGATGTGGCAGAGCGAACCGGGGATCGAGAAGTACGGCCGGTTCCCGTACCCCGGTGTCCCCGCGCCGCGGAACTCGCCGCACATCCACTACTTCGCGCTCCACGAGCAGGCGAAGGCCCGGACGCTGGAATGGGTCCCCGGCCTGCGGAACATCGACGTCCTGCCCAACGCGTTCGCCATCGCGCCGGCGCGGATCGACGAGCGCAACGCCGGTTTCCGCCGGGACCACGGCATTCCCGCCGGCGTCCCGCTGCTGGCCCGGATCACGCGGATCATCCCGCAGAAGCGCGTCGACCGGGACCTGCACCTGCTGGCGCTGCTGCCGGACGCGTGGCTGTTCGTCGCCGGCGACGTCGAGGAGGCACCCGCCGAGCACGCCCGGCTCGTCGCCTTGGCCGGCCGCCTCGGCGTGCGCGACCGGGTCGTCTTCGGCGGGTGGCTGACGCCGTACGACACCGCTGTGCCCAGCCGCTATTCGGTGCGCGACCTCCTGGCGCACGCGACGGTCGTGTCGTTCCTGACCTCCTACGACTACGAGAGCTACGGCAACCCGGTCAGCGAAGCCATCGCCTCCGGGACGCCGTACATTACCAGCGGGTACGAGCTGTACGACGTCGTCTACGGCGGGTTCCGGGCCCCGGTGCTGGACATCCGGGCGCGCGACCTGCCGGACGCGGCGTTCGCCCGCGAGGTGGCCGAGCTGATCACCGACGAAGGGAAGCGGGCGGAAGTGGTGCGGGCGAACTCGGAACTCGGGCGGGCGCGGTTCGGCACGCCGGTCGTCGGCGGCCTCGTCGACCGGCTCTACCCGCCGCCGATGGGGGCGGGCACGCGGCTGAGCGTCGTGCTGCCGGTGTACAACGAAGCCGCGAACCTGCCGGAGGTGCTGCGGACGCTGCACGACCAGCGCGACGGCGACGGGCCCCTCGACCGGAGCAGCTACGAGGTCGTGCTGGTGGACAACAACTCGACCGACGACACCGTCGCGATCGCCCGGGACTTCGCGGCGGCCCACCCGGAGCTCGCGCTGCACGTCATCCACGAGTCCGAGCAGGGCGTTTCCTGCGCGCGGCGGGCCGGGATGGACTTCGCCGCGGCGCGCAGCCGCAACCGGCCCGACACCGACCCCGGCGAACGCTTCTACCTCGTCTCGGCCGACGCCGACTGCCGGGTCGACGCGCACTGGCTCAGCGAGCTCTTCGCCGCGATGGAGACGAGCAAGGCCGCGATCGGCGTCTGCGACTACTACTACGACCCCGCGCACTTCACCGGGCGGCCGCGGCTGTGGGACGCGATCCAGCGGACGCTGCGGTGCCGCGCCGTGACGTTTTCGCTGTTCGGCGGTTTCCCGGACGGCAAGGGGTTCGCCGTCGAGCGCGACGCCTACGAGCGCGCCGGCGGCATCGAGATCTTCTACCAGCTGCAGGACGGGAAGTTCGTCAACCACCTCTCCGACGACTGGGACTTCGGGATCAAGGTGGCCAGCGGCGGGGACGCGATCACCTACGCGCCGCGGTCGCGCGTCGAGATCAACCCGCGGCGCGTCGACCACGCCATCGACGAGGTCATCGCGGGCCGGGCGTACGGCTCGGACGGCATCATCGTCATGCGCGACATCCGGCCCGCCGTCCCCGCGGCCGCTTCGGACCTGACCGAGGCCGAGGCGCGGCAGGCGTGGGAGTTCTCGATCAAGGACTTCACGCCGAAGAACACCATCCTGCCGGTGCTCCTCACTCCCGGGCTGCTCGAAGACGACGCCGTGATCGCGTTCTTCGGCGCCGGGTTCGCCGCCCGGCTGGCCCGGCGGATCGCGGAAATCCGCGGCGAGATGCGCGTCGTCGACTTCACGCCGATCCACGCCTACAAGACGCCGTCCTACCGGCTGTACTTCGAATTCGCCGACGAGCTGTTCGCGTGCCTGCGCCGCCACGTCGGCGAGGACATCGGCTTCCCGCCGCCCCTGCCGCCGTGCCTGGCGGAGATCCCGTCCGGCCGCTTCGCGGAGTTCGTCCGCTACTACTGCGAAGACCGCGAATCGGGGGAGGCCCACAACTACTTCGGCAACGGAGGGGTGTTCTGATGACGCTCGCCTACGAAGACGCGATCGGCTCGCTGCACGGCCTCGACCCGGCGTGGCCCCGGCCCGCCGTGCTCGACGCCCTGGAAGCGCCCGAGAACCGGCACCTGCTGGAGTTCGTCCGCGAAGACCCGTTCGGGGCGCACGTGTTCCCCGGCAACGTCCCCGGCACGCCGGCGGAGTTCCTGCGGGACCTGGACGCGCAGCTCGCGTCGTCCGGCCCGATCCACCTGTGGTCCTACATCCCGACCTGCGCCTACCGCTGCCGGTTCTGCCAGTACCCGGTGGTGCTGGTGAAGGGCAAACCGGAGGTGACGTACGAAAAGGCGAAGCACTGGGTCGACCTGAACATCGCCGAGGCGAAGCTGTGGCTCGACGCCGTGCCGCACCTGGCCGGGGCCGAGGTGGGGGAGTTCAACGTCTTCGGCGGCACGCCCTCGCTGCTCCCGGAACCGGAGATCCGCCGGCTGCTGGAGTTCTACCGCGCGCACTTCGGGTTCACCCCGGACACGACGATCCGCTTCGAGGGCGACCCCAGCACGTTCACCCCGGCGAAGCTGGACCTGCTGCGGGAACTGGGCTGCACCAAGCTGTCCAGCGGCGTCCAGTCGTTCGACGACCACGTCCTCGACCTGTGCGGCCGCGAGCACAGCGCGGCGATGTGCGTCGACTTCGTCCGCAACGCGCAGCGCGCCGGGTTCGACTGGGTCAGCATCGACCTGATGTACGGCCTGCTCGACCAGACCCTCGACAGCGTCCGGCGCGACCTGGACGTCGTGCTGGAGAACGAAGTCACCGCGGTGGTGTGCACGAAGCTGCACCTGGCGTCCTACAGCGACACCCGCACCGGCGTCACCGGGGAGAAGCCCGCCGCCTGGCAGCTGCCGTCCTACCGGGACAAACTGGTGCGCGACGGCCACCGCTGGCCGACCCTCGGCGAGCAGTACCAGATGCGCGAGCTGCTCACCGAAGGCCTGCGCGCGGCGGGGTACACCGAGCACCCGACGATGTACTTCGCGCGCGACGGGCTCGGGCCGGAGAAGTGGAAGTCCATCATGGTCGACCAGGACCGGCAGGAGGCCGAGGTCGCGATCGGGCTCGGCGGCAGCTCGAGCTGCCGCGCGTCGGAGGCGATCACCGACGTGAACTCCCTGCGGTACACCGAAACCGTGTCGGCCGGCCGGATCCCGCTGGGGTCGGCGACCCGGTTCACGCCCGAAGCGCAAGAGGCGCGGGCGGTCAAGATGGCGCTGACGACGTTGCAGCCGCTGCGGGACTCGCTGCACCGCACGCGGTTCCCCGGCCGGTCGCTGTTCGCGGAGCCGTGGCTGGGCAGGTTCCGCTCGCTGGCCGCGCGCGGGCTCGTCCGGCTGCACCCGGACGACGGGGCCGTCGAACTGACCCGGGTGGGGGAGGTCCTCGTGGAAGCGATCATCACGACCGAGCTGTAGATCACTACATCGAGTGACAGAAGTGTCGCGAAGAGCGACACGGGCAGGCAGCATGGGCTCCGGACGTGCCAGTACCGAGATCGGAGCCCGGATGAGCCGAAGCCTGGCCGAACAACCGAAGTGGCGGGCGCGGCTCGCCGGAGCGGGCGCGCTGGCCGCGCTCGCGGCGGTGGTCACCGCCCCGCCCGCGGCGGCCGCCCCCGACTATTCGCTGGCGGACGCGAACTACGCCGGCACGCAGATCGCGGTGCACGAAGGCGTGCAGGGCACCCCGCGCGTGGACGACCTCGGGCAGACGCTCGGCCACGACGTCAGCGGGCACCAGGGCCCGGTCGACTGGCCCGCCGCGGCCGGGGCCGGCGCGCAGTTCACCTACGTCAAGGCGACCGAAGGCACCGGGTTCGTCAACCCGCAGTACGCGCAGCAGTACGACGGCGCGCACGCGGCGGGCATCATCCGCGGCGCCTACCACTTCGCCCGCCCGGACGTCTCCGGCGGCGCCGAGCAGGCGGAGTACTTCATCGCCCACGGCGGCGGCTGGCGCGCCGACGGCACGACCCTGCCGGGCGCGCTCGACATCGAGTACAACCCGTACGGCGAAACCTGCTACGGCAAGAACGCGGCGGACATGACGGCGTGGATCGCGGACTTCACCCGCACGTACCTGGCGAAGGTGAAGCGCAGTGCGCTGATCTACACCAGCACGGCGTGGTGGAAGCGCTGCACCGGCAACGCGGCGGGGTTCGGCAACACCAACCCGCTCTGGCTCGCGCGCTACGGCCCGGAGGTCGGCGAACTGCCCGCGGGCTGGGACAAGCAGAGCATCTGGCAGTTCGCCCGCGGCGGCGGCCTGCCGGGGGACCAGAACTACTACAACGGCCCCTTCGGCCGGGTCCAGGCGCTGGCCAAGGGCGCGGCGACCGGCGGCGCTTAGCGGCGCCGGGGTTCGACGGCCCGCAGGTCCGGCCACGGCGGCCGGCGCAGCACCGCGAGCGTGCCCAAGGCCGCGGCCACCAGGCCGGTCGTCACCGCGATCAGGGCGACGCGCGTGGCGTCGACGGCCGGTTCCCACTTGGCCTGGCCGTCCCGGACCGCGAACACCCCGACCGGGCGGCTGACGGGGATCACCGTGGTGCCGTCGGGGGTCTCGAAGGGCTCGCCGAAGAGTGGTTGCTCCATGCCGCCATCGAACTGCACCTCCGCCGCCGCTGACAAGATCGGACAGAATCCTGTCGTTCGCGTGACCGGCTGCTTACGATCGGCTGCGGGGCGGTCGCCGTCGACTGTCCTCAATGGACGTGGGAGGCGCCGTGCGCAGGATCGCCCTTCTGGCCGCGTTTTCCGTGGTCGCCGCGGTCGTCGCTTCGGCTCCGGGAGCCGCCGGGGCCGGGCCCGCCTGGTTCACCTCGTGGGCCCAGTCGCAGGACGGCCGGGCCGACGCGCCGGTGTCCGCGCAGTCGCTGCGCATGATCACCCACCTCAGCCAGGGCGGGGACGCGGTCCGCGTCCGGTTCCAGAACACCTTCGGCACCGGGCCGCTGACCATCGGGCACGCGACCGCCGGCCCGAGCGCGGGTGGCGCCGCGGTGACCACCTCGCGTCCGCTGACGTTCGCCGGCCGCGCGGGCGTGACGATCCCGGCCGGCGGCGAGGTCTGGAGCGACGAGACGCGGCTGGTCACGAGGCCGGACTCGAACCTGGCCGTGAGCATGTCCGTCGAGGGCACGGCGGTCGTCGGCCGCCACGGCGCGGCCCTGCGCGACAACTACCTGACCCCACCGGGCTCGGGCGACCACGCCGCCGACGGCCCGGGCACCGCCTTCACGTCGACGGTCGGGTCCACGTACGTCGTCAGCGCGGTCGACGTGCACAACACCGCGCTGAAGGGCGCGGTCGTGCCGTTCGGCAGCTCGGTCGTCGACGGCATCGGCAGCACGAACTGCGGCCCGGGGTGCACGCAGCTCGGCGCCGACCGGCGCTGGACCGACGACCTGGCGCGGCGGCTCGTCGCCTCGGCCGCACCGCTCGCCGTCGCCAATGCCGGCGTCGCGGGCACGACGAGCGCCGCGTCGTGCCCCGGGATGCCGCCGTCGGTCGCGGGCCTGGACGCGCAGAGCCGGCTCGACCGGGACGTCCTGGCGCTGCACGGCGTCACGGCGGTGATCTACTACTACGGCACCAACGACCTCGCGTACGGCTGCGACGCGGCGACGATCCTGGACAGCTACCGCGCGGTGTTCCAGCGCCTGCGCGCGGCGGGCATCGCGGTGTACGTCACGCCGAGCACGCCGCGCCCCGGCTACGGCGACGCGGCGAACCTGGCCCGGCACGAGATCGGCCTCTTCGTTTCCCGGTGGAGCGATTGCGGTGGCACCTGTTCGGGCGTCGTCGACTTCGACCAGGTGCTCAAGGACCCGCTGAAGCCCAACAGCATCCTCCCGGCCTACGACAACGGCGACGGCATCCACGCCAACGCGGCCGGCCAGCAGGCCCTGGCCGATTTCATCTCGCTGCCGATGCTCACCCGATCCGGGCCGGTTCTTCACTCGATAGGCTGACCAGGCGAGTCGGAGCGGCGGAACTGTGCGCGGGTCCGCAGAGTACGCCGTGTGATCGCTGACTCGATGGACGACGCCGGCTGCTGCCTGCTGTCGGTGGCCTGGAACGTCGCCCCGCTGGCCGAATCCGACCCGGACTCCCGCCGCGGCCAGCTGCGCCGCCGTGTGGTGGCGGTGTGCCGGCAGGCGGGCCACGGCGCCCGCGACTGGGCCGTGCGTTGTGGTTCGGGCACGCCTGCGGAGTACCGCCCGTTCCTCCAGCTGGCCGACGTCGCGTACGAGATCGCGACGCTCTTGTTGCTGGTGGAGGACTTCCTGGTGCCGGACCTCGAGCGGGAGCACCGCCGCTGGGCCGAGATCGAGGAGCTGACGGGCCGGTTCACCGAGCTGTCCGAGTGGACATCGTCGTTCCTCTTGTCAGGCGCACCCTTACGTCTGTAAGGTCGGCCCTGACAAGGAGGTCCTGATGGTGGTCATCGCCCGGTGTTCGTTCTGCGCCAAGCCGAACACGGAGGTGGAGACCCTGGTGGGCGGCCCAGGCGTCTTCATCTGCGACGGTTGCGTGAAGTTGTGCGTGTCGGTGATCGAGGGCAAGCCGGCGGACGCGCCTCTCATCGCGCCGTGGGAACACGACCTTCCGCTGGCACAGGTCCTCCAGAACCTGGCTCCGGTGTCCGCGGCGACCACCCAGGTCCAGCAGAACCTGGCGGCGTGGGTCGGAAAGGCCCGCTCCCTGGGTGGCACGTGGTCCCAGATCGGCGAGGCATTGGGAATGACCCGCCAGTCGGCGTGGGAGCGCTTCGGCTCTACGGCTTGACGCCGACGCCGGCGTAGAGCCCGTCTTCTTCCGGATCGACGACGGCGGCCAGGCGGTCGGGCCGCCAGTTCGCCGAGGTGGTCAGCCCGGGTTCGACGAGCTCGAAGCCGTCGAAGAGCGCTCTGACTTCGGTTTTCGTCCGGGGGAAGATGTGATCCTGCGTCTGCCGCATGGTTTCGGCGACCCGCGGATCGTTCAGGACGGCGAAGTCGTTGGTGAGGTGCGTGAGCGCGAGGTAGCTGCCGGGGGCGAGGGCTTCGCGGTAGTCCTTGAAGATGGTCTCGACGTCCGGGAGGTAGTGCCCGAGGGTGATGGCCAGCAGCCCGATGGGTTTCCCGAGGTCAAGCAGCCGCTTGGTGGCATCGGCGTGCAGGACCGCTTCGGTATCGGTGGCATCGGCCTCGACGGTAGCGGCGTTGTTGTTCCCTTTGAGCAACATCCGACTGTGCGCAACGGCGACGGGTTCGTAGTCGACGTAGACGACTCGCGAGGTCGGGTCGGTGGCTTGGGCGACTTCGTGGACGTTGCCGACGGTGGGGATGCCGGAGCCGAGGTCGAGGAACTGCCTCACGCCCTGGTCGAGGAGGAACCTCACGGCCCTCCGCAGAAAGGCCCGGTTGCGCCGAGCTACGGCGGCGACCTGGGGTTGGATGGCTTCGAGCTTCCGCGCAACCTCCCGATCGGCGGTGAGGTTGTGCGCCCCGCCGAGCAGGTAGTCGTAGATCCGGGCGGCACTGGGCCGGGAAAGATCGGCGCCGGGCGGAATCCAGTCCGCCCCCTCCTGCTCGGTCATGGTGCGTCCCCCTGTGGCGTCGGCTGACGTGACTCTAGCCGGTGAACGCTTTGCTCGGTCGTCTCGTCACCTCTTGACCCGAGCGCGGATGGCCAGCGCGGTGAGGGCAAGCAAAATGGGGCCGGTGAACCGCGCGATCATGACCGCCCAAACGCCGGCAGTGGTCAGCTTTTGGCTCGCGTCGCGGAACACCACCGCGCCCAGCGCGATGCGCACGGAGGCGTCCAAGCGACTCCACGTCCACCGGGCGTTGCTTGCGGGTAGCTGCGGTCGCGGGTCTTCGACGATCGTGGTCGTCTGCGATCCCCGTGTGATCGTCGTGGATTGTGAAGCGGGGCCGGGGGCCGGCAGTCCGCAGGTGACGAGCAGGACCGTGGTCACGGCGATCACCCCGAGCAAGGCGACGAAGGCGCGTGCCGCTCGTTGTCCGTATCCCGAGATCAGCCAGTACGCCAATAGAATTTTCCGTTCGGCAAGTGAACTGCCGTCCGCGCGTCGCCGAGCTTCTTGTTCGCCGTAGTAGAAGTCCCCTGCGCCAGCCTCGTTCTTGCCGTCTTCGAGTGCCTTGCGCAACGATCGGTACAGCGCTGCAAGGCGATCCGCTCCGACCTGCTCGCCCTGGTCCCTCGCCTTGTCGAACGGAGCGGCCTTCGACCAGCCGGACTTCGGCGTCAAGCGGGCGCGCCAGGGATGTTCCTCGAAAACCACCTGCCGCGCGTCGCGCCACCAAGCGCGCGGTGGCCGCGAGAAGGGGCTGTCACCCTCGATGCGCAATTTGTCCAGGTGGTGTGCACCGGCGAAGCGACACCAGCGTAGATCGACATCGGTCAGGGCCAGTTCTGACACGTCGGTACCCCTAAGGGACTTCAAAACAGGGCGATGATCAAGCGAATAACCCGTGGCGCGCCATCTGTCGATCTGCTCCTGCGGAACCCGTAGAGGGGGTAAGTCGTCCAATCCGTCGATGGTGAATTCGCCTGCCGATGTTGCCAAGGATGATGCCGTTCCCATGAAAGTTTCAGCAAGATCTACCAGTCCGTGGCGGATGCGAAGTTCCACTCCGCCGGTGAATCGCGCTCGCTGGCAAGTGATCTCGCTGGTCTCCGCCTCGATTGTCGTAGCGGTCTCGAACTGTGCTCCTCGAAGGTCGATGCGGTCTGCTATGAGTGGACCCAAGCGTTCGTTGTTCGCAAGGGTGGTGTTCGCGAAATCGATGCTTCCGGCGCAGGTTGTGTAGTGGAAGTTAACGACTCTGCCGAAATGCACTCCGCGAAATATGGCGTCTTGGGCGAATGTCGCTTCCGAAAAATCGGCGTCCTCGGAAAAAGATGTTTCGCAGAAGTCGGCGGTTCGAATGAAGATCGTTTTGCGGAAGTTGGCGTCCCGAGTGAAGGTTGCCCGGGTAAAAGTGGCGCGATCGCCGAATCGGGTGCCGATGAAGTCGGCGCCGCGTGCGAAGTTCGTACCACGAAAGCCGGCATCGTTGGCGAAATTGGTTTCGAGAAAATTGGCGTGCTTGGCGAAGGTTGCGCCGCTGAAGTCGGCAAATCCGGTGAAGCTGATACCGCGGAAGACGACGGCCTCGGCAAAATTTGCACCTGTGAAGTCGACGCTGTCGATGGAAGTAGCGCCGCTGAACATGGCTTGCTTGGCGAAGACTGCATCGTCGAAACTCGCATGGTTGGTAAAGGTTGCGGCGCGAAAGTTGACGTTGTCCCCAAAGGTGACTTTGTCGAACCTGGCACGGTCCTTGAACTTTGAAGTGCGGAAGTTGGCGTTTTCGGTAAAGGTAGCGTGGTTGAAGCTGGTGTTCTGTTTGAAGGTTGCATGTCCGAAGTCGGCGTACTCGGCAAATTTCGAGTACTGAAAGCTAGCTCCTTGCGCGAAGTACGCTCCACCGAAGTCGGCGTTCTCGGTGAAACTTGCTTCATCGAAGTCTGCACCTTGCGCGAAGGCGGCGCGGCCGAAGTCGGTTCGCTTGGTGAACGTCGTTTCCCGGAAGTCCGCGTGTTCGGTGAACCGCGCTCCACGAAAGTCGGAATGATCGCCGAACACTGCGTCGCGAAAGTCGGCCTCTTTGTTGAATGTCGCACCGCGGAAGTAAGTGTTCCCGGTAAAGTTGACGCGACCGAATTCGACATTCTGAACGAAAATGGCACCGCGAAAGTCGGCACGACCGTATCGCACTGTTGAAGCTGAATCACCCGGCCGCGTCAAAGCCTCGCTGACGCGGTTGAGCAACGGCGAATCAATGGTGGTACCACGAAGGTCGATGTCGGCGCCCGGGGTCAAGCGTGAGAAGTATTCGCCGAGTTCCGCCGGGTCCAGGTGGGCCAAGCAGCGATCGAAGCCTGTGGCGGGCACCCCGCGACACTCGCGATGTCGCTCACCCCGCGCATCGCGGCTGGACGCGCATCGCGGCCAGTCCTCACTGTTCGCCGAGGCGGCGGTGGTCACAGCCGGCCGGCTTGATCGGAATGTCTGGAGTCAGGCATGCCGTCGTGCTGTCCGAGGGGCGATGTCCTCACGTGATGTGAGTCGCCAAGCGGCCTCTGATCGCTACATCCCTCTGGCGTATCGCTACCCGGATACGACGAAAGCCACGTTCACCTGCGTGAACGTGGCTTGTCCGTCGGGCTGACAGGATTTGAACCTGCGACCCCTTGACCCCCAGTCAAGTGCGCTACCAAACTGCGCCACAGCCCGGACCCGCACTCGCTGAGTGCGTGAGAAGTACTCTAGCGTGCCCCTCAAACCCCTCTGCAAGCAGGGTCCCCAGTCCGCCTGACCTGCGCAAACAAGTCAGGCGGACCGATACCCAAGATCAAGCCGGGTTGGCGGCGTGGGTCAGCGTCTGCCACGCCACGAACAGGTTGTTCGACCCCGCCGGTCGCTGGCGCTCGGTCAGCGTCTGCGTGTTCGTCATCGCGATGCCCAGGCGGGTGTGGAGGGCGTTGAAGCCCACCTCCGTCACCGGGCCCAGGCCCAGCTTCAGCGACCCTGAACACAGCCACGACGGCACCGCCGTGCCCAGCTGGTACTTCGACTGGAAGCCCAGCGCTTGACGCAGGCGCTCGCCCACGTCCGTTCCGTACACGTCCTGGCCCTGGATGCGCAGCGTCTCCGCCACGTCCGCGATCGCGGCGATGCCGTAGCCCGTGTGGGTGAAGTCGCGGCACGTCTCCTGGGTCAGGCCGTCCACGAACGTCGACTGGCCCTGCCAGTAGCTCACGATCTGGTCGCGCGAGGACAAGCCACTGCCGGGGACGGTCTTCGGCAGCGAGCCGTCCGAAGCCAGGTACACATAGGCCGCGACTCGGTTGCGATACCTCGAAACAGCCTTGTCGAAGTTCGTCTTGTCCTCCAGGAACACCGAGATGCCGACCGCGGCCTCCATCATGGACAGTTCCCAGTTGCCGTTGCTGTTGCTGCCGTTGATGATCTGGTTCAGGTACACGTTGCGCAGCATCGTGCCGAAGCGGCCCGAATTCGGCCAGCTCGAATACGTGTACTTGATGATCTCCGCCGCGCGGGGCCACGACGAGCCCGCCCAGCCCGTTTGCAGCGGTGCGTTGCTGTTGGTGTGGCTCGTGATCGTCGCGGACCACGCGTCCATCAGGGCGATCGCCTTCTGGGCGTAGCGGGCGTCGCCGGAGATGTACCAGATAAGGGCGTCCGTGTACGCCGCGATCGCGTCCTCGCGCTCGTCCGTGCAGCCGTAGTTCGGGTTCGAATAGGAGCCGCATTCCACGACCGCGCGGGGTTTCGGGGTTCGGGACAGTGAGGCGTACGTGCTCCCCAATGCCTGGTCGTACGCCGCTTTCCAGGGCTGGGCGCCGGCGTTCACCTGGGTCTTCACGAAGTCCAGCTGGGGGCGGCTCACCAGCACGCCGGGGTGGGTGAACGTCGCCGGGGCCGCCGGGGCCGGGGTGGCGATCAGGCCCAGTGCCAGCGGGATCAGTGCGCCCAAAGCGAAAACTCTGCGGAAGCGGGACATGGCTCTCCTCGAGACGACGGTGTCTTGGATCCCCTGCGCGCTGCGCCCAGTTTCATGGTCCAGACCATCAAGAGTCAAGGAGGAAAGCGCCTTTATTCGCGATTTGAAGGAAAGGTTCAGCCCGCTGAACGGAAAGGCGCTCTTCCGTTCAGCGGGCTGAACAAAACTAACCGAGCCCGGCGCTGACCGCGTTCATCAAGCCGCCGGTGTCACCCGACATCTCCCACGCCATCACGCCGAGGAGGCCGCGCTGCTTGAGCCACGTCGTCTTCAGCCCGATCGACCACGCGTCGTCGAACGTCCACCACTGGCCGCCGTTGCCGGTGTAGCAGGACGTCGCCACCGCGGCCGTGTCGTGGTAGACCGTGCAGTTCGGGACGCTCGCCACCAGGTTCGCGTAGCCGCGCGTCCCCGCTTCCTCGGCGAACTGGCCCGGGGCCGCGCCCGTCGCCGACTGCCATTCGCCGTTCTTGCCGCCCGCCGCGACGCCCTGCCAGCCGCGGCCGTAGAACGCCAGGCCCAACGTCAGCCTCCGGGGATCGACGCCCGCGTTCGTGTACGCGTTGATCGCGGCCTCGGCGCTGAAGTGGAACGGGTACGGGTCGTCCGCGTCGGCGTACAGGTTGCCCTGGTGACCGGTGCGGTTCGGCTCCCACGAGTTGTCGCTGCCCGAGCCGTGGAAGTCGTAGCCCTGCACGTTCGCGACGTCCAGGTAGCTGAACACGCGGGACAGGTCCCAGCCGGACGCCACCTTGGCCGGGTCCGCCGGGGTGAACGCGTGCAGCTGGTAGCGCTTGCCGGTCGTAGCGCCGTACGCGTCCATCTGCGTGCGGAACTCGGCCATGAGCGCCGTCAGGTTGTCCTTGTCGTTCGGGCTCCAGTGGTTGCCGGGGTGGCCGTCGGCGCTCGCCGGCCACTCCCAGTCGAGGTCGATGCCGTCGAAGATGCCGGCCGCGGTGCCCGGGCCGCCCGCGCCGCCGTAGGGCGCGATGTTGCCCTTCAGCCACGTGTCGACGCACGACGACACGAACTTCTTGCGCGACGCGTCCGTGGCCGCGACGTCGGAGAAGTACTTCGAGTACGTCCAGCCGCCCAGCGACACCAGCACCTTCAGGTTCGGGTGCTTCGCCTTGAGCTTCTTGAGCTGGTTGAAGTTGCCGCGCAGCGACTCCCAGCCGGTGTCGGCCACGCCGTCCACCGACTGCGCCGCCGAGAACGGCCGCGAGTAGTCGGCCTCGGCGTCGCCGGCGCCGTCACCCTGGTTCGGGTCCTGCGGGTTCGCGGTGGTGCCCTTCGTGACGCCGGACAAGCACGTCAGGTTCACCGGGTCGATGTTCTCGAACGCGTACAGCAGGTGCGTCAGCTTCGCCGCCGCGCCCGAGGTTTCGAGGTTCTTCACGAAGTACTGGCGCCCGTAGATGCCCCACTGCACGAAGTACCCGACCTTCGCGTAGCCCGAGACGATGTCGCCGGTCCGGGCGGTCACCGCGGCGCTCGGCGCGGACACGTTGTCGTAGCCGTCGCGCGCCCGCACCGTGAACGTGTACGAAGTGGACGGTGCCAGCCCGGTCACGACGGCGGACGTCGTGGTCACCGTGGTGGCCAGTACCGATCCGCGGTACACGTCGTAGCCGATCACGCCGGTGTTGTCCGTCGACGCCGTCCACGCCAGGGAGACGCTGCCCGAGTCCGCGGCCGTCGAGCGCAGCCCGGTGGGGGCGGACGGCGCCTGCGTGTCGTCGGAGGGGCTGTTCGTCGTCACGGCCAGTGCGGCGCTCGCCGGGGACGTGTTCCCCTTGGCGTCCTTGGCCTTCACCGTGAACGAGTAGGCCGTGCCCGGGGTGAGCCCGGAGATCGTCGCGCTCGTCCCGGTCACCGACGCGGCCAGGGAAGCACCCTGGTAGACGTCGTACCCGGTGACCGGCAACGACCCGGCCGCCGACGCGGTCCAGGCCAGCGCCACCGTCTTGGTCGTCTTCGTGACCAGCCTGAGCCCGCTGGGCGCACCCGGTGGGGTGTCCGGTGAACCGTCGCAGTTGGCGTTGTCGACGCGGCACTGGGTGGGTGTCGCGGCCGCGCTGAGCCGGAACGTCGGGCTGTACGGGTAGGTGTTCCGGCCCGGCGCGAGGGTCGCGATGTAGTACGCGGGGATCAGCGTGACCTGCGTGCCGTTCTGCGTCACCGTGCCGTTTTCGCCGGTCGAGGCGGTGACGCCGGCGGGCAGCGTGAAGGTGATCGCCCAGTTGCTCACCGAGGCGGTGCCGGTGTTGGCGACGGTGTAGGTGCCGGTCGTGCCGCTCAGCGCGAGGGTGGCGGTCAGTGAACCGGCCGCGGCGGCGGGCGGGGCGAGGGCCGCGGTGCCGCCGAGCGCTATCAGCAAGGCGGCGAGCGCGGAGCGTAGTCGTGCGGGGGTGCGTCTCATGGCGGTTCTCCAGACGGCACGGGGGCGGGGACGACGTGGTCTAGACCACATCGAATGTAACCCGGTGCGAGGGGAACCGCGCAGGCCCGAACGGTGGCAACCGCCGTCCGAACGGACGGTTAACGACCCGAGAACGTCGCCTTGCCCGGCCCGTCGGCCAAGAACGACTTCACGGCGCCGCGGAGGTCTTCGGTCTCGAAGAGCTCGGCTGCGATCGCCGTGATGTGCGCGTTCGCTTCGGGGACTCCGCCGGCGGAGTAGTGGTCGAGCACGCGCTTGGTCGCCGCGTGGGCCCGGGTCGGCCCGGCGGCCAGCTGCCGCGCGAACTCTCGCGCCGCCTCGTCGAAGCCCTCGTCCGGCAGGACCCGGTTGACGACGTTCCAGCGCTCCAGCGTGGCCGCGTCGTAGGTGTCGCCGGTCATGACGAACTCCTTCGCGCGGCCCACACCGGCGCGCGAAGCGAGCCGCTGGGTGCCGCCCATGGTCGGGGTCAGCCCGACGACCTTCTCGACCAGCCCGAACTTGGCGCGCGACGCGGCCAGGATGAGGTCGCAGGCCACCGCGACCTCGAACGCCCACGTCAGGCACAGGCCGTGGGCGGCGAACACCGTCGGGAACGGCAGCGCGGCGATCCGGTCCGGCACCGCGAGCATCTCGTCGAACAGCACCTTCGCCTCGGCGGGCGAGCCCTGCGCGTCGAACAGCGAGACGTCGACGCCGCCGCTGACGATCTTGCCCTCGGCCCGGATCAGCAGGGCGCGCCGGGGCGGCCTCCAGCGAATCGAGAGCCGAAGCCAGCGAGGACTGCAGCGAAGCCGTGTAGAGGTTCAACGGCGGAGCGTCGACGGTCAGGACGGCGAGCCCGCCGTCACGATCGAGGCGGACCTGCTCAGTCATGTTCACCCTGCTTCTTCGGCTTCGACGATGTCGTCCCAATACTGCTGGGCCTCGGGGCGCCAGTCGACGTGTTTGTGATGGAACAGTTCCGCCGCTTTCGTCCCGCTCCACTTCGCCGGGAGGAGCTCGGCGGGCAGCTGCGGGTCGAGGAACGGGAACCGCCGCCACTCGTGCACCAGCTCGGTCTGCGCGCGCAGCACCGCCCGGCCACCGGTGGGGTGCAGGCCGGTGAACCGGTCGATGAAGTCCTCGTAGCGGTCCTTCAGCTCGGTCAGGTCCCAGGACCGGGCGACCATCGACTCCTGCTCGCCGACCTCGCCGTACGCGGCGGTGAACGACATCGCCTGCGCGTCGAGGCCGAGCTCGCTGACGATCTGCTGGGCCTCGCGCTGGCGGGACAGGTCCGGGCTGACCCACACGCCGGCCACCGGCGACCCGAAGCCCGCCCAGGTCAGCCGCGTGCGCAGGCGGTGCCGCAGGTCGCGCTTGGCCTCCGGGACGGACACGATCAGCATCAGCCACTGCCCGTTCCAGGGCGGCCGTTCGCGGCCGAACGCGTAGATCCGCTCGGCGCCCTCGGTCAGCAGCCGGCGCCCGGGCGGGGTCAGCGACCAGCGCACCCGGCGCCCGACGCGTTCGGAGACGACCCAGCCTTCGGCGGCGGAGCGGGCCAGCGCCTGCCGGGCCGACTTCTCCTCGATGTCGAGGATGCCGAGGACCTCGACGAGCATCGACGTCCACACGGGCTTGTCGCGGGGGAGGGCGTACTCGCCGAGCACGGTCATCAGCAGCGACCGGGCGCTGGCGTGGCTCACCTCGCGGCGCCGGCTCACCGTGGGCCGGGGCGCGGACGGGCGGCCTTCCCTCGGTTTCGGCCTGCGGCCGAGGGTCACCGGGGGAGCGGGTTCGCCCATCTGTGTTCACCAACCTCACTGCACGGAAGACGCGACAACCGAACAGGGTACCCACACTCAGTGATCAAAGCGCCACCCGACACACACAGTCGGTGGCTTTGACCATGATCTGACAGTCCGGCACAGCCCCGTAGACTCGGCCACCTCATGAGTGCAACTCTCGTCGCGAAGGACCTGGCCGCGGGCCACGGTGACCGCACCCTCTTCTCCGGTCTCGATCTGGTCGTCGCCCCGGGCGACGTCGTCGGCCTGGTCGGCGTCAACGGCGCCGGCAAGTCGACGCTGCTGCGGACCCTCGCCGGGCTCGCGAAGCCGGACGGCGGCGAGATCCGGCTGAACCCGCCGACCGCGACCGTCGGGCACCTGCCGCAGGAGCCGGAGCGGCGGGACGGCGAGTCGGTCCGGGCGTTCCTCGCGCGCCGCACCGGCGTGTCGGCGGCGCAGGCCGACCTCGACGCGGCGACCGACGCCCTCACCGCGGGGGAAGCCGGCGCGGACGACCAGTACGCGGCGGCGCTCGACCGCTGGCTCGCGCTCGGCGGCGCCGACCTCGACGACCGCGCCGCCGAAGTGGCCGCCGACCTCGGCCTCGCCGTCGACCTCGACCAGCCGATGACGTCGCTGTCCGGTGGGCAGGCCGCGCGGGCCGGGCTCGCGTCGCTGCTGCTGAGCCGCTACGACGTCTTCCTGCTCGACGAGCCGACCAACGACCTCGACCTGGACGGCCTGGCCCGGCTGGAGCGGTTCGTGTCCGGGCTGCGGGCGCCGACCGTGCTGGTCAGCCACGACCGCGAGTTCCTCGCCAGGACCGTCGACCGCGTCGTCGAGCTGGACCTGGCGCAGCAGCAGGTCACCAGCTACGGCGGTGGCTACGAGGCGTACCTCGAGGAGCGCGCGGTCGCGCGGCGGCACGCGCGCGAGGAGTACGAGGAGTACGCCGGCACGAAGGCGTCGCTCGAGGCGCGCGGGCGGATGCAGCGGGCGTGGATGGAGAAGGGCGTCAAGAACGCCCGCCGGAAGCAGCCCGACAACGACAAGAACGCCCGCAAGTTCCGCGCCGAGGCCACGGAGAAGCAGGCGTCGAAGGCGCGGCAGACCGATCGGATGATCGAGCGGCTCGACGTCGTCGAAGAGCCCCGCAAGGAGTGGGAGCTGCGGATGGAGATCGCCGCGGCACCGCGCGCGGGCGCGGTGGTCGCGACCCTGCGCGGGGCGGTCGTCCGCCGCGGCGGCTTCACGCTCGGGCCGGTCGACCTGCAGATCGACTGGGCGGACAAGGTCGCCATCACCGGCGCGAACGGCGCGGGCAAGTCGACGCTCCTGGCCGCGCTGCTCGGCCGGGTCCAGCTCGACGAGGGGAACGCCGCGCTCGGCCCGGGCGTCGTGGTCGGCGAGGTCGACCAGGCCCGGCGCCTGTTCCTCGGCGACGTCCCGCTGGCCGGCGCGTTCGCGCGCGAGGTCCCGGAGCTGGCCGACGCCGACGTCCGGACGCTGCTGGCGAAGTTCGGGCTCAAAGCGGCGCACGTGCTCCGGTCGGCGGCGACGCTGTCGCCGGGGGAGCGGACGCGCGCGGCGCTGGCGCTGCTGCAGGCCCGTGGCGTCAACCTGCTGGTGCTCGACGAGCCGACGAACCACCTCGACCTGCCCGCGATCGAGCAGCTGGAGGCGGCGCTCGACAGCTACCCGGGAACGCTCCTGCTGGTGACGCACGACCGCCGGATGCTGGAAGCCGTGCACGTCACGCGCCGGCTGGAGGTCGACGGCGGGCAGGTCCGCGAGCGGTGAAGCTCCGCCCGGCGACCGCCGACGACGGCGACTTCCTGGCCGACATGCTGGTGGCCGCGGTCAACTGGTCTCCGGCGTGGCAGCCGAAGAGCCGCCGCCGCGTACTGGCCGCGCCGAACACCGCGCACTACATCGCCGGCTGGCCGCGGGACACCGACCTGGGCGTGGTCGCCGAAGCGGACGGCGAGCGGGCGGGCGCGGCCTGGCTGCGCTTCTTCCCGCCCGGCGACCCGGGCTACGGGTTCGTGGCCGCCGACGTCCCGGAGCTGACCATCGGCGTGGCGGCGGCCTGGCGCGGCCGCGGCATCGGACGCGCGTTGCTGCACGCCGTCGAGGCCCGCGCGAAGGAGGCCGGCATCGCGCGGATCAGCCTCAGCGTCGAGCGCGAGAACTTCGCGCAGCGGCTCTACCTCGCGGCCGGCTACGAGGTCGTGGGCGCGGGGTCCGAGCAGTCCGACACCATGGTCAAGGTCCTCCCAAGCCGCACTTTCACGTGAAAGTGCGGCGCTAGCCCTTCGTCGCGCCGCCGGTCAGGCCCTTCACGAACTGCTTCTGCAGCGCCAGGTAGAAGATCAGCACCGGCAGCGTCGCCAGGAACATCAGGGCGAACACGCTGCCGAGGTCCGCCTGGTACTGGCCGATCGAGCGGTAGATGCCGGTGGTGATCGTCGTGCCCTGGCTCGGCCCGAGGATGATCAGCGGGTCGATGAAGTCGTTCCAGATCCACACGCCCAGGAAGATCAGCACCGACGCCGTCGCCGGGCGCAGCAGCGGGAACACCACGCGCCAGAACACCTGCAGCCGGCTCGCGCCGTCCAGCAGCGCCGCTTCCTCCAGTTCCACCGGGACGCCGCGGATGAAGCCCGAGAACACGAACACCCCGAACGGCACGTAGTAGCCGACGTTGAACAGGATCAGCCCCGGCAGCGTCGCCATCAGGTGGGTGACGCGCAGGACGTCCGTGATCGGGATCAGGATGACCTGCGGCGGGATCATCAGCCCGGCCAGCAGCACCAGCGTCAGCACCTTCGTCCACCGCTTGCCCGAGCGCGCCAGGTAGTGGCCGAGCATCGCCGAAAGCACCGTCAGGACCAGGATCGACGACACCGTGACCACGACGCTGTTGGTCAGGCTGACCCAGAACAGCCCGTCCGGGCGGGTCAGCACCGCGTGCACGTTGGCCAGTGTCGGCGGCAGCGGCGGGGCCGCCGGTTCCGCCGCGATCAGGTCGCCCCGCTTGAACACGTTGGCCAGCACCAGGTACAGCGGCACGAAGAACACCGCGCTGACGAGCACGGCGACCGCGGGGCGGGTCACAGGTCCACCTCCCGGCGGCGGAGGAAGTTCAGCACGACGGTCGTCACGACCGCGACGATCACCAGCATCAGCACCGCCATCGCGGACGCGTAGCCGACGTGGTTGGCGTCGAAGCCGGTCTGCAGCACGTCGAACGCGATCGTCGCGGTGGCGCCGGAACCCGGGCCGCCGTTGGTGATCACCTTGACGTAGTCGTAGGTCTTGAACGCGGAGATGAGCAGGACCACCGTGGTGATCGTCAGCGACGGCGCCAGCAGCGGCCAGGTGACCGCCCGGAACCGCCGCAGCGGCCCGGCGCCGTCGATCTCCGCCGCCTCCAGCAGTTCCGCCGGCACGCCCTGCAGCCCGGCCAGGTAGACGACGACGCAGAACCCGAGCAGCTGCCAGCACACGATCGAGGCGACCGAGTACAGCGCCAGGTCGGGATCGGACAGCCAGCCCGGCGGGTGCTCGACCCCCAGTGCCCGCAACAACGTGTTGAGCGGTCCCTCGCCGTCGAGCAACCGCGACCAGACGATCGAGACGACGACCGAGCTGAGGATCACCGGCGTGAAGAACACGCTCCGCAACGCGTGGTACAGCCAGCCTTTCCGGTCCAGCAGCAGTGCGACCCCGAGGCCGAGGACGTTGGGCACGATGACCACGATCAGCGTCAGGATCGTGGTCACCTTCAGCGCGGTGAGGAACTGCTGGTCGGTGAAGAGCAGCCGGTAGTTGTCGAGCCCGGTGAACTTCACCGGCGGCTTGAACGGGTTGTAGTTCGTGAGGCTGTACCCGAAGCTGATCAGGATCGGGGCCAGCACGAAGCACAGGTAGACGAGCACGCCCGGAGCGCCGAACGACGCGAAGTGCCCGAGCCGCGGCAGGACCGGCCTGCGGGTGGCCAAGTCAGCCCGCCTTCGCCCACTCGGTGTCCAGGAACGCGCACGCGTCGGCCACCGACTTGCGGCCGGTGATGACGTCCTGGGCGGCCTGGTCGACCTTGTCCTTCATCCCGGGCAGCAGCCCGTCGTCGGCGGTCTCCCACCGGAACGCGTGGACGACGGCGTTCTGCCGCACCGCCCGGGTGTAGAGGTCGTACCCGGCCTTGAACGTCGGCCCGACGTCGGCCGGCGGGGTGTAGCCCTTGATCGCCGGGAACAGGCCGTCGGCCTTGACCGACGCGTCGAGCTGGTCCTTGTCCAGCTGGAAGCCGAGCGCGAACTTCTTGGCGGCGTCGAGGTTCGCGGCCTTCGCGTTCACGATCATGCCGCCGCCGGTGTAGGCCGGGACGACGAGCTCGCCGTCCTCGGTGGGGAAGTCGAAGACGCCCACCTCGAAGTCGTGCTTCTTCGAGTCGGCGTTCGCGGCGAACCAGTTGCCCATCGGGTACATCGCGCTCTTGCCGTCGAGGAAGGCCTGCTCGGTCGCCGCGTAGTCGCGGGACACGCTCGTCTTGTCCACGTACCCCTTCGCGGCGAGGTCGGCGAGTTTCGCGAACGCGTGCTGGAACACGGGATCGGCGAACTTGACCTTGTCCTGGCGGCGCCGGGTCAGCCAGTCCGGCGTGGTGCGGTAGACCTCGGTGCCGACCAGGCCGGAGAGGATCATCGACGACGGGAAGCCGTCCTTGCCGCCGCCGATGGTGAACGGCGCGAAGCCCTTGTCCTCGAGCTTCCCGGCGTCGGCGACCAGCTCGTCCCACGTCTTCGGCGGCGCGGCGATGCCCGCGTCGGCGAACATCTTCTTGTTGTAGTAGATCGGCGGGATGGTCTGGGTGTTCGCCGGCAGCTGGTAGTACTTCCCGTTGACCGGGTTGGCTTCGGGGAACTGGAAGTCCGCGAGCTCGGCGGGCGTCCAGGCGTAGAGGTTGCCGGCCTCGGCGAAGCCCGCCGAGTCGACGGCGATCAGCACGTCCGGGAACTGGCCGGACTGCAGGAGCTGCTTCGCGTAGGACGTCCGGCCGTCGGCGGTCGGGGCGACGAGCTTCTTCACCTTGATGCCCGGGTTCTTGTCGGTGACGCGCTTGATGGCCGCGTCCCAGTAGGCCGGGGTGAGGTTCGGGGTTTCGAAGGTCAGGAAGGTGATTTCGGTGCCGCCGCCGCTTCCGGTGCCGGACCCGACCGAGCACGCGCTCACCGCCAGGAGCGCGGCCGCGCCCAGCGCCAGTGACCTTCTCATCGCGCCTCCCATCAGATGTGATGTATGACGCATTTGATCTGATGTCTAACGGCCTGTCAAGCAGCAGAACCCCGCGAAACCGGCGACGAGCGGCCGATAGATCCGATCTCTAGTGCGGGATTCGTTCCAGCCGGACGACCGTGCTCGCGAAGTCGCCGGTCGGGAGGCCGAGCCGCAGTCCGTGGGCGAGCAGCACCGCGCCGCTGTGCGTGGTCCCGGAATCCGGATCGAGGTACCGGTGAGCGGAATCGAGGCCCTCGAGCCGCAGCGGCCGCTCCGGGTCGGCGAAGTGCGCGGCGTGGCGGTAGGCGAAGACGACGGACCGGTCGCCGAGGACGTACTGGAGCGCGACGAGCCCGTCGTCGAGGGGCGGCCGGAGGCGGTGCAGCGCCCCGTGCTGCACCACGGGCCGGATGTCGCGGTACAGCGCGACCATCTCCCGGGCGAACGCGAGGTCGGCTTCGGGCCAGCGCGCGATGTCCCCGCCGAGCCCGAGCACCCCGGCCATGGCGACGTGGAACCGGAAGCGCAGCGGCACCGAGCGGCCGGTGACGAAGCCGGGGTTGTCGGTGACCCACGCCGACATCGCGCGGGCCGGGTAGAGCTGGCTGTAGCCGTGCTGGATGCGGAGCCGGTCGAGGGCGTCGGTGTTGTCCGACGGCCAGACCTGGTCGGTGCGGGCGAGCACGCCGAGATCGATCCGGCCCCCGCCGCCGCTGCAGGCTTCGATCCGCAGGCCGGGGTGGGCCGCGCGCAACCGGTCCAGGATCGCGTACACGGCACGGGTGTGTTCGACCCACACCCGGTCCTGGTCGGCCTCGCCCGGCCAGCCCGCTTCGCTGAACGGGCGGTTCATGTCCCACTTGAGGAAGTCGACGCCGTGGTCGCCGACGAGCCGGTCGAGCCAGTCGTACGCCCACGCCGCGACGTCCGGCCGCGCGAAGTTGAGGACGAGCTGGTTGCGCAGTTCCGAGCGACGGCGGTGCGGGTGGTGCAGCACCCAGTCCGGGTGCGCGCGGTAAAGGTCGCTGTCGGGGTTGACCATCTCGGGCTCGACCCAGAGCCCGAACTTCATGCCCAGCGCGTGGACCGCGGCCACGAGCGACTCGAGGCCGCCCGGGAAGCGGTCGCGGTCGACGTGCCAGTCACCGAGCCCGGCGTGGTCACCGGTGCGGGCGCCGAACCAGCCGTCGTCCAGCACGAAGAGCTCGGCCCCGAGCGCCGCGGCCCGCTCGGCGAGCGCGCGCTGGCCGCGCCCGGAGACGGCGAACCCCGTGGCCTCCCAGGAGTTGTAGAGCACCGGGCGCAGCTCGCCGGGGTGCGGCAGGACGTGCTCGCGGGTGTAGGCGTGCCACGCGCGGCTCGCCGCGCCGAACCCGCCGCCGGTGCGGAGGCCGGCCGCGACCGGCGTGGTCAGCGGCCGTCCCGGTCCGACGTGGTGGACGACGCCGTCTTGGCCGAAGCCGCCGCTGACCGTCAGGCGCCCGGTCGAGGCCCGGGTGGTGGTCAGGCGCCACGACCCGCTCCACGCGAGCGCGACACCGTAGACCTCGCCGTGGCGTTCGGTGGCGGTGCCGTCGTCGACCATGACCCACGGGTTGGCGTGGTGGCTGGTGATCCCGCGGCGGCTGCCGAAGACGGTTTCGCCGTGCGGGACGGGGTCCCGGCGCAGCTGGGTTTCCGCCGCCCAGCGGCCGGTGGTGTGGCTGAGCCGGTAGTCCTCGAGGACGGGCAGCACCCAGGTCGCGGAGTCGGCGCGGGCGACCTCGACGTCGGTGTCGGCGGACAGTTCGGTCCAGCGTTCGAGGACGTCGGCCCGGAAGCGGTAGTGGAGCGTGATCCGCACGGAGTAGTGGCGATCGGTGAAGGAGATCCCGAGGTGGTCGCCGGTGATTTCGTGGCCCCGGTACCGCCATTCGAGCCCCCGGGTGCCGTCGGCGAAGCGCAGCTGCAAGGCCGGGGTCCAGTAGCGGGTGCCGCCGGCCGCGGCGAGTTCGCCGAGGCCTTCGTTCGGGTCGTTGAAACCATCCCACCGGGGAAGCGTTTTCCCGGTGAGCTCGACGACGTCGGCCGGGGACAGCCGGGGACCCCAGTAGACGTGGGTGGGGACGTCGGCTTCGCCGAGCCGCAGCGCGTAGGTGCTGGTTTCGCCGGTGAGCACCCAGGTGCGGTGGTCTTCGAGGTAGCTGATCCCGGCCATGCGGGCCATCCTGGCCGCCGGACCGCCGTGGCGGCCAGGATTTCCCGCTCACCGGGTCAAGGCCGGTCGGTCAGGTACCCGCCCATGGTCTTGAAGTACTCGTGCGCGCTCAGGTCGGTCCCGTCGGCGGTGCGGACCCGCTCGACCACGAGACCGGGCGACCGCCCGCTCCGCGCGTCCGGGCCGGCCACGATCACGACGCCGTCGCCTTCCTTGATGAAGATCCGGCCCGGCGTGCCGCCGTAGTGCCCTTCCGAGACCGATGCCTGGAGGATCCGCAGCTCCTGGCCGCGGTGGTGGGTGAACGCGTTCGGGTACGGGTCGGACAGCGCGCGCACGAAGCGCTCGAGGTCCGCCGGCGGCAGGGTCCAGTCGATCAGGCTGTCGCGGCGGGCACGCTTGTGGAAGAAGCTGGCCTTCGAGCGGTCCTGCGGCACCGGGGTGTAGCCCGTCTCGATCTTCGTGATGGCCTCGGCCGTGAGCGGGGCGATCAGGTCGACCGTGCGGTGGAACAGGTCGGTCGTGGTGTCCGCCGGGCCGACCGGGATCGCGCGCTGCAGGACGATGTCACCCGCGTCGAGTTCGCCGTCCATCATGTGGGCGGTGACGCCGACCTCGGGCTCGCCGTTGATCAGCGCCCAGATGAGCGGGGAGAAGCCCGCGTACGCCGGCAGCAGCGAGTCGTGGATGTTGAGCGTGCCGTGCCGCGGGAGGTCGTAGATCTCCGGGGGCAGCCAGGTGCGCCAGTTGTTCGCCACGATCAGGTCGAGGTCGGCGGCCGTGAGCTCGGCCAGCAGCTCGGCGTCGTCCGGGCGGTTGCGCAGCAGGACGCGGATGCCGTTGGCCTCGGCGAGGTCGGCGACCGAGTCGGCCCAGATCCGCTCGTAGGCGTGGTCGCTCTTCGGGTGCGTCACCACGAGGGCGACGTCGTGCCCGGCGTCGATGAGCGCCTGGAGGGTCCGGTGCCCCCAGGTCTGGTAGCCGAACATCGCCACGCGCATTCGAGAGTGCCCTTTCGTGATCGGGGGACGAACATCACCACGAACGTACTAGGCGAGGCTCGCCTAAGTTAGGTTAGGGTTCCCTGAACGGTACCGGAGCGCGCGAGGGAGCAACATGACTGCAGAGGTCCCGATCTACGACATCGTCGGCGTGGGCTTCGGACCTTCGAACCTGGCCCTCGCGATCGCCCTCGCCGAGCACAACGCCGGAGTCGGGGAGCCGGTGACCGCGCACTTCCTCGAGCGGCAGCCGCGCTTCGGCTGGCACCGCGGGATGCTGATCGACACCGCCACCATGCAGGTGTCGTTCCTGAAGGACCTGGTCACCATGCGGAACCCGACCAGCGAGTTCAGCTTCCTCAACTACCTCCACTCGGCGGGGCGGCTGGTCGACTTCATCAACCACAAGAACCTCTTCCCGCTGCGGGTCGAGTTCCACGACTACTTCGAGTGGGCGGCCGCGAAGGTCGATGACGTCGTCTCGTACGGCACCGAGGTCGTGTCGGTGAAGCCGGTGTACGACGGTCCGGAAGTGGCCTACTTCGACGTCGAGGCGTCGGACGGCTCGGCGTTGCGCGCCCGGAACCTGGTGGTGGGCACCGGCCTGCGCCCGCAGCTGCCCGAGGGGATCACCGCGGGGCCGCGGATCTGGCACAACAGCGAGCTGCTGTTCCGCGTCGACGCCCTTCGCGGCACCTCGCCCCGGCGGTTCGTCGTCGTGGGCGCCGGCCAGAGCGCGGCCGAGGTCGCCGCGCTGCTGCACGACGAGTTCCCGCACGCCGAGGTGTGCGCGGTGTTCGCCCGCTACGGCTACAGCCCCGCCGACGACAGCGCGTTCGCGAACCGGATCTTCGACCCGGAGGCCGTCGACCAGTTCTACCGCGCGGGCGAGCCGGTCAAGGACCGCCTGATGCGCTACCACGGCGCGACTAACTACTCCGCCGTCGACATCGACCTGATCGACGAGCTCTACCGGCGCGTCTACCGCGAGAAGGTCCTCGGGGTGGAACGCCTGCGGCTGTTCAACGTCTCCCGCCCGGTCGAGGTGACCGACACCGGGACGTCCGTCTCGGCCACGGTCGAGTCGCTGACGACGGGCGAGCGGACGGTGCTGGAAGCCGACGCGGTCGTCTACGCCACCGGCTACCGGCCCGCCGACCCGACGCCGCTGCTGGGCGAGCTGGGTCCGCGCTGCTCGCGGGATGAAGAAGGCCGGCTGCGCGTCGAGCGCGACTACCGCCTCACGACGGAAGCCGAGCTGCGGGGCGGGATCTACCTCCAGGGCGGTACCGAGCACACGCACGGCATCACGTCGTCGCTGCTTTCGAACACGGCGGTGCGGGTGGGGGAGATCCTGCAGTCCATTGTGGACCGCCGGGTGGTCGCGGCGCCGGCGGGGGAGTACGCGGTCAGCGCGCGCTGAGCTGCTCCCGCAGGATGTCGCCGTGGCCGGCGTGGCGGGCGAAGTCCTCGATCAGGAGCAGGTAGACGAACCGGAGGCTGACGTCGCCGAGGACGTCGTGCTTCCAGGTGTCGTCGAGGTCGAAACGGGCCGCGATCTCGCGGGAGCGCGCGCCGGCCCGCTCGAACTCGGCGATCACTTCGGCCACGGTTTCGCCGTCCGCGACGGCGAAACTGGGGTCGCCCGGGGTCGTGGGACCGTCGCATTCGGACTCGTCGAGGCCTTGCAGCAGGCATTGGAACCACCGGCGCTCGGCCATCGCGGCGTGCTTGACCAGCCCGATCGGCGTGGTCACGGACGCGACCAGCCGCTCGCGGGCGTCGGACTCCGACAGCCCGCGTGCGGTGTCGGCGACGGCCCGCCGCTGGCGGTCCATCGTGGCTTCCAGCAGGTGGCGCTCGGTTCCGGTGGTGGTTTCGGGCAGCACGAACATGGCTCTGCTTCCTGGAGGGGTTTCGGCCGGACGGTCCTCGGAACACGCGAGGCGGGCCGGACCCCAGGATAGCCGAACTTTCAGGACTGGTGCACCGGAGCCGGGTGGTGGCGGCTGATCGGGATCACCAGCGGGGTGCCGCTGACGGGGTCCGGGGTGATCCGGCAGCGGACGTCGAACACCTCGTCCACCAGCTCTTCGGTGATCACGTCGGCCGGCGCGCCCGACGCCACGACCCGGCCCGCCTTCATGGCGATCACGTGGTCGGCGTAGCGGCAGGCCTGCGGCAGGTCGTGCAGCACCATCACCACCGTGCGGCCCTCGCCGCGGTTGAGGTCGACGACCAGGTCGAGGACGTCGATCTGGTGCGCCAGGTCGAGGTACGTCGTCGGCTCGTCGAGCAGCAGCACCGGGGTGCCCTGGGCGACCGCCATCGCGATCCACGCGCGCTGGCGCTGGCCGCCCGAAAGCTCGTCCACCGGGCGGTCGGCCAGGTCGGTCAGCTCCGTGGCGGCCAAGGCCGCGCGCACCGCGCCTTCGTCCGAAGTGGACCATTGGCGCCACCAGCTCTGGTGCGGGGCGCGGCCGCGGCCGACGAGGTCGGCCACCGTCATGCCCTCCGGCGCCACCGGGGACTGCGGGAGGATTCCGAGCCGCTGGGCGACCTGGCGGGTCGGCAGGTCGTGGATCGAGCGGCCGTCGAGGTAGACCCCGCCCGACTTCGGGGTGAGCAGGCGGGCCAGCGTGCGCAGCAACGTCGACTTCCCGCAGGCGTTCGCCCCGACGATCGCGGTGATGCGGCCCGGCGGGACGTCGAGGTCGAGGTCGTCGATGACGATCCGGTCGTCGTAGGCGACGCGCAGCCCCTGCACCCGCAGTGACGGTGTTTCCATGGGTCAGCCTCCGGAACCGGATCGGTTGGCCCTGGCCAGCAGCCAGAGCAGGAGCGGGGCGCCGAGCGCGCCGGTCACGATGCCGACCGGCAGCGGGGACGCCGTGACGGTGCGCGCCAGGATGTCGCTGCCCAGCACCACCACCGCGCCGGTCAGCGCGGACGCGACGAGCGGCGGCGACGTCTGGCGCGCCAGGCGCTGCGCGATCTGCGGCGCGGTCAGCGCGACGAACGAAACCGGGCCCGCGGACGCCGTCGCGAAGGCGACCAGCCCGGCGCCGGACAGCAGCAGGCCGAGCCGCACCGGCTGGACCGGGGTGCCGAGCCCGGCGGCCACCTCGTCGCCGAGCTGCAGCGTGCGCATCCACCGCGACAGCGCCAGCAGCAGCGGCAGCAGCACGGCCAGCGCGCCCGCCAGGGGCAGGACGTGCTCCCAGCCGCGGTTGGCGAGGTTCCCGACGAGCCAGCCGATCGACGCCTGGGCTTCGGTGATCTGCGCGCGGCTGAGCAGGTAGTCGGTCAGGCTGGTGCACATCGCGAAGATCCCGATGCCGACCAGGATGATCCGGTAGCCGGTGGTGCCGCGCCGCCAGGCGAGCGCGTACACGAGCAACCCGGTGAGCAGCCCGCCGAGCAGGCCGAGCGTCGTGGTGCCGAGCCCGCCGCCGAAGCCGAACGAGATCCCCGCGACTACGGCGGTGGCCGCGCCCGCGTTGATGCCGATCATGTCCGGGCTCGCCAGCGGGTTGCGGGTGATGGTCTGGAACACCGCGCCGGACGCGCCGAACGCGACCCCGGCGAGCAGCCCGGTCAGCGCCCGGGGCAGCCGCAGTTCCTGGACGATGTAAGCGGTTCCGCTGTCGCCGCCGCCGAACACCGCCGCCAGGACGTCGGACACGCCGAGCGGGACGTCGCCGATCGTCATGCCCACGCAGAACAACGCGAACGCCAGCACGGCGAGGACGAGCGAGACGGCGGCGAGCCGGAGCCGGACCTGGCCGGACACCGGGGGCTTCGCGAGGCGGAAGGTGACGCGGTCGCGCCGCACCTGCAGCAGGCTCATGTCAGGACTCCACGAGCTTGCGGCGCCGGACGAGGTAGATGAAGAACGGCGCGCCGAGGAACGCGACGATCACGCCGGCGCGGATCTCGCCGGGCCGCGCCATGACCCGGCCGAGGATGTCGGCGGCCAGCAGCAGGCACGGCGCGAGCACCGCGGTGTAGGGCAGCAGCCAGCGGTGGTCGGGGCCGATGAGGAACCGGACGGCGTGCGGGACGATCAGGCCGAGGAAGACGATCGGGCCGGCGACGGCGACCGACGCGCCGGTCAGCAGCGTGATGGCGAGCGCGCCGCGCAGCCGCAGCGGGCCCAGCCGCCGCCCGAGCGCGACGGCGACGTCGTCCCCGAGCGCGAGGCTGTTCAGCGCCGGGCCGCTGGCGATCGCCAGCACCACGCCGACGAGCAGGAACGGCAGGATCCGCAGCAGCGAACCGCCGTCGACGCCGGCGAGGGAGCCGGCCGACCAGAACCGGAAGCGGTTGAGCGCCACCGGGTCCGACAGCACCATCGCGCTGGTGAACGAGCCGAGCAGCGCCGTGACGGCGGCACCGGCGAGGGCCAGCTTGACCGGGCTCGACCCGCTGCGGCCCCGGGTGCCGAGGTAGTAGACGACGGCGGTCGCGCCGAGCGCGCCGGCGAAGGCGAACCAGACGTAGCCGTAGAGCGAGCTGACGCCGAGCACGGTGATCGAGAAGACGATCGCGAACGCCGCCCCGGCGCTGATGCCCAGCAACCCGGGGTCGGCCAGCGGGTTGCGGGTCAGGGCCTGCATCACCGTGCCCGCCAGCCCGAGCGCGGCTCCCACCAGGACGGCCAGCAGCGTCCGCGGCATCCGGACACTGTGGATGATCACCGCGTCGGCCGAGCCGTCGTCGTGCCACAGCACCTGCCAGACGGCGCCGAACGAGATCTCCTTCGAGCCCAGCCAGACGCTCAGCAGGCACAGGAAAACCAGGACACCGAGTGCGGCCAGCAGACCGAGCGCGCGGCCCGTGTGTGGCGGGCGTCGCGTGAGAGCGATCCCTCCGGGGTCTGTTCGCACCGCACCTCCGACTGGTACTCATTTTAGGTAAGGCTAACCGATGGTACAGGAGTGCATCCTCACCATCCGTTTGTTAGGGTCGCCTAAGTTTGCGTCTCGTCAGAGGCGCCGTGAGCAGCGGGAGGCTGGTCTACCGGTGAGCAACGGTGACGCTGTGCAGCAGGTGTCGGGGCTGGGTTTCTGGCGTGACCGCCTCGCCTCGGCGCCGAAGGAGCTGCCGCTGCCGGTCGACCGGCCCTACCCCGGGGAGCCCGCCGCCCCGGTGCCGCACACCCGGCCGGTGCCGGAGGCGGACGAGCTGACGCTGCTGGCGGCGTTCACGGTGCTGTTGTCCCGGTACGCGGGAACCGCCGACGTCGTGCTCGGGATCGGCTCGCTGGTGCCGCTGCGGGTGGATCTGGGCGGCTCGCCCGGATTCGCCGACGTCGTCGCGCGCGTGCGTGCGGCTCGTGAGGAAGCCCTGAGGCACGAGGTGCCGTTCGCCGACCTGGTCGCCGAACTGGACCCCGAGCCCGGTCGCGGGGGATCGCTGCTGGTCAACGTCGGCTTCGGCGCCGAGACGGATCTCCCGCTCGACCTGAACCTGAGCGCGGCCGGGCTGCGCTACCGCGCCGACGTCCTCGACGAGTCCACTGTGGACCGAATGCTGGCGCACCTGGGTCACCTCCTCGCCGCGGCGGCCGAGCGTCCACAGTGGCCGGTCGACCGGCTCGCCCTGATGGCCGCGCCGGAACTGGAGCGGATCCTCGGCGACTGGAACGACACCGGCCTCGCCACGCCCCTTTCGACCCTGCCGGAGCTGTTCGCGGCCCGCGTCCGGGAGCACCCGGACGCCGTCGCGCTCGTCTTCGAGGACGAGGAGCTGACCTACGCCGAGCTGGACGCGCGCGCCAACCGGCTCGCTCACGTCCTCATCGGCCGCGGCGCCGGACCGGAGCGCGTCGTCGCCCTCGCCGTCCCGCGCTCGCTCGAGATGATCGTGGCCGAGCTGGCGGTGCTCAAGGCCGGCGCCGCCTACCTGCCGCTGGACCAGGACTACCCGGCCGAGCGGATCGCCTTCATGGTGTCCGACGCCCGCCCGGTGTGCGTGGTGACCACGAGCGAGCTCGCCGGCCGCTTCGACGGCGACGTCCTGCTCCTCGACGAACTCGACCCGGCCGGCGCTCCGGCCACGGACCCGGCCGCCCGGATCGTCCCGGCGAACGCGGCCTACGTCATCTACACGTCGGGATCCACCGGACGGCCCAAGGGCGTCGTGGTTTCCCACGCGGGCGTGGCGAAACTGGTGGCCACGCAGTCGGAACGGTTCGGCGTCGGCCCGCACAGCCGGGTGCTGCAGTTCGCGTCGCCGAGTTTCGACGTCGCCTTCTGGGACCTGTGCCTCGGGCTGCTCTCGGGCGGCCGGCTGGTGGTCGTGCCGGCCGAGCGGCGGGTGCCCGGCCCCGAACTCGCGGAGTACGCCCACGCCAAGGGCGTCGACTTCATGATCCTGCCGCCCGCGCTGCTCGCCGAGTTCCCCGAGGACTGCGACCTGCCGCGCGACAGCGTCCTGCTCGCGGGCACCGAGCGCGTGTCGCCGGAGCTGGTGCGCCGCTGGGCGCCGGGGCGGCGGATGTTCAACGCCTACGGCCCGACCGAGGCGACCACCAACTCGACGCTCGGGCTCTGCGACCCGGCGATCGCGCCCGGTTCGGCCGTGCCGATCGGCGTCCCGGACCCGGGCACCCGCGCCTACGTCCTCGACGCGCACCTGGCCCCGGTCCCGGTCGGCGCCGCGGGCGAGCTGTACCTCGCCGGCCCGGGCCTGGCGCGGGGGTACCTGGGGCGGCCGGGGCTGACGGCGGAGCGGTTCGTGGCGAGCCCGTTCGGTTCGGGCGAGCGCCTCTACCGCACGGGCGATCTGGTGAAGTGGCTGCCGGACGGCCGGCTGGTCTTCCTGGGCCGGGCGGACGACCAGGTCAAGATCCGCGGCTACCGGATCGAGCTCGGCGAGATCGAGTCCGTCCTCGCCGAACACCCGCGCGTCGGCCAGTCGGTCGTCGTCGCCCAGGACGGCCGGCTGATCGCCTACGCCGTGCCGGTGCCCGACCGCGACCAAGCGGCCGAACAGGGGCACGTCGACGAATGGCACGACGTCCACGAAGAGATGCTCGCCGGTTCCCGGGGCATCGAGGAGAACTTCGCCGGCTGGAACTCCAGTTACGACGGCTCGGAGATCTCCCTCGCCGAGATGCGGGAGTGGCACGCGGCGACGATCGAGCGCATCCGGTCCCTCGAACCGAAGCGGGTGCTGGAGATCGGCGTCGGCAGCGGGCTGATCCTGTCCCGGATCGCGCCGGACGCCGAGGAGTACTGGGGCGTCGACCTCTCCGAGAGCGCGATCGAGAACGTCCGGCGCGAAGTCGCGGCGACGTCGTTCGCGGGCAAGGTCCACCTGGCCGCGCGTCCGGCGCACGACCTGGGCGAGCTGCCGGCCGAGCCGTTCGACACGGTGATCGTCAACTCCGTCGCGCAGTACTTCCCGAGCGCCGACTACCTCGCCGAGGTGGTGAAGACCGCCGCCGGTGTCCTGAAGCCCGGTGGCACGATCTTCCTCGGCGACATCCGGAACCTGCGTTCGCTGCGGGCGTTCCGCACCGCCGTCGAGCTGCGGCACGGCCGCGGCGACGTCGCGGCGGTCGACCAGGCCATCGCGCGCGAGGGCGAGCTCGTCCTCGACCCGGACTTCTTCCCGGCGCTGGCCCGGGGACTCGCCGGTTTCGACGACGTCGACCTGTGGGTCAAGCGCGGCACCGCCCACAACGAACTCACCCGGCACCGCTACGACGTCGTGCTGCGCAAGGGGCCCCGGCCGGCTCCGGTCGACGAGCAGGTCGTCGCGTTCGGCGACCTCGGTGCGGTCGACCGGTTCCTGGCCGCCGAATCACCGGAGCGGCTGCGCGTCACGGGCATCCCGGACGCGCGGCTGTCGGGCGAGCTGGCCGCGGTCCGCGCCCTCGACGAAGGCGCCCCGGCGGCCGCCCTCGAAGCCCTCGACGGGCGGGACGGCGTCGATCCCGAAGCCCTGCACCGGCTCGGCGACGAGGCCGGTTACCGGGTCGCGGTGACGTGGGCCGCCGAAAGCGGTGTGCTGGAAGCCGTCTTCTCGCGCCCCAATGTGGCGTTCGGTGCGTCAGACGCACCGAACGCCACATTGGGTGCGTCAGACGCACCCAATGCCACATTGGGGCGCTCGGGGCAGGACGGGACCGCGTACCGGCCGGGGCGCCCGGCGGGGACACCGGGGTCGTACGCGAACAACCCGGCGGCCCGGCGGGAGACCGGCGCGTTCGTGGCGGCGCTGCGGGCGCACGTGGGCGACCGGCTGCCGCGGTACATGGTGCCGTCGGCGTTCGTCGTGCTGGACAAGCTGCCGGTACTGGCGTCGGGCAAGCTCGACCGCAAGGCGCTGCCGAGCCCGGAGCGGTTCACCGCCGGGCCGGGCCGCGCGCCCCGCAACCCCGTCGAGCAGCTGCTGTGCGAAATGTTCGCCGACGTCCTCGGCGTGCCGCAGGCCGGGCCGGACGACGACTTCTTCGCGCTCGGCGGGCATTCCCTCCTGGCCACCCGGCTGATCCAGCGGATCCGCGCGGCCGTCGGCGCGGAGGTGCCGGTGCGGGCGGTGTTCGACGCGCCGACCCCGGCCGCGCTCGCCGAGCTCCTCGCCGGAGCCGTCACCGGCACCGCACGCCCGCCCCTGACCCGCGTCGCGGAGCGGCCCGAACGGCTGCCGCTGTCGTTCGCGCAGCAGCGGCTGTGGTTCCTGCACGGTCTCGAAGGCGGGTCGGCGACCTACAACGTCCCGCTCGTCATGCGCCTGTCCGGCGAGCTGGACGTCGACGCGCTGCGCTCGGCGCTGAACGACGTCCTGGCCCGGCACGAGGCCCTGCGGACGGTCTTCCCCGTCGCCGACGGCGTGCCGTACCAGGAGGTCCTTCCCGAAGGGACGGTGGAACTGGCCGTCCGCGAAGTGTCCGATGTGGACGCCGAAGTGGCCGCCCTCGTGCGCGGGGTCTTCGACCTCGGCGCCGGCGTCCCGGTGCGCGCCGAGCTGCTGACCGCGGACCGGCGCCGGCACGTGCTCGTCCTGGTCGTGCACCACATCGCCGCCGACGGCTGGTCGCTGTCCCCGCTCTGGCAGGACATCGCCACGGCCTACCGCGCCCGCCGCCGCGGCGACGCTCCCGGGTGGCCGCCGTTGCCGGTGCAGTACGCGGACTACACGCTCTGGCAACGCGAACTCCTGGCCGCCGAAGAAAGCGCCCAGCTCGACTACTGGCGCGGCGCCCTCGACGGCCTGCCCGAGCGGATCACCCTCCCGCTCGACCGCCCGCACCCGGCGGTCTCCGCCTACCGCGGCGGGTTCTTCACCTTCGCCTGGGACGCCGGCCTCCAAGCCGGGCTCGCCGAGCTCGCGCGGGCGTGCGGCGCGAGCCCGTTCATGGTCGTGCACGCGGGCCTGACGGCGCTGCTGTCCCGGCTCGGCGGCGGCACGGACATCCCGATCGGCACCCCGATCGCGGGCCGCACCGACCCGGCGCTGGACGACCTCGTCGGGTTCTTCGTCAACACCCTGGTCCTGCGCGTGGACACCGGCGGCGACCCGTCCTTCCGGGACCTCGTCGCCCGGGTGCGGGAACGCAGCCTGGACGCCTACGCCCACCAGGACGTGCCGTTCGAGCGGCTGGTCGAGGCGCTCAACCCGGCGCGGTCGCTGGCGCACCACCCGCTGTTCCAGACCATGCTCGCCTGGCAGAACACCCCCGGCAGCGGCGTCGAGCTGCCCGGGCTGACCGTCACCGAGCGGCCGGTCGGCACCGGCACGGCCAAGTTCGACCTCTGGTTCTCCTTCACCGAACGCGCCGACGGGCTGCACGGCCAGGCCGAGTTCAACGCCGAGGTGTTCGACCGGGCGACCGTGACCGGGCTGCTCGACCGGCTGGAAGTCCTGCTCCGCCAGGTCGTCTCGGCCCCGGACCGCCGGCTCGGGACGCTCGACGTGCTCACCCCGGCCGAGCGCGACGGCCTCGAAGCGGCTTGGTCGGGCGCGGTCGCGGACGTTCCCGCGGTCACCGTGCCCGAGCTGTTCGCCGCCCAGGCCGCCCGCACCCCGGACCACCCCGCGCTGGTCTTCGAGGACGAAGAGCTCAGCTACGCCGAGCTGGACGCCGCGTCGAACCGCCTCGCCCGCGTGCTCGCCGCCCGGGGCGCCGGGCCGGAGCGCGTGGTCGCCCTCGCGCTGCCGCGCTCGACGCACCTGGTGACGGCGATCCTCGCCGTGCTCAAAACGGGCGCGGCCTACCTGCCGCTCGACCCGGGCTACCCGGCGGACCGCATCGCGTTCATGCTCGAAGACGCGGCCCCGGCGCTGGTGCTCGCGGTCGAGGAGACCGCTGTCCCGGGCGCGCTCCTCCTCGACGACCCGGACAGCGTCGCCGACGTCCCGGACACGCCGCTCGACGTCGTGCTCCGGCCGGAAAACCCGGCGTACGTCATCTACACGTCCGGGTCGACCGGCCGCCCCAAGGGCGTCGTCGTGCCGCACGCGGGCATCGTCAACCGGCTGCTGTGGATGCAGGACGAGTACGGCCTCACCGACGGCGACCGGGTGCTGCAGAAGACACCGTCCAGCTTCGACGTCTCCGTCTGGGAGTTCCTCTGGCCGCTCCTCACCGGGGCCACGGAGGTGCTCGCGCGGCCCGACGGGCACAAGGATCCCGCCTACCTCGCCCGGCTGATCCGCGACCGGGGGATCACGACCGTCCACTTCGTCCCGTCGATGCTCCAGGTCTTCCTGCAGGAACCGGCCGCGGGGGAGTGCACGAGCCTGCGCCGGGTCGTCTGCAGCGGCGAGGCCCTGCCGCCGGACGCCGTCGCGCAGTTCGGCCGGGCGCTCGACGCCGAACTGCACAACCTGTACGGCCCCACCGAAGCCTCGGTCGACGTCACGGCCTGGCGGACGTCCCCCGCGGACGCCACCGTCCCGATCGGACGTCCGGTGTGGAACACGCGGACCTACGTGCTCGACGCCGCCCTGCGCCCGGTGCCGCCCGGCGCGCCCGGTGAGCTGTACCTCGCCGGGAGCCAGCTCGCCCGCGGCTACCTCGGCCGTCCCGGGCTCACCGCGGAGCGGTTCGTCGCCGACCCGTTCGGCGCGCCCGGTGCCCGGATGTACCGCACCGGCGACCTCGCCCGGTTCCGCGCCGACGGCGTCCTCGAGTTCCTCGGCCGCGGCGACGAGCAGATCAAGATCCGCGGCTTCCGCGTCGAACCCGGCGAGGTCGCCGCGACGCTGGCCGCGCACGACGACGTCGCCCACGCCGTGGTCGTGGCCCGCGAGGACCGCCCCGGCGACGTCCGGCTCGTCGGGTACGTCGTCCCCGCCGACGTCGAAAGCCCGGCCGGCGACGAGACCGAGCAGGTCGGCGAGTGGCGTGAGCTGTACGACTCGATGTACTCCGGCGACGGCGACGCCTTCGCCGGCTGGAACTCCAGCTACACCGGCGAGCCGATCCCGGTCGCCGAGATGCGCGAGTGGCGGGACGCGATCGTCACGCGGATCCGGTCGCTGCGGCCGAAGCGGGTCCTGGAGATCGGCGTCGGCACCGGCCTGCTGCTGACCGAGCTGGCCCCGGACTGCGAAACGTACTGGGGCACGGACTTCTCCGCCGAGGTGATCGCGTCGCTGGGCCGCCGGGTCGGGGCCGATCCTGCCCTGGCCGGGCGCGTCGAACTGCGCACCGGCGACGCCGCCGACGTCACCGGGCTGCCGCCGGGGTTCTTCGACACGATCGTGCTCAACTCCGTCATCCAGTACTTCCCGAGCGGGACGTACCTGCTGGACGTCGTGCGGAAGGCGCTGGACCTGCTGGCCCCGGGCGGGGCGCTGTTCGTCGGCGACGTCCGCGACCTGCGCCAGGTGCGGGCGTTCCACACCGCGGTGGCCCGGGCGCGCGGCGGCGACGTCGAGCAGAACCTCCTGCGGGAGAAGGAACTGCTCGTCGCGCCCGAGTTCTTCGCCGGTCTCGGTGGTGTCACCGCGGACATCCGGGTCAAGCGCGGCCGCGGGGTCAACGAGCTGACCCAGTACCGCTACGACGTCGTCCTGCGCCCGGGGACCGCGTCGGCGCCGGACGTCCCGGTGCTCGGGTGGGGCACCGATGTGTCCACTGTGGACGAGGTGGCCGCGCGGCTCGGCGACGGGCTGCGCGTCGACGGCGTCCCGAACGGCCGCACCGCGGAAGGCGTGAACCCCGAGGACTGGTACGAACTGGGCGAGGCCCACGGCTTCGGCACGGTCGTGACCTGGTCCGCAACCGGCGACGGCTCGGTCGACGTCCTCTTCGCGACCGGCGACCCGGCTGGTGCGTTCCGGCCCGGCTCCGGGCCGCTGCTGTCCTACACCGGCAACCCCGGCCGCTTCCGCCGCGTCAGCACCCTGTCGGCGGACCTGCGGGCGCTGGCCGCCGAGCGGCTGCCGGAGCACATGGTGCCCTCGGCGATCGTCGTCCTCGACGCGCTCCCAGTGACCGCCAACGGCAAGCTCGACCGCCGCGCCCTGCCGTCGCCGGACCCGGTGGCGCCGACGTCGGACCGCGAGCCGCGCACCCCGCTCGAACGCCGGCTGTGCGAGCTGTTCGCCGACGTCCTCGGCTTGCCGCGGGTCGGGCCGGACGACAGCTTCTTCGCCCTCGGCGGCCATTCACTGCTGGCCACCCGGCTGATCGCCCGGATCCGCACGACCCTGAACGCCGAGCTGGAAGTCCGTTCGGTCTTCGAGACGCCGACCGCCGCGGGACTGACCGGGGTGCTCGCCACCGCCGGCGGGACCGCGCGCCCGCCGCTGGTCCGGATGCGGCGGCCCGAGCCGGTCCCGCTGTCCGGTGCCCAGCAGCGGCTGTGGTTCCTGCACCACCTCGAAGGACCGTCGGCCACCTACAACGTGCCGCTGATCATGCGCCTCGACGGCGACCTCGACGTCGAAGCGCTGCGCGCGGCCCTCACCGACGTGGTCGCCCGGCACGAAGCCCTGCGCACGCGGTTCCCGCAGCGGGACGGCGTGCCGTTCCAGGACGTCCTGCCGGCCGAAGACGTCAGCCTGCCGGTCCGCGAGGTCGCGGACCTCGACGCCGCCTTGACCGGGCTCGTCCGCGGGCCGTTCGACCTCGAGCACGAAGCTCCGATGCGCGCGGAGCTGCTCCGGCTGGGCGCGCGCGAGCACGTGTTCGCCCTGGTCTTCCACCACATCGCCTCCGACGGCTGGTCGATGGCCCCGCTGTGGCGCGACGTCGCCACGGCCTACGCCGCCCGGCGCGGCGGCGAGACTCCACAGTGGACGCCGCTGCCGGTGCAGTACGCGGACTACACGCTCTGGCAACGGGAACTGCTCGGCAGCGAGGACGACCCGGACAGCGTGCTCAGCGCGCAGCTGGACTACTGGCGCGACGCGCTCGACGGCCTCCCGGACCGGATCGAGCTGCCGCTGGACCGGCCGCACCCGGCCACCGCGACCTTCCGCGGCGAGCTGCACACCTTCACCTGGGACGCCGGGCTCCACGCGGAGCTCGCCGCGCTGGCCCGCGAGTCCGGCGCCAGCGTGTTCATGGTCGTGCACGCAGCCCTCGCCGCGCTCCTCACGCGCCTCGGCGCGGGCACCGACGTGCCGATCGGCTCGCCCATCGCGGGGCGCACCGACCCGGCGCTCGACGACCTCGTCGGGTTCTTCGTCAACACCCTGGTGCTGCGCGTGGACACCGGTGGCGAGCCGTCGTTCCGCGACCTCGTGGCCCGCGTGCGCGAGCGCAACCTGGACGCCTACGCCCACCAGGACGTGCCGTTCGAGCGGCTGGTCGAGGTGCTCAACCCGGCGCGGTCGCTGTCGTACCACCCGCTTTTCCAGGTGATGATCGCCGGGCAGAACACCGCCCGCGCCGAGGTGACCCTGCCCGGCCTTGCCGTGTCCGAGATCCCGGTGACCACCGGGACGTCGAAGTTCGACCTGGCGATCTCGCTGACCGAACGCGACGCCGGGATCGCCGGCGTGCTGGAGTTCAACGCGGACGTCTTCGACCACGCCGGCGCGGACGCGATCCTGCGCCGCCTCGAAGTGCTGCTGCGGGCGGCGCTGGCCGAACCGGACCGCCCGGTCGGCGCGCTCGACCTGCTCGCCGGGGACGAGCGGGACCGCGTCCTCACCGAGTGGGCCGGGTCGCTCGATCCGGCGGGCACGGAGACGTTCCCCGGGATGTTCGCCCGCCGCGTCGCCGAGGCCCCGGACGCGGTGGCGCTCGTCTTCGAGGACGAGGAACTCACCTACGCCGAAGTGGACGCCCGCGCCAACCGGCTGGCGAACCTGCTGGTGGCCCGCGGGGCCGGGCTCGAGCGGGTGGTCGCGCTGGCCGTGCCGCGGTCGGCCGACATGATCATCGCGGAACTGGCCGTCCTCAAGGCCGGTGCCGCCTACCTGCCGGTCGACACCGACTACCCGGCCGACCGGATCGCCTACATGACCGACGACGCGGGCCCGGTCTGCGTGGTGACGACCCGGGACGTCGAAGCGAAGCTGCCCGCGACCCTGCCGCGGGTCCTGCTCGACGACCCGGCACTGGCCGAGATGTCCACAGTGGACCCGGCGGTGCCGGTGCGGCCGGAGAACGCGGCCTACGTGATCTACACGTCCGGCTCGTCCGGGCGGCCGAAGGGCGTCGTGCTCCAGCACTCCGGCGTCGCGAAGCTGGTCGCCACCCAGGTCGAGCGGTTCGGCATCGGGCCGCACAGCCGGGTGCTGCAGTTCGCGTCCCCGAGCTTCGACGTCGCCTTCTGGGACCTGTGCCTCGGGCTGCTGTCCGGCGGGCGCCTGGTGGTCGTCCCGGCCGAGCGCCGCGTCGCCGGGGCCGCGCTGACCGAGTACGCGCACCGGCACGCCGTCGACTTCATGATCCTGCCGCCCGCCCTGCTCGACGCCATGCCGGCGGACCTCGACCTGCCGCGCGACAGCGTCCTGCTGGCGGGCACCGAGCGCGTGTCGCCGGAGCTGGTCCGGCGGTGGGCGCCGGGGCGGCGGATGTTCAACGCCTACGGCCCGACCGAGGCGACCACCAACTCGACGCTCGGCGAGAGCGACCCGGCCGAGCTGGCGGACGCGACGGTCGTCCCGATCGGCATTCCGGACCCCGGCACGCGGGCGTACGTGCTCGACGCCGGGCTGCGGCCGGTCCCGCCCGGCGTGGTGGGGGAGCTGTACCTCGCGGGGTCCGGCTTGGCCCGCGGTTATCTCGGGCGGCCGGGGCTGACGGCGGAGCGGTTCGTGGCGGACCCGTTCGGTCCGGGCGGACGGCTCTACCGCACGGGTGATCTGGTGAAGTGGCTGCCGGACGGCCGGCTGGTCTTCCTGGGCCGGGCGGACGACCAGGTCAAGATCCGCGGCTACCGGATCGAGCTCGGCGAGATCGAGTCCGTGCTGGCCGAGCACCCCGCGGTCGGGCAGTCCGTCGTCACCGCGCAGGACGGGCGGCTCATCGCCTACGCCGTGCCCTCGGCGGGGCGGGACGAAGAAGCCGAGCTGGAGCACGTCGGCGAGTGGCGCGAGCTGCACGAGAACGTCTTCACCGACGCGGCGGCCGGCGGGCTGGAGGAGAACTTCACCGGCTGGAACTCCAGCTACGATGGCACCGAGATTCCGCTCGAAGAGATGCGGGAGTGGCACGCGGCGACGATCGACCGCATCCGCTCGCTGGCGAAAGCCGCACTTTCACGTGAAAGTGCGGCTTGGGGGCGGGTCCTGGAGATCGGCGTGGGCAGTGGCCTGATCCTGTCGCGGATCGCGCCGGACGCCGAGGAGTACTGGGGCGTCGACCTCTCCGTAAAGGCCATCGCCAACCTGCGGCGCGAACTCGCGGCGACGTCGTTCGCGGGCAAGGTCCACCTGGCCGCGCGCCCGGCGCACGACCTGGGCGAACTGCCCGACGAGCCGTTCGACACGGTGATCGTCAACTCCGTCGCGCAGTACTTCCCGAGCGTCGGCTACCTGGCCGAGGTGATCCGCACGGCCGCCGCGCGGGTCCGGCCGGGCGGGGTCGTCTTCCTCGGCGACATCCGGAACCTGCGCTCGCTGCGGGCGTTCCGGACCGCGACCGAGCTGCGGCACGGCCGCCGGGACACCGCGGCCGCCGACCAGGCGATCGCCCGGGAAGGCGAGCTGGTGCTCGACCCGGACTTCTTCGCGGCGCTGAGCCGGGAGCTCGACGGCTTCGACGACGTCGACGTGTGGGTCAAGCGCGGTCACGCGCACAACGAGCTGACCCGGCACCGCTACGACGTGGTGCTGCGGAAGGCGCCGAAGCCGGCACCGGTGGCCGAAGACGTCGTCGCGTTCACTTCGCTTCCCGAGCTGGAAGCGCGGCTCGCAGGCGGACCAGCCCGCCTGCGCGTCACCGGCGTGCCGAACGCGCGGTTGTCCGGCGAGCTGGCCGCCGTCGCGGCGCTGGCGGGCGGGGACGCCGACGCCGCGCTGTCCGCTTTGGACAGCACACCGTCCGGAGTGGACCCCGAGACCCTGCACGCCCTCGGCGAACGGCACAGCTACCGGGTGTACGCGACGCTCACCGCCGACGAAGGCGCGCTGGAGGTCGTGTTCACCACCGGCGCGCCGACGCGGATCCACCGCACCCGCCCGGTCCGGGCCGCCCTCGAGGCGCTCGGCAACCACCCGGCCGGGCAGCGGGACACGAGCGCGCTGGTGGCGGCGCTGCGGGCGCACGTCCGCGACCGGCTGCCGCAGTACATGGTGCCCTCGGCGTTCGTGCTCCTGGACCGCCTGCCGCTGCTCGCCTCGGGCAAGCTCGACCGCCGCGCGCTGCCGAGCCCGGACAAGCAGGCCGCCACCACCGGACGGGCGCCGCGGACCCCGGTCGAAGAGGTCCTGTGCGGGCTCTTCGCCGAAGTCCTCGACACCTCGGCGGTCGGCGTCGACGACGACTTCTTCGCCCTCGGCGGCCATTCGCTGATGGCGACGCGGCTGGTCGCGCGGCTGCGCGCGGTCTTCGGGGTCGAGCTGCAGGTGCGGTCGGTGTTCGAAACGCCGTCCGTGGCCGGGCTCGCCGCGCTGCTGGCCGCCGCCGACGCCTCGGCCGCCCGGCCGGCCCTGGTGCGCGCCGAGCCGCGGCCGGAGGTGCTGCCGTTGTCGTTCGCCCAGCAGCGGCTGTGGTTCCTGCACCGCCTCGAAGGCCCGTCGGCGACGTACAACATGCCGACCGCGGTCCGCCTCACCGGCGCGCTCGACGTCGACGCGCTGCGCACCGCGCTGTCCGATGTGGTCGAACGCCACGAAGCCCTCCGCACGGTTTTCCCCGAGGTCGGCGGCGAAGCGCGGCAGCTGCTGCTCGACGACGTGCCGATCCCCCTGCCGGTCCGCGAAGTCACCGGTGCCGCGCTCGCCGACGCGGTGTCGGCAGTGGCCCGGACGGTGTTCGAGCTGGAGTCGGAGATCCCGCTGCGCGCCGAGCTGCTGCGGCTGGGTGCCCGGGAACACGTCCTCGTGCTGGTGTTCCACCACATCGCGTCGGACGGCTGGTCGACCGCGCCGCTGTGGCGGGACCTCGCCACGGCGTACACCGCCCGCCAGGCCGGTGACGCTCCACAGTGGACTCCGCTGCCGGTGCAGTACGCGGACTACACGCTGTGGCAGCGGGACGTCCTCGGCGAGCCGGTGATCGAACCGCAGCTGGCGTACTGGCGCGAGGCCCTCGCCGGGCTGCCCGAACGCATCGAGCTGCCGACCGACCGGCCGCACCCGGCCGAAGCGTCCTACCGCGGCGGGCAGTTCGCCTTCGGTTGGGACGCGCGCCTCCACAGTGGACTGGTCGACCTGGCTCGCGCGTGCGGGGCCAGCGTGTTCATGGTCGTGCACGCCGGGCTCACCGCGGTGCTCACCCGGCTCGGCGCGGGCACCGACGTGCCGATCGGCACGTCCGTCGCCGGGCGCACCGACCAGGCGCTCGACGACCTCGTCGGCTTCTTCGTCAACACCTTGGTCCTGCGCGTCGACACCGGTGGCGACCCGACGTTCCGCGACCTCGTCGCCCGCGTGCGGGACCGAAGCCTCGACGCCTACGCCCACCAGGACGTCCCGTTCGAGCGGCTGGTCGAGGCGCTGAACCCGACGCGGTCCTTGGCGTACCACCCGCTGTTCCAGACGATGCTGGCGTGGCAGAACAACGCCGTCGCCGACCTGACCCTGCCCGGCCTGACCGTCGCCGAGGAGCCGGTTCGCACCGGCACTTCGCGCGCCGACCTGGTGTTCTTCGTCGGCGAGAGCCCGGGTGCCCAGGCCGGGATCCGCGGCACGGCCGAGTACAACAGCGACGTCTTCGACCGCGCGAGCGTCGAAGCGATCCTGGCGCGGCTCCGGACGCTGCTGGCCGCCGTCGTCGCCGATCCCGACACCCGGATCGGCGCCGTCGACCTGCTCACCGACGCCGAACACGACCAGCTCGCCCCCGATCCCGCGACCCCGCTGCCCGCGGAGACGGCCGCCGAGCTGTTCTCGGCTCAGGTCGCACGTACGCCGGACGCGACCGCGCTGGTCTTCGGTGGCGAGCGGCTCACCTACGCCGAACTGGACACCAAGGCCACGGCGCTCGCCCGTGCGCTGCTCGCCCGGGGTGCCGGGCCGGAGCGGGTCGTCGCGGTCGCGCTGCCGAGGTCGGCCGACCTCGTCGTGGCGCTGCTCGCGGTGCTCAAGACCGGCGCCGCCTACCTGCCCCTCGACCTGAACCACCCGGCCGAGCGCGTCGAGCTGATGCTCACCGACGCCGATCCGCACCTGGTCATCGCGGAAGACGGCTTCGGGGACCGGCTGGTCCGGCCCGGCGACACCGGGCCCGCACCGGTCTGGCCGCCGATCCGCCCGGACCACCCGGCGTACGTGATCTTCACGTCCGGCTCGACCGGGCGCCCGAAGGCGGTCGCCGGCACGCAGCTCGCCTTGGCCAACCGGCTGCACTGGGGGCGCGGGATCACCGAAGGCGTCCGGGTCGCGAAGAGCGCGCTGACCTTCATCGACGGCTCGACCGAGCTGCTCGGCGGCCTCGTCGCGGGCGACCCGGTGGTCCTCGCCGACGACGCGACCGCCACGGACCCGCACGCGCTCGCCGAACTCGCCCGGACGTCCGGCGCCCAGGTGCTGACCGTGGTGCCGAGCCTCCTCGACACCTTCGCCGAGGACGCCCGTGCCGGCGCGTTCGCTTCGGTGACCACCTGGATCACCAGCGGCGAACCGCTTTCCGAAGCGCTCGCCGAGAAGGTGGCGCGGCGGTGGCCCTCGGCGAAACTGGTCAACCTCTACGGCTGCTCGGAGGTCGCCGGCGACAGCCTCGCGCAGGAGTGCGGGCCGGTGGCCATCGGGCGTCCCGTCGCGAACACCCGCGCGTACGTCCTCGACGCCGCGTTGCGGCCGGTGCCGCCGGGCGTGCGCGGCGAGCTGTACCTGGCCGGTGCCGGGCTCGCCCGCGGCTACCTCGGCCGTCCGGCGCTCACCGCGGAACGGTTCGTGGCTTCGCCGTTCGAAGCGGGGGAGCGGATGTACCGCACCGGCGACCTCGTCCGCCGCCGTCCTGACGGCGCGCTCGACTTCGCCGGCCGGGCCGACCAGCAGCTCAAGGTCCGCGGCTTCCGCGTCGAGCCGGGCGAGATCGAAGCCGCGCTGACGGCCGGCGCCTCGGTCGCCCGCGCGGTCGTCGTCGCCCGGGGGAACCGGCTGATCGCCTACGTCGCGCCGGCGGGCGACCCGGCCGCGTTGCGGGCGTCACTGGCGGCGCGGCTGCCGGCGTACTCGGTGCCCTCGGCGATCGTCGTGCTGCCGGAACTCCCGGTGAACGCCAACGGCAAGCTCGACCGCGCCGCGCTCCCCGATCCGGAGGTCCGGACCTCGGGCCGCGTCGCGCGGACCCCGGCCGAGCAGGCGCTGTGCGAGCTGTTCGCCGACGTCCTCGGCGTCCCGGCGGTCGGCCCGGACGACGGCTTCTTCGCCCTCGGCGGGCATTCGCTGCTGGCGACGCGCCTGGTCAGCCGGATCCGCGCGCTGCTCGGCGTCGAAGTGCCGATCCGCGCGGTGTTCGACGCGCCGACCCCGGCCCGGCTCGCGGAGGCACTGGACCCGGGCCGCCGAAGCCGCCCGCCGCTGGTGCCGGCCGAGCGGCCGGCCGTCCTGCCGCTGTCGTTCGCGCAGCAGCGGCTGTGGTTCCTCGACCGCCTCGACGGGCTGTCCGCGACGTACAACATCCCGTGGGCGTGGGAGCTGACCGGCCCGGTCGACGCCGGCGCGCTGCAGGCCGCGCTGGGTGACGTCGTGGCGCGCCACGAGGTGCTCCGGACCCTGCTGGTCGAAGAGCAGGGCACCCCGCGGCAAGTCGTCCTCGACCCCGGGGACGACCGCGCCCGCCCGGCCCTGGTCCGCGAAACGGCCACCGACCTCGACGAGCGCGTCACCGCGGCGGCGTCGTACTGCTTCACCCTCGACGCCGAGATCCCGATCCGGGCGACCCTCGTCTCGGCCGGACCGGAGCGGCACGTGTTCGTGCTCCTGGTGCACCACGTCGCGGGGGACGGCTGGTCGCTGCCGCCGCTGAAGCGGGACATCGACACCGCTTACGCGGCCCGGCTCCGCGGCGAGCGTCCACAGTGGACACCGTTGCCGGTGCAGTACGCGGACTACACGCTGTGGCAGCGCGAGATGTTCGGCCGCGCCGACGACCCGGACAGCCTGCTCGGCCGCCAGGCGGCGTTCTGGCGGGACACCCTCGCCGGGCTGCCCGACGAGCTGGCGCTCCCGGCCGACCGGCCGCGCCCGGCGCGTTCGACCAACCGCGGGTCCGCCGTGCCGTTCACCGTGCCCGCGGAAGTCCACCGCGGGTTGCGCGCACTGGCCACCGGCAGCGACACCAGCACGTTCATGGTGCTGCAGGCGGCGCTGGCCGCGCTGCTGACCCGGCTCGGCGCGGGCACCGACATCCCGCTCGGGACGCCGGTGGCCGGCCGCACCGACCACGCGCTGGAGGACCTCGCCGGGTTCTTCGTCAACACGCTGGTCCTGCGCACCGACACCGGCGGTGACCCGACGTTCCGGGAGCTCTTGGCCCGCGTCCGGGAGGCCGACCTCGCCGCGTACGCCCACCAGGAACTGCCGTTCGAGCACCTCGTGGAGCTGCTCAACCCGGCGCGGTCACTGGCCCGGCACCCGCTGTTCCAGGTGATGCTCGCGGTGTACCACTCCGGGAGCGAGCGGGAGCGGCTGCTCGGGCTCGACGCGGCCTACCGGGACACCGGGCTGCGGCAGGCGAAGTTCGACCTGTCCTTCGACCTGGTCGAAACCCCCGGCGGCATCGAGGGCGACCTGGAGTTCAGCCTCGACCTCTTCGACGAGCCGTCCGCCCGGACGCTCACCGAACGCCTGGTCCGGCTGATGACCGCCGTCGTCGCGGACCCGGACCGGCCGCTGAGCCGGATCGACGTCCTCGAAACCGGTGAGCGGGACCGGATCCTGCGCGAGTGGGGGAGCGGCGAGCCGCTGACGACGGCGGCGCCGACGGTGGTCGACCGGCTGGCCGCGCAGGTGGCGGCGACCCCGGACGCGACCGCGCTGAGCGACGCCGATTCCAGCAGGACCTTCGCGGAGTTCGCCGCGCGGACCGACCGCCTGGCGCGGTGGCTCGCGTCGCAGGGGGCGGGCCCCGAACAGGTCGTGGCGCTCGTGCTGCCGCGGTCGGCGGCGGTCGTCGAGGCGATCTTCGGCGTGTTCAAGACGGGCGCGGCGTACCTGCCGGTGGACCCGGACCAGCCGGCCGACCGGATCGCCGCGATCCTCGCCGACTCCGGTGCTTCACTGGTCCTCACCAGCCTTGCGCTGGCCTCACCGGTTCCCGGGGCGTTGTTCGTCGAGGACATCGTGGACACCGACGCGGCCCTGAAGCCGCCGTCGCCCGCGAACCCGGCGTACGTGCTCTACACGTCCGGTTCGACGGGCCGGCCGAAGGGCGTCGTCATCCCGCATTCGGGGCTGGTGAACCTCTTCCACAGCCACCGCGAAACGCTCTACCGCCCGGCGGTCGCCGCCGCGGGCGGGCGGCGGCTGCGGGTCGGGCACGCGTGGGCGTTCTTCTTCGACGCGTCCTGGCAGCCGCAGCTGTGGCTGCTCGACGGGCACGAGGTGCACGTCGTCGACGACGACACCCGCCGCGACCCCGCGCGGCTGGCGACGGTGGTGCGCGAACGCGGGCTCGACTTCCTCGAACTCACGCCGTCGCACTTCACGCAGCTGGCCGACGCGGGCGTGGTCGAAGACGGGAAGTGCGCGCTCGGCGTCGTCGGCGTCGGCGGGGAAGCCGTGTCCCAGCCGCTGTGGGAGGCGTTGCGGTCGATGCCGGGAACGGCGGCGTACAACCTGTACGGGCCGACCGAGGCCACTGTGGACGCTCTGGTCGGCCGGTTCGCCGACGCGGACCGGCCGGTGGTCGGCCGTCCGGTGCACAACGCCCGGGCGTACGTCCTCGACGGCGGCCTGACCCCGGTCCCGGCCGGGGTGCCGGGCGAGCTCTACCTGGCCGGCGCCGGGCTGGCCCGCGGGTACCACGACCGGCCCGCGCTCACCGCGGACCGGTTCGTCGCCGACCCGTTCGGCCCGCCGGGCGAACGCATGTACCGCACCGGCGACCTCGTGCGGTGGCGGCCGGACGGGCAGCTCGAATACCTCGGCCGCACCGACGACCAGGTGAAGATCCGCGGGTTCCGGATCGAGCCCGCCGAGATCGAGACGGCGCTGACCCGGCACGACGACGTGGCCCAAGCGCTCGTCGTCGTCCGCGAGGACCGGGACAAGCGGCTGGTCGCGTACACGACGCCGGCCACCGCGGACCCGGTGCGGCTGCGGGAGTTCGTCGCCCGCTCGCTGCCGGAGTACATGGTGCCGGCGGCGATCGTGCCCCTCGACGCGTTCCCGGTGACCCGCAACGGGAAGCTCGACCGGGCCGCGCTGCCGGTGCCCGAGTTCGAAACCCGGGGCCGGGCCCCGGAAACACCGCTGGAGACAGCCCTCTGCGAAATCTTCGCGGAGGTGCTGGACGTCGCCGCCGTCGGCGCCGACGACGACCTGTTCACCCTCGGCGGTCACTCGATGCTGCTCGTGGTCCTGCGCAACCGGATCACCGAACGGCTCGGGACCGAACTGCCGATCGCCGAGTTCTTCCGCACCCCCACCGCCGCCGGCCTCGCCGCGCTGGTGACCCGAGACGCGAGGTAATCCGATGCACCGCACCCTGATGAACGCCAAGATCCACCGCGCCACCGTGACCCAGGCCGACCTGCACTACGTCGGTTCGCTGACCATCGACGCGGACCTGATGGCCGCCGCCGACATCGTCGAAGGCGAGCAGGTCCACGTCGTCGACATCACCAACGGCGCCCGGCTGGAGACCTACGCCATCACCGGCGAAGCGGGCTCCGGCGTGATCGGCGTCAACGGCGCGGCCGCGCACCTCGTGCACCCGGGCGACCTGGTCATCATCATCACCTACGCCCAGGTCCACGAGGCCGAGCGCGCCGCGCACCGGCCGCGGGTGGTGCACGTGGACGGCGACAACCGGCAGGTCCACCTGGGACAGGACCCCGCCGAGCCGGTTCCCGGCGCCGAGGCCCAGCTGTCGGGCCGGAATTGACGCAGGTGGGGGTGGACACAGGTCGGCCGCGGCGGTTGCTTTGTCAGGCCCCCCTAAATAAGGTGTGCCTATCCTAAAAGCTGCGCGAGAGGTTCACATGTCCGTGTTTCAAGGCGCTGCCGGGCTCAGCCGGCGTGGATTCCTGATCGGCGCCGGTGGCGTCGCCGCGGCGGCGGCACTGACCGCTTGCGGCAGCGGCGGCGACAAGCAGGCGGGCGCCGCCTCCGGTCCCTGGGAGTTCACCGACGACCGCGGCCAGAAGGCCGCGCGCGACCAGCGTCCGACGCGGGTGGTGGCCTACGCCAGCTCGGCCGCCGCGCTGTGGGACTACGGCGTCCGCCCGGTCGGCGTGTTCGGCCCGCAGAAGACCGCCGACGGCGGCAAGGAGATCCAGGCGGGCAACATCGACCTGAACTCCGTGACCTCGATCGGCAACGCCTGGGACGACTTCAGCGTGGAGAAGTTCGCCGCGCTGAAGCCCGATCTCGTCGTCACCGGCCTCACTGGCGCGAAGCCGACGGACATGTGGGTGCTCACCGACGACCTCGGCCCCAAGGTGCAGCAGGTCGCGCCGATCGTCGCGCTCTCGGAGTACAAGGTCACGCTGCCGAAGGTGATCGAGCGCTACTCGCAGCTGGCCGTCGCGCTGGGCGGTGACGCCGGCTCGGAGACGATGAAGAAGGCCAAGGAGGACTTCGACAAGGCGTCAGAGGACCTGCGCGCGGCCGCGAAGGAGAAGGCCGGCCTCAAGGTCCTGGTGCTCTACGGCGACAAGGACGGCCTGTACATCGCCAAGCCGGACTTCTTCGCCGACCTGGCCTACTACCGCGAGCTCGGCCTCGACATCGTCTCCGGCGGCGGCACCGAGGACTACTGGGAGCAGCTGTCCTGGGAGCAGGCGGGCAAGTACCCGGCGGACCTGATCCTGACCGACTCGCGCTCCTACGCCCTGCCGCGCGCCCAGATGACGCAGTTCCCGACGTGGAACCAGCTCCCCGCGGTCAAGGCCAACCAGCTCGGCGACTGGTCGGCCGAGCCGCGCTTCAACCACCTGCTCGCCACCCCGGTCATCCAGAAGCTGACCGCGCTGGTGAAGGGCGCCCGCACGGACATCACCGCCTGAGGAGGCCCGCCGTGACCAACCCGTTCGAAGACCCCGACGGCACGTACCTGGTGCTGGTCAACGCCGAGAACCAGCACAGCCTCTGGCCGGAGCGCGTCGACGTCCCGGCCGGCTGGACGGTGGCCTTCGGGCCGTCCGGCCGCCAGGCGTGCCTGGACCACGTGGAAGCGAACTGGACGGACATGCGGCCGAAGTCCCTGGCCGACGCCATGGACGACTGACCTTCCGGGAAGACGAAAGCGCCGGGAGCCCGCGTGGCTCCCGGCGCTTTCGCGTGCTCGGCAGGTCAGGCGCGCTGGCCGGACCAGGCGGTCCAGAGCTTCGCGTACTGGCCGCCCGCCGCGACCAGCTCGTCGTGGGTCCCGGACTCCGCCACGGCGCCCGCGTCGAGCACCACGATCCGGTCCGACGCCGCCGCCTGCGTCAGGCGGTGCGCCACCACCAGCGCCGTCCGGCCTTCCAGCGCCGCCGCGGCCGACGACTCCAGCACCCGGGAGCCGGCGCTGCCCGCTTCCGCCGTAGCCTCGTCGAGGATCGCGATCGGCGGGTCGGCCAGCACCAGCCGGACCAGGGCGAGCTGCTGCGCCTGAGTCACGGTCAGCTGGTGGCCGCCTTCGCCGACGACCGTCGCGAGACCGTCCGGCAGGGACGAAACCCACGTCAGCGCGCCCACCTTGGCCAGCGCGGCCCGCAGTTCGGCGTCGGTCGCCGCCGGGCGCGCCAGCCTCAGGTCGTCGGCCAGGGGACCGGCGAAGACGTGGACCTCCTGGCTGATCAGCGCGACCGTCCGGCGGGTGGCCGCCGGGCCCAGCTCGTCGAGCGGGACGCCGCCGAGGGTGACCGAACCCGTGGCCGGGCGGTGGATGCCGGCGATCAGCTTGGCCAGCGTCGTCTTCCCGGCGCCGCTCGCGCCGACCAGCGCCACCCGTTCGCCGGGGGCGACGGCGAGGTCGACGTCGCCCAGCACCGGGTGACCGTCCACATAGGAGTACCCGATGCCCGCCGTCTTCACCGACGCGTCGACCGGCCGGGCCGGCTGCGCGGGGGTGGCCTCGGCGGGCAGGTCGGCGACGCCGATCAGCCGCGCCAGGCTCGCCGCGGCCGCCTGCGCGTCGTCGACGAGCGCGAGCGCGGTGGTGATCGGCCCGAACAGGCTGTGGAAGTACAGCGCCGCCGCCGTCGCCACGCCGACCGACACGGCGTCCGCGCCGACCAGCAGGAACCCCATCGCCAGCACGGCGGACAGCCCCAGGAACTCGGCGAGGTTGAGCCGCGCGTAGAACCGCGTCACCAGCCGGATTCCGCGCAGCGCCAGCTCGACGGCGCCGTCGGAGCGCTGCCGCACCCGCTCCAGGTGCGTGTCGGCCAGCCGGAACGCGCGGACCGTCTTCGCCCCGCCGATCGTGTCCAACAGCTGTTGCTGCTGCGCGCCGACGGCCTCGCGCTGGCTGGCGTACAACGGCTTCGCGCGCGGCACGTACCAGCGCACGGTCCACAGCTGGACCGGCACGGCCACCAGCGCGGCCAGCAGGAACCGCCAGTCCAGCACGGCCAGCGCGCCCAGCGTCAGGACGACGGTGAGCACCGACCGGCCCAGCTCGGGCAGCGCCTGCCGGACGCCTTCCGCGACGACGGAAACGTCGTTGGTCACGCGGGCGGTGAGGTCGCCGGAGCCGGCGCGCTCGAGCTGTTCCAGCGGCAGCCCGAGGGCTCGCTCGACGAAGCGTTCCCGCAGCTCGGCAAGGATCGTCTCGCCGAGGCGCGCCACCATCGACACGCCGATGGCGGTCGCGATCGCCTGGGCCAGCGCGACCAGCACCAGGCCGACGACCGGCGTGACGAGGTCGGCGGCCGGGTGGCGCGTCGCGACCAGGTCGACGACCCGGCCGAGCAGAGGCGCGGTGAGCAGGCCGATCGCCGTCGCCGCGACGAGCATCGTGGCCGCCGCGGCCGTGCGCCCCTTGGCGCGGCCGAGCAGCTCGCCGACGACGGCGCGGATCCGGCGGCCGTCGGCCACAGGGAGGAGTTCACGGGTCATGAGAGCACCGCCGCCCGGTAGTCATCCCGGCCCGCCAGGTCGGCGTGGCTGCCTTCGCCGGTCACGCGCCCGTCGTCGAGCAGGACGACGCGGTCGGTCGCGGCGAGCAGCGCCGGGCTGGTGGTCACGAGGATCGTCGTGCGGCCGCGCCGCAGTTCGGCCAGTCCCGCGGCGATCCGCGCCTCGGTGACGGTGTCGACCGCGGTCGTCGGGTCGTGCAGCACGAGCACCGGCGCGTCCGCGGCGAGTGCGCGGGCGAGGGCGACCCGCTGGCGCTGCCCGCCCGACAGCGACCGCCCGCGTTCGGTGACGGCGGTCGCGACGCCGTCCGGCAGCGCGCCGGCCACCTCGTCGACGGCCGCCGCGGTCATCGCTTCGGCGGTCCTGGGCCCGGTTTCGACGTTTTCGGCGACGGTGCCGGCGAACAGGTCGGCGTCGTGCGCGGCGACCAGCACCACCTCCCGGACCCGGCTCGGGTCCACAGTGGACAGGTCGACCGAGTCGACCGACACCGAGCCGCTCGCCGGGTCGGCGGCGCGGCCGAGGCAGTCGAGCAGGTCCGTCGCGGCGGCCGGGTCGGTGGCGACCACGCCCAGCAGCTCGCCGGGCCGGGCTTCGAACCCGACGTCTCGCAGTGCACCGCGGTTCAGCGCGGCCAGCTTGACGTGCCCGGCGGCCGGGACCGGCAGCGTGGCGTCCCCGGCGCCGACCGCGTGCGGCGCGTTGAGCACGTCGGCGATGCGCGCGGCCGACGCGCGGCCCTGCGCGAGTTCGCCGTTGACCCAGGAGAAGATCGTGAACGGCGTGATGAGGTACTGCGCGAGCCCGACCGCGGCGACCAGGTCGCCGACGCTGATGTCGCCCGCCGCGGCGAGGTTTCCGCCGACGAGCGCGACCACCGCGATGAAGACGCCGGTGAGCGCCAGCAGCGTGCCGTTGTGCCAGGCCTGGGCGCGCGCCGCCCGGAGCGTCGCCTTCAGCGAGTCCTGGCTGGTGCGGCGGTAGCGGTCGACGGCGGCGCTTTCGGCCCCGACGCCCTTGAGCACGCGCAGCCCGGCGACGAGGTCGGTGGCGATGCCGGACGCGAACGCCGACCGCTCCTGCTCGGCCTCGCTGCGGCGTTCCAGTGGCTTGCCGATCAGGTGGGCCAGGTACAGCATCGGCGGCGTGCCGAGCAGCACGAGCAGGCCCAGCGGCAGCGACATGGTCAGCAGCGCGACGGCGCTGACCAGCAGCCCGGCCAGCCCGGCCGCGGCGAACGGCAGGACGCCGTTGACCGTGCCGACCCGCTTCGCGTCCGACGTCCCGATGCTGACCAGTTCGCCGGCCAGTGTCCCGGAGTCGGCGACGCCGCCCGGGTGCAGCACCCGGCGTCCGACGTCGAGCCGGAGTTCGTGGGCCGCGCGTTCCGCGGCGCGCTCCCCGAAGCGGGCGCCCAGCCGGTAGCTGGTCGACAGCGCGGCGAAGAGGACGCCCAGCACCGCGAGCCAGAGCAGGAGCGTGCCCACCGATCCGTCGGCGATGGCCTGGTCGATCACCACGCCGATCACCACCGGCACCAGCGCTTCGCCGCCCTGGTGGCACGCTGTCAGCAGCGCCGCGAGGGTCACCGATCGTCGTTGCCCGGCGATCGACCGGCGGAGGACTTCCCGTCCCGTCGTGCTCACCCGCGCCTCCCTGTCCGCGTCGTGGATAGGTAAGGCTAGTCTAAGTAAAAGAGTTACGGGAAAACGGTCGGCTTCGTCTCAGTCCGCGGCTCGGTGGCCGGTTCCCCGAACCGCGCGAGCGCGAGCGCGGCGGCCACGGCGAGCACGAACCCGGCGACGGCGACGACCGCGAAGCCCGGCCGCGTGCGGTCGCCGAGCGCGAACACGCCGATCAGCGACGGGAACACGGTCTCGCCGAGCACCATCATCGCCGTGGACGTGGTGACGCTCCCGCGTTGCAGCGCGGTGGCGTAGAACAACATCGCCATCCCGCCCGCGACCGCGACGGTGTAGGTCGCGGGATCGGTGAGCAGGTCGAGCGGCGCGAGGCTCGGGATGATCCGCCCGGAGATGGCGACGACCCCGAAGCTCAGCCCGGCGACGAGCCCGAGCGCCGGCGTCCGCACCCGGCGGCTCGCCTTCCCCGCGGCGATCCCGGCGCCGGCCAGCACGACGACCGCGCCGATCAGCACCAGCCGGAACCCGAGCCCGACGGGATCGGACCCTTCGCTTTCGGCGGCGGCCCCGAGCAGCGCGAGCCCCGCGCAGACGACGGCAACGGCGGCCCACTCGCGGCGCCCGAGCCGCACCCCGAGGAACCGCGCGGCGACGGCCGTGACGGCGAGGCTCGCGGCGAGCGCGGCCTGCACGACGAACAGCGGGAGGACGTGCAGGGCGGCGATCTGCGCGCCGAACCCCAGGATGTCCAGCGCGAGGCCGAGGACGAACTTCCACTGGCCGAGCACGCGCACGAGCAGCTTCGGATCGACGCCGCCGTCGGCCCCGGTGTCGGTCGCCTGCGCGGCGACCGCCTGCATCACCGAAGCGACGCCGTACGCGATAGCCGCGCCCAAGGCGCAGAGCAGTCCCCACCACATGCCGATCACTCTATTTTGTCGGACCCGTGGGGTACGTTGCGGTCATGTCGAACACGAGTTCGAAGACGCACCGCCGCTGGCCCGCGAGGCTGGCGGCCGACGAACTGCGCCTTCAGCTGGACTTCCTGCAGTTCCTCCGCGCGACGGCGGTGAACAAGCTGGCGGGCTTGCCACGTCCACTGGCGGCAGCGACCCCGTTGCCCACTTCGCCGCGGCTGAGCGCGCTGGGTGTGGTGAAGCACCTGACGGCGGTGGAGCGCTGGTGGCTGTGCATCGAGGCGGGCGGGGCGGACCTGCCGTCGCTGTGGGCGGGAACCCCGGACCCGAGCTGGGACCTGGCGGAGTCCGACACCCCGGAGTCCGTGGTCGCGGCGTACCGCGCGGAGTGGGGCCGAGCGGAGAAGGCCTTGCGCCGGCTGGGCCCGGACGACCGGACGCGGCGGAGGTCGGAGTTCACGGTGCGCTGGGTGGTGGCCCACGTGGTCCAGGAGACGGCGCGGCACGTGGGACACCTGGACGTGCTGCGCGAGCTGGCGGACGGGGAGGTGGGCGAGTGAGGGAGGGGTGAGCCGTTCGGCGGGAACGCACGGTCCGAGGTGACGGACCGGGCGGGACACGCCGTTGGTGAAAGGGGGCAGGCGGTGGTGGCCGCCGGCGAGCGGGATCAGACCGGGATTTCGGCCGGCGCGGGATCCGCTTGGCAGCGACCGGCGCCCGGGTGCGGCCGGCGGGCGCTCGCGAGCGGTGGGCCGGCGGCGACCCCCTGCGGCGACGCGGAAATCCGGGTGACGGCGCCGCTAACCTTGGTTTGTGGCCGTCGTTGCGGAGTACCGCCGATTTACCGGCCCCCTGGCCCTTCGCGGGTGCCAGCGGGGTTCCGGTGCCACGTCCGCCGTCGGCATGTGCTGACGGCCGGGATCAGGTGCGACGCCGCCTGCACTGACCTCGCCGGAGCGCCCGGGCCAGGGGGAGCCGTCCCTCCACGCGACCCGCTCACCCCGGAGGCCCACCCATGCCCGAACCACTCACCCCTGCCCAGCTCACCCGTGCGCTCGCCGTCCGGGATCTCACCGATGCGCGGGCCGGAACCCATGCCGTGCAGCTCGTCGTCGGCCAGGCCGTCGATGCGCTCGCCGCCCGATGGCGCTGTGCCGTGCGGTGGTGGCCCGGCGATCGGATCGTCACCGTCGCCGACAACTACGACAACCTCGGCTACGACCCCGCCGACGTCACCCGCGACGCCCGCTACACCCGGTACGTCGACCGCGACCACGTTCTGCGCAGCCACTCCACCGCCATGGTCCCCGCGGCGCTGCGGGCGCTGGCCGCCTGCCCGGCCGACGACGTCCTGCTCGTCTGCCCCGGCGTCGTCTACCGGCGCGACAGCATCGACCGGCTGCACAGCGGCACGCCGCACCAGCTCGACCTGTGGCGGATCACCCGCGGCCCCCGCGGCCGGGCCGACCTCGAGGACATGGTCGCCGCGCTCGTGCCGGACGCGAGGTGGCGGCTCGAGCCGCGCCGCCATCCGTACACAGTGGACGGTGCGCAGCTCGACGTCGAGCACGACGGCCGCTGGGTCGAGGTCGCCGAGTGCGGGCTCGCGCACCCCGCCGTGCTCGCGCGCGCCGGTCTCGGTCCCGGGTGGTCCGGGCTCGCGCTCGGCATGGGGCTCGACCGGATGGTGATGCTGCGCAAGGGCATTCCCGACATCCGGCTCCTGCGGTCGGCCGAACCGGCCGTCGCCGCTCAGCTGACCGACCTCGCGCCCTACCGGCCGGTGTCCGCGCTGCCGCCCGTGCGCCGCGACCTCTCGATCGCGGTCGACGCGGACGACCGGGCCGAAGACCTCGGTGACCGCGTCCGGGACGCGCTCGGCGACGAAGCCGACGTCGTCGAGTCGGTCGAGATCCGCCAGGAGACGCCGTGCGCGGAACTGCCGGCGGCCGCGCTCGCCCGGCTCGGGGCGCACCGCGGGCAGAAGAACCTGCTGGTCCGCCTGGTGCTCCGCCCGCTGGGCGCAACGTTGTCCGACCACGAGGCCAACGTCCTCCGGGACCGCGCGTACGCCGCCCTGCACCAGGGGAGCGGCCACCAGTGGGCGTCAGGCCCGCAAGCCCCGGATCGCGAGAGCGGCGAAACGCCGTGAAGCCGCGACGTGGGCCGCCGGTGACGCGGCCTGGATGCCGCCGTTGGCCATGAGGATCAGGATCACGTCGTCGAGCCCGACGTCCGGGCGCAGGTGACCGGCTTCGCGGGCCCGGCGGGTCAGCTCCGCGATCGACTTCACCGCGCGTTCGCGGTCCGCCGCGAAGTCCAGCGCGTGCGGGAACACCGCTGTGAACGCCGCGGTGAAGCCCCGGTCGCGGGCGTACAGCTCGCACAGGTTCTCGATCACCGAGGTGAAGCCGCGCCCCGGATCGGGGTCAGCGAGTCCTTCGTCGACGATCGCGTAGCACGCGCGCATCTGGTCGGCGAACGCTTCGGTGGCCAGCGCTTCCTTGGTCGGGAAGTGGCGGTACAGGGTCGCCGGGCCGACCTCGGCGCGCCGGGCGATCTCGCGCATCGGCACCGCCAGGCCGTCGGCCGCGAACACCGCGCGGGCCGCTTCGAGGATGCGTTCGCGGTTGTCCCGGGCGTCGGAACGCCGGAGGTGAGGCAAAACCTCGGTCACTCCCTCAGTTTAGCCAACCGGACGGGGGCGTCCGTTACCGTCCGCGTCGATCATGGACCCCGGAACGACGGAGAAGACAGTGAAAGCAGTCGCGGTGCGGGAATTCGGCGGCCCTGAAGGGCTGGCCGTCGTCGACCTCCCGGCCCCGGACCCGGCCGGCGGGCAGGTACTGGTCACCACTGAGGCAATCGGCGTCGGCGGTGTCGACGCGCTGATCCGCAGCGGCGCGCTCGCGGCCTACGGCTTCCGGCCCGGGCACGTCCTCGGCGGCGAGATCGCCGGCACGGTGGCCGCGGTCGGCGAGGGCGTCGACCGGGCGTGGATCGGACGGCGGGTCTGGGCCTTCGCCGGTGTCGGCGGCGGGTACGCCGAGCAGGCGGTCGCCCCCGTCGAGACGCTCGTCCTGCTCCCGCCGGCCCTGTCACCGGTCGACGCGGTGACGCTCGGCAGCTCCGACATGGTGGCCCACTTCGGCCTGCGCCACGCCCGGTTCGCCCCGGGCGAGTCGGTGCTGGTGCGCGGCGCGGCCGGCGGCATCGGGACCATGGCGGTCCAGCTGGCGGCCCGCGGCGGGGCCGGGGCGATCGCGGTGACGACGTCGTCGCCCGAGCGCGGCGAACGGCTGCGGGAGCTGGGCGCGACGCACGTGCTCGGCCGCGACGGCGGGGGCGCGGAGGGCTTCGACGTCATCCTCGACGTCGTCGCCGGTCCGGACCTCCCGTCGTTCTTCACCAAGCTCAACCCCAACGGCCGTCTGGTGGCCGTCGGGATCATGGCCGGCGAGCCGCCCGCGGACTTCGGGAAAGAGCTGTTCACGGCGTTCCGCCGGTCGTTGTCCTTCGCGACCTTCAGCGCGGACACCGTGCCCGTGGCCGACCGGTCCGCCGCGATCGCCGACCTCTTCGCCGGTGGCCTGCGGGCGGTCGTGCACGAGGTGCTGCCGCTGGAGCGAGCCGAGGCGGGGCACCGGAAGCTGGACGCGGGCGGGGTCTTCGGCCGGCTCGTGCTGACCACGGCGAGCTTCAGCGGAGCACGCGGTACCGCAGGTGCGTGACCGATGGCGTCGTGCGTGAGTCCACCTGCTCGAGGTTCAGCGGCGGCACGCCGTCGAACAGCCGGACGCCGGCGCCGAGGGTGAACGGCGAGACGTGCAGCCGCAGCTCGTCGACCAGGCCCGCGGCGAGGTACTGGTTGACGGTGGTCGCGCCGCCGTGGACGGAGATGCCGCCGTCGCCGGCCGCTTCGCGCGCGCGGTCCATCGCGGCCTCGATGCCGTCGGTGACGAAGTGGAACGTGGTGCCGCCGGCCATCGGCTGCGGGTCGCGCGGGTGGTGGGTGAGCACGAAGACCGGGCCGTGGTACGGCGGGTTTTCGCCCCACCAGCCCGTCCACGGCCGGTCCCACGGGCCGCGCACCGGGCCGAACATGTTGCGCCCCATGATGAACGCCTTGGCGGTGAGCATCCGGTCGAACTCGGCCGGGTGCTCGTCGTGGCCTTCGCCGTACCAGGCGTGCAGCCGGTCGCCCCAGCCGTCGCCGCCGTCGTCGCCGAACGGGCGCTGCTCGGTCTGGTTGAGCCCGGCCGCGTAGCCGTCGAGCGTGATCGTGAGATCGCAGGTCACCGTCATCGTCGTGCCCTCCTCGGGGATTCGCACCAGGATGGACCGGGCCGGACATGACGTCCAATGCCAATCGCGGTGTCGAAGCATTGATATCTTCGATGAATGCTCAGCCTGGTCCAGCTCAAGGTCCTGGCCGCGGTGGCCCGGCACGGGTCGGTGACCGGCGCGGCCCGCGAGCTCCACTATTCGCAGCCGTCGGTGAGCCACCACCTGTCCCGACTGGAAGCGGCCACCGGCGCCAAGATCGTCCAGCGCGTCGGCCGCGGCATCCGCCTGACCCAGGAAGGGCGGCTGCTCGCCGACCGCGCGGCCGAGATCGTCGGCCGCGTCGACGCGGCGGCCACCGAACTGGCCGCCCAGATCGGCCTGCGCGCCGGGCGCGTCCGGCTGGCCGCGAACGCGTCCGTGCTGAGCACCCTGGTCCCGAAAGCGGCCGCCGCCCTGGCGCGCGACCACCCGGGACTGGAGCTGAGCCTGGCCGACCAGCACCCGGCGGAGGCCCTGGACCTGCTGCGCCGCGGCGACCTCGACGTCGCCCTGGTCTTCCAGTACGCCGGTTCCCGGCTCGAGGGGGAGGGCTTCCGGTTCCGCCACCTCGCCGACGACCCGATCCACATCATCAGCCGCCACCCGGGCGACACGCTGGCCGCCCACCGCGACTCCGCCTGGATCGGCGGCTGCGACCACTGCCGCGCGGAGCTGGACGCGGTGTGCGGCCGAGCGGGCTTCACCCCGCGAATCGCTGCGCACAGCGACGACATGGTGGTGGTCCAGTCCCTGGTCGCGGCGGGCACCGGCGTGGCCACGCTGCCCGGCCTCGCCCTGGCGGCCCACCGCCACCCGGACATCCACGCGACCGAGCTGCCGGGCGCCCACCGCCGCATCCACGCGGCCACGTACGGCGATCCCCCGGACCCCCCGGCGGTGGCCGCGGTCCTGGCGGCGCTGGTCCGGGCCGCCACCCCGGCGGACAGCTAGCCCCTTCAGCCGCTCTGTCGAGTGTGCTGCTGGGGGATGCCGCGTTCCCGGCGGTGGATCGAGTCGCAGCGTGAGCACGCTGTCGGTACCCCGTGGTCCCGGCGTTGATCAAGCGGCCGGAACGTGGCGGAGGCGGTGACGCCGCACAGCATCATGACGCTCTGCCCGGCCTGCGGGATGCCGGTCAGCCGGGCACGGTGCCATTCCCCGTCGACGATCGGGTGGATTCCCTCCGGGTCGATGTAGATCACCGCCTTCGGGTCGGAGCCTGGGCAGGTTCGCGGAGTGAGCAAATGATCACGCATGGTCAGGAAATCTACAAACGCGCAGTTCACAAACGTTTCCTTGGAGGAAACCCGGCTGAGTAGCATGTCCGCATGGACTCGATCGGCGTGACGATTCGACGGTTCCGCCGCTGGCGCGGTATGTCGCTCGACCAGCTGGCCGGCCTGTCCGGCTTGTCGAAGGGCTACCTGTCCAAGATCGAGAACGAACGCTCGGCGATCGACAAGCGCTCGACACTCGTGGCGATCGCCGGGGCGTTGCGCGTCAGCTTGTACGACATCACCGGCGACGGACTGGAGATCCGCGACCCGCAGGCGGGCACCGCCGTTCCGGCGATCCGCGACGCGCTGCTGAGCACGGACCTCGAGGGCGCGGAATCGCCGGTCGGTGAGCTCGCTGCGCTTCTGTCGGAGACGCAGTTGCTGGCCGCGCTCCGGCAGGCGAACCAGGATGCCGAGGTGGGTGCTCGGCTCCCCGATCTGCTGGTGGCACTGCACACCCACGTGGACAAACCCGAAGCGTTGCGTTCGCTGGTGACCGCCACCCACACCGCCGCGCTCCTCACGAAGGGACTCGGTGCGTTCGAGCTGGCCTGGATAGCCGCGGATCGGGGACACGAGGCCGCGCAACGGCTGGGGGAGCCCGGCTGGATCGCCTTGGCCGAGTTCGCGCGCACGCAGGCCCTGTCGGGGCTCGGCGCGCACCGGCGTGCGGCGAAGCTCGCCGAACGAGCCCTCGACGGTGTCCCGGCTGATGCCTACGACGTGCGCGGTGCACTCACCTTGACCACCGGGTACACCGAGTCCGTGCTGGGTGGGGACGCGACCGCGGCCCTCGATGAAGCGGCCGGGCTGGCGGAGCACGTCGAACACGGGAACAAGAACTTCCTGCTGTTCAGTCCGGTCAATGTCGTCCTCTGGCGTATTTCGTCCGCGCTCGAGCGCGGGGACCACGCCGAAGCCGCGCGGCTCGCCGACCGCATCGATCCGGGGGAGCTGGCCATCGATTCGCGCCGGACGACGTTCCTGATCGAGCACGCACGTGCGCTCTACGGCATCCGCAGGCCGGACGAGGAGGTCGTCGCACTGCTCGTCCGCGCGGAGAAGCTCGGGCACATCCGCACCCGGAGCAATCCCTTCGTGCGAGAGATCATCTCGACCATGCTCGCTCGGACGCGCCGGGAAGGCGTCGCCCGCGAGGTGCGGGGCATGGCGGACCGGATGGGGCTCCTCAAGACGGCTTGACGCGATCCCTCGTCCGGGCCGCCACCTCGGCGGCGGGCGGACCGTAAGGTGTCCGGCATGACTGATCGGCTCTACTTCCGGCAGCTGCTCGCCGGCCGCGACTTCGCCGTCGGGGATCCGGTGGCCACGCAGATGCTGAACTTCGCCTACCTGATCGGCGACCGCGAGAGCGGGGACGCGGTGATCGTCGATCCCGCCTACGCCGTGCGGGATCTGCTGGACGTGCTCGAGAACGACGGGATGCGGCTGACCGGGGTGCTCGCCACGCACCACCACCCCGATCACGTCGGGGGCGAGATGCTCGGCTTCTCGCTCCCCGGGATCGCCGAGCTGCTGGCCGTCGAGCAGGTGCCGATCCACGTCAACGGGGCCGAGACCGAGTGGGTGCGGCGGGTCACCGGGGTGTCCGGGACGGACCTGTGCGCGCACGACCACGACGACGTCCTCGAGGTCGGTGCCATCCCGATCCGGTTGCTGCACACGCCCGGGCACACGCCGGGCAGCCAGTGCTTCCTCGTCGAGGACAAGCTCGTCTCCGGGGACACGCTGTTCCTCGAAGGCTGTGGCCGCACCGATTTCCCCGGCGGGGACGCCGAAGAGATCTACCGCAGCCTGCAGGCGCTCGCCGGGCTGGCCGGGGATCCCGTCGTCTACCCGGGGCACCAGTACTCGGCCGAGCCGTCGGCCGCGCTGTCGGAGGTCAAGCGCAGCAACTTCGTCTACCGGCCGCGGTCGCTCGACGAATGGAAGGTCATGTTCGGCGGCTGAGCCAAGCCGTTCCACGGGCTGAAACGCGGGGCGTTCACGGAGTGGGCGCGGATTGACTTCCCTTCCCAAGGGCCGGAAGGTCGGGGCCACGCAATCGAAGAAACCCCCGTCCCCGGGAGAAATCCGTGTCGATTTCCACCACGGGCGTGCTCGCGCGCGCCCGGCCGGCCGGCCACCGGCCACCGCGCAAGGCGCGGCGCCTCGACCTCCGGCGCTGGATCAGCCCGGTGGTGCTCGTGGCCGCCTGGCAGCTCGCGAGCGCCACCGGCGTCCTGCCGCCCGACAAGCTCAGTTCACCGTGGACGGTCGTGCAGGCCGGTGTCGAGGTCGCGCGCAGCGGCGAACTCGGTGACGCGTTCGCGGTTTCGCTCGGCCGGGTCGGCGCCGGGTTCGCGATCGGCGCCGTCGTCGGGGTGGTCCTCGGCATCGTCTCCGGGCTGTCCCGCTGGGGTGAGGTGCTGGTCGACCCGCCGGTGCAGATGCTGCGCACGCTGCCGTTCCTCGGCCTGATCCCGCTGTTCATCCTGTGGTTCGGCATCGGCGAGGAAACGAAGATCGTGCTGGTCGCGCTCGGCGTGGCCTTCCCGCTTTACCTCAACGTCCACTCGGGAATCCGCAGCGCCGACCCGAACCTCGTCGAAGCGTCGCGGGCGCTCGGGTTCAGCCGCGCGGAACGGCTCTGGCACGTCGTCATCCCCGGTGCGCTGCCGCAGGCGCTCGTCGGGCTGCGGCAGTCGCTCGGCATCGCCTGGCTCGCGCTGATCGTCGGCGAGACCGTCAACGCCGACGCCGGCGTCGGCTACCTCATCAACAACGCGCGGGAGTTCCTGCGCACCGACGTCGTGGTCGTCGGCCTGGTCCTGTACGCCCTGCTCGGCCTGGTCACCGACGCGCTGGTCCGGCTGCTCGAACGGAAGGTGCTGCGGTGGCGAACCCGGTAGCCGAGGTCCGCGACCTCACTAAGCGGTTCGGCGACCGCACCGTCCTCAGTGGACTCGATCTGACCGTGGAGCGCGGCGAGTTCGTCGCCCTGCTGGGCCGCAGCGGGTCCGGAAAGTCTACGTTGCTGCGCGTCCTGGCCGGGCTCGACGGCGACGTCGAGGGCGGCGCGGAAGTCACCGGCACGGTCTCGGTCGCGTTCCAGCAGCCGAGACTGCTGCCGTGGCGGAAGGTCTGGCGCAACGTCGTCCTCGGCCTGCGCCAGGACGGCGTCACCAGGTCCCGCGACCGGGCACTGGCCGAGAAAGCGCTCGCCGAGGTCCAGCTGACCGAGCACGCCGACGACTGGCCGCTCACGCTCTCCGGCGGCGAGGCGCAGCGCGTGTCGCTGGCCCGCGCGCTGGTGCGCGAACCCGACCTGCTGCTGCTCGACGAGCCGTTCGGCGCCCTTGACGCGCTGACCCGCATCGCGATGCACGGCCTGGTGCTGGACCTCTGGCGGCGGCACCGGCCCGGCGTGCTGCTGGTGACCCACGACGTCGACGAGGCCCTGCGCCTCGCCGACCGGGTCCTGGTGCTCGACGGCGGCCGGATCGTGGCCACCCACCGGCCGCGCGAAACCGACGACCACGACGACCTCCGCCGCCGCGTGCTGGCGGACCTGGGAGTGACCGAAGATGCTGTGGCGTAGGGGAGTGGCCGCGGTCGCGGCCGCGGTCGTGCTGGCCGGGTGCGGCTCGGCGACCGGTACCGACCAGGCGGCCGTGCCGGGCCCGGTGAGCGCGGCGGACCTGGCGAAGGTGACGCTCAAGGTCGGTGACCAGAAGGGCGGCGTCAAGTCGCTGCTCACCGCGGCCGGTCTGCTGGCCGGGACGCCGTACAGGATCGAATGGGCCACCTTCACCTCCGGCCCGCCGCTGCTGGAAGCCGCGTCGGCCGGTGCGATCGACACCGGCCGCGTCGGCAACACGCCGCCGATCTTCGCGGCCGCGGCGAAGGCGAAGATCAAGGTGATCAGCGTTTCGCGCAGCAACGTCGAGCGGGAGGCCGTGCTCGTCCCGCCGGATTCGCCGCTGCGCGGCGTGGCCGAGCTGAAGGGCAAGACGATCGGTGTCGGCAAGGGCACCTCGGCCCACGGCCAGCTGCTGAACACCCTGCACAACAACGGACTGTCCACAAAGGACGTGAAGCTGAACTTCCTGCAGCCGGCGGAGGCCTATGCCGCGTTCACCCAGCACACGATCGACGCCTGGGCGATCTGGGACCCCTACACCGCGCAGGCGCAGCTCGAAGCGCACGCCCGAGTGCTGGCCGACGGTCGCGGTGCCTCCAACGGCCTCGGGTTCCTGACCGCGGGCACCGTCGCGCTGGCCGACCCCGGCAAGAACTCGGCGTTGCGCGACTTCGCCGTCCGCGTGGTCAAAGCGCAGAAGTGGGCCGACACGCACCGGGCGGAATGGGCGGCGGCCTGGGCGAAGGAGACCGGACTGAAGCTCGAAGTGGCGCAGAAGGCGGTCGACGCCGGGCGTGACCTGCCGATCGCGCTGGACGACTCCGTGATCGCGTCCGAGCAGCAGCTCGCGGACGCGTTCACCGAAGAGAAGACTTTGCCGGGCAAGGTGGACTTCGCGGCGTTCGCCGACCGGCGGTTCGCCCCTGACCTGGACCAGGCGAGGAGCAACGGATGAGCATCAGGCTGCACTGGTTCCTGCCCACCAGCGGCGACGGCCGCACGATCGTGGAACGCTTCCACGCCAACCGGTCCCAGGGCCCGTCGGCGCAGCGTCAGCCGGATCTCGACTACCTCGCCCAGGTCGCCCGCGCCGCCGAGCGGCAGGGCTTCGAAGGGGTCCTGACCCCGACCGGCACATGGTGCGAGGACGCGTGGCTCACCACGGCCGCGCTGATCCGCGAGACGACCCGGCTGAAGTTCCTGGTCGCGTTCCGGCCCGGCGTCATCTCCCCGACGCTCGCCGCCCAGATGGCGGGGACGTTCCAGCGCCTGTCGGCCGGGCGGGTGCTGCTCAACATCGTCACCGGTGGCGACGCCGTGGAGCAGCGGCGCTTCGGTGACTGGCACGACCACGACGCCCGCTACGCGCGCACCGACGAGTTCCTGACCATCGTGCGCGGGGTCTGGTCCGGGCAGCCGTTCACGTTCGAAGGCGAGCACCTGCGCGTCGAAGGCGCGACGACGCTGGCCGCGCCGGACCCGGTCCCGCCGATCTACTTCGGGGGCTCGTCACCGGCCGCGCTGCCGGTCGCGGCCCGGCACGCCGACGTCTACCTGACCTGGGGCGAGCCGCCCGCGCAGGTCGCGGAGAAGATCGGCAAGGTCCGCGAGCTGGCGGGCGACCGGCCGATCCGGTTCGGCGTGCGGCTGCACACGATCTCCCGCGACACCTCGGCCGATGCCTGGGCGGAGGCGCAGAAGCTCCTGGACGCGTTGAGCCCGGAGCAGGTCGCCAAGGCGCAGGCGCAGCTGGCGGCGAGCGAGTCGGTGGGGCAGCAGCGGATGGTGGCGCTGCACGGCGGCCGGACCGACGGCGGCGTCCGCGGCCTGGAGATCCACCCGAACCTCTGGGCCGGTGTCGGCCTGGTCCGCGGCGGCGCCGGGACCGCGCTGGTCGGCAGCCACGGCGAGGTCGCGGACCTGATCGAGGAGTACCACAGCGCCGGCGTGACCGAGTTCGTGCTGTCGGGCTACCCGCACCTGGAGGAGGCGTACTGGTTCGGCGACGGCGTCCGGCCGGAGCTGGCGCGGCGCGGGCTGATCAAGGAGTTCTAGGCCCAGCGGGTCGAGGCGTAGACGACGATGTTGTCGCGGTACGAGCGTTTCGCCGCGTCGAAGCTGCCGCCGCAGGTGATGAGCCGCAGCGCGCTGCCCGGCGCGGGCCCGTACACCGCGTCGGTCGGGAACGCGTCCTTCGGGTAGCGCTGGACGGCGTCCACGACGAACCGGGTCTCCTGGCCGTCCGAGCGCGCGACGAACACCTGGTCGCCGCCGTGCAGGTCGCGCAGCCGGAAGAACGGCGCCGGTCCGGCGCGGGAGTCGACGTGCGCGGCGATCACCGCCGGGCCGGGGTCACCCGGCACCGGTCCGGCGGCGTACCAGCCGACGTCCTGGAAGCGCGCGGGCGCTTCGAGCTGGTGGTCCGCGCCGAGCCCGAGCGGGACGAGCGCGGGTGCGTCGACGCCGATGGCGGGGATGCGCAGCCGCACCGGGCGGACGTCGGCCGCGGCGGGCAGCGGCAGGGGCCCGGTCGCCGCCGGGGGCGCGGACGGGGCCCGGACGGCGGGTGGCGGTGCGGCCGGGGCCGCCGAGCAGCCTCCGGCCAGCAGCGCCGCGACGAGCAGCGCGCCGAGGTCAGCGCGCACGAGCCGCCCGGCGTCCCCCGAGCAGCGCGGCCAGCAACCCCACCGCTGCCAGCGCCGGCCAGAGCGGGGTACCGGACGACGGCGCGGTGCCGCCACCGCCGGTCTCGACGCCCAGTTTCGGCGGTTCGGGCAGCGAGGCGCCGTCGGCGATGGCGTTCGCCTTCAGCGCTCCGGAGTTCTCGGTGACCAGCAGCGTCGTCGACGAGCCCGCCTTGACGTCGACGTCGGCGGCCGACTTCACCGCCCCGCCCGAGAGCTGCAGCGGCCAGCGTCCCGCCGCAACGTCCACATAGGACGACGTCTGGCCGTAGGCCGCGTCCCTGGCGAGGGTGACGCCCTGCGGTCCGGCCACGGTGACCGGCGCGATCGCCGCCGACCCTTCGACCACCCGGACCCGGCCCTTGCCGGCGGCGGGCGCGCTGAGGTCGTCGGTGACCAGGTCGCCCTTGAGCGTGCCGTCCGGGCCGTTCGCGAACACCAGCAGCGAGTAGGCGCTGCGCTCGGCGACTTCGATGGTGGCCGACAGCGCGGGCGGCGTGCTCGACGAGGCGTCGGCAGGCCGCATCGACAGCGTGTACTTGCCGGGGTCGAGCGAGGAGTACGGCGTGACGGCGCCGTAGCCGGCCTTGCGGATGACGACCTTTTCGGCTTGCCCGAAGGGGGCGAAGTAGATGTCCACCGGCGGGACCTTCGGCGACAGGTGGCCGACCCGGATCCAGCCGACGCCCGGGCCGGGGGCGGTCGCCGCCTCGGCCGTCACCGGCGCCAGCGCGACGAGCAGGAGGGCCGCGGCGGTCAGCCCGCCGGGTCTGAGCAGTCTGGACGGGAGGGTGCGCATGGGAGGTCCTTTCGCCGTCAGGGGGAGGAGAACGGAACCAGCAGTCCCGGGGGTGCGAACAGCGGGTAGGTGACGAGCACGCCGGCCGCGGTCTCGGTGACCGAGGTCGGGCGGAACAGGTCGCGCTGGCCGGTGTAGAACGCGGCCACGGCGTCCTTGCCCGCCGTCAGGAGCACCTGGCGGCGCGGCTGGCCGGCGGGGTCTTCGCCGGGGACGGCGGGGAACGCCCCGACGCTGACCGGGCGGAGCGCCGCGAGCGCGGCGATCGTCGCGATCAGCCGCGGGTCGACCTGACCGGCGCGCAGTACGGCGGCGGCGTCCGGGGGCAGGGTGATCCGGGCCGACGCCGCGAGGGCTTCGCCCGCGTGGGTGCGGGCGGACTCCTCCGACGGCGCGGCCGGGTCGGCGGCCGGCAGGCCGAGGCGGGACACGGTGACCGCGCGGTCGCCGGTGCCGAACACCGCGGTCGCGCCGGCCTCCGCCAAGGCGGTGCCGATGGCGGGGTAGCGGCCACGGAGGTCGGTGGCGCCGTCCGCGAAGACCGCCCATTCGACCGGCGGGCAGGTGGCCGCGCACGCGGCGGGCGGGACGAGCAACCCGGTCGGCCAGCCGGCCTTGGCGAGCTCGGCCCAGGCGCCGTCGTCGACCAGCACCCGGGCGCCGGAAGCGTTGGCCCGCAACCACTCCTGCGCTTCGGTGAGCGGCCCGCCGCGGTCGGTCGTCGGCCGCAGGGCCGGGTAGCCGTAGGTCCAGCCGGCGGCGACCACGGCGAGGAGGACGACCGCGGCCAGCGCCCGGCCGGGACCGCGGCCGGGGTTCCACCGGTGCGCCGAGACGGGTTGCCGCGACAGGGCTTGGACGAGCGCGGCCAGCAGCAGCGGGGTGAGCGGCAGCAGCAGCGCGAGCACGGCGGTGTCCGGCACGCCGGGAACGAGCAGGGCCGCCACGAGGAGCAGGCCGGACACCGCGAACGGCCGCAAGGCGGTCACGGCCAGCGCGGCCACCAGCGCCACGGTCGAGAGCACCGCCCACGCCGGGTCGAGGGCGACCCAGTCGGCGACCGACGGGCGGCCGCTGTCGGCGAGGTGCGGCCGGAGGGCGGCGGCCGCCGGGCCGAACGCGATGCCCAGCCCGAGGTTGAGCAGCACCGCCACCAAGGCCGCGCGGGCCGGCGCGCGCCGCACCAGCAGCCAGCCCGCCGCGGGCAGGAAGACCAGCGCCAGCGGCGAAGTGAGCACGGCCGCGAGCAGGCAGGCCGCGGCCAGGGCATCGTGGCGGATCCGCGCGCCGGGTTTCGTGATGAGGACCAGCGCGCCCAGCGCCCACACCACCGCCAGGTGCTCGACGACGACCAGCCGCTGCAGGCCGAGCGCGAGCGGGGACGCCGCGAGCAGCAGCACCGCGGCCGCGGCCGCCCACCGCGTCAACCCGAGCCGGCGCGCCAGGAACCAGAGCAGCAGGGCGCTGAGCACCGCGGCGATGAGCACGGCTTCGCGGACCGCCGCGAGTGCCGTCGCCGACCGCCCGAACGCGTCGGTGACCATCGTGTAGGCCGAGAGCTGCCACCAGCCGAACCGGCTGATCCCGGCGCCGCCGGCGTCGGTGAACGGGGTGAGGTGGCCGAGCGCGTAGGCGTGGGCGACGTTCGCGGCTTCGGCGGGCAGGGCCGGCGCGGGCGCGGCGAGGTACAGCACCCGCAGGCCGCCGGCCAGCGCCAGGAGCGCGAGCACGACGTCGAGCGACAGCAACCGGTGCGCGGCGGAGGAGCCGGTGACCGCCGGCCCGGGAATCGTCGCGGGGGAGCGGCCCGGGCCGGTCGTTTCCGCGCTGTGCTGGGCCATTGGACGGATCGTAGCCGCTCCCGATCACCGGTCCAGCTCGGGACGATTATGTCAGCCGGACGGCCTATGCACCGCGAAACCCTTGTCCGGCAAGATTATTTCCGACTGTCGCGAGTGGAGCCGGAGAGTGTCCGGGTCAACGCGAGTGCCACCGTCCGGACGGCGGGCGCAACCCGTTCGGTCCGCATCCGGTTGGCCCACCCGGAAATCGAGACGGCGGCGACCGCGACGCCGCGCGAGTCGAGCAGCGGGCTGGCCGCGCACACGACGCCGACGCCGGATTCCTCGCGCTCCAAGGCGATCCCGTCCTCCCGGATCCGCGTGAGCTGCCGTCGGAGCAGGCCGGGCGCGGTGATCGTCTTCGGGCTCATCCGGGGCAATCCGGCGTCGATCACCTGGTTCACCACGGATTCCGGAGAAAAGGCGAGGATCGCCTTGCCGACCCCGGTGGCGTGCGCGGGGAACCGGCCGCCGATGCGCGAGGGCAGCGTCGGCGCGTCCGGGCCGCGCAAGACGTCGAGGTAGACGACTTCGGTGCCTTCGAGGATGGCGAGGTGGACGGTGTTGCGCGTCGCCTCGCGCAGGTCGGCGAGGTAGGGCCGGGCCGCCTCGACCAGTCCCCGGCGGGGTGAGGCCAGTTGGCCGATTTCGAACAGCCGCAGCCCGAGCCGCACCGCGCCGGCTTCGCGCTCGAGGAGGCCGGTGCCGGTGAGGTGCCCGACGAGGCGGTGCACCGTCGTCTTCGCCAGCCCGGTCCGGCGGGCCAGTTCGGAGACGCCCAGGGTCTCGTCGCCCGGCCGGAAGGCTTCGAGGAGCGCGGCGAGCCGGGCCGCGACGAGGCCGTCGCCGCTCACGCCCTCGTTCCGCCCAGCGGTACGCATGGGTTGAGTGTGCCCGATCGCCCGCGCGACTGTCACCAGGTCGGAGGTGAGGTCAGTGATCGTCGGCGCCGAGCACGAGTTTCACGCAGTGGGCGACGAGCCGCTCGCGCGAGACCTTCAGCGATCCGTCGAGGTAGGCGATGAAGACGTTGCTCAGCGCGCCGACCAGCCCGACAGCGACCATCTGGCGTTCGGTGTCGTCGCCGTGGGACAGCTGCTCCCCGACGAGCGCGGCGAAGACCGGCAGCAGGTGCAGGCCCCGGCGGGTCAGCGCGGGGTCGGTCAGCGGGGCGAGCAGCAGGACCCGGCCCTGGCGCGGGTCGTCGACGATCAGCTCGACGAACGCGCGCACGGCGTTCTCGGCCCGCAGGACCGGGCTCGGCGCGTCCCGCACCGCGGCCACGAGCGCCTGCCGCGCCTGCTCGCCGACGTGCTCGTACACCGCGGCGACCAGCTCTTCGCGGTCGGCGAAGCTCTCGTAGAAGTAGCGCTCGGTCAGCTTCGCGTGCCGGCACACCGCGCGGACGCTCGTCCCGGCCGACCCGTCGGTGCCCAGCAGTTCGAGGCCGGCGGCCACGAGCTGCTCGCGCCGCTGCGCCTTGCGGTCGTCCAGGGTCGTGCCCGCCCACGTGCGGCCCGGCATGATCACTCCTCGGTTGACTACGTGTGTTGTCAGATCCTAGCCTGACAACAGCCGTAGTCAGTTCGACTCGACTAGGAGCCGCCGATGGACGCCCCCGAACCGCTGGGCCCCGACTCGCTGACGTGGAAGTACTTCGGCGACTGGCGCGGCCTGCTCATCGCGCTGTGGGCCGGGTCGATGCAGAACATGCACCCCGGTCTCGGTGCCGGCGTCGAGCAGCACTCGCGGTTCTTCGAGGAGCGCTGGCAGCGGCTGTTCCGCTCGCTCTACCCGATCGGCGGCGTCGTCTACGACGGCCCGCGCGCCCACGCGACCGCTCTGCAGGTCCGCGGCTACCACGACCGCATCAAGGGTGTCGACGCCAAGGGGCGTCGCTACCACGCCCTCGACCCCGACACCTACTACTGGGCGCACTCGACGTTCTTCGTCAGCACGATCCTCATCGCCGACCACTTCATGGGCGGGATCGGCGAGGCCGAAAAGCGCCGGCTGTTCGACGAGCACGTCACGTGGTGGCGGATGTACGACATGACCATGCGGCCGGTGCCGGAGAGCTGGGCGGACTTCCAGCGCTACTGGAAGCACATGTGCGCCGAGGTCCTCGAGGACAACAAGGCCACCCGCGACGTCCTCGACCTGCGCGGGATCGCGAAACCGCCGTTCCTGCCGTGGCTGCCGGACCCGCTCTGGCGGCCGCTGAGCGCGCTGATCGCGAAGAACTTCGTCTGGCTGACGACCGGGCTCTACGACCCCGAGATCCGCGACCTGCTCGGCCTGCGCTGGTCCGAGCGCGACGCGCGCCGGCACCGGCGGGCCGGGAAGCTGATCAACGCCGTGTTCAAGCTCGTCCCGCACGACCGCCGCTACCACCCGCGGGCCCGCGCCGGCTGGCGCCGCGGGCGCGGCGAGGTGGCTCCCGGCGCGCCGGTGGTCGAGACTCCACGGAGGAACCTGCCCCCGCTGTCCGAGCGGGGCAAGCCCGAGCACTACGCGCCGAACGTCTAGGAGGCATTCGTGAAGCTGGGATTCCACGTCGGGTACTGGGGCAGCGGCCCGACCCCGGGCGCGCTGGAGGCCGTGGTCAAGGCCGAGGAGCTCGGCTTCGACTCGGTGTGGACGGCGGAGGCGTACGGCTCGGACGCGTTCACGCCGCTGGCCTGGTACGGCGCCTCGACCAGCCGGATCCGCCTCGGCACGAACATCGTGCAGATGTCCGCGCGCACCCCGACGGCCACGGCGATGAGCGCGATGACCCTCGACCACCTCTCCGGCGGCCGGATGGTGCTCGGGCTGGGTGCGTCCGGCCCGCAGGTCGTCGAGGGCTGGTACGGCCAGCCGTACCCGAAGCCCCTCGCCCGGACGCGGGAGTACGTGGACATCGTCCGGCAGGTGATCGCCCGCGAGGCCCCGGTGACGCTCGACGGCCAGCACTTCCAGCTGCCGTTGCGCGGGGGGACGGGGCTGGGCAAGGCGCTGAAGCCGACGGTGCACCCGCTGCGCACGGAGATCCCGATCCACCTCGCCGCGGAGGGCCCGAAGAACGTCGCGCTGGCCGCGGAGATCGGCGACGGCTGGCTCCCGCTGTTCTTCTCGCCCAAGAGCAACGGGTTCTACAAGGCGGCGCTGGAGGAGGGCTTCGCGCGGGAAGGGGCGCGGCACACCCTGGAGACGTTCGAGGTCCCGTGCTCGATCCCGGTGCTCGTGCACGACGACGTCGAGGAGGCGGCGTCGTGGATCAAGCCGTCGCTGGCGCTGTACATCGGCGGGATGGGCGCGAAGAGCGTGAACTTCCACCACGACGTCTTCGCCCGGCTGGGGTACGAGGACGTGGCGGACAAGGTGCAGGAGCTGTACCTGGCCGGGCGCAAGGAGGAGGCGACGGCCGCGATCCCGACGTCGCTGGTCGAGGACACCTCGCTGATCGGGCCGCCGGCGAAGATCCGCGACGAGCTGCAGGCCTGGGAGGAAACGGTGGTGACGCAGCTGCTGCTGCGCGGGGACGCGGCGACGCTGACGAAGATCGCCGACGCGCTGGGCTGACCGGGCCTGAAGGGGACTTTCCGGCACCCTCATGGCTCGAAAAGCTGGGGCCCCCGGCAAGTCGTGCGCGTCTGCCCGGGGTCGCGGGTCGTCGTGAACGGGTCGTTCATGACGTCTGGCGAGGTGAACGACCCGTTCATGGCCTTGCGAGCCGCCGGTGGCCGCTGTGATGTCGCGAATGACTCATTGGGAACCTCCGAGGTCCCCAATGAGTCATTCGCGACCTTGGTGGAGCGTCGTCACCGGACCGGGAATCTGCCGAGGCTCTGGCTCTGAAGCCATGAGGGTGCCCCTCATGGCTCTCGGGGTCGGCACTTTTGCCGGGTTGCCCGGGTAACCGGGGTCACGTACGGTCCCGACTAACGCGAAAGTCGTTCACGTTAGTCGGGAGACCGTATGCGGGTGAGTCGTCGTACCGTGCTGGCCGGAGCCACCGCGCTCCCGTTCGCCGCCGCGCTCGGGGCGAGAACCGCCGAGGCTGCCGAACCGGCGCTGCAGGTGGGCGTGGGCATCGGCGACGTCACCGGGCCCGCGGCCGAGAACGGCATGATGGGCTACTCCATGCCGCAGCAGCAGACCGCCGGCATCCACCTGCGCACCCGGGCGCGCGCCTACATCGTCGACGACGGCACCCGCCGGATCGTCTTCGTCACCGCCGAGCTGGGCGCGCTGTTCCAGTCCGTCCACCAGGGCGTCCTGCGCGAGCTCGCCCGGAAGTACGGCGACCGCTACAGCGAGCAGAACGTCCTGCTCAACGCCACCCACACGCACTCGGCGTGCGGCGGCGACTCGCACTACGCGGCGTACGACCTGTCGATCCTCGGCTTCCAGCAGCAGACCTACGACGCCGTCGTCGCCGGGATCGTCGACGCGATCGGCCGGGCCCACGACGACCTCAAGCCCGGCGAGCTCAGCCTCGGCCGCACGGAGCTGACCGAGGCCAGCGCCAACCGGTCCCGCGTCGCCTTCGAGCGCAACCCCGACAAGGACCACTTCCCGCTCTCGATCGACCCCGCGGTGACCGTGCTGCGGTTCCGCCAGGGCGGCCGGGACGTCGGCGCGATCACCTGGTTCGCCACCCACGGCACGTCGATGAGCAACGGCAACCACCTGATCAGCAGCGACAACAAGGGGTACGCCGCCTACGCGTGGGAGCACGACCACGCCGGTGTCCGCTACCTCGACGGCCCGCCCGGGTTCGTCGCCGCCTTCGCCCAGACCAACTCCGGCGACATGACGCCGAACCTGAACTTGCAGCCCGGCACGCCCGAGACGGAGTTCGAGAACACCCGGCGCATCGGCGAACTCCAGTTCCAGGCGGCGAAACGCGCGTTCGACGCGGCGGCCGAGCCGATCACCGGCGGCGTCGACCACCGGCTGACGTACGTGGACATGTCCGCCGTCGACGTCGGCCCGGAGTTCACCCCGGACGGCCGCCCGCACCGCACGTGCACCGCCGCGATCGGCGTCTCCATGCTGGCCGGCAGCACCGAAGACGGCCCGGGCCTGCCGCTGCCGGAGGGCGTCAAGAACCCGTTCATCGACTGGCTCGGCGGCATCGACGCGCCGATCCCGCAGGCCTTGGCGGACGCGCAGGCGCCGAAGGTCGTCGCCGTGCCGTTCGGCGCGATGAAGCCGTACCCGTGGGCGCCGGAGGTGCTGCCGCTGCAGATCGTCCGGATCGGGCAGCTGCACCTGGTCGCCGGGCCCGCCGAGTACACGATCGTCGCCGGGCTGCGGATCCGGAAGACCGTCGCGTCGACGCTCGGCGTGCCGCTCGAGAACGTCCTGATGCAGGGTTACTCGAACGCCTACAGCCAGTACGTGACGACGCCGGAGGAGTACGACTCGCAGCAGTACGAAGGCGCGTCGACGCTCTTCGGCCGCTACACGCTCCCGGCGTACCAGCAGGAGTTCGCGAAGCTCGCCGCCGCGCTGAAGGCGGGTACCGAGGTGCCGCACGGCCCGGTTCCGCGCGACCTGCGCGGCAAGCTCGTCAACTTCCAGCCCGGGGTCGTCTTCGACAGCGCTCCGCTGCTCAAGAGCTTCGGCGACGTCGTCACCGACGCGAAGAGCAGCTACCGGCGCGGCGAGCAGGTCGCGGTCGCGTTCGTGACCGGCCACCCGAAGAACGACCTGCGCCGCGACGGGACGTTCCTGGAGATCCAGCGGTACGCGGACGGCCGCTGGGTCCGCTACGCCGACGACGGCGACTGGGCCACGAAGTTCCGCTGGACCCGGACGTTCGTGAGCGAGTCCCGCGCCGAAGTCACGTGGGACATCCCCGCGAACACCCCGGCAGGCAAGTACCGGGTGGTCCACTTCGGCGCCTGGAAGCACGGGATCACCGGCGCCATCGCCCAGCTCGGCGGGACCTCCCGCGCCTTCCTCGTCTCCTGAAAGGACCCCGCGTGCGCAGGACCGCCATTCTCGCCGCCGCCGTCGTCATCGCCGCCCTCACCGCCGCGCCCGCCCGGGCCGCGGACGCCACGGTGAGCGTGCTGAGCTTCAACCTCTGGCAGCTCCCGTGGATCGCCAACCCGAACACCTCCGACAAGGAAGCCCGGGCGCAGGCCGCCGAACAAGTCATCCGCACCCAGGACACCGACGTCGTCGTGCTCGAAGAAGCGTTCAGCGCGCAGGCCGAGGACCTGCGAGACCGGCTCGTGGACGCTTACCCGTTCCGGACGCCGCTGGTCGGGCAGTCCTGTTCGACGTCGCCGGGCTGGACGTCGGTGAGCGGGAACTGCTCGAACTCGCCGGTCGTCGTCAACGGCGGGGTCACCGTCCTCAGCAAGTACCCGATCACCGAGAGGCACCAGCTCGTCTACCGGAACTCCTACTCCGGCACCGCCGACTACCTGTCGAATAAGGGGGCCGCGCTGGTCCGGATCTTCGCGCACGGCAAGGCGCTCTGGCTCGCGGGCACCCACCTGCAGGCCGACGAGGGACCCGAGACGCTGCCCAAGGCGCACGCGGTCCGGCTGGCGCAGCTGGGCGAACTCCGCGACCTGACGGCGGCCCGCGTCCCGGCGGGGGACGCCGTGGCCGTCGCCGGCGACCTCAACATCGAGTACTGGGCCGGGCAGGACCGCCGCGACGCGGCCGGGCGCACCCAGGCCGAGCAGGGGGGAGCGGCGCTCGGCGGCACGCTGCGCACGACCGGCGCGGGGGAGTACACCTTCGACGCGGCGACCAACCCGGCCGCGGCGAAGTCCGTCCCGGCGACCTACCGCGATTCGCTGGACTACGTCGGCTCGGTGCGACGCGCCGAGGTCGGCCCGGTACGGCTGGTGCATTACGACGGTGGCACGATTCCCTCCGACCACTACCCGGTGCGGGCCGAGATCCACTACTGATCGCAGCATCGGGATCCGCTCTGCGAGGAGGACCATGACGACGCTGTCCGGCCGGACGAGGTTCCGCTATTCGCTCGGCTCGTTCGTCACCGGGTCCTTCGGGACGGTCCCCGGCCTCGTCCTGGTCAAGTACCTGACCGACACGATGGCCGTGCCCGCGGGCTGGGCCGCCGCGATCGTGTTCGTGCCCAAGGCCTGGGACGTGCTCTTCAACCCGATCGCCGGCCGGCTGTCCGACGCCGATCTGCTCAAGACCGGCAGCCGGCGGCGGTTCCTGCTGATCGGCGGCATCGGCGTCGCGATCCTGTTCGCCGCGATGTTCGCCCACCCGGGGTTCGGGAGCCCGCTGCCGGACGCGCTGTACGTGGCGATCGCCTTCGCCACGTGCGCCACGGCGTACGCGTTGTTCCAGGTGCCGTTCAACGCGCTGCCCGCCGAGCTGACCGAGTCGGCGACCGAGCGCACGAAGCTCACCAGCGTCCGGATCGGCGTGCTGGCCGTGACGATCCTGATCTGCGGCGGCGGTGCCCCCGCGATCAGCACCGGCATCGGCGGGGTCACCGGCTACCGGGTGATGGCGGTGGTGATCGGGCTGATCGTGCTGGCCGCGACGCTGCTGGTGTACTTCGGGCTGAAGGACGCGCCGGTCGGCTCGCTGCGGCCCAACACGGTGAGCCTCAAGGAGCTGGTGCGGACGCTGGCCGGCTGGCGGCCGTTCCGCTGGCTGCTCGGGACGTACTTCATCCAGGCGCTGGGCATCGGCACGGTGCTCGCCGCGATCCCGTTCTTCGCCCAGCGGATCCTCGGCAGCGAGGGCTACGGGACGATCCTGTTCGTCATCTTCGTCGGCCCGGCGCTGGTCACCATGCCGCTGTGGCCGCGCCTGGGCGACCGGGTCGGCAAGCTCAACGGCTTCCGCCTGGCCACCGCGGCCTTCGCGATCGGCCTGCTGGGCCTGGTGTTCGCGCAGTCGATCCCGCTGTTCGCGTCGTTCGTGTTCGTGGCGCTGTGCGGGGTCGGGTACGCGGGGATCTCGGTGTTCCCGCTGGCGATCCTGCCCGACCTGATCACGGCCGAGGAGGAGCGCACCGGCGAGACGCGCGCCGGGATCGCGGCCGGCGTGTGGACCGCGGGGGAGACGCTCGGGCTGGCCTTCGGCGGCGGCCTGTGGGCGCTCATCCTGGCGTTCGGCGGGTACGTGTCGAGCACGGACGCCACGGTCTTCCAGCCGCACAGCGCGATCGTGGCGATCCTGATCGGGTCGTCGATCATCCCCGGCGTGCTGATCGCACTGGCCCTGCCGCTGCTGCGGCGCAAGGTCCTGGAGCCGCGCCATGAACCCGCCTGAGGACGTCCTCGCGGCGCTGCGGGAACTGCGCGCGGGCGACCTCCCGACCCACGGCGGCCGCACCCTGGCGTACGTGTACGACAGCGGGCTGTCCGAAGTGGACTCCCTGGGTGCTGCCGCGCACGCGCTGGCGTCGTCGGCCAACGGCCTCGACCCGACGGCGTTCCCGAGCTTGCTGCGCATGGAGAACGACCTCGTCGCGGCGGCTTCGTCGGTGCTCGGCTCGGTGCCCGGTGTCGTCGGCTCGGTGACGTCCGGTGGCACGGAGTCGTGCCTGCTGGCGGTCCTCGCGGCCCGCGACGCGCACCCGGAGATCGCGGCGCCGTCGATCGTGCTGCCGACCACCGCGCACGCGGCGTTCCACAAGGCGGCGCACCTGTTCGGGCTCCGCCGGATCGATGTCCCGGTCGACCCGGTGACGTTCCGCGCCGACCCGGCGGCGATGGCGGCGGCGATCGACGACTCGACGGTGCTGGTGGTGGCGAGCGCGCCGTCGTACGCGCACGGCGTCCTCGACCCGATCGAGGAGATCGCGGCCGCGGCTCTCGAACGCGGGGTCCGGATGCACGTCGACGCGTGCATCGGCGGCTGGGTGCTGCCGTACTTCGCCCGCCTCGGCGCGGACGTCCCGGCGTTCGACTTCCGCGTCCCCGGCGTCACGAGCATCTCGGTGGACCTGCACAAGTACGCGTACTGCCCGAAGGGCACGTCGGTGCTGCTGCACGCGTCGGCGGAACTGCGGCGCTCGCACTACTTCGCGAGCGCGTCCTGGCCCGGCTACACGATGCTGAACACGACGATCCAGAGCACCCGCTCGGGCGGCCCCCTCGCGGCGGCCTGGGCGGTGGTCCGCCACCTCGGCGAGGACGGCTACCTCGGCCTGGCTTCGTCGGCGCGTTCCGCCGTGTCGCGCATCCGGGCCGGGATCGCCGACATCGACGGTTTGCGCGTCCTGGGCGACCCGATCTCGACGCTGATCGCGTTCACCGGCGACGACGGCTTCGACCTGTTCACGGTGGCGGACGAGATGAAGGTGCGCGGCTGGTACGTCCAGCCGCAGTTCGCCCACCTGGCGTCCCCGGTGAACCTGCACCTGACGGTGACGGCGGCGAACCACGGCAGCGAGGAGGAGTTCCTGACCGACCTCGCGGCTTCGGTCGACGCGGCGCGGTCGGCCGGCCCCGTGGTCATCGACCCGGCGGTGGCGGAGTTCGTGGCCGCCCTCGACCCGGCGACGCTGACGTCGGAGCAGTTCGCGGGCCTTCTCGCGGCCGCGGGCCTCGGCGGCGCCGCCGGTCTGCCGGACCGGATGGCCCCGATCAACGCGCTCCTCGCAACGGCATCGGCGCCGTTGCGGGAGCGTCTCCTGCTGGAGTTCCTGGGCGCGCTCTACACACCCTGAATCACTGGTTCCGCGAAGCCAGCCCCGCGGGGGCGGACTTGACCGCCGCGTGGATCGCGTCCGCCAGGGCCAGTGCGTCTTCTTCGGTGAGTTCGAGGGCGACCCGCGCCGAGGCGCCCAGCTCCGGGTTGCGGAAGTCGATGTTGACCGTGTGGCCGTACGGCGCGTGGACCGGGTGGTCCACGTACACGGTGCCCTCGGTCAGCCGGAACCAGCCGCGGGCGCCCTTGCCGCTGCCTTCGAGGGCGAACTTCTCGGTCAGGTAGGTGCACATGAGCTGTCCTCTCAGGCGGTGAGCGTGCGGGCGTAGAAGTCGAGGATGCGTTCCCAGCCGTCCGTCGCGGCTTCGGGGCGGTAGCTCGGGCGGTCGACGGAGAAGAACGAGTGCCCGGCGCCCGCGTAGGTGTGGAACTCGTGCTCCTTGCCCAGCTTCTCCAGCTCGGCCGCCAGGACCGCGACCTCGTCGGGGCCGGGGAACTGGTCGTCGGCGCCGAAGATGCCCAGCAGCGGGCACGACAGCTGCGACGCCAGGCCGAGCAGCGGCTTCATCTGCTTCATGGCCTCCGGCGGGTCGTTGACGACGAACGCGCCGTAGCAGTCGACCGCCGCGTCGACGTCCAGCGAACACCCGACCAGGAAAGCCTGGCGCCCGCCGGAGCAGTGGCCGATGACGCCGATCCGGCCGTTCGCGGTCTCCAGCGCGCGGAGGTAGTCGGCCGCGCCGGAGACGTCGCCGACCAGGCGGTCGTCCGGGACGCCGCCGGACGCGCGGACCGTCGCCGCCGCGTCGTCCGGGTCCGCGCCCGGTGCTTCGCGCGTGTAGAGGTTGGGGCAGAGCGCGTTGTAGCCCTCGACGGCGAAGCGGCGGACCATCTCCTTCGTCGCCGCGTCGTAGCCGGGCATGTGGTGGATCACCACGACCCCGCCGCGCGGGGTCTCGTCGGTCGGCTTGGCCAGGTACGCCTCGAGCTCGTCCCCGCCGTGGCCGGTGATGGTGACGGTCCCGGCGACGATCTCGTCGGTCATCGGTTCTCCTTCGATCCCTCGGGGGTGTGGAAGTAGCGCTTGCCGCGCGAGGCGGACGCCACCGCGGCGACGACGGCCATCGCCGCGGCCGCGGTGAACACGACCACCAGGCCGTGGTGGAACGGGCCGGACACCAGCTGCGGGAAGAACTCCCCGCCGGTGAGGGTGGCCCGGTCGGCGGGCGCGAGCCCGGCCAGGACGTCCGGGCCGAGCAGGTGCCCGACCGGGTTGCTGCCGAGGAAGGCCGCGAACAGCGTGCTCACCGGCGGCAGCCGGGCGACGCCGTCGGCGACGGGCGCCGGGACGCCGTGGGCCTGCAACCCGCTGGTGAGCGTCTGCGGGAGGGACGACGCGAGCCCGGCGATCATCAGCGAGAAGAACACGCCGATGGACAGCGACGTGCCGGAGTTCTGGAACGTCGCCCGCATGCCCGAGGCGACGCCGCGCTGTTCGGTCGGGACGCTGCTCATGATGGCCGAGGTGTTCGGCGCGGAGAACATGCCCTGGCCGATCCCGCTGACCACGAGCAGCGCGGCGAACAGGGGGTAGGGGAAGTCCACCGGCAGCGTGAGCAGGCCGAGGAACGCCGCCGCGACCAGCAGCAGCCCGCCGGTGGAGAACAGCCGCGCCCCGAACCGGTCGGACAGGTACCCCGACACCGGGCCCGCGAGGAGGAACCCGACGGTCAGCGGCAGCAGGTGGATGCCGGCCCACAACGGCGTGCGCTCGTAGTCGTAGCCGTGCAGGGGCAGCCAGATCCCCTGCAGCCAGATGATGAGCATGAACTGCATGCCACCACGGGCGACCGAAGTCAGCAACGCGGCGACGTTGCCGGCGGCGAAGGCGCGGATCTTGAACAGGGAAAGCTGGAACATCGGTGCCGCCACCCTGGTCTCGATGACGCCGAACAGCAGGAGCAGCAGCACGCCGGCGCCGATGCCGCCGAGCACCCACGGGCTGCCCCAGCCGGTCGCCGCGCCGCCGTAGGGCTGGATGCCGTACGTGATCGCGGCCAGCAGCAACGCGGTGCCGGCCGCGAAGGTGACGTTGCCGCCCCAGTCGACCTTGGCGCGCTTCGGCGTCCCGACCTCGCGAAGGCTGCGGATCGACCAGATCGTGCCGAGCAGCCCGAACGGCACGCTGACCCAGAACACCGCGCGCCAGTCGATTTCGGCGAGGAGCCCGCCGACGACCAGGCCGAGGAACTGCCCGGCCAGCGCGGTGATCTGGTTGACGCCCAGCGCCATCCCGCGCTGCCGCGCCGGGAACGCGTCGGTGAGGATCGCCGCCGAGTTCGCCGTCAGCATCGACCCGCCGACGGCCTGCACGATCCGCCAGCCGATCAGCCACAGCGCGCCGCCGCCGGCGTGGAACGGGTCGAACGACAGCGCCACCGACGCGGCGCTGAACACGACGAAGCCGAGGTTGTACATCTTGACCCGGCCGAACATGTCGCCGAGCCGCCCGAGCGTCACCACCAGCACGGCCTGCACGAGCAGGTAGCCGAGGATCATCCAGAGCAGGTAGCCGATGTTGCCGGGCGCGAGCGGGTCGAGGCCGATGCCGCGGAAGATCGCCGGCAGCGAGATGATCACGATCGAGCCGTCGAGCGCGGACATCAGGACGCCGAGCGTGGTGTTCGACAGCGCGACCCACTTGTAGCTCACAGGTGGTCCGCCAGCCGCTCGATGAGCGGGATGGCCGTGATCAGCTCGTGCCGCTCGGCCTCGGTGAACTGCCCGGCCAGCGCGGCCGCCATCTTCCCGGTGGTCGCCGAGCGGCGGTCGGTGAGCAGCTTGACCCCGGCCCCGGTGACCGACATCAGCACCTTGCGGCCGTCGGAGTCGTCCTTGCGCCGTTCGACGAGCCCGCGTTCGACCAGCCCGGCGAGGGTGACGCCCATGGCCTGCGGCTTGACGCGTTCGAGGTCGGCGAGGCAGCCCGGGGTGGCCGGGCCCTCGCGGTCGAGCCGGGACAGGACCGACCGCTCGGGCAGGGTCAGCTCGCCGACGACGTACCCCTGCCGCAGCCGCCGCACCAGCCGCCCGAGGGCGACGCGCAGGTCGGTGCTCGCCTGGAGGAGGTCTTCGTCCGTCACGATCGTCAACCTAGACTGATAAACCTGGGTTGATCAACTCGGACGGAGTGGTCGCTATCGGGTGAGCCGGGAGCTTTCGCCCGGCCCGGCGCGGGCGCCCGGGCTAGCGTCCGAAGTGGACACAGCCCGGGAGGAGAAGCCGATGGTGATCCCGCACGTCGAACACGCCGGCCACGACCACGTGCACCGCGAGGGCTGCGGGCACGCGGCAGTCCCGCACGGCGACCACGTGGACTACGCCCACGACGGCCACCTGCACCGCGCGCACGACGGCCACTTCGACGAGTGCGAGATCCACGGTCACGTCCCGCACACCGGCCACGAGCACGCCCACGGCGAAGGCTGCGGCCACGTGGCGGTACCCCACGGCGACCACGTCGACTACCTCCACGACGGGCACCGCCACGCGAGCCACGAAGACCACTACGACGACCATTGACCCGGCCGCGGGTGGGCGCTTACCCGTGGACGTGGACCGGGCCCCACTCCGGGAACGGGTCCGGTCCGGTCGGCGCGCCCAGGCAGTCGCGCAGTGCGGCCAGCAGCCTGTCCCCGGCGAGGTCGACACCGATGAACACCAGCTCCTGCCGCGGCTCCTCCGCGACGCCCTGGGGTTCGAACCGGGCCACCGCGCCCGCCTGCGACCACAGCCCGGTCACCCCCGGCCGGGACGCCAGCGCGAAGAACCCCTTGGACCGCAGCACCGTCCCGAACTCGCCCGAATCGAACCGCCGCGTCACGAAGTCCCACAGCGCCGCCGGATCGAACGGCCGCGAAGCGCGGAACACCACGCTGGAAATCCCGTACTCCTCGGTCTCCGGCACGTGGTCGCCGTTCAGCTCGGCCACCCAGCCGGGCGCTTCCTGAGCCCGCACGGCGTCGTAGCGGCCGGTGCCGAAGACACGCTCCAGCGGCACCTCCCCGAAGCTGCCCGTGACGACGTCCGCGGCGGGGTTGAGCCGCCGCAGCGTGGCCGCCAGGCGGTCCAGCTCGGCGGCCGGGACCAGGTCGGTCTTGTTCAGCAGCAGGACGTCGGCGAACTCGACCTGGTCGACCAGCAGGTCGCTGACCGTCCGTTCGTCGTCCTCGTACTGGTCGAGCCGGCGCTCGGCCAGCGCGTCGCCGGCCGCCAGTTCGCGGGCGAAGTTCGCCGCGTCGACCACCGTCACCATCGTGTCGAGGTGGGCGACCCCCGCCAGTAACGTGAACGTCGCCGCCACCGGCATCGGCTCGGAGATCCCGCTCGACTCGATGAGCACGTGGTCGAAGCGGCCGTCCGCGCACAGCGCCGCCACTTCCTCCAGGAGGTCCTCCCGCAGGGTGCAGCAGATGCACCCGTTGGTCAGCTCGACGAGGCGCTCCCGCGAGCGCACGAGCGCCGCGTCGATGTTGACCTCGCTCATGTCGTTGACGATCACCGCCACCCGCACCCCGCCGCGGTCGGCGAGGATGCGGTTGAGCAGCGTCGTCTTGCCCGCGCCGAGGAAGCCCGACAGCACCGTGACCGGAACGCTCACGAGTGGAAGTGCCGGATCAGCCGCCGCGGGACGAGCTTCGTCTCGCCGTCGACCCTGATCGGCACCAGGTCCACCGGGGCGGCCTTCCACTGCGCCCGCCGGGATCGGGTGGTGCTCCGCGACTTCTTGCGCTTCGGGACGGCCATCAGCGCGCACCCCGCTTCCCGTAGCGGCGGTGGAACTTCTCGACCTGCCCGGCGCTGTCCATGATGCGCTGGGTGCCGGTCCAGAACGGGTGCGACCACGAGCTGATGTCGACCACGACGAGCGGGTAGGTGTTCCCGTCGGACCACTCGATCGTCTTGTCCGAGGTGATGGTGGAGCGGGTCAGGAACGCGTCGCCGGTGGACGAATCCTTGAACACCACGGGGTGGTAGTCGGGGTGGATGCCGGTCCTCACTGGTCTTCCTTTCGGTTCGCCGCGGTCGCGTCGTGCCGCGCCGCGTCGGGTTCGGTGTCTTCGCACGGCTCTTCGTGCCAGTCGCCGAACGGGTCGGGGTAGCGCTGCCACTCCGCGGGTCCGGCGGCGAGTTCTTCGTCGGTCAGTAGAGCGCCGCGCAGGGCCGCGTCGATCTCGTCGGGCGTTGTCTGGTCCGTCACCACGACGAGCTCCTGCGCCCGGTCGCCGTGCACCGGGTGCCAGCGCAGCGACGCCAGGGTGCGGCGTTCGGGGGAGACGTCCGTCCATTCGGGACCGTCCGGCGCCGCGAGCCACGGACCGGCGTGGCCGATGCCCAGGCCGCCGCCCGCCGACTCGATCCAGAACGCGACGTCGGGCTGGCTGGCCACCCAGGCGCGGCCGCGGGTGCGGACCACGCCGTCCAGGAGGACGTCGAGGGCGTCGTGGAGGCGTTCGGGGTGGAACGGGCGCTGGGCGGTGAAGGTGACCAGGCCGATGCCGCAGTCGGCGTGCAGCGGCGGCTGGCCGCGCAGCAGCGCCCCGTGCATGTCGGTGACCTCGCCGCGGCGCGCGCCGGCCGGAACGGCGTCGAGCACGCTGTGCCCGTCGACCCGCGCGAGTTCGACGCGGGGGACCGACGGCGCGACGCGGTCGAGCACCGCGGACGCCTTCGCGGCGGTCCAAGCGTCGGTGGCCGCGCCGGCCAGCACCAGGACGTCGGCGAACTCGACCTGCGAGAGCGCCACCTGGGCGACCGTGCGCTCGTCCTCCGGGCTGGCCTGCAGGTTCCGCTCGGCCAGGACGTCGTCGCCCGTGGCGTCGGCCAGGAAGGTCGCGCAGTCGATCACCGTGAGCACCGCCCGGAGCTCGACGTCGTCGCTGACCGGGTGGTCGCCGACCAGTACGTTGCGGATCGCCCAGCTGACCGGCTCCGGCTCCATCGCCTCGTCGAGCCGGACGACGATCCGGCGGACCTGCGGCAGCCGGGCCAGGTGGCGCAGCAGGGGGAGGAGGTCCTCGCGCAGCGTGCAGGACACGCAGCCGTGGGCCAGCTCGAGGACGGTCAGCTGGTCGCGCTGCTCCAGCCGCAGCCGGCGGCGGACGACGCCGGAGTGGATCTCGCGCAGGTCGTGGTGGACGACGGCCGTGCCGGGCCCGGCCACGCGCAGCAGCTCGGCGAGCGCGGCGTTGGGGCCCGGGGCGAGGCCGCTCACGAGGACGAGCGGGACGCGGGGGTGTGGGGTCACTGGTGCTCCAGGAATACGGGCGGGGTACGGTGCGTAGCGTAGATGAAAACGAAAACCACTACCAACTCGGGAGGGTCCGTGTCCGCCGTGTGCCAGGTCACCGGCCGCAAGCCGGGCTACGGCAAGCAGGTCTCGCACTCGCACCGCCGCACTTCGCGGCGCTGGGAGCCGAACCTGCAGAACCGTCGCTACTTCGTGCCCAGCCAAGGCCGCTGGGTGCGGCTGCGCGTCTCCGCCAAGGGCATGAAGACGATCGACAAGCGCGGCATCGAGGCCGTCGTCGCCGAACTGAAGGCAAGGGGAGTGAAGCTGTAATGGCGAAGAGCACCGACGTCCGCCCGATCATCAAGCTGCGGTCCACCGCGGGCACCGGCTACACGTACGTGACCAAGAAGAACCGGCGGAACGACCCCGACCGGATGGTGCTGCGCAAGTACGACCCGGTCGCGCGCAAGCACGTCGAGTTCAAGGAAGAGCGCTGATGGCCAAGAAGTCGAAGATCGCCAAGAACGAGCAGCGGAAGGTGGTCGCGGCCCGGTACGTCGAACGCCGCCGCGCGCTCAAGGCCGTCGTTTCCTCGCCTTCGTCGTCCCCCGAGGAGAAGGGTGCGGCCGTGGTCGCGCTGCAGAAGCTGCCGCGCGACGCGAGCCCCACCCGGATCCGCAACCGCGACACCGCCGACGGGCGCCCGCGCGGGTACCTGCGAAAGTTCGGGCTGTCGCGGGTGAAGATGCGGCAGGCCGCGCACAACGGGGAACTCCCCGGCGTCTCGAAGTCGAGCTGGTGAGCCGGATGCCGAAGCCGGACCGGGACCGCCCGGGCAAGCGCAAGGTGAACCTGTTGCACGCCAACCGGATCACGCACGTCGACTGGAAGGACGTCGACCTGCTGCGGAAGTTCATCTCCGACCGCGGCAAGATCCGCGCCCGCCGGGTGACGGGATTGACGCCGCAGCAACAGAAACAGGTCGCCACGGCGATCAAGAACGCGCGCGAGATGGCCCTGCTGCCGTACCCGGCTTCGGGCCGCGCGAGCTGAATCCCGGGCGGGCGCGATCACGGGCGCCCGGAAGAGGTGTCGCACGGGACGACCCGGTCCAGGGGGCCGCGGCGCGCGCCCGGCCCGTGGTCACGCCCGTCCTCGCCGGGCCGGCCGGTCTCGCGCCACCGGCCCGGCCGGCGGCGTCGGCGCGGGTGAACCGCCTGCGACCGGCCGCCGGCCGGGCCCTGCCCGCCGGTCTTCCGCGTGGCATGACCCACGCTGGGCTGGCGCCGGGGTGAACCGCCAATAAACTCCCGCCCATGGATGACCCGCACTACCTTTCCGGCCTCCAGCTCACCGGCCGCCGCGTCGTGATGTTCGGCGGCGGTTCCGTGGCCCAGCGGCGGCTGCCCCGGCTGATCAGCGCCGGGGCCCGCGTCGAACTGGTGTCGCCGCACACGACGCCGTCGGTGCAGGGGATGGTGGACGCGGGCGAGCTCGTCTGGCACGAACGCGGCTACTCCCCCGGTGACCTCGAGGCGGCCTGGTACGCGCTGGCCTGCACGAACGACCCGGCGGTGAACGCCGAGATCTGCGCCGAGGCCGAGCGTGAACGCGTGTTCTGCGTGCGCGCCGACGAAGGCGAGTCGGGTTCCGCGGTGACCCCGGCGTCCGGCCGACACGGCGGCCTCCTGTTCGGCGTGCTCTCCGGCGGCGAGCCGCTGCGCTCGGCGGCCGTGCGCGACTCGATGCTCGACGGCCTCCACAACGGCACGATCGAGGACGGCCGCACCCCGCACCCGGAGGGCACCCTGCCCGGCGTCGCGCTGGTCGGCGGCGGCCCGGGCGACCCGGAGCTGATCACGGTCCGCGGCCGGCGCCTGCTCGCGCGCGCGGACGTCGTCGTGGTCGACCGGCTGGCGCCCCGCGAGCTGCTCGACGAGCTCGCCCCCGAGGTGGAGGTCGTCGACGCGGCGAAGATCCCGTACGGCCGCGCGGCCAGCCAGGACGTCATCAACCAGACGCTGGTCGAGCGCGCCAAAGAGGGCAAGTTCGTCGTGCGCCTGAAGGGCGGCGACCCGTACCTGTTCGGCCGCGGCTTCGAAGAGGTCCTCGCCTGCGCGGAGGCCGGCGTCCCGGTGACGATGGTCCCGGGCATCACGAGCGCCTTCGCGGTCCCGGCCGTGGCGGACGTCCCGGTCACCCACCGCGGCGTGGCCCACGAGGTGGTGGTGGTCTCCGGCCACGTGGCCCCGGGCGACGACCGCTCGCTGGTCGACTGGGAGCTGCTGGCCCGCATGCGCGGCACGATCGTGCTGATGATGGGCGTGGAGCGGCTTCCGCAGTTCGCGAAGGCCCTCCTGGACGGCGGCCGCCCTGCGGACACCCCGGTGGCGATCATCGAGGACGGCACGATGCGCACCCAGCGCACGCTGCGATCCACATTGGACACGGTGGTCACGGACGCGGCGACGTCGGGGGTCCGCCCGCCCGCGGTGATCGTGATCGGCCCGGTGGCCGGCCTGGCGCCGGTTCAGTCCTCGTAGCAGCTCGCCGCGAAGTCCCGGATCGCGTCGGACAGCCTGGTCGGGTCGAACCTCAGCTCGACCGGGCTCCGGGCCTGGACGAACTCCGCGTCCGGCATGTCGACCGCCAAGGTGTCCGCGTCGCCGAACGGGTGGATCGGGTCGCCCTGGTGGCCGATCACCAGCGCGCGGTTCGCGATCTTGCGGCGGACCGCCTTCGGGGGCGCGATCCGGCCGAACAGCACGCCGTGCAGCAGCGCCGCCATCGGCGCCGGGCGCTGGGAGAGCGTGTCGGTCACGACGTCGACCCACTGGTTGCCGTGGGGCACCAGGGACGCCGCCAGCGCCACCGCCTGGACCGTGACCGGCAGGAAGCGGGCCGCCATCAGCAGTGGGGCGAACGTGAACAGGCCCGCGACGATCGCGTTGTCCAGCACCGGCATCTCGACGATCAGCCCGCGGACCCGCGAAGGTGCCTGCACCGCGACTTCCAGCGAGACGTTCGCGCCCAGGGACGTCCCGCCGATCACCGCGGACTCGACTTCGAGGTGGTCGAGCAGCGCCAGGGTCTGCTCCGCGAACGACGGCATCGAGTAGAGCCAGGACTCGGTCGGCCGGTCGGAGTCGCCGTGGCCGAGGAGGTCGAGCGTGACCACCCGGAAGCCCGCGCGGGCCAGCCGGCGGGCCAGCGGGGCGTGCATGCGGCGGGTCAGCATGATGCCGTGGGTGAGCACGACGACGCGGTCGCCGCTGCCGAACTCGGTGTACCAGAGCCGGTGGCCCTCGTGGTCGAACGAGCCGGTCAGCTCGATCGGGCGGGACGCGCGCCGGGCGGGCGCGGCCGGGGGCTCCGGCTCGATCAAGGTCGCGCTGCTGGCCGGGCTCATGTCCCACCGTCCTCCCCGCTCGTGGTCGCCTACGTCCAGGAAAACATCCCGTGACGACGTCGGCACAGTGACTCGCGCGTCAATTGACAACGTGCCAATGGCGGCTCGTCGCGGGCATGGGTCAAGATGACCCCATGACCGCTACTGCTGACAGTCTGCCCGACCTCGTCTCCCTGAAGGTCGACGTCGACGGCCACGTGGCCGAAGTGACGCTGCTCGGACCCTCCAAGGGCAACGCGATGGGCCCGGACTTCTGGCGCGAGCTGCCCCTGGTGTTCCGCGCGCTGGACGCCGACCCGCAGGTCAGGGCCGTGGTGCTCACCGGCAGCGGCAAGCACTTCTCCTACGGTCTCGACCTGCCGGCGATGATGGGCGACTGGGCGCCGATGCTGGGCGGGGACAGCCTCGCGGGCCCGCGGACGGCGTTCCTCGACCAGCTCCGGTCGCTGCAGGCGGCGGTCAGCTCCATCGCGGAATGCCGCAAACCGGTCGTCGCGGCCGTCTCGGGCTGGTGCATCGGGGGCGGGGTCGACGTCGTCGCCGCCGCGGACATCCGGCTGGCCAGCGCGGACGCGAAGTTCAGCGTCCGCGAGGTGCGCGTCGCCATCGTCGCCGACCTCGGCAGCCTCCAGCGGCTCGCCTCGATCATCGGCGAAGGGCACCTGCGGGAGCTCGCCCTGACCGGCAAGGACGTCGACGCCGCACGCGCGGAGAAGATCGGCCTCGTCAACGACGTGTACGAAGACCAGGACGCGCTGCTGAAGGCCGCGCGGGAACTCGCCGGCGACATCGCTGCGAACCCGCCGCTCGTGGTGCAGGGTACGAAGCAGGTACTGGCGACGAACACCGAGCGCCAGGTCGCCGACGGCCTCCGGTACGTCGCGGCGTGGAACTCGGCGTTCCTGCCCAGCAAGGACCTCGGCGAAGCGGTCCAGGCCTTCATGGAGCGCCGCTCGCCGGAGTTCAAGGGCGAATAGGAGGCAGCAGCGTGAGCGCTTCGGAGGTCCACCACGCGTTCCGGGTGGCGCGGGACTACCTGCAGACCCACCGCGAGGACTACGACACGGCCTACCGGGACTTCGCCTGGCCGGAGCTCGACGAGTTCAACTGGGCGATCGACTGGTTCGACGTGGTGGCGCACGACCCCGACAACGCCGGGCGGAACGCGCTCTGGATCGTCGAAGAGGACGGCACCGAGAACCGCTGGACCTACCCGGAGCTGTCCGGCCGGTCCAACCAGGTGGCGAACTGGCTGCGCGGGCTCGGCGTCCGCCGCGGCGACCGGCTGATCCTCATGCTGGGCAACCAGGGCGAGCTGTGGGAGACCATCCTCGCCGCGATCAAGCTCGGCGCCGTCATCATCCCCGCGTCGACGCTGCTCGGCCCCGCCGACCTGACCGACCGCGTCGAGCGCGGCGCGGCCAAGCACGTCGTGGTCCGCTCGGTGGACGCCGGGAAGTTCGCCGACGTCGAAGGCGGCTACACGCGGATCGCGGTCGGGGAGCCGGTCGAGGGCTGGCAGCGGTACTCGGCCGCGTTCGCCGAGTCGCCCGAGTTCACCCCGGACGGGCCCACGAAGGCCGGCGACCCGCTGCTGCTCTACTTCACCTCCGGCACCACGGCGAAGCCGAAGCTGGTGCAGCACACGCACGTCTCCTACCCGGTGGGCCACCTGTCCACGATGTACTGGATCGGGCTGCAGCCGGGCGACGTCCACCTCAACATCTCTTCGCCGGGCTGGGCGAAGCACGCGTGGAGCAACTTCTTCGCGCCCTTCAACGCCGAAGCGACGGTGTTCCTCTACAACTACAACCGGTTCGACGCGGGCGCGCTGCTGGCGCAGATGGACCGGTGCGGCGTGACGAGCTTCTGCGCGCCGCCGACGGTGTGGCGGATGCTCATCCAGGCCGACCTGACGGCGCTGAAGACACCGCCGAAGAAGGTCGTCGGGGCGGGGGAGCCGCTCAACCCCGAGGTGATCGACCAGGTCAAGAAGGCGTGGGGCGTGACCATCCGCGACGGCTTCGGCCAGACGGAGAGCAGCGTCCAGATCGCGAACACGCCGGGCCAGGACGTCGTCCCCGGCTCGATGGGCCGCCCGCTGCCGGGGTTCGTGGTGGCGCTGGTGGACCCGGTCAGCGGCGAGCGGGCGGACGAGGGCGAGATCTGCCTCGACCTGCGGCACCGCCCGGTCGGCCTGATGACCGGGTACGCGGACGACGACGAGCGCACGTCGGCGGCCTTCGGCGGCGGCTACTACCACACCGGCGACGTCGGTTCGATCGACGAACGGGGCTACATCACCTACGTGGGGCGCACGGACGACGTGTTCAAGGCGTCGGACTACCGGATCTCGCCGTTCGAGCTGGAGAGCGTGCTGATCGAGCACGAAGCCGTGGCGGAGGCGGCGGTCGTCCCGGCCCCCGACCCGATCCGGCTGGCCGTGCCGAAGGCGTACGTCGTGCTGGCCACCGGCTTCTCCCCGGACGCGGAGACGGCCCGGTCGATCCTGGCGTACTGCCGCGAGCACCTGGCGCCGTACAAGCGGATCCGGCGGCTCGAGTTCGCGGAGCTGCCGAAGACGATCTCGGGCAAGATCCGCCGCGTCGAGCTGCGCGGCCGGGAGAGCGACCCGGCACGGGGCGCGGGCACGGAGTTCCGCGAAGAGGACTTCCCGGACCTCAAGTCCTGACCGCCCGGCTCAAGCGCCCCAATGTGGCGTTCGGTGCGCTGGACGCACCGAACGCCACATTGGGTGCGCTGGACGCAACCAACGCCACATTGGGGCGCTTTGTCAGCCGCGGGTGCCCTCGACCTGGCGGCCGTCCTCGGTCGAGCACGCCGTCACCGGGTCGTTGGCGCCGCTGCCGCAGGTCCAGTCGTCGAGGACGACCGGGCCGGGGCCGTCGGGCGAGTTCGCCTCGGCCGGGGTCAGCTTCGCGAAGTAGTCGGTCAGCAGCTTCGTGGCCGCGGCGCAGTCGACCTTGCCGTGGGCCACGACCGCCGTCTTCGCGCCGCCGGCGCCGGTGACGTCGCCGCACGGGACGCCGGGCGCCGTCGACTCCGCCGCCGCGGCGGCCGCTGGAACGGAGGCCGGGGCAGCGGGGGCCGGGTCACCGCCACCGCACCCGGCCAGTGCGGCGGACGCGGCGACGAGCAGCAAGGGGTAGGCGAGAGTCTTCATGGGCCCTTCAGGAGCGGAACGGTTCGGCGGGGATCACTCGGACGGCACGACGGCGGCGAACACCGTCTGCTCGCCCTTGGTGCAGGTGGTGCCGCCTTGCGCGGCGGGCGGCCCGGAGGTGCACAGCCAGCCGTCGACGGTCTCGTTCACCGCGTCGTTCGACCCCGCGCCCTGGCGGCCGGCGATCTTGCGGTGGAAGTCGCCGACGAGCTTCGTCGCCGCGACGCAGCTGACGCCGGCGGAGCCGCTGTCGAAGACGTAGAGCGTGAGCCCGCTGGCGGCGGTCACCGTCCCGCAGGAGCCGGGAACCGACGGCGGTGCCCCGGCGGGCTTCGGCGCGGACGGCACCGCGGCCGAGCTCTCCGCGGCGGGCGGCGGCGGGGGAGTACCGGCGGACGTCGTCGCGGGCGCCTCGCTCGACACCGAGGGTGACGGCGCCGGCGCCGGGGCCGCCTGTTCGGCGGAGCAGGCGGCGAGCACGGGCACGGCGAGGCAGGCCACGAGCCACATCTTCGTGGTGGTCGGGTGGGGCACCGCGATCCTTCCTCCCCGGCTGGCTGGCCCGGTCATTCTGGCCCATCCGGGCGAGGCACCGAGGGGCGACGCGCCCACGGGTGTGCCGGAGATTACTCCAGCCGGGTGGCGGCCCGGTCCGGTGGCCACCGGAAGACCGTCCACAATGGACGATTAACATTCCGTTCACGCTCCGAAACCTCAGGCTGCCATCTCGAATCGATCGGTCTAATTCCCGCCGTGCCGGTTAACAATCCGGCTCCGCGTGCCGAAGATCTTGGTGGGAGGCAAGAAGAGCTCCCGTCCCCGAAACCCGCCCCGAGCCCGTGAGAGTCATGAACGCCGAAGCTGCCACCAGCACCGAAGACCCGTCCAGTCCGCCGACCGTTCCCTGCACCGTCGTCTGGTGCTGCGGCCGCCCCTACGTCCTCGAGGGACGAGCCGGCCGCGCCCGTTGGATGGGCACCGACTACCGCGGCCGCCCCGAGTCGCTGACCAGCGCCGAGCTGCAGCGCCGCGGGTGGAGCCACCGCCGCGCGAGCTGAACCCCGGCCGGGCCGCCGTGACCGCGGCGGCCCGCTCCGGACGGCTGAGTTCCGGGCCCGCAGGAACGTCATGAACGAGTCGTTCATGTCGTCCGGTGCGGTGAACGAGTCGTTCATGACATCGGAACCGGCCGCGGCGCCCGACGGCTCGCCCGGCCGCGCCGCCGCACCACCCGGCGCCGCCACCCCACCCCGCTGTTTAATGGCCCGGTGAGCACAGCCGCGCCCGAACCCGCCGCTCAGGCGGGCGCCCCCGAGCCGTCCCTGCTGCGGCAGGCGATGAACGTTCCCAACATCCTGTCCCTGCTGCGGCTGGCCGGCGTGCCGGTGTTCCTCTGGCTGCTGCTCGGCCCCGAGGAGGACGGCTGGGCGCTCGCCGTCCTCGTCTTCAGCGCGCTCACCGACTGGCTCGACGGCAAGCTCGCCCGGTGGCTCAACCAGATGTCCCGGCTCGGGCAGCTGCTCGACCCCGCCGCCGACCGGCTGTACATCCTCGCCACGCTCATCGCGTTCCTGGCCCGCGAGATCATCCCCTGGTGGGTCGTCGTCCCGCTGCTCCTGCGCGAAGCCGTCCTCGGCGTCTGCGTCCTGACGCTGCGCCGCCGCGGGTTCGCGCCGCCGGAGGTCACCTACATCGGCAAGGGCGCCACCTTCGTGCTGATGTACGCCTTCCCGTTCCTGCTGCTCGCGCAGGGCGGCTCCGACGTCGCCTCGGTCGCCCGGCCGATCGGCTACGCCTTCACCATCTGGGGTGGCGTCCTGTACGTCTGGTCCGGCGTGCTCTACGTCCTCCAGGCGCGCAACGCCCTGCGCGGGGCCCGGGACGACTGAGCCGGGCCCGGGCCGGGCGGTTGCGCCGTGTGGGTGTAAGACTTCGCCCAGCACGTTTCGCCAGTGAGGGCATGAAAGGGGACCGGCGGTGTCCGCTCCTGAAGAGCTTCGCTACACCGAGGAACACGAGTGGGTCGCCACCCGCGAGGAGACGCTCGTCCGCGTGGGCATCACCGAGTACGCGCAGGACCAGCTGGGCGACGTCGTCTTCGTCGACCTGCCCGAGGTCGGCCGCCAGCTCAGCACGGGCGACGTCTTCGGCGAGGTCGAGTCGACGAAGAGCGTCTCCGAGCTGTTCGCGCCGGTCGACGGCGAGGTCGTCGCGGTGAACGACGGGGTCGCCGAGTCGCCGGAACTGATCAACAGCGACCCCTACGGCGAGGGCTGGCTGATCGAGATCCGGCTCGACGACCCGGCGGGTCTGGAAGCCCTGCTCGAAGCCGAGGCGTACGACGCGCTGACCAAGGGCTGAAGCCCACTCCCACCCGGTCGGACCAGCACTGCGCCGGTTCGGGGAGCCGGGGCTCGGAGAATCGATCAGGCACGGTACGTTGGCAGCTACACGTTCTTGAGTACTAGGCAACACAGCATGTGTGGAGGAGAGCTCAGGTGAGCACGAACGACGGGCCCGGCGGCGTTCCCCCGGAGCAGTCTCCGGAGCGGACCTCTGTCTTCCGGGCAGACTTCCTGGCCGAAGTCGAAGGCCACGAGCCCGCCCCCGCCGCGGAGGCGCCCGTCCAGGGTGTCGACGCCCTCCCGGCGGGTTCGGCGCTGCTGGTCGTGAAGCGCGGGCCCAACGCGGGTTCGCGGTTCCTGCTCGACCGCGACACCACCAGCGCCGGGCGGCACCCGGACAGCGACATCTTCCTGGACGACGTCACGGTCTCCCGCCGGCACGCCGAGTTCCGGCGTGAGGGCGGCGAGTTCGTCGTCATCGACGTCGGCAGCCTCAACGGCACCTACGTCAACCGCGAGCCGGTCGACCAGGCCGTCCTCGCCGGCGGCGACGAGGTCCAGATCGGGAAGTTCCGCCTGGTCTTCCTGACCGGCCCGGGGCACGGGGGCCAGGGGGCGCAGTGACGGCGGCCGGACGGCCACAACGCGACGGGTTGAGCATCGGGGCCGTTCTCGCGCAGCTGCGCGGCGACTTCCCCGATGTCACCATCTCCAAGATCCGGTTCCTCGAAGCCGAAGGCCTGGTCCAGCCGGGCCGGACGCCTTCGGGGTACCGGCAGTTCGCCGCGGCGGACGTGGAGCGTCTCAGGTTCGTCCTGGCCGCCCAGCGGGACCACTACCTCCCGTTGAAGGTCATCAAGGAACAGCTGGACGCGGCGGACTCGGGTGCCGAGCCCGCCGCGGCCCTGCCCCGCCCGCCGCGCCGGCTGGTGCCGATCGACGCACCGGCCGAGAACGTCGGCTTGCCCGTGGCGGACGACTTCACCACGGGCAAGGAGCTGCGCCTGACCCAGGAGGAGCTCCTGGAGCAGGCCGGCATCGACGCGGCCGCGCTGGCCGAGCTGCAGCAGTACGGCCTGGTCCGGCCCGGTCCCGCCGGGTTCTTCGACCCGGACGCGGTGCTGGTCGCGCGGACGGTGCGGGCGATGACCGAATTCGGTATCGAGCCGAGACACCTGCGTGCCTTCCGCGCCGCGGCCGACCGCGAGGTCGGGTTGCTGGAGCAGATCGTGACCCCGGTGTACCGGCATCGTGACCCGGAGGCCAAATCGAGGGCCGACGAAGTGGTGCGCGAGCTGGCGGCACTGTCCGTGACGCTGCACACGCTCCTCGTCAAGGCCGGAATCCGTGGCGTCGCCGGGTGTTGATCGTAACGGGGCGGTGAGATCCTCTTTGCGGTCCCATGTCAATGACTGAATGTTCGGCACCGCATGCCGTACCGTGAAGGCACGGGTTTGCGGCAGGCGAACCGAGAGAGTCCGGACAGCGAGCACAGCGCGCGGATGACGGGTAGCGTCGACAGTGGCGGCGCGAAGCCGTTCCACCGCTGAAGCCCGTGCACGAGAGGGAGGCGAAATCCGATGAGCGAAATGCGCGTCGTCGGGGTGCGGGTCGAGCTGCCCGCGAATCAGCCGATCTTGTTGCTGCGGGAGACCGAGGGCGAACGGTACCTGCCGATCTGGATCGGCTCGGTCGAAGCCACCGCCATCGCTTTGGAGCAGCAGGGAGTCCGCCCGGCCCGTCCGCTCACGCATGACCTGCTGAAAGAGGTCATCGGAGCACTCGGCCGGGAACTCGAGCAGGTCGTGATCACCGACCTCAAGGAAGGCACGTTCTTCGCGGAGCTGGTCTTCGACGGCGACATCCGGGTGTCGGCCCGGCCGAGCGATTCGGTCGCACTGGCCCTGCGGATCGGCGTGCCCATCCACGCCGTGGACGCGGTGCTGGAAGAGGCGGGCCTGATCATCCCGGACGAGCAGGAGGACGAGGTCGAGAAGTTCCGCGAGTTCCTCGACTCCGTGTCGCCGGAAGACTTCCGCGGAGCGGACACCTGATTTCTTGCCTTGACGCGGACGTCAACGTCTAGCGTCGGGGTATGCGGATCGGAGAATTGGCGCAGCGCACGGGTGTCACCACCCGTGCGCTGCGTTTTTACGAGGACCAGGGCCTCCTCGCGGCCCGTCGCTCGGCGAACGGCTACCGCGAATACGACGAGGACGACCTCCAGCTGGTCAAGGAGATCCAGACCCTGCAGACGGTCGGGCTGACCCTCGAAGAAACCCGGCCGTTCGTCGAGTGCCTGCGCAGCGGTCACGAAACCGGCGACTCCTGCGCGAATTCGATCGAGGTCTACCGCCGCAAGCTCGAAGAAGCCGACGCGCTCTTGTCCCGCCTCGGCGGCATCCGCGCCGAGCTGGCCGCGAAGCTCGCCGGCGCGCTCGCCCGGCAGGCGCCCGATCCGTGTGTCGTGCCCGAATCCCCGCGTCCGTGAAGGAGCCGCTCATGTCCGGAGTCACCGAAGTCACCGACTCGACCTTCGCCGAGGCCCTCGGCAGCGACGTCCCCGTGCTGGTCGAGTTCTGGGCCACCTGGTGCGGCCCGTGCCGGATGGTCGGGCCGGTGCTGGCGCAGCTGGCCGCCGAGCGCGCCGGGGAACTGGCCGTCCGCAAGATCAACGCGGACGAGAACCCGGAGACGACCCGGTCCTACCAGGTCATGTCGCTGCCGACGATGATCCTGTTCCGCGGCGGGGAGCCGGTCGAGACGATCGTCGGCGCGTTCCCGAAGGCCCGCATCGAAGAGCGGCTCGACCGGGCCCTCACGGCGCCGTCGCTTTGACGAACGCGTCCGCCACCTCGCGGCCGTACTTCTCCACGTCCAGCGCCGGGTCGGCCGCGTAGGCCGCGGCGACGCCGTCGATGGCCTGCGCGATGGACATCGCCATCACCTCGGGCGTGAAGTCGCCGAAGGCACCCTCGGCCTGGCCCTGTTTGAGCTGGCGGGCCAGTCCGTGCACGCGCAGGTCGTCGACCAGCACCTTCGTCATCACCCAGCCGTCGACGTCGTCGGCGTTGGCGGCCAGCTCCGTCAGGACCCGGACGCACTCCGGGTACGTGCGCAGGAACGCGATCGACGTCTCGATGTGCGCCCGCAGGTAGCCGGGCCGGTCGGCGGGGTCGAGGCCGCCGCCGGTGCGTTCGGCCAGGTACTCGTTCTTCGTCTCGACGACCGTGCTGAGCACGGCCTGCATCAGGCCGGCCTTGTTCGTGAAGTGGTAGGAGATGAGCCGGGTGCTGCTGAGCCCGGCCCGCTCCTTGATCTTGGCGAACGTGGTCCGGCGGTACCCGAGGTCGGCGAGGACGCCGATGGTCGCGCCGATGATCTGCGCGCGGCGGGCGGCCTCGGCCGGGCTGAGCCCCAGTTCGGCCATGAGGTCGGTGTTTACTTGCATGAGTAAAAAGTTACTCGGCTGAGTAAATCGAGTCAAGGGGTTTAAGTCCGCGTGTGTCGGGTACGGCGAACGGCGCAAAGGCTCATCCGACCGTTGAGGCTTGCCGCGCGTCGCGTTGACCGGCACTGTCCGGGCGCTTACCGTCGAAGGAGGTAAATCGCCACGGTGTGATTCACGGTCTGGGGCCGGATCGTGGTGATTGATCTCCGGCGGGTCCCGCTCCTGGGACCGTCCGGCTGTCATTCGCCGGCCGTCAGGTCGGGCGAGGGGAGGCTTGCGTGGTCGAGGCTGGTTCCGAGAAGCAGCCTGTTGAGGTCGCGAGTGGCGAGCAGGGTGAGCTGTTCCCCGACAACTCGCTGCCGGACGAGCTGGTGGGCTACCGCGGGCCGGCCGCGTGCCAGATCGCCGGGATCACCTACCGCCAGCTCGACTACTGGGCCCGGACGAAGCTGGTCGCACCCAGCATCCGCACGGCGCACGGCTCCGGCTCGCAGCGGCTGTACTCGTTCAAGGACATCCTGGTCCTCAAGGTCGTCAAGCGGCTGCTGGACACCGGGGTCTCGCTCCAGAACATCCGGGTCGCCGTCGACCACCTGCGCGTGCGCGGGGTCCGAGACCTGGCCCGGGTGACGCTGTTCTCCGACGGCACCACCGTCTACGAGTGCACCTCGCCGGAGGAGATCGTCGACCTGCTCCAGGGCGGCCAGGGCGTCTTCGGCATCGCGGTCAGCGGTGCCATGCAGGAGATCAGCGGGACCATCCACGAATTCCCGGCCGAACGCGCCGACGGCGGGGTCGTCGAGACGCACCAGCCGGACGAGCTCACCCAGCGCCGCAACGCACGCAAGACCGGTTGATCACCGCTGCGGCGGACGGAGTAAGGTTCCCGGTGCGGTCGACGAACCCGCGCGGGAGAGTCCGAGCCTCACCTTGAGCTCGGCGCCGAAGGAGCAAGTCCTCCCCGGAACCTCTCAGGCACCCTGGACCGCGCGGATGAGACGCCTCTGGAAAGCGGGTCGTCAGGACACAGCCTGATGGCCCCGCCGACGGTGCAAGCCCGGCTCAACCACGCGGGCGAAACTCTCAGGCGCCCTTCGGGGTACGGACAGAGTGGGGAGGCCGGGACACCGCGGTCCCGGCTCAGCCCCGCTGTCCCCCAGGAGGCCGCCGTGCACCCGTCACTCGCCTCGCTGGAGCAGGGGACCCCCTTCGCCGACCGGCACATCGGGCCTGGTCCGGACCAGCTCGGCCGGATCCTCGACGTCATCGGCGTCGCTTCCCTCGACGAACTCGCCGGGCACGCCGTCCCCGAGTCGCTGCGCGCGTCCGCCGAGCCGCTCGAACTGCCCCCGGCGGCCTCCGAAGCCCAGGCGCTGGCCGAACTGCGCGCGCTGGCCGCCCGCAACCGCCCGACCGCCGCGATGATCGGGCTCGGCTACCACGACACCGTGACGCCGCCCGTGATCCGGCGGAACGTGCTCGAGAACCCGGCCTGGTACACCGCCTACACGCCGTACCAGCCGGAAATCTCCCAAGGGCGGCTCGAAGCGCTGCTCAACTTCCAGACCGTGGTCGCGGACCTGACCGCGCTGCCGATCGCGAACGCCTCCCTCCTCGACGAAGCCACCGCGGCCGCCGAGGCGATGACGCTGGTGCGGCGGGCCGGGAAGTCCGCGTCGAACCGGTTCGTCGCCGACCGCGACACCCTGCCGCAGACCCTCGCCGTGCTGCGGACGCGGGCCGAGCCGCTGGGGATCGAGCTGGTCGTGGAAGACCTGTCCCAGGGACTCACCGGACTCGGGCTCGGCGGGGACTTCTTCGGCGTGCTGCTGGCCTACCCGGGTGCGTCCGGCGCCGTGCACGAGCTCGACCTGACCATCGCGGAAGCCAAGAAGCACGGCGCCGCGGTGATCGTGGCCGCCGACCCCCTCGCCCTGACGTTGTTGCGGCCGCCGGGTGAGCTCGGCGCCGACGTCGCCATCGGGTCGACGCAGCGGTTCGGCGTCCCGCTCGGCTTCGGCGGTCCGCACGCGGCGTACCTCGCGGTGCGGAAAGGCCTGGAGCGCCAGCTGCCCGGCCGCCTGGTCGGCGTGTCGAAGGACGCGGACGGCGCGCCCGCGTACCGGCTCGCCCTGCAGACGCGCGAGCAGCACATCCGCCGCGAGAAGGCGACCTCGAACATCTGCACCGCGCAGGTCCTGCTGGCGGTCATGGCGTCGATGTACGCCGTGTACCACGGGCCCGACGGGCTCCGCGCGATCGCGCTGCGGACCCACCGGATGGCCACCGTGCTCGCCGCCGGCCTGGCCGAAGGCGGCGTGGAGGTCGTGCACGGCGAATTCTTCGACACCGTGACCGCGGCGGTGCCGGGCCGGGCCGACGCGGTCGTCGCGGCGGCCCGCGACCTCGGCGTCTCCCTGCGCCGGATCGACGCCGACCACGTCGGCGTCGCCTGCGACGAAACGACCACACGGGAGCGGCTTTCGTTCGTGTGGAAGGCGTTCGGCGTCTCGGTGTCCGATGTGGACGGCCTGGACGCGGACACGGCCGACGCGCTCCCGGCCCCGCTGCGGCGCACGAGCGAGTTCCTCACGCACCCGGTGTTCCACGAGCACCGGTCGGAAACCGCGATGCTGCGGTACCTGCGCCGGCTGGCCGACCGGGACTACGCGCTCGACCGCGGCATGATCCCGCTCGGCTCGTGCACGATGAAGCTCAACGCCACCGCGGAGATGGAACCGGTCACCTGGCCGGAGTTCGCCGGGCTGCACCCGTTCGCGCCCGCCGAGGACGCCGCCGGGCTCCTCGAAGTCGTGGCCGACCTGACCGACTGGCTCGCGCGGATCACCGGCTACGACGCGGTTTCCCTGCAGCCGAACGCCGGCAGCCAGGGTGAGTTCGCGGGCCTGCTGGCGATCCGCGCCTACCACCGTTCGCGCGGCGAGGACGCGCGGGACGTCTGCCTGATCCCGGCCAGCGCGCACGGCACGAACGCGGCGAGCGCGGTGATGGCGGGCATGCGGGTGGTCGTCGTCCGCTGCGGCGACACCGGGAACATCGACCTCGCGCACCTGCGGTCCACTGTGGACGAGCACCGCGGCGACCTGGCCGCGATCATGCTGACCTACCCGTCGACGCACGGGGTGTACGAGGACACCGTCGGCGAGGTCTGCGCGGCGGTGCACGACGCGGGCGGGCAGGTCTACGTCGACGGCGCCAACCTCAACGCGCTGATCGGCGTCGCCCAGTACGGCCGGTTCGGCGCCGACGTCTCGCACCTCAACCTGCACAAGACGTTCTGCATCCCGCACGGTGGCGGCGGTCCCGGCGTCGGCCCGATCGGGGTGCGCGCGCACCTGGCGCCGTTCCTGCCGAACCACCCGCTGCAGCCGGCGGTCGGTCCCGCGACCGGCGTCGGCCCGGTCAGCGCGGCGCCCTGGGGCAGCGCGTCGATCCTGCCGATCTCGTGGGCGTACGTCCGGATGATGGGCGCCGTCGGCCTGCGCCGGGCGACGCTCGTGGCGGTGGCCAACGCCAACTACGTCGCCCGGCGCCTCGGCGAGCACTACCCGGTGCTGTATACCGGCCGGTCGGGTTTCGTGGCGCACGAGTGCATCCTGGACCTGCGGCCGCTGACGAAGGCGACGGGCGTGACCGTGGACGACGTCGCGAAGCGGCTGGCGGACTACGGGCTGCACGCGCCGACGATGTCGTTCCCGGTCGCGGGCACGCTGATGGTCGAGCCGACCGAGAGCGAGGACCTGGCGGAGCTGGACCGCTTCTGCGCGGCGATGGTCGCGATCCGCGCGGAGATCGACCGCGTCGGGTCGGGGGAGTGGCCGCTGGCGGAGTCCCCGTTGCGGCTGGCCCCGCACACCGCGGGCTGCCTGGCCGGCGACTGGAACCGCCCGTACAGCCGGGAGACGGCGGTGTTCCCCGCCGGCCGCACCGCGGCGAAGATCTGGCCCCCGGTCCGCCGCATCGACGGTGCGTCCGGCGACCGCACCCTGATCTGCTCCTGCCCACCGCCGGAGGCCTTCACGACTTTTCACCAGTGACGTGGAGCAGCAGTTCGGTGCGGCTGGTGACGTCGAGCTTGCGGTAGATCCGCTGCAGGTGCTTCTGGACCGTCCGCGGGCTGATGCCGAGGCGGCGGGCGATCTCGCGGTCCGTGGCGGCCCGCGCGACCAGATCGGCCACCTGCTGTTCGCGGGCGGTCAGCTCCGGAGCCGTGCCGGGGACCGGCCGGACCGCCGGGCGCTCGTGCCGGGCGAACGCCTGGGCCAGGTGGGGCGTGAGCAGCTCGACCAGGTCGTGGTCGCGGGCGGAGAACCCGGGCCGCGACCGGCTGAGCGTCAGGACGCGCCCGTGCCGATCGTCGACCTGGACCACGCACAGCAGCTGGTCGACGGTCCCGCGCGGCCGGTAGAAGTCGGTGTAGAACGGCAGGCCGCGCAGCGTCCGGAGGTCGGCCAGGTCGGTCAACGCGGCCGCCGTGCCGAGCCGCAATGCCCCCGAGCGGTACGCCGCGAACCCCGGGTGCTGGTGCGCCAGCGCCCGGAACTCCGCGTGGCGCATCAGGTTGTGCTCCGGCCGGTCGGTCACCGTGCCGGTCAGGCGGCGGGTCGTGTGCTCGGTGCTCGTGCACGAGACGACGTCGCAGCCGACCAGGCGGCCCAGCGCGGCCAGGCCTTCGCCGGGGCCCGCCGCCTTCAGCTCGCGCACCACCTCGAGGGTGCGGTGCAGGCACCGCGCCGTCAGTTCACTGCTCACCCGGAATCCCCCTCGGCTCGTCCGGTCAAGAAAGACCCGGGCGAGCCGAGGGAGATACGAACCGGTGTTATCGGGCGATCCGGACGTTCAGCGTGGTGTTCGCCCCAGCGCTCACCATCGACTGCGCGATGCTGCTGATCCCGGCCGGCGCGCTGTAGGAGTTGTTGTTGCTGTCGTCCTCGTCGTCGGTGTGGAAGAAGCCCGACGAGTCGACCCCGGAGAACACGAGGTAGCCGAAGCCGACGTTCGGGAACGCCGTCGTCGTGGCCACCCCCGGTGCGAACAGGCAGAACCGCAGCAGCGTGTTGCTGTCGCTCACGTTCGGGAAGATGTTGCCCGAGAACGAGTTGTTGTTGCTGTCGTCCTCGTTGTCGAACCGGCGCGAGAACTCCTGCGAGCCGTTCGGGCAGTTCGCGCCCAGCTTGAGCACCGAGTAGGGCCGGAACGAGCCGGACTGCGTGACGCCGCGGAACGCGGCGCCGTTGACCCGGCAGAAGAACATCTCCGTGTTGCTCGTGCTGCTGACCGCCCCGATGAAGCCGCCGCGCGAGTTGGCGTTGCCCGAGTCCTCGTCGTCCATCCGGATGACGATCGCCTCGGTCCCGACCGGGCACGACCGGCCCGACGGGATGACGCCGACGTCGGTCGTCGCCGCCTGGGCGGGCGCGGCCGACAGGGTCAGCGCTCCCGCGAGCGATGCCAGGAGCAGTGCCGGAACGGTGAAGAGTCGTTTCATGGTTGGTCTTCCTCCCCATTGCTGTGTGACCGCTCAAGGACACCAAGCCGGCCGGGGGAGCGGCCATACGCACTTCTGCGTACGCGGGTCCACGGGGCCCGCACAGGAACGGGAGGTAGGTTGGCCGCCATGGCGAGTGCGCACGGTCCTGATCGGACGTCCGTGGTCGTGACCGGCGGCAGCGGCTTCATCGGCCGGGCCGTCGTGCGCGCCCTCCTCGACCGGGGCGTCCCGGTCACCGTCGTGGACCGGGTGCCCTTCCCCGATGACCTCGACGGGGTCCGCGTGGTGACCGGCGACCTCCGCGAGGCCGCCGTCCGCGAGGAGGCCGTGACCACGGAGACCGCGGGGATCGTGCACCTGGCCGCGCTGACGTCGGTGCTGAAGTCCGTCGAGCTGCCCGAGGACACCTTCGCCGACAACGTCCTGGTCACCCAGGAACTGCTCGAGCTCGCCCGCCGCCGCGAGGTGCCGAAGTTCCTGCTCGCCTCCACCAACGCGGTGATCGGCGACGTCGGCACCGCGACGATCACCCCGGACCTCCCGCTGCGGCCGCTGACGCCGTACGGCGCGACCAAGGCGGCGTGCGAAATGCTGCTCTCGGGCTACGCCGGCGCGTACGGCATGACGACGTGCGCGTTGCGGTTCACCAACGTCTACGGCCCGGGAATGTCCCACAAGGACAGTTTCGTGCCGCGCATGATGCGCGCCGCGTTGTCCGGCACCGGCGTCAAGGTCTACGGCGACGGCCGCCAGCGCCGCGACCTCGTGCACGTCGACGACGTCGTCCGCGCGATCCTCTCGGCCCTCGACAGCGGCCACACCGGCCGCGCGATCGTCGGCGCCGGGCGCTCGGTGTCGGTGCTGGAGATGGTCGACGCCGTCCGCGAGGTGACCGGCGCCGAGCTGCCCGTCGAGCACGTCGACGCGCCGGCGGGGGAGATGCCCGCGGTGGTCGTCGACGTCTCGGCGAGCGCGGGGACCATCGGGTACCGCCCGGAGGTCTCGCTGGTCGACGGGCTGGCCACGGCGTGGAAGTACTTCTCCGGGCTCGACCGTCCGAACGCGACACCGTGACGGCGTTCCTGCGCCGCCACTGGCTGCTGCTCCTGCTCCTCGTCCCGGCGATCGCCCTCCGGGTGCTGACCTGGCTCGCCTACCGGCCCGCGCTGCTGTACATCGATTCGTTCCGCTACCTCGACAACCTGCACGCCCTGCGCGCGGACCAGCTGAACCCGATCGGCTACGACCTCGTGCTGCGGCCGCTGCTGGCCGTCGGCGGCCTGGCGTGGGTGGCGGCGGTCCAGCACGCCGGCGGGATCCTGATCGCGATCGGCGCCTACGCGCTGGTGCTGCGGCTCGGCGGCCGCCCGTGGGTCGCGGCGCTCGCCGCGGTGCCGGTGCTGCTCGACGCTTACCAGCTGCAGATCGAGCAGAACATCATGTCCGAGGTCGTCTTCGAGGCGGTGCTCCTCGGGCTCCTGTGGCTGCTGCTCGGCCGGGGTGCGCCGGGCTGGAAACGCGCCGGCGCGGCGGGATTGCTGCTCGGGTTCGGCGTGCTGACGCGGCTGATCGGCATCTCCCTCGCCCTGCCGCTGCTGGTGTTCCTGGTCGTCGCCGGGGGAGCGTGGCGGCACTGGGCGGGCTGGCGCCGGGCCGGCATCGGGCTGCTCGGCCTGCTGGCGGTGCTCGTGCCGTACTCGGCGCGGGTGCACTCGGAGACCGGGAAGTGGGGGCTGACCGGCCCGTCGGGCAACATGCTCTACGGCCGCACCGCCGCCGTCGCCGACTGCGCGAACCTCCACCTCGGCCCGACGCTGCAGGTCTTCTGCCCGGCCGAGCCGCGCGAGACCCGGCTGGTGGACAACTACACGCACGCCGACCTCGACCCGAACTGGCCGGGCCCGCTCCCGCCGGGCGCCGACAAGGCCGCGCTGGCCCACGAGTTCGCGATCGACGTCCTGGAGGAGCAGCCCGGCGACGTCGCCGCGGCGATCCTGGGCGACTTCGCCAAGAGCTTCGCCTGGAGCCGCGAACAGGACCCGGCCGACGTGCCGCTCGACCGGTGGCAGTTCCAGCCGACCTACCCGCAGTGGGCCGACCAGTCGCTGATCGACCTGGTCACCCGGCAGAACGACGGCGTCGTCGCGAGCGTCGACCAGCCGCTGGCGAAGGTCCTGCGCGACTACCAGCTGGGCGGCGGGTACGTCTCCGGTGGAGTGCTCGGCATCGGCGCGCTGCTCGGCCTGCTGACCGTTTTCCGGCGCAAGAAGCCCCTGGACCGGGCCCGGGCGGGCGCGCTGCTGGCGGCGTCGAGCGGGCTGGTGCTGCTCTTCGCCTCGGCGGTGTTCCAGTTCTCCTGGCGCTACCAGATCCCGGCGCTGGTGCTGTTCCCGGTGGCCGGCGCGCTCGGCTTCACGACACTGACCTCGGCCGGCCGGAGGCGCCTCGCCGCCTTCCCCGACGACGTCGACGCCGGGGCGCTGGCCGAGTTCCACCGCCGCCACCCGGAGCTGGCGCTGGCTCCGCTGACCGTCGTCATCGCCGCCTACAACGAGGCCGGCGGCATCGGCGAGGTCCTGGAGAAGATGCCGGACCGGTGCCTCGGGATGCCGGTGGACGTCCTCGTCGTCGTCGACGGCGGGACCGACGACACGGCCGCGATCGCCGAGGCGCGCGGCGCGTACGTGTGCGTGGCGCCGCGCAACCGCGGCCAGGGCGCCGCGCTGCGCCTGGGTTACCACCTGGCGGCGGAGTGCGGCGCCGAGTACATCGTCACGACCGACGCCGACGGGCAGTACGACAACAGCGAGCTGGAAGCGCTGGCTCGCCCGGTCGTCGAGGGCACGGCGGACTTCGTCACCGGGTCCCGGCGGCTCGGGCACGAGGAGGCCGACAGCCGCGTCCGGTGGCTCGGCGTGCGGGTGTTCGCCGCGCTGGCGTCGGTGCTGACCGCGCGGCGGATCACCGACACGTCCTTCGGCTTCCGCGCGATGCCGGCCGAGCTGGCCTGCTCGGTGCCGCTCAACGAGCCCCAGTACCAGTCGTCGGAGCTGCTGCTCGGCGTCACCGCGCGCGGCGCCCGGGTCACCGAGCTGCCGATGAGCATGCGGCTGCGCAAGGCGGGCAAGAGCAAGAAGGGCGGCAGCCTGGTCTACGGCGCGAACTACGCCCGCGTCATGACCGGGACGTGGTGGCGGGGGTACGTGCTGCGCCGCGGCCGAACACGACGCGGTCGAGCAGGGTGAACTTGAGGACGAACACCACCGCGTAGCTGCCCACGTACGCGCCGTCGACGAGCACGACCCACCAGAAGTGCGGCACGTCCGCCCGCGCCAGCAGCGAACCGGCCAGCGTCGTCAGCCCGATCGAGGCGAGGCCGCCGAGACCGATGACGGCCAGGTAGGGCAGCAGTTCCCGCCGGACGCGCGGCCGCCCGGTGCGGCCCCACACCCAGCGGCGGGTGACCAGGAAGTTCAGCACCGCCCCGGCCGCCCACGCCAGCGCACCGGCGAGCGCGGCGGCACCGCCGGTGGCGAGGACGGCGAGCAGGACGACCTGGCTGAGCACCGTGGCGGCGACCGACGTCGCGGCGGCGCGGGCCAGCCGGGCCCAGCCGCGGCGGCGGGTCTTCTCCGCCGTGCGGGGCCGCACGCCGTTGGTTACGGTCGTCATGTCCCCATCCTCCCCGGGTGCCGGTCGCGCCGCCGTCCGACCCCCCTACGCATAGGAGATTCACAGCTCTTTGCCAGGTGCTCATCAGCACCTGATCGATAGCGTCGGGTTCTTGAACGAGCAGGAAAGGCGGCACAATGCGGGTGCTGGTTCTCGGCGGTGACGGATATCTGGGCTGGCCGACCGCGCTGCACTTATCGGACAAAGGCCACGAGGTGGCGGTTCTCGACAATTTCGCCCGGCGCGGCTACGACGACGAACTCGGCGTCGAAAGCCTGGTCCCGATCGAATCGCTGAAGGACCGGATCGCCGCCTGGCACGAAGTGTCGGGACACGCGATCACCAGCTACGAAGGCGACCTGCTGGACGCGGAATTCCTGTTCGGCGCGGTGCGCGAGTTCGAGCCCGACGCCATCGTCCACTATGCCGAGCAACGGTCGGCGCCGTATTCGATGATCGACCGCGAACACGCGGTGTACACCCAGCACAACAATGTCGTCGGGACGCTGAACCTGCTCTACGCGATCGCGGAGCTCAACCCCGCGATCCACCTGGTCAAACTGGGCACGATGGGCGAATACGGCACGCCGAACGTCGACATCGAAGAGGGCTGGCTCGACCTCGAGCACAACGGGCGCAAAGACCGCGTGCTGTTCCCGAAACGGCCGGGATCGTTCTACCACCTGACCAAGGTGCACGATTCGCACAACATCGAATTCACGTGCCGGGCCTGGGGGCTGCGGGCCACGGACCTCAACCAGGGCGTCGTGTACGGGCAGCAGACGCCGCAGACGGCGCTGGACGCGCGGCTGGCCACCCGGTTCGACTACGACGCGGTGTTCGGCACGGTGCTGAACCGGTTCGTCATCCAGGCCGTGCTGGGCCAGCCGCTGACCGTGTACGGCAAGGGCGCGCAGACCCGCGGCCTGATCGACATCCGCGACACCGTCGAGTGCATCCGCCTCGCCGTCGAGCACCCCGCCGAGGCGGGGGAGTTCCGGGTGTTCAACCAGATGACCGAGAGCCTGTCGGTGGCCGCCATCGCCGAGCTCGTCGCCGACCGGTTCCCCGGCCCGGTGCAGATCGAGCAGCTGGAGAATCCCCGCACCGAGGCGCCGGAGCACTACTACAACGTGAAGCACACCGGGCTGGTCGGGCTGGGCCTGGAGCCGCACCTGCTGTCCGACACGCTCATCGAGTCGATGTTCGACATCGTCGGCGCGAACAAGCACCGGGTGAACCCGGAGAAGCTGCGCCCGACCGTGCGCTGGCGGGGCGCGCTGAAGAGGTAGCGGCACCGCGTGCGGGCTCCCCTGCCCGGGAGCCCGCACGCCGTCCGGTCAGCCGGGGAGCTTGTCGAGGAAGCCGTGCACCTTCGCGATCTTCCCGCCTTCCAGCTCGACGACGTCGAACCCGATGGCGACCGGCTCGGCCCCGGGGGTGCCGAGGTACCACTGGAACCGCGCGAGGTCGTGGTGGGCGTCCGGGTCGGCGGGCAGGCTGAAGGTGAGCCCGGCGAACTGCTGCTGCGCCCCGCCGACGAACTGGTCGATCCCGTCGTGCCCGGCGACGGCCCCGAGCGGGTCGGTGTAGCCGGCCCCTTCGGTGAAGACGTCGGCGATGAGGGCGCGCCGCTTGTCCCCGTCGGTCTCGTTCCAGACGGCGATGTACTGCTCGACGAGGCCGCGAACGTCGCTCATGGTTGGTTCCTTTCGTTGGGGGACAACGGTCTTCGTCGTCCTGCGCTGGGACCCACTCTGGCGGCGCGACGGCGGCCCGTCGATTACGCGGGAGGTAATGCGCTGGCGTTCTCCGGCCCGGTTCCGCGAAACTTCGCCGCGTGGAAGAAAGCTCGCCACTGCCGGGTTCGAGCGAGGCGTGACGCCCGCCGGCCTGATGCGGGCCTGCTACGGCGCCCGTGACGCCATCTGCGCCGCAGCTCCGGAAGGAACCGATGATCCGGCCGAGGACGAGGTCCTCGACCTGATGGACCGGCTCACCGGCTGGTGCCGTCCCGGCGCGCGGCTGCCATTACCCCCGAAGTAATGGCAGCCACCCCGCGATCGTCGTAGCGTCGCTCGCGTGACGACTACGGTGCAGGCGGCCGCGCGGCAGCGGCCGGTGGGTGAGCTGCTGCGGGAATGGCGTGACCGGCGCCGGATCAGCCAGCTCGACCTGGCGATCTCGGCGGACGTCTCCACCCGCCACCTCAGCTTCGTGGAGACCGGCCGGTCCAAGCCGAGCCGGGACATGGTGCTGCGGCTCGGTGAGCACCTCGAAGTCCCGCTGCGCGAGCGCAACCGGCTGCTCCTCGCCGCCGGGTACGCGCCCGCCTACACCGAGAACGCCTTGGGGGACCCCGGGATGAGCGCCGTCCGCCAGGCCGTCCGGCAGCTGCTCGCCGGGCACGAGCCGTACCCGGCCGCCGTCGTCGACCGGAACTGGGACCTCGTCGACGCCAACGCCAGCATCGGGCTCTTCGTCGCCGGCATCGCGCCCGAGCTGACCACCAACGTGTTGCGCGCGACCCTGCACCCCGAAGGCATGGCCCCGCACATCCTGAACCTGGGGGAGTGGCGGGCGCACCTGCTGGGCCGGCTGCGGCGCCAGGTCGGGCAGACCGCGGACGCCGGGCTCGCCGACCTCCTGGCGGAGCTGCGCGAGTACCCGTGCGACCAGCCGGTGCCCGAGGTGGAGGTCCCTGGACCGGGTGACATCTTCGTGCCGCTGAAGTTCCGCCACGAAGGCACCGACCTGACGTTCTTCAGCACGGTGGCCACGTTCGGCACCCCGCTGGACGTCACCGTGGCGGAACTGGTGATCGAGTCGTTCTACCCGGCCGACCCGGCGACGGCGGCACACCTGCGCGAGCGGGCCGCGTCGGTGGGATGATGGGCCGCACCCGCGCAGCATCCGAAGTGAGGATCACCGGTTGATGGCCGTCCCGCCTTCGCTCGCCCTGTCCGACGGAGTCCGCATCCCCCAGCTGCTGTTCGGTGTCGCGGGGTTGTCTGCGGCCGAAACCGGCCGGGCCGTCCGCATCGCCCTCGACACCGGCTACCGCGGCATCGACACCGCGCCCGGCACCGAGCCGGCGGTGGGCACCGCCCTCGCCGCGGCGGACGTGCCCCGCGAAGAACTGTTCGTCAGCGTCAAAGTGCCCGCGCAGGGCTACGACGCCGCCCGCCGCGCCGCCGACCAGGCGCTGGCCGAGCTGCAGCTCGAGCAGGTCGACCTGTGTCTGCTCGACGGCACGAAGGGCGCCTTCCCCGACACCTGGCGCGCGCTGAGCCGGTTGCGCGCCGACGGCCGCGTCCGGGCGCTGGGCGTGGCCGGGTTCGGCGTCGCCGAGCTGCGCCGGCTGATCGACGCGACCGGGTCGGTCCCCGCCGTCAACCAGGTCGAGCTGCACCCGTGGCTGCAGCAGCTGCCGCTGCGGGAGTTCCACGCCGAGCGGGGCATCGTGACGGCCGCGTCGAGCCCGGCCGCGAACGCCGGTCTCCTGGCCGACGAGACGGTCACCGCGCTCGCCGCGAAGTACGGCAAGACGCCGGCGCAGATCGTGCTCCGCTGGCACCTGCAGGCCGGCACGGTCGCGGTGGCGGCCTCGGCCACCACCACGCGGACCCGCGAGCAGTTCGGGATCTTCGACTTCGAGCTGGCCGACGACGACCTGGCCGTCGTCGCCGAGCTCGACAACGGCACGCGCGTCTAGGCGGACTTGATCCCGGCGGCGGCGAAGTCGGCCTGCTGAGCGGGCTGCTCGAGGTACTCGCGGAAGGTCTGGGCGGCGCGCAGGACGGTGTCGTCGATGCCCTGTCCGGAGAGACCGATGAACGGGTAGTCCGCCGAGCGGGCGTTGGCCACCGACTGCGCCGCCGAGCCGATCATCTCGGGCTTCTTGGTGGTCAGCTCGCTCACCCAGTACGACGATTCGGGCAGCCAGGCGGCCGGGAGCCCGCCGATGGAGTCGAGGTTGGCCCGGCCGACCAGCGCGTCGAGGACCTGCGAAGACGGCTTGGCCTCGATCATCACGTGCACGCACTGCCCGTGCACGACGGTGGCGGCCTGGTTCCACCGGTCGGCGGCGGCGGTCAGCGGCTTCTGCGCGCTCGGGGTGACGACGATCCGCATGTGCGAGGTGCCCCCGGAGCAGCTGGCGGCCTGCGCCTCGGCCCGGTTGTTCAGCTCGCTGTCGGCCCAGTTCCACCCGACGATGCCGAGCCCGATCAGGGCGGCGAGCACCAGGCAGGCGATCGGCCAGGTCGCGATCCGGCGGCGCGGGGCCTTCTTGCCGACGATCCGGTGCGAGCCGGTCGCCTCGCCCTTGCCGATGGTCCGGTGCGAGCCGGTCCCCTCGCTGCGGCGGGGCGGGGCGGTGTTTTCGCTGGTCTCGGTGCTTTCGGCGCGCCGCTTGGCGCGGGTGCCGCGGGTGAGGGTCCGGGAGGAGTCGGACGCCTCGATCCGTGCGGGGGTGGGGTAGTCGCCTTCGTCGGGGCGGGTGATGACCTCGGTCCGCTCGGCGGCGCTTTCGGCACGCCGGGCCGCACGGGACTCACCGCGCCGCGCGGTGCGGGGGCCGGCCGACTTGGCCTCATCGGCGGCGGCGCTGCCCGCTTCGCCGAGGCCGGCCACCGGGTAGGCGCCGGAAGCTTCGCCGCGGCGGGACGCCGGTTCGCGCCGCGCGGTGATCGGGTAGTTGCCGGACGCTTCGCCACGCCGGGCGACGGCGGGGTAGGCGCCGCTGGCTTCGCCGCGGCCGGTGGCGGGGCGGGAACCGGGGTGTTCGTCGCGGCTGGCGGTGGGGTAGGCGCCGCTGGTTTCACCCCGGCCGGTGGCGGGGCGGGAATCGGAGTGTTCGTCGCGGCTGGCGGTGGGGTAGGCGCCGCTGGTTTCACCCCGGCCGGTGGCGGGGCGGGAACCGGTGTGTTCGTCGCGGCCGACGACCGGGTACGCGCCGGATCGCTCGCCACGCCCGGTGGCCGGGTACACGTCGGTGACGTCGTCGCGCCCGGCGGCGGGGTAGGCGCCGGAGGGGGCGTTGCGGCCGGCGGCCGGGTACGAACCCGAGGCTTCACCGCGGCCCACGGCCGGATAGGCGCCACTGGTTTCGCCGCGCCCGGCGGGCGGGCGGGCGACGGGGTGGGAACCGGAGGTCTCGGCACGGCCCACGGCCGGGTACTCGCCGCGCCCCGCGACGGGGTACGCGCCGGAAGCTTCGCCGCGGCCGGGAGCCCGCGATCCGGTGGGGCGGCCCGCGATCCCGAACGCCTCCGAGATGGAGCTGCGCTTGGGCTTCCGGACGGCGCCCGAAGCCTCGCTGCGGCCCTCGACCGGGTGTGAACCGGAGCTCTCACCGCGGGGAGTCCCCGGGCGCGAAGTGCGGTCCTGAGGGTGCGGCACCGGCTCCTCTTCCCGGTAGTGTCGCCCCATCGTCATCCTTTCGGGGGTGAGCGCATGACAAGCACGCGCTGCGATGCAACCAAACCGTTATCACCCTAACAGGTGAGTATCGGAGAGAGAATAATCTGACTCACAGTTGCACGCGCTGCGGGTACTCACCTGACCAGGCGATTGCAATGCGCAATCAGGCGCTGACGCACCGGTGCTGCCCGGCGCGCGAACCCGGCCTGCGCGCGGGCGTATTCGGCCCGCCCTTCGGCCGTCTCGATGCGCACCGGCGGATAGCCGAGCGCGGCCAGGTCGTACGGGCTCGCCCGCATGTCGAGCGTGCGGATCGCCACCGCCAGCTCGAAGCAGTCCGCCACCAGCTCGGCCGGCACGAACGGGTCCAGCTTGTAAGCCCATTTGAACAGGTCCATGTTCGCGTGCAGGCACCCGGGCTGTTCCAGGGAGATCTGCGTCTCCCTCGACGGCGTCAGCTCGTTCCGCGGCCGCGCGGGGCCGGTGAAGAAGCGGAACGCGTCGAAGTGCCCGCAGCGGATGTCCAGCGACTCCACGACGGCGTCGGTACCGGCCGACCCCAGGCGCAGCGGTACCTGGTCGTGCCGCACCGAGTCGGCGGGCTCGCGGTAGACCATCGCCCACTCGTGCAGGCCGAAGCAGCTCAGCCGCGGCGCGCGGGACGCCGTCGCGGTCAGCAGGGCGAGGACGAACTCCGCCGTCCGGGCCTTCCCCGGGGTGAAGCCCGCGGGATCGAGGACGACGCCGTCGTCCGTGGCGACGTAGCCCTTGCGGTCCAGGAAGCGCTCCGCCGCGGGCCCGGCGAGCGCGACGCCGGGCCCGGGCTGCCACCGCTGCAGGTGGGACGGCCGGTACGAGTAGTAGGTGAACAGGAAGTCCAGCACCGGGTGCTTCTCGCCGCGCGCCCGGCGCTCCTGGTGCGGACCGGTCCACCGCCGCATCCGCTCGACGTGCGCCGCCTCCCGGGCCAGCCAGACCGGTTCGGCGAGCACCTCGACGTCGGTCATGCGCCCACGTGCGTGCCGTCGCGGACGGTGCCCACGTACTCCTCCACGAGGTCCTCGAGCGCGACGACGCCGACGGCGTTGCCGCTCGTGTCGAGGGCCCGCGCCAGGTGGCTGCCTTCCTTGCGCATCGCCGAAAGGGCGACGTCGAGGCGAGCGTCCGCGCGCAGCTCGGTGAGCTGGCGCGTCTTGCCGGACGGCACGATCGTCGCCGGGTCCTGCCCGGCCAGGTCGAGGACGTCCTTGACGTGGATGTAGCCGGTGAGGCGCCCGTCGTCCGTGCAGACCGGGAACCGCGAGAAGCCGGTCGAGGACACCGCCAGCTCGACGTCGCCGAGCGTCGGCCCGCACGGCAGCGTCGTCAGCTCGGCGGTGGGCACCAGCACGTCGGCGACGGTCTTCTGCACCGAAGACAGCGTCTGCGCGAGCCGCCGGTGCTCGGACTGGTCGAGCAGCCCTTCCCGGCGCGACTCGCTGAGCAGCTCGGCCAGCTCGTCGGAGGTGTAGGCCGTCTCCAGCTCGTCCTTCGGCTCGACCTTCACCGCGCGCAGGAGCGAGTTCGCGACGAAGTTCAGCAGCCAGATGAACGGGTTGGCGAGCTTCACCCAGGCGACGTGCACCGGGACCAGCCACAGCGCGAGCCGCTCCGGCTCGGCGATGGCGAGGTTCTTCGGCACCATCTCGCCGATCAGCACGTGCAGCACGGTGATGAACGCCAGCGCGATGGCGAACGAGACCGCGTGCAGCAGCGCCTCGGGCAGGCCCAGCAGGTCGAAGAACGCCGAGAGCCGGTGCGCGATCGCGGGCTCGCCGAGGCGGCCGAGCAGCAGCGAGCAGATGGTGATGCCCAGCTGCGCGCCGGCCAGCATCAGCGAGACGTGCTTGCTCGCGTTGATGACGATCTTCGCGCGCGTCTTGCCCTGCTCCAGGAGCGCTTCGAGCCGGTCCCGCCGCGAGGAGATCAACGTGAACTCCGCGCCGACGAAGAAGGCGTTGGCCAGCAGCAGGACCACGACGAGGGCGATGTTCAGCCAGTCGTTCACGAGACCACCTCGGCGACCGGGGATTCCGCGGGGACGCGGACCGGGGCCACTTCGACCTCGGCGATCCGGCGCTTGTCCATGGTGGTGACGGTGAGCCGCCAGCCGTCGACGTCGGCGGCGTCCCCCTCGGCGGGGATCTTGCCCAGCCGCTCGAGGATCAGCCCGGCGATGGTTTCGTAGTCGCCGTCGGGCATCCGGAACCCGGTCACGTCGGTGACCTCGTCCGGGCGCAGCTGGCCGGACACCAGCCAGCTGTCGCTGCCGACCTGCTGCGACGCGGGCGCTTCGCGGTCGTCGTGCTCGTCGCGGACGTCGCCGATGATCTCCTCGACGACGTCCTCCAGGGTGACCAGCCCGGCCGTGCCGCCGTACTCGTCGACGACGATCGCCAGCTGGAAGCGGGAGTCGCGCAGGCGGTTGAGCAGGTCGTCGCCGGGCAGGGACTCGGGCACGGTCGGCACCGGCCGCATCACCGAGCCGATCGGCACGGCGGCCCGGTCCGCGGCCAAGACGGCGAAGGCCTGCTTGACGTGCACGGCGCCGCGGACGTCGTCGAGGTCCTCGGCGTGCACCGGGAACCGCGAGAAGCCGGTGCGGCGCGAGAGCTCGATGAGGTCCTCGACGGTGTCGTCGACGCCGAGCGATTCGAGCTGCACGCGAGGTGTCATGAGCTCCTCCGCGGTGCGTTCGCCGAACCGCAGCGAGCGGTCCAGCAGCTCCGCGGTGGTCGTGTCGAGCGTGCCGCTCTCGGCGCTGGACCGCACGATCGAGCCCAGCTCCTGCGGCGAGCGCGCGGACCGCAGTTCCTCCTGCGGTTCGACGCCGAACTTGCGGACCAGGAAGTTCGCGCTGTTGTTCATCAGCGTGATGAGCCAGCGGAACAGCGCGGAGAACCGCGAGTGGTAGCCGGCGACGGCGCGCGCGGTCGGCAGCGGCCGCGCGATCGCGAGGTTCTTCGGCACCATCTCGCCGAGGATCATCGACAGCGACGTCGCGATGACGAGGGCGAGCACGATCGACGCACCCCCGGCGAACGCCTCGGGGAGCCCGATGCCGGTGAGCAGCGGCCGGACGAGCTCGCCGATCAGCGGCTCGGCCAGGTAACCGGTGATCAGCGTGGTGAGCGTGATCGCGACCTGGGCGCCGGAGAGCTGGAACGAGAGCGTCCGGTGCGCCTTCTGGACGGTCAGGGCCCGGCGGTCGCCGACCTGGCGCACGTTGGCGTCGACGGTGCTGCGCTCCAGCGCGGTCAGCGAGAACTCGGCCGCGACGGCGAGCCCGGTGCCCACGGTCAGCAGCACGAAGAGGAGGACGCCGAGCACGGCGAAGAGGATCTGGATCATTCCGCACCCGCCCGGGTGGCGGGGGGAGAACCTATCGGACAGCCGGGTCGGTCACCCGGCCCGGTACTGTCACCGGGTGACTGCGCTGCGCGCACGAAACGGTCACTCCTAGCAAGAAATCGGCGTGTACTGCGGATATGGGCGCAATCTTAACGTGTCCTTCGCGGTCACCGCTGGGAATACCGGTGTGTCGGACAGCTCATGCGGTCGTCTGCCGGTGCCGCCGCACGGTCTCCTCGACGAGGTCGAGCACCGGCCCGAGGCCGGCGGCGGGCAGGCCCATGGCCAGGTGGGAGACGAGCCCCTCGAGGACGAGCTCGAGGAACGCGGTGAGGACGTCGACGTCGACGTCGTCGCGCAGCTTCCCGGCTTCGCGCTGGCGCCGCAGCCGCAGCCGGGTGGCGGTGGTGAGCTGCTCGGACCGTTCGGCCCAGCGGCCGCGGAACTCGGGATCGGTGCGCAGCCGCCGGCTCACCTCGAGCCGCGTCCCGAGCCAGTCGGCCGGGTGGTCACCCCCGGCGAGCAGGTCGCGCATCACCTGCACCAGCCCCTGCTCGGCGACGACGTCGGCCATCCGGACGGCGTCGTCCTCGGCGAGGGCGAGGAAGAGCGACTCCTTGTCGCGGAAGTGGTGGAAGATGGCCCCGCGCGACAGCCCGGTGGCTTCCTCCAGGCGCCGGACTGTGGCACCTTCGTAGCCGTAGCGCGCGAAGCAGACGCGCGAGCCGTCGAGGATCTGGCGCCGGCGTGCGTCGAGGTGATCCTGGCTTACGCGTGGCATCCTGAAATCCTGGCACCGGGGACCGGAGTTTCGCAATCCGTACGTACGTACTGTGACCCGGAGTGCGCGGGGAACCGGATCCCGCCCCTCATCGTCTGAACGTTGCGGCGATTCGCTGACACGGAGTGAGACGGTTGGCTAGTCTTTGCCACATCACCATGGGTGAACTGAGGGGAAGGTGCGGGTCGTGATCATCGGCGAAGCCGGACAGGCGGCACAGGCGCTGTGGGGCGACGTCTTCGACACCCCCGGCCGCGTGTACGGCGGCGGAGGCGGCGGGGGCGGCCGGTTCGAGATGGACCCCGAAGAGCTGAAGTCGCTGATCGGCCAGTGGGAAGACGTCTTGGACAAGATCGTCGAGGACGGGGACAAGATCCACCAGATCGTCCGCGCGGGCGAACTGGCGCCCGGCCAGGACCCGGCCAGCGGCAGCTACGCGACCACCACGGGCGACTCGGTCCTCGCGCTCCAGCGGCAGAACGATTCCATGCGCAAGTACGCGCAGGAGTACATCAAGAAGCTCAAGGAAGCCCAGTCGAAGACCGTGGTCACCGACCAGAGCCTGTCCGACACCTTCAAGGCATAGGCGAGCCGAACTTGTCCCGAAGCAAACTCTGTCTGATCGCCGTCCTGGTTGCCGTCTCGGCGGCAGCTTGCACCACGACGACCGGCGGTACCGCGTCCCCGTCGACCACCGACTCGGCGGCGACCGGCAGCACGCCGGCCGATCCCGAAGTGCCGAAGGTCGCCGCTCCGCTCGACGCGGGCAAGTACGTCGGCGACACCTGCGCGATCGTCCCGAAGGACGTGCTGAGCTCGTTGCGGTACACCGACGCGGGCGAATACAAGGCGCAGGGTGACACGGTCCTCACCGAGGCGGGTCCGTCCTGCCTGTGGAAGCTGCGCGGCGAAGGCATCGGTCTTTCCGTCTCGCTGGGCACCGGGAGCCGGGACAAGGGCGCCGGCGGCCTGGCCGGCATCTACGCGGGCTACCGCCAGGGGAAGTACATCAGGTTCCTCGAGCGCGCTCCGGAGGTCGAGGGCTATCCGGCCGTCTACTTCGACGCCCAGGACGAGCGCTCGATGGGCTCGTGCGGGCTCGGCGTCGGCATCGCGGACGACCTCACGTTCGACGTGTACGCGCAGGGGTACCAGGGGCAGGACGATTCCTGCGCCGCGGCCACGCAGGTGGCGTCGAGCGTCATCAAGACACTCAAGGGGGCATGACGGGTGGACGGCAAGCAGATCTACGACAACTTCAGACAGGGCGACACGTCCGGGCTGCAGCGGATGGCCGAGTCCGTCGCGCAGCTGTCCGACGCCTACGCCGAGCGCGGCGCGAGCATCAAGGCGCTGCAAACCCGGATGGTGAACGCGTGGACCGGGGACGCGGCCGACGCCGCGAACGCGGGTGCCGGCCCGATGGAACGGGCCTTCCACGACAGCGCCGCGCCGCTCGACGCGACCCGCGCCTCGGTGGACACCCAGGCGGCGGTGTTCCAGGAGTCGAACAACGCCGTCGTGGAGATCCCGCCGAAGCCGGAGAAGCCGAACCCCTGGACCACCGGGCTCAAGGCCGCCATCCCGGTGGCCGGTCCCTTCATGGCCGCGGACGACATCGACGACTACCAGACCGGGATCGCGAAGTACAACGCGGCCAACGAAACCAACGTCCGCGTGATGGACCAGTACAGCAACGTCACCGACAGCACGCGTTCCGCGCTGCCCACCGACTACGGCGTCCTCGAGTCCGACGGGGCCGCCATCGCCGTGAACACCCCGAACGGGCCCGGCCGGATCGTCGAGCCGACCGACAAGAACAAGTGGTACCCCGAAGGCGGGGGCGGCGATCCCGGCGACGGGAGCACCGACCACACCTCCACCAGCAGCGTCGACCCCGGGCGCACCGGGGGACCCGACCAGCCGGGCGGCACCGACCGGCCCGGGGGCACCGATCGCCCGGGTGGCACGGACCGGCCCGGGGGTACCGATCGGCCCGGCACCACCGACACGCCCGGCGACGACACCCACACCACCGGCACCGGCCGGCCGACCACGACCACCACACGGCCCGGGCAGACGACCGAACGGCCCGGGGGTACGCCGCCCGGGACCGGGGGGATCGACTTCTACCCGACCAACACCGGTGGGGGGCAGAACTACTCGAACACCTTCGGCAACGACCCCAATTCGAGCACCGGCGGACGCGGGCCGACCAGTGGCAACGCCGGGAGCCGGCTGCTCGACTCGAACGGGCGTCCCGTCGGTGGCGGGAGCGGCACCTCCGGGGGCAGCGGGAGCGGGGCCGCGGGGGAGCGCGGGCTCGGCAGCGGGCGCGGTTCCGGCATGGGCAGCCTCGGCAACGCGGCCGCGGCGGAGGCCGCTGCCGCGCGGTCGGCCGCCGGCCGGGGCGGGCAGATGGGGCCGATGGGCCCCGGGGGCCGGCGCGGCGAGGGTGAGGAAGACGATGAGCACCAGCGGCCGGACTTCCTGATCGAAGCGGACCCGGACGCGATCTTCGGGACCGACCAGCGGACCAGTCCGCCGGTCATCGGCGAGTAGGCGGGTGGACGTGGCAACAGGCCGGGTGGACGTTCCGGTCGAGGCGCTGGCCGCGCTGGCCGAGCGCGAACAGGCGGGCCAGCTGCACATCACCCTGCGGCCGGAGCCGATCTGGCTGTCGGACGAGGAGCGCGACGAGGCGGGCAAGCGGATCGACGCCGCGCTGGCGGAAGCCGGGCTCGTCGACGTCCGCGGCCGGGTCACCGTCGACTTCCTGGACTGGCTCCCGCTGCTGGTCAGCCCCGCGCGGGAGTGCTACGGCTGGGTCGGCGTCGAAGGACAGACCTACGGCGTGCTCGCCGCCGCGAAAGGGCTGCAGGCGATCCTCGCGGTCTCCGACGGCGCGCACGTCGGTGTGCAGGAGATCGACCGGAACCGGCTCGCCGAGTCCCTCGTCGAGCAGCTGCCGCCGGTCGGACCCGGTGGCGGGCACCCGCGCACCGTCCGGGTCGCGGACCTGGCCGAAGCGGCCCGCCGCGGCCAGGAGGCCTACCCGCTGCCCCCGGCCGTCGCCGACGTCGTCAGCCTCGTGCAGCGGCCGGTGTCGGGCAGCGGGGAGCTCTACGTCGGCCGGCGCGACGACGTCGGCCGCCACACCTGCCTGCAGCAGCCGCTGCACTACGCCGACACGGACTGGGGCCGCTACCTCAGCTACACGACCGGGTCGGGCGACGACGCCGTCATCCACATCGGCCCGGCGGGCCCGCGCGAACTGGCCGAGACGCTCGACGAGCTGGCCGGCACCCTGAGCTGACCCGGAAAAGACCGCGCGCGGATCGTTCTCCGGAGCTAATGTGACAGCGCTGTTGCATTCCGGGTGAAAGGACGCGCCGATGCTGTACCCCGAGATCGAACCGTACGAACACGGCAGGCTCGACGTCGGCGACGGGCACCAGATCTACTGGGAGACCTGCGGCAACCCGGCCGGGAAGCCGGCGCTCGTCGTGCACGGCGGGCCCGGTTCCGGCTGCTCGGCGAACGTCCGGCGGTTCTTCGACCCGGCGCGCTACCGCATCGTCCTGGCCGACCAGCGCGGCTGCGGGCGCAGCACCCCGTACGCCGGCGACCCCGTCGCCGACCTGTCCGCCAACACCACCGACCACCTGGTGGCCGACTTCGAACGCCTTCGCGAGCACCTCGGCATCGAGAAGTGGCTGCTGTTCGGCGGTTCCTGGGGGTCGGTGCTCAGCCTGGTCTACGCCCTGCGCCACACCGGCCGGGTCAGCGAGATCGTCCTGATGGGCCTGGCGACCGACCGCCACGTCGAGATCGAAATGCTCATCCGCGGGCTCGGCGCGTACTTCCCGGAGGGGTTCGCGAAGTTCCGGCAGGGAGTCCCCGAAAGCGAGCGCGACGGCGACCTGTCCGCCGCCTACCACCGGCTGCTCATGGACCCGGACCCGGCGATCCACCACAAGGCGGCCGACGGCTGGTGCGCCTGGGAAGACGCCATGCTCCCCGGCGTGCCGCCGCACGACGTCTTCGAGGACCCGGCGTACCGGTTGTGCTTCGCCCGGCTCGTCACGCACTACTTCAGCAACCGCGCGTTCCTGCCCGACGGCGAGATCCTGCGCGACGCCGGCAAGCTCGCGGGCATCCCCGCCGTGCTGGCCCAGGGCGTGCTGGACACGAACAACCTCGTGGGGACGCCGTGGCTGCTGCACCACGCCTGGCCGGGCAGCGAGCTGGTGCTGCTGGACGACGTCGGGCACACGGTGTCGGCCGCGTCGATGCAGGAGGTCCTGATCGGCGCGACCGACCGCTTCGCGAGCCGTTAGGGGATGAGCAGCTGCGGCTCACCCTCCGGGGCGAGCGCCGCTTCGGTGCGCTCGCTCCGGTTGGCCTCGGCCAGCCGGAGCCCGGTGATGCGCAGCGGCAGCCGGTCCATCCGCCACTCGGCCAGCAGCAGCGCGACCTTCGCCTGCATCTCGGTGCGCAGCCGCAGGAACGAGTCGGCCGGGTCGGCGCCGACCTCGCCCAGCAGCAGCCACCACGCCCAGGCCGCCGCGCCCGCGTTCGCCACGAAGTCCGGCACCACCGCGACACCCCGCGCGGAGAGCGCCGCTTCCGCTTCCGGCGTCGTCGCCGCGTTGGCCGCCTCGACGACCACCGAAGCCTTGACCAGGTTCTCGTTGTCCGGGCGCAGCGCGTAGGAGATCGCGGCCGGCACGAAGATGTCCGCGTCGATACCGACGATCGTCTCGCGGGGGAGCGAACGCACCCCGGCCGGCAGCCGCGACCGGTCGACCTCGCCGAAGCGGTCGCGCAGGTCCAGCAGCGCCGGGACGTCGAGCCCGACCGGGTCGTACAGCGTGCCCGCGGCGTCGGCCACCGCGACCACCTTCATCCCCGCTTCGTGCAGGTACCAGGCCGCGCCGCCGCCCATCGTGCCGATGCCCTGGATCGCCACCGTCGTCTCGCGGACGTCCCAGTCCCAGGCCGCCGCGACGCCGAGGCACGACTGCGCCACGCCGTAGCCGCCGACGACGTCGCCGAGCAGCAGCCCGCCGGGCACCGGCGCGTTGAGGCCCGCCTGGACCCGGCGCAGGGTACGAGCCGGGTCGGCCGAACGGCGGATCGCGGCGTGGTACGACTGCTCCAGCCCGAGCTCGGCGAACACCTCGTCGATCAGGTGCTGCGGGACGCCGAGGTCCTCCGCCGTCACCCAGTGGGCGTCCAGCCACGGCCGCAGGAACGAGCAGAACCGCTTGAGGACGCCGAACGCGCGCGGGTCCTTCGGGTCGAAGTCGATGCCGCCCTTGGCCCCGCCGACCGGCAGGTTGAAGGTGGCGGTCTTGTTGGCCATGCCCCGGGCGAGGTCCTCCACCTCGGTCATCGTGCAGCCCGCCCGCATCCGGGTGCCGCCGGTGGCGACCCCCGAGACCAAGCTGTGCACGACCAGGTAGCCGTGCGCGCCGGTGACGGAATCGGTCCACGTGAGCCGCATCAGCGGTTCGGCGTTGCGCGGGGTCATCAGGCCACTCACCTCCAGGGGGTCCGGGGCGGCCGTCCTGGCCGCCTCCACGAGAGTGCGCTCCGGGTGGCGGCCGCGTCCATTTAACGAACCTGCACGATCTCGTTTAGGTTTTGTGTATGGAGCTTTCGTTGCACCGCTTGAGGATGCTTCGCGAGCTGCACCGCCGGGGAACCGTGACGGCGGCGGCCGCCGCGCTGCACTACACCGCTTCGGCGGTATCGCAGCAGCTCGCGCAGCTGGAACGCGACGTGGGCGCGAAGCTGTTCGAACGGCTCGGCCGCCGGGTCCAGCTGACCGAGCTGGGCACCCTGCTCACGGAGCACGCGGAAGAGATCCTCGGCTCGGTGGAGCGCGCGACCTTGGCACTTGAGGAGGCGCAGGAGGCCCGCACGGTCCGGCTGACCGCCGGGGTGTGGGCGTCGGTGGCCTCCGGCCTGCTCCCGACGGCGCTGACCGCGCTGGCCGGCGATCACCCCGGGATCGAGGTCCGTACCCGCGAGCTGGCGCCGGAGGACACCGCCGAGGCGGTCCGGGACGGCAGCCTCGACCTGTCGTTCGTCATCGACTACTCGGACTCGCCGATGGCGTGGGACGCCGGGCTGGAGCGCGCGGTCGTGGCCGTGGAACGCCTGCACGCCGCGGTGCCGCGGGGGGCGGTGCCCTCGGGGTCGGCGTCGCTGGACGACCTCGCCGAGCACCCGTGGATCCTCGCCAGCGCCAAGTCGCACTTCGGCCGCGCGATGCGCACCGCCTGCCAGCGGCACGGGTTCGCCCCGAAGATCAACCACGAGGTCGAGGAGCAGTCGACGGCGATGGCGATGGTGGGCGCCGGCCTGGGCATCACGCTGGTCTCGGACCTCGGCCTGCGCCTGCTGCGGCCGCCGGGGATCGACGTCGTCACCCTCACCACGCCGTTGCTCCGGACGGTGTCGATCGCCTACCGGCGGACCGCGTTCCGGCGGCCCGCGTTGCACCTGGTGATCGAGGCCGTGCGCGCTTCGGCGGCCGAATTGGGACTGGGCACCGAGTCCGCTTTGCCCTGATCCGGGAGTTCTTACGGAGTGGTGATGCCGTCTTGCGGGGCAAGACGAGCCCTGAATTTGTCGTACCCCGCGTGTAGCGTCCGAAGTCAAGAAGTTCCACCACACGGGACTAGGAAACGGACATGACAGAAGCGTCTACGGTGCACGATTTTCCCGAGAAGTCGGGTAGTGCGTCGAACCAGACCGCGCGGGTCCTCGCGGACCGCGCGGCCGGGGAGGCGTACGTGGCATCGGTGTGCTTCAAGCACGGGCCACCCCGCCTGACCGGCGTGGAGCTGGAGTTCACCGTGCACCACGCCGACGACCCGGCAAGACCCCTCGACCCCGACGAACTGGCCACGGCGCTGGGCGCCCACACCCCGCGGACACTGCGTCCCGACAGCCCCGCCACGCCCCTCCCGGCCGGCAGCCCGGTCAGCCTCGAACCCGGCTGCCAAGTCGAAATCTCCACCCCTCCCCAGGCCACGCTCCGCGAGCTCGACGCGGTCGTCTCGGCCGATCTGCGCCACCTGCGCACCCTCCTCGCCCGGCACGGGCTCGAACTCGGCGAAACCGGCATCGACGCGCACCGCGCGCCGCGCAGGCTCCTGCGCACGCCGCGCTACGCGGCGATGGAACGCCGGTTCGCGGGGATCGGCCCCGGCGGCATCGCGATGATGTGCAGCACCGCGGGCCTGCAGGTGTGCGTCGACGCGGGGGAGGCCGACCAGCACGCCTTCCGCTGGGCGGCCGCCCACGCCATGGGCCCGCCGCTGCTGGCCCTCTTCGCCAACTCCCGGGTCCACGCCGGGCGCGACACGGGGTTCGCCTCGGCCCGCTGGCTGGCGGTGCACGACACCGAAGCGGCCCGGTCGCGCACCGAAAGGGTCGGCGGTGAACCCGCGGCGGAGTGGGCCGCCCGGCTGATGGACACGCCGTTGCTGGTGCTGCCCCGCGGCGACCGGCCGTGGGACGCCCCGGAGGGGCTGACGTTCGCCGACTGGATCGACGGCAGGGGCGCGGCCGCCCTGCTGCCGAAGCCGACATCGGCGGACCTCGACTACCACCTCACGACGATGTTCACCCCGGTCCGCCCGCAGGGGTACCTGGAGATCCGGTACCTCGACGCGCAGCCGCCGGACGCGTGGCTGCCGCCGGTCGCGCTCGTCACGGCGCTGCTGGCCCGCCCGTCCACTGTGGACAAGGTGCTCGACCTGTGCGCCCCGGTGGCGGGCCGGTGGAGCACCGCGGCGCGGTGCGGGATGGACGATCCGGGGCTGGCCGCCGTGGCGGCCGCGCTGGCCGACCTCGGCTGCGCCGAGCTGGGCGAGACCGGGCTGGCGGACGAATCGATCACCGAGATCAGCGAGAGCGTGCAGGGGCGCGTGTCCCGATCGAGGAGTGAAGCATGAGCACAGAGGCAGAAGCACTGGACGACCTGAGCGCGCAGGACCTGCGCGCCCGTGCCGCCGAAGCACTGACGAGGGCGCGGGCGCGCAGCGTGGCGCTGACCGACGCGGTCGACGACGAAGACCTGGTCCGCCAGCACTCGAAGCTGATGTCGCCGCTGGTCTGGGACCTGGCGCACATCGGCGTGCAGGAGGAGCTGTGGCTGGTCCGCGACGTCGGCGGCCGGGAGCCGCTCCGCCCGGACATCGACGACATCTACGACGCCTTCCAGCACGCCAGGGCCGACCGCCCGGAGCTGCCGCTGCTCGGGCCGGCCGAGGCGCGCGCCTACGTGAAGCAGGTCCGCGAGAAGGCGTTCGACGTGCTGGAGCGCGTGCCGCTGCAGGGGAGCAGGCTGACCGAGCGGGCGTTCGCGTTCGGCATGATCACCCAGCACGAGCAGCAGCACGACGAGACCATGCTGGCCACCCACCAGCTGCGCCAGGGCGACCCGGTGCTGCACGCGCCGGAGCCGCCCGCCGCCCGCGCCGGGGCGTTGCCCGCCGAGGTGCTGGTGCCGGGCGGCGCGTTCACGATGGGCACGTCGGCCGAGCCGTGGGCGCTGGACAACGAGCGCCCGGCGCACGAGGTCGCCGTCGACGCGTTCTGGCTGGACACAGTCCCGGTCACCTGCGGGGCGTACGCCGAGTTCCTCGACAGCGGCGGCTACGACGACGAGCGCTGGTGGAGCCCGGCGGGCTGGGCGTACCGGACCGGGAACGGCATCACCGCCCCGCGGTTCTGGAAGCGGGAACAGGACGGCTGGTGGCGGACCCGCTTCGGCGCGTACGAGCGGATCACCGCCGCTGAGCCGGTCGTGCACGTCTCCTACCACGAAGCCGAGGCCTTCGCGGCCTGGGCCGGGCGGCGGCTGCCGACCGAAGCGGAGTGGGAGAAGGCCGCGCGGTTCGACCCGGCCACCGGCCGGTCGCGCCGGTTCCCCTGGGGTGACGAGGAACCGGGCGCCGAGCACGCCAACCTCGGCCAGCGGCACCTGCGGCCGGCGCCGGCGGGCGCGTACCCGGCCGGCGCGTCGCCGACGGGCGTGCACCAGCTCATCGGCGACGTCTGGGAGTGGACGAGCACCGACTTCCACGGCTACCCGGGCTTCGCGCCCTTCCCGTACCGGGAGTACTCGGAGGTGTTCTTCGGGCCGGAGTACAAGGTGCTGCGCGGCGGCTCGTTCGGCACCGACTCGGCGGCGATCCGCGGCACGTTCCGCAACTGGGACTACCCGATCCGGCGGCAGATCTTCGCCGGCTTCCGCACCGCCCGCGACGCGGCACCCGGCGAGGTGGGCTAGGCGCATGTGCCGCCACATCGGCTACCTCGGCGAGCCGGTCTCGCCCGCCGAGGTGCTCTTCCGCGCCCCGCATTCGCTGCTGGTGCAGTCCTACGCGCCGGCGGACATGCGCGGCGGCGGCTCCGTGAACGCGGACGGGTTCGGGCTGGGGTGGTACCCCGGCCCGGGCTCGCCGCCGCTGCGCCACCGCCGCTCGACTCCACTGTGGACGGACGAGACGCTGCCGCCGCTGGCCGCGGCGGTCACCTCGGGTGCGTTCGTCGCCGCGGTCCGCAACGGCACCACCGGCATGCCGGTGACCGAAGCGGCCGCGGCGCCGTTCACCGCCGGGCCGTGGCTGTTCAGCCACAACGGCGTCGTCCGCGGCTACCCGGATTCGCTGGCCGAACTGGCCAAGACCCTGCCGATCACGGAGCTGCTGACCCTGGAGGCACCGACGGATTCGGCGGTGCTCTGGGCACTGCTGCGCGCCCGGCTCGCCGCGGGCGAGGACCCGCTGCGGGCGGTGGCGGAGCTGATCGCCGCCGTCGAAGCGGCCGCGCCCGGCTCGCGCCTCAACTTCCTGCTCACCGACGGCGAGACGTTGATCGGCACGACCTGGACGCACGCGTTGTCGGTGCTCGAGACACCGGCCGGCGTACTGCTGGCCTCCGAACCCGGTGACGGCGACCCGCGCTGGCGGCCCGTCCCCGACCACCACGCCGTGCGCGCCACCGCGGCCGGCGTCGAACTGCTTCCCCTGACCCAGGAGAACCCATGACCGAAGTCGATCTCGACCACCACCGCTCCGGCGACGCCGTCACCGCGGAACTGCGCGCGGACGTCGTCGCCGGGCTCACCGCCGAGCGGAAGTGGCTGCCGCCGAAGTGGTTCTACGACGCCGAAGGCAGCGAGCTGTTCGAGAAGATCACCCAGCTGCCGGAGTACTACCCGACCCGCAGCGAGCGCGAGGTGCTGGCCGCGCACGCCGGCGACGTCGCGGAGCTGACCGGCGCGCACACGCTCGTCGAGCTGGGCTCGGGGTCGAGCGAGAAGACCCGGCTGCTGCTCGACGCGCTCACCGCGCACGGCACGCTGGAGGCGTTCGTCCCGCTCGACGTGTCCGAGTCGGCGCTCGCCGACGCCGCCGAGGCGATCTCGGCGGACTACCCGGGCCTGACCGTCCGGGGTGTCGTCGGCGACTTCACCCAGCACCTGGCCCTGCTGCCCGGGGGCCAGCCCCGCGTGGTGGCGTTCCTCGGCGGCACCATCGGCAACTTCCTGCCGGCCGAGCGCGCGGCGTTCCTGCGGTCGGTCCGGGACGTCCTGGACGAAGGGGAGTGGCTGCTCCTGGGCACCGACCTGGTCAAGGACGCGGGCATCCTCGAACGCGCCTACGACGACGCCGCGGGCGTGACGGCGGAGTTCGACAAGAACGTGCTGCGGGTGATCAACGCCCGGCTCGGCGCGAACTTCGACACCGACGAGTTCGACCACGTCTCGCACTGGGACGCGGAAAACGAATGGATCGAGATGCGGCTGCGGGCCCGGCGCGCGCTCACGGTCGAGATCCCCGGCGCGGACCTCACCGTGGGCTTCGCCGAGGGCGAGCACATCCGCACGGAGATCTCCGCCAAGTTCCGGCCGTCCGGTGTCGAGGCGGAGCTGGCCGCGGCCGGGTTCGAGCTGGCGCACTGGTGGACCGACTCCCAGCAGCGGTTCGGGGTGAGCCTGGCAAGATCTGTGCGTGGCTAATCCTCTCCGGGCGCTGGCCCGGGCCGTCGGCACGAAGCCGTGGCTGATGCGCACGGCGCGGTTCGTGGTGTGGGCGGACAAGAAACTGCACAAGGCGTTCGGCGGCCGGGTGAGCCTCGTGGCGCTCGCCGGGCTGCCGTCGCTGCGCCTCACGACGACGGGCCGCAAGAGCGGACTGGCGCGCAGCACCAACCTGCTCTACTACCCGCACGGCGACGCCTTCGTGCTGACGGCGTCCAACTGGGGCCGCCCGCACGACCCGGCGTGGTCGCTGAACCTGCGGGCGGACCCGAAGGCGACGGTCGCGGTCGCGGGACGGCCGATCGACGTCGTCGCGCGGGAGCTGACCGGCGAGGAGTACGCCGCGATGTGGCGGGAGCTGCTGGAGTTCTGGCCGGGGTACGCGATGGAGCAGCGGGAAGCCGGCCGGCCGTTGCCGGTTTTCCTGCTCACCGGGGTCGTCGGGTAGCGTCCCACCATCCTTTTGGCCGGTGACGGGTTTCACCGGTTTGTGCCAGTCTCACCCGGGTAACGCGCCGTGACGTCCTGGACGCGCGGGGCTGCGTGACCTAGGGAGGAGACGTCTTGCGGAGATCCACCACGGGCCGGATACGCTCGTTCGCGCTGGTCGGAGCGCTGGTGGCCGGGCTCGCCACCGCCGGGACGGCGGGTACCGCCGCGGCTGCCACCGAAGCCGCGGTCAAGCCGGCGGTCGTCGGGGCGACCGCCGCGCCGAACTGGGGCACCTGCCCGGCGGACACCCTCGCCGGGGTGCCCGCGGACCAGGTGAAGTACTACAGCTGCGCCCGCTACCGGGTGCCCATCGACCACGACAACGCCACGCTCGGCACCATCGACATCGCCTTGCTCAAGCGCGCGGCCCGCACGCCGGACAAGCGCGTCGGCTCGCTGTTCCTCAACCCCGGCGGCCCGGGCGGGTCCGGCCTGCGGATGCCGATCGGCGGCCAGTTCTACTTCCAGCCGCAGGTCCTCGACCGCTTCGACCTCGTCGGGTTCGACCCGCGCGGGGTCGGGCAGAGCAACCCGCTGCGCTGCTTCACCACCCAGGAGGACGCGGACGAGGTCTTTTCCGCGCAGATCCCGGTGCCGCTGTCGCGCGCCGAGATCTCCGGGACGCTGGCCAGCTACCGCGACTACGGGCAGTTCTGCAAGAACAACGCGGGTTCGCTGCTCAACCACATGTCCACCAAGGACGTCGTGCGCGACCTCGACACGCTGCGCGCGGCGGTCGGCGACCGGAAGCTGACGTTCGTCGGCTTCTCCTACGGGACGCTGATCGGCTCGACCTACACCTCGATGTTCCCGAAGCAGTCGCGGGCCATCGTGATCGACGGCAACGTCGACCCGGCGCTGCGCACCAGCGACGGCGTGCAGTACGACCGCGAACGCGCGCAGGGCTTCGAGATCTCCCTCGACGGCTTCCTCAAGCGGTGCGACCAGGTCGGCGCGAAGTGCGCGTTCAGCGACGGCAACCCGCGGGCGAAGTTCGACGAGCTCCGCGAGTACCTGCGCAAGCAGCCGATCACCATCCCCGGTGGCGGCACGGTCGACATCAACCAGTTCACCGGCGGCGTTTCGAGCGTCCTGTACTCGCCGTCGGCGTTCCCCGGCCTGGCCGAGGACCTGCAGGCGCTCTACACCGCCATCCACCCGGCGGGTGCGCAGGCCCAGGCCCTGCAGGCCAAGCCGCTCAAGGCGCTCACCCCGGGCAAGCAGGGCCTGGCCGACCAGAACCCGGACAGCCCCTACACCAGCGACGACTCGTACTTCGCCGTCAACTGCTCGGACAAGCCGTTCCGGATCAAGCAGGACGAGGTGCCGGGCATCGCCGCCAAGTGGGAGCGTGAGTCGCCGACGTTCGGCCGCTACCAGGCGTTCGCCGACACGGCGGGCTGCCCGGTGTGGCCGGCGAAGAAGCCGGACGCCTACCGCGGCCCGTGGCGGGCCAAGACCGACGTCCCGGTCGTCGTGGTCGGCAACTACTACGACCCGGCGACGCAGTACAAGTTCGCCCAGCGGATGGCGCAGGAGCTGGGCAACGCCCGGCTGCTGTCGGTCGACGCGTTCGGCCACTGCATCCTCGGGGACGCCCTCGGCGTCGACAAGGCCGTGGCCGACTACCTGACCGACCTCAAGGTGCCGGCGAGCGGGCAGGTGTTCCAGCCGAACGTCCAGCCGTTCGAGACGCCGGCCGCACAGGGCTGAGCCACGGGAAGGCCGGGGTGACGCAGCGAACGTCGCCCCGGCCTTTTCGCGTCCGGTATCGTGGCGGAGCTTGATCGACACGAGTAGGGAAGCGAGGTGAGCGCGTCCGGTATCGTGGCGGAGCTTGATCGACACGAGTAGGGAAGCGAGGTGAGCGGCACATGCCAGCGGACAGTCATCGGACGGCCGGGCGCGCGCTCACCGGGGGTTTCCCGCTGGGCTGAACCCGGCCGCCCCTGTCCGGCAGTGCGCGCACGCCGGAAAAGAGCCGGATCATGACCATTTTCGAAATGCTGCTGCGCGTCGGCGCCGGGGTCGGCCTGGGTGCCGTCATCGGGGTCGAGCGCCAGTTCCGGGCCCGGCTGGCCGGGCTGCGCACCAACGCGCTGGTCGCCGTCGGGGCGACCCTCTTCGTGCTGCTGTCCGCGCACGGCTTCGGCGGGCTGGCGTCCAGCGGCGACGCCGACCCGACGCGGGTGGCCGCCCAGATCGTGTCGGGCATCGGGTTCCTCGGCGCCGGGGTCATCATGCGCGACGGCCTCAACGTCCGCGGCCTCAACACGGCCGCGACGCTGTGGTGCTCGGCCGCGGTCGGCGCGCTCGCGGGCGCCGGGCTGTACGCGGTCGCGGCGGCCGGGACCGCCGTCGTGGTCGGGGTGAACGTGGTGCTGCGGCCGCTCGGGCGCGCCGTCGACCGCCGCCCGGACGCCGGCGACGAGACGCCGACGAGGTACGCGTTCCAGGCCGTCACGCGCGACGCGACCGAGGCGCACGTGCGGGCGCTGCTCGTGCAGTCGCTGACCCGCACGGACTTCCGGCTGCTGTCGGTGCTGAGCACGGACCGCGAAGACCGCACGGTCGAGGTCCGCGCCGAGCTGGTCGGCGACCAGCGCGACGACGCCCAGATGGAGGCGGCGGTGTCGCGGCTTTCGCTGGAGCCGTCGGTGTCCAGCGTGCGCTGGGAAGCCGTGCCCGCATGAGAAAAGGCCTCCCCGCTCACCGAGCGGGGAGGCCTTTTCCGGGAAGAACCCTTACGCCTGCGTCATCTTCCGCAGCACGTACTGCAGGATGCCGCCGTTGCGGTAGTAGTCCGCCTCACCCGGGGTGTCGATGCGGACGTCCGCTTCGAACTCCACCTTCGTGCCGTCGGCCTTGGTGGCGGTGACGTGCACGGTGCGCGGGGTCTCGCCGTCGTTCAGCTTGGTGATGCCCGCGATGTCGAACGTCTCCGTGCCGTCGAGGCCGAGCGACGAGGCCGACTCGCCCTGCGGGAACTGCAGCGGGATGACGCCCATGCCGATCAGGTTCGAGCGGTGGATGCGCTCGAACGACTCGGTGATCACCGCGCGGACGCCCAGCAGCGAGGTGCCCTTGGCCGCCCAGTCGCGCGACGAGCCCGAGCCGTACTCCTTGCCGCCCAGCACGACCAGCGGGGTGCCCGCCGCCGCGTAGTTCTGGGCCGCGTCGTAGATGAACGCCTGCGGGGCGTCCTCCTGGGTGAAGTCGCGGGTGTAGCCGCCCTGCACGTCGTCCAGCAGCTGGTTGCGCAGCCGGATGTTCGCGAAGGTGCCGCGGATCATCACCTCGTGGTTGCCGCGCCGCGAGCCGTAGGAGTTGAAGTCCTTCTTCTCCACGCCGTGCTCGGTCAGGTACTGCGCGGCCGGGGTGCCCGGCTTGATCGCGCCGGCGGGGGAGATGTGGTCGGTGGTGACCGAGTCGCCCAGCTTCGCCAGCACGCGCGCGCCGGTGATGTCGGTGACCGCCGCCGGCTCCGGGGTCATGCCCTCGAAGTACGGGGGCTTCCGGACGTAGGTGGACTCGGCGTCCCACTCGAAGGTCTTGCCCTCCGGGGTGGGCAGCGACTTCCAGCGCTCGCCGCCGTCGAAGACGTCGGCGTAGTCCTTGGTGAACATCTCCTGCGTGATCGCGTAGTCGATGGTCTCCTGGATTTCCTTCGCCGTCGGCCAGATGTCCTTCAGGAAGACGTCGTTGCCGTCGGTGTCCTGGCCCAGCGGCTGGTTCGCGAAGTCGAAGTCCATCGTCCCGGCCAGCGCGTAGGCGATGACCAGCGGCGGCGACGCGAGGTAGTTCATCTTCACGTCGGGGTTGATCCGGCCTTCGAAGTTCCGGTTGCCCGAGAGCACCGAGACCGCGGTGAGGTCGTTCTCCTGGATCGCCGCGGAGATCTCGTCCGAGAGCGGGCCGGAGTTGCCGATGCACGTGGTGCAGCCGTAGCCGACCAGGTGGTAGCCCAGCTTCTCCAGGTACGGCCACAGGTTGGCCTTGGTGTAGTAGTCGGTGACGACCTGCGAGCCCGGCGCCATCGACGTCTTCACCCACGGCTTGACCGCGAGGCCCTTGTCCACGGCGTTGCGCGCGAGCAGCGCGGCGCCGAGCATGACCGACGGGTTCGAGGTGTTGGTGCACGAGGTGATCGAGGCGATCACCACGGCGCCGTGGTCGAGGACGAACTCGCCGCGGTCCGACGTGGAGACCTTGACCGGCTTGCTCGGCCGGCCCGACGCGCCGTTCGCGGCGGAGCTGGTGACCGGCGCGGCGTCGTCCTCGGCGAACGACAGCGACGGGGCGTCGCTGGCCGGGAAGGACTCCTCCGAAGCCTCGTCCATCTTGGTGTGCGGCGTGAGGTCCTCGCCGTCCACGTAGTCGTGGATCGACTTGCGGAACGACGACTTCGCGTCCGACAGCTCGATGCGGTCCTGCGGGCGCTTCGGGCCGGCGATCGACGGGACGACCGTCGAAAGGTCCAGCTCGAGGTACTCGGAGTAGGTCGCCTCGCGCGAGGAGTCGTGCCAGAGTCCCTGCTCCTTCGCGTAGGCCTCGACCAGCGCGACCTGCTCGGCCGAGCGGCCGGTCAGCTTGAGGTAGCGGACGGTCTCCTCGTCGATCGGGAAGATCGCCGCGGTGGAGCCGAACTCCGGGCTCATGTTGCCGATCGTGGCGCGGTTGGCCAACGGCACCGCGGCCACGCTCTCGCCGTAGAACTCGACGAACTTGCCGACCACGCCGTGGCGGCGCAGCATCTCGGTGATGGTGAGCACGACGTCGGTGGCGGTGACGCCGGCCGGGATCTCGCCGGTCAGCTTGAAGCCGACGACGCGCGGGATGAGCATCGAGACCGGCTGGCCCAGCATGGCGGCCTCGGCCTCGATGCCGCCGACGCCCCAGCCCAGCACGCCCAGGCCGTTGACCATGGTGGTGTGCGAGTCGGTGCCGACGCAGGAGTCGGGGTAGGCCTGGCCGTTGCGGCTCATCACCGTGCGCGCGAGGTGCTCGATGTTGACCTGGTGCACGATGCCGGTGCCCGGCGGGACGACCTTGAACTCGTCGAAGGCGCCCTGGCCCCAGCGCAGGAACTGGTAGCGCTCGCGGTTGCGCTCGTACTCGATCTCGACGTTGCGCTCGAAGGCGTCGGCGCGGCCGAAGACGTCGATGATGACCGAGTGGTCGATGACAAGCTCGGCGGGGGCGAGCGGGTTGACCTTGTCGGGGTCGCCGCCGAGGTCGGTGACCGCCTCGCGCATGGTGGCGAGGTCGACGACGCACGGCACGCCGGTGAAGTCCTGCATGATCACGCGGGCGGGCGTGAACTGGATCTCGATCGACGGGTCGGCGTTGGGGTCCCACGAGCCGAGCGCGCGGATGTGGTCGGCGGTGATGTTCGCGCCGTCCTCGGTGCGCAGCAGGTTTTCGAGCAGGATCTTCAGGCTGTAGGGCAGCCGCTCGGCGCCCTCGACCTTGTTCAGGCGGAACACCTCGTACGAGGCGTCGCCGACCTTCAGCGTGTCTTTGGCGCCGAAGCTGTCCTTGCTGGCAGGTGCGGTCACGTCTAACTCCAGTGGCATGGACTTCCGCGCCGGTGCGGCGGTCGAGTCCCGGGTCAGTTCGGTCGGTTCGGTGGTGGCGAGTCTTGCGCACCCCCACCGTAGGACCGGATTCGGGATGGCACACCTCGCGGTCCCTCAAACAGTACGCGCGTCCTGTTTAACGGGCAAGACGACACGCGGTGTGTGCTGCGCCATCCGTTGTCCGGGTCCCTCAATGAGGGGAATTGGTGCCTACGGTGTGTAAGTTTCCGGTGATGCTTGTGATAGTGGTGTGACTGCAGTGGCGCGCGATGTGCGCAGGTGAGCGGAGGTGGGCGGTCGTGGCGGGACGGCGTGGGGGTCCGGGGGTGCCGCGGGCCCGCCGTGGACTCACCGTGAGCGCGCTCACCTTGGTGATCTTGTTCGGCGCGGGCGGCACCGGCCTCGCGGCGCCCCCGCCGCCGCCGAACCCGAGCGACTCCGAGCTGAACAACAGCAAGGCCGACGCCAACGCGAAGGCCGGCGAGGTCGGCCGGCTGACCAACGAGCTGGCCCAGGCCGAGCAGAAGCTGTCGCAGCTGCAGGACGACGTCGAGCTCAAGCAGGAAGAGGCCAACAAGGCCCTGGTCGACCTGCAGTCCGCGCAGGACGCCGCGGCGCAGGCCGAGAACGACGCAAAAGCCGCCCGCACCGAGGCGGACGCGGCGGCCGCGGCGATCGAGAAGGCCCGCACCGACCTCAAGACGTTCGCCGCCGCGAGCTTCCAGCAGGGGAGCACGGTCGGCTCGCTCTCGGCGTACCTGAGCGCCGACAGTCCCAAGGACATGCTGGCCCGCGCGCAGCTGCTCGACGCCGTCGGCGGCGACCGGCTCAACGCCCTCGACCGGCTCCAGCAGGCGCAGACGGCCAAGTCGAACAAGGACTCCGCGGCCCGCAAGGCGGCGGAGATCGCGCAGCAGAAGCAGGATGCCGCCCGGCAGGCGAAGACCAGCGCGGACTCCGCGCAGGCCAGGGCGATCAGCGCGCAGGACAGCCAGGCCACGCAGAACACCCGGCTCGAGAAGAACAAGTCGGACGTCGAGCAGCAGCTCTACGCCGCCCAGGCCAAGGTCAACGGCCTGCAGGGCCAGCGCCAGCGCTACCAGGACTGGCTCGCCGAGAAGCAGCGCGAGGACGAGGAACGCGCCCGCCAGGCCGCGCTCGGCTCGTCCGGCGGCGGTGGCCGTCCGGCGAGCAAGCCGGCCGCGGGTCCGGCCGGGTCGTCGATCGAGGCGGTCATCGCCCGGGCGCTGTCCAAGGTCGGCCTGCCCTACGCGTGGGGCGGCGGCAACGCCGGCGGCCCGACGCGCGGCATCCGCGACGGCGGCGTCGCCGACCGCTACGGCGACTACAACAAGATCGGCTTCGACTGCTCCGGCCTGATGATCTACGCCTTCGCCGGGGTCAAGGGCCTGCCGCACTACAGCGGCTACCAGTACACGGCCGGGCGGCGGGTCCCGCTGTCGCAGATGCGCCGCGGCGACATGCTGTTCTGGGGCGGCGCGGGCGGCATCCACCACGTCGCGCTCTACCTCGGCGGCGGTCAGATGGTCGAGGCCCCGCAGTCCGGGCTCCGCGTCCGGATCGCGCCGGTGCGCTACGGCGGGATCATGCCGTACGCGACTCGCTTGATCGGCTGAAACTCGCTCGACGCCGTCCGCGGCGGTCGCCAGGATCGGCCGGGTGGACGACGAACTGAACGCGCTTCGGCGCTCGCGGATGCGCTGGAACACACCCCTGTCCGAGCCCCACGCCGAGCTGCTGCTCGACCGGATGGCCCTGGCCGCGGGACACCTCGTCGACCTCGGCTGCGGCTGGGGCGAGCTGCTGCTGCGGGCGGCCGCCCGGACGCCGGGCCTGCGCGCGACCGGGGTCGACACCGACGTGACCGGCCTGGACCGCGGCCGCGCCGCGGCGGCCGAGCGCGGGCTGGCGGTGGAATTCACCGAGTCGGACGCCGCGACCTGGGACGGGCCCGCCGAGCGGGCGTTCTGCATCGGCGCCGCGCACGCCTTCGGCTCGACCGAAGCCGCGCTGGCCGGGCTCGGCCGGGTGGTCCCGGCCGGCCGGGTGCTCTACGGCGACGGGTTCTGGGCCGCCCCGCCGAATCCGGCGGCGCTGGAGATCTTCGGGCCGGACACGCTGACGCTGCCGGAGCTGCTCGACGCCGCGGCCGCCGCCGGCTGGCGGGTGCTGCACGTCAGCACCGCCGACCAGCTCGAGTGGGACGACTTCGAATCGACGTCGAAGCTGGCCTGGCAGGAGTGGCTGCTGGCGAACCCGGCCGACCCGCGGGCGGCGCGGGTCCGGGACTGGCTCGACGAGCGGCAGCGGCAGTACGTCCGCGACTACCGGGGCGTGCTGGGCCTCGCCTACCTGGTGCTCGGCCGCTGAGGGCCGGCTTGCTCGCGCTTCAGCTTGCGCCAGCCCCCGGCCCGGTTGTTGGCGATGATCTGCCGGAACATCGCGGTGAGCGCGGGCGCGTTGATCGGTTCGCCCTCGCGGAAGGCGACGGTCCGCGCGGTCTTGTTGCCGTGCCCGGCGGTGATGATGCCTTCGGGGTCGGGGACGATGCCGCCGTCGTAGACGAAGACGTTGACGTGGTCTTTCGCCGCCAGCAGGGCGCAGACGTTGCCCTCGAGCACGAAGTAGGGCTGCCTCGTGCGCTTGATCGTCTCGACGACTTCGGGGTCCGCCGCGTGGACCAGTTCGCGGACTTCCCGGCAGATCGCCTGCTGCCAGTCCGGCAGGGCGTCGATGTAGGCGTCCACGCGCGGCTCGACGGTGTACGGCACGCGCCCAGTATGGGCTAGATTCCCCGGATGCGGTACGCGGGGATCGTGGTGGCCGGGGGTTCGGCGCGCAGACTGTCCGGTGTGGACAAGCCGGCCCTGTCGGTGGGCGGCAAGCCGCTGCTGGCCCGCGCGGTCCACGCCCTCGACGCCGCCGAACGCGTCATCGTGGTCGGGCCGCGGCGCGCCGGGTTCGACGTCGTGTGGACCCGTGAACCGGTCCCGGGCACCGGCCCGGTGGCGGCGCTGGCGGCGGGCCTCGCGTTCGTGCCCGAGGACGTCGAGGCGGTCGCGGTGCTGGCCGCCGACCTCCCGGGCGTCCGCCGGTCCACTGTGGACCGCCTGGTGGCGGCGATCGGCGACGGGGAAGGCGCGGTCCTGGTGGACGCGGCCGGCGCCCGCCAGTGGCTGCTGGGCGCGTGGCGGGTCGCGGCGCTGCGGGCGGCGTTGCCCGAGGAGGTCGAGAACGCGGCGCTGCGCCGGGTACTGGGCGGTCTGGCCGTCGCGGAGGTCCCGGCGGAACGGGGCGAAGCGGACGACATCGACACCCCCGAGGATCTCGAACGGCACCGGTGAAACCGGGAACCGGACCAGCTTCACAGATGTCACACCGGGGAAGGTGTTGGCTACTGATGGGGCAACCCGTGCGTCCGCGTGCCGGACGGACGAACGACCGGGGGACGCAGTACGGTCGCACCGCGTGATCACCGTCGCGGGGGCGGCGCACGAACTTTCGAGGAGGCAGAGTGACCGAGCCCGGCTACGCCGAGGGCGGGAACGGGCAGCAGCCCGCGACGCCGGCCCGGGACGCCCAGTTGCTGGAGCGGACCGTGTTCGAGGTCAAGCGGATCATCGTCGGCCAGGACCGCCTGGTCGAGCGGATGCTGGTCGGCCTGCTGGCCAAGGGCCACCTGCTGCTCGAAGGCGTGCCCGGCGTGGCGAAGACCCTCGCCGTCGAGACGTTCGCGCGGGTCGTCGGCGGGTCGTTCTCCCGCGTCCAGTTCACGCCCGACCTGGTGCCCGCCGACATCCTCGGCACCCGGATCTACCGCCAGGGCGCCGAGCGGTTCGACGTCGAGCTCGGCCCGGTCGTGGCGAACTTCGTGCTCGCGGACGAGATCAACCGCGCGCCCGCCAAGGTCCAGTCCGCGATGCTCGAGGTGATGGCCGAGCGGCACGTGTCGATCGGCGGGCAGACGTTCCCGATGCCCGACCCGTTCCTCGTGCTGGCCACCCAGAACCCGATCGAGAACGAGGGCGTGTACCCGCTGCCCGAGGCGCAGCGCGACCGGTTCCTGTTCAAGATCCAGGTCGAGTACCCCTCCGCCGAGGAGGAGCGCGAGATCATCTACCGGATGGGCGTCACGCCGCCGACCCCGCACGAGGTGCTCAGCCCCGGCGAGCTGGTCCGGCTGCAGGGCGTCGCGTCGCAGGTGTTCGTGCACCACGCGCTGGTCGACTACGTCGTGCGGCTCGTGCTGACCACCCGGACGCCGAACGAGCACGGCCTCGCCGACGTCGCGGGCTGGGTGTCCTACGGCGCTTCGCCGCGCGCGAGCCTCGGCATCATCGCCGCCGCCCGGGCGCTGGCCCTGGTCCGCGGCCGCGACTACGTACTGCCGCAGGACGTCGTCGACGTCGTGCCGGACGTGCTGCGCCACCGGCTCGTGCTGTCCTACGACGCGCTGGCCGACGGCGTGCCGATCGACCACATCATCACGCGCGTGCTGCAGACCGTGCCGTTGCCGCAGGTCTCGGCCCGGCCGCAGGGCGGGGCCGGCCAGGGTGGCCCGGTCCCGGCGGGCGCGCCGGTCAGGTAACCCGGCGATGGCGAAGAACGAGAAGGACGTCCGTCCTTCGTGGGCGCCGCCGGTGCTGCGCGGCGACCGGATGGAGGCCGGGCTCCGGACCTTGGAGCTCGACGTCCGCCGCCGGCTCGACGGGCTGCTGCAGGGCAACCACCTCGGCCTGGTGCCGGGGCCGGGCTCGGAGCCCGGCGAGGCCCGCCCGTACCAGCCCGGCGACGACGTGCGCCGGATGGACTGGGCGGTCACCGCGCGCACCACGACCCCGCACATCCGCGAGACCGTGGCCGACCGCGAGCTGGAGACGTGGGTCGTCGCCGACCTGTCGGCGAGCCTCGACTTCGGCACGGCGCTGTGCGAGAAGCGCGACCTGGTGGTCTGCGCCGTCGCGGCGGTCGCGCACCTCACCGGGGGCGGCGGCAACCGGATCGGCGCGCTGATCTCCACCGGCGCCGACACCACCCGCATCCCGGCCCGCGGCGGGCTGGCGCACGCGCGCGGGCTGGTGCGGAAGCTGGCCGAAACGCCACGCGCGGCCGAGGGCACGCGCGGCGACTTCGCCCAGGCGCTGGAGGCGCTGCGCCGGCCGCCGCGCCGCCGTGGCCTGGCCGTGGTGATCTCCGACTTCCTGGGCGACAGCTCGTGGGAGCGGCCGCTGCGGGCGCTGGGCGGGCGCCACGAACTGATCGCGATCGAAGTCCTCGACCCGCGCGACGTCGACCTGCCCGAGGTGGGCACCGTCGTGCTGGCCGACCCGGAGACAGGGAAACAGCGCGAAGTGCACGCTTCGGCCTTGCTGCGCAAGGAGTTCGGGGCCGCGGCCCACGCCCACCGCCAGCGCGTGGCGGCCGGCCTGCGGCGCGCGGGTGCGGCGCACCTGACGCTGCGCACGGACGCCGACTGGATCGCCGACATGGTGCGGTTCGTCGTCGCCCGCAAGCGCCGCTGGTCCGGGGGTGTGGCGTGAGGGAGCTTGCGACCGGACCGTTCGACACCGCGTTTCCGGCTCGGACGGCACTGAGCGCCGGCGAGGTGCGCGCATGAGTTTGACGGGCTTCACCGCGCCCTGGTGGTTCCTGCTGCTGATCGCCGTCGCCGCGGTCGCCGTCGGGTACGTGCTCGCCCAGCGGGCGCGCCGGAAGCGGACCATGCGGTTCGCCAACCTGGACCTCCTCGAGAAGGTCGCGCCGAAGAGCCAGGGCTGGGTCCGGCACGTGCCGGCGGTGCTGATCGTGCTGTCGCTGCTGCTGCTCACCGTCGCGCTGGCCGGGCCGACCGCCGAGCAGAAGGTGCCGCGCAACCGGGCCACCGTGATGCTGGTGATCGACGTGTCGCTGTCGATGGAGGCCACCGACGTCGCCCCGACACGGCTGAAGGCGGCTCAGGACGCGGCGACCCAGTTCGCGCAGAACATGACCCCGGGGATCAACCTGGGCCTGATCTCGTTCGCGGGCACGGCGACGGTGCTGGTCAACCCGACCACCGACCGCAACGGCGTGATCAAGGCGATCGAGAACCTGAAACTGGCGCAGTCCACGGCCACCGGCGAGGGCATCTTCGCGGCCCTGCAGTCGGTGGAGAGCTTCTCCAGCGTCGTCGGCGGGGCCGACGGACCGCCGCCCGCCCGGATAGTGCTGATGTCGGACGGCAAGCAGACGGTGCCGGAGGACCTGTACGCGGCGCGCGGCGGCTACACGGCGGCGCAGGCGGCGAAGCAGGCCGGCGTCCCGATCTCGTCGATCTCGTTCGGCACCACGCACGGCTCGGTCGACATCGACGGCAAGGCCCAGCCGGTGAGCGTCGACGACGAGTCGCTGCGCGAGATCGCGCGGCTGTCGGGTGGCGACTTCTACAAGGCGGCCAGCGCCGAGGAGCTGAAGAAGGTCTACGCGGACCTCGGCGAGCAGATCGGCTACGAGATCAAGGACGCCGACGCGAGCAAGCCGTGGGTGGTCGTGGGCACGCTGATCCTGATGATCGGCGCGGCGGCCAGCCTGTTCTTCGGGCAGAGACTCCCGTGACTCAGGCTCGGCGGACGCCGTAGAGGCTTCCGCCGAGCAGGGTCACCCCGGAGAGGACGCCGCTGACGAACGGAACCCACTCCGCAGCGCTTCCCAGCAGCGCGAGACCGACGACGCCGAACACGGTCAGGACCGCGCCGACCACCAGGATCGAGCGGGTCTTCCACGCCCAGGCGAGCGCGGCGAAGTGGAGGCCGACGATCGTGGCGATCCAGGCGACGTTCGCCTCCACCGGCGCTTCCAGCAGGGTCAGCACGAAGAACCCGGCGACCAGCAGCACGACCTCGCCGATGACGACGACCCGGTAGCTCGGCCCGAACACCGGCCGGTCGTCGAGCGTCGGCCGCCCGCCCGCGCGCAGGCCGAGGATCACCACGGCCGCGAGCGCGAGGACGGCGAGGGCGCGCAGCACCCAGCCGATCGCCGCGGGAAGCGGGGCACCGGAGTTGACCAGGACGAACACGGTGCCGAACGCGGCGCCGATGAGCGCCCCCAGGAACTGCTGTCGCATCCGGCGAACCTACCGGACGGCGATCAAGTACCCGCGAAGCCGTTCTGCCGCCAGGCTTCGTAGACCGTGATCGCCGCGGTGTTGGCCAGGTTCAGCGACCGGCTGGTCGGCAGCATCGGCAGCCGCACGCGGTCGGTCACCTCGGGGGCTTCCTGGACGTCCGCGGGCAGTCCCACCGATTCCGGGCCGAACATCAGCACGTCGCCCGGCCCGTACGCCACGTCCGTGTAGAGCCGCGTGGCCGACGCGCTGAACGCGTACACCTTCGCCGGCAGCAGCACTTCCCAAGCGGCGGCGAGCGAAGCGTGGACGTGCACCCGGGCCAGGTCGTGGTAGTCGAGCCCCGCCCGGCGCAACTGCTTGTCCGCCAACGTGAACCCGAGCGGCTCGACCAGGTGCAGCTCGCAGCCGGTGTTGGCGGCCAAGCGGATCGCGTTGCCCGTGTTCGGCGGGATTTCGGGGTGGTAGAAGAGAACGCGGAACACGGCTCAGCCCTCGAGCAGGGCCGCGTAGACCTTGCGGACCGCGTCCGGTGGCGGGGTCGGCCGCAGCGTCGCGGGATCGATGAACACGTACCGGAGGGTCGCCGCCTGCACGAGCGTGTCGCCGCGGTGGATCTCGAAGTCGAAGATCAGCGACGTCGTGCCGAGGTGGTTCAGGTACTGCGAAACGACGAGTTCCTCGTCGTAGCGCGCGGGTGCGCGGAACTTCAGGTTCGCTTCGGCGACCACGACGTCGATGCGGTGCGCGAGGAACTCTTCGTGCGAACCGAACAGCGCCTTCTCCGCCTCGAACGCGCACATGTCCACATAGGCCAGGTAGTGGGCGTTGAAGACGATGCCCTGGCCGTCGCACTCGTGGTAGCGCACGCGCAGCGGCATCTCGACGATCGGTCGGCGGGGTTCGGTCACGAGCCCAATCTAGCGGTCAGCCGTGCAGCGCCCGGTACGCGGCCGCCGCACCCGGCTGCAGGGGGACCGGCTGCGTGCCGATCAGCGTCCGCACGTCGAGGAACTGCGTCCCGACGGCCTCGGCGGGCACCAGCGCGGTGGCCCGTTCGACGAGCAGCCGGACCACCGCCGCGGCGACGTCGCCGGGCAGGGCGGGGGAGCAGACCAGCAGGTTCGCGACGCCGATCGTGCCCAGCGCGCCGACGCCGCGGTACGCGCCGTCGGGCACCTGGACCTGGTCGTACACCGGGCCGTACGCGGCGCGCAGCGCGGGCACCACCGAATCCAGGGGCAGCAGCGCGATCGGGGTGGTGCGGGTGAGCTCGGCGAGCTTGGGTGTCGGCACGCCACCGGACCACAGCATGGCGTCGATCCGGCGGCCGGCCAGCGCGCGGACGGCGTCGTCGAACAGCAGGTGCCGGGCGTCGACCGCGACCCCGGCCTTGGCGAACAGGCGCTCGCCGAGCTGGGCCGCGCCGGAGCCGCCCGCGCCCAGCGACACCGGACGGCCGGCGAGGTCGGCCAGGCGGCGGACCGGCCCGTCGGCGCGCACGACGAGCTGCAGGTAGTTCTCGTAGACCCGGCCGAGCGCGAGCAGCGGCACCTTCGCGTCGAACGGCGGGCCGCCGTTCATCGCCGTCTGGGCGACGTCGGTGAGCGCCAGGCCGAGGTCGGCTTGCCCGCGGCGGACGAGGTCGACGTTGGCGACGCTCGCTTCGGTCGGCACCGCGGTGGCGTGCAGCAGCGGTTCCGCGCGGCTGAGCTCGGCCGCGAGGAGTTCGGCGAAGGCGAGGTAGAACCCGCCGCGCTCGCCGGCCGCGATGGTGACCGTCCGCTCCGCGCCGCGGTACCCGGCCGTCGAACACCCGGCCAGTGCGAGCCCGAGGCCGCCGAGCAGGGCGGTGCGCCGCGTGGTGGTCATGGCCCCTCCTGCAGCGGCAGCGTGACGCGGGCTTCCAGGCCGTGGGGGAGCGCCTGGCGCAGTTCCAGTACCCCGCCGCGGGTGCGCACCTGCTGGTGCGCGATGGCCAGCCCGAGGCCGGTGCCGCGCGGGGCGCCTTCGCCGCCGGCGCGCCAGAACCGTTCGGTGGCCCGTGCGCGGTCCTCAGTGGACAGTCCGGGGCCGTCGTCGCGGACGACGAGGGTCGCGGTCTCCGCACCGGCTTCCCAGTCCGTCGTGATCTTCGCGCCGCGGCCGGCGTAGTGGACGGCGTTGTCGAGCAGCACGTCGAGGATCTGCGCGAGCTCGCCTTCCGGGCAGCGGACGGTGACCGGCTCGTCGTGGCCCGGCGGGGGCACGAGGGCCGAACCGGCGTCCTCGGCGGCCGGGCGCCAGGCGTCGACGCGCTCGGCGAGCACGGACGCGAGGTCGCACGCCTCGTCCGCGCCCCCGGCCGCGACCCGGGTCGCGGTGCTCTCGGCGAGCGCGAGGGCCAGCAGCCCGTCGAGGAGCTTCTCGAGGCGTTCGACTTCGGCGACGGTGGCCCGGTAGGTGGCGCCGTCGCCGTCGACCTGGTGGGCCAGCGAGTCGACGCGCAGCCGCAGCGCGGCCATCGGGTTCCGCAGCTGGTGCGAGGCGTCGGCGACCAGCCGGTGCTGCTGGTCGGCGGCTTCGAGGACCGCTTCGGACATCCGGTTGACCTCGGCGGCGAGCGACCGCAGCTCACGTGGGCCGGCCTTCTCCGGTACGTGCGCGCGGTGCCCGGCGGCGACGGCGAGCACGCCGGTCTCCAGCTCGTGCAGCGGCCGCACCATCCACCGGGCGAGCACCACCGCCAGCAGCACGAACACCACCGCGACCAGCAGCGCCCCGGCGCCGATGGTGCCCCAGCGGGTGGCGACGTCCGCGGCCGCCGCCGTCACCGACGCGCGCAGCACGACCACGCCGGAGACCCGGGTACCGGTGCCGACCGGGCGGGCGAAGTAGGCCGGTTCGGCCGACCACGGGGAAAGGCCGTCGACGCGCGGCGCCGGTTCGTTGCGCATGGTCGCCTCCACCAGCGCGTGCACCGCCGGGTCGGCCGCGGTCAGCCCGCCCGCCTGCACCAGCGGGACGCGCCGGGCGTCGACGATCACCACGCCTTCGCCGTAGAGGTCGGCGTAACGGGCGGCGTCCGCCGCGAGGGCTGCCGGGTCGCGGGTGTCGACGGCCTGCTGGGCCAGCACGACGAACCGGTCGACGTCGGCGGTGCGGGAGATGACCAGCTGCTGGGTGCGCTGGTCGGCGGTGGCGGTCAGCAGCGGCACGGCGAACGCGGCGACCACCGCGAGCGCGAGGGCCACCAGGACCACCAGCAGCCGGGCGCGCACGGCGTCAGTCCCGGCCGAGCCGGTAGCCGAAGCCGCGGATGGTGGTGAGCAGGCCCGGCCGGTCCAGCTTCGCGCGCAGCCCGGTCAGGTGGACGTCGAGCGAGCGCGAAACCGCGAGGTAGGCGTCGCCCCAGACCTCGTCCATGAGCTGCTGGCGGCTGACCGCGGTGCCCGGGCGGGCGGCGAGCACGGCCAGGATCTCGAACTCCTTGGTGGTGAGCCCGATGTCGTGCCCGCCGACGAGCACCCGGCGGGCACCGAGGTCGATCTCGACGTCCTCGACGCGCACGACCTCCCCGGCCGGGGTGTCCCGGGCGACCGCGCGCCGCACGACGGCGTCCATCCGGGCCAGCAGCTCGGCGAGCCGGACGGGCTTGGTGAGGTAGTCGTCGGCGCCCAGGCGCAGGCCGCGCACGACCGACCGCTCGTCGCCGCGGGCCGTCAGGACGATGACCGGAACCGGCGACACCGCGCGGATCTTGCGGAGGACGTCGAGCCCGTCGAGGTCGGGCAGCCCGAGATCGAGGAGCACGAGATCGGCGTCGCGGTGGCGGTGCAGGGCGTCGGCGCCCCGGCCGACGCTGGTGACGGGATGACCGCGCGCGTGCAGCGACTCGGCGAGCGCGCCGGCGACACCCGCGTCGTCTTCGACGAGGAGCACGCGCACGGTCATCCCCTTGTCAGCGCTCTTCGAGCTCGGAGGTCTTCGAGGTTTCCCGCATTGTGCCGTAGACGATCAGGGAGACCAGGACGCAGCCCGCGACGTACCAGAAGAACACCGTCTCGTGGCCCGCGCTCTTCAGCGCCTGCGCGATGAGCTCGGCGGTGCCGCCGAAGATCGCGACGGTCAGCGCGTAGGGCAGGCCGACGCCGAGCGCGCGGATCTTCGTCGGGAACAGCTCGGCCTTCACGATCGCGTTGATCGAGGTGTACCCGGCGACGATCACCAGCCCGGCCAGCACGAGGAAGAACGCGCCGACGGGGTTCCGGGTCGACCCCATCACGGTCATGATCGGGACGGTGAGCAACGTGCCACCGATGCCGAAGAACAGCAGCAGCGGGCGGCGCCCGATCCGGTCGGACAGCCTGCCGGCCAGCGGCTGCAGGATCGCGGCGACGAGGATCGCGCAGAACAGCACGATGGTGACCTGCCGCCGCGGGATGTGCGCGGTGTTCTCGAGGAACTTCTGGCTGTAGGTGGCGAAGGTGTAGAAGCCGACGGTGCCGCCTAGGGTCAGGCCGACGACGAGCGCGATCTCCTTGGGGTACTTGGCGAGGGTGCGCAGGGTCCCGCGCTCGCTGCCCTTGCCTTCGCCGGCTTCGCGCGTGTAGCTCTCGGATTCGTCCATGCCGCGGCGCAGCCACATCACGCTGAGCGCGGCGACCGTGCCGACGCCGAACGCGATCCGCCAGCCCCACGACGTCAGCTGCTGCTCGGTGAGGATCGCCTGCAGGATCAGCTGGAGGCCGAGGGCGAGCAGCTGGCCGCCGTAGAGCGTCACGTACTGGAAGCTCGAGTAGAAGCCGCGCTTGCCGGGAGTGGCCACTTCGGACAGGTAGGTCGCGGAGGTGGAGTACTCGCCCCCGACCGACAGGCCCTGGATCAGCCGCGCGACGAGCAGCAGGATCGGCGCGGCGATCCCGATCGTGTGATAGCTCGGCGTGACGGCGATGAGCAGCGAGCCACCGGCCATGAGGGTCACCGAGAGCACGAGCGCACTGCGCCGCCCGAACTTGTCCGCGAACCGCCCGAGCATCCACCCCCCGAGCGGCCGCATGAGGAACCCGACGGCGAACACGGCGGCGGTCCCGAGGAACGCGGCCGTGGTGTCGGTCGTGGGGAAGAAGGATTTGGCGAAGTACGTGGTGAACGCGGCGTAGGCGTACCAGTCGTACCACTCGACCAGATTGCCGATGGAGCCGCGCAGCACGTTGCCGATCACGCGCTTCTCGCTCACGGCCCCGCCGGCGGTGGGGCTGATCCGGGTTGTCATCGTCGACCTCCTGTGTTGCGACTCACGGTGACGAAGGGGTGGGTGAGCAGCAAGGTCGGCGGGCAGTTCCTAACGTGCGCTTAGGACGGTCGCGGAATCAGCCGGCGGGCCACTCGTACCGCAGTTCGTAGTGGTCGGCGGCGAGCACCAGGTCGTTCATTTCGAGCGCCGAGCCGTCGTCGGCGTACGCGACGCGAGTGACCGTGATGACCGGTGCGCCGAGGTCCAGGCCGAGCCGCTCCGCCTCGGCAGGCGTCGGCAGCCGCGCGCCGACGCTCTCGGCGAACGAGCCGATCGTGCGGCCGGCTTCTTCCAGGCGCGCGTACCTGCCGCCGGGCCCGGCGTCGGCGTCCTCGATCGCGGTGTGCCGGGTCAGCTCGCGGGGAGGCGCGACACCGAGAGCTGGACCACCCGGCCATCGGCTCGCAGCACGCGGTCCCGGACGGTGACTTCGGCCCCTTCCGCGATGGCGAGCCGGCCGGCCGGCCGCGCGTCGGCCGGCTCGAAGCGGACCTCGACGGCGGCCGATGGCCGGAAGCCGCCGGCCGCCGCGTCGGCGAGGAACGCCCCGCGGTTGCCTTCCCGCGCCTCGCGGGTGAGCCGGGACCGGGCGTTGCGCCGGATCCGGTCGTCGACCGCGTCGTGTCCGTGGTTCCCGCTCGTGCGCTCGGCCATCGATCGATCGTCCTGCTTGACCAGCCAGGTGGACAAGGCCGTGAAGATGAGCCATCCCGGTGACGCTCTGTGGCCTGCGTCGCACCCCGGCCAAAGTGAGAGCAAGAACGCATCCCCGGTCCTGCCACCCGCCGAATGGCCCTCCCTGTCACGCTCCGTTCATCTACCGGCGGGTACTTTCACCGTCCTCTTACGCTCCCGCCGGGCAACGTGCACCCGCGCCCGGTCCGACCCCCGGTGAGCTGCGGACACCCTGCGCGACCCGCGGGCGCTGCCGATAGCCTCGTGCCCGACATCAGCGCACGGTCGACGAAGAGGGAGAACACTGTGGGACGGTCGGTCTTGGTCACCGGGGGCAACCGGGGCATCGGGTTGGCGATCGCCCGGGACCTCGCGGAGCAGGGGCACCAGGTCGCCGTCACGCACCGTGGTTCGGGGGCGCCCGAAGGGCTGTTCGGGGTGCAGGCGGACGTCACCGACACCGAGCAGGTCGACGCCGCGTTCAAGCTCGTCGAGGAGCACCAGGGGCCGGTCGAGGTGCTGGTGTCCAACGCCGGGCTGACCGACGACACGCTGCTGATGCGGATGAGCGACGAGCAGTTCGAGCGCGTCATCAACGCCAACCTGACCGGCGCCTACCGGGTCGCGAAACGGGCCTCGCGCGGGATGCTGCGCGGCAAGTGGGGCCGGTTCGTCTTCATCTCCTCGGTGGTCGGCCTCTCCGGCTCGGCGGGGCAGGCGAACTACGCGGCGAGCAAGGCCGGCCTGGTCGGGTTCGCTCGGTCGCTGGCCCGGGAGCTCGGCTCGCGCAACATCACCTCGAACGTCATCGCGCCCGGCTTCGTGCACACCGACATGACCGACGAGCTGCCCGAAGACCGCAAGAAGGAGATCCTCGCGCAGGTGCCGTCCGGCCGGTACGCCGAGCCGTCGGAGATCGCCGCCGCCGTGCGGTACCTGGCTTCCGAAGAGGCCGGCTACGTCAACGGGGCCGTGCTGCCCGTCGACGGCGGCCTCGGCCTCGGCCACTGAAACCCTTACCCCGTACCAGACTTGGAGGACCCGTGCCCGGACTGCTCGAAGGCAAGCGCCTGCTGATCACCGGCATCATCACCGACGCCTCGCTCGCCTTCCACGCGGCCAAGATCGCGCAGCAGGAGGGCGCGAAGGTGGTGCTGACCGGTTTCGGCCGCATGTCGCTCGTCGAGCGCATCGCGAAGCGGCTGCCGGAAGAGGCGCCCGTGATCGAGCTGGACGTCACCAACCAGGAGCACCTCGACGGGCTCGCCGACAAGGTCCGCGAGCACGTCGACGGCCTCGACGGCGTGCTGCACTCGATCGGCTTCGCCCCGCAGACCTGCCTCGGCGCGCCGTTCCTGGACGCGCCGGCCGAGGACGTCAAGACCGCGATCGAGATCTCGACGTACTCGTACATGTCGCTGGCGAAGGCGTGCCTGCCGCTGATGGGGCGCGGCGCGTCGTACGTCGGCATGGACTTCGACGCGCGCGTCGCGTGGCCGGTCTACAACTGGATGGGCGTCGCGAAGGCCGGGCTCGAGTCGGTCAACCGGTACCTGGCCAAGGAACTGGGGCCGCAGGGCATCCGCGTCAACCTGGTCAGCGCGGGGCCGATGAAGACGATGGCGGCCAAGTCCATCCCGGGCTTCGTGGACCTGGAGGACGGCTGGGGCGAGCGCGCGCCGCTCGGCTGGGACAGCACGGACCCGGACCCGGTCGCGAAGAGCGTCTGCGCGGTGCTGTCGGACTGGCTGCCCGCCACGACCGGTTCGATGATCATGGTCGACGGCGGGGTGCACTTCCTCGGCGTCTGAGCCTCACACCGCGACCGGCTCGCGGTCGTCGTTCCGCTGGACGACGGCCGCGGCCGTGAGCGCGACCAGGGTTCCCGCGCCGAGCAGCAGGCCGGTCCAGGCGACGCTCGGGAAGCCGAGCCCGGCGTCGATCGCGACGCCGCCCAGCCACGGGCCGACGGTGTTGCCCACGTTGAACGCCGCCGTCGTGCTGGCGCCGACGAGCGTCGGCGCGTCCCCGGCGGCCTGGTAGGCGCGCAGGTTCAGTGCCGGGTTGGCGCCGAACCCGGCCACGCCGAAGGCGAGCACGGCCACGACGGCGACCAGCGCGTCGGTGGTGAGGGCGAGCACGAGCAACGCGGCCAGCGCGAGGGCGAGGCAGCCGTAGAGCGTGGCGAACGGCCGCCGGTCGGCCAGCCGTCCGCCCGCGCTGATCCCGATCAGCGCGCCGACGCCGAACAGCGCCAGGACACCGGGCACCCACTCGCCGGGCAGGCCGTCGGTCTCGGTCAGCAACGGCGCCAGGTAGCTGAACGCCGCGAAGATCATGGCCTGGCACAGGGCGATCACGCCGAGCGCGAGCCAGACCCGGCCCCGGCGGTACAGCCGCAGCTCACGGCGGACGCCCACCGCGCCGCCGGTCGTCTCCGGCACCAGCAGCGCCACCCCGGCCACCGCGAGCAGGGTCACCGCCGCCACCGCCCAGAACGCCGTCCGCCAGCCCGCGTGCTGGCCGAGGAACGTACCGGCGGGCACCCCGGCGATGTTGGCGACGGTCAGCCCGCCGACCAGCACCGCCATCGCGCGCCCGCGCCGCTCGACCGGCACGAGCGCGATCGTCGTCGCCAGCGCGACGGCCCAGAACCCGGCGCAGGCGAAGGCGGCGATCACCCGCGTCGCGAAGAGGACGGCGTACCCGTCCGCCAGGGCGCCGACGACGTGCGCCGCGGTGAAGACCCCGAGCAGCGCCAGCAGCGTCCGGCGGCGGGGGAGCCGGAGGGTGCCGATCGCCAGCAGCGGCGCGCCGACGACCATGCCGACGGCGAACGCCGAGATCAGCAGCCCGGCGTCGGGAATGCTCACGTGCAGGTCGGCGGCCATCCCGGGGAGCAGGCCGGTGATCATGAACTCGGACGTGCCCAGCGCGAACACGCTGAGCCCGAGGACGAAGACGGCCAGGGGCACGGGATCCTCCTTGGTTGTGTATCGGTCAGTTCAAAACCGGGACAGCGCAGGCGGCTGCCCCGGCGTGGGTCGTCAGCCGGCGACGATCGCCGAAAGCGCGATGTCGGCGACGGCGTGCATGCTGTCACGGCTCGTGCCCCGGCGGGCCATCACGCGCAGGCCCGAGGTGGTGCCGAGCAGGAACTCCGCCACCGCGGCGGGATCGAGGCCGTCCCGGAGGCTGCCGTCGAGCACGCCTTCCCGGACGCACTCGGCGAACATGGCCAGGTTCCGGTCGGTGTCGTTCCGCAGCGCGGCGCCCACTTCGTCGTCCGGGACGCCGAGTTCCGCCAGCGTGTTGACGACGAAGCAGCCGCGGCGGCGTGGTTCGAGGTCGTCCTCGATGGCCTGGTCGAGGACCGCGGCGAGCCGCTCGGCCGCGGTGCCCGGGCCGTCGAGGATGGCTTGGCGCTTGCCGAGCTGGGTGCTGGTGTAGTGCGTGAGCGAACGCTGGAACAGGGCTCGCTTGCTGGTGAAGGTGTTGTAGACGCTGCTGCGCCCGAGCCCGGTGGCCGCGCAGAGGTCCTGCGTCGACGTCGCCTCGTAGCCGTGTTCCCAGAAGGCGTGCATCGCCTTCTCGACGGCGGCGGTTTCGTCGAACTCCCGTGGCCTGGCCATGGGCGTACTGTACCAGAGTTTTGGACTGAACGATTCACAACCGGGCCGGGTCAGCGTGCGGGCCGCCACATCGGCAAGATGACGGGGTGGGATACGACGCGTTGCTGTGGCTTTCGTTCGGTGGTCCGGAGGGGCCCGAGGAGGTCATGCCGTTCCTCGAGAACGTGACCAGGGGCCGGGGTGTGCCGCGGGAGCGGCTGCTCGAGGTGGCCGAGCACTACCAGCACTTCGGTGGTGTCTCGCCGATCAACGAGCTGAACCGCGATGCGATGGCCGCGGTCGAAAAGCGGCTGTCGGCTGAGGGAATCGACCTTCCGGTGCACTTCGGCAACCGCAATTGGCACCCGATGGTCGAGGACACCCTCGCCGAGCTGACGGCGGCGGGTGCGAAGCGGGTCCTGGTGTTCCCGACGAGCGCGTACGGCGGGTATTCGGCGTGCCGGCAGTACGACGAGGACATCGAGCGTGCCCGTGCGGCGGTCGGTGCGGGGGCGCCTGAGCTGGTGAAGCTGCGGCAGTTCTTCGATCATCCGCTGTTCGTGTCGGCGGTCGCGGACGGGGTGCGCGCGGCGCACGCGTCACTGGGTGACGTTCGGGGTGTCCGCACGGTGTTCACCGCGCACTCGGTGCCTGACAGTGCGGACAAGGCGTCCGGGCCGCCTGGGGAAGGTGGTCACCGGTACTCCCGTCAGGTCGCGGAGGCGGCGCGGTTGGTGGCGGCGGAGGCGGGGGTCGTCGAGTACGACGTGGTGTGGCAGTCGCGGTCGGGGCCGCCGCAGGTGCCGTGGCTGGAGCCGGACATCGTCGATCACATCGACGCGTTGCACGCCCGGGGGGTGAGCGGGGTGGTGGTTTCGCCGATCGGGTTTGTCTCGGATCACCTCGAGGTGATCTGGGACCTGGACAACGAAGCGGCGGAGCGTGCGGCGGAGCATGGTATGGCGTTCGCTCGGGCGGCGACGGCGGGCAGCGATCCGCGGTTCGCGGAGCTGGTGGTGGAGCTGGTCCGTGAGCACACGCACGGGGCGGAGCCGCGCAAGTTGTCGTCGTTTCCGTCGGCGGGGTGCACGGTCAACGGGGCGCCGTGCGCGATCGGTTGTTGCGAACCGGCGAAGCGCCCGGCTCGCTGAGGCGGGCCTGCAGCAGGTGGGGTGAGCGCGCGAACCCGTGCCGTTCGTAGGCCGGGATCGCGCGCGTCGACGAATGCACGGTGACCCGCTCCAGGCCGAGTTCCGCGGCCAGGGCGAGCGTCGCGTCGATCAGCCGGCCGCCGACCCCGCTGTCGCGCGCCTCCGGCACCACGTAAACGGACTGGACGTCGCCGGCGGCGCGGGAAACGGCCGTCGGCGTCGGCACGCGCGCGGTGACCGCGAGGAACGCCATCCCGATCACTTCGCCGTCCCGCACCGCGATCAGGCACCGGTGGGTCTCCGCGTGCTCCCGCGCCCAGGCGGCGAAATCGCGCACGAACGCGTCCCGGCCGCCGGCGGGCAGGCCGTCCTGTTCGGCCACCCAGCGCCACCGCAGCCGGGCGACGGCGGCGAGCTCGGCGGGCCGGGCGGGGCGGATTTCGATGACCGTCAGCCTTCGCGCGCCGTCTGTTCCGCGAAGACCCGCACCGCTTCGTTGACCGCGGCACAGCGAGCCGTCCTCACCGCGTCCGACAACGGCCGCAACGCCTGTGCCCGCAACGTCGTCGCCGAGGCCGACAGCGCGCCGCCCGGGTCGTCCGACGACGCGACCACCAGGATCGCCGCGATCTCTTCGGCTCGCTGCAGCACCCGCAGGGCGCGCCCGGGCGTCCCGGCCGGCCAGTCGACGTCCGGGCGGGAGCGCAGGTGCGCGGAAAGCTCCGCGCGCACGCCCGGCCGGTCCGAGGCGACGTCCGCCGCCTGGAGGGCACCCGCGCTCGCGCGGATCGCGTCGGTGAGCCCGTGCTCGGCCTCGGCCAGGCCGACGTACTCCGGCCGGGCGGGCGACGACAGCGAGTAGACGGTCCACCGGACCAGGCCTTCGGCGATCGGCTCCGGCACCAGGCCGAAGCCGGGGTCCGCGAGCACCACCGCGTCGCCGGCGCGCAAGGCCGCCTCGGTGAACGGGCCGCCACCGCCGAGGCCGCGGACGTCGCCCGGGACCGGCAGGACCAGCTGGAGGGATTTCGCTCCCTGCGAACGCAGCGCCATCAGCAGCTGGACGGGGGTGGCCGCCCGGTTGAAGGCCAGCGGCAGCGCGAACGCCTCCGCGGCGGCCGCGTCGGCGGCCACGACGTCGTGGGCTTCACCCCACGCGAGCAGGGCGTCGAGCACATCGTCGGAAGCGGCGGCTCCGTTCAGCCACGCGCTGGACCACACCGCGAAAGTCGCACTGGGACGGCACACGACGCCCTATTTTACCGGGCCGTCCCGCGCGTCGGGAGCGCGCCCACGCTGGAGTCGCTCCACATCGACGCCCCGCCGATCCGGCAGTAGCGTCGAGCGGGTGAACGCTGTTCCAGACGCTCTTCCCCGCACCGCCGGGGCCCTGCGCGCGGCCGGGTACGAGCCGCGGCCCATCGCGCGAGAGATCCACGACAACCTGCTGACCGCCCTCAAGAACGGCGAAGACGCGTGGCCCGGCATCGTCGGGTTCTCGCGCACCGTGCTGCCGCAGCTCGAACGCGCGCTGCTGGCCGGCCACGACGTCGTCCTGCTCGGCGAACGCGGCCAGGGCAAGACCCGCCTGCTGCGCACCCTCGCCGGCCTGCTCGACGAGTGGACCCCCGTCATCGAGGGCTCGGAGCTGGGCGAACACCCGCTCCAGCCGATCACGCCCGCGTCGATCCGCCGCGCCGCCGAGCTCGGTGACGAGCTGCCGGTGGCCTGGCGCCACCGCTCGGAGCGCTACACCGAGAAGCTCGCCACGCCGGACACCTCGGTCGGCGACCTGATCGGCGACGTCGACCCGGTGAAGGTCGCCGAAGGCCGCAGCCTCGGCGACCCCGAGACCATCCACTTCGGCCTGGTCCCGCGCGCGCACCGCGGCATCGTCGCCATCAACGAGCTGCCCGACCTCGCCGAGCGCATCCAGGTCGCGCTGCTCAACGTGATGGAGGAGCGCGACATCCAGGTCCGCGGCTACACGCTGCGGCTGCCGCTGGACGTCCTGCTCGTCGCCACCGCGAACCCCGAGGACTACACCAACCGCGGCCGGATCATCACCCCGCTCAAGGACCGCTTCGGGGCCGAGATCCGCACGCACTACCCCCTCGACGTCGAGTCGGAGGTGGCGGTCGTCCGGCAGGAGGCCGACCTCGTCGCCGAGGTCGGCGAGCCGCTCCTGGAGGTGCTGGCCCGGTTCGTCCGGAACCTCCGGGAATCCACGGTCATCGACCAGCGCTCCGGGGTTTCGGCCCGGTTCGCCGTCGCCGCGGCGGAGACCGTGGCGGCCGCGGCCCTGCGGCGCGCGGCGCTGACCGGCGAAGAGCTCGCCGTGGCGCGGCCGGTCGACCTCGACGCCGTCCCGTCCGTGCTGCGGGGCAAGATCGAGTTCGAACCCGGCGAAGAGGGGCGCGAGATCGAGCACCTCGTGCACCTGATGCGCCGGGCGGTCGCGGAGACCGCACGCGGCCGGTTCGCCGGTCTCGACCTGCGCCCGCTGGCCGACGCCGTCGAAGCGGGCCACCTGGTCGCCACCGGCGAGCGCGTCCCGGCGGCGGACGTCCTCGCGGCGCTGCCGGAACTGCCGGTGCTGCACGAGGTCGCGCAGCGGGCCGGGGTGGCCGCGGACGAGCCGGCCGGGCGGATCGCGGCGGCGGTCGAACTGGCCCTCGAATCGCTGTTCCTGGCTCGGCGGCTGGCCAAGGACTCCGACGACGCGACGACCGTCTACGGCCGATGACCGCGGTCCCGCTTCCCGACGGCTACTCCTACGGCCCGTGGCACGACGGGCCGGACCCCCTCGCGCCGCCGGCCGACCTGCGCGACGCGCTCGACGAAATCGGCCGGGACGTGATGGCCGGGGCGTCGCCGCGCGGCGCGCTGGAGGAGCTGCTGCGCCGGGGCACCGAGCGCACGTCGGGCCTGGACGAGCTGACCCGGCGGCTGTGGCAGCGCCGGTCGCAGATCCAGCGCCGCAACAACCTGAACGGCACCCTGCAGGAGGTCCAGCGCCTGCTGCAGGAGGCCCTCGACGCCGAACGGCGGGACCTGTTCCCGGACCCGGACGACGACGCCCGCTTCCGCGAGGCCCAGCTGGACGCGCTCCCGCCGGGCACCGCGGCGGCGGTCAACGAGCTGGCGAACTACGACTGGCGCTCCGAAACGGGCCGGGACAACTACCGGAAGATCCGCGACCTGCTCGGCCAGGAGCTGATGGAGTCGCGGTTCCAGGGCATGAAGCAGGCCTTGCAGAACGCCGGGCCCGAGGACGTCGAGCGGATCAACGAGATGCTCGCCGACCTCAACGACCTGCTCGCCGCGCACGCCCAGGGCGCGGACGACGTCCAGCAGCGCTTCGAAGACTTCATGGCGAAGCACGGCGAGTTCTTCCCGGAGAACCCGCGGACCGTCGAAGAGCTGATCGACGCGCTCGCGGAGCGGTCGGCGGCCGCGCAGCGGATGCTGAACTCGATGTCGGCCGAGCAGCGCGCCGAACTCGCCGAGCTGACCCAGCAGGCGTTCGGCGACCCGCGGCTCGCGCAGCAGCTGTCCCAATTGGACGCTCAGCTGCGGGCGGCGCGGCCGGGCGAGGACTGGACGGGCTCGGAACGCTTCCGCGGCAAGAACCCGCTCGGCATGGGCGAAGGCGCGCAGGCGATGGCCGACCTGGCGGAGCTGGACGCGCTGGCCGAGCAGCTGGGCCAGTCCTACCCGGGCGCGAGCCTGGACGACATCGACCTGGAGGCGCTCGAACGCCAGCTCGGCAAGGACGCCGGGGTCGACGCCCGGCGGCTGTCCGAACTGGAGCGCGAGCTGCGCCGCCAGGGCCTGTTCGAACGGGCCGCCGACGGCACGCTCCGGTTGTCGCCCAAGGCGTTGCGGCGCCTCGGCGAGACGGCGCTGTCCGACGTCGTGAACGCGTTGCGCGGCAAGACCGGCGACCGCGAGACCGAATCGGCGGGCGCGGCCGGCGAACCGACCGGCGCGTCGAGGCCGTGGCGGTTCGGGGACATGCAGCCCTGGGACGTGCCCCGCACGATCCGCAACGCCGTGCTGCGCTCGGTGTCGGTGGGCGAGCGGCAGGTCCGGCTGGACGTCGAGGACGTCGAGGTGGTCGAGACCGAACACCGCTCCCGGGCGGCGGTCGCGCTGCTGGTCGACACGTCGTGGTCGATGGTGCAGGAAGGCCGCTGGCTGCCCATGAAGCGCACCGCGCTGGCCCTGCACCAGCTGATCAGCACGCGCTTCCGCAACGACGCGCTGCAGCTGATCACGTTCGGCCGCTACGCGATGCCGGTGGAGCTGCCGGAGCTGATCGGGCTGGAGAGCGCGTGGGAGCAGGGCACGAACGCCCACCACGGGCTGCTGCTGGCCGGCCGGCACCTCCGGCGCCACCCGGACGCGCAACCGGTGGTCCTGATGGTCACCGACGGCGAGCCGACCGCGCACCTGGAACCGGACGGCGAGGCGGTCTTCGACTACCCGCCCCAGGACCGGACCCTCCACAAGACACTGTCCGAAGTGGACCGGCTGGCGAAGCTCGGCGCGTCGATTTCGGTGTTCCGGCTCGGTGACGACCCGAGGTTGACGGCGTTCGTGGACCTGATCGCCCGCCGCTCGGGCGGCCGCGTGGTGGCCCCGGACCTGGACGGCCTCGGCGCGGCGGTGGTGGGGGACTACCTGCGCACCCGCCGCCGCTGAGCGCCACGGCCCCAGCGCCCCAATGTGGCGTTGGGTGCGTCTGACGCACCGAACACCACATTGGGGCGCTTTCGGCTACCCGCGCCGGTGGCGCCCCTGACCCGCTCGGTCCGTGGAACCGTCCTCCGCCCGGCGTAGCGACTGTGCGGCCAGCGCCGTGTCGGCGTGACCGGTGGGCAGGTAAGCCTCGTGGTCGGCCAGCACCTCCACGCCGAGCGCACGGGCTTGGCCGCGCGCGCCCTCGGCCACGAGCAGGTCCACCGAACGGCGCCGCAGCCGCAGGACCGGCCCGAGCCGCGGGCTCGCCTCCGCCGACGGCAGGGCCCGGAAGTGCCGCCACAACGCGGCGGCGTGGCCGGCGAGGTCCCCGGTGTCCTCCCCGTCCACCACGGCGAACGCCCGGTCCAGGGCGGCGGCCAGCCGGTCCTCGGTGTGCAGCAGGCCGAGGACCGCGCGCCGGGTCAAGCGGTGCATCGTCACCACCTCGCCGGCCAGATCGAGCTCCGTGAGGGACGCCGCGGCGAGACCGGCCAGCGCCGCGTCCACCGCCACCGGGTCCGGGCCCACCCGGTGGACCAGCGCGAGCCGGACACCCGGCGGGCCCAGCACGGCGAGGAGTTCGGCGACCGCCGAAGCTCGGCCGTCCCGGGCCGTCACCGCTCGCAACGCCGCGATCGTCGTGTCCTCGACGCAGGGCGAGTGGTCTTCGCCCGGGTCCCGTTCCAGCGGCGGGGTGCGCGGAAGCCGGTCGAGGGTGCCCCCGCTCCGGAGCACCCCGCCCGCCTGGGCGAGCGCCAGCGGCAGGCCGCCGAGGTCCCGCGCTACGCCGGCCAGGGGGACGTCCCGGCCCGAGCGGGCACGCAGGAAGTGGACGGCCTCGGACTCGGTGAACGCCGGCACCGGGAGCGTGGGGCCGAGGACCTCGAAGTCCGGCACCGTCGTCGTCACGAGCACGCGGGCACGCGCCGGCAGCCAGCGGTTGAGCGCGTCCGGGTCGGTCGCGCCGTCGAAGACGACGAGGGCGTCGTCCAGGCCGTCGAGCCACGCCAGGCCCTCGCGGGCGGCCGCTTCGGTGTCGGAACCCCGGGCCAGTGCGGCGAAGGCGCGCGCGGGAGCCGCCGGGTCTTCGGCGGCCACCCAGACCACGGGGGAGCGGCCGGCCCGGACGTAGGCGGCGGCGAGGTGCGTCTTGCCCGCACCGCCGCGGCCGAGCAGGACGCAGAACCGGCCGTCCCGGTACGTCTCGTCGATCTTCGCCAGCAGTGTGCCGCGCCGCACAGCGGCGATCGGCTCGCCGGGCACGGCACCGGCGACGAACCGGGCTCGAGGCCGGCGCCGCACCAGCACGACCGCCGTGACCAGCGCGAGCACGGCGATCGCGCCGCCCACGACGATCCCGGTGATCATCCGGCCAGGCTAACCGCGCGCGCCGCGGGACGGCGGTTGCGGAAGGGTGATGCTTGACCCTCACGTGGCGTCAGGCAGCACCGTGGTCGTCGCAAGGGCCGAACGGCCACCGAAGAGGAGGGGACCGATGGGGCATCCGGTGGGCAAGGTCGCCGCACTGGCCGGGATCACCGTCCGGACGCTGCACCACTACGACGAGATCGGCCTGCTCAGCCCGAGCGGGCGGACCGCGTCCGGGTACCGCAGCTACTCCGGCGAGGACCTCGACCGGCTGCAGCGGATCCTGTTCTACCGGGAGCTCGGCTTTCCCCTCGAGACGATCGCGACCCTCGTCGACGACCCGGGCATCGACGCCGACGCGCACCTGGAACGGCAGCGGGAGCTGCTGGTGGCGCGGATCGGCGAGCTCGGGCGGATGGTCGCGGCCGTCGACCGCGTGATGGAGGCGAGAGCCATGGGCAGCGCGTTGACGCCCGAGGAGAAGTTCGAAGTGTTCGGCGGGTTCCGCGAACCGGACGGCTACGCGGAAGAAGCCGCTCGCCGCTGGGCGCACACCCCCGAGTGGCGGGGCGCGGCCACGCCGTCCAAGGAGGACCTGGCGGCCGGTGAGGCCGCCCGGAAGGACTGGGTGGCGCGGCTCGGCGCCGTCCTGGACGCCGGCCGCGCACCGGACAGCCCCGAGGCCGGGGAGCTGGCCGAGGCGCACCGGGAGATGCTGTCCCGCGTGATGGGCGAGTGCTCCTACGAGACGCAGCGGCGGATCGGGGCGTTGTACGTCACCGAGCCGGCGCAGCTGGAGTTCCTGATCAGGGCCGACGAGCAGCGTCCCGGCGTAGGCGCGTTCGTCCGCGACGCCATCGAAGCGAACGCGGCCCACCGGGAGGAATGACTCCGCCACGTGGGGGAGGAGTCCCACCGGGCGGGAGGGTGTGCGGGGCAGCGCTTACAGTCGGGGTATGCAGACTTGGTCATCGGTCGACGTGCCCCGCATCCCCGGCACCCCCCGCCCGCTGCGGCTCCACGACACGGCCACCGGGCAGATCCGCCCGACCGCGCCCGGCGCCACCGCCCGGATGTACGTCTGCGGCATCACGCCCTACGACGCGACGCATCTGGGGCACGCCGCGACGTACCTCGCCTTCGACCTGGTGAACCGGATCTGGCGGGACAACGGCCACGACGTCCACTACGTGCAGAACGTGACGGACATCGACGAGCCGCTGCTGGAGCGGGCCGAGCGCGACAAGGACGACTGGGTCGTGCTGGGCATGCGCGAGACGGCGCTGTTCCGCGAGGACATGACCGCGCTGCGGGTGGTCCCGCCGCGGCAGTTCGTCGGCGCGGTGGAGAGCATCCCGGAGATCGTCGAGGTCATCGCCAAGCTGCTGGCCAACGGCGCCGCCTACCGGGCGGACGACCCGGAGTTCCCGGACATCTACTTCGACCACGCGGCGACCGGCAAGTTCGGCTACGAGTCGAACTACGACGAGCCCACGATGGCGAAGTTCTTCGCCGAGCGCGGCGGCGACCCCGACCGCCCCGGCAAGCGCCACCCGCTCGACGCGCTGCTGTGGCGCGTCGCCCGCGAGGGTGAGCCGTCGTGGGAGTCCGAGCTGGGCCCGGGCCGCCCCGGCTGGCACATCGAGTGCAGCGCGATCGCGGTCAACCGGCTGGGCCTCGGGTTCGACCTGCAGGGCGGCGGCTCCGACCTGATCTTCCCGCACCACGAGTACAGCGCGGCGCACGCCGAAGCCGTCGCCAAGGACGGCCAGTTCGCCCGCCACTACGTCCACGCCGGCATGATCGGCCTCGACGGCGAGAAGATGTCCAAGTCCCGCGGCAACCTGGTGTTCGTCTCGCGGCTGCGGGCCGACCAGGTCGACCCGGGCGCGATCCGGCTGGCCCTGTTCGCCGGCCACTACCGCGCCGACCGCCCCTGGACGGACTCGCTGCTCGCCGAGGCCGAGACGCGGCTGGCGCGCTGGCGCGAAGCCGTCTCGCTGGCCACCGGGCCGTCCGCCGAGGACACGATCGTCCGGCTGCGCGACCACCTCTCCGACGACCTCGACACGCCGAAGGCACTGGCGGCGATCGACGCGTGGGCGAACGAGGCGCTCCGCCGCGACGGCACCGACCCGACGGCCCCGGGCCTGATCCGCACCGCGGTCGACGCCCTCCTCGGCATCGAGCTCTGAAACCGGCCCAGGGCGGAACTTTCGTCATGAAAGTTCCGCCCTAGGCGTATAACGGCTTATATGGCGGCGGGGTGGCCGTCGGCCAGGTGGAGGTGGTCGCCGGACCAGTCGCGGCGCAGCCAGCGGTCGTGGGAGGCGACGACGACCGCGCCCGGCGCCGTCTCCAGTGCCGCGAACAGTTCTTCCGCCAGGGTCAGCGAAATGTGGTTCGTCGGCTCGTCGAGCAGGAGCACGTCCGGCGGTTCGGCGAGCAGGATCGCCAGCGCCAGCCGCCGCCGCTGGCCGACCGAGAGCGCGCCGACGGGCTGCCGGAGGTCCCGGGACGCCAGCAGGCCGAGCCGGCTCAGCGGGGGAGCGTCCTCACCGAGGGTGTCGCGGTACACCCGGGCCGCCGTCCGTTCCGGTTCGGCGAAGGCGACGTCCTGCTCCAGCATCCCGACCCGCACGCCGTGTCCGAAGTGGACCGTCCCGGCGGCGGGCGCCAGCCGGCCGGCCAGCACCGAGAGCAGGGTCGACTTCCCGGCGCCGTTCCCGCCGGTGACGAGCAGCCGTGCCGAACCCTCGACGTCCAGCCGCGGCAGCCGCAGCCGGCCCGGAACTTCCAGTCCGCGCACTGAAATCGCCGGTCCTTCGCCGGCCGCCCGGCCGGTGAGCTCCGCCCGGAACCGCAACGGCGCCGGGGGTTTGCGGACCTGGTCGCGTTCGAGGTTCTCCAGCCGCTGCTCGGCGTCGCGCACCCGCCGCGAGATCGTCTTCTGGACGCGGGCGCCCTTGAAGGCGTGGATGAACTTGTCGTTGTCCCTTGGACCGCGGCCGTAGGCGACGTTCCGCGCGGTGACCGCGACGGTCTCCCGCAGCTCCTTCAGCTCCTCCTGTTCTTCGGCATAGCGCTGCTCCCACCGCGCCCGCTCCGCCTTCTTGTGGCCGAGGTAGTCGGAGTAGCTGCCGCCGTAGCGGACCGCGCCGCCGGCCTGCCGGTCCGCGGCGGCCGGGTCGAGGTCGACGATGTCGGTGCAGACGGCGTCGAGGAACACCCGGTCGTGCGACGACAGCACGACGATCCCGGTCAGCTCGGCGAGGTGGTGCTCGAGGAACGCCATCGCGGCGTCGTCGAGGTGGTTGGTCGGCTCGTCGAGCAGCAGCGTCGCCGGCTGCCGGACGAGCAGCGCGGCCAGGCCGAGCCGGGACCGCTGGCCGCCCGACAGCGTGCCCAGCCGCCGGTCCGGTTCGACGCCGCCGAGGCCGAGCCCGTCGCAGACGAGCTTCGCGCGGCGGTCGGCGTCCCAGAGGTCGTGGGCCTGGGCCCACTCCAGGACCCGGCCGTACTCCTCGAGCACGGCCTCGTCGTCGGGCTTCTCGGTCATCGCGGCGGTCAGCTCGTCGAGGCGGGCCGCGGCGGCCCGGATCTCGGCGAGGGCGTCGTCGAGGACGTCGGCGAAGGTCGCGTCCTCGCCGAACGGCAGCTCCTGCAGCAGGAACCCGACGTCGGGGCCGCGGAGCACCTCGCCGGAGCGCGGTTCTTCGAGCCCGGCGAGCAGGCGCAGCAGGGTGGACTTGCCGGTGCCGTTCTCACCGACCAGGCCGAGCCGTTGCCCGGCCGACGCGGTCAGCGAGACGCCGTCGAGCACCACGCGGGTGCCGTAGCCGAAGACGACGTCCTTGGCCTGCAAGGGGAAAAGGGTTGACATTGCGCATCACCGGGCCCGGAGGAGAAGAAGCGGAAATCCCGCCGGGCGTCGTGGCACGCGGGAGCGTCAGGCTCGACCGGGTGCCGCCTCGGAAGCGGGATGGGCGCGGTTCAGTTCTTCATAGTGAGAACAAGTTAACGCAACAACCGTAGAGTTAGTCAACGGGTTATGGCCTGCGTCACATCCGGTAGGTCGACGGTCGACCGCTCGGCGGCGGCGGTGCCGTCGGTGAGGAACTCGAGCAGGGCGGTCAGCTGGCGGCGGTCGAAGCGCGCGAGCCGTTCGCCGACGAACCGGGCCATCGGCGCGTAGAGCTCGGCGAGCTCGGCCATCCGGTCGGGCAGCGGCCGGACGACGAGCCGGCGCCGGTCGGCGGGGTCCGGGGCGCGCTCGGCCAGCCGGTGCAGTGCCATCCGGTCGAGCAGCCGGGTGAACGCCCCCGTGGACATGCCGAGCAGTCTCGCGAGTTCGGTCGGGGAGTCGCTGACGCCGCCGTGGAGCAGGTGCACGCAGTGCAGCTCGGTCGGGGTGACGCCCATCCGCTCGGCGACCGCGGCGTGGAAGAGCGCGGTCGAGCCCACGAACCGGGGGAGGGCGAGGGCGGCGGCGGTGGCGAGTTCGCGCTGGTCGGGCAACGTCCATCCAAGGTCGGGTCACGGCGCAGTCACTGCCCTGGGCAGCTGCTGCGTAGCGAACGATAGCGCAGCCCGTTGACAAACCCGCAGGCGGGACCAAGTATGAAAGGAAGCTTTCGAAATGAGTCTTTCAGAATTGGGTGACCGATGGCCGAGCTGCCGCCGCGCAAGCGGATCGAGGACGTCGAGCTGCTGCGCGCGCTGGCCCACCCGCTGCGGTCGGCGCTGCTCAACCACCTGACCGCCGTCGGCCCGCGCACCGCGAGCGAGTGCGCGGAAGCGGTCGGCTCGACGGCGTCCAACTGCAGCTGGCACCTGCGGCAGCTGGCGCAGTACGGGCTCGTCGAGCGGGCCGACGCCGAAGACGGCCGGGAACGCCCGTGGCGCGCCCGCCAGGTCGGGCTGGAGATGGGGGAGCTGGCCGACGACCCGGCGCACCGGGCGGCGCAGCTCGGCGTGGTCGGCGCGACGCTGAGCCACGAGCAGGAGCTGACCCAGCGGTACCTGGACTCCCTCGACGGCCTCGACCCGGCCTGGCGCGCCGCGACCGGGATGTCGGCCTACGCGCTGCGCGTCACACCCGCCGAGCTGACCCGGCTGACCGACGCGATCGACGCGCTGGTCCGGCCCTACGTCGGCGCGATCAGGACCGACGCGCCGGCGGACGCGGGGTCGGTGCACCTCGGCGTGCGGGCGTTCCCGCGCATCGAGCACTCGGGGAAGGCGGAGGCGTGAAACAGCTCCTGGGCGTGCCTGCGTTCGCGCGGCTGTGGGCGGCCGCCTTCTTCGGCGAGACGGCCGAGTGGATGCTGCAGGTGGCGTTGCCGGTCTACGTCTTCCAGCGCACCGGCTCGGCCGCGACGACGGCGCTGAGCATCGTGCTCGGCCTGCTGCCCGCGGTGCTGCTGAGCCCGGTCGCCGGTGTCGTCGCCGACCGGTGGAACCGCCGCGCGGTGCTGTCCGGCGTCTGCTGCGGGCTCGCCGTCGTGGCGCTCCCGCTGCTGGCCGAGCCCGGTGTCCCCGTGGTGTACGCGGTGATGGCCGCCCAGGCGGCGCTGGCGTCGGTGTTCGAGCCGGCGCGCAACGCACTCGTCCCCGAGCTGGTCGGGGTCGCCGACGTGACCGGGGCCAACGGGCTGATGAGCGTCAACGGCAGCGTCGCCCGGCTCGCCGGCGGCTGGGCGGGCGGCGCGCTGCTGGGCTTCGGCGGGCTCGCCGACGTCATCACCGGCTACCTGGCCGTCCTCGCGGTGGCCGCGGCGCTGCTGGCCAAGCCGTTCCGCCGGGTGGCGGCGCCCGCGCCCGCCGCCGCCCGCGAACCCGTCGTGCGGGCCTGGATCGACGGCCTGCGGGAGCTGACGCGCAACCGGCGCCTGTGGCGCACCGGGCTGGCCCTGGTGTTCACGTCGCTGGCGCAGGGCATGTTCCTGGTGCTGTTCGTGGTGTACGTCCTGGACGTGCTCGGCGGCAGCGAAGCCGACGCGGGCCTGCTGCGTGGCGTCCAGGCGATCGGCGGGCTGGCCGCCGGGTTCGCCTTGGCCACCGTGGCGCGGCGGGTGGCGCCCACGGCGCTGATCGGGTGGGGCTCGGTGCTGCTGGGCGTGCTCTCCGCGGTGATCTGGAACCTTTCGCTGGTGACGACGGCGCTGGGCGGCTACCTCGCGTTGTTCGTCCTCGTGGGTGCGCCGGGCGTCGCCGTCGGCGCCGGGGTGCTGTCGGAGATCCAGAGCGCGGTGGCCCCCGAACGGGCCGGCCGGGTGCTGAGCACGACGTTCGCCGCCATCGCCGCCTTCACCACCGCCGGCGCGCTGCTGGCGGGCACCCTGGTCGCGGTGACCGGGCCCGCCGTGCTGCTGAACGTCCAGGCCGGGGTCTACGTGCTCGCGGGCGTGCTCATGCTGTCCCGGATTCGCAGGTTTCGCGAAGTCCCCGCGAGCGCGGTGGCTACGGTGGAGGGGTGCCACACCTCTTCGCCACCAGCGACCTCCACGTGACCCACGAGGGCAACGGCCCGATCCTCGACTCCGTCGTCCCCGAGACGGCGGACGACTGGCTCCTCGTGGCCGGCGACGTGGCCGAGCGCGCGGAAGCCACCATCGGGACGCTGAAGACGCTGCGCGAGCGGTTCGCGAAGGTCGTCTGGGTGCCGGGCAACCACGAGCTGTGGACGACGAACAACGACCCGTGCCAGCTGCGCGGCCAGGCCCGCTACGAGTACCTGGTCGAGCAGTGCCGCGAGATCGGCGTGCTTACGCCGGAGGACGAGTACCCCGTCTGGGAGCACGGTTCGCGGCCGCTGACCATCGCGCCGCTGTTCCTGCTCTACGACTACAGCTGGCGGACCCCCGAGGCGGAGGGCAAGCCGCTGGAGGAGGCCCTGCGGCAGGCGCGCGAGGCCGGCGTCGTCTGCACCGACGAGTACTTCCTGCACCCCGACCCGTACCCGAGCCGGCAGGCGTGGTGCGCGGACCGGCTGAAGATCAGCACCGAGCGCCTCGATGCGATCCCCGAGGACCACGGCACGATCCTGATGTCGCACTGGCCGCTGCACCGCCACCCGACGGCGCCGCTGTACTGGCCCGAGTTCGCGCTGTGGTGCGGTTCCACGAAGACCGAGGACTGGCACGTCCGCTACCGCGCGGAGATCGCCGTCTACGGCCACCTGCACATCCCGCGGACCACGGAAGCCGACGGCGTCCGCTTCGAAGAGGTGTCGCTCGGTTACCCGCGCGAGTGGCGCAAGCGGGCCCGGGGCGCGGTCCCGATGCGCCGCATCCTCTGGCCGTCATGATTCCGTGCGGCGCCGTTCCCTGAGCGCGCGGACCCGGCCGCGGCTGGCGCAGGCCGGGGCCGGGCACCAGCGGCGCCGGCCGCCCGGGTCGGCGAAGACGCCTCGGCAGTCCTGCTCCGGGCAGGCCCGCAGGTCGTGCCGCAGCGGTCCGGTGAGCCAGTCCGCCGCCTGGTGGGCCAGCCGGGCGAAGGCGGCGGCCGCGGTCGGCGGGGCGCTCCGGTGCACGCGGTCGAGCGCGGCCAGGTGCACCGGCTCCACGGCCAGGAACCGCGTCAGCGCCCGGACCTGCCCGGCGTTCGGCGCGACGCCGTCCACCACGCCCAGTGCGAGCGGCCGCAGCGCCTCGCGCAGGTCCTGCGCGGCCGGCACGTCGAAATCCGTGACCGGGGACAGCGGGGTCAGCTCCGCCAAGGCCAGCCAGGCGCGCAGCCGGTCCACGTTCGGGAGGCGCTCGACCGGCCGCGGCCCGAAGTGGCGGCCGCGGGTGGCGAGCAGGTTCAGCCACGGCGCGCCCATGTCGAGGCGGAAGTCTTCCGGCACCTCGCCATCGTAACGGGTCAGCCGTTACACTCGGTCGGGTGACCGGGGACCCCAAGGTGCGCACGCTGCTCGGCGACATCGAGCCGGCCGCGCTCGGCGTGACCGACTCGCACGACCACCTCTTCTTCGCCTCGAAGCTGCTCCCGGGCGAGGAGCTGGACAGCACGGAAGCGGCGATGGAGCAGCTGCTGACGTTCCGGGGCGCCGGCGGCTCCGCCGTGGTGCAGTGGACGCCGTTCGGCCTCGGTCGCCGGACCCGGGAACTCGCCCAGCTCTCGCGGGAAGCCGGGGTGCACGTCGTCGCGGCGACCGGCCTGCACCGGGCCGCGCACTACGCGCCGGCGTTCCTCCACCAGGTGGCCGACGACCTGGTCCGGCTCTTCGTCGCCGACCTCGTCGAGGGCACCGGGCCCGCCGACCTGCCGGAGGACCTGCGGATGCGGCAGCACCGGGCGGGGCTGATCAAGGTCGCCGGCGCGTTCCACGCGATCGACGCGCACGCCCGGACGACGCTCACCGCGGCCGCGGTGGCGCACGAAGAGACCGGGGCGCCGATCGCGGTCCACCTCGAACACGGCACCGCCGGCCCGGAGATCGCCGAGCTGCTGTGCGGCACCCTCGGCGTGCCCGCCGATCGGGTGATCCTCGGGCACCTCAACCGCCACCCGGACCCGAGGATCCAGCGCGAAATCGCCGGAACCGGCGTCTTCCTGGCGTTCGACGGGCCGTCCCTGGCCAACCGCGCCACCGACTGGCGGCTCGCGGACTGCCTCGAGGCCCTCGTCGGCGCCGGGCACGGCGGTCAGCTGCTGCTCGGCGGCGACACGACGACCGCCGCCGCCCGGCGCGAACCGGGCGGCCTCCCGTACCTGCTCACGACGCTGGCGCCGCGGCTGACGAAGCTGCTCGGCGGCGACGTCGTCACGGCCATGCTGGTGGCGAACCCCGCCCGGGCGTTCGCCACCAGCTGGCGCGGGTGACTCAGCGCAGGCCGAAGCCTTCCTGTCCGCCGCCTCGGCCGCGGCGGCGCAGGTAGCGCTCGAACTCCGCGGCGATCTTGTCGCCGCTGACGTCCTGCTCGGCGACCTCGCTCTGCGCGTCCCCGCGCTCCTCGAGGCCCCGGACGTACTCGCTGATCTCTTCGTCCTCGTCGGCCATCTCGCTGACCGTGCGCTGCCACTCCTCGGCCTGCTCCGGCAGCGCGCCGAGCGGGATCTCGACGTCGAGGATGTCCTCCAGCTTGTGCAGCAGCGCCAGCGTCGCCTTCGGGGACGGCGGGTGCGACACGTAGTGCGGCACGGCCGCCCAGATCGACACGGCCGGGATGCCCGCCTGCACGCAGTAGTCCTGCAGGATCCCGACGATGCCGGTCGGTCCCTGGTAGTTGTTCAGGTCCAGGCCGTAGAGCGACGCGGTGTCCTTGTCGTAGGCCGTTCCGGTGACCGGGACCGGCCGGGTGTGCGCGGTGTCCGCGAGCAGCGCGCCGAGCGTCACGACGGTCGCGACGTCCAGCTGCTTGATGTGCTCCAGCAGTTCCGCGCAGAAGGCGCGCCAGCGCATGTTGGGCTCGGGTCCCTGGACGAGGACCACGTCGCGGTCGAACCCGTCGGGACGGCACACCGAGAGCGTCGTGGTCGGCCAGTCCACCCGTCGAGTGACGCCGTCCACCATCCGGACGGTCGGGCGGCTGACCTGGAAGTCGTAGTAGTCGTCGGGCTCCAGTTCGGCCAGGGGCGTGGCGTCCCAGTTCAGCTGCAGGTGCTCGACCGCCCGGCTGGCCGCGTCACCTGCGTCGTTCCAGCCTTCGAAGGCGACGACCATCAAGGGCCGGGTGGGTTCGGTGCGGTCGCCGGGCGGCCGCGGGGTCTCGTCGACGGGCTCACTCACCGGACCAGCCTACGGCTACCGGCCTTACCCTGTTCAGCATGTCCGACCGCCTGTCGTCACCGTTTCTCGAAGTCCTGGGCTCGCGCGTCCTGGTGGCCGACGGGGCGATGGGCACCGCCCTGCAGGCCCACGACCTGAGCCTGGACGACTTCGGCGGGCTGGAAGGGTGCAACGAGATCCTGAACGTCACCCGGCCGGACGTCGTCCGGTCCGTGCACCGCGGCTACCTCGAAGCGGGGGCGGACGCGGTCGAGACCAACACTTTCGGGGCCAATTTCGCCAACTTCGCCGAATACGACATCACCGGACGGATCTTCGAGCTGGCCGAAGCCGGCGCGCGGCTGGCCCGGGAGGCCGCGGACGAGTACGCGACGGCGGACCGCCCGCGGTTCGTGCTCGGCTCGGTCGGCCCCGGCACGAAGCTCCCGACGCTCGGTCACGCGCCGTTCGCCACTCTGCGCGACGCCTACCAGGAGCAGGTCCGCGGCCTGCTGGCCGGCGGCGTGGACGCGGTGATCGTCGAGACCACCCAGGACATCCTCCAGACGAAGGCGTCGATCATCGGGGCGAAGCGGGCGATGGCGGCCGAGGGACGCCGCGTGCCGGTCCTCGCTTCGATCACCGTCGAAACGACCGGCACGATGCTGCTCGGCACCGAGGTCGGCGCGGCGCTGGCCGCGCTGGAACCGCTCGGCATCGACGTCATCGGGCTCAACTGCGCGACCGGGCCGGCCGAGATGAGCGAGCACCTGCGGCAGCTGGCCAAGCACGCCCGGGTGCCGCTGTCGGTGATGCCGAACGCCGGCCTGCCGGAGCTCGGCCCGGCCGGCGCCGTCTACCCGCTCGGCCCGGAAGCGCTGGTCGAGGCACTGACCGGGTTCGTGCGCGAGTTCGGCGTCGGCCTGGTCGGCGGCTGCTGCGGCACCACCGACGAGCACATCCGGCAGCTCGCCGCCGCCGTGGCGGACACCGCGCCCGTGGCCCGGCGGCCGCGGCCCGAGCCCGGCGTGTCGTCGCTCTACCAGGCGGTGCCGTTCAAGCAGGACGCCAGCGTGCTGATGATCGGCGAGCGGACCAACGCCAACGGCTCGAAGGCGTTCCGCACGGCGATGCTCGAGGGCCGCTGGGACGACTGCGTCGAGATCGCCCGCGAGCAGACCCGCGACGGCGCCCACCTGCTCGACCTCTGCGTCGACTACGTCGGGCGCGACGGCACCGCGGACATGGCGGAGCTCGCCGGACGGCTCGCCACCGCGTCGACGCTGCCGATCATGCTCGACTCGACCGAGGTCCCGGTGCTCCGCGCGGGACTGGAGCGGCTCGGCGGCCGGTGCGCGGTCAACTCCGTCAACTACGAGGACGGCGACGGGCCGGAGTCCCGGTTCACCCAGGTCATGGAACTGGTGAGCGAGTACGGCGCCGCCGTCGTGGCCCTGACCATCGACGAGGAAGGCCAGGCGCGGACCGCGCGGACGAAGGCCGACATCGCCACCCGGCTGATCGAGGACATCACCGGTACCTGGGGCCTGCGCACCTGCGACGTCATCGTCGACGCGCTCACCTTCACCATCGCCACCGGCCAGGAGGAGTCGCGCCGCGACGGGGCCGAGACGATCGAGGCGATCCGCGAGATCAAGCGGCGCCACCCCGAGGTCCAGACCACGCTGGGGCTGTCCAACATCTCCTTCGGGCTCAACCCGGCCGCGCGGCAGGTGCTGAACTCGGTGTTCCTGCACGAATGCGTGCAAGCCGGCCTGGACACCGCGATCGTGCACGCGTCGAAGATCCTGCCGATGGCCCGAATCCCGGACGAGCAGCGCGCGGTGGCCCTCGACCTCGTGTACGACCGCCGCCGCGAGGGCTACGACCCGCTCCAGGAGCTGATGGCGCTGTTCGAGGGCGTCAGCGCGGCGTCGTCCAAGGCGTCGCGGGCCGAGGAGCTGGCCGCGTTGCCGCTGTTCGAGCGGCTCGAACGCCGGATCGTCGACGGCGAGCGCAACGGCCTGGCCGACGACCTCGACGCGGCACTGGACCAGCGTCCCGCCCTGGAGATCATCAACGACACGCTGCTGTCGGGCATGAAGACCGTCGGCGAGCTGTTCGGGTCCGGGCAGATGCAGCTGCCGTTCGTGCTGCAGTCCGCCGAGGTGATGAAGGCCGCCGTCGCGCACCTCGAGCCGCACATGGAGAAGGAGGACGACGCCGGCAAGGGCCGGATCGTGCTCGCCACCGTCCGCGGCGACGTGCACGACATCGGCAAGAACCTCGTCGACATCATCCTGTCCAACAACGGCTACGAGGTCGTCAACCTCGGCATCAAGCAGCCGATCACCACCATCCTGGACGCCGCCGAGGAGCAGGGCGCCGACGCGATCGGGATGTCCGGGCTGCTGGTGAAGTCGACCGTGATCATGAAGGAGAACCTCCAGGAGATGAACTCCCGGGGCGTCTCCGTGCGCTGGCCGGTGCTGCTCGGCGGCGCCGCGCTCACCCGGTCCTACGTCGAGAACGACCTGAGCGAGCTCTACCTCGGCGACGTCCGCTACGCGCGGGACGCGTTCGAAGGCCTGCGGCTGATGGACGCGATCATGGCCGCCAAGCGCGGGGAATCGCCGCTGGTGGACGCCGACGCGGAGCAGAAGCGGCGGGAGCGCAAGGAACGCCGGGCGCGTTCGCTGCGGATCGCCGAGGCGCGCAAGGCCCGCAAGGCCGAGGAGGAAGCCCTCGAAGGCCCGCCGCCGGCCCGCTCGGACGTGGCCACCGACGTGCCGCTGCCGACCGCGCCCTTCTGGGGTTCGCGCGTGGTCAAGGGCGTCGCGCTCGCCGACTACGCCGCGATGCTCGACGAGCGCGCGACCTTCATGGGGCAGTGGGGCCTCAAGGGCGCCCGCGGCGGCACCGGCCCGACGTACGACGAGCTCGTCGAGTCCGAGGGCCGGCCGCGGCTGCGGTACTGGCTCGACCGGCTGACCGCCGACGGCGTCCTGGCCCACGCGGCGGTCGTCTACGGCTACTTCCCGTGCGTCGCCGACGGCGACGACCTGGTCGTGCTCACCGAGCCCGAGCCGGACGCACCCGAGCGGCTGCGGTTCACGTTCCCGCGCCAGCGCCGCGACCGGCGCCTCTGCCTGGCCGACTTCTACCGGCCGCGGGAGGCGGCCGAAGTCGACGTCGTGCCGTTCACCGTCGTGACCATGGGCCAGCCGATCGCCGACTACGCGAACGAGCTGTTCGCCGCGGACGCCTACCGCGACTACCTCGAGGTGCACGGCCTCGGCGTCCAGCTCACCGAGGCGCTGGCCGAGTACTGGCACTGCCGCATCCGGGGCGAGCTGATCCTCCCCGGCGGTGTGGCGGTCGCCTCAGCGGACCCCGACGACGTCGAGGACTTCTTCAAGCTCGGCTACCGTGGAGCACGGTTCTCCCTGGGCTACGGCGCCTGTCCCGATCTCGAGGACCGGGCGAAGATCGTCGCGCTCCTCGAGCCGGGCCGCATCGGCGTCAAGCTGTCCGAGGAGTACCAGCTGCACCCCGAGCAGTCGACCGACGCGATCGTCTGCCACCACCCGGAAGCGAAGTACTTCAACACCTGACCCTGGGAGGGACTCCACTGTGGACGGACTCGGCGCCGTGTTGTGGGACATGGACGGCACTCTGGTCGACTCCGAGAAGCTGTGGGACGTCGCGCTCTACGAGACGGCGGAAGCACTGGGCGGCAAGCTTTCCGAAGAACAGCGGATGACGCTCGTCGGGTCCAACATGGACGACACGGCGGAGTACCTGCTCGAGGTCGTCGGCCGCGAAGTCACGCCGGAGGCGATCGCCGCCACCGGCGACCAGATCCGCCGCCGGACGGCCGGGCTGTTCGACGACGCGCTGCCGTGGCGCCCGGGTGCCCGCGAAGCACTGGCGGCGGTGCGCGAAGCGGGCTTGCGGTCGGCGCTGGTCACCTCCACCGAGCGCGACCTCACCGAGCTGGCGCTGAACACGATCGGCCGCGACTTCTTCGACGTCACGGTCTGCGGCGACGAGGTGGAGGGCTTCAACAAGCCGCACCCGCGCCCGTACCTCAAGGCGGCCGAGCTCCTCGGGGTCGACGCGGCGCGGTGCGTCGCGGTCGAGGACTCCCCGCCGGGCACGGCGTCGGCGGTCGCGGCGGGCTGCACGGTGCTGGTCATCCCCAACGACGTCGCGGTCGAGCCGGGGGAGCGGCGCGTGTTCCGCGACTCGCTCGTGGGCATCGACGTGCCCGCGCTGGCGGCTTTGCTGGGCTGACGCCCATGTCGCATTTCCGCTAGCCCCGCTCGCCGCGCTCGGCGATGCTGGGTCGCGTGCATGAAGACTTCGAACGGTGCGTGCGGGCCGTGCAGGGGAAGGACGCCCGGTTCGACGGGTGGTTCTACACGGCGGTCCTGACGACGAAGATCTACTGCCGGCCCAGCTGTCCCGTGGTGCCGCCCAAACCGCGGAACATGAGCTTCTACCCGAGCGCGGCGGCCGCGCAGCAGGCCGGGTTCCGCGCCTGCAAGCGCTGCCGCCCCGACGCCAGCCCCGGCTCCCCGCTGTGGAACGAGCGCGCCGACCTGGTGGCGCGGGCGATGCGGCTGATCGCCGACGGCGTCGTGGACACCGAAGGCGTCCGCGGGCTGGCCGCCCGGCTCGGCTACAGCGTCCGGCAGGTCGAGCGCCAGGTGTTCGCCGAGCTCGGCGCCGGCCCGCTGGCGCTGGCGCGGGCCCAGCGCGCGCAGACCGCGCGGATCCTCATCGAAACGACCGCGCTGCCGATGACCGAACTGGCACTGGCCGCCGGCTTCGGCAGCATCCGGGCGTTCAACGACACCGTGCGGGAGGTGTTCGCCCTCTCGCCGACCGAACTGCGGCAGCGCGCGAAGGGCAAGCCCGCGGCGGCCGGGGCGCTCGTGCTGCGGCTGCCCTACCGGAAGCCGCTGTGCCCCGACAACCTCTTCGGGCACCTGGTGGCGACCGGCGTGCCGGGCGTGGAGGAGTGGCGGGACGGCGCCTACCGCCGGACGCTGCGGCTGCCGCACGGCGCCGGCATCGTGGCGCTGCGCCCCGAGGACGGCCACATCGCCTGCCGCCTCACCCTGGCCGACCTCCGGGACCTGCCCGCCGCGACCAGCCGGTGCCGCCGCCTGCTCGACCTGGACGCCGACCCGCTCGCCGTCGACGAGCAGCTGGCCACCGACCCGCTGCTCGCGCCCCTGGTCGCGGCCGCGCCGGGCCGCCGGGTCCCGCGCACGGTCGACGGCGCCGAGTTCGCCGTCCGGGCCGTGCTGGGCCAGCAGGTCTCGACGGCGGCGGCCCGCACCCACGCGGCCCGGCTCGTCGTCGCGCACGGCGAACCGGTCGAGGACCCCGAAGGGGGCCTGACCCACCTGTTCCCGTCGCCGGAAGCCCTGGCTTCGCTGGACCCGGAGACGCTGGCCATGCCCCGCAGCCGCCGTCGCACGCTGCTCGCCCTGGTCGAGGCGCTGACCGGCGGCCTCGACCTCGGCGCCGGCAGCGACTGGGAGACGACCCGGGCCGCGCTGAGCGCGTTGCCCGGCTTCGGGCCGTGGACGGTCGAGAGCATCGCGATGCGGGCGCTGGGCGACCCGGACGCCTTCCTCCCCACCGACCTCGGCATCAAGTACGCGGCGGAAACCCTCGGCCTCGGCGGCCAGGCCGCCGTCGTCGCCCGGTCCGCCGCCTGGCGCCCGTGGCGGGCCTACGCCACCCAGCACCTGTGGGCCACCGGTGATCACGCGATCAACCGGATGCCCGCGGCTTGAGTTCAGGAGAACCGATGCGCACCCACGCTGTCGTGGACAGCCCCTGCGGCCCGCTGACGCTGGTCGCCGAGGGCGACGCGCTGTGCGGCCTGTACATGGCCGAGCAGCGCCACCGCCCGGACGAGCTGACGTTCGGCTCGCCCGACCCCGGCGCGGACATCTTCGCCCGCGCCGAAACCGAGCTGAAGGAGTACTTCGCCGGCCGGCGCGAGCGGTTCGAGCTGCCGCTGACCTTCGTGGGCACGCCGTTCCAGCGGTCGGTCTGGGCCCAGCTGCGCGAGATCCCGTACGGCACCACCACCTCGTACGGCGAGCTGGCCGCCCGGCTCGGCAGCCCGGGAGCGTCCCGCGCGGTCGGGCTGGCGAACGGCAGGAACCCGATCGGCATCATCGTCCCGTGCCACCGGGTGGTCGGCTCGACCGGCTCGCTCACCGGCTACGGCGGCGGCCTGGAGCGCAAGCGGTACCTGCTCGACTTCGAGCGGGGCGCGCTCTTCTGACTCCCACCATCCGGGAACCGCGTTCCACGGTGGTGTGAGATGGGCGGCATCCGCGGCGGGCCGGGGCGGCACCCGCGGGGCCGGGGTGGAAGGATCTGCAGATCGTGAAGACCTTCGATGAGCTGTTCGCGGAGCTTGCCGAGCGCGCGCGTACCCGTCCCGACGGGTCCGGCACCGTCGTCGCCCTCGACGCCGGGGTGCACGCCCAGGGCAAGAAAGTGCTCGAGGAAGCCGGCGAGGTGTGGATCGCGGCCGAGCACGAGTCCGACGACCGCCTCGCCGAGGAGATCTCCCAGCTGCTGTACCGGGTGCAGGTGCTGATGCTCGGCCGCGGTCTGTCGACCGAGGACGTCTACCGCTACCTGTGACGGGTCCCCCGAAGAACCCGATGGACGAGGAGAAAAGCGAAATGCTGCGTGTTGCCGTGCCGAACAAGGGAGCCCTCGCCGCCGCGGCGACGGAGATGCTCGGCGAGGCGGGCTACCGCAAGCGGCATGAGCAGCGCGACCTGACCGTGCTCGACCCGGTGAACGAGGTCGAGTTCTTCTTCCTGCGGCCCAAGGACATCGCGATCTACGTCGGCTCCGGCGAGCTCGACCTCGGCATCACCGGCCGGGACCTCGCGCTCGACTCCGGCGCGCCGGTCGAGGAGGTCCAGGCGCTCGGCTTCGGCGGGTCGACGTTCCGCTACGCCGCCCCGGCCGGCAAGGAGTGGAAGCCGGCGGACCTGCACGGCAAGCGGCTCGCGACGTCGTACCCGCGGCTGGTCCGCGACGACCTCGCCCGCCACGGCGTCGAGGCCGAGGTGATCCGCCTCGACGGCGCCGTCGAGATCTCGATCCAGCTCGGTGTCGCCGACGCGATCGCGGACGTGGTCGAGTCCGGGCGGTCGCTCCGGCAGAACAACCTGGTGGCCTTCGGCGACCCGATCTGCGTCTCGGAAGCGGTCTTGCTGCAGCGCGCGGGGACCGGGGAGAGCAAGGCCAAGTCGCAGCTCGCGGCGCGGCTGCGCGGGGTCGTGTTCGCGCAGCAGTACCTGATGCTGGACTACGACTGCCCGCGCACGCTCGTCGAGCGGGCGATCGCCATCACGCCGGGTCTCGAGTCGCCGACGGTGGCCCCGCTGGCCGACGAAGACTGGGTCGCCGTGCGCGCGATGGTGTCGCGCAAGGACGTCAACCGGGTCATGGACGAGCTGGCCGAGGTGGGCGCCAAGGCCATCCTGGCGTCCGACATCCGCTCCTGCCGCCTCTGACCCCCGAAGCCCGATCGGCCGCGCCGAACCTCAGCGCGGCCGGTTGGGCTTCTTCGGCAGCAGGTCGTAGAGGCCCTTGCGGACCCCGTTGTCGTTGACGTTGCGCGCCACCGCGACCTCGGAGATGAAGTCCTCGAAGACGAACTCCTCGTCGGCGGGCACGACGGCCGGGGCCTGGTTCTGCTCCAGGTAGCCGTCGAGGGTGGCCGCGATCTCGCGGAACGACAGCGCCTGCAACGTCTCCGGGGCGTAGGTCGTCACCGGGACGCCGTGCGCGGCCGCTTCGTTCATGACCACGCCGAGCGGCAGGTGCGACAGCATCGGGATGCCGAACTCGTACATCTCCTGCAGCGCCGCGGCCGCGTAGTGCGAGATCGGCCGCCGGTACAGGCTCGGCACCAGGCCGAACCACGACAGCGGCTGCCGCCCGACGGTCTGCTCGACGTACCGGACCTGGTCGGCCAGCAGCCGCAGCGCGCGGATGCTCGTCTTGTCCGGCTGCACCGGCACGAGGATCCCGTGCGAAGCCGCCAGCGCGTTGTTCGTCAGCACGTCGAGGGCCGGCGGGCAGTCGATGACGCAGTGGTCGTAGTTGGCGAACTGGATGACCCGAGCCAGCTGCCAGCCGGGTACGCGGAACGAGTCGAGCCGCCGGATCAGGTCGAACATCCCCGGTGACGTCGGCACGACGTCGAGCGCGCCGCCCTTGCCGAGGTTGCTGCGCGGGTGCGGGACGACGATCTCGTCGATCGAGCCCTTCCACGTCTTGGCCAGCGCTTTCGCCAGGCTCGGCTGGTCCGGTGGCACCTCGGCCAGCCCGAGCATCTCGGTCGTCGCGTGGCCCTGCGGGTCGAGGTCGACCAACAGCACCCGCCGGCCCCGCTCGGCCAGCGCGGCCGCGGTGCCGACGCTCAGAGAGGTCTTGCCGACCCCGCCTTTCTGGTTGACCACCGAGGTGATCTGCATGCCGGAGCGCTCCTCAAGTCGGTCGTTCCGCGAAGGTTATTGGATCCGGGCCGATTGTGGGTGGCTATCCGCCCCCGGCCTGTCGCGGCCGGACCATCAGCGCCTGCGCACCGGTGGCCAGCGGGCCGCCGGTGTCGTGCAGGATGCTGGTCGCCGTGCCGATGCCGTGCCGCCCGACCAGCGTGACCGCGTCCAGGCCGATCCACTCGCCCGACGGCACCCGCCGCAGGTGCACGGTCAGCTCGGAGTTGATGAACCACCACTGCCGCGGGTCGAGGAAGTTGGACACGCCGTTGCCGGAGTCGGCGACGGTGAACAGCCGCTGCAGCCCGCTCGGCTCCTCGCCGTCGACCAGCGGGACGCGCTGCCGGGCCCAGACCGCCGCCGGGCCGGGCACGTCCATGCCGCCGCGGACCGCCCGCCACTCCACCGCGTCGAGGTAGCCGCTCTGCCAGCCCTCCGGCCACGGCGACTCCGTGACGCTGTCCGGCTCCGGCAGCATCGGCCCGCCGTCGGTGGCGATTCCGGCGGTGTCGGAAGTCGCGACGCGCCACGCCGACGCACGGGCCACCACCCGCTCCGCGCTCGCCAGCTCGGCCTGCAGCAGCTCGACGGACCGGCCGGGGCGCTCCACCCGGGCCCGCAGGGTCAGCTCGGCGACCGGGGCCGGCCCGAGGATTTCCACGGTGACCCTGGCCAGTTCGGCCGGGTGGGCGGGTTCGACGGATTCGAGGGCCCGCACCAGCAACGCCGACGGCGGGCCGAAGTGCTGCGACTCCGAGGACCACGGGCCGGCGGTGTGCGCGGTCGCGGAGAACCGGCCTCCGCCGAGGGGGACGTAGAACGCGTCGGCCATCAGTCGGCCCGGTCCAGCGGCGTCTCGTCGCCCGCGTCGGGCTCCGGCCAGCCGGGGTACTCGGGCGGCGTGCCGCCGTACTCGGGGCAGTGCGCCTGGTGGTCGCACCAGTTGCACAGCTTGCTCTTGCTGGCGCGGAAGTCGCCGGTCTTGCCCGCCTTGAGGATGGCCTGCCAGATGGCTTCGAGGGTGCGCTCGAAGCGGAGCAGCTCGGCTTCGTCGGGGGTGTAGGCGAGGGACTGGCCGTCGGTCAGGTACATGAGCTTCAGCTGGCGCGGCACGATCCCGCGCAGCCGCCACAGCACCACGGCGTAGAACTTCATCTGGAACATCGCCTTGGCCTCGCCGATTTCCCGCGGCGCGGCACCGGTCTTGTAGTCGACGACGCGGATCTCGCCGGTCGGCGCGACGTCGAGGCGGTCGATGTAGCCGCGCAGCAGGACGCCGGAGCCGAGCTCGATCTCGACGTGCAGCTCGCACGCCTCCGGTTCCAGCCGCCGCGGGTCCTCCAGCTCGAAGTAGGCGTCCAGCAGCTTTTCCGCCGAGCGCAGCCAGTCCGCGTGGTCGTCGGGCTTCCCGCCGTCGAACAGCTCGGTCCACTCCGGACGGTCCGCGGACAGCTCGGTCCACGCCGGGCCGAGCAGTTCCCGCGCCTGCGCCGGGACGCGCTCGGCGGCGGGCAGCGCGAACAGCCGCTCCAGCACCGAGTGGACGAGCGTGCCGCGCAGCTGCGCCTTCGTGGGGACCTCGGGCAGCCGGTCGACCGCGCGGAACCGGTAGAGCAGCGGGCACTGCTTGAAGTCACTGGCCCGTGACGGCGACAACGCGGGCCGCCGCCGCACCTCGGTCGCGACGGCGGCGGCTGGGGGTTCCGTGGTGACGGTGTCGGCGTCGGGCATGGGCAGAGCGTAACGCCGGGGTACGACAGTTCCGGCGACCGCAACGCCCGCACCGGCCCCGAGGTGCCGATCCGGGCCGCGCGGGAGCGCTTTCCGCGGGTCTGCGGGTTGCGGTGTGGCGGCTGGGCGGGAGTGCCGTCCGGCGCCGCGCGGCCCGCGCCGGGGTTGATCGGCCCCGGCCGCGCACTCCGCCGAGGCGCCTGACCGAGGCACCCCACCGCGGCGAGGTCGCGAATGACTCATTCGGGACCTCCGAAGCCGCGAATGAGTCATTCGCGACCCCCAGACCCCGGAAGCACTCCCGCCGGCGAGCGTCTTGAACGACTCATTCAAGACCGCCGAAGACCTGAATGAGTCATTCAGGACACGCGGGTGCGACACCACCCGGGCCGGATCACCCGCTCCCCACACCCGGGGCTCTAGGCTCTCGGGCATGGCCGCGACCAGTGAGCAGGGCACCGGGGGCACCCGGCAGGCCGTCCGCTCGGACGGCGGTCTCGTGCTGTTCCGGGTCGCCGGCGTCCCCGTGCTGCTGGCGCCGTCCTGGTGGATCGGCTCGCTGATCGTCGTGGTGCTCTACGCGCCGCTCGTCGGGCGGCTGCTCCCGGACGCCTCGACGGTGACGTCGTGGCTGCTGGCCGGCGCGTTCGCGCTGCTGCTGGGCCTCTCCGTACTGGCGCACGAGCTCGGGCACTGCCTCGTCGCGCTGCGGCTGGGGATCCCCGTGCGGCGGCTGCGCCTGTTCCTCCTCGGCGGCCTGTCCGAAGTGGCCCGCACGCCGAAGCGCCCCGGCCAGGAAGGGCTGGTCGCGGCGGCCGGGCCGGTGGTGTCGCTGCTGCTCGGCGGGTTCTGCGGCCTGCTGATGTTCGCCGTGCCGCCGGACGGCGCCGTCTGGCTCCTGGTCGCCGAATGCGCGGTGGCGAACCTCGCCGTCGGCGTGTTCAACCTGCTGCCCGGGCTGCCCCTCGACGGCGGCAGGCTGGTCCGCGCCGGGGTGTGGGCGGCCACCGGCATCCGGGCGAAGGGCACGCGCGCCGCGGTGGCCGGCGGAGCGGTCGTGGCCGCCGGGCTGCTCGTCTGGGCGCTGTGGGGCCTGGCCACCGCGAGCCCGGACCGCTGGCTGCGGCTGGGCGTCTGCGTCGTCACGGCGTGGTTCGTGATCCTCGGCGCGCGTTCGGAGCTGGCCGCGGAGGCGCGCCGCACCTGGCCGGAGGGGCTGGTACTCGGCGAACTCGTCCGGCCGGTGCTGCAGCTGCCCGCCGAAAGCCCGGTTTCGGACGCGCTGGCCGCGTCGGCGGGCCGGGGCGTGGTGCTGGTCCGTGCCGACGGGGTCGCCGCCGGGCTGCTGGACACCGGTGCGGCGGAACGGCTCGCGGGCACCTCACCGCACGCGCCGGCCGAGCTGGCAGCCGAGCCGATCCGGGCCGAGACCGTGCTCCTGGCGTCGGAGCCGGGGGAGGACGTCGTCGAGCGGGTCCGCGAGACGGCCGCGTGGCAGTTCCTCGTCGTCGACGACGAAGGGCGCCCGGCGGGCGTGCTGCGCCGGGACGACCTGCGGGCCGCGCTGAACCGCCGTACCCGCTGAGGCCTCGCCCCGGGCGGCCTGCGAAGATCTGTCGTCGGCCATTCGGGGTACAGGAGGAAGTGTTGTCGGTCAGCGGACCGTTTCGCGCGGGTGATCGGGTGCAGTTGACCGACTCGAAGGGGCGCCACTACACCCTGACGCTGGCCGACGGCGGTGAGTACCACACGCACCGCGGCGGCCTCGCCCACGACGACCTGATCGGCCGTCCCGAAGGCTCGGTGGTGACGTCCGCGGGTGGCTCCACCTACCTCGCGCTGCGCCCCCTCCTGCCGGACTACGTGCTGTCGATGCCGCGCGGCGCCCAGGTGATCTACCCGAAGGACGCCGCGCAGATCGTGATGTGGGGCGACATCTTCCCGGGCGCGCGCGTCCTCGAGGCCGGAGCCGGTTCCGGCGCGCTGACGTGCTCGCTGCTGCGCGCGGTCGGCCCGGCCGGGAGCGTGCAGTCCTACGAGATCCGCGACGACCACGCGGTGCACGCCGAGCACAACGTCGTGAAGTTCTTCGGCGAAAAGCCGGCCAACTGGACGCTCACCGTCGCCGACCTGGCCTCGCACGAGGGCGAGGTCGACCGGGTCGTGCTGGACATGCTGGCCCCGTGGGAGCAGCTGCCGAACGTGGCCGCGCACCTCGTGCCGGGCGGCGTGCTGACCGTCTACGTCGCGACCGTGACGCAGCTGTCGCGGGTCACCGAGTCGCTGCGCGAGCAGCAGTGCTGGACCGAGCCCGAGTCGTGGGAGACGCTGATGCGCCCGTGGCACGTCGTCGGCCTGGCGGTCCGCCCGGACCACCGGATGGTCGCGCACACGGCGTTCCTGCTCACCGCGCGGCGGCTGGCGGACGGCACCGTGTCCCCGCGCGTGTCGCGCCGGCCGGCCAAGGGCAAGGGCTGAGCGCTCCGGGCTAACCCGGCACGCACCACCGGCCGCTCTCCTTGTGCAGGGGGAACGGCGTGTCCTTGGTGCCGCCCGCCGCTTCGACGTGCACCTTCGCGGTCGCGGACTCGCCGCGCACCTCGGGCGGTTCGGCGAGCGTCGCGGTGACCGGGCCGGCCGCGTCCCACGTCCGCTGCAGCCCGGCCAGCGCTTCCGCGGTTTGCGGGCGGCACGTCAGCCTGCCGAACGCCGCCGAGTCGTGGCGGGCGATCGCGTCGACGATCGCCTTGGCCAGCACGCCCACCGCCGCCGTGTCCGACGCGCTGGGCGAGGGGGACGGCGACGGCCGGGACGGCCGGGGCGTGCTCGGCGGGGCGGGCGGGGCACCGGACGGCGCGACGAGCAGCAGTCCCAGCACCACGCCCACGCCGGCCACGCCGAGCAGGACCAGCCCGGCCACGAGCGCGCGCTTCACCGCCGGCGGCGGCTCACGAGCCGTCCGCCTTCACGTTGGACAGGCACCACAGGCCGGATTCCTTCTGCGCGGACATGGTGCCGACCTTGGTCTTGCTCCCGTCCGTCGCGGAGTAGCGCACGGTGGCCTTGTCGCCGGTCTCGGTCGGCTCGCCGGTCAGCTTGACCGTGACCTTCGGGATGTCGCCCGTGGTGCCCTCGTAGACGCTGCGGCAGATGACGTCGCCGAGTGCCTTCTCGTCGCTGGCGTTGTAGGCCTCGATCGTGGTGTCGAACAGCTCTTTCGAGCTGGCCTGGCCGGCCGGGGCGGGGCCGCCCGCGGGCTTCGAGCTCTTCGTCGACGGGCTGGTCGGCGAGGAGGTCTTGGGCTTCGAAGCGGACGTCTTGGGCGCCGACGTCGGCGCGGCCGAGCTGCTGCTGGCCGGCGGCGCGGCGGTGGTGCTGTCGTCACCCTTGGTGGCCAGGACGATCGCGGTCACGCCGCCGCCGACGAGGACCACCGCGCCGATCGCGATGCCGACGATGAGGCCGGTTTTCTTCTTCTTGGGCGGGGGCGCGTCGCCGAAGCCGCCGCTCCCGTACTGGTCGTAGCCGCCGAAGCCCTGCTGCTGGGGCTGGCCCCACTGGTCCTGCTGCCCGTACTGGGGCTGAGCGCCCGGCTGCGGCGGGTAACCGCCCTGCTGGGGCTGGCCGTAGGGATCGGACTGGCCGTACTGCTGCTGGCCGTACGGGTCCGGCTGACCGAACTGCTGGGTGCCGCCGTAGCCCGGCTGCTGCTGCGGTCCGCTCTGGGGGTAGCCGCCCTGCTGGGGCTGGCCGTAGGGCCCGGGCTGCTGCCCGTAGCCCCCGGGCTGCTGGCCGTAGCCGCCCGGCTGCTGCGGCGGGTAGGTCATGAGTGGTGCCCCCTAGCGTCCTTCGAAGAGACCCGGCAGACGGTGCCGATGTCGGCCCGATGCTAGCCACCGGGCCCGTCCGCCGCGCGGTTAGGGCGGAACTGGCCGGAATTGCCCGTTGTCCCGCCGGTTGGGCACCGCGGGGACGGGGTACTCCCGTCGTGCTTGCTTCACCCTGGCCCGGACGGACCCGCGACACACCCGTGCCACGGCACCGAAATGGCCGCTTGCGCTGCGGGAATGTCCGTGCTGGGGAAGGCCGGCGAACCGCGACGCGCCGATCTTGTGATCCGGAAAGGCCTTTTCTTGTCGGTGATCGCCGGTACCGTGGAATGAAAAGCACTCCGAGGAGGTGCCCGATGCATCATGACCTTCCCGGAGGTCGGCGCGAGGAGGCCGACCCTTCAGCAACATCCGGAGCTGGGACGACGGCGGACGAGCAGGCTCGGCAGATCCGTTTTCTCGAGGAAGAAGTGGCGCTGCTGCGCCGCAAACTGACGGACTCGCCACGGCAGAACCGAGTTCTCGAACAACGACTCGCCGAGGCCTCGGAAAGGGTGAGCCAGCTCACCGAGCGCAACACCAAACTGGTCGAGACGCTGCGCGAAGCGCGAGGACAGCTCCTCGCTCTCCGCGAAGAGGTCGACCGGCTGGCCCAGCCACCGTCCGGGTACGGCGTCTTCGTCGAGGCGTACGAGGACAACACGGTGGACGTCTTCACCGCGGGCCGGAAGATGCGGGTGTCCGTTTCGCCCGCGGTCGAGATCTCGTCGCTGCGGCGGGGCCAGGCGCTGCGCCTCAACGAGGCGCTCACCGTGGTCGAAGGCGGCGGGTTCGAGCGCACCGGTGAGGTGTGCGCGTTGCGTGAGGTGCTCGCGCCGGACGTCGAGGGCGGCAGCCTTCGCGCGCTGGTGGTCGGGCACGCGGACGAGGAGCGGGTGGTCCTGCTCTCCGATCTGCTGGCGGAGCAGCCGCTCAAGCCGGGCGACTCGCTCCTGGTCGACTCCAAGGCCGGCTACGCGTACGAGCGCGTGCCGAAGGCGGAGGTCGAGGACCTGGTGCTGGAGGAGGTGCCGGACGTCCGCTACGAGGACATCGGCGGCCTCACCCGGCAGATCGAGCAGATCCGGGACGCGGTGGAACTGCCGTTCCTGCACGCGGACCTCTACCAGGAGTACCAGCTGCGGCCCCCGAAGGGTGTCCTGCTCTACGGCCCGCCGGGCTGCGGCAAGACGCTCATCGCGAAGGCGGTGGCGAACTCGCTGGCCAAGAAGGTGGCCGCGGCGCGGGGCGAGAACGAGGACGGGAAGTCCTACTTCCTGAACATCAAGGGTCCCGAGCTGCTCAACAAGTTCGTCGGCGAGACCGAGCGGCACATCCGCTTGATCTTCCAGCGGGCGCGGGAGAAGGCCTCCGAAGGTACCCCGGTGATCGTGTTCTTCGACGAGATGGACTCGATCTTCCGCACCCGTGGGTCGGGCGTGTCGTCCGACGTCGAGACCACGATCGTGCCGCAGCTGCTGTCGGAGATCGACGGTGTCGAAGGCCTGGAGAACGTCATCGTCATCGGCGCCTCCAACCGCGAGGACATGATCGACCCGGCGATCCTGCGGCCGGGCCGGCTCGACGTCAAGATCAAGATCGAGCGTCCGGACGCCGAAGGCGCGAAGGACATCTTCTCCAAGTACCTGGCCGAAGGCCTGCCGATCCACGCCGACGACCTCGCCGAGTTCGGCGGCGACGCCAAGGCGACGTTCGACGCGATGATCCAGCACACTGTCGAGCGGATGTACGAGGAGAGTGACGAGAACCGGTTCCTCGAGGTGACCTACGCCAACGGGGACAAGGAAGTCCTGTACTTCCGCGACTTCAACTCGGGCGCGATGATCCAGAACATCGTGGACCGGGCGAAGAAGTCGGCGATCAAGTCGGTGCTGGAGACCAAGCAGCCGGGTCTCCGCGTGCAGCACCTGCTCGACGCGATCGTCGACGAGTTCGCGGAGAACGAGGACCTGCCCAACACCACCAACCCGGACGACTGGGCCCGGATCTCCGGCAAGAAGGGCGAGCGGATCGTCTACATCCGCACGCTCGTCACCGGCAAGAACCAGGACTCGGGGCGGGCGATCGACACCGCCACGAACACCGGTCAGTACCTGTAGGTTCGAACGCGCGATGGGGCGGCCGCTTCGGCGGCCGCCCCATCGGCGTGTCTAGCGGCGGACCAGCTCAGGTTCGGCGCCGCGACGCGCCTTCAGCCGTCCGTGGGCGGCCAGGATGCCCAGCACCACGAGGAGCGCGCCGGCGGGCTGGTTCCAGCTCACCGGCTCGCCCAGCACGAGCACGCCCAGCAGCACCCCGACGACGGGCGTCAGGTACGTGACCGCCGAAGCGTTGGCCGCACCCCAGGCGGCGATGATGCGGACGTTCCAGACGTAGGCCAGGCCGGTGCCGAACACGCCGAGCGCGACCATGCTCGCCACCACCGCGAGGTCCAGGTGCACCGGCGCGGTGGCGATGGCCGGGGCGAGCAGCCCCAAGAGGACGGTCGCGGACGCGGTCTGCCCGAACGCGACGACGACCGGGTCCGTCCCGCGTGGCGAGACGAACCGGCGCACGTACACGAAGCAAGCGCCGTAGCAGGTCGTCGCGCCGAGGCAGGCGAGCTGGGCCGTCAGCTGGTGCGAGACGTCGACGCCGTGCCACACGCCGACGATCGTGAGCACCCCGAGGAAACCGAGCAGCAGCCCGGCGACCTTCGGCGGAGTGAACCGCTCCTCGGGCAAGGCGGCGGCCGCCAGCAGCATCGTGATGAGCGGCGTGGTGGCGTTGAAGATGCTGGCCAAACCGGACGAAATGTACTGTTCCGCCCACGAGAACAAGAGGAACGGCACGACGCACAGCAACACCGACACGACCGCGAGGTGGGCCCACAGCACGGGATCGCGGGGGAGCGGGCGGCGGCGCACCGCCAAGACGACCGCGAGCGCCAGCGCGCCCAGCGCGACGCGGGCCAGGGCGACCTGGGCGGGGGACAGGCCGCCGAGCCCCACCTTGATGAACAGGAAACTCGCACCCCACACGACGGCCAGCAGCGCGAACCGCACCGTGACCCCGAAACCCGCCAGTCGCATGGGCGCAGTCAAGCCGGGAAGCGGCTCGCGAAGCCAGTGGTTTTCGGACCTCTTCTTGTGTATAACGCCCTATACCGCCGCGGGCAGCACCGCTTCGGCCAGCCGCCGCCAATGCGGCATCGCGGTGCCGCCCGGTTCGAGCCCGAGCACCTGGATGCCGACGTGGTCGGCGCCGGCGTCGAGGTGCCGGCGCAGCTTGCCGGTCACCTGCTCGAGGTCGCCCCAGAACACGAGGTCGTCGACCAGCCGGTCGCTGCCGTGGCCGCCGTCGATGTCGGACTCGGAGTAGCCGAGCCGCCGGAACTTCGCGACGTTGTACTGCGAGGTCAGGTACGGGTGCAGGTGAGCGCGGGCGATCTCCCGCGCCTTGGTGGCGTCCGTTTCGAACAGCACGGCGTGCTCGACGCCGAGGAACGGCCCCTCGCCGAGGATTTCGCGCGCCTGGGCGGTGTGCTCGGGCGTCACGTGGTAGGTGTGCGCGCCCGCCGCCCGGTCGCGGGCCAGCTCCAGCATCTTGGGGCCGTACGCGGCCAGCAGGCGCCGCGTTCCCGGTGCGGGAACGGCGTCGATGGCGTCCAGGTAGTCGTTCATCGCCCGCAGCGGCCGGGTGCCGGGCTTGCCGGCGCCGTAGCCGAGGCCGAGCAAGTGGCGGTCCGGGTAGGCCTCGGCCAGCAAGAGGGCCCCCGCGCGGGTCCAGCGGGGCTCGCGCGACCAGATCTGCGCGATCCCGTTGACGACGGTGAGCCGCTCGGTGACCGACAGCAGGAAGCCGGCGTGGGTGAGGGCTTCGCGCCCGTCCCGTTCCGGGATCCAGACCGCCGGCCAGCCGAGGCCTTCGAGCTCCTGCACGGAGTCCCGGATCAGGCTCGCCGGCTGGTCCTCGAAGTCGAACGTCCAGATGCCGTAGCGGCCGAGCCGCATGTTCTCGATCGTACCCATGAATCGAAGTATCGCATATTTACGATTTGAGGCGGCGGCAAGAGTTGCCCGAGGCGCGGGGGAGAGGTCAGAGGGAGTGGCCGAGCACGGCGACGAACTCGGCGATCCGGGCCTCGTCCCGCTGGTAGTGGGTCCACTTGCCGATGCGCGTGGCCCGGACCAGCCCGGCGCGCTGGAGCGACGCCATGTACGCCGACACCGTCGACTGCGCGAGCCCGAGCTTCTCCTGGATGTGGCTGACGCACACGCCGACCTCGGCCGGGTCGGCGATCGCGCGCTCGACGGGGAAGTGGCGCTCCGGCTCCCGCAGCCACTGCAGGACCTGCAGCCGCACCGGGTTCGCGAGCGCCTTGAAGACGTCGAGCAGGTGCTCGACGCCGGGCTCGGATTCGGTGCGTGTCGTCATGGCTTCCCTCCCACCATACCGGCGTATAACGACCTATACTTCGGGGCCGTGAGCGAAGAAACCCCGCGGCCTCGCGCGCCCATCACCGAATCCGACGTCCTGGCCTGGCTCGAGACGACGGCGGCGGCCGTCCAGTCCGGGGAGGTGAGCGCCCAGGAGCTCATCGACCTGCTCGGGGAGTTCCGCCGGGCGTCGGCCGCCTGCGCCGACGCGTCGGACTGGCTGCTGCTCGCGGCCCGCGAAGGGGGCGCGAGCCTCCGCCAGATCGCTCCCGTGTTCGGCAAGGGCTACGTCCGGGCCCCGGCCGCCCGGCTCGAAAAGCTCCACCGCCAGGCGCAGAACTCCGGGCAGTGGCTGGCCATCCTCCGCCACAAGGCCACGGCGTGAACCGCATCGCGCTCGGCCTGGCGGCGCTCGGCAGGCCCGCGTACATCAACCTGGGCCGGGACCGGGCGCTGCCGCCTACGCGGGACGTCGAATCGATGCGCGCGGCGACGTTCGAGGTGCTCGACGACGCCTATGCCGCCGGCGTCCGGCACGTCGACGTCGCCCGGTCCTACGGGCGCTCGGAGGAGTTCCTGGCCGGCTGGCTCGCCGAGCGCGGCCACGCCGACGTCGAGGTCTCGAGCAAATGGGGTTACGCGTACGTGGGGGAGTGGCGGCTCGACGCCGAAGTGCACGAGGTGAAGGAGCATTCGGCGGCGCGGTTCGCCGCGCAGTGGGCGGAAACCCTGGCGCTGCTGGGGGAACGGGTCGGGCTCTACCAGGTCCATTCGCTCACTGTGGACAGTCCACTGTTCACCGACGAGCCGTTGGTCGAGGCGCTGGCGGAGCTCGCCGCGAACGGCGTGGCGGTCGGGTTCTCGACCTCCGGGCCGCGGCAGGCCGACGCGATCGAGCGGGCGTTCGCGCTGGAAGTGGCCGGGCGGCCGGTGTTCTCGGCGGTGCAGTCGACGTGGAACCTGCTGGAGCCCTCGGCGGGCCGCGCCCTCGAAGCGGCGCACGCGGCCGGGAAGCGGGTGCTGGTCAAGGAAACCCTGGCCAACGGCCGGCTCGCGGTCGAGGCACCGGCGGTGGTGCGCGAGGTCGCGGCGGCGCACGGGGCCGGCCCCGACGCGGTCGCCGTGGCCGCGGTGCTGGGACAGGACTGGGTGGACCGCGCGGTCATCGGCCCGGCGAGCCCGGCCCAGCTGGCGGCGAACCTGCGCGCCACCACGCTTTCCCTGAGCGCCGAGGAGCGAGGCGCGCTCGCGGACCTCGCCGAGGATCCGCCGGAGTACTGGCGACACCGGTCCTCCTTGAAGTGGGACTGAGCGGCTGCACTACCCTTCGCAGGCACGAAACCGACGACAGGAGGCCGGGTGCGTCATCGTCAGGTGGTCGCCTTGGCGGCGGTCGCGCTGGTGGGCCTGACGGCCTGCGAAGGGCCCGACCCGAACAACCTCGAGACGTACTACGACGATCCGGCGCCGACGTCCGCGCCGGTCACGACGGCCGAAGTGCCGGTGAGCCCCGCGGAAGCCGCCCCGGTCACGCCGGAGGCGCCCGATCCCGGTCTGCTCGCGGAACCCGCGCTGCTGTCCGACGCGGACGTCGCGGAGGAAGGCGTGCAGCCGGCCTCGAACGAGGTGGCGGGGTGCCTGGCGGACGGGCCTTCGGCGGGGAGCCGGACCGCGACCTGGCGCTACTCCAGCGGGTCGGTGCTGAGCCACCGCGTCGTGGTGTTCCCGGACCGGTCGGCCGCCCGAGCCGTCGCGGAGAACGAGTGCGCGGGCAAGGTGGTGAGCGTCCCCGTCCAGCCCGGGGTCGAGCGGCAGCAAGCCTGGCGCGACGGCAAGACCTGCACGGTGTTGCTGGCCAAGGGAACGCTCGTGTCCGAGCTGACGGTCTCGGCGAGCACCGAGGCGCGGGCCGTGGACGCGGCCAAGCGCCTCCTGCCGGCCATGGCGGCGAAGCTCACCGCTCAGCCGTAGCGGCGGAACCACTCCTGGACGCCTTCGCGGCCGTCGGGGATGAAGGGCAGCGCCGGTGCCGGGTCGTCGATCCAGGCGCGCAGCTCTTCGAGCGGGATCCAGCGGCCTTCGACGATCTCTTCGGGCTGGTGGCGGATCGGACCGTCCCAGCGGACCTCGAAGGCGAAGTTGTGGCAGCGGTTGCGGCCGTCGTCGTAGACCTTGGTGAACAGCGGAACGGGTTCCACCCCTCGGACGCCGAGTTCTTCGGCCAGTTCGCGGCGGGCGCACTCGGCGGGCGTCTCGCCCGCGGCGACCACGCCGCCCGCCCAGCAGTCCCAGGTGGCCGGGAACACGTCCTTGTCCGCGGTGCGGAGGTGCACGTAGACGGCCTTTCCGTCACCCGAACGGACCAGGACGACGCCGGCGGCGTGCCACAGGGCTTCGGCGCGGACGCGGGCTCGGGTGGTCTCGCCGACCACCGAGCCGGCCTGGTCATAGAGGGCAACGAGTTCGTCACTGCCTGGCATGGGTGCATCGTTCCACTAGGACGACCCCGTAGGGTGGGGACATGCGGCGGATCATGGGAACCGAAGTCGAGTACGGCATCTCCGTGCCGGGCGACGCGACGGCGAACCCGGTACTCACCTCGACCCAGGTCGTGCTGGCCTACGCGGCCGCGGCCGACATCCCGCGCGCCCGGCGGGCGCGGTGGGACTACGAGGTGGAGAGCCCGCTGCGGGACGCGCGCGGGTTCGACCTGACCGGGCCCGGCGGGCCGGGCCACGACCCGGACGTCGAAGACCTGGGCGCGGCGAACGTCATCCTGACCAACGGGGCGCGGCTGTACGTCGACCACGCGCACCCGGAGTACTCGGCGCCCGAGGTGACGAACGCGCGGGACGCGGTCATCTGGGACAAGGCGGGCGAGCGGGTGATGGAGGAGGCCGCGCTGAAGGCGGCGTCCGTCCCGGGCCAGCCGCAGCTGCAGCTGTACAAGAACAACGTCGACGGCAAGGGCGCGAGCTACGGCACGCACGAGAACTACCTGATGGCGCGGTCGACGCCGTTCACCGCGGTGATCGCCGGGCTGACGCCGTTCTTCGTGTCGCGGCAGGTCGTGACCGGCTCGGGCCGGGTCGGCATCGGCCAGCAGAGCGAAGAGGCCGGGTTCCAGCTCTCCCAGCGTGCGGACTACATCGAGGTCGAGGTCGGCCTGGAGACCACGCTGAAGCGCGGGATCATCAACACCCGCGACGAGCCGCACGCGGACGCGGACAAGTACCGCCGGCTGCACGTCATCATCGGCGACGCGAACATGTCGGAGTACTCGACGTACCTGAAGGTCGGGACGACGGCGCTGGTGCTGGACCTGATCGAGTCGGGCATCCGGTTCGACGACCTGAAGCTCGACGAGCCGGTCAAGGCGGTGCACCAGATCAGCCACGACCCGACGCTGAAGGCCAAGGTGGCACTGGCGAACGGCAAGAAGTACACCGGCCTGGACCTGCAGTTCGCCTACCACGAGATCGCTTCGCTGAACCTGGAGCGCACGGGCGCCGACCAGGCGTCGAAGGAGGTCCTGCGGGTCTGGGGCGAGGTGCTGGACGCGCTGGCGCGCGACCCGCAGGAGTGCGCGGACCGGCTGGACTGGCCGGCGAAGCTGCGGCTGCTGGAGGGCTACCGGCAGCGGGACAGCCTGGCCTGGGGCGCACCGCGGCTGCGCCTGGTGGACCTGCAGTACTCCGACGTGCGGCTGGCCAAGGGCCTGTACAACCGCTTGGTGACGCGCGGCTCGATGAAGCGGCTGGTCACGGAGGAAGAGGTGCTCGCCGCGGTCACGACGCCGCCGTCGGACACCCGGGCGTACTTCCGGGGCCGGGCGCTGGAGAAGTACGCGGCCTCGATCGCGGCCGCGTCGTGGGATTCGGTCATCTTCGACGTGGGCAAGGAGTCGCTGGTGCGGATCCCGACCCTGGAGCCGCTGCGGGGGACGAAGGCGCACGTCGGCAAGTTGCTGGACAACGCGGCGACGGCGGAGGAGTTGGTGGAGGCGCTCACCGGTTCGGACTAGGCGGGACGCACCAGCGATCGCGGCGTGACCCCGAATGTCGGGGCCGCTGGGTAGGCTAGGAAACATCAGCCACACCGGGAGGCGAGATGGCCCAGGAAAAGATCGAAAAGCACGGCGGTGGTGACTCCGACGAGGAGTTCGACGACACCGGCGCGGCGGGTCAGGAGCGGCGCGAGAAGCTCGGCGAGGACGTCGACACGATCCTCGACGAGATCGACGACGTGCTCGAAGAGAACGCCGAGGACTTCGTCCGGGCCTACGTGCAGAAGGGCGGCGAATAGCCGCACCGGGGCACTGCGCCCTTGCCGACCGTTCAGCCGGCGGCCGGGGTTCCGCGTGGCCGTTGGCGCGCGCGGGGCTCCGGCCCGCACAGATGGGACTTTTGAGCACGTATGGACAACACCAGGGGCATCTCGGGTCCCGCGCTGCCTGCCGCGTACTTCTCGTCGGCGACTTCGTCGTTTTCGGACTTCTTGCGGGTACAGGCGCCGGAGCTGCTTCCGGAGCGGCGGGTGACGGGCGGCGTGGCCGAACTGGGCGTGCCGCACGGGACGACGATCGTGGCCTGCACGTTCGCGGGCGGTGTGCTGATCGCGGGTGACCGGCGGGCGACGTCCGGGAACCTGATCGCGAGCCGCGACATCGAGAAGGTGCACGTCACCGACGAGTATTCGGCGGTCGGCATCGCGGGCACGGCGGGGCTGGCCGTGGAGATGGTGCGGCTGTACGCGGTCGAGCTGGCGCACTACGAGAAGATCGAGGGCGTTTCGCTGTCGCTGGACGGCAAGACGAACAAGCTGGCCGGCATGGTCAAGGCGAACCTCGAGATGGCGATGGCCGGGCTGGCGGCCATCCCGCTGTTCGTCGGGTACGACCTGGAAGCCGAGGACGCCAAGCACGCGGGCCGGATCGTCTCGTACGACGCCGCGGGCGGCCGCTACGAGGAGAACGGCGGCTACGCGGGCATCGGCTCGGGTTCGCTGTTCGCGAAATCGGCGTTGAAGAAGCTGCACGACCCGGACGCCGACGCCGAAGGCGCGGTGCGGGTGGCGGTCGAGGCGCTCTACGACGCGGCGGACGACGACACCGCGTCGGGCGGGCCGGACCTCGTGCGGCGGATCTTCCCGAGCGTCGTGACGATCACCGCGGAGCACGGCGCCGTGCAGCTGCCGGAGTCGGAGACCGCGGCCGTCGCCGAGGCGGTCGTGCAGGGCCGGATCGAGCGCCAGCAGCGTCGGCTGGCCTGAGCCGGAGCCGGACCAGTGAACGTAGGAACACCGGAAGACCTGGAGCACACACCGTGACGATGCCGTTGTATGCCTCTCCCGAGCAGCTGATGCGGGAGCGTTCCGAGCTGGCGCGCAAGGGCATCGCGCGCGGCCGGAGCGTGGTGGTGCTGAAGTACGCGGGCGGCGTGCTGTTCGTGGCGGAGAACCCGTCGGCGACGCTGCACAAGGTGTCGGAGATCTACGACCGCATCGGCTTCGCGGCGGTCGGGCGCTACAGCGAGTTCGAGAACCTGCGCGTGGCGGGCATCCGTCACGCCGACCTCAAGGGCTACCAGTACGACCGGCGCGACGTGAGCGCGCGGGCACTGGCGAACGCCTACGCGGCGACGCTGGGCAGCATCTTCACCGAGCAGCTGAAGCCGTTCGAGGTCGAGGTCTGCGTCGCGGAGGTCGGGGCGAGCTCGGCGGAGGACCAGCTCTACCGGCTGACCTACGACGGGTCGATCTTCGACGAGCCGCAGTACGTGGTCATGGGCGGTCAGAACGAGAAGATCGCGACGAAGCTGAAGGAAACCTTCGAAGACGGCCTGGACCTGCAGGGCGCGCTGAGCGTGGCGGTGGCCGCGCTGCGAACCCCGAGCCAGCCCGCCACGACGACGTCGTCCTCGTCGTCTTCGTCCGCTTCGTCGTCGACGGCGGCCGCGGCGAACGGCAACGGCGAGGCCGACCCGATCAAGCTGGAGGTGGCGGTCCTGGACCGCGACCGCCCGCGCCGCGCGTTCCGCCGCCTGACGGGAACGGCCCTGGACGCGCTCCTGCCGGTCCCGGACCCGGCGGGCGAAGAGCCGGAGGCGAAGCCGGAAGGCGAGTGAAGTCCCGAGCGGAACGGGGCGTGGCCGGTGGCCGCGCCCCGTTCGCGCGTTCAGCGGCGGCGTGGAGGCAGGCGCGGTTCCCGCTCGGTGACCCGGCCGGGCGCGGAGCCGGCCCGGCCAGGCGGGGCCGGCGATCCGCCGGGGGACCCGTGCCGGGTGAGGCGGGGCCCGCACCCCGTCAGGAAGTCGCCGGCGAGGCCCGGAAGTTCTGGTCGGCGAACGCCAGCAGGTACGGCAGCGTCGCCCTCGCGGTGTGCCACGTGTGGTTGAACCCCCGCTCGGCGTGCACCACCGCCTCCTGGCCGCGGGCACGCAGGGCGTCCGCGATCCGGTGGGCGGTCGTCACGTCGGTCGGCGCGCCCGTGCCCACCGCCAGCATCACCGAGATCGGCGCCGTGAACTTCATCGTCGGCAGGTACCGGCGCGGCGTGTTGGCGGCGATGGCGGCCTGGTCGCCGCCGAGGATGCCGACCGAGTCGTTGAGGTCGTCGTAGGGCAGGGCGATCACCAGTGCCGAGAACTCGTCGACGTGGTGCAGCCCGATGTTCAGCGCGCCGAAGCCGCCGCCGGACATGCCGCCCAGTGCCCGGTGACCGCGGTCGGCGAGGGTGCGGTAGCGGTGGTCGACGGCCGGGACCACGGTCGCCGTCAGGTACGTCTCCAGCTTGGGGCCGCCGGGGACGTCGAGGCACTCCCAGTCGGTGCTGGGGTTGCCGGCGGTCAGGTCGACGCTGACCACGATCATCGGGGCGATCACGCCGGCCTGCTGCAGCGCCAGGAGCGTGCCGGGCGCGTCGCCGGAGGTCAGCCAGTCGCGGGGGCCGCCGAACGGGTAGCCGTGGATGAGGTAGACGACCGGGTAGCGGCGGGCGGTGTCCTGGTCGTAGCCCGGCGGCAGGACGACGTAGTTGCTGCCCGACGGGACGCCGTGCGCCGGGTCGGGCACGCTCAGCACGTCGACGCGCTGGCCGCCGGCGGTGGCCGGGGCGCTGGGCCGGGGCGCGGACGGGGCGTCCTTGCCGTCGTCGAGCAGGCGCCCGGCCAGGTTGGCCGGGCCGGGGCCCTTCTGGAGCAGGCGCGCGAGGTCGTCGGTGGTGCGGACGTACCCGACGTAGCTGTTCAGCGCGGTGACCGCGGCGAGCAGCAGGAGCACCCCGAAGGCGGTGAACCCCCAGCGCCGGACCCGGCGGCGGTACCAGAGCGCGACGACCACGGCGAGGACGGCGACGGCGGCCGAGGCGAGCGCGAGCCAGATGAGCGGGGACTCGAGCGGGCCCAGGTCGCGGGCGCGGGCGGTGACGTCGCCCGGCAGCACCGGATCGGCGGCGACCCCGTGGAAGGCGCGCGCCACCCCGTGCCCGTCCATCTCATCCCCGCTCGTCCCCTGGCCGCGGGCATGATCACCCGCATCTCGATCGCGAAGCTAGCCAGTGGTCCCTGTGGGTTCGTTGAGAGAAGGTAAAGCGCGGCTAAAGGCGGTAGATGGTGAGCGCGCTGGGGCGGGACCGGAAGCGGAACCGGTTGCCGAGCGGGCCGACCTCGCCGTCGGTGGCGACGCGGCGGTGGCCGTCGAGCAGCTCGACGTCCAGCTCGGGCAGGTCGAGCTCCTGGTAGACATGGCTGGCGGCCAGGGTGCGGGTGAGCATCGCCGCCAGGAACCGGGCGCGCGAGTAGGGCAGGTCGGCGCGCAGGTAGCGGATGTCCAGCAGCCCGGTGTCGAGCGCGGGCCGGCGGCTGGGCGCGAACCCCTTCGGCGCGTACGTGCCGTTGCCGACGAACAGCAGCCACACCTGGGTGAGCTTGCCGTTGAGCCGGACGGTCAGCGGCTTGGCGTGCCGCAGCGTCCTGGCCAGCGCGATCGCCGCGGACGGCCACTTGGGGTGCTTCTCCTGCAGCTTCTCGCGCAGCCGCACCATCTCCGGGTAGCCGCCGAGGCTGGCGGTGTTGACGAACCAGCGGTGCGCGGACGCGTCGTTCCCGTCGATCCGGACCTCGCCGAGGTCGATGCCGACGGCGTTGCCGATCTCGGTCGCCGCGTCCGCGTCGGGCATGGAGCTGACGCCGACGTCGCGGGCGAAGTGGTTGAGCGTGCCCGCCGGGATCAGGGCGAGCGGCAGGTCGCGCTCGGCGGCGACCGCGGCGACCGCGGCGACGGTGCCGTCCCCGCCCGCGACACCGAGTGCCCGGACCGTGCCCCGAGCGTCGATCTCGCTTTCGAGCTGGGCGATCAGGTCCTGCTCGGGGTCCGGGTAGAGGATCTCGGCCTTCGGCCAGGCGTGCCGGGCGTCCTCGGTCGGGTCCTGGCCGTCGATCCCGGACTTCGGGTTGACCAGCACGAGCATGTCGTCGCCGTCGACCATCTCGGGCGCGTCGGCGTCGTGAGCCGTGCGGGCGGGGACGTCGTCGTGCAGCGGCCACCAGTGCCGGGTGGCCAGGCCCACGCCGGTGCCGATGGCCAGGCCGACGCCGACGTCGGAGGGCCAGTGCACGCCGGTGTGCACCCGCGAGTAGGCGACGGCCAGCGCCAGCGGGGCCACGGCGAGCCCGGCTCGCGGTGACTCCAGCGCCACCGCCGTCGCGAAGGCGGCCGCGGACGCGGAGTGCCCGGACGGGAACGACGACGAGGTGGGCCGTTTCCGCAGGCGGCGGTGCATCGGCACGGCCTCCTCGGCCGGGCGGCGGCGCGGGAACAGCGGTTTCCCGAGGAGGTTCGCCGCGGCGCTGGCCCCGGCGATCGCCACGACCCCGCGCAGCGCGGCCCGCCGGGTGGGACCCTGGCGCGCGGCGAGCAGCGCCGCGACCCCCCACCACAGGCGCGACTTGTTCGCCGATCTGGACAGCGCCATCAGCGCGTCGTCGGCTTTCGTGGCCGGCAGGGCGGCGCTGCGCCGCATGAGGGCGCGGTCGGTGCGCCCGACCCGCCGGAAGGCCTGGATGAGCTGGTGTGTCAAGGAGTCGCCTTCCGCGGTACGTCAAGAGCAGTGCTCCAATCGTGCCTGAATCGGGGAGTTTTCACCGTCTGTGGCATACCGGGGGCGTGTCGACGCCCGAACGGCGCACCGTCGAAGGGGGTCCAGCGCCTACTCTGGTGGAATGCAGCGGCGGATCTTTGGCATCGAGACCGAGTTCGGGGTCACGTGCACCTTCCACGGACAGCGCAGGCTCTCGCCCGACGAGGTGGCGCGCTACCTCTTCCGGCGGGTCGTGTCGTGGGGACGCTCATCGAACGTCTTCCTGTCGAACGGCTCCCGGCTCTACCTGGACGTCGGCTCGCACCCCGAGTACGCGACGGCCGAGTGCGACGACCTGGTCCAGCTGGTCACGCACGACAAGGCCGGGGAGCGGATCCTCGAGGACCTGCTGGTCGACGCCGAACGGCGGCTCGCCGACGAGGGCATCGGCGGCGACATCTTCCTGTTCAAGAACAACACCGACTCCGCGGGCAACTCCTACGGCTGCCACGAGAACTACCTGGTCACGCGCGCGGGTGAGTTCTCCCGGATCGCGGACGTGCTCCTGCCGTTCCTGGTGACGCGTCAGCTCATCTGCGGCGCCGGGAAGGTGCTCCAGACGCCGCGCGGGGCGGTCTACTGCCTCTCCCAGCGTGCGGAACACATCTGGGAGGGCGTCTCGAGCGCGACGACCCGCTCGCGGCCGATCATCAACACCCGCGACGAGCCGCACGCCGACGCCGAGCGCTACCGGCGCCTGCACGTCATCGTGGGCGACTCGAACATGGCCGAGCCGACGACCATGCTCAAGGTGGGCTCGGCGAACCTGGTGCTCGAGATGATCGAGGCCGGTGTCCAGTTCCGGGACTTCACCCTGGACAACCCGATCCGGGCGATCCGCGAGATCAGCCACGACCTCACCGGCCGCCGCCAGGTCCGCCTGGCCGGCGGGCGCGAGGCCTCGGCGCTGGACATCCAGCGCGAGTACCACGCCCGCGCGGTCCAGCACCTCAAGGACAACGGCTCGACGCCGGCCAACGAGCGCGTCGTCGAGCTGTGGGGCCGGGCGCTGGACGCGGTCGAGCAGCAGGACTTCGGCAAGATCGACACCGAGATCGACTGGGCGATCAAGCACCGGCTGGTCGAGCGCTACCGGCACAAGCACGATCTGGACCTGTCCAGCCCGCGGATCGCGCAGCTCGACCTGGCCTACCACGACATCCGCCGTGGCCGGGGCATCTTCGACCTGCTGCAGCGCAAGGGCCTGGTCCGCCGGGTCACCGACGACGGCGAGATCGAGGCCGCCAAGGACACCCCGCCCCAGACGACCCGCGCGAAGCTGCGCGGCGACTTCATCGCCGCCGCCCAGGCCGCGGGCCGCGACTTCACGGTCGACTGGGTGCACCTGAAGCTGAACGACCAGGCCCAGCGCACGGTCCTGTGCAAGGACCCGTTCCGCTCGGTCGACGAGCGCGTGGAGCGCCTGATCAGCTCGCTCTAGTCCCGCCCACCCGCCCGGCGTTCCCTACGAAAGTCGCCGGGCGGGTGCGGCAGGATCTCCCGCATGCGTGTCGTGCTGCTCGTGCTCGCCCTGCTGGTTTCGGTCGCGGTCCCGGCGTCGGCGGGGGAGCACCCGCCCACGTGGGAGCTGAAGCCGACCGGCGTCACCGCGCAGTTCCGCGGCCTCTCCGCGGTCAGCGCCCGCGTCGCGTGGGTCAGCGGGACCCAGGGGACCGTCCTGCGGACCACCGACGGCGGGGCCTCCTGGAAGTCCGTCGGGCCGCCCGGCACCGAGGCGCTCCAGTTCCGCGACATCGAGGCCTTCGACGCCGAGCGCGCCGTGATCCTCTCCATCGGCCCCGGCACCGACTCGCGCGTCTACCGGACCGACGACGGCGGCGCGCACTGGCGCCGGACGTTCCAGAACACCGACGCGGCCGCCTTCTACGACTGCCTCGCGTTCTTCGACCCGTGGCGCGGCCTGGCGATGAGCGACCCGGTCGACGGCCGGTTCCGGGTCCAGGCCACCTTCGACGGCGGCCGCAGCTGGCGGCCGGTTCCCGACAGCGGCTTCCCGCCCGCGTTGCCCGGTGAGGCGGGCTTCGCGGCCAGCGGCCAGTGCGTCACCACGTCGGGGCCGTTCGACGCCTGGCTCGCCACCGGCGGCGGCGCCACCGCCCGCGTCCTGCACTCCGGCGACGGCGGCCGCCACTGGACCGCTTCCGGCACGCCGTTGCCGAGCAGCCCCTCGGCGGGCGTGTTCGCCCTCGCCTTCCGCTTGCCGTCCCAGGGGGTCGCGATCGGCGGCGACTTCGCCGCCCCGGACGCGCCGGGCCCGGCGGTCGCCCTGACCGGTGACCGCGGCCGCACCTGGACCACCCCGGGGCAGTACCCCGCGGGGTACCGCTCCGGGCTGGCCTGGCGCGGCGGGACGGTGCTCGCGGTCGGCCCCGGCGGCAGCGACGTCAGCCCCGACGGCGGGCGGCACTGGACCCGGTTCGACACCGGCAGCTTCGACTCCGTGGCCTGCGCCGGCGCCGCCTGCTGGGCGAGCGGCGCCCAGGGCCGGGTGGCCCGGCTCCGCTAGAGCACTTGGCCGGTCGGGCGGACCATGATCTCGTTGACGTCGACCGAGGGCGGCTGCTGGAGGGCGTAGAGCACCGCGCGGGCGATGTCGTCCGCCGCCAGCTTCGGCTTCTTGCGCTGCTCGTCGGTGAGGATGTCGGTGTCGGTGATGCCCGGGTTGATCAGCGTGACCCGGACGCCGGTCCCGACGGCCTCCTCGCGGATCGCGCCGGCCATGCCGGTCACCGCCCACTTCGTCGCCGAGTAGAGGCTGCTGTTGCGGATGTAGCGGCCCGCGACCGAGCCGGTGATCAGCAGGTGCCCGGCGGTCTCCTTGAGCGCGGGCAGGGCGGCACGGGCGGTGTAGGCGGCGCCCAGGACGTTGGTGCGGACCATTTCCGCCCACGCCCGCGGGTCGGGGTCGTCGGTGCCGAAGAACGACGTCCCGACGCCGATGCCGGCGTTGGCGAAGGCCGCGTCGAGCCGCCCGAACCGCGCGACGGTCTCGTTGACGGCGCCGGAGACGCTCGGCCAGTCGCCGACGTCGGCACCGAGGGCGAGCGCCCGGTCTTCGCCGAGCTCGGCGGCGAGACCCGCGACGGACTCGGCCTTGCGCGCCACCAGCGCGACCTTGAACCCGGCTCCGGCGGCCAGCCGCGCGGTCGCGGCGCCGAGCCCGCGCGAGGCACCGGTGATGAGGAGTACGCGATCATCCATGCGGTCCAGGCTAGGGAGTCAGGACGAGCCTGCCACGCAACCCGCCCCCGGCCAGCCGTTCGTGCGCGGTCGAGGCCTCGGCCAGCGGGAGCACGCCCGCGACCCGCGGCGGGAGGATCCCGGCCAGCTCGGCGAGCCGCTCGCCGTCCGCGCGGATCCAGACGTTGCGCACGCGGACGCCGCGCAGCGGGATCGGGGCGGCACCGGCGGCGAAGGCGACGAACTCGCCACCGCCCCGGACGGCGTCCAGCGCGTCCAGCCCGAGGAGCGCGGTGTCGAGGACGGCGTCCGCCCCGCCGGGGACCAGCGCGCGGACGCGGTCGGCGAGGGCGGGACCACGCGGGAGGAACCCGTCGGCGCCGAACTGCCTGACGAGGGCCTCGTCGGCTTGGCCCGCGACGGCGACGACCTGCAGCCCCCGGGCGTGCGCGAGGGCGACGGCGTACCCGCCGACCGCGCCCGCCGCCCCCGTGACCAGCACTGTCCCGGTGGTCTCGACGAGGTCGAGTGCCTGCGCGGCGGTCAGCGCGTTGAGCGGGAGCGTGGCCGCTTCGACGAGGGGGACGCCGGCGGGCGCGAGAGCCACGGCGGAGGCGTCGAGAACGACGTAGTCGGCGTAGGCGCCGAGCGGGAGGGCGATCCGGTCGCGCAGGCCGATCACGGTGTCACCGGGCCGGAACCGGGCACCCGTGCCGGCGGCGTCGACCTCCCCCGCGACGTCCCAGCCGAGCCCGAGCACCTCGCGCGCCGGGATCACCCCCGCCCCGGTCAGCGCCCCCGAACGGGTGGCCGCGTCGACCGGGTTGACCGCGGCCGCGGCCACCCGGATCCGCACCTGTCCCGGGCCGGGCGCCGGGACCGGCACCTCGGCGAACTCCAGGACCTCCGGTCCACCGAACCGCCGGACCACCACCGCACGCATCTTCGTCCTCCTTCGCGTCCGAACTCCTTCCCGGCGACCGTATGGGGAGCTACTCTCCATCAGGAAGTACGCACTCGCAGGTTCCCCACGTACCCGGAGGTTCGCCCGGTGCCCACGCGCACGGCGGAACAGCGGCGGCACGCCGAAAAGGCCGCCTACGACGCCTACCTCGCCGCCTGCCCGACCCGGAAGCTGCTGGACGAGATCGCCGGCAAGTGGGTCAGCCTGATCCTGGTCGCGCTCGGTGACGGGCCGCAGCGCTACAGCGACCTTTCGCGGCGCATCGCCGGGGTCAGCCAGAAGATGCTCACCCAGACCCTGCGGGTGCTCGAACGCGACGGTCTCGTGCACCGGGAAGTCACGCCTTCGGTGCCCGTCCGCGTCGACTATTCCCTTACGCCGCTGGGGGAATCGCTGCGGGCGCTGGTGGCCGGGTTCAAGGACTGGGCGGAGGCGAACTTCGACGCCGTCGACGCCGCGCGGACCGATTACGACGCGCGTACCCCGGACCTCACGATCGGGCCGGGCGGCGCGGGCTAGGCTCTACCGGGTGTCCACCGCACGCGCCGAACGGCTGGTCAATCTGGTGCTGGCCCTCCTGTCCACCCGGCAGTACCTCACTGCCGAGCGGATCCGCGGCATCGTGCCCGGGTACTGCGACGCGGCCAGCGACGAGGCCTACTTCCGGATGTTCGAGCGGGACAAGACCGAGCTCCGCGAACTCGGCATCCCGCTGGAGACCGGCCGCAACTCCGCGTTCGACGCCATCGAGGGCTACCGCATCGCCCGCCGCGACTACGAACTCGGCGAGATCGACCTCGCCCCCGACGAAGCCGCCGCGGTCGCGCTCGCCTCGCGGCTGTGGGACTCGCCGGAGCTGACCGGGCAGGCGCAGGGCGCGCTCGTGAAGCTGCGCGCCGCCGGCCTGGAGGTCGACGACCAGGCGCCCACCGTCGTCGAGCCGCGCGTGCGCGCCGAACCGGCGTTCGGGCCGCTGCTGGCCGCGGTCCAGAGCGGGCAGGCCGTGCGCTTCGAGTACCGCCGCAGCGGCTCGCCCGAGCGCATCATGCGGACGCTCGAGCCGTGGGGCGTGGTGTCGTGGCGCGCCCGCTGGTACGTCGTCGGGCACGACCGCGACCGCGGTGCCACCCGCTGCTTCCGGCTCTCCCGCGTCACCGGCCAGGTCCGCACCGTCGGGAAGCCGGGCGAGGTGCGCCGTCCCGAGGGCGTCAACCTGCTCAAGCTCGTCACGGCCACCGGCGGCGGCGAACCGTCGCCGGTCACCACCGCCCGGGTCTGGGTCGCCGACGGCCGCGCCGCCGGGGTCCGCCGCCGCGGCGCCGTGGTCGGGCGCGCGACCGTCGACGGGGAAGAGGGCGATCTCGTGGAGATCGGCCTGCTCTACCCGGAGTCGGCGGCCGACTGGATCAGCGCGCAGGGTCCCGACGTCGTGGTGCTGGAGCCGGACGTGCTGGCGAAGTCGGTCCAGGACCGCCTCGAAGCCGTCGTCGCCCGGCAGGTGAGCGTGCGGTGAGCGGGTCCACCGACCGGATGCCGAGACTGCTGGCGCTCGTGCCGTACCTGCTGGCGCGTCCCGGCATCCGCATCGACGAGGCGGCGCACGACTTCGACGTCACGCCGAAGCAGCTGCGCAAGGACCTCGAGCTGCTGTGGATGTGCGGGCTGCCCGGCTACGGCCCCGGCGACCTGATCGACCTGTCCTTCGAGGGCAACACGATCGTCGTCACCCACGACGCCGGCATGAACCGCCCGCTGCGGCTCACCGGCGGCGAGGCGACCGCGCTGCTGGTGGCGCTGCGGGCGCTGGCCGAGACGCCGGGCGTGGTCGACGGCGACGCCGTCCGCCGGTCCATCGCCAAGATCGAAGCCGCGGCCGGGCAGGCCCAGCCCGCCGGCGTGGTCGTCGGCGGGGGAGTGCGCGAGGGCGAGAAGACCGCGCGGACCCGCGAGGCGGTGGCCGGCGCCCTGCAGGACGGGCGGGCGCTGCGGATCCGCTACTACACCGCGTCGAAGGACCAGATCACCGAGCGCACGGTCGACCCGATGCGGCTGCTGATCGTCCAGGCGGTCGGCTACCTCGAGGCCTGGTGCCGCCGCGCCGAGGGCGTCCGGCTGTTCCGGCTCGACCGGATCGACGAGCTGACGGTCCTCGGCGAGCCCTCGCGGCCGCCCGCGCACGCGCACCCGACCGACATCTCCGACGGTGTCTTCCGCGAGCGTCCCGATCAGCGGGAGGCGGTGCTGGTCCTCGACCCCGACGCACGCTGGGTAGCCGAGTACTACCCGTGCGAGGAGCTCGACGAGCTCGCGGGCGGCCGCCTGCGGATCCGGATGCGCTACGCCGACCAGTCCTGGATGGTCCGCCTGGTGCTCGGTCTGGGCGGGGAAGCGCTGGTGGAGAGCCCGGCCGACCTCGCGTCCGATGTCGGACGCCGCGCCGCCGACGCGGTGGCCCGAGCCCGTCACCTTCCGTCAACCTGTCACCACTAGGCTGGTGCGCGTGCCGTACCTGCCCACCGTCGTGCTCGCCGCGATCGGCCTGCTGCTGCTCGTCGTCCTGCTGGTGCGGACCGCCAAGGTCTTGCGTGCCTTCCGGCGGACCGCAAGCATGGTGGCGGAGAACACCCAGGACCGGGCGGGGTTGATCCGCGCCCGGTCGGCCGCGCTGCGCGTCGCGTTCGCGGAGCGCCGCCGGAAGCCCGAAAACCAGTAACATCCCTACCAGACGCAGATAGGAGGCCACCATGCTGAACGGATTGCAGCCGTGGCATTTGATCATCCTGGTGCTCGTCGTCGTGCTGCTGTTCGGGGCCAAGAGGCTTCCCGACGCGGCCCGGTCCATCGGCAAGTCCATGAAGATCTTCAAGGCCGAGACCAAGGACCTCACCGGCGACAAGGCCGCGGCGACCGAAGACGCCGAGCCCGCCGAGACGAAGCAGATCCCGGCCAAGCCCGCCGCACCCGCTTCGACCGACCAGCAGGTCGCCGACCTGCAGCGGCAGCTCGACGAGCTGAAGAAGCAGCAGGCCGCCGACCAGCCGCAGAAGAACGCCAGCTGAGCGGCTAGGCCACACCCGGTCCCCGGTCCACGGAGCGCGCCCTGAGCGGCGCGCTCCGGCGGACTCCGACGAGACAGGAACAACCCGTGGCGGAATCCGCCTCCGGAAACGGTGACAGCCGTCGGTCCAAGCGGCGCAAGCGCAGCCGTCGCAGCAACCCCGACGGGACGATGACGCTCATCGAGCACATCTACGAGTTCCGCCGCCGCCTCGGCTTCGCGATGCTCGCGGTCGTGATAGGCGGGATCCTCGGGTTCATCTGGTTCGGCACCAAGATCGGTCCGATCCCGTCGCTCGGCGACCTGGTGAAGGACCCGTACTGCGCCATCCCGCCGAACCGGCGGCTCGACAGCGCCGAAGGGTGCCGGCTGCTGCAGACCGTGCCGTTCGAAGCCTTCATGACACAGCTGAAGGTCGGCATCGCGGCCGGTGCCGTGCTCCTCTCGCCGGCTTGGCTGTACCAGCTCTGGGCGTTCATCGCGCCCGGTCTGTACAGCAAGGAGCGCAAGTACGCGCTGACGTTCGTCGGCTTCGCGTCGGTGCTGTTCGCCGCGGGCGCCGTGCTCGCCTACATCCTCTTCCCGCACGCCCTGCAGCTGCTCATGGGCTTCGGGCAGGACGCGTTCGTCACCGCGCTCACCGCGGACAAGTACATCTCGTTCCTGCTGTCGCTGCTGATCATCTTCGGGATCAGCTTCGAGCTGCCGCTGCTCGTGGTGATGCTGAACCGCGTCGGCGTGGTCAAGTACGTGCAGCTGAAGAAGTGGCGGCGCGGCATCGTGTTCGCGCTGTTCGTCTTCGCCGCGTTCGCCACCCCCGGTTCCGACCCGTTCTCCATGCTCGGCCTCGCCGGCGCGCTGACCGTGCTGTTCGAGATCGCCGTCCAGATGGCGCGCTTCCACGACCGCAAGCTCGAAAAGGCCCGCGGCGACGAAGGCTGGGACAAGCTCGCCGACGACGAGGCGGCGCCGTTCGACTACACGCCGAGCACCATCGACGACGAGCCGTCCACCCCGACCGCCTCCGGCGGCCGGTCGAGCACCGACGACGTCACGTAGTGGGGATCCACGCCGCGCTCGCCGTGCACCCGGCCTCGGGGCACGGCGCCGCCGCCCGGATCGCGGACACGGTCGCGGAGCGGCTGCGCGCCGCCGTCGACCGGCTCGACGTGCTGGTCGCGAACTCCGTCGAGGAGTCCCGCGAGCTGATGCGGACCTCCCACAGCGCCGGGCTCGACGTCCTGGTCGTGCTCGGCGGTGACGGCGCCGCCCACCAGGGCGTCCAGTTCTGCGCCAACCACGACGTGGCGCTCGGCCTGGTCCCGGCGGGCACCGGCAACGACTTCGCCCGCGCCCTCGGCGTCCCGGCCGAGCCCCTGGCCGCGGTCGACGCGCTGGTGGCGGCCCTGAAGTCGGGGGCGCGGCGGCGGATCGACCTCGGCCGGATCGGCGACACGTGGTTCGCGACCGTGCTGTGCGCCGGCTTCGACGCGAGCGTCAACGAACGCGCCAACCGGATGCGCTGGCCGTCCGGGCCCCGCCGCTACGACCTGGCGATCCTGGCCGAACTGGCGTCCTTCCGGTCCCGGCCGGTGGTCGTCGACACCGGCACCGGCCGGATCGAGCTCGACGCGACCCTGGTCGCGATCGGCAACACCCGCTTCTACGGCGGCGGCGTCCCGATCTGCCCGACGGCCGACCCCGAAGACGGCGTCTTCGACGTCACGATCATCGGCCACGCCACCCGCCGCGGCCTGATGCGGATGCTCCCGGGCCTGCGCACCGGCAAGCACGTCACCCACCCGGCGGTCCGCACCCTGCGCGCCCGCTCGGTCGCGCTGACCGGCAACAACTGGCCCGCCTACGCCGACGGCGAGCCGCAGGGCACGGTCCCGGTGACGGTCAGCTGCGTCCCGGGCGCGCTGACGGTGCTGGCTTAACGGTCGTAGCCGCCCGCGCGCGCCACCAGCTGGCGGAAGTGGTCCGGGGTCAGCAGGCGGCCCGCGTCGGCGAAGTAGACCCCGCCGCAGCGGTGGCAGAACCAGCCCTGCTCCCAGACCTGCCGGGCCGCCGGAACGCCCTTCCGCTGCTTCCGGTGCGCCCGCACGCGGCGGGCGTAGAGCCAGACCAGCACGCCGACGGCGAGGTACACCCCGAACGCCGGCAGCGTGAGCACCGCGTAGCCCAGCGCTTTCGCGCCCTCGCCGCCGGGCGGCGGGTCGTCGGCGGCCGAGAACGGCAGCAGCAGGAAGCAGCTCCCGACCAGCGCGAGCACGATCATCGCCGCCATCAGGCCGCCGCTGCGGCGGGGTGGGGGAAAGGGGTCTAGGGAGCGGGCGACCGCGGTGACCGAGACCCCGCTGACCTGGCTGCTCGTGTAGACGACGCCGTCACCGGCGGGCACGGCCACCATCGGGCCCTGGCCCCGGTAGAAGGAGTGGCCGCCGTGGTAGACCGCCGGCACGTGCTGCACCTGGTCCAGCTGCCCGCAGCTCGGGCACGGTTCGGTCATCGGGACCTCCTTCCGCCGCTCCGACGCACCCGCCCGTGATCCGGTTCCCGTAGCCGATCTGTGTGTATAACGCCCTATACCGCGGGGCGCGCCACGCCGTCGGTCACGCGGCGTGCGGAACGGCGGGGGGATGTGAAACCCTGACGAGGTGGCCAGTAGCCCTTCTCCGTCCCCGGCCGAGGCCTATGCGGCCTCCTCGCGCCGCGGGAAGTACCCCCAGCTGACGCGCTTCGCCGCGGAGGCGTCCTTCGAGTTCGACGAGTTCCAGATCCGGGGGTGCCAAGCCCTCGAGGGCGGCCACGGCGTGCTCGTCTGCGCGCCCACCGGGGCGGGCAAGACCGTCGTCGGCGAATTCGCCGTGCACCTGGCGCTGGCCGAGGGCCGCAAGTGCTTCTACACCACGCCGATCAAGGCGTTGTCGAACCAGAAGTACGCCGACCTGGTCGCCCGCTACGGCGCCGACGCCGTCGGCCTGCTCACCGGGGACACCTCGCTCAACGGCAACGCCCAGGTCGTCGTGATGACCACCGAGGTGCTGCGCAACATGCTCTACGCCGGCTCCTCGACGATCACCGACCTCGGCTACGTCGTCATGGACGAGGTCCACTACCTCGCCGACCGCTTCCGCGGCGCGGTCTGGGAAGAGGTGATCCTGCACCTGCCCGAGCACGTCCGCGTGGTCGGGCTGTCGGCCACCGTCAGCAACGCCGAGGAGTTCGGCGAATGGCTGGTCGAGGTGCGCGGGGACACCACCGTCGTGGTCGACGAGCACCGGCCGGTCCCGCTGTGGCAGCACATGCTGGTCGGCAACCGGCTGCTGGACCTGTTCGCGGGCGAGGACACCCACCTGCCCGGCGCCGAGCTGCGGATCAACCCGACCCTGCTGCGCCGCACGGAGGAGATCGGCAGGCAGTACGCGCCCGCCGGGTTCCGCGGCCCGCGCGGGCGGCGGGGCGCGCCGCCGCGGATGCCGCGGTTCCGGCCGCCGTCGCGGGTCGACGTCGTCGAGCAGCTGGACCGGGCCGGGCTGCTGCCGGCGATCGTGTTCATCTTCTCCCGTGCGGGGTGCGACGCCGCGGTGGCGCAGTGCGTGCGGTCCGGGCTGCGGCTGAACGGCCCCGGCGAGGTCGAGGAGATCCGCCGGGTGATCGACGCGCGGACGTCGGAGCTGCCCGAGGGCGATCTGGGCGTGCTCGGCTACTGGGAGTGGCGGGAAGCCCTCGAGCGCGGCATCGCCGGCCACCACGCGGGGCTGCTGCCGGCGTTCAAGGAGACCGTCGAGGAGCTGTTCGTCCGGGGTCTGGTGAAGGTCGTGTTCGCGACCGAGACCCTCGCGCTGGGGATCAACATGCCGGCCCGCACGGTCGTCCTCGAGCGCCTGGTGAAGTACAACGGCGAAGCGCACGTCGACCTGACGCCGGGGGAGTACACGCAGCTCACCGGCCGGGCCGGGCGGCGCGGGATCGACGTGGAGGGCCACGCCGTCGTCGCGTGGCAGCCCGGGGTCGACCCCAAGCAGGTCGCCGGGCTCGCGTCGACCCGGACCTACCCGCTGCGGTCGTCGTTCCGGCCCGGGTACAACATGGCCGTGAACCTGGTCGCGCAGGTCGGCGCGGCCGAGGCGCGGGAGCTGCTGGAGCAGTCGTTCGCCCAGTTCCAGGCCGACCGGTCGGTGGTCGGCACCGCGCGGCGGATCGAGCGGAACAAGGAAGCGCTCAAGGGGTACGCGGCCGCCATCACCGGCGACTTCGACGAGATGCTCGAGTACGTCGAGCTGCGGGCGAAGATCTCGGCGCGGGAGAAGGCGTTGTCCCGGCAGAACACCGCGGTGCGGCGGGCGGGGACGGCCGAGTCGCTGGAGAAGCTGCGCAAGGGCGATGTCATCGCGGTGCCGGCGGGCCGTCGTGCCGGGCTGGCCGTGGTGGTGGACCCGGGGCTGGACCCGATCCGCGAACCGCGGCCGGTCGTGGTGACCGAGGACCGCTGGTCCGGGCCGCTGTCGGTGGCCGACTTCCCGGCGCCGGTCGAGGCGCTGGGGCGGATCAAGCTGCCGCGGCACATCGAGCTGCGTTCGCCGAAGACCCGCCGCGACATCGCTTCGACGCTGCGCAACGCCGGGATTTCGTTGCCTGGCAGGCAGAAGCGGCGGTCCGGGGCCAACGAGGACGGGGAGCTGGCGGCGCTGCGGCGGGCGTTGCGCGCCCACCCGGGCCACGGGCTGGCCGAGCGCGAGGCGAACCTGCGCTGGGTCGAGCGGTACCAGCGCCTGACCGCGGAAACCCAGCAGCTGGAACGGAAGGTCGCCGCGACGACGCACTCGCTGGCGCGGGCGTTCGACCGGATCCTGGCGCTGCTCGGGGAACGCGGGTACCTGGGCCCGGAGTCGGCCGGGGACGGGGAGGACCGCGTCACCGAGCACGGCCGGCGCTTGACCCGGCTCTACAGCGAGTCCGATCTGCTCGCGGCCGAGTGCATCCGGCACGGTGTGTGGCAGGGCCTGGGCCCGGCCGAGCTCGCCGCGGTCGTGTCGACCCTGGTGTTCGAGGCGCGCCGGGACACCGCGGGCGAGCCGCGGCTGCCCGGGGGCGCGGTGCCCGAGGCGTGGCAGGAGACCGTGCGGCTGTGGGTGGAGCTGACCGAGGACGAGCGGCGGCACCGGCTCGACCGGACGCGGGAGCCCGACGCCGGGTTCGCGTGGCCGGTTTATCGGTGGGCGCGCGGGGAATCGCTGGAGAAGGTGCTCAGCGCGGCCGAGGCGAACGGCCAGGAGCTGTCGGCGGGTGACTTCGTGCGCTGGTCGCGCCAGGTGATCGACCTGCTCGACCAGATCCGGGACGTGCTCGGCAAGGCCGATCCGGTGGGTGCGGCGGCGGCGGACGCGGTGAAGGCCCTGCGCCGTGGTGTCGTGGCCGCGGGTGCCGCGTGAACTCCGTGTTAGCCCTGCTCCAAGCGGCGCAGGTGGTGAGCGTGGACACGTGTGCTCGGGTCCGACCTGTGGTTGGATCGCGGGGAACACCGTGCGTACGCGGCTTTACGGCGGTTTCGGGGTGGAGAGCCAGTTGAGCGAAGCAGGCGGAGGCAGACGATGAGCACGCCGTATGGCGGCAACGACCCACAGCAGCCCCAGTACGGGCAGCAGCCGGGCGGCGCGTACCCGCCGAGCGGCCCGCAGGAGCAGCCCCAATGGGGCCAGCAGCCGCCTTCCTACGACCCGAACCAGCAGCAGTACGGCCAGCCGCAGCAACCCCAGCAGTGGGGGCAGCAGCCGGGCGGGTACGGCCAGCCGCAGCAGCCTCAGCAGCCGCAGTGGGGCCAGCAGCCGCCGCCGTACGGGCAGCAGCAGCCCGGTGGCGGGTACCCGCAGAGCGGCCCGCAGGCCCAGCCGCAGTACGGGCAGCAGCCGGGCGGGGCGTACCCGCAGAGCGGGCCCCAGGCGCAGCCGCAGTACGGGCAGCAGCCGCCGGGCCAGTACGACTACGGCCAGCAACAGCAGCAGTACCCCGGCGCCGGTGCGCCGGAGGGGGAGCAGCCGGGGAAGTCCAAGAAGGGCCTGCTGATCGGCGTCGTCGCGCTGGTCGTGGTGCTCGCCGTCGTCGGGGTGCTCGGGTTCGTCGCACCCGGGTTCTTCAAGACGCAGGTCTTCAACAACACCCAGATGCAGACCGACGTGCAGAAGCTGCTCACCGAGACGTACAAGATCGACGGCGTCACCGGCGTGACCTGCCCGGCCGAGCAGAAGGTCGAGGACGGCGCGAAGTTCGAGTGCACCGCCACGATCGCGGGCAAGCCGCAGCAGGTGCCGATCACGGTCAAGGGCGACGGCGGGAACTACGAGGTTTCCCCGCCCGCCACCAAGTAGCGCGCGAGGAGTCCGGTCGCCGGGGAATTCCGGTGGCCGGACTTCGCCGTTTCCGGAGATGATCCGGGGATGAGCGATTTCGAGATCCGGACGCTGCGCACCGACGAGCACCGCGCCGCGAGCGACCTGTTCCGCGACACCGTGCACTTCCGCCCGGCCACCGACGCGGAATGGGAACACTCCGGGCGCACCTACCAGCCCGGCGGGGCGATCGGCGCGTTCGACCCGGAGCTCATCGGCACGGCGCGGTTCTTCGACGCGGAGCTGACCGTGCCGGGCGGGGCGCGGGTGCCGATGGCCGCCGTCACCGGCGTCGGTGTCCGCGCGGACCGGACCCGCCGCGGTGTGCTGCGCGCGCTGATGGCGGCGCAGCTGGAGGAGTTCTCGGCGCGCGGGGCGGTGTGCGCGAACCTGCTGGCTTCCGAAGCGTCCATCTACGGCCGGTTCGGCTACGGCCTGGCGACGCGGAACCGCACCTACGTCGTCGACCGGGCGCGGGCCCGGCTGCGGCCGGACGCCCCCGTTGGCGGCGAAATCGAACTGCTCGACGCCGACCGGGCCTGGGAGGTCCTCCCCGGCGTCTACGACCGCATCGGGCGGCGGCCTGGGATGATGTCCCGGCCGGAAGTGGTGTGGCGGCTCTACGAGGCCCAGTGCCGGCGGCGCAGCCAGCCGATGAAAGCGGTGGTGCACCACGGTCCCGACGGGCCGGACGGCTTCGCGACGTACTTCGTCGAGGGGCTGGAAGCGCACCCGTGGACCAAGAACTTGGAGGTCCCGGACCTGTTCGCCGCGACGCCGGCCGCGTTCGCCGGGTTGTGGCGGTTCCTGCTCGGCGTGGACCTGGTGGACCGGATCGTCGCCGAGGAACGCCCGCTCGACGAGCCGATCGAGCTGCTCCTCGAAGACCACCGCCTGCTGACCGAGAACCGGATCGGTGACGAGCACTGGGTGCGGCTCGTCGACGTCCCGAAGGCGTTGGGCACGCGGGAATACGGGCCCGCCGAGCCGGTCGTCGTCGAAGTCACGGACCCGCTGCTGCCCGACAACAGCGGCACCTACCGGATCGGCCCGGACGGTGCCGGGCGCACCGACGGGCCCGCTGCGCTCCGGCTCGACGTCACCACGCTCGCGATGCTCTACCTCGGCACCTGGCGGGCGTCGGCGCTGGCCGGCGTGGGCCGGATCGAGGTGCGGGACCCGTCCGCCGCCGCGGCGGCGGACGTGCTGTTCGGCACCCGGTCGGTGCCGTGGAGCGGCTCCCACTTCTAAAACGGGGTGCCGCGGCCCGCGCCGGGCGGCAAGATCGGCGGCATGACCGCCTTCGACGTCCGCCCCGTCACCGAGGACGAGCGCCGCAGCACGTTCGACCTGCTCGGCCGTTCCCTGCACAGCAACCGCGTCAGTGACGACCTTTGGTCCCGCTTCGGGGTTTCGTGGCCGGCGGCGCACAAGTTCGGCGCGTTCGACGGCGACACCCCGATCGGGATCGCGAGCTCCTTCGACACCGATCTCGCGGTGCCCGGCGGCGGGGTGCTGCCGGCCGCCGCGGTCGACGGCGTCGGGGTCCGCGCGGATCGCACGCGCCGCGGGGTGCTGACCGAGCTGATGCGCGTCCAGCTGGCCGACATCGCCGCGCGCGGGCTGCCGCTGGCGGTCCTGCACGCGAGCGAGCCCACGATCTACGGCCGCTTCGGCTACGGCTCGGCCGCGCTGGGCAAGACGATCCGGGTGGCGCGGCCGGCGGCCCGGCTGCGCGAGGGCGTCGCGCTCTCGGGCGAGGTGCGGATGCTGACGCCGGACGAGGCCGTGAAGGAGATTCCCGGGCTGTACCACCGGATCGGTCGCCGCCCGGGCACGGTCGGCCGCCCGCCGCAGTGGTGGCCCGTCATGCACGACCGGCTCGCCGGCGTGGACGGCGACCACGTCGTGGCCGTCCACAGTGGACCTGACGGGGACGACGGGTTCGTCGTGTATGAGACCCTCAGCCGCCGGTCACCGGACGCCCCGGACGAAGGCGCGTTGCTGAACGTCCGCGACCTGCACGCCGGCGGCCCGGCCGCGCTGGCCGGCCTCTGGCGGTTCCTGCTGTCGGTCGACCTGGTTTCCGCGGTGCACGCGCGCCACCGCCCGGTGGACGAGCCCCTGTCGGCGATGCTGACCGACCACCGGCACGCCGCCACCCTCGCCGTCGAGGACGACCTGTGGCTGCGGCCGGTCGACGTCCCGGCGGTGCTGGCGGCCCGGACGTACCGGGCGGCGGCACCGGTGGTGCTCGCGGTGACCGACCGCCTGCTGCCCGCCAACACCGGGCACTACGAGGTCGGCCCGGACGGCGCGCGGCGGACCGGCGCCGCCGCGGACCTGACCCTCGACGTCGACACCCTCGGCATGCTGTACCTGGGGGAGTGGAGCGCCACGGCGCTGGTGCACGCGGGCCGCGTCGAGGCCGGGGACCCGGCCGCGGTGGCCCGCGCGGACGAGCTGTTCACGACGATCTCCGCACCGTGGTGCGGCACGCACTTCTAGGCGCCGGGGAGGGCCTTGAGGAGCCGTTCGACGGAGTTGCCCAGGTTCCACCGCTCGGCGAGCTCGGCGACCCGGTCGGGGTCGGCGGGTACCGCGGGCACGGTGTCGGGGCGGGACTGCTCGACCGGCGCGTCGACCGCGACCCGCACCACGGTGGGTGCGACGGCGAGGTAGTCGGCCGCGTCGGAGAGCCGGAGCCGGGTCTTGAGCGGGACGCGGGAGTCCCCGGCCGCCGAGGCCTCGAGCAGCGCGTCCAGCGAGCCGAACTGCGTGATCAGCTTCGCGGCGGTCTTCTCGCCGATCCCCGCGACGCCGGGGAGCCCGTCGGAGGGGTCGCCGCGCATCACCGACATGTCCGCGTACGCCGGCCCGGCGGTCTCGCGCGGCAGGCTGTAGCGCTCGGCGATCTCGGCCGGGCCCAGCACCTCGGCCTTCGCCCACCCCCTGCCGACGTAGATCACCGAAGCGGGTGACGGCTCGGTGCGCACCAGCTGGAACAGGTCGCGGTCCCCGGTGATCACCTCGACCGGGACGTCCTTCTCCCGGGTCGCCAGGGCGCCGATGACGTCGTCGGCCTCGTAGCCCGCCGCCTCCGCGGTCGCGAACCCGAAGGCCTCGAGGAGGTCGAGGATGATCGGCACCTGCGGGGTGAGCGGGTCGGGCACCTCTTCGACGTCCGGGCCGCTCCCGGTCTCCTCCGCGACCCGGTGGGCCTTGTAACTGGGGAGCAGGTCGGTGCGGAACTTCGGCCGCCAGTCCGCGTCCAGGCAGCACACGAGCCGGGCGGGCCGCCGGTCGGTGAGGATCCGCGCGATCGTGTCGGCGAACCCGCGCACGGCGTTGACCTGCGTCCCGTCCGCGGCGCGCATCGAGTCGGGCAGGGCGAAGAACGAGCGGAAGTACAGGCTCGCGGAGTCGAGCAGGGCAAGGGATCCGGTCACCCGCACAGCCTGCCACGCCCGGCAGCTGAAGGGGACGTTCCCCGCGTGAGACGCGCTGAAGGGGACTTTCCTCGCATCTGATGCGAGCAACGTCCCCTTCAGCGAGCTTCGGCGGGGGAGGGGAGGTGCGTCACCCGGCCCGGCATGTCGCGGGCCCGCCGGGCGATCCGCCCGCCCGGGCCCGGCTAGGCTCGCCCCATGTCGCGCCGATCCCTCCACACGCCAGCCCCCGACGCCGCCGCCCTCCGCGCTCGCCTCGACCGCGCCCGCACCGCCGCCGCGGCCGCCGGTACCGATGCCCTGCTGATCGCGCCCGGCTCCGACCTGCGGTACCTGCTCGGGCAGGCCGGTGGCTCGTTCGAGCGGCTCACCACCCTCGTCGTGCCCGCCGACGGCACGCCGGCGCTCGTCGTCCCGAAGCTGGAGGCGCCCGGGTACGCCGACGTCCCGACCGACGAGCTCGGCGTCGAGCTGCTCACCTGGGTGGACGGCGACGACCCGTACAAGCTCGTCGCGGACCGGCTCGGCAAGCCCGGCCGCGTCGCGGTCAGCGACTTCACCCCGGCGCTGCACGTGCTGGCGCTGCGGGCCGCGCTCGGCGAGGCCGAGCAGACGCTGGCCGGCCCGGTCGTGCGTGAGCTGCGGATGCGCAAGGACGCCGCCGAGATCGCGTCCCTGCGGGAGGCCGGCGCCGCGATCGACCGCGTGCACGCCCGCGTCCACGAGTGGCTGCGGCCCGGCCGCACCGAGGCGGAGGTCGGCGCCGACATCGCCGCGGCCATCGTCGAGGAGGGCCACGTCCAGGCCGACTTCGTGATCGTCGGCTCGGGCCCGAACGGCGCCAGCCCGCATCACGACGTCTCCGACCGCGTCATCGAGAAGGGTGACGTCGTGGTCGTCGACATCGGCGGCCCGCTGCCGGCCGGCTACAACTCCGACTCCACCCGCACCTACGCCGTGGGCACGCCGCGCGACGCCGACGTGGCCGAGACCTACGCGGTGCTGCAGCGCGCCCAGGCCGCCGCGGTGGCCGCGGTCAAGCCGGGCGTCACCGCCGAGGCCGTCGACGCCGCCGCGCGCGACGTCATCGCCGAGGCCGGGTTCGGCGAGTACTTCATCCACCGCACGGGTCACGGGATCGGCCTGGACGTGCACGAAGAGCCGTACATCATCGCCGGCAACGCGCTGCCGCTGGAGCCGGGCATGGCCTTCAGCGTCGAGCCGGGCATCTACCAGCCGGACCGCTGGGGCGCCCGGATCGAGGACATCGTGATCGTCACCGAGGACGGCGTCGAGTCCGTCAACAACCAGCCGCACGAGCTCGTCGTGCTGGACGCATGACACCCGGCGGCCTGGAGCCGCTGGACCAGGCGATCGTCCAGGAGCTCGCGGCCGACGGGCGGCGCAGCTTCACCGACCTCGCCGAGCGGGTCGGGCTGTCGGTGTCGGCGGTGCACCAGCGGGTGCGCCGCCTCGAGCAGCGCGGGGTCATCCTCGGCTACACCGCGCGGCTCGACGGCGAGCAGATCGGCCTGCCGCTCACGGCGCTGATCTCGCTGACGCCGAACGACCCGGGGGCGCCGGACGACTACCCGCAGCGGATCCAGCACATCAAGGAGATCGAGTCGTGCTACTCCGTGGCCGGCGACGAGTCCTACATCCTGCTGGTGCGCGTCCAGTCGCCGCTGGCGCTGGAGGACCTGCTGCGCCGGATCCGCGAGTCCGCGAAGGTGTCGACCCGCACGACGGTGGTGCTCTCTACGCCGTTCGAGGGACGTTCGCCGACGTTCTGACGTCGGCGGTCCGCCCGGTGGCCGGAGCACTGGTACGGTAAAAGGTATGGCAACACGTAAGGTCACTCTTTCGCTGGACAGCGGCGCGCTGGAATTCGCCGAACGAGCCGCGAAAGCCCACGGAATCTCGGTCTCGTCCTGGCTGTCGAAGGCGGCCAGGCGCGAGGCGGTTCGCACGGGTTACACCCCGCGGAAGCCGGAGCCGGCCCTCGCGGAATCGGACGAGGCCGAGCGCAGCGCGGCGGAAAAGGATCTGCGTGCGCAGGGGTGAAGTCTGGACGTACCACCCCCCGACCGAACCGGCCCGGCAGCGCACGGTCGTGCTGCTGTCCTCGGACGGGGTGAACGAGTCCGAGCGGCCCTGGCTGCTCGGTACCGAACTGCTCGAACGCGACCCGCAGGACATCCTCGGCGTCGCGATCGACGCGCGCTACTGGGTGTCGACGCTCAACCTGACCCGGCTCTACCGGCCGTGGTTCGACGAGCGGATCGCCGAGATCGACCTCGAAGTCCAGGAGCGCATCGACATCGCACTGCGAGCGGCGCTCGATCTTTGAGTGTATAACGCCCTATACCGCTGGGCGGACTTGACAAACAGCCGTGGTACCGACTGGAAACCCCGCTGCGGACCTGCGGGGGGTTCAGCGGGCGACGACCTCCGGGGCCGAGTGTAGCTTCCCGTCCGCACCGGCCAGGCAGGACGCGTTCCCTTCGCGGGCCGCGATGAACTCCGTGAGGCAGTTGGCGATCGCGGCGTGCCCGGCGGCGTTGGGGTGGAACGACTCCTGCAGCGCGTGGCCGGCCCGGTCGGCTTGGCCGAGGTCCGCCAGCTGCAGGGTGAGCCGGGTGAACCACTCGGTCGCGGGGTTGGCCCCGCCGCTGCACGCTTCGTGCTTGACGCCGGCTTTGGCGAGGTCGAGGAACCGGGCGCCGGTTTGCTGCGCGGCCGCTTTCAGTCCGGAGGAGAGGACGCCGATCCCGGTCTGGGAGATCCAGCGGAGGTCTTCGACGCGGAACGGGCAGCCGTTGAGGGTGCGCAGGTCTTCGGGCAGGTCCGGGCCGATGGGTGCGGCGTAGGACTGCAGGACGAGCTGGTAGTCGGCGGGGACGTAGCCGGCTTGGGCGAGGACTTTCTTGACGTCGGAGACGGCGGTCGCGACCTTGGGGACCATGGCGTCCACTTTGGACTGCCAGCTTCGCTTGAGTGCTTCGCTGCAGGGCGGGCCGCCGGGGTCGAACCAGGCTTTGAAGCATTCGGTGACCTGGTTGGAGAACTTGGGTTCGTCGTTCGCGCCGACGGCGATGACGACGGCGGCGACGCGGTGGTCCTTGACGAGGGTGGCGAGCTGCTGGGCTTGGGAGCCTTCGGTCCACTGCTTGGTGTCGCCGAGGGCGACCTGTTCGGCGGGGGCGCCGGAGCAGCCGAGGTTGACGTGGGCGGTGATGCCGGGGATGGCGATCTTTTCGACGAAGGCGTTGGGGGAGCGGTGGCACCAGTTGCCGCCTTGGCCGTTGGTGGTGGCGGTGTACTGGCCGGCGCCTTCGCCGGAGACGGTGCTGTCGCCCATGGCGACGACGGTGAGCGGGCCGGTGCCGGGTGGGCCTTGGCGGGGTTGCGGTCGGCCGTTTTTGCTTTCGGAGCCGAAGAAGACGAACGAGCCGATCAGCAGGGCCACGCAGACGAGGACCAGTGCCCCCCAGTACCACCGAAGACGTCGCATCGGCGTCGATTCTACGGATGGGGTGGCCGGTGCGGTGCGGGATGGTGTGCGTGCCCGGTCACTCCGGGAGCCGGCCGGGGTCGCTGCGTGCGGCAGCTGCTTCCGCGGGCACCTGCTAGCCGGCTTGGGTGAGGTCGGTGGTCACGGCGAGCTGGACGGCGACGTCGGTGATGGTGCGGATCGCGGGGTTGTCGTTGCCGGGTGACCAGACGAGTTCGGTGCGGGCGCGGTCGCCGTCGAGGGGGACGAAGGCGACGCCGGTGCGGCGGAGGCTGTGGGAGGAGCGGGTCAGGCGGGTGACCCCGACGCCGGCGGCGACGAGGCCGAGGAGTCCTTGGACGGTGGCGGCGCGCTGGACGACGTGCGGGGTGAAGCCGGCGGCGGCGAAGTCGTCGTCGTAGGCGCGGTGCCAGGGTTCCCAGCTGGTGCGTGGGGTGAGTACCCATGGTTCGGCGGCGAGGTCGGCGAGCTTCAGGGCGGGGCGGGTGGCGAGGTGGTGGTCGGCGGGGAGGACGGCGCAGACCTCTTCGGTGAGCAAGGTTCGTGAGGTCAGGTCGTTGACCAGTGGTGGGCGGGTGAAGGCGAGGTCGAAGCGGCCTTCGCGGAGGCCGTCGACGAGTTCGGCGATGGACGCTTCGGCGGTCGTCACCGCGAGGCCGGGGAACCGTGCGCGGACGGCGCGGACGATCGGGGGCAGCAGGTAGTTCGCGGTGGTGGTGAGGAAGGCGAGCCGGGCGGTGCCGATTTCGCCGCGGACGGCCCGGCCGAGGGCGGCGACGGCTTCGTCGGCGCGGGTGAGGACCGCGCGGGCTTCGGGGAGGAACAGTGCGCCGACGGGGGTGAGGCGGGTGCCTCGGGTGTCGCGGTCGAAGAGGCGGGCGCCGAGGGTGCGTTCGAGGGCGGTGATCTGCTGGGAGAGCGATTGCTGGGCGATGTGGAGGCCGGCGGCGGCGCGGGTGAAGCTGGTTTCGTCGGCGACGGCGACGAAGTAGCGCAGTTGCCGGAGCTCGGGGGTCACAGGCTCAGACTGTAGCCGTGGCAGGTGACCGGTGTTGGCGTCCCGGTGGTGATCGTCCGCAGGATGGCGGGAGGAAACCACTGGGAGGAACGGAAGATGACGAACACCGACGGCCGTGTCTGGCTGATCACCGGGTGCTCGGCCGGGTTCGGCCGGGAGATCGCGCTGGCCGCGCTGGCGGCGGGTGACCGCGTGCTGGCGACCGCGCGGCGGCCGGAGACGCTGGCGGAGCTTCAGGAGCGCGGTGGTGACCGGGTCGCGACGGCGGCGCTGGACGTGACCGACGAAGGGCAGATCGACGCGGCGGTGAAGGCGGCGCTGGCGGCGTTCGGCCGGATCGACGTGGTGGTGAACAACGCGGGGAACGGCTCGGTCGGTGCGGTCGAGGAGCTGACGATGGGTGAGCTGCGCGGGTTGCTGGACGTGATGTTCTTCGGTGCGGTGGCGGTGACGAAGGCGGTGCTGCCGCACTTGCGGGCGCAGGGCAGTGGCACGGTCGTGCAGATCAGCTCGATGGGTGGTCAGCTGTCGATGCCGGGCTTCGGTGCTTATTGCGCGGCGAAGTACGCGCTGGAGGGTATTTCGGGGGCGCTGGCGGCGGAGGTGGCGCCGTTCGGGGTGCGGGTGCTGATCGTCGAGCCGGGTGCGTTCCGCACGGAGTTCGGTGGTGGCCGCATGCAGCGTTCCCGCTCGATCGAGGCGTACGCGGTTTCGACGTCGGGTACGCGGGAGGCGGTGGAGGCCATGGACGGTACGCAGCCGGGTGATCCGGCGAAGGCCGCGGCGGCGATCGTGCGGGCGGTCGGGAGTGCGGATGCGCCGCTGCGCCTCGCGCTGGGCGCGGATGCGGTGGAGGCGATCCGGGCGCAGCACGAGGCGCTCGCGGCGGACCTGGCGGCGTGGGAGGACGTCAGCCGGGCGACCGCGCTCGGTTAGTCCTGGAGCAGGCCGAGGACGTTGCCGTCGGCGTCGGTGAAGGTCGCGACCAGGCGGCCGTTGCCGACGTCCTTCGGCTCGTCCTTGATCTGGGCGCCGGCGGCGGTGACTTCGGCGAGCTTGGCCTTGATGTCGTCGACGTGCCAGTAGGTCACCGGGCCGGTCATGCCTTGCCGGGCGCCGTTGGGGACGAGGCCGATGTGCTGGCCGGCGGTGTCGTAGCCGACGTAGTAGGGGGCGTCGGCCTGGGGTTCGGTGCCGAGCAGGGCGGTGTAGACGGCCTTGGCGGCGGCGAGGTCGGTGACGGGGTGCAGGACGGTCTTGATCCCCTGGGTGCTCATCGTGGTGCTCCTGGAGTAGGTGTGCGGTACGGCGATGACGCTATTCCGGGCCGCTGACCTGTGCTTCTCGATTCCTGATCAGTCCAGCAGGGCGGTGAGCACGCCGTCGAGGAGGCGGACGCGGCGGTCGGCGATGCGGTGGACCTCGTCGTCGTGGGTTGCCACGATGACCGCGGCGCCTTCGGCGGCGCATCGGCGCAGCAGGCGCAGGACGCGGGGGGTGGAGCCGGCGTCGAGGTGGGCGGTGGGTTCGTCGGTGAGCAGGACGCGGGGCCGGCCGGCGACGGCGCGGGCGAGGGCGACGCGTTGCTGCTGGCCGAAGGACACCTCGAGGGGGTAGCGGTCGCCGAGGTCGGCGATGCCCAGTTCGTCGAGGAGTTCGGTGACCCGTGCGTGGATTTCCGCGGGGGCGGGGCGGGGGATGTCGGAGCGGAGCCGGAGGGGGAGGGCGACGTTCTCGGCGATGGTGAGTTCGTTGGCGAGCCCGAGGGCCTGGGGCAGGACGGCGCAGGTGTGCCACGGGGGTGCGCCGGTGATGGGGACGCCGTCGAGGAGGACGCAGCCGGAGTCGGGGGAGTCGAACCCGCACAGCAGGGCCAGCAGTGCGCTCTTGCCGGAGCCGGAGCGGCCGGAGACGGTCACGAGTTCGCCGGCGCCGACGCGCAGTTCGAGGCCGCGCAGCACTTCGATGTCGCCGCTGGGGTGGGTGAAGCTGCGGCGCAGGCCCTTGGCTTCGACGAGGGTCATGGCAGCGGTTCCCGTTCTTCGACGTGTTCGAGGGTGCCCTTGTGCAGCCGGGCGACTCGTGCGCCGAGGTCGATGAGGCGGTCGTCGTGGGAGGCGACCAGGACCGCGAAGTCCTGGTCCACCAGGTACCGCAGGGTGTCGAGGACGAGGTCGGCCGAGGCTTCGTCCAGTTGGGACGTGGGTTCGTCGGCGAGGATGACCGTGGAGCGGGCGGCGAGGACGCAGCCGAACGCGAGGCGCTGCTGCTGTCCGCCGGAGAGCGCGGAGATCTTCCAGTCGCCGGTGCCGTGCAGGCCCAGCTGGCCGAGGATGTCGTCGGGGTTGCAGTCGGTGCCGGCGGCTTCGGCGGCGGCGCGGAGGTTTTCGGCGACGGAGAGGTAGCCGAGCAGGTTGTCGGCGGGGTTCTGGAACACCAGTCCGAGGTGGGTGCGGCGCAGGGCGCGGCGTTCGCGGTGCTTGAGCTTGCGGATGTCGGCGCCTTGGAAGGTCAGGGTGCCGCGGGCGGGTTGTTCGAACAGGCCGAGTACCCGCAGCAGCGTCGACTTGCCGGAGCCGGACGGTCCGGCGAGGACGGTCATCCCGCGGGCGGGGACGTCGATGCTGACGTCGTCGACGCCGGTGACGAGGCCGGCGGGGGTCTGGTAGTCCACGCCGATGCCGCGCAGGGAGAAGATCGGTTTTTCAGGCACGGATCAGCTCCGCGGTCCGGGCGGTGCGCACCGAGCGCACCGCGATCCAGCCGGCGAGGGCGACGACCGCCACGCCGATGACGACGACGGTCAGGACGAAGGGCAGCGGGTCGGGTAGTTCCGAGCGTGGGGCGAGGAACGTGGCGGGGTCGAAGCGCGGTACCGAAAGGCCGGCCACGGAGATCCCGCAGACGACGCCGACGGTGATCGCGAGTCCGCTGAGCGCGCCGAGTTCCATGAGGTGGCTGGCGAGCAGGGTCCGTGGCCGCATGCCCATGCGCAGGACCAGTGCGCCGGCGAGGGCGTTCTGCCGCCGGCGGACTTCGACGGCCACGAGGAGGGCGAGGATCGCGACGACGCCGAGGACCGCGCCGAGCAGGGCGACGAAGGAGAACGTCCAGGAGACGACGAAGAACGGGAGGCCGTCGAGCGCGGTTTCGCGGCTGACGCGGTTCGGGATGAACACGCCGGCGTCGCGCAGCGCGGTGGTGGCTTCCGCCATCGGTGCCTTGGTGAGCACGCTCCACTTGGGGACGCTGTCGAGCTGGGCGTGGCTGAGGACGGTGCGGGAGACGACGTAGCCGGGTGAGGTGCCGATCATCGGGAAGACCGGCAGGTCGCCGGCGGGGACGGCGTCGGGGAGCCCGTCGGGCAGCACGGCGGTCTGCTTGGCGGTGTGCCCGACGCGGATGACCGGGGTGCCGCGCGGGTCGGGCTGCGAGATCGTGCGCAGCAGCTCGTCGAGGTCGCCGGTCGGGACGCTGTCGGCGGCGGCGCCGCGGGCGAACGTCGCCGGGTCGATGACGAGCACCACGCTGCCGGTGCCGGTGAGTTCGCCGACGACGGTGCTGGTGCCGGCGAGGGAGGTGGGCATCGCGACTTGGCCCATGCCGATCGGGCTGTCGGTGTCGAGGCGGGCGTTGCTGCCGACGAAGACCGCCGACTTGGTGTTCAGCGCCTCTTCCTGGCCGCGGGCGATGCCGATACCGGTGGCGAGGGTGCCCACCGCGAGGGTGCCGATCACGAGTACGCCGGTGACCGGTGCGCGGGCGCCGGCGAGCCGCCGGATCGCCAGCTGGAGTGCGGGTTTCGACCAGAAGCGGGCGCGGTGGGAGGCGTGCAGGGCCAGCCACGCGAGCCGGGCGGTCAGCAGGCCCACGGTCAGCACGACGAACACCGGGTAGGTCAGTGCCAGCGGATCCACTTGCGGTAATGGATTTCCGAGCCGGGATCCGCTGCCGTAGTGCGCCAGCCGGGTCCAGCCGAGCCAGGCCATGCCGGCGGTCGCGAGTTCCCAGGGGAAGTACGCCAGCACCCGCGCCCGGTTGCCCTTGCGCCGCACGCGGCCGAGTTCGAACTCGCGGTGGACGCGGACGGCGACGACGAGGGCCAGTAGTGCCAGCGAGAGCGCCAGTGTCCCCGCGGCGACCCCGCCGGCCTGCAGTTCGGCGGCCGGGTCGGGGGCGCCGGGCGGGCCGTAGACGCCGAGCAGCAGCCGGGCGGCGGCGGCTCCGGCAGCGCCGCCGACGAAGATCGGCAGGCCGAGTTCGGCGACGGCGAGGCCGCCGAGGGCGGCCGGGCCGCTGCCGCGGGCGGAGAGCAGCCGCAGCTGCGCGTGCCGCCGCTGGTACCACTGGAGGGCGACGGTGCCGAGGCCGGCGCAGCCGACGAGGACGCTGATCAGCGCGAGCGGCAGGATCGAGACGAACACGTTGTCCTGGGCCTGGCGGGCGATCTGCACCGAGCGTTCGAACGTCGGGACGTTGGCGGCGACCAGGGAGCCGAGGCCTTGGGCGGTGAGGTCGGCGCGGACGTCGGCGACGAGGTCCTGGGAGCGCCGCAGGAGGTCTTCGGCGGCGCTGAGGGTGGCCGGGGCCGGTTCGTAGAAGGAGATGTGGAAGTACTGCATCGTCGGCAGGCCGATGGCCTTGATCGCGGTGTCGAAGGTTTTCTGGTCGGTGGCGAAGACGATCGAGTCGATCGGGTCGTCGACCAGCCGGTCGATGACGGCGCCGGACTGCTGCGAGCACCACCACCGCGGCGGCGGGTCGAGCAGGTCACCGTAGATGCCGGTGACCGGGGGCAGCGGGATGCCCTGCAGGCTGGGTTTGGTGCCGACGCCGATGTGCTCGGCGTCGGCGACGACGTTGCCCAGCCACAGGCCGGGCGCGCGCGTGCCTTGCTGCAGCGTCAGGTTGTCGAGGCCGGCCTGGTCGCGGTAGCCGAGGCGGATCTTGTAGTGCGGGTCGCCGTTGAACTCGGTGCCGCGCAGCACGGTGGTGTAGGCGCCGACGACCGGGGCGCCGAAGCCGTGTGCCGGGGCGTGCCGCTGGACGGCCTGGGTGAGGGCGGGGATGTCCTGGACGCGGATGTTGCCCTTGCCGAAGACCGGGCCGTAGCTGTCGGGGCAGGTGATCCCGGTCTGGTAGGTCACGGCCGCGCCGCCGGCCGCGGAGGCCTGCAGGACCGCGGCGGTGCCGAGGAAGCAGGCGAGCAGCGAGGTCACCGCGGCCACGATCAGCGTCAGCGGGCTGGAGAGCGCGGCTTTCGGGGCCGCCCGCCACGGCTTGGTCACTCTGCGTTGTCCAATCTTCCCCCATGTCACCCGCATGGACGCGCACGCTACCGGCAGACCCGTGGTGTTGGAACGTTTTTGTCACGATCGTTAAGCGCCGGGCATGGTCACGCTCGGCTCCGGCCGGCGGTGAACCGGACTTTTCCGGCCCGGCGCAACCCCGGCGGCCATCCGGCCGGTTTAGTGGTCTAGACCTTGACGCATAGATTGGTCTGATCCAATCCTGAAGGCGTTCCCCCGTGCACCGCCGCGGCACGGTTCACCGCCGGCTCTGGAGCGCTAGATGCGACGACGCAGATTCTCCGCCCGAATGTCCGTTTTCCTGGCCGCGCTGGCGGTTTCGGCCGGTTCGCTGGTCACCACCACCGGGACCGCGCAGGCCGCCACACCGCTGCCCGCGCACGTGTTCGCGCCCTACTTCGAAGCCTGGACGGGGGAGAGCCCGGCCGCGCTGGCCCAGCAGTCCGGCGCCAAGCACCTCACCATGGCGTTCATCCAGGCCGCCACCAAGAGCTCCTGCACCGTCTACTGGAACGGTGACACCGGGATGCCGATCGCGAACTCGACCTTCGGCGCCGACATCGCCACGATCCGCTCCCGCGGCGGGGACGTCATCCCGTCCTTCGGCGGCTACACCGCCGACAACACCGGCACCGAGATCGCCGACAGCTGCACCAGCGTGGACTCCATCGCCGCCGCCTACGAGTCGGTGATCACCACCTACGACGTCCCGCGCCTCGACATGGACATCGAGGACAACTCCCTCACCAACTCCGCCGGCATCGACCGCCGCAACAAGGCCATCAAGAAGGTCCAGGACTGGGCCGCGGCGAACGGGCGCTCCCTGCAGATCTCCTACACCCTGCCCACGACCACCCGCGGCCTCGCCGACAGCGGCCTGGCCGTGCTGCGCAACGCCGTCGCCAACGGCACCCGCGTCGACGTCGTCAACCTGATGACCTTCGACTACTACGACAACGCCGCCCACCAGATGGCCACCGACACCCAGACCGCCGCCGCCGGCCTGGTCTCCCAGCTCGCCGCGCTCTACCCGGGCAAGACGCAGGCGCAGCTGTGGGCGAGCGTCGGGGTCACCGAGATGATCGGCGTCGACGACTTCGGCCCCGCCGAAACGTTCACCACCGCCGACGCCGCCACCGTCTACAACTGGGCCGTCTCGAAGGGCATCAACGAGATCTCCTTCTGGGCGCTGCAGCGCGACAACGGCAGCTGCCCCGGCGGCGCCGCCGCGGACAACTGCTCCGGCATCGCCCAGGACACCTGGTTCTTCAGCCACGCCTTCGAGCCCTTCACCGGCGGGACCTCCGTGCCCGGCAACGACTTCTCCGTCGCCGCGAACCCGGCCTCGGCCGCCGTCGACCCCGGCAAGCCCGCCACCGCCACCATCGGCACCGCGGTGACGTCGGGCTCCGCGCAGCAGGTCGCGCTGTCGGTCACCGGCGCGCCCGCCGGCGTCACGGCCTCGGTCAGCCCGGGCACCGTGACCGCGGGCGGCACCGCGACGCTGTCGGTGAGCACCACGACCGCGGCCGTGCCCGGCAGCTACCCGCTGACCGTCACCGGCACCGCCGCCTCCGGCAGCCACAGCGCCACCTTCACCCTCACCGTGAACGGCACCCCGCCCGCCGGCGGCGTCGTCAACGGCGGCTTCGAAACCGGCGCGCTGAGCCCGTGGAGCGCCGCGGGCGACGCGATCGTCGCCACCCCGGCCCACTCGGGCACGCACGCGCTGCAGGTCGTGCCGACGGCCTCGGCCACCGGCGAGGCCGCGCAGAACGTCACCCTCGCCCCCAACCACGCCTACACCCTCAAGGCGTGGGTCCAGGGCAGCTACGCCTACGTCGGCGTCCGCGGCGGGGCCAGCGCGAGCACGTGGACCTCCAGCAGCGGCTGGACGCAGCTGTCGGTGCCCTTCACCACCGGGGCCTCGGGCGCGGTGACGGTCTACGTCCACGGCTGGTACGGGCAGAGCGCCCTCTACGCGGACGACTTCAGCATCGGCTGAGGCGTTCGGCTGAGGCGTTCGGCGGCGGCCCGGTTGCGCAAAGCGGAGGTTGGCCGGGCCGCCGCGGGGCGAAAGACTCACGAGGAGGATCTTTCGCCCCGCCCCACCAGGAGGACCGATGCCGCACATCCCGCTCGACCCGGCCCTGCCCGGGATCTCCGCCCTGTTCGCCTACCGGCCGGAGACCGCGGCACCGCTCGGGCAGCTGGCCGAAGTGCTGCTGCGCGGCCCCAACTCCCTCACCGTCGGCGAACGCGAGCTGATCGCGGCCGTGGTGTCCAACGGCAACGAGTGCCGCTTCTGCACCGGCAGCCACGCCGCCGCCGCGGCCGAAACCCTCGAAGGCGGCCGCGCGGTGGTCGACGCCGCGTGCGGCGGCATCGACGACGCACCCGTCTCGGCGAAGATCAAGGCGCTGCTGTGGATCGCCCTCGCCGTCCGCGAAACCGGGCGCGCGGTCACCGACGAGCTCGTCGCGGCCGCCCGCGCCGAGGGCGCCACCGACGTCGAGATCCACGACACCGTGCTGATCGCGGCGTCGTTCTGCCTGTTCAACCGGTACGTCGACGGTCTCGCCACGGTCGCCCCGGACGACCAGGCCGTCTACGACCAGATCGGCAAGCGCCTCGCCGTCGACGGCTACGCCCGCCTAGGGAACTAGCACCACGCGTCCCGGGCGGGTCCACGCCCGGGACGCGTCCTGCAGCGCCACCCGCGCGTAGTCGACGGTGAGGGCGCCGGACATCGCGTGCCCGACCACCGTCAGGAGCGCTTCGCGGCGCTGGTCCGCGTCGAGCTCGTTGTTCGTGTAACCCCGGATGTGCAAGGACCGGCTGCGCAGCACGGCGGAGGACATCGGGCTCTGCTCACCGGCCGAGCTGCCGAGGTTGACCAGGCGCCCGCCCGGGCGCAGCGCGTGCAGCGCCGCCGCGGCCGGGAGCCCCCACACCGGGTCGAGCACGAGGTCCGGCGGGTGTTCGCCGAGCCGCCGCGCCAGGCTGCCGACGTCGTCGCCGGCTTCGAGCTGCACGGTGGAGTCCGCGCCGAGCCGCCGGGCCCGCTCCAGCGCGGCCGCCGAGCGCGCGCACGCGACGACGTGCCCCGCCCCGGCCACCCGCGCCAGCTGGACCGCCGATTGGCCGACCACGCCGCCGGCGCCGAGCACCAGCACCGTCTCCCCGGCGGCGAGGTCCCCGGTCCCGGTCAGGCACCGCCACGCCGCGACCGCCGACAGCCCGAGCGCCGCCACCAGCGCGTGGTCGGCCCCCGGCGGCAGGACGACCACGTCGGCGGACGCCACCGCGGCGTGCTCGGCCATGCTGCCGTCACCGGGGAGCATGCCCGCGGCCGTGGCGAACCAGACCGGCGTGCCCGCCGGGTGCATCGGCGCCGGCCGCGTCAGGACGCCGACCCCCTGCACCCCCGGCACGTACGGGGTCGCCGGCCGGCCGAAGTAGGACGTGCCGGACGCGCAGAGCACGTCCAGCGGGGTGATCGGGGCCGCCGTGACGCTGACCGCGACCCCGTCCGGCCCCGGTTCGGGCTCCGGCCGGTCGGTCACCACCGGCGGCTCGCCCGCCACCTGGATCTCCGCGGCGCGCACCGGGGATCACACGGGCTGGAGGACGAAGTCGTACCGGGCTTCGAGCCACGGCACGGCGGACTGCCCGCCGTCCGGGGTCGGCCCGGGGTCGCGGGGCTCGAACGCGACGACCAGTTCCTGCTTGGTGCCGAACACGACATCGGTGTCCAGGTACTCGGCGCCCTCCTGGAACAGGTGGGTGATCAGCGGCTCGTAGCCGGCCGCGTTGATCAGGAAGTGCACGTGCGCGGGCCGGAAGTGGCTGATGTCGGTCCCGCGGATCAGCTCGCCGACCGGGCCATCCATCGGGATCGAATAGCCCTTGGGCGCGATGGTGCGCACGCAGTAGGTCCCGTCGGCGCGGCTGGTGTACTTCGCGCGCAGCCGGGCTTCGTCGACATCCGGGATCTGCGACTCGTACGCGCCTTCCTCGTCGGCCTGCCACACGTCCAGCACCGCGCCGGCGACGGGGGAGCCGTCGAGCCCGCCGACGGTGCCGGTGACGTAGAGCGGCGTGCCGGGCAGGCCGTCGGACATGTCCCCGCCGAACTCCTTTTCGGGGGAGCCGTCGATGTGGAACGGGCCGAGCACCGTGGCCGGGGTCGCCTTCGCGTCGAAAGCGTGGTTCATCTGCACCACCAGCATGCTCAGGCCGAGCACGTCGGAGGCCAGGATGAACTCCTCCCGCTTCTCGTCGCTGATCTGCCCGGTTTCGGTGAGCCACCGCATCGCGGCCATCCACTCGGTCTCGCTCAGCCGCACCTCGCGGGCGAAGGCGTGCAGGTGGCGCACGAGCGCGGCCAGCACCTCCGCCGTCCGCGGGTCGTGCGCGCTCGCCCAGCGCGCCGCGGCGAGCTCGGTGATGTTGTCCTCGGTGACGAGCCGCATCGGCGTTCCTCTCAGGATTCGGGGTCCGGCGGGACCGGCCGGTTGTTCAGGTCGACCGACAGGAAGATGTCGTTCGCGACGGGGTGGCGCAGCTCCTCGGCGAGCTGGCCGATCAGCCCGGCGGTCCGGGCCAGCAGCGCGAACCCGCGCAGCAGCTCCAGCGGCAGCCCGAGGTCGGCGAGCGCCGCCCCGCAGACGCCCGCGCCGTTGAGCGGCAGCGTCTTGCCCAGCACCCGCGGGTGCACCCGCCCGATCGCGGCGAACAGCTCCAGGTGCGGGCCGCGCAGCCCTTCCTCCTCGGCGATGGCGAACAGCCGCCGGGTGCGCGGGTCGCCGTCCTTGTGCACGTGGTGCCCGAGCCCGGGGACGAACTTCTTTTCCGCCCGGCGGTTTTCGACGGTCGCGAGCGCGAGCGCGTCCCAGCCGGCCTCGTCGGTGGGCAGCTCGGCTCCGGCGAGGACGCCGTGCAGGAACCGGCCGCAGTCCTCGGTGACGCCGAGGAAGCGCGACCCGCCGCCCAGCAGCCCGGCGGCGAGCGCGCCCTGGACGGAGTCGGGGGCGGACAGGTAGGTCAGCCGGGTGACGATCGCGGTGGGGGTGAAGCCGTGGTCGGCCAGCGCGGCCAGCACCGCTTCGAAGACCCGGGTCTCCCCTTTGGCCGGCCGGCGCTGCGTCGCCAGCCAGAAAGCGAGCTCGCCGAAGCCGACCGAGCCCATCACGTCCTCGGCGAGGTCCTGGCCGAGCAGCGTGATCTTGTCCTTGGTGGACGAACCCAGCGCGGTTTCGTAGGCCGGGTCAGGCATCGCGGTCCTCCGTCAGCCAGGCGCGCAGTTCGGCGCCGTGTTCGTCGAGCTCGGGCGGCGGCAGCCGGTAGGCGGCGGGGGTCGCGGAGAACCGGATCGGGTGGCGCGTGGTCGGGACGGCGCGGTCACCTTCACCGACCTCGACGACCGGGTCGAGGCCGAACCGTTCGGCCATCGCGAACCCGCCGTCGATGGTGTTGATCGGTCCACACGGGACACCGACCTTCGTCAGCGCTTCGAACCAGTCCACCGCGGCGCGGGTCTTCAGCCGCTCGACGAGCAGCGGCCGGAGCTCTTCGCGGTTCTTCGTGCGGTCGGCGTTGCGGGCGAACCGCGGGTCGTCCGGGACGTCCGGCAGGTCCAGCACCTCGCACAGCCGGCGGAACTGCCCGTCGTTGGCCGCGGCGACGATCAGGTCGGCGTCCGCGGTGGGCAGCGGTTCGTAGGGGAAGACGCTCGGGTGCGCGTTGCCCATCCGGTACGGGACCACGCCACCGGCGGCGTAGGCGGAACTGTGGTTGACCAGCCCGGTCAGCGCCGAGGACAGCAGGTTGACCTCGACGTGCTGCCCTTCGCCCGTGGCGTCGCGGTGGCGCAGCGCGGCGAGGATGCCGATCACCGCGTGGTTGCCGGCCATCACGTCGAACACCGAGATCCCGGCCCGGTACGGCGGCCCGTCGGGATCGCCGGTCAGGCTCATCAGCCCCGAGATCGCCTGCACCATCAGGTCGTAGCCGGGCACGTGCCGCCCTTCGCCCGAGCCGAACCCGCTGATCGAGGCGTAGACGGCGCGGGGGTTGGCCGCGCGGACGGTTTCGTAGTCCAGGCCGTACTTGGCCAGCCCGCCGGGCTTGAAGTTCTCGATCACCACGTCCGCGCGGGCGGCCAGCTCGCGGGCGGCCGCGGCGTCGGCCTCGTCGCGCAGGTCCAGGGCGATCGACCGCTTCCCGCGGTTGACGCCGAGGTAGTAGGTGGAGACGTCGCCGCGCACCGGCGGCATCCACGTGCGCGTCTCGTCGCCCTGCGGCCCCTCGACCTTGACGACGTCGGCACCGAGGTCGGCCAGCAGCATCGTGGCGTACGGCCCGGCGAGCACCCGGGAGAAGTCCGCGACCAGCAGCCCGGACAGCGGGCCCTCGGGTCGATCCACGCAACGCCTCCACATCTGTCCGTCTGACGGACTGGTGTCCGCAGTCTGCTCGCGTGCGGCGGCGCGGTCAAGGCACGGGCCCGGCCCACCCGGTACAGCGGCCGGGCGACCTCGGGGCGACGCGCGGGTGGGCCCCAATCGAGGGGGTAGGGGGCGGTCAGGGCGCGGCGGGGACGGTGACGTGCGGGACGGTGTCGAGGCGGGCGAAGTCCGCGCTGATCTCCCCGGCGGTCTGGAGCAGCAGCGGCAGGTGGTGCTCCAGCAGCTTCTCGACCGGCGTCTCCGCGGCGTGGCAGTTGACGTTCACCCCGGCGATCACCCGCCCGGACCCGTCGCGCAGCGGCGCGGCCACCGACCGGATGCCCGGCGCGAGCTGCTCGTCGGTCAGTGCCCAGCCGCGGGCCCGGACTTCGCGCAGCTCGGCGTCGCGTTCGGGGCGTTCGGGCCGCCAGCGCGGCACCAGCCCGGACCGGCTCGGCTCGGCCAGCACCGCCTCCAGCTCGTCCGGCGGCAGCGCGGCGAGCTGGACCTTGCCCAGCGACGTCGGCAGCGCCGGGAACCGGGTGCCGATCTGCACGGCGAGCGCGACGATCTTCGGGACCGCCACCCGGGCGACGTAGACGATGTCGGAGCCGTCGAGCTGGGCGATCGAGCACGATTCGTTCGTGCGCGCGACCAGGCGTTCCAGGTGGGGGCGAGCGACGTCCCACAGGCCGGTCGAGCGGACGTAGGCGACGCCGAGGTCGAGCACGCGCGGGGTGAGCGCGTAGTCGCGCCCGTCGCTGCGGACGTAGCCGAGCTCCTCCAGGGTGAGCAGGATCCGGCGCGCGGTCGGGCGGGCCAGGCCGGCGGCCGTGGCGACCTCGGCGAGCGTCATCGCCGGGCGGCCCGGCCGGAACGCGGTGATCACCTCGAGCCCGCGGGCCAGCGCCTCGATGAAGTCGGGACCGGTTCCCTCGCGTGGCATGCGCCACCTCCCTCTCCGATGGTCCTGACCGCAGCGTAGCGGCGGGGATTGACACCGGCTCGGCACTGGACGAAAGTGGCGGCACCCACCCGATGTCCGTCTGGCGGACGAGTGTACGCAACTGGAGGCAGCGGTGAGCGGATCGATCGTCCTGCGGGGTGGCACGGTGCTGGCCGACGCCCACCGGGTGCTGCCCGGCGAAGACGTCCTCGTCACCGGCGACCGGATCGCCGCCATCGGGCCCGCGCTGGAGGTCCCCGCCGGCACGGAGGAGATCGACGCGACCGGCGGGCTGGTCATGCCGGGGATGATCGACACCCACCGGCACCTGTGGCAGACGGCCATGCGCGGCTACGGCGCCGACTGGACGCTCACGCAGTACTTCGTCTGGTACTACCTCGAATGGGGCAAGGTGTTCCGCCCCGAAGACATCTACGCGGGCAACCTCCTCGGCGCGTGGGAAGCGCTCGAAGCGGGCGTCACGACCACGGTGGACTGGTCCCACGGCCTGCAGACCACCCAGCACGCCGACGCCGCGGCCGACGCGCTCGAAGCCGTCCCCGGCCGGTTCGTCCTCGCCTACGGCAACATCCAGGACGCACCCGCGAACTGGACCGGCACGCCGGAGTTCCGCGACTTCGTCTCCCGCCGCACCGGCGGCGACCTCGGCTTCCAGCTCGCGTTCGACGTCACCGGCGACCCGGCGTTCCCGGAGAAACCGGCGTTCGAAGTCGCCCGCGACCTCGGCGTCCCGGTCACCACCCACGCGGGCGTGTGGGGCGCGACCGGCGACGACGGCATCCGCCTGATGCACGACCACGGCTTCATGACCCCGGAGACGGTCTACGTCCACGGCGCCTCCCTGTCGGCGGACTCCTACCACCGCATCGCCGCGACCGGCGGCTCGGTGTCGGTGTCCACCGAAAGCGAGCAGAGCGCCGGCCAGGGCTACCCGCCCACCTGGGCCCTGCGCCAGTACGGCATCCCGGTGTCGCTGTCGATGGACACCTCGGTCTGGTGGAGCGGCGACCTGTTCTCCGCGATGCGCGCGACCCTGGGCGCCGACCGATCCCGCGAACACCTGGAAGCCCACGCGAAGGGCGAAACGGTGACACACGCGGCCCTGCGCGCGGACCAGGTGGTGGACTGGGCCACCCGCGGCGGCGCTCACGCACTGGGCCGCACGGACCTGGGCACGCTGGAAGTCGGCAAGAAGGCGGACGTGGTCCTGCTGAAGAACGACGACTCGCCGGCGTCGTTCCCCGTCCTGAACCCGTACGGCCACGTGGCCTTCCAGGCCCAGCGCGGCGACGTCCACACGGTCCTGGTCGACGGCCGCGTCGTGAAGCGCGACGGCCGGCTGGTGGGCGTGGACCTCCCCGCACTCCGCCGGCGCGTCGAGGACACGGTCGAGCACCTGCGGTCGCAGCTGGGCGAGGAAGCGTGGCGGCAGGGGATGAACCCGGACGTCCCGGAGACGAAGATCCTGGACAACCCGTACACGTACACGACCTACCAGAGCGACACCACCCACGGCGGCTGAGCTACCCGTCCCCTTCCGCGGGGCCGGCGACGGGCTGCCGGACGAAACTGCTGTCCAGCCCGTCCAGCGCCCGGACGTAGGCGTCGCTGCCGAGCAACCGGAATCCGTCGTCGTCGGCGACGTCGTCGGGGTGGCTCAGCGGCCAGTCGAACGTCTTCACGTTCCACTGGGCTTCCTTGACCTCCTCGCGTTCGCGGTTGTTGTACCGCCGTTCCGCACGGGCGGCCGCCAGGTAGTCGTAACCGCGGCGGCCGATCAGCAGCCGGGCGAACTCGCGCATGGTCATGCTTTCCTCCTCGGATTCGGATCAGGACGTCGCCCGCGGCCCGGCACTGCCCACCGGCCGCACGGCCAGCCGCCGGTAGAAGGTGGCCCGCTGCCACCAGAACGCGCAGATCGCGGCGGCGTGCAGCAGCGCGCACCCGACCAGGAGCGACCACAGCCAGTCGGCGGCCCCGAACACGAAGAGCCGGACCCGGTGCCCGGACACCACGTGCGAGGTCGTGAGGAGCAGGAGCACGCTCGAGGTCAGGGAGAGCAGGAAGGTGGCGGCCGAGGAGAGCCGGGCGGTCAGCGTTCCTTCGAACAGGTGAGCCGATCTCGTTTCGAAGCCCAGCCACGCCGCCGCCAGCCCGGGGAACGCCAGCAGGAACGCGGCGATCTCCGTGTCGACGGCGTCCACGCCGGGCGCCCCGGTCACGGTCCACGCGACGGCCGCGAGGATGGCCAGGCAGGCGAGCGCGGCGATCCCCGCGTGGCCGAGTGAGCCGGGCGGGACCTCGAAGAACTTGACCTTCACCCGGAGCTGGTCGGGGTCGCCCTGCTTGCCGAGGACCTTCAGGCATCGGGTGTGGAGGTGGAAGTAGTGCTGCCCCCGCCGTCCCCGGACCCGCCAGCGCGGCCGGGCGCCCGCCGTGCCCTCGGCGTCCACGTGGTCGGTGATCGCGGAGATGTCGAAGTCGCCGACGTAGAGGTTGGACGAGGCGTTGATCGTCAGGTGGTAGCTCTGGCAGTAGGCCGCGTTCCGCGCGCTCACGGACAGGAACACCGGCCGGGTCCCCAGCAGGAAGTGCAGCCGGCTGCGCAGGCCGCGCCGCCCGGTCAGCTTCCCGAGTTCCAGGTCGGGGATCAGCGTGTAGTCGTACTTGACCACGTACCGCTCGCCCTGGCCGGGGACGGCCACCACGACCGCGTAGTTGAGCGACAGCTTCGAAACCAGTTCGACCGCGAGCCGGAGGAACCGGGGGTCGCCGCCGTCGGGGAGCTCGAGTCCCCCGATCCGTTCCAGCACCCGCCGCCGGTGGTCGAGGTGGTCGTCCTGGCGGATCCGGAACTCCCGGTCCGTCTCGTCCGGCCCCTGCTCGGGCAGCCCGAACCGGACGATTTCCTCGAGGGCGTCCCGCTCGGCCCGCCGGCAATCCGCAGTCAGTTCGGCTCCCGCGAACGCCGCCCGGAGCAGCGCGCGGAGCGTCTTGGCGACCAGCAGGCGGTATTCGAGCTGGAGCAGCCGGGGGATCGGTTTCCCCGCGGCGTCGGTGACGCTGAAGTGGTCGTACAGCTGTCCCTTCTTGGGCAAGGTGATCGCGACCAGCGCCCCCTCGCCGCGCGGTGTGAGGTGCCCGTTCCCGGTGCCCGGCGTGCTCCACGGGTGGAACCGCCGGTCGAACGAGAACTCCATCGACACGGACTTGTGCAACGTCCGGTGGTCCGGTGTGTACTCGTCGGTGACCCGCCGCCGCACGGCCGCCGGGGTCAGCAGCGACCAGGCGAACTGCTGGAGGTGTTCCGCGGAGACGCTGTCCTGGCCGTGGTCGTGCCCGAGGTGCCTGGCCAGCTGCTCGACGGCGCCCTCGTCGACCGCGCCGGTGAAGTTCCGCCTGCCCTTGGCTTCGGCGCTGGCGAGCTTCGCCGCGAACAAGTCCAGCAGGACGCGCGCGTAGCACAGCACCGCCAGCCCCAGCACGGAGAAGTAGACCGGGCCGGGCAACCAGTCGCGCCAGATCTGCAGGGAAATCACCAGGGGTGCGCAGAAAAGGAAAAGGTAGCCCCACACGCCCAGCAGGTGCGAGCGCGGGGATTCCCCACGCTCCGGCGCCGGTGGGGCCGCCGGTTCCGGCTCGGCGGGTTCTTCTTCGGGAAGCTCCCGGATCGGTGCGGTCGCTGTCATCTTCACCCTCCCACGAATCGCGTGGGTCTGGTGACGCCGGCCGCCGGTCGCTTGTTACGGGCTTTTGTCTCGGCGCGATTTCGGTTCTCACCCCAGTGCGGCATCGAGGGTCACCGCGGCGTCGATCAGCGCCAGGTGCGTGAACGCCTGCGGGAAATTGCCCAGCTGCTCACCGAACGCCGAAATCTCCTCCGCGTACAGGCCGACGTGGTTCGCGTACGTCAGCATCTTCTCGAACGCCGCCCGTGCCTGCTCCAGCCGGCCCGCGCGGGCCAGTGCGTCGACGTAGGCGAAGCTGCACAACGAAAACGTGCCCTCCGAGCCCGCCAGACCGTCCGGGGCCGCCGCCGGGTCGTAGCGGTGGACCAGGCTGTCGGTCACCAGGTCCGCGCCGATCGCGTCCAGTGTGGACAGCCACAGCGGGTCGCGGGGCGGGAGGAAACCCGTCCGGGGCATCCGCAGCAGGGCCGCGTCCAGTTCGTCGCCGGTGTAGTGCTGGACGAACGCGTGCCGCGTGCGGTGCCAGCCGCGGTTGAGGACCTGGTCGTAGATGCTGTCTCGCTGCCAGGTCCAGTCCTCCACCGGGGCCGGGCGGCCGTGGGTGCTCGCCAGGCGGATGCCGCGGTCGAACGCCACCCAGCTCATCAGGCGGCCGTAGGTGAAGCACTTGCGGTCGCCGCGGGTCTCCCAGATGCCCTCCTCGGGCTGGTCCCAGTGCTCGCCCAGCCAGTCCAGCGCCGCCCGGAGGGCCGTCCAGCCGCGGTGGGGGATGCCGAAGCCCGCGCGGTCGGCGGTGAACACGCTGTCCAGCGCCTCGCCGTAGATGTCCAGCTGCAGCTGGCCTGCCGCGTCGTTGCCGATCCGGACCGGGCGCGAGCCGCGGTAGCCCGACCAGTGCGCCAGGCTTTCCTCCTGCAGGTCCACCGAACCGTCCACGCGGTACAGCACCGACAGCGGGCCCGCCGCGCCCCAGTGCTGCCCGGCGGACCCGCCACCCGGATCGCCTGACAGCGGCAGGCCTTCCCGGATCCGGTCGCCCAGCCACCCGCCGAAGCACGCGGCCTCCTCGGTGAACCCGAGCGCCAGCAGCGCCGACACCGAGAACGACGCGTCGCGCACCCACGTGTAGCGGTAGTCCCAGTTCCGCTCGCCGCCGATCTCCTCCGGCAGGCCCAGCGTCGGCGCCGCGACCAGCCCGCCGCTCGGCGCGTACGTCAGCAGCTTCAGCGTGATCGCCGAGCGGCCCACCATCTCCCGCCAGCGCCCGCGGTAGGTGGAGCGGGCCAGCCACGCGCGCCACCAGGACACCGTGGAATCGAACAGTTCGGTGAACTCCGCCAGGCGGATCTCCCGCGGCGGCTCGGTGGCGTCGGTCTCCAGCACGAGCCCGCGGACCTGCCCCGCCGCCAGCTCCAGCCGCGCCCGGACGTCGCCGTCCTCGACGCGCGCGTCGGCCAGGTGCTCGTCGCCGGGTTCGCGGACCGCGTGCAGCACCAGCGACATCTCCCGCGCGACGAACACCGCGCCGCTGCCGGCGAGCATCGCCTGGTGCGGACGGCGGCCGTAGTCGAAGCGCGGCGCGACCAGCACCTCGAACGCGATCCGGCCGCGGACGCAGCGCACCAGCCGGGCGATCCGGTGGTTCGCGGCCGGGCGGGTGCCGCGCGGGGGCATGAAGTCGACCACCTCGCCGATCCCGTCCGGGCCGCTGAACCGCGTGATCAGCACCGCGGTGTCCGGGTAGTACGCCTGGCTCGTCGTGTGCGGCCCGGCCGGGCGGATGCGGAACCGGCCGCCGCGCTCGTCGTCCAGCAGCGCGCCGAACACCGACGGCGAGTCGAAGCGGGGGCAGCAGAACCAGTCGACCGACCCGTCGGTGGTCACCAGCGCGGCGGTCTGCAGGTCACCGATCAGCCCGTGGTCGGCGATCGCGGTTTCGGTCACGGTTCCTCCTCGGCCACGCGGATGCGGTCGTCCAGCACCGTCGCCGGTGCGGGGGCCGGCTGCCTCATCCCTGCCGGGTGAGGTGCCCCGCCGGTCCCGGCGGCAGCGTGTGCGCCACCCGATCGGAAGGCCCGCCGATGACCGTGTTCCCCCTGGCCCTCGCCCAGTTCGTCGCGAGCTACGCCGCGACGACGATGACCGTCGCCGTCAGCGCGATCGCCGCCGACCTCGGCACGACCGTGCTCGGCGTCCAGACGGCGATCACGCTGTTCACCCTGACCATGGCGTCGCTGATGGTGCCGGGCAGCAAGCTCACCGACGTGCTCGGCCGCAAGCGCTGCTTCGCCATCGGCCTGGTCGTCTACGGCGCGGGCGCGCTGCTGGCGTCGGCCGCGCCCGGGCCCGGCCTGCTGATCTTCGGGTACTCGCTGCTGGAGGGGATCGGTTCGGCCCTGCTGATCCCGCCGATCTACATCCTGGTCACCGTCACCAGCCCCGACACCGGCACGCGCGCCCGCCGGTTCGGCGTCGTCAGCGGCGCGGGCGCGCTCGGCGCCGCCGCGGGACCGCTGATCGGCGGCCTGATCACGACGTGGGCCGGCTGGCGCGCCTCGTTCCTCCTGCAGGTCCTCCTCGTCGCGGTGATCCTCGTGGCGACGCCGCGGATCACCGAGCCGGCCGGCGAGCGCGAGCGGAAACCGTTCGACGTCGCGGGCGCGCTCCTCTCCGCGGCCGGCCTGTTCTTCGTCGTCTCGGGGATCCTGCGGGCCGGCTCCGGCGGCTGGGTGCTCATCGTCGCCGGAGCCGGCGTCCTGGTCGCTTTCTTCAAGCACGTCCGCGCCCGCGAACGCGCGGGCCGGGAGCCGCTCGTGCCGTCCGCGCTCTTCCGCGACCGCGTCACGAACCTCGGGCTGCTCACCCAGCACGTCCAGTGGCTCGTCCTGCAGGGCGCCTTCTTCGTGATCGCCGTGTACCTGCAACAGGTCCGCGGGTACGACGCCATCGAAACCGGGCTGATGCTGACCCCCGCGACCGCCGGCATCCTCGGCGCGTCGGCGGCCGCGGGGCGGCTGGCCCGGCGGCACTCACCACGCCGGCTGATCCGCGGCGGGTTCGCCCTCACCATCGCCGGGCTGGCGCTGCTGCTCCTGCTGGTGCGGGCCGACTCGGGCGTGGCGAGCGCCGTGCCCGGGCTGTTCCTGCTCGGCGCCGGGGTCGGGATCATGCTGACGGCGTCGGTGAACCTGGTGCAGTCCCGCAGCCCGGACTCGGCCCAGGGCGACGTTTCGGGGGTCTCGCGCAGTGTGTCCAACCTGGGCTCTTCGGTGGGGACGGCGCTGGCGGGCGCCGTGCTCGCCGGCGCCACCTTCGCCCTCGCCCTCACCACCCTCGCCGGAGCCGCCGCGGCCGGGCTGATCGCCGCCCTGCTGCTGCCACGGCAGGAGCGGCCGCGCTGACCCGGCCGGAGCGGACGAACTCCGGTGCCGCACCGCGGCCGCGATCACCCGCAGCGCGACGCCGAGCACCACCAGGTCCCCGGTCATCTGGACGGTCACCAGCACCCGCGCCGCCGCCGACACCGGGGCGATGTCCCCGAACCCCACGGTGGCGAACACCGTGACGGTGAAGTACAGCGCGTCGGTGCGGGTCAGCGCCACGTCGAACGAACCGGGCCGGTCGTGGCCGAGCGCGTAGTAGACGTCGGCGAACAACAGCAGGAACAGCGGCACGATCAGCGCAAGGGCCTGCAGGCCCTGCCGGCCGGGGAACGGCGAGCGCAGGATCAGCCGCACTTCGCCGACGACCAGCAGGGCCACCACGGCGAGGCCGAGCGCGAACGCGACCGCGGTCCAGGCGTGCAGCCCCTGGTCCACCGGGAGCAGGTAGTACACGCACAGCAGCGCCGTGACGGTCAGCAGCGGCCGCACGGGCCACCGGCTCACGGCGCGAGGGCCTTCCGCTTGAGGACGCGGTACTCGGCGTCGTCGATGATCCCCGCGTCCAGCAGCCGCCGGGCTTCGGCGATCTGCGTCGCGCCGGTGTCGAGCCGGGGCGGCACGGCGAGTTCGCGGGCCTCCCGGCGCGCGGCCATGCCGCGGCCGCTGGTGATCAGGTAGAGCAGGATCCCGAGGAACGGCAGCACGATCACCAGCACCGTCCACCCGGTTTTCGCCCAGCCGGACACGTCGCTCCGGCGGTACAGGTCGCCCAGGACGACGAACAGCAGCCAGAACCACGCGATCCAGCAGAAGAACACCAGCATCGTCCACATCAGCTCGAGGAACGGGTAGTCCATGGGGTCTCCTCACACCGGGATCGGGTCGCCTCACCCGACCCGATCCCGGGCGGCCCCGCCTCACCTGAAATCGGTGACCTCGGCGTCGAGCAGACCGCGCCGCAGGGCGATCTCCACCGCGTCGCGCCGGCTGCGGACGGCGAGCTTCGCGTAGATCCCGCGCACGTGCGTCTTGACGGTGTTCGGCGAAACCGTCAGGTCCTGCGCGATCTCGTCGATCGACCGCTGGGTCGGCAGCAGCCGCAGCACGCTGCGTTCGCGGTCGGTCAGCGGCGCCGGCATCGGCGGGGTGCGCAGCCGGCGGCGCAACGCGACGACCTGACCGGCGAACCGCTCGCCGGTACCCAGGCTGCCCAGCCGCGAAGTGAGGAAACCGGCCACTTCGGCCGGCGCGAAGACGAACGGGAACCGGACGTCGGCGGGCTCGGCCGCGCGCAACGCGTGGTCGAGCAGCCGCACCGCCCGCTCCGGCGCCCCGGCCGCCAGCGCGGCCTGCACCCCGACCAGCGACGCCTCGATCGCCGCCCACGGCAGCAGCATCGGCGCCTCGTCCGCCGCCAGCGCGCGCAGCACGGAACTGGCCGCGCCCTGCCGGCCCAGCCGCAGCTGCGTGCGCGCCCGCATCAGCCGCAGTTCCCCCGCCTGGGCCAGCACCGGCTGTGCCCAGTGGACGGTTTCCCTGGCCTGACCGGCCGCGCCGAGCCGGAGCGCGGCCCGGTGCTCCAGCACCGCGCACAGGGCGGCGTGCTCGGGCGGGCAGCCGCGCCCGGTCCCCAGGTGCGTGCGGGCCCGGCGCATCCGGCGCAGTCCCGCGTGCCAGGCCCCGAGCTCGAACTCCGCGGCCCCGCGCAGCGTTTCGGCGAACAGGCGGAGGTTGCGGGCCGCCCGTGCGGGCGCGTCGCCGAGCAGCCGCCCGATCCGCTTGGCCTGCTCGACGCACTCGCCCGCTTCGCCGCGCAGCAGGCTGCCGTAGGCGAGCAGCGCGCACACCTGAGCGCCTTCGAGCGAGCGGTGCGCATCGCGGCCGTCGTGGCGGGCCACGACCCGGCGGGCCAGGGTTTCCATCACCCGGTAGTCGCCGTCGCGGCAGGCGAGCCCGCCGAGAGTGGTGAGGCACTGGGTGACCATGAAGTCCTGGTCGTGCGCTTCCGCGGTGCCGAGGACCCGCACCAGGGTCTCGCGGGCCGGGCCGCGGTCGTGGCGGGCGATGAGGACGCCGGCGTGGTGCAGGGCGGCGAGGCCACCGAGCTCGGTGCCCGCGGCCAGGTCCGCGTCGACCTGCGCGGCCGCGCGCAGCGCCTGGACCGGGTGGTGGTCGAGCTGCGAGAGCCGGGCGTGGGCCAGCTGCCGCAGCACGGTCAGCTCCGCGGCCGGCTGCTCCGGCCACGCCGCCTCCGCGCGGGCCAGCCGCAGCCCGGCCGCCGACGTCTCGCCTTCCTCCAGGCACAACGCGGTGGAGACCAGGGCCGTCAGCGGATCGGCGGGGGCGCGGTGGTCGTCGAGCACCGCAAGCGCCAGCCGCAGCACGGAGTGCTCGCCGGCCAGGAACAGCGTCACCGCGTGCCGCCGCACGAGTTCCCCGACGCGGGCGGCCTGGCCCGAGCGGACGCTGTGCAGCAGCGCGGCCGCGGGCCGGTCGTGCTCGGCGAACCAGCGCGCGGCGGCGGCGTGCCGGGCCCGGGTCAGGTCGGGCGCCCGCCGCTGCAGCTCGGCCCGCAGGTAGGTCCGCAGCAGCGGCGGCAGCCGGTGCCGCGGCGGCGTCCCGGTGGTCCGGACCACCTGGACGGCCGGTTCGCCGAGCTCGCGCAGCACCGCTTCGGCCTCCGGCAGGCCGCTGAGCGCGGCGGCCAGCCCGGCCGGGACGTCGTCGCAGATGCTGATGGCCCGCAGCAGGTCCTGCTGGCCGCGGCTCAGCGGGGCGAGCACCTCGTCGGTCAGGTAGTCCAGCACCGCCCGTTCGCGGCCGGCGAAGAAGTCGCGCAGGCTCCCGTGCCGGGCCGCCGACGCGGCCGCCAGGCGCAGCCCGGCCGGCCAGCCGCCGGCGCGGGCGACGAGCAGCCCGGCCTGCTCGTTCGGGATCGGCGCCCCGGTCGCGTCGAGGAACGCCCGCGCCTCTTCGTCGGAGAACCGCAATTGCGACGTGCCCACCTCGACGAGCCCGTCGGCCAGCCGGGCCCGCACCAGCGGCAACGCCGGCTCCCGCCGGCTCGACACCACCAGGCGCAGGCCCCGCGGCTGGTGCCGGACCAGCGCCTGCAGCCCGAGCCAGGTACCGGGCGCGGTGATCTCCTGGACGCCGTCCAGCACGAGCAGAACCGGCTCGGGCAACGCGTCGAAGGCGTCGGCGACCTGAGCGAGGAACGCCAGGTCCGTGCCGGGTGAGTCCGGCACCGCCAGCCGCCGCAGCGGGTTGCCGTCCGGGATCCGGACGCAGCCGCCGAGGGATTCGAGCACCGCGGACCAGAAGACCCGTTCGTCGTTGTCGTCGGCGTCGGCCGACACCCACGCGACCGCGTCCCGGCGGCGACCGGCCCAGTCGGCGAGCAGCACGGTCTTGCCGAACCCGGCCGGGGCCCCGACGAACACCAGCGCCGCGTCACCCGGCTCGTCGAGAACGGCGCGCAACCGGGGCCGGGAAATGAGGTCGCCCGGCGGCGCCGGGATGGTGACCCTGGTTTTCGGCACCCGTCTTCGCGGCGGGCGCTCGTGGTGATCCGGCATCTACGGCCTCCTGGTCGGCGGGCTCATCCGCTGCGGGCGAGGAAACCGCCCGGCGAGCACAGAATCGTATGGCGCGTGAAAGATCGAGCGGATTCCGGGAAACCCCGGACAAACGGTGATCGGGCGGCACGGGCATTCACCGTGACGCGGTTCTCGTGGATCGGCCCCGGCGAACTCGTGCTGCTGGCCGTGCTGCGCACCGGCCGGTTCGGCATCGAGGCCGCGCTGCTGTCGGTCGTGTTCCTCGTCGCGGCGTGCGCGTCCGCGACGTCGGTGCGCCTCGGCCTGCGCGCCGCGATCGACCTGGTCGCGAGGCTCGTGCTCCTGCCGCCGCACACCTGGACCGCGGCCGTGGTGGTGCTCGACGCGGTCGTGATCGCCGGGGCGTGGTTCGTGGCGGGGCGGCGGAGCCGGTGAGCCCGGCACCGGGTGGTCCGCAGGCCGGAGCGAATTACGTCTTCCGGGGTAACGGGCGCATTCCCGAGCGGGCGGGCGAAGTCGTCGGCGATTGCCGGGGAATGCTCGTCGTCCCGGTTCCGCCGGACACCATCGTGTTCGGCACGGTGGCCGACCAGTGCAGCATTCCGGGGATCGTGCGGAAGCTCGAAGCGCTCGGCATGCGAGTGGACTCCGTGCACCGCGTCCGGGAACTGCCCGACGGCATTCCCGGAATGCGCCGGCCGCATTCGCGAAGGCACCTCACCCGGCCGAGGTGATCCCGGCCGCCGCGACGTGCCCGCCGCGGATCGCCTCGCGCAGCGCGGTGTGGTCGCGTTCGTTCTGGTCGGCGCAGGCCACCGCGAACTCCCGGACGGCTTCGGCGAACGCCGGGCCGGACCCGAGGTAGGCGGCGATCGCGAGCGGATCACCGGTGCGGGCGTGCGCCCTGGCCAGCGTCCACCCGCACAGCCGGGACCGGGCCCGCAGCACGTTCGGCGTCATCGCCGCGCCCTCCGCGGCGCCCCGGACCTCGCGCGGCCGCCGGACGTAGAACTCCCGCGAGCACCCGTCGAACCCGCTGCTGCGGGCCCAGCCGAGGAACCCGTCGCCGACCGCCTGCAGTAGCCGCTGCCCGGTGACCACCCGCCGGCCCGGCTCGCCGCGGACCGCGCCCCCGGTGTACCCCTGCAGCACCGACGGTCCCGCCTCCTTCACCTGCAGGATCAGCGGGGCTTCGGTGCCCGGCCCGACGAGCAGCAGCAGCCAGCACCGCGTCCCCACGCTGCCGACACCCACGACCTTGCGGGCCGCGTCGGCCAGCCGGTAGCGGTCCAGCCGGGCCCGCGGCGCGGGACCGAGGCTGCGCCGGTAGCGCGCCAGTACGACACCGAGCCGCTCCTCCAGCGTCACCGGGTCGCCGTCGCCCGCGAGCCGGCCGGCCGGGACGACCGCGGGCGGGCTCGCCGCGAACCGCAGCCGCCCGGCCCGGACCTCGGTGAACCGGCGCCGACCCGCCGTTCCCGCGCGGTGCAGGGCGATCGTGCGCAGCGCACCGGCGTCGGCGAGGGCCGCGCGGATCTGCTGCGGCGTCCGGCGCGCGAAGTCGTGCATCGCCTGGCGGTAGGACTCGACCGCGCCCAGCACCGCGCGACGGCGCTGGGCGGGCGCGTGGCCGTCCTCCCGCGCGGCCACCTCGACGCTCGCGGCCAGCCGCTTGACGTCCCATTCCCACGGCGCGGGCAGGGTCTCGTCGAAGTCGACCAGGTCGAAGGTCAGCCGGTGGTCGTCGGTCGCGAACAGCCCGAAGTTGCCCAGGTGCGCGTCACCGCAGGCCTGGACGACGAGGCCGGTGCGCGGCGTCGTGGCGAGGTCGGCGGCCGCGGGCAGGGCGGCGCCGTGGAAGTAGGCGAGCGGGGAAGCGGCCATCCGCCCGTAGCGGACCGGCAGCAGTTCCGGCACCCGGCCGGCGTCCTGCCCGGCCAGCAGCGCGAAGGGATCGGTCCGCCGGGCGGGGCCGGGGAAGTCGGCGTGCGCCGGAAGCGGGACGGCGGTGCGGGCGGCGCGGCCCCGGGCGATGCGGAGGTCGCTGGTTTCTCCGTCGATGTGCGGCATGAGCGGATCGTCGGCCGACACGGCCGCGGGGACGTCGCCCGTCGCGGGTGAAGCGCGGGTCATCCACCACGGGTGACGACTCGCCGCCGCCCGGCCCGGCAAGGTGAGCCGCGGAGGTACGGCAGCCGGGTGCGAAAGGGGATCTCCCGGCGGCGCGGTCCCGTGGCGCTCGGGGGCGGCACGGGCGCACCGCCACCTCCCGCCAGGACCGCGGCGGCGCTCGGGGGCGTCGCCGCGGTCCTCGCTACCGCGGGGCTTCCCCGAAGGCGTCACGCAGCCGCTCCTCCTGCTCGGCGGAGAGGTTCGTGGTCAGCAGCGAGGCACCGGTCTCCTTGAACGGCTCGACGACCCGGTCCAGCACGGTGTCCTCGGCCAGCACGAACAGCGCCGACGTCCCCGGCGTCACCCGCGTCCGGACGCTGTCGATGAACCGCTCGTCGATCCCGACGTGGGCCAGCGACCCGGTCAGCGCCCCGATCGCCGCGCCGACGGCCATGCCCAGCAGCGGCACCAGGAACACCAGGCCGAACAGCAGCCCCCAGAACCCGCCGCCGAGCGCGCCGGCGCCGGTCAGCGAGCCGAGGTCGTCGGTCTTCGGCTTCTTGCGGCCTTCCGGCCAGCTCACGCAGGCGGCGTCGCTGATGGAAATGAGCTGCTGCCGCTGCAGTTGCTTCAGCAGGCCGAGCGCGTCCCCGGCGCCGTCGGCGGTGGGAAAGGTCCACACGGTCAGCGAAGTCATGGCGGGAGTCCTCCTCGGATCCGGGATCGGTGAGGTCCGGCACTGTGCCCCCGGCCGCCGGGCCCGGCATCGCCCGCGCGGCGTGAGCCGCTCCGCGCGGAGGCTGATCTCACCTGGCGCGGGCGAGGCCGCGCAGGCCGCGGACCCACCATGATCGCCCGGGTCCGCAAGCCCACCCAGGGAAAGAGGGACCATGAGCGAACACACTCAGCACCGTTCGGGCGCGACCGGACCCGGGACCCCGCCACCGTCCGAACGGGCCGTCGCCCGCTCCCGGCGGGTCGGCTGGATCTGGTTCGCCGGGGCGATCACGGTCCTCGCCGGACTGTTCACCGTGGTCGAAGGGCTGGTCGCGCTCTTCCACCGGGGCTACTACGTGGTCGGCCCGTCGGGGCTGCTCGTCTTCACCCTCACCGGCTGGGGCTGGCTCCACCTGGTCGTCGGGATCCTCGTCGTGGTGACCGGTCTCGCGCTGTTCACCGGCTCGATGTGGGCCCGCGTGGTCACCGTCGCGCTCGCCGGCTTCAACGCGCTGGCGCAGCTGGCTTTCCTGTCCGCCTACCCGGTGTGGGGGGTGGTCGTGCTCGCCCTCGACGTCCTGGTGATCTGGGCCGTCGTCGTGCACGGCGACGAGTCGACGTACGAAATCTGGTGACCACGTCGAGGGCGTGACCGTGATCAGTACAGTCGTGGCTTCCGACCGCCGAGGGGTTGCTTTGCCTGCACTTCCGACGTCGCGGTCCTGGCGGATCCCCGGTGCCAAGGTGACGGTGCCGCGGGTGCCGGGGATCTTCGTTCCCCGCCCCCGGCTCGCGGCCCTGTTCGACCGCGCCACCGCCCGGCCGGTGACCGTGGTCCGGGCCCCCGCGGGCTCCGGCAAGACCACGGCGCTGGCCGGCTGGGCCGACGGCCGGGACGTGGCCTGGGTGTCCCTCGACCGCGACGACAACGAAGAAGGCCGCCTGTGGGCGGCGATCCTGGGCGCGCTGCGCCGGTGTCCCGCGGTGCCGGCCGACAGCCCGCTGCACCGGCTCGACCCGCCGCCGCCCGGCGGCCGCACCGAGTTCCTGGCCGACCTCGGCGAAGTGTTCGCCGGGCCGCGCGGCCCGGTGACGCTCGTGCTGGACGACTTCCAGGAGCTCGCCGGCCCGGAGCCGCGGGAGGCGCTCACGGCCCTGACCCGCCACCGGCCACCCGGGCTGCGCCTGGTGCTGGCCACCCGCGTCGAACCGCGGCTGCGGCTCGCCCGCCTGCACGTCGAGGGGGCACTGTCCCGGGTGGGCGCGGTCGAACTGCGGTTCAGCGTCCAGGAAACAGCGAGCCTGCTGCGCGTCACCGGCGCGCGGGTGAGCGACGAGCGGGTCCGGGACCTCGCCGAGCGCACCGCGGGCTGGGCCGCCGCACTCGGCTGGGCCGCGGTGTCGGTCCGCGACGCCGAAGACGCCGACGGGCTCGTCGCGGCCGTCGGCGCCGACGAACGCGCGGTGGCGCGGTTCCTGGCCGACGAAGTGCTTTCCCGGCTCCCGGCGGCCACTTCGGACCTGCTGCTGAGCATCAGCGTCTGCGACGCGGTGAGCGCGACGCTCGCGACCCGGCTGTCGGGCCGCGCGGACGCCGGCGTCACGCTCGACGAGCTGGAGCGCGAAACCGGGCTGGTCGGCCGGACCTCGGCCGACGCGTTCCGGCTGCCGCCGCTGCTGCGCGGCTTCCTGCGGGCCGAGCTCGCCCGCCGCGGCCCGGCGCGGGTCCGCCGGCTGCACAGCACCGCCGCCCGCTGGTACACCGCCGAGGGGCGGTTCGGCGACGCCCTGTCCCACGCCGTGGCGGGCCACGACCGGCACCGCGTGCTGGCACTGGCCCGCGCCTACGCCGTCCGGCAGGTGCTGGCCGGTGCGGGAGAGCCGGTCCGGGTCGCCCTCACCTACCTCGGCCCCGAGACGGTCGCCGCGAGCTCCCGGCTGCGGCTGGCTTCGGCACTGGAACACCTTCAGCGCGGCGACCTCGCCGCGGCGACGGCGGAGCTCGCCGGCACCGGCGGCGACGACGGCCTGCGCCTGCTGGCCGTCCGCCACCTCGCGCTGGTGACCGGAAGGCGCCCGCCGCCGGCCGCGATCCCGCCCGCCACGCGGTCCCCGGAAGGCGACGCCTGGGAGAAACTCGACCTGGCCTGGCGCTCCCTGCACCGCGGCGCCCGGCGGCACGCCGTCACCCGTGCGGAAGAGGCGTTGCGGCTGGCCGACGGGGAACGGCTCGACCACCTCGTGCTCCACAGCCGGCTGGCCCTCGCCGTGGCCACCGCCCTCCACGGCGAGCACGCGGCGATGCGGCGCGCCTGCACCGGAGCGCTGGCCGTCGCCCGGCGGCACGGCTGGCGCCGCACCCCGGGCGTCGCCGAATGCCACCTGATGCTGGCCTACGACGACCTGATGCGCTGCGAACCCGTTGCCGCCGCCCGGGAACTGGCCCAGGCCGCCGCCGCGGCCGTCCCCGGCGGCGCGCCCACGCTCGATCCGCTGCGCTGCTTCTTCGAAGGCGTGGTCCGGTTCGACGGCGGCGACCGCGTCGCGGGGTCCCAGGCCATGCGCGCCGCCCGGCACCGGCTGGCCGGCCTCGAGCTGCCCCGCGAAATCGCCGGGGTCTGCGCGGTCGCCGAACACCAGGCGGCGCTCGCCCTCGGCGAAGCCCTGCACGCGACGGAAGTGCTCGCCTGGGCCCAAGACCGGCTACCCGGGACCGCCGAACCGGCGCTGCTGCAGGCCCGCGCGCACTTCGCGGCCGGCGAGACCGAGCAGGCCGAGGCGGTCCTGACCGAAGCCGTGGCGGCCCCCGCGCTGCTGCCGTCGACCCCGGTGGACGCCTGGCTCGTGGAAACCGCGCTCGCGCTGCGGTCCCACCGGCGCACCAAGGCACTGCACGCGCTGGACCGCGCGCTCACCCTCGCCCGCCCGCACGGGCTCGTGCGCCCGTTCGCGCTCGCCGGACCGCAGGTCGGGGACCTGCTGATCGACCACTCCGGCGGGTTCGGCTCCCTGGACCGCTTCGCGCAGTCGGTCCGCGGGCGGCTCGTCCCGCACGCCGCGTCCAGCGAGCTGACCGATCGCGAACAGGTCGTGCTCCAGCGGCTGCCGTCGCAGCGCTCCCTGGACGAGATCGCCTCGGACCTCACCGTCTCGGTCAACACGGTGAAGACCCACGTACGGGCCATCTACGGCAAGCTCGGCGTGAACAACCGGCGCTCCGCCGTCGTGGTCGCCCGCCAGCACGGCCTGACCTGAGTCACCGGCGGGGCGCCGAGAGCAGCGCGTCCGCCCACCGCGCCCGCGGGTCGACGTCCACGAGCAACGCCTTCGCCAGCAGGGTCGCCGGCACCGCGAGCACCGCGCCGAGCGGGCCGAGCAGCCAGGTCCAGAACACCAGCGCGAGCACGGTGACCAAAGTGGACAACCCGACCGAACCGGCCACGAACCGGGGCTGGATCAGCGACTGCACCACGAAGTTGAGTCCCGCGTAGACGGCGAGCACCGCGACCATCGCGCGCCACCCGCCGTCGAGGAGCGCGAGCAGCGCGGGCGGGGCCACGCCGATGACGAAACCGACGTTGGGGACGTAGTTGGTCACGAAGGCCAGCAACCCCCACAGCACCGCACCCGGGACGCCGAGCAGCGCGAGCGCGACGGTGTCCAGCCCGGCCACGAGGAGACCGAACACGGTCGTCACGATCAGGTAGGTGCGGGTGCCGGAAGCGAAGCGTCGCAGGGCGGTGCTGATCCACGGCCGGTCGAGCGAGATCCGCTCCAGCCGCTGCCCGGCCCACGCCGATTCGGTGCTCAGGAACAGCAGCAGGGCCAGCAGGAACGCGAGGTTCGTGGCCAGGCCGCCGACCCCGGCGAGCAGGGAACCGGCCAGCCCGACCAGCTTCCCGGCGTCCACGGAGGACAGCAGTTCGCGGATCTGCTGGTCCCCGACCCCGACCCGCCCGAGCGCGGCCAGCCCGCCGTGCAGCAGGTCGTCGAGCCGGGCGGAGTAGCGGGGGAGCAGGGCCGAGAGCTGGGTGAGGGACACCACGACCACCAGGAAGACGCCCAGCAGCGCGGTGTAGACGGTGGCGACCAGCACGGTGACGGTCAGCCAGCGCGGCAACCCCTTGCCACGCAACCAGGTCCGCACGGGGTCGAGGGTGATGACAACGACGAGAGCGAGGAAAACCGGCCCGGCGAGCCAGGCCACGGCCCGCAACCCGCCCAGCACCACCACCCCGGCGGCGGCCCCGAGCAGCACCACGAGCGCCCGGGGCACCGAGCCACCCGTGGGCTCATCCGGCGGCGGACCACCTTCCGACTCGCCCGGCGGTGGCCCGGCACCTTCCGACTCGCCCGGCGGTGGCTCGGCGCCTTCTGGCTCGCTCGGTGGTGGCCCGGCGGCACCTGGGGCGCCCGGCGATGGCCCGGCACCCTTCGACTCGCCCGGCGGTGGCCCGGCAGCACCTGGGGCGCCCGGCGGTGGCCCAGCACCGTTCGCCGGTTTGCCGTTCCCCGGCTCCTGCTCGCCAACCCCCGGCTCGCCCGGCGGCTGCTTTCCGGCACCCGGCTCATCCGCCGGTGGCTCGGCACCTTCGGCCGGGTTGCCGTTCCGTGGCACACCGGGCAGTGGCTCGCCCGGCACCGGATCGCCGGCCCCCTGCTCAGTCGGCGACGGCCCGGCACCCATGGGCGCAACCAGCCGACCGGCCACGGCCCCGCCAGGCGGCTCACCCGGCGGCGTCCACCGCCGGCCCGCCACCCAGCGGGGCCACCGTCCGGTCGGCTGATCGGTGAGCGAAACTCGCACCATGCGGCACCTTCCGGGACGGGCGGGAATCGGCCGTCCCACGGTGGCAGCCCGCGGCGCCGCGGAGGTCATCCGTGGCGGGCGAACCGGCGGGGTACGGTGCCCGGCGTGGCGCAGGTCTTCATCCAGCCGTCGTACGGCACCCCCGAAGCCCGCCGCTACGGCGCGGCCACCCTCGACCACCCGGTCCCGTTCCGCACCGCCCCACCGGAGGCCCTGGCCCGGCTGCGGGCCCTGCACCCGGACGGCAGCGCCCGCTTCTGGGGCGCCACGGAGAAGCACGACAAGCGGATGGCGACCGTGCGCACCGGCGACGTCGTCCTGCTCACCGGCGGCAAGCACGTCCGAGCGGTCGCGGAGGTCGGCCACAGCTTCCGCGACCCGGCGTTCGCCCGGCGGCTGTGGCGCCCGGAGCCGGGCAAGTGCGTGTGGAGCAATGTCTACAGCCTGCGGCACTACCGGCCGGCGGCGGTGCCGTACGAGGAGATCTGGGCGCTGCCCGGTTTCACCGTCGGCGACAACTTCATGGGCCTGCGGTTCCTCGACCCGGCGAAGTCGGCCGCGGTCCTGACCCTGCTGGGCTGAGCGGGCCGGATCCGCCCCGCGGACCCGGCCCCCGGGGCGTCAGCCCTGGTTCGCCCACCACTTCCGGCCGGCTTCCGGCAGCGTCGAGATCGGGTCGTAGTACGGGTAGCGGCGGTTCAACGCCTCCGGGTCATCCAGCTCGATCCCCGTCCGGTAGTTCTTGGTCCAGTACGAGATCCCCAGCTCCCGGTCGTACTCGGCCAGCTGGTGCACCCACCGCTTCCCGACGTACGGCACGTCGCACACGATGCGCGGGGTCGCGTACCCCGGCAGGTACCCCATGATCGAGTGCTGCAGCTCCTGCGCCTCGTGCACCGACACCCGCCAGTGCTCCGCGTTCGGGATCATGTCGCACATGTAGAAGTAGTACGGCAGGATGTTCGCCTCGCCCTGCAGCGCGAAGCACAGGTCCAGCAGCGCCGCCGGGGTCGCGTTGACCCCGCGCATCAGCACGCCCTGGTTGCGGACGTCGCGGACGCCCACGTTCAGCGCCGTCTGGGCCGCCTCCGCCACCAGCGGGGTCACCGACTGGGCGTGGTTCACGTGGGTGTGGATCGCCAGGTTGACGCCGCGGCGCTGGGCGGTCACGGCGACGCGCTCGAGGCCTTCGACGACCTTCGGCTGGATCCAGTGCTGCGGCAGCGCCGCCAGTGCCTTGGTCGCCAGGCGGATGTCGCGGACGGTGTCGATGTCCATCAGGCGCATCAGGAACGACTCCAGCTGCGGCCACGGGACGTTGGCCACGTCGCCGCCCGAGACGACCACGTCGCGGACGCCCGGGGTCTTCTTCAGGTACGCGATCATCGCGTCCTGGCGGTCGACCGGCTTGAGGGTCAGCTTGTGCTTCTCGACCGTCTCGGTGGAGTTGCCGACCAGGTCCATCCGGGTGCAGTGGCCGCAGTACTGCGGGCAGGTCGAGATCATCTCGGCCAGCACCTTGGTCGGGTAGCGGTGGGTCAGGCCCTCCACGACCCACATCTCCGCCTCGTGCAGCGAGTCGCGTTCGGAGTGCGGGTGGCTCGGCCACGTGGCGTCGCGGTCGCTCTTGACCGGGAGCATGTAGCGGCGGATCGGGTCGGCGTAGAAGGCCTCGGTCACCTTCGCCGGGTCGGTGCCCGCCGTCGGCGCGATCGTGTTGAGCATCTGCGGTGGCAGCAGCATCGACATGGTCGCCAGTTCGCGCTGGTCGGCGAGCAGGTCGTCGTAGAAGCGCTCCTCCAGCAGGTCGCCCATCAGCGCGCGCAGCTGCTTGGCGTTGCGGACGCAGTGCACCCGCTGCCACTGCGCGTCACGCCACTCGGCCTCGGTCACGTCGTGCCAGCCGGGGAAGCGGCGCCAGTCGGGTTCCACCAGCTCGGCGCGGGCGTACTCGTAGGGCTGGTCGAAGGCGGCGGCAGGCGTCACAGGTTCCTGGGTCGCAGTCACTTGTACTCCTAGTCGTCGGGAACACGTTAAAATATCCTGTCATAACGTTCTCACGGAGTAAATCTTCCTGCCTGCTGGCGTGCCTTCCCCCAGGTGCAGTAGGCCCCGCCGCCCAGGAGCAGACTCAAGGGCGTGACGGACGAACACACGACGCTCCTGCTCGGCGGGCGCATCTACACCCCCGCCGGCCCGGACGCCACGGCCATGGCGGTCACCGGCGGCACCGTGGTCTGGGTCGGCCAGGACGCCCCGGCCCGGGCCCTCCACCCGAACGCCGAGATCGTCGACCTCCAAGGCGCCTTCGTCGCCCCCGCGTTCGTCGACGCGCACGTCCACGCCACCGCCACCGGCCTGCACCTGACCGGCCTCGACCTCACCGGCATCTGCGACCGCGCCGAGCTGCTCGCCCGCGTCCGCGCCGCCGTCACGCCGGGCCAGGTCCTGCTCGCCCACGGCTGGGACGAGTCCGCTTGGACCGACCCGCGCCTGCCCAGCCGCGCCGAGCTCGACGACGCCGCCGGTGGCGCGCCCGTCTACCTCAGCCGCGTCGACGTCCACTCCGCGCTGGTCTCCACCGCCCTGGTCGAGCTGGCCCCGGCGGCCCGCGCCGCCGACGGCTGGTCGCCCGACGGCCCGCTGACCCGCGCCGCCCACCACGCCGTCCGCGCGGCCGTGCGGGCCGCCGTCACCCCGGAGCAGCGCGAACGCGCGCAGCGGGCCTTCCTCGCCGAAGCCGCGCGCCAGGGCATCGTGAGCGTCCACGAGTGCGCCGGCCCCGACATCTCCGGCCGCGACGACCTCGCCGCCCTCCTCGGCCTCGCCGGCCCGGACACCCCCGAGGTCGTCGGCTACTGGGGCGAGCCCGGCGCCGTCGACACCGCCCGTGAGCTGGGCGCCCGCGGCCTGGCCGGCGACCTGTTCGTCGACGGCGCCCTCGGGTCCCACACCGCCGCCCTGACGGCGCCGTACGCCGACCACGCCGGCTCCGGCACGCTCTACCTCGACGCCCACCGCATCGGCGAGCACCTCACCGCCTGCACCGAAGCCGGGCTACAGGCCGGCTTCCACGTCATCGGCGACGCCGCCGTGGCCGAAGTCGTCGAAGGCTTCCGGCTCGCCGAAAAAGAGGTCGGGCAGCGCGCGCTCGCCGCCCGCCACCACCGCCTCGAGCACCTCGAGATGGTCACCGCCGAGCAGGCGAAGCTGCTGGCCGGCTGGGGCGTGGTCGCCTCGGTGCAGCCGCTGTTCGACGCGCTCTGGGGCGGCCCGGAAGGCATGTACGCCGAACGCCTCGGCGACCGCGCCGCCGGGCTCAACCCGTTCTCCGCCCTGGCCGCCGAAGGCGTCCTGCTCGCCTTCGGCTCCGACGCGCCGGTGACGCCGCTGGACCCGTGGGGGAGCGTCCGCGCGGGCGCCTACCACCGGACGCCGGGCGCGGGCCTGTCACCGCGGGCGGCGTTCACCGCCCACACCCGGGCCGGGCACCGCGCTGCCGGTGTCAACGACGGCGTCACCGGCAGCCTCGTCCCGGGCGCGCCCGCGCACTACGCGATCTGGGACGCCACCGACCTCGTCGTGGCCACCCCGGACAGCCGCGTGCAGCGCTGGTCCACCGACCCGCGCGCCGGGGTGCCGCCGCTGCCGAGGCTCGAACCGGACGCCGCGCTCCCGGCCTGCCTGCGGACGGTCCGCGCGGGTGCGGTCCTCCACGACACCATCACCTAGAGTTCTCAGGCGTGGCAGTCACCGTGGCGGACCCCGAACCGGGCACCCCGCACCAACCCTCGCGGACCCGGCGTTTTCCCCGCGCGTGGCTCCTGCGGCTGGCCGCGGCACTGGTGTCCGGCTTCGCCTACTACCTGAGCTTCGCCCCGCGCCCGCTGTGGTGGCTCGCACCGCTGGCGTTCGCCGGGTTCGCCCTCGTGCTGCGCGGGCGGAGCTTCCGCGGCGCCTTCGGCTACGGCTTCGCGTTCGGGTTCGTGTTCTTCCTGCCGCTGCTGACGTGGCTGCTCGACTTCCTCGGCCCGGACTTCGGCCCGTGGCCGTGGCTGGGCCTGTCGTTCGCGCTGGCGCTGTACTACGGCCTCGCCGGCGGTCTCATCACGCTCGTGGCGCGCCTGCCGCTCGCGCCGCTGTGGGGCGCGCTGGTGTTCATCGCGCTGGAGACCCCGCGCGCCTGGTTCCCCTTCGGCGGCTTCCCCTGGGGCCGGGTCGCGTTCAGCCAGCCCGAAGGCGCCTTCCTGCCGCTCGCCTCGATCGGCGGCGCCCCGCTGGTCGGCCTCGCCGTCGTCCTCACCGGCTTCTGCCTGGCCGCGCTGGCGGCCCGCCTGTGGGAGACGCGCAAGCTCACCCGCCCGGCCGTCCTCGCCGCCCTCGGCACCGTGCTGCCCGTCGTCGCCGGGCTGGCCCTGTGGCCTGCCATCGGCACCGGCGCCCAGGACGGCGAACGCACCATCGCGACCGTCCAGGGCAACGCCCCCGACATCGGCCTCGCCCTGCAGGGCGAGCGCGAGCTGCTGCGCCGCAACACCATCGCCGAAAGCCAGCGGCTCCTCGACGCCGTCCGCGCCGGAAAGGTCCCCAAGCCGGACCTGGTGCTGTGGCCGGAGAGCGCCACCACCGTCACCGGTCCCGACCCGCAGGTCGACCAGCTCGTCGCCAACTTCGGCGTCCCCGCGCTGATCGGCGCGCTCTACGAGCTGCCCGACGGGCACATCCAGAACTCCGTCATCGCCTGGGACCCGCGCACCGGGCCCGGGCCGCGCTACGCCAAGCAGCAGCTGGTGCCCTTCGGCGAGTACGTCCCGGCCCGCAAGGTCGCCGAGCTCGTCACGCCGTTCCTCGACTCCGAGACCGTCGACATGCTCCCCGGCGACGGCGCGAACCAGACGCTGGCCGTCGCGGGCACCAAGGTCGGCGTGTTCGTCTGCTACGAAGCCGCGTTCGACTACCCGGCCCGCGACGCCGTCCGCGACGGTGCCGAAGTGCTCGTGGTGCCGACGAACAACGCCTGGTACGGCGAGAGCGAGATGAGCGTGCAGCAGCTGGCCATGTCCCGGCTGCGGGCGGTCGAACACGGCCGGGCCGTCGTGGTGTCCGCCGTCTCAGGAGTGAGCGCCGTCGTCGCCCCCGACGGAACGGTTACCAGCTCAACGGGCCTTTTCACCGCCGATTCCCTGGTCGGGCGCGTCCCGCTGCGCACGCAGACTACGCTGTCGGATCGACTCGGTGCGTGGACGGAGTACGGGCTGCTGGCACTGGCGATCGCCGGGGTGGCCGGCGGGCTCGTACTCCGTTTTCGCACCCGGCGCGCGAGCGCCGGCACGGCAGCAGGGGAAGCGGCGGACTGACCGCCGCGGATATCGGAGGAGCACGGATGTCGCAGGCGCCGCGGGGGGCCCGGGAAATCGATCCGGTGCTGGTGGTGATCCCGACGTACAACGAACGGGAGAACCTCGGCCCGATCCTGGATCGCTTGCACAAGGCACTCCCGGACGTGCACGTGCTCGTGGTGGACGACGGCAGCCCGGACGGCACCGGCGAGCTGGCCGACGAGCGCGCGGCCGCGAACGACCACGTCCACGTCATGCACCGCACCGAAAAGGCGGGCCTCGGCGCCGCCTACATCGCCGGGTTCCGCTGGGGCCTGGCGCGCGAGTACAACACGATCGTCGAGATGGACGCCGACGGCTCGCACGCGCCCGAGGACCTGCCGCGCCTGCTGGACGCCGTCGGCGACGCCGACCTGGCGATCGGCTCCCGGTACGTGCCGGGCGGCAGCGTGGTGAACTGGCCGCTCAACCGCCAGGTCCTCTCGCGCGGCGCGAACGTCTACTCGCAGCTCGCGCTGGGCATGCGGGTGCGGGACATCACCGCCGGGTTCCGCGCCTACCGCCGTCCGGTGCTGGAGAAGCTGGCCCTGGACGAGGTCAACTCGCACGGCTACTGCTTCCAGATCGACCTGACCGTCCGCACCGCCGACGCCGGTTTCGAGATCGTCGAGGTGCCGATCACCTTCACCGAGCGCGAGATCGGCGAGTCGAAGATGAGCGGCTCGATCATCCGCGAGGCGTTCCTGCGGGTGGCGAAGTGGGGCGTGGAGCGCCGCTGGCACCAGGTGCGGCGGCTGGTCAAGCGCGGCTGAGGCCGGCGGGCAGCCGGGGTTTCGTGCACCGCACCCGCCCCGCGCTCGCCCGTTCTCGGCCATCATGGGGCCGATGACGACCATCGTGGCCTTCCACGCCCACGCGGACGACCCGGTGCTGCTCAGCGGCGGCACCCTGGCCCGGGCCGCGGCCGACGGGCACCGGGTGGTGGTCGTCGTGGCCACCGACGGCATGGCCGCCGAGCACCCGACGCCCCGCTGGGGCGAGCTGGAGGCCGCGGCGGCCATCCTCGGCGTGCGGCGCGTCGTGCACCTGGGCTACGCCGACAGCGGGCACGGGCCGGTGCTCTACGCCGACCCGCCCGGCCGGCAACGCTTCGCCCGCGCGGACACCGAGGAAGCCGCCCACCGGCTCGCGGCCCTGCTGCACGAGGAGCGGGCCGACCTGCTGCTCGGCTACGACGCCAACGGCGGCTACGGCCACCGCGACCACGTGAAGGTGCACGAAGTCGCGCGGCGGGCGGCCCGGCTGACCGGGACGCGGCTGCTGGAGGCCACGCTGCCCCGCGACTTCGCGCTGCGGTTCGTCCGGGTGGTCAAGGCGCTGCGGATCCCGTTCGAATACGACGCCGAAGCGCTCGACCACGCCTACAGCCCGGCCTCGGCCGTCACCCACCGCTTCGACGTCCGGCGCTTCGCCGGGCGGAAGCAGGCGGCGCTGGCCGCGCACGTGTCCGACGTCCGCGGTACCGGGCGGCTCTCGGCCGTGCTGCGGCTGCTGGTGTGGCTGCCGGCGCCGCTGTTCGCGGTGGTGGCGGGCCGCGAGTGGTTCACCGAGGTCACGCCCGCAGGATCGGCACGCCCAGGTCTGCAAGTTCCTGCACGTTCTGGTCGCCGGAGTCGGTGATCACGCCGGCGACGTCGGCGAACGGCAGGACGGTGAACCGCGATGCCGCGCCGATCTTCTCGGCGCTGGCCAGCACGTAGGTGTCGGCGGCGCGCCGGGCCAGCGTGCGCTTCATCGCGGCTTCCTCGGCGTCGCCGGTGGTGAGCCCGGCTTCGGGGTGCACGCCGGTGACGCCGAGCAGGAAGACGTCGGCGCTGACGGACTGGGCGGCCTCGGCCGCGGCGGCGCCGCAGGTGACGGCGGAGTGCCGGAACAGCCGCCCGCCGAGCAGGAAGACCTCGATGCCGGCGTGGTCGAGCAGCGCGACGGCGACGGTGGGGCTGTGGGTGACGACGGTGGCTTCGAGGTCACGCGGGAGGGCTTTCGCGACGGCCAGCGTGGTCGTGCCGCCGTCGAGGATGACGGTCGACCCCGGCCGGACCAGCCCGGCCGCGACCGCGGCGATCCGGTCCTTCCCGTCGACGGCGATGCCCGCGCGGCTCGCGTAGTCGGCAACCGCGGGGGAGACGGGCAAGGCCCCGCCGTAAACGCGCTGGCAGAGCCCGGCCGCGGCCAGGTCGCGCAGGTCCCGGCGGATGCTGTCCTCGGAGACCCCGAGCTCGGCCGCGACGTCCTTCGCCAGCACCTTGCCCTCGGCCGTCAGCCGGGCTAGCAGCAGTTCTCGGCGTTCCCCGACCAGCATGCACGATCCTCCCTGTTTATTCCGAGTACTGCACATTATGGTCGCGGCATGACCTCTCCGACAAGCCTCTCCCGCAACCCGCGCGTCCGCGTCACCGACGTCGAACTGCTGTCGTCGGCCTGGTACGTCCTGCGCCGCACGACGTTCGAATTCCAGCACCGCGACGGCCGCTGGACGACCGAGCAGCGGGAGACGTACGACCGCGGCAACGGCGCCACCGTGCTGCTCTACGACCCGGCGGGGGAGACGGTGCTGCTGACCCGCCAGTTCCGCTACCCGGTCTACGTCAACGACCACCCCGACGGCATGTTCCTGGAGACGGCCGCGGGCCTGCTGGACACCGACGACCCCGAGACGGCGATCCGGCGGGAGGCGCAGGAGGAGACGGGCGTCCGCATCGGCGCGCTGGAGCACGTGTTCGACGTGTACACGAGCCCGGGCTCGGTCACCGAGCGCCTGCACTGCTACGCGGCGCCGTACGACCCGGCCGACCGGGGCGCGGGTGGCGGGATCGCCGAGGAGGGGGAGGACATCGAAGTGGTGGAGCTGCGATTCGAGGACGCGCTGAAGATGATCGGCACGGGGGAGATCGCCGACGCGAAGACGATCATGCTCCTGCAGTGGGCGGCACTGCAGGGCCCCTTCAGCACCCGGCAGCAGCGGCCGGCCCGGCGGCACGCGACGTCATGAACGAGTCGTTCACCTCACCGGACGCGGTGAAAGGGTCCTTCATGACCTCCGGACCAGCCCGGGCGCCCTCGCAGCGCCCGGCACCGGCGCACCGGGGCGACTGCCGCCGGGTAGGCGAAAGGCCCCCGCGGGGGGAGGTCGCGGGGGCCTTTCCGTTGTGGTGGGAGCGGTGGCTACGGGCCGGGCGGGCTACGCGGACCGGGAGGTCCGGCGGCCCTTCAGCTCGGCGAGACGTTCGTTGAGCAGGTCCTCGAGCTCGGGGATCGTGCGCCGTTCCAGCAGCATGTCCCAGTGGGTGCGCGGCGGCTTGACCTTCTTCTGCTCGGGCTGCCCGCCGTCGACGATCTCCGATTCGCTGCCGTGCAGGCGGCACTCCCAGACCGTCGGGATCTCGGCGTCGTCGGAGAACGGCACCTCGAACTCGTGGTTCTTCGGGCAGGCGTAGCGCACGGTGCGGCGTGGAGCGAGGTCGTGGTTGCGGTCGGTCTCGTAGCTGACCGCTCCCAGCCGGCTTCCACGAAGAACACGGTCGGCCATAGTGGGGTCCTTTCAGTCAGCTCCGGGGTGGAGCCAGGGTGATGCTCACCCTATGCAACGACTCAGGGCCCCCGGGGATTCCCGGGACACCATGTCGTTGCTCACGATGAGCTGCGTCACCCGCCGGCATCAGCTTCCTCTAGTAGGAGGCGTTTCGCGCTCCGGCGTGACGTCAATACGGCCTTCTTAGTGCTGATATCCCCCGGATGGGCTACTGGGGCCTGACTCAGGTCAACCGTAACTGACCGTGATGAGCAGTAACCGGCCCCAAGTCACCCGATCGAAAGTGGCGGCGACACAATACCTGATAACGCACCGTAGCGAATTCGGCCTCAAAACGTGCTGAAGCTGAAGTTTCAACTACGGATTGTTCGGTATCTGCCACCACGACGGTATCGCCCTCGCGCACGACCTCGCCGTCGACCACCCTCGCGTTGAACCGCCCGGGCAGCCCGCACCAGCACAGCACCTCCACCTGAACCGGCTGCAACTCGTCCGCCAGTTCGAACAGACGAGCGGCCCCCGGGAACAACCGGCTCCGGAAGTCCGTCGCGATCCCGAAGCAGTACACGTCGATCTCGACCTCGTCGGCCAGCTCCGCCAGCTGGTCCACCTGCGCGGGGGAGAGGAACTGCGCCTCGTCCACCACCACGTAGTCCACGTGCTGCCCGTGCGCCCACTCCTGCCGGACCAGCTCCCGCACGTCCGTGTCCTCCACGACCTCCACCGCCTGCCGCGTCAGCCCGATCCGGCTCGAGATCTGCGGCGCGCCCGAACGGTCGTGCCGCACCAGGATCAGGCCACGCCGGCCCTGCCGGGCGTGGTTGTGGTCGATCTGCAGCGCGAGCGTCGACTTCCCGCAGTCCATCGGCCCGTAGCAGAACTTCAGCCTGCCCACCGGCGGCGTACCGCGGCGCGAGCCGGCCGCGGGGACCGACGACAGGGCGTCCGTGGGGTCGGGGCCCCGGTCGTTCACAAAGGTCACGACAGCCGACCCTATCGGGGCCTACAGCACCTCCGGCGGGGTGTTGCCCGCCGCCACGATCGCCCGCCGCACCGGCACCAGCCACACCAGCACCAGACCCACCGCGAAGAAGATCACCAGCGCCACGATGGCCAGCCGGAACGACCCCGTCGCCTGCCCGACCCCCGCGAACACCAACGGCCCCAGCCACGACGTCCCGCGCTCGCCCACCACGTAGAGCGAGTAGTACTGCGCGTCCTTGCCCGCCGGGATCATCTGGCTGAACAACGACCGCGACAGCGCGTTCGTTCCCCCCAGCACCAGCCCGATCCCCACCGCCACCGCGAGGAACTGCAGCATCTGCTTCGGCTGCACGAAGTACGCCCCGGCCAGCACCACGACCCACAGCACCAGGCTGCCCAGGATCGTCCGCTTCGCCCCGATCCGCCGCGCCACCAGCCCGTGCAGCGTCCCACCCAGGTACGCCACGAACTGGATCACCAGGATCGTCACGATCAGCACGCTGTTGCCGAAGCCCAGCTCGTCCTTCCCGTACTGCGCCGACACCGCGACCACCGTGTTGATGCCGTCGGTGAAGACCAGGTAGCTGCCCAGGAACGCCAGCGTCAACGGGTACGCCTTCGCCGACACCAGCGTCTGCCGCAACTCCGCGAAGCCCGCCCGCAGCACCGTCCTGCCCGGCACGACGTCGACCGGCTGGTGCCGCCGGGGGAGCGCCCGCACCGCAGGCACGGTGAACGCCGCCCACCACAGCCCCGAGGTCAGGAAGCAGATCTGCACCGCCATGCCCTCGCTCACGCCGAACGCGTCGTGCCCGAGGTAGAACCCCAGCTGCAGCGCCAGCGCCAGCCCACCGCCCAGGTACCCGAACGCCCAGCCCTTCGCCGAGATGTCGTCCCGCTCGTCCGGACCGCCGATGTCGACCAGGAACGAGTAGTAGACGACCAGTGAACCGCCGTAGCCGATGTTCGCGATGACGAACAGCACCACGCCCAGCTGCCAGTCCGACCCCGCGAGGAAGAACATCGCCGCCGCGGCCGCCGCCCCCAGGAACGCGAACCCACCGAGGATCCGCCGCTTGTTGTGGCTGCGGTCGGCCACCGCACCCGCGATCGGCAGGACCAGCACCTGCACCACCGTCGCCACCGACAGCAGATACCCCCACACCGAACCGGCCGGGAAGTGCAGCCCGAACAACGTCACGTCGCAGTTGTGCAACGTGTCCGCCTTGCCCGCCGCGTCGACGCACGGGCGGTCCCCATTAAGGGTGAAGTTCGTCTTCGCGTCCGCCGCCGCGATCCCGCTCATGGACAACGCACCGAACACCGTCGTCGACGACGAATAGAACGGCGAATTCGCCCAGTCGTAGAAATACCAGCCCCAGCGCTCGCGCTTGGACGAGCGCGTCCCGGCCAGCGTCATCCACGGCTCCTTCAGGTCAAGAACTTCCAGGTCAGCGCGGAGACTACTGGGAGGTAGCGACGGCGCTCACAGCACCGCCGAAACCGTGTCCGGTTTGTCGCTTCACGCTCATCCGCCACTTCCGGGGCAATCACGGTTCCGGCCTGCGCGGCGTGTCGCGAACAGTGTTCCGTGTGAGACTGAGGCGCTCAGTGTGTCCCTTGTGGTCAGTGGGACACGCTCCTACTGTGCTCCCATGATCCAGATCCGGAGACGCACCGTCGCGAGAGTCCTGCTCCTCGCCTTCGCCGCCATGGGTCTGCAGCTGACCGTCCCCGCCGTCGCCACCGCCGACCCCGCGTCGACCGCCTGGGCCAAGCTCCGCATGTGCGAATCCAGCGGCCGCTACGCCACCAACACCGGCAACGGCTACTACGGCGCCTACCAGTTCGACCTGCCCACCTGGCGCAGCGTCGGCGGCACCGGCCGCCCCGACCAGGCCGCACCCGCCGAACAGGACTACCGCGCCCTCTACCTCTACCGCATGCGTGGCTGGCAACCCTGGCAGTGCGCCGGCATGCTCAAGCTCGCCGGCGACGCCGACGCCCGCAGCAAGCGCGTCCCCACCTACGCCGACTCCGCCTACATCGGCGGGGGACCGACACCCCAGCCCACCCCGCCACCACCCGGCGGCCCGATGCCCGCCTGGCCCGGCGTCGTCTACCAGTACGGCGACTGCGCCGGCCCGCTCAAAGCCTTCCAGCTCCGCATGAACGCCTACGGCTACGGCTTCACCGGCACCGGCTGCTACTACGAAAAGACCCGCACCGCCGTCCTCGACCTCCAGCGCGCCAACGGCATCAAGGACAGCGGCCTGCTCGGCCCGAAGACCTGGACCGCCGCCTGGCAGGGCAAACCACCCCGCTGACCCCGCCCGGTCAGGCCTGCTGCCACGCACCCCGCTCGATCAGCACCTCGCGCAGCAGGTCCGGCCGGTCCGTCACGATCCCGTGCACCCCCAGGTCCAGCAGCATCCGCATCTCCGCCGGATCGTCGATCGTCCACGTGTGCACCTCGATCCCGGACCGCCCCGCGATCGACACGAACGCCTTGTCCACCACCCGCAACGCACCCTGCCGCACCGGCACCTGCGCCATCGCCCCCAGCACCAGCCGCCCCAGGGGGAGCAGCGGCAGCTTCCCCCGCGCCCACAACGCGAACGCCGACCGTGGCCCCATCGCCGTCACCAGCTTCGGCCCCGCCAGCTTCCGCAGCCGCACCAGCCGCGCGTCCGAAAACGCCGCCGCCGCCACCCGGTCGTGCGCCCCCGTCCGCTCCAGCACCCGCACGAACGGCTCCACCGCCTGATCGGCCTTCACGTCGACGTTGAACCGCGCCCCCGGCAGCTCCTCCAGCACGTCCTCCAGCCGCGACAACGGCACCTTCCCGCCGACCTTGACGCCCTTCAGCTGCTCCCACGTCTTCGTCGCGATCGCCCCGGAGCCATCGGTCGTCCGGTCCAGGTTCGGGTCGTGGTGCACCACCACCACACCGTCCGCCGTCGCGTGGACGTCCGTCTCGAGGTACCGGTACCCCTCCGCGCACGCCCGCTTGAACGCCGGCAACGAATTCTCCAGCCCGTCCAGCTCGTCGAGGTGCCAGCCCCGGTGGGCGAAGGCACGGGGGAGCGGATCGGCCAGGTACGGGAACGACGACTGCATACCCCAAGTGTGCACTTCCGCCATGGCCCCGGCATGACCCGGCGATGGCCAGCTAGGGTCTCCCGGGTGAGGGAAGCCGCCGAACTGACCCAGCTCGAACCCGTCCCGGCCCGTCGCGGCGCCCCCAAGCACTGCGGCTGGTGCGGCCGCCGCCTCCCGGAAGCCGGCAACGTCGGCCGCCGGCGCCGCTACTGCGGCCAATCCTGCCGCCAACGCGCCTACGAACGCCGCACCGCACTGCAGCGAAGCGGACTGCCCGAAGACGCCGTCGTGCTCTCCGACACCGAGATCGCCGCCCTGCAGGACCGCCTCTTCCAGCTGCGCTGCGCCGCCGAAGACATCGTCACCGCCGTCGACGACGGCGCCGACCCCCGAGAACTCCGCGGACTCGCCGACGAGATCGCCCGGGCGGCCAAAGACCTCGAACAACTCCGCTGACCCCTCGTGAGTGGGAAACAGGGCTAACGCTGTTTCCCGCTCACGAGCCCGCGCCCAGCCCGTCCAGCGCCCGGTACGTCCGGTTGCTCGCCGCCGCCGCACGCTGCTCACGTCCCGTCGCCTCGATGTAGTTCTGACTCGTCGCCAAGCTCGCGTGCCCCAGCAACGCCATGATCTCCGAAGCCGTCGCCCCGTCCTCCGCCAGCCGCGTCGCGAACGTGTGCCGCAACGCGTGCAAGTTCGCCCCCGCCGGCACCCGGTCGTGCAACCCCGCACCCCGGTAACACGACTTCACCAGGTACTCCAGCGCACCCCGCCCGATCGGCTCACCCGCCCGGTCCAGCAGCAACGGCGAACCAGGGGAGAACCGCGCGTTCGGGAACCGCACCCGGCACGACTCCCGGTACCGCTCGATCAGCTCCGCCAGCACCGGCTGCACCGGGATCGACCGGTCCCGGCTGCCCTTGCCCTTCACGTGCAACCGCAACTCACCCGCACGCCCCACCAGCGACCGCGACGACAGCGCCCGCATCTCCGCCGCCCGCAACCCCGCCACCAGGCCCAGCGCGATCACCAGCACGTCCCGCTCCGGCCACGGGTCCCGCGCGCGCCGCGAACCCGCGGCCGCCGCCGACAGCAGCTGCTCCGGGGTTTCCTCACCCCGCAACGGCTTCGGCGTCAACGCCGGCGTCCGCGGCCGCGCCACCGCACCCATCGGGTTGCCCGGCAGCAGGCCGTCGGCCACGCAGAACGTCAGGAACTGGTTCCACGTCGACCACGCCCGCAGCACCGAGCTCTTCGCGTGGCCGTCCGCGAACGCGCCGAACACCGACCGCAGCGCCGGTCCCGTCAGCTCGGCCACCTCCAGGTCCTCGGCGGGACGGCCCAGCTCCGAAACCAGGAGAGTGGTGATCCCGGCCAGGTCCCGGCGGTAGGCGTCGGTGGTGTGCGGCGAGTCCTTGCGCGGCCGGCGGGCGGCGAAGAAGGCTTGCTGCGCCTCGGAAAGCCTCATGTGGATCTTGTACCGCACACCACCGACAATTCCGGTGCCCGGGTCCCGACCCGACATTTCATGCATAATTGCCATTATGCATGAAATGTCGGGTCGGCCTGCAATGGCACCCCCGGGGGATCCAGGACTCTCTCGGAGACGATTTCGGACCTCGGATCGCCTCTCGGTGCCCAAAACGGGGATGCGCACGTATGTTCGACCGCATTGCCCGCCACGGGCAGGCTGGAGCGCCTGGAGGTCGAGTGGTCCGCCGGCGTCGAACGTCATCATCCGACACCTGGCAGTCGGATCGCCCCACGGAGTTTCGTCACCGTGACGTTTTGAGGTCGAGTGGCTGGACGTCGGCTTTACGACTCCAGGGGATGCTCTTGCGGCCCTCCGAAAGGCACCTCAGGGCCGCGCGACGCTCGATGCGGAAGAAGGACGGACGAGAAACCTCGGGAGAAGCCGTCCTGACGAACTCGGTGCGCAACCCCAGCACCCGGGCTTCGGCACCCCTCCCGGCTTCCTGTCGCAGCGTGTCCCCAAGTGCCGATAATGTACATTATGTCAAGTAACGTCAGTGCCAGTCGCTGATCATCACGTCCCGCGGTGCCGGGGCGCCCTCCCCGGTCTCCGCGAGCTGCTTGAGGCTCATCAGGTAGATCGCCCACTTCGTGCTGCAGTGGTGCATGAACTCGCCCGCCTCGCGCCAGCCTTCGTGCTTGAAGAGGACGATCGTGTAGTCGCTGCGCTGTTCGAGCTCCCAGCGGATCGTCGTGCCGATCCACTCCGGCGGGCCGTCGACGACTTCCCAGCGGACGAGCCGGCCCGGGTCGAGCTCGACGACCTTCATGTCGAAGCCGCCCGGGACGAAGCGGAACGCGATGACGCCGCCGGGTTCGGTGTCCCCCACGGTCTTTTCGGTCCACCAGGCCGACAGGCCGTCGAGCGTGGTGAGTGCTTCGTAGACCTTCTCCGGAGTGGCGTTGTGGATGCCGATGCGGTGCAGGATGTCCATTTGCTACTTCTTCCGTTCGATGGTTTCGGCGATCTGCTTGATGCGGCGGAGCCGGGCGTCCCAGGCGTTGCCGACGTCGGCGAGCTGGGCGACGGCGCGGGCGAGCTGGGTTTCGTCGACGTGGAACTGCTTTTCGCGTCCTTCGGCCTGGGCGCGCACGAGGCCGACGCGGTCGAGGACGGCGAGGTGCTTGGCGACGGCTTGGCGGGTCACCGGGAGGTGTTCGCTGAGGCTGGTCGCGGTCCCCCGGCCTTGGCTGAGCAGGAGGTCGAGCATGCGGCGGCGGGTTGGGTCGCCGATGGCCGACCAGAGGTCGTCGTCCACGGCGGTGCTCACCGGGTGGCTCCCGCTTGGGCGGCGCAGGCGGGCAGGCGGGGCAGGAAGTGGTCCCAGCCGCTTTCGTGGTCGGCGTATTCGGCGGCGATCTTGGCTTCGTCCCAGCCGCGTTCGCGGAAGCCGGTTTCGGTCATCCGCAGGCGGGTGCCGGTGGCGGTGGGTTCGAGTTCGAAGACGACGAGGAAGGAGTTGCCGGGTGTGGCGGTCTCCCCTTCGGAGTGGGTCCAGCGGAAGGAGAAGAGTTTCGGGGGGATGGCGTCGACGACGGTGAAGCGGACGGGGTGGCCGTCGAAGGCGATGTGGCCTTCTCCCCCGGGTTCGACGGGGTATTCGGCTTCGTCGGGCCACCATTCGCGGACGTGTTCGGGGTTGCTGACGACGTCGAAGACGACGTCGGGGGTGGCGTCGATGTGGAGTTCGCGTTCGAGGGTTCCGTGGTCCATGCCCGCTCCTTGTGCAACGTTTGGTTGCTTGTCACGTTAGCTCGGTCGGCGGCGATGTGCAACCTTCGGTTGCGTCAAGGTCGCGCTGGACCCAGGCGACGTCGTGCCAGGCGCCGTGCTTCCAGCCGACGCGGCGGTAGGTGCCCGCCGGTTCGAAGCCGAGGGCGCGGTGCAGCCCGGCGCTCGCTTCGTTCGGCAGCGTCATGCCGGCGAACGCGCGGCGGAACCCGCGCTCGCGCAGCCGCGCGAAGAGCGTTTCGTACAGGGCGCGCCCGGCTCCGGTGCGGCGGCGGCCGCGTTCGAGGTAGATGCTCGTCTCGCAGGACCATTGGTAGGCGGCGCGGGCGGCGAAGGGGGTGGCGTAGGCGTAGCCGGCGAGGTGGCCGTCGTCTTCGAGGACGAACCAGGCGTGGGCCGCGGTGATGCGGCGGGCCATTTCGGCGGTGCCCGGCGCCTCGGTTTCGAAGGAGATGACGGTGTCGGTGACGTAGGGCGCATAGATGGCCGCGCAGGCGGCGGCGTCGAGGGTGGTGGCGTCGCGAATCATGGCTCATATGGTAGCCAAACTGGTTCGTATAGTATCGCTGGTTATGACCGATCCCCTGTCCGCCCGTTTGGCGGCGACCGTGCACGCGACCCGCACGTCCCGTGGCCTTTCGGCCGCGGCGCTGGCCGAGCGGTCGGGGGTGTCGCGCGCGATGATCGGCAAGATCGAGCGGGGTGACGTGCAGCCGACGGCGGCGTTGCTGGCGAAGCTGTCGGACGCGCTGGGCCTGACGCTGTCGGAGCTGATCGCGCGCGCCGAAGGCGACGAGCGACGGCTGGTGCGTGCGGCGGAGCAGCCGGTGTGGGTGGACCCGGACACCGGGTACCGCCGCCGCGCGGTCTCCCCCGCCGGCGGCCGGCCGCTGGAGCTGGTGGAGGTCGAACTGCCCCCGGGTGCCGAGGTGCCGATGGCGGCCGGGACGTATGCGTTCCTGCACCAGCAGATCTGGGTGCTGGCCGGGCGGTTGCGGTTCCGCGAGGGCGCCCAGCTGCACGAACTGGCCGCCGGGGACTGCCTGCAGCTGGGGGCGCCGGCGGACTGCGTGTTCGCGAACCCGGGTGTGCTCCCCTGCCGGTACCTGGTGGCGCTGGTCAAGCACGCCACCTGACCAGGTGATCCGGGGTGCCGTCGGACGCGGGGGCAGTTAGCTTCGCGCGGTGCGTCGTCTGCGGAGGATCTGGTACCAGTGCGCGGAGTTCCTGCTGGTGCTGCTCGGGCTGGGCTGGCTGATCGCGCCGGACACCGGGCTGGACATGGTGTTCCTGCTGGCGTGGGACGTGCTGGCGGTGGTGGTGATCGTGACGCGGTTCGTGCGGATCCGCCGGTACCGGCTGGCCGCCGACGGCGAGCCGACGTGGCTGCACAGCTTGCTGGGGCGCCGGTCGAGTTTCGCGGCGACGATGCTGGTGAGCGTGGTCGGGATGTCGGCCGGGCTGTTGATCCTGGCGGCGAACGTGATCGCCGAGGAAGACGGCGAGTACGCGTCGGTGCTGCAGATCAGCGCGGTGCCGGCCGTGCTGGCCGCGTGGATCCTGCTGCACTTCGGGTACGCGGACCGGTACGCGCACCTGCACTACCGGGCGGAGGCCGGTTTGCGGTTCCCGGCGACGGAGCGGCCGAACCTGCTGGACTTCGCCTATCTCGCGTTCACGGTGGGGACTTCGTTCGCGACGTCCGATGTGGAGGTTCAGGCTCGGCCGATCCGGTACACGGTGCTGACGCACAGCGTGGTGTCGTTCGTCTACAACACGGCGATCCTGGGGATCGCGGTCGGGGTGATCACCGGGAAGTAGCGTCGAGGCCGGTGAGTTCGGCCGAGAGGGTCCAGAGGCGGGCGGCTTCGGCGGGGTCGACGGCGTAGTCGCGGACGCCGACGCGGAGGCCGACGTCGGTCACGCCGTCGCCGTCGGGGGCGAGTTCGGCGATGTCGCAGTCTTCGAGGTAGACGCCGCCCAGGCCGTCGAGCCGGGGTGCGGTGGCAGCCCAGACCTGGGTGGCGGCGCCGGCTTCGGGGGTTTTGAAGTAGCCGCTGGGGACGCCGTTTTCGTCGACCCAGCCTTGGGCGACGCGTTCTTCCTGCGGGATGTGGCGGGCCAGGTTGGTGAGGATGGAGCCGGGGTGCAGGGCGAAGGCGCGTACGCCGCGGTCGCGGCCGAAGTGGTCGAGGTGGACGGCGAAGAGGATGTTGGCGGTCTTGGCCTGGCCGTAGGCGAGCCACTTGTCGTAGCCGGTGGTGAAGTGGGGGTCGGTCCAGCGGATCGGTGAGAAGTGGTGGCCGCGGGAGGAGACGGAGATGACGCGGGCGCCGTCGGCGATGGCCGGCCAGAGGCGGTTGACCAGGGCGAAGTGGCCGAGGTGGTTGGTGGCGAACTGGGCTTCCCAGCCGGGGCCGACGCGGGTTTCGGGGCAGGCCATGATGCCGGCGCTGTCGATGACGAGGTCGAGGTGGCTGCCGGTGGCGAGGAAGCGGTCGGTGAAGGCGCGGACGCTGTCCAGGTCGGCGAGGTCGAGTTCGTCGACCTCGGTGCCGGGGATGTGCTCGAGCGCGGTTTCGGCGGTGGCGCGGCGCCGGGCAGGGACGACCACGTGGGCGCCGGCGTTCGCGAGGGCGCGCGTGGTTTCGAGGCCGATGCCGGAGTAGCCGCCGGTGACGAGGGCGAGTTTGCCGGTGAGGTCGATGCCGTCGAGGACTTCGGCCGCGGTGCTGGTGGCGCCGAAGCCGGAGCCGATCTTGTGCTGCGGGGTGGTCATGGGTTCGACGGTAGGAGCTGGAGTGCGCTCCAGCGCAAGCGCGCGGGGAGGATGGCGGCGTGGAGCGGGTGCTGGTGCTGGGGTGCGGCGGGGCCGGGAAGTCGGTGTTCGCGCGGCGGCTCGGTGCGCTGAGCGGGCTGCCCGTCGTGGAACTGGACGCGGTGTTCTGGCGGCCGGGGCCGGTCGGGCTGACGCGAGCGGAGTGGGTGACGCGGCAACGGGAACTGATCGCGGCGCGGCGGTGGATCCTGGACGGCGACCTCGGACCGTACGACGTCCTGGCGGTGCGGCTGGCGGCGGCGGACACGGCGGTGTGCTGAACCTTTCGCCGGTGCGCTGCGGGTGGCGCGCGCTGCGGCGGGTGCTGCGGACGTCCGGTGTGGACGTCGTGGAGCTGCGGTCGCCGCGGGCGGTGGCGGCGTTCCTCAGCCGCGCAGGTTGAGCGCGGCGACGGAGGCGTCGAGCCAGGCGGTGAGGAAGCGGTCCGGTTCGAGGTCGCCGGGGGTGTGTCCGATGAGGACGTCGAGGATCGGGTAGTAGGTCAGCGAGGCGACGAGCACCGCGGCGGTGGCTTCCGGGTCGGTGACGGTCGTCCTCCCCTCGTCGCGCAGTGCGGTGATCCATTCGGTGCCCCGGCGGTAGACGGTGGCGACGACGCCTTGCCACATGCGCTCGAACAGGTCGGGGAAGCCGGTGAATTCGCGGATCATCAGGCGGATGAGGTTGCGGTCGGCGGCCATGAAGGCCCAGACGACGTCGGCGAGTTCGCGCAGGGCTTCGCGGGGGTCGGACGGGAGTGAGGTGGTTTCGGCGGTGCGGGTCGTCAGCCGCGAGAGGTTGTCGTGGACGGCGGCTTCGAGGAGGGCGGCTTTGGACGGGAAGTGCTTGTAGAGGGCGCCGCTGCCGGGGTTGAGGCCGCACGCGGCCTGGATGTCGGCGACGGAGGTGGCGTCGTAGCCGCGGGTGGCGAAGAGGTGGACGGCTTCGTCGAGGATGCGGCGGCGGGTGACGCCGGGGGTTGTACGGGCCATAGTGAGAAACTACTCTCTTTCTATGGTGGATGTGACCGTGGAAGAGACCTTGTCGTGCACCCCCGAAGCCTTCCTGGACCTGGTGATGGATCCGCGGCGGTACGCGGAGGTCGACCGCAAGCTCGGCCCGATCGACTGGGTGCGCCGGGAGGGCGGCGTCACCGAGTTCCGGTTCCGCTCGGCGCTGCCCGGGCTGGGCCCGGGGCCGAAGATCGTGTCGCGGATGACGCTGACGCCGGGTGAGCGCGTCGACGTGTGCCTGCCCGACCGCCCGGAGAACCGGCTCGCGCGGCGGGTGTCGACGTTCGAAGCGTCCTTCGCGTGCGTGCCGGTGGCCGGCGGGACCCGGGTGACGCGGCGGATCGCGTTCGGGTTCGCCGCTCCCCTGCGCTGGCTGGCCGAACCCCTGCTGCGCCGCAAGCTTCGGGCCGACGTCGAGGCCGAGGTGCAGGGCGCGAAGCGGCTGCTGGAGCGTTGACTGAAGCAATGAATCAGTGCTTCACTTCTTGACGTGCCCTACCGTCGCACCCCGAAGGTGCAGGAACGCCTGGACGCCCAGCGCGAGACGATCGTCGCCGCGGCGACCGAGCAGCTCGCCGAGCACGGCTACAGCGGGTGTTCCGTCGCCGCGGTCGCCGACCGCGCCGGCGTCGCCGTGGGCAGCGTCTACCAGCACTTCCCCACCAAGGCCGACCTGGTCGTGCACGTGTTCCGGCAGGTCGTGACGCGGGAAGTCGAAGCCGTGCGGGCGGCCTCCGCGCGGCCGGGTGAGCCCGCCGAGCGGGTCCTGGCCGTGTTCGAGACCTTCGCCCAGCGCGCGCTGAAGGCGCCTCGGCAGGCCTACGCGCTGCTCGCCGAGCCGGTCGACGCGCTGATCGACGCCGAACGACTGGAGTTCCGACGCGCGTTCACCGAGGTCGTCGCCGAACACGTCGCCGCCGGGGTGCGGCAGGGCGCGCTGCCGCCGCAGGACGGCCGGCTGACCGCCGCCGCGCTGGTCGGTGCCGCCGCCGAAGTCCTGATCGGCCCGTTGACCAGCGGCAACGCCGGTGACGTCGCCGAGCTCCGCACGTTCGTCGTCCGCGCTCTAGGAGGTTCCGATGCCCGCCACGCATGAGGTCACCAACCAGGTCCCGCCCCTGGCCGGCCACGACGTCGCCGACGACCCGGCGCTGCTGGCCGGGCTCGAGCGCGCCGGTGCCGGGTGGGCGGCCGGCGAGCTGCACGAGCTGGGCCGGCTCGCCGGCAGCGAGCAGGTCCAGGAGTGGGGCCGGCTGGTCAACGAGAACGAGCCGGTGCTGCGCACGCACGACCGCTACGGGAACCGGATCGACGAGGTCGAGTTCCACCCGCACTGGCACGACCTCATGGACGTCGCGGTGTCGCACGGGCTGCACGGCACGCCGTGGCGCGACGACCGCGAAGGCGCGCACGCGGCGCGCGCGGCGAAGTTCTACGTGTGGGGCCAGGCCGAGTTCGGCCACAGCTGCCCGATTTCGATGACGTACGCGGCGATCCCGGCGCTGCGGGCCAACCCGGAGCTCGCCGCGCGGTACGAGCCGCTGCTGGCCGCGACCGAGTACGACTTCGGGCTGCGCGAGCCGAGCACCAAGGGCGGCCTGATCGCGGGCATGTCGATGACCGAGAAGCAGGGCGGCTCCGACGTCCGCGCCAACACGACCACGGCGACCCCGGCCGCGGACGGCAGCTACACCCTCGTCGGGCACAAGTGGTTCACCTCCGCGCCGATGTCGGACCTGTTCCTGACCCTCGCCCAGGCGCCGGGCGGGCTGTCGTGCTTCCTGCTCCCCCGCGTCCTGCCCGACGGCTCGCGCAACCCGATCCGGCTGCAGCGGCTGAAGGACAAGCTGGGCAACCGGTCGAACGCCTCCTCGGAGATCGAGTACGACAACGCCGTCGGCTGGCTGGTCGGCGAAGAGGGCCGCGGGGTCCGCACGATCATCGAGATGGTCAACAACACCCGGCTGGACTGCACGCTGGGCAGCGCGTCCGGGATGCGGCTGGGCACGGTCCGTGCGGTGCACCACGCGACCCACCGCCACGCGTTCGGCGCGGCGCTCGTCGACCAGCCGCTGATGGCGAACGTCCTGGCCGACCTCGTGGTCGAGTCCGAAGCCGCGACGACGGTGGCGATGCGGCTGGCCGCGGCGGGCGACCGGCCCGGAGACCCGCAGGAGCAGGCGTTCCGGCGGCTCGGGCTCGCGGTGTCGAAGTACTGGGTGTGCAAGCGGGCGCCGGTGCACGCGGCCGAGGCCCTCGAATGCTTCGGCGGCAACGGCTACGTCGAAGAGTCGGGCATGCCGCGGCTCTACCGCGAGGCCCCGCTGTCGTCCATCTGGGAGGGTTCGGGCAACGTGGCGGCGCTGGACGCCTTGCGCGCCATGGGAAAGCAGCCCGAATCGGTGGCCGCGTTCTTCGCCGAGGTCGAGCAGGCCGCCGGCGGTGACACGCGGCTGGACGACGCCGTCGACCGCCTCCGCAAGGAGCTGACCGACCTCGACGCGATCGAGTACCGGGCGCGGCGGGTGGTCGAGTCGATGGCGCTGGTCCTGCAGGGGTCGCTGCTGGTGCGCCACGGCCACCCCGCGGTGGCCGACGCGTTCTGCGCCTCCCGCTTCGGCGGCGACTGGGGCATCGCGTTCGGCACGCTCCCGGCCGGCGTCGACACGGGAGCGATCATCGAGCGGGCCGCCGTGCGCTAGCCGCGCTCGGCCCGCTGCCGGGCCAGTTCCTCGACCGCGCTGGGCAGGGTCTCTTCGAAGTCGATGAGCTTGGCCCACGTCGGGGTGACGACGATCCGGACCATGCCGTCGTAGAGCGAGCGGACCTCGCGCTCCCACTCTACGCGCTGCTCGGGCGTCATCTCGTAGCTGCCGTTCATCTGCAGGTACTCCTCGGGGATGCCGTCGACGACGTCGAGGTCGGCGCGGCCGCGGAGCAGCAGGATCTTCGGCGGGTGCGACTCGGTGTCGATCGTCAGCGCGACGGCCGGGTTGGCCCGCAGCGACCGCAGCTTCGGCATGTTCTTCGCGGTGCACATGACGATCTCCGAGCCGTTCCAGGTGAACGCCATCGGGACCGACCGCGGTGTGCCGTCCTGGGCGACGTAGGCCAGGCGGGTGATGTCGCGCGCCAGCAGCTCCTTGGCGTACGGGCGGTTCAGGACCTCGGTGATCTCGTGCTGCTGCATGGTGTCCTCCGGCTCCGGGGCGGCCCGTCCTGGCCGCTGCTGACCCTGGGACGGAGCCGCCGCCGGCTTTTCGACATCAGCCGCCGAGGGCGTCGAGGGCGCCGGCGACCGCGGCGGCTTTGAGCTCGGCGACGGCGGCGTCGGGGAACTGCATGCAGACGTCCTGCAGGCCGCCCAGCGCCAGGATCGCGCGGGCCTGCTGCTCGAGGGTCGGCGACGGGCCGCAGATCAGCGCGGTGAGCCGGGTGCGCCAGCCCAGTGCCTTGTCGATCAGGCCGAGGTCGGCCAGCGTCGGCATCTCGGCCAGGAGCATGATCACGTCCGCGCGGTGGCGGTAGTTGAAGTCGAAGAACCCCTCGATCAGCTCCCGCACCGGCGCGTCACTGCGGGCTTCCTGGGCGAGGAGGAACGCCTCGCCGTCGTCGAGCATCGGCTGGACGATGCTGCGGACGAGGTCGTCGCGGGAGGGGAAGTGGTAGTAGAGCGCGGGTTTGGTGATGCCCAGCCGGCCGGCGATGTCCTGGAGGCTGGTGCGCTGGACGCCCTGGCTGGTGAACAGGTCGCGAGCGACGTCCAGGATGCGCTGCTTGGTGTCGGAGGGTTTCGGCACCGCCACAGCATAACTGACTTACCGATAGGTAAGCAGACGTGCTACAACTTACCTACCGTTAAGTCAGGGAGGTACTCATGCGGATCCTCGTCTCCGGCGCGAGCATCGCCGGCCCGGTGCTGGCGTACTGGCTCACCCGCCACGGCTTCGACGTCACCGTCGTCGAACGCGCCCCGGCGCTGCGCAAGACCGGCGGCCACGCGGTCGACCTGTTCCGGCCCGCCATGGACATCACCGAGAAGATGGGCGTCCTGCCGCGCGTGGAAGCGCTCAAGACCGGCACCACCCGGATGACGCTGCACCGCGAAGGCGCCCGCCGTCCCGCGCGGGTGGACCTGTCGAAGATCTACCGGGCCACCTCCGACCGGCACGTCGAGATCATGCGCGACGACCTCAGCGAGATCTACTACGACGCCGGCCGCGACGACGCCGAGTACCTCTTCGGCGATTCGATCACCGCCATCTCCCCCGACGGCGACGTCACCTTCGACCACGCCCCGCCGCGGCGCTTCGACGTGATCGTCGGCGCCGACGGACTGCACTCGAACGTGCGGCGCCTGGTCTTCGGCGAAGAAGCCGGGCTCACGAAGTTCATCGGCGCCTACCTGGCCGTGCTGTCCCTGCCCGGCACCTCCGGCCTCGGCGACGGCGAGACCGTCCTGCACCTCGGGCCCGGCCGGACCGCGGGCATCTACAGCGCCCGCCACCTCGACGAGGCCCGCGCGGTGTTCCTGTTCCGCCGCGACGAAGAGCTCGACTACCACCACCGGGACGTCCCACGGCAGAAAGAGCTGCTGCGCGCGGCGTACGCGGGAATGCACCCGCAGGTCGACGGCTGGCTCGCCGGCCTCGACGGCCCGGGTCCGTTCTACTTCGACTCGATCACCCAGCTGCGGCTGGACTCCTGGTCACGCGGCCGCGTCACCCTCGTCGGCGACGCGGGCTACTGCCCCAGCCCGGCGGTCGGCGGCAGCACGAGCCTGGCCGTGCTCGGCGCGTACGTCCTCGCCGGCGAACTGGCCGCGGCGGGCGGGGACCACGAACGCGCCTTCGCCGCCTACGAACGGGAAATGGCCGAACTGGTCCGCCAGAGCCGCGCCTTCGCCGCCGGCGCGGCCCGGAGCCTGATCCCGGCCTCCCGCGCGGGTGTCTGGGCACTGGCCACCGGCGGCCGGCTGGTCTCGGCCCTGCCGGCCGGGTTCAGCCGCGCGGTCGCGAAGCTGAACACCGGCGGCGTGCGCATGCACGACTCGATGCGGGTCAAGGACTACACGGCCTCCCCGGTGGGCTGACGGTGGTGGTCGGCGGCCGCCTGGACGCGGGACACGTAGTCCGCCCACCAGGCGGCGTCGCCGATGTCGTCGTGGTCGCCGCCCGGCCGGCCGTCGATCAGCTCGCGCACGATGTCGGCGTGCCCCGCGTGGTGCGCCGTCTCGGCCACCACCCGCACCAGCAGCGAGCCGAACGTCGTCCGGCGGCGCGCTTCCGGCCACCACGCCACCTCGGCCGGCGCGTCCAGCGGCAGCAGCGCGATCGACTCGTCGGAGTGCCGCCACGCCGTCCGGTACAGCTCGAGCAGCTCCTCCCGGCTCTGCCCGGCGGTCGCCCACATGTCCGCGCTGTCCCAGATCGACCCGTCGGCCACCCACGGCAGCGTGACCGGCGCCGGCCGGCCCACGCAGTCGCCGAGGTAGCCGAACTCGCCCCCGGCCAGGTGCTTGACCAAGCCCAGCAGGTTGGTGGCGGTCGGGGTGAGGGGACGCCGGACGTCGTACTCGCTCAGCCCCGAAAGGGTCGAGACCACGTGGTCCCGGTTCTCCTGGAGGTAGCGCCGCAGGTCGGCGGCAAGGGGGTCCATGCCCGAACGCTAGCGGCGGGCACCGACAAAAAGGCGCCGGGCGGGCGCGCGGGGACGAGCCCGCGCGCCCGCACCCCCAGTGGCCCGGCGGAACGCCGCCGTCGCGGGACAGGAGGCAGCAGCCCCCGCGCTGGATACCGCGAATTCCGCGGATTTCAGCCCGAGAACAACCCCGGATCCGGCTCCGGCGGTCCCGACGGCCACCAGGTGTCCCCGTCGAGGCGGTACGGGTGCCACCGGCCGCGGCGATCCAGCCGCAGCTGCACCTCCCCGAACGTGCAGTGGTTGCGCTCGAACACCGGGTCCTCACCGGCCAGCGCGGCCCGCGCGGCCGCCAGCACCGGCTTCGGCGGGCTCCACGCCGAGTCCAGCACCTCCAGCCCGTCCCGGCCCCCGAACGTCCACGCCGCCACCGCCCGATCGAACCCGGCCCCCGTCCCGAGCCGGTCGGCCACCGCGGGGAACCGCGCCGCCAGCCGGACCGCGTCGGCCCGCCGACCCGGCCACGGCTCACCGGCCAGCACCGCCCGCGCCTGCGCCGAAGCGCTGGCCGCCAGCAACGCGAACGCCTCCGCGGGCACCCCGGGCGCCGCCGGGATGGACGGCGAACCCGACGGCCGGAACGCCGCCAAGTCCGGCAGCGGCCCCGGCGTCCGGTCCGCCGCCACGACCGCGTCGGCCACCGGCGCGAGCCGGCTCTCCAGCTCCGCCCGGATCTCCCGCTCACCGCGCCCGCGCATCAGCAGCAGCACGAACGGGTCCGCGTCCAGCAGCCACGACGCCTGGAACGACAACGCCGCCGCGTGCCGGCACGGCAGCTCCCAGCCCGGGCAGTCGCACTCCGGGTCGAGGTCGCCGATCCCGGGCAGCAGGTGCACCCCGGCGTCGTCGGCCGCCTCGACCAGGTCGTGCGGCATGTCCCGGTCCAGCAGCGCCGCCAGGTGCCCGGACCGCGACGCGACCCGGTCGAAGAACCGCGTCCAGTCGCCGTCCGAGAGCTCCGCCAGCCGCAGCTCCGTGCGGTACGGGCCGCCGTCGGCGTCCTCGACCACCGCCGCGATCCGGCCCGGGCTGACCGTGATCGGCCCGACCAGCCCGGCCGCGGCGTACCGGCGGCCCTTCTTCAGCTGCCGCAGGTCCAGCGCGGTGTCCTCCATCGCGCGCACCCACGCCCGCCCCCACCACGTGCGGGCGAAGCGCCCAGCCGCCCCGAACGCGGGGAACCCGCGCACCCGGTCGTCGGTCATCCGCGGCTCCTCAGCTCGACGAGCTCCGCGAGCTCGGTGTCGGTCAGTTCCGTCAACGCCGCCTCGCCACCGGCCAGCACCGCGTCCGCCAGCGCCCGCTTCTCCCGCAGCATCGCCGCGATCCGGTCCTCGACCGTGCCCTCGGCCACCAGCCGGTGCACCTGCACCGGTTTCGTCTGCCCGATCCGGTACGCCCGGTCGGTCGCCTGGTCCTCCACCGCCGGGTTCCACCAGCGGTCGAAGTGCACGACGTGGTCGGCGCGGGTCAGGTTCAGCCCCGTCCCGGCCGCCTTCAGCGACAGCAGGAACACCGGCACCGCGCCGTCCTGGAACCGCGCCACCAGCTCCTCGCGCCGGGCCACCGGGGTGCCGCCGTGCAGCAGCTGCGTCGCGATCCCGCGGCCGGCCAGGTGCTTCTCCAGCAGCCGCGCCATGGCGACGTACTGGGTGAACACCAGCACCGCGCCGCCCTCGGCGAGGATCGTGTCCAGCAGCTCGTCGAGCAGCTCCACCTTGCCCGAGCGGCCACCCGGTTCCTTGAGGTACTGCGCCGGGTGGTTGCAGATCTGCTTGAGCGCGGTCAGCAGCTTCACGATCCGGCCGCGCCGCGCCATCCCGTCGCTGGCGGCGATGTCGGCCATCAGCTCCCGCACGACCGCCTCGTACAGCGCCGCCTGGTCCGGGCTCAGCGCCACCGGCCGGTCGGTCTCGGTCTTCGGCGGCAGCTCCGGGGCGATCCCGGGATCGGACTTGCGGCGCCGCAGCAGGAACGGCCGCAACAGCCGGGAAAGCCGCTCGGCCGCCGCCGGGTCCCCGGCCTCGATCGGCTTCGCCCAGCGCTCCCGGAACTCCGCCAGCGACCCCAGCAGTCCCGGCGCCGACCAGTCCAGGATCGCCCACAGCTCCGAGAGCGTGTTCTCCACCGGCGTGCCGGTCAGCGCCACTCGCGCCGCCGCCGGCACTTGCCGCAACGCCTTCGCCGTGCCCGAGCGGTGGTTCTTCACGTGCTGGGCCTCGTCGGCGACCAGCAGCCCCCACCGCACCCCGGCCAGCGGCGCCGGATCGGTGCGCAGCGTGCCGTACGTCGTCAGCACGAACCCGTCGAGGTCCTCGAGCGAGCGGGCGCTGCCGTGGAACCGCCGCACCGGGACACCGGGGGCGAACCGGCGGATCTCGCGCTCCCAGTTGCCCAGCAGCGAGGCCGGGCAGACCACCAGCGTCGGACCCGAAGCGCGGTGCAGGTGCAACGCGATCAGCGTGACCGTCTTGCCGAGGCCCATGTCGTCGGCGAGACAGCCGCCCAGGCCCAGCCCGGTCACGGTGGCCAGCCACTGGAGCCCGCGCAGCTGGTAGTCCCGCAGCTGCGCGGCCAGCCCGGCCGGCGGAACCTCCGGCTCCGGCGGCGCGGACAGCCGCTCCCGCAACCGCGCCAGCCAGCCCTCGGTGACGACTTCGACCGCTTCGCCGTCGACCTCGGTGGTGCCGGTCAGCACCGCGCCGAGCGCGTCGACCGGCGTCAGCGGCTTCAGCACCCGTTCCCGCGCCTTCGCCGCCAGCGCGGGGTCGACCAGCACCCACCGGTCGCGCAGCCGCACCACCGCGCGGCGCGCCTCGGCGAGCGCGTCCAGCTCCGCCTCGGTCAGCACCTCACCGCCCAGGGCGAGCTGCCAGTCGAACTCCAAGGCGCGCCCGCCGCCGAAGAACCAGGGCAGGTCACCCGGTGCGTCGCCGGCGCGGACCACCGCCCGCGCGGTCAGCGACCCCGCGAGCTCGGCGGGCCAGTGCACCTCGATCCCGGCCGCCGTCAGCCGCGGGGCCGCGGCCGCGACGAGCTCGGTCACCTCGTCCTCGCCCAGCGCCAGCTCGTCGGGCACCGCCGAGGTCAGCAACGGGCTCAGCGCCGGCCAGACCTGCGCACCCCGCCGCAGCGCCAGCACGACGTCGATGCGCGCCCGCGGCCCGAACCGGCCGGTCTCCCACAGCTCCGCCGCGTCGGCGACCTGTCCCGGATCGGCGAGGCTGTGCACCTGCACCACCGCGCGGTAGCGCCCGGCGTCGAATCCGCCGGGCGCCTCGATCCGCAGCGACACCCGGATGCCCGAGTCCAGGCCCGCCGCCAGTTCGTCCGCCCAGTCGCGCAGTGGTTCGGCCCGCTGCGGCGCGACCGCGGCGAACAACCGCGTCCCGGCCGCTTTCGCCGCGGCGGGGGTGCGGGGCAGCGTGTCGGCGACGGCGTCGAGGAACGCCCGCAGCAGCGGTTCCGGCGCCCGTTCGTCCGGCGGCATCGCGGCCGCGAGCTCGCGCAGCCACGCGGCTTCGGCCGGTTCCAGCGGCCCGACGCGCCAGGCGTCGTACCCGGCCGCGGTCACCCCCGGCAGCAGCCGTCCCGCGGCGACCAGCCGCAGCGCCGCCGTCGCCGCGGCCGCCCAGAACCCCTCGGCGCCGCCCAGCAGTTCCCCCAGGCCTTCCACAATGGACAGATCGCGGCCGTCGACGACGAGCCGCCCCGCCCGTGGTGGTTCCCCCGGTGTGAAGTCGACGTTCAGTTCCCCAGCCTCCTGTATCGGCGCACGGACAGCGGCACGAAGACCGCGAGCAGCGCCAGCGGCCAGACCACGGCCATCGGCACCGGGTGCGTGCTCACCCAGGACGTCCCGGCCGCGCCGGGGTTGCCGAACAGCACCCGGGCGGCGGTCACCGTCGAGGACAACGGGTTCCACTCCGCCACGGTTCCCAGCCACGCCGGCATCGTCGCGGTCGCCACGAACGCGCTGGAGAGGAACCCGAACGGGAACTCCAGGGTCTGCGCGAGGGTGACCATCGCCGGGTCGGAGGTCAGCAGCCCCAGGTAGATCCCCGCCCACACCAGCGCAGTGCGCAGCAGGAGCAGCAACCCGAGCGCGGCCAGCGTCTCGCCGGGCGAGCCGTGCGGCCGCCAGCCGACGGCGAACCCGCAGCCCAGCAGCACCGCCAGTGCGAGCACCGCGTTCGCCAGGTCCGCGGCCACCCGGCCGGTCAGCACCGCCGACGGCGCCATCGGCAGCGACCGGAACCGGTCGGTCACGCCCTTGGCCGCGTCGTCCAGCACCGCGATCATCGTTCCCGACAACCCGAACGCCATGGTCATCGCGAACATCCCCGGCATCAGGAACTCGCGGTAGGAGCCGCCGCCGGGCACGCTCATCCCCCCGCCGAGCAGGTAGGCGAAGATCAGCACCATCAGGATCGGGAACGCCACCACGGTGGCCAGCCGGGCCGGGCGCCGCGCCAGCTGGGCCAGGTAGCGCTGGGTCAGCGTCCAGCCGTCTTCCAGTGCCCACCTCATCGCGCCACCCCCGTCAGCTCCAAGAACACCTCGTCCAGCGTCGGGTGCCGCAGCGCCACATCGGCGAACGCCAGTTCCGATGCCGCCAGCTCGCGCACGACGTCGGTCAGCATCGCCGGTTCGGCCGGTGCGCTGACCCGCAGTTCCTCGGTGACCGGCGCGGCGCCGGTCACCCGGGCCAGCAACGCCGCCGCCGAGCCGACGGCGTCCGGATCGGTCAGCACCAGCTCGATCCGGGTCGCTCCGAGCGAGCCCTTGAGCTCGGCCGGCGTGCCTTCGGCGACCACCCGGCCGCGCTCGACCAGTGAGATCCGGTCGGCCAGCTGGTCGGCTTCCTCCAGGTACTGGGTCGTGAGCAGCACGGTCGTGCCGTCGGCGACCAGTGACCGCACGGCCCGCCAGACCTCGAGGCGGCTGCGCGGGTCCAGGCCGGTGGTCGGCTCGTCGAGGAACAGCACCCGCGGCGCCGCCAGCAGTGAAGCCGCCAGATCGAGCCGCCGCCGCATCCCGCCCGAGTACGCCGAGACCGGTTTCGGCCCGGTGCCGGCGAGGCCGAACCGTTCCAGCAGGTCGTCGGCGCGGCGCGCGGCCTCGCGCCGGCCCAGGTGGTGCAGCCGGCCGAACAGCACCAGGTTCTGCCGCCCGGACAGGATCTCGTCGACCGCGGCCTGCTGCCCGACCAGCCCGATCGAGGACCGCACTTTCGCTGATTCAGTGGCGACGTCGAAGCCGGCCACCCGTGCGACGCCACTGTCGTGGCGCAGCAGCGTGGACAGCACGCGCACCGCCGTCGTCTTGCCCGCGCCGTTCGGTCCCAGCAGGCCGCACACGGTGCCGGCCGGGACGGAGAGATCGAACCCGTCGAGGGCGTACGCGTCGCCGTAGCGCTTGCGCACCCCCTCGGCGTGGATCTGCGGAATCATGCTCCCCCTTTTACTCTGTACCGTGTACGAAGAAGAGGTTAGCACAACTCTGTACAAAGTACGAAGAACGGGTGGGCACAATGGCCGGCGTGAGCACCGAGGACAACGGCGAAAGCGACCCGCGAAGGGCGATCGAGCTGCTCTGGGGCGTTTCGCCGGCCCCGCGCCGCGGCCCGAAGCCGAAGCTGAGCACCGCCGACGTCGTCCGCGCGGCCGTGCTGCTGGCCGACGCCGACGACATCGAGGCGGTCACGATCCGCCGCGTCGCCGAGCTCCTCGGCGTCTCCCCCATGTCCCTCTACACCTACGTGCCGGGCCGGGCCGAGCTGATCGACCTGATGATCGACCACGTCCACGGCGAGCTCCCGGCCACCGAACCGGGCCTCGGCTGGCGCACGGCGCTGACCGCCGTCGCCGAAGCGCAGTGGGCGCTCTTCCACCGGCACCCCTGGCTGCTGCAGCTCACCACCAGCCGCTCGCCGCTGGGTCCGCACAGCTTCGCCAAGTACGAGAACGAGCTGCGCGCGGTCGAAGGCATCGGCCTCGACGACGTCGAGATGGACGCCGTGGTCAGCCTGATCACCGGCCTCGTCCGGACCACCGCGCGCAGCTCCGTCGACAACGCCCGCCTGGTCCGCGCCAGCGGCCTGACCGACGCGCAGTGGTGGGACCGCGCCGCGCCGGTGCTGGCCGACATCCCGGCCGCCGGCGCGGCGCACCACCCGATCTCCACCCGGGTCGGCACGGCCGCGGGCGAGGCCCACAACGCCGCGGAGAACCCGGGCTACACCTTCCGCTTCGGCCTCGCCCGCATCCTGGACGGCATCGGGGCGCTCATCTCAGAGCGCCAGGAGTAGCCGGGCGGGCCGCCAGGTCCCGCCGTCGGGGGCCCGGGGGACGTCGCCGGCCAGCGCCAGGTCCGGGTAGCGCTCGAACAGCATCGACAGCGCCACCTCGGTCTCCACCCGCGCGATCGACGCACCCAGGCAGAAGTGCGGGCCGTGCGAGAACCCCAGCTGCGCCGGCCCCTGCCGGGTGACGTCGAGTCGGCCGGCGCCGTCGAACACCCGTGGGTCGCGGTCGGCGGCGACCATCGCCGCGGTCACCCGCTCGCCCGCGCGGATCAGGTCGCCGTCGATCTCGACGTCTTCGCGCGCGAACCGCGGCGTGGTCAGCAGCTGCGGACTGCAGAAGCGCATCAGCTCCTCGACCGCCCCCGGCCACAACCCCGGGTCCGCTCGCAGCAGTTCCAGCTGGTCCGGGTGCCGCAGCAGCGCTTCGACGGCGTTGGCGACGAGGTTCACCGGCGTCTGCCCGGCCAGCACCAGGTGCCAGACCAGGGTGACCAGCTCGGTGTCGGTGAGCCGGTCGTCGTCCTGGGCGCGCACCAGGTCGCCGATGAGGTCGTCACCCGGCTCGGCCCGGCTGCGCGCCACGGCTTCCTTCGCGCCCTCGATGATCGCCGGGATGGCCGCGGCGAAGTCCGGGCCCACCCCGCTGGCGACCGCGGCGCCGTACTCGCGCCAGCGCGGGCGGTCGGCGTCCGGGATGCCCGCCAGCTCGCAGATGACGTCCATCGGCAGCGGCCGCGCGAAGTGCGCCACCAGGTCCACGAGGCCGTCTTCGACGTGGGCGGGCAGCGCGTCGAGCAGCCGCCCGGTGATGGCGGCCAGGCGCGGGCGCAACTGCGCGGCGCGCTTCGGGGTGAACGCCGGGGCGACCAGGCGCCGCAGCCGCAGGTGCTCGGGCCCGTCCTGCTCGGCCATGGTCTTCATGTACTCGAGGCAGTGCTCCGGGATGCCCGGCGGCCGCAGGAAGCTCTCGGACCGGACCTCGAACCGCGGGTCGGCCAGCATCGCGCGCGCCTCGGTGTAGCGGGTCAGCGCCCAGAACGGGCCGAACCCGGGAATGACCAGCTTGGCCACCGCGCTCACCTCCCGCGCCCGGTCGTAGGCGGGGAACGGGTCGGTGAGGACCTCGAGGTCCGTGAGATCGATTTCGGGGGTCATCCACCACTCCAGATGTTTACATCAGATGTTCATATCATCTCAGTGGTCACGGTATCTTGATCCGCGACACCGCGGCAAGGAGGACGATGGTCAGGCTCAGCAGGGCGGAAACCCAGGAACGCAACCGCGCCAAGGTCCTGGCCGCCGCGCGGGACGAGTTCGCCCGCCGCGGCTTCCGCGAAGCCAAGATCGACGTCATCGCCGACCGCGCCGAGCTCACCCGCGGCGCGGTCTACTCCAACTTCCCCGGCAAGCGCGCCCTCTACTTCGCCGTCCTGGCCGACCTCGCCGAGCGCGCACCCCGCCCCGCCACCCCGCCGGCCGACGCGGGCGCGGCCGACGTCCTGGCCGCGTTCGCCCGCGCCTGGGTCGCGCGCCTGCCCCTGGCCACCGACAGCGACAGCGAAGACACCCGCCTCGCCCGCGACCTGCTGCCCGAGGTCCTCGCCGACGAGCACACCCGGCGGCCGTTCGCGCAGCTCACGCGCGTCAACGCGATCCTGCTCGGCCTGGCCCTCGAGCGCGTCCGCCCGGGACGGCGGCTCGTGCGGGTCGCCGAAGCCGCCCTCACGACGTTGCACGGCGCGAGCCAGCTCGCCGCGGCCGCGCCCGGCTTCGGGGAGCCGTTCCACCTCGTCACCGCCTGCGCCGCGCTGCTCGACCTCGGCCTGAGCGACGTCTGGCCCGCGGTCCCGCCGATCACCACCCAGGCCCGGCCCACCGACGAACCCTGGCGCCCGCCGTCGGCCGTGGACCTCCTCACCGGCGAGGCGATCCGGCCCGGCGACGGCGTCGTCACCGTCCTGGGCCTGCACCGCGCCTCGGCCTTCGAAGAAGCCGTCCGCGCCGGCGCCGACGTCACCGCCGTGCTCGTCACCAGCGACCCCGGCGAACTCGCCCCGCTGGCCCGCCTCGCCGTCGCCGACCTGCGCGGCTGCCTCGACCAGGCGATCGCCCCGCCCGACCACCCCCGGCTGCGGATCCTCTGCGACGCGGGCGGCGCGTTCGCCGCGGCCGCCGGGATCACCGCGGTCAGCGACGCCACCGAAGCGGCCGTACGCGTCGAAGGCGGCCGGATCGTCGCCCGCGCGGAAGGGTTCGGCGCCTGCCACGCGGCCGCGACCGGGTAGGCGGCAGCCCGCGGCGGCGGGCTGTCGGTCCCGGGCCGGCCCGTTCGTCGGGTGGGTGAACCGGCGAGAGGAGCAGAGGTGGACGTCGAGACCGCGGTGGCCGACGCGTTCCGCGAAGAGTGGGGCCAGGTCGTGGCCACGCTCATCCGGGTCACCGGCGACTGGGACCTGGCCGAGGAGTGCGCCCAGGAGGCTTTCGCCCTCGCCCTGCGCACCTGGCCCCGCGACGGCGTCCCGCGCAAACCCGGCGCCTGGCTGACCACCGCCGCCCGCAACCGCGCCACCGACCGGCTCCGCCGCGACGCCGTCGGCGCCGCCAAGCTCGAGGAGGCCGGCCGCGTGCCCGTCCCCGACCCGCCCGAACCCGACGACAGCGGCGTCACCGACGACCGGCTGCGGCTCATCTTCACCTGCTGCCACCCCGCCCTGGCCACCGAAGCCCAGGTCGCGCTCGCGCTGCGCACCCTCGCCGGCCTGTCCACCGCCGACATCGCCCGCGCGTTCCTCGTCCCGGAAGCGACCATGTCGCAACGGCTGGTCCGGGTGAAGCGCAAGATCCGCCACGCCCGCATCCCCTACCGCGTCCCGCCCGCGCACCTGCTGCCCGAACGCACCAACGCCGTCCTCGGCGTGCTGTACCTGACGTTCAACGAGGGCTACTCCGCCAGCGCCGGGCCCGACCTGCAACGCCCCGACCTCGCCGCCGAAGCCGTCCGCCTCGCCCGCGTCCTGGCCGGGCTGATGCCCGACGAACCCGAAGCCCTCGGCCTGCTCGCCCTGCTGCTGCTCCAGCACGCCCGCCGCGCCACCCGCACCGGCGCCGGCGGCGAGCTCGTCCCGCTCGAAGAGCAGGACCGCACCCGCTGGGACACCGAGCGCATCACCGAAGGCACGCAGCTCCTGGAGACCGCGCTGCGCCGCCGCCGGCCCGGGCCGTACCAGATCCAGGCCGCCATCGCCGCCTGCCACGCCACCGCCGCCCGCGCCGCCGACACCGACTGGCCGCAGATCGCGGGCCTCTACCGCGAGCTGCGCAAGTTCGTCCCCAGCGCCGTCGTCGAACTCAACCGGGCGATCGCGGTCGGCATGGCCGACGGCCCCGCGGCCGGCCTCGCCCTGCTCGACGAGCTGGACCTGGCGAACTACCACCTGCTGCCGGCCACCCGCGCCGACTTCCTCCGCCGGCTCGGCCGCCACGGCGAGGCCGCCCGGTGGTACGCCACCGCCCGCGACCTCGCGCCCACCGACGCCGAGCGCGCCTACCTCACGCGAAGAATTTCGGAGACGCTGTCCGTTCCGGGCGATCCCGTTCGTCGGGAGGACGAACCCCGACCGGAGGAGACCCCATGACCACCCTCGACGTTCCCGGCGCCACCCTCACCTACGACGTCACCGGCAGCGGCCCCGTCCTGCTGCTCGTGCCCGGCGGGGCGGCCGATTCCACGATGTTCGCCCCGATCCGGCCGCTCCTCGCCGAAGACCACACCGTCGTCACCTACGACCCCCGCGGCATCTCCCGCAGCCCCCTGCACGGCGAACCCGGCCCCGACACCATCCGCGAACACGCCGACGACGTGCACCGCCTGCTCACCGAGTTCGGTCCCGCGGACGTGCTGGCCAGCAGCGGCGGCGCCATCACGCTGCTGGAGCACGTCGTGCGCCACCCGGGCGAGGTCCGCACCGTCGTGCTGCACGAACCGCCGGTCACGCGTTACCTCGGCCCGGACGTCCTCGACGGCCCGGACATCCCGGCGATCTACCGCGAGCACGGCATCGGCGCCGCCATCGCCGCCTTCATGGAGATGGCCGGCTTCGACATCGCCCCGCCCACCGACCCCACCCCCGAAGAACTCGCCCACATGAAGGTGATGGAAGGCAACTTCGCCTACTTCTTCGGGCACCTGATGGCCGCCATCGGCGCCTACGAGCCCGACCTCGACGCGTTGCGGGCGACGTCCGCGCGGCTGGTCGTCGGCGTCGGGGAGAAGTCCGCCGGCCTGCCCGCCCACGAAGCGGGCCTCGGCCTGGCCGCCGACCTCGGGCTGGCCGCCGAACCGTTCCCCGGCGACCACGGCGGCTTCGAAGCCGAGCCGGCCGCGTTCGCCGCGCGCCTGCGCGCCGTGCTGGCAGGATGCTGACATGCGGTACCTGCTGATGATCGCCGGCGACGAGAGCGCCGAGGAGCACCAGAACGACGGCTGCGGCGGCTGGGGCGAGGACCTGGAACGCCGCGGCAAGATCCACGGCGGTGGTGGCCTGCGCCCGCCGTCGGAAGCCACGACCATCCGGGTCCGCGACGGCGAAGTCCTGCTCACCGACGGGCCGTTCACCGAAGCCAAGGAACAGATCGGCGGCTTCGTCATCATCGAGTGCGACGACCTCGACGAAGCCCTCGAAATCGCGGCCGAGCACCCCGCCGCCACCTACGGCAGCATCGAGGTCCGCCCGATGCTCGGACCGGCGGACTTCACCTGATGCCCGCGATCGTCGAGCGGCCGGCCCAGCGGTACGTCGCCGAGCGCGCCACCGTCACCATCCCGGAGTTCCCGCGCATCGCCGACCGGCTGCCGCCCCTGATCGGCACCCTCGCCGCGCGCGGCGTCGCCTTGGCCGGAGCGCCGTTTTTCCGCTACCGCGTGCTGCACCCCGGGATGCGGTTCACCGTCGAAGCCGGCGTGCCCGTCGACGGCGGCTTCGAGCCGGAAGACCCGGTCTTCACCGGCGAGCTCCCGGCGGGCCGGTACGTCCTCGACACCTACGTCGGCGCCCCCGACGGGCTGGCCGCCGCGACCGCGTCGGTCCTGGAGTGGGGCGCCGCCGAGGGCATCGAATGGGACCGGACCGCCGGTCCCGACGGCGAAGAGTGGGGCTGCCGCTTGGAAGTGCTGCGCAGCAACCCCCGGGAAGTGCCGGACCCCGCGCAGTGGGTGACCGACCTGCTCTTCCGCATCGCGGGGTGATCAGCGCCGGGTGAGCACGGCCGCCACCAGGCAGCCGAAGCCGGCCGTGCTCACCACCGCGCGCAGGACGTTCCAGCGCACCCACACCGCCTCGAACTGCGCCCGCACCGCCGCGTAGTCGTCACCGCCGGCGTCCAGCGCGTTGTTGAGCGGGATGTTCACCGCCCCGGTGATCACCAGCATCGCCACCAGGCACGCGAACCCCGCGATCACCCACGGCCGCGCGCCGGTGTCGAGGAACACCGCCACCCCCGCCAGCAGCGGCGCACCCAGGAACGTCAGCAGGAACACCGGGTTGACGATCGCGACGTTGATCCCCCGCATCCCCTCGACGAACGTCTTGTCGTCGCCGCGCGCCAGGCCCGGCATGACCGAGCAGGCGTAGGCGTAGAACAGTCCGGCGATCAGCCCGGCCGTGATCAGCGCGGCCACCAGCACCACAGTGGACATCGGTTTCCCCTTCTCCTTCACCGGGCCCAGACCCCGGTCGCCGCGGCCGCCCGGGCGTAGTCCGCGAAATCCGTCGCCGGGCGCCCCAGCACCCGCTCGACGTCGGTCGTCAGCGACGAGTTGCGGCCGTCGAGCACCCGGCCGAACAGCTGCACCAGCGCGCCGACCTCGTCCTCCGGCACGCCCTGGGCGGCCGCGCCCGCGGCGAACTCCGCCGTGGAAACCGGAACATAGCGGACATCCCGCCCGGAGGCGGCCGAAATGTCCGCCGCGGCGTCGGCGAAGCTCAGCAGCCGCGGCCCGGTCAGCTCGTACCGCCGCGCGGTGTGCCCGGGCTCGGTGAGCACCCGCACCGCCACGTCGGCGATGTCGCGGACGTCGACGAACGGCTCCGTCACCGGCCCGGCCGGCAGTGCGATCTCCCCGCCGCGCACCGCGTCCAGGAGGAAGTGCTCGCTGAAGTTCTGCGCGAACCAGCTGCACCGCAGGATCGTCCAGCCGGTGCCGGCGTCCCGGACGATCTGCTCGCAAGCCTCGGCTTCTTCCTCGCCGCGGCCGGAGAGCAGCACCAGGTGCCGCACGCCGCTCGCCACGGCCAGCTCGGCGAACGCGTGGACGTCGCCGGCCGCCTCCGGCACCACCAGGTCCGGGTAGTACGTCAGGTAGACGGCGTCGACGCCCTCCAGCACGGGCTTCCAGCTCTCGCGCTCGCGCCAGTCGAACGGCGGTGCTCCGCGCCGCGACGTGATCCGCACCGGCAGGTCGCGCTCCCGCAGCCGGTCCGCCACGCGGCGCCCGGTCTTGCCGGTCCCGCCCACCACCAAGAAGTTCGTTGTCATGGCACTGAGTCAACCGGCGATCGGTGAGACTCTCCATAGTTCAGAGCCTCGATAGCATGTTCCAGCGTCTACACTCGGTCGCATGGACCCGCTCGCCGCGCTTCTCGACGGCCCCCGCGCGCACGGCGCGTTCCTGCTGCGCTCGATCATGACCCCGCCGTGGTCGCTGCGCATCGAAGACCGGGCACCCCTGACGGTGGTGGCGGTGGTCCGGGGCGAAGCGTGGGTCGTGCCCGACGCCGGCGAAGCGGTCTCGATGGGCGAAGGCGACGTCGCGATCGCCCGCGGCCCCGACCCGTACCTGGTCGCCGACCACCCCGGGACGCCGCCGCAAGCGATCATCCTGCCCGGCCAGGAGTGCCGCACCCCCGACGGCGGCCACCTCACCGAACTCACCGGCCTCGGCGTGCGCACCTGGGGACACGGCACCGACGGCCCGGTCGTGCTGCTGACCGGTACGTACACGATGGAAGGCGAGCTGAGCAAACGGCTCCTGGCGGCCCTGCCCGCCCTGATCGTCCTGCGCGCGGCCGACTGGCCGACCCCGCTGGTGGCACTGCTCGCCGCCGAGATCGGCCGGGACGTCCCGGGCCAGGAAGCCGTCCTCGACCGGCTGCTGGACCTGCTGCTGATCGCGGCGCTGCGAGCCTGGTTCGACCGCCCGGACACCGCGGCACCCGCCTGGTACCGCGCCCACGACGACCCGGTCGTCGGCCAGGCGCTGCGGCTGCTGCAGCACCAGCCCGCCGAGCCGTGGACGGTCGCCGACCTCGCCTCGGCCACCGGCATTTCCCGCGCGGCACTGGCCCGCCGCTTCGCCGTGGCGGTCGGCGAGACCCCGATGGCCTACCTCACCGGCTGGCGCCTCGCGCTGGCCGCGGACCTGCTGCGCCAGCACCGCGAAACCACGATCGGTTCGGTGGCCCGCCAGGTCGGCTACGGCAGCGCGTTCGCACTGAGCACGGCGTTCAAACGCGAGTTCGGCGTCAGCCCGCAGCAGTACCGGACCCGGGAGCCAGCGTCGTGAGCGCGGCGGTCACTTCAGCGTCTCGCCCAGCCGGTCGAGCCAGTCGCCCGTGCCCCGCTCGCGCCACTCCGGTTCCTCGGCACCGTCGAGGTAGGTGCCCTGCTCGGTCAGCACCAGCCGGGTGCCGTCTGCTTCGGCGGCCAGCTCGACCGTCGTGATCGAGACCGTGGCGAGCGCGTTGCCGCCGCTCAGCGTCGTGGCGTAGACGATCCGCCGCGCCGGCACGATGTCGTGGTAGGTCGAGGTGACGCTCAACTTCGTCTCGTCCGGGCCGAGTGCGTCGACGGTTTCCGTGCCGCCGACGCGGAAGTCCAGGGTGTGCGTGCCGTCGGGGACGAACCAGCGGGCCTTCGCGGCCGGGTCCGCCCAGGCGGCGAACACCCGCTCCGGCGGCGCGGGGTAGGTGCGTTCGAGGGTGAAGGTGGCGTGCTTGACGGTCATGACGTGCTCCCTTCCGGGGTCTCCGGCCCGGCGAGGAAGTCACCGAGCCGGTCGAGCCTGCCTTCCCACGTGGTGCGCTGCCGTCCCAGCCAGTGCTCGCCGGCGCGCAGCACCGCCGGTTCGATCCGGCAGGTGCGGACGCGGCCGACCTTCTCCGACCGCACGATCCCCGCGGCCTCCAGCACCTGGAGGTGCTGCACGACCGCGGCCAGCGACATGGTCAGCGGCTCGGCCAGCTCACTGACCGACGCCGGACCGCGCACGAGCCGCTCCACCAGCGCCCGCCGCGTCCGGTCGCCCAGGGCGCGGAACACCAGGTCCAGCGACTCATCATGGTTAAGCATGTACTTAAGTTAGGCTCGCTCGCCCGATTGGTCAAGTAACTGCTTAAGTGTTTCGGGGAGCTCAGGCGTCTCGCGCAGGACGGTGAGCACCCGGGCCAGCTCGCGCTCAGCCTCGTCACCGCGGCCCAGCGCCGTGCGCAGTTCGGCGCCCAGATTCGTCGTGGTCTCGTGCATCGACCGGACGGTCTGCTCGTGGGCGGCCTGCAGTTCACCGAGCCGCTGGTCGAACCCGGCCCGCAGCCGTTCGGCATCGGCCCGGGCGCGATCCTCTTGCGCCGCAACAGCCTTGGCGTGTTCGTCGCGGGCGGCGTCGAGGCGCGCCTGGACGGCATCCGCACGGCTTTCGGCGGCTTCGGTCCGCGCCGCGGCAGCCTGACCGCGGCCGCGTTCCTCGTCGACGGCGGCCCGCGCGGCTGCGAGTTCGGCGGTCAGGGTGGCGATCGCCGCGGCGCGTTCGCCGGCCAGAGCCGCGGAGGCATCGGCGCGGTCGGCGACACGGGCGAGTTCGTCGCGGACGGCGGCCAGCTGACCCTCGGCCCGCCGCTGCTCCTGCACGGCGGCACGCCGGGCCGCGCTCTCCTCATCCCGCTCCCGGAGCGCGGCGTCCTTCTCCTTCTCGGCGGCTTGCGCTGCCGCGACGGCCGATTCGGCCTCGTCCCGGTCTTGAGCCGCGGCGGCTTCGGCCCGCCCGCGCTGCAGCCGGTGGTCATCGGCCTCGGCCAGCGCCGCATCCCGCTCGGCGAGCGCGGCGGCGGTGGTCGCCTCGAGCTGGTGGCGCAGCGTCGTGAGCGTCTCCACGAGCCCGCGAGCCGGTTCGAGCACCCGATCGACCTGACCGGCGAGCGCGGTGACGGCGGTGTCGTCCAGCTCGGTATCGCTCTCCCGCAGCGACTCGGCGTCCGCCAGCACGGCCTCGGCGTCCCGGCAGCTGAGGTTCCGCCGCCCCCAGGTCTTCCCGTCCTGGCAGAACCGAGCCCGGCTTCCCCGCCCCACCGCGGGCGGCAGCGGTGCCCCGCATCGCCGGTACTCGCAAACCCGGATCTGACCAGCGTCTTCCGTCATGATCAGGACCCTATCAAAGCTTCTGAGTAGAACTAGAAGCAGCTGTTCTAAATCTAAAGATACTGACAGCTGTCTCTGGGTTGGGATAAGGTCACATATCCCAACCCAGAACCGCCTGGAGGCCGAATCGGCCCGTCGAAAACTGGGTGCCTACCCGAGACGCCCGGAGGCGGCGAGTTTGCGCCGCAGAAGCTCCCGCTCGGGACCGTTCCCCGTGAGCTCGATCGCCGTCGTGTACGCCTCGGCCGCCTCCCCCGGGCGGCCCAGCCGGTCCAGGAGGTCCGCGCGGATCGCGTGGTACAGCCCGAAACGCGGAAGTTCGAGCGCCTCGACCAAGGCCAGCCCCGCCGCCGGGCCATCGACCTCGGTGACCGCGACCGCCCGGTTCAAGGCCACCACCGGCGTCGGCGTGATCGCCAGGAGCTGGTCGTACAGCGCTCTGACCTGCGCCCAATCGGTCGGTGCGTCGCTGTGGACGGCCTGGATCGCCGCCTGGACCTGGTAGGGGCCCGGCTGGTTGCGGCGCAGGCAGCGGCGGACGATGTCCTGACCCTCGGTGATCAGCGCCGCGTCCCAGCGGGAGCGGTCCTGGTCGGCCAGCAGCACCAGGTCGCCGTCCGGGGTGGTTCGCGCGGCTCGGCGTGAGTGGCTGAGCAGCAGCAACGCCAGCAGGCCCCAGACCTCCGGCTCGTCGGGCATCAGCCCGGCCAGTGCGCGGGTGAGCCAGATCGCCTCGGTGCACAGGTCGTCGCGGACCAGGTGGTCGCCGGTGCTGGCCGCGTAGCCCTCGTTGAAGATCAGGTACAGCACGCCCAGCACCCCCGACAGCCGCGCGGGGAGGTCGGCGTCCTGGGGGACGCGGTACGGGATGCCGGCGTCGCGGATCTTGTTCTTCGCGCGGACGATCCGCTGGGCCATCGTCGGCTCGGGGACCAGGAACGCGGCCGCGATCTCGGTCGTGCTCAGGCCGCCGAGCAGCCGCAGCGTCAGCGCGACCTGGGTGGCGCGGGCCAGCGCCGGGTGGCAGCAGGTGAAGATCAGCCGGAGCCGTTCGTCGGGCACGGCGCCCTCCTCCACGGGCTCGGTGTCGGCGTGCGTCAGCGCCGCCTGGGCGTGCTTGTCCGCCCGCGCGGCTTCCCGGCGCAGGCGGTCGACGGCCCGGTTGCGGGCGGTGGTGATGATCCAGCCCGCCGGGCTCGGCGGGAGCCCGGCGGCCGGCCACCGCCGGACGGCCTCGGCGAACGCGTCCTGCACGGCCTCTTCGGCGACGTCGATGTCCCCGAAGACCCGCACCAGGACCGACACCGCGCGCCCGTACTCGGCGGCGTAGACGTCCTCGATCCTCATCCGCTGAACGGTCGCACCTCGACCGGCAGCGGCGCCACGGCGTCGGCGAGGCGCCCGCCCCAGGCGAGGGCCGCGTCGAGGTCGGGGGCGGTGATGATGGTGAACCCGCCGAGGTGTTCCTTGCCCTCGGCGTAGGGACCGTCGGTGACGAGGGTGTCGCCGTCGGCGGCCCGCAGCACGGTGGCGGTCGACGGCGGGTGCAGGCCACCGGCGAACACCCACGCCCCGGCCGCCTTGAGGTCGGCGTTGAGGGCGTCGAGCTTCTTCATGACCTCGTCGAGCACCTCCGGCGGCGGGGTGGGGCCGTCGGGCTGGTAGATGCTGAGCAGGTAGTGCTTCACGTCGTCCTCCTCGGTGGTGTCTTCACCGCTGATACGAACGGGGTCCGGGCGGATCGACAGCGTCCCGGCACGGATTTTGCGTTGCCGCCGGAAGGAAGATCAAGGCATGAGGATTCGCGCGTCCGACCACGAAACCACCGTGACCACCCGCGGTACCCACGGGCCCGCCGTGCTGCTCGTGCACTCCCTGGCCTTGGACCGCCGCACGTGGGACCCGGTGCTCGACCGGCTCGCGGCCGGGCGGCGGGTGTTCGCCTACGACGTCCGCGGGCACGGCTCCGCCGCCGGCGCGCCGCTGCCGTTCACCATGGCCGCCGCCGGTGCCGACCTCGTGGCCGTGCTCGACGCGCTCGAGCTGGGCATGGCCCACATCGCCGGGCTGTCGCTGGGCGGGGCGATCGCGCAGACCGCCGCCGTCGCCGCGCCCGGCCGCTTCGCCTCGCTTGCCCTGCTGGGCGCGCCGGACCGGCCGGTGCCCGCGGCGTTCGAGGAGCGCGCGCGGACCGCCGAGGCCGGCGGCATGGGACCGCTGGTCGGGCCGACACTGGAGCGGTGGTTCACCGCGGCCGCGCTCGAAGCCGACACCGAAGGCGTGCGCTACGCCCGCGAGTGCGTCGCCTCGTTCGACCCGGTCACGTGGGCGTCGATCTGGCGCGGCTACCGCGATCTCGACGTCTACCAGCGGCTGCGCGGCTTCCCGGCGCCGGCCCTGGCGCTCGCCGGCGAGGCCGACGCGTCGATCACCATCGACGGCATGGCCGCCGTCGCCGCACGGATCGGCGGCGGCGCGAAGCTGGAGGTCGTTCCCGGCGCCCCGCACATCCAGACCCTGGAACGCCCCGATGAGGTGGCCGACGCCCTGGACCGGTTCCTGCCCGCGGAGATCGACATCCCGTAACCTCGGCGCGTGCCCGACCTGCAACCGCTGACCGACGCCGATCTCGCCGCCGCCAGTCCGCGGGATCGGCTCGCGCTGCTGGACGAAGCCGCGGCCCGGCACGTCGACGGGCAGCGGCCGCCCAACACGCTCAAGGCCTACGCGCAGGACTGGCAGGTGTGGCAGGACTACACCGCCGAGGCCGGGATCCCGCCGCTGTCGGCGACGATCGGTGCGCTGACCGGGTTCGTCGTGTGGCTCGAACGCGGCCGCACGCTGCGTCCGGACGAACGCGCGGTGCCCGAGGTGCCCGAGCTGGCCGCCCCGGCGGCGCCGTCGACGATCGAGCGGCGGCTCACCGGGGCGCTCGCCGGGCTGCGGCACCACAAGGTCGTCGTCGATCCCGAAGCGAGCCGCGCCGCCTGGCGGGCGTTGAAGGGCTACCGGCAGCGGCTGGCCAGGGAGGGCGTCCAGCGCGGGCGGGGCAAGGCGACCATGGTGACCCTCGCCGACCTGCGGGCGATGTCGCGCGCCTGCCCGGACACGCTGGCCGGTGCCCGCGACCGGGCGATGCTGCTGATCGGGTTCCCGATCGCCGCGCGCTGTTCGGACCTGGCGAACCTGCTGGTCACCGACGTCGAGCCGGTCGACGACCGGGGGCTGGCGGTGACGGTGCGGCACGGCAAGAGCACCGGCGACATGGTCGTCCCGCGGCGCGAGAGCCCCGAGACCGACCCGGTGCGGGCCTGGCACGCCTGGCGCTCGGGTGCCGGGATCGCCGACGGGCCCGCGTTCCGCCGGGTCGACCGGCACGGCAACGTCGGCGAACCGGCGCTGAGCACCACCGGCGTCAACCAGATCCTCACCCGGGCCGGGGTCCGGGCGGGCCTGCCGTACCCGGTGACCGGGCACTCCCTGCGGTCCGGGTTCGCGACCGAGGCGCGCCGGGCCGGCGCGGACGACCTCGCCATCGCCGACCAGGGCCGCTGGGTGCGCGGCAGCCGCGCGCTCTACGAGTACATCCGCCGGGTCGACCAGTGGAACGACAACGCGGCGGGCGTGCTCGACCTCTGAGTCACCGGGCCGGCCGGGTGGCGCCGACGACTTCGCCGTCGAGCCGGGCGAGCCAGCTGCCGCAGACGCAGCGCACGTAGTCGAGCCGGTGGGAAGCGCGCTGGGCCGCGGTCGCCGGCAGTTCGGCGAGCGGCCAGCCGCAGCGGGGGCAACGGTTGACGTCCATGCCCCCGATCGTGCTGTAATGACTTAGTGCACTTCAACCCTTACGGCGGCCCGGCGGCACTCGTGGCCGCCGACCTGGTGAACGCGGGCTCGGCGAGCGAGCTCCTCGACGGCATGGTCCGCAACGGCATGGCGATCAAGGCGCTGACCGACGACGAAGCCGAGCGGATCGGGGCGTGGGCCGAGCAGCTGCGGCCGGTGTTCGTTGCCGACCCGGTGGACCGGCCGGAGCTGGTCAACACGCTGCTCGGTGAAGCCGCGTGCCGCCCGTACATCACCACCCACGACGGCAAGCCGCCCCACCTGCACTACTCGGCGGCGGACGCCGGACCGGTCGGCCGGGTTCGCGCCTACACCGCGGGCGGCCTCGCGCACCTGGTGTGCGAGGCCCCGGACCGGCTCGGGATCTGCGGTCGCGAGGGCTGCGAGACGGCCTACGTCGACACCTCCCGCAACGGCAGGCGGCGGTTCTGCTCGACGCGGTGCGCGACCCGGGTGCACGTCGCCGACCACCGGGCCCGGCAGGTCAGCGCCTGACGAGGGCTGTCGACCTCAGTTCAACAGGGAATCGACAATCTGCTCCAAGCCGCTGGCGTAGTCCGCTCGGAAATCCGCGTATTTCTTGGTGCGAAGCAGTGCAGGCACTGCGCAATCTTCGAGCAAAACCGGAATTACGCAAATTTCACCACTTTCCACCTCGGTCCAGTATTTTGTCGACCACTCACGTTCCACCCAGCCGGATCCGACGGAAATGGGACTGAGGAGCACGAGTAGGTAGTCACATTCGTCGATCCCGCGTGAAACCTTGTTCGGAATCGAGTCACCTGCTTTGATCTGCCATTCGTCCAGCCATGGCACGTGACCCAGGTTAGCGAGGTCGACCGACAGTCACGTCGCCAGCTCCCGGTCTGTCGACGAATAGCAGATGAAGATCTTTCGACTCCTGCCGACGCGCCCCTCGTTCATGCGGGCGCTGATCATCCGATCGGCCAGCAGGGAGTTGATCAGGGAAAGCTCCATCGAAACCTCGTACGGCTTCTTGAACGAAACCGAAGGTCGCTTGCCTCGGGCGCGTGCGTAGTACGCATCGGACTTGACCTTTCGAAGCTTCTCCACGCGCTTCCACAGCGAATCGGTGTCCACCGGAGAAATTTGCGAATGCGGAACCATGGTGTAACCGGCATCCGAAAATGGTGGCTCGGAGTAATACACGACCGCGAGTTCGCGATCATCATCGTACTCGTCATCATCGTAGTAGCCGACTCTCCAAGTCGACCGCGATGTCCTCACCAGTACCGGCCCGTATTCGATTTCGCCCATCAAGCTCCACCCTCCATGGCGTCGGCACACGACTGCCACGACATGGATTCGGCTCAGCCTCGCTGATTGTTACGGCCGATCGGGACCCTGGACCGTCATGCGGGAGCCGTGTTGCGGGACGGCCGACAGGCCTGCTTAGACTGCAGACATGAGCAAGCGCTTAGTGGCCCTGGGGGACTCGTTCACCGAAGGTGTCGGCGACGACGATCCCGGCTACCCGAACGGCGTCCGCGGCTGGGCCGACCGCGTCGCCGAACAGCTCGCCGCGCGCGATGAAGATTTCCGGTACGCCAACCTCGCGATCCGGGGCAAGCTGCTGCCGCAGATCCTGGCCGAGCAGCTCGAGCCCGCTCTGGCCATGGCGCCCGACCTCGTCACCCTCTACGCCGGCGGCAACGACCTCATGCGGCCCAAGGTCGACATCGACGCGCTGATGGTCGATTACGAGGTCGCCGTCGCGCGGATCCGCGCCACCGGCGCCCGGCTGGTGCTCTTCACCGGCGTCGACGGTGTGGAGGACGCGCTCTTCCGCAAGATGCGCGGCCGGGTCGCGATCTACAACGAGTTCGTGCGCGCCATCGCCGCGAAGCACGGGGCGCTGCTGGTGGACATGTGGGCGATGCGGCAGCTGCGGGACCGGCGGCGGTGGGCCCCGGACCGCCTGCACCTCAACGCCCACGGCCACACCGAGGTCGCCATCGCGGTGCTGGCCGCCCTCGGTGTCGACCACCCGCTGACCGCGGCCGAGCTGGGGCCGCGTGCGGTGCTGACCTCCGCCGCCCGGCGGAGCGAGAACCTGCGGTGGGCGCAGGAGCACGCGCTGCCGTGGGTGCGCCGCCGGTTGCGGGGCGAGTCCTCCGGCGACACGCTCACCGCGAAGCGCCCGACGCTGGAGCCGGTCGCGTCAGCGCCGCTCCCCCGCTGACGGGCGGAGGCCGTCGAACAGGATCGTCACGGCCCGGTCGCGCAGCCGCGCGTCCGGGCCGGCGTACTCGGCGGCCCGCGCCACCCCGATGATCACCGTGATCAGCTCCCCGACGACGAGGTCCTCGCGCACCGCGCCCGCGCCCTGCGCACGGGAAAGCAGCACGCCGAGGGACTCCATCAGGCGGGCGCCGATGTCGGACTTCGACACCGGGACGGTGACCCCGGCCGCGGTGAGCGCTTCGAAGTACGCGTTCTTCGCGCTCGACATCTCGATCCAGCTGGTCAGGAACGTGAAGAACGCGGCGCCCGGATCCGCGGACTCCGCCGCGACGGCGGCCTCGGCCTCGTCGACGAACCGGTGCAGGCGGGCGTAGAGCACCGCTTCGAGCAGCGCTTCCTTCGTCGGGAAGTGCCGGAACACCGTGCCGATGCCGACCCCGGCGGCGCGCGCGACCTCTTCGGTGGGCGCGCCGGTGCCCTTGGCGGCGAACACGCTCTCGGCGGCTTCCAGCACGCGCGCGCGGTTGCGGCGGGCGTCGGCGCGCAGCGGTTTCGACGCGTGGGGATCAGCGGTCGCGGGGTTCACCTCCCGATCGTAACGGGGCCGGGTCCGGCAGCGTGTCCAGCAATCGGGCCAGCGCACGCGGTACGTGGGACCGCCAGCCGCCACCCATGATCCGCCGCGACACGCGCTGGAACTCGTCGTCCGGGTCGAACCCTTCGTGGCTGAGGAACAGGCGGGTCCCGGTGCCTTCGGGGACCAGCCGCCAGGTGACCGTCCACTGCGGACCCCAGCGGATGCTGAGCTTGCGTTCGTGCTCGACTTCGAGCACCTCGCACGCCACCGGGCCGCCGGCGAACCCGGCCGCGGGCACCGGCTCGGCGAGCAACCGGAACCGGTGCCCCACCACGGGTTTGATGTCGTTGGGCATGGTGATCCAGCGTTCGAGCAGGTCCGGTTCGGTCAGCGCGCGCCACACCTTGCGGGCCGGGTGGGCGAGGAACTGGTCGACGTGGATCGCGGTCGGGTCGTCGGTCACAGGTCCTCCTCGTCGAGCAGGTCACGCAAGTTCGCGAGCTTGCTCCGCCAGAACCGCTCGTACGGCGTCAGCCAGTCCGCGACTTCTTCCAGCGGCGCCGCGTCCAGCCGATAGACGCGGTTGCGGCCCTGCCGCTGCTCGGCGACCAGGCCGGCCTCCCGCAGCACCCGCAGGTGCTCCGACAGGCTCGGCCGGGCCATCTCGAACCGCTCGGCGATCGCGCCGGCCGGCATCGGGCCGTCCAGCAGCAGCCGCAGGACCTCGCGCCGGGCCGGGCTGGCCAGCGCGGCGAAGACGTCGTCGTTGACCGGCATCAGTTCGGGACGTTGCCGAAGTCCGACGGCTGGAGCAGCCCGAGGGTGTGGCCGTCGAGGTCCCGAAACGACGTCGCCCGCCCCCAGGGCCGATCCTCCGGCTCCGCCACCTCGACCCCGGCCGCCCGCAGCGCGGCCACGTCGGCGTCGAGGTCGGTGGTCTGCAGCTGGAAGTGCCGCGGGCCCGGCTCGATCCCGGTGACCGGCTGGTCGGTCAGCACGATCCCCGTCTTCGCCCCCTTCGGTGCGACCAGCACGAACCGGCCGCCCTCGGGCGTGCGGCGGTCGACGAGCGCTTCGAAGCCGAGCTTGCCCACGTAGAAGTCCCGCGCGCGGGCGTGGTCGGCGACGGGCAGGGTCAGGAACTGCACGTGGGTGATCGTCATGCCGCCGACCATACGTAGGAGATCTCCTACACGTCAACCGGGGTGCCGAACCACCGCTCCAGCGCCGTCCGCAGGGCTTTGCGCTCGGTGTCGCCGGGCTCCGGCGAGCTGGACGCCCAGGCGACGTAGCCGTCGGGCCGGATGAGCACCGCGGTCACCTCACCCGACGCCGAGCCGGGCACGAGGTCGACCCGGTCGGTCCAGCCGCGCAGCTCGTCGCCGAGGGAGTTCGTGAAGTCCAGGAGCAACGGCCGGGCCGTCGTGGTCAGCTCGGCGAGCCGGGTGCCGTCGGCCAGCACCAGGTCCGGGGCCCAGCGACCGTCGAGCGGGTGGTCGGTGGCCGGTTCGTACCGGACGTCGGCGCCGGACATCAGGTCGGCGATGTGCTGCACCGTGCCCGGCAGCCGCAGCAGTTCGCCGAACAGCTCGCGCAGCGCGGTGACGTCGCGTCCCGGCGAGATCAGCGCGGACTGCGCCTGGGTGTGCATGACGACGCGCTCGGCGACCGGGCGGCGTTCGCTCTCGTAGGTGTCGAGCAGGCCCTCGGGCACCCGGCCGCGCACGACCGCGGCGAGCTTCCAGCCGAGGCCGACGGCGTCCTGCAGGCCGAGGTTGAGCCCGGGGCCGCCGATCGCGGAGTGGATGTGCGCCGCGTCGCCGACCAGCAGGACGCGCCCGTCGCGGAACTTGTCGGCCAGGCGGGTGTTGCGCCCGCGCAGCCGCCGCAGCAGGTGCGGGCCGTCGCCTTCGGGCGGGCCGATCGGCAGGTCGAACCCGAGGACGCGGCGGATGCTCGCGCGCTGCTCGTCGAGGGTCATCGGCGGCTCGTCGCCGGTCTCCTCCTCGTCGGTCCACTCCATCGTGGTGACGAGCGTGCCGGTCGGGAACGGCGCGTAGACGAACAGCCCGGTTTCGGTGCGGTGGTGGAAGAACGGCGGGATGACGCCGTGCCCGGGTACGCGCAGGCCGCCGGATTGCGCGTCGGCGAACTCCGCCGGCACGGTCGCGTTCGCGGTGTGGGAGAGGGTGCGGTCTTCGGTGACGCCGGGGAAGCCGATGCCGGCGAGCTTGCGGGTGGCGCTGCGACCGCCGTCGGCGCCGACGAGGTAGCGGGTGCTGATCCGGGACGGGCCGCCGGGACCGGAGACGTCGAGGGTGACCGCGTCGGCGTCCTGGGCGAGGCCGGTGAGCTCGTGACCGCGGCGGATCTCGACGCCGAGTTCGGCGGCGCGTTCGCCGAGCATCGCTTCGACGCGCCGCTGCGGCACGCCGAGGATCGTCAGCGGGTTGGGGTCGGCCAGGGTCAGGTCGAGGCGCATCGCCCCGAAGACGAACGCGGGCACGGGCGGGCCGAGCGGGCCGGCCAGCCGCTCGTGCAGCCCGCGGCGGTCGAGGAGGCGGACGACCTGGCCGACGAGCCCGTTGGCGCGGTTCTCGGTGGTCGGCTCGGTCAGCCGTTCCAGGACCAGCGGGCGAACGCCGGCGAGGGCGAGTTCGCAGGCGAGCATGAGGCCGTTGGGCCCGGCGCCGGCGATGACGACGTCTTCCATGGCGGAACTCCTTCAGGGCAGCACGAAACAGCCCGTCGAGCGGGCGTTCCGGGATGGGCGGGTCAGCGCGGTTCGGGCAGACCGGCGGCGAGCCGGCCGAACACGTCGCGCAGGAGGGCTTCGAGCGGTTGCGGCGGCTCGGCGACGAGCCACTGCTGGGTGACGACGTTGAGCGCGGCCCCGACGACCCCCGCGACGAGCCGCGGGTAGACGTCCCGGTCGGGATCGGTGCCGGTGCGTTCGCCGACGGCGGCGGCGAACTCGGCCTCGGCCGCCGCGCCGGCCTTCTGGAACTCGCCCTGCAGTGCGGGTTCCGCGACCATCAGCCGCAGTCCTTCGATCCACGACTGGTCGGCGGCCTGCCCGGTGGGTACGGGCTGACCGAGCGCGAACCCGTCGAGCGCGGCCTGGGTGATGGCGGCCCAGATCGGTTCCCCGGCGGGCCGCTCCCGCAGCGCGGCGGCGATCGCCCGCGCCCGGTCGTGGTGCCGGGCGACGATGGCCTCGCCCTTGCTGCCGAAGTAGTTGCTGAAGGTCCGGGTGGAGACCCCGGCTTCGGCGGCGATGTCTTCGATGCGGACGTTGTCGAGGCCGCGTTCGACGGTCAGCCGGATGGCCGCCCAGCTCAGCGCGATGCGCGTTTCGTGCTTCTTGCGCTCGCGGAGGCCGGCGCGGTCGGTGTCCATGGGACCACGGTAGCTGAACTTGCAGATTCTGCAAAGTTGCAGATTCGGCATTTAGTTCGTCACCGACTGGACGAGAAACTGGTCATCGATCGCCGAAACCGTCGACGGGCGTCACACTGTTGTGTGACATCGGTCACCGGAGGTGTTGCGAGATGGTCTTGGGCGACAACGGCGTCACTCACAAGGTGGAGCCGGACAGCAGGTCGGGTCAAGTGCAGGTGCGGCGGGCGGCGCTGGCGAGCGCCATCGGCACGACGATCGAGTGGTACGACTTCTTTCTCTACAACACCGCGGCGGCGTTGGTCTTCCCGCACCTGTTCTTCCCCGCGTCGAGCGCCTACGCGGGAGCCATGCAGTCGTTCGCCACCTACGCGGTCGGGTTCGCCGCGCGCCCGGTCGGGGCCGCGATCTTCGGGCACTGGGGCGACCGGATCGGGCGCAAGGCGACGCTGATCGTCACCCTGCTGCTGATGGGTATCTCCTCCGGCGTGGTCGGGATGCTGCCCGGGACGTCGGCGATCGGGTTCGCCGCACCGCTGATCCTGGTGCTGCTGCGGCTGGTGCAGGGCATCGCCATCGGCGGCGAGTGGAGCGGCTCGGTGCTGCTCGCGATGGAGTGGGGCGACCAGAAGAAACGCGGCCTGCTCGGCAGTTTCGCGCAGATCGGCGTGCCGGTCGGGCTGGTGCTCGGCACCGGCGGCATGACGTTGCTGTCGGCGACCCTCTCCCCCGAGGCGTTCGACTCCTGGGGCTGGCGGCTGCCGTTCCTGGCCAGCCTGGTGCTCGTCGTGGTCGGTCTCGTGATCCGGCTGAAGATCCTCGAGACGCCGATGTTCGCCAAGCTCGTGGAGAACCGGCAGACCGCGAAAACGCCGGTGCGCGACGCGATCAAGCACCACTGGCGGGAAATCCTGCTCTCGGCCGGGGTCCGGTTCAGCGAGCAGATGCCGTTCTACCTGTTCACCAGCTACGTGCTGATCTACGTCGTCGCGCGGCACGAGTTCAGCAAGACGTTCGTGCTCAACGCGGTCCTCGTCGGGGCGGCGTGCGAGCTGGCGATGATCCCGCTGTTCTCGACGCTGTCGGACCGCTTCGGGCGCAAGCGGGTCTACCTGACCGGGGCCGTGTTCACCGCCGTGATCGCGTTCCCGTACTTCACGATCCTGGCGCACGGCAACCACGCGCTGGTGTTCGTGGCGGTGGTGGTGTCGTTCGTCCCGCACGCCCTGCAGTACGGCCCGCAGGCGGCGCTGATCGGCGAGAGCTTCCCGACGCACCTGCGCTACGGCGGGGCCGGGCTGGGGTACCAGCTGGCGTCGGTGTTCGCGGGCGGGCCGGCGCCGCTGCTGGCGACGTGGCTGCTGCACGCGACCGGGACGCCGTACTCGATTTCGGGCTACATCGTGCTGTCGGCGGTGGTCACGGTGGCGTGCGTGATCGCGTTGAAGGACCGTTCGAAGGCCGACATCGACGACGTCACCGTCTACCAGCGCTGAAAGCCCGTGAAGGCCACCTTCAGGAACTCTGCGTTCCTCAAGGTGGCCTTCACGAACGTGCGCGTCAGCGGCGCGGGCCGCCGAACGGGGGCTGCTGCGGGAACGGCCCGCTGCCCGGGTTCTGCTGCTGCGGACCGCCGAACTGGCCCGGGGGCGGCGACTGCGGCTGGCCCTGCGGCTGCCCCTGGTACTGGCCACCCGGGGGCGGGCCGGCCGGGGACTGCGGCTGGGGCAGCGCCGGCTGGCCGCTCTGCGGGGTCGGGGGCTGCTGCGGGGCCGGCGTGACCTCCGTGCCGCGCTCCTCGTCCGCTTCCGGTGCCGCCTGCTGCTGGGCCGGCCGCGGGATCGACGGGCGCGCGGGCGGCGTCGACGGGGCCCCGATCGCCGGGACCTCCTTGCGGGCCACGGCTTCCGCGGCCGCGACGGCCTCCGCGACCTTCGGGTCGCTCTTGGTCTCGAACCAGCTGGAGACCTCTTCGTCCTCGAGGTCGGGCTTGTCCGGGACGTCGTCCTTCGGCGGCTCGTAGCGGAACACGCCGTCGTCGCCGGGGGCACCGAGCGCGCGGGCGAAGCCTTCGAGGGCCTTGCCGTAGTCGCTGGGGATCATCCAGACCTTGTTCGCGTCGCCCTGCGCCATCTGCGGCAGCGTCTGCAGGTACTGGTAGGCCAGCACCTCCGGGGTCGGGCGGCCGGCCTTGATCGCGGCGAACACCTTCTCGATCGCCTTCGCCTGGCCCTGCGCCTGCAGGTAGCGCGCGGCCCGCTCACCCTGGGCCCGCAGGATCCGCGACTGCCGCTCGGCCTCGGCGGCGAGGATGGTGGCCTGCCGGGCACCTTCCGCGGCGAGGATCTGGCTCTGCTTCTGGCCTTCCGCGGTCTTGATCGCCGATTCGCGCTGGCCTTCGGCGGTGAGGATCATGGCGCGCTTCTCGCGGTCGGCGCGCATCTGCTTCTCCATCGAGTCCTGGATGGACGGCGGCGGGTCGATCGCCTTCAGCTCGACGCGGGCGACGCGGATGCCCCAGCGGCCGGTGGCTTCGTCGAGGACGCCGCGCAACTGGCTGTTGATGGAGTCGCGGGAGGTCAGGGTCTGCTCGAGGCTCATGCCACCGACGACGTTGCGGAGCGTGGTGGTGGTCAGCTGCTCGACACCGACGATGTAGTTCGAGATCTCGTACACCGCGGCGCGCGAGTCGGTGACCTGGAAGTAGACGACCGTGTCGATCGACACCGTCAGGTTGTCCTCGGTGATCACCGGCTGCGGCGGGAACGAGACGACCTGCTCGCGCAGGTCGATCCGGGCGCGCACCTTGTCCAGGAACGGCACGAGGATGTTCAGGCCCGGCGAGGCGACCGTGCGGAACCGGCCGAGCCGCTCGATCACGGCGGACTGCGCCTGCGGCACCACCATGACCGCCTTGGCTATCGTGATGACCACGAGCAAGGCCAAGGCTATGACCAGCCCGATCACAAATCCGGTCAAGAGAATTTCCCCTTACCTAGTACCATTCTTGTGCGGTTGACGGTGTTCCGGGTGCCGCGGGTGGACGGACCGAGAGCTCGAGCCGCTGCACGGCGACGCCCCAGCGGCCGGTGGTGTCGTGCAGGACCGTCCACACCGTACGGTGGAGGTCCCCCGGCGCGGCGACGGCGCGCTCGGCGGTGGTCAGGCCGGCTTCCTGCCGCAGTGCGGTGCGGGTCAGCTGTTCGATCGCGAGCGCCGGGTTGGTGATCGCGTAGGTCGCAAGCCGCGGATCGGTGATCGTGAAGACGAATTCGAAGCCGACGTCGACTTCCCGGCCGTCTCCTGTCTCGACCGGCCGGGGCGGCGCGGACAGGATCTGCTCGCCCAGGTCGACGCGCGCCCGGACGCGGTCGGCGAAGGGCAGGACGAAGTGGCGGCCGGGGCCGAGCACGGCGCGGAACTCGCCGAGCCGTTCGATCACCGCGGCCCGGCCTTCGGGGACGGTGACGAGCCCGAGGCTCACGGCTCGGCCGAAACGACGGCGGTGGCTCCGGAGATCTCGACGACCGTGACCGACGTGCCGGGCTGGATGGGCGGGAGGTGCTCCGACATGCTGCGCGCCGACCAGACGTCCCCGGCCAGTTTCACCTGGCCCGCCTCGTAGTCCACTGTGGACAGGACGACGGCGCGGGCGCCGATCAGCGCTTCGATGCCGGTGTGGTGGGTCGGGCCGGTGAGGAAGCGGCGCTTGAGCGCCGGTCGCACCAGCGCGAGCATGCCGACGGAGGCGACGGCGAACACGGCGACGTCGATGAACAGGTTCCCGGTGAGCACCTCGGCGCCGGCGCCGAAGAGCGCCGCGACGCCCAGCATGATCAGCACGAAGTCGCCGGAGACGACCTCGGCGATCATCAGGGCGATGCCGACGATCAACCAGACCAGTGCCCAAGACATGGCTTCATGCTCTCAGATCGCGCCGGATCGCACCGGCGCAGTGACGGGACGTGACCTTCGCGTGACCTTGGACAAATCGGACATTCAGTCCTCCTCGGCGGGTTCGGTGACGAAGTCGATGAGCCGCTCCACGGCCCCGATGAGCGGGGTCTCGAGGTCGCGGAAACTGCTCACCCCGCTCAGCACACGTTGCCAGCCTTCGAAAGGTTGCCCCCAGCCGAGCGCGTCACAGATCCCCTGCTTCCACTCGGTGCCGCGCGGGATCTTCGGCCACGCCCGGATGCCGACCGCCTCGGGCCGAACGGCTTCCCAGACGTCGATGTAGGGGTGGCCGGTGACCAGCACGTTCTCGTCGCGGATCGCCTCGACGAGTCGGGACTCCTTGCTGCCGGGCACGAGGTGGTCGACCAGCACGCCGAGCCGGCGGCCGGAGCCGGTGCCGAACTCGGCGATCCGGTCGGCGAGGACGTCGACACCGTCCAGCGGTTCGACGACGACGCCTTCGACGCGCAGGTCGTGGCCCCAGACGCGTTCGACGAGCTCGGCGTCGTGCTTGCCTTCGACCCAGATGCGGGAGTCGCGGGCGACGCGGGCCTGCAGGCCCTGGACCTTGACCGAGCCGGACGCCGAGACCTGCCGGGCGGGTGCCTTGGCCGGGGCTTTGACCGGCACCAGCGTCACCGGCTTGCCCTCCAGCAGAAAACCGGCCGGGGCGAACGGGAAGACGCGGTGGCGGCCCTTGGCGTCTTCGAGCACGACGTTGCCGTACTCGATCTTCACCACCGCGCCGCAGAAGCCGCTGACCGGGTCCTCGACCACGAGACCGGGTTCGGCGGGCACCTCCGGCACCTTCTTGCGGCGTCGGCCGGCCAGCACGTCGTCATAGGAGTGGGAGCGCACGACCAGGCAACCTAGTGCGCCGAGGCACCCGGAGGGGTCGTGCCACGCCGGTCAGCGGGCCAGTTCCAGCAGCACGTCGGTGAACGGCGTGCGCTCGCCCCGGCGCAGCGGCGCGTGGGCGGCCAGCGGAGCCAGCGCCGCGCACCACGCGCGGGCGCGGGCGGCGTCGAGGCCGGGCAGGTGCGGCCGGAGCGCCTCGAGGCCGTCGTCCAGTGTGCCGCCCGCGGCCAGGGGCAGGTAGAGCCAGTCGGCGAGGTCGAAGGCCGGGTCGCCGACGCTCGGCCGCGGGTCGATGGCGACCGGGCCGCGGCCCGGACCGGCGTCGAGGACGTTGCCCGGGTGCAGGTCGCCGTGCACGACCGCGACCGGTCCGGCCCCGGCCAGCGCCATCGCGCGCGCCCGGGCCCGCGCGAGGAGTTCCGGGGTCAGGTACGGCTCGGCCGCGGAACCGGGGACGGTGCGCTCGGTGATGTCGTACATGAACGTCACCCGGTCGGTCAGCGGCGGCAGGTCGGTCGGGGGCGCGACGCCGTGCAGCTCGGTGAGCAGCGCGCCGATCTCCGGCCACGGAACGTCCCGGCCGCGCAGTTCGGTGCCGGGGACCAGGCCTTCGAGCAGGATCGCGCCGGCGTCGAGGTCGGTGTCGAGGACCTGCACGGCCCGCGGGCAGCCGGCCCAGGCGCGCAGGCCGGCGAACTCCAGCCGGGCGACGTCGTGGTCCGGCGTGAGCTTGAGGACGTGCAGGTCGCCACCCGGTCCCGTGCACAGGAGGGTGCGGCCGGTGTTGCCGGGCCGGGCCTCGCGGACGGTCAGGCCCCACTTCGCGCCGAGGCGGGCGACCAGGTCCGGGAAGCTGTCGCACCAGGGTTCGGCCAGTTCGGCGCCGAAACGGCCGACGAGCCGCGCCCGGGCGGCGGCGTCGATCAGAACAGGGGCCACGGGATGGCGCGCCAGTCGTCGCCCGGCTCGGGGAAGATCCCTTCGGCGAGCAGCAGGTCGGTGCGTTCGGCGAGCGCGCGGATCTCGAACCCGGTGATGTGCTCGGCCAGGGTCTCGCCGAGACCGCCGTCGAGCTCCGAACGCAGCTTGCGGAGCTTCTCGACGGTGTCCGGCGGCACCGGCTCGCCGATCCAGCCCCACAGGACGGTGCGCAGCTTCGGGTCGGTGTGCAGGCAGATGCCGTGGTCGACGCCGTAGACGCGGCCGTCGACGCCCGGCAGCAGGTGCCCGCCCTTGCGGTCGGTGTTGTTGACGACGATGTCGAGCACGGCGAGGTCGCGCAGCCCGGGGTGGTCGGCGTGGGCCAGCACCGCCGGCTCGCCGTCGCGGTCGTGGGCGTGCAGGACCGGGCGCCAGCCCTCGGGCAGGTCGGCGGGCGGGAGGACCTCGACGAGGTCGTCCTCGGTGGTCTCGACCCACAGCTGGACCATGCCGGGACCGAACGGCCCGTCGCGCAGCACGGTGGGCGGGATCGCGCCGAGGCCGGTGGCGTCGGCGATGATCGCGGTGGCGACTTCGCGGCCGGCCAGCGTGCCGTCGGGGAAGTCCCACAGCGGCCGTTCCCCCGACACCGGCTTGTACACGACCCGGCCGGTGACGCCGTCGAGCTCGATGGCGCAGAACAGCGTGACGTTGGAGGCGTCCACCAGCCGGCCTTCGACGTCGATGCGGCCGTGGGTGACCAGGTCGCGGGAGGCCGGGTCGGCGGGGTCGGGCTGCGCCGCGGGGGTGGCGGCCATGGTCAGTCTTCGCCCGCGTCGGTCTCGCGCCGGTAGCCGTTCTGCCTCGGGCAGATGTGGCCGGCCGGGTCGAGCGGCTCCCCGCACAGCGGGCACGGTTTGCGGCCGGCGTTGACGACGCGGTCGGCGCGCTCGGCGAAGGCGCGGGCGGCGGCCGGGCTGAGGAAGACGCGGACGGCGTCCGGGCCCTCCTCGGTGTCGTCGAGCACGACCGTTTCGTCGACTTCGCCTTCGGTGATGGCGAGCAGCTCGATGACGACGGCGCTGCTGTCGGCGTCCCAGCCCAGGCCCATGGTGCCGACGCGGAACTCCTCCTCGACCGGCACGGTGAGGGGGTCGACGTCGACGAGGTCCTCGGGGACGTCGTCGGGTACGTCGGCGCCGAAGCGGCTGGCGACCTCTTCGAGCAGTGAGCTGAGGCGCTCCGCGAGGACGACCACCTGCTGCTTTTCGATGGTGACGCTGATGGTGCGCACGTCCTCGGAAGCCTGGAGGTAGAACGTGCGATCGCCGGGCTCGCCGACGGTGCCGGCGACGAACCGATCCGGCTGGCGGAAGACGTGGATTACGCGAGACATAGCACTGTCGACCCTAGGCCACCCCCGCATGATCGGCATCCGCCGCCCCACCTTCGCGGGCCGCTAGCCTCTGGGGGTGTCTCGGATCTCGCCGTACGGAACCTGGTCTTCGCCCATCACCGCCGCCGAGGTGGCCGCCGCCGGTGGCGGCCCGCAGTGGCTCGACGTCGTCGGGGACGAGGTGTGGTGGGCCGAGGCGCGGCCCGGTGAGCAGGGCCGGGTCGCGCTGGTGAAAGCCGTTCCCGGCGGCACCGAGGACGTCCTGCCGGCGCCGTGGAACGTCCGCAACCGGCTGCACGAGTACGGCGGCCGGCCGTGGGCGGTCGCGAGTGGTGTGGTGGTGTTCACGCACTGGGCGGATCAGCGGGTTTACGCGCTGAGCGAAACCGGTGTGGTGCCGCTGACACCGGAGCCCGCGGAGCCCCAGGGCGTGCGGTACGGCGACCTGCGGGCCGGGCGGCCGGGTGAGGTTTGGGCGGTGCGGGAACGCAGCACCGGGCCGCGGCCGACCGACGTCGAGCGGGCGCTGGTGGCGATCGCGCTGTCCGGCGGCGGCGAGCGGGTGCTGGCCGCGAGCCACCGGTTCCTGACCGTCGCGAAGCTGTCGCCGGACGGGCGGCACGCGGCCTGGTTCGGCTGGGACCACCCGGCCATGCCGTGGGACGGGACCGAGCTGTGCGTGGCCCCGGTGGCCGAGGACGGCTCGTTCGGGCCGCACGAGGTGCTGGCCGGCGGCGCGGACGTCTCGGTGTGCCAGGTCGAGTGGGAGACGCCGGCGGCGTTGCTGGCGCTGCTGGACCCGGACGGCTGGTGGAACCTGCACCGGGTCGGCCTCGACGGGTCGGTGGTGAACCTGGCGCCGGTCGAGCGGGAGCTGGGCGGGCCGCTGTGGAAGGCGGGTTCGCGCTGGTTCGCCCCGCTCGGCGGCGGGCGGTACGCGGTGCTGGCGGGCGGCCGGCTGGCGGTGCTCGACGAGGCGGACGGCTCGGTGACGCCGCTCGGCGAGGAGCTGACGGCGTGGTCGTCGAGCGGGTTCGCCGCGGTCGGCGACGGGTTCGTGGGGGTGGCCGCGGGCCCGGTGCGGGAAGCCGCGGTGGTGCACCTGGCCGGCTCGGTCGTGACGGATCTGACACCGCAGCCGGAGCTGCCGGCGGAGTACCTGCCGGTGCCGCAGGAGCGGGTGATCACGACGGCGGCCGGCGACGAGGTCCCGGTGGTGCTGTACCGGCCGGCGAACCCGGATTTTTCGGCGCCCGAAGGTGAGCTGCCGCCGCTGCTGGTGCAGGTCCACGGGGGGCCGACCGGGCAGCACTTCCCCGTGCTGGACCTGGAGATCGCCTACTTCACCAGCCGCGGCATCGGCGTGGCCGCGGTGAACTACGGCGGGTCGACCGGGTTCGGGCGGGCCTACCGGGAGCGGCTGCGCGAGCAGTGGGGCGTGGTGGACGTGGCCGACTGCGTCGCGGTGGCCGAGGCGCTGGTGGCGGCCGGGCTCGCCGACGGCGACCGGCTGGGGATCCGCGGCGGCAGCGCGGGCGGGTTCACCGCGGCGGCGTCGCTGACCACGACGAAGACGTACCGGGCGGGCACGGTGATGTACCCGGTGCTGGACCTGGCCGGGTGGACCGGCACCGAGGGCGACACGCACGACTTCGAGTCGCGGTACCTGGACGGGCTGGTCGGGCCGCTGCCCTCGGCCCGGCAGCGGTACGTCGACCGGTCGCCGCTGGCGAACGCCGGTGCGCTGGCCGGGCCGGTGCTGTTCCAGCAGGGCCTGGAGGACCGGATCTGCCCGCCGGAGCAGGCGGACCGGTTCGTGGCCGGGCTGGCCGGCCGCGGGATCCCCTACGCCTACCAGCGGTTCCCGGGCGAGCAGCACGGGTTCCGGCAGGCGGAGACGATCGTGGCGGCGCTGGAGGCGGAGCTGTCGTTCTACGGCCAGGTGCTGGGCTTCGAGACACCGGGCGTGGCGCGGCTGGAGCTGTCCCGGTGAGGCCGCCGCGGTTGCGGGCCGGCGACACGCTGGCCCTGGTCGCCCCGGCCGGGCCGGTGCCGGCGGACCTGCTGGAGAAGGCACTCCCGGTGCTGAGCGGCTGGGGCGTCGAGGTGCGGGTCGGGCCGTGCGTGCGTGCTTCGCCCGGATCGCCGCCCTACCTGTCGGGTTCGGACGCGGCGCGGGCGGCGGAGTTCACCGAGGCGTGGCTGGACCCGGGCGTGCGCTGCGTGCTGGCGGCGCGCGGCGGGTACGGGGCGCAGCGGGTGCTGGACCTGGTGGACTGGGCGGCGTTGCGGGACGCGGGCCCGAAGGTGCTGGCCGGATCTTCGGACGTGACGGCATTGCACCGCGCAGTGGACGTCCACTTGGGACTGTCCAGTTTGTTCTCCCCGATGCCGGCGAGCGTGCTGTTCGACGACTTCGCCGTGGAGCACCTGCGGCGGGCGTTGTTCGAGCCGGAGCGGAACCTGGTGGTCCGCGGTGGCGCCGCCCTGGTGCCGGGCCGGGCGTCGGGGACGTTGACGGGCGGGAACCTGTCGCTGCTGGCGTCCGGGCTCGGCACCCCGGAGCAGGGTTCGGCCCGGGACGCGGTGGTGCTGCTGGAGGACGTGACCGAGAGCGTGTACCGGCTGGACCGGATGCTGACGCAGCTGCTGCGCAGCGGCTGGTTCGACGGCGTCCGGGGCATCGTGCTGGGCTCGTGGGCGGCGTGCGGCGACCCGGCGGAGGTGCGTTCGCTGGTGCTGGACCGGCTGGGGCCGCTGGGGGTGCCGGTGGTCGAGGAGTTCGGGTTCGGGCACGTGGCGTCGTCGCCGACGTTGCCGCTGCGCGTGCCGGTGGCCTTGGACGCGGACCTGGGGACGCTGACGTTCGACTCCCCCGCGCTGACATGACCCCCGAAGACGCCCGGGAGCGGTTCGCCGCGGCGCGGGTCGCGCGGCTGGCGACGGTGTCGGCGGCCGGGGTGCCGCACCTGGTGCCGGTGACGTTCGCGGTGCGCGGCGACGAGGTGGTGTTCGCCGTGGACCACAAACCGAAGTCGACGACGTCGCTGCGGCGGCTGCGCAACATCGCGGAGAACCCGGCGGTGTGCTTCCTGGCCGACGGCTACGCCGAGGACTGGGCACAGCTGTGGTGGGCGCGGGCGGACGGCACCGCGCGGATCCGGCCGGACGCCGAGCGGGCGGAGCCGGTGTCGTGGCTGGTGGCGAAGTACCCGCAGTACGCGGAGCGGCCGCCGGAGCACGCGGTGGTGGTGACGACCGTCCACACCTGGCGTGGCTGGACCGGTTAGTCGCGGAGGAACTTCTCCGGGCGGCGCCAGGCGTCGATGATGCCCAGCGGGTCCGGGCGCAGCAGTGACGCCGCCGAGTACAGGCTGGCCACCACGACCAGGGCGATGAACCACCAGTCGTAGAGGGCCTGCTCGCCGGTCGGGTAGTAGACCAGTGTCACGAACACCGACACCGCCACCACCAGGGCGAGGTGGCGGGGCTGCCACTTGAACGCCGACAGCAGCACGAAACCCCAGGTCAGGTACCACGGCAGGGTGGGCGGCATGAGGATCGCCACCGCGAGCAGCGAGATGCCCGCCCGGTACACGGCCTCGGTGCCGCCGCCGCGGCCGAGCCACCACTGGCGGACGCCGAACGCGATCAGCAGGAGCATGCCCGCGGCGCGGGCGACCGTCACGAACGGCGAGACCTGGACGTCCACGACGAGGTGGACCAGGTTGTAGAACACCTCGCCGATGCCGGTCGGGATGTTGAGCCAGTTCGCGATCAGCTGGGGCGCCTTGAGCCCGGACCACCAGCCCAGGTTCAGCGAGCCCAGCGAGATCCACGTGCCCGCGACGAACACCGGCAGGAACAGGCCCACCGACGCCGCGCCGGCGCGCAGGAAGTTGCGGACCTTCGACTCGCCTTCGAGGTGGTTGGCCCAGATCCACACCATGAACGGCAGGGCGATCGCGGCGGTCGGCTTGATCAGCATGCCGATCGTCACCAGGACCACCGCGACGACGTGCTTGCGTTCCAGGGCGGCGAGGACGCCGATGGTGAGGAAGGCGAGCATCATCAGGTCGTTGTGCGGGCCGCCGAAGAGGTGGATCACCATCATCGGGCTGGCCACCGCGAGCCACAGCGCGACCGGGAGCTTGCCGCCGAGGTGCTTGACCAGCCGCGGGAGCGCCCACAGCGTGCCCGCCAGGCCCACCAGCAGCACGACGCGCATCAGGATGACGCCGAGGATCATGTTGTCGCCGGTGGTGGCGACGACACCCTTGGAGATCAGCAGGAACAGCGGCCCGTACGGCGCCGGCGTGGTCTGCCAGAGCGGGTGGACGTTCTGGACGACGTTCGGCAGTACGTCGAGCTCGGCGGGGCCGTTGGCGTACGGGTCGAGCCCGTAGAGCAGCTGGGCGCCCTGGCCGAGGTAGGAGAAGACGTCGCGGGTGAACAGCGGCGGCGAGATGAGCAGCGGCGCCATCCAGCAGCCCGCGGCGACCAGGATCGGGCGGCTGCCGATGCGGCCGGCCAGCACGTAGCGGCCGAGCCGGACCCAGGCCCACACGACGAGGCCGAAGCCGGTGTAGAGGACGGCGTTGGCGAGCATGCGCCCGTGGCCGTAGCGGATCCACGAGAGCGGGCCATGGCCGAGCACGGGGTCCTTGATCAGGATGCCGCCCGCGCCGAACGCGGCGAGCATGAGCAGGGTGCTCCCGACGGTGCCCATCGCGATCGTGCGGTACGGGAATCGCGAGGGCACGCGGAGCCGCTCGGCCAGTCCGGCCGAGGGCGTCTGTGCGGGGTCGGTGGTGGTCGCCATTTCCGTTCGGAGATTACACACCGCGCTCGGGCGGGGTTCCCGCAGTGTCAGGTTTCGACGGTGCGGCGCTGGGCCGTGCCGCCGGGCAGGGCGGCCAGCAGGGACTTCGTGTATTCGTGGTGCGGGTCGAGCAGGACTTGTTCCACGGTCCCGGTTTCGACCAGTTCGCCGCGGTACATCACGGCGACGCGGTCGGCGATGTTCCAGGCCAGGCCCAGGTCGTGGGTGATCACCAGCGCGGCGAGGCCGAGTTCGCGGCGCAGCCGCAGCAGCAGCCCGAGGATCTCGCCGCGGACCGACGCGTCCAGCGACGCGACCGGTTCGTCGGCCACCAGCAGCGACGGCTCCAGCGCGAGCGCCCCGGCGATGACGACGCGCTGGCGCTGGCCGCCGGAGAGCTGGTGCGGGAGGCGGTCGGCGTACTTCTCCGCCGGCCGCAGCTCCGCGGCCTCCAGGGCCCGGTGGACGACGTCGCGTTCGTCGGCGAGCTGGTGGATCCGCGGGCCCTCCGCGACGGCCTCGTAGACCGTGTGGGCCGGGTTCAGCGCGCTCGTCGGGTCCTGCAGGACCAGCTGGACCTGCCGCCGGTAGGCCTTGAGCCCGGCGCCGCCCGCCGGCACCGGCTTGCCGGCGTAGCGGACCACGCCGGAGTCGGGTTTCTGGAGGCCGAGCAGGGTGCGGGCGAGGGTGGTCTTGCCGGAGCCGGACTGGCCGACCAGCGCGACGATCTCGTCGCGCGAGACCGTGAGGTCGACCCCGGCGACGGCGTCGATCCGCTTGCCGGTGCGGTCGCGGAACGACACGCGCAGGTTCTCCGCGGCCAGCAGCGGCTCGCCGTCCGGGACGCGGTCCGCCGGTTCGGGCGGCAGCGGGCTGCTGGTGGCGGGAGCGAAGCGCGACACCGGGTCGCCGACGGTCGGGAACGCCGCGGCCAGCGCCCGGGTGTGCTCGTGCTTCGGCGCCCCCATCACCTCGGCGCTGGGGCCTTCTTCGACGATCTCCCCGTCGTACATCACGGCGATCCGCTGACAGGTCGCGGCGAGCACGGACAGGTCGTGGCTGATCATGATCAGCCCGATGTCCTGCTCGGCGACCAGCCGCGAGAGCAGGGCGAGGACCTGGGCCTGGACGATGACGTCGAGGGCGGTGGTCGGTTCGTCGGCGATGATCAGCCGGGGCGAGCAGGCCAGTGCCATCGCGATCATGACGCGCTGCTTCTGCCCGCCGGACAGCTCGTGGGGGTAGGCGCCGGCCCGGCCGGGGGGCAGGTCGACCTGGGCGAGCAGCTCGGCGACGCGGGCGTCCACCTCGGCGTCGGTGAGGGTCTTGCCGGCGGGCGGGTGCAGCCGGATCGGCTCGGCGATCTGCTCGCCGATCTTGCGGACCGGGTTGAGGGCGTGCATGGCGCCCTGGAACACCACCGACGCCTCGGCCCAGCGGACCGCGCGCAGGCGGCCCCACTTCATGGCGGTGACGTCTTCGCCGTCGAGGACGATCTCGCCGGTGATCTTGGCCGTGCGCGGCAGGAGCCGCAGCACGCTCATCGCGACGGTGGACTTGCCCGAGCCGGACTCCCCCGCGACGCCGAGGGTGCCGCCGGGGTCGAGGGTGAGGTCGACGCCGCGGACGGCGGGGACGTCCTGGTCGCCGACCGCGTAGGTGACGTTGAGGTCTTTGAGCCGGAGCAGCGGGGTGGTCACTTCTTCAACCTCGGGTTGAGCACGGTCTCCAGGCCCCGGCCGACCAGGGTGAAGAAGAGGACGACGAGGACGATCGCGATGCCCGGCGGGAGCACGTTCCACCAGGCGCCGCGGCTGATGGCGCCGTTGTTGAGCGCGTCTTCCAGCACCTTGCCCCAGCTGACGGAGTTGGCGTCGCCGACGCCGAGGAACGACAGGGTCGCGTCGGCGATGACGGCGTTGCCGACCACCAGCGTCGTGTTCGCCAGCACCAGCGGCATCACGCCGGGCAGGACGTGCTTGCCGATGACGTGCAGGTGCCCGCCGCCGAGGGCGTGGGCGCGCTCGATGTAGGGGCGGCTTTCGATGGTCAGCGTCTGCGCCCGGACCAGCCGGGCGGTGCTGGGCCAGGCGGTGAGGCCGATGGCGACGATGATCGTGCCGACGCCCTTGGGCAGCACCGCCGAGAGCGCGATCGCGAGGATCAGCGACGGCAGGACCAGGAAGAAGTCGGTGAACCGCAGCAGCGTCGCCGACACCCAGCCGCCGAAGTGGGCGGCGGCGATGCCGATCAGGGTGCCGATGACGACCGACAGCAGCGCGGCGGAGAACCCGACGAGCAGGGAGATCCGGCTGCCCCAGACGGTCATCAGCAGCACCGAGCGGCCGAAGTTGTCGGTGCCGAGCCAGAAGTCGCCGGTGGGCGGGGCGAGCGGCTGCCCGGTGGCCTTGGTGACGTCGAGGCCGCTCTGGTCGCTGATCAGCGGCAGCAGCAGCGCCACGACCACGGTGGCGCCGAGCAGGATCAGCCCGGCGAGCGCGGCGCGCTGGGCGGCGAACTCCCGCCAGGTCCGGGCGAGCGACGCGCGCCGGCGGTGCCAGGCGATCTGCCGGGGCGTCTCTGCGGTGGTCATGAGGTACGCACCCTCGGGTCGAGCACGCGGTAGAGCAGCTCCGCGAGCAGGTTCATCAGCACCACGGCGCTGGCCAGCACGGTGAACACGCCCTGCAGCACCGGCAGGTCGGGCCCGTGCAGGGCGTCGTAGGTCAACTGCCCGAGCCCGGGCCAGCTGAACACCGCTTCGACGGTGACCGCGCCGGCGACGACCTGGCCGAACTGCATGAACACCAGCGTGGTCGTCGGCAGCAGGGCGTTGGGGACGGCGTGGCGGCGGCGGACGAGGTCGTCGCGCAGGCCCTTGGCGCGGGCGGTGGTGAGGTAGTCGGCGTTCATCTCCCCCAGCAGCGACGACCGCATGATGAGCATGTACTGGGCGTAGAACACCGCCAGCAGCGTCAGGCACGGCAGCACCAGGTGGTGCAGGACGTCGAGGGTCTGGGAGAAGACGTCGGGCGCGGCGTCCGGGGAGTGCATGCCGCGGCTGGGGAACAGGCCGTTGGTGACCACGAGCAGCATGAGGCCGAGCCAGAACTGCGGGACCGACCAGAGGGTCAGCGCGATCCCGGTCTGGGCGCGGTCGAAGAAGCTGTCGCGGCGCCAGGCGGCGCGGATGCCCAGCCAGAGGCCGATGAGCACGGCCAGGACGGTGGCGCTGCCGACGAGCAGGATGGTCGGCCAGAGCCGTTCGCCGATCATGTCGGCGACCGGGCGGCCGTTGTTGAGCAGCCGGGACTCGCCGAGGTCGCCGTGCAGCAGGTTCCAGAAGTACTGGCCGAACTGGACGAAGACGGGCTTGTCGACGCCCATCTTTTCGCGCAGTTCGGCGATCTGCTGGGGGCTGGTGACGCGGTCGCGGGTCATCGCGGCGACGGGGTCGCCGGGCAGCATCCGGAAGAGGAAGAAGAACAGGACGACCACCAGCACGACGCTGATGACCGCTTCGATGATCTTCTTCAGGACGAACCGGGCGGTGCCGGTCCCGCCGCGGTGCTCGTCGGGGTCGACGAGCACCGCGGCTTGTTCGGGGGCGGTCATGCTTCTACTCGCGGTCTTCCGACGTCTTGCCGCGGCGGCTCAGGACGATCCCGCCGCCGACGAGGACCACCACGACGACCGCGCCGATCACGATCCACAGCACGGTGTTGCCGGAGCCGGAGTCCGCGGTGTTCTCGGTGCCGGCCGGGGTGGCGCCGTAGACGCCCCAGTAGCCGGTCTGCTCGAGGATCGCGCCCTTGGGCTGCGGCTGGGTGGTGAAGCCGGAGAACTTGTCGGAGCGGTAGGCCTCGAGCGCGTTCTGGTAGTCCAGGACGATCGTCGGGTACTGGCTGTAGAGCCGGGCCTGGGCCTGCTTGACGTACTCGGCGCGCTTCGCGTCGTCGGTCTCGGTCAGCTGCTTCTTGTAGAGCTCGTCGTACTGGGCGTCGCAGAAGAACGTGTCGGTGCTGCCGCCCTTGGCGTCGGCGCTGGGCCGGGCGGCGCAGGTGTGCAGCGAGAGCGCGTAGTCCGGGTCCGGGTTGGTGCCGTAGCCGCCGATGGCGAGGTCGTACTTGCCGGTGGCGGTGCGGTCGGACAGCTCGTCGTCGGAGACCAGGTCCTGCTTGACGGCGATGCCGATGTCCTTGAGCCAGCCGCTGACGTACTGGGCGACGCCCTGGTCGTAGCTGCGGTTGGAGTGGCCGGTCAGGCGCAGTTCCAGCTTCGCGCCGCCGGGGGCGGTGCGGACGCCGTCGGGGCCCTTCTTGTAGCCGGCCTGCTCGAGGGTGGTGTTGGCGGCGGCGAGGTCGAACTTGGTCTTCTCGCTGTCGCTGGGGTCCCAGTGGTAGGCGCTGTAGACGGCGGGCACGACGCCGCCGCCGACCTGGCCGAGGCCCTTGAGCACCTTGTCCACGATCGCCTGGGTGTCGACGGCCTGGGCGATCGCCTTGCGGACGTTGATGTCCTTGAGCACCGGGTTGCCGTCGCCGATGGGGTTGTTGGCGTTGTCCTGGACGCCGAAGTTGATCGACAGCTCGTCGTAGCGGCGGCCGGGCGCGGCGTTGGTGGTGATGCCCTCCTGGCCCTGCAGCGCGGCGAACTGGTTGGGGTTGAGCCGGTTGATGACGTCGACTTCGCCCTGCTTGAGCGCGTTGACCGCGGCCTCGGTGTCCTTGAACTGCAGCAACTGCAGCTCGTCGACCTTCGGGGCGCCGCGCCAGTAGTCCTTGTTGGCCTTGAACTTGACGTACTCGTTCGGCTTGTACTCGGTGACCTGGTACGGGCCGTCGGAGACGCCGGCGATGGCCAGGTCGTCGGTCTTGGGGTCCTTGAGGTCCTTGACCGGCTCCCAGATGTGCTGCGGCACGATCGGGACGTCGAGCAGGTTCATGTTGACCTGCACGGTCTTGGTCTTGATGACGAGCGTGGTGTCGTCGGGCGCGGTGACCGTCTCGAAGTTGGCCACGTAGTTGCCGTTGGCGGTGCGGGCGTTCTCGTCGGTGAGCATGCGGTTGAACGTGTACGCGGCGTCCTTGGCGGTCACCGGCTTCCCGTCGCTCCACTTGACGCCGGTGCGGATCTTGAACGTCCAGGTCAGCTTGTCCGGCGACGGCGTCCAGGACTCCGCGAGCGCGGGCGAGGCCTCGGCCTTCTCGGCGTTCGGGACGGTGAGGAACTCGTAGGTGAACCGGCCGATCTGCGTCGAGGCGGCGAGCACGGCGGTGAACGGGTTCAGGTGGTCGATGCCGGTGGTCAGCGCGACCCGCAGCACCTTGCCCTGTTGCGCCTGGGCCGGTACCGCGAGCGGGATCGCCGCCAGTGTCGCGGCCGCGGCGACCGCGCCCACGCGGGCGAACCGCCCGAGTCTGCGTTGGAACTGCACCAAAAACCACCCCATCGTTCGCTTGTGAGCCTCCCCAAGGACGAGAAGTAACCACATACCCGGACAACCGCGCAATATGTTGCCGCCTCGGCAGGTGTCCGATCGTTATCGATCGATTCCCGTGACGCTGCGTGATCGGGGATTCCGTGCCCGGGCCGGGCGGGGCCTGGCTAGAGTGCCGGTCATGCGCATCATGGTCTCGGCGGACATGGAGGGCGCCACCGGCGTCACCTGGACCGACGACGTCGTGCCCGGTTCGCCGCAGTGGGACCGCTTCCGGCGGCTGTTCACCGGCGACGTCAACGCCGTGCTGGCCGGGCTGTTCGACGCCGGAGCCGGCGACGTGCTGGTCAACGAGGCGCATTCGTCGCAGCGGAACCTGCTGCTGGAGGACCTCGACCCGCGGGCGCGGATGCTCACCGGGCGGCACAAGCCGCTGTCGATGATGCAGGGCATCGATTCCGGTGTGGACGGTGTCGTCTTCCTGGGCTACCACGCCGGCGCCGGGTTCGACGGGGTGCTTTCCCACACCTACCTGGAGAACCAGATCACCGGGGTGTGGCTGGACGACGTCCCGGCGAGCGAGGGCCGGCTGAACGCGGCGATGTCCGCCGAGTACGGCGTGCCTGTCCTGCTCGTTTCGGGTGACGACGAAACGTGCGAGGACGCCCGTGATTACGCTCCGGAGGCGGAGCTGGTCCAGGTGAAGGAGTGCGTGAGCCGGTACGCGGCCATCTGCCTGCCGCCGGCGCGCACGGCGGAGCTGCTGACCGGCGCCGCGGCCGACGCGATGGCACGGGCCGGACGCGAGGAGCGGCAGGTCCGCGCGCACCGGATCGAGGTGGAGTTCGACGCGAGCCACCTGGCCCAGGCGACCGCGGTGATCCCGACGGTGGAGCAGATCGGCACCCGGCGGGTCGGGTTCGACGCACCGAACATGACCGAAGCGATGAAGGCGTTCAAGGTCGTCACGGCGATCGCGGCGGGGGCGGTGCAGGGCATCTATGGCTGACGTCGTCGAGCTGTGCGCGGACCTGATCCGGTTCGACACGACCAACCGCGGCGGCAACGACGCCGAGCCCGAGCGGCCGGCGGCGGAGTACGTCGCGGCGTTCCTCGACGGGCTCGGGATCCCGTCGCGGATCCTCGAAGCCGCACCCGGGCGGGCCAGCGTGATCGCCCGCGTGCCGGGCACGGACCCGACGCTGCCGGCGCTGCTGGTGCAGGGCCACCTGGACGTCGTCCCGGCGGACGCGGCGGACTGGTCGGTGCCGCCGTTCGCGGGCGAGGTGCGCGACGGGTACCTGTGGGGCCGCGGCGCGACCGACATGAAGGACTTCGTGGCGATGGTCCTCGCCGCGCTGGCCGGCGGTGTCCGGCCGCGGCGCGAGCTGGTGCTGGCGTTCGTCGCCGACGAGGAGGACCGCGGCGAGTGGGGCGCGCACTGGCTCGTCGCCGAGCACCCCGAGCTGTTCGAGGGCTGCGTCGCGGCGATCAGCGAGTCGGGCGGCTACACCTACCACGTCCCGGCCGCCGACGGCCGCGACGTGCACCTGTACCCGGTGGGGACGGCCGAGCGCGGCACGGCGCACCTGCGCCTGACCGCCCGCGGCCGGGCGGGGCACGGCTCGCGCCCGAACGCCGAGAACGCCGTCACCCGGTTGGTGGGCGCGCTGCACCGGATCGCGGCGCACGAGTGGCCGGTCTCGCTGACCCCGGCGGTGCGGGCGTTCCTGGAGCGCACCGGCGCGGCTCTGGGCGTGCCGGTGGACTTGTCCGATGTGGACGCGACGGTGGCCGCTCTGGGTCCGGCGGGCTCGCTCGTGGTGCCGACGGTCCGCAACAGCACGACCCCGACGATGCTGGACGCGGGCTACAAGGTGAACGTGATCCCGTCGACGGCGACCGCGCAGGTCGACGTCCGAGTCCTGCCGGGAACCGAGGAGTCGTTGTTCGCGGTGCTGGACGAGCTGCTGGGCGAGGGCGTGACGCGGGAGTTCGTCGCGCACCAGCCGCCGGTGCAGGCGCCGGTGGACTCGCCGTGGTTCGCCGCGATGACCGAGGCGCTGCGGGCGGAGGACCCCGAAGCCGTCGTGGTGCCGTACTGCCTCGGTGGCGGGACGGACGCGAAGGCGTTCGCGCAGCTGGGGATCGACAACTACGGGTTCGCGCCGCTGTGGCTGCCGAAGGGCTTCCCGTACCGGGCGATGGCGCACGGGGTGGACGAGCGGGTCCCGGTGGAGGGGTTGCACTTCGGGACGCGGGTGCTGTCGAGGTTCCTGGCTAGCGTGTGAACTCCGCCCAGTAGCGGGTGCCCTCGCGGATGGTCTCCAGGCTGAGCAGGCGAACGCCGTCCTGGGCGATCGATTCGATCTCCGCGCGGCTGAACGGCCACGGCGGGCCCACCCACGTGTCGGTGTCGGTGCTCTCCTCCGCGACCTCGGAGACCAGCAGCGTGCCGTCCGGGGCGAGGAAGCCGGCCAGGGACGACAGCGCCGCGGGGCGGTAGTCGCGGGGCATCGCCTGGATGTTGATGATCTCCACGACCAGGTCGAACGCCTGCCGCCACTCCCCCGGCGGGTCCAGCAGGTCGGCGACCACGTAGTCCACCGCGGAGTCCGGGAACCGGGCCTCGGCGGCCTTGACCGCGGTCGGCGCGACGTCGAACGCCGTCACCGCCCAACCCTGCGACGCCAGCAGCTCCGCGTCGTCGCCGAGGGCGCTGCCGACGACCAGCGCCCGGCGGCCTTCGCCCGGCTCGACCCAGGCGGCGAGGTCGGCGTTGGGTTCGCCGCGGGTCCACGGGACGACCGCTTCGCCGCGTTCGGCGGCGGTGTAGAGCTGGTCGAACCAGCCGGTCGGGTTGCCTTCGGCCAGTGACGCCCGGGAGAGCACCCGGTCGGCGGGGTCGGTCATGGCCGCGACCTTACCGATCGCGCCGGTCCGCCGGGAGTGGTTCGCCGTGGCCGAGTCCGCCGGGTTGTCCACTTCTGGCCAGGTTTGTCGGGCGGTCTTGACATCGATGTCACCCGCGCGTTTGTCTTCCTGGGCGCCGCCGGTCCCCCGCCTGCGCGGCGCCCGATGAACCCGCCCTCCAGCACTGGGAGCAATGATGCCCCGAAGCGCCAGACCGCCGGTCGCTTTCCTGGTGACCGCCGCCGTGGTCGCCGCCGGCCTGGTCGCCGTTCCCGCGGCCTCGTCGGCCGCCGACGAAGCTCTGCCCGCCGACTTCTCCTCCTCCTTCGAGGCCGGTGACGTCCAGCCGACGTGGACCGACACCGTGGACACCGACGCCGACGGCAAGCCGCGCGCGTCGGGGATCAACGGCGCGAACGGCACCGCCATCCCCGGCGACGTCCGCGGCAAGGTGACCGAAAGCAGCGCCAGCAGCGAGAACACCAGCGGCGGCGAGGTCGTGTCCAACCTGTTCGACGGCACGACCGACACGAAGTGGCTGTCCTGGGACCCCACCGCGTGGGCGCAGGTCACGCTGTCGGAGCCGACGTCGATCACGCACTACGCGCTGTCCTCGGCCAACGACTTCGACAACCGCGACCCCAAGGACTGGACACTGCAGGGCTCGAACGACGCCCTCACCTGGACCGACCTCGACAAGCAGGCCGACCAGGCGTTCACCGCCCGGTTCCAGCAGAAGGACTACCCGCTGGCCGCCCCGAGCGCCGCGTTCAAGTTCTTCCGGCTGAACGTGACCCGCAACAACGGCGGGCCGATCCTGCAGCTGTCGGAGCTGCTGCTGGCCAACGACGAGCCGGCGCCGCCGCCGCTGCCGAACATGCGCAGCTTCACCGACTCCGGCCCGACCAGCGGGTACACGAACAAGAACCGCGTCGGCTACACCGGGCTCAAGGCGTTCCGCTACTCCGGCAGCCAGACCGCGGAGGGCCACGGCTGGTCCTACAACAAGGTCTTCGACGTCGACGTCCCGGTCGTCGCCTCCACCGAGCTGTCCTACAAGGTGCAGCCGCAGTTCATCACCGGTGACCTGAAGTACCAGAGCACGAACGTCGCGATCGACCTGGTCTTCACCGACGGCACCCGGCTGCGCGACCTCGGCGCCACCGACCAGTACGGCTTCCCGCTGACGCCGGAGGGCCAGGGCAAGAGCAAGGTCCTCTACACCAACCAGTGGAACCTGGTCCGCTCGGCGATCGGCACGGTCGCCAAGGGCAAGACGATCGACCGGATCCTCGTCGGTTACGACAACCCCGACGGCCCCGGCTCGCTGCAGGGCTGGCTCGACGACGTCAAGATCTCGGCGACGCCGACCCCGCCGGCCAGCACCCGCCCGACCGACAACGTGCTCACCACCCGCGGCACGATGGCCAACAGCACCTTCTCCCGGGGCAACAACTTCCCCGCCACCGCGGTGCCGCACGGGTTCAACTTCTGGACGCCGGTGACCGACGCCGGCTCGGACAGCTGGCTGTACAACTACAGCACCCAGAACAACGCCGACAACTTGCCGGCGCTGCAGGCGTTCAGCGTCAGCCACGAGCCGAGCCCGTGGATGGGTGACCGGCAGAGCTTCCAGGTGATGCCGTCCGCGGCCGCCGGGGTGCCCGACGCCAGCCGCGACAAGCGCGCGCTGGCGTTCAAGCACAGCGACGAGACCGCGCGGGCGCACTACTACGGCGTGCAGTTCCAGAACGGGATCAAGACCGAGATCGCCCCGACCGACCACGCGGCGGTCATGCGCTTCGGCTTCCCGGGCGCGGACTCGAGCCTGATCTTCGACAACGTGAACAACTCCGGCGGGCTGACGCTCGACCCGGCGACGGGCACGCTGTCCGGCTTCAGCGACGCCAAGAGCGGCCTGTCGGCCGGGGCGGGGCGGATGTTCGTCTACGCCACCTTCGACAAGCCGGTCACCGCGGGCGGGAAGCTCACCGGGCAGGGCCGCGACAACGTCACCGGCTACCTGCGGTTCGCCGCCGGCGCCGACAAGACGGTGACCATGCGGATCGCCACGTCGCTGATCAGTGTCGAACAGGCCAAGAAGAACCTGGCGCAGGAGATCGCCCCGAACGCGACCTTCGACTCCGTCCGCGACGCCGCCCAGCGCACCTGGGACGACCAGCTGAAGGTGATCGAGGTCGAGGGCGCGTCGAAGGACCAGATCACGACGCTCTACTCCAACCTGTACCGGCTGTTCCTCTACCCGAACTCGGCGTTCGAGAACACCGGCACAGCCGAGAAGCCGGCCTACAAGTACGCGAGCTTCGTCTCGCCGAAGGCCGGGGCGGACACCCCGACGCAGACCGGGTCGAAGATCGTCGACGGCCAGACCTACGTCAACAACGGGTTCTGGGACACCTACCGCACCACGTGGCCGGCGTACTCGCTGCTCACCCCGGACATGGCCGGGAAGATGGTCGACGGGTTCGTGCAGCAGTACCGCGACGGCGGCTGGATCTCCCGCTGGTCGTCCCCGGGCTACGCGGACCTGATGACCGGCACCAGCGCCGACGTCGCCTTCGCCGACGCCTACCTCAAGGGCGTGAAGAACTTCGACGTCAAGTCGTTCTACGACGCGGCGCTGAAGGACGCGACGGTGACCCCGCCGAACAACGCGGTCGGCCGCAAGGGCGTCGACGAGGGCATGTTCCTCGGCTACGCGCCCAACACCGCCGACCACGGCTTCTCGTGGTCGATCGAGGGCTACGTCAACGACTTCGGCATCGCGAACCTGTCGAAGAAGCTCTACGACGAAGCCCCGGCGAGCGACCCGCGCAAGCAGGAGTACCTGTCGAACTACGAGTACTTCACCAGCCGCGCGCAGCAGTACGTGAACCTGTTCGACCCGAGCGTCGGGTTCTTCCAGGGCCGCGACGCGGCGGGCAAGTTCAGCCGCTCGCCGCAGGACTACGACCCGCGGGTGTGGGGCATCGACTACACCGAGACCGACGGCTGGGGCATGGCGTTCTCCGTGCCGCAGGACGGTCAGGGCCTGGCGAACCTCTACGGCGGCAAGGCGGGGCTGGCGACGAAGCTGGACGCGTTCTTCGCCGACCAGGAGACCGCGAACTTCCCGGGTTCCTACGGTGGGGTGATCCACGAGATGCGGGAAGCCCGCGACGTCCGGATGGGCCAGCTGGGTCACTCGAACCAGGCCTCGCACCACACGCTCTACATGTACGACTACGCGGGCCAGCCGTCGAAGACGCAGGAGAAGGTCCGCGAGGCGCTCTCGCGGCTCTACACCGGCAGCGAGATCGGCCAGGGCTACGCGGGTGACGAGGACAACGGCGAGCAGTCGGCGTGGTGGACCTTCAGCGCGCTGGGCTTCTACCCGCTGCAGATGGGCAGCCCGAACTACGCGATCGGGTCGCCGCTGTTCAAGAAGGCGACGATCCACCTGGCCGGCGGCAAGGACCTGGTGATCAACGCGCCGAAGAACAGCGCGAAGAACGTCTACGTCCAGGGCGTGAAGGTCAACGGCAAGGCGTACTCCTCGACGTCGCTGTCGCAGGACGTCATCGCCCGCGGCGGGGTCATCGACTTCGACATGGGCCCGAACCCGTCGAAGTGGGGCACCGGCCCGAACGACGCGCCGAAGTCGATCACCCAGGGCGACGCCGTCCCGGCGCCGCTGCACGACGAAACCGGCCCCGGCAGGGGCACGCTGTCCACTTCGGACGGCTCCGACGCCAAGGCGCTGGTGGACAACACGTCGCGCACCCAGGCCGCGGTCACCGGGGCCGTGCAGTACCAGCTGAACAACACCGACGAGGCCGTCACGAACTACACGCTGACGTCCCAGACCGGTGCGGGCGACCCGAAGAGCTGGACGCTCAAGGGCTCCTACGACGGCAAGACCTGGGCGGTGGCCGACCAGCAGACCAACCAGGCGTTCAGCTGGCGGCAGCAGACCCGCGCGTTCAAGGTCGCCAACCCGGCGCACTACGCCCACTACAAGCTCGAAGTGACCGCGACCAGCACCGGCGCCCCGGCGCAGCTGGCCGAGTTCGAGCTGCTGGGCAAGCCGGACGCGGCGTGCACCCGCACGGTGACCGGTACGCAGTCCGGCCCGCTGTCGGTGACCTCGGGCACGGTGTGCCTGCAGGACGCGACGATCTCGGGCCCGGTCACCGTGGGCGGCGGCGCCTCGCTGATCGTCCGCGGCGGCCAGGTCAAGGGCCCGCTGGCGGCGACCGGCGCCGCCCAGGTCGTGCTCAACCGCACGAAGGTGGGCGGCCCGGTGGCGATCACCGGGACGACCGGGACGGTGTCGATCGAGCTGACCGACGTCGCCGGCCCGGTCGCGCTGACCGCCAACCACGGCCCGGTCCTGACGTCCAGCACGGTCGGCGGCCCGCTGGCGTGCGCGGCGAACTCGCCGGTCCCGACGGACTACGACCTGCCGAACACCGTCCGCGGCCCGGCCGCCGGGCAGTGCGCGAAGACCTAGCCCGGTAAGTGCCGTGAAGGCCATCTCGAGGAACGTAGAGTTCCTGGAGATGGCCTTCACGGCGTTCGGGGGGTGGGGTGGAGTTCTTCTGTTTTCACCGAGACCGGGCGGGGTCGACGCCGCTGCGGGAGCGGCTGGTCGAAGAGCACTGGGCGTACATGGACCGGTTCGCCGGCGGGATGATCGCGCGGGGGCCGACGTTCGACGGTGACGTCCTGACCGGGAGCGTGCACATCCTCGACCTGCCGGATCCCGCCGCGGCCCGTGCGTTCGCGTTCGACGAGCCCGGTCACCAGGCCGGCGCGTACCGGGACGTGCTGCTGCGCCGGTGGCGGAACGAGCTGGGGCGGACGATGTGGGAGTTCCCCGGCGGGCGCGGCGGCGGGCACCGGTTCCTCGTGCTCGGCCTCGGCGCCGGCGACGCCGAGGAACCCGTGCCGGCGGAGCGGGACGACCTGATCGCGTACGGGCCGCTGCTGTCCGACGACGGCGGCACCTGGCTGGGCACCGCCGCCCTGGTCCGTGCCGCGGACCCGGGCGGCGCTCGGGCCGTTCTCACCGCCGGGCGGTACGCCACCGTCGAAGTCCGCACCTGGCGGTTCGGCGGCCGTCCCGGCTGACCGCGCCGGGCCCGCGGCTGCGCCGTTCGGCGGATACGGTGTCCCCATGCCCGACGCCGTGTTCTTCTCCTCCTTCGAAACCGGTGACCCGCAGCCCGCGGACCCCGCCCTGGTCGTGGACCGCGGGCCGGACCGGTCCCCCACGGCCAAGACCGGCGTCGGCTTCACCGGGGCACGCGCCCTGCGCTACGGCGCCCGGCCCCGCGCGGTCCTGTTCGAACTCGACCTCCCGGTCACCCGGCGCACCGAGCTGTCCTATGTGGTCTTCCCGGCCGCCGACGGCGAGATCCCCGCCTACCACGCCACCCGGGTCAGCCTCGACGTCGAATTCGCCGACGGCACGAGCGCCGGGTTCGAGCCGGTCGACGACAAGACGCTCTGGGTGGACCAGTGGAACCCGGTGCGCCGCCCGCTGGGCGCGTTCGCCGGGCGGCGGATCGCCCGGCTCGTCCTGCGCACCGACGCACCGGACGACAGCACCGGGTGGATCGACGATGTCCGCGTCGCCGACCGCGCCGAGCCGCCGCGGGACCCGGTCGACTTCGTCCGCACGACCCGGGGCACGCACTCCAGCGGCGACTTCTCCCGGGGCAACAACTTCCCGGCCACCGCGGTGCCGCACGGCTTCAACTTCTGGACCCCGGTCACCGACGCCGGCGTCACCAACTGGCTCTACTCCTACCACCGGCACAACAACGCCGAGAACCGGCCGGCGCTGCAGGCCCTCGCGCTGAGCCACCAGCCGAGCCCGTGGATGGGCGACCGCCACACCTTCCACGTCATGCCGGGCACCGGCCCGGTCGAGCGCGACCGCCGCAAGCGGGCCCTGGCCTTCTCCCACGCCGACGAGACCGACTCGCCGCACCACTACGGCGTCCGGTTCGCCAACGGCATGACCGCCGACCTCGCCCCGACCTCGCACGCGGCGATCCTGCGGTTCACCTTCCCCGACAAGCACGGCTGGCTGCTGTTCGACAACGTCCGCAACCGCGGCCGGCTGCGGCTGAACCCCGACACCGGCGAGATCAGCGGGTACACCCGGATCCGCAGCCGGCTCTCGGCCGGGGCGCGGCGGATGTTCGTCTACGGCGTCACCGACGCCCCGGCCACGCGGGGCGCGAAGGTCCACCGCCCGCCGTGGCGGCGCGTCACGGGCTACTTCGAGTTCGACGGGCCCGACGTCACGCTGCGGATCGCGACGTCGCTGATCAGCCTCGCCCAAGCCAAGCGCACCCTCGAACTGGAGCTCCCGGCCGGGACGACGTTCGCCGAGGTGCGGGCGCAGGCCAGGGCGGCGTGGCAGGAGCAGCTCGGCCGCGTCGAGGTCGAAGGCGCGACCGAGGACCAGGCCACGACGCTGTACTCCAACCTCTACCGGCTGTTCCTCTACCCGAACATCGCGCACGAGAACACGCCGAAGGGGATCCGGCACGCCAGCCCGGTGGTGCGCCGGTTCCGGCCGAGCACCCGGCGGCGGACCGGCGCGAAGGTCGTCGACGGCGAGCTGTACGTCAACAACGGCTTCTGGGACACCTACCGCACCACCTGGCCGGCGTACGCGCTGTTCGCCCCGGAACGGTGCGGGCGGCTGATCGACGGTTTCGTCCAGCAGTACCGCGAGGGCGGCTGGATCTCCCGCTGGTCCTCGCCCGGCTACGCCGACCTGATGACCGGCACCAGCTCCGACGTCGCGTTCGCCGACGCCTACCTCAAGGGCGTCCGCGACTTCGACGTCGAGGCCGCCTACGACGCCGGGCTGAAGAACGCCACCGTCACCCCGCCGCACCGCTCGGTCGGCCGCAAGGGGCTCGGAGAGTCGATCTTCCTCGGCTGGACCCCGGTGTCGGTCCACGAAGGACTGTCGTGGGCGCTCGAGGGCTGCATCAACGACTTCGGCCTCGCCAACCTCTCCGACGCACTTTCACGTGAAAGTGCCGGGGCACGGGCCCGCCGCTACGCCGACTACGCGGCCTACTTCCGCGAGCGCGCGAAGAACTACGTCCACCACTTCGACCCGGAGATCGGGTTCTTCCAGGGCCGCCACCGCGACGGGCGCCGCAAGTTCGCACCGGCCGGCTACGACCCGGCGGCCTGGGGCGGCGACTTCGTCGAGACCAACGCCTGGAACACCGCCTTCACCGCGCCCCACGACGGCCCCGGCCTCGCCGCCCTCCACGGCGGCAACGCCGGTCTCGAGGCCAAACTGGACACCTTCTTCGCCACCCCGGAGACCGGCCGCCGTCCCGGCGCGTACGGCGGCCTGATCCACGAGATGACCGAGGCCCGCGACGTCCGCATGGGCCAGTACGGGCACTCCAACCAGCCCTCGCACCACATCCCCTACGTCTACAACCTCGCCGGCGCGCCCGCCAAAGCCCAGCGCGCCGTCCGCGAAGTGCTGCGACGGCTCTACCTGGGCAGCGAGATCGGCCAGGGCTACCCCGGCGACGAGGACAACGGCGAGATGTCCGCGTGGTACCTGTTCAGCGCGCTCGGCTTCTACCCCCTCGCCGTCGGCAGCCCCCGCTACGCCATCGGCTCGCCGTTGTTCGAGAAGGCGACCGTCCACCTGGGCGAAGGCAAGAAACTCGTCGTCCACGCACCCGGCAACACCGACGACACCGTCTACGTCCGCGGCCTCACCGTCGACGGCGAGCCGCACGAAGACACCTCGATCGCCCACGCCACCCTCGCCGGCGGCGCCGAACTGGTCTTCGACCTGACGACCGAACCCACCGGCTGGGGCACCCCGCCGCCGCCCGCCGAGCGGCCGGACCCGGTCACCGACCTCACCGGCACCGCGACCAGCGCCGAAGCCAAGAACGTCGGCGCCCTGTTCGACGACACCACCCGCACCCAGGTCACCTTCCGCACCGCCGCCCCGGCGATCGAGTTCACCGTCACCGGCGAGCCCCGCCCGGTCACGATGTACACCCTCACCTCCGGCACCCGCCGCGGCGACCCCAGCGCGTGGGTGCTGGAAGGCTCCGACGACGGGACCACCTGGACCACCCTCGACGAGCGCGAAGGCGAACTGTTCCGCTGGCGCCGCCAAACCCGGCCGTTCGCCCTCGCCACCCCGGCCGCGCACACCCGCTACCGGCTGCGGATCACCGCCACCCGCGGCCGCCGCCCGACGCTGGCCCAGTGGGAGCTGCTCGCCCGATGAACCGGTACCGCCTCGCCGCCCTCGACCGGCTCGCCGCCGCCGACCCCGGCCTGGTCCGGCTGCGGCTCGCCGGGTCCGCCGTGCTCGGCATCGTGCTGGCCGTCGGCGCCCTGCTGCCCGCCCACCTGCCGCTCACCGTCATGCTCGTCGGCGCCATCGCCGCCATGATGACGGCGTTCACCGTCAACGACGCCACCCCCGGCGCCCAGGCCGGCACCCTCGCCCTGGCGTTCCTCACCGGGGCCGCCTCGATCACCACCGCCAGCCTCGGCTCCGCCCTGCCGCCGCTGGACAGCATCGTGTTCGTCCTGCTGATCTTCGTCGCCGTTTACGCGCAGCGCTTCGGCCCGCGCGGCACCGCCCTCGGGTCGATCGCGTTCTTCCTGTTCTTCTTCCCGATGTTCCTGCAGGCCCACCTCAAGCAGGTCCCGCAGCTGCTGCTCGCACTGGCCGTCGGGGTGCTCGCCAACGCCGTCGTCCGGTTCGTCCTGCTGCGCCCCAACGCCGAAGCCGAATTCCTCCGGGTCCGCCGGGCCTTCCGCGCCCGGCTCGCCGCCGTCGTCCGCGCCACCGAAGCGCACCTGGCCGTCGGCGGCAGCGACCGGACCCGCAAGCAGCTGCGGACCGCGCTGGCCCGGCTCCACGAATGCGTCCTGCTCATCGAAGACGCCGCCCCCGACGTCGTCGACGCCCGCGCCGCCGACCGCCTCCGCCGCCGCGCCATCGAAGTCGAACTGGCCGTGCAGTGGCTCGCCAGCACCGTCCAGCGCACCTGTTCCGACGAACTCGGCCCGCACGTCCGCGACGACCTCATCGCCCGCCTCGCCCGCTTCCGCGCCCTGATGGAACGCGACCCGCGCGAGCTGCCCCTGATCAGCCAGACCGGCGAATACAGCCGCATGCTCGTCGAAGGCAGCCGCATCGACGAACACGCCGCCCCCGGCGACGGCGTCCGCAAGGCACTGGCCGAACTCGCCCTGGCCGACGACCGGGCCCAGCGCGCCGCCACGCCCGAAGCCACCGTGGACCCGCCCGAAGACGAGGAGGAGGACGAGCCGGAGCCCCGGTTCGCCTACGACAACCGGACCCGCAGCGCCATCCAGGCCGTCGTCGGCGGCGGGCTCGCCGTGCTCGGCGGGGAACTGGTGTCCCACCAGCGCTGGTACTGGGCGGTGCTGACCGTCTTCGTCGTGTTCATCGGTGCCTCCAGCGCCGGCGCCACCTTCGTCAAGGGCGTCCGCCGCCTCGGCGGCACGCTGATCGGCATCGTCGGCGGCGTCCTGCTCGCGCTGCTGGTCGGTGGGAACACCCCGGCCACCCTCGCGCTGATCCTGGTCTGCGTGTTCGGCATGGTCTACACCGCGCGCGTCTCGCAGGTGGTGATGGCGTTCTTCATCACCAGCATGCTCGGCCTGCTCTACAGCCTCCTCGGCACGTTCAGCCTCGCGGTGCTCTGGATCCGCGTCGCCGAGACCGCCGTCGGCGCCGCCGCGGGCATCCTCGCCGCCGTCGTCATCGTCCCGGTCCGCACCCGCTCGGTGATGCTCGACGACATCGGCGAGGTGCTCGACGAGCTCGAGGAGTTCCTCGAGCACACCCGCGGGCTGCTCGCCGGCGAGGAGAACGTCAACATCATCGAGCTCTCCCGCGACCTCGACCGCTCCGTCGAGGTGGTCCGGACCACCATCGAGCCGTTGACCCACCCGGTCAACCTGCGCAGCGCCCGCCGCGACTACGGCTGGCACGTGCTGACCACCCTCGAAACCATCGCCTTCCGGGCCCGCCACGTCGCCGCCCGCGCCCAGCCCGGGATGCTCGCCGGCGCCGACACCGACCGGCTCCGCCAGTTCACCGGGCGGCTGCTGACCAACATCGACGTCCTCCGCACCGCGCTCGACGCACCGGGTGGCCCCACACCCGGCACGCTCGTGCGCGACGACGGCACCCCCGTCTCCGACCGCGTCGAGCAAGCCGAAACCCGCGCCGTCCTCTCCAGCCTCAGCCACCTCGACGAAGCACTGGTCTCCCTCGGCCGCGTCTTCGGCCTCCAGGCCACCGACCCGCGAGCCCCGGCGAAATAGCGGTCCGGGGCGGCGCGGTTGCCTGGCCGCGCCGCCCCTCTTCACCTGCTCCGCCTCACCCGGAGCCGGAGCCGATCAGGGGCAGACCAGCCACGCGAAGTGGTACACCGTGGTGATGCTGCCGTCGGTCGAGTCCATCGTGACGTAGCTCGTCGTCTTCTTCGGATCCGACGTCCCGGCCGCCGCACGCAATTCCGTGTTGATGTTCAGATTGCGTTCCTCGCCGCACGGCTTGAACACGATCGCACCGACCTCCGTCGAATCGGTGAAATGCCAGTCGTCCTCGAACGGCCCCGCCAGCGGGTGCTGCACGTACGCCGTCGGCGAATTTCCCTGGAAATAGTAGTTCGCTCTTTCCAGGCCGGTCGCCCCCCGTTCCAAGTGGGCGAATCCGCGGTAGTCGGCCTGCGCGATTCCGTAGGTGAAGCCCTGTGGCACGTGCACCCGCAGGCCGATCTGGCAGTTCTTCCTGGCGTCCAGCGGGCCGGCGCCGACCCCGACCAAGGCCGTGTAGGCGCTGTAGGTCACCGTGAACGCCGTGTTGTCCTGCGAAACCGCCACCGCGGACGTGTTCGGCGGACAGCCCGTGCCGATGGCGTTCACGACGTCGATGACGATTTTGTCGGGCGGCGGAGGAGTGTTCCACGAATGCGGGGTGACCACTGAGGACAGCGCCATTACGGCAGCAACGACCGCAGAGAGCATTGAAATCCTTCCCAATACATTCGAATTGGGTACGGGGGCGCCGACCATGGTAGCGAAAGGATCATGGTCGCAAACGCCACTGAACGGAGCAACACACCGCAGTCGTCCCACCACACGGTATACCGATAATTTCGAACCCGCATTCTCGGCGCTACGAAAGAATACCAGCGGAAAACGATTTCGCACCCCCGGACCGCCGCTCGCCGCGGGTGATCACCCACGCGACGTCCGGGCTTGATCGTTTCACCTCGCCAGCAGCGCCCCGGCCCGTCCCAGTGTCGCGACCGCCGACGGCGACCACGGGCCCGCCGTGATCACGACCGTGTGCTCGATCCCCCACGCGGCGAACTCCGCGCACCGCGCCGCGAACGACTCCGCCGGCTCCCCGGGCGCCAGCCGGGTGCTGATCGTCTTCTCGACCTCCCCGTACGGCCGCCCGGCCTCTTCGCAGTGGCGCGCGAGCACGGCCAGCTTGCGCCGCACGGTCGCGCCACCGTCGGGGATGTCGAAGAGGTTGCACGCGTCGGCGTACCGCGCGACGAGCCGCAGCGTCTTCCGCTCGCCCGCCCCGCCGATCAGCACCCGCGGCCGCCGCGCCGGACGGGGGTTCCCGACCGGGCGGCCGAGGCGGTGGTGCCTGCCCTCGAACGGCGACTCGTCGCCGTCCCACATCCGCTGCGCCACCTGGAGAACCTCCTCCAGGTGCTCGAACCGCTCGGCCACCGGCGGGAAGGGCAGGCCCATCGCCCGCGCCTCGCCGTCGTGGTGCCCGGTGCCGATCCCGAACCGGGCCCGCCCGCCGGACAGGACGTCCAGCGTCGTGACCGCCTTGACCAGCAGCGCCGGCGGCCGGAACGTCACCGCCGAAACCATCGTCCCCAGCCCGATCCGGCCGGTGCGGGCGGCGAGGAACCCCAGCGTCGTGTACGCCTCCAGCATCGCCGAATCCGGGGTGCTGTTCGGGTCGGCCTGCAGCAGGTGGTCGGCCACCCACAAGGTGTCCAGCCCGGCGTCCTCGGCCGCCACCGCGACCGCCGCGAGCTCTTCCGTCAGCCGGTCCGGCCACGAGAAGTCCGTGACCCCGATGCTCAACCGCACGGCTACCCCCTCGTCAGCAGTTCCAGGTTGTGGCCGTCCGGGTCCTCGAAGTAGACCCCGCGGCCGCCGTTCAGGTCGTTGAGCGCACCGGCCCGCTCGTGGAACGGATCCGCCCAGTAGGCGATCCCGGCCCGCTCGATCCGCGCCAGCGCGGCGTCGAAGTCGTCTTCGCCGACCAGGAACGCGTAGTGCTGGCTCGTCACCCGGTCCACCCGCAGGTAGTCCAGCGTGACACCGTTCGCGAGCCGGATCGGCACGAACGGCCCGGTCACCGGACCCACCTCCAGGCCGAGGATCCCGGCCAGGAACCCCGCCGACTTCTCCCGGTCGGTGACGCACACGATCGTGTGATTCAGTTCGACGCTCATCGCGGCTCTCCCGCCGGTGCGAACGGCGGCGGCCCGCCGATCGGGCTCAGATGGATACCCGCGAGCTGCCAGCGGTCGCCGTCGCGGACCAGGACGTGCGTGGCGCGGAACCGGCCGTTCACCGGGTTGCCCCGGTGCTTCGCCACCTGGTCGTGGACACCGATCGCGATGGCGGTCGCGCCGAAGTCGCGGACCTCGACGTCGTCCCACGCCAGCTTCTCGGTCACCAGGTCACCGCCGCCGTAGCGCGCCAGCCACTGGTCGCGGTCCAGGACGAACCCCAGCGGCCCGACCAGCCGGAACCCGTCGGCGGCCAGCCCGGCCAGCACGCCGGTGTCCCCCCGCTCTTCCGCCGCGGCCCAGACCCGGCCGAACTCGCGGACCTGCTCTTCGGTGCTCATCGCATTCCCCTTCCGGTTCGATGAACACAACGTTAGAAGTCGAACGATTAGATGTCAAACGGTTAGACATCTGCGGTAAGGTCCTGCCCGTGCCACCACCCACCACCACCCCCATCGGCGTCGTCCTCACCCGCACCGCCAAAACCGCGAGCCGCGCCTTCGACCAAGCCCTCACCGCCGCCGGCGGCTCCCAACCCGTCTGGCAGATCCTCATCACCCTCAAAACCCGCACCGTCGCCAACCAGCGCGAACTCGCCGACGCCGTCGGCATCCAAGGCGCCACCCTCACCCACCACCTCAACGCCATGGAAACCACCGGCCTCGTCACCCGCCGCCGCGACCCCGAAAACCGCCGCGTCCACCTCGTCGAACTCACCGACGACGGCGAACAGCTCTTCCACCGCCTCGCCACCGCCGCCATCGCCCACGACCAACGCCTGCGAAAAGGCCTCACCGACACCGAGCTCACCCAGCTCACCGACCTCCTCCACCGCCTCGCCACGAACGTCACCGACACCTGAAAAGCGAGCTGTGACAACCGGGGCCTTCGCCCCGGGCCGGGGGCTTCGCCACCCGGACCCCCCAAAGCGAGCTGTGACAACCGGGGCCTTCGCCCCGGGCCGGGGGTTTCACCACCCGGAGCCCCCGAAAAGCGATCCACGCAACAGTGACTGGACGCACCCGACCAGCAACGCCCGGGAGGGATAGGCTCCACACCACTAGCCAAAGTCGTCTCAAGCTGGAGTACCGCAATGACCCAAGCCCCTGTCAACGTGACCGTCACCGGCGCCGCCGGCCAGATCGGCTACGCGCTGCTCTTCCGCATCGCTTCCGGTCAGCTCCTCGGCCAGGACGTCCCGGTGAAGCTGCGGCTCCTCGAGATCCCGCAGGCGGTCAAGGCGGCCGAGGGCACCGCCATGGAGCTCGACGACGGCGCGTTCCCCCTCCTGGCCGGCATCGACATCTTCGACGACCCCAAGCAGGCCTTCGAAGGCACCAACATCGCCCTCCTCGTCGGCGCCCGCCCCCGCAGCAAGGGCATGGAGCGCGGCGACCTCCTCGAAGCCAACGGCGGCATCTTCAAGCCCCAGGGCGAAGCCATCAACGCCGGCGCCGCCGACGACATCAAGGTCCTCGTCGTCGGCAACCCCGCCAACACCAACGCCCTCATCGCCCGGTCGCACGCCCCCGACGTACCCGCCGACCGCTTCACCGCGATGACCCGCCTCGACCACAACCGCGCCCTCGCCCAGCTCTCCAAGAAGCTCGGCGTCCCCGTCACCGAACTCAAGAAGCTCGCCATCTGGGGCAACCACTCCGCCACCCAGTACCCCTCGGTCCAGCACGCCGAAGTCGGCGGCAAGAGCGTCGAGGTCGACCAGGCCTGGCTCGAAAACGACTTCATCCCCACCGTCGCCAAGCGCGGCGCCGCCATCATCGAAGCCCGCGGCCTCTCCTCCGCCGCCTCCGCCGCCTCCGCCGCCATCGACCACGTCTACACCTGGGTCAACGGCACCCCGGCCGGCGACTGGACCTCCGCCGGCGTCGTCTCCGACGGCTCCTACGGCGTCGCCGAAGGCATCATCTCGTCCTTCCCCGTCACCGCCAAGGACGGCAAGTACGAAATCGTCCAGGGCCTCGAGATCGACGACTTCTCCCGCGCCCGCATCGACGCCTCCGTCGCCGAGCTCGTCGAAGAGCGCGACACCGTGCAGAAGCTCGGCCTCATCTGAGCCACCGCACCACCAGGGCCGCCGTCCACACCGGACGGCGGCCCTTTCGCGTCCCGCGAACACCGCACGCCCACAGCGAAACCGGCCCCGCCCACCGGATCCCCCGCCCTACCGTCACCCCCATGACCCTTCTCGCCCTACCCGACATGCACACCCCCGGCCAGACCCCCGACGACTCGGTCTACCAGCAGCTCCTGCGCGACCGCATCGTCTTCCTCGGCTCCGAAGTCAACGACGAAGTCGCCAACCGCATCATCGCCCAGCTTCTCCTCCTCGCCGCCGACGACCCGGCCAAGGACATCACCTTCTACATCAACTCACCCGGCGGCTCCGTCACCGCCGGCATGGCCATCTACGACACCATGCAGCTCGTCAAACCCGACGTCTCCACCTGGGGCCTCGGCTTCGTCGCCTCCATGGGCCAGTTCCTCCTCTCCTCCGGCACCCCCGGCAAGCGCTACCTCCTCCCCAACACCCGCATCGTCATGCACCAGCCCTCCGCCGGCATCGGCGGCGCCGCCACCGACATCGCCATCCAGGCCGAGGTCTTCGGCAAGATGAAGCGCCGCATCGCCCAGATCACCGCCGCCCAGACCGGCCAGACCGTCGAGCGCATCACCGCCGACGCCGACCGCGACCGCTGGTTCGACGCCGACGAAGCCCTCACCTACGGCTTCGTCGACCACATCGTCACCCACGAGCGGACCGCCACGGCCTGACAGCGCGAAGGCGGGGGATGCCAGCCCGCTGTGCGTCCCCCGCCAGCCGCCACCACCACGCTCGACCCCATGACGATCACCTTGAAGCCCCACAGCACCGTGCTCTTCGCCGGCGACTCCATCACCACCCTCTGGCGACCGGACGGCGAAGACCGCTGCGGCTACCCACTCCTGGTCGCCGGCGAATGGTCCTTCGCCCACCCCGACCGCCCCATCACCTGGATCGACACCGCCGACGCCGGCCACACCGTGACCGACCTCGAAGCCCGCTGGCAGACCGACGTCCTCGACGCCCACCCCGACGTCGTCTCGATCCTCGTCGGCGTCAACGACAACGGACGCCACACCTTCGACCCACACGCGCCCGAGGTCTCCGCGGACGAGTTCGCGGCGGGCTACGACCGCCTGCTCGCACCCCTCGCCGAAACCGGTGCGGAACTGATCCTCATCGAGCCCTTCCTCCTGCCGGTCGAAGGCGTCACCGAAGCCGGCGACATCCGCATCGACGACGACGTCCGCCGGGACTGGCGAGCCGGCCTCGACCCGAAGATCCAGGCCGTGCGGCACCTCGCCGGCGAGTACGGCGCCCACCTGCTCGCCGCCGACCGCATGTTCGCCGGACTCTCCGCGGAAACCGGACCGGAACACTGGTCCGAAGACGGCGTGCACCCGACCCCCGCCGGCCACTGCGCACTCGCGGAAGCCTGGCTGCGGCTGGTGGCCTGAGCCCTTCCGGTCCGGTGCGGTTTTTGGAAGCGCACAACGAACCGTGGGACTGGTTTTTCGAAACCAGCCCCACGGTATAGGTCGTTATACACTCAGAGAGTCAGACTCCGTTGAGGCCGCGGCGGGCCAGCAGCGGCTCGATCTCCGGGTCTCGGCCGCGGAACGCCCGGAAGGCGTCCATCGGGTCGACGCTGCCGCCCCGGCCGAGCAGGGTGCGGCGGAAGTGGTCGCCGTTCTCGCGGGTCAGTCCCCCGCTCTCCCGGAACCACTGGACGGTGTCGGCGTCGAGGACTTCGCTCCAGATGTAGGAGTAGTACCCGGCGCTGTAGCCGCCGCTGAAGATGTGCGCGAAGTAGGTCGTGCGGTAGCGCGGCGGGATCGCCTCGACGGCCACGCCGGCTTTCACGAGCGCCTCGGCTTCGAACCGCTGCACCTCCCCCACGCGGTCGTCGACGCCGAGCCCGTGCCAGGCCTGGTCGAGCAGGGACGCCGCGAGGTACTCGGTGGTGGCGAAGCCTTCGCCGTACTGCTGGGCGGCGAGGAGCTTGTCGACCTGCTCCTGCGGCAGGGCCTCGCCCGTCTCGTGGTGCTTGGCGTAGTTGGCGAGCACCTCCGGCCACAGCATCCACATCTCGTTGACCTGGGACGGGTATTCGACGAAGTCGCGGGGCACGTTGGTGCCGGAGAACGTCGGGTAGCGGACCGAGGAGACCAGTGCGTGCAGGGCGTGCCCGAACTCGTGGAACGCCGTCACGACCTCGTCGAAGGTCAGCAGGGTCGGCTCCCCCGCCGGCGGCTTGCCGACGTTGAGGACGTTCACCACGACCGTTTTGCGGTCCAGCAGCGCCGACTGGTCGACGAAGGTGTTCATCCAGGCGCCGCCGCGCTTGGAGTCGCGGGTGTAGAGGTCGAGCAGGTACAGGCCGAGCGCGGTGCCGTCGGCGTCGAAGACCTCGAAGGTCCGGACCTCCGGGTGGTACTTCGGGAGGTCGTGCCGCTCGGTGATGGTGAGGCCGTAGAGCTTGCTCGCGGCGAAGAAGACGCCGTCGAGGTAGACGCGGTCGGCCTCGAAGTACGGCCGCAGGGCCTCGGTGTCGACGTCGAAGCGCTCGCGGCGGACCTGGGCGGCGTAGAACGGCCAGTCCGACGGGCGCAGCTTCGCGCCCGGCACGTCGGCTTCCAGCAGCTGCTGCAGCTCCGCGGCTTCGGCGCGGGCGTTCGCGACCGCGGCCGGCGCCAGCCGTTCGAGCAGCCCGGCCGCGGCTTCCGCGGTCTTGGCCGTCTCGTCGGCGATGACGTACGCCGCGTGGTTCGGGTAGCCCAGGAGCGCGGCGCGCTCGGCGCGGAGGCGGACGATCTCGGCGACGACACCGTTGTTGTCGAAGTCGTTGCCGCTGTTGCCCCGCGCCATCGACGCGGCGTGGATCCGCTCGCGGACGTCGCGGTCGCGCAGGGTCTCCAGCGGCGACGCCTGGCTCGTCGGCAGGGTCAGGGTGAGCACGTACTTGCCGTCTTCGCCGCGGGCGGCGGCCGCCTCGGCCGCGGTGGCGATCGCGCCGTCGCCGAACCCGGCCAGCTCGGCCCGGTCCTCGATGACGACGGCGAGCTCGTTGGTGTCCTTGAGGAGGTTCTGCTGGAACTTCGTCTGGAGGGTGGAGAGCTGCTCGTTCAGCGCGCGCAGGCGGGCCTGCTCGGCCTCGCCGAGCCCGGCACCCGCGCGGCTGAAGTCGGTGTGCCGCCGTTCCAGCAGCCGCAGCGACTCCTCGTCGAGGCCGAGCTCGCCGCGCTTGGCGTGCAGGGCGTCGATGCGGGCGAACAGCTTCGGGTCCAGGTGGATCGCGTCGTGGTGCGCGGCCAGCTTCGGCGCGAACTCCGCCTGGATGGCCTGGATCTCGTCGGTGCTGTTGGAGCCGGCCAGGTTGTAGAACACGCTCGCGACGCGGCCCAGCAGCTCACCGGCGCGCTCGAGGGCCACGATGGTGTTGTCGAACGTCGGCTCGGCGTCCTGCGCCGCGATCTGCTCGATCTCCGCCGCGTGCTCGGCCAGCCCGGCCTCGAACGCGGGCCGGTAGTGCTCGTCGGCGATCCGGTCGAAGGGCGGCAGGGCGTAGGGCAGCTCGCTGGGTGCGGCGAACGGGTTGTCCGGCGAAATCATCGGCGCAGGCTCCTGGTCGGGGTGGCACACTCGGTCCCGCCACCCTACGGGTTCCCCCGCTGCCGATGTCAGCGCTTTCCGGAGGTGGCCAAGCTCACGGCCCGGTGGTACCACCGACGACGGCATCGCTGCTCGACGTGGCCTTTTTGCCTCGTTTCGCCTTCCGGTCCGGCTGGGGTTCCGGCGGCACGATGCCGCGCAGATCGCCACCGTGGTCGTTGACCCGCATGACGAACGGCCGCGTCTCGGTGTAGCGCACGACCGAGATGGACGCCGGGTCGACGACGATCCGCTGGAAGGCGTCGAGGTGCTGCCCGAGCGCGTCGGCGAGGATGGACTTGATCACATCGCCGTGGCTGCACAGGAGCCACACGGCGTGGTCGCCGTGTTCGGCGGAGATCCGCCGGTCGTGCGCCCGCACGGCGGCGACCGAGCGCGCCTGCATCTGGGCCAGCCCCTCACCGCCGGGGAAGACCGCGGCGGAGGCGTGCGCCTGCACGACCCGCCAGAGCGGTTCCTTCGCGAGGTGCTTGAGCTCCTTGCCGGTCCAGTCGCCGTAGTCCACTTCGGACAGCCCGGGTTCGACCGTCTTCCCGAGGTTCCGCGCGGCCGCGAGCGGGCCGACCGTCTGCTTGCACCGCAGCATCGGCGAAACGACGAGCCCGGCCAGCGGGACCCCGTCGAGCCGTTCGACGAGCTTCTCCGCCTGGGCGCGGCCGGTGTCGTCGAGGTTCACCTTCGGGGAGCGCCCGGCGAGGATACCCGAACCGTTGGCCGTCGACTTGCCGTGCCGGAGAAGGATGACCGTACTCACGGGACCCACCCTACGTGGGGACCGGGCGAGCGGTCCCCACGCGGGCGGCTCAGTGGCTGACGGGACCCGCGTTCGGGTCCAGCGCGCCGGTGAAGATCAGCACGAACAGCAGCACGCCCAGCACCAGCCGGTACACCACGAACGGCACGAAGCTGCGCTTCTTGATGTAGGCCATCAGCCACGCGATCACCACGTACCCGACGCCGAACGCGACCAGCGTCGCCAGGATCGTCGGGCCCCACTGGGCCGGCACCCCGCCCGAGCCGATGTCCTTGAGCTTGTACACGCCCGACCCGAACACCGCCGGCAGCGCCAGCAGGAACGAGTACTCCGCCGCCTCCGCGCGGGTGTAGCCCAGCAGCAGCCCCGCGCTCGTCGTGCCGCCCGAGCGGGACACCCCCGGGATCAGGGCGAGCGCCTGCGCGAAGCCGAAGCCGAGGCCGTGCGGCACCGTCAGGTGGTCGAGGGTGCGCTCCTGCTTCCCGATCCGGTCGGCGAGCAGCAGGATCAGGCCGAACACGATGAGCACCGTCGCGGTGATCCGCAGGTCGCGGAACGCGCTGTCGATCTGGTCCTGCAGCAGCAGCCCCAGCACCACGATCGGCAGCGAACCGACGATGATCAGCCAGCCCAGCCGCGCGTCCGGGTCCTGGCGCCACTCCGCCTTGGACAGTGAAAAGAACCAGGCCCGCAGGATCTTCCCGATCTTCGGGCCGAAGTAGATGATCACCGCCAGTTCGGTGCCGATCTGGGTGACCGCGGTGAACGCCGCGCCCGGGTCGTCCCAGCCGGCCAGCGCCGCGACGATGCGCAGGTGCGCGCTCGACGAGATCGGCAGGAACTCGGTCAGGCCCTGGACCAGGCCCAGCACCAGTGCTTCGAACCAGCCCACGTCAGGCCACCCCCGCCAGCTCGAGCGCCTCGGCGGCGGTGCGCAGCGCGCCGGCCGGCTCCGGGGCCAGCGGCGACACCGACAGGGTCGTCACGCCGGCTTCGGCGAATTCCGTCATCTTCTCCGCGATCCGTTCCTTCGGTCCCAGCAGCGACGTCGCGTCGAGGAACTCCAGCGGCACCGCCGCCATCGCCCCCGCCCGGTCGCCGTCCAGGTACTTCTCCTGCACCTCCGCGGCTTCGGCCGCGAAGCCCATCCGGCACGCCAGCCGGTTGTAGAAGTTCTTCTCCTTGCTCCCCATCCCGCCCAGGTACAGGGCCGCGTAGCCGCGGACGGCGTCCGCGCAGTCCCGCCAGTCCGCCCCGGGCACCAGCGGCACGTTCGGCGCGACGTCGAAGCCCGCCAGGGCGCGCCCGGCCCGCTCGGCACCGGCGCGGATCGGCGCCAGCTGCTCCCCCGCGTGCGCCGGCGAGAAGAACACCGGGAGCCAGCCGTCGGCGATCTCGCCGGTCAGCTCCAGGTTCCGGGGCCCGATCGCGGCCAGGTAGAGCGGGATGTGCCTGCGCGCCGGGCGGACGGTCAGCCGCAGCGCCTTGCCCGGGCCGTCCGGCAGCGGCAGCGTGAAGTGGTCGCCGTCGAACCTGACGCGCTCGCGGCGCAGCGCCGACCGCACGATCGCGGCGTACTCCCGGGTGCGCTCCACCGGCGAGGTGAACCGCACCCCGTGCCAGCCCTCCGACACCTGCGGACCCGACACGCCGAGCCCGAGCCGGAACCGCCCGCCCGAGAGCGTGTCCAGGGTCGCCGCGGTCATCGCGGTGGTCGCCGGCGTCCGGGCCGGGATCTGCAGCACGGCGGACCCGACGTCGATCCGCGACGTGCGGGCCGCGAGCCACGAAAGCACCGTCACCGCGTCCGCGCCGTAGGCTTCGGCGGCCCACACGACGGCGTAGCCGAGGTCCTCCGCCTGTTTCGCCAGGGCCAGGTTCGCGGGGTCGTTCCCCGCTCCCCAGTAGCCGAGATTGAGTCCGAGTCGCACGGGGCCGAACCCTAACGGGGGCCCTCGGCCGCGACACGACTCACCTTGGTCAGGTTCGCCGGGGACCGCCCACTAGGCTCGGCGGTCGTGGAAAAGCGACTGCTCGGCCGCTCGGGACTGCGCGTCTCGCGGATGGCGCTCGGCACCATGACCTGGGGTGGCGACACCGACGCGGAGGAGGCGGCCAGCCAGCTGGTCGCCTTCGTCGACGCCGGCGGCACCCTGGTGGACACGGCCGACATCTACGGCGAAGGCGAGAGCGAGCGGGTGCTCGGCTCGCTGCTCGGTGACCTCGTCCCCCGGGAAGACGTCGTCCTCGCGACGAAAGCGGTCGCCAAGCGCACCGACGGCCCGTTCGGCGGCGGCGCCTCCCGCGGTGCCCTGCTCGGCGCGCTCGACGGCTCCCTGAAACGGCTCGGCACCGACCACATCGACCTGTGGCAGCTGCACGCCTGGGACGGCTGCGTGCCCCTCGCCGAGACCCTGTCCGCCCTCGAGTACGCCGTGACCAGCGGGAAGGTCCGCTACGTCGGGGTCTCGAACTACGCGGGCTGGCAGCTGGCGACGGCCGCCGCCGGCGCCGCACCGGCCGCCCCGATCGTCTCCACCCAGGTCGAGTACTCGCTGCTCGAACGCGGCGTCGACCGCGAAGTCGTACCCGCCGCCGAGCACCACGGCATCGGGCTGCTGCCGTGGGCGCCGCTCGGCCGCGGCGTGCTCACCGGCAAGTACCGCTCCGGCACGCCCGCCGACTCGCGCGGCGCGAACAGCGCCTACGCCGGCTACGTCGAGCACCACCGCACCGACCGCGCCGCCCGGATCGTGCAGGCGGTCGCCACCGCCGCCGACGGGCTGGGTACCTCTCCGCTGGCCGTCGCGCTGGCCTGGGTCCGCGACCGCCCCGGCGTCGTCGCGCCGGTCGTCGGCGCGCGGGACACCGGTCAGCTCACCGGTTCGCTGACCGCCGAGGGCATCACCCTGCCGCCCGCCATCCGGTCCGCGCTCGACGACGTCAGCGCGATCGAGGTCGGCTACCCCGAGCGCTGGCCGCGGTAGGTGTCTGTTGGGTGACACGGACGTGACGGCGAGGGGATCAAGGAGCATGCTGGTGAAGACCAACCACCGAGGAACAACCGGAGGCCACAGCGTGGGTCGGCTCACCGCCGTGTCGTGGATCGCGCTCCCGCTCGCCGGTGCCATGGTGCTCTCGGGCTGCTCTTCGGCGAAGTCGACCGGCGACGAGCTGCAGATCGTGGCGAACCCGCAGGCCGCGCGCCCGGCGGTCTCCCCCGCGGTGAGCGTGAAACCCGCCGGGCAGGTCCTGCCCGGCGGCGCCGTTTCCGCCCTCGCCGTCGACGCGAAGACCTCGACCCTCGTCGTGGCGCTTTCCGAGCCGCCGTCGTTGCGGCTCTACGACCTGAACGCCCTCGCGTCCGCCCCGGTGAATATGCCGTTATACGGCAAGGCGGAGAAGCTGACCGTGACGCCGGGGCGGGTGGAGATCGCGGAGCCGGGTGCGGGTGTGGTGCAGGAGCTGAGGCTGCCCGAGCGGGCGCTGACCGAGACGAAGACCGGCGGGATGCCGGCGTCGAGCATCGCGTTCGGCGCGGACCGGCTGGTCGCGATGGGCGACGGCAAGGACCTCCGGCTGCTGCCGGTGAGCGGTCCGGCGCGGACGATCGGCGGGCAGCTCTACAGCGCCGACGACGTCGTCGACACCGGGGACGGCGTGGTGGTGCTGGACCGGCTGCGGACGGCGGTGTTCTCGGTGGACGTCGCGGCGGGCAAGGTCAACGAAGGCTTGCGGGCGGGCGACGGTGCCGCGAACGCCGTGGCGGACTCCTACGGGCGGGTGCTGGTGACCGACGCCCGGGCGGGCGCGCTGCTGGCGTTCTCGGCCGGGCCGCTGATCCTGCGGCAGCGCTACCCGGTGCCGGGTGGCGCGTACGGGATCGCCTACGACGCGAAGCGGAGCCTGGCCTGGGTGACGCTGACCGAACGCAACGAAGTGGTCGGGTTCGACGTCCGCGGCGGCGAACCCGTCGAGAAGTACCGGTTCCCCACCGTGCGCCAGCCGGACTCGGTCGGGGTGGACGAGAGCAGCGGCCGCGTGCTCGTCGGCTCGGCCGCCGGAGAAGGGACCCAGGTGATCCAGCCATGACGACGGTCAGCGAGGCGGTGGTCGAAGGGGATTGGGAGTACCGCCGCCTGCACCTCCCCCCGGGTGTGTCCCGGCGTGCGGCGGCGATCCAGCTCTCCATCCACGCGGAGTTCGCGGGCTGGGAACTGCGCACCGTGCGGCTCTACGCCGACGGCACGCGCAGGGTCTGGTTGCGCCGCAAGAAGACCAAGGAGAGCCTGCCCGGCGGTCTCCCGACCTAGCCGAACACCCGGTTCAGCCACTCGCTCCAGGTCTTCTCCTCGGCCTCGGCGTCCGCGCCCGGGGTGAAGACGTGGTGGGCCGCGACCATCGGGCCGTGGAAGCCCTCCATGAAGCGGATCATCGCGTCCGGGGTCCGGATTCCCACCGTCTGGTCGTTGGCCGCGTAGACGACGCCGCCGAGTGACACCCGGTCGCCGACCGCGGGTCTCGCGGGCAGTCCCAGCGCCGTTCCGAGCCGCGCCCACGCCTCGTCCCAGTCCCCCACCGGCGGTCCGAACACCGTGACCGGGACCGCCGTGCGGCCGGCGAAGTGCGTGACGTACTCGACGAGCGTGCGGAAGAACAGCGCGCCGCCCGCGGTCATCGCCTCGAACTCGTCCTCCCAGTCGTCGCCGGGCAGGAAGCCGCTGGTGACGCACCGGACGACCGAGCTGCCGCCGTCCCGGCCCTCGACGAGGAACTCGTAGGCGATCGTCCGCCCGTCCGGCGCCGGGTCGCTGCCGTAGACGAGCTTCTCCAGCGGCTCCCATTCGCGGATGCGGTACTCGGGCCGATACCCGCCGAACGCGCCGCGGACCACGCCGCCGGTGCCGCCCTCGACCTCGTTGCGGCCCATGAACCACGAGTCGATGCCCGGCCCGGTGGCGATGGCTTCCCACACCTGCTCCGGCGTCGCGCCGACCTCGGCGACGTCGGTCAGCTCGAACTCACGCCCCACTGGCGGTCTCCTCCGGGATGCTCGGGTGGACGGCGACGACCACCCGGTAGCCGCGGCCCTTCTCGGCCGCTTCGTCGTGGTACTTGCCCACCAGCGTGGTGACCGCCGTGGTCAGCTCCTCCGCGAACGCGGCCCGGTCGGCGGGCGAGGCGAACCGCACTTCACCGTCGAGCGCGAAGGTCGCGACCCGCTGCTTCGCCTTGGCCGCGCCGGTGATGAGCAGGCCGACGTCCCGCACCAGCCGGCCGGCCACCGCGAGCAGCCACCGGGCCGAGAGCCGGTCGGGCGACTGCGCGGGGTCGGGCTGGACCGCGGCGAGCGCGGCCGGCGAAATGACGTACGAGGCCGCGGTCGCCCGCATCATCCGCTCGGTGACGTTGCCCTTCCGCCGCTCCTCGACCAGCTCCACCAGGCCGTGCGCCTCCAGCGCGCGCAGGTGGTAGTTGACCTTCTGGCGCGGCAGGTCCACCCGGGCCGCGAGCATCGTCGCGGACGCGGGTTCGGCCAGCTCGGCCAGCAGCCGCGCGCGGATCGGGTCCAGCGACACCTCGGCCGCGGCCGGGTCTTCGATCACCGCCACGGAGAACATGCGCTCAGCTTCGTACCGAACAGAGAAGTTGTCAAGAACTCTCGTCTTGTCGGTGGCTGGCGTTGACCAGGGCGACCACCCGCGGCAGCACCTGCGCCGCGGCCTCCAGCGGGACGACGTGCCCGACGCCCGGCAGCACCACGGCGGTCCCGTCGTCGAGCCCGCCGGCCCACTGCTCGACGTCGGAGGCCCGCACGATCCGGTCCCGCTCCCCCACGATCGCCGTCACCGGCACCCCGCTCACCTGCGCCAGCGCCGCGTCGCGCGCGTAGGCGTCCAGTGCCGGGCGGAAGAGCGAGACGGTGTGCGGCCAGTTGCCGCGGATCATCTTCACGGTCAGCTCGACCAGCTCCGGGTCCGGGTCGTCGCCGAAGAGCCACCAGCGCAGGCCCGCGCTGACCGCCCGGCTGGTGTGCTCGCGCACGACGCCGAACAGCTTCGAGCCGAGTACCGCTTCGAGGTCGCGCGCCAGCTTCCCCAGCGCGCTGGGCCAGGCCGCCGACACCTCGGTGGCCAGCGTCCCCGACGACGTCGCCAGCAGCACCAGGCCGGACACCCGCGCGGCGAACAGCTCAGGGTGCCGCTGGGACAGCGACATGATCGCCAGGCCGCCCATGTCGTGGCCGACGAGCACCACCCGCCCGTCCGGCACTTCGCGCCCGAGCAGCTCGGCGAGGTCGTCCCCGAGCTGCGCCATGGTCGCGGTGCCGCGCCGCGCCCGCCCGGAACCGCCGTGGCCGCGCTGGTCGTAGGTCAGCACGGCCACCGGCCCCTCGGCCGCGTCCGGGACCAGCGGCGCGATCCGGCCCCAGCTGCGCTGGTCGAGCGCGTAGCCGTGGACGAACACGACGGTCACCGGCGCGGCCGGGTCGCCCCTGCGGATGAGCTGCAGGGACGTTCCGTCGGCGAGCGCGAAGCCGGTCATCAGGACGTGCGCAGGAACCGGTCCAGCACGCGGGTGCCGAACTTCAGCGCCTCGACCGGGACCCGCTCGTCGACGCCGTGGAAGAGTGCCGAGAAGTCGAGGTCCGCGGGCAGCTTCAGCGGCGCGAAGCCGAAGTTGCGGATGCCGAGCTGCTGGAACGACTTGGCGTCGGTGCCGCCGGAGAGCATGTACGGCAGCGTCTTCGCCCCCGGGTCTTCGGCCAGCACCGCGGCGGTCATCGCGTCGACGAGCGCGCCGTCGAACGTCGTCTCGACCGGCGGCAGCTCCATCCACTCCTTCTCGATGTCCGGGCCGAGCAGCTCGTCGAGCTCGCGGTCGAAGGCCTCGAGCCGGCCCGGCAGGATCCGGCAGTCGACCGCGGCCTCGGCGACCGACGGGATGACGTTCGACTTGTACCCGGCGGTCAGCATGGTCGGGTTGGCGGTGTCGCGCAGGGTCGCGCCGATCATCCGGGAGATGTTGCCCAGCTTGGCGACCGAGCCTTCGAGGTCGTCCTCCGGGAAGTCCCAGCCGGTGATCTCGGTGACGCCGGCGAGGAACTCCTTCACGGATTCGGTGAGCACCAGCGGGAAGCGGTGGTTGCCGAGCTTCGCGACGGCCTCGGCGAGCTTGGTGACGGCGTTGTCGCGGTGGATCATCGACCCGTGGCCGGCGGTGCCGCGCACGCGCAGCTTCATCCAGCGGATGCCCTTCTCCGCCGTCTCGATGAGGTAGGCGCGGACGTCGTCCTTGAGCGTGATCGAGAAGCCGCCGACCTCGCTGATCGCCTCGGTGACACCCTCGAACAGCTCCGGCCGGTTCTCGACCAGCCACTGCGCGCCGTACTTGCCGCCGGCCTCTTCGTCGGCGAGGAAGGCGAAGACGAGGTCCCGCGGCGGCACCACGTCGTTCAGCTTGTAGTGCCGGGCCAGCGCGAGCGCCATCCCGCACATGTCCTTCATGTCGACCGCGCCGCGGCCCCAGACGTAGTCGTCCTGGACCGCACCGGAGAACGGGTGGACCGACCACTCCGACGGGTCCGCGGGCACGGCGTCGAGGTGCCCGTGGATCAGCAGCCCACCCCGGGACCGATCGGCGCCTTCGAGCCGGACGATCACGTTGTGCCGGTTCTTCCCGCCCGACTCGACGTAGGTGATCTCGTAGCCGGCGTCGGTCAGCTTCTCCGCGACGTACTCGGCCGCCGCCCGCTCACCGACCAGCGTGTCGGGATCCCCGGTGTTGGTGGTGTCGATCCGGATGAGCTCACTGGTCAGCGTGACGGCCTCGGCCGCGGCGGCTTCGATGGTGTTCGGTTCGGTCACCGGCCATTCCTATCACCCGGATGGCCGGGTGCGCTGGCCGCGCGCCTGCTGGGACGGCCAGCGGGCCCCGGTGGAGCCGCCGAGGCTCCTGAGCACCGGACTCAGAGGCAGGTGCCGGTGCCCGTGGCGTCGATCCAGACCGTGATCTCGTTTTCCCCGCCGCCGGCCGGGTCGGTGGCGACCACCCGCAACGAATGCGCGCCGACCGTCAGATCACCGGGTGCCATGATCGCGCCCTGCTGGAAGTAGTACGCCTCGTCGAACTCGAAGCGGCCCGGGTCCAGGAACCGCTTGACCGACGTACGCTCGGTGGCCAGCGGGGAGCCGTCGAGGAAGAACTCCAGCCGTACGGCGTCCGATTCCGCCTTGGCGTTCTGCATGGTGAACGACTTGTCCCCGCCGCTGATTTCCGCCACCAGGATGACGTGCCAGTCGTCCTGGCAGTAGTGGCGGCCGTCCACCGACGGCAGCACGCGAATGGACACCCGCCCGTCGATGTCGGCCGGCGAGCCACCGCCGACCACGTGGTGGTTCCGGATGGCGGCTCCGCCGGCACCGCTCGCGCGCAGGACGGCTTCCGCGTCGCCGCGGCTGGTCCGCCCGGGAGCCGCGTCGGCCGGCGCGGAAGTCATCGCCCCGGCGATGCCCAGCAATCCGGCGACAGCGACCACCTCGAGGGCGACGCCGATCGGACGATTCGCGTGACAAAAGAACGGTTTCATCGGACCTCCTCGGCAGGCGAGTGCCATCGGAATCGCCTGCGCCGGCGGCCGAGTTACGGATTACACCCCGGCGAGCCGAACGTGACGGAATCGAGACCGCTGCTGTAACACGGGATCCCATCACCACGACCCTTCAAACCACACTCGCCGGATATTCGAGCGGCAACGCAGGAGTTGACCATGACACAGTTCTGGAACTTCCTGAACAAGATCATCCTCAGCGATGTCTCACTCAAGTTGACCGCCTTCATCATCGCAGCCGTTCTTGTTCGTTTATTTCGCGAACCCCTGCTTTCCCTGGCCAGAAATCTGTTGAAGCGGCTACCGGAAGCAGCCGAGTCGCTGCTGCGACGCAGCGCGGACCAGCTTTACCCCAGCTGGAGAAGCAGAGCCGGGCTGTCACGTCGCGACACCACCCTGGAGTGGAGGCTGGATGCCGTTCGGAAGGCATGGCGGCCAGGCTTCTTCATCCTCGGCGGCGTCTACCTGGACCTCATGGTCCAGCCGATCAGCGTCAAGCGCCTCGACAACTACGAATACAGCACACTCGATCAGATCCGGTACGATTGCGGCGGGTCGGCGTGCTACGTCGGCCATTACCTGCACCAGAACTTCGACCACCGGAGCTATCTGTACTCCCGGCTCGGCGAACAGACCGCACTCAGCGACGAGCTGCGCGGTAAACTGAGCGAGGAAAAGTGGATCAGGCGTGCCCACTACCAAAATGATGCGCACGCGCAATCAGGCGTTTCCCTGCATCTGCTGCAGGCGGACAGTTCATACCGCACGACGTTCACCCACAAAGGAGCTTTGGGCGGTTTCAACTGGGAACCACTCCTGAGCAAGATGGTCAAGAAGACCAGTCGCGGGGGCGTCCTGCACATATCGGGCTACTTCAGAACCGGGCTCCACAGGGAGCTCTGCCATGCCCTCGAGAACTTGTCGCCGAACCTTCTCGTCTGCGTCGACCACGGCCGGTTCCTGCCCGAAGACCACCAAGGCGCCGCGAACGCCCTGCTCGAGGCGTTCAACCGGAGGCTGATCGACCTGTACATCTGCACCCTCCCCGAGCTCTGCCGGCTGATGGCGACGGCCGACGTCGAGGCCGACGCCCAAGCCACGCCGGAGGAGACCCTGCAGAAGTTCGCAGCGAGCGGGAAGCTCCCCCGGGTCACGATCGTCCGTGGCCACGCGGCCGCGGAGGCGACTTCGGCGCACATCGTTCTGGACAACGAGCTGCTGCCGGCCGTTTCGGTGACCCCGGGACTCCCGCCGGCGCGAGACGTGCCCGGCCGCAACAATGCGTTCAACGCCGCCGTGATGCACTACCTGACCGAAGGGCTCACCGGGGCGCCCATCGCCGAATCGATCAGCGTCGTCGTCCGGCAGGCGCTCGAGTCGTGGATCAGGACAGCCCGCGGAACGGGTCTGATGACGAATTGGCGAGCGAAGTGAGCAGCGTCCGCCGTCTCGGCTGAAGGTCGGAGTGCCCGAAACTCCCCCGCCGCTGCCCCGGAGTCAGTAATACGTATCACTCCCTTGACCTAGCCCACTCCACAATGCCACCGTCACGGCACACTTCGACGACGAAGGAGCCGCCATGACCCTCACCCGCCGCGGCCTGCTGGCCGGAACCGCCGCGCTCGGTGCGGCCGCGCTGCTGCCCGGGGCCGCGACCGCGGCGCCGGCCGGTTTCCCGGACTACCGCTACCAGCGGCTCGCCCTCGTGAAGAGCAAGCTGCGGTACAACCCGACCGGTGAACTCATCTTCCCCTGCGTGCGCGGCACCGCCGGCCGCATCCCGGGCGCGCTCGGCGCGTACTACCTCTACTACGCCCCGCACGACGCGCCCGGCGGGATCTGCCTGGCGTACGCGAACTCCCTCGACGAGGAGTTCACCGAGTACGCCGGTAACCCGATCATCGGGAACTCGTGGCCGGGTGAGTACTCGGTCAGCCACGTCTCCTCCCCGCACGCCCTGTGGAACGACGACGTCAAGCGGCTCTACCTGTACTTCCACGGCGAGAACACCGTGACGCGGCTGGCCAGTTCGGCCGACGGCATCCACTTCACCTACGAAAAGGAGGTCCTCTCGACGCGGCTGCAGCCCGCCGGCACCACCGAAACGTCCTACGCGCGGGTGTTCCGCCACGACCTGCCGGCGAAGAACGCCCGGTACGTCATGGTCTTCATGCTCAACAACACCACCAACCACCGCGACATCGGCTGGGGCTGGTCGGCCGACGCGCGGACGTGGACGTTCTCGCAGACGCCGCTGGTGCGGCACACCGACGTCGGCGCGTCGGACATCGGCGGCCCGCACCTGCTGGAGCGGAACAACAGCACGTACGTCGTGTACAACACCGACATCGCCCACGGCGGGAAGCTGATGATCACCGAGGTCGGCACCGACTTCTCCAAGCGCGACCACCTCGGGGTGTTCCACGCCCCGCTGGCCGGGGCGCCGGACAACGGGCGGTGCGCGGCGCCGAGCTTCGGGACCTACCAGGGCCGCGAGTACATGATCTACGAAGCCGGCGCGCGGCTCGCCGGGAACATCGCCATCGCCCGCGCGGTCTGACTGTGCCGTCGGTTCCCGGGTGGCAGGATGCGGCCATGCTCTCGTTGCCCCTCGACGGCGTCACCGTCGTGTCCTGCGAACAGGCGGTCGCCGCGCCGCTGGCCACCCGGCACCTCGCCGACCTCGGGGCCCGGGTGCTCAAGGTCGAACGGCCGGGCGGCGGCGACTTCGCCCGCGCCTACGACGAAACCGTGCACGGCCTGTCCAGCCACTTCGTGTGGCTCAACCGGTCGAAGGAGAGCATCACCCTCGACCTCAAGAGCGACGCGGCGGGCGAGGTGATGGCGGCCCTGCTGGACCGGGCCGACGTCTTCGTGCAGAACTTCGCCCCCGGTGTAGCCGAGCGGCTCGGCCTCGGCGCGGCGGAGCTCCGCGCGTCCCGGCCGCGGCTGATCACGTGCTCGGTGTCGGGGTACGGCTCGAGCGGGCCCTACCGCGATGCGAAGGCGTACGACCTGCTCATCCAGTCCGAAGCCGGGCTGGTTTCGGTGACCGGGTCGGAGACGGAGCCGGCCAAGAGCGGCATCCCGGCCGCGGACATCGGCGCCGGGATGTACGCCTTCTCCGGCATCCTGTCCGCGCTCTACGACCGGGAGCGCACCGGACAGGGCACCGAGCTGGAGGTCAGCCTGTTCGACTCGCTCGTCGAGTGGATGGGATTTCCGCTCTACTACGCCGGTTACGGCGGGACGCCGCCACCGCGGACCGGCACCAGCCACCCCGCGATCGCGCCCTACGGCACCTTCGCCGCGGGGGACGGGACCGAGCTGGTGCTGGCGGTGCAGAACGACCGCGAGTGGGCCGCGTTCTGCGAGCACGCGGTCCGGCGGCCGGAGTGGGTGACCGACGAGCGGTTCGCGACCGGCAGCGCCCGCGTCGCGAACCGGCCCGCGCTGGAACGGGAGATCGACGCGGTCTTCGCCGGGCTGACCGGCACCGAGCTGGCGGAGAGGCTGACGGCGGGCCGGATCGCGCACGCCCGCCGCCGCGAGCTGCCCGACGTCCTGGCCCACCCGCAGCTGACGGCGCGAGACCGGTTCGCGGACGTGGCGACGCCGGCCGGGCCGATCCGCGCGACGCTGCCGCCGATCACCGTCGCCGGCCGGGCGCCCCGGATGGACCCGGTACCGGACGTGGGCGAGCACACCGACGCGGTGCTGGCGGAGTTCGGCTTCGACGCGGAAGCGTTGCGGCGCCGGGGAGCCGTGTAGCGCCTACTCCCCCAGGATGCGGCGGGCCCGGGCGAGCACCGGCTTGTCCACCATCTTCCCGTCCACAGTGGACACCGAAGCGCCCGCCGTGACGACCCGGCGCGCCCACTCGCGTTCGGCGTCGGTCGGCGCGAACCCCGCGCGCACCGCGGCGATCTGCCGCGGGTGGACGCACAGCTTGCCGCCGAAACCCAGGCGGCGCGCGTACCGGACGTCGGCGGCCAGCCGGTCGTCGTCGCGCAGGTCCGTGGTGACGCCGTCCACCGGCGGTGCGAGCCCGGCCGCCGCCGACGCGATCACCAGCCGCGACCGCGCGTAGGCGAACGGCTCCGGGTCTTCGGGCTCGACACCGAGTTCCGCCGCCAGGTCGACGGTGCCGAACGCCAGCCGCGACACCGACGGCACCGCCGCCAGCTCACCGGCGCGCTCGACGCCCCGCGCGGTTTCGACGAGGGCCACGACTTCACGGAACCCGGCGAGCACTCCCGGCGTCTCGGCCTTCGGCACCATGACGGGCACACCGCGCGCGGCCACGAAAGCGGCATCGGCCTCGAACCACGGGGTGCCCGGGGCGTTGATCCGGACCGTCGCCGTGCCGCCCGCGGCCAGCCACGCGCCGACCGCCTCGCGAGCGGTGTCCTTGTCCGCCGGGGCGACCGCGTCCTCGAGGTCGAGGAGCACGACGTCCGCACCGCTGGTCACGGCCTTGCCGAAGCGGTCGGGCCGGTCGCCGGGCACGAACAGGAACGTCCTCGCGGTCATGGTGCCCCGAAGGTATCAAAGGCGGCTGAGGCGTTCGCGCTGGACCAGCGGCTTACGGCCTGGACGCGGTGGCGGAACTCCGGGGGTAAGGGCCCGCCCCGGCCGGAGTGCGTGTTCACCCGATGCGGGCGGGGCGGCCTCAGCACGATCGTGGGCTCCATCATCCGACGGAGTGAGGGATCGACATGCGAGGCGACTGGATCTACGACTGGGCCAAGGTGGAGATGGAGTATCGGGCCGGCCCGGCCCCGGTGGCTGCGGGGCCGCGCCGTCCGTCGAAGCTGTGGCAAGGCTTGCGCGCGGGGCTGTTCCCGGGGCGGCGGCCGGAGCAGCTCCGAGCCGCGACCGAGCGCTGAGGCAGCTCGCACGGGTGAGCGGTCGGTCGACGCGATCATGGCGCACCGGGTGTGCGAGCGGTCATGGTGCCGGGCCGCGGGCCGGAGCACGGGCCGGCCACCGCTCTATTCGTAACGCTGCGAAGCGAAAGCCCGATTCACAAGCGTGAGATGGTTGATCGGATTGCTGTCGCTTGCATCAATAGGCATCGCGATATGGGCAGCCGTACCAACTGATGCCGACACCACCCTGGGGACAGGTGACGCGCCGCCCGCTGGTTCGCCGAACAGGTACGACGGCCTGGTGGAGATCACCATAAACCAAGTTGATCTGCGGGCCGGCACAATGCGAGCCAACGGCCGTATCGAGCTCGACGTCCGTCGGTGGAACGATTCTCTCACAGAGATCGGCCAAGAAAACGTCGACGTCGAGTTTGCTGCAGCAGAAGACGAGTACGGCGAAGGGAGAGTTTCCAGCGCAACACGTTTTCACCTTGACAGGAATTCGGTTTCCGCGGGCATTCCGTCTTTCGTACTCCCGCTCACCGGCTACCCCGCGTCGTACCCGTTCGATGAGTACATTTCCACCTTCCGGCTTCATGCCAGGGTAGCCAACCGCAAGGAGCTGGCCCTGGCGGTATCCGAAGTGAAGTTCAATTCCAGTGTCAACGACTGGGTTTTCGACAAGACTTTGAGAAGCGACCACCTGACCGCAACGTTTGACGGCAACCCGACGGCGGTTCCAAATCTCGACAGAGACGTGCGCATCACCTTCGGCCGGAACCAGGAGAACTTGGCCTATGTGCTCAGCATATTCCTGCTGCCCATCGTGTTGATCGCGAGCTATGTCTTATCGCGTTATCGCCTGGGACGAACCGCGAAGGACGCGCGAACCAGTCCCCTCGAACTTGCTGCGGCGCTTCTCGCAATAGTAACTCTTCGGCAAGTTCTCGTGCCGGCGGATGTCGCCGGTTTTACCATGCTCGACAAGCTGTTCGGCATCCAAGCGGCGATCATCATCGCGGTAGCCGCCATCTCGCACGTGACACCGGAAAGTCAGGAATCCGAGGGCGGGTGACCATGAAGCTTGCGCAGATCGACGTCCGTCACGCGTGCGCCTCGAGGAACTCCAGCAGGTGCGGGTTCACCGCCGGCGCGTGGGTGAAGCTGAGGAAGTGGGCGCCGTCCTCGACGACGACCAGGGGCTCGGCCGCGGGGAGCGCGGCGGCCAGCTCCGCCGCCCGCTCGACCGGGTAGGCGAGGTCCGCCGAGCCGTGCAGGACCAGTGCCGGGCACGAGATCTCGCCCGCTCGCGCCAGCACGGCGTCCCGGTCGACGAGCGCGTTCATGGCCGGCGTCAGCTGGGCAGGCGGCACCGAGGCCCAGTGCTCGATCCAGTCCGGCGCCGCGAAGTCGCCGAAGCAGATGCGGGCGACGCCGTCGAGCACCGCGGGCGGGGCGCCGCCGGTCACCCAGGCGTCCAGCACCGCCCGGTAGCCGGCCGCGACGGTGGGGTCTTCCGCGGCCGCCGAGGTGCCGAGCACCGCGATGGCGCTGATCCGCGCCGGGGCGAGCAGCGCCAGCCGCAGCGCGACGAATCCGCCTTGGCTCGTCCCGACGACCGCCGCGCGCTCGACGCCGAGGTGGTCGAGCACGCCCAGCACGTCCCGGGCGACGTCCCAGTAGTCGAACGGGCCGTCGGCGGGGGTGCCGCCGTGCCCGCGCTCGTCGACGGTGACGCACCGGAAGCCCTCGAGCGCCGCCCGCTGCGGGGCGAACATCCGGCCGTCCATCAGGAAGCTGTGCAGGAGCACCACCACCGCGCCCTGGCCACCGTGGTCGGTGTAGGCCACTTCCCGCCCGCCGATGAGCGTCATCGCACCTCCGGATCCCTCAGCCGGCGAACCGGCCGATCGCCACGAACGCCGCCAGCACGAGCAGCACGGCGTTCATCGGCAGCGCCTTCGTTTCCTTGCGCCGTGCGTGCACGATGATCGCACCGATCTGGACCACCGCCAGTCCGGTGGCGGCCAGCGGGGTCAGCACCGGCGCGACGCCGAGCGCCCAGGGCAGGATCAGCCCGAGCGCGCCGAGGATCTCCACCGCGCCGATGCCCTTCACCGCCGCCTCGGAGAAGTCCGCCGTCCAGCCCATGTTCGGGTTCTCCAGCAGCTTCGCGCGCGGGGTCGCGAGCTTCATGCCCCCGGCGGCGAGGTACAGCGCGGCGAGCACACCAGCCACTACCCACAGGACGACGTTCACGATGACCTCCGGTCCGAAGAAAGTGGTTGAACACTACACCTCTTTCCGGAGGACCCGGCTCAACTTGGCTGGACTGTGACCGACCCGCCCGGCCGCAGGGTGATCGTGCGTCGCCAGGCCCCCGCGCGGACCTCGGTCCGGGTACCGCCGACGCTGCGGATCACCGCTTCGGTCACCTTCCCGGCGCGCCACGCGAGGTCGACCTCGAACCCGCCGCGCGCGCCGATGCCGGTCACCCGGCCCGAGCCCGCCCACGCCGCGGGCAGCGCCGGCAGCAGTTCCAGCACCCCCGGCCGCGAGTACACGAGCATCTCCACCATCGCGGCCGGCGCGCCGAGGTTCGCGTCGATCTGGAAGATCGTGTAGCTGCCTTGGCTGTACATGTCGAAGAAGTTCGGCGCGGTCCCGTTGCCGTTGGCCACCGACGGCCGCAGCACGGTGAGCAGCAGCTGGTACGCCCGGTCGGCGTCCTTGAGCCGGGCCCAGCACGCCGAGCGCCACGCGGTCGCCCAGCCGTAGCTGTCCATCCCGCGCGCGATCAGCAGCGCGCGCACGCCGTCGAGCAGGGCGCGCGGCGCGGTGTCGGCCGCGATCCGGTCCCCGGGGAAGAAGCCGATCAGCGGCGAGAGGTGCCGGTGCGTGGTCTCGCCGAGGTTGTCCGGCGACATCCACTCTTCGAGCCAGCCGGTCGTGGGGCTGACCTCGGGCAGGTACAGCTTCCGCTGCAGCCCGCCGATCCGGTCGCCGTACGCGCGGTCCCGCCCCAGCACGGCGACGGCTTCACGGTAGTTCTCGAACAGGTCCCAGACGATCTCCTGGCTGTAGGTGTTCCCCCGGGTGTCCTGCGGGCCGTGCTCGGGCGACCAGTCGTGGTCGTCGACCAGCACGTCGCGCCCGCCCACCGTCATCGGCAGCAGCCGCGCCTCCCAGAACTCGCACGCGCCCTTGAGCAGCGGGTAGATCCGTGCCAGGTAGGCCTTGTCCTGGGTGAACGCGTAGTGGTCCCAGAGCGAGTTGCACAGCCAGGCGTTGCCGCCCGGGTGCCACCACCAGCCGGAGCCGCCGTAGATGTTGGTGGAGAACGCGACCGCCCAGCCGCCGACCTTGCCACTGGTGTTCCGGAACCTGTTGCGGGGGTCGTTGAACAGCCGGTTCGTGCTGTCCGTCCACACCGGAAGCTGCGCGAGGCAGTAGTCGGCCAGGGCAGTGAAGCTCCCGGGCAGCCCCGCCCGGTCCGCCAGCCAGTAGTTCATCTGGACGTTGATGTCGGTGTGGTAGTCGCTCATCCAGTCGGGCGCGTTGGTGTTCTGCCACAGGCCCTGCAGGCCCATCGGCAGGCCGTCGCGCGACCCGGTGATCGTCAGGTAGCGCCCGAACTGCAGGTAGCTCGCCTCCAGCTCCGGGTCGGCGGTCGCCGGGACGTCGTGCCGGGCCCGCAGCCGCGACCACGTGTCCAGCGCCCGCTTCGCCGGCGGTGACTGGCCCAGGTCGACGGCCATCCGGTCGTAGAGCCGCCGGTAGTCGGCGACGTGCGTGGCGCGCAGCGCGTCCCCGCCCGCGCGCAGCGCCGTGGCCACCTTCTCCTTCGCCACGCGCAGCGGATCGGCGGCCGCGTCGAGGAACTTCCGGGCCGCGTCGGGCACGTAGTTCGTGCCGCCGGTGAGCACGATCAGGACTTCCCGGCAGCCGGTGAACGCGACCGCGCCGCCCCGGGTCGTCACCTGGCCGCCGCGACCGGACGCCGCGACGGCGGCCGCGTACTTCAGCCCGTTGGCGAAGGCCGCCGCGAACGCGGGGCCGGCCAGGGTCTCGCCGCGCGTCGGCTCCAGCGCGACCGCGCCGGTCATCGGACCACCGGTGAGCCGGACGACCACGACGTCGTCGGGGTGGCTCGCGTAGACCTCGCGGCGGTAGCGCGTGCCCTGGTGGGTGTAGGTGACGGTGACCAGGCCGTTGCTGAGGTCGAGCGTGCGGCGGTAGTCCGTGACGCCGGTGTGCGCCGGGACGGCGATCCGCGCCTTGGCGAGCAGGCCGAGGGTGCCGAACTTCTCGCGCTCGTAGGGGAACTGCCCGTCGTCTTCGAGGACGTCGTTGGCGCCGCCGGTCCACAGCGACGCGTCGGCGAGGTAGAGGAAGTCGGCCGCGGGGTCACCGCCGACGAGGGCACCGATCCGACCATTGCCGATCGGCAGGCCTTGTTCGATGACCTTGTCCTCGACCGCGGGCGCGAGGTACCAGAGCGTGGTGGCGCGGGCGTCGGGGACGAGGTCCTCACCGGCAGGTCGGAGGACTTCGGCATTGGCAGCAAAGGGGCGCAGGCCGCCGAGGGCGACTCCGGCGCCGACCGCGCCACCGAGCTTGAGGAAGGTCCGCCGCGACGGCGGGAGCGACTGATCCGGCATGACTGGTCCGTTCGGCGTTGGGCGGAAACCGGCCGTGAAGCCCGCCAAACATATGACCTATCCGGTGACGCGGTCAAGAATCTTCGTAATTAATCCGATTACATATGAGCGTGCTCGGCCAGGTACTCCCGGAACGTGATCTCGCCTTCGCGGTGCCCGGGCGCGAGGTGGCCACCGCCCGCGTAAGCCCGGAACGTCTCCCCCGGCAGCGTCATTGGCACGATCCGCCGGACCCGCCCGGTCGCCTCGCCGACCGCTCCGGCCAGCTCCGCCGCGGTCAGGATCTCGGGACCGCCGAAGTCGGGGGCCCGGCCCGCCGGGTCGGCCGCGACGAGCGACGCCAGCCGGCGAGCGACGTCGCGGACGTCCACCGGCTGGAACGAGATCCGCGGCACCGGCACCACCGGGAGCCGGGACGCGCCGGCGAGCAAGGTCCGGACCAGGCCGTGGAACTGCGTGGCCCGCTGGATCGTGCACGGCAGCCCGGACGCGGCGAGGAGCTGCTCGGTCTCGTGCTTGGCCCGGTAGTAGCCCAGTGGCACGCGGTCGACGCCGACGATCGAGACGTACACCAGGTGCGGGGCCCCGGCCCAGCGCGCCGCTTCGGCCAGCGTCCGCGCGAGCGTGGTCTCGTGCAGGAAGTCCGTGGCGCAGTGAACGATCGCGTCGACGCCCGCGACCGCGCTGTCGACGCCGCGCCCGGTCCGCAGGTCACCCCGGACGACGTCCGGTGCCGCGCGACGGCTCAGCACGCGGACCTCCTCCCCCGCCGCCCGCAGGCGCGCCACGACCGCCGAGCCGAGCTGCCCGGTGCCGCCGGTGACCAGGATCCGCACGTCGACCACCTCCGGCGCCATCCTGGCACGGTGCGTGCCCGCCGGGAAACGGTCTCCCGGCGGGCACGCACGGCCCGCTCAGTTCCGGTTGATGGTGAACGTGCTCGTCGTGTTCCGGATGTCCTGGGCGTTGTCGCTCAGCGTGAGCCCGGTGAACGTCGCCGAACCGACGGCCGGGCCCTGACCCGGTTCCGGCAGCTCGTTGGCCCAGATGCCGATCCCGGACTTCGCGTCGAAAGCGTCACCGCTGCGGTGCGCGCCGGTGATCGACACGTTCGTCAGCACCGTGTCCTCGACCGGGTGCTCCGGCGTGGTGCCGTTGTACTTGGTCTGGAACATGATGCCGCTGTAGGTCGGGCTCTCGATGTCCACATCGGACACCCGGATCCCGCGGAACTCCTTGGACGCGGAGAACAGCCAGATCGCCGGGAAGGTCTGCTGGCCCCAGAAGTGGCCACCGTCCCGGACGAGCGAGGCGTTCTGGACCGTCGTCGGCTGCGGCCCGAACCCGAGGAACGGGTAGCCGAAGTCGAGCGAGCTGATCGTGATCGCCGAGTACGTCAGCGTGTCCGCGATGTAGAGGTTCCGGAAGGTGTTGTTGTACCCGCCGTAGACCGCCAGCCCGGCCGCGCGCCACGGGGTGAGCGAGGTCAGGTTCTCGAACACGTTGTCGTACTGGTTGCCCTGGTTGATGTCCGTGGCGGCGAACAGCGCGAAGCTGTCGTCCCCGGTGGACCGGGCTTCGATGTTGGTGACGTGGTTGCCGGTGCTCCCGTTCGTGAGGTTGACGCCGTCGGCGAAGGTGTCGCGGATCCGGAAGTTCTTGATCGTGGTGTTGTCCACGTTGGTGCCCCAGACCATGACCACCTGGTGTTCCACCCAGATGTTGTCGATCGTCAGGTTGGCGACGTTGGTCAGGTTGAACACCTTGCCGGGGCCGTCGATGCGCGAGGTGTAGTTCCCGAACACCGCGAACCCGCTGAACGTCGAGCCGTTCGCGCCGGCCTGCACGTCGATGCCGATGTCGGTGTTCTCCTGCCCGGAGGGTGCGGAGAACTTGGTGAACCACGGCCCGGCGCCGGTGACCGTGACGGCCTTGCCGTAGACGTTCAGCTTGCTCGAGAGCGAGTAGTTCCCGGCCGGCAGGTAGACGCCGGTGAGCGTCGCGTCCTGGCGGACCTTGTCGAGCGCGCTCTGCACGTCCTGCTGCGTGAACCCGGTGGGCACCGCGAAGTGCGCCGGGTCCGGGTTCGCGGCCGCGGTGGCCTGCTCGAAGTTCACGAAGTCGATCGCGTAGTTCGTGCTGTTGGCCGCGTCCTTCTGCAGCTTGATCTTGTGCCCGGCGGGCACGGTCGTGCCGAGCATCGCGCTCGCCTCGTCGTAGACGTGGCGCGGCCCGGCGCCCGGCGAGTTGCCCGGGCCGGTTTCGGCGCCGTAGAGCCACGCGTAGTGCGAGGTCAGGTCGATGGCCTTGAGGAACGTGCCGTCGACGTAGACGTTCAGCGTCGAGTTCTGCCCGCCGCCGCCCGCGGAGTCCGGGATGGAGAACCGCGTGACCAGGGTGTTGGTCGAGGCGCGGGTGGTGAACTCCACCGACGAGCCGGTCGAGTTCAGCGTGACGGCCTTGCGGCCCGACGCCTCCCCGGCCAGGTCGCCGATCGTCCGGTTCGGACCGACGACGGACGCGCCGCCGGCGACGACGCCGTCCTCGGCCTCGTACATGTCGTAGGGCATGTTCGCGCCCCGGCCGACGAACAGCGCCTGCGTGCTGGTGTTGTTGGCCTGCTTGACCGGCAGCTCGTTGGCGTCGTTCGCGACGACCGTCTTCACCGTGTACCGGCCGTTGGCGGCGGTCCAGGTGCCGACGGTCACCGGCGCCGCGGTGGCACCGGCCGCGATCGCCCCGGTGTAGCTCCCGCTGAGCGTCTTGACCACGGTGCCGTTCTGGTCGGCGATCGTCACCGTGACGCCGTGGGCGCCGGCCGCCGACGCGACCGTGCCCTGGTTGCGCAGGGTCGCGGTGAACGTCACCGCGTTGCCCGCGGACGGGTTGTTCGGCGACCACGCGGTGGCCGCGACGAGGTCGGAGCTCGGCACCGGGCTGACGACGAGCGGCGCCGAGCCGGTGTAGGAGTTGTTGTCCTCGTTCTGCTCGATCACGGTGTTGGCCTCGTCGACCTTCGCGGTCAGCTGGTAGCTGCCCGCGTCCCGGGTGCCGATGTTCGCCGACACGGTCGTCGACGCCCCGGCGGCGAGCGCGCCGACGTTCGCGGTGCCGACCTTGGTGGTGCCCAGGTAGAGGTTGACGTTCGTGGCGCCCGAGGCCGCCGTCCCGGCGTTGCGGACGGTCGCCGACGCGGTGACCGCGTCGGTCTCCACCGGGTTCTGCGGCGACCAGGAGACCCCGGAAACCGTCAGGTCCGGGTTGGGCGCGGGCACGCCGAAGACCTGGAACTCCGCGGCCTGCCCGCCGCCGGCGCCGGAGTTGGCGGTGACGCGCAGCCGGACGTCGGCGGCGCGGCCGCTCAGCGGGATCGTCACGGTGTTCCCGGACGCGGGGCTGAAGCCGTAGGTCTGCGCCGCGGACAGCGTGGTGAACGCGCTCGAGGCCTGGTCACGGCCTTCGACCGCGATCGTCTGGGTCCGCGGGCCCCAGGACGCGTCGGGGTTGAGCTTCACGACGACCTGGTTCAGGTCGGCGTTCGAGCCGAGCGCGACGGTCAGCAGGTTCGGGTAGGTCCCGCCGCCGCCCTCCCAGTACGTGGTGAGCGAGTTGTCGTTGGCGTTGGCCGCGACGAAGGTGAACTCCGTCGAGGACGCCGTGATCGGCTTGCCCAGCGCGAGGTTAGTGCCGGCCTGGGTGCCGTTGCGGGTCACGGTGTTGCTGTTCCCCGACTGGTTGCCCGCCGCGTCCTTCGCGCGCACGTAGTACGCCACGGTCGTGCCGTCGGGCTGGTTGTCGGTGTAGGTCAGCACGGTCCCCGCGACGCTGCCGCGCAGCTGGTTGTTGGCGTAGACGTCGTAGCCGACGACGCCGGTGTTGTCGGTCGAGGCCGACCAGGTGAGCCGGATCTGGCCGCTCGCCGGCTGGGTGTAGGCGAGGTTGCCGGGTGCGGACGGCGGCTGCGTGTCCCCGCCGGCCGGGCCGTGCACCTCGAACTCCGAGAGCTGCGCGGCGGGCCAGCCGGTGTTGGCCGTGACGTTGAGCCGGACGTACCGGGTGTTCCCGGTGACGGCCACGGTCACGGTGTTGCCGGTGGCGGGGTCGAAGCGGTACCCGGCCGAGGCCTTCAGGTCGCTGAAGCTCGTGCCGTCGGTGCTGCCCTGCACGCTGAAGGTCTCGGTGCGGGCCTCCCAGCCGGTCGGCAGCTTGAGCACCAGCTGCGCGACGTTCGCGGCCGCGCCGAGGTCGGCCTGGACCCACTGCGGGAACTGGTTGTTCGTGCTCTCCCAGTAGGAGGCCTGGTTGCCGTCACCGACGTTCGAGACGGGGTAGCCGGCGAGCTGGCTGCTCGCGGTGTAGGTCGCGGCGGCCGCCTGCGCGGCGACGGCGGCGGGCGCGGGAGCGGGAGCGGCGGCCGGGGCGGCGCTCGCGGCCACGGCGGGGGTGACCAGCAGGAAGGACAGGGCGGCGTAGGTCGCCGCGCGCGACAGGAGTCGCTTCGTTCTCATGGGGTTCCTCGGATCCGGGGAGGAGGGGAGACGCGTCGGGACGGCACAACCAGGGAACGGGCACGCGCGGACCGGGTCCGGTGGCGCACGCGGGCAGCACGTCATGGGCACCTCTTCGTCGAGGGCTGAGCGAGATCTTCCTGACAGTTGCCTCGATTTCTCGCGGTGTTGTCAGGTTCTTGCACTGATTCGTTCAAGAGTTACCGTGACGGGGGTCTCAAGTCAACGCCCGGACACCAAAAAGGCCTCCTCGCGGGGGATGCGAGGAGGCCTGGGCGGCGGGGGTCAGGAGCGCACGGCCCCGAGGCGGATCGCGTGGGTGCCCGGCGCGTTGACGGGCTCGCCGCAATGGGCGCAGACGGTGACCGGGCGCAGTTCCTCGCCGCAGGCGTGGCGCCAGAGGGTGGGCGGTTCGCCCTGGTGGACGTACTGGTCGCCCCAGGCCATCAGCCCGAGCAGGATCGGCTGCAGCGCCCGGCCGGCTTCGGTCGGGTAGTACTCGTGGCGCGGCGGGTGGGCCTCGTACTGGACCTTTTCGAGCACGCCGGCGTCGACGAGCTTGCGCAGCCGCGCCGCGAGGATGTCCCGGCTGGCCCCGGTGTTCTCGGCGATCTGGTTGAACCGCCGCTCCCCCAGCATGATCTCGCGCAACGCCAGGAGGCTCCACCGTTCGCCGACGACCTCGAGGGCCTCCGCGACCGAGCACTCGCGACCACGCCGGACCATGCCACCTCCATCGGGTTGAAAATCCAACCTAGCACCTCGGGCGGATCGGCAACCGGAGAACAACCACCGTGTGACCTCGCGAACAGCAGAGTTGTGTAATCCAACTTACTCGGCGTATACCGAAGGCATCCCCGATCTGCGAGGAGGCAGACGTCATGACGGACGCGGTGATCGTCGACGCGGTACGGACCCCCATCGGCAAGGGCAAGCCGAACGGAACGCTGGCCGGGGTGCACCCGGTCGACCTGCACGCCCACGTCCTGCGTTCGCTCGTCGAGCGCACCGGCGCCGACCCGGCCCGGATCGACGACGTGATCAGCGGCGCGGTCGGGCAGATCGGCGAGCAGAGCATGAACACCGCCCGCTGGGCCGCGCTGGCCGCGGGCCTGCCCGAGTCGGTGCCCGCCGTGACCGTGGACCGGCAGTGCGGCAGCAGCCAGCAGGCCGTCCACTTCGCCGCGCAGGGCGTCATCGCCGGCGCGTACGACGTCGTGATCGCGTCCGGCGTCGAGTCGATGAGCCGGGTGCCGATGGGCAGCCAGGTCGCCGGGCGGGACCCGTTCGGCCCGCAGGTCGCCGCGCGCTACCCGGGCGGCCTCGTGCCGCAGGGCATCAGCGCGGAGCTCATCGCGGCGAAGTGGGGTTTCAGCCGGGCGCAGCTGGACGAGTTCTCCGCCCGGAGCCACCAGCGGGCCGCCCGGGCGTGGGCCGACGGGAAGTTCGCCGGCGAGGTCGCGCCGCTCAAGGCGCCCGGGGCCGACGGCGCGCTCGTCGACGTCACCACCGACGAGACCGTGCGGCCGGGCACCACGCCGGAGATCCTCGCCGGGCTGAAGCCCGCGTTCCGCGCCGACGGCTGGGAGCAGCGGTTCCCGGGCCTCGGCTGGCACGTCACGGCGGGCAACTCCTCGCCGATCAACGACGGCGCCGCCGCGCTGATGATCACCAGCTCCGAGACGGCGAAGGCGCTCGGGCTGCGGCCGCGGGCCCGGCTCCACAGCTTCGCCGTCACCGGCGACGACCCGCTCCTGATGCTGACCGGCATCATCCCGGCCACGCGCAAGGTGCTGGCCCGGGCCGGGCTCGACGTCTCGGACATCGACGCCTTCGAGGTCAACGAAGCGTTCGCGAGCGTCGTGCTGGCCTGGCAGGCCGAGATCGGCGCGGACCCGGCCAAGGTCAACGTCAACGGCGGCGCGATCGCCGTCGGGCACCCGCTCGGCGGCAGCGGCGCCCGGCTGATGACGACGCTGCTGTCGGTGCTGGAGCAGACCGGCGGCCGCTACGGCCTGCAGACGATGTGCGAGGCGGGCGGCCTCGCCAACGCGACGATCGTCGAACGCCTGGACTGACGCGCCAGGTACGCCCGCAGCGCCGCCACGGCTCCCCCGGGATCCGCGGCGGCGACCGGGAACGCCTCGTCGTAGCCGAGGGCGAGCAGCTCCGCCCGCGTGTTCCGCAGCCGGCCGCCGATCACCACGGGCAGCCCGCCCAGCCCGGGGTCGGCGCGCACGCGGCGGAGCACCTCCACACCCGAACCCCCGAGCACGGTGGACAGCACCAGGCAGTCCGGCCGCGCGCGGCGGCACCCCTTGAGCACGTCGGCCGCCACGCGCACCTCGTGGCCCGCGCGCTCGAGGACCACCTGCAACGCGACCAGGCTCCACGCGCCCGCGTCCACACCCGACAAGACGACCTTCACCCCGGGCAGAGCCGCGGGCGGGCGCGGAAAATACGTCAGTCCGGGTCGGGGGGTTCCTCGACGCCGTCGCGGTCGGCCCACTCCAGCAGGGGGTCGAGGGAGAACACGGCGTCGTCGATGCCCGCGTGGAGGTCGCCCAGCTCGGCGAAGCGGGCCGGGACGGTCGCGATCGTGCAGTCGCCCGGCTCGACGTCGTCGATCTCGTCCCACCGGATCGGCGTCGACACCGTGCCTTCGGGGTTGCCGCGCACCGAGTAGGCGCTGGCGATCGTGTGGTCGCGGGCGTTCTGGTTGTAGTCGACGAAGAGCGACCGCGGGTCGCGGTCCTTGCGCCACCAGGTCGTGGTGACGTCGTCGGGAGCCCGGCGTTCGACCTCCCGCGCGAAGGCGAGCGCCGCGCGGCGGACGTCGGTGAAGCCCCAGCGGGGTTCGATCCGGACGTAGACGTGCAGGCCGCGGCCGCCCGAGGTCTTCGGCCAGCCGACCGCGCCGAGCTCGTCGAGGACCTCGTGCGCGACGTGGGCGACGCGGCGGACGCGGTCGAAACCGCAGTCGGGCATCGGGTCCAGGTCGATGCGCCACTCGTCCGGCTTCTCGGTGTCGGCGCGCCTGGAGTTCCACGGGTGGAACTCCACTGTGGACATCTGCACCGCCCAGGCGACGTGCGCCAGCTCGGTGACGCACAGCTCGTAGGCGTGCCGTCCGTAGCGCGGGAAGTCGACGCGGACGGTTTCCAGCCAGGGTGGCGCGCCGTTCGGCACGCGCTTCTGGTGCACCTTCTCCCCGGCCACGCCGGACGGGAACCGGTGCAGCATGCACGGCCGCTCCCGCAGCGCGTTGACGATGCCGTCACCCACCGAGAGGTAGTAGTCGACCAGGTCGAGCTTGGTCTCGCCGCGGGCCGGGAAGTAGACCCGGTCCGGGTTCGAGACGCGCACCGTGTGCGGCCCGACCTCCAGCTCCACCGACGGAGACTTCTGCGCCATGGTCCCGAACTTAACCCACATCGCCGTTAACGTGGGCCCATGAGCCTCCCGCCGGACGGTCACGTGCACACCGAGTGGTCCTGGGACACGGTCACCGGGTCCATGCTCGGCTCCTGCGAGCGGGCGCTCGAACTCGGCCTGCCCTCGGTGGCGTTCACCGAGCACGCGGACCTGACGCCGTGGCTGATCCCCGAGCCGGTCCGGCCCCTGCTCCCCGGGCACTTCCGGGTGCGGTTGCGCCCGGACGGCGTCCTCGAACCGCCGGACCTCGACGTCGAGGGCTACCTGGCGTGCGTCGCGGAGTGCCGGGAGCGGTTCCCGTCGCTGCGGATCCTCTCCGGCGTCGAGCTGAGCGAGCCGCACTGGCACCGCGAACGCGCCGACGCGCTGCTCGCGGCCCACGGCTTCGACCGGGTGCTCGGCTCGGTGCACTCGCTCCCGGACGGCGAACACCACCACGAGCTGAGCGTGGTTTCCGGGCGGCCGCCCGGCGACATCCTGCGGGCGTACCTGACCGAGGTGCTCGGCCTGGTCGAGTCGACGGCGGACTTCGCGGTGCTCGCGCACATCGACTACGCGCTGCGTTCGTGGCCCTCCGAGGGCCCACCGTTCGCGGCCGCGGACTACGAGGAGGAGTTCCGCGCGGTGCTGCGCGCGCTCAAGGCGAGCGGGCGGGCCCTGGAGGTCAACACGCAGGTGCCGCTGCCGGGCGAGGTCGTGCGCTGGTGGTTCCAGGACGGCGGCGAGGCGGTCACCTTCGGCAGTGACGCCCACGAGCCCGGCCTGGTCGGGAGGGGGTTCGCCGAGGCCGCCGCGCTCGTCGAGTCCTGCGGCTTCCGCCCGGGCCGCACCCCACACGACTTCTGGCGCCGCTGACCCGCACTTTCACGTGAAAGTGCGCGCCCCAGGTGCGCACTTTCACGTGAAAGTGCGTGCTCAGGCCAGCGCGTGCCGGCCGTGGGAGCGGGTTTCCGCGCTCTGGTCGAGCAGGCGGGCCGCCACGCGGCCGATCGCCGCGTCGAGGTCGGCGCGGTTGCCGGTGCCCCAGTCGCCGAGGCGGTCGGCCAGCCAGTCGTGCCAGGCGCCGACCACCTTCGCGAACTCCGTGCGGCCCGCGCCGGTCAGCTCCCAGCCGTCGCGCGTGTAGCGCAGGTGGCCGGTCAGCTCCAGGCGGTTGAACGCCGGTTCGAGCACCGGCGCCGGGACGCCGAAGTGGTCGCCGATCGCCTTCAGCGTCGCCGGCTCGCCGCGGCGTTCGCGCAGGTGGACCTGCAGGAGGCACCAGATGCCGCCCTCGTCGAGGTCGCTGCCGGCCCGGTCGACGATCGCCGGGGCCACCTTGCGGCGCTCGCGGAAGAACAGGGTCGCGACCGCGCGTTCCAGCTCGCGGTCGTCCGTGCGGGCCTCCGGCATCGCGAAGCCGTCGCCGAGGTCCGGGGCCGCCGCGCGGGCGGTGTCGCGCAGCGGGACCTCCTTGAGGAAGAACGCCAGCGCGAAGGCGACCAGGCCGACCGGCGCCGCCGCCAGGAACACCACGTGCAACGAGTCGCTGTACGCCTTGATCACCGGTGCGGACACCGCGTCCGGCAGCGCGTGCAAGGCCGTGGGCACCTGCAGCGCCCGCGGGTCGACGCCCGGGGGCACCGAGGCCACCGCCGCGGCCAGGTTCGGCGTCAGCTGGTTGGCGTACACCGTGCCGAAGATCGCCGCGCCGAACGAGCTGCCGATCGAGCGCAGGAACGTCACACCCGACGTGGCGACGCCGAGATCGGCGTAGTCGACCGTGTTCTGCACGGCGATGGTCAGCACCTGCATGCCGAGCCCGATGCCGAGGCCGAGCACGGCCATGTACGCCGACGCCTCCCAGAAGCCGGTGTCGGTGTCGAGCCGGGACAGCAGGTAGAGCCCGATCGTCATCCCCGCCGCGCCGACCAAGGGGAAGATCTTGTACCGCCCGGTCTTGCTCACCGCGTTGCCGGCCGCGATCGACGCCACGAGCAGCGCCAGCACCATCGGCAGCAACCGGACGCCGGACGAAGTCGCCGACGTGCCTTGGACGTACTGCATGTACGTCGGCAGGTAGGACAGCGCGCCGAGCATCGCGAAACCGACGACGAAGCTCATGATCCCGCCGACGGTGAAGACCGGGTTGCGGAACAACCGCATCGGCAGCATCGGTTCCTTCGCCCGCAGTTCGACGAAGACGAACGCGGCGAGCAGCACCACCGAGCCGATCGCCATCCCGATGATCGTCGGCGAGCCCCACGCGTACTGCGTGCCGCCCCAGCTCGTGACCAGGGTCAGGCCGGTCGCGGCCAGGCCGATCAGCAGGATGCCGAGGTAGTCGATGACCGGTTTGACCGCGGCGCGGGCGTTCGGCATCGCCGAGGACGCCACCACCAGCACCACGACGACCAGCGGGATGTTGACGTAGAACGCCCAGCGCCAGGAGAGGTGGTCGACGAAGAAGCCGCCGAGCATCGGGCCCGCGACGGTCACCACGCCGAACACCGAGCCGAGCACGCCCTGGTACCTGCCGCGCTCGCGCAGCGGGACGACGTCGGCGATGAGCGCGGTCGAGGTGACCATCAGCCCGCCGCCGCCGAGACCCTGCACCGCGCGCCAGACGATCAGCCACACCATGCTGTCGGCGAACCCGGCGAAGAACGAGCCGATGCCGAACACGACCACGGACAGCTGGAACATCAGCTTGCGCCCGAAGAGGTCGCCGAGCTTGCCGACGACGACGGTCATGATGGTCTCGGCGAGCAGGTAGGACGTGACGACCCAGGACAGGTGCCCGGCGCCGCCGAGGTCGCCGACGATGGTGGGCAGCGCCGTCCCGACGATGGTCTGGTCCAGCGCGGCCAGCAGCATCCCGAGCAGCACGGCGCCGAAGACGGCGTTGACGCGCCCCTTGCTCAGCGGCGCGGGCCCCGGTTCGTGGGCGATCTCCGCGGTGGCCGTCATCTCGCGCCCTCCTCGCTCGGCCTCCGAGGCTAGTGCGCCGGGTCCACTGTGGATAGCCACTCGTTCCGGTGACGCAGCACCACTTCGAACGGCTCGAAGCCCTGCGCGCGGTAGAACTCGAGCGCACCGTGGTTGGCCGCGTAGGCCGTGACGGTGACGTCGTTCGCGCCGTTGTCCCTTGCCCAGTAGAGGAAAGCCGCGACCAGTTCGGCGCCGGCGCCGGACCGGCGGTGTTCCGGGCCGACCCGCATGCTTTCCAGCACCGCGCGCACCGCGCCGGGCCGTAGCGGGTCGGCGGGTCGCAGCCGCCCGATCAGGTGCCCGCCGGCGGCGAGCAGGCACAGGCAGGCCGGGTCTTCGACGAGGCCGGCGTAGTAGGCCTGGCCTTCGCGCGCGGGCCAGCCGGTGTCCATGAACGGATCGCGACGGCCGCCGTCTTCGGCGAACAGGGCCGCGGCCGAAGCCACCAGCGCCGGGACGTCACTCGGAGCGCACACGGAAACAGTCATCCCGGCACCGTAGCCCGGGCGATTTTCGCGGTGAACCCTCAAGTTCCCGGCAGCAGGCTCTCCAGCGCGAGCTGCTCGAGGTGCCCGGCCGCCGCGGCGCTGCCGCCCGCCGCGTGGAACGAAGCCGCCACCGCCTCGGCCGCACGGCGGTACGACGGCTCCGTCAGCACTTCCTCGAGCGCCGTGGTGATCCGCGCGCGGTCGGCGCGGCCGAAGCGCAGGCGGATCCCCGCGCCCGCGGCGACCACCTGGGCCGCCACGATCGGCTGGTCGTCGCGGATCGGCGCGACCACCAGCGGCAGGCCGTGCCACAGCGCCTCGCACACCGTGTTGTGGCCCGCGTGGCACAGCACCGCGTCGACCCGCGCGAGCAGCGGCAGCTGCGGGACCGAGGGCCGCACGAGGACGTTGGGCGGGACCGCGCCGAGCACCCCGCCCGGGTCGGCGATCACCGCGCGGGCGGGCAGGCCGGCGAACGCCTCCGCCGTCGCCGCCAGGAATTCCACACCCGCGCCGGTGTTCGCCGTGCCGAGGGAGACGAGCACGGCCGGGCGGAGCGGGTCGAGCCACTCCCACGGGAAGTCGCTTGTGGACGGCCGGGTGCCGAGGGCCGGGCCGACCAGCCGGACCCGCGGCGGCAGCGCGGCCGCGCCGAGCAGTTCGCGGGTGGTGAAGGCGAGCACGCCGTGCGGGGAGAACCGGGGGTCGGCCGTGCCGCGGCCGCCGGCGATCCGGGCGCGCAGGCCGTCGAGCAGCTCGCCGACCCAGCCGGCCACCTTCGGCATCCCGGCCAGGGGGTCGACCAGCTCGGCCGACGTGGTCGCCGAGGTGACCCACGGCAGGCCGTGCGCTTCGGCGAGCAGCCCGCCGGCCAGCGCCTGCTGGTCGGCGACCACCACGTGCGGCTCGAACACGTCCAGCGCGGTGGCCACTCCGGGCGCCATGGCGTCGGCCAGCGGGACGAGGAAGTCCTGCCAGAGGAACCGCAGCGCGGCGGGCCCCTTGAGGTCCGGCGGGCGCTCGGGGACCTCCGGTGGCACGGCGCACGAGAACACGAGCGCGTCCGGGCCGGCCAGCCGCCACAGCAGCTCGTCGTGGCCCGCCCAGGCGACTTCGTGCCCGCGCGCGGTGAGCTCGCCCGCCACGCCGGCGGCCGGGTTGACGTGCCCGACCAGCGGCGGGACGACGAACAGGAACCGGGCCACTACCGCACCCGGGCCGGCGCGCGCGAGGTGTCGCGGACCCACTCGAAAACCAGGTCGATCACCTCGGCGGTCCGCTCCACCAGCACCGAATGCCCCTGGTCGGCCAGCACGGTGCACCGGCAGCGCGGCAGGTTCGCCTCGAAGTCCGGGACCTGGGCGGCCAGCCCGGAGTCACCGCCGAAGATCGCGAACACCGGGCAGCGCACGGCCGACAGGTCCGCCGCGATGGTCGCGCTGCGCGGGACGTCCTCGGCGATGGTCGTGGTCTCCAGGATCCGGTGCGCGGCCTTCGACAGCCGCGCGGTGTGCGCGCCGTGGTTGTCCGCGATCCAGCCGATCACCTCGTCGATCGCCAGCCGGGTCTTGGCGTCCGCGAGGCCGTCCGCCATGTGCTGCGTCCACGCCGCGGTCGGTGGTTCGCCCTCGATCGCGATGACGCTCGCGACCCGGTCCGGCCGGGCGGCGGCCAGCCCGAACGCCACCGACGCGCCGAAGGAGTTGCCGACCACGTGCACCGGCCGCGTCGCACCGCAGGCGTCGAGGACGGCGACGAGGTCGTCGACGAACTCCTCCAGCCGGTACCCCGATTCCGGGCGCGTCGTGCGGCCGTGGCCCCGCAGGTCGTACATCAGGACGTCGAGGCCGCGCGCGGCCAGCGCCGGGCCGAGGGTGAAGTAGTAGCTGGCGAGGCTGTCGGTCAGCAGGCCGTGGACGCACACCACGAGCGGCGCGTCCCCGTCGAGCGGCACGTCGGGCGTGAGCCGCTGGACGTGCACGTCCAGCTCGCCCGCCCGGATCCGGCTCACGCGGTAGCCCGCAGCGAGGCGACGGTGTACCGGACGAGCTCGCCGACGGTCAGCGCGATGATCTCGTCGAGGTCCCGCTCGGCGATGAAGGTCGCGAAGTTGACGCGGTCGCCGTAGTGCTCGCGCAGCTGCCCCGACAGCGCCACCAGGTCGACGCTCTCCAGTTCGAGGTCGTCGTGGAACGTCGTGTCCATCGTGATCTCGGCGTCGTCCAGGCCGTACTCCGCCAGCAGTTCCCGAAGCATCCCCGCCAGCTGCGCGAGGACGGTTTCCTCGTCCGTGGCCGTGGTCTCGACGCTCATCCGGCTGTCTCCTTCGTCTCTTCGGTCCAGGCGACGACGTAGCGGCGCGGCGGCCGGTCGGCGTCGGCGCAGTGGACGAGGTGGTCCCGCCCGGCGGCGCGGACGGTGAGCTCCGCCGGCGCGGCCGCGACGACTTCGAAGTCGCGGGGCTCGCCGCGCAGGCCGGTCCCGAGCAGCTTCGCGACGGCTTCCTTCGCCGTCCAGAAGCGGGCGAACCACCGTTCCGGATCGCCGGGCAAGCCCGCGAACAAGGCCTGCTCGGCCGCACCCAGCGCGGCGTCCACAGTGGATTCCCGCCGCGCCCCGACCTCTTCGACGTCGATGCCGCAGGGCCCGGGCCGGGCGATCGCCACGCCCGCCTCGGCCCGGTGCGCCACCGAGATCGTCAGCGGCGGCAGCTCCCGGCCGTAGGCGCCGGTCACGAACGGGCGCCCGGCGTCGTCGTTGCCGACGCGCAGCTCGGCCGGGAACATCGCCGGCTCGCCGCGCGCCCAGAGGTACTGGCGGACGGCGTCCTTCGCGGCGATCCGGCCGAGCAGCCACTGCCGCCGCCCGCGCGGCGGACGGCGTTCGTAGGCGTCGCGCTCGGCGCCGGCGAGGTAGTTGCGCATGATCAGCTCGCGGGTGGCCAGGTCCGGCCACTGCTCGTGCACCAGCGCCCAGCCGCCCGGCTGCTCGATCGACAGCGTCGAGCGCTCGGGCGTCCGGTCGGCCTGGCGGATGTGCGCGGTGCTGTCGAACCGGCGGTCGCGCCAGCCGGTGAACTCGGCCCACACCGCTCCGTCGTGGACGAGCTGCATGTCGGCGTCGAGGAATTCCCCGGTCAGCCCGGTGATCTTCACCAGGCACTCCAGCCGCTCCCCCGGCGCCGGGTGCGGGCCGTGGAACCGGATTTCGCGCATCGCCACCGGGAACACGGTGGTGCGTTCGGCCAGCCGGGACATGATCCAGTAGCCGAGCACCTGGCCGACGTTGTCGAGCAGTGCGCCGGGCGCGGCGGGCGTGGTCAGCACGGCCCGGACGTGCCGCTCGCCGACGGCGGTCAGCTCTATGACGCCCTGGAAGCGCGGCCCGTGGAACATCCAGCGGTCGGCGTACAGTTCGGCGGCCGTCGTCTCGGGGACCTGCTCCGCCGACGCGGGGAAGCGCCACGGGGCCGGTGCGCCGCCCGGGTGGGCCGGGGCGAGCTCCACGACGGCCTGGGAGTAGCCGTCCAGCGCGGCGAGGACCCGGCCGGGGCCGTGCGGGCGGACCCGGACGCCCACGCTGACCGCCGGGACCGCGGTGATCCACTGCGTGAGCCGGACGTCGTGCACCGCGACCGCGCGGCAGCCGGGCGCGGCCCGCTCGGCGAACCCCATCAGGTGGTCGATCACCGTCGTCGCCGGGACGACCGGCCAGCGGTCGCCCGGGTCGGCTCCCGGCGGCTGCTTGAAGAAGCAGTGGTCGAGCAGGTACGGCATCGCCTCGACCGACACCTCGAGCGTCGTGTCCAGCTCCCTCGGCACTTTCACGTGAAAGTGATCACCTGGGTCCGCACTTTCACGTGAAAGTGCGGCACCGGCGAGGGCGGTGGACGCCAGCTGGGCCGTGTCGGTCAGCAGGGCGGCGAGTTCCGCGGCGAGCGGGCCCTTCCCGGCCAGGTCGTCCACTGTGGATCGGCGGGCCGGGAGGGCGATGCGCGCGCGGACGCCTTCGTCGAGGGAGATCAGGCGGCCGCCGAGGTCCAGCTTGACCGCCTTCGACGGCACCCCGCGTTCGCCGGGCAGCCGGCCGAAGTCGAGGCCGGCGCCCTCGGTCCACAACGCGGTCGCGACCCGGCGCAGCTGCGCGAGCCCGGGCCGGTGCGCCGAGTGCGCCGCCACGACCAGGTGCTCCTCGCCGTGCAGGGTGTCGCCGACCAGCGAGCCGAGCTGGCCCGCGCCGACCTGGACGAACGCGCGGAACCCGGCGGCGTGCAGCGCCCGCACGAGCGGCCGGAACCGGACCGGTTCCAGCAGGTGCCGCACGAACAGCTCGCGGACTTCCGCTTCGCCGGCCGGGTACTCCGCGACCGTGGTCGCCGACCAGATCGGCAGCCGCGGCGGGTGCAGGGTGAACCGGGCGGCCGCGGCGCGGATCGGGTCCAGGTACGGCCGCAGCATCGGGGTGTGGAACCCGGACCGGAACGGCAGCACCTGCGCGACGATCCCGGCGTCGCGGAACCGCGTGACGAGCGCGGTCACGGCGGCGGCCGGACCGCAGACCATGGCCTGGTTGGGCGAGTTGTCGTGGGAGAGCACGACGTCCGAGCACCCGGCCAGCTCCTCGGTCACCCGCGGCGCGGGCGCGCCGATCGCGGCGAACGCGAGGCCGGGGACGACGAGCGCGTCGGGGTCGAACCCGGCGAGGAACGCGTCGACCTCCGCCTCGGCGTGCAGGCCGGCCACGGCCATCGCCGTCCACTCCCCCAGGCTGTGCCCGGCGACCGCGTCCGGGACGACGCCCAGCCGGCCGAGCGCGGCGTTGAGCAGCCGGCCCAGCTCGAACACCGCCGTGCCCTGGCGGCCGACGTCGCCGACTTCGACGTCCCCGTGCCGCCACGGCAGCCCGAAGTGGCGGGCGACGTCGCCGCAGTTCAGCGCCAGCTCCGACTCCAGGCCGGGGAACACGAAGGCGACCTTCCCGCCGCCCGGCCCGAGCAGCGGGCGGTCGGCGAACCAGACGTCGTTGCGGCCCCGCCAGGCCCGGCCGCGGGCGAGGACCTTCCGGGCGAGCGCCAGCCGCTTTTCGGTCGGGTCGACGACACCGAGCCGGACCGGGCCGTCGCCGGTCACCGGCGTGCCGGGCGCCTCGAGCAGGTCCCTCAGCTCCCCGGCCGACCGGGCGGCCAGGCGCAGCACCCGTTCCGGTTCGCGGACGACGGCGGCGGGTACCGGGCGGCCCGGGGCCTGTTCCAGCACGACGTGGGCGTTGATCCCGCCGAACCCGAACGCGTTGACCCCGGCCCGGCGCACGGCCGCGTCCCACTCCTTCGCGGTGTCCAAAGTGGAAAAGCGGGTCCGCGCGAGGCCGGGGTGCGGGTCGTCGCAGTGCAGGGTGGGCAGCAGGACGCCGTGGTGCACGGCCAGCGCGGCCTTGACGAGCCCGGCGATGCCGGCCGCGGGCATGGTGTGCCCGATCATCGACTTGACCGAGCCGAGCACGGCGGCGCCGGCGCTGCCGAAGACCTCCGCGAGAGTGGCGAGCTCGGCCGCGTCGCCGGCCGGGGTCGCGGTGCCGTGCGCCTCCAGCAGGCCGATCGAGTCCGGTTCGGCGGGGTCGAGCCCGGCCGCGGCCCACGCCTGGCGAACCGCGCGGACCTGGCCGCCGGAGTCGGGGTTGGCGAGGCTCGCGGTCCGCCCGTCGGAGGCGACGCCGGTCCCGGTGATCACGGCGTAGACGCGGTCGCCGTCCCGTTCGGCGTCGGCGAGGCGCTTGAGCACGACGACGCCGGTGCCTTCGCCGATGAGCACACCGTCGGCGTCGCGGTGGAACGGCCGGATGCGCTCGGTCGGCGAAAGGGCGCCGAGCTGGGTGAAGACGCTCCAGAAGGTGATGTCGTGGCAGTGGTGCACGCCGCCGGCGAGGACGACGTCGCAGCGCCCGCTCGCGAGTTCGCGGACGGCGTGGTCGACGGCGATCAGGGAGGACGCGCACGCGGCGTCCACGGTGTAGGCCGGGCCGCGCAGGTCGAGGCGGTTGGCCAGCCGCGACGCGGCGAGGTTGGGCACCAGCCCGATCGCGGACTCGGGGGCCTCCGGGCCGAGCTGGTCGGTGAAGGCCTGCCGGACGGCGTCGAGCTGGTCCGCGCCGAGTCCGGGCATCAGCTCGCCGAGCGTGCGGACCAGCTGGGTCGCGGTGCGGACGCGCTGGTCGAGCCGGACGAGACCGGGTGTCAGGTAGCCGCCGCGGCCGAGCACCACGCCGACCTTCGCCCGGTCCGCGGGCAGGCGGTCCGGGCCGCCGGCGTCGGCGAGGGCCTGCGCGGCGACCCGCAGCGCGATCAGCTGGTCGGGTTCGGTGGCGGGCACGGAGTTCGGCATGATCCCGAACCCGGTGACGTCCACTTCGGCCAGCTCGTCGACGAACCCGCCGCGGCGGCAGTAGACCCGGTCGGCCCGCCGCTCGTCCGGCGCGTAGTGCGTGCCGTCCCACTTCTCCGGCGGGACCTCGGTGATGGCGTCGACGCCGCCGGCGAGGTTGCGCCAGTAGGCGGCCAGGTCCGGGGCCCCGGGCAGCAGCACCGACATCCCGACGATCGCCACGCGCATCCCGGTCACCACCCGGACGCGGTGTGGACGACGGCGGCGGTGCCGGCGCGGCCCCAGGCCAGCTCGCGCAGCAGCCCGAGGGTGCCTTCCTCGGGGTCGATCAGCGCGATGCCCCGGCGGGCGTAGTCCCGCATGAGCTCGCGGGTGACCATCCCGTCGTGCTCGCCGGCCGGTGCCCACGGTCCCCAGTGGACGGTCACCGCGCGCCCGGCTGGCCACCGCCGCCCGAGCGCTTCGAGGGCGTCGTTCGCCGCGGCGTAGTCGGCCTGGCCCCGGTTGCCGAGCGCGGCGGCGATACTGCCGAACAGGACGACGAACTTCGGCTCGTCGGGCAGGTCGGCGGTCGCTTCGAGGAGGGTGTCCGCACCGTCCACTTTGGTGCTGTAGACGCGGGCGAAGGACTCCGGCGTCTTGTCCCTGACGAGCTTGTCCTCGATGACGCCGGCGGCGTAGACGATCCCGTCGAGCCGCCCGTGTTCGGCGTGGATCTCCTTGACCGCGCGGTGGACGGCTTCGGCGTCGAGCATGTCGACGGACTGGTAGCGCACCGGGCTGCCGAGCGCCTCGAGCTCTCGGAGGGTGGTGCGGACCTCGCGTTCGCCGGTGATCCGCCGGACGGCCCGCTCGATTTCGGCGGGGTTCTTCAGGCCCGCGCCGATGAGGGCGGCGCGGAGCGCCTTGGCGTCTTTCGCCTGCGGGTACTCGTCTTCCGCGGCCGGGACCGGCGTCCGGCCGAGCAGCTCGACGCGGCACCGCGTGGTCGCGGCCAGGGTGCCGGCGAACCGGGCGGTGATGCCCTTGGCGCCACCGACGAGCAGGACGACCGACTCGCGGTCCAGCCCGATGGCGGCGGCTTCGGCCACGCCGTCGCCCGCGGGGCCCGCGCCGCTGCCGGCGAGCAGGCCCAGGCTTTCCTCGGCGGGTTCGATGCCGTGCCTGGTGGTCCCGCGGTGCACGACGACCGGTTCGCGGTCCGGTGTGGACAGTTCGGCGACGAAGCCGGCGGCGCCCGCGCCTTCGACGACCCGGGTGAGCGTGTCCGGGTATTCGCGGGCGACGCTGCGGTGGAACCCTCGGAGCCCCTCGGCCGGTCCGGCGCTGAGCAGCCACCGGGGGTACTGGGCGAGGGCGTCCCGGTACCGGGAGAAGGCGGCGGGCAGGACGGGGGCGAGGAACAGGTACCCGTCGAAGCCGGGGCGGACGTCCTCGCCGGTTTCGGCCTCGGCGCCGTGGGCCCCGAGTTCGGCGCGGACGTCGTCGGCGAAGGCGCCGGAGCCGAGGACCAGGAACCGGCGGCCGGCGATGTCGGGGGTGCCGGCGGGGGCGAGCGCGACCTCGGCCAGGACGTACCGCTTCGGCGCGACGATCACGGGCTCGGGCTCACTGGTCACCGGCTGTGGTTCGGCGCGGTCCGCTTCGCCCGCACCCAGCAGCTCCGCGATCCCCGCCGCGGTCCGGGCCTTGGCCAGCACCTCGACGTCGCCGGTGCCGAGGCGGACGGTCAGCTCCCCGGCGATCTCGGCCCGCTTGATCGAGTCGACGCTCAGGTCCGCTTCGAGATCGAGATCCGGCTCGATCATGTCCACCGGGTAGCCGGTCCGCTCCCCGATCACCGCGACCACGGTCTCCAGCACCGAGGTGCCGGCCGAAGGCGGCTGCGGGGCCCCGATCAGCTCGGCGATCGCCGCGGCCGTGCGGGCCTTCGCGAACTCCTCGACGTCACCGCCGGTGAGGCCGAGCCGGGCCGCCAGCTCGCCCGCGATCTCCGCGCGCTTGATCGAATCCACGCTCAAATCCGCCTCGAGATCGAGGTCCGGCTCGATCATCTCGACCGGATAGCCCGTCCGCTCCCCGATCACCGCGACGACCGTCTCCAGCACCGAGCGCCCCAATGTGGCGTTCGGTGCGTCTGACGCACCCAATGTGGCGTTCGGTGCGTTGGACGCAACCAACGCCACATTGGGGCGCTTCGGCACGGGTGCTTCCGCGCTGCCGAAGAAGCCGAGCAGGACGTCCCGCTGGGCGGCGATCATCTCGCGGCTGGTCCGCAGGAAGTCCGCGACCATCGCCTCCGACGTCGGTGCCGCCGCGGCGGGCGGTCCCAGCGTGACCCGCGAGGCCGGCCGCAGCGCGCCCGCCGGGATCGTGCCGTCCGCGGTGCGGAGCAGGTGGCCGTCGACCGTCCAGCCCGGGCGCTTCGGCCGCGGGGCCGTCGCCGCGTCGACCGCGTCGCGGCCGCGGAACAGCCAGCCGGTCTCGAGCGGTGCGCCGGACACCGCCAGCCGTGCCAGCGCGCCGAGGAAGCCCGGCAGGCCGCGGCGGCCCGGCTGCTCGAAGCCGACCGTCCGATGGGGACGGTCGCCGAGGATCGCTTCGACCTGCCCGGCCAGCACGGCGCCCGGTCCCGCCTCGACGAACACCCGCGCCCCGGCCGCGTACATCGCCTCGATCTGCTCGACGAACCGCACCGGCGCGCCCAGCTGCGCCGCCAGCTCGCCGCGGATCTCGTCCGGGCCGGCCGGGTAGGGCGCCGCCGTCCGGTTGCCGTACACCGGGATGGCCGGCCGGACGACGCCGATCGCGCCCAGCGTGCGGCCGAACGCCGCACCGGCGGCGGCCACCAGCGGGCTGTGGAACGCGCAGGCCACCTGGAGCCGTTTCGCGCCCAGCCCGGCTCCACGCAGCCGCTCGACCGCCGCCGTGACGTCCGCCGTCGCCCCGGAAATCACCGTCTGCTTCGGCGAGTTGTGGTTGGCCAGCACGACCGGCGACGAGCCGAGGGCCGCGCGGACGTCGGCGGCGGACGCCGACACCGCGGCCATCGCACCCGGGTCCGACGCGGGCACCGCGTCCAGGATCGCCCCCGCACGGGCGTGGCTCGCGTGCAGCAGTCCCTCGGGGGTGAGGGACCCGGCCGCCGCCAGCGCGGTCAGCTCGCCGTAGCTGTGCCCGCCCAGCATCGCGGGCCGCACGCCGGCCCGGGTCAGCAGCCGGAACGCCGCCAGGCCGGCGAGGCCGAGCGCGGGCTGGGCGACGCGGGTGTCGGTGACCCGGTCGGCCGACGCCTGGCGCGCCGCCTCGCCGAACACCGCGGGCCCGAAGACGGCGCCGGCGGTCACCGGGTCCAGGCGCAGGTACCGCTGCAGGTCCGGGAAGGCGACGAACAGCTCGGCGAACATGCCCGGCCGCTGGCTGCCCTGGCCGGGGAACAGCACCGCCACCGAACCGGGTTCGCTCCCGTCGCCGCGGAACACCCCGGCCGGATCGCGCCCGTCGAGCGCCTCGCGCAGCCGTGACACCAGTTCGTCCACAGTGGACGCGACCACGGCGAGCCGCGCCGCCCGGCCCGCCGCCCGCCGCGACGTGCTCAGCGCCAGGTCCCGCAACCGCCACGGCTCGTACCCGGCCGGCACGTCCGAGGCCAGCGCCAGCAGGTCCCGCGCCGCCGCCTCCGTCTCGAAGGTGAACAGCTCCGCGGGCCACTCGTCGGCCGCCTGAGCCGGGGGCACGCTGTCGTGCGCGCCCAGCACGACGTGGAAGTTGGTCCCGCCGAAGCCGAACGCGCTGACCCCGGCGATCCGGTCCGCGGCCGGCGCGGCCCACGGCTGCGCGGCCGACTGGAACACGAACGGGCTGGTCTCGGCGTCCCAGGCCGGGTTCGGCGCCGAGATGTGCAGGGTCGGCGGTTTGACGCCGGTGTGCAGCGCGAGCGCGGTCTTGATCAGCCCGGCCAGGCCCGCGGCGCACTTGGTGTGCCCGATCTGCGACTTCACCGACCCGATCGTGCAGCCGCCCGGCGCGGCACCGGCCTCGCTGAACACCTTCGTCAGCGTGGCCAGCTCGGTCCGGTCGCCGACGACCGTGCCGGTGCCGTGCGCCTCGACGAGCCCGACGCGCGCGGGCGAGACGCCGGCGTTGCGGTAGGCGCGGGTCAGCGCGGTGCGCTGGCCTTCCGGCCGGGGCGCGGTCAGCCCGAGCGCGCGGCCGTCGGACGCCGCGCCGACGCCCTTGATCACCGCGTACACCCGGTCGCCGTCGCGTTCGGCGTCGGCCAGCCGCTTGAGCGCGACGCAGGCGACACCCTCGCCGAGCGCGATGCCGTCGGCCGCGCTGTCGAACGTCGCCGACCGCCCGGTCGGCGAGAGCGCGTGCGCCGAGGCGAACAGGAGGTAGTCGTTGATGCCGTTGTGCAGGTCCGCGCCGCCGCAGAGGACGAGGTCGCTGGTGCCGGCGGTCAGTTCCTTGCACGCGACGTCGACGGCGGTCAGCGACGACGCGCAGGCCGCGTCGACGGTGTAGTTCGCGCCGCCCAGGTCGAGCCGGTTGGCGATCCGCCCGGCGATGACGTTGGCCAGCACCCCCGGGAACGAGTCCTCGGTGAGCCGCGGCAGCCGTTCGTCCAGTTCGGCGGGCAGTCCGCCGACGTAGGACGGCAGCACGGTCCGCAGCGTCATCGCGTTCGACAGGTCGCTGCCCGCCTCGGCGCCGAACACCACCGACGTCCGCGACCGGTCGAACGCGCGGTGCTCGTACCCGGCGTCCACCAGCGCCCGGTGCGCGGCCTCCAAGGCCAGCAGCTGCACGGGTTCGATGCTGGCCAGCGACGACGGCGGGATGCCGTAGCGCAGCGGGTCGAACCCGATCTCGGGCAGGAACCCGCCCCAGCGCGACGGCGTCCCCGCGCCCTGGCCCTCGGGGTCGTAGTACAGCGCCGGGTCCCAGCGCTGCGGCGGGACCTCGGTGACGGCGTCCGCCCCGGACAGCACGTTGGCCCAGTACGACGCCAGATCGGGGGCCTGCGGGAACAGGCACGCCATCCCGACGATCGCGATTTCGAGGGGCTCGGGCGCGCCGGGCTCCGGTGCGGTGCCGCCGAACTCCGCGGCCCGCGCGCGCCGGAACGCGTCCGCGCCGTCCCCCACCGCGTGGTGCAGCTCGGCGATCGTCGTCACGGCCGAGCGCAGCACCGCGACCTCGCCCGCCATGAACATGCCCTCGGCGAGCTGCCGGTCCTCGCCGACGGCGCGCAGTTCGGCGCCCACGCGCTCGATGCCCTTGCTCGCCAGGCGGAGGCGCCCGACGTTGAGCGTCTCCAGCTGTTCCCAGGCGTCCCGGCTCGGCACGCCCCGCCCGGCGAGGTCCGCCTTGATCGCCGCGTACTCCTCGGTGAACGGGCTGCGGACGCAGCGGGTGGCGTGCCCCGGCGCGGTTTCCAGCAGATCGGTGTGCCGGGCGGCCAGCAGCTGCCGCTGGAACCCCGGCAGCACCGCGCCCGCCGCGACGGCCTCGCGCGTGAACAGGTACGCGGTGCCCATCAGCACCCCGATCGCCGCACCTCGCTCGGCCACCGGCGCGGCGAGCGCGGCCACCATCGCGGCCGACCGTTCGTCGTGGACGCCGCCCGCGAACAGCAGCTGCAGCTGCGCGGCCGCGTCCGGGGTGGTGGCGAGGAAGTCGGCGAGGACGCCCAGCTGCGCTTCCCACAGCGGGAAACTGGTGCGCGGCCCGACGTGGCCGCCGCACTCCGAGCCCTCGAAGACGAACTTGCGCGCCCCGGCCTCGAGGAACTGCTTGAGCAGCCCGGGCGAGGGCACGTGCAGGAACGTCGAGATGCCGGCGTCCTCCAGGACCGCCGCCTGCGCCGGGCGGCCACCGGCGATGATCGCGTGGGTCGGCCGCAGCTCCCGGATCACCGCCAGCTGGGCGGCTTTGACGTCGTCGGCGGCGAACCCCAGCACCCCGACGCCCCACGGCGCGTCGCCGACGGCTTCGCGGGTCCGGTCCAGGACTTCGCGGGTCTGCTCCGCACCGGACAGGGCCAGCGCGATGAACGGCAGCGCCCCACCCGCCGCGACCTCGGCGGCGAACGCGGGCTGGTCGCTGACCCGGGTCATCGGGCCCTGCGCGATCGGCAGCGCCGTGCCGAGCGCGCGGCGGCCCGCGCCGGCCGGTCCCAGCACCGGCGTTTCCCCGCGCAGCGCCTCCCCGACGGCGTCGGCCAGGCCGCGGACCGCCGCGGTCACCGTGCCCCAGCGGTCGCGGAACCGGGTGGCGAGGAAGACGTCCTGGCCCGCTTCGAGCGGTTCGGCGCCCCGGCGGGCGAGCACGCGGACGCCGTCGACGACGGTCGTTTCCGACCCGTCGAGCCCGGCCAGGCCGGTCGTGAGCCGCGACGGCAGCTCGGCCTCCGGCAGCAGGGCGAGCTGCGTGTCGAGCACGACGCCGGCGGCACCACCGGCGATCGCGGCCGCGGCGGTGTGCGGCCCGATCCCGCCCGCGGCCCACACCGGGACGTCGAAGTTCCCGAGCAAGGCCTGCAGCAGCACGAACGTGCTCAGTTCCCCGGTCCGGCCACCGCATTCGCGACCGCGGGCGACGAGACCGTGCGCGCCGCCGCCGACCGCCCGCTCGGCCGACGCGCGGGAGGTGACCTCGGCCAGCACCCGGCGGCCCGGGAAGTCGCGCGCCGCGCACCCGGCGTCTTCGGTCAGCAGGACGGTGGTGACGGCTTCGGGCAGTTCCGCACCCGCGGGCGGGCCGGCGAGCCGGACCCCGAACGCCGGGATCCCCCATTCGCCCAGCAGCGCGAGCTCCTCCGCGCCGGCGGCGTCCCCGCCGGTCAGGTCGAGCACGCCGAGCCCGCCCCCGCGCGCGGCGGCGGCGACCCCGCGCGCGGACGGCCATCGCAGCGGCGACACGGCGACGACCAGCCCGGCCGGCGCGGAGTCGTCTTTCGAGAGACGCATGGGAACTCCCGCTACGCACGAATGGGTGATGGGCAACGGGGAGTACTTAAGCGGGTTCCCTCCACGTCGTCAACAACCCACCGCGATTTCATCGCCGCGGTTCAGAAAATTCGGGATCGACCAGGCCGGTAGCGCAAGAATTTAACGCGGCCGTCATGTTCCCCGCGTCCGGGATGCGGGACCGGATTGCCGCCGACGGCCGCCGGACCGGTTCCGGGGGTGGTCCACTGGACGCACGCCGCCGGACGGCGCAAGCCATCCCGCCTGGTGGACGCCGGGCGGTTGCCCGCACCGGACCACTCCGACCGGCGGGTCGGGCGTTTCGGCAACGCGACCGGGACGTATCGGAAAAGTAAAACCGACCGTCCGGTATCCACTTCTCGGCAGTCGCACCGGACGTCAATTCTTCGGTTACCAAGTAAGGCCAATTCGCGCCTTTCCGGACGCGCGCGAGAATCGGCCCGAGAATGCGTTGGCCACTCCGCACCCCTTCGTGAGTCCACTGTGGATTGGGGCGCCGCCCGGATTTCCGGTGCTCACGCGATCACGGACGAACCTCCCTGCCTCGCCGGTCGCCCCGCCGCTCGTCCCAGGCGGCGCGACCGCCGGTATTCGGGCGAACACCATCGGTGCCGCGTTCGGTGCCCGCCGGACGGCGGTGATCGCAATCTTCCCCCGCCGCGTTACAAATTTTCCCTGAGAAAAGCTGAAGACATTTCGCATACCCGCCAGTAACGATGGACGCACCGTCTAGACTTGGACGGACTGTCCAGCCGTGGAGGTGCTGTGGACTACTGGTACACCGACGACCGCTCGGGAACGCGGTACCCGGGTGACCCGCTGCGGTGGCGCGGCGACGACGGCGCCCCGCTCACCGTCGCCCCGCTGGCCGGGCTCGGCCCCGGCGACGTCGAAACCGGGGACCGGTCGCTCTGGCGGTACCGGGCCGCACTGCCCGGCGACCTCCGCCCGGTCTCCCTCGGCGAGGGCTGCACCCCGCTGGTCCCGCGGACCTGGGGCGGCACCGACGTCCGGTTCAAGCTCGAATGGTTCAGCCCGACCGGCAGCTTCAAGGACCGCGGCTCCAGCGTCATGGTGTCCGCACTGGCCGGCGCCGGCGTGAAGCAGCTCCTGGAAGACAGCTCCGGCAACGGCGGCTCGTCGGTCGCGGCCTACAGCGCCGCGGCCGGGATCGCGGCGACCGTCCTGGCCCCCGAGGGGACCTCGCCCGCGAAGGTGCTGCAGACCCGCGCGTACGGCGCGACGGTCGAACTGGTGCCCGGCACCCGCGACGACACCGCCGCCGAAGCCGTCCGGCGCTCGGCGGCCACGACGTACGCCAGCCACAACTGGCACCCCTTCTTCCTGCAGGGCACCAAGACCCTCGCCTACGAGCTGTGGGAAGACCTCGGCTTCCGCGCACCCGACGCCGTCGTCACGGTCGCCGGCGCGGGCAGCATCGTGCTGGGCTGCGACCTCGGGTTCGGCGAGCTCCTGGCCGCCGGGTCGATCACGCGGCTGCCGCGGCTGCTCGTCGCGCAACCGCGGAACTGCTCCCCCGTCGACGCCGCCGTCCACGACCGGCAGCCGCCGCCGTTCGCCCCGACCGTCGCCGAGGGCACCGCGATCCGGCGGCCGGTGCGCCTGCCGGAGGTGGTCGCGGCGATCCGGCGCTCGGGCGGCGACACGGCCGCGATCGGGGAGGACGCCATCGCCGCGGCCGCCCGCCGCTTGGCGGCCCTCGGCCTCTACGCCGAGCCGACCAGCGCGACCGCCGCCGCGGCCATCGACGTCTTCCGCGGCCGCGGCGCGATCCGGCCGGGCGAAACCACCGTCGTGGTGCTCACCGGCTCCGGCTTGAAGGCGGCCGACAAGCTGCGGGAGCTGATCGGGTGACCGAGGACGAGCTGCTGCTGCGCGAAGCCGAGAAGATCGCCCACGCCGTCGGCCGGATGTTCCCCGGCCTGTGCGAGGTGGTGCTGCACGATCTGCGCGACCCGGCCCACGCCGTGCGCGCGATCGAAGGCGGCCTGTCCGGCCGCGCCGTCGGCGACCCCGCCACCGAGCTGGGCCTGGCGCGGATCGCCGACCCGGGCTTCCCGGACGTGCTCCAGAACTACCCGAACCGGTTCCCGGACGGGCGCCCGGCGAAGAGCACGTCGATCGGCATCCGCAACTCCGCCGGCGAGTACGTGGCCGCGTTGTGCCTGAACCTCGACGTGTCCCTGCTCGGCTCGGCGGCGCACGCCCTCACCCGCCTGGCCGGCACCGACGAACCCGCGCCGCTGGCCGAGAGCCTGCGCGCCCGCACGGGCGACGAACTCCGCGCCCTGGTCGAGGACTACGCGGCCGAGCGCGGCCACACCCCGCGCGGCCTGGCCGCGGCGGCGAAGAAGGACCTCGTCCGGTCGTTGAAGGAGCGCGGGTTCCTGGAGCTGAAGAACGCGGTGCCGGCGCTGACCGACCTGCTGGGGATCTCGCGGGCGACCGTCTACAACTACCTGCGCTGACTCAGAAGACCGACCAGCCGGTCAGCGTGGTGAACCGGTCGAGCGCGGCCACCCCTGCCACGGAGTTCCCGCGCGCGTCCAGGCCCGGGCTCCACACGCACACCGCGCACCGGCCCGGCACGATCGCGACGATGCCGCCGCCCACGCCGCTCTTGCCGGGCAGGCCGACGCGGTAGGCGAACTCGCCGGCCGCGTCGTAGGTGCCGCAGGTCAGCATCACCGCGTTGACGCGCTTGGCCGCGCTCAGGTCGAGCAGCCGTGACCCGTCGTTGCGGACGCCGTGGCGGGCCAGGAACAACGCCGAGCGGGCGACGTCCGCGCAGTTCATCGCGATCGAGCACTGACGGACGTACTGGTCGAGCACCGACGGCACGGGGTGCCGCATGTTGCCGTAGGAGGCCATGAAGTACGCGAGGGCGCGGTTGCGGTCGGCGTGGCCCGCCTCCGACGCCGCCACCTCGGCGTCGACGTCGATTTCGGCCCGGCCGCTCTCCTCCCGCAGGAAGGCGAGCAACGCCTCCGCCGCGTCGCCGTGGCGCGCGAGTTCGTCGGTCACCACCAGCGCACCGGCGTTGATGAACGGGTTGCGCGGGATACCGTCCTCGTGTTCCAGCTGCACCAGCGAATTGAACGGGTCGCCCGACGGTTCGCGGCCGACCCGCGCCCACACGCCGTCACCGCGGGAAAGCGTCAAGGCGAGGGTGAACACTTTGGACATGCTCTGCACGGAGAACGGGTGCCGCCAATCGCCGACGCCGTGCAGCGCACCGTCCACTTCGGCCACCGCCATGCCGAACCGCCCCGGCTCGACCCTGGCCAGTGCCGGGATGTAGTCCGCGACGGCGCCGCGGCCGACGTCGGGCGCGACGTCGTCGGCGATCCGGTCCAGCAGCGCCGCGAGGTCCACCGCCGTAGCGTAGAAGCCGCGTGGTTCCGGGTGCGCGGCGCCCCTTGTCAAATCGAAACCGGGCGATACCGGGGAAAACCGGGTGGTGATCTCCCGCACACCTTAAGTCTTCCTTATGGTGCTTGGTGACTTGCCGCACAAGCTCTAGCGTCCCGGAACCATGGATTCCTCGCTCCTCACCGAAAAAGGTGAAAGCTACTCGAAAGCGCTGGGCAACCGCCAAGTGCAGATGATCGCCATCGGCGGCGCGATCGGCGTCGGGCTCTTCCTCGGCGCCGGCGGCAAGCTCCACCAGGTCGGCCCGTCGCTGGTCTTCTCCTACGCGATCTGCGGGGTGGCCGCCTACTTCGTGATGCGCGCGCTCGGCGAGCTCGTCCTGCACGAGCCCAGCTCCGGCAGCTTCGTCACCTACGCGCGGAAGTTCATCGGCCCGTGGGCCGGGTTCGTCTCCGGCTGGATGTACTGGGTGAACTGGGCGATGACCGGCATCGCGGAGATCACCGCGGTGGCGATCTACGTGCACAAGTGGCTGCCGGACGTGCCGCAGTGGATCACCGCGCTGGTCGCACTCGGCGTGCTCATCGCGGTGAACCTGCTTTCGGTGAAGCTGTTCGGGGAGCTGGAGTTCTGGTTCTCGGTGGTCAAGGTGCTGGCCATCGTCGTCTTCCTGGTCACCGCGATCGGGCTGGTGCTCACCAGCGCCGACATCGGCGGCACCACCGCCGGCCCGCACAACCTGACCGGCCACAGTGGACTCTTCCCGGCCGGTGTCGGGATCGCGCTGATGACCCTGCAGGCGGTCATCTTCGCCTACTCGGCCATCGAGGTCGTGGGCATCGCGGCCGGCGAGACCAAGGACGCCCGCAAGGTGCTGCCGAAGGCGATCAACGGCGTGGTGTGGCGGATCGGCGTGTTCTACGTCGGGTCCGTGCTGATGCTCGCGATGCTGCTGCCCTGGCCGTTCTACAACGGCGACGAGAGCCCGTTCGTGACGGTCTTCAGCCGGCTGGGGATCCCGGGCATCGGCGACGTGATGAACGCGGTCGTGCTCACCGCGGCGCTGTCCAGCGTCAACTCCGGGCTCTACTCCACCGGCCGGATCCTGCGCTCGCTGGCCGAGAAGGGCGAGGCGCCGTCGTTCGTCAGCCGGATGAGCGGGCGCCACGTGCCCTACGGCGGCATCCTGTTCACCTCGGTCGCCTACCTGCTCGGCGTGGTCCTGAACTACCTGGTGCCCAAGGACGCGTTCGACATCGCCATCGCGATCGCCTCCCTCGGCGTGATCACGACGTGGGCCACGCTCGTCTTCTGCCAGCTGCGCCTCCGCCAGGCCGCGCTGCGCGGTGAGCTGGAGCGCCCGTCGTACCGGATGCCGTGGGCGCCCTACTCCGGCTGGGCGACGCTGGCCTTCCTGGTCCTGGTCGTGGTCCTGATGGGCTTCTCCGACGGCGCCGAGAAGGTGGCGTTCTACTCGATCCCGGTGCTGGGCGTGGTGCTGGCGGTGGGCTGGCGCTTCGTCTCGAAGCGACGGGAACGCACCCCGCTCGGGTAGCGGCCCGGCCGCGGGCGGGCATACTCGACGGGTGTCCACGAGCAGCACCGCACCCCGGCGGGTGACGATCCACGACGTCGCCCGCTCGGCCGGGGTGTCCCGGCAGACGGTGTCGCGGGCGCTGAACGACAAGGCCGAGATCGACGGCTCGACCAAGCAGCGCGTGCTCGACGCCGCCCGCGAGCTCGGGTACCGCCCCAGCCGCTTCGCCCGCGGCCTGGTCCGGCCGGACACCACCACGATCGGGCTGGTGGTGCCGGACCTGCTCAACCCCTTCTTCACCGAGGTCGCCTCCGGCGCGCTGGCGGCGGCCCGGGCCCGCGGCTGGCACGTCGTCGTCTACGACACCGCGGGCGACGCCGAGCAGGAACTGGCCACGCTGCGGGTGATCGGCACCCAGGTGGACGCGGTGGTCGGCTACTTCAGCCGGTCCGACGAGGACCTCGACCGCTTCACCCCCGGCATCCCGGTGGTGCTGATCGGCCGGGAGCCGCGCGCCGAGCGGTTCAGCGGGATCGCGATCGACGGCGAGGACGGTGTCCGGGAAGCCGTCGCCCACCTGGTCGGCCGCGGGCACCGGCGGATCGGGATGCTCGACCACGACGGCCGCCCCGACCCGAGCGTCCGCCAGCGCTGGTTCCGCCGCGCCGTCGCCGAGCACGGCATCGCGCTGGCGCCCGGGTGGATCGCGCGCGCTCCCCAGAGCGTCGACGGCGGCGGTGCCGCGCTCGCCACCCTGCTCGCCGCGCACCCCGACGTCACCGCCGTGTTCGCCTTCAACGACGTCATCGCCATCGGCGCCCTGCGCGAGGCCCGCCGGTTCGGCCTGCGCGTGCCCGCCGACCTCGCGGTGATCGGCTTCGACGGCCTCGCGCTCGGCACCCTCGTCGAGCCGGAGCTCTCCAGCGTCGCCATCGACACCCGCGCGCTCGGCGCCCTCGCCGTCGAGCAGGCGGCCCGGCTCGTGACCGGTGCCGCCCCCCTCGAGCCCGGCGAGCTGATCGTCCGCGCGGCCCTCCACCTGCGCGAATCCGCCTGATCCCTTGACACGTCGACGCGGCGCCACGCAGACTGCCGAGCAGTCCGTGAACGTTCACGGGAACGTTCACGGCACGCTGGCGAGAGGACTCCATGTCGTACGTCGACGACCCGGGCCCCGGCCGCGGTTCGGTACCCCCGCGCGCGGCCTTCAGCTCCGACGCGCCCTCGCTGTCGCTCGACGGCACCTGGCGGTTCCGGCTGTCGCCGAGCGTCGGGGCCGCTCCCCCGGACGTCTTCGAGCCCGGGTTCGACGACGCTGGGTGGGCCGAGCTGCCGGTGCCGTCACTGTGGCAGCTGCACGGCCACGGCGAGCCCGCCTACACGAACGTGCACTACCCGTTCCCGGTCGACCCGCCGCACGTCCCGTCGGACAACCCGACCGGCGATCACCGGGTGCGCTTCGACCTGCCGCCGGACTGGCCCGCGGGGCCGGCGCTGCTGCGCTTCGACGGGATCGACTCGTGCGGCCGGATCTGGCTCAACGGCACCGAGCTCGGCGTCACGAAGGGCAGCCGGCTGCCGTCGGAGTTCGAGGTCGGCCCGCTGCTGCGGTCCCGGGACAACGTCCTGGTGGTGCGCGTGCACCAGTGGTCGGCGGGCAGCTACCTCGAAGACCAGGACATGTGGTGGCTGTCCGGGATCTTCCGCGCGGTCACCCTGCTGTCGCGGCCGCCGGGCGGCATCGGCGACTACTGGGTGCGCGCGGACTACGACCACGTTTCGGGGCTGGGCACGCTCCGCGTCGAGACCGGCCCGGACGTCGTGCTGGACATCCCCTCGCTGGGCGTCGCGGGACACCCGGCCGGGGAACCGCTGGAGCTGCCCGTCGAGCCGTGGAGCGCCGAGACGCCCCGGCTGTACGAGGGCACGCTGTCCACCGCGGCCGAACGCGTGCCGGTGCGGATCGGCTTCCGGACGGTGTCCGTCGAGGACGGTCAGCTCAAGGTCAACGGGCGGCGGCTGCTGCTGCGCGGGGTGAACCGCCACGAGCACGACCCCCGCACCGGGCGCGTCGTTTCGCGCGAGACCGCGCTGGCCGACGTCCTGCTGATGAAGCGGCACCACGTCAACGCCGTCCGGACCAGCCACTACCCGCCGGACCCGGCGTTCCTCGAGCTGTGCGACGAGTACGGGCTGTGGGTGATCGACGAGTGCGACCTGGAGACCCACGGCTTCGGGCCGCTGGGCTGGGACCGCAACCCGAGCGCCGAGCCGATGTGGACCGGCGCCTACCTCGACCGGATGCGGCGCACCGTCGAGCGGGACAAGAACCGGCCCAGCGTGATCCTCTGGTCGCTGGGCAACGAAAGCCACACCGGGGACAACCTGGCGCGGATGGCGGAGTGGGTGCGCCACCGCGACCCGACGCGGCCGGTGCACTACGAGGGCGACCACGACTGCTCCTATGTGGACGTCCACAGCCGGATGTACGCGACCCCGGACGAAGTCGACCGGATCGGGCGCCGGGAAGACGACAACGCACGGCGCCGGGACCTGCCGTTCATCCTCTGCGAGTACGCGCACGCGATGGGCAACGGGCCGGGCGGGCTGCTGGAGTACCGCGAGCTGTTCGAGCGGTACCCGAACTGCCAGGGCGGGTTCGTCTGGGAGTGGATCGACCACGGCCTGGCCGTTCCCGGCCACTTCGCCTACGGCGGCGACTTCGGCGAACCCCTCCACGACGGCAACTTCGTCATCGACGGCCTGCTCTTCCCGGACCGCACGCCGTCGCCGGGGCTGACGGAGTTCGCGAAGATCATCGAGCCGGTGCGCATCGACGCCGGCCCGGCCGGGATCCGGGTGTCGAACCACTACGACTTCGTTTCGACCGAGCACCTCGAGTTCTCTTGGGTCCTCGAAGACGAGGGGATCGCCGTCGCACGGGGTGTCCTCGACGTCCCGGCCGTCCACTCCGGACAGAGCGGTTCCGTTCCGCTGCCCTCGTTGCCGCCCACCGGCGGCGAATCCTGGCTGACGGTCTCGGCCGCGCTGGCTTCGGCGACGGCGTGGGCACCCGCCGGGCACGTCGTCGGCTGGGGTCAGCTGCCGGTGTCGCCGGCGCCCGCCCGCCCGGTGCCGCCGGTGCGCGGGCCGGTGTTCCGGACGGCAGGGCAGCTCGTCCTCGGCGCCGGTGAGTTCGACGCCGTGACGGGTGCGCTGACGGCACTCGGCGGGCACCCGGTCCACGGTCCGCGGCTCGACGTCTGGCGTGCGACCACGGACAACGACCGCGGTTCCTCCCCCGGGCCGTCCGACGCCTCGCGGTGGCTCGAAGCGGGGCTGCACCGGCTGCAGCACCGGGTCATCGCGGTCGACGCCGACGGGGACGAACTCGTGGTGCGCACCCGGGCCGCCCCGCCGGCGCGGGCGTTCGGCCTGTTCGCGGACTACACGTGGACGGCGTTCGACGGCGGCCTCCGGCTGCGCGTCGACGTCACCCCGGACGGTCCCGTGCCCGACACGCTCCCCCGGCTCGGCCTGGCGATGGCGATCCCGGGCACGTTCGGCTCGGCCGAGTGGTTCGGCGGCGGCCCCGGCGAGGCGTACCCGGACAGCCGCCAGGCGGTGCGGATCGGCCGGTTCTCGAACAGCGTCGACGGCCTGCAGACGCCGTACGTCTTCCCGCAGGAGAACGGTAACCGCACGGCGGTGCGCTGGGCTGCGTGGACGGCTCCGGACGGCACGGGCATCCGCGTCGACGGCGACCCCGCCTTCGACTTCACGGCCCGCCGCTGGACGGCGGCAGCCCTGGAGGTGGCGAGGCACACGGACGAGCTGGAGTCCGGCTCGCTGGTGCACCTGACGCTGGACGTCGCCCAGCACGGCCTGGGGACGGCGGCCTGCGGGCCCGGCGTGCTGCCGGCGTACCGGCTGGTGCCGCGGAAGACGTCGTTCACGCTGACGCTGCGGCCCGTGGCGGGTGGTGTCGCAAATTGAGACCCCGGGACGCGCCCGGATGCGGTGTCGTTGGAGGATGCCCGCTTCCACGACGACCCCTTCGAGCGCCCGGCAGCTGGCCACCCCCGGTGCGCTGGGCCTGGCCGACCTCGTCGCGATCTTCGACGACCTCCAGTTCACGCTCGGGTGCTGCGAACGGCTGGTGGCCGAGCTGGCCCACCCGCGGGTGGACGCGGTGCTCGTCGAGGCGCTGTGGGTGTCGGCGCTCAACTCCTACGCGCGCTGCTTCCGCACCGGCGACCGCGGGATGGGCCTGACCGTGGCGGACGTCGAGGCGACGGAGGTGGCGGGCGAGGTCGCGGAATGGCACGCGCTGCTCGGCCGGCTCCGGGACTTCTCGCTCGACGGGCCGGTCAACCCGCGCGAGACCTACTCGGTGGGCGTCTCACAATCCCCGGCCGGCGCGGCCTCGGGAGTCGTCATCACGTCGGCGGCGCGCCCGCTGGTGGACGACGTCACGGTCCGCCAGACCGGCCGGCTGGCCTTCGAGCTGAGCCGGCTGGTGGACGAGCGGATCAAGGAGCACCAGCAGAAGGTGTTCGACGCGGCTTCGAAGCTGACGGCCGCCCAGCTCTCGGCGTTGCCCGCCATCGAGGTCGCGTCTCAATAAGTCTCATTAATGCGTCTCATTATTCGACGCCGGGCAGGTGCCGGTAGATCGTGGCGCGGGAAACGCCCAGCGCCGTCGCGATGTCGGCCGGCGCGTGCCCCGCGTCGTAGAGGCGGCGGGCCGCTTCGATCGTCTCCTGGCTCATCACCGGCGGGCGGCCGCGGCGGCCGCGGGGCCGGTCTTCGGGTTCGGTCACCGCGTACAGCCGGTCGACGCCGTCGAGGACCGCGGCACGCAGCTCGGCCACCGGGGCGTCCGCGAACAGCACCACCGGGTCGCTGAGCATCGCGATCGCCTGCGCCGCGCGGACGCGGCCGGCCAGGTCCGCATCCGGGCCCGCCACCAGCCGGTTCGCCGCGAGCATCCCGTCGCGGAAGCGGTCGAACACCGCCTTCGACGCGGTCAGCCCGAGGTCGCGCAGGTTCATCCGCAGCAGGTAGCGGTGGCCGAGCCAGACCCCGAGGAGGCCTTCGATCGCCGCCGCGCGCGGGTCGGCGGCCTCCGCCGCCTTCGCCATCGCCGCTTCGAGGTCGGCCAGCAGCGGTTCGGCGAGCGCCGTCACGATGTCGGCCTTGCCGGGGAAGTGGTACAGCACCGCGGTTTTCGTGACGCCGACGCGTTCGGCCAGCTCCCGGACCGACGTCGCGTGGAAGCCGCGCTCGGAGAACTCCTCGAGCGCGGCGCGCAGGATCCGGGCGCGGGTGTCGTCGGTCATCGCCCGAGCCTAGCCGCTTGCCTGACCGCTGGACAGGAGCGTACGGTCGGTACTGACCGATGGTCAGGACCTTGATGGGGGTAGCACCATGACCGAGCAGACCGTACTGATCTCCGGCGCGGGTGTCGCCGGGCCGACCCTGGCGTACTGGCTGGCCCGCGCGGGCTTCCGGCCGACCGTCGTCGAGCGCGCCGCCGGGCTGCGCTCGAGCGGCAGCCCGGTCGACGTCCGCGGGCCGGCGTCCCGCGTCGCCGAGCGGATGGGGATCACCGCGAAGCTGCGCGAAGCGAGCACCGACGCGACCGCGCTGAAGTTCGTCGACGACGCGGGCCGGCGGACCGGCCGCGTCGCGCTCGGCGGCGACGGCGGCATCGAACTGCCCCGCACCGACCTCGCGGCGATCCTGCACGAGGCCGCCCGCGCGGACGCCGAGTTCGCCTTCCACGACTCGATCACCGGGCTGCACCAGGACGGCGGCGGCGTCGACGTCACGTTCGAGCGGGGCGCGCCACGGCGGTTCGACCTGGTGATCGGCGCGGACGGCCTCCATTCGAACGTCCGGCGGCTGGCGTTCGGGCCGGAGCGCGCGTTCGTCGAGCACATGGGCGTCTACATCGCGACGCTGCCGCTGACCGGGCCGCCGGCCGACCCGACGTCGATCGTCATGTACAACTCGCCGGGCCGCGCGCTGGCGATCCACCCGTCGCGCGGCCGCGGCATCGCCGCGTTCATGTTCCGCGGCGACGCCGCGGCGGGGTTCGACCACCGCGACTCCGCGCTGCACAAGCGCATGCTCGCCGAGGCGTACGAGGGTGCGGGCTGGCGTGTGCCGGAGCTGCTGGAGCGCGTGCGCGAGGCGGACGACCTGTACCTGGACTCGGTGAGCCGGGTCCGGCTCGACGGCTGGGCGGCGGGGCGGATCGCGCTGGCCGGCGACGCGGCGTCGTGCGTGTCCCTCTTCGGGGACGGCTCGACGCTGGCGATGTCGGGCGCGTACACCCTGGCCGAGGAGCTGGGCCGGACCCCGGGCGACGCGGCGGCGGCGTTCCGCCGGTACGAAAGCACGCACCGGAAGCTGGTGGAACCCAAGCAGCGCGGCGTTTCCACGGCCGCGGCCCTGCTGATCCCGGCAACGCGCGGCGGCCTCGCGGCCCGCAACTTCGGCACCCGGCTGCTGCCCCTGGTCACGGCCGCCCGCCGGCTGGTGCCGGCCCGGGCGGCTTGACAGCGTGATTGCTTAACCGCTGCGACGGCGCTGTTCGTCGAGTCGGGCAGCGCGGTCCAGGCCCGCCGCGCAGCTCCTCCCGCGCTCGCGGCAGCGGCCGGGCGGGCCGCCGCACCGGGGCTCACCTGCCGTCCCGTCGGACACTCGCTCCTCGCTGCCTGAGCGTCACGCCCGCAGCATCGGTGGGTACAGCAGCTCGGCCTTGCCCTTCCGGTACAGCTGCGCCGGCCGGCCGCCGTCGCGAGTCGTCGTGCGGCCGGTCGGGGCCAGCAGGCCCTCCGTCCCCGTCACCTTGCGGTGGAAGTTCCGGGGGTCCAGCCGCGTGTCCCACACCAGTTCGTACACCCGCCGGAGCTCGGCCACGGTGAACTCTTCGGCGCAGAAGGCCGTGGCCAGCGGGGAGTACTCCAGCTTCGCCCGCGCGCGCTCGAGACCGTCGGCCAGGATGCGGTCGTGGTCGAACGCCAGCCGCTCGGCCGCCAGTGACCGCACCGGTACCCATCGGGCCTCGGCCGCGTCCGTGCCGGCGAACGGCGTGGGCAGGTCCGGCGCCAGGGCCAGGTAGGCGATGGTGATCACGCGCAGCCGCGGGTCCCGGCCCGGTGCCCCGTACCCGGCCAGCTGTTCGATGTGGACGGTCCCCGGCGCCAGCCCCGTCTCCTCCGCCAGCTCCCGCCGCGCCGCGTCCGACAGGTCCTCGTCGGCCCGGACGAACCCGCCCGGCAGCGCCCACTCCCCTTCGTACGGCTCCACTCCCCGGCGCACCACCAGCGCGCACAGCTCGTCCCCGGTCAGGGTGAGCACGACGAGGTCCACGGTGACGGCGAACGGCGGGTGACCCATGCCACCACCCTACCCCTTAATCGTCATCTTGACGATTACGCCCCCGACCCCATATCGTCACCACGACGATAAGAGGAGGGCCAATGGCCGACATCGACCGCCGGTTCGGGTTCCGGCACCTGCGCGGCGCCCCCACCGTGCACATCCGCCACTTCCGCCGCGGCAAGCTCGCGCACGACGGCGTCGGGCTGTCGTTCTGGTACCGGCCGCTCACCGCGGTCGTGTCGGAGGTGCCGGTCGACGACCGGGAGCTGCCGCTGCTGTTCCACGCCCGCACGGCCGACTTCCAGGACGTCACCGTCCAGCTCGCGCTCACCTTCCGGATCGAGGACCCGGCGCTGGCCGCGCAGCGGATCGACTTCTCCATCGACCCGGGCACCGGCCGCTGGCGGGGCGATCCCCTCGCCCAGATCAGCGGGCTGCTCACCGAGAACGTCCAGCAGTACGCCGTCGAGGTCCTCACGCGCACGCCGCTGGAAACCGCGCTGGTCGACGGCGTCCAGGCGGTCCGCGACCGGATCCGCGCCGGGCTCGCCGAGGAGGACACCCGGCTCGCGCAGACCGGCTCGGCGGTCCTCGACGTCCGCGTCGTCGCCATCCGCGCCGAACCGGAGGTCGAGAAGGCGCTGCAGACGACCGCGCGGGAGAAGGTGCAGCAGGAGGCCGACCGGGCGACCTACGAGCGGCGTGCCCTCGCCGTCGAACGCGAACGCGCGATCAGCGAAAACGAGCTGCAGAGCCAGATCGAGCTGGCCCGGCGCGAGGAGCAGCTGCTCGCCCAGCGCGGGGCGAACGCCCGGCGGCAGGCCGAGGAAGCCGCCACGGCGAGCCGGATCGAGACCGAGGCGCAGGCGTCGCGCAAGGAACGCCTGACGCAGGTCGAGGCCGACGGCAAGCGGGCCCTCGGCGAGGCCGAAGCGGCGGGCGAGGCCGCCAGGCTGGCCGCGTACCGCGACCTGCCGGAGGGGGTGCTCACCGGGCTGGCGCTCAAGGAACTGGCCGGGAACCTGCCGAAGATCGACAGCCTCACGGTGACCCCGGACCTGCTCGCCCCGCTGCTGACCAAGCTCGGCGTGCGGTCGTGAGCCTCGCCCCGCGCGTCGTGCTGGTGCACCGGCGCACCGAGCTGGACGAACTGCTGGCGCGGCACGGCACGCGCGGCCAGGCGGAGTTCTTCCTGCGCACGCGCGGCCGCGACCTCGGCGAGGTGACCGAAGCCGACGCCGCCCTGCGCGCCGCGATCAAGACCGCGTCGGCGGCGATCCCGCTCGATTGGCGCCGCGGTGAGGTCGAACGCGCGGACCTCGACCGGTTCCTGTTCACGCCGGAGGACATCGTCGTCGTGGTCGGCCAGGACGGCCTGATCGCCAACGTGGCCAAGTACCTCGACGGCCAGCCGGTGATCGGCGTGACGCCGGCGCGGCCCGGTGTCCTGGTCAAGCACCCACCGGAAGCCGTCGCGGACCTCGTGCGGGGCACCGGGGACGTCGAGCACCGGACGATGGCCGAGCTCACCGCGGACGACGGCCAGCGGCTGCTGGCGCTCAACGAGATCTACCTCGGGCACGCCGGGCACCAGACGGCCCGCTACCGGCTGGGGGTCGGTGGCGGGCCGCGGGAACGCCAGGCGTCGTCGGGGATCCTCGTCGGGACGGGCACCGGGGCGACCGGCTGGTGCGGCTCGGTGTGGCGCGAACGCCGCAGCGGGCTGCGCCTGCCCGGCCCCGGCGAGGCCCGGCTGGTCTGGTTCGTGCGGGAAGCCTGGCCGTCCCCGCTGACCGGGACCGAGCACACCGAAGGCGAGCTGACCGGGACACCGCTGACGGTGGAGGTCGAATCCGACCGCCTGGTCGCGTTCGGCGACGGTCTCGAAGCCGACACCGTCGCCCTCACCCGCGGCCAGACCGCCACCTTCGTCCCGGCCGCGCAGACCGTGCGGCTGGTGCGGTGACCGCCGGTCCGGCACACCGAGGGGGCGTGCCGGACCGGCGGATCTCAGGTGCCGTAACGGGATTTGACGATCGACGGCGTGTCGAGGTTGTGGCCCGCGTCCATGCTCTGGGCCAGCCGGAGATACTGGCCCTCGGCCCACATCAGCGGGCCCGCGCTGCCGGTCGGGCGGCCGAGCCCGAAGCACCCGACGTCACCGCGGTCCCAGACCTGTTCGGGCACGAAGTACCCGTCGTTGGCCGAGTCCGCCATGGACTTGAGGTACACCGCCGCCGAACGGCCGTTAGCCAGTTCGTACTGGCCGCGCTCCCCCGACAGCACCGGCCACAGCCGCCCGAACCGCCGGCTGCCACCCGCCGGCCAGCCGCTGCAGTTCGCGGTGCTCTCGCCGTAGTTGTCGTGCGGGTAGCGGTGGAAGTAGACGTCGCCGTTGGGCAGCGTCACCTGCATGGCCGCGTTGCCGTCCGACGCCGCCGCGGTCGGCGCGACCGAGTTCGCGATCGTGGTGTCGCCGGCGGGACGGATGCCCAGGCGCACCAGGTCGAGGAAGCCGAAGTCGGTCACGTCGTGCTCGTAGAAGCAGCCTTCGTCGAAGCAGATCGTCGCGCCGTCGTTGGGGTTCCCGGCGCGGTCGAGCCGTTCGTAGTAGGTGTGGCCGCCCCAGTAGCCGGACGTCGTCACCGTCCAGCCGGCCAGGGAGTTGCGCCACGAGTCCGCTGTGGACTCCCACGACGTCGCGCTCGCGGTGTCACCGTTGGCCCGGGCGATCGCGCCCGCCGCGATCAGGCCGGCGATCTCGGCCGCGACCGACGACGGCGACTTGCCGTACTGCTCCTCCCACCGCTCGGTGGTGTCCGGTCCGGTCGAGACGATGTGGTTCGCGGTCGTCTTGACCTTGGCGTACGTCGAAGCGTCGGTGAGGCCGGTCAGCCACGCGAGCAGGATGGCGTCGGCGTCCTGGTCGAGCTGTTCGCAGCAGCCGAGCTGCTGGGCGCTCGCGCCGGCGACGCCGGAAACCGGGCTGTAGCGCGGGAACGACCCGGCCGGGTACGTCGTGCCGTCGCCGGCGGTCGGGCTGCCGATCCACTGGGAGTTCCAGAGGAACTGCGCCATCCGCTTGGCCTGGGCGCTGTCGCCCGCGGCCAGCAGGCCGGTCGCCTGCTGGTAGAGGTCGCGGCCCCAGACGCGGTGGTAACCGTCGTTGAGCTGGTCGCCGTTGGTGAAGTTGCCCCACGGCGTCGCCAGGCCCGCGACGCTCGCGCCCGGGTGCTGCTTGTCCTCGGCGGTCTTCAGCGCCATCGCGGCGACGTAGTACGCGCGCCGCCGTTGCGTGTCCCCGGAAACGCTCGCCGGGGCGGGTTTCAGGCCGCCGACGTAGGAGTTCCAGCCGCTGCGGTAGGACGCCGAGACGCTGGAGAACCCGCTGCTCAGCGATCCGCTCGCGGCGGAAGTCGCGGCCGCCGCCGTGTTCCCGAAGCCGAGTGCGACGGTGAACGTGGTGTCCGCGCCGACCGGGATCTGACCACATTGGACGACGTTGCCGGTGCCCGAGATGTTGTCGAACTGGTTGTTCAGGTTCTTGTCGGCACGCAGGTCGGTCAGGCAGTCGCTGCCCGCGCCGGTGTAGCCGTTGTCGTGCGCGGTGAAGCCGGTCGAGACGCGCAGGGCTTGGACGACGGTGGTGGCGGTGCCGCCGAACAGCGTCTCGGTGCCGCTCGCGACGAGGCCGCTGCCGTCCCACCAGGCGTTGTCGTTGGCACCGCCGCCCGCCATCGACGGGTTGGCCAGCAGGTACAGCCGGTAGCTGCCGCCGTCGAGGGACTGGAACCGGGTGTTCGTGACCAGGGTGGCGCGGGCCGGGTCGGTCACGTAGTCGGTGGTGATCCGGTACTTCCCGCTCTTGGCGGTGTTGGTGACGGTGTACTGCAGCGCCTTCTCGTCGGGCATCGTGACGACGTGGTTCGTGTTGTCGCGTTCCAGGTCGACGAAGGTCGATCCGTCGGTGACGACGAACTGCATGTCTTGCGTGTTCGGCACGTCGGCGCGGGGGTAGAAGACCTCGGACGTCACGCCGTCGGCGACGGTGAACCACACGGGGCTGCCGGTCGTCGTCGAGGTGCCCAGCGCGGACTTGTTGCCGGTCGCCCAGGACGCCCCGCCGCCGCAGCAGTCGGTCGCGGTGCCGCTCGCCAGGGCCGTGCCTTGCACGAGCCCGGCGAGCAGGACACCCGCTCCCGCGCAGGCCAGGACCGCTTTCCACCTGATCATTTCCGACCTCCGACGGCGTTGTCGTCAATATGTTGCGAGCCGCAACATATTGAGCCACCGGCGGGTGACAAGCAATGTCCGATCAGACTGGATCGATCCAGCCCTCCGCCGGACGGCGCAGCCGGGTCACCGTTCGCTGTCGAGGTGGTCGAGCTGCGCCGCGGCGTACCGGCCACCCGACGCGGCACCCGCCGGGACGGCGGCGTCGATCTCCGCGACGTCCGCCGCGGTCAGCTCGACGTCGGCGGCGCCGAGGGATTCGGCGAGCCGGACCCGGGTGCGGGCCCCCACCAGCGGGACGACGTCCGCACCTTGGGCGGCGACCCAGGCGATGGCGAGCTGCGCGGTCGTGACGCCCTTGGCCGCGGCGAGCTTGCCCAGCGCGTCGGTCAGCGCCAGGTTGCGGTCGAGGTTGCCGCCCTGGAACCGCGGGCTGTGGCCGCGGAAGTCACCCGCGGTCAGCTCGCGCGACGGCGACCAGTGCCCGCTCAGCAGGCCGCGCGAGAGGACGCCGTACGCGGTGACACCGATACCCAGCTCGCGCGCGGCGGGCAGGATTTCTGCCTCGATCCCGCGTGAGAGCAGCGAATACTCGATCTGCAGGTCCGAAATCGGGTGCACGGCGGCCGCACGGCGCAGGGTGTCGGCGCCGACTTCGGAGAGGCCGATGTGCCGGACGTAGCCGGCCCGCACCAGCTCGGCGAGCGCGCCGATCTGGTCCTCGATCGGCACGGCCGGGTCGAGCCGGGCCGGGCGGTAGACGTCGACGTGGTCGGTGCCGAGGCGGCGCAGGCTGTAGGCGAGGAACGTCTTGATGGCCTCCGGACGGCTGTCGTAGCCGAGCCAGCCGCCGTCCGGGCCGCGCAGCGCCCCGAACTTCACGCTGATCACCGCCCGCTCGCGGGCCCGGCCGCGCAGCGCGTCGCGGAGCAGCAGTTCGTTGTGGCCCATGCCGTAGAAGTCACCGGTGTCGAGCAGGGTGACACCGGCGTCGAGGGCGGCGTGGATCGTCGCGACCGATTCGGTTTCGTCGGCCGGGCCGTACAGATCGGACATGCCCATCAGGCCGAGACCGAGGGCGGAGACGGCCGGTCCGGTCCGGCCGAGGGTGCGGGTACGCATGGCTGACGCTTCTGTTTCCGTTGATATCTACTTCAACGTATCACCGGTATCGAAGTAGTGCTACCCGAGATTTGTTATCATTGGAACCATGGTGACGAAGACCCCGGTCAGCCCGGCGGCGGAAACCCGCGAGCGAATCCTCAAGGCGGCGGCCGAACTGCTGGCGGCGCAGGGCCGCGACGGCCTCTCGACCCGCGCGGTCAGCGCGGCGGCCGGCGTCCAGCCCCCGGCGCTGTACCGGCTCTTCGGCGACAAGGACGGCCTGCTCGACGCGGTCGCGGCGTACGGGTTCGACGAATACCTGACCAGCAAGCGCGAGCTGGGCTCGACCGGCGACCCGGTCGAGGACCTCCGGCGCGGCTGGGACCTGCACCAGGAGTTCGGGCTGTCCCGCCCCGAGTTCTACGTGCTGATGTACGGCGACGCCCGCAAGGGCCGCACGTCACCCGCCGCGCGCGAGGCCGAAGCGATGCTGCGCGAGATCATCGAGCGCGTCGCGGCCGCGGGCCGCCTACGGGTGAGCGTCGAACGCGCGGCCCGGCTGGTGCACGCGACGGGCATGGGCGTGGTCCTGTCCCTGATCGCAACCCCGGAGCCGGAGCGCGACCTCGAGCTTTCGGCGACGGCCCGGGAAACGGTGCTGAGCCGCATCCTCACCGACGCCACCGAACCGGCGGGTTCGGCCCTGCCGGAGCGGGCGATCGCACTGCGCGCCGGCCTCGGCGAGGCGACCACGCTCAGCGAGGCCGAGCGGGTGCTGCTCGCGGAGTGGCTGGACCGCATCGCCGACGCCTGAGCCGCCCGGAGGTCATGAATGACCCGTTCATGACCTCCGACGCGATGAACGACCCGTTCATGACCTCCGGCGCCAGGAGCCCGGCAAAGTCGTGTCCGCCCGGCTGGCCGGTCGCGGTCCGTGTGACCGATGTGGCTGCCGGGGCTGGTGTTCCGGTCCCGGATGCCCCCAATGTGGCGTTCGGTGCGTCCAACGCACCCAACGCCACATTGGGGCGCATTCGCCCACCAGCCGCGCCCGGCCTGAATGTGCCGGGGTTCTCGCGCCGGATGGCGCGGGCGGGTCACCGGGCCAGGTGGTCGGCCGCGATTCGGTGGGACAGGCGGCGCAGCAGCGGTGCCGCCTCCGTCATGCAGCGGGCCGGGTCCGGCTCCAGGTCCGTCAGCGCGTATGCCGCCGAGATCCCCGCCTCCGCCAGTTCGGGCGCCGTCAGCAGGCAGCGCCCGGACACCGCGACGCACGGGATCCCCGCGGCCGCCGCGGCCGCCGCCACTCCGGCCGGGGCCTTGCCCGACAGCGTCTGCCGGTCCAGTGATCCCTCGCCGGTGATCACCAGCGAAGCGCCGGCCAACGCGGAGTCGAAGTCGAGCAGGTCGAGCAGCAGCGAGATCCCGGGGCGCATCCGCGCGCCCAGCACCGCCATCGCGGCGAACCCCACTCCCCCGGCGGCCCCGGCGCCGGGACGGGCAGCGAACTCCGGGCCGGCGATCGACGCCCAATGCCGCAACGCCGAATCGAGCGTCTCGACCTCCTCGGGTGACGCGCCTTTCTGCGGCCCGTAAACGAAAGCGGCGCCACGCGGGCCGTACAGCGGATTGTCCACATCGCTCGCCAGTTCGACGTCCACTTCGGACACACCCGAGACGTCCAGCGAAGCGAGCCGGGAAAGCGCCGCGCCACCGAAAGGAAGTTCGCGACCCGATGAGTCCAAAAGTCGCGCGCCCAGTGCGGTCAGCAGGCCCGCGCCGCCGTCGGTGCAGGCGCTGCCGCCCACGCCGAGCACGATGCGGCGGCAGCCCGCGGCCACCGCCGCCGCGATGACGTCGCCCGTGCCCGCGCTCGTCGCCGTCAGCGGCGCGGGAGCCCCCGGTAGCCGGTGCAGCCCGGACGCCTCCGCCAGCTCGACGACCGCCGTCTCGCCGCGGACCGCGTAGGACGCCGTCACGAGCTCCCCCGTCGGGCCGCGGGCCGGGACCCGCAACCGCCGGAACCCGGCGGCGACGGCGGCGTCGACCGTGCCGTCGCCGCCGTCCGCCACCGGCAGGGTCGCGACCGCGACCGACGGGTGGCCGTCCGCGAGGCCGGAAGCCACCGCGGACGCCACCTCGGCCGCGGTCAGCGACCCCTTGAACTTGTCCGGCGCGACGAGGACCTTCACGCGCTCGCCTTGTACGCCCGCCAGTCGCCGATCTCGGTGATGTCCCGCAGGGCGACGTGCGAGGTGTAGGGCCGCCGCAGCAGCATCGCGAACGCCGAGCTGCCGTCGGTCAGCTCCACCACGCCGAGTTCCAGCTCGTGCGGCTCGGACGGCAGCACCTTGTCGCGCAGGTCGTCCAGCGAGACGTCGTACACCTCGCCGGTCACCTCGGCGCCGCCGTGCGAGACCGGGTAGAGCGCCGGGCATTGCGAACCGACCGCGTAGAACCGGTACTTCGGCGCCGTCCGCGCGGTGCCCACGAACGGCGAGCCGTCCAGGAGGTGGTGCAGCGGTTCGCCGCGCATGGCGCCGCCGTTGAAGAACATCAGGGCCACGGGGATCTCCTTAGCGGAAGAGGGCTTCGACGCCGTCGACGGCGAAGTACACCGCGAACACCAGCGCCAGCAGGGAAAGCAGCCAGCCGGCCTCGCGCCACTTGCCGCGGCCGATCTTGATGAGCACGAACGCGATCAGGCCGGCTCCGACGCCGTTGGTGATCGAATAGGTGAACGGGATCAGGGCCGCGATGAGGAACACCGGGATCGTGTAGTCGGGGTCGTGCCACGGGATGTTCCGGCACTGGGCGACCATCATGCCGCCGATGACGACGAGCGCGGGCGCCGCGGCCTGTGCCGGGACGATCCCGGCGAGCGGGGTGAACAGCAGCGTCCCGGCGAACAGGAGCCCGGTGACGACGCTCGCCAGGCCCGTCCGCGCACCTTCGCCGACACCTGCCGCGGACTCCAGGAACACCGTGTTCGGCGACGAACCGGTGACGCCGCCCGCGATCGCGCCCGCGCCGTCGACCAGCAGGATCCGGCCCATCCGCGGGACCTTGCCGTTCTTCGACAGCCCGGCCTCGTCCGAGACGCTGGTGATCGTGCCCATCGCGTCGAAGAACCCGGACAGCACCAGCGTGAACAGGAACACCGTGGCCGCGAGCGCGCCCGCCGAGGCGAACCCGCCGAAGAGGTCGATGTGGCCGAACAGCCCGAAGTCCGGGGCCGCGACGACGTGGTCGGGCAGTTCCGGGCTGGTCAGGCCCCAGCCGCCGACGCCGAACCCCTCGTGCAGCACGACCGCGAACACCGTCGCCACGCCGATGCTGATCAGCACCGCGCCCGGGACCTTGCGGGCCATCAGCACGACCATCAGCAGCAGGCCGAAGCAGAACACGACGATCGGCCAGCCGTGCAGGTGCCCGCTCGCCCCGAGGCGCACCGGGACCGTGGTCTGCGCCGCGTCCGGCACCCGGGTCACGAACCCGGCGCTGACCAGCCCGACCAGGGCGATGTAGAGCCCGATCCCGACGGTGATCGCCATCTTGAGCGGCCGCGGGATGGCGTTCATGATCCGTTCGCGGACGCCGCTGACGGCCATCAGCACGATGCAGACGCCTTCGAGCACGACCAGCCCGAACGCCTGCGCCCACGTCATCGACGGGGCCATCTGGAAAGCGACGATGCCGTTGATGCCCAGACCGGCGGCCAGCGCGAGGGGCGCGTTGCCGACGAGTCCCATGAGGACGGTCATCACGGCGGCGGCCAGCGCCGTCGCGGTGGTCACCTGCGCCGCCGAGAGCCGGGCGCCGGTGATGTCGGCGGAGGCGCCGAGGATGAGCGGGTTGAGGAGCACGATGTACGCCATCGCGACGAACGTCGTGACGCCGCCGCGGACTTCGCGGCCGATCGTCGACTGCCGGGCGCGCAGTTCGAACAGCTTGTCGAGCAGCGAACGGCGTTGCGGAGGTACTTCGTCGACTACTGGGGTGGGGACTTCGGTCTGGGTCATGCGTCCTGCCCTTGCCGGTGGGTGTGCTCGGCCAGGCCGAGGCACAGCGCCGTGCCTGGGCGAGCGGGACGTTCGATTCGGTTTGCTCCGGTCAGCTGGCCTTGTGGGTCAGTAGTCGGTGCGGTCGGCCTTGTCGAGCCAAGCCGCGAACGGCGCGAAACCATCCTTTGCGGACAGTCGCGTGACGGGAACCGTCCAGGTGTCGCGCGGGCGGTCGAAGAGTTCGTAGAAGGCGCGGTCGTCGAAGCCGGCCTTGGCCGCGTCGTCGCGGTCGGCGGCGAAGATCACCTTGTCCACCCGCGCCCAGAGCGCCGAGGACAGGCACATCGGGCACGGTTCGCAGCTGGAGACGAGCACGCAGCCGTCGAGCTTGAACGTGCCGAGCGCCTGGCAGGCCGCGCGGATCGCGACCACCTCGGCGTGCGCGGTCGGGTCGAGGTTGGCGGTGACGCGGTTGACGCCGGTCGAGACGATTTCGCCGTCCTTCACGATCAGCGCGCCGAACGGGCCGCCGCCGTTCGCGACGTTCGTCTCCGCGATGCGGACGGCTTCGTCGAGCCATTCGGTCTCGGCGGAAATCGACGTGGTCATCTCAAACTCCTGTGATGTGTTCGGGGCGGATCGGGACGCGCGGCAGCTCGAGGCCGGTGGCCGCGCGGATGGCGTTGGCGATCGCCGGCGTGGCCGAGATCGTGGGCGGCTCGCCGACACCGCGGACGCCGTACGGCGCGTGCGGGTCGGGCCGCTCGAGGACGTCGATGTGCATCGACGGCATGTCCAGGATGGTCGGGATGAGGTAGTCGGTGAACGACGGGTTCCGCACCTTGCCGTCCCGGACCAGGATCTCCTCCATCACGGCGAGGCCGAGGCCCTGCGCCGAGCCGCCCTGGATCTGCGCGACGACGGCGTCGGGGTTCATCGCCTTGCCGACGTCCTGGGCGCAGTCCAGCTGGACGACCTTGACCAGGCCGAGGTCCACGTCGACGTCGACCACCGCGCGGTGGGCGGAGAAGCCGTACTGGACGTGGGCGTCGCCCTGCCCGGTCTCGGGGTCGAGGGGGTAGGTCTTGCGGTGGTGGAACTCGCGGGTCTCTTCGATCGCGGAGTCGCCGAGCAGCTCGGCCAGGTCCGCGACGACCGCGCCGTCGGCCGCGACGACCTTCCCGCCCGTCAGCGACATGCCTTCGGCGGGAACCCCGAGCCGCGCGTAGACCGCCTCGGCGACCGCGCGGCAGGCGTTGCGGACCGCGCCGCCGGTGACGTAGGTCTGGCGCGACGCGGAACTGGATCCCGCGTCGCCGACGCTCGTGTCGGCCGGGTGCACGCTCACCCGGGTCAGGCCGAGCTCGGTGCGGGCGATCTGCTGCTGCAGGGTGACGAGCCCCTGGCCGACCTCGGCCGCGGCGGTGTGCACCATCGCGACCGCCTCGCCGCCGAGCACCTCCAGCCGGACGCGGGCGGTCGAGTAGTCGTCGAGCCCTTCGGCGTAGGAGATGTTCTTGATCGTGACGCCGTAGCCGACGCCGCGCACGACGCCTTCGCCGTGGGTGGTGTTGGACGCGCCGCCGGGCAGCTCGCGGATGTCGCGCTCGCCGGCCGGCTCGGGCGGCAGCGGCAGGTCACGCAGCCGCTGCACCAGTTCCGCCACCGGCGCCGGGAAGTCGACCACCTGGCCGGTGACCACAGTGGACCCTTCGCTCAGTGCGTTGCGGATCCGCAGTTCCGCGGGGTCCAGGTCCAAAGCGGACGCGAGCTTGTCCATCTGGGACTCGTAGGCGTAGGTGGGCTGGACCGCGCCGAGCCCGCGCATCGCGCCGCAGGTCGGGTTGTTGGTGTAGACGCCCCAGCCTTCGATGTGCGCGTTCGGCACGTCGTACGGGCCGACGCTGAGCGTGGTGCCGTTGCCGACGACGACCGGGGTCTTGGAGGCGTACGCGCCGCCGTCGAAGTACATCTTCGCCCGGACGTAGACGAGCTTGCCGTCGCGGGTCGCGCCGTGCTCGTAGTACATCTTCGCCGGGTGGCGGTGGACGTGCCCGAAGAAGGACTCCAGGCGGTTGTAGCTCATCTTCACCGGCCGTCCGGTGCGCAGGGCGAGCATGCACGAGTGGATCTGCATGGACAGGTCCTCGCGCCCGCCGAACGCGCCGCCGACACCGGACAGCGTCAGCCGCACCTTCTCCAGGGGCAGGCCGAGCGCCTTCGCGGTCTGGCGCTGGTCGACGTGCAACCACTGGGTCGCCAGGTAGAGGTCGACGCCGCCGTCCTCGGCCGGCACCGCGAGCCCGGACTCCGGGCCGAGGAACGCCTGGTCCTGCATGCCGATCTCGTAGACGCCGGAGACGACGACGTCCGCGGTCGCGGCCGGGTCGCCCTTGACGATCCGCTGGTGGCGGACCAGGTTCCCGCCGGCGTGCAGCTTCGGCAGGGTGTCGTCGTGCGCGGCGCGCTCGGGGTCGGTGATCGGCTCGAGGACGTCGTACTCGACGACGATCTCCTTGAGCGCCTGCCGCGCGATCTCCGGGTGGTCGGCCGCGAGGATCGCGACCGGCTCGCCCTGGTAGCGGACCAGGTCGGCGGCCAGCGCCGGGGTGTCCTGGTACTTGAGGCCGTAGACGTTCTCGCCGGGGACGTCCTCGTGGGTGAGCACCGCGTGCACGCCGGGCTGGGCCAGCGCCCGGGAGACGTCGAGGCGGACGATCCGGGCGTGCGGGTGCGGGCTGCGCAGCGTGGCGCCCCACAGCATGTCCTCGTGCCACAGGTCCGAGGAGTAGGCGAACTCGCCGCGGACCTTGAGCGTGCCGTCCGGGCGCAGCGGGCTTTCGCCGATGCCGCCGGCGATCGTGTCGTGCAGCTCCTGCGGGGACCGGGCCGGGGCGCTCATCGGACGGCCTTCTTCGCGGCCGCGTCACGGACGGCGTCGAGGATCTTCTCGTAGCCGGTGCAGCGGCAGAGGTTCCCGGCGAGGGCCTCGCGGATCTCGACGTCGCTGGGGTCCGGGACGCGCTCGATCAGGTCGTGCGCGGCGACGAGCAGGCCGGGCGTGCAGAACCCGCACTGGACGGCGCCGCGCTCGACGAACGACTCCTGCACCGGGTCCAGCTCGTCGCCGGACGCGAGTCCCTCGACCGTGACGACCTCGCGGCCTTCGGCCTGCCCGGCCGCGACCAGGCACGCGCACGCCGGGACACCGTCCAGGTAGACCGTGCAGGAGCCGCATTCGCCCTGTTCACAGGCGTTCTTCGAGCCCGGCAGGCCGAGCCGCTCGCGCAGCACGTAGAGCAGGCTTTCACCTTCCCAGACGTTGTCCGCCCGACGGTGCTCGCCGTTGACGGTGACGTTCACGCGCACTTCGCGCTCCCTCCGCAGTATTCGGTCCAGGCCCAGGTCAGCGTCCGCCGTGCCATCACGCCCAGGGCGTGGCGGCGGTAGGCCGCGCTCCCCCGGACGTCGTCGATCGGCGACGCGGCCGCGGCCACCAGATCGCCGAAGCGGCGCTTCACCGAGTCGGTCAGCGGCTTCGGGGCGTCCCAGTCCAGTTCGCCGGCCAGGAACTCCTCGGCTTCGAGGGCCCGGCGCGGGGTGGGCGCGGCCGAGCCGACACCGGTGCCGACGCGCTTGTCGGCCGGGTGCAGCGCCAGCCCGAAGGCGGCGACCGCGATGACCATCGCGTTGCGGGTGCCGATCTTGCTGAACTGCTGGGGCCCGGTGGCCGGGGCCAGCAGCACGGCCGTGATCAGCTCGTCCGGGGCCAGGACGTTCCGCTTCACGCCGGTGTAGAAGTCCTTCGCCGCGACGATCCGGGTGCCGCGGACCGAGGCGATCTCCACCTCCGCGTCGGCGGCGAGCAACGCCGGGTGCGCATCGCCCGCGGGCGATGCCGCGCCGAGGTTGCCGCCCACGCTGCCGCGGTTGCGGATCTGCGGGGAGCCGACGGTCCGCGCCGCCATCGCGAGACCGGGCAGCCGCGTGCCGAGTTCCGCGATGATCCGGGTGTACGGCACGGCCGCGCCGAGCCGGATCCGGCCGCCGTCGGTGCCGTGCTCGTGCAGCTCGGCGACGCGGCCGAGGTCGAGCAGGGCGTCGGGACGGCGGTGGTCGAAGTTGAGCTCGACCATCACGTCCGTGCCGCCGGCGATCGGGACCGCACCGGGGTTCGCGGCACGCGCGGCGAGCGCGTCGGCCAGCGAGGCGGGTCGGAGGAATTCCACTGTGGACGTCCTTTCGGGGCTGCTTCGGGAAGAAGTACACACGCTGGGGTGTGGCCGCGACCACGGCAAAACCCCTGAAAGACGGGTGAATTTACGGCCCCGGTTTGTACTTTCCGACAACCGCCTGATCCCGGGCGTGGAACGGCCGCCGTGCGAGGTCAGGGCTCGCACGGCGGCCGTGGTCACGCGGGTCCTACGCGGGCTCGAACTCCTTCACGGTGTCGAGGGCGGCACCCATGGCGGCGTTGCCCTCGCGTTCGATCATGATCTCCACCAGGACCGGGCGGCTCGTGCGCTCGGCCTCCTTGCGCGCCCATTCCAGCGACGTCCGGATCTCCCCCGGCTCGTGCACGCGGGTGCCGGAGCAGCCGTAGGCCTCCATGATCTTGACGTTGTCCGTGCCGTTCGAGTCGTAGTGGATGTCGACCTCGAAGTTCATGTCGTACCCGGTCTCGGCCTGGCGGATCAGGCCGAGGTACTCGTTGTTGAGCATGATCAGCACGAACCCGACGTCGTACTGGGCGGCCACCGCCAGCTCCTCGACGAGGAACTGGAACGAGTAGTCGCCGACCACGCCGACGACCTCGGCCTCGGGGCGCGCCTTCTTGACGCCGATCGCGGCGGGGATCTCCCAGCCGAGCGGGCCCGCCTGGCCGCACACCTGGTAGTGGCGTGGCTTGTGCGCCTTCTGGAACTGACCCGACCAGATCTGGTAGAGCCCGATCGCGGTGACGAAGTACGTGTCCTCGCCGAAGGTTTCGTTGATCTCCTTGAAGACCCGCGGCGCCTTGATCGGCAGGGTGTCGAAGTCCTCGCGCCGGGGAAGCGCTTCCTTCAGTTCCGCGATCCGGCCGACCCACTCGCGCCTCGGCTTCGGCTCGCGGTGCTCCAGCGCCGTCAGCAGCGCGTCCAGGAACTCGCGGGTGTCCGAGACGATCCCGAGGTCCGGGCCGAACACCTTGCCCAGCTGGGTCGGCTCGATGTCGACGTGGATGAACTTCCGGTCACCGCGGTACACCGACAGCTCGCCGGTGTGCCGGTCGCCGAACCGCGCGCCCAGCGCCAGCACCAGGTCCGACTCCAGGAAAGCCGCGTTCGCCCAGCGCTGCGACGTCTGGATGCCGGCCATCCCGGCGAACAGATGGTGGTCCTCGGGGAAGCTGCCCTTGCCCATCAGCGTCACCTGCACCGGGACGTCGAGGCGCTCGGCCGCCGCTCGCAGCCGCTCGCTCGCCTCGCCGAGGACGACGCCGCCACCGGCCAGGATGATCGGGCGCTCGGCGGCCAGCAGCAGGTCGAGAGCCCGCTCGACCCGCGCCGCGGCAGGCGTCACCCGGGTCACCGGCAGCGGTGAGTCGATCGACGAGTCCCATTCGATGTCCTGCTTCTGGACGTCGATCGGGAGGTCGATGAGCACCGGCCCGGGACGGCCCGAGCGGGCGATCCGGAAGGCTTCGCGGAAGATCCAGGGCAGCTGCGCGGCCTCCTTGACCTGCACCGCCCACTTCGTGACCGGCTTGGCGATCTCGACGATGTCGACCGCCTGGAAGGCTTCCTGGTGCAGCTTCGTCGTCGCGGCCTGGCCGGTGATGCAGATCATCGGGATCGAGTCCGCGTGCGCGGTGTAGAGCCCGGTGATCATGTTGGTCCCGGCCGGGCCGGACGTGCCGATGGCGACGCCGACGTTGCCGTTCGTCCGGGCCCAGCCGTCGGCCATGTGCGTCGCGCCCTCTTCGTGGCGGACGATCAGGTGCTCGATCGCCCGGCCTTGCAGGGCGTTGTACAGCGGGAGGATCGCGGCGCCCGGGCAGCCGAAGACGGTGTCGACGCCTTCGCTTTCCAGGACGTCGACGACCGCTTGCATGGCGGGGATTCGGGGCATGTCACACCTCCGCCGGGACGCGGCCCGACAACTGTTCGACGACCTTCAGCAAGGCCGAGTGGTCCAGGGAGCCGTACCCCATGGCGCGGCCGGCGGCGACGAGCTGGGCGACCAGCCCGGTGAGCGGGAGCGCGACGTCGGCCTGCCGGGCGGCGGCCAGCGCGATCCCCATGTCCTTGTGGTGCAGGTCGATCCGGAAGCCGGGCGCGAACTGGCGGTCCACCATGGACTTGCGCTTGAGCTCGAGGATCCGGCTGCCGGCCAGTCCCCCGGCGAGCACGTCCAAGCCCGTGGCGGCGTCCACACCGGACGCTTCGAGGAGCACGATCGCCTCGGCGACGAGGCCGTAGATCCCGCCCACGACGAGCTGGTTGGCGGCCTTGACGACCTGGCCGGCGCCGTGCGGGCCGACGTGCACGATGGTCTTGCCGACGGCATCGAGCACCGGCTTGGCCGACTCGAAGTCTTCTTCGGTGCCCCCGACCATGATGGACAGCGACGCCTGCTCCGCCCCGGCCTGGCCACCCGAAACGGGGGCGTCGAGGACGCGGATCTTCTTGTCCCGCGCGGCTTCGGCGATCGCGATCGACGTCTCCGGCCGGATGGTGCTCATGTCGATCAGCAGCGCGCCGGGCTCGGCGGTGTCGAGCACGCCGCCGCCGGCCAGCACGACCGCCTCGACCTGCGGGTGGTTCGGCAGCATCGTGATCACGACGTCCGCGCCGGCCACCGCGTCGGCGACGCCGGTCGCGGCGCGCCCGCCGGCGGCCGCGAGCTTCTCCCCCGCGGCCGGGGTGACGTCGTAGCCCGCGACGTCGTGCCCGGCCGCGACCAGGTGCGCGGCCATCGGCGCGCCCATCACGCCCAGTCCGATGAATCCCAGTTTCATGCTCGTCCCCTTCGGGTGATCGGCAGCCAGTCCAGCGACGCGAGCGTGCCGGGCTCCGGGACGTACTCGATCCCGACGAACCCGTCGTAGCCCGCGGCCTGCAGCTTCGCGAGGTGTCCCTCGATGTCCAGCGAGCCGGTGCCGGGCTGGTGGCGCCCGGGTGCGTCGGCGATCTGCACGTGCCCGATCCGGGCGATGTGCCGCGTCGCCAAGGCGTCCAGGTCGTCGCCGTTGACTGCCAGGTGGTACAGGTCGGCCAGCAGCCGCACGTTGTCGCGCCCGAGGTCGTCGAGCACGGCCACGGCGTCCGCGGCGGTCTTGAGCGGGTAGCGGTCCGCGCCGGAGAGCGGTTCGAGGACCAGCTGCGCGCCGATCTTCGCGGCGGCTTCCGCGGCGCCGGCGAGGTGCACCAGCGCCAGGTCGTCCTGCTTGACGGGGTCTTCGCCGTCCAGCCGGTTGCCGTAGAGCGCGTTGAAGCTGCGGCACCCAGTGCGTTCGGCGATGTCCAGCGCGACGACGAGGCTGTCGGCGAACTCGGCTTCGCGGCCGATCCAGGAGACCAGGCCCCGCTCCCCCGCCGCCATGTCCCCGGCGTAGAAGTTCAGCCCGCGCAGCCGGACGCCGTCCAGGCTCTTCACGAAGGCGTCCACCTCGTCCCGCGCGGGTACGGCGGCCTCGAACGGCCACCAGTACTCGACGTCGGTGAAGCCCGCCGCCCGCGCGGCCGCCGCGCGCTCGAGGAGGGGGACCTCCTTGAACAGCAGCGACAGGTTGACGACGTACGGCAGGGAGTGCTCGGGCATCGCGACCTCTAATTTCGCTATCCGGAATTTTTCTTTCGCATATCGAGAATAGCCGGTGACCTGCGGCGGGGTCAACGTCCGGGAACGACAGAGGCGCCGCGACTCGTCGAGCCACGGCGCCTCCGCGCGGGATGGGCGCGCTACCGGTTCTGGACGTGCTGCCAGCCGAACCGGCCCTTGATGCAGAGGTTGCCGTGCGTCACCGAGCTCTCGTGCGGCGAAGTCACCTTCACGATCTCGTTGTCCTGGACGTGCAGCGTCAGGTTGCAGCCCACCCCGCAGAAGGTGCAGACGGTCGTCGTCGCCGTCTGGCGGGACTCGTCCCAGGTGCCGTCCTCGCGCTTGTCGTACTCGCGCTTGAAGCTCAGCGCCCCGGTCGGGCAGACCTCGACGCAGTTGCCGCAGTACACGCACGCGCTGTCGGGCAGCGGGTTCGAGAACTCCGTCGAGATCCGCGCGTCGAACCCCCGGCCCGCCACGGTGATGGCGAACGAGTTCTGCCACTGCTCACCGCACGCGTCGACGCACTTGTAGCAGAGGATGCACTTCTCGTAGTCACGGACGTACAGCTCGTTGTCCACGATGGCCGGTTGCGCGACGGTCGCCGCGTCCGGGCCGAAGCGGGACGGTTCCGCGCCCGTCTCGGCCATCCAGCGGTCCACGTCCGGGGTGGTCGAAAGGTCCGTCGCCGAACCGAGCAGTTCGAGGACGACCTTGCGGCTGATCCGGGTGCGCTCGGAATCGGTGTGCACCACCATGCCCGGTTCGGCCTTGCGCGAGCACGAAGGCACCAGTGTCCGGGAGCCCTCGACCTCCACCATGCAGACGCGGCAGGCGTTCGCCGGCTCCAGGGTGTCGCCGTAGCACAGGGTCGGGATCTCCTTGCCCGCCGCCGTGCACGCGTCGAGGATCGTCGAGCCCTCGGGTACCCGGACCGGCGCGCCGTCCACGGTGAACTCGACCAGCCGCTTCGGGATTCCGATGTCCACAATGGTCATCGCAGGGCCCCCAGCCGGTCGATCGCGGATTCGATGGCGTTCCACGCGGTCTGGCCGAGGCCGCAGATCGACGAATCCCGCATGACCCCACCCACCTCCCGCAGCAGCGGCCGCTCCTCCGAACCGGCCGCGAGCACGCGCCGGATCGCCTCCTCCTGGCGGACCGTCCCGATCCGGCACGGGACGCACTGCCCGCACGACTCGTCGCGGAAGAACTCCGCGATCCGCAGCAGGAACCCGCCGAGGTCGGCCAGGTCATCGAGGACCAGGACGACACCCGAGCCGAGCGTCGTCTTCGCCGCGCGGGCGTCCTCCATGGTCAGCGGCAGGTCCAGTTCGTCGGGCCGGACGAACCCGCCCGCCGCGCCGCCGAGCAGGATCGCCCGCAGCGAGCGGCCTTCCGGGACGCCACCGGCCAGCGCGAGCAGCTCCCGCAGCGTCGTGCCGAACGGCACTTCGTAGACGCCGGGCCGTTCGACGTTGCCGGACAGGCAGAACAGCTTCGGCCCGGCCGAGGCCTCGGTGCCGATCGCCCGGTAGGCGGCCGCGCCTTCGGTGAGGATCAGCGGCACGTTCACCAGGGTTTCGACGTTGTTGACCACGGTCGGCTTGCCGAACAGACCCTTCTCGACCGGGAACGGCGGCTTCGTCCGGGGCTCGCCGCGGAAACCTTCGATCGAGTTGAAGATCGCCGTTTCCTCGCCACAGATGTACGCGCCGGCCCCGCGCCGGATCTCGATGTCGAACGAGAAACCCTCGTGGCCCATGATGTCCACGCCGAGGTAGCCGCGTTCCCGGCAGACCGCCAGTGCGTTGCGCAGCAGCCGCAGCGCCCGCGGGTACTCACCGCGCAGGTAGACGTACCCCTGCCGGGCGCCGATCGCGAACGCGGCGATCGTCATCGCCTCCACCAGCGCGAACGGGTCGCCTTCGAGCAGCACCCGGTCCTTGAACGTGCCGGGTTCGCTCTCGTCGGCGTTGCACACCAGGTAGTGCGGCCCGGCGGGCTGCGCGGCCGTGGCCGCCCACTTCCGCCCGGTCGGGAACGCCGCCCCGCCGCGGCCGAGCAGGCCGGCGTCGGTGACCTCCCGCAGCACCGCGGCCTCCCCCATCCGCAGGGCGGTGCGCAGGGCCGCGTACCCGCCGGTCGCGCGGTAGCCGTCCAAACTGGACGGGTCGACGACGCCGACCCGGCGCAGCAGCCGCAGTCCGTCCTTCTGGTGGAGCAGCGGCGGCGCACCGTCCGAAGCGGACGGTGCGCGCTGGGCGGCCAGCACGGCCGACGCGCCGGTGGCCGGGGCGACAAGCTCGGTGGTGGCCGGGTCGCCCGCCTGGAACGCCAGCGCCGCGGGGGCCCGTTCGCAGACGCCGAGGCACGGGCTGCGCAGCCACGTGACCCCACCGCGCGCCTTCCCCGCGGCGCCGACGTGCTCGGTGAGGACCTCGCACACGGTTTCCGCGCCGTTGACCCGGCACGCCAGGTCGGTGCACACGTGCACGACCCGTTCCGGGCGCTCCGCGAGCGCGAACAGCGAATAGAAGCTGGCCACGCCGTACGCGTCGGCCGGCGGCACGTGCAGCGTCTCGCAGATCAGGTTCAGCGCGCCCTGGCTGAGCCAGCCGACCCGGTCGTTGACCGCGTGCAGCGCGGGCAGCAGCTGGTCGCGGCCGCCGCCGGCGAACCCGGCGACCGCCTCCTCCTCTTCACGCGACGCGACGGCGTCCAGGAGCTTGAGGTCCACTTCAGGCTCCCACTTCCGAGAGCTTCTCGACGCGGATGGCCGCGGCCTTGTACTCCGCGGTCCCGGCGATCGGGCAGGTCGCCTCGATGGTGATGACGTTGACGTCGATTTCGTCCGGGAAGTGGAAGGTCATGAACGCCAGCCCCGGTTTCAGCCCCTTGTCGAGCCGGACCGGTGCGACGATCTCGCCCCGCCGGGAGGTGATGCGGACCAGCTCGTCCGGGGTGACACCGAGGGCGCGGGCGTCCTCCGGGCACAGGTCCAGGGTTTCGCCCTGCCGCAGCGGGGACGGGAACCCGCTCGACTGGACGCCGGTGTTGTAGGAGTCCAGCCGCCGCCCGGTGGTGAGCCGGATCGGGAACTCTTCGGTGAGCAGGTCGACCGGCGGGCTGTGCTCGATCACCGTGAAGGGCGCCGGGCGGCCGCGCTCGGCCGGGTCTTCGGCCCACAGCCTGCCGTGCAGGAACGTCGGCTCCAGGGTGTCCTCGGCGTAGCACGGCCACTGGATCCCGCCGAGTTCTTCCAGCCGCGCGTAGGACATCCCGGCGTGCATCGGCGAGAGCGAGCGCAGCTCGTCCCACACCTCCTCGCCGCCGGTGTGGTGCCAGTCGTGCCCGAGCCGGCGAGCCAGCTCCGACAGCAGCTCGATGTCGTCGCGCGCGCCGTCCGGCGGTTCGAGGGCCCTGCGGACGCGCTGGACCCGCCGTTCGGAGTTGGTGAACGTGCCGTCGCTTTCGCACCAGGCCGCCGAAGCCGGCAGCACGACGTCGGCCAGCTGCGCGGTCTTGGTGAGGAAGATGTCCTGCACGACGAGGTGGTCCACGTTGGCCAGCCGCTTGATCGTGTGCTCGCAGTCCGCTTCGGACTGGACCGGGTTCTCGCCGATGATGTACACGCAGGTCAGGTCGCCGCGTTCCATCGCGTCGAGCATCTGCGTGAGGTTGAGGCCCTTGTGCGGCGGGATGGCCGAACCCCAGGCCGCGTCGAACTTCGCGCGGACGCCGGCGTCGAGGACGTCCTGGAAGCCGGGCAGCCGGTCCGGGATGGCGCCCATGTCGCCGCCGCCCTGGACGTTGTTCTGCCCGCGCAGCGGGTTGAGGCCGGCGCCGTAGCGGCCGACCTGCCCGGCCAGCAGCGACAGGTTGATCAGCGCCAGGACGTTGTCGGTGCCGTTGTGGTGCTCGGTGATCCCGAGCGTCCACGAAAGCTGCCCGCGGTCGGCCCGCGCGTAGGTGTGGGCGAGCTCCTTGATCAGCTCGGCCGGTACGCCCGTCGTCTTCTCGGCGACCTCCAGGGTCCAGGGCTCGACCGACGCGGCGAACTCGGCGAACCCTTCGGTGGCCCGCTCGATGAACGCCGTGTTCGCCAGTCCGGAGTGGATGATCTCCCGCGCGATCGCGTGGGCGAGCGGGATGTCGGTGCCGACCTCGAGCTGCAGCTGCCGGTGCGCCCAGCTCGCGGTGCTCGTCCGGCGGGGGTCGACGACGAAGAGCTTCGCTCCCTTGTGGACGGCCTTGAGCACGTGCTGGAAGAAGATCGGGTGCGCCTCGCGCGGGTTGCCGCCCCAGATCACGATGACGTCGGCGTCCTCGATCTCCTGGTAGGACGACGTGCCGCCGCCGCTGTCGAACACCCGCGCCAGGCCGGCGACGCTGGGCGCGTGGCAGGTGCGGTTGCACGAGTCGACGTTGTTCGTGCCGATCACCGCGCGGGTGAACTTCTGCGCGACGAAGTTCATCTCGTTGGTCGCGCGGGCGCACGAGAACATCCCGAACGCCTCGGGCCCCTTGGCTTCGAGGGTCCGGCGGATCCCGGCGGCGGCCCGGTCGAGGGCCTCGGTCCAGGTCGCCGGCCGCAGCACGCCGGAGTCGCGCACGAGTGGCTGGGTGAGCCGGACGTACGGCTCGGTCTTCTTGCGCTTCACGGGTACCTCCGGTTCAGTGCGACCCGACGGGGACGGGCGTCGTGCTGGTGTGGCCGAGCAGGCCGATGGCGGCGTGAACGTGGCGCAGCGCCGGGGCGGGCACGCCGGTCAGCTCCGCCAGTTCGACGACCGCGCCGATGATGGCGTCGATCTCCAGGGGCTTGCCGGCTTCGAGGTCCTGCAGCATCGACGTCTTGTGGTGGCCGACGCGCCAGGCGCCGTCGATGCGCTTCTCGACCGAGACCTTCGGGTCGCTGCCGGCGGCCCGGGCGACGGCGAGGGTTTCGGTCATCATCGTGGCGACGAGCGCGCGCGTGTCGTCGTGCTCGCACATCTGCGCCATCGTCGCCCGGGTCAGCGCGGACAACGGGTTGAAGGCGACGTTGCCCATCAGCTTGATCCAGATGTCGTCGCGCAGGCGGGGTTCGACCGGCGCCTTGAGCCCGCCGGCGATCATCGCCGCGCTCAGGACCTTGCAGCGCGCGGAGATCTCGCCGTCCGGCTCGCCGAGGGAGAACCGGGTGCCTTCCAGGTGCCGGATCACGCCCGGCTCCTCGATGACCGTCGAGCAGTAGACGACGCAGCCGACGGCCCGTCGCAGCCCGAGCACCGCGGTCACCGAGCCGCCGGGGTCGACGGTCTCGACCCGCCGCCCTTCCAGCGGATGTCCGGCGAGGCCGTGGAAGTACCACCACGGGATGCCGTTCTGCGCGGCCACGACCGCCGTCTCCGGCCCGAGCAGCGGGGCGAGCAGGGGCCCGCACGAGGCGTAGGAGTTGGCTTTGAGGCCGAGGAAGACGAAATCGACTTCGCCGACTTCCGCCGGGTCGTCCGTGACGTGGGGGTGCGCGGTGAAGTCGCCGCGCGGGCTGAGCACGCGGACGCCGTGCTCGCGCATCGCCGCGAGGTGGGCCCGCCGGGCGATCAGGTGCACCTCGGTCCCGCCGCGGTGGAGCGCGGCCCCGACGTAGGCGCCGATCGCCCCGGCCCCGAGAACAGCCACCTTCATGATGTGCCTCCCGCTTCGGTCCAGCACGTGATTGCATACAGTATCCTGGATCCGCCGCCCGGACCAGGGGTTGGGGGAACGCACGGGAAAATCTCCCGACCGGGTGAGGTTCCGGGATTTTGCATACCAAAACCTGTATCCTGTGAGCAGATCAGCATTCCTCTCCCCTCCGAGGTGTCCCGTGAGCCAGCCTGCTTCCCCGCTCCAAGACCGCGGCCCGTCCGGGCGCCGCACGGCCAAGGGCGCGCTCGGCTCGACCCCCGCCAAGCGCGTCGAGCGACCGGCGCCGCTGCGGCAGGTCGTCTACGAGGCCCTCGCCGAGCTGATCATCAACCGCACGCTCGAACCCGGGCAGCACCTCGTCGAAGCCGACCTCGCCGAATACCTCGGCGTCAGCAGGCAGCCGGTCCGGGAAGCCCTGCAGCGGCTGCAGAGCGAAGGCTGGGTCGACCTCCGGCCCGCCCAGGGCGCGTTCGTCCACCTCCCGACCGACGAGGAGGCCGACCAGCTGCTCAGCGTCCGCAGCGTGCTGGAAACGCACTCCGCGAAGCTCGCCGCCGCCAACGCGACCCCGCAGGACATCCGGCAGCTGTGGGACCTGCAGCAGGTGGGCGTCCAGGCCCTGCACGCCGAAGACACCGAAGGCCTGGTCGCGGCCAACGCCGCCCTCCACGCGTTCATCACGAAGCTGTCGGGGAACGCGGTGCTCGCCGAGCTGATCGGCCTGGTCGACCGCCGGGTCCGCTGGTACTACACGCCGATCGCCCGGCCCCGGGGACGAGACGCGTGGAACGAGCACGACGAGCTGATCCACGCCATCTCCGACGGCGACACCGAAGCGGCGGAACAGATCATGGCCAAGCACACCGAACGGACCCGCCAGGCCTACCACGAACGTCCGGAGGCGCCCCGATCCTGATTTCGGCAGGACCGGGGCGCTCTCCGGCTAACCGCCGGCCGAGGCCGACGGTCGCGCCACCAGCTCGGTTTCGGCGAGCTGGTGGCGCTTCCGGCCGGGCTGGCGCAGGAACAGCGTCAGCACCGCCGAAAGGAGCGCGATGCACCCGGCGAGGACGTACGCGCCGGTGTAGCCCCACACGCTGATGACCCCCGCGGCGAGCCCGCCGCCGCCGACGCCACCGACCAGTTTCGCGCTGTAGACCAGGCCGTAGTTCGACGCGTTGTTGTTCTCGCCGAAGTAGTCCGGCACCAGCGCGGCGAACAACGGGTAGAACGCGCCGCTGCCGAAGCCGGTCAGGAACGCGAACACCATGAACAGGAACAGGTTGTGCGTGTTCCCGGCGTAGAGCACGCCGAACTGCGCGCCGGCCGCGATCACCAGCACCAGGGTGAGCGTCTGCCGCCGCCCGAGCTTGTCCGACGCCCAGCCGACGACCGCGCGGCCGGTGCCGTTCACGATCGCCAGCACCCCGGCCGACGAAGCCGCGACGAACGCGCCGAAGTGGCTCACCTTCGCGAACGGCACCTGGAAGTTGATGCCGAAGAGCGAAACGCCGCCGATGATCACCAGGCACACCCACATCAGCGGCAGCATCCCGGTCCGGACGGCCTCCCCCGGCGAGAACTGCTTCACCGCGGGCGGGTTCTTCGCCAGGCCGCCGCTCTTGGCCCGCCGGTCGCGGACCCAGTTCAGCGGGTCGACGTCCTTCGGCCACCAGCTCTTCGGCGGGTCCTTGAACAAGAACCCGCAGATCCCGACGGCCACGAGCATGTAGACGCCCATGACGTCGAGGATCACCGAGTAGTTGGCCGGGGTGAGGAACGCGGCGAACACGTAGATGAACGGGACCGCGCCGTAGGCGAACCCGCCGTTGACGAAACCGGTCCGCGCCCCCCGCTTCTCGGGGTACCACTTGCCGACCATGTTGATGCAGGTCGCGTACACCAGCCCGGCGCCGATCCCGCCGAGCACCGAGTAGCCGGCGAACGCCAGCGCGAGGTTGCCGCTGTGGGAAATGGTGAAGTAGCCGATGCCGCTGCACACCGCGCCGGCGAGCATGGCCGTCTTCGCCGACACGATGTTCTTCTCCCGCAGCCGCCCGGCCGGGAACGCGACCGCGGCCTGGAACACGGCCCAGACGCTAGCCAGCCAGAACGCGTCCGACAGCGTCCAGCCGTACTTCTCCTCCAGGGTGCCTTCGACGGCGCCCCAGCCGTACTCGAACACGCTGACCGCCATCATGGCGATCCAGGGCAGCCAGACCATCCAGCTGCGCGAGCGACCCATGATGTCGTGCGGGGTCTCGCCAATCCGGTACACCCGTCCGTTCTCGTCGACGATCTCCTGGTATCGAGCTGCAGTCATAAGAGTTCTCTTTCGTCAGCGTTGACCCGTGTCTCTCTCTGCTGCCGTGGCGCGCCGGACGTCAGCCGGTGGCGGGCCGGGCCACGAGCTCGGTTTCGGCGAGCCCGTCGCGCATCCCGCCGGGTTTCCGGCCGGGCTGGCGCAAGAACAACGCGAGCCCCGCCGCTAGCAGGCTCGTCCCGGCCGCCAGGTAGAAGGCCGCGCCGTAGCCCCACCCGTCGATGACCATCTTCCCGAGGCCCGCGCCGACGATCCCCGAAACGAGTTTCGAGCTGTAGACGAGGCCATAGTTGCTGGCGTTGTTGTTTTCCCCGAAGTAGTCGGCGGTCAGCGCGGCGAACAGCGGGAAGATCGCCCCGCCGCCGAACCCGGAAACCATCGACGCCAGCAGGAACAGCGGCATGCTGCCGAGCGACCCGGACAGGTACACCGCGACCTGGGCCAGCCCCAGCACCACGCAGACCAGCAGCAGTGTCTGCCGCCGCCCGTACCGGTCGGAGATCCAGCCGATCACCCCGCGCCCGGCGCCGTTGATGACCGCTTTCAGGCTCATCGCGAGCGCGACGATGCCGCCCGCGAAGCCCATTTCCTTGCCGAACGGCACCTGCGCGGAGATGCCGAAGATGTTCACGCCCGCCGTGCACAGCAGGCAGATCCACATCAGCGGCAGCATGCCGGTCTTGAGCGCCTCCCGCGGCGTGAACTGCTTGACCGCGGGCGGGTTCTTCGCCAGCGACCGGCGCACGCGCGGGTCGTCCGACACCTTCAGCGGGTCGACCTGCGCCGGCCACCAGTTCTTCGGCGGGTCGCGGAAGAACAGCCCGCTGACCGCCACGGCGGCGGCGAGGAACAGCCCGACCGCGGGCAGGATGCTGCCGTAGTTGCCCAGGTCGAGGTAGTTCGTGAAGATGAAGATGAACGGGACGGAGCCGTAGGCGAACCCGCCGTTGACGAAGCCCGTCTTCCCGCCCTTCCGCTCCGGGTACCACTTGCCGACCATGTTGATGCAGGTCGCGTAGACGAACCCGGCGCCACCGCCGCCGAACAGGCCGAAGCCCACGTAGGCCCAGAAGACGCTGGGCGAGTAGGCCAGCGCCACGTAGCCGAGCACGGTGCCCACGGCGCCGAGCAGCATCGCCGAGCGGGCGGACAGCCTGCCGCTTTCCCGCATCTTGCCCGCGGGGAACGCCACCGCCGCCTGGAAGAACACCCAGACGGCCAGCAGCCAGAAGATGTGCGCGCCGTGCCAGCCGTGCGCCGCGGACAGCGTGTCCTCGGCCGAAGTGAACGCGTATTCCGAGGAGCTGATGGCCATCATGGCCACCCAGGGCAGGACGACCATCGTCCACCGGGGTCTGCCCATGATGTCCCGGTCGGATTCGCCGACCCGGTAGACCCGCCCGTTCGGGTCAGTGATCTCCTGGTACGTAGCTGCGGTCATGAGAGTTCTCTTTCGTCACCGTTGACTCACGTCCCTCTGCTGCCGTCGTGCGGGTGGATCATCGTCCTTTCCTGGAGGTCGGGCCAGCCCCTGTGGATGATGCTCAGAGCAGGCCCGCGGCCCGCGCCCAGCGGTACTTCGCGCCGAGCACCGCCACGGGCTTTTCGGTCGTGTACGGGTAGGCGACGACCCCGTGGTCGTAGAGGTAGGCGCTCGCCTCCTCGACTTCGACGTCGCCGGAAAGCGACGCGACGACCGGCTTGTGGATCCCCTTCGCCCGGTACTCCCCGACCACTTCGGACACGAGCTCCGCGAACACCATCGGCGGGGTGACGATGGTGTGCCAGTAGCCCAGGATCAGGGCGTGGACGCGGTCGTCCTCGAGGCCCAGTGCGATCGTGTTGCGGTAGGTGGACGGCGGTTCGCCGCCGGTGATGTCCACCGGGTTGCCCGCCGCGCCGAACGGCGGGATGAACGCGCGGAACGCCGTGTCGAGGTCCGGCGGGATCTCCATCAGCTGCAGGCCGTTGTCGACGCAGGCGTCCGACAGCAGCACGCCCGAGCCGCCGGCCCCGGTGATGATGACGACGTTCTCGCCCTTCGGCGCCGGCAGCAGCGGGATGCCGCGGGCGTATTCGAGCATGTCGTTGAGCCCGGGCGCCCGGACCACGCCGCTCTGGCGCAGGATGTCGTCGTAGACCTTGTCGTCGCCGGCCAGCGCGCCGGTGTGCGAGCTCGCCGCTTTCGCGCCCTGCGACGTCCGCCCGGCCTTGAGCACCACGACCGGCTTGCGCTTCGAGACCCGCTTGGCCGTTTCCGCGAACGCGCGCCCGTCCTTCAGGTCTTCCAGGTGCATGGCGATGAGCTCGGTGTTCTCGTCGTGCTCGAAGAACGTGAGCAGGTCGTCCTCGTCGATGTCGGCCTTGTTGCCCACGCCCACGATCGAGGAGACCCCCATCTTCGCGGACCGGCTGAAGCCGAGGATCGCCATCCCGATGCCGCCGCTCTGGGACGACAGGGCCACGCCGCCCTTGACGTCGTACGGGGTGCAGAACGTCGCCGACAGGTTCTCCGGTGTGTAGTAGTAGCCGTAGATGTTCGGGCCGAGGATGCGCACGCCGTGCTTGCGCGCGATCGCGACGACCTCGTCCTGCAGCTCGATGTTGCCGGTCTCGCCGAAGCCGGACGGGATGAGGATCGCGCCGGCCGCGCCCTTCCTGCCGACCTCCTCCAGCGCGGCGGGGACGAACTTCGCCGGGATGGCGAACACCGCGACGTCGACGTCCCCGGGGACGTCGGTGATGCTGGCATACGCCTTGCGGTCGAGGATCTCGGTGGCCTTGGGGTTGATCGGGTGGATCTCGCCCGCGTAGCCGCCGTCGACCAGGTTCTTCATCACCGAGTTGCCGATCTTCCCGGCTTCGGCCGACGCGCCGATCACCGCGATCGACGCCGGCTTCATGATCCGGGTCATCGAGGCGAGGATCTCCTCCTGGGTGAACCGCACCGGTTCCTTCGCCGCGTCCGGGTCGACCAGGATGCGGACGTCGACCGCGGTGGCCCCCCGTGGTGTCGCGAGCACCGGGTTGAGGTCCACTTCGGACAGCTGGGGGAAGTCGGTGACCAGCTGGCCGAGGCCGGTGATCACCGCGGCGAGCGCGTCGCGGTCGACCGGATCCGCGCCGCGGACGCCGCGGAGGATCTCGGCGGCCTGGATCCCGTCGAGCATGGACAGCGCTTCCCCGGTGGTCGTCGGCGCCAGCCGGAAGGTGACGTCCTTGAGCACCTCCACCAGGACACCGCCCAGCCCGAAGGCGACGACCTTGCCGAAAGTCCGATCGGTGACCGAGCCGATGATCACCTCCTGCCCCTCGGTGAGCATCTGCTGCACCTGGACGCCGAGCACGCGTGCCCCGGCGTTGTACGCCTTCGCGTTCTCGAGGATCTTCGTGAAGCCGGCCTTCACCGCTTCGGCGTCCGCCAGGCCGACGAGCACGCCGCCGGCCTCGGTCTTGTGCAGGATGTCCGGCGAGACGATCTTGAGCACCACCGGCAGCCCGATGGCTTCCGCGTGGGCCGCGGCTTCGTCCGCCGAGCCGGCCAGCCGCTCGGCCGGGGTCGGGATGCCGTACGCCTCGCACACCGCACGCCCCTCGGGCGCGGTCAGCGAGGACCGCCCTTCGGCCGTCACCTGGTCGAGGATCTTTTCGACCGCCGCGCGATCCGCCACTCAGATCACCCCCGCCGCGCGGAACTTCTCGAGCTCCGCCTCGCCGTAGCCGAGTTCGCCCAGCACCTCGTCGTTGTGCTCGCCGAGCAGCGGTGACCGCTCGATCTCGACCGGCGAGTCGGACAGCTTCAGCGGGCAGCCGACGGTCTTGAAGGCGCCGCGTTCCGGGTGCGCCACCTCCACGACCGAGCCGAGCTCGGCCAGGGTGCCGTCCTCGATGAGCTCCTTCGTGGACAAGATCGGGCCGCACGGGATGTTGCAGGCGTTGAGCTTCTCCATGACTTCCCACTTGGTGTGCTTCTCGGTCCACTCCTCGACGAGGGCGAACATCTTGTCCAGTTTGGACAGCCGGACCTCGGGGGTGGCCCACGCCGGGTCCTCGGCCAGCTCACCCTTGCCGATCAGCCGGGCGAGCGGGGCCCAGCCGGGTGGCTGGACGATCACGTAGATGTAGTCGTTCGGCCCGCCGGGCGCGCACTTCACCGCCCAGCCGGGCTGGCCGCCACCGGAGGCGTTGCCCGACCGCGGGACCTCGTCGCCGAACTGGTCGTTCGGGTACTCCCCGAGCGGGCCGTGGGCGAGCCGCTGCTGGTCGCGCAGCTTGACCCGGCACAGGTTGAGCACGGCGTCCTGCATGGCGACCTGGACGCGCTGGCCGCGGCCGGTGGAGGTCCGCTGGTAGAGCGCGGCGAGGATGGCGGCCACCAGGTGGATGCCGGTGCCGGAGTCGCCGATCTGCGCGCCCGTCGCGGTCGGCGGCCCGGCTTCGAAGCCGGTGGTGCTCATCGCGCCGCCCATCGCCTGCGCGATGACCTCGTAGGCCTTGAAGTCGGCGTAGCGGCCGGGCCCGAACCCCTTGATGGAGGCGTAGACCAGCCGCGGGTTGAGCGAGGCCAGTTTCTCCCACGGGTAGCCGAACCGGTCGACGACGCCGGGGCCGAAGTTCTCGACCAGGACGTCCACACCGGACACCAGCTTCTCGAAGATCTCCTTGCCCTCTTCGCTCTTCATGTTGAGCGTGATGCTGCGCTTGTTGGCGTTCAGCATCGTGAAGTAGAGGCTGTCCACCCCGGGCAGGTCGCGCAGCTGCCCGCGGGTGATGTCGCCCCGGCCGGGCGTCTCGAGCTTGATCACGTCCGCGCCGAGCCAGGCCAGCAGCTGCGTCGACGACGGACCGGACTGCACGTGCGTCATGTCGAGGACGCGGACGCCCTCCAGTGCCTTGCCCATGCGTTGGCCTCCGCTCACTTGTACATGGTCTGGTTCATGGTTCCGGGGGCGTACACGTCGGGATCGACCCAGACGTTGATCAGCGACGGCTTGCCGGACTCCCGCGCCCGCAGCAGCGCCGGCCCGATGTCGGCGGGGTCGCGGACCTCTTCGCCGTAGCCGCCGAGCATCCGCGCGAACTCGTCGTAGCGGACGTCGCCGAGGGTGTTGCCGACGCGCTCGCGCGGGAGGCCGTACTTCGCGGCCTGGCCGTAGCGGATCTGGTTCATCGACGAGTTGTTGCCGACGATCCCGACGAACGGCAGGTCGAACCGCACCAGCGTCTCGAAGTCCCAGCCGGTCAGGCTGAAGGCGCCGTCGCCGAAGAGCGCGACGACCTCCTTGTCCGGGCGCGCGTGCTTGGCGGCCAGCACGAACGGGATGCCGACGCCGAGCGTCCCGAGTGGACCGGGGTCCATCCAGTGGCCGGGCGACTTCGGCTGGACGACCTGGCCGGAGAAGGTGACGATGTCCCCGCCGTCGCCGATGTAGATCGAGTCCTCGGTGAGGAACTCGTTGATCTCGTGGACCAGCCGGTACGGGTGGATCGGGCTCGCGCCGGAGTGCTGCAGCGGCAGCCGCTTCTGCTTCGCCTTGTCTTCCACGGCGTGGAGTTCTTCGAGCCAGGCCTTGCGGCCGACGGCACCGTTGTCGGTGCGGCCGGACGCGGCCTCGGCCACGGCGGCCAGCACCTGGCCGGCGTCGCCGACGATGCCGAGGTCGACGTCGCGGTTCTTGCCGACCGTGCGGTAGTCCAGGTCGATCTGGACGACGGTGGCGTCCTTGGACAACCGCTTGCCGTAGCCCATCCGGAAGTCGAACGGGGTGCCGACGATGACGATGACGTCGGCGTTGTCGAAGGCGTACCGGCGGGAGAGCTGGAAGTGGTGCGGGTCGCCCGGGGGCAGCGTGCCGCGGCCGGCACCGTTCATGTACGCCGGGATGTTCAGCGTGCGCACGAGGTCGGTCGCCGGCCCGGTGGCCCGCGTGGTCCAGACCTGGCTGCCGAGCAGGATCGCCGGTTTCTTCGCGTGCACCAGCAGGTCCGCCAGCTTCTCGACGTCGGCGGGGTCGCCGGCGTTCTTCGTCGAGGCGCGGTAGCGGCCCGCTTCGGGGATCCGCGCCTGGGCGAGCGGCACCCGGGCGTCGAGGACGTCCCGCGGGATCTCGAGGAACGACGGGCCCGGCGCCCCGGCGTAGGCCTCGCGGAAGGCCATCGAGACGAGGTCCGCGACGCGGGCGGTGTGCGGCACGGTGGCGGCGAACTTGGTGATCGGCGCCATCATGTCCACGTGCGGGAGGTCCTGCAGGGACCCCATCTTGTGCTGGGTAAGCGCGCCCTGGCCGCCGATGAGCAGCATCGGGCTCTCCGCGCGCAGCGCGTTCGCGACTCCGGTGACGGCGTCGGTGGTGCCCGGCCCGGCCGTGACGACCGCGCAGCCGGGCTTGCCGGTGATCCGCGCGTAGCCGTCCGCCGCGTGCGCCGCCACCTGCTCGTGCCGGACGTCGATGACCTCGATGCCTTCGTCGACGCAGCCGTCGTAGATGTCGATGATGTGGCCGCCGCACAGCGTGAAGATCGTGTCGACCCCTTCGGCCTTCAAGGCTTTCGCCACCAGGTGCCCGCCGGAGATTTCGGCCGGCGCGGGCTCGGCGCCGTTCGTCGCACGGGCACTCTCCCCCGCGGTCGTGCCGGTCGTGGTCAGCGCCATCGCTCAACTCCTCTGGTCCGCCGCCGGATCTCTCTTGTCCGGCGGTCCGTTTCCGGGTCCGCTCGTGCCGCTGCCGGCGTCCTCCGAGGTCAGCGGCCTCTTCGCGGCAGACTGTAGATTGCATACCGTATGGGGTAGGCATATAGTCACTCCTCGAGCAGCCCGTGTCCAGGGCTATCCGCAGGGTTTTTCCCGGGCCTCGATCCCGCCCCCGCGGACCACCACTTCACGCCCTTGCCCTGCCCCGTCACGGAAAGGACGCCCCGCATGGACCTCTTCGAACACGAAGCCCGTGAGCTCTTCGAGAAGCACGGCGTACCCGTCCCCCGCGGCCGCGTCGCCGCCGATCCGGCGGAAGCCCGCGCCGCGGCCGTGGCCCTCGGCGGCCCGGTCGTGGTCAAGGCGCAGGTGAAGACCGGCGGCCGCGGCAAGGCGGGCGGCGTCCGGGTGGTGCACACCGCCGACGACGCCGAGCAGGCGGCCGACGACATCCTCGGGATGGACATCAAGGGCCACACCGTCCACCGCGTCCTGGTGACCGAAGCGAGCGAGATCGCCGAGGAGTACTACCTCTCCTTCCTGCTCGACCGCGCCGGGCGGACGTTCCTGGCCATGGCCTCGGTCCGCGGCGGGATGGAGATCGAAGAGGTGGCGGCCACCGACCCGGCCGCCCTCCGGCGCGTCCCGGTCGACCCGCTGGCGGGCGTCGACGCGGCCGAGGTGGCGGCGGCGTTCCCGGCCGGCGTCCGGGCCGAGGTGGCCGGGGTCGTCGAGAAGCTGTGGGACGTGTTCGTCGCCGAAGACTGCACGCTCGTCGAGGTCAATCCCCTGGCGAGCACGCCGGCCGGGATCGTCGCGCTGGACGGGAAGATCACCCTCGACGACAACGCGGCCTTCCGGCGATCCGCTTCGTTCGGCGAAGCCACCGACGGCGATCCCCTCGAACGGGAGGCGCACGCCAAGGGCCTCAACTACGTCAAGCTGGACGGCGACATCGGCGTGATCGGCAATGGCGCCGGGCTCGTCATGTCCACTTTGGACGTCGTGGCGTCGGCCGCGGCCGAGGCGGGCGGGCGCGGCCCGGCGAACTTCCTCGACATCGGCGGCGGCGCCTCGGCCGAGGTGATGGTCGCCGGGCTGACGGTGATCCTCGGTGACCCGCAGGTGCGCAGCGTGTTCGTCAACGTCTTCGGCGGCATCACCGCGTGCGACGCCGTCGCGACCGGGATCGTGCGCTCGCTGGAGGTCCTGGGCTCGCGCGCGACGAAGCCGCTGGTCGTCCGGCTCGACGGGAACAACGTCAGCGAAGGCAGGCGGATCCTCGCCGAAGCCGCCCACCCCCTGGTCACCGTGGTGGCCACCATGGACGACGCCGCCCGCGAGGCGGCGAAGCTCGCGATCGCGGAGGTCTGACGTGGCCATCTTCCTGGACGAAACCAGCCGGATCGTCGTCTCCGGCATCACCGGCTCCGAAGGCGCCAAGCACACCCGGCGGATGCTGGCCGCCGGGACGAACGTCGTCGGCGGGGTGAACCCGCGCAAGGCCGGCCAGGCGGTGGAGCTCTCCGGTCGTTCGCTGCCGGTGTTCGCCAGCGTCGCGGAGTCGGTGGCTTCGGCGGACGCCGACGTCTGCGTGCTGTTCGTACCGCCGCCGTTCGTCGCGGACGCGGTGATCGAGGCGGTGGACGCCGGGATCGGGCTCGCGGTGGTGATCACCGAAGGCGTCCCGGTGCACGATTCCGCGCGGTTGTGGGCGCACGCCGTCGCGGCGGGCGGCCGGACGCGCATCATCGGCCCGAACTGCCCGGGCATCATCTCCCCCGGCCGCGCCAACGCCGGCATCATCCCGGCCGACATCACCGGCCCGGGCCGGATCGGCCTGGTGTCGAAGTCCGGCACGCTGACCTACCAGCTCATGCACGAGCTGCGGGACGTCGGGTTTTCGACGTGCGTCGGCATCGGCGGCGACCCGATCATCGGGACGACGCACATCGACGCCGTCGAAGCGTTCGAAAAGGACCCGGAGACCGACGTGATCGTGCTGATCGGCGAAATCGGCGGCGACGCGGAGGAACGGGCCGCGGAGTTCGTGCGGGCCACCGTGTCCAAACCGGTCGTCGGCTACGTCGCCGGCTTCACCGCACCGGAAGGCAAGACGATGGGCCACGCGGGCGCGATCGTCTCCGGCTCATCGGGCACGGCGGCGGCGAAGAAGGCGGCACTGGAGGCGGCCGGCATCCGCGTGGGCCGCACACCGAGCGAGACGGCGGCCTTGGTCCGCGAAGTGCTCGGCTGAGATGGAACTCCGTCAGCTGGCGGTGGTGGTGGCGGTCGCCGAGGAGGGCGGTTTCACGGCGGCCGCCCAGCGGCTGCGGACGGTGCAGTCGACGGTGTCCACAGTGGTCCGCGCGCTGGAGCGCGACCTGGGGACGCCGTTGTTCCACCGCACCACGCACCGGGTGGTCCTGACCCCCGCCGGCGAGGCCTTCGTCCCCGCCGCGCGGGCGGCCCTGGAGGCGGCCGAGCACGCACGGGCGGTGGTTTCCCCGGTGGCCGGGTGCGTGCGGGTGGGGGTGTGCCCGGGAATGCTGGCGGACCTGCACCGGGTGCTGGTGAAGCTGCGGGACGCCCACCCGGGTTTGGCGGTCGAAGTCCGGCGGCTGCCGGCCGGGGAGGCGGGGTGCGCGGTGGCGGAGTCCACAGTGGATTTGGCGGTGACGGCGATTTCCGGCGGGCCGGCCGCTGCGCACCGGCCGGACCTCGGTGCCGAGCGCGGGCTGGTTCCCGCAGTCGGCGCCGGCTCGGCCCCCGCAGCCAGCCCCGCTCCCGCAATCCGCGACACCACCGCCGCTCGGCAGGCCGCGACGTACCACCCTGGCCTCGGCGCCGCCGGCAACCCGGCACCCGCAACCGACACCACGCCCACCGCCGCACGCACTCCGGCACCCATGACCGACCGCACCACCCCCGCCACTGCGGGCAACCCGACCCCCACAACCGACATCACCTCCGCCGCCGCGCGCAACCCGGCACCCACAACCCGCACCACCCCCACCGCCGCACGCAACCCGGCACCCATGACCGACCGCACCACCCCCGCCACTGCGGGCGATCCGGCACCCACAACCGACACCACTCCCGCCGACCCGGGTGGCGCAGCCGGGGTGTTCCCCGGCACCGGGCTCGTCACCACCCCGCTCGCCGCCGAAGAGCTCGTGCTCGCCACCGCGCCCGGCGGGTCGCGGTCCGCTCCCGTGGACCTCTCCGGGCTGGCCCTCGTCGACTTCCCGCTCGGCTGGGCGATCCGCGAAGCCGTCGACCGGGCCTTTCCCCGCCGCCGGGTCACGGTCGAAGTCGATGATCTCGCCACCGCCGCGGGGATCGTGCGGGCCGGGCTCGCCGCCTGCGTTCTTCCCGCCTCCGCGGCCGCGCGGTTTCCCGAGCTCACCGTCCGGCGGTTCGACCGGCCTCCCCCGTGGCAGCTCGCCGCCGTGCACCGGAGTCCGGCCGGGGCCGCCGTCGGGGTGGTGCTCCGTCAGCTCTGAAGACCGAGGCGGTCCGGTCGCGTGTAGACGTTCATGGACGTCCCGCGCAGGAACCCCACCAGCGTCAGCCCCAGCTCCGCGGCCAGGTCCACCGCCAGCGACGACGGCGCCGAAACCGCGGCCAGCAACGGGATCCCCGCCATCACCGCCTTCTGCACCAGCTCGAACGACGCCCGCCCGCTCACCATCAGCGCCGTACCCGCCAGCGGGAGCGTCCCGGCACGCGTGGCCCAGCCGACGACCTTGTCCACCGCGTTGTGCCGCCCGACGTCCTCGCGCAGGCACAGCAACTTCCCGTCGCCGTCGAACAGCCCCGCCGCGTGCAGGCCGCCCGTCCGGTCGAAAACCCGTTGCGCCGCACGGAGTTCGTCCGGCAGCCCGGCCAGCGCCGCCGGGTCCGTCGTGAACGGGTCGGTGGCGACCGGCCACGTCACGGTCGTGCGGACCGCGTCCAGGCTCGCCTTGCCGCACAGGCCGCACGACGACGTCGTGTAGAAGTTCCGCGCCACCGACGCGTCCGGCGGGGCGACGCCGTCGGCCAGCGCCACGTCGAGGACGTTGTAGGTGTTGCCGCCGTCGGCCGTCGCGCCGGCGCAGTAGCGGATCGCCCGGATGTCGGTGGGCGCGCGGACCACCCCTTCGCCGACGAGGAAGCCCGCGGCGAGGTCGAAGTCGTCGCCCGGGGTCCGCATCGTGACCGACAGCGCCGTGCCGCCGACCCGGATCTCGAGGGGCTCTTCGACGGTGAGCGTGTCCGGCCGCGTGGTCTGCACGCCGTCGCGGACGCGCAGCACCCGGCGCTGGCTCGTCATCCGGCCCATGTCAGGCCGCCGGCAGCAGCGACTCGGGACGGCCCGGCTGGGTCAGCCGCCCGGACAGCACCCCCGCGGCCAGGCTCAGCACGCCGGCCACGGCGAACGCCCCGGCGAACCCGTGCGACGCCACGACGAGGGCGGCCAGCCCGATCCCGACCACGGCGCCGGCCGCCTTGGCGCTGTAGAGGATCCCGAAGTTCTGCGCGACCGACTCCTCGCCGAAGTACTCGCGCACCAGGCCGACCAGCAGCGTGTAGCAGCACCCGTTGCCGAGCCCGGCCAGCGCGGCGCCCAGCAGCAGGCCGGCCGCGTGCCGGTGCCCGCCCGAAGAGAACAGCACGAACTGCGCGAGCCCGCCCGCGACGAGCGCGAACCGCAGGATCCGGTGGCGGCCGAGCCGGTCGGCCAGCCGTCCGATGAGGACACGGCCGCCGCCCGTCGCCGCGGCGAGCAACGCCACCGCGGCCGCCGCGAGTCCGGGGCCGCTGCGTTCGGCGACGAACGTGGCCAGGTAGGCCAGGTCGAACAGCAGCACGGCGGCGGCGAGCACGACCACGAGGTACAGCGCGCGCGTCGTGGCGCAGCGGAGGAGTTCCGCCGGCCGGTAGTGCCGGACGGCCGGCCGCCGGTTGTGCGCCCGGTCCAGTGCCCAGGCGCGCGGCTCCGGCGTGGCGGGCCACCAGTGCCGCGGCGGGTAGCGCAGCACCGCGCCGCAGCCGGCGATCACGACCAGAACGAGTGCGGCAGTCACGTCCAAGAGCACCGCTCTCGCAGCCGGCAGCGCGGCGGCGAGGACGACGAAGGGCACGCTGCCGAAGGCGAAAGCACCGCTCACGACGCCCGCGCGCGGGCCGGTGCGTTCGGGGAACCAAGCGAGGACCGCGCCGACGCACGTGGCGTACACCAGCCCGGTGCCGAGCCCGCCGAGCACGGAGTAGCCGAGGAACACCGTGACCAGGCTGCTCGCGTGGCCGAGCGTCAGGAGCCCGGCGGCGCACAGGACCGCGCCGGCGGCCATCGCGGCCGGCGCGGGCAGCACCCCGCGGTCACGCAGCCAGGCCGCCGGGAAAGCGACCCCGGCCTGGCAGATCGCCCACACCGCGAAGGACAGCGCGATCCCGCCGAACGTCCAGCCGTGCGCCCGGCTCAGCGCCGGGACGATCGCGCCGAAGCCGTACTGCTGCACCCCGGCGGCGAGCATGGCCGCGGCGGCCAGCCAGGTGATCCACGCCCGCGGCCTGCCGAGCAGCTCCCGGTCGGTTTCCCCGACGCGGTACCGCCGGCCGTAGACGTCCCGGAGCTCGCGGATCTCGGCCATGGCGACCGCCTCCTCGCAGACTGCAGATTGTATGCAGTATGCGGTAGGCGACGGATTGAGGCAAGAAGGCGGCCCGGTGGCCATCGAGGGAGGAGGCGGCCACCGGGCCGGTGCTCCCACGCGGTACCGGCCGCGCGGAGCACTGCCAGTCTGGCCATCGAAGGCACCATCGACAAGCTTTGACACCCGCCGAACCGCGTCCGGCGTCCACAACGAACACCTACGGACGCAGAAAAGCGCCCCGAAGTGACGTCGGGTGCGGTGATCGCACTCGACGTCGCCTCGGGGCGCTCCGGCCGGAACCCTCGCGAGCGGACCGGCGGTGAGCACGCACTGCGACGATTCCGCTACGCGTCAGGAAGTTTCGCGAAGCCCGCTCAAGACTTCTTGCGCGGGGCCCGCTTGCGCGCCGGCTTGGCGTCGACCGGCTCGGCCGCCGCGGCCTGGTCGGCCTCGAAGCCGGCGATGATCTCGCTGGAGAGGCGGCCGCGCTCGGCGACCTCGTAGCCGTTGGCCTGGGCCCATTCGCGGATCTGCCGGTTGCGCTCGCGGTCGGTGCCCGAGCCGCCCGAGCCGGACAGCGACTGGCCGGTCGCGAGGCGGACCTTGCGGCCGCCGATGCGCCGCGCGGCGCCGACGTAGCGCGCGAGCTCGTCCCGCAGCGCGGAGGCGTTGTCCTCGGACAGGTCGATTTCGTAGGTCACCCCGTCGAGACTGAAGGGGACGGTCTGCGAAGCCTCGCTCCCGTCGAGGTCGTCCACCATCTGGACCTGCACCCGTTGCGCCATGGTTCGTCGTTCCTCATCTTCTCCAGAACACGGTCGGACAGACCCTAACCTGTCGAATCACGTCCGGCACGCGCGACACCCGTCAAGCGTCCACAATGGCCGCCCGGGCGAGCGGGTCGCCCGGGTCCAGAGTGACCGCAACGGAGTCGGAATGGGCTGCACCTTGCCGAAAAATCAATTTTGTGATATGCTCGAAATCAAATCGGTACCGTGGCGGGATGACTGACCCCCGGTTTACCGGTATTGCGAGCCGCACCGCCTTCACCGCCGCGGCCGCCCGCGCGGCGCATTTGCTCGTCGACGCCGAACCGTACATCTTCGTGGACTCCTTGGCCGCCGCTCTCCTGGGCGGCGAGGCGGAGGAACTCTTGGCGTACCACCGGCTCCACGGCACCCATCCGATCCTCGCGGGCGCCCGCGCCGAGGCGCTCTGCCGGAGCCGGTTCACCGAAGAGCGGCTCTCCCATTCCGGTATAGACCAGTATCTGATTCTGGGCGCCGGCCTCGATTCGTTCGCGTATCGGACAGCGCCCGGACGTTTCCGGGTGTTCGAGGTCGACCACCCGGCGACACAGGTGGTCAAACGGGAACTGCTCGCCGCCGCCGGGGTCGCCGAACCGGCTTCGCTCACCTTCGTGCCGGTCGACTTCGAAGCGGATCCGCTCCGGGAACGGCTCGTCCAGAGTGGACTGGACCTGTTCCGGCCCGTGTTCGTGAGCTGGCTCGGTGTCACCATGTACCTGACGCGCGAGTCGATTGCCGCCACATTGACGGATCTGGGCCGTTTCGCGCCGGGATCGGAAATCGTGGCGGACCACCTGCTCCCCGCGGAACTGCGCGACGCGGCCGGAAACGGTTACGCCGAAGCGGTCGGGCCGGTCGCCGCGGCGGGGGGTGAGCCGTGGCACACGGTCCTCTCCCCGACCGCGTTCGCGGATCTCCTGCGGGCGGCCGGGTTCGCCGTCCTCGAACAGGCCGGGCAACGGCAGAGCATCCCCGCGGAGCTGTGGAACCGCACCGACGCGCTGCGGCCCGTCGCGCTGTCCGCGCTGAACCACGCCCGCCGCTGACCTTCTCTGGCCGGACATCGGCGGCCGTTCGGCATCGCGAGGAACCGCGGCCGCCGGCTCTCGGCTCAGTCGGGGAGCATCGGCACCTCGAGGTCGTCCGGGCGGCCGAGCAGGACCGCGCGGGTGACCGCGGCCTTGCCGAAGCGGTCGCGCACCGCGTCCAGCGCCGTGTCGAGCTCGGTCGCCCGCTGGCGTTCGAAGGGCAGGGTGAGCTGGAACGGGTCGTCGTCGGCCAGGTTGGACAGCGCGGCGCCGAGCAGGGTGATGCCCCGGTCGGCGATCAGCGGGAGGGCGGCGACGAGCAGTTCGCGCGCCGCGGCGAGCAGCACGCCGGTGCCGGCGGTCGGGTCGGCCAGGGTGTGCGAGCGGGTGGCGCGCTCGAAGTCGGCGAAGCGCAGGCGGATCGTGACCGTCCGGCAGACGCGGTGGGCCGCCCGCAGGCGGCGGGCGATGCGGTCGATCAGCGCCACCAGCACGACGTCCAGTTCGGCCGGGGTCCGCCTGCCGCGGCCGAGCGACCGCTGGGCGCCGATCGACCGGCGGCGCACGCCGACTTCGACGCGGCGCGGGTCGCGGTTGTGCGCGAGCGCGTGGAGGTGCCGGCCCGGGCCGCGGCCGAGCAAGCCGTCGAGGTCCACCTGCTCGGACGTCGCGAGCTGGCCGACCGTCCGGATCCCCCGCGCGTGCAGCTTCTCCGTGGTGACCTTGCCGACGCCCCACAGCGCCGAAACCGGCAGCGGGTGGAGGAACTCCAGCTCACCGTCGTGCGGGACGACGAGCAGGCCGTCCGGCTTGGCCACCCGGCTGGCGACCTTGGCGAGGAACTTCGTCCGCGCCACCCCGACGGTGATCGGCAGCCCGGCCCGCTCGGCGACGGCGACGCGGAGCCGTTCGGCGATGTGGCTCGGCCGCCCGCCGATCCTGGCCAGCCCGCCGACGTCGAGGAACGCTTCGTCGATCGAGATGCCTTCCACCCACGGCGTCGTGTCGTGGAAGACCTCGAACACCGCGCGGCTGGCGGCCAGGTACGCCGACATCCGCGGCGGCACGACGACCGCCTGCGGGCACAGCCTGCGGGCCTGCGCGCCGCCCATCGCCGTGCGCACGCCGTAGGCCTTGGCCTCGTAACTCGCGGCGAGCACGACCCCGCCGCCGACGATCACCGGCCGCCCCTTCAACGCCGGGTCGTCGCGCTGCTCCACCGACGCGTAGAACGAGTCGAGATCGGCGTGCAGGATGGGCCCCTCGTCGGTCATAGAACATATGTTCGCATAACTGAGCGCCGAAGTCCGCTCACCCGTCCGTCGCGAGTGGCGTGCCGCCGGTCGACACAGAGCGCTTTTCCGGTTGTCCGCCGTCCGTGGCCGCGCTCACACTCGAGTCAGCGAACGACCCGACCCTGGGGGCGAAATGACCGATAAGTGCCGGTGCGGCGACCACCACGCGTGGGCCACGCCGAACCCCGAAGACCGGCCCGCCGCCGCGCGGCAGCCGCTGCTGGCTTCGACGCTGGCACGCGAAGACCGCGTGGAAGACGACGGCGGGCTCGATCCGACCGACCGCGTCACCTGCCGCACGCACCGCCGCTGGCTGCACGAGTGCGTGTCGTCGCCGGTGCACACGAACCCGGCGATCGGCTACCGCTGGTGCCGCCGCTGCGACCACCAGGCGCTGGTCGCGGTGGACGAACTGGCCGGCGAGGTGACCATCCGCTGCGGGCTGTGCGGCCGCGTCCCGCGCAGCCGCGCCAACGAGGAGCTCGTCGAGCTCTGCCGGCGCAGCCTTTCCCTGGCCCGCGCGGGCCGGTTCCCGGAGGCCGCCGTCGCGTGACTGCCATGATGCGGGGGTGCCCGAACCCGGAACCACCGCACTGGTGATCCTGCTGCCCGCCGCCGAGCCGGTCCTGGACGCGGCCCGCCGCGTCGACCCCGCCCTGGTCCGCCCCGGCCTGCCCGCCCACGTGACGGCGCTCTACCCCTTCTTGCCCGACGCCGAGCTGACCGACGCGGTCCTCGACGCGGCACGCGAGCTCGCGGGGACGTTCCCACCGATCGACGTCCCGCTCACGGAGTTCGTGACGGCTCCCGGTTTCGCGGCGATCCCGGCACCCGCGCTGCAGCCGGTCACCGACGCGGTCTGCGCGCGCTGGCCCGAGATCCAGCCGTACGGCGGGCGGTTCGGTCCGCGCCCCGGCGCCCACGTGACGGTGGCGATGGGCGGTACGGCCGACGTCCTCGAGCGGGTGGCCGCCGAGGTCCGGCCACTGCTTCCGGTGCACGACCGGGCGGCGGAGCTGCGACTGGTCGCGCTCACGGACCGGGGCTGGGAACCGCGGCTCTCCGCCTCCTTCGGCGGCTGAACGACAAGCGCGCCGGGAAGCCGGCCGCCGCCGACTCCTCGCCGGCCGTTCAGCGCGGGCTCGGCTCGGGCGCCGCCGTTCCCTCCAGCTTGCGGTAGGCGCGGGCGATCGCGCGGAGCCGGGCCACGTCCGCGGCGAACGGTTCGGCGGGTGCGGTGGGTGGCGGGGTCTCCCGGGGCTCGTCCGGGAGGTCGCGGACCAGGCGCGCCGCCGCCGCGGGCGGGAGGTCCGGGGTGGCCCCCGCCAGGATCAGCCCGTCGTTGGTTTCGCTCATCGCCGTCAGCAGGCGCTCGCGGCGGGACGGGCCGCCCGGGTCGATGCGGACGATCTCCGGGTAGCGCCGCGTCAGGTGCGCGCGCAGGGGACGCAGCAGGCGCAGCGTCCGCGCGTCGCGGCGGGCCGCCGCCAGGCCCGGGACCGCCGGGATCGTCAGGCCCAGCACGATCAGCAGCACCGACACGGCCGGGAAACCGACGTCGAGGGTGCACGGCAGCGTCGAGAACGGCCCGCGGCACAACGCCTTCGCCGGGTGCTCGGCCTGCAGCGCGTTGATCGTCGCGACGACCTTCCCCGCGAGGTAGGCGATCGCGAACGCCGACGCCAGCAGCAGCAACGCCAGCCCGGCGCGCAGCGCCCCGCCGCTCGCCCGGATCGTCACCGCGGCCACGATCCCGATGTCGATGACCGCGAGCCCCAGGTACACGGTGTAGGCGAAGACGTAGACGACCAGCGTCGGGTGCGTGCGGTACAGCTCGTCGAACAGGCCGATCCCGCGGGGCAGCCCCGGCGTGCTGAAGAACGTGACGACCAGCAGCGTCAGCGCGACGCCGAGCGCGACCAGCCGGGTGCGGCGGCCGCGGTCGCGGGTGCCGCTGATCTCCGCGACGGTCAGCCCGATCCCGTAGGCGGCGACCATCGTCGCGAGGTTCGACAGCAGGCGGCCGAGGCTGGGGTGGATCTCGCTCTCGAACTGCTGCGCCCGGTTGGACAGGAAGCAGAACGCGGCGCCCAGCGCGATGAGCGAAACGGCCAGTCCCGCGCCCGCGCCGGTGCGCCGGGCGCGGACGGCCCGCCAGATTCCGACGGCGAGCGCGAAGACCCCGACCCCGAGGAACAGAATGTCGATCACGGGAGGCGACTATCCCAGGAGTGCCGCCAGCCGCCTAGCCTGATCGGCCGCCCGGCCGGACGCGCCCGGCTGAACGGCGGGTGGCTCGCTGGTCGCCGCGCTCATCAGCAGGACGGCGATCAGCTCGGCTTCGTACTCCTCGGTGCCGCTCGTGACGCGCGTGAGCAGGTGCGACAACGCCGCCGGCGCGAGGTCCGGGGCGAGCTCGGCGGCTTCGGACTCGGCCATCAGGCAGGTCCCGGCGTGCGCGCAGAGCATGTGGGCGAGCTCGTGGGCGATGATGTGGTCCTGGTGCAGCGCCGACGTGTGCTCGGTGTAGGCGATCAGGTCGTAGCCCGGACGCGCTTGCCAGGCGCCGGACGGCTGCCCGGGCCGGTGGACGATCGGGACGAGGTCGATCTCGCGCCCGCGCCAGGCCTCGAGGCGGTCCACCCAGCCGTTCATCGACCACGGCCGCGGCAGCGGGACGGCGGCGAGCACCGTCCGGACGCGCTCCCGCGCCCGGTCGCGGAGGTCGGCCAGACCGCGCTCGTCGATGGGTCCTCCCCGCTCAGCGGGCGCCGACCGGGTGCACCGGGGCGCGATCACGGACGAGGTCATCGTAACCGACCGCCGCGCCTCACTCGGGCTTCCGGCGCCGTCCCTCGCGGCGCCGGGTTTCGTCGTAGCTGCTGAGCTGGTCGAGCAGGGCGGTCACGGTTTCGCGGTCGCGCGGGGACAGCCGCATCGCCCGCTGCGCCAGGTGCCGCGCCTCGGTGTCCCGCCAGGCCACGACGTCCTCGACCTGCTTGTCGACCTCGCCGGCGACCTCGTCGTCGAAGAAGTACGTGACGGGCACGCCGAAGAACTGCGCGAGCGCCTGGATGTGCGAGCGCTTGGGGTCCTTGCGCGCGCCGACGGCCAGCTGCTGCACGTGCGTCGCGGACATCGAGACGCCGGTCTGCTCGGCGACGCCGGTCGCGATCTCCCGGTAGGAGTACGGCTTGCGGTCCGGCGGGTGCACGGTCGCGATCAACTGCGCCAGCCGTTCGGCGAAACTGCGCTGCTCGCTCACCACACACCACCCTCAGCCGTGAAACGTGACACCCGTCAGCCTAGCTGTCCCGAAAACTTGACACAGCCTGTCCCGGAAAGACTACGATACTCCCGTTCGGTGTTTCGGAAACATGACACAGAACCCGGGGTGGCGCTGCGGCCACGGGGTGACTCACGTGGCCGCTGGGGGTGACCACGCGCCTAACTCCGTGCCCGCCGCGCGATCCTTGCCGGCCGGGTGCCCAGGTTCGCGCGAGCATGACAGCCCTCGAGGCCACGTCCGCGCGAACCGAGCCCGCGCCGGACCGGCACCGCCGGGCGCGGGACGGCGCCGTCGAGCCCCAGACACCTGACCACCCAGTTCGGCGGGGTCCGGACGTACAACCGGAAGACGCGGGCAGTCCGCGTACGAGCGGACGGCCCGCGTTTCCTCGCCTAGTCAGCCAGAAGCCGGCGCATCACCCCCGGCGTCACGCCGGTGTGCTCGCGGACCGTGCGCGTCAAGTGGGCCTGGTCGGCGAACCCGAGATCCGCGGCCAGCACCGCCAGTTCCCGCTCCCCCGCCGCCAGCCGGTCGAGCGCCCGGCCGACGCGGACCCGGTTGCGGTACCGCGTCACCGAAACCCCCAGCTCGCGCGGGAACGCGCGGCTCAACCGGTACGGCGACACCCCCAGCGCCTCGGCCAGCGAGAAGAGCCCGCCCGCCGCCGGATCATCGGCTCCGATCGCCTCCCGAGCCCGCGCTACCAGCTCGCGGTCGTCCGCCGGCGCCGGACCGGCCACCGCCCGGGTGACCGCCCGGCCCGCCAGGACCAGCAGCTCTTCCGCCAGCGCGTAATCCGGGTCGGCCGCCGACGCGACGGCCCGGCGGTGGGCCAGCTCCAGCGCGCCGTCGACGTACACCGGCGAACGCACCGGACGATCGCCCGCCAGGCGGAACCACAACCCGGAACCGAACCGCACCGACGTGCAGCTGTCACGCCCGCCGGGTGCGCGAAGCACTCTTCGTCGCCGGGCGAAGCGAGGTAGGCCACCGTGCGGTCGGCGTCCGCCACCACTCCCCCGGCACGGCGGCGGAACCGGCCACGCCGGACGAGCACCATCCGGTACGCCGACGACACTTCGGCCGGCGACCACCCGGTGTGGTCGTCGGCGCACTCCACCACGCTCACCGCGTACCCGGGGCGGGCCACGACTTCGACTGCTTCACGCACGGCCCGGACGGTACGCCGGGGGTACGACGTTTTCCGGCCCGCAAAGATCTTCAAGACCGCGCCCCGGTCCGGCGGGCAGGCTCCCGCACGACGAAAGGAGCCACCCCATGCCCGCCGAACTCACCACCGTCGTCCTCGACTGCGCCGACCCCGCCGCGCTCGCCGCCTTCTACGCCAAGGCCCTCGGCCAGGAGGTGACGCACCAGGACGCGGACTCCGCCCAGCTCGGCGGCGGCCCGGTCGGGCTCGCCTTCCAGCGCGTCGAGGGCTACCGCGGCCCGGGCTGGCCGGACGCGGCGAAGCACGCGCACCTCGACCTCACCGTCGGCGACCTCGAAGCCGCGATCGCCGAGTTCGAAGGTCTCGGTGCCACCCGGCCGGACTTCCAGCCGGGCGGCACCGACTGGGTGGTGCTCGCCGATCCCGAGGGGCACCTCTTCTGCCTGATCCCGGCCTGACGCGGCGGGTCACGACCGGTAGACGCCGAACTCGTAGAGCGAGTAGCCGTACCCGGTGCCGCGCTGGGTGGCGTGCACGCGGACGTAGCGCGCGGTGGCCGCGACCGCGAGGTCGTCGGCGCCGCCGTCCCCGGCCGTCGTCGCGTACACCGGCCGCCAGTTCGCCGCGTCGTCGCTGACCTGGATTTCGTAGGCCTTCCCGAACGCCGCCTCCCAGACCAGCTGGACGTGGTCGAACGCCTGGCTCCGGCCGAGGTCGACCTGCAGCCACTGCGGGTCGGCCCAGGCGCTCGCCCAGCGGGTCGCCGGGTTGCCGTCGGTCGCGGCCTGCGGCGGGTACGGCGCGCCGGGACCGTCGGCCTGGTACGTCGAGGCCGTCGTCACCGCGCCGCGGGCGAGGTTCGTGCCCGGCACCGGCGGTGCGACCACGCGCAGCGAGCGCGTTTCGATGCCGACGTTGCCGTGGCCGTCCCGGGCGTACAGGTAGATCTTCCAGACGCCGAGCTGCTGCGGCGCGGTGACGGTGAACGTCCCGTTCCCGGTGAACTGCGCGGGGATCAGCCCGGACGCGTTGTTGATGTACTTGCTGTTGTACCCCATGGTGTAGCCGATCGGGTCACCGTCCGGATCGGACACCGCCGCGGTCAGGGTGAACGTGCCGCCCGCCGGGACGTCGGTGGTGCGGCTCAAGTTCATCGACGAGATCACCGGCGGCGTGTTGCCCGCGGTCTGTCCACTGTAGAGCCTGCGGACGGCGTACCAGGACAGCCGCTTCTCGTTTCCGGTGGTGATGTTGAACCAGACGCCGCCGAAGTCGCCTTCGGTGCCGTAGTGGAAGAGCGTCGCGCCGAGTGCCACGCCCGGGTGGGCCAGCACGCAGTTCCAGGCGTTGGCGTAGCCGTCGCGCTTCTGCTGGTCGGTCGGCTCGGTGGGTACGCCGTTGACGTCGTTCGGCACCTCCCACTCGCCGGCCGGCCCGGTCTCGGTGATGAGGTACGGCTTCGTGTAGCCGCCGGCCAGCCAGTCCTGCTTGACCTGGCACACCTGGGCGTAGGAGTTCACGGAGTACAGGTCGAGGTTCGGCGCATACGCCTTGTAGTACGGCCAGGCGCCGGTCCACGCGTCGGTCGAAGTGACCGGGTGGTTCGCGTCGATCGCGTGGATGGCCTGCGCCGCCTGGTCGACGAACCGCGTGTAGGCGATCCGGTTCTGCTCCAGCAGCGTGCCGGAGTAGCAGTTCTGCATCCCGAGGATCGACTCGTTGCCGACGTTCCACAGCAGCACGCCCGGGTGTGCTTTGTATGCAGTAACCCACTTCTGGATTTCGGCGAGCATCGTGTTCTTGTAGCTCGTGTCGGTGGTGTAGTCGACGCAGCCGCCGCTGCCCGGACCGCCGCCGGGTTGCAGCCAGAAGCCGCTGACCACCTTGATGCCGTTGGCCGCGGCGGCGTCGAGCAACGGCTGCGAAGTGCCGTCGGTACCCCAGGTCCGGACGGTGTTGACGCCGATCGCGTGCAGCTCCGGCATCCGCGTCGCCGCTTCGCTGACCGGCGGCCCCCAGGTCAGCCCCTTCACCGTCCACGGCATACCGTCGACCGTCAGCTGCCAGTTGCCCTGCGCGCCGGTCACCCGCGTGACGCCGGGTCCGCTCTGCGTCCCCGGGGTGCCGCTGACCTGGAACTCCCACAGCGAATAGCCGTAGCCGCCGGCGCGGTGCGTGCCGTAGAGGCGGACGTAACGGCCGTGCCCGGTGACCGCGAGATTCTGCAGACCACCGACCGCCGTGGTCGTACTGTATACAGTCTGCCAATTCGCGGCGTTGTCGGAAATCTGGATTTCGTATGCAGTCGCGTAGGCGGCCTCCCAGTTCAGGGTGACCTGGCTGATGTCGGCGGGCGCGCCGAGGTCGACCTGCAGCCACTGCGGGTCGCTCCAGGCGCTCGCCCAGCGCGTGCCCGGGTCGCCGTCGACGGCCGCCGACGCCGGGGTGCCCGCGCCTTCGGCACTGGACGCGGTCACCGGTCTGCTTTGGGAAAGCAGGGTGGCGGCGTGCGCCGGGGCGGGGCCGGCGAGCAACCCCAGCACCAGCAGGGCCACCAGCGCCGGGACGGCGCGGCGGAGCGACGGTAGGTCCACGATGACTCCCGTACGACAAGGGGACGGAGGTTGGAGAGCGCTCTCCGGCGCGATCGATGGTTCGGCACCGCGGCCCGCGTTGTCAAGGATCCCGTCTCGAATCGGACAATGCCTTCCCGCCACGGTATCCGGGTGCTCCTTGACACGGTGGCACCCCGGTGCGCATGCTCTTGGAGAGCGCTCTCCCATCCTTGGCACCTCACCGTGGAGGACCCTTGGCAACGAAAGCCGCGCTCCTCGCCTGCACCGCCGCCACCGTGCTGGCAGGCGCCTTCCTGACCGCGGCCACCTGGTCGCCCGCCGGAGCCGACGACCTGGTGACCCACCACGAGTTCCAGGTCAACTGCTCCCCCAGCCACCACCAGCCGGACGACCCGATCGTCTTCCCGGGCCTGCCCGGCGCCTCGCACGACCACACGTTCCTCGGCAACAAGACCACCAACGCGGCCACGACCCTGCAGTCGCTGCAGGCCGCGGGCGTCGGGAACACGACCTGCCTGGCCCCGGACGACCTGTCCGCGTACTGGTTCCCGACCGTGCTCAACGGGAACGACGTCGTGCTGCCGAACTTCGCGCAGGTCGTCTACTACAAGTCGGGCATCCTCGACTACCCGAAGGTGGTGCCGTTCCCGCCCGGGCTGCGGTACGTCGCCGGCAGCGTCACCGCGACGCAGGACGAGTTCCAGCACGCCCCCGGCGCGATCGAGGGCTGGGAGTGCGGCGACAGCTTCCACAACTGGGACATCCCGGTGAACTGCGTCGCCGGCAGCCAGCTCAACATCCGCTACCAGGCGCCGAGCTGCTGGGACGGCGTCCACCTCGACTCGGCCGACCACAAGAGCCACATGGCGTACCCGGACCGGGCCACGCTGACGTGCCCCGCCGACCACCCGGTGGCGGTGCCGATGCTGGAGTTCAAGATGGCGTTCCCGGTCAGCGGGAACATGTCCGGGGTGCACCTGGCCAGCGGGCGCGGGTACTCGTGGCACTACGACTTCTTCAATGCGTGGGACCCGCAAACCCTGGCCGCACTGGTGACCCACTGCATCAACGGCGGGCTGCAGTGCGACCCGCGCGGGTTCGACCTGTACAAACCCGACCGCGGCACCGTGCTCGGGCCGAACTACCGGCTGCCCGGCCGCCCGTGAGGGGGCTGGCCCTGGGGGCGGCGGTGGTGGTGCTGACCATGGGCGGGTGCGCCACCACCGGCCCCGCCCCCGGGCCGGCCATCAGTCCGGCCACCACCGCCTTCAACCCGACGGACGTGGCCTGGCTGCAGCTCGTGGTGCCGATGACGTCGAACGCGCTCACCGCGGCCCGGCTCGCCCCGGAGCGGGCCGGGAGCGCGGCGGTGCGAGCGGCGGCGAACGCCGTGGTGGCGCCGTCGGAACGCCTGCTGACGCGGCTGGAGGCGGTGCGCGACCGCGCGGGGCTGCCGGACGCCGACGTCCACAGTGGACATCGGATGCCGGGCATGGTCACGCCGGCCGACCTGGCGGCGTTGCGCACCGACACCGGCCCCGAGTTCGACCGGCGCCTGATCGCGCTGCTGCGGGCGAACGCGGCACAGGTCGTCGTGCTCGCCCGGGGCGAGCAGACCTCCGGCGCCGACCCGGAGACCCGGGCGCTCGCCGGGGAACTGAGCGCCGAAGGAACCCGCGAAACCGCGCTGCTGCCGAAGTGAGCTGAAGGGGACTTTCCTCGCATCACATGCGAGGAAAGTCCCCTTCAGCTCACCAGACGAGAGGAACGTCCCCTTCAGCCCGCCGGAGGCTCAGTACGACACGGTGACCGGGGCCCGGCCCGGGCGGGCCGGGGCTTTCACCGTCAACGTCTGCGTGGCCGCGTCCCAGCTCCACGCCGACGCCGGGGCCCACCCGCCACCGACCTTCACCCGGCTGGGAGCCGCGGGAACGCCGAGGAACTTCACCGTCCACTCGCGGTCCGCGACCCGGTACCGGCCCTGCGGCGGCGCCACCGTCACCGTCCGCGACCCGCCGCGCTCGGCGTAGGTGATCTTCGTGGTCGAGCTCTGCGCCGACGAAGTCCCGTTGTCCTCGTACAGCGAGAAGGACCCGGAGCCGCCCGGCGCGACCGTCACCGTCACCTTGTCCAGCGGGCTCTGGACGTCGTCGGGCACATCCGCCGTCCGGGTCGCGGTGATGCCGCCACCGCGCAGGAACACCGGCATCGTGCCGAGGTCCGAAGTGACCTGCTGGGTCGTCCCGCCCGCGTAGGTCTTGCCGCTGAAGTAGTCCGTCCACTGCCCCGGCGGGAACCAGACCGGTGTCGTCGCCGACGTCCCCGGCGTGGTCACCGGCGCCACCAGCAGGTCCGGCCCGTAGAAGTACTCGCTCGAGGCCGCCGCGTAGGCGGCCGGCTCGTCCGGGTACTCCAGGTACGTCGGCCGCACCACGGGAACTCCCGTCGTCGCGGCCTCCTGGGCCAGCGTGTAGGTGTAGGGCACCAGGTTTTCCCGCAGGTTCAGGAACTTCGTCGCCGACGCCTTCGCCGCGTCGCCGTACTGCCACGGGAGCCGGTCGCTGTGGTTGCTGTGCAGGCGGTCGATCGGCTGGAACGTGCCGAGCTGCACCCAGCGCGCGTACATGTCGTCGGGCAGCTTGGCCGTCTGCCGCTGCTGCCCGCCCGAGGTGTAGGTCTCGCTGCCACGCAGGCCGGTCGTGTCGTTGTGCCCGCCGATGTCGTGGCTGATCGCCGACATCCCCGTCGCGGCCGACTCGGCCGGGGTGATCCCGACCTCCATCCGCAGCGTGCCCCACGTCGAGGACGTGTCACCGGTGAAGTGCAGCGTGCTGCGCTTGTCCGCCCACGGTCCCGTCGACAGCCCGATCGGGCCGCCGTAGCCACCGGCCTGCAGCGAGCCGTAGGCCCGCGAGGTGACGAAGCCGCGGCCGGTCGCCGGGGCGGCCAGGTCGGCGTACTGCTGGTTGATCCACGCGTCCGGGGTGACGCCCGGCAGGCTCGACTTCGACCCGTCGCAGCACCAGTCCAGCCACCAGAAGTCGTTGCCCTGCCGCATCATCCCGGCGTGCAGGTCGAGGTAGGCCGTCAGCTGGTCGGGGTCGCCCCAGTCGAAGACGTAGCAGTCGGTGCCGCAGCCGGACTTGGCCAGCTTGCCCTTCGCCGTCGCCTGCGCGCGGGCGAACTGCGGGTCCGAGCCCATGATGCTCGGGTGGGTGTTCAGGGTGTTGTGCAGGCCCTGGGCCTTCGACCACGCGAAGAAGCCCGCCGGGTCGGGGAACTTGTCCGTGTCGATCTGCCAGCCGTTCCAGGTGTCGGGCGCCTTGAAGTCGGTGTCGGTGACGAGCACGTCGAGGGGCACGCCCTCGCTGCGGAAGCGCGGCAGGATCGTGTCGCGGTAGTCGGCCGCGGTGCGGTCGATGTACTCCGAGTACCAGACGCCGTACGCCCAGCGCGGCAGCAGCTCGGGCGGCCCGGTCAGGGTCGCGAGGTCGCGGAGCCCGGCCTTGTAGTCGTGCCCGAAGGTGAAGACGTAGCCGTCCTGGTACGGGCTCCCGCCGTGCGACGGTCGCTGCGTGACCTTGCGGGTGGCGGTGTCGTACCAGGCCGAAGGGCTGTCGTCGAGCAGGTACCAGCCGTCCTGGTGCAAGAGCCCTTCGGTGAGCGACGGCGTGCCGTTGTCGCCGTTCACGCCGTCGAGGCCGCGCCGGTACCCGCCGAGCGCGAGGTGCGGCTGCGGGGCGGCCGCGCCCGACGCCGTGACCGCGACGGTGTCGATGTTGACGTGGCAGCTGGCGTCGTCGGGGCAGCCGAGCACGACGTCGTTCGCGCCGGCCTTCAGGTCGACCGGGACCGAAGCGCTCTTCCACGCGTCCCAGCTGTCGGTGACCGGGAGGCTCAGCGTGCGGGTGACGCCGTTCGCCGCGACGGACGCGGTGCGCGTCTCGTGGCGCCCGTCGCCGCCGGTGCCGTTGGCGTACCGCACGTGCAGCAGGTACGTGCCGGCGGTGGCGACGTCGGTGATCCGCTGCGTCAGCGCCGAACCCCGGTTCAGCTCGGCGACGAAGCCGCGCCCGGCGTAGCCCGGGTGGTCGGTCGCGACGACGGCCGAGCCGGTCCGCAGCCCGGCTTCCGCCTCGCAGCTCACACCGGCCGGGCAGCCGGTGTAGGCACGGGCCGACGCGGGCGGGAAGGCCGCACCGGCCGGGAGCGCCGCGAGGGCGTCGACGTTGACGTTGCCGGAGTCGGCCGCGGTCCGCTGCAGGCGGACGCTGTGGTGGCCGGCGCCGAGGGTGAGCGGGACGGACGCGACCGCCCAGGTGTCCCAGTCGGCCGTCACCGGCAGGGTGAGCTGCCGCGGCGCGCCGCCGTCGACCGAAACGCTCAGGGTGCGCGTGACGTGCTGGCCGTCCCCGCCCTGGCCGTTGGCGTAGCGGGCGGCCAGGGAGTACGTCCCGGCGGCCGTGGCCTCGACGTCCGCCGTCGCCGATGTGCCGGTGCTTTCGAAGCCGGCGAGGAAGCCTTCGCCGGTGTAGCCGCGGTGGTCGGTGGCGACGCCGAGCCCGTCGGCGGTCAGGTCTTCGGCCTCGCACAGCGCGCCGGTCCGGCAGGTCAGGTGGCGCCAGGGCGCGGCGAGCACCGGGGCCGTGCCGGCGGTCGTGCGGACTTCGAGGTTCCCGCCGTCGAACGGGCCCGAATCCAGCCGGTAGGTCAGGGTCGTGGCGCTCGTCCGGATCGTGAGCACGCCGCCGGAAACCGTGGAGCTGTACGGCGTCGGCGTGAACGCGCCGCGGCCGACGGCGTTGAAGGTGGCGGCGTCGGTGAAGCGGCCGTCGCCGGCGTACTCGGTCCGGATCACCGTCGGCGACAGCACCTGGAAGCGCGCGTTCCCGGCGGTGACGGTCTGGCCCCGCGGGGCGGCGGTGGCGGGGGTCGCGACGGTCACCGTGGCCGCGGCGACGGCGGCCACGCACGTCAGCCGGAGGGCTCTCGCTGTTCTCGTCCGCACGGCGGAAACTCCGTTCCGGTAAGGGGACTCGCGGTTTTACAACGTTGGAAAAGCCACGCCGATCTGAGCACAACCCAGTGGGTGATGTCCAGACCAGTGAGCGGAACTGTCCGGACAGATCAGCGGCCGGTGACGCCGTCGAGCTGCTCGCGCCGGATGTCGGCGTGCCCCGCGTGCCGGGCGGTCTCGGACGTCATGTGCGCGAGCACCCACCGGAGGGTGTGGGCGGTGCCCTCGACGGGGACGGTCATGTCCACGTCGCCGGGGTCTTCGCCGCCGGCGACGTGGTGCCCGAACCAGACCCGCTCGGCGAGCGTGAGGTGGTGGACGAGCCCGAGCAGCGTGGTGCCGGACCCGACGAGGACCTCGCGCAGCTACTCATCGGTCAGCCCGTCGGTCTTCTTCAGGACGGACTCGCGGGCGAAGGTCAGGAACGCCGTCGCGGTGTCGAGCTCGCCGCCGTCGTTGCGCGGCACCGGTTTCCGCCGGGTCTCGGCCACGGGCCCACCGCGGTGCTCAGCCCGAGTCGCGAACCACCAGTTCCGGGTCGAAGATCACCGATTCGGCGCGCAGGTCCGGGTCGGCCATCCGGTCCAGGACCATCCGGGCCATCGCCGCGCCCATCGCCTCGACCGGCTGGCGGACCGTCGTCAGCCGGGGCCGGCAGCTCAGCGCGACCCGGCTGTCGTCGAAGCCGACCACCGCCACGTCGGCCGGGACGCGCCGGCCGGCTTCGCGCAGCACCGTCAGCGCGCCGTAGGCCATCAGGTCGTTGGCCACGAAGAGCCCGTCGAGGGCCGGTTCCTCGGCCAGCAGGCGTTCCATCGCCCGTTCGCCGCCGTGCTCGGTGAAATCGCCCTCGGCGACCGCCACGTACGCGTGGCCGTGGCGGGCCATGGCGTCGCGGAACCCGGCCAGCCGGTCCTGGCCGGCCGGGGTGCCCGCCGGGCCCGCGATCGTCGCGACGCGCCGGCAGCCGCGCGAAACGAGCCGCTCGGCCGCGAGCCGGGCGCCGTCCTGGTGGGCGACGTCGACGTAGCACACCGGCGCCGGGCGGGCGGGCCGCGCGAACAGCGCCGTGGGCACACCCGCGTCGGTCAGCGTGCTCGGCAGCGGGTCTTCCGCCGGGTGCAGGGAAATCAGCAGGACGCCGCTGACCTGCTCCTGGCGCAGTTTCGGGACCAGCTTGGCGCGTTCGGTGTCGCTGTCGACGAGCATCAGCAGCGGGTGCAGCCCGTGCGGCCGCAGGCAGGAGACGACCCCCTCGACGACGCGGCCGAAGAAGGGGTCGCCGAAGACGCCGCCGGTGAACGCTTCGACGTGCCGCTCCGGCTCCGACACCACCAGTGCGATCCCGCCCGTGCGCCGGGTGACCAGCGAGCGCGCCGCCCGGTTCGGGACGTAGCCGGTGTCGGCGATCGCGCGCTCGACCGTCTCGCGCAGCTTCGGGTCGACGTTGCGGACGCTGTTGACCACGCGGGACACCGTGGCCCGCGAGACGCCGGCGACCCGCGCGACGTCCTCCAGGGTGGGCGGCTGCGTCGTCACCCGTCCTTTGTAGCACGCTGTGAGAGCGCTCTCCCAGTACCGCGCCGATGACAAATGTCATGACGGCCCGGTGCGGGACGGCACTGCCCCGGCGGCGGCCCGCGCACGAGCATTTCCGGCATGACCACCACGACTCTCACCGCCGGGTTCCGGCCGGTGCTGCTGCTCACCGGCGCTTACGCCGCGCTCTCCGTGCTCACGCTCGCCGTGATCGTCCTGTTCCGGAACCACCCGGCGGTGGTGACCGACGCGGTGTGGGTGCGCGCCACGCTCGTCGTCGCCAGCTCGCTGCTGACGTTCGGCTTCGCCCGCAGCGCCGCCCGCGGCTCGCGGAAGGGGCTGTTGCGGCTGCGGATCGTCTCGGCGGTGATGCTCGTGGCGATCGCCGTCATCGTCGCGCTGCCCGGGCTGTTCCCGCTGTGGCTGCGGCTGGAACAGGGCGTCTGCGGCCTGCTCCTCCTCGGCGTCACCGTGCTGATCACCCGGCGGCGGGCGCGGTAGCGTCGTGCCGGTGGACGGGGCGACGGACGTGCAGCGCTGGGTGCGCGGCTGGCGGCTGCGGCTGCTCGACGCGGGCATGCTCGTCTACCCGGCGGTGACGCTGGCGGGCGTGCTGCAGCACTCTGCGGGCACCACCGCGGTGGTGGGCTGCGGGGTCGTGGCCGCGTTCGCCGCCGGGTACCTCCTCGCCGCGGCCGCGGCGGCGCGCCGGGCCACGCGGCCGTTCTGGGTGCTCACGGGTACTTGTGCCGTGCTGTTCGCCGTCGCGCTCCCCTTCGCCCACGCCGACGCGTTCTTCCTCGCCGCGGTCGTCCTCTCCCTCGCCGTGCCCCGGCTCCCTCGGTACGTCGCGGTCGTCCTGGTGGCGGTGGCCGCGCTCGCCGCCGTCGTCGTGCCGTGGCCGGGCGGGCCGGGCTGGACGCAGGCGGTCGCGCTCGTGTTCACCGTGCTCATGGTCGGCGCGTTCGCCGAGGCGATCCGGGCCAACACGGCGCTGGTCGCGGCCCGCGCGGAGGTCGCGCGGCTGGCGTCGGAGGCCGAACGCGCCCGGATCGCCCGGGACCTGCACGACCTGCTCGGCCACTCGCTCACCGCGATCACCGTGAAGAGCACCCTGGCCCGGCGGCTCCTCGACGCCGACGGCGCCCGCGCGGGCGAGGAGATGACCGCGGTGGAAACGCTGGCCCGCCAGGCGTTGACCGAGGTCCGCGCGGCCGTGTCGGGCTACCGGGAAGTCTCGCTCGCCGGCGAGCTCGCCCGCGGCCGCGAGCTGCTGCGCGCCTGCGGGGTCACCGCCGACCTGCCCACGGCCACCGACGTCGTCGCGCCCGCGCACCAAGAGCTCTTCGGCTGGGTGGTGCGCGAAGGGCTGACGAACGTGGCCCGGCACGCGCGGGCGAGCCGGTGCGCGGTGACGCTGTCGGCGTCCACCGTGGAGGTCGCCGACGACGGCGTGGGCGGCTCGCCGGCGGACGGCTCCGGGCTCGCCGGGCTCCGCGAACGCGTCACGGCGGCGGGCGGGTCCCTCGCCGCGGGACCGGCGGATCCGCGCGGCTGGCGGTTGCGGGTGACGGTGTGACCATCCGGCTGCTGCTCGCCGACGACCAGGAACTGGTCCGCCAGGCGCTGTGCGCGCTGCTCGCGCTCGAGGACGACTTCGCGGTGGTCGCGTCGGTCGGCCGCGGCGACCAGGTCGTCGCCGCGGCCCGCGAACACCGGCCCGACGTCGCGCTGCTCGACATCGAGATGCCGGGCCTCGACGGCCTGGCCGCCGCGGCGGTGCTCGCCGCGCAGGTGCCGGACTGCCGGGTCGTCATGCTCACGACGTTCGGCCGGGCCGGCTACCTGCGCCGCGCGATGGAGGCGGGCGCGGCCGGGTTCGTGGTCAAGGACGCGCCGGCCGAGGTGCTCGCCGACGCGATCCGCCGCGTCCGGGCCGGCGAGCGGGTGGTGGACCCGGCGCTGGCGGTCGCCACCCTGGCGGCGGGCGAGTCCCCGCTCACCGCCCGCGAACGCGACGTCCTGATCACCGCGCGGACCGGCGCGACGATCGCCGAGATCGCGTCCCGGCTCTACCTGTCCGAAGGCACGGTCCGCAACTACGTCTCCGCGGCGATCACGAAGACCGGCGCACGGAACCGCGTGGAGGCGGTCCGGATCGCCGACGAGCGGGGCTGGCTCTAGCGCGGGTCCGACGGCTGGCCCCCTCGGGACCGGGCGATGCAGCGGAGGCCGGGAAGGGCCGCAACGTATGATCGCGGCGAGGACGAAGGCCAGGCCGAACTTCCGGCACGGCGTGCGGAGGGGGCAGGGTGTTCGGTCGGAAGAAGAAGCCCGGCCACCTCGACAATGTGCTGGAGCAGCTCAGGCCTGACCTCGGCCGGGAATCGCTCGGCGTCGGGCCCGCCTTCCCGGGCGTCGCCCCGAACCCGCTCCTGAGCGGTGACGCGAGGAAGCGCAACGCGGAACTGCGTACCGGTGCGCTCGCGCTCGGCGTTCTCGTCGACTGGCGGGAGGTCAACAGCAATCCGCGCGTGGTCCTGATGTTCGACGTGGAGACCGCCGACGGCCGCTCGTTCCGCGGTATCGCGGACGAAGACCTCACGATCACCGAGCTCACCCGGCTCGCCCCGGGACAGACGTTGCCCGTGCGCTACCGGCCGGCCGTCATGGACCACTACGTCGCCGTGGCCCGGGACGCCGACCCCGCCCGTGTGCGGCAGCTCTCCGACGAGATCGCGCGCCGCAAGCGAACCTGACCGAAGCCACCGGCCGTTCGCGGCCGGCGCGTGCCCTAGGAGTTCTCGTCGAACGGGATCCCGGCCGGCTTGGCCTTGGCGAGGTTGCCGGCGAACTGGTCGTCCTTGATGCCGAAGGTCGCGCTCCCGAAGTCGGCCTGGACGAGCTTGTCCCGCAGGCCGGCCGGGTAGCCGTCCCAGCCGACGAGCGCCGGGTACTGCCAGGTGCCCTGGTGGTTCTCGGGCGGGTCGTCGTTGCCGTTGGCCGCGCGGAAGCAGTGCGTCGAGCCGCCGTCCTTGTGGTAGACGACCTTCGCGTGCGTGCCTTCGAAGCGCAGGCTCGCGCGGTCGTGGACGGCGAAGCCGCCGTGCTGGGAGGTGGCGACGTACTCGACCTGGTTGTCCTTGACCCAGACGACGACGTGCTCCCAGTCGTGCCGGTGACCGGCGCTGCCCGGGCCGAGCGAGGCTTGGTCCTTTTCGAAGTAGAGGGTGAACATCACCGCGCACCAGCCGTTGTCGCACTTCTGGCGCGAGTAGGAGTTGGTGGTGTCGAGGTCCCAGGAGTCGCGGCAGTGGCCGTTGGTGTCCCCGCCCAGCGCCAGCCCGGGGGCGAGGGTGCCGTCGGGGCCGATGGCGGGGGTCGGGTAGCAGCCGTCCCGGTCGTAGTCGAAGGCCGGCTGGAACGTCTTTTCGAAGTCGGTCGCGTTGACGGGCAGGGCGCCGGGCGGGTCGGCCCGAGCCGTGGCCGGGAAGAGGACGGAGAAGGCCAGCGCGCCGGCGGCAGCGGCGGCCAGGGTGCGGGGTGCCATCGCGGCTCCTGATCGTGGGTCGGTGAATTTCCGACCAGGCTCGCGGGGTTGCCCCGGATCGGCAACCGCGGTGGCAGGAGTCTGCCCGGCTGCCGCTTTCCGTGGGGCACGAACGCGCAACCCTGGTTCCCCGGCCGGGCCACGGCTAGGTTGGGAGCATGCCCGAACCGATCCTGATCTCCATCGCCGCCGCCCTGGCGGCGAAGGGTGCGACCGGCCTGTACGACGTGGTGAAACGCAAGTTCGCCAAGAACCCCGCGGCCCTCGCGGAACTGGAGGCGGCGTCGGTGGCCCCGACGGACACCCAGCCGATCCGCGCGCTGGCCGAGCGCTTGGAGACGGCCGAGGCCCAGGACCGGGAGTTCGCCGAGGAGCTGCGGACGGAGTGGCGGAAGCTCCCGGAGAGCGGGGCGACGTACGGCGGCGTGCACAACACGGTGACCGGCAACGTGACGGGGAAGGTCATCCAGGCCGGCGACGTGCACGGCAACATCAACCTTTGAGCCGGGCCTCCGCGGCGTCCCAGTCCCCCGTGCCCGACGGCTCGTAGCGCCGGATCTCCTGCGTCTCCCGCACCAGCGCCCGCATCGCTGCCAGGTCCGGCAAGTCCTCCCCCAGCGCCCGGGCCTGGACCAGCACGTTCCCCAGCGCCGCCGCCTCCACCGGGCCCGCCAGGACCGGAACCCCGCACGCGTCCGCCGTCGACTGGCAGAGCAGTTCGTTGCGGGCGCCGCCGCCCACCAGGTGGACCACGTCCACCTGACGTCCGGTCAGCTGGGCGGCCGAGCGGATCGTGCGGCGGTGGGCCAGGGCCAGGCTGTCCACGATGCAGCGGACCATCGCGGGCCGGTCCGATGGCGGGCGTTGCCCCGTCGCGTGACAGGCGGCGACGATCCGGGCGGGCATGTCGCCCGGTGGCAGGAACTCCGGGGCGTCGATGTCCACCACCGCCGCCAGCGCCGGTGAAGAAGCCGCGGCGGAGAGCAGCGGGGGCAAGTCCGAAGTGGACCACGTGCGCAGCGTCTCCGACAGCACCCACAGGCCCATCACGTTGCGCAGGAAGCGGATCGTGCCGTCGACGCCGCCCTCGTTCGTGAAGTTCGCCGCCAGGGCCGCGTCGCTCAGCTCCGGTGTGGGCAGCTCCAGGCCGGCCAGCGACCACGTGCCCGACGAGATGTAGGCGAAGTTCTCCCCCGGAGACGCCGGGACCGCCACCACCGCCGACGCGGTGTCGTGGGAGCCCACCGCGATCACGGGGAGCCCGGAAAGCTCCGAAGCCGTGCCGACCACCGTGCCGGGGTCGCGCAGCGGGGGCAGCAAAGCCGGCGGGATCCCGACGCGTGCGGCCAGCGAAAGCGCCCACGTCCGCGCGCGCACGTCGTACAGCTGCGTGGTCGACGCGTTGGTGCGCTCCGCCCCGATCGAGCCCGTCAGCCAGTAGTTCAGCAGGTCCGGGATCAGCAGCATCGCCGACGCCGCCTCGAGCCGGTCGCCCTCGGACAGCAGCTGGTACAGCGTGTTGAAGGGCAGCTGCTGCAACCCCGTGACGTCGTACAGCTCGCGGGCGGACACCGTCGCCGCCACCTTCGCCGGGATGCCGTCCGTGCGGGGGTCGCGGTAGCAGATCGGGTTGCCGAGCAGGGCGCCGCGGTCGTCGAGGAGGCCGTAGTCGACCGCCCACGAATCGATGCCGACGCCGTCCACCGCGCCCGCGTCGCGGATCCCGGTCAGGGTCTCGCGGTAGAGCCCCAGGACGTCCCAGTACAGCGCCGGGCCGGCGCGGACGCCGCCGTTCGGGAAGCGCCGCACCTCCTCGAGGCTCAGCGTCGACGGGCCGGCGGTGCCGGCCATCACGCGCCCGCTGGACGCACCCAGGTCGACGGCCGCGACGCGCTTCACGGGCGCACCACGGTCAGCTCCAGGCCGAGCAGGTCCGCGACGGCCGTCAGCTCGGCGGCGCGGTGGCCGGTGCCCAGGGCCCAGTGGTGCGCGATGCCGCTGGCCGACCAGGCGTCGGTCCACTCGCCCGGGTCACAGCCGAAGTCGACGCGGGAGGTCGTGTTGCCGATGCGCAGCAGTGGTCCGCGTACGACCGTGCCTTCGGACGCGATCAGCGAGAACGTCCCGTCGCGCCGCTGGCCGAGCCCGCACAGGGTGACCGGGCCGGGCTTGACGTCGAACTCCACCGACACGCCCCAGCCCCGCTTGCCGTGGTAGACGCCGAGGCCGCGCAGCAGCGGCTTGCGGGCGCTGATCCCGAGGTGCGCCGGGCCGTCGTGGCCCATCTCGACGACGCCGTCGTGGAAGTTCAGCGCCTGCAGCTCGGTGAACGAACCGCCGGCGCCGAGCCGGTCCATGATCAGCATGGCCAGCGACGTGCGCAGCTCGTACTCGCCGACCGCGGGGATGCCGCGCGCGGTGAGCAGGGACGCGCCGAGGATGAAGCCGGCGCCGACGCGCTCGTGCGTTTCGCCGTCGAGACCGCGGTGGTAGTAGGCCAGCGAATCCAGCGAGAAGTCCTCGACGAGCCGGTCGAGCGCCACGGAAACCCGGGCGCCCCAAGCGAAGTCTTCGGCCACGACGGAATCGTCCACGGTGAACACTTCGCGGGCCAGCTCGACCCGCGACGCCGTCTCGTCGTCGGACACCTTCTCCACCCGCACCCGCAGGTCGTCGACCTCCAGGATCTCGACGTGCCCGCCGAGCTGGGCCGAGACCAGGGTCGGATCGGTGGCGACGTCCATCATGCCCGGGTAGAGGTGCCCGAGCAGGCCGTGGCGGCCGTGGCGCAGCGCCGCGCGCACTCCGGCCGCCTTGATCCAGCGTTCGATCCGGGTCCACGCCCGGGGGTCTTCCAGGTACCCGGACACCGACCGGAACTCGACGCCCAGCCGGCGGAACGCGTTGGCCATCTCCGGCAGCGGGCAGGCACCGCAGTAAGCAAGCCAGGCGCCGGTGTCGAAGGACTCGTGGTCCATCGACTCGGTCGGCTGCAGGTTGAGCAGCAGCACCGGCGCGCCCGAGCGCTGCGCGACCGGTGCCAGCATGCTGGACGTCAGGTACGTGGTGAGGAACCCGATGATCAGGTCGCACCCGGCGACGCGCAGCTTCTCCGCCGCGGCCGCGCCTTCGGCCGCGTCCGAGACGAACCCGGCGTCGACGACCTCGCAGTCCAGTTCGGACAGTCGCGAAGAGACGCGGCGCGCCGACGCCTCCAGTTGCGGCAGCAGCGAAGGGAACTGCGGCCAGTACGCCCCGAGCCCGCCGGAGACGAGGCCGACGCGGGTGCGGCGCGGGGTGATGCGGTCGAGTGTCATCGGATCTCCTACCGGAGGAACGCGGCGGCCACCCCGGCGTCCACCGGCACGTGCAGCCCGGTGGTGTGGGTGAGGTCGCCGCCGGTCAGGGCGAACACCGCGGCCGCGACGTGCTCGGGCAGCACCTCGCGCTTGAGGATCGTGCGCTGGGCGTAGAACTCGCCCAGCTTCTCCTCCGGGACGCCGTAGACGGCGGCGCGCTGGGCGCCCCAGCCCCCGGCGAAGATGCCCGAGCCCTGGACGACGCCGTCGGGGTTCACGCCGTTGACGCGGATCCCGTGCCCGCCGAGCTCGGCGGCCAGCAGCCGCACCTGGTGCGCCTGGTCGGCCTTCGCGGCCCCGTAGGCAACGTTGTTCGGGCCCGCGAACACCGCGTTCTTCGACGAGATGTAGACGATGTCCCCGCCGATGCCCTGGTCGATCATCGCCTTCGCGCCCGCCCGCGCGACCAGGAAGGACCCCTTCGCCATCACGTCGTGCTGGAGGTCCCAATCGCGTTCGGTGGTCTCCAGCAACGGCTTCGAGATGGACAGCCCGGCGTTGTTGACCACCAGGTCGAGGCCGCCGAAGGCGAGCACGGTCGCGTCCACCGCGGCCTGGACCGCGCCGGCGTCGGTGACGTCGGCGGTGACCGCGATGCCGCCGATCTCCGCGGCCACCTCGGCCGCTGCGGAGGTGTTCAGGTCCGCGATCGCCACGCAGGCGCCCTCGGCCGCGAGCCGGACGGCGATGGCCTTGCCGATGCCCGACCCGGCCCCGGTCACCAGTGCGATCCGCCCGGCCAGGGGCTTCGGCTTCGGCATCCGCTGCAGCTTCGCCTCTTCCAGCGCCCAGTACTCGATCCGGAACTTCTCGCTCTCCGGGATCGGCGCGTACGACGAAACGGCCTCCGCGCCGCGCATCACGTTGATGGCGTTGACGTAGAACTCCCCCGCCACCCGCGCGGTCTGCTTGTCGCGGCCGAAGGAGAACATCCCCACGCCGGGGACGAGCACGATCGCCGGGTCCGCGCCGCGCATCGCCGGCGAATCGGCCACCGCGTGCCGCTCGTAGTAGGCGCGGTATTCGTCGCGGTAGGAAGCGTGCAGTTCCTTCAGCCGCGCGACGACGTCCTCGAGCGGCGCGGTCGCGGGAAGGTCCACCACCAGGGGCCGGACCTTGGTGCGCAGGAAGTGGTCCGGGCACGACGTACCGAGGGCCGCCAAGGCACCGAGCTTTTCGCGCGAAAGGAACTCCAGCACGACGTCGCTGTCGGTGTAGTGGCCGAGGACGCGCTGGTCGGTCGAAGCCAGCCCGCGGATCACCGGGGCCAGCGCCGCGGCGCGTGCGTGCCGCTCGGCTTCCGGCAGCGCCCCGAACCCCGGAACGACCGGTCCGAACGGCTCCGGAGCACCCCGGGAAGCCAGGAACTCCTCGGCGGTGCGGATGATCTCCAGGGAGTTGCGCTCGCACTCCTCCGAGGTCGAGCCCCACGCGGTGATGCCGTGCCCGCCGAGGATGACACCGATGGCCTGCGGGTTGGCGGCCTTCACCGCGGCGATGTCGAGGCCCAGCTGGAACCCCGGCCGGCGCCAGTCCACCCACGCCACGCGGTCGCCGAAGCACTCCTTCGTCAGCGCCGGGCCGTCGGCCGCCGTGGCCAGCGCGATGCCCGAGTCCGGGTGCAGGTGGTCGACGTGCGCGGCCTCCACGAGACCGTGCATCGCCGTGTCGATCGACGGCGCCGCGCCGCCCCGGCCGTGCAGGCAGTAGTCGAACGCGGCGACCATCTCGTCCTCGCGCTCGACCCCCGGGTAGACGTCCACCAGGGACCGCAGCCGGTCCAGCCGCAGCACCGCGAGACCGGCCTCGGTCAGCGTGCCGAGGTCGCCGCCGGAACCCTTGACCCACAGCAGGTCCACCGGCGTGCCGGTGACCGGGTCGGTGACCGAACCCTTGGCGGAGGTGTTGCCGCCGGCGTAGTTGGTGTTCCGGGGGTCGGCGCCGAGCGCGTTGCTGCGCGCGACGAGTTCTTCCGGGACGGTCATGCTCATGCTCCCCACCCGGCCTGCGTGCCGCCGGCGCGCTCGGCCACGATCTTCTCCTGGTACCCGCTGCGGTGGTAGGCCGCGACCGGGTCCGGGTCGAGCCCGGCGTCCGCGCGCAGCTCGCCCAGCAGCGGCCGGACGTCGGTGTTGTAGGCGTCCATCAGCACGGCGTTGGCCTCCAGGACGTTGCCCGCCTGCTGGGCCGCGCGCAATGCGGTGCGGTCGACCAGCAGAGCCTTGGCCGTCGCCTCCTGGACGTTCATCACCGACCGGATGATCGCCGGGATCTTGGCCTCGATGTTGTGGCACTGGTCGAGCATGAACGCGATCCCGTACGACGGGTCGAGGGCCTCACCGCGGACGATCTCGTACATGATCCGGAACAGCTGGAACGGGTCCGCCGCGCCCACCATCAGGTCGTCGTCGGCGTAGAAGCGCGAGTTGAAGTCGAACGCGCCCAGCTTCCCGGCCCGCAGCAGGAACGCCACGATGAACTCGATGTTCGTGCCCGGGGCGTGGTGGCCGGTGTCGATGCACACCGTCGCCTTCTCCCCCAGCTCGACGCAGTGGGCGTACGACGTGCCCCAGTCCGGGACGTCGGTGGCGTAGAACGCGGGCTCGAAGAGCTTGTACTCCAGCAGCATCCGCTGGTTTTCCCCGAGCCGCTCGTACGTTTCGCGAAGCGCCGCCGCGAGCCGGTCCTGCCGGTCGCGGATGTCGTCCTGGCCGGGGTAGTTGATGCCGTCGGAGAACCACAGCTTCAGGTCCCGCGACCCGGTCGCGTCCATGATGGAGATGGCTTCCAGGAGGTGGTCGGTCGCCTTGCGGCGGATCCCGGCGTCCGGGTTGGTCACCGAGCCGAGCTTGTAGTCCTCGTCCTGGAACACGTTCGTGTTGATCGCGCCGATCTCGATGCCGAGGTCCCGCGCGTACGCGGTCAGGGCACCGAAGTCGTCGACGCGGTCCCACGGGATGTGCAGCGCCACGCTCGGCGCGACCCCGGTGAACCGGTGCACCGTCGCGGCGTCGGCGATCTTCTCCTCCGCCGTGCGCGGGACGCCGGGTTGCGGGAACACCTTGAACCGGGTGCCCGAGTTCGCGTACGCCCACGACGGCGTCTCGATGCGCTGGGCCCGCAGGGCCGCTTTGACATCCACGGCGATCACTGTCCTTCCCGGACGTCGAGGTGGAAGACCTCGTCGAGCAGCTGGAACCCTTCATCCGGCGCGGCGCCGTCAAGACCGGTGAAGAACTCCGCCATCTCCGCCTGCCAGCGGGTGTTGACGTCGGTCTCCGCCATGGCGGCCCGCGCGGCTTCGAGGTCGTCCGCCTCGACGTACCCGATCAGCAGGCCGTCGTCGCGGAGGAACAGCGAATAGTTGCGCCAGCCGGTGTCGTGCAGGGCCTGCCGCATCTCCGGCCACACCGCTCGGTGCCGCTCGGCGTACTCGGCTTTCCGGTCGGGCTTGACCTGGAGGCAGAAGCAGTACCGTGGCATCAGAAGTTGAACTTGTCGATGTTGTTCGCGTCGAACGTCGTCGGCGGGCCGAGGACGATCTCACCGCTCGCGCCGATCGTGTAGTCGCCGAGCTTGCCCGCCTTGAACTTCTCGCCTTCCTTGCCGGTGATCTGGCCGGACTTGAGCGCGACCCCGGCGTACGCGGCGAGGTAGCCGATGTCGGCCGGGTTCCACAGCGCGAACTGCTTCACGGTGCCGTCCTTGACGAAGGCGCGCATCTGGTTCGGCGTACCCAGGCCGGTCACCGCGACCTTGCCCTTGTAGCTCGACGAGCTGACGTAGCGCGCGGCCGCCGCGATGCCCACGGTGGTCGGCGAGACGATCACCTTGAGGTTCGGGAACGACTGCAGCAGGCCCTGGGCCTCCTGGAACGACTTCTGGTCGTCGTCGTTGCCGTAGGCGACCTTGTCCAGCTTGATGCCCGCGTACTCCGGCTTGGCCAGTTCCTTCTTCAGCACCTCGATCCAGGCGTTCTGGTTCGTGGCGTTAGGCGTCGCGGACAGGACCGCGATCTCGCCGGACCCGCCGGAGAGGTCCTTCGCCTGCTTCGCCAGCGCCTCGCCGATGCCCTGGGTGGTGGCCTGGTTGATGAAGACGTCGCGGCAGTCCTTCGCCGCGTCGGAGTCGAACGCGACGACCTTGATGCCGGCGCTGCGGGCCTGGTTGAGCGACGGGCACACGGCGTTCGGGTCGTTCGCGGCGATGCCGATGACGTCCTGCTGCTGCTGGATCAGCGTGTTGATGTAGCTGACCTGCGACGACGCGCTGGCGTCGTTCGGCCCGACCAGCTTGTACTCGCCCTTCAGCTCGCCCAGCGCCTCCTTGCCGCCGCTGACCTCGATGTCGCTGTAGGGGTTGTTGAGCTGCTTGGGCAGGAACGCCATCTTGACGCCCTCCTGCGCCGCGGCGTTCGGGTTCGCCGCGGCCGTGGACGCACTCGCGCCGGAACCGGCGTTGTCGTTCTTGGTCGTGCCGCCGCAGGCGGCCAGGACCAGCACCAGCCCGGCCGACACTGCGCCGGTGAGGAACCGTCGGGACATCTTCGTCACCTTTCCGGAGTTACCTGCCGACGGCGCCGCACTGCCGTGCGGGCCGAGGACACGATGTTGGGGAGCAGGACCGACACGATGAGGAGCACGCCGGTCACGATGTTGAGGGCCTCGTTGGACACGTCCTGCAGGCGCAGCGCGTTCTGCAGGGACGCCAGCAGGACCACCCCGGCGAGCACGCCGGGCAGCGTGCCCTTGCCGCCGAAGATGGACACGCCGCCGAGGAGCACGGCGGCCACGACGGCGAGTTCGAGGCCGAAGCCGTTGTCGGCGCGGGCGCTGGAGTACCGCAGGGTCCACAGCACCCCGGCGAGCCCCGCGACCGCGCCGCTCACGACGTACAGCCAGAACTTGAGCCGCCCGGTGCGGATGCCGGCGAACCGGGCCGCCTGTTCGCCGGCCCCGGCCGCGAAGACGCCGCGGCCGATCGGGGTCGCGTGCAGCACGACCCCGAAGATGACCGCCGCCACGACCAGCGGGATCAGGACGTTCGGGACCGGGCCGTCGCCGATGGTCCCGGTGACCCAGCTCGTGTAGGCCCGGGGGAAGTCGGCGACCGCGCCGTCGCCGAGCACCACGAAGGCCAGGCCGCGGTACAGCGCCAGGGTGCCGATGGTGACGGCGAGCGAAGGCAGTTTCAGCACGGTGACGAAGAAGCCGTTCAGCGCGCCGAGGACCGCGCCGAGCACGATGCACAGCGGGATGATCGTCTCGATCGACAGCCCCGCGTCCCACAGCGAGCCCAGCACCGCGGACGTCAGCCCCAGCGTGCTCGCCACCGACAGGTCGATCTCGCCGGTGACGATGATGAACGTCATCGGCAGCGCGACCAGCGCGATCGGGAGCAGGTCGAGCAGCAGGAAGGTGAAGTTGCGGCTGGTGCCGAAGTTCTCGACCGCGCCGGAGGCCACGACCAGGACGATCACCGTCACCAGCACCACGGCGGCGTCCCAGCTGAACAGCCGGCCGAGCCGGTTCCCTTGGTCAGACATGGGAATCCCTCTTCTTCAGTGCCTTGGCGACGCGCACGGCGACCAGCCGGTCGGCGCCGATGGCCAGCAGGATCAGCGCGCCGACGATCGCCTGCTGCCAGAACTGGTTGATGTCGAGGACGGCGAGAGCGCTGCCGATGACGGTCAGCAGGAGCGCGCCGAGGCCGGCGCCCCAGACCGAGCCGCTGCCGCCGAACACCGCGACCCCGCCGACGACCGCCGCGGCGACGACGTTGAGCTCGTAGCCGGTGCCGGCGGCCGCGTCCACGGTGCCGAACCGGGCCGCGAACAGGACGCCGGCGAGCCCGGCGAGGGCGCCGCTGACGAGGAACGCGGCGATGGTGTTGCGCCCGACCCGGATGCCGGCCAGCTCCGCGGCCTGCGGGCTCGACCCCATCGCGTACAGCTCGCGCCCGGCCGGGTAGCTGCGCAGCACGATCCCGGCGGCCACCAGCACCAGCAGCGCGATGAGGACCAGCCACGGCACACCGAGCACCGACGCCGTGCCGAAGTCCAGGAAGGACGCCGGCAGCTTGTCGGCGTTGATCTGCTGGCCGCCGGCCCAGAAGTAGCTGACGCCGCGGAAGGCGTAGAGCGTGCCGAGGGTGACGACCAGCGCGGGCACCTGGCCGAACCGCACGAGCGCGCCGTTGAGGAGCCCGCACACCGCGCCGACGGCGAGGCCGGCCAGCACGGCGACGAGCACCGGCAGGCCCGGGTTGTCCTTCATCAGCGTGCCGACCGCGAACGCCGACAGGCCGAGCACCGAGCCGACCGACAGGTCGATGTTGCGGGTGATCATCACGACCGCCTGCCCGACGGCGAGCACCGCCAGGATCGCGGTGCCCAGCAGGATGTCGCGGATGCTCTGCCCGGACAGGAACCGGGAGTTCTGCGTCGCGGTGAACGCAACGAGCACGATCAGGGCGAGGACGATGCCGGATTCGCGCGCCTTGAAGACGTTCGCGGCCCACGATCGTCCGGAGTGGACAGCCGGCTCCCTGGTCACGGGTGCCTCCTTGGTCGCGGTCATGCGGCGGCTCCCTGGCCCATCGCGGCGAACATGACGGCGTCTTCGGTCGCGTCGGCGCGCGGGAGCTCGGCCACGATCCGGCCTTCCCGCATCACGAGGACGCGGTCGGCCATGCCGAGCACCTCGGGCAGTTCCGAGGAGACCATGACGATCGCGACGCCTTCGGCGGCCAGCGCCGACATCAGCCGGTGCACCTCGGCCTTCGTGCCGACGTCGATGCCGCGGGTCGGTTCGTCCACGATCAGCACCTTCGGCGCCATCGCCAGCCACTTGGCCAGCACGACCTTCTGCTGGTTGCCGCCCGACAGCGTCCCGACCGGGTCGCCGAGGCGGCGGTACTTGGTGCGCAGGCGTTCGGTCCAGCGGCGGGCTTCCTGCCGTTCGCTCGCGCCGGTCAGGAAGCCGAGCTTCGCCAGGGCGCGCGACCGCGGCAGCGTCACGTTCCGTTCGATCGACAGGTCCATGATCAGGCCCTGCTGGCGCCGGTCCTCGGGCACGAGGGCCATGCCGGCGCCCATCGCGGCCCGCGACGAGTGCGGCTTGAGCTTCTTCCCGCTCACCTTGACGACGCCCGCGTCGCGCTCGTCGACGCCGAAGACGGCCTGGACTACCTCGGAGCGGCCGGAGCCGACCAGGCCGGCGAACGCGACGATCTCGCCCGCCCGCACCGAGAAGGAGATGTCGCGGAAGACGCCTGCCCTGGCCAGTCCCTCGACTTCGAGGACGACCGCGCCGGGTTCGACGTCCTGCTTGGGGAACAGCGCGTCGAGGTCGCGGCCGACCATCCGCTTGACCATCTCGTCGACCGTGACGTCTTCGAGCAGGTCGGTGGAGACGTGCCGGCCGTCGCGCATGATCGTGACGCGCTGGCAGAGCGCGGTGATCTCCTCGAAGCGGTGGGAGATGAACATGATCGCCGCGCCTTCCTGGCGCAGTGTCCTGGCGACGGCGAAGAGCCGCTCGACCTCGATCTGGGTAAGTGCCGCGGTCGGCTCGTCCATCACCAGCACGCGGGCGTCGGCGCTGAGCGCCTTGGCGATCTCGACGATCTGCTGGTCGGCGATGGAGAGGCCGCGCGCGGGGCGGGCCGGGTCGATCCGGACGCCGAGCCGGGCGAAGAGGCGCTCGGCCTCGGCGCGGATCGCCGCCCGGTCGATCCGGCCGAGGCCGGCGCGGGGGTGGCGGCCCATCACGATGTTCTCCGCGACCGAGAGGTCGGGGAAGAGCGTGGGTTCCTGGTAGATCACCGCGATGCCGGCGGCTTTCGCGGCGGCCGGGGAGCCGAACTCGACCGGCCGGCCGTCCAGGAGCAAGGTGCCGTCGTCGGGCTTGTGCACCCCGGCGAGCATCTTCACGATCGTGGACTTGCCGGCACCGTTCTCCCCCACCAGCGCGTGGGCTTCGCCGGCGTACAGGCCGAAGCTCACGCCGGCGACCGCCGCGACGGCGCCGAACGACTTCGTCACGCCGCGCACCTCCAGCAGAGGGGCTGGGCCCGGGTCCTGCCGCGTCATCGCGACCTCCGGATTGAAAGGTTTCACAAACCTGGCGCGGTGACGCTACTATGCGACGGAAGAGCAAGTCAATGAATCGGCCGAACCGTGGCCGAACGGCTTCGTACACCGGCAGTTGGTGGCGATATTACGTTTCAATGAGGGGGTCCGATGACGGTCCAGGAGTCCGGTGCCGAGCCGAGGGCGGCGGGCATCAAGGACGTCGCCGCGGCGGCCGGCGTCTCCCTCGGCACGGTGTCGAACGTGCTCAACCGGCCCGACCGGGTCAGCCCCGCGACCCGCGCGAAGGTCGAAGCCGCGATGGCCGAACTCCGCTTCGTGCGCAACGAATCCGCGCGGCAGCTGCGGGCCGGGCGCAGCCGCGTGCTGGCCTACGTCATGCTCGACGGCAGCAACCCGTTCTTCACCGACGTCGCGGCCGGCATGGAGGACGCCGCCGACGCGGGCGACCTCTCGCTGTTCCTCTGCAACAGCGCGCACCAGCCGTCGCGGGAGGCGGCCTACCTCGGCCGCCTCGAACAGCAGCGCGTGCAAGGCATCCTGATCACCCCGGTCGCCCCGGACGCCCCGCTGCTGCACGAGATCGCGCGGCGCGGCACGCCGGTGGTCGTCGTCGACCGCACGCCCGGCGGCACCACGCACTGCTCGGTCGCGGTCGACGACGTCTACGGCGGGGAGATCGCCGTGCGGCACCTGATCGAGCAGGGACACGAGCGGATCGCGTTCATCGGCAACCACACGACGGTGGGCCAGGTCCGCGACCGGCGGCTCGGCGCGTTGAAGGCGCTGGACGCCGCGGGCCTCGCCCCGGACCGGCTGGTCGACCTGACCACCACGGCGCTGACCGTGGCCGACGGCCGCGGCGCGGGCGAACGGCTGGCGGGACTGCCCGCCGCGCTCCGCCCCACCGCCGCGTTCTGCGCCAACGACCTCGTCGCCCTCGGCCTGCTGCAGACCTGCGCGAACCTGCGCATGGGCGTCCCGGACGACCTGGCGATCGTGGGCTACGACGACATCGAGTTCGCCGCGGCCGCCGCGGTCCCGCTCACCTCCGTCCGCCAGCCCCGGCGGCGGCTGGGCCGCACCGCCGCGGAGCTGCTGCTGGCCGAGACCACCGAGCCGGAGCACGAGCACCGGCAGGTCGTCTTCACGCCCGAACTGGTGGTCCGCGCTTCGACGTTGCGCTGAACCCGTGCCGGCGAGTGTCCCGGTGGGACACACTGGGGACGTCCAGCCGGAGTACGGAGGTCGCCATGGCCGGTCCGCGGCTTTCGCGGCGCGGGTTCCTCGCCGCGAGCGGGGCCGCGCTGCTCGGCGCCGCCGTCGCGGGCTCGTCGGGACTGGCCGCGCCCGACCCGGAAACCGGGCTGCTGACCGATTTCTGGCTGTTCGGGCGGTACACCGACGGCTGCGCCGACGCCGGGTTCGACGAGACCGACCTCGACCCGGTCCAGCTGCCCCACTGCGTGACACCGCTTTCCTGGACCGGCTGGGACCCGGCGTCGTGGCAGGACCGGTGGGTCTACCGCAAGCACTTCACGGCGAGCGCGGCCGGCCGGTACCGGGCGCGCTTCGACGGCGTCATGACGAACGCGGCGGTCCACCTCAACGGGACGCTCCTGGCCACCCACCAGGGCGGCTACCTCCCGTTCGAGGTCGAGCTGGCCGGGCTCGCCGACGGGGACAACGTCCTCGCCGTGGTCGTCGACGGGCGGTGGGCGCTGGACGTCCCGCCGAACCTGCCGGGCGGCGCGGGCCCGGGGGTGCTCGACTTCTACCAGCCCGCCGGGATCTACCGCCCGGCCACGATCGGGGCGGTGCCGCGGATCCGGCTGACCGACGTCTTCGCCCGGCCCGCCGACGTCCTCTCCCCCGGCCGCTCGCTGCACCTGACGTGCACGCTCGAGGCACCGGTCGTCGGCCAGGTGACCGCGTCGGTGCGGCAGGCGGGCCGGGAGCTGGCGCGCGCCACGGCGCCGGTCCGCGGCGCCGGCGTGGAGTTCGACGTCCACGGGCTCGGCGGCGTCCGGCTCTGGGACGTCGACGACCCCGCGTTGTGCGACGTCGTGGTGACCGTCCAGGCCGGGGCGGTGCTCGACCGGCGGACGGTGCGGACCGGGTTCCGCGAGGCCCGGTTCACCCCGGACGGCTTCTTCCTCAACGGCAGGCGGCTGAAGCTGTTCGGCCTCAACCGCCACCAGTGGTACCCGTTCGCGGGCGGGGCGATGCCGGACCGGGTGCAGCGCCGCGACGCGGAGATCCTGCGCCGCGAGCTGAACTGCACGATGGTCCGCTGCTCGCACTACCCGCAGTCGAGCGCGTTCCTCGACGCCTGCGACGAGCTGGGCCTGCTGGTGTGGGAGGAGATCCCGGGCTGGGGGCGTGTCGGCGACGACGCCTGGCAGCGGCGCAACCTCCAGGACGTGGCGAGCATGGTCACCCGCGACCGCAACCACCCGAGCGTCGTGGTGTGGGGCACCCGGGTGAACGAGGCCGACGGCACGACGGCGATGTACGCCAAGACCGGCCGGCTGGCTAAGCAGCTGGACCCGTCGCGGCCGACGAGCGGCGCGCTCGCCAGCGCGACCGGTGCGCGCTACGCCGGCGCCGACGTCGAGGTCCTGGCGTACAACGACTACACCGCGCGCCGCGGCGCCCCGTTCCGGCTGCGTCCGCCGCGGCCCGGCGTGCCGTACCTGGTGACGGAGACGATCGGCACGCTCGCCGGGGCCCGCGCCTACCGGCGCACCGACCCGCCGGCCACCCGGCAGCTGCAGGCGGAACTGCACGCGAAGGCCCACGACCTGGCCGCCGCGGACGACCGCTACTGCGGGCTGCTGGCGTGGTGCGCGTTCGACTACCCGTCGGGCTGGCAGCGGTCGGTCGGCGGCTCGAAGTTCGCCGGGGTGTCCGACATCTTCCGGATCGCGAAGCCCGCGGCGGCCTTCTACGCGTCGCAGGGCTCACCGGACGCGCGGGCCGTCGTCGAGCCCGGGTTCGAGTGGGACTTCACCGCCCAGCCGGCCGGGCCGGGGCGGGGCGCGACGGTCTGGTCGAACTGCGACCGCCTCGCGGTGTTCCTCGACGACCGTCCCGTGGGGGACGCGCGCAGCCGCCGCGCGGACTTCCCGCACCTGCCGCACCCGCCGTTCGCGGTGGATCTCGTGGTCCCGCGCGGTCAGCGGCCGCAGCTGCGGATCGACGGCTACGCCGGCGAACGGCTGGTCGTCAGCCGCCGGTTCAGCGGGGACCGGAGCCGGGACGTGCTCGGCTGCGTCCCCGACGACCCGGCCGTGCGCGCCGACGGCGCCGACGCGACCCGGGTGGTGGTCGCGGCGACCGACCGGTTCGGCACGATCCGGGCGGGGACGACCGGCGCGGTCTCCCTGGCGCTGACCGGGCCGGGTGAGCTGATCGGGGACGCGCGGCTGGACTTCGGCGCTACGGGCGGCGCGGCGGCGGTGTGGGTGCGGCCGTTCGCGGGCCCGCCCGGGACGCTGGTGCTGACCGCCCGCCACGACGTGCTCGGCACCGCGACGGCGACGATCACCACGACCGGGACGTCATGAACGACCCTTTCACCGCGTCCGGCGCGGTGAAAGGGTCGTTCATGACGTCCCCCGCGCCTGCCGATCCCGGCTTCGCCGCGGCGGCCCCGCTTCAGCCCTCGGCGAGCACCGCCGCCAGGACCGCCGCCTGGCTGATCGAAGGCGAGCCGCTCGCCGTCAGCAGGGTCAGCGGGCCACTCGACGCCAGCTCCCGCAGCCGTGCCAGGGCCTCTGCCCGGTCCGGCTCGCGCAGCTCCGCGCGGTACCGCTCGGCGAACTCCGCGAAGCGCTCCGGGTCGTGGCCGTACCAGGTGCGCAGGGCGTCGGACGGGGCCAGCCGGCGGTACCAGCCGTCCAGGACCACCGCCGTGCGGGCGGTGCCGCGGGGCCACAGGCGTTCCACGAGCACGCGAGTACCGTCGGCGGGCCCGGCCGGCTCGGTCAGGCGCGCCACCCGGACGACCGTCGGCTGCATGCGCGCATTCTGCGGTGCGGCCGCGGGCGCCGCCACCGGAGCGGGGCGGTGACCTGGTGCGCAACCGCGTGACACCCGCCGGCGACGTCGTCGACATCGCGCTGCGGGGTGCCTGGACCGGGAACCGGGGCGTCCTGCACGAGGGCCGCGAGATCGTCCGGTTCCACGCCGGTGACCTGTGGATCACCTGCGCGCTCGAGTTCCGCGGCCGGTGGCGGGAGCAGTGGCTGCCGAACCGGTACACGCACCTGTTCTTCCACGACGAAGCCGTCTCCTTCGCCGCCGGGCACCGGCCGTGCGCGGAGTGCCGCCGGCCCGCCTACACCGCCTACCGCGACGCATGGCCGGGCCGGCCACCGCCGGCCGCCGAGGTGAACCGGGTGCTGCACGCCGAACGCCTGATCCGCGGCACCCACGTCCGCCGCCGGCACGAACTGCACTGGGCCGGGCTCCCCGACGGCGTGTTCGTGCTGCGCGGCCGGCACCCGGAGCTCGTCGTGGACGGGCACCTGGCGGAGTGGACGACGGCGGGTTACGGCACCCGGCGGAAGCTGCCCCGGGCAGGGACCGTCCCCGTGCTGACGCCGCCGGCCACGGTCGCCGTGCTCCGCGCCGGGTACCCGGTGCAGATCGACGACGCCGCCCGCTGAACGCGGAGGACCACCCCGGCGACCGTGGAGGGGTCGCCGGGGTGGTCCTACCCCCAGCTCGTGCCGCGGGGGACCAACAGCCGAACCCGTCGGTTCCACCGGCGAAGCGAGCCGGCCTTGGACATCGTCGGGTGGTGTCCTGCAGCCCGGCCAGGATCGCGGACCGGGCCTGCAGGACGCTTGCAGTACGCTTGCACGCCTTGCCCCGGCCGGGTGAACGGAGGTGACCGGGTGGAGTTCCGCGTCCTCGGCGCCGTCGAGGCCACGGCGGACGGCGCCCCGGTCGACCTCGGCTCCCGCAAGCAGCGGCTCGTGCTGGCCGTGCTGCTCCTCGACGCCGGTCGCCCGGTGTCGCGCGATCGGCTCGTGGACCTGCTCTGGCCCGCCGATCCCCCGGCGAGCGCGCGCGGCACCGTCCAGGCGCTGGTGTCCCGGATCCGCGCGGTCTTCCGCGCCGCGGGCGGCCCCGAGCTGGTCACCGAGGGACACGGCTACGTCCTGCGCGCCGCCCCGGACGCGGTCGACGCGCACCGCTTCACCGCGCTCGTCCGGCGGGCCCGCGCGGCCGACGACGAAACCGCCGTCGCGCTCCTCGGCGAAGCCCTCGCGCTGTGGCGGGGCGACGCGCTGGCCGGGGCCGCCGACGCCGACGTCGCCGAGCGGCTCCTCGCCGGCCTGCACGAGGCCCGGTGGAGCGCGCTGGAGGACCGGATCGACGCGCAGCTGCGGCTGGGGCGGGGCCGCGCCCTGCTGGCCGAGCTCACCGAGCTGGTCGCCGCGCACCCGCTGCGCCAGCGGTTCGTCGGCCAGCTGATGCTGGCCCTGCACCGCGAAGGCCGCACCGACGCCGCGCTCGCCGCCTTCCGCGGCCTGCGCGCCCGGCTCGCCGCCGAGCTGGGCCTCGACCCGGCGCCGGAGCTGACCCGCCTCGAAGCCGCGATCCTGGCCGGCGACCCCGCGCTCGACGCCGCACCCGAGCCGGACCCGGAGCCGGTGCGCCCGGCCCAGCTCCCCCACGACGTCCGCGGCTTCACCGGCCGCGCCGCCGACCTGGCCCGGCTCGACGAACCGGCGGGCGCCGGCCCCGGGCCGGACATCCGGCTGGTCACCGGCACCGCGGGCGTCGGCAAGACCGCGCTCGCCGTGCGGTGGGCGCACCGGGTCCGCGACCGGTTCCCCGACGGCCAGCTCTACCTGGACCTGCGCGGCTTCGACCCGGACCACGAGCCGCTCACCCCCGCCGTCGCGGCCGCGCAGCTGCTGCGGGCGCTGGGCACCAGCCCGCGGGCGATCCCGCCGGACCCGGACGGGCGCACCGCGCTGTGGCGCTCGCTGCTGGCCGACCGGCGGGTGCTGGTCCTGCTCGACAACGCCCGCGACAGCGCGCAGGTGACGCCGCTGCTGCCGCCGTCGGGCACGGTGCTGATCACCAGCCGCCAGCGGCTCGGCGACCTGATCGCCCGCACCGGCGCCCGCGCGGTACCGCTGTCCGTGCTGCCGCCGGCCGACGCCCGGCAGCTGCTGGAGACGCTGCTCGGCCCGCCCGCCGTCGCGGCGGAACCGGCCGCCGCGGCCGAGCTGGCCCGGCTCTGCGGGCACCTCCCGCTCGCCCTGCGGCTGGCCGCGGCGAACCTCGGCGCCGGCGAGGCGTCCGGGATCGCGGAGCTGGCCCGCGAGCTGGCCGGCGGCGATCCGCTGGCCGGGCTGAGCGTCGACGGCGCCGAGGAGAGCGTGGTGACGACGGCGTTCTCGGTGTCCTACCGGGCGCTGCCCGCCGAGCACCGCCTGCTGTTCCGGCGGCTCGCGCTGGTGCCGGGCCAGACGTTCACCGCGCCGGTCGCCGCCGAGCTCGCCGGGGTCACCGAAAGCCAGGCGGGCCGGCTGCTCAAGGCCCTCGCCGCGGCCCACCTCGTGGAACGGCACCTGCCCGGCCGCTACCGCTTCCACGACCTGCTGCGCAGCTACGCGGCGAGCCGGGCCGACGACCCGGCCGCGGACCGGGACGCGGCCCGGCGCCGGCTGTTCGACCACTACCTCGCGACGGCCGACGCCGCGGGCCGCGTGCTGATCCCGCACTTCCTCCGCCTCCCCCGCCCCGAACCCGCGCCCGCTTTCGACGGCACGGAAGCGGCCCTCGACTGGCTGGACACGGAGTGGCCGAACCTCGCCGCGGCCGTCGAGCACCCCGACGCCCGGGAGTACGCCTGGCACCTCGCCGACGCGCTCCGGGCGTTCTTCCACCACCGCGGCCACCACACCGAGTGGATCGACACGGCCACCACCGCGCTGGCCGCCGCCCAGGCCGCGGGCGCCCGCCAGGCCCAGGCGGCGATGCGGCTGTCGATCGCGCTCGCCGGCGTCAACAGCGGCCGCTACGCCGAAGCCCGCGCGCACCTGACGACGGTCCTGCACGACGGGCTCGCCGCGGACTGGCCCGCCGGCCGCGCCGCCGTCCTCAACAACCTGAGCGCGGTCCACCAGCGCCTCGGCGACCCGCACGAGGCGATCGCGTGCGGCCTGGAGTCCCTGCGGCTGTGCGAAGAGCTGGCCATCCCGGGCGTCACGATGGCACTGGCCAACGTCGGCTTCGCGTGCGGCCAGGTCGGCGACCTCGACGAAGCCTTGGCGCACTTCGGCCGCGCCCTGGAGATCGCGGAACGCGACGGCGCCCGCTTCAGCGTGGCGGTGGTGCTGGTCGACCTCGGGCACATCCACCGCGACCTCGGCGACCCGGTCGCGGCGTCGTTCTACGAGCGGGCCCTGACGGCGAACCGCGAGCTGGGCTACCAGTACGGCGAGGCGGCGGCGTTGTCCGGCCGCGCGGTCCTGGAGGCCCGCGCGGGCGACGCGACGCGAGCCCTGTCCGACGCGGCGGAGGCGGTGGAGCTGACCCGGCGCATCGGCGACCGGGGAACGGAGGCATCGGCGCTGGCGGCACTGGGCGAGACGTGCTTGCACCTGGGACGGCCCGCGGAGGCGGTCTCGCCGCTGTCGGCGGCGTTGGAGATCGCGCGGGAGACGAGTTTCGCGTGGTGTGAGGCGGCCGCGTTGACCGGGTTGGCGGAGGCGGCTCTGGCGGTGGGCGATCCGGAGCCGGCCCGGACGCACGGGGAGGCGGCGGCGAAGCTGGCCGCGCAGTCGGGGTACCGCCCGTTGGAGAAGCGAGCGGCCGAGACCCTCGGGCAGCTCGCCCGCTGAGCCCCGGGACGTCCCGCAGGCTTGCCAGTTCGCCCGCCCCGGCCGAGACTGCCGGGATGGATCAGCCGTTCTCCGAGGGCACCGCCGCTCTCGTCGGCCGGGCTCGGCAGCACGCGCTCGGTGATCTGCTCCGCCGGACCGCGTTGCGGGTGCCGGACAAGGTCGCCGTCGTCGATGGGGCGCGGCGGTTCAGCTTCGCCGAGTTCGAGGCCGCCGCCAACCGCTTCGCCCACGCGCTCGCCGCCCGGGGGTTGCGCAAGGGTGACCGGCTCGCGCTGCTCGGCCACAACTGCTGGCAGTACGGCGCGCTCGCCTTCGCCACCGCCAAGCTCGGCGTCCTGCTCGTGCCGGTCAACTTCATGCTCGGTGCCGACGAGATCGCCTACCTCCTCCGCCACGCCGAGGTCGCCGCGTTCGTCGCCGAGGGCGCGCTCGAGCCGACCGCGCGAAAGGCGCTCGAACTGGCCGAAATCGACGAAGTAATCCGAGGGCGGATCGGGCCGGGCGGATTGTGGGAGGACGTCGACGGGTGGCTGTCCGAAGGGGACGGCACCGCGCCCGAGGTCTTCGTCGCCGACGACGATCCGCTGCGGATCATGTACACCTCCGGCACGGAGTCGCGGCCGAAGGGCGTGCTGCTGTCGAGCCGGTCCCTGCTCGCGCAGTACGTCTCGTGCGTGGTCGACGGCGGCATGAGCGCCGACGACGTCGAGGTGCATTCCCTGCCGCTGTACCACTGCGCGCAGCTCGACTGCTTCTTCTCCGTCGACGTCTACCTCGGCGCGACCAGCGTGATCCTGCCCGGCCCGGACCCGGCCGCGCTGCTCGCCGCCGTCGAACGGGAACGCGCGACGAAGCTGTTCGCGCCGCCGACGGTGTGGATCTCCCTGCTGCGCCACGAAAATTTCGACCGCACCGACCTCTCCAGCCTGCGAAAGGGTTACTACGGCGCCTCCGCGATGCCGGTCGAAGTGCTGCGCGAACTGCGCCGCCGGCTGCCGGACGTCGAGCTCTGGAACTTCTACGGCCAGACCGAAATGGCGCCGCTGGCGACGATCCTGCGCCCGCACGAGCAGCTCGACCGCGCCGGTTCGGCCGGGCGGCCGTCGCTCAACGTCGAGACCCGGATCGTCGACGACGAGGACGAGCCGGTCGCCCCCGGCGTGGTCGGCGAGATCGTGCACCGCAGCCCGCACGCCACCCTCGGCTACTACCGCGACGAGGACAAGACGGCCGAAGCCTTCCGCGCCGGCTGGTTCCACTCCGGCGACCTCGGCGTCGTCGACGAGGACGGCTACCTGTCCGTCGTGGACCGCAAGAAGGACATGATCAAGACCGGCGGCGAAAACGTCGCGAGCCGCGAAGTCGAGGAGGCCCTCTACCTCCTCGACGGCGTCGCCGAGGCCGCGGTGTTCGGCATCGGCCATCCACACTGGATCGAAGCCGTGACCGCCGCCGTCGTGCCGCGCGAAGGCGTCACCCTCACCGCAGCGCAAGTGATCGACCACGCGAAGTCACACCTCGCCGGTTACAAATGCCCCAAGTACGTCGTATTCACGGACCACCTTCCCAAGAATCCGAGCGGTAAGATCGTCAAACGAGAATTGCGGGAACAGCACAAGGGACTCGCGGCGAGCGACTGACCACCGAATTCCCCTTGCCCGGCAGGGAGAACGACGGATACCGCCGATCGCCGGCCCGCGTTTTCCGGAGAACGCGGGACAGTCGTCCCACCAGGGCCGACCGGCCCGGAAAGAATCCGCGGAAAGCCGTGGCGCGCGCCGTCCGTCGGGTCTAGGAATAGAGGCCGTCCACCGTTCCCCCTTCCGAAGGGATTCGCTCGTGTCCGTTTTCATCGCCGTCCTCCTCGCCCTGGGAGCCGGGCTGCTCGTCGGCAGCCGGGTCCACAGTGCCCGCGAGGCCCGCGCCAACTACTCCGCCTACCGGGCCCGGACCGCCAAGGGCTTCGGGGAGATGATCCGGTCGGCGGTTTCCGCCGTCGTCGCCGTGGCGGGCGCGCTCGTGCTCCTCTTCATCCTGCTGAACGTGCTCCAGCAGGCCTGAGCCGGAACCCGACTCATGGCGGGTTGTTGCCGCCCCGACCGCGGAGGACGCTTTTCCGTGGCCCCGACGGACGGGGCCGCGAAAGGACTCCCCCATGAGATCGAGGGTGCTTTCTGCTGCGCTCGGAGCGGCCGTGGGCCTGCTGGGCACAGTCGTCACCGCCGCGCCGGCCGAGGCCGCGGCGGTCTGCGGTGACCAGGTCGTCGGCAACGGCGGGTTCGAGAGCGGCACCACGCCGTGGACCCAGACCAGCGGGGTCATCTCCGCCGCCACCACGGCGGAGCCGGCCCACGGCGGCACGATGGACGCCTGGCTCGACGGCTACGGCAGCACGCACACCGACACGCTGTCCCAGTCGCTGACGCTGCCCGCGGGCTGCGCGTCGGCGGCGCTGTCGTGGTGGTCGCACATCGACACCAAGGAGACGACGACCAGCTCCGCCTACGACAAGCTGGTCGTGCAGGTCGGCACCGACACCCTCGCGAGCTACTCCAACCTCGACAAGAACACCGGGTACGTCCAGCGCACGGTCGACGTGTCGCGCTACCTGGGCCAGACGGTGACGCTCAAGGTCACCGGCACCGAGGACTCGAGCCTCGCCACCAACTTCCTCCTGGACGACTTTTCGCTGACCACCACCGGTTCGCAGAACCCGCAGTCCCCGGTCGTCACCTCGCCCGGCGCCCAGTCCGGCGCCGTCGGCCAGGCCGTGTCGCTGCAGGTCCAGGCCAGTGACCCGCAGGGCGACGCGCTCACCTGGACCGCGACCGGCCTGCCCGCCGGGCTGACGATCGGCGCGAGCACCGGGAAGATCACCGGCACGCCGACCACCGCGGGCACCTCGTCGGTGACGGTCACCGCGAAGGACCCGGCCGGGAACAGCGGCAGCGCCACCTTCGCCTGGACGATCGGCTCGGCCCCGGCCGACTCCACACGCACCCCGATCAACCCCGCCTACACGGTGAACCTGACGTCGAACACCGCGGGCGACACGTGGAACGGCCACCAGAGCGTCAGCTTCACCAACGGCTCCGCGACCGCGCTGCCCGAGGTCTACCTGCGGCTCTGGGACAACTACCACGGCAGCTGCCCGACCACGCCGATCACCGTCACCAACGTCACCGGCGGCACGCCGTCGGCGCTGAGCGTGAACTGCACGGCCCTCAAGATCACGCTGCCCGCACCGCTGGCGCAGGGCCAGTCCGCGACCATCGGGTTCGACCTGAAGATCGTCGTGCCCAGCGGCGCCGACCGGTTCGGCCACGACGGCGCGTACAACATGATCGGCAACGCGCTGCCGGTGCTCGCGGTCCGCGACGGCGCCGGCTGGCACCTCGACCCCTACACCAACAATGGCGAGTCGTTCTACACGGTGATCAGCGACTTCGACGTCACGCTCGTGCACCCGACGTCGCTGCTGACCCCGGCCACCGGCTCCTCGACCGAAACGACCAGCGGCAGCACGACGACCACGCACGCGACCGCGGCGAAGGTCCGCGACTTCGCGTGGGCCGCCGGGCCGTTCGCGAAGATCACCACGACGTCCGGCAAGGGCGTGCGGGTGAACGTCTACTCGGTCAGCGGGATCTCCACCAGCAGCGCCAACCAGATGCTGAGCCTGGCCGCCGACTCCATCGACGTCCACTCGGGCCGCTTCGGCGACTACCCGTACGGCGAGGTGGACGTGGTGCTGGACAACAACTTCTGGTTCGGCGGCATGGAGTACCCGGGCTTCGTGCTCGACCTCGTGTCCACCACGGCGCTCCCGCACGAGCTGGCGCACCAGTGGTTCTACGGGATCGTCGGCGACGACGAGTACACCTCGCCGTGGCTGGACGAGAGCTTCACCGACTACGCCACCGACCTCTACCGCGGGGTCACCGGCAGCGGCTGCGGCATCACCTGGCAGTCGAGCGCGGAGAAGCTGACCAACTCGATGGCCTACTGGGACGCGCATTCGTCGCGGTACTCGACGGTCGTCTACAACTACGGCAAGTGCACGCTGCACGACCTGCGGCGGCTGATCGGCGACACGGCGATGGCGAACCTGCTGAAGTCGTACGCGCAGTCGCACTGGTACGGCGTGTCGACCACCGCGGAGTTCAAGGCGGCGGCGCAGGCGGCGGCCGGGTCGACCGACCTGACGTCGTTCTGGGCGTCGCACCGCGTGGAGGGCTGAGAAAACCGGTTGGAGTTCCCCGTCCGTGTCCGCCACTGTGGGGGCATGGACGGGGAACGGCTTTTCTGCGACGTGGCGCTGGCCGAGCGCATCGAACGCGCCGAGGTGCGGCTGGTCGCCGAAAGCAGCGACGCCTCCCGCGCCCGCCGGGGCGACGAGGTGGGCTTCGCCCGGCCGCTCGCCGGGGGCGTGGCGAGTTTCGCCGAGGCGGACTCGCCGTTCAACAAGGTCGCCGGGCTCGGCTTCGCCGGCCTGCCGGACGCTCTCGACGAGGTCGAAGCGGCCTTCGCCGAGCTGGGCGCGCCGGTGCAGATCGAGCTGTCGCAGCTGGCGGACGCGTCCGTCGGCGCCTTCCTGACCGGGCGCGGCTACCGGCTGGAGAACTACGAGAACGTGCTGGGCCGGCGCGTCGGCCCGGCGGATTTCCCCGACGGGGTCCGGCGTTCCGGGGACGACGAGCTGGAGACGTGGCTGGCCGGGATCGCCGGCGCGTCCACCGTCGCCGACACCGAAGGCCTGCCTTCGAACGAGGACTTCCCGCACGAGACGATCCTCGACGCGCTGCGGGACATGCCGGGGATGCTGCGGTTCACCGCGGAGCGGGACGGCGAGTTCGCCGGCGGCGCCGGCCTCCGCGTCGTCGACGGGATCGCGCAGCTGGGCGCCGCGGCGACGCTGCCCGCCCACCGCCGCCGGGGCGTGCAGACGGCGCTGGTGCGCGCCCGGCTCGCGGCCGCGGCCGATCTCGGGTGCGACCTCGCCGTGGTCACCACGCAGCCGGGGTCGAGGTCGCAGCGGAACGTGCAGCAGCTGGGGTTCGATCTGCTCTACGCGCGGGCGGTCCTGGTGAAGGGTGTCTCCGCGACGAGCTCCTCGGGCGCCGACAGCCGCCAGGCTTCGTAGAGGAGTTCGGCCAGCTCGTCGGCGTCGACGCGGTCGAGGTACACCACGACCCAGCCGAACCCACCGGCGGTGAACTGGGCTTCGAAGACGTCCGGGCGTTCCGCGACGAGTGCCAGCTGCTCTGAGATTTCCTGCTTGAGCCCGACGGTCCGGGTCCGCGGCCAGAAGTAGCCGAACCGCTTGCCGCGCACGCTGAACGACGAGTAGTCGCGCGCTTCGGACCGCTCGACCTCCGCGAGCCCGCCGAGCAGCCGTTCGAACTTCCGGACCGTGACCGTCACCTGTCGTTCCCCCTGTCTCCGGCGACTACGGTAGCGCGCCGGTACGGTGCGGGACATGAGCATCCGCGAAGCCGTTCTCGACGACGGCCGCGTGGTGGTGGTCAAGCCGGGGCACGCGCCCGGTGCGACCGCCGCCGAGGCCGCGGGGCTGCGCTGGCTGGCCGCGGCGGACGCGGTCCCGGTGCCGGTGGTGCACAGCCACGACGACGAACAGCTCGTCCTCGACCGCGTTCCGGCCGGACGCCCGACCGCGGCGGCGGCCGAGCGGTTCGGGCGCGGGCTCGCGCGGCTCCACGCGGCCGGCGCACCGGCGTTCGGCGCCGCTCCCCCGGACGGGCCCGCCGAAGCGTGGATCGGCCGGGCCCCGATGGCGAACGTCCCCGGCGAGGACTGGGCGTCCTGGTACGCCTCGCACCGGGTGCTGCCCTACGTCCGGCTGGCGGTCGACGCGGGCACGTTCGGCCCGGCCGAGGCCGCGGTGTTCGAGCGCGCCTGCGCCCGGATCCCGTCGCCGGCCGAGCCGCCGTCCCGGCTGCACGGCGACCTGTGGAACGGCAACGTCCTGTGGGACGGCGAGGAAGCGTGGCTGATCGACCCGGCCGCGCACGGCGGGCACCGCGAGACGGACCTGGCGATGCTGCACCTGTTCGGCTGCCCGCACCTCGGCCGCGTCCTCGCCGCGTACCAGGAGGAAACCCCGCTGGCCGCCGGCTGGGCGGAGCGGATCGGGCTGCACCAGCTGTTCCCGCTGCTCGTGCACACCGTCCTGTTCGGACGGTCCTACGCCGGGCAGGCGCTGGCGGCGGCGCGGTCGCTGCGTTAGCAGTGCTGCAGCATCGACTCCAGTGCCGTCTTCTCCGGGACGGTGATCGTCAGGCCGTAGTTGCGCTTCACGACGATCCAGTCGGTGGCGTAGGTGCACCAGTACGCGACGAGCGGCGGCTTCCACTGGTCCGGGGCCTTGTCGCTCTTCTGCTCGTTGAGGTTGTCGGTGACCGCGTGCAGCTGCGGGCGGACGAGGTCGTTCGCGAACTGCTCGCGGCGCTCCTGGGTCCACGACTTCGCGCCGCTGACCCAGGCCTGGCCGAGCGGCACCATGTGGTCGATGTCCACATCGGACGCCTTGTGCCAGGTCTCGCCGTCGTACTGGCTGACCCAGGTGCCGGACTTGGCCGCGCAGTCGGCGTTCGTGGTGACGTCCTTGCCGTCGCGCTTGAGCACCTCTTCGCGGGTGTCGCAGGCGCCGTCGACCTTGTCCCAGTGCGGGAACTTCTCGCGGCTGTAGCCGTCCATGGTGCCGCGCACGGCGACCTTGAGCTGGCCCAGCTGCGCCCGCGCCTCGGCGGGCGCGACCGGCGGGGCGGGGGCCGTTCCGGAGGGCTGGGCGCCGGACGCCAGCTCGTCGGGCACCTTGCAGCCGGTGAGGGCGGCGCCGGTCAGGACGGCCAGCAGGACGAGCGCTCGGGTGCGCGGCATCGTGAACCCCTTTCACGTCTACCGGGAGGTGCCCAGCGGACGCCGCGGGGAAACGGTGCAGATGGCCTAGGTGGCGCGATCTTTACGAGCCGTGGAAGACCTGCGCGACGAACACCGCGGCGATCACCCCCGCGGTCACGAGCAGCACCAGCACCGTCAAAAGCCCCCAGGGCACCTGCCGGATCGGCCGTGGCCGCGGGAAGACGGCCGAGCCCGGCCGGCGGGGCAGCGGGGCGACCGGCTCGCCGGGTTCCTCGGCCTCGGGCGGGGGTTCGGCGGGGACCGGCACGACCGCGGGCAGCTCCGGCAGCCGGGAGCGGACCGGCGGCAGGCGTGCCGGGAACCCGTCGGCGACCAGCGCGGCCCGGGGCGGGGCCAGGTGGGCGAGGGACAGCGCGTAGCAGGCGTCGAGGACGTCGTCGGCCGACCAGACGGTCCGCCAGCGGTTGTGCTGGGCGATGATCCGGCGCAGGCTCCGCGGGTCGGCGAGGACGACGGCGACCCCGGGGACGGAGGCGGGCTCGTGCCACTGGGGCTCGGGGCCCGGCACGACCGCGACCAGGCCCGTGACGTACTGGCCGCCTTCGTGCCCGGCGAGGGCGCCCTTCGCCGCCGCGACCGCCGCGCCCGCCCGCTCCCCCGATCCCGGGTCCGGGCCGGGCTCGTGGGCCGCGATCACCACCACCCCGGTGCGGGTGAACACCAGCGCGTCGACGAACCGGGGGCCGAGCCGGCTCGGCAGGGCGATGCCCGCCAGCGCCAGGCCCGTCAGGTGGTCCGGGCCCCGGCCCCACGAACGCAGCAACCCCACGAGGTGCTCCGCCGCGGCCGGCCGGGCACGCTCGTCACCGGTGCGCTGGAGGGCCACGAGCACGCCGCTCACTCCTCCCACGAACTAGGGCCCTTCGACGGTAAAAGCCCGACCGCCGCCGCCCCAGCAGCCGAACGAGTGGTCGAACACCACCGTGCGTGATCGAGGGCATCCTGGACGCACCCGACGAAGGAGAACGCCCATGGGGTCACCCCCGCCCGCCTACCAAGGCGCCGCCCTCGAAGTCGACCGGTCGTGCTACCGGCGGCTCGCCACCGAGCCCGGCCGGGTGCGGGTCGACGCCTTCGAGGTCCCCATTCGCTCCGGCCGCGCGTGGCGGGTGCCGAAGGGTCACCTGTGCCGGCTCAGCACCGTCGACGGCCCGCAGGTCGGCGACCTCAACCTGTGGCACGCCGACGACCCCCGCGAACGCTTCTGGGCGGCCCGCACCCGCCAGCTCCAGCGCGCGCACGTCAGCACGTTCGACCGGCTGTGGTCGACGCTGCCGTTCCTGCGCCCGCTGGCGACGATCACCGCCGACACCCTCGAGCACCACGGCGAAGACGGCGACGGCGGCCGCGTCCACGACCTGCTGGGCACCCGCTGCGACCCGTACGTCAACCGCCTGCTCACCGGCGAGGACTTCGACTTCCACTGCCACTCGAACCTCGTCCGCGCGGTCGCGCCGTTCGGGCTGACCGAGTTCGACGTGCACGACGTCCTCAACGTCTTCCAGTGCACCGGGCTCACCGGCGACGACCGGTACTTCATGAAGGCGTGCCCCGCCCGCCCGGGCGACTTCTTCGAGTTCTTCGCCGAGGTCGACCTGCTGTGCGCGCTGTCGACGTGCCCGGGCGGTGACCTGTCCGTCCCGCTCTGGGGCCCGGGCGCACGCGATCCGATCGACACCTGCCACCCGATCGGCGTCGAGGTGACCAGACCACGCGCGGACCTGCTGGCAGGCTGGGTCCCGCCGGCGCGCGCGGCCTACGGCGGCCTGCACGGCGTCCGGCTGCCGGAGTGGGCCGATCGTGGAGCGTGAGACGAAATCCCTTGCGCGGTACCGGTTCGTCGGCTCGCGCGCACGGAGAGGTTCACCCCGCGCCCGGTCCGTGTGATGATGGAGGGCCGGGGACACCGATCGGCTCGGCGAGGAGTGCGAGTGGACCTGCGGACCGAGATCGCGCAGTCGTGGCGGCGGGCGGAGCTGTCCGGGCTCTCGCCGGCGTCGTCGCTCGACCGATTGGACGTCGCCGACGTCGACAGCCGCAGCCGGCTCCTGCGGGCCGCTTCGCCCGTGCTCGACGAGCTGGCCCGGCAGCTGGCCGGCACGCGGTTCTGCGTCGTGCTGGCCGACGACGAATGCCGGATCGTCGCGCGGCGGTTCACCGAGCGGTCGGTCGAGCTGGCGCTGGAGAACATCAGCGCGGTGCCCGGCTGCCAGTTCCTCGAGGAGCGGACCGGGACGAACTCCCTCGCCACGCCGTTCGAGACCCGGCGCGGTGTCTCCGTCGACGGCGACGAGCACTTCCTCGAAGCCATGAAGCAGTTCACCTGCTACGGCCACCCGGTGGTGCACCCGTCGACGCGGCGGCTGGCCGGCGTCCTCGACATCACCGGCCCGGCGGGCGACGCGAACCCGCTGCTCGGGCCGTTCCTGCGGCGCGCGGTCGCCGACATCGAACGGCGGCTGCTCGACGGTGCCAAGCTCGCCGAACAGCAGCTGCTGGCCGCGTTCCAGTCGGTGCAGCACCGGGCGTGCGCGGTGCTGGCGCTCGGCCAGGACGTCGTGCTCGCCAACACCGCGGCGACCGAGCTGGTCGACACCGCCGACCACCGGCTGCTGCAGGACCTCGGCCGCACCCAGCGGGGACTCCGGCGCATCCGGCTGACCTCCGGCACGCCGGTGGAGGTGCGCGTCGAAGCCGTGTCGGCGAGCGCCGGGCTGCTGTTCGAGCTGGCGCCGGTGCGCCCGGCGAGCCCGGTGGTGTCCCGGCCGCGTACCGCGCGCGGGCTCTTCCCGGCCCCGATCGAAGACCGCCTCCACCGCGCGGGCCGCGCCCGGCGGCGGGTGCTGGTCTGCGGCGAGCCCGGCGCGGGCCGCAGCACGGCGGCCCGGGTCGTCGCCGGGGACGAGCCGGTGCACGAGTTCGACGCGTCCGACGTCGTCGCGGGCGAGGCCGCGTGGTGCGCGCGGGTCGAGGCCGCGGCGGCTTCCCGTGGCCTGCTGGTGATCGACGGGATCCAGCTGCTGCCCCCGCTCGCGGCCGTCCGCCTGGCCCGCCTGCTGGACGAGTCACCGGCGTGGTTCGCGCTGCTGAGCGGCCCGCCCTCGGAGCTGCACGGCGAGCAGGCGACCCTGGCGGCCCGCGTCCACCGCCGCGTCGAGCTGCCGCCGCTGCGGGAGCGCCGCGACGAGGTCCCGGCGATCGCCCGCGAGCTGCTGCGCGGCTTCGGCGCTTCGCTGCGCCTGACCCCGGGAGCGCTGGAGCTGCTGGCTTCCCAGCACTGGCCGGGCAACCTGCGGGAGCTCGAAGGGGTGCTGGCGGCCGCGGCCGACCGCCGCTCGGCGGGCGACCTGACGGCGGCCGACCTCGCCCCGGACTGCACGGAGACGGGTGCGGCCCTGACCGGCTGGGAACAGGCCGAGTACGACGTCATCGTCCGCACGCTGCGGGCGTGCGACGGCAACAAGGTCCGGGCGGCGAAGCAGCTGGGCATCAGCCGCTCGACCCTCTACAACCGCATGCGGGCGCTGCGGGTCCGCTGACCCGGTGTCCGGGATTTGGACACTCCGCCACCGCGCCGCCTCCACACAATCGAGGCACGAGCACCGCCGCACGTGGAGGAGATGGCCGTGAAGACGAAGGCAGCCGTACTGTTCGACGCCGGGAAGCCGTTCGAGATCATGGAGCTCGACCTCGACGGGCCCGGTCCCGGCGAGGTGCTCATCAAGTACACCGCCGCCGGGCTGTGCCACTCGGACCTGCACCTGATCGACAACGACCTCGTGCCGCGGTTCCCGATCATCGGCGGGCACGAGGGCGCCGGCATCATCGAAGAGGTCGGCCCCGGCGTCACCAAGGTGCAGCCGGGCGACCACGTCGTGTGCAGCTTCATCCCCAACTGCGGCACCTGCCGCTACTGCTCGACCGGCCGCCAGAACCTGTGCGACATGGGCGCCACCATCCTCGACGGCCACATGCCCGACGGCTCCTTCCGCTTCCACGGCGGCGGCCAGGACTTCGGGGCGATGTGCATGCTCGGCACGTTCTCCGAGCGCGCCACCATTTCGCAGCACTCGGTGGTCAAGGTCGACGACTGGCTCCCGCTGGAGACCGCCGTCCTCGTCGGCTGCGGGGTGCCCACCGGCTGGGCCACGGCCAACTACGCCGGCGGGGTGCGGGCCGGGGACACGACCGTCGTCTACGGCATCGGCGGCATCGGCATCAACGCCGTGCAGGGTGCCGCGCACGCCGGCGCGAAGTACGTCGTCGCGGTCGACCCGGTGGAGTTCAAGCGCGAGACGGCGCTGAAGTTCGGCGCCACCCACGCGTTCGCCACCGCCGCCGAAGCCGCGGAGAAGGTCAGCGAGCTGACCTGGGGCCAGCTGGCCGACCAGGCGCTGATCACCGTGGGCACGGTCGACGAGGAGGTCGTCAGCGCCGCGTTCGACGTCGTCGGCAAGGGCGGGACCGTCGTCATCACCGGGCTCGCCAACCCCGAGAAGCTGACCGTGCACCTGTCCGGCGCCGTGCTGACGCTGTTCGAAAAGACGGTCAAGGGCACGCTGTTCGGCTCGGCGAACCCGCAGTACGACATCGTCCGGCTGCTGCGGCTCTACGACGCCGGCAAGCTCAAGCTCGACGAGCTGGTGACCCGCAAGTACACCCTGGAGCAGGTCAACGAGGGCTACCAGGACCTGCGCGACGGCAAGAACATCCGCGGCGTGATCGTCCACTCGTAGCGGGGTGGTGTCCACAGTGGACCTCGATGCGCCGTACCGGGTGAACCCGCGCGAACCCTTCGAGGTGCTCGTCCACCGGAGCGAGCGCGGAGAAGGGTGCCTGCTCGGCACCCCGGACGTGGTCCGCTTCGTCCGGGCACTGGCGATGCACGCCACGGTCCGCGACGCGCTCGACGCCGCCGAGCTCGCCGCCACCACGCGGGCCCGGGTGGTGGCGGCGCTCGAGCACCTCGCCGCCACCGGGGTCATCGTCGCCGCCCCGTGATCGCCTGCCGCCGAAGGCCGCCTTCAGGGCATCCAGTGCCCTGAAGGCGGCCTTCGAACGGTTTACGGGCGCGGGGTGTTGCGCAGGTTGGCGCGGGCGAGGTCGACCATCTTGCCGACCCCGCCGTTGAGCACGGTCTTCGTCGCGCCGAGGGCGAAGCCGCGCACCATCTCGCCGGTGATCCGCGGCGGGATCGACAGCGCGTTCGGGTCGGTCACGACCTCGACGACCGCCGGGCCGGGGTGCGCGAACGCCTTCTCCAGCGCGCCGCGCACGTCGGCCGGGTCCTCGACCCGCTCGGCGAAGACACCGCACGCCGCCGCGATCGCGGCGAAGTTCACCGGCGCGTGGTCGGTGCCGAAGTCCGGGAGGCCGTCGACGAGCATCTCCAGCTTCACCATGCCCAGCGTGGCGTTGTTGAACACCACGACCTTCACCGGGACGTCGTAGGCCGGCAGCGTCAGCAGGTCGCCCATCAGCATCGCGAGCCCGCCGTCGCCCGACAGCGACACGACCTGGCGGCCCGGCTGGGACAGCTGCGCGCCGATCGCGTGCGGCAGCGCGTTCGCCATGCTGCCGTGCCGGAACGAGCCGAGCACCCGGCGGCGGCCGTTGGGCGTCAGGTAGCGCGCGGCCCACACGTTGCCCATGCCGGTGTCGACGGTGAACACCGCGTCGTCGGCGGCGACCTCGTCGAGCACCGAAGCGACGTACTCCGGGTGGATCGGACGGCGCTGCTCGATCTTCCCCGTGTACGCGCCGACGACCTTCTCCAGCTTCCGCACGTGCTCGCGCAGCATCCGGTCGAGGAACGCCCGGTCGGCGCGCGGGCGCAGCAGCGGCAGCAGTGCCTTCAGCGTCTCCTTGACGTCGCCGTGCACGGCGAGGTCCAGCGGCGTGCGGCGGCCGAGGCGCGAAGCGTCGTGGTCGACCTGGATCGTGCGCGCCTGCGGGAGGAACTTGTCGTACGGGAAGTCCGTGCCCAGCAGCACGATCCGGTCGGCCTCGTGCATCGCGTCGAAGCAGGCGCCGTAGCCGAGCAGGCCGCTCATGCCGACGTCGAAGGGGTTGTCGTACTGGATCCACTCCTTGCCGCCGAGCGAGTGCCCGACCGGGGCGGCGAGCTTCTCCGCCAGCGCCATGACTTCGCCGTGCGCGCCGCGGACGCCCGCGCCCGCGAACAGCATGACCTTCTCCCCCGAGTTCAGCAGGTCCGCGAGTTCCCGCACGGTCTCGGCGCTCGGCACCGGCGGCGACGGCACGACCAGCGGGAGCCGCTCGGTCAGCGGGCCGGTGGCCTTGCGGTCGGCGAGGTCGCCCGGGATGGTCAGCACCGCGACGCCGCCCTTGCCGACGGCCGCCTGGGTGGCGATGCGCAGCAGCCGCGGCAGCTGCGCCGGGTCGGCGACGACCTCGCTGAAGTGGCTGCACTCGGCGAAGAGGCGGTCCGGGTGGGTCTCCTGGAAGAACCCGGTGCCGATCTGGTTCGACGGGATGTGCGACGCGATCGCGAGCACCGGCGCGCCGGAGCGGTGGGCGTCGAACAGGCCGTTGATCAGGTGCAGGTTGCCCGGCCCGCAGCTGCCCGCGCACACCGCGAGCTTGCCGGTGACCTGCGCTTCCGCCGCCGCGGCGAAGGCGGCCGTCTCCTCGTGGCGGACGTGCACCCACTCGATGCCGTCGGTGCGGCGCACGGCGTCGACGATCGGGTTCAAGCTGTCCCCGACGATGCCGTAGATGCGCTCGACGCCCGCGTCCCGCAGCGTCCTGACCAGTTGTTCTGCCACCGTAGCCATACCTCCAGCGTGCCCGCGCGCCGCTCATGCGTCCAATGCCTGATTGGCTGAATTTCCATACACTGGGGACATGGACGTCCAGACGCTGCGGCTCTTCCGCGAGGTCGCCGGCGGCGCGACCGTCACGGAGACCGCGGCCGGAGCCCACCTCACCCAGCCCGCGCTGTCCCGCGCGCTGCGGCGGCTGGAGCACGAGGCCGGCGCCGAGCTGTTCCGCCGGTCCGGGCGGCTGCTGCGGCTGACCCCGGCCGGGCACGCGTTCAGGCGGCACGTCGAAGCCGTGCTCGACCAGCTCGACCAGGGCCTGCGCGAGGTCGGCGAGATCGTCGCGCCGGGCACCGGGGTCGTGCCGCTGGCCTTCCTGCACACGTTCGGGACGTGGCTGGTGCCCGACGTCCTGCGGGGCTTCCTGCGCGAGCACCCCGGCACCCGCTTCGAACTGCGCCAGCACGGCGAGGCCGGGCTCGAGGCGGAACTGCTCGAGGGCACCGCGGACCTCGTCCTCACCAGCGGCGACCCCGGGCACCCGCAGCTGCGCTGGGAACGCCTGCTCGTCGAGCCCCTGCGGCTCGCGGTCCCGCCGCGGCACCGGCTGGCTCGGCGCCGCCGGGTGCGCCTCGCCGATCTCGCGGACGAGACGTTCATCCTCCTGCGCCCGGGTTACGCGCTGCGAGAAACGACCGAGCGCCTGTGCGCCGAGGCCGGGTTCGTGCCGCGCATCGGCTTCGAAGGCGACGAGGTCGAAACGCTGCGCGGGCTCGTCACCGCCGGGCTCGGCGTGTCCGTGCTGCCGCTGCCGCACGCCGCGGAGTTCCCGGCGCCGCACCTGGAGCTGACCGATGTGGACGCTGCCCGCGACATCGGTCTCGCCTGGGCGGGCGGGCGGACTCTCCCGCCGCCCAGCGAAACCTTCCGGCAGTACGTCCTCGCGGCCGGCCTCGACCGTCCACATCGGACTATGTGAGAAGCGCCGTACGACCACGCAAAGTGACCGCCGGTGTGACAGGGTGGGGGCATGGCCGCGCTGAGATCCTTCCTGACGTCCTGGACCTCCGTCACCCCCGTGCTCGGCGTCCTCGTGCTCGCGCTCGCCTGGGGCCGCGACCTCGGCCCGGTCTTCGTGGCGCTCGTCGCGATCGCGCTCGGGGCGACCGTGCTGGCGGCGGTGCACCACGCCGAAGTCGTCGCGCACCGCGTCGGGGAACCGTTCGGCTCGCTCGTGCTCGCGGTCGCGGTCACCGTCATCGAAGTCGCGCTGATCGTCACGATGATGGTCTCCGGCGGCCCGGACGCCGGCTCGCTGGCGCGGGACACCGTGTTCGCCGCGGTGATGATCACGACCAACGGCATCGTCGGCGTCTCGCTGCTCGTCGGCGCGCGCCGCTACGGCGTCACCCTCTTCAACTCCGAGGGCAGCGGCGCCGCGCTGGCCACGGTCGCGACGCTGGCCACGCTGAGCCTGGTGCTGCCGACGTTCACCTCGAGCACTCCCGGCCCGGCGTTCTCCTCGGCGCAGCTGACGTTCGCGGCCGTGGCGTCGCTGGCGCTGTACGCCACCTTCGTGCTGACCCAGACCATGCGCCACCGCGACTTCTTCCTCCCGGTCGCGGCCGACGGCGAGGTCAAGGAGGACGACCACGCCGAGCCGCCGACCAACCGGGCGGCGCTGGGCAGCCTCGCGCTCCTGCTGGTCGCCCTGGTCGCGGTGGTCGGCCTGGCGAAGGTGGAGTCCCCGGCGATCGAGGCGGGCGTCCGCGCGGCCGGCTTCCCGCAGTCGTTCGTCGGCGTGGTGATCGCGCTGCTGGTCCTGCTCCCGGAGACGCTCGCGGCGACGCGCGCGGCCCAGCGCGACCGGATGCAGATCAGCCTCAACCTCGCCTATGGCTCGGCGATCGCGAGCATCGGCCTGACCATCCCGGCGATCGCGCTGGCGTCGCTGTGGCTGCCGGGCGAACTGCTGCTCGGCCTCGGTTCGACGCAGATCGTGCTGCTGGCCCTGACGGTGGTGGTGAGCGTCCTGACGGTCGTCCCGGGCCGGGCGACCCGCCTCCAGGGTGGCGTCCACCTGGTCCTGCTGGCGGGCTTCCTGGTGCTGGCCGTCAACCCCTGAGCCGGGCGCGGGCGGTTACGGTGGCCCGATGCGGATCGTGTCCCTGCTGCCCGCCGCGACCGATCTCGTCGCGGTGCTCGGCCGGCTGCCCGACCTCGTCGGCCGCACCCACGAATGCGACTGGCCGCCCGGCGAGCTCGACCGCGTCCCGGTCGTGACGCGCGCCGGGTTCGCCCCGGACGCGTTGTCGAGCCGCGAGATCTCCGCGGCCGTCGGCGGAGCCGCGCACCGCGGCTCGGCGCTCTACACGCTCGACAGCGCGCTGCTCGCCGAGCTCGCTCCGGACGTCGTGCTGACGCAGGACCTGTGCGAGGTGTGCGCGGTGTCGTACCGGCGGGTGTCCGAGGCCGTGCGCACGCTCGACACCGGGCCGCGGGTGGTGAGCCTGGAACCGGCGACCCTCGACGGCGTCCTCGACTGCCTGCGCCGGGTCGGCGAGGTGCTCGGGGTGCCGGACCGGGCGGAAGCCGAGATCGCCGCGCTCCGCGCCCGGCTCGCCGCCCTGGCGGGGCGGACCGCCGGGCCGCGGGTGGTGGCCCTGGAATGGCTGGACCCGATCTGGCCCGCGGGACACTGGGTCCCCGAGCAGATCGCGCTGGCAGGCGGCGACCCACTGCTGGCCCGGCCGGGCGAGCACACCCGGCCGGTGCCGTGGACGGCGGTGGCCGAGGCCCGGCCGGACGTGCTGCTGCTGATGCCGTGCGGCTTCCCGCCGGAGCGCACCCTCGCCGAGGCCCCGGCACTGGCCGGGCTGCCCGGCTGGGCGGACCTGCCCGCCGTCCGCACCGGCCAGGTCTGGGTCCTGGACGGCCCGGCGTACTTCAACCGCCCGGGCCCACGGGTGGTGCGCGGCGCGGAGATCCTGGCGGCGCTCCTCCGCGGCGCGGAGCCACCCGAAGCCCAGCGGCTCGAGATCCCGGCCTGACGTCGATCCCGCCGGTCACGGCCGCGGGCACGGAATCGCTGAGCGGCGTGCACCGCCCGAGCCCGGCCGCTCGAGCCCCGGTCAGGGGCGGGCCCAGCCCGGCCGCTCGAGCTCGCGGCCCGACCTCGCCCCGCCCTGGCCGCCCACCACCCGGGCCCAACGCCTCAGGACGTCGTGCGGACTTCGATCCCCACGACGCAGGTGTCGTCGTCGGTGTCCGCCGTGCTGTACGTCAGCAGCGTGTCCAGCTGGTGCTCCAGGCCGCCCTCGTGGCGCTCCACCAGTGTCACCAGCCTCGACACCGTTTCCTGCACCGGGCGGTCGCGGCGCTCGATCAGGCCGTCGGTGTAGATCAGCAGGATGTCGCCCTCGGCGAGGCGGATCTCCTCCTCCTGGTACGTCACGTCGCGGACCGCGCCGAGCAGGGAGCCGCGGATCAGCGGCAGCGTCGTCACGCCGCCGTCGCGGTGGCGGACGATCGGGGGCAGGTGGCCGGCCCGGGCCCAGCGCAGCAGGCGTGTCGCCGGGTCGAAGACGGCCGCGACCGCCGTCGCCGTGACGTGGTCGGTGAGGTGGTAGGCCACCAGGTTCAGCCACGTCAGCAGCTGGGCCGGCCCGGCTCCGGTGGCCGCGAGGCCGCGCAGTGCGTTGCGGAGGCTCACCATGCCGGTCGCCGCGTCGATGCCGTGGCCGGCGACGTCGCCGACGCACAGCAGCACCTCGCCCGTCGGCAGCGCGACCGCGTCGTACCAGTCGCCGCCGACCAGGTGCTCCTTCTCCGCCGGGCGGTAGCGGACCGCGGCGCGCAGGCCCGGCATGTCGATCGGGCCGGTCGCCGGCGGCATGATCGCGTGCTGCAGCTGCAGCGTCAGCCGGTTGCGCTCGATCGCCTGCTGCTCGGTCTCGGCCAGCCGGTCGCGCGTCGCGGCCAGCGCGACCTCGGTCCAGTGCTGCGCCGAGACGTCCTGGTAGGCGCCCCGGACCGCGAGCAGCTCGCCGCGGGCGTCGGCGACCGGCTCGGCGACCACCCGGATGTGCCGGGCGACGCCGTCGGAGCGCTGCAGCCGGAACGCCGTCGACGACGGGCGCTGGTGGTGCAGCACCGCGCGCAGGAACCGGCCGATGGCCGGCGCGTCGTCGGGGTGCGCGTGCGTGGCCAGGTCGTGCAGCGACAGCGGCGTGGCGTTCGGCGGCAGGCCGTACAGCGCGAACAGCTCGGTGTTCCAGGTGATCGCCCCGGTGACGACGTTCTCCTCGAACCCGCCGATCCGGCCGAGCCGCTGGGCGTGCTGCAGCAGCACGGCGAGCTTCGCGGCGTCGTCCTGGATGCGCAGGATCAGCAGCACGTTGCCCGCGAAGCGCGTGACGCTGACGTCGGTGAGCACGGTCAGCGGTACCTGGTCGACCAGGGTGGTGATCGCCATGCTGTCGGCGCGGAACGGCTCGCCGGTGGCGTAGACCCGCCGGATCTTGTCGAGCAGGCCGCTCTCCTCGGCCGCCAGCGGGTAGGTCTCCAGCAGGCGGGTGCCGACGAGCCGGCTGCGGGGCCGGCCACCGGGGTCGGCGAACCGGACGTTGGCGTGGTGGATGCGGAAGTCGCTGAGCCGGCCGCCTTCGACGCACGGCGACAGCAGCACGGCCGGGTCGTGCAGGCCGTCGACGAAGTCCACCAGCTCACCGAGGAAGTCCCCCGCGCCGGCGGCCACCGGGGCGACCACGCCGTCCCACGTGTCGAGCGTGTGCGCGCAGAGTTCGGCCAGGGCCTCCAGCTGGCGCAGCTGCCGCCCGGGCTCCGCGGGCAACGGGTCCGGCCAGCACATCTCGACGACGCCGATGATCCGGCCGCCGGTGCCGGTGGGCACCGCGACCCGGCCGCCGCCGGCCAGGGTGTGCTGCCCGAGCGAGGGCAGCCGGGCCCCGGACAGCGTCGGGTACCAGACGGTGTCGCGGTCGAGCAGCGCGCTGCGGGCCGGCGTCGCCACGCCGGGCGGGACGTACCGCCAGCGGGCCGCCTCCTCGGCGGAGAACCCAGCCGACCCGGCGAGCGTCAGCGACCCGTCCGGCCCGGCGAGCCACACCGCGACGGCGGTCGCGCCGAGCGGGCGCAGCGCGTGCTCCAAAATGGACTCCGCGACGCGCTGGGTGTCCCCCGCCGCGAGCACGCCGCTCTCGGCGGTGCGCAGCCGCACCGCGACCGAGTCCTCACCGTCGGCGCGGGCCAGGAACTCTTGCGCCACTTCGGTGATGCGGTCCTCGGCCGCCTCGCCGACGACGTCCGCGGCGAACTCCAGCGGCGTCAGCCCCGCGCGCTCGGCGAGGGTCTCCAGCTGCCGGGCGGCGTCGGCGGGCGTGCAGTGCAGGCGTTCCATCAGCACGCCCTTGGCCAGCTCGATCAGCGCGCGGCCGTCGGCGACGGCGTGCGCGTGGTCGACCTCGCCGCGCAGCCGTGCGACGGTGTCGGCCAGCCGGGCCAGGTTGGCGGACACCTCGGCCGGCGGCGCGAGCACCGGGAGGGTCTCCTCTTCGGCGGTCACCCGATCACGCCGTCACGTGCCGCTTGATGCGGGCGATCAGGTCGTCCGCGTCGACCGGCTTCGTCACGTAGTCGGTCGCGCCGGAGGCGAGGCTCTTCTCCCGGTCGCCCGGCATCGCCTTGGCCGTCACCGCCACGATCGGGATGGCGGCGTGCTCGGGCATCGCGCGGATCTTGGCGGTCGCGGTGTAGCCGTCCATCTCCGGCATCATCACGTCCATCAGGATCAGGTCGATGCCGGGGTGCGCGGCGACCGTTTCGACGCCCTTGCGGCCGTCTTCGGCGTGCAGCACCTGCATCCCGTGCAGTTCCAGGATCCCGGTCAGCGCGTAGACGTTGCGCGGGTCGTCGTCGACGATCAGCACCGTGCGCCCGGACAGCGTGGCGTCGACGTCGGCCGCCCGCACCGGCGCGGCCGGCTCGTCCGGGCGGACCAGCGGGAGCACCGCGCCGGGTTCTTCGGCCGACAGGTGCAGCGCGATCCGCTCGCGCAGCTCGTCCAGCCCGGACAGCACTTCGAGGGACTGGACGTCCGCGCGGGACTGCACGAGCTGCTCCAGCTCGGTGTCGAGGCGGCGGCTGTTGTGCGCGAGCACCGGCACCAGCCGCAGCGCGCTGTCGCCCTGCATCGCGTCGAGGAACCCGAACGCCGTCCGGTCCGGCAGGTCCAGGTCGAGCACCACGCAATGGTAGGCGTCGGTGGCGAGCGCGGCCGCCGCTTCCTGCGTGCCGACCGCCGTCACCACCTCGACGTCGGCGGGCGAGAGGCCGATGTCCCGGCTGTCGGCGAGGTCCGCGGCGGCGCTTTCGGCGACCAGCGTCAGCAGCCCGTGCTGGCGCTCTTCCACGACCAGCAGCCGCCGGTACGCGCGCGGCGCCGACGTGGTGAGCGCGGCGCCCGGGTCACCCGCCGAGACGACGGCACTCGGGTGTTCGCCCGCGGGCAGCGCCGAGAAGTCCGGGCGCGCGACCGGCAGCGAGAACGTGAACGTGCTGCCCTCCCCCAGGGTGCTCTCGGCGGTGATGAACCCGCCGAGCAGCTGGGCGATCTCGCGGCTGATCGACAGGCCGAGCCCGGTGCCGCCGTACTTGCGGCTGGTGGTGCCGTCGGCCTGCTGGAACGCGCCGAAGATCGATTCGAGCTGGTGCTCGGCGATCCCGATGCCGGTGTCGGTGACCCGGAAGGCGACGGCGGGCCCGTGCGCGCGCAGCGGCCGCGGCAGGGTTTCGACGTCGACCGCCTCGATGTGCAGCTCGATCCCGCCGACCTCGGTGAACTTGACCGCGTTGGACAGCAGGTTGCGCAGCACCTGCCGCAGGCGCGAGTCGTCGGTGAGCAGTTCGGCGGGCGAGCCGGGGGCGACGGTGATCCGGAAGTCGAGGTTGCGCTGGGACGTCATCGGCCGGAACGTCGCCTCGACGTAGTCCAGCAGGCCGCGCAGCGACACCTGCTCCGGCGTGACGTCCATCTTCCCGGCCTCGACCTTCGACAGGTCGAGGATGTCGTTGATCAGCTGCAGCAGGTCCGACCCCGCGGAGTGGATGATCCCGGCGTACTCGACCTGCTTGGCGGTGAGGTTGCGGGTCGGGTTCTGCGCGAGCAGCTGGGCGAGGATGAGCAGGCTGTTGAGCGGGGTGCGCAGCTCGTGGCTCATGTTGGCCAGGAACTCCGACTTGTACTTCGAGGCCAGCGTCAGCTGCTGGGCGCGGGCCTCCAGCTCCTGGCGGGCCTGCTCGATCTCCAGGTTCTTCGTCTCGATGTCGCGGTTCTGCGTGACCAGCAGCGCCGCCTTCTCCTCCAGCTCCGCGTTGGACGACTGGAGTTCTTCCTGCCGCGCCTGCAGTTCCTCCGAGCGGGCCTGCAGCTCGGCGGTCAGCCGCTGCGACTCGCCGAGCAGCTCGTCGGTGCGGGCGTTGGCGACGATGCTGTTGACGTTGACGCCGATCTGCTCCATCAGCAGTTCGAGGAACCCGCGGTGCACCGTGGTGAACCCGTGCACCGACGCCAGCTCGATGACGCCGAGCACCTGGTCCTCGACCACGATCGGCAGCACGAAGAGGCTGGCCGGCACGGTGCTGCCCAGGCCGGAGGAAATGGTGGCGTAGCCCGGCGGGACGTCGTCGACCGCGATCGGGCGGCGGCTGCGGGCGGCCTGCCCGACCAGCGACTGGCCGATCCGGAACCGGGCCACCGGCCCCTCGCCGTCCGGGTGGCCGTAGGCGCCGACCAGCCGCAGCTCCGGGACCTCGGCGGTGTCGTCGGCCAGGTAGAACGCGCCGTACTGGGCGTTGACCAGCGGGACCAGCTCGTCCATCACCGCGGCCGCGACGACGGCGAGGTCGCGCCGGCCCTGCATCAGGCCGGTGATCGTGGCCAGGTTGGACTTCAGCCAGTCCTGCTCCTGGTTCGCCCGCGTCGTCTCGCGCAGCGACTCCACCATCGAGTTGATGTTGTCCTTCAGCTCGGCGACCTCGCCGGAGGCGTCGACGGTGATCGACCGGGTCAGGTCGCCCTCGGCGACCGCGCTGGTCACCTCCGCGATCGCGCGGACCTGCCGGGTGAGGTTCCCGGCCAGCTCGTTGACGTTCTCGGTCAGCCGCTTCCAGGTGCCCGACACGCCCTCGACCTCGGCCTGCCCGCCGAGGCGGCCCTCGCTGCCGACCTCGCGGGCCACGCGGGTGACCTCCGCGGCGAACGCCGAGAGCTGGTCGACCATCGTGTTGATCGTGGTCTTGAGCTCGAGGATCTCGCCGCGGGCGTCGACGTCGATCTTGCGGGTCAGGTCGCCCTGCGCGACGGCGGTGGTCACCTGGGCGATGTTGCGGACCTGCCCGGTGAGGTTGTTCGCCATCGAGTTGACGTTGTCGGTGAGGTCCTTCCAAGTGCCGGCCACGTTCGGCACGCGCGCCTGGCCGCCGAGCATGCCCTCGGTGCCGACCTCGCGCGCCACCCGGGTGACCTCGTCCGCGAACGCCGAGAGCGTGTCGACCATCGTGTTGATGACGTCGGCCAGCGCCGCGACCTCGCCCTTGGCCTCGACGGTGATCTTGCCGGACAGGTCACCGCGCGCGACCGCCGTCGCGACCTGGGCGATCGAGCGCACCTGGCCGGTCAGGTTGGACGCCATCACGTTGACGTTGTCGGTGAGGTTCTTCCACGTCCCGGACACGCCGCGGACGGTCGCCTGGCCGCCGAGGTTGCCCTCGGTGCCGACCTCGCGCGCCACCCGGGTGACCTCGTCCGCGAACGCGGACAGCTGGTCCACCATCGTGTTGATGGTGTCCTTGAGCTCGAGGATCTCGCCGCGGGCGTCGACGCGGATCTTCTGGGACAGGTCGCCGCGCGCGACGGCGGTCGTGACCTGGGCGATCGAGCGGACCTGCGCGGTGAGGTTGTCGGCCATGACGTTGACCGACTCCGTGAGGTCCTTCCAGGTGCCGGAGACGCCCTTGACGTCGGCCTGGCCGCCCAGCCGCCCCTCGGTACCGACTTCGCGGGCCACGCGGGTGACCTCGTCCGCGAACGCGGACAGCTGATCCACCATCGTGTTCAGCGTGTCCTTGAGCTCCAGGACCTCGCCGCGGGCGGTCACGTTGATCTTCTGCGACAGGTCGCCCTTCGCCACCGCGGTGGCGACCTGGGCGATGTTGCGGACCTGGTCGGTCAGGTTGCCCGCCATGAAGTTCACCGAGTCGGTGAGGTCGCGCCAGGTGCCGGAGACGCCCTTGACGTCGGCCTGGCCGCCCAGCCGCCCCTCGGTGCCCACTTCGCGGGCCACGCGGGTGACCTCGTCCGCGAAGGAGGACAGCTGGTCCACCATCGTGTTGATCGTGCTCTTGAGCTCGAGGATCTCGCCCCGCGCGTCGACGGTGATCTTCTGGGACAGGTCGCCCTTCGCCACCGCCGTCGTCACCTGGGCGACGTTGCGGACCTGGTCGGTCAGGTTCCCGGCCATGAAGTTCACCGAGTCGGTGAGGTCGCGCCAGACACCGCCGACGCCGGGCACCTGCGCCTGCCCGCCGAGGCGGCCCTCGCTGCCCACCTCGCGCGCGACGCGGGTGACCTCGTCCGCGAACGACGACAGCTGGTCCACCATCGTGTTGACGGTGTCCTTCAGCTCGAGGATCTCGCCGCGGGCGTCGACGTCGATCTTCTGCGACAGGTCGCCCTTCGCCACCGCGGTCGCCACCTGCGCGATGTCACGCACCTGGGTGGTGAGGTTGCCGGCCATGGCGTTCACCGAGTCGGTGAGGTCCTTCCAGGTGCCGGACACGCCGGGCACCTTCGCCTGCCCGCCGAGCTGGCCCTCGCTGCCGACCTCGCGGGCGACGCGGGTGACCTCGGAGGTGAACAGCGACAGCTGGTCGGCCATGCCGTTGAAGACCGTGGCGATCTCGCCGAGCAGGCCGTCGGCCCCGCCGGGCAGCCGGATGCCGAAGTCGCCGTCGCGGACCGCGGTCAGGCCGGCCAGCAGCCGGCGCAGCTCCTGCTCCCCCGCCTCGCCCACGCCTGCGACTGCGCCTTTGGTCCCCGGGCGCGCCCCTTCGACCATTGCCCCACCCATCCGCCACCCGTTTCTCCGGTCGTCGGCGCCCCGGCGCCGTCCCGGTGAGCACACCGGATGGCTCAGCATAGTGCAGCTGCACTATCCTGAGCGGCAACGGTTGAGCAACCAGCCGCGCCCGTGTCCGCGCGCGCTCCCAGGCGGTGCTCGACAGCCTTTCCTTTCCCCGCAGGCCATCCGGCCACGTTGCCCCATTCGGCTGAACGCGCTCCCAGACAGCGGTACCCCGCACCCGGCGGCGGCACCGCCGTTCGTCGCGCCCGCCGCCGTTTGTCCACAGTGGACGTTCCACTGTGGACGAGCGCGGGGTGCGGGGTCGCGAATGACTCATTGGGGACCGCGGAGGTCGCGAATGAGTCATTCGCGACCTCCGCGGCGTGGGCGATCTCCCGCCGCTGGACGACTCGCTCGCCGAGCTCGACATCACCGTCACGCTGGGCGACCCGGTCACCGAACTGGGCGAGGGCCGGGTCCGCACCGCGGCCGGCGCCGTCCACCGGTTCACCACCTGCGTGCTCGCCACCGGCACGGAACCCGTCCGGCCCGGGCTGCCCGGCACCGGCCACGCCGACGTCCGGACCCTCCGGTCGGCCGCCGACTCCCGCGAGCTGCGCGCGGCCACGGCCGGGGTGCGCAGCGCGATCGTCGTCGGCGCCGGGTTCATCGGCTGCGAAGCCGCCGTCTCCCTGTCCCGGCTCGGGCTGCAGGTGACCGTCGTCTGCCCCGACGACGTCCCCCAGGAGAAGCGGCTCGGCCCCGAGGCGGGCGGATTCCTCCTGCGCTGGCTCAAATCCGAAGGCGTCAGCGTGCTTCGCGGGACGAAGCTGCTGTCGATCGAAGACGGCCACCGCGTCCGCACCGACCTGGTACCGGTCCTCGACGCCGGGCTCGTCGTGCTCGCCACCGGCGTCCGCCCCCGGATCGGGCTGGCCGAAGCGGCCGGGCTCGCGCTCGAGCGGGGCCGGATCCGCACCGACGAGCACCTGCGCACGAGCCGGGCCGGCGTGCTCGCGGCGGGCGACGTCGCGCTGGCCTACCACCGGCCGCGGGACGCGCGCTCGCCGTCGAGCACTGGGGCGACGGCCTCGCGATGGGCGAGGTCGCCGGGCTGACCGCGGCCGGCGAAGACGCCACCTGGGACGACGTCCACGGCTTCTGGTCGGTGCTCGGCGACCGCGTCCTGAAGTACGCCGCGTGGGGCGACGGCTTCGACCGCGCCCGCCCGTTCCCGCGCGGCGACGGCGGGTTCACGGTCTGGTACGAACGCGACGGCCGGGTGGTCGGCGTCCTCACCCACGAAGCCGACGAGGACTACGAACGGGGCCGGGACCTGATCCACCGGGGCGCGCGGCTCACAGCCAGTCCTTGACCTTGAAGAGCGTGTAGAGCCCGACCGAGAGCACCAGCATGACGACCGTCGAAACCCAGAACCCGAGCGTCGTGCCGTTGCCCGGGTAAGGGACGTTCTGGCCGTAGAACCCGGTCACCGCGGTGGGCACCGCGATCACCGCCGCCCACCCGGTGACCTTCTTCATGATCAGGTTCAGCCGGTCGCTCTGCAGGTTCAGCTGCGTCTCGCGGACCGTCGTCAGGCGTTCGCGCAGCGCCTCGGTGTGCTCGGCGGCCTGCCGCGCGTGGTCGTGGACGTCCTCGAAGTACGGGCGGGTGGTGCCGTCGGCCAGCTTCAGGTCCGGGCGCATCAGCGAGGCGACGACGTCGGGCACGGGGGCCACGACCCGGCGCAGCGCGGTCAGGTTCTTGCGCAGCCGGAACGAGCGCCGCTGCAGTTCGGCGGTGTCCGGGCGGTCGTCGAACACCAGGTCCTCCAGCGCCTCGACCTCGTCGTCGAGCACCTGGACGGCCTCGAAGTGGCCGTCGACGACGTAGTCGAGCAGGCCGTGCAGCAGGAACGGCACCCCGGCCCCGGCCAGGTCCGGCGCCTGGTCCCAGCGGCGCGTGACGGCCTCGATGTCGAAGCCGTCGTCCTTGCGGACGGTCACCAGCGCGCGGGGCGTGATGAACACGGCGAGCTCGGTGGTGACCGGGTGGTCGCCCGGGGCGCCGAACCGGACGGCGTAGGCGGTCAGGAAGGCGTGGCCGTCGTAGCGGTCGAGCTTGGGCCGCTGGTGCTCCTGCACGGCGTCTTCGACGGCGAGCCGGTGCAGGCCCAGCTCGTCGGCGAGTTCGGCCAAGTCCGCTTCGGACGGTGCACAAAGGTCGACCCACACGGCGGTGCCCGGTTCGGCCAGGAAGTCGGAAACGGCCGTGACGGGGAAGCCTTCCTTGTGCAGCACACCGTCGCGGTAGGCCCGGGTTCTCGTCATACCCCGGGGTTTCCCGCGTAACCGGCGGCGAAAACGGGTAAGCGCCGATCTTGTGACCAGACTGCTCGCGGAGACCCCGCCGAAGCCGCTGCCGTACCCGCGCACCACCGCGTCGATCGGCGCCGAGCTGCGCTCGCTGCACGCGGCCGGCGACCTCGACCTGCCGCTGCCCGGTGCTTCGGGTACCGCGGCCCGCTGGGCGGCGCTGGCCGCGTTCGGCCGTCGCGACCTGGCGCTCGCCCGCCTCGCCGAGGGGCACGCCGACGCCGTCGCGATCCTCGCCGAGGCGGGCCGCTCCCCCGTGCCCGGTGCGCTCTACGGCGTGTGGGCGGCGAAGTCCGGCGGCACCGGCGCGGCACTCGAAGACGGCGTCCTGACCGGCACGGTCCGGTTCTGCTCGGGGCTGTCCCTGCTCGACCGCGCCCTGGTCGCGGCGGGCGACCGGCTCGTCGAAGCCGACCTCGCCGACCCCGGCGTGCGCCGGCACCCGGACGCGTGGCAGGCGGTCGGGATGGACGCCTCCGACAGCGGCGACGTGGTCTTCGACGGCGTGCGCGCGGACCTCGTCGGGCCGCCCGGCTGGTACGTGGCGCGCCCCGGCTTCGCGCTCGGCGGCGCCGGCGTGGCGGCGGTGTGGCTCGGCGGCGCGGCGGGCGTCTTCGACGGCGTCCTCGCCTACCTGCGTGACCGCGGTGGCGCCGACGAGCACCAGCTGGCGCACGTCGGCGCGATCCACACCGCGCTGACCGCGGCCGAAGCCGTGCTCGCCCGCGCTGCCGGCGAGCCGGTCGGCCCGCTGTCGGCGGGCACCTGCCGGGCCGCGGCCGAGCGCACCGCCGTCGAAGTGCTGGACCGGGCGCTGAAGGTCACCGGGCCGACGCCGGCGTGCCGCGACCGGCGGTTCGCGCAGCGGGTCGCCGACCTACCGGTGTACGTCCGGCAGCACCACGCCGAGCGGGACCTCGCCGCGCTCGGCCGCGACGTCCTGGGGACGCCGTGACCGCGGTCGTCCGGGAAGCCGAGTGGGCGGACCTTCCCGCACCCGAACCGTGGCCGGCGCAGGGGTTCGAGCGCGCGCTGGTCGTCGCCGCCCACCCCGACGACGAGACGCTCGGCGCGAGCGGGCTCCTGCAGCGGCTGCACGCCGGCGGCACGGCGGTGACGCTCGTCGTCGCGACCGACGGCGAAGCGGCGTTCCCGGCTTCGAGCCTCGCGGAACGCCGGGAACTGGGGCGGACCCGTCGCCGGGAACTGCGGGATTCCCTGCGGGCCCAAGGGCTTTCCGACGTCGAACCGGTGTGGCTGGGCCTGCCGGATTCCGCTCTCTCCGCCCACGGCGACGAGCTGGTGACGGCGCTGCGGGAGCGCGCCGACGGCCACGACCTGTGCTTGTTCCCGTGGCCGGACGACCCGCACCCGGACCACCAGGCGGCCGCGCGGGCCGCCGTCGCCGCCGCGCCGCTCACGACGCAGTGCTGGTCGTACCCGATCTGGCTGTGGCACCGGCTGCGCCCGGACGACCCGGGTATCCCGTGGGCGCGGGCCCGGTCACTCCGGCTGACGGCGGCCGAACGGTCCGCCAAGGCCGCCGCCATCGCCGCCTTCCCGTCGCAGCTCGAGCCCGGCCCGCGGGGCGAGGACCCGATCCTGCCGGACGAGGTGCTGGCCCACTTCGCCCGCGACCGCGAGGTGTTCTTCCGCGAGCCGCCGCGGGATTCGGCGCCGGTCAGCCGGTTCGCCGAGCTGTACGGCGGCGCCGAGGACCCGTGGTCGGTCGGCACGAAGTGGTACGAGCGGCGCAAGCGCGCGATGGTGCTGGCCTGCCTGCCGGACGAGCACTACGGCACGGTCGTCGAGCCGGGCTGCGGTGTCGGTGCGCTCACCCGTGACCTCGCCGGCCGGGCCGGGCGGCTGCACGCCTTCGACCCCGTACCCGCGGCCGTCGACCGCGCCCGCCGGGCCGCCGCCGATCTGTCGCATGTGGACGTCCACATCGGATCGGTGCCCGAAGCGCTGCCGGCCGGGCCGGTCGATCTGGTCGTGTACAGCGAGCTGCTGTACTACCTGGCCGACGACGCGCTCCGGGAGACCGTCGAGGCTTCGGTGGCGGCGTTGCGCCCCGGCGGGCACCTGCTCGCCGTGCACTGGCTGCCGTGGGCGCCCGAAGCGCCGCGCGACGGCCGGGACGCCCACGCCCGGCTGCTGGCGCACCCCGCGCTCGAGCCGCTGGTCGAGCACACCGACGAACAGTTCCTGCTGCACGTGCTGAGGCGCCGGTGATCGAAGCGGTCGGCGTCGTGATCCCGGCACGGGACGAGGCGGAACTGGTCGGCGCGTGCGTGCACGCGCTCGGCGATGCCCTGCGGCGGCTGCCGGCCGGCGTCGGGTACGCGGTCTGCGTGGTCGCCGACCGCTGCCGGGACGCCACGGCCGCGGCCGCCCGCGCCGCGCTGGGCGACCTGCCCGGCGTGGTGGTGGCGACCGGGTCGGCGCGGACTATCGGCGAGGTCCGCGACTTCGGGATCACGCGGGTCCGCGGGCGGTTGCGCACCCCCGCGGCCGGGACCCTGCTGCTGAGCACGGACGCGGACACGCGCGTGACACCCGGGTGGGCGCGGGCCCACCTGGCCCGCGCGCGGCAGGGCTACCACGCGATCGCCGGGACGGCGGAGCTGTCGGCGCCGTTCAGCACGTCGGCCCGGGCGCTGCGGCAGTACGAGCACGTCCTCGACAACGCGCGCACGGCCGCGGGCCACGGCTCGGTCTACGGCGCGAACCTCGGCGTGCGCGCGGACGCGTTCGACGCCGTCGGCGGTTTCGGCAGGCGAGCCACCGGCGAGGACCACGACCTGTGGCACCGCCTCGGCCAGGCGGGCTTCCGCCGCTGCTTCGAGCCGGCGGCACCGGTGGTGACGAGCGCCCGCCTCCACGGCCGGGCACCGGACGGCCTCGCAACGCTGCTCCGGCGCCTGGCCGGGGAGCGCGACGTCTGCGGAGATCGATCGTGAGTGTTGGCAGCGCCTCCCTCCGCCTGGCACCGGCATGCAGCCGACAGCTACAGCAGCTGCCGAGGCCGTTCGTAGCGGTCGCGGCACCCGCCTCGACAGCCGCGCTCCGGCGCCTGGCCGGGAAGCGCGACGCCCGCGAAAACCGCTCGTGAGCGCCGCCGGCCTCCGGCCGACGGTCACAGCGGCCGGCGAGGCCGTTCGTCGCGGTCACGGCGCCCGCCTCCAGCGCTGGGAAGCGCGGCGCCCGCCAAGACCGGTCGTAACAGCCGAACGACCTTCACATCGGTTGTGGAGGTCGTTCGTAGCGGTTGTCGCTGTCGCGCCGCGCCGGGCGCCGCGAAGATCGGCCGGTGACGAGCGCCTGGAGGATGCTGCCCGCCGCCTTGCTCGCGGCCGCCGCTCTCGCCGGGGTGCCGACCGCGGCGGCCACGGTGGAATCGCGCGTCCGGCTCGTCGCGGTCGTGCGGGACACCGTCGAGATCGCCTGCGCGCGGGATGCGGGCCGGGTCGCCTGCACCGCCGTGCACCATCCCCGGTCCTACCTGGCCGCCTTCGTCACAACGCTTCCAGCTCGGCCCGGACCGCCGCCACGTGCTCGGCTCCCCCGTACTCCCGCAGCATCGCCAGCGCTTCCGTGAGCACCTCGCGCGCCCGGGCGGGCTCGTCGAGTCCGGCGTGGGCCCGGCCCAGCTCGGCCAGTGTCATGGCTTCGTACAGCCGGACGCCCGCCGCGCGCCAGAGGTCCGCGCTCCGGCGCAGCTCCCCGACGGCCTCGGCGTACCGGCCCTCGTCGCGGTGCACCACGCCGATCCGCATCCAGCCGTAGGCCATCCCGCGCAGGTCGTCGGCGCCTTCGCCGACGGTGACCGCTTCGGTCGCGTACGCCAGCTCGCGGGCGCGGTCGCCCCGGCGTCCGTAGAGCACGGCGAGGTTCACCAGGTTCAGCGTCTCGACGTGGCGCAGCCCGAGCGAGCGGTTGAGCGCCAGGCTGCGCTCGCCGAACTCGATGGCCGCGTCGACGTCGTCGCCGAGGCCGAGCACGTAGCAGAGGTTGTTGAGGATGCCGGCGAGCTGCCGGGGATCGCCGATCTGCTCCCAGTCCGCGAGGCTCCGCCGCAGGTGGGCGTGCGACCGGCGGTAGTCGGCCGCTTCGCCGCCGCGGGCGAGTTCGGCTTCGGCGATGCCGAGGTCGTTGCGCAGCGTCGCCGACGCCACCGGGTCGACGCCGTCGACCAGCGCCAGCGCCACCTCGTCGACCTGGATCGCGTCCCGCCACCGCGCCCGCGCCCGGTGGTATTCGAACAGGCCGAGCCCGACGGCGGCGATCGCCTCCGCGGGCACGCCGGGCGTGGCCGCGGCCTGCCGCACGACGGTGACGAGGTGTTCCTGGTGCCGGTCGAGCCAGCCGAACACCTCCTCCGTGGTGGCCGGGCCGCTCGCCGCCCAGCGCCCGGCCGCCCAGTCGTGGCGGTGTGAAGCCGCCGCGACGACCGCCATGCTCTGCCACGCCACGGCCGCGCAGAGTTCGACGACGCGGGTGATCGCGGCGGCCCGCTCGGCCGCGGTGAGCCGGGCGGCGTGCTCGCGGGCGTAGAGCCGGAGCAGGTCGTGCAGCCGGTACCAGCCCGGGGCGGGCGTGGTCAGCAGGTGCTCGTCGGTCAGCCGTTCCAGCAGGCCCTCGGCCTCGCGGTCCGGGACGTCGAGCAGCCGTCCCGCGACGGGCACCGACAGCTCCGGCACGTCGAGCAGGGACAGCAGCGGGTACGCGTGGGCCGCCACCTCGTCGAGGGCACCGAAGGCGAGCGTGAAACTGGTGCGGACGCCCGTTTCGTCGAGGCGGCGGCTCTCATCCCCGAGCCGGTGCGCGAGGTGGGCGACCGGCCACGACGGCCGCGTCGCCAGCCGCGCGCCGGCCAGGTGCAGGGCCAGCGGCAGGTACCCGCACAGGCGCACGACGGCCCGGGCCGCGGCGGGCTCGGCGGCCACCCGATCGGCGCCGATCTCCGCCGCGAGCAGGCGCAGCGCGTCCGGCTCGGGCAGCACGTCCAGCAGCACCTGGTGCGCCTGCGGCAGGTCCGGCAGCGCGGCCCGGCTCGTCACGATGGCCGCCGAGCCGCCCGCCCCGGGGAGCAGCGGAGCGACGTGCGCGGCGTCGCGCGCGTTGTCCAGCAGGAGGAGGACGCGTTTCCCGGCGAGCGCGGTGCGGAAGCGGGCCGACGCGGAGTCGAGCGTCAACGGCGTCGGCGGGTCGCCGCCGAGCTCCCGGATCAGCCGGTCGAGCAGGTCCAGGGGGGCCGGCGGGTCGGCGGCGTGGCCGCGCAGGTCGAGGTGCAGCGAGCCGTCCGGGAACCGCCGCGCGAGCCGGTGCCCGGCCTGCAGCGCCAGCGCGGTCTTGCCGACCCCGGCCATCCCGGCGATGGCGACCACGACTCCCTGGCGAGCGTCGGCGAAGAGGCCCAGCACGCGGTCCAGCTCGGCTTCGCGGCCGGTGAACGCGGCGACCCCGCTCGGCAGCTCCCGCGGCACGGCGGCGCTCCCCGCCGGGATCTTCGGCCGCGCGGCCGCCGCGGCGAACTCCGCCCGGGCGTCCCCGGCCAGGCCGAGGGCGCCGGCGAGCCGGTCGAGGGTTTCGCGGTGCGGGAACCGGCGCTCCCCGCGTTCGAGCGCGCCGACGGCCTGTGCGCTCAGCCCGGCCGCCTCGGCCAGCAGCTCCTGGGTCATCCCGGCCGCGCGCCGCAGCCGGCGCAGCCGCACCCCGAACGACTCCATCCGCACCCCTCCCCGCCGCCCGAGGCGAAATCCTACGGCGGGGCGACCGGGAGCATTGTCGCCGAAGATCGTATCGCTTATCGTATACGACACTGTCTTCCTCCCGACGCTGCGAGGTGACCCCGTGCCCGCCCCCACGACCCTCATCGCCCGCGACTTCACCGAGTTCCGCACCGCCGTCTCGCAGTCGTTCGTCCCGCTGCACGTCACGGCGGGCGGCGACGGCTTCCGCGGCCGGATCCGCTCGTCGGCCGCCGACGAGGTGCAGGTCTCCGAGGTGACCGCGTCGCCGCACGTCGTCGAGCGCACGCCGGAGCTGATCGCCAGGGCCGAGCGGCGCTACTACAAGCTGAGCCTGATCCTGGCCGGCACCGGGCTGCTCGTGCAGGACGACCGCCAGGCCGTGCTGCGCCCCGGCGACGTCGCCCTCTACGACACGCACCGGCCGTACTCGCTGGTGTTCGAGGAGGACTTCCGGACGCTGGTCGTGATGTTCCCGCAGCGGCTGATCGACCTGCCCGCCGAGCTCGTCGGGCGGCTGACCGCGGTGCGGATGTCGGGCAAGGAAGGCGTCGGCAACGTCGTCGTGCCGTTCCTCGCCCAGCTCGGCGGCAACCTCGAACAGCTGGCCGGCCCGGCGGGCGCGCGGCTCGCGCACAGCGCGGTCGACCTGCTCTCGACGCTCGTCGCCACCGAGCTCGACCTCGCGCACGCCGGCACCGACCCGCACCACGAGCTGATGCGCCGGATCCGCGCGCACATCGACGCGAACCTGCACTCCGCGGACCTGACCCCGGCGCGGATCGCCGCCGAGCACTTCATCTCGACGCGGCACCTGCACGGGCTGTTCCAGGAGCAGGGCACCACGGTCTCCGGCTGGATCCGCGCGCGGCGGCTCGAGCACTGCCGCCGGGACCTGCTCGACCCGGTGTACGCCGGGCGCCCGGTCGCGGCCATCGCCGCGCGCTGGGGGTTCGTGGACGCCGCCCACTTCAGCCGCGTCTTCAAGACCGCGTTCGGCCGCGCGCCGAGCGAGCTGCGCCGGGAGTTGACCGTCAGCGTCCGGTAGTTGCCCCGCAGCGCGTGACCGCTCGCCCGGGCCCCGGTGCCGCCCGACGATGAGGCCATGCCCGAAGCCCCCACCGACGGCTGGCGCACCTACGACGAGTTCGCCGCCGGGATCGCCACCTACCGCCTGCCGGACGCCGACCTCACCGGCCGGGACGTCACGATCACCCTCGACGACGGCGAAGTCCTTTCGCTGAGTTTCAAGGACGCCGGGCACGTCGTGTGCAACGGCGTCGAGGACCCGTACGACGCCGTCGCCGTGCGGGACGACGTCTTCTTCGTGAACCTGCCGCTCACCAGCGTCGACGGCGAAGCGCTGACCGTCGTGTACTCCACGGCGTCGCACCGCGCGCTCGCCGTCCGCTCGGTGATCGGCGCCGAAGACATCGAGGACGTTCCCCGCGTCTCGCAGCGCTTCTGGGCCGGTGTGACCGACGGCGGCCCGCCGTCCGGGGCCGTGCCCGGGCCGTCGCGCGACCTGATCGGCAAGCGGAACCTCTACCGCTACAGCCCCGACCACCTCTACGAGCACGTCTACGTCTCCTCGGAGCGCTACGCCTGGCAGTGCCTGGAAGGCGTCCAGCGCGGCCACGGCGACATGGACCTGTCGACGGTGTGGAAGTTCGCCGACGGGCTGTACCTGTTCTGCTTCCGCGAGTTCCGGATCGCCGTGGCCAGCGTGTGGCTGCACGACCTCGGCTACGCGCTGCGCACCACCGGCGTGTTCCTCGGGCTGACCGGCGACGGCCGCTCCGAGCACTCCCGCGCCGGCGGCCACGTCTACCCGCTCGGCTCGGTCAGCTACCCCGACGCCCAGCCCGTCTGAAGGAGCTTCCCATGTCCAATGTGGACGTCATCCGCGCGCACTACGCCGCCAGCGACCGGGGTGACCTGCCCGGCATGCTCGCCCCGCTCGGGGCGAAGACGACGTGGACCGAAGCCGCCGGCTTCCCCTACGCCGGCACCTACACCGGCCCGGACGAGGTGGCCGAGCACGTCTTCGCCGCCATCGGGCGGGACTGGGACGGCTACCGCTTCACCCTCGAAGACCTGCTGGACGCCGGGGACACGGTGATCGGCGTCGGCACCTACACCGGCACGCACCGCCGGACCGGCCGGTCCTTCACCGCCCGCGTCGCGCACCTGTGGCGCTTCGACGGCGGCGAGGTCGCCGCCTTCGAGCAGATCGTCGACTCCGCGCCCGTCGTGGCCGCAACCCGGGAGCAGCAATGAGAAAAGTCCTTCCCACCCTCGCGGCCGCCGTGCTCTTGGCCACCGCGGGCTGCGCCGGTTCCGACGCCGGGTCGAGCGGCCCGATCGTCGTCGGCTCGGTGAACGCGCTCAGCGGCGCGGCCACCTTCCCGGAGTCCTCGCAGGCGGCGAAGGCCGTGTTCGACGCGGCCAACGCCGCCGGCGGCGTCAACGGCCGCAAGATCGAGTACAAGGCGATCGACGACAAGGGCGACCCGGCGGCGGCCGCGGCGGCCGCCCGCGAGGTGGTCGGCGGCGACTCGGCCGTCGCGCTGGTCGGCTCGTCGAGCCTGATCGAGTGCGAGATCAACGAAAAGTACTACGAGCAGCAGAAGATCCTGTCGATGCCGGGCATCGGCGTCGACCCGGCGTGCTTCTCCAGCCCCAACATCGCCCCGGTCAACGTCGGGCCCTTCCACGACATGACGCTGACCCTGCTCTACGGCACCGAAGTGCTGAAGCTCGACGACGTCTGCGCGCTGCTGGAGATCGCCGGAAACACGCTCCCGGCGTACCAGGCGGCGATCGGCGAGTGGACGAAGATCACCGGCAAGAAGCTGAAGTACGTCGACTCGACCGTCCCTTATGGCGGGTCGGACTACACGCCGTACATCGTCAAGGCGCGTGCGGCGGGCTGCAAGGCGATCACCGTGAACCCGGTGGAGCCGGACTCGATCGGCCAGCTCAAGGCCGCGCAGGCGCAGGGCTGGACCGACGTCACCTGGCTGCTGCTGACCAGTGTCTACAGCGAGAACTACGCCAAGGCGATCTCGAACGCCGGCGCCGGGGTGTACGTGCCCGCGGAGTTCTACCCGTTCACCGACGCGACCGCCGCCGCGAACCAGGAGTGGCGGGACCTGATGGCGAAGAACAAGATCCCGCTCACGTCGTTCAGCCAGGGCGGCTACCTGGCGGCGAAGTACTTCCTCGCGGTCCTGCGCGGGATGAAGGGCGACATCACGCGCGAGACGGTGACCAAGGCGCTGCGCGAGATGAAGCCGATCAGCGACCCGATGGTCGGCACGCCGTACGTGTTCGGGCCCGCGCAGGCGCACCACGACAACACCGCGGGCTGGCCGATCAAGCTGGCCACCGGGACGAACAAGTGGGAGCTGTCGGCGCGGGACTGGCTCCGGATCCCGAAGCCGTAGGAGGACGTTCATGCTGCAGGGCGCACTGGCCGGCCTCGCCGCCGGCGGCCTCTACGCGGTGCTCGCGGTCTGCCTGACCCTGATGTCGCGGCTGGTGCGGGTGGTCAACTTCGCCCAGTCCGCGACCGGGATGTTCGGCTGCTACGTCGCCGTCTTCCTCGCCGTCCACCTGGGCTTCCCGGAGTGGCTGGCGACGCTGGCCGGCATCGTGCTCGGCGGCGCGCTGAGCGCGGTGCTCGGCTGGATCGTGTCCACGTGGCTCGCCGAGGCCGACACCGGGACGCGCTCGGCGGTGACCGTCGCCGTGCTCCTGCTGCTGATCTCGCTGGCGTTCATCCTGTTCGGCAACAAGCCCCAGCCGTTCCACCCGCTGCTGGCCGGGCCGGCGTTCACCGTGGGTGGTGTGGTGGTCAGCCAGGTCACCGTCGTGACGGTGGCGCTGGCGGTGCTGGTGGCGCTGGGCTGCCGCGCGGTGCTGGCCCGCACGTCGCTGGGCGTCCGGCTGCGCGCGCTGTCGGAGCGCCCGACGACGGCGGAACTGCTGGGCATCCCGGCCCGGCCGCTGTCGGTCGGCGTCTGGACGGCGACCGGGGTGATCGCCACGCTCGCGGTGTCGATCGTGGCGCCGTCGCAGTCCAACGACCCGACGTCGCTGGCGATGCTGGTGGTCCCGGCCGCCGCGGCGGCCCTGCTCGGCGGCTTCCGCCGGCTGGACCTCGCCGTGGCGGGCGGCCTGGTTCTTGGGATGGCGCAGGGTGCGGTCGCCCAGGCGGACAAGCTGTCGGTGCTGCGGTACTTCCTCCCGTTCCTGGTCATCGTGGCGCTGCTGCTGTGGACGCAGCGCAAGGAGGTGTGGGATGCGGCCCGCTGAACGGACTCGCCACCGGCCGCGGTCGCGCGTGGCGCGGACCGGATGGCCTCGGCTCGTCGTGTCCGGCCGGCGAGGTGGGGACGTCATGAACGACTCTTTCACGACGTCCGGCGAGGTGAACGGGTCGTTCACGGCATCCCGGGCCGACCCCGGCGGGTGCCGCGACCGGCCACTCGCGGCCCGACTTCGCCGGCACCCTGGCTCGTGGCCCGGCGCCGGACCACGCACGCGCCCCCTCACCGCGGCCGGAAAGGCGGTACCCCGTGCGGCTCGCTGAACACCCGCTCGCCCGGCAAGCACTCCCCCTCCTGGTCGCCGCCGCGGCGATCGGCGTCGGCTACGCGCTCAGCGTCGGGCTCGCCGGGTACTTCGTCTACCTCGGCGTCAGCGCCGTCGTCGCGGCGATCGCTCTCCTCGGGCTCGGCGTCGTCACCGGGACCGCCGGGATGATTTCCCTGTGCCAGCTGACCTTCGCGGCGGTCGGCGCGTTCGTCGTCTCCGCGTGCAACGTCGCCGGCGTGCCCGGCGGGTTCGTCACCTGGCTGCTCCTCGGTGGCCTGGCCGCCGCGGTGGCCGGGGTGCTCGTCGGGCTGCCCGCGCTGCGGCTGCGCGGCATCACCCTCGCCGTCGTCACCCTCGGGCTGGCCGCGGCCGCCGACCTGACGCTGGTGCAGATCCAGTTCCCCGGCGCCACCGAAGGGCTGGCGGTCGAGCGCCCGGAGGCGTTCTCCGACGACCGGTCCTACTTCCTGTTCGCGGTGCTGGTGCTCGTCGCCTGCGGGCTCCTGGTGCACTTCCTGCGCCGCGGCCGCTGGGGCAGCAGCTGGCACCTGGTCGCCTTCTCCGAACGAGGGACGGCCGCCGTCGGTGCGGGCGTGCGCACCTCCAAGCTCACGGCGTTCGCGGTCAGCGCCGCCCTCGGCGGTGTCAGCGGCGGCCTGCTCACCGGCCAGGTCGGGCTCGCCTTCCCGGCGAGCTTCACCGCCATCCAGTCCCTCGCGCTGTACGTGCTGGCGATCATGTCCGGCGCGCACCTGATCGACATGGCCGTGTTCGGCGCACTGCTCTGGGTCGCCGTTCCCGAACTGCTCAAGCGCTGGGGCGTGCCGCAGGACTGGGGTTTCGTGGTGTTCGGCGTGCTCGGCGTCCAGGCCCTGACCGGCCGCGGCAACCTCGGCACCGCCGTGCGGAACCTGTGGTACCGCCGCCGCACCCGCGGGACCGCGGGCGTCGGGCTCACGACCGAAGTCGCCGACGTCGATCCGCTGCCGCCCGGCGGGCCCGTCCTGGCCGTGCGGGGGCTGAGCGTCTCCTTCGGACACGTGACCGCGCTGTCCGATGTGGACATCACGGTGCCCGAGCACGGGATCCTCGGCGTGATCGGGCCGAACGGCGCCGGGAAGTCCACTCTGGTCGACGCGATCAGCGGCTTCCTGCCCCGGGCGACCGGCACGGTCGCCCTCGACGGCCGGCCGCTCAGCGGCTCGCCCACCCGCCGGGCCCGCGCCGGGCTGCGGCGGACGTTCCAGCAGGACCGCGTCCCGCCCGGCCTCACCGTCGGCGCGTACGTGCGGTTCGTCGCCCGGCGCCGGCTCACCGCCCGGGAAGCCGCCGACGCGCTGGAGTTCTTCGGCTGCCCGCCCCCGCGCACGCCGCTGTCCCGGGTGGACGCGGGCGCGCGGCGGCTCGTCGAGGTCGTCGGCCACCTCCTCGCGAAGCCCCGGGTCCTGCTGCTCGACGAGCCGGCGGCGGGGCTGCCGCACGAGGAGCACGTCGCCTTCGGGCGGCGGCTGCGCCAGGTCCCGGCCCGGTTCGGCGTGACGGTGCTGCTCATCGAGCACGACCTCGACCTGGTCCGGTCGGTCTGCGACACGCTCACCGTCCTCGACTTCGGGCAGGTCCTGGCGAGCGGGCCGCAGGCGGACGTGCTGGCCGACCCGGCCGTCCTCAAGGCCTACATGGGTGAAACGGAGCTGCTGTGAACGCGTTGCGAGTCCACGGGCTGACGGTGAAGCGCGGGGCCGGCCCGGTCATCCGCGACGTCGACCTCGTCCTCGAACCGGGCCGGATCACCGCGCTGGTCGGGCCGAACGGGGCCGGGAAGACGAGCCTGCTGGAAGCGGTGTCGGGCGTGGTCCCGCCCGCGGCGGGCAGCGTCCACCTGGGCGGGGTGAACGTCACCCGGCACTCCCGGGTCGCGCGGGCGCGGCTCGGGCTGGCCCACATCGAGCAGGGCCGGGCGGTGTTCCCGGGACTGACGGTGCTGGAGAACCTTCGCCTGACCGCCCGCACCCCGGCGGCGGTGGAGGAAGTCCTCACGCTGTTCCCCGAGCTGGAGAAGCGCCGCGACTCCCCCGCGGCCCTGCTTTCGGGCGGTGAGCAGCAGATGGTGGTGCTGGCACGGGCGTTCGCGGCCCGCCCGGCGTTCCTGCTCATCGACGAGATGTCGCTGGGCCTGGCCCCGGTGGTGTTCACCCGGCTGCTGCCCGTCGTCACGCGGTTCGCCGCGGAGGGGGCGGCGATCCTGCTGGTGGAGCAGTTCACGCACCTGGCACTCGGCGTCGCGCAGGAGGCGGTGGTCGTCTCGTCGGGCCGCGTCACCTACTCCGGCGACGCCCGGACCCTCCTCGACTCCCCCGCCACCCTGCACTCCGCCTACCTCGGGTCGTGACTCACATCCCGGCGCGCTCGAAGGCCAGCGTCGGGAGGTCGACGGCGTGGGCGCCGCCGTCGGCGACCAGGACCGCGCCCGTGATGTACGACGACTCCGCCGAGCCCAGGAACCGCACGATCGCCGCGATCTCCTCGGGCTCGGCCGGGCGCCGCAGCGGCACCTCGGCCGTCACCCGGCGGTAGCCCTCCTCGTGGCCGCCGGTGAAGCCCGCGGCCGCGGCGAACTGGTCCATCTCGCCGTCCGCCATCGGGGTGCGCACCCAGCCGGGGCAGACGGCGTTCGCCCGCACCCCGCGCGGCCCGAAGTCGCGGGCGATCGACCGGGTCAGGCCGATCAGCGCGTGCTTCGCGACGGTGTAGCCGGCGACGTTCGGCCCGGCGAACAGCCCGGCCAGCGAAGACACCACGACGACCTGCCCGCCCGTCTCCACCAGGGACGGCAGCGCCGCCCGGCAGAGCACGAACGCGCTCGACAGGTTCGAGCGCAGCGCCAGCTCCCACTCTTCGTCGCCGGTGTCGACGACCGACGACAGGCCGTGGCCGCCGGCGTTGGCGACCACGACGTCGAGCCGCCCGTGCTCGGCGCGGATTTCGGCGATCGCGCGTTCGGCGTCCTCGCGCACGCTCGCGTCGCAGGCGATGACGTGCGCGCCGGTTTCCGCGGCCACCTTCTCGAGGGGCTCGCGCCGCCGTCCCAGCACGACCACGCGCGCGCCTTCGCCGGCGTAGCGGCGGGCGACCGCGGCGCCGATGCCGGTGCCACCGCCGGTGATCGCGACGACCTTGCCAGATGAGTCCACTGTGGATCCTTTCCTAAGCGGGGAACGCCGAGCGGGCCGACATCCCGAAGTCGGCCAGCAGGGCTTGGCCGTTGACCGGCCGCGAAGCCGGGGACGCGAGGAACAGCACCTGCCGGGCGACATCGGCCGCGGCCTGGACCGGGAACGCCGGGTCGTCCAGGACCGCGCCGAGGTCGGCGCGCGCCATCGGCGTGTCCACCACCGACGGGCAGACGCAGTTGACCCGGATCCCCGGCACCTCGACGGCCAGCGCGCGGGTCAGCGCCACCACCGCGCCCTTGGACGCGCAGTAGGGCACCATGCCCGGCGCGGCCGTGAACGCCGAATCACTGCCGAGCAGGACCACCGCGCCGCCCTCGGCCAGCCACGGCAGCGCGTGCTTGACCAGCAGGAACTGCCCGGTGACGTTGACGGCGAGGACCCGCGCGACGGCGGCGGCCGTCGTCGCGGCCAGCGGTGTGCCGACCGGGCCGGAGATCCCGGCGCAGCCGACGACGGCGTCGAGGCCGCCGAACCCGCGGGCGACGGTCTCCACCGCGGCGGCCAGCGCGGGCTCGTCGGTGACGTCCGCCTGGACGACGCCGGGGCCGGGTTCGCGGTCGACGACGCCGACCCGCGCCCCCTCGGCGCGGAACGCCCGCACGCAGGCCAGCCCGATGCCGGACGCCCCGCCGGTCACCAGGACCGCCCGGCCGTCGAGATCTGTTCGCATGCGCCCATCCTCACCGCGGGCGGCGGCCGCGGGGTTGGCCTCGAGCGCAGCGTTGTTGTCGGCGGCCGCACGGGCGTTGGCGCGCGAACCGGCCCGGGCCGAGACTGGCCAGGGTGAGCACGCCGCACCCCCTCGACCCGCTGACCGCCGCCGAACTGACCGCGGGCCGCGCCATCCTCGCCGAAGCCGGGCTGGCCGGCGGCACGATCCGCGTCCCGCAGGCCCTGCCCGTCGAACCCGCCAAGGCCGACGTGCGCACCGGCGCCGGCGACCGCCGCATCCGCTACACGCTCCTGGACACCGCCACCGGCCGGGCCGGGGAAGCCGTGGTGTCGGTGTCCAAGGAGGAACTCGTCTCCTGGGACGACTGGGCCGTCACCGAAGGGCAGCCGTCGTACCTGTTCGAGGAGTACGCGCTGGCCGAGCGGCTGACGAAGGCGTCGGCGGGCTGGCGGGCCGCGATGGCGCGGCGCGGTCTCGCCGAACGGATCGAGCACGCCTTCTGCGCGCCGCTGGCGCCCGGGTTCTTCGGGCGCGAGGACGAGACGGGCCGCGTCATGCGCTCGCTGACGTTCCTGCGCGAGGACGACGGCGACAGCCCGTGGGCCCACCCGGTCGAGGGCCTGGTCGTGCACCTCGACCTGACGCGGCAGCGCGTGCTCCGCGTCGAAGACGAAGGCGACGTCCCGGTCCCCGCCGAGCACGGGCGCTACACCGGCGTCCCGGCCCGCACGACGCTCAGGCCGATCGAGATCACCCAGCCTGCCGGCCCGAGCTTCACCGTCGACGGCACCGAGGTCACGTGGGAGGGCTGGCGCCTGCGCGTCGGTTTCAACGCCCGCGAAGGACTGACGCTGCACCAGCTGAGCTTCCAGGACCGGCCGGTCCTGTACCGGGCCTCCGTCCCCGAGATGGTGGTCCCGTACGGCGACGTCGCGCCCGGCCGGTTCTGGATCAGCTACTTCGACGCCGGGGAGTACCAGTTCGGCAAGAACGGCAACGACCTGCGGCTCGGCTGCGACTGCGTCGGCGAGATCCACTACTTCCCGGCGTGGGTCGCCGACGACCGCGGCGAGCCGGTGGAGATCTCGCGGGCGATCTGCCTGCACGAGGAGGACGACGGCATCCTCTGGAAGCACACCGACCTCGCCGGCCGGCCCGAAGTCCGCCGCTCGCGCCGGCTGGTGGTGTCCTCGATCTCCACCATCGGCAACTACGACTACGGCCACTACTGGTACTTCCACCTCGACGGCTCGATCGAGTTCGAGGCGAAGGCCACCGGCATCGTCTTCTGCGGCGCCGGGACGCCCGGCCAGGACCAGCCGCACGCGACCGAGCTCGCGCCCGGCCTGTTCGCGCCGGTGCACCAGCACCTGTTCTGCGCCCGGCTCGACGTCGAGGTCGACGGCGACCGCACGAGCCTGCACGAGGTCGACGTCGAGGGCGTGCCGACCGGCCCCGCCAACCCGTACGGCAACGCGTTCACCTGGCGGAGCACACCGTTGCGGACCGAGCGGGAAGCGATGCGCCTGGCCGATCCCGCCCGCGCCCGCGTCTGGGAGGTCCGGAGCGCCGAGCGGGTGAACCGGCTCGGCAAGCCGACCGCTTACCAGCTGGTGCCGAGCCCATCGGCGACGCTGCTGGCGCAGCCGGACGCGACCGTGCACGCCCGCGCGACGTTCGCGACGAAGCACCTGTGGGCGACGCCGTACCGCGAGGACGAGCAGTTCCCGGCCGGCGACCGGCCCAACGCCCACCCCGGCGGCGCGGGCCTGCCCGCCTGGACCGCAGCCGACCGCGACCTCGTCGACACCGACCTCGTGCTGTGGCACGTGTTCGGCCCCACCCACGTCCCCCGCCCCGAGGACTGGCCGGTGATGCCGGTCGACAAGTCCGGCTTCCTGTTCCGGCCGTACGGGTTCCTCGACCGCAACCCCGCGCTCGACCTCCCGTCCGGCGACCACTGCGACCACTCCGACCACTGAGGACTGAATGGTGACCACGCTTTCCGACACGTCCACCTGGCTGCCGCTGGACGGCCTGGCCCCCGGGTTCGACGCGAACAAGGCCCCGGTGGTCGGCGACCTGCACGGCCGCGCGTTCGTCCTGCACGACGACGGCGACGGCCCCGATCGCACCGCCCGGTTCACCGGCGCGCGCGTCGCGTGGGACGGCGCGACCGTCCTCTGCGAGACGTTCCTGGTCGATCCCGACCTGTACTACGTCCAGTTCCACCCCGCCCCGCGCGAGGCGGTCTCGCTCCTGCTCGACCTGCGCGACGGCCGCGCCCTGGTCGTCACCACGACGATCGGCGACGACGGCACCCCGCGCGTCACCCAGGAGTTCCGGCCCGCGACGCTCGACGGGATCGAGGCCCGCGGCGAGCCGATGGCGCCGAGCACCGCCCTGATCGGGCGGCGGGTGGTGTGGGTCTACAGCCGTGAGCACGCCTACGAGCACGTCTACCTCAGCCCGCACTGGTACACCTGGCAGTGCCTGGCCGGCCCCGAGCGCGGGCTCGCCGACACCGACGAGAACACCGTGTACCGGATCCGCCCCGGCATCCACGTGTTCGCCTGGCGCGAGAAGGTCATCCCGTGCGCGTCGGTCACCGTCGCCGACCACCGCGACGCCCGCCGGCTGCGCTCCCACGGCGTCCTCTTCGGCCTCGACGGCTCCGGCGAGCGCCCGACGCACTTCACCTTCGGCGCGCACGGGCGGCTGCTGAGCACCACCGTGCACCCCGACGGCCTGGACCCGGCGGAGCGCTGAGCCGTGGCCGCCGACCTGGTGCTGACGAACGCCGTCGTGTACACAGTGGACTCCGCGCGGCCGTGGGCGTCCGCGCTGGCGGTGTCCGGCGGGAAGATCGTCGCGCTCGAAGACGCCGAGCGCGGCCCGAAGACGCAGGTGCTCGACCTCGGCGGCGCGTTCGTGCTGCCGGGCCTGGTCGACGTGCACAACCACCACGCGATGGCCGGCCGCGCCGAGCTGTTCGAGCTGAGCTTCGGCGCGGACGCGGGCCTGGACGACATCCTCGCCCTGGTCCGGGCGCGGGCCGCGTCGCTGGGCCCGGACGAGTGGCTGACCGGCGGGGCGTGGGCGTCCACTTTGGTCTCGGCGTTGTCCTCGTCGGCCGCTCGGCGGGCTTTGGACGACGCCGCGGGCGGGCGCCCGGTGTCCCTTTCGGACGACAGCAGGCACAACCGCTGGGTCAGCTCGCGCGCCCTGGAACTGGCCGGGATCACCGCGGCCGGCCCGGACCCGGACGGCGGCGTCATCGTCCGGGACGGCGGCGAACCCAGCGGGCTCCTGCTGGAGGCGGCCGGGGTCCTGGTCGAGCGGGTGACCGGCGGCCTGACGCCCGAGCAGCACCGCCGTGCATCGCAGCGGGCGATCGAGGTCCTGCACGGCTTCGGCGTCACGGCGTTCCAGGACGCCGGGGTCTCGACCGACATCCTGGGCGCGCTGCAGTCGCTCGATCTCGCCGGCGAGCTGGCCGCGTGGGTGGTGTCGTCGTTGCTGGTCAACGACCCGATCTTCGGCTTCGACCCGGTCGGCGCCCCCTTGCTGGAGGTGGCGGACTCCTACCGGAGCCCGCACCACCGCCCGGACTTCGTGAAGATCTTCCTCGACGGCGTCCCCCCGACCCGCACGGCGGCGTTCCTCGAGCCGTACCTGCCCGACGAAACACACGGCGGCTGCTTCCACGGCGCGACGACGATGTCCCCGCCGGAACTGACCGAGTGGCTCCTGACGGCCGCCCGGGCCGGCCTCTCGGCGAAGGTCCACTGCACGGGTGACGCCTCGGTGCGGCAGTTCCTGGACGCGGTCGGGCAGGTGCGGGCCGCGGGGTTCGCCGACACCCGGTTCCAGGTGGCGCACGGGCAGTTCGTGCACCCGGACGACCTGCCGCGGTTCGCCGCGCTGGGCGTCGCGGCCGACATCTCGCCGTTCCTGTGGGTGCCGGGGGTGATCCCGTCGGCGATCGCCGAGGTGCTGCCGGCCGCGCGAGCCACCCGCATGCAGCCGAACCGGGCGCTGCTGGACAGCGGCGCGCTCGTCGCGGGCGGCTCGGACTGGCCGGTGAGCGAGTCGCCGAACGCCTGGGAGGGCATCGCGGGCCTCGTCACCCGCCAGGATCCGTACGGGCGCCGGCCGGGGGCGCTGTGGCCGGAGCAGGCGATCACCCTGGCGGAGGCGATCGAGGTGTTCACCCTCGGCGGGGCGCGGGCGTGCGGGCTCGACGACGTCACGGGCGCGTTGACGCCGGGCCGGTCGGCGGACTTCGTGGTGCTGGACCGCGATCCCTTCCGGACTTCGCGGGTGGCGGAGACGCGGGTCGTGGAGACGTGGTTCGCGGGGCGGCGCGTGTTCCAGCGCTGACCCGGTGCCGCCCGGAAGGGTCCCGGCAAAGTCGTGGCCGCGCGGTCCGCGCGGCGTCGCGGCGATGTCATGAAAGGGTCTTTCATGTCGTCTGACGAGGTGAACGGCCCTTTCATGACGTGTGGGCGACCGGATCTGCTGCGCTGACCTGACTTTGCCGGGGCCCTGGCGTCATGAACGACTCGTTCAAGACATCGCGACCCGCGGCGGGGCGGCCAGGTCGTGTGTGGGCGCGGGAAGGCTGCTCGCGGCGGGCGGCCCCAACCGGCGGTGCCGGCGCGCGCACCCCGTGCTGTACTCGCCGGTACTTTCTCCTACACTGGTAGAGAAACCAGTGCGGGAGGTGCCGGGTGCCCAAGATCATCGACCACGACCAGCGGCGCAGCGACATCGTCGACGTCACCTGGGACCTCATCGTGCGCGGCGGGATCGAAGCCGCCACCATGCGGGAGATCGCCGCGGCCGCCGGGTTCGCCAACGGGGCGCTCAAGCTGTACTTCCCCAGCAAGGAAGACATCATCGCGGCCACCTACGAGCGGGCCCTCGACATGATGCGGCAGTACGTCGAGCTCGACGGCCTCCGGGGGATCACCGCGCTGCGGGAACTCTGCGTGTCGTCCATGCCGATCGACGACGAGCGCATCACCGCCGGCCGGGTGCTGATGATCTTCTGGCAGATGTCGCTGGGCAACCGGACCATGCACGACAAGTACCTCGAGCACGTCCGCGAGTGGCGCGGGCTGCTCCACCGCTTCCTCACCGAAGGGCGCGAAGACGGCGACATCGTCACCGAGACCCCGGACGAGCAGCTCGTCGACGAGATCGTCCTGCTCAACGCCGGCGCCAACGTGATGAGCCTGGTGGCGGGTGAGTTCTCCACGATCGACCTCCAGCACCGGCACCTGGAGTCGTTCCTGGACCGCCTCACCCGCCCCTGACCCTCAGGCGAAGATCCCCTTCAGGTACGCCGCCACTTCGGCGTGCGACCGCGGGGACGCGGGCAGGTCCGTGTACAGCCCGTAGAACCCGTGGATCTGGCCCTCGTACCGGTGCACGTCCACCGCCACCCCCGCCTCGGCCAGCTGCCGCGCGAACGCCTCCCCTTCGTCGCGCAGGACGTCGTACTCGGCCGTCAGCACCAGCGCCGGCGGCAGGCCCGAGAGGTCGCGGGACCGGGAGGGCAGCACGTACGGGTCATCCGACGCGGTGGGGGCGTACTGGGCGAAGAAGAACCGCATCGCGTCGGCCGTCATGCCGTAGCCGGTCGCGTAGTCCACATAGGACTGATGGCCGTCGTCGGGGTGGCCGGACACCGGGCAGATCAGCACCTGGGCCGCGATCGGCGGGCCGCCGCGATCGCGGGCCATCAGCGAGACCACCGTGGACAGGTTGCCCCCGGCACTCTCCCCGCCGACCGCGAGGCGCGACGGCGAAACCGCGGGGCCGGCACCGCCCGCGGCCAGCCATTCCAGCACCGCGTAGCAGTCCGACGGCGCGGCCGGGTAAGGGTCCTCGGGCGCGAGGCGGTACTCGACCGCCGCCACCGCGACCGACGCCGCCGAGCACACCGCGCGCGACGCGACCTCGTTCTCGTCGATCGAGCCGATCGTCCAGCCGCCGCCGTGGATCCACACGAACACCGGCACCGGGCCCGGCGCGTCCGGCAGGTACAGGCGGACGCGCAGGACTCCGCCGGGCCCCGGCACCCAGTGGTCGGTCACCGACGCGACCGGCGCCGCCGGGCCCGGCTGCGGCCGGGAGGCCGCGAACGCCGCCCGCAGCTCCACCGCCGTCGGCGGGCGGTCGGGGACCGGCGCCGACGCGGCCCGGTCCAGCAGTTCCCGCACGGCGGGGTCGAGACCGGTGCTCACACCGCCTCCGCGACGAGCACCCGCGGCGAGCCCGGCAGCGTCAGCCGGTCCACCGGGCGCCAGCCGGCGGCGGACAGCCAGCCGCGGACGTCGGCTTCGGGGTACACCACCGTGCCGTCGATGACCAGGTACTCCCCCGCGTGCAGCGCGTCGAGCGCCCGCGGCGCGGGGTCGTCGTCCAGGAAGAAGTCGAGCAGCAGCAACCGCGCGCCCGGCGCCGCCGCGGCCCGGGCGTGGCGCAGGACGGCCCGGTTCTCGTCGACGGAGAACCGGTGGACCACGTGGTTCACCATCACCAGGTCGAACTCCCCCGCGGGCTCGGCGTCCGGGGTGGGGGCGCCGACGACGGTGGTCCGGTCCGCGAACTCCGCGACCGCCTCGGTGACCGACGGGACCGACCGCGGGTCGTAGACGAACGTCGCCCGCAGCACGTCGTTCGCCCGCAGGGCCCGCAGGGCGAACTCGGCCGAGAGCCCGCCCAGGTCCAGGAGGTTTTTGTAGCCGGTGAAGTCGAATTCGCCCGCCAGCATCCGAGCGTGTAGGGCGTTATACACCATGACCCCGCCCAGGAAGGTGTCCCAGCGGTCGCCGCCGAGGTCGAGCTCGCCGGGTTCGCCGGTGTCGGCGGTGTGCGGGAACTGCTGCCAGTGCGGGTAGCTGATCGTTTCGAGGAAGGTCAGGAACGGCGCGAGGTCCAGACCTTCGCCGCCGAGGTACGCGGCGGTGTCGGCGGTCAGCGCGTAGCGACCGTCCACGCGGGACAGCAGGCCGAGCGCGGCGAGGGTGTCCCCGAGGATCCGGACGGTCTTTTCGGGCCTGCCGGTGCACCCGGCCAGCTCCCCCGCCGTCAGCGGGCCGGCCGCCAGTGCGGGGAACAGGCCGATGCGGTTGGCGGCGAAGAGCTGCTGGGCGGCCATGTGGCCGACCGCGATGTCCACGATCCGTTCGGGCGTGGCGGGTCTGGTCGTCACGTCGTCCTCCTTTTGTTCGACGCGGACACTCTACATCCGTAGATAAAAGAGTCCAGTGCCGAATTTCCCCCGCACAGCAACAAAAAGCCGTGATGTTTCAACTTCCTACGTTTGTAGAATAAAACCATTGACACCGCATGGCGCCAGTGTCAACATGCGTAGAACTACCCCTGCCGGTGCCCGGCAGTCCGGCCCGCCCCCTCGCGGCGGGCGCGAGGAAGGGGAATCCATGACGCTGCTCGAAATCCGGGAGCTCACCGTCGGCGTCGTCACCGACGACACCGAGCGCGAACTCGTGCGGGAGCTCTCCCTCGATCTCGGGCGGGGGCGGACGCTCTGCGTGGTCGGCGAGTCCGGCAGCGGCAAGACCGTGACCGCCCTGTCGATCATCCGCCTGCTCGAGTTCGTCGCCCCCGTCCGCACCCGCGGCGAGATCGCGGTCGACGGCGTGGACGTCACGAAGCTGCCCGCCGACGCGATGCGCGCCTACCGCGGCCCGCGGATCGGCATGATCTTCCAGGAGGCGCTCGACTCCCTCAACCCGAGCCGCCGCGTCGGCGCGCAGCTGGCCGAGGCCTACCGCGAACCCGGGTCGCTGCCCGGGCAGGCCGCCCGCCGCGGCAGCCCGCTGCGCAAGCGCGCCGAAGCCAAGGCCCGGCGGCTGCTGACCGAGGTCGGGCTCACCGACACCGGCCGGATCCTGCGGCTGTACCCGCACCAGATGTCCGGCGGCATGCAGCAGCGCGTGATGATCGCGCTGGCCCTGATGGCCGACCCCGACCTGCTCATCGCCGACGAACCGACCACCGCCCTCGACGTCACCACGCAGGCGGAAATCCTCACGCTCTTCGACCGCGTGCGCCGCGACCACGGCACCGCCTGCGTGTTCATCACCCACGACATGGGGGTCGCCGCGCAGGTCGCCGACCGGATCGCGGTGCTGTACCGCGGCCGCCTGGTCGAGGTCGGCTCGCGCGACGAAGTCCTGACCCGGCCGCGGCACCCGTACACCCGGGCGCTGCTCGGGTGCGTGCCGCAGCCGGGAGTCAGCCGCCGGGACGGTTTCCCGACCATCTCCCCCGCCCTGCTCGAATCGGCGATGGCGGGCGAAGCGACCGAAGCCGTCGAAACCCGCGTTCTCCGGCCGCGTCCCGAACGGGCGCCCGAAGGACCGCCGCTCACCCTGACCGCGGTGTCCAAAGTGTACGGCCGGAAAGGACGCCGGGTGGACGCGGTGCGGGAGGTCTCCCTGGAGCTCCCGCCGGGCGAGTTCTTCGGCCTGGTCGGCGAATCCGGCTCCGGCAAGTCCACCCTCGGCCGGCTGGTGACCGCGCTCGAACCGCCGTCGTCGGGCACCATCGCCTTCGGCGCGCACGGGATCACGCCGGCCGGGCTGCTCGGGGACGAGCGCGCGTTCCGCCGTCGCGTCCAGCTCATCTTCCAGGACCCGCAGAGTTCCCTGGACCCCCGCCACACCGCCGCGCGGATCATCGCAGAGCCGCTGAAGGAGCTGACCCCGTTGCGCGGCGCCGAACTGGACCGGCGGGTCACCGAGCTGATCGACGAGGTCGGCCTGCCGAAGGACACCGCGGGGAAGCTGCCGTCGCAGCTGTCCGGCGGCCAGCGCCAGCGCGTTTCCATCGCCCGGGCGATCGCCGCCGGGCCCGAGCTGATCGTCGCCGACGAGCCGACCTCGGCGCTCGACGTCTCCGTCCAGGGCCAGGTGATGAACCTGCTCCTGGACCTCCGCCGCACCCGAACGCTGAGCCTGCTGTTCATCACCCACAACCTCAGCCTCGTGCTGTCGGTCGCCGACCGCGTCGGCGTGATGTACCGCGGCGAGCTGATCGAAACCGGGACCCCCGACGAGATCCGGCTTTCCCCGCGGCACGACTACACGCGGCGGCTGCTCGCCGCCAACCCCGACCTGCCCGCCCTCCCCCACACAGGATCGACGCGCCCATGAAGAGAACTCCTCTGCTCGCCGCCCTCGCCGCCGCGGCCACGTTGCTCGCCGGCTGCATGGGCAGTGCCGGCACCACGACGGCCGCCGACGGGCCACCGGTCCGCGGCGGCAACCTCACCGTCGCCGTCCCCACCGATCCGCAGTCGCTCGACATGGTCGCCAACCCCGGCCAGGTGACCGCGCAGATCGGCAACATGATGTACGAGAAGCTGTTCGAAGTGGACCAGCACTTCGTCGCCCGGCCGATGCTCGTCGACACGTTCACCACCAGCCCGGACCGGCTCGCCTACACCTTCAAGCTGCGCCAGGGCGTCACCTTCCAGGACGGCGCCCCGCTGACGGCGGACGACGTGGTCGCAAGTCTCCAGCGCTGGCAGAAGAGCCACCGCACCGGGCAGCTCGTCACCCCGGACATCGACGCGATCACCGCGCCGGACCCGGCGACGGTGAGCATCAAGCTCAAGCGGCCCCGCTACCCGCTGATCGACGAGCTGGCCGGCGCGGGCACCGAGATCTACGAGGCGAAGAACCTCGCCGGCCTGCCCGCCACCGGGTTCGGCCAGGACAAGGCCATCGGCACCGGCCCGTACAAGCTGAAGAGCTGGGACATCGGCCAGCAGCTGGTGCTGGAGCGCTACGACGGCTACAAGTCCCGCTCCGAAGAGGACTGGGGTGGCCAGGCCGGCGCGAAGCACGCCTACCTCGACACGGTCACCTACAAGGTCGTCGGCGACCAGGACGCGCTGATCAACGGCCTGCAGACCGGCCAGTGGGACCACGCGATGCCGGCCAACGACCAGTACGAGCAGCTCAAGGCCAACCCGAACCTGGTGGTGCGCAACCTGCCGGGCGGCAACGAGAACGTCGTCATCCCCAACTTCAACCCCGGCTCGAAGTTCGCCGACCCGCGGGCCCGCCAGGCGCTGAACCTGCTGCTGGACAAGCCCGCCATCAATGCCGCGACCGGCGGCAGCAAGGACCTGACCATCGAGACGGGCGCCTTCGCCTCGCCGGACAACAAGGCGTCCTACTCGACCGCCGGCGACGACGTCTACAAGCAGCACGACCCGGCCCGCGCGAAGCAGCTGCTCGCCGAGGCCGGCGTCACCGCGGGCGCGACGATCCACATCGTCACGACCAACTCCTACCCCGAGTTCGGCAAGTGGGCCGTGCTCATCCAGGACGCGCTCGGGAAGATCGGGCTGCAGACCAAGATCGACACGTTCGACTTCGCCACGATGCTCGGCACCCTGACCAAGGACCCGGGCGGCTGGGACATCACGACGTTGTTCTTCGACTCCTCGCTGACCTCACCCGCCCAGATGCCGGCGCTCACCCTCGGCACGCTCAACGGCTCGTCGTCGCCCGAGCTCGACGGGCTGATGGCCGAGTTCAACGCCTCGACGACGCCCGAGCAGGCGAAGGCCGTCATCGACAAGCTCCAGGCCTTCACCTGGAAGCAGCTGTCGGTGATCACCCTGAGCCAGTCCCGGCTGTACGCCGCCTACACCCCGCGGCTCAAGGGCTACGGCGACTTCTACCGGGTCTTCTGGAACTCCTGGCTGGCCGCATGACCGGGGTGCTGCTGCGCCGGCTGCGCGACCTGCTGATCATCCTGGTCATCGTCGGCACGATGATGTTCTTCGTCATCCGGCTGATCCCGGGCGACCCGGCGCAGGCCATCCTCGGCCCCACCGCGCGCCCGGCCGACGTCGCCGCGCTGCGGTCGAGCATGGGCCTGGACGGTTCGCTCTGGCAGCAGTACCTCAGCTGGGCCGGGCACGTGGTGCGCGGCGACTTCGGGACGTCGATCACCTACCACCAGCCGGTGCTGGCCGTCGTCGCCGCGCACATCGTGCCGACGCTGACGCTGGCCGTGCTGTCCACGGTGATCAGCTTCTTCCTGTCGGTCGCGATCACGGCGTGGCAGGCGGTGTCGCCGCGCAACCCGGCGGCCCGCGCGCTCGACCGGCTGTCCTCGCTCGGCATGGCGATGCCGGACTTCTGGATCTCGCTGGTGCTCGTGCTCGTGTTCTCGGTGACGCTGCGCTGGTTCCCCTCCAGCGGGTACCACGACCTGCTGACCGACCCGGTGGCCGCGGTGCCCGCGCTGGTGCTGCCGGTGACCGTGCTCGTCATCGGGCAGACGGCGCTGTTCGTGCTGACCTTGCGCGAGAGCGTGCTCGGCGAGCTGCCGCTGGCCTACCTGCGCACCGCGCGCGTCAAGGGCCTGCCCGAACGGCGGGTGCTGCTGAAGCACGTCCTGCCGAACGCGCTGATGCCGCTGGTGACGCAGCTGGGCAGCAACTTCGCCATGTTGGTCGGCGGGATCGTGATCATCGAGTCGATCTTCGTGGTGCCGGGGCTGGGTCACCTCCTCATGGGCGCGGTGTCCACTCGCGACTTCCCGCTGATCCAAGGCGTGACGTTGTTCGTCGCGGTGCTGTTCGTCGTGGTCAACCTGCTGGTCGACCTGTCGTACGCGCTGCTCGACCCGAAGGTGCGTGTCTCATGAGCCTGGCCGTCGCCGAACCCGCGTCCACAGTGGACGCTCCCCCGCCGCGGCGCGCGGCCCGGGCGTTCCGGCGCAACCGGACCCTGGTGGTCAGCGCGGTGCTGCTCGGCCTGATCGTGCTCGCCGTGCTCGTGCTGCCGTTCTTCCTGCCGAGCGTCAGCGCGACCGACCCGGTGCACCGGCTGCTGCCGCCGTCGGGCGCGCACCCGCTCGGCACCGACTCCTTCGGCCGGGACGTCCTGGCCCGGCTGGTGTCCGGCGGCCGCGCGTCGCTGGGGCTGTCCGCCTTGATCACGCTGTGCGCGGCGTTCTCCGGCATGGTGATCGGGCTGGTCAGCGGCTTCTACCGGGCCGCGGACGCGGTGCTGATGCGGCTGATGGACGCGTGGATGTCCTTCCCGGCGATCATCCTCGCGATGGCGCTGGCCATCGCGCTCGGCGCGAGCATCTGGACCGAGCTGATCGCGCTGACGGTGATCTTCACGCCGTTCACCGCCCGCGTCATCCGCAGCCGGGTGCTCGGCATCGCCGGGCGCCAGTACATCGGCGCCGCGCGGGTGTCCGGGATGAGCCGCGGCAAGATCCTGCTGGTGCACGTGTTCCCCAACGTGCTGCCGCTGGCCCTGGTCCAGGTCGTCATCCTCGCCGCGGCCGCGATGCTGGTCGACGGCGCGATGAGCTTCCTCGGCCTCGGCATCGCCCCGCCCACCCCGACCTGGGGCAACATGATCGCCGAAGGCCGGTCCTACCTGGTGGTCGCGCCGTGGCTGGTCATCGTGCCGGGCGTGACGATCATGCTCTGCGTGCTCCTGCTCAACCTCATCGGCTCCGCGCTGCGGATCGCCGTCGACGCGCGGGCCCGCACGCTCGGCGAGCTGCAGCGCCTCCGCCGTGCTTCGTGAGAAAGGATCTCCTTGACCGTCACCTCCCTCGCCGTGCGCCGGTTCGCCCCCGAACGGCCGCCCGCCGGCCCGCCGGTGCTGCTCCTGCACGGTTTCGCCTCCGACGGGCACACCGACTGGGTCAGCACGGGCTGGCCGGCGGCGCTCGTCGCCTCCGGGCGCCCGGTGCTGGTCCCCGACCTCCCCGGCCACGGGTCCAGCCCGGCACCGGCGGACACCACCCCGAAGGCCATCACCGAAGAACTCGCCATCGCGGTCGGTGACGTGTCCGAAGTGGACGTCGTCGGCTACTCGCTCGGCGCGCGGCTGGCGTGGGAGCTGCCCGCGCTGCTGCCCGTCCGGCGGCTGGTGCTGGGCGGGCTCAGCCCGCACGAGCCGTTCGGCGCGGTCGACGTCGAAGCGGCACTGGCCTTCGCCCGCGGCGGGCGGCTGCCCGCGGACCCGCCGACGGCGGCGATCGCCCGGATGATCACCGCCCCCGGCCGGGACCCGGTGGCGCTCGTCCGCTGCGTCGAGGGCCTGCGCCGGGAGCCGTTCGCCCCGCGGATCGGGACCGTCACCGTGCCGACCCGGTTCGTCGCGGGCCGGGACGACCCGGTCAGCCAGGGCATCGAAACCCTCGTCCCCCTGGTCCCGGGCAGCGACCTCCTCGTGGTCCCCGGCGACCACGGCGGCGCGCTGCGCGGCGCCCCCTTCCGCACCGCCGCCCTCACCTTCCTCGACACCCCCTGACCGGCCGGGGCCGCACTTTCACGTGAAAGTGCGGCCCGGGGCCGTCACCAGGAGCCGTCGGGGTTCACGTCGTGGTCGAGGTGGAGGTGGGCCAGGGCCGCGCGGATCTCGGGGCCGTGTTCGCGGGCCAGGAGGAGCGCGCCGAGGTTGTCGCTCAGCTGCGCAGCCCGGCTCACGCCGAACAGGACGTTCGCCACCGGCTCGTACGCCAGGCAGAACGCCAGCGCCAGCTGGGCGCGGGTGGCGCCGAACTCCGCCGCGATCGTGGCGAGTTCGGCCGAAGCGTCCACGATGGATGATCGGATGCCACCGACGTCCGCCCCGATCTTCCGCGCCGGCTCAGCGTTGCCCAGCAGGACGCCGCCTTCGAAGACGTCGGACGCCTGCAGTGCCAGGCGTCTGGCGTCGAAGTGCTTGCGGTAGGGCTCGCCCTCGGCCATCGAACGGCGGGCGATCGAGTACTTCAGCTGCGCGAACTCCGGTCCCGGAAGGCCTTCGCGGTCCGCGAACGCCAGCGCCTGGTCGAGGTCGGCGGCGAGCCAGTTGTTGACGCCCCAGCCACCGATCCGGCCCGCCCGGATCTGTTCCGCGACCTCCGTGACGACGCGCGGGATGTCCGGGCGCTCCCGGTAGTCCCCCACCACGACGAGGTCGGCGCGGTCGGTGCCGATCCGGCCCAGCGACGTCTCGAGCTGCCCGGCGAAGCCATTGCGCGGGTAGTCCCACAGCCAGAGCTTGCCGCACAGCACGTAGTCCTCGCGGGCGATCCCGGCCTCGCGCACGGCCTCGCCGAAGAGGATGTCGGTGCGGGAGTTCTCGGCGTGCGGGCCGAAGTCGTAGTGGGCGACGTCGAACAACGTGACGCCGGCGTCGAACGCGGTCTTGAGCAGCCGGACGGCGTCGCCGAAGTCCATCCGGTCCCAGGTGTTCCAGGAGCCGAGACCGAAGGCGGATCTTCCGAGCACGGGTTTTCCTTTCGCCGCAGCACATCTTTCATCTACGATTGTAGAATGAAAACACGGATCGTGGTGGTCACCGGCGGCGCGAGCGGGATCGGCCGGGGTGTCGCCGAAGCTTTTCTCACAGCCGGCGACCGCGTCGTCGTCGCTGACGTCGACGCGCGGGCGGCGCACGACGCCGGCCGGGAAATCGGCGCGGAACACATCGAGCTCGACATCGCGGACCCGGCCTCGGTCGACGCCGCGGTTTCGCTCGTCGCGAGCCGGTTCGGGCCGGTGGACGTGCTGGTCAACAACGCCGGGCTGGCGGCAGGCGGCGGTCCGCTGACCGGCCTGCCGATCGAGGTGCTCGACCGGTGCCTGAGCGTCAACTTCCGCGGCACGTTCCTGATGACCCGCGCGGTCGGCGCCCACATGGTCGCCTCGGGCACGCGGGGCGCGATCGTGAACATCTCCTCCATCGGCGCGCGGCAGCCGACGCCCGGGCTCGGGCACTACGAAGCGACGAAGGCGGCGGTCGACGCGCTCACCCGGTCCGCGGCCCTGGAACTGGCGCCGCACGGGATCCGGGTCAACGCCGTCGCGCCCGGGCCGGTGCTGACACCGATGACCGCCGGGTTCGCCGCGGACACCGCCGCCCGCGCGGCCTGGGAGGCCCGGATCCCGCTGGGCCGCATCGCCTCCGTCGGCGACGTCGTGCCGTCGGTGGTGTTCCTGGCCTCGCCCGCCGCCGGGCACATCACGGGGGTGAGCCTGGCGGTGGACGGCGGCCAGCTGCTGACCTGACTACCCCTTGTGAACGATCCGGCCGCCGGTCACGGTCAGCTCGACGGTGACCGACGGCAGGTCCGCCGGCGCGACGCTCAGCGGGTCGGCCGCCAGGACGCAGAAGTCCGCCGCCATGCCCGGCGCGAGAAAGCCCTTCCAGGCGGCGGAACCGTCCTGCGCGGCGGCCTCGGTGGTGTAGCAGCGAAGCAGCCGCGCGGTCAGCTCGGGAGTGACACCCCGCGCGCCCAGCAGCTCCCCCGCCGCCGCGAGGTGGACCCGCCAGTCCGGCGTGACGACCGGTGCGTCGCTGCTCAACGTCAGCCGGACCCCGAGGTCCAGGATTTCCCGCAGGGGCCAGGCTTTCGCCGCGACGTCGTCGCCGAGCGCGGTGGCGACCATCGGCCGCATCGCGGTGGCGATCGCGGGCTGCGTGGTCAGCCCGACACCGCGCTCGGCCATCCGCCGCAGCTGCGGCGGGGTGACGAGGTCGCCGTGCACGAGGTGGTCACCGGCCCGCAGGTTCGCCAGCGCCGCTTCGATGCTGCGTTCGCCGGTCGCGTGGACGCCGACGACCAGACCGGCGTCGTGCGCCAGGGAGATCATCGCCGCCAGGTTGGCCGCGCGCTCGCCGTCGTCGGGACCGTCGACGAGCAGCGTGCCGTGGGTGCCGTCGGCGTAGCAGTGGTGGGTCCACGCGGTCCGCATCGGCGGGATCCCGTCGGCGAAGATCTTGACGCCGGGCACGGCCAGCCACTCCGGATCCGCCGCCGGCACCGGCGTGGCGAGGCCACGGGCGAAGTCCGGCAGCGAGCTGGCGCCGTCGAGCAGGCCGAACAGGCGCAGCACGGTGACCCGCGCCCGCAGCCGGCCCTCGCGGTGCAGGGCGGCGTACTCGTCCAGGACGGCCGCCGAGAAGCACCCGGTTTCGCCGGGGCCGAGCCCGGGTTCGGTGTAGCTGGTGATGCCGAGCGCCGCGCAGACGTCGCCGGCGCGCAGGATCGCCGCCCGGCGGTCTTCGCCGGTGACCACCGGGGTTTCCTCGTGCGGGGCGCCGAGCAGGGGGTGCGGCCAGCGGGCGCCGAGCCAGGTCGCGTGCAGGTGCGCGTCGTTGATGCCCGGCAAGACCGTGCGCCCGGCGAGGTCCAGCACTTCGGTGTCCGGTCCGATGTGGGCGGTGAGGTCGTCGCCCACCTCGGCGACGCGGCCGTCCCGGACGGCGAGGCCGCCGGCCACCGTGCCGGCCGGGCCGAAGGTGTGCACCACCCCGCCGTGGACCACCAGGTCCGCCGGGTGGATCCGGTGCGCCGTCATGGTTTCCTCCCGGATCTGGACTTTTTCTTCCACGACTGTAGACTAAAAAGATGGCCCTGCCCACCCACACGGAGGCCGCCGTTCTCACCGGCCACCGCGCACCCCTCGAACTGCGCGAACTCCCCCTGCCGGCGGAGCCGGAACCCGGCGCCGCCCTGGTCCGGCTCACCTGCACCACGTTGTGCGGCACCGATGTCCACCTCTGGTCGGGGGGAATGCGCCTCCCCGGCATGCTGCCGATGGTGCTGGGCCACGAAATGGTCGGCGAAGTCGTCGCCACCGGACCCGGCACCACCGACACCCTCGGCCGCGACATCTCGCCCGGCGACCGCATCGGCTGGTCCGAGTCGACGTGCGGGAAGTGCCACGGCTGCACGATCCTGCGCGAGCCGGTCGCCTGCGAGCGCCGCGGTTACGGCTTCCTCCAGCGCTCCGACCGGTTCCCCTACGCGACCGGCGGCCTGGCCCGCTACTGCTACGTCACGCCCGGTGCGGCGAAGCTGCTGCTGCCCGGCGACGTCGAGGACACGTGGGCGTCGATGTCCGGCTGCGCGGGCAAGACCGTGCTGCGCGCGGTCGCCCGGTCCGGCGGCATCCGTCCGAACGCGACGGTCGTGGTCCAGGGCGCGGGTGCGCTCGGCGTGTTCGCCACGGCGGTAGCGCGGTTGTGCGGCGCCGGCGTGGTGATCACCGTCGGCGGACCGGCGGACCGGCTCGACGCAGCGGAGCGGTTCGGGGCCACCGCGACGGTTCCGGTGGATTCCACCCCCGGGGAGCGCATCGAGCGGGTGCGCGAGCTGACCGGCGGCCGCGGCGCCGACCACGTCTTCGACTTCGCGGGCGGGCCGACGATCGGCGAGGAGGCCGTCGCCTTCGCCGCCCAGCGCGGGACGGTCGCGATCGTCGGGTCGACCGGCCCGGTGCCCGCCCCCGTGCCGCTGGGCACGGTGATGGGCAAGGAGCTCACCATCGCCGGCTCGCTCAACGGCGACATCGCCGACTACCACCGCTCGGTCGAGTTCTTCCGCGCCTTCGCCGGCCGGATGCCGTGGCACGAGCTGTTCAGCGCGCCGGTCGGGCTGACCGGCGCGTCCGCCGCCGTCGAGTCGATGTCCCGGCTCGGCGAGCTCAAAGCCGTCATCGACCCCCGACTGCCCTAGGAGGGTTTTCGTGCGCATCCCCCAGCGCCGCATCGGCCGCGACGGGCCGGCCACCGGTGTCCTGTCCCTCGGCTCCTGGCACACCTACGACCGGATGGACTTCCGCGAAGCCGTTTCGCTGCTGCAGACGGCCATCGACGCCGGCATCACCTTGTTCGACGTCGGCGTGTACGGCCTGCCCGGCGCGCCGCCGGTGTTCACCGACGTGCTGTTCTCCGCGATGGTCCGGGCCGCCGGCCTGCGCCGGGAGGACTACCTGCTGTCGGCGAAGCTGTGGCTGGAGGGCTACCCGGAGCACAGCCTGCGCGCGCAGCTGGAGAACGCTTTCTTCCGCGCCGGCGTCTCGCACGCCGATCTGGTGGTCCTCGGCGACCTCCGCCGTGCCGACACCGACCTGCACGCCCTCGTCACCGACCTCGCCGCGCTGCACTCGGCGGGCCTGATCGGGCAGTGGGGCGTCAACAACTGGTCGGCTTCGGCGATCAAGGCGGTCCACGACTTCGCCGCCGCCGACGGCGTTCCCGGCCCCGCGATCGCCCAGCTGAAGTACAGCGTGGCCCGGCGGTCCATTCCGGACGGTGCGCCGTTCGCCTCGATCTTCTCCCTCGGCGTCTCCCTCCAGTCCTCGGACGTCTTCGAGGGCGGGGTGCTGCTCGGGAAGGGCGGCCGCCAGGTCGGCCGGGACCCCGGGGACGTCCGGCAGCGGATCGCGGACTCGGCCGCGGACCTCGCGAAGGTGGCCGAGAGCGTCGGGGCGACGCCGGCGCAGCTGTGCCTGGCGTTCACCCTCACGCACCCGGCGAACACGACGACGCTGTTCGGCGCCACCAGCGTCAAGCAGCTCGAGGACAACCTCGCCGCCGTCTCGCTCGCCGAGCGGGTCGGTGCGGCGGAGCTGCGCGCGCTGGTGGAGCCGTTCTGGGCCGACCGGGACGCCGTCGACCCGGAGGGCCCGTGATCGAGCTGTCCGAGGAAACACTGGCCGAAGTCCGCGCGTCCCTGCGCAACCTCACCCCGGAGGAGGCGATCGGCGGCCGCGACATCGTGTGGTCGGACCACGTGCTCGAGGGCGGTGTGGCCGTGACGGTCCTGCGCCCCCGGCACGCGCGGCCGGACGCGCCCGGGCTGTACAGCATCCACGGCGGCGGCATGGTGCTCGACGACCGCTTCGCCGACCTGCCGCGGCTGGTGCCGCTGATCGAGGAGTTCGGGTTCGTGTGCGCGACCGTCGAGTACCGGCTCGCGCCCGAGCACCCGCACCCGGTCCCGCTCGAAGACTGCTACGCCGGTCTGGTGTGGTTCGCGGAGACGTTCGGCTTCGCGCGGCTGATCGTGGGCGGCGGCAGCGCGGGCGGCGGGCTGAGCGCGGGAGTCGCGCTGCTCGCGCGGGACCGGGGCGGTCCGGCGCTGACCGGGCAGCTGCTGCTGTGCCCGATGCTCGACGACCGGACGTCGGCGGACCTCCCGGATCTGGTGTGGACCCGGGAGGCCAACGACTTCGGCTGGCGGAGCCTGCTCGCCGGGCAGACCTCGCCGTACGCGGCTCCCGCGCGGATGACCGACCTCGGCGGCCTGCCGCCGGCGTTCGTCGAGGTCGGCGGGGCGGAGCTGTTCCGCGACGAAGACGTGGCCTACGCCCAGCGGCTCGCCCGGGCGGGAGTCCCGACCGAGCTGCACGTCTGGGCGGGCGCGCACCACGGCTTCGACCGCTTCGCCCCGGAGGCGGAGGTGACCCGCGCGGCGCTGGCGGCGCGGTCCTCCTGGCTCCGCCGGCTGCTCAGCTCCGGAGGATGAACCGCGCGGCCTGCTCGCCCACCAGGACCGCCGGGGCGTTGGTGTTGCCCGTCGTCACCCGGGGCAGCACCGACGCGTCGGCGACGACCAGCCCGTCGAGGCCGTGCACCGCCAGCCGCGGGTCCACCACCGCCGCTGCGTCGGTGCCCATCCGGCACGTGCCGACCTGGTGGTGGTACGTGATCGCGGTCCGGCGGACGTACTCGCGCACGTCGTCGCCCGGCGCCGGGTACAGCGGCCGCGCGCCCCACTCTTCCGCCAGCGCCGGGGCCCGGCCGACCGCGAGGCACTGCTCGACCGAGGCCACCAGGCTCTCGAGGTCCGCCGGCGCGGACAACGCCGCGAGGTCGATCAGCGGCGAGCCGTCCGGGGCCAGCCGCAGGCTTCCCCGGCTCTCCGGCGAGACCATCCCCGCCATCAGCGAAAACCCCGTCGGCGGCCCGGACATCCACGGCTCGTACATCGGCACGCTGAAGCAGATCGGCTGGGTGTCGGGCACCGCGAGCCCGGCCCGGCTGCGCCAGAACCAGTGCACCTGCGTCACCGGCCGCCCGGGTTCCGGCACGACTTCGCGGGACGTCGAGAAGAGCACCGGGGAGAGCAGGTGATCGTGCAGGTTGCGCCCGACCCCCGGCAGGTCCGCGACGACGTCGACGCCGAGCGCCGCCAGCTCGTCCGCCGGGCCGACGCCGCTGCGCAGCAGGATCGCCGGCGAGGCGAGCGCGCCCGCGGCGAGCACGACCAGGTCCGCCGAGAGTTCCCGCGGCACCCCGTCGACGGACACCTCCACACCGGTCACGCGGGAGCCGGAGAACCGCAGCCGGTGCACCAGCGCTCCCGTGTGGACGGTCATCCGCGAGGCCACCGGCGCACCGTAGGCGTGCCACGTGGTGAAGCGCCGCCCGCCGCGCAGCGTGATCCGCTCGACGGACACCCCGTCCAGGTGCCCGCGGTTGCAGTCCGGGTTCAGCGGCAGGCCCACCGAGCGACAGGCGTCCACAATGGACTGCTGGACCGGGTGCAGCGGCTCGTTCGGGACGACGTCGATGAGGTCCGTTTCGATCCGGTCGAACACGGGCTCGACGTCGGCCCAGTGCCAGCCGGGCAAGCCCCAGCCGTCGTAGTCGGCGGGCGCGCCGCGGACCCAGATCATCGCGTTGAGCGCGTGCGAGCCGCCGAGGACCCTGCCCCGCGGCAGGTGCAGCCGCCGGCCGGCCGCGTGCTCCTGCGGGACCGTGTACAGGTCCCAGTCCTCGGGCCCGTGCCACAGCTCCCCGGCCCGCGCGGGGTCGTGGATCGCCGGGTTGACGTCCTCCCCGCCGGCCTCCAGCAGCGTCACCGCCGCGCCCGCGTCGACCAGCCGCCGCGCCACCACGGAACCGGCCGAGCCGGCGCCCACCACGATCACGTCCATGCGGCCCAGCCTGACGCGCGCACCGGCGGCCCGGCGGCATCCCTTCGCGGTCGGTCAACGGGCGTGCGGGAGCGGACAAGACCCGCGGCGCCCGGCCGCCCGATACTCGGCTCACCCCAGGCCGAGGAGGACAACGGGATGGCGACACGCCTCTGCATCGACGGACAGTGGACCGAGGCCGGCGGCGGCGCGCTCCCGACCCGCGATCCCGCCACCGGCCGGATCCTCGAGGAGGTCGGCACGGCTTCACAGGCCGACGTCGACGCCGCCGTCTCGGCCGCCCGCCGCGCGCTCACCGCACCCGCGTGGGCCGGGCTCCTCCCGGTCCAGCGCGCCGCGCTGCTGTTCCGGCTGGCCGACCTCGTCGAGCGGCACCACGAAGAGCTGGCCCGCCTGGAGACGCTCGACCAAGGCCAGCCGATCGGGGTGTCCCGGCAGGTGAGCGTGACCGGCACGGCCGAGCACTTCCGCTACTTCGCGGGCTGGGTGACGAAGCTGCAGGGCACCACGAACCCGGTGTCCTTCCCCGACACCCTGCACTACACCCGCCGCGAGCCGGTCGGGGTGAACGCGCTGATCACGCCGTGGAACTTCCCGCTGATGATCCTCGCCTGGAAGCTCGCGCCGGCGCTGGCCACCGGCAACACGGTGGTGATCAAGCCCAGCGAGGTGACGCCGCTGACCAGCATCCGCCTGGTCGAGCTGGTCCACGAAGCCGGCATCCCGGCGGGCGTGGTCAACCTCGTCACCGGCGACGGCGCCGTCGGCGCGCTGCTGACCGAGCACCCGGACGTGGACCACGTCTCCTACACCGGGTCCACCGCCGTCGGGAAGCTGATCACCGCGGCGAGCGCGGCGTCCAACCTCAAGCGGCTGACCCTCGAACTCGGCGGGAAGGCCCCGAGCATCATCGCGGCCGACGCCGACATCGACGCCGCCGTCGCGGGCAACCTCGCCGGGGCGACGCTCAACACCGGCCAGGTCTGCGCCGCGTACACGCGCTTCTACGTCGACCGCAAGCGCGAGCAGGAGTTCGTCGACAAGATGGCGCGCGGCCTGGACGGCCTGCGGCTCGGACCGGGCACCGAGGAGACCACGCAGCTCGGGCCCCTGGTCTCGGCGAAGCACCGCGAACACGTCGACTTCCTGGTGAGCACCGGCCGCGACCAGGGCGCCGACCTGGTCACCGGCGGGAACCCGGTCGACGGCGACGGCTACTTCTACACCCCCACGCTGTTCGCCGGCGTGACCGACGACATGGCGATCATGCGCGAGGAGATCTTCGGCCCGGTCCTGGCCGTGACCGCCTACGACGACGGCGACGAGCCGCTCGCCCGCGCCAACGACACCGAGTACGGCCTGGCGGCCACGGTGTGGACCCGCGACCTGCGCACGGCCCAGCGCTACGCCGACGGCATCCGGGCCGGCGCGGTCTTCGTCAACATGCCCCCGATCCCGGACATGGCGGCGCCGTGGGGCGGCTACAAGGCGTCCGGCTGGGGTCGCGAAATGGGCCCCTGGGCGCTCGACGCCTATACCGAGACGAAGTCCGTCTGGCTCCACTACGGCGGGTGAAAGGGGGTTTCCCCGCGCCACAGATCGTATATTATTTAAGATACCTTCTTCGAACCGGCAGGCAGGACCACGGATGACGACCCTTCCGCAGCGGCCCGGCAAGATCATCGCGCTGCACCTCAACTACCGCTCCCGCGCCGCCCAGCGCGGCCGGGTGCCGGCGCAGCCGTCGTACTTCCTCAAGCCGCCGACGTCCGTGGCGGCGAGCGGCGCCGCGCTCGACCGCCCGGCGGGCACCGAACTGCTGGGTTTCGAAGGCGAGATCGCACTGGTCATCGGCCGTACCGCCCGCCGCGTGTCCCCCGAGGACGGCTGGTCCTACGTCGAAGGCGTCACCGCGGCCAACGACTTCGGCGTCTACGACCTCCGCTATGCCGACAAGGGCAGCAACCTGCGCTCGAAGGGCGGCGACGGCTTCACCCCGCTCGGGCCGGTGGTCCTGCCCGCCGCCGACGTCGACCCGGCCGCGCTGCGGCTGCGCACCTGGGTCAACGGCGAACTGGTCCAGGAGGACACCACCGGCGACCTGCTCTTCGACTTCGGGCGGCTGGTCGCCGACCTCTCGCAGCTGATCACCCTCGAACCCGGCGACGTCGTCCTGACCGGCACCCCCGCGGGTGCTTCGGTCGCCGTCCCCGGCGACGTCGTCGAGGTCGAGGTCGACGGCAACGGGCACACCACCGGGCGGCTCGTGACGCCGATCGCCGAAGGGACCGTCCCCTTCGGACCGTTCGGCGCGCTCCCCCGCGCGGACGAGCAGCAGCGGGCGGACGCGTACGGGACCGCCGAGCCCGGCTTCGAGCTGACGCCGGAGCTGCGCGCGAAGATCGAGTCCGTCGGCACCGCGACGCTGTCCGCCCAGCTGCGCAAGCGCGGCTACGACGCGGTGTCGATCGACGGGCTCACCTCGACCCGGCCCGGCGCCCGGCTCACCGGCCGCGCGCGGACCCTGCGGTACCTGCCCTACCGCGAAGACCTGTTCAAGTCCCACGGCGGCGGCTACAACGCGCAGAAGCGCGCGATCGACGCGCTCGGCCCCGGCGACGTCCTGGTCGTGGAGGCCCGCGGCGAACGCGGCACCGGGACCGTCGGCGACATCCTCGCGCTGCGGGCCCAGGTGCGCGGCGCGGCCGGGATCGTCACCGACGGCGGGGTCCGCGACCTGGCCGCGGTGTCCGCTTTGGACATCCCCACCTACCACGCCGGGCCGCACCCCGCGGTGCTCGGCCGGCGGCACGTGCCGTGGGACGTCGACGTCGCGATCGCCTGCGGCGGCGCCGCGGTGTGCCCCGGCGACGTGATCGCCGGCGACGGCGACGGTGTCCTGGTCATTCCCCCGGACCTGGTCGAGGAGGTCGTCGACGCGGCGATCGAGCAGGAGCTGCAGGAGACGTTCATCGCCGAGCAGGTCGCCGCGGGCGAGCGCGTCGAGGGCCTCTACCCGATGGACGGGCACTGGCGCGGGAGGTACGCCGCATGGCTCGCGAAACGGTGAACGGCACCGCGATGAGCAAGTCGCGGATCGCCTACGAGTGGATCAAGGCCCGGATCGCCGACGGCACCTTCTCCCCCGGCTACCGCCTCGTCCTCGGCCAGCTCGCCCAGGAGCTCGGCGTCAGCGTCGTCCCGATCCGCGAAGCGATCCGGCTGCTGGAAGCCGAAGGCCTGGTGACCTTCGAGCGCAACGTCGGCGCGCAGGTCGCGATGGTCGACGAAAGCGAGTACCAGTACACGATGCAGACCCTCGCGCTGGTCGAGGGGTACGCCGCCGCGCTCGCCGCGCCGGTCCTCCCGCCCGGCGCGCTGGCCGAGGCCCGGGCGCTCAACGCCGAGCTGGCGGACTGCCTCGGGCACTTCGAGCCGGCCCGGTTCACCGGGCTCAACCGGGACTTCCACGCCGTGCTGTTCGGTGCCTGCCCCAACCCGCAGGTCCTCGACCTGGTCCGGCGCGGCTGGGACCGGCTGAGCGGCCTGCGCACCTCGACGTTCAGCTTCGTGCCCGGCCGGGCCCGCGAGTCGGTCGCCGAGCACGAAACCATCCTCGGCCTGCTCGAAAGCGGCGCGCCCGCCGCCGACGTCGAGCAGGCCGTCCGCGCCCACCGGCTGGCCACCCTGGACGCGTTCCTCGCCTACCGCCGCCACTGACGCAAGAAGGGAAACCCATGCGATTCCGCTCCGACCCCCAGGCCATCCGCGGGTCGATCGCGCCGCTGATGACGCCGTTCACCGCCGACGGGGCCGTCGACCACGCCGGCCTCGAGAACCTCGTGCGCTGGCAGCTCGCCTCGGGCTCGCACGGCATCTCGATCGGCGGCTCCACCGGCGAACCCGGTTCGCAGACCGTCGCCGAACGCGCCGAGGCGATCCGGACGGTGGCCGCCGCGGTCGGCGACCGCGTGCCGTTCGTCCCGGGCACGGGTTCGGCGAAGCTCGACGAGACGCTGGAGCTGACGGCGCTCGCCCAGGACGCCGGGATCGACGCCGCGCTGGTCATCACGCCGTACTACGCGCGGCCCACCCAGGACGCGCTGTTCGTCTGGTACCGCACGGTCTGCCGCGAGTTCCCGGACCTGCCGATCGTCGCCTACAACGTGCCGAGCCGCACCGCGGTCGACCTCGCCCCCGAAACGGTCGCGCGGCTGTTCCGCTCGTGCGGCAACTTCGTCGGGATCAAGGAGACGACGAAGGACTTCGAGCACTTCTCCCGCGTGCTGCACCTGTGCGGCCGGAGCCTGCTGGTGTGGTCCGGGATCGAGCTGCTGTGCCTGCCGCTGCTGGCCCTCGGCGGCGCCGGGTTCGTCAGCGCGACGGCCAACATCGCCCCGGCCGCGTGCGCGGAGATGTACACGGCTTGGCAGTCCGGCGACCACGAGCGGGCCCGGGAGCTCCACTACGGCCTGCACCCGCTGGTCGACCTCTTGTTCGTCGAAACCAACCCGGCGCCCGGGAAGTGGGTGCTCGAACAACGCGGGCTGATCGCGTCCGGGCACGTGCGGCCGCCGCTGATCACCCCGACCGAGTCCGGCATCGCCCGCATCAAGGACCTCATGGCCGAAGGCGCGAAGTACCTCTCGCCGGTCGAAGGCTTCACCGTGGAAGGAAAGGCATGACCCACTACGTCCCGGAAGGACTGCCGGGCGAGCTCAAGCACTACATCGGCGGTGAGCTCGTCGGCAGCGTGTCGGGCAAGACGTTCGACGTGCTCGACCCGGTGTCGAACACTCCGTACGTGACCGCCGCCGCGGGCCAGGCCGAAGACGTCGACCGCGCGGTCGCCGCGGCCGGGAAGGCGTTCACCGAGGGCCCGTGGCCGCGGCTGCTCCCGCGCGCCCGGGCCCGGGTGCTCACCAAGATCGCCGACGCCGTCGAAGCGCAGGACAAGCGGCTGGCCGAGCTGGAGACGTTCGACACCGGCCTGCCGATCACCCAGGCGCTCGGGCAGGCGCAGCGCGCGGCCGAGAACTTCCGGTTCTTCGCCGACCTCGTCGTCGCGCAGGCCGACGACACCTACCAGGTGCCCGGGCGGCAGGTGAACTACGTGCACCGCAAGCCGGTCGGGGTCGCCGGGCTGATCACGCCGTGGAACACGCCGTTCATGCTGGAGAGCTGGAAGCTCGCCCCGGCGCTGGCGTCGGGCTGCACGGTGGTGCTCAAGCCGGCCGAGTTCACCCCCCTCTCGGCGAGCCTGTGGGCCGAGATCTTCGCCGGCGCCGGGCTGCCCGACGGGGTGTTCAACCTGGTCAACGGCTTCGGCGAGGAGGCGGGCGACGCGCTCGTCAAGCACCCGGACGTGCCGCTGATCTCGTTCACCGGCGAAACCACGACCGGGCAGACGATCTACCGCAACTGCGCGGCACACCTCAAGGGCATGTCGATGGAGCTGGGCGGCAAGTCCCCGGCCATCGTGTTCGCCGACGCCGACCTCGACGCCGCGCTCGACTCGACGCTCTTCGGCGTGTTCTCCCTCAACGGCGAACGCTGCACCGCGGGCAGCCGGATCCTCGTCGAGCGCCCGATCTACGAGGAGTTCTGCGCCCGGTACGCCGCGCGGGCGCGGAACATCGTCGTGGGCGACCCGCACGACCCGGCCACCGAGGTCGGCGCGCTGGTGCACCCCGAGCACTACGCCAAGGTGATGCGCTACGTCGAGCTGGGCAAGTCCGAGGGCCGGCTGCTCGCGGGCGGCGGCCGTCCGTCCGGTTCGGACAGCGGCAACTACGTGGCCCCGACGGTGTTCGCCGATGTCCCGTCCACCGCGCGGATCTTCCAGGAGGAGATCTTCGGGCCGGTGGTCGCCTTGACGCCGTTCGACACCGAAGCCGAGGCGCTGGCGCTGGCCAACGACGTCAAGTACGGCCTGGCCGCCTACCTGTGGACGTCGGACCTGGAGCGGGCGCACACCTTCGCGCAGTCGGTCGAGGCCGGGATGGTCTGGCTGAACTCGCACAACGTCCGCGACCTGCGGACGCCGTTCGGCGGGGTCAAGGCGTCCGGCCTCGGCCACGAAGGCGGCTACCGCTCGCTCGACTTCTACACCCACCAGCAGGCGATCCACGTCTCACTCGGGCCGGTGCACACCGCCCGCTTCGGCACCGTCCAGGAAGGACAGTCATGACCGCCACGCCGCCGGACGTCATCCGCTGCGCGTACGCCGAGCTCGTCGTCACCGATCTGGCCGCGTCACGGGCGTTCTACGTCGACGTGCTCGGCCTCGTCGTCACGCACGAAGACGACGAAGCGCTGTACCTGCGGGCGTTCGAGGAGTACCTGCACCATTCCCTGGTGCTGCGCAAGGGACCCACGGCCGCGCTGGGCGTGCTGGCCTACCGGGTGCGCACACCCGGCGACCTCGACCTGGCCGAGGAGTACTACCGCGCGCTGGGCGTGCGGGTGGAGCGGCGCCCGGCCGGTGCCACGCGCGGCATCGGCGAGGCGGTGCGGGTGACCGACCCGCTCGGGTTCCCGGTGGAGTTCTTCCACGACGCCGAGCACGTCGAGCGGTTCACGCAGCGCTACGACGTCCACGGCGCCGGGGCCCTGTCCCGGCTCGACCACTTCAACCTGGACACCCCGGACGTCCCGGCGGCCCGGAAGTACTACGAGGGCCTCGGTTTCCGCGTTTCGGAGGACATCCAGGACGACGAGGGCACGGTGTACGCGGCCTGGCTGTTCCGCAAGCCGACGGTCCACGACGTCGCCCTGACCGGCGGCGACGGCCCGCGGCTGCACCACATCGCGTTCGCGTCGCACGAGCGGCACCAGATCCTGCACATCTGCGACCACCTCGGCGCCCTGCGGAAGTCCGGCACGATCGAGCGCGGCCCGGGCCGCCACGGCGTGTCGAACGCGTTCTACCTGTACGTGCGGGACCCCGACGGGCACCGCATCGAGATCTACACCCACGACTACTACACCGGCGACCCGGACAACCCGGTGATCACCTGGGACGTCCACGACAACCAGCGCCGCGACTGGTGGGGCAACCCGGTGGTGCCGAGCTGGTACACCGACGCGTCGCCGGTGCTGGACCTCGACGGCGCGCTCCAGCCGGTCCTCGCCCGGTCCGAGCCGCGCGAAGCCGACGTCACCATCGGGGCGGACGGGTTCTCCTTCAGCACCGGGGAGGCGGAGTTCAAGCTGGGCGAACAGGTGTGAGCCACCGGGAGAACCACTCGCGCGTGCGGTGCAGGACGTCGATCTGGTGGTCGCGGCCGCGGATCGAGTGGTTCTCCCCCGGGTAGCCGACGAACTCGTGCTCGCGGTCCTCCAGCGCGCGGTGCAGGAGTTCGCCCTGCGAGAGCGGGACGTTGGTGTCGTCCTCGCCGTGCAGGATGAGCACCGGCGTCCGGATCCGGTGCGCGTGGGTGATCGGGCTCTGCTGCTTCCCGCCCAGTGCGGCTTCGAACCGGCTGTGCTCCCCGGTGGCGGCGAGCAGCGGCCAGTCGATGACCCCCGCCCCCACGACGGCGGCCTTGAAGCGGTCGGTGTGCGCGACGGCCCACGCGGCGAAGAAGCCACCGTGGCTCCAGCCCCCGACCCCGAGCCGGTCTTGGTCGGCGACGCCCTCCTCGACGAGGAGGTCGATCCCGGTCAGCACGTCGGTGAATTCGCCGCCCCCGACGTCTCCGGCGATGCTGCGCGCGAAGTCGTGGCCGTGGCCGAGACCGCCGCGCGCGTTGGGCAGGAACACCGCGAACCCGGCGGCCGCGAGCCACTGGGCGGAGGGGTACCAGCCGAGGTGGAACCGGTCGGCGTAGCGGTCGTACGGGCCGCCGTGCACGAGGGTCACCAGCGGGAACGGCCCGCCTGCTCGCGTTTTCCCGGGCGGGAGGACGAGCAGCCCGTCGAGCGCGGTGCCGTCTTCGGCCCGGTAAGCCAAGCGTTCCTGAGCGCCCCAGCGGATCCCCGTGGGCGCGGTCCGGCTGATCTTGCCCCGCGTGCGGACCTCCTCGGGTTCGCTGCCGGCGCTCGCGACGACGGCGAAGGTACCGACGTCGCTGACGCTGAGCCCGGTCAGGGAGCCACGGGCCCGCTCGACTTCGGCGAAGGTCCCGGTGGCGGGATCGAGCCGGCGGACCACGGTGTCCAGCCCGTCGGCGAACAACGCGAGCGGGCCGGCGGCCTGCGCGAGTTCGATCGGGCAGGAGGTGGCGCCCGCGGTGAGGTTCCGGTGGCCGGGCACGGCGAAGACGGCGTTGCCGCCCACCAGGCCGGGTGGGGTCAGGCCGCGGTAGCCGAGCTGCCAGGCGTCTTCGTGGCGCCACCAGACGAGGTCGGCGGCTTCGAGCGCGGGGGCGCCGAGGTCTTCGGTGGCCCCGGTGGCGACGTCGACGAGGAACAGCCCGGGCTCGAAGACCCCCTCCCGCTCGGCCGTCGCCCAGGTGAGGACGGCGAGCACGCGCCCGTCCGGCCTGGGGGCGGCTTCGCGGACGTGGCGGTGGCCGAGGTGCCCGAGCGGGCGGAGCGTGCGGGCGGGGAGGTCGAGCAGCCACAGCCGGTCGGGGCGGGGCTTGGCGTCCGGGCGCGGGGCATCGCCGGGCGCGGACGGTCCGGGCTCGGCGACGGTCCCGCCGGCCGGCGCGGCCGTGCCGGCGACCGCCGCACCGCTGGAACTCGCGACCGGCCGCGCCGCCTCGGACGCGGCGGCGGGCGGTCCGGCCTGGGCCGGGCGGGCCTCCGGATCCGCGCTCGAGTCCCCCGCACCCGGGGCGATCAGCGCCACCGCGGTTCCGTCCGGCAGCGGCGCGAAAGCCGTCAGCCCGCCAGGCAGGTCCGTCAGACGCTCGGCCGCCCCTCCGCTCACCCCGATCCGGTGCAGCTGAGCCACCCCGCGTTCCGCCGCGTCCGAGAGGAAGAACAGCGACCCCGAGTCCGCTGCCCACCTCGGGCCGGAATCGTCCGCCGTGCCCGGGGTCAGCGGGCGGGGTGGCTCGCTGCCGTCGGCCCGGGCCAGCCACAGGGTGCTCGACCGGTGCCGGCCCGCACGCCCGACCGGCGACGTCACGAAGGCCACCCAGCGGCCGTCCGGGGAGATCCGCGGCTCGGCGGGGATCTCGCGGTCGACCACCGCCTGCGCTGTCAGCTCGCGTCCGATCACCGGGTCCAGTCTGCCCGGGTCCCGTTCCGGCCGGCCACCACCGACCCATCCGGTGGCCCGGCGGCCCCGAACCCCTGGCGAGGGGTGACGGCACGGAGGGCGGGTGCGCATGGCCGAGACGGCGGGCTCGGAGGACCTCGAGCCGCTCCCACCGGAGTGGGCGCGGGTCGTGGACTGGCTCAGCCTGCGGGTGGCCACGTCCGCGGAGCTGACGCTCGACCTCACCACGCGGCCGCTGCCGCGGCGGGTGCGCGCGACCGTCGCCGACTGCCTCGGCTTCGGGCTGCCGCGGGGCGAGCTGCTCGGGGCGCTGCTGCTGGTGGTCGACGAACTCGTCGGCAACGCCTACCGGCACACCGGACGGCCGTCGCGCCTGTGGATCACCCGCGAACGGCGTGGCCTGCTGGTCGAGGTGTCCGACGAAGACCCGGCGATCGAGCGGGTGGCGGCCGGGAACGGGCACGGGCTGCGGCTGATCGACCAGCTCTCCCACGGCTGGGGCGTCCGCGCCACCGCGGCCGGGAAGGTCGTCTGGGCCCTGGTACCCGTCCGTCTCTTCCGCTGACGCTCACCCCGTCCGCACTCCCACGAGCTCGCCCCGCGACCGCACCTTGAGCTTCCGCAGCACGTTGGCGACGTGCTGCTCGACCGTGCGCCGCGACAGGAACAGCACCTCCGCGATCTCCCGGTTCGTGTGCCCGTCGGTCAGCAGGCGGGCCACGTCGCGTTCGCGCGGGGACAGTTCGTCGCCGTAGCCGCGGCGGCCGCGGCGGGAGGGGGCCGTGGCGCCCGTCGAGCGGAACGTGTGGCGGCACCGGGCGGCGTCGCGGGTCGCGCCCAGTGCGGCGAACGCGTCGGCCAGGTCGCCGAACTCGCCCGCCGCGGCCACGTCGCCGGCCTCGAACCGGCACCGCGCCCGGCGTTCGGCCGCCAGTGCCGCCGGGTACGGCGCCGAAAGGCGCTCGTAGCGGGCGCGGGCCTCGTCGAACAGGTCGGCCGCACCGGCCACGTCGCCGTCGTGGGCCGCGACGATCCCGCGTCCCTCGGTGAGGACCGTCCGGGCCATCGGTGCCGCCAGGTTGCGGGTCTCGCGGTCGAGCTCGGCGAGCACGGCACCGGCTTCGCTCGCGCGGCCGGTCCGGCAGAACGCCACCACCGCGGCCGGGACCAGGTCGCCCGACCACGCCCAGACGCCCTTGGTGCGCACCAGTTCCAGGCCACGCGCGGCTTCGGCGGCCGCCGCTTCGGTGGCGTCCTGGGCCAGCAGCATCCCGGCGATCCCGCCGTGCGCGGCGACCACCACCGGGGTGAACGCGTTCTCCGGCCGGTCGACGCCGGTCACCGCGAAGCACGCGGCGGCCCGGTCCCAGGCACCGCGCGCGCTCGCGAGCAGGCCCAGGACCAGCGACAGCTCGCTGCTCACCGGCAGCAGGTCGCGGTACTCCGCCAGCAGCGCCCGCGCGCGCTCGTCGAGCCCGGCCCACGCACCGCTCAGCCAGTCGATGTGCACCCCGGTGGTCCGTGCCGTGCTGACGACGTACGGCGTCCCGGCGTCGGCCGCGAGCTGCATCCCGCGTTCCAGCAGGCCGCGGGCCCGGCGGTGGTGCCCGGTCCACGCGCCCGCGTCGGCGGCGTTGCAGTACAGCCGCGCCAGCTGGCGCTGTTCCTCGGCCGACCCGGCGCTCACCGGGGCCGCGTCGAGCGCCGCCCACGCGCGCGGGTCGCCGATGTGCAGGCGGGAAGGGATGTTGTTGGCCATCAGCGTCAGCCGCAGCCGCGCGTCGGCCGCGGTGGCGATGAGCCCGTCGACGCGGTCGAGCCAGGGCAGGTGCGCGCGCAACGGCGTCGCGCCGATCCACGGCTGCGCGAGCACCGCCATGGCCCGCCCGGCCAGGTCCGGCCGGTGCCCGAGTCCCGGCAGCGCCACCTCGATCTCGGCGCGCGCCGCCTCCAGGCCGCCGGCCTGCCGGGCCAGCAGCAGCCCGAGGCTCAGCCGGATCTCCGCCGACAGCCGCCCGGACAGCCGGTCGCCGGACAACAGCCCTTCCAGCGTGGCGACGACCTCGGCCTGCGAAACCCCGTTCGCGGCCACGGACGCCAGCTTCGCCGCCAGCCTGTCCACAGCGGACGGATCGAGCTCCGGCCCGCCCAGCAGCGCGCGCAGCAGCCCGATCGCGGTCGCCGGGTCCCCCGCGTCGATCGCGCGGTCGGCCGCGGCTTCGCCGTACCGCAGCGCGTCGGCCGCGTTCCCGGCCTTCCGGCTGTGCTCGGCCAGCCGCAGCCACGGCTCCGGGCGCCGTCCGGCCAGCACGCGGACGGCCCGCCGGTGCAGTTCCTGCCGCACCGGCCCGGGGATCGTGCCGTACGCCGCGCGCCGCGCGAAGTCGTGCCGGAACCCGTAGCGGCACTCGGCGGCCTCGACCAGCACCGCCCGTTCCAGAGCCAGGACGAGCGCCTGCCGGCCGCGGGTCGCGCCCAGTCCCGCGACCGCCGTGAGCAGCTCGACCGGCGCGGGCTCGGCGAGCACCGCGGCGGCTTCGGCGATCCGCCGGGCCACGAGCGGCAACGCCCCGAGCCGTTCGACCGTCGCTTCGCGCACCAGCGTGGGCACCTCGACCGCGTCCAGCGCCCCGTCGGTGACCGGGACCGGCAGCGCGTGCACGACCTCCTCGACGACGAACGGGATCCCGGCCGTCCGTTCGTGCAGCCGGGCCGCGACGGCGTCGGACACACCGGGCTCGCCGAGCAGGGCCGAGGCCAGCTGCCGCACGCCGTCCGGTTCGAGGGGGCCGAGCCGGACCAGCGTGGTCGAACTGCCCGGGGCCGGCCGGTGCGCGCCGCCCAGCGGGAGCCCGCCCGGCACGTCCTCGGGCCGGTAGCTCACCAGCAGGACCGTCCCGGCCGGCAGGTCGCCCATGAGGAACCGCAGCAGCCGCCGCGAACCGTCGTCGGCCCAGTGGACGTCCTCGATCACCAGCACCAGCGGGCCGAGCAGGTCCAGCAGTTCGCGGACCGCGCGGAAGAACCGGTGCGCTTCGGCGCGGCGGTCCCCGAGCGGTTCCGGCGCCGCGGGCAGCAGCGGCGCGAGCTCCGGCAGGTGGCGGCCGAGGACGCCGGTGAGCGGACCGGGCGGCGGGGCCGACGGCAGGTACTTTCCGGCGTCCCGCAGCGCTTCGACGACAACGCCGTGCGGAAACGGCTCCCGCTGCGGCCGGCACCGGCCGGCCAGCACGCGGGCCCCGGCGAGTTCGGGACGGGCCAGGAGTTCGGCGGCCAGCCGGGTCTTCCCGGCGCCCGCCTCCCCTTCGAGCACGAGGACCGCGGGCGGGCGCAGCGCGGCGGAGACCAGCGCGGCCAGCTCGGCCGTCCGCCCGATCAGGACCGGCGAGCCGGTACTGGCCACGATCCCGTTCGTCATCGCCCGCCCCCCTGAAAAGCGGCATCGCGTACCGAACCACCCTGTCCGGTGACCGGAGCTTAAGTCCGCCGTTCGGGCGCGCGGAACCCGCACGGGCGGGCAAGGAACTTTCGTAGGGGACCGGGAAAGGCATTAGTTACGTAGGCCTACGGGGCGCTGCCTCGCTTGTTAGCGCAGGCGAGCCCACCCGACAGTGAGACAGCGGTGGCTCTCGGTCACCGCGCCGCGATTCACCTGTTCGAGTGAGTGGAGTCGAAGCATGCGCACAGTTCACCGAAAAGCGGGCGCCGTCGCCGCGGCGGTCGTGGCCGCGCTGGCCACCGCCGGCGTCGCGACCGCCGCGCAGCCGGAGGGCACCGTGGTCCCGGCCCGGCAGCACTACGGCGACCAGTACATCGTGGTGCTGAAGGACGCCCAGTCGCTCGTCGTACCGGCGTCGCTCGCCGGGCGGTACGGCGGGGAGGTCCGGTCGACGTACTCCCGGGTCCTGCACGGCTTCTCGGCCCGGCACCTGAGCGCGCAGCAGGCGCGGCGGCTGGCCGCCGACCCCGCGGTGGCCGCGGTCTACGAAGACGGCACCGCCCGGATCGCGGGCACGCAGACCAACCCGACCTGGGGCCTGGACCGCATCGACCAGGCGAACCTGCCCCGCGACAACTCCTACACCTACCCGAACACCGGCGAGGGCGTCACCGCCTACGACCTCGACACCGGGATCAAGCCGGACAACCCCGAGTACGAAGGCCGCGCGTCGATCGGCAAGGACTTCGTCGGCGGGAACGGCAGCGACTGCAACGGCCACGGCACGCACACCGCGGGCACGATCGGCAGCAAGACCTACGGCGTGGCGAAGAAGGTCAAGCTCGTCGGGCTCAAGGTGCTCGGCAACGACTGCTCCGGCAACGGCCCGGACTCCGCCGCGGTCGACGCGATCGAGTGGGTCACGGCCAACGCCGCCAAGCCCGCGGTGGCGAACATGAGCCTGACCATGGACCAGGTCGGGGTCGGCGACGACGCGATCAAGCGGTCGATCGCGGCCGGGATCGTCTACTCGGTGGCCGCGGGCAACAGCTCGACCGACGCCTGCAACACGAGCCCCGCGCACGTCCCCGAGGCGATCACGGTCAACGCCTCCGACGAGAACGACAACCGCGCGTCCTTCTCCAACTACGGCAGCTGCACCGACCTCTTCGCGCCGGGCAACAACATCACGTCGCTCGGGCTCCCGAACGGCAGCAGCGCGAACATGAGCGGCACGTCCATGGCGACCCCGCACGTCACCGGCGCCGCCGCGCTCTACCTGGCCGCCAACCCGGGTGCCACCGCGCAGCAGGTGCGGGACGCGCTCGTCGGCGGCGCGACCTCCGGCGTCGTCAAGAACGCCGGGAGCGGGTCGCCGAACAAACTGCTGAACGTGTCGTTCATCGGCGGTGGCACCCCGCCGTCGCGGTGCGGCGCCCGGTCGAACACGACGCCGGTGGCGATCCCGGACGCCGGGGCCGCGGTCACCAGCTCGGTCACCCAGGACGGCTGCGACGGCAAGGCCTCCGCGGCACTGCCGGTGAAGGTGGACATCAGCCACACCTACACCGGCGACCTGGCCGTCGACCTGATCGGGCCGAGTGGTGCGGTCTTCCCGCTGCAGAAGGCCGGTGGCACCGGTTCGGCCGCGGGCCTCCACACCACCTACACGGTCAACGCGGCGGCGGAGCCCGCGAACGGCACCTGGAAGCTGCGGGTGCAGGACGTCTACCGGTTCGACACCGGCACGCTGGACGGCTTCACGATCACCTTCTGACGCCGGAGCGGGGAGGCCGGCGCCTCCCCGCTCCCCGTCCTCATTGGACGGTCAGGGTGTACTTCGCCGTCGCCGTCTTCCCGGTGGAGTCCTTCGCGGTGACGGTGACCGGGTAGGTCCCGCGCTGGAACGGCCCGACCACCTGCATCCGCGACGTGCCGCTGCCGTTCACCGTCGAGGGGTTGAAGAACGGGGCGAACGACAGCCCGGTGGCCGACAGCGTCACGGTGCCGGTGCCGCCGGCCACGGTGACCGTGGCGGTGGTGAAGAAGCCGGGCTGCACGGTCCCGCTGCCGGGGTCGACGCTGACCTTGAGGTCGCCCGTCGGCGGCTGGCCGGTGCCCACGGTCAGGGTCAGCTTGGCGGTCGCCGTGCCGCTCGCGCCGGTGCCGGTGATCGTGACCGGGTAGTCCCCTTGCGGGGTGCTCGCGGACGTTTCGACGGTCAGCTTCGCGGTCTCCCCCGAGGTGATCGACGACGGCTGGAACGTCGCCTTCGCCCCGTCCGGCAGGCCGGCCGCGGTCAGGTCGACCCGCTCCGGCCCGTTCTTCCCGGCGGTGCTCGTCACCGACGCGGAGACGTACTTGCCCGGCTCGGTCTTGACCGCGCCCGGCGTTACCCCGAGGCCGAACGTCTCCGGCGGCGTCACGTCGCCGATCTGCTGCTTCACCCAGTCGCCCATGTCGTTGTTGAGGCGGCCGTAGACGCTGTACCACTTGAAGTCGCTGCGGCTCCACGACGCGACCCCGGCGACCTTGCCGTCGACGAGCAGCGGCCCGCCGCTGTCGCCGGGCAGGATCGTGACGTGGCCGTCGGCGTAACCGCTGCAGATCATGGTGGCTTCCTGGAAGCCGGCACCGACCCCGCTGCAGTTGCTCCCGGCCACGATCGGCAGGCTGAACTTCGTGAGCGTGACGTCACGGGTGTTGTCGTTGAAGTCCTTCTTGCCGTAGCCGAGCCCGAGCCCGGTCTTGCCCGGCTTGTTCAGGTCGGTGTCGGCCGAGGTCGCGACCTTCGCGTACTGCCCGCCCGGCACCGGGACGTCCCGGTCGGTGGTCACCACCGCGACGTCGTAGCCCTGGTCGAAGTTGACGTACTTGGGGTGGGTGTCGTAGCTGACGACGCCGATCGGCGTGCCACCGCCGGCGCTCAGGTCGTCGAGCCCGTACAGGAAGGACTTCTGCCCCTCGGCCGCCTTGCAGTGGGCGGCGATGAGGATCTTGCGCGGGGCGACGACCGACCCGGTGCAGGTCTGCCCGAGCGGCCGCGACCCGCCCTCCCGCAGCCCCGCGATGATGAAGGGGTAGTCCTGGACCGACGCCGGTGTCCCGCCGACCGAAGAAGGCGAAACGCCCGCCGGCAGCGGCGTCCCGCCGAGCGGGGTGACCGCGGGCGGGTTGCCGCCCGCCTGCGCGGCGGGCACGGCGAACAGCGGGAGGGCGAGGACGGCGGCGAACGCACCCAGGAAGCGTTGTCTCGAGTTCACGGCAGCTCCTTTTCGAGGTTGCTGCCGGTCACTTTCCGGTGACGCCGGGTACGTAAACAACCGGGGAGCCGCCCCGTACGGCTACGGAACTATTGCCGCGCCGCGAGGGTGCTCAGCAGCCGTTCGTGGTCGCCCGCTTCGCGCAGTGCCGGCGCTTCGAGCGAGCCGGCGCCGGGGTCGCCGGCGCGTACGGCGGCCAGGAACCGGACCACCGCACGGGGTTCGGGGACGGCTTCGCCGCCGAGGTGGGCCAGGACCGTCGAAGGATCGCCGGCCGCGCCTTCGAGCGCCGCGGCCCAGCCGTGCCGTTCGTCCCAGACGAGCGCGAGATCGTGGTCGGGGAAGCGGGACAGCCGCCAGTCGAGGGCGATGTACGCCGCAGCGGGCGTGCCCGCGTCGAACGCGCAGGACTCCAGCCCCACACCGACGGCCTTCGCGACCGCCTCCACGTATCCGCGCAACCGCCGCTCGAACGAGAACTCCGTGTCGCGCCCGAAGTCGATCAGAATGCTCAACGCCGCCTCGCTTTCCCCAGCCCGCCGCGGGATCCCCGCGGTCCGGACGGCGGGTACCCCGCCGTGGCGCGGGTCAATCCCGGGTTCGCGATCGGCCCCCGCACGCACCGGGTCCCGGGCACCGCGCGGGCGATCAGGCCCGCCCGAACCGGCGTCGCTCCCCTGCCGTGGCGCCACCCAACCCCGGCCTCGCGGATCGACCCCGCCCACACCGGCGGCACCCGCACACAGCGCACCCGCGCGGGCGATCAGGCCCACCCGAACCGGCGTCGCTCCCCTGCCGTGGCGCCGCCGACACCGGGCGCGGCGCGGATCACCCTGCGCTCAGAGCCGCGTGGGTGCTGCCGACAGCCCCGAGAACACCGCCGCGATCAGCCGCCGCCCCTGTGCCGCGCCGTCCTCGTCGTCGGCCACGCGCCAGAGGAAGCTCATCAGCATGATGATGTCCGCCGGGTCGTGGCCCGGCGCGATCGTGCCTTCCGCGACGCAGGCGTCGACGAGCTTCTTCACCGCCGCGGTCGCCGGGGCCCACGAAGCGCTGATCACGTCCTGGGCCGCGGCGCTGTGCAGGGCGTCACCCAGCCCGTGCTTGAGGCGGATGTAGCCGGCGAGGGTTTCGAACCACTCGACGAACGCCGCCTTCGCCGACGGCTGCCGGCTCAGCACGGCGTCGGCCTCGCCGGTCAGGCGCTCGATGTCGTGCTGGTAGGCCGCCAGGATCAGGTCCTCGCGGGACGGGAAGTGGCGGTAGAGCGTCCCGGCGCCGACGCCCGCGTGCTTCGCGACCTCGCTCAGCGGCACCAGCGGGTTCGCCGCGAACAGCTCGTGCGCCGCCTCGATGATCGCCACCCGGTTGCGCGCGGCGGCCTTGCGCTGGGTGCCGTACGTCCCGTCGGTCATGCCCCGATCATGCCCCATCTTTGACATGCGGAGGACTCTCCGCTAGTTTCGAACTCGCGGAGAATCCTCCGCGAGTTGCCTTCGGCAGGAGAACCCATGCGGTACGTGAAGCTCGGCACCACCGGTCTCGACGTCTCCCCCATCGCGATCGGCGCGATGACCTACGGCGAACCCGACCGGGGCCACCCGGTGTGGTCGCTGGGCGAGGACGACGCGCGCCCGCTGATCAAGCACGCGCTCGACGCCGGCATCAACTTCTTCGACACCGCGAACATGTACTCGAACGGCTCCAGCGAGGAGATCCTCGGCCGCGCGCTCAAGGACTTCGCGGACCGCGACGACGTGGTGATCGCCACCAAGCTGCGGCACCCGATGCGGCCGGGCCCGAACGGCAAGGGACTCTCCCGCAAGGCGATCATGACCGAGGTCGACCACTCGCTGCGCCGGCTCGGCACCGACTACATCGACCTCTACCAGGTGCACCGCAACGACCACGCGACGCCGCTGGAAGAGACCCTCGAAGCGCTGAGCGACCTGGTCAAGGCCGGCAAGGTGCGCTACCTGGGCGCGTCCTCGATGCACGCCTGGGAATTCGCGAAGGCCCTCCACACGCAGCGGGCGCACGGCTGGGCCCGGTTCGTGTCCATGCAGGACCACTACAACCTGCTGCACCGCGAAGAGGAGCGCGAGATGATCCCGCTGTGCCTCGACGAAGGCGTCGGCACGATCATCTGGAGCCCGCTCGCCCGCGGCCGGCTGGCGCGGGCCTGGGACGACGCGAAGTCGACCGCGCGGTCCGGCACCGACGGCGCTTTCGCCGACCTGCTCTACTCCCCCGCCGAGGAAACCTCGAACCGCGCGATCGTCGACGCCGTCGGCAAGGTCGCCGCGGCCCACGGCGTGAGCCGCGCGCAGATCGCGCTGGCCTGGCTGCGGAGCCGGCCCGTCGTGACCGCGCCGCTGGTCGGGGCGGGTTCGGTGGGCCAGATCGACGACGCCGTCGCCTCGCTCGACGTCGTGCTCTCCGACGACGAGGTGCGCGCGCTCGAGGGGCCCTACACCCCGCGCCACGACTGGCAGGGCATCTCCGACGAAGCCGAGCTGGACGCGATCCGCGCCCGCATCCCCGGTATGGCGCTGAAGTAGGCACCGGGACCGTGCGCCCACCTGGTCCGTGAGGCAGGATCGAGTCGTGACCATCGATCAGGCCGGGGTGCCCGAAGCCCGTCCGGGCCCGGCGTTCCCCGAGCACGAAGCCCGCGTCGACGCCCTGCGGCGGCAGCTCACCGAGATCAGCGGCGAAGCCACCGTACGGCTGGCGAAGCGCACCTCGAACCTCTTCCGGTCCCGGGCCGCCACGCGGCACCCGGGACTCGACGTCTCGGGGTTCAGCCACGTCCTGCGCGTCGACCCCGCGACCCGCACCGCCGACGTCGAAGGGATGGTCACCTACGAGCAGCTGGTCGACGCCACGCTGCCGCACGGGCTGATGCCGCTGGTCGTGCCCCAGCTCAAGACCATCACCCTCGGCGGCGCGGTCACCGGGCTCGGCATCGAGTCCTCGTCGTTCCGCAACGGCATGCCGCACGAGTCGGTCCTCGAGCTCGAGGTCCTCACCGGCGACGGCCGGATCGTCGTCGCCACGCCGGACAACGAGCACCAGGCGCTGTTCCACGGCTTCCCCAACTCCTACGGCACCCTCGGCTACGCGCTGCGGCTGCGGATCCTGCTCGAACCGGTCAAACCGTTCGTCGAGCTCCGCCACGTCCGCTACCACGACCGGGACACCTTCTTCCGCGCGCTGGGCGAGGTGTGCGAGAACGGCGAGCAGGACTTCGTCGACGGCACGGTCTTCGGTCCGGACGAGCTCTACCTGACGCTCGGCACCTTCACCGACTCCGCGCCGTCGACCAGCGACTACACCTGGCTGGACATCTACTACCGGTCCATCCGGCGGCGCGAGACCGACCACCTCACCGTCCGCGACTATCTGTGGCGCTGGGACACCGACTGGTTCTGGTGCTCGCGCGCGTTCGGCGTCCAGCACCGGCTGCCGCGGCTGCTGCTCGGCCGCCGCCTGCTCCGGTCGTCGGTGTACTGGAAGGCCGTCGCGCTCGACCGCCGGTTCAAGATCGCCGAACGGCTGCTCAAGCTCCGGCGCCTGCCGCCGGAGGAAACCATCGTGCAGGACATCGAGGTGCCGCTCACCCGGGCCGCGGAGTTCCTCGAGTTCTTCGAACGGGAGATCCCGATCAGCCCCGTCTGGATCTGCCCGCTGCGCCAGCGCCCCGGCGGCGTGCGCTGGCCGCTCTACGAACTCGACCCCGCCGAGCTCTACGTCAACTTCGGGTTCTGGTCGGCGGTGCCGCTGGCGCCCGGCGAGCGCGACGGCGTGCACAACCGGATGATCGAAGCCGAGGTCACCCGGCTCGGCGGGCACAAGTCGCTCTATTCGGACAGCTTCTACTCCGAAGACGAGTTCTGGCGGCTCTACAACGGCGACGCCTACTCCGAGCTCAAGCGGACCTACGACCCGCGCGAGCGGCTGCTCGGCCTCTACGAAAAATGCGTCCGCCGCCGGTGAAAGGAACGAACGTGACCCAGGCAAGCACCACGGTCGGCGAGGTCTTCGAGCGGCTCCTCGGCCCTCGCGCCACCGTGTCGATCACCGCCTACGACGGCAGCAGCAGCGGCCCCGCCGACGCCCCCGTGGCCATCCGGGTGTGCTCGCCGCTGGCGCTCGACTACCTCATGTCCTCCCCCGGCGACCTCGGCCTGGCCCGCGCGTACGTCGCCGGCGCGCTGGAGGTCTCCGGCGACCTGTACACCGCGCTGCACGCGCTGTCGGCCCAGGTCGACCAGCTGACGCCGGCCGACCGGCTGTGGCTGCTGCGCAAGCTCGGCCCCGGCCACCTGCGGCTGGTCAAGCCGCCCGCCGAGGAGCACCCGAGCCGGTTCCGCCGCGGGCTGACGGCGCTGCGGCACTCGAAGGAGCGCGACAGCGAGGCCATCGCCAGCCACTACGACGTCTCGAACCGCTTCTACGAGCTCGTCCTCGGTCCCTCGATGGCCTACACCTGCGCGGTGTTCCCGACCGCGGACGCCTCGCTGGAGGAGGCGCAGGCCAACAAGTTCGACCTGGTCTGCCGCAAGCTCGGCCTCAAGCCCGGGATGCGGCTGCTCGACGTCGGCTGCGGCTGGGGCGGGATGGTCGCGCACGCCGTCCGGCACTACGGCGTCGAAGCGCTCGGTGTCACACTTTCGCGTGAACAAGCGCAGTGGGCGCAGAAGAACGTCGTCGCCCTCGGCCTGGCCGACCGCGCCGAGATCCGCCACCTGGACTACCGGGACGTCACCGAAACGGGGTTCGACGCGATCTCCTCGATCGGCCTGACCGAGCACATCGGGGCGCGCAACGTGCCCGGCTACTTCCGCTTCCTGGCCGGCAAGCTCAAGCCGCACGGACGGCTGCTCAACCACTGCATCACCAACCCGGACACCAGCGTCGCCCACCGCTCGCGCGGGTTCATCGACCGCTACGTCTTCCCGGACGGCGAGCTGGAAGCCCCTGGTGAGATCGTCACGGCGATGCACGACAGCGGCCTGGAGGTGCGGCACTCGGAGAACCTCCGGGAGCACTACGCGCTGACGCTGGCCGGGTGGTGCGCGAACCTCGACGAGCACTGGGACGAGGCCGTCGGCGAGGCCGGCGCCGGGCGCAGCCGCGTGTGGGCGCTCTACCTCGCGGCCTGCCGGCTGGCCTTCGAACGACGGGAGATCGAGCTGCACCAGGTCCTGGGCGTGCGCACCGACAGCGCGGGCGGGATGGGCCTGCCGCTGCGGCCTGACTGGGGGGTTTGACCCGGGTACGGGCAGTAGTGCGAGAATGGTCCCGAGACCGGGGCGTCCGAACGGGGTGCACCGGCTCACTAACAAAGAGTGGGTATAGGTATGGCTCAGGGCAGTGTCAAGTGGTTCAACGGTGAAAAGGGCTTCGGCTTCATCGCCCAGGACGGCGGGGGCCCGGACGTGTTCGTCCACTACTCCGAGATCCAGGGCACCGGCTTCAAGTCGCTCGACGAGGGCCAGCGCGTCGAGTTCGAAATCGGCCAGGGCCAGAAGGGCCCGCAGGCCCAGCGCGTAAGCGTCATCTGAGCCACGAGGCACCCGAAGGCCCCCGCCCCCACCGGGCGGGGGCCTTCTTCGTGCGCGGCCACACTGCGCTCTCACAACGATCAGGTAACGTGGACGGTGTCGAGAGCATCCCCTCGAGCCGGCGTCCGGCCGGCCGCGCTCTCGCGACCGAGGCCGATCGCCGGCAGGAGCGGCGACGAGCCCGGCCCACCGCAGACCGCTGATCGCCGGGTGCTCACTTCCCCGGCCCCCGCGCGAGGACCAGGTCCCGCGCGCCGAGATCCTCGAATCGAGTAGTGCATGACCGCCTCCGTGAAGGCTCCCCGTTCGATACCCAAACCCGTCCTCTCCGGCCGCCAGACCGTCGCCGAGCTGATCACCATCCGCACGTTCCTGCTGGTCCCCTTCCTCGCGCTCGCCGCGGCCGTCCCGGTGTTCTGGGGCTGGGGCGTCAGCTGGCTGGACCTGGCCATCGGCGGCGGGTTCTTCGTCGTGTCGACGCTCGGGATCACCGTCGGCTACCACCGCTACTTCACCCACGGCGCGTTCCGCGCGAAGCGGGCGCTGCGGATCGCGCTGGCCATCGCCGGCGGCCTCGCCGCCCAGGGCCCGGTGATCGGCTGGGTCGCCGACCACCGCCGGCACCACGCCTTCTCCGACCGCGAGGGCGACCCGCACTCGCCGTGGCTGTTCGGCACCTCCGCGGTGGCGCTCGCCCGCGGGTTCTGGCACGCCCACATGGGCTGGCTCTTCGGCCGCGACAAGACCAACGTCGACCGGTTCGCCCCGGACCTGGCGGCCGACCGCGACATGCGCGTGGTCGACCGGCTGTTCCCGCTGTGGGTGGTGGTGAGCCTGCTGCTCCCGGCGCTGCTCGGCGGCCTGCTCACGCTGTCGTGGTGGGGCGCGCTGACCGCGTTCCTCTGGGCGGGACTGGCACGGATCTCCTTCCAGCACCACGTGACGTGGTCGGTCAACTCGATCTGCCACATGATCGGCGAGCGCCCGTTCGCCAGCCGCGACCGCTCGGCCAACTTCTGGCCGCTGGCGATCCTGTCGATGGGCGAGTCCTGGCACAACACCCACCACGCCGACCCGACGTCGGCCCGTCACGGCGCGCTGCGCGGCCAGATCGACATCTCGGCCCGGGTCATCTGGCTGTTCGAGAAGCTCGGCTGGGCGTGGAACGTCCGCTGGCCGACGCCGAAGCGGCTCGCGGCGCTGGCCCGCTGACGAAACCCGCCGAAAGTCCTTGCCCCCGCCTCCCCGCCGGGTGACCTTGGCGGGGTGGACGCAGTCGCGCTGACCTTCGACGACGGCCCGTACCCGTCGACCACGCCGGCGCTGCTGGCCGCCCTCGGCGCGGTGCGGGCGACGTTCTTCCTGTGGGGCGAGCACGCGGCGGCGCACCCGGCCCTGGTGCGGGCGATCGCCGCCGCGGGGCACGTGCTCGGCAACCACACGTGGACGCACCCGCGGCTCACCGCACTCGGCCCCGCGGCCCGCGACCGGGAGGTCCGCCGGACGCAGGACCTCCTGGTCTCGCTCACCGGCGCCCGCCCGGTGCTGTTCCGGCCGCCCTACGGCGACACCGATCCGTCCGTGGCGTCGGCCGTCGCCGCCCACGGGCTCACCGAGGTGCTGTGGAGCGTCGACACCCGCGACTGGGCGGGCGCCTCCGCGGACGAGATCGTCACGGCGGCTTCGGCGGTGCGGCCGGGCGGCGTCGTGCTCATGCACGAAGGCCGCCCGGCCACCGTCGAGGCGGTTCCCCGCGTCCTGGCGGCGCTCGCCGCCCCCGGGCTGCGCCCCGGCCCGGTCAGGGGTTGATGCGGGTGTAGGCCGGTTTCGGGTGCAGGTTCTCGTCGAAGAGGCAGGCCGCCCCCTCGCCGGGGAACACGTCCGGCACCCAGGAATGGCGGTCCGTGAAGCCCCACGTCGTGAACTCGACGCAGCGGCGGACCGCCTGGCAGCCGTCCCAGAGCTGGTCGAAGTAGCTCGCCTGGGTGGCGAGCTTCGCCGCGTCGGGCGGGGTCGGGATGCGGACGTCCGCCTCGGTGATCGCGACGTCCACGCCGAGCTTCGCCAGCCGGGCCAGGTTGGCGCGGTACTCCGCCGGGAAGCCGTACTGGATCGACAGGTGCGCCTGGACCCCGACGCCGCCGATCGGCACGCCCTGCCGCCGCAGGGTCTTCACCAGGTCGTACACGGCGTCGCTCTTCGGGTTCCGGCCTTCGATGTTGTAGTCGTTGATGTAGAGCGTCGCCTTCGGGTCGGCCGCGTGCGCCCAGCGGAAGACGTCGGCGACGAAGCCGTCCCCGAGCTTCTGCCGGAACACCGTGTCGCGCCGCGTGCCGTCCTCGTTGAAGAGCTCGTTGACGACGTCCCAGGCGCGGACCTTTCCCTGGTACCGCTTGACTTCCGTGGTGATGTGGTCGCGCAGGACCCGGCGCAGCTCGCCGGCGGGCAACCCGGCGACCCAGTCCGGGAGCTGGGAGTGCCAGACGAGCGTGTGCCCGCGGACGGTCTTGTGGTGTTCCTGGGCGTACCGGACGATCGCGTCCGCGCCCGACCAGTCGTACTGCCCGCGGACGGCCTCGACGGTGCCCCACTTCATCTCGTTCTCGGGGGTGACGTTGTCGAATTCGCGGGTGAGCACGGCCCGGTAATCGGGTTCCGACGCCAGGTACGACGCGGCCACCGCGCTGCCGACGTAACGGTTCGTGGCGTATTGCAGCGGAACCGACGCGGAAGCGGACGGCGCCTGCCAGACCGCGATACCGGCGACGGCGGCCAGCACCAGCGCGACGCGTTTCTTCGGAATTCTTCTCAGCATCTTCACCCTTCCATCGACAATGGTGAACCGAAAGTTTCGAAGCGTTTCAAATCGGGTTTCGATGACCTAGAATCTCTCCCATGACAACGAAGTCCGAGGATCTCGAGCCGACCGCGACCCGGGTCACGATCGCCCGGATCGCCGCCGAGACCGGCGTTTCGGTGCCGACCGTTTCGAAAGTGCTGAACGGCCGACCCGACGTCGCCGAAAGCACCCGGGCCAGGGTGGAAGCGGTCATCGGGAAATACGGTTACCGCCGCCGGGCCGACGAACGGTCCCGCCGTTCGCGATTGCTGGAACTGATGTTCCACGAACTCGAAAGCACGTGGGCGCTCGAAATCATCCGCGGGGTCGAGTGCGTCGCCCGCGAAAACGGAATGGCGGTCGTGCTCGCGGAATCCTCGGGACGGCACACCCCCGGCCAGAGCTGGCTGGAGAGCGTCCTCGCCCGCCGCCCGGTCGGCATCGTCTCGGTGTGCTCGGACTTCACCGGCGGGCAGCTGGCCAAGCTGCGCGCCCGCGACATCCCGCTGGTCGTGGTCGACCCGGCCGGTGCCCCAGGCCCGGAGACGCCCTCGATCGGGGCCACGAACTGGCAGGGCGGCTTGACCGCGACCCGCCACCTGGTCGAGCTGGGCCACCGCCGGATCGCGATGATCGGCGGTCCGGAAGGCGTGCTGTGCAGCCGGGCGCGCATCGACGGCTACCGCACGGCCCTGGAGACGGCGGGCCTGGCGTTCGACCCGGCCCTGGTCCGCCGCGGCGACTTCCACGTCCGCTCGGGTTACCGCGAGCTGGCATCGCTGCTCACCCTCCCGGATCCCCCGACGGCGGTGTTCGCCGGCAGCGACCTGCAGGCCCTCGGCGTGTACGAAGCCGCCCGCGGCGCGGGCCTGCGCATCCCGGACGACCTGAGCGTGGTGGGCTTCGACGACCTGCCGATCGCCCGCTGGCTGACCCCGGAGCTGACGACGATCCGCCAGCCCCTGCAGGAGATGGCCGCGGCCGGCGCGCGGCTGGCGATTTCGCTCGCCCGCGGGGTGACCCCGGCGAGCCACCGGGTGGAGCTGGCGACGAGCCTGGTGGTGCGGCACAGCACGGCGGCCCCGGCACACCGGCCGAGCGAAGCCCTTTCCACCGGCCGGCGGTAGCGGCCGGCCGCCGCGGGCGGCGAGCACCGCCGCACTTTCACGTGAAAGTGCCGCGGGGACGGGCGAGCCGCGCCGGCACCGGCGGTCTCGCCGCGGTGAGGCCGCGCGGCCCGCTTCATCCCGGCCACCGCAGGCTCTCCGGCGGTCCCAGGTAACTCGGCCGCAGCCCGCCCGTGTCCACCACCAGCTTCTGCAGCACCACCGCCGGGTCCACCATCCAGAACTTCAGCACGTGCGGGCCCGCCTCTCCCACCACGTGCGCCGTCGACGTCAGGTTCACGTTGTCCGACGTCGTCCGCTCCCACTGGCGGTTCATCGAGGTGTCGTCGGCGCCCGTCGCCTTCGTGATGTTCACGACCTGCGGCTCCGCGTCGTCGAACGAGACCGCGTACCGCAGCCCGTCCCCGGCCAGGACGTTGCTGCGCGGGGAAAGCCGGGCCCACACCGTGACCGGGCCCGCCGTGAACAGCGTCATCCGGTACTCCAGCCGCGGGCCCGACCCCGGTGCCCGGCTCGCCGCCGTCACCGGGAACGGCGTCATGCCCAGGTCCGGGACCCGCCGCCACGCGAGCGGCCCGGCGGCGACGTTCGCGCTGCAGTGCGCGGCGTCCACCGACACGTACCCGCCCGCCTCGACGAACCCGCGGCGCCACGGGACCGGCAGCTCGCGGTTCCCCACCACCGCGTCCACCACGACCGAAGCGCCGGCACCGGACACCGTGATCGGCACCGTCGTCGTGCCCCGGGGCGCCCGGGCCCAGTCGATGCGCACGGTCATCCGCAGCTCCTCCTCCACCCGCCCGCCGCGCGGCTCGACCCGCACCCACGGCGCGCCCGGCGTCACCGTGCAGCGGAACGGCGTCCGGCCGCGGTTGAAGACGTCGATGTACTGGGCCGGCGCGCTTTGCCACGGGCTGAACTCCGGCAGCACCGGCCGTCCCGCGGCGCCCGGCCACGCCTCGGGCGACCCGTCGACCGCCACGCCCAGCGAGGCGGCGGCGGGGACGTCGAGGCGGCGCACCGCCGGGAAGATCACGTCCGGCAGGGCCACGTTGTTCAGCTCCGGCTGCTGCCAGGGCGCGTTCGGCCCGTACCGGTCGACGTCGCCGTAGTCGATGTGCGGCTGGGTCTGGAAGCCCTGCCATTTCCCGCCCGCGACGCCGGTGTTGTACTTCTCCGCCAGCGCCAGGTCGTCGGCGAACCGGGCTTCGGTGACGGCGGCGAGCCCGTTCGCCGAAGCGCGCCCCTGTGCGGCGTAGAGCAGGTTGGTGAACTCCGCGCGCCGCAGCGCGTACAGGTTCGCCGACGCCTGGACCTCGTAGAGCACCAGTTCGTAGAAGGCGTCCCGGTAGGCCGCGGGCACCCGGGCCGAGATCCGGGCGGCCCGGGCCCCCAGGTCCTGCCACTCGGCCGTGACCCGGTCCAGCTCGCCGTAGTTCACCAGGCTGAACGGCGTCGCCTGGTCGTCGTAGGTGATGGTGCCGTCCGGGGCGAGGGTGATCCGCCGGTTCAGCAGCTCGGGCTTCCGCCGCGACTGCAGCCGCCCGTAGTCGTGCAGCAGCCCGGAGATCTCGGCCGCCAGCGCGGAGCCGAAGTTCTCCGCGGCGAACTGACGCTCCCACGTGGACAGCCGTTCGGCCGGCCACGCCGCGGGGTTCCAGGCGTAGTCCAGGAAGAACTGCAGCGGCAGCTCGTTGCCCTTCATGTCCCCGACGTTCGCCACCCACAGCCGGTCGTTCCCGTAGGCGGCGGCCTGGTTCAGCTGCTCCCACGTGTTCGCGATCAGCGCGGTGTCGACCCACTTGTAGTTGCGCCCGCCGCCGACGTAGTCGAAGTGGTAGTACAGCCCGTACCCGCCCGGGTGCGGGGGCAGCGAGAGGTCCGGGTGCTTGCGGATGTTGCCCCAGTTGTCGTCGGTGAACACCACGATGACGTCGTCCGGCGGGCGCAGGCCCTTCGCCCAGTACCGCTGGACCTCCTTGTAGAGCGTCCACACCTGCGGGACGTCGGTGCTCAGTTCGCGCGCGAGGATGTCCCGCTCGGCGGCGAGGATCTCCCGCATCAGCTCGATGCCGTCGCCGTCGGGCAGGCTGACGTCGCCGTTGCCGCGCATGCCGAGCGTGACGACGCCTTCGAAGCCCTCACGAGCCATCCGGCGGATGCCATCGGTCCAGTACGCCTTGATGGCCTCGCCGTTGCGGCGGAAGCTCCACTCCCCCGTGCCGCCGTACGGGTCGTGCCCGGGCGTCGCGTGCCGGTTCCACTCCTCGATGCCGCGCATCATCGGCGCCTCGTGCGAGGTGCCCATGACGACGCCGTACTCCTTGGCCGTGGCGTGGTTGAGCGGGTCGTCCTCGGCGAACGCCCGTCCCCACACCGCCGGCCACAGGTAGTTGGCCCGCAGCCGCAGCAGGGTCTCGAACACCTTCGCGTAGAAGAGGTGGTTGAAACCGTTCGGGAAGCCCGGTGCGTGGCCCGGCCCGAAGTACTCCGGCGCCCAGGTGCCGAGCGCCGGGTTCTCGTCGTTGACGAAGAACCCGCGGTACTTCACGTGCGGGGTGCCGAGGCTGAACCGCTCCCCCGGGAGGTGCAGTTCGGCGCTCCTGCGCGGCGGAACGTCTGCCCACCAGTACCACGGCGAAACGCCGATCCGCCGCGAGACCTCGTAGACGCCGTAGATGACGCCGCGCTGGTCGCTGCCGGTGAGCACGAGCCGCCCATCGACGACCTGGCTCAGCGACGTCTCCCACTTCCCGGCGATCCCGCCCACGTCCAGCCGGCCGGCCGAGACCAGCGAGTCCACCAGCGGGCTGTGGCCGAACGTGCCGACCAGCACCACCGGCCCGTGCTCCGGGACCACACCGGACACGGCGGGACGAACGCCCGTGACGCGCTCGACGTCGGCGGCCAGGTCGCCCGCGACCCGCCGGACCCCCGGCAGATCACCGGGACTCACGACGATCGTCGCGGCCTTCCCCCGCGACACCAGCGGGAATCCGGTCCCGGCCGCGGCGAGGCCGGGTAGCGCCGCCGATCCGGCGCCCGCGACGGCGAGCAACTGCAAGAAGGCACGACGGTGTACCTCGGACGGCACGGCAGACCTCCTGAATCAGCCCTTCACGGATCCGGTCAGCCCGCCGACGATGCGCCGTTCGGCGAGCACGAAGAACGCGAGCGCCGGGATCATCGACAGCGCGGTGAACGCGAGCACGCGGGCGGTGTCCTGGGAGTACTGGGACTGGAACGTCGCGACGCCGAGCGGAAGCGTGAAGTGCGCGGAGTCGTTGAACACGAGCAGCGGCAGCAGGTAGGCGTTCCAGCTGGTGACGAAGGCCAGGACGGCGACCGTGGTGAGGGCCGGGGTCGAGAGCGGGAGCAGGATGCGCCAGAAGAAGCCGAGCCGGCTCGCGCCGTCGAGCACGGCCGCGTCCTCGATCTCGCCGGGGATCGCGTGCATGAACGGGCGCAGGATCACGATCGTCACCGGCAGCGAGAACGCCGCTTCCGGGATCGCCACGCCCCAGAAGCTCTCGAGCATGCCCAGCTGGCGCAGCCACAGGTACAACGGCAGCGTCGCCACGGTCAGCGGGAACAGCAGGCCGAGCGTGAACAGGGTGTACAACCCTTCGCGGCCCTTGAACTGGTACCGCGACAGCGCGTACCCGGCCATCGACCCCAGTCCCACGGCGACCCCGGTCGCGATCACCGCGATCAGCGCGCTGTTGCCGAGGAACGTCCAGAACGAGCCCGAGGAGAGGACCGAGGCGTAGTTGTCCGAGATCCACGGGCCGGGCAGCCCGGCCGGGTCGTTGTTGAGCTGGGCGTTGCTGCGGAACCCGCCGAGCACGACGAACAGCAGCGGCACGACGGTCACCCCGAGCACGACGATCGCCGCGAGGTAGCCGACCGACAGGCCGAACCGGCGTGACCGCATCAGCCCACCATCCTCGTCAGGGCGCCCTGGGTGTCGCGGCGGAGCGCGAACCGCTGGTACAGCAGGGCGAACACGAAGCAGATGACGAACAGGATCACCGCCACGGCGGAGCCGAACCCGAACTCGTAGCGCTTGAAGCCGTGGTCGACCAGGTAGGTCGCCATCGTCGTCGACGCGTTCGCCGGGCCGCCCGTCGTCATGATCCAGACGACGTCGAACAGCTGCAGTGAGCCGATCACCGACAGGAAGATCCAGATCCGGATGGTCGGCCCGAGCAGCGGCAGCACGACGTGACGGGTGGTCTGCCAGGCCGACGCGCCGTCGAGCGCGGCGGCTTCGCGCAGCTCGGCCGGCACGCCCTGCAGGCCGGCCAGCAGCAGGATGATGCCGAACCCGATGTACTTCCAGGTGATCACCGCGAACAGCGTGTAGAGCACGATGCCCGGGTCGGCCAGCCACTGGTGGACCAGCCCGCCGAGTCCGGCTCCCTTGAGCACCTGGTCGGCGAACCCGTTGGGCTGCAGCATCAGCACCCAGATCACCGCGGTGATCGCCTCGGAAAGCACGTACGGCGCGAACACCAGCGCGCGCAGCACCGCGCGGCCCCGCAGCTTCCGGTTGAGCAGCATCGCCAGCCCGATCGACAGCGGCAGCTGCACCACGATCGACAGTCCCGCGATGATCAGGTTGTGCACGATGGCGCTCTGGAACACGGTCCCGGAAAAGGCGTCGACGTAGTTGTCGAAACCGATGAACTCGTCGAGCGGGCCGAACCCGTTCCACTTGAACAGGCTGTAGAACGCGGCGATCCCGATCGGCACCAGGACGAACCCGGCGAACAGCAGCAACGCCGGACCGAGGAGCAGCGCCAGCTCGAGCCGCTTCCGCAGGCCGGACCGCCGCCGCCGGGCGCCGACCGCCGGTACGGACGGCCGCGCCGCCGTCCGCACCGGGGTCGTCGCCGTGGTCACTTGTTACCCGCCGCGGCCTGGTTGACGGCGGTCACGATGCCTTCGGGGGTGCCCTGACCGGCGAACATGTTGGCCACCGCGTCGTTCAGCGCGGCGCCGACCGCGGTCGGGAACGCCCGGTCGAAGTACATCTGCAGGTACGGCGCCTTCGTGCCGTAGTCGTAGACGGCCCGCAGCGTGTCGGTCTTCAGCGACTTCGCGGCGACGGTGTTGACGGGCAGGCCGGCCCCCTGGGCGGCGAGCTGCGTCTGCACCGGCTCGCTGCCCAGGTACTGCAGGAAGTCCGCGCACGCCTTCGACGCGCGGGTGGTGCAGGCGAAACCGTCACCGCCGCCGAGCACGGCCGCCGGGTCGCCCTGGCCGCCGGCCACGGACGGGAACGGGAACCAGCCGATCTTCGAATCCAGCTGCTTGTCCTCGGTCAGCGCCGACATCGTGCCGGGCTCCCAGTCGCCCTGCAGTTCCATGGCGGCCTTGCCGTTGGCGACGAGGCCGGCGGAGCTGCCCGCGCCCTGCTGGGCGGGCGTGCCGGCGAACCCGGTCTGGAACGGCTGCGTGGCCAGGAAGTTCTTCAGGTCCTGGCCGGCCTTCGTCCAGCACGGGTCTTCCAGCTTGACCGCCTTCACCGACTGCTTGAGCACGTCGGCCGAGCATTCGCGGATGGCGAAGTAGTTGAAGTAGAAGGCGTCGGGCCAGCGGTCCTTGCCGCCGACCGAGATCGGGGCGATGTTCTTGGCCTTCAGCTGCGTGACCGCGGCGTTCAGCTCCTCCATCGTCTTCGGCGGGGTGGTGATCCCCGCCTGCTGGAAGAGGTCCTTGCGGTACCAGAAGCCGACGAAGTGCTGCTCGAACGGCACCCCGTACTGCTTGCCGTCGACCTGCCAGTTCTCCCCGAACTTGCCGGTGGTTTCGGTGATCCACGGCTTCGTGGCGTCGGTGATGTCGGCGACCTTGCCCGAGGTGATCTGCGAGGCCAGGTCCCCGGCGCCCCAGGACTGGTAGACGTCCGGCGGCTCGGCACCCTGCAGCGCGAGGGGCACCTTGGTGGGGAAGTCCTCGTTCTGCAGCGGCTGCGCCTTGATCGTGACGTCGGGGTGCGCTTGGTGGTAGTCGGCGACGACCTTCTCCCAGATCGACTTGATCGGGTCGGTCGTCCCGTTGTGCCACCAGGTGAGGGTGACCGGACCGCTCGGCTGCGCGGGGGTTTCGGTCCCCCCGCTGCACGCCGAGAGCGCGAGCGGAACGACGGCCGCCAGCGCGGCGAGAACGGGGATCCGGCGTTTTGCGAACATCGTGGGTCCACTCCTGACGACTTCGGCCGAGTTGGACGGGGCGTGACAGCGCCCGGGTTGGCGAAGAGTCTGCACCTGGGGCAAATCGGATGTCAATCGTTGTCGATAACGTTTTCCATGGTTAGTCTGAGCCGATGCAGCCCAGCTCGAGGGTGACCATCCGTGACGTCGCGGCGCGTGCCGGTGTCTCGGTGGCCACGGTTTCCAAAGTGATCAACGAGCGCTACGGCGTTTCCGCCACGACGCTCGCCCGGGTCCGCGCGGTCATCGAAGAACTCGGCTACGAGGCCAGCCTCGTGGCGCAGAGCCTGAGAAACCACCGGACCAACGTCATCGGCATCCTGGTCGCCGACCTGGAACCGTTCTCGACCGAGCTGCTCAAGGGAGCCGCGGACGCCATCCGCGGCAGCGGTTTCGAGCTCGTCGTCTACTCCGCGGGCGGGCGCACCGGCGACCCGGCCGGCTGGGAGAAGCGCTACCTCTCGCGCCTGTCCGGCACCCTCGTCGACGGCGCCGTGCTGGTCACGCCCGCCGTCTCGCTCGAAGCCGTACCCGGCACGCCGGTCGTCGCCGTCGACCCGCACACCGGCCCGTCGCACCTGCCGACCATCGACTCCGACAACCTCCGCGGCGCGCAGCTGGCCACCGAGCACCTCCTGGAGCTGGGCCACCGGCGGATCGCGTTCCTCGCCGGACGGCCCGACCTCGAATCGGCGTCGCTGCGCAAGGCCGGCTACCTGCGGGCCCTGGAGGCCGCGGGCGTGCCGGCCGACGAGCACCTGATCCGGGTCGGCGCCTACGACCCGGACGTCTCCGCGGCCTCGGCCCACGACCTGCTGACCGGCCCGGACCGCCCGACCGCGGTGTTCGCCGCGAACGACATCTCGGCCATCGCGACCGTGGGCGCCGCCCGCGAGCTCGGGCTTTCGGTGCCGGACGACCTTTCGGTCGTGGGCTTCGACAACGTTCCCGAGTCCGCGCTCTGCAGCCCGCCACTGACCACTGTGGACCAGCCGATCCGCGAGATGGGCCACCGGGCGATCAGCATGCTCATCGCGCTGATCAACGGCGACGAGGTCGAGCGCACCCACGTCACCCTCGACACCGGTCTCGTGGTGCGGCACTCCACCCGGGCCCTCTCTCCTGAACTCCCCTCCTGACGAAGGGCGGAAAGCCTTGACCTCCCAGCCCACCACGGCACCGGAGCCGTGGCGCGACGCCACCGCCGACCCGGGCGAACGCGTCCGCGCCCTGATGGCGCGCATGAGCCTCCGCGAGAAGCTCGCCCAGCTCTACGGCGTCTGGGTCGGCATCGACTCCGGCGGCGAGATGGCCCCGCACCAGCACGACTTCGTCGACGCGTCGGTCGACTTCGACGACCTGGTCCGCCACGGCATCGGCCAGCTGACCCGCGTGTTCGGCACCCGCCCGGTCGACCCGCTGATCGGCGCGCACAGCCTGGCGCGCACCCAGCGGCAGATCGTGTCCAGCAGCCGGTTCGGGATCCCCGCCGTGGTGCACGAAGAATGCCTCACCGGGCTGGCCGCGTGGCAGGCGACGATCTACCCGGCGCCGCTGTCGTGGGGCGCGACGTTCGACCCGGACCTCATCCGCCGCATGGGCGAGCGGATCGGGCTGACCATGCGCGGCCTCGGCGTGCACCAGGGTCTCGCGCCGGTCCTCGACGTCGCCCGCGACCTGCGCTGGGGCCGCGTCGAGGAGACCATCGGCGAGGACCCGTACCTCGTCGGCACGATCGGCAGCGCTTACGTCGCCGGGCTCGAGTCGGCCGGCATCGTCGCGACCCTCAAGCACTTCGTGGGTTACTCCGCCTCGCGCGCCGGGCGCAACCTGGCCCCGGTTTCGGCCGGGCCGCGCGAGATCGCGGACGTCCTGCTCCCGCCGTTCGAGCTGGCGCTGCGCGCGGGCGCCCGCTCGGTGATGAACACCTACACCGACGTCGACGGCGTCCCGGGCGCCGCGGACCGGGCGCTGCTGACCGACCTGCTGCGGGACACCTACGGCTTCACCGGCACGGTCGTGTCGGACTACTTCTCCGTGGCGTTCCTGCACCGGCTGCACGGCGTCGCGGCCGGCCGCGGCGACGCGGCGGGCCAGGCGCTGACCGCGGGCATCGACGTGGAACTGCCCACCATGGACTGCTACGGCGAGCCGCTGCTCGCCGCGGTGGAAGGGGGCGCGGTCGACGCCGCCGCCGTCGACCGCGCCCTCGAACGGGTGCTGCGGCAGAAGTGCGAACTGGGCCTGCTCGACGCCGGTTGGGCGCCCGAGGTGCCGGAGGAGATCGACCTCGACGACGCTCCCTCGCGGGCGCTGGCGCGTGAGGTGGCCGAAAAGTCGATCGTGCTGCTGCACAACGACGGGACGCTCCCGCTGGCGCCCGGCGCGAAACTCGCCGTCGTCGGGCCGCGCGCGGACGCCGCGGGCGCGATGCTCGGCTGCTACTCGTTCCCGCTGCACGTCGGCGTCCACCATCCCGACGTGCCGTTCGGCGTCTCGGTGCCGACGGTGGTCGAAGCGCTGCGGTCGTCCTACGACGTCACCTACGCCCTCGGCTGCCCGGTCACCGGCGGGGACGACGAAGGCATCGCGGAAGCCGTGTCGGCGTGCTCGGACGCGTCGGCGTGCGTGGTCGTGCTGGGCGACCGGGCCGGGCTGTTCGGCGGCGGCACGTCCGGCGAAGGCTGCGACGCACCCGACCTGCGGCTGCCCGGCCGGCAGGAGGAACTGCTGGACGCGCTGCTGGACACCGGCAAGCCGGTGGTCGTCGTGCTGCTTTCGGGCCGGCCGTACGAGCTTTCCCGCCAGCTCCCCCGGCTGGCCGCGGTGGTGTGCGGGTTCTACCCCGGCGAGGAGGGCGCGCCCGCGCTGGCGGACGTCCTCAGTGGACGGATCGACCCGGCCGGCCGGCTGCCGGTGAGCTTCCCGGCGGCCGGCGCGAGCCAGCCGTCGACCTACCTGGCGGCGCCGCTCGCCCGGCGCAGCGAGGTCAGCACGGTCGACCCCACTCCCCTCTTCCCGTTCGGCCACGGCCTTTCCTACGCACCGGTGACCTGGCTGGACGTCAGCGCGACGGGCTCGCTCTGGCCGACCGACGGCGTGTGCCGGGTCCGCGTGACGCTGCGCAACGACCACGAGCGCGAGGCGTCCGAAGTCGTCCAGGTGTACCTGCACGACCCGGTCGCCGAAGTCGCGCGGCCCGAACGCCAGCTGATCGCGGCCCGCCGGGTCACGGTGGCCCCGGGCGCGACCGCGGTGCTGGACATCGGGCTGCACGCGGACCTGACGTCCTACACCGGCCGCGCCGGACGGCGCCAGGTCGACCCGGGCGACGTCGAGCTGCGGGTCGGCACCTCGAGCGAGCAGATCGTCGCGACGCTGCACTGCACGCTGACCGGGCCGCGCCGGCACGTCGGCTTCGACCGGGTCCTGGCTCCGGAGTTCTCGTCGTGAGACGCACCTCGCTGATCGCGGTGCTGGCGCTGCTGACCGCGTTGTTCGTGGGCGCCTCGGGCCGCCCGCCGTCCTCGCACTGGGTGGCGACGTGGACGTCGATGCCGCAGCTGACCGAGCCGTCGAACCTGCCGCCGGCGCCGTACACGGGCGCGGACCGGGTGCTGGACAACGCTTCCCTGCGGCAGACAGCGCACGTCACCGCGGGCGGCCCCCGCATCCGCCTGCGGTTCTCGAACGCCTTCGGCGGCGCGCCCTTGCCGCTTTCGGCGGTCACGGTGGCGCGGCCGGTCGCGGGTGCGGCCGGGGTCTCGTCGGTCGTCCCGGGCAGCGTGGCGCCGGTGACGTTCCACGGCAAGGCGTCCACGGTCGTCCCGGTGGGCGCCCAGGTGGTCTCGGACCCGCTCCCCTTCCCGGTCCGGCCCTTCGAGAACATCGCCGTGACCACGTACCTGGCGCAGGGCCAGGCGTCCCTCTCGATCACCTCGCACCCGGGCTCGCGCACGACGTCGTACCTGGTGCCCGGCGACCAGGTGGCCGCTGTCGACCTGCCGGGCGCAACTCCCGTGGACCACTGGTACTTCCTGAGCGGCGTCGAGGTGCTGGCCCCGGCTTCGGCGGTGGCGGTGATCGGCGACTCGCTGTCCGACGGCCGCGGCTCGACGACGAACGGCAACGACCGCTGGCCGGACGTGCTGGCCTCGCGTGTGCCGGTGGCAGTGCTCAACCAGGCCGCGGGCGGCAACCGCGTCCTGCAGGACGGGCTCGGCCCGAACGTGCTGGCCCGCCTGGACCGCGACCTGCTCGCCCAGAGCGGCGTGTCGTGGGCGATCGTGTTCGAAGGCGTGAACGACATCGGCACGGCCACCCCGGCCGCCGCCGCGGACGTGGCCGCGCAGCTGATCGACGCTTACGACCAGATCCTGGTCCGCGCCCACGCCGCCGGCATCGAGGTGTACGGCGCGACGCTCACCCCGTTCGGCGGCAACACGGGTTACGACGCCCCGGAACGCGAGGCGGCGCGGCAGCGGGTGAACGCGTGGATCCGCGAGCCGGGCCATTTCGACGCGGTCCTCGACTTCGACCGCGTGGCCCGCGACCCGTCCGCGCCGGCGCGGCTGCTGCCGGCCTACGACGTCGGTGACCACCTGCACCTCAACCCGGCCGGATATCGCGCATTGGGTTCGAGCGTCCCCGCGCACCTTTTCCGGAACGGGTGAAAGAAATGTCCGCGGGCCGGAAAGTGGACAATTCCTGGACGTCATTTCCGGCGACCCATCACTGATCGCCGAACCGGCCCTGACGGACCGTGATCACCCCGGCGAGCGCCGGATATCCGTTGGGACACAAGCGAGTCTCGAAGGCGGGGGCCTGTGCCGCGCGTCACAGGCTTCACCCTATAGTGGCGCCGTCTGTTCGTCCCCACAGTGAGTCGTCGCTCCCCGGGAAGGGAACCCATGTCCGACGTCATCAACAGCATCTTCGGCCGCCCCAAGAACGAAAACCCCAGCTCCGGCGGGTACGCCTACGGCACCGTCGAACCCGAACCCGTGGTCGCCGAGGCCGCGGCCGACAGCGCCGAGGACACGGATTCCGCACCCGAGCCCGAAGCGGCCGCGGAAACCGCCGAAGTCGAGACCGACGACAGCGACACCGACACCGACACCGACACCGACACCGACACCGACACCGACACCGACACCGACGAGGATGTGGCGGACTCCGAAGAGGACAGCGCCGACGACGAAGCCGAAGACGACGACACGGACCCGAACGCCATGGCCGAGGACGACACCGAGACGGACACCGACTCCACCGAAGAGGAGACGGCCACCGAGGACGACGCCGTCGCCGACGAGACCGACGCCGTCGCAGCCGAAGACGACGCCGAGCCGGCGGCCGAGGTGGTCACCGGGACCGAGCCGGTCGCGGAAGCCGAGCCGGTCGCCGAGGACGAGCCGGCCGCCGCGGCGGTCGTCGCCGAAGCCGAGTCCGTGGTCGCCGAGGCGGCGCCGGCCGAAGTCCGGCCCGCCGCCGGCACCCGCGGCAGCACCACGGTGGCCGACGGGGTGGTCGCGAAGATCGTCACCCGCGTCGCCGCGAAGGCCGAAGGCGTGCACAGCGTCGCTGAGGACGGCATCACCATCGAACTCGCCGACGAGGTCGCCTGGATCACCATCCCGCTGGTGATCGACTTCGGCCACGCGGTCAAGGCGCTCGGCGAGCAGATCCGGGTCGCCGTGATCGACGCCGTCGAGCAGTACCTGGGTCTCGACGTCGAGGTCGTGGACGTCCACGTCACCGACATCCACTTCCCGGAAGCGGACTGATCCCCCGGCGCCCGGTCCCACCATCCGGGACCGGGCGCCGCCGCGGACGTCCGCTTCGGACGGTCCGGGTGGATGATCTCTCCCCCGCCGGGGTGAAGCCGGGGCGCGAACCCGCCGCGGCCGCTTTTCTCTTCCGTCGCAATGGGAGAACACTCACCACTCCTTCGAGTGGCGCTGTCCCGATGATCTTCACCGGTAACGGGCACGCGCGGTCACGCGACGTCGATTTTCCGCGTGGGTAAAGGATTTCCCGGTTTGGTCGCGCCCTCCGCCGTCGTCGGGCCGGGTACGGCGGTGCGCTGCTACTGTTCCGCCGCTCTGGTCCGGACCACTCCGGCCAGGTCCTCCTCGCGGGCGGCCGGCTCCTCGCCGCCCCGATCTCCGGAAAAGGCGACACTTGACCCACCTGAACCACCCCGGCCTGCCCGAGCCCGCGCCGGACACGCCCGACTGGCACGTCACCGCGTTCCGCGGACCGCGGCCGGGCGACGGCGACCACTCGCTGCTCGACGCCGTCCGCGCGCTGCGCGCCCGCATCCTGTTCGACCACGGCCGCCGCCCCGCGTTCCGCCGCGCGGACGGCACCCACGCCGACGACCAGGACCTCGACTTCGGCGCCTGGCACTTCATCGCGCGGCGCAGTCCCGGCGGCCCGCCGCTGGGCTACATCCGGCTGTCCACACCGGACACCGGCGCGCGCTTCCAGTCCCGGGACTTCCTCGGCGACGAGGACTACGAGGAACTCCTCGCCGCCGAAGGGTTCCCGGCCGCGGACGTGTTCGAGCACAGCAGGCTCGTGGTCGAGCACCGCGCCCGCAAGCTCGGGCTCGGCCTCCACCTCAACGCGCTGGCCATCGGCGCGGCGCACCACCTCGGCGCGCGGGCGATGATCGGCACGTCCGGCACGAAGGACGGCCAGGACCGCTTCCACGAGCGCTTCGGCTTCCGGCCCGTCCGCGGCACCCGCCGGTACGTGCCGCAGTACACCGAAGACGTCGTGATCATGCTGCACCGCGTCGCCGACGGCGGCGGCCAGCACCACGACCTGATCACGCGGCTGCGCGACGAATTCCCGGTGATCGCCGCCGCGGGCGCCGGGCCGCTGCTCCCCGCACGGCCGGTGCGCCGCGCCACCCCGGTCACGCTGGGCGCCACCGCGGCGCCCGACCGCGACACGTTCCGGCCGGTCCTCCACACCGCGGCCGATCTCGACGCGCTGCTGGCCTCGGGCGACGTCCGCGAAGTCCACGACACGATCGACGAGCAGCTCACCGAACTGGTCCGCAGCCGCGAACCGGCGTGCCGCGACGCCACCCAGGTGGAGCGCAAGAAGCGCGAGCAGCTGGCCGGCGCCGAGCCGTGGGAGTACGGCACCTGGGCGTGGTACCCGTGGTCGGGGCGGCTGGTGCACGTGCTGCCCCGCGAGGAGTTCCGGCTGGTGCGCACCGACCGCAACCGCGGCCGGATCGAACGGCCCGAGCAGCGGCGGTTGTTCGGCAAGCGGATCGGCGTGATCGGCCTGTCGGTCGGCAACAGCGCGGCGCTGACCTTCGCGCTGGAGGGCATCGGCGGCGCGTTCAAGCTGGCCGACTTCGACGACTTCGGGCTGTCCAACCTGAACCGGCTGCGCGGCGGGCTGCACGACCTCGGCGTCAACAAGGCGGTGCTTTCGGCGCGGCAGATGTTCGAGATCGACCCCTACCTCGACATCGAGATCGAGCGGGCCGGGCTGACCCCGGAGACGATCGAGCGGTTCTTCGCCGGCGGGCTCGACCTGCTCGTCGAGGAGTGCGACACGCCGTGGGTGAAGATCGCGGCGCGCGAGTACGCCCGCGACCTCGGCGTGCCGGTCGTGATGGACTGCAACGACCGCGGCATGCTCGACGTCGAGCGGTTCGACCGCGAACCCGACCGCCCGCTGCTGCACGGCCTGCTCGGCGACGTGAAGTCGGTCGACGTCCTGGAGCTGACCGCGCAGTCGCGGACCGAGCTGATCCTGGCCATGGTGGACGCGCGCCGGATCAGCCCGCAGCTGGCGGCGTCCTTCGGCGAACTGGGCCGCACCTTGAGCAGCTGGCCGCAGCTGGCTTCGGGCGTGGCGCTCGGCGGTGCGCTGTGCGGGGAGGCGGCCCGCCGCATCCTGCTCGGCCTGCCGTGCGGGTCGGGCCGGTTCTACACCGACCTCGACCAGCAGCTGCACCCCTCGCGCGACGTCTACGCCGGGGGTGCGCGGTGAACGGCCTGCCGGTTGCCGTCGCGGGTACCGGCGTGCACCTGCCGCCGGAGGTCGTCACGAACGCCGAGCTGGCGGCGACGCTGGACACGTCGGACGAGTGGATCGTCAGCCGCACCGGCATCCGCACCCGCCGGCACCTGGCGCCGGACCGGGCCACGTCGGACATGTGCGTGGCGGCGGCGCTCCCGGCGCTGGCGGCGGCCGGGGTCTCCGCCCGCGACGTCGACGCGATCATCGTCGGGACCTACACCTACGACCAGCCCCTACCCTCGACGGCGTTGATCGTGAAGGAGCAGCTCGGCGCGGACCGCGCGCTGACGTTGGACGTCACGCAGGCGGCGTGCGCCAACGGTGTCCAGGCGTTGTTCCTGGCCGCGCACCTGCTGCAGACGTCGGCCGCGCGCACGGTGCTGGTGCTGGCGGCGGACTGCGCGTCCCGGGTGACGAACCCGGCCGACCGCACGACGAGGGTGTTCTTCGGCGACGCGGCCGGCGCGGCGGTGCTCACCCGTGGCCCCGCGGGAGCGGGTCTCCTGGGCTGGGACTTCGGCTCCGAGTTGTCCTACGACGTCGAAATCCCGGCGGCGGGCGAGTACTTGAAGATGAACGGCCGGGCGGTCTGGAACACGGCGACGCGGTGCCTGCCGGACAGCATCCTGCGGGCGGCGGACCACGCGGGCGTGCCGGTGGAGGAGATCACGCACTTCTTCCTGCACCAGGCGAACCTGAACATCCTCAACGCGGCGCTGGACAAGCTTTCGATCCCCCGGTCCCGCGCCCCGATCACGGTGGACACCCTGGGCAACACGGGCTCGGCGGGGGTGTTCACGGCCCTGCACGAGCGGTTCGCCACCGGCGCTGTCGCGGCCGGCGACACGTACGTGGTGTCGTCGATCGGCGCGGGCTTCCAGTGGGGCACCTTGTGCTTCCGCCACGGCTGAGCTGACCGCCCTTCCCGATCCGTAACAGCTCCGGCGGCGTGATCGACCTAGGTAGACTGCCGTTGCGTTCGGTAGCGGATCGGGAAGGCGGCACATGCCCATCGACAAGGTGCGGGTGGATCTGGGCTGGGGCCCGGCGAAGCTGTCCGGCGAATGGCGCCCGGACCAGGCAGAACGCGATGCGGCGTGGGAACTGTACGTCGAGCTGGTGACCCGCATCACGGTGGCCCCGCTCGCCCCGAACCACGGCATCCTGCGCGAGGCGCTGACCTCGCTCTACCAGCTGTTCGGGGTCACGCGCGAGATACTGCGCAAGTACGGCCCGTCCGTGGCGAAGCCGCCTCGGAAGGGTGAATACCGCTTCGGCCACCTGGCGATCTGGATGTTGAACGCGGTGCTGCGCCCGGTCCTGGCCCAGTGGCACCCGGCCCTGCAGGAGTGGGAAGCCACCCGAGCCGAGGGCACGGCGGTGGTCGTCCACGAGGCGGCCTGGGAACGGTCGCTGGAACTGCGGGCGGAGCTTGAACGGCTGCGCCTGGTGCTGCTGCAGTACGCGGAGATCTTCGCGGAGGTGTGCGAAGCGCCGGCGTTGATCGACGCGACGCACGCGATTCTCGCGCAGTACGAGGCCAAGCGCCTCTGATGTCCGGTAGAACGGTCGTCTTCTGCAGCCACGCATCGGCGGACAAACCGCAGGTGCTGGCCTTCGCTGCCCGGTTGCGAGCCGACGGCTTCGACGCCTGGGTCGACGGCATGGAGATCGGCGGCGGGGACGACCTGGTCGAGAAGATCAACGACGGCCTGGGACGGGCTACAGCTGGGTTGATCTTCTTCTCCCGGCACATCGATCAGGCGTTGTGGGCTCGGTCCGAGATCAATTACCTGACCCACCAGGCGGTCCAGGGCCTGCGGGTGATTCCGGTGATGATCGACGACGACGCGTCGGTGCCACCGCTGTTGACAGCGTATTTGCGGCGGCCGATCGAGGCGTACGAGGCGATTCGGGACGACCTGCTCGACCACCGTGACCGTGTTCCGATGGGGACCTTGCCAGACCGTTCCCGCGCGGAGCTGTTGGTGCAGCTGACGTCAGTCAGCGACGGAGTCCGTACGCGGGCTTGGCTGTCGGGCACGCAGCTCGCGGACACGACCCGCCGGCTCCCGCCCCTGCTCGACCCGAGTTATACACCGGCACAAACGGATTCCGCGCTGACCGCGGTCGGCCGCGACTGCGGAACGCTCCTCTTCTCGGGTGCGGCTGCCTCCGAGGTCGAGGCCATCCTCGCGCACCACCGCCCCGGCGACCGCCTCGACGTTGTCGTCGAGGCCGGGCCGGAACTGCTGCGACTGCCGTTCGAAACGGCCCGGCTCCCGGTCACCGGCTGGCCCCTGCTGATCGCGATGGACGGCCTCACGCTGGCCCGCCGGCCACTGGGCCCGCCGGCCCGGTTGACCCCCGCGCTCGCCCCGCCCCTCAAGATCCTGGCCGCGGTGGCGGCACCTGACGAAGGGACAACAGCGTCGTCGGTGCTCGACGGGGAACGCGAACTGGCGCGAATCCTCGACGCTCAGCCCGACGCAGCCCAGGTCCGGCCACTCGAGGTGGCGGGCCTGGCCGACATCACGGCCGCGCTGAAGCGCGACGAATACCACGTGCTTCATCTGTCCGGTCACGGCAGCGTGGACGGCATCGAACTCGAAGACGAGGACGGCCACGCGGTTCTGGTCACCCCCGACAAGCTGGCCTCGGCGATCCGCGACGCGGGCCGTCCTCTCCCGTTGCTCTTCCTCTCGTGCTGCGATCCTCCCTCCGGTGCAGGAACGACGCGCGGGCTGGCGGAGCGGCTGCTCGATGCGGGGCTGAGCCAGATCATCGCGATGAACGGCAGCGTCACCGACTCGTACGCGACAGCGCTGGCGTCGAAGTTCTACCAAGAGTTGGCCGATGCCCCGGACCGCGATCCAGCGGCGGCTTTGGCTCACGCGCGCCGGGCGCTGGAGCGGGAGCGCCGGCAAGCCGCCGAACAGGGTGTCGTCCAGCGTCCCGAATACAGCGCTGCGACCGTGTTCTGCGCCGGTGTGCCACAACCGGTGGTCAGGCCGGGCCGGCCGAAGCCACTGCTCGCCCGGCCTCCGTTGGGAACGGAAGCCTTGGTACCGCTCTTGGGGGTCGACGACTTGGTCGGCCGCCGCCCCGAGGTCCGCACGGCGGTCCGCGCGCTGGCCGGCCCGGACCACCAGGGCGTGACGCTGTGCGGGATGGGCGGGGTCGGGAAGAGCACGGTGGCGGGACGCGTGATGCAGCGCATGGTCGACCGGGGCTGGGTCGTCGCCACGGTCGCCGGTGTCTTGAACCTGCCTGGCCTGTGCGCCGCGGTCCGCGACGCCCTCGACTCGGTCGACGGCTCCGGCGCGCAACGCCTGGTCACTCAGCTGGGCGAGGAAGATGCCGACGACAAGCTGCGCATCGGGCGCCTGACGCGGGCGTTGCGCGAGCATCGGTTGCTCTTGGTCCTGGACAACTTCGAGGACAACTTGCGCCCCGGCGGCGAGAGCTTCACCGAGGCGGCGACGGAAGCGCTGCTCGGGCAGCTGGTCGCGGCGGCGACCAGCGGACGGGTCCTGATCACGTCCCGATACCCGGTCCCGGCTGCAGCAAGTCTGCTGGACATCCGGCTCGTTCCGCTCAGCAGCGCTCAGACCGGCAAGCTGCTCCTTCGCCTCCCTGGGCTGACGCAAGCGGATTCCCACGCGATCTTTCGCCTGACCGGCGGCCACCCTCGCCTGCTCGAGCTGGTCGACGCAGCGCTGCGCGGAGACACCAATCGGTTGAGGTCCATGACTGACCGGCTCCAGGCGTACGCGACGGAGCAGGGCATCGACCTCTCCGCACCCCGCAAAGACCTCGCTACGGCGGTCGCCGACGCGATCATCGTCGAGCTGCGTGACATCGCGCTGAACGATCTGGTCGCCGAGTTGACCGCGAGCGAACGCGACGTCCTGCTGCAGGTTTCGGTCTCAACGATCCCGATCTCGACGGCGATGATCACCGACACCCTCGAAAATGACCTCGACGTGGCACCCGTCCTGCGCCGGCTCGCCCGGTTCTCGTTGCTGACTCCGGTGGGCAAGAAGTCGTTCGTCGAGCGCTGGACGGCCGAAGGCTTGCGTGATCTCACCAGTGTGGACGACTGGCGGGCCCGACTTCGACGAGTTGCAGCTCGGCGCTTGCAACCGCAAGACGGCATGGTCGACGTAGCGGACGCAATGGAGGCCGTCCGGAACCTGATCGAGGCCACTGACTTCGACGAGGCCGGCGTCCACGCCGCCAGGATCTGCGTGTTCCTCCGGACTCGACGACAGCTCGTCACCATCTCGTCGTTCGCCGGTGATTGCCTCGCTGACATTCCCCTCACCGCTTCAGGTGCGCCCCTGGTCGCCGAGGCAGAAACCGATGCCAACATGGCGCTCGGGCTGACCAGCGCCGCAAAGGAGCGCTGGGTGTCGGTGACCGCGGTGCTCTCCGACCGGGCGAAACGCGAACCGGGCAACGCAAGCTACCAACACGACCTGTCCGTCGCCTACACCAAGCTCGGTGATCTGGAAGCCGGCCTCGGCCACGGCGAACAGGTCCTCCGCTACCACCGGCAAAGCCTCGGCATCGCTCAACAACTCGCCGCCCGCGAACCGGACAACGCCAACTACCAACGCGACCTCGCCATCTCCTACGAACGCCTCGGCGACCGCATGGCCGACCTCGGCCACAGCCAAGACGCCCTCCGCTACCACCGGCAAAGCCTCGACATCACCCGACAACTCGCCGCACGTGAGCCCCACCGGACGGAATACCAGCGCGACCTCGCCGTCGCCTACAACAAAATCGGTGGTCGCCTGATCAGTCTCGGGCGAGCGCAAGACGCCGTCGATCTGTTCCAGAACAGTCTTGACATCACCCAGCAGCTCGCCACACGCGAACCCGGAAATGCCGACCGCCAACGCGACGTCGCCATCTCCTGCGAACGCTTGGGCGGCATCGTGGCTGACCTCGGCCAAAGCCAGGATGCCATCCGTTATCAGCAACAAGGTCTCGACATCCGCAAGCGACTGGTGGCTCAAGAACCGAATCGCACGGAATACCAGCGCGACCTCTGCGTCTCGTACAACAAGCTCGGCGAACTCATGATCAGTCTTGGCCGCAGCCAGGATGCACTCCGTCTCTTCCAGCAAAGCCTCGACATCGCCCACGAACTCTCCGCACGCGAGCCGAACCGCGCCGACTACCAACGCGACATCTCGGTCGCGTACGAACGCCTCGGCGACATTATGTTCCAGACAGGACAGGAAGAAGACGCTCTGGCTTTTCACCAGCAGAGCCTTGACATCGCCGAGCGACTGGCCGCCCTCGAACCCGACCGCACTGACTACCAGCGCGATCTTTTCGTCTCCTACGAACGCCTGGTCGACCTGATGGCCGCCCTCGGCCGCGATGAAGAGGCACTCCGCTACCAACGGCAAGCTCTCGATATCGCCCGTCAGCTCGCCACGAGCGAGCCGGACCGCGCAGATCACCAGCGGGACCTCGCCATCGCATACGCCAAACTCGGTGATCTCGTCGCTGACCTCCACAACGACGAGGCCCTTCATTACCGAAAACTCGCCCTCGAAATCACTCGGCAACTGGCCAAACGGGAACCGGATCGTGCAAACTACCAACGCGACCTCGCTATCTCCTACGAGCGCATGGCAGCCCGAGCGCGTGCTGACGGCGACACCGAAGAAGCGCGTTCCTATCTCCGCGATGCGCTGGCGATCCGGTCCGCGCTGAACCAACAGGAGCCTGACCGCGTGGATCTCGCGGAGGAACTCGCAACGACGTTGTGCCTGTTGATCGAAATCACTGGCGAGATCGAGCCGGGCGCCTCCAGAGTTACCTCGATCCTGACACCTTTCGGAAAAGAATCCAGAATTACCCCAAAGGGCACAAAAATACTGAATTGGCTCGAGCGCTTCATTGCATCGGCGAATAGCTGAATCGCGAGACTACCGGCAAACCGAATACCGCAGGTGGGTGACGCCGCGGTCCTCGAGGCGGCGGACCAGCCGCAGTTCGACCGGGTCCGACTCGCCGAACAGCCGTCGGCCGCCGCCGAGCAGGACCGGGACCAGGTGGATCTCCAGCTCGTCCAGTTGCCCGGCGGCCAGCAACGCCCGTGCCGCGCCCGCGCCGTGCACCATGACCGCGCGCTCGCCGGCCGCCGCGCGCGCTTCCTCGGCGCAGGCCGCCACGTCGGTGAAGTACCGCGTGCTGCCGGGCGCCGGGTCGGCCGGGTCCACGCGGTGGGTCAGCACGTGGATCGGCACGCCGTCGTGGTGGTCACCGCCCCAGCGGCCGGCCAGCTCGAACGTCCGCCGGCCCGAGATGATCGCGCCGGTCGCCAGCGCCTCGCGGTAGACCTGGCCGCTGGGCCCGTCGCCGTGGCGGTCGTCGAGCCAGTCGAACAGCCGGCCGCCGCCGCGGCCCAGCTCCTGGCCCGGCCGGTCGTCGGGGGCGGCGATGTAGCCGTCGAGGGACATGCTCATGTAGAGACGGATCACGGGGTGCTCCTCGGGTCGCGTTCGCTTCACCCCCGCGTCGAACGGCCCCCGCCCGGATCGACAGCTCAGTCCTCCCGCGCCCGGGCGATCACCTCCTCCAGCCGCAGCGGGCTCGCCGGGTGGTGGCTCAAGCACAGCGGCGTCGCCACCTGGCGGAAGCCGAACGCCTCCCCCGCGACGTAGAACTGGGCCCGCTCCAGCCGCGAGATGTCCGCGACCGGGCTCCCCTTCGCGCGGGCCAGCTCGTTGGCGGCGGCGATCTGGGCCGGGCTGTTGAGGCGGCCGAAGAACTGCGTCATCGCGTTGCCGACCACCTGGTTGTGCAGCCCCTTCGGCGCCTGCGTGGCGAACAGCAGTCCCAGCCCGTACTTGCGCGCCTGGGAAGCGAGCACGATCGTGCTGCGCGTACTGGCCGTGAGCGAACCCGAAGACGCCATCGTCTGCGCTTCGTCCATCACGAACAGCGCCCCCAGCGGCCGGTCGCCCGCCGGATTGCGCTTGATCCAGGCGAACAGTTCCATCTGCAGCTGGTTGACGAAGTTCTGCCGCTGCTCCTCCGCCTGCAGCCCGACGAAGCTGATCACGGAGACCCGAGCCCGCTTGCCGCCGGCCGGGGTGAGCAGCACGCCCGGGTCCACGGGTTCGCCACCGCCCGCGAAGAGCGGGTCGTTGACCATCGCCGCCTTGAGCACTTCGGCCAGGCCGGCCGCGATGCGCTTGGCGTCGTTGAGGTTGCTGACGTCCTCGGGCAGGTCGGTCAGCAGCTCGATCAGCGCCGGCAGGCTCCGCGACCCGGTCCGCGCGTGCTGGACCACCGCCTGCCGCAGCACCGCCAGCCCGATGTTCGTCTTCGCCGTGGTCCCGGTCAGCCGGGCTTGGGGCGCCAGCGTCGCCACGGCCACCTCGACGGCCGCCGCGAACTCGTCGGAGTCGTCGAGAACGCCGGCGAAGTCGGGCAGCGGCTGGAACGCCAGCGGCCGCCCGGTCGCGCGGCCCGGCGTCCAGACGACGACGTCCGTCTCGGCCAGGTACCGCTTGGCCAGCTGGGCGTCCTCGGGCCCCCAGCCCTCCGGTGGCGCGGGCCAGGCGTCGCCGAGGCGGGCGAGGTCGTTGTTCGGGTCCAGGACGATCGCGGAAACCCCCAGGAGAGCGCACTCCTCCACGATCCGCCGGAGCAGCACGGTCTTCCCCGAACCGGACCCCGCGAAGACGGCGGCGTGCTTGCGCAGCGCGGAAAGCCCGACCCGCACCGGCTCCCCCGACCCGACAACGGTCCCGAGCGTGATCTCCCCCTCCCCCGGCGGCGGATGCGTCCCTTCGGCGGGCTGCCCCGACGGCTTCTCCGGCAGCACGGCGGACAACAACTCGGACCGGCTCGCGGGCCGGCGATCGATCAACCACTCGTGCAGCTCACGGCCACCGTTGGTGAGCATCTTGTCCAGGGCCCAGAAGATCCGGACGTCGGCCACGCTCGGCGGGATGGTCTTGCCGCCCGCGGTCGTGAACTTCTCGACCTCTTCCCGCGTCTTGGCCCCGCGCCCCCAGGCGTCGCGAAGGATGACGAGGTGGCGGTTGTCCGCGCCTTGCCGCTGTCCCGCGGCCGACCGCGCCTTCCGGAACCGGCTCAGTGCCGCGCGCGGATCGCGGGCCGCGATCGCCCGGAACGCCCAGTGCTCCTGGAGGTCCGCGGCCTCGTCGAGGGTCCGGGTGAGCCAGGCGTGCACCTCACTCCGCCCGTTCTGGCGCTCGCACGACCACTCGAGGTCGTCGTCCCCGACTTCGGTGACCCAGCAGCGAAGGGCAGCGGAGAGCAGATCGGGCATGGTCTTGTCGACGGTCTTCTCGGCGAGCAGCTTCCCGGGATCGGCTTCGGCTTGCAGCTTCTCGAACTCGCTGTCGAGCTCGGCGAACCGATCACTCTCGACCGCGGTGCGCACGGGCGCGACCGGGACCGGAGCCTTTTCGTCGAAGGACATGAGTTCCCGGACCTCGCCGCTGCGCAGGCACGCGTCGATGTGGGCACCGATCCGCTTCAGCAGCTCGCGCGGTGTCCACTGTTCCCAAGGCTCGTCGAACGCCTCGGGCGCCACCGGCCAGGTGGGGTACGGCGGGGTGAAGTCCATGGCCTGGTAGGCGACGCCCAGCCGTTTCTCCACCAGTGCCCGGCCGACTTCGGCGTGGGTGATCCGGCCGAGCATCACCGACTCCCGGAAGCGGTCCGGGACGGTTCCCGCCGCCTTCGTCTTGATCTGCTCCCACGTGGACGGCAAGCAAGCCAGGACGGTCAAGGTCTTGTGCGTGACTTCGCGCAGCCCCATCAGCCCGTCCGCGATCCGAGCCACCAGCAGGTCGTCTCCGACCCCCTCGCTCATCATGCCCTTCGTCGACCGGGCGACGAGCGTGTCGAGCTGGTCCACGGCGATCACGACCGGCCCGGTGAGGGCGAGCAGCCGCGTGATCTCCTGAACGAGGACGCGGGACGGTTTCGGTCGCGAGTAGATGTTCCACTGGCGAGCTTCCGAGGTCAGCTCCGCGTCGCCGTCGAGGAAGTCCTCGCCGATGTACTTCGCGCCGCGATCCCGGCTCGCGATGAGCACGAGGGCCCGCGCGGTGTCCCCGCACTCGTCGGCGACCATCTCATCGAGCGAAGCGACCCCGTCGACGAACGCCTCGACATCCGCCACCGTCAGCCCGCGCCCGCGGCGGATCCTCGCCTCGACCTCGGCGTCGACGTGTGCCCGCAGGCACACGCGCAGCAGGAACCGCTTCAGCTGCGATTCGCCCGAATCATCCGGGCGGGCGAGCCCACGGCGCAGCGCCTCGGCGGTGTTCTCCCAGAACGCCTCGGCCGCGGTGACGTCATCGAGGAAGAAGTACCCCCGCGCGCGGTGCACCTGACGCCGGACGAGACCCAGCAGGTGGGTCTTGCCGACCCCCTTCAAGCCGCGCAGCACGAGCCCGATCGGGCTGGGCCCGTCGCTGGTCACCGCGTCCCGGATGCCCGTGTCGAGTGCGGCGAGCGCATCGGCGTGCAAGCCCTCGACGTGGTACGGCGAATCCCGCCAGACGTGGTCGGGCGTGTCCGCCCAGTCGAAGCTCAGCGTCGCCAGCGCCTTCAGCTCGTCCATCATGACGCCTCGAACGCGACGAAGTGGTTGTCCTCGCCGCCGATGCGGATCGCCGCCTCGTGGTCGGCCGCGGTGAGCGCCTTGCGGTTGTCCTCCGGGACCAGGTGCACGGTGCCGGCGCGGCTCAGCTCCTTGAGCACGGCGTCGACTTCCGCGGCGGGCGCGTCGAGCTTCGGCCGCAGGTCGACCAGCCCGACCCAGCCACGAGGCTCCTTCACCAGCTCGCGGTAGGCGACGCGGATCCGGTCTTCGAGGCTGCCGCCCGACGCGGTCGTCTCAGGCAGGCCGGCTTCGCCCTCGGCGAAGATGTCCGCCAGCCGGAGCTTCTCCCGCCGCAGGTACTCCCCCAGCCGGCCGAGGATGACGTAAAGCGCCGCCGCCAGCGGGCTCTGGCCCCGCTGCGGCGGCGGGCCGCCCGCCGCCAGCTCCTCCTCGCACCACGCCCAGCCGCTCTCGCTCAGCTCGTGCACGAAACTCCGCTTCGGCCCGGTCCGGTCGCTGTCGACGTAGCCGAGCTTGTTCAGCCCCGTCCGCTCGGTGCCCGTGAGGGTGAACCCCACGACCTCCTCCAGCTCCTGGTTGGACACCTCCCGGCCCAGCACCATCAGCGTGAACATCGCCGCGGTTTGCTTCTGTCCCAAGCGGTCGGTCATTCGAGATCCTTCCGGTGCTGCGTCGTGGTTTTCGCGCGGGCGTCGAGCAGGAGCAGAAGCCATTCGATCGCGTGGCGGGTCGATTGGGGTGCCCCGTCGCGGGCGTCGCCGTTCGCGGGGCGGGTGCGGGTGGCCACCGCCAGGTCGGCCGCGAGGTCGTTGGCCCGGGCGTCGTCGCCCGCGCCGATCGCCGTGCGGAGGCCGTCGATCAGTTCGTCGACCAGGTCCCAGCGGGCGGGGCGCAGCTGGGCGTCGCGGGCCTGGTGCAGGACTTCGGCGACGTCGACCGCTTCGATCAGCGGTGTGAAGCCGTGCAGCTGGGCGACCAGGTCGCGGGCCACCTCCGCCGGGCCGCGGGCGCCGAGGCGGATGTACCGCAGGTTGCCGACGTAGCCCGGCAGGCCGGCCGCCTCCGTGCCGGAGGTCAGGACCGGGATGACGCGGCGGTCCTGGCCGAGCGTCCGGTGCAGGAACAGCTCCACCTCCGCCGCCTGCCAGCGGCTCACCTTGCCGTCGACGACCAGGCACAGGTGGCGGGCGTCGTCCTCGGCCCGCGACAGCAGGGAACGGTCGCCCGACAGGGACTTCACGACCCGGACGTTCAGCTTCTCCAGTTCCGCCACCAGCTCGGCGGCCGGTCCCACCGACGATCTCGGGATGCTGACCCGCAGTTCGTGCTTGAACTCCTGGCGGCTCGCACGCACGGCCGCCACGTAGGCGTCACGGTTTTCCGCCAGCAGGTCGGTGCGGTCGAGGCGGCAGGCGATCACCGCCGCGACCGTCTCCAGCGCGAACCCGATCTGGTCCGCGCTCGGCGTCTTCTCCGACAGCACCGGCAGCTGCTCGCCGAAACTCCAGTAGGACACGTACGGCAGCGTGAGGTGCCGGGACATCGTCTCCGGCGCGACGCCCTGGTCGAGCCACGTCCGGTACAGCTCGGCCGTCTCCCCGACGACGATCCTCCGCCACTCCTCCGACCGGCCGTACTCCTCCCGGTTGTCGAAGCGCGAGAGGACCGGCAGGACCGTCAGCCGGGACCGGTCGAACGGCAGCAGGTTCCGCGCCTTGTCCGCGCGCCCGGCGAGGTCCATCGCGCCGCGGATGCTCTGCCGGTTCGCCGTGAACAGCACCACGAGGTGGTCCGGCAGGTGCGCGGTGCAGATGCTCCCGATGTCGGAGATCCCGGTGCGGCTGTCGATGAGCACGAAGTCGTACTCGGCGGTCCACTGCTCCCGGCATTTCTCGAGGTACTCGCCGAACCCCTCGTCGTAGAGCTCGTCCCAGTCGATCGCCTGGACCTGGCCGACGTACCCGGGCCCCTCGCTCCCGGCCGCGATGAAGTCGAGCGCGCGGGCGCCCCGGAGCCGCATGACGTGCGCGTTCGGCGCGAACCGGCCGGCCTGGAAGTCCGCGACGAGGTCCACCACGCCGCCGCGCGGCCGGCCCGGCAGCTGCGGCCGGAAGTAGTCGCCGAGGCCGGGCGCTTCGAGGTCCCAGTCCAGGCAGAGCACCCGATGACCCCAGCGGGCGAGGAGCACGGCGATGTTGGCCAGCGTGAAGCTGCGGCCGACGCCGCCCTTGTAGGAGTAGAAGGTGAACACCGAGCCCGGCATCCGTCAGAACCTCGGCATCCGCGCCGGCTTCGGCGGCTCGGGGGCCGGCGTGAGCACCGGCCAGTCCGCCCGCCAGTCCGGCGCTCGTTCGATGAGTTCTTCGAGTTCCTTGGCGATCTCGGCGATCTTGTGGTTGAACTCGAGGTACGCCGGTGTCAGCTGGAAGTGCTCGAAGGGGTGGTTCCACTGCTGCAGGTCGCGCATGCGCCGCTGGTGCGCCCACTCCGGGAAGTTCCGGGAGTCGCAGAAGATCACCGGGTAGATCAGCGGGCCCGTGGTCAGCTCCTCGCGCTTCGCCATCGAATACCACTCGGCCAGGCACCATTCGTCCCGGAAGTACTTCGGCGAACACACCGGCACCAGCACCCGCGTGTGCTGCAACGCCGTGCGCCATTCGACCGGCCAGCTCGTGCCGGTCGGGACCTGGTCGTCGCAGAATATCCGCGCGTCGCGGTAGAGGTTGTTGTCGAGAACCTCCGCGAGCCGGGGGTGGAAATGGTTTTTCACCCACGCGGAAATGTCCCGGCCGGTGCGTTGGTAGCTGATGAACACGTCGTACTCGTACACGCGTGTCTTCGCTCCTTCACCGCTCCCCACCAGGCAACGGCCATCCTAGGCCGGGTGCGAGCGGCCGGGAAAGGCGCGAAACTGGACAGAACCATGCCAATACCTGGCCACCACTGGACAATCTCGACGACCCACTCGAAAGCCTTGACAAACGCGGAATCGGCGCATCATCGTTTTCCCGGTGACCGACCGTGAAGCGCCCCGGGTGTTCGTCACCTACGCGCACGACAACCCGGAACACAAGGAACTCGTGCACGAGTTCGCGTCGTTCCTGCGCATCGGCATCGGCCTGGACGTGCACCTGGACCTCTGGTACGACAACGTGCGCCGGGACTGGTCGCTGTGGGCCACCGAAAACCTCGCCAAGGCGGATTTCATCCTCGTCATCGCGTCACCGGCCTACAAGAGCCGCGCCGACGGCACCGCGATGCCCCACGAGGGCCGGGGATCCCAGTTCGAAGCGGCGATCATCCGCGACAACCTGACCCGGGACCTGCGCCGCGAGACCGAGCGCGTGCTGCCCGTCGTGCTGCCGGGCCGCTCGGTCGAGGAGATCCCGGACTTCCTCAACGCCCACTCGACGACGAGGTACCACGTCGTCGAGTTCACGCCGGCCGGTGTGGAAGACCTCGTCGCCGCGATCACCGGGCAGGGCCAGTACCCGATGCCCCGCCGCGGGACCTGGCTCGGCGGAGCCCGCGAGCCACGCGAGGTCCCCGCGGGCGAACTGCCGTGGCTGTGCGCCAGCAGCGGTGTGCGCCGCGCTCCGGCGTCGATCGGCGGCACCCGCTACGAAGAGAGCATCGTCTTGCGGCCGACCTCCCCGACGGCCACCGGAACCGGCTTCGTCGAGCTCGAACTCGGCGGGAACTACCAGCGGTTCAGCACCGTCGCCGGGGTCCCCGACGACGCCGCCGACGCGTTCCAGGTCGGCCGCGTCCGCGTGGTGCTCGACGGGACCCCCCGCTCCCAGCACGACGTCGCGGCCGGCAAACCGGCCACCATCGACCTGGACGTGACCGGCGCGCGCCTGCTTCGGGTGGAGATGTCCCGCCCGGGCGCGTCGGCATCACCGTTCGGATCGGCGACCGTCGTCGTCAGCCGGCGGGGCGGCCGGCCACCCGAGCTCGCGCTGGGCGATCCGACCATGACCTGACCGCTCAAGAGGTGATGACCACGTTCAGGGCCGAGATCGCGGGCGCGTCGGCGAACACCTCGTACGTCTCCGCCGGCCCGGCTGTCGCAATTCGAGACCGGGGCGCGCGGGTCACTCCCCCGAACGGCCGAAGCGCCGGACATCGATCGTGGTGTCCACTACGCCGGTGAATGCGCCCGATTCCCGGAAAACGGTCACATCGCTGCGCCGAGCCTGCCGCTACGCGGAGGCGGAAATGGCGATCGAAAAGCTCCTCGACGGCGCCACGGCGCACGTCGAGCTGGGCCGGATCGCGTTCGAGCGGGATCGCTGGGAAATCGCGCTCGGGCATTTCGACCGCGCGGCTGGACTGGATCCGCCCGGCGAATCGGCCCAGGCGTGGCGGGTGGCTGTGCTCAGCAGGCAGCGGCGGTACGACGACGCTCGCGCGGCGGCGGACGCGGCCCTGGCGGAGAACCCGGCAGCCCACTTGGTCCGGATCGCGCGAGCCCGGGTGACCGCCGATGAAACCGACGACGAGCGGTACCTGCTCGACGAGTGCGAGACGGTGCTCGGCGTCGAACCCACGCACCTGGAGGCGCTGAAAAGCCGGATCCGAGCGCTTTCGTGGTTGAATCGTGCGGAAGAAGCGACGGCCGCCGCCGAACTGGCGGTGGCGCATCATCCCGGGGCCGCCGAGTTGTACGTGGCGTGGGGATCGGCGTTGGCACGATCCAGCAAGGTTTCCGCGGCGGTCGAAAAGTACGACCGAGCACTGGAAATCGAGGCTGAATACGTCGCCGCACATTGCGGGAAGATCGACATCCTGGCCGACGCCTACCGGCTGGACGAGGCGCGCGAGCACGCCGAAACCACGGTCGCGAGGCTGCCGGAGGCGAGTCGCCTCCACCTCGAACTGGGAACCGTTCTCCAAGAACAGCACGACTTCGACGGAGCGCTGGCAGCGTTCGACCGCGCAGTGGAACTCGACGAGTATCGAGCGGCCTACTACCAGTGGCGCGCGTACGCGCTGATGAATCTCGACCGGAAGAGCGAAGCCGTCGAGTGCCTTCGCACCGCGGTCGACCGGTGCCCGGATACCGTCGCGCTGCTGATCGAACAGGCCTGGCGGTATCGCGATCTACCCGACATCGGTGCGGCGATCGCCACGGCCCGGGAAGCTGTCTCGCTCGCTCCGGCTGATCCGGCCTCGCTGGCCTGTCAGGCCCGGATCTTGAGGCAGGCGGGCCGTTTCGGCCAGGCCGAAGCGGCGGCCACGGCTGCGATCGGGCTCTGCCCGCACGATGCCGAACTCCACAGCGAACTGGGCTGGGTGTACGCCGATCAGGACCGCGACGAGGACGCGCTCTCGTGGTTCCGCCGCGCGGCGGAACTGAGCCCTTGCGAAATCACTTACCACGTGGAGGTCAGCCGTGCGCTGCGCTGGCTCCACCGCAATGACGAGGCCCGGCAGCTGCTCACCGAAGCACAGGCGGATTTCCCGGAGTACCCCGAACCACTCGACAAGCAGGCCCTCCTCAGCGAAGAGGCCGGCGCCGTCGACGAGGCTCTCGACTACTTCGAGCGGGTCAACCGTGGGTGGCCACGTTACACCAGTGCCTGGGACAGCCGGATCCGGCTGCTCGCCAAGCGCGGGCGGTACGCGGAAGCCGAGCAGGTCGCACGGTCGGCGGTGGCTCTCAACCCCTTCTCCACCGACCTTCGCACCCGAGCGGCTTCACTCCACCAGGAATCGGGGGACGACGCCGCCACCATCGCCAGCCTCCGCGAGGCCTGCGCCGCCCTGCCCCACCGGCGAAGCCTGGCGCTGGACCTGAGCTGGTACCTCCGGATCGCCGGGGAATACGAGCAAGCACGCGAGATCCTCTGGAGTCTTCCCGACGAGCCGGATGTGCTCAAACGCCGCATCGGCCTGCTGCGCGACACCCGAGAACACCAGCAGGCGATCGCCGTCGCCGAGAGCGGTGCCGAACGGTTCCCCCGCGACGCCCAGTTCCGGCGCGCCATCGGGAATATCCGGTCTGACCTCGGTGGGTACGAAACAGCGCTGACGGACTTCGAAGCGGTACTGGCACTGCACCCGACGGACCGGACGTCATTGCGCGGCAAACTGGGCTGCCTGCGGATCCTTCGCCGCTACGACGAAGCGGTCCGGATCTTGCTCGAAGAAATCGAGCGCCGCCCGAACTACCTCGAGTTCCGCGTCGAATTGGCCTGGACCTACGGCTGGATGGAGCGCCGGGCGGAGGGCATCGCCGTTTACGAGAAGGCCATCGAGGTCGATCCGCGCAACGGCTGGGTCCGGGTCAACCACGCCAACGCACTGTGGCTGGCCGGGCGGTACGAAGACGCAGAAGCCGCCTTGGCCGCCGCCCTCGACCTGCTTCCTGACCACGTCGGTCTCATGCAGGAAATGGGTCGGCTCCGGGACGTGCAGAACCGGCACGAAGAGGCCCTCACCTGGTTCGACCGCAGCCTGTCGCGGCTTCCCAGGTCTACGTGGGCTCTGACGGCGAAGTCCGCCGCCCTGCGCTCGCTGGGGCGGTTCGGCGAGGCCGAGCGACTCCTCGCGCCGCGCCTCGATGGCCAGAACGTCCGGGCCGACGTCGTGATCGAGTGGGGTTGGGTGCTTCGCGACCGCGGCGAACTCGTCCGGGCCCGCCAGGCGTTCGAACGCGCTCTCACGCTGGCGGTGGGCCGGTACGGGCGGGCCGACGCGCTCCACTGCCTGGGCTGGGCCGCCTACAGCGCCGACGATCTCGAACTGGCGGAAAGCCGGTTCCGCGCCGCGATCGCCGAGCAGCCCCGGTCGAATGACGCCCTGGTCGGTCTCGCCTGGACATTGGTGCACGGCGGGGAGCCGAACGGCGAGGACGAAGCCGAGCAACTGTGCCTCGACGTCCTCGCGGACAAGCCGCGCCGGCACCTCGCCCACACTTGTCTCGGCGTCCTCTACGCCAGGCAAGGCAACCTGCCTCAAGCCGAGCACCACCTCCGCCGGTCCATCGAAATCGACCCCTACGGCGGCAGCTACGTCGACCTCGGCGCGCTCTTCGCGCAGATGGGCCGCTTCGAGGAAGCCGAGAATCTGCTGCTCAAAGCGCTGGAGCGCAACTGGTACGACAGCCAGGCGCACATCGAACTCGGCGCCCTGCACCTCCAGCGCGACCTCGACGGCACCGATGACCCGGCCGAGGCACGGCGGGCCGCCCGGCACTTCCGCCAAGCGCTCGTCATCGAACCGACCCGGGGAGCCGCCGCCATCGGGCTGTCACTGGCGCTGATCAAGTCGCCCGGTGACCTGCTGGCCGCCGAACGCGTACTGCGAGACGCGCTGCGGCGTCCGAACTGCGATCAGCCACGCTGGCAACTGCTCGTCGCCCTCGCGCGCCTGCTCATCGGAAGGGGCGACGAGACCCAGCGCCGAGATCTGCACCTCGAAGCGCTCAGCACCGCACGGCAGGCGATCGAGCTGGCGGCGAACCAACCAGACCCCCACTACGTGGCCGGCGTGGCGGCGTACAAGGCCGGCGAAAGCGGGCCCCAGGCGCAGGCCCGGCCGTTTTACCGGCGACGCGCGCTGCACCACTTCCGCCGCTGCCTGCACCACGACCCCGAGCACATCGAGGCGCGACGGGTGATGGCTCTCGCCGAGGAGAGCCTTGCGATCACCAGGAACAGCCTCGCCGGCAGCGCGACGATGATCGCGGTGGCGGGAGCCCTCCTCGTCACGCTGTGGCTGGGCTTCTTCCTCACCGGCAAGGTGACGACCGTCGTGATCAGCACGCTGACCCCGATCCTGGTGGGCCTGGTCGCGCTCGGCTTCGTCCTGCCGTTCCTGGTTCGGCTCAAACTGCCCGGCGGTGTCGAAGCAGACCTCTCGGCCAGCCTCAACCAGGTCTCGTCGGGACCGACGGGCGAGGTGAGCATCGGTCCCGGCAGGCTCGTGGGAAGCAGTTCGGACGGTTCGGCGACCTGGTCCCCACTCGGCACCGGACCGCGCGGCGAGCTCCCTCGCCTGGGGTAAGTCAGGCCGGCCCCAGCAACGCGATCGACGCCCGCACCGCCACCTCCGTGACATCCCCAGCGCGCCCACCGTCCTCCACCGTGGTCGCGATCAGCTCCCGCAGCCCGCCCAGCAGCATGATCGCCAGCTGGCGTGACGGCGGGCTGATTCCCGCCGCGCGCAACGACGGGGTGTCCGTCAACCGCTGCGTCATCGCGATGAAGCCCTCCATCGCGTCGCGCTGCAGGTCGCGCGCCGCCGCGCCCAGTGCCGGGACGTCGCGGATCCAGCTCAGGGTGATCGCCGGCTCTGACTCCGCGCACGCGATCCACGCCTCGATCGCCTGCCGCACCTGAAGGGACCACGGCGCGCTCGGGTCCACCGCGTCGGAGATCTGCTGGATCATCGCGCGGTTCGCGTCGGACAGCAACGCGATCAGGCACTCTTCGCGACTCGAAAAGTGCTCGTAGAACGTGCGGCGGGAAGTGCGGGCGCGGCGGACGACGTCGGCCACCGTCGTGTCGCGGAAGCCGCCCTCGGTGATCGACGCGGCCAGCCCGTCCAGCAGGCGCTGCCGGTGCCGGCGGGTGTCGACGTCCACGGAAGTCACGCTATACCCCTTCCTCTTGAAACCGGATGGTACACCGGCGTACCGTACCGACGGTACGTTCGCGTACCACCATTTCCGGGAGGGTCGATGACGACCATGACACGCCCCGCGACGCTGCCGCCGGGGCCGAGCGCGCCCCGCGCCGTCCAGGGCGTCTACGCGCTCACGCAACCGTTGCGGGGCATGCGGCGGCTCAAGGAGCACTACGGCGACGCCTTCACCGTCGACGTGCCGATCTTCGGCAACGCCGTGGTGCTCAGCAATCCCGCCGAGATCAAGCAGCTGTTCACGTCCGGGCCCGAGCTCGTCGACAACCTCGAAGTCAACCTCGGCCGGGTGCTCGGGCCGCGGTCGCTGTTCGCCCTCTCCGGCGACGAGCACAAGCGGCAGCGCAAGCTCCTGGTGCCGCCCTTCCACGGCCGCCGGCTCGCCGCCTACGAGCAGATCGTCGAGGAAGAAACCGTCCGCGAACTGGCGAGCTGGCCGGACGGGAAAGCGTTCGCCACGCTGCCGTCGATGATGCGGATCACCCTGAACGCCATTCTCCGCGCGGTGTTCGGCGCCGAAGGGGCCGAGTTCGCGGAACTGCGCGCACTGCTCCCCCCGTTCGTCACGCTCGGCTCGCGCCTGGCCGTCCTGCCGATCACGAAGAAGGGCCGCTTCAACCCGTGGCGCCGCTTCGAGCGGATGCGCCGCGAGTACGACGCGATCGTCGACCGGCTGATCGCCAAGGCCCGCCCGGACGGCGACGACGTTCTCGCGATGATGCTGCAGACCCGCTACGACGACGGCTCCGGGCTCACCCGCGACGAGATCGCCGACCAGCTCCTCACCCTGCTCACCGCCGGCCACGAAACCACCGCGACCACGCTGGCCTGGGCCGTCGAACGCCTCCGCCGCCACCCGGCGATCCTGCGCGAGCTCACCGAAAGCGAAGAGCTCCTGGCCGCGACGATCCTCGAGGTCCAGCGCAGCCGCCCGGTCATCGACCTCACCGCCCGGCAGGTCAAGCAGGACGGCTTCCAGCTCGGCCGCTGGACCCTGCCGAAGGGGTACAACGTGCTGGTGAGCATCGCGCTGATCCACGACGACGACGCCGTGTTCCCGCGCGCGGCCACCTTCGACCCGCACCGCTTCGCCGGCGCGCGCCCGGACCTCTACCAGTGGATCCCGTTCGGCGGCGGCACCCGCCGCTGCCTCGGCGCCGCCTTCGCGACCATGGAGCTGACCGTCGTGCTGCGGACGCTGCTCCGGGACTTCACGCTCGTACCGACGACCGAGCCCGGCGAACGCTGGCACTCGAGGGGCGTGGCCTACGCCCCCGCCAAGGGCGGCCGCGCGGTCGTGCGCCGCCGAACCGGAGGAGAGCAGTGACCGAACAGACCGCCGACGCGGGCCGGGGGATTTCCCTGGCGTACGAACGGATCGGGGACGCCGGCGCCGAGCCGCTGGTCCTCGTCGCCGGCCTCGGCCAGCAGCTGCACAGCTGGCCGGACGCCTTCTGCGCGCAGCTGGCCGACCGCGGCTTCGAGGTGATCCGGTTCGACAACCGCGACGCCGGACGCTCGACGCACCCGCGCTTCCGGCCGCCGAGCCTGCTCGGCATGCTCGCCGGGCGGTTCCCCGCGCAGCAGTACGACCTGAAGGACATGGCCGCCGACACCGTCGGCCTGTTCGACGCGCTCGACCTCGAAACCGCGCACATCGCGGGCGTGTCCATGGGCGGGATGATCTCCCAGACGGTGGCGGCGCTGCACCCGGAGCGGATCCGCACGCTGACGTCGATCATGTCGACGACCGGGTCGCGCCTGCTCGGCCGCCCCGCCTTCTCCACGTTGCGGATGATGGGCGGGAAGCCGCCGAAGTCGCGGGAAGAGGCCGTCGAAAGCGCGGTCCGGATGTTCCGGCACATCGGCTCGCACGGCTTCCCGTTCGACGAGGCCCGGGTGCGCGAGACGGCCGGGACGGGCTGGGACCGCGACCCTACGGCCGGCGGTGTGGGCCGCCAGCTCGCCGCGATCATGAAGTCCGGCAACCGGACCCCGCTGCTGCGCAAGATCACCGCGCCTACGCTGGTGATCCACGGCGACCGCGACCGGATGGTCCACCCCACCGGCGGCGGCGCGACCGCCCGCGCGATCCCCGGCGCCCGCCGCGAAACCGTCCCCGGCATGGGCCACGACCTGCCCGAAGGCGCGTGGCCCACGATCCTCGACCTCATCGACAAGCACGCGAGGAGCAGCGATGTCACGGCCCCGTAGCATCACCGGACGCCCGGTGGTGATCACCGGTGCGGCCTCCGGCATCGGTCGCGCGCTGGCGACCCGGCTGTCCCGGCTCGGCTCGCCGGTCGCGCTGGCCGACGTCGACGAGGACGGCCTGAAGGCCACCGCGGCCGCCCTCCACGGCAAGGTGCTGACCCGCGTGCTCGACGTCCGCGACGCCGGAGACCAGCTCCGCTTCGCCGCGGAAGTGCAGGGCTGGCTCCCGGCGCCCTTGGCCGCGGTGTTCAACAACGCCGGGGTCGCGGTCACCTCCAGCGTGCTCGACGCGGTGATCGAGGACGACGACTGGCTGCACGACATCAACTTCCACGGCGTCGTCCACGGGACGCGCGCGTTCCTGCCGATCCTCGTCGAGCAGGGCGAAGGCGCGATCGTGAACACCTCCAGCGTGTTCGGCCTGCTCGGGATGCCCAACCAGAGCGCGTACTGCGCGGCCAAGTTCGCCGTGCGCGGGTTCACCGAATCGCTGCGGCAGGAGCTGCACGGCTCCGCGGTCCGCGCGATCACCGTGCACCCGGGCGGCATCACGACGAACATCGCCCGCAACGCGCGCGTCCGGCGCGACCCCACCGGGCTGGGCCGCAGCCGCGAAGAGATGGCCGCGCAGTTCGAAGCGATGACCATGACGTCGCCGGACAAGGCCGCGGCGATCATCCACGCCGGCGTCGACCGCGGCAAGGCCCGCATCCTGGTCGGCCCGGACGCCTACCTGTTCGACGCGCTCGCCCGCATCACCCCCACCCACTACAACGCCGTGCTTTCGCGCGTGATGAAGCGCCCGCGGCGGACGGAGGCCGTCCGATGACCGAGCACGTCGAAGTCCTGATCGTCGGCGCGGGGCTGTCCGGCGTCGGCGCGGCCCACCACCTGCGGACGGCGTTCCCGCGCAAGACCTACGCGATCCTCGAAGCCCGCGACGCCATCGGCGGCACCTGGGACCTGTTCCGCTACCCGGGTGTCCGGTCCGATTCGGACATGCAGACCCTCGGCTACCGGTTCCGGCCGTGGACCGACGCGAAGGCCATCGCGGACGGCCCGTCGATCCTGCAGTACGTCCGCGACACCGCGGCCGAAGCCGGGATCGACCGGCACATCCGGTTCGGGCACAAGGTCGTCCGCGCCGCGTGGTCCACAGAGGACGCACTGTGGACGGTCGAAGCGGTGCACGACGGCGAGCCCGTGGAGTTCACCGCGAAGTTCCTGTACCTGTGCAGCGGCTACTACGACTACGCGGGCGGCCACACCCCGGAGTTCCCCGGCATCGAGAACTTCGGCGGCACCGTGGTGCACCCGCAGCAGTGGCCGGCGGACCTCGACTACACCGGCAAGAAGGTCGTCGTGATCGGCAGCGGCGCGACCGCCGTGACACTGGTCCCGGCGATGACCGACCGCGCCGGGCACGTGACGATGCTGCAGCGCTCCCCCACCTACATCCTGTCGCTGCCGTCGGAGGACGCGCTGGCCAACCGGCTGCGCGGCCTGCTCGGCCCGCGGCTGGCGTACCCGATCGCGCGCTGGAAGAACGTCGCCGTCAGCACGCTGATCTACCAGCTCAGCCGGCGCCGCCCCGGCGTGGTCAAGGCGCTGATCCGCAAGGCCGCGATGAAGCAGCTGCCGCCCGGGTACGCCGTCGACACCCACTTCAAGCCGCGTTACCAGCCCTGGGACCAGCGGCTCTGCCTGGTCCCGGACGGCGACCTGTTCCGCTCGATCAAGCACGGTGACGCCTCGATCGTCACCGACCGGATCGCCTCCTTCACCGGCACCGGGATCCGGCTCGAGTCGGGCGGCGAGCTCGAAGCGGACGTCGTCGTGACCGCCACCGGGCTGCGGCTGCTCGCCTTCGGCGGCATCGACCTGGTCGTCGACGGCGAGCCGGTCAAGCTGCCGGAAACCATGGCGTACAAGGGGATGATGCTCAGCGGCGTGCCGAACTTCATCTTCACGATCGGGTACACGAACGCGTCCTGGACGCTCAAGGCCGACCTCGTCGGCGAGTACTTCGTCCGGCTGCTGCGCCACCTCGACCGCGGCGGGTACGACCAGGCCGTGCCGGTCAACGACGACCCGGCGGTCACCGAGCGGCCGCTGCTGGACTTCGACGCCGGGTACGTGCTGCGGTCGATCGACGAGTTCCCGAAGGCGGGCTCGCGGGCGCCGTGGCAGCTGGGCATGAGCTACGCGCACGACGTCGTCAAGCTCCGGCACGGCAAGATCGACGACGGCGCGCTGCGGTTCTCGCGGCGGCGGGCGGGAGCGGGCAGACTGGGCGCATGACGCTCGGAACCGCCCCCGCCCGGGGCCGCTGACATGCACTCCGCGGGACTGGTGCTGCACCCCCGCCGCGACTCGGCGGCCGCCGTCGAGGCCGTGCTGGGCTGGGCGGGCCACCGGGGCATCGAGATCCTCGGCATCGAGGACGAGATCGTCCGGCTGGACTGCGCCGCGATCGGGGTGACGCCCGAAGAGCTCGGGCGGCGCGCCGACCTCGTGGTCAGCCTCGGCGGTGACGGCACGATGCTGCGGGCCATGCGGCTGGCCGACGGGCAGCGCGCGCCGGTGCTCGGGGTGAACCTGGGCAAGCTCGGCTTCCTCGCCGAGGTCGACGTCCCGGACCTGCCGGGCGCGCTTTCGGCGATCGACGACCACCAGTTCACCGTCGAGCCGCGGCTGGCCGTGGACGCGGTGCTCGCCGGGCGGCGGATCACGGCGTTCAACGACATCGCGGTGGTGCGCGTGCCCGGCGACGGCAGCGCGGCCGTCGCGGTCCGCGTCGGTGGCCAGCCGTTCGTCAGCTACTCGGCGGACGCGGTGGTCGTGGCGACCCCGACCGGCTCGACGGCGTACAGCTTCTCCGCCGGCGGGCCGATCACCAGCCCGTCGGTGGAAGCGCTGCTGGTCACCCCGGCGGCGCCGCACTCGGCGTACAGCCGGGGTGTGGTGCTCTCGGTGCACGACGAGGTCACCCTGGAACTGCTGCCGACCAGCGGCCGGCTCGCGGTGGAGGTCGACGGCCAGGTGCAGGGGTACGTCTCCCCCGGCGACCGGCTCGACCTGAGCGCCCGCCCGAGTGCGGCGCGGGTGGTGCGGCTCGGGATGACGACGTTCTACCAGCGGGCCCGGCGCAAGCTCCGCCTCACCGACTCGGCGGAAATCCCGGCCGAGGGCGACCACTGAAGCCGCACTTTCACGTGAAAGTGCGGCCCCCAGGTCAGCACTTTCACGTGAAAGTGCAGGCTTGTGCTCCAGGTCACATCTCGGAAGTGTCGCGCGCTGGTCACGGAACGGTCACGGGTAGCGTGCGCGGCTGCGCTTGAACCAGCCGACCCGCCCGGGAGTGTCCCCTTACATGCTGTGCCCCGCACCCACCCGTCCGTCCCTGCGCGCCCGGCTGCTCGTCCCCGGGGCGCTGGCCGCCTTCGCCGGCGCTGTCGTGCTCCTGGCCGTGCTGCACCTCGACCGGCGGGTGGCGGCACTCGACCCGGTCAGCACGATGCTCAGCGACTACGCACTGAGCCCGGGCCGCTGGCTGTGGGACGGCGCGCTGCTGCTGACCAGCACCGGCTCGGCGCTGCTGCTGGTCGCGCTGTACCGCCGCGGCCTGCTGGCGAACCCGGCGCTCGTCGCGGCGAAGGCGCTGTGGTGTGTGAGCCTGCTGGCGGTGGCGGTGTTCGCGAAGGATCCGCAGGGTGGGGCGATCACGGCGACGGGCAAGATCCACCTCTACGCGTCCGCGGTGACGTGCCTGAGCCTGCCGGTCGTCGGCTGGGCGCTGGGCCGACGGCACCGCGACGACCCGCGCTGGCGCCGCTTCGCCGCTTGGTCCCGGCGGCTGGCGCTGGCCGCGATCCCGTTCTACCTGCCGTTCATCGTCCCGTTCGCGGTGAACGTCGTGCTCGGCGGGCACCTGCCGACGGTGGCGACCGGCCTGGTGGAACGGCTGATGATGGTGCTGGAGATCGCGCTGCTCGCCGTGCTCGGGCAGTGGGCGCACCGGGCCATGCGCCCGGCCCCGTCCGGCGCGTAGGCGCTCAGTCCGGCTGCTCCCGGGTCCGGTGCAGCAGCCAGTCCCGCGCGGTGCGGATCAGCGCGTACCGCACCGACGACGTCCGGCCGTGCAACGTGAACAGGATCCGCTTGGCCGTCCGGTCGTGCTCCTCCCACCAGCCCGTGTCGGCGATCTTCTTGGTCTCGTCCTCGTAGCCGAGGTGGTCGAGCTCGTGGTCGGGCACGGCGACCGCCAGCCGGTCCCCGCCCGCGTCCGGCGGGAGGCCGCGCGGCACCGCCCACGACCGCAGCACGCCGTCTTCCTCCAGCCGGAGGTCGAAGTGGTGCCGCGGCCGCCAGTGCTCGTGCAGCACGAAGGCCGGTCGCTCGCTCACCCCGCCACGATGCCAGAACTTCCTGTCCCTACCCGTTTTCCGCGCCGCCAAACACTCCATCCGTGGACTTGACTCGTTCCGAAGAAGCGCGCACGGTGGGGCCATGAGCGATGTGACCACCGCGCTGCGGGCCGCCGGCCTGCGGGTCACGGCGCCCCGGCGGGCAGTGCTCGCTTGGCTGGCCGGGCATCCTCACTCCACAGTGGACGAAATCGGCACCGGGGTCCGGTCGGTGCTGGGCTCGGTGTCCACCCAAGGCGTCTACGACGTCCTGGGCGCGTGCACGGAGGCCGGCTTGATCCGGCGGATCGAACTGCCGGGACACCCCGCCCGGTTCGAACGGCGAGCCGGGGACAACCACCACCACGTCGTGTGCCGCATCTGCGGGCGGACGGAGGACGTCGACTGCGTGGTCGGCGCGGCTCCGTGCCTGGCCCCGGACGACGCGCACGGCTTCCTGATCGACGAAGCGGAAGTGGTGTTCTGGGGCCAGTGCCCCGAATGCCGCGCCACACCGCGGAAAGAGACACCGCAATGACGCAGTCCCCTCCCGAACCGACCACCACCGACGCCGGGATCCCGGTCGAAAGCGACGAGCACTCGCTCACGGTCGGCCCGGACGGCCCGATCCTGCTGCAGGACAGCTACCTCATCGAGCAGATGGCGCAGTTCAACCGCGAACGCGTCCCGGAACGCCAGCCGCACGCGAAGGGCAGCGGCGCGTTCGGGCGGTTCGAGGTGACCGGCGACGTCAGCGCGTACACCAAGGCGGCGGTGTTCCAGCCGGGGACGAAGACCGACCTGCTGATCCGGTTCTCCACCGTCGCCGGGGAGCGGGGCAGCCCCGACACCTGGCGCGACCCGCGCGGCTTCGCGGTGAAGTTCTACACCAGCGAAGGCAACTACGACATGGTCGGGAACAACACCCCGGTCTTCTTCATCCGGGACCCGTTGAAGTTCCAGCACTTCATCCGGTCGCAGAAGCGCCGCGCGGACAACAACCTGCGCGACCACGACATGCAGTGGGACTTCTGGACGCTGTCGCCGGAATCGGCGCACCAGGTGACGTGGCTGATGGGCGACCGCGGCATCCCGCGGACCTGGCGGCACATGAACGGCTACAGCTCCCACACGTTCATGTGGGTCAACGCCTCGGGTGAACGCTTCTGGGTGAAGTACCACTTCAAGACCGACCAGGGCGTCGAGCACTTCACCCAGGACGAAGCCGACCAGATGGCCTCGGCCGACACCGACTACCACACTCGTGACCTGTACGAGGCGATCGAGCGCGGCGACCACCCGAGCTGGACGCTCAAGGTGCAGGTCATGCCGTTCGACGACGCCAAGACCTACCGGTTCAACCCGTTCGACCTCACGAAGGTGTGGCCGCACGGCGACTACCCGCTGATCGACGTCGGCCGGATGACGCTGGACCGGAACCCGACCGACCACCACACCGAGATCGAGCAGGCCGCGTTCGAGCCGAGCAACCTCGTGCCCGGCATCGGCGCCAGCCCGGACAAGATGCTGCTCGGCCGCCTGTTCTCCTACCCGGACGCACACCGCTACCGGATCGGCGCGAACTACCGGCAGCTGCCGGTCAACGCGCCCGTCGCGCCCGTCCACAGCTACAGCAAGGACGGCGCGATGCGGTACACGAAGGTGTCCGACCCGGTGTACGCGCCGAACTCGAAGGGCGGCCCGCACGCCGACGTCGCGCGGTACGGGCAGCCGGCGGGCTGGCACACCGACGGCGACATGGTCCGCACCGCCTACACGCTGCGCGAGGACGACGACGACTTCGGCCAGGCCGGCACGATGGTCCGCGAGGTCCTCGACGACGCCGCCCGCGAGCGGCTGGTCGACAACGTCGTCGGGCACCTGCTCAACGGCGTCGGCGAGCCGGTGCTGGCGCGGGCGTTCGACTACTGGCGCAACGTCGACAAGGACCTCGGCGACCGGATCGAGTCCGGCGTGCGGGCCAAGCAGGACGAGGCCGACCCGAAGGCCGCCGACCAAGGGAACCCGGCGCGGTCGAGCATGCAGCGCAAGGCTTAGCGGCGCTCCCCGCACCCGGCGGCGGCGCACGGGCTAGGTTGGACCTCCACGCGGGGGAACAGCCAGGGAGGCCGCAGTGAACGTCGCCGGTGCGGTGTTGCCGGTCGCGGCCGCCGTGGCGCTGCTGGTGTTCGCCGTGCGGCTGGCGCGCGAGCCGCGCCGGCTCGGCAACGCCGTCTGGCTGGGCGTGGCGCTCCTGCTGGCCACGCTGTGGCTGCTGCGGGAGACGCCGGTGCTGCTGGCGGTGGCCGGGGCCGCGGTGGCGCTCGCCGCGCTGGTGCTGCCCGTCGCGCTGCTCGTCAACGGCGTCCAGATGTGGCGCCGCGAAGGGCGCAGCACCGGGAACCTCCTGTCGCTCGCGCTCGGCGCCGGCCTGCTCGCGCTGGAGGCGTTGTTCTTCGCCCCGCTCGGGCGGTGGGGCTCGGCGCTGGTGGCCATCGCGGCGGTGCTCGCGTGCTACTTCGGGTTCCTGTTCCTGTCGCTGCTGGTGTATTCCGTGGTGTACAGCCGGATCGGCCGGCGCGGCGGCATCGACGCGATCATCGTGCTCGGCTCCGGCCTGGCCGGGGATCGGGTGCCGCCGCTGCTGGCCGGGCGGCTCGAGCGCGCGCTCCGGCTCGCCGCGCGGGAGGCCGAGCCGCCGCTGCTGGTGGTGTCGGGCGGGCGCGGTCCCGGCGAGGCGGTCACCGAAGCCGAAGCGATGCACGCGTACCTGCGGGAGCGCGGGGTCCCGGACGAGCGGATCCTGCGCGAAGACCAGGCCACCACGACCGAGGAGAACCTGCGCTTCTCGGCGGCGCTGCTGCCCGGCGGCGCCCACCGGGTGGTGGCGGTGACGAGCAGCTACCACGTCTTCCGGGCGGCGGTGGAGTGCCGCCGGCTGCACCTGCCCTACCACGCGACGGGATCGCCGACCGCGGGGTACTTCCTGCCGAGCGCGCTGCTGCGCGAGTTCGCGGCGCTGATCCTCCACTACCGCCGGACGACGATCGCGGCCTGCGTGGCCATCGCCGGGACCGGCCTGGTGCTGGCGATCGCGGCCTAGGCTTCCGCGCCACCCCCGCCGTGCGCTAAGTTCACCCGCAGATCTGGTTTGCCAAACAAACCAGTTACGGATCTGGGGAGACCACCGTGACCGACCTGCCGCCGGCCGCCCTGCTCGACGAGATGACCCGGCTGCGCGCCCGGGCCAGGGCGGACCGCCACGCCTACGTGCCGCCGCTGCTGCTGTTCGGCGTGCTCGTGCTGCTGGCGCCGCTCTGGGCCGAAGGCGGGCCGCCGCGGTTCGGCGTGGCCGGCGTCTGGTTCGGGACGCCGCTGCAGCTGTACTGGCTGGTCGTGGTCGTCGGCGGGTTCCTGGCCACCGCGGCCTGGTACCTCCACCGCGGCCGCCGCAGCGGGGTGCGGACGCCGATCCGCGGCTACCTCGCGATCGGGCTGCTCGGCGTCCTCGCGATTTCGTTCGGGCTGCCGGTGGTGGAGTCCTTCGCCTACCGGGTCGGGCGGTCGCCGTACGCGCAGCCGTCGTTCACCGTCCCGGTCGCGGCCGTCGCCGCGCTGGCCGCCGGCGGGGTGCTGTGGCTGCGGCCGCGGCTCGGCAACCGGGGCGCGCGCGGTGCGGCCACGGCGGTCGCGATGGTCGCCGGCTTCGTCGTGCTGGCGATGCTCGACCTCGCGCTCGCCCCCGCCCGGCCCTACGCGCCGCTCCTGACGATCGCGCTCGGCCTGCTCGGGCTGGCGTGGCTGGAGCGCAGCCGGGTGCTCGGCGTCGTCAGCGGGCTCTTCGCGGCCTCGGCGCTGCTGGTGAACCTCTACAACGTGCAGCACGTGTTCTTCCACCTCGGGCTTTTCCCGCGCTACGACGGGGAAGTGACGATGGCGTTCACGAACACGCTGCCCCCGGGGCTGGTGCTGCTCGCCGGCGGCGCCTTCGCGGCCTGGTACGAGCGGCGGGTGCGCGCGTGAGCGAGCACCCCGCGGCGGGCCTGGACGAAACGGTCCACCAGCGGCACCGGCTCGGCATCCTCACCATCGCCGCCGAGGCCGGGAAGGTGGATTTCGGCTACCTGCGCCGGACGTTGGACATGACGGCCGGGAACCTGTCCCGGCACGTCACGATCCTCGAGGAGGCCGGGCTGATCGACGTCGAGAAGGGGTACGAGGGCAAGCGGCCCCGCACCTGGATCACGATCAGCCCGGCGGGCCGCAAGGCGCTCGCCGCGGAGGTGGCCGCGTTGCGGGCGTTGGTGTCGGCGGTCGAGCGCGCGGTCCCGGCGCGGCCGCGGACCACCTAAGCCCGCCGCAGCACCGAAACGGCGTGGGCCACCCCGTCCTCGGCCCGCAGCCGCGCGCCGACGTACTGCGCGCCGCGCCGGAAGAGCGGGTTGCCGGTGAGCTCCCGCAGCCGGGCGGTCAGCCGGTCCGCGTCGAGTGCCTTGAGCGGCAACGGTTTCGGCCCGGCGCTGAGCCGGGACACCCGCTCGCCCCAGTAGGGCTGGTCGGAGAAGACCGGGCACACCAGCGCCGGGACCCCGGCGCGCAAAGCCGCCGCGGTGGTCCCGGCACCACCGTGGTGGACGACGCCCGCCGTGCGCGGGAACAGCCAGTCGTGCGGGACGTCGGCGACGGTCAGCAGGTCGTCGGCGTCGAAGTCGCCTTCGGTGGCGAGCAGGCCGCGCACCCCCGCGCGGCGCAAGGAAGTGCGGACGACCTCGAACGTCTTCGCCGCTTCGGCCGGGCGCATGCTGCCGAACCCGACGTACACCGGCGGCGGACCGGCGGCGAGGAAGTCGCGCAGCTTCGGGCCGGGGCGCCACCGACCGGCGTCGAGGAACCAGTAGCCGGTGACGTGGACGTGCGCGGGCCAGTCCGGCGGCCGCGGCACGACGGCGCCGGAGAACCCGCAGAGCACCGGCGCCCCCCGCCGCGGCCCGCGCACCCCCGCGGCGGGCAGGCCGAGCGTTCCGCTGCGCCAGCGGTCGATTTCGGGCCGCAGGAGCTGCCAGGCCAGCGCGTCGACCACCCGGAAGCTCAGCTGCCGGCCCCACGGCCCCAGCCGGGCGGCGCCGGGGAGCAGCGGGTGGGCGAAGGCTCGGGTCGGCACGCTGGGCTGGTAGTGCAGTTCGGCGTGCGGGACACCGTGGTGGGCGGCCAGGTGCGTGCCGAGGAAGCCGAGGGTGGGCGCGAGGATCAGGTCCGCCCCGGCGGTGCCGGTGCGGGCGTCGGCGAGCAGCCGGGCCAGCACGGGGCGGAGGACTTCGCGCAGCCCGCTCACGAACTTCAGCGGGCCGCCCGCGGTCCACGCTCGCCCCGCGGCCGAGCCGAGGATGGCCGCAGGATCGGCGGAGAGCGGCGCGAAGGTGAGGTTGTGGTCTTCGACGAGGGATCGGAACCGCGGCGCGGCAAGGATCTTGACCCGATCACCGTCGGCAACGAGCCCCCGGCCGAGCGCGACGCAGGGCTGGACGTCGCCGCGCGAGCCGGGCGCGATGATCATGACCCGGCGGGTCATCGGGTGGCCGCCGCACGAGCGACCGCGGCGGGGCGGGTCAGCGCGCGGCCGCCCCAGGCACGCACCCTCGCCGGGCGCGTCATCGCTTGGCCGCCGCACACACGACCGCCGCCGGGCGCGCCATCACTCGGCCGCGCCGCACGCGCGACCGCCGCCGGGCGAGTCATCGCGCGGCCGCCACGCCCGCGGCCCAGGCGCGGCATCGGTCGGCCACCCGCCACCACACGGCGGGTCATCGCTTCGCCGCCGTCAACCGGTAACGCAGGCGGAACGGCAGGTTCGCCAGTACCGCCGCCACCCGGGCGTCCGTGCCCACCAGGTACCGCGGCGCCGGGCGGCGGGTGGTCAACGCGCGGACCACCACCTCCGCCGCCCGCCGCGGTGGTACACCCGTGCGTGCCGAACGGGCCGCGCTTCGCTCCGCCGCCGCCAGTTGTGCCGAGTAGCGCTCGAGGCCCGCCGCCGGGAGGGCCGCGCGCACCTCCTCCGCCGCCGCGCGGGCCCGGGGCCAGATCTCCGTCGCCACCGCGCCCGGCTCGACCAGGACCACCTCGATGCCCTCCGGGGCCAGCTCCGCGCGCAGGCTGTCGGTCAAGCCGACCAGTGCGAACTTCGACGTGTGGTAGGGCCCCACCATCGGCCCGGCGATCCGGCCGCCGATCGAGCCGACCGTCACCACCCGGGCCGTCTCGGCGATGCGCAGGGCCGGGAGCATCGCGCGGGTGACCGCGAGCTGGCCGGTGACGTTCACGTCCAGCTGCTCCCGGAACGCCTCCAGCGGTACGTACTCGAGCGGGCCCGGCCGCGCGAGGCCGGCGTTGTTCACCAGGCCGCGCACCGGTCCCCCGGCCGCGACCCGCTCGCCGCACGCCGCGACCGATGCCGCGTCGCGCAGGTCCATCCGCAGCACCGTGACCGCGGTGCCGTACGCGCGGGCGAGTTCCGCCTCGTCGCCGTCGGTCCGGACGCTCGCCCACACGTGGGCGCCCCGGCGGACCAGCTCCGCCACGCACGCGCGCCCGATGCCGCTCGACGCGCCGGTGACCACGTAGGACGCGCGCGTCACGACGCCACGACCTGCAGCATCCGCGGCCACGTCCGGTGCAGCTGCTCCTGCCAGTACGCCCATTGGTGGGTGCCCGGCCCGTAGAGGTCCGCGGTCACCGGGACGCCGAGCGCGCGCAGCCGCTCGGCCATCGCGGTGGTCTGGCCGCCGCAGAGGAACTCCAGGAGCATCGCGCCGGGCAGGACGTCGATCGGGAGCTTGGCGTCGAGCGGCCCGGGCAGGCCGTTGCCCGCGGAGAGGTACAGCTCGGTGCCGCGCAGCCGCTCGGCGTTCACCAGCGGGTCGTGCGCTTCCCAGCGCGCGGATTCGCGGCGCCGGTCGCCCCACAGGGCTTCCGGGTCCAGGTGCGCCGAAGCGACGATCGCGTCGGTGAGCAGCTCCCCCGTCGGGCCGGTCGGGTTGAGGTTCCCGCTGTAGGAAGCGGCGTAGCGGAAGACGCCGGGGCGCCGCGCGGCGAGTTCGATCGCGCCGTAGCCGCCGAGGGAGAGCCCCGCCGCCGCGCGCCGGCCGTCGCCGCGGTAGCCGCGGTCGATCAGCTGCGGGAGCTCGACTGCGGTGAAGGTCTCCCACTGGTTCATCGCGATGTCCTTGCCGTAGTTCCACCAGTCGCTGAAGAACCCCGCCGGGCCGGAACCCGGCATCACCACCAGCACGTCCGCGTCGTCGGCCAGCCGCCGCACGTCGGTGTTGGCGCTCCAGCCGCGGTAGTCCTGCAGCCGGGTTTCGCCCGCGAGCAGGTACACCGCCGGCCACTTCCGGTCCGGGTGACCGGCCCAGTCCCGGGGCAGGATCAGCCGGACCATCGCGTAGGCGCCGACCCCGGCGGAGCGCACGGTGAGGTCGAGCACCCGCGCGTCACCGTCCACAGTGGTCTCGGCGACGACGTGCGAGCCGTCGTCGGCGCGCGGCCCGTCCGCCGCCGCGGCGGGAAGACCGGGCAGCACGCACGCCCCGGCCACCAGCGCGGCGAGCCATCTCGAAAACATGCGCATGCGCTTTCCTTTCCGAACTCCCGACGGTTCGGCCCAGTTAAGGTGATCAGGCCGCGAACCGCAATTGTCTCGTTCACCACACGACCGGACAATGTGAATTGCAGGCAAACAAACTCCCCCGGACGGGTGAGTCCACGAGCACGCTCGGTCACCAAAGTCGGACGCCCGTGCCAGTAACTCGCCAGTAACCTGCGATCTAGCAGGTCACACGGTGTACACGAGTGGCGTTTACGCGATCTTGAGATCCTTCCGGTAACCGATTTCTTGCCCTAGCCTCGCCCTGTCGCCGGGTTCGGCCGTCCTCACCGCCGCCCGGGTGGGTGTCCCAGCGCAGGGACCCGAAATCCCCCGAGAATACTTCCGAAAGGGTCGTCCATGGCCGCCCGAAATCGTTTCCCCCCGTTCCGCGCGGCCGCGCTCGTGGTCGCCGCCGCCGCCATTTCCGGCTCCAGCGGACCCGCCGAAGGCGCGCCGGGCCCTCCCGCGCCGCCGCCGGTCCCCCCGGCCGCGCTGCTGCCGGTCGGGGCGATCCCCGGCCCACCGGCGCCGCGTGCCGCGTTCGACGTCGCCACCGCACTGTCCACTCTGGACCCGAAGGAAGCCGGCGGCGACTGCGCCGACGTCGTGCACGGCAGGCTGCTCCGGGCCGCCGCCACCGGCCAGGGCTTCCAGACCGCCGTCCCCGGCGGTCAGCTGAGCGAACTGGTCGCGCGCACCCCGCACCCGCCCGGCCTCGCCGCGTGGACCGCGAAGCTGCGCCAGTGCGCGAGCGTCACGCTGTCCGACGAGGACATCCCCACCGTCTCGACACTCACCACCGGTACCGCGCCCAGCGTCCCCGGCGCGGAAACCCTTTCCTACCAGCAGGTCCTGACCCTGCCCGGGCAGCCGGCCGAGCTGCCAGGGCTGCGCCTGCGCACCGTCGCCATCGCCGCCGACGACGTCCTGGTCGTGCTCCGCGACGCGGGCGCGACCGACCTCGACCTCGACGCCCTGGCCGTCGCCGCGTGGCAGCACGCGGCCTCGCGGCTGGGCCGCTAGCCAAGGAGGACCCATGTCCGACGAGAACTTCCCGGCGATCGGCGGCGGCACCCTGACCGCGTGCCTGCACCACTGGGCCGCGACCACCCCCGACGCCCCCGCCCTGACCTTCGCCGACTACGCCACCGACCGCGCCGGGCGGCGCCGCACCCTCACCTGGCGGCAGCTGCGTGAACGCGTCGACGCCGTCGCGGGCGCGCTCCCGGTCCGGCCGGGCGACCGGGTCGCCGTGCTCTGCCCGCAGGGCACGGACTACGTCGTGGGCTTCCTCGCCGCGATCACGGCCGGCGCGATCGCGGTGCCGCTGTTCGACCCGGGCCTGCCCGGCCACGCGGGACGGCTCGCCGCGGTGCTCGCCGACTGCGCGCCCGCGGCCGTCGTCACCACGACGTCGGCGCAGACCGCGGTCGAAGACTTCGTCGGCGACGTCCCGGTCGTCGCGGCGGACCGCCCCGGCCCGGTGCGCTCGTGGCCGGCTCCCGCGGCGGTCCCGGCCGACGTCGCGTACCTGCAGTACACGTCGGGGTCGACCCGCACCCCGGCCGGAGTCGTGCTGACGCACGCCAACGTCCTCGCCAACGTCACCCAGGCCGTCCGCGGCCTCGGCCTGGACCCGGCCGCGGCCACCACCGTCTCGTGGCTGCCGCTGTTCCACGACATGGGCCTCGTGCTCGGCCTGCTCACGCCGCTGGCGCTGGGCCTGCGGTCGGTGCTGCTGGACCCGCTGGCCTTCATCGAGCGGCCCGTCCGCTGGCTGGAGCTGCTCGGCGACCACGCCGGCGCGTGGAGCGCCGCCCCCAACTTCGCCTTCCACTACTGCGCGAGCCGGATCCGCGACGCCGACCGCGCCCGGCTGCGGCTCGGCCGCGTCACGGCGATCGTCAACGGCGCCGAGCCGATCAACCCGGACGTCCTCGACCGGTTCCACGCCGCCTTCGCCGACGCCGGCTACACCCCGGACAAGACGCGCCCGGCGTACGGCCTGGCCGAAGCGACCGTCTTCGTCACCACCGGGCCCGCCGCCGCCCCGCGCGTCACGACGTTCGACCGCGACGCCCTCGCGACCGGCACCTCGCGGCCCGCCGGAGCCGGGGTCCGGCTGGTCGCCTGCGGTGTCCCGGCCGGGCAGCTGGTCGCGCTCGTCGACCCGGCGACCGCCGTCGCGCTCCCCGACGGCTCGGTCGGGGAAATCTGGGTGCACGGCCCCAACGTCGGCGAGGGGTATTGGCAGAAGCCCCTGGAGAGCACCGAAACCTTCGGCGCGCGCCTCGCGGGCGATCACGGCGGCCTGCCCGCGGGGCCGTGGCTGCGGACCGGCGACCTCGGCCTCCGGCACGACGGCGAGCTCTACATCGCCGGCCGGATCAAGGACCTGATCATCGTCGACGGGCGCAACCACTACCCGCAGGACGTCGAAGCGACCGCCGCGTCGGCCGACGCGGCGATCCGTCCCGGCAGCGTCGCCGCCTTCGCGATCGAGGGTGCGGACACCGAAGCGGTCGTCGTGGTCGCCGAGCACCGCGCGCACGCCGACCTCGCCGAAGCCGCGGAACGCGCGCTGGCCACGACGGTCCGCCGGCTGGTCGCCGACGCGCACGGGCTCGCGCTGCGGGACGTGCTGCTCCTCCCGGCCGGGCGGGTGCCGCGCACGTCGAGCGGCAAGATCGCGCGCAGCGCCTGCCGCGACCGCTACCTCGCCGGTGACTACGGGAAGGCGCTGGCGCGATGAGAAACCCGGACACCCTGCGCCGCTGGCTCCTCGACGCGGTCGCCGAGCACACCGGCCTGACCGCCGAGCCCGACCGGCCCCTCGGCGACTACGGCCTGTCCTCCCGCCAGGCCGTCGGGATCGCCGCCGAGCTCGAAGACCTGCTCGGCACCGAGCTGCCCGCGACGCTGCTGTGGGAAAGCCCGACGATCGACCACCTCGCCCGCAGCCTCACCGCGGGCGCCGGCCCCGAACCCGTCGCCCCGGCCGCCGACCGCCGCCGGACCGACCCGGTCGCCGTCGTCGGTCTCGGCTGCCGCTTCCCCGGCGCGGACGGCGTCGAGGAGTACTGGGACCTGCTGCGGACCGGGCGGGACGCCGTCCGGACCGCGCCGCCGGGGCGGTGGACCGCCGGCGCGGCCCCGGTGCTGGGCGGGTTCCTCGACGACGTCGCCGGGTTCGACGCCGAGCACTTCGGCATCACCCCGCGCGAAGCCGCGACGATGGACCCGCAGCAGCGGATGCTCCTGGAGGTGACGTGGGCGGCGCTGGAGCACGCCGGGATCGCGCCGTCGTCGCTGCGCGGCAGCCGCACCGGCGTGTTCACCGGCATCGCCACGCACGACTACGGCCACCTCACGATGACCGGCGGCGCCCCGGACCTGTGGACGGCGACCGGCGCGGCGGGCAGCATCGCGGCGAACCGGCTGTCGTACGTCTTCGACCTGCGCGGGCCGAGCGTGGCGGTGGACACCGCGTGCTCGTCTTCGCTGGTGGCGGTGCACCACGCGGTGCGCGCGCTGCGCGACGGCGACGCCGACGTGGCGCTGGCCGCCGGCGTCAACCTGATGCTGCTGCCCGGCCCTACGGCGGCGTTCTCCGCGGCGGGCCTGCTCGCGGCGGACGGCCGCTGCAAGACGTTCTCCGCGGCCGCGGACGGCATCGCCCGCGCCGAGGGCTGCGGCGTCGTGGTGCTCAAGCGCCTGGCCGACGCCGAACTCGACGGCGACCGCGTGCTGGCGGTGATCCGCGCGTCGGCGGTCAATTCCGACGGCCGTTCCCACGGGCTGGCCGCCCCCAACCCGGCGGCGCAGCAGGCGATGCTCCGGGAGGCCTACCGCGGGCTCGATCCGTCCACAGTGGACTACGTGGAGGCGCACGGGACCGGCACGCTGCTCGGCGATCCGATCGAGGCCCGGGCGCTCGGCGCGGTGCTGGGAGCGGGGCGGGACGAGCGGTCGCCGCTGCTGATCGGGTCGGTGAAGACGAACATCGCGCACGCCGAGGCCGCCGCGGGGATCGCCGGGCTGATCAAGGTGGTGCTGGCGATGGTGCACGGCGAGGTCCCGCCACAGCTGCACTTCGCCGCGCCGAACCCGCACATCGCGTTCGAGGAGCTCGGGTTGCGGGTGGTCCGCGAGGCGACTCCGTGGCCACGCCGCGGCGGACGCGCGGTCGCCGGGGTGTCGGCGTTCGGGTTCGGCGGGACGAACGCGCACGTGGTGCTGGAGGAGGCCGCCGCCCCGGTGGCTTGTGGTGGGCCGCGGTCAGCCGAGCGCCGCCGCACGGCCGACCGCGGCACGACCGGGCTCGCCGGCTCGGTCCGGCTCAGCGACACCGCCGAGCCCAGCGCCACGGCCCGGACCAGCGAGCCGCGAGCCGCCGGCCGCCCCACCGCAACCGAGCAGCACGGGCGCCGCCCCACCCCCGGCGGCGGCACAGCGAGGCTCACCGGCTCGGCTCGGCCCAGCGGCACAACCGCGCCCAACGAACCGCGAGCCGCCGGCCGCCCCACCGCGTCCGAAGACCACAGGCACCGCCCCACCCCCGGCGGCGGCCCCGTTCCCCCAGCCGGAAGCGACGGCGTCCGGATCGGGCTGCTGTCCGCCCGTACCCGGGACCGGCTCACCGAGCGGGCCGCCCAGCTCGCCCGGTGGCTCGACTCCCCCGCAGGGCAGCGCGCTCACCTCGCCGATGTCGCCCACACCCTCTTCCGGCGGGACGACGGCGGTCCGCACCGGGCCGCCGTCGTCGCCGGGGATCTCGGTGAACTCGGCGCGCTGCTCCGCGCGGTCGGGGCGGGGGCCGATCCGCTGCCCGCCGGTGCTGCGGCCGGGAGTGCCGTCGGCGGGGAAGGGCCGGTGTTCGTCTTCTCCGGTCACGGTTCGCAGTGGGCCGGGATGGGGCGCGGCCTCCTCGCGGCCGAACCCGCGTTCGCCGCGCAGGTCGACAAGCTCGGTGCGCCGTTCGCCGAGCACACCGGGCAGTCGCTGCGCGCGCTGCTCACCTCCGGCGAGCCCGGTTCGCTGTCCGGGACGCAGCTGGCGATCTTCGGGACGCAGGTCGCGCTGGCCGCCCGGTGGGAGGCCCTCGGGGTGCGGCCGGCCGCCGTCGTGGGGCATTCGCTCGGGTCCGCGGCCGCCGCCGTGGTGAGCGGGGTGCTCAGCGCCGACGAGGCCGTCCACCTGGTCGCGACCCGCGCGCGGCTGCTCGGCGCCGTCGACGCGGGCGGGGCGATGGCCGCCGTCGAGCTGACGCCGGACGAAGCCGACGCCTGGCCCGGTGTCGAGCTCGCCGTCGATTCCGCGCCGGGGCAGGTGACGGTGGCCGGGGACGCGGCGGCGGTCGACCGGCTCGTCGCCGAGCTGACGGCGGCCGGGCGGAGCGCGCGGCGGCTGCCGGTGGACGTCGCCGGGCATTCGGGCGGGGTCGAGCCGGTCCTGCCCGCGCTGCGCGCCGCGCTCGCCGAGCTGGGCGGGCGGCGGCCGCTGGTGCCGTGGTACGACACGGTCCTCGCCGACCCGCGCGAGCTGCCGGACTTCGACGCCGGGTACTGGGCCGCGCACCTGCGCCGCCCGGTGCGGTTCCGGCAGGCCGTGGCGGCGGCCGCCGCGGACGGGCACCGCGTGTTCGTGGAGGTCTCGCCGCACCCGATCCTGCGGGGGTCGCTGGCCCGCACCCTCGGCGCGGACGCGGTCGTGACCGGCACCCTGCGCCGCGGCCAGGACGAGGTCCGCGCGTTCGCCGCGGCCGCGGCGGAGCTGTACTGCGCGGGCACCCGGATCACCCTCTCCGCGCCGGGCGACGGCGCGCGGGTGACCGACGTGCCCCCGATGCCGTGGCGCCACGTGCGGCACTGGTACACCGAAGAGTCCGCTCCGGCCGCGCCGGCACCGCCGGCCGCCGATCCGGGGACCGCGCCGCCCGGTGGCGACCGGCTCACCGAGATCGTCGCCGCCGTCATGGGCCTCACCCCCGACCGCCTCCACGCCGACGTCCCCCTCGTCGAACTCGGCCTCGACTCCCTGATGGCGAACCGGATCCGCGAAGCCGTCCGGCGGGACCTCGGTGCCGACCCCGACCCCGCCGCCTTCCTCCGCGGCGCCACCCTCGCCGACCTCAACCGCGATCTCGCACCCCGCGCCGACGACCCGCCCCGGCCGGCCCGCGGCCGCGCCTGGGACGCCGCCGACCGGCTCGTCCTCCGGCTGTGGCGCGAACACACCGGCGCCGACCCCGGCGGCACGCACCTCCGGCTGACCGGCACCGCGCAGCCGGAACAGCTCGCGCGGCTGTTCGCCGACGGCCTCACCGCCGAACTCGACACCCCCGTCGAACCCGCCGAGCTGCTGAAGCACGACTCGCTCGCCGCCATCGCCGAGGTCGCGCGGGCGATCCTCGACACGCGGCAAGAACGCGTCCTGAAACCCGGGGACGCCGGAACCGCCCCGCTCCTGCTGTTCCACCCCGGCGGCAGCACCTGCGCCGTCTACCGTCCGCTGCTGGACCGGCTCCCCGCCGGCGTGCCGTGCGCCGGGTTCGAACGCGTGCCGGGGACCAGCATCGAAGAGCGCGTCGAACGGTTGCTCCCGCTGGTCCGCGCGCGCCGGCCGCACGGGCCCTACCGGCTCGCCGGGTGGTCGTTCGGCGGGGCGCTGGCCTACGGCGTCGCCGCCCGGCTCGCCGACGAAGGGGAACCGGTCGAGCTCGTCGCGCTGATCGACACCATGCTGCCGCTGCCGGAACCGGACCTCGACCCGCGCGCGTCGTCGGCGCGGCGGTTCCTGCGGTTCACCGGGTACGTCGAAGGCACCTACGGCCGCGCGGTCCGGCTCGGGCACGACGAACTCGCGCCGCTGCCCGAGGAAGACCAGATCGAGCTGACCATGCGGCGGGTGGCCGAAGCCGGGTTGCTCAGCCCCGGCGTGCTGCGGCACCAGCGTCAGTCCTTTTTGGACACCCTGGCCGCCGAACGCGGGACCCCGCGCCGCTACGACGGCCGGGTCGTGCTCTACCGGGCGACCGAGCCGTACGCCGCCGGGCTCGCGATGGAACCGCGGTACTCGCGCACGGACCTCGCGGCGGGGTGGGCGGAGCTGTGCCCGCGGCTGGAGATCGTCCCGGTGGCCGCGCACCACCTTTCGGTGATCGACCCGCCGCACGTCGACGTCGTCGCGCGGCACCTGGCGGGCCTGCTGTGGCCGTGACCCGCGCCTGGCCGCTGCTGGCCGTGCTCGGGGCCGGGTTGTTCCTGGTGGCGGTGGACGCGACCGTGCTGCACGTGGCGCTGCCCGACCTCGTGCGGCAGCTGCGGCCGGGCGCCGCCGCGCAGGTGTGGATCGTCGCGATCTACCCGCTCACCGCGGCCCCGCTGCTGCTGCCGGCCGGCACGCTCGGCGACCGCTGCGGACGGCGCCGGGTGCTCGTCGCCGGCTACGCGGTGTTCGGGCTGGCCTCGCTCGGGTGCGCGTTCGCGCCCGGGGTCCCGGCGCTGCTCGCCGCGCGGGCGGTGCTCGGCTGCGGCGGGGCGATGATCATGCCGGTGACGATGTCGCTGCTGCGGGAGCTGTTCCCGGGGCAGCGGCAGCGTCGTACGGCGATCGCGGTGTGCAGCGGAGTCGCCGGCGCCGGCTCGGTGTTCGGGCCGGTGCTCGGCGGGGTGCTCGTCGAGGCGTGGGGCTGGCGGGCGACGTTCCTGGTCAACCCGCCGGTGATCCTCGCCGCGGTCGTCGCGGCGCTGCGGTGGCTGCCGCGGTCTCCGCCGGGGCGGGAGCCGTGGGACGCGCTCAGCGCGCTGCTGGCCGCCGGCGGCGTGCTCGGCATCGCCTTCGCGGCCGGGCCGTCGGGGGGCGGCTTCGCGGCCGCGGCGGCCGGCGGTGTCCTCCTCGGGCTCTTCGTGCGCCGCCAGCGCCGGGCGGCGGTCCCGTTGCTGGACTTGACGTTGTTCCGGCGGCCGGGGGTGCCGGGCGCGGTGGGCGGGGTGCTGCTGGTGATGAGCACGCTAGTCGGCCTCGGCCTGCTGCTGGCCCAGTACCTCCAGGTGGTGCTCGGCCTGTCCCCGACGGCCGCGGCGGCGCGGCTGCTGCTGGTGCTCGGGGCGTCGGCGGCCGGCAGCGTGGTGGCACCCGGCCTGCTCTCCCGCTTCGGCAACGCGCGGGTCCGCACGGCCGGCTTCGCCGTGACGGCGGGGGCGTTGCTGGCGCCGGCCACCGGGGCGGTGACGGCGCCGTGGTGGCTCGTCGCGGCCGGGTTCGGGATGGCGCTGTCGCTGACGTCGAGCACGGACACCCTGCTCGCGGCGGCCCCGGCCGAGCGGGCGGGAGGCGCGGCGGCGGTCGAGAAGACGGGCTACGAGCTGGGCGCGGGCCTGGGCACGACGGTGTTCGGTTCCCTCGCGGCAGCGGTGTACGCGGGGCGGCTGGTGCTGCCGCCGGGGGTCCCGGAGGCGGCGGCGCGGCTGGCGGCGGCCGGTCCGGCCCAGGCGGAAGCGGCTTCGCGGGGGCTGGCGGCGGCGGACGCGCTGCTCGCGGCGGCCCGCGCGGCCTGCACGGCGGGGGTCCAGGTAGCGGCCGGTGTCGCGGCGGGCTTGTTCGCGCTCGCGGTCGGCGCCTCTGTGCTGTGCCGTGGCCGGAAAACGCGGGTGGAAACCTCGCCCGCCGTATAGGCCGTTATACGCTCAGCGGAACCACTCGCCCGCTCCCGACCGCAGCGCGACCGGGCGGGCTACCGGGAGCGGGAGCGAACCCTGGCTCGGCGGCCACAGCGTCACCGCCGGGACCTCGCGCAGCTGGGCCCGCAGGCTCTGCAGCGGCAGCGGACGGCGTCGGGTCAGCAACGTCGTCGTGCGGGGGTGCAGGTCGACGAACGGGTAGGTCGCGTGCAGCGCCGCCAGGCGGTGTTCCAGGCGGCGGCTGCGGTCGGTCAGCTCGGCCGGGTGCACCGCGGGCTGGACGACCAGGAACTCCCCCGGCCCGAGCCGGACCGCGCGGTCGAGCGGGCGCAGGCCGTCGCGCAGGAGATCGGCGATGTTCTGCTCGGTGTGCATGCGGATGCGGGTGCCGTGCCGCCGCTCGACCGCCACGGGGTCGTCGACCGCGACGAAGACCAGGCCCAGCGGGACGGTGTCGGTCGCGTCGCCGAGCCAGGACTGGATGCCCGCCATGGTGTCGAGGCCGGTGTCCGGGTCGACGGCCGGGCCGGTCGCCGGACGCGGTTCCGCGCGCGACCGGGCTTTGTCCAGCCTGGCCGCCACGTGCCGCAGCGCGGCCTCGGCGCGGCTTTCGACGTCGAGCGCGGCCGGGGTCTCGACCGAGGCCAGGACTTCGCCGACCTTGCGCCGGACCGCCGGGGGCAGGCGGTCGCCCATCGCGTCGCGGAGGCGGACCACTTCGGCGTACGCCTCGTCGCGGCGCAGTCCCCAGCGGCCGCGGAACAGCCGGGCCGCTTCGACCGCGGACGCCTGCGGGTCGATCTCGTCGAGGTCCTGCGCGACGACGGACGCGCCGAACGTCGGCGATAGCACGGCCACCGACCACTCCCGTGCCATCGGCTCGTCCGGGCGCAGCAGCACCGGGGTGACGCCGTGCGGCAGGTCGGGGCGGCCGGAGTCGACCATGCCGACCACCGTGACCGCCGCCCGCCGCGCGATCCGGGCGTACACCTCCCGTTCGCGCTCGAAGTACGGGAGCCGCTGGAACAGCGCGAACACGACCGTGTCGGCGCCCGCACCTTCGGCCAGTGCCGCGCGCTCCACCGCGTGGGACGCGGTCACGAGGGCGCGCTTGGACAGCACGCCGGCGCGCGGATCTGCGTCGGGCATGGGGGATCGCCTTCGCCGGGGAATGGGAGACAACAACCGTAAGAGAGCCCGCCCCACCCGGCTAGTCACACGATGGTGCGAACTCAGAAGTGGTCGCGCTCCGCCTCCCGGGCGACCACCTCGGCCCGGTCCGCCAGCCGCTCGAGGCCGCTCAACGGCTGCCGCATCCGGTGATTTCCCTTCAGCCGCCCGGCATTCCGGTCGAGGAACGCCCAGTAGCCCGCGGTGAACGGGCACGCGTCCGGCCCGGTCCGTTTCTTCGGGTCGAACACGCATCCCGGGCAGTGGTCACTCATCCGGTTGATGTAGGCGCCCCCGGCGGCGTACGGCTTGGTCCCGACGACCCCGCCGTCGGCGTACTGGCTCATGCCGATCACGTTGGCCGGCATCACCCAGGGAAACCCGTCGACGAACGCCGTCGCGAACCAGCGGTTGAGCTCGCCCGGGTCGTAGCCGCGCTGCAGCGCGTGGTTGCCCAGCACCATCAGGCGCTCGATGTGGTGGGCGTAGCCGCGGTCGCGGACGCCGGCGAGCGCGGTGCGCAGGCAGGCCGCTTCGACGGCGTCGGCGTCCAGCGTCCGCCACCACTCCGGCAGCTTCCGCCGGGCCTGCAAAGCGTTGCGGCGCAGGTACTCCGGCCCGTGGTGCCAGTACAGGTGCCACACCCATTCACGCCAGCCCAGCACCTGCCGGACGAACCCCTCGACGCTGCTCAGCGGCGCGTCACCGGCCCGGTACCGCTCCTCCGCCTTCCGGACGACGTCCCGCGGGTCGAGCAGCCCGAGGTTGAGCGGGACGGACAGCAGCGCGTGCGCCATCGCCCAGTCGTGGGTCAGCATCGCGTCCTGGTGCGGCCCGAACACCGGCAGCCGGTGGTCGAGGAACCGCTTGAGCGCACGCTGGGCTTCGTCGTGCCCGACGGCGAACTGCCGCGGCCCGTCCACGCCGACCGGGTGGATCTCCCCCGCGCGCTCGGCCGCGTCGAGGCCGGCGCGGACGCGGTCGTCGATCTCGTTCTCCCGCGGGTGCCACGGCGCGGGGACGTCGAGGCGGGTGGTCTTCGGCGGGGGCTGCCGGTTGTCGTGGTCGTAGTTCCACTGCCCGCCTTCGGGTTCGCCGTCGGCTTCGAGCAGCACCCCGAACTTCCGGCGCTGGTCGCGGTAGAAGTCCTCCATGACGAACCGGGTCCGCCCGGCGGCCCACTCCGCGAAGTCCGCTTTGGACAGCACGAACCCGGGCGTCGGCCGGATTTCCGCCACCACGCCTTCGCCGTGCAGCCGCCGGACGAAGGCGTCGGCCGCGTGCGACGTCGGTTCGTGCACCACGACCGGCCGCCCGAAGCGGCGCAAGCCGGTGCGGTAGTCGGGAGCGTCGATCAGCGTGACGCGGTCGCCGAGGTCGGCGGCGAGCCGGTGCAGCGCGGCCTGGACCAGGTGCAGTTTCTGGCGGTGGAAGGGTTTCGCGGCGAAGGCCGCGGCCGAGCGGATCACCAGGACGTCCCGGTGCCGGTGCTCGGGCGTGCTGTGGAAGTGCGGCCCGAGCTGGTCGGCGAACAGCCACAGCGCGGGCTCGTCTCGCATGCGGGAACGCTAACCCGCTTCCGGCGGCTCCGCAGCGTACGCCCGCAGCACCGCCGTGGCGTCCCCCAGGAATCGCGCGACGACCTCGGCGTGCTCCGGCGCCAGGCCGTCCGTCAACCGGGTGATCGCGGCGACGAGCGGCGCGAGCGCGACCCGGACTTCGTCCCGGGCGGCTTCGCTGAGGACGAGCGTGATCCGGCGGCCGTCGCTGGGGTGCGGGCCGCGGCGGACGTGCCCGGCCGCTTCGAGGCGGTCGACCAGCACGGTGGCCGACGCCGAGCGGATCTTCAGCGCGTGCGCCAGGTCGACCGTGCCCATCGGCGCGCCGAACGCGAGGTGCTGCAGCGCCTGCACGTCGGTGGCGCCCAGCCCGAGCCGGCGGGCGAGCGCGGCCTGGACGTCGTGCGCGAGCGAGAGCAGCTCGCGCAGGGCGAAGTTCACCCGAAGGGCGACCGGAACGTCTTCCACCAGGCCATTCTAGTTTAGCTAGACAATCTAGCGAGTTTTGCTACCGTGGAGCCCGTGGACGTCCGAGCGATGAACGCCGAAATGACCGCGAAGCTGATCGGCGCCCCGGCGGAGCCGCCGCCCGAAGGCGGGTACGCGCTGCGGGTCGTCGAGACCCGCGGCCGCAGCTCCGGCAGCCCGCGCCGGGTACCCCTGGCCGTCGTCGCGAAGGACGGCGGGCACTACCTCGTCTCGCCGGTCCGCGACCGCGACTGGGTGGTGAACCTGCTGGCCACGCCGGAGTGCGCGCTGCTGGCGGCCGGCGAGCGGGCCGAGCGCCGGGCCGAACCGGTCGGCGGCGACGAGGCCGCCGGGGTGGTCGCCACCTACCTGGCCGCGATGTCCGTGCCGTGGGCGATCAAGGCGTTCCCGGTCCCCCAGGACGCCGGCCACGAGCAGATCCTCGAGCACGTGCCGGGGATGGCGGTGTTCCGCCTGTCCACAGTGGACCCGGCGTGAGCGTCGCGATCGCGGGCGGCGGCCCCGGCGGGCTGCTGCTCGGCTACCTGCTCGCCCGCGCCGGGATCGAGGTCACCGTGCTCGAAGCGCGGTCGGACTTCGACCGCGACTTCCGCGGCGACTCACTGCACCCGTACACGCTCGAGCTGCTCGACCGGCTCGGCCTCGCCGGGGGCCTGCTGGAACTCGACCACTTCAAGGCGCGCTCGTTCCGCTTCCACACCCCGGCCGGCGTCTACAGCTGCGCCGACTACGACCGCCTCCGCACGCCGTTCGGTTACGTCGCGCTGATGCCCCAGGTGCGGTTCCTCGACTTCCTCGCCGAGCGCGCGAACGCGCTGCCGACGTTCACCCTGCGGACCAGCGCCAAGGTGACCGGCCTGCGTGAAGCGGACGGCACCGTCACCGGGGTCCGCTTCCGCGGCGGCGAGCTGGCGACGTCGCTCGTCGTCGGTGCGGACGGCCGGTTCTCCACCGTCCGGCGCCTGGCCGGGCTCGAAGCGCGTCCGCTCGGCGCCACCACCGACCTGCTCTGGTTCCGGCTGCCCCGCTCCCCCGGCGACCCGCCCGACGCGGACCTCGACCTCTACTTCGGCCGTGACGCCTACGTCGGCGTCCTCGGCGGCGTCCGCGACTGGCAGGTGGGCTACAGCATCGAGAAGGGCGCGTACCCGGCGTTGCGCGAGCGCGGGGTCGAGGAGATCCGCGCCTTCGTGCGCGACCGCGTGCCGTGGCTGGCCGACCGGGCCCACCTGCTCACCGGCTTCTCGCAGACGACGCTGCTGTCGGTGGACATCTCCCGGGTCGACCGGTGGCACCGCCCGGGCCTGCTGCTGCTCGGCGACGCCGCGCACGTCATCTCCCCGGTCGGCGGCAACGGCATCCTGATGGCGGTGCAGGACGCCGTCGCCGCGGCGAACCGCCTGATCCCGGCGCTGCGCCGGGGCGCGGTCACCGACGACGACCTCGCGGCCGTGCAGGCCGACCGGATCCGCGCGATCGAGCGGGTGCAGGCCGACCAGGTGCGGGTGGAGCAGCGGGCCGCCGCGGCGCGGGCCCGGGGGCGCGGCACCGCGCCGCCGGCGTTGCTCAAGCTGCTGTTCGCGATCCCGGCGCTGCGCACCCGCGGGGCCCGCGCCAACGCCTACGGCCCCTTCCCGCCTCAGCTGGACGAGTCCCTCTTGGCGTCGTAGGAACTCCAGCCGCCCTCGCCCTCGGCGGCTTCGACGTCGGCGTCGGCGGTCGCCGCGTGGGTCATCGCGGCGAGGGTCTCCTCGAGGCCCCGCTGGACTTCGCCGCTGCCGGCCTCGCGGACGCTGTGCAGCGTCACGGTGATTTCCGAGGACGCCGGGCCGGCTTCGGCGATCCGCAGTTCGCCGTGGTAGTCGTCGGGGCCTTCGGCACCCCACTTCAGCGACCGCGTGCCCGCGTCGGTGTGCAGCCAGGCCTCGCTCGCGACGCGCTCGCCGTGCACCTCGGCTTCGACGTGCACGGTGTCGCCGCCCCGCGGCTCGGCGACCTTCATCTCCGGGAAGTACCGGGGCAGGTTCTCCGGGTGGCTCAGGAACGCGAACAGCTCGTCGGCGGGGATGTCGGCGGTCGCGGTGTGGCGGTACTCGGTCATCGGCTCAACCTTTCGTCGGCACCCCGGTTACCCCGGAAGCCGTGCATTAAAAGGGCCCGCGCGGGGAACCCGGAAGACATGACCGCCACCGAACCCGAGGCCCGGCGCGGCCCCGCCCCCGTGCAGGGCATCGGCATGCTGATCGGCCTGCTGTTCCTCGTGCTCGCCGCACTGGAGCTGATGTCGGGCGTCGCGGACGGCGGCGGCCCGCGCGAACTGTTCGGGGTCTTCGCCGCCTCCGGGGCGTGGGCGCTCACGCACCTGCTGACCGGCGCCGCCGCGGTGTTCTGCACGCGCTCGCCGCGGCTGGCCGCCCGCTTCCTCCTCGCCGCCGGCGCCGTCTACGCGGTGGTCGGCCTGGCCGGGCTGCTCCCGCTGCCGGACACGGTTGCCGAGGTGCTGCCGATGAACAACGCCGGGGTGTGCCTGGCCCTCGGCCTCGGGACGGCCATGCTCATCCTGGGAGCGGGCTGGCTGCAGCGCGGGCCGGAACGGCGCCGCTGAAGCCGGCGGCCGGCCGGGGGAAGCGCACCAGCACCGCCGTGACCAGCACCGCGAGTCCGAAGAGGACATAACCGTTGCCGGTGAGCTGCTGGCCGAAGTTCCACTGCCGCTCCACTCCGCCACCGCGCGGCCACCACCACTGCGGTCCCGCGACGAAGAGCACGGCACCGGCGCCGGCCAGGAGCGCGAACCCGCGCCGCCGCGTGCGGCGGGCCGGCTCCGCCCAGCCGAGCAGCACGACCACCGCCCAGACCCAGTGGTGCGTCCAGGAGATGGGCGACACCAGCAGCCCGCCGACGGCGGTGAGGCCGAGCGCGAGCACGGGTTCCCCCGCGGCCAGCGCGCGCCGCACGCCCAGCGCGGTCAGCACCAGCACCACCGCCACCAGCGGCAGCCACCACGCCGTCCGCGCCCCGGGCGGCACCCCCAGGCGGGCAAGCAGCCCGAGCAGCGACTGGTCGCCGGCGTAGGTCGGCTCGCCGACGCGACCGGTGTCCCACAGCGCGCCGGTCCAGTACCGCACCGAGTCCGCGCCGGCCACCAGGAACCCCAGCGCCGTCGCGGCCAGGAACGTGACCGCGGCGGTCACCGCGGCCCGGGTGTCGCGGCGGAGCAGGAGGTAGAGCACGAACACCGCCGGGGTCAACTTGATCGCGGCGGCGACGCCGATCAGAAGCCCGCGGGGCCACTTCGGCGCGGCCACGAGAGCGTCGAGGACGACCAGCGCGAGCAGCAGCAGGTCGATCTGGCCCGCGTACAGCGTCCGCAGCACCGGCTCCAGCGCCTCGGCGGCCAGCAGGAACGCCGCCACCCGCCACCAGTCGCACCGCGCCCCGAGCGCGCGGAGGACGGTCCTCAGGACCAGCGCCAGCACCCCGAGCGTCAGCACGGTGAGGGCGAGGCAGGCGGCCCAGTACGGCAGGACCGCGAACGGGGCCAGCAGGATCGCCGCGAACGGCGGGTAGGTGAACAGCAGGGACTGGCCGTCCCCGGTCGGCGGCAGCGTGCCGTAGAGGTCGTGGCCGTGCAGCAGCGCGGCCGACCCGAGCCGGTAGACGTCCAGGTCGACGCGGTAGGCCGGGAACCGCCACCGCCCGCCGTTGTACGAAACCAGCAGCGCCGCCGCCACCAGGACCTGCGCGCCCGCCAGTAGGTGTCTCCCCCGCATCACTCGCATTCTGTCGGGTCGCCGCGCGAGCGCCATCCGGGTATCCCCCGGACCGGACCCCGGGAAAACCGGTTGCCCGCCGTGCCACCCTGGGCGGATGGGGACCCCGGACGGCTTCGCGCACCGCGTCGGCGAGCGCGGCGACGTGACGATCACGCACCACGGCCGGCCCGCGGGCACCCTCCGCGGGGCCGCGGCGGCCCGGTTCCTGGCCGCGGTGGCGCGGGGCGACGACCCGCAGCAGCTGATGGCCCGCGTGACCGGCAACTACAAGCACGGCACCGAACGGCGCGCCCGCGAGCACCCGCGCAACCGGGACCGGTGAGTTTCTCGCCCGTTCGGGTCAAGGGCCGCGACTGGATGGGTTAGCATCTGCCCCCGTGCCGAGCTCGCCAAAAATTCACGCCAATCCCAACGTCGGTTTCGCGTGGCTGAGGATGATCGGCGCGATCACGGTCATCGTCGACCACAGCATGCCGCTGCTGCACCCGCAGCGGCTGACGATCTTCCCCGCGTCCTGGCACATGTCGCCGGGGTACATCGCGCTGATGGGGTTCTTCGCGATGAGCGGCTACCAGATCCAGGACAGCTGGGCGCGCGACCCGTCGTGGTGGCGGTTCTCCGCGCGGCGGCTGCTGCGGATCATGCCGCCGCTGGTCGTCGTGCTGCTGGTGACCGTGTTCGTGATCGGCCCGCTGGTCACGACATGGCCCGCGCACGACTACTGGACGCACATCCAGACGTGGCGCTACCTGGTCGGCACCACCGTGCTCTTCTACATGCAGCACGACCTGCCCGGCGTGTTCGCGGGCAACCCGTACCCGTTCTCGGTCAACGGCGCGATCTGGACGCTGCCGATGGAACTGCTCGGCTACGCGCTGGTCCTCGTCGTCGGCGTGGTCGTGCTGATCGGCCTGCCGCGGCTGGTCCTGTTCCTCGTCCTCGGCGGCATGGTCTACACCGACACGGTGCTGCACGCGACGTTCGAGCAGCACGGCCTCGGCGGCTCGCTGCTGGTCGTCCCGATCGGCTCGACGGTGTCGTTCCTGGTGCCGTTCGTGATCGGGATGGTGCTGCACGCCTACCGCGACCGGATCCCGCTCAAACCGTGGGTCGCGCTCGTCCTGTTCGGCGCTTACCTGGCGCTGAGCCAGACGCCCGCGAGCCGGTACCTGCTGGCGCTCAGCGCGGCGTACGGCGCGATCACCCTCGCGATGCACTGGCCGCGGAAGCTCGAGGTCGCGGGCCCGTGGGTCTACGGCAGCTACGGCACCTACATCTGGGGCTTCCCGATCCAGCAGCTGTACATCCTCGCCGGCGTGCGGCAGGTGTGGCTGCTGATCCTGCTCGCCGTGCCGTCGGCGTACCTGGTCGGGCAGCTGTCCTGGAACTACGTCGAGAAGCCCACGCAGCGGCTGCGGCGGTACCTGAAGGCGCCGGCCCCGGTCCGGCGGCCGGTGCCCGCGCCGCCGCAGGTGCCCGCCACCGCCGCCGCGCCCCTGCGGAGATCTTGAGGTCGATCGCCGCGGTGGGCATGCTGGCGCCGTGACCTACGACGTGCGCACGATCCGCAAGCACTTCCCCGCCCTCGCCGACGGGGCCGCCCACTTCGACGGTCCCGGCGGCTCGCAGGTCCCCGACGTCGTCGGGGAAGCGGTCGCCGGAACGCTCTGCGCCGCGATCGCCAACCGCGGCACCGTCACCGCGGCCGAGCGCCGGGCGGGCGCGGTGGTCGCCGAGGCCCGGCAGGCCGCGGCCGACCTGCTCGCCGCCGACCCGGCCGGCGTCGTCTTCGGCCGCAGCATGACCCAGCTGACCTACGACTTCTCCCGCGCGCTGGCCAAGGACTGGGGCGACGGCGACGAAGTCGTCGTCACCCGGCTCGACCACGACGCCAACATCCGGCCGTGGGTCCAGGCCGCGGCGACGGCCGGTGCGACCGTGCGCTGGGCGGACTTCGACCCCGCCACCGGCGAGCTCGACGCGGCGGCGATCGCGGCCCTGCTGTCGGAGCGGACGCGGCTGGTCGCGGTCACGGCGGCGTCGAACCTGCTCGGCACCCGCCCGGACCTCCCGGCGATCGCGGCGGCGGTGCACGACGCCGGCGCGCTCCTCTACGTCGACGGCGTCCACCTGACCCCGCACGCGGTGGTCGACGTGGCCGCGCTCGGCGCCGACTTCTACGCCTGCTCGCCGTACAAGTTCCTCGGGCCGCACCTGGGCCTGGTCGCGGCGGCGCCGGCTCTGCTCGAGACGCTGCACCCGGACAAGCTGCTGCCTTCGACCGACGCCGTCCCGGAACGCTTCGAGCTGGGAACGCTGCCGTACGAGCTCCTCGCGGGCACGACGGCGGCCATCGACTTCCTCGCCGGGCTCGTGCCGGGGACGGGCTCCCGCCGTTCGCGGCTCGTCGAGTCCCTGCATGCGTTGGAGGGGCACGAAACCGCGCTGCTCGGCCGGCTCGACGCGGGCCTTTCGGCGATCTCCGGCGTGACCCGGTACGGCTCACCGGACCGCCACCGCACCCCGACGACCTTGTTCTCGGTCGCCGGGGTGCGGTCTCAGGCGGTGTACGAGCACCTCGGCGCGCAGGGGGTCAACGCCCCGGCCAGCAGCTTCTACGCGATCGAGTGCTCGCGGCACCTCGGGCTGGGCGACACCGGCGCGGTCCGGGCCGGCATCGCGCCCTACACCACGGAAGGCGACGTCGACCGGCTGCTCGCCGGGCTGGCGTCGCTCCCGCGTTGACGGCTACTTCGGGTCCTGGTCCAGCTGGGTCGCCTTCACCGCGTTGCCGACCTGGGCGCAGTCGTCGGTGGTGATGCCGGCGGTCCCGGCCTTCGCGAGGGCGGCGCACGAGGAGTTCAGCGCCTCGCCGACGTCCTTGAAGGTCGCGCTCTGGGTGAGCGTGTTCTCGACGCCCCACCAGATCTGGACGGACTTGTCGAGGCCGAGGCCGCGGACGGTCTGGCCGTTGAAGGTGTCGCCGTCGGTGATCAGGTAGTCGGCCTTGTTCACGACGCCGTCGTTGATGTGCTCGTCCGGGTTGTTCGTGTCCCAGCCCGGGCCGTTGACCATGTCCGGCTGCGGGGTGAGCGACGACCGCGGGTCCTTCATGTTCCGGATGGCGCCGAGCGACGAGCCCGCGCCGAGCAGCCAGCGGTTGTCGCCGGTGTCGTTGGGGTCGTTCGACGTGATGCCGATGAACTTGCCGAAGACGTCGGACAGGCCCTCGTTGATCGAGTCGGCCTGGCCGCCGCTGAGCCCGGACGTGTGCTGCGTGACGCCGTGCGTCAGCTCGTGGCCGGTGATGTCGTCGGTGGTGACGCCCTCGCCGAAGGCCATCTGCTCGCCGTCCCAGAAGGCGTTGGCGAACGGGCACTCGCCGTCGACGCAGATCCGGACCGTGCCACGCAGGGCCTTGCCGGTGCCGTCGGAGTAGTCCGCGCCGATCAGGCTCGTCAGGTCGACGTTCACGTACTTCTGGTAGAAGTCCGACGCCTGCCCGAAGAAGGTGTAGACGTTGTTGACGTCCGCGACGCTCGACTCGGCGCCGCCTTCCTTGCGCGTGACGTCGAAGGCGGTGCCGCAGCGGACCGACGCGGAGCTGCCGCTGACCACCTTGTGGTTCGCGTCGCAGACGTCCCGGTTGGCCTCGCGGACCTCCGACCACGACGTCACGACGTCGTGCGTGCCGGCCTTGACGACCTCGGTCCACTTGTCGTTCAGCTTCTTGCCGTGCACGGTGACCTGGTAGGTCGGCACCGCGACGCCGTTGCCCTTCGCACCACCGAGGGTGGCGTCGTACCAGTAGGCGCGGGGCGCGTCGGCCTTCAGCGTGTTCGCGGCGAGGCCGGTGCGCTTGGCGACGTCGGCGATGGCGGCCTCGGTGGCCCCCGCGTCGCTCGCCGGGAAGGCCCCGGCGGTCTTCTTCGTGGTGCGGCCGTGCGTGGCGAGCACCGCGCCCGCCTTGTCGCGGACCTGGATCAGCTGGCCGCCGAACACCGGCACGCCGCCGATTTCCTGCTGCGACCGCAGTACGCTGCCGAACGGCATCGCGAGGGGGTTCAGCGCGTGCATCGACGGCTGGGCGATGGTCGCGTAGGCCGGCGAGCCGGTCGTGAGCAGCGACACCGCGACGACGGCCGCGCTCACCGCCGCAGTCCCTGCGATGACCCGTTTGCGTGACACCCGGTACACCTCCGTGGAAGCTTGATCACCTGACGTGAAGTCCGTGCAGGTTCACATGCCCCGAAGGGGTCGCACACCGGTCGAAAGTAGGTAACTCACCATCTCTGGTCGAGTTTCCGGTAGTTAATCACCGACATTTCGGACGATCAGGAAGCGGGCGGAGCCACCACGCGCAGCTGCAACATCGCCGCGAACCGCGCCTCCGGGTCCGTCATGTCGAACCCGCCCACCTCCGCCAGCCGCCGCAAGCGGTACCGGAACGTGTTGGGGTGCACGTGAACCGCCGCCGAGGCCGCGATCACGTCGCCGAACGCGTCGAGCCAGGCCCGGAGGGTCTCGACCAGGTGCGCGTGGTGCTGCTCGTCGTACTCGATCAGCCGCGCGACCGGACCGGTCGGGCGGTCTCCCCGCACGGCCACCAGATCCTGCAGTTCCAGCAGCAGCGCTTCGACGTGGACGTCGGCCAGCGACGCCACCCGGCGGCCCGCGCCGCTGCCCGATCGCAGCACCCGGAGCGCCCGGTCCGCGCTCGCGCGGGCTTCCGGCAGCTCGGCCGCGCTGCGGGCCACCGGGCCGATGCCGACCACCGCCCGGACGCGGTCGCCCACCCGGTCCAGGAAGTCCTTCGCGATCCGGAGGGCGCGCCGCTCGCCGTCGGCGTCGCGGGTCACCGGGACCAGGCCGTACGCCGTGTCGCCGACGAGGGCCGCCGCGCAGCGGGGGTGGACCGCGCTCAGGTGCATCGCCAGGCCGTCGGCGAGACGCTGGCGTTCGGTCGCGATCTCGGCGTCCTCGGCGCCGTCCTCCAGTACCGCCAGCGCCAGCACGACGACCGGCTGGTCGGCCAGCCCCAGCCGGCTCAGCGCCTCGCGCGCGGCGGCCCCGCCCTCCAGCGCCGTGCTCAGCAGGTCCGCCCGCAGCCGCCGTTCGACGTCGGCGCCCGCCCGGACGCGCAGCAGGTGCAGCGCCACCAGGCGGGCCGCGTCGCAGAGGGCCTGGGTGCGGTCGGGGGTCAGCGGTTCGCGCACCGCGGCCCAGATCGAGCCGAGGATCTCGTCGCCCGCCCGTACCGCGACCGCCACCCGGGGGATCGTGAAGCCGTCGAGGCTCTCCGGCGGCCGGTCGACGAACACCGGCTGGTCGGTGCGGTAGAGCTCGCGGAACACCCCGCGGTCGGCCAGCATCCGCGAGAACCGCTCCGGCACCCGCCGCCCCAGGATGGTCTCCACCCGCGACGGGTCGGCTTCGTCCTGGTGGCCGGAGAACGCGAGCACGCGCGAGCGGCGGTCCTCGATGGTGACCGGCGCGTCGATGAGCGCCCCGATCGCGTTGGCCACCGCGAAGAGGTCGCCCGACGGGAGCCCGGCGAGGGTCTCCGGTTCCGCGTCGCCGACGTCGCCTTCGGCCAGCAGCGACCGCAGCATCGCGGCGAGCTGGGCCCAGGACGCGCCGCGGGCCAGGCCCAGCAGGGCGACGCCGGTCTCGTCGACGGCCGCGGTGATCGCCGCGGTGACCGTGACCGGGGCGCGCAGCACGAGCCCGGCCGCGTCGTGGCGCGCCAGCGTGCGCAGCTGCCGCACGACCTCGCCGGGCTCGGCCAGCCCGACCCCGAGCACCAGGGCGTGCTGCGGCAGCGCGGGTTCGTCGAGCGGGTCGTGGATGGCGACGCCGCCGATGCCGCCCGGGCGGTCGCCGTCGCCGAGCACGAGGTCCAGGAGGGTGCCACCCAGGTCGTCGAGGACGCGGCCGAGGCTGGCGTGCGGGCGCAGGTTCACCGAAACGAGCACCTCCCGAAGCTAGGCGGGACGACCCCAGCCTAGTTCGTCGGAGGGCACGAAATCAGCACCCGATTTCGTCCACCGGCACTAACTGGCGGTCTCCCGGCGCCGCGCCGGGTCACCGGCCGCGGCGGCCGCGTAGAGCCACGCGAACGCGGCCCACATCCCGGCGAAGATCAGCCCGACCACGGCGTAGGCGACCGTCCACAGCACGAGCGGGGTGTCGGTCTTGCGTTCCCGCTGCAGGAACGAGATCTCCGAGACGAAGTCGCGCTTCCCGGATTCGGCGGCGATGACCTGCGCGTTCGCCGCCGGATCGGCGGGCGCGTAGACCGGCGCGAGCGCCATCAGCCGGTTGGCCACGTGCAGGCGGATCCCCGCCTTCCACTGCCCGAACACCGGCAGCGGCTCGGCCGTGCGGTAGACGCCGGGGCCGAGCTTCTCCAGCGGCGCGGAGTAGAAGTCCCCGCCCTGCCAGGCGAACCCGGTGAGCCAGACGGCGTCGTCGGCGAGGTCGGGCCGGCTGATCGTCACGGTGGCGTCCACCCAGCGGGGCGTCCCGCCGCCGTGCGGGTTGGAGATCTCCTGGCCCGCCGCGGCTTCGGTCAGCCGCACGTCCGCGGTGAGCCCGGGCGGCGGGGCGAGCGGGGCCGCGACCGCCGCCATCAGCCCGACGACGCCGAGGGCGCCCACCAGTCCGGCGGCGTGGCGGGCCCCGAAGGCACGCGGCGGGCGGGTGCCCGCGGCGACGTCCTCGATCCGCTGGTGCTGCCAGGCGCCGATCAGCGCGCCGCCGATGCTCGCGGCCGTGCCGAAGGCGAGGAAGAGGCCGAGGTCCGCGACGGGCCACGGGTCCGGCATCAGCCACTGCGAGAACGCCCACTCGCCGAGCAGGCCGAGGGTGCCGCTCGCCAGCCCGGCCACGACCGGGAAGAGTGGCCCGCGCACCAGCAGCGCGACGACCTCGATCACGACCGCTTCGGCGGCGTACGGCAGCAGCGAAGCGACGTGCAGGTCGGCGACCAGCGGGATGATCGAGAAGACGGCGCGGGAGACCAGCAGCACGGCGACCACGACGAGCGCGCCGCCCGGACCCCACGAAAGGCGGCCGCAGACGAGCGTCCAGCTGCCGATCAGCCCGACGAGCACCACCTGGGCCAGCATCGGGAACTGCGGCACGCCGAGGTCGAACTCCATCAGGAACGCGGACGCGCCCATCATCCAGGCGCCGGCCAGCACCGGCCCGAGCAGCCGGACGAACGGGCCGGTGGCGCCCGCCTGGCGGGCTTCGGCCAGCAGCAGCTGCAGGCCGATCACCACGCCGACGCCGCCGCCGATCATCAGCACGTGGGTGGGGCCCCACTCGGTGACGTCCTGGCCGAAGAGCCGGTGCCAGACGTCGTCGAGCGGGAAGCCGGCGATGCCGACCAGGCCGGTCAGCATCATCTGGACGCTGCCCATCGGCACCCGCCAGTGCGGGCCGAGCTTGAAGGTGCGCTTCGGCAGCTTCCCCTTGGCCAGCGCGGCGCTGAGCACGCCGCTGGCGAAGATGCCCATCAGGCCGAAGTAGATCGGGTAGTGCGACGGGTTGGCCAGCGGGCCCTCGTCGCGGCCGAGCTCCATGTGGATCGGGACGTCCCAGTAGACGCCGATCAGGGCGGACATCCCGGAGAGGAAGGCGACGAACATCGGCAGCGCGGCCCACCGCGGCAGGCCGGACAGCTCGCCCGACCAGTCGGCGAGGCGGCCCACGAGCGTCCGTTTGCCGGCCCGGGTCCGCAGGACGAAGATCGCCAGCGGGATGAAGACCAGCAGGAACATCAGCAGCGCGACGACGATCTGGCCGAACTGCGCGCCCCCGGCCGGGGGGCTGTTCTCCTGCGCCAGCAGCATCGCGTGCGCCTTCCTGATTCCGTGAACAGAAGTAACTGTTACTGTTCGTCACACGATAAGCCGGGCGAACCGCCCGGGCAACTCCGGGGTGCCCGCAACCGGACAACCCGCACGAGGAGAAGGACAACGATGCGGCGGATCCTGGTGCCGGTGACAACACTCGCGCTGCTGGCCGGCTGCGGTACCCCCGCGCCCCCGGCACCGGCCGGTGAGCAGGTCGCGCAGTTCACGGTCCAGGGCGGCAAGCGGGTCGCCGGGCCCGAACGCGTCGAGGTCGCCCCCGGCCGCGCCGTCCGGCTCGAAGTCACCTCCGACACCGCCGACGAGCTGCACGTCCACGGCTACGACAAGGAGGTCGAGCTGGCGGCGGGACAGCCGGGCTCGGTGTCGTTCACCGCCGACGTCCCGGGACTGTTCGAAGTCGAGCTGCACCACAGCGGGGCGAAGCTGACCCAGCTGCGGGTCGGCGCGTGACGATCGTCCTGGCCCACGGGCTCGGCGGGCGGTCCGACCTGCCGGTCCCGCTCTGGCTCGCGCTCTACGCGGGCGCGGCTGCCGTGCTCGCGTCGTTCGTCGCGCTGACACTGCTGTGGAAGACCCCGCGGCTGCGGGGCTCGGCAGCCGGACGCCCGCTGCCGTTCGCGCGCTTCCTCGGCTCCCGGGTGCTGTCGTTCGTCCTCAAAGGACTCGGGCTGGGGGTGCTCGCCGGGTTCCTCGCGATGGCGTGGTTCGGCCCGGGCACCTCGGCGGCCAACCCGGCGCCCGCGTGGTTCTACGTGTGGTTCTGGGTCGGGCTGGTGCCACTGTCGCTGCTCTTCGGCCCGGTCTGGCGGCGGCTGAACCCGTTGCGCACCCTGGCGTCACTGTTCCCCGGCCGCCGGCCGCTGCCGGACCGGCTCGCCCACTGGCCCGCGGTGGTGAGCCTGCTCGCGTTCCTCTGGCTGGAGCTGGCTTCCGGCCACTCGGACTCGCCACGGCTGATCGCCGGGTTCGTCACCGTGTACGCCGTTATACACGTGGCTTGCGGTGCGGCGTACGGGCCGCGCTGGTTCGACCGCGGCGACGGGTTCGAGGTCTACTCGGTGCTGATCGCCGGGCTGTCCCCGGTCGGCCGCCGCGCCGACGGCCGGCTCGTGCTGCGGTCCCCGCTCGACGGCCTGCTCGCCCTCGGCGGCTCCCCCGGCCTGACCCCGCTGATCCTCGTCGTCCTGGGTTCGACGGCGTTCGACGGCCTGACCCGGCTCCCGTTCTGGAGCGACCTGGACCCGTCGGTCCCGCTCGCCACGGCCGGCCTGCTCGCGGCGATCGCCCTCACCGCACTGGCGTACGCGGGCGGCATCCGGCTGACGCGGCCGTACCTGCGCAAGGGCACCGAGCCGTACGCCGGGTTCGCGCACACGCTGGTGCCGATCATGGTGGGCTACACCGTGGCCCACTACTTCTCGTTCGCCCTCTTCGAAGGCCAGCGCGGCTTCGACCCCGCGGTCGTCGACTACACGCTGGTGTCCACGGCGGTGATCGCCGTGGTCCAGGTGGGCGCGATCGTGCTCGGCCACGTCCTGGCGGTCGGCTCGGCGCACGACCGGGCCCTCGGCCTGCTGCGCGCCGGGTACCGGACGGTGGGCCAGTACCCGCTGCTGGCCCTGATGGTCGGCTACACCGCGGCCGGCATCTTCCTGGTGTCGGGCGCATGACCACAGTGGACACCGCGGCCCGCGTGGTGCTGATGCACCAGGGCGGCTGGGACGAGATCGCCCTGTTCACCGGCCCGGTGGCGATCATCGGATTGCTGATCTTCCTGGCCCGGCGCCAGGTACCCCCACCCGACGACGAGGACGACGACGACGAAGTCAGCTAGTCAGCTTCGCCGCCACGTTGTACGCCTCCACCAGCAGTTTCGCGTTCGGCACCCGGCGCCGCGGCTCGACGTGGATCGTGCGGCTCTCCCCGGGCAGCAGCCAGAAGTAGTTGTCGCCGTAGCGGGTGGGCAGGACGCGGTCGGTGCCGTTCTTCTCCCGCAGCGACAGCCGGATCATCGCCGCCACCGTGCGGCCGTCGTTGCGGATCGTCGCCGTGTACGCGTCGCCGTCCGGGCGCAGGGACGTCGTCAGCCGCGCGCCCGGGAGCTGGTTCAGCGCGCGCATCGCCGTGTCCGTCCGGTAGCGCCAGTACGTGTTCTCCGACAGCACCGCGCCGCCGGCGTCGGTCAGGGTCAGCCGCAGCAGGTGCAGGTCCGGCTGCCCGTCGGCGAACGGGACCGTGAACGCCGCGGCGGCCGAAATCGGGGCGACGTCCAGTTTCTGCTGCTGCGCCTCGCCCAGGGCCACGCCGTCGAGACCGTAGAGGCGCGCGGTCGCGGTCACGCCGGTCAGCGCGCCCGGCGTGTGGTTGATGACCCGGACCTGCCACGTCGTCAGGTCGGCCTGCACGTGGTGGTGCTCGCAGCCCTTGCGCGCGCCGTAGTAGCTGCCGTTGACGTCGAGGTCGTAGTCGTAGGTCTGCCAGACCGTGCTGTGCCACGCCGGGTGCGACATCCACAGCAGCACGCCGGTGGCGTCCGCCCACAGCTTCGCGTTCCACGCCTCGAAGATCGCGCGCATGCTCTCGTAGTTGACGAACTGCGCCTTGCGGCAGAACTCCGCGAGGCTCGTCGACGGCGCCAGCCGCGCGTCGATCGCCGCCAGGTAGCTCTGCGGGGACTGGTTGCCGTTGGTCGACCAGTCGTGCAGGAACCACGGCGCGCCGATCGGCCAGCCCGGGTCGTCCTTCCCGACCAGGTTGCGCATGCTCTCGACGACCGAGACGGTCGGCAGCCCGATCTCGCTCCAGAACCCGGCCTTGCCGCCGGTCGCCTCGCCGGTGAAGTACCGCTTCGGGTCCTGCCAGTAGTACGGGCCGTCGCCGGTGATCACGCCGCCCGCGGAGTTGCCCTGGTAGAGCAGGTCGGTGCTCGACTGGACGATGTCACGCAGCGCGTTGTCGATCACCGGCGGCGGGGTGCCTTCGTTGCAGCCGAACCAGACCGTCGCGCACGCGTGGTGGCGGTAGCGCAGCACGGTGTCCTTCGCCTGCGCCAGGAAGACGTCGTGGTTGGCCGGGTCGGTCGACCAGCCGTCCCAGAACTCGTTCCACAGCAGGATCCCGTACTTGTCGCAGGCGTCGAACAGCTCCTGCCGGTACGACGAGCCCACCCAGTTGCGGATCAGCGTGAAGTTCATGTCGCGGTGCATCGCGACGACGGCGTCGGTGCGCTCGGCCGGCATCCGGCGCAGCAGCTCGTCCCAGCCCCAGCTGCCGCCGCGGGCGAAGATCTTGACGCCGTTGACCAGGAACGTCAGCGGCTTCGGGCTGTTGTCCACCGAAGCCGCGTCGGTCCAGGCTTCGCCGTCCTGCGACACCTGGATCTTGAAGGTCGCGGCGTAGGCGGTTTCCCAGGTCAGGACGACCTTGTCGAACGCCGTCGCGGTGCCGAGGTCGACCTGCAGCCACTGGTCGTCCTCGTAGGCCGACGTCCAGCGCGTGTCCGGGTCGCCGTCGAAGGCCCGCTCGGGCGGGTTGCCGTCGGCCACCGACGACGACGAGGACGGCTTGCCCTGCGCGAGATCGGTCCCCGAACTGCCGGGCACGGCCAGCGTCCAGAGCGAGAACCCCCAGCCGGTCGCGCGCTTGAGGCCCTGCATCCGGACGAACCGGGCGTTCTGCGGGCCGAGGTCGACGGTCTGGGTAGCGCGGCCGTCGGCGATGACGATCGGCAGGTCGTACTGGTAGCCGATCTCGCGCAGGCCGATCTTGACGGTCCGGCGGTCGCTGGTGGTGGCGCCGATCGCGGCGGTGAGGGTCAGGTCGTACAGGTCCGGGTCGCCGTAGCCGTTGGGCCACCACAGCTTCGGGTTCTTCACGACCTGCTTCGGGAACACGACATCGGTGCTCTGCCCGGCCGGGACGGTCACCGTGCTCGACACGCTGACCGGGCCGAACGCGGCGCTGACCTGGACGCGCTGGGCGGTCGCGGCGGCGTTGCGGACCGGGACGGTGAGCGTCACCTCGGCGGTGCCGTCGCCGGGCACCTTCGTGTCGGCGCGGACGTCGCCGAGCACGGCGGCACCGGTCGAGCGCAGGCGGACGTGGTCCCAGATCCCCGACGCGCGGTCGCGCACCGCGGGCATCCAGTCCCAGCCGGAGACCGCGAGGTAGGTCGGCGAGTTGTCGAACATGGTGCCGCCCGCGTCGACCCAGGAGCTGCCGTCGGCGCCCTTGTCCCCCGGGCTGCCGGGGCGCGGCATCGGCGAGATCTTCACGGCGAGCGCCTGGTCGCCGGACCGGCGCAGCGCCGCCGTGACGTCGAAGGCGCCGCGGCCGAACGGATGGCTCTGCGTGCCGATTTCGGCGCCGTTGAGCCAGATCTGCGCTTCGTGGTTGACGCCGTCGAACTCGAGCCAGACGTGCCGGCCGGGCGAGGTGTCGAGGCCGCGCGGGAGGCCGAAGCGGCGGCGGTACCACCAGGCGTGGCGGGAAAGCGCTTCCGGTACGTGCAGGTTGTTCAGCCCGGACACCGGGTCGGGCAGCTGCCCCTGCTCCACGAGCGAAGCCAGCACGGTACCGGGTACGGTGGCCGGCAGCCAGCCACGGGTGTCCACAGTGGAGCCGGAAAGCGCTTTGCCGTCGCCGGTGGGGGCCCAGTCGTCCATCGTGAGCACCCAGCCGGATTCGAGCGGCACGGTGCCGTCGGGCGCCACGGCGAGCGCGGGCGGGTCGTCGTGCGGGCGGACCGGGAAGCTCGTCCAGCCGTGCACCGCCGGGCGGTTGCGCGGGCCGGTGCCGAAGACCTGGAAGCCGTTGAGGCCCAGCGGGTTGGTCGTCGAGCGGCGGCTCGCGGTGAAGCGGACCCAGCGCGCGGTGACGGCGAGGGGGATCGTCACGACGCCGCCGGTGCCGGCGTCGGTGTGGTGGACCGTGCGCCAGGCCCGGCCGTCGTCGGAGACGTCGAGGTCGAACGCCGTCGCGTAGCTCGACTGGACTTCGGCACCGCTGGTGCGGCTGCGGGACGCGCTCGCGTCGAACGCCGGGTCGCCGGGCCGCGCCTCGAAGGTCAGCACGACGGAGACGACGCGGCAGGCGGCCTGGAGGTCGACGACGATCCACTGGCCGTCGCCCGGGGCGGCGCGCCAGCCGGAGCCGCGGACGCCGACCTGCGCGAGGCCGTCGACGGCGAACTCGGCCGGGGTGGCGGCGTAGGCGGTCGAGGAGACCTGGACCGGCCGGAAGAGCGCGAGGTCGGTCTTCCCGGCCACCGCGGGCGCGGCCGACGCGACCCCGGGCAGGACCGCCGCGAGCCCGAACCCGGCGAGCAGCCCGGTCCCGGCGGCCAAGACGTGCCGCCGCGACACGGCGGCGATCTCCGCGGGCTCGACATCTGCGGTGATGCCGTACTCCTCGGCCATGCGAACTCCGTTTCCCGACCGGCTGACAACGTTGCCAGGAAGCTTCCGCTGAGCGCGTCGGAGCGGTCAAGAAGACAAGGCGGACAAGAATTAGGAAAAATGACATCGATGTCTGCGAAGCGGTCATCGTGCCCCGCTGAGCGGTGCTCGGTACGGTTGCATCGAACCCGCACCGAATCCCCCAGGAGGCGTCGTGGTCGAGGTCGAACGAACGGTGACGGTGGCGGCTCCGGTCGACGCCGTCGCGGGGTACCTGCAGGATTTCGCGCACACCGAGGAGTGGGACCCGGGCACGAAGTCGTGCACCCGGACCGACGCGGGCCCGATCGAGGTCGGGGCGCGGTGGCACAACGTGTCGGAGTTCCGCGGCCGGGAGACGGAGCTGGACTACCGGCTGACCCGCCGCGAGCCGGGGCGGGTGACGTTCGTGGGCTCGAACAAGACGGCCACCTCGACCGACGACTTCACGCTGACGCCGGACGCGGGCGGGACGAAGGTGCGGTACCAGGCGAAGATCGAGTTCCACGGCCTGGCGAAGCTGGCCGGACCGCTGCTGAAGCGCGAGTTCGAGCGCCTCGGCGACGAGGTGGTGCCGGAGCTGACCCGGGCGCTCGAGAAGCTGACCTGACGCGGGCAAGGCCTCCGAAGGCCACCATCGGGGCACGGGATGCCGCGATGGTGGCTTCCGGGCGTTTTGCTACACCTCGGTGTGTTCCGCCGCCAGCTCGACCGCGGCCTCGAGGTCGTTGACCCGCGCGTAGCCGCGGTCGCCCAGGTTCTCCCAGCCCGGGCCCGCCGTGCCGACCGGGCGGCCGAGGGCTCGCACCCGGTCCGCCAGCAGGTCGTCCGCGGTCGGCGGGGTCATCGACCACAGGATCACCAGGACCGGGTCGAGGCGGGCCGCCAGGTCCGCCAGCGCCTCAGCCGGGACGAGCTGGCCCAGGTAGGCCACCGGGATCCCCGCCTCCGCCAGCGTCGCCCGCAGGGCCTCCATCGGCAGCGAGTGCCGCTCGGCCGGGCAGCAAGCCAGCAGCACCGGCCGGCCCGGGACCGCCGCCGGGAAGCGGGCGCTGAAGCGCTCGAACGCCAGCGAGATCTCCGTCGTGAGCGCCCACTCCGAGGCGAAGCACACGTCGCCGCGCTGCCAGCGGTCGCCGAGGCCGCGCAGGACCGGGGCCAGGACGTCGGTCCAGGCCGCGGCCGGGCCGAGGGTGCCGAGCGTTTCGTCCAGGAGGCCGGCCACCGTCGCGGACCGCAGCTCCTCCGCCGCGTCCGCGAGCTCGCGCGCCCGGTCGGCCGCCGGGATCTCGGGCGCGTCCGCTTCGCCGCCGAAGGCCGCGGCCGCCGCTTCGCGCACCGGCATGCCCCGTGCGACCAGCCGCTGCATCTGCTGCAGGCGGCGGACGTCGGCGTCGGAATAGCGGCGGTGGCGTCCGGCGCCGGCCGGCGGGCCGATCCCGTACCGCGCGCTCCAGCTGCGCAGCGTCACGGGCGAGACGCCCAGCAGCTCGGCGACTTTGCCGGGTGCCCAGGCTCCTGCGTCGACGTTCTTGGCTTCCACCGCTTCCCTTCGCCTCACGGACGGCGAACCGCCGAAGCTTAGCGACGCCCGGTTCGAGGGGGGACGCGGCGGCGGGGCGATGGCCTGCCGCGTCCCCCGTCGGCGCCGCGAGGCGCCGGTGACCCGGCCCGCGTCGACCGGGTCCGGCCGGCCGCGGGGCGTGGCTTCCGGCGCGGCCGGCGATGTGCCGGGAAACGGTGGTGCTGCCCAAATACGGTATACCCGGTCGCAACGCTTGCGCATCGCTATCGCCCGGATGTCGCAGCGACACGCCGCCGACGAGTGATCTCACGCCGCCCCGGGTATCAACCCGTCCAGGGGACGACTGGGAGGAACCGATGACCGAGCACTGCAGCGCGCCCGAGCTCTCCACCAGGACGGACGCCGGAGTCGTCACGGTCCACTGCACCGGCGAACTCGACCTGGGCACGGCCCGCCGCCTCCGCGACCGGCTGCTGGCCCCGATCCGCGCCAGGGCGCGCGGGGTCGTCGCGGACCTCACCGAGACCACGTTCTGCGACTCGACGGTCTTCAGCGTCCTGGTCGAGGCGCACCGCGACGCCGACGCGCTCAACGTGGCCTTCGCGATCGCGCCGGACGACGTGGCGGTCGCCCGGCCGCTGCACATCCTCGGCCTGGACGAGCTGCTCCCCCTGCACCCGGGCCGGGCCGCCGCCCAGGCGGCGGTGGCGGAGGCGTGGCCGGAGGACCGCCGGATTTCCTGAGCCGGGTTTCCTGAGCCGGGTTTCCTGAGCGCGGGCAGGCTCGTCCAGGCATGGCTCGTGCGTTGACCTGGCTCTTCGTGGGCCGGCCGGGGCCGCTTCAATGCGCTGCCGGGCACTTTCGCGGACGAACGTGCCGCCGCCATCAGGTGCGCGCGGTGCGGTGCCAAGCAGGCCGCGCGCCGAGCGCCGGCGCCTGGGCGCGAGCCGGAGATCTCGCCGAGGCCGCCACGCCCCGCGGCGGTAGCGATCCGGCCGCACCCGCGACGGTGGCGATCCGCCAGCCCCGCAGCAGTGGCGACCCGACCGGCCCCGCGGCCACGTCACGACACTCCCCGATCGGGTGGATCGGCGGGCACCCGGCCTGAGCTGGCGCTATCGTCCGGCACGGAAAGTCCACTGTGGACAGGGGAGGTCCCGTGCGCGTGACCCATGCCGCCCTCGCGGCGCTGGCGGCCTGCGGGCTCGTGGTCCTTTCGATCCCCGCGGGGCGGCCCGCGGCCGCCGATCCGCTGCCCGGGGGGCTCGGGCCGTGCGTGCCCGGGACGTGCCCCGGGACCTACCCGCCGGTCGGCAACGGGGCGTTCGCCGGGCGGGACAACGCCATCAACGTCTTCGCCGGCGGCGACATGCGCGTCACCGGCAGTGCCGCCGAGGCGGAAGGGCGGGTGGTCGTCGGCGGGGACTTCACGCTGCGGAAGACCGCCGGCTCGTCGATCTACAACGTCGGCGTCGCCGGGGTCGGGTCGCGGGTTCCGCCGCCGGACGGGGCCGACTTCCTGACCGTCGGCGGGGACCTCTCGGTCGCCGACGGGCAGCGGCTCGACGCCGTGGGCGACTCCGGGGGCGGGGTCGTGCGGCACGCCGGGAGCGTCAGCGGCACCGTGATCGGCACCGTCGTGCACGACACCGCGGCGATGAAGCCGTACGCGGGCCTGCGCGCCGAGCTCACCGCCGCCAGCGAGTGCTACGCGCGGGCCGCGGCGACCGGGACCGTCGTCAACCAGAACCACCAGACGCTCTTCACCGGCGACGGGAAGTCCGCGCTGCAGGTCTTCACCGTCACCCAGGACGTCGCCGGCCCCGGGGGCGCCACCCAGGGCATCGCGTTCGCCGGCATCCCGGACGGGGCCACCGTGCTGGTCAACCTGACCGGCTCGGCCCGGGTGATCAACACCTACAGCGGCAGCCTCGACGACACCGACCCGCTCAACCGGCTGCGGCCCCGCCTGCTGTGGAACTTCCCCGACGCCCGGGTGGTCCGCCTCACCGGCAGCGGCATGTTCCAGGGCAGCGTGCTCGCGGGCAACCCGGACGGCACCACGACGGTCACCCTCCCCGGCACCAACGGCCGCTTCTTCACGGCGGGCAGCCTGGTCCACGGCTCCGGGGCCAGCCAGGGCAGCGGGCAGGAGTTCCACGCGTACCCGTTCACCGGCGACCTGCCCTCCTGCGGGAAGCCGCCCGAGCCGACCACCACGACCACGGTCACCACGACCTCGACCGCGCCCACCACCACACCCACCACGACGACTTCGCCGACCTCCCCCACCAGCACCACCCCGACCACCAGCACCACGCCGACCACTTCGACGACGGCGCCGATGACCACCACCCCGACGAGCACCACCCCGACGGACACGACCACCGTGCCCACCTCCCCCACCAGCACCACACCCACCAGCACCACGGCGGGCACCACGACCGTGCCCACCAGCACCACCCCGACGGACACCACCACGGTGCCCACCTCCCCCACGAGCCCCACCAGCACGAGCCCCACCGGCACCACGACCCCGTCGGGCACCACCACGACGGCCACCTCGACCACGGTCACCACCCCGACCGGCACCTCGCCGGAATCGTCGGAGACGAGCACCACACCGGCCGGCCCGAACCCGACCGTCCCGACCACGCTGGGCGGCCACGGCCGGCTGCCGAGCACCGGCACCGACCTGGGCCCGGTCCTCGGCCTCGGCGCCCTGCTGCTCACCGGTGGCATCGCGCTGGTCCTCGTCGCGAGCCGCCGCCGGACGCGCTGACGCTCCACAATGGAACGCCGCCACACTGCGGTCCCACGCGAACCGTGTCACGATCGGGTGACCTCCGGGCGCCCACCGCGGTGATCGGGGACGGTTTCGATCGGGACGAGGGCGGATCCCGCGCCGATGGCGCTTCCGCGAGGTGGACAGGTGCTGGCGGAGACTGACGCGGACAGAACGACCGAAGACCGGACGGGCACGCGCGGCCGGTGGCTGCCGATCTACGGGGCGGTCCTCGGCGCCGCCGTCTTCCTGGTGGTGCGCGGGAGCCTGACCGACGACGCCTACATCACCCTCGCCTACGCCAAGAACCTCGCCGCGCACGGCGAATGGGGCATCATCCCCGGGTCGCCGGCGAACTCCGCGACGTCGCCGCTGAACGTCCTGCTCCTCGGCGCGCTGACCCTGGTGACGCGGGTGGTGGGCGGGCCGCACCCGGTCGTCGCGCTCGGCGTCCTGACCGTCGCGTGCGGCGCCGCGCTCGGGTGGGCGTGGCTGCGGCTCGGCCGCCGGCTGGCGCTGCCGCCCGCGGCCGGGGTGCTCGGGGTCGCGCTGGTGCTGCTGAACCCGTTCGTGCTGTCCGCGGTCGGGCTGGAAGTGCTGCTGATCCCGGCCGTGCTGCTCGTGCTCACGGTCCTCGCGCTCGAAGGCAGGCCGCTCTGGTTCGGCGTCGTGGCCGGGCTCGCCGTCCTCACCCGGATCGACCTCGTGGTGTTCGTGGTGGTGATCGCCCTCAGCGCGCCCGGGATCCGGCGGCGGCTGCTGCCCGCGGCGGGCTGCGCGGTGCTGACGGCCGCGCCGTGGTTCCTGGTCAGCTGGATCGCCTTCGGCTCGTTCGTGCCCGACACGCTCGCCATCAAGCAGACGCAGGCGGGGCTGTTCGCGCCGTGGAGCTACAGCACCGGGCCGGTGATGTACTACCTCGGCTGGCCGGTCACCGTGCTCGTGTCGTTCCTGCCGGCGCTGGTCGGCGTGGTCGCGCTCGCCGGGTGGGCGGCGGCGCGGTTCGCGGTGCGGTGGCCGCTCTTCCCCGCGCTCGGCCCGGTCGCGGCGCTGGCCGGCGGCGGGGTCCTCTACTACCTCGCCTACTCGTTCATCGGGGTCGGCCCGTTCCACTGGTACTACGTGGCGCCGGTGACCGCGGCGAGCGCGTTCGCCGTCGCCGCGTTCGGCACCTGGTACGCCCAGGCGCGCGAGCGGACGGAGCTGCGGACCGGGCCGCCGGTGCTCGCCCTCGGGCTCACCGGGGTCCTCGTGCTGGGCGGGGCCGCGGTCGACGGCGCCCAGGGCCTGCCGTGGCCGTCGCCGGTGGTGTTCGGGAACTGGGCGAGCGCCGAGGACTACGCGCGGGTCGGCACCGAGCTCGGCGCGCGGCTGAACGGGGCGAGCGTGGCCAGCCCGGGCGAGATCGGCACCCTGGCCTACTTCTGCGAGTGCGCCATCCTCGACGAGTTCTCCGACCGCGGTGAGGCGGTGAAGCTGGTCGAGAAGCGGATCGCGACGGCGAACCCGCTGATGAGCCTGGCGCTGCGGGTGAACTACCACTGGCTGGACACCTCGGTGGCCCCGCGCAAACCGGACTTCCGGATGCAGTACGCGGCCGGCCCGGCGACCGGACCGGACGACTGGCAGGTCCGGTCCGCGGCGAAGGGCGTCGGCCACTTCGTCTTCACCCGCGAGCCGTGACGGAAAACTCCGGTATTTCCCCGGGAAGTCGGACTGCGCGAAACCCCCGTGAGGCCATAGGGTTTCGGACATGAAGGTCGGCCTGCTCACCCGGGAGTACCCGCCGGAGGTCTACGGCGGCGCCGGGGTCCACGTGGAGTTCCTCGCCCGGGAGTTGCGGCCGCTGGTCGATCTCGACGTGCACTGCTGGGGCGCCGACCGCGCGGACGCCACCGGGCACACGGATCCCCACGGCTACCGCCAGCCCGCGTTCACGACCATGGACATCGCGGTGTCCATGGCGAACGCCCTCGAAGGCCACGACCTCGCGCACAGCCACACCTGGTACGCGAACCTGGCCGGGCACCTGGCGAAGATGACGCACGGCATCCCGCACGTCGTCACCGCGCACTCGCTGGAACCGCTGCGGCCGTGGAAGGCCGAACAGCTCGGCGGCGGCTACCGGGTTTCGTCGTGGATCGAGCGCGAGGCCTACGAGGCCGCCGACGCGATCGTCGCGGTCAGCGGCGGCATGCGCCGGGACGTTCTCGCCGCCTACCCCGCAGTGCCGCCCGAGCGCGTGCACGTGATCCACAACGGCATCGACACCGCGCTCTACCGGCCCGACCCGGGCAAGGACGCGCTCGCCAAGCACGGCATCGACCCGGACCGGCCGTACGTGCTGTTCGTCGGCCGGATCACGCGGCAGAAGGGCGTCCCGCACCTGGTCCGGGCCGGCGCGGAGCTCGACCCCGGCGTCCAGCTGGTGCTGTGCGCCGGCGGCGCGGACACCCCCGAGCTGGACGCGGAGTTCCGCGGCCTGGTCGCCGAGCTGGAACGGACGCGCACCGGGGTCCGCTGGATCCCCGAGATGCTGCCGCGCGACGAGGTCGTGCAGCTGCTCACCCACGCCGCGGTGTTCGCCTGCCCGTCGGTCTACGAGCCGCTCGGGATCGTGAACCTCGAGGCGATGGCGTGCGGCACCCCCGTGGTGGCCAGCGACGTCGGCGGCATCCCGGAGGTCGTCGACGACGGCCGGACCGGGCTGCTCGTGCACTACGACGAGCGCGACGCGGAGGGGTTCGAGGCGGGTCTGGCCGCCGCGCTGAACGAGGTGGTGGGCGCCCCGGACCGGGCCGCCGCGATGGGTACCGCCGGCCGCGAGCGCGCGGTCGGCGAGTTCGGCTGGAGGGCGATCGCCGAGCGGACGGTCGCCCTCTACGAGGCGTGCGGGAGGTCGTCGTGAACAGTGGAGCCGACGTGCTGGGCATCGTGCTCGCGGGCGGCGAGGGCAAGCGGCTGATGCCGCTCACCGCCGACCGCGCCAAACCCGCCGTGCCTTTCGGGGGTGTGCACCGGCTGGTCGACTTCGTGCTGTCGAACCTGGTGCACGGCGGCTTCCGGCGGCTGTGCGTGCTGACGCAGTACAAGTCGCACTCGCTCGACCGGCACATCTCGACGACGTGGCGCCTCTCGTCGCTCACCGGCGAGTACGTCACGCCGGTGCCGGCGCAGCAGCGGCTGGGGCCGCGCTGGTACCAGGGCAGCGCCGACGCCATCCACCAGAGCCTCAACCTGGTGTACGACGAGGACCCCGACTACATCGCGGTGTTCGGCGCGGACAACATCTACCGGATGGACCCCCGGCAGATGCTGGACGCCCACATCGCTTCGGGCGCCGGGGTCACGGTGGCCGGGATCCGCGTCCCGCGGTCGGAGGCGAGCTCGTTCGGCGTCATCCGCACCACCGACGGGCTGATGATCGACGCGTTCATGGAGAAGCCCGACGACCCGCCGGGCCTGCCGGACTCCCCCGAGGAGTCGTACGTGTCGATGGGCAACTACATCTTCACGACGAAGGTGATGCTGGAGGCGCTGCACGCGGACGCCGAGAACGCGGCCTCGCACCACGACATGGGCCGCGACATCATCCCGGCGCTGGTCAAGTCCGGCGAAGCGGCGGTGTACAACTTCAACGGCAACGTCGTGCCCGGCGAAACCGAACGCGATCACGGCTACTGGCGCGACGTCGGGACCATCGACAGCTACTACGAGGCGCACACCGACCTGATCTCGACGCACCCGATCTTCAACCTCTACAACCGGAAGTGGCCGATCCTCGCCCACCCGGGCCAGCGCGCGGCGGCGAAGTTCGTCGAGGGCGGGTCGGCGAACCAGTCGATCGTCAGCAACGGCTGCATCATCTCCGGCGCCCAGGTCGTGGACTCGGTGCTCTCCCCCGACGTGCTCGTCGAGCAGGGCGCGGTGGTGCAGGGTTCGGTGCTGCTCGACGGCGCCCGGGTGGGCCGCGGCGCGGTGGTGCGGCGGGCGATCCTGGACAAGAACGTGGTGGTCCCGCCGGGCGCGCACATCGGCGTGGACCTGGCCCGCGACCGCGGGCACTACCACGTCAGCGAAGGCGGCATCGTCGTGCTCGGCAAGGGGGAACGGGCGATCTGAGGGCGCTTCAGGAGCGGGCGGCGGCCGAGATCCGCTCGACCACCTGGCGGGGGTCGATCCCCCAGCGCTCGGCGAGCTCGGAGATCGTGGCGCCCGCCGCGTACTCGGCGGCGATCATGCTGTTGACGACGCCTGCCACGGATCACTCCTCGACCGCCGGGTGCTGAGCCACCCGAGATGCTACATGTTCGCTGCGGACGTCGAACAAAGTGCCACACGTCCGGCGTGGCGGCGTCCGCTCACCGCCCGGCTTTGTCCGGTTCCGGCGCCGGATTGCCCGTATTCGCCTTCGCGCGCGTCGCGCTGAACACCGCGTCGAAGATCGGTGTCGGTTCTCGTTCGTCGCGCTTCGGCCGTTCGTCGGACGGCGTGCGCTTTTCCTCTCCCACGCGCCCAGTTTCTGCGACGGCGGCCGATTTCGCTCGGGCAACACGGAAAATCGCCCGGCCGGGGGATCACCCGCGTGGCGCCGTTTTCGCTTTTCCCGGCGGCGAAAAACCGATTTGCGGCGGGCCGATTTAGCGGCGCGCCGGGAATAACCGCGGGTCGGACGGGATTGCACCGGACATGAAAGCAGTCGTCTACCGCCGCCACGGCGGACCCGAGGTGCTGTCGCTGACCGAGCGGGCCGTACCGGAGCCGGGTCCCGGCGAAGTCCGCGTCCGGATCGTGGTGTCCGCGGTCAACCCCACGGACTGGAAAGCCCGCGCCGGGGCCCGCGCCGAACCGGGCGCCGACGTCCCCGAGACCGTGCCCAACCAGGACGGGGCCGGCGTGGTCGACGCGGTCGGCCCGGACGTCACCGGCTTCGCCACCGGCGATCGCGTGTGGGTGGTCATCGCCGGGGCGTACGGGCCCGGATCGGGCACCGCGCAGGAGTACACGGTGCTGCCGGCGGCCAAACTGGTCCGGCTGCCCGACGGGGCCGGCTTCGACGAGGGTGCCGGGCTCGGCATCCCGGCGCTGACGGCGCACCGGGCGCTCACCGTCGCCGAAGACGGGCCGTCGCGGCTCGCCCCCGGCGCCCTCGACGGCCGCACGGTGCTGGTCAGCGGCGGTGCGGGCGCGGTCGGCAACGCGGCGATCCAGCTCGGCCGCTGGGCCGGGGCGACGGTGATCGCGACGGTCAGCAGCGAGGAGAAGGCCGCCCTCGCCCGCACGGCCGGCGCCCACCACGTCTTCCGCTACCCCGACGCGGAACTGGGCGCCCGGATCCGCGAAGTCGCGCCCGGCGGCGTCGACCTGGTGGTCGAGGTCGCGGCCGGGGTCAACGCGAAGCTGCACACCGAGGTGCTGCGCCCGCGCGGCACGGTCGCGCTGTACGGCGACGACCGCGGCACGGGGACGGTGACCCTCGACTTCGGGGCCAACGTGTGGCTGAACGCGCGCTACCAGTTCCTGGTGCTGTACACGGTGGGCGAGGACAAGCTGCGCGCCGGCACGGAGGACGTCACCGCGGCGCTGGCCGACGGAGCCCTGCGGGTCGGCGAAGACCGGGGCGTGCCGGTTCACCGGTTTTCCCTTGCCGACACGGCGAAGGCGCACGCGACGTCCGAAGACGGCGTCACCGGCAAGGTGCTGATCGACGTCACCGCTCCCTGACCCGACACCGGAGGTCATGAAAGGGTCGTTCACCGCGCCGGACGCGGTGAACGACCCTTTCATGACATCGGGACGGGGGCGGGCACGAGGCCGAGTTCCGCCTGGAGGGCGCGGCCGGCGCGGAGGTGGGCATCGGCGTCGGGGCCGGAAAGCGAGGCCGCCAGGCCGAGCAGGGCGCGGGCCTCCTGGGCGCGGTAGCCGATGCGACGCGCTGTCGTGAGGGCGAGGCGGTAGGCGGCCGTCGCCGCGGCCGGGTCGGCGAGGGACAAGGCGGCCGCGCCGAGGCTGGTCGCCGCCATCGTCAGCAGCAGCGGGTGGTTCAGCCCGGCCAGGATCGCGCACGCGCGTTCCGCTTCCGCGTGCGCTGCCCCGGGCAGGCCGGCCGCGAGCAGCACCTCGGCGAAGTCGATGCGGCTCCACGCCTCCCCGAAGGCGTACCCGCGAGTGACGGCCGCGTGCACCGCCTTCTCCGCGGTCGCCCTCGCCTCCCGGTGGCGGCCGAGCCGGGCGAGGACCAGGGCGAGCTGGGCCGTCGCCAGGATCGCGCCGTCGCCGTCACCGAGCTCTTCGCGGATCGCACGGGCGCGCGCGGCCGACGTCAGCGCGTCCTCGTACTCCCCCAGCACCTCCTGGGCGTTGCTCAGGTTTCCCCACGCCAGCCCGGCGACCGCGTGGCTGCCCGTCTCGCCCGCCAGCACCAGCGCCCGCCGGTAGTGCCCGGCGGCGTCCGGGTAGCGGCCGAGCATGCCGTGCAGCGCGCCCATCCGGGCGACCGCCGCCGCCTCGGCCGCGCGGTCGCCGGACGCGCGGACCAGGCGCAGCCGCTCCGCCGTCGCCTCGACCGCCTCGGTGAGCCTGCCGCTTTCCCAGTGCGCCGTCGTCAGGTTCGCCAGGCTCAGCTGGCGGGCGTGCGGGTCGCCCGAGCGGTCCGCGGCCCGCACGGCCGCGCGGGCCAGCGCCGTCAGCTCGTCGCGGTGCCCCCGCTCGCGCAACGCCGCCACCGCGCGGTCGGCGATGCGCCAGACGTGCTCGTCGTGCCCCGCCAACGCCGTGACGGCGACGAGGTTCGCGCGCTCGGCCGCGAACGAGTACTCACCGTCGCGGTAGTGGTCCAGCAGCCGTTCCAGCGCCGCCGCGGTCTCGGCCGGGTCGGCGACCGCACGGGCGTGTTCGGCGATCAGGTCGTGGAAGGCGTAGCGGCCCGGGGCCGGCTGGCGCAGCAGGTGCGCGTCGAGCAGGTCCTCCACGAGCCGCTCGGCGTCGCCGGTGCCGCACAGCGCCGCCGCGGCGGCCACGTCGAAGTCGGCGCCCGGGTGGCCGCCCAGCAGCCGGAACGCCCGCCGCCGCGCCGGGGTGAGGTCCCGGTAGGACAGCGCGAACGCGGCCGCGACGTCCCGGCCGCCCGCGCGCAGCTCGGCCAGCCGCCGCCGTTCGGACCCGAGCCGCGCCGCCAGGTCGTCGGCCGTCCACAGTGGACGCGCCTGCAGGCGGGCGGCGGCGATCCGCAGCGCCAGCGGCAGGTACCCGCAGAGCCGGGTGACGTCCGCGCCGGGCCGTCCCGCCGCGGCGGCGAACAGGGCCTCGGCTTCGGCGGGCGGCAGCACGTCCAGGCCGAGCGCGAGCGCGCCGTCCACGACCGGCCGGCGGCGGCCGGTGACCAGCACACCCGGGCCGCCGGGCAGCAGCGGGACCAGCTGCCCGGCGCCGGCGGCGTTGTCCAGCACGACGAGCAGGCGCCGCCCGGCCACCCGGGACCGCCACAGCGCGGCCCGCTCGTCCAGCCCGTCCGGCTGACGGCTCGCCGGCACGCCGACCTGCAACAGCAACGCGGACAGCGCGGCTCCGGCGGGCAGCGGATCCCGGCCCGGGGTGTGGCCGTGCAGGTCGACGAACAGCTGCCCGTCCGGGAAGTCCGCGGCGGCCCGGTGCGCGACGCGGACCGCGAACGCCGTCTTCCCCACCCCGGCCATGCCGTCGACGACCACCGGGCGCCCGGCGCGCAACGCCTCGAGCGCGCGGGCGGTCTCGGCCGCGCGGCCGGTGAAGTCCGGGACGTCGTAGGGCAGGAAGCACCGCCCGGGTGCGGGTTCCTCGTGCAGCAGCTCTTCGTAGACCGCCCGCAGCGGCGCGCCCGGGCTGATCCCGAGTTCGACGGCGAGCCGCCGCTTCGCGCGCTGGTAGGCGTCGATCGCGTCGGCCTGCCGTCCTGCCCGGTGCAGCGCGCGCATGAGCAGCCCGACCGCTCCTTCGCGCAGCGGGTGCTCGGCGACGAGCGCGGTCAGTTCCGCGACGGCGTCGCCGTCCCCGTGGTCGACCTCGGCGGCCAGGCACTGTTCCAGCACCGCGAGCCGCCGCTCCTGGAGGCGCTCGGCGTCCGGCCGCAGCGCCGCGCTGTCCAGGCCGGCGAGCGCGGGCCCGCGCCAGCACGCCAAGGCGTCCCGGAAGTCGCCGCGGGACGCGTGCGCCTCGAACTCGCGGAGGTCGAACGCGGCGGGCCGCAGCGTGAAGCCGGGCCCGTCGGCGGTGAGGACGTCTTCGCCTGCCCCGGCCGCGACGAGCGTGCGCCGCAGGGCGGTGGTGAGGTTGCGGACCTGCCGCGCCGCGGTCGCCGGGGGTTCGCCGTCCCAGACGACGTCGACCAGCCGGGCCACCGGGACGACGCGCCCGGCGTCGAGCAGCAGGGCCGCCAGGATGCGTTCCTGCCGCGGCCCGGACGGTCCGATCGGCCGGTCCCCGGCGAGCACCCGCACCGGACCCAGGACGCGGAACTCCATGGCCTCACCCCGCGGGCGAGGTTATCGGGACCCCGCGCGGCGGTGGTGCGGAAGTGATGCAGCTGTGATGCGCCGCCCGGGCAGCGTCGGCGCCGGTCCACGAGGAAGGGAAGGCCAGATGCGCAAGTGGGGTTACGCGGCACTGGGCACGGCGCTGGTGGCGGCGGCGCTCGGTGCCCCGGTCGCCGCGGCGGCCGGCGAGCAGGGCGACGGCGGGCAGCAGGAGTGCCGCCGGGCGTTCGACCACGCCGTGTGGGAGGACATGGACAGCTACAACAAGCGCGACGCGGCCCGCTACCGCGCGATCATCCACCGCGACATGGTCACGGTGGGCCGCCGGGGCAACCTCTACCTCGGGTACGACGCGAACGTGAACCCGGTGCTGGAGCAGTTCAAGGTGCCCTACGAGTACTCGATGCCGTGGACGGTCACGCACACCGTCGTCGAGGGCTGCCACGTGGGGTTCGCCATCCTCGACGCGCACTACCTCGAGCCGGCGCACGGCGTCGACCGCCACTACACGATCAGCCTGACGCTCGTGCGGGACCACGGCCGGTGGCAGGTGGTCAAGGACACGGTCACCGACGTCGTGCCCTGACCTGCGGGTGCGCCGGGCCTGGGGGTCCCGGCGCAGCCGGTCCGGGCGTTCCGGGCCACCGCTGCCACCCGACGATCTACCATCGCCCGCGGAGGTGGGCGTGGAGCCGTTGGGACCGGGTGAACCGGCGCCGGCCGGGCGGTACCGGCTGCTCGCCGTGGTCGGCGCGGGCGGGATGGGGCGCGTGCTGCTCGGCGTCGGCCCGGACGGCAGGCTCGCCGCCGTCAAGCAGGTCCACCGGCAGTTCGCGCACGACCCCGGTTTCCGCGAACGGTTCCGCCGCGAGGTCGAGGTCTCGCGGCTGGTCTCGGGGGCCTACACCGCCGCGGTGCTGGACGCCGATCCCTTCGCGCCGGTGCCGTGGCTCGCCTCGGTGTTCGTCGCCGGGCCGTCGCTGCAGGAAGCCGTCGAGGCGACCGGGCCGCTGCCGCCCGCCGCAGTCCGGCACCTCGCCGCCGGGCTGGCGTCGGCGCTGGACGGCATCCACCGGGCCGGGCTGGTGCACCGGGACCTCAAACCGGGCAACGTGCTGCTCGCCGAAGACGGTCCCCGGGTCATCGACTTCGGCATCGCGCGCGCCGCGGAAGGCGGCACCGACCTCACGCACACCGGCGTCATCCTGGGCTCGCCGGCGTTCATGTCGCCGGAGCAGGCGGACGGGCGGCCGCTGACCCCGGCGAGCGACGTCTTCTCCCTCGGCGCCCTGCTCGTCCTCGCCGCCACCGGGCGCAGCCCTTTCGCCGGGGCGTCGGCACCGCAGTCGCTCTACAACGTCGTCCACACGCACCCCGACCTGCGCGCCCTGCCGCCGGACCTGCGCGCGCTCGCCGAGGCGTGCCTGGTCAAGGACCCGGCGCGGCGGCCGGACCCGGCTCGGCTCCTCGAACTGCTCGGGCCGCTGCCGCCCGTGCAGCGCCCGTGGCCACCCGCCGTGCACGCGCTGATCGCCCGCCGCCAGGCCGAGGTCGCGGCCGTCGTGGCCAAGCCGCCGAAGCCGCGGCGGCGAGGTCCGCGGGTCGCGCTCGCCGCGGCCGCGGCCGCCGTCGTCCTCGGCGGCACGATCACCGCCGTCAGCCTCCTCGACGGCGACTACGGCGCCACCGCCGCCGCCCCGGCGAGCAGCACCCCGCCAGTGCCGGCCGCGCCGACGTCCGCGCCGAACCCGGACCCGCTGGGCCCGGACAAGCTGCGCGGTGCCGACCCGTGCGCGGTGCTGCCGTCGGTGCCCGGGACGGGAACGCTCACCCCCGAGATCGGCGTGCACTTCTTCGCCTGCACCTACGAGACCGCGCAGGGCCAGTGGCTGGAGCTGACCATCGGCGGCCCGGTGGCCGCCAAGGGAACTCCCGCCGGGGACCTCGACGGCCGGCCGCTCAGCGTCGAAGACGAGACGACCCGCTGCACCGCGTCGGTGCCCGTGGTGGACCGCCCGGCCGCCACGATCGGCGTCGAAGCCAGTGACGCGGCCACGAAGTTCGCCAAGCCGTGCGACGCGGCGAAGGCCGCGCTCGGCGAAGCGGTGAAGCGCCTCCGGACCTTGAACTCCCCCGCGCCGCAGGGCGGTCTCGCGCCGGTCGACCCGTGCGGGCTCGTGACGACGGCGGCCGCGCAGCGGATCGTCGGCCCGGTCACCAAGGTCGAACCGAACGGGCTGCACGAGTGCCACTGGCAGGTCGGCGGTGAGGTGACGCTGACGCTGGAACGCGGCACCCGGCCGTTCCGGTCGAAGGACTCCTACTACGACTCGGCGGGCACCGTCGACCTCGGCGGCGTCACCGCCTTCTACACCACCAAACGGTTCAACCCGGCGAAGGTGCTGTGCAGCCTGAGCTGGGCGCACCGCCCGATCGACGAAGGAACGTCGGAGAACGTGACCGTCGCCTACCGCACGTCCGCCAGTTCGCTGAGCCCCGAAGAAACCTGCCGGCAGACGCAGGAGTTCGCCAAGGCGGCCCGGCCGGGGCTGCCGAAGCCGTGAAGCCACTCGAAGCGGGCGAGCCCCGCACCGCCGGGAAGTACCGCCTGGTCGCCGAGCTGGGCGAGGGCGGCATGGGCCGCGTCCTGCTCGGCGTGGCCCCGGACGGCCGGCTCGTCGCGCTCAAGCAGGTGCACGCCGAGTTCGCCCGCGACCCGCACTTCCGCGACCGGTTCCGGCAGGAAGTCGTGGCCTCGCAACGGGTTTCCGGGGCGTTCACGGCGGCCGTCATGGACGCCGATCCCGACGCGCCGACGCCGTGGCTGGCCTCGGTCTTCGTCACCGGTCCGTCGCTGAAGGAGGCCGTCGAAGCGACCGGGCCGCTGCCGGCCGAAGCGGTCCGGCGGCTCGCCGCCGGCCTGGCGGGCGCGCTGCTCGAGATCCACCGCGTGGGCCTGGTCCACCGGGACCTCAAGCCCGGCAACGTCCTGCTCACCGGCGACGGGCCGCGCGTCATCGACTTCGGCATCGCGCGCGCCACCGAGGGCGGGCCGGAGCTCACCCGCACCGGCGGCATCGTCGGCTCCCCCGCGTTCATGTCGCCGGAACAGGCCGAAAGCCGCCCGCTCACCCCGGCGAGCGACGTCTTCTCCCTCGGCGGCCTGCTCGTCATGGCGGCCACCGGCCGCGCGCCGTTCACCGGCTCGACGACGGCGCAGGTGCTCTACAACGTCGTGCACGCCGTCCCGGACCTGAGCGGCGTACCGCCCGAGCTGCGCGCGCTGGTCGAGCCGTGCCTGGCCAAGGATCCGGCGCACCGGCCGTCGCCCCGGCAGCTCCTCGACTTCCTCGGCGCGGTGCCGCCGGGGACGTGGCCCCCGCCGGTGCTCCGGCTGATCGAGACGCAGGACGCCGCGATCCGCGCCGCGCTCGCGTGGCCGGTGCCCGAACCGCTGCCCGCGCCGCCGAGCCGGCGCCGCTGGGTGCCGGTCGTCGCGGTCCTGGCCGCCGTCGCCGCGCTCGCGGCCGGCAGCCTGGTCGCCGTCGAGGTGTTCGGCGCGGATCCCCCGCCGCCGGGCCGGAACCTGGACCCGGTGAGCCTGGAAACGCTGCGGCGCACCGATCCCTGCCAGGTGCTGAACGGCGTCTCGGTCCCGGACGCGGGCAAGCTGCAGGCCGAACCGGACCCGCTGTACTTCGACCGCTGCGACTACGAAACCCGCTCCGGCGCGAAGATCGGCGTCAAGCTCGGCGACCGCATTTCCGTCGAGGGCGGCCGGCCCGCCGGGGACCTCGACGGCCGGCCGGTGCTGTTCAGCGAGATCAGCGGCAGCACGTGCGACGCCAGCGTCCAGGTGCCGGCCCAGCCCGAACTCGGCGTGACGGCGCTGGCGAAGACGTGCTCGCTGGCGAAAACCGCGCTCGGGACGGTGCTCCAGCGCCTCCGCGACGGCGGGATCGACTACGCCCTCCCGGCGGGGACCCTGCTCGCGCTGGATCCGTGCCGGGTGCTCGACCGGCCCGAGACGGTGCTCGGGCCGGTCCGCCAGGTGACGCTGAACCGCCTCCGCGAGTGCGAATGGACGGCCACGACGTCGCTGCGGCTGACGTTCGAGAAGCTGACAGTCGTCCCGGCGGAAGGCACCCCGGTCGACCTCGGCGGCGTGCCCGCCACCCGCCGCGAAACCGGCGACAGCTGCACGGTGGCGTGGCACCACCGCCAGTTCGACGCGAAGCAGGCGGAGCACGTCCGGATCTTCGCGACGAAGCCGGGCGGTGGCGCCTGCGACGCGGCGGTGGCGTTCGGCGAAGCGCTGGCGGGCAAGCTGCCCCGGCCGTGAGTCAGACGCGAAGCCCGCGGCGCAGGGCTTCGACCTCGTCGGCGAACATCCGCCGCGAGATCTCCGCCGTCTCGACCAGCCCGGAGCCGTGGAACGTGCCCGGGTAGTGGCGGAACTCGACCGCGACGCCCGCGTGGGCCAGGCGCTGGGCGTAGTCGATGCCTTCGTCGCGCAGCGGGTCGAACTGGCACGTCGTCACGAACGCGGGCGGCAGGCCGGCCAGGTCGGTGGCGCGAGCCGGGGCCGCGTACGGGGAAACGCCTTCGCCGCCCGGTTCCGCGCCGAGGTAGCTCGTCCAGCTGAAGACGGCGTTCGGGCGGTTCCACACCGGGGTGTCGGTGTACGCGCGCATCGACGGGGTGCCGAGCCGGTCGTCGAGTTCCGGGATGCCGAGGTACTGGAAGGCCAGCGCCGGGCCGCCGCGATCCCGGGCCAGCAGGGCGACGGCCGCGGAAAGCCCGCCGCCCGCGCTCTCGCCGGCCACGCCGAGGCGTCCCGGGTCGACCCCCAGCTCGTCCGCCTTGGCTTCGAGCCAGGTCAGTGCCGCGTAGCAGTCTTCGAGCGGCGCCGGGAACGGGTGCTCGGGCGCCAGCCGGTAGTCGACCGACACGATCACGATGCCCAGCTCGTCGACCAGCCGCAGCAGCGAGGTGTGGAACATGTCCAGGTCGCCGAGGACGAACCCGCCGCCGTGGATGTAGAGCAGCCCGGGCACCGCTTCGGTGCGGCCGGCCGGACGGTAGACGCGCACGGGCACGTCGGGCGCGTCCGACGGACCGGGGACGGCGGTGTCCCGGACGTCGATCGCGGTCGTGGGTTCGTAGCTGGGGAGGACTTCGCCCAGCCGCGACATCGAAGAACGCGCGGCCAGCAGGGATTCGTGGTCGGTCAGGGTCACCGCCGGCAGCATGTCCAGCCAGGGCACCAGCTCGGGGTCGATCGCGTAGGTCATGGCACCGATCATCGGCCGCCGCCCGCGTGCGGGCCACCGCCACGCGGCGGGCGTTGGCGGGCCGGAACTCGCCATCCGGCGGCGGGCGCGCCTATCGTGACGGCATGAAAGGGCTGCTGCTGCGGCTGTCCGGGCTCGACGCCGACGCCGAGAACGCCGTACGGGTGATCGGGTTCTTCGACCGCCTGATCACCGCCCACGCCGACCTCGACACCCTGGTGCGCAGCACGGCCGACCTCGCCGGCTGCCCGGTCGGCGTGCACGCGCCCGGCCGCGGCCTGTCCCTGCGCGCGGCGCCCGGCGGCGACGTCGGCGCGCCCGGGACGGCCCCGCCCGGCGCGGCGGCCCGCGAGCTCGAAGGCGGGGTGGTGGTGTGGGTGGCCCGCGCGGGCGCGCCGGTCCCGCTCGACGACATGCTGCTGGAGCGGTTCGCGATCGCCACCGCGATCCTGCTCGAACACCCCGGCGTCCCGCGACCGGAACTCGGCGACCCGGCGCTGGTGGAACTGGCGCTGACGGAGGACGCGGGCACGGCCGAGCGGTCGCGCGCGCTGCACCTGCTCGGGTTCGGCCCGGCGGCCCGGTTGCGGGTGCTGGCCACGGCCGGCGGCGAGGTGCCCGCGCGCCGCTCGGCGGTGCTGGGCACCGTGCGCGCGGTGCTGACGGCGGACACCGACCCGATCCCGGACGCCGGTGCCGGCCGATCGGCGGTGCCCGGCAACGGCCCGGCGGCACCGGCCACCGCGCCCGGCCCGCACCCGGACGGCACCCGGCACCCGGCGGCGGTGCCCGGCACCGGACGGGCAACACCCGTTCCACCCGCGGCCGGCGGACGGGCCGGCACCCAACGCGCAACACCCACCCCACCCGCAGCCGACGGGCGAGCCGGCACCGGACGGGCAACAGCCGCCGCACCCGCGGCCGACGGGCAGGCCGGCACCCAACGCGCAACACCCACCCCACCCGCGGCCGACGGGCGAGCCGGCGCCGGGCGGACGACCGCCCCCGGCGCCGTGCCGGCGCTCCCCGGCTACCGGCGGGTGGGCGTCGGCCCGGTCGTGCCGGCCATCGAGGTCGCCCGCTCCTGGGCCGCCGCGCGGACGGCGTTGCGGTTCACCGCGGACGACGACCCCGTGGTCCACTGGGAGCACCTCGGCAGCCTCGCCGCCCTCGACGGCACGCTCAGCCCGGCCGGCCTCCCCGACGTCCGCGCCCTCGACCGGCTCGCGGCCGAACCCCACGGCGAAGACACCCTCGCGGCGCTCTCGGCCTTGTGCGCCACCGGCTCGGCCCGCAAGGCGGCCGCGGTGCTGCACCGCCACCACAGCACGATGCCGGCCCGGCTCGCCCGGGCCGAGGCCGTCCTCGGCTTCGACGTCGACTCCCCCGCCGGGCGCTTCCGGCTGCACCTCGCGCTGATGCTGCGGCGGCTGCGGGACAACGCCGGCCTCAGCTGACCGTCCTGAGTGGACCGCGCACCAGATCCGCCGCCGCGGCGGGCCAGGCCGGGAAGCCGAACTCGAAACCGGCCGCCAGGAGCCGGCCCGGCACCACGAAACGGCTCTTCAGCAGCAGCTCCGGGTCGCTGCGCAGCACGAACGCGCCGATCGCCGCCAGCCACCGCGTCGCGGGCAGCCCGAAGGGGACGCCCGCCGCCGCGCGCAGCGCCCGCAGGAACTCCCGGTAGGGCAACGGTTCCGGGGCCGCCAGGTTCACCGGGCCGCTCAGCTCGTCGTGCCCGATGAGGAAGTCGATCGCCCGCAGCAGGTCGGCCTCGTGGATCCACGACATGTACTGCGCCCCGCCGGCGACCGGGCCACCCAGGCCCAGCCTCGTCAGGCGCAGCAGCATCTCGAACGCGCCACCGGGCTCCGGGCTCATCACCATGGCCGTCCGCAGCGCGACCTTGCGCGTGCTCGGCGTGCCGGCGAGCTGCTGCTCGCGCTCCCACGCCCGGGCGATGTCGACGCTGTAGGACCAGTACGCCGGCACGTCCGGTTCGTCGCCGCCCAGGACGCCGGTGGTTTCGTCGTTCGGGGCGTCGTGGCGGTGGGCGTAGATCGTCGCCGTGCTCATCTGCAGCCAGACCCGCGGCGGCCGGACGGCGCGCTCGATCGCGCCGCCGACGACCCGCGCGGAGTCGATGCGGGAGTTCCACATCTCCCGCAGGTTCGCCTGGGTGTAGCGGCAGTTCACCGACCGGCCCGCCAGGTTGACGACGACGTCGCTGCCGTCGATCTCGCGCGTCCACGGCCCCGCGCTCCGCCCGTCCCAGCGGACGTGGCGCACCCCCGGCGCCGCGGCGGCTTCCCCTCGGGTCAGGACGACGACCTCGTGCCCGCTCCCGGCCAGCGCGCGGCTGAGCACGCGCCCCAGGTGTCCGGTCCCTCCCGGTATCACGACCTTCATGGCCCCACCGTACCGAAAGAGTTGAACACGTTCAAATACTGCTCTCGACGAGGTCGAGCAGCGTCCGCAGCGCCCGGCTCGGCGGCTTCGCCCCGGCGGTGACCAGGTTGAGCGGCCAGTCGAGCCCGGCGCCCGCCAGCGGCCGGACCACGACGTCCGCCTCGGCCGGGGCGGGCGTCTCCGGGACGACCGCGACGCCGAGCCCGGCACGCACGTACCCGGGCACCGGGCGCAGGTCGGCGACCTCGACGGTGACCCGCCGCGGCGAGCCGAGCGCGTCGAAGGCGCGGTCCAGCAGCACCCGGTTGCCGAACCCGCGCGGCGTGTCGATGAAGGCTTCGCCGGCGAGGTCGGCCAGGCGGACCGCCTTGCGGGCCGCGAGCCGGTGCGTGGCCGGCAGCACCACGACGAACGGCCGGGTGTCGACCCGCAGCACGGCCAGCCCGGCGAGGTCGCTCTCGGGCAGGCCCACCAGCGCGACGTCGAGGCGCCCCCGGCGGACCTCTTCGGCCAGCCCGGTGGACCCGGTGATCGACACCGTCACGTGGATGTCCACCAGCGGGTAGCGCCGGTGGAACGCCCCGAGCAGCGCGGGCAGGTCGACACCGCCGATCGACGTCAGCGTGCCGATGCGGAGGCTGCCGCGCAGTCCCTCCGACGCCTCCTGCACGGTCGCGCGCGCCCGTTCGAGGGCCTCGATCGCGGCCTTGGCTTCGGGCAGGAACGCCGTGCCCGCCGCGGAAAGCGCGACCCGGCGGGTGGACCGGTCGAACAGCCGCGTGCCGAGCTCGGCTTCGAGGGACCGCACGGCGGCGGACACGGTGGACTGCACCGCGAACACCCGCTGGGCGGCCCGGGTGAAGCTGAGCTCCTCGGCGACGGCGACGAAGTACTCGAGCTGACGTGTCTCCATCCGCCCAACTTATCGCCGCGAGCGATAACTGGCACCAGCACTTTTCGTTGGACTTGCTGAGTCGGCGGGGACATCGTGGACAGCGGAAGATCCCCCGGCGTCCCGGAAGGTCCCGATGTCCGTCACCCTGTCCCCCGCCCGGCTCCGCGTGAGCCACGGGCTGGGTTTCCGCGTCGTCGCGGTCGCGTTCGCGACGGCGCTCGCGTTCTCCACCGTGCCGACCCCGCTGTACGCGCTTTACCAGCAGCGCGACGGCTTCCCCGCCTTCCTCGTCACGGTGGTCTTCGCCGCGTACGCGGTCGGGGTGATGCTGAGCCTGTACCTGGCCGGGCACGTCAGCGACTGGCTGGGCCGCCGCCGCGTCCTGCTCGCCGGCCTGCTCGCGGAGGCCCTCGCCGCCGCGCTGTTCCTGCTGTGGCCGGATGTCCCCGGCCTGATCGTCGCCCGGCTGGTCAGCGGCGCCGGCATCGGCGTGCTCACCGCGACCGCCACCGCGCACCTGTCCGAGCTGCGCGCCCCCGCCCTCACCGCGACCGTGGTGAACGCCGGCGGCCTGGCGCTCGGCCCGCTGGTGGGCGGGCTGTTCGCGCGGTTCGCCGGCCACCCGCTCAGCACGCCGTTCGCGGTGTTCCTGGTCGTGCTCCTGCTCGAAGCGATCGCGGTGAGCCTGGTGCCGGAGACGGTGGAACGCCGGGAAGAGCGCCCGGCCTACCGCCCGCAGCGGCTCTCGCTGCCGCCGGCCGCCCGGCGCGAGTTCACCGGCGCCGCACTCGGCGCGTTCGCCGCGTTCGCGCTGAGCGGCCTGTTCATGGCGCTCGCCCCGGCCCTGCTGGCCCACGAACTGCACGAGCCGTCACGCCTGCTCGCCGGGGTCGCGCCGTTCACGATGCTGGGCAGCGCGGCGCTCGCCCAGATCGCGTTCTCACGGCTCGGCACGCGCCCGCAGCTCAAGTCCGGGTACGTGCTGATGGGCACCGGGCTGGCGCTGCTGACGGCGTCGGCGCTCGCGGCTTCACTCCCACTGTTCTTCGCCGCGAGCGTGCTGGCGGGCGCCGGGTTCGGCCTCGGCTTCCGCGCGTCGGCCGGGACGGTGGCGGCGCTCGCGGACGACCGCACCCGCGGCGAGGTGCTGGCGGCGCTGTTCCTCGCCGCCTACGCGGGTCTCGTGCTGCCGGTGCTGCTCGTCGGGCTGGCGATGCTCCTGGCACCCGGATCGGCCGTGCTGACCGGGTTCGCGCTCGTGGAACTGGCCCTGCTCGGCTGGTCCGCGCGGCGCACCGCTCAGCGCCGGGTGTAGGCGAACCCGACCTTGTCGACCTCGCCGCCGGCGCGGCCGTGGAAGCCGGCGAGCTGCCAGCCCGCCGGTGTCGTGCGCGTCACGCAGTCCGGCGTCACCGAGCCGCCCGCGAGGGTGCGGCCGGTGCTGGTCGTGAACGCCGCCGAGAAGATCCGCGTCCGCCCCTGGTAGCTGCCCTGGCACACCGTCGCTTCCGTGACGTACTCGCCGGCGCCGAGGGTGAGCGCGGCCGCCGTCCCGCCGGCACCGCCGTGGGTCAGCACCGTGCCGTTCTCGAGCGTCACCCCGAGCTGGTCCACCCGCGAGCCGGCGCGCAGCGACAGCGTCCGGACGCGGGCGCCCGGCGGGAGGGCGGCGACGTCGGTGAAGTAGTCGCCGTGCGGGCCGCCGAACTGGTCGGACAGGCGCAGTTCCGGGTTGCGCGTCCAGTCGAAGCGGACACTGACCGGGTCGTGGTCGGACAGCATCCGGCCCGCGTCGTCGAGGAACCCCGCGTGCTCGTTGTGGTACGCCGTCGCGCCGAGGGACACGAGCGGGCTGCCGCGGTAGAGGACCTTGTCGACGACTTCGCAGTCGTCGGTGACGTGCTGCGGGTCGCACACCAGCGCGGGACTGCCCGGCGCGGGCGCGGTCCCGCCGCGGACGAGCTTCACCCACGCGTCGGTGAGGCCGTTGTCCGCGGCGAACGCGGCGATCGTGTCCGCCGCGCGGGTGTAGCGCGTGTTCGTGTCGCCCAGGACGAGCACCGCGTTGCCCGCCGAGCGGGTGCGGATGAACGCCGTCAGCTGCGCCAGGTTCGACGCGCGCGACGCCTGGTCGCCGTCGTTCGTGCCCGCGTTGGTGTGCACGTTGTAGGTGTCGACGTACACGCCTTCGGCGAGCCTCAGCCGCATGAAGGTGAACCCCTTGGGGGTGAGGCAGTCGCCCGAGTCGAACTGGCACGAGTTCCAGCGCACGCGCTCGAAGTCGCCGGTGTCGTAGGGCAGCGAGGACAGCGTGTTCAGGCCGCTGCCGATCCCCGCGCCGCCGCTCGTCGGGGTGCGGTACGGGTGGTGGTCGGCCGCGTAGAGCGTGGCGTGGTAGTTGAAGTCCTCCTCCACGTGCACCACGTCGTACGGGCCCAGCCGCTGCCCGATCGCCGTCGTGGCGGGCTCGCGGGGGGTCGGTGCGCTCGAAATGCCTTCGGGCAGCCCGGCGACGTTGTAGCTCAGCACGGAGAAGGTGCCGCCGTCGATGGGATCGGCGTGCGCGGCGGCCGGGACCAGCACGGCGGCCGCACACACGAGGACCACGACGGCGAGGCGGTTCTTCACGGGGTACCTCGTTCTCCCGGGGGTGAGCGACGGGAATGATCGGGGGACGCCGGGAGGCGCGTCAAGGGCCGCCCGGAGGGTCTTCGGCGGGTGCGTTTCAGCACGCGGAGAATTGTTACCGAAAGTCATCACCGCGCAGGGCCCGGGGACGGCACTCCGGACCCCGCCGGCGGCCTTCGGAGAGCCCGCCGCGAAGCCTCCGCACCGGCCGCCGCCATTCGGCCGAACGGGTGCGCATCACCCCAGGTCACGGTCCCGCAACGGAACTCTTCCGCGGTGAAACACGGTCGCGGCGGCTCGATCCCGCGCGCGTAACACGCTGGGCCGAACGGCGCAAGGGACCTCTGTCCTTCGCAGTCGGGCCGGTCGCCTGAGGTGCTGGGCACACCCGGATTCGCACACTCTTCGTGACGGTCCACCCGGGCCTCCCCGACACAGCGAATTCCTGGAGAGAACCCATGCGCAAGATCAGCAAGCGGTCCGCCATCGTCCTCGGCGCTGCCGGAGCGGTCGTCGTCGCCGGTGTCGCCTACGCGGCCTGGACGAGCACCGGCGCCGGCACCGGCACGGTCACCTCGAAGACCGATGTCGCCTCGGTGATCACGCCCGGCAACTCGGGCAGCGCGCTCTACCCCGGCGGCTCGACCACCTTCACGGTGAAGATCTCCAACCCCAACGACTACCCGGTCGTGGTGAACAGCATCAGCAACGGCTCTTCGAACGCGGTCAACGGCTGCGCCGCCGGAACCGTGACGAGCGTCCCCGGGGACCTGGCGGGCACCATCCTGGCGCACGGCGAAGGCACCTACACCCTCACCGCGACCATGAACGGCAACGCCACCGACGCCTGCAAGAGCCAGACGTTCACGCTGCCGCTCACCGCCACGCTGTCCTCCAACGCCTGATCCGAACGATGTCCAGGCGGCGGATCGGCGCGCTCGCGGCCGTCCTGCTCGGGTGGTTCGCGCTCGCCCCGACGCCCGTGGCGAACACCGCGAACGGCAACGGCATCAAACAGTTCGCCATCGGCGACGTGCCGGGCCGGGCCACCGCACTCTTCCCCGGGGCGACCGGGACGCGGTGGATCCGGCTCGGCAACGCCGAAAACTTCCCCATCCGGGTCGAGACGGTGTCGGCAGCGGTCGGCAAGCCCGTCGACGACCGGGGCCGGACGGTCGCGGCCTGCCCGGCTTCGTCGGTGCGGGTGGACGCGCTCGCCGCGCCCGTCACGGTGCCCGGCAAAGGCACCGCCGACGTCGCGCTCACCACGCACATGCTCCCCGGCACGCCCGACGCGTGCCGCGCCCTCACCTTTCCCCTGACGTACACAGGAACGGCGGTCAAGCCATGAACAACCCGACCCTGCGCCGCGTGCTCGTGGTCACCGCGGTGGTCGGCGCGACGCTGGGCGGCGGGATCGCCGTCGCGGCGTGGACGAGCTCCGGCGCCGGCACGGCCGGCGCGAAGGCGGGCACCGCGTCCGCGCCGTCGACCGGGACGGTGGACGCCGCGGCGCTCACCACCGGCCTGCTCTACCCCGGGACCTCCGGCACCGCCCTGATCCGGATCACCAACCCCAACCCGTACGGGGTGAAGGTCAGCGGAGTCACCGCCAACGGCACACCGACCGCGACCGGCTCCTGCCCGGGCAGCGCCGTCACCTGGATCGCGCAGCAGCCGAACTCCGTGCTGGCCGCCGGGGCGACCGCGACCCTCACCCTGACCACCGCGGTGTCGATGGCGTCCTCCGCCGACGACTCCTGCCAGGGCGCGGTGTTCACGATCCCGGTGACCGTCACGGTGGTGAGCCAGTGAGCACCACCCGGGTGATCTTCGCGGCCGCGCTGCTGGCGACCACGGCGATCGGCGGCCAGGCCGAAGCGGCGTGGCTGAAAAGCGGCTCCGGCACCGCCGGCGCGGCCGCCCTGCGACTGTCCACACCGGACAAGCCCATCGTCGACTCGGCGAAGTGCAACAACGGCGGCGGCAGTCCCACGGCCACGCTGCGCTGGAACTACCCGGCTCCGCTGCCGCCGGGCTTCGAGCTTCTCACCGCGACCGCCCCGGGCGGCACCGCTTCCGTTGCGGGCACCGCCACGACCACGTCGGCCACCATCCCCCTGCCCGGCAACAACAAGGTGTACGTCAGCGTGCGCGCGGTCGCCGGCACCTGGCAGGGGGCCCGTTCCCCGGAGGTGGCCGCCTGCTGATTCCGGAACACCCCGAAACCCCTGCAACGCAAAGGAAAAGCTCATGCTGGAAAGACTGCGTGCCGCCCGCGCTAACGAGGACGGCTTCACCCTGATCGAACTGCTCATCGTCGTCGTGATCCTCGGCGTGCTCGCCGGCGTCGTCGTGTTCGCCGTGCAGGCGTTCAACGGCGAAGGCAAGGCCGCCGCGTGCAACGCCGACTGGAAGAGCGTCGAGACCGCCAACGAGGCCTTCTACGCCAAGACCGGCGGCTACGCCGCGGACCCGGCGGCGCTGAAGACCGCCGGCTACCTGAAGGACGAACCGTCCACCACCAACGGCTACACGATCACCATCGCCGCCGGCGTCGTCAAGGCGACCGGCGCCTGCACCCACTGAACCACGCCGCGGGGTGGGGCGACCCGCCCCGCGGCCTCCTCGCCCCGGAGGGAACCCATGCCCACCCTGACCGGCAGCCGCGCCGACGGCCTGCTCGAAGCGCTCTGGCAAGCCCGCGGCACCGACCTGCTGCTCACCGCCGGCCTGCCGCCCCAGCTGCGCGTGCACGGCGACCTCGCCGCGGTCGCCGGGCACCCCGTCCTCTCCGGCGAGGACACCGACGCCCTGCTCGGCGAGCTGCTCACCGACGAGCAGGCCCGCGCCTGGCGCACCGCCCACGAATTCGACTTCTCCTTCAGCTGGCGCGACCACGCCCGCGTCCGCGGCAACGCCTTCACCCAGCGCGGCGCCACCGTCGTCGCGCTGCGGATGATCCCGCGCCGGATCCCCGCCATGGCCGACCTCGGCCTGCCGCCGGTCCTGAGCGACTTCGCCCGCCGGCACCAGGGTCTCGTGCTCGTCACCGGGCCGACCGGCTCGGGCAAGTCGACGACGCTCGCCGCCGTCATCGACCGGATCAACCACGAGCGCGCCTGCCACATCCTCACCGTCGAGGACCCGATCGAGTACGTCCACGAGCACCGCCGTTCCGCGGTGAACCAGCGCGAGGTCGGCACCGACACCGAGTCCTTCCCGGCCGCCCTGCGCAGCGCGCTGCGTGAGGACCCCGACGTCCTGCTGGTGGGCGAGATGCGCGACCTCGAGTCGATCCGCTTCGCCCTCACCATCGCCGAAACCGGGCACCTGGTCTTCGCCACGCTGCACACCAACGACACCGCGCAGTCCCTCGCCCGGATGATCGACGTCTTCCCGGCCGGGCAGCAGGAACAGGTGCGGGTGCAGCTCGCCGCGGCGCTCACCGGGATCGTCTACCAGCGGCTGCTGCCGCGCGTCGGCGGCGGGCTGGTCGCCGCGTTCGAGGTGCTCGTCGCGAACACCGCCGTGCGCAACCTGATCAAGGAGGGCAAGCCGCACCAGCTGCGCAACGCGCTGGTGACCGGCCACCGCGAAGGCATGGTGACGCTGGAGCAGTCGCTGTCCGCGCTCGTCGCCGCCGGCCTGGTCTCCCCCGCCGACGCGGCCGCCCGCAGCCTCCACCCGCAGGACATCGACCCGCGCCCGCGGCCCCGGAGCGTGCCGGCATGAGACTCCGCACCCAGCCCCGCACCGTCGACCTGCGCACGGTGACCCCGGACCGCGCGGCCGCCGACCTGCTCGGCGAAGCGAAAGCGCGCGAGCTCTGCGCGATCCCCCTCGCCGTCCGCGAAGACAGCGTGCTGGTCGCGGTCGCCGACCCGGGCACCGCACCCGCGTTGCAGGAGGCGCTCGGCCGGCCGGTGACCGTCGCGGTCGCCGCCCGCGCCGACATCCTCGCCACCGTCGAACGCACCTACCGCGCCCTCACCGGCGTCGACCGGCAGGTCAAGGCGTTCGAAGCCCGGGACGCCGTCCGGCGCGACGCGACCCGCGCCGAGCCGGCGGCCACCGCGAACGACGACGCGCCGGTGGTGCACGTCGTCGCGCTGATGATCAAGCAGGCGCTGCGCGACCGGGCCTCCGACATCCACGTCGAGCCGCAGGCCGAGCGGGTCCGCGTCCGCTACCGCATCGACGGCGTGCTGCACGACGTGCTGGACCTGCCCGGGTCGATGGGCCCCGCGGTGACCAGCCGGATCAAGATCCTCGGCGGGATGAACATCGTCGAACGCCGCCGCCCGCAGGACGGCCAGATCAGCATGGCCGTCGAGGACCGGCCGGTGGACATCCGGGTGGCGACCACGCCGGTCGTCGGCGGCGAGAAGGTCGTGCTCCGGCTGCTCGACAAGAGCCGCCCGCTGTTCCGGCTGCCGCAGCTCGGCATGCCCGCCGAGATGGCGGCGCGCTACGGCTCGGTGCTGCAGTCGCCCTACGGCATGGTGATCTGCGCCGGGCCGACCGGCAGCGGCAAGACGACGACGCTCTACGGCTCGCTGGGCGAGCTCGACAGCGCCGAGCGCAACATCATGACCATCGAGGACCCGGTCGAGTACACCATGTCCTCGATCAACCAGATCCAGATCAACGAGCAGACCGGCGTCACCTTCGCCGACGGCCTGAAGTCGATCCTGCGCCAGGACCCCGACGTCATCCTCGTCGGCGAGGTCCGCGACGTCGACACCGCCCGCATCGCCGTGCAGTCCGCGCTCACCGGGCACTTCGTGCTCTCCTCGCTGCACGCCACCGACGCCGCGTCGGCGCTGCACCGGCTGCTCGACATGGGCATCGAGAACTTCCTCGTGGCGTCCTCGGTCACCGCCGTGCTCGCCCAGCGGCTCGTCCGGCGGATCTGCCTGCGCTGCCGCGAGTACTACCGGCCCTCCGCCGAAGAGCTGTCCTTTCTGGACTCGATGAACGCGGCGGGCCCGGACGGCGGGTTCGTCCGGGGCACCGGCTGCAACTTCTGCGCCCAGACCGGGTTCCTGGACCGCACCGGCGTCTACGAGCTGATGCCGGTCAGCGAAGGGATCCGCTCGCTCGTGCTGGACAGCGCGCCGCACCGCGAGGTGCACGAGCTGGCCCGCAAGGAAGGCATGCGGACGCTGCAGGACGAGGCGCTCCGGCTGATCGCCGAGGGCGTCACCACCCCGGCCGAGGTGCTGCGGTCGATCTACCTCACCGGAGGCGCGCGATGAACCGGTACGCCTACGTCGCGACCGGCCCGGACGGGCAGCGCACCCGCGGGGTGCAGAAGGCCGCCGACCTCGACGCCGCCGCGCTCGCGCTGTACGAGCGCGAACTGCGGGACATCGAGCTCACCGAGAAGAAGAGCGTGCTGAGCCTGGAGCTGACCGCACCCCGGGTCAAGCGCGAGGTCGTGCTGCACCTCTCGCGCCAGCTCGGCGCGTTCGTCCGGGCCGGGCTGCCGCTCATCGACGCGGTGCGCATCCTCGGCGAGGAGGCCGCGAACTCGTCGGTGGCCCGGATGCTGCGGGACGTCGAGCTCGGCCTGCGCGGCGGCGACCGGCTGTCGGACTGCGTCGACCGGCACCCGAAGATCTTCCCCGAGTTCTACCGCGAGATCCTGCGCTCGGCGGAGCTGACCGGGCAGCTCGACGTCGTCCTCGACCAGCTCGCCGACTACCTCGAACGCGACCTCGAAGCCCGGCGCAAGATCAAGGCCGCGCTGATCTACCCGGCGATGATCGCGCTGATGTCCGTCGTCACCGTCGTGGTGCTGGCGACGTTCGTGCTGCCGCGGTTCAAGGTGTTCTTCGCCAGCCTCAACGCGAAGCTCCCGCTGCCGACGCGGATGCTGCTGGCCGTCACCGACTTCCTCGGCCAGTGGTGGTGGGCGCTGCTGGTGGGGCTCGCCGCCGTGATCGCGCTGTACGTGCTCGGGGTGCGGACGCCGGGCGGGCGGTACGCGCGGGACCGGGTGCTGCTGGCCGTGCCCGCGATCGGCCCGACCGTGCGGCACGCGCTCGTCGAGCGGTTCTGCCGGATCCTCTCGTCGATGGTGAGCGCCGGGGTGCCGCTGCCGGAGGCCCTGCGGGTGGCGACGGATTCCCTGCGCAACCGCGTCTTCATGCGGGCGCTCGCCCGCGTCGCGCACGCCGTGCTCGAAGGCGAAGGCCTGGCCCGCCCGCTCACCGGCTCGGGGCTGTTCCCGGTGACCGCCGCGCAGATGATCCGCGTCGGCGAGGACACCGGCACGCTCGACACCCAGCTCGAGGTCACCGCCCAGTACTACGAAGGCGAGCTGGACTACCGGCTGAAGAAGCTGACCGCGCTGTTCGAGCCCGCCGTCATCGTGGTGATGGGCCTGGTCGTCGGGTTCGTCGCGGTCGCGCTCGTGTCGGCGATGTACGGCATCTTCACGCAGGTGCACGTCTGATGCGCGCCGACGACCGGGGCGAGAGCCTCCTCGAGCTGCTGGTCGCCGTCGCGGTGCTCGGCGTCGCGGTCGCCGCGATCGTCGGCGGCATCGGCGTGAGCGTGCTGATGTCCGACGTCCACCGCAAGCAGGCGACCGCCGGCGCGGGCGTGCGCGACTTCGGCGAGGCGATCGAGAACCAGGTCATGGCGGGCGGGTACTTCCCGTGCGCGGCGCCGGCGAAGTACGCCGCACCGGCCGGCTTCACGGTGCCGTCGGGGTTCATCAGCTCGGTGGCCTCGGTGAAGTACTGGACCGGCTCGGCGTGGTCGGCCACCTGCGGCACCGACACCGGGCTGCAGCAGCTGACCGTGCAGGTCGCCAGCGGCGACGGGCGCGCGAGCGAACGCCTGGAAGTCGTGGTGCGCAAGCGCTGCGGGCTCGGGGAGGCGCCGTGCTGAACCGCCGCTCCGACGCCGGGTTCACGCTCGTCGAGCTGCTCGTCGTCATCGTGATCCTCGGCGTGGTCGCCGCGCCGATCGCCACCGCGGTCGTCGTCGCGATCAAGAACACCGACGCGACCTCCGCCCGCCTCGCCGTCTCCCACGACGCCCAGCAGAGCTCGGCGTTCTTCGCCCAGGACGTCGCCGCGACCGGGCTGCGCGACTTCACGGGGCAGGTGGCCAACGGCCAGGTCCCGTTCTCGCCGTCGATCCAGCTGAACGCCGCCTACGACGCGGGCGGCCAGGTCTGCGGCACCGCGGCGACCCCGGTTTCGGTCGTGCGGCTGCTGTCGGACGACTGGGACACCGGCACGCCGGCCGCGACCCGGCGCACCGCCGTCGTCGCCTACTACCTGTCCGGGACCGAGCTGCACCGCCTGCGCTGCCTCGGGTCCCCGGTGCCGGTGTCCGACGCGGTCGTCGCGCACAACGTGCAGCCCGGCACCCCGGCCGTCACCTGCGCCGGCACCTGCACGGACGCGGCGGTGCCGCAGTGGGTGCGGTTCACCTTCACCGCGGTCGCGGCCGGCGCCGACCCCTACCCCATCACCCTGTTCGGCCAACGGAGGCAGACATGAAGCGCGACGACACCGGGGCCGCGCTGCCGCTGGTGCTCATCCTCGTCACGGTCGTCGCGGTGGTGCTCGGCGCGCTGCTGTCCTTCGCCGACACCAGCGTCCGCGCCACGGTCAACCTCCGCGACCAGGCGGCGGCCGCCTACACGGCCGACGGCGCGCTGCAGGCGGGGATCAACAGCATCCGGAACAGCACCTTCACCGGCGCGCCCGGGCAGCAGTGCTTCGGCGGGTCCGACACCCTCGCGCTGCCGGGCTTCGGCAGCGGCGGGTCGGCCGCGGTGACGTGCACCGCGGACCCGGCGAAGGTGCTCATCCAGTGCCCGTCGCTGAGCGCGTGCAACCGGCCGGGCAGCGCGATCCTCACCCTCGGCACCGGCGGCGAGGACGGCCTCAACATCCAGCAGCCGAGCGGCTCCTCGTTCCGCGTCCACGGCGTCGTCTATTCGAACTCGACCATCAACGTCGTCAACGGTTCACTCGACACCAACACCGCGGTGTACGCGCGCGGGGCCTGCGCGGGCACCATCCGGAGCACGCCGGCGGCGAACTGCGGCTACCCCGGGTCGGGCCTGGGCGCCGATCCCGGCTACGCCCCGGCGCTGACGTCGGTGCCGGCCCACCGGGGCGTGCCCGGCTGCACCGGCCCGGTGGTGACGTTCGAGCCCGGCTTCTACGACGACGCGGTCGGCCTGTCCGCGCTGATGACCAACAGCAGCCCGTGCAAGGACAGCATCTGGTGGTTCAAGCCGGGCGCGTACTACTTCGACTTCCGCAACAGCGAGGTCACCCGCCCGCCGGGCCTCCCCGCGGGCGACGACGTCTGGACGATCAACAGCGGCCGCCTGGTCGCCGGCACGCCGGTGGACCGCGCCGGCCGGATCATCGCCGCGCCGTCGGCGGCCGGCTCGGCCATCCCGGGCGCGTGCGACAACCCGATCGAAGACGCGAAGGCGGCCGGTGTCCAGTTCGTCTTCGGCGGCGACAGCCGGCTCGCGGTCAAGGCCGCGGAGGCCGAGATCTGCGGGTCCTACAGCGGCACGAAGCCGCCGGTGGCGCTGTACGGGCTCACGTCCGGCGTCGAGGCCCCGGTGACCGCGACGCTCACGCCGTCCGGCACGCCGGCCGGGACCTTCACCAGCGCCCCGGCCGGCAGCCTGTCCACTGTGGACGGCAACTTCGCGACGTGGACGAACAACGGCAACGGCAACCAGAGCGCGACCGTGACGGCGACCGGCTACGCGCCGCCCGCCGCGATCCCGGCCGGGTCCCTGCTCAAGTCCGCGAAGATCCGGGTGGTGCACGGCAACGACAACGGGTCGAGCCAGGACAACCTGTCCGTCCAGCTGGGTGCGGACAAGTTCGGGGTGCCGTCGTACCCGGACAAGGTCCTGCACACCGATCTGGTCGACGTCACCGCGGCGCTCTCGCAGCAGGTGTACGACGGCGGGTTCACCGGTGCGCAGCTGGGGTACACCGCGGCGCTCAAGCACAAGGGCACCGAACAGCTCGACGCGCTCCAGCTGGAGCTCACCTACACCCCGCCCGCGCTGCGCGCGCAGAACGGGTGCACCCAGCTGCTGTACACGAACAGCGCGGCGTGCGCGATGGTGACGTCGGTGAACAACTCCGGCAACCGGTTCTACGTGCAGGGGACGACGTACGCGCCGAAGGCCGTCCTGGACATCACGCTCAACAACGCGATCGAACCGATCTTCCGCTTCGGCGTGATCGCCCGGTCGTTGTGGGTGAAGGAAACCGGCAGCGTCTCGTTCACCGGCGCGGTGATCGAAGTTCCCGACGACTCCCCTGGCTTCGTCTTCGGCGTCTACCTGGCGGCGTACGTCTGCCCCGGGGCGGGCACGTGCGCCCCGGGCGGCACCCCGGCGGCCCGGGCCCGGGTGGCCTACGTCGACGGCGACCCGGCCAACCCGGTGCCCGGCGCGAGACAGGTGTCGGTGCTCAGCTGGTCCGGGAACCGGTGACCGCTCAGGCCAGGCCGACCAGGTCCCGGTAGGCCTGGCCGAGCGGCCCGGCCGCGAAGACCGCGATCAGCGCCGCGGCGATCATGAACGGCCCGAACGGCAGCGCCGTCTTGCGATCGCCCTTGCCCGCCGCCAGCACGACGACGCCGGCCACCGCGCCGAGCAGGAAGCCGCCGAACGCGCCGAGCACCAAGGCCGTCCAGGAGAGGTAGCCGAGGATCCCGCCCAGCAGGCCGGCGAGCTTGACGTCCCCGAAGCCCATGCCCTTGGGGTGGGCGAGGGCGAGCAGCAGGTAGAAGGCGAAGAGGGCGGCCCCGCCGATCCCCGCGCGGGTGAGCGACCACCAGTCGCCGCGGTACCAGGCCGACGCGGCGAGCAGCACGGCGAGCACCGGGTAGGCGGGCAGCACGATCGCGTCCGGCAGCCGGCGGCAGTCGAGGTCGATCAGGGCGAGCGCGATGCCGATCGCGCCGAAGTAGAGATAGGCGGGCAGGTCCGGCGGGCCGAGCCGCAGGGCGAGGAGCACGAAGAGGATCGCCGTCCCCAGCTCGACCAGCGGGTACCGGACGCTGATCCGGCTGCCGCAGCCGGCGCACCGGCCGCGGAGCACGAGCCAGCCGAGGACGGGGACGTTGTGCCGCGCGCGGATCTCCTGCCCGCAGCCGGGGCAGCGCGAGGCCGGGCGGACGACCGACTCGCCCCGCGGCACCCGGTGGACGACGACGTTGAGGAACGACCCGACGAGCAGCCCGAGCACCGCGGCCGCCACGACCAGCACCGCCATCGGCTCCTCCGGTCCGTTCGGGGGACGCCGCAGATCTTGCCCGAGACCGGCCCCGCCCGCGACCGCACGCCCCCCTGGTTTTGCCGGAGCGGCGGCACCCGAACGTCATGAACGGGTCGTTCACCTCACCCGACGACCTGAACGACCCGTTCATGACATCCCCGCCAGGCTCCCGACGACGACCGCTCCGGCCTACAGTCGTGAAGATGACCGGACCGCCGATCGTCACCGGGGTGGACGGGTCGGCCGAGTCGCTCGACGCCGTTCGCTGGGCCGCGCGGACCGCACGGCTGCGGGGTGCGCCCCTCGAGGTCGTGCACGCCCTCGACGTGCCCGCGCTGCTCGCCGGTGGGGTCGTGCCGCCGCCGGACGAGCTGGTGGACGCGCTGCGGGCGCGGGGGCGCCGGGCGCTGCGGACCGCCGGGGAACTCGCCGCCGCGCAGGGTGTCCGGGACGCCGTCACCCGGCTCGACTCCGACCGCGCGGCGCAGGCGCTGATCGAGGCGTCGAGGTCCGCGACGCTGCTCGTCGTCGGTTCGGCCGGGCACGGGCGGCTCACCAGCCTGCTGGCGGGCTCGGTCGCCGCGGCCGTCGGGACGCACGCCCGCTGCGACACCGTCGTCGTCCGCGGGGACAGCTGGGACGAGCCGGACGCGGCGGACCGCCCGGTCGTCACCGGGATCGACGGCAGCGACGCCGGCGCCCGGGTCCTCGAAGCCGCGCTGGCCGAAGCGCGGACCCGCGGTGCCCCGCTCGTCGTGCTGCACGCCTGGGCGGACACCCCGCCGCCGCGCCAGGACCCCCGCTGCGTCACCGAGGCCGGGCACCGGCTGCTCGGCGAGCGGGTGCTGGCGCACGACACCGGCGACGTCGAGGTCGAGCGGGTCCTGGTGCACGCCCACCCGCGGCGGGAGCTGATCGCGCGCAGCGGCGGCGCCCAGCTCGTCGTCCTCGGCGACCGCGGCCGCGGCGGCTTCCCCGGTCTGCTGCTCGGCTCCACCGGCCAGGCCCTGCTGCACCACGCCGCCTGCCCGGTCCTGCTGGTCCGCACCACCGCCTGGAGAGAAGCGGAACGGAAGCGGGACCCGCCAGGATGACGCCATGAAGACTGCGATCCGAGCCGGGCTGGCGGCACTCGTGGCCGGCGCGACGGTGCTGGCGACCCCGGCCCAGGCGGCCACCCTCACCCAGAAAACCGGTGTTTGCCACTCCGGCGACTTCGGCGGCTCGTTCACCCTCAAGTACGAGACGTCCGGCGGCTTCCACCACATGGTCGGGGCGACGACTTCGTCGGGCCCGTACATCGGCGACGCGGGCAACCTGCTCCTGCGGATCTCCTACCGCGACGGCTTCACGACGCACACGATCTACACCCGGTCGGTGCCGACGTCGGGGAGCACGAGCCTGACGCTGCCGTCGGGCCTCGACGTGCCGGTGACCGCGGTGGGGAACGCGTCGACGACGTTCGACAACGGCACCGATTCGTGCGTGGCGACGGTGTCCATCACGTGAGGAGGGCCTCCCGCAGGATGGCCCGCGCCGAACTCGCCAGCACCTGCGCGGCCCGCGGGCGGTCGAGCCCACCGATGTCGGTCAGCCACACCAGGGACTCGATGCCCGACGCCGAGCGGATCGCCGTGGCCAGGCCGTGGACGTCCAGGTGCGGGTGGGTGTCCGCGAGCGGGGCGAGCGCCTCCTCGATCCAGCGGATCGCCCGCCCGCGACGCAGCACCGGCTGCGGGGCGCCGGGTTCCAGCGACAGCCGGAGCTGGGCGCGCAGTTGCGGCTCCCAGCGCAGCGTGAAGGCGATGAACTCCCGCATCACCAGCTCGAGCCGCGCGACGGGGTCGGCCGGCGCGTCCGGGGGCAGCAGGCGGGCGTCGTCCTGGATCTCCGGGTAGGCGGCCAGCAGCAGCTCGCGCTGGTTGGGGAAGTAGCGGTAGGCGGTGGTGCGGGAAATCCCGGCGGCCGCGGCCGCGTCTTCGACCGTCGGCGACCCGCCGTCGGCGAGCAGCGCGTGCGCGGCCTCGACCAGCGCGGCCCGGGTCCGGCCCTTCTGCCGCTGCCGGCCGGTGGACTCATATGGTACTGCCATGCCATCATGGTACTCACGTCCCACGAAGGAGGCGGCCATGACCGGTGACCCGGCCGAGACGAACCCCGAGCTGTACCAGGTGGTCTTCGAGAACGAGCGGGTGCGGGTGCTGGAGTACCGCGACCGCCCCGGCGACCGCACCGCGCCCCACCGGCACCCCGACACGGTCATGGTCACGCTGAGCGCGTTCCGCCGCCGCATCTCCGCCGGCGGCCGCGAGGTCGGCGTGGACCTGCCCGCCGGCGCGGTGCGCTGGGTCGCGGCGCAGGAGCATTCGGGCGAGAACGTCGGCACCACGCCGACGCACTCCCTGTTCATCGAGCTGAAAGAGCCCGGCGGCGCGGTCGCGGGCGCCGCGCTGGGACCGGGCTAGGGACCGAGGAGCGGGGCGAGGATCGGCGCCAGCCGGTCGGCGATCTTCGCGTGGCCGGCGTCGTTGGGGTGGCCGTCGCCGTCCGCGTAGTCCGTGCCGGTCGTCAGCCAGCCTTCGGTGGTGATGAACCGGACCTTCGCGTCCCCCGCCGCCGCGACCGCGTTCTTCGTCTCCGAGACGTACCGCTGCTTCAACGTCTCGAAGGCGAAGAGCGTCGCGTTCGGGTACTTCGCCCTGATGTCCCGCAGCAACTTCGTGTACGCCACCTGGAAAACCGGGCCGCTGACGCCGTGCCCCACGTCGTTGGTGCCGAGGTTGACCACCACCGCGGAAGCCTGGTAGCGCGTGAAGTCCCAGGCCGCGTCGCCGGTGCTGTCGGTGCGGAAGAACTGCGCCGCCTGGCCGGCGCAACCGGACGCCGCCACCAGGCAGTACCCGGAGCGCGCGATCTGCGTGTGCCGCACGCCGAGCTGCTCCCCCACCCGCCAGCCGTAGGCCGACAGCGCGAGCTTGCTCGTCAACGCGCCGTACGTGATCGAGTCGCCGACGAATTCGACCAGCTTCGGCGGCAGCGTGACCGGCACCGTCTTCGCGCCCGCGTCGAGGACCAGGCCCTGGAAGATCGTGTCGCCGGAGCGGTAGGACAGCCGCAGCGAATGCGTGCCGGCGGGCAGGGCCGACGGCGTCAGCGCGACGACCCCCTTCACCCCGGCGAAGAACACGTCGGGACCGTTGTCGACGCTCGCGTAGAAGTTCACCGTGTCGCGGGCCTTCACCTTCACCGTCGTGCCGGTGAACTTCGCCGTGACGTAGCCGCCGGCCCAGTGCGGGACCGCGCCGGCGGCCTCGGTGGTCCAGCGGCCGGTGTACGCGAGGTTCGCGTCGGTGACCGGGACGTCGGCCGCCGCGGCCGGGGCGGCCGCGACGGACAGCACGGCGGCGATCGCCAGGAACAGGCGCATGACAACTCCCGCGGATCAGAAGACGTACGGCCAGCCGGCGCTGTCGTAGCCGATGAGGTTGATGCCGAGCTTGCCCGTCGCCGGCGTCGCGTCGGAGTAGTAGTAGTGGTAGACCAGCACGTCCGCGTCGGAGTCGTGCAGCACCGCCACGTGCCCGGGGCCGTGCACGGCACCGTGGCTCGCCAGGATCTGCGTGCCCCCGCCCGCGGTCAGGCGGACGCCGTCGCGGTCGGTGTAGGGCCCGGTGATCGACGTCGACCGGCCGACCATCACGCGGTACGTGCTCTTCGTGCCCTGGCAGCAGAGATCCCACGAAACGAACAGGTAGTAGTAGCTCCCGTGCTGCACGATGTACGGCGCCTCGGCCGCGGACGTGCTGCCCGTGCGCTGGGCGATGCTCCGCAGCGCCGGGTCGGCCGTGCTGCGCTTCCCGGTCGCCGGATCGAGCCGGTACATCTTGATGCCCGTCCACCACGAGCCGAAGCTCAGCCACCACCGGCCCGAGGAGTCGACGAAGAGGTTGGGGTCGATCGCGTTGTAGTCGTCACTCGTGCTCGTCCGCGTGACGATGCCCTGGTCGGTCCAGCTCCCCGGCAGCCCGGTCGCACTGGTGGCCAGGAAGATCGCCGAGTTGCGCGAGCCGAACGTCGAAGCCGCGTAGTACAGGTAGTACCTGCCGTTGTGGAACGAGATGTCCGGCGCCCACAGGTAGCCCGGGTGGGCCGGGTCGGTGAACGGCGCGGTCCACGGTGCGCCGTCCGGCCACACCGAGCCGATCTTCGTGAAGTGGATGCGGTCGGTCGAGCGGCGGATCTGCAGGTACTGGTCGGTCGAGTAGAGCAGGTAGCTGCCGTCCGCCGCCCGGATCATCGACGGGTCGTGCACCGCCGTGATGTCCCCGGTGACGTACCCCGGGTCCGGGTAGGTGGCGGCTTGGGCGGCCGGCGCGCTCAGCAGGGCGGCGGCCAGGACGGCGAGCAGGCGGGGCAGGCGCATGGGGTGTCCTCGCACTCGATGGGGTTCCGGGGTCAGTGCACGGGGTTCCACCCGTCGCCGCCCGCGAGGTAGCGCTGCGCGGTGAAGTCCGCGGCCTGCGCGGCGGTGAGCTGCGGCCGGTCGGCGCCGGTGCCCGCGCCGGCCCCGGTGTTGCGGTACTCGAAGAACCGGGCGTCCTTCCACGAGAAGCCCGACATGTCCGTCCACGGCGTCGCCTTGATCGCCGCGGGCAGGGCGGTCTCGCGGATCACGACCTGCGCGATCGCGTCGACGTCGCCGCTCGGGTGCCACGGCCGGCCCAGGTAGAAGCTCGCGTTCGCGGCCGGGCTGAGCACCCGGCTGCCCACGATCAGGAAGCCGTACGGGTTGGTGCGCCGGGTGCTGGCCGCGGTCAGGTAGCCGTTGGGGTTCGAACCGCGGTCGAGCGCGGTGATCGTCGCGCGGTCGAACACCGCGGTGGCGCGCCCGAAGAGGAAGTCGACGTCGCCGCTGATCGAGCAGTTCCGGTAGTACTGGCGGCCGGTCGTGCCCACGGCCGCGGTGTCGGCGTACAGCGTGTCCTGGTGCCCGAGGAAGGTGACGTTGTCGAAGACCATCCGGTCGCCGGTGGTCTTGACCGCGACGGCCTGCGTGGCGGTGATCTCCGGGTGGGCCTTGCGGTCGAAGGAGTTGCGGAAGGTCAGCGCCGTGGCGGTGAAGCCGTTCGCGGCGATGGTCGCGGTCGCGCTGCCCGTGGTGCCGTAGGTCGAGCCGTCCGGCTTCTTCGTCCCGCTGGCGTTGTCGTAGTCGACGACGACGTCGGCCGCCTTGCCGGTGGTTCCCCGCAGGGTGACGCCGGTCTTGGCCGCGGGCACGGTGATCACCTCGCGGTAGGTGCCGGGCTTGATCGACACGGTGCCGCCCGCCGGCACGGCGTCGATCCCGGCTTGGACGGTGGGGTATGCGCCGGAGCCGTCCTTGGCCACGACGACGGTGCCGGCCGCGGCCCCGGCCGGCGGGGTGACCAGCGCCGCGAGCGCCGAAGCGACGAGCAGGGTCTTGAGCATGACGTCTCCCTGGGAGCGCCGCGGGTGCCGGACGGCGGCCGGCACCCGCGGCGCGGCTCGGACTACCGGTAGGTGATGTTGGCGGTGGTGTAGAGGCAGTTCGTCGAGTCGGGACCGCTGCCGATCTTCGTCGGCTCGCCGCTGGTGACGCCCTTGTACTTCTCGCAGGGCACGATCTTGCGGCTCGAGTCCCCGACGATGGTGATCCGGGTCAGCTTGGCGGTGTCGCCGTAGTTGGTGTTGATGCCGACGAGCGTCTTGCCGGGCACGGTCGCGGTGACGTTGTCGACGACGACGTTGCGCTTGTACTGCGTCCCGCAGTTGCCGCAGGAGCGGTAGAGCTTGCCGAAGTCGTTCACCTCGAAGTTCCGGATGTACATGGTGCCCGGGCCGTTGTGCTGGAACACCTTGTCCGACGCCTTCCGGGCGCCGCCGCCGTCGATCGTCATGGTCTGCGAGGCGGAGGTGCCCTTGAAGGTCGCCGCGTCCTCGCCGACGTCCTCCCACCAGACGTTGAGCAGCGTGCAGGTGCCGAGGCAGTGCACGCCGTCGGCGGCCGGGCTGCCCAGGACGACGTTCTTCAGCGTGGTGCCGTTCGCGAGCTGGAACAGCGGGTCCTGGCCCTCGTCCTGGCCGCCGGACCCGAGGTCGCCGGTGCCGTAGAACCGCTTGAGCCCGCCGTCGTAGGTGCCGCTGGTGACCTTGATCGTCGCGCCGACCGGCACGTTCGTGCCGGGGCTCGGCCAGGTGGCGGCCGACGCGCTCGCGCCGGTGCCCGCCGCCGCCGAAACCACGAGCGCGGCGACCGCGGCCACCCGGATCATCCGGGAAATCACTGGGGAAACCATTCATCACTCCCTGGTCTGATTCTTCAATCGGCGCTGACGAAAACGTCCGACCGGGTTGTGAAAGCGCTTTCTCGCCACCGAGTTTCGGGTTGCGGGCAGTCCGTGTCAATGTCGCCCGGCGCGGGTGGCGGCCAAGTCGCCCGGATGGTCGCCACCCGGGCCGCTTTTCTGAAAACGCCGAAAGTGTCGAACGCCTACCGCCCGGGCCCGGCACCGGCGAGCACGCGCGCCGGCACCTGCCACGCCGGGTCGAGGCGCTGCACCAGGGTGGGCGTCCACCCGACGTCGGGACCGAGGTCCGGGTCGTTGGCCGCGTTGTACTCGGCCAGCAGATCCACCGGCCTCGGCCACGCGGTGCCGGTCGCCACCAGCGTGCCGGTCGCGTGCAGCACCGTCCCCTTCCAGTACTCGACCAGCGCGCCCGGCGGCACCGCGGCGGGGATCCGGAAGAAGTTGTTCTCCGCGTAGATCCGGGACTCCACGCCGACACCCAGCGAATACGTGTACGCCGCCGCGTCCCGCACCGAGTACAGGTTGTCGTAGACGTGGACCTGCCCGTACCGGACCCGCGGCGCGCGCTGCCCGATCTCGGAAAAGAGGTTGTGGTGCACGGTGACCCGCAGCTTGCCGACGTCGTGGGTGGGCTTGTCGGTGTTGCCGATCAGCATCGTCTTGTCGTGGTCGTGCAGCCGGTTGTACGACACCGTCACCAGGTCCGAGCCGTTCACGATGTCCAGCAGGCCGTCGTGCACCTCGTACTTGCGCCCGAAGTACGTCGGCTGCCGGGAGTTCCCGCCGTCGCCGAAGTCGTTGTGGTCCACCCAGACGTGCGTGGCGCCGACCAGGTCGACGTTGTCGTACTCGGAGTTCCAGTTGCCGTCGGCGCCGTCCAGCGGGTCCCACTGCGGGAAGCAGTCGTGCGCGTCGGCGAAGCTCAGGTTCCGGAGGATCACGTTGTCCCCGGTCACCCGCAGGGTCAGCCCGTGCAGCGTGCCGTGGTCGCCGATGATCGTCGTGTTCGGCCCGACGTCGACCACCACCTGCGCCGCCTGGTTGGCCTGCGAACGGGCGCGCGCCTCCTCCAGCGGCCCCGACGGCTCGACCTTGCCCCAGGTGGCCGGGTCGTACGCCGCCAGGTAGGCGGGCAGGGTGTAGCCGGGGTCGGCGAAGTCGGTGCAGCTCATCGGCCGGTCCCGGTCGTCCGCGTTGCCCTCGATGGTGCCCCGGACGCGGATGATCTTCGGCGCGCCCGGGTCCGCCGCCAGCGCGGCGACGAGTTCGGAGCGCTTGGTCACCGTGCGGACGACAGCGGCGGCCGCTCCCCCGGTCGTTCCGGTGGTCGCCGCGGCCCAGCCGTCGCGCGCGCCGAGCACGACGCGGCCGGGGTCGTGCCCCCGCGCGGACGCGGGCGCCGCCGCGCAGGTGAGTCCGATCAGGGCGAGGCACCCCACGAGCGCCTTCCGGGACATGGCAGCTCCTTCACTCGGCCGCCCGGGCCGCGAGCTCGGCCAGCCGGGCGGGGTCGGGCTCGCCGTCGACGACGACGAGGTGGTGGGTCAGCGTCAGTTCGCCGCCCGGTTCGAGCAGCCACGGCCGGTGGTAGGTCGTCGCGAAGCTGACCACCGGGAACGGCTCGGCGCGCACGTACCAGGCCGTCGGGTACGCGGGGTTCACCGGGCTGTCGGCGAACAGCAGCGTCGAGGTCCGCAGGCTGACGTCGTGCCGCCCGGTGAAGGCGAGCCACGGTGCCCGGTGCCCCATCGCGCCGGCCGCGCTCCGGCCGTCCGGTGTCCGGACTTCGCCGCCGACGAACGACCGCGGGCCGCGCCAGAACAGCCCGCCGTAGCCGGCGGTGTCCCGTCCTTCGGTGACCGGGCTGCCCCAGCGCAGCTCGCGGCCGCTGGTGTTGCGCAGCCGGCTGGTCCAGGTGAGCGTCCAGTGCCCGCCGCCGACATCGACGTCGCCGAAGCGCAGCGTGCGGTGCTCGGTGAGCCAGCGCCGCCCGGCCGCGGTGCGCCAGGCCAGCTCGTGCCGGAGTTCGCAGTGCCCGGGCGCGGCCACGAGGCTTTCCCAGCGGACGTGACCGACGGTGCCGTTGTTGTCCAGCGGGGTGTACCCGCGGCCGCGGACGTAGGTGCGGCCGCCCCAGAAGTTCTCGCCCGACAGGTGGGCCATGGTGAACTGCAGGCCGTTGTGCCACGTGTGGTCGTGCGGCCGGACCGCGGTCACGACCTCGCCCGCGGTGGTGCGCAGGGGGTGCAGGTACGGCTTCGGCGAGTCCCCGGCCGGGGTCGGCGGCGCGACCACGTACTCGGCCAGCACGAGCTCGCCGAGGCGGACCCGCACCCGGCCGTCGTCGGCCTCGGCCAGCGCCAGCGTCCCGTCCCCGACCGCCGCGCGGCTCACGACGGCTCCCCGATCTCGGCGAGCAGCTCCGCGACGGCGACCGGCCGCCCGGTCGCCAGCGACCGGTTGGCGGCCAGCCCGGTGAGCAACGCCGCGAGCCCCGCGTCGTGGTCGGCCGCGCAGCCGAGCGCGTCCGGCCCGGCGTCCCCGAGCAGCTCGGCGAGCATCCGTTCGTCACCGCCGCCGTGCCCCTCGCCGAGGACCTGGTCGAGCACGACCTCGGGCGGCGCCCAGAGCCGTTGCAGCGTGAGCCGGGCCCGGCCGGGCTCGGGCACCACGCCCGGTGGCAGGTCCGCGACGGACTTGGCCGCGCCGGTGGCGTGCTCGTTTTCCCGGACGTCGAGCTCCAGCCGTCCCTCGCTGCCGGAAAAGGCGACGCGGTAGCCCTCGCGGGGCGAATACGCGTGCAAGTGGTAGTTCAGCACCGCCCCGCCGTGGTGGCGCACGAGGACCGACAGGTCGTCCTCGATCGTGATGCCGGGTGCGAAGACGGTGCGGTCGCGGAGGTAGCCGTCCTCGGCCTCGGCGTCCCGGTAGAGGGCGCGCAGCCGAGGCGAGCGGTCGAGGTCGAGCGCGAACGGGTCGCCGGTGGTGCCGGTGCCGCGCGCGTAGTCCGTCCGCCGGCCGTGCCGCCGCCCGTTCTCCTCGCCGTAGAAGAACAGCCGGCCCAGCGCGAACACCGTCTCGGGGCCGCGGCCGAGCCACCAGTTGACGAGGTCGAAGTGGTGCCCGGACTTGTGCACCAGCAGGCCGCCGGAGTTCGCCTTGTCGCGGTGCCAGCGGCGGAAGTAGTCGGCGCCGTGCGCGGTGTCGAGCAGCCAGCTGAACTCGACCGAGCCGACCTCCCCGATCGCGCCGGCGGCCAGGAGCTCCCGGACCCGGCGGTGCACCGGGTTGTAGCGGTAGTTGAAGGTGACGCGCACCGAGCGTCCCGTCTCGCGCCGGGCCTCGAGGATCCGGCGGGCGCCGTCGACGTCGGTGGTCATGGGCTTTTCGGTGACGACGTCGCAGCCTGCTTCGAGCGCCGCGACGACGTAGTCCGCGTGCGTGTGGTCCGGCGTGCACACGACGACGACGTCGATGCGCTCCTTCGCCAGCATGGCGGCGAAGTCGGCGGGCCGGTAGCCGGGCACCGCCGTGCCCAGCCAGCCGTTGTGGACGCGCATGCGGGTTTCGGTGGTGTCGCAGAAGGCGGCGAGCTCCGCCCGCGGCGACCCGGCCAGTGCCCGGGCGAACAGCCCGGCCCGCGAGCCCAGGCCGACGATCGCGTACTTACGCACCACCATCACCTCTCTCTCCGGCGCGAGCACCGGCGCCGGTCCAGGGCAGGGCGAGTTCGGAGAAGAGGGCGAGCCGCTCGGCGGCGGTGTCCACGGCGGCGTCGACACCCGGCACGACGTGGTGCCGGTCGGGGCCGGTGCCGACGGCCCGCACCCACTCGGCGGGCAGCGGCCGCGGCTCGGGCGCGTCGCGGACCGCCTCGACGAGCGCGGTGAACGCGCGGGTCGCGGACAGCGGCGCCCGCAGCGCGACGCCGCCGCGCAGGTGCTCGACGAGGTTGACCAGGAGGTCTTCGGGCGGGTCCACGGGGATCGGCGTGCCGCGGATCTCCAGCCGGTCGGTCTTGTACTCCCAGCGGATCCGGCCCTCGGTCCCGTGCACGAGGACGTAGGGCTGGTGATCGGCCGCGGCGGCGAGCGTGGCCGCGACGACGACGTCCGGCGCGCCGGCGAAGGCGAGCCGCGCGCACGCCGTGTCGTCGGACTCGATGTCGCGGGCGCGGTGGAGCTCCACGGCCAGCCGGTCCGGGAGGAGGTTCGCGGTCCCGTTGAGCAGCAGCGCGGTCGCGACGGCGTGCGCGAACGGGTTGGTCAGGGCGCCGTCCACGACGGGCTGCCCGCCGACGCGGCGCCGTCCCGCCCACGCGGTCCGCCCGAAGTACCGGTCCCGCCGGATCCAGGCCCCGGCGGCGGCGATCCCGGTGACCGTCCCGATCTCGCCCCGCCCGATCGCCGCCCGCACGAGCGGGACGGCGGCCGACCCGAAGCTCTGGAACCCGGTCTGGCAGGCGAGGCCGCGGTCACGGGCCCGCCGTTCGAGTTCGGCGAACCCGCCGAGGTCGAGCACCGGCGGCTTCTCGACCAGCAGGTGGCACCCGGCCTCGAGCGCGACGCGCGCGAGCGGCAGGTGGGTGTGCGGCGGCGTCGCGACGACGGCGATGTCCGCCCCGGCGGCGAGTTCGCCGGGATCGGTGGTGAGTTCGGCGTGGTCCGGCAGGAGCGCGCGGGCTTCTTCCGGCGGTTCGCGGACGTCACACGCTCCGGCGAGGACGATCTCGCCGCGATCGTGGAGCGCCCGCGCGCGGCGGAGGTGGGTGAGCGCGTGCCCGGCGGTCCCGAAGACGACGACGGCGGGAATCACGATCGCCCGCCGGTCGCGACGACGGCGAGGCAGAGCGGCCCGGCGACCACGAGGGCGAGGATGGGAAGCATCCAGACGAGAACGGCGGAGAGCAGGATCGCCCCGCCGAGAAGGGCGGCACTACCGGGCGCGGCGGCCGATTCTCGGGCGGCGGTGCGGATCGCCCGGCGCCAGGAAGGAGCGCCGGGGGCCATCCCGCCGCCCGGCGACACGACAGCTCGCCCCGCCGCATCGCCGGCTGCCACCTCACGGCCTGGCGACGCCAAAGCCCGCCGCTCGGCCGCAACGCCGGCCGACACCGCATCACCCGGCGCCAGTCCAGCTCGCCGCCCCGCCGCAACGCCCGCACTGCCCGGCGACACGACAGCTCGCCCCGCCGCATCGCCGGCCGACACCGCATCACCCGGCGGCACCACAGCTCGCCCCGCCGCAACGCCTGCACCCACCACTCCGCCCGGCGGCAGCACAGGCGAGCCGCGGGTTGCCGTCACCTCGCACGTCCGCACCGCGAGCACCGCCGCCGCTCCGGCCAGCACCCCCAGTACCGGCCGGAGCAGGGCCGCGCCCGGCAGCGATGCCGCCACCTCCAGGTCCACCGCGAACACCGCCACCGCCGCGAGGCACCCGAGCCCGAACAGCACCCCACCGCGGGCCGCCGAACGGAAGTCCGCCCAGAAAGTCGTCCACAGTGGACCACCGACGCCGCGCCGGGAGCGGTCGAGCGCGCGGCAGCCCGCCGCCAGCGCCGGGGCCGCCGTCACCACCGGGACGGACGCCAAGGCGACCAGCAATCCCGCCAGGAGGCAGTCCGAGAACTCCCCCAAGCCCGCCCGCCACGTCGCTTCGCGCATCCCCTCACCCCTTCAGGCCGCTGGTGCTCACGCCCTCCACCAGCAGGCGCTGGAAGGCGAGGAAGAACAGCACGATCGGGACCAGCGCGAGCGCGGACATCGCGAACATCGCGCCGAAGTTGGACTGGCTGCTGGTGTCCACGAACAGCCGCAGCCCCAGCGGGACCGTGAACTTCTCCGTGTCGTTCAGGTACACCATCTGCGTGAAGAAGTCGTTCCACGTCCAGATGAACGTGAAGATCGACGTCGTGACGAGCGCCGGTTTCGACAGCGGCAGCACCACGTGCCAGAACGTCCGGTACACCGAACAGCCGTCGATGGTCGCGGCTTCGTCGAGCTCCCGCGGGATGCCGCGCATGAACTGCACGATCAGGAACACGAAGAACGCCTCGGTCGCCAGGAGCTTCGGCAGGATCAGCGGGACGAACGTGTTGACCAGCCCGGCCTGCTGGAAGATCACGTACTGCGGGATCAGCGTCACGTGGTAGGGCAGCATCAACGTCGTGATCATGAACGCGAACAGCGCACCGCGGAACCGGAAGTTCAGCCGGGCGAAGGCGTACGCGGCCAGCGAGCACGACAGCACGTTCGCCACCACCGACAGCCCGGCCACCAGGAAGGAGTTCAAGAAGAAGCGGCCGAACCCGACGTCCGCCGCGCCTTCCCAGCCCTTCGTGTAGCCGTCGAAGACGAACCTCGTCGGCAGCAGCGCCAGCCTCGACAGGATCTCGTCCGGCGGCTTGACCGACGCGAACGCCAGCCACACCAGCGGGTACAGCACCACGGCCACGATCACCAGGCACAGCACGTGCCAGCCGAACGACCGGGCCGAACGCGGGAGCACCGTCATGTGCGCTCCTCTGCGTCGTCGTAGAACACCCACAGCTTCGCCGTGCGGAACACGATCGCCGTGACGATCGCGATCACCGCCAGCAGCACCCACGCCATCGCCGACGCGTAGCCCATCCGGAAGTCCTGGAAGCCGACCTCGAACAGGTAGAGGGTGTAGAACAGGTCCGCGTCGGCCGGGCCGCCGCGGCCGCCGCCGATGACGAACGCCGGGGTGAACGCCTGGAACGCGTGGATGGCCTCCATCACCAGGTTGAAGAAGATCACCGGCGACAGCATCGGCAGCGTGATGTGCCGGAAGCGGCGGAACGCGCCCGCGCCGTCGATCGCCGCGGCCTCGTGCAGCTCCGCCGGGATCTGCTTGAGCCCGGCCAGGAAGATCACCATCGGCGCGCCGAACTGCCACACCCCGAGCAGCACGATCGACGCCAGGCTGAACTGCGGGTCGTCGACCCAGCTCGGCGTGTGCCAGCCGAAGAACGCCAGCACCTCGTTCACCGGGCCGCCGCCCATGAACAGCGCCCGCCACACCAGCGCCGCCGCGACGCTGGCGCCGAGCAGCGAGGGCGCGTAGAACGCCGCCCGGTAGAAGCCGTTCGCCCCGCGGCGGGTGTTGAGCAGCATCGCCACCAGCAGCGACACCGTCAGCTTCAGCGGCACCGAGACCAGGACGTAGATCAGCGTGACCTTCACCGACTGCAGGTAGCGGTCGTCGTCGGTGAACATGTGCGTGAAGTTGCCGAAGCCGACCCAGTCCGGCGCGGTGAACATGTCGTAGTCGGTGAACGACAGGTACAGCGAGACGACCATCGGGCCGACGGTCAGCGCCACCGCGCCGAGCAGCCACGGCGTCAGGAACGCGAAGGCCTGCGGCTGGCTCTTGCGGCGGCGCCGGTCCGGCCGGTCCCGCCGCCGGGGGCCCGCAGGAGTGTCCCGGGCGAGCGGCGGGTCCGGGGTGCGCACGGTCGTCATCGGCTAGGACAGCCCCTTCTCGGCTTCGGTCATGAACCGGCTCACGGCGTCGTCGATGCTCATCCGCCCGAACGCGACCTCTTCGTACGTGCGCTGGAGGAGCTTCTGGATCGCGCCGGCGCCCTTCGGCGGCACCGGCGGCGCGGCCCCGAGCTTCGGTTCCAGCGCGGCTTCGTAGTCGTAGAGGGTCTTGTCGTTGCCGGTCGCCGACCCCGCCAGCTGCGCGCGGACCTTGAGGTTCGGCGCCAGCCCGCGGTCGGTGCCGACGATCTTGCCGACCTCGGCGTCGTTCACCAGGAAGTCGACGAGCTTGGCGGCCGCCTCCTGCTGCGCGCTGCGGGCCGAGACGGCCAGGAACATCGAGGGCCGCCGGTACTGCCCGGTTTCGCCGGCCTTGTCGCTCGGGTACGGCGCCACGTTCAGCGGCTTGCCGTTCGCCTTCTGGTACGCGGGCAGCAGGTTGTCGTAGGCGAACTCCGAGCTGGTCAGCTTCTTGCCCAGCGGCGCCTGCTCGGGCGAGGTGTTGTAGGACGCCGTGACGTCCGCGGGCGAGGCGCCCTTGGCGTCGCGGAAGCCGCTCGCGAGCTGCCAGTAGCGGCGCAGGTCGTCGGCGGTGAAGCCGAGCTTGCCTTCGGGGGTGTAGAACTGCTTGCCCTGCTGGCGCAGCCAGATCTCCAGTGTCGTGTCGAGGATGCCGAAGTCGGTCGCACCGCGCGCGGCGAACCCGCTGGCGGCGCTGACCTTCTGCGTCGCGTCGGCGTACTGCTGCCAGGTCAGGCCCTTGGCCGGGTCCGCGCCGGCCGCGGTGAAGGCCGCCGGGTCGTAGATCATCGCCGGGGTGTTCTGCGCCCACGGCACGGCGTACCGCTTGCCCTGGTACACCCCGGTGGCGGCCAGCTCGGGGTTGACGTCGGCGAGCGAGATCGCCTTGCCCGCGCCCTGGTTCAGGTCGGCCAGCACGCCCCGGCCGCCGTACTCGGCCAGGTAGCGCGTGTCGACGTTGAGCACGTCCGGCGGCTTGCCACCGGCCGTCTGCGTCGCCAGCTTCTCCCAGTAGGCCGCGTACGCCGAGAACGACGTCTGCACCTTGATCTTCGGGTTCTTCTGCTGGAACAGTTCGACGGCCTTCTTCGTCAGGTTCGCGCGGCCGTCGCTGCCCCACCAGACGAAGGTGATGGTCACGTCCCCGTCGCCGGACCCGGAGCCCGAGCCGCACGCGGCCACCCCGGTCAGCAGCAGGGGAACCACCACGGCCAGCGCGGCGACGCCGCGCCCCTTGGTCCCACGCACAGTTGTCCGCCCCATCGAACTCTCCGTCCTCAGCCGGTCAGCACTTTTCTGAAAACGCTGTCAGCGCGCTCACGGTAGGCAGTACGCCACACCGGTGTCAACGGCCTCTTCGGCAGTGCAACCCTTGTGCAGCAACGGTTTCGACGAATTGCGGGCGCGCTGGGAAAGCGCTTACAGCAACCGGGTGGAAAGCCGGGCCGCCAGCGCGATGGGCACCGGAACGCGCTATCCGGTGCGGTGGGCGGCCTCCGCCGCCCGCGCGGCGCTCGCCCACGGGACGCCGATTTCGGAGAACAGCGCCAGCCGGTCCGCGGCGACGGCGACCTCTTCGCCGATCCCCCGCACCACCGGGTGCCGGCCGGCCCCCTCGCCGACCGAGCGGATCCAGCCCGCCGGGATCCGCGACGGCGACGGCGCGTCCCGGACCGCCCCGACCACCGAGGCGAACGCCCGGGTCCGCGCCAGCGGCGCGAGCAGCGGCACCCCGGCCGGGTCCCGGTGGTGGGCCACCAGGTTGCGCAGCAGGTCGGCCGGCGCCCCGAGGTGGACGCGCTCGTCGTCGATCTCCAGGCGGTGGCTCTTGTACCAGAACTTCGCGCGCCCCTTCGTGCCGTGCACGACGACGTAGGGCTCGTGGTCCTGCTCCGCGCACAACGACGCGGCGACGACGATCTCGGGACCGGCGGCGAACCGGATGCGCAGGCACGCCGTGTCGTCGGCCTCGATGTCGCGCGTGCCGTAGAGCTCGAGCGCGATCTCCGCCGGGTCGGCGCCGCCGACCCCGCCGACGAGCAGCGCGGTGGCCACCGCGTGGGAGAAGGGGTTGGTCAGCGCGCCGTCGACGACGGCCTCGCCGTCGAGCCACCGGCGGCCCGCCCACGGATTGCGGCGGTAGTAGGCGTCGGTGCGGATCCACGCCCCGGCCGCACCGACGCCCGCCACCTCCCCGAGCCGTCCGGCGGCGATCGCCGCGCGGAGGACGGGCAGAGCCGGGGACCCGAAGCTCTGGAACCCGGTCTGGCAGGCCGCGCCCGACTCCGCGGCCAGCCGCGTCAGCGTGGTGAACCCGCCGAGGTCGAGCACCGGCGGCGTTTCCAGGAGCAGGTCGCCGCCCGCCCGCAGCACGGCGCCGCCGACCTCGACGTGCGCGTGCGGCGGGGTCGCGACGACGGTGATGTCGGGGCGGCACCGGCGGAGCAGGTCGTCGACGCCGAGGTGCGCGGTGGCCCCCTCGGGCAGCAGCGCGACCGCGGCGGCCGAGGGCACCCGGATGTCGGCCATGCCCGCGAACCGCACCAGGCCCTCGTCGTGCAGGATGCGCGCGCGGTGCAGGTAGCTGAACGCGTAGCCGGACGTGCCGACGACGGCCAGCCTCGGCGGGTCCGCGGCGGTGCGGCTCCGGCTCCCCGACATGGGTCTCCGATCGGCGGGGCCCGCCCGGGCCGCGCGGAAGGTGACGAATGGGTCAGGCGTTCGGGAGAAACTTCCGATCGTCACGGTAAGGCGTTCCCGACAGGGGTGTCAATGTTCGTCGAATTCATCGAAACAAAGGTACTCCGAACGGCGGCGAGTGATTCGAGATAGCGCTTACTGGAATCAAGTCATGGGTTTGCAGCATTTGTTGACAACACTGCCGGGCGTTTCCATCATGGTGCAGGAGCATGAGGAGTTGCCGTGACCGTGACGATTCACGACGTCGCCCGCCTCGCGAACGTGTCGATCTCGACGGTGTCCCGGGCGTTCACGTCGCCGGATCTGGTCCGCCGGCAGACCCGGACGCGGGTGCTGGCCGCGGCGACCGAACTGGGCTACCACGCCGCGGGCGCGCCCCAGCCGGTGCCCGCCGCGCGCACCGGGCACATCGGCATCGTGGTTTCGGACCTGGGCAACCCGTTCTTCACCGGCGTGCTCAACGGCGTCCAGGCCCGCGCACGCCAGGACGACATCGCCGTGCTGTTCGCCAACAGCGACGAGGACCCGGCGACCGAGCAGAACCTGGTCCGCCGGATGGCGAAGCAGGTCGACGGCGTCGTGCTGTGCAGCCCGAGCATGACCGACGACCAGCTGCGCGCACTCGCCGGGCAGACCACCCTGGTGCTGCTCAACCGGGAGGTCACCGGGATCCCGTCGATCGTGATGGACGCCGCGGACGGGATGCGGCAGGCGATCCAGCACCTGGCCGCGCTGGGCCACCGCCGCTGCGCCTACCTGGGCGGCCCGCGGACGTCGTGGGCGAACCGGGCCCGGCGCCACGGCCTGGCGGAGGCGGCCGAGCGGCACGGCACGGACGTCGTCGAGTTCGGCCCGTTCCCGCCGGTGTTCGAAGGCGGCCTGCAGGGCGCGGACCTCGCGCTGGCCGCGGACGTGACGGCGATCGTCGCCTACAACGACCTCGTCGCCTTCGGCGCGCTCGCGCGGCTCAACGCCCGCGGCGTGCCGGTGCCGGACGAGATCAGCCTGGTCGGCTTCGACGACCTGGTCTTCGCGGCCATCTCCGCGCCGCCGCTGACGACGATCGCGATGCCGACGGAGGCGGCGGGCCGCGCGGCGGTGACGATCCTGCTGGGCCTGCTCGAGGGCGAAGCCGACGAACGCACGGCCCAGGTGCTCGACACCTACCTCATCGTGCGCGCGACGACGGCTCCCCCGGCGGGTTAGCCGCCGAAGACGTGCCGGTCGAGGAACGGGTTCCGGAACTTGCCGCCGGGGTCGAGACTCGCCGCCAGCTCCCGGAAATCCGGCAGCCGCGGGTACTCGCCGCGGACGTCGTGGAAGAGCTTGCCCCAGTGCGGCCGCGCGCCGAACGGGGCCAGGCGCTCCTCGAGGACCGGCAGGACCGCTTCGACCTCGGGCTGGCGCGGCTGCCAGGTGAAGTGCAGCCCGACCCGGTCACCGCCGTGGGACGGGCTCAGCCACAGCTCGTCGCCCGCGATCGCGCGGATCTCCGACACCAGCAGGACCGGCGCGACGAGGCCGGCGAGTTCGCGGACCGCCGCGATCGCCGCCGTCGCGTGCTCGTACGGGACGAAGTACTCCGACTGCAGCTCGTCCCCGACGCTCGGGGTGAACGCGAGCGCGAAGTGCGGCAGCCGCTCGTGCCACGGGCCGGGAACCCCTTGCTGCGGCGTGCAGTTGCCCGCCGCGACCCCCGCGGCGTGCGCCGGGTGCCGCGGGCCGTCGGCGGGGACCGCGCCGAAGAGCTCGCGCCGCTCGGTGAAGGCGTCGGTACGGCTCTTGACCCAGACCTGGTCGATCGCGTCGTTCACCCAGTTCGTGAAGAGGCTGACGCTGTAGCCGGCGTCCTCGATCTCGTCGAAGTGCCGGTACGCGGCTTCCCACGGCAGGCCGTCGAAGACGTCCTGCCGGACGTCGAACGCGGGCACCACGTCGAGCGTCAGCCGGGTGACGACCCCGAGCGCGCCGAGCCCGACGGCCAGGCCGGGGAATTCGGGGTCGGCGCGCGTGAAGGTCCGCAGCCCGCCGTCCGCGGTCACCAGCTCCACCGCCGAGACCACCGATGCGAGCCCCGGCTGCCGCCGCCCGGAACCGTGGGTGCCGGTCGCGACGCTGCCGACCACCGTGATGTGCGGCAGGGACGCGAGGTTGGGCAGGGCGAAGCCGGCGGCGTGCAGCTGCTCGGCGAAGTCGCCGTAGCGCGCGGACCCGCCGACGGTCACCGTGCCGTCGCCGATCGCCACCGGGACGTCGAGCGCGCGGAGGTCCAGCAGCGTCCCGCCCGGGGCGTCCGCGATGGCGTTGAAGCAGTGCCGGCTGCCGAGGGCCTTGACGCGGCTCGCGCCGGCCACCGCCTCCCGTACTTCGTCGACCGTTCGCGGAGCCAGGACGGCGTCCGCGGCGTACGCGTGGTTCCCGGCCCAGTTCGACTCCTGCACGCGCTGCGTCCTTCCACCGTCCGGAGATCCGCTTCCGACCCTACGCTCAGCGCGCCGGGATGATGGCCTGGTGGGTGCCGCCGAGACCGTGCGGGCTGAGCAGCCGGCCCATCCGCTTCGGCATCCGCAGCGTGATCGCGCGGTCGACCACGCGCGAGCCGGGAGACGCGGTGGCGAGCGCCGACTCGTAGGCCGTGCAGCCCGCCGGTTCGCGCAGCCAGGCCGACACGACCAGGTTGCCCTCCCCCACGACCGCCGCCGAGAGGCGGGTTTCCGGCAGCTGCGCGATCGCCGTGCCGGCCCGGTCGAGGTCCGCCGCGGGGATGTCGAGGCGGTAGCCCGCGATCACCGGCCAGCCCGCCGGCACGTGCGCGAGGTCGCAGCGGAAGTCGAGTTCGTGGTTGCGCACCATCCGCGCCAGCGCGCGCCGGACCGCCGACTCGCTCATCCGGCAGTCGCGGGCCAGCTCGGCGTAGCTGCGCCGCCCGTCCTCGCCGAGGGACTCCACCAGCGCGCGCAGGTCCCGGTCGTTCCACTGCTGCGGGACGACCAGCCGGGCCTGCTCCGCGGTGTCGTCCAGCACCGCCCGCTGCTCCGGCGCCAGCGCGTTCACCAGCCACCCGCTGCCCTCGCGGTAGACGCGGGTGGCGACGGCGAACCGCACCTCGAGCACCCCGGGCAGCGCGCCGATCCGGCCGGTGACCAAGGCGTCGAGCGCGTCGAGGTCGCGCGCGGCCAAGGACAGGAACAGCCCGAAGCGGCTGGTCGTGCGCTCGACGCTGAACACCGGCGGCCAGCCGCAGAGCTCCTGGGTGAGGGCGGCGAGCGCGTCCGGGCGGCAGGCCACGTCGACGTAGCCGACCGTCGTGGTCGGGGCGGTGACGTACGCGGTCAGCCAGGCCAGCCCGGCCGCCTGCAGCCGGTCCCAGCGGCGGGCCGCCGTCGTGGCGTCGGTGCCCACGGCGGCGGCGATCCGGGTCCAGGGCGCCCGCGGGTCGCGCTGCAGCGCCTCCACCAGCGCGAGGTCCGAAGCGCTCGGACGCGCCGGTTCCGGCGGGGCCGAAGGAACGGGCATGGCGCATTGTGCCCCGATCATGATCACCTGCCAAGGACCGCCGATCCGGACGTCATGAACGAGTCGTTCACCTCGCCGGACGCGGTGAACGACTCGTTCATGACGTTGCGGGCCCGCTACTGGCGCCGCAGCCGCGGCACCACGACCGCGCCGGCCGCCAGCAGCAGGACACCGCCGAGCGCGAACGGCAGCACCGGGACCTCGCCCGGGTCCGCGGCCGGGACCGCGCGCTCGCGGCCGCCGTACCCGCCGCCCGCGCCGTCGTGGTCGTAGGCCGAACCCGGCAGCTTGTCGGCGTACCGCCGGTGCAGCGCCGCCCGGTAGTCCGCCAGCGCGAGCTTCGTGCCCGCCGCCAGGCCCGTGACCGAGCCGTCGAGGACCGTCACGGCGTCGCCGTGGACCGCGTACCAGGCGTTGACCTGCGGCTCGTGCAGGAGGTAGCCCCCGGCGGCGGCCTGGGCGTAGCGCTGCTCGTAGTCGCCGGACGCGACGTTCACGACGGTCCAGGCCGGGCCCTGCCGCTCGGCCCAGACCGTCGCTTCCGCGCCGTCGCCGGTCCGCGCCGGCACGGCGACGTAGGCGAGCTCGGCGGGGACGTCCGACTTGCCCGCGACGAACGCCGCCGTCGGCTCGTACACCGCGACCTGGGTGCGCGGGTCGGCCTTCGCGGTGTTCGCCGCGGCCGCCGCGCGGGCGCCGGGGAACTTCGTCGAGGCCAGCCGGTCCGCCGTGGCCGGGCTCCCGGTCAGCTGCCCGATCGCGGCGGTGTCCGCGGCGGTCGGGGTGCCGGCGGGCCCGGTCGCCGCGCTCGCGGCCCCGGTCGTGGCGAGCATCGCGGCGCCGGCCAGCACGGCCGCGCCCATCGCGTTCCGCAGCACGCTCATCCCTCGATTCCGTACACGGTGTGGGTCCACTGGAACTGGGTGTTGGAACGGTAGGTGTCGTAGTTCATCGAGTTGTAGCGGCTGTTGTTCGGCCACGGGTCGCCGTATTCGACGCGGGTGGCACCGCCGGAATTGTCGTAGCCGTAGAGCACGTGCATGTGCCCGCCGCCGGAGCGCCAGCCGATCCGGGTGCCGATCGGCTGCCCGGCGTCGATCTGGTTCTTGATGCCGGTGAACGTCAGGACCTGGCCGTTGGAGTTGTACGTCCCGGCGCTCGCGAAACCGAGGTAGCGGAACACCCGCTGCTGATCGGACAGGTAGCCCTGGTTGTTGGCGCAGTCGCTGCCGGACTCGTTGTGCGCGATCTGGCAGAACCGGGTCTGGGTCAGGGAATGGCCCCAGTAGTCGGCGATGGTGTTGCCGCTGGCGTCCCAGCACCACTGGTCCTTCTGCTGGGCCTGCATGGTGATGCCGAGGTCGGTGCGCGCGGCGGCCGCGGTGGCCGGCGCCTGCAGCACGGCGGCCGCGGCCGTGGCGGCCGAAAGGACCGCGAGTCCACGAAGGACTCCTGGAATGGTTTTCACGAAGGTGAACCTCCAGCCGGTGACGAGGCGATGTGGTGGCACGGAATACTCCGCGCCCGGCCCGTGCATCCGGTACCTACTAAGGGAGGAACACGTTGGGGAGGAACGGTTTCCGGTGGATACCGGCATTTCCCCAGCTGCCGGATTCCGGCAGCGGCTCACCCCCGCCGGACGGATTCCGGCGGGGGCTCGCGCGCGTCAGCCGACCGTCGTCGTGCCCAGGGTGGCGTCCTGGTCCGGCGGGTCGAGCGTCAGGTCGACGTCGAACTCGCCGAGGCTGCTGTCGGTGACGACGTGGGTGGTCGCCGCCGCGTCGACGCTGCTCGTGGCTTCCCCGGCCGGGGTGCCGGCCGGCACGGTGAAGTCGACCTGGCCCTGCGCGGTGAACTTCAGCGAGCCTTCGGCGGGCACGGGCGTCTCGGGGATGGGCAGCTCGATCGGGATCGCCACCGACTGGCCGGCGATGGCGACGTTCACCTTGGACTTGATCGCGCCGGAGACCTTGGTGGCGCCGACCAGCCGCAGGCCGTCACCGGCGGCCTGCCCGGCGTCGACGTCGAGGCTGAACGGCACCGAAACCGGCGTGCCCGCGGTGGCGGTGGCCGGGATGTCGGCCTTGACCACGACCGAGACCCGCTGGTCCCCGATCAGCGGGAACCCGCCCTTGTAGGTGAGCGTTTTCTCGGCCGCGGCGGCCGGCCCGGCGCCCGCCACGGCGACCGCGCCCGCCAGCAACGCGGCCATTCCCATTCCGAGGAATCGGCGGCCGGTTTTCCGAACGGGGGTTTCCGTCATGTCGGATCCTTTCATCGTCGAACGGACTTTCGGATCGTAGGTGGAAACTACCCAACCGGCCATTCTCCTTTTCCGTTGCCGATGAATTTGTCACGCCGGTTTGCGTGCGTCCGTGCGGTTTTTGTCACCGCCCCGGTCGCGGGTGACAATTCCGTTCTCGCGGGCACTCATTAGCGTCAGCACCTTCGAGAGCGGCGGTGTAGTGGCGGTGTAGCGGCCGCACGCAGGGTTCTCCCCAACGCCGGGGCACGCCGTCCCGGCCCACTGAGGGAGACACACCCATGCGAACCATCTGCCAGGCGGCCGCGCTGTCGGCCGCCCTGCTGTTCGGCGGCGCCACCGTCGCTTCGGCCGCCACCGCGCCGTCGGAGGTGTACTCGGAGGTCACCGCGGCCGACATCGCCGACCCGGGCGCCGTCCTCACCGACTCGGCCGCCGACCTCGCCGCGGCGCGGACGGCCAACCAGGCGATCTCCTGGTTCTCCAGCCGCAACGGCAGCACCGCCTACCAGGGCTACTGCGAGAAGGCGGTGCGCCTGGCCTGGGACCGCACGACCCACCACGCGAGCGCGATCGAGCACTGGCGCTCCTCGGACGGCGCCCGCCACACGACGGGCACCCCGCCCCGCGGCGCGTTCGTGTTCTGGAACATCTCGGCCTACGGCCACGTGGGCATCGCGGACGGCAGCGGCGGCGTCTGGGCGACGAGCGTCAACGGCGCGATCGGCCACGCCCGCCAGGGGTACTTCGCGAACTACCTGGGCTGGAAGCCGGGCAACAGCAACTGATCCCGGGCACGCCGGGCGCGGGTGGGCCGCGCCCGGCACCGGGGGCGTGCGGCAGGCCGCCTGACCTGCCGCACGACGCTTGCGGAGCCCGCCCAGCACCGCCACGGCACACGACCGGGATGCTGGGCCCCGCCGATCACGCCGGCCGGCTCGCGAGCGACCCCGGCTCCCGGCTCCCGCCAGCCGCCAGCCGCCAGCCGCCAGCCGCCAGCCGCCAGCCGCCAGCCGCCAGCCGCCAGCCGCCAGCCGCCAGCCGCCAGCGAGCGCAGCACTGGCGCCCACCCCGCGCAACTCCCGCGGCCGACACGCGAACGACTCCGGCACCCGCCGCCGCACGCAACTCCCACCGGCCGCCACGCGAACGACCGCAGCGCCCGCCGCATCTGGCCTTACCGCGCAAGTTCCGCTGGCCACCACGACAACGGCCCCGGCACCCGCCCGCGTACTTCCCGCCAGCCCCCGCGCAAGCGACCGCGGCCGGCCCGCCACCGCCGGCCTCGCCCCGCGCGACTCCCGCCTCAGGCGCGCGTCGCGGCCGAGGGGCTGCGTCGGCGCTGGGCCTGCTCCAGCAGCTCCAACCCCGTCGTTTCCCCTTGCCGGTTCCCGGTTTCCCGGAAGACGCGCAGCGCCCGGTCGCACACCCCGCGGGCCTGCACCGGTTCCCCCGCCGCCAGCAGGGTCTGCCCGATGCCCAGCAACGCGTACGCGCTGCACCGCTCGTCGTCGAGTTCCTCCAGGATGCTCTGCGCCAACCTCAAGCACGCCAGCGAATCCGGCAGGCGGCCGGCGTCGCGGTGCAGGGTGCCCAGTTCCGTCAGGACCTTCGCCTCGCGGTGCGGGTCCTCGATCTCCCGCGCCAGGTCGCGGGCGCGCCGCAGCCACGAGTCCGCCTCGGTGAATTCGCCCAGCAGCGCGTACGTCGAGCCGATCGCGTTGCGCATCTGGGCGACGCCGGTGCGGTCGCCCGCGCGCTCCAGCCCGGACAGGGCCCGCCGGTACCAGCCGAGCGCCTCGCGCGGGTGGTCGCGGACCCGGGCGACCGTGCCGAGGCCCGCCACCGCCAGTGCTTCGCCGCGGACGTCGCCGAGTTCGCGAAACAGCGTCGCCGAGCGGTCCATGTCGGCCACCGCCGCCTCGTACTCGTCGTGGTAGAGCCGGACCTGGCCGAGGCCGCGGTGCAGCACCGCCGCGCCCGCCGGGTTGCCGGCCGCCTCGACGGCCGCCAGTGCGGTCAGGTGGCTGCGGCGCCACTCGTCGTACGCGCCGCGCAGGTCGTAGAACGGGACCGCCGCGGCCGTCAGCTGCCAGGCCAGTTCGTCGAGGCCCGCGTCCGCCGCGAGCTGGACCGCGCCGGCGAGGAGCTTGCGCTCGGCCGTGAACCACTCCAGCGGAGCGGCGGGCAGCTTCGGGCTCGCGGCGGGCACCGCGGGTCCCGTCATCGCGCCGAACGCCGGGGGCAGGCCCGCGGCGGCCGTTTTCGCCAGCGCCAGCAGCACCGACAGCACGCGCGCCAGCGTTTCCCGCCGCGTCGCGGCCGGTTCCTCCGCCAGCAGTTCCGCCGCGTAGCACCGCAGCAGGTCGTGCAGCCGGTAGCGCGGCTGCCCGCCGGCGTCCCGGCCCGCGAGCGAAACCAGGTTGGCGTCGACGAGCACGTCGAGCACCTCGTGCGTGTCCTCGCGCCCGAGCACCGCGTCGACGACCCAGCTCGGGAAGTCCTGCGCGCCCAGCACCGCCGAGCGGCAGAACGCGGTCCGCGCCCGGGCGGGCAGCTGCCGCAGGCTCAGCTCGAAGCTCGGCCGGACGCCGAGGTCGCCGACGCGTAGCTCGCTCAGCCGGCTCGACTCGTCGGCGAGCCGGTCGTGCAGCGTCCGCAGGCTCCACGCCTGCCGCCCGGCCAGCCGCGCCCCGGCGATCCGGATCGCCAGCGGCAGGTACCCGCAGCAGCGCACGATCGCCGCCGCTTCGGCCGGTTCGCCGACGACCCGGTCCGCGCCCGCGACCCCGGCCAGCAGCGCCGAGGCCTCGCGCTCGCCGAACACGCCGAGCTCGACGTGCTTCGCGCCGGCCAGCTCCGGCAGCCGCCCGCGCGTCGTCGCCAGCACGGCGCACCCGGCGTCGGCGGGCAGCAGCGGCCGGACCTGCGCGGCCGTGGCGGCGTCGTCGAGCACGAGCAGCATCCGCCGGCCCGCCAGCCGCGAGCGGAACACCGCCGCCCGCTGGCCGAGCCCGGCCGGCACGGCGTTCCCGGTGACGCCCAGCGCGTGCAGGAAGTCGGCGAGCACTTCGGCCGGGTCGCGCGGTGTGCCCGTGCCGGCCAGGTCGACGTACAGCTGGCCGTCCGGGTACCGCTCGGCGAGGCGGTGGGCGACGTGCATGGCCAGCGCCGTCTTGCCGGTGCCCGGCGCGCCGGTCAGCACCACCGGCGCCGGGCCCACGGCGGCCTCCAGGTCCCGGACGTAGGTTTCGCGGCCGGTGAAGTCCGGCAGGTCCGCCGGGAGCTGTCGCACCGGCGGCGGATCCGCCGGAGGCGCCTGAAGCGGTTCCCCGGAAAGGATCGCGGCCTGCAGCGTCCGCAGTTCCGGTCCCGGTTCGACGCCGAGTTCGGTGACCAGGCGCTCCCGCGCCGTCGCGTACGCCTGCAGGGCTTCGGCCCGCCGGCCCGCGCCGGTGAGCGCCAGCAGGTACTGCTGCCACAGGCGTTCCCGGTAGGGGTGCTCGGCCAGCAGCACGGTGAGCTCGGCGATCGCCGGGTCGTGCCGGCCGAGCGACACCTGCAACGCCAGCCGTTCCTCGACCGCGGCCAGCCGGTTCTCGACGAGCCGGCCGAGTTCGGCGTCCCACGCCGGCGCGGTGGGCAGGTCCTCGAGGGGATCGCCGCGCCAGAGCGTTTCGGCTTCGGCCAGCAGCGCCAGCGCGGCCTCGGGGCAGTCCGCCCGCTTGGCGTCGGCGACGAGCCGGGCGAACCGGTGCGCGTCCACGGCGTCGGGGCCGACGGCGAGCGAGTACCCCGGGCCGTGGGTGCGCAGGAGCGTGTCCGGCAGCAGGCGGCGCAGGCGCCAGACGTAGGTCTGCAGGTTGGCGGTGGCCGAGGTGGGTGGTTCCCGCGGCCAGATGGTCTCGACGAGCTGGCCGGGCGTGACGGTCCGGTTCGCGTTGAGCAGCAGGTGCGCCAGCAGCACCCGCTGCTTCGCCCCGCCGAGCGGCACCGACCGCCCGCCGACCGTCACGGTCAGCGGTCCGAGCAGGTGAAACCGCACTTCTGGCCCCATCGTGGCGGACTCTAACGAGGGGGTGGGGCGCCCGTGGGCGAATCGCTGACATCCGGGACACCGCGATCGGTTCTGTCACTCGGTTGGCGAGCCCGCTGGGCCGGACGGCGCACGACGAAAGTCGCGTCCTTGATCAACCGACTATCGGCGGGTTTCGGAGATTCACCCACAGCGGTGACGGTAGGTGTGTCCTTGACCACCCCGTCACCGCGAGGCCCCGGTCCGCGGATGGAGGTTGATCCTAAAGTGCGTATCGCGCGAACCGGCGTAGTCGTCTCCGGTGTTTTCCTGTCGGCGTTCGTGGCCGCGGCGCCCGCCCTGGCCGCCCAGCCGGCCATCATCGACGGCAGCAACGCCGACTCGCTCCACTCCGCGGCCCGGATGTTCGCCGGCGGCCAGGAGATCTGCTCGGCGACGATCATCGCGCCGGACTGGATCCTCACCGCCCGCCACTGCACGCAGGGCGCCGACGGTCAGCCGATCAGCTTCCACGTCGGCGACCTGGACCAGACGAAGGGCACCACGGTCAACGCGACCTCGGTGCACGAGGCACCGGACGCGGACATCGCGCTGGTGCAGATCGACCAGCAGGTGCAGACGGACTACGCGCCGCTGGGCAGCGAGGGCGACGTCAAGGTGGGCGACCAGGCCGAGGTCTACGGCTGGGGCGCGACCTGCACCGACAAGCCGGAGATCGAGTGCCAGTCCCAGCTGCTGAAGGTGGCGAAGGTCAGCGTGACGTCGATCGACTGCCCGGACGGCGCGGCGGGCGTCTCGGTCTGCGCGAACCGCGGCGACGGCATCACGGCCGGCGGCGACTCCGGCGGCCCGATGTACGCGAACGGCAAGCAGGTCGGCGTGGCCTCGACCAGTGACCGCCAGTCGTACACGGCGTACATCAACATCACGAAGTACCGCGACTGGATCTCCTCCACCGCGGGCGTCTGAGCCCACTTCACCGAGACGCCCGCCGGCCATTTCGTGGCCACGGCGGGCGTTTCGCGTCACGAGCCGTTACGTCGACGGAGCGTCCGGCGACTCACGTCGCGACACGGCGAGTTCGTGACGGAAGGTGGACGATGGCGAAACGGGAAGCCATGGTGATTTCGGTCGGCCGGTTCGACGACCGGGATCTGGCTCGGCTCCCGGCCGCCCCCGCCCTGGCCGACCTGCTTGCCGACCCGGAGGTCGGCGGCTACGAGGTCGAGACCGTGACGAACCCGGCCAGCCACGAGATGCGGATCGCGATCGAGCGGTTCTTCGCCTCGGCGCAGCAGGACGAGCTCAGAACGCTCTACCTCAGCAGCCACGGGATCAAAGATGTCGAGGGCAGGCTCTACTTCGCGGCGACGGACACCCGCAGCGACCTCTTGGCCGCAACCGGCGTCTCCGCCACCTTCCTCGGCGAAGCCGTGCGAACCAGTCGTTGCCTCGCGATCGTGATCATCCTGGATTGCACGTTCGCCGGAGCTTTCCAACACGATTTCGGCACCCTGCGAGCGCATCCGGCCGCGATCGACCCGGACATCGGTGGCACGGGCTGGATCGTCATCTGCTCGTCGGGTGCCTACCAGCACGCCTTCGCACCCGCCGAATCCCAGGCCTCGGCCTCCGGTTCCGTCTTCACCGACGCGCTGATCGAAGGGTTGCGCACCGGCGCCGCCGACCTCAACGGCGACGGAACCGTCGATGTGGACGAGCTGTTCGACTTCCTGCACGCCAGCGTCGTCGAGGCGAGCCAGGGCGACGGCTTCCTCCAGACACCCAGCCGGCTCGCCGGACTCACCGGGAAGCTCGCCTTCGCCCGCGTACCCGAAATCCCGCGTGCACGCCGACAGCTCACCCACCGCGCCGCGGCCGAACTCCCTGGTGCCGCCGACATCGAAGACGACGCCGTGATCGAGTCAGCGAGAAGGGAACCGGAGACCAAGGTCGATTGGGCGACGGACGCACCCGCGCGCGAAGACCACCTCAACCGTGCACCACTCGCCGAGGTATTGGCCGGCCAGCTGCGCGAAGTGCGCAAGAGGGAGCCGTCGACGTCCTTTCTCGTCCACCTCGACGGACCATGGGGGGTCGGGAAGAGCTCCCTGCTCAACTTCCTCGAAGAACGCCTGGAACACGAATACACGATCGTCCACTTCGATGCCTGGCGGCAGTCCAGGCTGGGGCCTCCGTGGTGGGCGCTCCTCAGCGCGACACGCAAAGCGGTCGCCCGCGACCGTAGCCGCCTCTCCGCCACCTGGCTCCGCACGGCGGAAACCGCGGCTCGCGCCCGGCGCTCCGGCGCCGCCTTCGTCCTCGCCGTACTCCTCCTGATCATGTCGATCGGCGTGCTCACGGCGTTCGTGCTCCCCCGCGTGCCTGGCACCGAGGCCATGGCCACATTGGCGAAGGCGGTGACTACCGTGCTCGGCGCAGCGGCATTGCTATGGGCCGGTGCGCAGGTGTCGGCCAAACTGCTCCTCTGGGATTCCGCGCGCGGCGCTCGGCTTTTCGAGCAGTCGAACCCCAACCCGATGGACCAGGTCGCAGCTCACTTCCACTGGTTGTTGCACCGTTCGCGCAAGCCCGTGCTCGTCTTCATCGACGACCTCGACCGGTGCCCGGGCACCTACGTGGTCGATCTGCTCGACGCGATGCAGACTCTCGTCCGCGACCATCCGCAGCGGGCAACCGCGGCTCGGGAGCGCTCGGCGTCCTACTTCGTCGTGGCCGCGGACGGTGCTTGGCTGCGCCAGAGCTACGAAGACGCGTTCCCCTCGTTCCACGCCTGCGTCCCGGCGCCCGGTTCTTCGCTTGGCCACCTTTTCCTGGACAAGATCTTCCAGCTCACCGTGCCCGTGCCGGCACCGAGCGCCCGCGCTCGCGCCGGCTACCTCGACCAGCTGCTGCACCTGGCCGACCCGATATCCGCCGAGCGCATCAGACGCGAGGTCGAAGCAGGCAAGGCGGAGCTTGACCGGGTCGACGACGAGGCCGCCATCCTGCGAGTGGTCAGCACGGCCAGTCCGCAGGCCAAGGAAGAGCTCGCCGGCCCAGCCGCGCTCGCTCTCGTGGCACCGCAGACCCGCGCCCGTACCGACCACGCCCTGAGCAAGTTCCTGCCACTTCTCGAAGCCAATCCCCGGACGATCAAGAAGTTCCTCAACACCTACAACGTATTGCGGTCCGTCCGGACTCTCGAGCAGAACACCGTACCGTCCGACGTGCTGGCGCTTTGGACGATCCTCCGGGTTCGCTGGCCGTCCGTCGCGGACCTCCTCGAAGCCTCGCCAGAGGCGATCCGCGGCATCGTCGAACCGCTGTGGGCCTCCGAATGCCTGCCACCGGGAATGCGCCAACTCGCCGTCGACCCGAGCCTGCGCGCGGTCGTTCTGTGCCCCGAAGGCGGACCGCTGACCGCGAGCACCGTCCGCCAGTGCAGCGGCTCCGGTTCCGCGTGAGGATCGAGTCCGGGCTTGTTCCACTGCCAAGAGTGAGTGTACAGTCACTCACATGACGAAGCGCGGTGCCACCCTCTCCACCTCCGACGCCCGGCGGGACGTCGTCGTCGACGCCGCCATCGCCGAGTTCGCGCGGGGCGGGTTCCACGGGACGCCGATCAGCGCCGTGGCGGAACGAGCTGACATCTCCCCCGCCTACGTCTTCAAGTTGTTCCCCGGCAAGGTTTCCCTCTTCGTCGCCGCACTCGACCGGTGCTACGAACTCGTCACGCACGCGCTGTCGAACGGGGCCGCGCGGGCCGGGGACGCCGATCCCGACAAGCTCCTGTACGAAATGGGCGGCGCCTACGCCGAACTGATCGCCGACCGGAACCTGCTGATGCTGCAGGTGCACGCCCAGTCGGCCGCCGACACCCCGGAGATCGCCGACGCCGTGCGGCGCGGGCTGGCGAAGGTGACCGAGTTCGCCCGCTCGCGCTCCGGCGCCGGGGACGAGCAGGTGCAGCGGTTCGTCGCCTACGGCCAGCTCTGCCACCTGATCGCCACCCTCGACCTGGACGAGCACGCCGGCGAGTGGGCCGCGGTCCTGTCCGCCGGCATCCGCCACCCCGGCAAGAACTGACCCCTGACCAGCTCGTCCATTTTCACGCCCATCAAGTGATTGACCAGTCACTCACACCGGAAGGAACCACCATGACCGTCACCGAAATCGTCCTCCCCGGCCTCGTCGAGCCGGACGGCCTCCGCGTCGAGCACCGTGCGTTGCCGACGGTCGCCGCCGGCGAAGCGCTGATCCGCGTCGAGGCGAGCGGGATCTCCTTCGCCGAACAGCAGATGCGGCGCGGCAAGTACTACGACCAGCCGCCGTTCCCGTTCGTGCCCGGCTACGACGTCGTCGGCACGGTGCTCGACGCCGAGGACCCGGCGCTCGTCGGGCGCCGGGTGGCCGCGATGACCAAGATCGGCGGGTGGCGCAGTCACCTCACCGTCCCCGCCGCCGACCTGGTGCCGGTGCCCGACGGGCTCGACGCGGCCGAAGCGGAGACGTTCGTGGTCAACGGCATCACGGCGTACCAGATGCTGCACCGGTGGGCGAAGGTGAAGACCGGCGGCACGATCCTGGTCCACGGGGCGAGCGGCGGCGTCGGCACCACGCTCGTGCAGCTCGCCCGCGCGGCCGGGCTCACGGTGCTCGGCACCGCCTCGGCCCGCAACCTCGACGTCGTGACCGCGCTCGGCGCCACCGCCATCGACTACCGCGGCGACGTCCCGGCCCGGGTGCGCGAACTGGCGCCCGGCGGGGTCGACGCCGTCTTCGACCACGTCGGCGGCCCGGGCATCGTCGATTCGTTCCGCCTGCTCGCCCCCGGTGGCGCCCTGCTCGCCTACGGCAGCGCGTCCACCAAGGACACCGGCGGCAACCCGAAGCCCGCGGTGCTGAAGCTGGTCGCCCGGCTGTTGTGGTGGAACGTCGCCCCGAACCGGCGCCGCGCGCACTTCTACAACGTCTGGGGCGGCAAGCGGAACCTCGCCCGCTTCCGCGCGCGGCTCGCCGAAGACCTAACCGCCGTCTTCGCCCTGGCGGCGAAGGGACAGCTCAAAGCGCAGGTGGCCGCGCGCATCCCCCTGACCGAAGCCGGGAAGGCCTTGGCACTGGCCGAATCGGGCACGGTCACCGGCAAGGTCGTGCTCGTCCCGTGAACGCACCGAAGGCCACCACGGCGAGCGTGGTGGCCTTCGGGTCGTGAGCGATCAGTCCGTGCCGAACTCCATCGCGGCGCTGTCGAGCAGCTCCACGTCGTCGGTCTTGCCGCGCGAGGCGATCACCTCGGCGCCGCCCTCCGGCATCGCGCCGATCAGGCCGGTCGACGCGGCCTGGGCGGCGCCGATCAGCTTCGGGTTCGAGCCGCCGACCATGCCGAGGCTCGCGTACTGCTCCAGCTTCGCCCGCGAGTCGGCGATGTCGAGGTTGCGCATGGTCAGCTGGCCGATCCGGTCCACCGGGCCGAACGCCGAGTCCTCGGTGCGCTCCATCGACAGCTTGTCCGGGTGGTAGCTGAACGCCGGGCCGGTCGTGTCGAGGATCGAGTAGTCCTCGCCGCGCCGCAGCCGCAGCGTCACCTCGCCGGTGATCGCGGTGCCGACCCAGCGCTGCAGCGACTCGCGCAGCATCATCGCCTGCGGGTCCAGCCAGCGGCCCTCGTACATCAGGCGGCCGAGGCGGCGGCCCTCGTTGTGGTAGCTGGCGAGGGTGTCCTCGTTGTGGATGGCGTTGACGAGCCGCTCGTACGCGGCGTGCAGCAGTGCCATGCCCGGCGCCTCGTAGATGCCGCGGCTCTTGGCCTCGATGATCCGGTTCTCGATCTGGTCGGACATGCCGAGGCCGTGCCGGCCGCCGATGGCGTTGGCCTCCAGCACCAGGTCCACGGCGGAGGCGAACTCCTTGCCGTTAATCGTCATCGGCCGTCCGTGCTCGAACCCGATCGTGACGTCCTCGGCGGGGATCTCGACGGCGGGGTCCCAGAACGCCACGCCCATGATCGGCTTGACGATCTCGATGCCGGTGTCGAGGTGCTCCAGCGACTTCGCCTCGTGCGTCGCGCCCCAGATGTTGGCGTCGGTGGAGTAGGCCTTCTCGGTGCTGTCCCGGTAGGGCAGGTCGTGCGCGGCCAGCCACTCCGACATCTCCTTGCGGCCACCGAGCTCGGTGACGAAGTCGGCGTCGAGCCACGGCTTGTAGATCCGCAGGGACGGGTTGGCCAGCAGGCCGTAGCGGTAGAACCGCTCGATGTCGTTGCCCTTGTAGGTGGAGCCGTCGCCCCAGATCTGGACGTCGTCCTCGAGCATCGCGCGCACCAGCAGCGTGCCGGTGACCGCGCGGCCGAGCGGCGTGGTGTTGAAGTAGCTGCGGCCGCCGGTGCGGATGTGGAACGCCCCGCAGGTCAGCGCCGCGAGCCCCTCTTCGACGAGGGCTTCCCGGCAGTCGACCAGCCGCGCGATCTCGGCACCGTACTGGCCGGCCCGCCCGGGCACCGAGTCGATGTCGGGCTCGTCGTACTGCCCGATGTCGGCGGTGTAGGTGCAGGGCACCGCGCCCTTGTCGCGCATCCACGCGACCGCTACGGAAGTGTCGAGGCCACCGGAGAAGGCGATACCGACACGCTCGCCGACGGGCAGGGAAGTGAGCACCTTGGACATGCGAATGATTATGCACGCCCATGCATCACCGTGCAATCCGGGGTGCCTGGCGTCACGGAAACCGCGTTGACCGGGGTGGTTCGGTGGAAGCATGGCCCGGATGCACGCCGCTGAGCACCCGATCGACACCGCGTTGGTCCGGCGGCTCGTCGACGGCCAGTTCCCAGCGTGGGCTCGCTTGCCCCTCACTCCCCTGGCTTCCGGCGGCACGGTCAACGCCGTCTACCGCCTGGGCGACGAGCTGACGGTCCGGCTCCCGCTCGCCTCCTCCGGCGGCGGGGAGCACCGGGTGCTCGCGGCGCTGGCCGAGCTCCCCGTGGCCGTCCCGGCCGTCGTCGCACTGGGCGAACCGGCCGAGGGCTACCCGTGGCCGTGGGCGGTGCACACCTGGCTGGACGGCTCGCCGGCGGTCGAAGGCGAGCCCGCACCGGCCCGTGACCTGGCGGAGTTCGTCCTCGCCCTGCGGACGCACCCGGCGGCCGGCCCGCCGGCGTACCGCGGCGGGCCACTGTCCACGGTCGACGACGCGACCCGGCGGGCGATCACGGAACTGGACCGCACCGGCGAGCCGTTCGACGCCTCCGCGGCGCTGGGCGTCTGGACGTCGGCCCTGAACGCTCCACAGTGGACGGGACCGCCCCGCTGGCTCCACTCGGACCTGATGCCGAGCAACCTCCTGCTGCGCGACGGCCGCCTGACCGGTGTGCTCGACTGGGCCACCGCGGGCCTCGGCGACCCGGCGTGCGACCTGATCCCGGCGTGGAACCTGCTGACCGCGGCCACCCGCCCGCTCTTCCGCGAGGTCCTCGGCCCCGACGACGCGACGTGGGCCCGCGGCCGCGGCTGGGCCCTGTCCATGGCGGTGCTCCAACTCCCGTACTACCGCCACACGAACGCGACCATCTCCGCCAACGCGCGTTACGTCCTCACGCAACTCGGCTGCCGAAAGCCGTGAAGGCCACATCGAGAGCCTTCGCGTCTCTCGATGTGGCCTTCACGGACTACGGGACTCAGCCGGGCAGCAGGGCCGGAGCCGCGAGGCGGGTGGCGTTGGCCGCCTCGTCGTCCGGGGCCTCCTGGGCCGAGCGCTCCGCCTCGACCCGCGCGAGGTAGTTCGCCACCTCGCGCTCGGTCCGGTGCTCGTCCCAGCCCAGCACCGGGGCCATCAGCGCCGCGACCTCGGGGGCCGCCGTGACACCCCGGTCGCGCTCCTCGATCGAGATGCGCGTGCGGCGGGTCAGGACGTCCTCCAGGTGCAGCGCGCCCTCGTGCGAAGCCGCGTACACCGCTTCCGCACGGAGGTACTCCGTCGCGCCCGGGACCGGCGAGGCCAGCTCGGGCTCGTCGCGGATCAGGTCCAGCAGGTTCCAGATCCGCGTGCCGTAGCGCTGCAGCAGGTGCTCCACCTGCGGCACCGTCAGGCCGGCCCGCGAAGCGACGCCGAACCGGTCGTCCCACAGCTCGTGGTAGCCGTCCGCGCCGACGATCGGGAGCCGGTCGGTCCACGACGGCGGGGCCGGGCGGCCGACGTCCTCGACCACCACGTCGACCGCGTCCGCGGCCATCACCCGGTACGTCGTGTACTTGCCGCCGGCCACGATCACCAGGCCCGGCACCGGGTGCGCCACCGCGTGTTCCCGCGACAGCTTCGTCGTCGCGGCCGCCTTCGCCGCGAGCAGCGGACGGAGACCCGCGTAGACGCCTTCGATGTCGTCGTGGGTCACCGGCGTGCGCAGCACCTTGTTGAGGTGCTCCAGCACGTAGTCGACGTCCGCGCGGCTGGCCGCCGGGTGCTCGCGGTCGAGGTCCCACTCGGTGTCGGTGGTGCCGACGATCCAGTGCCGGCCCCACGGGATCACGAAGAGCACGCTCTTCTCGGTGCGCAGGATCAGCCCGGTGTCGAGGTCGATCTTCTCCCGCGGCACCACCAGGTGGATGCCCTTCGACGCGCGGACGGTGAACGGCGCGGGAATCCCGGCCGCCTCGGCCATGTCGTCGCTCCACACCCCCGTCGCGGCGACCACCGTACGAGCCCGGATCTCGAACTCGACGCCGCTTTCGCGGTCGACGACCTTGGCGCCCACGACGCGCTCGCCGTCGCGCAGCAGCGATGTCACCCGGGCCCGCGTCAGCACCGAAGCGCCCTGCTCGGCCGCCGTCCGCGCGATCGTCATCGTGTGGCGGGCGTCGTCGACCTGGGCGTCGTAGTACTGGATCGCGCCGATCAGCGCGTCGTCGGCCAGGCCGGGCGCGGCCTTGAACGCGCCGCGTTTGGACAGGTGCCGGTGCCGCGGCAGCGCGCGGGCGCCGCCGAGCGTGTCGTACAGCGTGACGCCGGCGCCGATGTAACCGCGCTCCCACACCCGGTGCTGCAGCGGCACCAGGAACTTCACCGGCCGCACCAGGTGCGGGGCCAGCTTCTGCAGCAGCAGCCCGCGTTCCTTGAGCGCCTCGCGCACCAGCTTGAAGTCGAGCTGCTCGAGGTAGCGCAGGCCACCGTGGATCAGCTTCGACGACCGGCTGGACGTGCCGGCGGCGAAGTCACGGGCCTCGACCAGCGCGGTCGAAAGCCCACGGGACGCGGCGTCGAGCGCGACGCCGGCCCCGGTCACTCCCCCGCCGACGACCAGCACGTCGACCTCCCCGCGCGCCAGCTTCTTCAGCGTCTCCGCCCGGTACAGCGGGGACAGCGGCACGGCTTCCACCGAACTCCTCTTCATCGGATCCTCACTCCACATCGACCCAGTCGAGCGTGCGGCCGACGGCTTTCTGCCAGCCCGCGTAGCCCTCGGCGCGCTGCTCGTCGCTCCACGACGGCGTCCAGCGCTTGTCTTCGTTCCAGTTCTGTTCGAGCTCGTCGGTCGACCGCCAGAAGCCGACGGCCAGCCCGGCCGCGTAGGCGGCACCGAGCGCGGTGGTCTCGGCGACGACCGGCTTCGACACCGGCACGCCGAGGATGTCCGCCTGCAGCTGCATGCACAGCTCGTTGGCGGTGACGCCGCCGTCGACCCGGAGCACGTCGAGCGTGACGCCGGAGTCGTTCTGCATGGCCTCGACGACGTCGCGGGTCTGGTAGCAGATCGCTTCCAGGGTGGCCCGCGCGAGATGAGCGTTGGTCGTGGCCCGGGTGAGGCCGACGATCGCGCCGCGCGCGTCGGACCGCCAGTACGGCGCGAACAGGCCGGAGAACGCCGGGACGAAGTAGACGCCCCCGTTGTCCTCGACCTGGCGGGCCAGGCTTTCGCTCTGGGACGCGCCGCTGATGATGCCCAGCTGGTCGCGCAGCCACTGCACCGCGGAACCGGTGACGGCGATCGAGCCTTCCAGCGCGTAGACCGGCTTTTCGTCGCCGAACTGGTAGCACAGCGTCGTCAGCAGGCCGTGCTTCGAGCGGACCAGTTCCTGGCCGGTGTTGAGGAGCAGGAAGTTGCCGGTGCCGTAGGTGTTCTTGGCCTCGCCGGGCCGGAAGCAGACCTGGCCGACGGTCGCCGCCTGCTGGTCGCCGAGGACGCCGGTGATGGCGACCTCGCCGCCGAGCGGGCCGTCGGCGCGGGTGGTGCCGAAGAGGCCCGGGTTCGACGACGGCCGGATCGCCGGCAGCATCGCGCGCGGGACGTTGAAGAACGAGAGCAGCTCGTCGTCCCAGTCCAGGGTTTCGAGGTCCATCAGCATGGTGCGCGACGCGTTGGTCGGGTCGGTGACGTGCACGCCGCCGTCCGGGCCGCCGGTCAGGTTCCAGATGAGCCACGAGTCGGTGGTGCCGAAGAGGGCGTCGCCCTTCTCGGCGTCCTCGCGCACGCCGTCGACGTTTTCGAGGATCCACTGCAGCTTGCCGCCGGAGAAGTACGTCGCGGGCGGCAGGCCGGCCTTGCGGCGGATGACGTCGCCCTTGCCCGCGCGCTCCAGCGCCGAGGCGATGCGGTCGGTGCGGGTGTCCTGCCAGACGATCGCGTTGCCGTACGGGCGGCCGGTGCGGCGGTTCCACACGACGGTGGTCTCGCGCTGGTTGGTGATGCCCAGCGCGGCGAGGTCCCCGGCGGTCAGGTCGGCCTTGTTGAGCGCGGTGGCGATGACCGAGCGGGTGCGTTCCCAGATCTCGGTGGCGTCGTGCTCGACCCAGCCCGGCTTGGGCAGGATCTGCTCGTGCTCGAGCTGGTGGCGGGCGATTTCGTTGCCGCCGTGGTCGAAGATCATGAAGCGGGTGCTGGTGGTGCCCTGGTCAACGGCGCCGACGTAGTCAGGCATCGGGGTACTCCTCACTCAGTTGGCGGGCTCGAGGTCCTTGGCGGGTATGGCGTCCAGCGGGTCCCCGGCGGGCAGGAACCGCTCGATCAGGTACTTGTAGATCGCGCCGCCGACGAGGGCGCCGATGATCGGGCCGACGATCGGGATCCACCAGTAGGGGAAGCCGTACTGGTCGGACCACGCCGTGTCGTAGCCGGTCAGCCAGGAGGCCAGGCGCGGGCCGAAGTCGCGGGCGGGGTTGATCGCGTAGCCGGCGTTCGTGCCCCAGGCCATGCCGATGGCGACGACGAGGAAGCCGACGACCACCGGGGCCAGGTTCGCGCCCGGCGAGGTGTTGCGGAGGTCGGTGATGGCGAACAGGACGATCAGGAGGATCGCGGTGCCGATGATCTGGTCGCGGAAGGCGCCCCAGTCACCCACGGGCAGCGTTCCGTTACCCGGGAGGGTGGAGAACACGCCCTGGGTCTTGATCGTCAGGCCGGGGTCCTTGGCGTTGAGCACCTCGGTGTAGTTCCAGCGCACGAGCAGCGCGGCGAGGAACGCGCCGGCGGTCTGCGCGAGGGCGTAGGGGGCGACCTTGCGCCACTCGAAGCCCTTGAACACGGCGAGGGCGATGGTCACGGCCGGGTTCAGGTGCGCGCCGCTGATCCGCGAAGCGACGTACACACCGAGCGTGACGCCGAGCCCCCAGGCCCAGGCGATGCTGTCGTGGTCCCCGATGCCCGCGGCGGCGACCTGCGCCACCACCCCGCACCCGAACAGGATGAGGATCATCGTGCCCACGAACTCGGCGGCCATCTCGCCGCCGAGCCCACGGGCCTTGAGGTTTCGCACCATTGCTTTCCTCCACAAAGGACCTTGTCCCCTCCCCGACGCCGTTGGGGGTCCAGGGGGATCCCCCCGGCGGGGTCCGGGGTTCGACCCCGGGCAGGCACAGTGGAGTGAAGTTAAGTTCGCATTTCCGGCCGGTCAACGGACGCCGGTCGGCATTGTCGAACGGCCGATGTGGATGTTCGACATTGTCGAATCAGGGCCGGTCGGGTTAGGGTCGCGCCGTGCCCGGTCCGATCCAGTCCATCGAGCGCGCCGCCGCGATCCTGCGGTTGCTGGCGCGCGGTTCGGGCCGTCTCGGCGTCGGCGAGATCGCGGAATCGCTGGAGCTGGCCAAGGGCACGGCGCACGGGATCCTGCGCACGCTGCAGGGCGTCGGGTTCGTCGAGCAGGACCGGGATTCGGGCAAGTACCAGCTCGGTGCGGCGCTGCTGCACCTGGGCACGAGCTACCTGGACGTCAACGAGCTGCGCTCCCGGGCGATCAACTGGGCGGACGCGCTTGCGGCCCGCAGCGGCGAGGCCGTCCGGATCGGCGCGCCGCTGGAGGGCCGCGTGCTGGTGGTGCACCACGTGTTCCGCCCCGACGACAGCCTCCAGAGCCTCGACGTCGGCACGCTGCTGCCGCTGCACGCGACCGCGCTGGGGAAGGTCCTGCTGGCCTACGACACGACGCTGAAGGCGGACCCGGAGCCGTACACGCGCCGCACGCTGGTCACCCAGACGGCGATCAAGCGCGCGTGTGCGAAGGTACGGGAGGCGGGCTGGGCGGCCGAGAACGGCGAGATGATCGCCGGCGAAGCCGGGATCGCGGCCCCGATCCGAGGCCACGGCGGCATCGTCGTCGGCGCGATCGGGGTGTCCGGCGCGGTGGAGCGGATCTGCGAGCCGGACGGCAGCCCGAGCCCGCGGCTGCTGGGCCACGTCCGCGACGCGGCCCGCGCGGTGTCGCGGGACCTGGGCGCGTCCCGATGGTGAAGGAGGTGCTCGGGATGGACCCGGCCAGCCTGGCTCCGGCGTCGCGAATGACTCATTCGGGACGCCGGAGGTCGCGAATGAGTCATTCGCGACGCGCGGGGAGAGGCACGGAGGTGAGCACGTGGTCCAGCGGTACGTGATGTCCATCGACCAGGGCACCACCTCCACCCGGTGCATCCTGTTCGACGCCCGCGGCCGGCTGGTGTCGGTCGTGCAGCGGGAGCACCAGCAGCACTTCCCGCGGCCCGGGTGGGTCGAGCACGACGCCGTCGAGATCTGGCGGAACCTCTCGCGGATCGTCCCCCAGGCCCTGGCCGACGCCGGGGTGGGTGCCGAGCAGGTCGTCGGGCTCGGGATCGCCAACCAGCGCGAGACCACCGTGCTGTGGGACCGGCGGACCGGCAACCCGGTCGGGCGGGCCATCGTCTGGCAGGACACCCGCACCGACGCGATGCTCGAACAGCTCGCGCGCGAGCCGGGGGCCGAGCGCGTGCGGCAGCTGTGCGGGCTGCCGCTGGCGACGTACTTCTCCGCGCCGCGCATCCGCTGGCTGCTCGAACGCACCCCCGGCCTGCGCGAGCGCGCCGAGCGCGGCGACGTGCTGTTCGGCACCATCGAGAGCTGGCTGATCTGGAACCTCACCGGCGGCGCCGAGGGCGGCGTGCACGTCACCGACGTCACCAACGCCTCGCGCACCATGCTGATGAACCTGCGCACGCTCGGCTGGGACGACGAGCTCCTCGACTTCTTCGACGTCCCACGCGCGATGCTGCCGGAGATCCGCTCCTCCACCGAGGTCTACGGCACCACTTCGCGCGTGGTTCCCGGCATCCGGATCGCGGCGGCGCTGGGCGACCAGCAGGCCGCGCTGTTCGGCCAGACGTGCTTCGCACCCGGCGAGGCCAAGTGCACCTACGGCACCGGCAGCTTCCTGCTGCTCAACACCGGCCCGACGCCGGTGCTGTCCACCCACGGCATGCTCACCACGGTCGGCTTCAAGATCGGCGACGAGCCCGCGGTGTACGCGCTCGAAGGCTCGATCGCCGTCACCGGGTCGCTGGTGCAGTGGTTCCGCGACGGGCTGGAGCTGATCGGCAGTGCGCCGGAGATCGAGACGCTGGCCAGGACGGTCGAGGACAACGGCGGCTGCTACATCGTCCCGGCGTTCTCCGGGCTGTTCGCCCCGCACTGGCACAGCGAAGCCCGCGGGGTGATCGCCGGCCTGACGTCCTACATCACGAAGGGCCACCTGGCCCGGGCGGTGCTGGAGGCGACCGGCTGGCAGACCCGCGAGGTCGTCGACGCGATGAACGCCGACTCGGGCCTCGCCCTGAAGACGTTGAAGGTCGACGGCGGGATGACCGCTGACAACCTGCTGATGCAGTTCATCGCCGACGTCCTCGACGTCCCGGTGGTCCGCCCCATGGTGGCGGAGACGGTGTCCCTCGGGGCGGCCTACGCGGCCGGCCTGTCCGTGGGGTACTGGCCGGACCTGGAGGGGCTGCGCCGCAACTGGCACCGGGCCGGCCAGTGGCTGCCGGCGATGGACCCGGCCCGCCGCGCGTCCGAGTACGGCCACTGGCGCCAGGCGGTGGAGCTGACGTTCGGCTGGATGCGCCCCGGCCCGGCCGCCGCCGCGCCCGGGTCCGACCTGGTCGAGGTGCTGCTGGCCGACCACCGCCGCTTCGAGCAGCTGCTGCGCGACCTCCGCAACACCGACGCGGACCACCCCGCCCTGCTCGCGGAGCTGGCGGCCCTGCTGGTCGCCCACGCGACGGCGACCGAGCGGATCGTCCGCCCGGGTTCGCCGGGCACGCCGTTCGCCGACGACCTGCTGGCGGTGCTGGAGACCGAGGACTTCGAGAAGGCGTTGCCGCACTTGGAGAACGTCGTGGACGCGCACGTCCGCGGCGAGGAACGCGGGTTGCTGAACGACTTGCGCCGCACGATGTCCACTTCGGACCGGACCGGGCTGGGGCGGGCGTTCGTGGCGGAACGCCGCCGTCAGCTGGACCTGGACTGCGGGAACGCCGACCACATCCGCGACCTGGGCGACCGGCTCACGCTCTAGACCGCCCGCAGGCAGCGGCTGCTCTCCCGGACCACCAGCTCCCCCTCCACGCTCCCCCGCACCGGAGCCGCCACGCCGTCGATGCGGGCGGTCAGTGCCGCCAGTGTCTGGCGGCCCGCCGCCACGAAGTCCTGGCGGACCGTCGTCAACGGTGGCGCGAAGTACGCCGCCTCGGGGACGTCGTCGAAGCCGACCACGTGGGCGTCGCGCGGGACTCGCATGCCCGCTTCGGTGAAGGCCGCCAGCAGGCCCAGTGCCATGTGGTCGTTGGCCGAGAACACCGCGCGCACGCCCGGTTCGGCCGCCAGGGACTGGCCCGCGCGGTAGCCGGATCTCGCGGACCAGTCGCCGCGGACCACCGGGGGGACCTCGGCGCCGTGGCGCTCCAGGGTTTCGCGCCAGCCGCGCTCGCGGTCGCGGCCGGCCGGGCCGTCTTCGGGGCCGCCGAGGTGCCAGACCGTCAGGTGGCCGAGGTCCAGGAGGTGCTCGGTGGCCCGGCGCGCGCCCGCGTACTGGTCGGTCGAGGCGGCCGGGACGAGCGGCAGCGGGGCCGGGTCCGGGACGAACCGCGCGTCGAGCACGACGATGCCCACCACTCCTTGCAGGCTCAGGCCGGCGATCGCGGCCGTCACCGCCGCGCCGCCGCGGCCGGGGACGCTGAAGACGTTCAGCGCGTACCCCTGCTCGCGGGCCGCGGCGCGGAGACCGTGCAGGACCGGCCCGGACGCGGTGGAGCCGGTCGCGATCACGCCGAGCGTGCCTCTTCCCCGTGGAGCGAGCAGGGGGCCGTCGTCCTCGGGCATGGGCCGATGTTAGCGATCACACGGCTAGACGTGAACTTTGTTCACCTTCCATAAATAACGAAACGATAACGCGCAAATCCGGGCTTGAACCGGCTCTCGCCCGGAGCCGTTTCTGCCAGTGCCGGAACCAGTGCCCCGGACGCGGCGGCACTCCCCCGGGTTCCGCGCGTCTCCCCACCGGGCACGCAGCTTTCTCCGTCGTGCCCGGAAAACCGAACGAGGTGACCATGGCCCGGAAAACCACCCGCACTCCCGCCACGGGCAGGCATCGCATCACCCGCCGCACGAAGATCGCGACCGGCGGTCTCGCACTCGCGCTCGCCGTCGGCGGCATCGTCGTCGCGACCACGGCCGGGCGCACCGGCGAGGCCAGCGCCGACGAGGCCGACCCGTCGTTCTTCCTCGACATCGCGAAGGTCCCCAGCGGTGTTAACGTGAACAAGGCGTTGCAGAAGCAAGGCGCGCGCGGCACGTTCACCGTCGACTGCGGCCGCAACGAAAACCAGCACTTCAACCCCGACAACTTCATCGCGCAGCCCGGTATCCGCAACGGCGCGCAGCACCTCCACGACTACGTCGGCAACCTGTCGACCAACGCCGATTCGAACAACAAGAGCCTCTCGAAGGCCGGGACCACCTGCAAGAACGGCGACAAGTCCGCGTACTTCTGGCCCGTCGTCCGGATCGACACCGGCGAGGACGAAGCGAACCCGCCCGCCACGCAGCCCGACCGCGCCGGCAGCGCGAAGGACAAGGCGAGCACCCAGGTCGACTGCCCGGACGTCGCCAGCAAGCTCCCCGACGTCCCCGACCAGGCGATGGACGAGGTGAACCGCAACCTCGACCTGCTCGACAAGCAGATCGACGAGGCGAACCAGCGGATCGCGAACGGTGACCTCAAGACGCCGCAGGACGTCCAGAACGCCGTCGTCGGCCCGCTCAAGGACAAGCGGACGGCGACCATCGAGCGGATCGCCATCGCGATCGGCCGCCGGGCGGCGAAGCCGACGGACCTGGGCGGGCTCGCGGCGTGCGCGCTCAAGCAGAACGGCCAGGGCGGGCTCGACAACGGCGGCCAGAACAGCGGTGGCCAGAACGGCGGCGGCCAGGCGACCGAACTGCCGGGCGTCAACGACCAGAACGAACTGGCGGGCAACGACGGCGAGATCCAGCGCGTCCGGTCGGCGACGATCACCTTCACCAGCGGCGGCGCGAAGAAGGTCGTCGCGATGCCGCAGTTCCTCCGCATCCTCTACGGCGACGCCAAGCAGAGCACCAACGGCCCGGCCAACGCCCGGCCCAGCTGGACGTGCACCGGGTTCGAAGACCGGCTGACCGACCACTACCCGATCTGCCCGCAGAACAGCCGGGTGGAGCGGATCCACGCGTTCCCGAACTGCTGGGACGGCAAGAACATCGACAGCGCCAACCACCGCACGCACATCGTGTTCGCCGACCAGCAGGGCAAGTGCCCGCAGGGCTTCAAGAACGTGCCGCAGCTGGTGATCAAGCTGGTCTACGACATCCCGCACGACATCCAGGTGAAGGGTCAGTACAAAGTGGACGCCTTCCCGCAGGAGAGCCACAACCCGCGGTCGGACCACGACGACTTCGCGAACGTCATGGGCCAGCGCCTGATGAACCAGGTGGTCAACTGCATCAACACGGGCAAGCGCTGTTCGCAGTAGCGCTCAGGACGCGGTGACGGAGTAGCTGTTCGCGGCGAAGTCCAGTCCCCCGGCGGACGAGGTGATCTCGAAGCCGAACTGGACTTCGCCGAGCGTCACGTCGCCGAACCAGCCGCGAGCGCGGATCCAGTTCAGTACCGCCAGCACGTCGACCGTGCCCGCGTTCGTGTTCGACGTCCGGACGAACGAGAACACCGCGTTCGACCCGTTCGATCCCCGGTAGACGTCCCAGGTGTGCCCGCCGACGGTCGCCGTCGCCTGCTTGCTGCCGAGCGGACCCACCGCGCCCTGCTTGTTCATCCACAGCATGGTTTCGTAGGCGTTGTTGTCCGCCCAGATGTCGTACGCGGTCTCATAAGCGCCGCTGCCCGGGCGGTTGACGTCGAAGCTGCTCGAAACCTTTCCCAGCGCGCTGAGCTTCTTGCCGACGTTCTTCGCCGAATGCGGGTACGACTTCACGCCGCCGGTGTTCGGCTGGTTCGACCAGACACCCCAGTTCGAATACGAATTCGCCCAGATGGTCTGCGGGCCGGCCCCACTGCCCCAGACGTCGTTGCGGATCGTGTACCCGCCATTGGACCAGGTCGCCCATTGGTCGGAAGACGACCACGTCGCCGCGGAAGCGACACCGGCCGAAGTGGCCACCGAAGCGGCCACAGTCAAGGAAACCACAAGGGAACGCACGGCTTTGTGCATGAGGGAGGTCCTCCATTGGTGAGGGATTCACCAGCACTATGACCGTCCCGTTACCACCCGGTCAAGCATTTCGAGAAGTTCGAAAAGGGGCTTTCCCCGCAACGGGGGAAAGCCCCTTTTCGGCGAATGACCTCAGGACGTCGCGCGGCGCTTCGTCCAGATGTCGTAGGCCACCGCGGCCAGCAGCACGACGCCCTTCACCAGCATCACCCGCTCGCTCGGCGCGCCGATCAGGGACATGCCGTTGTTGATGACCGCCATGATCAGGCCACCGGTGATCGCGCCGACCACCTTGCCGACGCCGCCCTGGACCGCCGCGCCGCCGATGAAGGCCGCGGCGATCGCGTCGAGCTCGAAGTTGACGCCCGCCGTCGGGCCCGCCTGGTTGAGCCGGCCCGCGAAGATGATCCCGGCCAGCGCCGCCAGCACGCCCATGTTGACGAAGATCCAGAACGTCACCGACTTGACCTTGACGCCCGACAGCGTCGCGGCCTGCAGGTTGCCGCCCACGGCGTAGATGTGCCTGCCGAACACCGACTTCCCGGCCACCAGCGAGTAGCCGAGCACCAGCACCGCCAGCAGGATCAGCACCCACGGCAGGTTCTTGAACCGCGCCAGCTGCACGACCAGCGCGAGCACCAGCACCGCGATCCCGACGATCTTGAGCACGAACACCGGGAACGGGTCGACGTCCTGGCCGTAGCCCAGCCGCGCCGAGCGCTTCCGCCACTGCGTGAAGGCGATCCCGGCGACCGCCGCGACACCGGCGAGCAGCGAGACCAGGTCGGCGCCGCCGAGCGGGCCGAGCCCGATGTTGCCCAGGTAGCCGTCGGTGAAGCCGTTCGACAGCGTGCGGATCGCGTCCGGGAACGGCCCGATGCCCTGGTTGCCCAGCACCGTCAGGGTCAGCGCCCGGAACGCCAGCATCCCGGCCAGCGTCACGATGAACGCCGGGATCCCGAAGTAGGCGACCCAGTAGCCCTGCCACGCGCCGATCACCGCGCCGACGACGAGGGTGATCAGCACCGCCCAGAACCACGGCAGCTGCCAGTTCACCATCAGCACCGCCGACACTGCGCCGGTCATCGCGACGACCGACCCGGCGGACAGGTCGATGTGCCCGGAGATGATCACCAGGATCATCCCGATCGCGAGGATCAGCACGTAGGAGTTCTGCACGATGATGTTGGAGATGTTCTGCGGTTCCAGCAGCGCGCCGCCGGTGAGCACTTCGAACAGGACCACGATCAGCGCGAACGCGACGTAGATGCCGCTCTGGCGCGGGTTGATCGAGATCCGCCGGGCGGAGCGCTCGGCCGGGGGCGCGGCAGGCCGCGCTTCGGTCGTGGTCATTGCCGTTCCTTGGTCATGTACTGCATGAGCAGTTCCTGGGTGGCTTCTTCGCGGGTCGCCTCACCGGTGATCCGGCCCGCCGACAGCGCGTAGATCCGGTCGCAGAGCCCGAGCAGCTCCGGCAGCTCGGAGGAGATGACCAGCACGGCCTTCCCCTGCGCGGCGAGGGAGTTGATGATCGTGTAGATCTCGAACTTCGCGCCGACGTCGATGCCGCGGGTCGGCTCGTCGAGGATCAGCACGTCCGGGTCGGTGAAGATCCACTTGGCCAGCACGACCTTCTGCTGGTTGCCGCCGGAGAGCTTCCCGGTCACGCTGCGCACGGTCGGCGCCTTGATCCGCAGGTCGCGGCGGAACCCGACGGCCGTGTCGTGCTCGGCGTGCTCGTTGACCCAGCCGCGCTTGGCCAGCTTGCCCAGCCCGGCCGCGGACACGTTGCGCTGGATGTCCTCGATCAGGTTGAGCCCGTACCGCTTCCGGTCTTCGGTGGCGTAGGCGATGCCGTGGCGGACGGCGTCGCGCACCGACCGGACGTCGATCTCCTTTCCGTGCTTGAGGATCCGCCCGGAGATGTCCTTGCCGTAGGACCGGCCGAACACGCTCATCGCGAGCTCGGTCCGGCCCGCGCCCATCAGTCCGGCGAGGCCGACGATCTCCCCGCGCCGCAGCGAGAGCGACGCGTTGTCGACGACGACCCGGCCGGCCTGGGTGGGGCTGTGCACGGTCCAGTCCTCGATCCGCAGCACCTCTTCGCCGATGTCCGGTTCCCGGGGCGGGAACCGGTGCTCGAGGTCGCGGCCGACCATCCCGGTGATGATGCGTTCCTCGGTCAGGCCGGCCGCGTCGAGGGTGTCGATGGTGCGGCCGTCGCGCAGGATCGTGACGGTGTCGGCGATCGCGGTCACCTCGCCGAGCTTGTGGGAGATGATCACGCACGTCACGCCGTCGGACCGCAGCTCGCGCAGCAGCTCCAGCAGGTGGGCCGAGTCCTCGTCGTTGAGCGCCGCGGTGGGCTCGTCGAGGATCAGCAGCCGGACCTCCTTGGACAGCGCCTTGGCGATCTCGACCAGCTGCTGCTTGCCGACCCCGAGGTCCCGCACCGGGGTCACCGGGTTTTCGGCGAGGCCGACGCGCTTGAGCAGCGCGCCGGCCTCGTGGTTGGTGCGGTTCCAGTCGATCCAGCCCCGCTTGCCGCGTTCGTTGCCGAGGAAGATGTTCTCGGCTATCGAGAGCTGCCCGCACAGCGCGAGCTCCTGGTGGATGATCACGATTCCGTGCCGCTCGCTGTCGCGGACCGAACCGAACTCACACCGCTGCCCGTCGAAGTGGATCTCACCGTCGTACGTCCCGTGCGGGTAGACGCCGGAGAGCACCTTCATCAAGGTGGACTTCCCGGCGCCGTTCTCCCCGCAGATCGCGTGGATCTCGCCGCTGTTCACGGAAAGCGTGACGTCCGACAGCGCCTTGACCCCGGGGAAGGTCTTGGTGATCCCGCGCATGCCGAGCAGTTCGGTCATTTCAGCTGACCCGCCGTGTAGTAGCCCGAGTCGACGAGTTCCTTCTGGTAGTTGGCCTTGTCCACGGTCACCGGCTGCAGCAGGAAGGACGGGACGACCTTCTTGCCGTTCTCGTAGTCGGTGGTGTTGTTGACCTCGGGCTTGCCGCCCTTGAGCACCGCGTCGGCCATCTTCACCGTGGTGTCGGCGAGGATGCGGGTGTCCTTGAAGATCGTCGAGTACTGCTCACCGGCGATGATGGACTTGACCGAGGCGACCTCGGCGTCCTGCCCGGTGACGATCGGGTACGGCTGGCCGGCGGTGCCGTAGCCGTTGCTCTTCAGCGCCGAGAGGATGCCGATCGACAGGCCGTCGTACGGCGAAAGCACGCCCGCGACCTTCGCGCCCCCGGTGTAGGTCTTGGTGAGCAGGTCCTCCATGCGCCGCTGCGCGGTGGCCGGGTCCCAGCGCAGGATGGCCGCGCGGGCGAAGTCGGTCTGGCCGCTCTTGACGACGAGCTTGCCGCTGTCCATCAAGGGCTTGAGGACGGACATCGCGCCGTTGAAGAAGAACGTGGCGTTGTTGTCGTCCGGCGAACCGGCGAACAGCTCGACGTTGAACGGTCCCGGGCCCGTGCCCAGCCCCTTGACCAGCGAGTTCGCCTGCTCGACGCCGACCTTGAAGTTGTCGAACGTGGCGTAGTAGTCGACGTTGGGTGAATTGCGGATCAGCCGGTCGTAGGCGATGACCGGGATCTTGCGGTCGGCCGCCTCCTGCAGCTGGGTGGTGATGGCGGTGCCGTCGATCGAGGCGACGACCAGGAGCTTGGCGCCCTTGGTGATCTGGTTCTCGATCTGGTTCACCTGGGTGGGGATGTCGTTCTCGGCGTACTGCAGGTCGACCTTGTAGCCGAGCTTCTCCAGCGCCGACTTGATGTTGTCGCCGTCGTGGATCCACCGTTCCGACGACTTCGTCGGCATGGTGACGCCGACCAGCGCGCCCGCCGCGCTCGCGGTACCGGGCGCCGCCGCCTGGTCGGCGGTCTTCTGGCTCGAGCCGCACGCCGACAGCGTCAACGCGAGTCCCGCGGCCGCGAGCGCCGCGATTCCTCTGGTGAACTTCATTGTTCCGTACTTCCTTTCTCAGAAACCCTGGGCGAGCCGGTGGTAGGCCTGGTTCCAGCGGATGCGGTCGGCGAAGCCGTGCGGCGTGGTGTCGGCGTCGATCACCAGCAGCTCGACGCCGAGCAGGTTCGCGAAGTCGCGAAGGGATTCGGTGCTGACGGCCTGGGTGAGCACGGTGTGGTGCGGCCCGCCGGCGGTGATCCACGACTCCGCCGACGTCGACAGCGACGGCGCCGGCTCCCAGACCGCCCGCGCCACGGGCAGGTTCGGCAGCGGCTCGTCCGGCGCGACCACCTCGATCTCGTTGGCCACCAGCCGGAACCGGTCGCCGAGGTCGACCAGGCCGAGGGTGACGCCGGGCCCGGGCCGGGCGTCGAAGACCAGCCGGACCGGGTCCTCGCGGCCGCCGATGCCGAGCGCGTGGATCTCGCACGACGGCTTCGCGGCGGCGATGCTCGGGCAGACCTCCAGCATGTGGGCGCCGAGGATCTTCGGCGTGCCCGGCCCGAAGTGGTAGGTGTAGTCCTCCATGAACGAGGTGCCCCGCTCGGCGCCGACGCCCATCGCCTTGACCGCGGCGAGCAGCGCCGAAGTCTTCCAGTCGCCCTCGCCGCCGAAGCCGTAGCCGTCGGCCATCAGCCGCTGGACGGCCAGGCCGGGCAGCTGGCGCAGGCCGCCGAGGTCCTCGAAGTTCGTGGTGAACGCGCCGAACCCGCCGTCGGTGAGGAACTTCCGCAGCCCGGCTTCGATCTTCGCCGCGTACCGCAGCGACTCGTGCCGCGCTCCCCCGGCCGCGAGCTCCGGAGCGAGGTCGTAGTCCTCGGCGTACTGCGCGACCAGCCCGTCCACATCGGACACCGAGTCGACGACCTCGACCAGGTCGTTGACGCCGTAGGTGTTGACCGAGACGCCGAACCGCAGCTCGGCCTCGACCTTGTCCCCTTCGGTGACGGCGACGTCGCGCATGTTGTCGCCGAACCGGGCCAGCCGCAGGTTGCGCAGGTGGTCGGCGCCGATCGCGGCCCGCGCCCACGCGTCGATCCTCGCGACGACGGCCGGGTCCGACACGTGTCCGGCGACGGTCTTGCGCGGCACCCCGAGCCGCGTCTGGATGAACCCGAACTCGCGGTCGCCGTGCGCGGCCTGGTTGAGGTTCATGAAGTCCATGTCGATGGTCGACCACGGCAGGGCTTCGTTGAGCTGGGTGTGCAGGTGCAGCAGCGGCTTGCGCAGCGCGTCCAGCCCGGTGATCCACATCTTCGCCGGCGAGAACGTGTGCATCCACGCGATCACGCCGACGCACGCGGCGTCGGAGTTGGCCTCCTGCAGCACCCGGCGGATCGACGAGGCCTCGGTCAGCACCGGCTTCCCGACGATCTCGGCGGGGAGCCCGCCGGCGGCCGCCAGCAGCTGCTGGATGCGCAGGGACTGGCCGGCGACCTGTTCGAGGGTCTCCTCGCCGTAAAGGGCCTGGCTCCCGGTGAGGAACCAGAGCTGGGGTTTCGACGCGCGGGTCATCGTTCTCCTCGAAACGTTTCAGTGCTGGCCGTAGACGTTCTGGTACCGGGCGTAGAGCCGGTCGACGTCTTCGGGTGGGAGGGGTTCGGGCGTGCCCAGCTCGAAGGCCTTGTGCACGGTGCGGGCCACGTCCTCGACCATCACCGCGGCCTTGACGGCGTCGCGGGCGGTGCGGCCGACGGTGAACGGCCCGTGGTTGCGCATCAGCACGGCGGGCGACCGGCTGGCGCGAAGCGTTTCGACGATGCCGCGGCCGATGGAGTCGTCGCCGATCAGGGCGAACGGTCCGACCGGGACCTCGCCGCCGAACTCGTCGGCGATCATCGTGAGCACGCACGGGATCGGCTCGCCGCGGGCGGCCCACGCCGTGGCGTAGGTCGAGTGCGTGTGGACGACGCCGCCGATCTCGGGCATGTGCCGGTAGACGTAGGCGTGCGCGGCGGTGTCCGACGACGGCGCCAGCTCGCCGTGCACCAGGTCGCCGTGCAGGTCGGTGACGACCATGGTGTCGGCGGACAGGTCGTCGTAGGACACCCCGGACGGCTTGATGACCATCAGCTCGCGGCCGGGCACGCGGGCCGAGACGTTGCCCGCGGTCCAGATGACCAGCGCGTTGCGGGTGAGTTCGCCGTGCAGGTTCGCCACCGTCTCGCGCAGTTCGGCGACGGTGTCGAGGACTTCATCGGTCAGCGACATCAGGACCGTCCTTTCGCGACGGCTCGGCGGCGGGCGGCGAGGCGGTGCATGACATCGTTGCCGCCGCGGCCGAAGTAGTCGTGCAGCGTCGTGTATTCGGCGTACAGCTCGTCGTAGGCGGCGGCGTGCGCGGGCACCGGCCGGTAGACCGCACGCCGCACGGACCCCATCGCCGCGGCGGCCGCGCGGATGTCCGCGTGGACTCCGGCGGCGACGGCCGCGTGCATGGCCGACCCGAGCGCGGGGCCCTGCTCGGAGCCGATGACCGACAGCGGCAGGTTGGTGACGTCGGCGTAGATCTGCATGAGCAGCGCGTTCTTGACCAGCCCGCCCGCGATGATCAGCTCGGTGACCGGGACGCCGGCCTCGCCGAACGTCTCGATGATCTTGCGGGTGCCGAACGCCGTCGCCTCCAGCAGGGCGCGGTAGACGTCCTCGGCGCGGGTGGCGAGGGTCTGGCCGACGATCACGCCGGACAGCTCGTGGTCGACGAGCACCGAGCGGTTGCCGCTGTGCCAGTCCAGCGCCACGAGCCCGTGCTCGCCGATTTCCTGCTGCGCGGCCAGCCGGGTGAGCTGGTCGTGGCCGATCGGGGCGAAGTGCTCGGTGAACCAGCCGAAGATGTCGCCGACGCCGCTCTGCCCGGCTTCGTAGCCCCAGAGCCCGGTGACGATCCCGCCGTCGACGACGCCGCACATGCCGGGGACTTCCCGCAGTTCGGCGCCGTTCATCACGTGGCACGTCGAGGTGCCCATGATCGCGACCATCTGCCCGGGCTCGACCGCGTTCGCCGCGGGCGCGGTGACGTGGGCGTCGACGTTGCCGACGGCCACGGCGATGCCTTCGCGCAGCCCGGTCCACGCCGCCGCTTCCGCCGACAACGACCCGGCGCGGGCACCCAGCTGCCCCAGCGGGTGTTCGAGCTTGTCGGCCACGAAGGACTCGAAGCCCGGCGCCAGCTCGCGGAGGAAGTCGCGGCTCGGGTACTGGCCGTCCTGCAGGATGCCCTTGTACCCGGCGGTGCACGCGTTGCGGACGTAGGTCCCGGTCAGCTGCCAGACGATCCAGTCGGCCGCTTCGACCCAGTGCCGCATGGCGCCGTAGACCCCGGGCGCCTCCTCGAACACCTGGAGTCCCTTGGCGAACTCCCACTCCGAGGAGATCAGGCCGCCGTAGCGCGGCAGCCACTTCTCGCCGCGGGCGCGGGCCAGCTCGTTGATCCGGTCGGCCTGCGGCTGGGCCGAGTGGTGCTTCCACAGCTTCACGTACGCGTGCGGGTCGCCCGCGAACTCGGGCAGCTCGCACAGCGGGGTGCCGTCCGCGGTCGTCGGCACCATCGTGCACGCGGTGAAGTCGGTGCCGATGCCGATGACGTCGGCCGGATCCGCCCCGGCCGCGGCGATCGCGGCCGGGACGGCGGTGCGGAGCACCCCGACGTAGTCCGCGGGCACCTGCAGCGCCCAGTCCGGCGGCAGCGCGCGACCGGTGGCGGGCAGCGTCTCGTCGAGCACGCCGTGCGGGTACTCGAAGACCGCGCTGCCCAGCTCGGCGCCGTCCGCCACGCGCACGACCACCGCGCGGCCCGACAGCGTGCCGAAGTCGACGCCGACGGTTAGTGGTTCTCCCACGGTGTCCTCTCTCCTGGTGTTGTTCAGCGGCCGGTCATGACCAGGGTGGTCACGGAGTTGGCGGGCAGGGTCAGCTTCGACGTCGCGGCGAGCCCGGTGAGCTCCCTGGTCTGCGGCACGATCGCGGCCGGCGCGGCGAGGCTGTTGCGCCCCGCCGGGTCGCCGGTGAGCGTGGTGAGCGTCCCGGTGCCGTCGACCGCGGTGACGCCGGTGAACGCCAGCCGCGCGGTCTGGACCTGGCCGGTCGGGTTGACGAGCTTGACCGTGAACGTCTTCTTCCCCGCCTTGGTGGTCACGTTCACCACTTGCCGCAGCGGGCTGCCCTGGTTGAGGCGGCTGGTCACGATCTGCTTGCCGAGCGTGCTGGAAAACATCTGCTGCACCCAGTACGACGGCGAGCCGTAGCTGCTCCCGGCGTCGAGGCCGATCAGGTTGACCGGCCAGTTGGACTGGTTCTCGTGCACCAGCACCGGTGCGTACATCGAACCGATGACGACGTCGCTGTTGCGCTCGAGCCCGGTGAGGAACGCGGCCTCGCCGATGGCGGCGGCCAGGGTGCCGGTGGGCCGGCCGTCCTGGGCGCCGTATTCGCCGACGAGGATGTCCGGGCCGGAGCGGTCCGCGGTGTCGTAGCGGGTCGAGTTGTCAGTGAACCACTGCGGCGACTGGTAGTAGTGGTCGTCCGCGGCGTCGGGGCGCACCCCGGTCGGTGTGCTCGACGCGGCCCCGCCCTGCAGCCCGCCGGTCGTGGCGATGACCGTCAGCTGCGGGTACTTCGCCTTGACGGCGTTGTACATGTCGGTGAAGCGCCAGGCGTAGCTGCCCGAGCCGTCGAACCAGTCCTCGTTGCCGACCTCGACGTAGTGCAGGTCGAACGGCGCCGGGTGCCCGTCGGCGATCCGCTTCGCGCCCCACGTCGTCGAGCTGTCGCCGATGGCGTACTCGATTTCGTCGAGGGCTTCCTGGACGTACTGCGGGTAATCGGCCTGGCTGACGTGCTGGCCGTTGAGCGTGTAGCCGGCGAACAGGGCCAGGAGCGGCTGGGCGCCGATGTCCTCGGCGAGCTTCAGGTAGTCGAGGATGCCGAACCCGTCGGTGGACCAGTAGCCCCACGCGGTGTTCTGGTGGCCGGGCCGCTCCTCCGGCTTGCCGATGGTGTTCTTCCACGCGAACCGGGTGTCGAGGGTGTTGCCCTCGAGGTAGTTGCCGCCCGGGACGCGGAACAGGCCGAGCTTCATCGCGGCGAGCTTCTGCCCGAGGTCCAGCCGGACGCCGTGGTTCTTGAAGGTCGGCGGGAAGAGCGACACCTGCTGGAACCAGGCGTCCCCGGCGAGCGCCTGCTTCCCCTTGTTCACCAGGGACACGACGATCCGGTTGTCGGTCGACGCGGCGATGGTGGACGGCGTGGTGAAGCTGAACGTCTGCTGCGCCCACGCGGCACCGACCGGCTGGACGTCCTTGCTCGCCAGCACCGTGCCGTCCGGCTTCTCCAGGCTGACGCGGACCGCGCCGGTCCACGTGCCCTTCGCGAAGAAGCTGCCGGTGTACTTCGTGGCCGGTTTCGCCGCGATGCCGTAGAAGCCGACGTTGGCGGCGGCCACGCGCCCGGTCACCGGCACCGCGTCGGCGTGCAGCTTCAGCGACCGGTCGAGGGCGGTGTTGAGCGGCGTGGCCGTGTCGATCGCGTAGGTGCCGGTGGCACCCGGCGAGGTGACCAGCGACCAGTACGGGACCGGGGTGTCGCCCGCGCCGCTGCCGCGCTGGTAGGCCTCCTTGAAGGTGCGGTTGCGGACCAGCTCCGCGTACAGCCCGCCCTCGACGGAGTGGCTGATGTCTTCGAGGATCGAGCCGTAGGTGGTCGGGCGGGTGTTGGCGCGGACGACGTTGGCGTCCACGGCCAGCTGGTTCGCCCCGGCCAGCGTGCCGATCTGGGCCGCGGTGAGCGGGAAGCGGCGCAGCTCCAGTTCGTCGATCGCGCCGGTGAACCCGGCGCCGACCGTCAGCGGCGCCGCGGCGGTCCCGGAGGCCGGGCAGGCGGAGACGTCCAGCGTGGTGCCGGTCGGGGTGCCGCAGGTGCTGGTCACCGTGGCCGCGTCGCCGTCGGCGTAGACGGTGAGCCGCTGCGAGGCGCGGTCCAGGACGACGGCGGCGTGGTGCCAGGTGCCGTCGGCGAGGCCGCCCCCGGTGGTGGTCACCTGGACGGTGCCGACGCGGGCGGTGAGCCTGCCGCCGGTCATGCCGAGGGCGTAGCCGTCGCCGTGGTCCACGAGCGTGCCGTCCGAGGTGGTGCGGAACCACGCGGCCAGGGAGAGCGAGCCGGTGCCGGTGTCGAACGCGGGCGAGGTGCCCATGTCCACAGTGGACTTCCCGTCGAACTGGACCGCCTGGCCCGCCGCACCCGCGGTCCAGGTGGCTCCGCGGAGGGTGCCGTCGGCCGCGTTGGCCGAGGAGTCGCGGGCGACCGTGCCGGTGCCCTCGTCGAAGTGCCACGATCCGCCGGCCGCCAGTGCGGCGACGGCGGAGGCGGTCAGCGGGGTCGGGTACGCGCGGACGTCGTCCACGCCCCCGGCGAACCAGTCGGCCGGGCCGCCGGCCCACTTGCCGCGTCCGATGACCAGGTGCCCGGCGGCGGTCCACGGCGTGGTGAACGGGACGCTCTGCTGCAGGGTTCCGTTGACGTACAGGGAAAGCGTGCCCGACGCGCGGTTGTAGACGCCGGCGAGGTGCTGCCACTGGCCGGCCTGCGCGGGCAGCGTGGAGACCGCCGAGGAGGACGCCGTGTCGCCGTCGCCCGCGCGGCGGGTGAAGGCGAACCGGCCGTCGGCCGCGCGCTGGAGGTAGAAGCCGCTGATCGCCGAGCCGTCGACGCTCACCGCGGTCCGGAACCCGGTGGCCGCCGAGGGCTTGACCCAGGCGGACACCGAGAAGCTCTGCGCGGTGTCGACGACCGGAGCCGGAGCGTCGACCGCGGCATCGGTGCCGTCGAGGACGACCCCGTGCGGGCCGACCACTCCGTCGTCCCAGGTGGCGCCGCCGGTCAGGGTGGCGGTGCGCGCGTCGAGCGAGTCGTCGGCCGCCGTGGTGCCGGTGCCCTCGTCGAGGCTCCAGTGCCCGGCGATGGCCAGGCGCGCGGCGTCGGCCGGGGTGAGCGCACCGGAGTAGGCGCGGACGTCGTCGATCGAGCCGTCGACGTAGTCCACCGGGTTGCCGCCGTACTTGCCGCGGCCGATCACCAGGTGGCCGGTGCCCGCCCAGCCCGCGGGCGCGGAGACGGTGGCCTGCCGGCTGCCGTCGACGTACAGCGACAGCGTCGACGCGGCGGCGTCGAACACACCGGTCAGCTGGTACCACTGGCCGACGACCGGGTCGAAGTTCGCGCCCGCGACGACGCCGTCGGTCGGGGCGTCCCCGGCCAGGCGGGTGAAGGCGAACCGGCGCGAGTCGTCGCGGAACTGCAGGAAGAAGTTGCTGACCTGGTTGCCGTCGACGCTCACGAACGTCTGGTAGCCCGAGGTCTTGTCGAGCTTGACCCAGCTGCCGACGGAGAAGCTCTTGGTGGTGTCCAGCACGGGCGCGCCCGCGTCGGCGAAACCGCCCGCGCCGTCGGTGGTCAAGGCGCCGCCGCGGATGCCGGGTGCCCAGCCCGCGCCGGAGTTCAGGGTGGCGGGGTGCTCCCCCGCGGTGTCGGCGGCGGTCGTCCCGCTGCCCTCGTCGAACGTCCAGTGCCCGGCGAGCGCCGGGTCGGGGTCGGCCGCCGCCGCGGTCACGGGCAGGGCAGAGCACAGCGCCAAGGCCGCCAGCACGGCCAAGGGGCACCGGATTCTGCGGAGCATGACTCTCCTTCGAGTGTGAGCGCTCACAGTGCGGTGCGGAGCCCTCACTTTCACGTGAAAGTGCGGGCTCCGCGCTAGCGGGTCCGTCGGGTCACGAGGCGTTGCAGGACGATGAAGACGAACAGGAGGGCACCGGTGATGATCGAGGTCCACCAGGAGTTCAGGGTGCCGTCGAAGGTGATCAGCGTCTGGATGATGCCCAGCACCATGATCCCGAGCACGGTGCCGAGCACGTAGCCGGAGCCGCCGGTGAGGATGGTGCCGCCGATGACGACCGCGGCGATCGCGGTCAGTTCGAGGCCCACGCCGTTGAGCGGGTCGCCGGAAGACTTGTACAGCACCAGCAGCAGCCCGCCGAGCGCCGAGCAGAACCCGCTGATCGTGTACACCGCGATCTTCGTGCGACCGGTCTTGAGCCCCATCAGCATCGCGGACTGCGCGTTGCCGCCGATCGAGTAGACCGTCCGCCCGAACCGCGTGAACGCCAGAACGTAGACCGCGGCCGCCACGACCACGAGCGCGACGACCACGCTGATCGAGATGTGCAGTTCCCCGCCGAGCGGGATCTGCGTCTGCGCGAGGGTGGCGATCGTCGTGTTGTCGATCGAGTACGCCTCGGTGCTGATCGTGTAGCAGAGCCCGCGGGCGAAGAACATCCCGATCAGCGTGGCGATGAACGGCTGGATCTCGAAGAAGTGGATGAGCGCGCCCATCCCGGCGCCGAGCAGCGCGCCGGCCACCAGCACCACGGCGATCGCCGCGTACGCGGGCCAGCCGTGCTTCTGCAGCAGGTCGCCGGAGATCACTGTGGACAGTGCGACGACCGAGCCGACGGACAGGTCGATGCCGCCGGTGAGGATCACGAACGTCATCCCGACCGCGACCACGAGCAGGAAGGCGTTGTTGATGAACAGGTCGAGCACGACCTGCCCGGACCCGAACGCGTCGTAGCTGGCCGCGCCGAAGACGTAGGCACCGATGAGCAGCGCCATCGTCGCCAGGATCGGGAGGTGCCGCTGCTGCGGCCGGTAGCCCTTGATGCGGGTCAGCGTGGTCATGCCGTGACCTCCACCTTCTCCGGAGCGGACACAGGCGCCGGTGCGGCCGGGCGGGCCCTGCGGCGGAGCTTGCGGCGGAACGCGGGCGACTGCAGCAGGCACACCGCCAGCACGACCACGGCCTTGAACAGCATGATCGCCTCGGGCGGGATGCCGAGGGCGTAGACGGTGGTGGTCAGCGTCTGGATGAGCAGCGCGCCGATCACCGCCCCGCCGATGGAGAACCGGCCGCCGGTCAGCTGCGTGCCGCCGACGACGACGGCGAGGATGGCGTCGAGCTCGATGAACAGCCCGGCGTGGTTGGCGTCGGCGCTGTGCACGTTCGCGCTGATCATCAGCCCGGCGATGCCCGCGCACAGCGCGCAGAACACGTAGACGAGCCAGGTCAGCCGCGCCGAGCGCAGCCCGGCCAGCCGGCTGGCTTCGGGGTTGCCGCCGACGGCCTCGACGAGCAGCCCGAGCGCCGAGCGGCGGACCAGCAGCGACGCGAGCACGAACACGGCCAGCGCAATGAGGATGGCGCTCGGCAGGGTGAGCACGAACCCGCTGCCGATCCATTCGTAGGGCGCGGAGTTGATCGTGATGATCTGCCCGCCGGAGATCAGCTGCGCGATCCCCCGCCCGGCGACCATCAGGATGAGCGTGGCGATGATCGGCTGGATGCCCAGTGCGGCGACGAGCCAGCCGTTCCACACCCCGAGCACCAGCGAAAGCCCCAGTGCCAGCCCGACCGCGACGAGCGTGGCGCCCACGCCGCCGGGGTGGTCGGCGATCCACAGGCAGGCCAGCGAACCGCTGATCGCGACGACCGCGCCCACCGAGAGGTCGATGCCGCGGGTGGCGATGACGAGCGTCATGCCGATCGCGATGAGGATCAGCGGGGCGCCGTTCTTCAGGATGTCGACGAGGTTCCCGTAGAGGTGACCGTCGCGCAGTTCGATCGAGAAGAACGCCGGGCTCGCGATCAGGTCGCCCAGCAGCAGCGCGAGCAGCGCCACCACGGGCCAGAAGAGCCGCTTCTTCGCCAGGCCGGTCATGCCTGCACCCCCTCGGCCATCGTGGCCATGACGTCGTCCGCGGTGAGGCCCTGGTTTTCCCGTTGTGCCACGACCTTCCGGTCGCGCAGCACGACGACGCGGTGACTCAGCCGGAGCACCTCGTCCAGCTCGGCGGAGATGTAGACGACGGCCATGCCGTCCGCCGAGAGCTGGGTGACCAGCCGCTGGATCTCCGTCTTGGCACCGATGTCGATGCCGCGGGTCGGCTCGTCGAGGATCAGCAGCCGCGGTTCGGTGATGAGCCAGCGGGCCAGCAGCACCTTCTGCTGGTTCCCGCCGGAGAGGTTGCCCACCAGGGCTTCCGGGTCGGCGGGGCGGATGTCGAGCGCCTTGATGTACTTCTCCGCGAGTTCGTCCTGGCGGCGCCGGGACAGCGGCCGCGCCCAGCCGCGTGAAGCTTGGAGCGCCAGGACGATGTTCTCCCGGACGGTCAGCTCTTCGACCAGGCCTTCGGTCTTGCGGTTCTCCGAGCAGAACGCGATCCGGTGGTCGAGCCCGGCGCGCGGGGTCCGCAGGTTCGTGACCTCGTCGTCGACGCGGACCGAACCGCTGTCGGCGTGGTCGGCGCCGAAGAGCAGCCGGGCCAGCTCGGTGCGGCCGGAACCCAGGAGCCCGGCGAGGCCGACGACCTCGCCGGCGTGGATGTCGAGGCTGAACGGTTCGACGCCGCCCTTGCGGCCGAGGTCTTCGGCGGACAGCAGGACCGGCGCGTCCGCGACCTCGGCCCGGGTGGGGCCGGAGTCCTCCAGGTCTTCGAGGACCTGCAGCTCCTTGCCGATCATCTTGGTGACGAGCTCGACCGGCGTGATGTCCGCGGTGCGGTACTCGCCGATCAGCTTTCCGTTGCGCAGCACGGTCATCCGGTCGGCGACGGCGAAGACCTGGTCGATGAAGTGGGAGACGAACAGGATCGCCAGCCCCTGCTCGCGCAGGGACCGGACGACCGTCAGCAGCTGCTCGACCTCGCCGGCGTCCAAACTGGACGTCGGCTCGTCGAGGACGAGGACCCGCGCGTCGACGTCGAGGGCGCGGGCGATCGCGACCAGCTGTTGCACCGCGATCGAGCAGGTGCTCAGCTCGGCCGAGACGTCCACGTGGACGTCCAGCCGGGCCAGGAGCTCCTCGGCCCGCCGCCGCATCGGGCCCCATTGGATGCGGCCGAAGCGGCGGGGTTCCCGGCCGAGGCAGACGTTCTCCGCCACGGACAGGTTCGGGCAGAGGTTGACCTCCTGGTAGACCGTGCTGACACCGGCCCGCTGGGCCTCGCCGGGGCCGCCGAAGGCGACGGCGGTCCCGGCGAGGGTGATCGTGCCCGCGTCCACCCCGTACACCCCGGTCAGCACCTTGATCAGGGTGGACTTGCCGGCGCCGTTCTCCCCCATCAGCGCGTGGACCTCGCCCGGGAACAGGCGGAAGTCGACGCCGTCGAGGGCGAGGACGCCGGGGAACTCCTTGCGGATCCCGGTCATGGTCAGGATTTCGGCGGGCATGCGGGACCTCTCAGTACTGCCGCTGCGGCAGGGCGGCCTTCGCCGACGCCTGGTCGAACTCGGTTTCCTGGGTTTCGATGCGGGCGGGCACCTGCTCGCCGGCGGAGACCTTCTTCACCAGGTCCATCAGCTGCGGGCCGAGCAGCGGGTTGCATTCGACGACGTGGTTGATCTTGCCGTCGGCGAGTGCCTGCAGCGCGTCCTTGACACCGTCGACCGAGACGATCTTGATGTCCTTGCCCGGGACCTTGCCCGCGGCCTCGATCGCCTCGATGGCGCCGAGCGCCATGTCGTCGTTGTGCGCGTAGAGGACGTCGATCTTGGGCTGGGACTTCAGGAAGGCCTCCATGACCTCCTTGCCCTTCGCGCGGGTGAACTCACCGGTCTGCGACGCGACGATCTTGTACTTCGGGTCCGCCGCGATGACGTCCGCGAAGCCCTTCTTGCGGTCGTTCGCCGGCGCGGAACCCGTGGTGCCCTGCAGTTCGACGATGTTGACCTGGCCGGTGGCGCTGCCGAACTCCTTGGTCAGCCACTCCCCCGCCTTCTTGCCCTCGGCGATGAAGTCCGAGCCGAGGAAGGTCTTGTAGAGCGACTTGTCCGGCGAGTCGATCGCGCGGTCGGTGAGGATGACCGGGATGTTGGCGCTCTTCGCCTCCTTGAGCACGGTGTCCCAGCCGGACTCGACGACCGGCGAGAAGGCGATGACCTTGACCTTCTGCTGGATGTAGGAGCGGATCGCGGAGATCTGGTTCTCCTGCTTCTGCTGCGCGTCGGAGAACTTCAGCTCGATGCCCGCGGTCTTGGCCGACTCCTGGATCGACTTCGTGTTCGCCGTCCGCCAGCCGCTCTCGGCGCCCACCTGGGCGAAGCCGAGCGTGATCGCCCCGCCGGAGCCACCGGAAGAGCCACCACTCCCGCAGGCGGTGAGCAGCACGAGTCCGGCCGCCGCGGCCGCCGCGGCGGCCCATCGCTTCTTCAGCACGTTCACTCCTCGATCGACGGTGATCAAATTTGTTAGCGTTAACATTCGGAGCTGGTCTTCTCGGTGCGGGCGCGTTCGCCGTGCTAACGCGGCCCGGTGCTCTCGCGGACGATCAGCTCGGGCACCACCAGCGCGCGTGCGTGCCGGTCGCCCCCGTCCATCCGCTGGGTGAGCAGGCCGAACGTGCGCCGGCCGACTTCGATGAAGTCCTGGCGCACCGTGGTGAGCGGCGGCGTGAAGTACGCCGCCTCCGGCACGTCGTCGAAGCCCGCGACGCGCACGTCGCGCGGCACCGAAATGCCCGCCTCGGCGAACGCGCGCAGCAGGCCGAGCGCCATCTGGTCGTTGCCGGCGAAGACGGCGTCCAGCTTCGGTTCCGCGGCGAGGGATCGCCCCGCCTCGTAACCCGACCGCGAGCTCCAGTCGCCGCGGATGACCCGCGGGGCCGCGACTCCGTGGCGTTCCAGGGTTTCGCGCCAGCCGAGCTCGCGGTCGCGGGCCTCCAGCCAGTCCTCCGGCCCGGCGACGTGCCAGACCGTGCGGTGGCCGAGGGCGAGCAGGTGTTCGGTGGCGCGGCGGGCGCCGTCGCGCTGGTCGACGGAGATGACCGGCACGGGCGCGGTCTCCCCGCCGCCGACGGCGACGACCGGGAAGTCCGCGGGCGCGGCTTCCAGTGCGCGGCCCGCACTGACGTGCGGGGCGATGACGATGATGCCCTCGACCGCCTGGCGGCGGAGGTTCTCCACCGCGTCGGCGATCGACGACCGGCCCGGCCGGCTCACGCTGGAGATCGTGATCGCGTACCCGGCTTCGCGGGCGGCGTTCTCGATGCCGTACAGCGTGCTGGCCGGACCGTACAGATTGGACTCGAGCGCGACGACGCCGAGCGTCCCGGTCCGCCCGGTGACCAGCGCGCGGGCCGCGGAGTTGGGCCGGTAGCCCAGTTCCTCGATCGCCGCGAGCACCCGGGCCCGCGTCTCCGGGCGCACCGGACCGGTCCCGTTGATCACCCGCGACACGGTCATGTGCGACACCCCGGCGACACCCGCGACATCGGTCAGGCTCGGCTGCCGCGTCCCGGCCGCGGTCACCCGCACGGGTCCGCCGGAGCGAGGTCGTTCAGCCACCGGCGTCCCCTTCCCGTCCGCGCCGACTGGGTCTGCGTCACCCGTTCCGGTGACGGCGAGGAGTAGTGTTAGCGATAACACCCTCGCGGTCAACCCTGGGTCGCGTAACGGTGTGGTCACGCGCCGCGGACTCGTCTCCGCTCCGGCCTCGGGGCTCCGGCCTGCGGAAAGCTTCGTGTGTGATTCACCAGCTGCGCGGTGACCACGGTGTTCAGGCGCGTGTTCGCGGCCGCGGCTACAGCGCGACGGTGGCCGCCACGGGCAGGTGGTCGCTCCCGGTCGCGGGCAGCGTCCACGCCGCCACCGGCCGGACCCCGCCGACGAAGATCTGGTCGATCCGGGCCAGCGGCAGCGACGCGGGCCAGCTGAACCCGAACCCGTCCCCGGCCTCGTCCTGCGCCGCTCGCAGGCGCGCGGTGATCGGCGCGAGCGCCCGATCGTCGGCGGTCCCGTTGAAATCGCCGACGAGCACGGTCCGCGGCGCGGATTCCGCGGCGACGTAGTCCGCGAGCCGCTCGACCGCGGCGTCCCGGCCACCGGCGGTGAACCCGGCGTCGAGCCGCACGCGCACCGACGGCAGGTGCGCCACGAAGACCGCGACGGCCCCCTTCGGAGTGTCCACAGTGGTCCGGAGCGCCCGGGTCCACGGCATGATTTCGAGCGGCCGGGTGTCCCGGAGCGGAAAGGCGCTCCAGACCCCGACGGTGCCCTGGACGGTGTGGTGCGGGTACCGGGCGGCGAGCGCCTCTTCGTACTTGGGGATTTCGGACCGTTTCAGCTCCTCGAGCGCGACGACCTGAGCCCCCGAAGCGGCGAGGGCCCGCGCGGTGCCGGCCGGATCCGGGTTTTCGTCGTTGACGTTGTGGGAGACGACGGTGAAGTCGCCCCCGGTGCCGCGCTGGTCGAAGAGCTTGCCGCCGAAGGAAGCGCCCCAGACCACGGTGGGAAGGAGGAGCACGACGAGCGCGAGCGCCGAGCGGCGGAGCAGGGCGGCGAGGAGCAGGAGGAGGACCAGGGCGCCGGTCCACGGGAGGAAGGTTTCGAGGAGGCTGCCCGCGTTCCCCGGCCAGTTGGGGACGAGGGGATGCGCGAGCAGGAGCAGCGCGGCCAGCACAGCGAAGACGGCGATGATGCGGCCGCGGCGCCAGATCCCGGCCCATCGGCGCGGGGCGGGCTCGGCCTCCGGACGCCCGCTGCCCCGCCCCGGCGGCTGGCTCGGTGCGGTCCCCGGAGGCTCGCCAACCGCACCCGCCGACCAGGCGACCGCGGCACCCGGGAACTGACCGGCTGCAACCGCCGGATGCTCACCAACCGCACCCGCCGACCAGGCGACCGCGGCACCCGGGAACTGACCAGCTGCAACCGCCGGATGCTCACCACTCGCACCCGCCGACCAGGCGACCGCGGCACCCGGGAACTGACCAGCTGCAACCGCCGGATGCTCACCACTCGCACCCGCCGACCAGGCGACCGCGGCACCCGGGAACTGACCAGCTGCAACCGCCGGATGCTCACCACTCGCACCCGCCGACCAGGCGACCGCGGCACCCGGGAACTGACCAGCTGCAACCGCCGGATGCTCACCACTCGCACCCGCCGACCAGGCGACCGCGGCACCCGGACGCCCGCTGCCCCGCCCCGGCGGCTGGCTCGGTGCGGTCCCCGGAGGCTCGCCAACCGTGCCCGCCGACCGGGCGAACTCAGGCCCCGGGCGCCCGCCAGCCGACCCCAGCGGTTGCGTCATCCCCGCCCCCGGATGCCCGCCACCCCGCCCCAAGGGCTGCGTGGTCGCCGAACTCCGGTCGCCGGGGTGGATGGTTGCCGTCATCGGGTGGCCGCCGTGGGCAGTTCGCGCTGGATGGCCGCGATCAGGCGGCGGCTGTTCTCCAGGGCCGCCTGCAGGCCCGATGCCGGGCTGCCGCCCGGGCTCTGGTGGAGCACCACCCCCAGGATCAACGCTCCGCCCGGGGCCTTCGCCGCCCACATCAGGGCGCCGCCGGCCGCCGTGGAAGAGCCTGTCTTCAGGCCGATCACGCCGTCGCGGCCGAGGAGGGTGTTGGTGTTGACCACCGTGCCCGGGACGCCGTCGACGCGCAGGCTCGGGGTGGCCACGATCGCGCGCAGCACCGGGATCTTCATCGCCTCGCGCGCCAGCCGCAGCTGATCCGCGGCGGTGCTCGTGGTCGAATCCTCGACGCCGCTCGCGCCCGTGTACGTCGTGCTCGTCATGCCGAGCGCCGCGGCCTCGCGGTTCATCTTCCCGACGAACGCCTCCTGGCTGCCCGCGTCCCACCGCGCGAGCAACCGCGCCACGTTGTTGCCGGACGGCACCAGCATCAGCGCCAGCAGGTCCCGCTCGCTGATCCGGCGGCCCGCCCGGACCGGCGCGGTCGACTCCTCCGCCGACGTCGATTCGGCCTCGGCCTGCTCGTCGACGGTGATCAGCGGGCCCGCCTCCGCCGCGTCGAGCGGGTGGTCCTTCAGCACCACGTACGCGGTCATCACCTTGGTGACGCTGGCGATCGGCACCGGCTCCCGCTCACCGCGGCTGCCGAGCGAGCCCAGCCCCAGCACCTCGGCGCTGGCCTGCCCCTCCGACGGCCACGGCAGCGCCAGGTCGATCGACGGCCGAGCCGCGCTCGCCCGGCCCGCGAGTTCCGGCGGGAAGAGCACCCAGCAGGTCACGACGACGGCGACAGCCACCGCGGCGGCGATCCCGCCGGCGACGGGTGGGATGCGGGTACGGGACATGATCTCCTCCGGCTGCCGAAGCGCGCTCGTCCGAGCGCACTCCGGTCACTCTGTCCGGGGAAGATCGCCGGCCCGTCGGGGTTGTTCGACAGGTCTGAACCAGAAGTGTCACAGCTCTGTACCAAAGACCTCCCGGCCAGACGTCGTGAAAGAGTCGTTCATGTCGTCTGGCGAGGTGAACGACCCTTTCACGACATCCCGGCCGCCCCGCCGGAACCCGGGAAAAGACGCGGGACCGGTCCGCTCCCCGCCGCGCACGGGGAGCGAGCCGGTCCCGCCGATCGGGGCCGCTCAGCTCACGTGGACGTAGTCGACCACCAGCTGCTGCGGGAACTGCGTGCTGCCGTCCGGGTCACCCGGCCAGTAGCCGCCGACCGCGAGGTTGAGGATCACGAAGAACGGGTGGTTGAACGCCCACGCGTTGCCGCCGACGTCGGCCGGCGTGCGGGTCTGGTAGACGTTGCCGTCCACCGACCACACGATCTTGTCGGTCGACCAGTCCACGGCGTAGGTGTGGAAGTCGTCGGAGAAGTTCGGGCCGTTGTAGGCCGCGCCGATGCCACCGGAACCCGAGTAGCCCGGGCCGTGGATGGTGCCGTGCACGGTGTTCGGCTCGAACCCGACGTTTTCCATGATGTCGATCTCGCCGCAGTTCGGCCAGCCGACGCTGCCGATGTCGGTGCCGAGCATCCAGAACGCGGGCCACATGCCCTGCCCGCGCGGCAGTTTCATCCGGGCCTCGACGTGCCCGGACGACGTGGAGAACTTGCCGGAGGTGTTCAGCCGCGCCGAGGTGTACTCGCACGCGCCGTACCAGCAGTTGTTGCCGCTGTTCTCCTTCTTCGCGGTGATCACGAGGTGGCCCTGGCCGTCGAGGGCCGCGTTGGCGGTCCCGTCGGTGTACCACTGCCGTTCGTGGTTGTTGACGTTGTCGCCGGTCTCGTGCACCCACTTCGAACCGTCGACGCCGCTCCCGGCGGCACCGTCGAAGTCGTCGGAGAAACTCTCGAGAACCGAAGCGGCCTGGCTCGGCGGGGCGGCCACCACGGCACCGAGCGCGAGCAGGGCGGCGGGGACGGCCAGCAACCGGGCCGTCCGGCGCCACCGGGTGGGGATCCTGGTCGACGTCATTGTCGCCTCTTCTTCTTCCGCGGGCGACGGCTGGCGGCTCACCGTCACCCTATTTGTTGTGGATCACAACAAAGTATGAACGGCGAAGTGGCGAAGAACAAGGCTAACCGGTCGGACATTTTCCGACGAGTACCCGATGGTCCGGACCACCGGGTACTTTCGGGCAACGTCAGCGCAGGATGCAGTCGAGCCCGAGCCCGACACCGGTGACGACGTACTGGCAGATGTGCGACGCGTGCGCCACGTCGGTCTCGGTGCACCCCAGCGGCACGCCGAGCAGGTCGACCGAGCAGTAGGCGTAGAACTGGTTCGCACTGCCGGGCACCGGGTCGGCCGACGCCGGGGCCGCCGCGGCGACCATCCCGGAAACCGCGAGGGCACCGGCCACCGCCAGGGAAGCGATTCGGGTGTTCATCGTGCTCTCCTCCCGCTTTCTCCCCTGCGCGTCAGGGGTTCGTGCTGATCAAGATTCCCCGCGCCGCTCCGGTTCAGCTGCCGGTCACCGGAAAGTGTCGTGCGGGCGGACCGCGAACCGAACAGCCGGTGAATGCGGGGTTGCGCGATTACGTCCGAACGTCGGTGTTTTCGCGCACCTTCGATCACTTACGCTGGGCGCGCCGCCCCGCCGAGGTCCCCTGGAGGCTCCCGTGATGGCCGATCCGCTCAAGCTCACCCGACGCAGTTTCCTCGGCGGGGTAGCCGCCGCCGGCGCCCTCGGCGCCTTGCCGCCCGGCATGGCCGAGGCCCTCGCCGAACCCCGCGCCACCGGCAGCCTCTCCGACGTCGAGCACGTCGTGGTCCTCATGCAGGAGAACCGTTCGTTCGACCACTACTACGGCACGATGCGGGGCGTCCGCGGCTACGGCGACCGGTCCGCGATCGTCCAGCCGAACGGCCAGGACGTCTTCCACCAGCCCGATTCCGGGCGCACCGACGGGAAGTACCTGCTGCCGTTCCGGGTGGACACCACCAAAGTGGACGGTCAGGACCTCGGCGACCTCGGGCACGGCTGGGCCGACCAGCACCAGGCGATCGCCGGCGGCGCCAACAACGCCTGGATCCCCGCCAAGGGCGAGATGACCATGGGCTACTTCGACCAGGGCGACATCCCGTTCCACCGCGCGCTCGCCGACGCGTTCACCGTCTGCGACCACTACTTCTGCTCGGTCCAGGGCCCGACCACGCCCAACCGGCTCTACCTGTTCACCGGCACCATCGACGCCGCGGGCCAGGCGGGCGGGCCGGCGAACTACAACCCCGCCGACTACCGGCCGGTCTTCCGCTGGACGACCTACCCGGAACGCCTCCAGCAGCACGGGGTTTCGTGGAAGGTCTACGCCAACAAGGAGGTCGGCGACGCGAGCGACTCTTTCGTCGGCGACTACGGCGACAACCCCCTCTGGCTCTTCCAGGCCTACCACCAGGACTACGCCAGCGAACTGTCCAAGCGGGCCAGCGTGTTCAAGACCTGGGGACCGGATTCGGGGCAGGGCAAGGACGTCGACCACGTCCTCGCCGAATTCAAGGCCGACTGCGCGAGCGGCTCGCTGCCGGCGGTGTCCTGGATCGTCGCGCCCTACGGCTACTGCGAGCACCCCGAAGCCCGGCCGGTCGACGGTGCCGCGTACACCCAGACCGTGCTGAACGCGTTGTGGGCCAACCCGAAGCTGTGGGAGTCCACCGTGGTCCTCATCAACTACGACGAGAACGACGGGTTCTTCGACCACGTCGCCCCGCCGATCGCGCCACCGGGCACCACCGGGGAGTACATCGGCGGCCAGCCGATCGGCCTCGGCGCGCGCGTGCCGATGACGGTCATCTCGCCGTGGAGCCGCGGCGGCTGGGTCAGCTCCGAGGTCACCGACCACACCTCGGTGCTCCGGTTCCTGGAACGCTGGACCGGCGTCGCCGAGCCGAACATCAGCGCGTGGCGCCGGGCGCTCTGCGGTGACCTCATGACGTGCTTCGACTTCGGCACACCGGCCACGCAGATCCCGCTGCTGCCGGACACCGCGGCGCTGCGCAAGCAGGCCGACGACACCCAGAAGAAGCTGCCGAAACCCGCGCCGCCCGCGACCGGCAAGCAGCAGGTCCCGGTCCAGGAGCCGGGGACCCGGCCCGCCCGAGCGCTCCCCTACCGGCCTCTGGTCACGACGTCGCTGAGCGCCGACCGCAAGATCCTCACCACGACGTTCGCCAACCAGGGCACCGCGGCCGTGCAGCTGCTGGCCTACCGCAATGACGGCCAGACCGACGGCCCGTGGCCCTACGACGTCGCGCCCGGGGCGCAGGTCAGCGACACCTGGCGGATCCAGCTCTACGGCGGCGGCAAGTACGGCGTGGCGGTGCACGGGCCCAACCGCTTCCGCTGGGTGCTGGCCGGGGACGCGAACAGCGCCGGCGCGGGCGTCGACGTCCTCGGCGGCTACACCGCCGAGAACAAGCTGCGGCTGACCATGCGCAACTCCGGGACGACGGCGGTCAAGCTCACGATCACCGCGAACCACTACCGCACCGACGGGCCGTGGACCTACCCCCTCGCCGCCGGGCAGACGGTGACCGACGACTGGAACCCGGTCGCGTACGGGTCCGGCTGGTACGACCTGTCGGCCACCCTCGACGCCGACCCGAAGTTCCTGCGCCGGTTCAGCGGGCACCTCGAGACCGGCGCGCCGAGCGTCACCGGCTAGCCGTTCACATCCATGACCGTAGTTCAGCCCATTGACGCACGTCGCGGGGGTCGCCTATAAAGGGAACGTCCGGGTGTACGCCGCAACACCTCCGCTGTCCCTTTTCCGGAGGCCATCGGTGTCCCCACGAAGTGCCGTTTTCCTCGGTGCCGCCACCGTTTCCGCCGCCGCGGTCGCCCTCGCCCTGACCGGCGGGGTGACCGCGCGGGCGGCCGCGGCGAACCTCTCCGCCACCTTCACCCAGACGTCGGTCTGGACCGGCGGCTACGGCGGCGGTTACACGATCGCCAACCGCGGCGACACGCCCGCCACCGGCTGGACGGTCGAGTTCGACCTGCCCGCCGGCTCGGCGGTGACCAGCTCGTGGAGCTCGGTGAAGGCGCAGACCGGGCAGCACTACAAGTTCACGAACGCCGGGTTCAACGGCACGGTCGCCCCCGGCGCCACCGCGAGCTTCGGCTTCACCGTCTCGGGCGCGGGGTCGCCGGCCGGGTGCACGGTGAACGGCGCCGCGTGCACCGGTGGCGGCCAGGTCACCACCACGCCGACGACGCCCACCACCACCCCGCCGCCGGTCACGACGACCACTCCCCCACCGAGCGGCGACACCGTGAACGTCGCGACGGCCGCGCAGCTGCAGGCCGCGCTGGCGAACGCGGCGCCGGGGCAGGCGATCAAGCTGGCGGCCGGCACCTACCGCGGCTCCTTCGTCACGACGAAGCCGGGCACGGCGGCGAAGCCCATCACCCTTTCGGGGCCGTCGAACGCCGTCCTGATCAACGACGGACCGTCCGGTGACGCGCCCGACTGCCCCGCGCCCACCGCGGGCTGGGATTCCGGCTACGGCCTGTGGCTCTCGGGCGCGCCGTACTGGAACCTGACCGGGTTCACGGTCCAGGAGTCCAAGAAGGGCATCGTCGTCGACGATTCGCCGCACACCACCATCGACGGCGTCACCGTGCACCACGTCGACGAAGAGGCGATCCACTTCCGCCGGTCGTCGGCCGACAGCGTGCTGAAGAACTCCACGATCACCTACACCGGGCTCGGGCAGCCCGGCTACGGCGAGGGCGTCTACCTCGGCTCGGCCAACTCGAACTGGGGCTGCCACGGCAATTCCGGCGGCGTCGACCGCGGCGACCGGATCCAGGTGCTGGACAACCACATCGGCCCGTTCATCGCGGCCGAGCCGATCGACGTCAAGGAAGGCACCTTCAGCGGGCTGATCCGCGGCAACACCTTCGACGGGCGCGGGATCAGCGGCGAGAACTCCGCCGACTCCTGGATCGACGTCAAGGGCATCGGCTACACGATCGAGGACAACACGGGCACCTTCTCCTCGCCCGGCGTGTTCGCCAACGGCTACGAGAACCACAACACCAGCACGAGCCCGTCGTTCGACAACGGCTGCGGGAACGTCTGGCGCAACAACAAGTCCGACCTCGGCGGGGCCGGCGCCTACGCGATCAAGATCAGCTCGGTGTCGAAGTGCGCGGCGAACCCGAACGTGGTGTACGCGTCGAACACCGTGACGAACGCCAAGTCGGGCCTGACGAACGTCCCGGTCACCCCGTAGTCCTCCCCTCAGAGGTGCATGGCCAGCCAGAGGGCCACCCACGCGGCGGCGGCGATCAGGGCGCCCGCCGCCGCCACGAGGAGCACCCGATGCAGGCCGCGGGCGGGTTTCGCCGGTGTCTCGATGTGGTCCATGGAGTCGATCATGAACCACGCGGGCCGATCACGACACCCGGCGCGCTCGTCCGGGCGACCCCTGCGCGGGGTACCCCGGGCGACGCACGTCACCCCCGCGCACCGGAACACCAGCCCGGCCGGCTCGTTGTACGTAGTGCCGGTGCGGAGAAACCCCCGGCTCCGAATCCCCCGTTCCCTCCCGGGGTTCCCCCGTGCTCCTGGGCGGGAACGGGCCTCACGGCACGATCGAGTCGACGTACCCGCCGTCGACGCGCACGGCCGCCCCGGTCGTGGCCGAAGCGAACGGAGAACTCAAGTACACCACCAGGTGCGCGATCTCCTCAGGCTCGATCAGCCGCTGCAGCAACGACTGCGGCCGGTACCGCGTCATGAACTCGCGCTGCGCCTCGTCCCACGGCAGGTCCGTGCCGACCAGCTCGTGGACGAAGTCTTCGACGCCGCCGGTGTGCGTCGGCCCGGCGATCACCGCGTTGACGGTGACGCCGGTCCCCGCCGCGTGCTTGGCGAACCCGCGGGAGACGCCGAGCAGCGCCGTCTTCGACACTCCATAGTGGATCATCTCGGCCGGGATCACGATCGCGGAATCGCTGGCGATGTACTGGATCCGGCCCCAGCCGCGTTCGGTCATCCCCGGCAGGTACGCGCGGGTCAGCCGCACCGCGGCCAGGACGTTGACCTCGAAGTAGCGGCGCCAGTCGGCGTCGGTGATGTCCAGCGGTTCCTGCGCGCCGAAGATGCCGAGGTTGTTGACCAGGATGTCGGCGTCCGGCACCTCCTCGACCACCTGCGCGGCGCCCGCCTCCTCCGAGACGTCGCCCGGCGCCGGGAGGAAGTCCGCGTCCGGCAGGTCTTCGCGCAGCCGCGCGATGGCCTTCCGGACCCCGGTTTCGCTCCGGCCGTTGATCGCGACGCGGGCACCCGCGGCCGCGAGACCCGCCGCGATCGCCGAGCCGATGCCCTGGGTGGACCCGGTGACCAGTGCCGTCTTCCCGCTCAGGTCGACCCGCATCGTGAAAGCCCTCTCTCGCCTCGACGTCCCGCTCCCCGGCCGATTGAAGCACAGCCGCCCGGGACGCACCGGCTGGAAAACCGGTTGCCCGGCCGGGGCGGCGGCTCCACCATCGGCGCATGACTTCCCGCCGCACGCCGCTCCTGCCGACCGCCGCGACCACCGCGCCGGTCCGGCAGCAGAGTGGCCCCCGGAGGCCGAGCCCGCCCGCGCTGTGACCACCGCGCTGCTCGACGGCCTGGTGGCCGGCTACGGCATCGCGATCCCGGTCGGCGCGGTCGGCACCTACCTGGTCGCGCTCACCGCCCGCACCTCGCTCGGCACCGGGCTCGCGGCCGCCCTCGGCGTCGCCACGGCCGACGGGGTGTACGCGCTGGTCGCGGTGCTCGGCGGCGCCGCGATCGCGAGCGTCGTCACGCCGGTGGCCGGGCCGCTGCGGCTGGTCTCGGCGGGGATCCTCGCCGTGCTGGCGGTGCGCGGGGCCGTGCTGGCCCTGCGGTCGCACCGCGACCCCACCGAACGGCCCGTGACCCCGCTAACGCCCGGCCGCGCGTACGCCGGCCTGCTCGGCATCACGCTCGTCAACCCGGCGACCGTCGTCTACTTCGCCGCCTTGGTGGTCGGCGGCCGGGCCGGGACGCCGGCCCCGGTCCTCGGCCAAGGGGTGTTCGTGCTCGCCGCGTTCGCCGCCTCGGCGAGCTGGCAAACCCTCCTCGCGGGCGGCGGCGCGCTGCTGGGCCGGGTCCTCACCGGCCGCCGCGGGCGGCTGGTGACGGCGCTGGCGTCGAGCGCGGTGATCACCGCACTCGCCGTCCGACTTGTCCTGACTTGAGCGAAACCCGTTGTCCTGTAACGGTTTGTCCCCGCCGGCCGCGCACACCGGAAGACGTTCCCCGCCCCGCGGCGGCGTTAGGCTCGGTCCCGGCGACAGGAGGCGGTCATGGACATGCCGATGACGGGAACGTCGGGCTGGGACATCGCGGGGGCGATCCTGATCGCCGGCTGGGCTGTGGCCATGTGGGCGGCGGTCGGTGTCCTGGCGTACGCGAACCGCGGGCCGGTCCGGCCGTGGGTGTACCGCGGCTCGGCGGCGGTGATCGGCATCGGCGTGCTCGGGCAGCTCGGGCACGTCCAGGAGCACATCGCCCAGGTCGGCTACTGGCTCGGCCACCCGAACTCGCCCGCGTGGATGACGCCGTGGGGCACCGCGCTCGCCGACGGCCTGCAGCTGGTCCTGCCGGACCGGCCGACGTTCGGGATGGAGCTGCTGCACCTGACCGGCAACTTCATCTTCCTGGCCGGGCTGGCCGGCGTCATGGTGATCACGCGGCGGGCGCTGAAGACCCGCGCCCGCCGCTGGGCGAAGATGGGCGTGTGGATGCAGGGTCTGCACGGGCTCGAGCACCTCGTCCTCACGCTGTCGGTGGCGTTCGGCTCCCGGGCGATCGGGCTGTCGACGTTCTTCGGGCTCGTCGACCCGGGCCCGGGCCTGACCACCTACCGCGTCTGGTGGCACTTCGCCGCGAACGTCGTGGGCTCGATCATCTTCGGCCTGGCGCTCCACCACCTGTGGCGGGAACGCGGGGAGGTGCGGGCGACGTTCCTCGTGCGCCCGCTCCCCGACGTCACCCGGCAGGCGGCGTAGCGCAGGTGAGCGTCGGCAGCGCCCAGTCGGCGTGGTCGTTGCCGTTGCCGTCCCCGCCGTCGCTCACCAGCAGGTCCAGGACCTGGGCCCCGGTGACGTCGACGTCGACCGGCACCGCGGCCTGGCCGCCGCGGACCACCGGCGTCGTGACGCGGGTCGTGCCGTCCACCGACACGCTGAAGGCGACGCTGCCCGCGGTGCCGGTTTCGCCGTCCACCCCGGCCGAAGCCGTCAGCCGGGTGCACGCACCCGCCAGGTAGAGCTGGACGTCGCTCGCCGCGTGGACGCCGAGCCCCTTCGCGTACGCCACCCCGCCGATGGTCATCGGCTTGCCGTCGCCCGCGCTCGCCTCGCCGTTGCTCGTGTCGCGCTCCACCGGACCCCAGCCGTTCGTCGCGGTGAGGAACGGCAGTGAGCTGGCCGCGACCTGGCCGGCGGGTGGCGCGGGCGGCACCGCGCCGACGATCCGTTCCCCGGTCACCGAGCCCGGGTGTCCCGCCTGCCGGTACGCCACCGCGACCTTAAGCGCTGCGGTGTCCACTGTGGACGGCGGGGTCACGGTCCAGGTGAACGTGGCCGAACCGCCGCCGTCGATCCGCGCGGCCGAGGCCGGTGCCGCGGGACCGGCCGTCCACCCGGCGGGGACGGTGAGCGCGGGCTTGACGTCGAACGCCGGCGGCGCGCCCGCCGGGACCCGGACGGTCGCGGACGCGGTGAAGGGCTGCCCGCCCGACGCCGTGTCCGGTGCGGTCAGCGACACGCCGGCGGTCGGTGCCGGCGGCATCGCGTACCGCGCGGGGTCGTACCCGGGCGAGGCGTTCGGCCGGACGGTCAGCGGCGAGCGGTGGCTGCCGTAGTTCGTCCAGGCGATCTTCCCAAGACCGCCGGTGCTGCCGTCGAGGTTCCACACCGCGACGGCGATCGTGTTGTGCCCGTTGGGGTTCAGCACGCCGTTCGGGATCGGGAAGCTGTGCTGCGGCCCGAGGTAGTCGACGTACTGGCCGAGCTGCCAGCCGTTCACGAAGATCAGTGCGCGGTACTGCCGCGCGGGGTCGTCGGTGATGGTCAGGCCGAGCGAGGTGTCCTGGCCGCGCGGCAAATCCAGGTCCGCGGTGGTGCGGTACCACGAGACGCCGGGGGTCGTGTCCGTCGCGGGCAGGGCCGCCGGTGTCCAGTTCCCGTCGGGGAAACCGGGCAGGGACCAGCCCGCGCGCTCGCCGTAGAGGCCGCCGGTGTTGAGCGGGCCGCGGACCGGGTCGAGCCCGGTCTCGCCGCCGCGGACGCCCTGCAGCCGCCAGGTGACCGACGTCAGCGGCGCTCCGGTGAGCCGGGCGGAGGTCAGGCCCCGGGCGGCCTTGTTGCCGTTGTTCGCGCCGTAGTCCTCCTCGTGGCCCATGTTCACCGTCAGGACGGAGATCTCGTTCTCGCCCGTGCGCAAGGTGCCCGCCGGGAAGGGGAACGTGTGCTGCGGGTCCTTCGAGCTGCCGAGGAAGACACCGTTGAGCCACGCCGAGAAGGCGCCCGCCGGGCCGCCGCTCTGGCTCGACAGGGTGATCCCGGTCTGCTTCCCGTCGCCGGTGAACCGGCCGCGGTACCAGGTGTTGCCGGTGTGGAAGCCGTAGTCGTCGGCGAACAGCACCGGTTTCGTGCCGAGCGCGGTCGAGCTGTTGGTGGTTTCCTTGTCCGCCACCGGCCACGCCGAGTCGTCGAACCCGGGCCGGCTCTCGGGCGACTCCTGCTGGTGCTTCCACCCGGTCAGGGCGGGCAGCGTCACTGGCTGCGCGGTCGGCGCGGTGCCGGTGAGGCTGCCGCTCGAAGTCGGCTTCGCCGGGACCGGGGAACCGTTCCACAGCAACGACTTCGCCGTGCCGAAGACCTCGAAGGCGCCGTCGGTCCCGGTGTCGCCGGTGAGGGCGAGGGTGCCGTTCCGCGCGGCCGCGGTCCGCACCAGGTCGGTGCCGCGGACCAGGACCGGCCCCACCGCGGTGTCCTGGCGCCAGAACGTCGCCGCCGTCGCCTTGTCCGCGAGCAGCAGGAGCAGCGGGCGCGCGCCGGGCGCGGTGACGAGCACGCGGGTCAGGCCGTCGTGGGTGTAGTTCAGCCGCAGGTCGCCGCGGGCAGCGTCCCAAGTGGACGTCGCGGCGCCGCCGAGGACCTGCACGGCCGGCTGCTTCGCGAACCGCAGGACCGTCTCCCCCGGCCCGCCGTGGTCACCGTAGAGGACGGCGACGTCCCGGCCGCCGATGGCCGCGGACGTCATGATCTCCGACGTCGAGTACTGCATCCTGGTCTGCCCGAAGTCGTAGCCGGCGACGAGGATCTTCGACTGGCGGCCGTTCAGCGTGGTGCCGGTGCCCGGCTGCTGCGGCACAACCGGGTAGTAGTCGGCGCTGCCCGCCAGGAGGTCGACGGCGTCGACCACGACGAACGGGCCGGTCGCCTTGACGTTCTTCTGCCCGGTGACGGCGATCTTCAGCGTGTGCGCCCCGGCGGGCAGGTCCCGGACCTGGTAGCCGGTGACCTGGTTCTGCTTGCTCACCGCGTAGAGGTCGACGGTGTCCACTTTGGATCCGTCGAGATAGACGTCGGCGATGCCGTGGCTCGGGTCCTTCGACGTCACCCAGCGGATCCCGGTGCCGGTGAAGGGGATGCTGACGCTGTCGCCGGTGACCTCCGAAAAGGACTCCGTGTGCTGGTAGTCGCCGCCGGTGTAGTTCACCTCCGGCCCGACGTGGCTCCAGGTGCCGGTGTAGCCGACCTCGGCCGCCCGGTCGTCGTAGGTGTAGCCGGCGTGCGCGGCGAGGTCGAGCGCGAGGCTCGTGGTGTTCGTGGCGGTCGACGTCGAATCGGTGTGCCGCAGGGTGTGGAACTGCGTGCGGGTGTCGGGGTTGATCCGGGCGGTGTCGGTGAGCGCCGGATCGGTGAGCGGGGCGGCGACCAGCCCGTCGGTCTTGGTCAGCGGCGCGACGGACTGGGTGAAGTAGCCGATCAGCTTGTCCTCGGCGTACTTCGGGTCGAACTGGCGGCCTTCGGTGATCGCGGCGCCGTAGTCGTAGGAGGTGTAGTTCTGCGGGATCGCGCTCCAGCCCCACGAGGTGCCGCCGTGCAGCATGTAGAAGCTCTGGCCGGTCGCACCCACGGCGATGTTCTGCTTGTAGAAGACGTTCGCGAACTGGTCGTTGATCAGCTGGGCGCACTTCTCGTAGCCCGGGCCGCCCCAGGGATCGAAGGCGCCGCCCTGGAACTCGGCGGTGATCAGCGGCTTGCCGGGGACGTGGTCGTAGCTGATGTCGGGGACGCCGTTCCACCGCGTCGGGTTGGAGCAGTCGAAGCCCTGCGGGTAGGAGTCGGCGGCGTCGACGTCGAGCGCGGCCTCCCCGGCGTTGAAGGTGCCGTTGTTGTTGCCGACCAGCGGGACGGTGATCCCGTCGGCGCGGGCCTTGTCCTCGAGGTGCTTCAGGTACGCGCGGCCGTCGGCGTTGCCGTTGTAGTACTCGTTTTCGACCTGGTAGGCGAGGACGCTGCCGGTGCCGTTCGTGAGCTGGTGGCGGGCGATGATCCGGTCGATCTGCGTCTGCCACTCGTCCGAGTACTTCAGGTAGGCCGGGTCGGCGCTGCGGGTGTGGCCGGGGGTGGTGGACAGCCAGGTCGGGAAGCCGCCGCCGTCGACCTCGGCGTTGATGTACGGACCGGGCCGCGCGATGACGTAGAGCCCGGCTTGCTGGGCCACGTCGAGGAGCTTGTCGAGGTCCCGGACGCCACTGAAGTCGTAGACCCCTTGGCGCGGCGAGTGGTAGCCCCAGTCGAAGTAGAGGGAGGTCGAGTTGAAGCCGGCGGCCTTCATCTTCTGGAAGATGTCGAGCCACAGGTCCGGGCTGGGGAGGCGGTAGGAGTGGAACTCGCCGGACCAGAGGTAGGTCCGCTGCCCGTCGACGAGGAAGGAGTAGCCGTCGTAGGTGACGGTGTGGCCGGGTTTCGGTGGTGCGGCCGCGGCGTGCGGGACGGTCACCCCGGCGACCGCGAAGACGAACGCGAACAGGGCGGCGAACAACGTCCGGGCGCGGCGCATGCGGGACCTCCTGGCACGGCGGGGGACCAGAATCGAACACGATCCTTTGCCGATCACACAGAACTGGTCAAGATACAACACCGAGATGGATCAGTGCCGAGGTAGTGTTAGCGCTAACACTCCGCGCCGGATGTCTTGAATGACTCATTCAGGTCTTCGGCGGTCCTGAATGAGTCATTCAAGGCGGTTCAGCGCGGGCCGGTGCTCTCCCGCACGATCAGCTCGGCGGGCACCAGGTGCCGGGCCCCGGCGTCGCCGCCCGCCATCCGCTCCTCCAGCAGGCCGAAGGTGCGGCGCCCGACCTCGATGAAGTCCTGGCGGACCGTCGTCAGCGGCGGGGAAAAGTACGCCGCCTCGGGGACGTCGTCGAAGCCGGCGACGTGCACGTCCTCCGGCACCCGGATGCCGGCCTCGGTGAACGCCCGCAGCAGCCCCAGCGCCATCTGGTCGTTCGCCGAGAACACCGCCTTGAGCCCCCGCTTCCCGGCCAGCGCCCGCCCGGCTTCGTAGCCCGAGCGCGGGCTCCAGTCGCCGCGCACGAGCGCCGGGACCCGCAGGCCGCGCGCCTCCAGCGTCTCCCGCCAGCCGCGCTCGCGGTCGCGGGCCTCGAGCCAGTCCTCCGGGCCGGCGAGGTGCCAGACCGTCCGGTGCCCCAAGGCGAGCAGGTGCTCGGTGGCGCGGCGGGCGCCGTCGTACTGGTCGACCGAGAGCACCGGGACCGGCGCCGACTCACCGCCGCCGACGGCCACCAGCGGGATGTCCGACGGGGCCGCCGCCAGCGCGCGGCCCGCCGTCACGTGCGGGGCGATCACCACGATGCCTTCGACCGCCTGGCGGCGCAGGCTTTCGACCGCGTCGCCGATCGACGTCCGGCCGGGCCGGGTCACGCTGCAGATCGCGACGCCGTAACCGGCCTCGCGCGCCGCGTTTTCGATGCCGTACAACGTGCTCGCCGGTCCGTAGAGGTTCGACTCCAGCGCGACCACGCCGAGCGTGCCGGACCGGCCGGTGACCAGGGTCCGCGCGGCCGTGTTGGGCCGGTAGCCGAGCTTCTGCACCGCGGCGAGGACCCGCTCGCGGGTCTCCGGGCGCACCGGCCCGCTCTCGTTGACCACGCGCGAAACGGTCATGTGCGAGACCCCGGCCATGCCGGCGACATCGGCCAGGCTCGGCTGCCGCGGCCCGGGTGCCGGCACCCTCGTCTGCTCCCCCGCCTTCGCCCGGTCCACCACCCTGGCCCCTTCCCCGTCGTGCCGCGTCCCCACGTCCGAGACGGTACCGCCGAATCGGCGCGCACCGGGCCTCCCGCGCCGGGTCAGGACCGGCCGAGCGGCTTTCCCCACCGCGACGGCCGTTCACCGTGCCCCGGCACCGGGGTGCGGCTACGGTCGGCGGACGTGATCGCCGTCCTGCTCCTCGCGATCCCGGTGGGGATCTGCATCGGGGTCGTCGGCATCGGCGGAGTCCTGCTGCCCCCCGCCCTCTCCTGGCTGACCGGCCTCGACATCCACGCGGCGGCGGGCACCAGCAGCTGGTGCTTCCTGTTCACCGGCCTGGCCGGCACCGCCGCCTACGCCCGCAGCCGGGCAATGCCCTGGCGCTTCGGCGCCCACCTCACCCTCGGCGCAGCCCCGGCGGCGGCCGCGGGGGCGTGGGTGAACGGCACGGTCCCGGCAACGGCGCTGTGGCTGCTGCTGGCGACGCTCACGGCAGGCTCGGGAGCGTTCAACCTGTGGGGACGGCCGCGCGGGCGGCGGGATGCTGCGGGCGGGGCGCTCACTCAGGCGCCACCGGCCGAGCCCCGGCAGGCGGACCGAGCGCCACCGGCAGAGGCCGACTCGCCGCGCCGAGCACGACCGGCCGAGCCCAGCCCGCCACCTCCCGAGCCCGACCCGCCAACCCACCCCCGACCGGCCGAACCCGGCCCGCCAGCCGAGTCCCGCCCACAGCCTCCCGAGACCGGACCGCTGACCCAACCCCGGCGGGCCGAGCCCAACCCGCCGCCCGAAGCACCACCGGCCGAGTCCGGCCCGCCGGCCAAAGCCGCCCCACCCCAGGAGCCCGGGCCGCCGCGCCAAGCACCACCAGCCGAGCCCGGCTCGCCGCCCGGCCGGCGCCATGAGCTGCCCCCGGCCGGGGCGGTCGCCGTCGGAGCCTTCGTCGGGTTCGGGTCGGCGCTCACCGGTACCGGCGGTCCCGTGCTCCTCGTCCCCGTCCTGCTCGCCCTGGGTGTTCCCGTGCTGACCACCGTCGCCGCCGGGCAGCTGGTGCAGCTTCCGCTCGTCGGGTTCGCGACGCTCGGCTACACCGCCCACGGCTCCGTCCACTTCGGACTCGGCAGCGTCCTCGGCGTCCTGTCCGCGGCCGGTGTGCTGCTCGGCGCACGCTTGGCGCGCCGGCTTCCCGCCCGGCACCTGCACCGCGTCGTCTCGGCCGCGCTCGTCGGCTTCGGCGGCCTCCTCTTCGTCCTCCCCTTCCTCCCGCGCTAGGCCGGCTCGAGGCGCACGCAGCAGAGCCCCGGCCCCGGTTCGGGCCGTGCGCGCAGGCGGCGGTCGCCCACCCCGGCGAGCAGGCCTTCGACCAGGGCGAGGTTCATCTCGCAGACCAGCCGCCGGTGGGTCCGGGCGAGCTGATGGAACGGGCAGTTGCCCAGCAGGACCCGGTCGCCGTCGGCGCGGGGCTCGAAGCCGTGTTCTTCCAGCGTGCCCAGGATGTCCGGGGCGCCGCGGGCGAGGTCCGCGCCCCGTTCGCGGGCCCGCCGGGTCAGGATTTCGCGGGCCGAGCCGCCGGTTTCGCCGGCTTCCTCCACCGCCGTCGCGAGCAGCTGACCGGCCAGTTCGTACTGGCGTTCCGGCAGGGAGACGCTCACCTGCCGGTCGGACCGCCGGTACAGCTTCGCGGGCCGGCCGGCGCCCGGGCCGGTGCGGCCGGTGCGGCGTTCGTGGCCGACCGCCAGCAGCCGCGCGTCCACCAGGCGGTCGAGGTGGAACGCGACGGTCGCGCGAGGCACGCTGAGGGCGGTGGCGACGTCGTCGCGGCTCACCGGTACCGGCTGGCGGACGACGTACTCGTACAGCCGGCGCCGGGTCGGCTCGTCGAGTGCCGCGACCGCGGCCAGCGCACCGGCCTGGGGTTCGTGCATCGCCGCATTCTAAAACACAAAACTCTTGACGAAAAGCGGGACGAGCTTCTAACGTCGGCTCGAATTGATTTTAGAAGGAGGCACGCCCGTGAGCGTCGAACCCGTTCCGCTGCGGCACCTCGGTGTCGTCCACGACCGCGACGCCGTCGACCTGCACGCGGCGGAGCGCGCGGTCGCCGATCTGCTGCGGGCGCTCGGCAAGGACCCGACGTCGGTGCACCTGGGCGACACGCCACGCCGGGTCGCCCACGCCTACGCGGAAATGCTGCGGCCGCGCGACTTCCAGCTGACGACGTTCCCCAACGACGAGGGCTACGACGAACTCGTGCTGGCCAAGAGCATCCCGGTGCAGTCGCTGTGCGAGCACCACATGCTGCCCTTCCGCGGCGTCGCGCACGTCGGTTACCTGCCCGGCGACCGGATCCTCGGCCTGTCGAAGCTCGCCCGCGTCGTCGAGCTGTTCGCGCGCGACCTGCAGGTGCAGGAGCGGCTGACCAAGCAGGTCGCGGACTGGCTGCAGGAACACCTCTCGCCGAAGGGCGTCGGTGTGGTGATCGAAGCCGAGCACCTGTGCATGTCGCTGCGCGGGGTCCGGGCGACCGGCGCGCTGACGGTCACCTCGTCGCTGCACGGCCTGCTGCGCGAGGAACCCAAGACCCGGCAGGAGTTCTTCGCGCTGACCGGGGTCAGCGGCTGACGGGCGGCTTCCCTGGCGGCCGCACGATCCGCCGGGCCTAGTCCGCCCGCCGGTGCCGTCCGCCGCGCGAAGCGCCCGCGATCGCCCGCACCCGCTGCACCAGATCCCCGCGGCGGGCCTTGCGCGCGTATTCGAGCAGCGCCTCCACCTGCTCCTGCGGCAGCCACCCCTGGTCCGCGCCGGCCTCCAGCCGCAGCAGGTGGGTGACCAGTTCCCGGGAGTCTTCGTCGTTCTCGCCGGCCAGCTCCGCGAACCGGCGCGCCGCCTCGACTTCGCCGTCGCACCAGGCCGTCATGGCCAGGAGGGTCGCCGTCGCGGTCATGATGTCGCCGCGGTGGACGCCACCCTCCGCGGCCAGGTGCTCCGCGAGCTGGAAGCTGCGCGTGCCGACCCCTCCCGCTCCTTCCCGGCGCACCGCTTGCGCGAGTGCCCGGATCTGCTGCGCGACGTAGTCCCCGCTCGACAACCCCGACATGCCGTCCCCTCCACCGCGCACACCGATCTGTGCGTCCCCCGACAGGTGTACCGCATCGGCCGCTGGATACGTCGAACGCCCCACCGGTTTCGTCCGATCGGTCCCGGATTCAGCCCGATCGTCCCGGACCGGCGCGCCGCTCGGACATGTAGACCGCCGCCGACGTGCGCCGCTCGACGCCGAGCTTGTGCAGCACCGACGACACGTAGTTCTTCACCGTCTTCTCCGCCAGGAACAGCCGCTCGGCGATCTGGCGGTTGGTCAGGCCCTCCGCGACCAGGTCGAGCACCCGGCGTTCCTGGGGACTCAGCTGCTCGTAGCGCGGGTCCGCGGTGGCCACGTTCTCGCCGCGCAGCTTGTTCATCACCGACGCGGTGAGCGTGGCGTCCAGCAGCGAGCCGCCGCCGGCGACCGTGCGGACGGCGTCGATCAGGGACCGGCCGGAGACCTGCTTCAGCATGTAGCCCGCCGCGCCCGCCATGATCGCGCCGAACAGCGCGTCGTCGTCCGAATAGGACGTCAGCATCAGGCACGCGGGCGGCGGCTCCACAGTGGACCGGATCTCGCGGCACACCTCGACGCCCTGCCCGTCCGGCAGCCGGACGTCGAGGATCGCGACGTCCGGGCGCGCCTGCGGGATCCGCACCAGGGCCTCGGCCGCCGTCGCCGCCTCGCCGACCACTTCGATGTCCGCTTCGGCCTCGAAGACGGTCTTCAGCCCGGTCCGGACCAGCTCGTGGTCGTCGAGCAGGAACACCGAGATCGTCATCGTCCACTCCCCTGCTCGCCGGCCCGCGCCGGCAGCTCGGCGGTCCATTCCAGCCGGGCGCCGCCGCCGGCGGCGGCCACCAGCACACACGTCCCGCCCCACCGGGCCGCCCGCGCGGCCAGGTTGGCGAGCCCGCTGACGCGATCCCGCTCCGGCGGCGGGCCCGTCCCGTCGTCGCGCACGGCCAGGGTCAGCCGGCGGCCCAGCCCGTCCACGGTGACGTCGACCGACGACGACGTCGCCCCGGCGTGCCGCGCGACGTTCGTCAGCGCTTCGCGCAGCGACGCGATCAGGTCGGTGCGGACCGCGTCGGGCACCGCGGCGTCCAGCGGCCCGTCGAACCCGACGCGGGGCTCGAAACCCAGCGTGTCGCGGGCGTCCACCGCCACCCGCAGCAGCTCCGCGCGGAGGCTGCCGTGCGCCTGCGCGGGCGCCTGCAGCGAAAAGATGCTGTTGCGGATCTCGCGGATGGTGCCGTCGAGGTCCTGGGCGAACCCGGCCACGCGCGCGGCGACCGCCGGGTCGGCGATCAGCCTGCTCACGCCTTCGAGGCCGAGTCCGGTCGCGAACAGCCGCTGGATGACCAGGTCGTGCAGGTCGCGGGCGATCCGGTCGCGGTCCTCGAACACCGCGAGCTGCTGCCGCGCCTCCTGCGCGCGGGAGAACTCGACGGCGAGCGCGGCGTGCCCGGCGAAGGTCTCGGCCAGCTGGACGTCGGAGTCGGTGAACGGCGACTTGTCGCGGAACTTCGCGACCACCAGCACGCCGAGGGTGTCCTCGCCGACCAGCAGCGGCACCGAGATCGCCGAGTCGAGGTCCTTGATCATCGCCGGCATCGGCCCCGCGCGGTCGCGCTGCTCTTCCTGGACGCGCTCGCCGTAGTCGCGCACGACGACCGGGCGGCGGGTCGCGAACGCGACGCCGGTGGCGGTGCCTTCGGTGGGGACGGTCAGCCCGGTGAGCCGGTCGGCGTCGTCGCCCGGGGGCTCCACGACGTCGAACACCAGCTGCCCCGGCCCGGCCGGGCGCGCGATCGCGCCCGCCGTTCCCCCGGCGACGATGCGGGCGCGTTCGGCGATCAGCCGGAGCGTGGCGTGCAGGTCCTGGGCCGCGAGCAGCGCGCCGGTGACGTCGTAGGAGGCTTCGAGCCAGCGTTCGCGGCGGCGCATCTGGTCGACGAGCAGCGCCTTCTCGACGGCCATCCCGGTCGCCGCGGCGAGCGCGCCCAGCACTTCCCGTTCGCGCCGCGTAAACCCGCCGGCCCCGGGCTCGACCACCAGGGTCCCGAACTCCTGCGGCCCGGCGCGGACCGGCACCTCGACCGCGCCGGCACCGGGCTCGCCGCCGTACCGGGCGACGCCGTTCTCCGCCAGCTCCAGCCGGCCGCGCGGGGCGCCCACCAGTTCGCACATCGTCGTGACCGCCCGCTCCAGCAACGACGGCAGCTCGAGCTCGCGGGCGATGCCGCCCACCGCCGCGAGGATCGCCGGCATGCTGATTTCGTCCGTCACTTCCCGTCGACCCCGCTGGCTCCGCCCGAATCCCGGGCCACTCCCGGGCCGTCAAGGGTGCCACAGAAGACTGCCCGTGTCGGCCCAATCCGGTTCGTCCATCCGGTGGGTCGATCGGCGGAGCGGGTTCGTTACTGGGCGTGGCAGGCGAGCCGGTGCCCGCTGATCGATTCGGCCGGGATCCGCAGGAACCGGTGCCCCACCGGGACCGGGCCGGGGCACGGGCAGGCGATGTCGACCGCGCCGGACTCGGTGGCCCGCCCGAGCAGGCTGACGTACCAGCCGGCCCCGAGGTCGTCGGCGTATTCGTCGGCTTCGAACGCGACGACGGCGTCGCGCGCGCCCGCGTAGAGGGGACTGGCGGCCGGGACGGCGAAGACCACGGCGTCCTCGACGACCGTGAAGCGGACCGGGCGGACCGCCGGCATCGCCCGGTGGGTGAAGATCACCCGGCCGAGGCTCGCCGTCCGCAGCAGCGCCAGGCATTGCTGCCGGTCCAGCAAGAGCCCGAAGCCCACGTCGTCCACCATCGCGTCCCTGTGTTTCTCCTGTGAAAATGCCCGGCCACCAGCGTGATCGGTGGCCCGGGCACCCCGGTAGGGCCGTTCGGCCCGGCCACCGCCGCGAGACCCCGGCGGCACACCCGGGCGGTGCGCGCCAGGGCCGGAAGACCCGGGCCGCAGCGGCCGCCCGGCCGGTGCGGCGGCCACGCGGAGTGACTTAGCGTCGTGATCATCCGTGACGCTGAGTGTGGGAAAGGTGAGGCCGATGTCGCCGCACTCCGCCGAGGGCGCGTCCGCTCCCCCGGCGACGTTCACCCTCGACCCGGCCGTCGTCCGGTCGGCGATCCGGGGCGACCGGGCCGCCGTGGCCGGACTGCTGCGCACCTTGCGGCCGCCGGTGTTCCGCTACTGCCTCGGCCGGCTCCGCACCTGGCAGGACGGTTCGTCCGACGCCGAGGACTGCGCGCAGGACGTGCTCCTCGCGATCGTCAACGCGCTGCCCGGCTACCGCTACGAGGCCGACAGCTTCCTGGCGTTCGTCTTCGGCATCGCCTCGCACAAGGTTTCGGACTTCCACCGCCGCCGGGCGCGCGACCGCACCAGCCCGGTCGCCGAACTGCCCACCGACCGCGGGACCGGCGGCGACCCGACCGGCGAAGAGGTCGAACGCTCGGCCGCGCTCGACTGGTCGTCCGGCCTGCTCGACACGCTCCCGCCGCGGCAGCGCGAAATCCTGGTGCTGCGGATCATCCTCGGGCTGACGGCGGAGGAGACGGCCGCCGCGGTCGGCCTCGCCAGCGCCGGCGCGGTCCGCGTCGCCCAGCACCGGGCCCTCACCACCCTGCGGCGCGGCCTCCTCGGGCAGAAGCGCGCTTCTTGAGGATCACGCGGCGCCGTTGACGTTCTCCAGCCGCCGTCCGGTGGTGCGCGGGCCGAGAACCGCGATGTCGGCCGCGACCACCACGAGCGCGCCGGCGACGACCAGGAACAGCGTCGTCGGGCCGTTCGAGTTCAGCAGCGGGACCAGGACGAACGGCATCGCGCCGCTGGCCAGGCGCGAGAGCGAGTAGGTGCCGCTGGACGCCGTCGAGCGCAAGGCCGTGGGGAAGATTTCGGCCTGGTAGATGTGGTAGGCGTTCGAGAAGAGGTTGCTGGTCGCGGTGTAGAGGAAGCCGAACACCAGGATCAGCGCCATCGAGCCCGCGTAGCCGAACGCGATGCCGAACACCGCCATCGCCAGTACCGACCCGACCACGAGGTACTTGCGCTCGACGCGTTCCACGATCGGCAGGGACAGCGCGGAGCCGACCGGGTAGCCGAGGTAGGTCAGCGCGGCGAACAGCAGCGACTGCGAGACGGCGTACCCCTTGGCGGCGAGGACGAGCGGGACCAGCGTGCCGAAGCCGTAGTAGCCGAGGGTCTGCAGGATGTGGAAGACGACCATCATCCAGGTCCGCCGCCGCAGCGCGGGAGCGAAAAGCTCGCGCACCGGCGCGGCGGCGCGCTTGCGGGTGACACCGCGCCGCGGGGCCGGCGTCTCGACGGTGGTGCCGCGGGCTTCGGCTTCCATGCCGGCGACCAGGTGCTCGGCCTCCTCGGTGCGGCCGACGGAGTCCAGCCAGCGCGGCGATTCGGGCAGGCCGCGGCGCAGCAGGAAGACCGCGCCCGCGCCGAGCGCGCCGATCACGAACAGCCAGCGCCAGCCGGCGACGCCGAGGACTTCGTGGTCGGTCAGGCCGCGGGCGAGGAAGCCGACGACCGGGAAGCCGCAGAAGGCGAGCGTGTAGGCCCAGGCGATGAAGCGGCCGCGCTTGCGGGCGGGCAGCAGGTCGGTCAGGTAGGTGTCGGCCAGCGGTGGCTCGGCGCCGAGGCCGATGCCCGCGAAGAACCGCGTGACCAGCAGCATCAGCGCGCTGCCGCTGAACGCGCCGAGCAGCGAGAAGACCGAGTAGAGCCCGAGGTTCACGAGGAACGCGCCGCGCCGCCCGAACCGGTCGGCGAGCCGGCCGAGCAGCAGGGCGCCGAAGAACATGCCGACGAAGGTCGAGGCGAGCAGCGGCGGGAGTTCGGCTTTGGTGAGGTCGAACTCTTCGACGAGCACCGAGCTGAGCACGCCGGTCAGGAAGACCTCGTAGAAGTCGAAGAACAGCCCGAGCCCGACGGCGACGGTGGCCCGCCGGTGGGTGCGGGTGATGGGCAGCCGGTCGAGCCGGCCCGCGATCGTGCCGGTGTCCGGCGCGGTATCGGGGATGTGGGCCATCCGTCGTCTCCTTTGACTTCGCCACTATGTGGTTGGCGGACTCATAATGTGACGGAGGGAGGGGCCTAGTCAAGGACTCACGGGACGGGGACAGGATGTGTCAGCCCGCGCCGGATCGCAGGTCGGCACCAGGATCCGGACACGAGGGACGGGGAGGAGGTATCGGCGGGCCAGGCCGGTAGCTCAGCCGACAAGGCCTGGCGCGCCGGAGGTGCGGCCGACAAGGCTGAGCGGCCCGGCCGACGGGGCCGGCAGCCTCGCCCGGTCCAGGCAGCTCGCCGGCGCGGCCGGCTGATCACCTCAGCGAAGCCGGCCCGCGAGACAGCCGGGCAGGTTCGGTCAGCTGCGCCCAGGCAGCCAAGCCGGCAGACCAGCCCCAGCCGGCCTGGTCAGAGTGCGGCGACCTGCTCCACACCCGGCCGATACCCGAGCCGCTCCGAGGCTCGCCTCGCCGCCTCCACCACGACCGGGGCCAGGCGGGGTACGTCGGCCGCCGTCATGCGCTGGGTCGGGGCGCCGATGCCGATGGCCGCGCTGACTTCTCCGTTCAGGCCGAACACCGGGGCGCTCAGCGAGGCCGCTCCCAGGTCGCGTTCCTCGAAGCTCACCGCGTAGCCCGTCGACCGGATCTGGTCGAGCTGCTCGGTCAGCAGGTCGATGTCCACCACCGTGCGCGGGGTGAACCGCGCCAGGCCGTGGCCGATCGCGTCCTTGATCGCGAGCTTGTCCCAGGCCAGGAAGACCTTGCCGGCCGAACCCGCGTGCAGGGGCATCACCATGCCGACCACGAACAGCCGGACCACCGGGTGCCGGGATTCCGCCAGGGAGATCACCGTGCGGTAGGCGCCGTCGCGGACGTACAGGCAGGCCGTCTCGCCCGTTTCGTCGCGCAGCTGCTGCAGCACCGGCCGGGTCAGCCGGACCAGGTCCAGGCCGAACGTGCCCGGCGCCGCCCAGCGGACCAGGCCGAGGCCGACGCGGTAGGTGTCGTCGTAGCGGTCGAGGAACCCCTCGCGCACCAGGTTGTGCACCAGCCGCTGGCAGGTGCTCGCCGGCAGGCCGGTGGACCGGGTGATCTGCTGCAGCGTCAGCTCCGGGTCGTCGATCGTGAACGACTCGAGGATCTGCTTGAACTTGCGCAGCACCAGCACCGGCGTGGTCCCGCCGCCGCTGCGCTCTTCCTCTGCCATCGCCCCGCCCCGTGCCCGTGGTGTGCCGCACAGTCTAGCGACGCTCGCCCCCGTTGACTCCGCGACACACGCCCGTATTCTGGGTTAGCAACTCACATCGTGGTTTGGAGTCGGGCATGAGTGAACAATCCGGGCCCCTGGCGGGCCTCCGGGTGGTCGAACTGGGCAACTTCATCGCCGCGCCGACCGCCGGGCGCCTGCTGGCCGACTTCGGGGCGGACGTCGTCAAGGTCGAGCGCCCCGGCACCGGCGACGAGCTCCGGCGCTGGCGGCTGCACGGCGGCGACACCTCGCTGCTCTTCCGCACCCTCGGCCGCAACAAGCGCTCGGTGACCGTCGACCTCCGCCGCCCCGAAGGCCAGGACATCGTCCGCGCGCTGGCCGGCCGCGGCGACGTCCTGCTCGAGAACTTCCGGCCCGGCACGCTGGAGCGCTGGGGCCTGGGCCCCGACGAGCTGCGCGCGCTCAACCCGCGGCTGGTCGTCGTCCGTGTCTCCGGCTACGGCCAGACCGGCCCGTACCGCGACCGGCCCGGCTTCGGCGGCGTCGCGGAGGCGATCGGCGGCCTGCGCGCGCTCACCGGCTACCCCGGCCAGGCACCCACCCGTGCCGGCGTCAGCCTCGCCGACTCCGTCGCGGGCCTCTACGCGGTGATCGGCGCGCTCATGGGGTTGCTGCGCCGCGAACGTCAGCCGGGCACCCGGCCCGGCGAAGTCGTGGACGTCGCCCTCTACGAAGCCGTCTACTCCCTGATGGAGTCGCTGCTCCCGGACTTCGACGCGCACGGCGTCGTGCGCGGCCCGGCCGGCTCCGCGCTGCCCGGGGTGGCTCCCTCCAACACCTACCGCTGCGCCGACGGCAAGTACATCGTGGTCAGCGGCAACGGCGACGCGATCTTCCGCCGGCTCATGCACGCCATCGGCCGCACCGACCTCGCGGACGACCCGCGGCTGGCGGACAACGCCGGGCGCGTCCGGCACGCCGGGCTGCTCGACGACGCGATCGGCGCGTGGGCGGCCACGCTCCCCCAGGAAGCCGCCGAAGCCGCGCTGCTGGCCGCGGCCGTGCCGAGCGGTCCGATCCTGACCGCCGCGGACATCGCGAAGGACCCGCACTTCGAAGCCCGCGGCATGCACGAACGGCACCGCGTGCGCCTCGGCGAAGACCGCGAGGCCGAGGTCACCTTCCCCGGCATCGTGCCCAGCCTGGCCGAACGGCCGGGACGCACCCGCGCGCTCGGGCCGGACCTCGGCGCGCACACCGAAGCCGTGCTCGCCGAGCTCGGCATCACCGGCGACGCCGTCGCCGAACTTCGCCGGAACGGAGTGATCTGACGTGACCGAAGTCCTCATCACCGAGGTCGTGCTGCGCGACGGGCTGCAGGACGAGCCCGTCACCGTGCCGGCGCACGAAAAGATCCGGCTCGCCCGCGGGCTGGTCGACGCCGGTGTCCGCGCGCTGGAGGTCGGCTCGTTCGTCTCCGCGCGCCGGGTACCGCAGCTGGCCGACACCGGCGAGGTGCTCCGGGCGCTGCTGCCGGACACGCCCGCGTGCCTGCACACCCTCGTGTTCACCGAACGCGGGGCGCGGCAGGCGATCGACGCCGGCGCCCGGTCGGTGCGGCTGGTCGTCTCCGCGAGCGACGGCCACAGCACCGCGAACGCCGGCGTCCCCACGGCCGCGGCGCTCGACCGGCTGGCCGGGTGCGCCGAACTGCTCGCCGCGGCGGGGGTCGCGATCGAGGCGTCGGTGGCGACGGCCTTCGTCTGCCCGTTCGACGGCGACACCGGCCCGGACCGGACCGCCGACGTCGCCGCGCGGCTCGGCCGGCTCGGCGCGCGGGTCGTGCACCTCGCCGACACGATCGGTGCGGCCCGGCCGAGCCAGCTGCGCGCGGTCGTCTCGGCGGTCCGCGACGAACTCCCGGACGTCCCGCTCGGCCTGCACCTGCACAACACCTACGGCCGCGCGGCGGCCAACGCGTGGGAAGGGCTCTCCCTCGGGATCCGCCGGTTCGACGCGGCGCTGGGCGGGATCGGCGGCTGCCCGTTCGCGCCGGGCGCGTCCGGCAACGTCGGCACGGACGACCTCGTCGACTTCTTCCACCGCGAAGGAATCGCGACCGGAATCGACGTCGCGAAACTCGCCGAGGTGCGCGATCAGGTCGGACTCGCGGTCGGCCACCGGCTCGGCTCGGCATTGGCGGCCATTCCGGCGGTGCCCGCGCCGCTGCGCTGATCCCGGCGTCGCGCAAGGCTTTCCGGCCGGGCGCATGCGCCGGGCCTCACCTGGGGATACGGACGCCGGTTCAGTTCGGTTCAAACTTTTTTCGGTGCTTGCCCGGTGTCAAACGCCCGTGTAACTTCCATAACGGAACGATAACCAGCCGGTTGACGGCGCGGCCACGGGCAGGTGAGCGCGCACCCACTGATGTCGGGTCAGTGGACCAGCCGGAAACCGTTCCTTGCCGACGCATTCCTGATGGGGACGAGCCTGGGCTCGTACCCGTTCAGTGTCGCGCGTTCCCGCCAGCCCGACACCCCCGGAGGATTCCCCCATGCCCCGCACCCAAGGACGGCACCGCCTTTCCCGCAGAACCAAGATCGCGACCGGCGGCCTCGCCCTCGCGATCGCGGTCGGCGGTATCGTCGTCGCGACGACCACCGGCAACACCGGTGAAGCCAGCGCCGACGAGGCCGATCCCGCCTTCTACATCGACATCCTGAAGGTGCAGCCGAACCAGTTCGACCCGCGGCCGGTCTACGGTGCCGCGACGGGCACGTTCACCGTCGACTGCGGCCGCAACGAAAACCAGCACTTCAACCCCGACAACTTCATCGCGCAGCCCGGCGTCCGCAACGGCGCCCAGCACCTGCACGACTACGTCGGCAACCTCTCCACCAACGCCGACTCCACCAACAAGAGCCTCGCGAAGGCCGGCACCACCTGCCGCAACGGCGACAAGTCCGCGTACTTCTGGCCCGTCGTCCGGATCGACACGGGCGAAGAGGAGAAGAACGAGCCGGCCAAGGCGCCCGACGGCGACCGGGCGCAGGCCGCCCAGGAGTCGAAGACCGTCCAGGTGGCCTGCCCGGACGTCGCGAGCAAGCTGCCGGATATCCCCGACCAGGCGATGGCCGAAGTGGACAGCAACCTCGACCAGCTCGACACCCAGACCGACGAGGCGAACCAGCGCGTCGCCGCGGCGCAGGGCCAGGGCGGCCAGAACCTCGTCCAGAACAGCATCATCGGCCCGCTCAACGACCGCCGGAAGGCGATCATCGACCGGATCCTCACCGCGATCGGCCGGTTCGCGCCGAAACCGGGCGGCGTCGGCACCCTGCCGTGCACGGCGAAGCCCGGCAAGGACACCGGATCGCCGACACCGCCGCCGAGCAGCACCGCGGGCGGCCAGCTGCCCGGCCAGGACGGCAACAACGAGCTGCCCGGCAACGACGGCAAGATCCTGCGCCCGCAGAAGGTCCAGCTCACCTTCCGCGGCAGCCCGGTCGGCAAGGTCGTGGCGATGCCGAAGTTCCTGCGCGTGCTCTACGGCGACGCGAAGGTGTCGACCAACGGCCCGGCCAACGCGCGCGCCAGCTGGACGTGCACCGGGTTCGAGAACCGCGTCACCGAGAAGTACCCGATCTGCCCGCAGAACAGCAAGGTCAAGCGCGTGCACACGTTCCCGAGCTGCTGGGACGGGCAGAACACCGACAGCGCCAACCACCGCACGCACATCGTCTTCCCGGACCAGAACGGCCGGTGCGCCAAGGGGTTCAAGGCGGTCCCGCAGCTGCAGATCTCGCTGACCTACGACATCCCGCACGACATCCAGGTCAAGAAGCAGTACAAAGTGGACGCTTTCCCCCAGGAGAAGCACAACCCGTTCTCCGACCACGACGACTTCGCCAACGTGATGTCGCAGCGGATCATGAACGGGCTGGTCAACTGCGTGAACCGCGGGCGGACCTGCCGGGCGTGACCTGACGGACCAGAGAAGGCCCCCACCGCCCACCGGTGGGGGCCTTCTTCGTGCGCCGGTCACGCCCTGACCGTGACGAACGCACGGGTGCGCCGGTGCGGATCGCACTCGAGAAGACGTCGGAACGCACGGCGCCACCCGAAACTGGTTCCCGTCACCCCGCCCCGGTGGGCCCGCCGGGGGACATCCCACCCACTCCGCAGGAGGAACCATGATCTCGACCTTCGAGCGCCCGTCGGCCGTCGTCGTCCACAACCGCGCGGTCGTCCACAACCGGGCCGTCGTCCACAACCGCGCCGTGGTCCACAACCGCGCCGTCGTGCACAACCGCGCGTCCGCCAAGTAGTCCCCGCCCAGCCGCCGACGTGCCGCGGCCCGTACCCCGGGCCGCGGCACGGCCCCGCCGACGAGGGGATCGCCCATGCCTTCCGACGACACCCGCCTGCAGCTGACCGGCGTCGAGCTCCATGACCTCGAGCCGGAGCTGTGCCTGCTCATCACCCCGAACGGCGGGCAGTACTCGATCACCGCGCCGGTCGGCGAGTTCCGCGCGTGGCTCGGCCGCTGCGACGGCACCCGGACGCGGGCCGAGCTGCTCGCCGGGATGAGCCCGGACCACGCGGAGGTGCTCGACGTCCTCGAAGCGGACGGCTGCCTGCATCCGGCCACCGGCGACGACGGCGCCCGCCGCCTGGCCGCGACGACGGTGCTGGTCACCGGGGCAGCCGAGTTGACGGGGGTGCTGACGGAGGTGCTCGGCGCGACCGCTTACGGCGCGGTGCGGCCGCTGGCCGAAGCCGCGCTCCTGGTGAACCCGGCGGAGGTCCTCCGCACGGCCGGCGATGACTCGGCGGGGCCGCACGCCGACACCGCAGTCCCGGCGGAGATTCCCGGCTCGGCCGACCACGGCTCAGCGCAGCCCCTCGCCGAAACCGCGGCCCCCGCGGACCCGGCGGACATCCTCGGCTCGGCCGCCTTCCGCGCGGTGCAGCCCCTGGCCGAAGCCACCTTTCCCCTGGACCCGGCGGACACCGTTCTCGTCGCCGCCTACACCCACCCCGCCTACCGCGAGCTCGCCGCGCTGGACGCGTTCTGCACCGAGCACGGCGTGCGGTTCTTCCCCTTCCGCTGCGAACGCGGCCAGGGCATCGCCGGCCCCGCCGTCGAACCCGGTTTCGGCCCCGACTTCGCCGACGTGCTGGCGCGCCGCCGCTCGGCCGCCCTCGACGCCCGGGTCACCGACGCCTTCGCCGCCGCCGAAGCCCCGGCCGGGCCGCGGTTCCGGCAAGCCGACGCCCGCTGGCTGGTCACCGCCCTCGCCGTCCAGCTCGAACGGTGGATCGCCGGTGAACCCGCCGAAACGACGACCGGCGAACTCGAGCTCGACCCCGTCCGGCTGACCGCGCTCCCCCGGCCCGTGCTCCCGGTGCCCGACCGGCCGCGGCCGGTGCGAGAACAAGGCCTGCGACCGGATCTGCTCGTCGACGACCGGACCGGCATCGTGACCGCCGTCCACGAGCTGCCCGCCGCGCCCGGCATGCCCGCCCGGCTCAAGGTGTGCGCGGTCGACGTCGCCGACATGCGGCGGGTCGTCGACTGGCCGAACGACCGCCAGGCGTTCGGCACGTCGTGGCACGACTTCGAGCCGGCCCGCGAGTCCGCGATCGGGGAGGCCGTCGAACGCTACTGCGGCAGCTGGCTGCCCCCGGAGCGCGAGATCCGCCACGGCAGCTATGACCAGCTTCGCCGCGCCGGCGTCCCCGCGCTGGACCCGCGCCGCCTCAACCTCTACTCGGCCCGGCAGTACGCCACCCCCGGCTTCCCGTTCGCGCCGCTGACCACGGACGCGGACTGCGCGTGGGTGGAAGCCTTTTCGCACACGACGAAGGAGCCGGTCTGGGTCCCGGCCGCCCTCGTCTCGCAGGCGCCCGAACCCGGCGGGGCGCGCTTCACCGACCCGCTGATCGCCGGGCTGGCCGGCGGCACGAGCGCGGAGCACGCCGTCACCTCCGGCCTCGAAGAAGTCCTGGAACGGGACACCACCATGGTGTGGTGGGCCAACACGCCGCGGCTGCGCGCGCTGCCGGTGCCGCCCGAGGTGCACGCGCTCGTCGCCGACACCACGGACACCTACGACGTGACGCTGATCCCGCTGGACAACGAGTTCGCCGTCCCGGTCGTCGCGGCGGCGGTGTTCGACCGCGCGCGGCGCTGGCTGTCGATCGGGTTCGCCACCCGCCCCGACGCGCTGGAAGCGGCGAAGAAGGCGCTCGCCGAAGGGTTCACGCTGCAGCACACCTGCCTCGCCCTCGACGACGAGCGCGAGCTGGCCGCGATGCGCGACGACCTGCCGCACCTGGGCAACCTGAAGCCGTACCGGGCCGACCGGCGCTACCTCGACTCCTACCGCGCGGACTTCGGCGACGTCGTGGACCTGCTGTGCCAGCAACAGGTCTACCTCGACCCGCGCGCCGCGGCCCACGTCGCACCGTGGGTCCGCGACCTGCCGGAACGGACCTGGGAAGGCCTGCCCGCGCTCGGTGAACGGACGCTGAAGACCTACCGGGAACGCGTCGAGGCACGCGGGTTCGAGGTGCTCAGCGTGGACCTCACCACCCGCGACGTCGCCGCCGCCGGGTTCCACGCCGCGCACACGCTCGTGCCGGGGCTGGTGGCCAACTTCCCGGCCGGGCTGCCGTACTGGGGCGACGGCCGGGTGCGCCGCGCGGCGGTCGACCTCGGCTGGCGCGCGCACCCCCTGCCCGAAGCGCGGCTGAACACCTTCCCGCTCCCCCACGCCTGAGGACGCACCGATGGCCGTCACTGCACTGCTCGGGCTGCCCCGCACCCGGGGCCGCCGCCCGCTGGTCGCCGCCCAGGGCGTGGACGCGCTCGGCACCGGCCTGTTCCTGCCGTTCGCCGTCGTCTACTTCCACGCCGCCAAAGGACTTCCGCTCACCGCGGTCGGCGCGGCGCTTTCGCTGGCCGCGCTGCTCGCCCTGCCGGCCGGGCTCTGCGCGGGCCCGCTGGTGGACCGCTTCGGCCCGCGGCGGGTCGTCGTCGCGGCGAACCTGCTGCGGGTGCTCACCTTCACCGGGTACGTCTTCGCGGGATCGCCGGCGGTGCTGGTGGCGCTGGCGGCACTGACGTTCTGGGGCGAAGGCCTGTTCTGGCCCGCGTCCGGCGCGCTGGTGGCGCAGGTGGCCGACGACGGGCAGCGCGCCCGCTGGTACGCGATGGAGCGCACGCTGCGCAACGTCGGGATCGGCCTCGGCGGGCTGGCCGGCAGCGTGCTCGTCGTGGTGGGCGGGTACTCGGCGATCGTCGTGCTCAACGCCGTGAGCTTCCTCGTCGCGGCGGTGCTCGTCGCGACCTGGCGGGGCCAAGCCGCCGAACCACCGGCCCGGGCCGCCGCGCCGCGCGGGGGCTACCGGGCCGTGCTCGCCGACCGCGCGTTCCGCCGGGTGCTCGTGACCGTCTTCGTCTTCGCGTTGTGCGACTTGGCCTTGACGGTGCTGCTGAGCGCGTACGTGCTCGACGCGCTGCGGTTGCCGGCCTGGCAGCCCGGTGTGCTCTTCGCCCTCAACACGGTCCTGGTGGTGCTCGCGCAGACGGTCGTGGCCGCGCGGGTGGACCGCTTCCGCCGGGCGCGGACGCTCCAGGTCGCGGCCGTCGTGTGGGCCGGGGCGTTCCTGCTCTACGCGGCCGTGCCGCTGGTCACCGCGCTGCCCGCGTTCGCCGTGCTGACCGTGGCCACGGCGGTCTTCACCACCGCCGAGCTGCTGCAGGCGCCGACCAGCAGTGCGCTGACCGTCGCGCTCGCCCCCGCCCACCTGCGCGGGCGCTACCTCGGGCTCGAGGAACTGCTCTGGGGTGCGGCGCGGGTGCTGGCGCCGGTGACCTTCACCGCGCTGCTGGCCGGCGGCCCGCAGTTGCCGTGGCTCGTGCTGGCCGGGTGCTGCATGCTGGCGGTGGCCGTCCTCGCGGGACTGAAAGCGGCGCCGGAGGCGGTCCCGACGCGGGAGAACGTGGATGCCTGACTGGGCCGAGCTCACCGACCTCTACCACGAGGTCTACCGGGAACCCCCTTATGGGGAAAGCGAAGCGGACGCGGCCCGGTTCCGCGAAGCGGTGGCAGAGCACGCGAAGCTGCCCGGGTTCGCGCTCGAGACCGTCCACAGTGGCGGCGAGCTCGCCGGGTTCGCCTACGGCGTCGGCCGCGAGGCGGGCTGGTGGCCTTCCCTGGCGGCGGCCGGCCCGCCGCCGTGGCTCGCGAGCGGCCCGCTGTTCTACGTGTACGAGTTCGCCGTCCGGCCGGGGCAGCGCGGCCGCGGCCACGGCCGGGCCCTGCTCGACCGCCTGCTGGCCGACCGGACCGAGCCGGCCGCGGTCCTCGCCGCGGCTACGGCGGCGCCGGCGCACGCGCTGTACCACCGCTGGGGCTGGACGGCGGTGGCGCCGGTCAAGACGGGTGTGTCGGAACTGCTGGCTCGGCGGCTCTGAGCGCGTCTTCGGTCACCGCGAAGAGGCCGCCCACCACGGAAAACGCCAGCACGGCCATCACGACGAACACCGTGTGCAGCCCGGACGCCTGCGCGAGCGCGCCGCCGGCCAGCGCGCCGAGCGACTTCGTGCCCCACGCGACGAGCCGGTGGCTGCTGGTGAGGCGGCCGAGCAGCCGGTCCGGCGTGATCCGCTGGCGCAGCGACACCATCACGACGTTGGACACCAGGATTCCCGCGCCCCCGGCGAAGAACGCCGCGCCCACGGCGTACGGGTTCGCCGTCACCGCGAGCACGCCGACCGTCAGGCCGCCGGCGAGCCACGACACCCAGAGCGCGCGGACGCGGCCGAGCCGGCGTTCCACCGCTTCGGCGAGCAGCGAGCCGGCCAGGCCGCCCGCCGCCGTCATCGCCGTCAGCAGGCCGAACGCCGGTCCGGACAGCCCCATCGCCGAGCCGGGACCGACCGCGTGGAGGACGAGGACCGCGAACGTGGCGCCGGTGGCGAAGTTGAACGCGGCGACCATGAGCGAGAACGTCCGCAGGATCTTGTGGTGCACCAGGAACCGCAGGCCTTCGGCGATGTCCGTGCGCAGGCTGGTGGACCGGTCCCCGCGCGGGACCCGGTACGAGCCGCGCACGAGCAGCAGCGCGGCGACGGCCACCGCCCACAGCGCCACCGGCGTGGCGAGCGCGGCCAGCACCCCGGCGGCGACCAGGACGCCGGCCAGCGGCGGCCCGGCGAACTCGTTGGCGGTCTGCTCGACCGCGTACACCCGGCCGTTGGCGCGCGCGAGCTCGTCGCGCCCGACGACCTGCGGGACGATCGACTGCGCGGCGGTGTCGTAGAGCGTCTCGGCGGTGCCGACACCCAGCGCGACAACGTAGAGCACCCAGATCGATCCCCCGCCGAGGGCGGTCAGCAGCGCGACGGCGGCGACCAGCCCGCCGCGCAGGACGTTCGCGGTGAGCATCACGCGGCGGCGGTCGAGCCGGTCGACGAGCGCGCCGGCCGGCAGCGCGAACAGCAGCCACGGGACGCTGAAGGCGAACGCGAGCCCCGCCACCAGCGCGGGCGAGCGGGTGTACCCGACGGCGACCAGCGGCAGGGCGACCTTGAGGACGCCGTCGGCGAGGCTCGACAGTCCCGCCGCGGTCCACAGCCGCCAGAAGGTCCGGTGCATTGATGGAGGATCGCACATCGATGGGGTTTTCTCCATCGATCTGAGGTTTCCCCATCGATCGACTACGCTGCGTCCATGAACGAGCCCCGCCACCGGCGGCCCGCGACGCCGGCCGAAGCGAAGGCCCTAGGCCACCCGCTGCGGCTGCGCATCATGCGGCTGTGCCTGGTCGACGAGCTGACGAACAAGCAGCTGGCCGACCGCCTCGACCGCGACCCCGGCACGGTGCTGCACCACGTCCGGCAGCTGGTGGCCGCCGGTCTCCTCCAGCCGGCCCCGGTCCGCACCGGCCCGAGCGGCGCACTGGAGAAGCCCTACCGCGCCGACAACGAGACGTGGTGGCTGGACGGCCCGCTCTCGACCGCCGACGCCGAGACGCGGTTCGCGCCGATCGAGATCTTCCAGGAGGAGCTCGCGGCCGCGGGCCCGGATTCGGTGGCGGTGCACGAGAAGTTCCTGCTGCACCTGTCCCCCGACGAGGTCGACGAGCTCGACCGCCGGATCCTGGCGGTGCTGGACGAGTACGTGGCGACCGACCACGAGCGCCGGGACCGGCCCGCGGTCGGCGGGATCTTCGTGCTGCACCACCTGAAACCCTGACCGGCCCCCGGCCCGGGGGAGGTGGGCAGGGGGCCGGGTCCCCCGGCCGGGGATGGTGGCCGGGGGGTCAGATCAGTGGTTCACCTTGAACCACGGCTGCGCCCAGCCGAGGTAGGTCTGGCCCCACTTGCTCTTGATCTGGGCGATCGTGGTCTCGGTGTAGGTGCCCGCGCCGTTGATGTCGTTCGACAGGAACTTGCCGCCGCCGATCGAGATCATCGTGTGGCCCGCGCCGCCGTTGGAGAAGAACGCCAGGCCGCCCGCCGGGACGTCGGTGCTGTTCGCGTGCTTGTACGTGCTGGGGATCTGCGTCCAGTGCACGTATGCGGTGGTCGAGCCGCTCGCGGTGAAGCCGTAGTTCTGGGCGTTGATGCGGTCGCACCAGCCGTCGTAGGAGGCGTCGTAGTTCGTGTGGATCCGCGACTTCGCCTTCGTGACCGCCTCGGCACAGGTGTTCGGGTCGTTCAGGCCCGACGTCGAGCACGCGGTGGCCGGCGGGGTCGGCACGTCGGTGCAGTCCGGCGCGATCCGGCCGTCGGACCCGGTGTAGACGTAGGTGTCGGTGATGTAGCCGCCCGGGACGTGGTCCCAGATGTTGCTCGTGCCGTACTTGCCGGTGACCGTCTCGCCCGTCGTCTGGCAGTCGATCGTGACGGCGGTGCCGTCGGCGACCGTGCCGGTCGAGCTCGCGCCGGTGCTCGGGGCCGAGCGCACGGTCAGCGGCGCGCCGGAGTCGGTGTGCACCGTGCCCGTCGCCGCCAGGGCCGGTGTGGCGCCGGCCAGCACGATCGCCGCGGCGGCGCCGACCACGGCCGCCGTCCGCTTCCCGATCCGAATTCTCATTTGTCCGTCCTCCAGTTTCCGGTGTGCCCCCCACGATGGCGGCCGCCGGTACAAGGCCCGTACAAACGCCGGGACCCGGCTCTGGAGATGCGGCAAACCGGACGAAGCCCCGCCGGGCGCGGCCGGCGGGGCTTCGGGAGAACTCAGGCCAGGTACTCGGCCGCCGCGCGCAGGCTCACGTAGGAGCCGCTGAACGTGTCGATCCGCGGGCCGCCCTCGTCCGCCGGCCCCGGCGCCCCGGTCTCCACGCGGATGTAGTCCACAGTGGACAACGCGGCCAGCAGCGCGCGGACGCGCGGGTGCCGGTGCGCTTCCCGCGTCACCACGACGACGCTGCGGAACCCTTGCGCCGCTTCGAGCACGGCGTCGGCGTCCTCCGGGCTCGCGGTCAGCGTCCGCGTGCCCGGCACCAGCTCGGCCAGGTGCGCGCCGAGGCCCCACGGCATCGGGCCGGCCGCGATGGTCGGCTCGGTCTGGACGTCGACCACCAGCGGCGGGCCGTCCAGCCGCGGTTCGCCCCGCACGCGCAACGCCTTGCGCGCCGCTTCGAGACCCAGCCGCCGGTCGACCGGGCCGACCGTGGCCGGGGCCGGGTCGGTGCCCAGCGCCGCCGTCCGCGCGGCCGCCTCCTCGAGCCGCTCCAGGGGCAGCTCCCCCGCCGCGACCGCCGCCACGATGGCCGCGACGCACGCGTCCAGGTGCTCGGCCTCGAACGCCGCGCCGCCGAGGCAGAGCGCGTCCGCACCCGCGGCCAGGGCCCGCACGGCCGAGCGGCCGAGGCCGTCGTGCTTGCCGTACGCGCCCGAAACCGCGCCCATCTCCAGTGCGTCGGTGATCACCGCGCCGGTGAAGCCGAGCTCGCCGCGAAGGACGCCGGTCAGCGCCGTCCGGTTGAGCGTGGCCGGCTCGTCGCCCCAGGCCCGCACGACCAGGTGGCCCGACATCACCGAGCGCACCCCGGCCCGGATCGCCGCGGCGAACGGGACCAGCTCGATCTCCCGCAGCTCTTCGACGGTCCGCGGCAGCACCGGCAGCGCCACGTGCGAGTCCTCGGTCGCGGCGCCGTGGCCCGGGAAGTGCTTGGCGCACGCGGCCACGCCGTACTTCTGCAGCCCGGTCACGTACGCCGCGACGTGCGGCGAAGCCTTCGCCGGGTCGGACCCGAACGCCCGCACGCCGATGATCGGGTCCTCGGCCGCCAGGGTGAGGTCCGCGCACGGCGCCAGGTCGAGCGTCACGCCGCAGGCGGCGAGCCGTTCGCCGAGCGCGGCGGCGACCGCGGTGGTCAGCTCCGGGTCGTCGGCCGCGCCCAGCGCGAGCGGGCCCGGCACGAACGACCCGGTGTTGACGTCGAGGCGGGTGACGTCGCCACCCTCCTCGTCGATCCCGACCACGACACCGTCGCGCTCACCCCGCAGCTGCGCGGTGAGGGCGGCGACCTGCTCGTCGTCGACGACGTTGCGGCCGAACAGCACCACCCCGCCGAGGCCGCCGGCGACACGCCTGCGCAGCCAGTCCGGCGCGGTCGTCCCGGCGAACCCGGGCAGGAGGACGGCCTCGGCGAGCGTTGCGGGTTCGGGAGACAACGGCTATCCCTTCACGGCGCCGGCGGTCGCGCCGGACACGAGCTTGCGCTGCACGAGCAGGAAGAAGATCAGCGCCGGGACCGCGTAGATGACCGACGCGGCCATCACCCCGCCCCAGTCGGTGGCGAACGCCGTGCGGAACGACGCGAGCCACACCGGCAGGGTCTCCTTCGGCTTGTCCTGGATGAAGACCAGCGCGAACAGGTACTCGTTCCACGCGGTGATGAAGCTGAACACCGACGTGGTGACCAGTCCCGGTCCGAGCAGCGGCAGCGTGACCCGGCGGAAGGCGCCGGTCTGGCTGCAGCCGTCGATCATCGCGGCCTCTTCCAGCTCGTACGGGATCCCGTTGACGAAGCCGTAGAGCATCCACACCGTGAACGGCAGCGTGGTGGCGAAGTAGATCAGCAGCAGCGACGGCAGCGTGTTGAGCAGCCCGGCGTCCCGCATCAGCAGGAACAGCGGGATGAACAGGGCCGACACCGGCGCCAGCTGCGCCACCATGACCAGCACCAGGAAGCCCTTGCGGCCGGTGAAGCGCAGCCGCGAGAGCGGGATCGCCGCGAGCGTCCCGGCGACCAGCGCGCACAGCACCGACCCGACGGTGACGATCAGGCTGTTCAGCAGGTACGTCGGGAAGTTGTCCTTGCCGAGCGCGGTGGCGAAGTTGCCGAACGAGAACGACGTCGGGATGAGGTCGTACTTCGGCGAGAGGATCTCGCCGGGCGTCCGCAGCGAGGTGACGAACATCCAGTACGTCGGGAAGACGATCGCCAGCGCGACCAGCACGCCGACCACCGAGAGCACGATCCGCTGCGACAGCGATTTCTTCACGACAGATCACCTTCCCGGGTCCGGGTGAGCAGCTGGATGTACCGGCCCGTGATGAGCGCGAGCACGATCAGCATCAGGGTCGCGATCGCGCCCGCCGCGCCGAAGTGGTTGCCCGCGATGCCCTTGAGGTACAGCACGACGGCCAGCGTGGTGCTCCCGCCGTCGGGGCCGCCTTCGCGGATCGCCCAGATCTGGGCGAAGGCGTTGAAGTCCCACAGCACCGACAGGAACGTCACCATCGTGGTGATCGGCCGGATCGCGGGCCAGGTGACCGCGCGGAACGTCTGCCACGCGCTGGCGCCGTCGATGCCGGCGGCCTCGTACTGCTCCCGCGAGACGCCGATGATGCCCGCGTACAGCGAGAACGTCACGAACGGCACGGCCTGCCACACGATGAGCAGCCCGATCACGGCCAGCGTGCTGGGACCGCTGGAGAACCACGAGAAGCCGATGAAGCCGTGGAAGCCCAGCCGGTCGAGGGTCTTGTTGAGGATGCCGTACTGCTCGTCGAAGATCCACTGGAAGACGGTGGTCGTGGCGATCACCGGGGTGGCCCAGGCCAGCACCAGCGTCACCTGGACCAGGATCCGCACGACCGGGCCGAGGTGGCGCATGAGCACCGCCAGCAGCAGGCCGCCGAGGATGGTGGCGGCCACGATCGCGGCGGTGAAGACCAGCGTCCGGAAGGTGACGGTCCAGAACTCGGGGTCCGAGAGCGTGTTCGTGTAGTTGTCGAAGCCGATCCAGACCGTCTTGCCGGAGACGAGCTGGCCGATGTCGAGCTTGCGGAAGCTGATCGCGAGCACCTGGACCAGCGGCCAGGCGAGCAGGACGAGGATCGCGGCGAGCGCGGGGAGCAGCAGCAGGTACGGGAGGACCCGGTCGCCGAACCGGCCCCGCCTGCGCCGCTTGACCCCCGGGTCGCGCGGCGATGCCGGCGGGGTCGCCCCCGCCGGCATCGTCACATTGGCGGTCGCTGTCATCCGCCGATGAGCTTGTTCAGCGCTGCGTTGGCGTCGGCGGTCGCCTGGTCGAGCGTCTTCTTGCCGGTCAGGTACGCGGTCAGCATGTCCTTGACCGGGTTCTGGCCGGACTCCACGTCACCCCACTTCGGGCTGGCCGGCACGGCCTTGCCGTTGGCGGAGGCCTTCGCCATGACGCTGCCCAGCGGGTCCTTGTCCAGGCCGGTCAGGTCGGTCGACGTGCCGGGCACGACGCCGGCGGCGGCGAGCTGGCCCTGGTACTTCGCGCTGGAGAGCAGCTTGATGTACTCCTTGGCCGCGGCCACGTTCTTGCTGTTGGCCGGGATGGCCAGGTTCGAGCCGCCCAGGAAGACCGGGGCGCTCTGACCGGCGGTCTTGCTCGGGATCGCGAAAGCACCGGTCTTGGCGGTCAGGCTCGGGTCGGTCTTCGCCGCCGTCGCCAGCTCCCACGGGAGACCGATCATCATGGCCACCTTGCCGGCACCGTAGACGGTCGCCTGCTGCGGCTTGGCCTCGTCCGCGTCCTTCGGCGCCTTGGTGCCGGAGGTGTCGACGAGCTTCTTGTAGAACTCGAGGCCCGCCTTCGCGCCGGCGCTGTCCAGCGTCGCCTTGAAGTTCTTGCCGTCGGCCTGGGCGATGTCACCGCCGTTGTCCCAGATGAAGGACAGCAGCGAGTACCAGTTCTGCCCCGGCATGTACAGGGCCTGGAAGTCGGGGTCCGAGCCGAACTTCGTCTTCAGCTTGCCGATCGCGTCGATCCACTCGTCGTTCGACGTCGGCGGCTTGGCGATGCCGGCCTGCTCGAACATGTCCTTGCGGTAGATGACCTCGCGGTTCGCCGCGTAGAACGGCACGCCGTAGGTCTTGCCGTCGTAGGTGCCCGAGTCGGCGAGGCCCTTCAGCCACTGGGCGCCGTTGAAGCTGTCCTTGTCCCCGGAGAGGTCGGTCAGGACGCCGTCCTGCGAGGCGAACGCCGCGGTCTGCGTGTTGCCGATCTCGATGACGTCCGGCGGGGTGCCGCCGGCCAGGGCGGTGGTCAGCTTCTGCTGGATGCCGTCCCACTGCTGGACTTCGTACTTGACCTTGACCCCGGGGTGCGCGGCCTCGAACTCCTTGTTCAGCGCGTCGGTCAGCGTGGCGGGCGCGGAGCCCGTCATCAGCCAGACCGTGACGTCGCCGGTGATCTGCGCGGGAGCACCGCTCGACGACGCGGCGGTGTCCGATCCGCTGGAGCCCGCGCACCCTGCGGTCGCGAGCGTGAATGCGGCGGCGCCCGCCGCCAGCTTGAGCCAGCGTTTCACTCGATGCCGTCCTTTCGATACCCGGCCGCCACGGCCAGGCTCCCCAAATGGTGTAGACCAATGTTGGGCTTAGAGTGGTACGTACCACAGGCCCTGTCAAGGCGGTTGCCGGAACGTTGTAAACCCACCGGGGACTCTGACGGGGAGTAGCCGACCGGTCACCCGGTCGACGTGAGTGAGCGGGAGAAGTCGTCCGAATAGGAAGGTGTCCGGGCCGTTTTTCACCGCGAGGGAGCCGGAAATCGCCACTGGATCGCACACTGGAGACAACGAAAGCCGCCCCGGGAAAGGACTCCCGGGGCGGCGGACGCGATCGGGACGGCGTTTTCGCTGGTGGCGCGGCAGGTCGGGGGGGTGCGGTGCGGCCATCCGCACCAGTGCGTTCACCGCGCCGCCAGGTCGCTCCGAAGGGCTCCCGGGCGCCGGGAACCCACCCCTGCGAGGCGTGGACCGGAGTGTGCCGTTTGCCCCGGCCGTGGCTCGCGACTCACTCGTGCAGCGCCGGGCTGGCGGACGGCCCGATGCCCGTGCCGACGAGTCCGATCAGGTAGCTGGTCAAGCGCCACTGCGCCGTAATGTACGAACTAGTTCGCTCACATCACTTCGAGTGGAGCCCGGCTGGACGACACGGAGACCACGACATCGGAACCGTCCACTGTGGACGACTAAAGCGGCACGCCGACCGCCGCGGCCAAAGCCCGCAGCGCGGTCCACAACCCCGCGCCGGCGGTCGCGAGGCCGCCGGCGTCCCGGAGCAGCTCCCGCACCCGCTGGGCGGCGCCGGCGGACCCGCCGCGCACCACGTCCCGGTCGACCTCGTCCAGCGCGTCGTGCACGGCTTCCTTCGCCGCCGGCGGGAGGCGGGCCGCGTCCAGTTCCGCACGGACCGCCCGGACCAGCTCGGCGACCTGGCGGGCGTCGAAGCCGCGGTGGATCCCCTGGCGGCCGCCGTGGACGGTGTTGATGTCGCCGTGCACCGCGTTGTTGACCGTCCCGGCGCGGACCTCGCCGTGGAAGTGGATGCCGTCCACCTAGCGCCTCCCGTTCCGGCGCCGCTCGCGCGCCGCCTTGGCCATGACCATCCCGATCAGCACCACCACGCCGCCCAGCCCGAACAGCGCGAAGCCGACCGCGCCGAGCGGCACGCCGTCGAAGACCTCCGGGCCGAGCAGGGGCGGTGGCGCGTCGAACGAGCCGGCCGAGACCGAATCCGAACCCGCCTTGATGAACCGGAAGATCACCGACGCCCAGATGCCGAAGCCGGTCAGGATCATGAGGAACCCGAGCACCATGATCACGCGGCCGGGCCCTTTGCCGGTGGCCAGCAGGGTGATCGCTTCGCCTTCGGGGGTGGTGAATGCGTAGTTGTGGTGCTGGCGGTGGTCGTAGCTGTGGTGGATGTCGCGCCCGGCGTTGTTGATCGTGCCGGCGGAGACGTCGCCGAAGGAGACCCCGCCCGACGCCGACCGCTCCCACGTCCGCGTCTGCGGCGCGCCACCCTCGCCGTCGGAGTAGACCGCGGCCACCGGGCCGAACTCGAGCCGGTCGCCGTTGCGCAGCGGGTGGTCCTGGCGCGGGGCCAGCCGCCGCCCGTTCACCCAGGTGCCGTTGCGCGATCCGGCGTCGGCGACCCAGGTACCGCGCCCGTCGCGGCGGATCCAGGCGTGCCGCAGCGACACCTGGTCCGAGGGCAACCGCAGGTCCGCGTCGGGCCCGCGCCCCACCAGCCACGACCCCCGGCGCACCGCCAGGCGCGCACCGGCGCCGCCGAGCGTTTCGATCCTCGCCTCGGCCATCGGCACTCCTCCCGCCGCACGGCTCTTCGCTCCTTCAAGGAAGAGCCGTGCGGCGGGCCGGAGATATCCGGCGAACGGGTGAACCCGTTCAGACCTTCGGGGCCGAGTTGTCCGGTGCCTTCACCCGCTCCAGCAGCAGCTGTGCCACGTCGCGGACGTCGACGTTCTCCGCTTTCTGCTCGCTCTGGCGCTGGACCAGGCCGTCGGTGAGCATCACGCGGCAGAACGGGCAGCCGGTCACGATCGTTTCCGCGTCGGTCGCGATCGCTTCGTCCACCCGCTCCAGGTTGATGCGCTTGCCGATCTGCTCCTCCATCCACATGCGGGCACCGCCGGCGCCGCAGCAGAGGGCTCGGTCCGCGTGGCGCGGCATTTCCGTGAGCTGGGCGCCGGCCGCGCCGACCAAGTCGCGCGGCGGGGTGTAGACCTTGTTGTGGCGGCCGAGGTAGCACGGGTCGTGGTAGGTCACGCGCGGGCCGTCCTCGACGGCCTTCACCGGGGTCAGCTGGCCGCCGCGGACGAGGCGGTTCAGCAGCTGCGTGTGGTGCACGACCTCGTAGTGCCCGTACAGCTGCGGGTACTCACGGCTGAGCGTGTTGAGGCAGTGCGGGCACGTCGTGACGATCTTGCGCAGGCGCGGCTCGCGGCCTTCGAACACGGCGTTGAGCGTCTCGGCCGTCTGCTGGGCCATCATCTGGAACAGGAACTCGTTGCCCGCGCGGCGCGCCGGGTCGCCGGTGCACGACTCCTCGTTGCCGAGCACCACGTAGTTCACGCCGGCGATGTGCAGCAGCTCGGCCGTGGCGCGGACGGTCTTGCGCGCCTGGTCGTCGAACGCGCCCGCGCAGCCGACCCAGAAGACGTACTCGACGTCCTCTCCCAGCTCGCCGTCGAACACCGGGACGTCGAAGCCGAGGTCCTTCGTCCACGCGAGCCGCTCGGAGTTGTTCTGGCCCCAGGGGTTGCCCTTGGTCTCCAGGTTCTTGAACAGCCCGCCCAGCTCGGTCGGGAACGCCGATTCGATCATCACCTGGTAGCGGCGCATGTCGACGATGTGGTCGACGTGCTCGATGTCCACCGGGCACTGCTCGACGCACGCGCCGCAGGTGGTGCACGACCAGAGCACGTCCGGGTCGATGACGCCGCCCTCGGCCTCCGGGCCGACCAGCGGGCGCGCCTCCTCGTGCTCGGTGCCCGCGAGGATGTAGGGCGCCTCCTCGAAGAGGTTGTCGCGCAGGTTCATGATGACGAGCTTGGGCGACAGCGGCTTCCCGGTGTTCCACGCCGGGCACTGCGACTGGCAGCGGCCGCACTCGGTGCACGTGGCGAAGTCGAGCATGCCCTTCCACGTGAAGTCGCCGATCTTGCCGCGGCCGAACGTGTCGTCCTCGCCCGGGTCCTCGAAGTCGATCGCGACGCCGCCGGACTCCATCGGCAGCAGCGGGCCGAGCGCGTCCGGCAGCCGCTTCGCCGAGACGTTGATCGGCGCGACGAAGATGTGCAGGTGCTTGGAGTAGAGCACGATCGACAGGAACACCAGCATGACGCCGATGTGCAGCAGCAGGCCGACGGTTTCGAGCACTTCGGTCGTCGAGTGGCCCAGCGGCTCCAGGAGGTTCCCGACGCCGAGGGAGACGTAGGCTCCGTTGTCGTACGGGAAGTTGCCGGACGCCGAGGACGCGCCGCGGAAGAAGAACATCGTCCAGACGACGTTGAAGATCATGATGAGGATCAGCCAGGCGCCGCTGGTGTGCGAGCCGTAGAAGCGCGACGCGCGGTCCTTGCGCGCGGGGGCGTTGCGGATCCGGATGATCGTGAACACCCCGAGCGAGACGGCCACCGCGACGGCGATGAAGTCCTGCAGGAAGCCGAGCACCGCCCAGTGGCCGATCCACGGGATCGCGAACTTCTCGTCGAACAGGGCGCCGTAGGCCTCGAGGTACACCGAGGCCAGGATGACGAAGCCCCAGAACGTGAAGAAGTGCGCGGCGCCGGGCACCGACCACTTGAGCAGCTTGCGCTGGCCGAACACTTCGCGGACCTGCGCGAAGAGGCGGGCGCCCAGCTCGTTCGAGCGCTTCGCGTCGGGCTGGCCCGCCTTGATCAGCTGGAATAGGAAGGCCACGCGCTTCCCGGCGACGGCGAGGCCGACGACGGTCATGAGCAGGCCGAGGATGAGACGAACGAGCACGAGTCCTCCGCGTCGTGATGGAAGGACCGGCTCAGTGCGAGCCGGTGTAGTACCGGCACGCCTTGCACGCGTACCGCATCTTCGCGACCCGCCAGTGTTTCCGGTACAGATCGAGGTCGGCCGAGCGGCGGACGCCCAGGCGCTGGTAGCGCCCCGGCCGCCGCCGGCCGGTTTCGTACTGCTCGGTCGCGCGGCCGAGGTGGGCGCGCCGCAGCACGCACCCCCGCGTCCGGCAGCGGCCGAGCGCGCCGCGGCAGAAGCGGTGCAGCAGCACGAGGTGGTCGCCCACTTCGTCGACCACGCCGTAGCCGGGGTGGCCGCCGGGCCCGGTGAGCCGCACCGGCAGCCCGCAGTACGCGCATTTCAGCGTGCACGAGAGGCAGCCGGTGAGGTGCCGGATCCGCAGTTCGCGCCGGTCTTCGGAGCCGGGTCCACGGACGCGCGACGCCATAGAGCCTCCCGGAACGACTGTGATCGGCACCACTGTCTGCTACTGGAGGGTAATGAGGGGATCACTTCGCGCGACAGGACCGACCGGCCTAGTTGCCCTGCGCCGTTCAGCGTAAAAATCAAGGCAAGGATGACCTTACTGTCCGTAGAACGGACGCTTCACACCGCGGATCGTACGTTTGGCCCTGCTGCGACGCGCGTGTCCCCCGCCACAATCCGGGCATGACCTACCACCCGGTCCCCTACCGGCCCGCCCGCCTGCCCGACGACGAAGCCCTCGCCAGGGCCGCCGCACTGCGGCAGCGGATGGAGGCCCGGCGCTCGGTCCGGATGTTCTCCGCCGACCCGGTGCCCGAGCGCGCGGTGCTGGACGCCATCGCGGTCGCGTCCACCGCGCCGAGCGGGGCGCACCAGCAGCCGTGGACGTACGTCCTCGTCAGCGATCCCGAGGTGCGCCGCCGGCTTCGCGAAGCCGCCGAAGAGGAGGAGCGGATCTCCTACGGCGGCCGGCTCGGCGAGGCGTGGATCGACGCGCTGCGGCCGCTCGGCACGGACGCGGTGAAGCCGCACCTGACCGACGCGCCGTACCTGATCGTCGTGTTCCAGCAGCGCTTCGCCCTCGACGAAGACGGCGGCGTCCACAAGCACTACTACGTCGACGAGTCGGTGGGCATCGCGGTCGGCATGCTGCTGACGGCGTTGCAGGTGGCCGGGCTGGCGGCGCTGACGCACACGCCGTCGCCGATGCGCTTCCTCGGCGAGCTGCTCGGCCGTCCCCGCAACGAAAAGGCGTTCGCGGTGATCCCGGTCGGCTACCCGGCCGACGACTGCGTCGTACCGGACCTGCGGCGCAAGTCCCTCGACGAAGTGCTCGTGCGGGTCTAGCGGCCGGCCCGCTCGCCACACGCGAGCTGAAGGGGACGTTCAGCGCATGTGGCGCGCTGAAGGGGACTTTCCTCGCATCAGGTGAGAGCAACGTCCCCTTCAGCCCGCCGGGCCGGGGCCGTCTAGAGGCCGGGCGGGCCGGCGAACGCCGGGCCGGACAGCCGGTCGGCGCCGCGGTCCCGCCACCACTGCGCCTGGTCCGCGTCCGCCACGCCGGTGACGCCGACTTCGGCACCGGCCTGGTGGGCCGCGTCGATCAGCGCGGTCAGCGAAGGCCCGACGAGCGGGTGGGTGCGACGCGCCACCAGGCTCGGCGCCAGGCGGACCGTGCGGGCCGGGAACTCCGTCAGGCAGGTGACGTCGCCGACGCCGTGCAGCTCCGCCGGGACGCCGATTTCGGCCAGCACCCGGAGGTTGTCGGCCGCGTCGCCGGACTCCGCGAGCAGTGCCTCGGCCGGGAAGCCGGGCCGGACGGCGGCCGGGGCCAGCCCGGTCGACTCCAGCACCCCGCGGATTTCGCCGACCAGCTCGGGATCGGCCGCCTGCTGCGGGGTGAGTTCGACGGTGAGCGGCAGTTCGCTCCCGGACGCGAGCAGCCGCTCGGCCGCGGTGCGCAGGAGCCACGTCCCCAGCGGCAGGGCCAGCCCGGTCTCCGCCGCCAGCCGCACGCAGGTTTCGTGCGCCAGCACCCCTTCGGCCGGGTGGTTCCACCGCAGCCGGGCTTCGACGCCCTGCACGGCCCCGTCGGCCGCGGCCACCAGGGACCGGTAGCAGACCTCGATCTCGCCGTTCTCCCAAGCGCCCGCCATCCCGGCGGCCAGCCCGAAGTCGTGCCGGTCGCGCCGGTCCAGCTCGCGGTCGAACAGGCCCCACTGGTTGCCCGTGCGCTGGGCTCGCCGCAGCGTTAGGTCCGACGCGCGCAGCAGTTCCACCGGCGTCACGTCGCGCGGCGGCCGGTGGACGACGCCGATGGCGGCCGACACCGCCACCCCGCGCTGGCCGTCGACGTACTCCGGCTCCGCGAGCTCGTGGGTGATGCGGCGGACCAGCGTCAGCACTCCCGGCGTCTCCGCCGAGTTCTGCACCAGCACGCCGAACTCGTCGCCGCCGAGCCGCGCGACGAGCGCCTTCTCGCCGTCGAAGATCGTCTTGAGCTTCGCGGCGACCCCGCGCAGCACGCGGTCGCCGAGCTCTTGGCCGAGCCCGCCGTTGATCCGGGAGAAGCCGTCGAGGTCGAGGTGGAACAGCGTGACGCCGCGCGCCTGGTCGGCGTCGCGGAGCAGGGTTTCCAGGCGGGTGCTGAAGAACTGGCGGTTCGGCAGCCCGGTGAGGACGTCGTGCAGGGCCTGGTGGGACAGCCGCCGCTGCAGCAGCGAGACCTCGGTGTCGTCGTCGACGATGGTGAGCAGCCGGCGGGGCGCGCCGACGGCGTCGCGGATCACCGACGCCGCGAACGTGGCCCACATCGGCTCGCCGTCCTTGCCGACCAGCCGCCGTCCGGTGCGCAGCCGGTGCAGCTTGCCGTCGACGAGTTCGCGGTAGCCGTCCCGCAGCTGCTCGACGTCTTCGGGGTGCACGAGGTCGAACAGGCTCAGCGCGCCGATCTCGGCCGGTGTGCGGTTGAGCGTCTTGGCGAGGGCCGCGTTGGCCCGCAGCACGCGGCCGTCCAGCTCGGTGAGCGCGATACCGCTGGCCGAGCCGGCGAACACCTCCTCGAACTGCGCGCGCGTGATGACCTGCTTCTGCCGCGTCTCCTGCTCCACCTTCAGCAGCGCGCGGCTCAGGCCCTCCTGGCGCTTCTGGATGTCCTCGCGCAGCATCTCGCCGTAGCCCGAGCTGAGCGCGCCGAGCACCACCACGACCCGCTCGGCGAGCCCGTCGACGCGGTGCAGCTCCGGCTCGCGCAGCAGCGCCTTGCCGAGCACCTCCAGGCTGCGGCGCAGGCTGTCCGTGCCGACGCACCGCAGCTCGACGAGCCGGCCGCCCGCCGCCGCGGCCGCTTCCAGGTCCGGCGGGTCGCCGGCGACGGCGTCGAAGACCGCGGTGGCGAGGACGCCCAGTTCGCGTTCGATCTCCTCGGGCGTGTGCGGCAGGTACGCCGTGGTGCTGATCAGGTAGCCCCACTTGCGCGCGAGCGTGCCGAGCCGCCGCGCCGCTCGTTCGGCGGACGGCTTCTTCCGCGGCTGGTCGCCACGGGGTTGGGGAACAGTCACCTCAGCCTGTCCTGGTTTCGACGCACGGGCTCCGGTCGGTTGGCCGGTTTATCTTGGCGCGAAAAAGCGTCCGGCGCACGAAACAGCATTCATCCAATCGAGTGATAACCCTGCGGAGCGACCCCCAGGTCGTCCTGCAGCCACGAACGGGTGGCGTCCCGGTAATCGGCGGCGTTTTCGTGCAATGCAACGGAATGACCCGCGCCCGGGAGGACGTACGTCGACAACTTCGACGGATCGGCGTAATACGGCACTTCCTGCGCGCGCAACACATCGGGGTGCGCGCAGTCACGCAGCGCGAGCAGTCCGCAGAAAAGGACGTCCTTTTCCCCCACCACCTGCAAAACCGGTGCGGTAATTCCCTTCGTCGCCGGCAGCACGATCCCGAACAGCGCCACCGTGCCCATCCCGGGCACCGAAACCTGGTCCTTGGTGGCCTCGTCCGCCGCGATCACCGCGGGGTCGGCGTCACCGTCGGCGTAGAACAGCCCGGCACGCGCGCCCGGCTTCGTCGTGAAGTACAGCGGATCGCTGCCGAGCGTGCCGAGCTGGCTGTCGAGCAGGGCCGGCTGCAGGCCCAGTGCCGCGCCGAGCGCGAGCACCGGCAGCGCCGGCAGGTGCGTGATGCCGGTGAGGACCACGCCGTCGACGTCGTGGTAGGTCGACGCCTCCACGGCGACGACACCGGACCCGACCGAGTGCCCGACGATGACCACCCTCGCGAACGGCACCCCGCCCACGCGCCCGGCGCGCAGGTGCCCGACGACCTCGTGCATCGACTCGGCCGCGGCCCAGACCGACAGCGGCAGGCTCAACGGGTGGCTGCTGCGCCCGGCGCCGAGCTGGTCCGCGGCGAACGTCGCGTACCCGTGGGCGGCCATGTCGCGCTGGTAGGAGTACCGCTGGGGCTCGTAGGGCAGGTCCCAGTACGCGCTGTTGTACGTCCCGCCGTGCACGAGCAGCTGGACGGTGTCCGGCGCCTCGCCGGCGGGCAGGCACAGCCGGCCGTGCACGGTCGCGGGCGCGCCCGGCACCAGCGGCGGGAGGCCCGGGCCGGTGACCGGCAGATCCGTGTCGCCGCAGGAGATCGCGGCGGCCTCGGCGGGCATCGCGGCGGTCAGCGAGGCGAGCAGGACGCCGCAGGCGAACAACGCCGACGTCAGCTTGACCGGCAGTCTCACGCCGTACTCCTCCGGATGGGGCGGGCTGTTCGGACCCGAGAACACTACACCCGGTAGTGGAACCGGCACCGTCAGGTCCGGGGCACCAGCGTCATCGGCAGGCGGTTCGGCTGCATCGTGGCCTTGAGCTGCGCGTAGACCTTCTTGCCCGGCACCGGGACCAGGCGCCAGCGCGCCCCGATGGTCGCGGCGACGATGCCGATCTCCGTCGGCGCGAACACGTGCCCCGGGCACAGCCGGGCGCCCGCGCCGAACGGGATGTAGGCGCCCTTCGGCAGTTCCGCGGTGTGGCCGGGGGTCCAGCGGTCCGGGTCGAACCGGTCCGGGTCCGGGAACCACCGCGGGTCCCGGTGCAGCGTGTGCTGGCTGACCGCGACCTCGGTGCCGGCCGGGATCCGGACGCCGCCGAGCACGACGTCTTCGCGCGCCCGGCGCATCAGGATCAGCGGCGGGGTGCGGCGGACGATCTCGTTGACGATCTGGTGCGTGTAGACCAGGTCCGGGAGGTCTTCGAGGCGCGCGGGCCGCCCGCCGAGGACTTCGTCGACCTCCGCGTGGAAGCGGCGCTCGACGTCGGGGTGCTGCCCGAGCTCGTGGAAGAACCAGGCCAGCGCCACGGCGGTGGTTTCCGCGCCGGTGGTGAGGATGGTGATGACCTCGTCGTGCACCTGGCGGTCGGACATGCCCTCGCCGGTGTCCTCGTCGCGGGCCAGCAGCAGCATCGAGAGCAGGTCGCCGTGGTCCGCGCCCTGTTCACGAGCGGCGACGACGGTTTCGCCGATGACGTTCCGCAGGCGCGCGGCGGCCGCGTCGAACTTGCGGTTCGGCGGGAGGGGCAGGCGCTCCACGAACTTCGGCGAGAACGCCCGGACCAGGACGTACTTGAGCATGACCGGGATCGAGCGCTGGATCTCCGCCAGCGCTTCGGCGCCGAGTGCGGTGGAGAACAGCGTCTGCCCGGCGATGGTCAGCACGAGCTCCTGCATGCGCTGGTCGAACTCGACGACTTCGCCGGGCTGCCAGGAACTCGCCAGCTCGTCGGCCAGCTTCGTCATGGTGTTCTCGGCGTAGCCGGCGAGGCGGGCGCGGCCGAACGCGGGCATCACCAGGCGGCGCTGGCGGCGGTTCAGCTCGCCGTTGGACGTGGCCAGGCCGTCGCCGAAGAGCGGGCGCATCTTGTCGAAGACCAGGCCCTTGTCGAACTTGTCGGCGTCGGTGGCGAGCACCCGCCAGGCCAGCTCCGGCGTGGTGACCACGTGCACCGGCAGCGGCCCGAGGTGGAGTTTGACGACTTCTCCGTGTGCGGGCAGGGAACTGAAGAGTTTCAGCGGGTCGCGCAGCAGGGGCACGGTGTGCCCGAGCACGGGCCAGCGACCGGGGACGTTCGTCATGGCCTCGTCTCCTCGTGACCGCGCCACCTTAGCGGGCGGGACCGGCCGGGAGCACACCCGAGGGACTAGACTCCGGCGCTCCAGAGAGTCCGCGAGGGTGGGAGGTCCCGTGACCGGGGAACTGAGCTGGGTACCGCCGGAGATCGACACCTCGGTGCCGAACCCGGCGCGGGTGTACGACTTCTGGCTCGACGGCGACCACAACTTCGCCGCGGACCGCGCCCTCGGCGAGCAGATCCTCAAGATCATGCCGGGCGTCCGCGACGCGGCCCGCCTCAACCGGGCGTTCCTCCGCCGCGCGGCCCGCTACCTGGTCGGCCAGGGTGTCCGGCAGTTCCTCGACATCGGCTCCGGCATCCCGACGGTGGGCAACCTGCACGAGATCGTCCAGCAGGCCGACCCGTCGTGCCGGGTGGTCTACGTCGACCGCGAGGCCGTCGCGGTCGCGCACAGCGAACTGCTGCTGCAGGACAACGACAACACCCTGGTGCTGCAGGCGGACCTGCGCGACGTCAACGACATCTTCGACGGCGCCGCCAAGCTGCTCGACCTCGACGAGCCGGTCGCGGTGTTCATGCTGCTGCTGCTGCACTTCGTCCCGGACTCGTGGGACCCGGTGAGCATCCTCGCCCGCTACCGCGACCGGCTCGCCCCGGGCAGCTTCCTGGCCGTCACGCACGTCGCGGCGGACTCGGACTCCCAGCGCCTCGACGAGGCGGTCGAGGTGTACAAGAGCAACCAGGACCAGCAGAACCAGCCGGTCCCCCGCACCCACGACCAGGTCCTCGCCTTCTTCGACGGCTTCGAGGTGGTGGACCCGGGCGTGGTCGGCTGCGCGATGTGGAAACCGGAGGGCGCGGGCGACATGTCCGACGACCCGGCGATCAACGCGCTGCCGTACGCCGGGGTGGGCCGGAAGCCCTGATCACCGCCGGCGTCGCGGCACGCGGGGCGCGCGAGGGGTGTCGACCCCAAGGCTCCGGCAAAGTCAGGCCGAGGTGGCAGGCGGATGCGCCCCAATGTGGCGTTGGGTGCGTCCAACGCACCGAACGCCACATTGGGTGCCTCCGGGACCAGCACATCAGACCCCAGCAGCCACATCGGTCACCGCCCGCGATGCCTTCAGCGCATCTCGGGCCGTAGCCGGCCGGTCCGGCGACTCCGCCGGGCCCCTGACGTCGACCCCGGCGAGGTGCGGTGAACGACTCGTTCATGACATCCCGTCACCGCAGGGAGAACGTCGCCAGGTTCACCGGTCCCTCGAACGTGAGGTAGACGTCGTGGCGGCCGGTCGCCTTGGCCAGTGCCGCCGTCACCGTCGTATACGCGTACCGGTCCCCCGTGGCCGGCACCTGCGCCGTGCCCAGGACCGGGCCGGTCGGTGCGTCCAGCCGGACCGCGATGCGGGCCGGCTCCACTGTGGACACCGACGCCGAGAACCGCGCCGGGCCGTTCAAGGCGACGTTCCGGTAGGCCACCCAGTTCCCGGTCGCGGCCGCCACCGACGTGCCCGCGGTCTTCGAGGTGTCCGTGAGGGTGGTGCCGGAGTAGTCGTCGAAGTTCTCCGCCGGGGTCGGGCGGCTCAGGTCGCGGGGCAGTGCCCGCTCCCCCGGCACGAACACCCGCTGCGCCGCGCCGAGGTCGGCCGCGTTGCGGCCCACCGAGAACTCGCGGACCCCGGCCGCCACCGCGGATCGGCCGCGCGAGGCGTCCCAGGCGGCCAGGTCCGCGACCGGTACTTCGAACCGGACCGTGCGCGTCTGGTGCGGGGAAAGCGTCACGCGCTCGAAGTCCCGCAGCCGCTGCACACCCGCGTCCTTCGAGTACAGCTGGACGACGTCCGTCCCCGCGCGAGCGCCGGTGTTCGTCACGTCCACGCTCACCCGCACCGACGACCCGGCGAGCGAAGCCCGCGCGGTGCCGTACCGGAAGCTTGTGTAGCTCAGGCCGTACCCGAAGGGGTACAACGGCTTCCCGCGGTAGTACTGGTACGTCATCCCGGTCTTGGAGATGTCGTAGTCGAGGATGCCCGGCAGCCCCTCGTCCGAGGCGTACCACGTCTGCGTCAGCCGGCCACCCGGGTCGACGTCGCCGAAGAGCACGTCCACCACCGCGTGGCCGGTCTCCTGGCCGGCGTGGCTGGTCCAGACGATCCCCGGCACCGGCAGCGTGTCCCAGCCGGTCGTCGGGTAGCTGTTCTCCACCACGACGACCGTGTGCGGGTTGGCCTTCGCGACCGCCTCGATCAGCGCGCGCTGGGCGGGCGCCAGTGACGTGCTCGTCCGGTCGTTCGCCTCGCGGCCGTTGATGAACGGCATGCTGCCCACCACGACGACGGCCGTGTCGGCGCCGCGGGCCGCGTCGACCGCCGAAGCGATCCCGCTGCTGAGCACCTCGCGGCCGAACTTCGTGGCGTGCGCGGCGTCCGGGGCGGAGATCGTCAGGACCCCGTCGGGGCCGACGACGGCGAAGCGGTTCGGGCCGAACCACGGCTCGGTCACCTCGTTGCCCGCGTATTCCAGGACGTAGCTGCCGTCCGGCTGCGGGTCGAGCTTCAGCTGCTGCTGCACGAACCACCCGGACGGCTGGTCGGCGTCGTTCACCAGCGCCCCACCTGAGAAGCTCAGGAACTTGCCGTTCGCGGCGGCGCGCAGGGTGTGCTTGCCCGCGCCCCAGTCGTAGACGTCGAAGGACTCCGCGGTGCCCGCCGTGGTCCCGCCGGCGGTCACCTTGCCGGGGGCGGCGGGCGCCGTCAGGTAGCGGCCCGTGCCGAGATCTTTCAGCGCGATCCGGTCGACGCCTTCCGACGACGTCACCGCGGCCCGCTCGGCGATGCCCTGCTTCGGCGTGACCCGGTACGGCATCGCGCCGCTGTACCAATCCTCGTACAGCGTGTCCGAGAGCGGGCCGACGACCGCGACCTTCCGGTTCGCGGACGCCGCCAGCGGCAGCGCGTTCGCGTTGTTGCGCAGCAGGACGACCTGTTCGTCCGCGGCCTTGCGCGCGAGTGCCCGGTGCGCCGGCGAATTGATCACCGCGGGGGTGATCTTCGCGTACGGGTTGCGGCCCGGCGGGTCGAACTCGCCGAGCCGGAACCGCAGCGAAAGCAGGTGGCGGTCGGCCGTTTCGACGTCGGCCATGGTCAGCAGCCCGCGGTCGAGCGCCTCCTTGACCGCGGCGACGGTGATCGAGCCGTTGGTGTCGTTGTCGGTGAAGCTGTCGAGGCCCGCCTTGATCGCCGCCGCGTCCGCTTCGGCCTTGGTGGCGTAGTACTTCTCCGAGTTGACCAGGTTGGACGGTGCGCCGGCGTCGCTGACGACGGCGATGTCCCGGGGCGCCCAGTCCCGCAGCGCGCCACCGAGGTCCGGGCTGACCGTGTTCGGCCGTCCGTTGACCAGGTTGTACGACGGCATGACGGCGTTGGCCGCACCGGCCTGCAGTGGGATCTTGAACGCCTGCTCGTCGTAGTCGTGCAGGATCTTGGGCGGCACCGAGGAGTTGCTGGTGTCGCGGCTGACTTCGTTGTTGTAGGCCAGGTAGTGCTTCAACGTCGGGGCGGCCTGCAGGTAGCGCGGGTCGTCGCCCTGGATGCCGCGGCCGTAGGCGGTCGCGAGCTCGCCGGTGAGGTGCGGGTCCTCGGAGTAGCCCTCTTCGTTGCGGCCCCAGCGCGGGTCGCGCAGCAGGTTGACGACCGGCGCCCACAGGTTGAGGCCCCACAGCGTCGGGTTGCGCGCGTTGAAGCCGCGCGCCTCCTGCCCGACCGCCGCGCCGACCTGCTTGACCAGCGCCGGGTCCCACGTCGAAGCCAGCCCCACGGCCTGCGGGAACACGGTGCCGTCCGCTTTGACGACCGCGCCGTTGTTGTCGTAGTCCGTCGACCACGCGACGCCGTGCAGGGCTTCGGTGCCGGTCTTGAACACGCCGATGCCGAGCCGCGGGATGGCGGGCTGGTACTGGTGCAGCAGCGAGATCTTCTCGTCCGCCGTCAGCCGGGACAGCAGGTCGTCGATCCGCGCGGCCACCGGCAGCGCCGGGTCGCGGAACGGCGGTGGGGGCGCCGCGAGCGCCGGCGACGGGGCCAGCAGCAGGGTCGCGGTCACCACCGGGACGAGGGCGCGGCGGAACGGGGACAGGCGCACGGACGGCCTCCGGTTTCGTCGAATCGTTTCGACGGCGCGGCGCGGAACATTCGCGTCGAGGGTGGGGATGCGGACGACTATTACAGCCGCGTCGACAGGAGGTCAAGACTTGCTGGGTGCGCTCCCAGCGACTCTCGCGACTACGCCCGATCTGGCCGCTGAGCTGCGAGAAGAACCGCCATCAGCAGCGTTCGACAATTTCGACGAACAACACCGTCGTCGAATGGGAATCGAATTGCGGGGAATCGCGAATCACGCTTGTGTTTCCGACGGGTGTCGCTTACCTTCGTGCCATCGTCGATGCGCTTCGACAATGATCTCCCGCCCCGTCCCCAGGAGGCTGCCCGTGGTCACGATCAACGACGTCGCGACGGCGGCGGGAGTGGCCCCCAGCACGGTGTCGTACGTGATCAGCGGCAAGCGCTCGATCTCGCCCAAGACCCGGCGGCTGGTCGAGGACAGCATCCGCAAGCTCGGCTACCACCCGCACGCCGGCGCGCGGGCGCTCGCCAGCAGCAAGACCAACGTACTGGCACTGGTCGTCCCGCTGCGCACCGACCTCAACGTCGCCGTGGTGATGGAGTTCGTCGCCTCGGCGGTCACCGCGGCCCGCGCGCACGACCACGACCTCCTACTGCTCACCAAGGACGAAGGCCCCGCCGCGCTGCAGCGGGTGGCGTCCTCGGCGATCGCCGACGCGCTGATGGTGATGGACGTCGAAACCGCCGACCCGCGGGTGCCGATGCTGCTCGCGCTCGACCTGCCGGTGGTGCTCATCGGCGTACCCGACCACCCGGCCGGGCTCAGCTGCGTCGACCTCGACTTCACCGCCGCCGCCTCGGCGTGCGTCGCGCACCTGGCCGACCTCGGGCACCGCTCGATCGGGCTGATCGGCCCCTCCCCCGCCGTCTACCGGCGCGGCACGAGCTACGCGACTCGGTTCCTGCGCGGCTTCGACGAAGCGGCGAAGACGCGTGACGTGCGGGCGGCGAACCGCCCGTGCGCGCACTCCTACGAAGCGGTGAGCGCCTGCCTGGACGACCTGCTCACCGCCGACCCGGACCTGACCGGCCTGGTCGTGCACAACGAGGCCGTCCTGCCCGGCCTGCTGGCGGACCTGCGCCACCGCGGCCTGCGCGTGCCCGAGGACATCTCGGTCATCGCCGTCTGCCCGGACAGCATGGCCGAGCAGCACGCCGTCGCGCTGACCAACGTGGCCATCCCGGCCGAGGAGGTCGGCACCCAGGCCGTCGAGATGACGATGCGCCGGCTCGCCGGCCACACCACCCCGGAGGTCCGCCTGCTCGGGCCCCGGCTCACCCGGCGCGAAAGCACGTCCGCGCCGCGCGCCTGACCCCGGTTCTGCTCCACCGCCGAAGGAGAATCGCCATGCCCGTAGCCCGTCGCGCCCTCGTCCTGGCCGCGAGCGCCGCGCTCCTGGCCGCCTGCAGCCCCAGTCCCGCGCCCACGACCTCGAACAACGCCCAGCCCGCCGGCTCGATCACCGAGCTCGACTACTACGCCGACGAGCAGGGATCGGCGGCCTGGCAGAAGATCCTCGACACCTGCGCGGGCCAGACCGGGGTCAAGATCGAGCGGCAGAAGGTGCCGACGAACCAGATGCTGCCGAAGGTCCTGCAGGGCGCGAGCTCGAAGACGCTGCCGGACCTGCTGTTCACCGACAACCCGACGCTGCAGCAGGTCGCCGCCACCGGCGCGCTGACCCCGCTGGCCGACTACGGCATCACCACCGACGGCTACTACGAGAGCATCGTCAAGGCCGGTACCTACCAGGACAAGGTGTACGGCGTGGCCCCCGGCGTCAACGGCCTCGCGCTGATCTACAACAAGGACCTCCTCACCGCGGCCGGCATCCAGCCGCCGAAGACCTGGGACGAGCTCAAGGCCGCCGCGGCCAAGCTGACCAAGGACGGCAAGTACGGGCTCGCCTTCTCCGCCATCCCCTCCGAAGAGGGCACGTGGCAGTTCCTGCCGTTCTTCTGGAGCAACGGCGCGGAACTGTCCCAATTGGACTCCGCGTCGTCCGTGAAAGCGCTTCAATTCGTGACGGACCTGGTGAACTCCGGGTCGGCGTCGAAGTCCGTCGTCACCTGGAACCAGAACGACGTCGCCGACCAGTTCGTCGCGGGCAACGCCGCGATGATGGTCAACGGGTCGTGGAACCTCGCCCGGCTCGACGAGCAGCAGTCCCTGCACTACGGCGTCGTGCCGATCCCGGTGCCGCAGGCGGGCGCCAAGCCGGTGGTCGCCCTCGGCGGCGAGGTCGGCGCGGTGCCGGTCACCAGCGGCCCCACCCAGCAGGCCGCGGGCAAGGTGCTCTCCTGCATCCTCTCGGAGCCGACGATGCTCGAGTGGAGCAAGGCGCACGCCTACATCCCGTCCAAGACGGCCACGGCGGCCAAGTTCGGTGCCGGGCAGCCCGCGATGCAGGCGTTCGTCGACGAGGTCGGTACCGCCCGCTCCCGCACCGCGGAACTCGGCGAAAAGTACCCGAAGGTCTCGCAGGCGCTGGCCGACGCCCTCCAGGCAGCTCTGACCGGGAAGCTGCCGGCCGACCAGGCCCTCAAGGCCGCGCAGCAGGCGAGCGGGTCGTGACCCTGGTCGCCCCGGCCGTCACGGCACCACCCCGCACCGGCCGCAAGCCCCGGCGGGACAACCGGTTCGCCGCGTGGCTGTTCCTGCTGCCCGCGCTCGGCTACCTCGTCGTGTTCTTCGGCTACCCGCTGGCCGCGAACATCGCGATGAGCACGCAGGACTACACGGTCAAGTCGTTCTACACCGGCGAAGCACCGTTCGTCGGCCTCGCCAACTACGCGGCCGTGTTCGGCAACCCGCTGTTCTCGGCGGCGGTGCTCAACACGGTCCTGTTCACCGCCGGGTCCCTGCTCTTCCAGTTCGGCATCGGGCTGGCGCTCGCGGTGTTCTTCAGCGGCCGCTTCCTCGGCAGCGCGCTGCTGCGGTCGCTGCTCCTGCTCCCGTGGCTGCTGCCGCTGGTGGTCAGCGGCGCGGTCTGGCGCTGGATGTTCGACCAGGACCACGGCGTGCTCAACGCGGCGCTGCGGCTCGTGGGCCTCGACGCCGTGCCGTGGCTGAGCAGCACGAGCTGGGCGCTGCCGGCGGTGGTCCTCACCAACATCTGGATCGGCATCCCGTTCAACCTGGTGATCCTGCACGGCGGGCTGCGCGCGATCCCGGCGTCCCTCTACGAAGCCGCCGCACTGGACGGCGCCGGCTCCTGGCAGCGGTTCCGGCACATCACGTGGCCGCTGCTGCGGCCGGTCACCGGGATCGTGCTGATGCTCGGGCTGGTCTACACGATCAAGGTGTTCGACGTGATCATGGTCGTCACCGGCGGCGGGCCGGCCAACGCGACCCAGACGCTCACGACGTGGTCCTACCGGCTGAGCTTCGGGGACTTCGCGTTCGGCCAGGGCGCCGCGGTCGGCAACGTCCTCATCCTGGTGGCGACGGTGTTCGGGCTGCTCTACCTGCGCTCGGCGAAAGCGACCCTGGCCGAGGCGGCGGCGTGAAAGCCCGGACGGTGTTCGGCGTCCTGATCGTCGCGGTGCTGCTGTTCCCGCTGTACTGGATGGTCAACGCGTCCCTGCAGCCCAGCGGCGCGCTGCTGCGCCCGGACCCGGCGTTCTTCCCCGTCGGCGGCACCCTGGACGGCTACCGGAAAGCGTGGGCGACACAGGGGCCGAACCTGCTCTCCAGCGTCGTCGTCGCGCTCGGCACGGTGGCCGTGTCGCTGGTGATCGCCGCACCGGCGTCGTACGCGCTGGCGCAGCTGAAGGTGCGCGGCGGTCCGGTGCTGGTGTTCGTGCTGCTCATCGTGCAGATGATCCCGGGCATCGTGATGGCCAACGCGCTCTACACGGTGTTCGGCAACCTCGGGCTGATCGACAGCTACCTCGGGCTGGTGCTGGCGGACTCGACCGCGACCATCCCGTTCGCCGTGCTCCTGCTGCGGGCGTTCATGATCTCGGTGCCGAAGGAGCTGACCGAAGCGTCCCGGGTGGACGGTGCCGGGTACTGGCGGACCTTCGTCTCGATCATCGTCCCGGTCAGCCGCAACGCGCTCGTCACCGCCGGGCTGTTCTCGTTCCTGTTCGCCTGGGCCGACTTCCTGTTCGCCGTCACCCTCACCACCGGGCAGTCGTTCGAGCTGATCACCGTGGGCATCTACCGGTTCGTCGGCAACCAGTCCGCCGACTGGAACGGGATCATGGCCACCGCCGTCCTCGCCGCGATCCCCGCGGCCGTCCTGCTCGTCGTCGCCCAGCGGTACGTCGTCGCCGGGCTGACCAGCGGCGCCGTCAAAGACTAAGGAGAGCGCTTGATCGCCACGACCGAAGACGGCCGCTCGCTGGAAGTCCGCGTGCGGCACGAGGTGCTGCGCGTCGAGCCGTGGGGTGACGGGAGCCTGCGCGTGCGCGCCGGGCGCCACAAGATCCTCGACGACGTGCCGGGCGCGCTGCTGCCCGCGAAACCGTCCGCCGCGACCGCCACCGCCGAGGGGCGCACCGGCCGGGTGGTCAACGGCGCGCTCACCGCGATCGTGGAGATCGCCGACACCGACACCGGGATCGACGCGCAGCTGAAGTTCGTCCGCACGGACACCGGCGAGGAGCTGCTTTCCGAGCAGCGGGCGCACTTCTGGTGGCCCGGCGCCCGGCTGTTCATGCCGTCCCGCAACGGCTACGGCCGGCTCGAACAGCGGTTCGCCGCCTACGACGACGAGCGCGTCTACGGGCTCGGGCAGCACACGCACGGCCGGCTCGACCAGAAGGGCCTCGTGCTCGACCTGGTGCAGCGCAACGCCGAGGTGTCGGTGCCGTTCCTGCTCTCCAGCCGCGGCTACGGGTTCCTGTGGAACAGCCCGGCCGTCGGGCGGGTCGAGCTGGCCGCCAACGGCACCCGGTGGGTCGCCGACGACGCCCGCCAGCTCGACTACTGGATCACCACCGGCGACGGCCCGCGCCGGATCCTGAGCCACTACGCCGACGCGACCGGGCACGCGCCGATGCTGCCCGAGTGGGCGGCCGGGTTCTGGCAGTCGAAACTGCGCTACGGCACCCAGGAGGAGCTCCTGGCCGTGGCGCGCGAGTACCACGCGCGGGGGCTGCCGCTGTCGGTGATCGTCGCGGACTTCTTCCACTGGACGCACCTCGGCGACTGGCGCTTCGACCCGGCCGAGTGGCCGGACCCGGCCGGGATGGTCCGGGAGCTGGACGAACTCGGCGTCAAGCTGATGGTGTCGGTGTGGCCGTCGGTCAGCCCGCTGTCGGCGAACTACCAGGAGCTGCACGAACGGGGCCTGCTGGTCGCCGCCGAGAGCGGAGTCCCGGCGCACGCGCCCTGGAAGGACAAGGGCTTCGACGTCGAAATGCCGGTGGCGTTCTACGACGCGACGAACCCGGCCGCGCGGAAGTTCTTCTGGGCCAAGGTCAAGGAGAACTACTACGACCTCGGCGTGCGCGCGTGGTGGCTGGACGGCGACGAGCCGGAGATCCAGCCCGGCCACCCGCACAACCTCGGCTTCCACGCCGGCCCGGGCGCGGAGGTGTTCAACCTCTACCCGCAGGCGAACGCGCAGGCGTTCCACGACGGCATCCGCGCCGAGGGCGACGACGAGGTGGTGCTGCTGTCCCGCTCGGCGTGGGCGGGCAGCCAGCGGTACGGGGCCGCGCTCTGGTCGGGCGATGTGGCCGCGACGTGGGCGTCGCTGCGGGCGCAGGTGCGGGCGGGCCTGAACGTGGCGCTGGCCGGGATCCCGTGGTGGACCACGGACATCGGCGGCTTCCACGGCGGTGACCCGGCGTCGCCGGAGTACCGCGAGCTGATGGTCCGGTGGTTCCAGTACGGCGTGTGCTGCCCGCTGTTCCGGCTGCACGGCTTCCGCGATCCGCGGCCGCCGTTCGGGCCGGACATGACCGGCGGCCCCAACGAGGTCTGGTCGTACGGAGACGCGGCCTACGCGGCGATCACGGAGTCGCTGCGGCTGCGGGAGCGGCTGCGGCCGTACCTGATGGCGCAGATGCGGGTGGCGCACGAGCAGGGCATCCCGCCGATGCGGCCGGTGTTCGTCGACTTCCCGGCCGACCCGCAGTGCTGGACGGTCGAGGACGCTTTCCTGCTGGGTCCGGACCTGCTGGTCGCGCCGGTGCTCGAGCCCGGGGTCACCGCGCGGACGGTGTACCTGCCCGGCGGTGCGGTGTGGACGGACGCGGTGACCGGGAACCGGTACGAGGGCGGGACTTCCGTCGAGGTGCCCGCGCCGTCGGACCGGATCCCGCTGTTCGTCCGCGACGACGTGGTGCTGCCGATCCGCCCCGAGTGATCAGGGCCGGACGGCGTCCGCCACGAGGTCCAGCAGCCGTCCGATCCGCTCCGGTTCGGGCCCGGCCGACAGGAACACGCCCAGCAGCACGAGCGTGACGTCCTCGGGGTCGGCGTCGGCGCGCAGCGTGCCCGCCTTCGCGCCGGCTTCGAGGATCGCACCGATCGCCGCGACGATGCGCCCGCGGGTCTCCGCCGTCACGATGCGCCCGGTCCCGAGGCTGACGCGCAGGGTGTCGGCCATCCCGCGCTTGGTGGCGAAGAAGGCGGCGTAGCGGTCCATCCACGCGCGCAGTGCCTCCGCGGGCGGGTGCTGGGCGAGCAGCGCCGGGGCGCTCGCGGTCACGTCGTCGAGCTCGGCGGCGTAGACGGCTTCGACGAGCGCCTCGCGGGTCGGGAAGTGCCGGTAGAGCGTCCCGATCCCGACGCCGGCCTCGCGGGCGATGGTCTCCAGCGCGACGGCGCCGTCGGTGGCGAAGGCGTCGCGCGCGACTTCGACGAGCTTCTCGCGGTTGCGGCGCGCGTCGGCGCGCACCGGGCGCCCGGGTTCGGACGAAGGCAAAGCGGAGGTCCCTCCGGTTGTGCTACGGTCGGTTTAGCGGAGGCTCCTCCGCTTCACCATCATCGCACGAAAGCGGGACAGCCATGTCTTCCAGCCAGCTAGCCGGCCGCACCGTCTCCCGCGTCGGGTTCGGCGCGATGCAGCTCGAACGCCTCCACGCGGACCGGGGCGCGGCCGTCGCCCTGCTGCGCCGGGCCCTGGACCTGGGCGTCGACCACCTCGACACGGCCGAGTTCTACGGCAACAGCTTCGTCAACGACGTCATCCGCGAGGCGGCCGGCGACGACGTCCTGATCGCCACCAAGGTCGGCGCCGACCCGGACCCGGGCGGCCCGATCCCGCTCCGCCTCGCGCAGCGGCCCGAAGAACTCCGCAAGAGCGTCGAGGACAACCTCCGGACGCTCGGCACCGAGCGGGTCGCGCTGGTCAACCTGCGCCGCGCGGAGCTGCGGCCGGGCCTGCTGGCCGAGGGCGACCAGCTGGTCGACGTCGACGACCAGCTCGCGGTCCTGACGGCACTGCGCGACGAGGGCAAGATCGGCGCGATCGGGCTCAGCAGCGTCGGCATCGACACCCTCCGCCGCGCCCTGCCGGTGGGCATCGCGTGCGTCCAGAACGCCTACAGCCTGGTCGCCCGCGACGACGAGGAGATGCTCCGGCTGTGCGTCGCGGAGGACATCGCGTGGGTCCCGTTCTTCCCCCTCGGCGGCGCTTTCCCGGGCCTGCCGAAGGTGACCGACGAGCCGGCGGTCCAGGCCGCGGCGGCCACCCTGGGGGTGACGCCGGCGCAGATCGGGCTGGCGTGGCTGCTGCACCACGCCCCGAACGTCCACCTCATCCCGGGCACGGCGAGCGTCGAGCACCTGGAGGCGAACATCGCGGCGGGGTCGGTGGTCCTGGACGCGGCGACGCTGGCGGCGCTGGACGCGGTCCCGTCGCGGTCGCTGGACGCCGCCCTCGGCTGACGGCGGCCGAGTACCTCCGAGATTTTCGACACGGTGTCGATTTTAATCGACACGGCGTAGGCTCGACGGGGTCGAACCCCGGAACAGGAGCCGCGCATGTCCAGCAAGACCTTCCTCATCACCGGTGTCAGCAGCGGCCTCGGCCGCGCCTTCGCGCGGGGCGCGCTCGAGGCCGGGCACACCGTCGTGGGCACCGTGCGCCGCGAGGACGACCTCGCCGCCTTCGAAGCCCTCGCGCCCGGACGCGCCCACGCCCGGCGGCTCGACGTCACCGACGACGAAGCCGTGTCCGCGCTCGTGCGGGACGTCGAAGCCGGCGTCGGCGCGATCGACGTGCTCATCGCCAACGCCGGCTACGGGCACGAAGGGGTGTTCGAGGAGTCGCCGATCGCGGAGCTGCGCGCGCAGTTCGCCACCAACGTCTTCGGCGTCGCCGCGACCGTGCAGGCCGTGCTGCCGTTCATGCGGCAGCGCCGGTCCGGGCACGTCTTCGCCGTCAGCTCCATGGGCGGGCTGATGACCGTGCCCGGGCTGGCGTTCTACTGCGGCAGCAAGTACGCCGTGGAGGGGATCCTGGAAACCGTCGGCAAGGAGGTCGCCGGCTTCGGCGTGCACGTCACGCTGATCGAGCCGGGCTCGTTCCGGACCGACTGGGCCGGCCGCTCGATGGTGCGCACCGAACGGTCCGTTTCGGACTACGACGAGCTGTTCGGGCCGATCCGCGCGGCCCGCCGGGCCGCCAGCGGCAACCAGCTCGGCGATCCCGCCAAGGCGGCCGAAGCCGTCCTCGCCGTCCTCGAGTCGCCGGAGCCGCCGTCCCACCTGGTCCTGGGCTCCGACGCGCTGAGCCTGGTCGCCGCGGGCCGTTCGGCGGTCGACGCCGAGATCGGGAAGTGGGCGGAGCTGTCCCGCTCCACCGACTTCCCCGAGGGGCACCGGATCGACGCGAACTAGGATCGCCTGATGGCCACGACGCGCAAGCGGCGGGACGCACCGCGCAAGGGCGACCTGCGGGAACAGGCGATCCTCGACACCGCCGAAGCCCTCCTCGACCGCGAGCACGTCGAGCCGATGACCGTGGAGACCATCGCCACCGGCGCCGGGATCTCGCGCGCGTCGCTGTACTTCTACTTCGGGTCCAAACAGGAGGTCCTCACCGCGCTGGTCGCGCGCACGGTCGCCGTGCTCGGCCAGGACGCCGCTTCGGTGGACGCGGGTGCGGACCCCGGGGAGACCGCGCGGGCGTCCGTGCGGCTCACCGGGCGGATGTGGCGGGACCACGGCCCGGTGATGCGCGCGGCCGTCGACCTCTCCCCCACCGTGCCCGGGATCGCCCGGCTGTGGAACGGAACTGTCGCCGCGTACGCCGAGGCGATGACCGGCGTCCTGCTCCGGGCGGGCCTGCCGGCCGGGGACGGGCCGACCGGCGCGGCGGCGGTGGCCCGGGCGCTGTGCTGGATGACCGAGCGCGTCTTCTACCACGCGTCACGGCCGCCGGGCGACCTCGACGCGGCGACCGAAACCTGCGCCGAACTCTGGCGCCGGGCGATCACGGCCCGTTCGTGACGTCTCCCGCGCCACCGGCAGACCGCACGAGCCGACGTCTTGAATGAGTCGTTCAGGTCACCGGAGGTCCTGAACGACTCATTCAAGACACCGCCGTCAGCGGACCATGGCGTCGTGGCCGAGGAGGTCGCCGAAGACCGAGACCGCGCGGTCGACCGCGTCGTCGTCCACGCCCGCGTGGGTCACCGCGCGGATGCGGTCGTGGCCCAGTTCCTCCACCCGGATGCCGCGGCGGCGAGCGGCCTCGATCAGGGTGCGCGTGGTGTAGCGGTCGTCGCGGACCTTGAAGAACACCATGTTCGTCAGCGGCGGGCCCGGGTCGAGCCGGACGCCCGGGATGCGCGACAGGCCACGGGCCAGGCGGGCCGCGCGGGCGTGGTCGTCGGCCAGGCGCTCGGTCATCTCCGTCAGGGCCACGATGCCGCAGGCCGCGATCATCCCGGCCTGGCGCATGCCGCCGCCGAGCATCTTGCGCATCCGGCGGGCCGCCGCGATCGTCACGCGGTCGCCGACCAGGACCGAGCCGATCGGGGCGCACAGGCCCTTCGACAGGCAGATCTGCACGGTGTCCGCGTGCTTGGCCACCTCCGCCGGGCTGACGCCGAGCGCGACGGCCGCGTTGAACAGGCGGGCGCCGTCGAGGTGCAGGGCGACGCCGTGGGAGCGGATCAGCCGGGACACCTCGCTGAGGTAGTCCAGCTGCAGCGGCAGCCCGCCGCAACGGTTCTGCGGGGTTTCCAGGCTGAGCACGGCGGGCGGCGCGATCTGCGGGTCGCTGCGGTCGACCGCGCACGCCTCGGCGATCGCGGCCGGGTCGATCGTGCCGTCGGGCAGGTTCGGCAGCGGGTCGTAGACGATGCCACCGCACAGCGACGCGCCGCCGGCTTCGTAGACGTACACGTCGGACTCGTGCCCGACGATCGCCTTGCCGCCGCGGGGGCAGTGCGCCAGCAGCGCGGTCAGGTTGGCCATGGTGCCGCTCGGCATCAGGCAGCCGGCCTGCTTGCCGAGCAGTTCGGCGGACAGCTGCTCCAGCCGGTCCACGGTCGGGTCCTCGCCGTAGACGTCGTCGCCGAGCGGGGCGCGGGCGGCGGCTTCGAGCATCGTGGGCGTGGGAAGGGTGAAGGTGTCGCTGCGGAGTTCGACGTGCGCGCCCTGGGCGGACGCCGGCTCCGGGCGGAGGGTCGCGAGGTCGTCGGCGAAAGTGGTCACAACAGGCTCCTTGCGGGTCAGCGGATGAGGGTTCGGACGGCGTCGTCGAGGCCGATTTCGGCCTGGCTCCAGCGCCAGCGGCGTTCTTCGGCGGCGGCGCGGATGCGGGCGAACGCGGTTTCGGCCTCGGCGACGGCGGCGAGCACGGACTCCCGCGCCGGGCCGCCGCCGTGGGCCGCGTGCTGCGCGACTTCGGCCGGGTCGAGCGCGGCCAGGACGTGCGCCGGCTGCCCGGCGAGCCGGACGCGCGCGACCTCGTGCAGCGGCAGGTTCCCGGCCAGCGCTTCCTTGGCGATCGCGCCGACGTCGTGGTGGGCCTGCCGGAACGGGACGCCGGCGTCGACGAGCCGTTCGGCGAGGTGCGTGGCCGCGGTCTGGCCGTCGACCGCGCGTTCGTACATCCGCTCCGGCACCGGCTCGGCGCCCTCGACGACCAGCCGGAGCAGCACGACGGCGTCGGTCGCCGCTTCCAGCGCCGTCCACGCCGGGGCCACGGCTTCGGTGCCTACCGCGATCGCGTTGGTGAAGCGCGCGGTCGCCATCGCGCCCGCCGACGCGGTGAACGCGCCGAGCGGCGCGAGCGCCCGGCCCTGGACGTGCTCCAGCAGGAACGGGTTCCGCTTCTGCGGCATCATCGAGCTCGACCCGACGACGTCGTCGGCCAGGCGCAGCAGCCCGGCCTCGGCGCTGGTCCACGCCTGCAGGTCGTGCGAGACGCGGCAGAGCAGCACGCCGAGCACGGTGGCCGCGGACAGCAGGCGCAGCACCAGGTCCCGCGAGGCGACGGCGTGCAGCGAGTTCGCCAGCGGCGCGGCGAACCCGAGCAGCGCGGTGGTGCGGTGCTGGTCGACCGGCAGCGACGTGCCGCCGACCGCGCCCGCGCCGAGCGGGTTCTGGTCCAGTTCCGCCCCCGCCTGCCACACGCCTTCGACGTCCCGGACGAGCGCGCTCGCCACCCCGGCCAGGTAGTGGCCGTAGGTGATCGGCACGGCCGGCTGGTGGTGGGTGTAGGCGGGCATGGTGACCTCGGCCCAGCGCCGGGCCCGGTCCAGCAGCGCGCGGCCGAGGGCGCCGGACTCGGCGAGCAGCCGTTCGTGCGGTTCGCGCAGCCGGAGCCGGACCACCGTGGCGTTGAGGTCGTTGCGGGACCGTCCACTGTGGAGGACGCCGCCGACGTCGGCGCCGAGGGTGTCGATCAGGTGGGATTCGTAGGCGAGGTAGCGGCCGCGGGGCGCGGGGACGTCGTGCAGCGGCGCGAACCGCCGCGCCCGCAGGTCTTCGATGCCGGCCAGCAGCGCGGCCGCGGGCCCGGGCTCGACGATGCCGCGTTCGGCGAGCATCACGACGTGGGCGCGGTCGACCTGGCTGATCAGCCCGAGTTCGGCGGCGACCGGGTCGGGGGCGGGGGCGGTGTCGCGGTCGAAGAGGATTTCGCGGGCCGCGGCGGAGATGGGGCTGGTGAGCCGGCCGGTCCCGCCTGGGGCGATGGTCATCGAGGTGCTCCTTCCGGGGTCTCCGGGTGGGGTTCGGCGGCTCGCCCGGAGGTCGCGAATGACTCATTCGCGACCTCCGGCGCCCCGAATGAGTCATTCGCGACGCGCGGCGGCGGGGTTGTGAGCGGGGCGATCGTGGCGATGAGGAACCGCAGGGTCATCGGTGGGGGCCTTCCGGGATCAGGGCGGCACGCAGGCGGTCGAGGCCGGCCGCGGCCGCCGCGCGGGCGCCGCGGGGGCGGTCGGAAACGGCGAGGACGTGCCCGGCCCGGTCGCGGTAGTCCCGCGCCGGCCGGACCACGGTGCCGTCGGGGCGGGACACCCGGGCTTCGAGCACCCCCGGAACGGCCGCCGCCCGCTCCGCCGCGTCCCCCGCCGACACCACCGAAGACGAGGTGGCGGTGAGGAAGCGCAGCGACGCGCACGCCCGCCGGGACGCCCGCAGGTCCGGCGGCAGGCCGAGGACCGCGGAAACCTGCGCCGCCACCAGGTCGACGCCGGTCGCCGCGCGGACCAGCTCCGGGATCATGCCGCCCGCCGGGCGCGGGTTGACCTCCATCAGCCGCGGGCCGGACGGGGTCAGCCGGATCTCGACGTGGGCCGCGCCGAAGCCGAGGCCCAGCGCGGTCACCGCCGACCGGGCCGTGTCGATCAGCGCCGTCTCGTCCGCGGGCGGCAGCGACGCCGGGACGTCGTGGCCCACTTCGACGAAGTACGGCGCCGGGCCGAGGTGCTTGCGGACCACCGCGACCACGACGTCGCCGAACAGCTCCACCGAGTACTCCGGCCCGCTCGCGTACGGCTCGACGAGCACCTGCGCCGGCACCGGCAGCCCGCGTTCGTTGTGCGTCACCGAAAGCAGCGCCGCCGCCTGGGACGCGACCGCCTCCGGCGTCTCGCACCGCAGCACCCCGACGCTGCCCGAGCCCTCGGCCGGCTTCAGCACGACGGGGAACTCGACGGCCGCCGCGACCGCCTCCGCCACGGACGTCGCCACGGTGCACGGCGCCCCGAGGACGGCCCGCTGGTGCGCCTTGTTCCGGCACTCCGTCACGGCGAGCGGATCGGGTCCGGGCAGGCCCAGCTTCGCCGCGATCCGCGCCGCGACCGGGATGAAGTACTCCGAACTGGTGGTCACCCCGGCGGGCTCGCCGATGTCCGCGGCCAGCACCGCGCACGCGTCCGCCGTGTCGCACCGGACGACGCGGACGCCGTCCTCGGCCGCGTACGGGTAGCGCGCCGGGTCGGCCGCGGCGAGCACCGGCTCGAACCCCAGCGACCGGGCCTGCCGCGCGAACAGCCGCCCGGTGCCGGTCGTGTTGCTCTCGACGAGCAGCAGCGTGCGCATCACGACGCGTCGGCGAGCGAGCGCCGGCCCCAGTTCAGCCACGTCCACGAGCCGCCGGGCTCGGTCGGCGCGACCACTTCGTACGGCTCGGCCGCCCCCGCGTGCGCCAGCCCCTGCGCGCGCAGCCATTCGTCGGAGTAGACGGTGTCCTGGTAGCGGTAGCCCTCGTCCGGCAGCAGCGCGACGACCGTGGCGTCCGGGTTCCGGCGCGCGAACCAGTCCGCGACCTTGAACGAGGCGCCGCTGGTCGGGCCCATGAACAGGCAGTGGCGCGCGTACAGCTCCCGCGTCGCCGCGAACGCCTCGGCCGCGCCGATCCAGTGCACCTGGTCGTAGCTCGAGTGCTCGACGTTGGCCGGCACCAGGCTGTTGCCGAGCCCGCGCAGCACGCGCGGGCCGTCCGGCTGGCCGAAGATGGCGCTGCGCTGGGTGTCGACGCCGATCAGCGTCATCTCCGGGACGAGCATCCGCAGGAACGAGCTCGTGCCGGACGTCGAGCCGCCGGAGCCGACCGCGCCGACGAGGCAGTCCGGCACGCCGATCGTCTCGGCGAGCTGCTCGGCCACCAGCGCGTACGACCGCGGGTTGTCGGGATTGCTGTACTGGCCCGGAACCCAGTGGTTCGGGTACTCCGCGCGCAGCTGCTCGAGCCGGTCCAGCCGCGCACGCTGGTACCCGCCGACGGGACTGGGTTCCGGGCAGATCTCGACTCGGGCGCCGAGGTGCTCGAGGCGGCGCTTGAGCGGCGCGTCGATCGCCGGGTCGCCGACGATCGTGAGCGGGTAGCCGCGCAGCCGGCAGACCATGGCGAGGCCGAGGCCGAAGGTGCCCGACGACGTCTCGAGCACGGTCGTGCCCGGGCCGACCTCGCCGCGCTCCTCGGCGCGGTCGAGCATGAACCGGGCGGGCAGCAGCTTCATCAGGCCGAAGGCGGCGACGTGGAAGTTCGGCCGGACGCGGATGATCCGGGGCAGCTCGGTCGCCTCCACGACGGACCGGCTCACGGGTGCGGCAAGGGTCATCGGACTCACCTCTCGGTTTCGAACTGCCAGGTCTCGGTCACGTCGAGCCGCGTCGCGGCGAACTGCAGCCGCGCCGGGGTTTCGGGGTCGGTCGCGTCGAAGATCAGCCCGGCGACGTCGCCGCTGTGGGCGACCTGCACGCCGGCGGCCCCGGCGGCGCGGGCGACGGCGAGGACGTCGTCCAGCCCCGGCACGGGCAGGTGGCGCTGGTTGAGCAGGGTGCTGGCGGTGGCGACCCGGCCGAGCAGGCCCGCGTCGCCGTCGGCCACGGCCCGGCGCAGCAGGCCGCGCAGCGGTCGGAACGCCTCGATCTCCCACGACGTGTAGCGCGCGGGCGTGAGTTCCAGCGTGTCGACGCCGCGCCCGCCGGGGCTGGTGCCGAACCCCAGGACGGCCAGCGGCATCAGCTCGCCGAGGTCCTCGATCGGCTCGCCTTCGCGGTGGGCGAAGACCACGGCCCGGCCGCCGTACATGAGCGAGTCGGACGCGGTTTCGGCTTCGACGGCCAGCGCGCCCACCTCGGCGGGTGCGAGGCGGCGGCCGGTCGCGGCGAGGACCGCGCCGATCGCCGACGTGACATCCGCGGTCGAGGAACCGAAGCCGCGGCACAGCGGGATGTCGCTGGTGATGTCGAGCAGCCCGCCCGGCACCGGGTACCCGAGCCGGGCCAGCGTCAGGTCGGCGGCGCGGCGCGCCTTGCTGCGCCACGCGGGCCGCACGGTCGTGCCGGCGTCCTCGGTCGGCAGGAAGGTGGCGCGGGTGCTGTAGAGCGGGCACGGCAGGGTGACCAGGCCGCGGCGCAGCCGGCCGCCGTCGGCGAACACCCCTTGCAGGATTTCGCCGTGATGGGCATCGACGCGGAAGCTGCCCGCGCGGGGGTCGGTGACGGTGGCGGGGGCCGGTGCGGCGACCGCGAGGTCTTCGGTCATGGCGTTCTCCTTCACTCGTCGGCGGTCACGGGGAGCCCGGCCAGCACGGCCCGGGCCAGCTCCGCCACGTGCGGCGGTTCGACCATGTCCCAGTGGTGGCCCGGCACCGGCGTCACCGTGAGCTCGCCGCGCGTGCGGGCGCGCCAGCTCTCCGGCCGCACCTCCGGGCGGCCCTTCACCGGGTGGGTGCCGGTGGAGGTGATGAGGTGGATCCCGGTGTCGACGACCGCCCGGCAGCGGTAGGCCTCGACGGCGTCCTTGCCCGCGAGGTAGACCCGCGCCATCTGCTCGACGACGGCGTTGCCCGCGACTTCGGACACCATGCCGCGGTCGCGGGCCTCGGCGAGCATCTCGTCGAGGGTGTCGGCCGCCCCCGGCGCCAGCTTCAGCACGGCCTCGCCGAACCACGCCAGCGGGTCGCTGGTGTCGACCTCCGGCAGCGGGTTGCCGTAGTCGTCGACGCCGAGCACGGTGGCGTCGATGACGCACAGGTGCTCGACGGCCCGGCCCGCTTTTTCCAGCTGGGCGGCCATTTCGAAGGCGACCGAGCCGCCCTGGGACCAGCCCGCGAGCCGGATCGGCCGGTCCCCCGCCACCGGCAGGAGGTCCGCGACGAACGCCGCGGCCAGCTCCTCGATGGTGTGGACCGGGTCTTCGCCGGGCGCGAACCCGGGTGCCTGCAGACCGAACACCGGCAGCGCCGGGTCCAGCTCGGCCACCAGCTGCAGGTACGGGAACGGGCTCCCGGCGGTCGGCGGCAGCAGGAACAGCGGTGCGACGCCCGCGCGGCCCGGCGAGAGCGGGACGACCAGTCCCCCGGCGCTTTCCCCGGCGCGGATGAGGTCGGCCAGCGCCCGGACCGTCGGGGCGCGGAACACCTCGGCCAGCCCGACGGTCGCGCCCAGCTCGGCCTTGATCCGGTCCACCAGCACGACCGCCAGCAGCGAGTGCCCGCCGACGTCGAAGAAGCCGTCGGTGACGCCGACGCGGCGGCCGAGCAGGTCCTCCCACAGCTTGGCCAGCGCCATCTCCAGCTCGTCGCGCGGGAGCACCCCGGACGTCGACACCGGTGCGGCGTCCGGGGCGGGCAGCGCGACCCGGTCGACCTTGCCGTTGGACGTCAGCGGCAGGGTGGCCAAAGTGGTCAGCGTCGCCGGGACCATGTACTCCGGCAGCCGCTCGGACAGGTGCGCCCGCAGGGCGTCGGCGTCCACGGTGGACGGGGCGACGTACCCGGCGAGCGCGCCGTCGCGGACCACCGCGACCGCCTCGGTGACGCCGGGGCCGCCGACCAGCGCGGCCTCGATCTCGCCCAGCTCGATCCGGTAGCCGCGCACCTTGACCTGGTGGTCGGTGCGGCCGACGAACTCCAGGCGCCCGTCCGGCAGGTAGCGGGCGAGGTCGCCGCTGCGGTAGAGGCGGCCGGGGCCGAACGGGTTGGCCACGTACTTAGCCGCGGTCAGGCCGGGGTTGCCGGCGAACCCGCGGGCCACCCCCGCACCACCGGCGTACAGCTCGCCGGTGACACCGACCGGGACCGGCCGCAGGTGCTCGTCGAGGAGGTAGACCTCGGTGTTCCAGATCGGGCGGCCGACCGGGATCGGCGTGCTGACGCACTCGGCGGCGGGCAGCAGGTTGATCACGTTCGCCACCGACGTCTCGGTGTGGCCGTATTCGTTGGCCACCACGACGTCGGGGGCGTGCTCGCGCCAGAACTCCAGCGCTTCCGCGGTGAGCTGCTCGCCGCCGACGACCAGGTGCGCGGCCGCCGCCGCGGCTTCCGGGGCGAGGCAGCGGCGCAGCGGTTCGAGGTGGGCCGGGGTGAGCTTGACGAAGCTGAACTTCCGCCCGCTCGACAGCACGTCCGCGAGGCCCGCCACCGGGTGCTCGTCCTCCGGCACCAGCGTCACCGTCGTGCCGCACAGCAGCGGCAGGAACAGCCCGGTGACGGTGAGGTCGAAGGCGAGCGACGAGTGCACCGGGGCGCCGTCGCCCTCGTCGGCGCGGTAGGCCTGGCGGCACCAGTCCAGGTAGTGCAGCACCCCGCGGTGGCTGATCTGGACGCCCTTGGGGCGGCCGGTCGAGCCGGAGGTGTAGATGACGTAGGCGAGGTTTTCCGGGTCGACGACCGGGTCCGTCCACGGCACCGGGTCGTCGGCGACCGGCTCGTCGGCCAGCAGCTTGATCTCGCCGAGGTCCGCCCCGGCGTACCGGCGGGTGGTGACGAGGACGCGGGCGCCGGCCTGGCGGAGCATGTACTCCTTGCGGTCCTGCGGGTAGGCCGGGTCGAGCGGGATGTAGTGGCCGCCGGTCTTGAGGACGGCCAGCAGCACCGGCAGCAGCAGCGGGCCGCGTTCGCAGAGCACGCCGACCGGGGTTTCGACGCCGACGCCGTGGGCGCGCAGCCGCTGGGCCAGCCGGGTCGCACGGGCTTCCAGCTCGGCGTAGGTCAGCTCGGTGCGGCCGCAGCGGACGGCGATCGCGTCCGGGGCGGACGCGGCCTGCGCGGCGATCCGGCCGTGCACGGTGCCGCGCAGGTAGGGCTCGGCGGTGTCGTTCCACTTCCCCAGCAGCAGTTCCCGTTCGTCCGCGCCGAGGACGTGCACTTCGGACAGCCGGGCGCCGGGGCGGGCGGCCAGCTCCGTGAACAGCCGGACGAAGTGCTCGCCCATGCGCGCCATCCGGACCTCGTCGAACAACGCGGTCGCGTACTCCAGCACGCCTTCGACCGACCCGTCGGCCTGGCGGACGAAGGAGATCATCAGGTCGAACTTCGCCGTCGTCGACGGGAGGTCCACCGGCGACACCCGCAGGTCGCCCAGCGCGGCTTCCCCCTCGGACGCGTCGTAGACGGCGAACATGACCTGGACGACCGGGGTGTGCGCGAGGTCGCGCTCCGGCGCCAGTTCCTTCACCAGCCGCTCGAACGGCAGGTCTTCGTGCGCCTGGTCGGCCAGCCGGGCCACGCGGACGCGGTCGGCGAGCGCGGTGAAGTCCGGGTCGCCGGAGAGGTCGCCGCGGGCGACGACGGTGTTCACGAAGAACCCGACCATGTGCTCCAGCTCGGCCCGGCCGCGCCCGGCGACCGGGGTGCCGACGGCGATGTCCTCGCGGCCGGTGTGCCGCCCGAGCACGACGTACGCGGCGGCGAGCAGCGTCACGAACGGCGTCGCGCCCGTGTTCTTTCCCTGGTTCAGTACCGCCTCGGCGGCGGCCGCGGGGATGGTGAAGCGAACCGAAGCTCCGTGGTGGTCACGCTGGGCCGGGCGCGGGCGGTCCGCGGGCAGCTCCAGAGTCTCCAGTTCGGCGAGCCGCTCCTTCCAGTACGCGAGGTCGGCCGTGTGGGCGTCCACCCGGGACTGTTCCCAAACGGCGAAGTCCGCATAGGACAGTTCGACCGGGGGCAGCTCGGTGCCGGTGTAGAGCTTGCGCAGGTCGCCCAGCAGGATCGGCAGGGACCAGCCGTCGCAGGCGATGTGGTGGACGTTCAGGGCGAGCACGTGCCGCTCGGGTGCCTCGCGGACCAGCAGCGCCCGGAAGACCGGCCCGGCGGCCAGGTCGAACGGGCGGCTGACGTACTCCGCCAGCAGCGTGTCCAGGTCACCCTCGACGACCGGCAGGTCGACCGGCGCCGGAGCTTCGATCACCTGGCGCGGCTTGTTGTCCTCCGCGGTGTAGGTCGTGCGCAGGATCTCGTGCCGCGCCACCAAGGCGTCGAGCGACCGCCGGAGCGCCTCGACGTCGAGGGCGCCCTCCAGCCGGAGCAGGAGCGGCACGGCGTACTCGGCGCTGTCCGGGTCGAGCCGGTCGAGGAACCACAGGCGCTGCTGCCCGGCCGACAGCGGCAGCGGGGCGCCGCGGTCGGCCCGGCCGAACGCCCGGGCCGGCGTGGCGGCCCGGCCGCGCAACCGCTTCGCGAGCACCGCGGCCCGCAGCCGCGCGGCGCGCTCGGCGTCGGCGTCGGGGCGGATGTCGAACGTGGTCATGCGCTGGCCTCCTCGGTGAGGGAGTCGAGGAGCTCCTGCTCGGACATGCCGGCGAGCTCGGCCTCGATCTCGGTGTGGACCACGGCGGCGAGCGCGGCGACCGTGGTGGTCTGGAACAGCACGGGCAGGGAGAGGTCCACCCCGAACGCGGCCTGCAGCCGCATCCGGACCTTGGCGGCGAGCACGGAATGCCCGCCGAGGGCGAAGAAGTCGTCGCCGAGCCCGACGCGGGGCACGCCGAGCACCTCGCTCCAGATGTCGGCGATCAGCTGTTCCTCGGGACTGGTGGGGGCGAGGTAGTCCGCGACTTCCTCGGCCGGTTCGGGCAGCGCCGCCCGGTCGAGCTTGCCGCTGGCGTTGACCGGCAGCGCGTCGAGGACGACGAACGCGCCGGGCACCAGGTGCTCCGGCAGCCGCTGCCCGAGGAACGCCCGCAGGTCCGCGGCCGTCACGTCACCGGCGACGTAGGCGACCAGGCGTTTCTGGCCGGCCGGGTCGGGCTTGGCGAGCACGACCGCCGCGGTCAGTGCCGGGTGCGCCCGCAGCGCCGACTCGACTTCGCCGAGTTCGATGCGGAAGCCGCGGATCTTGACCTGGTCGTCGGTCCGGCCCAGGAACTGCAGCTCCCCGGCCCGGGTCCGGCGGACGAGGTCGCCGGTGCGGTACATCCGCCCGCCCGCCGGGTTCGCCACGAACCGGCTCGCGGTGAGCCCCGGCCGCCCGAGGTAGCCGCGGGCGAGGCCCGGGCTCGCCACGTACAGCTCCCCCGCGACGCCCGGCGGCACCGGCTGGAGCCGGTCGTCCAGGACGTACGCGCTGGTGTACCGCAGCGCCCGGCCGATGGTCACCGGAGCGCCGGTCACCAGGGGTTCGGACACCGTGGACACGACGGTGGCTTCGGTCGGGCCGTACATGTTGAGCATCCGGCGGCCCGGTGCCCACTTCGCGACCAGCTCGGGCGGGCAGACGTCGCCGCCGACCACGACCGTCCGGAAGTCCGGCAGGTCCGGGTCCTCCACGGTGGCCAGTGCCGCGGGCGGGATCAGCGCGTGCGTCACCCGGCCTTCGGCGAGGACGTCCCGCAGCTGGTCGCCCAGGAGCGGACCGGGCGGGGTGACCACCAGTGCGGCGCCGGTCATCAGCGACGCGCACAGCTCGAGGATCGACGCGTCGAAGCTCGGGGACACGTACTGCAGCACCCGGTCGCCCGGGCCGACCCGGTAGGCCGCGATGGTGTTGGCCACCAGCGTGCCGAGGCCGGCGTGGCTGACCACGACCCCCTTCGGCCGTCCGGTGGAGCCCGACGTGTAGATCACGTACGCCGCGTTCTCCGGCCGGACCTCGACGGCCGGCGGCCTGTCGTCCACTGTGGACATCTCGAGGTCCCTCAGCACCACCACCGGATCGGCGTCGTCGAGCATGTACCGGATGCGCTCGGCGGGGTAACCGGGGTCGATCGGGAGGAACGCGGCTCCGGTCTTGACCACCGCGAGCTGCGCCACGACCAGGTCGGCCGAGCGCGGCAGCAGCAGCGCGACCACCGTTTCCGGAGCGGCCCCGCGTTCGCGCAGGGCGTGGGCCAGGCGGTTGGCCGCCCGGTCCAGCTCCCCGTAGGTCAGCGAGTCCGGCCCGGCCACGACGGCCGGGGCGTCCGGGTTCCGCCGCACCTGGGCCTCGACGAGCCCGGCGAACGTCCCGCCCGGCGCATCGGCTTCGGCCGCGGTGACCTCGGCCGCGTCGAGCATCGGGACGCGGTCGACCGGACGCGCCGGGTCGGCGGCGAACCCGGCCAGCAGCCGCAGGTACCGGTCGGCGAACGCGGCGACCGTGTCCTCGTCGAACAGCGCGACCGGGTACTCCAGCACCCCGCCCACCTCGCCGGAGGCCTGCTCGCGCAAGACCATGGCGAGGTCGAACTTGGCCGCGCCGGTCTCGACACCGAGGGGCTCGCAGTCGAGCCCGGCGAACTCCCAGCCGCCCGCGGACACCGTCTGCAGCGCGAACATGAGCTGGACCAGCGGGTTCCGGCTCGGGTCGCGGTCGGGTCGCAGCTCGGCGACGACCCGGTCGATCGGGACCTCCTGGTGGCTGAAGGAGTTCAGCGCCGTCTCCCGGACCCGGCCGAGCAGCTCGGTGAAGCCGGGCGAGCCGGTCAGGTCCGCGCGCAGGGCGAGGGTGTTGACGAACTGGCCGATCAGCCGCTCGGTGTCGGGGTGGTCCCGGCCGGCGACCGGGCTGCCGATCGCGAACTCCCGCAGCCCGGTGTGCCGCGAGACGAGCACCTGGAACCCGGCGAGCAGCGTCATGAACAGGCTCGCCCGTGCCTGCGCGCCGACCTCGCCGAGCCGGGCGGCCAGCTCCGCGGGCACGGTGAACTCGTACCGCGCGCCGCGGGGGTCGCGCACCGGCGGCCGCGGCCGGTCGATCGGCAGCTGGACGACCTGCGGCACGCCGGCCAGCTGCGTCCGCCAGAACTCGACGTCCGCTTCGGTCGGCTGGGACCAGGCCGCGACGTCGGCGTACTGCACCGGCAGCGGCGGCAGCTCGGCGCCCGCGTAGAGGTCACGCAGCTCCTCGGCGAGGACGCCTTCCGACCAGCCGTCGAGGACGATGTGGTGCGCCGACAGGAGCAGCACGTGGTCGTCCTCGGCCAAGCGCCCGAGGGCGGCGGCGAACACCGGCCCGGTGGTGAGGTCGACGCCCCGCACCGCCAGGAACGGCTCGATCGCGTCGATCTCGGTGACCGGCAGCGGGACGGGCCCGGCCGGGTCGACGACCTGCCGGGGCTCGCCGTCGAGCTCCACGAACCGGGTGCGCAGGACCTCGTGCCGCTCGACCAGCTTCGTCAGGGCGGCGGCGAGGGCGTCGACGTCCAGCGGGCCGCGGAGGCGGACCGCGTTGGGCACCAGGTACTCCGCGCTCGAGGGTGCCATCCGGTCGGCCAGCCACATGCCGGTCTGCACCCCGGCCAGGGGCGCCGGGCCGTCGGGGCGCTTCGGGATGGCCTCGAACTCGCGCTTGGTGGCGCGGGCGACCGCGCCGGCGAGCTCCGCGACCGTGGGCGAGTCGAAGATCAGCCGGATCGGGATGTCCGCCGAGAGCCGCTTGCGCAGCTCGGCGACCACCCGCACGCCCAGCAGGGAGTGCCCGCCCAGGTCGAAGAAGTTGTCGTCCGCGCCGACCCGCTCGACCCCGAGGACGGTCCCCAGCACCGCCGCCACCAGTTCCGCCACTGGTCCTTCCGGGGCGCGGTACTCGGCGCCGGCCGCGGCCGGCGCGGGCAGCGCCTTGCGGTCGATCTTGCCGCTCGTGGTGGTCGGGAACTCGGGCAGCACGCTCAGCGCCGTGGGCACGAGGTACACCGGCAGCCGCTCGCGCAGCTGTTCGCGGATCTCGCCTTCGGTGAGCGTGACGCCGGCCTGCGGGGTCACGTACCCGGCGAGCCGCTTGTCCCCCGGCACCGGCTGCCACACCGTGACCGCGGCTTCGCGCACGCCGGGCAGCTCCAGGAGGACCTGCTCGACCTCGCCGGGCTCGACGCGGATGCCGCGGATCTTGACCTGCGAGTCCTGGCGGCCGAGGAAGGTCAGCGCGCCGTCGGGGGTGCGCAGGCCGCGGTCGCCGGTGCGGTAGAGCCGCTCACCCGGGTCGAACGGGCTGGCGAGGAACGCCGACGCCGTCTTGACCGGGTCGCCGAGGTAGCCGCGGGCCAGGCCGACGCCGCCGATGAACAGGTCGCCGGGGACGCCGACCGGGACCGGCCGCAGGTGCTCGTCGAGGACGTGGATCCGGTTGTTGGCGATCGGCGAGCCGACGCTCACCGAACCCGCTCCGTCCACATCGGACCGGAGGCACTCGCGCATCGTCGAGTCGATCGAGACCTCGGTGGCGCCCCACTGGTTGTGCAGGGTCGCGTGCTCGCCCAGGCGGTCGAAGAACAGCTTCAGCAGTTCCGGCTGGAGCGCCTCGCCGCTGGTGATGACGTTGCGCAGCGGCTTGAGGGCGGCGCGGTCGGCCGGGGTCAGCTGCTCCAGGAACAGCGTCAGCATGCTCGGCACGAACTGCAGGTTGACCACCCGGTGCCGGAGCGCACCTTCGAGGATCGCGGCCGGGTCGCGGTGCAGGCCCGGCGGGATCAGCGCGACCCGGCCGCCGACGACGAGCGGCCACAGGCATTCCACGGCGGCGTCGTCGAACACCAGCGTCGTCTTCTGCAGGACGGCCTCGCCCGGCTGGAGCCGGTAGGTGTCCTGGTGCCAGCGCAGCCGGTTGACCCAGCCGCGGTGGGTGCTGGCGACGCCCTTCGGTTTCCCGGTGGAGCCCGAGGTGTAGTAGATCGACACCAGGTTGTCCGGGTGCGTGGTGTCCGGCAGCTCCGGTGCGTCACCGTCCAAGCCGGACACTTCGAGGAAGACGACCTCGGTGCTGTCCGGGGCCGGTGCGCCTTCGTCGATCAGGCAGACCGGGGAACGCGCGTCGCCGAGGATGCCGAGCACCCGCGGTTCGGGCGCGTCGGTCTCGATCGGGACGAACGCGCCGCCCGCCTTGAGGATCGCGACCAGGCCGACGATCAGGTCGATCGAGCGGTCCATCCGCAAGCCCACCGGGACGTCCGGGCCGACCCCGTGCGCGGCCAGCCGCGCGGCAAGCACCCCCGCCCGGCGTTCGAGTTCGGCGTAGTCGATGCTCTCGTCGAGGTATTCGACGGCCGGGGCGTCCGGGGTCTTCCGCGCCTGCTCGCCGATCAGGTGGTGCAGGCAGACGCTCTCGTCGTAGGCGACGGCGGTGTCGTTGACGCCGTGCACGAGGTGCTCCCGTTCGGCCTCGCCCAGCAGGTCCAGCTCGCCGACCGGGGTGCCCGGCGCGTCGGCGAAGCGGGCCAGCAGGGTGGTGAAGTGGCCGGCCAGCCGCGCGATCGTGGTGGCGTCGAACAGCGCGGTCGGGTACTCGAAGATGCCGGTCAGCGCACCGTCGGTGTCCTGGGCGAGTGCGAGTTCGAGGTCGAACTTGCTCACCCGGGTGTCGACGGCGAGCTTCTCGACGGCCAAGCCCGGCAGCGCCCAGCCCGCCTCTTCGTTGTTCTGCAGGGCGAACACGATCTGGACCAGCGGGGTGCGGGTGAGGTCGCGCTGCGGGCGCAGCAGCTCGACGATCCGGTCGAACGGGACGTCGTCGTGGTCGAACGCGGCCAGCGTGCTGGTGCGGACGCGGGTCAGCAGCTCGGTGAACGCCGGGTCGCCGGTCAGGTCCGCGCGCAGCGGCACGGTGTTGACGAAGTGCCCGACGAGCGGCTCGGTCTGCGGGTGGGCGCGGCCGGACACCGGGGTGCCGATCGCGAAGTCCCGCATGGCGGTGTAGCGGCCGATCAAGACCTCGAAGGCGGCGAGCACGGTCATGAACAGGCTCGCACCGTGCTCGGCGCCCAGCTTCTTCAGGCGGCCGACGACTTCGGCCGGGACGTGCACCGGGGTCTTGGCGCCGTCGATGTCCCGGGTGAGCGGCCGCGGCCGGTCGGCGGGCAGCTCGGCGACGTGCGGCATACCGTCGAGGGCCCGCTGCCAGAAGGCGAGCCCGGCTTCGTCGGACGCGCTCGTCTGCCACGCGGCGACATCGCCGAACTGGACCGGCAGCGCCGGGGGCCGGATCCCGGCGTAGTGGTCGCGCAGTTCGGCGGCCAGGACGCCCATGGACCAGCCGTCGGCGACGATGTGGTGCAGGAGCAGGACGAGGACGTGGTCGGTGGCCGAGACCCGGCCGAGCGCGGCGCGGAAGACCGGTCCGTGCTCGAGGTCGAGCGGGATCTCGACCTGCGCCCGGACGAACGCGGCCACGTCGTCCACATCGGACACCGGAAGCGGCAGCGCCCGCACCGGGTCCACGACCTGGATCGGCTCCCCGCCGGCCTCCACGAACCGGCTGCGCAGCACCTCGTGCCGGGCCACCAATGCGGACAGGGCACCCGCGAGGGCCTCGGCGTCGAGGTCGCCGCCGATCCGCAGGGCCAGCGGAACGAGGTACTCCGCGGAGCCCGGGGCGAGCCGGTCGGCGAACCAGAGCCCGCGCTGCACCGGCGAAAGCGGCGTGCGGGCTCCGGCCCCGCGGACCGGGATCGGTTCGAAGTCCGCCGTGGACGCCTCCGGCACGAGCCGGGCCAGCGCCGCGATCGTGGGTGCTTCGAACAGCGCCCGCACGCCCAGCCGGACGCCGAACTCCGTGCGCATCCGGCCGGTCACCTTGGCCGCCAGCAGCGAGTGCCCGCCGAGGGCGAAGAAGTTGTCCGCCACCCCCGGTTCCGGCACGCCGAGGACGTCGGCCCAGATCGCGGCGAGCGCGGTCTCCACCGGGTTGCGCGGGGCCACGTGCCCGGTGACGACCCGCTGCGGCGCGGGCAGCGCGGCCCGGTCCAGCTTGCCGTTGGCGGTCCGCGGCAGCTCGGCAAGGGGCACGATCACCGACGGCACCAGGTACTCCGGCAGCCGCGCGGCGGCGAACTCCGAGACCGCCGTCGGGTCGGCGGTGCCCACGACGTAGGCGACCAGCAGCCCGTCCCGGACCACGACCGCCGCCTGCGTGACGCCGCTGTGCGCGGCCAGCACGGCCTGCACTTCGCCGGGCTCGACGCGGAAGCCGCGGATCTTGACCTGGTCGTCCGCGCGGCCGGCGTACTCCAGCACGCCGCCGGCGTTCCACCGGGCCAGGTCACCGGTGCGGTACATCCGCTCCCCCGCCCGGAACGGCGACGCCACGAACCGTTCGGCGGTCGCGCCGGGCTGCCCGAGGTAGCCGTGCGCGGTGCCGACGCCGGCCAGGTACAGCTCGCCGACGACCCCGGCGGGCACCGGCCGCAGCCGGGCGTCGAGGACGTAGGCGTGCTTGCCGGTCAGCGGCCGCCCGATCGGCACCGGCCCGTCCACCGCCGTGACCGGGTGGAAGGTGCTGAAGCCCATCGTCTCGGCCGGGCCGTAGCCGTTGACCACCGCCACGTGCGGGTACTCCCGCAGCACCTTCGCCAGGTGCGCGGGCGACGCCGCCTCGCCGCCGGTCATCGCGCGGCGGACCGTCGCGAAGACCGCCGGGTGCTCGTCGACCAGGAAGTTGAACAGGCTCGCCGAGACGTCCAGGACCGTGACGCCGTGCGCCAGGACCAGCTCCTCGATCAGCGCGGGCTCGGGCCGCTGGCCGGGCTGGAGCACGACCGTGCCGCCGGCCAGCAGCGGGCCGAGCAGCTGCGTGCCGAACGCGTCCCACGACACCGGCGCGCACTGCAGCCAGACGTCGTCCGGGCCGAACCCGGCGTAGTCCTGGCCGGTCAGCGTGCCCACGACCGCGCGGTGCGGGGCCGCGACCGCCTTGGGCACCCCCGTCGAACCGGAGGTGAACATGACGACGGCGAGGTCGTCCGGGTTCCCGGGCAGGCCGAGAGCACCGCCGTCGCGCACGGCGATCGCGGCCGCGTCTTCGACGACGTCGATCCGGCGCCAGGGCAACGAGCGCCCATCGGTGACGACGACCGCGGCCGACGTCCGCCGCAGCGCCCCGATGAGCCGTTCCGCCGGGAAGTCCGTGTCCAGCACGGTGTAGGCGGCGCCGGCCTTGAGCACGGCCAGCAGCGCGACGGCGAGCCGCGGCGAGCGTCCGATGTGGACACCGACCAGGTCGCCCGGCCGGACGCCCTCGGCGATCAGGTGCCGGGCCAGCCGGTTGGCTTCGGTGTCGAGCTGCCGGTAGGTCAGCACTGAGCCTTCGAAGACCAGCGCGGTCGCGTCCGGGGCCCAGGCCGCCTGCCGCTCGAAGAGCTCGTGCAGCCGCACCGCGGGCGCGGTGACCTCGGTCGTGCCCTGGGCCAGCAGCGCGGCGCGCTCCCCGGCGGTGAGCAGGTCCAGCTCGGTCACCGGGACGTCCGGCGTCGTGACGGCGGCGGTCAGGAACCGCGCGAACCGCTCCGCGATGGCGGCCGCGGTGGCCGCGTCGAACAGGTCGGCCGCGTACTCCAGCTGCCCGGTCAGCCCGCCGGGGCTGCCGTCGGCCGCGTGGTTCTCCTCGATGCCCGCGGTCAGGTCGAACTTGGCGACGTCCCGGCGGACCGCGATGCCTTCGGTGGCCAGCCCCGGCAGGCTCAGCCGTGCGGTGGCGTTGTTCTGCAGCACCAGCATCACCTGGAACAGCGGGTGCCGCGCCGCCGAACGCGCCGGGTTCAGCTCCTCGACGACCCGCTCGAACGGGACGTCGGCGTGCGCCAGCGCGGCCAGCCCGGCGTCGCGGACGCGGTCGAGGAGCTGCCGGAACGTCGGCTGCCCGGACACGTCGGTGCGCAGCACCAGGGTGTTGACGAAGAACCCGGCGAGGTCGTCCAGCGCGGTGTCGCCACGGCCGGCGACCGCGGTGCCGAGCGGGACGTCATCGCCCGCGCCGAGCCGCGACAGCAGCGCCGCGAACCCGGCCTGCAGCGCCATGAACAACGTCGCGCCGCCGCGGCGGGCCAGCTCGGCCAGTCCGGTGTGGACGTCCGCGCCGAGCGCGAACTCCACCGAGCCACCGCGGTGGCTCGCCAACGCCGGGCGGACCCGGTCGGCGGGCAGCGCCAGCTCTTCGGGCGTCCCGGCGAGGGTGTCGCGCCAGAACGCCAGCTGGCCGGCGAGCTCGCCGTCGTCGAGGACTTCCCGCTGCCACAGCGTGTAGTCCGCGTACTGCACCGGCAGCGGCGCCCAGCCCGGCGCCTGGCCGTCGAGCCGGGCCGCGTAGGCGGTGGCCAGGTCGCGCCACAGCGGCGCGGCCGACCAGCCGTCGGACGCGATGTGGTGCAGCACCAGGAGCAGCACGTGGTCGTCGGCGGCGACCTCGACCAGGTGGGCCCGGATCGGCAGCTCGGTGCGCAGGTCGAAGACGTGCGCGGCGGCCTCCGCGAGGACGTCGTCCAGCCTGTCCTCAGTGGACCGGACGACCGTCCAGGGCACCGGAGGAGCGGTCAGGATCTCCTGCCACGGCTCCCCTTCGTGCGAGGGGAACACCGTCCGCAGCGACTCGTGCCGCTCGACGACGTCCGCCAGTGCGGCCCGCAGCGCGGCGACGTCGAGCGGGCCGCGCAGGCGGAGCGCACGCGGGACGTCGTAGCCCGCGTTGGCCTCCTCGGCCTGGTCGACGAACCACAGCCGCTGCTGCGCGAACGACAGCGGCAGCCGCTCGGGCCGCTCGCGGCGGGTCACCGGCGGGCGCGCCGGAGCGGCGTCGCCGAGGACTTCGGCCAGCCCGGCGACGGCCGGGGTGCGGAACAGGTCCCGGATGCCCAGCTCGACGCCGAGCACCGCGCGGACGCGGCCGATCAGCCGGGCCGCCAGCAGCGAATGCCCGCCCAGGTCGAAGAACCCGTCGTCCAGGCCGACCTCGGGCAGGCCGAGCACCTCGGCGAACAGCCCGCAGAGGACGTTCTCGGTGACGGTCCGCGGCCGCCGCCGGGACCCGGCGGCGAAGTCGGGGGCGGGCAGCGCGCGGCGGTCGAGCTTGCCGTTCGCCGTCCGGGGCAGCTCCGCCAGCGGCACGATCGCCGACGGCACCAGGTAGTCCGGCAGCCGCTCGGCCAGGTACGCCCGCAGCGCGGCCGGTTCGGCGGCGCCGACGACGTACCCGAGCAGGCGCCCGTCGCGCACGACGACGGCCGCCTGCTCGACGCCGTCGTGGCGGGCCAGCACCGCCCGGACCTCCCCGGGTTCGACGCGGAAGCCGCGGACCTTGACCTGGTCGTCGGCGCGGCCGACGTACTCCAGGACGCCGTCGGCGCGCCAGCGCACGAGGTCGCCGGTGCGGTACATCCGCTCCCCCGGCACGAACGGCGAGGCCACGAACCGCTCGGCCGTCGCGCCGGGCAGGCCGCGGTAGCCGTCGGCGAGGCCGTGGCCCGCGAGGTACAGCTCGCCCGTGACTCCGGGCGCGGCCAGAGCCAGGTGCGCGTCGAGGACATAGGCACGCTTGCTCTCGACCGGCCGCCCGATCGGGATCGCCGCCCCGTCGAGGTCGGCCGCGGTGATCGGGTGGAACGTCGTGTAGCCCATGCTTTCCGCGGGGCCGTAGCCGTTGATCAGCCGGACGTCCGGGTACTCGCGCAGCGCCTTCGTGACGTGCTCGACCGAGGCCGGCTCGCCGCCGGTCATCGCGCGGCGCAGCACGGTGAAGACCTGCGGTTCGGAGTCCAGGAGGTAGTTGAACAGGCTCGCCGAGGCGTGCAGCACGGTGACGCCGTGCTCGGCGACGAGCGCGGCGATCCGCTCCGGCTCCGGGTTCTGGCCCGGCTGCAGGACCGTGCGGCCGCCGTAGAGCAGCGCGCCGAACAGCTGGAGCGCGAAGCCGTCCCACGAGACCGGCGCGCACTGCAGCCACACCTGGTCGGCGTCGAAGGTGGCGTAGCGCTGGCCCATGGTCGCGACGACCCCGCGGTGCGAAGTCGCGACGCCCTTGGGGACGCCGGTCGAGCCGGAGGTGAACATGACGCAGGCCAGGTCCGCCGGGGTCAGCTCGACGCCGGGGTCGGTCGCGTCCGGGTGGGTCGGCAGCGCCGTCAGCACCCGCTTCACGCCCGCCTGCTCGGTGACCGCGGCCAGCCGCTCGGCCGGGTAGCTCGGGTCGAGCAGGGTGTAGGCGGCACCGGACTTGAGCACGCCGAGCACCGCGACGGCGAAGTCGAAGCCGCGCTCCAGCAGGACCCCGACCACCTCCCCGCGGCGGACCCCGTCGTCGAGCAGGTGGTGGGCGACCTGGTTGGCGCGGGCGTTCAGCTCGCCGTAGGTCAGCGACTCGCCCTCGAAGAGGATCGCGACAGCGCCGGGGTCCTGCCGTGCGACGATCGTGTGCAGGCAGTCCACGGGCGCGTCGCTCACCTGGACGGCGTTGCCCGCCGCCAGCACGAGGTCGCGCTCGGCGGCCGTGAGCACCTCGAAGTCCGAAGTGGACGTGGCGGGCGCGTCGGCGATCTGCTCCAGCAGCCGGACGAAGGCGCTCGCCAGCCGCTCGGCGGTGGCGGCGTCGAAGAGCGCGGTCGCGTATTCGAAGGCACCGGTGATCCCGCCGCCGTCGGCGTGCTCCTCCAGCGCGGCGGTGAGGTCGAACTTGGCGACCGCGCGGGCCACCTCGTACGGCTCGGTGTCCACTCCGGACAGTGCGACGGCCGGGGTGTGCTGCTGCAGCACCAGCATCACCTGGAACAGCGGGTGCCGGGCCGCCGAGCGCGCCGGGTTCAGCTCTTCGACCAGCCGCTCGAACGGGACGTCGTCGTGCTCGAAGGCGCTCAGGTCGGCTTCGCGGACGCGGGCCAGGAGCTCGGTGAACGCCGGGGCGCCGCTGAGGTCCGTGCGCAGTACGACGGTGTTGACGAAGAACCCGACGAGCTCGTCGAGCGCCGGATCGGGCCGGCCGGCGACCGGGGTGCCGATCGGGATGTCGTCCCCGGCGCCGAACCGCGCCAGCAGCGTCGCGAGCGCGGCTTGCAGCACCATGAACAGCGTCGCGCGCTGCCCGGCCGCCAGCTCCAGCAGCCGCGCGTGCAGCTCGGCCGGGATCGTGACCGGCGCGGACCCGCCGGTGTGGTCGGCGGTGGCGGGCCGCACGCGGTCGTAGGGCAGCGCCAGCTCCTCGGGCAGCCCGGCCAGCGCGTTCGCCCAGTAGGCGACGTCGGTGTCGAGTTCCCGTTGCCACAGCGTGTAGTCCGCGTACTGCACCGGCAGCGGTGTCCACTTCGGAGCGTTTCCGCCGAGCCGGGCCGCGTACGCCTCGGCGAGGTCGCCGAGCAGGACCGGGATCGACCAGCCGTCGCCGGCGATGTGGTGGGTCAGCACCAGCAGGACGTGCTCGTCCCCTCCGGTGAACAGCCAGGATCGCACCGGTGGCGCGGCGGCCAGGTCGAACGGGGTCCGGGCGGCGTCGGCGACCGAGCCGGTCGCCACCTCGAACGGGACCTCGAAGGAGTCCAGGATCACCTGGTACGGCCCGGATTCGTCTTCGGCGTAGTACGTGCGCAGAGCTTCGTGGCGACCGGCCACATCGGACAGCGCCGCTGCCAGCGCGGCGGTGTCGACGTGGCCGCGCAGCCGCAGCGCGATCGGCATGTGGTACGCGGTGTCCGCGCGGTCCATCCGGGCCAGGAACCACAGCCGCTCCTGGCCGGGCGCCAGTGGCAGGCGCGCCGGCCGCTCGCGCCGCGTCACGGCCGGGCGGGCCGCGACCGCGACGCCGAGGCTTTCGCTCAGCCCGGCCACGGTCGGGTTCGCGAACAGCGCCCGCACGGTGACGTCGAGGCCGAGCACCGCCCGGATCCGCCCGGCCAGCCGGGTGGCGAGCAGCGAATGCCCGCCCAGGTCGAAGAAGCCGTCGTCGATCCCGACCTCGGGCACACCGAGGACCTCGGCGAACAGCTCGCACAGGGCGTGCTCCCGCGCGGTCCGCGGGAGCCGGCCCGCGCCGGTCTCGACGGCGGGTGCGGGCAGCGCCTTGCGGTCGAGCTTGCCGTTCGGGGTCCGGGGCAGCTCGTCGAGCAGCACGAACGCCGAGGGCACCATGTACCCCGGCAGCGCGGCGGCCAGGTGGCGGCGCAGGTCCTCGGCCTCGACCGGCGCCGCGGGCACGACGTAGGCGACCAGGCGCTTGTCCCCGGGCCGGTCCTCGCGGACCACGACCGCGCGCAGCGCGACGGCCGGGTGCGCGGCCAGCACGGCCTCGATCTCGCCCAGCTCGATCCGGAAACCGCGGATCTTGACCTGGTGGTCGACGCGGCCGAGGAAGCGGAGCTCGCCGTCCCGGCGGCGGGCGACCAGGTCGCCGGTGCGGTACATCCGCTCGCCCTCGGCGAACGGGTTGGCGACGAACCGGTCGGCGGTCAGGTCAGGCCGGCCGAGGTAGCCGCGCACGACGCCGTCACCGGCGAGGTACAGCTCCCCCGGGACACCCGGCGGCACCGGCCGCAGCGCCCGGTCCAGCACGTACACCTGCGTGTTGGCGATCGGCGTGCCGATGGTCGGCGCCCCTTCGCCGACGCGGGCGGTGGTCGACCAGATCGTCGTCTCGGTCGGGCCGTACATGTTGGTCACCGACGCGGCCCGGGCCCGCAGCGCGACCGCGAGGTCGTCGGGCAGGGCTTCGCCGCCGACGAGGACGTGCACGCCGGAGAGGTCGGCGGGCTCGGCCAGCAGCGCGTGGAACAGGCTCGGCGTCGCCTGCAGGAGGGTGGCGTCCTCGGCGAGCGCGGCCAGGGCCCGGGTGTCGCGCACGTCGTCGCGGCTCGCGAGGACGACGGTCGCCCCGGCCAGCAGCGGCGCGAAGATCTCCAGGCCCGCGATGTCGAAGCCGACCGTGGTGACGGCCAGCAGCCGGTCCCCGGCCGCGATCCCGAACCGCTCGACCATGTCGAGCAGGAAGTTCAGCAACGGGCGGCGCGGCACGACGACGCCCTTGGGGCGGCCGGTCGAGCCGGACGTGAAGATCACGTACGCGGGGCTGTCCGGCGACGCCGTGTGCCCGAGGTTCCCGACTTCACCTTCGAAGACGAGTTCGTCGCGGGTCAGGACGAGGGCCGGGTCGGCGTCCTCGAGCATCATCGCGATGCGGTCGGCCGGGTAGTCCAGGTCGAGCGCCAGGTAGCCCGCGCCGGTCTTGAGCACCGCGAGCATGGCGATGATCAGCTGCTCGTCGCGGGGCATGGCGAGGGCGACGTACCGCTCCGGCCCGGCACCGCGGCCGGCGAGGTGCCAGGCGAGCTGGTTGGCGCGGGCGTTCAGCTCCGCGTAGGTGAGCTTGACCGCGCCGAACTCCAGCGCGGGTGCGTCCGGCGTGCGGGCGGCCTGGGCTTCGAACAGCTCGATCACCGAGGTGTCCGGGACCGGCACCGCCGTGCCGGCGTTGGCGGCGTCGATCGCCGCGGCTTCCGCGGGCGCCAGCAGGTCCACTGTGGACAGCGGGGCCGCGGGGTCCTCGACGGCGGCGGTCAGCAGGCGGGCGAACCGGTCGGCGAGGTCGGCCGCGGTGCCCGGCTCCAGGAGATCGGTCGCGTACTCCAGGTACCCGCCGATGCCGCCCGGAGTCCCGTCGGCGTCCGTGCTCTCCTCCAGGTTGAGGGTGAGGTCGAACTTCGCGGTCGCCGTGGCGACCGGCACGTCCGCGGCGGTCACGCCGGGCAGGGCCAGGTTGGCCACGACGTTGTTCTGCAGGGCGAGCATCACCTGGAACAGCGGGTGCCGCGCGGTCGACCGGGCCGGGTTGAGCCGTTCGACGATCCGCTCGAACGGGACGTCGGCGTGGTCGAACGCGGTCAGGGCGCGCTCGCGGACCCGGTGCACCAGCTCGGTGAAGCTCGGGTCGCCGCCGAGGTCGGTCCGCAGCACGAGCGTGTGGACGAAGAAGCCGACCAGGTCGTCGAGCGCGGCGTCCGGGCGGCCCGCCGACGGCGTACCGATCGCGACGTCGTCACCCGCCCCGAGCCGGGACAGCAGGGCGGCGAACCCGGCCTGCAGCACCATGAACAGCGTCGCGTGCTCGCCGCGGGCCAGCTCCAGGAGCCGGGCGTGCAGGTCCGCGCCCAGGCTCACCGGCAGGGTGGCGCCCCGGTGCGTCGCGACCGGCGGGCGCGGGTGGTCGAAGGGCAGGTTGATCTCGTCCGGCAGCCCGGCGAGCGCCTCGGCCCAGTGCTCCAGCGACTCCCCGGCCGCTTCCTGCTGCCACAGCGCGTAGTCCGCGTACTGCACCGGCAGCGGAGTCCACTTCGGACTCACCCCCTCGGCGCGGGCGGCGTAAGCGGTGGAGAGGTCGCGCAGCAGCGGGGCGAACGACCAGCCGTCGCTCGCGATGTGGTGGGTGACGACGAGCAGGACGTGGTCGTCGCCTTCGCCGAGCAGAGCCGCGCGGATCGGGAGGTCGGCGGCGAGGTCGAACTCGCGGGCGGCGAACTCGGCGACGTCCACCGGGCCGTCGGTCCACGGCAGCTCGGTGAGCGGGCGGATCTCCTGGCGGGGCACACCGTCGGTGTCCGGGAAGACCGTCCGCAGGGCCTCGTGGCGCTCGACGACGTCGGCGAACGCCTGCCGCAGCGCGGCCGCGTCGAGCGGGCCGGTCAGCCGCAGCGCCCGGGGAACGTGGTAGGTCGCGCCCGCCTGGTCGAGCTGCTCGACGAACCACAGGCTGCGCTGGGCCGGCGACAGCGGCAGGACCTCGGGCCGCGGCCGGGCCACGACGGCCGGGCGCGCCGCACGGGCGCCTTCGAGCACCGCGGCGAGGCCGGCGACGGTCGGCGCGCGGAAGACGTCCGCCACCCCGATCCGGGCGCCGAGCACCGCGCCGATCCGCGCGACCAGCCGGGCCGCCAGCAGGGAGTGCCCGCCGAGCGCGAAGAACCCGTCGTCGACGCCGACCGCTTCGACGCCCAGCACGTCGGCGAAGAGTCCACAGAGGACTTCTTCGCGCGGGGTGCGCGGGGCGCGGCTCGTGCTCGTGCGCTCCGGCGCGGGCAGCGCGCGGTGGTCGAGCTTCCCGTTGGCCGTCCGCGGCAGGGCGTCGAGGAGCACGAACGCCGAGGGCACCAGGTGCTCGGGCAGCCGCTCGGCCAGGTACGCGCGGAAGTCGGCCGGCTCGCCCACGACGTAGGCGACCAGGAGCTTCTGCCCCGGCCGGTCTTCGCGGACGACGACGGCGGACTCGGTGACGGCCGGGTGCGTGCCCAGCGCGGTCCGGATCTCGCCCGGCTCGACGCGGAACCCGCGGATCTTGACCTGGTCGTCGGCTCGGCCGACGTACTCCAGGATGCCGTTCGCCCGGCGGCGCACCAGGTCGCCGGTGCGGTACATCCGCGCCCCCGCCTCGAAGGGGTTCGCGACGAAGCGGACGGCGGAGAGGTCCGGGCGGCCCGCGTAGCCGTCGGCGATCCCGCCGCCCGCCGCGTACAGCTCGCCGACGACGCCGGGCGCGACCGGGCGCAGCCGCTCGTCCAGCACGTACGCGCGCTTGCCGTGCAGCGGCACCCCGATCGGGATCGGCGCGCCGGTGAGGTCGGCGCTCGTGACGCGGTGGGAGGTCACGAAGATCATGTTCTCGACCGGGCCGTAGGCGTTGGTGAAGGCCACGTCCGGGAAGGTCCGGACGGCCCGCGTGAGGTGCGCGACCGACGCCGCCTCCCCGCCGGTGTAGACCTCGCGGAGGTGCTCGAACACGCCCGGGTACTCGTCGAGGAGGAAGTTGAACAGGCTGGCGGAGAAGAACGCCGTCGTGACGCCGTGGCGCGCGACCAGCTCGGCGATGAGCGCGGGCTCGGGCTTCGGGCCCGGCTGCAGCACGCAGGCGGCACCGGTGAGCAGGGCGCCGAACAGCTCGAACGCGAAGGCGTCCCAGGACACCGGCGCGGTCTGCAGCCAGACGTCCCCGCCGTAGCCCTGGCCGAGGATCGTGGTGGCGACGGCTTCGTGCGAGGCGACGACGCCCTTCGGGGTGCCGGTGGACCCGGAGGTGAACATGACGCAGGCGGGCCCGGCCGGGGACACCGCGCGCTCCGGCGCGCTCGTCGTCGGCCGCACGAAGGACAGGTCGTCGAGCACGAAGGGCGCGTCGACCTGCTCGGCGAGCAGCTGCCGCCGTTCGGCGGGGAACGACGGGTCCAGCAGCGTGTAGCCGCAGCCGGCCTTGAGCACGCCGAGGATGGCGGCGACCAGGTCCGGGCCGCGGTCGAGGCAGATCGCGACGATCCGCCCGGCCGGGACGCCGGTCAGGAGCGCGGCGACGCCGTTGGCGCGGGCGTCCAGCTCGGCGTAGGTGACGGCGCGGTCTTCGAACAGCAGCGCGGTGCGGTCCGGAGTGCGGCGGCCGTGGCCCTCGACGACCTCGTGCAGGGTGACGGCCGGCTCGGCGGGCGCGCGCATCCCGCCCGTGGCGGCCTGGGCGCGCTCGGCGGCGTCGAGGAGGTCGAGGTCGCCGAGCCGCGTGTCGGGGTTCTCCGCGACGGCGGCCAGGACGCGCAGCAGGCGCGCGGCCAGCGCGGCGGCGGTCTCGCGGTCGAACAGGTCGCTCGCGTACTCCAGGAGGCCGGTCAGCTCGCCGTCGCGTTCCTCGAAGATCGCGGCCAGGTCGAACTTCGCGTAGCCGATGTCGACGCGTTCGCCGGTGGCGCGCACACCGTCGATGGCGAGTTCGGCGGCGAGGTTGTTCTGCAGCACCAGCAGGACCTGGAACAGCGGGTGGCGGCCGAGCGAGCGGGCCGGGTTCAGTTCCTCGACCACCCGCTCGAACGGCACCTCGGAGTGCTCGAACGCGGCCAGGCACGTCTCGCGGGCCCGATCGAGCAGCTCGCGGAACCTCGGGTCGCCGCCGGTGGCGGTGCGCAGGACGACGGTGTTGACGAAGAACCCGACGAGGTCGTCGAGGGCGGCGTCGGTGCGACCGGCCACCGGGGAGCCGACGGGGACGTCCTCCCCCGCGCCGAGCCGGGTCAGCAGCGCGGCGAACGCGGCCTGCAGCACCATGAACAGGGTCGCGCCTTCCGCCGTGGCCAGGGCCGCCAGCTTCCGGTGGACCTCGGCGGGCACGTCCATCGGGACGACGCCGCCGCGGTGGCTCGCGACCGCCGGGCGCGGCCGGTCGGTGGGCAGCGGCAGTTCCTCGGGGGCACCGGCCAGTGCGTCGCGCCAGTACGCGAGGTCGCGCTCGACCGGCAGTTCGCGTTGCCACAGCGTGTAGTCCGCGTACTGGACCGGCAGCTCGGTCCACTGTGGAGCGTCTCCGGCGAGCCGGGCCGCGTAGGCCTCGCCGACCTGGCGCAGCAGCGGGGCCATCGACCAGCCGTCGCAGGCGATGTGGTGCACGACGAGCAGCAGCACGGCGCCGTCGCCGGGCAGGGTGAACAGCGTGGCGCGGATCGGCAGCTCGCGGGCGAGGTCGAACGCGGCCTCGGTGGCGGCGGTGAGGTCCCGGCTCAGGGTGTCCTCTGTGGACACTTTGACGACCCACGGGACTTCGCCGCCGGGCAGGATGTGCTGCACCGGCTCGTCGCCGTCGCGGGTGAAGATCGTGCGCAGGCTCTCGTGCCGGGCGGCGACGTCCTCGACCGCCGAGCGCAGCACCTCGGCGTCGACCGGGCCGGTCAGGCGGACGGCCTGCGGGACGTGGTAGCTCGCGTTCCGGGTGTCGGCCTGGTCGAGGAACCACAGCCGCCGCTGGGCGAACGAGAGCGGCATCGGCTCGGGACGCCGCCGCGGGGCCAGCGGCACGCGGGCCGGTGCGGCGTCTTCGAGGAGCTCGGCCAGCCCGGCCGGGGTCGGCGCGCGGAAGACGTCACCGATCGCCGCTTCGACACCGAGGGTGGCGCGGATGCCGGAGACGAGCTTCGCCGCGAGGAGGGAGTGACCGCCGAGGGCGAGGAAGCCGTCGTCGATGCCGACGCCCTCGACGCCGAGGACCTCGGAGAACAGGGTGCACAGCGCGGCTTCCCGCGGCGTGCGCGGGGCGCGTCCGGTGCGGGGGGCGGCCCAGTCGGGGGCGGGCAGGGCCTTGCGGTCGAGCTTGCCGCTCGGGGTCAGCGGGAGTTCTTCGAGCACGACGAACGCGGCCGGGACCATGTACTCCGGCAGGTGCTCCGCCAAGGCCGCGCGCAGGGCGCCGAGGTCCGGGCTGCCGTCCGGCACGAGGTAGCCGACCAGGCGCTGGTCGCCCTCGCGGTCCTCGCGGGCCAGCACGCACGAGCCGCCGACGCCGGGCTGGCGGTCGAGGACGGCCTCGATCTCGCCGAGTTCCACGCGCAGGCCGCGGATCTTGACCTGGTGGTCGGTGCGGCCGAGGTAGTGCAGCGCGCCGGTTTCGTCCCAGCGGGCCAGGTCCCCGGTGCGGTACATCCGCTCCCCCGGCTCGAACGGGCTGGCCACGAACCGCTCCGAGGTGAGGCCCGGCCGGCCGTGGTAGCCGCGGGCCAGCTGGATCCCGGCGAGGTACAGCTCGCCCGCTTCCCCGGGTGCCACCGGCTCCAGCCGCGCGTCGAGGACGTAGGTGCGGGTGTTCCACACCGGACGTCCGATGGGGACGGACGTCTGGCCGGGACCGCACGCCCAGTACGTGACGTCGACCGAAGCCTCGGTCGGGCCGTACAGGTTGTGCAGCTCGACGCCGGGCAGGGTGGCGAAGAACCGGGCCTGCAGTTCGGCGGGCAGCGCTTCCCCGCTGCAGAGCACGCGGCGCAGGCCGGTGCAGGTCGCGGCCGCGGGGTCGAGCAGGAAGGCCTGCAGCATCGACGGGACGAAGTGGACGGTCGTGATCCGCTCGGCGCGGATCAGCCCGGCCAGGTACGCGGGATCGCGGTGCCCGCCGGGCCGCGCGACGACGAGCGTGGCGCCGGTCAGCAGCGGCCAGAAGAACTCCCAGACGGAGACGTCGAAGCTGGACGGCGTCTTCTGCAGCACGCGGTCGTCGGGGGTGAGGCCGTACTCGGCCTGGGTCCAGGCGAGCCGGTTGACGATGCCTTCGTGCGGCACCAGCACGCCCTTGGGGCGGCCGGTGGAGCCGGAGGTGTAGATGGCGTAGGCGAGGTCCTTTGTGGACGTTGCCGGTTCCGGCGCGGCGGCCGGGTAGGCGGTGAGGTCGACGGCGTCGAGGAGGATGGTCTCGGCGTCGAAGAGGTTCGCGTGGCGGGTCTGGGTGAGGACGACCGGCGCGGCGCTGTCGGCGACCATGTAGGCCAGCCGGTCGGCCGGGTAGTCCGGGTCGAGCGGGACGTAGGCGCCGCCGGCCTTGAGCACCCCCAGCAGGGCGATCACCAGCTCAAGGGACCGGTCGGCGCAGACGCCGGTGAGGACGCCGGGGCCCACGCCCCGCTCGACCAGGAGATTCGCGAGCCGGGCAGCTCGTTCGTGGAGTTCGCGGTAGGTGAGGGTTCCGCCCTCGAACACCAGCGCCGTCGCGTCCGGGGTGCGGGCCGCCTGCTCGGCGAGCAGCCGGGTGAGCGTGCGGCCCGCCTCCGGGACGTCGGTGGTGGTGTCGTTCCAGGCCGCCAGCAGCTGCCGGGCGTCGTGGTTCACGGTGATCAGCTCCAGTTCGTTCACTGCCGGCGGGGAAGGGTCAGCGCATCGCGGCGACGAGGCTCGCCGGGCGCAGGTCGGTCCAGTTCTTTTCGACGTACTCCAGGCAGGCGGCGCGGGTGTCCTCGCCGTGCACGGCCCGCCAGCCGGCCGGGACGTCCACAGTGGACGGCCAGAGCGAGTGCTGGTTCTCGGCGTTGACCAGGACCAGGAAGGTGCCGTTCTCGTCTTCGAAGGGATTGCTCATGGTTACTTCTCCTCTGTGAGGGCGGCCCGGCCGAGTGCCGGGGTGGCGACGAGCAGGGCGAGCGCGACGAGCGCGACCGCGGCGTGGGCGAACATGGTGAGCGGGACGCCGAGCGCCTCGACCAGGACGCCGATGAGCAGGTTCCCGACCGGCGTGGCGGCCAGGGTGAACAGCGCGAGGATCGACATCACGCGCCCGCGCATCTCCGGCGCGGCCCACCGCTGGGCGAGGCTGACGAGCACGAGCGCCGTCAGTCCGGCGACGAGCCCGAGGGCGAAGAAGGCGGCGATCCCGACGGCGAGCGACCCGGTGGCGAGCAGCGCGAGGCAGCCGACCTGCGCGGCGAGCCCGGCGGTGGCGAGCCGCCCGGCCTTCTCCCGCGGCGGCCACTTGACCGACACGACGAAGGCGAGGGAGGCGCCGAGCGTCATGGCGGTGAGCAGCCAGCCCGCGCCGCGGTTCCCGCCCAGCAGGACGAGCCCGAGGTTGATCGGCCCGGCCCCGCTGAGTTCGAGCAGCCCGGTGACGATCATGGCGGTCCGCAGGGCAGGCCGTTTCGCGACGTAGCGGCAGCCTTCGCCGACGTCCTTCGCGAGCTGCCGGACCTTGACGCGTTCGCGCGGCTCGGCCTTGGCCAGGGTCTTGGTGTTCCCGGCGGCGAGCGCGGAGACGAGGAAGCTGACCCCGTTGACGGCGGCCACGGTGACCAGCCCCCCGAGCCCGGCCAGCCACGACCCGAGCGCCCCACCGGCAGCCTGCCCCCCACGCACGGCGGCGAGGTAGACGGCGTTGCCGCGCACGAGGTGTTCCGGCGGCAGCAGGTTCGGGCGGAGCGCGTCGGAGGCCGGGATGAAGAAGGCACTGGCAACGGCCATGACGACGATCAGCCCGGCGAGGAGCGGAACATCGGCCCCGACCACCAGGACGGCGGCCGCCCCACCGAGCATCGCCCCGGCCCGCACGAGATCGGTGGTGATGAGGACCCGCCGCGGCCCGGTCCGATCGGCGACGGCGCCGCCGACCAGGAGGGTGAGGACCTTGGGGAGGGAACCGAGGGCGAGGACCAGGCCGGCGAGCGCGGGACCGGCTGTGCCGACGAGGGTGACGGAGAGGGCGATGAGCCAGACCGCGTCGCCGAAGGAGGACAGCCCCATGGCGAGGACGAGGCCGAGGAAGGGAGCGGGAAGGGCTCGCGACCTGGCCGCGGTGCCTGGTGTGGCACGCGGCAGGTCGCCCGGCTCCGACGCCTCGGTGACGCTCAGCGCGGCCGGCTCGGGCGCGGCCACCGCGATGCCCGGCCCGGCGGACGCACCGCCCGGGGCGGCCGCCACGCTTCGCGGCCCGGCCGCGGCCGCGGCCGATCCGGCCACCGTGGCGCGCAGCCCGGCCTCCGCAGCGCTCGGGTCTGCCACCCCAGTGCGGGGCACACCGCCCGCCGCGGCGCGGGGCTCGTCGACCGCGGTCACGACGCACCACCGATCGCCGGCGCGCCCGACGTCTTGAATGACTCATTCCGGTCTTCGGAGGTCCTGAATGAGTCATTCAAGACCTTCGAACCAGCGCAACGACCGACGGCCCGGCGCGTCATGACAGGACCTCTTCGCGCTCGCGGGCGGGCGTGCCCGGGAACCACACGTCCTCCGGGGTCAGCGCGTCCGGCTGGTACTGGCCCAGTGCGCTGATCAGCATCCGCAGCTCCAGCGCCAGCGCCTCCGCGAACCGCACCAGGCCCGACTCCGGGTCGGTGTCCACCGCCAGCAGCGCCGCCCGGCCCAGGCCCGCGGCTCGCGCGCCCAGGGCCAGGACCTTCGCCACCCGCGTGCCCTCCCACATGCGGCCCGAGGCCAGCAGGCAGCCCGCCGGGGCGCCGATGCGGGTCAGGCACTCCGCCAGCGGCAGCCCGACCGAAGCGAACGACAACGGCGTCCAGCCCGAGCCGCCCTCGGCGCCGTCGACCGTCACCGCGTCGGCGCCGGCCTCCCACGCCACCGAAGCCGCGGAGGCGACGTCGCGGCCGGGCGGGAGCTTCACCCACACCCTCGCGCGCGGGAAGTTGTTGCGCATCAAGCGGATCTGCTGCCGAAGGATCTCCGGCGTGAACGTCCCGGGCGAGCTGCTCCGCAGCACCGAAGACCCCAGCGGCAGGTCCACCTCGTACAACGAAGCGAGCGAAGCCGCGACAGAAGGATCCACCAGCGTCATCCCGCCGAGCCCCGGCTTCGCGCCCTGCCCCACCTTCAGCTCGAACGCCAGCCGCCCGGACGCCAGCAGCGCCGCCGCCGACGGGTCCGAATACACGAGGTTCCAGACCTCCGCGTCGGCGTCCTCCGTGCTCTGCTGCACGACGACGCCGCCGAGGCCGTCCGGGACCTCGTCGCCGTAGGCCCGCAGGCGCTCCAGCAACGTGCCCGCCGCCGGTCCGCCGGTCCGGCCGTGGCCGTGCACCGGGACGACGTTCTCGCCGATCACCATCGGGATGCCGAGCCGCGCGGCCTGCGCCGAGGCCGCCGCGCCCAGGCCGGCTCCCGCCACCTGCGTCGAGCCGAACGCCGACAGGTACACCGGCAGCGAAGACGCGAACCCGCCGATCGACGTCGAGAGCGAGACGTCGCCGTACAGCGGCTCGCGGCCCAGCTCGATCAGCTTCTCCAGCCGCCGCGGGACGAACACCGGCGGCACCAGCCGCGCCGACTCCAGGAGGTCCGCGGAATCGGCCGGCGACCCGCCGAACAAGGCGGTCCCGTAGGAAGAAGCGTCCGGGAAGACCGCCGCGGCACCGATCCGGGCCCGGGCCCGGACCTGCTCGGCGGGGAAACCGGAAGCGCTCAGCGCGGTCACGGCGAGACCACCCCCGGCAGCTTCGGGAACGCCGTCGCCTGCCACACCGCGTCCAGCCCGGCGATGTACCGCGTCAACCGCTGCACGCCCAGCCCGAAGCCGGCGCTGCCGGGGATCCCCGAGCGGACCAGGTCGAGGTACCAGGCGTACTTCGCCGGGTTCTCCCCCGTTTCGCGCATCCGCGTCACGATCCGGCCGTACTCGTGCTCGCGCTCGCTGCCGCTGCACAGCTCGCCGTACCCCTCGGGCGCGATCAGGTCGAAGTTGCGCAGAACGCCCGGCGTGGACGTGCTTTCCCGGTCGTAGAACCCGCGCGAGCCCTTCGGGTAGTCGACGAGGAAGAACGGCCGCGCGTGCTTGTCCGACAGGATCGCCTCGCCCGCCCAGTCGATCTCGGCGTCCGCGCTCTGCGGGTGGCCGAGCTCGCGCAGCGTCTCGACGGCGGTCGTGTGCGTCAGGCGGCCGAACGCGCCGCCGAGCAGGTCGGTGAACGCGCCCGAGTCGCGGCCGAGCGCTTCCAGCACGTCGCCGGCGTCCTCGACGACCCGGCGCACCACGTGCGCAACCAGGTCCTGCAGCAGGTCGAGCACGTCGTCGCGGGAGGCACCGGCGACCTCGACGTCGAGCTGGTGGAACTCGGCCAGGTGCCGGCTCGTGTTCGCCGTCTCCAGCGGCTCGAGCCGCACGTTCGGGGCCACGTAGAAGATCTTCGAAAAGCCGAGCAGCGACGCCTGCTTGTACAGGATCGCGCTGGTCATCAGCTTGTAGCGGTGGCCGTAGAAGTCGACGTCCACCTGCTTCGCGCCGCGCCCGCCCGGATCGGTGACCGGGCCGATCACCGGCGGCAGCAGCTCGGTGAACCCGCGGGCGCCGAGGAACGCGCGCGCCTCGGCGAGCAGCTTGTGCTGGAGGCCCAGCACGTGCCGGGTGCGCTCCGCGGTCAGGTGCGTGCGCGGGTCCGGCGGATCGGTGTACTCCATGGCGTTCTCACTCCCAGCTGGTCGGGCGGTTCAGGACAGGACCGGGTCGAGCCTTCGGCGGTGGTAGGACAGGTCGGCGAGCAGCCGGGTCGCGCTGACCCGGTCGTGGCCGCGGCGGCCGCCCAGCGCCGGCGGCAGCGGCATCCGGCCGGTGTGCCACCACTGCAGGCGGCCTTCGTCGTCGAGCACGCACCGGGTTTCGCCGCCGTTGTCGGGGTGCAGGCAGTACGGGACGTCGAGCAGGCCGCGTTCGAACGCCGCCGGCAGCGCCTCGGCCAGCGTCGGGGCGAGCGAGCGCACCTCGTCGACGAGCAGCCGGGCCTGGGCGTACACCTCGGTCTCGCCCGGCGGCGCGGCCGGGGCGGGCTGCTCCAGCGCGGTCGCGTGCGCCAGCTGCAGCGCCGAGACGTTCTCCTCGACGGTCGGGATCCGGTGCGCTTCCGCGGTGGTCTTGACGATCAGCCGCTCGGTGCCGGTGCGCACGGCCAGCCGGACGCTCTCGGCGACCAGCTCCCGCGCCCCGGCCGCGGATTCCGGAAACAGCCCCATGTAGGTGTAGAGCACCAGGTGGTGGTCCACAGTGGACAGTTCTTCGGCGCACAGCCGCCGCATCGCCCACAGCGCTTCGGCGTCCTGCTCCGGGCTCGTCTGCTGCGCGTAGCTGGCCGACACGCTGCGCACGCCGTGTTCGGCGAAGAACAGGCACTCCAGCACCGACAACGCGACGAGCAGGCCCGGCGGGCACAGCTGCCCGAGCATGCAGCCGCCGAAGCTCTCCAGGTGGCAGTCCACGGCCTGCCCGGCCAGCAGGGTCGCCGAGCGCGACCACGACTTCGCCGCCGTCCGCAGCGGCACGCTGCTGTAGGGCAGGCAGTAGGACACCGGCCCGCCTTCGGACGCGTCGAGGCCGGCTTCGAGCATCACGGCGAAGATGTCTTCGGGCTGCGCCGAGCCGTGGCGCACCTGGACGGGGAACCCGGGCAGGTCCGCCACCAGCTCGGCGGTGACGGCCGCGCCCAGCGCCACCAGCGGGTAGCCGTTGAGCGGGACCCCGGACTGGACGGACATCGCGGCGAGGTCGTGCTGCCCGGTGCGGGTGTAGCTGTCGAGCGTCACGGTGCCGACCGCCGGGACCCCGGCGCCGGCCACCGCGCGCAGCCCGCGGCGCATCGCGGCCGGGTCGGAGAACCCCATCCGCGGCTGGACGACGAGCGTCCGGCGGCGGCGGTGCTCGGCCACGAACGCGCTGAACACCGACCGGGCAGCGGTCACCGCAAGGTCCGGATGTTCGCGGCGACGAACTCGCGGAAGGACTCGATCGCCTGGCCGGAGTCGCCGGCGCCGACGTGGAAGACCGCGTCGTAGCCCAGCGCCAGCAGCTCGGCCTCCAGCGCGCTGTTCGCGTCGCCGTGGACGCCGAGCTTGCCGCCGATCACGGCGGGCAGCCCGGCCAGGACGGCGTCGGACCGCAGCGCCGAGATCACCCGGGCGCCGTCGACGTGGCCGTGGCCGTTGATGGTGCTGATCACCAGGCAGTCCGGCCGCTCGTCGCGGCAGGCGGCCAGCAGCCGCCCGACCGGGACGCAGGCACCGAGGTTGACGACCTCGTGGCCCATTTCCTCCATGATCAGCTGGAGGGCGACGAGGTTCCACATGTGCGAGTCGGACTCGACGCTGGACAGGACGAACTTCAGCGGGGGCCCCGCGGACACGGCGGGCCGGTCCGGGGTCTGCTCGATCTGGAAGGTGGTCATCGTGCGTCGCTCCCTGTGCGTTCGGGGAACGTCCGCGGTGCGGGCCGCGAACTTCTCACGACGAATCGTCATCGCCCGGCGCCCGGCACACATGGGTGCGGCGGCCCCGCATTCCCCCGCCGGTCCCGCCCCCCCGGTCCGCCTCGCGCGCGGGCGTCGCGGCCGCGCGCATGAGGCGCGGAGTCCGGTGTGCCGGCAGTGCCCCGCATGGGGGATCGCGCCCCGTCGCCCCCGCGGGAACCCCTGTCGGACCCGCCCGCCGGACGGCGCAACCGCCACGTCCGAACGGCGCAATCCCCCACGCCGCGACCAGGCGTTTCCCCGCCCGATCCCCCATGAACCCCCAGAACGCCCCCATGCCGCGCGGGAATGCGGGCGTAGCACCCCCATGTGGTCCGCGTCACCCGCTGGCATGCTCGATCCCGTGATTCCCCCGCAGCCGAACCCGGCGACCACGACGCTCCCGCCCACCTGGTGGGCGGCCGGGCTGACCCCGCACGAGCGGCGCCCCGGCGGCACCCGCCCCGCGTGGGTGGACTTCGCCGAGGCCGCACTTTCACGTGAAAGTGCGGCCCCCTGGTCGGAGCTTTCACGTGAAAGTGCGGCTTGGCGGACGGCGTTCGCCGCGGTGTTCCGCCCCTTCACCGACGCGGCCCGCGCCGCGATCGCCGGTGCCGCAGCGGGTTCGCCCGCCGTCGACGCCGGGCCGGTCGCGGACGGCTGCGCCGCGCAGCTCGGTCACCAGCTGGCCGGCCTCGCCGCCCGCACCCTGGTGCTGGAGCTCGGCCGGGCGCGGCACAAGGCGATCCTCGAGGGCGAAACCCCGGAAGCGCGCTTCGCCGACTTCGTCCGCCGGACCGGCACCCCCGCCGGGCTGACCGACCTGCTGCACCGCTACCCGGTGCTCGCCCGGCTCACCGCGCAGGCGTCGCTGCACGCGATCGCCGCCGCCACCGAGCTGCTGGGCCGCTTCGACGCCGACCGCGTGGCCCTCGCCGCGTTCGTCGGCACCGACCCCGGCCCGCTGGTCGAGGTCACCGGCGGCACCGGGGACGCCCACCAGCGCGGCCGCGCGGTCCGCGAACTTCGGTTCGCCGGCGGCGCGCGGGTCGTCTACAAGCCGCGCCCGCTCGACCTGCACACGGCGTTCACCGCGCTGGTGGGCTGGCTCAACCCGCGTGTCCCCGGCCTGGAGCTGGCGACCGTCGAGGTCCTGAACCGGCCCGGCTACGGCTGGCTGCGGTTCGTCGAGCACCGGCCGTGCGCCGACCTCACCGAGATCGACCGCTTCTACCGCCGCCAGGGCGTGCTGCTCGCCCTGCTGCACGCCCTCGACGGCACCGACGTGCACTTCGAGAACATCATCGCGGCCGGTGACCAGCCGGTGCTGATCGACATCGAAACGCTGTTCCAGCCGGTGCTGCCGGCCGAAAGCACCGAAACCGACCCGGCCGCGGAGCTGCTCGCCCGCTCGGTGCACCGGACCATGCTGCTGCCGCAGATGATCGTCGGCGAGCACGGCGCGGTCGACATCTCCGGGCTCGGCGGCGGCCGCGCCGCGGCCCCGGCCCTGGAGCGCGTCGACTGGCTCGACGCCGGCACCGACCGGATGCGGCTGGTCCGGGTGCCCGGGGGTGTCGGTACCGGCGTCAACCGGCCCACCCTCGGCGGCGTCGACGTCGAGCCGGCCGAGCACGGTGCCGCGCTGCTGGCCGGGTTCCGCGCCGGGTACGACGCCATCGCCGCCGGCGCGACCGAGTTCGCCGCGCTGCTGGAAAGCTGCGCCGGCGCGGGCATCCGCGTCCTGGTCCGCCCCACGAGCTTCTACACGCGGCTGCTCGACGAGACCACGCACCCGTCACTGCTGGCCGACGCGGCCGCGCGCGACGAAGCGTTCGGGCTGCTGCACGACGACAGCACCGACGACGTCCGCCGCGAGCTGGTGGCCGCCGAGCTGACCGACCTGTGGGCGGGCGACGTCCCGATGTTCACCGGCGAGCCCGGCTCCGCCGACATCCGGGACACCGAGGGCAACCGGCTGGCCGGCCTGCTCGGCACGACGCCGCTGGCGTCGGTGCGGGCGAAGGTCGCCGGCATGACCACCATCGACCGCCGCGACCAGGAGTGGCTGATCTCCGCCGCACTGGCCACCCGGCCCGACGCCGAGACGCACGCCGGGAGCGGGGTCAGCGACGGCATCCTGCCGAGCAAGGCCCCCGAGCCCGCGCACCTGCTCTCGGCCGCGTGCGGGGTCGCCGACGCCATCATCGCCCGCGCCTGCACCGCGGGCGGGCGGGTCAACTGGGTCGGGCTGGAGCTCGTCGACGAGAAGTACTGGACCGTGCTGCCGATGGGCGGCGGGCTCGGCGAGGGCTACCCCGGCGTGGCGCTGTTCCTCGCCCAGCTCGCCGAGCTGACCGGCATCGACCGCTACCGGGACCTCGCCGGGAAGGCGCTGTCCGGCCTGCCGTCGCTGGTTTCCGCGCTCGAAGCCGACCCGGAGCTCGCCGAAGCGGCCGGGCCGGGCGGGCTGCTCGGGCTCGGCGGGGTCGCCTACGCCGCGGCCCGCCTCGCGCGGCTGCTCGACCGGCCGGACCTGCTCGACCTCTGCGCCCGCACGGTCGCGGTGATGCCGGCCCCGACGCCGCGGACGTCACCGCGGTTCACCACCGGGCTGGCCGGCGGCCTGGTCGCGCTGCGCTCGGTCGCCGCGCAGACCGGCCTCGAGCCGGCCACCGTGCTCGCCGGGGCCTACGCGGCCGAGCTCGCGAGCCGGTCCATCGACCCCGACCTGGCCGACCCCGGGTTCGCGCACGGCGCGGCCGGCGTCGACTGGGCGCTGTCCGGGCACCCGCGCGAGACCGCGACCCTGCCGCCCGCGAAGCCCGCGACCGGGCACGGCTGGTGCTCCGGCCTCGCCGGCCAGGTGCTCGCCTACGCCGGTGACCCCGACGTGCTCGGCGGCCTCGACGAGCAGGTCCGGCGCCTGGCCGCCCAGGAGCCGCTGCGCGACCTGTCGCTGTGCCACGGCGAAACCGGCATCACCGACGTCCTCGGCGTGCTGGCCGAGACCGGCCACGCCGGCGCGCAGGCCGCGCTGGCCACCCGGACCGGCCTGCTGCTGACCGCCGTCGAACAGGACGGCGCGCGCTGCGGCACCCCGGACGGCGTGCCCTCCCCCGGCCTGCTGACCGGCCTGGCCGGGATCGGGTACGGCCTGCTGCGCCTCGGCTTCGGCCCCCGCGTCCCGTCCGCCCTGCTCCTGCAACCCCCGACCCGCTGATCACCCCCGCCCCACCTCACGAGGAGAGAACCACCGATGCGCGAAACCACGACCGAGACCGCCGAAGCCACCGTCGGCGCCCTGGTGCTCCCGCGGGCGAACCACGCCGGCTCCCGCAACCAGGCGCTCGCGGGCACGCGGCCCCGGCTGTCCGGCGTCACGCTCGACACGCTCGGTTCGCCGACCGTCGTCACCCACGGCACCTTCGCCCTCTGACTCCTTCCCCCCGTCCCCCGGCACCGAAAGCGAAGCCATGACCGAGCACGACGTCCCCGAGAACCCCGTCGGCGACCTGACCCTCCCGGTCTCCACCCGCACCGGCGCCCGCAACCGCGCGCTGTCCGGCCAGGCGCCGCGGCTGAGCCAGAACAGCCTGAGCACCCTCGACATCACGCCGGTCTTCACCGTCGCCTTCGTTGAATAGCTTCAGCGCCGAACAGCTTCCGTTTCGCCCCGTACGACTACCGAGAGTGGAGCCACCTGCATGACCGAGCACGACTTCGCCGGCGCGGACAACCCGATCGGCGACTTGACCCTTCCGACGTCGGTCCGGACGGGCGCGCGCAACCACGCCCTGTCCGGCAAGGCGGCGCGGGTCAGCCAGAACTCCCTGACGACGATGGACATCACGGTCGTCACGGGTGCGTTCCCCGGATAGTGAGACGGACCCGGGCGTCGGCATTTCGGCCTACGCCCGGAGGGGGTCCGTCCGGTTATAGTGACCGCGATGGGCATCCGATCGACGCGCCTGATCGGGCGCGACAGGGAGCTCGGCGCACTGTCCCAGGCCCTGGAGAAGGCCCGCACCGACCACGGTGGGGCCTTCTTCCTTGTCGGCGAGGGCGGGATCGGGAAGTCCCGGCTCGCCGCCGACGTCGCCGCGCGGGCACTGGCGACCGGGCTCCCGGTGCTGCGCGGACGAGCCAGCTCGATCGGGCCGATGGTCCCGTTCCGGCCGCTGGCCGAGGCCCTGCTTTCGCACTTCCGGGGCGGCCACCCGCCGGCGGCGCCCGAACTCGACCCGCTCGTGCCGGTGCTCGCCCGGCTCGTGCCCGACTGGTACCGCGGCGACCGCCCCCACGACAACGGCAACCTCCTCGTGCTCGCCGAGGCCGTGTTCCGGCTGCTGTCGGTGGCGGGGCGGGAAACCGGCTGCCTGATCGTCCTGGAAGACCTGCACAACGCGGACGCCGAGACCCTGTTCATCGTCGAGTACCTCGTCGACAACCTCGCGTCGAGCCGCGTGATGCTGATCGGCACCCTGCGCAACGAACCGGGCGAGGCGCTCCGGCTGGCGACCGCGGCGGCGCAGCGTTCGGCCAGCCGCACCTTCGAACTGACCCGGCTCGACGCCGCGAGTACCCGCGAGTTCGCCGCCGCCTGCCTGGAAACCGAGCCGTCGGCGGTGCCGGCCGCCGTCGCGAACCTGTTGTGGCAGAACAGCGAGGGCGTGCCGTTCGTCGTCGAAGAACTGCTGCACGGCATGGTCACCGACGGCCTGCTCGTCGGCGGCCCGGGCGGCTGGCAGGTCGTCGGCGAACTGCAGGCCCGCGTCCCGGAGGCGCTGATCAGCAGCATCGCCGCGCGCGTCGACGCACTCGGCGCGGACGGCGAGACGCTGCTGTCGGTGGCCGCCGTGCTGGGCCGGCGGTTCCCGCTGTCGGTCGTGCAGGCGGTCACCGACATGGACGACCGCATGCTGCACAACCACATCAGCGCGAGCGTCGCCGCGCACCTGGTCACCACCGACGAGACGACGCCCGGCTGGTACGCCTTCCGCCACCCGCTCACCGCGGAAGCCCTGCTGGCCCGGCTCGTGCCGTCGACGAAGGCGAACCTGGCGCGGCGGGCCGCGGACGCCGTCGAGCAGCTGCACCCGGGCCTGCCCGGCGAGCTGTGCGCGCTGGCCGCGGCGCTGCGGCTGACGGCGCTGGACCACCCGGGTGCCGGCCGGCTGTTCGCCGAAGCCGGCCGCCGCGCCCTCGACGGCGGCGCCGCCGACTCCGCGGTGACCATGCTGACCCGCGCCGTCGACCTGATGGCCACGGCGAACCCGGACGACCGCGCCGACGCCCTGGAGTCCCTGCTGCACGCGCTCGGGCAGACCGGGCAGTTCGACCGGGCAGTCGAGTTCTCCGCTCGCTTCGCGGAGATCGGCCGGCTGGAGCGCGCGGTCGACCTGCACATCCAGCTGGCGTGGGCGGCCTACATCGGCGGGCGGCACGACGAGTGCCTCAACCAGATCGAGCAGGCCCGCGCCCCGCTCGGCGGCGAGATGACCGAGGAGCAGAAGGCGGGCCTCGACGCCGTCGAAGCGACGCTGTGGCTGGACATCCCGGGCCCGGCGCACACCGAACGCGCCCGCAAGCTCGCCGAACAGGCGTGGCAGGTGGCCGAGCGGGCCGGCGTGCCGTTCGTGTCGTGCCAGGCGTTGCAGGTGCTCGGCATGGTGGCGCTGGAGACCGACCTGGCGGAAGCCGAGCGCTACCTGCAGCTGGCGCGGCGGCTGGCCGAACGCCACCAGCTGACGCACCTGCGCACCCAGGTGCTGGTCCGCCTCGGCGGGCACCGGATGCTCGCCGAGGGCGACGTCCGCACGTTCGACCTGGCTCGCGCCGAAGCCCAGCGCACCGGCGCGATCACGCTCACCTGCGCGGTCGACGCCAGCCGCGCGGTGCACGCGGTGATGCGCGGCGAGTTCGCGCAAGCCGAGCGGATCCTCGACGAGAACCTCGCCGTCCTCGGCCGGCTCCGGCTGGTGGCGCTGCTGCAATACACGCACATGACGCGCGCGATGGTGGCCGCCCACCAGGCGGACCGGCCCCGGATGGAAGCCGCCCTCGACGACTTCCGCGCCGAGGGCGGCACCAGCGCGCAGGAGCTGGTGCTGAGCGTCGGGCTGGCGCAGGTGTTCTGCTCACTGCTGGAGGAGGACGCCGAGCGCGCCCGCCGCGAGCTCGCGCAGGTGCTGGCGCTGGAGGAACGCCAGCCGAGCCGCTTCCACCTGGCGGGCCAGCACGGCCTGCGGCTGCTGTTCGAAGCGCTCGACGGCACCGCGCCCCCGGCCCGGCCCCCGGCGGCGGTGAGCGGCATGCGCTGGAACCGCCAGTTCGTCCTGCTGGGCGACGCCGTCCACCACGGCCGCGCCGGCGAACCGGACCGCGCGGACGAAGCGGTGGCGGCGGCGATCGAAGCGGCCACCCCGTTCCCGATGAGCAGGCACCTGGGCCTGCGCATGGTGGCGGAGTCCGCCGCGGCCGACGGCTGGGGCGACCCGGTGACGTGGCTCAAGGAGGCGGAGGAGTACTTCCACCAGGCGGACGTGACGGCGGTGGCGAGCGCGTGCCGCGGGCTGCTGCGCAAGACCGGCGTCGCGGTCGGCCAGCGCCGCACGGGTTCGGATCGCCTCCCGGCGGGCCTGCGCTCGGCGGGGGTGACGGTCCGCGAGTACGAGGTGCTGCAGCTGCTGGCGGACAACATGGGCAACAAGGACATCGCCCGCCGGCTGCACATTTCGCCGCGGACGGTGGAGAAGCACGTGGCCAGCCTGATGGCGAAGTCGAACCTGCAGAACCGGAGCGCGTTGACCGAGTACGCCCGCAACACCCCGCACTGACCGCGCCCGGCTCCGGGTGTCATGAAAGGGTCGTTCACCGCGCCCGACGACAGGGTCCCGGCAATGTCGTGCCCCCCCGGGGCCTGCTGACGTCGCCGAGATGTGGTGAACGGGTCGTTCATGACGTCGGGTGAGGTGAAAGGGTCGTTCACGACTCTGTGAGGCTGGTGTTCCCGGGGAAGTCGGGTGGTTCCGGCTGCTGCTGTGGTGTCGCGAATGACTCATTGGGGACCTCGGAGGTCCCCAATGAGTCATTCGCGACCTTGGTGGAGCTGTTGTCACCGGGCCAGGAGCGCCGTCTTGACTTTGCCGGGCCGTGCTCAGGTGCCGATCGGGATCTCCGCCCAGACCGTCTTGCCGCCGTCCGCGCGGTGGAAGTGGCCCCGCCGTCGGCTGCACGCGGCGACGAGCGCCAGTCCGGTGCCGACCGGGGCCACGTCGGGGGCCGCCGGGTCGAACCACGCCGCTCCGCCCGCGTCCTCGACGCCGATCCACACCGCGGAGTCCGCGCACGTCAGCAGCGCGCGCACCGGTCCCCTCGCGTGGCGGACGGCGTTCGCGGCCAGCTCCCCCGCGATCAGCACGACGTCCGCCGCGACCTCGTCCGGGACCTCTTCGGCCGCGGCCAAGCGCTCGCGCACCCAGGCGCGGACCCGGCGGACCTGCGCGGGCTCCCCGTCGAAGACGAACTTGTCCAGCAGCATGATTCCCTCCCCGGCCGGGAAAACGATTCCCCGTTCCCGGGGCCGCCGACACCTCGCCGGGCCGAAATCGCCCGAACGGACTAGATTGGACCCGTGAGTCCAGTCAACAAGCAGCTGACCGCCAAGGGCGCCGCGACGCGGCAGCGCATCGTCGAAGGCGCGGCGCAGGAGATCCGGGAGCGCGGTGTCGCCGTCACGACGCTGGACGACATCCGGGCGCGGACCGGCACGAGCAAGAGCCAGCTCTTCCACTACTTCCCCGGCGGCAAGGAAGACCTGCTGCTGGAGGTGGCCCGGTACGAAGCGGATCAGGTCATCGCGGCCCAGCAGCCCCAGCTCGGCGGGCTGACGTCGTGGGCGGCGTGGCGGCGCTGGCGCGACACGGTCGTCTCGCACTACACCGAACGCGGCCAGCACTGCCCGCTCAACGTGCTCATCTCACAGCTGGGCCGCGCGACCCCCGGCGCGCAGAAGGTCGTCGGCGAGATGCTGGAGCAGTGGCGGCGGGAGATCGCGGCCGGCATCCGCCACCTGCAGGCCGCCGGCGAGGTCGCCGCGGACACCGACGCCGAACGCACCGCGGCCGCTCTGCTGGCCGGGATCCAGGGCGGCGTGGTGGTGATGCTCTCGACCGGCCGCATCGATCACCTCGAAGCGGCGCTCGACGTCGGGATCGAGAACCTGCGGGCGAGCGGGAACCGGTGAGCCCGGTTCCCGCTCCCGAAGTCAGGCGTTCTTGATCGCGGAGATCTCGAACTCGAGGGTGACCTTGTCGCTCACCAGCACGCCACCGGTCTCGAGGGCGGCGTTCCAGGTGATGCCGTAGTCCTTGCGGCTGATCGTGGTGGAGCCTTCGAAGCCGATGCGGTCGTTGCCGAACGGGTCCTTCGCGGAGCCCTCGAACTCGAACGGGACGGTCACCGAGCGGGTGACGTCCTTGATGGTCAGGTCACCGGTGACGTCGAAGGAGGTCTCGCCGGTCTGCTTGATCTCGGTCGAGGTGAAGGTGATCTGCGGGTACTCGTCCATCGACAGGAAGTCGTTGCTCTTCAGGTGCCCGTCGCGGTCCGCGTTGCGGGTGTCGATGCTGTGGGCCTGGATGGTCACCTGGACGCTCGACTTCTCCGGCGCGTCGCCGTCGATCGTCGCGGCACCCGTGAACTCGTTGAAGCTGCCGCGCACCTTGGTCACCATCGCGTGGCGGGCGACGAACCCGATCCGCGAGTGGGCGGCGTCGAGGGTGTATTCGCCGGTCAGCTGGGGGTAGGTGGTCGCGCTGGTCATCGCTGGTCTTCTCTCCTCGTGGTGGCGTCCCCCGGGTGATTGAGGGTTCAACGACACTGTACTCACTTTTACTGGTTGCGCAAGCAAGCTTTCGGTAGAGTCGCCGGTATGGGTGATCTGTCCGCGCTCGACACCGGGGAAGCCGCGTTCTGGCGGTCGCTGATCCGCGTCACGACCGTGCTGCCGCGCGCATTGGAAGACCAGTTCCTGCCGGAGACCGGCCTCACGATCAGCGACTACGGCGTGCTCGTCGCGCTGTCCGAAGCACCGGATCGCCTGCTCCGCATCTCCGCGCTGGCGGCGGCGACGGCGTTGTCGCTCAGCCGGATCAGCCGGGTGGTCGACGACCTGACCCGCCGCGGGCTGGTCGAGAAGCGGCGCTGCGAGGAAGACGGGCGCGCGTCCAACGCCGTGCTGACCGACGCCGGATTGGCCAGACTGGAGGCGGCCTACCCGAGCCACCTGGCCCGCGTCCGGGCTTCGGTGTTCGACCACCTGAGCGCCGAAGACATCCGGACCGCCGGGCCGGTGCTGGCCCGGCTGGCCGCGGCGCTCGACGCCGCTCCCCCGACCGACGAGTGCTGAGGACGCGATGAGCGACAAGGGCGAGTACCAGCGGGACCTGAACTACCTCCCGGACCGCATCACCGCCGATGGCCGCGACGGCTGGCCGGTCGAGCCGGACCGGTACCGGCTGATCGTCGCCCGCGCCTGCCCGTGGGCCAACCGAGCGGTGATCGTCCGGCGGCTGCTGGGCCTGGAACCCGTGCTGTCCATGGGCATCGCCGGGCCGGTGCACGACGAGCGCAGCTGGAGCTTCGACCTCGATCCCGGTGGCCGCGACCCGGTGCTCGGCATCGAGCGGCTGCAGGAGGCGTTCTTCAAGCGCGACCCGGACTACCCGCGCGGCATCACCGTGCCCGCGTTCGTCGACGTGCCGACCGGCCAGGTCGTCACCAACGACTTCGCGCAGATGACCCTCGACATGTCGACCGAGTGGACGGCGTACCACCGCGACGGCGCGCCCGAGCTGTACCCGGAGAAGCTGCGCGACGAGATCGACGACGTCGCGCAGAAGGTGTTCACCGACGTCAACAACGCGGTCTACCAGTGCGGCTTCGCCCGGTCCCAGGAGGCGTACGAGCACTCCTACCGCAAGCTGTTCGCCCGGCTGGACTGGCTGTCGGAGCGCCTCGCCGACCGGCGCTACCTCGTCGGCGACACGATCACCGAAGCCGACGTCCGGCTGTTCACCACACTCGTCCGCTTCGACGCGGTCTACCACGGCCACTTCAAGTGCAACCGGCAGAAGCTCACCGAGCTGCCGGTGCTGTGGGCCTACACGCGCGACCTCTTCCAGACGCCCGGGTTCGGCGACACGATCGACTTCCCGCAGATCAAGGAGCACTACTACGTGGTGCACAAGAACGTGAACCCGACCGGGATCGTCCCGCTCGGCCCGGACGTCTCGGGCTGGCTCACCCCGCACGACCGCGAACAGCTCGGCGGCCGCCCGTTCGGTGACGGCACCCCGCCGGGCCCGCCACCGGTGGCCGAAAGGGTGCCCGAGCTGTAGTTCTGCGGCTACGGTGATCGCCATGGAACGCCTGCGCGATCGCCGGGTCCTGGTCACCGGCGCCGGTTCCGGCATCGGCCGGGCCACCACGCTCCGCCTGCTCGACGAGGGGGCGCGGGTCGTCGCCACCGACGTCAAGGGCCTCGACGACCTGCCCGCCTCGGCCGCGCTCGAGACGCTGGCGATGGACGTCGCGGACGAGGCCGCGGTGGCCGCCGGGGTGGCTTCCGCGCTGGCGACGTTGGGCGGCCTCGACGTGCTGGTGAACGCGGCCGGCATCCTGCTGGCGTCGCACACCCACGAGACTTCGCTGGAGCTGTGGAACCGGGTGCTGGCGGTGAACCTGACCGGCACGTTCCTGGTGACCCGCGCGGCCCTGCCGGCGCTGCTGGCTTCGCGGAAGGGCGTGGTGGTGAACTTCAGTTCCACGTCGGCTTCCTTCGCCCACCCGTACATGGCGGCGTACTGCGCGAGCAAGGGCGGGATCCAGGCGTTCACGCACTCGCTGGCGCTGGAGTACGCCAAGCAGGGCCTGCGCGCGGTGAGCGTCGCACCGGGCAGCGTGAAGAGCGGGATCACGGACTCGGCGGCGAGCTGGCTGCCCCAGGACGTCGACTTCACGCTGTTCGGGCGCCTGCTGCCGATCCTCCCGACGGGACTGGCCACGGAGGTCGGCAACCCGGTGGCCCGCCCCGAGGCGGTCGCGGGAGTGGTGGCGATGCTGGCCTCGGACGACGGCGAGTTCATCACGGGCACGGAAATCCGCGTGGACGGCGGCACGCACACCTAGGCCGGGCTGAACCTTCTCAGCTGCCGCCGGCCGCCGCCGCGTACCGCGAGGAAAGCACCGCGATCCGGTCGGCCAGTTCCGGTGGGGACTCCACCTCGAACGGCACGTCGAGCATCCCCACCACGAACGCCACGACGTCGTACGAATCCGAAGCCAGTTCGAGCCGGCACGTCCCCGCGTCGATCGGGGTCAGCTCGCCGTCCACCCGACCGGCCAGCTCGGACGCCGGTGCGTGGAGCTTCAGGCGGGCGCGCAGCGGCCACATCTCCCGGCCCATCGTGCGCGTGAGGTATGCCGTGAGGTCACCGTCCGGGGGTTCGCGGTGGGTGAAGCGGGGGCCGTTGGGCGTGCGCAGGGTCAGGCGGTCCGCGCGGAACGTCCGCCAGTCCGCGCGGCCGGTGTCCCAGCCGACCAGGTACCAGCGGCGGCCCCACGTCACCAGGCGGTGCGGCTCGACCGCGCGGCGGGACTCGCGGCCGTCGTGGTTCACGTAGTCGAAGCGCAGCGTTTCCGCCGCGCGGATCGCCGCCGACACCGCCGTGAGCACCGCCGCCGCGACCACGGGACCGCGGGCCGGGAGCGCGAGCACGCTCGCCTCCAGCGCCGCCACGCGGTGGCGCAGCCGGGACGGCAAGACCTGCTCGACCTTCGTCAGCGCCCGCAGCGACGCCTCTTCCAAGCCCGAGACGCCGCCGGCGTGCAGGCCGACCACCACCGCGACCGCTTCGTCGTCGTCGAGCAGCAACGGCGGGAGTTCCGCGCCGGCGCCGAGGCGGTAGCCGCCGATCGGGCCCATCGCCGCGTGCACCGGGTAGCCCAGTTCGCGCAGGCGGTCGACGTCGCGGCGGATCGTGCGGGTCGTCACGCCGAGGCGGCCGGCCAGCTCGGTGCCGGACCAGTCGCGGTGCATCTGGAGCAGCGACAGCAGCCGGAGCAGCCGGCCGGGGGTTTCGCGCATGGGACGAGTCTGCCGGACATCGAGGACCGTTCCTGTCCTACACGGGCGGGAGGGTGCCGGACATGGATCCCTTCCGCATCGACGTCCCGCAGGCCGACCTCGACGAACTGCACCACCGGCTCGCCCGCACGCGCTGGCCGGGCGAGCTGCCCGGCGCCGGGTGGGCGTACGGCGTCAGCGAGCCCCACCTCCGCGAGCTGGCCGAGTACTGGCGCACCGGCTTCGACTGGCGCGCGCAGGAGGCGCGGCTCAACGCGCTTCCGCAGTTCACCACCACGATCGACGGGCAGCGCGTGCACTTCCTCCACGTCCGCTCCCCCGAACCCGGCGCGAAGCCGCTGATCATGACCCACGGCTGGCCGAGCACGGTCGCGGACTTCCTCGACGTCATCGGCCCGCTCACCGACCCGCGCGCCCACGGCGCCGACCCGGCCGACGCGTTCCACCTCGTCGCCCCTTCGGTCCCCGGCTTCGCGTTCTCCGGCCCGACGGCCGAGCCGGGCTGGAACACGCGCCGCACGGCCCGCGCGTGGGTCGAGCTGATGCGGCGCCTGGGTTACGAGCGCTACGGCGCCCAGGGCGGCGACTTCGGCAGCATCGTCTCGCCCGAACTCGGCCGCGTCGCGCCGTCGTCGGTGCTCGGGGTGCACGTCAACGCCGTCGCGAACGCCGGGGTGCCGACCGCGCCGGGCGACCTCGAGCGACTGTCCGAAGAGGACCGGAAGCGGGCGCGGGAGAACGAGGTGTGGTGGTACGCCCACTCGGGTTACGCCACGCAGATGGCCACCCGCCCGCAGACGCTGGCCTACGCGCTCAACGACTCCCCGGCCGGGCAGCTCGCATGGAACCTGGAGTGGTTCGTGGACTGGGATCCCGCGGCGACGCGGCAGACGGCAGTGTCGTGGGACGCGATCCTGACCGACGTGACGATCTTCTGGCTCACCGGCACCGCCGGCTCGGCGGCCCGCCTCTACCTGGAGACGGGCCAGGACGGCTGGGGCGAGCGCCCACCCCCGTCCGGCGTCCCGACGGCGGTGGCGAACTTCCGCGGCGACCACGCGTTGCGGGGACTGGCCGAGCTGTCGAACACGGTGACGCGGTGGTCGGAGTACGACGCCGGCGGGCACTTCGCGTCGCTGCAGGCACCGGACGTGCTGGTGCGCGACATCCGCGAGTTCTTCCGGGAGCTCTAGCTGTGATGTCCAGGGACGTTGTCCCGAGTTGAGGTGACCTGCGGCGGCCTGTCGTGCAGACAGGTGAAGGCCTCCGGATGTGAAGTGGAGCTGTCTAGGAACCACGTCACCCACCGGAGGCCTTCGTGTCCCACCCTAACGCCACCTTGACCCCACGCACCCGACTCCGGCTTGCGCGCCTGATCGTCGAGCAGGGCTGGACCTGCGCCGAAGCAGCGAAGATGTTCATGGTCGCGGCCAAGACCGCCGCGAAGTGGGCCTGGCGTTACCGGGCCGAAGGCGTGGCCGGGATGGCTGATCGCAGCAGCCGTCCCCACCACAGCCCGGCCCGCACCCCGAGGCCGGTGGTGCGGGCGATCGTGCGGCTGCGGTGGTGGCACCGGCTGGGTCCGGTCCAGATCGCCGGCCGGCTCGGGCTGCCCGCCTCGACGGTGCACGCGATGCTGGTGCGCTGCCGGATCAACCGCCTGTCCCGCATCGACCGGGTCACCGGCGAACCCTTGCGCCGCTACGAACACGACCATCCCGGCTCGCTGATCCATGTCGATGTCACCAAGTTCGGCAACATCCCCGACGGTGGCGGGCACCGCTTTGTCGGACGCGCCCAAGGCGACCGCAACAAACGCGCCACCCCGAACCTGCCCCGCGGCGCCGACCGCAAACCCCGCACCGGCACCGCCTTCGTGCATACCGTCATCGACGACCACTCCCGCGTCGCCTACGCCGAAATCCACACCGACGAAACCGCCGCCACCGCCACCGCGGTGCTGCGCCGGGCTGTGGCCTGGTTCGCCGACCTCGGCGTCACCGTCGAGCGGGTCCTGTCCGACAACGGCTCGGCCTATCGGTCGCACGCCTGGAGTGATACCTGCACCGAGCTGGAGATCACCCCGAAACGGACCCGGCCCTACCGGCCGCAGACCAACGGCAAGATCGAACGGTTCCATGGAACCCTCGCCGAAGGCTGGGCCTACGCCCGGTTCTACCCCACGGAAACCCTGCGGCGGGCGGCGTTACCGGGCTGGTTGCACTTCTACAATCATCACCGACCCCACAGCTCAACCGGCGGCAAGCCGCCGGTCACCCGCCTGACCAACCTCCCTGGACATCACATCTAGCCCAGCGAGCGGGTCAGCCAGACGACCGCACCACTGTCTTCCGCGGACACGTGGTCCCGCTCGAACCCGAGCTTCTCGAGGACGCGGAACGACGGCGTGTTCTCCGCCCCGACAGTCGCCCAGAGCCGCTTCCGCCCGGTGGCCGTCGCGGCTTCGAGCACCGCGGCGGCCGCCTCGGTGGCGTACCCGTTTCCGTGCGCGCGCCGGAAGAGCTCGTACGCGATCTCGGGTTCCTCGAGGGTGGCGCGGCCGACGATCAGCCCGCAATAGCCGATGAAGTCGCCTTCGGCACGGCGCTGGATGGGCAGCAGGGCGATCCCCGTAGCCGCGGCCGCCATCTTCGCGATGAGTTCCCGCATCTCCCCGAGCGCGGGCGTTCCCTTGCCGCGTTCGGCGTGCAGGGCGCGCAGGTCATCGGCGTCCGGCTCGGCCCACGGGCGCAGGAGCAAGCGCTCGGTCCCGAGGTGGGACGGCATCGGCGCGTACACGTCAGATCTCGCGGCGGCGCCGCCGGTCGACGGCGCCGTCCAGCAGGGGGCGCAGTTCCTCGACCACCGTCTCGAGCGGTGCGACGTCCCGGTGGGCGCGGGCCAGGACGATCGCGCCCTCCAGGGTGCTGAGCATGAGGACCGCCAGCGAGGTGCTGCGGGCCGGGGGGACGCCGAGCTGTTCGAGGGCCGTCGCGACCGGGCGCTGCCAGCCGTCGAAGGCCTTGCCGACCGCTTCGCGGAGGCTGTCGCTCGTGGCCGCCGCGTCGGCGACCGTCGCGACCAGCGGGCAGCCCGCGTCGAAGCCGTCGTCGGTGAACTGGTCTCGCCACTGGCCGGCCATCGCCGCGAAGAGCTTGCCCGGTGTCGGGTCCTCGATCCGGGTGACGACGCGCGCCACCCGGCGGGCGGCGTAGTCGCCGGCCCACGCGACGGCTTCGGCGATCAGCTGGTCCTTACCGCCCGGGAAGTAGTGCTGCAGGGACCCCCGCGGGGCTTCGGCGTGGACGGCCACGTCCCGCATGCCGGTCGCCCCGACACCGTGGATCCGCACCAGCTGCGCGGCGCTGAGCACCATCCGCTCGCGCGGCGTCCTCGTCATCGGCTGCCTCCTTCATGACGTCCGTCATGATAGCCCAGTCGGGGACGACCAGCGCGAAGTCGCGCTCGCCCCGCTCGTACGACGGCACCGGCCGGAAGCCCTGCCCCAGCAGCAGCGCTTCGGCACCGGCGTTCCCGGACTGGACGGTGGCCCGCACGGTCCAGCCCGGCCACCGCCCGGACGCCCACAGCCGGCGGCTCAGCGCGGTGCCGACGCCCTGCCGCTGCCACGCATCGGCGACCAGGATGCCGATCTCGGCGGTCCCCGGGGTCTCCGAGGCGAAGTTGAGCAGGCCCACCGGCGTGCCGCCCCGGTACGCGAGCAGCGCGACGCCGTCCGGCGGCCCCGCGAGCAGGAACCGCTGGTAGCGCCGGAAGACCTCGGCCGGCTCGGCGGGACCGCCCATGAGGAAGCGGCGCCGCAGGCTGGCGGGAGAGCAGGCCTCGACCAGCGCGCCGACGCACTCGCGATCGGCGTCGCCGGCTTCGCGGATCTCTATGACGGTGGTCATAGTCCCATGAGAGCACATCGCGGGGACCGACACACTATGACGGCTGTCATAGATCAGCGGTGGCGTAACGCCCGCACCGGGCGCGGCGACCGTTGGGCAAGGACGGGCCCCGCGGGGAAGGAAGCTTCGATGTCATCGTTCGGCCATGAACCGCTGAAGGTGCCGACCACGCAGCAGCTGCGGGAAAAGGTCGACGCCGTACTGGCCGCCGAGAAGCTGAAGAATTCCCTGCCGGGCCGGGCACGCGCGGCCTACGAGGCGGGCGAAGAGTGGTTCCAGATCTCGATCCCCTTGGTCGCGACCGGGCCTCGGACCTCGGCGGACCGAACCTGGAAAGAGGCACCCGACGGCCCGGCCGAATCTGCGGCGCTCAACGCCATCACCTCCGCGGGCTGGCGGCTCGAATCCCTGCACACCACCTTCGCCCCCGTCGTCAAGACGCCGGAGAACCACCCGTCCGCAGGCGCGGGCGAAACTGTCCACGGCTGGGTGATGGGCACCTACCTGTTCTCCCGCGGACCAGGCGCGACACCCCCGCCGTAGCCGGGGATTCGCGCCATCGCCGTGCGGGTACGTTGCCGTGGCCGCGCTCCCCCACCGCGAAAGGCATCCTCGATGCAGCTCTACGCCGAACGGCCGATCCGCCGCACCGCCCAGCTCGTCAGCGACTTGCTCGCCCTGCTGCTCGTCGTCTTCGCGGTGTGGCTCGCGACCTCGGTGTACGACCAGGTGATGAAGCTGCGCGCCCCCGGCGACGGGCTGGTGAACGCCGGCACCGGCCTGCGCGGCACGTTCGACGGCGCCGCGGACTCCGCCGGCGGCATCCCGCTCGTCGGCGACGCGCTCGCGAACGCCCTGCACGGCGGCTCGAACGTCGGCAACCAGCTCGCCGACGCCGGCCGCTGGCAGATCGAAGCCGTCGAAAGCCTGGCGTGGTGGCTGGCCGCGATCATCGTCGTGCTGCCGCTGCTCACGCTCGTCGTGACCTGGCTCCCGCTGCGCTGGCACTTCGCCCGCCACGCGACCGCCGCCGCCCGGCTGCGGAACCTCGGGGACGAGGGCCTCGACCTGCTCGCGCTGCGGGCGTTGACCACGCAACCGTTGCGGCGCCTGGCATCCGGGAACAACGTGGCCACGGGCTGGCGGGAGCGGGACCGGGACGTCATCGAGGAACTCGCCGGCCGCGAACTCGCCCGCCACGGCCTCGCCCCCTGAGCCGGGCCGTCCTCAGCGCGGGCCCTGCCGCCGCCCGACCGAGCGGCCGATGAAGAAGCCCAGCAGCAACCCGGCGACCAGGCCGATCGCGATGAAGAAGATCACCGTCGCGGCGGCGATCTTGCCCACCGTGCCGAGGAAGCCCTTGGCCTCGAACTCCCCGACCGCCGCCACCGTCTGCGCGAGAACGTAGTGCGTCATGATCACCAGGGTGGCACCGCCGGCCGCCCCGCGCACGGGGAAGGTCCCCCCACGGCGGCTCAGGACGCCGGTGGGGGGACCTCCGTTCTCCGCGGCGCGGACTCAGCCGACGGAGGGGCCCATCCCGAGGGACTGCGGCGTGCTCGCGTCCGGTGAAGGCTGGTGCAAGCCCTCGTCCAGCGGGCCGAACTCGGTCATCAGCGCCGCGCTGCCGCCCCACGGGGTCTGTTCCTCGGCGATCAGGGAGTTCGTCGTGAGCAGCAGCCCCGCCACCGAAGCGCCGTTCTGCACCGCCGACCGGCAGACGCGCAGCGGGTCCACGACCCCCATCGCGACCATGTCGCCGTAGCGGTCGTGCAGGGCGTCGAACCCTTCGTCGTCGCCCAGCTCGCGGGTGCGCGCGACGATCTCGTGCGCCGGGTGGCCCGCGTTGTGGGCGATGAGGAACGCCGGTTCGGCCAGCGCCCGCCGCACGATCTCCACCCCGACCGCCTGGTCGCCTTCGAGCCCGAGGCCTTCCAGCGCCTTCTCGGCGTGCAGCAGGGCCGCTCCCCCGCCGGCCACGATGCCTTCGGCCATCGCCGCGCGGGTGGCCGAGAGGGCGTCCTCGACCCGGTGCTGCAGCTCCTTCAGCTCCGCCGGGGTCGCCGCGCCGACGTGGACCACCGCGACCTTTCCCGTCAGGGCGCCGATGCGCTCGGTCAGGACGTCCTCGTCGACGCCGAACTGCGCGCGCTCCAGCTCCGCGCGCAGCTGGCCGACCCGGAAGTCGACCGCTTCCGAAGACCCCGCGCCGCCGACGATCGTCGTGCGGTTCTCGGTGACGCGGACCTGCTTCGCCCGGCCGAGGTGCTCCAGGGTCATCGTCTCCATCGTGAACCCGGACTGTCGCGAAAGGACCGCGCCGCCGACGATGGCGGCCAGGTCCTCCAGCTTGTGCAGCCGCCGGTCGCCGAACCCCGGGGCGCGGATCGCGACCGACTGGAACGTGCCGTTCATGTGGTTGTGCACCAGCATCGACAGCGCCGTGCCCTCGACCGTCTCGCCGATCACCACCAACGGCCTCGGCGCGCGCATCACCTTGTCCAGCAACGGCATCAGCTGCTGCACCTTGGTGATCTTCTCCGCGCACATCAGGATGTAGGGGTCGTCGAGCACCGCCTCCAGCCGGCCGGGGTCGGTGACCAGGTACGGCGAGAGGTAGCCGTTGTCGAACTCGAACCCTTCGACGAAGTCGACGCCCATCCCGATCGACGGCGACTCCTCGACCGTCACCACGCCGCCGTCGCCGACGGTGTGCAGCGCCTTCGCGATCACCGCGCCGACGGCGTCGTCGTCGTTGGCCGAGATCGCCGCCACCCGCGCGTAGTCCTGTTCGGACACCACCGGGTGCGCCTGCTTCTCCAGGTGCGCCACCAGCAACCCGACCGCGTGGTCGATGCCGCGCTTGACGAGCACCGGGTTGCCGCCGTGCTCGATCGCCCGCATGCCCTCGCGGATGATCGCCTGGGCGAGCACGGTGGCCGTGGTGGTGCCGTCGCCGACGACGTCGTTGGTCTTGATCGCCGCTTCCTTGACCAGCTGCGCGCCCATGTTCTCGAACTGGTTCTTCAGGTGGATCTCGCGCGCGATGGTGACGCCGTCGTTGGTGACCACCGGCGAGCCGGTGATCTTCTCGATGATCACGTTGCGGCCCTTGGGGCCGAGGGTGGACTTGACCGCTTCCGCCAGCTTGTCGACGCCCGACAGCAGCAGGCCGCGGGCGTCCGAGCCGAACCGCAGTTCCTTCGCCATGTGCCTGCTCCTAGGGGGTGAGGATCGCCCGGCCGCGCACGCGGCCCGCGTCGAGGTCGGCCAGCGCGTCGAGCGCCGCGTCCAGGGGGTACTTCTTCGTGTGCAGGGTGACCTGGCCGGCCTGGGCCAGCACCATCAGCTCCGCGAGGTCGTTGTAGGTGCCCACGAGGTTGCCGATGATGTTGCGCTCGGTGGAGATGATGTCGATCGTCGGGATCTCGATGTTCGAGCCGTAGCCGATGACGAAGTGCGACCCGGCGCGGCGGGTCATCGCGAACGCGTCCTGCTGGGCGCCCTGCTCGGCGACGAAGTCGAGGACGACCTCGGCGCCGTCGCCGCTCGTCAGGTCGAGCACCGCCTCGACCTGCTTGCCGTCGGCCAGCACCGTCTCGTCGGCGCCCAGGGTGGCCGCCAGTTCGAGGGCGTCGGCGTTGCGGTCCACCACGATCACGCGGGTCGCGGTGAGCGCCTTGAGCGACTGGATGCCGATGTGCCCGAGGCCGCCGGCGCCGTTGACGACGCAGGTGGTGCCCGGGTACAGCAGCGGCACGGACTTGCGCACCGCGTGGTAGGCGGTGATGCCCGCGTCGGCCAGCGCGGCGACGTCTTCCGGTTGCGTCGAGGGGTCGAGCTTGATGCACGCCCGCGCCGAGGTCAGCAGGTACTCCGCCATCCCGCCGTCGGAGTCGATGCCCGGGAAGCTCCCGTTCGGGCAGTGCATGTCGTCGCCCGCGCGGCAGGCGTGGCACAGCCCGCACGTCGGCGTCGGGTGCAGGATGACCGTGTCGCCGACCTCGACGTTCGTCACCGCCGGGCCGACCTCGTGCACCCAGCCCGCGTTCTCGTGGCCGATCGTGTACGGCAGCGCGACGCCGGACTTCTCGGCCCACTGCTCCTCGATGATGTGCAGGTCGGTGCGGCACACGCCGGCGCCGCCGATCTTGACCACGACGTCGAAGGGCCCGGTGGCGCGCGGCTCCGGGACGTCTTCGATCACCGGGTGCTGGTGGTACTTCTGCAGCCGCACGGCCTTCATCCCGTGCCCTCCTCTTCACCGGTCAGGGAATACCGCGCGCGCAGCATGCCGCGGCACACCCCCGAGTTGGCCTCCATGCTGGTGCGGGTGAGCCGGGCGAAGGCCAGGTGGCGCTTCGCGTCGGCAGGGGCGACGGCTCGCCCGGTGGCCGGGTCGAGCAGCAGCGGGTCGCCGTCGCCGGCGGGCAGGCCGAGCTCGCGGCGGCGGGCCCGCAGCCGGTCCAGGTCGGGGCTCGGCGGGACTTCGCCGAGGGTCAGCGACAGCGGGTCGAGCCCGGCCAGGGACCGGCAGACGCGGTCGGTGCCGGCCAGCACCGCCTTGCGGACGAAGTCGTACCGCAGCGTGTCGAGCTCGTCGGCGGCCTCGCCTTCGAACGACGCGACGAACCCCTGCCGGGCCGCCACCCCGCGGTTGATGACGTCGGACGCGAAGTGGTCGTCCAGCCGGATGTCGAGCCCGGTCAGGCCCGGCACCCCGGCCACGGCGTCGTAGGCGTCGGCCACCATGAGGAACGCGAAGTTGGGCGCGCAGAAGTACGTCGGCAGCCGGAGCCGGATGATCGCGTGGCCCGCGTCGTCCACTTCGCAGCGGGCGACGAACCCGAGGTCGGTGAGGGGTTCGTCCAGTTCGGGATCGCGGACGGTGCCCAGCGCCGCCCACACGGCGGCGCGGGCACCGAGCACCAGGGTGGTCATGAGTTCGGCACGCCGACCGGCTCGACCGACTCCGGGTCCTTGAGCCGCAGCTCCGCCGGCACGTCGATGTCGTAGAGCCGCGCGGCGTTGAGCCCGAGGATCTTCTTCTTCTGGTCGACGGTCAGCGGCGCGAAGTCCGACAGCTCGTCGTCACCGGGCATGTTCCAGTCGACGAAGCCTTCGACCTGCCACTTGGGTTCCCAGATGGCGTAGTCGGCGCCGAAGATCAGCTTGTCCTCGCCGAGCCAGAACATCAGCTCGCCCATGACCTTCGCGAAGAACTTCGGCCGGGCGTGCATCAGGCCGCCGACCACGACGGCGAGTCCCGCGTAGACGTTGCGCTCCTGGGTGGCCATGAAGCAGAAGTCCTCGATGCGCGGCAGGCCGACGTGCTCGACGATGAAGTTGAGGCCCTGGAAGTTCGTCGCCACGTGGTCCACATCGGACACGTCGAACGCGTCCTTGTCCAGCGGCCAGATCGTCGGTCCCTTGTGGACGTGGATGTTCTTGACGCCGAGCTCCTCACACTTCTCGAGGTAGCGCGCGGCTTCCGGGTCCTTCAGGCTCCAGCCGCGGGAGTCGCCGCGCCACTCGGCCGTGTAGAGCTTGACGCCCTTGCAGCCGTACCGCTTGACGCGGTCCTCGAACGCCTTCAGCCCCTCGTCGCCTTCACGCGGGTCGAAGGTGGTGTTCACGAGGAACTTGCCCGGGTGCTTGGCGGCCAGCGCGCCGTCGGCCTCGGTGGTGTTGAAGCCGTTCTTGTACCACTGCCGCAGGTTCGTCGGCTGGAAGATGGCCGTGTCCACGTGCCCGACTTCGAACAGGTCGTGCATCATCAGTTCTTCGGAGTACTTCTGGAACCGGTCGATCGGCCAGTGCGTCTCCTTCGGCCCGAGGCCCTGGTAGGCGTGGAAGCACTCGATCCAGCCCTTGGCGTATTCCTCCTGGCCCTTGACCCAGTTGTCCGGGCTCGCGTCCCAGAAGTGGGTGTGGGCGTCCACCACGAAGTATTTTTCGCCGTCTTTTTCGTACATCGCTGATCCTCCTGAGCGGGACCGAGTGCTTCCTTGCTGACTACTTGATGACCTTGAGGTCGAAGTCGAGGTACTCGGCCGCGTCCTCGGGGTTGGCGAACATGATCGTGCGGTCGTCTTCGTGGATCATCCGCCCGTAGTGGGTGGACATGCTCTCCTCGAACTCCGCCGCGTTGAACCAGCCTTCTTCCTCGCCGGCGGCCTCGTCGACCTCGGCGTAGACCAGGTCCGTCCGGCCCTTGGCGTCGACGCGGATCATCGAGGGCAGCGGTGTCACGGTCACGTTCTCCTTGGTGGCCATGACTTCCGCGATGATCGCGCCGACCTGGTTGTTCATCAGGGTGAAGCCGCACATGTTCGACGCGGTGTTGTCGGCCTTGAACGGGCTTTCCGCCGTCTTGAAGATGGTCACTGGCCCAGCTCCTCCGGTGCTTTGAGGCCCAATTCGGACAGGATTCCGGCGAACCGGCTCTTCACGCGGTCGAGGCCGTCCTCGAACCGGATCGGCTTGGCGTCGGGCTGCGACCACAGCGGCTGCAGCGCGCGGGCGGCGGCGATGCACCGCGGCACCCAGTCCTCGAGCCACTTCTGCAGCAGCGCCTTGTTGTGGTCGGCGAACTCCTTGTCGTTGATCAGCAGGTGGTACAGCGACTTGGTGTAGCGGAGGTCGCGTTCGGAGAAGTCGAACTCCTCGGCGCCGATCAGCGTCGGGGTGACGAAGTCGCCGTTCGCCGGCGCGGCCTGCTGCACCAGGTTGCTGCGGAACAGCTCGCCGACGAGGGGCTCGAAGACGACGTTCGCGGCGAAGATCGCCTCGCCCCAGTCCCAGATCCCGGTCAGCTGCTCGGCGGTGTCCCGCACGCCCTGCCACGCCGGGTCTTCGTTCCAGGTGGCCAGGTGGGCGGTGCCGTCGAAGCCTTCGACCTCTTCGGTGAGGGTCAGGTTGTACAGCGCCAGGTCCTGCGCCGCGCGGATCCGGTGCATGCTGTTCACCGAGATCGCGTTGTTGTGCATGTTCGTCGGCGCCCGGCGGTTGGCGTTCGCGAACAGGTACAGGCCGAGGCCGTGGTCGACGTGCATCCAGGCGCCGACGTGCTTGGCGACGAAGTCGACCCAGTTCCGGTTCCACTGCTCGAACGCCTTGGCCTGGCGCGCGGCGTCGATGTTCTGGTTCAGTTGGCGCACGACGTTGGCGTTGTAGCGGTAGAGGGTGAGCTCCCACTCCTCGTTCGGGTCGCGGAACTCGTGCCAGCCGTGGGCCGGCCAGTCGTAGCCCTTGCCGCCGGAGCCCGGGCCGCGTTCGGGCAGCGGCCGGTCGGAGCCCCACGCCTTCAACGCGGTCCACTCGAGCGGGTAGCCGCCCTTGCCGTCGGCGAAGGCGTAGAGCCAGCCCTGGGACAGGTAGTGGCGCGGGTCGGGCTGGACCTCGACGGTGACGTCCTCGTAGTGGCTCTGCTTGCGCTTGGCGGGGGTGAAGTAGTTGTACTGGCGGGCAGTGGAGTCCGGGAAGACCTTCGCGCCCGCTTCGGCGTCGGTGAACGCCGGCTTCGGCACGCTGCGTTCGGAAGTGGCTGTCATGGGTTCCTTACCCTTCGCCCGTGGTGGTGAACTTGTCGTAGAAGACGCGCTTGTCGGCGACGCCGAGCGCGGGCAGCAGTTCCAGCGCGGCTTCCACCATCGGCGGGGGCCCGCAGACGTAGGCGTCGGCGCCGGACAGGTCCAGGCCGGCCCGGCGCAGGACGTCGGTGACGAAGCCGGTCTCGCCGGTCCAGTCGTCGTCGCCGGGCTCGGAAAGCGCTGGAACGTAACGGAAGTCCGGCAGTTTCTCTTCCAGCTCCCGCAGCTCGGCCTCGAAGCAGAGGTCGTGGCGGCGGCGGGCGCCGTAGTAGAAGACCGCCTTCCGGTCGAGGCCGCGCTCGGCCATGGACCGCAGCAGCGCCAGGATCGGCGCCATCCCGGCGCCACCGCCGACGAAGACGAGGTCCTTGCCCGGGTTGTCCCGCAGGGTGAACACCCCGAACGGGCCGGTCACCCGGAGCCGGTCGCCGACCGCGACCCGCGTGTCGAGGAACCGGGAGAACAGCCCGTCGGGGTAGATCTTGATGACGAACTCCAGCAGCCCGTCGCGCGCCGAGGTGTTGGCCATCGAGAACGAGCGCGTCTCCTCGGTGCCCGGGACCGCGAAGTCCAGGTACTGGCCGGGGAAGAACTTCAGTTCCTCGTCGAGCCGCACCACCAGGTGCCGCAGGTCGTGCGTGACGTGCTCGTTCGCGACGACCTCGACGGTCGCCTCCTGGATCGGCAGCCCGGACTGGATCATCTCCTCGTCGTAGTTGAGCAGCTCGATGGTCAGGTCTTCGTAGGCGTGGGCCCGGCACAGCAGCGTGAAGCCTTCCTCCTTTTCGTAGTCGGGGAGCGCGAAGGTCGAGTACCGGTCGTGTTCGACGTCGTCGCCGTCGAGGATGAACGACTTGCACGCCGCGCACTGCCCTTCCTTGCAGCCGTGCATGAGCATGACGCCTTGCTCGGCGGCGGCGCGCAGGATCGTGGTGTCCTCGGCGACGTCGATCTCGATCCCGACCGGCTCGAACCGGACGCGGTGCTTTTCCGCCATCCCAGCCCCATTCCGGCACTTTCACGTGAAAGTGCCCACCTGGGGGCCGCACTTTCACGTGAAAGTGCGGCCCCTCGTGGTCGTATCAGGCCGTCTGCGGTGCCGGGCGCCCGGCCGGGCCCTGGCGGTTGTAGTCGGCCACGAAGGCGGCGCGCTGCTCGTCGGTCATCTGGTTGAGGAGCACGTTCGGCGACTGCACCTCGGGCATCCGGCGCAGGTGGTCGAGCGTCCACATCTTCTTCGGGTCCAGGTTCAGGTGCGGCTGCGCGACCATGGTCTTGCCGTCGTCGCGCACGAAGCCCATGTCGGACACGACGTCGGCCCAGTTCCAGCCGTGGTAGAGCGTCTCCCACTCGCGGGCGCCGACCAGCTGGCCCATGTTCGGGGTGTTGCGGCCCTGGTAGGTGGGCCGGAACGCCTCGGCGTCGGTCCAGCGGCACGTCTCCGAGCAGTACGTGCGGTGCTGGCCGTCGACCTCGTCGACCACCATGTCCTCGCGGATGAGGCACGGCACCATGCACGTCCAGCAGCGGTGCGGGTACACGTAGCCGACGTCTTCGGCGACGATCGGGTGGTGCCCGTTCGGCGTCGCGAGGCGGGCGTAGTTCTCCCACCACTTGCCGTACTTGTCGTACCAGCCCGGGTACTTGTACTCGAACCACTCGAAGTCCTCGTCGGTCATCGGGTCGATGCGCCAGTAGTTGGCGAGCCACCCGGTGGCGAAGAACTGCGCGACTTCGTGGACGTAGCCCTTGTTCCAGATCCGGTTCCACGCCTCTTCGATGAGGTCGTGCGGGATCACGAGCCCGTACTTCTCCAGCGGGACCAGGTACGAGCGGTAGTAGTCGTCGTAGATCCAGCGGCGCCACATCTCCGCGTAGCTTTCGCGGTCCTTGCGGCGGTCCTTGGTGCCGTATTCGATGAACGTCCCGATCGCCGCGTCGACGACGGCGTGGTTGTTCCACCACGCGTACCGCAGGTCGCGTTCGAGCAGCTGGTGGTTGCTTTCGTCGGACAGCGCCATCAGCAGCGTCGCGTAGCCGTTGCTGATGTGGCGGGATTCGTCGGACTGCACGGAGTGGAACACCGTCGGCAGCAGGTAGTCGCCGTTGGCGGCGGCTTCGGCCGGCATGGCGACGAACAACGTGTTCGTGAACGCCGTTTCGGCCACGATCGTGAGGTAGATGCTCGCCGCGGTGATGGCGTCACCGGTGATGAAGCCCTCGGCGAACTGGCGGCCGATGGTGCCGCAGTAGTCGTTCTGGAAGTTGCGCAGGCTCGAGTTGAAGCCCGCGGGGTCGATGTAGTTCTGCATGTACAGGCGCTTGAGGTTCTGCTGGATCGTCGAGTGGCGGACCTCGTCGATCATCTGGATCGCCTGGCCGTTGTGCAGTTCCGGGTTCGGGACCGTGCGGAACAGCAGCGGCATCGCGCGGGCCGCGGAGATCTCCGGCAGCGGGATGATGCTGAGGAACAGCTTCTGCCACTCCAGCCAGCGTTCCTGGACCTGGCGGAACATGTTGCCGCGGATCGCGCCGTCCTCGGCGCCGTAGACCCGGTGGTCCTTTTCCTCCTGCATCGGGAAGTACGAGCGGAGGACCTGCTTCAACGGGTCCTTCTTCTTGGCCTTCCGGAACGTGTAGTCGGTGCCGTAGTGCGAAACCGGGGTGTGGTACGCCGGTTCCCACGACAGTTCCTGGATCTTCTGGTGGGCTTTCGCCACACTCTGGCGACTCATGGATCACTCCTTATCTCCTGAGCTCGCCGCCCAGGGCGTCCTGCGTGACCATTGAACGGGGCGGCCGCGGGTGACGCGGGTCTCAATCTGAGACAGAACCGCTGCTCAGGGCGTTTCGGTCGCGCCGAGCACCCGGGCGCGCAACGCGGCGAGCTCCTCGTGGACGCCGGCCTGCACGCGCCCGTCGCCCTCGACGGTGGGGACGATGCCGAGCGCGCGCAGCAGCGCGGCGGCGGGTTCTCCGGGGTGACCTTCCGCGCCGAGGGTCGGGTGCAGGCCCGCCTCGGCCAGGTGGGTGAAGACCAGGTTGACGATCGTCCAGGGGTTGTACGTCTCGGCGGCCATGCCCCCATGGCACCGCCGCCGCCCGGGTGCGGGGCGTCTCAATTTGAGACACCGGTGCGGGCGGGCGACGCTTAGGCTGGACGGGCGGCACAACGGGTGTGCCCGCACCCACGTGGGCCGCGGGGAACTGGAGGTCACGTGGACGAGAACGCGCCCGGCACCCTGCTCGCCGACGACGAGCTCGCCCGCACCCGGGTGCGTTTCCTGACCGCCGAAGCGGTGCCGCCCGGTGTCGTGCGCCAGACGATCCTGGCCTCCTGGCGGCGCTCGCGGGAGTTCCGCGTCGAGGCCGACCGGATCGACCCGCACTACCTCGGCGACCAGAACCTCGACATCCCGCTGATGCGCGGCGCGGAGCCGGTGCTGCACAAGCTCGGCGAGCAGTTCGACGGCCAGCCGATCAGCCTGATCCTCACCGACCCGGCCGGGGTCGTGCTCACCCAGCGGACCGGCGACGCCGACCTGCGACGGCACTTGGAGCGCGTCGAGCTCGTACCGGGGTTCAGCTACGGCGAGCAGTCCGTCGGGACCAACGGCATCGGCACGGCGCTGGAGGACGGCCGCGCGACGACGGTGTTCGGCCACGAGCACTACGCCGAACACCTGGAGAACCTGGCGTGCGCGGGCGTGCCGATCCACCACCCGATCTCCGGCAAGAAGATCGGCGCGGTCGACCTCACCTGCTGGCACAAGGACGCGGGCGGGCTGCTCATCGCGCTCGCCCGCTCGACCGCGGAGCAGATCCGCCAGGCGCTGCTGCGGCACAGCGACCTGCGCGAGATGATCCTCTTCCAGGCCTACCTGCAGACGTGCCGCCGGTGGACGGGCATCGTGCTGGCGTTCAACGACGACATCGTGATGATGAACGACCGGGCCCGGCAGCTGCTCGACCCGGCCGACCAGTCGGTGCTGCTCGGCCACGCCACGGAGGCGCTGGCCGAGGGACGGCGGACGCCGGCGACGCTGTCGCTGTCCAGCGGCCTGCGGGTCCGGGTGTTCTGCCGCCGCGTCCCGGGCCAGCGCGAGACCGACACCGCGGGCGGCGTCCTGTCGGTGAAGCTGATCGAGGCCGAGGAGACCCTCGCCGCGTCAACGCCGATGCTGCCGATGTACCTGCCGGGCGTGGTCGGCTCGGCCCCGCTGTGGCTGCGCTGCGGGCACGAGCTCGACGCCGGGCACCAGCGCGGCGAATGGGTCGCGCTGGAGGGCGAGCCGGGCACCGGCAAGCTGACCCTGGCGAAGGGCCTGCACCAGCGGCACCACCCGGCGGCCCGGCTGGTCACCGTCGACGCGGCCGGCGCCCTGGACGGCGACGCCCTGCTGCGCGAGCACGCCGAAACCCCGATCCGCACGCTGGTGGTCCGCCACGCCGACCGGCTGACGGCCCCGGCGGCGAACGCGCTGGCGGCGGTCCTGCGGCGGCTGCGCGAAAGCCCGGCCGCGCCCTGGGTCGTCGTCACGCTGGTCCCCGAGGCGGAGACCGAGCCGGCGCTGGCCGAGCTGCTCAAGGCGTTCCCGCGCACGGTCCGGGTCCCGCCGCTGCGCCACCACGTCGAGGACCTGGCCGAGCTGGTCCCCCTGGTCTTGAGCAAACTCGGCTACGGCGGCCGCCTGACGTGCTCGGCGGCGGCCCTGCACCTGCTGATGCGCGCGGAGTGGCCGGGCAACACCGGACAGCTGTACGCGGTGCTGCGCAAGGTGGCCCAGCGCCGCCGCGCCGGCAGCATCCGCCCCGGCGACCTCCCGGCGGAGTTCCACGCGGTCACCCGCCGCCCGCTCAACCGCTTCGAGTCGATCGAGCGCGACGCCATCGTGCGCTGCCTGGAGGACGCGGACGGCAACAAGGTCCGCGCGGCGAAGCTGCTGGGCATTTCACGGGCGACGATCTACCGCAAGATCCACGAGTACGGGATCGTGCCCCCGACCCGCTGACGCTCGTCGTCATGACGTGCGGGTGGCCGGATCACCATGCTGACCCGACCCGCCTGGAGGTCACCGAAGCCGGGGCACGCGCCCGTGGACCGCGTCCTCGAGCGGCGGCACGCGGCGCTGGGCGAGCTGCTGGACCGGCTGCCGCCCGCGCAGCGCAAGCCACGGCGGCCCGGCGGCTGGTGCGCGCGGCCGCCAGGGTCCCGGCGCTCGGCCCGGCGGTGCGGTGAGTGCCATCCTAGACGGCATGCCGACCCGCTGGACCTGCCCCCGCTGCGACCGCGAGTTCGCGCGCGCCCGCCAGGGGCACACCTGCGTTCCCGGCTGCACCGTCGAGGAGACCTTCGCCGGGAAGGCGCCGTGGCAGCGCGCGGTCTACGACGCCGTCGTCGGGCACCTGCGCGACCTCGGCGACGTGCACGAGGACGCCGTCAAGGTCGGGGTGTTCCTCAAGCGCGACCACAAGCTCGCCGAGCTGCGGCCGCGGTCCAAGGACGTCCTGGTGTACCTGTGGCTGCCGCACCCGGTGGAAACGGCGCGGATCGCGCCGGCGCGCTGGGCGAGCGGAGCCCGGGTGGGACACCAGCTCAAGCTGCGTGCGGTGTCCGATGTGGACGAGGAGGTCCGGGACTGGCTGACGCTGGCCTACGAGACGTCGTGACCCGAGACCGGGGCCAGGAGCAGGCCGGTGATCGCGTCGATCAGGCCGGTTCCCGCGTCGTCCCAGCTCGCCCGCGGCGTGGGCGTTCCCTCCGCCAGCGCGCGTTCGCGCTCCGCGGTCATGTGGATCATCAGCTGGCGGGCCATGTCGCCGCGCTCGGCGCGGACGTCCGGGGGCAGGCCGTCCAGGCAGCGGTCCAGGCCCTCGACCGCACGGGCCAGCGCCGGTGAGGACAGCGACTCCTCGGCGATGATCGCCCGCAGCGCCGGGTCGGTCATCACCTGGGCGCTGAACCGCGCGAACCACGTCGGCGCGCCCAGTTCCCGCAGGTGGCTCGTGCTCGGGCGGACCAGGCAGGCCACCCAGTCGCGGAGTTCGCCGGCGCCGTCGATGGCCTCGACCAGCTCCGCGCGCAGCCGCTCCATGGGTTCCGCGTGCCTGCGGACGATCGCGCGGACCAGGTCGACCTTGGTGCCGAAGTGGTAGTTCACCGCCGCGTTGTTGCCCTGCCCGGCCGCCTCGCTGATGTGCCGGTTGGACACCACATGCACCCCGTGCTCGGCGAAGAGCCGCTCCGCCGTCACGAGGATGCTTTCCCGCGTCGCACTCGCGCGGTCCGCCTTCACGTTCATCCAGCCCACCCTGATCGTTCCCGGTCCACACCTTACGGAGCGGGCGCCGCTGGCGAGAACCCGGCGGAGGGTGGCCGGACAGCCACTGGCCCGGCGGGCCGCCGGTTCCTAGCGTTTCCGGCGTGATCGAGATCCTCGCGCCGATCCTGATCGGCCTCCTCTACGCCGGGCTCAACTCGTTCGTCCCCGAAGCCCACCGGCGGCGGCTCAACGCCGTGGTCGTCGGCGGTGCGGGCGCCGCGTACCTTTCGGGCGGCGCGCTCGGGCCGTGGGAACTCGTGTTCTGCGCCGTCCTGACGTACGTGGCCTTCCGCGGGCTCGACTCGTGGACGTTCATCGGCATCGGCTGGCTGCTGCACACGGGCTGGGACGTCGTGCACCACCTCAAGGGCCAGCCGATCCTGCCGTTCGCGCACGATTCGTCGTTCGGCTGCGCGCTCTGCGACCCGGTCATCGCGATCTGGTGCTTCACCGGCGGCAAGCCGGTGCTCGGTTGGCGCACCGCCGCCAGGGGTACTCCGGCGCCATGAGCACCGACGTCGAACGCGCCGCGCACGCCTTCTGCCCCCGGTGCCACCCGGAGCCCCGGCCCGGGGACGTGCTCACGGCGTTGTGCGGCGCCCGCCACCCCTACTACGGCCGCCGCGACCGGCCGGTGAACACCTGTCCCGCCTGCGTCGCGCTCGCTTCGGCGAACGTCTACGCGTGCGGTCACCCGGGCGCCTGAGCACGCCGGCGCGGAAAGGGGAAATCGGGAGTTCCGGAACCACCGGACGGACCGACCACCTACGCTGACCGGCATGAAGAGGGTGGGGATCGCCACGGCGACCGCGGCGATCGCCGCGCTCGTGCTGGCGCTCGTCCTCGGTTTGCTGGGCGGTACACCGACCGGCGCCGGGGACAACGGGGACGGGTACCGGCTGTTCTGCGGACCGGGGCTGACGCCGGCCACGCCGGGTCACAAGGCGAGCTGGCTGGGCGGCGTGGTGCTCGACTTCGGGCGCGGCACGCCGTGCCCGGACCCGCAGCCGTCGAGCGCCGCGGTGCTCTTCGAGTCCGTCGCGGGCGGGGACGGCTCGTTCAGCCTCGTCAAGCTGGGCTGGCTGTACGTGCTCCTGGTCTTCCTGGTCACGCTGCCGGCCGCCTGGGCGGTGCAGGCCCGCGGCACCCGGCGCCTGCTCTTCCTGCTCCCGCCGCTGCTCCCCCTGCTCGAACCGTCCTTCGCGCGGCTGTTCATCTCGACCTTCGCCGAGCCCGCCGGGCTGTTCGGCGCGTACACGCTGCTGTGCGGGCTGGCGGTCATCGCCGCGACCAAGGCCGAGGACGGCTTCGCGCGGCTGGCGGCGCTCGGCCTCGTCGCCGTCGGCGGGGTCGTGGGCGGGCTGGCGAAGATCGGGTTCCTGCCCCTGTTCGTGCTGGCCGTGCTCGTGTGCGCGGTGACCGCGGCCCGGCCGGGGCGGGGCCGCTGGTGGTCCGGCCGGATCGTCGGGCCGGTGCTCGCGATCCTGCTCGTGCTGGAGCTCATCGCGCCGATCCGGGCGAACCTCGCCTGGCAGGACCGCAACTACGCCGACGTCAACGCGGTCAACGTGGTCTACACCCTCGGCCTGGTCGAGCTGCCGGGCTCGGCGGCCCGGCTCGGCCTGCCCGCGGAGGCGCAGCAGAGCGCGGGGCACGCGTACTACCCGGACGGCCCGGAGGCGCTGAACGGCTCGGACGTGCTGCTGGAGGACCCGGCGACGGTCAAGCACAAGGTCTGGGACCTGCTGCTGGCGAACCCGGGCGCGCTGGTGGCCGCGATCGGCACCGGCCTGCAGGCCACCCTCGGGCGCAGCCTGCCCTACCTGCCGGACGAGCCGTGGACGGCGGCGACCCGGCCCCCGGACAATTCGGCCCCGGTCAGCGGTGACATGGGCGGTGACGCGACGACGTTCCAGGCGTGGCTCGACAGCATGGGCCTGTGGTGGTGGCCGGTCCTGCTCGTCCTGCTCGGCCTGGCCGCGACGGTGCCGGCCCTGCTGCGCCGCCACCGCGCGGCGACGACCCGCTACGGCGCTGTCGCGGGCGTGGCGGTGACGAGCGCGCTCGGCATCGTGACGATGTCGGTGGTCGGCGACGGCTACTTCGAGATCGCCAAGCACGTGTGGCTGGCGGCGTACCTGCTGGACGTCGCGGCGCTCGCGCTGTGCGTGGTGGCGGCGCCCCCGCTCTACCGGCGCGCGAAGGCGCGGTGGGGGCGGCGCCGGGCCGCGGCCACCCCGCCGGCGCCGGAGCCCGAGCCGCAGCCGGTCACCTGACGGTGTCCCGGAGCTCGCGCAGCAGGATCGGCAGCGCCGGCACCAGCGCGAGCCCGCGCACGACGGCCGCGACCAGGTAGGGCGCGCGCAGGCCCAGGCCGTGCGCGACCAGCCCGCCCGCCAGGGTGCCGGCCGGGATCAGTCCCCAGCCCAGCAGGCGGTAGGCACCGGTGACGCGGCCGAGCAGCGCGGGCGGCACGAGCCGCTGCCGGAGGCCGATCGCCACGATGTTCCAGAGCGTCGTGGCGAAGCCGGACACGGCCAGGAACGCCCCCATCGGGACGGCCGCCGGGCTCAGGCCGATCCCGGCGAACGCGCCGGCGTTCACGGTCAGCGCCGTCACCAGCGCCGCCCGGGTCCCGATCCGGGCCACGAGGCGCGCGTTGACCAGCCCGCCGAGGACGCTGCCGACCGCCGCGCCGGCGAGCAGCACGCCGTAGCCGCGGGCGCCGACGTGCACCACCTCGGTGGCGAGCAGGGCCAGCGTCACGGCCGCGAGCTGGCCGCAGAAAGCGTTGACGCCCAGCAGGACGGCGAGGGTCCGCAGCAACCGGTGCCGGCGGAGCCAGGTCAGCCCCTCGCGGACGCCGGAGCGCCGCGCACCGCCGCGGGCTCGCCGGGGCAGCGTCGCCACCACCGCCGCGGACACCGCGTACGAGACGGCGTCGAGCCCGAACGGCCACGCGGCGGCGACGCCGAACAACGCGCTGCCCAGAGGTGGCCCGGCGAACTGCTGGGCGACCGTGGTGATGGCCTGCTGACGGCCGTTCGCCCGCGGCAGGTCGGGCGGCGGGAGCAGGTCCGGCAGGATCGCCTGCGCCGCGGTGCCGAAGACGACGTCTCCCGTACCGAGCCCGAACGCGACGACGGCCAGGACCGGCACGCCGGCTCCGCCGCAGGCGGCCACCACGGCGAGCACCCCGGCCAGTGCGGCCTGGCCCGCCTGCGCCCGCCACATCAGGGTGGCCCGGTCGTGCCGGTCGGCCAGTGCGCCCGCGGGAAGGGCCAGCAGGAGCCACGGCAGAGCGGCGGCGGTCGCGACGAAGGACACGAGCCGGGGGTCGCGCGTCACCGTCACGGTCAGCAGGGGCATCGCCGCGGTGACCGCCCCGGTGCCGAGGTTGTCGACGCCGATCGCCCACCACAGACGCCGATAAGGCAGCCGGGGCACAACCGGGGATCCTTCGGCGCTTCGCCGCGGCCGGACACCTTTTAGCGCGGTGCTACATACTCGGGACCGTGGTCCTCACGGTGGAACTCGACGTCGCCGAGCTGGCGGCGACCCGCTTCGCCGTCTCCCCGCTGTCGGAAACCGTGGCGTGCCTGCAACAGCTCGGCGGCCGCGACCGCCAGGCGGCCACCTTGCCGTGGCTGCGCTGGGCTTCCGGCGAGCTCGCCCGCGAACCCCTGGACCTCGCCTGGACGTGGCCGCTGCTCGTGCACGACCGGCCCGGCTGGCCGGAATTCCTGGTGCCCGCGCCGAAGAACTCGGGTCCGTCCATCGAGGACGACCTGGCCGCGCTGCGGCGCACGACCGCCCGCCAGGTCCGGGCCAGCCTCACCCGCGTGTTCGGCGCGGAGCTCCCCGGGCCCGCCGCCGACCTCGCCGCCCGCCCGGCGGCCGGCCTGCGGGTGATCGCCGCGGAGCTGCGCGCGGCGCACGACCGGCTGGTGGCGCCGCACTGGCCGCGGATCCGGGCCGTCCTCGACGCCGACGTCGCCCACCGCGCCCGCGCGCTGGCCACGGGCGGGGCCGAGAAGCTGTTCGCCGGCCTCCACCCGAACCTGCGCTGGCACGAGGGGAAGCTGCTGCTGAACGACGTCCGCCCGGTCAACCGGGGGCCCGGCGGGCTCGTCCTCATCCCCGTCGTGCTCGGCTCGCCGCACGTCCTGGTCAAGCGGAACACCTCCACGCAGACGACGGTCCGCTACCCCGCCCGCGGCCGCGGCGCGCTGTGGACGGCCGGCACCCGGCCCCCGGCGAGGGCCACGGTCCGGCTGCTCGGCCGGGCGCGGGCCGGGCTCCTCGAAGCCCTCCGCTCCCCCGCGACCACGACCGAGCTGGCCAGCGCCCTCGGTGTCACGCCCAGCGCCGTCTCGCAGCACCTGGCGGTCCTGCGGGAGAACGGGCTGGTCGACCGGGAACGCTCCGGACGCCAGGTCCTTTACCTGATCACGGCGCTCGGAACGTCCCTACTGGCCGGTTAGCCCAGCGAGGCCAGCGGCACCGCGAACACCGTCCGGCCGCACGTCTGGCTCTGCGCCGCGCAGTCCGCCGTCGACCACTCGGACTGGGACCAGACCAGGCCGGTCGCCCAGTCGTACGTCAGTGCCTCCGGGTGGATCGCCCAGCAGGCCGTCGTCGAGCCGCAGGTCGCCGAGGTGCTCGCCGTGGTCGTCTGGGACCAGAGCTGGCCGTTGATGGTCGCCGAGCTGTGGGCCACGTACCACTTGCCGTCGTGGGACAGCACGCCCTGCATGTTGCCGACGTAGCTGCGGAACGCCTCGGTCGCGGTCCCGGTCAGCAGGTAGTCCGCGCCCATCGGGAAGCGGTAGAGGCGGCCGTGGAGGGCCTGGTCGGAGAAGTACTCCGTGGTGACCACCGAAGCCGGGCTGGTGCTGCGGTCCAGTGACAGCGACGAAAAGCACGGCACGCCCGTGTCGGAGGACATGCTGCACGTGCCGCCCGCGTAGGAGTAGTAGCCGATCTGCATCATCGCGTACTTGTAGGTGTAGGCCGCGTAGCCGCCGGACGTCTTGCCGATCGCGTTCGACGTCGTGTCGCTGAGCTGCAGGATGTGCTTGGTGCTGAACACCCGGATCGCGGTCGAGGTGTTGCCGACGGCGGTGACGTAGACCTTGTCGCCGAGCCAGGCCATCCCGCCCATGTGCGCCTTCGCCGCGGTGAAGCTGCTGCCGGTGCTGTTCGGCACGGCCAGGTACATCATCCGGTGCGCGGCCGACGCCGGGTCGTTGTAGTTGATCGCCTGGATCCGGGCGTCGTTGTACCGGCCGAGCGCGTCGGTGCCGTGCCAGCCGGACAGGATGATCTTGTCCGCGCCCCACATACCGTCGTCGTCGGCGTCACCGGACGTCGTGATGCCCTGGGGCACCCACGTCGTGCTGCCGGCCCGCTCGCTGTCCCAGCACAGCGACTTGGTGGCCACCGGTGCTTTGGGCAGCGCGGCCTTCTCCGCGCTCGTGCAGCCGGTCATCGCGTAGCTGGTGTCGTTGACGACGGTGTTGAGGCTGACGTTCGGCAGCGCGTTGTCCAGCGCGGTGAGCGCCGCGGCCGGCGTGGCGTGCCAGACCAGGTTCTGCTTCGTGGTGGTCGTCAGCGGGTCGCTGTAGGCGGCGCTCGCCGTCCCGGGCAGCGCCAGTGCGCCGGCCACCACGGCCAGCGCGAGGACGATCGCTTTCGGAATTCGCATGGGCGCCAGTGCGCCACACGCGGGTCCAAAATCCGTACAACGCGCTTGTACTAGTCGGCCAGGGCGAGCACCGTGCGCGCCTGCTCGACCATGGCGACGTCGAGGAAGGTCCCGTCCGGCAGGGCGATCGCGCCGACCCCGGCGGCCGTCGCGCCCGCCACCCGCGCGAGGACTTCCCGCGCGCGCGAGACTTCCTGCTCGGTCGGCCGGAACGCGGCGCGGATCGTCGCCAGCTGCACCGGGTGGATCGCGGTCCGGCCGCGGAACCCCAGCGCCCGGCCCGCGCGGCAGGACGCCGCGAGCCCGTCGAGGTCGCGGACGTTCGGGTAGGCGGACATCGCGGGCGGGGCGAGCCGCGCAGCCCGCGCCGCGACGATCACCCGGCTGCGCGCCCAGGTCAGCCCGGCGTCGTCGGCCACGCCGAGGTCCGAGCGCAGGTCGGCCTCGCCCAGCCCGATCGACGCCACCCGCGGCGACGCCGTCGCGAGCTCCAGTGCCCGTTCCACGCCGAGCGCGGACTCGATCAGCGGGTGCAGGTCCCGGTCTCCGAGCACCGCGGCCACGGCCAGGATTTCCGCCGGTGCCTCGGCTTTCGGCAGCCGGACCCCGACCGACGGCGGCAAGCCGGCGACCGCCGCGAGATCGGCATCGTGCCACGGCGTGCTCGGGTGGTTGACGCGCACCTGCACGGGCCGGTCCCCGGCGGCGAGCAGCCGGACGGCGTTCTCGCGGGCTTCGTCCTTGCGGGCCGGGGCGACGGCGTCCTCGAGGTCGACGAGCACGACGTCGGCCTCGGATTCCAGGGCCTTCCGCACCCGGTCCGGCCGGTCGGCCGGCGCGTAGAGGAACGTCAGCGGCGGGGTCACACCGCACCCCGGTCCCGCAGCTCCGCCACGCGCTCCGGCGCGAACCCGAGCTCGTCCAGGACCGCGTCGGTGTCGGCGCCGTGCGGGCGCCCGGTGAACCCGATGACCCCGTCGTGACCCGAAAGCCGGAACAGCGGGCCTTGCATCAGCATCGGCCCCAGCTCGGGGTCGTCGATCTCGTGGATCGTGCCGAGCGCCCGGAACTGCGGGTCGGCGACGACGTCGGCGGCGTCGTAGATCGGCGCCACCGCGGCCTGCGCCGCTTCGAACGCGGCGACGACTTCGTCGCGCGTGCGCTGCCCGATCCACTTGCCGACGGCTTCGTCGAGCTCGTCGGCGTGCCGGGCGCGCTCGGCGCCGCTGGCGAACCACGGTTCGGCCGCCAGGTCGGGCCGGCCGACCAGCCCGACCACGCGCTCGGCGATCGACTGGGCCGACGTGGACACCGCGACCCACTGGCCGTCGGCGGTGCGGTAGGTGTTGCGCGGCGCGTTGTTGATCGACCGGTTGCCGGTGCGCGGCTGGACGGTGCGCAGCTGGTCCCAGCGCGTGATCTGCGGGCCGAGCATGGCCAGCATCGGCTCGATGATCGCGGTGTCGACGACCTGCCCGCGCCCGGTGTTCGCGCGCGCGGCGAGCGCGACCATGATCGCGTACGCCGTGGCCAGGGACGCGACCCCGTCGGCCAGGCCGAACGGCGGGAGCGTCGGCGGGCCGTCGGGCTCCCCGGTGGTCGCCGCGAAGCCGCTCATCGCTTCGGCGAGGGTGCCGAAGCCGGGCCGGGTGCGGTACGGGCCGGTCTGCCCGAAGCCGGTGACGCGGGCGAGGACGAGCTTCGGGTTCCAGCTCGCCAGTTCCTCGTACCCGAGGTGCCAGCGCTCGAGGGTGCCCGGGCGGAAGTTCTCGATCACGACGTCGGCGGTGGTCGCGAGGGCGAGGAAGACCTCGCGGCCGCCTTCGCTGCCGAGGTCGGCGGTGATCGTGCGCTTGTTGCGGCCCAGCGTCTTCCACCAGAGGTTGACGCCGTCCTTCGCGGCGCCGTGGGTGCGGGCGGGGTCCGGTTTGCGCGGGTGCTCGACCTTGATCACCTCGGCACCCATGTCACCGAGGTGCATGGCGGCCATCGGCCCCGCGAAGAGCGTGGACGCGTCGACGACGCGCAGGCCGGCGAGGGCCCCGGCGGAGGGATCGCGGGAGACGGTCACGAGGGCACCTCCCAGGCGCAGCGGAAGCCGACCGTCGCGCTCCGGGCGAGGCCCAGGCCGGGCAGGAGGAGTTTCACGGTGTACTCGGGCCCCTTCCGGCCGCCTTCGAGGTACCACTCCGAGCCTGCGGCCACGTGGTCGCTGCCGCCCTTGAGCAGCACGAACCGCGTCCGGCCGTCGGAGTGCTCGCTCTCGGTCCAGTTCCACACGGCCGGGGTGCCGCGGCGCAGGCGGTCCCCCGCCAGCTGCCACTCGTCCTCGGTCGGCAGGCGGCCGCCGCGCCACGCGCAGTACGCGCGGGCGTCGTCGAGGTCGACGTGGGTGACCGGCTCGTCCGCGGCGCCCGCGTGCTTCCGCTCCCACTCGTGGCCGGTGGCGGCCAGGAACTCCGCGAACTGCGCGTTGGTCACTTCGGTCGCCGCCACCGCCACCGAGGTGGTCAGTTCGCCTTCCCGCTGCAGCGTGCGGGCGTCGTGCAGGCGCGGCGGGAGCGGCTTCCATTCGTCGACGTAGGGCGCTCCCTGGTACATGCCGGTCTCGCGAGCGCGGTACCGCACGGTCAGGACGTAGGGCCCGGCCGGGACGACGACGGCGTCTTCGTCCGGTACGCCGGTGGTCCGTTGTGGCCGGATGCGGACCGCGATCCGGTGCGGGAACCGGGCGTCCGGGTCGTGCGGCAGGTCCGGGAGCTCGGGGTGCCAGCCGTCCGCCGTCGCGCCGATGCCTCGGGCGGGGACCCCGCCGAGGAGGTCGGTGCCGGGCAGCGGGCCGTGGTAGTCGGTGCCGCCGCGGTTGACGAGCGTCCACAGTGTCCGGTCGCCGAGTTCCCACTTCGACGCGTAGACGCCGGCGGCTTCGGCCTCGGGCGGCAGCTCGGCCAGCGGGGTCCACTCGCCGTCGAGGAGGAGGTCCTTCGCCAGGCGCTGCAGGGTGACCATCCGGCGGACGGTCGCGGCGTCCCGGGGAGACCAGCCGACCCAGACCCCGAAGACGACCTCCCAGACCATGACGCCGGCGCCGTTGAGCCACGCCGACTGCAGTTCTTCGCTGTGGTCGCGGTGCCAGCGGCGGACGTGGTGCTGCATGTGGCGCCGCTCGAACCAGTGGGCGCGCAGGACGCCGGGCACGGGCGAGTCGGCGAAGAACTGCGCCCACGACGCCGCGTGGTCCTCGATCCGCTCGACGGCGAGCTTCGATTCGCCTTCGAGGACGATCCCGGGCCGGGCGGCCTCGAGGCGGTCGACGAAGTCCGGCTCGGCCTTCTTGAGCGTGTCGAGGAAGACGCCGTCGGCTTTCAGGTCCTTGACCAGGGCGGCCAGTTCGGTGAGGTCGTCCTCGCCGCGGCGGGTGCCGACGTCCCAGGGGTTGTAGTCGACGAAGACGTGCAGGCCCTCCTCGTGCAGGGTGGCGATCAGCTCGGTGAGCCCGGGGACGTCGCGGTAGAAGTCCCACTGGTTGCGGTCGTCGAGGCCGATCACCGGGTAGGCGTGCCAGAGGACGACGGCGTCCAGCCCGCCGAAGCGCGCCCGCGCGTCGGCGAGGAAGCGTTCAGGCGTGAAGCGGTGTTCGGCGAAGGAGTAGAGCAGCTCGTCCCAGAGCCAGACCTGGGCGACCGAGTGGCAGGACGCCGCCCAGGCCGCTTGCGGGCGGGCGTAGGCGGCGCCGGTGTAGCCGTGACGCTCGCGGGCGTCCTCGCGCCATTCGTGGAGCTTCGCGCGCCACGCGGGCCGGTCCGCCGGGTTCGCGGGGGCGGCGAAGATCTTCGCCTCGTCCAATGCGGACAGTGGGCCGCGCACCTCGGTCGGCCGGTCGATCGGCCGCGGGACGAGCGGGTCGAAACTGGCGGTCATCGTGCCTTTCCTTCGAGCGCCGCGACTTCTCCGGCGGTGGGGACGGCGGCCTGGGCCCCGGGCCGCGTGACGGCCAGCGCGGCGGCCGCGCCGGCCCGCCGGGCGGCCTCGGGGAGGCGGTGCCCGTGGGCCAGGGCCGCCGCGAGGACGCCGCAGAAGGTGTCGCCCGCGCCGGTGGTGTCCACGACGTCCACCGGGATCCCGGGGATCCGCACGGGTTCTTCGTCGCGGCGGAGGACCACGCAGCCATCGCCGCCGAGCGTGACGACGACCGCCGGCACGCGCTTGAGCAGCTTCTCGGGCTCGCCCGCGAGGTCGGCCGCCTCGTGCTCGTTCACGACCAGCAGGTCGACGACCTCCCACAGCGAGCCGGGCAGTTCCCGCGACGGCGCCGCGTTGAGGATCACCAGCGCACCGGGCCGCTTGGCCGCGGCAGTGGCCGCGACGACGTCGAGCGGGATTTCCAGCTGGGCCAGGACGACGTCGGCTTCGGCGATCCGGTCGGCCTGCGCGGCCCCGATCTTCACGTGGTCATTGGCGCCCGGGGCGACGACGATGGCGTTCTCGCCGTCCGGGGCCACGGTGATGAACGCGGTGCCGGTGGGCGCTTCGGCGCGTTCGATCAGGTCGGTGCGGACGCCGGCGCCGCCGAGGGAGACGAGGATCAGGTCGGCGCCTTCGTCTTCGCCGAGCGCACCGACGAAGCTGGTGTCGGCACCCCCGGCCAGCGCGGCGGCGACGGCCTGGTTCGCGCCCTTGCCCCCGGGACTGCGGCGGAGGCGGTCCCCGAGGATGGTCTCGCCCGCTTTCGGCGGCCGGGGCACGTCGACGGCGAGGTCCACGTTGGCCGAGCCGACGACCACGACCCGCCCGGTCATCGTCCCGCCTCCGCCAGCGCCGCCGTGCGGGCCGCCAGATCCGCGATCCGCCGCTCCCCGCCCGGCAGCGAAGTCGCGATCCGCCCGTCCAATGGCTTGCTCCAGTACTCGTCGAGGCCGCTCAGCGCGCCCACCACTCCCCCGACCGTCGCGGCCGCCGAGTCGGTGTCCCAGCCCGCCGTCACCGCGATCGCCACGCTCGGCCCGAACTCGCCGCCGCCCTTCGCGAGGGCGTACGCGATCGTCGCCGCGTTGTTGAGCACGTGCACCCAGTGCAGGTGCCCGTACGCCGCGTGCAGCCGGTCGAGTCCGCTCGCGACATCGCCGTCCGAAGCCGCCGACCGTCCGAAGTGGACCGCTTCCGCCAGGTCGCTCGACGCCGGGATCGCCGCCGTCGCCGCGTCGAGGACTTCGTCCACCGTGTCGCACACCATCGCCGCCGAGGCCAGGCCGGCGGCCCACATCGCGCCGTACACGCCGTTGCGCGTGTGGCTCAGCCGCGCGTCGGCCCACGCCAGCCGGGCCGCGGCGGGCACGTCGCCCGGGCAGATCCAGCCGAACACGTCCGCGCGGATCAGCGCGCCGATCCACTCCCGGAACGGGTTCCGGTACGTCGCCGTCTCCGGGACGGCGCGCGCGTCGAGGAGGTTCCGGTACGCCGCGCGCTCCGCCGTGAACACCCGCCCGGCGGGCAGGTTGTCCAGCCACAGCTGGGCGACGTCCTCGGTGGTGAACCCCCGGCCGCGCTCTTCCACCAGGGACAGCGCCAGCATCGGGTAGTTGAGGTCGTCGTCCTCGGGCATCCCGTCGATGTTCTCCTCGAGGGACGTCGGGGCCGACCGGCGGTTCCACGGCCACCGCCCGGCGACCTCCGAGGGCAGTCCCACCGCGGTGAACCACCGGTCGAGGGGCCACCGGCCGGTGGCGCGGAGGATCTCCTCGATCCCCTCGCGCGGGATCTTCTCCACCGGCTTGCCGAGCAGGCAGCCCGCCGCCCGGCCGGTCCACGCGTCCAGCTCGCGGCCGCGGGACCCGCGCGGCAGCGAAGGCGCCGCGGGCAGGACCGGCTCCGGCTCGGGCGCCGGGGCGTCCAGCGAGTCCAGCAGTTCCCGCGCCAGCGCCCGCAGCCCGGGCGCGGCGGGCCCGGCGCCGCTCACCGCGGGTACCGGATCACCGCCCGCCGCGATCCACCGCGCCCGCGCCGCGGCGACGTCCTTGCCCTCCGCGGCGGACTGGACCAGCTCGTGCGGGAGCAGGTCCTCGGGCTGGGCCCAGGTCAGCCTCACGCCGTCGCCTCCAGGAACGCGGCCCTCGCCGCGGCCCGCTCGCGGTCGGCCTTGAGGATGTCCACCGCCGCCGACGCCAGCAGGTGCCCGGTTTCGCGCAGGTCCATCCGGCTGGCGTCGCCGATCTCGTCGACCCACTCGGCGGGCACCACGGCCGTCCCGCCCAGGCCCGCGCAGATCGCCGCCGCCATCACCGCGATCGAGTCGGCGTCGCGCCCGTAGTTCACGGCCGCCAGCACCGCGCCGCGGAAGTCGCCGCGGTGCGCCAGCACGAACGCCAGCGCGGCGGGCAGCTCCTCGATCGACTTCGTCCGCGACGGCCGCCGCGCGTCCATCGACATCTCCCGGTAGCGCGGCCCGACCGAGTCGAACGGCGCGACGGTCTCGCGGACGAGAGCCGCCAGCGCGCGTTCTTCCCCGTCGGTGCCCGGGGGGACGGACCGGTCACCGAAGGTCTCCACGACCGCGCGCACCGCCGCCGCGGTCCCGTCGTGGGCCACGTCCAGCGCGGCCGCCACGACGTCGTCGAGCGACGCGCCCGGGGCGACCGCGGCCGCCACCATCGCGGCCAGCACGCCCGCCGCCTCGCGGCCGTAGCTCGACTGGTGCGCGCCGGTCAGGTCGATCGCCTCGGCGTACGCGGCCCGCGGATCGCCCGCGTTGACCACGCCCACCGGGGCGACGTACATCGCCGCGCCGCAGTTGACCACGTTGCCCACGCCCGCTTCGCGCGGGTCGACGTGTCCGTAGTGGAGTCTCGCGACGATCCACTTCTCCGCGAGGAAGACCCGCTGCAGCAGCAGCGCGGTCGACTCCAGCTCCGGTACCCAGCGCGGTTCGCCGATCATCAGCGGCACCAGGTCCTCGGCCATCGCGTACGCGTCGAGGTGCGCGCGGCGCTTCGCGTACACCTCGACGAGCGCCCGCGTCATGAGGGTGTCGTCGGTGACGTGCCCGTCGCCCTTGTGGTACGGCGCGATCGGGCGGGCCGTCCGCCAGTCCGGGTACCACGGCCCGACGACACCGGTCACCCGGCCGCCGTGCCGCTCTTCGATCTGCTCGGGTGTCCACCCTTCGGTGGCGCCGCCGAGGGCGTCCCCGACGGCCGCACCGGTGATCACCGCGACGGCCCGGTCTTCCAGCCAGGTCACGAATCCGCTCCTGTCATTTGCTGACGTTCTTCCAGCCGTCCTCGAGCTGCTTCGCGAGGCCGGCGGCGTCGATCTTCTGGGCGAGGAACTGCTGGTAGGCCGGGGTCGCGACGGTGTCCTTCCACTGCGCGTACTTGCCGGCGAACAGGTAGGGCGCCGAGGTCAGGTGCTCGCCCGAGGCGAGGATCGCGTCCCAGCCGTTCTTCCCGGCGAGCTTCGCGGCCAGCGCTTGCCGCGCCGATGTCGTCGGCGGGATCAGCGCGTCGGCTTCGTTGATCGCGGCGAGGTTCTCGGTGCTGGTGAAGAAGTCCACGAACTCCGCGGCCTCCTTGACGTGCGCCGAGTCCTTGTTCACCGACAGCGTCTGCGGGTTCGCGGCCTGCGCGGGCCCGGCCGAGCCGGCCAGCGGCGGCAGGACCACCCAGTCGAAGCCCTTCGGCGCGTCCTTGGCGATGTTGGCCGCCTGGTAGGACCCCTGGACGGTCATCGCGATCTGCCCCGCGTAGAACGGCGCCAGTGCCTTGGTGCCGGACTGCGTCAGCGTGACCGGCAGGATCGAGTGGTCCTGGTGCGCCATCGCGTCGACGAGCTGCGGCAGCGCCTGCTCGCCCGGCCCGGCGGTCAGCTTGGCGTCGGTGCCGGTGCCCTCGAAGTACTTCCCGCCGAACCCGGGCGCCAGCGCGACGAACGCGGCCGTCGGGCTCGACAGGCCCCAGCCGAGGCCGAACTTGCCGTCCTTGGTCGTCGCCTTCGCGATCTCGCGCAGCTGGTCCCACGTCATCGAGGCGCCGGTCGGGATCGTGACGCCGGCCTGCTGCAGCTGGGTCTTGTTCGCGAAGACCACATAGGACTGCAGCTCGGTCGGCTGGGCGATCACCTTGCCGTCGACCGTCACCGAGTCGAGGACGCCCTTCGGGATGTCCGCGCGCTTCTCGGCCGAAAGGTACGGCGTGAGGTCGGCGAGGAAGCCGTCAGTGGCGAACGGCGCGATCCCGGCCGCCTCGTAGTGCACGATGTCCGGCGCCGAGCCGGCGTTGAACTGGGTGATCAGCTTGTCGTAGACGCCGTCCCAGCCCGCCTGCACGATCTTGACCTGCACGTCGGGGTGGGCCTTGTTCCAGTCGCCGACGATCTTCTGCGTCGCGGCGATGGCGGCGGGCTGGTCGGACAGGGACTGGAAGGTGAGGGAGACCGGGCCGTCCCCGCCGTCGCCGCTGCCCCCGCCTCCGCAGGCGGTGAGCAGCAGTCCGACGGCCGTGAGTGCGCCGGCGACCAGTGTGCGTCGTGTCTTCATCGACCGACCTTTCGAACGTTATTTTGAGGGGCAGAGCCGTTGTGGGACAGGGGGTTCATCCCTTCACCGCCCCGGCCATCAGGCCGCTGGTGAGCTTCTTCCGCAGGATGCCGAAGAAGACGATGCTGGGGATGGCCGCGAGCACGGCGCCCGCGGCGAGCGGGCCGAGGGCGACTTTGCCCTCCCCGCCGACGAACATGGTGAGGGTGATGGGCAGGGTGTAGTTCTCCGGCGACTGCAGCAGCACCAGCGCGAAGAAGAATTCGTTCCACGACGAGACGAAGCTGAACATCGCGGTCGCGACGACGCCGGGCGCGAGCAGCGGGAAGACGATCGTGCGCAGCACGGTCAGCCGGCTCGCGCCGTCCATCGCCCCGGCTTCCTCGAGCTCCACCGGGATCGCGGCGACGTAGCCCTGCAGCATCCACAGCGCGAACGGCAGCATGTACGTCGTGTGCACGAGCGTCAGGCCGGCGAGGTTGTCGGCCAGGCCGAGCGTCCGCAGGATGAGGAACAGCGGCAGGATGATCAGCACCACCGGGAACACCTGGCTGACCAGGATCCACCCGACACCGGCGGCACGCACCTTGCCCTTGAGCCGCGCGAGGACGTAGGCCGCGGGCACGGCAATGACGACCGACAGCGCGGTCGAGGCCAGCGCGACGACGAGGCTGTTGGCCGCGGACCGGACCAGGCCCTGCTTGCTGAGCGCTTCGGTGTAGTTGTCCCAGTGCCACTCGCCCGGCAGCAGGCTCACCGTCAGCGAGTTCAGCTCGCCCGACGACTTCACCGACGCGGAAATGAGCCACAGCAACGGGAACCCGAGGAACAGGATGTAGAGCGCGAGGGCCGCGTACTGGGCCGGGCGCACGAGGACGCGCATGGTCACCGCCCCTTCGCGGCGCGGTCGTCGCGGAACTGCGACCGCAGGTAGACGGCGAGCAGCAGCACCACCACGACGACGAGCACCAGGCCCATCGCGGCGGCGTAGCCGATCTCGCGGTTCTTGAAGGCTTCCAGGTAGATGAACAGCACCGGCACCATCGTCTTGCCGCCCGGCCCGCCCGCGGTGAGGACGTAGACCAGCGAGAACGAGTTGAAGTTCCAGATGAAGTTCAGCGACGTGATCGACGTGACGATCGGCCGCAGGCTGGGCCACGTCACCGCGGTGAACCGCCGCCACGCGCCGGCGCCGTCGACCGAAGCCGCTTCGTGCAGCTCGGCCGGGATCTGCTGCAGGCCGGCCAGGAGCGTCACCGTCGTCTGCGGCATGCCGACCCAGACGCCGACGACGATCACCGCGGGCAGCGCGGTGGAGAAGTCGCCGAGCCAGTTGATGTCGTCGGGCAGGCCGACGCCGCCGAGGAAGGCGTTGAGCGGGCCGCCGTTGGCCGAGTAGATCATCTGCCACATGATCGCCACGACGACCGGCGGCATCGCCCACGGGATCAGCGCCAGGACCCGCGTGAGGCCTTGGAGCTTGAGGCCGGAGTTCAGCAGCAGCGCCAGTCCCATCGCGGCGGCGAGCTGCAGCAGCGTCACGCCGACGGTCCAGATCATGCCGATCCGCAGCGAGTCCCAGAACAGGTCGTTGCCGGCGAGCCGGACGAAGTTGTCCACGCCGGCGAAGCCGTAGTCCGGGTGGCGCACCAGGCGCGCGTCGGTGAAGGCGAGGAAGATGCCGACGACGAGCGGGGCGACGCTGAGCACCAGGATCGGGATCAGCGACGGCAGCACGAGGGCGATCGCCTCGCGCCGCCGGGTGCGCGCCAGGACGGGCTTCTTCTTCCCGGTCACGGGGGCCGGGCGCGTCAGGGTCGCGGTCATCGGGCACCTCCGGTCGACTCGCGGACCATCAGCTCCGGGCCGACGGCGATCTGCTGGGCGTCGTGGTCCGGGTCGTCGGCGAGCTGGAGCATGATCCGGGCGGCGGCCCGGCCGCGTTCGGTCGAGCCGAGGGACACGCTGGTCAGGCTCGGCTGGAAGACCCGCCCGAGCTCGGTGTCGTCCATACCGGTGATCGCGACGTCTTCGGGCACCGACAGCCCCTTCTCACGGACCGCGCGGATCGCGCCGATGGCGAGCAGGTCGTTGGCCGCGACGAGCGCGTCGAGGTTCTGGCGGGCGAGCAGCTCGCGCGCGGCTTCGAGACCGGCGGTGACGGTGAAGTCGGCGGCGACTTCCCGGTCCACCCGCTCGAAGGCGGTCGTCTCGGTGGCGGCGTCGAACCCGCGCTGGCGGGACGCGCCCGGCGTGGTGTCGAGCGGCCCGTTGAGGAAGCCGATCCGGCGGCGGCCGATGGCGTGCAGGTGGCGGACGGCCGCGCCGATCCCGCCCGCGGAGTCGGTGGAGACCGAGCTGATCCCCCGGTCGTCCAGTGCCCGCCCGATCACCACGACCGGCACGGGCGCCTGCTGGATCTCGCGGATGAGCCGGTCGTCGGTGCGCAGCGGGCTGACGATCATGCCGTCGACGAAGCCGCTGTTGAGGCTGCGGACGAGCTCGGTGGTCGAGGTCGCCGTGTCGCCGGTGGTCATCACGACGACCCGGTAGCCGTGCGGTTCGAGGACCTCGTGGATGGCCCGCATCATCTCGACGTAGACGGGGTTGCCGATGTCCGCGACGGCGAAGGCGACCTGGAAGGTCTTCTTCAGCCGCAGCGACCGCCCGATCGCGTCCGCGCTGTACCCGAGCTCGGCGGCCGCGGCGCGGACCCGCTCGACCATCGCCCGGCTCGCGCCCGTCCCGTGCAGCGCACGGGAGGTCGAGGCCAGGGACACCCCGGCGCGCTCGGCCACCTGCAGCAGCGTGGCGCGTGTTGACGTCATCGTCGCTTCTACCCTCGAGTCAGGTACTGGAAACGTTTCCAGTTTCGGATACCGGACTTGGAAACGTTTCCAATCGGATTAATCCTGATACTCGCACCGGCTGGGCGGATGTGTCAACACAGCACGGAGAGCGCCCGCCCGGTCACGGGTCGACGGCAGCCCAGCGACCCAGGCCGAGGTCGCGAATGACTCATTCGGGACCTCGGAGGTCCCGAATGAGTCATTCGCGGCACCGGGCAGGCGAGGAGCGCGGCCTCCCCGGCGCAAAGCAGCCCCTCAGCCGACCACGTCGATCTCGAACGGCTCCGCGGCGCTGTACTCGAGGTCGGCCCACACCGCGCCCGGCAGCGAGAACCGGCGGTGGGAGGTGAGGCGGTCGTCGTAGTCCGGGTCGGACTTCGGGTTGTGGCCGACGCCGACCTTGTCCGAGCCCCACGCGAAGATGTTGCCGACCCACATCGGCTTCGCCACGCCGTCGCGGTTGATCCGCGGGCGGACGATGACCGCGGCACCGATGCTGCCGGAGAGGTTGAGCCGGACCGTGTTGGAGCCGGCGTTGGGCGGGGTGACCGTGATGCGTTCCATGAGCTCCACTCCGGTTTCGGTGGCAAGGGGTGCCGGTGACGGCCCGTCGACGCCGGGCCAGAAGTCCGCCACGACGGAGATGTCGATGCCGGGCGGGACGTCGAGCAGGTACTGCGCCGCGATCGCGCCCGGCGGGATTTCGCGGCGCCCGGTGGCGGTCGCGATCCAGTACAGCGGCGGTTCGACGTCCTGGTCGGCGAACGCGGCCTTGACCTTCGGCCACGTCGACCGGTTGCAGTAGATCACTGGGTGCGCGAACCCCGACCGGCGCCGCATCGCCGCCCAGCCGGGCGCTTCCTCGGGCCGCGCGTCACCGGGTTCCACGTCGAGGACGTGACCGTCGTCGGTGGATGCCTTCTTGACGATGCGCACCTTCAGCGCGTCGGGGAAGAGCTCCCAGTCGGCGTCGGTCCACGGCGCGAGCTTGATCCGGTCGACGTACCCGGCCACCAGCACGGGCCGCCGGTCCTTCTTCAGGATGTTGCGCGCGGTGAGCGCGTCGTACATGGTGCGCATCGGCTGCCTCGAAACTCGGCTCGGCGGACATCTGCCCGTCCACCATCGCCGAGATCCGGGCGGCGCCACCACGGCGAAGAGGGCGCCCCTTCGGGCAGCATCGCCGTACCTACCGCGCGGTCGGCGCGGATTCCGTTGCCTCGCAACCGGTTCCGTTACTCTTCCCGCAAGTGCTCCGGACTCGCGGTGCGCCACAGCACCGGCAGTGTCACGGCGGTCACCAACAGCACCGCCGCGGCCGCGGTCGCCGTCAGCACGCCGATCGTCGCCAGGTCGACCACCATCGGGCGGCGCACCACCCAGGTGAGCAGCAGCCAGTCCAGCGCGAGCCCGGCGAGCACGGCGACGGCGACCGCCACCACCACCGGGATCGCCAGCTGCCACACCAGGGACCGGGCGAGCACCCCGCGCCCGACGCCGTTGGCCATCAGCGCGGCGAGACTGCGCCGGCGTTCGCGCAGCTGTTCCCACGCCGCGATCAGCAGGCTGCCCGCGGCGAGCAGCAGCACCAGGACCGAGCCCACCGCCAGCACCCGCGTGATGAGGGCGTAGGTGCCGTCCCGTTCGGTGCCCAGCGAGGCGACGATGCCGTTCCAGCCCACGACGTTCCGCACGCGCTCCACGGCATCGGCGCCGGCGGCGGGGATCCGCGCGTTCGAGCTCAGGCCGACGCTCGTCGCCGTGGCCAGCGCGCCGGTCGTGACGAGCAGTCCCGACCCTTCGCCGGTGCGCACGTGGTAGCGGTCCGCCGGCACCGTCCACTGTGGAGGACCGGTGCGGCGGGCGAACCAGATCCGCTCGCCGGGCGCGACCACCCCGGGCCCCACCGCGTAGACGTCGCCGTCGCGGCAGCCCGCGATCGCGAGCTCGGCGCACGACCCCACGACGACGGAGGACTGCTCCCCCGCCGCGTTCCGCACCAGCCCCCGGGTTTCCACGGGAACGTCGCCCAGCCCGGGCTGGGCGTGGAGGGCGGCGGTGAACGCCTGGACGTCGGCGAGGCTCGTGGCGAAGGCGGTCGCCAGCACCTGGACCTCACCGGCGGGCGGGTGGTCGCTCTCCGCCCGGGCGTAGACCCCTTGCAGCGCAATGGATCCGGCCAGCACGACGGCGATGCCGCCGACCAGGCGCGCCGCCGTCGCGCTGTCGAGCTGGAGCCGGCGCACGGCCAGCAGCCAGGCGGGCGACCCGCCGCCGAGCGCCCCCGCGACCCGCTCGACCAGCCACGGCAGCACGAGCGGCACGGCCGCGAGGACGAGCACGACACCGGCGATCACGGCGGGGTCGAGCGTGTCCCCGGCCCCGGCGCGCACGGCCAGCAGCACCCCGCCGGCGACCGCGGGCAGCAGGCGCCACCACAGTTTCCGCCGCACCCGCGTCCCGCGCCGGACGACCCCGAGCGGCTCGACGACGACCTTCCGCAGCGCGAAGACGGCCGCCGCGCACGCCAGCAGCGGCAGGGCCAGCAAGGCCGGGAGAGCCAGCCGCCAGTCGGGCACGACGTCGGCGGCGAAGATGCCGCCGCGGAAGGCGGACACGGTGATCCGCGGGACGAGCGCGCGCACGAGCAGGAACAGCGCACCGCCGGCGACGAGCCCGGCGAACGAGCCGAGCAGCGCTTCACCGGCGGCGATCCGGCGCACCTGGCCGCGGTCCGCGCCGACCAGCCGCAGCGCGGCCAGCCGCCGGTCCCGCGCCGCGGCCGCGAGCCGGGTGCTGGTGACGACGAAGACGAACACCGGCACGAGGCACGTCGTCGCCCCGACCACGACCAGCAGCAGTTCGAGCGGGTCGAGGCCGCGCCGCGCGGGTTCGCCACCGAACCCGCTGACCGGGCCGGCGTCCGGCTGCGTGGCGACGGTCGCCGACCCGACGTAGAAGTACAGCTCGTTCGGCCCGGTCAGCCCGACGTCGCCGATGGTGCCGATGACCCGCTGCGAGAAGCGCGGGCGCAGCAGCTCCCCGTCCGGCGACCGGAGCAGGTCGGCGAGCGCGGGCGAAAGCACGGCCTCACCGGGCCCCGGCAGGCGCTCGACCCCGGGCGCGGCGGGCAGCCGGGACCCGGTCGGCTGGACGAGGAACCCCTGAAGACCGCGCCCGCGGAACTCGTCGTTCCGTTCGACGGCGTAGACGGGGTCGACCCCATCGACGGCCACGGCGACGGCCATCCGCCCGGCCGACCGCTCGGCCCGCGCACCGAGCATGTGCGGCAGCGAGGTCGCGGCAAGCAGCACGACCACCCCGAGCCCCACCCCGGCGGCGGTCAGGGCGAGCCGAGCCCACGCGGTCCGGACACCTCCGCCGCCGAGCGCGAGCCGCATCCCGAGCGCGAAGTCGGCGGCCCAGCGGCGGATCACCGGACCACCGCCGGTTGGACGCACGTGCCGACCGCCTCGAGCCGCCGGTTCCCAGCCCGCGAGCCGGGGGCCGGGACCATCGGCCACCCGGCCCGGCCACCGCACCCCCGACCAGCCACCGGGTCACCACCCGGGCGCCGGATCCGCATGCCGCACGCCGGACCGGACACCTGCCGCCACCCCACCCCGAGCCGCCGGATCCCGGCCCGCGGGCCGGAAGCCGCGGCCTCCAACCACCCCGCCCAGCCATGCCGGGCACCAAACCCCCGACCGGACACCGGATCACCACCCGGCCGCCGGATCCCGGCACCGCGAACGCCGAACCCCCGACCGATCACCGGGTCACCTCCAGCCGGCGGGTGCGGCCGTCACGGACGACGACCTCGCGGTCGGAGTACGCGGCTACCCGGGCCTCGTGCGTCACCAGGACCACCGCCGCGTCGCGGTCGCGGGCTGCTGTGGTCAGCAGCTGCATCACCTGCTCGCCGTTGAGGGAGTCCAGGGCTCCCGTCGGTTCGTCGGCGAACACCACGCGCGGGGCGGTCACCAGTGCGCGGGCCACCGCCACGCGCTGGCCCTGGCCGCCGGAGACCTCGCCCGGGCGCTTGCCTTCGATGCCGGTGAGGTCGAGCTCCGCCAGCATCGCGCGGCCCCGCTCGGCGGCGACGCGGCGGCGCACGCCGTTCAAGCGCAGCGGCAGGGCCACGTTCTCCAGGCAGGTCAGCTCCGGCACCAGCTGTCCGAACTGGAACACGAACCCGAAGTCCGTGCGCCGCAACGAGGAGCGGGCGCGGTCGGTCAGGCCGGCCAGGTCGGCGCCCTCGTAGCGGACCGTGCCGGCGTCCGGGCGGACGATGCCGGCGAGGCAGTGCAGGAGCGTCGACTTGCCCGCCCCCGACGGCCCCATCAGCGCCACGACCTCCCCCGCGCACACCCGCAGGCTCGCCCCCGCCAGCGCCTCGGTCGGCCCGTAGGCCTTCCGCACTTCCGCCGCCTCCAGCAGCACGGTGCTCACGCGATCTCCTTCGCCAGCTGGTCGAGCCGGGCCGCGGTCAGCTCCAGCCAGCGGAGGTCGGCGTCCAGGTGGAACAGCGCGTGGTCGCAGATCAGCTGGTCGACGAGGTCGCCCGCGGTCTTGCGGCGGGTCAGCTCGCGCATGGCGTCGAGGTGCGCCGATCGCTGGACGTCGAGGACCTCGGCGGCCGGCCGCCCGGACAGCAGCGCGAGCACCACCTTCGTGTACAGCGTGTTCTGCAGGTACGCGTCGGGCTTCTCCGGTGTCCCCAGCCACGCGCCGACGTCGGCGACCCCGGCGTCGGTGATCGCGTAGCGCTTCCGCTCGGGGCCGCCGTCCACCTCGACGCCGTCGGCCTCGACGAGCCCCTGCTTCAGCAGCCGCGCGAGGGTCGAATACACCTGGCCGTAGTGCACCCGGCGGTCGTGCCCGAACCGGTCGTCGTAGGCGCGTTTCAGGTCGTAGCCGTGCCGGGGACCGCTCTCGAGCAGCCCGAGCAAGGTGTGTCCGATCGACATGCGGCGACTGTACACGGTGTGTATAGCCAGGGTTTATACACCCCGTTCATAGTGCTCGACCGCCGCCGCCAGGACCGTGCGCAGCGGCGTCGCCGGGCGTCCCAGCAGCTCTTCGAGAGCCGGCCCGGTGACGGCGAATTCGCCCCGGCGCGCGGCGTGGAACATGCCGAGCAGCAGGGTCGCCTGCGCTTCGGGAACGCCGTGCCCGGTCAAGCCGGCCACCCAGTCGCCGTCCTCGGCCACGACCCGCCGGACCGGCCGGCCGGCGAGCTCGGTGAGCAGACCGGCGACGTCGTCGAGGTCGAGGGTGGCCGGTGCGGTCAACGGCGGCGTCGGCCCGTCGAACCGGCCCTCCCCGGCCAGGATGACCGCCGCCGCCTCGGCGAGGTCGGCGTGGGCGGTCCAGGACACCGGACCGTCGGCGGGCGCGACCAGCTCGCCGGTGCGCAGCGCCGCCCCCAGCAGCAGCGGGACGGTGGCGGCGTAGAAACCGTTGCGCAGCGCGGTGAACGGCACACCCGACGCCGCGAGGTGGCGCTCGGTCGCCGCGTGGTCGGGCATCGGCGCGAAGAGCGATTCCCCGGCGGCGGCCTGGTGACTGGTGTACAGCACACGCTTCACCCCGGCCTCGCGCGCGGCATCGATCGCCGCGGCGTGGTGCGCGAGCGCGGTTTCCCCGGTCGAGTCGGTCGAGACGACCAGGACCTGCGCCGCCCCTTCGAACGCCTCGGCCAGCGAAGCCGGGTCGGCGAAGTCCCCGCGGCGCACGCGGACGCCCCGGCCGGCGAGGCCCGCCGCGCGAGCGGGCTCGCGGACGCTCACGCCGATTTCGGTGGCCGGGATCCGGTCGAGGAGGTGGCCGACGACCTGCGAGCCCAGCTTGCCGGTGCCCCCGGTGATGACGATCATGGTGAATCCCTTCGTTAACGTCGTTAGTAACCACGGTAGCACCATCGCTAGCCAGATTGCGTTACCATTGGAACCATGAACCGGACGGAAGCCCGCGAGAAGATCGTCGAGACGGCCGCGCGGCTGCTCCAGGAGCAGGGGGCCGCGGCGGTGACCGTCCGCGCCGTCGCCCAGGCGGCCGGCCTGCAGGCGCCGGCCCTCTACCGGTTCTTCGAGGACAAGGACGCGCTGCTCGACGCGGTCGCCGAGCACGTGTTCACCGGCTACGTCGCCGGCAAGTCGGACACGGCGGGCACCGGCGACCCGGTCGCCGACCTGCGGGCAGGCTGGGACGCGCACATCGGGTTCGGGCTCGCCAACCCGGCGGTGTTCGGCCTGCTCGTCGTCCCCGGCCGCGTCTCCCCGGCGGCCGAAGCGGGCCTGGCGGTCTTGCGCGGCCGCATCCACCGCGTCGCGGCGGCCGGCCGGCTCCGCGTCCCCGAGCCGCGCGCGGCCGAACTGGTCCACGCCGCCGGAACCGGGACGGTGCTCGCCCTGCTGGCCGCACCCCCGGAGCGCCGCGACCCCGGCCTCGCCGACGCCATGTGGGAGGCGGTGGCCCACCGGATCCTGACCGACGCCCCGGATCCGGACGCCGCGCCCGCCGCCCCGCTCACCGACGCCGAACGCGCGCTGCTCGCCGAATGGCTGGCCCGTCCCCGCCAATGAGGGTCCGGCGCGGGTGCAGGCCGTGTCGCGTGGGCGTGACCCGCCGGTGAGTTATTCACCCCCAAGGGGTTTGCGCGATTCGTGGACACTTCTGTCAGCGGTGTAACAACTTTCGGACTCCTCACGCCATAGGGGACAGCGTTCGCGTTTGTCCGGTCCCCGCCGCACGAGGAGTTCGTGATGGGTTCTCATCGCTTCACGCTTCCGCGAAGATCAAGACGCGCACTGGCTTTGGGCGTCGTCGCACCACTGGCCATCGGCCTGGCCGTGGCCACCGCGCCACCGGCCGCCGCCGTCCCCGCCGGGTTCACCGACACCGTCGCCATCGGCGGGCTGAGCTCGCCGACCGCCGCGGCGTTCGCGCCCGACGGCCGGGTGTTCATCGCCGAGAAGAGCGGCCTGGTCAAGGTCTTCGACTCGCTCGCCGACCCGACGGCGACGGTGTTCGCCGACCTCCGCACCCCGACCCAGGACTTCTGGGACCGGGGCCTGCTCGGGCTCGCGGTCGACCCCGCGTTCCCCGCCCGGCCGTACGTCTACGTCTCCTACACGCTCGACGCCGAGCCGGGCGGCACCGCGCCGCGCTGGGGCGACACCTGCCCCACCCCGCCGGGCGCGACCGACCGCGGCTGCGTCGTCACCGGCCGCGTCTCGCAGCTGACCATGGGCCCGGACGGGACGGCGGTCAGCGAGAAACCGCTCGTCACCGGCTGGTGCCAGCAGTACCCGAGCCATTCGATCGGCTCGCTGGCCTTCGGCCCGGACGGCGCCCTGTACGCCGGCGGTGGCGACGGCGCCAGCTTCAACTTCGCCGACTACGGCCAGGTCGGGAACCCGTGCGCCGACCCGCCGTCGCCGGCCGGCACGAACCTCTCGCCGCCGGCCGCGGAAGGCGGCGCGCTGCGGTCGCAGTCCCCGCGCCGGGCGGCCGGGCAGCCGGTGCTGCTCAACGGCACGATCCTGCGCATCGACCCCGACACCGGCGCCGGCCTGCCCGGCAACCCGTTCGCGGGCAGCGCCGACGCCAACGCCCGGCGCATCATCGCCTACGGCTCCCGCAACCAGTTCCGGTTCGGGTTCCGGCCCGGCACGAACGAGCTGTGGGCCGGCGACGTCGGCTGGAACACCTGGGAGGAGATCAACCGCGTCGCCAACGTCGGCGACGGCGTGGCCGAGAACTTCGGCTGGCCCTGCTTCGAAGGCACCGCCCGGCAGGCCGGCTACGACGGCGCGAACCTCGACCGCTGCGAATCGCTGTACACCGCGGGCGGCCAGACCGCGCCGTTCTACGCCTACAACCACAACGCCAAGGTCGTCGCGAGCGACCCGTGCCCGACCGGCGGCTCCTCGATCAGCGGGATCGCGTTCGAGTCCGGCAGCACCTACCCCGCCGAGTACGCCGGCGCCCTGTTCTTCGCCGATTCCTCCCGCGGCTGCATCTGGGCGATGCAGACCTCCGGCGGCCAGCCGAGCCCGAGCCGGCTGGTGCCGTTCGTGACCGGCGCCAACGTGCCCGTGCAGGTGCTCACCGGCCCGGGCGGCGACCTCTTCTATGTCGCGCTCGGCGCCGGCGAACTCCGCCGCGTCGGCTACCCCGGCGGCACCAACCGGCCGCCGGTCGCCGTGGCGACCGCGACGCCGCCGGACGGGCCCGCGCCGCTCACCGTCCAGTTCGACGGCACCGGGTCCACCGACCCGGACGCCGGCGACACCCTCACCTACGCGTGGGACCTCGACGCCGACGGCGCGTACGACGACGCCACGGCGCCGCGGCTCACCTGGACCTACACCACCGCGGCGGCGGTCGACGCGGGACTGCGGGTCACCGACTCGCACGGCGCGACGGCGGTCACGACGGTCCGGGTGACCGTCGGGAACCCGGCCGGGCTCGACCCGGTGCCGGTCATCGACACGCCCGACAGCGCGTTCACCTGGTCGGTCGGCCAGACCGTGCCCTTCGCCGGCCGCGCGATCGACGCCCAGGACGGCACGCTGCCGCCCTCGGCGCTGTCCTGGCGGCTCGCGATCCGGCACTGCGCGGCCAACGGCACCTGCCACACCCACAACGTCCAGGACTTCCCGGGCGTGGCCTCGGGCTCGTTCGTCGCGCCCGACCACGAATACCCGTCGTACCTGCAGCTGACGCTGACCGCGACGGACTCGAGCGGCCGCACCGGGACCAAGACGATCGACCTGCAGCCGAAGACGGTCACGCTGAACTTCACGTCCAGCCCCAGCCAGGCGATGCTCACCGTCGGCGGGACGCAGCAGCGGACCCCGTTCTCCCGCACGGTGATCGCCGGGTCGACCAACTCGATCAGCGCGAACAGCCCGCAGAACCTGCCGCCGCTCAACCTCAAGTACGCCTTCACCAGCTGGGCGCACGGCGGGGCGCGGACGCAGAACGTCGTCGCGCCGCCGACATCGGCGACGTACCAGGCGAACTTCCGGCTCTGCTGGCTGCTCCAGCCCTGCTGAGCGGGATGGCCCGGCCCCCGCGCGGGGGCCGGGTCAGCCCTGGGGCCCCTTCGTCTTTTCCGCCTTCTTCGACTCCTTTGCCGCCTGCTTCGACTCCTTGGCGGCCGACTTCGATTCCTGCTTCGCCTCTTTCTCGGCTTGCTTCGACTCTTTCGCCGCTTGCTTGTCGTCCGCGGCCGCACCGCCGGCGCCGGTGGTCCCGGTGGTGCCGGCCGGGTTCTCGCCGGCCGCCGCTTCCCCGGACGGCACCGGGGCCGGCGGCACCGACGTGAGCTGCGCCTCGGACGTGGACCGCGGGTCTCCGCCGGCCGGTACGCCCGCCGCGGGCCGTCCCGGAACCGGTTGCACCGTCGTGCCTTCCGCGCCGGGAGCCGCGGGCGGTGCGATGTCGGACGTGCTCGCGCCGATGGTCACGGTCGTGACCAGCGCCGCGCTCGCCGCGGCGACCTTCGCCGCCGTGGCCCACGACAACGCCGACGTGCCCGTGCCCGCCGCGGCGCCGGACGAAGCGAGCGATCCGGTCGCGGACAACCACTGCGACACGATCGGCACGCCGAGGATGAGCGGCGCGATCGCCGCGGGCAGCTCCTGGTTGAGCTGCCGGAGACCACCGGCGAGCTCCCGGCAGTCCGCGCAGCGGTCCAGGTGGGCGGTGATCCGGTGGGCCTTGTGGTCCCCGATCCCGTCGCGCACGTAGCGCGCCAGCTGCCCGGAGACGACCTTGCAGTTCCGCCGCCGCGCGGCCGGGACGTGCTGGTCCAGGTAAGCCTGACGCAGGCCCTCGCGGGCGCGGTAGGCCAGGGCGGCGACACCGTTCGGCGTCATCCCGATGTCGGCCGCGATCCGCGCGGGCGATTCGCCGTCGATTTCGGTCCGCCACAGGACAGTTCGCCACCGTTCGGGCAAGCTCGCGAACGCATCCGCGGCGACGGTGGCGTGCAGCCGGCTGCCCACCGGCTCGTCACTCGCCCCGCCCGGCAGGACGTCCGGCACCTCGGCGACGAGCGAAACGGCCGAGTCGCGCCGCCGCCAGCTGATCATCGTGTTCCGGATGGTGGTCAGCAGGTACGGCCGGAAATCCTCGTCCGGGCCCTCGCCGGAGCGCAGAATCCGTAGTACGCGGGTGAATCCTTCCGCGATCAGGTCGTCCCGCTCGGCCTCGTCCGCCGCGATCGCGGCCGCCACCCGGCGCGCGGCCCCGAGGTGCCGGTCGTACAACCGGCCGTACGCGGCGATGTCCCCGCCGCGTACCGCCTCGATCAATGCCGCGTCGCTCGGGCCGTCCACCGTCCCGGCCACCGCCGGCGCCACCTCGGTCACCACACCCCCTCGCCCGTGCGCTTGCACGTGCAGAACGTTCCGCGAATAGTCGCGCAACGAGTGACACCGGCGCAAGGTTGCGGCGCCGGAAGAACTTCCCGGATTTCTCCGGATCCGAGTGACCGGGACCTTCGATTTGTCACTTCCCTGAGCTTTCCCCGGGGGATCCACGCCGGCGGGCGAGCCCGTCGTTGCCCCGATCCGTACTGGCGAGTAGAAGACGAAGGCGGTGGCCGGCCCGGCCGCCGCGCCTGTGTCCGATGTGGACGGTGGCGGGAGCCGGAGCCCGCCCGCCGCCGGTCACCACCAGGAAGGATTCCCATGCGCAGAGCCCTGCTCGTCCTGCTGACCGCGCTCCTGCCGTGCCTCGTGCTCACCGGAACCGCCCGAGCCGCCGCGCCCACCGTGACGGCCGTGCCCGCGAACGCCGGCAAGGGCTGGCCGGTCAGCGGCGCCCGAGGGGTTCTCGACCTCGCCGCCCGCGGGTACGTCGAGGAGGAGTACCTGATGTCCGGCCAGGCCGACACCTACGCCCAGACGGGCTTGTGGACCGACGACGGGCGGTGGGCCACGCGCGTCGCGAGCACCGGCACCCCGTACACCACCCGGCTGGTCGTGGTGCGGCCGTCGGATCCCGCGCGCTTCACCGGCACCGTCGTGGTCGAATGGCTCAACGTCAGCTTCGGCGTCGACATCCCGGTCGACTTCTCGCAGTCCTATGAGCACTTCACGCGCGAGGGCTACGCCTACGTCGGCGTGACCACGCAGAAGGCGGGCGCCGACAGGCTCAAGAGCCTCGACCCCGGCCGGTACGCCACCGTGGACCTGAGCGGGGATGCGCTTTCCTACGACGTCTTTTCCCAGGCCGCGCAAGCCGTCCGGACCGACCCGCGGCTGCTCGGCGGCCGATCGCCGTCGGTCGTGCTGGCCACCGGCCACTCGCAGTCCGCGCTGCGGCTGACCACCTACGCCAACGCGATCCAGCCGGTGCGCCACGCCTACGACGGCATCCTGATCCACGGCCGCGCCGCGCTCGCGGCCCCGATCGGCGACGGCGTCGTCGGCCCGCTGTCGGCCCGCATCCGCACCGACCTCGACGTGCCGGTCTTCGTTCTCCAGTCGGAAACCGACGTCGTGGCCTCGGCTTCGGTCCGCCAGGACACCGCGCGGGTGCGCACCTGGGAGGTCGCCGGCACCGCGCACGCCGACCGGTACGGGCTCGACCTCTACAACGCCGCCAACGCGCGGGACAGGTCCATCAACGACGGCGCGCCGACGACGTGCGACAGGCCGGTCAACAGCATGACCTTCCGGTACGCGGAGAACGCCGCGTACGGGCACCTGGACCGCTGGGCCCGCGGCGGCGCGGCCCCGCCCGCCGCGCCGCCGATCGCGCTGCTGCTCAACCTCATCGTGGTGCGCGACGGTGACCAGAACGCCCTCGGCGGCGTCCGGCTCCCCGACCTCGACGCGCCGGTGGCGGCCTACGCGCCCAACAACAGCGGCGGCAACGTCCCGGGCGCCTGCCTGCTGCTCGGGACGACGACACCGTTGTCACCGGAGCGGATCCGGCAGCTGTACCCGGACCACGCCACCTACGTCGCGAAGTTCACCGCGGCGGCGGACCGGGCGCTGCGGGCGGGCTGGCTGCTGCGGCCCGACCGCGACGAAGCCGTGTCCCGCGCCCAGGCGGCCCCGGTGCCGTGACCGATCGCGTGCCCGCCCCCGTGACCGAGGGGCGGGCACGCGAAGCGGGTCAGTTCGTGTCGAGCGCGATCGCGAGGTCGGCCAGGGGCAGCGGGAACTGCCCGGCGTTCGCCGCTTCGCCGTTCAGCAGGTTCACGCTGTACAGGGCCGCCTGGCCGACCGGCGAAAGCAGCGTCGCGAACGCCGTCACCGCGGCCGCCTTGCCGTTGACCAGGTCGCTGTAGATGTCGAACCCGGCGTTGGGCGCCGCGTCCACGGTGAGCGCGCCGGTCGGGGCCAGCGTGCCGTTGTTGGCGGGTGACTGGATGACGACCTGGTCCGTGGTCGTGTTGATGCCGAACAGCGTCGTGGCGCTGTCGGGGTTGAGGTCGTTGTTCGTGTACGCCGATGCCGTGACACCGCGGGCGGGCCCGGTCAGCGGCGGGGTGGTGAGGGTGGTGTCCTCGATCGTGGTGCCGTCGTTGAGGTTGTGGCGCAGGTTCTGGCCGTTGTCGCTGACCACCCGGAGCCGGTCGGCGGCGGGGTTGAAGTCGACGCCGAAGTTGGTGCCGTAGAGCGGGACGGTGAGCTGGGAGACCTTCGTGACCACGACGTCGGCGGTCACCGGCGGCATGGTGATGGTGTAGATGCCGCCCTTGGTGCCGACCCCGTACAGGAGGCCGTTCTGGACGCGGAAGTCGATCCCGATCAGGGCCGTGTCGCCGGAGAGCCCGGTGACCACCCGCACCCAGTCGAGGACCTGGGGCCGGTCGGTGGTGAACGTGGCCATCAGCGTGCCGTCGCTCGAGATGCCGTACGCGCGCAGACCCGCGGCCGTCGCCGCACCGCTGCCGCCCGCCGTGCCGACGCTGATCGCGGTGGTGGCCGCCAGGACCGCGGCCGCGGCGGCGATCCCCTTCTTGAGCCGTGCCTTCATCGTGCTGTTCCCCTCCGTGGGCTTCCGTGGCCGTCCGGACGCTATTCGGGCGAACTGGACACGCATTGGACGCCGGCTGGACTGGGCGCATCGGCGTCTTGCGGCCCCCGCCGGCGCGCAGCACATTGGGATGACACGGAAATCGAGGGGGTAGCCATGCTCGCACTCGTTCTCGCGGCGGCACTGTCCACCGCCGTCCCGGTCCCCGCGGCCGCCGCGGCCGGAGAGACGTGCTGGACGACGGAACCGGTGACACTCGGCGTCGAAGGGGCGTGGGCCTACACGTACGAGGTTTCGTGGTGCGCGGAAGACGGGGAGATCACGTCGGTAGACCCGGAGGTGACGCACCAGGTGCTGAACCCGGTGTGCAGCTGGGTCGGCAGCATCGAGGAGTCGGTGACGAAGTCCCCTGACGGCGCGGCCCGGAAGGCGTTCAACCTGAGCGAGTTCTCGTGCCCGGCCGACATCGGGACCAAGGGCGTGAACCCGTGGGTGATCATCCTCCTGCACGCGGACGGCACGTACACGGTGACCGACACCGGCATCCACCTGTAGCCGCGGGGCCGAAGGAGCTTCAGCCCCGCCAGGACCCACGGCGCCGTGGTCTCGGCAGCACCAGCCGGACCGGCGCGGCCGGCCCCCCGGCCACGGCGCCGTGGCCCCACGACTTCAGTCAGCCCACCCGGCCCGACCAGCGCTCTTCCCGGCCACCGCACCCGGCCCGGCGCAGCACTCCCACCCGGGGCCCGCGCCGCCGCCCACGGCCCCCGCCCGACGCTCTCCCCGGCAAGTCCGCTTGCCCCGGCCACCGCACCCGGCCCGGCGCAGCACTCCACCCGAGGCCCCGCGGCGCCCGCGCCTCCGCCGCCGCTCTCCCCGGCAAGTCCGCTTGCCCCGGCCACCGCGCCACAGCCTCACAACCTCCGCTCCGCCCACCCGGCCCGACCAGCGCGCGATGGCCCACGACTCCGGGCACCGCACCCGGCCCGGCGCAGCACTCCACCCGAGGCCCAGCGGCCTCCCGCTCAACCCATCCGGTCCAGCAGCGCGCGGGTGCGGCTCTCCCCCAGCCCGTGGCCGGTCTCCCGGTGCACCGCCAACGCCCGGTGCGCGCACTCCGCCGCCGCTCCGGTTTCTCCTCGCGGCAGCAGGATTGCGGCCAGTGCGGTCAGCGCCTGGCCCTGCAGTGCCCGGTAGCCCGCGCGCTCGGCGAGCACCAGTGCCTCGCGCGCGGGGCCCGGGTCGCCGGCCGCGGAAGCCAGGCCGATCAAGGCGTCCACCTCCGGGTAGCGGTCGCCGGTCTCGTGGATCAGGTCCAGGGCCTGGCCGTAGTGGCGGACGGCTTCCGGGCGGCCGCCGAACCGGGTGAGCACCGCCGCCAGGGCGGCGAGGGCCTCCGCCTCCGTGCGCGGGTCGCCCGCCTCGCGGGCCAGTGCGAGGCCCGCGCGGGCGCAGTCCAGTGCTTCCCCGCGGTGGCCGAGGTCGCCGTGGGCCAGTGCCAGCCTGCTGTGCGTTTCGGCTTCGCCGCCGCGGTTTCCGGCCTCGCGCTGCAGGTCCAGCGACCGGCCGAGCAGTTCCAGCACCTCCCCCGGCCGGCCGCGGGCGCGCTGGACCTGGCCGAGGTTGGCGAGGTTGATCGCTTCGCCGTAGCTGGACCCGATCCGGCGGTACCGGCGCAGCGCCTGCCGGTAGTGGTCGGCGGCCTCGGCGAGCCGGCCCATCTCCCAGTGGACGAGCCCGAGGTTGCCGAACGCGACGGCCTCCCCCGCCGGCTGGCCGATCCGCCTGCTCAGGGCGAGCCCGCGGCGGAACCGGGACGCGGCCGCCGTGAGCCGGCCGGACTGCCAGTACACGCACCCCAGGTTGCCGAGGACCGCGGCCTGCGCCTCCGCCCAGTCCGCCTGCCGCGCGAGCAGCAGCGCGGCCGTGTACAGCCGGACCGCCTGGCGGTAGCGGCCCTGGCGGAAGTGCAGGTCGGCGAGGCTCAGCCGGCCCGCCGCCCGGGCGCGGGGGTCGCCGTCGGCGTCGGCGGCGCTCGACCCGGCTTCGGCCGCAGCGAGCCATTCGGCTCGGCGCATGCACATCCAGAAGTAGCCGCGGAGCGCGTCGGCGAGCTGCCACGCCACCCGCCGGGGACCGTGGCGCGCGGCGGCCTGGACGGCCGCGACGAGGTTGCCGCGTTCGGCGTCCAGCCAGTTCGACGCCTCGGCCAGCTCGGTGAACGTCCGGCCGGCGGGCACCGGCAGCCGCAGCATGTGCGGGTAGAGCACCCGCGCGGCGCCGTCGACCGCGCCCAGGTACCAGGTGTACAACCCGGTCAGCGCGCGTTCGCGGTCCGCCGCGGCCTCGAACCGCTCGGCCTGCTCGGCGGCGTAGCGGCGGAGCAGGTCGTGGAAGCGGTACCGGCCCGGCGCGTGCGGTTCGACCAGGTGCGCGCCCGCCAGCCGGTCCAGCAGCTCCGCCGCCCGCGCCGGGTCAAGGCCGGCCAGTGCGGCGACGGCTTCGGCGCCGACGTCCGCGCCGGGGACCAGGCTCAGCAGCCGGAACAGCCGCTGCGCGCCGGCGGGCAGCGCGGCGTGGGACAGGCCGAACGCGGTCCGCACCGCCGTCTGCTCGTCGCCCTGCACCGCGAGGGCGCCGAGGAGGTTGCCCTCGCGCAGTTCCGCGACGTAGTCCTCGATGCCCGAGCCGGGCCGGTCGGCGAGGTTGGCCGCGGCGATCCGCAAGGCGAGCGGGAGGTGCACGCACAGCTTGGCGAACTCGACGGCCGCCTCCGGTTCGGCGCGGACGCGGTCGTGGCCGAGCACGCCGGCCAGGAGTTCGACGGCGTCGTCGGGGCTCAGCACGTCGAGGGTGAGCCGGCGCGCGCCGTGCACGGCGACCAGTCCGGTCAGGCGGTCGCGGCCGGTCACCACGACGAGGCAGCCGGGCCCGGCCGGCAGCAGCGACCGGACCTGCTCCGGGCCGGCGGCGTTGTCCAGCAGCACCAGGATCTTCCGGTCGGTCGTCAGCGTCCGGTACAGCGCCGCCGCGGTCTCGACGTCGGCGGGCACCCGGTCCGGCGGAATCCCCAGCGCGGCCAGGAACTGCGTGAGGATTTCGATCGGCGGTGCCGGCGGGACCGGGGCGTGGCCGCGCAGGTTGGCGTACAGCTGCCCGTCCGGGAACCGGTCCCGGACGCGGTGCGCCCAGTGCACGGCCAGCGCCGTCTTGCCGACGCCCGCGGTGCCGGAGACCGCGGCGATCGGCCCGCCCAGGTTGTCCAAAAGGGACAGTTCGGCGGTCCGGCCGGCGAACCCGCCGGGTTCGGCGGGCAGTTGCTTCGGGATCCGCTGCGCCGGGCGGGCTTCGGCGGGTGCCGCGACGGCGTCGTCCCGCAGCAGCGCGGTGTGCGCGGCCAGGAGCTCCGGCCCGGGGTCGATGCCGAGCTCCTCGACGAGCCGGGCGCGCACCGCCCGGTAGTGCCGGAACGCCTCGCCCCGCTGGCCGAGCGCGTGGTGGGCGCGGATCAGCAGGGCTTGCGCGGCTTCGTCGAACGGCTGTTCCGCGGCCGCTTCGGCGATGCCGGGCAGGGCCTCCGCCGCGGCGCCGAGGTCGATCTTCGCGCGGGCGCACCGGGAAAACGCTTCCCGGTGCTCCGCGACCAGCGAGACGACCTTCGGATGCGTTGCCAGCACCGGCAGATCGGCCAGCGGCCGCCCGTGCCACAGCCGCAGCGCCTCGCCGAGGGCGGCCACGAGCCGGATGCGGTCGGCGTCCCGGTGCGCGTCGTTCGCCTCGGCCAGCAGCTCGCGGAACCGCCACAGGTCGACGTCGACCGCGTCCCGCCGCACGGCGTAACCGCCGCCGACGTGCGGCAGCACCCCGCTGCCCGCCCGCGGCGCGCGCCCGGGTTCCAGCAACCGCCGCAAGTGCTTGACGTGGGTCTGGACGACGTTCACCGCGCTCGGCGGCGGCCGGTCGCCCCACAGGGTGTCCACGAGTTCCCGCCGCGCCACGGCGTCGCCGCCGGCGAGCGCGAGCAGCCCGAGCACCGCCCGCCGCCCGGGCGGCCCGAGGTCGAGCTCCACCCCGTCGCGCCAAGCCCGCAACGAACCCAGCACCTGGACGCGCACCGAGCTCGTCGCCACCTGGCCCCCACCTGTCGGCTGCTGCAAGGGGAAGCTAGCGGGCGGAGCCGGTGCCGGACAAGGAAGTGGCTCCGCTCGGGCTAAGCGGGGACCGCGATCGATGTTGCCCAAAACTGTAACGTGTTCTAGTCTGACGCCGCGGAAGGGAGCCCGATGGACGAGCAGGCGATGCGGTACCCGAACCACCTCGGCCACCTGGTCGTGTCCGCCCTCAAGCGCCACCGGGACAAGCCCGTCATGGTGCTCGGCGACACCACGCTGACCGGGGGCCGGACCGCCGAACAGGTCAGCCAGTACGCCCAAGCCTTCGAAGCGCTCGGCGCCGGCACCGGGGCGCCCGTCGCGCTGCTGTCGCTGAACCGCCCGGAAGTCCTGCTCGTCATCGCCTCCGGGCAGGTGCAGGGCTCGCGGCGGACCGCGCTGCACCCGCTGGGGTCACTCGACGACCACGCCTACATCCTCGCCGACGCCGGCATCACCACGCTGATCATCGACCCGGTGCCCGCCTTCGTCGAGCGCGCGCTCGGGCTGCTCGAAAAGGTGCCGGGGCTGACCCGGGTGCTCACCATCGGGCCGGTCCCGGAACCCCTGTCCCACGTGGGCAAGGACCTGACCGCGGCCGCCGCCGGCTTCGAGCCGAAGCCGCTCGTCCCGGTCGAGCTGCCGCCGGACCAGGTCGTCTCCATCACCTACACCGGCGGCACCACCGGGAAACCCAAGGGCGTCATGGGCACCGCGCGGGCGATGACCACGATGACGCAGATCCAGCTCTCCGAGTGGGAGTGGCCCGAAGCGCCGAAGTTCCTCATCTGCACGCCGCTTTCCCACGCCGGCGCGGCGTTCTTCGCACCCACGCTGCTCAAGGGCGGCTCCCTGGTCGTGCTGCCGAAGTTCGACGTCGCCGAAGTGCTGCGCGTCATCGAGGAGCAGCGGATCACGGCCACCATGCTGGTGCCGACCATGCTCTACGCCCTGATGGACCACCCCGACTCGCGCACCCGCGACCTTTCGTCGCTGCAGACGGTCTACTACGGCGCGGCGTCGATCAACCCGGTGCGGCTGCGCGAGGCGATCGACCGGTTCGGGCCGATCTTCGCGCAGTACTACGGCCAGTCCGAAGCGCCGATGGCGATCAGCTACCTCGCCAAGGGCGACCACGACGACGCCCGGCTGACTTCCTGCGGGCGGCCGTCGGCGTTCCTCCGCACGGCGCTGCTGGGCCCCGACGGTGCCCCGGTGGCGCCCGGCGAGCCCGGGGAGATCTGCGTCGCGGGGCCGCTGCTGGCCGGCGGCTACTGGAACCTGCCGGAGGTCACCGCCGAAACCTTCCGTGACGGCTGGCTGCACACCGGCGACGTCGCCCGCGAGGACGAAGACGGCTTCTGGTTCATCGTCGACCGGGTCAAGGACATGATCGTCACCGGCGGGTTCAACGTGTTTCCCCGCGAGGTGGAGGACGTCGTCGCCGAGCACCCCGCGGTCGCGCAGGTCGGCGTGATCGGCACGCCGGACGAGAAGTGGGGCGAGGCCGTCACGGCGGTCGTCGTCCTGCGGGAAGCCGCGGACGAGGCGGCGATCGAGCGCCTCACCGGCGAGATCCAGGCGGCGGTGCGGGAGCGCAAGGGCCCGGTGCACGTCCCCAAGCAGGTGATCGTCGCCGCGTCCCTGCCGATGACCGGGCTGGGCAAGCCGGACAAGAAGGCCTTGCGCGCCCAGTACGAGCCGCGCGGCGCCGCCGTGTAGGGCGTTATACGGCGGCCGCGAGCTTGCCCGGGTTCATCATCCACAGCACCTGGTCGATGCCTTCGCCGGACGCGGTGACGGTGAGCACGGTGAAGACTTCGCCGTCCCGCGAAAGCAGCATCGCGTGCGTGCCGTTGACGAGCGCCGGCGTCACCGACACGCCCGCCCAGAACCGGTCGGCGAACGCGCGGACGTACTTCGCCACCGTGGCCGCGCCGCGCACCGGGATGCGCGAGGCGCGGGCCGCGCCGCCGCCGTCGGAGTAGCTGATCACGTCGGCGGCGAACAGCCGTTCCAGCGCCGCGAGGTCGCCGGCCTGGGCCGCGGCGACGAACGCGGTCAGGAGCCGGCGCTGCTCGGGCAGCCCGGCGGGCGTGCGGCGCCCGGCCGCGAGGTGCTTGCGCGCCCGGCTGACCAGCTGGCGGGCCGCGGCCTCCGTCGTCTGCACGATGTCGGCGACCTCGCGGTACGGGTAGTCGAAGGCCTCGCGCAGCACGTAGGCCGCGCGCTCGGTCGGGGTGAGCTTCTCCAGCAGGAGCAGCACGGCGAGCTCGAGCGCGGCACCCCGTTCGGCGCCCAGCTGCGGGTCGGCGGCGGTGTCCACCGGCTCCGGCAGCCACGGCCCGACGTAGGTCTCGTGGCGCGCGTAGGCGGTCTTGGTCGCGTTGATCGCCAGCCGGGTGGTGGTCGTGGCGAGGTAGGCCGCGGGATTGGTCACCGCCGAGCGGTCGCAGGCCTGCCAGCGCAGCCACACGTCCTGGAGGAGGTCTTCGGCGTCGACGGCGCTGCCGAGCATGCGGTAGGCGATGCCGAACAGCCGCGGCCGCACCTCGCCGAACACGGCGGCGGCGTCGTCGAGGTCCTCCACGATCGGGATCTTGTCACAGATCCGGTGGCTGTCTTGTCCTGGTGGGTGTGCAGCGTCCCGGGGCCGCCGGGACGCCGGAACGGAAGGAAACCCCCATGAAGGTCGTCGTCATCGGCGGGACCGGCCTGATCGGCACGGCCCTGGTCGCCCGGCTGACCGGGCACGGCCACGAGGCGGTGCCGGCCGCCCCCGGCACCGGTGTGAACACCCTGACCGGCGAAGGGCTCAAGGAGGTGCTGCACGGAGCGGACGTCGTCGTGGACGTGTCGAACTCGCCGTCGTTCGCCGACGACGACGTGATGGCCTTCTTCACGACGTCGACCGGCAACATCGCCGAAGCGGCGGAGGAAGCGGGGGTCGGGCACTACGTCGCGCTCTCGGTGGTGGGCACGGACCGGCAGCCGGACGTCGGCTACTTCCGCGCCAAGGTCGCGCAGGAGCGGCTGATCACCGAGTCCGGCCTGCCGTTCTCGATCGTGCGCGCCACCCAGTTCTTCGAGTTCGCCGGCGGGATCGCCGACACCGCGACCACCGGCGGCGTGGTGCGGCTGCCCGGCGCGGGCGTGCAGCCGATGGCGGCCGCGGAGGTGTCGGCCGCCGTCGGGCGGACCGCCGCGGGACCGCCGGTCGGCGGCGTCACCGAGGTGGCGGGCCCGGAGGTGTTCGGCCTCGACGACTGGGTCCGCCGGGTGCTGGCCGCGCGTGCCGACCCGCGCGAAGTGGTCACCGACCCGCGGGCGCCGTACTTCGGGGCCGTGCCGGGCGAGCGGGACCTGCTGCCCGGGCCGGGCGCGCTCCTCGCCGAGACCACCCTCGCCACCTGGCTGGCCCGGTCGTGACGCGGCCCCGCACGGGTGGCCCGGTGCCACCCGTGCGGGAACCGGTCACGTGCCGTCGTGGTCGGGGTCGGCGTTGAGCACGATGCAGCCGACGTACCCGTCCCGCGCCCGGGTGACCTTCAGCAGCATGCTCGGCCGGTAGCTCGAATCGCCGTCGTTGAAGGTGTCGCGGCCGGTGCGCTGCGCGTACGGCTCGGTGGCCAGCACCTCGGCGTTCAGCGCTTCGTCGAACATCAGCTGCGTGGTCAGGGTCTTCTCGGCGCCCACGTGCACCATCACGTGGACGTGGACGGTCCGCCCGCGGTACCACCCGGGCCGGATCGTGGTGAACTCGACGGTCCCGCGCTGGTTGGTGACCTGGGCGGCGTGCCACCGCCGCCGGACTGCGCTTCCGCGCCGGAGTACAGGCCACCGGCGTCGCAGTGCCAGATCTCGACCACCGCGTGCGGGATCGGTTTGCACGTCTCGCTGTCCTGCACCTGCAGGGCCAGGCGCAGCTTCATCCCCTGCTTGTCCTCGCGGACGTCGCTGCGGATCTTGTCGGCGTCGAAGTAGTACGGCCCCTGGGTGGTGGAAGCGGTGAGGGTGCACGTCCGCGCGCCGCGCCCAAGCCGACCGAGCTCACGCCGGCGAGCATCCGCCGTCTGCTGACCCGTTGTCCCTCGTGATCGTCTGCCATGCCTGTCCTTCCGCAGTCGTCCAGGTGGGGCTGTGCGTCGCCGAACGGTCACGGACGGCCATGCTGCTAGGGTCTACTCAACTAATTGACTAGGTGAGGTGCCGCATGAGCAGCTTCCGCAAGGCCGTCGAGGCCCGCGATCCCGACGCCATGGCCGCGACGCTGGCGGAGAACGTCGTGTTCCGCAGCCCGGTGGCCTTCAAGCCCTACTCCGGCAAGGCGATCACGGCCGCGATCCTGCGGGGCGTCCTGCGCGTCTTCGAAGACTTCCGTTACGTGCGCGAGCTGAGCGGCGACGAAGGCCGTGACCACGCCCTCGTCTTCGAGGCCCGGATCGGCGAAGTCCGGGTCGAGGGCTGCGACTTCCTGCACCTCGACGCCGACGGCCTGATCGACGAGTTCACCGTCATGGTCCGCCCGCTGTCGGCGGCCCAGGCACTCGCCGAAGCGATGGCGGCGCAGTTCGACCGGATTCAGCGCGAAGCACTCAACTAGGTGAGTATGGCACTGCGCCACGCGCTGATGGCGGCGCTGCTCGAAGGCGAGGCGTCGGGCTACGACCTGGCGAAGGGCTTCGATGCCTCGGTGGCGAACTTCTGGGCGGCGACGCCACAGCAGCTCTACCGCGAACTCGACCGGATGGCGGCGGACGGCCTGGTTTCCGCCCGGATCGTCCACCAGGAGCGGCGGCCGGACAAGCGCCTGTTCTCGCTGACCGGGGAGGGCCACCGGTCCCTCCACGAGTTCACGGCGCGCCCGCCCCGCCCCGGCGTGATCCGCGACGAGCTGCTGGTGCAGGTCCAGGCGGTCGACGGGGGCGACGAGGCCGCGGTGCGGAGCGCGCTCGAGGAGCGGATGGCCCGCGCGGAGGCGAAGATCGCCCGCTACGAGCGGCTCCGCGCGCGCCTGCTGGACGGCCGTTTCGAGGACGACTACCTCGCCGGCGCGGAGCGGATCGGCCCGTACCTGACGCTGATGCGCGGGCTGTCGTTCGAGCGGGAGAACCTGCGCTGGTGCGACCAGTCCTTGAAGATCCTCCGCCGCCGCGCGGAAGCCGCCGAGGCGGTGGCCGAAGGGTAGGCGCGTCAGCTCAGCCCGGCGTCGTGGACCAGGATCGCCACCTGGGTGCGGTTGGCCGCGTCCAGCTTCGCCATGATGCGTCCGATGTGGACTTTCACCGTCGACTCGCTCACCACCAGCGCCTTGGCGATCTCCGCGTTGCTCAGGCCGCGTCCGATGTGGACGGACACGTCGTGCTCGCGCGGGGTCAGTACCGAAAGGCGGGCCCGGGCGCGCGCGTTCCCGCCGCCCGAGGCGAAGTCCGTGAGCAGGCGCTTGGTGATCCTCGGGGACAGCATCGCCTCGCCGCGGGCGGCCACCCGGACCGCCGTGACCAGTTCGCGGGGCGGGGTGTCCTTGAGCAGGAAGCCCGCCGCGCCGTGGCGCAGCGCCGTGTAGACGTACTCGTCGACGTCGAACGTCGTCAGGACCACCACCGCCGGGGCCGCCGGGTGGCCGGCCAGCCGCTTGACCACCTCGAGGCCGTCGACCTTCGGCATCTGGACGTCGGTGAGCACGACGTCCGGCCGGAAGCGGTCGGTCAGCTCGACCGCGCGTGAGCCGTCGGTGTCCTCGGCGACCACTTCGAGGTCGTCGGCCGACTCCAGGATCATCCGGATGCCGCTGCGGACCAGTTCCTCGTCCTCCAGCAGCACGACCTTCACCGTCATTCCGCCTCCCCTCCCACCGGGAACCGGGCCAGCACCCGGAACCGGCCGTCGCCGGACGGGCCCGTCCGGAGGTCGCCGCCCGCCAGTTCGACCCGTTCCCGCATGCCCACCAGGCCGTAGCCGGATCCCGGGACCGCGCTGCCGTGCGGGGTCAGCCGGTTGGTCACCTCCACCGCGAGCCGGTCGCCGGTGACGTCCAGCCGGACCTCGACCGCCGCGTGCGGGGCGTGCTTGCCCGCGTTGGTCAGCGCTTCCTGGACGACCCGGTAGACGGCGCGGCCGACCTGGTCCGGCACCTCGGGCAGCGGGTCCGGCAGCGCCAGCTCGACCCGCGCACCGGTCGCGGTGACCTCTTCCACCAGGTCCTCCAGCGACGCGAGGACGCCGGGATCCGGCGCTTCCACCGCGTCGTCGCGCAGCACGCGCAGGATGCCCCGCAGCTCGTCGAGGGCGGTCGCGCTGGTGGCGCGGATGGTCTCGGCGGCCTGCTCGGTCTCTTCGTCCGGGGCCCGCAGCGACAGCGCGCCCGCCTGCAGCGCGACCGCCGTGACGCGGTGGGCGACCACATCGTGCATCTCCCGCGCGATCCGCCGCCGTTCGGCGAAGACCGCCTGGCCGGCCAGCAGCGTGCGGGTGCGCTCGGCCTCGTCGGCCCGCTCCCGCAGCACCCCCAGCAGCGCGGCGCGCTGGTGCATCCACAGGCCGGCCAGCACCGGGCCGAGCACGAAGAGGCTCAGCACGACCACGACCATGGTGAAGCTCTCCGGGGCCCGCAGCACCGGCACGACCTTCCCGGCGATGCCGGCGATGACGACCGCGAGCCCGGTCCGCCAGCTGACGCCGTACCGGACCGCGACCGAGTACTGGGCCACCGTCAAAGGCAGCAGTGTCACCCCGGCCGGCATGCAGGCCACGGCGACCAGCAGCACGAGGAACGGCCGGCGGCGGCGCACCAGCAGCGCGAGCCCCGAGACGAGCACCGCCGGGACGTAGAGCGCCGGGTGCGGGTCACGCGGGTCACCACCGGTCAGGGTCACCGCGATCACCGCCGCGGCCACCGCGACGTCGAGCGCGAGCAGGACGACGCGGCCGTCCCACCAGCTCAGCCATCGCTTCATCGCGTTCAGGTTAGGGCGCGCCCGCTCAGCCGTCACGGCGAGCCAGGGTGAACGTGACCGCGCCCAGGGCGAGCACGACCAGCGCGGCGAACACCCCGGTCCCCGGCAGGGCGGACAACGCCGTTCCGGTGAACGGCAGCGCGGTCACGGGCACGCTCCCGAGCGCGGCGAGCGTCGTCTCCCCGACGAACACCCACGCCGCGAACACCCCGATCGCGAGGCCGGTGTGCCGCAGCAGCCCGCCGAGCGCGACCCCGGCGAGTCCGGAAAGGACGGTCAGCGGCAGCACGCCGGCCACCGCCCTGCCTGCCGCCCCCGCGCCGGCAGGCAGGGCGCCCCCGCCGGTGAGCACCCCGGCGGCGGTCAGCACCACCATCAGCAGCCCGCCGAGCAGCCCGAGCCCGGCGGTGACCAGCGCCCGCGCCGCGACGATCCGGGCGGGCGAGCGCAGCACGAGCCGGGTGGTGGCCGAGGTGCCGTGCTGGTGGTCGAGCCCGAACGCGGCCACCCCGGCCGCGGCGACCAGCAGCGCGCCCACCCGGTCGGCGAGGCCGAACGCCGAGGTGAACGCGTCCAGGCTGCCCAGATCGCGCTTGAGCCCCCAATAGAGCCCGGACGCGAACTGGACCACCCCGGCGCCGGTCAGCAGCAGCCACGTCGACCGCAGCGAGCGGACCCGGAACCACTCGTAGGCCAGCGCGTGCTTCACGGCCGCTCCCCCCGGTGCCGGACGGCCGCGGCGGTGGCGGCCAGGAAGGCGTCTTCCAGGCCGCTCCGCCGCACGAACAGCTCCCGGACGGCGACCCCGGCCCGCGCGGCGGCCGCGGCCACCCGCCCGGTGTCGGCCGTTTCGACGACGAGTTCGCCCGCGGCCTCCTGCCGCACCCGCAGGCCGTCGCGGGCCAGCGCCACCTGCAGCACGCTGGGGTGCTCGGCACGCACCACGACGTCGGCGCGCGCGTGCGCCTCGACGAAGTCCGCCAGCGGCCCGGCCGAGACGAGCCGCCCCGCGCCGATCACGATCAGGTCGTCGGCGAGCAGCGCCATCTCGGCGAGCAGGTGCGAGGACGCGAGGATGGCGCGGCCCTCCCCCGCCAGCCGGCGCAGCAGGTCGCGGATCCAGCGCACGCCCTCGGGGTCGAGCCCGGTGGCCGGCTCGTCGAGGATCAGGTACTCCGGGTCGCCGAGCAGCGCGGTGGCCAGGCCGAGCCGCTGCTTCATGCCGAGGCTGAACCGGCCGGCGGGCCGGTGCGCGACCGACTCGAGCCCGACCGCCGCCAGGACCTCCCCGACCCGCCGGGCGGGCAGGCCACCACCCGCGGCGACCATCCTCAGGTGCGCGGCGGCGGTCCGCCCCGGGTGCACCGCGGCGGCGTCGGTGAGCACGCCGACCGTCCGCAGTGGACCGGGGACGCGCGCGTACTCCCGCCCGCCGAACGTGGTCCGGCCCGCGCCGCGGGTGAGGCCGAGCATCAGCCGGATGGTCGTCGACTTGCCCGCGCCGTTCGGGCCGAGGAAGCCGGTGACGACGCCGGGCCGCACGGTGAAGGAGAGGTCTTCGACGCCGGCGCCGCCGCGGTAGGCCTTGGTGAGTCCTTCCGCGACGATCATCGGCGCGCGGGGAGGTAGGCGTCGCGGCGGCCGACGGCGAACCACAGCAGGCTGCCCAGGAAAGGCGCGCAAAAGGCGAAAATCACCCAGACGAGCTTCATGCCGCCGGTCAGCCGCGAGCCCAGGATGCTGACCAGAGCGGACAGGAACAGCACGACGAAGGCCAGCACGACGGCGCCGGTCAGGCCGAGCAGGAGCCACGACCAGGTTTGCTCGTGGCCTTGGATCAGGTCGGCCGGGTGCATCGGTTCTCCTTCGGTGCCGGGAAAGGACGACCCAGCCAGCATCGCGCGTTTCCCGGCCGCGCACATCGGGAGTCCGGAGGACCCGGGGTCATCAGAAAGTACTACTCCGGCCCGTGCGCTTGTACGGCTCTTGTACGGCCACCGCCGACCATCGGCCGCACAAGCGTTCTGGAGGACAAGTGAGAACCACACTCAAGGCCGCGGTCGCCGTCTTCGGGCTGGCCACCGCGCTCACCGGGCTGGCCGCACCCGCCGCGCAGGCCGCGTCGGCCTACCCGGTCACGACCACAGTGGACGGCCGGACCGTCAAGGACCCCGACGTGCCGGTGGGTTCGCAGCGCATCGCGAACATGTACCCGGCGGGCACGTCGGTCACCCTGGCCTGCCAGGACACCGGCCCGGCCTACGGCGGCAGCAGCATCTGGGACCTGACCACCGATGGTCTGTGGGTGCCCGACGCCTACGTCAAGACCGGCTCGACGTCGATGGTCGCGCCCCAGTGCACCACCCCGCACGCCTTCCCGGCGAAGGCGGACCTCAACGGCCGCGCGCACAAGGGCGACGCGGCCGACGCGGCGGGCAGCGTCGCGGACAAGTACCTCACCGGCGCTTCGGTGCCCGTGGTGTGCCAGGCCACCGCCTCCGACGAGATCTGGGACTTCACCGCCGACCACCTGTGGGTGCCCGACGCCTACGTCAAGACCGGCACCGAAGGCTTCGTCGCCGGCGTCCCGCACTGCGACACCGACGGCCTCAAGCCGGGCGGCTCGGCGTTCCCCGCGGACCCGCGCGCCGACAGCGCGATCGCGTTCGCCAAGGCGCGGCTGGGCCACACCGACTGGAACAACCAGTGCGAGCTGTTCGTCGAGCGCGCCTTCGGCACGAGCGGCCGGTTCGCCACCGCCACGACGCACTACCAGTGGCAGAAGAACAACGGCCGGATCCACACCGGCTCGGTCGCCCCGGCCGGTGCCGCGGTCTTCTTCACCAGCACCACCAGCGCCGGGCACATCATGCTCGCGCTCGGCGGCGGGGTCGCGATCAGCACCGGCCCGTCGGTGTACCAGACGAGCACCTACGCGCAGCGGTCCGACTACCTCGGCTGGGCCTACGTCCCGTCGGGCTGGTGAACGGATACCGCCCATCCGGCGAAGGCTGTTGCTCTTCCACCCGCCCGGCACGACGATGAGCCGGGCACCGATCGGACTCTTGGGGGTCACATGAAATCGCGCCACCGATGGACCAAGGCCGCGCTCGCCGCCGGCGTGCTCGCGGGCCTGCTCGCCGCGCCCCCGGCCGCGCAGGCCGCCGCGGGACCGACCACGCTGACCGCGGGCCAGTACACCCTGGCGGCGAACTACAACCAGTTCGACGCCGTGAACAGCGCGCTGGTGTCGACGCTGGGCACGGCCGCCGTGCACACCGTGATGGAGAACGCGAACCACGACCGCACGGCCCTGCCGTCGTCGTTCTCGGTCGCCGGCCTGTCCGGCGGGTTCCGCTTCGACAGCGGCGACAACTCCGACTGCGCGAACTACCCGCAGGGCATCACGACCAGCCGCGACGCGGTCGGCACGGCCAACAGCGGCAACTACGACGGCCACCAGCTCGTGCTGGTCAGCTGGTACACCAAGGACGGCTGCGACGGCGCCCAGCAGCGCAGCCGGATCACCCTGGTCGACTGGGACGCCACCTACCCGAACGCCTACCGCAAGGTCCTGCTGGTCGAGCCGACCGGGACCGCGGCGGCGCCGGACTTCAAGGACATCCCGATCCACGCGGGCGGCGTCTCCTGGTACGGCGACTACCTCTACGTCGCCGACACCGGGAAGGGCATGCGCGTGTTCGACATGCGCAAGATCCTCAAGACCGACACCGGCGGCACCGCCGACCAGATCGGGCACCAGAGCGGCAGCACGTACTACGCGCACAACTACGCCTACGTCCTGCCGCAGGTCGGCTCGATCACCTCGAAGACGACGTCGGGCACGAACCTCGCGTGGTCGTCGATCTCGCTCGACCGGGTCAGCAAGTCGATCGTCATGACGGAGTACACCTGCTCGTCGGGCTGCACGGACTACCCGAACCGGGCGCCGCGGGCGATCCGCTACCCGTTCGCCTCGACCGGGGTGTTCGCCGCCACGACCACGGCGAGCCAGGCGTTGCAGCTGCCGTGGTACAAGCTCAACGGCGTCGCCTCCCACAACGGCCGCTGGTGGTTCAACTCCTCCGGCCAGAAGCAGCTCTACTACTGGAAGCCCGCGGCCGCCGCGCAGACGTTCGCCTGGGTGGGCAGCGGAGAGAGCATCTCGTACTGGGAGGACGACACCGCCGCCGACCTGCTGTGGTCGTTGCAGGAAGGCGCGGGCAACCGCAACGTCTTCGCGGTCACCCAGGCCACCTACGGCGGTGGCTGAGGTAGCCTGACCACATCGGACGATTCGGACAGCGCAGCGACCCGAGGCGGTACCGCCGCCTCGGGTCGCTGCTCGCCGTCCTGCTGTTCCTCGGCGGCGCCCCCGCGGTCGGGGCGTGGTCCCCGGCCGCCGACGGCCCGGCGGTGGCCACGGCGCCGTCGCACGACGTCATCTCGGTCCGCCCCGCCGTCCCGCGCGGGCCGGCCACCACCCCGGTCCCGGCGGCGATCGCCCCGGCCCCGGCCGGTGTCGCGCCCGCCCCGAAGTGGTGGCGGGCCGAACTCCCCGGCGAGGCGCTCCGGGCGGTCGCGCTCCCGACCTCGCGCACCACCCGCGCTCCGCCGTCCTTCGCGAGCTGAACCCCATCGCACGACGCCCGGCTCGGCGTCGTGCCCACTGCCGCGCGAAGGAAACTCCCATGTCCGTTGTCGTGTTGACCCTGCTCGCCGCCACGGTCGCGGCGGCCGCCGTCCTGCTGGGCAAGATGTACCGGGCCGACCAGCCCCTGTTCGGCGGGCTCGGCATCTGCCTGCTGGTCGGGCCCGGAGCCCTGCTGGCGTTCCTGTACGTGGGCCTGGCCGCTTAGCCCAGGTCCGCTTCCGGCCGGAGCTCGATCGTCGTCCCGGGCTCGTGCAGTTCGAGGACGACGATCGAGTTCGTGCCCCGCCGCCACAACGGCTTCGGCGCGTACAAGGTCCGCTGCGGCCCGATCTTCCAGTAGCGGCCGAGGGTGAAGCCGTTGAGCCACACCACGCCCTTCTCCCAGCCGGGCAGGGCGACGAAGCCGTCTTCGGGGTCCGCGATCCCGGTGGTGAAGCGGTGGAACGCCGGCCCGGGGACGCTGCCCGGGCCGAAGCGCAGGCCGGTCAGGTCGTCGAGCGGGAGCGGGCGGATCTCCCAGCCGAACAGCTTCTGCTGGGTGCTCATCGCGACCCAGCCGTCGATGCCCTTCCGGTCGGCGAGGTACGGGCCGTAGTTCACCCGGCCCATCGCGTCGACCAGGATGTCCAGCCGCGTCGACGGCTTCGTCAGCTTCAGGTCCAGTGTCTCCGCGGGCCGGTTGCGGTCCAGCACGCCCAGCGGCGAGCCGTCCACGAAGACCAGCGCGCGGTCGGCCAGGCCGTGGATGCTCAGCGGCCCGGCGTGCGGGCCCTGGACCGTGGTGCGGTAGTGGATCAGGCCGGTCGCCTGCCCGAGGCGTTCCATCGGCACCGGTTGCGCGGACCGCACCGGTTTCGAGAGCGCGTCCAGGGAATCGAGGAGGGACACGGAACCCGACGGGGTCAGCGTCCGAGCGGACAACCGGGCGGACGGGCCGGGCACCGGCGCGGCAACGCCGGTGTACTTCGTCAGCACGGCCCGCAGCGCGGTGAACTTCGCACCGAGGTCACCCGCTTCACCGACCGGCGAGTCGTAGTCGTAGCTGGTCACCGTCGGCTGGTACGTGGTGCCGGAGGTGTTGGCGCCGGCGGTGAACCCGAAGTTCGTGCCACCGCAGGCCATGTAGAGGTTGACCGACGCACCGGTGGCCAGCAGTGCGTCCACGTAGGACGCCAGCTGGGCGGCATCGCGCGTGGTGTGCGGCTCGCCCCAGTGGTCGAACCAGCCGTCCCAGTACTCGGCCATCAGCGCCGGCTTGCCCGGCTGGAACGCCTTGAGCGCGGCCAGTCCGGACGCGGGATCGCCGTCGCCGGTGCCCGCCTCGAAAGTGCCCGGCAGCGAGCCGAACCGCAGGAAGAAGTCCGACGCGCCGTCCGCGGCGAACAGCAGGCTCGTCATCCCCCGGCTCCGCAAGCCGTCGCGCAGGTGGGCGAGGTAGCTCGTGTCGTTGCCGTAGCTGCCGTACTCGTTCTCGATCTGGACGGCGACGATCGACCCGCCGTGCCGGGCTTCCAGGGGCGCCAGCCGCGGGATCAGCTGGTCGTACCAGGCGTCGACGGCCTTCAGGTACGCCGGTTCCGCGCAGCGCAGCTCCAGGTCGCGGTCGGCCAGCAGCCACGCCGGGAGCCCGCCGAACTCCCACTCCGCGCAGATGTACGGGCTGGGGCGCACGATCACCGGGAACCCCAGCTCCCCCGCGAGCCGGAGGAACGCCGGCAGGTCGCGCCACCCGCCGAAGTCCGCGCGGCCCGGCTTCGGCTGGTGGAAGTTCCACGGCACGTACGTCTCGACGGTGTTGAGCCCCAGCGCCTTCAGCCGCAGGAGCCGGTCGCGCCACTGGTCAGGGTGGATGCGGAAGTAGTGGATCGCCCCCGAAACGATCCGGAACGGCTTCCCGTCCAGCAGGAACTCTTCGCCGGACACGCTGAGGCCGCGCCGTCCGGCCGCGCCCGCGGGTCCGGCCAGCACCGCGCCGGCGGTGATCGCGGCCGCGCCGCCGAGGAAGCTCCGCCTGCTCACCGCGTTCACGACCGCTCCCGGAGCTGCCCGAGGAAGGTGTCGAGGACGCCGTCGCCGACGAGGGCCTGGCGCACCCCCCACCGGTTGGTGTCGCCGGTTCTGACCGCCTGGGCCCGCGCGACGAGGGCGTCGGCGGCCGCGGTGAGCCGGTCGGCCCTCGCCCGGTCGCCGCGGGTGGCGGCGGCCAGTGCGTCGAGCCGGGTCACCAGCGCGTCGCCCCACAGCGCCGCGGCGTCCAGCCACGGCCCGGCCTCGGCGACGAACGCACCCTGCACCCGGCCGCCGCGGATCACCCCGGCCGCGTCCCGGATCCGGACCGCGTACGCGCGGATTTCGGTCAGGGCCCGGCGGTCCCCCGCGGTCCAGCGCCGCCAGAACTCCGCGGTCTTCGCGGCCAGGACCGGGGCCTGCGGCTGCCACGGCGTCGGACCGAAGGTCGGGGCCAGGTGTTCCAGGTCGGCGAACACGGTCAGCGCCGCCGCGGCCCGCGGGTCACCACCCGCCAGGCGCGCCAAGGCCCGCGGCCACGACCGCTGCGGCGAGTACCCGGCGTCGTTCCAGGCGAAGTCCGCCGCGCCGAACTCGGCGACCTCGCTGGCGGCCTCCTGGTTCATCGGGTTGGCGACGATCCCGTTGAGGTACCGCGAAAGCCCGGCCTCTCGCTGGGCGTAGGGCGCGAGCAGCAGCCGCCCCGCCGACTGCTCGTAGTCGTTGACCGGGTAGTTGTCCCAGAGGAACACCTTGCGGCCGTACACGGTGGACACCTGCGCGGCCTCGTCGGTGGTCACGCTCGGCGGCACGACGTCGGTCCCGGTCCACTGCACGACGACCGAGGGGTCGAGGTGCTCGCGCAGCTCGGTCTTGTACGGCGAATCGTTCAGGTCGCTGTACTCGGTCGGCACGGTCTGCAGCGGCCGGACGCCGGCGTGGGTCTTGACGAACTTCTCCGTGATCGCGTTCAGCAGCGAAACCTGGGCCGTGCCCGCGGCGGCTTGGCCGGGTGCGCCGAAAGCGGTCCGGTCGGCGTCGCAGTTCCACTTCGTGTACGAGATGTCGTCGAACGGCAGGGAGAACGACCGCACGCCGAGGTCGTACCCCGCTTGGAACTTCGCCTCGACCGCGGCGACGTCGGCCGGCGACGAGAAGCAGACCGAGACGCCCGGTGAGAGCGCGTAGGTGAACTCGACGTGGTGGGCGGTCGCCGAGCGGACCAGCTGCCCGAGCGTCGCCAGCTCGTCCGCCGGGTACGGGTCCCGCCACCGCGCGCGCAGGTAGGTGTCGTCCTTGGCGCTGTAGATGTAGGTGTTGGCCTTGACCTCGCCGAGGAAGGCGAGCTGGCGCAGCCGGTCCGCGGTCGTCCACGGCGGACCGTAGAAGCCCTCGATCGACCCGCGCAGCGCCATGTTCGGCCAGTCGCGCACGGCCGCGCCGGCGATCGCCCAGCCGTGTCCGCTTCGGACGAAGAGCTGCCGCAGGGTCTGCACGCCGTAGTACTGCCCGGCACCGTCGCGGCCGCCGATCGTGATCTCCCGGCGGGACACGCTGAGCGCGTACCCCTCGGCCTGGCCGGGAACGTCGCGACCGGTGCTGCCGAGCCGGATGACGAGACCGCGTCCCCCGGTCTTGACGCCGTGGTCGCGCAACAAGGAGGTCAGCAGGTCCTTGGCCGCCGGGTCGGTACCGGCGTCGGTGACGAGCGCCACCGACGACGGCAGCGGCACGTCCGCGGCCGTCCGGCTGATCTCCTGCGGGGCCGGGGAAACGACCGGAAGCGCACCCCCGGCGGCGGCGGGTCCGGCCGCGGTGAGGGTGGCGGCCACCGTGACGACGGCGGCGAACAGGGCTCGGTGGCGGGTCATGGCTCCCTTTCAGGCGGCGGTGCGGTACAACGCGAAGGTGGCCAGGTACGGCGTGGCGCGGGACTGCGTGACGACAACGCGCAGGTGGGCGGCGGTCACCGGCGCGGGCAGGGTGACCAGCCGCGTGTAGCCGATGGTCGTCACCGTGGCGAGGGTCTGCCACGCGCCGCCGATCTCGGCCTGCACCTGTGCGCCTTCGACGTGCTGGCCGCGCGTGATGTCCTCGCCGAGCCGGATCTGGTCGAACGTGACCGGCCGGGGCAGCCGGACGTCGAGCGGCCGGTCCAGTCGTTCCGCCGTGGTCAGCGAAGCGTCCGTGACGGCGGCGGGGCCGCCTTCGGCGAGGTTGCGGGCCTGCGTCCGGGCGATCGCCGCCCCGAAGCCGGCCAGCGCGGCGGTGTCGGCGGCGGCGATCCGGCCGTCCGGGCCGGGCGGGACGTTGAGCAGCAGCGACGAGTTCCGCCCGACCGTCCGGCGGTGGATCTCGACCAGCTGCGCGGCGGACTTCGGCTGCTCGGCCGGGTGGAAGAACCAGCCGGGCCGGATCGAGACGTCGGATTCGGCGGGCGCCCACTGCAGGTACCGCACCGACGGATCGGCCAGGACCGACCGCGAGCCGAGGTCCCCGGCGGTCGCGCCGCCCAGGAACAGCTCTTCGTTGTGCGCGGTCTCCGGATCCCCGGTCGTCGGCAGCGGGCTCCACTCCGTCTCACGGGCCTGCCCGGCCTCGTTGCCGACCCAGCGCACGCCGGCGGGCCCGGCGAAGGTGACGGTGTCCGGGGACAGCGCGTGGATCAGCCGGAACCACGTCGTGAAGTCGTAGGTCTCGCTGATGCCGCGGTCCCGCCACGGGTTGGCGCCGTCCAGCCACAGCTCGTCGATCGGGCCGTACTGGGTGAACAGCTCGTAGATCTGGTTGAGGTAGTAGGTGTTGTAGTCGTCCTCGTCGACGGTGAACCGCGGCAGCCGCCCGGCGGCGAGCGCGGCGGCCCGGTCGTCGTGCGGCACCGGCGTCGGGATGGTCCGCCGGGTGACCGCGCTGCCCGTCCCGTAGCGCGCCTGGCCCTGCGGCGCGCTCGCCCGGTCTTCGTAGGTGGCCTGTTCTTCGATGCTCAGCGGCTGCCCGGCGGCGACCTTGGCTTCGATGCGCCGCACCTCGTCGGCGAAGAACTGCTTCGGCAGCTCGGCGCCGTCGGCGGGCGACAGGTAGACGCCGACCTTCAGCCCGGCCGCGCGCGCCGAATCGACGTAGTCGCGCAGGATGTCGCCACGCGGGTTGGCGCAGGCGGTGTTCCGCGCCCGCCAGTACGCCGACGGGTCCTGGCCGCGGTTCGCCTCGGCCGCGTCCCGCGCCGGGTCGGTGCAGCCGGGGGTGAGCCACCACGGGCTCGCGACGACGGAGTGGTTGGTGTAGCGCGTCGGGTAGAGGACGAAACCGTCGTGGTGCTTGGCGGTGAGCATCACCTGCGTGACGCCGGCGGCTTTGAGCGACCGCATCCACTGCGCGGTGTCGACGGCCGGCGGGGCGAAGGTCGTCTCCCGCTCCGCACCCGAGCCCCATTCGCGGTCGGTGAAGGTGTTCATCCCGAAGTGGGTGAACGCGGTGACCGGCCGCTGCTGCCAGGCGAGCTGCCCCGGGCGCGGAACGACGGCCGCGGCCTTCGCGACCACGCGGTCCGGGCTGTCGCACGCCCGCACGGTCATGATGCTGGCGGGCCGGATGGGACCGCCGCACCCGTCGGCCCCGGCGGCCGGGACGGCCACGACGGTGCCGGAAACGACCACGGCCGCGAGGACCAGACCGCGAAACGTCATGACTCTCCTCGTGACGGACCGCGGCCACAGACCCGGCGGCGGCAGGACGGGGTGGACGTTCGCCAGGTTAGGGCGGCCAGCCATCGGATGTCTAGACCTGACCAGCTGACAAAGAATGTCGTGGAAAGGTCACCGACGCGCCAGTGATCCGACGGGTAAGCGCCCGGCGACGGGTCCGGTAGCCTGTGTTCACTATTCGAACAGCGGTACCGGACTTTCGGCGGAGGCTCCCGTGACCAAACCGACGCGGTCCCCGGACGCCCGCGCCGACCAGGCCGACATCCAGGCCGTGAGCCGGGTCAGCCAGATCCTGTCCCTGTTCGACCCGGCGACCCCCGAGGTCACCGCCGGCGAGGTCGCCGAACGCCTCGGCCTCAACCGCACGACGGCATACCGCTACTGCACTTCCCTGGTCGCGGCCGGGCTGCTGGAGCGCAGCAACGAAGGCGGCTACGCGCCGGGCGGACTCCTGCTGCAGCTGGGCGCGTTCGCGATCGGCCACCGCCGGGTGGTCAACCTGGCCCCGCGGCACATGCAGGCCCTCTCGCGGGCGACGCAGACGAGCGTCGTGCTGAGCCTGTGGGGCCTCACCGGCCCGGTGGTGTCCCGGGTCGAGGAGAACGTGTCGACGATCGTGGTGGTGTCCGTGCGCGTCGGCAGCCACCTGCCGCTGGACACCGCGCAGAGCAAGGTGTTCCTGGCCTACCACGCCGACCAGCTGTCGATGGAACGGCTGATCGGCACCCTGTCGGGGACGGCGCGCGACGAGCTGCGCGCCGACGTCGACCGGGTGCGCGCGGTCGGCCACTGCTCGGCGATGAGCACGCCGGGGATAGTGGCCGTGGCGGCGCCGGTCTTCGACGAATACGGGATCTGCGCGACGATCGCGATCGTGGGCCCGGACAACACGCTGTCCATGGGCGACGACACCCCCGAGCTGCGCGTGGTGGCCGACACCGCGCGGGAGCTCACCCACGAGCTGGGCGGGCACTACCGGCCGGACGACATCCAGCGCGCGGTGTAGGGCAGCCACGCCGGCGCGGGCGGCGGGAGCACGTCGGCGTACTCGCGCGTGCCGGCCAGCGCGCTGCCGACGAAGTCGTCGCCGGCCCCGGAAACGCCGTCGACCAGTTCCCGGAGGACGGCGGGGCCGCCGATCCACAGCGCCGTCACGACTTCGACCGCGCGGGCGCCGGCGGCGAGGAACCGCAGCACGTCCTTCGCGGTGCGGGCGCCGTTGGTCCCGATCACGGGCGCGTCGAGCCGCTGGAACGCCTTGCCCACCCAGTACAGGCTCATCGGCAGGCAGCCCGGTGAGCTCCACGCGCCCCACGACCCCAGCACCGCGCCGCCGTCGAGGTCGGGCAGGAAGCCCGGGTACCGGCCGACCAGCCCGACGGCGTCCGCGCCCGCCGACCGGGCCGCGACGGCCAGCGCGAGGACGTCGGAGGCCTGGCCCGGCAGCTTGACGAACAGCGGGACGTCGACGGCGGCCCGCACGGTCCGCACCGCCTCGGCCACCCCGTCCGCTTCGGTCAGTTGCCGCACCGCGCGGGCCTCGCGGCCGTGCGGGGCGCCGACGTTCAGCTCCACCGCCGGGACCACCGAAGCCAGCGCACGCCCGATCCGCGCGGCCGCGGCCGGTTCGCCCAGGGTGACGCTCCCCAGCACCGGGCAGCCCCGGGGAGCGCCGTGGGCGACCGCCGCGGCCAGGGTGCCGAGCCAGCCGTCGAGGTCCACCTGCGCGAGCCCGGAGCGGTTGAGCAGCCCGTCGCCGAGCCCGGCCGCGCCCGGCGGCCGCACCTCGCCGGCCGCGGAAACGAAGGCGTACCCGGCGATGTCGAGCTGACGCCGGGCGGCGGCGCTTTCGTTGACCGACTTCGCCACCACCGCCCCGGCGCCCGCGTCGACGCACGCGGTGATCCCGCCGAGGGTCATGGTCAGCTCCGAGGAGCCGACCCACACCGGGTTGGCGGCGGCGAGACCGGCGACGTCCATTCAGGACAGTTTCGGGATCGTGCTGTCGTCGGCCATGTCGACGTCCTTCGTCTCCGGTCCGAGGAACCCGCCCAGGCTGATCAGCAGGCCGGCGAGCACGATCAGGACGCCCGGGGCGAGGTGCGCGGGCAGGAAACCGTCGAACTGCTGCAGGTAGAACTGGTAGAACGCCGGGGCGATGAGCGCGAGGCTGTAGCCGACGCCGTAGCCGGTCGACCGGATGCTCGCCGGGAACCGCTCGGTCAGGTAGGCGGCGATCGGGCCGAACGTGCCGACGGTGAACACGCCGATCAGCACACCGAAGCCGAGCGCCGCGCCGAAGCCGCCGCCCGAGGCCATCAGCAGGGTGTAGGAACCCGCGCCGAGCACGACCATCGCGAAGCCGTAGCCGATGTAGAACCGGCGGCGCCCGATGCGCTGCGAGAGCATCCCGAACAGCGGGTAGGACAACGCGGCGGCGGCGTTGATGACGAGCATCGTCAGCGTGACCTGCTTGCTCGACAGATCCAGGTGCGCCTTCAGCTGCGCCGGCGTCACGGCCGCTTCCATGTTGGTCGCCAGCCAGGTGCCGGTCATCAGCACGAAGACCTGCCCGAGCGCGCGCGGGTACTTCACCAACAGGCGCACCAGCGGGAGCTTGTGCTTCTCGCCGGTCAGCTGGGCCGGGGGTTCGTGGACCTGCTTGAGGTAGTAGCGGAACAGCACCGCGGCCAGCAGCGCGCCGACGAGGAACGGCACCCGCCAGCCCCACTGGACGTAGGCGCTGTGCAGGCCGGCCGACGGCAGCAGCTGCAGCATCAGCAGCGTGATCGCGGCGATCACCGCGTACGCGGCCGGTGAGGTCGAGGTGATGATCGAGGCGTAGAGACCGCGCTTGTGCTTCGGGCTCCACTCCATCGCCAGCGGCACCGCGGTCGTGTACTCGCCGCCGAGGAAGATGCCGTCGACGAAGCGCAGGGCGATCAGCAGGCCGACCGACCACATCCCGATCGTCTCGTGACCGGGCAGGCAGGCGGTCAGCAGCGTGATGGCGCCGAAGCCGCCGACCGCGACGAGCGTCGTGCGCTTGCGGCCGACGGTGTCGGCGAAGTGGCCGAAGATCACCGCGCCGAGCGGGCGGCCGATCAGCGTCGAGGCGAACACCAGCGACGCCAGCAGCGCCGTCGTGCTCGCGCTGAGGTTCGCCGCCTGGAAGTACGCGGTCGCCGGCGCCAGCACGACGATCGGCAGGTAGATGTCGAACTGGTCGACGAAGTAGGCGAGCGTCCCGCCGCGCACCGCGGCGCGCACCTTGGCGGGGTCCGGGCCGTGCGGGGTTCCGGGTCGCGCGGCCGTCTCCGCGGCGCTGGGCGGTGTGGACATCAGCGTCCTCCGTTTTCGAACCTAGTGTTCACGAAGCGAACGTGAGTCACTCTAAATACCGCCAACCGTGAATACAAGAGCGGTCACAGGGTTGACAGGCGGTCTTATAGTGAACTTTGACTTCATAATGCGAACGAGAGGCACGCTGATGAGCCCCGCCATCGCCGCCGTCCTGGACGGCCTGGTCGACATGCACGTCCACTCCGGCCCCAGCCCCTTCCCGCGGCGGTTCGACCACGTCGAGGCCGCGCAGGACGGCGCCCGGATCGGGCTGCGCGCCATGGTCGCGAAGTCCCACCACCACAACACCCAGATGGACGTCCTCGCGATGAAGGGCCGCCTCGCCGACGTCAAGGCACAGGTGTTCGGCGGAATCGCGCTGAACAGCACGGTCGGCGGTCTCAACGTGCACGCCGTGCGGATGACGCTGCGCATGGGCGGCAAGGTCGTCTGGTTCCCGACCATCTCCTCCGGCCGGCACATCGACTGCCACCCCGAGGACGGCGCCTTCCCGACCACCACCGTCCCGCTCACCCTGGACCGCATCGACATCGTCGACGGCGAAGGCGCGCTCAAGCCCGAGGCGCTCGAGATCCTCGACGAGATCAAGGAGCAGCAGGCCGTCCTCAACGGCGGGCACATGTACCCCGAGTACATCAGGACGCTGTTCCGGGAGGCGCACGCGCGCGGCATGAAGCGGATGGTCGTCAGCCACCCCGACTTCGTGATCGGCGCCGACCCGGCGCTGTGCCGCGAGCTGATCGAGCTCGGCGCGTTCATCGAGCACGAGGTCGGCATGTACGACCCCGAGGGCACGCAGAAGTGGGACCCGAAGAACCTGCTGACCTGGATCGAAGCGCTCGGCCCGGAGCACACCGTGCTGGCGTCGGACTTCGGTCAGAAGGCCAACCCGAAGCCGGTCGACGCGTGGCTGCGCGTCGGCGAGGCGCTGCTCGACCTCGGCCTGCCGGAGAAGGACCTGCGGCGGATGGTCCGCGACAACCCGACCTACCTGCTGAACCTCGACGCCTGAAAGGACGCGCCCGTGTACGAAAAGGACGATCCCCGCTCGGCCCTGGCCACCGCGGCCCGGCCCGACAGCGGCGATGCGATCAGCGCCGCGCAGTACCTCGACCTGCGCGAAAGCCCGGTGGTGCGGGCGCAGAACGTCATCCTCATCCACACCGACGCCCGCGACGGCGACGACCTCGACAACGGGACCCTCGAGGGCGAGCTGGCGATCGTCGTCACCGACGCCTCCCCCGCTTTCACAGTGCTCACCGGCGACGGCGCGACCAAAGTGGACTCCCCAGGGCTCGTCGTGGTCCCGCCCGGCGCGTCGCGGATCGGTGTCCACGGCGACGGGCCACTGGTGCGGCTGGTCGAGTCCACCGAACCGGCGTGGCGGGAGCGCGTCGCGAACGCGGACGCCTACGCCGAGGACCACCCGCGCGTCGCCTTGCTGGAGCGCTGGCCGGCGCCCGCCGAAGAGCGCGTCCGGTGCTACCCGCTTTCGGAGGTGCCGGACGACCCGAAGCGGTTCGGGCGGATCTTCCGGACCCGGTCGTTCATGGTGAACTTCCTGCCGCTGCAGGACGGCCCGCGCGACCCGCGCAAGCTCTCGCCGCACCACCACGACGACTTCGAGCAGCTTTCCCTGGCCGTGCAAGGCGAATACGTGCACCACATCCGCACGCCGTGGCTGCCCGACAGCACCACCTGGCGCGAGGACGAGCACGTGCGGATCGGCAGCCCGTCGGTGACGGTCATCCCGCCGCCGACCGTGCACACCTCCGCCGCGAGCGCCCCGGGCGTGAACCAGCTGATCGACATCTTCAGCCCGCCGCGGGTGGACTTCTCGGAGAAACCGGGCTGGGTCCTGAACGCCGACGACTACCCGATGCCGCTTTCCGGGGGCTCCGGGTGGCAAAGCCCCCGGCCCGGGGCGAAGCCCCGGATGGCACAGCCGTGAGCGGGCGGACCGGAGGGGGCCTGTTCACCCGTCCCGCCACTCCCGTCGGGACCTGGCTGAAGATCGCGTCGACCGAGCCTGCCGAGATCATGGCGTTCGCCGGGTTCGACTTCGTGGTCATCGACCTCGAACACTCGCCCCTGGACCTGGTGACGGCGTACCGGCTCATCAACACGGCTTCGGCCTCGGGCATGACGCCGCTGGTGCGGGTGCCGGACAAGACGCCGTCGACGATCCAGAAGATCCTCGACGCCGGGGCGATGGGCATCCTGGTCCCGCACGTGGACACGGTCGAGGAGGCCGCGGCCGTCGGGCGGGCGTGCCGGTTCCCGCCGCACGGCGTCCGCGGCGCGGGTGGCACCAGCCGCGCCGGCGCGTGGGGGCTGAAGCCGACCGCCGGGTACCTGGCGACCGGCAACGACGACGTCCTCTGCATCCCGCAGCTGGAAAGCGTCGAGGCGATCAAGGCGGCGCCGGAGGTGCTGGCACTGGACACGGTGGACGCCGTGTTCGTCGGCGCGGCCGACCTGTCGATGTCGATGGGCTCGACACCCGCGTCGCCGGACGTGCTCGACCTGATCGCCTCGGCGATCGCGGCCGCGCACGCCGCCGGGAAGAAGTGCGGGCTGGCGTTCGGCGGGGTCCCGGACAAGGCCGCGCGGGCGGTGCGGGACGGCTGCGACTTCGTGCTGCTGAGCAACGACACCACCATGCTGGCCGAAGCCGCGCGGGGACTCGTCACCGCGTTCCGGGACGCGGCTTCATGACGTTGCGGGTGCCGCGCACGGCGTTGTCGGTCGCCGAGCTGGACGACCTCGGCCACGACGGTGCCGTCCGGTTCGTGCGCGCGCTCGAAGAGTTCGGGCACCGGATGGTGTGGATCCCCGAGGTCGCCGGGCGCGAGGCGTTCACGACGGCGGCGCTGGTGCTGTCGGCCACCGAGGAGCTGATCGTCGGCAACGGCGTCGCCCGTGCGCTCGAACGCGTCCCGAAGTCGGCGGGCTCGGCGGCGCGGGACCTCGCGGCCGGCTACCCCGGGCGGTACGTGCTGGGGCTCGGGGTCAGCGGGGCGGTCCGCGACCGCGGGATCGGGCCGCTGCCGTTCCTGCGCTCCTACCTCGACGGCGTCGACGAGGTGGCGCCCGGCGTGCCGAAGGTGCTCGGCGCCTATTCGGCCGGGATCACCCGGCTCGCGGCCGAGCGGGCCGACGGGCTGATCACGTTCCTCGTCACGCCGGAGCACACCCGCTGGGCGCGCGAGACGATCGGGGACCTCTTCCTGTCCGTCGTCCAGTGGGCGGTCGTGGGCCGCTCGCGCGCCGAGGCCCGCGAAGTCGCGCGGCAGCGGCTGGCCTACTACCTGACCCTCCCCCACCAGATCGCGAAGCTGACCCGGCTGGGGTTCACCGAAGCCGACCTCGCGCCGCCGGGGTCCGACCGGCTCGTCGACGCGCTCGTCGCCTGCGGCACGCCCGGCCAGGTGCGCGAAGCCGTGCGGGCGCAGTACGACGCGGGTGCCACGCAGGTGGCGCTGACCCTGGTGGGCCCGCTCGACGACGGCAAGCTCGGCGCCTACCGCGCGCTGGCCGAATTGGAGGATTGATGCGCCCGGCCGAAAAAGTCATCATCACCACCGCCATCACGGGCTCGGTGAACGTCCCTTCGCAGAGCCCGCACCTGCCGTTGTCCGCCGACGAAGTGGCGGACGCGGCCTTGGCAGCGATCGAAGCCGGGTCGGCCGTCGTGCACCTGCACGCCCGCGAGCCGGACGGGCGGCCGACGCCCGACCCCGGCGTGTTCGAGAAGATCGTCGGGCGGATCACCGCGGAGGCCGACGCGGTCGTCAACATCACCACCGGCGGCGCGTCGTCGATGACGATGGACGAACGGCTCGCGGCGGCGCGGCAGCTCCGGCCGGAGCTCGCGTCGCTGAACATGGGGTCGATGAACTTCGTCTACTCCGGCATCGCGGACAAGGTGACGGAGTGGCGGCACGACTGGGAAAAACCGTACGTGCTCAACACGTATTCGCACCCGTTCGTGAACACCTTCGACCGGATCGAGGACACCCTGCGGACGCTCGGTGCGGCCGGGACCCGGTTCGAGTACGAGTGCTACGACATCGGGCACCTGTACTCGCTGGCCTACTTCGTCGAGCTCGGGCTGGCGAAACCGCCGCTGCTGATCCAGGGCGTGTTCGGCGTCCTGGGCGGGATCGGCGCGGACCACGCGAACCTGGAGCACATGGTCCGGATCGCCGACAAGCTCTTCGGCGACGACTACGCCTTTTCGGCGTTCGCGGCCGGGCGCGACCAGCTGGCGTTCGGCACGCACAGCGCGTGGCTCGGCGGGCACGTGCGGGTCGGGCTGGAGGACAGCCTGTGGATCGGCAAGGGGAAGCTCGCCACGAGCAACGCCGAGCAGGTCCGCAAGATCCGGGCGGTGGTGGAGGATCTCGGCAAACCGATCGCGACCCCGGCCGACGCCCGGGCGATGCTGGCACTGCGAGGAGGACGGGCATGAGCCTGCTGACGGGGAAGGTGGTCCTGGTCGTCGGGGCCAGTTCGGGCATCGGCGCGGACGCGGCGCGGGTGTTCGCGGAGGACGGTGCTTCGGTGATGCTGGTGGCGCGGAACGAGGACCCGCTGGCGAAGCTCGCCGCGGAACTGTCCGACCACGACGTCGCTCACACGACGGGCGACATCACGTCGGCGTCCGGTGTGGACGCGTTCGTGGCGGCGACGGTCTCGCGCTTCGGCCGCTTGGACGGCGCGTTCAACAACGCGGCGATGGGCGGCAGCGGCCGGCTCGACGCCGTTCCGGAGGAAGATTTCGACCGGATCATGGCGGTGAACGTGAAGGGCACGTGGCTGTGCCTGCGCGCCGAGGTCCGCGCGATGACGGGCCCCGGTTCGATCGTGAACGTGAGCAGCATCGGCGGCCTGCGCGGCAGCTCGGGCATGGGCGCCTACCAGGCGACGAAGCACGCCGTGATCGGCCTGACCCGCACCGCGGCCCACGACTTCGGACCGCTCGGCATCCGGGTCAACGCGATCGCCCCGGGCCCGACGGAGACCCCGATGCTGGCCGAGCTGCGCCGCACGATCCCGGGCGGCGTGGAGGCCCGCATCGCGGCGACTCCCCTGCGCAAGGTGGGTACGGGCGCGGAAGTCGGCGCCACGGCGGCGTTCCTGCTGAGCGACCGGGCCAGTCACCTGAGCGGCGTGGTCCTCCCGGTGGACGGCGGCTTCACGGCGTGACGCGCGCAGGGCGGCGGGCAGCCGGTTCGCCGCCCTCCGCCCGCTTCACGCCAGGTCGGGGATCAGCTCGCCGATCAGGCGGATGCTCTTCAGCACCTTGTCGTGCGGGATGCCGCCGATCTGCTGGAGGCACATCATGCGGTCGATGCCCAGCTCCGCGTACGCGCGCAGCTTCTTGCGGCACGTCTCCGGGCTGCCCACGATCAGCGAGTCCTGCGCGCTCAGCACCTCGAAGACCTCGTCGTCGGCGACCTGCTCGCCCTGGAGGATGCGGGCGATCAGCAGGTTCGCCTCCGACGGGGTGTTCGCCGTCTCGCCGCGGAGGAAGTCACCGGTCAGCCCGCCGCCGTCCGGGGCCGACAGGAGCTGCTCGTTGCGGGCGTTCTGGCGGACGAACTCCGTCGCCGCCTCGAAGAACGTCAGCGCCGTCACCGTGTACCAGGCGGCGGCCGCCGCGGCGCCGTTGCGCATCGCCTCCTCGTCGGTGTCCGCGCAGTGGACGAACGTGAAGAAGCCGACCTGGTTGTTGACGTACGCGCCGACCGGGTCCGTGCACGCCGCGGCCGCCGCCCGGTAGAGGCCGATCAGGCGGCCCGCGCGTTCCAGCGACTCCCACATCGTCGTGCCCAGCACGCCCACCCCGCGCCGGCCCGCCTCCTCGAACGACGCCGGGCTCGCCGCCGCCTGCCAGAGCGGCGGGTGCGGCCGCTGCAGCGGCTTGGGCCCGATCGGCACGTCGTCGACCCGGTAGTCGCCGCTCTCGTGGGAGAACCGCTCCGACGTCCACATCTTCGGCACCATCTCGAACGCCTGCTGCGTCTGGGCGCGGGCTTCGGCCGGCTCGATGCCGAACAGGCGCCATTCCGGGATCGTCGAGCGGGTCAGGCCCAGCTCGACCCGGCCGCCGCTGAGGTGGTCGAGCGTCGCGGCGCGTTCGGCGACGCGGATCGGGTGGTTGAACCGGCCCGGCGCGAGCACCGCGGAGTGGCCGAGGCGGATCCGGCTGGTGCGCTGGGACAGCGCGGCCAGCACCAGCTCCGGCGCCGAGGAGAGGCTGAACTCCCCCGCGCCGTGGTGCTCGACCTGCCACCAGCAGCCGTACCCGAGTTCGTCGGCGAGGACGGCCTGTTCGATCGCCTGGCGGAACCGCAGCTGCTCGTGCCCCGCCGGCCACGGGCGCGGGTTCTGGATCTCGTTGAACAGGTCGATCTGCATCCACGGCCTCCGCTCGTCGGGTCACCGAGAAGTCAGTCCCCGAGAGCGACCACACCGTTACGGGAGTCGCACGTTCGGCCGAGCGATCACCCCGGTCCCAGGTCGGCCGACAGCCAGTGCTCCGGCCGCATGAACACCGTGAGGTGCTCGCCCAGCTCCTTGCGTTCGTACGCCACGAACTCCTCGGCCGCCCCGGCCGGCAGGTACCGCGACGCCATCTCCAGGGACCGCTCGTCGGAGTCCGGCTCGGTCCGCGTCACCGGCCCTTCCACCGAGACGTACCGGACCGTCGGCGACGTCCGCTGCGCGAGCAGGCTGAACCGCCCAGCGGCCATGATCGCCCTGGTCTTCCGCGCGCCGGGACCGGTGCGCACCCACAGCTCGCCGCCCGGGGTGTACTGGTACCAGATGGGCACCACGAGCGGCGCCCGGTCGGCCCGCTCGACCACCGACAGCGCGCCGACGTGCGGTTGCGCCAGAAATTCTTCGCGTTCCTCCTTGGTCAGCACCATGGCCGCAGAAGCTACCCGCGGGGTCCGACAAAACGTGGGCCCGCGCGACGAGGTCCCCCGAACGAGTCGCCCACCTCCGGTCACCGCCCGCCGGGCTGAGATCCGGGTCACGTGGGCGTGGCCCGGCGCGCCCACGGGGCCTCCGCCTGCCATCCTGGGCCGTCGGAGCAGGCAGGCGGAGGAGGAACCCCGTGGGCGTCATCAGCTGGATCGTGCTCGGGCTCATCGCGGGGTTGATCGCGAAGGCCCTCATGCCGGGCAAGGACCCGGGCGGCTGCATCATCACGATCCTGCTCGGGATCGGCGGCGCCTTCGTCGGCGGCTGGGTCGGCAAGACCCTCTTCCACACCGACCTCGGCACCTTCTTCGACCTGCGCACCTGGGGCCTGGCGATCCTGGGCGCGCTGATCATCCTGGTGATCTACCGGATGGCCTTCGGCCGGAGCCGCCGCGACTGACGCCGGTCAGTTCAGCGTCACGCCGTACGCGCTCAGCGCCTCGCCCACCGGCTGGAAGTAGGACGTCCCGCTGCCCTTGCCGGACGTGATGCCCAGGCCGACGCTGCCCGCGAACAGGCAGCCGCCCGAGTCGCCGGGGTTGACCAGCGCGTTGGTCTGGATCAGCTGGTACACCGAGCCTTCGGCGTAGTTCACCGTCACGTTCAGGCGCTGGACCGAGCCCGACGTCAGGTGCGTCGTGCTGCCGCTCTTGCTGATCCGCTGGCCGACCGTCGCGGTGCCGGCGGAGCTGATCCGCTGGGTGGAGCCGTTCCACAGGGTGACCGCGCCGGGCGCGCTGCCGGTCGTGTTGCGGATCAGGCCGTAGTCGTTGGTCGGGAAGCTCGCACCCTGCGACGGGCCGATGTTCCACTGCGACACCGCGCGGGTGCAGTGGCCGGCGTCGATGAGGTAGTTCTGGCCGCCGCGGTTGGTGTTGAAGCCCGCCGAACAGCGGGTGCCGCCGCCGGTGATGGCTTCGCCGTTGTAGATCGCGGTGTGCATCTCGCCGGCGACGCGTTCCACCCGGACCCGGTCGCCCAGCGCGCCGGCTGCCTCGAGCAGCGCGCCGGTGCCCTTGGCCGCGTCGGCCACGGTCAGCACGATCTGGTTGGTCTTCGGGTCGAGCCCGATCGAGGTGTGCGCGACCGCGGGCAGCGCCTGCAGCGCGTCCTGCGCGCTCGTCAGCGCGGCGCTGGAGTGCTTGACCAGCTTGGCCTGCGCGCCGGCTTGGCGGACCTGGTCGGCGGCGGCCTCGTCGAGCACGTTGACGACCGGCTTCGCGGCCGCGTCGAGGTACCCGTCCGCGGCACGGGCCCCGAGGGAGGCGGTGACCTGCTGCAGCGTGCCGACGCTCGCGGCCTGCGTGCGCAGCAGGGCGACGGCGGCGGGCTCGCTGATCCCCGCTTCGGCGGCGAGGGAGGCGACCGCATCGCGCTGCACCGTCGACGAGTAGCCGTCGATGGTGGTGGCGGTCGCGCTGACGGGTGAGAAGAACCCGATGGCCGCGGCGGCGGCCAGGAGGGTCGTGGCGGTTCTGCGCATGCCGGTAGCTCACTTTCGCGGGGGAAAGCCGGCGAGGGGTGGCCACGCCGGCCACGGTGGGGGAACCGGTGATCCGGTGGCTCGAGGGTGGTGCGCGGCCCGCGAACGGCGATACCGACTTTCGTCGGACAGGACAAAAGATAGGTATCGGGCAAATCGCCTACGCAGTTCTAGCGGGCAGTAAGACCGCGGGTGCGCGCGGTCACGGTGCGCGGTTCGGGCGTACGAGTGGTTCCGCCGCCGCCGGCCTACCGGGCGCGTACCGTTTCAAGGACGGGCATGGCGCGCTCTCCTCCCCCTCGGTGCGCGCCGTGCCCCCTCCCCGTTTCAACAGCCGGTCCGGCGGGTAGGCCCGCAGTGAAGGAGGGGACGCCCGTGCGAGTCAACTGGACCGCGGCGAGCGAGCCCGGCTGGTCCCTGCTCGACGTGGCCGGAGCGGCGCTGCCGCAGCTGGGCGCCGCACGTGCCTGGGCGGAAGGCGAGCTCGCCGAGCTCGGGGAAGAGCACCGAGCCGACGTGGCGATCGTCGTCGGAGAGCTCTTGGAGAACGCCTACGTGCACGCCGGCGGGCCCGGCCAGCTGCGGATCCACCGCACGCGCGAGCCGTGCGAAGTGACGGTGGCGGTGACCGACACGGGCACCGGCGAGCCCCGGTTGCGGGCGGATGGCCGCCCCGGCGGGCTCGGCCTGCTGCTCGTCGACCGGCTCGCGCACGACTGGGGAGTCAGCCACCACGACGACGGCAAGGTCGTGTGGGCCCGGATCCGCTGCCCCGGGTGAGCGGCACGCGGTCCCGGCACCGATGCCGGCCGCGCTACTCCGGCCGCCCCTCCCAGTGCACGATGCCCGGCGGCTCGACGTACTTGCGCAGGTGCTGCTCCTCGGTCCGGCCGTGCAGCGGGAACCGGAAGCACGAGCCGTCCGGCCAGGTCAGCGTGTGCCGGCGGAAGTTCACCGACGGCGCCTGCGGCTGCCGCGCCTCCCAGACGATCCGCGGCGGCGGCGCGTCGGCCGGGTCGACGTAGGTCGAGCCCGTCTCCACGAGCGCCACGCACGACGGCGAGCACGCCAGCCACGGTCCCTTCAGCGGCCCCAGCCGATCGGCGAGGTCGAGGACCTGCGCGTCCGCCGGGCCCGTCACGCGGACGTCCCGCTGGAACGGGCGTCCCGCCCCGCCGCCGTTGGCCAGGGAGAACACCGACACCACCGCGGTGCCGATGCCGCGCAGGACGCCCCGGAAGAACTGGCTGACCTGCTCCTCCCCCTCGACCGTGCCGTCCTGGCGACGGCCCGGCACCGCGAACCCCACGGCGGGGTCGCCGAGGCGCAGCACGATCACCGGCTCGCGCCAGCGGTCGCGCACCAGCGCCTCGACCCGCTCGCGGAACCCCGGGCGGACCTGGGCGTCGTCCGCCCACTGCTCGGCGCGGGCGTTGAGCTCGGCCGCCCGGACGGTCAGATGTCGAGGTCCTTGCGGGTGTCCTCCGGACTCCGGTCCCCGCCGATCTCGCTCTTGTCGAACCACGGTTCGTCCCCTTCGGGCGTCACGGCGTCCTTGCCTTCGGCGAACGCACCCTTCGCGGCCCCGATACCCGCCTTCACACCCGCTCCGGCGAGCAGCGGACCGGCACCGGCCGAGGTGCCGAACATCGTCGTGAGCACCCGGTTGCTCGGCTGGAAGCCCTGCGCGGCCGCACCGAAACCGAACTTGGTCTCACCGGGCATCACGCCGACCCGCAGCTTGGTCGTGAACTTCACGACGTTCGTCGAGAACTTCGCCAGGAAGTCGATGAAGGTGTCCAGCAGCTTGCCGAACTTGCCCAGGTACGAAGTGACCTTCTTCAGCACCGTCGCGGCCTTGGCGATCGACGCGGTCATCGCGGCGGCGACCGTGCCGCCGAAGCTGATCACCGACGCGGCCAGCGCCGGCAGCCACAGCGTGATCAGCCAGGACACCAGCTCGGTGATGATCCCCTTGATCACCTCTTCGATGACCACCATGACCATCGACCACATCTGCAGCACCTCGGCGACCGAGCCGGCGGCCGAGCCGACGCCGCGGATGCCGGAGGAGAAGTCGCCCAGCGCTTCCTTCGCGGCGTTGCCCGCTTCGTCGACCCACTCGGCCAGCGCGGTGTCGCCGGTCTTCTCGAAGTCGTCGGCCAGCGCGACGAAGCCCTGCGCGATCGTCACGAAGTTCTCCGACGCGTGTCCGATCGCCGGGCCGTCGCCGGTGACCTGGTGCAGCGCGTCCTGCAGCGGCTGGACGAGCTCGAGCAGCATGTTCAGGCCGTGGCTGACCAGCCAGCCGATCGGGTCCATCGCGAAGGTGACCATGTCACCGGCGGCCGCACCGACGAACGCGGCCCCGTCGCCGACCAGCGCGCCACCGGCGGAGGCCAGTTCGCCGGGGTTGTCGGCCTGGAAGGCCTGCTGGGCGTGCGCGCCGATCGACTTGCCCGCCTTGTAGGCGGTGCCGGCCACCGGCACGTACCCCGCCGCGCGGTCGAGGTTGGCGCCCATGCTCTCGTCGTAGGCCTCGACGTTCAGCGCGTCGGCGATGCTCTTCTTCGGTTCCGTCATTCGCCCTGGCCCCCGACCGCGTCGATTTCCGCCTCGTAGCGCCCGAAGGCGATCTTGCCGGCGTCTTCCATGCCCTGGTACATCTCCGCGGCCTTGGTGAGCTTCGTGGTGAAGCCGTCGACGCCGTCCTTGAGGTCGGTCAGCAGCGACCGCAGCTCGGTGAGGCGCTCGGTGTAGCCCTGCTTCGCGAAGAGCCCGATCAGTCCCCACGCTTCGTCGGTCACGTCCGCGGCGTCGATCTTGGCGCCGAACTTGTCCGCTTCCCCTTCGTAGAAGGGCAGCTGCCGGGCGTAGGCGGAGATCGCGCCGATGTTCGTCTGTATTCCGTCTGGCATCGCGGTTTTCCCTAGGATCGGCGGAGGATGGGACCCTGACCGAAGTCGTCGTCATCGTCGGCGGCGGGCCGCCGGACGGGCCGCGACGGCTGCCGCGGCTGGGGATCCGACGCGGGCTCGGGCGCCACGGTTCCGAACGCCTCGGTCTGGGCTTCGCGAACCTGCGCGGAGACGTCGACGCCGAACGAGTCGCCGAAGGCGTCGTCGACGATCCCGGCCTGCTGCTGCACGGCCCCGGCCACCGCCCGCCGGATGGTGGCCATGATCGTGGCGGCGAGCTGCCCCGGCTCGACGCGCGTCGCCCCGGCGGTGAGCCGCAGGTCGGTCACGGTGCCGCCGGCCCCGGCGACCACGGTGACGGTCCCGTCCGGCGAAGTGGCGGTGCTCTCCAGCCGCGCGACCCGTTCCTGCATGTCACCGACGCCGGCGAAGCGGGCCTCGGCCTGCCGCACCTTGCTCCGGAAGTTTTCGAACTGGGCGATCAGCTCGTCCATCTGGGCGGACATGTGTCTCCCTTGCGCATTACGGGTGCCGTTGTCCGCATCATGACAGATCCGCCCGCCGGCCGATCCGGTTTCGGCGGATCCGGGCACGGCCGGCGCCGGGACGCGGGCCGGGGTTCAGCGGCAGGGCGGCCGGTAGTGGTCGACGCGCAGCCCGCGGAACTCCAGCTCGTTCGGCGTCTTCCCGACGAACACCAGCCCGCGCGCTTCCGCCAGCGCCGAGGCGAACGAATACGGCGGCGTCCCCAGCTCCGGCAGCGACGTCCACCGATCGGGTGCGAAACCGAAGAACTTCGTGACCAGCCGCCCGCCCGTGGACGGCACCACCGTCAGCCACTTGTCGCCGCCGCTCCAGTGCGAGGCCGGGCGCAGCTGGACGTAGAGGTCGTCGGTCGCCCGGTAGGTCAGCCGGAACCCCGCCGAGCGCGACAGGTCGGCCTGCGCCTCGAACCGGTTCCCCAGCCAGACCACGGCCACGTGCCACTCCGCGGCCAGGAACGACACCTTCGCCGCGTACCGGTGGTGGTCGCGGACCAGGAGGCTGCCGGTCGCCGGCACAGTGGTGCCTTCACCGCTCGCGAGCCACTGCTGGTACCGGTCGATCGACGGGGTCGCGCACTCGCGCGGGCCGACGGCGGCCGAGGCCGCGGCCGGGGCGAGCAAGGGGAACACCAGCACCGAAGCCAGCGCCGAGAGCGTCCTGGCGAAGGGGAACCGACCGCGCATTCCGGGAAGTTAGCACGAACCGGCGTCCCCGCCGCCGGTTCACGACCGCCCGGCCGGGGCGGTGGGCCGGACGGCTAGGCTCGGCGTCGGCGAAAACGACCACCATCGCCGACGCCGAACGGCGGGCAAGTGCACCACGACGCGGGAGAACAACCCATGCTGGACCGAGCGGTCATCGACGCCCTCTTCCCTGCCGACCTGCCCGAGCCCGGGCACTGGGAGGAGCGCTACCCCGCCCGGCAACTGCCCGAAGGCGCGCTGGTCACGCGCTTCGGCCCGTCCCCGACCGGGTTCGTGCACATCGGCGGCGTCTACGTCGCCACCATCGACCAGGACGTCGCCCGCCGCTCCGGCGGCCGCTACCTGGTGCGCGTCGAGGACACCGACCAGTCCCGCGAGGTCGAAGGCGCCCTCGAGCAGTTCGAGCGCGGCTTCCGCTACTTCCACCTCGCCGCCGACGAAGATTCCGCGCGCGGCGGCGACTACGGGCCCTACCAGCAGTCCGCCCGCGAGCGGATCTACCTCAGCTACGTGCGTGAGCTCCTCCGCGAAGGCAAGGCGTACCTCGACTTCGCCACCAAGGACGAGCTCGCCGCCATCACCCAGCGGCAGCAGGCCACCAAGCTGCCCACCGGCTACTACGGCAGCTGGGCCATCTGGCGCGACGCCGACCCGGCCGACGTCCGGGCGAAGCTCGACGCCGGCGCCCCGTACGTCGTGCGGTTCCGCGCGCCGGACGACACCGGCGCGCGGGCCCGGTTCACCGACGCCATCCGCGGCCCGCTCGAAGCCGAGGCCAACCGCAACGACGTCGTCATCCTCAAGAGCTCCGACCAGAGCCCGCGGCTGCCGACCTACCACTTCGCGCACGCCGTCGACGACCACCTCATGCGGGTCAACCTGGTGATCCGCGGCGACGAGTGGATCTCGTCGGTGCCGGTGCACCAGCAGCTGTTCGACGCGCTCGGCTTCGAGCCGATCACCTACGCGCACATCGCGCCGCTGATGAAGCAGGAAGGCGGTAGCAAGCGCAAGCTGTCCAAGCGGAAGGACCCGGAGGCGTCCGTCGACTTCTACATCGAAGCCGGCTACCCCACCGAGGCCGTCCTCTACTACCTGCGCGGCCTGGCCAACGGCCGGCTCGCCGAGCTGCCGCTCGAGCAGGCGCTCGCCGAGCCGATCAACCTCGCCGAGTGCGGGGTCGCCGGCCCGCTCGTCGACCTGGTCAAGCTCGACGACATCTCCGCCGACCACATCGCGACACTCTCCGGCCCGGCGATCCTCGACGCGGTCCGCACCTGGGCCGAGCGGTTCGACAAGGAGCTCCTCGCGGTCCTCGACGCCGAGCCGGAGCTCGCGCTGCGGGCGCTCGCCGTCGAGCGCGACGGCGCCGAGAACCCGCGCAAGGACCTGAAGAAGTGGAGCGAGTTCCGCGCCGTCTACGGGTTCTTCTTCCCGCAGCTGCACGCGGCGGTGACGGGGGCGGACGACGAACGCGTCGCCGCGCTCGGTGTCGACCCCGCGGTCGTCCAGGCGGTGGCCCGCGACTTCGCGGCGGGCTACCAGCAGCTCGACGACGGCGGCGAGTGGTTCGACCAGATCCGCGCGGTGGCGGCCAAGCACGGCTTCGCCCGCAACGCCAAGGAGTTCAAGAAGGACCCCGGTGCGTTCCCCGGCTCGATCCGCGAGGCCTCGCAGATCATCCGCATCGCGCTGTCCGGCTCCACGCGCAGCCCGGACCTCCACGCGATCAGCCAGGCGCTGGGCCGGGACGAGGTCCTCGGGCGGATCGCCGCGCTGACGAAGTAGCCGCGACGGGCCCGGCGGGTGTGACCGAGGTGGCTGCTGGGTCTGGTGTTCAGGTCCTGGATGCACCCAATGTGGCGTTCGGTGCGTTGAACGCACCGAACGCCACATTGGGGCGCGTACGCCAGCCGCCGACCTGACTTTGCCGGAGCCGCGACGGGCCCGGCCGGGGTTCACTCGGCCGGGTCGGCCTTCGTTTCTTCCATCATCAGCAGGGCGCCGTGGCTCTCGCCCTTCGGGCTGGGCAGGGAGCTGCAGAGCAGCCGGACGACCGCGGCCCGGCCGCGGCGGTTGATCGCGTCGAGCGTCAGTTCGCCGTAGTAGCCGGGGTCGGCCAGCGCTTCGCGCACCACGGGACGCACCTCCGCGACCGGCAGGCCGACGTCCAGGTTCAGCAGGTGGGTGCCTTCGGCCTCTTCCCGCCGCACGCCCCAGAGGTCCTCCGCGCCGCGGTTCCACGCCTTGATCCGCATCTCGGAATCGATGACGACGATGCCGGCCCGGATCGACGTGAGCACCGACTCGAGGAACTCGTTCACCTCGTCGAGGTCGAGGCTGCGCTCACGCAGGGCGTCGTTGATCGTCTGCAGCTCGTCGTTGGTGGACTGCAGCTCCTCGTTCATCGTCTCCAGTTCCTCGTTGGTGGACTGGAGCTCTTCGTTCGTGGTCTCCAGTTCCTCCACAGTGGACTGGAGTTCTTCGTTGGTGGTCTCGAGTTCCTCGTTCGTGGACTGCAGTTCCTCGTACGCCGACTCGAGCTGGCGGTTCGTGTGCTCCAGCTCGGTGAGCAGCTGGCGCGCCCAGCTGACGTCGTGGAACACCACCGAGACACCGAGCAGCGCCTTCTCCTTGTTCACCAGCGGGTTGACGTGCACCTCGTACCACACGGTCTCGCCGGCCCGGCGCCACTCCACGTCCTTGATCCGCAGCGACCGCCGTTCCGACCGGGCCTGCTCGACGTACCCGCGCAGCGCCACCGGCCGGTAGGAGACGTCCAGGTCCCGCAGCGGGCGGCCGACGTCGCGTTCGGACAGTCCGAACGCGACCTCCGCCTGGGAGTTGATCAGGGCCGTCGTTTCGCCTTCGGTGACGACGATCTGGGCGACCGGGCTCGCCGAGAAAGCCTGCTCACGCAGTTCCTCGATGCCGGAGATCTCTTCGAGGCGCCGCTGCTGGTGGCCGGGCGAGACGAAGTGGTTGAGGGTGACCGGGATGGTGACGGCTTTGCGGAAGATCCGCCGCTTGAGCTCCTGGGGCTCGAAGATCCTGGTGTGCGACAGCAGCATCTCGGCCTTGCCGAGGAACAGCACCCCGCGGGGGGCGAGCGCGAAGTGGAACCGCTCCAGGATCTTGGTCTGCGTCTCGGCGTTGAAGTACATCAGGGTGTTGCGGCAGGTCAGCAGATCGATCCGGGAGATCGGGGCGTCCTGCACCAGGTCGTTGCGCCCGAAGATGACCGAGCGGCGCAGGTCCTTGCGGAAGCAGTACCGGTTGCCCTGCAGCTCGAAGTACTTTTCGAGCTGCGCCTCGGAGAGCCCTTCGACCTCGGCCGCGGTGTAGGCCGCCTGCCGGGCCTGCACCAGCGCCTCTTCGTCGACGTCGGTGGCGTAGATCTTCACCCGCTGGCGAAAGGCTTCGACGCCCAGCACGTCGGCGAACAGCATGGCCAGGCTGTAGGCCTCCTGGCCGGCCGCGCAGCCGGCGCTCCACACCCGGACCGGTTCCTCGGGGCTGCGCTCGGCGAGCAGCGCGGGCAGTACGTGCAGCCGCAGGAATTCCCACGCGTCCGGATCGCGGAAGAACCCCGTCACGTTGATCAGGATGGTGTTGAACAGCGCGACGAACTCGTCGGCGTTGACCTGCAGCTGGTCGATGTAGTCGGCGTAGTCGCCGATCTCCACCTGGCCCATCCGGCGGTGGACCCGGCGCATGAGACTGCTCCGCTTGTACCCCGTGAAGTCGAAGCCCCGAGATTCCTTGAGGTAGGCCAGCACGGATTCGAACTCGCCGGTGGGCTCGTTGGGCTCGGTCACGATCCGACACGCTACCCGGCGGTGCGGGTACGACGGCGGAGAACCGCCCAGACGACTTTCCCGCCCGACCACGACCGGCTGCAGCCCCACGTGCGGGCCATCCGCGCGACCAGCTTCAGCCCTATGCCGGGTTCGAACGGGGAGAGCCGTTCCAGCAGGACGGCCGGCCGCGGGTCCAGGTCGGCCACGGCCACCGTGCACACACCCCGGCGCAGGTCCAGGCGCAGCCGCGGCTCCGAAGTGGTGTGCTTCAAGACGTTCTCGACCAGTTCGGTCGCGATGAAGCGCGCGTCTTCGGCGAGTTCGGGCACCTCCCACTGGGCCAGCCGGCCGGTGACGAACTCGCGGGCCTGGGCCGAACTGCCCTCGACGCGGGCGAAGGTGCGCTCGCTCCGCCGCCGGACCGGGTGCCGCAGGGCCGCCGTCGCCGCGGCGAGGTCGGCGCGGACCGGGACGTAGCGATCGACGACGAGGCGGTTCAGCAGCCGGTCGCCGGGCTCGTCGGCGACCAGCGTGAACGGGATGCCCGGCCAGTCGCCGATCCGCATGGCGACCAGGGAAAAGACGCTCACCAGGGACGCGTCGCCGAGCCGCAGCCCGCGGATGTCGGCCACCAAGCCCTCCGGCGCGTCCGTCGCGATCTTGAGCAGGCCGTCGCGCAGAACGGGGTAGGAAAGCAGGGTCAGTTCGCCGGTGACCGTCGCGACGGTCGCGCGCTCGTGGTGGCCGATCGCCAGGTGGACGGTCGAGGCCGTCATCGCCGCACCGCTTCCCCGCCGAGCTCACCGGTCGTGTGCAGCAGGAACCGGCGCAGCGTCTCCGCCGCGTCGGCGGCTTCGCGAGCGGACGCGGCGTAGCGCTCCGCCAGCCCGTGCGGACGCGTGCCGCCTGCTTGCCTGACCAGTCTCGTGGCCAGGGCCGCCTTCTCGTCGAGTGCGCGGAGCGCCTTCTGCAGCGCGAACTGGAATTCGCTGTCGTGCGCGGCGAGCAGGGCCGGCCCGGACCAGGCGTGCCCGATCCGGCAGCGGTACTGACCGGTCGTTTCGACTTCGGTCAGCGCCCCCTGGCAGTCCGGGCACGTGTACCCCGATCCGCCGTGGCGTCCGGTGGGGGTGAACGCGCCCAGCCGCACCCCTTGGCGGGCGATCCGGTCCTCCAGCAGGAGGGAAGCCGGCGGCGGCCGCTCTTCGCCCGGCCCGGTCCGCGTCCGGACCAGTTCCCCGAGGACCGCGCCGATCTCGGTGGCCCGCACCACGTACTCGGTGTCGACCTCCGCCAGCGCGCTCTCCGGCATGCCGCCGTACAACGCGTCGGCGGGGTCCTGGACCACGGCGGCGCCGCCCCGGTCCACGATCGCGCGCAAGCCGGCCGCGCCGTCGTCGAGGACGCCCGAGAGGACGACACCGACGGCCTTCGGCCCGGCGCTCAGCGCGGCCGCCCGGAACAGCGCGTTGACCGCGGGGCGGTGACCGTTTTCCGTCGGTCCCCGGGTCAGGACCAGCGAGCCGCCTTCGATGAGCAGGTGGCGGTCGGGCGGCGCGACGGCCACGGTGCCCGCTTCGATCGCCGCCCCGTGCTCGGCGGTCCGGGCGGGTAGCGGCCCCGCGCGGTCGAGGATCCGGGCCAGGACGCTGTGCGTCCCCGCGGCGATGTGCATGGTGACCAGGACCGCGGCGGGGAAGTCGGCGGGCAGCCCGGAAACCACCGAGCGCAGAGCTTCCACTCCGCCGGCCGACGCGCCGATGACGACGAGGTCGCGTTCGCAGGGCGGCACGACGTCCACCTCCTCAGCTTCCGGCTCACGGTAGTCGAAACCGTCCACTACGGCGGGTAACCCTCATCGAGCGGAGCAAACCCGCTCGGCCGTGTGGAGTACCGGCCGACGTGGTCCTGGATGGCCCCGGCGATCGCGGGCAGGGGCAGCACGGCGTCGACGAGCTCGGTCCCGATCGCGGCGCCGGGCATCCCGAACTCCGTGGACGTGGCCTCGTCCTGGGCGAGCACGGTGCCCCCGCAGCGCACCACCGCGCGGATCCCCGCCTGGGCGTCGGTGCCCTTGCCGGTCAGGACGACGGCCAGCGCACGCGGACCGCACGTGACGGCGAGCGTCGCCAGCAGCAGGTCGGCCGACGGCCGCGGCGGCAGCGCACCGGTGTCCAGCAAGCCGATCCGCGACGCGGAGGTGACCAGCAGGTGCCGGCCTGCGGGCACGACCAGCACCGTGCCGGGGGTGAGCTCGGCGTCGTCCACGGCTTCGGTGACCCGCAGCGCGGTGCGCCCGGCCAGGATCGCGGTCAGCTGGCTCGTCCGGTTCGGTTCCAGGTGCAGTGCGACGAGCACCGACGCCGGGAGGTCCGCCGGCAGGGCGCCGAGCACCTGGGAGAGGGCGGCCAAGCCGCCGGCGGAGCCGACCAGGGCCACGACCGGGAACCGCCCGGCGCGGCCGGCCGGGATCACCGCGGCCCACCGGTCCCGGCCGGCGGCGGCGGCCGCCGGCCGCGCCCTGCCCGGCGGCCGTGCATCCCCTGATCCTGGCACCGATCCGGCCGCGGGACCAGCGCCCGGAGTGTCCTCGGTGCCGGACTCCGGCGGGACGTGGCATGCTCGACGCGTGACCACCTGGATCGACGTGATCAACTTTGTGCGGACGCGGTACGAAGTCCTGGAGGAGTCGGACGGCTGGCTGCGGTTCCGGCTGTCCGGCCCGAGCGACCGGACCCAGCAGGCGACGGTCCACCACCTGCCCGAACTCGACGGCGGCTCGTGGATCGAGATCTCCTCACCGGTCGGCTGGGCCGACTCGGTCGACCTGCGGAAGCTCCTCGAGCTCGCCGGCGGCTCGGCGGTCGGCGGCGCGGCCGTGGTCGACGGCGTCGCCCTGCTCAAGCACACCGTGCCGCTGGAGGACCTCAGCATCCAGGAGGAGTTCGAGCGCCCGCTCAAGGCGGTCGTGGCCCGCGCGGACGCCTTCGAGCACGAGCTGACGTCGGCCGACGAGTTCTGACCGTCCACAGGGGACATCCGCCGCGGGGCCGGCTCCCGTCCGGAGTGGACAGCCGTCGGGTGCCTCCGGTGCGACGTGCCGTCCGCCGTCGGGCATGCTTGTCCCCGGTTGTCAGCGGGCCGAGGGGACGTGAGGGCGAAAAATGGGTGTTTCACCCGATTTGACCATTCCGGCGAAGGTCGACAGCCCGGTGCCGCCGAAACCACCGGCTTCCGGGGTCGCCCGGTGGCTGCTGGAGCACCGGGTCGCCCCGGTCGGCCGCGCCGGCGGTGAGGACCACGGGACGCCGCAGGCCTGGTGGAAGGTCATGTGCCTGACCGGCGTCGACTACTTCTCCACGCTCTCCTACCTGCCCGGGATCGCCGCGCTGGCCGCCGGGGCGCTGTCGCCGCTGGCCACGCTGCTCATCGTCGCGCTCACCCTGCTCGGGATGCTGCCGATGTACCGGCGGGTCGCCCGGGAAAGCCCGCACGGGCAGGGCTCGGTCGCGATGCTCGAGAACCTCCTGCCGTTCTGGCGCGGGAAGGTCTTCGTCCTCACCCTGCTCGGGTTCGTGGCCACCTCGTGGATCATCACGATCACGCTGTCCTCGGCCGACGCCACCGTGCACCTGCTGGAGAACCCCTACCTGCCGGGCTTCCTGCACGGCCACGCGGTCCTCATCACCGTCGTGCTGCTGCTGATCCTCGGCGGGGTGTTCCTGCTCGGCTTCAGCGAGGCGGTCGGGGTCGCCATCCCGCTCGTCGCGGTCTTCCTCCTGCTCAACGCCGTGGTCACCGTCGCCGGCGTGGTCGACCTGCTCGGCGACTCCGCGGCCCTCTCCCGCTGGACCGACGCACTGACCGCCGGCGGCGGCGGGTTCGGCGGCATCGTCGGCCCGGCCGTGATCGCCTTCCCGATGCTCGTGCTCGGGCTGTCCGGCTTCGAGACCGGCGTCAGCATGATGCCGCTGGTCGCCGCCGACGGGAAGACCGCGGAAGAGAAGCTGGAGTCGCGCATCCGCAACACGCGGAAGCTGCTCACCGCCGCCGCGCTCGTCATGTCCGTGTTCCTCATCGCGACCAGCTTCGTCACCACCGTGCTGATCCCGGCGGACGCGTTCAAGGAAGGCGGCGAGGCCAACGGCCGCGCCATGGCCTACCTCGCCCACCACGAACTGGGCGAGATCTTCGGCACCGCGTACGACATCAGCAGCGTCCTCATCCTGTGGTTCGCCGGCGCGTCGGCGATGGCCGGGCTGATCAACATCGTGCCGCGGTACCTGCCCACCTACGGCATGGCACCGGAGTGGGGCCGCGCCGTCCGGCCGGTCGTGCTCGTCTACACCGCGATCAGCGTCCTCATCACCATCGCGTTCGGCGCCGACGTGAACGCCCAGGCCGGTGCGTACGCGACCGGCATCCTCGCGATGATGGTCTCGGGCGCGGTCGCGGTCAGCATCTCCGCGATCCGGCGCCGCCAGCGCGGCGCCGCCATCGGCTTCGTCGTCCTGACGCTCGTCCTGCTCTACGCGCTCGTCGAGAACGTCATCGAAAAGCCGGACGGGATCGCCATTTCGGCGCTGTTCATCCTCGGGATCATCGTCGTCTCCCTGGTTTCGCGGGTCACGCGGACCACGGAGCTGCGCGCCGAGCACATCGAGTTCGACGACGAGGCACGCCGGTTCATCGGCGACTCGCTGGCCCACGACGGTGCCCTGAACATCATCGCCAACAAGCGCCAGGGCGGCGACCACGCCGAGTACTCCGCCAAGGAAGCCGAGCAGCGCGGGATGAACCCGGTGCCCGGGGCCGCCGACGTCCTGTTCCTCGAGATCGACGTCGTGGACCCGTCGGAGTTCAGCAACGTGCTGCAGGTGCGGGGCGTCGAGGTCGACGGCTACCGGATCCTGCGCACGAACAGCCCGGCGGCCCCCAACGCGATCGCCGCGATCCTGCTGACCCTGCGCGACGTCACCGGCGTCCGGCCCCACTGCTACTTCGAGTGGTCCGAGGGGAACCCGCTCGGGCACCTCTTCCGCTACCTGCTCCTCGGCCGCGGCGACACCGCCCCGGTCGTCCGGGAGATCATCCGCAGCAGCGAGCAGGACGCCGACCGGCGGCCGGGCATCCACGTCGGCGGCTGAGGGGATGCCGGTGGGTTCGTTCGAAGTACCGCTCGACGGCGAGCGCGTCCAGCTCGAGGCGTTCCTCGAGGAGCACCGCGGCGCCATCGAAGCCGCCCTCGACGGCCTGACCGAGGAACAGGCCCGCCGCCGCCTCGTCCCGTCCGCGACGACGCTGCTCGGGCTGCTCAAGCACGTGACGTGGATGCAGCGCGTGTGGTTCGAGGAGTGCGTCGGCGGCACGTCCCGCGGGGAGCTCGGCCTGGTCCCGGGCCCGGACGACTCCTTCCGGCTCGACGACGGCGACACCATCGCCTCGGTGACCGCGGCCCACCGGCAAGCCTGCGCCACCGCGCGGGAGGCGGTCGCGGACCTGTCGCTGGACGCGGTGGTGACCGGCCACCGGACCGGGCCGCGCACGCTGCGCTGGGTGTACCTGCAGGTGCTCCGCGAACTGGCCCAGCACGGCGGCCACGCCGACATCCTGCGCGAGCAGCTCCTGGCGCCCGGCGCGGGCTGAAGGGGACGTTCCTCTCATCTCACGCGCTGAAGGGGACTTTCCTCGCATCTGATGCGAGGAAAGTCCCCTTCAGCGTGGCGTGGGTCAGCGGGCGGCGGGCGGGGGGCCCGCGCGGCGGACCGGGGCCCGGGCCGGAGCCGGAGCCCGGCCGGTGGGCGGCCGTGGTCCCCGGGCCGGCTGGCGGACCGGGGGGCGGCCGGGATCGCGCGCCGGTGGCCTCGCCTGAGCGGGCCGGACCGGGCGGGGCGCGTGCTCGGGTTCGGGCGGGCGCGGGCCGGGGCGGTTGGCCCACGAATCGAACAGGAGGATCAGGCCCGCGAAGACCGCGCAGCCCAGCCCCAGCAGCACGTTGACCAGGGAGCCGAGGATTCCGGCGACCAGCAGCACCGGCAGCACGGCCATCAGGCAGTACGGGTCGATCCGGCCGAATTTCCGGCGCGAGGGCCCCTCGCGCGAGCTCACTGCGCGGCCCCCGGCTTCCTCCTCGACATTCTTGCAGTATGCAGCGTCTCGCCCGGCGGGGCCACCTCCCCACCCAGGGCCGCCTCGACCTCGGCGCCGGTGAGCCGCCTCGGGCCGACGTAGTAGAGCACCGCGCCGGCCGCCAGTTCCGCGTCCCAGGCCGGGTTGACCTCCAGGTCCGCGCCGGTGCGCACGGCCAGCACCGTCGCCCCGTACGCGCGGCCGAGCGCGAGGCGGCAGCGTTCGGCCGGCAGCCGGCCGAGGGAGTCCGGCAGCGTGACCGAGAACGTGTCGGCGCCCCCGGCGGTCATCAGCTCGGCGTAGACCTCGGTGATGCCCGGGGACGTCAGCTCCTCGGTCACCATCCGCGGCGTGTGCCACTGCACGCAGCGGATCCGCGGGTCGACGTACCGGACCAGCTCGGCGCGGTCGAGGTCCCGCAGGGTGACGACGACGTGCGCGGACGGCGTGGCGTGGTCCACCGTGACGGCGACCGCCAGCGCCGCGTTGTCGTCGGCAACGTCGACCAGGACCGCGGTGGCGCGCGCCACGCCCGCCCTGGCCAGCACGTCGGCCGCGGTCGGGTCGCCGCGGACGAACTCCACCGGCCGGTCCGGCATCGGGTGGACGCCGACCTCCTCCCCCGCGCAGAGCACCAGCCCGGGCACCCCGTCGGCCAGCAGCTGGGCCACGATCCGCTCGGTCCGCCCGGCGGTGTACCCGATCAGCACCGTGTGCCCGCTCGCCCGCACCGCCTCCGTCCCCTGCATCCGCCGTCCCTTCGCCTGTTCCAGCACCGACGCGAGCTTGGTGAACACCGTCGTGAGGGTCGCGATCCCGCCCACGATGACGTAGGCGCCGACGACGTGCCCGGCGACGGTTTCGGGCGAGAAGTCGCCGTACCCGACCGTGGTCGCGGTGACGACGAAGTACCACCAGTACGTGCCGGGCCGGACCAGCTCGCTGCCCGCCGGCTCGGCCAGCGCCATCAGCGGCCAGCTCGTCGCGAACACGACGAGCACCACGCCGGCGGGCAGCAGCCACCCCCGGCCGGGGTGCAGCACCCAGCGCGCGAACAGCCGCGAAAGGAAGAACGCCACCGGCCCTCCTCACTCAGCGCGACCGCGGTCCCGACACCCGATCACACGGTGCGACCGGGCACAACGGTCTTTACCCGACCGTGACGGCGGACAGGAACGGACAGAATCCGGCCGTTTCCGGGGAAATCCCGCCGCCGCGTGGTGCACTGGCTCCGGGCCGGCGACGGAGGCGAAGGGGTTACGCGCATGGCAAACGACGTCCGGCGGCGGTTCGGCGCGGCGGTCCTGGTGGTGGCGACGGCGTGCGGGGTCCTCACCGGACCCGCGGCCGCGGCTCCCGCGCCCCGGCCTTCGCTCGAGTTCGCGAACCCCGGCAGCCAAGCGTTGTACGGCACCGCGTACGACGCGGCGCTCGACAACCTGCTGCGCACCAACACGATCGGCTACGACCCGAAGTACGACAAGAGCGGCCTGCTCGACCCGGCCGCCGGTTTCGTCCGCGCCGGTGGCGGCTACGCCCAGCCGTGGACGCGCGACGCGTCGGTCAACAGCTGGAACGCGGCGAGCCTCCTCGACCCGGCCCTGGCGCGGAACACCCTGTGGGCGGTGGTCGACCGGGACGCCGGCGGCGCGCTGCGCGTGCAGCAGGACGACCAGCAGTGGGACCAGGTCGTCTGGGCGACGGCGGCGTGGCACCACTTCCTCGTCACCGGCGACCGCGCGTTCCTCGAAAACGCCTACACCACGACGAAGAACACGCTGGCCATCCGCGAAACCGCCACCACCGCGGGGTTCGACCGCACCTACGGGCTGTTCACCGGCGCGTCGTTCTTCAACGACGGCATCGCCGGCTACCCCGCGCCACCGGCCGACGCCACCGAATCGGTCAGCACCGGCAGCATGCCCTGGCCCGGCGTCGCGAGCGGGATGTTCCTGAGCACCAACGAGGTCTACTACGCGGCCTACGTCAACGCCGCGAACATGGCCGGGCAGCTGGGTCGCCCCGCCGCGGAAGCCGCCGCGTACCGCGTCAAGGCCACCGCGCTGAAGAACGCGATCAACCGGAACTTCTGGAACCCGAAGACCGGCCTGTACGACTACCAGCTGCTGGCCGACGGCACCCGCGGGGCCTACCAGGAGGGCACCGGGCTGGCGTTCGCGCTGCTCTTCGGCGTCGCGAACCCCGCGCAGGCCCGCTCGATCGTCGCCAACGCCCGCGAACTGGCGTGGGGCATGCCCGACACCTACCCGAACTGGGCGCGCTACTCCGACGCGCAGCCGGGCCGCCACAACGCGATCGTCTGGCCGCTCGTTCAAGGCCTGTGGGCGAAAGCGCTGGCCGGGCACGGCGATCAGGACGCCTTCGCCGCCGAGACCGCGCGCCTGGCGAAGCTGGCCGGCGGCAACAGCGGCTTCTGGGAGATCTACCACGGCGGCACCGGCGTCGTCGACGGCGGCTACCAGCGGCTGGGCGACACCGTGAAGTTCCACTGGGGTTCCGAGCCGGACCAGACGTGGTCGGCGACCGCGTTCCTCGACATGATCCACAGTGGACTCTTCGGGCTCCGCTTCACCACCCGCGGCCTGGCTTTCGCCCCCACGCTGCCCAGCGGCTGGGGTGACGTCACCCTCCGGCACCTGCGCTACCGCGCGGCGGACCTCACCGTCACCCTGCGCGGCGCGGGCACCGCGATCCGCTCGGTCACCCTCGACGGCCGGCCCGCGGCCGCCGAACTCCCGGCCACGCTCGCCGGCGCGCACACCGTCGAGATCACCCTGACCGGGGCGCCCGCGGGCGATCGGGACGGCGACGGCGTCCCCGACGCCCGGGACCGCTGCGCCGACACCGCCGGGACCGTCGAGGGCTGCCCGGACCCGGCGCACCTCGAAGCCGAAGACGCGCACAACACCGGCGGGGTCAAGACGAACGTGAACCACACCGGCTACACCGGCCGCGCCTTCGTCGACGGGCTCTGGGCCGAGGGCGCGGCGTCGGCCTTCACGATCCACCGCACCACGACCGCGGCGGCGACCGGCGCGATCACCGTCCGGTACGCCAACGCCAACGGCGACGCCCGCACCATGACGCTGTCGGTCGACGGTCGCCCGCTGCGGCAGCTGAGCTTCCCGAAGGTCTCCGACAGCTGGGACGACTGGGGCACGGCGACCTTCGGCGACATCCCGCTCACCGGCCGGGACCCGGTGCTCACGCTCTCCTGCGCGCCCGGCGACACCGGCCGGATCAACCTCGACTGGCTCGGGTACCGCTGACCGCGTACACCATCCCGATGTCGGCGGCCTCCTGGACGGGGTCCTGCACCGCTGCGACGGCGAACCCGCGCGAGGCGAAGACGTCCCGGACGGTGTCGCGGTGCTCGAGCCACCCTTCGACCTCGACGACCGCTTGCCGCACCAGGGGCCAGTGCCGGTCTTCGAGGCCGCGCAGGACGTCGAGCTCGGCCCCTTCGACGTCGACCTTGAGCAGGTCGACGCGCTCGATGCGGTGTTCGTCGAGCACCGCCGAGAGCGGCCGGACCCGGACGCGGTGGGTTTCCAGCTCCCGCATCACGCGGAGCTTGCGCCCGACGATGCCGCGCAGGACGGGCGCGGGCACCCGCCGGAGCCCGCCGCCGAGGCCGCCGCGCCGGATCATCTCGACGACGCTGGCCGTGACCCGGCGCCGCTCGACGTCGATGTTCCCCTCGTCCCGCAACGACGACGAAAAGATGGTCGCGGCCGGGAAGTAGGAGAAGTCGAGCTCGGCTTCGGCGGCGGCGAGGCCGTACGGCAGCGCGGTCAGCCGGTCCGCGAAGAAGTCGCGGCCGTTGCGGTCCAGGGTTTCGAACAGCGGCGGGAGCGGTTCGAAGGCGTAGATCCGCGCGTCGCCGCCGAGGCGCTCGAACACGGCGGCGGAGAACACCCCGACGTTGGCGCCGACGTCGAGGACGGTCGCGCCGGGGGCCAGGTCGATGCCGTTGGCGAAGTAGGCGCCCACCTCCTCGCGCAGGAAGGCCACCTCCCACGGGTTGATGCTGTGGAGGTCGATCGCGTCCAGGGGCACGAGCGAAGGAATATCAGCAACGACCGCGGCGGTCCAGCCCCGGAAGGCGCTTTCCGGCCTGCGTGAACCGGCGGCCGCCGGGGTAACCGGCGGCCATGACCGAATCCGAGCGCGAGCCCATCAGCCCCGACGTGCCCCGCCCGCCCGGCACCCCGGAAGCCGACCTCGACATCGAAATCCCGCCGGCCGAGCGGAAGAAGCCCGGCGGCCAGGACGTCGACGAGGACGCCGGCGAGGTCGAACCGCCCGGGTGAGCTACCCGCCCGGCCAGGGCCGGGCCGCGGTCAGCAGGCCGATCATGCCGGCGACCAGCCGCATCTGCTCGACGGTCCGGATGTCGGCCTCGACCAGCCGCGGTGAGCACACCAGGATCGCCAGCGCCTGCGCCCGCGAAAGCGCGACGTTGAGCCGGTTGCGGGACAGCAGGAAGTCGAGCCCGCGGGGCAGGTCCACGGCCGACGACGACGTCATCGTGGTGATCACCACCGGTGCTTCCTGGCCCTGGAACCGGTCCACCGTTCCCACCCGCACCCCGGGGAAACCGGCCTCCTCCAGCGCCCGGGTCACCGTGCGCGCCTGCAGGTTGTAGGGCGCGACCACCACGATGTCGGCGTCGCCGAGGGGCCGGGTCGTGCCGTGGTCGGTCCACGCGCGGCCGTGCAGGTCCGCGACGATCGAGGTGACGACGGCGGCTTCCTCGACCGACCGGGTCGTGTTGCCTGCGTGGTCGGCCTCGGCCACGTAGAGCCCCGCGCCGACGCCGTCGAGGGACCGGCCGGCCGCCGAGGGGTGGGCGTGGAGGCGGCCCGCGTAGGACAGCTCCGACACCGGTGCGCAGACGGCCGGGTGCATCCGGCGCGTCTCGTCGAGGAAGTAGCCCAGCTCGGGCGGCATGATGTCGGCCTCGCCGATCAGGTGGCCCAGCGCCGAAGCTTCCGCGCCCGCCGGGTGCGTGCCCTGCACCACCTGCGGCAGCTGCTGCGGATCGCCCAGCAGCAGGACGTTCTCGGCGCACACGGACACCGCGAGCGCGTCGGCGAGGGCGAACTGGCCCGCCTCGTCGATGATCATGAAGTCGAAGGGCTCTTCGCGGATCGCGGCGTTGGCGAAGGTCCACGCCGTGCCGCCGACCAGGTGGCCGGTGTCGTGCTCCTCGCGCCACTTCACCAGCGCCGGGTTGCTCTTCGGCTGGTCCCACGGCGCCGCGGGGTCCGGCGTCCGCTTCGCGCGCTTGGCGCACGGCAGGTCCGGCGCGATCTTCTTCGCCGCGCTCAGCACGTTTTCCACGGCCTTGTGGCTGGTGGAGGTGACCGCGACGGTCCGGCCCGCGCGCACGAGCCGGGCGATCAGCTTGCCCGCCAGGTAGGTCTTGCCCGCGCCCGGCGGGCCCTGCACGGCGAGCGTCGAGCCGTCCAGCTCTTCGACCGCGTCGATCACCGTCGCGACCAGGTCCGTGCCCGGCTCGGGCAAGGCCGCGCCCCGGCGCAGCCGCGGCGGCGTCCGGCGGAGCAGGTCGATCCCGGGGTGCCGCGGCAGCTCCGGGAGCGCGTCGACGGTCAGGCGGGCGAGCTCGGCGACCGCTTCGTCCTTGGGCGAGGGCCGCACCGGGCTGCCGGGCAGGACCGCCGTCGGCCGGTCGTTCGTGGTGGCGTCCGGCGGGCTGCTCTCCTCCACCGTCAGCTCGACCGCCGACGCGGCGACGACCTTCGCGTCGCGGGCGGTGTCGCCGTAGCGCAGCCGCACCTCGTCGCCGGGCGCGAACGGGTGCGGGCGGTCCGGGTCGCAGGCGAGCTGCAGCGTCCGCTTCGCCGTGCGCACGCGCCCGGCCGGGGGCACCCACTCCCCCGCTTCCAGCGCCACCGGGACGGCGCAGGCGGTGTCCACTTCGAGGTCGCCGAGCGGCGCGGCCAGCTGGCGGAAGTACTCCCACCAGGCCGGGTTGGTCTCGCGGCGGTGGTAGCCGACCGACGCCGCCAGCAGCGCGCGGGCCCGGTCGTCCGCGGTGAAGTCGGCGGGGTCGTCCGGCAGGCCCTCGAGCAGCGGGTCGACGAGCGCGGCCAGCTGCGCGGCCCGTTCGGCGCGGCGCTCGGCGGCGACGTCTTCTTCGGCCGCGCGCAGCAGGGCGTCCTCGGCGGATTCCTCGGCCGGTGCCGGGACGTCGATCCCGGCGTCGGCTCGGACGCGGTGCAGGAACCCGAACAGCCGCAGCGCGGAGACGCAGTCGTCTTCGGTGTCCTCGGCGATCCGGCGCAGCACCTCTTCCGCGCGCTCCGGTTCGCCGGAGCGGTCGAACGCCAGGTACTCCTCGTACTCTTCGACGTCCGACACGGCGGTCTTGCCGCGGGCACCGGGCTGGTAGAGCGGCTCGAGGTGGCGGATCGAATACGACCGCTGCGACACGCGCAGCGCCTTGCGCACGACCGCGTGCAGGTCCACGACCGCGCCGCTGCGCAGCAGGTGGTCGACGGTCTCTTCGCGGGTGCCGTGCACGGCCGCGAGCCGCTTGATCGCGGTCACCTCGTAGGGCGCGTAGTGGTAGACGTGCGAGCCGGGGTGCTCGGCGACGCGCGCGGCGGCGAAGTCGACGAACTCCTCGAAGGCGCGCTTCTCCTGGGCCCGGCTGTGCGCCCAGAACGCGGTGAAGCGCCGGTCGTCCGCCTCGGTGACCGCGCCGAAGAGGTACTCCAGCCCTTCGCCGGCGAGGGCGTGCGGATCGCCGGCCAGATCCACGAACACGTCCCCCGGCGCGGGTGCGGGCAGGGCGGCGAGTTCCCCGGGGTCGACGATCTCGTAGGCGATCTCGCCGGTGGTGTCCTGCCGCACCTGCAGCGCGGCCTGGGCGCGCAGGGCGGCGAACGCCGTCACGGACAGGTCCCGCGGCCGGTCGCCCGGCCCGGCGGCGGCCAGCGCGTCGATCGAGCCCAGCCCGGCGGCGGTCAGCTTGCGCCGCTGGTCACTGCGCATCCCGGCGACGAGCGAGAGATCGCGGTCGGCCTCCCGTGCCGACGCACAGTGCCGCGCGAACCCGCAGCCGGCGCAGGCCGGCCGTTCGTCGGCCCACACCGGGACGGGCAGCCGCGGGGCGCGGTCGCGCAGGCGGGCGCGCAGCCGGTCCACGAGGGGGCGGAAGTCGTCGACGCGCAGCGTCCGGGTGGTGCCGTCGCTCAGCCCGAGGTGCACCTCCGGCCCGGCGGCCGCCCCGAGCGCGGCGGCGCAGGCGGTCAGCCGCACCACCGCGGCGGGCGTCGCGTGCCGGACCTGCTGGGTGTCGTGGACTTCGTAGCGGCCTTCGGCGGTCCGGACCAGGGAGCCGACGCGGCCGGTGAACTCCCCGTCGCGCAGGACGGCCCCGGGGATCACCGGGGCCCCGGCACGGATCGCCTCCAGGGTCGCTTCGGCTTCTTCGGGGGCCGGTTCGGCGCGGTCGCCCGGCAGGTCGGGGTCCGCGGGGCGGGGCGCTCCCGGCAGTCCCGCGGCCCAGGCCTGGTGGAGGAGGCTGCGGTGCTCGCACTCGAGCAGGTCGGCGAGATCGGCTGGAGTGACCATCGCCGCGAAGTCTGACACGGCGCCCGCGCCCCGCTTCCCGACACGCCCCGGCGGAGGCACTTTCGTGTCACCGGACGCACGGCCGATCCGGTCGCCCGGGAGGTCATGAAAGGGTCGTTCACGACGTCTGGCGCGGTGAACGACCCTTTCACGACCTCCGCACGGGCGCCGGAGGTGGCTCGCCCCAGCGTCGCGCACCCTCAGGCGTCGCTCGCCCCGGCTGGGCACCGCGGCCCGCTCCGGAACGGGCCCGCCCGGCAGGGGCGGACGTCACCGGCCCGGGTCCTCCAGCAGTCGCTCAAGCTCGGTGCTCGCCTCCTCGTACCCCGCGTCGCTCACCCGCTGCAGCTCCAGCAAATCGCCGTCAGCGACCGCGCGGCGGGTGAGCAGGCGGCCCGCGTGCATGCTGCCTTCGTCCAGCAGCTCGCTCAGTGCGGCGACGTCGCCGCGCGCGTCGGCCAGGTCGGCCAGGCGGTCGAGGGCGCGCTCGTTGCCCTCGTCGGCCAGCGCGCGCAGGGTGGCCGGATCCAGGTTCGTCATCCGTCAAGTCTGCAACCCTGCCCCTGGGGCGGGGTCAAGCGCGGCATCATGGCGGGGTGATCACCATCGGCAGGCTGGCCGCGTACGCCGGCGTCTCGATCAAGACCGTCCGCGTCTACCACGCGAAGGGCCTGCTCCCGGAGCCGGAGCGGGACTCCTCCGGGTACCGGCGCTACACCGCCGCGCACGCGATCGACCTGCTCAAGATCCGCACCCTCGCCGAAGCCGGCGTCCCGCTGGCCCGGATCAAGGAGCTCGGCGACGCGACCCCGGAGCAGGTCCGCGCCGCGCTCGAAGACGTCGACCGCGAGCTGACCGCGCGCATCCGCCACCTCCGCGAGACGCAGCGGCGCCTCCGACGGCTCGGGTCCGGCCCGGTGCACGGGCTGCCGCCCGAGGTCGCGCGGCACCTCGAACACCTCCCGGAGCTGGGCTTTTCCGCACGCTGGGCCGCGATGGAGACGGACCTGTGGATCCTGGTGTACGCCACGCACCCGGAACTGGCCGCGGCGTCGTTCCGCGACCAGGCGCAGGCCCTGACCGACCCCGGCCTGCGGCAGCTGTACCTGGACTACGACCGCGCCCACGACCTCGACCCGGCCGACCCGGCGATCGACGCGCTGGCCGAGCGGATCGTCGCGGCCACCCGGCAGCGCTACGGCTCCGGTCCCCTGCCCGGCCTGGACGCGCCGTCGGCCGTCCCGGCACTCGTCCAGAGCGCGGTGAACGCCGAGTCCGCGGCGTGGCGGCGCCTCGACGGCCTGCTCCGCGCGCAGCTGGCCCCCGGGAGGTAGCCGTGCCGCATCGAGGTCGCGTTCCGGGCGCCACCGGGCCGGTGCTCGGCCGCGCGCTCAAGGTGCTCGAAGCGTTCTCGCCGGACCACCCCGCGCTGCGGCTGAGCGAGGTCGCGCGCCGGGCCGGGCTGCCCGCGGCCACCGCGCACCGGCTGCTGCGGGAGTTCTGCGCGTGGGGCGCGCTCGAGCGGGACGAAGCGGGCGTCTACCGGGTCGGGCTGCGGTTGTGGGAGCTGGGCTCGCTCGCGCCGCGCGGCCTGGCCCTGCGGGAACGCGCCCTGCCGTTCCTGGAAGACCTTTCCCAGATCACGCGGGAGAACGTCCAGCTGGCCGTCCGCGAAGGCACCGAGGTCGTGTTCATCGAGCGGATCGCCGGCACGGGCGCGGTTCCGGTGCTGACCCGCGTCGGCGGCCGGTTCGCGCTGACCGCGACCGGTGTCGGGCTCGTCCTGCTCGCCCACGCGCCCGCCGACGTGCAGGAAGACGTCCTCAGCCGCCCGATCGAGCGCTACACGCCGGAAACCGTCACCGACCCCGACCGCCTGCGGCACCTGCTCGCCGACGTCCGCACCCACGGGTTCTCGATCAGCGAGCGCCAGGTCACCCTCGACAGCCTCTCCGTCGGCGCCCCGATCCACGACGCCCGCGGCCAGGTCGTCGCCGCGGTGTCCCTCGTCGTGCGGTACGGCAGCGCGTCGCCGCACGCGCTGGCCCCGCTGGTCCGCACGAGCGCCCGCGCGATCTCCCGCGCCCTCGGCTGAGCTTTCCGTCTTATGGAATTGCCCTTCGCGGCGAGGGGCCGCCCGCCCACGCTGGGGGCCCCGCCACGAGAGGACGAACTCCGATGAGCGCCATTCCCCGTGACCAGTGGTACGTCGCCGCCTACGGCTCCGAAATCGGCACGGAGTTGTTCAGCCGCACCATCTGCGGCGAACCGGTCCTGTTCTGGCGGACCCGCGACGGGAGCGTGACGGCCGTGGCCGACCGGTGCGTCCACCGGCGGTTCCCGTTGTCGCAAAAGCCTTCGCGGCTGGTCGACGACCAGGTCGTCTGCGGCTACCACGGCTTCACCTACGGCGCGGACGGCAAGTGCGTGGCCGTGCCGGGGCAGGCGCGGGTGCCGCGGACCGCGCGGCTGCCGCGGTACCCGGTCGTGGAGCAGGACTCCTTCGTCTGGGTCTTCATCGGCGACCCCGCCGACGCCGACGCCGCGCGGATCCCGCGCGCACCCTACCTCGACTCCCCCGGCTACACGACGGTCTCGGGGATGGAACCGTTGCGGGCGCGGTATTCGCTGCTCGTCGACAACCTGCTGGACCTCTCGCACGAGACCTACCTGCACGGCGGCTACATCGGCACCCCGGAGGTCGCCGCCACGCCGATCACGACGGAGGTCGACGAAGAGAACGCCGTCGTCTACGTCTCGCGGCACATGGCCGACGCCGAATGCCCGCCGTTCTACGCCAAGTCGACCGGCTTGCAGGGCCGCATCTCGCGCTGGCAGGACATCGAATACACCCCACCCTGCCTGTACAAGCTGCACAGCCGCATCGCGCCGGTCGGGTCCGTGCCGCGGCCGGACGGCAGCGACCCGGACGCCTTCCACGTCGAGGTCGTCTACGCGATCACCCCCGAGACCGAGCACTCGACGCACGACTTCTGGGCCGTGGCCCGGGATTTCGCGCTCGACGACGAAGGCGTGTCGGCGTTCCTGGCCGAGAACAACCGCACGGTGGTGCTGCAGGACGTCGAAGCGCTCGACGTCCTCGAGCGGGTCATCGCCGCGGAACCCCCTGGCTACCAGGAACTTTCGGTCAACATCGACACCGGTGGCCTGGCGGCGCGCCGGATGCTGCAGCGGCTGGTGTCGCCGTGAACCGGGTCCTCTGGGTCCCCGGCACCGACTGGCTGCACGCGATCTGCCACTGCGGCGCCGAACGCGACTTCGACGACCCGGTCGCGCTCTGGGACTGGCTGCTCGCCCACCCCGAAGGACACCGATGAAACTCCTGGTGGAACACAAGGAAACCGTGGCCGACGACGTCGTCCGCCTGACGGTGCGCGCCCCGGACGGCGAACCGCTGCCGCCGTGGGAACCCGGGGCGCACGTCGACCTCGAGCTGCCCGGCGGCGTGCGGCAGTACTCGCTGTGCGGCCGCCCCGAAGACACCTCGGCGTACCAGGTCGCGGTGCTGCGGGAGCCCGCCGGCCGCGGCGGCTCGGCGTACGTGCACGACGAACTGGCGCCCGGGCACCGCGTCCGGGTGTCGGCGCCCCGCAACCACTTCCCGCTGGTGCCCGCCGAGCGGTACCTGTTCGTCGCGGGCGGCATCGGCATCACGCCGATCCTGCCGATGCTCGACCGCGTCACCGACTGGCAGCTCGTGTACGGCGGCCGGACGCGCTCGTCGATGGCCTTCACCGATGACCTGGCCCGCTACGGCGACCGCGTGACGATCCGGCCGCAGGACGAAGACGGCCTCCTCGGCCTGGCCGCGCTGCCGGTCGGGCCGGGCACCGCGGTGTACTGCTGCGGACCGGCACCGCTCCTGGCGGCGGTGGAAGCGCTCGGCCTCGAGAACCTGCACGTCGAGCGCTTCACCCCGGAACCGGACGACGCCCCGCGCACGGCGTTCGAGGTGGAGCTCGCCGGGTCGGGCCGGGTGCTGGCGGTGCCCGCGGACCGGTCGATCCTGGACGTGGTCGGGGAAGCCGGGGTCCCGGTGCTGTCGTCGTGCCGGGAAGGGACGTGCGGCACCTGCGAAACCGGTGTGCTCGGCGGGACACCGGACCACCGCGACGCCGTGCTGACCGCGGCCGAACGGGCGGAGAGCGAGGTGATGATGCTCTGCGTGTCCCGCTCCCGCTCGCCGCGCCTGGTGCTCGACCTCTGACGGAGCGTCACTGCGCGGCGGACTCCGCCGATCTGTAGTGCCATGGGACAGGTGAAGACGTTCTCCGCATTCCTGGACAAGCTGGACGAGCGGCTGGGCGACGGGCTCGAAAGCGCCCTCTGCGCCCACCACCGGCGGCGGCTGCGCGGTCTCGGCTGGGGTGACGTGCTCGGCCCGGGCGGCCCCGAGGACCGGCTCGGCGGGCGCGCCCCGGTCCGCGACGGCAACCGCGTCGAAGTGCTCATCGACGGCGAGGAGTCGCTGCCCGCCGTGGAGGCGGCGATCCGGCGGGCGAAGTCGCACGTGCACATCGCGAACTGGCACGCGAGCGCCGACTTCCGGCTGACGCGCGAGCCCGGCGCGCCGACGCTGCGGGAGCTGCTCGCCGAGACCGCCGACCGCGGCGTCGAAGTGCGGGTGCTGCTGTGGGGCGGTCCCCCGGTGCCCGCGTTCCAGCCCTCGCGCAAGCTGGCGCGGTCGGAGCAGCGCAAGTTCACCGACGGCTCGGCCGTGCGCTGCGTGCTGGACGCCCGGGAACGGACCCTGCACTGCCACCACGAAAAGCTGGTGGTCGTCGACGACGAAGTGGCCTTCGTCGGCGGCGTCGACTTCACCGCGCTGGAGGGCGACCGGCACGACAGCCCGGACCACCCACCGCGGCCGATCGGGTGGCACGACCTGGTGGCCCGGCTCGAAGGACCGGTGGTCGCCGACGTCGCGGGCCACTTCCGGCGGCGCTGGACCGAGGTCGCGGGCGAAGACCTGCCCGAGCCCACGGTGCCGGCCCCCGCGGGCGGCAGCCGGGTGCAGCTGCAGCGGACGGTGCCGAACAGCACCTACGACTTTTTGCCGAAGGGCGAGTTCACCGTCCTCGACGGCTACCTGCGGGCGCTGCGCTCGGCCCGGCGGCTGGTCTACCTGGAGAACCAGTTCCTGTGGTCACCGGAGATCGCCGAGGTGCTCATCGACAAGCTGCGCACCCCGCCCGACGACCGGTTCCGGGTGGTCCTGCTGCTCCCCCGCAAGCCGAGCAACGGCTCGGACACCACCCGCGGCCAGCTGGGCCGCCTGCTGGACGCGGACGACGGCCACCAGCGGCTCCTCGCGACCACGATCAGCGCGCACGACGGCGAATCGGCGGCGCCGGTGTACGTCCACGCGAAGCTCGGCATCGTCGACGACGAGTGGCTGACGGTCGGCTCGGCGAACCTCAACGAGCACTCGCTGTTCAACGACACCGAGGTCAACGTCGCCACCGACGACCGCGAGCTGGCGCGCTCGACGAGGCTGCGGCTGTGGGCCGAGCACCTCGGCCGCCCGGTCGGGGAACTCGAGCACACCGACCCGGCGGACGTCGTCGACCACCTCTGGCGGCCCCTGGCCGAGGACCAGGCCGAGCGGGAACGCCGGGGCGAGCAGCGCACGCACCGGCTGGTGCTGCTGCCGGGCGTGTCGCGGCGGGCCGGGCGGTTGCAGGGCCCGCTGCGGGGACTGCTGGTCGATGGTTAGCGCAGCCGCAGCTTCCGCAGCGTCTTGAGCCCGGACAGCATGCTCTCGACGTACTTTTCGTAGCGCTGCCCCGGCCGCGGGCCCATCACCTGCTTCTTCAGCACCGCCAGGTTCTGCCCGTCGGTGTACTTGAGCAGGCCCTGGTCGCCGTGGCGGGCGCCGACGCCGGAGTTCTTGACCCCGCCCGACGGGGTGCCCTTGGCCGCGTAGGCCGTCGCGAGGACGTCGTTGACGTTCACGTTGCCGGACTCGATGCGGGCCGCCAGCGCGCGGGCCGCATCGAGGTCGGCGCTCCAGACCGAGGCGTTCAGGCCGTAGTCCGTGTCGTTGGCCAGCGCGACCGCTTCGTCGACGGTGCGGTAGGTGTGCAGCGCCACCACGGGACCGAACGTTTCCGTGACACCGCAGAGCATGTCCTTCGTGACGCCCTCGAGGATCGTCGGCTCGAAGAACGCCGGGCCGAGGTCGGGACGCGGCTTGCCGCCGCACAGGACCGTCGCGCCCTTCGCGACCGCGTCGTCCACATGGGACTTGACGCGGCGCAGGTGGTCCACCGAGACGAGCGAGCCCATCTCGGGGCCGAAGTCGTACGCGGCGCGGACGTCGAGGGCCGAAGCCGCCGCCACGAACGCCGTCTTGAACTCGTCGTAGCGGGATTCCGGCAGGTAGATCCGCTCGACGTGCATGCAGATCTGCCCGGTGTTGCCGAACGCGCCGAACACCGCGCCCTGCACGGCTTCGCCGATGTTCGCGTCGTCGAGGACGATCATCGGGTTCTTTCCGCCGAGTTCGAGGCAGCAGCCGATGAGGTTGCGCCCGGCCCGCTCGCCGATCACCTTGCCGGTGGCCGTGGAGCCGGTGAACATCACGTAGTCGGCCTGGTCGATCAGCGTCGGGCCGACGTCCGGGCCCTCGCCGCAGACGACCTGGAACAGCCCCTCCGGCAGGCCGGCTTCCTCCAGCAGCCGCACGCCGTAGAGCGGGGAGAGCGCCGTCTTGTTGTCGGGCTTGAGGACGACCGCGTTGCCGGCCATCAGCGCCGGGACGGCGTCGGAGATGCCGGTGGCGAACGGGAAGTTCCACGGCGCGATGATGCCGACGACGCCCTTGGGCCGCCGGACCTCGGTCGAGGACGTCACCAGCGGCACCGGCCCGCCGCGCTTCACCGGCGCCAGCAGCTTGGCCGCCCGCTTGAGGTAGTGGCTCATCACCATCGGCGGGTCGCAGGTCTCCTCGATCGCCATCCGCCGGTTCTTGCCGCTCTCGACCTGGATGAGGTCGGCGACGGCCCGCGCGTGGTCGACGAACAGCGTATGCGCCCGCTTGAACACGGCCAGCCGCTGCTTGACCGGCGTGGCGGCCCACTTCCGCTGGGCCTCGCGCGCGACGGCGAACGCCCGCTCGATGTCTTCGGGCGTGGACTGCGGGAGCTCGACGAGGACGTCGCCGGTGTAGACCTCGGTCAGCTTCCAGGTCGTGTCGGCCGACCCGGGCACCCGGGCGACGAGCCCGTCGAGGAAGGCGCCGGTCACCGACGCCGGGCGGGTGAGGCCGACCGGGGTGAGGGTCATGACCGGCTCCCGAGGACGAGCTGGGCACCCATCTCGCCGATCATGATGCAGGGCGCGTTGGTGTTGCCGCCGGTGATCGACGGCATGATCGAGGCGTCGCAGACCCGCAGCGCGTCGACCCCGCGGACCTTGAGGTCGGGTCCGACGACGGCGAGCTCGTCGACGCCCATCCGGCAGGTGCCGACCCCGTGGTAGACCGAGGTCGCGCGGTTGAGGATCGCGTCGCGCAGCGCCTGGCCCTTGAGGTTCTCGCCCGGGTGGATCTCCTCCTTGACGGCGCCGCCGAACGCCTTCGAGGCCATGATCTCGCGCACCATCTCCGAGCCTTCGCCGAGCACTTCGAGGTCGGCCGGGTCGGCGAGGTACTGGAAGTCGATGAGCGGCGCGGCCGTGGGGTCGGCCGAGGCGAGCCGCAGCGTGCCGCGGCTCTTCGGGTAGATCAGCGTGGTGAGGACGGTCAGCGCGCCGCGCTTGTCGACCGCGTGCCGGATCGGCGCGTCCTGGTTGGGCGAGACGTACGCCCACGGCAGCAGGTGCAGCTGCAGGTCGGGGACGGCTCCGGCCTGGGAGGTGCGCAGGAACGCGACCGCCTCGAAGACGGAGTTCGCCAGGAAGGTGGACCCGGGCCGCAGCAGCTCCTTGGCCAGGCCGCGGGCGAAGAACGGCGCCGTGCCGCGGAGCTTGCTGGAGGACACCTGGAAGGTCAGCGCGTGGAACATGTGGTCGTGCAGGTTGTCGCCGACGGGCAGGTCGGCGACGACGTCGATGCCGTGTTCCTTGAGGTGCTCGGCGTGGCCGACCCCGGAGAGCATCAGCAGCTGCGCGGACCCGACGACCCCGGCGGCGAGGATGACCTCCTTGCCGGCCCGGACGGTGCGCCGGCCGCCGCCGGCGTCGACCACCTCGACCCCGGTGGCGCGGCCGTTCTCGACGAGCACCTTCTTGGCCAGCACCCGCGACTGGAGCTGGAGCGACGGCGGCGCGTGGTGCAGGTAGCCGCGCGAGGCGCTGTAGCGCAGGCCGTCGGCGGCGTTCTGCTGCATCCGGCTGACGCCCTCTTGGGACTCGGCGTTGTAGTCGTCGAGGATCTCGCAGCCGATCGCGTCGGCGGTGGCCTCGAGGAACTGCAGCGTCCCTTCCTGCGGGATCTTGTTGCGGGTGATGCGGATGGGTCCGCCGGCGCCGCGGAAGGCGTTCTCGCCGTCCTCGAAGTCCTCCATCCGCTTGTAGGCGGCGTTGACGCGGTCGGCGTCCCACCCTTCGTTGCCCTCGGCGGCCCAGGAGTCGAAGTTGGCACGGTTGCCGCGGACGTAGACCATGCCGTTCACGGAGCTGGACCCGCCGACGACCTTGCCCCGCGGCACCGGCATCCGACGATCTAGAACGTGTTTCTGCGGAACGGAGTAGTAGCCCCAGTCGACCAGGCCCTTCAGCTGCGGCACGGCGTGCATCGGTGCCACCATGCCGGGCTTGGTGACCAGCAGCTGGCTGTCGCTCTTGCCCGCCTCCAGCACGATCACGCTGGCCCCGGCCTGCGCCAGCCGCCCGGCGACGGCGGCACCGGAGCTCCCCGACCCGACGACCACGTAATCGGCTTCGTCGCTGCGTGGCGCCCGCTTCGCCATTTCCGCTCCTCGGTCCGCCCGGACACGTAAACTGTAACGTGTTCTAGTCAGGCAACCGTATAGCGTGAAGGCCGGGGAGCGCAACGGGTCCACAGCCGCACCGGGAGCACCGCCGCGCGAGTCGGCCCGCTCGGCCGGCAACGTCAGGCGGGGTCAGGCGGGATCCGGAGGTCGCGAATGACTCATTCGAGACAACCGCGGTCCCGAATGAGTCATTCGCGGCATCCCGCCAAGCCCGGACTCCCGGAGCCGAGCCTCGGGAACGCGACGGTCCCCGGCCTCGCCGGGACCACCAAGCGGGTCGACCCCGCTCCGCCCCATAGAGCCAGGCGAGGTCCACACGTCGCGAATGACTCATTCGAGACAACCGCGGTCCCGAATGAGTCATTCGCGGCAACCCGCCCGCCACGCCGAGGCCTCAGCCCCAGGTCAGGAACCGGTAGTGCAGGCCCGTCGAAGACTCCAGCCACTCCCCCGCGGACTCCGCCGGCCGTCCCACTTCGGGCGCGTACGTGTCCCCTTCGAAGGGCTCGCGGAGCTCGGTCACCACGATCCGGTCCGCCACCGGCAGCGCCGCCGCGTACACCGCCGCCCCGCCGATCACCCACACGTCGCCCGGCACCGCGGACAACGCCGAAGCCAACGACGGGAACGTCTCGGCCTCCTCCTGCGGAGTCCGCGAAAGCACCAGGTTGCGCCGCCCGGGCAGTGGCCGGAACCGCGGCGGCAGCGACTCCCACGTCCGCCGCCCCATCAGCACCGCCGCACCCTTCGTCACCGAGCGAAAGTGGCGCAGGTCCTCCGGCAGGTGCCACGGCAGCCCGCCGTCGCGGCCGATGACGCCGTTCGCGGCCTGGGCCCAGATCAGCCCGATCACACCGCCACCGGGGCCTTGATGCCCGGGTGCGGGTCGTAGCCCTCGAGGGCGAAGTGCTCGTAGGTGTAGTCGAACAGGCTCTCCGCCGGCTTCAGCTCCAGCGCCGGGAACGGCCGCGCCTCGCGGGCGAGCTGCGTGCGCACCTGCTCGACGTGGTTGTCGTAGATGTGGCAGTCGCCGCCGGTCCAGATGAAGTCGCCGACGCCGAGGCCCACCTGGGCCGCGATCATGTGCGTCAGCAGCGCGTAGCTCGCGATGTTGAACGGGACGCCGAGGAACAGGTCCGCGCTGCGCTGGTAGAGCTGGCAGGACAGCTTGCCGTCGGCGACGTGGAACTGGAAGAACGCGTGGCACGGCGGGAGCGCCATCCGCGGGATGTCGGCCACGTTCCACGCGGACACGATGATCCGCCGCGAGTCGGGGTTCTCGCGCAGCGTGCGCAGGACCTCCGCGATCTGGTCGACGTGGCCGCCGTCCGGGGTCGGCCACGAACGCCACTGGACGCCGTAGACCGGGCCGAGGTCGCCGTCGGGTGCCGCCCACTCGTCCCAGATCGTCACGCCGTGCTCGCGCAGCCAGCCGACGTTCGCGTCGCCGCGCAGGAACCACAGCAGTTCGTAGGCGATCGAGCGGAAGTGGACCTTCTTCGTGGTGATCAGCGGGAAGCCGTCCGAGAGGCGGTAGCGCAGCTGGTGCCCGAAGATCGACCGCGTGCCGGTACCAGTACGGTCCCCTTTGCGGGTCCCCGTTTCGAGCACGTGGCGGAGGAGGTCTTCGTACTGCGTGTCCGGCATGCCCGCGAGCCTAACCAGGCAGCCGGCCGGTCGAGTACCCGCACCGCGCGACACCACCGGGTGGAACCGCCGTCATAACTTGACTCATTCCAGATACGGTCCTAGGGTCGGCCGTGATGTCCGACTACGAAGCGCAGTTGCGAGCCGTCTCACTCCGTGTGACACGGCCCCGGCTGGCCGTGCTCGCGGTGCTGCGCGAGAACCCGCACGTCGACACCGAAACGGTGATCGACCTGGTGCGCGCCGAGCACCCGTCGGTGTCGCACCAGACGATCTACGACGTGCTGCGTGCGCTCACCGACGCCGGACTGGTGCGGCGCATCCAGCCCGCCGGCGCGAACGCCCGCTACGAGTCACGCGTGGGGGACAACCACCACCACGTCGTGTGCCGCACCTGCGGGGCGATCGCCGACGTCGACTGCGCCGTCGGCCACACCCCCTGCCTCACCGCCTCGGACGACCACGGTTTCGTGATCGACCAAGCGGAGGTCGTCTACTGGGGCACCTGCCCCGGCTGCGCGGCCGGACGCACCCGAAATGATTCGCCGCTCTCGGAAGGAAGTAAATGAGCTCCACCCAGGACAACGCCCCGTCCAGCGCGCAGGGCGTGGACCAGAAGGCGGCGGCCGGTTGCCCGGTCGCGCACGACTCCGTGACCTCGCACGGCAGCGAGAGCGAGAACCCGGCGATCGGCTCGCCGCAGCCGAAGACGGGCGGCCGTCCGCGCACCAACAAGGACTGGTGGCCCAACCAGCTCGACCTCACGGTGCTGCACGCGCACTCGGCGAAGAGCAACCCGCTGGGCGAGAAGTTCGCCTACGCCAAGGAGTTCGCGAAGCTCGACGTCGAGGCCCTCAAGCGGGACATCACCGAGGTGCTCACCACCTCGCAGGACTGGTGGCCGGCGGACTTCGGCCACTACGGCGGCCTGATGATCCGGATGAGCTGGCACGCCGCGGGCACCTACCGCATCCACGACGGCCGCGGTGGCGCCGGTGACGGCGGGCAGCGCTTCGCCCCGCTGAACAGCTGGCCGGACAACGCCAACCTCGACAAGGCGCGCCGCCTGCTCTGGCCGGTCAAGCAGAAGTACGGCCAGAAGATCTCGTGGGCCGACCTGCTGGTGCTGGCCGGCAACGTCGCGCTGGAGTCGATGGGCTTCAAGACCTTCGGCTTCGGCTTCGGCCGCGTCGACACCTGGGAGCCCGAGGAGATCTTCTGGGGTCCCGAGGACGACTGGCTGGGCGACGAGCGCTACGCCAGCGACTCCGAGATGGTGCCGGAGCTCGGCGCGACCGAGATGGGCCTCATCTACGTCAACCCCGAGGGCCCCCGCGGCAGCGCCGACTTCGAGGCGGCGGCGAGCTTCATCCGCGAGACCTTCGCCCGGATGGCGATGAACGACGAGGAGACCGTCGCCCTCATCGCCGGCGGCCACACCTTCGGCAAGACCCACGGCGCCGGCGTGGCCGACGACCACGTCGGCCCGGAGCCGGAGGGCGCCCCGCTGGAGGCGCAGGGCCTCGGCTGGCTGAACACGCTCGGCAGCGGCAAGGGTCCCGACCAGATCACCAGCGGTCTCGAGGTCACCTGGACCGACAAGCCGACCGAGTGGAGCAACCGCTTCTTCGAGATCCTGTTCGGCTACGAGTGGGAGCTCACCACGAGCCCCGGCGGTGGCAAGCAGTACGTCGCGAAGGACGCGCCGGAGATCATCCCGGACCCGTTCGACCCGAACAAGAAGCACAAGCCGACCATGCTGACGACGGACCTGTCGCTGCGCTTCGACCCGGTCTACGGCCCGATCTCCCGCCGGTTCCTGGAGAACCCGGACGAGTTCGCGCTGGCGTTCGCCAAGGCCTGGTACAAGCTGCTGCACCGCGACATGGGCCCGGTCAGCCGCTTCCTCGGCCCGTGGGTCGCCGAGCCGCAGCTGTGGCAGGACCCGGTGCCGGCCGTCGAGGGCGACCTCGTGGGCGACGCCGACATCACCGCCCTCAAGGCGAAGGTCCTCGACTCGGGGCTGTCGGTCTCGGAACTGGTTTCCACGGCGTGGGCGTCGGCCGCGAGCTTCCGCTCCACCGACAAGCGCGGTGGCGCCAACGGCGCGCGGATCCGCCTGGAGCCGCAGCGCACCTGGGAGGTCAACCAGCCCGAGCAGCTCGGCAAGGTCCTCGAGACCCTCGAGGGCGTCCAGCGCGAGTTCAACGAGGCCGGCGGCGCGAAGATCTCGCTGGCCGACCTGATCGTGCTGGCCGGCTCGGCCGCCGTCGAGAAGGCGGCGCGCGACGCCGGCGTCGAGACGACCGTGCCGTTCCACCCGGGCCGCACCGACGCCACCCAGGAGCAGACCGACACCGACTCGTTCAAGGTGCTCGAGCCGCGGGCCGACGGGTTCCGCAACTACCTGCGGGCCGGCGAGAAGCGCCAGCCGGAGGTCCTGCTGGTCGACCGCGCCTACCTGCTCGGCCTCTCCGCGCCGGAGATGACGGTTCTGGTCGGTGGCCTCCGCGCCCTCGGCACGAACCACGGCGGTGCCGCACACGGCGTCCTCACCGACCAGCCGGGCGTGCTCACCAACGACTTCTTCGCCAACCTGCTCGCGCCGGGCACCAAGTGGAAGGCGTCGGAGTCGGCGGAGAACGTCTACGAGATCCGCGACGTGTCGACCGACGAGGTGAAGTGGACCGCCACCGCGGTCGACCTCGTCTTCGGCTCGAACTCGCAGCTGCGGGCCCTCGCCGAGGTCTACGCCAGCGACGACGCCCGCGAGAAGTTCGTGGCCGACTTCGTGGCGGCGTGGACGAAGGTCATGGAGCTCGACCGCTTCGACCTCGCCTGATCACGCGCGAAGGCCCGGCCGGTCCACTGTGGACCGGCCGGGCCTTCGGCGGTCAGGACCGGGCCGACGCCTCCATCAGCGCACGGCGGGTGAGCACCCGGGCCAGGTGGCGGCGGTACTCCGCCGTCGCGTGCGGCTCGTCCGGCGGGTTCGTGCCGTCCGCGGCCAGCGCCGCCGCGTCCGCGATCGACGCGCCCGACGCCAGCGCTTCCTCCGTGGCGGTGGCCCGCAGCGGCACGCCGCCCATGTTGACCAGGCCCACCCGGCCGCCGGCGACGGCCACGCCGACCATCGCCCAGTCGATCGCGCGGCGGGTGAACTTCTGGAAGCCCCAGCCCTGCCCGGTCTGGCGGGGCAGCCGGACCTCGGTGAGCAGCTCGTCGGGCTCCAGCGGCGTCGTGAACGGGCCGAGGAAGAACTCCGCCGCCGGGATGCGGCGCTCCCCCGCCGGACCGCGTGCGACCAGGACCGCGTCCGACGCCAGCACCGCCGCGGGCAGGTCGGCCGCCGAGTCGGCGTGCACCAGCGAGCCGCCGATCGTGCCGCGGTGGCGGACCTGCCGGTCGCCGACCTCGCCGGACACGCGCGCCAGCAGGGGCGCGTGCTCGGCCAGCACCGGGTCCTGCTGGAGGTCGCTGTAGCGGGACAGCGCGCCGATGACGACGTCGTCGCCGTCGAGCCGGACGTACCGGAGCTCGTCGACCGGGCCGATGTCGACCACGTACTCCGGCGCGGCCAGCCGCAGCTTCATCAGCGGCAGCAGGGAGTGCCCGCCCGCCAGCACCTTCGCCTCGTCGCCGTGCTCGGCGAGCCTGACCAGCGCTTCGTCCACTGTGGACACGCGCTCGTAGCGGAATTCGGCGGGGATCACCGGTCCACCTCCTGGCCGGAAGCGTCGATCACGGCGCTGACGATGTTGTGGTAGCCGGTGCAGCGGCAGAGGTTGCCCTCGAGCCCGGCCCGGACCTCGTCGCGGGTCGGCTTCGGGTTGTCGTTCAGCAGCGAGACCGACGCCATGATCATCCCCGGTGTGCAGAACCCGCACTGCAGGCCGTGCTGCTCGCGGAACGCCCGCTGCACGGGGTGCAGCGACCCGTCCGGCTCGGCCAGCCCCTCCACGGTGGTGACGGCGTGGCCGTCGGCCTGCGCGGCCAGCACCGTGCAGGACTTCACCGACTCGCCGTCGAGCAGCACCGTGCAGGCGCCGCAGGACGTGGTGTCGCAGCCGATGTTCGTGCCGGTGAACCCGGCCGTGTCGCGCAGGAAGTGCACCAGCAGCGTCCGGTCCGGCACCTCCTCGGCCACCGCCCGCCCGTTGACCTCGATCGAGACCTTCACCGCGCGCTTCCCTTCCCAGCTTCCTCAAGTGCTTCCCAGACCCGGATCGGGGTCGTGGGCATGTCCAGGTGGTGCACCCCTCGCGTCGAAAGCGCGTCCACCACGGCGTTGTGCACCGCCGGCGTCGAACCGATCGTCGCCGCTTCGCCGATCCCCTTGACCCCCAGCAGGTTCCGGTCGGTCGGGGTGGCCATGTCGACGAGCTCGAAGTCCGGCAGCTCGACGGCGGTGACGAACGAGTAGTCCGCCAGCGTCGCGGTCGTCGGGTTGCCGTCTTCGTCGTAGGTGACGACCTCCATCAGCGCCTGCGCCGCGCCCTGCCCGAGCCCGCCGTGGCGCTGGCCGCGGAAGGTGAGCGGGTTGACGATCGGGCCGGCGTCGTCGACCGCGACGATCCGGCGCAGGTCGACCTTGCCGGTCTCGGTGTCTACCTCGACGACCGCGAGGTGCGCGCCGAACGGGAAGGTCGGCTTGCCGCCGCCGAACCAGACGTCGGCCGACAGCTTGCCCTCGCCGGCCGTTTCGGCGACCTGGGCCCAGCTGAGCACGGTGCTCGACGGCGCGCCCTTGACCTGCCAGACCCCGCGCTCGACGTCCAGCTCGAGGTCGTCCGGTGCCGCTTCCAGCAGGTCGGCCGCCAGCTCGCGGGCCTGCGCGATCACCTCCTCGGCCGCCTGCCGGATCGCCGAGCCGCCCAGCTGCAGCGACCGGGAGCCGAACGTGCCGACCGCCTTGGGCACCTCGTCGGTGTCGCCGTGGCGCACGGTGATCTTCTCCAGCGGCACGCCGAGCTGGTCGGACAGCAGCATCGCCAGCGACGTGCCGAGCCCTTGGCCGTGCGGCGAGCTGCCGGTCCACGCGACGACCGAGCCGTCCGGGTGGATGTCGACGCGGCCGCTCTCGCCGCCGGAGTCGCCGCCGGTGATCTCGACGTAGGCCGCGATCCCGAGGCCCAGCTCGACCGGGTCACCGGCTTCGCGACGGCGCTTCTGCTCGGCCCGCAGCTCGGCGTACCCGGCGGCGTCCAGGACCTTGTCCAGCGCCGCCGCGTACTCGCCCGTGTCGTAGGAGGCGCCGGTCGGCGTCTGGTACGGGAATTCTTCGGGCCGGATGAAGTTGACCCGGCGGACCTCGGCCGGGTCCATCCCGATCTCCGCGGCGAAGACGTCCATCCCGCGCTCGACCGCCGCGGTCGCCTCCGGGCGGCCCGCGCCGCGGTAGGCCGCGATCGGCGTGGTGTTCGTGACGACGCCGCGGCTGCGCGTTTCCACCTTCGGGAACCGGTAGACGCCGACGGCCATCAGCTCGGTCAGCGTCGGCAGGAACAGCGTCCGCGGGTACGCGCCGGCGTCCTGGATGACGTCGAGACGGTAGGCGAGGACGGTGCCGTCGCGCTTCCCGCCGATGGTGACGGTGTTGAGCTGGCCGCGGCCGTGCGTCATCGCGGTCAGGTTCTCGCTGCGCGACTCGACCCAGCGCACCGGGCGCCCGATCGCCTTGGCGGCCCAGCCCAGCACGGTCGCTTCGGGGTCGGCGCCGATCTTCGCGCCGAACCCGCCGCCGACGTCCGGCGCGATGACCCGGACGTTCTCCTCGCCCACCCCGAGGCTCGCGGCCAGCTGAGTCCGGGCGATCTGGGCGTTCTGGGTCGACAGCCAGACCGTCAGCCTGCCGTCTTCGCCCCACGCGCACGACGCGCCGCGCGGTTCGAGCGGCGCGGGCGCGACGCGCTGGTTCACGATGGTCTGCGAAACAACGACCTCGCACCCGTCGAAGATCGAGTCGTCGAACTCCGCCGCACCGTTGACCTGCACGACGTTGCTGCCGGTTTCGGGGTACAGCAGCGTCTCGTCCGCGAGGGCGGCGCCGATGCTCGGCACGGCGTCGAGGGGGTCGTAGTCGACGTCGACCAGCTCGGCCGCGTCGGCCAGCTGGTAGCGCTCCTCGGTGAGGACGAGCGCGACCGGTTCGCCGACGTAGCGCACGACGCCGTCGGCCAGCCACGGTTCCTTGACCGGCCCCGCCGCGTGCGGATCGAGCCCGAGGTCGGCGGCGGTGAACACGCCGAGCACGCCCGGCGCCGCCTTCGCCTCGCTGACATCGATGCCCCCGATCCGCGCGTGCGCGATGGGGCTGCGTACGAACACCGCGTGCGCGGCTCCGGAAAGCGCTTCCTCCCGCAAATCGTCCACGTAGGTGCCGCCCGCGGTGATCAGGTTCTGATCCTCCTGGCGGACGACCCGGGTCCCGACAATGCTCATCTGGTCTCCTGCTCGCCGTTACCCCGCCGATCATGCCTTGTCCGCGGGACTTCCGTCAGCCCGCGGGCGGGAAGTCTTTCAGGCGTAAGCCTGCCAGCCGAGCACGCCGGCCAGCCCCAGCCCGGCGATCCCGATCCCGATGCGCAGCGGTGTCGCCGGCAGGTGGCGCACGAGGGTGGAGCCCAGCCACGAGCCGCCGAGCGAACCGAGGCAGACGGCGAGGGCGGCGAGCCAGACGACTTTGCCGGTGCCGGCGAAGACGATCGCGGCGAGGAAGTTCGCCGACCCGGTGACCAGGTTCTTCGCGGCGTTCGTCCGGGCGAGCGGCTGGCTCCACACCGAGACGAGCAGGGCGAGCATGAGGACACCGGCGGCGGCCCCGAAGTAGCCGCCGTAGACACCGATGAAGAACGCGCCGACGGCGGTGGCGGGGCGGAGGCCGTGGTGGTCGGCGGCTTCGGCCAGGCGGCGCAGGCGCGGGCCCGCCATCAGGACGACGGCGGCACCGCCGATCAGCCACGGGACGATCGCGGTGAAGGCGTCGGACGGGGTGACGAGGAGCAGGAACCCGCCGGCCGCGCCGCCGAGGGTGGTGATGAGGCAGAGCGGGACGATCCGGGCGCGCTGGCCGGCGAGTTCGGGCCGGGCGCCGGCGGCGGCCCCGGCGGTGGTGCCGAGCATGGCGACGGTGTTGGTGACGTTGGCGAGGACCGGCGGCAGCCCGGCGGCGAGCAGCGCCGGGTAGGACACGAGCGAAGCGAGCCCGGCGATGGCCCCGGTGAGCCCGGCCCCCACCCCGGCGAGCACGAGGAGCAGGAAGGTGGCCGAGTCGCTGATCACGTTGTCATCCCACCACGGCGGACGCGGAGGGCGGCGGTGAGCTTGCTCCCACCCGAGCGGGCTGAAGGGGACGTTCATGTCATCTGATGCGAGGAAAGTCCCCTTCAGCGCACCACACGCGAGGAAAGTCCCCTTCAGCCCGCCTGGCCAAAGGTATAGGTCGTTATACGAATTATCCGGGCCTTGTCCGAAAGCGGACGGGATTCGGTCGCGGGGTTGCCCCCGCGGCGCGCGGCGTCCCAGAATCCGCGCTGACAAGGTTGTCAACGGCCTGGGAGGTCACGCATGGGTGAGCTCGACCGGCGGCACGCGCTCGCCCTGTTCGGCGCGGCCGGCGCCGCCGCGCTGCTGGTGAACCTGCCCGGCCGGGCGGAGGCGGCCACTGCCGGGCCGCCCGATCCCGTCGCCGCCACCTACCGCCGGGTGCTGCTGCGGCACACCCGCTGGGCCGAGCAGCAGTTCGACGCGAAAGCCGGGATCTACCCGGCCCGCGACTTCACCTTCGCCGTCGTGCTCGGCAACGCCGTCCTCCTCACCCGCGACGGCTACGACCCCGGAGCCGCCGGCGTCGACCGGGAAACGCTCAAGGCCCACACCCTCGCCACGATCCGGCACTTCGCCGCGTCCAACCTGCTGACCGGCGGGACCGAGTGGGGCCGCAAGCTGTTCTTCGACACCACGTTCCAGTCGTACTTCCTGCTCGCCGCCCGTCTCTTGTGGACAGACCTCGACGCGGCGACCCGCGCGAACGTCGACCGCATCACCACCGGACAGGCCGCCTACACGACCGCACTCGGCGAAAAGGACGACCCCACCTCGGGCGGCTGGACCCCCAACGGGCTCAAGGGCGGCTACGTCGGCGACACGAAACTGGAGGAGATGGGCGTCTACGCCCAATCGCTCGCCCCGGCTCTCGCCTGGGCGCCGGCCGACCCGCGCGCGGACCAGTGGCGTGCCGCCTTCGGCACCTGGAGCCGCAACGAGGCCGGGCTGCCCGCGGCCGACCTCGCCAACCCGCGGCTCGTCGACGGCCGTCCGGTGAACGCCAACACCGCGACCAACCTCTACGACACCTTCCTCGTCGAAAACCACGGCTCGTTCGGCCCGCACTACCAGGAAGAGCTCTGGCGCACGTCCGGCCGCAACGCGATGCACTTCCTCGCCGCCGGGACGCCGCTGCCCGAAGTGCTCACCGCGCAGCCGAACGGCGAACTGCTCTGGCGCACCATGCTGCTGATGACCAGCGACGCCGGTGAGCCGCTGATGCCGATGGTCGCCGACCGCGAGCACCTCTACGGCCGCGACGTCATCCCGCTCGCCTTCCGCGCCCAGGTCCTCGGCGACCGCTACGCCGCCTACGCCGAGGCGCAGCTGGCGGCCCGGCTCGAGCCGTACCAGGCCTACGCGCCCGCCGACCGGATCACGAAGTTCTCCGGCGAGCCGAAGTACGAGCCGGAGGCCCGCGCCGAACTCGCCATCAGCTACCTGCTGCACGAGTGGCGCGCGAGCCACGGCGGCCCGGTCACCGCGGTCCGCAAGGACGAGTTCGACACCCTCGCCGCCGGGGTCGCGGACTTCGGCGCCGGGCCCGGGCTGCTCGCCCACCGCTCCCCCGCCGCCTGGGCGGGCACCGTGACCAAGCCCGGGTTCGTCAAGTTCGCTTGGCAGCCGCGCCACGACGACTGGCTGTTCGTCCTCGGCGGCGCCAGCCCGGCGATGCTGCCCGCGACGAACGTCGCCGTGCGCGAACGCCACGCGACCACCTACGAGGAGGTCCGCGACGGCTTCGACGGCACCGTCGGCGTCCTGCGCTTCGACACCGGGTACGCCGCCTTCGCCACCCTGCCCACCGGCGCCGCCGTCTACGCCAGCACTGGCGTCGCCGACGGCGAAGGCGTCCTGAACGTCTACAACCTCGCCATGCCCGGCGTACCTGGTCTCGACGGCGACCGCGCCTACACCGCGGCCGAGGGCACCGTGACGGTGCAGGCGCAGGCCGCACCGGCCGGCGCGCGCATCGACGACGTCCCCTTCGGCCGGGTCACCGCGCGGTACGTCCGGATGCTCGGCGTCACGCCGGACCCGCAGTACGGCTACTCGCTTTGGGCGTTCGAGGTCCGCGACGGCGACGGGCCCGACCTCGCGCGGACCGGGACGGCGACGGCGTCCTCGGCGTCGGCGGGCAAGGAGGCGAAGTACGCCAACGACGGTGACCCGGCGACGCGCTGGGCGGTGTCCACATCGGACCGGACACGCGCGGACAGCTGGCTCGCCGTCGACCTCGGCGCCCTGGTGTCCTTCGACCACGCCCGGCTCAGCTGGGAAGCGGCCGCGGGGCGGAAGTACCGGCTCGAAACCTCGCCCGACGGCGTGACCTGGACGGCGGTGGCGACCTACCCGGTCCCCGCGCTGCGGAGCACCGGCGGGTGGCTGGACGTCGACGGGCGGGCCGGGCTCGTCGTCGACAGCCCGAACCCGCTCACCGTCACCGGCGACCGCGTCACGCTCTCCGACGGCCCTGCCGCTCCCCTGCTCGCCGAGCTGTACCCCGCGCCGGCCGGCGCGAAGCCGTCCGGGCGCGTCGCGACCACCGCACCCGCGGTCCGGGCGAGCGTGACCGACGGCTTCCTGGTGCTGGTCAACCTTTCCGCCGCGGCCGCCGCGGGCACGGCGGCCCTGCCGCAGCGCGGGACCACCCGCCGGCTCTACCGCGGCGAACAGGTCCTCACCGCGACCGGCACCACCTTCACGCTGGACCTCGCGCCCGCCGAGGGCCGCGTCGAACCCCCGCGGTTCACCGTGCGCGGCCCGGCCGGGCTGAAGGCGGTCGTGCGCGACGCGAGCCGCGTCGAGCTCACCGCGCCGGGGCCGCTGCCGTCGGTCGTCACGGTCACCCCGGACGGCGGCCGCCCGCGGCCGGTGGTGCTGCCGCCGCGCCGGCCGGTGCCGGTCGTGTTCGGCGAAGTCCGCCCGTACCCCCTGGCCGACCTCGCGCTCGGCGCGCGCACGTTCCCCGCCGAACCGCTGCCGCCCGGGATGTCGAGCCCGGCCGCTGCGGTCGACGACGACCCGGCGACCGCGTGGCGGCCCGGGCCCGCCGGCCGGCTGGTCGTCGATCTCGGCGCGGCCGCCCTGGTTTCCACCGTCGCGGTCGAGCTCGCCTGGACGCCGGGGCGCGTGCCCCCCGCCACGGTCGAAACCAGCACCGACGGAGTCACCTACACGACGGCGGGCACCGCGGGCCGCGGCCGCACCTCGACCGTGAAGGTGACCGGCCCGGCCAGGTACGTCGCCGTCCGGACGGACTGGCGGAGCGGCGACGCGAGCCTCACGCGGCTGTCCGGGTGGACTTGATCGATTTCGGACCGGTCGCGGCGGGGCCCGGGGCGAGTACCTTGGCACCACAGGACTTGCCACCCCCCGCTCGGGAGGACGGATGCGCGTCACGATCGCCGAGGTCGCCCGCCGCGCGCGGGTGAGCAAGACGACCGTGTCCAGGGTTCTCAACAACAAAGCCGATGTGGACGCGGCGACCGCGATCCGGGTGCGCGAGGTGATCGCCGCGACCGGGTACATCCCCAGCGCCGGCGCGGTCGGGCTGGCCCGCGGCGTGACGCGCACGGTCGGGATGCTGGTGCCGGGCCTGACCTGGCCGTGGATGGGCGAGGTGCTGCAGGGCGTCGCCGACGTCGTGGAGTCGAAGGGTTACGGCCTGCTGCTGTCCACGGCCAACCGCGGCACCGAATCCCTGGACGAGTTTTCGCGGCAGGTGTCGGCGAAGGCGTTCGACGGCCTGCTGCTCATCGAGCCCCCGGACGCGGTGCGGCACCTGCGCGTCCTGCACGACTCCGGCCTGCCGGTGGTGGTGATCGACGACCGCGGCCGCCGTCCCGCGTTCCCGTCGGTGGGCACGGACAACCGCCACGGCGGCGCGACGGCGGCCCGCCACCTCCTGGCCACCGGCCGCACCCGGCTGGCCACCGTCACCGGCCCGCACGACTTCGGCTGCACCGCCGACCGCCTCAACGGGTTCAACGAAGCCGTCCTCGACGCCGGGCTGACGCTCGACCCGAGCCTCATCATCGAAGGCGACTTCACGAGCGAGAGCGGCGAGGCCGCGATCCTCCAGCTGCTGGCCTCGGGCCCGGAGTTCGACGCGGTGTTCGCCCACAACGACCTCACCGCGGCCGGCGTCCTGGCCGGGCTGCGCAAGTCCGGGCGCGCGGTGCCGGGGGACGTCGCCGTGGTCGGCTTCGACGACATCCCCCTGGCCGCGCACACCCAGCCGCCGCTCACCACGATCCGCCAGCCGCTGCGGGCCATGGGCGAGGCGGCGGCCCGGCAGCTGCTCGCACAGCTGGCCGGGGCGCCGCCACCCGGTGCGCCGCTGATCGTCCCGACTTCCCTGGTGGTCCGGGAATCGACTCAGGAAACGGTCAGCGCGGCCGACAGGGGCACGTTCCGCGACGAGTCGCCGACGTAGACCCGGTACTGGCCGGCGCCGGTCGTCCACGAACCGGTCCAGTGCGCGAGGTCCCGCGGGGTGAGCGGGAACGACACGACCTGGCTCTGCCCGGGGGCGAGCTGGATCTTCTTGAACCCTTTCAGCTGCTTCGGCGGTTCCCCGTTCCCGGCCGGCTGGCCGACGTAGAGCTGGACGACGTCGGCGCCCGCCCGCGTGCCGGTGTTGGTCACCGTGGCCGTCACGGTCGCGGTGCCGTTCGTGCCCTGCGGCGTGACGGCCAGGTTCGAGAACCCGAACGTCGTGTACGACAGGCCGAAGCCGAACGGGAACAGCGGTTCGACGCCCCGGCTGTCGTACCAGCGGTAGCCGACGTTGAGCCCTTCGGAGTACTCGATCCGGTCGTTGGCGCCCGGGAACTGCTGGACGTCCGCCGTCGGCAGGTCGGCGATCCGCTTCGGAAAGCTGACTGGCAGCTTGCCCGAGGGGTTGACGTCGCCGTAGAGCAGCGAAGCGATCGCGTTGCCGTTCTCCTGGCCCGGGTACCAGCCCTCGATCACCGCCGCGACCTTGCCCAGCCAGGGCATGGTCACCGCCGAGCCGGTGTTGAGCACGACGACCGTGCGCGGGTTCGCCGAAGCCACGGCGTCGATCAGCTCGTTCTGCTGGAACCGCAGATCGATCGTGTCGAGGTCCTCCGTCTCGGACTCGCCGTAGCCGGCGAACACGATTGCGACGTCCGCGGTGCGGGCCTGCGCGACGGCAGCCGCGATGTCCGGCGTCTGCACGTGCTCCCCCGCGCCGTCCACATAGGACACCGTGACCCCGGACCCGGCCCGCGCCTTGATCCCGTTGATCGGGTTCACCGACGCGGGCGAGGGGTTCACCTTCGCGCTGCCGCCGCCGATGTTCTGCGGGTCGATCCCGTCGCCGCCGGAGAGCGCGATCGATTTCGTCGAAGCGGTCAGCGGCAGGACACCGGTGTTCTTCAGCAGCACCGCCCCGGCCGCGGCGACGTCCCGCGCGGTCGTCACGTTCGCCGCATTGGTCACCACCGACTGCGGGGTGCCCCGCCGGGCCCGGTCGAAGACGCCGAACTTGAAGAGCTGCGTGAGCACCCGCCGGACCATGTCGTCGACGCGCGCCTGCGTGACCTCGCCGCGCGAAACGGCGTCGAGCAGGCCCTGGCCGAAGAACGCGCCGCCGGGCATCTCCAGGTCCAGGCCGCCGTTGGCCAGCTGCCGCGGGCCGCCGGTCGCCGAGCCCCAGTCGGAGCCGACGAAGCCGCCCCAGTTCGCGTCCTGCTTGATCGCCGTGGTGAGCACGCCGCTGTTCTGGCACGCCGGGACGCCGTTGATCTGGTTGTAGGCGCACATCATCGACGCGACCTGCCCCTGGCTCGCCACCTGCTGGAACGCCGGCAGGTACAGCTCGTGCAGGGTCCGGTCGTCGATGATGACGTTGTCCGACGGCGTGCCCCGCGACGCCCCGGCCTCGACGTTGTAGGCGGCCGCGTGCTTGGCCTGCGCCATCACGCCCTGGCTCTGGATGCCCTGGATCGTCGCGGTCCCGGCCGCGCCGGCGAGGTACGGGTCCTCGCTGTAGGTCTCGAAGTTCCGGCCCCACCGCGGGTCACGGACCAGGTTGATCGTCGGGCCGAGGGCGATGTCGACGCCCTTCCCGGCGAACTCGGCCCCCATCGCCGTGCCGTACCGGTTGAGCAGGCCGGTGTCCCAGGTCGCGGCGGCCGTCACCGGCGCCGGGAACTGGGTGACGCCGTCGAGGCCGTCCCCGACCCCGGCGGGCCCGTCCTGCAGGCCGAGCGCCGGGATGCACAGTTCGGGCACGGCGTCGGTGTTGCCGATGTACGGCCCCGTCGCGCCGTTGCCGTGCAGCACCTTCACCTTCTGCTGCGGGGTCATCGCCGCCATCAGCTGGGTGACCCGGTCGGCGACCGGCGCCGTCGAGCCGACCCACGGGCAGCCGGTCGGCGGCGGTGCGGTGTCGGACGTGTGCACCGCGAACTCCCACAGCGAGACGCCCCACTGGGTGGCTCGCGCGGTCGTGTTCACCCGGACGTACCGCGCGGTGCCGGAAGCGGCCGGGTGTTCGGTGCCGCCCGCACCGGTCACGGTCGCCGCCGTCGTCCACGACGTCCCGTTGGTGGACAGCTGGACCGTGTACGCGCTCGCGTACGCCGCCTCCCAGGTCAGGTCGACGCCGCAGACCGCCCGCGCGCTGCCGAGGTCGACCTGGAGCCACTGCGGGTCGGCGGCCAGGCTCGACCAGCGCGTGCCGCCGTCGCCGTCGACGGCCGCGCTCGCCGGGAACGCGTCCGACTGGACGCTCGACGCGGTCGCGGGCTGCCTCAGCGCCGCGTTCGCGCTGCCGCACGCCTGCGCCGAGCCGTCGCCGAAGACCTGGAACTCCCACAGCGACACCCCCCACTGGGTCGCGCGCCGGGTGGTGGTCAGCCGGACGTACCGGCCGCTCCCGGACACCGGCAGCGTCTGGGTGCCGCCGGTGCCGGTCGTGGTCGAGTACACGGTGGTCCACTGGCCGCCGTCCGCCGAGGCCTGGATCGTGAAGGCCGTGGCGTAGGCCGCCTCCCATTGGAGGACGACCTGGTTCAAGGTGTGCGCCGAGCCGAGGTCGACCTGCAGCGTCTGCGGGTCGGCGGCGAGGCTGGACCAGCGCGTGCCCGGGTCGCCGTCGACCGCCGCGCTCGCCGGGAAGGCGGCGTTCTCGGTGGAGGACGCGGTCACGGCGTGCCCCTGGGAGAGCAGCGCCGGAGCCGCCTGGGCGGCGAGCGGCGGGACGGCGAGCAGGCCCGCCGTCACCACCGCACCGAGGACGAGCCGCCTCACTGGTAGACCCGCACGTAGTCGATCACCATGTCCTGCGGGAGCACGGTGCCCGCGCCCGGCGGGCCGGGGAAGTCCCCGCCGATGGCGTTGTTGAGGATCAGGAAGAACGGGTGGTCGTACACCCAGGGACCCCGCGTGCTCTCGACGGTGTCGCGGTTGATCGTCTCGAACGCGTTCCCGTCGACGTAGAACGTCATGTGCGACGCGTCCCAGTCGAGGCCGAACTTGTGGAACCCGGCGGAGACGTCCTGGCCGAGGTCCAGGGGTGCGCCGATGCCGCCGGCACCGTTGTAGGCCGGGGCGTGGATGGTCGAGTAGGCCAGGTTCGGCGACTTCCCGACGTGCTCCATGATGTCGATCTCACCGCAGTTGGGCCACGGCGTGCCGCTGAAGAAGTTGGCGCCCAGCAGCCAGAACGCGGGCCACAGCCCCTGCGTGCCGGACACCTTGATGTTCGCCTCGACGTGCCCGTAGGTGAAGCTGAACTTGCCCGCGGTGTTGATCCGGCCCGAGGTGTACTGGCAGGTGCCGCTGCCGCTGATCGGGTCGACCGGGCAGGCGCTGCCCGGGGTGGCTTCGCGGCGGACCTGGATGACGAGGTTGCCGCGGCCGTCCTGCTTGGCGTTGTTGTTGTTCGTGTAGTACTCGAGCTCGTTGTTGACACCGGGGCCGGTCTCGGCGGTCCACTTGCTCGCGTCCGGGTTGGCGCCCGCCGCGCCGTTGAACTCGTCGCTCCAGACCAGCGTGCCCGGAAAGTGCGGGGCCGGCGGCGCGGGCGGCGGGGTCGCCGGGTTGCCGCCGGTGCCGTAGACGTCGAAGCCCCACAGCGAGTAGCCGTAGCCGTTCGAGCGGGCGGTGCCGTACATCCGGACGTACCGGCCGGAACCGTTCAGCGTCAGCGTTTCCTTGAACCCCTTGCCGCTGGTGGTCGAGTAGAGCGACGTCCAGTTCGCGTTGTCGTTCGACACCTGGATCTGGTAGGCGACCGCGTACGCCGGGTCCCACTGCAGGACCACCTGGTGCACGGCCGCGACGGCGCCGAGGTCGACGGTGATCCAGCCGGGGTCGACCCAGCCGGTCGTCGCGCTCGTCGCCCAGCGGGTCGCCGGGTCGCGGTCGAACGCCTTCGCCGGCGCGCAGCCGGGGCAGGCCCCGTCATCCTGGTACGACGACGCCGTGCCGGGCTTCCCGTAGGACAGCAGGACGTCACCGGGCTGCGTGGTGCCGCCCCCGCCGTAGACCTGGAACTCCCACAGCGAGTAGCCGTACTGCGTGGCGCGCTGGGTGCCGGTGAGCCGGACGTACCGGCCGCTGCCGGTGACGGTCAGGGTCTGCGTCCCCCCGGCGCCGGTGGTGGTCGAGTAGAGGGTGCTCCAGGTGGCGCCGTCGGCGGACGCCTGGAGCGTGAAGGCCTTGGCGTACGCGGCTTCCCAGTTCAGCACGACCTGGGACAGCTGCTGGGTGGACCCGAGGTCGACCTGCAGCGTCTGCGGGTCGCTGAACCCGCTCGACCAGCGGGTGCCGGGGTCTCCGTCGACGGCGGCCGACGCGGGGAAGGCGGCGGATTCGGCCGAGGACGCCGTCACCGGGCGGCCTTGGGAGAGCAGGACGGGCGCGGCCTGCGCGACCGGCGCGGTGAGCAGGGCGGCCAGGGTCAGGGCGAGGACGGCGAGCGCGGTCCAGCGGACCGGGGTCCGGCGGCCGGGCCCCGGGCGGGGCGGGCTGGTCCTCGGTGTGCGGCGTTGCATGGGCACCTCCACGGCGAACCGGCGCCGGGGCGGCCTTGCCCCGGCGCGGATCGGCTCACGTGGTCCGCGGCGCGGGTGTGGGTCCCGCTCCTCGGCACGCTCTTAGTTCAGGATATAAATAAAGAGTCGTAAAATGTCAACGCCCCTGCGCCGGACGGTCGCGGACCACGCCGCGGATTGGTCCGGGCGAACGAATCCGCGCCGGATCCTTGACTCCGCCGAACCCCGCGGTGTTGACTTCGAGCCGCTGGAACCGGTTCCGTGACCGCCACCCGGATCGGTTCCCCGCGTCACGCACACCTTCGGGCTGACCGGTTCGCTCCGTCGCACCCACCCCGGCACCGCTCCTCCGGCTCACGGCGCCGGGCGGGCGCCCGGCGCGAACCCGCCGCACCACCCGACACCGGCGCGAGCTGTGGGGCTCGCCCGGTCCGCTTCGCACGTCCTCCCCCGAGCAGCAGGCAGGCCGATGAGATCAACGACGTTCTCCCCCGTACACCGCCTCCTCGTCATCGCCACCACCTTCGTCACCGCGGTCACCACCGCGGCGGTGGTCGGCTCCGCACCGGCGCAGGCCGCCGCGTGCGGAACCACCAACCTCGCGCAAGGGCGCACCGCGACCGCGTCCTCGACCGAAAACGGCGGCACCCCCGCGTCCGCCGCGGTCGACGGCAACGCCGGCACGCGCTGGTCCAGCGCGTTCAGCGATCCGCAGTGGCTCCAGGTCGACCTGGGTTCCGCGCAGCAGCTCTGCGACGTGGTGCTCACCTGGGAAGCCGCGTACGCGAAAGCGTTCACCGTGCAGCTGTCCTCGGACGCGAACAGCTGGACGAGCGCGTACACGACCACCACCGGCGCGGGCGGCACGCAGACCGTGCCCCTCACCGGCACCGCGCGCTACCTGCGGGTCTACGGCACCCAGCGGGCGACCGGCTACGGCTACTCCCTGTGGGAAGTGGCCGTGCACGGCACCGGCGGCGGCACCACGATCCCGCCGACCGACCCGCGCAACCCGGACCTCGGGCCGAACGTGTCGGTGTTCGACCCCTCGACGCCGGCCGCGACGATCCAGAACCGGCTGACGCAGATCGCCGACCAGCAGCACACCAACCAGTTCGGCACCGAGCGCTACGCGGTGCTGTTCAAGCCCGGCACCTACAGCGCCGACGTCAACCTCGGCTTCTACGAGCAGGTCGCGGGCCTGGGCCTCTCCCCCGACGACGTCAACCTCAACGGGCACGTCCGCGTCGAAGCCGACTGGCTGCAGCAGGGCGACAACCCGGCCAACAAGGGCAACGCGACCCAGAACTTCTGGCGCTCCGCCGAGAACCTCTCGGTGACGCTGCCCGCCGGGCAGGTCGAGCGCTGGGCCGTCGCGCAGGCGGCGCCCTACCGCCGGATGCACCTCAAGGGCAGCCAGATCCAGCTGTGGAACGGCGGCGACGGCTGGGCCAGCGGCGGCCTGATCGCCGACAGCAAGATCGACGGCGTCGCCGTTTCCGGTTCGCAGCAGCAGTTCCTCACCCGCAACAGCGAGCTCGGCGGCTGGCAGGGCGGCGTGTGGAACATGGTGTTCGTCGGCTCGACCGGCACGCCGCCGGCGTCGTTCCCGAACCCGCCGGAGACCGTCGTCGGGCAGACGCCGGTGATCCGCGAGAAGCCGTTCCTCTACGTCGACGGCTCGGGCAGCTACAACGTGTTCGTCCCGGCGCTGCGGCAGAACTCGTCCGGGACGAGCTGGGGTCACGGCGCCCCGGCCGGGCAGGCGATCTCGCTGAGCGAGTTCTACGTCGCGCACCCGTCGGACTCGGCCGCGACGCTCAACGCCGCTTTGGCCGCGGGCAAGAACCTGCTGGTGACACCGGGCGTCTACCACCTCGACCAGGCGCTGAACGTCACGCGCCCGGACACCGTGGTGCTCGGCCTCGGCCTGGCGACACTGATGCCCACCAACGGCAACGCGGCCATCACGACGTCCGATGTGGACGGGGTGAAGATCGCCGGCCTGCTGGTCGACGCGGGCGCGGTGAACTCGCCGGTGCTCGTCCAGATCGGCCAGCCGGGCTCGGCCGCGAACCACGCGGCCGACCCGACGTCGCTGCACGACGTGTTCTTCCGGATCGGCGGCGCGGCCGTCGGCAAGGCCACGCAGACGCTGGTGGTCAACTCGAACAACGTCATCGGCGACCACATGTGGCTGTGGCGCGGCGACCATTCGAACGGCGTCGGCTGGAACGTCAACACCGCGGCGAACGGCCTCGTCGTCAACGGCGCGAACGTGACGATGTACGGCCTGTTCGTGGAGCACTACCAGCAGTACGAGGTGCTCTGGAACGGCAACGGCGGGCGGACGTACTTCTTCCAGAACGAAATGCCGTACGACCCGCCGGACCAGGCCTCCTGGACCAGCGGCGGCGGCCGGCAGGGCTGGGCGGCGTACAAGGTGGCCGATTCGGTGACCAGCCACGAAGGCTGGGGACTGGGCAGCTACTGCTTCTTCAACACCAATCCGTCCATTGTGGCCAGTCACTCGTTCGAGGTGCCGAACACCGGCGGGGTCCGGTTCCACAACCTCGTATCGGTGTCACTCGGTGGCGTCGGCACGATCGCGCACGTCATCAACGATGCGGGTGACGCCGCGAACACCGGGCACCAGGTGAGCCCGCTGGTCAGCTACCCGTAGCACAGCGGCGACGTACGCGTCCGGGCGGACCAGCCAGGCTTCGCCCGGACGCGCGCCCAGCGCCCCGCCCACCGGGATCTCCACCGCCGGCGCCCCTTCGGCTCGCACGCCGGGGGTCGTCAGGACTCGGAACCCCCGGCGGGCGTGGTCACGCAACCGTCCACTCGCGACGGTGACGTCCGGCAGCAGCACGCCCGGTCCCGGCGGCGGCAACGTCCCCCGCCGGGGCCGTCCGGCGTGCGGGCGCGCCGGATCGGGTGTGGTCAACGGCGAATCCGCGTACCAGAAGGGTTCGGCCAGCCGCCCCGAATCGACCTGCTCGTGCACCGCCGGATCGGTCGCCGCGCGGGTGAGGACGTCCAGGCGGCGCGCACGCTGCCCGTCGTCCTGCGGCACCAGGAAGTCCATCGTGGCCGTGGTGACCGCCGCGTTCTCGACGGCCGCCGCGTGGCGCTCGGTGTGGTAGGTCTCCAGCAGGTCCTCGTCCGCGTGGCCGCGCAGGACCCACGCGAGCTTCCAGGCCGCGTTCTCGGCGTCGGCGACCCCCGAGTTGAGCCCGCGCGCCCCGAACGGCGCGACCAGGTGCGCGCAGTCGCCGGCGAGCAGCACGCGCCCGACGCGCATCCGGTCGACGAGCCGTGTGTGGAAGCGGTACACCGAACGCCAGACGACTTCGTACGGCCGGTCGCCGATGATCGCGCGGATCCGGTGGTCGAGGGCGCCGCCGGTTTCCTCGGCCGCGAGGTCGTAGTCGTCGGGGACCTGCCAGTCGATGCGGAACTGCGAGCCGGGGCACGGGTGGATGAGCACCTGGCGGCCCGGGTTCCACGGCGGGTCGAAGTGGAACCGGCGCTCGGCCGCCCAGCCCGGCAGGTCGGCGCGGATGTCGCAGATCAGGAACAGGTCGCGGAAGGAGAACCCGCCCAGGTGCTGGCCGAGCGCCCGCCGCACGGTGTCGCCCCGCGAACCCGCGCAGGCGATCGCGTAGTCGGCCTCGATCCGGCGCGGCCCGTCCTTCGTCTCGCACCGGATTTCGACGCAGCCGGGCTGGGTGACGCCGGTGACGCGGTGCCCGCGCCGGACGTCGATCAGCGGCTGCTCGGCGATCAGCCCGTCGAGGACTTCTTCGACGCGGGCTTGGGAGATGTTGACGAACGGCGGGAGCGCCGACCCGCCGTCGCGCAGCTTCAGCGAGAACAGCTCGGTCTCGCGGTGGAACGTCCGGGCGGTCGTCCAGGTGAGCCCTTCCTCGGCGAGGCAGCCCGCACCGAGCGACGCCCAGACGTCCAATGTGTCCCGTTGCTGGCAGATCGCCTTGGACCCCACGGGGTCGCGCACCTCGTGCTCGTCGACGAGCACCACCGGTACACCCCAGCGCGCGAGCAGCAGCGCGGCCGTCTGACCGACCGGGCCGCTGCCGAGGACGGCGACTCTCATCGTCCTAGCCTTGGAGCTGGTCCCAGACTTCGCGGTCGCGCTCGGCGGTCCACACCACCGGCCGCTCGATGCCGCCGAGCTCGTCCCACAGCCGGGAGACGTCGAAGGGCAGGCAGTGCTCGAAGATCGGCCAGTGCCCGTACTGCTCGTTCAGGGCGGCGTGGGTGCGCTCGAAGGCGTCCTTGAGCGTGCCACCGGCGTCGCGGACCGCGCCGACCTCGCGGATCATCGTGGTCAGGAAGTGCCGGGTCTGCGCGACGGCGGCGTCGACCGCCTCCCGGCCCCGGCTCACCCCGCCGCGCCCGCCGATCAGCGTCTCGGCCCCGAACGCGCCGACGCGGTCCAACGTGGACGAAGCCCAGTCGCGGTGGAACGCGTCCCCGGTGTACAGCGCGGCTTCGGCTTCCACGAGGTCGCCGGCGTAGAGGATCTTCTGCCGGGGCAGCCAGGCCACGATGTCGCCTTCGGTGTGGCCGCGCCCGCAGTACTGGAGGATCAGGTCGCCGCGGTCGCCGCCGAGGTCGATGGTGAGCCGGTCGGAGAAGGTCAGCGTCGGCCAGGTCAGCCCGGGCACCGAATCCGCCCCCTTGGCCAGTCGCGGCATCCGCCCGAACTCGCTGGCCCAGTCCTCTTTGCCACGCTCGGCGACCAGCGCGCGGGTGTTCTCGTGCGCGACGATGACCTCGGCGTCGAACGCGGACGCCCCGAGCACACGCACCGCGTGGTAGTGGCTCAGCACCAGGTAGCGCACGGGTTTGTCGGTGTGTTCCCGCAGTTTCGCGAGCCACTCGCGGGCCGCGACGGGCGTGGCCAGCGCCTCGAAGCAGACGAGGAAGTCCTCGCCTTCGACGGCACCGATGTTGGGATCACCCTCGGCGGTCAGCGCGTAGACGCCGTCGTCCAGGACTTCCAGGGTCTGCGCCTTCTCCGCCAGGTCGGCCGAAGAGGCGAACGCTTTCTTCGTCACGGCTAGGGCTCCTTGATCGTCAAAGCATTGACTATCTGGCTCAGGCTAGCCCGCCGCTCCGCCGCGCGAAACCCCTTCGTCGCCTAACCTGGCGGCATGACCGACCGACCGGCCGACCTCGACTACCTCTCGTTCGTCGACTACGCGATCGGGAAGACGCAGGCCGAGCTCCCCGCGACCGACCCGGTGGCAATGCGCCTCGGCCTGACCCTGCACCGCCTCGCGGGCGCGCTGGTCTACGACTGGGAGTCGACGGTCCACCGCCCCCGAGGCTGGAGCTGGGGCGGCTTCCGGGTGCTGTTCGTGCTGTGGCTGGCCGGCCCCCTGGAGTCCCGCCACGTGGCCCGCCTGGCCGGCATGAGCCGCGCGGCGGTTTCGGCACTGGTCAAGACGCTGGAGCGGGACGGCCTGGTAACCCGCGCGACGGTTCCCCACGACCGCCGTGCGGTCGAGCTCGACCTGACGGAGGCGGGCCACGCATCGGTCGCCGAGGCTTACCAGGAGCACAACGAGCGAGAGCAAGCGTGGGCGGCGTCGCTCACGCCGGAGGAGCGGACGGCGTTGATCGGCTTGCTGGAGAAGCTGACAACGGGCCCGGCAGCGGCAGCAGCCCAGCGACTTACGTAGCCGGCGACGCTTGGTCCGGGTGCCCCAAAGCGCGGAGCCGCGGGCCACGGTGCCGGAGGACGGCGGGCACGTGGGTGCAGGCCCGAAGTCTGGTGGCTGCGGGCCGATCCCCTCACGCTGCGAACGGCAGTGGCCGATGCAGGTTGTTGCGCCGGGGTTTTCGACGCCTGGAACGAGGCAACAACCGATAATGGTGCCCACACACCAGCACCAGATTGACCAAATCCGTAGGACCACCCCCACTACCGGAACCGAGAACAGCGGGGATCAGCTTGCAATCACAAGCGTGGATCCGGCCGTCGACCGCCGAGATCAAGCCGGTGTCACCCAGGGTGGCGCGACCAAGCCCGGACCTCAAGTCCTTCAGGGACACCGCGACCATCACGTGGGCGCGTTCACCGGCCTGAGCCGGCAGCTCCGAGGAGTCCAACGCGGCCCGACAGCTCCCACACCCCAGAGCGTTTGCGGCGCAGGGACAGTTCGCGGGCCGGGGTGGCGGGTTCGGTCTCGGCTCGTGCGGGGCGTCGGGGTCGAGGTGGGCCAGGATCCGGGCACCGAGGACGGCGACCTGTGTGTGGCCGACGTCGGCGGCGAAGGCGAGCAGATCCCGTTCGGCGCAGTCGCGGTGCTCCAGCGGAATGTGGGTGAGGGCGGTGTCGATCATCGGGGTGCTCAGGGGGCCATCGCGGGCGGCAACGCCGGTGGCAGGAGCCAGAGCGGGCCCGGCGTCGAGAGTGTGGCTGGGGTTGAGGGCGCGGGCTCGGGTGACGGTGCACTGGGCGGCGTGGGGAATGTCGGCGAGGCGGTCAAGCAACCGGGCGGTGGAGCGGTAGCCGAACAGTTCCATCACGCCGCGGGATTCGATTTCCACGAGCAGCGCACCGATTTCCGATTCTGCAGACCGCACGACGGTGAGCAGCCCGCGGAGCCGGTCGGCCAAGGCCTCCGCGTCCGCTTGCCACACCGCTTCTGTGTCCACGCACCAAGATTACCGGCGCCCGAACGCGTGTTCATCACTCGATCAGGTGGCAAAGTCAAAAAGCCGATGAGCCCTAACTGGCAATCCCGGGCAAGCGCAGGGTGTGCCCGGTCTGCTCGGCCTTGGCCCGCAGATACCGAACGTTGTTGTCAGTAGCGAAAACCCCGGTGGGCACCTCATCGCGCACCGCAATCCCGGCGTCCCGCAGCTGCAGAGCCTTGTCGGGGTTGTTGGAGAGCAGATCGACCTCACCGACCCCGAGCGCCTTGAGCATCTGCGCGGCAACGGCGTAGTCGCGAGCGTCTTCCGGCAACCCGAGCGCGGCGTTGGCGGCGTAGGTGTCAAGGCCGTCATCCTGCAGCGCGTAGGCGTCGAGCTTGTTGTACAGCCCGATCCCCCGGCCTTCCTGCCGCAGGTACAGCAGGTACCCACCGGCCTCGGAGATCCGTTCGACAGCCTCGGCCAGCTGCGGCCCGCAGTCACACCGCGCGGACCCGAACACGTCACCGGTGAGGCACTCGGAGTGCGGCCGGACCAGCGGAACCTCCCCGGGCGTGCCGAGGACGAGAGCCAGGTGTTCCCCACCGTCCTCGAGGCCGCGGAAGGTGACGGCTTCGGCGTCGACCTCGAGACCACCGTGCAACCGGAGCGGGATCCGCACCCGGGTCCGCACCTCGGCCGTCACGTCGTCACCCCTGGAATCACCCACAAGATCGACCCTACACGAAGTTCAAATTCGAACATCACGATGCGGACGGCAGTGCCCAGCCCACAGCGCGCTCAGGTAGGCTCCCTACGGGCGTGGGCGCTCGGAGCGCGTCTCCCTCGGGAGATAGGCTGGGTTCGACTCCCAGGCGTCAGGGTGCACAACCTCGAACGTGCGCACCCTGACGCCTGCGAGTAGAGCTGGAGATCATGTACCCACGCAGTGCCGAGTACACGAAGCACAGCGAGAACCTTTCCGCGGTCAGGAAGGGTTTGACTCAGATCGAGCGGGCCCACAAAGAGGCCATCCGGGGCGGCAGCGAAGATCAGGTCCTCGTTCTGCAGCGCCTGCACCTCCTCACCAACGGCATTCTCGCCGAGGCTGCTCTGCGCAAGCTCATCGTCGACCCCACCGGCTTCAACGACCGCGAGCGCCAGTTGATCTGGCGGTCTCGGTCGCAAATCGACCGGTGGCTCGAGGCCGTCGAACTCGCCGCTCGTCGCCACTACCGCGTGCTGACGCACGAACCGATCGACAACGGAACCATCGGTGCGACGGACTTCAGCCGCTACGTGGAGATCCGCGGCTTGCTCACCGACGAACTGGCCCCGGTAATCGAAGACCGCAACAAGCTGGCGCACGGCCAGTGGGTGTGGCAGCTCAAGAGCCGCGAAGAAAACAAGTTCAAGGAGCCACAAGCTCCTCCGCCCCCGAACTTTCGGACGCTCTACAGCCAGAGCCGGCTGCTTCTGACGATCGCCGATGTCGTCCGGCTGTTCGCCACCTCGGAGCCTGCCTTCGACCGGGACTATGACACGCTGATCAAGAAGTTCTCGACGGCCAAGGCGACCCTCGACGGATCCGACTACGCCGCGTTCGTCTTGATGCTGAGGTCATCGAACAAACATGCGGGAAAACCGGTCGCGCGGCGGTCGTAAGCTCGCTCCATGATCCCCGGCACCACCGCGGCCTCCTTCCTCCTCGTCGTCCTCCTCGGCGCGATGTCCCCCGGCCCGGACTTCGTCGTCGTCACCCGCTCCGCGCTCACCGGCGGCCGGCGCGCCGGGATCGCCGCCGGGCTCGGGATCGCGCTGGGTGTCTTCGCCTGGGTGGTCGCGATCGCCCTCGGTGTGGCCGCCGTCCTCACCGCGTCCGCCGTCGCCTTCACCGTCGTGAAGCTGGTCGGGGCCGCCTACCTCGTGTTCCTCGGGGTCAAAGCCTGGCTGGCCGTGCGCCGCGGCGAGTACCGAGACCTCCGTGAAGACAAGACGGAACCGCTGAAAGCCGTCGCGGCCTTCCGGCAGGGGTTGTTCACCAACCTGCTCAACCCCAAGGTGGCCGTCTACTTCCTCGCCCTGCTCCCCCAGTTCCTCCCGGCCGACGGCTCCACCCTGCAGACCCTCGAACTCGCCGCCATCGCGACCGCCGGCACCGTCCTGTGGTTCGTGACTCTCGCCGTGGTCGTCGGGGCGCTGAAGAAGGTCTTCCGCGACCGCCGGGTGCGGCGGGGGCTCGACGCCGTGCTGGGCAGCCTGCTCGTCGTGCTCGGCCTGAAGGTCGCCGCCGAGGCGGCGTGAGCCCGGGGCGGCATCCCCGGGCGCACGCCGCGGCTCAGCCGAGCTTCTCGGCCGCCAGGCGGGTGCCCTCCACCCGGGCCTTGATCTTCGCGAACGCGATGTCGCGCGAAGTCGACGTGTCGTCCGCGAACGGGGAGAAACCGCAGTCGTCGCAGGTGCCCAGCCGGTCGGCCGGGATGTGGCGGGCCGCCGCCAGGACGCGGTCGCGGACCTCCTCCGGGGTCTCCACGCGCGGGTCGATCGGGTCCGTGACGCCGACGAAGACCCGCTGGTCCGCCTTCAGGTTCCCGGCGATGATCGCGAGCACCCGGTCCGGGTCGGGCTCGCTGGTCAGCTGGACGAAGAAGCGGCCGGCCTTGAGGTCGAACAGCGCCGGCAGCAGGTCCGCGTAGTCGACGTCGAGGCTGTGCACCGAGTCCTGGTCACCGCCGGGGCAGGTGTGGACGCCGATCTTCGCGCGCTCCTGGGCGGTGAACCGGTCGAGGACCGCGTTGTTCAGGTCGACGAACTGGCGCAGCAGGCCGCCGGACGGGTCCAGCTTCAGCGACAGCCGTCCCTCGGTGAAGTCGATCTGGACGCTGTCCGCGCCCGCGTCGAGGCTGCGCCGGATGTCCGCCTCGGCCTCGTTCACCAGGTCGGCGACGAACTGCTCCTGCGAGTACCCGTCGATGCCGTCGGGCGGGTAGATCAGCGAGACGGCGGACGCCGCGATCACCGCCTGCTTGACCGGCTTGGCCGTGAGCGCCTTCGCCCGGGTCAGGTACTCGTCCGCGTGGGTCGCGTAGCGGAAGGGGCCCGCGGTCAGCCGCGGGAGCTGCCGGGTGTGCCCGTCGGCGAACGGGATGACGACGCCGTCCGGGGCGAGCGCGGTCAGCCCGGCCAGGGGGTACGTCGCGAAGCTCGGCTTGCCCTGCTCGCCGTCGGTCAGCACCGGCGAGCCGGTCTCCTCGAACCGGCTGATCGTGTCGGCCAGCGCGCGGCTCTCCAGCTCGGCGAGCGCGGCGGCGTCGATCCGCCCGGCGGCGAACTCCCCGAGGCCTTCGACGAGGTACGCCGGGCGCGGGATGCTGCCGATCGGTTCGGTGGGCAAGGTCATCGAGGTCCTCCAGCTGCTTGAAGGTTCCGGCACGCAAGAGGACGCAACGGCCCCCCTCCGTCACCTGGGCCGGTCACCGGCCCCGTTCGAAAGGCAACTTAACGTGCCCACGGGCGATCACGGAGCGCGGATCACCCGGTCGGAGCAGCAAAAAGCACGAAATCAGAAGGCGTTCGGCGGTTCGTTGGGAGGACGATTGGGTATTCGCTCTGGCGATACGGCGGGTTCGGCGCCGAAGGAGTGCCCCGATGCTCAGTCACCACGATCGCACCGAGCTCGAGAAGATCGAGCGCAGTCTCGAGCTCAGCGACCCCGATCTGGCCACCGCGCTGCGCGACGGCAAGCGGCCGAAGTCGCGCGCGCTCCGGAGCACCGTCTTGATCGTCTTCGACGTCGTCGCCGTGACCCTGCTGGTCGTGGGGCTCGTCCTGCCCGACCCCGGGGTGACGCTGTGCGGGATCCTCGCCCTCACCGGCACCGTCTGGACCCACGTGGCGCGGCACCGGATCTGAGGCGAGACTGGGCCCGTGAAGTGGGTCCTGCACGTCGACCTCGACCAGTTCATCGCCGCGGTCGAGATCGCCCGCCACCCGGAGCTCGCGGGCAAGCCCGTCGTCGTCGGGGGCAACGGCGACCCCACCGAACGGGCCGTGGTCGCGACCGCTTCGTACGCGGCCCGCGAGTTCGGCGTCCAGTCCGGCATGCCGCTGCGGCTCGCCGCCAAGCGCTGCCCGGACGCCGTCTTCCTGCCCAGTGACCCGGACGCCTACCTCGAGGTGTCGGCGCGCGTGATGGCGGTGCTGCGGGAGTTCCCGGTCGTCGTGCAGGTCATGGGCTGGGACGAGGCGTTCGTCGGAGCGGAAACCGACGACCCGGAGGCGCTGGCGGCCGGCTTGAAGGACGCCGTCGCGCGCGAGACGGGACTGTCGTGCGCGGTCGGGATCGGCGACAACAAGCTGCGGGCCAAGCTCGCCACCGGGTTCGGCAAGCCGGGCGGGATCTACCGGCTGACGCAGGAGAACTGGTGGGCGGTGATGGCCGGACGCCCGACCGACGCGCTGTGGGGCATCGGCGGCAAGACCGCGAAGAAGCTGGCCGAGCTGGGCATCGAGACCGTCCTCGACCTGGCGGGCGCGGACGCTTCGGCGCTGGCCGCGCGGTTCGGCCCGAAGACCGGGCCGTGGCTGCGGCTGCTCGGCGGCGGCATCGGCGACGCCGACGTCAGCGCGACCCCGTACGTGGCCCGCTCCCGCAGCCGCGAGACGACGTTCCAGCGCGACCTCGCCGACCCGGCCGAGATGGCGGCGGAGGTCTCGGCGCTGGCCAAGCGGGTCACGCAGGACGTTCTGGACGAAGGCCGCCCGGCGGCGCGGATCGCGGTCAAGGTGCGGTTCGTGCCGTTCCTGACCCACACCCACAGCATCACCCTGCCGGAGCCCACTGCGGACGAGGCCGAGATCGAGCGGGCCGCGCGGGAGGTGCTGGGCATGTTCGAGCTGACCCGCGCGGTGCGGCTGCTGGGGGTCCGGGCCGAGTTCCCCCGCGAGGACGGGAGCTGAAAGGGACGTTCGGCGCGTCTGACGAGCTGAAGGGGACGGTGCTCGCATCTGGTGCGAGCACCGTCCCCTTCAGCTCAGCTCCTCCGGCAGCGGCAACGGGCGGTCCGGGTCCAGCTCGACCCCGCCCGCCTTCAGCGTGTGGTCGAGCATCGCCCAGATCGTGCCGGTCAGCTGGTCCGTCAGCTGTGCCAGGCTCAGCGCGCCCGGGTGGTCGAGCCACCGGGTCGTCGCCGACTCGACGTAGCCGACCAGGCCGAACGCGATCGTGTCCGCCGGGGCCGGGTCGAGGCCGAACGCCGTCAGGTAGCCCGAGAACAGGCGGCTGAGGTGGCGGGCGATCGTGCCGCGGACGTCCGTCGGGGCCGGCAGCGTGCGGGCGAGGTAGCGGTGCAGCGGTTCGTGCTCGGTCAGCCAGCGCAGGTGGGTCGAGATCACCGTCGTGATCATCTCGTGCGGCGAGCCCGAGGGGTGCCAGAGCGGTGCGAGCTCGGCCGTCACCAGCTCGGCCGCGCGCTCGGCGATCGCGCGCTGGAGGTCGGCCGCGTCGGCGAAGTGGCGGTACAGCCGGGTGCGGGCCACGCCGGCGCGCTCGGCGATCTGCTCCGTCGAGACCTCGGGGCCGTGCTCGGCGATGGCCGCCAGGGCCGCGTCGACGAATTCGGCGCGCCGCCGCTCCTGCTGGCCCGCCCAGCGCGCCGCCCGTCCGTCGACCTTGGTCACCCGGGAAGCCTACTCAAGTCCGGCGAGCCGGTGTACGCTCGCCGAAGTAACTAGTACAGCGCGTACCCCCTACTTTCCGGAGGCCGCCATGGGCGTCGAGGCCCAGGACCGGGACGTCACCGCGGCTCGTCTGCTCAAGAGCTCCGCGAAGAACTCCTACGACCCGTACGTCGACATCGACTGGGCCGCGCCGCTGGCCGAGGGCAAGGCCTACATGCCGCTCGAGCGCGTCTCCCTCCACGGCACCGCGCTCTGGGCGAAGCTGACGCCGGAGCAGCGGATCGAGCTGTCCAAGCACGAGATCGCCAGCATCATGAGCGTCGGCCTGTGGTTCGAGATCGTCCTCATGCAGCTGCTCGCCCGGTACGTCTTCGACCTGGACGCGCGCTCCGAGCACGCGCAGTACGCGATGACCGAGATCGGCGACGAGACGCGGCACTCGGTGATGTTCGCCCGCACCGCCGAGCGGCTCGGCGTCCCGCGCTACGGCGTCCCGAAGGTCGTGCACCGTGCCGCCAAGGTGTTCGGCGCGACCGCGGCCGGGCCCTCGATGTTCGCCAGCGTGCTGGTCGCCGAGGAGACCACCGACCGGCTGCAGCGCTCGATGATGGACGACGACGGCATCCAGCCGCTGATCCGCTCGGTCAACCGCATCCACGTCGTCGAGGAGGCCCGGCACGTCCGGTTCGCCAAGGAAGAGGTGCTGCGGGAGACGCCGAAGCTGACGAAGGCGGCCCTCCAGCGGCACCGGCTGCGGACCGCGCTGGTCGCGTTCGGCGTCATCGACAGCATGGTCGACCCGCGGATCTACCGCAGCGTCGGGATCGACCCGCGCGAGGGCCGGGCCGCGGCGCTGGCGAACCCGCACTTCCACGAGACGCGCCGCTGGATGGCCGAGAAGATCGTGCCGTTCCTGCGCGACGCGGGGCTGATCGGCGGCCGGTCGGAAGGCATCTGGCGGCGCGCGCATCTCATTTGAGGCACTGACGGCGGAATTCCCTTCGCGTCGATTGCCCGGTTCCGCCACGATGCCCGGGTGACCGCTGAGTTCCCCGCCGCCCCGCCACCGCCGCCGCGCTCGCCGTTCGCCCACCCGGTCTTCGCGGGCCTGATCGGGGTCATCGTCGGCGCGGTGCTGGTCGGCGTGCCGTGGCTCGTGCTGAGCCTGCTCGGCGGGCCGAGCGGCCGGGCGCTCACGGCGCCGCCGAGCCTGGGCGGGCTCGGCCGGGCCCAGGAGACGATCGCGAAGTTCGACGCGGAGAAGGGCAAGGACCTCATCGCCCGGATCGAGAAGACCGACCGGGAGACCGCCTCCCGCGTGTCCGCGGCCTACGGCGGTGCGGGCGCGGTGGCGCAGCAGTACCAGGACGACCGGCTGGAGCGCGCGTTCCAGCTGATCGCCGTGAGCGCCGCCTCCCCGGAGCTGGTGGCGCCGTACGAGGACACCGAAGCGCTGGGCCTGGCCGCGCCGAGCACGGAGCTCGTGCGCGTCGGCGAAGTGCAGTGCCTGGTCCACAACGACACGACGGTGGCCGGTTCGACGCCGGACCCCGAGCGGTCGTTCGTCACGAGCTGCCAGCGCAGCGGCCCGGACCTGACCGTCACGCTGCGGCCCGTCAGCGCCGAGGGCAACCGCGACCCCCGCGAGCTCGCCGGGATCGTCGAAGAGGCCTGGAAGGGACTTTCGTGACGACCACCGTCCGGCCGGCCCGCACCGGCGACGAAGCCGTGCTCGCCAAGATCGACGAGCGCACGTGGGACTCCGCGGTGTCCCCCGCTCCCCCGCCGCCGCCCGGCACGCCGTTCTTCGACGAGGGCACGCGGCCGGAGAACGTCCTGGTCGCCGAGCACGACGACGTCGTCGCCGGGTACGTCCGGCTCGACGAGGGGTTCGGCATCCCCGCCCACGCGCACGTGCTGGTGCTCGGCGGGCTCGCCGTCGACCCGGACCGCCAGGGCCTCGGCATCGCGGGACGGCTGGTGGCCGCGGCCGCGGCGGAGGCGCGCCGGCGCGGGGCGGCCAAGCTGACGCTGCGCGTGCTGGGTCACAACACCGCCGCCCGCCGGGTCTACGAGCGGTGCGGGTTCGTCGTGGAAGGCGTGCTGCGCGGGGAATTCCGCGTCGACGGCACCGACGTCGACGACGTTCTCATGGCCCTTCCGCTCGCTTGACAGCTTCCCGGCGGCTTTGCCATCCTGGATCCCGGGCCGAGAGGCGCTGCGACGGAACTCTTTCCGCCACGCTCGGCCCGCGACACGCATCCAAGGGCGCCTCCCGCGAGGGAGGTGCTTTTTTTGTGGTGTCCCACCCGTTCCTCCCGCGCGCTCCGCAACCAGCCGTCAGGAAAGAGCTCGAGGAATGAGTGACAAACTCGCACGCCGCAACGGTCTCGACTTCGCCGTCGCCGACCTTTCCCTCGCCGAAGCCGGCCGCACGCAGCTGCGGCTGGCCGAGCACGAGATGCCCGGCCTGATGGCGATCCGCCGCGAGTACGCCGCCACCCAGCCGCTCAAGGGCGCGCGCATCGCCGGGTCGCTGCACATGACCGTGCAGACCGCCGTACTGATCGAGACCCTGGTCGCGCTCGGCGCCGAGGTGCGCTGGGTCTCCTGCAACATCTTCTCCACCCAGGACGAGGCGGCCGCGGCCGTCGTCGTCGGCCCCGAGGGCACGGTCGACGCCCCGTCGGGCACCCCGGTGTTCGCGTGGAAGGGCGAGACGCTCGAAGAGTACTGGTGGTGCACCGACCAGCTCTTCGCCTTCGCCGGCGGGAAGACCCCGAACATGATCCTCGACGACGGCGGCGACGCCACCCTGCTCGTGCACAAGGGCGTCGAGTTCGAAGCCGCGGGCGCCGTCCCGCAACCGTCCGAAGAGGACCCCGAGGAGTACCGGATCGTCCTCGAAACCCTCCGCGCGAGCCTGGCCGCCGACGGCGACCGCTTCACCCGGATGGCCAAGGAGATCCGCGGCGTCACCGAGGAGACGACCAACGGCGTCAAGCGCCTCTACAAGCTCGCCAAGGACGGCGAGCTGCTCTTCCCGGCGATGAACGTCAACGACTCCGTCACGAAGTCCAAGTTCGACAACAAGTACGGCATCCGGCACTCCCTTGTGGACGGCCTGAACCGGGCCACCGACGTGATGATCGGCGGCAAGCGCGTCGTCGTCTGCGGCTACGGCGACGTCGGCAAGGGCGCGGTCGAGGCACTGCGCGGCCAGGGCGCCCGCGTCGCGGTCACCGAGATCGACCCGATCTGCGCGCTCCAGGCGTCGATGGACGGGCTCGACGTCGTCGAGCTCGACGACGTGGTGGCCACCGGCGACATCTTCATCACCACCACCGGCAACTTCGGCATCATCTCCGCGGACCAGATGAGCCGGATGAAGCACAACGCGATCGTCGCCAACGTCGGCCACTTCGACAACGAGATCGACATGGCCGGGCTGGCGAAGCTGCCGGGCATCGTCAAGAACGAGATCAAGCCGCAGGTGCACGAGTGGACCTTCGCGGACGGCCACGCGATCATCGTGCTCTCCGAAGGCCGCCTGATGAACCTCGGCAACGCGACCGGCCACCCGTCGTTCGTGATGTCGAACTCGTTCACCAACCAGGCGATCGCGCAGATCGAGCTGTTCGCCAAGCCCGGCGAGTACGCCACCGACGTCCACCGGCTGCCGAAGCACCTCGACGAGAAGGTGGCCCGCCTGCACCTCGACGCGCTCGGTGTGAAACTCACCAAGCTCACGAAGGAGCAGGCGGATTACATCGGGGTGGACGTCGAAGGGCCGTACAAGCTCGATCACTACCGGTACTGACCCGAGATTGCTCCGTTTGACGCAGTTTGCGGCACCGCAAAAGTGGCCATCCTCCCCGTGACAGCGCATCCGCCCGGCCGGCATGCCGGACGGGTCCCATGCGAAGGAGTGTGTGTCAAAGTGATCGTTCTCGGTGTAATTCTCCTGATCATCGGGTTCATCGTGGGAATCCCGGTGCTTTACACCATCGGCATCATTCTCGCGGTGGCCGGCGTGGCACTGGCCATCTTGGGCGGCACCGGCCGCCGGATCGGTGGGCGTGCGCACTGGTACTGACATAACCGCCGGTACTGATTCAACGACCGGCCCGCGGCCTGGCGCGTCAGCAGCGATGCTGGCCGCCAGGCCGTTCGGCCGTTCTCCGTCGCGGGAATCCGCGGAACGTAAAGGGTCCTCCGGCTCCGAGGGGGAGGGAGAGCCGAAGGACCCCGTTAGTGTTAGCACATCGCCAAGCCCGTGTACACAGCTGCATACACGATCGTGTTACCGCCCTGACGCCGTCTTGACGCCGCGAAGGCCTCCCCGGCCGGTGCGCGGCACTCGGCGGGAAGGCCTTCGCGGATCCTGGCGGGAGGCTCAGGAAGCCTGGCGCAGCAACGATTTCTCCGGCGGTGCGGCACACCCGCAGCCGCCGGGGGCCGGGCAGTCGACGATCAGTGCGTGCCGCACCCGATCGGGGTCGGCGCACGCCGTGTCGGTGCACTCGGCGAACCCGCCTTCCGGGTGCACGACGAGCGTGCCGTGGCAGTGGTCGATCCGCGCGTCGCACGAAGCGCATTCCATGAGTCCTTGGTACCACCGGGAAGCGCCCGGGCGCGGGACCGGGACGGCGTGTCGGCGCGACCACCCGTCCGGGGCTCAAGCGGACTTCGGTGCCCGCTTCCGCGGTGCCGCCTTCTTCTTCGCCGCCGGCTTCGCGTCCTCATCGGACCCGTCCTCATCGGACCGGTCCGCGGTGGACTGCCGTGACTTCTTCGCCGCGTCCACACTGGCCTGCAGCGCCGCCATCAGGTCGACGACGTCGGCCTTCGCGGTGACGGCCGCGGGCTTGGTCGTCTCCTCCCCCGCGACCTTGGCCTCGATCATCTCCTCGAGCGCCTCGCGGTAGTGGTCGCGGTACTTCTCCGGCTCGAACACCGGCTCGGCCAGCGAGTCGATCAGCGAGCCGGCCATCGACAGCTCCTGCGGGCGGATCTGCGGCGGGTCGTCGCGCAGGAACGGGAAGTCGGGTTCGCGGACCTCGTCCGGCCACAGGATCGTCGTCATCACCAGCACGTCGGCGTGCACCCGCAGCACCGCCATGCTCTCCCGCTGCCGCACCGCGACCTTCGCGATCGCCACCTGGCTCGACTTGTGCAGCGCGTCCCGCAACACGACGTACGGTTTCACCGCGTTCTTCTGCGGTTCCAGGTAGTACGTCCGGTCGTACTGGATCGGGTCGATCGACTCCAGCGGCACGAACTCGAGCACGTCGATCGTGCGCTGCGTGGGCAGCGGCAGCTCGGCCATCTCGGCGTCGGTGATGACGACCATCTCGCCGTCGGGCAGCTCGTAGCCCTTGGCGATCTCCGGGTAAGGGACCTCGGCGCCGTCGATCGTGCAGAACCGCTTGTACTGGATGCGGCCGCCGTCGGCCTCGTGCACCTGGCGGAGCGAGACGTTCTTGTTCTCGGTGGCCGCGTACAGCTGGATCGGGATGCTGACCAGCCCGAACGACACCGAGCCCTTCCACATCGCCCGCATGCCACGTACCTCCGAGGTCGCCTTCACGCTACGTGACCACCGTAGCCCGAATCGTCCCCCGGCGACAGTCCGATCTAGACCTCTGCCAGGTACTTCTCCCACTTCGCCGGATCCAGGAACCAGTGCTGGAAGTCGGTCGGGTCGGTGAACCCGTTGGCGAACCGCCGGGCCACGGCCGGGTTCTGGCCCGCGACCCCGAGGATCTGGAGCACGTGCGGGGGTGGCGGCAGGAGCAGCGCGTTGGTCCATTCGGTGACGTGCTTGGCGTACTCCCAGTAGCGCTCGAACGTGGCGTCCATCCACTCGGCGTCGAACGGCCGGTCGCCGCGCTCGAGGATCGCGGTCAGGTAGGTCGCCGCGCAGTGGCTCGCGTTGTTCGAGCCCTGCCCGGTGATCGGGTCGTTCGCCACGACGACGTCGGCCATGCCCAGCACCCGCGCCCCGCCGGGCAGCGTGCCGACCGGGTTGCGCACGACCGGCGTGTACCCGCCGGCCAGCGCCGCCTTCCCGTCGGTCAGCTCGGCGTCGCGGCAGCGCTCGTACTCCCACGGCACGAACTGGCGCATCAGGTCGAGGAGGCGCGTGAAGTGCTCGCCCGCGGCCGGGTGGTCGCCGAAGCAGTCCAGCGGCCCGCCGGGGACGCCCTCGAAGAAGAGGATGTCGCAGTTCCCGCTCAGCGTGTACGCCGGGATCATGAACAGCTCGCCGACACCGGGCACGATGTTGAACCGGACCGCCTGCTTGTCCGGGTGCTCGGGCCGCGGCCGGACGCCGTGGGCGTAGGCCAGCGAAAGCGCGCGCATCGGCTTCGTGTACGGCGACCGCTCCGGCACCCGGTCGAACAACTGGACCAGCTCGCCCTTGCCGGCCGAGATGATCACCAGGTCGTACAGCCGCGACAGCGCGTCCAGTTCGGACGTCATCACGCCGTGGATGACGAGCTTGCCGCCGCGGTCCTCGAACAGCTCCAGCCAGCCCGCCATCTTCACGCGCTGGTCGACCGACTGCGCGTAGTGGTCGAGCTCGGCGAACCAGTCGAGCGCGCGGCCGCCGTCCGGCGCCGCCACCGACACACCGAGGCCCTCGACGCGGACGGTCTCGTCCTCCCACTGGTTCAGCCCGAGGTCCCGCTCGTGCTGCAGCGCGTCGTTGAACATGCACTGGGTCGACATCACGCGCCCGTTCCGGATCTCCTCCGGCGTCCGCGCGGACATCACCGTGACGTCGTAGTCCTTCGCCAGCAGCCCGAGGGCCAGCTGCAGCCCGGACTGGCCGGCGCCCACGATCAGGACTCTGCGCATGAAGCTCTTCTCTCCTCGGTTCAGGCCGGCGCGACGCTGCCGGCCAGCTCACGCGGCCCGGACAGCACGGCGAGCGACAACGTGTGGCTGACCAGCTCGGTCAGGGTGGCGATCGTCGACGCGCGGTCGCGGGCGTCGCAGGTGACCAGCGGGACGGCCGGGTCGAGCGCCAGCGCGTCGCGCACCTCGTCGAGGTCGTGCACCGGCTTGCCCTCGAACTGGTTGACCGCCACGACGAACGGCAGCTCCGAGTCGTTCTCGAAGTAGTTGATCGCCGCGAACGACTCGTCGATCCGGCTGGTGTCGACCAGGACGACCGCGCCGAGCGCACCGCGGCTCAGGTCGTCCCAGAGGAACCAGAACCGCGCCTGCCCCGGCGTGCCGAACAGGTACAGCAGCAGGTCCGGGCGCAGCGTGATCCGGCCGAAGTCCATCGCCACGGTCGTGGTCGACTTGCCGCCGGGCGGGATCTCGTCGACGCCTTCGCCGGCCTCGGTCATCCACGCTTCGTTGCTCATCGGCGGCACTTCCGACACCGCCCCGACGAACGTGGTCTTGCCGACACCGAAGCCCCCGGCGACGACGATCTTCGCGGAGATCGTCAGCAGATCGCCCTCAGGCGGGGAGCCGCTTGAGCCCATCAAGGATCCTCTCGAGCACGGTGGTGTCGTGGTGGTAGGCGTGCGCGGTGGGGTGGACGAACACCGCGCCCTGGGAGGCGAGGTCGCCGATCAGCACCCGCACGACGCCCAGCGGCAGGTCCAGCCCGACCGACAGCTCGGCGATCGAGGACCGCACGCGGGCGCGTTCGTAGAGCGAGCGTGACTCGGGCATGAGCGTGTCGCTCAGCGCCGGGTCGTACCGCGGGACCGAGACCAGCGTCTCCACCAGCAGCTGGTGTCGGGTGCTGGTGCGACCGCCGGTGAGCGCGTACGCCCGGATCCGGCGGCTGCGCCGCGGCAAGGCGGTGTCCTTCCGGGACACGGGGATCACATCCTCGGGCACGCCCATCACACCCTGGGCCGGCGCGCGGTGAGCACCTGGCGCAGTTCGGCGCGCACCTCGGGGGTGAGCGCGTGGCCGGCGTTGGTGATGAACTGGGTCATCTCGTAGGCGACCACCTTCATGTCCGCCTCGCCCGAGGTCAGCACCGCGAGCCCGGCACCGGAACCGATGCCCATGAAGAGGAAGTAGCCGTGGGTGAGCCGGATGATGATCTGCTCGCAGGCGCCCTTCCCGAACAGCGCCGCGCTGTTGCCGGCCAGGGAGAGCAGGCCGCTGGCGATCGCGGCGAGCTGCTCGGCCTCCGCTTCGCCGACCGAGTCCGACGCGGTGAGCGGGAAGCCGTCGACGCTCATGATCAGCGCGTGGCTGACCCCGTGCACCTTCCGGACGAAGTCGTCGAGCAGCCAGGCGAAGTTCGCCGGGGCCGGGTGGGGGGCGCTCACGAGGCGGTTCCTCCGGGCGTTTCGTCCTGCTGGGCGTGGTTTTCCGCGTGCGCGGCCCGCTCGCCGTCGGCGAACGCGCCGAGGTCGGCGAGCAGCTTCTCGTGCCCGTTCGCCGCCGGTTCCGCGGCCGGGGGCGGCGGGGGCGGTTCGGGGGCCGCGCCGCGGATGCTGCCGGGCACGCGGCGCGGCAGGCCGTTGGCCGTCGTACCGCCGGTGGCCCGCTCGACCGGCCGGGGCCGGGGGGTGGGCTTGCGCGGCACCGGCGCGGGCTCCTCTCGCGGGAAGGCACCCGGGCGGCGGCGCGGCAGCCCGCCCGCCGCCACCGGTTCGGCGCCGGTCTCGGCCGGTTCGATCGTGACGGTCCGGGTGCCCGACCACGCGTTCTCGGCGAGCTCGGTGACCACGCCGGTCGGCAGCAGCACGGTCGCGACCGTGCCGTGCGGGCTGCGCCGGTCCAGGCGCACGCTGACGTCGTGCCGCGCGGCGAGGCGGGCGACCACGGCGAGGCCCATGTGCCGCGCCGCGGCGTCGTCCAGGTCGCCGCCCGCGGCCAGCCGCCGGTTGAGGCCCTCGACGCGGTCGGCGGGGATGCCGATGCCCTCGTCCTCGATCCGGACGAGCACGCTGCCCTGCTCGGTCAGGTGCGCGCTGACGTGCACCGGCGAGCTGGGCGAAGACTGGTTGGCGGCGTTGTCGAGCAGCTCCGCGAGCACCCGGCCCAGGTCTTCGGCGGCGAAGCCGACGACCCCGAGGTTCACCACGCGCCCGATGGTGATCCGGGCGTAGTGGTCGATCGAGGACATCGCCGCGCGCACCAGGTCGAGCACCGAGGTCGCGCGGGCGGCGTCGTCGGCGGTGTCCTGGCCGGCCAGGACGCGCAGGTTCTCGGCATTGCGCCGCAGCCGCGTGGCGAGGTGGTCGAGCTGGTAGAGCTCGGCGAGGCGGTGGTGGTCCTCCTCCCCCGCTTCGAGTTCCTCGAGCCGCGCGAGGAGCTGGTCGAGGAGGTTGAGGTCACGCAGCGCCACGCTGGCGCAGATCTCGGCCAGGACGCCTTCGTCCGCGGGCGGCGCCGCCGGTTCCGGTTCGGGCCGCGACAGCTCGGCGAGCGCCGGCCCCGGCGCGGGCGCGTACCCGGGGTGCTTCGGCGGTGCGGTGAGGTACTGCGCGGCGGCGACCCGCGAGCGGTCCAGCAGGACGCGTGATCGATCCAGGAGTTCCCGGGCCCGGCTCGCCATGTGGTCCCACTTCTTCCTTGCTCAGGTTCGGCAACGACTGCATCGCGCCGACCCCCGGGCGGCGATGCCGGACATGCAAGCAGAAAGGTTCGTCGGATGTCCACAACCGGTCTCCGGCCGGTCGCTCGACGTGACCGGTTTTTCGCGCCGTCGCTGCTGGTGAGCGCAGCGGACTAGGCCATTCGGCTCATTTTTGCATTTTGCACCCGGCAACAGAGCGCACACGGCGCCCGATCTCGCAGTCCACCGATCCGTCCGCCACGAAATCCCTGGTCACGTCCGATTCGTCCCAAACTTGCGGGCCACGCACTTTTTTGCGGGGCACGCAAGTTTTTCGCTACACTCCGTTCATGCCGCCGGACGAACCACCCAAGCTGACCCTGCGCGAGCGCAAGAAGCGCGAAGCACGCAAGGCGCTCGCCCAAGCGGCACTGCGGCTGACGCTGGACCGCGGGCTGGAGAACGTGAAGGTCGAGGACATCGCCACCGAGGTGGGCGTGTCACCCCGCACATTCAACAACTACTTCTCCAGCAAGGAGCAGGCGGTCTGCTCGGTCGTCGTCGACCGGCACGAGGGGATGCGCGACGCCCTGCTCGCGCGGCCGGACGGCGAGCCGCTCTGGGAATCGGTCAAGCACGCCGTGCTCGAGCAATATTCGCGTGAAGGCGAGCCCGATCGCGCGTATGTTGCGCGTATCCGTGAGCTGATGGGACGGCTCATGCTGCGCGGCGAGTTCCTCAACGCCCACGCGGCCGTCGAGCGCGTCCTGGCCGAAACGATCGCGAAACGGGTGGGCGGTGTGGACCACCTGTTGTGCCGGCTGATGGCGGCATCGGTGGAAAGCGCTGTCCGGGTGGCCTTCACCAACTGGTTCACGACCGAAGGCGAGCCGTTCCTGCCGATCCTGGAACGGCTGCTCGACGAGCTTTCCGCGGGGATGCCCACCCTGACCGCCGGCACCGCTGCTCCGAAACCCGAACCGACCACCACTCCACTGGGGGAATCGTTGTGCTAGTCAAGCTCCTGCGCAGCCACCTGCGCCCGTACCGGAGCACCCTGTGGGTGATCGTGCTGCTCCAGCTCGTGCAGACGATCGCCATGCTCTACCTGCCGACGCTGAACGCCGACATCGTCGACAACGGCCTCATCAAGGGCGACATGGACTACATCCTGCGCGTCGGCGCGATGATGCTCGTCATCACGCTCGCGCAGATCGCCGGCTCGATCGGCGCGGTGTACTTCGGCGCCCGCACCGCGATGGCGATCGGCCGGGACATCCGCGCCGGCGTCTTCCACCGGGTGCAGGACTTCTCGGCCCGCGAGGTCGGCCAGTTCGGCACGCCGTCGCTGATCACCCGCACCACCAACGACGTCCAGCAGATCCAGATGCTGGTGCTGATGACGCTCACGCTGATGGTGTCCGCGCCGATCATGTGCATCGGCGGCATCATCCTGGCGCTCAACCTCGACGTGCCGCTGTCGTCGCTGCTGCTGGTCATCGTGCCGGTGCTGGCGGTCGCGGTCGGCACGATCATCACCAAGATGCGCCCGGCGTTCCGGCTGATGCAGGAGCGCATCGACCGGATCAACCAGATCCTGCGCGAGCAGATCATGGGCATCCGCGTCATCCGGGCGTTCGTCCGCGACAAGCACGAGCGGGAGCGCTTCGACGTCGCCAACGACCAGCTGCTCACGGTGTCGCTGCGGGTCGGCAGGCTGATGGCGCTGATGTTCCCGATCGTCATGCTGGTGATGAACGCCTCCAGCGTCGCGGTGCTGTGGTTCGGCGGGCAGCGGATCGACTCCGGCAGCATGCAGATCGGCGCGATGACCGCGTTCCTGTCCTACCTGCTGCAGATCCTGATGGCCGTCATGATGGCCACGTTCATGTTCATGATGGTGCCGCGCGCCGAGGTCAGCGCCGAGCGGATCAGCGAGGTGCTCGACACCGAGTCGAGCGTCCGCCCGCCGGTGTCGCCGATCCGGCCCGGCGCGGTGCACGGGCACCTGGAGCTGTCCGGCGTCGAATTCCGCTACCCCGGTGCGGAAAAGCCGGTGCTGTGCGACATTTCGCTGATCGGGCGGCCCGGTGAGACCACCGCCGTGATCGGTTCGACGGGCACCGGCAAGACCACGCTGCTCAACCTGATCCCGCGCCTGATGGACGCCACCCGCGGCACGGTGAAGGTGGACGGCGTCGACGTCCGCGACCTGGACCCGGCGGTGCTCGCCCGCGCGGTCGGGCTGGTGCCGCAGAAGCCGTACCTGTTCGCCGGCACGGTGGCGAGCAACCTGCGCTACGGCAACCCGGACGCGACCGACGAAGAGCTGTGGCACGCGCTGGAAGTGGCGCAGGGCAAGGACTTCGTCGAAGCGATGGCGGACGGTCTCGAGGCACCGATCGCCCAGGGCGGCACGAACGTCTCGGGCGGGCAGCGCCAGCGGCTCGCGATCGCGCGGATGCTGGTGCACAAGCCGGAGATCTACCTGTTCGACGACTCGTTCTCCGCGCTCGACTACGCGACCGACGCGGCGCTGCGCCGCGCGCTGGTGTCGGAAACGGCCGAGGCGACCGTGGTCATCGTCGCGCAGCGGGTCAGCACGATCCGCAACGCCGACCGCATCATCGTCCTCGACGAAGGCCGCGTCGTCGGCACCGGCACCCACCACGAACTCATGGACGGCAACGAAACCTACCGGGAGATCGTGCTGTCCCAGCTCACCGAACAGGAGGCGGCGTGAGCACCACGGAATCGCCCAAAGCCGCCGTCACGGCCGCCGGGGAGCGGCCGACCGCCGAACGGCACAAGAACACCGGTGCCGCGACCGTCGGGCCCGGCCGGTGGATGGCCGGCGGCGCGCCGCCGGAGAAGGCGCTCGACTTCAAGGGTTCGCTGAAGCGGCTGCTGCGGCTGCTGCGCCCGCAGCGGGCCGCGCTCATCGGCGTGCTCGTGCTCGGCGCGGCCAGCGTCACGCTCACCGTCATCGGCCCGAAGATCCTCGGCCAGGCCACCGACGCGATCCTCGCCGGCGTGCTCGGCAAGCAGGTGCCGCCGGGGGTCACGAAGGAGCAGGTCGTCGCCGGGCTGCGGGCCCGCGGCGACGGCACGCTCGCCGACATCTACAGCCGCGTCGACCTCGTGCCCGGCGTCGGCATCGACTTCGACAAGGTCGGGCAGATCCTGCTCACCGTGCTGGCGCTGTTCGTGATCTCGTCGTTCTTCGGGCTGATCCAGGCCCGGCTGACGACGACGCTGGTGCAGCAGGCGGTGTACCGGCTGCGCGAAGAGGTCGAGGCCAAGTTCTCGCGGCTGCCGCTGAAGTACTTCGACCGCCAGCCGCGCGGCGAGGTGCTTTCCCGCGTCACCAACGACATCGACAACCTGGCGATGTCGCTGCAGCAGACGCTGTCGCAGATCGTCTCGTCGCTGCTGACGGTGATCGGCGTGCTGATCATGATGTTCCTGATCTCGCCGCTGCTGGCGCTGATCGCGCTGCTCACGGTGCCGCTCTCGGCCGTGGTGGCGGCGAAGATCGGCAAGCGGGCGCAGCCGAACTTCATCAAGCAGTGGTCGACGACCGGGAAGCTCAACGCGCACGTCGAGGAGATGTACACCGGCCACTCGCTGGTCAAGGTGTTCGGCCGCCGCGACGAGGCCGCGGCGATCTTCGACAAGCAGAACGACACCCTGTACCAGGCGAGCTTCCGGGCGCAGTTCATCTCCGGCATGATCCAGCCGGCGATGATGTTCATCGGCAACCTGAGCTACGTGCTGGTGGCGGTGATCGGCGCGCTGCGCGTGGCGTCGGGCAGCCTGACGCTCGGCGAGGTGCAGGCGTTCATCCAGTACTCGCGCCAGTTCAGCCAGCCGGTGACGCAGATCGCGAGCATGGCGAACCTGCTGCAGTCCGGCGTCGCCTCGGCCGAGCGGGTGTTCGCGCTGCTCGACGCCGAGGAGCAGGCCCCGGAGCCCGCTTCGCCGGAGCGGCCCGCGGTGGTCCGGGGGCGCGTCGAGTTCCAGGACGTCTCCTTCCGCTACCTGCCGGAGAAGCCGCTGATCGACGACCTGTCGCTGACGGTCGAACCCGGCCAGACGGTCGCGATCGTCGGCCCGACCGGTGCGGGCAAGACGACGCTGGTCAACCTGCTGATGCGCTTCTACGAGCTGGACAGCGGCCGCATCACCCTCGACGGCGTCGACATCGCGAAGATGAACCGCGAAGAACTGCGCGACCAGACCGGCATGGTGCTGCAGGACGCGTGGCTGTTCGGCGGCACGATCGCGGAGAACATCGCCTACGGCGCGGACAACCCGAGCCACGAGGAGATCGTCGAAGCCGCGAAGGCGACGCACGTGGACCGGTTCGTCCGCACGCTGCCGGACGGCTACGAGACGGTGCTGGACGACGAAGGCGGCACGGTCAGCGCGGGCGAGAAGCAGCTGATCACGGTGGCGCGGGCGTTCCTGGCCAAGCCGGTGATCCTGATCCTGGACGAGGCGACCAGCTCGGTGGACACCCGCACGGAGGTGCTCATCCAGCGGGCGATGAACTCGCTGCGCAGCGGCCGGACGAGCTTCGTGATCGCGCACCGGCTGTCGACGATCCGCGACGCCGACGTGATCCTGGTGATGGAGCAGGGCCGCATCGTCGAGCAGGGTGACCACGAGACGCTGCTGCACAGCGGCGGGGCCTACGCGCGGCTGTACGCGGCCCAGTTCGCGGAGGCGATGGCCGAGACGGACTGAGGCCGAGAGCCGCGAAGGGCGGCCGCCCGGTACCCTGGAAGCTCTTGCGGCGGAAGGGGTACCGAGGCGGCCATGGCCGACAAACTCGAGGAGTACCGCGGCAAACGCGGCAAGGACCGCACCCCCGAACCCTGGCCGGACGGCCCGCCGCAGCCCGGGGACGACGACCTCTTCGTCATCCAGGAGCACCACGCCACCCGCCTGCACTGGGACTTCCGGCTGGAGCGCGACGGCGTGCTCGTCTCCTGGGCCGTCCCCAAGGGCCTGCCGCTCTCCCCCGGCGTCTCCCGGCTCGCCGTGCACACCGAAGACCACCCCATGGAGTACCTCACCTTCGAAGGCGAGATCCCCGCCGGCGAGTACGGCGGCGGCCGGATGACCGTGTGGGACACCGGGAAGTACGAAACCCTGCACTGGAACGACCACAAGGTCGAGGTCGTCTTCCACGGCGGACGCGCGCGCGGCAAGTACCTGTTCCTCAACCGGCACGGCGAGGACGACCGCGACTGGACCCTGCGGCGCCTCGACCCCGCCGAGCCCGGGCACGAAGACGCGCCCGAGTTCCTCGAACCGATGACGGCGGTGCCCGGCGACCTGCCCGCCGACGACGACGCGTGGGCCTACGAGTTCGCCTGGGGCGGCCTGCGGACGATGCTGCTGGTCAGCGGCGGCCGCGTCACCGCGCACGACGAGACCGGCGCCGACGTCACCGGCCGGTACCCCGAGCTGCACAAGCTCGGCGAAGAGCTCGGGTCGACGGAAGTGCTGCTGGACGGCGAAGTCGTCGTGATCAAGGACGGCAAGCCGGACGCCGGCGGTCTCGAAGAACGCCGGAAGGCCGAGGGCGCCGCCGCCAAGCGGCTCAAGACCCATTGCCCGGTCTTCTACTTCGCTTCCGACGTCCTGCACCTCGACGGCAAGCCGACCCTGGACCTGCCCTACGCGAAACGCCGGGAACTGCTCGACGGCCTGGCCGTCGAGGACCGGCACTGGCAGGTGCCGCGCTACTTCTCCGGTGGCGGCGAGGCCGTCGCCGGGGCCAGCCGCCAGCACGGCCTCCCCGGCGTGGTCGCGAAGCGGGCCGACAGCCCGTACCGCCCCGGTGCCGGCGCGGGCGACTGGCTGCTGATCAAGAACTGACCCGCCGGGCCAGCGCCACCCCCGCGACGACGACCACGGCGCCCGCCGCGACGTTGCCGATCAGGGCACCGGTCGACGGCGGGGTTTCACCGCCGTGGCGGAGCAGCCACGGCGAAACGGCGGCCCACGCGCCGAGGACCGGGACGACCCAGCCGATCAGGGCGAGCCGGCGGGTGGCCGTGCGGGCGATCGCCAGCGCGATCAGGACCAGCCCGACCAGGGTGTCGCTCAGCGCGAGCACGCCCGCGCCGCCGAAGCCGGCGATCCACGGGGCCAGGACCAGGTAGAGCCCGGCCAGGAGGACGAAGCCCGCCGCCGCGCCGATCAGCGCCGTGCGCGGGCGGGGAGCCGGGGTGCTGTGCGAAGTCATCTCCTCACCTCCACCCACGGGGGTACCCGGCCGTCGCGGCCGGTAACCGGGGCCTGTCCGCCGCCCTCGGAACGGACAGGCCCCGGGACGTCAGCAGCCGCAGGTGTAGTAGGTGATGTCCCAGTGGTTGCCCTCGTCGCAGTAGAGGTTGCCGGACCCGGCCTTCCACTGCGGGTAACCGTCGCCGCGCAGGCCGATGTAGCCGAAGCTGTTCTTGATGTAGGCGTCGATACAGCTGTTGTGCGAGATGTCGACCTTGTAGCCGTTGTAGTGGCTGTAGGTGCCCGACGCGTGGCCGACCTCGGTCCCGCCGGTGATGTTGATCGCGCAGCCGCTGGCGCGCTTCAGCGTGATCACGCCGCTGACCGTGCTCTGGTTGATCTGCTCGTAGGACGTGCAGGTCGAGTTCGACCGCGTCGTGCAGTTCCCGCTGGACGAGTGGGTCACCCCGGCCGCGGACAGCTGCGACGCCGCCTGCGCCTGGGTCAGCTTGGTGACCTCGACGCTCGCCGACGCGGTGCCGATCGTGGCGAAGACGACCATCGCGGCCGAAGCGACGAGCCCCAGTGCCGCCCGCGCCAGAATCCGTTGTGCCGGCATGCCTTGCTCCTTCTCGTGCGACGATCCGAACGGCGGCAGCCAAATCGGGGCGGCCATAACTTCGCCAAACACCCGCCGCCGCGGACCGGGGCACGGGCCCGTCAGGTCCTGATCTTCGTCAAGAGTTCACGACTGCGGTCGCGGGCCGGGGATTCACCGGTCACGCCGGCCAGCTCCCCCAGCGCGCGCAGCTCCCACAGCGGGAACCCGAGCTCGCGGAACAGCCCGGCCGAGCTGCGCAGGCACCGCGCCGCCTCGGGTGCGGCGTCTTCGGTCGCGTGCGTCCGGCCCAGGCTGAGCAGGGCGTACCCGGCACCGCGGCGGTCGTGCAGCTCCCGGAACACGCCCATGGCGGCCAGCAGGTGCCGCCGTGCCCCCGCCGGATCACCCGCGCGGCGGCAGGCTTCGGCGAGGCTGCGGTGGGTGTAGGCGGCGGCGTGCCGGTGCCCGATCTGGTCGAACAGCGCCAGCGACCGCGTCAGGCAGCGCCGCCCGTCGGCAAGCTCGCCGGCGTCGGTGTGCAGGTCGCCGAGGCTGCGCAGGACGTGCGCCTCCCAGTGCCGCTCCCGCGTCCGGACGGCACCGCCGAGCGCACCGGTGAGCAGGTCGGCCGCCTGGTCGTGCCCGCCGTGGCGGCGCAGGACGTCGGCGTAGCGCTTCGCGGCCTGGTCGTGCCAGCGACCGTCGTCGCATTCGCGGGCGAGCAGCATGCTGACTTCGAAGCTCTCGACCGCACCCCGCACGTCCCCGACGTCTTCGGCGAGCGAGCCCAGCTGAGCCGCCGCGGCCGCCTGCCCCCGCCGGTCCCCGCAGGCACGCAGCAGGTCGAGGGCTTCCCGCAGTTCGGCCTCGGCGGCCCGCGGATCACCACCGTCGAGGTGGACGTCGGCGAGCGCGGCCAGCGCGGTCCCGGTACCCCGCGGATCGTCCAGGAGCCGGAAGCGGTGCTCGGCCATCACGAAGTAGTTCCGCGCCTGCCGCCACCGGCCGTGCTGCCAGTGCACCGAGCCGAGGGTGAAGAGCTTCTCGGCCTCGGCGTGCGGATCACGACGGCGCCGGGCCGCAGCCAGCCCGGCCACGGTGACGGCGCGAGCGGCATGCCCGAGCCACGGCGTGCCGGCGAGCGCGGTGCAGGCATCCGCGAGCTGCTCGGTCAGCTCGTGCCACCCCCGAGCCCCAGCCAGCCGGACGGCGGCCGCGAGGTGCCCGGTTTCGGCGGCGGCCCAGGCAGCGGGGTCAGCCGCGATCCGGCGCAGGACGGCGGGGTCGGGCTTGGCGGCCGCGGGAGTATCAGGGGCGTCCGCCGACCGCCGCCCGGGCACCGTCGGGTCGGGCTCGGCCACCGCCGCACCATCAGCCGGCCGCCGCCGCGCCGCCAGGTCGGGCTGGGCCGGGATGGGAGCGCCGGCCGCTTCCGCCCACCGCCGCCCCTGCGCCACGGGATCCGGCTCGGCCAGCGCCGCAACACCAGCCACCCCCGCCGGACGCCGCCCCCGCACCGCTCGGTCGTCGGCCACCGCCCCGGCACCCGACGACCGCCACCCCTGCCCCACCGGATCCGGCTCGGCCACCCCCGCCGACCGCCGCCCCCGCACCGCTCGGTCGGACTCGGCCACCGCCGCGCCACCCGACGTTCCCGCCGAACGCCACCCCTCCACCACCGCATCCGGCTCGGCCACCGCCGCAGCACCAGCCACCCCAGCCGGCCGGTGTGCCTGGCGGCCCAACGCGTGCTCGGCCAGCGCCAGCGCGGCCTCGCAAGCGCGGCGCAGCGCGGCCGGGTCGACCTCCCCCGGCCGGCCCTCCGCCAACACCAGCCGCACGAAGGGCGGGACCGTTCCGGACGGGTCCAGCAGGTGTGCGGCGGCCAGTGCGTCGAGGCGGTCGCGGGCTTCCGCGGTCGGCCGGTCGAGCAACGCCGCAGCCGACCAGTCCGGGACCGCGCCGTCGAAGGCGGCGAGCAGTCTCACCAGTGCGATGTCCGCGGCGGGGCGCTCGCGCAGCGCCGAGGCCACCGCGGCCCGGACGCTCAGGTCCCCCGCCGTCAGCTCGTCGAGCCGCCGCCGGTCGTCGGACAGTCTCGCGGCGAGCTCGGCGACCGGCAGGTTCGGGCGCGCCGCGAGCCGGGTACCGGCGATCCGGACGGCCAGGGCGAGGCCGCCGCAGTGGCCGAGAAGCCGTTGCGCGGCTTCGGGTTCCGCGCGCAGCCGGGACTCCCCCGCGATCGCGGCCAGCAGCGCTCCAGCGTCCTCTGTGGACAGATCGCGCACCGGAACCGGGTGCGCGCCGCAAAGACCGGGCAGCTCGCGGCGGGCCGTGACCAGCGCCGCGCAGCCGGGGCCGCTCGGCAGCAGGGCGCGCACCTGGGCCTCGGACGCGGCGTCTTCCAGCAGCACCAGCAACCGGCGGTCGGCGGTGTAGCCGCGCCACAGCCCCGGCAGCCCCGCGCGGTCGGCCAGTTCGGCCGGGGTCGCCCCGAGCACGCGCAGGAACCCCGCCAGCACGGCCGCGGGTTCGGCGGGCGTCCCGTCCGGGCCGCGCAGCGACGCCATCAGCTGGCCGTCGGGGAAGCGGCGGCGGACGCGCCAGGCGGCTTGCACGGCGAGAGCGGACTTCCCGGCCCCGGCGGCGCCGTGCAGCACGACCGGCGCCGGTCCCCGCAGCGCGCGGGTGACGTCGGCGAGTTCGGCCGCGCGGCCGGTGAAGTCGGGCACGGCGGGCGGGAGCTGGGCGGGCGGGCCCGGCGTCGTCCACTCGGTGCCGGCGATCCGGCGGTACACCGCGACGAGGTCCGCGCCCGGCCACACCCCCGCCTCCTCCCAGAGCGCCCGCCGCGTCCGGCGGAGCACCTCCAGCGCCGATTCGCGGCGGCCGACCGCGCCGAGGGCGGCCGCGAGCCGGGCGGCGAACCGCTCGTCGGCGGGCCGGGCCGCGACCACCGGGCCGAGCCGTTCGACCACGGACCGGCCGTCGCCGTCGGCGAGCTCCAGCTCGACCAGCTGGAGCAGCGCCGCCGAGCGCCGGTCCTCCAGCCACAGCTTGTGCGCCTCCAGCAGCGGCCCGCCGGCGACGTCGGCGAACGCGTCGCCCCGCCAGCAGGCCAGCGCCCGTTCGAGGGCGCGCCGGCGCTGGGCGCGGTCGTCGGCGCCCGCCGACACCCACGTCAGGAACTCGTCCGCGTCCAGCTCCCCCGGCTCGACGGTCAGCGCGTACCCCCGCGGCCCGGACCGCAGCCGCTGCCCGGCCTCGGCGGCGCCGAGGCCGGGTGAGAGCGTCTTGCGCAGCTTCGACACGGTGACCTGCACGATGGCCGCGGCGCTCGACGGCGCGCCGTCCGGCCACAGCTCGTCGACCAGCGTGTCGCGGCCGACGTACTGGCCGGCGCGGGCGAGCAGGACGGCGAGCAGCCGCCGCGGCTGGGCCGCCGAGGGCAGCGGGACGGAGGCCGTCATCGGGCCGAGCACCTGGAACCGCACGGCTACAACACCCCACCCGCGAGATCACCTGATCGAGCGAGCTGAATCTAACCGCCGGGCGCGCGGCGCGTCCGCCGATCACCCGGATGGCCGACGACGTCGGTCAGGTGTGCGCGAGCAGCTTCTCCAGCAACGCCGGGTGATCGGCCAGCCCCGCCCGCAGGGTGTGCTCGCGCAGCGGCTTGAGGTCGCCGTAGGGCGGGTTCGCCCAGTCCAGCGCGCCCTGCGGCGGCTCCGGGTCGTACTCGATGCCGAACTGGACGTTCGTCGCCAGCTGCCGCCCGGCCAGCCGTTCGACCAGGTGCAGCGCGAGGTCGATGCCCGCCGACACCCCGGCGGCGGTGATCACCGCGCCGTCCTCCACCCACCGCCGCGCGACCGGCGTGGCGCCGAGCCCGGCGAGGACGTCGCGGAACATCCAGTGCGTGGTCGCCTCCTTGCCTTCGAGGAGGCCCGCCGCGCCGAGGACCAGCGACCCGGTGCAGACCGACGTCACCAGCTCCGCCCCCGCGGCCGCGGTGCGCAGCCAGGCGAGGAGGCGCTCGTCGGCCATCGCCCGCAGCGTCGGCACGGTGCCCCCGGGGACCAGCAGCGCGTACGGCGCCGGGACCTCGTCGAAGGTGTGGCTCGGGGCGACGCGCAACGGCGTGTCCGTGCCGACGGTGTCCTTGCTCGCGCCGACCACGACGGTCCGGTACCCGGCGTCCAGCTGCGCGAGCGCGCTGAGCACCTGGAGCGGGCCCACGAGGTCGAGCGGCGTCAGCCCGGGGTAAACGACGAAGGCGATGGTCTTCTGCTCATCGGTCATGTCCCCGACCATGGCGGGCCGCCGCGCCGGACGGGCCGCCGATGTCCGGATTCCTGCGAACCGCGTCCGAGTGCCCGGTCCGGCTGCTAGCGTTCGATCATGCCAGGGTCACCCAGACGGGTCGTGATCGTCGGGTACGCCGACGCCGAGCTGCTGGACATCGCCTGTCCCGCCGATGTGTTCGACGCGGCCAACCGGCTCGGCGCGCGGCCGCCGTACGAGATCCAGCTCGCCTCGGTCGACGGGCACGGCATCCGCACCTGCGCCGGGCTGGTGCTGCAGCCGCACCTGCGGCTCGACCAGGTGACCGGCGACCTCGACACGCTGGTCGTCGCGGGCGGCTGGGGCAGCCCGGCCGCAGCGGCCGACGAGCGCGTCCTCGCCCACGTCCGGCGGCTCGCCCGCACCAGCCGCCGGGTCGCGTCGGTGTGCACGGGCGCCGAGGTGCTCGCCGCGGCCGGCCTGCTCAACGGCCGTCGCGCGACCACGCACTGGCGCTACGCGGCCCGGCTCGCCCGGGACTACCCGGCGGTGACGGTGGACCCGGTGCCGCTGTACGTCCGCCACGGCAACGTCTACACGGCGGCGGGCGTGACGAGCGGGCTCGACCTGACGCTGTCGCTGGTGGAGGCCGACCACGGCCCGTCGCTGGCCCGCGAGGCGGCCCGCGCGCTGGTCACGTACCTGCAGCGGCCGGGGAACCAGGCCCAGGTGAGCCTGTTCCTGTCCGGTCCCCCGCCGGAGCACCGCGAGGTCCGCGACCTCACCGCGTACATCGCCGAGCACCTCGACGAGGACCTGGGCACGCCGGCGCTCGCGGCCCGGGCGGGCATCAGCACCCGCCAGCTCACCCGGCTGTTCGACGCCCACCTCGGCACGACGCCGGGCCGGTACGTCCGGACGATCCGCACCGAGCAGGCGGCCCGGCTGCTGTCCGGGACCGACCTCCCGCTGGCCACGATCGCCCGCCGTTGCGGTTTCGGCTCGACGGAAACCCTGCGGCAGGCGTTCCTCGACCACTTCGACACCCCGCCGTCGGCCTACCGGCGGGTGCACCTGCGCCAGGCGTACGGCTGACGCATCCGGACGAACCGGTCCGACAGCGGCCCCTGACGCGGGCGCCGGGATCCCGCTGTCAGGATGTGCGGGTGGACCGCCCCGACCTCGCCGACGACGACACCGGACCGATTCGCCGGGTCCGGGACGAGGTGTCCCCTTCGCCGGGGCCCGGGACGTCCGGAACGCCGGGAACGCCCGGGAAACCGGCCCGCCACACCCCGCCTGAGGCAGCTCGCCGATCGCCCGACCCCGCCCGCCGCCGTCCGGCCACCGGCCCGCAACGAGTCCCGGCGGAGACGGGCTCGCACCGGATCCCGGCCGCCACCGCGGCCCCCCGGCCCGTCCGCCGAGCCGACACCGGCCCGCAGCGGGTCCCCGCCGGCGAGCAGGCCGACGCTGCGCCGCCTCGCCGGGGCGCGACCGGCGCACCGCGAGTCCCGACCGGCGACCCAGCCGACCCCGCAGCCAACCGCAAGCCGCGCCGAGGCGACACCGGGCCCCAGCAGGTCCCGGCCGCCGACCAAGCCGACGCTGCCGCACCCCGGTCCGGCGCACAGCGAGTCCCGGCCGCCGACCCAGCCGACCCCGCAGCCACCCGCAGGCCCCGCCGCGGCGACACCGGCCCGCAACGGGTCCCGGCCACCGACCAAGCCGACCCTGCCGCACTCCGCCCCGGCACCACCGGCACACAGCGGGTCCCGGCCACCGACCAAGCCGACCCCGCGGCCACCCGCAGGCCCCGCCGCGGCGACACCGGACCCCAGCGGGCCACCCGCCGCGGCGACACCGGGCCCCAGCGGGTCACGGCCGGGGCCAAGCCGCGCACACCGGCGGAACCCACCCACGCCACCACAGCCGAAACCGGCCACGGACACGGCCACGGGCACGGCCACGGCCCCGCCGCCCCCGCGTCCCGGCGCGTCAAGCTGCTCCTGATCTGGCTCCTCGCGCCGCTGGCGCTGGCCACCGTCGTCGGGATGATCGTCCTCTACCCCTGGGGCAAGGCCTCCCCGACGAGCGTCGTCCCGCAGGGCACGCCCGTGCACGCGAGCATCTCCGCCACGAACACCGGTCCCTGCCTCGCCCAGGGCCAGGTGCAGGTCGGCGACCAGGCCGACCCGGACGCGAAACCGTGCCTGACCGTCGACCTCACCATGACCGACGGCCCGGCGAACGGGAAGCCGCTCAAGCTGACCGTCCCGATCGAGCCGAGCACCCCGCGGTTCGCCGCCGGGGACGCCGTCGTGCTCGCCTACAACGGCGGGAACGCCGGTGATCCGGCCAGTTTCCAGCTGGTCGACTTCCAGCGCGGGACGCCGCTGTTCGTGCTGGCCGCGTTGTTCGCGGTCGCGGTGCTCGTGCTCGGCCGCTGGCAGGGGGTCGCCGCGCTGGTCGCGCTCGGGCTGTCCTTCGCCGTCATCGCGCTGTTCATCCTCCCGGCCATCCTCGCCGGCGAGAACCCGCTGGTCGTGGCGATCGCCGGGGCGGGCGCGATCATGTTCATCGCGCTCTACCTGACCCACGGGCTCTCCGCGAGAACGTCCGCGGCCGTGCTCGGCACGCTCGTCAGCCTCGCCCTCATCGGTGTCCTCTCCGCCATCTTCTCCGCCGCGGCCTCGCTCACCGGCCTGGACGACAGCACGTCGACCCTGATCGGCTCGCTCGGCCACGGCATCGACGCGCGCGGGCTGCTGCTCGCCGGGGTGGTGATCGGGGCGCTCGGCGTGCTCGACGACGTCACCGTCACCCAGACCAGCGCCGTCTGGGAACTGCGCCGCGCCAACCCGGACCTGACCTGGCGGGAGCTGTACCGCTCCGGCCTGCGGATCGGCCGCGACCACGTCGGCTCCGCGGTCAACACGCTCGTCATGGCCTACGCCGGGGCCGCGCTGCCGGTGCTGCTGTACTCGTCGATCTCCGGGGTCGGCCTGGGCGCGCTGCTCGGCAGCGAGGAAATCGCGCAGGAGATAATCCGCACGCTCGCCGGCAGCGTCGGCATCGTCGCGGCCGTCCCGGTGACGACGGTCCTGGCCGCGCTGATCGCCTCCCGCGAGCCGGCCGCCCACCTCAGCAGCACCACGAAAGCCGTTCCGTCCCACCCGTAACACCGGCGTACCCCGGCCTGGTCGCACCGGCGAGAACGGGGTAGGAAAGCCCCATGTTCCTGTTCGCCGGACCGCGGTGCCTCGTGCGAGGCGCGTTGCGGGTGGTCACGGGCGCCGTCCAGGCCGTGGAATCCCTGCCGCGCATCGCGGCCGCTCTGGAGGACGTCCGCGCCACGCTGCACCACGTCGAGCGCCTCGCCGCCTACATCGCGCAGGAGGTGCCGGAGCTCGTCTACCAGCTCGAGCAGCTGCGCGAAGCGGACGTCAGTCGAGAGTCGCCACGAACCGGCTGACGGCTTCCATCGTGAAGCGCTGCACGTACTTCCCCGACGGCGCCACCGACGCCAGCCGGTAGAGCGGGCGCTCCGCCACGCCGGAGCCGCGCGCTTCGGCCTTCAGCTCGGCGACCAGCAGCTCGCCGAAGACGAGGCCGTTCGCCTCGGTGTTGTTCATCAGCGCGTTCGCCAGCTTCCGCAGCTGCAGGATGCCCAGCTCGCGCCCGCCGGTGCCGGAGAACACCGCGAGGTCGACCTTCGCGACCTTGCCGCGCTGACCGGCGTTGACCAGCAGGCTGACCGTGCGGCTGCCCCGGACGTCGCCGACGACGAGGTCGAGCCGGGTCGCGGTGACCAGGTCGACCCGGCGCAGGCCCCAGGTGCGCACGAGCAGCGTCGAGCCCTCCAGCCAGACGCGGCGCCGGATGCTGACCGCCATCACGTACAGCAGCGGCAGGGCGATCACCAGCGCGACGACCAGCCCGGTCACCGTGCCGCCGATCAGCCCGGCGATGCCGCCGAACGCCGCGGCCACGATGACCACGCCGATCAGGCCCGAGATCCCCCGGCGCCGCCGCCCGCGCGGGTCCTCCTCGAAGAGCGCGATCCGCTCGGTCGTCTCCCCGGCCATGTTCACGCCCCCGTCCCGGCGAGGAACGGGTTGCCCGCGCGTTCCCGGCCGATCGTCGTCGCCGGGCCGTGGCCCGGCAGCACCACCGTGTCGTCCGGCAGGCTCACCAGCAGCTCCCGCACCGCTCCCGCCACGTCGCCGCGGCCCACCGACCCGGCGAACAGCGTGTCGCCGGTCAGCGCGAGCCGGCCGCCCTCCGCCGTCTCCAGGACGAGCACCACCGACCCCGGGGTGTGCCCGGGCGCGGGCCGGACGTCGATGTCCAGCCCGGCGAACGTCCCGGTCTCGAGCGGGACGCTGGCACCGTCGTGGAGCTGGGCGTCGGCGGGGTGCAGGTGCAGCGGGACGCCGTGCCCGGCCGACAGCGAGGCGGCCGAAGCGACGTGGTCCGGGTGCCCGTGGGTGGCCACGAGGGCCGCCGGGACCAGCCGGTGCTCGGCCAGCGCGGCGGCCAGCGGACCGGCCACGTCCTGCCCCGGATCCACGACCACGCACGGCCCGCCGGCGGCCTCCGCCAGCAGGTAGCAGTTGGCCTGCAGCGGGCCGCTGCCGAACCCGACGACGAGCACCGAACGCCTCCCGGACATCCGCGCCGGATGGCGCCGATCACGATCGGGTTGAGACTAGCGGGCCCTGTACATGGTCCTCACAGGCTGTGCCCATACACTGCCGCTACCTCAGACGTGTGACACGAGCGGAAACCTGGAGGGTACGGGGTGGCGACCAACCAGCAGCGCCGCGAAGCTGCGAAGCGCAAGCTCGAGAGGCAGCTCGAGCGCCGATTGGAGCAGCAGAAGCGACGCCGGAGGATCGGCGCCGGTGTCGTCGGCGTGGCGGTCCTCGTCGTCGCGGGCGTGGTGGTGTGGATCGTCAGCGCCAACGGCGGGGAAAACACCGACACCGCGGCGTCGTCGTCGGCCACGCCGCCGCCGACCGAAGTCCAGATCCCGACGCAGCGCACCGCGCTGCCGAAGCGGGCCACGGCGCTGCCGAACCCGACGACGTGCGACTTCAAGGCCGACACGACGGGCAGCAAGGCGCCGAAGAAGGTGAACACGCCCGACGGCAAGAACGTCCCGTCGACCGGCACGGTGAACGTGACGCTCAAGAGCACCGCGGGCGACATCCCGCTGACGCTCGACCGGGCCCTCGCGCCCTGCGCCGTGCAGAGCTTCATCAGCCTCGCGAAGCAGAACTTCTACAACGACACCATGTGCCACCGGCTCGGCACCGAAGGCCTGCAGATGCTGCAGTGCGGTGACCCGTCGGCCACCGGTGACCCGACGACCGACGGCCAGGGCGGCCCCGGCTACACGATGCCGGACGAGGCGTTCCCGGAGATCAAGTACGGCCGCGGCATCCTCGCCATGGCGAAGACGTCCGCCCCGAACTCCGGCGGCAGCCAGTTCTTCATGGTCTACGGCAACGCCGAAGGCCTCCCGGCGGACTACTCGGTGTTCGGCAGCATCAGCGACGAGGGCCTGAAGGTGCTCGACGCGGTCGCCAAGGCGGGCATCGCGAACCCGAACCCGCAGGACGGCACCGGGACGCCGACCAAGCAGGTCAAGTTCACGGGCGTCACCGTCCAGTAGTGCCGCCCCGCTACGAGCTGAACGGGGATCCGCTCGGCCCGGACGCCGCGCTCGCGGGAATGGTCTCCTACGGCCACTTCACCGCGATGCAGGTCCGGGACGGGCGGGTCCGCGGGCTCGCGTTCCACCTCGAACGGCTCGCGGCGAGCACCCGGCTGCTGTTCGGCACCGACCTCGACGTCGACCAGGTGCGCTCCTACGTCCGGCAGGCGATCGACGGCGAACCGGCGCTTTCGGTGCGGGTTCTGGTGCTCACGCGCTCGTTCGCCGAACCGATGACGCCGGAAATCCTGGTTCGCACGCTCCCGCCGCACGCGCCCGACCCGGCGCCGCTGCGCCTGCGGACGGTCCGCTACGAGCGGGATCTGCCCCAGGTGAAGCATCTGGGCACGTTCGGGCTGATCCACCACTCCCGCCAAGCCGCGCTGGCCGGGTTCGACGACGCGTTGTTCGTCGACCACGCCGGACGGATCAGCGAAGCGTCGATCTGGAACACCGGTTTCCTGGCCGGCGACACGATCGTGTGGCCGGAAGCCGCGGTGCTGCCCGGGATCACGATGCTGGTGCAGCAGGAAGCCCTGCGGCGCCTCGGCGTCCCGCAGGAGACGCGCGAAGTCCGGCCCGCCGACCTCCGCGATTTCGACGCGGTGTTCGTGACGAACTCGGAAACGCCCGGCCGCCCGGTCGCCGCCGTGGACGACCTCGTCCTGCCGCCCGCGGACGGCGCGGTGGCGTTGCTCGCGAAGGCCTACGAAACCGTTCCCTGGGACGAGATCTGAACCGCGTCCGCACCGGCCCCGTGTAGGGGGCAACACCGGAACCCGCCGGGGTCGCCGGGGAGAGGTGCCGACCATGGCCGAAAACCGGGCTTCCGCGGTGCGCCGCGTCCTCGGGCGGGCCGGGCAAGCCGGTGCCGCCGGTGTCCTCTTCGCGATGCTCGCCGGGGGCCCGGCGCTCGCGCAGACCGCGCCGCCCCCGCCGTCGGTCAAGTACTACATCGTGCCGCACGCCGACAACCCGGACGACATCACGCTGTTCAAGATCGCCGAACGCGCGCTCGGCGACGGGAACCGGTTCGCGGAGATCTTCCGGCTCAACCAGGGCAGGCCGCGGCCCGACGGCACGCCGTTCACCGACGCCACCCGGATCGAGCCGGGCCAGGTGCTTCAGCTGCCGGAGGACGCCAAGGACCCCGCCGTGCGGTTCGGCCCGTTGCCGGCCGTGCCCGCGCCGGTGGCGCCCCCGGTGGCGGCCGAAGCGCCGGCCGGGATCAGCGCCGGGCTGGCGTCGGCCGTCAGCGGCTCCGGTGGCCTGCTGACCGGCCTGCTCGCCGGGCTCTGGTGGCGGCGGCGCCCGCAGCTCGTCCCGCCGCCGCCGTTCGAACCGCTCGAACCGCCGGGCCCGGAAGACGACGGCAGCGGCTCGGTCTCCGGCACGCTGCCGATCCCGGTCGTGCCGGAGGTGCTGCGGCCGGAACCGATCACCGCCGAGCACTCGATCATCGTGCTCGACACCGCCGAGACGCAGGTGATCGCCGCGGTCCGGCCGGGCTCGCGGTTCCACTTCAAGCTGGGCGGGCCACCCGATTTCGCCGACGGCTCGACCGTGCTCGTCGTCGACGACGACGGGCGGTGACCGGCCCTGCGCTGAACGGCTCAACCGGCGCCGGAACTCTGGCCTTCGGCCCGCCGGTGCCGCAATAGTCGAACGATGACCTCGGATCCGTTCGGGACCCTGCGCAAGGCGCTGTGGATCGGCGGCGCCCCGTGGACCGGGAAGTCCACGGTCGCGCGCCTGCTGGCCGACCGCCACGGGCTGACCACCTACCACCACGACGACCGCGCGCGCCCCGAGACCGCGCCGGGCGGCGACATCCCGGCCGGCGAGCAGCTGACCGCGGTGCTGGCCGAGTTCGAGCAGCGGTTCCAGCGGGCGCTGGACGAGCTGCGCGCGTGGGAATCCCCGCGCCCGATCGTCGCCGAAGGCGGGGGCCTGCACCCGGAACTGGTGGCCCCGCTGGTGGATTCGCCGCGCCGGATGGTGGTGCTGGTGCCGACCGAGCTGTTCCGCCAGCACCAGCTGCGCCACCGGCCGGACGAGCCGACCATCCCGGAGCAGCGCAGCCGGCTGACGCGCGACCGGATGCTGGCCGCGCAGGCGGTCCGCGCCGCACGGGCCCGCGGTATCCGGGTCATCGAAATCGACGGCAGGCTCGACCCCGCGGGCGTCACCGACGTGGTCGCCGAGCACTTCCGCGAGTACCTCGGCGCCTGACTTTCCCCGCGGTGCGGGGACTTCAGCGGAAGGTGAAGCGCGGCGGGCGGCGCTCGAGGAACGCGGCGACGCCCTCCGCGTAGTCCTCGCCGTGCAGGGCCTCCGACCGGATCTCCTCGACCTCCGCGTCCGGGGTCTCCTGGCCGGCGACGATCTTCTCGATGATCCGGTTCATCCCGCGGATCGAGGCCTGCGAACGCGAGCACAGCGTCGCGATGAACTCCGCCGTCGAAGCCTCCAGCGAATCCGCCGGGAAGACGTCGTCGAGGAGGCCGATCTCGCGCGCGCGGCCCGCGGTGATCAGCTCGCCCGAGAGCAGGAAGTACTTGGCGTGCGCCGGGCCGACCAGGGACACCAGCTGGCGCGTCGAATCGAAGTGGTAGACGATGCCGAGCTTCGCCGGGGTGATGCCGAACCGGGAACCTTCGGCGGCGAACCGGAAGTCGCAGGCGACCGAGACCTGGCAGCCGCCGCCGATGCAGTTGCCCTGGATCATCGCCACCGAGGGCTTGCGCATCGAGGTCAGCGCCGCCACCGCGCCCTCGACCGCCTTGTCGTAGCTCGCCGCGCCCTCCGCCGTCGTGCGCAGCTCGCCGAACTCGCTGATGTCGGCGCCCGCCGAGAAGTGCTTGCCGGCCCCGGCGATCAGCAGCACCTTCAGCGCCGGGTCGGCCTCCACCTCGGCCACCACGTCCGGGACCGCCGACCACATGCCGTAGGTGATCGCGTTCATCTTCTCCGGCCGGGTCAGCGTGAGGCGGGCGACTTCGCCGTCGCGCGTCAGGTCGAATCCGTCGGTCATGAACCGCACCCTAGCTTCTCGCCCTCAGCGAAACCTGCGGTGTGTGACGTGGTCGTGTCGCTAGCTTGGGGCCATGGCGATGATCGAGGTGGGCGGCGCGGCGTTCGGCTACGACGAAGCGGGCGAGGGGCCCGCGGTCGTGCTGCTGCACGCGGCGATCGGCGACCGCCGGATGTGGGACGCCCAGTTCACCGCGCTCGCCGCCACGCACCGGGTGATCCGCTACGACCGCCGCGGGTTCGGCGAAACCGCCGACGGCCCCGGCGAGTTCGCCCACTACGAGGACCTGCTGGCCCTGCTCGATGCCCGGGGGATCGAGCAGGCCGCGCTCGTCGGGGCGTCCATGGGCGGGGCGTGCGCGCTGGACGCCGCCCTCGCCGCACCGGAGCGGATCACCCGGATCGCCCTGCTCGGCTCCGGCCTCACCGGGCACGAGTGGCCGGACCACATGCAGGCGGACATCGCGCGCCTGACGGCCGAGGTGCTGCCGGCCGACCGGCTCGCCCGCTACCGCGCCCGCGAAGGCGACGTCGACCCGGCGGACGTGCGGGCGATGGCGGAGGCCAACATCCGCTACCTGGTCGCCGGCCCGGCGCGGGACGTGTCGGTGCTGCCGGTGGAAATGGTGGCGCTGGTGCGGGAAATGTGCGAGCAGGTGTACCGCCACGACTGGACGGCTCCACAGTGGACGGAGCGGATCCCGGACACCCGGCACCGGCTGGCCGAGATCACGCCCCCCGCGCTGGTGGTGATCGGGACGGCCGACGCGCCCGGCCTGGTCGAGCTGTCCGAGCACCTGGCGGCGTCGCTGCCGGACGCGGAGTTCGTCGAACTCGCCGGCACCGGGCACCTGCCGTCGATGGAACGCCCGGCCGAGGTCACCGCACTGCTGCGCAAGTTCCTCCAGCGGTGAGCCCGAGCAGCCGGGCCGTCCGGAATGGACTCAGGTGAAGATCTTCTGCACCTGGTCGGAGATCTTCGCCACCAGTTCCGAGAACTGCACGAGCCCGCCCAGCAGGCCCTTCACCTTCTCCCACCGGCTGCGCACCACCGCCGGCTCGGCGGCGTCGCCCGCGCGCAGGTCCGCGGCCAGGTCCGTCAGCGTGTCCTCCAGCACCTCCTGCTTGGCCAGCTCCTTGCCGCGCACCTCGGCCGTCAGACGCTCGACGAGGTCCAGCAGCGACGAGACCGCGGCCTCGCCCCCGCCGCCGTCGATGCCCGTCTGGCTGATGTCGCCCGAGTTGTCGCCGCCGATGCTGACCTTGTTCGAAATCCGGTGTCCCATCAGGTCTCCGTCCTGGTCGCGTCGTCGGGCTTGCCGGGCGGGCGCCGGCGCTGGCCGCGCACCCCGGTCTGGCTGATCGGGGCGCGGTTGTCGCCCTCGATGGTGATGTCGTTGTTGATCACGACCGCCGCCTGCTCGTCGAACTTGGCCGTGGAGAACCCGGCGTCGCCGAGGAGCTTGCCGATCGCCGGCAGGAGCCGGCTTTCGATGATCTTCTCGTAGCGTTCGATGTCGACGAGCTGGAAGTAGTCGGTGAACTTGTTCACCGACCCCAGTTCGCGCAACGTGCGCGCGGTGCCGTAACGGTCCGGGTCGAGGACCCCGGGCTCGCGGCCGGGCCGGCGGATCCACGAGGCGAGGTTCGCGACCCGGCCCGGCAGGCTCGCCGGCATCTCCAGCCACGCCAGCAGTCCCTGGCCGAACGGGCGCAGCGAGTCCGGCCGCATCTTGTCCACCGCGCGGTACTCGGCCTTGACCGGCGGCAGCATGAACGGCGTCCATTCGACGTACAGCGTCGTGTCGTCCACCGCGACGTGCAGGAACGTCGTCAGCACCAGCTCCCGGTCCCAGGTTTCGACCTGGAAGCACAGGTAGTAGCGCGCCCATTCCTTCGGCTCGGTCCGCAGCTGCTCGACGTGCGCCTCGGTCAGCCGCGTGTGCGGCGGGTACTCGATGTCCGGCAGGTAGGCCGCGGCTTCCGGCTCCGCCAGGTGGTCGATGAGCTCCGCGGCCGGGGTGAACACCGCCTCCGTCACGGTCAGCCCGGCCAGCCGGCGGTCCGGCGACAGCGCGCTCGAGTTGCGGAGGTTCCCGATCGCCGCGCGGATCCCTTCGTACAGCGCCTCGGTGGTGAGCTCCGGCCGGGTCTCCGGGGCGTCTTCGCCGTCTTCGACCCGCTCCAGCGGGATCGCCATGGACCAGGCCGCGCGCCGGAACCCGGCGCCCACGAAGGGGTTGTAGCCGCGGTACACCACCAGGGGCGCGCCGGGCGCACCGGCGAATTCGTCTTCCCGCCGGTACCGGCCGAGCTGCTCGCGGAAGTCTTCGGTGAACGCCCCGGTGAGCCGGCCGGTGTCGGGCGCCGGCGGGGCGAGGCGCCGGAAGCGGGTCGTCAGCAGGTTCCACAGCGACCACCGCTCGATCGTCACCACCACGAGCACCACCACGGCGAGCACGATGCCGACGACGAGCCGGGCCGTGTCGCCGCCCGAGGTCTCGTCGTAGTAGTCCTCGTACCTCGCGGCGTACCGGCTGCGGTCGTCGGCGAAGAGGTCGTCCGAGAAGGTCAGCAGCAGCCAGACGGTCACGATGGAAAAGCCGATCGCGACGAGCGTCTTGGGGTTGAAGGTGCGCTGCGTCGCGTAGGCGGTCTTGCCCGCCCGCGCCGCCACGAACAGGACCGAGACGACGATCCAGGCGTACAGCAGCACGTTGTCCCACGACAGCGAGGCGACGACGGCCATCAGCAGCACCAGGATCACGTCGTAGTTCTTCCGGCGCGCCCGGGCCCGCACCGCCTCGGTGAGCACGCGGCCCGCGTCGATCCCCGGCGTCGCCGGGACCGGCCGGGTGGGTTCGACGAGGAATTCCTTGATCGCCCGCGTGCTGTAGCCGGGGTCGAGGTAGGCCGCCGCGCACAGGTACCGCGTGGTGTCGTCGGACATGCTGCTCCCTCCGGCGCAACCGCGCATTTCCGGCACCTGCAATTTGCAGACCGTAGCATGCCATCGTCGATTCCGGGGACGGCATTTTCGCCCTGGTACCGCGGTTCCGGGAATCGTCGAAGGACAATTCCCGGACACGTCAAGACAACAGCTTCGCCGTCAGTTCCCCGCGACTGCGGACGCCCGTCTTGCCGAACACCGACTTGAGGTGGTCCTGCACCGTGTGGGCCGAGATGGCCGGCCGCTCCGCGATGTCCACTGTGGACAAACCGGCCAGCACCTCGCGGCAGACGGCACGCTCGCGGGCGGTCAGGCCGTAGGCCGCGAACAGCACGCTCGGCAGCTCGGCGACCTCGCGCCGCACGCCCTGCGCCCGGCCCTCCCCATGGACGCAGTATGCGCGCACCGCGCGGCCGCGGATATCCCGGAATCCGGGGATACCCCGCCGCTCCCCCGGTTCCCAGCGTCGGCGGCATGACCCACTTCAGCTCCCCCGGGGGTCGGCCCGGAACCCGACACCGGAGAGCCCTTCGAGGTGTCCGAAGTCGACGCACCCCGCGAGCCCACGGTCCCGCCGCACGCCGAACCCTGGGCGAGGGCCTTCTACGTGCCGCACGGGCGGATCACCGTCTACGTCGACGGCGAACTGCACGACCTCGGCCCCGGCGCCGCTGGGGGCACTGGTGGCCGCCCTCTTCTAACCGGGCTCGACGCGCTCGATCAGCTGCTCGCTCCACTCCCGGATGGCCGCGGCCTGCCCGGGCGTGAGCCGGTCGAGGACGAGCCTGCGGACGTTGCCGCCGTGGGCCCGGGTGGCCCGCTCCGCCGTCCGGCGGCCTTCGGCGGTCAGCTCGACGCCGGTGCGGCGGCCGGTCGCCCCGTCCTCGGCCCGCGCCACCAGGCCGCGGTTCTCCATGCGCGTCAGCAGGTGCGAGACACGGCTCTTCTCCCAGTCGAGCGCGTCGGCGAGCTCGCCGACGCGCATCGGCGCGCTCAGCCTCATCAGCACGCTGAACTCGGCCTTCGAGATGCCGCAGTCGCGTTGCAGCCCCCGGTCGAGTTCGCGGACGAGCAGGCGCTGGGCGCGCATCCAGGTGTCCCAGAACGCCCAGTCCTCGGTGCTCAGCTCCGCCATGCCGCCAGTCTACGCTAGAGTTGACACGTCAACTCTTGGGGAAGGACACCGATGAAGACTCTGGTTCAGGGCGGCGTGGTGCTCAGCGTGGATCCCGTCGTGGGCACGCTCCCGCGCGGGGACGTGCTCATCGAAGACGGCCGGATCGCCGCCGTCGCCCCGGCGATCGACGGCACCGGCGCCGAGATCGTCGACGCCACCGGCAAGATCGTCCTGCCGGGTTTCGTGGACACCCACCGCCACACCTGGCAAACGGCGTTCCGCGGGCTCGGCGCCGGCTGGACGTTCGGCCAGTACCGCACCGCCGTGCACGGCACACTCAAGCCGCACTACCGGCCGGAGGACGTCCACCTGGGCAACCTCCTCGGCCGCCTCGAAGCCCTCAGCTCCGGCGTCACGACCATGCTCGACTGGTTCCACTGCGCCACCGGCCCGGAGCACGCCGACGCCGCGATCGCCGGGCTGCGCGAGGCGCCCGGCCACTCGATCTTCTGCTACGGCGCCGACGGGCCGGACATCGAGCCGGAGATCCGGCGCGTCCGGAAGCTGCTGCCGGGCGACGACATGGCACTGGGCCTGCGCGGGCCGGTGATGTCCACAATGGACGAAACGGCGGCGGATGTCGCGCTGGCGCGGGAACTCGGGCTCCCGGTGAGCACGCACGTCCACGGCACCGGCGGCTGGCCGCACGGCGACCGGCCGATCGCCGGCCTGGCGGAGCGCGGGCTGCTCGACGACCGCACGACCGTCGTGCACGGCAACGGGCTCTCCGACGACCAGCTGGCGATGCTCGCCGACGCGGGTGCTTCGGTGTCGATCAGCCCGGACGCCGAGCTGAAGATGGGCTTCGAGCCGCTCATCACCGGCCGGGCGCTGGCCGCCGGGCTGCGGCCGTCGCTGTCGATCGACGACTGCCCGTCCGCGGGCGGCGACCTGTTCGGGGCCATGCGCACGGTGTTCGCGGTGGACCGCGGCATCCCGCCGCGGGACATCCTCGCGTTCGCCACCGTGGACGGTGCCCGTGCCTGCGGGCGGGGTTCCCGGACCGGCAGCCTGACCGTCGGCAAGGACGCCGACCTGGTCCTGCTCGACGCCCAGGACCTGTCGGTCTTCCCCGTCGGCGATCCGGCCGGCACGATCGTCTCCGCCGGTCACCCCGGCATCGTGGACAGCGTCTTCGTCGCCGGAAAGGCCGTCAAGCGCGACGGCCGGCTGCTCGGCGTCGACCTGCCGGCCCTGCGCGCCCGGCTCCTGGCGTCGCGAGACCGGATCGCCGCCGCCGCCGGGATCGCCGTCGACGGTTCGTGGGTGCCCTAGGAAGCCGACGTCACGCGGTAGACGTCGTAGACGCCTTCCACGCCGCGGACCACCTTGAGGACGTGGCCGAGGTGCTTCGGGTCGCCCATCTCGAACGAGAAGCGGCTGACCGCGACCCGGTCGCGGGACGTGGTCACCGACGCGGACAGGATGTTGACCTTTTCGTCGGCCAGCACCTTGGTGACGTCGGAGAGGAGCCGGTGCCGGTCGAGCGCCTCGACCTGGATGGCCACCAGGAACACCGACGACGCCGACGGCGCCCACTCGACCTCGACCAGCCGCTCGGGCTGGGACTGCAGGTCACCGGCGTTCGTGCAGTCCGTGCGGTGCACCGAAACGCCGCCGCCGCGGGTCACGAACCCGAGGATCTCGTCGCCCGGCACCGGGGTGCAGCAGCGCGCGAGCTTCGCCCAGACGTCGCTGGCGCCCTTGACCACCACACCGACGTCGTTGGAGCCGCGGCGCCGGGTGACGGTCGAGGGCGTCGCACGCTCGGCGAGCTCCTCCTCCGCCGCGTCGACCCCGCCGATGAGGGCGACCAGCCGCTGCACGACGTGCTTCGCGCTGGTGTGGCCCTCCCCGACCGCCGCGTAGAGCGACGAGATGTCGGCGTGGCGCAGCTCGGTGGCGACCGCGCCCATCGACTCCGCGGAGACCAGCCGCTGGATCGGCAGGCCGACCTTGCGGATCTCCTTGGTGATGGCTTCCTTGCCGCCTTCGATCGCCTCGTCGCGGCGTTCCTTGGCGAACCACTGCCGGATCTTCGCGCGGGCCTTCGGCGAGCCGGCGAACTGCAGCCAGTCGCGCGACGGCCCGGCGTTCTCCGCCTTCGACGTGAAGATCTCGACGACTTCGCCGTTTTCCAGCTTGCGTTCGAGCGCGACCAGGCGGCCGTTGACGCGGGCGCCGATGCAGCGGTGCCCGACCTCGGTGTGCACCGCGTAGGCGAAGTCGACCGGCGTGGACTCCACCGGCAGCGTGATCACGTCGCCCTTCGGCGTGAACACGAAGATCTCGCGGGAGGCCAGTTCGTAGCGCAGGGACTCGAGGAAGTCGCCCGGGTCCGCGGCTTCCCGCTGCCAGTCGAGGAGCTGGCGCATCCACGCCATCTCGTCGACGTCCATGGCGTTGCCGTTGTGCGTGCCCTTGGTTTCCTTGTAGCGCCAGTGCGCGGCGATGCCGTACTCGGCGGTGCGGTGCATCTCGTAGGTGCGGATCTGCACCTCGAGGGGCTTGCCGTCCGGGCCGATCACCGTCGTGTGCAGCGACTGGTAGACGCCGAAGCGCGGTTGCGCGATGTAGTCCTTGAACCGGCCGGGCACCGGCTGCCACAGCGCGTGCACGACGCCCATCGCCGCGTAGCAGTCGCGGACGTCCTCGACCAGAATCCGCACGCCGACCAGGTCGTGGATGTCGTCCAGGTCGCGGCCGCGGACGATCATCTTCTGGTGGATCGAGTAGTAGTGCTTCGGCCGGCCCTCGACCTTCGCGGTGATCCGCGACGAGACGAGGTTGCTGGTCAGGTCGGTGATGACCGACCGCAGGTAGATGTCCCGCGAGGGCGCGCGGTCGGCGACCAGGCGGACGATTTCGTCGTACTTCTTGGGCTGCAGGATCGCGAACGCGAGGTCTTCCAGCTCCCACTTGACCGTGGCCATGCCCAGGCGGTGGGCCAGCGGGGCGAGCACTTCGAGCGTTTCGCGGGCCTTGCGGGCCTGCTTCTCCGGCGGCAGGAAGCGCATGGTGCGCATGTTGTGCAGCCGGTCGGCGAGCTTGATGACCAGGACGCGCGGGTCCTTGGCCATCGCGATGACCATCTTGCGGATGGTCTCGGCCTCGGCGGACGTGCCGAGCTTGACCTTGTCCAGCTTCGTGACGCCGTCGACGAGTTCGGCGACCTTCTCCCCGAAGTCGGCCTTCAGGCTCTCGACGGCGTAGCCGGTGTCCTCGACCGTGTCGTGCAGCAGCGCCGCGACCAGGGTGGTGGTGTCCATGCCCAGCTCGGCGAGGATGGTGGCGACGGCGAGCGGGTGGGTGATGTAGGGGTCACCGGACTTGCGCCGCTGGTTCCGGTGCAGCTCCTCGGCGACGTCGTAGGCGCGCTGGAGCAGCCCGAGGTCGGCGTTGGGGTGCAGCTCGCGGTGGATGACGGCGAGGGGTTCGAGGACCTGCTTGACCGGGGCGGCGCGCTGCGCGGTGATCCGCCGGGCCAGGCGGGCCCGGACGCGGCGGGTCGCGGACGGGTTCGGCGCCGCGCCGTTCGGCTTCGGCGGCGCGGGCTGTGCCGCCGCCTGCCCGTTCTGCTGGGCGCCCTCTTGCGCGGGCACCGCGGCGTCGAGCTCCTGGCTCACCCGCACCTCCTGCTGCTCGTGCGGCCTTCGGACCACCAGGGTAGCCGTTGCGCCTCGTAGCCCTGTCGGGTGCGCCCGTTCAGGGGGATGCCGAGGCCCCGACCAGCGGGTTCGCCACCACGGCGGTGACGAAAGTCATGAGGGGCACCTTCCTGGCTTCGAAAGCCGGGAAGGTGCCCCTCATGGCACGTCAGCAGGTCCGGAGGGCGTGGACCTTCCGGTCGCCGAGGACCCCGCGGCCGCCCAGCGCACCCAGCTCGAGGACCACCGAAACGCCGTCGACGACCGCGCCGGCGTCCTCCAGGAGCTTGCCGGTCGCGGCCACCGTGCCGCCGGTGGCCAGGACGTCGTCCAGGATCGCGATCCGCTGGCCCGGCCGGACCACGCCGGCCGGCAGCTCGACCGTCGCCGTGCCGTACTCCAGCGCGTAGTCGACGCGGCCCGCGACCTGCGGGAGCTTGCCCGGCTTGCGGATCAGCACCACGCCGAGGCCGCGGGCGTACCCGACAGCCGCGGCGAGGAGGAACCCGCGGGCTTCCACGCCCGCGAGCGCCTCGACGCCCGGGTCGAGCGTGCCGGCCAGCGCGTCGGTGACCGCCTTGAACCCGCCCGCGTCCGCGAAGAGCGGGCTCAGGTCGCGGAACAGCACGCCGGGCTCGGGGAAGTCCGGCACCTCGGCGATCAGGCCGAGGGCCTCGTCCAGCTCCACGTCAGCGCTTCCGCTTGCCCGCCGGGCGCTGCTTCTGGATCCGGGCGGGGACGCTGGCCGCGGCCGCGTACGCCTTCTCCTTGCGCAGCTCCTTGGCCAGGGCGTCGTCGTCCGAGGCGTCGAAGTCCTCGCCGCCCGCGGCCTTGCGCTCCTGGTTGAGGCGGCGCTGGCGGACGCGCTCGGCCTGCTGCGCGTACTTCGGGTCGCGCATCTTGAAGTCGACCAGCAGCGGCGTGGCCAGCGCGACCGACGACAGGACGCCGACGAGGGTACCGGTCAGCTGCACCAGCGCCAGGTCCTGCAGCGTGCCCGAGCCGAGCAGCACGTACCCGACGATCAGCAGGCCCAGGATCGGCAGCAGCGCGATGAACGCCGTGTTGAACGACCGCATCAGGGTCTGGTTCAGCGCCAGGTTCGCGGCCTCGCCGTACGTGCGGCGGGTCAGCCCGAGCAGGCCGCGCGTGTTCTCGCGGACCTTGTCGAACACCACCACCGTGTCGTAGAGCGAGAACCCGAGGATCGTCAGGAGGCCGATCACCGTCGCCGGCGTGACCTCGAAGCCGATCAGCGAGTACACGCCCGCGGTGACCAGGATGTCGTGCAGCAGCGAGACGAGCGCCGCCACCGCCATCCGCGCGTCGAAGTAGATCGCCAGGAAGATGACGACCGCGACGAGGAAGACCCCGAGCGCGATCAGCGCCTTCTGCGAGATCTCCCCGCCCCACGACGCGCTCACCGCGCTGTCGCTGATCGTCTGCGCGCTGGGCTGGCCGTTGCCCGCCTTCGGCCCGAGGTCGGTGAACAGGCCCTGCTTGAGCTTGGCGACGTCGGCCGCGTTCAGCGTGTCGGTTCGGATCTGGATGGTCGCCGCGTTGCCGGTGCCGACCTTCTGCGCCTCCGAGGCCGGGCGGCCGAGCGCCTTCTGGAACGACTCCTTCGCCTGCTCCTCGGTGATCACGCCGTGGATGCCGTTGGCCGGCATCTGGATCTGCGTGCCGCCCTCGAACTCGATGCCGAGGTTGAAGCCGCGGAACACCATCGACGCGAGGCAGACCAGCACCAGCGCGGCGAAGAACATGTACCAGCGCTTGCGCTTGCCGACGACGTCGAACGCGCCGGTGCCGACGTACAGCCGGTGGAAGACGCTTTCCTTCTTGCCGGGCTTGGCCGCCACCTTGGCGTTGCCCTCGGCGTCCGTGCCCAGTTCTTCGACCCCCACGTCAGGCCTCCTTCACGTTCGCGCGGCCGACCGAGGTCGCCTTCTTCCGCTGCGAACCCAATTGCTGCACGGCGCCGAGACCCAGGTGCCTCGGATTGGACAGGAACGCGTTCTTCGACGTGGACACGATGGCCACCAGCGGGTGCGTCACCAGGTACACGACCACCAGGTCGAGCACCGTGGACATGCCGAGGGTGAACGCGAAGCCCTGGACGTCGCCGACCGCGATGACGTACAGGATGGCCGCGGCCAGGAAGCTCACCGCGTCCGAAGCCAGGATGGTGCGCCGGGCGCGGACCCAGCCGCGCGGCACCGCGGACCGGAACGTCCGGCCCTCCCGGATCTCGTCCTTGAGCCGTTCGAAGTAGATGACGAACGAGTCCGCCGTGATCCCGATGGCGATGATCAGGCCGGCGATGCCCGCGAGGTCCAGCGTGTAGCCGATCCAGCGGCCGAGCAGCACCAGCACCGCGAACACCAGCGCGCCGGACAGGGCCAGCGACAGGATGGTGAGCACGCCGAGCAGCCGGTAGTAGAACAGGCAGTAGACGAACACGACCAGCAGGCCGATGCCGCCGGCGATGAGGCCGGCCTGCAGCGACGCGAGGCCGAGGGTCGCCGATACCGTGGTCGCGTCCGACGAGGCGAACGACAGCGGCAGCGAGCCGTACTTGAGGATGTCCGAGAGATCCTTCGCCTCGGTCTGCGTGAACTTGCCGGTGATCTGGGTGTTGCCGTCGAGGATGGCCACCTGGATGTTCGGCGCGGACACGACCTGCGTGTCGAGGACGAACGCGGCCTGCTGGCCGGTGTTCTTCGAGGTGAAGTCGGCCCAGGTCTTGGTGCCCTCGCTCTTGAAGCTGAGGTTCACCACCCACTGGCCGCGCTGCGAGTCGTAGCCCGAGGTCGAGTCGGCGATCTCGGTGCCCGGCAGGAACTCCGGCTCCAGCAGGTACTTGTACGTGTCGTGGTCACCGCAGGCGACCAGCGGCAGCTTCGGGTCGTCGTTGCCCTCGAGGGGGTCCTTGGCGTTGGGCGCGCAGGTCAGCGACGCCATCGCCTTCGCGACGAGCTCCTGGTTCGCCTGGCCGTCGGCGCCGATCAGCTTCGGGTCCTGGCGCACCGCCTTCGCGGCCTGGATCTGCTTCGCGGTCTCGGCGTCGACCGAGCCGTCCGACGGGGCCGGCGCCTGGCTCGACGACGGCGGCGGCGTGGCGCTGCTGCTCGGGGCGGCCGGGGTGCTCGGCTGCTGCGCGGGCGCGGCGGCGGCCCCGCCACCACCGGCGGCCGGGCTCGACGGCGGCGCGCTCGACGAAGCGGGCGGCGCGGAGCTGCTCGGCGCACCGGAGGTCGGTGCGCCCGACGTCGGCGTGCCGGTGGCCGGCGGCGGGGTCGTCGTCTGCGGCGGCACGACCGGCTGGGTCGCGTTCGCGACGACCTTCCGGAAGCCCAGCTTCGCGGTCTTGCCCAGGTTCTTCGCCTGGTCGCCCTGCTCACCGGGGACGGTGATGACGACGTTGTTGCCGTCGAGGAGGACCTCGGTGCCGCTGACGCCGATCCCGTTGACGCGCCGTTCGATGATCTGGCGCGCCTGGTTCAGGGACTCCCGGGTCGGCTGGCCGCCGTCGGGGGTGCGGGCGGTGAGCGTGACCCGGGTGCCGCCCTGCAGGTCGATGCCCAGCTTCGGGGTCGGCTTGTGGTTGCCGGTGAGGAACACCAGCGCGTACAGCACGATCACGATCAGGGCGAACAGGGCGAGATAGCGTCCCGGGCGGAGATGCCCGGCTGAAGCTGCCACAGTGCTTCGGTCTCCTCGGACGGGGTGGACCCCAACGTTGCGGTGCCCGCCCGGAGGGTTACCGGGAGGGACTGTGTGCGATTCACTCCCGGGCACGGGTATGACGGCGGACACGCACGCAGCACCGAGACACTACTCGGTGCTGCGTGAGCCCGGCGTTGCAGGCCACACCGACTTTCGTCGGGGCTTTCGCCGCGTGCCCGGGAGCGAGCGCGGGGTTACTTCTTGCCGTGCTCCAGCGGCGGCGCCACCTGCGCGGTGGTCTGCGGCTCTTCGGTCTTGACGCCGGCGTCCGACTCGATGATCGACTCCTCGGCGGGGGCCGCCACCTCGTCGGCGGTGTCCTCGTCGGTCTCGACGACCGGCTCGACCTTCTCGCGGACCGCGAGCCGCAGCCAGGTGGTGACGACGCCGGGCGCGATCTCGATGTCGATCGTGGTGTCGCCGGTGGCGTCGGCCACGGTGCCGTAGAGACCCGAGGTGGTCATCACGCGGTCACCGGGCGCCAGGCTGCTCTGCAGTTCCTGCTGCGCGGCCTGCTGCTTCTTCTGCTTCCGCGTGCTCATCACCAGCGGCACGGCGAGGACGAGCACGAGCAGCAGGGGCAGCAATAGCTGTTGCATGATTCTCCGTTCGACGGACACCGGGCCCAGCCGAAATGTCCGGTTTTTGGGTATGTGCTCCTGTCAAGTGTGCCAGGTACCAGCGCGGACGCCAGCACCCACCCGCCGGTTCCGGCCGCTCAGTCCTGCTCGAACGGCGAGAGCCCGCCCGGGTCGGGGCGCCCCGGGTGGTCGGCGGGCGGCACCAGGCCGAGGTGCTCCCAGGCGGCCGCCGTGGCGACCCGGCCCCGCGGGGTGCGGGCGAGCATACCGGCGCGCACGAGGTAGGGCTCACACACCTCTTCCACGGTCGTCGCCTCCTCCCCCACGGCGACCGCGAGCGTCGAAATGCCCACCGGCCCGCCACCGAACGACCTGGTCAGCGCGGTGAGGACGGCGCGGTCGAGCCGGTCGAGGCCGAGCTCGTCGACGTCGTAGACGGCCAGCGCGGCGCGGGCGACCGCGAGGGTCACCTTGCCGTCCGCGCGGACCTCGGCGTAGTCGCGGACGCGCCGCAGCAGCCGGTTCGCGATCCGGGGCGTGCCCCGCGAGCGGCCGGCGATCTCCTGGCAGCCGTCGCGGTCGATCGGGATGTCGAGGATCGTCGCGGCGCGGCGGACGACCAGCTCCAGCTCGGTGTCGGTGTAGAACTCCATCTGGCCGGTGAAGCCGAACCGGTCGCGCAGCGGCCCGGTCAGCGAGCCCGACCGCGTGGTCGCCCCGACCAGCGTGAACGGCGCGATTTCGAGCGGGATGCTGGTGGCGCCCGGACCCTTGCCGACCACGACGTCGACCCGGAAGTCCTCCATCGCGAGGTAGAGCATCTCCTCGGCCGGGCGGGCGATCCGGTGGATCTCGTCGATGAACAGGACGTCGCCGGGCGCGAGGTTGGACAGCATCGCGGCGAGGTCGCCGGCCCGTTCGAGGGCCGGGCCCGAGGTGATCCGGATGGCCGCGCCGAGCTCGGCCGCGACGATCATCGCCATTGAGGTCTTGCCCAGCCCGGGCGGGCCGGAGAGCAGGACGTGGTCGGGCGGCACACCGCGGCGGCGGGCGCTCTCCAGCACCAGCTCCAGCTGCTCGCGCACGCGCGGCTGGCCGACGAACTCGTCGAGCTTGCGCGGCCGCAGGGTGCCCTCGACGTTTTCCTCGCCGGTCTGGGCCCACGCCGAGAGGGCCTCGTCTTCCTCCACGGCTTCATACTCCACGGCCCGGCCTACCGTTTCCGGCCGAGGGTGGCCAGTGACGCGCGCAGCACGCTGGCCGTCGTGTGGCCGTCACCGTCGGCGAGCACCTTGTCGACGGCCTGCTCGGCCTGCTTCGCCGGGAACCCGAGCCCGGCCAGCGCCTCGACGACCTCGGCCCGCAGCGCGCCGGGCGCGGTGGTGGCCGGCGCGTCGCCGGAGCCGAGGGCGGTGACCTTGTCGCGCAGTTCGAGGGTGAGCCGTTCGGCGCCCTTGCGGCCGATGCCGGGCACCGACGTGAGCACCGTGATGTTGCCTTCGACCAGGGCGCCGCGCAGTTTGTCGGGGTCGAGCACGGCGAGGGTGGCCAGCGCGAGCCGCGGCCCGATCCCGGACACCGTCTGCAGCAGCCCGAACAGCTCGCGCGCGTCGGCGTCGGCGAACCCGAACAGCGTCAGCGAGTCTTCGCGCACGACCAGCGCGGTGTGCAGCCGGGCTTCTTCGCCGCGGCGCAGGGTCGCCAGCGTCGCCGGGGTGGCCTGCACGGCGAAGCCGACCCCGCCGACCTCGACCACGACGTGGTCCAGCCCGACCGAGAGGACTTCTCCGCGTACCGACGAGATCATCGTGCTGCTCCTGGGTTCTTCGCCTGCTTCGCCGCGGCGGCGAGGCGGGCCTTGTGGGTGCGGGCCATTTCGGCGGCGCGGGCTTCGGCCTCGGCGAGCCGCGCGCGCATCGGCTCCCGCCAGAGGTGGCAGATGGCCAGCGCGAGGGCGTCCGCGGCGTCGGCGGGGTGCGGGGCGACTTCGAGGTTGAGCAGCCGCATCACCATGGCGGTGACCTGCGCCTTGTCCGCGCGGCCCGACCCGCTGACGGCGGCCTTGACCTCGCTGGGCGTGTGGAACACGACGGGCAGGCCGCGGCGCGCGGCCGCGAGCGCGACCACCCCGCCCGCCTGCGCGGTGCCCATCGCCGTCCGGACGTTGTGCTGGGCGAACACGCGCTCGACCGCGACGGCGGCCGGCTTGTACTTGTCCAGCCAGCGTTCGACCTCGTCGGAGATGCCGAGCAGCCGGTGCGCCAGGTCGGCGTCGGGCGGCGTCCGCACCACGTCGACGGCGACGCAGCGGACGGCCCGGCCCTTGCCGCCGTCGACCACCCCCAGGCCGCACCTGGTCAGACCGGGGTCGACCCCGAGCACCCGCACCCGCTTTTCCCTCCGCCGCGAACATCCGTTCGAGTTCGCAGGCTACTGGGCGCGGGGTGCGGCAGGATGGGTGACATGCCGGAGCCGTCGGATTTCGTCACCCACCTGGGTCTTCAGCCGCTGCCCGTCGAAGGGGGGCGGTGGGCGCAGAGCTGGCGATCGGACACCGGGTCCGCGATCTACTACCTGCTCGTCGCGCCCGAGTTCTCCGCACCGCACCGGCTGGACCGGGTCGAGGTGTACGCGCACCACGCGGGGGCGCCGGCCGCGATGCTGCTGCTGCACCCGGACGGCTCGGTGGAGCGGCCGGTGCTGGGAACCGACGTCGCCGCCGGCGAGCGCCCGCAGGTGGTCGTGCCCGCCGGGACGTGGCAGGCGACCGTGACCCGGGGTGTGTGGAGCTTGCTGGGGACCGTCGTCGTGCCGCCCTACACCGACGACTGCGTGGAGTTCGCGGCCGCGGCGGACCTGGCGCTGCGGTACCCGGAAGCGGCCGCCGACCTGCGGAAGTTCTAAGGGCCGTCGACGCCGGGGGTCCAGCTTTCGGGGTCGCCGCTCTCGGTCAGCACCGGCTGCCACCGCGCGAAGCCCTCGGGCGCGTCCGGGTGCCAGGGGAACTTGCCCTCCGGCGTCGCGACGATCAGCTGCAGGGCCGGGAAGTCGCCGTCCGGGTAGATGAGGAACGCGGTGCCGAAGTACTCGGGGTAGTGCCCCTTGTTGACCCGCTCGAGGACGACCGGGACGCCGTCGAAGAAGTCGTCGTAGCGCCGGCCGACCTCGAAGATCTCACCGTTGGCCGCGCGGTCGACGTAGGCGTCGAGCAGGACCGCGCCCATGTGGTCCGGCAGCCCGATGACGACGGCCTCGGGCACGTGGTGCAGCGCCCACGCGCAGGCGGTGAAGCAGTAGCCGGCCCCCTCGTCGTCCGCGGCGACGGTGACGACGGCGTTCCCGCGTTCCTTCGCCTGCCCCTCGATCCATTCGACCAGACGCTGTTCGTCGGGCGTCAGTTCGGCGGCGAGATCGGCGGAGGCGGCGGGGGTCGTCGAGGTCACGGCGCACATTCTGCCTGACAAGCTCCCGAGAGCCCAGTGCCCGGGCCGGAAAGTTTCCGGCCCGGGCCCGAATGCGTTGCGGTGACGGGGAAAACTCAGCCGACTTCGGCGAGCACCTCGTCCGACACATCGAAGTTCGCGTAGACGTTCTGGACGTCGTCGCAGTCCTCGAGGGCGTCGATGAGCTTGAAGACCTTCTTCGCGCCGTCGGCGTCCAGGGGGACGCTGACCGACGGGAGGAACGTCAGTTCCGCCGACTCGTACTCGAAGCCGGCCTCCTGCAGCGCCTTGCGCACCGGGACCAGGTCGCCGCCCTCGGAGACGATCTCGAAGCTCTCGTCGAGGTCGTTGACCTCTTCGGCGCCCGCGTCCAGGACCGCCATCAGGACGTCGTCCTCGGTCGCGTCACCCTTCGGCATGATCACGACACCCTTGCGGGTGAACATGTAGGCGACCGAACCCGGGTCGGCGAGGGAGCCGTTGTTGCGCGTGAGCGCGGTGCGGACCTCCATCGCGGCGCGGTTCTTGTTGTCGGTCAGGCACTCGATCAGCACGGCCACACCGTTGGGGCCGTAGCCCTCGTACGTGATGTTCTGCCAGTCGGCGCCGCCCGCCTCTTCACCGGCGCCGCGCTTGCGGGCGCGCTCGATGTTGTCCTGCGGGACCGAGTTCTTCTTCGCCTTCTGGATGGCGTCGTAGAGCGTCGGGTTGCCATCCGGGTCGCCACCACCGGTGCCCGTGCGGGCGGCCACCTCGATGTTCTTGATCAACCGCGCGAAGAGCTTGCCGCGCTTCGCGTCGAGGTTGGCCTTCTTGTGCTTCGTGGTGGCCCACTTGGAGTGGCCGCTCATCTCTCCTCCATCTGTTCCGTACCCCGGCCGGGCACCGCGTCTCAGGCTGCCTTCCGCACGAGGTCGACGAACAGCCGGTGCACCCGCACGTCGGGCGTCAGTTCCGGGTGGAACGCGGTCGCCAGCACCGCCCCTTGCCGGACCGCGACGATCCTAGCGGTCTCGTCCGCCACGCCGGGCACGCCGCTGACCGTGGCCAGCACCTCGACGCCGTCCCCGGCCTTCTCGACCCACGGCGCCCGGATGAACACCGCGCGCACCGGCCCGCCCTCGACCTCGGCGAAGTCGAGGTCGGCCTCGAAGGAGTCGACCTGCCTGCCGAAGGCGTTGCGCCGGACGACGACGTCGAGCCCGCCGAGCTGCTGCTGGTCGGGCCGCCCGTCGAGGGTCTGCCGCGCCAGCAGGATCATCCCCGCGCACGAGCCGAAGGCGGGCATGCCCTCGGCGATCCGCGCGCGCAGCGGCTCGAGCAGCTCGAACGTCTCCAGCAGCCGCGACATCGTGGTCGACTCGCCACCGGGCAACACCAGACCGTCCACTTCGGACAGCTCGGCGGCGCGGCGCACGGGCACGGCCCGCGCCCCGGCTTCGGCCAGCATGGCGACGTGCTCGCGCACGGCACCCTGCATGGCGAGCACACCGATGACCGGTTCCGACGACACCCGACCTCCCGAAAGACCTTCCCACCAGCCTAGACGCACTCCCCCACCACCGTCCCGGCAGGCCAGCCCCGTCCCGCCCCCGACCGTCGTGAAAGGGTCGTTCACCGCGTCCGACGACAGGAAAGAGTCGTTCACGTCATCGGTGCGCTCCGGTCAGGGGATCCCGGCCAGGCGCAGGAGGGCCGCCGTCGCCGCGGCCGCGACGACCACCAGCGCGAACGGCGCCTTCCGCCACGCCAGCACCCCTGCCACGAGCACCCCGGCCGGCCGGGCGAAGCCCGCGAACCCGTGCCCTTCGGTCAGCGCGCTGACCGCGACCAGCGCCGCGAGCAGCACCACCGCCGCCAGCGCCATCAGCCGCTGGGCCTTCGGCGACAGCTTCACCCGGCTGCGCAGCACCGGCCCGGCGAACCGGAAGGCGAACGTCCCCAGCGCCAGCACCACCGTGCCGGCCAGCAGCTCCACGCCGTCCATCAGCGCGCCTCCTGCAGCTCGGGCTCTTTGGCGGCGACGCCGGCCAGGACCCCCGCCAGCGCCAGCAGCACCGGCAGCCCCGCGGGCAGGAACGGCGTGGCGGCCAGCGCGACCACCACCCCGGCCAGCACCGGCAGCCGCGCCGCCCGGTCGCGCAACGCCGGCAGGACCAGCGCCAGCAGCACCGCCGGGAACGCCGCGTCCAGGCCGAAGACGTCGGTGTCGCTGATCGCCGTGCCCGCGAACGCGCCCGCGACCACGCCGAGGTTCCAGCAGGCGAACAGGCCGATCCCGCACACCCAGTAGGCCGCCCGGCGCTGGTGCGCCTCGCGCTGGGCCAGCGCGAACGCGACGGATTCGTCGATCATCAGGTGGCTGCCCACGAGCCGGCCGGGCCACCGCTTGCCCAGGACGTCCCCGATCGCGAACCCGAACGGCAGGTGCCGCGCGTTGGCCAGCAGCCCGGCCAGCACGGCGGCGAACGGGTTGCCGCCGGCCGCCACGATCCCGATGAACATGAACTGGGACGCCCCGGCGAACACCAGGAGCGACATCAGCATCGGCAGCCACAGCGGGAAGCCCGAACTCACCGCGATGGCACCGTAGGACACGCCCACGAGACAATCGGCGACGCAGACCAGGCCGATGTCCCGGGCGAGGCCCCGGTCGAGTGTTCGCCACATCGAACGCATGTGTTCTATAGTGAACACCCGGCCGATGTTCGTCAAGATGAACAGACAGACCGATGGAGCGAACGGAATGGCACCAGCACCCACGGGCGCACCCCTCGACATCATCGCCGCGTCGCTGCGCCGCGAGCGCACCCGCGCCGGGTTGTCCCTGACCGAGGTCGCGAAGCGCGCCGGCCTGGCCAAGTCGACGCTGTCGCAGCTCGAATCCGGCACCGGCAACCCCAGCGTCGAGACGCTGTGGGCCCTCGGCGTCGCCCTCGACGTGCCGTTTTCCCGGCTGGTCGAGCCGGAGCGCCCGAAGGTGCGGGTGGTCCGCGCGGGCAAGGGCCCGACGGTGTTCGCCGAGCACGCCGACTACGCGTGCACGCTCCTCTCGGCGTGCCCCACCGGCGCCCGCCGCGACATCTACGTCGTCCGCGGCGAACCGGGCACCCCGAGGCGCTCCGACCCGCACATGACGGGGGTGGTCGAGCACATCGTGCTCTGCGCGGGCCGGGCGCGCGTCGGGGTGTCGGACGAGCCGGAGGAGCTCCTGCCCGGGGACTACATTTCTTACCCGGGGGACGTGCCGCACATCTTCGAAGCCCTGGAGCCGGGGACGTACGGCGTCGAGATCTCGGAGTACGTCTAGCCATACTGCCGATCGGAGAGATTTGGGCGCGGATCTGTTCATTTCGTACGCGCGGACCTCGGACCCGCACCGGGAGTGGGTACGCCTGCTCGCCGCCCACGTGAAGGCGCTGGGGTACGACGTCCTCGTCGACGCCGACGTCGACTACGGCGACAGCCTGACCGGTTTCATGCGGCGCGTCACCGAAGCCGCGCATGTGCTCCTGATTGTCGATGAAAACTACGTCGAACGCGCGGACACCCTGCCGACTTCCGGCGTCGGAACGGAGAATCGCTGGATCTCCGAGGTCTACGGCGACCGTCCACCGACATGGCTCTCCGTGCTGTTCAAGGACAACCTCGGCAAGCGGCTTCCCGCTTGGCTGGCGGACAAAGAACCGAAGGGGTTCCCGTTCGACCACGATGAGTCGACGGACAACTTCCCCGGCTCGGAACAGGTCGAAGACCTCTGGCGCTGGATCGAGGGACTGCCGGCGAACCGCGACAACGCTACGCCGATCGCCACTCTGCGCGAGCGTGCGGCGCGCCTTGAGAGACATGCGCTGAGGTGCGACCTCTCGCAGTACCGGAGCCCTGCGCTAACGGGACGGACCTGCTTCAGGTTCGCCGACGCGTCCGAGAAGGTGTTCCGCTGGGGCCTGGGCACAGCTGAATTCGCCTTCAGCGTCAGCGGATGCGGGGCCGACTCGATCTATGTGTACAAAGACCCGATCAAGGCCGTGGGGGTGGTCAGATCCGCGGAATTCGACGATTCGGACTTGGCGCAGCACCTCACGCCGGGACGCACTATCGTCGCCCGAGTCGGGCAGATCGTGGTCCTCATGAACAACGACGGCAAGCTTGCTGTGGTCGAAATCCTGGACGTGCAGCGAGAGCAGACCGAAGGCCCCTACATCGCGCCGCACGTCACCTTCACCTGGCGAGTCGTCGAGGTCTCGTAGCCCTGACGCGAGACAGCGAGAAGCCCCGGAGCCGATCGGCCCGGGGCATCTCGTCGTCGGTCGACCTAGCTCACCAGCCGCGCTCGGCCAAGCGGTGCGGCTCCGGGAGCTCCTCCACGTTGATGCCCACCATCGCCTCACCCAACCCGCGCGACACCTTCGCCAGCACGTCCGGGTCGTCGTAGAACGTCGTCGCCTTGACGATCGCCTCGGCGCGCTGGGCCGGGTTGCCGGACTTGAAGATCCCCGAGCCGACGAAGACGCCCTCGGCGCCGAGCTGCATCATCATCGCCGCGTCGGCCGGGGTGGCGATGCCGCCCGCCGTGAACAGGACCACCGGGAGCTTGCCGGCCCGCGCGACCTCGCGCACCAGCTCGTACGGCGCCTGCAGCTCCTTGGCCGCGACGAACAGCTCGTCCTCGGGCAGCGAGGTCAGCTTCCGGATCTCGGCGCGGATCTGCCGCATGTGCGTGGTGGCGTTGGAGACGTCGCCGGTGCCGGCCTCGCCCTTGGAGCGGATCATGGCCGCGCCCTCGGTGATCCGGCGCAGGGCCTCGCCGAGGTTGGTCGCGCCGCAGACGAAGGGGACGGTGAACGCCCACTTGTCGATGTGGTTGGCGTAGTCGGCCGGGGTCAGGACCTCGGACTCGTCGATGTAGTCGACGCCGAGGGACTGCAGGACCTGCGCCTCGACGAAGTGGCCGATGCGGGCCTTCGCCATGACCGGGATCGAAACGGCCTCGATGATGCCGTCGATGAGGTCGGGGTCGCTCATCCGGGCGACGCCGCCCTGGGCGCGGATGTCGGCGGGCACGCGCTCGAGCGCCATCACCGCGACCGCGCCGGCGTCTTCGGCGATCTTGGCCTGGTCGGCGGTGACCACGTCCATGATCACGCCGCCCTTGAGCATCTCGGCCATGCCGCGCTTCACCTTGGCGGTGCCGGTGACGGACTGGACGGTGCCACTGGGGGTGGTCTGCTGCTCGGACACGACGGGGCCTTTCCACAAGGAGAACGGGAGGTGACGAGTCCGAGCGTAGGTCGGCGGTGGACCCTTCAAGCAGGCCAGTGCGCGGCTATCTCAGCAGTCCACTTCCGGCACGCCGCCGACCAGGACTTCCGCCGCCCGGGTGCGTGCGTAGAGCACGTGACGTCCGGCACGGTGGCCGCTGACCAGGCCCGCGGCCTTGAGGGCGCCGAGGTGCTGGGACACCGCCCCGGCGCTCAGCCCGGTCCGGCGGGCCAGCTCCGCGGTCGACGCCGGCGCGGCGAGCTCGGTCAGCAGCATCGCCCGGCCGCGGCCGACGACCCCGGCCAGCGCGGCGGGCGCGGCGGCCGTGCCGGTCTCCCACAGCGTCGCGATCCCGCGCGGCGGGTAGCGCAGCACCGGCTGCCACCGCGGGTCGGTCTTGGAGAACACCCGCGGCCAGACGAACGCCGACGGCACGAGCACGAGCCCACGCCCGTCCAGCGGTACGGCGGCGTGCAGGTGGCGGTGCGCGACCGTGAGCGTGCCGCCCTCCCAGCGGACCAGCGGGGTGAGGTCGTTGAACAGCTCGGCCGCCCCGCCCTGGGCGAGCAGCCGCGAGCGGTGCAGCACGTCGGCTTCGAGCAGCGCCCGGATCCGCGGCCAGTCGGGCGCCAGCACGAGGTCCCAGTACCGCTCCATGACCGTGGCGAGCCGCTCGAGGCCGGCCTCGGGGTCGCGGTGGAAGCGGTTCAGCGCCGGCGACCGCGGCCCGGCCATCGCGTCCAGCTCGCGCCGGACCAGGCGGGCGGGGACGTCGCGCAGGTCGGCGAGCTCGTCGGCCAGGTCGGGCAGGGGTGTCGCGGGCGTGCCGGCCAGGAAGCCGGGCAGGTGCCGCAGCGGGACGAGGTCGCGCAGCAGCCCGATGTCCAGGCCGGCCCCGTCGAGCGCCGCGGTGGCGCGCTTGACCCACGGCAGGTGCAGCGCGTGCGCGCCCGGCTGGTTGAGGACCCGGACGCTCGCGACTATCTCCCACGCCGGGGAGAACGCGAACCGGGTGTGCGCCAGGTCCTCTGTGGAGAATGCCAGATCGAGCACGCGCTGCCTCTCTGCGGAATTCCGCGCAGTCTAAGTCGCTCCGATGTGGACAGTCGAGCGGGGCTCGGAGAGTCCTTGCGGGAAAGCGAAGATTCCTCGCGGGTCGTACTTCCGGGCGACCGCGCGCAGCCGCGGCAGGTTCACCCCGTAGTACGCCTCGGCCCAGTCCGGCAGCTCCGGGTCGAGGTAGTTGACGTACCCGGTGGTGCCGAACTCCGGGCCGAGCCCGTCGCGCACCGCGGCGAGCGCCCGCCGCGCCCCCGCTTCACCGCCGTCCGCGGGTGCGGCGCCGTGCAGGAACTGGAAGCTGGCCAGCGCGCCGCGGTGCGGGAACGCCGTCTCGCGCGCGCCGACGCGGGCGATCGCGCCGCCGGCGGAGTCGATGAGCGTGCCCACGCCCGGATCGCGGACCAGCGCCTCGACGACCGCGGCCGGGTCGGGGGCGGCCCGCAGCAGCATCCGCGACGTCCCGACGTACGCCGCGCGCGCCGCGGCCGCCCCGGGCCGGGACTCCGGCTCGTCGAACGACCGCATCGCGCTCAGGTGGTCCAGCACCCGTGTGCCCCGCTCGGCGGGCGGCGTGCCGACGCGGCGGACCAGGTCGTCGAGCAGCTCCTTCAGCCGGGATTCGGGGCCGAGGAAGGTGCCACTGGCGACGGCGGTGACCGCGTCGATGTTCACCCCGCACCACAGCTCGTCCGGCGTCGACGGCAGCCACTCCTGCCACGCGGCGAACAACCCGGCCTGGGTGCCGTCCGGGAAAGTGAGCTTGAAGGTGGTGACGTCCGCGATCGGCACCGTCCGGAACGTGAAGCCGGTGACGATCCCGAAGTTGCCGCCGCCTCCGCCGCGCAGCGCCCAGAACAGGTCCGGCTCCGCCGAGCGGGACACCGTGCGCGCCCGGCCGTCGGCGGTGACGATCCGCGCCGCCTCCAGGTGGTCGCACGTCAGCCCGTACTTCCGGTCGAGCAGGCCGACGCCGCCGCCGAGGGCGAGCCCGGCGATGCCCACCGTGTCGCAGCTGCCCGCCGGGAGCACCCGCCCGGCCGCGGCGAGCGTCGTGGCGATCGGCCCCAGCCGGGCACCGGCGCCGATCACCGCGCGGCCGTCCGGGCGCACTTCGACGCCCGAAAAGCGGCTCAGGTCCACGACGATCCCGCCGTCCACTGTGGAATAGCCGGGGTAGCCGTGCCCGCCGCTGCGGGCCGCGACGGGCAGCCCGTGCCGGGCCGCGAAACCGGCGGCCGCCTGGACGTCTTCGACGCGCGCGGCGCCGACCACCGCGGCCGGCACCCGGTCGTCGTACATCGTGAAGAAACCCTGCTTGGCCTCCGGGTAGCCCGGGTCGCCCGGGCGGAACAACGGCCCCGAGAGCCGCTTCCGGAGCCGCTCCCAGTCGTCCGGGGGCGGCCACCCCGCCAGGCCCGCCACCGGCACCGCTCCGGAAACCCGCAAGAAAGCCCGCCCGTCCACGTCACTCCCGCTGCCCCGTATCCCCCCGGGCATTCGGCTGGTCCCGGGGGCCCTGCCTTGCCGTGACCAGGGTAGCGGGTGTGTGATCGAGGACACATCCCGTACACCAGCCGTTCGCCGAGGAGTCGTCATGGCAGACAAACAAGCCAAGAACGCCGACACCGGGGCCGCCGTCGCTGTGGACGACCCCGCGAAGGTCCGCAACGTCGTGCTCGTCGGCCCGTCCGGCTCGGGGAAGACGACCCTCACCGAGGCCCTGCTCGCCGCCTCCGGCACGGTGCCGCGCGCGGGTTCGGTCGTCGACGGGACCACGGTGTGCGACCACGACCCCGCGGCGGTCCGCCAGCAGCGCTCGGTCGGCCTCTCGGTCGCACCGGTGCTGCACCAGGGCCACAAGATCAACCTGATCGACACGCCGGGGTACGCGGACTTCGTCGGGGAGCTGCGGGCCGGGCTGCGCGCGGCCGACGCGGCGCTGTTCGTCGTCAGCGCCGCCGAAGGGGTGGACGCGGCGACGATCGCGGTGTGGGAAGAGTGCGCCGCGGTCGGGATGCCGCGCGCGGTCGTCGTCTCCCGGCTCGACCACCACCGGGCCGACGCGATGGCCGAGATCGCCGCCTGCCGGGCCGCGTTCGGCGACGGCGTGCTGCCGCTGTACCTGCCCGCCGGCGACGGCCTGGTCGGGCTGATCACGCAGCGGTACTTCGACTACTCCGGCGGGCCACCGCCCGAGATCGGCGAACCCGACCCGGCGGAGCTCGAACGGATGGCCGAGGCCCGCAACGAGCTGATCGAAGGGGTGATCGCCGAGAGCGAGGACGAGTCCCTGATGGACCGCTACCTCGCCGGGGAGGAGATCGCCGAGGAAACCCTCATCGCCGACCTGGAAACCGCGGTCGCGCGCGGCTCCTTCCACCCCGTCATCCCGGTCTGCGCGACCAGCGGGATCGGCCTGACCGAGGTGCTCGACGGGATCGTCCGCGCGTTCCCCTCGCCGCTGGAGCACCAGCCGCCCGACGTCACCACGCCCGACGGCGGGACGCACGCCGCCATCACCGCCGACCCCGCGGGCCCCCTCGCCGCGGAGGTCGTCCGGACGGCGGTCGACTCCTACGTCGGCCGGGTGTCGCTGGTCCGGGTGTTCTCCGGGACGCTGCGCCCCGAGCGACCGGTGCACGTGTCCGGGCACGGCCTCGCCGAACGCGGCCACGAGGACCACGACGCCGACGAGCGCGTCGCGCACCTCTACTCCCCACTCGGCGCGAACCTGCGGGAAGTGCCCTACTGCGTCGCGGGCGACCTGTGCGCGCTGACGAAGGTCGGCTCGGCCGAAACCGGCGACACCGTCTCCTCCCCCGACGACCCGCTGCTGATGGAGCCGTGGGCGATGCCGGAACCGCTGCTGCCGGTGGCGGTGGTCGCGAAGACCCGCAGCGACGAGGACACCCTCGCCCGCAACCTCTCCCGGCTGGTCGCCGGCGACCCGACGCTGCGGCTGGACCGCAACGCCGAGACCGCCCAGCTGGTGCTGTGGTGCATGGGCGAGGCCCACGCCGACGTCGTGCTGTCGCGGCTGCGGGCGGGCGGCGCGGACGTCGACACCGAACCGGTGAAGATCAGCCTGCGCTCGACGTTCGCCAAGCCGGCCAAGGGACACGGGCGGCACGTGAAGCAGTCCGGTGGGCACGGCCAGTTCGCCGTCTGCGACATCGAGGTCGAACCGCTCCCGCGCGGCGGCGGGTTCCAGTTCGTCGACAAGGTCGTCGGCGGCTCGGTGCCCCACCAGTTCATCCCGAGTGTGGAGAAGGGCGTGCGGGCCCAGCTGGAGCGCGGGCTGGCCGACGGGCACCCGGTGGTCGACGTCAAGGTGACGCTGGTCGACGGCAAGGCGCACAGCGTCGACTCCTCGGACGCGGCGTTCCAGACGGCCGGGGCGCTGGCGCTGCGGGAGGCTGCGGCGAGCGGGCACATCACGATGCTCGAGCCGTTGGAGGAGGTGGCGATCCGGCTCCCGGACGAGCACCTCGGCACGGTGCTGGGCGACCTGTCGTCCCGGCGCGGCCGGGTCCTGGGCACCGAGGCCGGAGAAGGCGGCCGCACGGTGATCCGCGCGGAGGTCCCGGCCACGGAGCTGGTGCGGTACCTGATCGACCTGCGCTCGATGACCTCGGGCACGGCGACGTTCACCCGCCGCCACGCCCGCTTCGAGCCGATGCCGGAAGGGATGGCGGTCCACTGAACCGGTTGTGAGTGGGAAACAGGGTTCCAACCCTGTTTCCCACTCACGACCGGAGCACGTCAGAAGTCGAAGCCGCCCGGGCGGCCGTTGCGGTCGGCCAGCAGGCCGGCGAGCGTCGCTACGGCGATCTCCGGCGGCGTGCGCGAGCCGATGTTCAGCCCGACCGGCCGGTGCACGCGGGCGATGTCGGAGTCGGGCACGCCCAGTCCCTGCAGCGCGGCCACGTGCGGACCGGGGTGCCGCGGGTTGCCCAGCACGCCGATCCAGCGCGGGTTCCCGCCGAGCGCGGCCTTCAGCACCTCGCCGAGCTCCGGCCGGTGGTGGTCGGTCACCACGACGTCCGCCGTGCCGTCCAGCGGCGGCAGCGTCGTGCCCGCCTCGACGCCCTCGGGCCCGTCGGTCGCCCGCGCGGGGTCGGGCTCGTACAGCGCGACGTGGTAGCCCAGCTCCCGCGCGAACGTCAGCAGGTGCCGCGAAACCGGCGACGCGAACACCGCCACCAGGGTCCGCGCGTCCGGGTCCGGCGCCGCGGTGCCGTGGGCGACGTCGCAGGTCTCACTCATGCCGCCCAGTCTGTCAGCCGCCGCCCTGTTCGCCCACCGTCACGCGGAACTGCCACACGTCCGTCTTGCCCTTCACGAGCACCAGGTACCCGTCGGTCACGCGCAGCACGACCCGGTTCCGCGGCGACGACGGCCGCGGCGGCCGGTGCTGCTTGGCCAGCAGGTACGCCTCCCCGAACGCGGTGTCGCGGTCGGCGTACCCCGCCGCGTCGGCGACGCCCCAGCCCCGGCCGTCGCCCGTGCCGCCCTGCTCTTCGATGACCACCCACCACGTCGATGCCATGCCGCTCCGACGCGGCGGCGCCCGCGGTGGTTTCAGATCTCTTCGAGCACGCTGAGCCGGAAGTGGAACGTCGAGGTCCGGCCCTCGACGATCACCAGGTACCCGCCGGCGCCGCGCAGGACCTTCCGCGACTTCGGCGACCACGGGTAGACCGGCTGGTACTCCCGCGCGAGCTGCTCCGCCCCGGCTTCGGCGGCGGCCTGGTCGGCGTAGGGGAACGTCTCCGACAGCGACCAGCTCCGGCCGTCACCGGCACCGCGCTGCTCCTCGACCACCACCCACCAGCTCACGCCGGCTCCGGCACGGTCTCGCCGAGCGTGACGCGGAAGTGGAACGTCGCGGTCCGGCCGGCCGCGATGACGAGGTAGCCGTCGCCGACCCGCAGCACCTTCCGCTCCTTGACCGCCGACGGGTGCACCGGCCGGTGCTCGAACGCGAGCCGCCGCGCCACCTCGTCGGCGTGCTCCCGGTCCCCGCCCGCCGGCTTGGTCTTGGTGACGTTCCAGGTGCGTGCGTCCCCGCCGCCGTGCTGTTCTTCGACGACCACCCACCACACGTCAGACCTCCGGCTCGGCGAACTCGAAGTACTCCGGCAGCGGCGCCGTGCCCGCGAGCTTGAAGTACCGGACCTTGCGCCGCCGCCGCAGCCGCAGCGTGTCCCGGACGGCGTCGTTGTGGACGCGGCGGGCGATCACCACCCGGTGCTCGGCGTCGGTGAGCTCCTCGGCCAGCTCGGCGGGCAGGCCCGCCCGGTCGACGCGGCTCAGGAGCAGCGTCAGGTCGTTCTCCTCGGTCTCGCGGTCGGCGCGCGGGGCCGCTTCGGCGCGTTCGGCCGACGTCCGCAGCCCCGTGTCGCCCAGCACGACCGCGACCGCGCGCGCCACCACCGCCCGCCGGGCCAGCGCCGCGTCGAGGGCGGCCCAGCCCGCGTCCGTCCGGACGTGCAGCCGGTCGAGCCGGTTCGCCGTCGCCACCAGGAACAGCCCGCCCGCCACGACGACCAGTGCCAGCAGCGGCAGCAGCCACGCGAGCACGCTCACCGGGCGAACTCCCGCTCCGGCGCCGCTACCCGCCGCGGATCGGCGGCGATCGCCGTCTCGTAGACGCGCAGCACCTGGGTGGCCACCACCGACCAGTCGAACACCGTCACGTGCTCCCCCGCCGCCGCGGCCAGCGACGCCCGGCGCGCCGGGTCGCCGAGCAGCTCGCGCAGGCCGTCCGCGAGCGCCCCGGGGTCGCCGGTCGTGGCGAGCATCCCGGCGTGGCCGTCGTCGAGCACCCGCCGGAACGAGTCGAGGTCGCTGGCCAGCACCGGGGTGCCCGCCGCCATGGCCTCGGTCAGGATCATCCCGAAGCTCTCGCCACCGGTGTTGGGCGCGCAGTAGACGTCGACGCTGCGCAGCGCGCTGGCCTTCACGTCGTCGTCGGCCTGCCCGAGCAGCTCGAGGTGCGGCGCCAGCTCCGGGCCGGCGTCGCGGCGCAGCTGGTCCTCGTCCCCGCGGCCGACGACGACCAGCCGCAGGTCTTCGAACTCCGGGAGGATCCGCCGCAGCGCCTCCAGCAGCACGCCCATCCCCTTGCGCGGCTCGCCGAAGCGGCCGACGAACCCGACCGTCCCGCCGGCCCGCGGGTAGCCCGGCAGCGGCGTGGCGGAGGAGAAGAACTCGACGTCGACGCCGTTGGGGATCTCCACGGCGTCGCCGCCCGCGTGCTCGACCTGGACCCGGCGGGCGAGCGCGGACACCGCGATCCGCGCGGTGATCTTCTCCAGGAGCGGCCGCAGCACCGGCTGGAAGGCCGACAGCGTCCGCGAGCGCGTGGTCGCGGTGTGGAAGGTCGCCACGATCGGGCCGTCGGCGATGAGCAGCGCGAGCAGCGAAAGGCTCGGCGCGGCCGGTTCGTGCAGGTGCAGGACGTCGAAGTCGCCCTCGCGGATCCAGCGGCGCACCCGGGCGTAGGACACCGGACCGAACTGCAGCCGCGCGACCGAGCCGTTGTACGGGATGCCGAGCGCCTTGCCCGCCGGGTGGACGAACGGCGGCAGGTCGGCGTCGTCGTCGGCGGGGGCGAGCACGGAGACGTGGTGCCCGCGGGCGAGCAGGGCCTTCGTCAGGTCGATCACGTGGCCCTGGACCCCGCCGGGCACGTCGAACGAGTAGGGGCAGACGATCCCGACCCGCAGCGGGCGCGCGGCCACGCCTCAGCTCGCTTCTTCGAGGCTGACCCGCTCGCCGGCCTCGAGGTCGGCGGGCCAGAACTTCTGCAGCATGTGCCAGTCGGCCGGGTGCGCGGCGATGTCGCCGGCGAAGATGTCGGCGAGCGCCTGCGTGGCGGCCGGGACCTCGGCGCGCGCGGTGACGCGGATGCGCGGGTGCAGCCGGATCTGCCAGCCGTCCTCGGTGAACCAGCAGCCGGCCGGGATCAGCGCCGCGCCGGTCGTGGCGGCCAGCCGCGCCGGGCCGCCCGGGAAGCGGGCTTGCTCGCCGAAGAACTTCACCGGGACGCCACTGGTGGTGAGGTCGCGGTCGCCGACCAGGCACACGGCCTTGTTCTCGCGCAGCCGCTTCAGCAGCACGCGCATCGCCGAGCTGTCGCCGGTCAGCGGCACGATCTCGAAGCCGAGCGACTCGCGGTACTCGACGAACCGGCGGTAGAGCGACTCCGGCTTCAGGCGCTCGGCGACGGTGGTGAACCCGCCGAGGTAGTCGGCCAGCCAGACGCCGGCGATGTCCCAGTTGCCGCTGTGCGGCAGCGCCATCACCGCGCCGTTGCCTTCGGCCAGCGCCGCGTCCAGGTTCTCGACGCCGGTGATGGAGGCCGCGACCTTCTCGCTGACCTCCTTCTGGTCCATCGACGGCAGCCGGAACGTCTCGTGCCAGTACCGGGCGTACGAGCGCATCGCGCGCCGGGTCAGCTCGTCGAGCTCGACCGGGTCGGCCTGCGGGACGACGCGGGCGAGGTTGGCGCGCAGCTGCCGCACGCCCCCGCCGTCGCGGCGGACGGCGAGGTCGGCGCCGAGCGAGAACACCGTGCTGCCGAACCCGGCGGGCAGCCAGCCGGCCAGCCGCCACCCGGCGGAGTAGCCGAACGCGCTGAGCCGTTCCGACAGCTTGCTCATGCCGGTTGCTCCCCCGCCGCGGCCTCGCGGGCCGCCTTCGCCACGGCCGCGAAGCGCTGCAGCAGGGTGATGACCGACAGGACGGCCAGCAGCCAGAGCGTCACGTCCACGGTGTACGGGATGCCGAAGCCGTGCAGGCCGGTGCCGACCAGTGCGATGATCAGCCGCTCGGCGCGTTCGACGAGCCCGCCGTCCACCGGCAGGCCGGAGGCGTCGGCGCGGGCCTTGACGTAGGAGATGACCTGGGCGAGCACCAGGCACAGCAGCGCCGCGGCGGCGGCCGGGTGGTTGTCGTCGACGACGAAGCACCACCAGGCGATGGCGGCGAAGAGCGCGCCGTCGACCAGCCGGTCGCAGGTGGCGTCGAGCACCGCGCCGAACGGGGTGCCGTAGCCGCGGGCGCGGGCCATGGCGCCGTCGAGCAGGTCGAGCATGGCGAAGCCCCACACCGTGAAGGTGCCCCAGAGCAGGTAGCCGTTCGGGAAGAAGGCCAGGGCGCAGATGACGGCGCCGGCGGTGCCGAGCACGGTCATCGCGTTCGGGGTCAGCCCGGCGCGGACCAGCGCCTGGCCGATCGGATCGGTGACGCGGGAAACGGAGGCACGCGCGAAGATGTTGAGCATCGGTTCGTCAGAGGCACCTGGCTACGAGGGTCGGGTGGGCGAATGCAGCCTATCCACCCGGTACCGCGGCACCGACGCGCCGCCCCGACTCAGCCCGATTTCGAGAGTTCGCTCTCGTGCTCCCGCGCTTCTTCGGCGGCCTGCGCGGCGGCGCACTTCGGCGAGAGGCGCTGCCGGATCGCGGCGCTGATTTCCCCGAGCGCGGTGACCTGCTCCGGCGTCAGCGGGTCGAAAAGGCTCTCGCGGACGGCCTCGACGTGCCCGGGCGCGGCCGCTTCGAGCGCGGCGAAGCCCTCCTGCGTCAGAACGGCCCACGCGCCGCGCTTGTCGGTCGGGCAGGCCTCGCGGCGCACCCAGCCGTTGGCTTCCAGCCGGGCGACGGCGTGCGAGAGCCGGCTGCGCGACGCCTGCCGCGCGTCGGCGAGCTCGCTCATCCGCAACCGGCGGCCGGGTGCTTCGGAGAGCGAAACGAGGACTTCGTAGTAGGTGTGCGGCATGCCCGAGTCGTGCTGCAGCTGGCCCTCGAGGTGCGCGCTGAGCATGCGGGTGGCCGCGTTGAACTCACGCCAGACGCGCTGCTCGTCGTCGCTGAGCCATCGGGTTTCGGACATAACCCCATCATACCCTCGGTTGAACACTCAATCAGGGTTTGCCGGTTACGGCATTCGAGCGTTTCACCAAGCGTCGGCCAGCAGGTCCCGCGTTTCGCCCAGCAATTGCGGGAGCACCTTCGTCTGCCCGAGCACCGGCATGAAGTTCGCGTCCCCGCCCCACCGCGGCACCAGGTGCTGGTGCAGGTGCGCCGCGATGCCCGCGCCCGCGATCACGCCCTGGTTCAGGCCGATGTTGAACCCGTGCGCGCCCGACACCGCGCGGATCACCTTCATCGCGTGCTGGGTGAACTCCGCGACCTCGCGGGTCTCCTCGACCGTCAGCTCGGTGTAGTCCGCGACGTGCCGGTACGGCACCACCATCAGGTGCCCGGGGTTGTACGGGTACAGGTTCAGCACCGCGTACACCGTCTCGCCGCGCGCGACGATCAGCCCCGTTTTGTCGTCCAGCGAAGGGATGCGGCAGAACGGGCAGCCGGTGTCTTCGTCGCCGTCCGGTTTGTCCTGGCCCTTGATGTAGGCCATCCGGTGCGGGGTCCAGAGGCGCTGGAACGCGTCCTGGACCCCGACGCCCTGCTGCTCGACGAGCTCGGGACCGTCACTCACCGAACGACCGTCTCCAGCGCCTCGGCCGACGGCGACGCGTTCTCGCGGCGCTCGACCCACTCCGCGATCGCCTCGACCGCCTTGGCCACCGGCACGCCGTTGATCTGGCCGCCGTCGCGGAAGCGGAACGACACCGCGCCGGCCTCGACGTCCTTCGCGCCGGCCAGCAGCATGAAAGGCACCTTCTGCGTGGTGTGCGTGCGGATCTTCTTCTGCATGCGGTCGTCGCTCGCGTCGACCTCGGCGCGGATCCCCTTGGCGCGCAACGCCTTCTCGATGCCCTGGAGGTGCTCGACCTGGTCGGCGGTGATCGGGATGCCGACCACCTGCACCGGCGCGAGCCACGCCGGGAACGCGCCCGCGTAGTGCTCGGTCAGCACGCCGAAGAACCGCTCGATCGAGCCGAACAGCGCGCGGTGGATCATCACCGGGCGCTGGCGGGAACCGTCCGGCGCGGTGTACTCGAGCTCGAACCGCTTGTTCTGGTTGAAGTCCAGCTGGATGGTCGACATCTGCCAGGTGCGGCCGATGGCGTCCTTCGCCTGCACGGAGATCTTGGGGCCGTAGAAGGCGGCGCCGCCCGGGTCCGGGACCAGCTCGAGGCCGGAGTCGACGGCGGCCTGCCGCAGCGTCTCGGTGGCCTCCTCCCACTCCCAGTCCTCGCCGATGAACTTGTCGGAGTCCCCGCGGGTGGACAGCTCGAGGTAGAAGTCGGAAAGGCCGTAGTCGGCGAGCAGGTCGAGGACGAACTTCAGCAGCGACCGCAGCTCGCCCGGCATCTGCTCCTTGGTGCAGTAGATGTGCGAGTCGTCCATCGTCAGGCCGCGCACGCGGGTGAGGCCGTGCACCACGCCCGACTTCTCGTAGCGGTAGACGGTGCCGAACTCGAACAGCCGCAGCGGCAGCTCGCGGTAGGACCGCCCGCGCGAGCGGAAGATCAGGTTGTGCATCGGGCAGTTCATGGCCTTGAGGTAGTAGTTCTCCTCGTCGAACTGCACCGGCGGGAACATCGTGTCCGCGTAGTACGGCAGGTGGCCGGAGGTGTGGAACAGCTCGCCCTTGCTGATGTGCGGGGTGTTCACGAACTCGTAGCCGGCCTCTTCGTGGCGGCGGCGCGAGTAGTTCTCCAGCTCGCGGCGGATGATGCCGCCCTTCGGGTGGAACACCGGCAGGCCCGAGCCGATCTCCTCCGGGAAGGAGAACAGGTCGAGCTCGGCGCCGAGCTTGCGGTGGTCGCGGCGCTCGGCCTCGGCGATGCGCTCGAGGTGGGCGTCCTGCGCCTCGGTGGATTCCCACGCGGTGCCGTAGATCCGCTGCAGCTGCGGGTTCTTCTCGCTGCCCCGCCAGTACGCGGCGGCGACGCGGGTCAGCTTGAACGCGGGGATGAACTTCGTGGTCGGCACGTGCGGACCGCGGCAGAGGTCACTCCAGACACGTTCCTTGGTGCGCGGGTCGAGATTGTCGTAGATGGTGAGCTCGCCCTCGCCCACCTCCATGACCTCCGAGGTGTCCACTTCGGACTTGAGGTCGACCAGTTCGAGCTTGAACGGCTCGTCCGCGAGCTCCTTCTTGGCCTCGTCGACGGAGTCGAAAACGCGCCGGGAGAACTGCTGGGCGCCCTTCACGATCTGTTTCATGCGCTTTTCGAGCGCCTGGAGGTCCTCCGGGGTGAACGGAGTGTCGACGGCGAAGTCGTAGTAGAAGCCGTCTTTCACCGGCGGGCCGATGCCGAGCTTGGCGTCCGGGAATTGCTGCTGGACGGCTTGGGCGAGCACGTGGGCCGCCGAATGGCGGATGACGCTGCGCCCGTCCTCGGTGTTCGCGGCGACCGGCTCGACCTCGGCGTCGGCCTCGGGGGCCCAGGCGAGGTCGCGCAGCTTCCCCTCGGCGTCGCGCACGACGACGATCGTGTCCTCGCCCTTGGTCGGCAGGCCGGCTTCGCGGACCGCCGCGCCCGCCGTAGTGCCCGCCGGTACCACCACACGGGAGGCGGCCACGGGGGAAACGGGGGGCGACTGGGACACGATCGGCTCCTCAAGCTGGAGTGACAAAGACGACCCCGTCGATGCTAGTCGGCGGCTCGCGGGCGCCTCACGCGCGTCCGGGAACGCGGAACGGGCCGCTCCGGGTGCCCGGAGCGGCCCGCCCGACCGGCGTCAGAGGGTCTCGACGACCTGGTCGAAGTCCAGCCGCGGCAGGCGGTCGAACCACGGGTTCTCGCCCGGCTTGCCGACGTTGACGACGACCAGCGAGCGCCACTTCTTGTCCGCGAAGAACTCGTCGTCGACGCCCTGGGCGTCGAAGCCGGTCATCGGGCCGGCGGCCAGGCCGGCGGCGCGGACGCCGATGATGAAGTAGCCGACCTGCAGCAGCGAGTTGAGCTTCGAGAACTCGACGCGGCCCTGCTCGTCGGAGAAGTTGTCCTTGACCTGCGGGGCGTGCGGGAAGACCTGCGGGATGTTTTCGTGGAAGTCGACGTCCGCGGCGAGCACGACGGTCAGCGGCGCGGCTTCGGTCTTGTCCCGGTTGCCCGGGGCCAGGTGCGGCAGCAGGCGGGCCTTCGCCTCGGCGGTCCGGAGCACCAGCGCGCGCAGCGGCTGGGTGTTCATCGACGTCGGGGCCCACTTGACGAGGTCGTAGATCGCGCGGACCTGCTCCTCGGTCACCGGCTCGGAGCTGAAACTGTTGGCCGTGCGGGCCTCGCGGAAGAGGAGGTTCTGGACGTCCGCGGGGACCTGGAGGCCTTCGGTCTGCTCGGCAAAGGTGGTCATGGGGCTGGGTTCCTTCCGTTGGTCGGTACCCGGTGCAACTAGGTTGAGCGTTGAACTATTTCGCGTTCAACCAGTTGCGTGGATCACAGCCGGGAGCGACCGGCAGTCACCCGATCGAGTACCTGGAACGGACACGGCCGCCGACCCCCTCCAGCGGGGTCGGCGGCCGTGGTGCGCAGCGCGCGGCGGGTCGGGTCAGTAGGCGCCCTGGCCGCCCATCACCGCGCGGAAGGTCTTCCAGAGGATCACCAGGTCCAGCGCCAGCGACCAGTCCTCGACGTAGCGCAGGTCGAGCCGGATGCTCTCCGCCCACGTCAGGTCGCTGCGGCCGCTCACCTGCCACAGGCCGGTGAGCCCCGGCTTCACCAGCAGCCGGCGGCGGGCGTCGGGCGCGTACTGCGCCGTCTCCTCCGGCAGCGGCGGGCGCGGGCCGACGAGCGACATCTTCCCGGACACGACGTTGAACAGCTGGGGCACCTCGTCGAGCGAATACCGGCGCAGGAAACCACCCACGCGGGTGATCCGCGGGTCGCGCTTCATCTTGAACAGCGGGCCCGCGCCCTCGTTGTCCGCGGCCAGGGCCTGCTTGATCTCGTCCGCGTTGGTGACCATCGTGCGGAACTTCAGCATCGTGAAGGCGGCGCCGTCACGGCCGACGCGGCGCTGGCGATAGATCACCGGGCCGCGGTCGTTCAGCTTGATCGCGAGGGCGATCACCAGCAGCAGCGGCGAGAGCACGGCCAGCAGGAAGGCCGAGCCGCAGCGGTCGACGACCTCCTTCACCACCCGGCGCCCGCCGGTGAACATCGGCGCCGTGACGCGCAGCAGGGGCATCCCGAGCACGCCGGTGACGTTGAGCCGCGGGCCGGCGACCTCCATCAGCACCGGCGCCACGACCATCTCCGCGCCGGTCCCCTCCATGTCCCAGGCCAGCCGCTGCAGGCGCTTCGGCGTCCAGTACTGGTCCGCGGTGATCGCCACGACCCGGTAGCCGCCGCGGCGCACGTGGCGGGACAGCTCCTCGAGCCGTCCCACGACCGGGACGCCGTCGATCTCGCCGCTGTCGCGCTCCTCGCCGTGGCCGCTGAAGGTGCAGGCGGCCTCGACGCGCCAGCCGACGTGCACCTCCGAGCGGGTGCGGGCGATCAGGTCGGCGACCGTCTCCGGGCTGCCCGCGGCCATCACCGGCAGCAGGCAGAGCCCCTTTGCGCGCTTGCGGTGCAGCACCTGGCGCAGCAGGTACCGCTGCGGGAACGCGACGAGCGCGATGGCCGGCACCACGACGAACACCCAGACCTGGACCTCGAGCGCGCCGAACAGCAGACCGCCCAGCGCGACCAGGACGGCGGCGGTGAGGAAGCCCCGGCCCAGGGTGCGGTACTCCTCCGCGCCTTCGCCGAGGACGCGCGGGCTCCAGGCCCGGCTGACCGGCAGCGAGACGAACACGGCGAGCATGGTGCCGAAGGCGTGCATGTCGTGCGGGGCAACGCGATCGATGACGAACGCGCTGATCGCGATCACCAGCAGCGCGATGAACACGTCGCTGCCGATGACCCAGGCTCTGTATCTCGCTTCCCAAGCCGCGGGCAACGCCTTGGGGGACGGCGTCGCGGCCGGCTCCGCCGGGTGCTCGTCCCTCTTGGCGGGACGCGGGATGGCCTGAAGGTCGATGTGCGGCGGTGGCTGGCTCACCGTGTACGAAGGCCGCACCGACTCTTCCATCTGACCTCCCGGGAACAGGATTCGGTTGATCTCACAGGCACGCTGCGTCACCCTTGGTGATTTCGGAGAGTCATCACAACTCGGTTGTCGCGCAGTGCCCGGAGAGGCTTCACACGGCAAGGTATCGGCGACTCTCTCAGCATCGTTACAAGGATTTCCAGCCACATGCTGCGCGTCTTCCCCGCCAGAAAATGGCCGCAAGATAACAAGATGATGACGATGGGTAATAGGGCGTATCCCCGCGAAAATTACAATCCGTAGCCGAAAATGGCGATGCCCGCACCCGGGTGGACCAGGCACCGCCGAACGGCCGAACAGCCCCCGGAAATCTACTGTGGACACTGCGGCCGGGTCGTGGTCCACAGTGGACCAGGGCGGGGCCCGGCCGGCGTCGCGCGGACGACGCGTGCGCGGACGGTTACGTTCGCCACCGGACCGTCACGCACCCCGGTTTTTGTCGCACGTGCCCCGCCGGACCGGGCGCCCGCACGTGCCGAGGATCACAGGAGCCTCCCGTTCGACAGAAATCCGTCGCAGCGACAAGTTGCGGAGGTAGTTCCGGCGCCGCTTCCCGGCCGGGATGCGGGCCGCCCTCGTTGCCGTATACGGCCGATCCGAACGGACCGTTCACTCCGGTTCAGCCGGCCGGCGCCCCGGCGGAGAAAGCCGGGCCGACCTGGGAGCGCGCGAAACGCCGAAGGCCCCGGACGGATTCGTCCGGGGCCTTCGGCGTCGAGCTTCGGTGGGCGATACTGGGATCGAACCAGTGACCTCTTCGGTGTGAACGAAGCGCTCTCCCGCTGAGCTAATCGCCCGCTCGCGGTGTTGCCGAAACTTTAGCGTACGACTTCCGGGCGCCTGCAAACGGGTGGTCCTCGCCGACCACACTCCGCTTACCGGCGAGTACGGAACGAACAACCCCGAGCTAGCCGGGGTTGTCCGGCCCGGGGGCCGCCCGACGCCACGTTCGACATCCGTGCGACGGTGCTATCGCCCGGCGACTAAACCGCGCAGTATGGAGGCGTGGGCCCCCGCGGGGCGCGCGGTCACACGCGCGCCGTGGGGTGGTCACGGACGGCAGACGGGGGCTTCATGAGCCCGGACGGGTGATCTGCGGCGCACCCGCGACGGAACGGGCCTCCTGATGCGTCCCACTGGTGACGCCCTCGGCCGGGCCGGGCCGGGAAGGGAGACGAAGGGTAGGACGATGCGCAACGATCACGTGACGCTCCGCTCGACGGCGGTCTTCGACCTGCTGGCGCCGCGGACTCCCGCGGTTCCGGTCAAGGTGGAGCTGCGCTACGACACACGCGACCCGTACGCGGTCGTCGCCGCCTTCCGCACCGGCCGCGCCGGCTGGGTCGAGTGGGTGTACGCACGCGACCTCCTCGCGGACGGCCTCCTGGCCGACGCGGGTGACGGGGACGTCCGCATCCGCCCGTCCGTCGAAGACCCCGAGTCCGTGCTGATCGAGCTGAACTCGCCGTCCGGGCACGCCATGTTCGAGGCCTCGGCCCAGGAGCTGGCCGACTTCCTCGACCGCACGTACGACGTCGTCCTCCCGGGCAACGAGCACCTCTGGGTCGACGTCGACGACGCCCTCACGCACCTCATCCCCCACGATCTGGCCTGATGACGGGCTTGCAACGGCGGAGTGACACCCCGGTGTCGCCGCCGTTTTCGGGGTCCGATATGGTTTTCCCACACCACGGCGACGGGGGAACACCTTCCCGGAACCGCGGAGTGCGGATGTAGCGCAGCTGGTAGCGCATCACCTTGCCAAGGTGAGGGTCGCGGGTTCGAATCCCGTCATCCGCTCGGTAGGCTCTCGAGCCTGTCACGGTGGAGTGGCCGAGAGGCGAGGCAACGGCCTGCAAAGCCGTGTACACGGGTTCGAATCCCGTCTCCACCTCGCGCGATTAGCTCAGCGGGAGAGCGCTTCCCTGACACGGAAGAGGTCACTGGTTCAATCCCAGTATCGCGCACGCGAGTTCGAAGCCCTGTCCCTCCTCGGAGGGGCAGGGCTTCAGTCGTTGGTGGGCGACGATCCGGCGATGGCCTCCGCAGGTTCGGGAAGGTGAAGCTGGGCAGCACGATGCGGATGCCGGAGCATTTCCCACGCCTTCTTCAGCGGCTAAAACCTTTACTCGCCAATACTGATCCGCACCTTGGCTGGGCGGGCGCGTTCGGGTACTGCTTCGTCGATGCGGTCGCACGCTCCCGTCCGAGCGCACTGCCTTGTCCACGTGGTGCGCTGTTGACGTTGGCAGACTGATCTCATGACCGATCTGACTGCCGAACTCGTGGTCGACGGGCGCGTCCCGCAGGTCCCGGCTCTCGCTCCGGACGGGCGTCTGCTCTGCTACGTTCTCGCCCCCGTCAGCAAAATCGATGACCACCTCGACACCGCGCTCTGGCTCGCCGACGTCGAAGGCGACGGTGGGTGGCGGCGGGCGACAGCCGACGCTGCGACGGAGTCCCGGCCTCGCTGGTCCGCGGACTCGCGCACGCTGTACTTCCTGTCCGACCGCGATGAGCGTGGCACTCCGCAGCTATACCGGCTCACCCCCGCCGACGGTGTGGTGATCGCGTTGACCGGCTGGCGCGCCGGCATCACCGACCACCTGCCGCTCGCCGATCCCGGCCTGGTCGCGCTGCTCGCCGAGGACGAACCCACTGAGCAGGACGCCCGGCGCGACCAGGAACGCGACGACGCCATTGTCGTCGGCGAATGCGAACCGCGTGCCCGGCTTCGCCTGCTCGACCTGCGCACCGGCCACGTCACCACCCCGAGCGTGTTCGACGACCGGCACGTCGAGGAACTGCGGCAACGCCCCGACGGTGGCCCGCTCGCCGTGCTCACCCAGGCCGGCGCCGACAAGGACTACGGCCCCCGCACCGGCCAGCTGCACCTGTTCGACCCCACCACCGGGACCGCGGAGGACCTCGGACCGGTCGAGGCCGAACCGCGTTCCCTGGCCTGGTGGCCGGCCGAAGACGGTTGGCACCTCGGTTACCTCGCCCTCACCCCACCGGTCCTCCACGCCGGCGCCGCCGTGTTCGACCTGGCCATGGGCAGCCGCGTCCGGCGCAACCGCACCGCCGGCCTTCCGATGTGCCCCGTCGAACTGTGTCAGACCGACGCTGCTCCGCTGGTGGTGTTCGCCAACGGCCTGGACACGACCCTGTCCCGGCTCGACCCCGACGGCCCCACGCCGCTGTCGCAGCACCCCGGCCACCTCGATGCCCTCACCACCACCCCCGCGGGCACGACGATCGCGGCCTTGACCAGCACCCGTCACCGACCCACGAACGTGCACGTGGGGCCACCGACCGGGCCGCTGCGCAGGATCACGGACACCCGCCCCGAACTGGACGACATCACCTTCGGCACCCAGCGCCCGCTGGCCTATCGAGCCGCCGACGGCCTCGATCTGGACGGTCTGCTCGTGCTGCCCGTCGGGAAGTCCGCCTCGGACGGCCCGTTCCCGCTCGTCACGATCGTGCACGGCGGCCCCTACGACCGGTACGCCGATCGCCTCCAGTTGTTCTCGTTCCCCGGCGCACGGGCACAGTGGCTGGCCACTGCCGGGTACGCGGTGTTCCTGCCCAACCCGCGCGGCGGCCAGGGCCACGGTCACGAGTTCGCAGTCAGCGTCGCGGGCAGGGTCGGCCGGGAGGAATGGACCGACATCCTGACCGGCATCGACCTGCTCATCGCCGAGGGCGTCGCCGACCCCGACCGGCTGGGCATCGCCGGCGGGAGCCACGGCGGATTCATGGCCGCCTGGGCGATCGGGCAGACCGACCGGTTCCGCGCCGCACTGGTCGACGCGGGTGTCATCGACTGGGGGATGCTCGCCGCGACCGGGGAGCACGGCCAGTACGACGGCGCGCTAAGCGGCAGTATCGGGTGGGAGGGGATCGGCCCGCACCCGCACGACGCGGTCAGCCCGGCCTCCTTTGCCAGCCGGGTCCGCACCCCGGTGCTCATACTGCACGGTGCCGAGGACACCAACGTCCCGCTCGGCCAGGCCGTGTACTTCCACCGGGCATTGCGCTACTTCGGTGCTGTGCACGAGTTCGTGGTCTACCCCAGAGAGGGCCACTCGATCCGGGAACGCAACCACCAACTCGACGTCCTGCGCCGCACCCGTGCCTGGTTCGACCGCCGGCTCCGGACCTGAGCGGGAACGTCTGGTCCTGGCGTGGTTGTTCCCGTACAAGCAATCCCGGAGACGGCGTCAGCCGCCGTGGGGGTGCTCGAGGGCGGCCGGTCCGTGCGCCTCGAAGCCGTCCGGGCCGAAGCCGTGCACAGCGCTCGCCGCGATTGCCGCCGTGATCAGGAGTCCGATGAGGACGGTGACGATGACCAGCAGCCGGCGGCGGCCGGGTGTGGGTTCGGGGGTGCGGCCGCGCAGGACCGCTACTTCCGCCGCCAGCGCCGCGGCCGCGGCGGACAGGATCTGCCGCCAGCCCTTGGGGGCGGCGCTCGGCTCCGGGGCGGGCAGGTCGGCGGTCATCGCGGCCAGTTCGTGGCGGTAGCGGATCTGCTCGAGGCGGCCGAGGCGTTCCTCGACCTCGTCCATGGTCAGCCGGCCTTCCCCGGCCGCCGCGTAGAGGGCGGCGCGGACTTCCTCACGTTCCGCATCCGAGCAGCGGATCCCTTCGGGCACCGTGGTTCCTGGCGCGTTCTCGCTCATCGATTGTCCTCCTGCGTTCGAAATCGGCCTCTCCCGAGGCTAACCGCGAAAATCGGGGCGGGACCGCGGCGAACGTTAATCTTCGATGAGAGTTCCGCGCCCCGCCGCGAACCTCGACTACAGTTACCGTGTGTCATCGGCAACGGGACGAGAGGACGCCGGGTGCACCTGGTGATCGTCGACGACGAGACCGCCGTGCAGGACTCGCTTTCGCGCACGTTGCGGTTCGAGGGCTACACCGTCTCCATCGCGGGCGACGGCGCCGCCGGGCTCAGCGTGATCCGCGACGAGAGCCCCGACGGTGTGCTGCTCGACGTCACCATGCCGGTGCTCGGCGGCCTCGAGGTGTGCCGGGTGCTGCGTGCCGGAGGCAACACCGTGCCCGTGCTCATGCTGACCGCGCGCACCGCCGTCACCGACCGGGTGGCCGGCCTCGACGCCGGGGCCGACGACTACCTCGTCAAGCCGTTCGCGCTGCAGGAGCTGCTGGCTCGGGTGCGGGCACTGCTGCGCCGCACCGAATACCACGCGCCACCCGCCCCCGCGGTGCTGCGCTTCGGCGGTGTGGCCCTCGACCCGGCGACGCGGGAAGTGTTCCGCGGCGATCGTGCGCTGCACCTGACCCGGACCGAGTTCGCGATGCTCGAGACGTTCCTGCGCCACCCCCGGATCGTGCTCACCCGCTCCGCGATGTTCGAGCACGTCTGGGGCTACGACTTCGGGGCCGCGTCCAACGGGCTCGACGTCTACGTCAGCTACCTGCGCCGCAAACTGGAAGCCGGGGGCGAGCCGAGGCTGCTGCACACGGTCCGCGGCGTCGGGTACGTCCTGCGCGAGGAACCGCTGTGAAACGCCCCCGCTGGAAGACGCTGTCCCTGCGCGCCCGGCTCGGCGCCCTGGTGGCCGTCGCGGTCGCGCTCGCCGTGGTGACGGTCTCGGCGATCTCCTGGGGCATCACCCGGGCCGACCTCTACGACCAGTTCGACGCCCGGCTGCAGTCCTACGCCCAGCTCGCCGCGAAAGCCGCCTCGCCCGAGGAAGCCCTCTCGACCCTGCGCTCCACCACGACCAAGCCCGGGCCCGACCGGAACAACGGCCTCACCGTCCAGTTCCGCTCGGCCGCCGGCGCCGTCACCGGAACCGCGGGCGCGATCCCGGAACTCCCGCCCCCAGCACCGGAAGCGCCGTTCTCGGTCAGCCGGGCGGCCAACGTCCACCGCGACGGGGACCGGTTCCGCATGTGGACGGCCACGCGATCCGACGGCGGGACGGTCCAGGTCGCCCAGGACTCCGAAGACGTCGAGGACAGCCTGGCCCGGCTGGGCTTCTGGCTGCTCGTCGTGTCCGCCGCAGGCGTGCTCGGCGCCACGGTGGTCGGCCGGGCGATCGCCCGCTCGGCGCTCCAGCCGGTCGACGACCTCACCTCGGCCGCCGAAAACATCGCCCGCACCCAGGAGCTGTCGGCGGCGATCGACGTCACCGCGAGCGGCGAGATCGGGCGGCTGGCGACGTCGTTCAACGCGATGCTCGGCGCGCTGAGCCGCTCCCGCGACGAGCAGCGGAGGCTGGTCGAAGACGCCGGCCACGAACTGCGCACCCCGTTGACGAGCCTGCGCACCAACATCGAGCTGCTGATCCACGCCGACGCCAACCCCGGGCGGCAGCTGCCGGCCGAAGACCGCTCCAGGCTGCTGACCGACCTCGACACCCAAGCCGTCGAGCTGACGGCCCTGATCGGCGAGCTGGTCGACCTGTCCACCGGCGAACGGCCGAGCGAAGCCGAGGAACACCTCGCGCTGGCCGACGTCGTCACCGCGGCCGTCGAACGAACCCGGTCGCGGTGGCCGAACGTCACCTTCGACGCCGAACTCACCGAGGCCGACGTCCTCGCGCGCCCGGCGGCGCTCGAGCGCGCGGTGCTGAACGTGCTCGACAACGCCGCGAAGTGGTCGCCTGACGGCGGCAAGGTGCTGGTCACCATGTCGGCCGGGACCGGGACGGTGCGCGTGCGCGTCGACGACGAAGGCCCGGGCATCCCCGAGGCCGATCTGCCGCACGTGTTCGAGCGGTTCTACCGGGCCGACGCCGCCCGCGCGCTCCCCGGCTCCGGGCTCGGGCTGGCCATCGTCGAACAGGTCCTCACCCAGCACGGCGGACACGCTTCGGCCTCGCGCGCCGGCAGCGGGGGCGCCCGGTTCGACCTCGTCTTCCCGCTGGCCGCTTCTTAAGCAAACCCAGCGCGATCTTCATCGAACTCTCATGGACGGCCACCACTGTCTGACTTGTGACTCCACGGACCGCGCTTTCGCCACCACCGCCGGCGACGGTGACGCTGGTCACGGCCGTCGTCGCGCAGGCGATCATCGCCGGGCTGACCTTCGGGTTCGCCGGCCACGTCAGCCCCTGGCGCGACCCGGTCAGCGACTACGCCTGGCACCGCGGCGGCCGGCTCCTGTTCACCGTCGCCATCCTCCTGCTGCTCGCCGCCGCGGCCGCCTTGGCGGTGGCCGCCCGGCTCGCCGCCCTGCCGCGTGGCCCGCTGGTGAACACCCTCTTCCTGCTCTGGGCCGCCGGGCTCGTGGTGGTCCTGGTCTTCCGCAGCAACCCCAGCGCCGCCGACCCCACCCTCTCCGGTGAGCTCCACCGCGCCGGCGGGGCCGTGCTGTTCGCGAGCCTGCCCCTCGCCGCGTGGACGTTGAGCGCTCGGTTGCGAAGCGAACCTCGCTGGGCGGCGACGGCACCGGCGCTCCGGCGCGGCGCGATCTCCGGCGTCGTGACCGCGGCCGCGTTCGGCACGGCGCAGGTGGTCAGCTGGCTCCCGGCCGGCCTGCTCGAACGCGCCGCGCTGCTGGCCGAGTTCCTCATCGTCACCACGACGGCCGTCGCCCTGCGGCGTGCGGCCCGCGGCCCGCGGCACCGCGCGGCCACCCCGGCTTCGGAGCCCGTCCGATGACCGCTCTCGCCGTCGTGTGCGCGTTGCTCGCCGCCGCGCTGTTCGCGGTGGCCGCGACCCGGCAGCACGCCGAGGTCGCCGGGCTGGCCGTCGAGGGCGTACCCGGGTTGCCCACCCTCGCCCGGCTGCTGCGTTCTCCCGGCTGGTGGGCGGGTACCGGCCTCGCGACCGGCGGCAGCCTGCTGCACGTCGTCGCGCTTTCCCTGGCCCCGCTCCCGGTCGTCCAGCCGCTCGGGGTGTTCAGCCTCGTCCTGACCGTCCTGTTCGGACGGCGCGCCCGCACCCGCCGGGTGGTGACCGCGGTCGTGCTCGTGGTCGCGGGGGTGGCCGGCTTCGTCGCGCTCGCGGCGTCGGCCGGCCCGGGCCAGGCGATCAGCGCGGGGACGGCCGAAGGCGTGGCCGTCACGGGGTTCGTGATCGCGGCGCTGACCTGGTTCGCCCGCGCGGGGTGCGCCGCGCTCGCCGCGGCGTCGGCTGTCCTCTTCGGACTCGGCTCGTCGGTCGTGCACGCGGCCGCGTCCCAATCCCCGGCCACGGCGGCGCTGCTGGGCGGCCAGGCCCTGCTGCTGCTCGGCGCCGGCGGCGTCGTCCTGCACCGCGCGTACGCCGCGGGGCCCACCGCGGTCGTCGTCGGGACGACGACCGTGCTCGACCCCCTGACCGCCGTCGCCGTGGCCGCGCTGGCCTACGGCGAAGTCCCCCGGCCCGCGGCCGCACTCGCCGCGGTCGCCGCTCTCGCCGGCGTGCGCGTACTCGCCGGTGCCGTTCCGCAAGCCCCATCGAAATCCGAGGAGAGCCCCGTGCACCCGACCGGCCTTCGCGTCCTGATCGGCGCCGACACGTTCCCGCCCGACATCAACGGCGCGGCGTTCTTCGCCGAGCGCCTGGCCCGGGGGCTCGCCGGCCGCGGCCACGAGGTCCACGTCGCCTGCCCGTCCGACACCGGCCCGCCCCGCACCGAGGAACGCGACGGCTACACGGTCCACCGGATCCGCTCGCGGGCCATCCCGTTCCACGGCGACTACCGCTTCTGCACCCCCGGCGCCGCCCGCCCGGCCGTCGGCGAGATCCTCGACGAGGTCCGCCCGGACGTGGTCCACGTGCAAGCCCACTTCGGCGTTGGCCGCACCCTGCTCGGAGTGGCCGCCGAACGCGGGATCCCGGGCGTGGCCACCAACCACTTCATGCCGGACAACCTCCTCGGGTACACACCGTTCCCGCGCCGGGTGAAGGCCGCGATCGCCCGCTGGGCGTGGAAAGACCTGGTGCGCGTCTACCGCGACGCGCGCCTGGTCACCACGCCGACCCCGCGCGCGGCCGAAGTCCTCGCCCGGATCGGGCTCGACCGGCCCGCCCAGGTCGTGTCGTGCGGCATCGACCTCGGCCACTACGCCGTACCGGCCCGCCCGGCCGACCGGCCGATGTCGGTCCTGTTCGTCGGGCGCCTCGACGCGGAGAAGAACATAGACCAGCTGCTGCGCGCCCTCGCCCCGCTGCCGCACGTCCGCGCGGACCTCGTCGGCGACGGCACCCGCCGCCGCGACCTCGAAGCGCTCGCCGGAGACCTCGGCATCGGCGACCGGGTGACCTTCCACGGTTTCGTCTCCGACGCGGATCTGGTGCACCGCTACGCCGAGGCCGACGTGTTCTGCATGCCGGGCACCGCCGAGCTGCAGAGCCTCGCCACCATGGAAGCCATGGCCGCGCGCCTCCCGGTCATCGCCGCCGACGCGCTCGCCCTCCCGCACCTGGTCCACCACGGCGAAAACGGCTACCTGTTCGAACCGGGCGCGATCACCACCTTCACGCGGTGGATCGCCGACCTGGCCGCCGACCCGGGCGCGCGCGCCCGCATGGGCGAGGCGTCCCGCGCGATCGTCGCCCACCACGACGTCGAGAACGCGCTGGCGACTTTCGAGTCGCAGTACCGGATCCTGCTCGGGGTGCCCGCGCCGGCCGCGGTCGGTCAGGCCGCGTGAAGGCTCGGTCGAATCCGACCCGGCGGGCGGCGGGGCATGCCGGACTCGACGCCCGCAAATCGCCACGACCGGCCAGGAACCGCCCGAACCGGACCCGGGGCCGGCCAGTACAGGCTTGAAGCGCGTGTCGGATCGGACCTACTCTTCAGCGTCGATGATGGCCGAGGAGGATCGATGCGAGGCGTCAACCGGGGCCGTGGCCGCTTGGTGATCATCTGCTGTGCGCTGTCCGCCGGGCTGCTGGCCGCGACGAGTCCGGCAGCGGATGCGGCGCAGGCGCCGCGCTATTCCCCCGGGGCGCCGGGTGCCGGGGATCCCTACTTCCCCGAGATGGGCAACGGCGGTTACGACGTCAGCCACTACGACATCCGGCTGGCGTTCAGCCCCGGAACCGGAGCGATCGACGCGACCACGACGATCCTCGCCACGGCCACCCAGGACCTGTCCCGGTTCGACCTGGATTTCCAGGGGCCGCTGACGATCAGCCGGCTCTCGGTGAACGGCCTGGACGCCGCCTTCACCCGCAGCGGGACCCAGGAGCTGGTGATCACCCCGCCGCACGGGCTGCGGAAGGGCAGCGCCTTCGCCGTCTCGGTGAGCTACGCCGGCGTGCCGCGGAAGATCGACGACCCCGCGCTGGGCCTCTCCGGCTGGGTCGCCACCAAGGACGGCGCGGTCGCGCTCAACCAGCCGATCGGCGCGGCGACCTACTACCCGGTCAACGACACCACCACCGACAAGGCGACCTACACCCAGACCATCACCGTCCCGGCCGGGCTCACCGTGCTGGCCAACGGCGAACCCGGGCCCACCACCACGCGCGACCACCGGACCACCTTCCGCTGGACCATGAACCGGCCGATGGCCAGCGAGCTGAGCATGCTCGCGATCGGCGACTACGACGTCACCCGCGGCGTGGCGGCCGGCGGGTTGCCGAACATCACCGCGATCGGCAAGTCGATCGACACCGAACCCGGTCAGGGCAAGGTGTTCAACCAGACCACGGCGCAGGTCGTCCAGTGGGAATCGTCGGTGTACGGGCCGTACCCGTTCGACTCGACCGGCGGCATCCTCGCCGACGTCGGCGTCGGCTACGCCCTCGAGACCCAGAGCCGGCCGGTCTACGACCAGGACACCAGCGACGTCGACGGCGACCTGCTCGCCCACGAACTCGGCCACCAGTGGTTCGGCGACAGCCTCACCCCGGTGCGCTGGTCGGACATCTGGCTCAACGAAGGCTTCGCGACCTACTCGGAATGGCTCTACCAAGAGAAGTTCGACGGCATCCCCGTGTCCCAGTCCTTCGCGAAGGCGTACGCCGACGAGAAGGACTGGAGCGGCGAAGTCGCCGACCCCGGCCGTGACCACATCTTCGACGACCTGGTCTACAACCGCGGCGCGATGGCACTGCAGGCACTGCGCATGAAGATCGGCGACCGAGCCTTCTTCGACGTGCTCACCCGGTGGCCGACGGCCCACCGCTACGGCAATGTCTCGACGCGGCAGTTCATCCAGTTCGTCGAGCGGCTGACCCACCGCGACCTCGGCTCGTTCTTCCGCACCTGGCTCTACCAGCCGGGCAAGCCGGCGCTCTGAGCCGCCGCGGGGATCAGTACTCGATCACCAGGCGGGCCGGGACGCGGTTGGCCAGGACCTCCTCGAACGCGTCGTTGACGTCCTCCAGCTTCCGGGTCTGCGCCGTCACCGTGGTGCGGCCGGCCGCGTGCAGGGCGAACACCTCCGCCAGGTCCTTGCGCGTGCCGACGATCGAACCGAGCACCGAGATGCCCTTGATCACCGCTTCGAAGATCGGGACCGGCAGGACGCCGCCCGCCGGGATCCCGACGCACACCAGGCGGCCACCGCGGCGCAGGGAGCCCAGCGCCTGCTCGAACGCGCTCGGCGCGGCCGCGAGCACGATCGCGACGTCGGCGCCGCCCCGGGCCTGGATGGCGGCGACCGGGTCCGCCGACTTCGCGTCGACCACCTCGTCGGCGCCGAGTTCGCGGGCCAGGTCCAGTTTCCCCGGCTCGATGTCGACCGCCGTGACGAAGCCGCCGGCGATGCGGGCGTACTGGATCGCCAGGTGCCCGAGGCCGCCGACGCCGAACACCGCGACGCGGTCCGCCGGGCGGACGTTGCCGACCTTCACGGCCTTGTACGTCGTCACGCCCGCGCACGTCAGCGGCGACGCCTCGAGCGGCGGGACGCCGTCGGGTACCGGTACCGCGTAGTGCGCGTCGGCGACGGCGTATTCCGCGTAGCCGCCGTCGATCGAGTAGCCCGTGTTCTGCTGCGACTCGCACAACGTTTCCCAGCCGGAGACGCAGAAGCCGCACTCACCACAGGCGGATCCGAGCCACGGCAGGGCAACCCGCTGCCCGATCCGGCCGGCCGGTACGCCCGCGCCGACCCGTTCGACGATCCCGACGCCCTCGTGGCCCGGGATCAGCGGCAGCGGCGGCTTGACCGGCCAGTCGCCGCGGGCCGCGTGGATGTCGGTGTGGCAGATCCCGCAGGTCTCCAGCCGCACCAGCAGCTGCCGCGGCCCGGGCTCCGGGATCGGGACCTCCCGCAGTTCCAGCGGGGACGAGAAGTCGGTGACGACGGCTGCCTTCATGTGCGCTCCTTCGAGGATGGTGTGCCCGAGGATCACGCAGCCGTCCCCGGCGAACTGTGGCCTCCGGTCACGAGCCCGCGGGACTTTGGTCACCACGCCGGGTACGGCGGGCCTGCAGGTCCGCCCACTCCCGCTGCCAGCCGGCGAGGCGGAAGCGGTTCAGCACCAGCACAACCGCGCGGTAGGCCAGCCACAGGAGGGACACCGCGCCCGCCCACAGGCCCGCCGCGATCACCACGGAATCGACGAGCGCCGACTCCGGCGTGCCGGGGCGCTCGACCGGCGAACCCGCGGCGTCCAGCCAGATCGGCACCTCGTTGCCGGCGACCGTGCCCGGCGGCGCGGCCACCACGCCGGTGCGCCGCTCGCCGTCGCGGGTCGTCCAGGTCGCGGCCGCCGGGCCGGACTCCCCCGGGACGCCACCGGGCCCGGCCGCGGCCGGGGTGGGGCCGTCGGCCAGCAGGACCGCCGTCGCGGTGTAGCGCGAAGCCAGCTGCTCACCGGCCCGGGCCGCCGCGCCGGCGTGGAAACCGATACCGAACAGGACCGCGACCGCCGCCGCGCCCATCGACAGCAGCAGCACGAACCCCAGCAGGGCCGCCTGGATCCGGTCCGAGGCACGGGCCACCGTGCCCCGGCCGGGCAGGAGTGTGTGCCGCAGCCGGGTGAGTCGCGTCCTCGTGTCCATCGTCCTCGCCTTCCTCGTCGCCGGATCGGGGGTGCGCCCAGCATCGCCTCCGCAGGCGCGGGTACCGGAGAGCACGACGTAACCCGGCGCGGGGCAACCCGTCCCGTGCTCCCGGGGTCTTGCGGCCGTCGCGGGCCGCGGTTCCGGTGACTTTGGGCCCTGGCGGCACCGGCGCCGGCGGGCCGACGCTGGAACCCCGCCCGCCGAGGGAGAGGTCCGGGATGCAAACGGTCGACATCGGTGAGCTCTCCGTCTCCGCGTACCGGAAGGTCGCGCCGGACTGGATCGTGGAACCCCTCCTCGCCGTCGCGGAACGGCTCCGCGGGGCCCGCGTCGTCCACCTGAGCGCCACGCCGTACGGCGGTGGGGTGTCCGAGCTGCTGCGGTCGGCGGTGCCGCTCTACAACGACCTCGGCGTACGGGCGACGTGGAAGATCATCAGCGGCGAGCCGGCCTTCTTCGCCGTGACGAAGAAGCTCCACAACGCGCTGCAGGGCGGAAAGGAACCGATCACCGACGCCGAAATCCGCCGGTACGAAGAAACCTCGCGCCGCAACGCCGAGCAGCTCTCGGCCGATCCGGACTTCGCCGGGTGCGACTTCGTGTTCGTGCACGACCCGCAGCCCGCCGCCGTGCTGTCCTTCGCGGACTTCCGCGGCGGGAAGTCGGTGTGGCGCTGCCACATCGACACCTCCCAGCCGGCGCCGGGTGCTTGGGACCACCTCGGCAAGTTCGTCGAAGGCTACGACGCGACCGTGTTCACCATGGCCGGCTTCGTGCCGCCGAGCCTGTCCCCCGGCCGGGCCGACATCATCAGCCCGGCGATCGACCCGCTCAGCCCCAAGAACATGTCGCTGGACGACCGGACCGCGCACGCCGTGCTCAACTGGATCGGCATCGAGCCCGACCGCCCGCTCGTCACTCAGGTGTCCCGCTTCGACCCGTGGAAGGACCCGCTGGGCGTGATCGAGGCGTTCCGGCTGGTGCGGCCCGAAGTGCCCGGCCTCCAGCTGGCCCTGGTCGGGTCCATGGCGCTCGACGACCCCGAAGGGTGGGACGTCTACCGCCGGATCGGCGAAGCCAGCCGCACGGACCCGGACATCCACGTCTTCACCAACCTGACCGGCGTCGGCAACGTCGAGGTCAACGCCTTCCAGCGGTTCTCCTCGGTGATGATCCAGAAGTCCATCCGGGAGGGGTTCGGGCTCGTCGTGTCCGAGGCGCTGTGGAAGGGCACCCCGGTCGTCGCCGGACGGACCGGCGGCATCCCGCTGCAGGTCGCCGACGACGCGGGCGGGATCCTGGTCGATTCCACCGCCGGGTGCGCGCAATCGCTCCTGGACCTGCTGCGCGATCCTGGGCGGTCGGCGGCGCTGGCCGCGGCCGGCCGCGAGCGCGTCCGCCGGCACTTCCTCCTCCCCCGGCTCCTGCTCGACGAGCTGACGCTGCTGGACGGTCTCGCGCACGGCGACCCGCCCGGTGCGCTGATGACCCGCTCCGACCACCGCGACCCCGTCTGCGGCCTCACGACCCCGCCCGGTCCCGGAACGCCGACGGAGGTGCGGGACGGTCACCGCTACCGCTTCTGCTCACGCCAATGCCGGACGGCGTTCCTGCGGGACCAGTCGTGAAGGCCCGGCCCTGGCACGGCGGGGAGCTGCGCTGGAACGCCGAGAGCGAGGACTGGACCGTCCTCGCCCCCGGCCGCCGGAGCCGCCCCCACAGCGCGGCCGGAGCCACGTGCCCGTTCTGCCCCGGACCGGCCGAAGACACCCCACCCGAGACGTGGCGGCTGGCCGGCGGGGAGACCGGCTGGCGGGTGCGCGCGGTCCCGAACCGCTACGCGCTCTCGGACCGGCACGAGATCGTCATCGAGTCCCCGCGGCACGACTGGGACCTGGCCACCGGGACCGACCGGGAAGCGGCCGACGTGCTCGGTGCCTGGCAGCACCGGCACCGCGCGCTGCGCCCCTCGGCCGCCCAGGTCGTCGTGTTCCGCAACCACGGCCACGCGGCCGGGATCTCCCTGGCCCACCCGCATTCGCAGGTGGCGGGCCTGCCGGTGCTGTCCGCGGCCACCCGCCGCGAGCTGGACACCGCCCGCGCGCACCACGCCGGCCACGGCCGCCGGCTCGCCGACGAGCTGCTCGAAGCGGCGCTGAGCGACGGGAAGCGGATCGTGTTCGCCGACGACGACGTGGTCGCCTACGCCCCGTTCGCGCCGATCGCCGCCTACGAGGTCCGGATCGTGCCCCGCACCGCCCGGCCCGACTTCGCCACCGCTCCCGCCGGGGAGGTCCACGCCGCGGCGCGCTGCCTGCGTGCGGTTTCGGCCGCGCTGCGCGCCGAGCTGGACGATCCGGCCTACAACATCGTCGTGCGGACGGCGCCGGCGGGCTACGAGACCGCGCCGTTCCTCGCCTGGTCGCTCCAGCTGGTCCCCCGGCTGGAGATCCCCGCCGGGCTCGAGCTCGCGACCGGGGTCCCGGTGACGACCGTGACGCCGGAACACGCCGCCGGCCGCCTCCGCACCGTCCTCGGCACGCACGCTTCGGGCCGGCGGGGGCCGGCCGGGCCGGGATCGGCGCGGTAGCCCCTCCCGCGGTGCGGTCCGGCGCGCTCCCGCCAGCGTGGACGTTCCGGTCAGCCCACCGGAGGCAGGAACGACCCGCCGGCGGTCCAGGAGTCCCGGCGGTACCGCGTCAGCAGGGACGGCACATCGGCCGAGGCGCTCCCGAGGTCCGGCGGTACCGGCGCGGTCACCGGGCCGCCGTGCGACCGGATGGCGGCCACGAAATCGCGGACCCGGGCGGGCCGGGGTACCAGCTCGCGCCCGAGGTAGGCGAGCACCAGCAGGTCCTCGCCGGACCGCGTCTCCATCGCCAGCGACCAGCCGTACCGCTCGTCCCACAGCAGCGCCGTGTCGCGGTCGGGACAACGGCCCAGCCGCGCGTCCAGCGCGATGTAGGCCGACACGGGAGCGTCGACGTCCACCGTGCAGGACTCCGCCCCCACGCCGACAGCGGCGCTCACCTCCGCCAGGTAGCCGGTCAGTCCGCACAGCAACCCGTATTCACGGTCGATATCGGTCACCAGGGGAATCACGCTCCATCGGTCCGCGTCGCACAGCGGCAACGCCGGTGGCGTTTCGCGCCGCGTCCCGACGCTACGGTTCCGCGGGCGTCCCGGGATGTCGTCGTTCGTCCTCGGGCCGGAGGACTTTCGTCACCTGGCCGCAGCCCGGCCCACCCGGCGAGCAGGACGGCGGCCCCGGCGCCGAGCAGCACGAACCGGATGGCCGGGACACCGCGCACCGGGTCCCCGAGTCCCGAGAGAACGCTCGAGACGGCGATCGCCACGAGCAGCGCGATCCGGCCGCCCGCCTCGACGAACGCGAACACCCGGCCCCGGATGTCGTCGCCGACCTCGCCACCCAGCAGCGTCCAGCCCACCAGGAAGGCCAGCCCGGCGCCGGCTCCGGTGCCCACGCACGCGGCCGCCGCCGTCACCGGGTCCGGGGCCAGCGCCAGCAGCGCGACCGAGCCGCCGGCGACCACGAGGGCCACCGCGAACCAGCGCCGGTGCGGGAGGACGTGCGCCAGCGCGGGACCGGCGGCGACGCCGAGGGCCATCCCGGCGAACAACGCCGCGAACAGGAGCGGGAACGCGGCGCCGCCGCCATGGACGGACGCGGCGAACCGCTGGATGGCACCGATCACGACGCCGGCCCCGCCGAAGGCGACGAGGATGCCCGCGACCAGCCCGCGGACGAAGGCGGTCCGCAGGACGAACCGCCACGCTTCGCCGAGCTCGCGCCGGATCCCGGGATGGGCGGCCGGGTGGGGACGTCCGCTCAGTTCCGGGACCGCCGTGGCGAGGACGCCGGCGTTCACCAGGAACGTGAGCGCGTTCAGGTACAGCGCGACGGTGACCGGGTCCGCGAGGTGCGCCAGGCCGCCCAGTCCCGCCATGACCAGCGCCGCCACCACCGGTGTGACGCCGTAGGTGGTCGCCAGGGACAACCGGTTGGCCGCCTCCAGGTGCGCGCGCGGGACCAGGTTGGGCACCGCGGCGTCCCGCGCCGGCGACCACACCATGGCGAGGGCCTCGATCAGGAACGTCGCGGCCGCGGCCCAGCCGACCGCCGGGCCCGGCCCGCTCACCAGCCCGACGGCCGGGATCGAGGCGAAGAGCGCGAACCTCAGGACGTCGCAGACGATCATGGTGCGGCGCCGGTCGAACCGGTCCACCAGGACCCCGGCCAGCGGGCCGAGCACCAGCGCGGGCAGCAGCCGCACGGCGATCACCCCGCCGAAGGCCGCGCCCTGGGCGACGGGGCTGCTGAACCGGCCGGCGGCGAAGGCGGACGTCGCGAGCAAGCCCAGCCAGTCCCCGACCGAAGAGACCGCGAGGACCAGCCACAGCCGCCGGAACGGCCGGATCCGCAGGACCGCGGACACGCTGGCACGGCTGCCGGGCTCCGGCACGGCGGCACCTCCTTCGCGCGTCCGGGCCGAGTCTCGGCCGCGCCCCACCGGGCCACCAGGTCCGTCGGTCCCCGGCCCCGCGGACCTTGGACCCTGCCGGGGCGCGGCCCGCCCGCCGATGCTGGGCCGATGACGCAGCAGGCACCGCCCCCGCTCCGCGCCGCGACCGCCGACGTGCTGGCCGTGACCGGGCTGGGCAAGCGGTTCGGCGACCGGGTCGCGGTCGACGACGTGGCGTTCACCGTCGCGGCCGGGGAGACCTACGGACTGCTCGGCCCGAACGGCGCGGGCAAGACCACCACCATCCGCCTCGTCTGCGGCCTGCTGCGGCCGGACGCCGGCCGGGTGCTGGTCGGCGGGATCCCGGTGAGCCCGGCCTCGACCGCGGGGCGGGGCCGGATCGGCTACGTGCCGCAAGAAGTCGCGCTGTACCCGGATCTGACCGCGCGCGAGAACCTCGCCTTCTTCGGCCGGCTGTACCGGTTGCGGGGCCGGCTCCTGCGCGAGCGCGTCGACGAGGTCCTGGACCTGATCGGGCTCACCGGCCGCGCGCGGGACAAGGTCCAGTCGTTCTCCGGGGGGGATGCGGCGGCGGCTCAACATCGGCGCCGGCCTGCTGCACCGCCCGACCCTGCTGGTGCTCGACGAGCCGACCGTGGGCGTCGACCCGCAGAGCCGCCACGCGATCATGGAGAGCGTGCGGCGGTTCGGCTCCGCCGGGATGGCGGTGCTGTACACCACGCACGACATGACGGAGGCCGAGCGGCTCTGCGACCGGGTCGGGATCGTCGACCGCGGCAGGCTGATCGCGGAAGGCACCCGCCGCGAGCTGGTGGCCCGGCTCGGCGAACGGGACCGGATCACCCTCTCCGCGGCCGGCGACCTCGCCGCGTTCGCGGCGCTGTGCCGGGAGCTGCCCGGGGTCGAGCGCGCCGACGTCACCGGGACCGAGGTCCACCTGGTCGGGCCGGACGGCGGCAGGCTGCTGCCCGCGGTGCTGGCGGCCGCCGAACGCGCCGGGGCCGGCATCCGCTCCGCCGAAGTGACCGAGCCGGACCTCGAAGCGGTGTTCCTGCACCTCACCGGCACCGCCCTGCGGGACTGACCGTGCGGGCCGCCTTCGTCATCGCCGCCAAGGACCTGCGCCAGCGGGCGCGCGACCGGTCCGCCTGGGCGCTGGGTTTCCTGGCCCCGGTCGCGATCGCCGGGCTGATCAGCTTCGCCTTCGGTGGCACGGAAGCGTTCCACGCCGACATCGCGGTGGTGGACGAGGACCACGGGGCGCTCGCGAGCGCCTTGACCGCGCTCCTGGCCGGCCCGGAAGTGGGCACGGTGCTCACCGTCAAGCCGGTCACCGGCGCTTCCGACGCCCGGGGCCGGGTCGACCGCGGCGAACTCGGCGCGGCCGTGGTGATCCCGGCCGGGTTCTCCGCCGCGGCCGGGGGCCGCCCGGTCACCGTCTTGACCACTGTGGACAGTCCGCTGGCCGGGCAGGTCACCCGTTCGGTCGCCGAGGCGTTCGCCGCCCGGCTGGCCGCCGGCCGGCTCGCGGTCGCGACCGCGGCCGCCGCGGGCGCGCCGCCCGGCGACCTCGCCGCCCGGGCGGCGGCGCTGCGCCTGCCCGAGCAGGTGATCCGCCGGGCCGCCGGGACCCGGTCGATCAGCGGGGTCGAGTACTACGGGCCGGCCATGGGGCTGTTCTTCGTGCTCTTCGCCATCGGGTTCGGGGCCCGCGGGTACTTCCTCGAACAGCGGGACGGCACCCTCGACCGCATCGCCGTCGCGCCGGTGGGCCCGTTCACGGTGCTCGCCGGCAAGTCACTCGCGACCTTCGGCTACAGCGCCGCCAGCCTGGGCACGGTCTGCGCGGTCACCTCACTGGTGTTCGGCGCCGACTGGGGACCGCCGGTCGCGGTGGCCGTGCTCGTCGCCGCCGTCGCGCTGAGCGTGGTGTGCCTGACCGCGTTCGTGATCGCGGTGTCCCGCACCGAGCGCCAGGCCGACGAGCTCTCCGCGATCCTCGCGTTCGGGCTGGTGCTCGTCGGCGGGAACTTCGTGTCGCTGGGCACGGCGCCGGAGTTCCTGCGCCGGGTGGCGCTGGCCACCCCGAACGGGTGGGCGTTGCGCGCCTTCACCGACCTGGCCGGGGGCGCCGGCGCGGGCGCGGTCGTGGTGCCCGTGCTGGCGATCCTGGCGTTCTGCGCGGTGCTGGCCACCGCGGCCGGCGTCCTCCACCGCCGGGCGGTGCGCGGATGACCGTCCTCACCATCGCGGCCGCCTCGCTCAAGCGGATGCTGCGCGACCGCGTCGCCGCGTTCTTCATGGTCCTGCTGCCGCTGGTGGTGATCCTGGTGATCGGCGCGACCGTCGGTGGCCCGGCCACCCCGCGGGTCGGTGTCGCCGCCGCGCCGGGCCCGCTCGCCACCGGGCTCGTCGAGACCTTGGGCCGCACCGAAGGGCTGCGCGCGAGCACGTTCGCCACCGAAGAAGCCGCCCGTGACGCCTTGCGGCGCAACGAGGTCGACGCCGTCCTGCTGGTCCCCGCCGGGTTCGACGCCGCGCTCGCCGCCGGCCGCTCCGCCGAGCTCCCCCTGCTCGTCGCGGCGACGACCGGGCCCGCGCAAGGCGCGTGGCAGGCGGTGTCGGCCGGCGTCGCCCGGCACGCGGCGGCGGTCCAGGCGGCCGGCTTCGCCGCGGTGGCGGCCGGCGGCACCCTGTCCGAGCGGCTGCCGCTCGCCCGCGCGCTCGACGCCACGCTGCCGCCGGTGGTGGTGCGCGGCGAGGTGGTGAACGGCACCGGCGAGGCCCTGCCCGGCGGGTTCGGCTCCAGCGCCCCGACGATGCTCGTGCTGTTCGTCTTCGTCAATTCGCTGGCCGCCGGGGCGCTGATGGTGCAGACGCGGCAGCTCGGCATCCACACCCGGGTGCTGGCCGCGCCCGTCCACGCCCGGGAGATCGTGCTCGGCGAGTCGCTCTGCTACCTCGCGCTCGCGCTGCTGCAGTCGGCGCTGATCGTCACCGCCGGCGCGGTGCTGTTCGGGGTGGGCTGGGGCAACCCGCTCGCCGCCGCCGTGCTGACCGTCGTGTGGGCGGTCGTGGGCACCGGCGCCGGGATGTTCGGCGGCACCCTGTTCCGCACGCCGGAGCAGGCTTCGGCGCTCGGCCCGACGACCGGCGTCGCGTTCGGCATGCTCGGCGGCTGCATGTGGCCGCTGGAGATCGTGCCGGACGCGGTGCGCGAGCTGGGCCACCTGACCCCGCACGCCTGGGCGGTGGACGCGTGGACGACGCTGCTGGCCCGCGGCGGCGGCCTCGGCGACATCCTGGCGCCGCTCGGGGTGCTCGGCGCGTTCGCGGTGCTGCTGCTGGGATTCGCGTCGCTGCGGCTGCAGCGGTCGTTGACCACCTGAGGCGCGAGGTCCCGGCGGGCGACAGCTCCGCCGGGGTTCAGGGCGTCCGGCGGCGCAGGGTGGCCGCGCCCAGGAGCAGGGCCACGATCGCGCAGCCCGCGATGATCGCCACGTTGCGGACCAGGGTGCCGTCGATCGTGGGCGAGCGGGTCACGTGGGTGAGGGCGTCCACCGCGTAGGACAGCGGCAGGACGTCGGAGACCGCGGTGAGCAGCCAGCCCATCGAGTCGCGCGGGACGAACAGGCCGCACAGCAGGAACTGCGGCAGCACGAACACCGGGAGGAACTGGATCGCCTGGAACTCCGTGCGGGCGAACGCGCTGACGAACAGCCCGAGCGCGGTGCCCAGGAGCGCGTCCAGCACGACCACGAGCAGCAACGTCCAGACCGACCCGGCGATGTCGAGGCCGAGCCAGGTCAGGGAGATCCCGGCGGCGACCAGCACCTGGAGGGTGGCCAGCAGCCCGAACGCCAGCGCGTAGCCGAAGAGCAGGTCGAGCTTGCCGATCGGCAGCGTCATCAGGCGTTCGAACGTCCCCGTAGTGCGTTCGCGCAGGGTGGTGATCGAGGTGAGCAGGAACATGATCGTGAACGGGAAGATGCCGAGCAGCGCCGGGGCGATCCCGCTGAAGCGCTGCTCGGAGTTCAGCACGTAGCGCAGCAGGATCATCAGCAGGCTGGGCACGCCGATGATGAGCGCGACGGTGCGCGGGTCGTGGCGCAGCTGGGTGAGGATCCGGCGGGTGGTGGCGAAGGTGATCGCGGCGCTCATCCCTTCGCTCCTTCCCGCGCCCTGATCAGCCGCAGGAACGCCTGCTCGAGATCGGGCGCGCCGGTCCGCTCCCGCAAGGCGTCCGGAGTGGCCCCGGCCAGCAGCTTTCCCCGGTGCAGCAGCAGGAGTTCGTCACAGCGGGCGGCCTCGTCCATGACGTGGCTGGAGATCAGCAGGGTGACGCCGGTGGCGGCCAGGCCGTGGAAGAGCGTCCACAGCTCGTCGCGCAGTTCCGGGTCGGAGCCGACGGTCGGCTCGTCGAGCACCAGCAGTTCGGGGGTGCCGAGCAGCGCGACGGCCAAGTTGGCCCGGCCGCGCTGGCCGCCGGAGAGCCGGCCGACCAGTGTGCGGGCCGAGGACCCGAGGCCGGTCTCCGCGACCACCCGGTCCACGTCGGACGGACGCGCGCCGAGCACCGCGGCGAAGTAGCGCAGGGCCTCGAGCACCGTGAGGTCCGCGTAGATCGCCGGCTCCTGGGTCGCGTAGCCGATCCGGCGCCGCAGGTCCGGGTCGCCGGCGGGCCGCCCGAGCACGGTCACCGCACCCGACTCGACGACCTGGACACCGACGACGGAGCGCATCAGCGTGCTCTTGCCGCAGCCGTTGGGGCCGAGCAGCCCGGTCACCGTGCCCCGCCGGACCGCGCACCCGATGCCGCGCAGGACCTCCTGCCCGCCGCGGCGGACCCGGAGGTCCTCGACCACGATCGCCGGTTCGCCCACGTCACGCTCCTTTCGCGCTCGCCGGTCCAGCCTGGGCGCTCCCGGGCGCCGGGACAGGTGCCCGCGGTCCCGGCTCGCGGTGACTTTCGTCCTCGACCGGGGACTTCCGGCGCCCGGCCGGGGACCTAACGCCCTTCGGCGCGGCCCGCCGCGCGCGGAGCCTCGGAACATGGACACCCCCTGGGCCGCCGTGCACGAGACCCACATCGGCGTCGTCTTCCTCCTCGGAGACCGCGCCTACAAGCTCAAGAAGCCGGTCGACCTCGGTTTCCTGGACTTCTCCGCGCGCGAGACCCGCGAGCGGGTGTGCCACCGCGAGGTGGAGCTGAACCGGCGGCTGGCGCCGGACGTCTACCTCGGCGTCTCCGACGTCACCGGGCCGGACGGCTCGGTGTGCGACCACCTCGTCGTCATGCGCCGGCTGCCCGAAGGCCGCCGGCTGTCCACTTTGGTCCGTCGCGGCGTCCCGCTGGCCGTGACGATCCGCGCGCTGGCCCGGCGGCTCGCCGCCTTCCACGCGCGGGCCGAACGCGGCCCCGCGATCGACGCCGACGAGACCCGGGACGCCGTCCGCGCCCGGTGGCGCGACAGCTTCGCGCAGGTCCGGCCCTTCCACGGCGCCGTGCTCGACCCGACCACCGCGCTCGAGATCGAAGAACTCGCCGAAGAGTTCCTCGCCGGCCGCGAGGCCCTGTTCGACCGCCGGATCGCCGACGGCCACGTCGTCGACGGCCACGGCGACCTGCTCGCCGACGACATCTTCTGCCTCGAAGACGGCCCCCGCGTGCTCGACTGCCTGGAGTTCGACGACCACCTCCGGCACGTCGACGTCCTCGACGACGTCGCCTTCCTCGCGATGGACCTCGAACGGCTCGGCGCCCCGGAGCCGGCCGCGCAGCTCGTCGCCGCCTACCGGGAGTTCTCCGGCGACCCCGCTCCCCCGGCGCTGCTGCACCACTACCTCGCCTACCGCGCCTTCGTGCGGGTCAAGGTCGCCTGCCTGCGCTCGGCGCAGGGCGAGACCGAGGCCGCGGAACTCGCCCGCGACCACGCCGGAATCGCGCTGCGGCACCTCCGGCTCGGCCGCGTCCGGCTGGTCCTCGTCGGCGGCGCCCCCGGCACCGGCAAGTCCACGATCGCCGGCGGCCTCGCCGACCGGCTCGGCGCGACCCTCCTGCGGTCGGACCGGCTGCGCAAGGAGCTCGCCGGGCTGACGCCGGCCCCGCGGCCCGCCGAGGGCTACCGGCAGGGCCTGTACGACAGCCGGCACACCGACGCGACCTACGCCGAGCTCACCCGCCGGGCGGGCGCGCTGCTGGCGCTCGGGGAGACCGTCGTGCTCGACGCGTCCTGGTCGGCCGCCCGGCACCGGCGGCTCGCCGCCGACGCCGCCGGGCGCACCGGCAGCCCGGTGCTGGCCGTGCGGTGCGAGGTGCCGGAAACCGTTGCGGCGGACCGGATCGCCACCCGGACACCCGACCTCTCCGACGCCACCCCGCAGATCGCGCACCGGATGGCCGCCGACGCCGACCCGTGGCCCGAGGCGCACCCGCTCACGACCACGGGGCAGCCGCGGGAGTCGATCACGCGGGCCGTGGCGTCCCTCGTGCCTGAGCACCGAAAGTCCCCGGCCGAGAGGCATTCCGGCCCTGCCGGCGAGGACGGCCGCGGTGCGAGGGTCGAACCGGCAGCGGAAACCGACTCCGATCGCGAGGCAGGACGATGATGGACCGAGGACTCCCGGACGAGCTCACCGTCAGGACCGCGGTGGCCATGGCGGTCCGCGCGCCGTCGGTGCACAACTCCCAGCCGTGGTACTGGCGGATCGGGGACAGCTCGCTGCACCTGTACGCCGACCAGGACCGGCTGCTGCGCGAGACCGACCCGGACGGCCGGGACCTGCTGCTGAGCTGCGGCGCCGCGCTGCACCACCTCCGCGTCGGCTTCGCCGCCCTCGGCTGGACCGCCGAAGTGCACCGGCTGCCGAACCCGGACGAACCCGACCACCTCGCGGCCGTCACCCTGCGCCGGCACGAGCCGTCGCAGGACGAGGTCGCGATGGCCGCGGCGATCCCGCGCCGGCGCACCGACCGCCGCCGCCACAGCTCCTGGACCGTGCCGCGCGGGCACGTCGAGGAGATGGCCAAGGCAGCCGCGCACGAGGGCACCGTGCTGCAGGCGGCCGGGAACTCCGCCCGCTACCACCTGGCGACCGCGATCGAAGAGGCCTGGTTCCGCCACGCCGCCGACCCCGCCTACCGCACCGAACTCGCGGCCTGGAGCGGCCGCCACGTCGCTCCCGACGGAGTCCCGTCGCGCAACACCCCGGCCCCGGACGACACTCCCGGGGCGCTGCGGGGGCGGCCGTTCGCCGACCCGATGCTGGCCCAGCCGGCCGACGCCGACGCCGAGGACGACGAGACCGTGCTGCTGGTGCTGAGCACCGCCTCGGACGACCGGATGTCGCGGCTGCGCGCGGGCGAGGCCACGAGCGCGGTCCTGCTGACCGCCACCGCCTTCGGCCTGTCCTCGTGCCCGCTCACCGAGCCGCTGGAGATCGCCGACGTCCGCGAGTCCGTGACCGAAAAGGTCACCGGCGGGTCGTTCCCGCAGATGGTGCTGCGCATCGGCTGGGCGCCCGCCAACGCCGACCCGCTGCCGGCCACGCCGCGGCGCGACCTGGCCGACGTGCTGCAGCCGCTCGAGGCTCCCCCGAAGCACTTCCAGGCACACTAGGCGAAGGAGCCCGTCATGCCGTACTGGCAAAACCCCGGAACGATGGGCTGGTTCGGCGGCGTCGGCATGCTCGTGCTGATGGCGCTCGTGCTGGCCGCGCTGGTCGCCCTCGTCGTCGTCCTCGTCCGCCGGGCACCGCAGCCGCCGGCGCCGGGCGACGCCGCCCGCCGGATCCTCGACGAGCGGTTCGCGCGCGGCGAGATCGACCAGGAGGAGTACGAACGCCGGCGCGACGCGCTGACGCGAGCGAGCTGACCATGCGGGCGAAGGTGGTCGTCGTGACCCTGGTGTGCGGGCTGGGCCTCGCCGGCTGCGGGAGCGACCGAGGCGCGGCACCGGCACCGGGCAGCACCACGGCGGCCGCCACGGTGCCGGGCACCGCGACGACGGCCGCTTCCGCGCCGGGCACGACCACGGCGTCCCCGCGCCCGGCGACCCCGCCGCCCGCCACGCCGTCCTGCGCGGCGACCTCGGGCTGGGGCACGGAAGCGCGCTCCGACACGATGAGCCGGGACGCGCTGTACCTGGTCCGGGCCGGCCGCCACGCCTGCTTCGACCGCGTGGTCTTCGACGTCAACGGCCCGGCGGAAGCCGGGTACGCGGTCGGCTACGTCCCGGTCGTCGCCGCCGACCCGAAGGGCGACCCGGTGCCGGTTCCCGGCGGCGCGGCCCTGGAGGTCGTCGTGCGGGCGCCCGCGCTCGGCACCGACGGCTCGGGGCACCAGCCCGGCCGGGTGCTCGCCGCGACCGGCGACACCCTGGTGGCCACCCCGGGGTGGCCGTCCCTGCGGGCCGTGCGGTTCGCCGGCTCCTTCGAAGGCCAGAGCACGTTCGCCGTCGGCGTCGCCGCGAAGCTGCCCTTCCGCGTCTTCAGCCAGCTGGATCCCCGGGACGCGATCCGCCGGGTGGTCGTCGACATCGCGCACTGAGAGGACGTCATGGACCGGCTCAGCCAGCTCGACGCCGCCTTCCTCGAGATCGAGGACGAAGATCCCAGCTCGTCCCTCGCCATCGCGTCGATCGCCATCGCCGAGGGGCCCGCCCCCGGCCAGGACCAGTTCGTGGCGGCCGTGCTCGCGCGGGTGGCCGGGATTCCGCGCTACCACCAGAAGGTCCGCACGGTGCCGTTCGACCTCGGGCCGCCGGCCTGGGTCGACGACCCGGCGTTCGACCCCGCCGCCCACTTCGGCCGGATCGCCCTCCCGCCGCCGCACGACGAGGCGGCGCTCTGCGACCTCGTCGCGCTGCTCATGGGTGAGCGCCTCGAGCGGGACCGGCCGCTGTGGGAGTTCTGGGTCATCGAAGGCCTGCCGGACGGGCGCTGGGCGATCCTGTCGAAGCTGCACCACGCGCTGGCGGACGGCCTCGCGGCGACCCGGCTGCAGACGATCCTCTTCGGGGACACCCCGCCCGGCACGCCGGCACGGCGCGAGGCGGCGCCCGATCCCGGCTCGGCCCGGCTGCTGCTGGACGCGGCCGGCACGCTGCTGCGCAACCCGTGGGACCAGGCGCGCGCGCTCGCCGGCGAGCTGCTGCACCCGAACCGGCTGGCGCGCCGGGTGAGCGACGCCGCGCGCGGGCTGGCCGCGATGACTTCGGCGCTGCTGCCCGTGTCCCGGACGCCGCTGACCGGGCCGCTCGGGCGGAACCGGCGGTACGCGACCGCCTCGGTGTCGCTGGCCGACGTCAAGGCCGTCGCCAGGACCTGCGAGGTCACCGTGAACGACGTCCTGCTGGCCGCGGTCACCGGCGGGTTCCGCGAACTCCTGCTGCACCGCGGGGAAATCCCGGCCGCGGACAGCGTGCGCTCGCTCGTCCCGGTGTCCGTGCGCACCGGGACCGCGCTGGACAACGAGGTCTCGCTGCTGCTGCCGCTGCTCCCGGTCGACCTCGCCGACCCGATCCAGCGGCTCGTCCGCGTGCACCGCCGCCTGAGCGCGCTGAAGGCGGGCAAGGAGGCGGACGCGGGCGCGCTGCTCACCGCGACCGCCGCGCAGGAGCCGTTCGCGCCGGTCGCCTGGGCGATCCGCGCCGCCGCGCACCTGCCGCAGCGCAACATCGTCACCGTGACGACCAACGTGCGCGGCCCGGCCGAGCAGCTGTCCGCGGCCGGGCGGCGGATCGTCGAGATCTACCCGTACGTGCCGATCGCGCTGCGGGTGCGGACCGGGGTGGCGATGCTCAGCTACGCCGGGCGGGTCACGTTCGGGATCACCGCGGACGCCGACAGCGTGCCGGAGACCGAGGTGCTGGCGAAGGCGATCGAGCGGGAAGTCCTGGCGCTGCTCGCCGCGGCCGGGTGAGCCGGGGCGGCCCGGCGGCCGGTCCGGCTACCGGGCCGCGGCGAACTCCGCGGCCAGCCCGGCGACCAGCGTCTCCGGGTCCGGGATCAGCTTCCGGTCCGTGCCGAAGCCGAAGCGCACCTGGCCCGCGTAGCTGAAGATGCAGATCGTGATCGCCTGCCGCCCGCTGCACGGCGCCCAGCCGACGATGCCCTCGACCGGGGCACCCGCCAGCGTCATCGGCGCGCGCGGGCCGGGGACGTTGGTCAGGACCCCGACGGCCTTGCCCGCGAAGAACCGGCTCATCGCCATCCCGAGCGGCGCCGGGCTCTGCGCGATCGCGTACTGCACCCCGAAGGTCAGCACCGGCTCGAACGAGTCGCGGATCCGGGCGACCCGGCGGTGCACCTCGGCGAGGCGCTCGGCGAACGTCCGGCGGCCGAGCGGCAGCTGGGCCAGCACCAGCGAGAAGTGGTTGCCCAGCGTCGAGGGCAGCTCGTCGTCGAAGGAGGACAGGCTGACCGGGATGAGCCAGCCGAGGTCGGACGGGCCCGGGCGCGCGGTGCCGTGCGCGGTGAAGTACCGGTCGAGCGCGCCGGCGACGAGGGCGGTGCAGACGTCGTTGACCGTCGTCCCGGTCTCGTGCCCGATCCGCGCCAGCTCGGCCAGCGGGATCGGCTCGCCCCAGGCGGCGGTCTTCTCGACGCCCGGCTCCCCGTCCCACAGCCCGGCGGCCGTGGACGGGCCGAGCAGGTCCGCGGTCCCGGTCGCGCTGTGCCAGACGGTGGTCGCCGCGCCGGCGACCGCGTCGACCGCGCTGCGCGGGCCGCCGTCCAGCGCCGCGGCCAGGAACCCGGCGACGGCTCCCGTCGCGCCGACGGCCGCGGTCGCGCCCAGCACCGGCAGTGCCACCGCGGTCTCCAGCACCGGGTGCACGCGGGCCGCCTGCCGCTGCGCCTTGGCGCCGGTGTCGCCGAGCGCGCGCAGCAGCGTCGCACCGAGGCGGACCACGGGCTGGGCGACGGCTTCCCGGTGCGGTGCGGCCCCGCCGACCTTCGCGTGCGGCGCGGTTTCCCCGCCGGCCGGGTCCAGGAGGCTGAACAGCACCTGCGTCAGGCGGATCCCGTCGGCCATCGCGTGGTGCGTGCGAACGACGAGCGCGCTGCCGCCGCGGTAACCCCGCAGCAGGTCGATGGTCCACAGTGGATGTTCCGGGTCGAGCGGGGTGCTCCGCCGCGCCGCGACGAACTCCTCCAGCGCCGCCCGGCCCGCGGGCAAGTCCTGTTCCACGACGTGGTTGCCGAGGTCGAAGCCGGCGTCGGTCTCCCAAGCGACCGAGGTCCCGTGCCGGACGGGCCGCTGCAGGTACACCGAGTAGCGCGCGAGCAGCCGGTCCGACACCAGCGACCGCAGCCGCGCCGGGTCGACCGGGGTCTTCGTCCACAGCACGGAGGTGACCACCATCAGGTTCTCCGGCCGGTCCAGGGCCAGCCACAGGCTGTCCTGCGCGGGGATCCGCCGATGCGGCCCGGCCGGTTTCCGCGTGTTCGCCACCATCGTCGCCACACTCCCGTCACCCGGCTCGCTCTCCACCCTCGCAACCCCCCGCCGGATCGGGGAAGGGCCGGAAGTCACCGCCGGGCACCACGTGCCGGCCCCGCGCGGCCGGCACGGAGAGGGCCGGTCACGACGCGACTCCGCGCGCTTCCGCCCACCGCTCGGAGCGGCCCGCGGTCATCAGGTCGACGACCGTTTCCTTGGTCAGCTCGCCGGTGGCGAACACGCCCGCCAGCCGGCCCAGGTACAGGACGGCGACGCGGTCGGCCACGTCGAAGACGTCGTTCATGTTGTGCGACACGACGATCACGCCGAGACCGCGCTCGGCCAGCCGCCCGACCAGCCGCAGCACGACCTCGGTCTGCTGCACGCCGAGCGCCGCGGTCGGCTCGTCCATGATCACCAGCTTCGAGTGCCACAGCACGGCTTTGGCGATCGCCACCGCCTGGCGCTGGCCGCCCGACAGCGACCCGACCGGCTGGCGGACCGACGTCACCGTCGTCACGCCCAGGCTGTGCAGGGTCTCCTTCGCGGCCTGCTCCATGGCGTCTTCGTCGAGCGCTCCGCGCCGCATCCGTTCGCGGCCCAGGAACATGTTCTGCACGATGTCGAGGTTGTCGCAGAGCGCGAGGTCCTGGTAGACCGTCTCGATCCCGAGCGCGGCCGCGTCGCGCGGCGTGCGGATGCGTACCGGCCGCCCCCGCCAGCTGAACTCGCCGCCGTCCGGGACGTGGATGCCGGCAATGCACTTGATCAGCACGGACTTGCCCGCGCCGTTGTCGCCGACGAGCGCGGTCACCTGCCCGGCCGGGATGTCGAGGTCGACCCCGGCCAGTGCCTGCACGGGCCCGAACCTCTTGGTGACACCCCGGACGCGCAGCAGCGGTACCCCGGCCGGCTCGGCGACCGGCAGTTCGGCGGTCATGGCGGGATCAGGCCGTGGCGGGCGCGAGCTCGGCCAGCCGGCGGCCCAGCGGGCTTTCCGGTGTGCGCGCGGGCGGCGGGATGACGGCCACGGGGCAGGTCGCGTGCCGCAGGCAGGCGCCGCTCACCGAGCCGGTGAGCGCCGCGTGCAGCTTTCCCTTGCCGTGGCTGCCGACCACCAGCAGGGTCGCGTCCTTCGCCCGCTCGGTCAGGATCCGGGCGGGATCGCCGTCCGGGGCGGAGCACCGCGCGGTCACGCCGGCGTGGTCCTTCGTCACCGCGGCGACCAGGTTTTCGAGCTCGTGGAAGTGCACCCGCCGGGCCTCTTCGAGGGTCCGGTTCACCGAGGCGTCGTCGAGCATGGCGTCGTGCAGCCACACCGTCACGACGTCCAGCTCCGCACCGCTCGCCGCGGCCTGGCCGGCCGCCCAGACCAAAGCCGCCGTGCCCGCGTCCGAACCGTCGACACCGACGACCATCCGGGCCTTCGCGGTCGTTTCCGTCATCACCGCTCCTCTCGATCCGCAGTCCCCTCCGGTGTCCAGCCAACTCGCTCCGGCGACGTCGCGGACCTGGCGTTCTGCCCGATCTGCGATGACCAAAGGCCTTCCGCGAGCACCGCCCGCACCGCGGCCGGGAGCGCCGCGGTGACCGGCGCCGAAAGTCCCCGGCCCGGCGAGAAATCCACGCCCGCGACCCCGAGCACCACGAGCCGGCCCGGCGACCGGCCGAGGACTTCCCCGAGCCGGGCCGCGGCCGCGACGTCGAGCGCGTGCCCGCCGCGCCCGGCGCCACCGGGTGGGGCGGCACCCGCGCACCGCACGACCTCCCCGGCCCGGAACGCGCCCCGGACGGCGTCGACGACCACCGCGAGGTCCGCGCCGGTCCAGGCGTCGACCAGCGCCAGCGGGTCGGCGATCCGCGGGACCAGGCGGACGCCGGGCAGCGGCGGCAGCGCGGCCACGACGGCGGGGCCGATCCCGTCGTCACCGCACAGCGGGTTGCCGAGCCCGATGACGACGGCCGTCACCGGCGGGTCACCGTGAGGTCGAGGAAGTGGGTCGCGCACGAGATGCACGGGTCGTGGTTGCGGATCACGCGTTCGCAGAACAGCGCGAGCGCGTCGTCGGCCAGGTCGAGCCGGGTGCCCGCCAGGCGGCACAGGTCGTCCTCGATCACCGCCTGGTTCTGCGACGTCGGCGGGACGATCGCCGCCGCGGTGACCAGCCCGGCTCCGTCGAGGGTGTACCGGTGGTAGAGCAGGCCGCGCGGTGCTTCGCTGACGCCGTGCCCGGTCGCCGCGCGCGGCGTGATCTCGACGCTGGGCCGGCCGGGCCGCTCGTAGCCGTCGATCAGCCGCAGCGCCTCTTCTACCGCGTGGACGACCTCGACCGCCCGGACCACGATGGACCGGAACGGGTTCCGGCACTCCGGGCCGAGTCCCGCCGCGGCCGCGGCCGCGCGCGCCGCCGGGCCGAGCAGTGCCGAGTTGAGCGAGTACCGGGCGAGCGGCCCGGTCAGGTAGCGGTGGCCGTCGAGGCTCGCGTGCAGGGCCGTGGAGTGCGGCACCTGCCGTTCGACGACGTGCGCCGGGAACTCCGCGGCGGGGAACTCCGTTCCGGTGCTCGTGAGCACCGTCCCCCGGTCGATCGGGTAGCGACCGGGCTCGCGCGCCGAGAGCAGGTCGTGGCCGACCTCGTGGTCCGGGAAGTCGAAGCCGGCCACCCAGCGCACGACTTCGCGTGCCTGGTCCAGCGCGCCCAGCAGCCGCTCGCGCATCGGGGCGAGGTCCGCCCGGGCCGGCACCGAGTAGAACCCGCCGACGCGGACGTTCACCGGGTGGACGGCCCGGCCGCCGATCAGCTCCAGCAGCGCGTTGCCGGTCTTCTTCAGCGCGAGCCCGCGCTCCACGGCCTTCCGGTGCCCGGCCGCCATCGCGATCCCGTCCGGGTACCCGAGGAAGTCCGGCGCGTGCAGCAGGTGGATGTGCAGGGTGTGGCTCGAGATCCACTCGCCGCAGTAGAGCAGGCGCCGCAGGTCGGCCAGCGGGCCGTCGAGCTCCACTCCGCACGCCGCTTCCAGGGCGTTGCACGCGCTCGTCTGGTAGGCCACCGGGCAGATCCCGCAGATGCGCGCGGTGATGTCGGGCGGCTCGGTCCAGGCGCGGCCGCGCAGCAGCGCCTCGAAGAACCGCGGCGGCTCGTAGATGTTCAGCTCGGCGGTCTGCACCCGGCCGCCGTCGACGACCAGTCGCAGCGCGCCTTCGCCCTCGACGCGGGCGATCGCGTTGACCACCAGCCGGCGGGCGGTCACGGCCGCCGCTCCCGCGACACCGCGGCGAAGTCCGGCGCGGCCGCGTTGAACGTCGCGAAGACCCGGCCGATCGCGCCCTCGTCCATCCCGCAGGTCCGCAGGATCGGCAGCAGGGCGGCGGTGTTGGGCTTCGCCATCGGCCCGAAACAGCCGAAGCAGCCGCGGCTGTGCGCCGGGCAGAGCGCCCCGCACCCGGCGTGCGTCACCGGGCCCAGGCACGGCGTGCCGTCGGCGACCGTGACGCAGGTGAGGCCGCAGCGCTTGCACTCGGTGCACACGCTGGTGTCCGGCAGGTCCGGCTTGCGCCCGGCGAGGAACGCGCCGAGGGTCTCCAGCAGCTGCCGGCGGTCGATGGGACAGCCGCGCAGCTCGAAGTCCACCGGCACGTGGGCGCTGATCGGCGTCGAGGTGTCCAAGGTGGACAGGTACTCCGGGCTCGCGTAGACCGACGCGGCGAACTCGGCGACGTCGCCGAAGTTGCGCAGCGCCTGGATGCCGCCGCTCGTGGCGCACGCGCCGATCGTGACGAGCACCCCCGACTGCGCGCGCACCTCGCGGATCCGCCGTTCGTCGGCCGGCGTGGTGATCGAGCCTTCGACGAGCGAGACGTCGTACGGCCCGGGCAGCACCGCGCTGGACGCTTCGGTGAAGGCGGCGATGCGCACCCGGCCGGCGAGGGCGAGGAGCTCGTCTTCGCAGTCGAGCAGGGTGAGCTGGCAGCCGTCGCAGGAGGCGAACTTCCAGACGGCGAGGGTGGGCAGGCTCATCTCACAGCTCCCGGACCAGGAGGAGGGGTTCGGCCTCGGCGTAGGACACGACCGGGCCGTCGCGGCACAGCAGCAGCGGGCCGAGCTGGCAGTGCCCGCACAGGGCCGTGCCGCACTGCATGTTCCGTTCCAGCGACACGCGGATGTCCGCCGGCGGGATCCCCCGGCGCCGCAGCACCTGCGCGCTGAACCGCATCATCGGCTCCGGCCCGCAGAGGAAAGCGGTGGCGCGGCCGGGAAAGGGACCCACCGTGGCCAGCGGTTCGGTGACGAAGCCGACTCCCCCGGTCCAGCCCGCGGCCGGCTGGTCGACCGTGCGGCGCACCTCGATCGACGGTTCCCACGCGGCGAATTCGCCGCGGTAGAGGAAGTCTCCGGGCGTGCGGGCCCCGGCGACCAGGACGACGCGGCCGTAGGCGGCCCGGTCGGCCAGCACCGCGAGCACCACCGGCCGCAGCGGCGCCAGTCCCACTCCCCCGGCGACGATCACGACGTCGCCGCCCCGGGCGGACTCGACGTCCCAGCCCCGCCCGAACGGCCCGCGCACGCCCAGCACCGTGCCCGGTCCGGCGTCGTGCAGCGCGTGGCTCACCGCGCCGACGTCGCGCACCGTCTGTTCGAGCACACCGTCCTCGGTGGACGGATCGCCGCTGATCGAGATGGCGACCTCGCCGATCCCCCGCGCGTAGAGCATCGTGAACTGACCGGGCCGGAACCGCGGCAGGGCCGGGCCGGCCGGGACGAGCCGCAGCGTCGCCGTGTCCCGAGTCTGCTCCGTGCGCCGCTCGACCCGGTACGGCACCGGCAGCATCGGCTCAGTCACGCCCGCTCCGGTAGAGGTCGAGCAGGCGGGCCCGGGTCCCGCGCAGCCGGTGGGCGAGGACCTCGAACATCGCGCGGGTCAGGGCGTAGCCGAACGCCGGGTCCGCGTCGGCGAGCTCGCGCAGGAGGCGCCCGTCCAGCTCGGCGGCCGTCACCGTGGTGAGCGCGCGGGCACCGAAGTCCCAGCGGTGCGGCGGGACGAGCCAGGACCAGCCGAGCAGCTCGCCCGGACCGAGTGTCTGCACGACGACGTCGCCGCGGCCGGGTACCGCGGTGCCCACCTCGACCCGGCCGCTTTCGAGCACCCAGAGCCGGTCGGCCGGGCGGCCTTCTTCGCACAGCCGCTCACCCGCCGCGAAGGCGACCTCGCGCGTCGCCCGGGTCAGCAAGGCGGTCTCCTCCGGCGTCAGCCGGGAGAACGGGGGCAACGCGGTGAAGCGGTCAACCGCCGACATGGCCGGCTCCTTCCCCGGCGAGCCGCGCCGCCTCGGCGGTGATGTCGATCCCGGCGGGGCACCAGGCGATGCAGCGCCCGCAGCCGACACACCCGGAGGTGCCGAACTGGTCGTGCCAGGTGCTCAGCTTGTGGCTCAGCCACTGCCGGTACCGGCTGTCCCCGCTTTCGCGGACGCTTCCGCCGTGCACGTAGGAGAAGTCGAGCTCGAAGCAGGACGCCCAGCGTTCGGCGCGCCCGGCGTGCTCGCCGGTCACGTCCGTGACGTCCTCGGTGGTGGTGCAGAAGCAGGTGGGGCAGACCATGGTGCAGTTGCCGCAGGTGAGGCAGCGACTGGCGATTTCGGACCAGACGGGCGACTCGCGCGACTCCCGCATGAGCGTCCTCAGGTCCCCCGGGGGCATCGCACGGCCCATCTTCCCGGCCGCGGCTTCGACGTCCGCCCGCGCGTCGGCGACCTCGCGGTCCGCCGCTTCGCGCGTCGCGACCAGCGAGAGGATCCGGTCGCCTTCGGCCGAGCCGACGGCGACGACGAACCGGTGGCCGTCGTCGTCGAGCCGTTCGGTGAGGGCGAGGTCGTACCCGGCCTTCGCGCCCGGTCCGGTGCCCATCGAGGCGCAGAAGCACACCTCGCCGGGTTCGGTGCAGTTCGCGGCGATCGTGAACAGCCCCTGCCGCCGCCGCGCGAACGCCCCGCTCGCGGCGAGGACGGTGCCGAGCACGGAGATCGCCGCGAGGTCGCAGGCCCGGACGCCGAGGAAGGCGTACCGCGGCACGTCTTCCCCGGCCGCGACGTACTCGCCGTCCGGGCCGGAGTGCCACAGGGGCCGGTGGGGCGGGTGCAGGAAACGCTTCCACGACTGGGGTCCCGCCGAATGGCCGAACACCGCCGCGTCCGCCCGGCGGCGCAGGCGGTAGCGGCCGGGCGCGGTCTCCACGCCCCACCCCGCGGGCAGCTCGGCGCCCGAGGCCAGCTCGGCCAGCACGATCGCGTCGTCGCGGGCCACCGGGCCCACGACCCGGTACCCCTCGCCCTGCAGCACTCCGACCAGCCGGTCGAGCCCGGACCGGTCGAGCACGCGGATGCCGGCGGTCATCGGCTCCCCTTTCGCCGTGTCCAGGGAACCGGCTCCCGGTGCGCGAACCTAGGGCCGAAGGTCACCGACCGGGGAAGTTCGGCCCTCGCGCCGGGGAACTTGGGCCCTACGGACGGGCCCTCGCGTGCCGAACCATCGTGGAGGACAACGAAGACAGGGAGAAGCAGATGACGGTACGGCTCGGGATCAACGGCTTCGGCAGGATCGGGCGCGACATCCTGCGGTGCGTGCTGGAAACGCCGGACAGCCCGATCGAAGTGGTCGCGGTCAACGACATCACCTCGCCGGAGATGCTGGCGCACCTGCTCGCCCACGACTCCACCTACGGCAGGCTCCGCACGCCGGTCGAGGTCGTCGACGGCGAAGCGCTGCGCGTCGGGGACCACCTGATCCAGGTGACCGCGCAGGCCGACCCCACCCGGCTGCCGTGGGGCGAGTACGGCGTCGACGTCGTCGTCGAGTCGACCGGCAAGTTCCGCACCCGCGAGGCCGCCGGGCTGCACCTGGCCGCGGGGGCCAAGAAGGTCGTGATCTCCGCACCCGGCAAGGACGTCGACGCGACGATCGTGCTCGGCGTCAACGAAGGTGACTACGACCCGGCGAAGCACCACATCATCTCCAACGCCTCCTGCACGACGAACTGCGTCGCGCCGATGGTGAAGGTGCTGCACTCCGCGTTCGGCATCCGGCGCGGGCTGCTCACCACGATCCACAGCTACACCGGCGACCAGGCACTGCTCGACCGGCCGCACAAGGACCCGCGCCGCGCCCGGTCGGCCGCGGTCAACGTGGTGCCCACCAGCACCGGCGCGGCCAAGGCGATCGGGCTGGTGCTCCCGGAGCTGGCCGGCAAGCTCGACGGCGTCGCCGTACGCGTCCCGGTCGAGGACGGCTCGCTGACCGACCTGACGGTGGAGCTCGAGCGCCCGGTGACGGCGGAGCAGGTGAACCAGGCGTTCGCCGAAGCCGCCGACGGCGACCTCAAGGGCGTCCTGCGCTACACCGAGGCGCCGATCGTCTCCCGCGACATCATCGGCGACCCGGCGTCGTGCGTGTTCGACGCGCAGCTGACGAAGGCCGACTCCCACCTGGCGAAGGTGTTCGGCTGGTACGACAACGAATGGGGCTACGCGACCCGCACGGTCGAGCTGGTGGAGCTGATCGGACGAGCGCTGTAGCGGCCCGCGCTGAGTGCCCGCCGGTGACGTCGCCTGGCGGGCACTCGTCCCTCACGCGGGCGCACCGGCAGGCGCCCGGTCAGGGTGAGGAACAGCTGTTCCGGCTGCTCCCGGTCGGCCGATCCGGTCAGGTCGCCGAGGTCCCCGTGCCGCCGGCGTCGGCCTGGTGGACCGGCACCGGGAAGCGCTTGCCCGCCCGCGGCATCGCACTCGACACGCCGGGGAGGTCCCGGCCGGGCAGCAGGCTGTGCCAGTAGAACCACGAGAACATCAGCTTCCCGAGGTGGTTGAGCCGCGACTCCTTGAGCAGCGGCAGGCCCGCGTCCGCGGGGTAGTGCCCGGGCAGCGGTTCGGTGTCGTAGTTGAAGTCGATGAGCAGCGCCTTGCCGAAGCCGCTCTCGATGAAGCAGTTGGTGTGCCCGTCGAAGCTCGCGTCGAGCTCGCGGCCGTCGAGGAACTGGCCGATGTTGCGGGTCAGCACCTCGCCCTCGAAGTGGGTGACCGAGCCCGCCTTGGAGGTGGGGACCGAGGCGGCGTCGCCGATGACGAAGATGTCGTCCCGCACGGTCGAGCGCAGGGTGTGCTCGTCGGCGCGGACGAACCCCAGCTCGTCGCCCAGCCCGGGCGAACGGTCCACATAGGACGCTCCACCGTGCAGCGGGACGACCACCGCCTGGTCGAAGGCGACTTCGCGGCCGTCGAACGAAACGAGGCGGTTGCCGGTTCCGTCGACTTCGCCGGTCGTGAACTCGGTGACCAGCTCGATCCCCTTGGCCTCGAGCAGCCCGGCCAGCGTCCGCGCGGCGACGGGCTTGGTGAACGCGGCGTCCAGCGGCGTGACGTAGGTCAGTTCGACCCGGTCGCGGATGCCCCGCTCGGTGAAGTACCAGTCGGCGAGGAAGCAGAACTCCAGCGGCGCGACCGGGCACTTGACCGGCAGGTCGATCACGTTCACCACCAGCCGGCCGCCGTCGAACGCCTCGAGCGCCGAGGCGAGGCCGGCGGCACCGTCGAGGTCGTAGAACGTGTCGACGTGCGATCGCCAGCCCGGCCCGGTGAGCCCTTCGGTCTCCTCCGGCATCAGGCGTGCGCCGGTGGCGACGACCAGGGCGTCGTAGCGGAGCACCGTGCCGTCGGTCAGGTGGACCCGGTCGGCGGCGACGTCGACGCGCTCGACCTCGCCGCGGTGGTAGCCGATCCCGTCGGCCAGCTGCCGCGGGCGCGACCGGACGAGGTCGTCGGCGTCGGCCATGCCGAACGGCACGAACAGCAGCCCCGGCTGGTACACGTGCCGGTCGTCCTGGTCGACGACGGTGATCTCCGCGCCGTCGCCGTAGTCGCGGCGAAGCCGGTTCGCCGCGAGGGTGCCTCCGGTGCCGCCACCCAGGATCACGATGCGTTTCATCACTCCTCCTCAGCGCGGCTCGGCGGCCGCGCCGTCGTCCTGGGTGTACTTCAGCCGGTTCCGCACGGCGACGACGCCCGGCACCGCTTCGGTCAGCCACTCCGCACGTTCGACTTCGCTGCGCCGGTCGATCACCCCGCTCAGGGTCACGACGCCGTCGTCGACCCGGACGTCGACCGTCGCCGGGTCCGCCCAGATCGACCGCTGCAGGACTTCGCGCTCCACGGTCTCCTTGATCTCCTCGTCCGGCCGCAGGAACGAGCGCAGGACGTCCCGGCGCGCGAGCACGCCCACGAGGTGGCCCGCGGCGTTCACGACGTACAGGCAACGCAGGTTCGTCTCCACCAGCCGCCGGGCCGCGCCCGCCACGGGGTCGTCCTTCGCGACGGTGGGCACGCGCCGGGTCATCAGCTCGCGCGCGGTCAGGCCCCGGGCCTTGGTCCACACCCGCAGCCGCCGGAACCCGCGCTCCCGCCGGGCGTCCCCGCCGTGGCGGGCCAGCAGGTCGGCCTCGCCGACGACGCCGAGCGGGCGGCGGTGCTCGTCGACCACCGGGACCGCCGCGATGGCGTGCTCGGCCAGCAGGGCGACCAGTTCCTTGAACGACGCACCGGGGCCCGCCGACACGACCGGCCGGCTCATCAGGTCGGACACCACCGGACCACGCATGACTCCACCTCCGTCGGAAACCCTTCTCGGACCAAGCTAAAAGCCTCGATGTGCTTCACGCGGCGGGCGACGGTCCCCGGGCGTGAGGCCTTTCGCCCCTTTGCCCGGGGCCGCCGATGCCCTTGCCTGGAGCGGACGGAAGGAGAACGGCATGGGAGACCGCAAGCGGTGGCGCGACCTGACCGCCACGCAGCGCACGGTGATCGGCACCGCAGCGAGCGCGCAGATCCTGCTCGCCGCGGGCGCCTGGTGGGACCTGGCGCGCCGGCCCGCCGCGCGGGTTCGCGGCCCGAAGTGGGTGTGGGCGCTGGTGATCGCGGTGAACTTCGTGGGCCCGGTGCTCTACTTCGCGCGCGGCCGGGCCACCAGCACCGGGCAGAGCGCGTAGGACATCAGCGACTGGCTCGTCGACCCGAGGGCCAGTCCGCGGAACCCGCCCCGGCCGCGGCTGCCGACGACCAGCAGCTGCGCCCGGTCGGCGAAGTCGAGCAGCCCTTCCGCCGGCCGCCCGGCCGGCACGACGCAGTCCACGACGACGTCCGGGTGCTTCTCCTGCCAGCCGGCCAGCCGCTGGGCGAGCAGCTCGCGTTCGCGCTCCTCCGCCGCCTGGCCGTCCAGCGTCCACCGGTTCTCTTCGAAGACCGCGGACAGGAACGGCTCGTGCCGGCAGTGCACCGCGATCAGCCGGGCACCCCGCCACGACGCCTCTTCGAACGCGGCCGCGATGGCTTCGTCCCCCGCGGGAGTCCCGTCGACGCCGAGGACGACCGGCCCCTCGGTGGGCGGTTCGTCGTCCCCGGCGTGCGGCCGCACCAAGGTGACCGGGCACGGCGCGTGCGCGGCCAGCGCGACCGACACCGAGCCGAGCAGGACCCGGCCGAGCCGGCTCAGGCCGGGGGTGCCGAGCACGAGCATCGCCGCACCGCGCGCCTCGGAGACCAGTGCGTCGGCGGGCCGTTCGGACCGCAGCGACGTCGTCACCGCGGTGCCGGGCTCGGCTTCGGCCGCCGCGTCCCGGGCTTCGGCGAGCATGCGCTCGCCCCGCCCGGTGACGGCCGCCTTGACTTCGTCGAACGTCGGGTCGCCCCGGGGGTAGGGCGGGGGAAGCTCGGGCAGCGCGTGCACCAGGCGAAGCCCGAGGCCGCGTTGCCGCGCGACGCGCGCCGCCCAGCGGACCGCCGTGAGCGCGCCCACCGAACCGTCCACACCGGCCACCAGTACCGCAGCCGAGCCCGTCATCCGCTTCCCCTTCCGCCGGCGTTCCCTCAGGTGTTCGGTCGGTTCCGGCTCAGGATCCCGACCTGGCCCGGCGGCAGCGGGGACACGCCCCGGTCGTCGAAGTGGCCCGTCAGGGTCTGCCGCACCTCGACGACCCCGTCGACCCGGCGGACCAGCGCCACGATCACCGGGATCATGCTCGTCCGCTCGACGGTGCCGTTGAGCGTCACGATGCCGTTGTGCACGGCGACGTACAGCGCGGCCGGGTCCATCGCCATGTCCCGCAGGAGCACCTCGTCGCGCACCTCGTCCCGGATCTCCCGGTCGGTGCGCAGGAACACCCGCAGCAGGTCCGACCGGGAGACGACACCGGCGAGCTTCCCGTCGTCGCCGACCACCGGCAGGCGGTGGAAGTGGTGCTGCTCCAGCAGTTTCGCGGCGACCGCGACGTCGTCGCCCACCCGGACGGTGATCGCCGGGCTGGTCATCAGGTCGGCGACGAACGCCGCGCCCGCCTTGCGCTTCGCCTGTCGCGAGCCGGGCTCGAGCAGGCCGTGCGGGGCCTCGCGCTCCAGCAGGTCGCCCTGCGATACGACGCCGAGCACCAGCCCGTCCTCGTCCACCACGGGTGCCCCGCTGATGTTCCACGAGGCCAGCAGGACCGCGACGGCTTTGAACGGCGTGTCCGGCCCGACGGTGGCGACGTCGGTCGTCATCACCGAACCCACCTTGCGGCGACTGGGCATCACGATCTCCTTCACAGCAGCGGTCCCGGGTAGTAGCTGCCCACGGGCTCCGCCGCCGTCTCCTTCTCGGGCTCCGGCACGGTCCGCGCCGGGATGACCACCACCGGGCAGCTCGCCGCACGCAGGCAGTGCTCGGCGACGGAGCCGACGAGCAGCTTCAGCAGCCGGCCGTGGCCGTGACTGCCGAGCACGAGCATCGCCGCGGTCTTCGAAGCCTCTTCCAGCGCCACCGTGGCCGAGTGCTCGGCCAGCTCGGCGCGCACGGCCACGCCCGGGTGCTCGGCCCGCACCGCACCGACGACCTCGTCGAGCTGACGCCGCTCCCGGTCGGCGACCGTCTCCGGTGATCCGGCGACCGCCGCGCCGAGGTCGGCCACCGGCTCGAACGACCACGCGCGCAGCGCGACGACCTGGCGCCCGCTCTTCGCCGCCTCCGACACCGCCCAGCGCAGCGCGGCCACGCTCACGGCCGAATGGTCCACGCCGACGACGATGTCGCCCTGGTTTGCCGTTGTCATGGGGAATCACCTTCTCCTCGTTCTCAAGAATGGGTTTTGCGGTCCTGCTCGTGGAACCACTCCTGCTGCCACTGCGCGAACCGGAAGCGGTCGAGGGAGAACACGGTCAGCCGGTAGCAGACCGCGAGCAGCGCCAGCGCGGCCAGCCACAGGGAAAGCCCGACGACGACGGCGTCGATGACGACACCCGCGGCGCTGAGCGGCGGGGGCACCGGGTTGCCGCCGCGATCCACCCAGACGGTCAGCGTTTCGCCCTTGAGCGCGCCCCGGTCCGCGACCACCTTGCCGACGTGGCGGGTCCCGTCGGGGAGCAGCCACGTCGCGTCGGTGGGCGCGCCGCCGCCGGCGACGCCGGCGCGCGAGTTCACCGTGATGGCCGGGCCGTCGGCGAGCAGGGTCGCGGTCACCCGAGTCCGCTCGGCGAGTTGCTGCGCGGACTCGCCTTGCTGCCGCGCGTGGGTTTCCGAGCCGATGCTGGCGGCGACCGGCAGCGCGGCGAGCCCGAGCAGCACCACGAAGACCAGCAGCCCGGCCTGGAACCGGTCGGAGGCCCGCGCCACCGACCCGCGGCGGGGCAGGAGGGTGCGCCACATCCGCGCGATCGGGTTCGGCGACGTGCTCATGGTTCCTGCCCTCTCCGGTCGGAAGTCCCTGGTACGACCAGGATCACCGATTTCCGGCGGCCCCCGAAGAGGCCTTGGACCCCGGACCGCGGGGACCAGCCCACCCGCCTCGGGAGGCCCTCCGACGGCGCACCGGGGACTTAGGACCCTGTCCCGCGGCGGCCGCGGCGGGGATGGTCGGAAACCCGACGGAAGGGGAGCACCGCCATGCGCGCCCGCGACATCATGACCACCCCGACGTTCGCGTTGACACCGTCCGCGACGCTCGCCGAAGCCGCCGAGGTGATGACCTCGCACGGGTTCACCACGATGCCGGTCGTCGGCTCCGGCGGGCAGCTGCTCGGCCTGCTGTCCGAGGCGGACATCCTGCGGGCGCCGGTCCCGTCCGGCGATCCCGATACGGGCGTGATGCTCGACGGCGGGCCGAGCACCGCCGGCTCGGTGATGCGCACGCACGGCCTGGCCGTGCCGGCCGACACCGACGTGCGGGAACTGGCCAGGCTGATGACCGACGCCGAGGTGCGCTCGGCGCCGGTCGTCGAGGGCGGGCACGTCGTCGGCATGGTGACCTTCCGGGACGTCCTGCGCGCGACGGCCGGGCGTCCCTGAGCGTCAGCTCGCCGGCACGTCCGGCCCGGTGCGCTGGGTCAGGACGTCCTCGACCGGCCGGCGGGCCGTGAGCCGGGTCGGCGAGCCGTAGCCGATGCGCAGCAGGGTGTGCGGCTGGCCGAGCCCGGTGAAGATGTGGTCGAGCGACTCCCGCGTCCGCGGGGTTTCGAACGGCTGGGACAGGAACGACGTCGCCAGGCCTTCGGCGGTCGCGGTGAGCAGCACCCGCTGCATCGCCATCCCGGCCCGGACCTCCGCGTGCGGTCCCCGATCCCGGGTCAGCACCACCCCGAGCAGCGGTTCCTGTTCGTATTCGCGCGGGGGCAGGTCCTCGTTCTCGTGCGACGCGCGCAACGTCACGATCCCCGGGCCGTAGGGGGGCGGGCCGGACGCGATCCGCGGCACGCCGTCGGGGCTGTCGGGCTCCCGGTGGGTCCAGAACGCCGCTTCGGCCCGGAAGGCCACGTCGTCCGCCTGCTGCGCCTCGGCCTGCCGGACCAGCGACGCCACCGTGCTGTACCGGCCGGAGACGTTGAGGTACTCGATCTGCCCGCCCTCGTGCAGGGCCGCGGACTTCAGCGCGGTCCGCGCCGCGGCCGGCACCTCCCTGTCCAGCATCGGACGGCGGTTGGTGTGCCGCCGGAACACGGCGTCGGCGAGCTTGCGCTCGAGCGCGGTGGCCTTCTGGTTGCCGTCGAGCCGGATGACCGCGACGAGGTCGGGCTCGGCCGGGTCCGGCAGCATCCGCACGATCGCGGCGAGCCCGTTGGCCCGCAGGCAGATGACGAGGTTGAACGCCGCCGCTCCGCACGCGAGCCGGGCTTCGCGCCCGTGGGGGTCGGCGATGCCCAGGACGCGGTCGCGGTCCAGCCACACCTCGATCACCTCGTGCTCGACGACGAACCGCCAGGGCTGGGTGTTGTGCGGCGATGGCGCGCGCACGGCCGAAGCGAGGGCCTGGTCGAACACGGTGGGCAGTGGTCGGGTCATCGCGGGCTCCGGGTGGCTCGGGAACGAACGCACCCAGCATCACCGGCGGCGGCGCTCCCCCACGACGGTCACGCGTCACGACCCGGAGGGACCAAAGACCCCCGGGCCCGTCGCTGAGGCCGGTTTCAGCCGGCCGGTGGGATGCTCGACCGGCGCGAGCGGAGGGCCGAACCATGGACCGGCGAGCAGTGCACGAACAGTGGGAGCGCGACCGCGCCACCCTCCACGAGCTGGTGGCCGCCGCGACGCCCGCCGAGCTGCGCCGCCGGTCGGCGGGAACCCGGTGGACCAACCGGCAGCTGCTCTTCCACCTCGTGTTCGGCTACCAGATCGTGCGTGCGCTGCTGGTGCTCGTCCGCCTCTTCGGCCGGCTGCCCGACCCCGTCAGCCGCCGGTTCGCCGCCGCGCTGAACGCGGCCACTCCCCCCTTCCACGTGATCAACTACCTCGGTTCGTGCGGTGGCGGCCTGATCGGGCCCCGGCGCGCGGCCGCCTGGCTCGACCACATCATCGCGTCGCTGCACCGCAGCCTGGACCGCGCCACCGAAGCCGACCTCGCGCGCGGGATGCACTACCCGACCCGGTGGGACCCCTTCTTCCGGCCGACCATGACGATGGCCGACGTCTATCGCTACCCGAGCCGGCACTTCGCCTTCCACCGGCAGCAGCTCACCCTGGACCGGTAGCCGCTCAGCACAGCACGCGTTCCCCGTCCTCCGGGACCACCGCGCACCAGCCGGCCTCCGCGTGCAGCGCCTTCGCCAGCGCGCGCGAAGCCCCGGGCTCGCCCTCGACCACGAACGCCGTCTCCGGACGGGGTGCCGCGGTCGCCCACGCCAGCACCTCCGCCGGCCCCGCGAACTCGCCGGTGCTCCCCAGCGCGGTCACCTCGGCCCGGACCGGCACGTACCGGCCGTGGATCTTGAGCTGGCGGGCCCCGCCCGCGAGCTGGGCCGCCCGGGTTCCCGGCACCGGCCGGCCCAGCAGGACGACCCCGGCGCGCGGGTCCGGCAGCAGCTCGGCCAGGTGCCGCAGCACGCGGCCGGAGTCCGCCGTCGCCAGGCCCGCGACGATGATCGACGGCCGGTCGGGAGCCTGCTCGACCAGCCCGGCGGGAACGCCGGCGCGTCCGCCGCGGTGCAGCTCGTGCCAGTGTTCGCGCTCGGCGCGCCGGTGGACTTCGACGGCCGAGAGACCGGCGGGGCTGTCCAGCACCACCGGCAGCTTCGGGAGCTCGCCCGCGGCCGTCAGCTCGTCCAGCATCGTCAGCAGCCCTTCGCCGCCGACCGCGGACGCCGGCACGAGGACGTTGCCCCCGCGTCGCACCGCGCGGTGCACCGCCGCGGCGAACCGGCCGGCCAGGTGGCCATCGCCGGGCGGGGACGGCGCGGCCAGCACCAGGGCGTCGGACCGCGGCCGCGGATCCGGCGGGCGCAGCGTGGTGTGCTCCGCCGCGCCGAGCGGGCCGGCGAAGACCACCGACCGGCCGCCGGCCCGGATCCGCACCCACGCGGCCCCGAGCCGCCCGCCGGCCCGGCCGAACTCGAACTCCGCGCCGTCGAGCTTCCGCAGGGTGCCGTACTCGACCGGCTGCACGAGGGCGACCGCCCGGGCGACGTCTTCCGCGCGGAACGGCGGCACGGCAGGCCCGGGCCCGGCCCAGCCACCGGCCTCGGCGGCGAGCGCGTCTTCGGTGAACTGCTTCGCGGCCTCGGACAACGCGACCGGGAGCAGCGCGGCGGTTCCCGGCGTCGCGAACACCGGGCCGTGCCAGCCCTCGGCGACCAGCTGCGGCAGGAACCCCGCGTGCCCGAGGTCGGCGCTCGGCAGGAGCACCGCGCCGACCGTGTGCAGTGCGTCCGGACCGGGCGAGAAGTTGCGCCGCCACAACGCGTCCGGACCGGCGAACAGCCCGCAGCCGACCAGGACGCGGGTGCCGGTCAGCTCGAGGAGGTGGCGGGCGCCGGTGGGCCCGCCGAGGAAGGTCAGCGCGGGGTCGAGGTGCGACGCCGGCCGGTGACCGGTCACGTGCAGCCGCCCCGGCCACGGGCTGGTGCGGTAGCGCACGGACGCCCGGCGGGCGGCGCTGAGCGCGGCGGCACGGGATCCTCGGGCATCGGACATCGTTTCTTCCCTTCCACCTCAGCCGGCGACGTCACGCTGCCGGAACCCCGCCACGCCCGCCACGACCAGCACCGCGCCCAGCGCGGTGAGCCAGAGCAGCGGGGCGGCCTGGACGGTCGCGCCCGGCAGCTTCGGCGAGTGGGTGAACGGCGACAGGTCCAGCACCCACTGGTCCAGCTTCAGCAGCACGCCGAACTCGCCGAGCAGCAGGAACGCCGTCAGCGCGGCCCAGGCGACCGCGACCGCCCGCGCGAGCAGGCCGAACAATGCCGCCGAGAGCCCGGCCAGCACCCACACCGCGGGCAGCTGGGCCAGCCCCGCGCCGACGAGCCGGGCGACCTCGGTGCCGGGCGTGCCGAGCCGGACCCCGTACGCCAGCCCGGCCGTGAGCCCCAAGGACGTCAGCAGCACCACCGGCGCGCCCGCGGCGAGCAGCAGGTACCCCGCCAGCAGGCGGCGGCGGTCGAGCGCGGTGGCCAGCAGCGGTTCGACGCGCAGCGCCCGCTCCTCGGCCCGCAGGCGGACCAGGACGGTGATCGCGTACGCCGAGGTGATCACCGCCGCCATCGAGAACTCGGCGGCGAGGAACGCGTTCTCCATCGCCTGTTCGCCGCCGAGCGCGGCGATCAACGCCCGGGCGCCCGCGCTGTCGAGCATCTTCCCGACGTTGCCCGCGAGGCCGCCCAGTACCAGTCCCATCAGGACGTACCCGGCCCACCAGGCGCCCAGGTTGGCCCGGTTGAGGCGCCACACCAGGCCCCAGGCGCCGGTCAGGGCGCGGCCGGCGTGCACCGGGCCCGCCCGGTCCGGCAGCAGCCCGGCGTCGATGTCGCGGAGGCGGGCCAGCGCGACCGCGACGGCGACCAGCGCGCCGGTGGCGAGCAGCGGGAGGACCAGGACCCACCAGACGTCGCCGGCGAAGGGCCGGACCTGCTGGGCCCACCCGATCGGCGAGCCCCAGGACAGCGGGCGCGGACCGGCGGAGTCACCCACCGCGCGCAGGAAGTACGCGGCGAGCAGGGCGACGACGGCGAGCCCCGACGCCGCTCGGGCGCTCTTGGTCAGCTGGGCGGTGAGCGCGGCGAGCCCGCCGAAGACGAGCCCGGCGCCCGCCCAGGCGAGGCCGAACGCCAGCGATCCGGCCACCGGCAGTCCCGCCGCCGCGAGTCCCAGCCCGCTGAAGAGGCCGAGGACCAGGCTCGACACCGACGTCACGACGACTCCCGCCGCCAAGCCGGCGAAGCGGCCGACGACGGCGGAGCCCAGCAGCTCGCGCCGCCCGGCCTCCTCCTCGGCCCGGGTGTGCCGGACCGCGGTGAAGATCATCAGCAGCGCGATCAGGGCCGCACCGAACGCGGTCAGTTTGAACACCGACGTGGCGCCCAGCGTCGGTTCGTACACCGGTCCGTAGAGCGCGACCAGGGCCGGGACCGAGTTGATGCTGTCGGCCGCGGCCCGCTGGTCTCCGGTGGCCGGGTAGACCGCCGCGGTCGCCGCGGCCGAGGACGCCGCCACGGCGGTGAACACCGCGGTCCACACCGGCAGCCGGACCCGGTCCCGGCGCGCCGCCAGCCGGACCAGCGCACCGGTGCCGGTGAGCGAGCTCATGCCGGCACCGCCGTCCGGCCGGGTTCGGTGCGGTAGTGGCGCAGGAACAGCTCTTCCAGGGTCGGCGGGGTGCTGGTCAGGCTCCGCACCCCGCACTGGCTCAGCAGGCCGAGCACGGTCGCCAGCTCGGCGTTGTCGACCGTCAGCCGGACGCGGTCGCCGTCGGTGGCGCAGTCGTGCACCCCCGGCAGCTGCGCGAGGCCGTCCAGCGCGCCGGACAGCCGCGCGGTGATGGTGGTCCGGCTCAGGTGGCGCAGCTCGTCGAGGCTGCCGGAGTCGACCAGTCGGCCGGCGCGGATGATGCTGACCCGGTCGCAGAGGGCCTCCGCCTCGGACAGGATGTGGCTGGACAGCAGGATCGTCCGGCCCCGCTCGCGTTCCTCGCGGACGCACTCGCGGAAGATCTGCTCCATCAACGGGTCGAGCCCGCTGGTGGGCTCGTCGAGCAGCAGCAGTTCGACGTCGGACGCGAGAGCGGCGACGACCGCCACCTTCTGCCGGTTGCCCTTCGAGTAGGCCCGCCCCTTCGTGCGCGGGTCCAGTTCGAACAGTTCGAGGTACCGCTCGCGGCGCTTCGGGTCCAGGCCGCCGCGAAGCCGGCCGAGCAGGTCGATGACCTCGCCGCCGGTGAGGTTCGGCCACAGCGACACTTCGCCGGGCACGTACGCCAGCCGCCGGTGCAGCGGCACCGCGTCCCGCCACGGGTCGCCGCCCAGCAGGCGCACCTCGCCGCCGTCGGCCCGCAGGAGGCCGAGCAGCAGGCGCAGCGTCGTGGTCTTGCCGGCGCCGTTCGGGCCGAGGAAGCCGTGCACCTCCCCGGTCTCCACGGTCAGGTCGAGCCCGTCGAGCGCCCGGGTGTGCCCGAAGGACTTCCGGAGCCCCCGGATCTCGATCGCCGCACTCATCGCGTGCTCTCCAGGAGGATCCGGCGCTCGGCCGAGGCGATGGCCGCGCGGGACGGGCCGAGGACGTCGGGGTTGACCGAGATCGACGTGATCCCGAAGCGCACCAGGTGCTCGGCGAAGCCGGGTTTGGTCGAGGGAGCCTGGCCGCACAGCGACGACGTGATGTTCCGGTGCCGGGCGATGCGGACGATCTTCTCGATCGCGTCGAGCACGGCCGGGTCGGCTTCGTCGAACAGCTCCGCGCACTGCGCCGAGTCGCGGTCGACGCCCAGCACCAGCTGGGTGAGGTCGTTGCTGCCGATGGAGACGCCGTCGATGCCCATCCCGGCGTACTCGGGCAGCCAGTGCACGACCGAGGGGACCTCGGCCATGATCCACCGGTGCAGCCCGCGCTGCCGGCCGAGCGGGCTGGCGTCGACCAGCTCCAGGCACTCCTCGAGCTCCCACTTGGTGCGGACGAACGGGATCATCAGGTGCAGGTTCGGCGTCTGCTCGCGCACCCGGGCCAGGGTTTCCAGTTCGAGGGCGAACAGGTCGCGCTCGCGGACGTAGCGGTAGCAGCCGCGGTAGCCGATCATCGGGTTGCTCTCGACCGGCTCGAACTCCTCGCCGCCGGCCAGGCCGCGGAACTCGTTGGTGCGCAGGTCGGTCGCGCGGTAGACGACCGGGCGGGTGCCGAACGGCCGCGTGATCTCGAGCAGCGACGCCGTCATCTTGTCCACGAAGGACCGCTCTTCGCCCTTGGCGAGCAGGTCGCGCGGGTGCCGGCCGTCGAGGGCCTCGGTGAGCAGGAACTCCGCGCGCAGCAGGCCGACGCCGTCGACCGCCTGGGCGGCGACCTCTTCGGCGTGGTCGGGCATGGCGAGGTTGACGTACAGCTTGGTGCCGATGGCTTCCGGGGCCACCGGCGCGACGACGGCTTCGGCGCGGGCGGGCGCCTTCTTCGACGCCCCGGCCCGGACCTCGCCCTTGGTGCCGTCGACGGTGACCAGGGTGCGGTCGGCCAGGACGCGGGTCGCGTCCCCGGTGCCGACGACGCACGGCACGCCCAGCTCGCGGGCGACCACGGCGGCGTGGCAGGTCATCCCGCCGCCGTCGGTGACCACGGCGGCGGCCCGGCGCATCGCCGGCACCCAGTCCGGGTTGGTCATCGGCGCGACGAGGACCTCGCCGTCCCGCAGGTGCTTCGCCTCGACCGGGTCGTGCAGCACGCGGACCGCGCCGCTGCCCTCGCCCGGCGACGCCGCGAGCCCGGTGACGAGGGCTTCGGCCGTCACCGCCGTGAGCGGCGGCAGCGTGGTGATCGGGCGCGACTGGACCAGGAAGATCTCGTCGTCGGCGATCGCGAACTCGATGTCCTGCGGCACGGCGTAGTGCTCCTCGACCCGCGAGGCCATCCGCGCCAGCTCCAGCACCAGGGTGTCGCTCAGGACGCGGCGGCCGCCCGCGGGCTCGGGCAGCTCGATCGTGACGTCGCCGCCGCCCGCCTCGGCCACGATCTTGTGGGTCTGCCTGCCGACCCGGACCGAGTGGATGAGCAGTTCCTTCTTGCCCACGACGTAGGTGTCCGGCTCGACGGCCCCGCTGACGATCGCCTCGCCCTGGCCGAACACGGCTTCGACGACCACGCGGTCGCGGTCGCCGGTGCGCGGGTCGGCGGTGAAGATGACGCCGGAGCGCTCGGACTGGATCATGCGCTGGACGACGACCGCGATGGCCGGCTCGCCGGTGAACCCGCGGCTGGCGCGGTAGCTGACCACGCGCGGGCTGAACAGCGACGTCCAGCAGTCGATGACCCGCTCCGCCACCGCGTTGTCGCCCCAGATGTTGGTGTAGGTGGCGTTCATCCCGGCGAAGGAGGCTTCGGCGCCGTCCTCCCCCGTGGCCGACGACCGGATCGCGACCGGCGTCGAAGCACCCATGCCCTCGTAGGCGGCGGCGATCTCGTCGCGCAGTTCACCGGTGAGCCCGGCGAGGCGGACGAGGTCGCGCATCCGGTCGCACGCGTCGGCCAGCGCCGTCGTGTCGTCCACGTTGGCCACCGCCTTGGCGTGCAGATCGGCCAGTTCGGCGCGGACACCCGCGTGCTCGAGGGCGGCCCAGTAGCCGTCGCGGGAGATCACGAAGCCGCCCGGCACGGAGAAACCGGCGGAGATCAGCTCGCCGAGGTTGGCTCCCTTGCCGCCGACGGTCTCGTCGTCGGAGAGCCGGATCTCGGCCAGGTCGCGTACGTACGTCATCGGAGTCCTCCTGAGGGTCCGTCGGGGAACAGTTCGCCGAGCGGCAGCCGCGGCGAGGGTGCGGCCGGGACCGCGGGGTAGCCGAACCGGAAGATCGCCTGCGGCACGCCCGGCAGGGCCAGCTCCGAAACGAGCCGGGCCCGGAAGCCGGTCAGGTGCAACGGCTGCGTGATGATCGACCCGACCAGTGCTTTCGCCGTCGCCGTCAGCCAGACGCGCTGCAGGGCCGCGCCGGCGGCCAGGTGCTCGGCCCGCGTGTCGCCGTCGGTGCAGACGACCAGGAGGTTCTCCACGGCCAGCCGTTCGGCCAGCACGGCGTCGTCGGGCACCGGGGTATCGGGGCGCACCAAGCCCGCCACCGGCAGAGCTTCGGAGCTGAGCGCTTCTTCGGGGACGCCGTCCCCGGTCACCGTCGTGTGCGCGGTCCACATCGCCAATTCGCGCTGGTAGCCGCGGTCCTCACGGAGCACGCGCGTGGCGAAGCCGAGCAGCTCGGCCAGTTTTTCCAGGTGCGCGGGGGCCGCCACGTGCACGCCGGTCGCCTCCCCGGCCGCGACCAGCGCGGCGTGGACGCCCTGCGGCACCCGGCCGTGGTGGAACGCGCGCCGGTGACTGCGGCGGCGGCCGATGGCCTGGAACAGCGTGTAGTCCCGGGGGGAGGCCGCTTTCGGACGGCCGATCGTCACCGCGGCGACGACGTCTTCGCCGTCCCGCCGGTCGACGTGGCAGTCCCGGCCGAGCGCGCGGACCGCGAGTTCGAGGTTCGTGAGCGCGGCGCCGCAGGACAGCAGCCGGTCGCGGCCGAACGGGTCGTGGCGGCGCAGTTCGACGGTCCGGCGCTGGAGCAGGTCCACCTCGGTCCCGCGGACGTGCAGCTGCCACGGCTGGCTGTTGTGCACCGAAGGCGCGCGGCTCACCGCGCGGGCGAGCACGCCGATCTGCTCGCGGGTCAGGGCTGCCGGTGCTGCGGCGGTCATCGCGGTCACTCCTCATCGCGGAGACCGGACGCTCCGCTCCGGCCATGGTCGCCGGGCCCCCGGGACGGCACCGGAGCACAAAGTCCCCTGCTCCGGCGGAATTCGGCCCCTACCGGCACCGGTGCGGACGGCGCACGATCGCGGTGACACTGAAGAGAAAGCGAGACCTGCCATGACTTCCCCGAAACCGCGCACGGGCCGCATCATCGTCGTCGGGACGGACGGCACCCCCCGCGGCGACGCGGCCTTGAGGTGGGCGCTCGAGGTGGGCGCGCACGCGGGGGACGTCGTCCGCGCGATCCTCGTCCGGCCGCGGGACACGCTGCTGCCGGGCACGTCCTTCGCGATCCAGCCGCACGGCCGCGTGCCGGAAGCCGGCTACTCGCTGGACGACCACCTCGCCGGCCTCGCCGCCGGCAGCGCGGCCGAGATCGAGACCCGCACGGTCCACGGCGACCCGGCGACCGAGCTGGTGACCGCCTCGGCCGACGCGGACCTGCTGGTACTGGGCACCCACCGCGGCGGCGCGGTGGCCGACCTGGTGCTGGGCAGCGTCGGACGCGAGTGCGTCCGCTTCTCCCGCTGCCCGGTGGTGGTCATCACCCCCGAGGCGGCCCGCCACCTCGCCCCGGCCTGAGACCGCGTTCTGTCGCCGGGGTTCCTCAAGCTGCAGGGATCCCGGCGTTGTCGTGGTAGTCCCAGCCGTCGTGCGGCAGATCGTATTCTGCGCCTTGGTGCCATCGAGTCGTATCGCCGCAGACGTGCCAGTAGAGGTTCGCGAGATCGGGCCGCCAGAGTGTGAGACCCGTTCCGCCGACCCGCCCGTACTTGTCCCGCGACAAGATCAGCGAGCTGAAGCTGAGGGACGCGGTCGGACGGCGCCATCAGAATCGGCAGCACGATCTGCGTCGGCGCGGTGAACTTGGTTCCCTGGTTCTTGCGGGGAAGCGTCTCCGCGAGCCAAGCGTGTTGTTCGGCGGAGTTACCGCCCGGCTCGTCCGGGATGAAGACTCCTCGCCCCGGCGGATACTGGTTCTTCAGGAAGTCGGACACCTTGTCGTAGAGAAATCCCAGGATTGTGGCACGTACCCGGGGCACTCCCCATTCGACGCGGCCCCGGGCCCACACGACGGAAACCGACTTCACCCCGGCCTCGACCGCCGCTTCGATCGTCCTGCGCTGCAGCTCGGCGCGCACCTTTTTGCCTTCCGCGGGTTCGTCGGGAAAGAGCACCGCACCCAAACCGACCAGGTGCCCCAGGCCTGGTCTGCTTGGATTCAGTTGTTCGGAGTCGTCTGCTCGAAGCCGGCAGTTTGCACCAACCAAATGCGCGGGCCGCTGATCAGCGACGGCGGGTGACCCAGCGGAACAGCTCGTCGGCTCCCCACACCAGGACCGGCATCGGCAGCATCAGCGCGATCACCCACGCCGGCAACGCCGCGGTGCCGAACAGCGTCTGCAGCGGTGGCAGGTAGATCAGCGCCGCCGCGAAGACGATCTCGAACGCGATGCCGCCCAGCAGCAGGCGGTTGGTCGTGAGGCCGATCTCCCGCAGCGAGACCCGCTCCGTGCGGGACGCGAACGCCGTGCCGATCTGGCAGAACACGATCGCCGCGAAGCTGGCCGTCGTCGCCTGGAGGTACGCGTGGTGCAGCGGGGCTCCGGCCGAGACGTCCGCGCCCGGGTGCCAGCCCGCCGCGTACAGCACCGCGAAGTACGCGCCCAGCACCAGGATCCCCGACAGCAGGCCCATGATCCCCCACGCCCGCAGCAGCATCCGGCCGGTGACCACGCCCTCCGAGCGGCGCCGCGGGCGGCGGGACATCAGGCCCGGCTCCGCGGGTTCGCGGCCGAGGGCCAGCGCGGGCAGCGTTTCCGTGCCCAGGTCGATCGCCAGGATCTGCAGCACCGTCAGCGGCAGCGGGATCATCCCGCCGGACACCGCGAACAGCAGGAACGGCAGCACCTCCGGCACCGCGTGCGCGAAGATGTAGAGCACGAACTTGCGGACGTTGTCGAAGACCCGCCGCCCCTCCCGCACGCCCGCGACGATGGTCGCGAAGTTGTCGTCCGTGAGCACCACCGTCGCCGCTTCCTTCGCGACGTCCGTGCCGCCGACGCCCATCGCCACGCCGATGTCCGCGCGGCGCAGCGCGGGTGCGTCGTTGACGCCGTCGCCGGTCATCGCCACGACTTCGCCGCAGTCGCGCAGCGCGTCGGCGATGCGCAGCTTGTCTTCCGGTGCCGCGCGGGAGAACACGATCTCACCGTCGGCCTTGAGCGCTTCGTCGAGCGCCGGTTCCGGCATCCGGGAGAGCTCGTCGCCGCTGATCACGCGGTCCGCGCCGATCCCGACTCGGCGGGCGATCTCCGCCGCCGTCAAGCCGTTGTCGCCGGTCACGACGTGGACGGTGATCCCCGCCGAATGGCAGTCCGCGACCGCGGCGGCGACCTCGGGGCGCGGCGGGTCGACGAGCCCCACCAGACCCAGCAGGCACAGGTCCGACTCGGCTTCGTCGCGGCTGCCGGGCACCGCGGGCACGCCGCGGCGGGCGACGGCCAGCACGCGCAGGGCCCGGCCCGCCATCTCGTCGACGCGTCCGATGATCCGCTCCCGCAGCGCGCCCGTCAGCGGCACCTCCGCGCCGGACGCGTCGAGGGCCGACGCGCACCGCGGCACCACCTGTTCGGGCGCGCCCTTGGTGGCCACGAAGAGCGAACCGGCGATGGAATCCACAGTGGACATCCGCTTGAGCCGGGGGTCGAACGAGTACAGGGTCTGCCGCGCGGTCTCGCGGGCCGCCGGGTCGAGCGCGGTCCCGTGGGCGGCCGCGTAGCCCAGCAGGGCCAGCTCCGTCGGATCGCCGTTCTCCGCGGCGAGGTCGGCGGTGCTGCAGCGCGCGAGGGACGCGGCCAGCGCACCGGCGTCCGGCAGCGGCGCGCCCAGGCCGTCCCGGACCTCTTCGACGTGCATCGCGTTGCGGGTCAGGGTGCCGGTCTTGTCGGTGCAGATCACCGTCGTGGAGCCGAGCGTTTCGACCGCGGACAGCCGTTTGACGAGCGCGCCTTCCTTGGCCATCGACCGGACCCCGGCGGCCAGCGCGAGGGTGATCGTCGGCAGCAGCCCCTCGGGGACGTTCGCGACGAGCAGGCCGATCGCGAACGCGAAGGCCGCCGACCACGACAGCCCGGCCAGCCAGCCCAGCGGCAGGAACCCGATGCCGACCACGACCGCGACGCCGGCGATCAGCCACGCGACGCGCCGCACCTGCCGCTCCAGCGGGCTCTCCTCGCGCCCGACCCGCGCCGAGAGCGACGCGATCCGGCCGATCTCGGTGTGCCGTCCCGTGGCGTGCACGACCGCGTGCGCGGCGCCGGCGACGCACACCGTGCCGCTGAACACGAGCACCGGCGACTCCAGCGGCCGGGTCGCGTCGTCGTGGACGTCGGCCATCCGCGTCACCGGCGCCGACTCCCCCGTCAGCATCGACGCGTCGACGTCGAGGGTGCCTTCGACGAGCCGGGCGTCGGCCGGGACGCGGTCGCCCTCGGCGAGCACCAGCACGTCCCCGGGCACGACCTCGGTCGCGGGCACGTGCCAGACGGTGCCGTCGCGCAGCACCGCCGCGCGGTCGGGCAGGTAGCGGCCGAGCGCTTCGACGGCCTTTTCCGCCTGCTGCTCCTGGACGAACGCCAGCAGGCCGTTGAGCAGGATGACACCGACGATCGCGAGCGCGAGGTTCGTCGTCCCGGCGAACCAGGCGAGCCCGGCGGCGACCCACAGCAGCAGGGCCAGCGGGTGGATCAGCTGCCGCAGCAGCGCCAGCGGCCACTTCGCGCCGTGCTGGGCGGGCAGCGCGTTCGGGCCGCTCGCCTGGAGGCGCCGGGCGGCTTCGCGCGCGGTCAGCCCGGTGACGGCGGTGCGCAGGTCCCGCAGCAGGCGGGCGACCGGCTCGCGCGCGTCGACCTCGGGCGCCGGGCCGGCGACGGCTTTCGCCCTCAGGTGCATGGTCATCGTCAGGGGTTCCTTCGCTTCGGGGTGGCGAGGCCGGCCAGGAGCCCGCCTCGCGGAACGCCGGGCGGGAGCGGCTCCGCGGCGAGGCGGGCCGAGCGCGGTGCGGTACCGGCGGATACGGGGTGGCGCCGGAGGTGGTGATCGGCACCGGCGGGCACCCGGCGCCGAGGAACGAGAGGGCCGCCCCGCACCCGAAGCGGGCCGTCCGCCCGGCCGGGGCAGGCAGTTCGATCGGCCCGGGCAGGCGGCTCGGTCGGCCCCGGGCATGCGGCTCGGTCGGCCGGACTTCCGCGACGCCCAGGGCCGGGCCGCACCAACGCGCCGGCGGGCGGGCCCGCCGGGACCCGGGCGCGGTCATCCGCCGAGGTGCCTCGAGGCGGCCCGGCACGTGGCCAGCAGGCCGTCGACGTCGATCACCGTGACCCGGTTCTCCAGCCCGTCCGGGATCTCCGCCCGGACGGCCGGGTCCGGGGAGACCAGCGCGACGGGCACGTGGTCGCGGACCGCGCACACGACGCCGTACTCGCGGGCGGTCAGCTCGGGCCCCTGGCCACGGACGTCGACCACCAGGTCGGGCTGGGCGAACGGCTCGTCGAGCGGGCAGCGGCCGCCGGGGGCGAGGGCCCGGCAGAGGCCCGCCCGGCTGTGGCACCGGCTGACCTGGCAGCCGGCGTCGCGCAGGGGCTGGACCAGGAAGTCGGCGTCCCCGAAGGAAGATTCGGTCAGCAGGACGTGCATGGCTTCACCTCTTCCGGAGGTTTGCGGGGACGGCGTGGGCGCGTGCGGGTGGGCGCGGCCGGCCCAGAGGCCGCGCCCACCGGAGGTCACCTAGTTCTTCGTGACCTGGATCTTGACGTGCTTGTCACGCGGGTGCTCCGAAACCGGCATCGAGATCTCGAGGATGCCGTCGGCGTACGCCGCCTTCACCTTTGCCGGGTCGGCCCCGGCCGGCAGGCTGACCGTGCGGCTGAAGGTGCCGTAGTAGAACTCGCTGCGGCCCTCCGTGCTCTCCTTCGCCTCCCGCTCGGCGGTGATGGTGAGCAGACCGTTGTGGGTGGTCACGGAGATGTGCTTGTCCGGGTCGAAACCGGGCAGCTCCGCGCGGACGAGGTACTTGCCGTCCTCTGTGGACTCCTCGATCCGCACCGGGTTGTGCTCGGCGAACGGCCACGGGTTCTCCAGCCACGCCGCGATGCTCGGCAACGCCAGGCGTGAACCCGGCACCAAGGCAGTCATCGGTGTTTCTCCTTCCTCGCGGCGACGGGCGCCGCACCACAAGGAGACCTCGGGTACCGGCTTCCGCGACGCGGCCGGACTACCCGAACCGCGAGGACCTTCGTCACCGAAGACCCGCCCGGGGGCCGAGAACACCGACGGGCACGACCACCCGGGCGCGCGGTCTCAGGACAGCGGCACCCACCACGTCAGCTCGTGCGCACGCACTTCCGAAACCCCGCCGCGGCGGGCCGCCAGCTCGACGAGCCTGGTCAGCTCCGGCGTGCCGGCGAACGGGCCGCCGTCGTGGGCGAGGACCACGCTCAGCCGGTCCGCACCCGCACGCACCGAGACCTCGACCGCCCCGGCCCCGGTGTGTCCGGCGATCAGCCGCAAGCCCTCGCGCAGCGCCGTGACCAGCTCGTCCGCCAGTTCCGCCGGCTCGATCGCGTCGAGTTTGCCGGAGAACTCCGTCGACGCGGTGAGCCCCAGCTCGGCGCCGGCCTCCGCCAGCACGTCCAGCACCCGGTCGCGCACCGTCACCGTGGACCGGGGCAGCACGTCGTCCAGCTGGAAGACCGTGTCGCGGATCCGGGCGATCACCCGGTCGAGGTCGGCGATCGCCGACCGGACCCGACGGGCGACGGCTTCCGAGCGGGCCGCGCCGGCGGCCGTCTGCAGGGACAGACCGATCGCGTACAGCCGTTGGACCACGTCGCTGTGCAGCTCCGCGGCGATCCGGTCGCGCTCGTCGTAGAGCTCGTTGAGCTGCTGCTCGGCGCGGGCGTCGGCCAGTTCGATGGCCACCGACGCCTGGCCGGCGAACCCCGCCGCCATCTCGAGGTCGTCGGTCGTGAAGGCCGGCCTGCCGATCTTCCTGGCCGCGGTCAGCACGCCGTTCACCTGTCCGGCACCGGTCAGCGGGACCACCAGCACGGCGTCGAGGTCCGTCCGGAGCGGGGCCGGCGCGTCCGGCAGAGTCCCCCGGTCGACCCACGACCCCACCACCGGCGCGCCCGTCGAGAAGACCTGGCCGGACAGCGTCCCGTCGACGTCGAGCGTGCTTCCGACCAGCTCGTCGGCGGCCACGCCGACCGCGACTTCGATGCGTAGCCGCTCGGCCACGGGGCGCACCACGGTGACGAGGTCGGCGCCCGCGAGGTCGAGCGTGTGCTCGGCGATCAGCTCCAGCGGCCGCCCGGACCCCGGCGCGAGCAGCTCCCGCATGATCGCCGCGGACGCCCTCAGCCACTCCTGCTGCTTGCGCGCGGTCTCGTAGAGCCGCGCGTTGTCGATGGCCTGCCCCGCGGTCGCGGCCAGAGCGAGCGCCAGCTGCTCGTCCTCCGCGCTGAACTCGCCGTCGCGGCACTCGGTGAGGTAGAGGTTGCCGAACACGACCCCGCGGACGCGGATCGGCACGCCGAGGAAGCTGCCCATCGGCGGGTGCTCGTCGGGGAACCCGGAGGAGCGCGGGTCGTCGCCGATGTTCGCCAGCCGGATCGGGCGCGGATCCTCGACCACGGCCCCGAGCAGCCCCTTCCCTTCGGGGAGCCGCCCGACCCGCGCCACGGTCTCGTCGTCCATGCCGACGTGGACGAACTCGGCGAGCTGACCGTCCGGCCCGATCACCCCGAGCGCCGCGTACCGCGCGCCGAGGAGCTCACGGCCCGCCTCGACGATCCGGCGCAGCAGGGTGGGCAGGTCGAGGTCGCCGGTCACCATCTGGCTGGCGTGCAACAGGCCGCGCAACCGGCCCTGGGTGCCCATCACCTCCTGGGCGCGTTCGACGAGCTGGCCCAGCAACTGGTCCAGCTCCATGCGCGGCAGGTCCGGGAAGGTCAGCCGATCCTGCTCCCCGTTCGTCCAGCTCACGCACACCAGTCTCCCGCTCCGGATCGGGGGGTCAAGCCGTCAAGCGCGTGGACTTCGTGACTTGCTCATCGCCGAGCTCAGGAGATTTTGCAGACGGCGTACCAGGTTCGGCGCCCCAATCGCTGCACAGCCGATGCAAGGTGCTCCGCCCGGCGGTACAGCTCGCGCAGCCGCACCTCACGCCGCACATCGGGTTCCGTTTCCAGCCCGGCGATCGCCCGCCGGTAGGCGTGCTCCGCGGTCTCCAAAGAGGACACCGCCGTGTCGGCGCGGCCGGCGGCATCGTTGTGCGGCAGGAGGTCCAGCGCGTCGTGCAGCATGTCGAACGCGGTCACCGAGGTCAGCACCATCGCCTTCAGGTGGTCGTCCGGCGGGGTGCGGGACAGATCCGACTCGCGGACCAGCATGTACGCCGCCTCCGCGATCTCGCCGAGCCGCTCGGCCAGCTCGAAGACGTCCTCGGCCTCGATCGGGGTGCTGAACGCCGCCCGCACCGCGACGAGCACCTCGCGGCGTTCCGACGACTGGACCAGCAGCGGGGTGTGCAGCTCGCCGCCCACCGGCTCGCCCCGGGCCCAGCCCGCCAGTGCGGTCAGCACTTCGGCGACCGTGTCGGCCTGGTCCCGGAGGCGCCCGAGGACGTCCGGGTTGTGCGGCAGGAACCAGGTCTTCGGCAACTTCACGTCAACCACCTCCACAGCGGGAGCGCGGCGGCCCCGAGCACGGCACACGCCGGCAGGGTGACCAGCCACGCGGAACAGATCTCGCCGACGACCGCCCACCGCACGTGGCGGGTGTGCCGGCTGGCGCCCGCCCCCACCACCGACGCGGAGACGACGTGGGTCGTGCTGACCGGGGCGCCGGCGGCGGCCGCGGTGAGGATCACCGCGGCCGAGCTGCCCTGGCTCGCCAGGCCGTCGACGGGACGCATCCGGTAGATGCCGCGGCCGACGGTCTTCACCACCCGCCAGCCGCCGGACGCGGTGCCGAGCGTCAGGGCCGCCGCCGCGGCGAGCTTCACCCACAGCGGGACGGCGAAGGTGCCCAGGTGCCCGGTGGCCACCAGCAGCAGGGTGATGACCCCCATCGACTTCTGCGCGTCGTTGGCGCCGTGGCTGAACGCCAGCGCCCCGGCGCTCACCCATTCGGCGCGCCGGATCGCGACGTCCACCCGGCGGCGGGCGCGGCGCAGGGCCCGGCGGGCGAGGCGGTCGGCGGCCGCGCCCAGCCCCGCGCCGAGCACCGGGGACAGGGCGAGGCCCACCAGCACGCCGAGCACCCCGGCGACGTGGAAGCCGTCGACGCCGCCCCACCGGATCCCGGACGGCCCGGTCGAGACGAAGCACGCTCCGACCAGGCCGCCGACCAGCGCGTGCGACGAGCTGGACGGCAGCCCGCGCCACCAGGTGAGCAGGTTCCAGGTGATGCCCGCGGTGACGGCCGCACCGACCGCGGGCAGGACCTCCGCCGCGGGCAGCCGGACGACGCCGCCGACCGTGTCGGCGACGGTGGTGCCGGCCAGCAGCGGACCCGCGACGTGGCACACCGCAGCCAGCAGCAGCGCCGCGCCCGGGGTGGCGGCGCGCGTCGCGACCAGCGCGGCCACCGAGTTCGCCGAGTCGTGGAACCCGTTGGTGAAGTCGAAGACCAGGGTGATCGTGACCGCCACGGCCAGCGCGACCGCGGCGGTCACGACTCACCCCGCCCAGGTCCAGTCCCGGATCTCGGGCAGGTCTTCCCCGTGGACCCGGATCCAGCGGCGGTGCCGGCCCTGGGCCTCGGTCATCCGCTGCCGCAGCACGCCCGCCGTCGCGACCAGTCCCGGGACCCGGTCGATCACGTCGATCACCAGCTGGAACCGGTCCATGTGGTTGAGCACCAGCATGTCGAACGGCGTGGTCGTCGTGCCGTGCTCGGTGTAGCCGCGCACGTGCATCCCGGCGTGGTTCGTCCGGCGGTAGGCCAGGCGGTGGATCAGCCACGGATAGCCGTGGTAGGCGAAGATCACCGGCCGGTCCGGGGTGAACAGCGCGTCGAACTCGCGGTCGCCGAGGCCGTGCGGGTGCTCGGCCGCCGGCTGCAGGCGCATCAGGTCGACGACGTTCACCACGCGCACCGCGAGGTCCGGCAGCTCTTCCCGCAGGATCTTCGCGGCCGCCAGGACCTCCAGCGTCGGGGCGTCGCCCGCGCAGCCGAGGACGACGTCCGGTTCGCGGCCGGTGTGGGTGCTCGCCCACTCCCAGATGCTCACGCCCCGGGCGCAGTGCAGGGCCGCCTGCTCGGCGTCGAGCCAGTTCGGGCTGTCGTTCTTGCCCGCCACGACGACGTTCACGTAGTCCCGGCTGCGCAGGCAGTGCGCCGCGACCTCGAGGAGCGTGTTGGTGTCCGGCGGGAAGTAGATCCGCACGACTTCGGAGCTCTTGTTCGCGACGTGGTCGACGAACCCCGGGTCCTGGTGGGAGAAACCGTTGTGGTCCTGCCGCCACACGTGCGAGGTCAGCAGGTAGTTCAGCGACGCCACCGGGCGCCGCCACGGGATCTGCCGGTGCACCCGCAGCCACTTGATGTGCTGGTTCACCATCGAGTCGACGATGTGCACGAACGCCTCGTAGCAGTTGAACAGCCCGTGCCGGCCCGACAGCAGGTACCCCTCGAGCCAGCCCTGGCACAGGTGCTCCGAAAGCACTTCGAGCACCCGGCCGTCGGGCGAGAGGTGTTCGTCGACCGGGTCGGCCGCCGCCTGCCACTCCTTGCCGGTGACCTCGTAGACCGCGTCGAGCCGGTTGGACGCCGTCTCGTCGGGGCCGAAGAGGCGGAAGTTGGCCCGGTCGGCGTTGAGCGCGAAGACGTCCCGCAGGAACCGGCCCAGCGCGCGGGTCGGCTCGGCCGACGTCGCGCCGGGGGCCGGGACGACGGCGGCGTGGGCCGCCGTGTCCGGCAGCGTGAGCGGCCGCAGGAGGATGCCGCCGTTGGCGTGCGGGTTCGCCCCCATCCGGCGTTCTCCCGCCGGGATCATCGCCGTGACGTCCGCGACCGGCCGGCCGCACTCGTCGAACAGCTCCTCCGGGCGGTAGGACCGCAGCCACTCTTCCAGCTGCCGCAGGTGTTCGGGGTCGGTCCGCACCTCGGCGAGCGGCACCTGGTGCGCGCGCCAGGTGCCTTCGACCGGCAGACCGTCCACAACGGACGGTCCGGTCCAGCCCTTGGGGCTGCGCAGCACGATCATCGGCCACGCCGGCCGGTCGTGGTGGCGGCGGATCACCGCGAGGTCGGCGACCGCCGAGTCGAGCGCGGCGGCCATCGCCTGGTGCATCGTCTCGGGGTCGCTGCCTTCGACGTAGATCGGCTCGTAGCCGTACCCGCGCAGCAAGGCGTCGAGCTCGGCGGGCGCGATGCGGGACAGCACGGTCGGGTTGGCGATCTTGTAGCCGTTGAGGTGCAGGATCGGCAGCACCGCGCCGTCGCGGACCGGGTCGAGGAACTTGTTGGCGTGCCACGACGTGGCCAGCGGACCGGTCTCGGCCTCCCCGTCGCCGACGACGCACGCGACGACGAGGCCGGGGTTGTCGAACGCCGCCCCGAAGGCGTGCGCGAGCGAGTAGCCGAGCTCGCCGCCCTCGTGGATCGAGCCGGGTACCTGGGGTGCGACGTGGCTGGGCACGCCGCCGGGGAAGGAGAACTGCTTGAACAGCTCCCGCATGCCTTCGGCGTCCCGCGTCACCTCGGGCCACGCCTCGGTGTAGCTGCCTTCGAGCCAGGTGTTGGCCAGCAGCGCCGGGCCGCCGTGCCCCGGGCCGGTGACGAGCACGGCGTTCAGGTCGTGGGTCAGGATGGCCCGGTTCAGGTGGGCGTAGACGAAGTTGAGGCCGGGTGAGGTCCCCCAGTGCCCGAGCAGTCTCGGTTTGATCTGCTCCGGGCTCAGCGGTTCGCGCAGCAGCGGGTTGGCCATCAGGTAGATCTGGCCGGCCGCGAGGTAGTTCGCGGCCCGCCAGAGGGCGTCCACCTGGGCGAGCTCGGTGCTGCCGAGCACCGCGGGACGGGCGTCGAGCGCGGTCACTTCGTCCGCTCCGGGCGGACGACGAGCACCGGGCACCCGGCGTGCTGGACCAGCGCCTGGCTGGTCGAGCCGAGGAGCATCCCGGAGAAGCCACCGTGGCCGCGGCTGCCGACGACGACCAGCTGCGCGGTCTCGCTCTCCTCGAGCAGGACGTGCCGGGGCCGGTCGCGGACCAGCTTCCGGCTGACCTCGACGTCGGGGTACTTCTCCTGCCAGCCCGCCAGCCGCTGGGCGAGCAGCCGTTCCTCGCCCTCCCGCAGGGCCTCCGGCTGGGTGCGGATGCGGGCGGTGCCGCGGGTGTCTTCGTAGGTGACGTCGCTCCAGGCGTGCACGGCGACCAGCGAGGCTTCGCGCAGCGAAGCCTCTTCGAACGCGATGGCCAGTGCCTGCTCGCTGTTCGGGCTGCCGTCGACGCCGACCACGACCGGCCCCGAGGCCGGCACGGCGGCGGAGCCGTCCCGGCCGCGGACGATCGCCACCGGGCAGTGCGCGTGGTTCGCGACCGTGCCCGCGGTGCCGCCGACCAGCATCCCGGTGAAGCCCCCGGTCCCGGTCCGGCCCACGACGAGCAGCCGGGCGTGCCGGGACTCGTCGATCAGCATCGGCACGGGCGGTTCGTTCGGCAGCTCCGTCGTGATGACGAGGTCCTTGCCCACGGAGGCGGCGAGGGAGCGGGCGTCGGCGACGACCCGCTCGCCGTCGGCCGTGAGCGCGTCGAACAGCGCTTCGGCACCGGCACCGGGCAGGCCGCCGCCGTAGTAGAGGCCGGCCAGCTGCAGCCCGTGCACGATCCGGAGTTCCAGGCGCCGGAGGGAAGCGATCTCGGCCGCCCAGGCGACGGCGGCGGTCGAGCCCGCCGAGCCGTCCACGCCCACGGTGATCCTCGGCTCGGTGGTGGTCATCGGTTCTGCTCCTCACCCGCGTAGGCGGTGTCGGCGGCGACGACGCCCGGCACGGCGAGCGCCAGCAGCCGGGCGACGTGCCGGTCGGTGTCGTCGTCGAACTGGTCGACGATGTGGACGCGGCCGTCGCGGACGTCGATCTTCCAGCGGCCGCCGCCGCCGTAGATCTCCAAGCGGTGCTTGACGTCCCGGGCGATGTCGACGTCGTCACGGGCGAGCACCCGGACGATGTCGCCGCGGGTGACGATGCCGACGACGGCCGCGCCGTCGACGATCGGCATCGCGCGGATCCGGGCGTCCACCAGTGCCTGGCAGAGGTCGGCGAGGTCGGTCCCGGTGTCCATCGCGGTGGCGGGACTGGTCATGAGGTCCCCCACCGTCGTGCCCGCGGACGTGGCTTCGGGGTGCTCGTGGACGTACCGGGGGTCCACCGGGACCCGGCCGCGGATCAAGTCGGCTTCGGTGACGATGCCGATCAGCCGGTCGTCGTCGTCGACCACGGGAAGGGCGGTGAAGCCGTGCATCGACAGCAGCTCGGCCGCTTCCTTGGCGGACGTCCACGGGTGCACGGTGATCACCGGCGAGGTCATCAGGTCGCGTGCGCGCATCGGGGTGTTCCTTTCGTGTCACCTCCCAACCTAGGAAGGCGGGACCCGGGTCACCGCTGGCGTCGGTCACCGGTCGCGGGGACTTACGTCCCTTCGCCGGATCCCGTCCACAACGGACGAAGGTCCTCGCGCAGCGCGTGCCACGCCGAGGGCAGGGCCTCGACGCACCGGGCGGCCGCGGCGGCCTCGCCGTCGTGGACCGGGCCGTCCCGGACCGCCAGCGCGCGCAGGTGCTCCCGCGCGACGACGGCGTCCTGGAACTCGCCGAGCAGGTCCTGGAACTCGCGCAGCGCCGGCTTCGCGCCGGCGGCCTCCAGCGCGTACCGGAGCCGTTCGGCGGCCTTCCGCACGTCGTGGACGGCGCGGTCGCGCGCCGGCCCGGCGGGCAGCGCGGCCACCCGGGCGACCCGCGCGTCGACGTCCGCGGCCACGACGCGGACCAGGCGGGGCAGCACCTTCGCGGCGGGACGGCGGGCCGCCTTCCGCCACTCGCGCCGCGGCTCTTCGGCCAGCACCAGCTCGAGCACGTCGAGCGCGTTCAGCAGCTGGACGTAGCGACGGCTGTCGAGCGCACGCCGGGCCCGGGCCCCGGCTTCCTCCGTGAGAGCCGCGAAGTAGGCGTCCGACCGCTCGTCCGCCCAGGGGCGCGAGCGCGCCCAGTGGACCTCGGTGTCGCGGGCGGGGGCCAGTTCGCCGCCGAGCCAGCGCAGCGCGCCGCCGACCTCCCGCAGGAGTTTCCGCCCGCCCAGCACTTCCGGGTACGCGGAAAAGACGCCCCGCAGCCGCCGCGCGGCCACGCGCATCCGGTGCACGGCGTCGGGGCGGCCCCGCCGGACGGCGAGGTCCGCGGCGGCCAGCGCGGCCAGCTGCCGGCGCACGTACTCCAGGACCACCCCGCGGGCGGAACCGTCCGGTGGCCGCTCGGGCGGCACGAGCCGGTCCCCCACCGCCGCGCGCAGCCGGGTGATCCCGCCGCCGGGGAGGTGCGCCACCGGCACCAGCTCGTCGTCGCGGGTGTAGGCCCGCAGCAGCCGGGAGAGCGTCGGCGGGACACCGAGGTCCGAGCCGGCGAAGTCGACCGGGCCGTCCGGGGTGTCGAGCCGCCAGTCACCGGCGCGCACGCTCAGCGCCAGGCCGCCGCGCAGCAGGCGCAGGGAATCCGTGTCGAAGAAGGCCGTGTCCGCGATCGTCGTCGTCATGCCGCCGCCAACCGGCGCCGGGCGAGCAGGGCGAGCCCGAGCAGCACGACCACCAGCCCCGCGGTCACCCACTGGATCGGCGCACGCACCCCGATCACCCCGAACTGGATCGCCAGCCAGCCGGTGAGCACCGCGCAGGCGGCCAGCGCGGCTCCCGGCGCGCGGAAGTCGGCCCGCCACGCGAACACCGACGCCCAGGCGAGCGTCCCGCCGACGACGAGCGCCAGCGCGATCCCGGGGAGGACCCAGCTGGTCAGCCCGAGCGGCGCGAGCCACGCCACCGGCATCGTGAAGCCCGGTGCTCCGGCGATCAAGGAGATCCCGCCGTACACCGCGCTCGCGGCGAACACCGTCTCGAACGTGGCCAGCAGGCGCATCGTGGCGCGGGTCCGCAGGGTGGTCACCGGGCGCCCCCGGTCCGCTGGGGCCGGACGACCGCCACCGGGCACGGCGCGTGCGCGATCAGCGCCTGGCTGACCGAGCCGAGCAGCATGCCGGTGAACCCGCCCCGGCCGCGGCAGCCGACCACGAGCAGCTGGGCGTGCTCGCCGCGGTCCAGCAGGGTCCGCACCGGGCGCCCGCGGGTGACCTCGAGCTCGATGGTCAGGTCCGGGTACTTCCGCTGCCAGCCCACGACCTGTTCGGCGAGCTTGACGCGCTCCGCCGCCGCGATCTCCGCCGGGTCCTCCTGGAGCGGGTGCGCCCGGAGCATGCCGTCGGCGAGGACGTCGCTCCAGGTGTGCACCGCGATGAGCCCGCAGCCGCGCAGCCGGGCCTCCTCGCAGGCGAACGCCAGCGCGGCGTCGCTGTCGGGCGAGCCGTCGGCGCCGACGAGCACGGGGCCGGTGACCGGCGGCGGGTCGTGCGGGGTCCGGCCGCGGACCACGACGATCGGGCAGTGCGCGTGCGCCACCACCGAGACGGCGGTGGACCCGACGAGCAGGCCGGTGAACCCGCCGAGCCCGCGCGAGCCCAGCACGACCAGTTCGGCGTGCTGCGACTCCTGGGTCAGCGCGGTGACCGGGCTCCACTCCCGGGCCGCGGTGGTGACGTCGAGACCGGGGTATTCGGCCAGGACCGCCTCCCGCGCTTCGGCGAGCAGGCCTTCCGCCCGCTCGGCCAGCCCGGCCCGGATCTGGGCCTGGGTGCCGAACGCGACCGGGGCCTTCACCTGCGGGAGGGCGTAGACCTGCACCAGCCGCAGCGGGCGGCCGCGGCGGTGGGCCTCGGCGGCGGCCCACCCGGCGGCTCCCACCGCCGAGGACGAGCCGTCGATCCCGGCGACGATCGCGCCGTCAGTGAAGCCGTGCATGGCTGTCCTCCTCGTGGATGAGCTGCTGGATCCGGTCGAAGCGGGAGCGGGCCCGCGCTTCGGCGGCCCGTTCCTCGGCGGCGGTCAGCACGACCGCGTCCGGGCCGGGGAAGACCGTCGACACGTGGTCGTCGGCGGTCCAGCGGACGACGTACGGGGGCGTGCCGTCGGGCGAGCGGACCTCGAGGATCCGGCCCCGCTGTCCGGGTGCGCCGGCCCGCGTGCCCTTGATGACGAGCCAGTCGCCCGGCTGTGCGTGCATGGTGTCCCTTCCTCACGTGTCCACAGTGGACGGCTCAGGGGTCGTCGGGGTACCCGGTCGCCGCGAGGCCCGGTGCGCGGCGACCCCGATCAGGAGTGCGCCGGTGGCCAGCGCCACGGCGCCGGCGAGCAGCAGGCCGAGGGCGATCCAGCCGAGCGCGGGCGCGGTCGCCCCGGCTTCGGCGCGCACGGAGATGCCGCGCGAGCCGTCGGCGTTCATCACGACGGCGGTCCACTGCCCGGCCCCCACCGGCCAGGACAGGCTTTGGGTGCCGGTACCGGACGCGGTCGCGGTCCACACCCCGGCGGCGCCGGGCGGGGTGGCCGGCGCGCCGCCGGGGTGCACCCGGTCGTTCACGCGGTCACCGGTCACGCCGCTCACCGTCGTGTACTCGGTCGCGGCCAGGTAGCCCGCGACCGCGGCCGAGCGGCCGATGCCCACGAAGACCGGGCGGCCGTCGGTGGCGGTGGCGCGGATCCGGACGTCGCCGATCGCCGCCACGGCGTCCGGCGCGCCGGGCAGCTGCACGGGATCGGTCGTCACCGCGTAGCCGCTCGCCACCAGCGTGGTCGAGCCGGCGAGGTAGCCGTCGGCGTCGCGCTGGGTGCGGTCCGCCCACAGCACGGCCCCGCCGCCGGTCAGCAGGCCCATGGCGCCGAGCACCAGCACCGCGCCGGTCACCGCGGCGGCGATCCGCCCGGCGCTCCAGCCGGCCGCCCGCGGGTGGGCGGCCCGCGGGTGCGGCGGCTCGTGGCCGGCTTCCGCACCGCCCATGTCCAGGCGGAACGGCGGGTATTCGTCGGTCATCAGCGACACGTAGGCCGCGACCCGCAGCACCCAGCGGTCCAGGCCGAGCACGAAGTCGAAGATCGGCCGCGGGTAACGGCCGGTGACCAGCAGCACCACGCCGGCGACCAGGACCAGCACACCGACGAGACCACCGGCGGCCCAGTCGAAGCCGTCGTCACGGCCGGAGCGCGACGCCAGCCAGCTGCCGCCGCCGACGAACAGCCCGACGATCACGAGGTGCGGGATGGCCAGCAGCCACCACTTCACCAGCACCAGCCCGCGCGAAAGCCGTTCCGGGTACGCGATTTCGAGCCGGGCCGGGTAGTCCGGGACGTCGGCGAAGGTGAACGGCGGGTACCGGTCGGTGCCCAGCGCCGCGTAGGAGTAGAACTGCACGCGCCAGCTCCAGCGCAGCACGCCGGAGGTGAACTCGAACAGCGGCCGCGGGTACCGGCCGGTCACCAGGATCGCGAAGAACGCCGCGATCGTGACGAACGGGTAGGCGAACCACAGGAACGCCAGCACCACGTAGTGCGGGACGGCCAGGAGCCACTTGACCAGCCACAGACCGCGCGAAAGAGGTTCGTCGAGGGTCGCTTCGACCCGGACCGGGTAGCTGCGCGGCGTGGTCATGACGCGCTCCCCGCCACTTCGGCCTTCGCCAGGCTCAGGCCGATCTCCCGGCCCCAGGCCCGGATCGACGGCCAGTCGCGGTAGTCGCCGTCCGCGACCCGCAGGGCCGCGACCATGGCGCGTTCCGCGAAGTGCAGCGAGTGGCGGTCGATCCGGCCGCCGAAGAGCCGGTGCCCCCGGGCCCCGAGCCGCAGCACCACGTCGGCGGCGCCGGCCGGTTCGTCGGCCGGGTGGTCCCGCTCGCCGACGGGTCCGCTGGAGAACACCCAGACCGGGACCCGGCGCAGCTCTTCCTCGAAGGCTTCCGCGAACTTCGCGGCCGGCTCGAGCCAGCGTCCCATGTAGACGGCGGAGCCGAAGACCACGGCGTCGAAGCCGTCGACCGAGCTGACCAGGCTCGCGTCCCGGACCTCGATCTGCGACCACATCCCGGCGTCGGTCAGCGCGGCACCGGCCGCCGTGGCGATGCTTTCGGCGATTTCCCTGGTGGCGCCATGCCGGGTGGCCACCGCGACGAGGATTCTCATGCTCCCAGGCTCGCGCGCGGGGGCCGGCCGGCTTAGGGGCCAACGACCCCGCGGGTCTCGCCGAAAGTCACCGAGGCCTCTTCCCAGAGCTCCACGCCGACGACGCCGTGGACCGTCTTGGCCAGCGCGGTCACGACGCGGCGTTCGGCCTCGTCGTGGAACACGCCGCGGATCGTCACCATCCCGCCGGTGACGGAGACGGCCCACCGGTCGCGATGACCGGCGTAGTCGGACAGCAGCGCGTTGAGGTGCGAAGCGATCGAATCGTCTTGGCGCACCAGGGGGCTCAGCATGTCGCGGCGGCTGACGATGCCGACGAGCACGCCGTCGTCGACCACCGGGATGCTGCGCAACCGGTCGCCCAGCATGCGCCGGGCGATCTCGGTGACGTCGGTGTCGAGCCCGACCGTCTCGGCGGGCGCCGTCATCACCGAGCACACCAGCACGTCCGGCGCCGGTCCCGTTCCGGGGACGCCGCTGCGCAGCGCGTCGGCTTCGGTGAACACGCCGAGCACCGCGTCGTCGTCACCCACCACCGGCAGGGCGGCGACGCAGTGCTCGGTGAGCAGCACGATCGCTTCGCGGACCGGGGTTCCCGGGCCGACCCGCACGACCGGCCTCGTCATGATGTCCCGTGCCTTCACCGCAGTTCCTTTCAGTGCACGACCGCGACCGGGCAGACCGCGTGCGAGAGCAGGGCGTTCCCGGTCGAACCCAGCACCCCGCCGGCGACCGGGCCGCGGCCGCGGGTGCCGACGACGATCAGCTGGGCCGAGGGCGCCGCTTCCAGGAGGGCGTGCGACGGATTCCGGTCCCGTACCGCGCGCGAAGAAATCGTCAGCGCCGGGTACTTCCGGGCCCAGGTCGCGACGCGCGCTTCCAGGCCCCGCTGCCCGGTGGCCTCGGTACCGTCGGTGAAGGCGTGCACGACGAGCACGGGCGCGCGGCGCGCCGACGCCTCCTCGAGCGCGAACTGCAGCGCGTGTTCGCTCGACTCGGTCGCATCCAGCCCGGCGACCACGGGGCCGCCCGGGCCGGAGTGCCCGCGCACGACCACGACGGGGCACGCGGCCCCGGCGGCGACCCGCAGGGCCACCGAGCCGATCAGGGCGCCGCGCAGCCCACCCAGGCCGTGGGAGCCCAGGACGACGAGGCCCGCGTCCGCCGATTCGGCCAGCAGCAGGTCCGTCGCGATGCCGAGCCGGACCTGGGTCTCCACCTGGACTCCCGGAGCCGTTTCGCGGGCGATCTCGGTGCCGCGGCGGAGCGCGCGGTGGACGTGCTCCAGCAGCAGTTCCGACTCGTCGTGCACCCGGGCCGGCGCGCTTTCGAAGACGCAGGCGTGCAGCAACCGCAGCGTCGTGTCGCGGTACGCCGCTTCCCTGGCGGCCCACCGGATCGCGGCGAGCGAAGCCGCCGAGGCATCCACCCCGGCGACCACGGGCCGGGTCGCGGTCGCACTCATCGGGTCCTCCTGCCGTCGCGGTTTCCTGCGGCCAGCATGGCGGGCGGGCGTACTCGCCGGTCAGAGCACGAAGTCCCTTTCACCGGGGACCAAATCCGCCAGCCGCCCGGCCGGCGTTCACCGACGCTGGAGCGATGACCGGACCTGACCTCCTGATCGACCACTTCCTCCGGCACCCGCACTTCGAGCTGGTGCGCACCGCCATCGTCGACGCGCCGGTGAAGGAGACCTACGCGGCCGCGCGCGAACTCGACTTCACCGACGTCGGCGGCGGGATCGTGGGCGTCGCCGGCTGGGTGCGCGCGCTGCCCGAGCGCCGGCACCACCGGCGCCACGGCCCGCCGCGGCGACCGACCCGGCTCACCCCCGACGACCTCGACGCCGGCTCGGAGTGGGTCCTGCTCGGCGACCGGCCGGGCAGCGAGTTCGCCCTGGGCGTCGCGGGCCGGTTCTGGAAGCCGGTGATCCCGTGGCGGCGCGTCGAGGCGGAAGACTTCGCCGGGTTCGCCGAACCCGGCTACGGCAAGCTCGTCATGGCCGTGTCGGCCATCCCGTACGGCCCGCACCGCACGCTGCTGACCGTGCACACGAGGGTCGCGATGACCGACCCGGAAAGCTGGCTGAAGTTCCGCCGGCACTGGCGCTTCGCCCGCCCCGCGCTCGGGTCCTTCCACACGGCCCTGGTCCGCACGGTGGCCGCGAACGCCCGGCGGCGGGCGGTCGCGGCCTACGCGCGCACCGATCAGGACTGAGGATCCGCCACCGGCCGCCGCGGCTCGTCCTCGGCGGCCGGCACGACGTCTTCCTCGTTCTCCTTGATCGCGTGGTGCTCGACCGCGTAGAGGTAGCGGCCCAGCTTCGGGCCCCGCCGGTCGCGCTCGGCGACCTCCCGGCGGGCTTCGGCCTCGATGGCCGCCTTTTCCTTGTCGTCCACGGCTTTCTCCTCCTCGGGTTCAGCGCGGCAGCAGGGTCGCCGCGTGGTCGGGAACGTAGGTCTGCAACCGCCGGTCGGGGCGGAAGTAGCCGGTCGGCTCCGGCCTCGGCGGCAGCGAAACCGCCTGCCGGGACACCTCGTAGTAGGGCACGCTCGAAAGCAGGTGCGCGATCATGTTCAGCCGCCCGCGCCGCTTCTCCTCGCTTTCCACCACGTGCCACGGGGATTCGGCGGTGTCGGTGTGCACGAACATGTCGTCCTTCGCCCGCGAGTAGTCCTCCCAGTGCGTCACCGACTGCAGGTCGATCGTCGAGAGCTTCCAGCGGCGCATCGGGTCGTCGATGCGCGCGGTGAACCGCCGCTCCTGCTCGTCGAGGCTGACCGAGAACCAGTACTTGCGCAGCAGGATGCCGTCGTCGACGAGCAGGCGTTCGAAGATCGGGCACTGCTGCAGGAACCGCCGGTGCTCCTCCGGGGTGCAGAACCCCATCACGCGCTCGACGCCGGCGCGGTTGTACCAGCTGCGGTCGAACAGGACGATCTCCCCCGCGGCGGGCAGGTGCTCGATGTAGCGCTGGAAGTACCACTGCGTCCGTTCGCGCTCGGTCGGGCTCGGCAGCGCGGCGATCCGCACCACCCGCGGGTTGAGGTGCTCGGTGACGCGCTTGATCGTGCTGCCCTTGCCGGCGGCGTCGCGGCCCTCGAAGACCACCACCAGGCGGGCCCCTTCGTGGCGCACCCATTCCTGAAGCTTGACCAGTTCGGCCTGCAGCCGCAGCAGCTCCTGCTCGTAGACCGGCCGCGGGATCCGCGCCTTGTTCTTGTGGCCCATACCCCGACGCTACGAAGCGGGGCCCGCGGCGGTCTGCGGCCGGACGTCGGCGCCGCCGGGGCCTTTGGTCCTTTCGCCGGGGGCGCTGCGGCCCTCCCGGTCGTCCGCTCCCGCGAGGACGGTCGGGGGATGCATGCCACGTTCCCGCTCGGGCGCCCGGCCGGTATCCGCGTCGGCGCGCACTGGTCCGTGCTCCTGATCATGGCCCTGCTCGCCGAACTGCTGGCGCAGTCCCTCCTGCCGGAGGCGGCGCCGGGGCAGCCGGCGTTCGTGTACTGGGCGACCGGGATCGCCGGCGCCGTCGTGTTCCTCGCGTCGCTGCTGGCGCACGAGCTCGGCCACGCGCTCGTCGCGCGGCACCGCGGGCTCGCCGTCGACCGCATCACCCTGTGGCTGCTCGGCGGCAGCACGGAGCTGCCCGGCGAGCCCCCGGACCCCAGGACGTCCTTCGCGGTCGCCGTCGCCGGCCCCCTGGCGAGCCTGCTGGCCGGCGGCGGGTTCCTCGGTCTCGGCCTGCTGCTGCCCACCGCCGTCCCCGCGGTCGTGATCGTCACCCTGACCTGGCTCGGCTGGACGAACCTCGTCCTGGCGGTGTTCAACCTGCTCCCCGGCTCGCCGCTCGACGGCGGCCGGATCCTCCAGGCCGTCGTCTGGCAGCGCACCGCCGACAAGCGGCGGGCCCAGGCCGTGGCCGCCCGCTCGGGCAACGTCCTCGGCCTGGTGCTCGCCGGCATCGGGCTGGTGGAGCTGCTGTGGTTCGGCAGCTTCGCCGGGGTGTGGCTGGTCGGCATCGGCTGGTTCCTCGGCTTCAGCGCCCGCGCCGAGCTCGCGACCGGCCCGGCGCGCGAGGTGCTCGGCCGGCTCCGGCTGAGCGAGGTCATGACCCCGCACCCGGAGACCGCGCCGGGCTGGTTCACCGTGCGGGCGTTCGCCGAGCAGGCGGCCACCCGCCGGTTCCGCACCTACCCGGTCGTCTCGTTCGACGGCCGCCCGGTCGGGATCGTCAGCCTGGCCGCGCTGGCCCGGGTGCCGGCGCAGGCCCGCGCTTCGACGCGCGTCGAGGACGTCTGCGTCAAGCCGCCGCGCTGCCTGGTCACCGGCCCCGACGTCCCCCTGACGGCGATCCTCGGCCGGCTCGGCGACCGGCCCGGGCAGGACCTGGCGCTGGTGGTCGAGGACGGCGCGCTCGTGGGCGTCGTGAGCCCGGACGACATCGCCCGCACGCTGGAGCTGGCGGTGCTCGCCACCGACGCGCGGCCCCGGGTGCCGTGACCGGTGCCCGCGCCCGGCGTCTCGAATGAGTCATTCAGGTCTTCGCACGTCCTGAATGACTCGTTCGAGACCGCTGGTGGGAGGCCGGCTCACGCCGACGGGAGCGTGAAGTACGCCTCTTCCTCCTGCGCGAAGTGCAGCGTCAGCACCGCGTCCAGCCCGTAGAGCGTCGCGCGCAGGTCGTCCACCTGGTCGGGCTGGATCCCGCCCGGCGCTTCGGCGAGGTGCCGCTGCAGCCGGCGGGCCAGGCGGCCGATCTCGGCGTGCTCGCGGCTCATCGTGACCGTGCCCTCGGGCCCGCCCAGCGCTCGCGCCAGCGCCGGGTACAGCTCGGTCTCCTCCGCCTCTTCGTGCGGCAGCAGCTGCTCGGTCAGCAGCCGGGCGGCCGTGCGGGCGGCTTCGTCCGCGGCCGCCGTCGCGCCGTCCGCCAGCGCGTCGGCCGCCTGGCGGACCGCGAGGCGCGCGGGCAGCAGGCGCTCGTGCTCGGATTCGAACCGGCGGACCAGCCCGGCGGGTGCCGGGCCGCCGGGTTTCGCGCCGCCCAGCGCGCGCAGCGCGTTGAGGATCACCGCGACGTCGATGGCCTCCTGCACCAGTGCCCCGGCGACCGGTACCAGGAAGCCGCCGGCCGCGGCGAGCATGGCCAGGAGCGACAGCAGCGTCCCGGCCACCGCGCTCTGCACCGCGAGCCGTCGTGACCGGCGGGCGATCTCGGCGGCGTCGGCGAGCCGGTCGAGCCGGTCGTCGAGGATCACCGCGTCCGCGGCCTGCGCGGCCGCGGTGGCACCCCGTGAGCCGAGGGCGACACCGACGTCCGCGGCGGCCAGCGCGGGCGCGTCGTTGACGCCGTCGCCGGTCATCACCGTCACGCCGCTCGCGCTCGCGGCTTCGACCGCGCGGACCTTCTCCGCGGGCGTCACCTCGGCGTGGACGTCGTCGAGGCCGAGCATCGCGGCCACTTCACGCGCGTTGTCGACCCGGTCGCCGGTGAGCAGCCGGATCTCGCCGATGCCGGCCGCGCGCAGGCGGCGCATCGTGCGCGCGGCGTCGGACCGGATCGGGTCCTTCGCCAGCAGCGCGGCGACGGGCTCGCCGTCGAACTCGACCCACAGCACGGAGGCGAGGTCGAGCCGGCCCCGGCGGGCCGCACCGAGCGCCCACGCCGGCAGCCCGGTCCCCGCGGGCGGACGGCCCACGCTGACCCGGCGGCCGCGGACCCGGCCGCCGACGCCGGAACCGGGCTGCTCCGAGACGTCCTCGGCCGGGGCCGGGCCGACGCCCGCCGAAGCGGCGGCGCGGACCACGGCCGCGGCGAGCACGTGCGGCGAGTACTGCTCGACCCCGGCGGCGTGCTCGAGGACCTCGGTCACGTCGTGGCCCGGCGCGCAGACGACGTCGGTGACCTCGGGCCGGCCCCGCGTGACGGTGCCGGTCTTGTCCATCAGCAGCACCGCGGCCCGGCCCAGGGCTTCGAGCGCGGCGCCGTCCTTGACGACGACGCCGGCTTTCGAAGCCCGGGACATGCCGCCGGTGATCGCGATCGGCACCGCCAGCAGCAGCGGGCACGGCGTCGCGGTCACCAGCACGGCGACCGCGCGCCCGGCCTCCCCGGTCAGCGCCCAGGCCAGTGCGGCGAGCAGCAGGGAGGCGGGCAGGAACCAGATCGCGACGCGGTCGGCCACCCGGGCCACGCGCGCGGTGCGGGCCGCGGCCTGTTCCGCGAGCCGCACGACACCGGCGTAGGCGCTGTCGGCGGCCGCGGCGCTCGCCCGCACCCCGGCCGCCGCCCCGGCGTTCACCACTCCACTGTGGACGGTGTCGCCGGCCCGGCGGGACACCGGCAGCGGTTCGCCGGTGAGCGCGGACTCGTCGAAGGTCCCGCCCTCCGGCAGCACGCCGTCCACCGGCACCACCTCGCCCGGCAGCACGACGATCAGCTGCCCGGGCCGCACGGCGTCGACCGGCACGGTCTCGTGCCCGGTCCCGGTGCGCAGGTGGGCCACGCGCGGCGCGCGGTCCAGCAGGGCGGTGAGGTTGCGGCTCGCCCGCCGCTGCGCACCGGCCTCGAGCACCCGCCCGGTGGCGACCATCGCGGCGACGATCGCGCCGGCCAGGTACTCCCCGACCGCCACGGTGGCCGCGAGGGCGAGGACGGCGAGCAGGTCCGCGCCCCAGCGGCGGGCGCGCAGGTCGGCCGCGACCCAGACGACGGCCGGCACCAGCGTGACGGCGGCCGCGGCCGCCCACACGACGTTCGCGGCGGTCCGCGCACCCGCCCACCACGCCACGCCGCCGGCCGCGACGAGCACCAGCACCGCCGCCAGCAGCGCGGCCTCCCGGAGCCGCGACGGCACCTTTTCAGCCCGCACGACGGCCCCCGTCACCCGTGACCGGCACGACGGACGCCGGCTTCGGCACGTGGCCGGGCCGGCGGACCGCGCGCGCGGTGTCGTCCGCGTGGGCGAAGGGATCGGTCGGGTGCGGCACGGCTTCCTCCCGGCGAGCGGATCGGACGTCCAGGGTCGGCCGCCCGCCGCGAGCGGGAAAGAGTCCAAGGGCCTCAACCGCGGCCCGGGGTGGAAGCACTTCGGCTCTGGGAGCCCGGGGCCGCCCCGGCGAGCATGGGGGTGCGGACCGACCCGAGGAGGAAGCGATGGACCAGAACCTGCCCGATGCGTACACGGTGAGGGCGGCCATCGCGCTGGCCGTGCGCGCACCGTCGGTGCACAACACGCAGCCGTGGGACTGGCGGTTCAGCGGCCGCACGGTCGAGCTGCGCGCCGACGCCGGCCGGCACCTGCGGAACACCGACCCCGACGGGCGCGACCTGCTCATCAGCTGCGGGTGCGTGCTCCACCACTTCACCGTCGCGGCCGCCGCGCTCGGCTGGGCCGCGCAGATCGAGCGGCTGCCCGAGCCCGGCGTGCCGGCCCGGATCGTGCTGGTCCCCCACGACACCCGCGACGGCGACATCGCCCTCGCCGCGGCGATCCCGCGCCGCCGGTCGGACCGCCGCCGGTTCGCCCAGCGCCCGTTGCTGGTGCGCGACCAGGTGTTCCTCGCGAAGAGCGCCACCGACCGCGGCGCGCTGGTGCGCTTCCTGGACGACGCTCCGCGGCTCTCGGCGCTGACCGGCGCGGCCGTGGCGGCCCAGGAACTCCACCGGGCCGACGCGGACTACGGCATCGAGCTCGCGGCCTGGAGCGGCCGGCGCTACAGCCCGGACGGGGTGCCGGCGCAGAACGCGGTCCAGGCGGCCACCGCCGCACCGCGGGTCCGTGACTTCGCCGACGCGCAGCTCGCCGACACCACCGGACCGGACGGCGCGGTCCTGGGCGTGCTGGCCACCCGGGCCGACGAACCGGCCGACCGGCTCCGCGCGGGCGAAGCGGCGAGTGCGCTGCTGCTGACCGCGACCCGGCTGAACCTCGCGTCCTGCTTGATCACGGAGCCGCTGGAACTGGCCAGCACCCGCGGCCTGATCCGCGACTGCGTCCTCGGCGGCGCGCTGCAGCCCCAGCTCGTCGTCCGCATCGGCTACCTCCCCGAGGGCGCCGGTCCGCTGCCGGCGACGCCGCGCCGCCCGATCGGTGAGGTCCTGCGACCGCCGGCCCACCCCTACGGCGCCGGGCTTCCGGTGCCGACCGAGCTGCGCGGCCGCTGAAAGACCGGCGACCGTAGAAGCGGGGACTTTCGGCCCCGCGAACGAGGACGGTCCGGCCCTCGTCGCCCGGTCACCCGCGGCGGAGTCTGGGTCCAGACGAAAGCGAGGCCCATCATGGAAAGCCGAAACTCCTCCGGTGGATTCGCCCCGGCGACGACGGCCGAGACCGCCCGCCGCAACCGCCGGGACCGCCTCGCGCTGCGGCCGGCGGACTTCGTGGCACCCCGCTACGCCGGCGTCTCCGACCACCGCCTGGCACTGGCGCTGACGACCGAGGACCGGTCCGAAGAGGACGGTCTGGACCCGCTGGAGCGCGTCACGTGCCGCACGCACCGGCGCTGGCTGCACGACTGCGTCGCCTCGCCGCTGCACGTCGTCATCGTCACCGGCACGCGCTGGTGCCGCGAGTGCGAGTGCGCGCTGAACGTCGCGATCGACCAGCTGGCCGGCGACGTCGCGGTGCGCTGCCCGTCCTGTGGCGGGACCCCGGCCACCCGCGCGACCCGCCAGCTGGTCCGCGCGTGCCGCGCCAGCCTGGCCGCCGCGGCCGACCGCTGATGTCCGCGAGCCGGAGCCGCCTGTACCGCAGTGGTGTCCTGGAGCGGGAGAACCTCTCCGTCGCGGACGCCACCCGGCACCTCGCCGACCCGGCCGTGACGCTCTGGCTGGACCTCGACGCCCCCACCGAAGCGGACCTGGCCGCGCTCACCGCGGAACTGGGGCTGCACCCCCTCGCCGTCGCGTCGGTCCTCGACGACGACCACCAGCGGCCGAAGCTGGTCCACTACGACCACCACTCGTTCCTCGCCGCCTACGCCGTCCGGCTGGACCCCGGCGAAGGCGTGCTCCGGGCCTCGGAGCTCGACGCGTTCGTCACCGACCGCGTGCTGGTCACCGTGCACCACAACAACACCGCGGACATCGACGCCCTCACCGAGCGCTGGGACAGCACCCCCGAGCTCGCCAAGAGCGGCACGGGATTCCTGCTGCACGGCCTGCTCGACCTCCTCGTCGACGGGCACTTCGACGCGCTCCAGACCCTCGACGAGCAGGTCGAGGAGCTCGAGGACCTGGTCTTCGCCGACGAAGCCGACCCCACGGACCTGCAGCGCCGCTCCCTGCGGCTGCGCAAGAGCCTCAGCCGGCTGCGGCACCTGGCCCTGCCGATGCGGGAGATCGTCAGCTCGCTGATGCGCCGCGAGGTCCGCACCGTCGACGACACCCTGCTGCCCTACTTCCAGGACGTCCACGACCACGTCCTGCGCGTCACGGAGTGGACCGAGTCGCTGCGCGATCTGCTCGCGACGATCCGCGAGACGCAGCTGAGCATCCAGGGCAACCGGCTCAACACGATCATGAAGAAGGTGACCAGCTGGGCCGCGATCATCGCCGTGCCCACCGCGATCACCGGGTTCTACGGCCAGAACATCCCCTACCCCGGGTTCGCCCAGGCGTCCGGGGTGTGGGTCTCGACGCTCGCCATCCTGGTCATCTCGTCGACCCTCTACGTGCTGTTCAAGAAACGGGACTGGCTGTGAGCACCCGCCGGCGTTCACTCTCGGGCTGCCGGGCGAAGCACGGAACCGGGCGGAGGATGACCGCCACCGCCGCGAACCGGCTGCTCGTCCGCTTGCTCGCGTCCGGGCTTTCCCCGCTCGTGGCCGGAAAGCTCTGCGCACTGCGCTACCCGGCGGCCCGGCGGCCGTCGCCGGTCGTGTTCCCCGTGCAGTACGCCCGTTCGGGCGCGGGGATCCTGGTCGTGGCCGGGAACCCGGACGGCAAGCGCTGGTGGCGGCACTTCCGCGCCGGCCACCACGCCGACGTCCTGCTCGACGGCCGGTGGACGGCCGCCGAAGGGCGGGTGCTCGCCGGAGCCGAGCGGGCCGCGGCCGCCGAGACCTACCGGAACCGCTTCCCGCGTGTCCGCCTGACCCCGGACACGCCGGTCATCGGCTTCACCGTCGCCGCCCAGCCGCCGCTGCGCGGGCGGCGCTTGGCGTGGACCTGGTTCCTGCTCGTGACCGTGGCCGAGTTCTCCGGTTTCGCGATCCCGGCGACGGCCGGCGCGCTCACCGCGGGCTCCCCCGCCGCCCTCCCCGTGCTGCTGGTCGCCGGCGCGGCCGAAGGGACCGTGCTGGGCGCGGGGCAAGCGCTCGTCCTGAGCCGCGCCCTGCCCGCGGTGAACAGGCGGCACTGGATCGCGGGCACGGCGGCCGCGGCGGCGTTCGCCTACCTCGCCGGGCTCGCGCCGAGCACCTGGGCAACCCGGCTGAGCAGCTGGCCGCCCCTGGTCCTCTGGCCGGCCGCGGGGATCCTCGGCCTGGCCCTGCTCTGCTCGATCGGCTTCGCCCAGTGGCTGGTCCTGCGCCGCCACGTTCCCCGTTCGGCGCGGTGGATCGCCACCACGGCCGGCGCGTGGCTGGTCGGCCTCGCGGTCTTCCTGGGGGTGACCACGCCGCTGTGGCAATCCGGTCAGAGCCTCCCCACGACGATCGCCGTCGGGGTGCTCGGCGGCCTCCTGATGGCGGCCACCACGTCGGCGGTCACCGCACTCGCCCTTCGCCGCCTTCCCGGGCTGAGCTGACCCGCCGCCGCGCCGCCACCCGGTGCCAGAACAGCTTGTCCGCCTCCACCACGGCGAACGCCACGACCGCGGCACCCAGGACCCACAGCCAGGAGCCGGCGCCGACCGGCGCGGTGTGGAACCACGTGTTCATGACCGGCGCGTAGGTCAGCAGCAGCTGGAGCCCGGCCGTGAGCCCGAGGCCGAGACCGAACATCCGGCTGCGGCCCGGCCACGCGAGCAGCACCGGCCGGTCCAGCGACCGGCAGCTGAGCAGGTACGCGGCCTGCACGCCGACGAACACGTTGATCGCGCTCGTGCGGGCCTGCGCGAGCGACCAGCCCGCGGCCAGCTCGGCTCGGTGGACCACGAACGCGGCCACGACCAGCAGGAGCGACACGAGCACGACCCGGCGCAGCAACGCGGCGGTGAAGAGCGGCCGCTTCGGCGGGCGCGGTGGCCGGGCCATGATGCCGCTCTCGGTGGGTTCGAACGCCATCGTGAGACCGAGGAACACCGCCGTCGTCATGTTGATCCACAGGATCTGCACCGGCACGATCGGCAGCGTCGCGCCGAGCAGGATCGCGACCAGCACGACCATGCCCTCGCCGATGTTGGCCGGCAGCGTCCAGGCGATGAACTTCCGCAGGTTGTCGAAGACGCTCCGGCCTTCCCGCACCGCCGACTCGATCGAGGCGAAGTCGTCGTCGGTCAGCACCATGTCGGCGGCCTGCCGGGCGGCATCGGTGCCGTTGCGCCCCATGGCGACGCCGATGTCCGCGCGGCGCAGCGCCGGTGCGTCGTTGACGCCGTCGCCGGTCATCGCGACCACGTGCCCGCCCCGCTGCAAGGCGTGCACCAGCTGGAGCTTCTGCCCCGGCGACACCCGGGCGAACACCTGCGTGGCCGCCACCGTCTCGTCGAACCCGGCTTCGGGCAGCTCCGCCAGCTCGGCTCCGGTGAGGACCCGCGCGGCCGCGGCGTCGTCCACCAGACCGACTTCGGCGGCGATCGACCGGGCCGTCCCGGCGTGGTCGCCGGTGATCATCTTGACCTGGATGCCCGCGCTGCGGCACGCCGCGACCGCGGCGACCGCTTCCGGCCGCGGCGGGTCGTGCATCGCCTGCAGGCCCAGCAAAGTCGGTGCCGAACCCGGGGTGAAGCGGGCGAACGCCAGCACCCGCAGGCCCTGATCGGTCAGCTCCCGGTGCAGCCGGTCCAGCGCGGCCGGGTCGAGGGGACGGACGCCGCCGGGGCCGAGCTCGGTCTCGCACCGCGCGACCACCTCTTCGACCGCGCCCTTGAGGTAGCCGACGGCGCCGTGCACCGTCGTCATCGTGCGGGTCTCCGACTCGAACGGCACGGTGTCCGTGCGCGGCGCGGCGGCGCGGATCGCCTCGGGGTCCAGCCCGGCCGCGATCGCCGACTCGAGCAACGCGATCTCGGTCGGGTCGCCCTCGCCGAGCTGGGCATCGTTGCAGAGGACGCCGGCGACGAGGCACTCGCGGGCCTCCGCCGGGGGAACCACCCGGCCGGCGACGGCGAGGGTGGTCACGGTCATCCGGTTCCGGGTGAGCGTGCCGGTCTTGTCGGTGCAGATGACCGTGGTGCCGCCGAGGGTCTCGACCGCCGGCAGGTTCCGCACGATCGCGCCCCGCCGCGACATCCGCACCACGCCGATGGCCAGGACGATCGCCACCGCGGCCGGCAGGCCCTCGGGAATCGCGCCGACGGCGAGGGCGACGACGGCGGTGAACATCTCGGGGGCCGGGGTGCCCCGGCCGACGCCGAGCGCGAACGCCCCGGCCGCGACCGCGACGATCGCGATGCTCAGCTGCCGCGAGAACCGGGCCAGCTTGCGGGTGAGCGGGGTGGCGACGACCTCCGCGGTGGCCACCAGGTGCTGGATGCCGCCCAGCTCGGTCGCGCCGCCGGTCGCCGTGACCACCGCGCGGGCCCAGCCGCGGGTCACCAGCGTCCCGGAGTAGGCGCAGCCGGCCCGGTCGGCGACCACGGCTTCCGCCGGCACGGCGTCGGCGGACTTGCGCACCGCCATCGACTCGCCGGTCAGGGCCGACTCGTCGACCTCCGCCATGCGGACCTCGACGAGGCGCACGTCGGCGGGCACCCGGTCCCCCGCCGCGAGCTCGACGACGTCGCCCGGCACGAGCCGCACCGCGGGGATCCGCCGGGTGACGCCGTCGCGGACGACGGTCGCGTCGGCCGGCAGCATCTTCGACAGCGCGTCGAGCGCGCGTTGCGCCCGCGACTCCTGGACGAACCCGACGAGGGCGTTGAGGGCGACGACCCCGCCGATGACCCCGGCGTCGACGTAGCCGCCGAACAGCCCGGTCACCACGCCGGCGAGCAGGAGGACGTAGATGAGGGGGTCGTGGAACTGGCGCAGCAGCCGGAGCACCGGACCCGGCCCGGCTTGCGCCGGCACTTCGTTGGGGCCCGAGCGCGCAAGCCGCGCTTCGGCTTCTTCGGTGCCGAGACCGGTTCGCGGGTCGACGCCGAGCTGCTCGGCGACGTCGGGCGCCGGGCGGGCGTGGAACGCCTCGGGGTGGGCGGTGGTCTTCACTGCGCTGCCTTCCGTTCCCGGTCTTCGCCGCTCGTCACCGCGGCCAGGCGGGCGACGAACTCCGCCGGGGTGGCCGACCCGGCGCGCAGCGCCCGCTGCCGCTCGGCGCCCCCGCCCCGGGACCTGAGCGCGCACCAGCCGGCCACGACGTCGTCGAGGTCACCCATCGCCCGCAGTGCGGGCCGGACGTAGGCGAGCAGGTCCTCGACCAGTCCTTCGTGCGCCACGGGGATGCCGGTCAGCACGTCGACGCCCGGTCCGGCGAGGCCGTACCGCGCGGCCGCCCGCAGCGCCCGCTCGACGAGCGCGTCCGGTACGCGCGGCGGCGGCGCGCCGCGGCGCTCCTCGGCCAGCGCGGTGACGACCAGGCCCCGCACCAGGCCCGCGAGCAGCACCGCGTCGGCCACCTCGAGGCAGACGTCGGCGATCCGCACCTCGACGGTCGGGTGGCGCGGGGACAGGCGAGCGTAGAAGTAGACGCTGCGGGCGTCGATCGCCTGCCCGCCGCGGACGGCACCGCCGACCGCCGCGTCGTAGTCCGCGACGTCGCGCCACTCGCCCGGCGGGCGGGCCGTCGGCCAGCGCGACCACAGCGGGTACCGGGCGCTGGCCCACCCGGAATCGAGCCCCTCGACGTACGGCGAGTTCGCGCTGATCGCCAGCAGGGCAGCGAGCCACGGGCGCAGCCGCGCCAGCACCCGCGCCCCGGCGGCCCGAGACGGGACCCCGACGTGGACGTGGCAGGCGCACGTCCCCGCCTCGCCCACCAGCGCGGGAAACCGGGCCGCCAGCGTGCGGTAGCGCGGATCGGCCGTGACCCGCGGCGCCGCGCCGAACGGGGCGACGCCCGTGGCCAGCGCGACGCAGCCGGCGGGTTCCGCGGCCTCCGCCAGCCGCCGCCGCAGCCGGGTCAGGTCCGCCCGGACCTGCGGCAGCGACCGGCACACGCCGGTCGCCGTCTCCACCTGGAACCGCAGGAACTCCGCTTGTACGCCCGGCTCGTCCGCCAGCAGCTCCAGGACCCGCGGTGCCACCGCGGCCGTCGCCCCCGACCGCGGGTCGGCGAGCACGAACTCCTCCTCGACCCCGACCGTGCTTCCCCCGTCGGCCACGACCGGCCTCAGGACACGGTCCGGCGCGCGGCCGCGCCGAGCGCCGCGCCCCAGGCTTCGGCCCGGTCCGGCTCGCCGGGAGCGGGGCCGGTGCCGCCCGGGTCCGTGCCGACGAAGAAGCTCTCGGCCGGGACCGCCAGCCGGCACCCGAGCCGGCGCAGCCGCTTCGCGATGCCGAGCGAAGCGGCACCGGTGAGCAGGCGCGACTTGTCGATCCGGGTGTCGAAGGCCGCGACCGGGAGTCCCGGCGGGACCGGTCCGAGGGCGCCGAGCCACTCGCGCACCCCGGTCTTCGACCGGGTCGGCTCCTCGCCCTGGTCCGCGGCCGATTTCCGCGTCGCGGCGCGGCTCATGCCGTGCACGTGGGTGGGCCCGCCGACGACGAGCAGGTCGACGCCGGTGACGTCCGCCGGCGCGTCGTCGACGTTGACCACCTCGGCGGCCAGCCCCTTGCCGACGGCGCGGGCGATCTGTTCGGTGGCGCCGAACATCGATTCGAACACGACGAGGATCCGCATCGTCAGCTCCTCAGCTCGACCGGCTTGTGGGTGAGCTCTTCGATGTCGCCGGCGGCGCACTCGAGCAGGTTGTGCGCGAGGTCGCTCAACGCGCGCGACGCCGCGAGCTCGTCGCCGATCTCGGGCACGTTCCGGTCGGCCGGGTTGAGCCGGGCCGTGCCGGTGCCGGAGATCCGGGTGTCGTCGGCGGTGTGCAGCCGGGCCGTGGCCCGGGTGCGCTCGCCGTCTTCGTCGATGATCAGTTCGACGTGCCAGCGCTTCTCTTCCATGGCGCTCTCCTTCGGGTCAGGTTTCTTCGGGGACCATTTCGATGGCGCCGCACGGGCATTCGGCGACGCAGATCCCGCAGCCCTTGCAGTAGTCGAGGTCGATCGCGTACCGGTCACCCGGGTCGAGCTTGATCACCGCGTTGTCCGGGCAGACCCCGTAGCAGTTGTCGCACTCGAAGCAGTTGCCGCAGGACAGGCAGCGGCGGGCCTCGAACAACGCCGTCGACGGGTCCAGGCCGCCCTTGATCTCGTCGAACGTCGACACCCGCCGGGACAGGTCGAGGTGCGGCCGGACGGTCCGGTCGGCGTCGCTGAAGTACCAGGTGTTGAGGTTCTCGAAGGTCGCCGGACGCGGCGGTGGCGGCGCGGCGACCGCGGTCCCGCGCAGCCAGCCGTCGATCTCCTCGGCCGCCTTCGCACCGTGGCCGACCGCGACGGTCGCGGTCCGGCCCGAGGGCACCATGTCGCCGCCGGCGAAGATCCCCGGGTGCCCGGTCATCAGGCCCGCGCCGACCCGCACGACGCCGCCGGTGCGGTCGACGTCCGGCAGGCTGTCCACCAGGGACAGATCGCTGTCCTGGCCGAGGGCCAGCACGACGCTGTCCGCGGCCAGGCGCTCGAACTCGCCGGTCGGCTGCGGGAACCCGGACTCGTCGAGCCGCATCTTCTCGACCGTGATGCCCTCGCCGTCGACCTCGCTGATCGTCGACAGCCAGCGCATCGAGACGCCTTCTTCGGTGGCTTCGGCCACTTCGGACTCGTGAGCCGGCATCCGGTCGCGCGTGCGGCGGTAGACGACCACGGCGTCGGTCGCGCCGAGCCGCTTCGCGGTGCGGGCGGCGTCCATCGCGGTGTTGCCGCCGCCGTAGACCGCGACGCGGCGGCCGAGCAGCGGCCGTTCGCCGCTTTCCACGTCGTGCAACAGGGAAACGGCGTCCAGCACGCGCGCCGAGTCGCCCGCGGGGATGTAGGCCCGCTTGCCGACCTGGGCGCCGACGGCGAGGAAGACCGCGTCGAACCCGCCTTCGGTCATCGCCTTCGCGGCGTCGGTGACGCGGCTGTCCTGCTCGAACAAGACGCCCATGGCGCGGATCCGGCCGATCTCCGCGTCGAGCACGTCGCGGGGCAGCCGGTAGCGCGGGATGCCGTAGCGCAGCATGCCGCCGGGCGCGGCCTCCGCGTCGCGGACGGTGACGGCGTGCCCGGACCGCGCCAGGTGGAACGCGGCGGACAGCCCCGCCGGCCCGGCGCCCACGACGAGCACCCGCTTGCCGGACGGCGCGGCCGTCACCGGCATCGTCCAGCCCTGCTTGATCCCTTCGTCGCCGAGGAACCGTTCGACGGAGTTGATCCCGACGGCCTCGTCGAGCTGCCCCCGGTTGCACGCGCTCTCGCACGGCCGGTAGCAGATCCGGCCGAGCACGGCCGGGAACGGGCTGTCGGCCATGATCCCCCGCCACGCGTCCTCGTAGTTCCCGGATTCCGCGTGGTAGAGCCACTTCTGGATGTCCTGGCCGGCCGGGCACGCCTGGTTGCACGGCGGCAGCAGGTCGACGTAGACCGGCCGCTCGCTGCGCCACGCGCCGGTCTTGTTGGCCCGGCTGGACCCGACGTCGAGCGTGATCGCGAACGGCTTCTCGTGCTCCATGTCAGTCCTCTCCGAGCAGGCCGTAGCGGCGGATGTTCCGGTCGGCCTGCGCCTGGATCCGCGCGATCACGTCGGTGCGGGGCTCGTCGCCGAACAGGTGCGCGTACCGCGTCTGGCGCCGCAGGTAGTCCTCGACGGGCACCCGGCGGCGGATCTTCGACGTCGCGACGATCTCGCCGTGCTCGGCCTCGAACACCGGGAACAGCCCGCTTTCCTTGGCCAGGCGGGCGATCAGGATCGTGTCGTGCGACGCGCTGCCCCAGCCGAGCGGGCACGGCACCAGCACGTGCAGGTAGCGGGCGCCGCGGAACTCCATCGCCCGCGTGACCTTCGCTTCGAGGTCGCGCAGGTCCGCGACGGTCGCCGTCGCCACGTACGGGATCTCGTGCGCCAGCGCGATCATCGGGACGTTCTTGCCCTGCCCGAACACCGCACCGGGCTCCGGTCCGACCGCGGGCGTCGTCGCCGTGCGGGCCGCGGCCGGCGTCGCGCCGGAGCGCTGGACGCCGGTGTTCATGTAGGCCTCGTTGTCGTAGCAGATGTAGAGCACGTCGTCGTTGCGCTCGAACATGCCGGACAGGCAGGCGAAACCGATGTCGACCGTGCCGCCGTCACCGCCCTGGCCGACCACGCGGACGTCCGTGCGGCCCTTGGCCTTCATCGCCGCGGCGACGCCGGTCGCCACCGCGGGCGCGTTGCCGAACAGCGAGTGCAGCCACGGGATCCGCCACGACGTCTCGGGGTACGGCGTCGAGAAGACTTCCAGGCAGCCGGTCGCGTTCACGGCGACCATCCGGTTCCCGGTGGCGCGCATGGCCGCGTCGAGGGCGTACCGCGCGCCCAGTGCCTCGCCGCAGCCCTGGCAGGCGCGGTGCCCGCAGTCGATCGAGTTGATCCGCTCGCGGTCGGACTGCACGCTGCGCTGGTCGTCGCCGAGCAATCGGCCCCCGACCGCGAAGCTGCCGGTCTGGTAGAACTTGATCGGCGTCACCGCCATGTCATCACCCGATCCGTGAGGCGACCGCACCGAGGTCGCGCAGGAGGTTTTCGGCCGTGGGGCCCGAGCGCCGGGCGGCGGCGAGCCGGCCCAGCTCCCGGTCGATCAGCGAGCGGTCGAGATCGAGGAACGTCAACGGCGGCAACCGGTCCGCCGCTCGCAGCACTCGGTCCAGCGAGCTCTTCGTGACCGCGCGCCCGCCGAGGCCCGCCACGACCGTGTGGATTTCCGTTGCGGGCGAAGCCGTGACGACGTTCTGCGTGACGATCCCCCCGACACCGGGTTCGAAGGCCCGTTCCAGGACGACGACGCGGGCGGCGTGCCCGATCGCCGCGCGGACGGCGGCCGCGGGGAACGGGCGGAAGCAGGTCAGGCCGAGCACGCCGACGCGCAGCCCGTCCTCGCGCAGTTCGTCGACGGTGTCCTTGAGCGTGCCGAGCACCGAGCCGAGCGCGAGGACGATCGTGTCGGCGTCCTCGGTGCGGTACGCGCGGACCAGCCCGCCGGAGTTCCGCCCGAACTTCTCCGCGAACCGGTCCGCGACGTCCGGGACCAGGTCGAGTGCCTCGGTCAGGCGGGCGTGGGCGAGGTAGCGGACCTCGGTGAACGCCTCGGGGCCGACCATCGCCCCGATCGACGACGGCTCGACCGGGTCGAGGACCTGCCGGGGCTCGTACGGCGGCAGGAAGGCGTCGACCTGGTCCTGCTCCGGGGTGTCGACCTGCTCCCACGCGTGGGTCAGCACGAAGCCGTCCATGCAGACCATCACCGGCGTGGACAGCTCCTCGGCGATCCGGAACGCCTGGACGTGCAGGTCGGCGGCCTCCTGGTTCGTCTCGGCGTAGAGCTGGATCCAGCCGGCGTCCCGCAGCGCCATGCTGTCGCTGTGGTCGTTCCAGATGTTGATCGGCGCGCCGATCGCCCGGTTGGCCACCGTCATCACGATCGGCAGGCCGAGCCCGGAGGCGTTGAACACCGCCTCGGTCATGTACAGCAGGCCCTGGCTCGCGGTGGCCGTGTAGGCCCGCGCACCGGCCGCGGACGCCCCGATGGCGACTGACATCGCGGCGAACTCCGACTCGACGTTGACGAACTCGCACGGCGCGAGCTCACCGGACTTCACCAGCTCCGCCAGGCCTTCGACGATGTGCGTCTGGGGTGAGATCGGGTACGCGCAGACGACCTCCGGGCGGCACAGCGCGACCGCGTCGGCGACGGCCTTGGACCCCTCAATCTGCCTGAGCACCGGAGAGCTCCTCCCGTTCGGCGCGGACGAACCCGTACGCGGCGGTCGCCGCGGCGATGTTGCCGTCGGCCTTCGCGCCGCTGAACCGGCCGGAGATCGCGCTGATCACCGAGCGCAGCTCGACGACGCCGGTCAGGGCGGCGAACCCGCCCAGCAGCGCGGCGTTCGGCATCGGGCGGCCGAGGTGCTGCTGCGCCAGCTCGGTCGCGGGCACCACGAGCAGCCGCTCGCGCCGGAAGCCGCGGACGAACTCCCCCAGCCCCAGTTCCTCGAAGCTGTGCGCGGAGTTCACCAGCAGGTAGCCCGCCGGCTTCAAGCCCTCGAAGACGTTCACCTGGTGCAGCAGGGTGGCGTCCTGGATGATCAGCGCGTCCGGCCGCACGATCGGTTCCCGCGTGCGGATCACCCGGCCGGCGATCCGACAGAAGGACACGACCGGTGCGCCCGTGCGCTCCGAACCGAAGCTGGGGAACGCCTGCGCGTGCCGCCCTTCGGTGAACGCGGCGACCGACAGCAGCTCCGCCGCGGTCACCACGCCCTGGCCGCCGCGGCCGTGGATGCGGACTTCGGTCATGCTCATGTGCTCGGGTACTTGGCGAGGATGTCGCGCAGCGCCGAGACGAACCGCAGGGACTCGTCGTGGTCGCGCTGCCAGACGTTGCGGCCGAAGATCAGCCCGGTCGCGCCGGCCTCCATCGACTCGCGCGCCTTCTCGAGCATCGCGTCGTCGCCGGCCTTGCCACCGCCGGAAACGAGCAGCAGCGTCCGCCCGGCCGACCGGACGACGGCGTCGATCGCCTGCTGGCTGGTGGTTTCCTTCGCGTACGGGGCCGGCACGTTGTCGATCTTCGCCGGGTGCGGGAAGTTGACCTTCACGACGTCGGCGCCCAGCTCGGACGCGGTGCGCGCGGCGTAGTCGACGGCGTAGAACGAGTCCTTCCCGCCCTTGCCCTCGATGGCCGAACCCCGCGGGTACGCCCAGACGATCAGCGGCATGCCCAGGCGGTGCGCGTCGGCGCGGACCCGCCGCAGCTGCGCGAAGTCCGGTTCCTGCGCGGGAGTTCCGACGTAGAGGGTGTACCCGACGGCGTCCGCGCCGAGCCGGACCGCGTCCTCGACGCTGCCGTGCAGCGGCGACAGCGCCTCGCCGTCCGGCGGGATTTCGGTCTTGCCGTTGAGCTTCAGCACCAGCGGCAGCTCGCCCGCGTAGTCCCAGTAGAACTTTTCGGCCAGGCCGATCTGGAGGGCGATCCCGTTGAAGCCGCCTTCGAGCGCCAGCTTGAGGACGTACTTCGGGTCGCCCGCGGCGGGGTTCGCGAAGAAGTCGCGCGGCCCGTGCTCGAGGCCCTGGTCGTAGGGCAGGAAGAACGCGGTCCCGTTGCGCAGGCCGTGGTCGTGCAGGATGCGGTGCAAGCGCGTCTTCTTGCCGGTGTTCAGCCCGAGTTCGGCCAGTGCGGGACGGTGCGCCATGGCGGCCTCCGGAGTCGCTGGTTCGTGTGCGCCCAGCACACCGCGCGGAAGCGGTGCGCACAGCGGCCGAACGCCACCGATGCCCGAGGCGGCCGGCCGGGACTCCGGGGACCTTGGACCCTTGCGACGACGGCCCGGTCGGCGGCGAGACTGGGGAACTCAACCGGGAGGTCGTCGTGAACGTCGATGAACTGCTCACCAAGGCGAAGAACGGGCTGGAGACGAAGATGGTCTTCGGCGAGCCGTACGAGACCGACGGGGTCACCGTGATCGTGGCGTCCACGGTCGGCACCGGCGGCGGTGGCGGCGACAGCCGCGACGAGAAGGGCCGCTCCGGCGAAGGCGGCGGTTTCGGCCTGTCGGCCAAACCGGTCGGCGCGTACGTCATCAAGGACGGCAAGCTGCGCTGGGAACCGGCGGTGGACGTCAACCGCCTGCTGGCCACCGTCGGCATGATCGCCGTCGCGGCGCTGTTCGCGGCGACGCGCCTCGCGAAGCTCAAGTACCGCGCGGCGGCCCCGGCCGGTGAGTCCTGACCACCCCCGCGGCCCGGTCCCCGTCCGAAGCGAACGGAGAGGTGATCGACATGACGAGCAGCGGTCCGCCGGGCACCCGGGACTCCGGACCGGCAGCGGGCACGACCCGGTCCTGGCCCGCGGGCTGGTGGTACCTCCCGCTGACGATCCTCACCGCCGGGCTGGCCGCGTGGGTGCCGTTCCTCCACGCGGGCGTGGTGCTCGGCAGTGCCCGCCTGCGGTGGGCCGCCGCCGCCTACGGCGCGGTGCTCGCCGGGTTGTTCGTGTGCGCGTCCACCGCACCGGTCGACGCGCAGGGCACCGCGGTCGGGACCGCCGGGACCGTCTTGCCCACCATCGCCGGGACGGGCTGGCTCGTGCTGATCCCCGTCGCCTGCGCGCACCAGTGGGCGGTGCGGCGCCGCGTCGCCCGGGGCCGCGGCGGTGCTCCGGAACCCGGCCTCAGCCGGGCCCTCGCCGCCCGGAGCCGGCGCACCACCGCGCGCCGGCTCGCCGAATCCGATCCCCTGCTGGCTCGGGACCTGCGGATCGGCCGGCCCGACCTGGCCCGCGACTACGACGACGGCGGTCTCGTCGACCTCAACAACGCCCCGGCCGCGACGATCGCGCGGCTGTGCGAGATACCCCTGCCCGCCGCCGAGGACATCGTCGGCGCCCGCCGGGACTCCGGGTTCTCCAGCGTCGACGAACTGCTGGTCACCGTCGCCTTGCCGGTGTCGGCCTGGGACCGGATCCGCGACCGCGGGCTGACGCTGTCCGCTTGACCGGTCCGGCGGAGCGGCACGGGCCGGAACACCGACCGACGCCGGAGGGGAACACCGTGAGCAGAATCGGGTTCGACGTCCGCCCGGTGGCCCTGGCCGCCGGGGCGTTGCTCGCCGCCGCGTGCGGTTCGGACGCCGGCACCGCCGGTCCGAGCGCCACCACGGATCCGGTGCCGGCACCGGCGACGTCCTCGGCCCCGGCAGGAACCCCACCCCGGACGGCCGTACCCACGACCGCGGGCGCGGTCCCGGTCGAGCGGTGCACGACCGCCGGGTTGGCCGTCAAGCTGGAACCGGGCGACACGGCCGCCGGCAACTACTACGTCGCCGTCCTCTTCACCGACACCGGTGCCCCCTGCCGGATCACCGGGTACCCCAGGGTTTCCCACTACGCCGGCGACGACCAGCACCAGGTGGGCGACGCCGCGGACCGCGACCCCGGCGCCACGCCGGTCGTGGTGCTGCACCGGGGGCAAACCGCCTCGGCGACGGTCGATCAGGTCGACGTCAGCCACTACGACCCCGCGGCCTGCGCCCCAGCACCCGTGACCGGCCTGCGGGTCTACCCGCCGGGCAACACCGTCTCCGTGCTGCTGCCCGAACCCGGCGCGCACGCCTGCGCCGAGCACATGCCGGGGCAACGGCCGCTGAGCGTCACCGCCGTGCGGCCCGGCACCGGCTCGAACTGAGCCCGCCGCACCGCATCACGCGCCGCTACTCCGGCCGTTCCCGGTCCGGGCCGGGAGAACGCCGGGACCGGCCCGTCATCACGACCGTCGCCGGGACCAGCCACACCAGGAACACGGGGTAGAGCGCGTAGCTCAGCCAGCCGTCCGCGGCCAACGGCCCGCTGCCGACGACGGTGCTCGACCACAGCAGGATCTGCGCGCCGGCGGCCACCACCGCGACCCAGCCCAGCCAGGCCGGGAACGCGTGGTGCCGCCACGTCACCGCGGCGACCGCCGCCAGCAGCACGGCCAGCGGGAGGGCCGAGATCGTGAACACGGCGTTCATCGTGGCGATCAGGGCGGGGAGGGCCGCCGCGGCGGGCGCGGCGGCGAGGCCGATCTGGAACGCCTGGGCCAGCGCGCTGAGCCCGATCCAGACGACTCCCGCGCCGAACGCGATCGCCGACACCCGGCCGGTTCCGCCTTCGGCGCGGAGCAGAAAGCTGCGGAGGCTGCCCAGGAACCACAGGTAGAGCGCGGCGCCGGCGAGGAACAGCATGCTCTGGGCGAAGATCGCGCCCCGGTTCCCGGTGTAGTGGGCTACGACCGCGTCGGCGGAGTCGGCCGGGAGGACCGCGCCGCGTTCGAAGACCATCGCCGCGGCGCTCACCACGATCACGGCGAACCCGCTGGCCGCGCCCCACCGCTCGGCCGCCGGCGCGCTCACGCGGGTTCCGCCCGCTCGGGCACGATGCGGAAGACCGGGATGCCGGGGGCGACCCGGGCGAAGTCCTCGATCGGCGCGTGGCGGTCGACCGGGATGTGGGCTCGGGCACCCGGTGCGCAGGCCAGGTAGCGGCGGAGCACCGGCGCGCGCAGCTCCGGGGCCACCTCGGCGAGGCGGACGTGCTCGGCGCGCCCGTGCCGGAGCACCACGTGCCCGCCGGCGGCCTGGACGTTGCGCACCCAGTGGGTGGCCGGCCCGAGCATGGCCACGAGGTAGCGTTCGCCGTCGTGGTCGGCGACCACCAGGGGGACCCCGACGACGGTGCCCGAACGACGTCCCGGCACCTCCAGCGTGACCAGCCGGCGGGGCAGCACACCGGCCGAGTACACGAGGGCGGATCCGCGGTTCAGGGCTCGCGCCAGGCCGTGGGGCCGGGCGCCCCGGTAGAGCCACCGCCCCCACCGCCGCAGCGGGTTCGCCGGCGGCGCCTCGGCCGCACCAGGGGATTCGGCCTGCTCGCGGACCGCGGTCAGGGCCGCCCGCATGATCGTCCGCGCGAACGGCCGGACGAGCCACCAGTAGCGCGCGAACCGGCGAGCGGAACCGGGATCGGCGGTGGCCGTGCGTGCCTCGTAGGAGAGCAGGGTGCGGCCCTGGCCGTAGGGCCGCAGCGAGAACCCGGCCGCGATGCGGCCCCAGCCCGGTTCCGCGAACGCGGCGAAGCCGTCCGGGGTCATCCCGGTCACGTCGTACCACTCGATGTCGGGCTGCCAGAACCGGCCGACGGCGCCGAGCACGACCTCCCGGCCGGGCGTTTCGCCCAGGAACAGCCATCCCGGCAACCCGCTGCCGCCGCCGAACAGCTTCAGCTCGGCGGGCGGCTCGGCCGGCTCCGCGCCCCCGAACCGCCGCGCCAGGGCGGCCGGGACGCCCCGGACGGACATCGCCGCGTCCACCAGGGGCGTGTGCACGCGCGTCAGGTCGAGCTCGCGGACCGCGCGCCAGGTCGCTTCGGCACCGGCGTCGACGACGACGTGCTCGGCCAGCGTCACGTCGAACCGCGGCAGGAACCGGTCGATCAGCAGGTCCACGCCGCCGGGCTCGAGCGAGCGGCCGGCGGAGGTGGTCACGGACTCGGTCACGGCGTCACCTTTCGTTGTCGGGCGGGGAAAACCGGGGTTCGCCTAGCGGCGCCGGAGTCCGGCGCGCACGAGGGTCGCCAGCTGCACGAGCGCCCCGAGCACCGAGCCGGCGATGCCGACGACCAGCAGGACGCGCGCCGTCACGGGCCAGTCGAAGGAAGAACCCGCGAAGTCGAAGGGGAAGACCTGCCAGACCCGGACGACGGCGACCAGCCCGGCCAGGGTCGTCACCAGGCCGCCCAGCGCGGTCAGCCACTCGGGGTCGTAGCCGAGGAAAGCCACGTTGGTGGCCACCCCGGCCGTCAGCGCGAGATCGACCACGCCCAGCACCCGAGGGGTGTCGCCGGTCAGGAACGGCACGGCTTCCCAGCCGGGCCAGGCGTGGGCGGCGAGCAGCACCAGGACGTTGACGAGCGCGCCGATCAGGTAGCCGGCGCGGCGCTTTCCGGCCCGAGGGCGACGGGTCTCCTGGCCGACGGTCATGACAGCCTCCCTTCCCCGCCCCGATCGTCCGGCCGGCGGGGCGCCGGGCGGCAGGGCCTTAGGTCAACGGGCAGGAGGCCGAAAGGGCCGCGGTCACGCGCCGAGCACGAGGTCCAGTTCGGCGCGCAGGCCGTCGGCGAGGGTGGTGAGGTCCCCGGCCCCGTCCCGGTCGGCGACCACCGAGATCGTCACCGTTCCCGCGTAGGACAGCACCTCGAAGAACACGCCCAGGTTCCCGGCGTCACCGACGGCGACCGGGATCGCCGAGCCGACCGGCAGCCCGCCGAACGTGACCGGCTCGGCCGGGCCGCGCACGTGGCTGACGAGCGTGTGCATCCGGTGCTGGTGGTTCAGGTACCACCGGTAGCCGCCGGCCGCGGCCAGCAGCCGGAAGAGGCCGCCCAGCACGGCGATCGGCGGCGGTCCGGTCGCGGCGGCCTTGCCCGCCCGCACCTCGGCCGCGACGCGTTCGAGCCGCCCGGCGACGTCACCGGTCCCGGGGACCCGGACGAGCATCGGGCTGACCGCGTTGCCGAGCGCGCCCCCGCGGCCCGGCCGCCGGCCGGACACCGGCACGGCGACCGCGAAGGTGCCGACGGACTCGCCCCGGGTCACCAGCAGCCGGTGCAGCGCCCCGGCAACGGCGACCAGGACGGCATCGTTGACCGACGCACCGTGGCGGTGCGCGGCCGCGGCCAGCGCCGGCCGCCCGGTGCTGACGGCCACCAGCCGGTGGCGCGCCCCGGTGGGCCGGAGCGGCGCACACGCCGCCGCCCGCGGCGCACGCAGACCCCCAGCCGCACGCACGCAAACGCGCAACACCCACCGCCCGATACCCACGACCACCACCCGACGGCGCACCCCAGTGCGCCGCAACAACGAACACGCCGCCGCCCGCGGCGCACGCAGACCCCCAGCCGCACGCACGCAAACGCGCAACACCCACCGCCCGATACCCACGACCACCACCCGACGGCGCACCCCAGTGCGCCGCAACAACGAACACGCCGCCGCCCGCGGCGGACGCAGCCCCCCAGCCGCGCGCATGGAGGTACGCAGCGCCCGCACGGCCTGCCCGCACCGGCGTAGCGCCCGCAGCCGGCGGAGGACGTTGTCGCGGGCCAGGGCACCCGCGGTGGGCGGTGGCCGCGGGAAGGGCTTCGCGGGCGCCCCCGCGCCCTGGTCGACGAGATCGGCCAGCACCGCGAGACCGCCGACGCCGTCCGCCAGGACGTGGTGCAGCACGACCACCAGCGCGACCCGGTCGTCGGCGAGGCCGGTCACGAACGCCATCGACCACAGCGCCGCGTCCCGGGGCAGCGGCGTCTCGGCCAGGGACACGGCGGTGTCCAGCAAGGCCTGCCGGTCGCCCGGCGGCGCGCACACCACGGCCCGCACGTGGCGGCGGACGTCGAAGCCCGCGTCGTCCGACCAGAACGGCCCGCCCCCGCCGAACGGCGCCCGGACGAGCCGTTGCCGCAGCCGCGGGACGGCCGGGACGCGGTCGGCGACCAGCTGTCGGGCCCGCGCCAGGTCGAACGCCGTGGCCGGGCCGAGGTCCAGGACCACGCCGAACTGCTCGGGTACGTCGCCGGTGTCCATGGCCAGGAACGCGCGGTCCGCGGGGCTCGCGCGGTCGATGACCGGCGGCGGCGACGGTCTGGTCGGCGGCATGGACCCAGCCGACCGGGCCCGGCCACCGCCCGGCCAGAGTCCGAAGTCCCCGGTCCGGCGGCGGAAAGTCCACAGTGCACACCGGGCCGGTGCCCCGGCCGGTGACCTTCGGCCCTTTCCGCCTGGCCACCGGGCCGGGGACGGTGGTGCCGTGAACCTCCGACACCGCACTCCCGCCCGCCGCCGGCTCGTCGCGGCCGGGGTGGTCGTCGGCCTGGGCGCGCTCCTGGCCGGCTGTGCGCCGGCCGCCAACAGCGCCGCCGGCACCGCCCTGCTGCCCGGCTTCTGGCTGGGGCTGTGGCACGGCTTCAGCTGCCCGGTCACGTTCCTCGTCTCGCTGTTCGACGAGCACGTCGGCGTCTACGAGGTGCACAACAACGGGCATTGGTACGACTTCGGCTTCGTGTCCGGCATCCTGCTGGCGGCCAGTGTCTTCCACGGCCCGCAGTACACCCGCCGACGCTCCCCGCGGCGCGCGAAGCAGGCTCCGCCCCCGGAGTGATTCCGCGCGGGCGGCGGATCAGGTGATCGCCTTCGCGCGCTCCGCCGCGACCGGGGCCAGCAGCGCCCGCAGTTCGGCCGCGGACAGGGCGCCGTGCGGACGCCGCGCCGGTGGGCTCGGCACCTGATCCAGTCCGAGCATCGCCATGAGCTCGGCTTCGTCACGGCAGTCGCGGGCGTGGTGCCGCACCACCCGGATCGCGCGGGAACGCTCCTCGGACATCGGGGCATCGGCAACCGGGGTCTCGACCATGTCAGGTCCTCTGTGCGCGGGGAAGCAGCGGCGGTCACACCGACGATGCCCTACGCGGCCGGCTGAAGATCAGGGCCCTTGGTCCTCCGTCCGCGGTCGGAAGGTCCTCCGGGACGGGTGCCCGCGGTCACGGCCGGTCGTCCGCCAGCTCGGTCACGTCGAGGCGGTACCCGGGTACGAGCCGCGGCGGCTCACCGGTGAACTCGACCCACACCGAACCGGGCCGCAGGTCGGGGGCCCGGTCCACGACCACGCCGCGGCGGCCGTCGAACCGGCCGCCGCGGACGCCCACCCGCAGCCCTTCGGGGAACCCGCCCGCCCGGGCCGGCCCCGGGTCCCGGCGGTGCTGGAGAGAAGTCATGGCAGGCCTCCTGCCCGAAGAACGTCGTGCGGCCGTCGCCGACGCTTCGATGCTGGCCGCCCGGCCGGTGCCGCACCCAGAGGCGAAGGCCCGCGCCGGGTGGCCGATCATCCCCACCGGCCAGGGCAGTTGTGCCCCACGGCCGGTCGTGCGCCTCGCTGCCGGCCCGGCGCCCTCAGGCGGACTTGCCGCTGCCCGCGGCCGCGCGCTGCCGCCGGTGCGCGGCCATCCGGACCGGGGAGTTCGCCGCGCCGTCCCCGGCGTAGCCGCCGATCCGTTGCACCACCTCGAAGAAGACCCGGCCGCCGAGGACCACCGTGAAGAAGTGCAGCAGTTCGCCGTGCTCGTCCCGGTCGTAGAGCACCGACTGCCGGCGCAGGGCGGCGAGCAGCTCGGCGTCCGGGGCCAGCCGGGCGTCGAGGTCGTCGTAGTAGTTGCCGGGGATCTCGAGCAGCGGCGCCCCGAGCGCACGCATGCGGCGCGCGGACGCGAGCGCGTCGCCGGTGGTCAGCGCGACGCGCTGTGGTTCGCGCACGCCCGGTGCCCAGTCGCCCCGCCGCAGCAGGGCCGATTCGAGCGCGATGCGGACCCGCCCGGCCGGGTCGGCCACCGTCCGGCTGCGCACCAGGCCGAACGGCGCGGCGAACTCCGTCACGGGTTCCGGCTCCAGGCCGAGGACCGCGCGGTAGAACAACGCCGCTTCGTCGAAGTGGTCGAACGGCTGGGTCAGCGCCAGGTGGTCGATCCCGGTGACGCCGGCGTCCGGGCCGGCCGGCTCGGTCAGCGTGAAGTCGCCGAGCCAGCTGTCGCCGGTGTCGGCGCCGGTGCGGCAGAAGAAGACCGAGGTCCCGTCCGGCGCGGCGATCGCCGAGAGGTCCGCCTCGTCCGCGCGGTGGCTGCGCGGCAGGATCGGTGCGAGCAGCCGCTGGGCGCGGCGGGCCGAGCCGACCGGGTCCGCGCTCTCCACCGCGACCGCACCGACCGACGCGCCCGCCGAAGCCCCGGAACTGTTGAGCAGGATCCGCGCGTTTCCCTGCTGCCACAACCGGACCGGCTTGGACCGGTGGTGCCCGGTCTCGGTGAACCCGAGCCCGCCCAGCGCCGCCGCCAGCCGGGGCTCCGCCTCGTCGTCGACCGCCAGCTCGACGAACGCGTGCCCGGCCAGCGCCGGCGCGGGCGGCAGCTCCGCGGCCCCCAGGGTTTCCTGCAGGCCGAGCAGGGACCGCATCGCGTCGACGGCGGCCGGCACCGGGTCGGCCTGGCGGAAGACGTCGTTGAACACCTCCAGCGACAGCGGCCCGCGGTAGCCGGCCGCCAGCACGTGACCGGTGAACGTCGTCAGGTCGAACGCGCCCTGGCCGGGGAAGAGCCGGTGGTGCCGGCTCCACTGCAGGACGTCCATCTGCAGCCGCGGCGCGTCGGCCAGCTGCAGGAAGAACAGCTTCTCCCCCGGGATCGTGCGGATCGCCGCCGGGTCGCTGCCCCGCGACAGGATGTGGAAGCTGTCCAGGCACAGGCCGAGCGCGGGGTGGGCGGCGCGGCGCACGATGCGCCACGAATGCTCGTAGGTGTCGACGAACCGGCCCCACGCCAAGGCTTCGTAGGCGATCCGGATCCCCCGCGCGGCGGCGCGCTCGGCGAGCAGGTGCAGCTGTTCGGCGGCGAGGTCGTCGTCGTCGACCGCGTCCGGCGACACCGACGAGCACACCAGCATCGTGTCGGCGCCGAGCTGCTCCATGACGTCGAACTTCAGCTCCGCGCGCCGGAGGTTGCGGGCGAGCACGTCCGGTGGCACCGCTTCGAAGTCCCGGAACGGCTGGTACAGGTCGATCGACAACCCCAGTTCCGCGCAGTGCTCGCCGATCTCCTTGGCCGACCACGCCGAGGCGACGAGGTCGTTCTCGAAGATCTCCACCCCGTCGAACCCGGCGCGGGCGGCCGCGGTCAGCTTGTCTTCCAGTGTCCCGGACAGGCAGACGGTGGCGATCGAACGGCGGGACTCAGTCGAGGACATCGGCGGGCTGCCTTTCCAGGGGTGGGGTACCGGTGAGGTCGGCGAAGTGGCGCAGCATCCGGCCGGCGTCGGGCCGGGTACCGGTGAAGAGCGCGAACGCCTCGGCGGCCTGGAACACGGCCATGCGGCCGCCGTCGAGCACCCGGGCGCCCGCGGCGCGGGCGGTCCGGACCAGCTCGGTTTCGAGCGGGCGGTAGACGACTTCGGCGACCCAGAGGTCCGGGCGCAGCAAGCCGGCGGGCAGGGGCAGCCCGGGGTGGGCGGCCATCCCGGTCGGGGTGGCGTGCACGAGCCCCGCCGCGGCGCCGACCGCCGTCGCGAGGTCCGTCCCGGCTGCCGCGCGCTCGGCACCGAACCGGCCGGCGAGGGCCGCGGCGAGCGCGGCGGCCCGCCCGGTGTCGAGGTCGAAGACCTGGACGCGGCCCGCTCCGGCGGTGAGCAGGCCGTGGGCCACCGCCGCGCCCGCACCGCCCGCACCGAGCAGGACGACGGCGCCGAGATCGGCGCCGGGCAGCCCCGTCCGCAGGCCGCGGGCGAAGCCGGACCAGTCGGTGTTGTGCCCGATCGCCCGGCCGTCGCGGAACACGACCGTGTTGACCGCGGTCAGCGCGGCCGCGTCGGGGGACAGCTCGTCGAGGTGGTCGAGCACCACCTGCTTGCAGGGGTGGGTGATGTTCAGCCCGCGGTAGCCGGCGTCCCTGGCCGCGGCCAGCAGGGCCCCGACGGCGGTGGCCGGCACGCCCTCGTCCTCGAGGTCGAACCGCGGATAGACCAGCTCCAGGCCGAGCCGGCGCGCCTCGGCTTCGTGCAGCGGCGGGCTCAGCGAGGGCCCGATACCCGCGCCGATCAGCCCGGTGAGCACCGCGCCCGGCGTCGCGCGCGCCGCGTGGGCGCGAATCGCCTCGACGGTCGATGACAAGGACACCAGCACTCCCTTAATGTACGAACCAGTACGTTATTTGTACCTCACGGCACCGGCCCCGTGAAGGGTCCCGGATCCACCGTCACGTCCTAGAGTGGGTCAGACCAGCCGGAGCGAGGAAGGAAACCCGTGGCAGCAGCACCATCGTCGGGCGAGGTGTCGAGCGCGCCCGCGAAAGCCGGGCCCGAGCGCATCCGCGACGCGGACCGGACGCGGGCCGAGATCCTCGACACGGCCGCCCGCGAGTTCGCCGAAAAGGGGTTCGACGGCGCCCGGGTGGACGAGATCGCCGCGAAGACCCGCACCACCAAGCGGATGATCTACTACTACTTCACCAACAAGGACCAGCTGTTCGTCGAGGTGCTCGAACGGGCCTACACGGTCATCCGCTCCCTCGAGCAGAACCTCGACGTCGACCACCTCGACCCCGCCGAGGCGATCCGGCAGCTCGCCGGGCTCACGTTCGACCACCACGAGTCCCACCCGGACTTCGTGCGGCTGGTCAGCATCGAGAACATCCACCGCGCCGAGCACATCGCCCGGTCGACCGCGCTGTCCAACCTGGCCAACCCGGCCCTCGACGTGCTCACCCGCATCCTCGCCCGCGGCCGCGAGGCCGGGCAGTTCCGCGACGACGTCGACGCGCTCGACGTGCACATGGCCATCAGCGCGTTCTGCGTGTTCCGGACCGCGAACCGCTACACGTTCAACGCGATCTTCGGCCGCGACATGCTCGACCCGGCGCTGCGCGAGCACCACCGGCGCATGGTCGCCGACCTGCTGGTCAGCTACCTGACGACGCGCTGAGCCGCACGACCCGGTCGGCGACGGGCGGGTAGCGGGCCGACACCGCCGGATCGTGGCCGGGGACGACCAGGCCGGCGCCGGCCAGCTCCTTGACCCGGTCGAAGGCGCCGTACACCCCGGTCATCGAGTGCAGCAGCGGCGCCGGGCGGTCGTGCTCGATGTTCTCGTCGAAGTGCGTGGCGTCCGAGGCCAGCACGATCGGACCGGCGGCGGTTTCGACCCGCACGACCTGCATGCCCGCGGTGTGCCCGCCGACGAGGTGGACGCTGAGCCCCGGCACCACCTCGGCGTCGCCGTCGACCAGGTCGACCGGGCCCGCCCGCACGTGGCCGAGGGCCACTTCGTCGAGCAGCCACCGCTCCCGCTCGATCCGCTTGGCCCACGGGCCGGTCCAATAGTCCATTTCGGACCGCTGGACCACGAACCGCGCGCCGGGGAAGTCCGCCACCGTGCCGCAGTGGTCGTAGTGCAGGTGCGTGAGGACGACGTGGCCGACCGCCCCCGGATCGACACCGAGCGCGGCGAGCAGCCGGACGGGCTCGACGTACTCGAGCCCGTCCACCTCCCTCGCCCGTGCCGCCCGGATGCCCGCGTCGACGAGCACCGTGTGCTCCGGCGACACCGCCAGCCAGACGTAGTAGGCGGTCGGGTGGGGTGCCGCGGATTCCCCGTCGTAGCCGAGGAAATGCTCGCCGCGGAACCCCGTGCGCCGGCCGTAGCAGAGCGCGTAGACCTCGAACACGCTCATTGCGGGACGCTGACCTCGCCACGCGCCGGTTCCTTGCGGCCCAGCCGGGCGGTCGGCACCCGGTAGGTCTCCTTCCCGGTGGCCACGGCGATCACGTTCACCAGGCACAGGGCGGCGGTGAAGACGGCGACGCCCAGCCACGCGCCCCGGCCCGTGCCCGTGACGCCGACCGCGATGGTGGGCAGGAACCCGCTGATCGCGAACCCGATCTGGGTCCCGATCGCGGTGCCCGACAACCGCACCCTGGCGGGGAACATCTCGCCGTAGAACGACGGCCAGACCGCGCTCGTGGCGGTGTAGACGATGCCGAACATCCCGATGCCGACGACGAAGATCCAGAGGTAGCTGCCCGCCGCGATCGCGCCGAGGTACGGGAAGATCAGGATCGCGCAGCCCAGCGAACCGGCCACGAAGATCCGCTTGCGCCCGATCCGGTCGGAAAACCTGGCCCACAACGGGATCGTGACCACCGCGGCGACGTTGGCCAGCACGCCGACCCACAACATCGGCGTCTTGCTCAGGCCCACCGTGTTCACGGCGTAGCTGAGCGCGTAGACGGTGAAGATCGTGCTGACCGAAGCGATCAACGCCGCCACGACCACGCGCAGGACGTCGGCCCAGTGGTCCCGCAGCAGCACGGCCAGCGGCAGCTTCACCACTTCGCCGCTGGCGACCTCCTCCCGGAAGACCGGCGTCTCTTCCAGCGAACGGCGGATGTAGTACCCGACGAGCACCACGACGGCGCTGAGCCAGAACGGGACCCGCCAGCCCCAGGACAGCAGTTCCTCCTGCGGCAGCGCGGCCACCGGCAGGAACACCGCGGTGGCCAGGATCTGCCCCGCCTGGGTGCCGCTGAGGGTGAAGCTCGTGTAGTACGCGCGGCGGTGCTCGGGCGCGTGTTCGAGGCTCATGGAGTTCGCGCTCGCCTGCTCACCACCGGCGGACAGGCCCTGCAGCAACCGCAGCGCGACCAGCAGGATCGGCGCGGCCACGCCCAGCGTCCCGTAGCCCGGCAGGCAGCCGACGAGCACAGTGGACAGACCCATCAGCAGGAGGGTGATCAGCAGGACGCGCTTGCGGCCGAACTTGTCCCCGAGGTGCCCCAGCAGCAGCGCCCCGAGCGGCCGCGACACGTAACCGACCCCGAAGGTCGACAGCGCGAGCAGCGTGCCGGTCGCCGGGGACGAGGCCGGGAAGAAGATCTTGTTGAAGACCAGCGCGGCCGCCGTGCCGTAGATGAAGAAGTCGTAGTACTCGAGCGCACTTCCGATCCAGGCGGCCAAGGCCGCCTTGGCGGGCCGGCCCGCGGGCGGGGCGCCGACAGCGCCCTCCGGACGATCGGTCACGTCAATCTCCTCCACGGGTGCGCCAGTGCAGTCCAGGCAAGTAACCGCTCAGGTATGTACCGTACGGTTAATTAGAGAGACTGAAGGGCACCCGCGGGCTTGTCAAGTACCAATTTTCCCCGCCACGGCGGGAAGATCGTCGTCACCCGAGCCCGGCGCCCGTCACCGCCCCGGGGCGGTCTCCTCCTCGTCGGGCGGAGCGAGCCCGCGGTCGAGGGGGTGGGTCGAGGTGATCACGGGGACCTCCGACGGCGGGGCGAGCCCCCGGTCCACGGCTTCGGAACCGTGGTCGGCGGGCACGGCTTCTTCGGGTTCTTCGGTGGGACGAGGGCGTTCTCCGGCATCGGTCATGCCCGGGGGGTACCCGAATCCCCGGCCGCCACCCGGTGCGCCGAGCCCCGCCTAGCCCGGCGGGTGCCCGTCGGACCCGCGCACCGGCAGTTCGACGATCACCTCACGGCTTCGGGCTTCACCGGTCTCGGCGGGGCGGCCGGGTGCCGGTTCGCCGGGCGGGCGGGCGTCGAGGACGTCCTGCGACCGCACCAGCGTCGGTGGTACGTCGGGGGCCGCACCCCTGGGGCGCACCGGCACCCAGGTGGTGCTGGTGTGCTCGTCGCGCAGGCTGGGACCCGCGATCGTGCCGATCAGGTCGTGCGCGGCCACGCCGGCGTGGCCGCGACTGCGGTAACGCACCTGCCAGCCCAGGTGGTAGCCGCCGTGTCCTGCCGGGCGGCGCGGGTCCGCGTCGGTGCCGTCGACCGTGGCCACGCTCTCACCTGCTCGCTCGAAGATCGTCTGGGGGCGCCGGCTTCCGGGGGCGGCCCGGCATCAGGTGTCCACTCAGGACGGAGGAAGCCGGCGTGGCTCGATCCCGATGACTTCCCGGTCGGGGACCCAGACCGTGCGGCCGCCGTCGAGCGGTGAGAGCGGGATCTTTTCGAGGCCGGTGCGCGGATCCCGGGCCGGCGGTCCGACGACCACGCCCGCCTCGCAGCCGCCGGTCGGTGAACCGGGTGCCCGGCCGCGCCGGTAGGTGAGGACCCAGCCCACCGGGTAGTCGTCGTACAGGTCGTCCACGCCTGAATCCACGGTAAATCCCCGCTTCGGTCGACGGATCGTCCGCCGGGGTCCGGGGCGGTCCTCCAGCATAGCCGGGACCGCGGCCGATCGACAGCGCCGACCGGGTGGGCCAGGGTCGCCGGGCGCCGGATCAGTCCTTTGTGGACGAGATGGACGCCACGGCCGGGCGCGGCTTTTTCTCCGGCAGCGCGAGCCGGAAGATCTTGCGCGCGACCGAACCGAGCTGGCGGGACAGCGACCCCGTGTTGTAGGGCAGGCCGTGGCGCTCGCAGATCTCCCGCACCTCCACGGCCATCCGGGGGTAGCGGTGGCTCGGCAGGTCCGGGAAGAGGTGGTGCTCGATCTGGTGGCTCAAATTGCCCGAAAGCACGTGGAACAGCGGGCTCCCGGTGATGTTCGCCGAGCCGAGCATCTGGCGCAGGTACCACTGCCCCCGGCTTTCGTCTTCGCTCTCTTCCTCGGTGAACACCTCGGCCCCGTCGGGGAAGTGGCCGCAGAAGATGATCGAGAACGCCCAGAGGTTGCGCACCACGTTGGCGGTGATGTTCGCGGTCAGCGTCAGCGGCGCCAGCGGCCCGGTGAGCAGCGGGTGGACCACGTAGTCCCGACCGGCCTGCCGGGCGACCTTGCGCAGCATCGGCTTCAGCAGCGGCCGGACGTCCGCCCAGTGCCGCCGGCCCTGCACGATCCGGTCCGCCTCCAGGTCGTGCAGCATGATGCCGTATTCGAAGAACAGCGCCTGCGCGGCGGCGTACACCGGGTTGCCCAGGTAGTACGGGTGCCAGGGCTGGTCGTCGGTGATCCGCAGGATGCCGTAGCCCACGTCGCGGTCCTGGCCGAGGATGTTGGTGTAGGTGTGGTGCATGAAGTTGTGCGAGCGGCGCCACTGCTCGCCCGGGCAGACCATGTCCCACTCGAAGGTCCGCGAGTTCAGCGCGGGGTCCTTCATCCAGTCGTACTGGCCGTGCATGACGTTGTGCCCGATCTCCATGTTGTCGAGGACCTTCGACACCGCCAGCGCCGCCACGCCGCCCACCCAGGCCGGCGGGAACCACCCGGCGAACAGCAGGAGCCGGCCGGAGACTTCGCAAAACCGCTGCACCGCGACGACGTTGTGGATGTAGTCGGCGTCCGCCGCGCCGAGATCGGCGGTGACCCGCACGCGGAGTTCGTCGAGCTCGGTGCCGAGCTGCTCGATCTCGGCGTGGCCGAGTTCCTTGGCACTGGTCGTCATCAGCGGGTTCTCCTCGGGTGGAGCGGTTCTACCGGTCGCCGTGGTCCAGGGCCAGGCCACCACCCTATGCCCTCGCGGCCGCGCCGGACTGGGCCAGGTGGGTGGTGCCGGATCGTTTTCCCCGGCGCCACAAACCCGTAACGTGGGCACCGTCACCTTTCGAGTCCATTGTGGACTAGCGGTGCAGCAGGGCGATCGCCTCGGTGTCGGCGACCGCGGGGAACCTCCGGTAGCTGTTCCGGACCTCGTGCAGCCACGGCAGCGGGCGCAGGCAGACGAACTGGTCGGCCTCGCGGGCGAGCACGTCGAGGACGGGCGCCTGGGCGACCGGGACGGCCAGCGCGATCCGGCCGACCTGGCGGGCCCGCAGCACCTGGATCGCCGTGTGCGCGGTCGTGCCCGTGGCCGCGCCGTCGTCGGCCAGGACGACCGTCCGGCCCGCGATCGGCACCGGCGCGGTCGCCCGGCGGTAGACCGCGACCTGCCGGGCCAGTCCGGCCCGCGCCAGCTCGGCCAGCCGGGTGAGCTCGGCCGCCGCGATGTCGTACCGGCGGATCGCGCTGTGGTCCCAGACGAGCAAACCGCCTTCACCGATGGCACCGAACGTGGTGGCCGGCGGCCCGGCCGACTCGATCCGGCAGGTGAGCAGCACGTCCAGCGGCGCACCGAGGACGTCGGCGATCTCGGCACCGACGACCAGCCCGCCCTCGGACAGGCCCAGCACGACCGCCCGGGCGCCGAGCAGCGGGCGCAACCGGAGAGCCAGCCGCTCGCCGGCTTCCCGCCGATCGCGGAACCGCATGGGAACTCCCGGGGCCGATGACCGATGGGCCGTCTCCGTTCCCACCCTACGCGCACTCCCGGCACTGAGGATCCACAATGGACCACCGCGGCACCGGGCGAGGCTCGGGATCCCGGCGAAGCCGCGGGTCGCCCGCTCCCACCCCGCGACAGTGCCGCCGGCTGCCGGCGGAACACCAACCCCAGCAGTCACACCGGTCACCCCCGCGGCACCGCCCGGCCCACCACGAGCGCTGCCCGCTCCCGCCCACCGCCCCGGTCCGGATCCGCCGTCCGACCGGCCGGCGCGGCCAGGCGCCGCCGCAACGTGGTCAGGGCTCGGTGCTGGCACACGCGCACCACCCCCGGGCCCGCGACGCCGAGCACCCCCGCCGTTTCCCGGGCGGACAGGCCGAACATGACCCGCAGGACCACGATCTCGTGCTGGCGGGGCACCAGCAGGGTGAGCAGGTGGGCGATCTGCCGCCGGAGCTCGAGTTCTTCGAGCCGGCGCAGGGGGCCGGGGAGGCCGGACGGCACCGGGGCGAACTCCGCGACCGGGATGCTGCCGTCGCTCCCCCGGCGGCGGCGCGCGTCGGCCACCTTGTGCGCGGCGACCCCGTAGACGAAGCTCGGGAACCGGGTGGCGTCGTGGCGGTAGCCCGGCAGCGCCTTCAGCACGCCGAGCAGGACCTCCTGGGCGCAGTCGTCCGCGTCGCAGTCGCGGTACGGCCGGTCGCCCAGCCGGGCGCGGCAGTACCGCAGCACGCCGGGGTGCAGCAGGCCCAGCAGCGCGTCGGTCGCGGCGCGCTCCCCCGCCACCGCGGCCGCGAGAAGCGCGCCGTCGACCTGCGTCATGGTCGCCCTCTCCCCTCAGTCGGCCCCGGTCGTCAGGTAGGGGGCGGGATCGCTCCCCGCCTTCGCGTCGCTGGCGAGCCAGCGGAGGAACCCGCGGCGGTCCCGCCGTTCGATCTCGTCGAGGTAGTCCTGCCGGCGCTGGACGACGCGGCGGCGGGCCGGGTCGTCGGTCGCGAGGATCAAGAGGAAGTAGCTGCGCCGCCACGCCACGCACAGGTCCTCGGTGGCCATGTCGGCCACCGGCGGGGGCGCCACCGGCGGCGGCACCTCGAGGGCGGACGGCTCGGCGGCGGGGCTGGCCCGGTGGCGGTGGAGGGCGCCCACACCGGTGGCGACGAGCAGCACCAGGGCGACCGCCGTGAGGCCGCCGCCCAGCGCGCTCCGCAAGCCGGCCACGACCAGGCAGGCCAGGACGAACACCGCGGCGGTGACCGCGCCCGCGAGCAGGTCGGGCCCGCCCGAGGCGGACCGCCCGCGCGGCAGCCGGGGAGCGCCGAACGCCACGAGCAGCCCGGCACCGGCGCCGAACGCCAGCCAGCCGATCAGGACGTCCCGCGGCAGGGTCAGTGCCCCGAGCACCGCGAGGACGCAGCCGGGGCCGATCAGCCCGGCCGCCACCACCACGCGTCCCGTCATCACGCGCGCCTCGCCGTCCGGTACGGGTGCCGGCCGGACGGCCGGGCACCGGGGAAATGCGGATCGCCGAGGTCTGGGGCGGTACGAGCAGTCTAGCCCCTCTCGAGGCGGTCGCCGTCCGGAGGAAGGCCGTCACCGCGCGTGCCCGTCCCGCGCACCGCCCGGCACACCGCCCGAAAGCCCTCTAGCGTCATGGGCATGGAGCACCTCGAACCCGACACCCGAACCCTCGAGCGCAGCCTGCGCGGATACGTGCGGGCGGTCGCCGCCGCCACGGGCGTCCCGGACGAGAGCACCACGGTGGAGATCAGCGACACGGCCACCGCCTACCTCGGGCTGCCCCGGCGCTGGCCCGACCGGCCCGACCACGACGTCATGCTGCTGTGGAGCGAACGGCGCGGCTGGTCGCTCGCGGTCGAGACCGATCCCGCCGACGAGCCGGTCCTCATCGCACGCCAGGGTGGCGACGACCTCGTCCCGGAGCCGGGCCTGGTCGCGCGGTTCGTCGCCGACGCCGCGGCCGGGCGGTACGGCGGCCCGGAGCGGTCCGGGCCGGCGCACGCCACGACCCGCGGCTCCCTGGCCGAGCAGCTGAGCCCCTACCTCGGCCACACCCGCGAACCGGGCTCGCCACCGCACGCCGGCTGATCGCCGGTCAGGGGCGCCGCGGGTGCGGGTAGTCCGCGGCGCGGCGCTGGAAGGCCAGGATCGCCGGGTTCCGGATCGTGCCGTCGCGGATCTCGATCGCCCGCCGCACGGTTTCGTCACCGTCCCACGCGGACTGTCCGGAAAGGACCGGACGCAGGTGCGGCAGCAGGGCTTCGCTGATCTCCCACGTCGCCGAGTTCCACAGGTACGACGGGCTGTGGTCGACGGCGTAGTAGGTGACGCCGTCGCCGACCGGGAACGTCGGCCGCGCGAACGTCGTGGGCCGCGCCCAGCTGAACCCCATGCCCTCGTCGCAGGAGACGTCGACGACGAGGCTGCCGGGGGCGAACGCCTTCAGGTCGGTTTCGAGGAGGAAGGTCAGCGGCGCCGCGGTGTCCTGCAGCACGCAGTTCACGACGACGTCGTGCTCGGCGAGGAACCCGGCCAGCGGGACCCGCCCGCCGGGGGTGTGCGCGTGGCTGCGCCGCGGGTCGCCCGGGTGGTTCACGTCGTGGTCGAAGTGCACCATCGTCGCCGAGTGGATGGGGGCGCCGACCGCGCTGAGACCGCGGGCGGTGAGCACGTCGACGTCGTGGATCCCGAGGGCGTTCAGCGCCGTCACCGAACCGCGGGCGGTGGCGCCGAACCCGATCACCACCGCCCGCAGCCGGCGGCCGTAGTCGCCGGTCGAGCCGATCAGCTGCAGGGCGTGCAGCACCGAGCAGTACCCGGCCAGCTCGTTGTTCTTGTGGAAGACGTGCAGCCCGAATGAACCGTCGGCGCGCCAGTGGTTCATGGCCTCGAAGGCGATCAGGGTCAGCCGCCGGTCGATGGCCAGCTGCGTCAGCTCGGCGTCCTGCACGCAGTGCGGCCAGCCCCACAGCACCTGGCCCGGCCGGAGTTCCGCGACGTCCTCCCGCAGGGGCTTGGCCAGCAGGATGACGTCGCAGCCGGCGATGAGCTCTTCGCGCGAGCGCAGCCCGCCGACGCGGCCGGCGAGCTGTTCGTCGGGTACGCCGAAGGGTTCGCCGTAGCCGTGTTCGAGGAAGATGGATTTCCTGGTGCCGGCGTCGATCCGGGTGAGGTGGTCCGGGTGGATCGGCAACCGCCGTTCGTTCTCTTTGCGTGAACGGGCGATGACGCCGAGGGTGAGCTGGTGCACAGTGGCCCCTTTGCTAGAAGCCAGTCATAACACACCGGCCGGCGCCGTCGGCTACACTGGGAGACGACCGGGAGCATTTCGCGCGCAAGAACTCGAACCTGCGCCGTCCCCGATCCTGGTCCGGCCGCCACCCGCGGCCGGAGACGGGAGCACCGACATGCCGTCGGGCCCGAACACCTCTTCACCGAAATCCGAACCACGGCTGGGGATCAACTCGGCGAAGCCCGCCACCGGTCCGTTCGACGGCGCCTGGTGGCCCGCGAGCCGTGACCTGGCCACCGAACTACCCGCGCTGCTCGACGCGATGACCGCCCGGGTCGGGCAGATCGACCGGGTCACCTACCACCTCGCGGACTGGCCGGTCCCCGACCGCCGCCTCCCCTTCGGCGACGGCGTCGTCCGCCTCGAAGGGTTCCGGTCCCAAGCGGCCGGCAGCCTGACGGTGATCGGCTGGAACCGGAACCGCATGACCCTGCGGGTCGTGCCACCCGAGACCGAGCCCGGCACCGCGAAGCGCACCCTCGCGGAGGCCGCGGCCGAAGGCACGCCGGCACCCGCACCCACCACGCCGCCGACCGGCGGCGTGCGCGAAAGGAGCACTCCATCAGCACTTCCCCACTAGACAGCCCGTTGTTCAGCCACCCCGTGGCCGAGGAGACCCGGCCCGGGGCGCTCACGGCACCCCAGGACGAGCGGTACGGGAGCTTGTTCCTGCAGCCGACGTACTCGCCGCCGGCCCGGTCCGACGCCGGCCACGCGCCGCGGCGCGACCACCGCGCGACGAACACCCGCGCCCACGACCCCTCGGGCCGCCGCGCCCACCGGTGACCACGGCGGTCCCTTCGCGACCGCAGGCCGGCTCCTGCCTGATCCTTTTCGCACTGTCCCCACGAGACGCCGCACCCGGCCGGGTCGTGACCCCCGGCGAGTGCGGCACGTCACTTCGCGGTTCTGTCACGGAGACGGCGCCGGCGGCATCTCGTGGTCATCCCAGCGATCAGGCAGAAGGGCATCGAGGTGGGAAAGACGACCGCCATCCGCATCGCGATCTTCGGCGCAAGCGGGCCGACCGGCCGCCTGCTCACCCGGCAGGCACTCGCCGCCGGGTGCTCGGCGCCGACGTGCTCGACCCGGCGGCCGTCGACGCCGCCGTGGCCCACCAGGACGCCGTGCTGTCGGCGCTGGGGGTCCCCGCCGCGAAGACACCGATCACCACCTGTTCGCGCGGCACCGGCGCCATCGTCGCGGCGATGCGGCGCCACGACGTGCGCCGGCTCGTCGTGGTCAGCTCGAGCGGAGTCGCTCCGCGGCCGTACTCCGACGGCGGGTTCCTGTTCAACCGGGTGCTCCTCCCCTACGTGACGCGGGTGCTGGGCAAGACCCTCTACGACGACATGCGGCGCATGGAAGCGCTCGTCCGCGCCGGCGACCTGGACTGGACGATCGTGCGCCCGGGCGGGCTGTACCACCTCCCGGCCGCCACCGGCTACACGCTCGCCGAAAGCGACGCCGACGGCAGGTTCACCGCCCGCGCGGACCTCGCGGCGAGCATGCTGGACCTGGTGGCGGGCAACCGTTACCTCGGTGCCACCGTCGGCGTCATCACGACGACGGACAACCCCACGTTGCTCCAGTGGTTCCGGCAGAACGCGCGCGCGAAGGGCTGAGCCGGGGACGGCCGGCCTTCGACGCCCGGTTCACCACGGCCGGTCGACCGCCCCGCCCGCGAGCGTGAACGTGATGTAGCCGCCCTGGAAGTCGCTGCGGTACACCCCGTTCACCACGTACTCGTCCGACGTCGGGTAGCGCAGGTAGGACCGCTCCCACCCGAGCGCCGCCCAGCGCTTGCGGATCTCGCCCTTCACCGCGTGCGCGCCGGTCGCCACCGTGTAGTAGATCGAATGGCCGAGGCTGAAGTGGTTGTAGCGGCCGATTCCGTCCGGCGTAACACCTTCGTCGGTCGTCGGGTAGCCGAGGCCGCGCTCGTAGCCCAGTGCGGCCCACTTCTTCCGGATCTCGCCGAAGATCGCGTGCGCGCCGGTGGCGTTCGTGTAGTAGATCGAGCCCACGTTGCCGCCCTTGACGAAGTGGTTGTAGCGCCCGGCGCCGTCCGGGGTACCGGCCTCGTCGGTCGTCGGGTAGCCGAGCCCGCGCTCGTAGTCCAGCGCCGCCCACTTCTTCCGGATCTCACCGTAGAGCGCGTGCGCGCCCGTCGCGGCCGTGTAGTAGATCGACCCGACGTTTCCGTTGTTGACGAAGTGGTTGTACTGCGCCACACCGTCCGGAGTGGACGTCGTGTCGGTCGTCGGCGGCCCGAGCTTGGCGTGCCCGCCGAACGCGAGGTACTTGGCCAGCACCGGACCGGTGAGGAACCTGGTTCCGCCCACCGCGCTCCAGTACAGCCGCCCGTTGGCGTAGGTCCGGTAGTGGACGCCGCCGTCGGTGACCTCGGTGCCCGTCGGTGCCCCGAGCTTGGTCCGCAGCGCCGCGTCCCCGTCGTAGCGCTGGTCGATCGGCGTGGCGTAGTTCGCCGTCAGCGTCAGGTCGCTCGTGCCGACGGTGACGATCCACGTGGTACCCGCCGGGCCGCCCTGCCAGCCGGTGAACTTCGAAACGCCGTCGATGCCCAGCGGCGCGGCCTCGACGTCGAAGGTGGCGCCCTCGGCGACCATCGCGGTGCTGACCCCGCCCTCGACCGGGATGCTCAGCGCCGCCGGCTGCGTGCCGACCAGGGTGATCCGGTGCTCGCGCGGCCACGCGGTGTACGTCTTGGACGTCGTGACACCCGCGCTGTCGGTCACCGCCGCCGTGAACTCCATCCGCGAGTCCGGGTGCTCGGTGAACGGCAGCCCGAAACCGCTTCCCGCCGCCCCGGTACCCGGGTGCGAGTGGCACGTCGCCTCGCTCGGGCAGTGCCGCACCGCGGACGTCCACGTGATCGGCAAGGCGCCGTCTTCCGCGTCGGACGCGGTGGCGCTCAGCGAAACCTGCTGGCCGACCGCGAACGTCGCGGCGTCACCCGGCGTGGTCAAGGTGAGTTGCGGGGTGTGGTTGCCGGGCGCGACCACGATGGTGGTCGTGCCGCTGGCACCCAGCGGGTCCCGGACCGTCAGCTTCGCGGTGAACGACCCGGTACCCGCCGCGTAGGCGTGCGACACGGTCGGCCCCGCGTCGGCGGCCGTTGTCCCGTCACCGAAGTCCCAATCGTACTTCAGCGGGTCGTTGTCGTAGTCGACCGACGCCGAACCGTCGAAGGAGACCGTCCTCGTGTCCGGGTCGGTCGTCGACGACGCATTCGCCACCGGCGCGGTGTTGCCTGCCGAATAGCTCAGCCGGCGCAGCTTCCCGGACAGGATGTCGGCGTAGACGAGATCGCCGTTGACCGCGGCCGCGAACTTCACCGGCCCGCCGATGTCGGTGAAGACCGGCGGGTTCTGCGGAGCCTGGGTGAGCTTGCCCTGGTCGTCGTACTTCATCGACCAGATCTTGTGCGTCACGTAGTCGCCGAAGAAGTACGAACCGCGGTAGGCCGCCGGGTAGCTGGATCCGTTGTAGACGATCCCGCCGGAGACGCTGTTGCCCTGCATGGCACCGCTGCCGTGCTGGTACTCGAAGACCGGCGGCTGGTTCGCCACGCCGGCGCACTCCGCGAGACCGCTGTAGCCCGGCGTCGGGTGGTTGCCCTCCCAGCACGGCCACCCCTGGTTCGCGCCGCGCTGGACGACGTCGACCTCTTCCCACGTGTTCCAGCCGACGTCCCCGGCGACCGGCAGGCCCAGGTTCGGGTCGATGCTGAACCGGAACGGGTTGCGGAACCCGCGCGCGAACACCTTGCTCGCGGTCGAGCCCGGGTTGGCCGCGTCGTAGTACGGGTTGGCCGGCACCCCGTTGCCGTTGGCGGCGAGGTGGAAGATCTTGCCGTAGGGCTGGTTGACGTCCTGGGCGCGCAACGCACCCGGATCCACCTTCGAGAAGTCGCCGTTGTCGCCGATCGACAGCCACAGAGTGCCGTCCGCGGCGGCGATGACGCCGTTGATGCCGTGGACGTCGAAGATGCCCGGCACCTCGAACAGCACCTGCTCACCGGTCAGCCCGGTCGGCGCGCCCGCTGTGTCCACGGTGACGGTGAACCGCGAAAGGCGCATGACGAAGCCGCTGGCCTGATTGACCGAGCGCGTCAGGTAGATCGTGCGTGACGTCGCGTAGTCGGGCGCCACGGCCACTCCGACCAGCCCGAGGTCGCTGACGGAACGGGTCGGCAGCGTCGCGACGGTCTTGCCCGCCCCGGTGACCGGCAGCCACCGCACCCGCCCGTCTTTGGCGGTGGCGAGAACGGAACCGTCGGGCAGGTACGCGAAGTCGGTCAGCTGGTACTGCCCGAGCCCGGTGTCGGTGTCCCGCAGCACGAAACCCGGCGGCAGCGCTGTCGCGGCCGCCGCCGGGGACAGGGCGGGCAGCAGTGCCCCGGTCAGCACCGAGGCCACGAGGAGGTGGCGGAGTGCGTGAAGCGTTTTCCAGGCCATGTCGGGTCCCCTTCCCAGCGGTCCTGTATCGCCCGGACGGGGACGTCGGTTGCAGCCGGGCCCGTAACTTGACCGTTTCGTGACTAGCCGACCGTGCTCGCGACGGGCTCTCCCGCCGGGATCGCGCGGCGGCGGCGGGAGCATCGACGTCGGGTGGCGGACGCTCCACGCCGCGCTCCGGCAGATCAGCTCCTTCAGGCGGGAGGCCGTCCGGCCGGTGACCGCGGCCGGCTTGGGGCGGTCGTCCGGGGTCACCCACGGCACGACCGCGTCGCGGCGGCCGAGGCTGATGCACTGGGCGGTGTAGCCGATCTTGTTCGGCGGGATCGCGCGTCCGGTCAGGCGGGCGGCGATGGCGTCGGCGGCCAGCTGGGCCGACGGGACGCCCGAGGCGCACGGCATCCGCAGCGGTGCGCCGCTCGCGCCCGGTGCGAGCGCGGCGTCGCCGACGGCGTGGACGTCGGGGTGGGAGACCGACCGCATGGTCTCGTCGACGACGATCCGCCCCGCCGCGGACACCCGCAGGGTCGTGGCCGCGGCGACGGGGTGGACGGCGAAGCCGGCCGTCCAGACGAGATCGTCGAAGCCCGGCCGGACCTCGAGGTCTCGTTCGCCGTCCGCGGTGATCTCGGCGCCTGACCGGGCGAGAAGGCCCGGCGTCACCTGCGCCGGGCCGTCGACCGGCTCGGCATCGTCGTGCACGAGCACACGGACATCGCGAGTGCCGGCCCGGCCGGCGCGGTCACCGCCGACGGCTGCGCGATCCCCGCCCAGGTGACCGTGCTCGGCGACGCCGGGGACGCCGTCCAGGGCCGCGGTGCTGCCGAGGGCGTAGACGAGCGTGTCGTGGGCGAGCTCGCCGGGACCGCCGGCGTCGGTGACGCTGACGGTCTTGCGCTCGGCGTCCACGGCGGTGACCCGTGCGAGCCGCACCCGCACGCCGGTGCCCGCGAAAACGTCGGTCAGCAGGCGGGGCTTCGGGTCCTGGCCGCTCGCGAGCTGGTGCAGGCGGACGCGCTCGACGAACTCGGGATCGGCGTCGACGAGGGTGATTTCGGTGCCGGCGGGGTGCAGCCGCTTGGCCAGGCGCCGGTGAGCGGCTCCCCCGCCGCGGACCCGGCCCACCGGCCCGTCGCGCGGGCGAGCTCGGCGGGGTTCGCCTGGGCGTGCACGGCCGCGATGCCGTCGGCGGTCACGTCCAGCGCGAACACCCCGGCGACCCGGTCGCCGACCACCATCACCAGCGCGGGCACGCCGTTGGCGACCGCGGCGAACAGGTCGGGGCGGCCGCCGATCATCGCCCACTTGGCCTCGCTGGGCGTGAACAGCGTGCGCAGGAACCGCGCCACCCGCAGCGCACCGGTGATCGGCTGGGGCACCGAGAACACGACGGCGCCACCATCGCCGATGGCGATCGCGTCGGTCAGCAGCCGCACCAGCGAGTCGGTCTTGCCGCTGAGCGCCGCCGCGAGGAACTCCTCGACGACCTTCCGGGCCGCGGCCGCGTCGACCGCCGGCCGGGGCCGGTCGGTGGCCAGGTGCTGCTTGGCACGCCGGTAGAGCTGCTGGCAGTTCGCCTCGGTGAGGTCGAGCACCTCGGCGATCTCGCCGTGGGCGTAGCCGAACGACTCGCGCAGCACGTACACGGCGCGTTCCTTGGCCGCGAGCCGCTCCATCAGCGTGAGCACCGCGATCGAGACCGACTCGCGCTGTTCGGCGGTCTCGGCCGGGCCGAGCATCCGGTCCGTGGCGGAGACCGGCTCGGGGAGCCACTGGTTTCCCGCCGGGCGCGCGCCGACGTGAGCCGGTTCAGGCAGATGTTGGTGAGCACCTTCGTCAGCCACGCCCCGGGCGTCCCGATGAGCTCGCGGCCCGCGGCCTGCCAGCGCAGGAACGTGTCCTGCACCGCGTCTTCGGCATCGGCCGCCGACCCCAGGAGGCGGTACGCGATGGCTTCCAGCCGCGGCCGGGCCGCTTCGAACACCTCGACCTCGTGCGCACCGACCGGCATGGCGCCCATCCCACCACCGTGCGCCGCTCCGGCGCGGAAGCGGTGCCGCGCCTACATTGGACGGCATGACCTCGACCGCCGAGAAGGCCACCCTCCTGCAAGAGCTGCACGCCGCGCCCGAACTGCTGCTCGTCGTCAACGTCTGGGACGCGATCACCGCGAAGGTCGTCGCCGAAACGCCCGGCACCCGGGCCCTCGCGACCCCCAGCCACGGCATCGCCGCCTCGCGCGGCTACCCGGACGGCGAGAAGATCCCGCGGGACGAAATGATCGCCGAGGTCGCCCTGATCGTGCGGACCGCCGGCGACCTGCCCGTCACGGCCGACCTCGAAGCAGGCTACGGGGACCCGGGCGGCACCGTGGCCAAGGCCATCGAGGTGGGCGCGGTCGGCGCCAACCTCGAAGACCGGATGAAGCCGCTCGCCGAAGCCGTGAAGGCCGTCGAAGCCGCCGTCGCGGCCGCGGAGTCGGCCGGCGTCGACTTCGTGCTCAACGCCCGCACCGACGCGTTCCTCAAGACCGACCCGGAGACCGCCCTGACCGAGGCGATCACCCGCGGCCGCGCCTACCTCGAGGCGGGCGCGTCCAACTTCTTCGTGCCCGGCAAGCTGGACGAGGACCAGGTGGCCCGGCTCGTCGGCGAACTCGGCGAGCGCAAGGTCAACCTCATCGGCATCCCCGGCTCGATCCCCCTGGCCCGCGCGCAGGAGCTCGGCGTGTCCCGCGTGTCCTACGGGCCGTGGAGCCAGAACGTCGCGCTGACCGCGCTGGCGAAACTGGCCGAAGACGTCTACGCCGGCGGCGGGCTGCCCGCCGACACCCGCAAGCTCAACTGACCGGGGGGGCCGCCTCGCCCGCCGGGCGGGGCGGCTTTCCCCGGCGCCGGGTAAAGGCCGCTTGAGCATCCCTTGAACCGCTCCGGGGACACTGGACGGCCGCTGTTCGCCTCGGTGTCGTGAACCGGGCAGATCCGTCGGCGAGCATCCGCGCATGGAAATCCCGAGAGTCGGTGTCCCCGACGCACTGGCTGCCCGCCTCACCATGGCCGAGCAGCACGAATACCTCTCCCGCCGGTCCCTGTTCAAGGGTGCGGCCGCCACCGGTGCCCTGCTCGCCGCCGGGCCGCTGCTGCTGCCCGGTACCGCCTACGCCGACGGCGCGCGGGTCGCCCCGGCCGGGCGGCACCTCGCCTTCGGGCGCAACCCCCGCACCGAAATCCGGGTCGCCTGGCAGGTGCCCACCCGCGTCAAGAACCCGTTCCTGCGCGTGGCCGAGCACCACGACCGGCGCGGGATCCAGTGGGGGCACCGGATCCCCGCCGAAACCCGTGCCCTGCACTCGGAGGTCGCCGGGGTCATCGCGCCCTACGACCAGTACTACCTGCACGCCGAGGCGAGCGGGCTGGCTCCGGGCCGCACCTACACCTACGCCGTCGGGCACGACGGGTTCGACCCGGCGAAGGGCGACGGCGGCGCCGCCGCGATCTCGACGTTCACCACCGCCCCCGCGCGCGGCTTCCCGGCCGGCAAGTTCACCTTCACCGCCTTCGGCGACCAGGGCGTCTCCACCACCGCGCTGGCCCAGGACGGCGCCGTCGCGAGGCAGCAGCCGCGCTTCCACCTGCTGGCCGGCGACATCGCCTACGCCGACCCCAGCGGGGCCGGCCTGCCGCCCGGCCCGGTCGCCGACGGCGGTCACGACCTCTTCGACCCGAAGGTCTGGGACGCCTACTACACCCAGATCGAGGGCGTCGCGGCCTCGGTGCCGTGGATGGTCACCACCGGCAACCACGACATGGAGGCGCTGTATTCGCCGGACGGCTACGGCGGCCAGACCCGGCGCTGGGACTTCCCCGGCAGCGGCCCGGCGGACTGCCCGAGCGTGTACTCGTTCATCTACGGCAACGTCGGTGTGATCTCCCTGGACGCCAACGACGTCTCCTACGAGATCCCGGCCAACCTCGGCTACTCGCGCGGTTCGCAGACCGCGTGGCTCAAGCGCCGCCTGCGCTACCTGCGCATGCAGCCGGACGTCGATTTCATCGTCGTGTTCTTCCACCACTGCGCCTACTCGACGACCAACCAGCACGCGTCCGAAGGCGGCGTGCGGGAGGAGTGGGTGCCGCTGTTCGACCAGTACCACGTCGACCTGGTCGTCAACGGGCACAACCACATCTACGAGCGCACCGACGCCCTGCGCGGCGGCCGGATCACGCGGAAGGTGGCCATCGGCGACACCGTCGACCCGGACCGCGACGGCACGGTCTACGCGACCTGCGGCGGGGGCGGCCGGAGCGTGTACAGCTTCCCGGTGCCCGACACCTTCGACGGCGAGTTCACGTCCTACCACTGGGTTCGGGGCGGCGGGAAGGAAACCGAAACGGTCGGCTGGTCGCGCGTGCGCTACACCGGCTACTCGTTCCTGGCCATCGACGTCGAGCCGGCGTGGTCCGGCCGCAAGACGACGCTGACCGTGCGAACCCTGCGCAACGACGGCGCCGAGATCGACCGCTTCACCCTGCGCCGCACGGCGGGCCTGCACACCGGGTTCGGCGGCTCGCCGCGGCCGGCCGCTTCGGGGGTGGGCGCCGACCCCGGCGACGCCTGAGCCGTGACTGCGGAGCCGCGGGCAGGAGAACATCCGCGGCTCCGCAGCGCCGGTCTGCGCACGTCCGTCGGCCAGGGGAACCCGTACCGCCGATCGCCGCGCTCAGTGCAGGACGCCCAGTGCTTCCGGGGTGAAGGGCACCACCTCGTCGTCACGGCCGCCGAGGATCTTCGCCGTCCACGCCGGGTCGGCGAGCAGGGACCGGCCGACGGCGACGACGTCGAACTCGTCGGCCTCCAGCCGGTCCAGGAGCCCGCCGATCCCGGTGCGGCCGGCGCCCCCGCCGGTCAGGCCGGCGGTGAACTCGGTGTCCAGCCCGACCGATCCCACCGCGATGACCGGCTTGCCGCTCAGCTTCTTCGCCCAGCCCGCCAGCGTGAGCTCGGCGCCGTCGAACGCGGGCAGCCAGAAGCGGCGGGTGGAGATGTGGAAGGCGTCCGCGCCGGCGTCGGCGAGCGCGCCCAGGACGATCCCGAAGTCCTCGGGGGTGCCGGCGATGCGGGCGTCGTAGTCGGACGTCTTCCACTGCGACAGCCGGACGACGACCGGGAACCCGGGCGTCACCCGCGCCCGGACGGCCGCGACGGCTTCGGCGGCGAACCGGGTCCTGGCCCGCACGCTGCCGCCGTAGCCGTCGGTGCGGTGGTTGGTGCCCGCCCAGAGGAACTGGTCGATCAGGTAGCCGTGGGCGCCGTGCAGTTCGACGCCGTCGAACCCCGCCCGCTCGGCGGCCCGGCCCGCTTCGCCGAACGCGCGGACCACGTCGTCGATGTCGGCCCGCGTCATGGTCCGCCCCGGGACGGTGCCTTCGAGCGGGCGGCCGGACGGGCCGAGGGCGGGGGCACCGGGGTGCGGCGGGTCCCCGGCCCGCCGGGCCATCCCGACGTGCTGCAGCTGCGCGAAGATCCGCCCGCCTGCCTCGTGCACGGCGGCGGTGACGCGGGCCCACCCGGCGAGCGCTTCGGCACCGTACAGGCGCGCGACCAGGTCGTGCTGCCCGGCGGAGGGGTGGTCGACGTAGCTGCCCTCGGTGATCACCAGCCCGGTCCCGCCGGCGGCCCGCCGGGCGTAGTAGGCGGCCAGGTCGGGCCCCGGCACCCCGCCGGGGGCGTGCCCGCGGGTCATCGGCGCCATCGCGACGCGGTTGGGCAGGGTGACCCCGCCCAGCGTGATCGGCCGGGAAAGTGTTCGCGCGGCACGGTTTTCCATCGTTCGGATCCTCCTCGATCGGCTTGACGACCAGGCTAGAATCTGACGTGGACGTGAGATTCAACGTCTTGTGGGACAGATCACGCCGGGAGGACCGCGTGCGCATCGGGGAGCTGGCCGAGAAGACGGGCGTCAGCGTGCGCGCGCTGCGCTACTACGAGGAAAAAGGGATGCTCGTGCCCGGGCGCACCGCCGGCGGGCACCGCTCCTACCCGGACGCCGGCGTCGGTCAGGTCTGGCTGATCCAGCAGTTCTACGCGGCGGGCCTGTCGAGCACGACGATCCAGGCGATCATGCCGGCCGTCCGCGCCGGCCGGGCGAGCCCGGAGGCGATCGAGCTGCTGGTCACCGAACGCGACCGGATCGACCGCCTGGCCCGAGAACTGGCCGGCGCGCGGGAGAAGCTGGACACGATCATCGCCACCGCGTCCGCCGATTCCTGCTCGCACGACGCCCCCGGCGCACCGCACGGCGCCCGGCCGCCGGCGTGCCGGCCGCCGGGCGCCTGACCCCCCTCACGAGCCCACGACGGCCGTGACCTCGGCCTCGACCAGGATCTCCGGGTCGAACAGGATCTCGACGCCGATCAGCGCCGCGGGCGGGGTCGCCGTGATGCCGAGTTCCGCCATCGCCTGCTCGACGCCCGCCCGGAAGGCGTCGTACCGCTCGCGCCGCCAGCCGGCCGCGTACCAGGTGACGCGCACGACGTCGTCGAACGTGGCGCCCGCCGCGGCCAGCGACCGGGCGACGTTGCGGTACACCTGCACGACCTGCCCCGCGAGGTCGCCGGGCGCGACCAGCGCGCCGTTCTCGTCCCAGGCGACCTGCCCGGCGACGTGGACCTGCGTCCCGCCGGTGGCGACGGCGACGTGGTGGTAGTCGGGGACCGCCACGTGGCCGTCCGGATTGATCAGCGAAACCGGCATTCCCACTCACTCCCTTGAGTTCAATCTTGAAGTGATTTCAGTCTGCCTTGACTTCAAGAGTGAAGTCAAGGCGAGGCGGTACAGTGACCCGATGGCCTCGACCACCAGCCCGGGTCCCAGCGGCACCGCGGACGAGCCGCGCTGGCTCGACGCAGCGGAGAAGGAAGCCTGGACCGGCTTGATCTCCCTGGCACTCCTGATGCCCGGCCGGCTCGAGGCGCCGCTGCAGCACACCGCGGGCCTGACGCTGTTCGAGTACATGACGCTCAGCCAGATCTCCGAGGCCCCGCACCGCCGGATCCGGATGAGCGAACTCGCCTACCTGACGAACGGCTCGCTCTCCCGGCTGTCCAATGTGGTCAAACGCCTGGAGAACCGCGGCTGGGTGACCCGCTCCCCCGACCCGGGCGACGGCCGCTACACCCTGGCCACGCTCACCGACGCGGGCCACGACATCGTCGTCACCACCGCCCCGGTCCACGTCCGCTCGGTCCGCGAACTGGTGCTCGACCCGCTCACCAAGACCGATCGCCAGGCACTCGCCCGCATCGCGGCCAAGCTCCGCACCCGGCCGGCCGACTACGACACCGACCCCGCCTGACTCCCCGGGCCCCCCGACCGACGACGGTCACCCGGGCTCAACGGTCACCACACAAGCACCCGCTCGGGCGCGCGCGAACCGCTCGCGAAACCGACCACCAGGCACATGGCCGCGTCGCAGCCAAACTCCGCACCCGCGCGGCCGACTACGACACCGACCCCGCCTGACATCCCCGCCCAGCCGTGGCCGCACTCAGCAGTGTGAGCGCCGCTTGCGAGGACGAGCCCGGCTCAGCCGTGACCACGACGAGCGTCTGCTCGGCCGCGTGCGCGAGCGCGAGGGTCTGCTGGTGCACCGTCAGGTCGCCGACCAGCGGGTGGCGCATCGCGTACTCGGTCGCGGCGCACGCAAAGACCCGGTGGTCGGCCCACATCGCGGCGAAGCCGGCGCTGCCCGTGACGAGCTCGCCGATCAGGGTGCTCAGGAGGCGGTCGTCGGGGTGCCTGCCCGCGGTCAGGCGCAGGTTGCCGACCACCGCGCGGGCCTTGTCGGTCCACTGTGGATAGAGGTCGCGGGTGTGCGCGTCGAGGAAGACCAGGCGCGCCATGTTCGGGCGGTCGGCGGCGCGGCCGGGTGCCGTGAAGTCGAGGTGGCCGGCGAAGAACGCGTGGCCGAGCCGGTTCCAGGCCAGCACGTCGCTGCGGCGGCCCAGCAGGATCGCCGGCACGTCGCCCAGTCCGGCCAGCAGCTGGGTGGTCGCCGCGTCGACGTGCTCGGCGGGCGGGCGCTTCGCGGCGCGGCGGCGGGGCGGGCGGGCCAGGACGCGCAGGTGTTCGCGCTCGTCCTCGTCCAGCCGCAGCGCGCGGGCGATGCCGTCGATCACCTCGTCCGAGGCGTTCACCGACTGGCCCTGCTCGAGCCGGACGTAGTACGACGCGCTCACCCCGGCGAGACTCGCCACCTCTTCGCGGCGCAGGCCGGGCACCCGGCGCCGCTCGCCGTAGGTGCGCAGGCCGACGTCGTCCGGGTGCAGCCGCGCCCGGCACGCCTGCAGGTATTCGGCCAGCAGTCCCTGATCGACCATGACACCGAGTATGCCGGGGCGCCCGGGCCCGAGCCTGTCCCTGCCGGGGGTAGGAAACCGCCGGGCTGGCCGCCGTGACGCCGCCCGGGACAGCCTGGGCGTGGCCGCCGCCGGCGGCTTTCCGAGCCCCGTCCAGGAGGACCCGCACCATGACCACTCACCCGCTCGACGCCGACCCGGCCTCGTTCGCGTTCACCCGGCGGGCGTGGGTGCCCGCACCGCCGCCGGTCGTCTACGACCTGGTCAGCGACGTCGGCAAGATCGAGCTGTGGAGCCCGACGGCGTCCCGCGTGCGCTACGACGAAGGCGGCGGGCCGGTGCCGGGGGCGTGGTTCGGCGGCCACAACCGCCGCGGCGAACGCGAATGGGACACCCGGTCGCAGGTCCTCACCGCCGACGCGCCCGCCGAGTTCGCGTTCGTCGTCGGCGGTCTCGACGACGGCATCGTGCGCTGGCGCTGGCTCGTGGCGGCCGACGGTCCCGGCTCGATCGTGACCCAGGAGTGGCAGCTGCTGCGCCTGGATCCGGTGCTCGGCTCGACCGCGCGCCAGGTGGCCGCGCTCCGGGACGAGATGGCGTCGAGCGCGGAACGCACTTTGCTCGCCCTCTCCCGGTGGCTCCACGAGCACGCAGCAAGCCTCTGACGCTCAGCGAAAGACCTCCACCACCGGCCGACCCGGGGTGTGCGGCGCCCACCCCGGGTCCCCGGTCCGGGCGAACTCGACCCACGCGCGGTGCACGCGCGCCGCGAGGTCCGCCGGCGCCGGATCCGGGCCCAGCAGCCCGGTGTCCCCGTGCAGCCACGGTTCGTCGGCGACGTCGAAGACGAACGGCAGCTCGACCGTGTGGGCCGCGCCGAGCCGGCCGCCCAGTGCCGTCGAGCGGTGGGCGAACGAGTACACGTGGGTCCGCCCGGGAGCGTGCGCCGCGATCAGCCGGGCCGTGCCGGCGCCGAACAGGGCGTCGCCGAGCAGCGCCGACCGCAGCTCTCCCGGGCTCGCGCCCGGGCGGGCCGCGCGCACCCGGGCGACGGCGGCCTCGGGGTCGTCCCGGCTCGCCGCCGCGACGGCGAGCACGTCGGCGCCGGTCGAGGCGTCGAACTTCCCCTGCGGCACCAGGTAGAGGTTTCCCTCTTCGGTGGTGGTGCCGACGAGCAGGCCGACGTCGCCGCCCCGGCCCAGCGCGTCGGCCGGCTGCACCGGGAGCACCAGGCTGAACGGACTGAGCCCGGCGAGCGGATCCGTGGCGGTGGCGGTCCTCAGGTCCACACCGGACAGTGCGGGGACGACCGCGACCAAGCGGGCGTCGGGGATCCCCGCGAACGCCTCGGCCGTCGGCTCGGTCCCGAGCGCGGTGGCCGCCGCCGCGGTGACGCGCCGTGCCTGCTCCGGGGTGAACGCGCCGGTGCCGCTGCCGCTCTGCACGATCGCCCGCCGGAACAGGCCCTTCGCTTCCGGTTCCGCCAGCAGCGCAGCGGTGAGCGTCGCCCCCGCGGACTGCCCGAACACCGTGACGTTGCCGGGATCGCCGCCGAACGCCCCGACGGCGTCGCGTACCCAGCGCAGCGCGGCGAGGACGTCCAGCAGCCCGCGGTTGTCCGGGGCGCCGTCCAGGACGAGGAACCCGGGGATCCCGAGGCGGTAGTTGAGGGTCACCAGGACGACGCCGTCGCGCGCGAACGCCCGGCCGTCGTAGAGCGCGGCCGCGGTGGAGCCGGTGACGAATCCGCCGCCGTGCACGAAAACCATGACCGGCCGCTGCCCGCCGTCGGCGGCCGGGGTGCGGACGTCCACGGTGAGGTACTCGTCCCCGCGCACCCAGCCGGGGCCGAAGTACGGGCTCAGGTCGAGCCGGCCGAAGTCCCGTGCCGGCTGGGGTGCGGTGGGCGAGGGCCGGGTGCCGTCCCGGACGCCGGTCCAGCCCGGGTGCGCCGCGGGTGCGGCGAAGCGACCCCGGCCGAGGGGCGCGGCCGCGTAGGGAATGGCGCGGTAGCGCTCGCCGAACCGGTCGCGGGTCCCCCGCACCGCACCGGACGGCGGGTGCGCGACCGGGTGCCGGGAGCTCACGCGATCCGCGCGAAGCCGGCCCAGTCCGCGATCGCGAACCGGGAACCCTCGCGCCGGACCTGCACCCCGCCGGGCCCGGGCAGGTGGGCCGGGAACACCAGCGCGCCGGTCTCGGCCGCCGAGCCGAGCAGCTTGTGCCGGGTGGCGCGCGCCTCGGCTTCGTCCTCGCAGAAGCACGAGTTGACCTCGGGCGCCACGATCTGCTGCGGGGTGTGCACGAGATCGCCGACGAACAGCGCCCGGTCGCCGCCGGAGTCCAGGTGCAGCACCGACGATCCCGGCGTGTGGCCGGGCGCGAGCTCGAGCCGCAGGTTGCCGTCGATCCGGTACGAGCCGTCCCACAGCTCGACCAGCCCGGCCTCGTGCACCGGCGCGACGCTGTCCTCGAAGACGTTCTGGTTCCCCCGGCCGAAGACGGACTTGTGCTCGTTGACCGGGTTCCAGAAGTCGAAGTCGCGCCGGGCAGGAGGTAGCGGGCGTTGGGGAACGTCGGCACCCAGGCGCGGTCCTCGAGCCGGGTGTTCCAGCCGACGTGGTCGGTGTGCAGGTGGGTGTTGAGCACCAGGTCGACGTCCTCGGGCCGCACCCCGGCCGCCGCGAGCGTGTCGAGGAAGGGGGTGTCGCGGTGACCCCACAACGCGGCGTAGGGCCGCTCCTTGTGGTTGCCGACGCCGGTGTCGACGAGGATCGTGCGGCCTTCGCTGCGCAGCAGCCAGGTCTGGACCGCCGCGAGGATCTCGCCGGTTTCGGGGTCCCAGAAGTCGGGCGCCAGCCAGTCGCGGTTCTCCTCCCAGGAGGAGCGCGGGCTGGTGGGGAAGAACTCGGCCGGCGTCATTCCGACCGAGCCGGAGAATTCGGTGACGCGGGTGACGGTGACGTCGCCCAGCGTGATCTCTTCGGGAATCGCGTTCACAGTGGACCTCGGGGGTGGTGGCGGACGGCTGACACCCCCAAGGTGCCGGGCGCGGCACCGGCCAGCCAGACCCGGTGTTTCCTACCCTCCGCGGGGTCCGGTTCGCCGGTCGGCGCGGCTCGAGCGGCGGAGCCGAGGCGGACACCTCGTCGAAGCGACCACTGCCGCCGGCCGGCCCCGGCGGCCGCGTACGCCGGGTCGCGCGCTTCCCCCGCGTCCCGCGGTGCCACGCAGTCGGCCCAGCCGACCACCGAGAAGTCGTCGCCGAGGTCGCCGTCGAACGTGGTCACCTGGGTGTCCACGAGGTCGAGCAACGGGGCCGCGTCGGCCATGCCGGACCCGACACCGGGGATCACGACCACGACGTACCGGGCGTTGTCCGGGTTGTTCCGGGAAGCCCGGCAGCACGGCGCGGCCGTCGCTCGTCACGGAACCCGGTATCGCCGATCCGCCCACATCCTGGGCACGGGTGCGGTGCGGTGCCGGCTCGGGATAGCTGTGGGGTACCCGAACCCGAGGGGGTGCGCATGGCCGCCGACGTTCCGGCGCCGCCCGGACCCGACGCCTTCGACTCCGTCCTCGACGCGATCGGCGGGACCCCGCTGATCCGGCTGGCCCGGATCGCACCGCGCGTGTACGTCAAGGCCGAGTTCCTCAACCCGGGCGGGAGCGTCAAGGACCGGGCCGCGCTGGCGATGGTGCTCGACGCGGAGCGCTCGGGCGCGCTGCCGCCCGGCGGCCTGATCGTCGAGGGGACCTCCGGGAACACCGGCATCGGGCTGGCGATCGTCGCGGCCCAGCGCGGCTACCGGCTGACCGTCGTGGTGCCGGACAAGACCAGCTCCGAGAAGACCGCGATCCTGCGCGCCTACGGGGCCGAGGTGGTGGTCACCCCCGGTGCCGTGCCGCAGGAGGACCCCGAGCACGTCCGGCAGGTCGCCCGCCGCGTCGCCGCCGACCGGGGTGGCTGGCTCGCCGACCAGTACGACAACCCGGCCAACCCCGCGGCCCACCGCGCGACGACCGGGCCCGAGATCTGGCGGCAGACACACGGCCGGATCACCCACTTCGTCGCCGGCGTCGGCACCGGCGGGACGGTCAGCGGAGCCGGCGCGTACCTCAAGGAGGTCAGCGGCGGCCGCGTCCGGGTGGTCGGCGCCGACCCCGAGCACTCGGTGTACTCCGGCGGCGACGGCAGTCCGTACCTGGTCGAGAGCATCGGGCACTACCGCCACCCGGACACCGCCGAAGACGTCTGGCCCCGCTCCTACCACCGCGGCGTCGTCGACCACGTCGAAGCGATCGGCGACCGCGAATCCATCCTGACGGCGCGGCGGCTCGCCCGCGAAGAGGGACTGCTGCTCGGCGCCTCGGCCGGAACCGCGGTCGCCGCGGCGCTGCGGCTGGCCGCCCGCTCGGCGCCGGACGCCTTGATCGTCGTCGTGGTACCCGACTCCGGCCGGTCGTACCTGTCGAAGTACTACGACGACGGTTGGCTGCTGCGCCTGGGTTTCCCGGTCGGGCACGCGGCGGGACCCACGGTGGCGGACGTCGTCGGCCCGCTGCCCGCACCACCTCCCGCCGTGCCGGCGACGGCATCGGTCGGCGAGGCACTCGCGGACCGCCACCCGGCCGCGCTGCGGCCGGTCGGGCCCCGGCGGCCCGGTTCGCCGCCGGGCTCGCTGTCGGTCGCTGAGGTGACCGGGACCCTCGACGTCGCCGAGCTCCGCCGGCTGGTCACCGCCGGCACGGCCCGCCCGGCCGACCCGATCACCGCCCACGTCACGGATCCGTTGCCCACCATCGGGATCACCGAAAGCCCGGCGGCCGCCCGCGCCCGCCTCGGCACCCGCGAAGCCGCGTGGATCGTCGTCGACGGGCGGATCGCCGGGTCCCTCCGCAACGGACAGCTCGGCTGAAAGGACGTCCCGATGGGCCTTGTCAAGGCACGACCCGGACCGCGCGCTCAGCCCCGACCGAGAAGGTAGGACCGCCCATGCCCGAAATCCCGCTGTCCGTCCTGGACCTCGTCCCGATCAGTTCCGGTTCCGACGCCGCCGAAGCCGTGCGCAACACCGTCGATCTCGCCCGGCGGGCCGAGGAGTTCGGCTACCACCGGTACTGGTTCGCCGAACACCACCTGAACGCCGGTGTCGCCGGCGCGTCGCCGCCGGTGCTGATCGCGCTCGTCGCCGGTGCGACGCGGACGATCCGGCTCGGGTCCGCGGGTGTGCAGCTCGCCCACCGCACGCCGCTGGCCGTGGTGGAGGAGTTCGGGCTCATCGAGGCGCTGCACCCCGGGCGGCTCGACCTCGGGCTCGGGCGCAGCGGCAAGCAGCTCGTCCGCGAATACGCCGCCGCGGCGGCGCACCCCACCGCGCCCACGCAGGCCGCCAACGGGCTTCTCATCCCGCCGAAACCCGATTTCAGCGGCCTGGCCCGGTCGGCGCGGCTCGGCGTGACCTTCGCGCTGCTGCAGCAACCCGGCGCCGAATCGCCCGACTACGGCGAGCAGGTCGACGACATCCTCGCGCTGCTCGGTGGCACCTACCGGGCCGCCGACGGGGAGGCGGCGCACGCCGTGCCCGGGGAAGGCGCGCGGCCGCAGGTCTGGATCCTCGGCAGCAGCGGCGGGCAGAGCGCGGCCGTGGCCGGGCGCAATTCCCTGCGGTTCGCCGCCAACTACCACGTCAGCCCGTCGGGCGTGCTCGAAGCCGTGGCCGCCTACCGGCAGGCGTTCCGGCCTTCGGCCGCGCTCCCCCGGCCGTACGTCGCGGTGTCGGCCGACGTCGTCGTCGCCGAGGACGACGCCACCGCGCGAGAACTGGCGAGCGGCTACGGCCCCTGGGTCCGCAGCATCCGCAAGGCCGAGGGCGCGATCCCCTTCCCCACCCCCGCGGAAGCCGCCGCGCACGAGTGGACCGACGAGGACCGCGCCCTCGTCGCCGACCGCGTCGGCACCCAGTTCGCCGGCTCCCCCGCCACCGTCGCCGCGCGCCTGCGGCAGTTGCAGGAGGCCACCGGCGCCGACGAGATCGTCGTCACGACCATCACCCACGCCCACGCCGACCGCGTCCGGTCCTACGAACTGCTCGGCGGGCACTGGAACCGCTGAGCCGGCGGCGTCACCGCAGCCGGATGCGGTAGCGCCACGTGGTGCCGGCGTCTTCGCGCACGCCGCCGAAGCGCTCGATCGTCTTCGCCGACGCGAGGTTGCCGGCCGCGCAGACGAGCACCACGTGGTCCATGCCGAGGCTGCGCGCTTCGGGCAGCATCCGGCCCAGCGCCCACGCGGCCAGCCCGCGTCCGCGCGCGGAGGGCCGGATGCCGTAGCCGAGGTGCCCGGCCCGCCGGACCGACTCGTGGGTCCCGTGCCGCAGGGCGATCCCGCCGAGCACTTCGCCGCCCTCGACGATCCAGCGGTACGTGCAGCCGGCGTCCGCGCCGAGCCGGGTGATCCACGCCGAAAACCCTTCCGGCGAAAGGACTTCGTCGGACGCCAGGAGCCCGAAGCCGTCTTCGTGCCGACCCGGTCCCCACTCCGCGTGCGCGGCGAGCCAGGCGGCGTGCAGCCGGGTGGCGGGAGTGGCCAGCCGCGGCGCGGTGTCAGTCACCGAACGCGGCCCGGTGGGCGGCCGCGCACGGCTGCGGGAGGCCGGCCGGGACCACGACGCTGCCCGTGATCGTCGTCCGTGGCGCGAGCGGGATCGCGCGCACGCGGGTCGAGCCGATCTCCGCCACCTGGCCGGCCGGCAGCACCGTCCAGGCGCGCGGATCCGAGCCGACCTCGACGATCGTGTCCTGGACCGACCCGGCCGGCCGGTCCGGCCGCACCGGGACACCCGCCTCCCGCAGCACCGCGGCCACGGACGGGTCGTGGATCAGCGACTTGCCTCCGGCCAGTTCGGCCACGCTCACGACCTCGCGACCGGCGGCCGGGTGCCGCGCGGACACGACCGCGAACAGCGGTTCCGTCCAGGCCGGCAGCACCCGCACCCCCGGTGCCGCGGCCACGCCCCTGGCCAGCGCGACGTCGATTTCCCCGTGCCGCAGGGCGTTCAGCCGCGCGGCCGGCGGGAGGTCGACGAGCACGACGTCGAAGGCCGGCGACTGTTCGCGCAGCTCGTCGATCCCGCGCTCCAGCCGGGCGGTGACCCCGGACGCCGTGCCGATGCGCATGACACCCGCGGGACCGGCCGCGGCGCTGCGGACCCGGTCGGCGGCCGCGAGCGCTTCGCGGGCCGCGGCGAGCACCCGGTGCCCGGCCGCGGTCAGCCGGACCCGGCGGGGGGACCGGTCGAACAGCCGCTCCCCCAGCTCGCGTTCCAGCCGCGCGATCTGCCTGCTGACCGCGGGCTGGGCGATGTGCAGCCGGTCCGCTGCGCGGCCGAAGTGCAGCTCGTCGGCGACCGTGACGAAGTACCGCAAGGCCCGAAGTTCCACCGGTCCTCCCCTGGGCTGGGACGATGCCCCCAGGTTATCGCTGCGCGTCGGTCCTGGCGCTGGTTCGCCGCGGGCCGCCGTGCTGGAGTCGGCCCCATGAACCTCGATCTCGGCTTGCTCGGCGCGCACCTGCGCGAGCACGAAGTCACCCCGGAAGGCGCCGCGGACGTCGAGCGGGCCGGCTACGGCACGCTCTGGCTGGACGCCTCCCCGCCCGCCGGCCTCGCGTTCGCCGAAGAGCTGCTCGACGCGACCACGCGGCTGGTCGTCGGCACGAGCGTGGTGAACGCGTGGACCGCCGACGCGGCGACCGTCGCCGCGTCCTACCACCGGATCGTCGCGCGGCACCCCGGCCGGTTCCTGCTCGGCGTCGGGATCGGGCACCGCGAAGTCCACCGCGAATACGCGTCGCCGTACGACACCTTGGTGTCCTATGTGGACTCGCTCGTCCGCGCCGGGGTGCCTGCCGGGCGGATCGTGGTGGCCGCGCTCGGGCCGAAGATGCTGCGGCTGGCCCGCGACCGCACCGCCGGCACCGTGCCGTGCCTGGTCACCCCGGACCACACCCGCCGGGCGCGCTCGATCCTCGGCCCGGGCAAGCTGGTGCTGCCGGGCCACTTCGCACTGGTCGAGCCGGATCCCGGCCGGGCGCGGGCGATCGCGCGGTCGGCCCCGCCGGGAACCGCGCTCGGCGTCGCCAACTACCGGAACAACCTCCGGCGGCTGGGCTTCACCGAGGACGACCTCGCCGGCGCCGGCAGCGATCGCCTGATCGACGCGCTCGTCGCGCACGGCGATCCGGCGACCGTCGCCGCACGGCTGCTGGCCCACCGGGAGGCGGGCGCGGACCACGTCGGCGTCTACCCACTCGGCGACGACCCGATCGCCACGCTCCGCGCGGTCGCCGCGGCGGTGTTCCCACATCCCGGACCGGTTGACCTTCACACCGGTGTGAAGGTCATGTGATCGGCCCATGGTGTTTCGCATCGGACTGGCCCTGGACGGCGTGGGGTGGCACCCGGCGGCGTGGCTGCTGTCGCCGGTGACCGAGCCGGCCGCGCTCTTCGGCGCCCGGTACTGGGCCGGGTGGGGCCGGGCGAGCGCGGCCGGCGGCATCGGGTTCGTCACGCTCGAAGACGGCCTGACCGCGCAGACCGAGCAGTTCGGCGCCGCCCCCGGCGATCCGGGGAGCCGGGTCCGCGGCCGGCTGGACCCGGTGGTCGCCGCCGCGGTCCTGCTGTCGGCCTCCGACGTCGGCGAAGTCGTGGTCACCCGGAACGTCACGCACGCCAACCCGTTCCACACCGCCACCCAGCTGGCGTCCCTGGCCGCGATCGGGCCCGGCCGGGTGGTGTGGCGCCCCCAGGTGTCCGCGAACGCGCGGGACGCCACGGCCGTGGGCGGCACGCCGACGCCCGAGCTGCGGCCGGACGACAGCTACGTCCCGACGCGGATCGCGCACCGGCTGCGGGACCTGTTCCGCGACGCCGAGGACCACGTCCGCACCGTGCGCGACCTCTGGACGACGTTCCCGGCCGACGCGCTGGGCGCCGGCGAGGAGTTCTGGCTCCCCGGCCGGGTCGGCCCGCTCCCCGGCCGGGGAACCGCCGTGGGGCCGTTGAACGTCCCGGTGCTCGCCGTGCCGCCGGTCGCGACCCTCGCCCACCACGCCCTCGAGCCCTACCGGCTCGCCGCCGCGGTCGCCGACCGCGTGTTCCTCACCCCGACGCCCGAGCACCCCCGTCCCCGCGCTGCTGACCGCGTTCCGGGAGATCGAAAAGCTGACCCCGGACGCCACGGTGACCGCGGCGTACGCCGACATCGCGGTCGTCCTCGGCGACACCGACGAGCACGCCCGGCGCCGCCTCGCCCGGCTCGGCCAGGCCGCCGGTTCGGCGTGGACGACCGACACGGCGATCTTCACCGGCACCGCGACCGGGCTCGCCGCGATCCTCACCGGCTGGCGGGACGGCACGGGCTGGCCGGTGCCCGCCTGCGCCCGGCGGTGCTGCCCGAGGACGCCGAGCGGATCATCCGGGACGTGGTGCCGCGGGTCGCCGAAACCGGCCCACCTGGCGGGAATCTCCCTTCGTAGGGCCGGAAAGCGCGCCGCCCGCGAACCCGGCGCTCAGGGTTCCCGGGGTGCCGTGATCTCGTCCGCGTTCGCGCGGATCCAGTCCAGCAGCGGAGCCAGCGCCGCCGCCGCGCCGCGGCCGAGTTCCGTGACCGAGTACGTCACCGGGGGCGGCTGCCCGGTGCCGATCTCGCGGTGCACCAACCCGTGCTGCCGCAACGACTTCAGCGTCGCCGCCAGGCTCTTGTCGCTGATCCCCGCCACCACCGCGCGCAGCTCGTGGTAGCGGCGCGGGCTCGCCAGCAACGCCGTCAGCACGAGGATCGCCCACCGGCCGGCGAGGTGGCCGAGCACCTCCCGCGCCGGGCAGTCCTTGTGGAACACGTCACCCACCACGCCTCCCGCGCGTCTCCGGCCTGCGCGCTCAACCGCGGGTGAGCAGCTCACGCGGTGGTGAGCGCCTTCCGCGGCAGCCGAGCTTTCCCTAGGTTAGTGCCCTGCTCACGACCACCTGGAGGACCCTTGCCGACCACACTCGTCACCGGCGCCGCCCGCGGCATCGGCGCGGCCGTCGCCCGCCGCCTTGGCCGGGACGGACACCACGTGATCGTCAACTACCGCACGGACTCGGCGGGCGCCGCCGGGGTCGTCCGCGACATCGAAGCCGCCGGCGGCACGGCGTCGAGCGCCCGGGCCGACGTCACCGACCCGGACGCCGTCGACGCGCTGGTCGCCGGGATCGGCCGGATCGACGCGGTCGTCGTCAACGCCAACACCGCGCCGCCCCCGTTCGCCGCGCTGGCCGAGCTGTCCTGGACCGCTTTCGCGGCCAAGGTCACCGGCGAGCTGGCCGGCGCGTTCCACGTCACCAAGCGCGTCCTGGAACCGATGCGGGCCCAGGGCGACGGCCGGATCGTCTACCTCGGCAGCACGGCCGCGGACTACGTCGGCGAGGGACGGCTCGCGCACGGCACCGCGAAATCGGCCTTGGCCACCTTCGCCCGCCACGTCGCCGCCGAATGCGCGCGCGACGGCGTCAGCGTGCTCGTCGTAGCGCCCGGCGCGGTCCGGACCCCGGCGACCGCCGGCGTGCTGGCCGGCGACCGCGGTGCCCGCCTCGCCCGGGAGTCCGTGCTGGGCCGCGTGCTCGAACCGGACGACGTCGCCGCCGCCGTCGCGCTGGCGGTCGACCCCGCGCTGCGCCCGGCGACCGGCACGACCCTGCGCGTCGACGCCGGCTGGTCGGTGCTGGTCGGCGGCCCGGCGAGCTGACCGGCCGGACGGCTACGCTCGGGATCTCCGGTGGAGGGGGGGACGATGAGCCGGCCCGGCCTGATCCTGCTCGGCGGCCTGCCCGGCACGGGCAAGTCGACCGTGGCCGTCCCGGTGGCGCGCGCGCTCGGGGCGGCGTACCTGCGGATCGACCGGATCGAGCAGGCGCTGGTGGACTCCGGGGAACTCCCGGAAAACCCGATGGCGGCCGGTTACCTGGTCGGGTACGCGCTGGCCCGCGACCAGCTCGACGTCGGTGTCAGCGTGGTCGCCGAATGCGTGAACCCGCTGAAGCTCACCCGCGACGCCTGGAAGTCGGTGGGCGACCGGCACGGCCGGTGGACCCTGGAAGCCGAACTCGTCTGCTCGCTCCCGGCCGAGCACCGCGCCCGCGTGGAGCACCGGACCGTCGACGTCGAAGGCCTCCGGCTGCCGACCTGGCAGCAGGTGCTCGACCGCGAATACGAGGCGTGGGACCGCGACCACCTGGTCATCGACACGGCGGTGACGAGCGTGGCGGAGAGCGTCGACCTCGTCCTGCGGCACGCGAACGCGCTGGCGCACCCGGACGCGTAGCCGCACCGGCGCGTCAGGTTCCGGCGAACGCGCTGTCGACGGCGTCGGCGAAGGCGGCCATCGACGGGTACGCGGCGCGGTAGTCCCAGTCACCGCTCGGCTCGGGCGTCGCGCCCCAGCCCGGCCGGTCGTGACGGCGGTCGATCCACACCGACGGCAGGCCCTCGCGCTTCGCCGGCACGTGGTCGTGGAACAGGCTTTGCGCCACGTGCAGCAGTTCTCCGCGCGCCACCCCCAGCGACGGCAACGTCTCCTCCAGCGCGCGGAAGTGGTTCGCGGCGGGCTTGTAGGCGCCGACGTCCTCGGCCGTGATGATCGCGTCGAACCGGCCGCGCAGCAGCTCGTTGCTGCCCGCGAACCCGGCGCGGTGCACGTTGGACAGGATGATCAGCCGGTAGCGCTCGGCCAGCCGGGCGAGCGCGCCGGCCGAGTCCGGGAACGCGGGCCAGCGGGGCACGGACCCACCCAGGCGGCCGGCCCACTCGTCGCTCACGGCGAGCCCGAGCCCGGCACCGGTGCGCCGGAACGCTTCCGCGAGAACCTCCGGGTAAAGCGTGGCCGGCGCTTCCCGCTCGACGGCGGCCTCGTGCCCGGCGTAGGCGACCAGCAGGTCTTCGTCGGCCAAGCCGAGCCCCTGCTCTTCGGCCCACGGCGACAGGACGGCCGCGATCCCGGCCTCCCAGTCGATCAAGGTGCCGTAGCAGTCGAAGCTGAGGGCCTTGAACTTCGTCAGGTCGAAAGCGGTCATCACCCCACTGTATGACAGTATGACAATGACCGTCAGGCGGTGAGACTGCGCAACGCACGCTCCAGGTGCTCGCGCATCGCCGTCACCGCGCGCGTCTCGTCCCCGGAACGCACCGCGTCCAGCAGCACCCGGTGCTCCGCCGCGAGGTCGCCGGGCGCCGGGTAGGAGTCGCTCAGCCGGGCCAGGCAGAGCTGCATCTCTTCCTGCATCGCCGGGTAGATCCGGTCGAGGCGCGGACTGCCGGCGCAGCCGATCACCGCGACGTGGAACTTCGTGTGCGCGTCGACCCGATCACCCCAGCTCGCACCGGGTGCCAACGCCTCCATCGCGGCGAGCCCGGCTTCGGCGGCGTCGACCGGACGCTTCTCGGCGACGATGCGCCGGACCGCTTCGAGCTCGAGCGGGGTGCGGACGAAGAACAGGTCCCGCGCGTCGTCCGCGGTGACCACCGGAACGCGCAGCGACCGGCCGGCCGACCGCTCGGCGAGGTTGCGGGCGAGCAGTTCCTGCAGGGCCGAGCGCACGGTCGGGCGTGCGACACCGAACATGCTCGCCAGCCCGACCTCGGTGAGCGGCTCCCCCGGCGCGAGCTCGCCGCTGAGGATGTGCCGCCGGATCTCCCCGACCAGGACGTCGCGCGTGCTGGTACCACGCAAAGGCACGGTCACGTGACCCCTTTCCCGGCCGACTGACTTACAGTCTGACACGACGTTGCGCATCGTGGCGGTCGGCCGCGGTCCCTGGAGTCCACTTCGGACAGCGTGGGACGTCGAGGTCTTCGCCGGGCGCGACGAAGTCCACGCAGCCACGTCGACGCCCCGGGCCATTGACCGTCTGCGAACTACCTGCGACCCTTCGTGAACAAGCTCCGGCTCGACGATCGGCGTAGAGGAGGGACCCGATGCCAGCCGGCACGCGCATCAGATCACTGTCGCTGGAATTGACCGGCCGGTGCCAGCTCACTTGCGCGCACTGCTACGCCGATTCCTCGCCGCGTGGCCGGCACGGTTCCATGACCGGCGCGGACTGGCGTCGGGTACTGGACTCGGCGGCCGGGTCCGGCGTGGAAGCGGTGCAGTTCATCGGTGGCGAACCCACCTTGCACCCCGAGTGCGCGAACCTGGTCGACCACGCACTGGCCGCGGGGCTGCGCGTCGAGGTGTTCACCAACCTGGTGCGGGTCAGCCGATCCTGGTGGTCCCTCTTCCTGCGGCCGGACGTCTCCGTGGCGACGTCCTACTACACCAGCGATTCCGCGGCGCACGACGCCTTCACCGGGGTCCGGGGCAGCCATGCGCGTACGCGTGCCAACATCGCTGAGGCCGTGCGAGCCGGCGTGAGACTCCGGGTGGTCGTGGTCGGTTTCGACGGAGCGGCCGATCTCGCGTGCGCAGATCTCGGCGCGCTGGGCGTCGCCGACATCAGGGTCGGCCACGTTCGCGAAATCGGGCGCGCAGCCCGGGACGAACCGCCCACGGCCGCGGACCTGTGCGGTCAGTGCGCCCAGGGACGAGCGGCCATCGACACTTTCGGCAACGTTTCCCCCTGCGTGATGGCGCGCTGGATCAGCATCGGGAACGTCCGCCAAGAGCCGGTGGACCGGATTCTCGTCAGCCCGAGGATGGCGGCGATCTCCGCGGACTTCGCCGAACGTCGCGGAGATTCCGATTGCCCGCCGGTGAAGTCCGGCCCTCAATGCGGTGACCACTGACGCTCAGCCGAGCTGCCGGGCTATTCGTGCCAGGTGGTCGCGCGCGGCAGGATCGGCATAGTGTTCGAACAGCTCGGCAGCCTCCTGCCAGCACGCGCGCGCATCGGCCACGTCAGTCGCCGCCAGGGCCGTCCCGAGGTTGTCGAGTGCGACGGCGAGCTGCCACCGGTCGCCGAGGTCCCGGCAGATCGCCACGGCCCGGCGGTGGAAGGGAACGGCGTCCGCCACCCGTCCGAGCTCTTCGTACGCCTGCCCCGCGCCGCCCAGCGCCGCGGCCTCCCTGCCTCGGTCTTCGAGCGCTATGTGCAGGGTGGTCGCTCGCTGGTAGGACACGAGAGCGTCGGCGGAAAGGCCGTTGAGCCGCTGGATCCGCGCGTAGTCGAGGAGCACCCATCCCTCGCTGCGGTCGTCATCGCGGGCGCGAGCCAGGTCGAGCGCCGCCGCGGCCGAGCCGAGCGCCTCTTCTCTCCCGCTGTCGCCGGAGTTGACCTGCGCGCGAGCGAGATTGACGAGCGCGACCAGTTCACGCCGCTGGTCACCGAGTTGTCGGCTCAGCGCCAGACTTCGGGTCGCGGCGGCGATCGCCTCCGGGTAGCGCCCCAAGCTGTCGTAGGCATCGGCGAGGTTGAACAACGCGGTCGCTTCGCGTCCGACATCACTTCGTTCGCGCGAGAGTTCGCGAGCCGACTCCAGCTGCTCGACAGCTTCGGCGAACCTGCGGTGCAGGAGGTACAGCACCCCGAGCATGTTGACCGACAGCAATTCGCCTTCGCCGTCGCCGATTTCACGCTGGCGCTGAAGAACCTCCGAATGCACGCGCACGGCGTCGTCCAGCCGGTGCGCGGTGGAGTACGCGGCGCCCAGCGCGAATCGGGCCTCCGCTTCGGCCACCTCGGCGCCGTCCCGCCCCGCGGCGCCCATCGCCGCCTCGATGACCTGAAACCGGTCGGCCATCGGTGCCTGCCGGGTGAAGTACGGCCGCAGCATCAACGCCAATTGCCAGGCGACGCGGTCCAGCCCGGACTTTTCCGCGGCTCGCACCGCGGCGAGGAGGTTGGCCCACTCGATCTCGTACCACCGCGCGGCGTCGAGGTAGTCCGTGAATTCGAACGGTGCCGAAGGCGCGGGAAGAGCCGTCGGCGGGAGGAGGCGAACCGGTGTTCGCATCGCGGTCCCGGCCGCGTGGGCGACATGCAGGTACCACGAAAGGACGCGGTTCAAGGCCGCGTACTGATCTTCCAGGGAGTCCTGGTGATGGGCGGCGTTGGTCGCGTACGCCCGCAGCAGATCGTGGAATTCGTAGCGATCGGGCCCGATCTGCTCGAGCAGGTGAGCCCCGCAGATGGTGTCCAGGAGACGCCGTGCGTCCGGCACCGAGGCGCCCGCCAGTTCCGCGGCGGCCTGCACGCTGAATTCGGGACCGGGATGCAGGCCGAGCAACCGGAACATCCTGGCGGCGTCGACCGGGAGCGCCCGGTACGACCACGCGAACACCGCGCGCACGCCATCGGCTTCCTCGCCGTCCTCGGCGGAAAGCGCATCCCAAAGGCCGGATTCGTCACGCAGGTCCTGGATGAGCTGCGCCAGCGGCATCCACGGGCGGGTCGCCGCGCGTTCGGCGGCGATCCGCAGCGCGAGAGGCAGGCAAGCGCACAGCCGGGCGAGCTCGGCGACGTCACCCGGATCGTCCTCGGCGCGGTAATCCGCGGTGATGGCCTTGATCAGCTCGACCGACTCGGCTTCGGGAAGGACTTCCACGATCACGCGCTGCGCACCGTCCCGGGCCATGAGCCCGGCCAGCCGGCTCCGGCTGGTGACGATGACACGACAGCCGTCACTGCCCGGGATGAGGGGGCGTACCTGCGCGACGCTGTCGGCATTGTCCAGGACGACGAGTACCCGGAGGTCGGCCAGCAACGACCGGTAAAGGGTCGCCTTGGCTTCCAGATCCGCCGGAATCCGCGCCGGTGGCACGTCCAGGGCGCGAATGAACCGATCCAGCGCCTGTTCGGCGGTGATCGGCGTACCCGGATCATAACCGCGGAGGTTCACGTACAACTGGCCATCGGGGAATTGGTCTTGCATGCGATGTGCCCAGCGAAGAGCCAACGCGGTTTTGCCCACCCCGGCCGTTCCGACGATCACCGTGAGGTGCGCGGCATCTCGCCCGGTTTCGGACAAGACCGAGTCCAGCCGGCCCAGTTCGGCTGAGCGGTTGACGAATCCTCGTACATCGCCGAGCAATTGCCGGGGTACGTCTCGCCCGGGTGGACCGGACTGGTGGAAGTGCACGCCACCGCTGACGTCCCGCGCCTGGACGACGTCACCCGCCGTACCGGACAACTCCGATCGGGTGCCGTCCATCGGCACCGGCACCGCATTGTCGGCGTTCCTGTCCGCCGGATTCATCGGACCTCCACAGCACGGTGTAGCCGAATCTCTACGGTAGCGCAGTGCTGCCGCGTGCTGAGCGTGCGAGGAATGTCAACACCTGGTGGTGTAGTGGTCCGACGATCGCGAAGCAGGTCAAGCACCACCACCCGGTTGGGGCATTGCCCGAAGCCGGGCGTGCGCGACCGGCGTCGGCCGGCCGGACTGTCCTTTTCGGACTCAGCGGTGAACGGCCGTCAGGAGCATCTCGGAATCCAGCGCCACAACGCTCCGGCCGCGGCGAAGCCGACCAGGCCGCTGACCGCGATTCTCGCGCCGAGTCCGGCCGGCGCGGTCGCCGCCGAGAGGATCAAGGGGCCCACGCCGGTGCCGATGTCGGCCAGTTCGTTCCAGATGCTCAGGTGCGTCGGGCGGCCCTCCGGCGGGGACACGTCGGCGCCGAGCGTCATCACGATGCCCGAGCCGATCCCGTTGCCGAAGCCATCACCATCGCCGCCACGGTCAGCAGGGTCGCGCCGCCGGCGAGCGGCATCAGGAGGAAGGACGTGCCGAGCACGAGGGTCGCCGGCACAGCCACCCAGTGGCGGCCGTAGCGGTCCATCACCTTGCCCGCCGGGTAGAACGTCAGCGCGTCGACGGCGCCGGCAACGCCGTAGATGATCGAACCGGTCGTCGGCGACAGCCCGATGTGCGCCGCCCACAACGGCACCACCGTCTGACGCGTCTGGCGGATCGCCGACAGCAGCAGGACCCCGAGGCCCAGTGTCGCGTACACCCGCCACTGCCGCTTGAGCATCGCCCGCGTGGTGACCACGGGCGCGTGGGCGCTGCCGGCACCCTCGAGGTCGGGCACCCGCAGCACCAGTGCGGCCGCCGCGGCGATCGCGGCCAGGCTCACGTAGTACGCGCCCGGGAGACCGGCGAACCGCATCGCCGCGGCACCGGCGAAGGGTCCGAGGAACACGCCGATCCGCGTGCTCCCGCCCAGCGTCGACAACGCCCTGGCCCGCATGTGCGGCGGGGCGACTTCGGTCAGGTACGACTGGCGGGCCAGGCCGTAGACCGCGGCGGCCGCCCCGATCAGCACGACCCCGGAGCCGTAGAGCAACAGCGACCACGGCCCGCGGCCCAGGTCGACCCGGCAGATCAGCACGCCGCCGGCCAGGACGGCCGCCGCCACGAGCATCGACCGGCGCTCGCCGATCCGGGTCGTCAGCACCCCGGCGGGGATGTTCGCGACCAGCGAGCCGACCCCGAGCATCGCCGCGATCAGCGCCGCCGTGGCCGTGCCGGCCCCGCGCTCGATCGCGCTCGGCGCGATGACCGGCAGCACCGCCCCCTCGGACAGCCCGAACAGCGCCGCCGGCCCGTACGCGGCCGCGGCGACCGAACGCAGGCGGAAGTTCTCGACCATGTCCGAGCATCATGCTGGACCGGCGCGGGCTGCGGAGCCGGAAGTGATCACCGTCGCGTCTCCACTTCAGTCCACAGTAGACCTACCGCAGCGCTGTTCCGATCGACGCACTCATCTCCGCTCCCCCTCGCATCGTCCGGCAAGCCTGCCCCGAACCTAGCCAGCCACCGCCCGCCACGGCGAGGCACGGACTGCACAGTGAGCGGCCCACGCGGTTTCGCGGTGACCAGTGACGGCCGGTCAGAGCGTGCCGAGTGCTCGCATCGCGAGCCACAGCTCGTGCCTGGCGCTGGGCGCGTGCAGCAGTGAACGGCCGAGTGCGCGCTCGATCCGGGCCAGCCGCTTGCGCACCGCCGGTGCGGAGATGCCGAGCGCCGCCGCGGTGGCGGGCAGCCGGGTGTCGGCGTGCAGCCAGGCCCGGAGCGTTTCGGTGCCGGCCGGGAGGCCGGCCCGGTCGAGGGGAAGCAGCTGGGAGCGGGCCCAGACGACGGCGGCCGGGGTCGCCAGCAGATCGTCGAGCGTGCCCTCCAGGGCGGCCGCGGTCCCGCGGGCGGCGTGCAGGCGCAGGGCCAGCCAGGCCGCCGACTGGTCGGCGAGCCGGGTCAGGTCCAGGCCGAGCAGGGTGCCGAGCACGCGCAGCCGCGCGGACAGCGTGTTGCGGTGGATCTTGAGGTGGCGGACGGCGCCGCTGTCGAAGGTGAGCCAGGAGTTCAACGTGGCCAAGAGCTCCTCGGCGCCGGGATCGGCCCGCCGCGCCGGGACGTGGGTCAGGCACGGCGTCAGGAACCCCGCCGCCCAGGCCGGGCCGCGGCCCCCGAGGAACGGCGTCAGGTCGGTGTGCCGGTCGAACCGCGCGTACCGGCCGGGCACGCCGCGGGCCACCGCCAGCGCGTGGAACGCCTGTTCGTAGCCGAGCGCGGTCTCGCGCAGCGGTACCTCCTGGCTCGCGCCGATCCGAGCTTCCGGGACGCGGTCGGCGAGCAGCAGGTCCAGGCGCTGCTCCCGCCGCGGCGGGACGAGCGCGATCAGGTGGTGGGGCCGGACGGGACAGGGCACGATCCACGCCCGCCCCCGTGCGAAGCGGTCGATCTGCTCGCCGACCTGGCGGCGCCGGCCGGCCGGGCACTCCACGACGAACACGCGGGCCGCGTTCGGCAGCCGGGGCCCCAGGGTGGCGGCGATCCGCCGGGCGGCGGCGAGGCTGCCGATCATGAGCAGGTGCAGCACGGCCTCGCGGCTGAGCGTCATCGCCGACGCGACCCGGTGGCGGGCCCGGTCGGCTTCCGCCAGCCGCCAGCACAGGCCGAGGAGGCGGGCGGCGTCGGCGAGCAGGACGCTGTGCCGATGCGCCGACCGGTTCGTGAGGACCAGGTACGCCGCCCGCGCGGCTTCGTCACCGGCATCGAGGCGGACGACGTCGATCGGGCCCGGCTCGCCGCCGAGGACCGCCGACGGCGTCCCGCTGCGGTGCATGCCGGCCACCGCGGCGGCGGCCGCGGCCAGGACCGGCGGGCCGGGAGCGGGCCGCTTCGCGGGCACCGCAAGGGTTTCGCCATCGACGCCGAGCAGGGCCGCCGTGCCGCCGGTGCGCGTCGCGAGCCAGTCGAGCACCGCGCCGACCGCGCCGGGCCCGGTGGCCAGCCGGGTCAGCGCGACGATGTCCTCGGCCCGCTCGGCGGAGCCGCCCGGCTCGGTCACCCGACCTGGTCCGACGTCGACCACCCCCTGCCACCAGCGGGCTCCACCTTACCGAAAACGGGGCCCTGTCCGACTTCCGACAACGCCGCACGCGGGGGCCGTCGAAGTTATACGGTCACCGCATGTACGTGACGCCACCATCGCCGAATGTCACCCGCCCGGTCACCGCACCGGTCTGGTGGCAGGTGTCCGGGCCCGGGTTCACCGCGCTGATCGGGCTGTTCATGCTGACGGTGATCTACCGGTTCGACGGCCTGTCGGAGATCCAGCTGGCGCTGGGCCTGTCGAGCCGGAGCCTGCTCCTGATCGGGTTGGTCGCCTACCTGGCCGGGGCGGCGCTCAGCGCCGTCGCGGGGCTGCTGCTCGGCGCCCGCTTCCCCACGGCCGTGGCCGTGCCCGCGACGTGCTTCCTGCTCTTCGGCGTCCTGCTGGCCGCCTTCGCCGACGCCGGCGGCCTGCTGATGGCCGGCCGCGCCCTGTCGGGGCTCGGCACCGGCGCGGCCGCCGGCACGGCGGTCGCGCTGATCCTGAAGCTCCGCGAACGGCGCGGTGCCGTCGCCGGGGTGACCGCCGGGCTCGCCGTGCTCGCCCTCGTGCTCGGACCGGTGATCGGCCAGCTGGTTTCCGAAGCGATGGGGTTCCGGGTGATCCAGCTGATCGCGGTTCCGTTCCTGCTCATCGCCCTCGTCCTCAACGCGGTCCTCGGCGTCGTCCGGCTCAGCGCCGCCAAGCGCGCGGCGGCGTACCCGCCGTCCGGGTACGCGGGCGGCCCGTGGCAGCCCGGCGGCGCCGCGTGAGGGCCGGCTGACCCACGCGTCAGCGCCGGCCGGCGGCCAGGATGACGAGGAACTGGCCGCCGCCCGGCTGGACGTCGGCGGTCACCGGCAGTCCCGGCACCAGGCGGGAGAACCGGTCCACCAGCCAGTCCGCCGCTTCCCGGGCGTCCGGCTCGGTCGGGCAGCGGGCCACCAGTTCGCGGCCGCCCTTGCGTTCCAGCCGGCCGGCCACGGTGATCAGCGGCGCGGGTTCGGCCACGTGCAGGCGGTCCGGCCAGGCGATGACCACCTTGACCGCGCCCTTGCGCGTGTTGCACCCGCGGTGCGCGAGCCGTTCGGGGACCTTCGCCTTGCGATCGGCGGTCCGGCTGTCGACGCTGGGCCCCCGCGGGTCGTTCACCGACATGCCGGGGTCGACCGGTTCGTCGCACACCCAGCAGCGCCAGCCGTCGCGTTCGGCCACGTCATCGAGGAGACTCACCCGAGCAACCTAGCCGGGCCCGGCACGGCCGTGCGCGGCGGCTCCGGGATCGCCAAGAGCGCACGGGCGACCAGCCCGGGGTCGGTGAGCGGCACGTCATGCGGCCCGTCCAGTGCGCGCGTGGCGTACCCGACCGCCTCCCCGAACCGGTCGAACGGGTAGGTCGACGGCCGGCAGTGGACAGCTGTCCCGGGAATGCTGTCGACCGCGCCGGTCAACCGCGTGGGTTCGGTGAACGTGCGCAGCGCCTGCGGCCGCAGGCGCGCGGCCAGCCACGCGGCGAGATCCGGTTCGGTGACGCCGAACGCGGCCGGCGGCGGCGCCGGGATCAGCCGGCCGTCGCCGTTCGCCGCGGCGGCCGCCCGCATCGCCTGGCCGAACGCGGCCGGCGCCAAGCCGACCAGGCTCGCGCCGTCCGGCCCGGCCCAGCCGTCCAGCAGGACGACGTGCCCGACCGCGTCCGGGCGCGCGTCGGCCGCCTCCCGCACGACCAGGCCGGCGTAGCTGTGCCCGACCAGCACGACTTCTTCGCCGGCGGGCAGGGCGCGGGCGACCGCACCGGCGTCGTCGTGGAGGCCGCCCGCGCCGAGTTCCGGGGTGATCGTGCGCATCCCCGCCGCCCGCAGGTGGGCTGCGACGCCGTGCCAGGCCCACGGCCCGTGCCAGGCGCCGTGGACGAGGACGAACGTGGTCATCGGGCTCATGCCGCCCCGCCCGCGGTCAGCACGATCTTGCCGACCGTCCGTCCGCTTTCGACGAACCTGGGCGCCTCGACCGCTTGCGAGAGCGGCAGTCCGCTGCCGACGTGCACGCTCAGCGCGCCTTCGCGCACCAGGTCCGCCAGCGCGGCGAGACCGACGTGGCCCGGCTCGACCAGGAACCCGGACGCGCGGACACCCGGTTCCGCCGCCCGTTCCCGCATCCCGCGGGTCCACGCGCTCTGGGCGTCGACGAGGATCCCGCCCGGGCGGAGGCACCGGACCGTGGCGGCGACGTCCGCCGTGGTGCAGTCGACGACCTCCGCGAACACCCCCACCGGCGCCGCGATCTCGACCGGTCTCATGCCGTCCGGAGAACCCCACTCGTCCTGACGCACCGCTCGCATGCCCAGCTCCTTCGGTCAAACAATGTGGACGACCGTACTGGAACTTCACGTGGTGAACCAGACCCATGTCCGACAAACCCTGCTGACATCGACGCTCAGCCAGGCAAGAGAGCGGACGGACGTCCGTCCGGTATGCTCACGTCGTGGACAAGCGGGTCTTGCGCGGCATGCAGTCACGGCAGCTCATCCTGGACCGGGCGATGAACATCGCCTCGGCGGAGGGACTGGAAAGCCTGTCCGTGCGGCGGCTGGCCGTCGAGCTCGACGTCAGCAAGAGCGGGGTGTTCGCGCTCTTCGGGTCGAAGGAGGAGCTGCAGCTCGCGACCGTGCGGGCGGCGATCGAGGTCTTCGCGGCGAAGGTCGTCCGGCCGGCCAGGCGGGCCCCCGCGGGAATCCGGCGCGTCCGGGCACTGGGCGAGTCGTGGCTGCGGTACACGCGGCAGCCGGTGTTCGACGGCGGCTGCTTCTTCACCGGGGCGGCCGCCGAGTTCGACGCCCGCCCCGGCCGCGTCCGGGACACCATCGCCGCCGCCCGCCAGGACTGGCAAACCCTTTACGCGGCAACGACTTCCGAGGCGCAGACACTGGGCGAGATCGACGCGGACCTCGATCCGACCGACCTGGCCTTCGAGCTCGACGCCCTGGCGCGCGTCGCCGCCGAGGACGCCGTCCTCTTCGACGACGACAGCCGCTACGACCGGGTCGCCCGCATCATGCTGGCGCGGCTCCGGGCGGTCGCGACCGACCCGGCACTGCTCGCCGAGGCCTAGCCTGCGGCCTTGTTCGCGCGACCCAGCCGCAGCGCGGAGACGAGGAAGAAGACGCCGCCCAGCGTCGCGTAGCCGGCCAGCGTCGTCAGCGACGCACCGTCCTTTGTGGCCTGCAGGATGAAGGAAGTGCCGGCCAGGACGGAGATCCCGCCGCTGAGGATCATCGGCCACTGCCCGCCCAGTGCGCGGCGGGCGACGCCGACCGCGAGCTGGACGGCGCCGGCCACGACGGCCCAGCTCCCCCACACGCGCAGGACGTCCGGGATGCCGGACGAGACCGCGAAGGCCAGTCCGGCGCCCGCCAGCAGGCTGATCGCGACGTTCACGTACAGCGCCAGGACCGGCTGACCGGCCCCGGACGACCGGGCGTCGACCACGGCGGCGGCCACGTCGAACAGCGGGTACAGCACCAGCAGCGCGACGCTGACCGGGCCGAGGCTCGACGCCGTCGTGAACAGCAGGCCGGCCCAGACGACGGCGAACGCGAACCGGGCGAAGTAGAGCCGCCGCAGGGACTGCGCGGTGCCGGCGGCGGGAACGGTGCGGGTGGTCATGGGTGCTCCCGAATCAGGTAGACAGATCGTTCTATCTCGTGATGGGGACTATGGCAGCGCACGGTGCGTCCGTCAAGACCGACCGTTCTATCTGCTAGCCTGGGCGCAGCACCGCGAGGCAGGAGTTCACGTGTCCGAAGCCCGAGCCCGGCTGCTCGCCTCGGCGAGCCGGCTGTTCTACACCGAGGGACTCCACTCGGTCGGCATCGACCGGGTCATCGCCGACGCGGGCGTCACCCGCGCCACGCTGTACCGGCACTTCCCCAGCAAGGACGACCTGCTGGTCGCCTACCTGACCGAAGCCGACCACGCCATCCGCGCCCAGGTGGCGGCCGCCCGCACCGCCGGCGGCCCACCGGCCGACACCGTCCGCGCGGTCGCCGCCTCGATCGCGGACGGCATCCGCTCCCCCGGCTTCCGGGGCTGCGCGTTCCTCAACGCCGCCGCCGAGTACCCCGACCCGGCCCACCCGGTGCACCAGGCGGTCCTCACGCACCGCCACTGGTTCCTGGAGACCATCACCGAACTGCTGGCGGCCACCGGCGAATCCGCCCCCGAACCGGCGGCCCGCCACTTCGTCCTCCTCCGCGACGGCGCCATGGCCGCGGGCTGCCTGACCGACCCGGCCCCGATCTGCGAAACCTTCCTGCGCGGCGTCGACGGAATCCTGACGTACCGGAACGCACCCGGCACGGCGAAGAACTGACCCGAGCCGATCGTCCCGGAAACCCGCGAAGAAACGTCTCGAAGACGAGGCGATCATCGGCCACCGTTCTTCCTCGAAACAACGTACGCCACCCGAGTGATTTCCCACTTTTGCCACATCAATGTGTAACCCGGTGGCTGCCGGCGACGACTCACGCTCATCGCAGCAAGCCGAGTTCAGGGAGACAGGATGCCGGGAGGAATTCACGACGCCATCCAGAACTTCGGCCGTTCACAGCTCCCGGTCTGCCACCGGCTCCGGATCCCGGACGGCCACGTACTGGGCGCCGGGCCGGAAAACGGGGATGGCGGGCCGGCGGTGAAAGATCGCCACCGCGTTCGCGTCACGGTGAACGACATGCGGCTGGCTTCCGATCAGGTACTCGGCAAGACCTACGATCCGATCGTTCTCGCCGTCACCGAGTTCGTTTTCGACGGGGCCGCCTGCCGAGTCCCGTTCGTCGTCGGCTCTTCGATGGTGAACGCCGAACACGGCACCCCGCGCACCATGCGGTACACGGACACGCTCGTCGCCGGCCCCTTCCCCTACACCGGGCGGATCGCCGTCACGGTGATCCTGTACCGGCTCTTGCGCGACGACTACGTGCGTGCCGCGCTCGATGCCGTGCAGAAGATCTGCTCCGCGGTCGGCGTCGGCGGTCCGATGTCCACCGGGCTCGGCATCGCGAACGGTGTCCTCGACGCCGTCGAAGCCGCTCTGGGCCACAAGCAGGTGCAGCCCGTGCTCGGCGAACGAATCGAGCTCCACGGCGACCAGCTGCCTTCCGCGTCGTTCGCGGTGCTGCCGGACTCCGAACTCGCCGACCGGCTGTGGCTCGACGGCGGGATGCTGAAGAAAGGTGACACCGCGGCATCGGCGAAGCCGCCCGCGAAGACCGACTACATCGTCTTCAGCGTCGACGCGGAACCCTTGGTCGACTTGAAGTCGCTGCCGTGGTTCACGCCGCTGTGGAACCGGATCGTGCGGTGGGCGGGAATCCCCAACGAAGACGCCCGCTCGGTCACGCGAAACTACCTCGCGGCGCTCTACGAAGAAATCGCGACCAGTCCGGACGTTCCGCCCGACGCCGTGGACGACGTCTACGCCAGGTGGGCACAGCGGGCCACCACGATCCGCGAGCGTGCCCAGGGCATCGAACGGTGGGACAGCACGCGGCGAGAAGCCGATCCTCTACTGGCCCGCGCCCTGCACATCCGGAGCGCGTCATGAGCAGAACCGGGTTCATCGAGTGCACCCTGGATCTGGTGGACGACACGAACGTCCGGTTCACCAGCGAAACCCACGAGCGGACCTACACCTGCCAGACCGACGGGGATGGGCTTCACACCGCGACCACCACGTGGCTCAGTCAGCTCCTGCGAGATCGCGCCGACGCGGTTTCGGGCGAGGGGCTCAAGATCCTGGGGCGGCATCTCTACGACCGCGTCTTCCGCGGCGAGGTCGACCTGGCCTTCCGCCAGACGTTCGAAAAGTTCCGGAGTCGAGTCAAGGAAGGCCGGGCGAACGCGCTCCGGCTGGTCATCACCTTCCACCCCCTCGCGGAGGACCTGACCAACCTTCCCTGGGAATTCCTCTACCTCACGCACCAAGACGGCAGCGGCACCTTCCTCACCGGCGAATCGCATTCGCTGGTGCTCACCCGGGTTCTGTCGGACCAGCGCGAATTCCCCGACAACCCGCGCGACAACCTGTCCATACTCTTCGCGCTGTGCACTCCGGACGGAACCAACGAAGGCACCACCAAAGAGCTCCAGGCTCTGTTCCACGACGAGACCGCGCTCACCGCCCGTCCCCTGCACCAGCCGACGTTCAGCCAGCTGAAGAAGGAGATCAGCGATCTGAATCCCGACATCGTGCACCTCGTCGCGCACGGCGAACCGGGCAAGATCGTGCTGCCCCGCGAATCGGACCGGATCGCGGCCGACGAAGCCCGGGTGGAGATCGACCGCTCCCGGCGCCTGCCGACCGAGCCCATCGACCGGACCGAGCTCGTCGACACGAGCAAACTGCGTGAACTGTTCGGTTCCACCCCACCGAGCCTGATTTTCCTGCACTCCTGCCACGGCGGCGGAACCGACACCGAGACGCTCTACTGCACCGCGGTCGAGATCGTCCGGTCCGGTGTCCCCGCCGTCATCGCGATGCAGTACGACATCGGCGCGACCGAGGCGGACATCTTCGCCGCGGCCTTCTACAAGGCCCTCATCGACAACCAGACCATCGGCCAGGCGGTGTTCGAGGGACGCAAGCAACTCGCGGTGCGCGAGCAGTACGCCTGGGACCACCGAGACTTCGGCACACCGGTCATCTACCTGCAGCGCGACATCGAGATCGTCAAGGCACGGCACCGGAGCCCACGTCCCGAGCGCGAAACGCGGCCACCGCAGGGAACGTGTCCCCGCTGCTCGGCGGAGACCCGGGCCATCTACAAGCTCTGCGCCGAGTGCTCGATTCCCCTCGTGTGCCCGTGTTCGTGGCAGGACGCGGCGGCCGGCTGCAGCTGCCGGGAAGACCTCCAGAAGCCGCAGTCCGGGAGATGCCCGGTGTGCACCCATGCGTTCGAGGTTCCCCGCTACCAGCCGGACGAACCAGCCGGCCAGCCCCGTGCGCTTCCACGGACTCCGCAACCGCCCGGCGACGGATTCGAGAGGGCGTCATGACCACCCGAGTGGAATGGCAGGCTTGGCGAGGTGCCGACGTCTTCCGGGACACGCTGACCACTCCGCCGGCGATCCGCCGTGCAGCAGCGGATTACGCGATGGCACTCCTCGCGGAGAGGCGGTACGAAGCGGCACACGACGCCATCACCACCGCACTGGCCGAGCGGGGTGCGCACCCGCCCCGTGCGGTTCTCCTCCTGATGAACGCCGAGTGCGCCGAGCACCTGGGGAAACCCGCTGCCGCCGCCACCCAGGTGCTGGAGGCGGTGGAGGACACCCCCGAAGCACTCGAAGCCGTCGCGAGCTGGCTGCACGCATTGCTGCTCGCCGAAGGAGCGGGCCCGGCCCGCAAAGCTCTGCTCGACCGGATCGTCCCCGCCCTGCGCCACCGGGTCGAACCGGTCGCCGAAAACATTCTGTGCGCCCTCGAACTCGAAGCCGCCATCCTGGAAGGAAACTGCGAAGGCGCGCTCCAGGCCGCCGACCGCTCAGCCGACGTCGGCTCCGTCGACGGCGTGCTCAGCGCGGTCCGCGCGTGCGATTCCGACGATCCCGCGGTCTTCCACGCCCTCATCCGCGTCGAAAAGCGGCTCGGCAGGCAGCAGCAGGCACTCACCGATGTTTCCCGGGTCATCGACGAAGGGAAGGTCGACCACGATCCGGCGGCCGCGGTGAGTCTCCGCGAGCTCAAGGCCGAACTGCTCCCCCCGCGTGATGTCGAAGCAGTGGCCGACGCCTACTTCGACGCCGGGGAAAAGGCGTACCAGGCAGAACAGCTCATCGACGCCGAACGGCTCCTCCGGTTGTCGCTCGGCGCCGCGGACCGCCCGCTCACCCGCTGGTACCTCGCCGAGACGCTCCGCTTGAGCTCGGTCGGCCTGCTCGACCGCGCCGAACGACGCGGCCGGCTGGAGCGGGCACTGGAGCAGTGGCGGGCCGGAACCGAAGCCGGGCCGACGAGCTGGGCCTGGTCCTGGGCGCTGGACACCTCCGCGGCGATCCACCGAGAGCTCGCCGACGTGGATCCCGAGCGGAGCAAGCCGCTCATGCTGGCGGTGCTCGAAGCTTACGAACGACACCTCCTGGACGACGACCAGGACGGCGACATGTGGTCGCGGCTGGCCGAGACGTTCATCGAGCTCGAACTGGCCGGGGTCGCCCTCGGCTGCGCCCAGCAGGCGGTGACTCTGGCCCCAGGGGACCAGTTCGCGCTGTGGACGCTCCTCTACGCCCAATTGCAGAGCGGGCATCCGGAGGCGGAGGCGACCTGCCGGCGATTCCTCGATCTGCCTCCCGACAACGTGCTCATGCACGGGCTCGCCCGGTACCTGCTCGGCCGATACCGGGAAGCCGAAGAAATGCTGCACGGCGCCTACGACGGGCCCGAAGGGCTCAAGGCCCGCTTGATCGCGATTCGCGCGTTGCTGCGGGCCGAGCCCGAAGCGGCCGCTACGACGGCCGCGGGTGCCGTCGAACTGATCGACCGGGAAGATCCACGGGTCGAGTACGCCGGGATCCCGGTCGTCGCCGAGCTCCTGTACCGGGGCGGGCGCTACGACGAGGCCATCGCCTTGCTCGAGCCCATCGATTCCCATTTCGACCGCACGACCTACACCGCCGGTGACATCGCGGGAACGCTGATGTTGTGCCACCTCGCTCTCGACCGCCCGGAGGTCACCGAAAAGCAGATGGCGACGTTGCGCGCGTCCCTTCGCGATGTCTTCGAAGCGAGCCAGCTGGCCAGGGAATTGCGCGACTTCGCCCGCGCGGCCCCGAGTGACGCCGGTGCGGCGACGGCCCTCCGCCACGCGGACGAGGTGGACCGGCTGGCCGGGCGGCTCCAGACCGCCCACCTCGACCCCGAAGACGTTCTCCGCCGGCTCGCCGAAGCGAGCGTCGAGGACAGCCGGTGGCCGTTCGCGCTCACCCGGAGCCGGCTCCTGATCGCCGCGGCCCGCTGGGAAGAGGCGGCGCTCATCTCGATCGACGTCCTCGAGTCCGCCGGGCTCCCGGACATCGACAAGCCCGGCTTGGTGGGGCGGGTGCTCGTGGCGATCGACGCGCTGCTCGAGAACGACGAGGTGGACCGGGCCCACGACCTCGTGGGGCGAGCGCTGAGCACACCGCTGCCCCTCCCCCCGGACGACTGCCTGACCGCGCTCGAATGCCGTCGCCTCCTCACCTCGCTGCTGCGGGGCGAGGAGTCCGAAGCGCGACGCGCCGCCGTCGCCGCCGGCGCGGTGCCGGCCCACGAGCTGGCGGACGTCCTCCGGAAGACCGGCGGTGGTGCGGCGCGGCTGGTGCGGTTCCGCCGGGCGGCGAGCGGCCTCGGCGAGCTCCCGCTGGTCGAAGCACTGGACCTGGTGCGCGACGAGTTGTTCCAGCTGTCACCGGCGCTCGGCGATTGGGCGTGGCCGATGACGGACCCGATCGTCGTCTCGATCGCCACCGACCTGGTGCCGGCGGACACGAGCGAGGAAGGTCCGTTGTTCGCCACCACGATCCCCCGGATCCGCGACCGGGTCCGGGCCGCGACCGGCGTCACCGTTCCGGGCATCCGCATCCGGGAAGACGGCGAGCTGCCCCCCGGCAGCTATCGCATCCGGATCGGCGACCAACGCGCGGTGCCCGGGCATGTTCCCCCCGGCCACGCGTACGTTCCGAGCTCGGGCGAGCACGTGCGGTCGAAACTCGGCCAGGAAGTCGAAGTCTCGGTGGTCCCGGACCCCCTGACCGGGGCGGAGGGGTGCTGGGTGGTGGCGCCGCCCGCCGGCGCCGAGGGCACCGGCCACCCGGGAGCCACCGCGCTGGAGCGGGCGGTCGGCTGGGTCAGGGACAAGGTCCACCACTTCTTCGACCAGGTCGTCTGGTCCGCGCTGCTGATCGAAACCGGAGGCGACCACGACCGGCTGACCTACCCGATGCGTGTCCTGGAGGCGCGCTTGCTCGCCGGCGCGGCCGACCTGGTGAGAATCGACGACGCCGCCGAGCTGATCTCGGAGTGGCGGACGGCCGGGCACCTCGTCGACGCTCCCGACCTCGACGAGCGCGGCGTCGTCCGGCTGACGACGGTCTTCCGGGACCTGCTCCACGCCGGGGTCAGCCTCCGCCCCGACAGCGACCTCGACGGCCTGATCCGGATCGTCGCCGACGAAGAGTGGTCGTACGCGGCAGCCGCCCGGGAAGCCCGGACCCAGCTGCCACCGATCCAGCGCGCCGGAGGTGGAGCGGCATGACCAGTCCCGCCGAGACGACGGTCGACGTCGAGCTCGCGCCGGCCCTGCACCAACCGGCCGCCCGGTCCGATCCCGGCCTGCTCGGGTGCCGTACCGCGGTTCAGAAGGCCCTCGAAGACCTGGTGGACCGGCTCGGCGTCGGCGTCGGGATCACCGTGAACATCGGGTGCGCCCCCGACGCCCTCGAGCTCTTCACCGTCACGGCCGGCGGTGCCCGGTGCGACACCGACGACTCCGCTTCTTCGTCGCTGTTCCGGGGGGTCGCGGGTATCCCCTGGTACCGGCAAGCCGGCGAAGCGGAGGCCGTGCTGGCCGGGCGAGCGCGGTCCGGCGACGTCGCCGGGTTTTCGACCGTGCTGTCCGCCGTGGTGACCGAAGCCGTCGGACGGAACGCGATCGCGCTCGTGGACCGCGACCACCTGGCTTCGATCCTTTCCGAAGGCGCACCGCCGCCGGGTGCGGTGGCGGGACTCGAACTCGCCCTCCGGCTCGGCCTTTCCCTCCGGGACGCCCACGATCGGTACCACCAGGCCGTCGATCCCGGGTTGCCCGCCGCCGGTATCGCCGAACAGGTCGTCGACAGCTTGGCTTCGGGCACGTGGCGGATCAAGATCCACCCCGGTTACCTCGAAGCCTTGCTGGAATCAGCCGATGTCGCGGCGCCCGACGGCTTCGCCGCCGCCCGGAAAGGCCTCTACACCGAACTGGGCGTGGCCCTGCCCGATCTGACGGTGGTCGAGGACCCGGCACTGCCCGAGTTCGGTTTCGCCTTCGACCTCGGCGGGGCGGACCCGCCGCCGTTCATCGGGCTTCCGCCCGACGCGGTGCTGGCCATTTCCACCACGGGCGACGACCCCCGCGTCGTCGAGCCGCTCACCGGGATCGGTGCCGCGGTCATCCCCGCGGCACAGGCGACGAGCGAGGCCACCGGCGCGATCACCCCGGTGGGACTCATGGCGCGGGCGTTCCGGTACGCCATCGCGGATCGCCTGCCGAGCACGATCACCCTGAGCAGTACCCGTTCTCAAGTGGATCTGCTGCAGTACCTGGCGCCCCGGCTCACCGAGGCGATCCGCCCCCACCTCGTCGCCTTGACGCGCCGGCGCCGGGCGATGGTCTCGGCCGGGACGAGCGTCCGGGACCTCGCCGCGATCGCCCAGACGATCCTCGACGAATCCGTCCGTCCGGCGCCGCAGCCGGCCGGCGCCTCGCGAGCCGGGGCCGCCCGCGAAAGCGAGCGCGCGGGGGCCGCGGATCCGAGCCCGGGCCGGTGAACCCGCCGGCCCGGGAGCCGCGCGCTCCCGGGCCGGGGGTGGCTCAGCTGACCTGCAGGTCGATGCAGGCGTAGAACGCGTTCGACGTGTCCGCGATGTTCCACACCGCCAGCACCTTCTGGCGGCCCGTGTGGCTGCCCAGGTTCACCTGGTGCGAGACGGTCGCCGGGGGTTGCTGGTTGTTGCCGCTCACCTCGGCGATCTTCTCGTTCCCGATGAAGTACTGGTAGTTCGACGTGCGGTGGCGGGCGGTGAAGGTCCACGTGAACGTCACCGTGCGGCCGACCGGGGAGGCGCGCCAGCCCTTGCTGTCGTCGTTCAGCTCGGCGAACTGGGCCAGGCCGGCGTTGCAGGACTTCAGGCCCTTCGGGCCCTCGACGCTCTGGGGTTCGTACTGGATCTGCCCGCACGACACGGTGTGCTGCGCGCACTGCGCCTGCCGGCTGGCCGGTGCGTTGACGTACCCGTGCGCGCTCGCGATGCCGGCGGGGTTGAGGACCACCAGCAGCGGGGCCAGGAGAGCACCCGCCGCGGCCGCGACCAGTTTCCGGTTCATACCAGCTCCTCCGGGGACAGGCTCGCCTCCCGCCGGGCACGGCGAAGCCGCGGTCCGGGCCCCCGGGGAGGCCCGCCGCGACGGGAAGGGTTACGAGCGAAGGAAAATTGTGGTCTAGACCATACGTCGATTCGTTATCCAGGTCAACGGCTGGCAAAGTCCCGGTTCATGTTGGTAAGGCGCCAACTGTCACTCGTTGTTCCGGTCAGCGGGACCCGCCGGGGCGGACCGGTCGGCAACGGAGGGAGGCGAGCCTCTAGGATCACGCCCGTGACCACCTACGACGACACCTTCGAGCACCTCGACGCCGCGGCCCTGCCGGAACGGCAGCAGAAGATCCTCGTGGCGATCCGGGACTGGGTGGTCCGGTACGGCTACTCCCCCAGCACCCGCGAGATCGGCGAAGCGGTCGGCCTGCAGTCGACGTCGTCGGTGTCGAAGCACCTGGCGAGCCTGGAGGACAAGGGTTTCCTGCGCCGCGGGGCCGGCGTGTCGCGCCCGATGGACGTGCGCGCGTTCCTGCAGGGCGGCGAAGCGCGGGAAGACCGCGACTCGGTCCCGGTGCCCGTCGTCGGCGACATCGCCGCCGGTACGCCGATCTCGGCCGTCGAGCACGTCGACGACGTCCTGAAGCTGCCGCGCGACCTCACCGGGCGGGGCACGGTCTTCGGGCTGCGCGTCCGCGGTGACTCGATGATCGACGCCGCCATCTGCGACGGCGACATCGTCGTGGTCAAGCAGCAGAGCGAGGCCCACTCCGGCCAGATCGTCGCGGCGATGATCGACGAGGAGGCGACGGTCAAGGTGTACCGCCGCCGCAACGGTCACGTCTTCCTCGAGCCCCGCAACCCGGCCTACGACGTCATCGACGGCGATCGGGCGGCGATCCTGGGCGTGGTCGTGTCGGTGCTGCGGAGCGTCTGACGCGCCTCACCAGGTGACCGGCAGCTCGTACACGCCGTACACGGATCCGTCGTGCTTGAACGGGATCCGCTCGACCCCGGTCGCCAGCGCGAGCGTCGGGATCCGCCGGTAGAGCGTGCTGTAGACGACCTGGAGCTCGAGCCGGGCCAGCGGCTGGCCGAGGCACTGGTGCACGCCGAAGCCGAAGGCGACGTGCCGGTGCGCGTCGCGGTTCAGGTCGAGGCGGTCGCCGTCGGGGAACACCGCGGGGTCGCGGTTGGCGATGTCGTTGGCCATGATCAGGCCCTCGCCCGCGCGGACGGTCTCGCCCGCGATCTCGATGTCCTCGAGCGCCACCCGGCGGCGGCCGTTGTGCGTGATGTTCAGGTACCGCAACAGTTCTTCGACCGCCGACGCCACCAGCGCCGGGTCGTCGGACTCGCGCAGCAGCGCCAGCTGGTCCGGGTGCTCCAGCAGGGCCAGCGTGCCGAGCGCGATCATGTTCGCCGTCGTTTCGTGGCCGGCGATGAGCAGCAGGACGCCCATCTGCGCCGCTTCGACCCGCGACAGCTCCCCGGCGCGCACGCGGGCCGCGAGCCCGGAGAGCAGGTCGTCGGCGGGGTTCTCGAGCTTCTCCCCCATCAACCGGTCGAGGTAGCCGACGAGCGCTTGGTGCCCGGCCGCGCGCTCCTCCGGCTTCGCGTCCCGCCGGATGATGACCTTGCTGTTGTCCTGGAAGAAATCGTGGTCGGCGTAGGGCACGCCGAGCAGCTCGCAGATCACCAGTGACGGCACCGGCAGCGCGAACGCCTCGACGAGGTCGACCGGCTTCGGGCCGGCCAGCAGCTCGTCGATCAGGTCGTCGACGATCCGCTGCACCGCCGGGCGCATGGCGGCGACGCGGCGGATCGTGAACGGCGCGGTCACCATCTTGCGCAGCCGCGCGTGCTCGGGGTTGTCCATCAGGATGAAGCTGATGCCGGTGCCCCCCTTCGGCAGCGGCGCCGGGCTCGGGTAACCGGGGCGCGTGACGTCGGCGCTGACGCGCGGATCGGCCAGCAGCGCGCGCTGGTCGGCGTAGCGGGTCACCAGCCACGGGGTGCTGCCGTCCCACAGCCGGACGCGAACCAGCGGCGCCTCCGCCTGCAGCTCGCGGGCCGCGGGCGGCGGGTCGAACGGGCAGCCCGCGGCGCGCGTCATCGGGAACCCCGGGATTTCGGTGGTGCTCGTCATCGTTCCTCCGCGCTCGCCGTCAGTTCGTGATCAGTCAACCGAAGACTGCTACGCTAAGTCAAGCGACTGATTTAATTCGGACATCCCGACGGAGGACCCCGTGCCCGACCCATCCACCCCAGCCGGCGAGGCGCCGACCCGCGCGAACCTCGTCGTCGGGGTCCTCGCCTTCGCGGGCATCGTCGTCTCGCTGATGCAGACGCTGGTCATCCCGCTGATCCCGGCCCTGCCCGGGCTGCTGCACGCCTCCGCCGCCGACGCCACCTGGGCGATCACCGCCACCCTGCTCGCGGGCGCGGTGGCGACGCCGACCGTCGGCCGGCTCGGCGACATGTACGGCAAGCGGCGGATGCTGCTGCTCAGCCTCGGCTTCCTGGTGGCGGGGTCGGCCATCGGCGGGCTGTCCGACAGCCTGGCACCGATGGTCGCCGGCCGGGCACTGCAGGGCCTCGCGGCCGGCGTCATCCCGCTCGGGATCAGCATCATGCGCGACGAACTGCCCGCCGAGCGGCTGGGATCGGCCACGGCGCTGATGAGCGCGTCCCTCGGCGTCGGCGGCGCGCTCGGCCTGCCCGCCGCGGCGCTGCTGGCCGAAAACGCCGACTGGCACGTGCTGTTCTGGACCGCGGCCGGGCTCGGGCTGGTGGTGGTCGGCCTGGTCGTCGCGCTGGTGCCGGAGTCCCCCGTCCGCACAGGCGGCCGGTTCGACGTGCCGGGCGCGGCCGGGCTTTCGATCGCACTGGTGTGCCTGCTGCTGGCGATTTCGAAGGGCGCCGACTGGGGCTGGGGCAGCCCGGCGACGCTGGGCCTGCTCGCGGTCGCGGTCGTCGTCCTGCTGCTGTGGGGCCGCTGGGAGCTGCGGACGGCGCAGCCGCTGGTCGACCTGCGCACGACCGCGCGGCGCCAGGTGCTGCTGACCAACATCGCGTCGGCGGTGTTCGGCTTCGCGATGTTCGCGATGTCCCTGGTCCTGCCCCAGCTGCTGCAGCTGCCGGCGGCGACCGGCTACGGCCTCGGCAAGTCGATGCTCGTGGTGGGCCTGGTGATGGCGCCGTCGGGCCTGGTGATGATGGCGCTCGCCCCGGTGTCGGCGCGCATTTCACGCACCCGCGGCCCGAAGACGACGCTGATGCTCGGCGCGGTCGTCGTCGCGGCCGGGTACGCGCTGGGCATCGGGCTGATGAGCGCGACCTGGCAGCTGGTGGTGGTGTCGAGCATCATCGGCGCGGGCATCGGGCTGGCGTACGGCGCCATGCCGGCGCTGGTGATGGGCGCGGTCCCGGTGTCGGAGACCGCGGCGGCCAACAGCCTCAACACGCTGATGCGCTCGATCGGCACATCGGTGTCGAGCGCGACGGCCGGCTTGGTCCTCGCCCGCCTGACCATCCACTTCGGACCGGCGACCCTGCCCTCCCAGAACGGCTTCCGGCTGGTGCTGGCAATGGGCTCGGCGGCGGCGCTGATCGCATTGGCCGTCGCCGCGTTCCTGCCCCGGCGTGCCCCTGCGACGCCGGCGGCCGCGAGCCCCGAACCGGCCGCCGCGGTGGGCCGCTGAGCGGAAGGTCGAGCCTCGCGCGGAATCGGCCGCGCGAGGCCGGCCACCCGGACGGCCACCGAATCACCGGCCCCCATCTGCCGCACCGGTCCCGGTCGGGCGGCCGCGCCACCGGCCATCCCCGGCGGCGCACATCGGCCGAGCAAGCCCGGATTCCCGGACCTCCGGCACCCACACCGGCCGCCGACAACCCGGCCTGGCCGCCCGGGGTCAGGTCCGGGCGGCCAGGCCGTCGAGGTGGAGGACGCCGTCGGTGTGGTGCGCCGCCACGAACTCCGGGCCCTTCGTCACCAGGCGGGCGATCGCCGTCGCGTGGCCGTGGCCCAGGCCGTGGTCCGTTTTCAGCCACGTGATGATCTCGGCGTGCTTCGTGAGGTTCTTGCTCGCCGCCAGGTCGAGGAAGGCGCGCGGGGTGATGCCGGTCTGCTTCTCGGCGTTGTCGAGGTAGGCCTGGAAAGACATCGGGACTCCGTGGGTCGGTGCGGGTTCGTCGTGCTCGCGACCAAGTTCTCACCGACAACTTTTTTTGTCAAGGCTTCGCCGCGAAGACCGCCAGCGTCGTGTACGGCAGCACGAAGGGCTCTTCGATCGCCGCGCCGACCCTCGCCAGCACCTCCGCCAGCTGCTCCGGCGCCAGTCGCGTCAGGCCGCCGGTCGTCGGCAGGAAGTCCAGCCATTCCTCGCGCGTGTACCGCTTTTCCCAGGCGAACCGCCGCAGCTCCGACGCACCGAAGGCACCCGACTCCCGGATCCCGTCGCTGAACCGGGTGAACATCACCTCGTACAGCTCGGCGGCGCTCCTCGATTCCCCGGCGAACGGCGAGCCGGGCATCGCGGCCTTGAGCGCGTCCGCGACCGCGGCGGGCGGCTGGAACACGTGGGCGAACACCGCGAGCAGCCCGCCGGGCCGCAGCACCTGCGCCGCCTTCGCCGGGCCGGCCAGCGGGTCGACCCAGTGCCAGGCCTGTCCTGCGACGACGGCGTCGAACGTGCGCCCGGCCGGATCCCACGCCTCGAACGTCGCGACTTCGACGTCGGTCCCCCGCTCCCGCGCGAACGCGGCCATCCGCGGGTCGGGGTCGACGCCGAGGACCCGGCACCCGGCGGCGGCGAACTGCCGCGCCTCGATCCCGGTGCCGCAGCCGACGTCGAGGACGTCCGGTCCCGGGCTCGCGGCCCGGACCTCGGTCACGAGCTCTTCCGGGTAGGGCGGACGCGCGCGGTCGTAGCGGCCGGCGTCGATCCCGAAGGATTCGGCCATCCGCCGTGCTTCGTGGGGTTGAGTGGGCATGCGCCCACTTTAGTGGGCAGTTGCCCACTCGGGCAATGCGCGTTCGCCCGTGGCGTACCGGAGAATGGGAGCCATGCCGACCGGGGTCCACCTGCGCGACGTGCGCCAGCAGCTGTTCGCCGCTGCCGAGCGGGTCCTGCTGCGCGCCGGTGCGAACGCGCTGACCAGCCGCGCGGTCACCACCGAGGCCGACGTCGCCAAGGGCGTGCTGCACCGGCACTTCGCCGACTTCGACGACTTCCTGGCGGAGCTCGTGCGCGAACGCATCGCCCGCCTCGGCGACCAGGCCGCACTCCTCCGGGCCGGCGCCGGGACGCGCACGGTCCCGGACAACGTCGCCGCCACTCTGACGGAGCTGTTCGACCCGGTCTCGGTGGCGCTCGTCAGCCTGGTCTTCTTCCGCGACGAACTGCGCGCCCGGTTACGCCGTCCGGGTGACGGCCTGCCGATCCTGGTGGAGGCTCGCGCGATGCTCGCGAACTACCTGTCCGCCGAGCGCGAACTGGGCCGCATCGCGGCGGACGCGGACGCCGATTCCCTGGCGCTGTCCCTGATCGGCGGCGGCCACCTGCTGTTCGCGGGCCACCGCGGGACGCTGCTCGACGAGCGCGAACTGACGAAGGTGGTCGAGACGGTCCTCGCGGACGTACTGCAGCGCCGGCTGCTCTGACCGTCCGAAGTGGACCGGCACCACCCCCGGACACGACGAGAGGGTTGTGTCCACGCTTTGCGCGAACCCAACCCTCTCAACGATCCTGTGGGCGATACTGGGATCGAACCAGTGACCTCTTCGGTGTGAACGAAGCGCTCTCCCCCTGAGCTAATCGCCCGTCGTACGAACTTCCACGATGTCCGGGGGACGGACTCGTGGTGCGCGATACTGGGATTGAACCAGTGACCTCTTCCGTGTCAGGGAAGCGCTCTCCCGCTGAGCTAATCGCGCGCTGCGGAACTTCGTACTGGCGGAAGCATATCGGATGCCGCCAAGGGCTTTCACGGGGGCCTCCTCCATCGTGCGGTGTGACCCGCTGCACTGCGGAAATCGCCGTGACACGGGGGTGCGGAAACGGGCAGACTGCACAAGACAGCCCGCGGTTTCGCCGGGCCGGCCGACCCAGGAGAGCTCCCGCCCCGATGACCGACACCGATTCCCGTCCGCCCGCCGACTTGAACCGCGCTCCCGCGCGGGCGGGGCTCCTCATCGGGGTCCTCGTGCTGTCCGCGTTCGTGATGATCCTCAACGAGACGATCCTCAGCGTCGCGCTGCGCGACCTGACCGTCGACCTCCGTGTTCCCACGACGACGGTGCAGTGGCTGACCAGCGGGTTCCTGCTGACCATGGCCGTCGTCATCCCCACCACCGGGTTCCTGCTGGAGCGCTTCTCGCCGCGGCAGGTCTTCCTCTTCTCGCTGTCGGCGTTCAGCCTCGGCACGCTGCTGTGCGCGCTCGCGCCCGGCTTCGCGATGCTGATGGCCGGGCGCGTGGTGCAGGCGTGCGGCACGGCGGTGATGCTGCCGCTGCTGATGACGTCGGTGATGCGGCTCGTGCCGCCGGAGCGCCGCGGCGCGACGATGGGCACGATCACGATCGTCATCGCGGTCGCGCCCGCGATCGGCCCGACCATCGGCGGCGCCGTGCTGTCGTCGCTGGGCTGGCGCTGGATGTTCTGGATCGTGCTGCCGCTGTCGATCGCCGCGCTGGTGGCCGGGGCGCTGCAGCTGAAGCTGGACAGCGAACGCCGCCGCGTGCCGCTGGACGTGCCGTCGGTGCTGCTGTCGGCGATCGGGTTCGGCGGCGTGCTGTACGGCCTGTCCGCCAGCGGCGAACAGGCCGGGGTCGAGCCGCCGGTGCCGGCGTGGGTGCCGATCGTCGTCGGCGTCGTTTCGCTGGTCGTGTTCACCTGGCGCCAGCTGCGGCTGCAGCGCCGCGACCGGGCGCTGCTGGACCTGCGGCCGTTCACGCACCGCAGCTTCGTCATTTCGCTGGTGCTCACCGCGCTGCTGTTCGTCTGCCTGATCGGCGCGGCGGCGATCATGCTGCCGCTCTACCTGCAGACGGTCCTGCACACGACCACGTTCGTCAGCGGCCTGGCCGTGCTGCCCGGCGGGCTGGTGCTGGGCCTGCTCGGCCGTCCGGTCGGCGCGCTGTTCGACAAGGTCGGCGCCCGCCCGCTGGTCATCCCGGGCGCCGGGGCGATGGCCGTGTCGCTGTGGCTGTTCACGATCCTGGGCCCGGACTCGCCGCTGATCGCGGTGATCGGCATCCACGTGCTGCTGATGGCCGGGCTCGGCCTGATGATGACGCCGCTGTTCACCGAATCGCTCGGCGTGCTGCCCGAACACCTGTATTCCCACGGCAGTGCGATCCTCTCGACGCTGCAGCAGGTGGCCGGCGCGCTCGGCACCGCGGTGTTCGTCAGCGTGGCGACGCTCGGCAGCGACGACCAGACGGCGGGCAGCCCGGACGCTTCGGGCCTGCACGCGGCGTTCGTGGTGGCCGGGTGCATCGGGCTGGCGGCCTTCGCGGGCACGTGGCTGATCCGCGGCAAGAAGCCGGGAACGGCGCCGGCGGCGGCCGCGCACCACTGAGGACAGCCCCAAAGCGCCCCAATGTGGCGTTCGGTGCGTCAGACGCACCCAATGTGGCGTTCGGTGCGTTGGACGCAACCAACGCCACATTGGGGCGCTCGGACGGGCGCCGCTAGGCCGGACAAGAGAAAGTCCCGCTTCCGCTCAGCGAAGGCTGGGGGGAGACCTGCGAGCGGAAGCGGGAGTTCGAGGCCGGTACGGGGGTCGCCTCGCGGCGAAGGGCTCAACACGGCTCCAGCCGGACTGGTTTTCCGTGAAGGCAAGGGGTGAGGCCCGGGGACCCCTCCGTACCGACACCCGTTACAACGCCACGCGCGCCGGGGTGTTCCCCGACGTGACGGGGCTCATCCCGCGGCCTTCGGCGTGGCCCGGACGCCAGTGTGCAGGTACCGCTCCCCCGTCGGCAGCGTGTAGAACGTCACCGAGACCCAGCCCCGCATGCCCGCCGGGCTGTGGGCGAAGTGGCCGGGGCCGACCGCCACCAGGTCGTCCTCCGTCGTCGGGTCCGGCACCAGCGCCGCGAGCGAGCCCGTCACGGTCTGCCGGATGCGCAGCTGCCCTTCCCTGGTCAGGATTTCGATGCGCATCGACTCCCGCTCGTACACGCCCAGGTACTCCGAGACGTCCAGTTCCGGCGGTGCCGCGGGCGGCTCGAACGGGCGCGGCATGGCGACGCCGGCCAGTTCCGCGAAGATCTCCGCGTAGAGCTCCTCGTACAGGTCGTGGGCGCTGCCGCCGTTGGTGAGCAGCGTGACCGCCAGCCCGTGCTCCGGCAGGATCCGCAGGAACGCCGACTGGCCGATCGTGTTGCCATCGTGGCCGATCAGGCGGTGGCCGTCCCAGCCGAAGCGGATCCAGCCGAGGCCCCACGAGTCGCCGAGGGTGTGCTTGTCCGGCATCTCGGCCTGTTCCTCGGTCATCGCCGCGGCCGACTCCGCCGACAGCACCCGCGAGCCGTCCGGGGCGAGGCCGCCGGCCAGGTGCATGCGGGCGAAGGCCAGGACGTCCGACGCCGACGCCGTGATCAGGCCGGCCGGGCCCGCCGAGCGCGGCAGGCCCCACGCCGGAGCGGGCTGCGGGTCCCCGTCGCCGCTGGCCACGTGGCCCATCGCCGCGCGGTGCAGCAGCGCCTCCTCCGGCAGGGTGCCCGTGCGGGTCAGGCCGAGCGGGGTGAACAGCCGCTCGCGCAGGGCCGCGTCCCACGTCTTGCCGGTGAGCTTCTCGATCACGCGCCCGATGAGGATGAACCCCGAGTTGCAGTAGGACAGGGTCGCCCCGAGCGGGTGGGTCTGCGCGGCCTGGTCCAGCACCTCGACGTACTTCTCGACGCAGTCGTCGCCGCGGCCGGTGTCGGTGAAGACGTCGCCGTCGATGCCGCTGGTATGCGTCAGCAGGTGCCGCAGCGTCACCTTCTTCGTGACGTCGGGGTCGGCCAGCCGCAGCTCCGGCAGCACGTCGGCGATCGGGGCGTCCAGGCTCAGCAGGCCTTCGTCGACCAGCTGCATGGCCACGGTGGCCGTCCACACCTTGCTGATCGAGCCGATCTGGAACACCGAGTCGCCGGTGACCTCGACCCCGGTGGCCTTGTTGAGCACCCCGAAGCCCGCGACGACCTCGTCGTCCCCGCGCAGGATGCCCAGCGTCGCCCCGGGAACGCGGTGCTTGCGCGCGAGCTCGGCCAGGCGTCGCCGCCAGTGCGCGCTGTCGAGCGGGACGCGCGCCGGCTTGCCCGGCTCGCCCGCGTGCTGCTCCACCCAGTCCACGATCCGGCGGTTGAAGTCGACGCGGTGCGACGGCCGGCCGTCGAGGATGAACAGGTGGGACGCGCCGGGGTAGAGCACCAGCCGGGTGGGCACGCCCTGCTCGCGCAGCGCGGTGAACCACTGCTCGGCCTGCCCGGCCGGGCACCGGTCGTCGTCCGCGCCGTGCACGACCAGCGTCGGCGTGCGCACCTTCTCCACCTGCGCCAGCGGGGAAAGCGCCGCGTAGTGCGCCCGGTTCTCCGCCGGGAGGGCCCCGAGTTCGGCGACGCCGAGGAAGTGCCCGCTGTCGGAGGTGCCCGCCATGCTCACCGGGTCGCTGACCACGCCGCCCGCGACCGCCGCGGCGAACCGGTCGTCGCGGCTGGTCAGGTAGCACGTCATGTAGCCGCCGTAGCTGTAGCCGGACACGGCGAGCCGGCGCCCGTCCGCCACGCCCTCGGCGACCAGGTCGTCCAGCGGCTCGAGGAAGTCCTTGGCGTCGGCCAGGCCCCACGCGCCGACCGCAGCGGTGAAGAACGCTTCGCCGTAGCCGTCGCTGCCGCGCGGGTTCAGCAGCAGCACCGCCCAGCCGCGGGTGGCGAGCTCCTGGTGGTAAACGTGCACGGCGTCGGCGGTGCCGTTCCACGCGTTGTGCGGGCCGCCGTGGATGTCCAGCAGCAGCGGCAGCGGGCCGGTGCGGGCCGGGTCGCGCAGCAGCCAGCCGTGCACGACCGTGCCGTCGGAGATCGTGAACTCGCGCTCCTCGTGGCGGAACAGCTCGAGGTCGCCGTCGCCGTGCGAAGTGCGGACGGCCACCGCTCCCCCGCCGACGCCGACCGTGGCGATCTCGCCGTACGACGTCGTCGTGGTCAGCACGACCGCCGCGGTGTCCCCGGCGACGCTCACGCCCGCCACGGTGTTCCCGGCCCCGCCCAGGACCAGGCGCGGCTCGCCGCCGGCGACGTCGACGGCGTAGAGGTGCGTGTAGCCGCGGTCGCGGACGCAGAACAGGACTTCGGAGCCGGCCGGCTGCGGCAGCGCGCCCGGGTAGCCCGGGCCGCCCGGCATCACGTTGCGGTCGAGCGACGCCGCCAGGTCGGCGGTTTCGCCGCCGTCCAGGGGAACCCGCAGCAGCCCGAGGTGGCCCGCGGCCGTGTCCCGGCGGCCGACGACGAGCAGCGCGCCGCCGTCGGCGGTCCAGGTGACCGTGCCGCATTCGCCATCGGCCGAGCCGGCCAGGACCGGTTCGGCCGAGCGGCCGGCGGCGTCGAGGACGTAGGCGCCCGACCGGAAGGTCAGGTCGCCGTCGGCGTCCCGGGCCGCGGGGAACGCGAGCCGCGTGCCGTCCGGCGACCAGGCCGGGTCGCCCGCGTGCCAGTCCCCCGACGTCACCCGGCGGACCTCGCCGGTGGCGACGTCGAGGACGTGGACGTGCTTGCGCAAGGTGCGCAGGAAGCCGGCGCCGTCGGCCTTGAAGTCGAGCCGGTCGGCGACCACCGGGGCGTGCGCGCGGCGGCCGTGGGCGCCGGCGTCCTCGCCCTCTTCCGCGTGACGGTCGACCGGGGCGCTGAAGGCGATCTCGGCGCCGTCGGGCCGCCACACCGGCGTGCCCGCGCCGAGCGGGAGCGTGGTGACCTGCTCGGGTTCGCCGCCGTCGGCGGGCAGCAGCCACAGCTGCGCCGGGCCGTCCTGGGCGCGCAGGAACGCGATCCTCGTGCCGTCCGGGGAGAACGCCGGGGCGAGGTCGGCCTTGCCGCGGGTGAGCCGCCGGGCCGGGCCGCCGTCGGTGGCGACCTGCCACAGCGAGCGGGTGACCTCGTCGGCGTCGCGGTCGGCGGTGCGCACCACGTAGGCGATCCGGCCGCCGTCGGGCGAAATCGCCGGCTGCTCGGGGAATTCGAGGGCGTACAGGTCGTCGGTGCCCAGACGTCGGGTCATGCGGGATCTCCTTGGGGGGAACGGGTTCACGCGGCGAAGTGGCAGGCCGCCCGGTGCGGGCGGTGGTCGGTGCCCGCGGCCGGGTCGGTGCGGACGCAGACGGCGCGGTCGGCGTGCACGAGCGGGCCGACCGGGCACCGCGGGTGGTAGCGGCAGCCGGACGGCGGGTGGTGCGGGTCGGCGGGTTCGGTGTCGGCGAGGACGTCGTCGCCGTCGAGCAGGTTGCGGTGCGCGGACGGCGCGGCGGCCAGGAGCTCCTTGGTGTACGGGTGCCGCGGGTCGGTGAGCACCTGCTCGGCGGGCCCGGCTTCGACGATCCGGCCGAGGTACATCACGGCGACCACATCGCTGACGTACCGCACCACGGCGAGGTTGTGGGAGATGAACAGCATCGACAGGGCCAGCCGCCGCTGCACGTCCCGGACGAGGTTCAGCACCGCGCCCTGCACCGAGACGTCGAGCGCGGAGGTGATCTCGTCGGCGATCAGGACTTTCGGCTGCCCGGCCAGCGCCCGGGCGAGCGCGACGCGCTGCCGCTGCCCGCCGGACAGCTGACCGGGCAGCATCCCCGCCCGATCGGGGTCCAGGTGCACCAGTTCGAGCAGCCGGGCCACCTCGGCCTTCCGCCCGGCCCCGCGGGGCATCGCCTCGGCGATCGACTCGCCGATCGCCATCCGCGGGTCCAGCGACGAATACGGGTCCTGGAACACCATCTGCAGCGGGCGGCGCCGGGGCAGCCGCCGCACGTCGGTGCCGTCGAGCCGGACCCGGCCGGCGCTGACCGGCGCGAGCCCGGCCGCCGCCCTGGCCAGCGTCGACTTGCCCGAGCCGGACTCGCCGACCAGGCCGACGACCTGTCCGGACGGGACGGTCAGGGTGACCCCGTCGACCGCGGTCAGCTTGCCGTAACGGACGCTCACGCAGTCGAACTCCAAGGCACTCACGCCGCACCCTCCTCATGGGACTGTCCGGAAAGGACACCGGCCGGCGGGTGCCAGCACGCGACCCGGTGCCCGGCCGCGGCCGGTTCGAGCACGGGGTCCTCGGCCCGGCAGCGCTCCGCGGCCAGCGGGCACCGGTCGGCGAACGCGCAGCCCGCCGGCACCTGGTCCGGGGCCGGTGGCCGGCCGGGGATCACTTCCAGGGGCTCGTCGCGGTCGGTGTCGAGGTCGACCGTCGTGGCCAGCAGCGCCCGCGTGTACGGGTGCCGCGGTTCGCTGCCGGTCGGCAGGTCCTCCACCACGCGCCCGGCGTACATCACCAGCATCCGTTCGCACGTCTGGGAAACGACCGCGATGTCGTGGCTGATGAGCAGGATCGCCGCGCCCTCGGCTTCGCGCGTGCGGGCCAGCAGGCGCAGCACCTGCCGCTGCACGGTGACGTCGAGCGCGGTCGTCGGCTCGTCGGCGATGATCAGCTTGGGCTCGCCCATCAGGCCCATGCCGATCATCGCCCGCTGCCGCATGCCGCCGGAGAACTCGTGCGGGTACTGGCGCGCCCGCCGCGCCGCGGCCGGGACGCGCACCGCGGTCAGCTTCCCGACCGCGCGGGCGAACGCCTGGCGCCGGGACAGGCCGTGGTGCCGCTCGGACACCTCCGCGAGCTGGCCGCCGACCCGGCGGGCCGGGTTGAACGACGTCATGGGGTCCTGGAACACCATGGCCAGCGACGTGCCGAGTTCGCGGTCCGAGGCCGACGCCACCGGCTGGCCGGCGAACTCCAGCCGGTCGGCGGTGACCACGCCGGGCGCTTCGATCAGCCGCGACACGGCCAGCGCGGTCAGGCTCTTGCCGGACCCGGACTCGCCGACGACGCCGATCGCTTCGCCCGCGCGGACGGTGAAGCTGACCCCGCGCACCGGGACGGTCCAGCCGCCCGGTCCCGGGAACGCCACCTGGAGGTTTTCGACCACGAGCACCGCGTCACCGGCGGGTTCGCCGGCCGGCGCGGGCCGCGGTGCCGGGAGCGGGCCCGCCGCCCGCCGGGCCGGGCGCGTCCGGACCCCGACGACCGCGGCGACCGTCTCCCCGACCAGGTTGAACGCCAGCCCGGCGAGCACCACCGCGGCGGCGGGCGCGAGCGCGGCCACCGGGCTGACGTAGATGCCGTCCAGCCCTTCGCGCAGCAGCCGGCCCCAGTCGTAGTCCGGCGCCTGCACGCCGATCCCGAGGAACGACAATCCGGCGAAGGCGAGCAGCGACGAGCCGGCCCCGATGGTCGCGTTGACGACGAGGGGTTCGCCGATGTTGGGCAGCACGTGCCGGGCCAGCAGCCGGATGCGGCCGACGCCGGCGATCCGCGCCGCGGCGATGAAGTCGCGCCCGCTCACCGACGCCGACAGCGTCTGCACGAGCCGGGCGAACGCCGGCGCCATCGCGAACGCGATCGCCAGCACCGCGCCCTCGGTGCCGACGCCGAAGATCACCGCGAAGAACAGGGCCAGCAGCAGCCCGGGGAACGCCACCGCGATGTCGACGGCCGCGACGAGCAGCCGGCCCGCCCACCGCGGCAGCACCGACGGCAGCGTCCCGAGCACGACCCCGGTGCCGACGCCGATCGCGGTCGCGAGGACCGCGAGCCCGATCGAGAGCCGGGTCGCCACCAGCGTGCGGAGTAGGAGGTCACGGCCGAGGGAGTCGGTGCCGAACGGGTGCGCGCCCGACGGTCCCTGGCCGATCGCGTCGGTGTCGATTGCCGCGGCGCCCTCGCCCCACACGAGCGGGGCCACCACCGCGAGCACGACCACCACGGCCAGCAGCACCGCCGAGCACGCGCCCACCGGGGTGCGCACGGCCGCCGGCCACACCGAACCACGTCGTCGCGCCATTTCAGGCCTCCCGGATCGCCGAGCGGGGGTCGAGCAGCCCGAGCACGACGTCGACCAGCAGGTTGACCAGCAGCACGCCGACGCCGTAGACCAGCACGATCCCCTGCACCAGCGGGTAGTCCTTGGTCACGATCGACTGCACGATCGTCGAGCCGAGGCCGGGCCAGGCGAACACGTTCTCCACCAGGACCGTGCCCGCCACCATCGAGGTCAGCATCAGCCCGCCCAGGGTGAGCGTCGCGGTGAGCGCGTTCGGCAGCGCGTGGCGGACGTAGACCAGCCGCGCGGGCAGCCGCTTCGCCCGCGCGGTGCGGACGAAGTCGGCGCCCAGCACGGAAAGCAGCTCGACCCGGATGATCCGGGCCAGCACCGCCGCCGGCCCGATCGCCAGCGCCGCCACCGGCAGCACGTACCCGCTGACGTCGTCGGCGCCCGCGACCGGGAACCAGCCGAGGCCGACGGCGAGCAGCGCCACCAGCCCGACGCCGACGAGGAATTCGGGGATGGCGGCGAGGAAGACGCTCACCGAGGTGAACGCCAGCTCCCCGCCCCGGCGGCGGCCACCGCGGGTCAGCACCGCGAAGCCGACGCCAACCGGGACCGCGACGGCCACCACGACCGCGAACGCGAGCACCGCCAGCTGCAGCGTCGAGGGCAGCCGGTCGCCGATCACCTGCGCCACCGGCTGGCCGCTCACCATCGACGTCCCGAAGTCCCCGGTGACCAGGCCGCGCAGGTAGTGCCCGTACTGCACCCACAGCGGGTCGTCCAGGCCGAGCGCCTGCCGCCGGGCCGCGACCAGCTCGGCGGGCGCGGTCATGCCGAGCGCGGCCCGCACCGGGTCGCCGGGGACCAGGTGGATCATCAGGAACGCCGCGGTGAGCAGCGCCCACAGCGAGACGGCGAACCGGGCCAGCCGCCGCGCGGCGAACGCCGGCCACGGGCCGCCGCGCAGCCGGGGTGCTGCCGCCGCCGTGGTCACTTCGCCAGCATCCGGATCGACGACGGGGTCAGGCTGCCCTGGCTGAGGGCGAACTTCGCGCCGCTGGCGTAGGTCGGCACGACGGAGTCGAAGTAGGGCACCGCGTCGACCCGCTTGATCAGCGCGGTCTCCGCCGCGTTCCAGTCCGCGCAGCTCGCGTCCCCGGGCTTGGTGGCCGCTTGCTGCGCACCCTGGTCGTACCCGGGGTTGGCGATGTGGGCGAAGTTCGTCCCGTCGGGCGCGGCCGGGCCGGAGACGAACGGCACCAGCTGGCTCGGCAGCGAGAACCCGACCGGGCCGAGGGAGACCTCCCACTCGCCGGTGCCGAACAGGACCTGGCTGAGGCCGGGGCTGTCGACCCCCTTGAGCGTCACGTCGGCGCCGAGCGACTTCCACGTCTGCTGGACCAGCTCCGCGGTCGGCGCCATGGTCGGGCCGAGCTGGGTGCCGTAGAGGACGGTGAGGGAAAGCTTCTTGCCGTCCTTCGCGCGCACGCCGTCCGCGCCCTTCTTCCAGCCCGCGGCGTCCAGCGCGGCCGCCGCCGCGGCCGGGTCGTGGGCCGGCAGGTTGCCGGTGACGGTGTCGCCCGGGCACACCTCCGGCTCGTTCGTGATCATGCCCTGCGACGGCCGGCCGGCGCCGCTGGTCAGCACCTTGCCGAGCTGGGGCAGGTCGAGCGCCTGGGTCAGCGCCCGGCGGACGGCTTCGTCCTGCCCGGGCCGCCCGGCCGCCTGGTTGTAGAACACCTCGCCCATCGGGGCCGTGAAGTCGGTGTGGAACAGCTTGCGCCCCTCCAGCCGCTGCCGGTCCGGCCCGTTGATCTGGGCCGCGTTCAGCTCGCCGGACAGCAGCAGGTTGGTGGCGGTCGTGGTGTTCGGGATGACCCGCACGACGACCTTGTCCGGCAGGCCCGGCTCCACCTTCCAGTCGCCGGGGCCCCACGCGTAGTCCTTGCGGCGGGTGAACGTGTAGTGGTCGTTGGGCACGGACTCGGCGACGGTGAACATCCCGGTGCCGGCCTCGCCCTTGGCGAGCAGCTTCCGGTCCGCGAGCCCCTTGGCGCAGGCGATCGGCACCCCGCCGACGTTGCGGGCCAGGAACGCGTCCGGCTTCCCGCTGGTGACGGTGATCGTGCCGGCCGCGTCCGCGGCCGCCTTGGTGCCCGGGGCGATGTACAGCCCGGCGATGGGCGACTTGTTCGCCGGGTCGCCGATGAAGTTGATGTTGGCCGCGACGTCGGCGGCGGTCAGCGGGCTGCCGTCCGCGCACGTGAGGCCCTGGCGGAGGGTGAAGGACGCGGTCGTCGTCGACGCCTCCCACTTCGCGGCCAGCCCGGCGACCGGCTTCCCGGCGTCGTCGAGGCCGAGCAGCGTGTCGTAGAGGAACCGGTCGACCTGGAGGGCCACCGACAGCACGGTCATGTGCGGGTCGAGGCTGCCGGGGTCGGAGCCGATGCCGAGGCTGAACGTCCTGCCGTCGACCGGCGTCCCGTCCCCGCTCCCGGCGCTTCCCGATCCCCCGCAGGCGGTCGCGGTGAGCGCGAGCACCCCGAGCACGACCCCCGCCGTCCGAGTCCTGGTCATGGCGTTTCCTTCCGGAGGTGGTCCACGGCGAGGCGGGCGGCCTTGCCGATGGCGGCGTCGACGGCGGGCTGCCGCCCGGCGAGGGAGTCCGCGCGGGTGAAGACCGCGACGGCGAAGCGGCGGCCGTCCGGGAAGGACACCACGCCGGCTTCGTTGCGGACGGCGGGCAGGGTGCCGGTCTTGGCCGCGATCGTCACGTCGGAGCCGAAGCCGGCGGAGATCCGGTGCGGCCAGATCTGCTGCGCCATGATCGTGCGCACCCGCTCGCACGCGGCCGGTTCGGCGGCGCGGTCGGTCCAGATCGCTTCGAGCAGCGTGGTGATCTCGCGGGGCGTGGACGACGTCGTCCGCTCCGGGTCGAGCACCGCGAGCTTCCAGGTCTGTTCGGGCGTCGCCCCGGCGAACACCGCGTCGAGGTCGTCTGTCCCGGCCGCCCCCAGGTCGGCGAGCACGGAGGCGAAGAGGTCCTCGCAGCAGCCGATCAGCCGCGTGCGCTCCAGGCCGAGGTCGGCCAGGACGCGGTCGACGGCGGCCTGGCCGACGCGGTGGTAGATGACATCGGTGGCCGCGTTGTCGCTCATGGTCAGCATGAACAGCGCCAGGTCGCGCCAGCTCATCTCCACGTCGTCGGCGCAGCCGGCGGTGCCGATCCCGCCGATGCGGTAGCGCTTCCCGACGCGGGTCCGCGCGGTTTCGTCGAGCCGGCCGGCCACGACTTCGCGCGCGTAGGCGACGGCGACCGGGATCTTGAACACCGACGCCAGCACCACCGGGTCGTCCGCGCCGACGGCCACCTCGGCCTCCCCGCCGAGCTCCCGCGCGTGCACGAACCCCCGCGCGCCGGCCGCGGTGAAGACGTCCGCGATCCGCTCCTCGACCGGGCTCACGCGCGCACCCGCCGATCGGCGCGGCCGGTGTGCAGGTACAGCGCGCGCCCGGTGCCGTCGTCGCCGACGAACGCGTGCGGCAGGTACATCCCCTGCATCGGCTCGGCCAGGATCAGCGTGTCGCCGTTCATCGCGACCAGCTCGGTCTTCTCCGGCTTGGCCAGCTCCGCGAAGATCCCCTTCGGGACGCGCTCCACCCAGACGCGGCCGTCGCCGTCCTGGCTGACCGTGATGTCCGCGACGGACGACGAGTACTCGCCGACGTACCGCGTCGCGTCGATCCGCGGCGCGGCCGGGTCCGGCACCGGCGGCACGGCGAGCTCGATGCCGGTCAGCTCCTTCAGCACGTGGCCGACGACTTCGGTGTAGAGCGCGATCGGGTTGCCGCCGTTGGTCAGCAGCGCCACCGCGACGTCGTGCCCGGGTGCGAGGCGCAGGAAGGACGACTGGCCGATCGTGCCACCGTCGTGGCCGACGACCTCGCCGCCCGCCCAGTCGAAGAGCGACCAGCCGAGGCCCCACGCGTCGCCCATCAGGCCGAGGTCGGGCAGCTCCACCACGCGCTCCCGCATGGCGCGGGCGCTGTCCGCGCCGAGCACGCGGGTACCGTCCGGGCCTTCGCCGTCGCGCAGGTGCATCGCGGCGAACGTGACCAGGTCCCGCGGCCGCATGGCGAGCATCGCGCCGGCCGGGGCGTTGGACGCCGCCAGCGCCCAGACCCCGGCGGGCTCGGGGTCGGCACCCGGCTCCGGCGTCAGGTGCCCGAGCGCGGCCCGGAACCGGATGGCCTCGTACGGGCTCGCCGCGGCGTGCGTCAGTCCCAAGGGGACGAACAGGTGCTCGGCCAGGCAGACGTTGTAGGCCTTGCCGCGCAGCACTTCCACGACCCGGCCGAGCACGCAGAAGGCGGCGTTGTTGTAGGAGAACATCTCGCCAGGGGCGAACAGCTGCGGGACGTCGCCGAGGGTGGCGACGTACTTCTCGACGCAGTCGTCACCGCGGCCGGTGTCGGTGAAGATGTCGCCCTCGAAGCCGGAGGTGTGGCACATCAGCTGCCGGACGGTGATCCGCGCGGCGGAGTCCTCGTCGGCGATCTTGAACTCCGGCAGGTACTTCCGGACCGGCTGGTCGAGGTCGAGGAGGCCCTCGTCGGCCAGCTGCAGGGCCAGGGTGGTCGTCCAGATCTTCGTGATGGAGCCGATCTGGAACAGCGAATCGGTGTCCGCCTCGACGCCGGTGGCCTTGTTGAGCACCCCCGCCGCGTGGTCGATGGTTTCGCCGCCGGCGTACACGGCGACGGACGCGCCCGGCACCTGGTGCTCGGCCAGCAGCGCGGGGAGCCGGCCGGCCAGCCAGGCGGAGAGTTCGGTGAGCTTCGACATGGTTGCCTCTCGTGGCGACGGTGGGGGGTACCGGCGATGCGGGGATGCTAGGACGGGTGCCGGGGCGGCCGGTTCGTCGAAACCGACAAGACCCGGCGGAACTTTCATCGCGGGCGACGAACCGCCCGCAGCCGGTGGCCCGCGCCGGCCCGCAGCGCCGCGTACCGCACCGCGAGCAGGACCTTGACCCGCGACGCGGTGACCGCGGCGCCGGCCGCGTACGAGCGGGCCCGCGCGCCGGCCTCCGCCGCCCAGCGGGTGACCACCTCTTCGGCTGACTCCATGGGGACCTCCGTCCGTTGTGGACTATCCGGCGAACGTGAACTGCTCGGCCCGCTGCGGCACCCAGAACGCCACCACCGCGGCCAGCAGCGTGGTGCCGATGAGGAAGCCGAAGGCCGCGGGGTAGGAGAACGCGTCGGCGAGCCGGCCCATCACCACGGGGGCGACCGCGCCGGCGACCTGGCCGCCGAAGTTCAGGATCCCCATGCCGACCCCGATCACCGCCGGCGGCAGCACCCGCAGCGGCAGCCCGAACACGCCCATCGTGGCGAGACCGGCCACGCCGAGCGCGAGCGTCTCGTACGCGGTGAACTCCGCCGTGCTGCCCGCGGTGACCATCAGCCCCAGCAGGACGACGGTGACCAGCAGGATGCCGCCGAGGAACCACCGGGCCCGGTCGTGGAAGAACCGGTCGAACAGCCAGCCGCCGAGGATCGTGGTGCCGATGCTGACCAGCATCGGGATCGCGGCCAGCACGCCGGTCTGGGCGAGCGACAGGTGCCGCGCCTCCACCAGGTAGCTCGGCACCCAGGTGATCAGGCCGTAGGCCAGCATGTTCACCAGGCAGAACAGCAGCGCGAACTTCCACACGACGGGCGAGCGCAGCACCCGCGAGCGCGGCACCTCCGGCGCGGCCTTCTCCTTCGGCAGGCTGCTCAGCCGGCCGGGCAGCGCCTTCGGGAGGATCGCCCACACCGCCACCCCGATCACGACGCCGCAGCCGGCCATCCAGAAGAACGTGTGCCGCCAGCCGACGGCCATCAGCAGCGGCCCGACGATCAGCGGGGCCAGGCCCGCGCCGACGCCGCTGGCCGAGAGCATCACGCCGCTCGCGGTCGCCCGGTTGGCCGGGGTGGTCCGCTCGGCGACCGCCTTGAACGACGCCGCCGGGAAGCAGCCCTGGCAGACCCCGAACAGGGCCCGCACGAGCAGCAGCAGGCCGAACGTGCCCGCCACGCCGGTGAGCGCGGTGAACAGCGACCAGAGCACCAGCGTCACGAGCATCGGGCGCCGGGCGCCGAAGCGGTCCGCGAGGTACCCCGCCGGGATCTGGCACACCAGGTACACCAGGGCGAAGACGGTGACCAGCCAGCCCTGCTGGGACTTGGACAGCGCGAACTCGGCGCCGATCGACGGCAGGGCCATGCTGATCGCGAAGCGGTCGATGTAGTCGACCGACCAGGCGCACAGCATGACGGCCATCGTCACCAGCGCCGTCCGGTTGACCCGGCGGGCCGTCCAGAGCTCGGTGCGCGCGTCCACCGCGGTCATGACGCGAGCCACGCCTTCGCGGTCGTCACCTCGGTCAGCCGCTCCGGGATCGGCGTGACGCCGAGACCGGGACCGGTCGGCACCGGCAGCCGGCCGGCCGCCAGGACGAACGGCTCGGTGATGTCGGTGCGGTAGAACCGGTCCGACGCCGAGGTGTCGCCCGGCAGGGTGAAGCCGGGCAGCGACGCGAGCGCGACGTTGGCGGCCCGGCCGAGCCCGGTCTCGATCATCCCGCCGCACCAGACCGGGACGCCGTGCGCGGCGCAGACGTCGTGCACACGCCGCGCTTCGAGGTAGCCGCCGACCCGGCTCGGCTTGATGTTGACGATCCGGCAGGCGCCGAGCTTGATCGCGTCGGCGGCCGACCGCGCGGAGACGACCGACTCGTCCAGGCAGATCGGCGTCCGGATGTGCTTCGCCAGTTCGGCGTGGCCGAGGACGTCTTCCTCTTCCAGGGGCTGCTCGATGAGCAGCAGCTCGAACGGGTCCAGCCGTTGCAGCTGCGGCACGTCCGAGAGCGTGTACGCGGTGTTCGCGTCGACCTGCAGCAGGATGTCCCCGAAGCGTTCGCGGACCGCGCGGACCGGTTCGACGTCCCAGCCGGGCTCGATCTTCAGCTTGATCCGGACGTACCCGGCGTCGAGGTAGCCGGCCACGGCGTCCAGGAGCTTCGGGACGGTGTCCATGATGCCGACGGAAACCCCGCACGGCACGGAGTCCTTTGTGGACCCCAGTGCGGCGCCGAAGGACACGCCGCGGGCGCGCAGCTCGGCGTCGAGCACCGCCATTTCCAGGGCGGCCTTGGCCATCCGGTGCCCCTTGAACTTCGCCAGCAGCGGTGCGACCTTGTTCGCCGTCAGGTCCCCGGCGGCGAGGAGGGCGGGCACGAGGAAGGTGCGCAGCACGTGCTCGACGCCGTCGACGTACTCCGAGGAGTAGAGCGGGTCGACCATCGCGCCGCACTCGCCCCAGCCCTCGCCTTCGGACGTCACCGCCCGCAAGAGCAGGAGTTCGCGCTCGGCCTGCGTGCCGAACGACGTCCGGAACGGTGCCACCAGCGGCATCCGGACGCGGAGCAGTTCCACCCCGTCGAGTTTCACGACCTGCGCTCCTTCGCGACCACGTACCAGCCGGCACGATCGAATCCGGTGACCGACGCCCCGCCGGCCATCAACCCGCCCAGGACCTCCCGCAGCGCGACCCGCCACGCCCGGCCCAGCTCCGGGTCGGTGCGCCGGAGCGCCTCGATGTCCGGCGGCACGGCGACGAGCAGGACAGGGGCGTCTGCGGGCCCGCCGACCGGCGCCCCACCGGCGTCCGCGGCCAGCGCGACCGCGGCTCCTCGCTTCCGCAGCGTGGCGGCGTCCGCCCGGGCCGGGGCCCCGCCGGCGGCCGCCCGCACCGGCGGGCTCGTCAGGTTCCAGACGGCCAGCAGCCGGTCGGTGTCGCCGGCGCCGTTGATGCCGTCGTGCATCGGGCCGTAGAAGTCGGGCAGGTAGTGCGCCGGGCGGGCGGCGAGCTTGGTCAGGTTGAAGTGGGCGTTGCGGCGCACCAGCGGGTCGAACGTCCAGGAGATCTCCTCGACGTCCTGCCGCAGCGCCCACGCGCGCTGGTGCAGCTTCAGCGCGAAGCCGATGCCGCGGCCGTGCCCGCTCGTGGCGACGCCGGCGATGTGGCTGTGCAGTCCTCCCTTCGCCGGTCCGCCGAAGAACCCGAAGCAGGCACCGAGCAGCTCGGTCCCGTCGAAGGCACCGGCCACGTAGTTGCCCGCCGAGACCATGGCGCGCAGCAGTTCGGCGGTCACGGGCGGGTTTCCCGGTTCGGGGCGCCAGATCGACTCGAAGAGCCGGGTCACGGCGGCCAGGTCGGCGACCTCGGCCAGGGTCCGGACGGCGACCCCCGAGGCCGTGGCGGCGGTGGCCGCGGCGGCGGCCGCCTCGTCCCGCAGCGGCGGGGCTGTGTTCGTCACGACTTCAGTCACGCTGACGATCCTCTCCGGACCCGGCCCGCCGGTCACCGTTGCGCCGCACCGGATTCGCCCCGCGTGTTCGTCGGCGCGGACGAACTTCCCCGCGCCAGCACGGTTTCGGCGAGTGCGGTGAGCAACCTGGTGCGCCGCGGCAGCTCCGCGACGAGGACGTGTTCGTCGTCGGCGTGGGCACCGCCGCCGACGGCGCCGAGGCCGTCGAGGGTCGGGATGCCCAGTCCCGCGGTGAAATTGCCGTCCGACGCCCCGCCGACGGCCGCCTCGGCGAGCGGCCCGAGCCCCAGCCCGGCGGCGAGTTCGTTCGCCAGCACGAACAGTTCCGCCGACGCCTTCGCGTCCAGCGGTGCCCGGTTGATGCCGCCGCCGATCCGGATCCACGAGCCGTCGACGACCGGGGCCAGGCTCCTGATGGCCCGGTCCACGCGGTCCTGCTCGCCGGTGTCCCAGACACGGGCGTCGACCGCCACGCTCGCCGCGGCGGGCACGGTGTTGGTCGTCGTCCCGGCGCTGAGCGCGGTCGGGACGACGGTGGTGCCCTTCTCCGCGTCCGCGAGCACGGCCACGGCGAGGATCTGGTGCGCGACCTCGATCCCGGCGTTGACGCCCTTCTCCGGTTCCAGCCCGGCGTGCGCGGCGCGGCCTCCGACTTCGACCCAGTACCGGGAAACGCCCTTGCGGCGGGTCTTCAGCGCCCCGCCGTCGGCCGAGGCTTCGAGCACGAACACCGCGTCGCAGGTCTTGGCCTCGGCCTCGATCAGCGGCCGGGACAGCGGCGAGCCGATCTCCTCGTCGCCGGTGACGAGGATCGAGAGGCCGTCCCGGTCGGGCAGCGCCGCGGCGGCGTGCAGGGCCATCACGACGCCGGCCTTCATGTCGAAGCAGCCCGGTCCGCGCAGGACGCCGTCGCGGACCTCGAACGGGTGGGTGCGCAGAGAACCCAGTGGCCACACGGTGTCGTGGTGGCCGAGCAGCAGGACCCGCGGCTCGCCGAACCGCCACCGCAGGTGCGTGCAGCCGTCGGTGACGATCCGTTCGGGCTCGGTCCCGAGGAGCCGCCGTCCGATCGCGGCGACGACCTCGGCGCTGCGCGCGACGGCTTCGTGGTCCTCCGACGGGGATTCGCAGCGGACGAGCGCCTCGATGTCCTCGATCACTTCGGCTCACCCCGCAGCGGCCGGCCGGGAAGCGCTTCCGGGTCGAGCTCTCCTTCGCCGATCACTCGCACGCCGGCCACGAAGAGGTGCCGGACACCCTGCGACGGCCGGGTGGGGTCGGTGTAGGTCGCGGTGTCGGTGATCCGGTCCGGATCGAGCACGACGACGTCGGCGTCCGCTCCGGCGGCGAGGTGGCCCTTGCCGCGCGCGGCGGGCGCGACGTCGTCGAGGAGCCGCGAAGGCAGGTAGGAGCAGCGGCGGAAGGCTTCGAGCCAGCTCCAGGTACCGGTTTCGCGGACCATCAGCCGCAGGGTCTTCGCGAAGGTGCCGGCGGTGCGCGGGTGTGTCGTGCCGCCCGGCGGCAGCGGCCATTCGGTGCTCTCGGCGCGGCCGTCCGTCCAGTACACCGGCATGGCGTCGCTGGCGACGATCGCGTCGGGGAAGGCGAGCGCCTGGTGCAGCAGGCCGCGATCGCGGGGATCGTTCTCGTCGAGGAACTCCAGGAGACAGGGCGCGCCCGGGTCCGCCTTCCGGATTTCGCGGAGGCGGGCTTCGTCGCGGACCCGCTCCCCCGTCTCGAGGATCACGACGCTCGACGGGCGGAGTCCCTTCAACCGCAAGCGGTCCGGCTCGATGAACGCAGCGCCGACGGCGGTGCTGCCGGCGCCGTACGGGTAGGCCTCGACGGTGACGCGCGAGCCTTCGCGGCGGGCGTTGTCCAAGGTGGCGAGGACGCGGTCGACGTGGTGGCCGGAGGTGCTGTTGACGTGGCAGTGGTGCATGGCGGCCCCGGTTTCCCCGGCCGCGACGGCGATTTCGACCGAGCCGTCGACCGGGATCGCCGGGTCGACCTCGACCAGCTCGCGGACGTGGGTGTAGGTCGGCACCCCGGCCTTCGCGGCGAGGTGCGCGACGGCGAGGAACTCGCCGGGGTCGGTGGCGGGCGCGTACCCCATGAGGACCCCGATGCCCAGCGCGCCCTTCGCGATCTCGGTGTCCAAAAGGGACAACCAGGCGGCGAGTTCCTCCCGGGAAGAGGTTCGCTGCCACCGCGGGTTCCCGAGGATGGCCAGGCTGCTGCCGATGTCCGCGTCGGGCTCGATGCCGGCGAGCACCTGCGCGCGGGCGGCGCCCCAGGAGGCGGAAAAGCCGTAGTGCAGCGGCCGCCCGGCCGCGGCGGCCTCGGCGTAGGCCCGCTCGACGGGCATCAGCCCGGCTTCGAGGTCGAGCGCGGTGGTCACGCCGTCCATGGCCTGCAGCCGCTGCCCGGCGATCGAGTGCACGTGGCTGTGCAGATCCACGAACCCGGGCCCGACGACGAGCCCGGTCACGTCGATCTCGGTGGCGTCCGGCGCTTCGAGCGCCGCACCGACGGCCTCGATCTCGCCGTCGCCGAGGAGCACGTCCGCGACGCCGTCGAACCCGCTGCCCGGGTCGACGACCCGGCCGCCCCGCAAGAGTGTCCGCACCCGCTGCCTCCTCGTCGTCGCCGATCACGGTGACGTTAGGAGGATTCCGGGCCGCGCCGTTGGTGCGGGACGACGAAGCCGGGCGGCGCGGTCCGTCCGGGCGGACGAACCGCGCCGGCCGTGCTCAGGCGGCCGGGCCCGTCCAGCCCTCGGGCACGTGCCCGAGCCGGACCCGCTGCGGGTGGTCGCCCACCGGGACCGAGACGCGCTTCTGGCCGGTGGCGAAGTCGATCGCGGTGACCTGGTCGGCGCCGGCCTCGGAGATCACGCAGGCGGTGCCGTCGCCGCTGACCGTGGCCCAGTACGGCTTCACCGCCGGGACCAGCGTGCCCTGCTGCAGGGTCGCGCGGTCGACGACCGTCGCGTAGTCGTCCATGGTCCCCGCGACGCACAGCTTGTCCCCCGCCGGGCTCATCGACAGGCCGTGGTGGCGCGAGTCGTTGACGAAGGTGGTGCGGTCGTCGCTGGTGGCCGGGTTCTTCGGGAGCTCCTTGAGCCGCGTGATCTTGTCCGTCGCGACGTCGTACTCCAGGAAACCGTTGAAGAACGAGACCTGGAAGTACAGCTTCGACTCGTCCGGCGTGAACGCCACCGGCCGCACCGCGTCGGACAGGTCGCGCCGGCCGAAGGCGTCGAGGCGCTGGCGCATGTCGATCACCTTGACCTGGGCGAAGGTCGCGGCGTCGACGACGGTGATGCGCCGGTCCCCCTTGGTGAAGTCCCAGCCCGGGTCGTCGAGGTCGGTGTTGACCTCGCCGATCGACATGTTCCAGAGGTACCGGCCGCCGCCGGTGAACACGTTCTCGTGCGGCTTGTCACCGGTGGCGAAGGAGCCGACCTGCTGCCCGGTGCCGATGTCCAGCACGTGCACGGTGTTGGACGTCGAGGCGGACACCGCGACGCGGCGGCCGTCCGGCGAGACGGCCATGTGGTCGGCGCGGAAGCCCGACACCGGGAAGCGCCAGTTGACCCGGCCGGTGGTGAGGCTGATCGACACGACGTCGGCGAAGCTGGGCCGTGACGCCACCACCGCACCGCCGTCCGGGGTGGTGTACATGTCGTCGACGAACTGGTCGTGGCCTTCGCCGGGGCCGTTGCGGATGCCGAGGAAGAACGCCAGCTTGATCGGGTTGAGGTAGATCTCCCGCAGCCGGTCGTCCTTGTCCGGGATGATGTTCACGCGCCCGATGCGGGCGAAGGTGCCCCGCGACTGGATGACGTCCGCCGTCCCTTCCCAGTTGTTGCCGACGAACATCACCTCCCGCAGGGCCGCGGGGGCACCGGTCGCCGGCACCGCGGCGCCGGTCGCCAGCAGGGTGGCGGCGGAAAGCGCGTACGCCGCGCGCGAGAGGTACGACCGCCGTCGGGTCGGGGAAGTGCGCACTGGGAACACCTTTCGACGCTGAAGAGGTGCGGCGAGGACTTCGATGGCTTTCGCGAGGTAGAGCGGTTACTGTCCGGTATCGCCACGATAACCGGCCCCCGGAGCAGCTCCGGTAGGGCCGCTCGGCCAACATCGCGCGCGCGGCGTTGTGGCCGTGCCACAACGGGCCCCGGGAGGTGCGGTGCCGGCGTTGCCGCTGCTCCGGCAGGTGCTCGACGCGATGGCCGCGGACGAGACCGTGCTGGACGAGCTGGTGCGCGCCGCGCGCAGCGAGTCGCCGGGGGTCGCGCGGCTGCCGGAGGCCGAAAACCGCCGCCACGTCCAGTTCCTGCTCTCCGCGGCGCTGCGGGCCACGACGAACCCCGGCACCGCCGACTACACGACGGCGGAGAAGCTCGGCGCCGACCGCGCGGAGCAGGGCGTCCCGCTCACCGACCTGCTGCGCGGGGTCCAGGCGGGCCGCACGCTCGCCGCGCGCGTCGCCGTCGAACGCTGCCGGGCCGCGGGCCTGCCCGACGACCTCATCCTCGAGACGGTCCTGGCCGCCGAGCGCTACACCGGCGCGCTGGAACGCCACATCGTCAAGGGCTACCACGCCGCCGAGCTCCAGCTGTCGCGCACGGTCCGCGACGCGCGGACCCAGCTGCTGCGCACGCTGCTGCTCGCCGGGACACCGCCGACACCGGAGGAGCTGCGGCAGGCGGGCCTGCGTCCCGAAGGCCGGTACCACTGCGTGGTTTCCGACGTGAGCGATCCCGCGCGGGCCCGCACCTTGGAACAGGCACTGCTGGAGTTCGGCGGGGTCTACGGCCTGGTCGAGGGCCGGCTCACCGGCTTGGCGGCCCGCGCGCCCTCGGTCGAGCCGGGCGCCGACGCGGCGCTCGTCGTCGCGCCCGCGGTTGCGCTGCCCGGGCTGCGGGAAGTCCACGGCCTCTGCACGGCGGCGGCTCGCTCGGCCGGCCCCGGCCGCCACGACCTCACGGCACTGGCGGGCGGTCTCGCGCTGGCCGCGCAGCCACTGCTCGCCGACCTGCTCACGACGTCGCTGCTCGGGTCGCTGGACCCGGCGAACCCGTTCCACCGCGAGCTGGCGGCGACGGCACTGGCGTACCTCGACCACGGCCAGCGCCTGCGCACCACGGCGGAAGCCCTGCACCTGCACCCGAACACGGTCCGCTACCGCCTGGACCGCCTGGCCGAGCTGACCCCGCTGGCCCTGCCGGAAAACAGCGGCGGCCGGGTCCTGGACGCGGTCCGGTCGTGGTGGGCACTGCACCACTGGCTGGGAGACGCGAGCGGCCAGCGTCCTGAATGACTCATTCAGGTCTTCGGAGCTCCTGAATGAGTCATTCAAGACGTCGGGTGAGCGGGTCCGCGGCGGGCGCGAATGCCGCGGAGGGCCCCTTCACGGGCACTCAGCGATCCGGGCTGATCCCCCGCACCGCCAACGCCAGCAACCGCTGCGCCTCCCCCGCCGGATCGCGGTGGTTCTCCGTCGCCAGCACGATTCCGGTCACCAGCGCGATCAAGTCCGCGATCGTCACCTCCGGGCCCACCGCCCCCGCCTCGGCCGCGCGCCGCACCAGCGGATCGCCCGCCGCGGTCATCGTCACCGAGCAGGTGCGGGCGTCCTCCGCCGAAGACTCGCGGACCAGCGCGGTCGCCAGGCCGCGGGCCGTCGCCGAGTAGGTCGTCAACGCGGTGAGCCAGTCGAGCAAGGCCGTCCGGGGGTCCGGGGCGCCCGCCAGTTCGCGGGCCTGGGCGGCCAGCGCGTCGATCTGGCCGTGGAAGACCGCCTCCAGCAGTGCCCGCCGGCTCGGGAAGTGGCGGCGGACGGTGGCCGAGCCGACTCCCGCGGTACGGGCGATCTGTTCCAGGGACGCGCCCGCACCGTGCGCGGCGACCTCGGCCTCGGCGACTTCGAGGATGCGCGCGTAGTTGCGGCGGGCGTCGGACCGCGGCACGGACCACCTCCCGGACGTAAGTGGCGGGGTCCGCCAGTTAATGGCTAGTGTAGCGGTCACGAAGTGGCGGGCCCCGCCACTTCGTGACCGAAGGAGTCCCCCGTGTCCCCAGTCCTGGTCACCGGCGCCACCGGCAAGCAAGGCGGCGCCACCGCCCGCGCCCTCCTGAAGGCGGGCATCCCCGTCCGGGCGCTCGTCCGCGACCCCGCCCGCGCCGAGGACATCCGCGCGCTCGGCGCCGAACTCGTCGTCGGCGACCTCTACGACCTCGACTCGCTTCGGCCCGCCGTGCAAGGCGTGCGGGGCGTGTTTTCCGTGCAGATGCCGGACCTGGCCGACCTCGAAGGTGACTCCGAGTGGATCCAGGGCCGCAACCTGATCGACGCCGCCGGCCAGGCGGGTGTGCCGCAGTTCGTGCACACGTCGGTCTCCGGCGCCGGGCAGCACCGCACCGTGCCCGGCTGGGCCGAGGGCCGCTGGACGTCGATGGAGCACTACTTCGCGACGAAGTCCGCGCTGCAGGACCGCGTCCGCGACGCCGGGTTCGAGCATTGGACGCTGCTCAAGCCGGGCTTCTTCATGGAGAACTTCCGGCCGCCGTCGTTCCTCCTGCCGAACGGGCGGCTCGTGACGACCATCAAGCCCGGCACGGAACTCGCGCTGGTCGCGGTGGCCGACATCGGCGCCGCGGCCGCCGCGGCGTTCGCCGAACCGGCGCGCTTCCACCGCGTCGAACTGGAACTGGCGAGCGAGCTCATGACCATGACCGACGTCGCCGCGGTCCTGTCGCGGGCGCTGGGCGTCGAACTGACCGCGCCGGACATGACCGCGGAAGAAGCCGTGGCCGCCGGGGCGCCCGCGTTCGCCGTGCGGCACGAATGGCAGAACGAAGTCGGCCACCCCGCCCGGCCCGAATTCGCCCGCGCCCTCGGCATCCCGCTGACGTCGTTCGCCGACTGGGCCGCGAAGCACCTGACAGCCCGATGATCACCCGGCTAGGGTCACCCGCATGGCTGAACTCAAGCGCATGCCGACGACCACCGACGGCGGCGAATGCATCTTCTGCGCCATCGCCACCGGCCGCGCCCCGGCGGCGTTCGTGCACGAGGACGACGACTTCGTCGCCATCGCCGACCTGCGCCCGGTCACCACCGGCCACCTGCTCGTCCTCCCCCGCGCGCACTCCGCGGACCTGGCCGCGCTGCCGGCCGAAACGGGCAGCCGCCTGTTCACCGTCGCCCAGACGCTGGCCGCGGCCCTGCGCCGCACCGACCTGCCTTGCGAGGGCGTGAACCTCTACCTCGCCGACGGCAAGGCCGCGGGCCAGGAGATCCCCCACGTCCACCTGCACGTGATCCCCCGCCACGCCGGCGACGGCTTCGTCATGAACGCCGACTGGCGGGTGCGTTCCCGCGAGGAGCTGACGGAGGTCGCGGCGAAGGTCAAGGCCGCGCTTTAGGCCTTGTGCAGCTTGTCCGGGTGGTGCACCGCGGTCTTCCCGGACTTCTCACTCTTCACGAGGTACTGCGGCTGGTCCGGCGACGCCTTGACGTCCCGCTTGCCCGCGTGCGTGTCCTCGGTGATCTTCTCCTCGACCGTCCCGACCGAACTCTCGTTGCCCGCGTCCCAGCGGACGCGGTCACCCTTCTCGAAGTGCTTGCTCATGATCGGGGGGTACCCGCCGATCATGCCGGGTACGCCCGATGATCCGGGGACACGACCCGATCACGAGCGCAGCCCGCGGAAGAACGCGCGGATGTCGGCCACGAGCAGCTCCGGTTCCTCCAGCGCGGCGAAGTGGCCCCCCGACGCGAACTCCGACCAGTGCGCGATCTTCTCCTCCGGGTCCATGATCCGCCGGACCACCGGTGAGGAGTCGAACACCGCCCAGCCCGCCGGGACGGCCGACGGCGTCAGCCACCCATGCGCGGAGTGCGCGGCCTCGTAGAGGAACCGGGCCGCGGTCGCGCCGCTGCGGGTGAACCAGTAGAGGCTCACGTTCGTCAGCAGCCGGTCGCGGTCGACGCCGTCGCCGGTCCACGCCTGGAACTTCTCCGCGATCCAGGCCAGCTGCCCGACCGGGGAATCGGTGAGCGCGGCCGCGATCGTCTCCGGCTTGTGCGACTGCAGGTCCAGGTACCCGCGGCCGGCTTTCCACGCCTCGCGCGCGGCGTCCAATTCGGACTGTTCGGCGGGCGACAGGTTTTCCGGCAACGGCAGCTGCTCCCCCGCGAGCGCGATCGTCCCGCGGTCGCTGTTGACGTGCGTCCCGATGACGCGGTCGGGGTACAGGGAGGCGAGCCGCCCGGTGACGCCCGCGCCGATGTCGCCGCCCTGCGCGGCGAAACGCTCGTAGCCGAGCCGGACCATCAGCTCCGCGAACGCGTCCGTCGTCCGGGCCAGCTCCCAGCCGGGTCCGCTCAGCGGCGTCGAGAACCCGAACCCGGGCAGGGACGGGACGACGACGTGGAAGGCGTCCGGGCCGGCTTCGGTCAGCGGGCCGACGACGTCGAGGAATTCGGCGATCGAGCTGGGGTAGCCGTGGGTGAGCAGCAGCGGCACCGCGTCGGCCCGCGCCGACCGGACGTGCAGGAAGTGGATGGTCTGCCCGTCGATCTCGGTCGTGAACTGCGGGTACGCGTTCAGCGCCGCCTCCTGGGCGCGCCAGTCGAAGCCGTCCCGCCAGTACCCGGCGAGTTCGCGGACGGCTTCGGTGGGCATGCCGCGGGACCAGTCCGGCTCGTCACCGGGCACGGAATCGGCGAACCGGGCGCCGGTGAGCCGCCCGTGCAGGTCGGCCAGCTCGGCCTGCGGGACGTCGATGCGGAAGGGGCGGATTTCGTTCGTCATGGGGAGGACGCTAGAAGCCATTGCGGAAGGCTTCCTTCCGCGTTTCGTGCGATGCTCGGAAAATGCTGCAGACCTCCGCCCGCCTGCTCCGGCTGCTCTCGCTGCTCGAAACGCGGCGCGACTGGACCGGCGCCGACCTCGCCGAGCGGCTCGGCGTCACCACGCGCACCGTCCGCACCGACGTCGGCAAGCTGCGCGAGCTCGGCTACCCGGTCGAGGCGGCCCCCGGCGTGCAGGGCGGCTACCGGCTCGGCGCCGGCGCGCACCTGCCGCCGCTGCTGCTGGACGACGACGAAGCGGTCGCCGTCGCGGTCGGTCTCCGCACGGCGACGGGTGTGGCCGGCATCGCCGAGACGTCGGTGCGCGCGCTCGCCAAGCTCGAACAGGTCCTGCCGTCCCGGCTGCGGCATCGGGTCCAGGCGCTGCAGGCCGCGACCGTCTCGGTGCCCGGCGACGGGCCGGCCGTCGGCGCCGACGTGCTGACCGCGATCTCGGCCGCCATCCGGGCGAGCGAACGGCTGCGCTTCGGCTACACGAGTCACCTGCGCGAGCCGAGCCGCCGCGACGTCGAGCCGCACCGGCTGGTCAGCTGGGGGCGGCGCTGGTACCTGGTCGCCTGGGACACCGCGCGCGACGACTGGCACACCTTCCGCGTCGACCGCATGACGCCGAAGGTGCCGAACGGCCCGCGCTTCGCCCCGCGCGACCCGCCGGAGGGCGACGTCGTGCAGTTCGTCCAGCGCAGCGCCGGCGCGGCGACCTGGCGCTTCCACGCCCGGGTCCGGCTGCACGCGCCGGCGGACCACGTCCGCGCCCGGCTGCCCATCGCGGTCGAGGTCGTCCCGGAGGGGCCGGACCGCTGCGTCGCCGAGGTCGGCTCGGACGACGCGGCGATGCTCGGGCTCCACCTCGGGCTGCTCGAAGTGGACTTCGACGTGCTCGACGCGCCGGAGCTGGCCGCGGAACTGGCGAAGACGGGCGAGCGGTTCCTGCGGGCCGCTAACGCAGGGAGTCGGCCAGCTCCTGGATGAGCACGAACTGCTCCCGGACCCCGACCTCCATGCCGGACTCGTAGATCGTGTCCCGTAGTTCCTTGCTGCCGGTCTCGGTCAGCAAGCTCAGCAGCGTGCGGTCGCCCTCGAGGGCGGTGAAGGTGACGGTGATGAGCGGCCCGTCCACCGAGTCGAGCGGGACGCCCGGCAGCTCGAACACCTCGGTGTAGACGATCCGCTCGGCCGGCACGATTTCCCGGTACTCGCCGTGGAAACCGACCTCGGCCCCGTCGTCCGTCTTCAGCACGTACCGCCAGCGGCCGCCGGGGCGCAGGTCCAGCTCGACTTCGGTGGTGGTCCCGCGGTGGCCGCTCCACCAGCGGCGCACCAGCTCGGGCGTGGTCCACACGCGGTAGACGAGGTGCTTGGGCGCGTCGAACTCGCGCGTGATGAGGATCTGGTCCTCGGCGGGGGTGGTGATCTCCACGTCAGTGCTCCTGTTTCTTCAGTTCTTCGAGGACGTCGTCCATCCGGTCGAACCGCCCGGCCCACGTCCGCTCGTACTGCCGGACCCAGTCGTGGATCGGCTTGAGCGCGGGCCCGTTGAGCCGGTAAAGCCGCCGGCGGCCGGCACCGCGCACGTCCACCGCGCCCACCTCCCGCAGCACCCGCAGGTGCTTCGACACTTGCGGCTGGGCCAGGCCCAGCAGGTCCACGAGGTCGCCGACCGACCGTTCGCCGTCGCGGAGGACGTCGAGGATCTGCCGCCGCCGGGGTTCGGCGACCGCGTTGAAGGTGTCGGTTGTCGTCGCTGCACGGGCCACGCGAGTCATCATATGCCGATATGGGTATGTGTCAACACCCACATCCTGGGCACGCTGGGCTCGCGCCCCGCCGTCTGCCACCATCAGGCCATGACGGCCCGGGCCGACGCTCCACAGAGGACGGATGCGCGCGGCGCCCGCCGTAGTGCCAGCGCGAGTGCCGTCCTGCGCGCGGTGCTCGACGAGGGGCCTATCGCGCGCAGCACCATCGCGCGCCGGACCGGGTTGTCCGCCGCCGCCGTCAGCGGGCACGCCGCCGAACTGCTCCAGCGCGGCCTGCTGCGGGAGCTGCCGGAAACCGAAAAACGCGTCGGGCGGCCGCACGTGCCGGTCGACCTCGACACCGGGCGGCACGTCGCCGGCGCGCTGCACCTGGCCGTGCACCACGCCACCGTCGCGCTGCTCGACGTGCGCGGGAACGTGCTGGTGCAGCACGAGGAACCACACGAGGGCTTCGCCGCCGAAGACGTGCTCGCACGAGCGGCCGAAATCCTCGACGACCTCCTGCTCGGGCACGCGCCGGACCGCGAGCCGCTCGGGCTCGGTGTCGCCACCGGGGGCTGGGTCGACCGCGCGTCCGGCACCGTGGTCGAACACCCGCTGCTGGGCTGGCGGGACGTCCCGGTGCGTGACCTGCTCGCCGCCTCGACCGGGCTCACCGTCGCGGTCGACGGCCACGCGCGCTCGCTGGTGCACGCCGAACAGCTCTTCGGGCACCCGCGGGCACGCGAAAGCGTCGTGCAGTTGTTCACCGGCAACGTCGTCGACGCCGCGTTCGCGACCGGCGGCACGGTGCACCACGGGCCGCGCTCTGCCGCCGGCGCGGTCGCGCACCTGCCGGTCGACGACAGCGCCGAAGCGTGCCGGTGCGGGCGCACCGGCTGCCTCGAAGCCGCCGTCTCGGAAGCGACTCTCGCGCGCCGCGCGATGGAAAGCGGCTTGCTCGCCCGCCCGGATTTCCCGGAATTGCTGGCACTCGCCGGACGCGGCGATTCCGCGGCGGTGCGGTTGTTCCACGACCGCGCACGGCTGATCGGCCAGGCGGCGGCCTTGCTGCTCGACGTCCTCAACCCGGCCGTGCTCGTGGTGGTCGACCGGAGCATAGCGGGCGTACCCGGCTGCCTTCCCGCCATCCGGGACGAGGTCGGCGCGCGCTCCCGCCGCCTCGACAGCGCGGAAACCGTTGTGGGTACGAGCTTCCCGGGCACCGAGCTGGCCACGGCCGGCGGCGCGGTGCTGCTCGACCTCCTCTACGACGACCCGTTCGGTCCCCTGCTGACCGAACTCTCCCACGCCTCGTGAACCTCCCGAGTTATTTCACGAACTCGCAAAATTGACCCTCCGGCCGGCGGCCGCCAACAATTGCTCCCAACCCCGCCGACTCCCGGAACGGACGAAACCACCGTGAAGAAAACCTTGCCCCTGCTCGCCTTCGCCGCCGCGCTGCTCGCCGGCTGCGCGTCGGCGACGGCCACCGGTGCGCCCGGGCAACCCGAGAAGCTGGAACTGCGCTACCAGGGCAACGCCAACTCCGTGAGCCTGCCCGAACTCGCCGAAGACCTGGGCTACTTCGGCCCGGTCAAGCTGAAGTGGGTCGGCAACACGATCAGCGGCCCGCAGGACATCCAGTCCGCGGCCACCGACCAGACCGACTTCGGCGGTGCCTTCACCGGCGCAGTCGTCAAGCTCGTCGAAGCCGGCGCACCGGTCAAGGCGGTCGTCAACTACTACGGCTCCGACGACAAGGCGTTCATCGGCTTCTACACCAAAGAGGACAGTCCGATCCGGACCGCCCGCGACCTGATCGGCAAGAAGGTCGGCGTCAACACCGCGGGCGCGAACCTGGAAGCCGCGCTGGACACCTGGCTGACCGGGCAGGGCCTCTCGGACGACGAGATCAAGCAGGTCCAGCTGGTCGTCATCCCGCCGGTCAACGCCGAGCAGGCGCTGCGCAACGGCCAGCTCGACGTCGCCGCGTTGCAGGGCATCCTGCAGGACCACGCGCTCGCCGCCGGCGGTGTCCGCCCGCTCTTCAGCGACGTCCAGGCGTTCGGGCCGTACAACGGCGGGCCGTACGTGCTGCGCACCGACTTCATCAAGAAGTACCCGGAGACCACGAAGATCTTCGTCTCGGCGGTGGCCCGCGCCATCGAATGGGAACGCACCACTCCCCGGGAAGAGGTGATCGCCCGCTTCACGAAGATCATCCAGGCCCGCGGCCGCAACGAAAGCACGGCGACGCTGAAGTACTGGAAGAGCGTCGGCCTCACCCGCGGCGGGCTCATCTCCGACCAGGACTACACGCTCTGGGAGCCGTGGCTGAAGCGGCAGGGCTACCTCAAGGGCGACAAGATCGACACGTCCAAGCTCTACACCAACGAGTTCAACCCCTACCGCGCCGGCGCCCCGGCGGTGACCAGGTGATCGCCATCCGCGCGGTGACCAAGACCTTCGGCGCGCTCACCGCGCTCGACGACGTCTCCCTCGACATCGCCGACGGCACGTTCCTCTCCCTCGTCGGGCCCAGCGGGTCGGGCAAGTCGACGCTGCTGGACCTCCTCGGCGGGCTCGCCACCCCGACGTCGGGCGAGGTGCTCATCGACGGCGAGCCGGTGCGCGGGCCCGGCCTCGACCGCGGGGTCGTCTTCCAGCAGTACGCGCTGTTCCCGTGGCGCACCGCCCGCGCGAACGTCGAGTTCGGCCTCGAAGGCGGCCCGCTCGGGAAGCGGCAGCGCGCGGACCGGGCCCGCGAATACCTCGACCTGGTCGGGCTTTCCGGGTTCGAGGACCGCTACCCGCACGAGCTGTCCGGCGGGATGAAACAGCGCGTCGCGATCGCCCGCAGCCTCGCCTACGACCCGGCGGTGCTGCTGATGGACGAGCCGTTCGCCGCGCTCGACGCGCAGACCCGCGAGCAGCTGCAGGAGGAGCTGCTGCGGATCTGGCGCCGCACCGGCAAGACCGTCGTGTTCATCACCCACGGCATCGACGAGGCCGTCTACCTGGGACAGCGGGTCGCCGTGCTGACCTCGCGGCCCGGCCGGCTCAAGGCCGTCGTCGACGTCGACCTCGGCGACCGCACCGGCGACGTGCGTTCCGCGCCGGAGTTCGGGCGCCAGCGCCACCGGCTCTGGGAACTGCTGCACGACGAGGTCCGCAAGGCGGCCGAACACGAACGGAGCGCGGTCCGATGACGACCACCCTGGATGCCCCGGCAGTCCACAACGGACCGGTGGCCGCACCTCCGAAACCACACCGGTTCACCGAGAAGCTCACCCGGGCGGTGCACGCGTCCGCCGCGGTCGTGCTGTTCGCGGCGCTCTGGGAGCTCGTCCCCCGGTTCGTCCTCGACGAGAGCACGCGGACGTTCCTGCCGCCGCTTTCCGAAGACCTGCAGGCGCTCTGGGAGCTCGTCCTCGACGGCCAGCTGGCCGAGCACCTGCTGGCCAGCACCGGCCGCTCGGCCGCCGGGTTCGCGATCGCCGTCGCCGTCGCGGTCCCGCTCGGGCTGCTGATCGGCTGGTACCGGCCGGTCGCCCGGTTCCTGCAGCCGCTGCTGGAACTCGCCCGCAACACCGCCGCGCTGGCGCTGCTCCCGGTGTTCACGCTGCTGCTGGGCATCGGCGAGCTGTCGAAGGTCAGCCTGGTGGTCTACGCCTGCGTGTGGCCGGTGCTGCTCAACACGATCGCCGGCGTGCACAGCGTCGACCCGCTGCTGGTGAAGGCGGCCCGCTCGCTCGGGCTGTCGAGCCCGCGGCTGTTCCGGAAGGTGATCCTCCCCTCCGCGGTGCCGACGGTGTTCACCGGCATCCGGATGGCGGCGTCGTACTCGATCCTGGTGCTGGTGGCCGCCGAGATGGTCGGCGCGAAGGCCGGGCTCGGCTACCTGATCAACACCACGCAGGTCAACTTCCTCATCCCCCAGATGTACGCCGGGATCATCGCGGTCTCGCTGCTCGGCGTGCTCGTCAACCAGGGCTTCGTCGGGCTCGAACGGCGGTTCTCGACCTGGCGCCCCAAGGAGAAGCCATGATGCACCTCAACGCGTTCGTGATGCCGAACGGCCACCACGAAGCCGCGTGGCGGCACCCCTCGACCGACCCGCGGCGGGCCCGGACGCTGCAGCACTACGCCGACATCGCGCGGACGGCCGAGCGCGGCAAGCTCGACTCGCTCTTCCTCGCCGACGGCGTCGCGCTGTGGGGCAACGTCAAACACAACTCCCACAGTCACTTCGAACCGCTGACGCTGCTCTCCGCGCTCGCCGCGCGCACGGTCCACATCGGACTCATCGCGACCGCGTCGACCACCTACAACGAGCCGTACCACCTGGCCCGCAAGTTCGCCTCGCTCGACCACCTCTCCGGCGGCCGCGCGGGCTGGAACATCGTCACCTCGGCCGGCACCGACGAGGCACGCAACTTCAACCTGGCCAAGCGGCCGTCGCACGCCTCCCGCTACGAACGCGCGGACGAGTTCGTCGAGGTCGTCAAGAAGCTCTGGGACAGCTGGGACGACGACGCCGCGCTCGTCGACCGCGCGAGCGGGATCTACGCCGACACCGACCGGATCCGCGCGATCGAGCACGACGGGCCGCACTTCCAGGTGCACGGGCCGCTCAACATCGAGCGGCCGCCGCAGGGGCACCCGCTGCTCGTGCAGGCCGGGTCGTCGGAGACCGGCAAGGAGTACGCGGCCCGCCACGCCGAAGCCGTGTTCACCGCGCAGCAGACGTTCGCCGAGGGCAAGGCCTTCTACGACGACGTCAAGAGCAGGCTGGCCAAGTACGGCCGGACGCCGGACGAGATCAAGATCCTGCCCGGCATCTCGCCGATCCTCGGCCGCACCGAAGCCGAGGCGCGCGAGCGGGAAGCCGAGCTGAACGCGCTGATCACGCCGGACTACGGGCTGCGGCAGCTGTCGAAGATGCTCGACCACGACGTCACCGGCTACCCGCTGGACGGCCCGCTGCCGGAGGTCGGCAGCTTCACCGAGGGCGGCCAGAGCCGGTTCGAGCTGGTCGTCGGCCTGGCCCGGCGCGAGGACCTCACCATCCGGCAGCTGCTGGAACGGCTGGCGGGCGGGCGCGGGCACCGCGTCTTCGCCGGCACGCCGGTCCAGGTCGCCGACGAGCTGGAGGCGTGGTTCACCGGCGGCGCCGCCGACGGCTTCAACGTCATGCCGCCCACCCTGCCCGGCGGGCTCGACGACTTCGTCGACCTCGTCGTCCCGGAGCTGCAGCGGCGCGGGCTCTTCCGCACCGAGTACTCCGGCACCACCCTGCGCGAGCACTACGGCCTCGCGCGTCCCGCCACCCGAGTCAAGGAGCCCGCATGACCGCGATCAGCACCGACGTCCGCAAGATCACCGGGAGGATCGGCGCCGAGATCGTCGGCTTCGACCCCACCGGCGACCTCGACGCGTCCCAGGTCGCCTTCCTGACCGAAGCGCTGCACGAGCACAAGGCGCTGGTGTTCCGGGGCGTCGACCTCGACGACGAGGGCCAGCAGCGCTTCGCCGCGCACTTCGGCGAGCTGACCAAGGCCCACCCGACGGTTCCCGCCGTCGACGGCGCGCCGGCGATCCTGCCCGTCGACAGCGAGCAGGGCCGCGCCAACCACTGGCACACCGACGTCACCTTCGTGCTCAACCCGCCCCAGGCCAGCACGTTGCGCAGCCTCGTGGTGCCGCCCTACGGCGGGGAGACGCTGATCGCGAACGCCGCGGCGGCCTACCGCGACCTGCCGGAGCCGCTGCGGGCGTTCGCCGACACGCTGCGGGCGGTGCACACCAACGACTACGACTACGTCCAGCCGCCGGAGACGGTGGACGACAAGGAGCAGGCACGCCGCGCCCGGTTCGTCTCGCGCAAGTACCGGACCGTGCACCCGGTGGTGCGCGTGCACCCGGTGACCGGCGAGCGCGGGCTGTTCATCGGCGGCTTCGCGCAGCGGATCGAAGGGCTTTCGGTGAGCGAGTCGCGGGACCTGCTGCGGCTGCTGCAGTCCTACGTCACGCGGCCGGAGAACGTCGTGCGCGTGGCGTGGGAGCCGAACCAGCTGGTGCTGTTCGACAACCGCGCCACGCAGCACTACGCGATCGACAACTACGACGGCCTCCCCCGGCGCCTGAACCGCGTCACGGTGGCCGGCGACGTCCCGGTGGGCGTCGACGGCCGGCCGAGCGAGTCGCTCGAAGGCGACGCCTCGCACTACACCTCCGTGGCGTGAGCCGGGCGCGGAACGGGCGTGCGGTCAGCGCCCGTTCCGCTCCTGCTCGCGGAAGCAGTCCCACGCCCGGCTGACCAGGGCCGGGTGGGTGCGCAGGTCGATCGCCGTGCGGGCCAGGGCCGCCGCCGACGCCAGCATCGCCGAGCGGGCCCGGGGGCTCGCCGCCGCGGCCGCGAACTCCGCGGTGTGGTCGGCGTGCTCCGCCGCCGTGATCGCGACGAACGGGTGGATCGCCGGGACGCGGATGCTGACGTCGCCGACGTCCGAGGAGCCCAGGTACACCCCCGGGGCCGGCGGGGTCGCCTGGATCCCGCACGCCGCGAGGTGTTCGGTGAACCGGCCGGACAGCACCGGGTTGTCGCGGAAGTGCGCGTAGCCGCGGCCGGCGCGTTCGACGTCCACCTTCGTGCCCGTCGCCAGCGCCGTGCCCTGTGCGGCCGCCGTCACGTCCTCGACCAGGCGCTCCAGCGCACCGGTCGTCAGCGCGCGGAGCCCGAAGCGTCCCTCGGCGCGGTCCGGGACGATGTTGGTCGCCTCGCCGCCGTGGGTGATGATGCCCTGGACGTGCGAGCCCGCGGGCAGGCGCTGGCGCAGCGCGGACATCGCGCCGAACAGCTGGATCAGCGCGGCGAGGGCGTCGATGCCCGCTTCCGGGTCACCGGTCGGGTGCGCGGCGCGGCCGTGGAAGGTCACTGCCAGCTCCACGTGCGCGGTCAGCGGGGCCCACGACCACGAGTGGACGCCGGGGTGGACCATCAGGGCCGCGTCGGCCTCGTCGAAGACACCGGCTTCGGCGAGCGCGACCTTGCCGCCGCCGCGTTCCTCGGCCGGACAGCCCACCACGAGCAGCGAGCCCGGGCTGCCGGCCAGTGCTTCGCGAGCCGCCAGCGCGGCACCGAGCCCGGCCGCGGCGATGAGGTTGTGCCCGCAGGCGTGCCCCAGGCCGGGCAGCGCGTCGTATTCGAGCAGCAGCGCGACGCACGGCCGCCCGGCGCCGGCCCGCGCGGTGAACGCCGTCGGCAGCCCGGCGACCCCGGTCTCCACCTCGAAGCCGTCCTCGGCCAGTTCCCGCGTCAGGCGGCCGGCCGCCGCGTGCTCCTCATAGGACAGTTCCGGGTGCTCGTGCAGCGCGGTGGCCACCGCCCACAGCCGTTCGTCCAGCCGCTCGACCCGCTCGTCCGCCCGCTCGTGCAGCTCATCGTCCCACTCCATGCCCACCGGTGTACCCCTACCACGCCCGCTCGTACCACCGGGCCGGATACGCCCCGGCCACGAGCGGGCGCGGGATCCCGCCGTGCCCGGCTCTAAGCCTTCGCGCTCTTGAGCTCCAGCGGGTTCTCGGGCGCGCCGGACCGCGCGTCGATCATCCGCTGCCCCAGCTCCTGCAGCCGCTTGCGGCCCATCGCCGAGCGGACCTCCGGGAACCACTCGTCCTCTTCTTCTTCGACGTGGTGGCGGACGTTCTCGGTGAGCACCGTGACCTTCGCGTCGAACGTCTCGTCCGCCGGGTCCATGCCGAGCAGCTCCGACAGCATCCACACCACCACGTGGTGCTCCTCCACGCTTTCCAGGACGTGGTCCTTCGTCTCCGGCACGGCTTCCCGCGCGGCCGGGTAGAAGATCTCCTCCTCGATGTAGGCGTGGACGGTGAGCTCTTCGATGATCGAGTCGGCGATGCGGCGCTTCTCGCGGTGCGCGCCCTCCCCCGCTTTTTCGAACTCCTTGAACAGCTTTTCCACGGTCTTGTGGTCGTTCTTGAGCAGCACGATCGCGTCGGTCGACATCGGTGTCCTCACGGTGTGGCCAGGTCACGCAGGGCGACCTGGGAGTTCTCCAGTTCCTTCGTCATCAGCAGGGCGACGGTCCCGGCGTGCGCCAGTGCCCGGCCGACCTCGCCCACCGAGTCCCACGCCGCCCCGGCGTCGCCGTCGCCGTGGCGGACCACCCGACCGGCCAGCAGGCCGTCCTCGAGCCGCCCCTGGAGGGCGGGCAGCAGCTGCGTGAGGTCGCCGGCCAGCAGCCGGAGGGCGCCGAGCACGCGGTACAGCTCGGCCGGCGGGACGAGCTCGCCGTCGCCCACGCTGCGGGACAGCCGGTGCACGGTGGCACCGGCGTCGGCGGCCAGCAGCGACGGTGAAGGGTTCATGACCGGCCGGATACCCTCCGCGACGCGGGGAAAACGCCGTTTGCCCGATCGGTACCGCGGGTATTCGCCGGTCCTTCCGACCCCCAGGAGAACACCGGTGAACGAACCGAGCGGCGACGTGCCGACGTTCGGCGTCGAAGAGGAGTTCTTCGTCGTCGACCGCCGCGGCCGGCTGTCCCCGGCCGGTGACGACGTCGTCGACGCCGCCGAGGCGGCCGGCGACGACCAGGGCGACCTGCAGCACGAACTGATGCGGTCGCAAGCCGAAGCCGCCACCGGCATCTGCCGGACCCACGCCGAGGCCCTGCGCCAGTTGCGCGGCCTGCGCGACGACCTTTCCGCGGCCGCCAGGGGGCGCGGCTACCGGCTGCTGGCCGCCGCGGCACCGCCACTGTCCGAAGTGGACTTGCCGGTCATCACGCCCAGCCCGCGCTACGAGCGGATGGCCGAGCACTTCGGCGCCACCGCGAGGACTTCGCTCACGTGCGGCTGCCACGTGCACGTCGCCATCCCCGACCCGGAAACCGGTGTCCGGGTGCTGAACCGGGTCCGGCCGTGGCTGCCCGCGCTGCTCACCGTCACCGCGAACTCGGCGATTTCCGACGGCTACGACACCGGTTACTGCAGCTGGCGCTACCAGCAGTGGAGCCGGTGGCCCTCGGCCGGGCCGCCGCCGCGGTTCGCCTCGCTCGACGAGTACGAGAGCATCGTCGACGCGTGGCTGCGGGCGGGCTCGATCCTCGACCGCGGGATGGTCTACTGGGACGTCCGGCTGTCGGAGAAGCAGCCGACGCTCGAATTCCGCATCGCCGACGTGGCCGCCACCCCCGAAGAAGCGGTGCTGCTGGCGGTGCTCGCCCGCGGCCTGGTCGCCATGGCGCAAACCGGCGGTGCGCCCCCGCCGCCGCTGCCGAACGAGGTGCTGCGGGCCCAGCTCTGGCGCGCGTCCCGCGACGGCGTCACCGGCTGCTGCCCGCACCCGGACACCGGCGACCTGGTGCCGGCGAAGGGGGTGCTCGACGACCTGGTCGAGCGGACGGCCCCCGCGCTGGACGCGGCGGGCGACCTCGACTTCGCGCGGGACGGGATCGCGCGGCTGGTCGCCGACGGCGGCGGCGCCGACCGGCAGCGACGCCGCTTCGCGGACCGGCAACGCGGCGAAGACGTGGTGGACTTGCTGACCGGCGACGGCTAGACCGGCAGCCGGTCGAGGAGGGCGAGGGCACGCGCCGCGGCGCGCGAGCGCCCGGGGTCGAGCACGAGGTGGACGCCCGCGACGGCGGCTCGCTCGTTCGCGCGCACCAGGGCCAGGAGGCCGGCGGCGCCGAGGAAGCACACTTCGCCGAGGTCGATCCGCAGCACGCGGGGACGGGCGCGGAGGTGCTCGTCGAGGGCCGCTCCCAGGCTTTCCGCGGTGCAGCCGTCGATCTCGCCCGTGACTTCCACGACGATCGCGTCGGGGGTCCGCCACCGGGTGCGGCTGGGCAGGCGGTCGGCGGAGACCCGGGGCTCGGGCAGCCCGTGCGTCGGCAGGTCGGGCGCGCGTTGCCGCTCATGGGTCGTCATGGCTTTGAGTTACCCGGTGCGCGTTCGCGGCCAAACAACCCGCGGTCCGGGTGCGTTTCCGCGGCCGGAGCGGGTATCCGGGACCAGCGCCGCCCGGAAGGAGGCCGCCATGGCCGACGGCCCGCCCACGATGGGCGTCGAAGAGGAGTTCCTGCTCGTCAACCCGCGCACCGGGCACACGTCCGCGAGCGCCGAGCAGGTGCTCGCGCGGTACCGCCACCACGGCCCGCTCCCCGACGGCGTCCGGGTGCACCGCGAGCTGCGCCTCACCCAGATCGAAGCCGCCAGCGGCGTCTGCACCACCGCGGACGGGCTCCGGTACCAGCTGACGGCGACCCGGCGCGTGCTGGCCGGGGCCGCCGCGGCCGAAGACTGCGCGCTCCTGGCCACCGGTACCCCGATCGGGCCCGGCCCGGCCGCGCCGCCACCCGCGGGCGAGGGCCGGTACGCCGAAATCGACGCCACCTACGGCGCGGTGGTCGCCGACTACGAGGCCTGCGGGTGCCACGTCCACGTCGGGGTGCCCGACCCCGACACCGCGGTCGCGGTCGTCAACCACGTCGGGCGGTGGCTGCCCACCTTGCTCGCGCTGTCGGCGAACGCGCCGTTCGACCACGGGCGGGACACCGGTTACCACAGCTGGCGGATGGTCCAGCAGTCCCGCTTCCCCGGCTACGGCGTCGCGCCGCACCTGCGCGACCACGCGGCGTACCGCCGGGCCGTCGAGACGCTGGTCGAGTGCGGCACGCTCGTCGACCCGGACCAGACGTTCTGGCTGGCCCGCCCGTCCGGCCGGTTCCCGACGGTGGAGTTCCGGGTCGCCGACACCGCGCTGACCGTCGACCACGCCCTCCTGCAGGCGCTGCTGAGCCGCGCGCTGGTGCAGCGGGCGCTGGCCGACCTCGGCCGCGGGCGCGCGGCGGAACCGCTGTCCCCGCAAGTGGCCGCGGCCGCGGTGTGGACCGCGGCGCGCCACGGTGTCACCGGGCAGCTCGTCGACGTCGCCGGGGAGGCGCGCCGGCCCGCGTGGGCACTGGTCGAGGAGTTGCTGGCGCACGTCCGGGAACCCCTGGAGGCGAGCGGTGACCTGGCCGAAGTCCGAGCGCTGGCCGCGGTCCTGCGTGCCGACGGCACCGGCTCGGTCCAGCAGCGCGCGGTGGCCGGGCGCGGCACCCCGGAAGCCGCGGTCGGGTGGCTCACCGCGCTGACCGTGCCGCCGGCGCATGGAACCCGGCGCACGGGGTAGCCGGGAGCCATGACGACCTCGACCCTCGCGGCGGCCACCCTGCCGACCGCGCGCGGCCCGCTTTCGGAGTCCGTGCTGGGCACCCTGCTGCGCGAACAGCCCCGCGCGGACCTCGGCTTCGACGGGCTCGTGGCCGCCGACCCCCTCGGCGACGACGTCCAGCTGGCCCTGCACCTGTGCTACGAACTGCACTACCAGGGTCTGCCGGGGGTGTCGGCGGACTGGGAGTGGGACCCCGAACTGCTGCGCCTGCGCGGGGCGCTGGAGGCGCGCTTCCTCACTGCCCTGCGCGAAAACACGCCGGGCGGCGACGACGTCACCGCCGAACTCGACGCGCTGCTGGTCGAGCCGCTCGACGCGGAGGGCGTCTCGCACTTCCTCCGCGACCACGGCGATTGGGACCACGTGCGGGAGTTGTTCGCGCACCGCTCGGTCTACCACCACAAGGAAGCCGACCCGCACGCGTGGGTGATCCCGCGCCTGCGCGGTCGCGCCAAGGCGGCACTGGTGGCGGTCGAGTTCGACGAGTTCGGCGGCGGCCGCGCGGAGCTGGCGCACGCGCGGCTGTACACGGACCTCCTGCGCGCGGCCGGCCTGCCGGACGGCTACCTGCAGCTCATCGACCACGCACCCGCCGAGATACTGGCCGTGGTCAACATGATGTCGCTGTTCGGCCTGCACCGGTCGTTGCGCGGCGCGCTGTGCGGTCACCTCGCGGCGGCGGAGATCACGACCGGGCCCTCCGCGCAGCGGATGGACCAGGCACTGCGGCGCCTCGGCGCCCCGGAGGCGTGCCGGTTCTTCTACACCGAGCACATCGAAGCCGACGCGGTGCACGAACAGGTGATGCGCCACGAGGTGCTCGGCGACCTGCTCGACCAGGAACCCGAGCTGGCCGCCGACGTCGTGTTCGGCATCCAGGCGACGGAGTTCCTGGAAGGCCGCTTCGGTGCGCGGCTCCTGGACCGCTGGCGGGCCGGCGAATCCTCGCTGCGGATCCCCCTGCTCTGACCGGCTCGCCCATCGTCTTGAATGAGTCATTCAGGTCTTCGGAGGTCCTGAACGACTCATTCAAGACCTTTGCGCACCCGCTTGCGGTGACTGGTGTCGCAGAACGGGAAGCGCTTGCTCCGCCGGCACGCGCACACCGCGACCACGAACCGGTCGGAGCGCACGACCTCGCCCTCCGGCGTGCGCAGCTCCACCGGGCCCTCCACGAGCACCGGGCCGCCGGGGACCACCGTCACCCGCCGCGGGCGGTCAGCGGCCGGCACGCAGCACCACCAGTTCTTCCGCCCGCGAGCCCGGCGCGATCGGCCCGGCCGCCTCGAGGAAGGCCGTCCGTCCGGAAAGGACCGGACCGAACGGGATGCGGGCCCGCCGGGCCACCGAGACACGCAAGCCTTGCGCGGACAGCGATGCCCTCGTTTCATCCACATCGGACGGTGCGGATCGGACGATCGGCTGCGTCCCGCCGGGACGCAGGACCGCGCGGCCGTCCGGGCCCGCGTCGCGGCCGCGGGTGGCGCGGACCGCCGGGGCCGGCGCCGCGACCACGAGGTCGTCCGGGCCCCGGCGTACGGCCGTCGCCAGGTCTCCCCGGCAGGGTCGCACGGCGGCCCGGCGGACCAGCGCGGTGAACCGCGTCGAAGCCCGCGCCCGGCGCGAAAGGTCCACGGCCAGCACGGTTTTCGCGCCGCGGCGGGCCGGCGTGCTCGCCCGCGCACCGGGCGGGACGGCCAGGCCGGCGATCGCGGCGGTGTCCTCCCGCGGGCGGCAGACCCCGGGCAGCAGCGGTACGGGGACGACGCGCCGGGCGGCCGAGCGGCCCGGGCGGACGGGTTCCGCCGACGTGGTCATCCCGGTCTCCTTCACCTCGCCGCGGTCCCGGCGCGATCGCCGGCGGACAACCGCGTCGCCCCCGGCTACCCGGCGAAGATCGCCGCAAACCGATCCGCCGCAGGTGGTTGGGGCGGGCCCGCCGGGGTATCCGCTCCGAAAAGGATCGCGAAGCCAGGAGGTCCACGATGACATCCCAGGACCGCACGCACCGCCCCGCCGAGCCCGCCGAAGGCGCCGGCGACGACCCGCACGGCGACACCCCCGAAGCTCAGCGCGAAACCCTGCGCGGCGAGCAGGGCACGTCCGGCGGCGACCAGCACGACGACACCGATCCCCAGTCGGGCTGACCCCGCGCACGCCGCCGTCGAAGGTGTCCAGCCGGGGTCAGCAAGCCGTGGAACTCGTCCAGGCCGATCACGAAGATGTCGATACCGGGCGGGCGCGCGCGGGTTTTCCCGGTACGCCGGGCGGGTATCCGCGGCGATGGCACGCACCCGGCTCCGGCGCAGTGACCTGCGCGGCCCCGGCATCCGGCGGATCCGTCGGGGCCGGGGTTTCTCCTACGCCCTCCCCGACGGCTCACCGGTCGCCGACGACGAGCTGCTCGCGCGGATCAAGGACCTGGTCATCCCGCCGGCCTGGCGGGACGTGTGGATCTGCCCGCACCCCAACGGGCACGTCCAGGCGGTCGGCACCGACGACGCCGGGCGGCGCCAGTACCTCTACCACGAGCAGTGGCGGCGCGACCGCGACGAAGAGAAGCACGACCGCGTCCTGGCGATGGCCCGGCGGCTGCCCGGGTGGCGGGAGTCGGTGGCGGCCGACCTGGCCGGGCGCGGCCTGACCAGGAACCGGGTCCTGGCGGCGGCGCTGCGCATGCTCGACCGGGGGATCTTCCGCACCGGCGGCGAGGAGTACGCGGAGGAGAACGGCACCCACGGCGTCGCGACGCTGCTGCGCGAGCACGCCTCGGTCCGCGGCGACGAATGCCGGTTCCGCTACGTCGCCAAGGGCGGCCTCGACCGCGAGGTCGCGATCCGGGACGCGGCGCTGGCTTCGGTGGTGCGGTCGCTGCTGCGCGCCCGGTCCGGGAGCGACCGCCTGCTCGGCTACCGCGAGGGCGGCACCTGGCACGAGGTGCACGCGGCCGACGTCAACGAGCGGTTCAAAGAGCTGGCCGGCGCGGACTGCACGGCGAAGGACCTGCGCACGTGGACGGCGACGGTCCTGGCGGCGGCCGCGTTCGCCGCGGCGGAACCGCCGACGTCCGAGACCGCCCGCAAGCGCGCGGAGGCCGGGGTGATGCGGGAGGTCTCCCGGGCGCTCGGCAACACCCCCGCCGTGTGCCGGTCGTCCTATGTGGACCCCCGGCTGGTCGAGGCGTACCGCGGCGAGCGCACCATCGCGGCCGCGCTCAAGCGGGCGGGCCGGCTGGAGGGTGACGACGCGCGCGCGGTGCTGGAGAAGGCGTGCGCCCGGTTGTTGAAGGCGTCATGAGGATTGGAAGTCACTCTTACGGGGAAGTTGATCTGTGTGCGGACGTCCGGTCGAGCGCCAGGAGGCACGGTGAGTGAACGTCAATCCATCCGAACGTGTACTGGTCCGCGGACCCGCCCGTCCGGGACCCTGGGGACGATGACTTCCGACCCGTCCCCCGTGCGCTGGCGCGCCTCGATCGGTCTCGCCGTAGGCGGCGACGGCCCGGTGTCGAGCATCGTCGAGTCCGAGCACGGCAGCGAGGGCTCGGCGCGCGAGTGGATCGAACGGAAGCTCCCCCGCACCCGCTTCCCGGCGTGGATCCCGGCGGCCCGCCGGGCGGACGGCGTGGAACTGTTCGGCCGGGTGGCCCGCGGCCACGTCGTGACCGGCCGGCTCGTGCCGACGTGGGAGTCGGACTCCGGCACCGCGGTGTGGCACGCGGACCGCGAAGGCGACCACGTGCAGTGGCGCCGCTGCGCGGCCGAAGACCACTGACCACCCCTCCCGAGCCCCGGCGAACCAGCCACACCGGCGCCCCCCCCCGACGTCATGAAAGAGTCGTTCATGACGTCCGGAACCGCGGGGACCTGAAGCTCAGCCGGGGCGGTCCGTGTCCAGCTCTTTCCGCAGCAGGCAGAACTCGTTGCCCTCCGGGTCCTGCAGCACCACCCACGACTCCGTGCCGTCCTGCCCGACGTCCGCCGGCCGCGCGCCCAGGGCCAGCAGGCGCCGCAGCTCCGTCTCCTGGTCGCCGCCCACCGGGTTCACGTCCACGTGGAGCGGGAGCTTGCCGCGGCGCGGGTGATCCGTCCGGGCCAGCACCAGCGTCGGCGGTCCGGCACCGAGCGGGACGCCCGGGAGCCCCAGCTCGAGGCCGTCGGGCTCGTGGCCGATCACCTCGTAGCCGAGCACCGCGCACCAGAACTCGGCCAGCCGGTCGGGGTCGTGGCAGTCCAGCACCAGTCCCGTGATCCGGGCGGCCATCCGGTCAGCTCCGTTCGGTCTCGCGCGCCACGTCCGCGGCCTCGTCGTCGTCCATCGCCTTGGTGTCCCGCGGCGGCAGGAAGGGCTCCTGCTGGTCTTCCTCGCGCCCCGCTTCGATGCTGCGGCCCCGGGCGAGCTCCGCGTCGAGCTCGGCGCCCAGCAGCACGGCCAGGTTCGAGATCCACAACCATACAAGGAACACGATCACGCCCGCCAGCGAACCGTAAGTCTTGTTGTACGAACCGAAATTCGCGACGTACAGCGCGAACCCGGCCGACGCCAGCACCCACAGCAGCACCGCCAGCAGACCACCCGGCGTCAGCCACTTGAAGCCCGGCTGCCGCACGTTCGGGCCCACCCAGTACAGCAGCGCGAACGCCAGGCTGACCAGCAGCGCGATCACCGGCCACTTCGCGATCTCCCACACCAGCACCCCGGTCGCGCCGAGCCCGATCAGGTCACCGAGCCGCCGCGCGACCGCGCCGGTCGCCACCACGCCCAGCGCGCACGCCCCCAGCAGCACCACGATCCCGATCGTCAGCAGCACCCGGATCGGCACCACCTTCCACACCGGACGGCCTTCCGGCATGCCGTAGATCGCGTTCGACGCCCGCATGAACGCGCCGACGTACCCCGACGCCGACCACAGCGCACCGAGCAGGCCGATGACCGCCAGCGGCCCGGCCAGGCCGCGCGAGCCCGCCAGTTCCCGGATCGCGCCGACGAGGACCTCTCTGCCCTGCCCCGGGACGACCTGCTGGACGTTGTCGATCAAGGTCTGGACCTTGTCCGGGCCGAGCAGGCCGAGCAGCGACGTGAGCACGAGGACGCCCGGGAACAGCGACAGCACCCCGTAGTAGGTCAGCGCCGCGGCCCAGTCGGTCAGGTTGTCGCGGCCGAACTGCTTGGCCGTGCGCTTCAGCACCGCACCCCACGAGCGCTTGGACAGCTCACCCGGTCCTTCGGGCGTTTTCCGTCGTCCGGCCACCGCCGTCACCTCCGCTTGGTCGGCGAGGGCATACCCCGTCCGGGAGCGGGTATTCCCCCTTCGTCCCGACGACCAGGAGGAACCCGTGACCGAGGTCAGCCGCGTGATCGACGTACCGCCCGACGCCGTGTTCGACGTCCTCGCCGACGGCTGGCTCTACGCGGGCTGGGTGGTGGGCAGCTCGCACATCCGCGACGTCGATCCCGAGTGGCCCGCGGTCGGCTCCCGGATCCACCACAGCGTGGGCCCGTGGCCGGTGCACATCCAGGACGTCACCGTGGTCCGGGCGGTGGAACCGGGCCTGTCGCTGTCGCTGGAGGCGCGCGGCTGGCCACTGGGCGCGGCGGCGGTCGGGCTGACGCTCGTCCCGCACGGCGACGGGGCCACGCTGGTCCGGATGACCGAGCACATCGTCAGCGGCATCGGCAAGGTGCTGCCCGCGGCCCTGCAGGCGCTCATCGTCAAGCCGCGCAACGTCGAGTCGCTCGCCCGCCTCGCCGACCTCGCCACCGGCAAGCACGCCCGCGCGCAGGACGGCCACCCGAGCCCGTGACGGCCACCCGGGGGCTCAGCTGTAGATCGCGCGGTGGGCCGCCCGGATGACCGCCGCGTAGCCGCCGCCGAGCCGGCCGGCGCGGGCCAGCGCCGCGCGGGCCGCGTTGGCTCCCGGGCCGCCGTGGACCGCGCCGCCCGGGTGGGCCGACGCGCCGGCCAGGAACAGCCGGTCCACCGGGGTGTCCGCGCGGCCCGTGCCCGGCACCGGCCGGAAGAACAGCTGCTGGTGGATCGCCGTGGTCCCGGCGTTGATCGCGCCGCCCACCAGCCCCGGGTTGTGCCCCGCCAGCTCGGCCGGGCCCTGCACGTACCGCGCCTTGATCAGGCCGGTGAACCCCGGCGCGTTGGCCTCGACCGTCTCCTCGATCCGCTTCGCCCGCCGCTCCAGCGCCGAGCGGTTCTCCATCGTGCCGCGCGGCACGTGCGTGTACGCCCACGCCGCTTCGGTCCCCGGCGGCGAGCGCGTCGGGTCGGTCGTGGTCATCTGGCCCAGCAGCAGGAACGGCCGGCGCGGGGTCCGGCCCCTGGCGAGCTCGCCGCCGAACGCCGCGAGCCCGTCGAGATCGGTGCCGAGGTGGACCGTGCCCGCGCCGCGGGCGGCTTCGGCGGTCCACGGGATGGGGCCGGACAGCGCCCAGTCCACCTTGACCGTCCCGCAGTCCCATTCGAACTTCCCGAGGTCCTCGACCAGCCGCGACGGCAGCCGGTCCTCGCCGACCAGCTCGCGGTACAGCAGCGGCGCCGGCACGTCGGCGAGCACGGCCTTGCGCGCCCGGACCGGGTCGCCGGCGGCGTCCCGCACGCCCAGCGCGCGCCCGCCGCCGATGAGGACCTCCCGCACCGGACGTCCACAGTGGATCTGCCCGCCGCGGGACTCCAGCCGCCGGACCAGCGCCGCGATCAGCTCGCCCGCACCGCCTTCGGGCACCGGGTAGCCCTCGTCCTGCCCGACCATCGCGAGCAGCCAGCCGAACACCGCGCTGCCCGCGTTGTCGACGGAAAGGTCGCTGTGCGCGGCGTTCCCCGCCACGAGCAGCTTCGCGCCCTCGCCGGCGAACAGCTCGTCACCGAACCGGCGGGCCGGCAGCGTCAGCATGCGCGCCAGGCGCAGCGCGTCCCCCGTCCCGGTGCGGCGCAGCAGCTTCAGCGCCGGGCGGACCGGCGGGAACGGCGTGAACAACGCGTTCAGCAGCGGTTCGCGGATTTCCCGCCACTGCTCGAACAGCGCCCGCCAGGCATCGCCGTCGCCCGGGGCGAACTCGTCGGCCGACGCCGCCGTGCGGTCGAGGTCGCGGGACAGCACCGCGCACCGGTCGTCGGGCAGCACGTGCGCCAGGACGTCGGGGGCGTGCCGCCAGCGCAGGCCGTGCTCCGCCAGCCGCAGGCCCTTGATGACCGGCGACACCGCCGAGAGCGGGTAGAACGCGCTGAACAGGTCGTTGCGGAAGCCCGGTTCGGTGACCTCGGCCGTCCGGACCGAACCGCCCGGGCGCTCGGTCGCCTCCAGCACGAGCACCGACCAGCCCGCGTCGGCGAGGACGTTCGCCGCCACCAGCCCGTTGTGCCCGGCGCCGATCACCACCGCGTCGAAGGCTTCCGCACTCACTGGCCCTCCTGCTGTTCAGGCTTGCGACTGGTGGCTCGGCCCGGCCCGGGTGAGCGAGCGGAGCCGGGCCAGTGCCCCGGAACCGCGCGGCGGAGCCAGGGGCGGGCTCGCCGCCCCCGCACCCGAGCGCAGCCCGGCGACCAGTTCGGCGATCGCGGACGCGGCGTCGTACCGAGGTTGCCAGCCCAGGACGGTCTCCGCCACCGTGGTGTCGGCGAGCGCCGCGCGATCGGCGAGCTCCAGCCAGCCGGGGTGCACCGGGAGCACGCCGCTCGCCCAGGCCGCGTGGACCGCCGCCCGCGCGAGCGGCTTCGGCACCGGGAGGCGGGTTCCCCCGAGGAGGCCGGCCAGCGCGTCGGCGCCGAGCACCTCCGGCGCGGCCAGGTTGACCGGGCCGGTGTACCCCGTGGCGAGGACCAGCCTGATCGCTTCGGCGACGTCCGAGGTGTGCACCGCCTGGGCGCGCAGGTCGTTCCACAGCGGAACCGGCAGCCGCCGTCCGCCGGCGAGCCGGGCGGGCACCGCCGGGTCGAGCAGCCAGCGGGCGAACTCCCCCGCCGCGCGCCGCTGCAGGATCGCGCACGGCCGGAGCCGGGCGAGGCCGACCTCCGGGTGCCGGGCCTCGAACCGGTCCAGCAGGGACTCCAGCGCGGCCTTGCCGCGGCTGTAGGCGCTGCGCCCGAGCCCGGTGCACGGGTGGTCTTCCCGCACCTTGTCCCAGCGCGGCGCGGGCCCGTAGGCGGCCACCGAGGAGGCGACGACCAGGTGCGGCACCCCGGCGGCCGCCGCCGCGTCGAGCACGTGCCGGGTGCCGTGGTCGTTGGTGCGCCACATCGGCGGGTCACCGCGCCGCGGCGAGATGGCCCAGGCTAGGTGGACGACGGCGTCCGCGCCGTCGAACAGCGCGGTCAGCTCGCGGCCGGCACCGCGGTCGCCGACGTCGAGCGCGCACCAGCCGGCCGAGCGGTACGGCTCGACCGCCGTGTCGGGCAGCCGCCGCGCGAGCCCGGCCACGTCGTGGCCGGGTCCGAGGGCGGCCAGCAAGGCCGTTCCGACGTTCCCGGTGGCTCCGGTGATCACGATCCGCACCCCGGACGGCTACCCGGTGCCGCGGCGGTGAAACCGCGAGACCACCCGCCGGGCCCCTTCGTAGCGTCGAGCTGCGCGTCGATGACGAACTTCGTCGCCGACCCGGGTGTAGCGCTCGCGGACGTCGCGGGTGACCTCGAGGTCGAGGTCGTCGCGGCGCACGGTCCAGCACTGCTCCCCCCTCGTGCACGCTGTGTCCGGTGTGGACGGACAGCGGCACCGGCGTGGGCGGCGGCCAGGGCAGCGGCTACGCGGTCGGCTGCAGCAGGATCTTCTGGGCGCCGTCGAGCTTCTTCTGGAAGATCTCGTACGCGCGCGGAGCCTCCTGCAGCGGCAGCTTGTGGGTGGCGAAACCCTCGACGCCGAGCGGATCGCCGTCCCCGGTGAGCACCGGCATGATGTCGTCGAGCCAGTGCCGCACGTTGGCCTGCCCCATCCGCAGCTGGACCTGCTTGTCGAACAGCTCCATCATCGGCATCGGGTCGACCATCCCGCCGTAGACGCCCGACAGCGAGATCGTGCCGCCGCGGCGGACGCTGTCGATGGCGGCGTACAGCACGCTCAGCCGGTCGATGCCGGCCTTCTCGGTGACCTTGGCGCCGATCGCCTGCGGGAGCAGGTTCACCAGGTTGTGCGCCAGCCGCCCGACCGGCGCCCCGTGCGCCTCCATGCCGACGGCGTCGATCACCGAGTCGGCGCCGCGGCCGTTCGTCAGCTGGCGGATGGTGTCGCCGATGTCCTTGTGGTCCCGGGTGTCCAGCGCGACGGCCCCGTGTTCGCGAGCCCGCGCGAGCCGCTCCGGCACGAGGTCGACGCCGATCACCTGCCCGGCCCCGCGGTGCCGCGCGATCCGGGCGCTCATCTGCCCGATCGGCCCGAGCCCGAAGACGACGACGGTGCCGTCCGCCGGGACGTTCGCGTACTCGACGGCCTGCCAGGCGGTCGGCACGACGTCGGAGAGGTAGACGAACCGCTCGTCCGGCGGGCCGTCCGGCACCTTGATCGGGCCGTAGTGCGCCTGCGGGACGCGCAGGTATTCGGCCTGGCCGCCGGGGACCTGGCCGTAGAGCTTGGTGTAGCCGAGCAGCGCGGCCCCCTTGCCCTGCTCCGTGACCTGCGTGGTTTCGCACTGCGACTGCAGGCCGCGGTCGCACATCCAGCAGTGGCCGCAGGAGATGTTGAACGGCACGACGACGCGATCCCCGGGCTTGATGTGCCGCACCTCGGGACCGACCTCTTCGACGACGCCCATGGGCTCGTGGCCGAGGATGTCGCCTTCGGTCATGAACGCCCCGAGGACTTCGTACAGGTGCAGGTCGGAGCCGCAGATCCCGGTGGAGGTGACGCGGATGACGGCGTCGGTGGCCTCCTCGATCTTCGGGTCCGGTACTTCTTCGACGCGGACGTCGCGTTTGCCGTGCCAGGTCACTGCCTTCATGGCTCTCCCTTTCCGCGTGCGGGTCTCGGCCCCGGTTTCCCGGCGGCCGGGGAGGCAAACGCGGGTCAGGTGAGCAGATCCGCCACCAGGTACACCGCCGCCGCCACCGCCGCCGCGGCCGGGAAGGTCAGGACCCAGCCCAGGACGATGTCCCTCGCGATCCCCCACCGGACCGCCGACAGCCGCCGAGTCGCGCCGACGCCCATGATCGCCGCCGTGATCACGTGCGTTGTCGAGATCGGGGCCTTCACCGCGAACGCCGTCACGTACAGCACCGACGACGCTACCGACTCCGCCACGAAACCGTGCGGTGGGTCCAGCGGGAACACCCGGCGGCCCAGGGTGCGCATGATCCGCAGGCCGCCCGAGTAGGTGCCCAGCGACAAGGCCGCCGCGCACAGCAGGGTCACCCACATCGGGACCGCGAACGTCGTCTGCTGCCCGGCCGCCACCAGGGCCAGCACGATCACGCCCATGCCCTTCTGGGCGTCCTGCAGGCCGTGGCCGAGGGCGAGCGCCGACGCCGAGACGATCTGGAAGCGGCGGAACACCCGGCCGCTGCGGTGCGGGTTCGCCCGGCGCAGGAGCCACAGCGCCGCGAGCATCGCCGCGTAGCCCAGGACCAGCCCGAGCAGCGGCGAAGCCACCATCGGGATCAGCACCTTCTCCGCGATCCCCGACCAGTGCACCGTGCTCGCCGCCGCCAGTGCCGCGCCGACCATGCCGCCGATCAGCGAGTGCGAGGACGACGACGGGAGGCCGAAGTACCAGGTGATCAGGTTCCAGGTGATCGCGCCGAGCAGCGCCGCGAAGACCACGGTGAGCGCGTCCGGCCCGGCCGGGACGTCGATGATGCCCTTGGCCACCGTCGCCGCGATCCCGGTGGACAGCAGCGCGCCGGCCAGGTTCATCACCGCCGCCAGCACCAGCGCGGCCCGCAGCGTCAACGCCCGGGTCGACACCGCGCTGGCGATCGCGTTCGCCGCGTCGTGGAAGCCGTTGGTGTAGTCGAAGACGAGCGTCAGCACGATCACCGTGACCAGGGCGGCCGTCCCCGTCACTAGGACTCCTTGACCGCGATGGTCTGCACCACGTCGGCCACGTGCTCGAAGGCGTCGGCGGCCAGCTCGAACTGCTCGACGACTTCCTTGGTCTTCAGCACCTCGAGGGCGTCCCCGCCCGGTTCGAACAGGTGGGCCAGGATCCGCCGGTAGATGCGGTCGGCCTCGTTCTCGAGCTCGTTGACCTCGATCCAGTACGGCTCGAGGTCGCCGACCTTCGCCAGGCCCGGCATCGACGACGCGGTCAGCTCCGCGCACCGGCACAGCACGCGCACCAGCACGTCCGTGCCCGGCGGGAACGCCTCGATCCGGTACAGCACCGCCAGGTCGGCCGCGGTGTCCATGAAGTCGAGCACGTCGTCGAGCTTGCCGGCGAGCGCCTGGATGTCTTCGCGGTCGAACGGCGTCACGAACGAGCTGTTCAGCTCCACCATGATCGTGTGCGTCAGCTCGTCGCCCTGGTGCTCGACCTCGTGCAGGCGCTTGGCGAGCGCTTCGCGGTCTTCGGGACGGGCCGCCACCAGTTCTCGCAGCAGCGCACTCGCGGTCACCAGGTTTCTCGCGGCATCGGTCAGCAGATCGAAGAACCGGGTGCCCCGGGGGGTGAACCGCATGGATGGAGGTCCCTTCGTCGACGCCCGGCCGTCGCGGAGCCGGGGGCCCGCGGTGGCCGGAGGTTTAACCGGCGGTGTCCGGGAACCCAAGAGAACATGAATGATCCCGGCTCCCGGGGCCCGAGACTACTGCTCCGGCCCGCACCCGGCTCGCGGACGGGAGCCGGGCGTGAAGATCGCGATGGTGGCCGAGCACGCCAATCCCCTGACGGCGCCGGGAGAAGCCGGTGCCGGTGGCCGGAACGTGCACGTCGGCGAGCTCTCGGCCGCGCTCGCGCGGGCCGGCCACGACGTCACCGTCTACACGCGCCGGGAGCGCCGCGACGAACCGCCCGAGGTCCGGGCACCCCAGGGGTTCCGGGTGGTGCACGTACCCGCCGGACCGGCGCGCCAGGAGCGCGCACTGTCCGGAACGGGCGAATTCGGCGGGTTCCTGCGCGACCGGTGGGCGGCCGAGCGGCCGGACGTGGCGCACGCGCACTTCTGGACATCGGGCGTCGCGACCGCCTTGGCGGCGAGCGCGACCGGCACCCCGGTGGTGCAGACCTTCCACGCGCTGGGCGTGGTCGAGCAGCGCCACCGCGGCGGCGGGGACACCGGCCCGGCCGACCGGATCCGGCTGGAACGGATCATCGGGCGGCGGGCCGGGCGCGTGCTCGCCACCTGCTCGGACGAGGTCTTCGAGCTGTCCCGGCTCGGCGTGCCGCGGTCGCGGATCTCGCTCGTCCCCGGCGGCGTCGACCTCGGGCGGTTCACCGCGGACGGCCCGCTCGCCCGCCGCCGGACCCCGCACCGGCTGGTCACCGTGGGCCGGCTGGTCCCGCGCAAGGGGTTCGACATCGCGATCGCCGCGCTCGCCGGGCTGCCCGGCACCGAGCTCGTCATCGCCGGCGGTCCCGACCGGCGCCGGCTCGCCGGGGACCCGGAAGCGCGGCGGCTGCGGGCTCTCGCCGCCCGGCTCGGCGTCGGCGACCGCGTGCGCTGGCCCGGCCGGGTGTCCCGAAAGGACTTGCCGGTCCTGCTGCGCTCGGCCGACGCCGTCGTCTGCACCCCGTGGTACGAGCCGTTCGGGATCGTGCCGCTGGAGGCGATGGCGTGCGGTGTCCCGGTGGTCGCGGCCGCGGTCGGCGGGCTGACCGACACCGTCGTCGACGGCGTCACCGGGCTGCTCGTCCGCCCGCGCGAGCCGAGGGAGCTGGCGTCCCGGCTCCGGCGGCTGCTCGACGACCCGGCCCTGTGCCACGCCTACGGCACCGCCGGACGCGACCGGGTGGTGGCCCGCTACTCGTGGGACCGCGTCGCCGCCGACACGCTGCGGGCCTACCAGGAGCCGGTCCCGCGACCCACCTCCGAGGCTCCTACTCCGTTCGGGTGAGTTCACTGCGCCGGAGGAGTGTGGCCGCGATCACGGGGTACCCGGCACGGACTTCGATCCAGTCAGGGGGCCCCATGCCGAACCGAGTCCTGATCAGCCGCGACAGCAAGCCCATCCCGTGCGAGGAGTGCGGCCTGCCCACCCTGCACGTGGCCCGCCTGGTGTCGGGCGACGGGGCCTTGCTGGGCCAGACGATGGTGTGCACCGCGTGCCGCCGCCACCGCACGGAGGCCGACGCCGTCGCAGTGCACTGACCCGGTCAGCGGTTTTCCAGCTTCTCCACCAGCAGGCGCGCGGGGAGGATCAGCGCGCCGAGCCCCAGCCAGGCCGGCACGCCGTCGTCCTCGGCGGAGACCAGGCGCCGCTCGAGCCGGTGCAGCAGCGCCCGGCATTCGTCGAGGTCGACCGGCTCGCCGGTCACCGCGACCGACTGGACGGCTCCGGCGAGGCGGTGCACGAGGTCAGCGAGCGCGTCCCGCGCGTCCGGCCACGGGTAGGCGAACGGGTGCTCCTGGCGCGCCGACGTCGTCCGCACGGCGGCGATGAGCTGCGCCAGCGGCGGCCACAGGGCGATGAGCGTCCGCAAGGGACGGTCGTGGCCGGCGCCGGCGGCCGGGCGGCCCCGGCGCAGGTTGAGCCGCCGGCCTTCCCGCGTCAGCCCGGCGGCGTCTTCGGCGGCCAGGACCTGGCTCCGCGCGTCGTTCGCTTGGGAGAGCAGGGAATCGACGCCTTCGGGCTCGTCGTGGCGGATCAGGCCGGACGTCGATTCCAGGAGATCCGCCAGCGCCGTCGCGAGCCGCGCGGCGGCGGTGGCGAGGCGTTCGCCGTGGAGCGGCGGGAAGATCAGGGTGTTGACCGCGACCCCGATCGCGGCGCCCAGCGCGGTTTCGAGGAGGCGGTCGCCGAGCAGCACCGGCTCGGTGGCCGTGCCGTAGGAGACCACCAGCATGCCGGTGACCCCGACCCACACCCCGGACTCGCCGAACCGCCGCCAGCTGCCGGCGAGCAGCCCGGCGAAGACGACGGCGGCGAGCGCGACGGCCTGCCACGGGATGAGCTGCCCGGCGACGGCGGCGAGCAGCACGCCGCAGCCCACCGCGCCGACCTGCTGCACCCAGCCGCGCAGTGACCGGTAGACGGTCGACTCGACGAGGAAGACGGCGGCGTAGGGAGCCAGGAACGGTTGCGGCAGGCGGAGAACGAGGGTGGCGAGCAGCCAGGCGCCGGTCGCGGCGAGGGTGGCCTTGGCGCTCTGGACGAGGACCCGCCGCTCACGACCGGGGACGCGGAGTGCGCGGGCGAGCCAGCCGAGCGGGCCCCGGCCGCGCCGGTCGTCGTCGGGCGAGGGCCCGCTGGTCCCGAGCGCGACGGTGAGCTGCCGCTTGAACCGGAGCCGCCGGCCGGAGGCCACGGCTGAAGTGGTGGGGTACCGGTCCTGGTCCGGCTGGTGCACGCGTTCTCCTGCCACTCGGGGGAACCGCGCGATTACCCCCGCGGACCGCGCGCACAAACTCGGGACGGCACCGGACAACCGATCAGGGAACGGGTCCGGTGGCTGCGCGTTTAGCCGCCGGACGACGTGGTAGCCGCCGGGGACACGCCGAAAGGAGACGCCCGTGCCCACTCCGGCCCGCTTGCCCGCCGAACCCGCTTCGCCGCGGCTTGGGGCCGACCGGCACGGCACCGCGTACCGCGAGCACGACCGGCGTTCCCCCTAGACCAGGGGCCCGCGTCCTGGCTGCAGGGACCGGCGCGGGTCCCGGCCGCGGGCCGGACGGCGGCTCCCCCAGCCCGCCGTCCGGCCCCCTTCCACTCCCCCGTTTCCCGCACCGCGCGCCGGGTATCCGGCCGCGGAGGGAAGGAGAACCCGATGTCGTCCGCCGAAATCCGCTCCCGGCGGGGAGCGTCCTGGCTCCGCCCGGTCGTGGCCGTGGCCGGGCTGCTCTACCTGGCGCTCGGCGTGGCCGGGTTCCTGACGCCGGAGACGACGGCGGTTGGGGACGAAACGACCCGCGCGGTGTGGATCTTCAGCGTGACCCCGCTGCTCAACCTGGTCCACGCGGTCGTCGGGGTGCTCGGCCTGCTCGCCGCGACCCGGCGCACCGGTTCGCTGATCTACTGCTGGGTCCTGTTCGCGGGCTTCGCCGGCATGACGGCGTACGGCGTCCTGGCCACCGCGTTCAGCACTCCCGAGGACCCGATCAACCTGAACTGGGCGGGCAACGTGCTGCACGGGCTCACCGCGCTCGGCGCACTGGCGGTCGGCGTCTTCGCCGCCCGCGCCGCCAACCGGAAGCACACCGCGTGAAGGAGGTTCCCATGCACCGCGAAAGCGACCGGCATCCGCCGCGCGCGGACGACGAGCTCAAGGCCGAGCTGCGCGGGACGTTGCAGGGCAACGGCCGGTCCCGCGCCGAGGAGTGGCGCGACCCCGAAAGCGCCCCGGACGACGACACCGGTGTCCCGCCGATCGGCGGCGGCGCATGACGACCGGCGACGTGGCGGCGGTGGGTGCGCCCGCCGTCGTCGTGCACCACCGGCTGCACGCGGACTTCGCCGTCCCGTTCGGTTGGCTGCACCGCTTGCTGGGCCCGCGCAGCGGCTTGGAGCTGGACACCGGCGGCCTGCGCGTCCGGTTCGGGCCCTGGCTGGTCGAAACGCCGCTGGCCAACCTCGCCGGCGCCGAAGCCACCGGTCCGTTCCACCCCCTGCGCGCCCTCGGCGTCCGGCTGTCACTGGCCGACCGCGGCCTGACGTTCGGCACCACCACCCGCGGCGGCGTGTGCCTCCGCTTCCGGGAGCCCGTGCCCGGCATCGACCCGTGGGGCAAGCTGCGCCACCCGGGCCTGACGGTGACGGTCGCCGAACCGGAACTGGTGGCCGCGGCGATCAACCGGATCGTGTCGTGACGACCACCCGCGTGCTCGCCGTGGCCGTCGACTGCCACCGGCCCGGGCTGCTGGCCGAGTTCTGGGCGAACGCCCTCGGGCACGGCGAGACCCGCACGTGGACCGACTCGCACGGGCTGACCTACCACCAGCTGGACTTCGACGACGGCCCCGCGCTGCTCTTCCAGCCGGTCCCGGAGGGGAAGTCCGGCAAGAACCGGCTGCACCTCGACCTGGCGCCGGTGGGACGGGACCAGCGGGCGGAGGTGGAACGGCTGGTGGTGCTGGGGGCGAAGGTCCTCGACGACCCGCCCGACGACCCGTGGGTCGTGCTCGCCGACCCGGAGGGCAACGAGTTCTGCGTTCTCCCGCCCCGCTGACTCAGGCCCGGCCGACGGGGTCGGCGGCGTAGGCGGCCAGCCGGTCGTCGAAGCCGTCCTGGGCGCCCGGGGTCCGGAAGCCCGGCGGGTCGGGCCGGCCCGGGTAGTCGCCGCGGTAGAGGTCCTTCACGAACGCCACGACCTCGTCCGGGGACGGCAGGACGTCCACGCCCAGGTAGGCGAGCGCGATGACCTCGTCGCCCGTCGCCGACTCGACCGCCGCCGACCAGCCGTCGCGCTCGTCCCACAGCAACGCAGTTTCGTGGTCCGGGAAGCGGTCGAGGCGCTGGTCGAGGGCCAGGTAGCCGCCGGCGGGGACGGCCACCTCGCAGAACCAGGCGGGTACGTCCAGCTCGGTCGCGACGGCCAGCAGGTACTGCCGCAGCCCGCGCGCCGCCGCGCCGAGCCCGTCCCGTTCGATCATCGCGCCTGCCCATCCCGTCGGTGCCTCTGCCGGGTGATACCCCGTCACCCACCCGGTCAACCTGGCCTGCCCCGGGCGGAGCAGCGCGTCACCGGTCGAGCAGGTCCAGCACGTCTTCGTCCCCGATCTGGTGGAAATCCGCGTACCACTGACCGACCGCGCGAAAGCTCGGCGGTTCGGCCACGCAGACGACGTCGTCGGCTTCGCCCCGCAGCCGCGCGGCCGCGCCGGGGGCGGCCACCGGGGTGGCGAACACCACCGTCCGCGGCCGCGCCGCGCGGAGTTCGCGCAGTGCCGCCGTCGCGGTGACGCCGGTCGCCAGCCCGTCGTCGACGAGGACGACGTCACGCCCGGCCACGCGGACCGGGGGCCGGCCGGCGCGGTAGCGCTCGAGCCGCCGGCGCGCCTCCGCCCGCTCGCGGTCCGCCGTCCGCGTCATCCGGAGCGCGGTCAGCTCCAGGGTGCGCAGGATGGCTTCGTCGTAGATCGCGGGACCGTCCGCGGTCACCGCGCCGACGCCGTATTCGCGCCGTCCCGGCGCACCGATCTTGCGCGCCACCACGACGTCCAGTTCCGCGCCGAGCCGGCGGGCGACCACGGCGGCCACCGGGACCCCGCCGCGGGCCAGCCCCAGGACCAGCGGGTCCACCCAGCTCCGGCGGCGGAGTTCGCGGGCCAGCCGCCGTCCGCCGTCGCCGCGGTCGGCGAACACCCGCGCCAGGTCGTCCCGGGCCGCCATGGGTGCTCCCTCCGCGTCATCCGCCGCTCGGGTAAGTCTGCGCCTCTTCACCCGCTTCCGGCTCCCACTGGTGCAACGGCGTGCTCGCGGTCGTCTCGTCGCAGTGCACGAACGCGTCGTACCGGGCCGACGGCACGGTCGGCACGTACCCGCCGCCGCGGTGGACGACGCCGATCGCGCGGTGCTCGCGCAGTTCCTCCGCCCACGGGGTGCCTTCGCCGAAGACGTGCAGGCTGTTCTCCCCCGGCACGGCGTCGTGCAGCAGGCCTTCGAGACTGCCCGGGCGCGCCGGCTCGACGGGCAGCCGGCGCACGGCGCCGCCCCAGTGGTCGGCGGCGAGCACCGAACCGCGGAAGGTGCCGAAGCCGACGGCGACCACGCCGTCGGCCGCGTGCCGTTCGCGGACCAGCTGGCCGAGGTTGACCATCCCGGCGGCGGCCATGTCGGTCGCGCGGGCGTCGCCGACGTGGCTGTTGTGCGCCCACACCACGGCTTTCGAACGCGGGCCGTAGGCGCGCAGCAGCCGGTCGAGCGTGTCGCTCAGGTGGCTGTCACGCGTGTTCCAGGACCGCGAACCGCCCTGAACCAGCTCCCGGTAGTACCGTTCCGCGCCCACGACGACTTCGGCGTTCTGCTCGGCGACGAACGCCGGACCGAGCCCCGGCACGCTGTCGGCGGGCGCCGCGGAGCGCAGCGCGGTCAGCAGCCGCACCACGTCCTCACGGCAGTTCTCCGGAACGAGCGCGGCGGAACCCGCGTGGTCACGCGGATCTTCACCGTAAGGCTCGAAGCAGCGGAACGCCCGCAGCGCCGTCTCGGCGTGCTCGGGCGCGTGCGCGCGGACGTAGCCGAGCACGCTGCGCAGCGACTCCCCGAGGCGGTAGACGTCGAGGCCGTGGAAGCCGCACGGCGGCCCGTCGCCGGTGGCGTTGAAGGACCGCAGCCAGGCGGCGAACTCGGCGACTTCTTCGTTGGCCCACAACCAGGTCGGCCACCGCCGGAACCCCCACAGGACCTGCCCGGCGTCGTTGGGCGCGCCCGGCGCCCCGGCGGCGCAGCAGTGCACCCGGTGGCACTCCGGCCAGTCCCCTTCGACGGCGACGAACGAGAAGTCCCGCTCGGCGAGCAGCCGCCGGGTCAGCTCGGCGCGCCACCGGTGGAACTCGGCGGTGCCGTGGGTCGCTTCGCCGAGCAGCACGATCCGGGCGTGGCCGATCCGCCGGACCAGCGGGTCGAGGTCCTGCGGGCTTCGCAGCGGTACGGCCGCTTCGCGGATCGCCGTCACTTCGTCGAGCACGGTTCCGGACATGTCAGGCGCATTCCCGTTCCGGAGCCGGCCGAAACTTCCCGCCCGAGTTCCCGCGAGCCGTGAATTCCTGTCCGAAAGCCTGTCCGGCAAAGGACTGGACCAACGAACTTTCCCTGCTACAAAGGAAAGCATCGCCCTTCAGCGCGGAAGGTGACCGATGAACCTCCTGGCTCCCCTCCTCACCCTCGTCCTGGCCGCCACCCCGGCACCCACCCCGGCACCGTCGCCGGTCGCCCCATTGGCGGTGATCTGCGACAAGTACTGCGACGCCCGGGATCCCGCCCTCTCCCCCGGTGATCGCGAAGGCGCTTCGGCGAGTGTCGGCGGGCGACGGCTCTCGCTGCACCTCGACGACGCCGACGACATGGGCTGGGCGGCGATCACCGGCGGTGCGGCCGGCGACCACGTCTGGCTGGACCGCTCGTTCGACGCCGGCCGCACGTGGGCGGGCGGCAGCAAGCTCGGCGACACCGCGACGCCGCCGGGCGCGACCGGCTGGCGGACCCTGATGCACAACGCCGACGACTGGGCGAACAAGGGCGTCGGCCTGCTGCGCGCCTGCGGGCAGCCCGCCGGCTCGGCGAGCATCGCCTGCACCGGCTGGGCGCGCCCGACGTGGAACGCCTGGGACCGCCGCACCGCGGCCGCCACCGCGCTGATGGAGCGGTACAACCTCGGCACCGGCCTGTTCGACACCACCGGCTGGTGGAACTCGGCCAACGCGCTGACCGCGATCATCGACAACGCCCGGGTGAGCGGCATGGGCAGCTACCGGTACGCGATCGACACGACGTACACGAAGAACCTCGCGGCGCAGGGCGGGAACTTCCGCAACGACTACCTGGACGACACCGCGTGGTGGGGCCTCGCGTGGGTCGACGCCTACGACCTGACCGGCGACGGCAAGTACCTCAACACCGCCCGCGCCGACGCGGACCACATGTACGCCTACTGGGACGGCGTCTGCGGTGGCGGGGTCTGGTGGAACACCAGCCGCCAGACCAAGAACGCCATCCCGAACTCGCTCTACGTCCAGCTGAACGCCGCCTTGCACAACCGGATCCCGGGCGACACGGCGTACCTGGCCCGCGCCCGGGCCGGGTGGGCGTGGTTCTCGGGCAGCGGCATGATCAACGGCTCGAACCTGGTCAACGACGGCCTGGACGTGGCCACCTGCGCGAACAACGGCCAGCCGGTCTGGACCTACAACCAGGGCGTACCGCTGGCGGCGTTGACCGAGCTGTACCGCGCGACCGGGGACGCGGCCCTGGCGGCGAAAGCCCGCGCGATGGCGAACGCGTCGACGACGAACGGCTCCCTCAACCCGGGCGGCATCCTCCGCGACCCGGGCGAGACGGCGGGTGGCGGCGGCGTGGACGGCCCGACGTTCAAGGGCGTCTACGTCCGCGACCTGGCGGTGCTGAACGCAGCGCTCCCGGACCACCCGTACACGGGCTACCTGCAGCGCCAGGCGAACTCGGCGTACGCGAACGACCGGAACAGCGCGGAAGCCTACGGCCTGCTGTGGGCGGGCCCGTTCGACCAGGCCGACTCGGCCCGGCAGCAGAGCGCGCTGGACCTGATGAACGCCGCACCCTGACCCCCGTCGTGAGTGAGAAACCGGGTTGGAACCCCGTTTCTCACTCACGACCGGTCAGAGGGTCTTCTCCAGCCGGCCCGCCAGCAGCTTGATGAACCGCGACGGGTCGGCCAGCTCGCCGCCTTCGGCGAGCAGCGCCATGCCGTAGAGCAACTCGGCCGTCTCGGCCAGCCCCTCGTCCTCCGGCCGCGCCGCGTGCGCCTCCCGCAGGCCCGTGACCAGGCCGTGCTCCGGGTTCAGCTCGAGGATGCGCTTGATCGGCGGCAGCTCCTGCCCCATCGCGCGGTACATCTTCTCCAGCGTCGGCGTCAGGTCGTGGGTGTCCCCGACGATGCAGGCCGGCGACGTCGTCAACCGCGACGAAAGCCGCACCTCCTTGACGTTCTCGCCCAGCGCCGTGCCCAGCCACGACAGCAGGCCCTCGAAGTCCTTGTTCTGCTGCTCGCGGGCGACCTCGGTGGCCTTCTTGTCCTCCTCCGACTCCAGGTCGACCTGCCCCTTGGCGATCGACTGGAACTGCTTCCCGTCGAAGCCCGGCACCGCGTCGACCCACATCTCGTCGATCGGGTCGGTCAGCACCAGCACCTCGAAGCCCTTCGCCCGGAAGGCCTCCATGTGCGGCGAGTTCTCGATGGCCGAGCGCGACTCGCCGGTCATGAAGTAGATGTGCTCCTGACCGTCCTTCATCCGCTCGACGTACTCGCGCAGCGACGTCGGCTTCTCCGCGTCACGGGTCGAGGCGAACGACGAGATCTCGAGGATGGCTTCGCGGTTCTCGAAGTCGTCGAGCAGGCCTTCCTTGACCGCCCGGCCGAACTCGCGCCAGAACGTCGCGTACTTCTCGGCGTCGGCGGTCATCATCGTCTTGACCGTCGAAAGCACCTTCTTCACCAGCCGGCGGCGGATCAGCTGGATCTGCCGGTCCTGCTGCAGGATCTCCCGCGACACGTTGAGCGAGAGGTCCTGGGCGTCGACGACCCCCTTGACGAACCGCAGGTACTCGGGGACGAGCGACTCGCAGTCGTCCATGATGAAGACGCGCTTGACGTACAGCTGCACGCCGCGCTTGCGCTCGCGCAGGAACAGGTCCATCGGCGCGTGCGAGGGCAGGAACAGCAGCGCCTGGTACTCGAAGGTCCCCTCGGCCTGCAGCCGGATCGTTTCCAGGGGGTCCTGCCAGTCGTGGCTGACGTGCTTGTAGAACTCGTGGTACTCGTCGTCGGTGACCTCGCTCGACGACCGCGCCCACAGCGCCTTCATCGAGTTGACGGTCTCGGTCTTCGGCTCCTCGCCCTCGGCGGCCTCGCCGGCCATCCGGATGGGCCAGGTGATGAAGTCCGAGTACTTCTTCACGATCTCCCGGATCTTCGCCGGGGACGTGTAGTCGTAGAGGTGGTCCTCGGCGTCCTCGGGCTTGAGGTGCAGGGTGACCGCGGTGCCCTGGGGCGCGTCCTCGACCTCCTGGATCGTGTAGGTGCCCTCGCCGGTCGACTCCCAGCGGACGCCCTCGGTGGTGCCCGCCTTGCGCGTCACCAGCGTGACCTTGTCCGCGACCATGAAGCTCGAGTAGAAGCCGACGCCGAACTGGCCGATGAGGTCCTGCGACGCCGCGGCGTCCTTCGCCTCCTTCAGCTTGGTCAGGAAGTCCGCGGTGCCCGACTTGGCGATGGTGCCGATGAGGCCGACCACGTCGTCGCGGCTCATGCCGATGCCGTTGTCGCGCACCGTGAGCGTCCGCGCCGCCGGGTCCGTCTCGAGCTCGATGCGCAGGTCGGACGTGTCCGCTTCGAGGTCCTTGTCGCGGTAGGACTCCAGCCGCAGCTTGTCGAGCGCGTCGGAGGCGTTGGACACGAGTTCGCGCAGGAACGTGTCCTTGTTCGAGTAGATCGAATGGATCATCAGCTGGAGCAGCTGACGCGCTTCCGACTGGAACTCGAGCGTCTCGATCGGGGTGGTCACGTCCGGTCCTTTCCGGTTTCTCGGCCGAAGGGTGGGTCGATCCTACCTATCCCGCCCGCGCACTTTATGAACGCAATGTAGGAGGGCCCGCGACCTGGTGTGATGCTGGCCACGCCCCGCTGCCGATCAAGGAGGATCGAGTGCCCGGACGCCTTCCCCGGTGGGCCGCCGCGTTCGCCGCGACCTGCGCCCTGACCACCGCCTTCGCCGCCCCCGCCGCCGCGGCGGGCGTCGCCGACCACCCCGTCCGCACCACCGGCTGCGGGCGCGCCCCCGGCATCCCGGCCGGAGCCACGACGGCCCGGCACGTCGTCTCGGGCGGCCTGGACCGCGAGTACACCGTCCACCTGCCCGCCCGCTACGACCCGCACCGGGCGTACCCGCTGGTGCTGTCGTTCCACGGGCACAAGCGGACGTCGCAGTACCAGGAGGAGCTGTCCGGCTTCTCGGCGCTGGACGCGATCTCGGTGTACCCCCAGGGCCTGATCGGCACGGACGGCGAGTCGGCCTGGACCGGGGCGCCCTACTCGGCCGCCGCCGACGACGTCCTCTTCACCAGCGACCTGCTGAACTCACTGCAGCGGACGCTGTGCGTCGACCCGGGCCGGATCTACGCCGCGGGCAAGTCCAACGGCGGCGGGTTCGTCGGGGTGCTGGCGTGCCGGCTGGCGGGCCGGATCGCGGCGTTCGCCCCGGTGTCGGGCGCGTTCTACCCGCAGGGCGGCGCGTGCGACCCGAGCCGCCCGGTGCCGGTGCTGGACTTCCACGGCACCGCCGACACGACCATCCCCTACACCGGCAACCCGGCCAAGGGCCTGCCCGCCATCCCGGACTGGCTGGCCGCGTGGTCCACAAGGGACGGTTGCCGGCCGAAGCCGGTGTCGTGGGCGCCGGTTCCCGGGGTCGTGGCGCAGAAGTGGCTCGGCTGCGACCGGGGTGGCGCCCTCGAGCACTACCGCGTCGAAGGCGCCGGGCACGTCTGGCCCAGCACACAGCCGAACAACGACTCGGCGACGCCGACGGTGATCGACGCGACGCCGGTCATCTGGCGGTTCTTCCGCGCGCATCCCCTGCGGTGAAACACGATTGACGCACCGCTTTCCCCTCGGCGACGATTTTCGCCGAGAGGAAAGAGGTGCGTTGTGAAGGTGCTCGTCCTGAACGCCGGTTACGAACCGCTGCAGACGGTTTCGGTGCCGCACGCGATCCGCATGCTCGTGCGGCGCGTCGCGGAGATCCACGAGGCCGAAGACGGTCTCGCGTACGGCTTGTTCCCGCGCCCGAAGGTCGTGCGGTTGCTGCGGTACGTGGTGATGAAGTGGCGATATACGCAGCCGCCGCGGTGGTCGCGCCGCGGCGTGCTCACCCGCGACGGCCACCGCTGCGCGTACTGCGGCGCCCGCGCCACGACGATCGACCACGTGGTCCCGCTGAGCCGCGGCGGCGAGCGGACGTCGTGGCTGAACACGGTCGCCGCGTGCGGCGGCCGCACCGGCAGCTGCAACGCGCGGAAGGCGGACAGGCTGCCGGCGGAGGCGGGGATGAAGCTGCGGTTCACCCCGTCCGTGCCGTCGTGGGACCAGCTGCACCGGCTCGGCGGTTGAGCCAGGCCTGCCCGTCGGCGTACCGGCGGGCAGGTCGTTAAGCTCGAACCGATCGTCCCCCGGATCCGTGTGTTCCGGGGAAGGCCGGGAGGTCGTCGTGACCGACGCAGGAGAACTGATCGCCGGGCGCTACCGGCTGACGGCGAAGGTCGGCCAAGGCGCCATGGGCGTCGTCTGGCGCGCGCGTGACGAGCGGCTCGACCGGGTCGTCGCGGTCAAGCAGCTGGACTACGACACCGCCATCGGGCAGGCCGCCGGGGAACAGGCGGCCCAGCGCGCGCTGCGCGAAGCCCGGCTCACCGCGCGCCTGCGGCACCCGCACGCCATCACCGTGCACGACGTCGTCGAGCAGGGCGGCGAGCCGTACCTGGTGATGGAGTACCTGCCGTCGCGGAGCCTGGCCGAAATCCTGCTCGACCGGGAGTGCCTGCCCGCCGACGAGGTCGCGCGCATCGGCAGGCAGGCCGCGTCGGCGCTCGCCGCGGCGCACGCCGAGGGGATCGTGCACCGGGACGTCACGCCCGGCAACGTCCTCATCGGCGAGGACGGCGTCGCCAAGATCGCCGACTTCGGCATCTCCCGGGCGACCGGCGAAGGCACGGTCACCGGCGGCGGCTTCATCGCGGGCACCCCGGCCTACCTGTCCCCCGAGGTCGCCAACGGCCGCGAAGCGGGCTTCCCGGCCGACGTCTTCTCGCTCGGCTCGACGCTCTACCGCGCGCTGGAAGGCACCCCGCCGTTCGGCACCGACGACAACCCGATCGCCCTGCTCCTGCGCGTCGCCCGCGAAGACGTCACCCCGCCCCGGCACGACGGCCCGCTCGCCGAGGTCCTCATCCGCCTGCTCCAGCGGGATCCGGCCGCGCGCCCGTCGATGGCCGAGGTCCAGCAGCTGTTCGAGGCGGTCACCGACGGCCGCCCGCTGCCACCCCCGCGCCCCCGGCCCCGCACGGGCACCCGGCTGCTGCGCGTCCGCCGCTCCCGCCGCCGCCTGGTCCTGGCCGCCGCGGCCGGCGCCGTGCTGCTGGCCGCGGGGGTGCTGATCGGGACGGCCCTGGTCCCCGGCGCGGAACAGGTGGTCGCCGCGCCGGTCACGTCCACGCCCCCAGCACCGCCGCCGCCCACCTCGACCACCGCCGACCTCGGCTGCGCGGCCGGCTACGAGGTGACGAACTCCTGGCCGGGCGGCTACCAGGTGCAGGTGACCGTCCGCAACGACCACGCCGGGGACCTGTCCGGCTGGAGCGTCCGCTGGACCCTCCCGGACGGCCACCACATCACCGGCTTGTGGAACGGCGATTACACGGTGGACGGCTCGACCGTGACGGTCGACAACGCGGCGTGGAACGCGAAACTGAACGCCGGCGCGACGACGACGTTCGGCTTCATCGCCTTGGCCCAGAGCAGCGACGCCGGCCGCCCGGCCGTCACCTGCCGGACGCTCTGACCAGCGGCTTCAGCCGCGGAGCCGGTCGAACGGCAGCCGCAGCACCTGGCCCGCCGGGACCGGTGCGTTCGCCAGCCGGATCGCGTCGAGCTCCGGGACCGTCAACGCCCGCCGGTAGAAGCGGACCTCGTCGAACGAGCCGGCCCAGCGGAACTGGTTGTCCAGCCGCTGGCCGAGCTGCAGCTGGAACGACACCGTCTGGCTCACCGAACCCGGCACCGCCGCGCCCGAAGCGATCTGCGCACCGTCGACCCACAGCAGCAGCTTCCCGCCGGTGCGCGCCAAGGCGACCTGGTGCCACGCCTGGTCGTCGTAGGCCTGCGGGGCCGTGATCGACGCGCTGCCGGCCGCCGTGGTCATCGTCGCGATCAGCCGGTGGTTCGCCGGTTCGCCGCGCAGCCACAGCTGCGGTGCCGTGCCGCCCATCCCGCCGAGCCAGAACAGCACCTGGTTGCCCTTCGCGGCGCCGTAGCGGAACCAGCCCGTCCACGTCAGGTCGCCTTCGCCAGGGGGTTGCGCCGGGTCGTAGGGCACGCGGACGTAGTCGTCGACGCCGTCCAGGGCCACCGCCCCGCCGAACCGGCCGGCCGCGAGGGAAGCGCCGCCGAGGACCCGGGCGTCCGCGTGCCCGGAAACGTCCGGTGTGGACGGTCCCGCGGAGTTCCGCCAGCCCAGAGAGGATTCGTCGAAGCGCGCGAAGCGGATCTCGTCCCGCGCGTCGACGGCGCCGCCTTCGTACATCAGCCCGATCTCCGAGCCGCTGATCCGCACCAGGTCCGAGTACCCCGACCAGTCTGTCGTGATCTGTGTGCCCTGCTCGGCGTTTTCCCACGTCCGGCCGTTGTCGTAGGACGACCGGATCATCATCCGGCGCCGCCGGTCGGTGTCCGACGGCGACGAGAACAACAGCCGGTTGCCGACGCGCAGGATCGAGCCCTGCACCATCGGCGTCACCAGGTCGGGGATGGTGGTGAAGGACCTGGTGAACGTCTCGCCGCCGTCGCGGCTGATCGCGTAGTCGCGGTTGCCGATGTCGGTGCCGCCCTGCTCGCGGCCGCCGGCGTAGATCGAACCGTCGGGCAGCTCGACGACGGTGACTTCGGACGGTTTCTGGGTGTACGTCCCGCCGACCGGGTGCGGGTAGCTGTCGACGGCGCCGACGTGCCAGCTGCGCCCGCCGTCGTCGCTGTAGACGAGCCCGGCGTGGTTTTCGATCGAATGCGTGCCGTCGCTGGTTTCCGCGTTGACGCCGAACACGAGCCGGCCGGCGTGCTTGCCGCGGGTCAGCTGGATGCCGTGCACCGGACCGGACGCGTACCACGAATCCCAGTTCGGCAGCTTCGCCTGGGCGCTGATGTCGACGGGCGTGGACCAGGTCAGGCCGTCGTCGTCGCTGTACTGCGAGTGCGGCGTGCGCGGGCACGGGACGTCGCAGGCCTTGTCGTCGGTGCGGCCCTTGTTGTACGTCGTGATCAGCACGATCCGGCCGGTGCGACTGTCCACTACGGGCACCGGGTTGCCGTGCGTGTCCCCGCCGCCGCGGTTGACCACCCGCAGCGGCGACCACGTCCGGCCGCCGTCGGTGGACCGCTTGAGCACGAGGTCGATGTCGCCGGTGTCGCCGCAGTTGTCGATGCGGCCCTCGGCGAAGGCGAGCAGCGTGCCGTGCGTCGATTCCACGATCGCCGGGATCCGGAAGCAGCTGTACCCCGGGTCCTGCGAAGCCTTGAACAGCACCTGCTGGTCGAACGTCGGCGCGGCTTGCGCCGGGCTCGCGGCGAGCAGCGAGCCCGCCACCAGGGCCACCAGCGCGGCCCAGTTCCCCAGTGTTCTCATGGTCATCCCTTCAGGACGGCGACACCTCGCGGGGCGAGCCGGACCTCGCGAACCGGCCGCGAAGGGTCGGTCAGCAGGTCCGGCGCGGCGTGCGGCAGGTCGACGGTGACCGGCCCGGTGCCGTGGTTGAGCAGGATCAGGTAAGCGCTTTCTTCGCTGTGCCGGACGACCGCCTGGACGCCCGCCGGAGCCGTCACCACCGGTGTCACCCCGGCTTCCGCGCACACGCGGCCGAGCACCGGACCCAGATCGGGCCGGGTCGCGAGGTACCAGGCGACCCCCGCGCCGAACTCGTGCCGGGTGATCGCGGGCCGTCCGGCGAGCTCACCCGAGCCGAACGACGCGACGGCCGAGGCGCCTTCGAGTTCGATCCACTCCGACCAGATCGTCCCGGTATCCGGTGTCCCGTCGGCGAACGCCAGCTCGACGGGCGCGTCGAGCGGCCAGAACTCGTCGACCCGCAGGCCGAGGACGTCCCGCAGCGGCGCCGGGTGCCCGCCGAGGTACGCGCGATCGCAGCCGTCGACGATCCCGGAGAAGTACGACACGACGAGGTGGCCGCCACTCGCGACGTACGCACGGAGATTGTCCGCCGCCGGCTGCTCCAGCAGGTACAGGTTCGGCACGACGACCAGCTTGTACCGCGAGAGGTCGCGCGAAGGGTGGACGACGTCGCAGGTGACGTTGGCGTCGAACAACGGCGCGTAGTGCGCCAGGTGCGTCTCGAGCTGGTCCAGCGACGCCGGGTGCGAGTCCAGTTCCAGGCCCCACCAGCTCGGCCAGTCGTGCAGCAGGGCGACGTCGGCGCGCACGCGCGTCCCGGCCAGCTCCGGCACCCGGGCCAGTTCCCGCCCCAGCGAAGAAGCCTCGCGGAACGTCCGGGTTTCCCGGCCCCCGTGCGGCACCATCGCCGAGTGGAACTTCTCCGCGCCACCGCTCGTTTGCCGCCACTGGAAGAACAGGACGGCGTCGGCGCCCTGCGCGATCGCCTGCCAGCTGCCGAGCCGCATCGCGCCCGGTGGCTTGGGGCCGTTGCGAGACCGCCAGTTCACCGCGCTCGGCGCCTGCTCCAGCAGCAGCCACGGCTGGTCCTTCGTCGACCGCACCAGGTCGTACGCGAACGCGGCTTCGACGTGGGCGCGCGGGTCGTGGGGGTCCGGGTACGAGTCGAGGCTGACGACGTCCTCGTCCGGTGTCCACGTGTGCCAGTCGAGGGCTTTCTGCACCAGGCCGACGAAGTTGGTCGTGACCGGGACGTCCGGGGTGACCCGCCGCAGCACGCGCTGCTCGGTCAGGAAGCAGGCGAGCGCGGCGTCGGAGGAGAACCGGTGGAAGTCCAGCTGCTGCGCGGGGTTGGGGAACGTCGGCGCGACGCGCGGCGGCAGGATCTCGTCCCACACGGCGTAACGCTGGGACCAGAACGTCGTCGTCCAGGCGGCGTTCAGCTCCCCGAGCGTCCCGTAGCGCTCCCGCAGCCAGCGCCGGAAGTCCGCCGCCGACTCGGCGCAGTAGCAGGCCCGGACGTGGCAGCCGAACTCGTTGCCGACGTGCCACATCGCCAGGGCGGGGTGCCCGGCGTAGCGCGTCGCCAGCTCCGTCACGAGGCGCTCGGCGTGTGCGCGGTAAACCGGGCTGGACGGGCAGAACTGCTGCCGGGCCCCGGGGGAGAGCCGGACGCCGTCGGCGCGCACCGGCAGGATCTCCGGGTGCGTGTGGGACAGCCACGGCGGCGGGGACGCGGTCATCGTCGCCAGGCACACCTGGATCCCGGCGCCGGCGAGGCCCTCCATGACGGCGTCGAACCAGCCGAAGTCGTACTCCCCCGGCCGCGGTTCGACGGCGGCCCACGAGTAGATCCCCGCGGTCACCATCGTGACGCCCGCTTCGGCCATCAGCTCCAGGTCCTCGCGGCGGACCTCCTCGGACCAGTGCTCGGGGTTGTAGTCGGCGCCGTACCGGATCATCAGAGCAGCCCGGCCTCGGCGAGCTTTTCCTTGATCCGCAGCAGTTCCTCGTCGTCCAGGGGCAGCTGCGGCGGCGCCATCACGGCGTTGTCTACGAACCCGCGCAGCTTCATCGCGGCCTTGAACGCCCCGAGCCCGGCCGAGCCGCGGCCCATCCGGCTCGGCGGCGCCACCGACGTGATCGAGAACAGCTTCAGCAGGCGTTCCTGCTCCCGGCGGGCCGCGGCGAGGTTGCCGGACCTGAAGTGGTCGTGGATCAGCACGTACCCGACCGGGTCGACGTTGGCGAGGCCGGGAACGGCGCCGTCCGCGCCCATCGCCAGCGCCGCGTCGACGACGAGCTCGGACCCGGTGAACACGGCGAAGGAGTCGAGGCCGCGGTCGCGCTTGCCGAGCAGCACGGCCCGGAACGCGGCTTCGTCGCCGCTGGAGTCCTTGAGCCCGGCGATGACGCCGTCGGCCGCGAGGTCGAGGACCAGGCCGCCGTCGAGCTTCGTGTGCACCGCGACCGGGATGTCGTAGGCGACGATCGGCAGCGACGTGCGCTCGGCCAGCAGCCGGAAGTGCCGGTCGATCTCGGCGACGTGCGTGCGCGTGTAGTAGGGCGCGGTGACCACGACGGCGTCGGCCCCGGCCGCCTCGGCGGCGCGGATGTGCTCGGCGACCCGCAACGTCGTCATGTCGATACAGCCGGCGAGCACCGGGACGCGGCCGGCGACCTGGTCGACCGCCGTCTCGACGACGACGCGGCGCTGCGCGTCGGGCAGGAAGGCGACCTCGCTGGAGGAGCCGAGGACGAACACGCCGTGGACGCCGGCGTCGAGCTGGACCTCGACGTGGCGCCGCAGCGACTCGGTGTCCACGCTGAAGTCGTCGTGGAACGGCGTGCACAGCGGCGGGACGATTCCGGCGAACTTCGGCATCAGGCGCTCACTCCGGTAGGGGTCTCGGGATGGATGCAGCGGTAGGTGTGCCCGCCCTCGGCCGCGGCGAGCGGCGGCAGCTCGGCCCCGCACTCGTCGGTGGCCTTCGGGCAGCGGGTGCGGAACGGGCACCCGCTCGGCGGGCGGGTCGCGGACGGCACCGGGCCGGTGAGCACGATCGGCTCGACCGGGTGCAGCAGGCTGGGCGTCGCGGAGAACAACGCCCGCGTGTAGGGGTGGCGGGCCGGCGCCCCCACCGGCGCCTCCTCGACGATCCGGCCCAGGTACATCGTGACGATCCGGTCGCTCATCTTCGCCACGGTCTGGATGTCGTGGGAGACGAACACCATCGCCAGCTCCAGCTGTTCGCGCAGGTCGAGCAGCAGGTTGAGGATCTGGGCGCGGACCGACACGTCGAGGGCGGACGTCGGCTCGTCGGCCACCAGCAGCGCGGGCCGCAGGGCCAGCGCCCGGGCGATGGCGACGCGCTGGCGCTGGCCGCCCGACAGCTGGCCCGGCACGGCGTCGGCGACGCTCGCCGGCAGCCCGACCAGGGACATCAGCTCGCGGACGCGGTCGTCGCGCTCGGCCGGCGTCCCGACGCGGTGCACGTCGAGGGGGTCGCGGACGATCTTGGCGACGGCGAGCCGCCGGTTCAGCGCGGTCGACGGGTCCTGGAAGACCATGCCGACCTCGCGGCCGGGGACGAGCGGCTCCCCGCGGAAGCGCACGGCTCCCGCGGTCGGCCGCTGCAGCCCGACGATCACCCTGGCCAGGGTCGACTTGCCGCAGCCGGACTCGCCGACGACGCCGATCGTCTCGCCCGGGTTCACCACCAGGTGGGCGTCGGTCAGGGCGTAGACGTTCTGGTGGCCGAACAGGCCGCGGCCGCGGATCTTGTGGACGACGTGGACGCCGTCGACCTCGAGGAGGTTCACGCCGTGGCCTCCTTTTCGCGCGCGATGCCGACCGCCGGGAAGTGGCAGGCGACGAGGTGGTCGACCGGCTCCCCGAACCGGACCGGCGGCTCTTCGCGGCACTTGGCGCGGGCCGCGGGGCAGCGGTCGGCGAACCGGCAACCGGCCGGGAACTCCGCCGGGGCCGGGACGACACCCTTGATCTGGGTCAGCCGGGCCTCGTTCTCCTCCACCGACAGCACCGCGCTGAGCAGGCCGCGCGTGTAGTGGTGCCGCGGCGACCCGACGACCTCGGCCGTGGCGCCCAGCTCGGCCACCTGCCCGCCGTACATGACGACGACGCGGTCGGCGATCTCGGACACCAGAGCCAGGTCGTGCGAAACGAGGACGAGCGCGAAGCCGAGCTCTTCCTGCAACCGCAGCAGCAGCGCCATGATCTGAGCCTGCACGGTGACGTCGAGCGCGGTGGTCGGCTCGTCGGCGACGATCAGCTTCGGGTCGCGTGACAGCGCCATCGCGATCAGCACCCGCTGGCGCTGCCCGCCGGACAGTTCGTGCGGGTAGGCCCGCAGCGTGCGTTCCGGGTCCAGGTTGACCAGTCCGAGGAGCTCGGCCGGGGTGCGGGTGCCGCCGCGGCGGGTGAACTGCTTGAGCTGGGCGCGGATCGTCATCGCGGGGTTGAGCGAGCTGAGCGCGTCCTGGTAGACCATCGCGATGTCGTGGCCGAGGTGCCGCCGTCGTTCGCCCGCCCGCAGGTTCAGCAAGTCGCGCTGGGCGAACCGGATCTGCCCCGACACCTTCGCCGCCGGTGGCTGGAGGCCGAGGATCGACAACGCCGTGAGCGTCTTGCCGCAGCCGGATTCGCCGATCAGGCCGAGGACTTCGCCCGCGCGGACGCTGAACGAAACGCCGGCCACGACGTCGACGCCTTCGTGGCGGCCCGGGAACGCGATCCGGAGCCGGTCGACCTCCAGGACGGTTTCGCGGTGGTCCAGCGCGCGGGCGGTGCGGGCCAGCCGCTCCCCCGCTTCCCGCAGGCCGGCGATCGGGAGCACGGGCGCGGTGTCGGCGTCGTCGCGGGCTTCGACGGCCTTCGCCACTTCCGCCGCCTTGACCGCCCGGGCCGAGGGCGCGGCCCAGGCGTCGGAGATCCGTTCGGACAGGATGGTGAGCGCCAGCACCGTGATCAGGATCAGCAGGCCGGGGAACAGCGTCGCCCACCAGCCGCCGGTGAGGACCAGGTCCTTGCCGTCGGCGAGGACCGAGCCCCACGACGGGTCCGGTGGCTGGACGCCGGCGCCGATGAACGACAGCGAGGCCTCGAAGACGATCGCGTCGGCCACCGTGACCGTGCAGTAGACGAGCACCGGCGCGGCGCAGTTGACCGCGACGTGGCGGGTCAGCACGAAGAACCGCTTGGCCCCGATGACGCGTTCGGCCGCGACGTAGTCCTCGCCGTACTGGGCCAGCACGTTCGCCCGGATCACCCGGGCCACCGGGGGCGTGTTGAGGAAGCCGATGGCGAGGATCAGCACGAGGATGCCGTGGCCGAACACCGCGACCAGCACCGCGGCCAGCGCGATGCCCGGGAACGCCATGACGACGTCCAGGACGCGCATGATCACCGCGTCGACCCGGCGGTGCGACGTAGCCGCGAACGCCCCGATCACCGCCCCCGACACGAGCGCGAGCGCCACCGCCCCCAGGCCGATGGCGAGCGACCAGCGCGTGCCGGCGACGAGCCGGGAGAAGATGTCCCGGCCCGAGGTGTCCGTGCCGAACCAGTGCGCGCCGCTCGGGCCGCCGGTGTCGGTGCTCAGCGCGTCCGGGTTGTGCGTCGCGACGAGCGTGCCGAGCACGGCGACCAGGAGCAGGGCGCCGAGGATCGCGAGCGCGGGCCAGGCCGCGCGCAGGCGCTTCACGCGTGGCTCCGCAGGCGCGGGTTCGCGATCAGGTACAAGACGTCGACGATCAGGTTGACCAGGACGAACCCGATCGCGATGGTGATGACGAAGCCCTGCACCTTGGCGGTGTCGCCGTCGGTGACGGCCTGGATCATGTTCTGCCCCATCCCCGGCAGCGCGAACATCGTCTCGATGACGACGGCGCCGCCCAGCAGGTAGCCGACCCGCAGGCCGAGCACGGTCAGCGGGGTGACGAGCGCGTTGCGCAGCACGTTGCGCCCGATCACGACCACCGGCGGCAGGCCGCCGCCGCGCGCGGTCCGGACGTAGTCCTTGTCCAGTTCCTCGACCATCGACGTCCGGATCACGCGGGTCAGCTGGGCGGCCACCGGCAGCGCGAGGGAGATCGCGGGCAGCGCCAGCGAGTTCAGCCAGCCGCCGAAGGAGTCGGCCGGGCTGACGTAGCCGCTGGTCGGGAACAGGCCTTGGCCGACGGCGAGCCACTGCACGAGCAGCAGCGCCACCCAGAACGCCGGTGCGGCGACCCCGGCCAGGGTGACCACGCGGATCACCTTGTCCGGCCAGCGATCGCGGAACAGCGCCGACGTCACGCCGAGCACCAGCGCCGTCACCAGCGCGATGACCAGGCCGAGCAGGGTCAGCTGGACGGTCAGCGGCAGCGCGGTGGCGATCGTGTCGCCGACCGGTTGCTTGGTGATCACGCTGGTGCCGAAGTCGCCCTGGGCCAGGTGCCAGACGAAGTGGACGTACTGCAGCGGCAGCGGGTCCAGCAGCCCGTTCTCGAGCCGGAACTGCTGGAGCTGCTCGGCGGTGGCGTTCGCGCCGTCGAACGCGGCCAGCGCCGGGTCGACCGGCGCGAACCGCATCACGACGAACACGAACAGGATCACGCCGAGCAGCAGCGGGATGAGGGCGAGGATGCGGCTCAGCAGCATCCGCACGACGACGGCCACGGATGTCCCCTCCTAGACCGGCTTGGCCTGGTTGAGGTAGATGCCCGGGTAGCCCTGGGCGCGCACGCCGGAGATCGCCTTCGGGTCCCACGCCGTGCCGAGCTGGGTGAACACCACGGGGTAGAGCACGGCCTGCTCGGAAATCCGGTCGAGCAGCTGCTTGGTGAGCGCGGTCCGCTTGCCTTCGTCGGTCTCCGCCGCGGCCTGGTCCTGCAGCGCCTGCAGGGATTGCGCGTCGGGGCCGGTGAAGCGGGCGTACTTGGCCGTGAGGATCGACTTGGCGTCGTAGTAGTAGCGGATCAGCAGGTCGGGGTCGTTGCCGAACTGCATCGGGTTGTTGGTCGTCGCGACGACCTGGAAGTCGGTGCCGGCGTCGAGCTTGGAGAACAGCGCCTTGGTGTCCTGGGAGTCCAAAGTGGTCCGGACGCCGATCGCGTCCCAGCCCTCCTTGATCACCTTGACGCAGTCGGCGACCAGCGAGGTGTTCGTCGTGGACAACGTGACCGCGAGGTCGCTGACACCAGCCTGCTGCAAGAGCTGCTTCGCCTTCTCGGGGTTGTAGGCGAAGTCCTGCGACGCCGGTTGCGAAGACGGGAGCTTCGGGTTGATGAACGACGTCGCCGGTGTCCCGGCGCCCTTCAGCCCGATCTCGACCATCTTCTTCTTGTCGATGGCGTAGTGCAGCGCCTGGCGGACGAGGTTCTGGTCGAACGGCGCGTGCGCGGTGTTGAAGAGCAGGAAGAGGTTGTTGCCGCCGTCGGCGAACTCGACCGTGCGGCCGGCCTTGCGGAGCTGCTCGGCGTTGGCGGCCGGGATGTTCTCGGCGATCTGCGCGTCGGGCTTCGCGCCCGAAATCGCGGCGACGCGCGGGGCGGCGTCCACGATGGACTTCCACAGCATCTTGTCGTACGCGGCCGGGCGGGGTCCGTTGTAGGCGGCGAACTTCTCGAAGCTGGTGTGGCTCAGCGGAGCCTGCTCGACGACCCGGTACGGGCCGGAGCCGACGACCTTGCCGCCCTTGGCGTCGTCCCACTTGCCCTCGAAGACGTGCTTCGGCACGATCTTGCAGCACTGGATCCGCTGGAGCGCGTACGGGAACGGGAACTTCAGCGCGAACGCCACCGAGCGGTCGCCGGTCTTGCGGACTTCCTTCAGCCACGTGGAGAAGAAGCTGTGGATCAGCACGTTCTCCTTCTCGTCGAGCGCCCGCGCGTAGGTGAACACGACGTCGTCGGCGGTGACCGGCTGCCCGTCGTGCCACTGGGCGCCGTCTCTCAGCTCGAACTCCAGGCTGGTGCCGGTGGCGTCCGGAAGCGCCTTCGCCAGGCCGGGGAACGGCGTCCGGGTGACCGGGTCACCCTCCACGAGGGACTCGTAGCAGTGCAGGATCGCGGCCATCGAGAACGCGGACGCGGTCTGCAGCGGGTCCCACGTCTGGTTGTTGCCGTAGCCGATGACGGCGGTCAGCGAGCCCGCCGAGCTGCCGGTCTTGTTGGTGGACGCCGGGCCGCCGCACGCGGCGAGCACGGTGGGGAACGCCAAGGCCGCCCCGGCGAAGGTGCTGTAGCGCAGCAACTGGCGGCGGCTGAGCGACGGGCTCTGGGACATCGCTGTCTCCTGCGGGCCTCGAACGGTAGGACGTGGGACGTCCTATGACTGGCGTGAGCCTAGGATGGCTTCGCGTGCCGGTCAACCCTTCTGGACGTATGACGTAGGATGTCCTCTCACGACGCATCCGGGGAGGACAGCAGTGGCCCGTCCGCAGCGCAGCGAAGAGATCACCAAGCGCATCATCGACCTGATCGTCGAGCGGGAACTCCCGCCGGGCGCGCCCATGCCGACCGAGCTGAGCCTGATGGAGGACATCGGCGTCAGCCGCAACTCGATCCGCGAGGCGATCAAGGCGCTGCAGGCGCTCGGCATCGTCGAAATCCGCCACGGCTACGGCACGTTCGTCGGGTCCGCCGGGTCGGAGTCGCTGCAGACGTGGCTGCTGTTCCGCACCCGCGCGCGGGGCGCCACCGACGTCGGGCGGCTGCGCGATCTCCTGGAGGTGCGGGAGATGCTCGAAACCGAGCTGACCCGCCGCGTCGCCACCGACCACCGGCCCGGACTGGTCGAGGAACTGCAGGCCTGCGTCGCGCGGATGAAGCGCAAGGGCCCGGACGCCGCGGAGGCCGACCGCGAGTTCCACGACCTCATCTGCGCCGAGGCCGGGTTCGACCTCGCCCGCGAGCTCACCGGGTTGTTCTGGGACGTCTACCGGATCGCCGAAAGCGAGCTCGGCGGGCCGGCCGGGTCCCCGTCCGCCACCGCGAAGCGGCACCAGGCGATCGTCGACGCGCTCGTGCTGCGCGACGCCGACGCCGCCGCCGAAGCGGTGCACCGGCACTTCGACGAGGTCCGCAAGCGCGCGAAAGCGGGGCCGTACGGCGGTTTCGGCGTCGCCCGGCCGGTGCCGGCGCTCCGGTCCTGACTGTGCGTCGTTGAGCCGATCGAGGTAATTCGCGCCAAGATCGAGAACCGGTCTCAACGCCCCGGACCACCGGCTCGTCGGTAGTGGTGATCAACCACCACACGGAGGTGCCAGTGCGAAGAACTTTGTCCGTCCTGGGGGTCGCGCTCGCCGGGCTAGTGGGACTCGCTCCCCCACCGGCCGGCGCCGCGGCGCCCTCAACGTCCGCCACCCTGATCACCGGCGAGCGCGTCAGCGTCCGGACCACCGCCGACGGCCGGTCCCTGTTCGACGTCCGGCCGGCCGCGGAGAAGGGCATGGCGCGGGCGCTGGTGCACCTGCGGCTCGGCGACCGCGACTACGAGGTCCCCGGCACCGCGCTCCCCTACCTCGGACGCGGGCTGGACCTGAACCTGTTCGACGTCGGCGCGCTGCTGGCCGGCGCGCCGCTGCCCGCCGACCCGGCGACGTTCGGGCCCGCGCTGGCGAAGCAGTTCAAAGAGGACAACGCGCGCGGGCAGTTCGGCGGGCAGGGGCTCTTCGCCGGCGGTGCGCGGTTCGCGCTGCCCGGGGCGCGCCCGGCCGTCCGGCCGCGTTCGGTGATGCGGACGGTGTCGGTCGACGCCACCGACATCGCCGGCCACCCGGCCGACACCGGTGTCGCGTTCCTCTACAACACCGACGACGGGAACCTCCTCGCCCCGGACGAAAGCCTCAACTACTTCTCGGGCGGCACGGCGAAGTTCAGCGTCCCGGACGGGAACTACAGCGCGCTCGGCCTGTTCTGGACCGCCGACGCCGACGGCAACCCGACGGAGCTGCGGTTCAGCGCGCAGCCCGAGTTCGCGGTCAAGGCGGACAAGACCGTCCGCGTCGACGCTTCCCGCGCGTCGAGCAAGCTGACCTGGGTGACGCCGCGGCCGGCGCTGCTCGACGACACCGGGTTCCTGTTCCGCCGCGCGGCCAAGACCGGGCCGGCACTGCTCGTCGACTTCGACGCCGGGCCCGGCGTGCCGATCGCGGTGTCGCCGACGGCCGTCCCGGTGAAGACGGGCGCGCTGCAGACGTACCCGTACAGCAGGCTGGTGTCCCCGCCGGGGCCGGGCACGCCGTACGAATACGTGCTGCAGAAGGCGAGCACCGGCACGATTCCGCAGCAGCGGTACGTCATCACGGCGAAGGACGTCGCCGCGGTGGACTCGACCTACTTCAGCGAGTACTCGTCGCTGGGGTTGCGCCAGCGCAGCGGGATGTTCTCCTTCGAAGACGTCAGCGGCCGTGTCTCGCACCCGATCCAGCTGCCGCGCAAGCAGGTCGAGTACGTCTCGGCGGCGCCGGACCTGCGCTGGTTCGGCGGGTTCTCGAAGTACGTCCTGCCCGGGCCGTTCCCCGGCTGGGCCGGCGGCCAGTACGAGCCGTTCCACGCCTACCGGGGCGGCTCGGCGGCCACCGAGGAGTGGAACCGGTTCCCGCTCCACCCGGCGGGCGAGGTCGCGCTGCTGCCGCTCGACGACGGCAGCGCCCCGGTGGCGCCGGCCGCGACGAGGGCCGGAGACCTGCTGCGGCTGTCGATCACGCCGTTCAGCGACAACCAGCCGGGGCACACCGGGCTGGGCTTCTACGGCGAGGCCAGGGACACCGTCACCGGGCACTACGCGCTGACGCAGGACGGCACCACGATCGCCGAGGGCGACCCGGCCGGGAACACCGAGCTCACCGTGGAGCAGCCGGTGGCGGCCGGGCCGTCGACCCTGGGGCTGACGGTCGACGCCGGGCGCACCGGGCCGATGTACCGCCAGAGCACCGCGACCCGCACCGAGTGGACGTGGAAGTCCCGGCACGTCGAGGGCGCCCAGCTCCCGGCGGCGCTGGTCTGCCTGCGCCTGCGGGGTGGCGTCGACCGGTCGTGCGCGGTCGAGCCGATGCTGACCCTGGGGTACGCCGTCGGCGGGCTGCGACCCGACGGCTCCACGGTGTCCGGGCCGCAGAGCCTCGACCTGAGCGTGGGGCACCTGCAGCAGAGCACGGCTTCGCCGATCACGGCGGCGACCGTGCAGTACTCGCTCGACGGCACCACCTGGCTCGACGCGACGGTGACCCCGCGCGACGGCGGCGTCTTCCACGCGGACTTCGCCGCGGTCACGGAGGCCTTCCGCGGCACGGACGTCTCGCTGCGCGTGACGGCGTCCGACGCGGCCGGGGCGACCGTGGCCGAGACGATCACCGCCGCCTACCACGTCTACCCGGTCTGAGGGGAATGTCCACAGTGCACAGATCACTGATCGGCGTGCTGAGCGCCGTCCTGGCCGTCGCGTTCGCCCCGGCCGCGACCGCGGCTCCGGCGCCGCGCGCGGCGTGTCCCGAGCAGCCCGGGGTGGCGCGCTGCCTCACCACGTACACCCCGGGTGCGGTGCGCGCCTCGGCCGACGGCCCGGCCGGCTGGGGTGCCGACGACCTGGCGTCGGCCTACGGGCTCCCGGCCACTCCGGGCCCCGAGACGGTCGTCGGCATCTCGATCGCCTTCGACGCCCCGAACCTGGAGGCCGACCTGGCGGCGTACCGGGCGCAGTACGGCCTGCCGCCGTGCACGGCGGCCGACGGCTGCTTCCGCAAGGTCAACCAGCAGGGCTTGGCGGCACCGCTGCCGGAGCCGAGCTTCGGCTGGGCGCTGGAGTCCACTTTGGACGTCTCGATGGTGTCGGCGGCGTGCCCGTCGTGCCGGCTGCTGGTCGTCGAAGGGAACTCGCCGGGATTCGCGGACCTGGCGGAGACGGAGGACACGGCGGTCCGCCTGGGCGCCTCGGTGGTGTCGAACAGCTACGGCGCCCGCGAAGGCGGCGCGCCGCTGGCGTTCGCGAGCCACTACCAGCACCCGGGCGTGGCGGTGGTGGCCTCCTCGGGCGACTCGGGTTTCACGGCGGCGAGCTACCCGGCGGTCCTGGCGACGACCATCGCGGTCGGCGGGACGTCACTGGCCCGCGACCCGTCGACCACCCGCGGCTGGACGGAGTCGGTGTGGCAGTACGGCGGCAGCGGGTGCTCTGCGTACATCGCGAAGCCGTCGTGGCAAAAGGACACCCATTGCGGCAAGCGAACGGTGGCCGACGTCGCCGCGGCGGCGGCGGACATCGCGATCCACTACACGGACGCGGGTGGCTGGCTCCCGGCGAGCGGCACGAGCGCGTCGGCGCCGTTCATCGCGGGGCTGATCGGCCGGTCGAGGCACGTCCCGGCGCCGTCGGGCCTGTACGCGAACGCGTCCCGGTTCACGGACATCACGACGGGCCACAACGACCCGGCGGGCGCGGGCAAGAAGTGCGGCGGCGACTACCTGTGCGTCGCGGGCCCGGGCTATGACGCCCCGACGGGCGTGGGAGTCCCGAACGGCCTGACCGGCTTCTGACCGGCGGTCGTGAGCGGTGATCCGGGCCGGAACCCGGTGTCCTGTTTCAGGACTTCGTGAACAGATGTGTTTCACGACCTCGTGGACAGTTTGTGGTCGGTGAGGCGTTGGTAGCGTACCGAGCGGTCTAGCGTGAGCTGGCGGGCGACGGTGTCACCGATCATCACGGTGACACGGTCGCCCTGCCAGTAGAGGGTCGCGAAGCGGCCCGCCCAGGCGCGTCCGAGGACGATGGAGCAGCCGGAAAACGCGATCACGCCGGTAGCGGAGACAGGCCGGGTGGCGACGCCGCCGGCCCGGCGGGGACCGGTGGCGGGGGTAGCTTTGGCGCGGGCGTCGTAGCGTTGCTGGGGTGTCAGCCCGTCGAGGCTTTGGTGACGGCGGTTGTTGTAGCAGGTCCGGTAGTCCTCGAGCAGGTCTTGCAGCGCGGTGAGAGTGGCGGCGGGTGGTCGGGCGGCGAGCCATTTCTGCAGGGTCTGGTGAACGCGTTCGTTCTTTCCGCAGGTCTGCGGGTGGTGCGGGGTGGAGGCGATGCTGGTGACCCCGAGCCGGGCGAGGTGGCGTTCCAGTTCGACCATCCAGCCGCGGTGTTTGCCGGTGAAGGCCAGCCCGTTGTCGGACAGCAGTGTGACGGGCAGGCCGTAGCCGGCGAAGGCCTGCTGCAGCGCGGCCCAGGTGCCGGCGGTGGTTTCGCCGGTCGCAGCGTAGGAGCCGACGTCGAGGCGGGAGTGGTCGTCGAGGATCTGGATGATGCAGACCTTGGTGCCGTCGGCCAGGTAGTGCTCCATGCCGTCGATCTGCCAGCAGCCGTTGGGGTCGGCGTATTCGAAGCGGCGGCGGGTGCGGGGTTTCTTGCGGGGCTGGGCCACGATCTGGCCGTGGGCGCGCAGGATCCGGTAGATCGAGGACGGGGACGGCACGGGAGTGGTTCCGTTGTCCTCGAGGTGCCAGCGGATAGAGATCGGGCCGTTGTCGAGGCCGTGCTCGGCCAGTTCCTTGCGGGCTCGCAGCACCGCCTCGGCCACCGGAGCGGCCAGGGCGGCCGGGTGGTGGCGCGGGGCGGTGCTGCGGCGGGTGAACCCGTCGGTGCCTTCGGTCCGGAACCGGGTCAGGTACTTGTGGAACACGCCCCGGGACACGCCGTGTTCGCGGCAGAACCGTGCGATGTTGACCTTTTCGCCTGCGGCGGCGCGTGCGACTGCGGCGACGAACTCAGGATCCATCGAAAACCCTGCTCTGCCCATCGTCGCATGATCACCACGGAAGTCCTGGTCATCATGCTGACAGGCCGGTCAGTGTTCACGATGTCCTGAAACATCAACTGTTCACGATGTCCTGACCTCAAGCACCGGGCCGGAACCCGGATCACCGCTCACGGCCCCGGGCGGCACAGGCCCCGTTCGTACGCCAGCAAGCCGGCTTCGGTCCGGTGCGTGCACCCCAGCTTCCGCACCACCCGGTCCACCAGGCTGCGCACCACCGGCTCCGCCACGCCCAGCCGCGCCGCGATCTCCGCGTTCGACAGCGCCGAACCGATGCCGATCAGCACTTCCCGCTCGCGCGCGGACAGCCGGTCGACCGCCGCCAGCCGCTCGTCGCGCGGGCCGGACAGCCGGGTCGCGGCCGAGACCAGCCGGCGGGACGCGTCCGGGGACAGCACCGCGTGACCGTCGGCCGCCAGGCGGACCACCTTGATCAGCTCGTTGCGCCGGGCCGAGCGCAGCACGTACCCCGCGGCCCCGTCGCGCAGCGCGCGCAGGATCCCGGCGTCGGAGTCGAACGTCACCAGCGCCAGCACCGCCGGGCGGCGGAACACCGGCCCGAGCGGCCCCAGCCGCAGGTCCAGCAGCACCACGTCCGGCAGCAGGCGGCGCAGTGCCGTCCGGGCCGACGACGCGTCCGAGGCCGAGCCGATCAGCTCGATGCCGTCCGCCTCACCCAGCACGGTGCTCAGCCGGGCCCGCACCGCCGGGTCGCGTTCGGCCAGCAGGGCCCGGACCGGTGGCGGGGGCAGCACCGTCAGTCCTGGCCCTTGGCCCGCAGGCGGATCAGCGGCAGGTCGGTGCGCGAGGCGCCCACCAGGTCACGTCCGCCGGGGCCGCGCAGCCGCAGCTCGCGGAACCGCACCGAAGAGAGCTGCGCCGCTTCGATCGGGTACACGTCGCCGTAGCGCTTGATCTTGTCGACCAGTTCCTTGCCCAGCAGCTCGACCAGCCCCGCGTGGCGCGTCGAGCCGCCGCCGAGGGGCACGTCGAGCTGCTTGCGGACTTCGGGGAACCGCTGGTCCAGCTCGACCGCCAGCTGGTGGATGGTCACGTAGGCCGGGCCGAGCTCCGGCGCGTCCGGTCCCGGTGGGATCTCCTTCAGCACCTTGATGAGCTTGTCATCCATCCCGAGCCTGTCCCACAGCGTCACCGCCGCAGGTCTACCAGAGGACCGGCACGCGGTCCACTCCCCCGGTGACCCGGTTCGTCCGCACTTCCAGCTCGTCGACCGGCACCGCGAGCCGCAGCCCGGGGAACCGGCGGAACAACGAGCCGAACACGACGCGCAGCTCGGTGCGGGCCAGGCTCGCGCCGATGCAGAACCAGCCGCCGTGGGCGAAGGCGACGTGCGAGTTCGGCTTGCGCCCGGCATCGAACTCTTCGGCGTGCGGGAACGCGGCCGGGTCCCGGTTCGCGGCCGCCAGCGCCAGGACGACCGCGTCGCCGCGGGCGACCCGCACGCCGCCGAGGTCGACGTCGTCGTGCGCGTACCGCAGGACACCCAGACCGCCCGGCGCGGACAGCCGCAGGATCTCCTCGACCACGCCGTGCACGAGGCCGTCGGGGTCGGCGACCAGGGCGTCGCGCCGCGCGAGGTCGGTGAGCAGGAAGAGGACACCGAGGTCGATCCGGTTCGAAGTGGTTTCGTGGCCGGCGAACAGCAGCCCGGCGGCGAGCCGGGCCAGGTCGTCGTCGGCGAACGCGGGGTCGTCGGCCTGCGCCCGGACCAGGTCCGAGACGACGTCCTGCCCGGGGGCACGCCGCTTCGCCGCGGCGAGCCGGCCCATGTAGGCGGCGAACTCGTCGAGGGCGGCTTCGGCGCCGGACCCGATGTCCATCCGGCCCATCCGCTCGGACAGCACGCGGAAGGTGTCGCGGTCTTCGTACGGGACGCCGAGCAGCTCGCAGATCACCAGCACCGGCAGCGGGAACGAGAGGTGTTCGTGGAGGTCGACCGGCTCGTCGCCGTGCCGGGCGCGTTCCATCGCGGCGAAGCAGCCGTCGGCCAGCTCCTGCACGTGGCCGGCCAGCCGCCGGATCCGGTTGGCGGAAAAGGCGGGCACGAGCATCCGGCGCATCCGCGCGTGCTCGACGTGCTCGGTTTCGTGGTCGCCTTGCGGCCGGCTGAGGATGGCGGCGTCCGACAGCGCGGACGCCTCTTCGGGCGCGGGGTGCGAGCGGCCGAAGCGCGGATCGGTGAAAACGGTCCGGACCTCTTCGAACCCGGTCACGAGCCAAGCCGGATCCCCGGCCGGGGTGGTCACCGGCACGACCGGCCCCTGCCGGCGCAGCACCTCGAACAGCGGCGCGATCTCCAGGACGTTCGGCCGCTCGAACGGCAGGCGCGGGGTGTCCGTGGTCGCGGTCATCGGGTCTCCTCCCGGCGCGCGGCCGGCCGGGCGCGGGCGGGCCGGTCGCCGGCCGCACCCCCCGGTCCCCCTGCGTTCCACGGTACTCAGGAACCCGGGCCGGAGCGGGGATCGCCCGGTTCGCCGCCCCTTCGGGCCAACGCCCCCGCGCCGCCGGTCCCCGCCGGAGGACGATCCGGCTCGTGGACCGGGCCGTAACGGGCGTGGGGTGATCGGGCCACCCAGGCCCAGAAGCGGTCGCCGTAGGACCAGTGCCACCAGCGGGCCGGGTAGTTGACCAAACCGGCGGTGACCAGCGCTTCGGCGAGCAGCCGCCCGGTCTTCGGGTCCGGCGGCGGGATCGGGCCGGCGCAGCAGGCGGGCAGCGGCAGCGCCTCGTCGTCCGCCCCGGACAGGGTGAGGTCCACGGCACCGCCGGTCGGGTGCGGGGCCACCGCGGGCGGGATCGCGCACCCGGGTGCGCAGGCCGGGTGGTGGCCGGGCGTCCGGTACCCGTCGACGATGAGCAGGCGGACGTCGCGGGGCAGCAGGCTCTGGGCGGTCACGAGGCGATCGACCAGCCCGTGCCGGAGCCAGGTGGGTCCGGCGACCCACAGCGGGGCCGACGTCCGGACGTCCACCAGCTCCTCGCCGCTGTCGCGGATCGGGATCCGGGCGAGGCGCGGATCGAACGGCGGCACGGTCATCGGGGCATCTGGAGGGGGCACCGCTCCACGGTCGCCCACCGGGCTGCAGAAACCCTGCAACCGGATTACAGCGACGTCAGCTCGCCGTATTCGCGGGCCCCGTAGGCGCGGAAGGTCTCGATGGCCTCGGCCAGCGCGGCCTTCGCCGCCGGCTGGTCGCCCCTGGCCTCCTCCAGCTGCGCGATGTCGCGCAGGGTGCGGGCAGCGAACAGGAAGGCTTCCTGCTCGCGGAAGGCGGCCAGCGCGGTGGTGAGCCACCGGCTCGCCTCCTCGAACCGGCCGGCGGCGAGGTCCAGCTCGCCGAGGGTGCGCATGACCATCGCTTCGGACCAGCTGTCGCCTTCCGCGCGGTGGGCGGCGAGGGTGGTCTCCAGCGGTCCTCTGGCCTCGGCCAGCCGGCCCATCCGCAGGTGGGTCTTGGCCAGTCCGCGCCGGCAGAACCCGACCAGCTTCTCGTCACCGAGCGCGCGGAACAGCGCCAGCGCGCGGGTGAAGGTCTCCTCGGCCTCGGTGAGCCGGCCGCGGCCGAGGTGGGTCAGGCCGATCGTGCGCAGCGTCAGCGCTTCCCCGCGTTCGCTGCCGGCCCGGCGGTACGCCGCCAGCGCGGCGGCCAGCGCGGCGTCCGCGGCCGCGAAGTCGCCGCGCTCCAGGTGGACCGAGCCGATCAGCCGCTCGCAGTGGCCGGTCGCGCGGTCGTCGTCCAGGCTCCGGCACACCGTGGCCGCCCGGTCCAGGAAGTGCTCGGCTTCGGGCAGGTAGCCCTGGTCCCGGCAGGCGAGCCCGAGCGCGGTCAGCGCGGCGGCCTCGCCCCGCGCGTCCCGCAGGTCGCGGAACCGCTCGACGGCGTCGGTCAGGTGCCGGCGGGCCTCGGCGAACCGGTCCTGCTCGTACCGGAGCTGGCCGACCTGCGCCAGGAGGACCGCCTCGCCGGGCCGGTTGCCCGCGGCGCGGGCGGCGGCCAGCGCGGCGCCGTGCGCGCGGTCCCACAGGTCCACGACGCCGTTCAACGCGTAGCCCGACGCGCACAGCACCGACGCGATGGCGACGGCCGGCCCGTCGAGCCCCGCCTCGGCGGCCCGCTCCACGGCGAGCACCAGCGACGCCTGCTCGATGTCGAGCCAGCCGCGGGGATCGGTCAGCGCGGTGCCGAGCACCTCGGGGTCGACCGGGCCTGCCTCGGCCGTCGTCAGCGGGATCGCCCCGGAGGTGACGTGGTCGGCGACGTGGTCCCGCAGCCGGTCGAGCACGGCGGTCCAGCCGCCGGCGACGCGCGCGGTCGAGGCCACCAGGTCGGTCCGGGACTCGTGCCGTTCGGCCTCCTCCCGGGCGTAGATGCGAACCAGGTCGTGCAGCCGGTAGCGGACCTGGCCGGTGTCGTCGACGAAGGTGTAGTCGACCAGGTGGGTGTCGACGAGGTGCTCGACGACCTCCTCGGCCGTGGCGATTTCGACGTCGAGCGCGCAGGCCACCACCCAGGACCGGAAGTCGGCCAGGCCCAGGTGCCCGAGCCGGCGGAGCGCGGTCCGGGCGGCGGGGTCCAGGTTCCGGACGCTCAGCTCGATGCTCGCGCGGATCTGCTGGTCACCGGCGGACAGCTCGGTGAGGCGGCGCCGTTCGTCGGTCAGCCGGGTCGCGAGCAGCCGCGCGGTCCACTGCCGGCGGGTGGCCAGGCGCGCGCCCGCGACGCGGACCGCGAGCGGCAGGTTGCCGCAGCAGGCCACGATCTCGGCGGCGGCGTCGGGCGCGCCTTGGATCCGGTCCGCGCCGGCGATCCGGGACAGCAGCGCGGTCGCTTCGCCCGCCGAGAGCAGGCCCACGTCGACGAGGTGGGCACCGGCCAGGCCGGCCAGCCGGGTGCGCGAGGTCACCAGGACCGAGCAGGTACCCGTGCCGGGCAGCAGGGGCCGCACCTGCGGCTCGCCGGCGGCGTCGTCGAGGACGATCAGCACGCGGCGGCCGGCCAGCGCGGTGCGGTAAGCGTCCATGCGCTCGTCGGGGTCGTCCGGGATCGCGCCGCGGTCGGGCTGCAGGGCCCGCAGGAAGCGGCCGAGCACCTCGGTGGGCGACGCCGGCATGCCGGTGGTGCCCCGCAGGTCGGCGTGGAGCTGCCCGTCCGGGTAGGCCGCGGACACCCGGTGCGCCACGTGCGCGGCCAGTGCCGACTTGCCCACCCCGCCCGGGCCGAGCAGGGCCGCGACCACCGGTCCGGGCCGGCCGCCGGTCAGCACTCCGGCCAGCTCGCCCACCAGTGCGTCCCGGCCGGTGAAATCGGCCGCGTCGGGCGGGAGCTGGCGCGGCACGGCCACCCGGCCCCCGCCGCGGGCCGCCGGTGCCGGCTCGGGGCGCGCGGACGGCTCGGCGGGCGGGCCGAGCAGGGCCGGGTCCGACCGCAGGATGGCTTCGTGCAGCCGGGTCAGCTCGACCCCCGGCTCGATGCCCAGCTCGTCGACGAGGACCTCGCGTCCCTGCCGGAAGACCGCGAGGGCGTCGGCGGTGCGGTCCGCGCGGTACAGGGCGAGCATGAGGTGGCCGCGCAGCGACGCCCGCGTCGGGTGCTGCCCGATCAGGACGGTGAGCTCGCCGATCAGCTCGTCCGTGCGGCCGAGTTCCAGGTCGGCGGCGATGCGGGCCTCGATGACCGCGAGCCGCTGCTCGTCGAGGCGGGCCGCCTCGCCCGACAGGACGCGGCTGCGCACGCCGCCGAGCGCCGGCCCGCGCCACAGCGTGTCCGCGGCCCGGAAGGCGTTCGACGCCTCGCGGTACCGCCCTTCGGCCGCGGCTTCCCGGCCCTCCGCGGCGAAGACCTCGAAGCGGTGCCGGTCGAGGCTCTCGGCGCCGAAGCGAGCCGAGTAGCCCGGCGCCGCCGTGCGGATGATCTCCGTGCCGGCGTCACCCAGCGCCCGGCGCAACGTGGACACGTAGGTCTGGATCAGCGCGCGGGCGGTCGACGGCGGGTCGTCGTCCCAGATGATGTCGACGAGGCGGTCCGTGGCGATGATCCGGCCCGGCTCGAGCAGCAACGCGGCCAGCAGCGTGCGGGTCTTCGTGCCCCCCAAGGCCAGGGTGCCGGTTTCGTCGGCGACCTCGACCGGTCCGAGCAGCCGGAACTCCATCCCCGCCCCTGTGTCTCCCCCGAGATGTCCCGGCGGACCCTACCGCCCGGCAAGGCCGCCGGAAAACCGCTGTATGGCGGCTACCGGCGGATTTGCAGAGAACCTGCAGCGCGGGTCCCGACGCTGGGCCCATGACCACGAAGACGATCGCCCGGCTCACCGTCACCTTCGCCACCGCGGCCCTGACCGCGGTCTCGCTCGCCGTCCCGGGCACGGCGCACGCATCGACCGTCAACGGCCCGGTCTCCCGCCAGGAGGTCCTCGACCGGGCGCAGTACTGGGTGGACAAGGGCTACACCTACACCCAGACCGGCACCCACGTCCCCGGACCGGACGGCGGGCAGACCTATCGCCGGGACTGCTCGGGACTCGTCTCGATGGCCTGGCACCTCGGCTCGAGCCTGATCACCAACGAATTCCTCAGCAAGGCGCAGAGCGGCAACGGGATGCACGTCGTCGCCCGGGACGCCCTGCGCCCCGGCGACGCGATGGTCCGCGACAGCGACGGCAGCGGCCCGGACGGGCACATCGAGCTGTTCGCGTTCTGGAAGAACCAGAACGACCACGGCCAGGGCGCCTACGTCTACTCGTTCAACTCCACCGGCCAGACCGTGCAGAACCCGTACAAGGTCAACAACTCCGGCAACCTCGGGTTCGACTCGTGGTCCGAGGTCACCTCCTACACCGCCATCCGCTACGACCGCGTCGTCGAGCAGTCGTCCGCGGCCAACGGGGTCGCGGCCGGTGACGTGACCGGGGACGGCCGGGCCGACCTCGTCGCCCGCAAGCCCGACGGGTCGCTCGTGCTCTACGCCAACGGCGGCAGCGACACCTCGCCCTACGGTACCGCCGGCCTGATCGGCACCAGCTGGGACGGCTTCAGCTGGTTCCAGTCCGGCGACGTCACCGGCGACGGCAAGGCCGACGTCGTCGCCGCGAAACCCGACGGGACGCTGTGGCTCTACACGCACGGCGGCGACAACACTTCGCCGTACAGCACCGGAACGCTGATCGGCTCCGGGTGGGCGCAGTTCAGCCACGTGACCCTGGCCGACGTCACCGGGGACGGCCGGGCCGACCTCGTCGCCGCCATGCCCGACGGGTCGCTCTGGCTCTACGCCAACGGCGGCAGCGACACCGCGCCCTACAGCACCGGGACCCGGATCGGCGCCGGCTGGGAACAGTTCACCTGGATCCTGGGCGGGGACGTCACCGGCGACGGCCGCGCCGACCTCGTCGCGGTCAAGCCCGACGGCACCCTGTGGCTCTACACCAACGGCGGCAGCGACACCGCGCCCTACAGCAGCGGCAGCCAGATCGGGGCGGGCTGGGCCCAGTTCGACCGCATCCAGCTCGGCGACGTCACCGGCGACCACCGCGCGGACCTCACCGCCACCAAGCCCGACGGCACCCTGTGGCTCTACACCAACGGCGGCAGCGACACCGCGCCCTACAGCAGCGGCATCCTGATCGGTTCCGGCTGGCAGCCCTTCGCCTGATCCCCCTTCTCACCACAGGAGCTCACCATGCGCAAGTACCTGCTGGCGGTGCTGGCCGGAGCGGTCCTCCTCGGGGGAACGTCGCCCGCGATCGCCGAACCCCTGACGGACAAGCAATCCGACACGGCGAACGGGTTCGCCGACGCCGCTCGCGAACCGGACGCACCGGCCGCACTCGCCGCCGGCCTGCCCTCCGGCTACACCGTCAACGGCATCGACGTCTCCAGCCACGACCACTCGGGCGGCAAGACGGTCGACTGGGCGAACCAGAAGGCCGCCGGCGACGAGTTCGCGTTCGTCAAGGCGACGGAAGGCACCGGCTACACCAACCCGTACTTCGACCAGGACTACCACGGCGCCAAGAACGCCGGGCTCTACACCGGCGCCTACGCGTTCGGCCGCCCGGACCTCGGGAACGCGGTGGGCCAGGCGAACTACTTCGCCGACCACCTGCAGTGGGCGGCGGACGGCCGGACGCTGCCGCCGTTCCTCGACCTGGAATGGCCCTACAGCTCGCTGAACCTGCCCGACTGCTACGGGCTCGGCCAGAGCGACATGCGGGCCTGGATCAGCTCGTTCCTCAACCAGGTCAAGGCCCGCATCGGCCGCGCGCCGATGATCTACACCAACGTCAACTGGTGGAACCCCTGCACCGGCAACAGCACGGCGTTCTCGGGGTACCCGCTCGACATCGCCAGCTGCAACCCGTCGCCGCCGTCGGTGCCAGGCTGGGGTACCAAGTGGACGTTCTGGCAGTACGACATCGACGCGTGCGGCCGGGGCGCGGCCCACGACTCCAACGTCTTCAACGGTTCGCTCGCCCAGCTCGCCGCGCTCGCGGGCGGTTCGGGCGGCGGCGCGAACGGAGTCGCCGCCGGCGACGTCACCGGGGACGGCCGGGCCGACCTCGTGGCCCGCCGGCCCGACGGGTCGCTTTCGCTCTACGCCAACGGCGGCAGCAACACGTCGCCGTACAGCAGCGGCAGCCTGATCGGCACCAGCTGGGAAGGCTTCAGCTGGTTCCAGTCCGGCGACGTCACCGGCGACGGCAAAGCCGACCTCGTCGCCGCCAAACCCGACGGGTCACTCTGGCTGTACACCCACGGCGGCGACAACACCTCGCCGTACAGCACCGGGACGCTGATCGGCTCCGCGTGGCAGCAGTTCGGCCACGTCACCCTCGCCGACGTAACCGGCGACGGCCGGGCCGACCTCGTCGCCGCCAAAGCCGACGGATCGCTCTGGCTCTACCCCAACGGCGGCGGCGCCTCGCCCTACAGCACCGGCACCCAGGTCGGCGCCGGCTGGGAACAGTTCACCTGGATCCTGGGCGGGGACGTCACCGGCGACGGCCGGGCCGACCTCGTCGCGGTCAAGCCCGACGGGACACTCTGGTTGTACGCCAACGGCGGCAGCGACACCGCGCCGTACAGCAGCGGCAGCCAGATCGGTGGGGGCTGGGCCCAGTTCGACCGCGTCCAGCTCGGCGACGTCACCGGCGACCACCGGGCCGATCTCACCGCCACCAAGCCCGACGGAACCCTGTGGCTGTACACCAACGGCGGCTCCGACACCGCCCCGTACAGCTCCGGCGCGCTGATCGGCTCCGGCTGGCAGACCTTCGCCTGAGCCGAGCCACGCCGCTGCCCCCGGCCGCCGCCGGGGGCAGCGGCTCGCCTACAGCAGCTGCCAGGCCCGCGTCAGCGTGTCCCGCAGGATCTGCTCCATCTCGTCGAACTGCGGCTGGTCGCACACCAGCGGCGGCGACAGCTGCACCACCGGCTCGGCCCGGTCGTCGGCCCGGCAGTACAGCCCGGCGTCGAACAACGCGTCCGACAGGAACCCGCGCAGCACCCGCTCCGACTCCGCGGCGCTGAACGTCTCCTTCGTCGCCTTGTCCTTCACCAGCTCGATCCCGTAGAAGAACCCGGCCCCGCGGACGTCTCCGACGATCGGCAGGTCGGTCAGCTTGTCCAAAGTGGACCGGAACGCCGATTCCCGCGTCAGCACGTGCTCGTAGAGCCCCTCGCGCTCGATCAGGTCGAGGTTCGCCAGCGCCACCGCGCAGGAAACCGGGTGCCCGCCGTAGGTCGACCCGTGCATGAACGTCGTCTCGCCGCGGGTGAACGGCTCCATCAGCCGCTCCGAGGCCAGCACCGCCCCCAGCGGCGCGTACCCGGACGTCAGCCCCTTCGCGGTCGTGATGATGTCCGGCTGGTACCCGTACCGCTTCGCCGCGAAGTCGTACCCGACCCGCCCGAACGCGCAGATCACCTCGTCGGACACCAGCAGCACGTCGTGCTTGTCGCAGATCTCCCGCACCCGCGCGAAGTACCCGGGCGGCGGGACGAAGCACCCGCCGGTGTTCTGCACCGGCTCGAGGAACACCGCCGCGACCGTGTCCGCCCCTTCGAACTCGATCGCCTGCTCGATCCGGTCCGCCGCCCAGCGGCCGTAGGCCTCGTAGTCGTCGGCGTGCTCGGGCGCGCGGTAGAAGTTCGTGTTCGGCACGCGCAGGGTGCTCGGCACCAGCGGCTCGAAGTCCGCCTTCGCGCCGGGGATGCCGGTGATCGACAGCGCGCCCTGCGACGTCCCGTGGTAGGCCAGCGCGCGGCTGATCACCTTGTGCTTGCCCGGTTTCCCGACGAGCTTGAAGTACTGCTTCGCCAGTTTCCACGCCGTCTCGACCGATTCCCCGCCGCTCACGGTGAAGAACACGCGGTTCAGGTCGCCGGGGGCGGCCGAGGCCAGCCGGGTGGCCAGCTCGATCGCCGCCGGGTGCGCGTGGCCCCACAGCGGGAAGTACGCGAGCTGCTTCGTCTGCCGCGCGGCGGCTTCGGCGAGCTCCTCACGGCCGTGGCCGACCTGGACCGCGAACAACCCGGCCAGCCCGTCGAGGTAGCGCTTGCCCCGGGCGTCCCAGATGTACGGGCCTTCGCCACGCACGATCACCGGGACGTCGGTCTCGTCGTAGGTGGAGTGGCGCGTGAAGTGCATCCAGAGGTTGCGGCGGGCGGCCTCGGCGAGGCTCGAGGCGTCGGCGGTGGCGCGGTCGGCGGTTGTGGTCATGCCTCGGTTATCGCACGCCCTGGCGCGCCGATGCAAGCGATTCAGTCGTCCAGACGAACTTACACGACTAATTCATGGTCAACTCTGCCGAGTAACCTTCGGATTTAGTCGTCACCCTCAGCGAGAGCCCCACTGGTAGGTCTGCTTCCGCAGCTTCAGGTAGACCATCGCCTCCGCGTGCCGGACGCCGGGCAGCGCGCGGATCCGCGTCGAGATCAGCTGCAGCAGCGCCTCGTCGTCCGCGCAGACGGCCTCGCACAGCAGGTCGTAGCGCCCGGCGCAGAGGATCACGTACGCGATCTCGTCCATTTCGGCCAGTGCGTCGCCGACCGGCTCGAGCGGACCGTCCACGGTGATCGCGATCATCGCCTGCCGGAACAGCCCGACCTGCAAGGGATCCGAGACGGCGACGATCTGGATGACACCGGAGTCCGACAGCCGCTGGACCCGCTGCCGGACCGCCGCTTCCGAGAGGCCGACCGCCTTGCCGATCGTCGCGTACGCCCGCCGCCCGTCCTCCTGCAGCTGCGCGATGATCTGCCGGGAGATGTCGTCGAGCACCGGCGGCGCGGGCCGGCTGGGGGTGTCCTGGCTGCTCACGCCCGGATCATCCCCGACGCGGGCGACGCCCGGCAACCGCGGCGCGCCGTCACGGCCCGTCACTGAATACGAAGCCGCGGTCCCGCCGAGACAACGGATTTAGTCGTCAAAGTGGCGTTGACAACACCGAATCGGTGCTGTTCCATCCGTCGCACCTTGCCCCCGGCCGGAGGGAACGCCGATGCCCCGCACTCCCGCCCCGCCCGACACCGCCGCCACCGCCAAGGCGAAGAAGACGCTGACCCGCTCCATCGGCGTCGGCGGCGGCACCCTGCTGACGCTCAGCTGCGTGACGCCGGCGTCCTCGCTGTTCGTCCTCGTGCCGCCGCTGTTCGCCGACCTCGGCACCGGCACCGCCCTCGCCATCGCCCTCGCCGTGCTGCTCTGCGTGGGGATCGCCTTCTGCTACTCCGAACTCGGCACGCTGGTGCCGAGCGCCGGCGGCGAGTACGCGATGGTGACGACGGTGGCGAACCGGTTCGCCGGCTGGCTGACCTTCGTGCTGTCGTTCATCGTGATCCTCGTCGTGCCGCCGATCATCGCGATCGGCGTGGCCGACTACCTCGCCGCCGTCGTCGACGTCAGCCCCTCGGTCGCGGGCGCGCTCGTGATGCTCGCGTCGACTGTGATGGGCCTGCTGAACCTCCGGTCCAACGCCTGGATCACCGGCGTGTTCCTGGTCATCGAGATCGTCGCGATCTTCGCCGTGTCCCTGCTCGGCTTCACCCACACCACGCAGAGCCCGGCCGTGCTGCTGAAGCCGAGCCTCGGCACGAGCGGGATCGGGCTGATCGCCGTGGTCACCGGGCTCGCCGTCGCGCTGTTCGTGGTGCAGGGCTTCAGCACCGCCGTCTACCTCGCCGAGGAGATGCGCGAGCCGCGCCGGACGGTGGCCAGGACGGTGTTCTGGACGCTCGGGATCAGCGCCGTGGTCATCCTCGTGCCGGTCGTGGCGATCACCCTCGCCGTGCCGGACGCCGCCGCGCTCGCCGGGCTCGACCTCACCGCGCTGGTCACCGGCTGGAGCAGTTCGGCCGTCGGCGCCGCGATCAGCCTGTGCATCGCGGCGGCCATCGTCAACGCCGTGATCGTCATGGTCATCCAGAACTCGCGCGTGCTCTACGCCGCCGCGCGCGACCAGGCGTGGCCGACCCCGGTGAACCGGGCGATGAGCGTGGTGAGCGAGCGGTTCGGCGCGCCGTGGGTCGCGACCCTCGTGGTCGGGCTGTCCGAAGCGGTCCTCTGCTTCGTGCCGGTGGACACGCTCAGCGGCGTCACCGGGGTCGCCGTCGTCGCGCTCTACCTCAGCGTCGCGGCCGCCGCACTGGGCGCCCGCCGGGCGGCGCACCGGAAACCGCACGTCTGGCGGATGCCCGCGTGGCCGGTGGTGCCGGTGCTCGCCACCGGCGCGCTGGCCTGCGTCCTGGTCGAGCAGAGCGCGCTCGACCTCGGCATCACCGCGGGCGTGCTGGTCGTCTCGGCGCTGTACTGGTGGGGCTACCTGCGCCGCCGTCCCGAGCGCTGGGTCGTGACGGTCCCCCAGGACTAGTCCTTCGGACGGCCCCGGAGCTGGCGGATGCCGACGACGATCACCGCGAGCAGGCCGACCACCGAGACCAGCACCCACACCCACGTCGGGATGCCGGCGGAGTCGAGGGTGGCCGGCGCCGCGGACGTCGGCGCGGCCGGGCTCGAGGCCGCCGCGGCGCCCGGTGCCGCGGCCGGCGCGGCGCTCGCGACCGGGGCGGTCAGGGTGAAGTGCACGGTCCCGGTGACGTTGTCGCCGTCCTTCGCGACGACCTTCCAGGTCACCGTGTAGGCCTGCGCCGGACCGGACGGCGTCACGGGCACCGTCACGACCCCGCCCGCGACCGCCGGAGCGCCCACCTGCCAGCTGACGCCGTCGCGGCCGGTGACCTCGATCGGGTCCGGCGGCAGCGTCACCGGCTCGCCGAAGGTCAGTTCGACCTGCGAAGGCGCCGTGCCGAGCGCCGCGCCTTCGGCAGGCGAGCTGGACTCGAGCTCGGTGTGGGCCGAGGCCGGCCCGGCGAGCACGACGAGCCCGGTGAGGGCGGCGAGAACGGCTCCGGACACGCGACGCGGGATCATCCGGACATCCTGCCCTATCCGCCCGTGCAGTCTTCGTGTCCACCCGTGCAGCCGCGGCGAGGCCACTTCTCTTCGCGCCCCGCATTGGCCAGGATGGACGCCTGGGTGGCGAGGGAAGGACGTCCATGGCGACAGTGCGGGACGAAGCCGACGCGCGGAAACAGCTGCGCAAGGAAGAGCAGCTCGCGGCGAACAAGCCGCGGGAGACCGCGGCCGACGTCGCGAAGCCGGCGGGTGGCGGCTCGGCCGCACTGGTCGCGGAGGCCGACGTCATCGCGCTGGACTACGACGAGGTCGAGCGGGCCAAAGCGGCCATCGACGCGCGCTACCAGGCACTTTCCGGCCACCTCACCGCGGCCGCCGAGCTGGGCGCCCCGCTGGCCGACGGCCACGGCCCGGTGGCGCACTGGATGGGCCGCTCGTTCGGCCTGCGGGGCGGCGCCGACCCCGGCGGCGTGCAGGCCACGCTGCGGTCCTACCTGACCGAGCTGGCGTCGCTGCGGCAGGCGCTCGACACCGTCGCCACGACGCACCGGCGCAACGACGACGAGGCCGCCGCGGTCCTCCAGGTGGGTGAGGCCGATGCCTGAGTTCCACTCGAGCCACCACCGGCCGACCGCGCGCGAGAAGGCGAAGGCGCGGCGGGTCCGCCGGGAGAAGGCGGTGAACGGCCGCGAAGCGTCGTTCGGCAAGATCCACTGGGACAGCTACGCCCACCGCGAGCTGTGGGACATGGTCCAGTCGGCCGACCCGCCGAAGCTCGGCGAACAGGCGCACCGGTGGGCCGAGCTGGCCAAGGGCGTCGACGCCGAGACCGGCGAAGTCCACAAGCTGGTGCAGGACCTGCTGCTGTCGTGGCGCGGCCCGTCCGCGGTCCGGGCCGCCGACTCGGTGGGCCGGCTGACGCAGTGGGCGAGCACGGCGAGCTCGAACGCCCGCGACGTCGGCGACGGCCTCGACGCGTACACCTCGGCGATCGGCGAAGCGCGGCGGAACATGCCGGAACCGGTGCACTACTGGGCGGAAAAGTGGTTCCGGGAGGGCTACGCGGTCAAGCGGCTCGACGGGCCCGAAGGCGCGTACATGCTGGACGACCTGCTCGACGACAAGCAGCCGACCAAGAAGCAGGCGGACGACGCCAAGGCCGAAGCCGTCCGGGTGATGGAGCAGTACGAGAGCGCGAGCCACGACGTCCGCCACCGCCTCCCGACGTTCGACACGGCGCCGCAGGTCAGCGCGACGGGCGACGTGGTCCAGCACGTCCCCGTGCCCCCACCGGACCCGGACCCCGGACCCGAGCCCGGACCACCCGGCCTGCCCGGCGGCCCGCGGGTTCCCGGCTCCTCGCCCGGCGACACGACGTCGGCGGCGGCCGCCTTGCCCGCGTCCCTCACCGGGGCCGGGCTGCCGGGCGCGCTGGACGGCCTGCCCGGACCGGGCGGACCCGCGCCGACGGGCGCGTCCGGCCCGGGTTTCACCGGGCTGATCGGCTCCGGCGTGCTCGGGGAAGGCGCGCAGGCCGGCGCCGGCCGCGCCCCCGGCACCGGAACGCCCGGCTTCGGCCCCGGCTCGGCGGGCGCCCGCGGCACGGCGGGCGGGTACGGCATGTACCCACCCGGTCAGGGCGCGCGACGCGAAGAGGAGACCGAGCACCGCGACAAGTACGGCTCGGGCTACGACCTGCTCGACGACCTCCCGCCCGCCTACCCGCCGGTGTTCGGCGAATGACCGGTTTCCACGCCGACCCGGCCGCCCTCGACACCCTCGCGAGGCAGCTGGCGGACACGGCCGGCGAGTACGCGGCCGCGGCGCCCGACCTCGACGTGGGCGACCTGGGCCCGCCCGCGGTCTCGGGCGCCCTGGCCGCGCTCGCCGTCGAGTGGTCGGGCCGGCTCCGGGACGTGCACGACGATTTCGCCGCATCGGCGGAAAGCGTGCGAGCCGCGGCGAAGGCCTACCGCACCGCCGACGCCGACGCGGCGGACCGGCTGGGACGCACCGATGACTGACTTCCACGACCTCGGGTTCGAGCCCACCCCCGGCCACCCCGACGCCAACGCCGACGCCGCGGACCGCCTGGGACGCACCGATGACTGACTTCCGCGGCCTGGGGTTCGACCCCGTCCCCGGCCACCCCGACGCCGTCGCCGAAGCGGCCCGCCGGTGCACCGAGGCGGCCGCCCGCCTGCGGGAAATCCGGCCGCCCGCCGAAATCCCCGAGTGGGCCGGCCCGTCGGCGCGGGCCCAGGCCGAGCGCGCCGGCCGGGCCGCGACCGGGCTCGCCGCCGCGCCGGACGCCATGGACGCGGCCGCCGCGGTGCTCGACGGCTGGGCCGGGACCCTGGTCGCCCACCACCGCCGCGCCGAAGACCTCGACGTCCGGGCCGCAGCCGCGCGCCGGGCCGTGGTCGGCGCCGAAGACGACGTCGAGCGCGCCGAAACCGAAGCGCAGTTCTCGCCCGCCGGCGCCGGAAACCTCACGGCGGCCCGCGCCCGGCTCGCGGACCGGCGGCAGGAGCTCGGCCGGGTGCTCGCCGAAGCCCGCGACCTCGAACGCGCCCACGCCACCGAAGCGCACCGCGTCGCCGACCGCCTCGCCGCGCTCGGTGACGGCACCCCGCTGCCGTCCGCACCCGATTTCCGGGGCCTGGCCACGCACCTGGAGTCGTTCTCGGCCGCCGGGCGCGAGCTGGGCGTGACCGTCGCGCGCACGCCCGTCACGCCGGTGCCGCCCCCGCCGGGCGCCGTGTCCGCGTTCGCCGCCGCGCTGGGTGGCCGGTGAAACTGCCCGCCGTACCGGGGATCACCCCGGTGAACCTGGACTCGGTCGAGCGCACCACCGCCGAGCTGCACGCGCTCATGGCGCGCCTGCGCGGCCCCGACGCCGCCCACGACCTCGGCCTCGAAGCGGCCGCCGTGCAGTCCGCGGAAATCGCCCACGAGCAGCGGGCGGGGCTGCTGGCGCTGGTCGAGCACCGCGACGCGGACCCCGCGCTGCTGATCGCCGGCGTCGTCCCGGTGGACGTCCCGCTCGAGGAAGCCGCGGACCTGCAGCACTTCGTCGCCGACACGACCCCGGGCCTGCGCGAGGTGAGCAGCGCGCGGACCGGCCGCGGCTACCCGGTGGTGATCGTCGAGCGGATCGGCCTGTCCGGCGCGCAGCTGCAGGCCGTCGTGCTCGACCCGGACCGCCCGCGCGCGGCGGTGTTCACCCTGCACTCCCCCGGCGGCCGGGGCTGGCTCGAGGTCGCCGGGCTGGCCGGGACGCTCGTCGCCGGCGTCGACCTCACCCCCGCAGGGCCCGCTCCCGGTATTCGCGCGGGGTCGTCCCGGTCGCCCGGCGGAAGGTCCGCGAGAAGTGCGGGGCGCTGGTGAACCCGCAGTCCCGCGCGACTTCCGCGATCCCGCGGCCCGCCTTCGCCGGGTCCGCCAGCACCGCCTTCGCACGCTCGATCCGCAGGCCCTTGAGCCGTTCGGAAACGCCTTGGCCGTCGTCGAACAGCTGGTACAGCCGGCGCCGCGAGATGTACAGCGCTTCGGCGATCTTGTCCGCGGTCAGCGACGGGTCGGCGAGGTGGGCGCGCATGTACTCGAGCGCCTCGCGCCGCCGGGCCGCGAGCGCGTCGACGCGGTCGAGCTCGACGCGCAGCGCGCTGCGCAGCACCAGTTCGGCCAGGCCCAGCAGGTGGTGGGCCAGCCCGTGCGGGTCGAGCCGGGGCCCGGCCGCCAGCACGTGCGCCACCGCGCTCGCGAACAGCGCCCGCAGCGGCGCGTCCACCTCGACCGGCCGGAACATCAGCGGCCGCAGCTCGGCGAACGAGATCGACAGCTTCGCCGCCGCGACCGTCAGCATGACGACCCCGCGCCCGGACGGCAGCAGGTGCAGCGTCGCGTCGGCGAAGGTCAGCTTCGCGCCGGACTCGGCGACCGCCCGCGGCACGGGGCAGCGGAGCACCAGCTGGATGTCTTCGGGGGCACCGGCGGCGCCGCCGAGGATCGCCGCCCGCGCCGCCGCCGCGCCCGAAGCGCGGACGACGAGGTACCCGCTCGCGGGTACGTCCACCGGGTACGGCTCGGCCATCGGCACCATCGTGCCCGACGGCGGCCGCCCACGACGGGAAGGGGGACCGTGGCGCGCCGCACCACGACGACGGCGGGGGTAGTCCTGTCGCATCTCGAATTCGATCTCCTCTGGGCGGACCTGGGCCCGGGCGGGCCGCCACCGCACCCGTTCGACGTGGCCGCACACGGCCGCACCCAGGCCGAGCGCGACGACCTGGGCGTCGGCGTGTTCGCGAGCCTCGCCGAAGCCGGCCTCACCGACGGCGACGACGTCGCCCCGGAGCTGGCGGACCTGTTCACGGTGCTGGGCTCGCCGTCGCTGAGCGTCGACGCGCTGGTCCTGGGCGAAGCGCCGTGGCGGCTGCTGGCGGCGGCCCGCGACGCGGCGGGCGTGCTCGCCGTGCTCGACGAACGCGACCTGGTCCTCGAGCCGGTGCGCCCGGCCGGCCTGGTGCCCGCGGTGGTGCGGATGCTGGGCGAGCAGCCCTCGGGCCCGGGCGACCAGCTGCGCCTCCCCCGCGCGGCGTACACGGCCGCGATGGACGCGTACGCCCGCAGCGGTTACGACGCCTTCGAGCGGGCACTGGCGTCATCGGGCGTGACGGGCCGCGCGGTCCGGCCGCTGGCGACACTGGCGACTTCGGAGCGCTATGCGGCCGGCCAGCTGGGAGCGACCGGCCCGGCGGGCCGAGCACCGGTCCTGGCCTGGTTCGACACGGCGGCGGGCCGCTACGCGGTGACCCCGGAGAACGCGGGCGGCGAGCCGTGGGTGATGGTGACCCCGGCGGACAGCGCGTGGCTCGCGGACCGCCTGAACCGCATGCTCGACGCAACCACCTGAGCCGCCGATCCCCTCGCCGGGCCCCGTCGTCGAGCCTGGAGAACGCACCCAATGTGGCGTTCGGTGCGCCAGACGCACCCAACGCCACATTGGGGCGCTCGGAACCGACCCGGGTCACGTCGCCCAGGTGACCGGCGTGAAGTCGTCCTCGGCTTCCGGTCGCGGCCGGATGACCGGTCCGACGGTCAGCGGCTCGTCCACCGGCCGAGCCCCGATCCGCGGCCCGTCCACGCCCGCCGCGTCCTCGGGCAGCAACTCCCCCAGCAACTCCCGCCCTTGCCGCAGAGCCGCCACGCCCGCCTCCGCCGCCAGCCGCCGGATCACCCCCGCCAGCTCGCCCGGCGCGAGGTTCAGCGCCCACCGCTCGAACCGCAGCTCCACCAGCGCCCCGTGCAGGTCCACCGCCAGCGCCACCCCGTCCGCCGCCGCCTCGGCCCGGATCGCCGCCAGCCGGGCGCCGTAACCCGGGCCGGGCTCCGCGAAGGCGTCCTCGATCAGCTCCACCGTCGTCCGTTCCCCGCTCACTGCGCCCGCCAGCTTTCCGGTGTCGTCGCTTCCGCCGCCTCCCCCGCCGCGGGCAACCCGAGCCCGTCGACGCTGTGCCACAGCGAAGCCGTCGCGCGGGCCGCGGCCGCCGCCGTCAGCAGCAGGATGCGGCGCGCCAGCTCGTCCGGTTCCAGCCGCAGCGCCGCGGCCTCCAGGGTCAGCTCCTGCAGCGCCCCGCCGGGCGCGACCTCCACGGCGACCGTGCGGTCGGCGGCTTTTCCGGTGATCACGGGTGGACCCCTCCGTAGAACGTCGACGCCGAGAGCGTGTGCGTGTTCCGGCGGACGGCGTCCCCGGAGTTGCCCTCGATCATCGTGACCTTGTTGCCTTCCACCTTCTCGACGATGCCGATGTGCGTGCTCGTCGACGTGTTCTGCGGCCCGGTGCCGAAGATCAGCACGTCCCCCGGCCGCGCCTCGTGCAGCGAACGCTTGCCGTACGCGTGCCCATTGGCCTGTCCCCAGTGGAAGACGTCGCCGCTGAACGGCAGCACCGGGATCTTCACCCCGGCCTTCCGCCACATCGCGGTGGCGAACGACGAGCACCACGCGGCGGTCGGCCCGTACGGGTTGCGGTTGCTGCCCGGTGGGTTCTCGCGCGTGCCGAGCTCCTTGCGCGCGGCGTGCACGATCTCCTTGCCCCGCCCGGAAACGTGGCTCGCGTGCGTCGTCTTGTCCCCCACGTGGTCGTGGGTGAGGTCCTTCCGCAGCTCGTTCAGCTTCTTCGCCGCCGCTTCGAGCTCGGCGTGGACGTGCCGCAGGGTCGTGGCGGACTGCCGCGTGTAGTGCGGCGCCAGGTCCGCGACGTGCCCGACGGCCCGCATCAGCGCGGCCTGCGTCCCGGTGGCGGCACCGGCGTCGAGGACCTGCTTCGCCTTGGTGGTGTACTCGTCGACCAGCCGCTGCACGGCGGTGTGCCCGCTGTCCACTGTGGACGCCACGTGCGCGACGACCTTCTCCGCCGCGGCACCGGCCGCACCCGTGATCTTCAGTTCCTTAGTCAGTTTCGCGCTGGTGTGGCGGAACCCGTCGGCGCCGTGCCCGTGCCAGTGGCCGAGGACCGCGGTGCTTTCCTTGTGGTAGGCGTCGTGCTGGTCGTCCAGCGCGGTGGCGACCTGGTGCAGGGCGAATTCGGCGCGGACGGCGTCTTCGGCCTTGCCGGCGAGCTTGTTCCGGTGCGCGATGAGGTCCTTCGCGAAGGAGCGCGCGAGTGCGGCGGTGTCCATGTCAGCTCCGTCGGGCGTGGTCGTTCAGCGCGGCCGCGGTGGCCGTCTCGTGGTCGCGGTAGGTCTTGGCGGCCTTCTGCGCGGCTGTGGCCAGCCGGTCGGCGTGCGTGCCGACGCCCTTGACCTGCCGCTGCAGCGCCAGCCCGAAGCCGGCCAGCGCGCCGGCGAACCCCGACTCCTTGCCGATCCGGCCGAAGCTGTCCTCGGCGATGTCCCGGACGTCCCGCAGCTGCCCGGTCGCGCCACCCAGCGCGTCGGCGACGTGCCGGGTGCGCCGCACGTAGCCGTGCAGCACCTCGTCGTCCACCTTCAGCGCCCCGCCGCCGGTCTGCGCGTGCGGTTCGCCGTGGTGCCCGGTGACGTCCTTCGCGGCCTTGCGCGCGGCGGTGAGGTGGTCCTTGTAGGCGCCGTTCGTGTACGTCGACCAGGGCGTGAAGTCGCGACCGTCGCTCGAGATGCTGTTGGCGACACGGGCGTTGGTGGCCGGGTCGAACAGCTGGTCGTTCGACTTCAGGTGGTACTGGTGACGCCGCTCGGGCCCCAGCGCGCCCAGCATGTTGATCTGCCACAGCCCGTAGGAGCTGTCCGGCGGGGTGGCGTTGTGCGCGGTGGTCCGCCCGCCGGACTCGGCCAGCGCGACCGCCACCGCGGTGGTCAGGCCCTGTCCCCGGAACCCGGCCGCGTAGGCGTGCCGGGCGATCTGCTCGGCGCTCAGCTTGGTCATGGTTCGACCTTGACCGCCCGGGTACCCGCCGCGGTAGCCGCGCTGCACGCTGGGACAACCCGCGTGCACGCCCGGCGCAACCTCCGGGGCCGTTCAGCCGTACTGCTCCCGGGAGGACCTTCGACGAGGGGATGGCGGATGCGCGGCACCGGGGTGCTGACCCTGCTGGGGTTGACGCTGGTCACGGCGGCCTGTTCGGTACCGCGCACGACGACGCCGAGCCCGATCGCCGAGCCCGTGCCGCTGCCCCGGACGACCACCCCCACCACGACGCCGCCACCGCCCGCGCCGCCGTGCGCCGTCACGACCGGGGCCTGCGTCAGCCTGACGCAGCGGCTGGCCTGGCTGCTGCGGGACGGCCACGTGGTGCGCGGCCCGGTCCCGGCCGGGTTCGGCCCACCCGAGCAGGCGACGCCGGCCGGGTCGTTCCACGTCGTGTGGAAGGACCGCGAGCACCGCAGCGGCGACTACGGCACCGACATGCCCAACTCGGTGTTCTTCGCCGCGGGCGGGATCGCCTTCCACGCGGGACCGCTCGACGCGCCTTCGCACGGCTGCGTGCACCTCTCCGACGCCGATTCGGCCGCGTTCTTCGACGGCCTGAACGTCGGGGACACGGTGGAGGTCCGGTAGGGTCCGTCCCCGGTGGACACTTCATCCGTCATCTCCCGCTTGCGCGCCGCCGGCTGTGTGTTCGCCGAGGACGAGGCCGCGCTGCTCGTCGGCGCCGCCGCGACGCCGGCCGAGCTCGAGGCGCTCGTGGCGCGCCGGGTCGCCGGGCTGCCCCTGGAACACCTGCTGGGCTGGGCGGAGTTCCACGGCCTGCGCGTCCGCGTGCGGCCCGGGGTGTTCGTGCCCCGGCACCGCACCGAGTTCCTCGTCGACGTCGCCGTCTCGCTCGCCCCGCCGGACCCGGTGGTGCTCGACCTGTGCTGCGGCTCCGGGGCGCTCGGCGCGGCGTTCACGGCGGCGCTGCGGCCGCGAGAGCTGCACGCCGCCGACGTCGAGCCCGCGGCCGTCGCCTGTGCCCGCGAGAACCTGCCGGGCGCGCTCGTCCACCAGGGCGATCTCTACGACGCGCTGCCGCCGTCGCTGCGCGGGCGGGTCGACGTCCTGCTGGCGAACGTCCCCTACGTGCCCTCGGCCGCCGTCTCGACCATGCCCCCCGAAGCGCGGCTGCACGAGCCGCTCGTCGCCCTCGACGGGGGCTCGGACGGCCTCGACCTCGCCCGCCGGGTCGCTTCCGGCGCCCCGCGCTGGCTGGCGCCGGGCGGCACGGTGGTGGTGGAATCGAGCGAACGGCAGGCGCCGGTGCTGGCCGGAGTCTTCACGGCGGCCGGGCTGACGCCGGAGGTGCACTCCTCCGACGAGCTGGGCGCGACCGTCGTCACCGGTACCCCGAAGGTGTGACCTCACGTTCCGGCGGCCCCGGACGTCTTCAAGGTGTGATCGTGAAACCGTTCGAGCAGATCGTGGCCGAGCACGGGCCGATGGTGCTCCGCGTCTGCCGGGCCGTGCTCGGCCCCGCCGACGCCGAAGACGCCTGGTCGGAGACCTTCCTGTCGGCGTTGAAGGCGTACCCGGAGCTGCCGGCGGAGGCGAACGTCCAGGCGTGGCTCGTCACGATCGCGCACCGCAAGGCCGTCGACGTCACCCGCGCGCAAGCCCGCCGCCCGCTCCCGGTCGGCGAAATCCCGGACCGGCCGGGCCGCGCGGAGACGTTCACCGGCGATCTGTGGGACGCGCTGGCGCGGTTGCCGCACAAGCAACGCCTCGCCGTCGCCTACCACTACCTGGCCGGGCTGCCGTACCGCGAAATCGCGGAGATCACCGGCGGCACGACGGACGCCGCACGCCGGGCCGCCGCCGACGGCGTGAAGGCGCTGCGGGCCACTTACCCCTTGGAAGGAGCGCACTCATGACGGACATCTTCTTCGCTGCTCCGGAGCTCTTCGAGCTCGACCCGAACCCCATGCACGAGAAGCTCGCCGCCGCCGCCGACCGCGAAGGCCTGCTGGACGTCGCCTACCGGACCCTCGACACCCCGGTCGGCTCCCTGCTGCTGGCCGCGACGAAGCAGGGCCTGGTCAAGGTGGCGTTCGACCGCCAGGACCACGACGCGGTGCTGGCCGAGCTGGCCGCGATCATCAGCCCCCGGATCCTCCGCGCCCCGGCCCGGCTCGACCCGGTCGTCCGCCAGCTCGACGAGTACTTCACCGGCGGACGGCACACCTTCGACGTCGCACTCGACTTCCGCCTGGCCCGCGGGTTCCGCCTGTCCGTGCTGGAGCACCTGCCGGAGATCTCCTACGGCCACACCGAAAGCTACGCCCAGGTCGCCGCGGCCGCGGGCAGCCCGAAGGCGGTCCGCGCGGTCGGCACGGCGTGCGCGCTGAACCCGCTGCCGGTGGTGGTGCCGTGCCACCGCGTCGTCCGCTCCGACGGCTCGTACGGCCAGTACGCCGGCGGCGAGGAAGCGAAACGGGTGCTGCTCACGATGGAAGCGGCTTGAGCTTCCGGTCGAGCAGCTTGAACAGCGCCGCGAACACCACGGCGATGACGACGACCAGGAGCGCGTTGCGCACCGCGGTCCCGAGCCCGAGCTTCCCCGCGTCGAGGAACGGGTACGGGTACCAGTGCGTGAACGCGCCCTGGACGAAGATGTAGCCCAGCCACAGCAGCGGCCAGGCGAAAGCCCAGGCGACGGTGCCCCAGGTCAGCCGCGGCCGGGGGCCGAACAGCAGCCAGGCCGGCACCGCCGCCCACGGCGAGACGTAGTGGAGCCCGATCGTGGCGACCAGGGCCGCGCCGGTCAGGTGTACCTGCGGGGCGAGGACGATCGCGTACACGAGCCCGGTGATGAGGATGCCGAGCAGCGAGTCCAGCCGGACGACTCGCCAGACGCGGCCGTCGGCGAGCGGCCGCACCGTCAGCACGATCGCGACGGCGAGCACGAACAGGTTGCTCTCGATCGTGAAGTAGCTGAACAGCCGCCACAGCCGCACTCCGATGCTCAGCGACGTCCCGGCCTGGCCGGAGTTGGCGTCCGCGCCACCGGTGAAGAGCAGGGCGAGCTGGATGACCAGCGACGCGAAGATGACTGCGGCGATGGCGCCGTGCCACCACCTCGACGCCTGGGCGATCATGGCCGGAACGCTAGTGCGGCCCGAATCTTTTCGCCGGGCCGATCTCACGTTTCACCCGGCCGGGACGTCTACTGGGTATGACCACTTTCGAACAGCGTGTCGCCGCGGCGGACTGGCCCGCGGTGGCGGCGGAGGTCGACGACTACGGCTGCGCGCTCCTGCCCCGCCTGCTCACCCCGGCGGAATGCGCGGAGCTGGTTGCGCTCTGGGACGAGCCGGCGCACTTCCGGGCGACGGTGAACCTGCGCCGTCACCGCTTCGGGGACAACGGCGACTACCACTACTTCGCCGCGCCTTTCCCGGAACCGGTGCAGCGGCTGCGCCAGGCGCTCTACCCGAGGCTGCTCCCGATCGCCCAGGACTGGTTCGCGCGGCTCTGCCGCGAAGCGGAGTGGCCTCCCACATTGGACGAATGGCTGGCGATCTGCCACGCGGCGGGTCAGCAGCGCCCGACACCGATCCTGCTGCGCTACGAAACCGGCGGCTGGAACGCCTTGCACCGGGACCTCTACGGCGACAAGGTGTTCCCGCTGCAGGTGGTGATCAACCTGAACGACCCGGGCACCGACCACACGGGCGGCGAGTTCCTGTTGGTGGAGCAACGACCGCGAGCCCAGTCCCGCGGCACGGCGACACTGATCCCCCAGGGCCACGGCCTGGTGTTCACCACCCGCGACCGCCCGGTCCGCTCAGCCCGCGGCTGGTCGGCCGCCCCGGTCCGCCACGGCGTATCGGCGGTCCGCACCGGCCGCCGCCACACGCTGGGCCTGGTCTTCCACGACGCCGCATGAGAGGCCACGAACCCGGGCCACCGGCCCCCACCCAGCCCACCACTTCACGGCACAGCGCGAGCACCACACCCGAGCCACCACCCACTCAACCCGCCACCCCACGACACGACCCGAGCACCACACCCCAGCCACCACCCACCCAGCCCACCACCCCACGACACAGCACAAGCACCACACCCGAGCCACCGCGGCCCGCTCGGCCCCACCTGCCGAACGGGGGCATAACCAGCGCCGAACTCGAAGCACTCGTGAGCCTGATCGGCCCCGCCCGTCACATCGTGATCGGCACCGCGGCCGACCCGGTCTCCCGAGCCGGCGGCGCCCGCATCGCCTCGGCGTGGGGCGCCCTGGTCCTGGCCACAGTGACCTGGCCGGAAACAGCGGCGTCGTGGCTACGCCAAGCCCGCCGCTTCGCCGCCCCGGACCCGGACCTCTGGGTGGTCAGCGCCACCCCGGCGGGCTGGGCCGGAATGGCGCGACGGCTCCGGCTCTCGACGTCCTGGAGTCCACATCGGACGGTCACCACCGCCGCACTGACCGACTTCCCGCTGCCCGGCCTGCGCGGCACCCGGCCGGACGGCACAACCTGGGAGACCTGATGAAGCACCTCGAACTCGATTCCCCGATCGGCCCGCTGACCCTGGTCGGCACCGGCGACACCGTCACGGGCGTGTACTTCCCGAACCACTGGACCCGCCCGGACCGCACCACGTTCGGCCCACGCGACGACACCGCGTTCCCCGAAGCCGTCCGCCAGCTCAAGGAGTACTTCGCCGGCCAGCGCACGACGTTCGACGTCCCGGCGCAGGCGACCGGCCCCGCCGCCGACCGCGCGGTCTGGGCGGAGATCGCCAAGATCCCTTACGGCGCAACGGCGACGTACGGCGACCTGGCCCGGGCCGTCGGCGGTCTCCCCCACGAGGTCGGCGCGGCGGTGGGCCGCAACCCGCTGAGCATCCTCGTCGCGTGCCACCGGGTCGTCGGCAAGAACGGCAAGCTGACGGGGTACGCGGGCGGCCTCAAGCGAAAGGAGTACCTCCTGGAACTGGAACGCCCACCGGCGTCCGAACGCGGCGAGCTCTGGTGATTCAGACGCGGCCGAGCAGCATGGTCAGGCCGAGCCCGGTCATGGTCACGGCGATCACGACGTCCAGCACGCGCCACGCGACGGGCTTGGCGAACACCCCGGCCAGCCGCTTGGCCCCGAACCCGAGCGCGCTGAACCAGACGGCGCTGGCGATCCCGGCCCCGACGCCGAACAGCCACCGCCCGTCACCGTGGGCGACCGCGACCGAGCCGAGCAGGAGGACGGTGTCCAGGTAGACGTGCGGATTGAGCCAGGTGAAGGCCACACAAGCCAGGACGGCTTTCCGCAACGGCGTCCGGTCGTCCCCGACCGTCAGCACCGACGGCCGGAACGCCCGTCGTGCCGCGAGGACGCCGTACCCGAGCAGGAACACCCCGCCCCCGACGGCGATGACGCCGATGGCGGTGGGCCACCGTTCCAGCACGGCCCCGATCCCGCTGACCCCCAGCCCGATCAGCACCAGATCGGACACGGCGCAGATGACGACGAGCGGCGCCACCGCACCCCCGCGGAGGCCTTGCTGCAGGAGAAAGGCGTTCTGCGAGCCGATGGCGACGATGAGCGACAGCCCGGTCCCGAACCCGGCCAGAAGGAGCGTGAACACACCGTTACGGTATGACCGTCCTCCGGGATTACTCCAGCTAAAGATTCTTACGTAACATTAGCACTCGTGATGTCAGACCTCCCGCTCGACCAGGTCCGGACCCTCCTGGCAGTAGTGGACGAGCAAAGCTTCGACGCCGCGGCGGCGGTCCTGCACGTGACCCCGTCGGCGGTCAGCCAGCGCATCAAGTCCTTGGAGCAGCGCACCGGCCGGGTCCTGCTCCTGCGCACGAAGCCCATCCAGCTGACCTCCTCCGGCCAGGTCTTGATCCGCTTCGCGCGCTCCCTGGCCCAGCTGGAGCAGGACGCCCTGTCCGAGCTCGGCCTCGGCTCGTCCGTCCGCTCGCTCTCGATCGCGGTGAACGCCGACTCGCTGGCCACCTGGTTCCTGCCGGCCCTCGCCGAGGTCCCCGACAGCATCTGCTTCGACCTCCAGCGCGAAGACCAGGACCACACCGCGGCCCTGCTCCGCGAAGGCCTGGTCATGGCCGCGGTAACGGCCGCGCCGCAACCGATCCAGGGCTGCACGTCGGTCCGCCTGGGCCGGATGCGCTACCGGGCGATGGCGACGCCAGCGTTCGTCGCCAAGTGGCTGTCGGCCGCGCCCCTACCGGAATCCCTCCCCGCCGCCCCGGTCATCGTGTTCGACCGCAAGGACGACCTCCAGGACCGCTTCCTCCGCAGCCTGACGCGCCGCCGGAGCTTCACGCTGGTCCGCCACCACATCCCGGCCTCGCAATCCTTCGTGGACGCGGTGGCCGCGGGGCTCGGCTGGGGCATGGTGCCCGAGATCCAGGCCGCCGCCCGCGACGAGGTGCTCGTGGACCTGGCCCCGGACCGGCCGCTCGACGTGCCGCTGCACTGGCAGCAGTGGAAGCTGGACTCGACCGCACTGGCCGCGGTGGCGGAGGCCGTGGCCCGGGGCGCGCGGGAATCCCTTCGCTGACCCGGGGAAGCGCGCGCGGGCCCGTGCACCTCCCGTGGACTTCGCCGGGCTGAGCACCGTCTGAGTAGCTCCCGGCTCCCGCAGTTGAGTAGCGATTGCTCACGACGTGCGGCGCGATGACGGCGATCCTGGATCACGCACCGCCGAGACCGGCGGGTCAGCGTGGTCCCACGGCGAGGGAGGCCAGTCATGGCATGGCGAGTCGCACGGTCACTCGAAGTCCTGCGGGCCCAGCTGAACACGATCGCCCCGGGCCGCGACCGCGCGAGCGACGGCGGGATCGGCGATGCCGCGCACGCTTCGCGCGACAGCGACCACAATCCCTGGTTCCACCTTCCCGGTGACCCGGCCGGGATCGTCACCGCGCGGGACTTCACGCACGACCCGGCGGGCGGGCTCGACGGGCAGCGACTCGCCGACACCCTCGAACAGGGGCGTGACCGGCGGATCAAGTACGTCATCTGGAACCGGCGGATCATGGCGGGCGACGCCGGGCCGTCGCCGTGGGAGTGGCGGGCCTACCGCGGCCCCAGCCCGCACACGAAGCACCTGCACGTGTCCGTGGTCGCCGACGCGACCTGCGACGACACCACCGAGTGGGCCTTGGTCGGCCTGGCCCGGCCGACCGCGGCCGAGTGGGCGGAGTTCGCGATCCCCCAGTTCGAATGGGTCAGCGATGAAGAGTCGGAGCCCGTCCTGTACTTCGAAGAGTTCCCGGACCAGGAGGACGTCGGCAAGTTCCTCGCCGGGCTGGGCGCGGGTGCCGCCACGGGAGCGGCCACCGGTGCCGCGGCCGGTCCGTGGGGAGCGCTGATCGGGGCCGGGATCGGCGCCGGTCTTTCGGCGATCTCCCAGGCGACCGCTCCGCAGCAACCGCCACCGCCACCGCCCCGGGCCCCGGCTCCCGCCCGGCCCCCTGCGGCGAGCGCGCCCCCACCGGCCCCGCCGGCTCCGGTGAGCCGGCCCGCGCCGCCACCCCGGCCGTCCGCGCCGGTCCCCGCGATCGGGCGCGCGGTCCGCCAGCCCCCGGCACCGGCACCGGCACAAGACAGCGCGGCGCTTCAGCTGGCCCTGCTCATCCCCGCGCTGACGCAGCTCGTGCAGTCCATGGCGGCGCAGCCGGCCGCCGCACCGCCTGCCGTCGTCACGGCCGACCGGTCGGACCCGGCCGCCGACGAGGCGGCCTGGGAAGACTTCGCCGACTACGAGACCTCCTACGGGCCGACCGGCGAGTACGGCGAATTCGACTACCGCCGGGCCGAGCCACCACCGGAACTCGGCGACATCGAGCGGATCGAGGGGTGCTGAGCGGATGAACCCGGCGATGATGGCGATGCTGACCAAACAGCTGGCCGCGCAGAACGGCGGGAATTCCGTCGAAACCACCGGTGCGGACGGGCCGGCCATGGACCCGTTGATGTCGACCCTGCTCAGCCAGATGGCCGGCGCCGACGGCGAAGGCGAGCAGGGCAGGCGGGTCGAAGAACTCGAAAACCGGCTCGCCGCCGCCAAACGGCGGATCGGTTCGCTGCGCGCCGCGTTGAGCGTCTCCGAGGAAATGATCGAGTTCGTGGCGGAGACCCTCGGCGCCTGCCGGGAGTGCTGGGGCCTCAACCAGCTGTGCCGGCGGTGCCACGGGGGCGGTGGCCCCGGGTGGCGGCAGCCGAGCACCGAAGAACTCCTGCTGTGGATCGAACCGGCGCTCGCCCGATCCGGTCTTCGAGTGCTGCAGCGCACCACGCACGCGATCGAGGAAGGAGCGGATCCGGAGCGCATCGGTCAACACCGGGCGAGTTGAGGGAATTTCGGGCAGCGACGAGGAACGACCAAACGGAGAACACGATGCCGGTCATGCATGAGAACGACGAAGACACCTTCGAATCCGATTGGGACGAGGCCTTCGCCGACGAATTCGATTCGGACGACGAAGGGTTCTACGGCGAATACGACGACGAAGCCGCGCCCTCGGCGCAGTTCCGCGGCCGGTTCGGCTCGGTGCGCCGCTCGCCGCTCGGCCGGGTCAGCACGCCCACCGGCAGCGGGGTTTCCGCCGCCGTGCTCGCGACCCCGCAGGGGCAGGCGAGGATGCAGCTTTCCCAGAGCGTCGTCAGCAAGGCCGACTTCGACTCGACGGTCACCGCGCTGCGCAACGGGCTCAACCGCAACACCGATCGGCTGAACACCGTCCAGCGCGACGTCGCCGGCCTCTCCAGCCGGGTCACCGCGGTCTTCAACGCCGATCAGCGGCAGCGCCGGGAACTGGCGAAACTGCGTGCCCAGTCCACGAAGTGGCAGAAGGCGAACACGACGGCGATCACCAAGGCCCGGCAGGAATCGCAGAACACCACCATGTTGTTCCTGCTGCTGACGGTGCTCGGCCAAGGCGGTTCGGGGACCGACAACAACACCTCGCTGATCCTGCTCCCCCTCCTGCTGATGGGCGGCATGGGAGGGATGGGCGGGGAAAGCGGCAGCGGCGGCGGCGATTCGAACAACAGCATGATGACCATGCTGATCCTCGTCCTCGTGCTGAGCGGGAGCCTGGGCACCAAGACCGCCTAGGCCCGACGGGGAGGAAACGATCATGTACAACGAATCGCTGATCCCGATCATCCTGCTGCTCTCCAGTGGCAAGGAGGTGCAGCGGCGCAGCCAGCAGGCGGTTCTGCTGAACACCGTTCCGATCGCCACGAACATGCGGGGCACGATCGGCGCGCTGGGCGCCGTCCAGCAGGCGAAGCAGTCGCTCGTCGACGAGACGCAAGCGGTCAACGCGGCCGCGGACCTGCTCATCGAAATCATCCAGGGCGGCGGGGCGATCGACCTCGCCCGGCTGCAGGCCGACGCGGTGCTCCAGCGGATCGCTTCGCAGGAACTCGCCGACAAGCTGCAGGCCGTGGTGGACCTGGTGCCCACGATGCCGGACGGCGCCGCCGAACGAGCGCGGCCCGTCGCCGGCAACGGCGAGGAGTCCACCGGCACCCGGAGGAAGGCCGTCACCGCCGGGTCGAAATGACGGCGAACGAGCAACCGAGCCGTCCGGGCGCGGACCACCGCGTCCGGACGGCCGTGGGAGGCGAGTCTTCGTGACCGGAACGCCGCAGTTCGATCCCGCGCTCAAAGCGCGCCTCCTCGCCGAGACCGGCACCGCACCGGGACGGGAACTGGCCGTCCTCGCGCGGCTGCGCGACCGGGGCACCGCGGTCGAGGACCTGCGGGTGGTCGCCCGGTTCGGGGACGTCGTCACGGCCCGGGTGCCGCTCGACCGGCTGCTGGCCGTGCGGGCGGACCCGAACGTGGCCAGCCTCAAAGCGGGCCGCACCTACGCGCCGACACTGGCCAGGTCCGTGCCGGCGCTGGGTGCGTCCCCGGACCAGCTCCGCGTCGTCGGCCTGCCGGCGGGGATCGACGGCAGCGGCACGTTGCTCGGCGTCGTCGACTGGGGTGTCGACGTCGGGCACGCGAACTTCCGCGGCGGAACCGGCGGCACCCGGTTGCTCCGGCTGTGGGACCAGCGGGGCGGGGAAACCCCGGCCAGCCCGGCGCCCTTCGGCTACGGCCGGGTCTTCACCCGCGAACAGATCGACGCCGCGCTCGCCACCGGCGACGTCTACGCCGCGCTCGGCTACGACCCCGCCGACGCCGACCCCACCCGCACCGGAACGCACGGCACCCACGTACTCGACATCGCCGGCGGCAGCGGTCGCGCGCCGGGCGCGTCCCCCGGCGTGGCACCCGGCGCCGACCTCGTCTTCGTGCACCTGAAAGCGGACGACACCCGGATCGAGGGCACCCTCGGGGACTCGGTGCGGATCCTCGAAGCCATCCGCTACATCACCGACGTCGCCGACGAACTCGACCGGCCGGTGGTGATCGGGTGCTCGTTCGGGCGCACGGGCGGCCCGAAGGACCAGAGCCCGCTGGTCGTCCAGGGCATCGACGCGCTGCTCGCGGAGAAGCCCGGCCGGCAGGTCGTGGTCAGCGCCGGCAACTACTTCGACGCGCGCCTGCACGCCGCCGGGCGGATCCGCGCCGGTGACGTGCTGAGCCTCCCGTGGGTCTTGCCGGAACGCAGCCACGGCGTCGCCGAAATCGAGGTCTGGTACCCCGGCGAGGACCGGCTCGACGTCGAACTGCTGGACCCGGCCGGCACCCGGGTCGCCGGCGCGGCGCTGGGCGAGGACGACGTCGCGACCGACGAGCGGGGCACGCTGGCCGCGCTGTTCCACCGGCGGTGGGACCCCAACAACGGGGACAACCTGATCAACGCGCTGGTCCAGCCGAGGGCGGGTGCCGGAACGTGGACGCTGCGGTTGCGCGGCGACCACGTCTCCGACGGCGCCTGGCACGCCTGGATCGAGCGGTCCACGGCGCAGGCGCAGTCGCGGTTCCCCGGCGCCGTCGCCAACCCGGCCACCACCATCGGCACCATCGCCGGGGGCGAGCGCAGCATCGCCGTCGCCGCACTCGACCTGGAACGCGGCGCGCCCGCGGCGTTCAGCAGCGCCGGCCCGACCCGGGACGGCAGGCTCAAGCCCGATCTCGCCGCTCCCGGCTACGCGATCAAAGCGGCGAAGTCCAGCATCCGCACCGAAACCGGCCGCACGGCCGACGAACTGACGATCAAGAGCGGCACCAGCATGGCGACCCCGCACGTCGCGGGCACGATCGCGCTGATGAACCAGGCGGCGGCGCCGCGGCGCCTGACCGCGGAGGAGACCCTGCGCATCCTGCGGCACACCGCCCTGCGCGACCCGTCCGCGAACCAGCCGGAGTTGCTCCGCTTCGGCGCCGGCCGGGTAAACGCGGCGGCGGCCTGCCGCGCAGCCGCCACCCTGGCACGCGGCGGCCCATCCACGGCCGACGTGACGGGCGATGCCGAGACCGTCGCCCCGGACGAAACCACGACGGAACCGGACGAGGCGGTCCGGCGCGCCAAACGGCCAAGGGACCGCCGGGTTCAGCCCCCTTCGCGCCCGACCCGCCCGGCAACCACCGGCGCGGCGACGCCGGTGCCGGCCGCCGCGGCGGTGCCCTTGGCCGCCGCGGCCCCGGCCGGGGTTGCACCGGCCGCGCCGATCACCGAACCTGCCCCACTGGCCGGCCCGATCACGCCGGCCGCCGAACTCCCCGGTCTCCGCCCCCTGGACCCACCGGTGGTCGCGACCGCCCCACCGGCCGAACCGACCCCACCACCCCCGGCGGTCGCAACCGCACCGGCCGCCGAACCGATCCCACCCACGGCCCCGCCAACCCCGGCGCCTATCCCCTCGCACGCCGCATCCGGCCCGGCCGGCCTCCTGTCCCTCGATTCCCCGCCCACACCGGCAACGCCGCCCCCGGCAGCAACCGCACCGCCCGCCGGCTCGGTTCCGGCGGCCGGAGACCTACCCGGTCTCCTCTCCCTCGATCCCCCACCCACACCGGCAACTCCCACCCCGACGGCGGCAACCGCACCCGCCGGTCCGGCCGCGCCGACCGGGGACCAATCCGGCCTTCTCGCCCTCGATCCTTCACCCACACCGGCAACTCCGCCCCCGGCGGCGACAACCGCACCACCGGCCACGCCGATCGCGACCGCACCCCCCGGCGAACCGATCCCACCCCCGGCGGCCTCAACCGCGCCACCGCACGCCCCAGCCGCACCGGCCGGCGACCTGCCCGGCCTAGTGCCCCTCGATTCCCCGGCAACGCCACCCCCGGCCACGGCAGCGACACCTGCCGCCGGCTCGGTTGCGCCGGCCGGGCTTCTCGCGCTCGATCCCCCACCCACATCGCCACCGCACGCCCCAACCGCACCACCCAGCGAACCGATCCCGCCCCCGGCGGCCGCAACCACGCCACCGCACGCCGCAGCCACACCGGCCGGGCTCCTGGCCCTCGATCCCCCGCCCGCGCCGAGCGTCCCGGCGCCCGGCACGCTCCCGAGCAAAGGACAGCCGCTCATGACGTCGACACTGGTCGCCTCCGATGAGTTCGCCGAAGACACCCGTGGGCGGGTTCCGGACTGGCCCGGGGCGACGCCCGACCAGCTGCGGTTCATGGCCGACGTCTTCGACCGGCACGTGGCGAACGCCGAACGGATCCGGCCCTACGTGGCGGATGTGCCCGGCTCCGAACTCGGGGCCGTGGAAAACGGGCACCTGCTCCGGACCGCCGCCGCGGTGGATGCGGTGGCCATGCTCGCCGCCGCCCGGGCGGAGCTCGGTGCCGGGAGCCGGATCGGTGTCGTGTCCGGTTACCGGTCGGCCTCGCGGCAGTTCTCGCTCTGGGAACAGGGCTTCCCGCGCTACTACCGGGAAACCGAGGAGCGCCGCGCCACGCTTCCCGGTGGGGCGCACGGCAGTGCGGCGGCCGACGCGCTGGCCCGGGAAATCGGCCGGTGGCTCGGTGCTCCCGGACACAGCCTGCACAACGACGGCCGGGCCCTGGACCTCGGCGTCACCGAGGACGGCGTCCGGCTGAGCGCGCGCCGGGGTGACAACCCGCGCTGGCTGACCTCGCGGCTGTTCGCGTGGCTGTCGGCCAACGCCGCCCGGTTCCACTTCGGACAGGACCCCTCGATCACCGAATACTGGCACTGGCGGCACACCGGTACCGCCGGTGCCACCGAGTCGTACGCGGAGGACAGCGCGGCGCTCCCGGCGGGCGAGCTCGTGCTGAACGACGTCGAACTGCTGCGGCCGCACCGCGGCAGCCCGCCCGATCTGCTGATCCGGTGGAACGAACTGCCGGCCGGGACGCGGTCGGCCGACGTCGTCGTGCACTTCCACGGCTATTCCGCGCGGCGGTCCGCGATGGACATCGTCCGGGACAAGGCGCCGGACAGCGGGCTCGACTTCGCCGATCCCGACGGTGGCACCGGCGCGCCGCGCCGCATCCGGCCGACGATCTGCTTGCTGCCGCGGGGAAACCACTTCGGCGGGCGGAGCGGGAACGGCTACGACTTCCCGCAGCTGGTCGCGGCCGGGAAGCTGACCGAGCTGATTTCGCTGGCGCTGGCCGCGGTGGCCGAACGCGCCGCCTCGCCCGGGATCACCGCGGGACGGCTCATCCTCACCGCGCATTCGGGCGGTGGCGCGGCGTTGACACGGGTGCTGGCGCACACCGATCCGGACGAGATCCAGACCTTCGACGCGTTGTACGGCCCGGTCGGGCCGCTCGCGAGCTGGGTGCGCCGCCGGATCGAGCTCGACCGCGCCGATCCGGAGCGACGCGGTTCGCTGCGGGTCTTGTTCCGCCGCCACGAAGGGACCGCGCGCGGAAGCGCCGCCGTGGCGGAGGCCGTGCGGACCGCACTGGCCGCGGCGGGGCCGGCGGGTGCTCAGCTGGCGCCGCGCTACCGGGTCGAGGGCACGACGCTCGCGCACGGCGCCATCCCCCGCGCCTACGGCTGGCGGCTGCTGGCCGATCCCGGCGCCGACGTCCCGAACGTCGACGGCCCGGGGCGCGCGGCCGGCGCCGGCGAGGCCGAATGGTGGCCGTTCGTGCCGGCGGCACCACCGGCCGACGCGCTCGTCGCCGACATCGTCCGCGCGATCGCGCAGCACGAAACCGGCGAGCGGGCCGTGGAATCGTCGATGCACACGAGCGCAGGCGTCCGGGCCAGCATGGCCAGCCAGGTGCAGGCCACCACGCCCTGGGCGATCGATGCCCTCCACGCGCTGGACGACGCCGCGCTGACCGGGTTCGGGCTGACCCGGCCGGACCTCACCTCGGCCAGGGACGTCGCGGCCGCGACGAGGCGGCTGTGGGGGCGGATCCACGCCAACGCACCGGGCGCCGACCCGGCCGCGTTCGCCGCCGATCCGGCCAACCAGCCGTTGCTCGCCACCACTGGCTTCGGGCCGGTGGAGGTCGCGAGGATGTTCGACTTCCGGGAACTGCGCGCGGAAACCGGCGCGGCGGTCGCGCTCCGGCTCGGGCAGCTGCAGGCGCTGGGCCAGGCGCAGCTGTTCGCACGGGCGAGCGCGGCGGACCGCCGGTTCGCGGGCGTGTCGGCGGCGAGCCGGCTGACCGACGCGCAGCGCCGGACGACGCTCGAACGCCGGGTCGCCGCCCGGGAGGGGGCCGCCGACGTCATGACGGCCTCGGCCCGCCCCGCGCGGCTCGGGATCCGCGAGACCGACCTGTTCGCCTACGCTCGCGGCAACTGGGGCGAGGACGGCGCGGCGTGGCAACGCCTCGCGGTGGGCCGGCAGCCGGCCGGGCCCCGGATCGAGGCCGCGGCGACCGCCGACCGGGGGCTCGAACTCGGCCGCGCGCGGGTCCGCCGGATCGTCGACGCCGTCCGCGCCGACCCGGCCACCGCGTCGGCCACCGACGAAGAGATCTGCGGGCACGCCGCCGCCCGGCACAACCCCGGTGCCGGGGACCGATACCGCGACGACGTGGTGGCGCACTTCCTCGCCCTGCGCGGAAATTCCGGCCAACGGTGCAGCAGCCACGGACGACTGTGATCCCTCACCACCAAGTCCGACCGGCGAGCACGCCGGTCAGCTCCTCCCGGCCACCGATACCCAGTTTCAGGTAGATCCGGTGCAGGTGGTTGTCGACCGTCCGCACGGACAGCGTCAGCCGGTCGGCGATCACCCTGCTCGGCCGCCCTTCCGCGGCGAGCAGGGCGATCTCGCGTTCCCGGGCCGTCAACGGCGCGGCCGGGGCGGCGCCCGCCAGCGCCGGGGTGTTCGCGCCTTCGCAGGACTGGGCCAGCGAGTGGCCGACCGCGGCGGCCTTGGCGGCCGCACCGGCCCGGCCGCTCCGCCGGTGGAGCGCGCTCGCCCGCACGGCGGCCTCCGCCGCATACAGGAGAAAGCCCCGCTCCGCGAACCACTCGGAGGTCCGTTCCAGCCAGGACGCGTCCCCGACGACGACGGCCGCGGCGTGCTCGGCGAGCGTGTGGACCAGTGCGCCGTCGACCAGCCGGGTCAGCCGGGTCAGCCGGTCTTCCGCCCGCCCGAGCTCGCGTTCGGGCCCGCCCAGGCGGACGACGTCGTGCCAGGCCAGCATTTCGCACCCGGGCGCCCCGGCCTCGGCCGCCTCCTCCGCGGCCGCCACGGCGTTCCGGCGCGCGGTGACCAGGTCGCCCTGCGCGCAGGCGACCCAAGCCCGGGCGCGGCTTCGCGGGCCGACGGGGATCCCCGGCGGCAGCACCCGATCGGCCTCTTCGAGCGCCGAGGCGGCCCGCACCGGGTCCCCCAGCACCGCCGACGCCTCGGCGAGCCAGCCGAAGAGCTGCGGCTCGAGGTGCCACGTCCACCCGGAGGGGTGAGCGCGGACGAGGACCGCCGCCTCCCGGAGCAACCGGGCCGCCGCCGTCACCCGGCCGGCGAGGAGAGCCAGGTAGCCGCTGGTCATCGCCCAGATCGCCTGCGCCTCGGCGGACCGCCGCTCGAGCGTGCGGCCGTAGCGGGCCGCCGCGAGCCGCCGCGCGTCGGTGATGCGCCCGGCCAGCGCGTGCGCCAGCGCGGACGACGGCAGCAGCGTCTCGCCCGCGGACCCGGTGCCCGCCTGGGCCCGGCCGGCGAACTCGCCACGGCGGACGAGGTCGAGCGCCAGCGCCGAACGACCGGACAGCGCCGCGGCGGCCGCGGCGGTCTCGGCCGCGGCCACGGCGACGACCGGGGCGGCCGAGCCCACCTGCGGCAGCGCGAGGTCCAGCGCGGCTGCGACCTGCCAGCGGCGGAGCGCGGCTTCCGCGTGGACGACCGACGGCAGGCCGGGGCCGCACCTTTCGAGCTCGGCGTCCGGCAGCACGTCCTCCTGGCCACGCCGCGCCCGGGACCGCGCCGACAGCAGGGCGGCGAGGTCCCGCTCGAACCCGGGCCGGGCTGCTGTCCGCCGGCCGGTGAGCGAGGTCTCGACGTCGTCGGGCCGTCCCCGGAGGTAGGCGACGCCGGCCCGGGCGAGCGCCGCGGCGAACCCGCCGCCCGACCGGGTGCCCGCGGCGGCGAGCCGTTCCGCCAGGTCGATGTCCCCGGCCGCGGCCGCTTCCCAGGTACCGGCGACGAACGCGCTCGCCGGGCACGACTGGCCCGCCGCCAGCCGCCCGGCCGCCAGCCGGGCACCGTCGCCCTGCCGGCGGGCGCCGGTGCCCTCCAGCGCGTCGGCCAGTCGCCGGTGCACCCTCCGCGCGTGCAACGGCTGCACGGTTTCCGCGAGCACCCGCGCGCACAGGGGATCGCGCAGCCGCAACCGGTGCCGCCGCTGCTCGACCTCGGCGTCGAGCAGCCCGGCGCCGTCCAGCGCGGCGAGCGCGTCGGCGTCGAAGACCTGTTCGGCCAGCCCGGTCTCCCAGGGTTCGCACAGCGCGAGCCCCTGCGCCACCGACCGCGCCTGGGGCGCGAGGTCGCGGAGCTTGGCCAGCTCCGGTCCGGACAGCCGCGACCCGGGCGTCCACCACCGCTCCAGCCGCCACAGCCCGTGCTTCTCCACCAGTGCGGCGCGATCCCGCATGTCCTCGACCAGCCGCCGCAGCAGCATCGGGTTGCCGCCGGAGAACCGCCACACCAGGTGCACCAGTGCGCCGTCGACCTGCTCGCCGAGGACTTCGGTCAGCAGTTCCGCGATTCCTTCGCAGGACAACGGTTCCAGGACGAGCTGCGCGAAGCCGTCGGACGCGGCCATCGCGGCGAGCGGCGGCGGGCCCGGTTCTTCGCTCCTGGCCGCGCACAGCACGAACGCGGCACCGCTCGTCGCCAGGCGCAGGGCCTCGGTGACGGCCGGACCGGCCAGGAGGTGCACGTCGTCGAGGCACAGCACCGGACGCCGTCCCCGGCCCGGCGCGGCGGCGACGTCCGGGATCGCGGCCGCGCCCCACAGCGCCGCCGTGCCCTGCTTGACCGCACGGCGCATCGCCTCGGCGAGCAGCCGGGTCTTGCCCACCCCGGCGCGCCCGGACACCACGACGCCGAAAACGTCGCTGCGGTGCGCAGCCTCCGCGATCCTCCGCAGCGGGCGACGCCGATCCGTCAACGGCCAATGGCCGGCGTGCACCGGCGTCACGGGAGTCACGGCTCCCGGCCCGGTCTGCCGTTCCTCATTTCGCGCCCCCCTCCACGCCCGTGCGGCGCGCGCACCGGTGCGACATCCAGGAATACACCCGCGGAAACGTGGCGGTGAAGGCGTTTCCCCCGGATGCGGTGGACAGCTCGCCGTTACGGGCGAAGGACGACACGGTCGGGAAACATTATTTCAATCAGGCTAACGGCCGGCGGCGGGAAAGTCGCCGACGCCGTTCTCCACCAGGTCGAACGCCTCATCGATGAACGCCACTTGCTCGCGGCGCACCAGTTCCGCGTCCTCTCCCCCGATGATCCGGCCCATCGCGTGCGAAAAGATCGTCGCGATCGCCGTGGTCAGCAACCCCGCCACCATCCGGGAGCGGAAAGCGTCGCCGGTCTCGCCGACGAAAATCTCCGTGAACGCCTCCGCGATTTCGCGTTCCTGCTCGTACCACCGCGCCATCAACGCCGGGCTCGACGTCAGGACCCACCAGAAACCCGGGCCGCCGGCGATGGCGCCGGACAGCGGATGCCCCGAAGCCAGCAGCGAGTGCTGGTGCTCGCGCAGGGCCGCGCACGGCGACACCCCCGCCGGCCGTGCGGTGACCACCGAGGTCAGCTCCGCCAGGCGGTCCGCGTGGCGGTCGAGGAACAGGTCCTCCTTGCGCGGGAAGTAGTTGAAGACCGTCATCTTCGAGACGCCCGCCGCTTCGGCGATCTCCGCCACCGTCACCTGGTCGAAGCCGCGCTGGATGAAGAGGCCGGTCGCCACGTTCGAGATGAGCTGGCGTGTTGCCTGCTTCTTGCGCTCGCGCAGTCCGTGATCCGCCATGAGCCGAGAGTATAGACCCAGCACAACGTTTGACTCGGTAAAAGTTTCGGGGCATCATCGGAGCCATGAACAGGGATGTGGTGATCTCCGGGGGCGGACCGGTCGGCTTGATGCTGGCCTGCGAACTGCGGCTGGCGGGCGTGGACGTGCTCGTCGTCGAACGGCTGCCCGAGCCGGACCTGACGATCAAGGCCGGGTCGGTCAACCTGACGACGGCCGAAGCCTTCTACCGGCGCGGGCTGCTGCCCGCCATGGACGAGAACGTGCGGCAGAACGCCGCGCGGATCGAGGAGTTCCTCAAGTCGCGGGGCGGCGGCGGGCCGAAGCCGGCGATGCCCGTGGGGCACTTCGCGGGCATCATGGTCGCCTCGAACGGGGTCGACTTCGAGGATCCCGACTTCCGGGACGTCGGACCCGCGTCCCGCGTCGTCGTGATCCAGCAGCAGGCCGTCGAGGCGATCCTCGCCGCGCGCGCCCTCGAACTGGGGGTCGAGATCCGGCGCGGGGTCGAGCTGACCGGGTTCGAGGCCGGCGACGACGGCGTGACCGTCGAGCTCGGGGAGGAAACGGTCCGCGCGAGCTGGCTGGTCGGCTGCGACGGGGGTCGCAGCCCGGTCCGGAAGCTGGCCGGGTTCGAGTTCCCCGGGACCGACCCCGCCGTCACCGGGCGGCAGGCGATGGCCGAGCTCAGCGGGGTCGACAAGCTGCCCGGGGGCTGGCAGCACGGCACCGGCGGGCTCTACGTCCACGGGCCGATGCCCGGGCGGATGCTCACCGTCGAGTTCGACGGGCCGCCGGCGGACCGGGACGCGCCGGTCACCGCGCAGGAACTGGAGGACAGCTTCCGGCGGGTATCCGGCGCCGACGTCCGGGTGCTCGAGGTGCACAGCGCGACGCGCTTCACCGACAACGCGCGCCAGGCGAGCACCTACCGCCTGGGCCGCGTCCTGCTGGCCGGCGACGCCGCGCACGTCCACTCCCCCTTCGGCGGGCAGGGGCTGAACCTGGGCATCGGCGACGCCGTCAACCTCGGGTGGAAGCTCGCCGCGACCATCCACGGCTGGGCACCCGAGGGCCTGCTCGACACCTACACCGCCGAACGCCACCCGATCGGCGAGTGGGTGCTCGAATGGACGCGGGCGCAGGTCGCGCTGATGCGCAGCGACGTCCGGACGAAGGCGCTGCGCCAGGTCGTCGGCGATCTGCTGCGCACCGACGACGGCGCCACCTACCTGGCCAAGAAGCTCTCCGGCGTGCTGCACCGCTACCCGCTCGACGGCGACCACGACCTCACCGGCCGCGCGGCACCGGACTTCGCCTTCGCCGACGGAACCCGGCTCGGCGAACACCTCCAGGACGGCAAGGCGCTCCTGCTCGACCTCGCCGACGACGCCGGCCTGCGCCAGGCGGCGGCGGGCTGGAGCGAGCGCGTCAACGTGCTCACCGCGAAGGGCGCCGACGAAGCGAGCCTCACCGGGGTGCTGCTCCGGCCGGACGGCTTCATCGCCTGGGCGAGCGAGGACGGCGGGACCGCCGGCCTGGAGGCCGCGCTGCGGAGGTGGTTCGGCGAGCCCGCGTGACGCCGGGGGCGCGCCGGGACGGTCCCGGCGCGCCCGCGACGCGTGGCACCCGGTGGTTCAGGTCCACAGTGGACCGGCCGCTACCCCTCCGCGGCCAGCTGCACGGCGACGTCGATGATCATGTCCTCCTGGCCGCCGACCAGAGCGAGCTCGCCGCAGCGGCGCAGGATCGCCTGGGCCGGGACGCCGTAGCGCTCCGCGGCCCGTTCCGCGTGCAGCAGGAAGCTCGAGTAGACCCCCGCCCAGCCCTGGACGATCGCGTTGCGGTCCAGCTTCGGCCAGCGGTGCAGGTACGGGCGGACGACCTCCTCGGCCGCGTCCAGCAGGGCGCCGACGTCGAGGCCCGTGTCGATCCCCAGGCGGTCGAACACCGCCGCGAGGACCTCCGTCGGCGAGTTGCCCGCGCCCGCGCCGAGGGCGCACAACGAGCCGTCGATGTAGCGGACGCCGGCTTCGTGGGCCAGGACCGAGTTCGCGACGCCGAGTGAGAGGTTCTGGTGCCCGTGGTAGCCGATCCACGCCGTGTCGCCGACCTCCGCGACCAGTGCTTCGAACCGCGCCCGCGCTTCGTGCATCAGCAGCGCGCCCGCCGAGTCCGTCACGTACGCCGCCTGGCAGCCCGCGTCCACCATGATCCTGGCCTGCTTCGCCAGGTCTTCCGGGGGCGTCCGGTGCGCCATCATCAGGAACCCGGCCGTTTCCATGCCGAGTTCGCGCGCCAGGCCGAAGTGCTGCGGCGAGACGTCGGCCTCGGTGCAGTGGGTCGCCACCCGCACCATCTCCGCGCCCGCGTCGAAGGCGCGCTGGAGGTCCTCCGCCGTCCCGATGCCGGGCACCAGCAGCACGGCGATCTTCGCCTGCTTCGCTTCTTCACGCGCCGCCGCGATCAGGCGAAGCTCGTCGACGGCGGAAAAGCCGTAGGTGAACGACGAGCCGCCAAGGCCGTCGCCGTGGGTCACCTCGATCACCTCGACGCCCGCGCGGTCGAGCGCGCGCACGGTGTCGCGCACCTGCTGCTCGGTGAAGCGGTGGGCCATCGCGTGGCTGCCATCGCGCAGCGTCGTGTCGACGATCCGGACGTCGTGGCGCAATTCCGGGCGGGTCATGCCGGCACCTCCTGCTTCGCGCGCGCCATCAGCTCGCCGACGCGCGCGGCCGCGGCGGTCATGATGTCCAGGTTCCCGGCGTACTCCGGGAGGTAGTCGCCGTTGCCGCGGACCTCGAGGAAGACGCCGACCCGCGCGTGGCCGTCCCAGTCCTCGCGAGCGTCGTCGAACTGCGGATCGGCACGCAGGGTGTACCCGGGGACGTACTGCTGCACCTCGGCCACCATCTCGTGGATGGACGCGGTGATCGCCTCGCGGTCGGCGTCGAGGCCGATCGCGCAGAACACCGTGTCCCGCATGATCATCGGCGGCTCGACGGGGTTGAGGATGATGATCGCCTTGCCCTTCCCCGCCCCGCCGATCTCGGCCACCGCCCGCGACGTCGTGCGCGTGAACTCGTCGATGTTCGCCCGGGTGCCGGGACCCGCGCCGCGCGAGGCCACCGAGGCGACGATCTCCGCGTACGGCACCGGCGTCACCCGGGAAACCGCGTGCACCACGGGAATCGTCGCCTGGCCACCGCAGGTGATCATCGAGACGTTCGGCGCGCCGAGGTGGGCGCCGAGGTTGACCGGCGGGCACACCATCGGGCCGAGGTGCGCCGGGGTGAGGTCGATCGCCTGGATGCCCGCCGCCTCGTAGCGCGGGGCGTTCGCGGCGTGCGCCTTCGCCGACGTCGCCTCGAACACCAGCTCGGGCAGCGGGTCCTGGCGCAGCAGCCAGTCGACGCCTTCGGCCGACGCCGCGATCCCCTGCGCGCGGGCGCGTTCGAGGCCGTCGGACTCGACCACGCCGACCACGTAACCGACTTCGATCACTTCACTGCGTCGCAGCTTCGCCAGCAAATCGGTGCCGATGTTGCCGGGGCCGACGATCGCCGCCATCACGGGAGCCATGGTCCGACCGTCGCACCGGACTCGGCGGCCGCGACAGCCCGGCGTTCCGGCGAGCGGAACACCCGGACGGGAACGGCGAGCGCGGCGAGAACGGCGGCCACCCCGCCGCAGGTCATCACGGCCGGCACCGACACCGCGTCCACCACGAATCCGCCGGCCAGCGCGCCCGCCGAGATCGTGGCCTGGAAGGACGCGGTGAACAGGACGGTCGCGGCCTCGGGGGCGTCCGGTGCGGCGCGCGAGAACCACCACTGCGAACAGACCGGTACCGCGCCGTACGCCGCTCCCCACACCACGAGCGCCGCGAGGGCGCACGCCGCGCCGACGTGCGGAAGGACGAACACCGCCGCCCCGATCGCCGCCGCCGCGACGGCGAAGGCCGCCCGGGGACGGCGGCTCGCACCCGCCAGGAAGGTCCCGCCGATGCCGGCGACCCCGTACACCAGCAGGTAAGCGCTGAGCACCGCCGGGCGGACGGCCTCCCGCAGCAACGGCGTGAGGTAGGTGTAGGTGCCGAAGTGGGCCAGCACCACGAGGAACGTCACGATCAGTCCACTTCGGACTTCACGGCGGCGCAGCAGTCCCTTCAGGACACTCGGCCGCGTGGTTCCTTCCGGGGGCAGCGAAGGCGTGAAGGCCAGCAACGCGGCCGCCGTGCCGAGGCTCAGCAGGCCCAGCACGAGGAACGCCGTCCGCCAGCCGGCGAGCTGCCCGAGGAAGGTGCCGAGCGGGACCCCCAGCACCGAACCCAGCGGCACGGCGGAGAAGATCACCGCCGTCGCCCGCGCGGCGGCGGCCGGCCCCACGAGCCGGGGCGCCAGTCCGGCGCCGACCGACCAGAAACCACCGATGACGAGGCCGACGAGGAACCGCGCGGCCAGCAGCACCCAGTACGCGGGCGCCGCCGCGGCGAGGAAACCGGCGACGGCGAGCAGGAGCATCAGCGCGGCCAGGACCAGCCGCCGGTCGGCGCGTCCGATCGCGACGGTGACGACCGGGGCGGCGGCCGCGGCGACGAGCCCGGGGACGGTCATGGTCCAGCCCGCCGTGCCTGCCGTGACGCCGAAACCGGCCGCGATCGGCGTCAGCAGCCCGATCGGCAGGATTTCGGTGGTGACGATGGCGAAGATGCCGACGGTGACGGCCAGGACAGCGGGCCAGCGTGTCGCGTTCATGCGGCCAGTAGATCGTCGGCGGCCCGCGCGGGCTGGCAGGTTTGCGACAGCTCGGGGTCACGGCGGATTCCCGCCGGTTTGAGCGCCACCCGATCGGGGCAGCTCCGGGGTGCAGATCGATCAAGGAGGTTCGATGGCCGAACGGCGTTGGCACTTCATCCCGACCACCGCCCCGTTGTGCTGGCTGAACCTGGGCGTGGGCGCGGTCCTGCTCCTGTCCAGTGTCCTCACGTTGTCGAGCGCGGACACCCGCGCGCCCGTCCTGTCGGTGATCGCGGCGGTGGCGGCGGTCGCGCTGATCGTCCTGGCCGCGGTCGGGCTGGCGCGGCCCCGCCTGCGCGGGCGCTGACTCAGCGCGGGCGCCGCCGCGTCGTCGTGTGACGCGGGGTGGTCGTCTTCTTCGTGGTCGCCGTCGGCGGGTGCGCCCTCGTCTGCGTGGTCGCCGGCGGCGTAGTGGTCGTCACCGGGGAGTCCGTGGTCGGTGTCACCGAAGTGGCCGGCGTCGTCGAGGTGGTCGGCGGGACCAGCCGCCCGGTGCCCGATCCGCCGCCGGCGCAGGCGGCGAGCAGCGCAACCGCACCCAGGACGACCCCGCAGCACCAGATCCGCACCGCCGGGACGGTAACAGCGCGGCGCGCGCGAAACCGGCGAAACCCGGAAACGGGCGGCGGTCACCGGTTTCCGCGCGGCCGCATGATCAACGCGGCGACGTGGTAGACGCACGGTTCGTCGCCGCGGTTCGCGTACGAATGCGGGGCGTCGGCGGGGAAGTAGAGCGAGTCACCCGCGTGGAGGGTGTGTTCGGCCGCGCCGACGCCGAGGTGCAGCGCACCCGATTCGACGGCGACGAACTCGTGGGAACCCGGGGCGTAGGCGGGGAACGCGCCCGCGTCGCAGTGCGGCGGCAGGGTCGTGCGGATCCACTCGAAGTTGACGCCGGGGACGACCGGGGTCAGCACCGTGCGGTGCCAGCCGCCCGGCTCGGCGACGTGCTCCTGCTCGGCGGCGCGGCGGACGATCACCCGGTCGGTTTCGAGGTCGGCCAGCAGGCGGGACAGCGACAGGCCGAGCCCGTCGGCGATCCGGGACAGCACCACGACCGTCGGCGTCTTCTCGCCGCGCTCGATGGCCGACAGCATGCTGACGCTGACCCCCGCCGCCCTGGCCAGCGCGCTCAGCGCCAGCCCGCGGTCGGCGCGGAGTTCGTGGAGGCGGCGGCCGAGGAGCACCGGATCGATCATTCCTCTATGATAACAACCATGTCCACTATAGAGGAAGCGACGGTGGCTGACGCCGAGGGCATCGCCGCCGTCTTCGCGCCGTACGCGACCGACTCCGTCGTCACGTTCGAGACCACGCCGCCGACCGCGGACCAGTGGCGCGCGAAGATCCGCGAGAGCGCGTGGCCCTTCCTCGTCCTCGCCGACGGGGGCGAGGTCCTCGGGTACGCGCTGGCGGCGCCGTGGCGGCCGAAGCCGGCGTACCGGTTCTCGGTGGAGACGACGATCTACCTCGCGCCGGGCGCCACCGGCCGGGGCCACGGCCGCCGGCTGCTCGGCGAACTGCTGAGGCGGTGCGGCGAAGCCGGGGCGCGGCAGGCGATCGCGGTGATCGTCGACTCCGGCAGCCCGGCTTCGCGCAACCTCCACCTCGCGGCCGGCTTCACCGACGCGGGCGTGCTGCGGCACGTCGGGTTCAAGCACGACCGGTGGCTCGACACGCTGCTGATGCAGCGGGACCTGGGCTGACGGGAGCAGCAGCAGCTTTCCCGTCGTGCGCCGGGACTCGAGGTCGCGGTGGGCCCGCGCGGCGTCGGCGAGGGCGTAGCGCTGCCCGATGCGGGGCACCGGCTGTCCGCTCCGGACGAACCCGAAGACCTCGTCCGTCCGCGCGAGCGGGGCTTCGCGCGTCGGCACGTGATCGGCGACGGCCGCCTCCCCACCGCGACCTTGTCCACACGGGACACCAGGCCGATCACCGTGCCGCCGCGCCTTGACCAGCCGGGTCGGCACCGTCCCGACCCCGGCCGCCCGGAGCCGGACGAGGACTCGACGCCGAGCGAAATGGACCGGCAAGTCCAGAAGTCAGCGGGACTTCGCCCGCAGGTGGAGCCGCTCCCCCTGCTTCCCGAACAGGCTGAGGATCTCCGCCGGCCGGTCGACCGCGCCGAACCAGTGCGGCAGCCGCGTGTCGAACTCCGCCGCCTCGCCGGGGCCCAGGACCATGTCGCGGTCGGCCAGCACCAGCCGCAACCGTCCCGAAAGGACGTACAGCCACTCGTAGCCCTCGTGGACCTGGGGATCGGGCTCGCCCGTCTCCGCCTCCAGGATCATCTTGAACGCCTGGGGCGCGCCGGGCTGGCGAGTCAGCGGCAGGACGGTCATCGTCGCGCCGTTGTGGCGCGGGATGCGGCGGGCGGTGAGGCGGACGCGGGGGTCGCCGACCTCGGGGGCGCCCACCAGCTCGTCGAGCGGGACCTGGTGGGCCTGCGCGATCGGCAGCAGCAGCTCCAGGCTCGGCTTCCGCTGGCCGGACTCCAGCCGGGAAAGCGTGCTCTTCGAAATGCCCGTCGCCGCCGAGAGGTCGGCCAGGGTGACCCGCCGCTGGGTGCGGACCCGCTTGAGCCGGGGGCCGACTTCGGCCAGTGCCTGGGTGATCGCGTCCGTCATGCCCCCAGGAAACCCGCTCGTCCCGGAAACGGCAACATTAGTTGTCGGATTCGCGCGGCCGGGTTCAAGGTGGCGGCATGACCGAAAACAGCTATGACGTCCTGGTGGTGGGTGGCGGTGCGGCCGGCCTGAACGCCGCCCTGATGCTGGGCCGCGCGCGGCGGCGGGTCGCCGTCGTCGACGCCCGGGCACCGCGCAACGCCCCGGCCGAACACATGCACGGCTTCCTTTCGCGGGACGGCCTGCCGCCGTCCGACCTCCTGAAGATCGGCCGTGAAGAACTCGGCGGCTACGGCGTCGAGCTGCTGGACGACAGCGTGACGCGGCTCGAACCCGGGTTCACCGCCCGGCTCGCGAGCGGCCGGGAGCTGACCGCCCGGCGCGTCCTGGTCGCCACCGGCGTCCACGACGACCTGCCGGACCTGCCCGGCCTGCGGGAGAGCTGGGGCACCGGCGCGGTGACCTGCCCCTACTGCCACGGTTACGAAGTGCGCGACGAGCCGCTCGGCGTGCTCGGCACCGAGCCCGGGAGCGTCGAGCACGCGCTGCTCGTCCGCCAGTGGTCCCCCGACGTCGTCTACTTCGCCCACACCGCGCCACCGTCCGAAGAGGACCGCGAACGGCTCGACGCGCGCGGCATCCGGGTCGTCGACGGCGTCGTCACCGCGGTGCGCCGGGAGAGCGGCCGGCTGACCGGGATCGAGCTGGGTGACCGGTTCGTCCCGCGCACGGCGCTGTTCCTCCGCACCCGGACCGTCCCGCACGACGAGCTCCTGCGCGGGCTCGGTTACACCGAAGGCGCGGTCGACCCCAGCGGGAAGACCAGCGTGCCGGGGGTGTGGGCGGCCGGGAACGTCGTCGACGCGCGCGCGACGGTGATCATCGCCGCGGCCCAGGGCGCGGCCGCCGCGGGCGCGCTCAACCACGACCTCGTGACCGAGGACGTCGAGCGCGCCGTCGCGGCCTACGGCGGGTTCTCCCCCGCGGCGGAACGCGCCGCCGCCGGCGCGCGCTAGCTTCCGGGAGCGCGGCGTGCCAGGCTCGGCGGGTGCGCCCCACGCTCTACGAATTCGCCGGCGGTGACCCCGCGTTCCTCGCGCTGGCCGCCGCCCACCACGAGCGCTGCCTCGCCGACCCGGAGCTGAACCACCCGTTCTCACACCCGGGCCAGCACCCGCGGCACGTCGAACGGCTGGCCCGGTACTGGGCCGAGGTCATGGGCGGGCCGCCGCGGTTCTCGCAGGAGTGCAGCGACCACTCGGCGATGCTGCGGATGCACGCCGGTAACGGCGACATGAGCGACCTCGGCCGCCGGTTCGTGGCGTGCTTCGTCCAGGCCGCGGACGACGCCGGCCTGCCCGCCGATCCCGAGTTCCGCGCCGCGCTGCGGGCCTACATGGAGTGGGCGGTGGCCGAGGTGCTGACCTACCCCGGCCCGGCCACCGAGGTCCCCGCCGGGCTCGGCATGCCGCACTGGTCCTGGCACGGGTTGCAGCCACCGCACGGGTCCGGCTCGAAGCAGGCCGGACCCCCGAGCGGCACGTAACCGTCCGCCGAGGGCGATCCGGCCGTGGCCGCGGCCGGATCGGTGCGAACGGCGCTGTAACGCCTGGGGCGGCCGCCGCGTCTTGCAGGCGACGACCGGCTGTGGAGGTCCGTCGCCAGAGCCCGGTCCGGGCGGGTTCCCCCACCCGCCCGGACCGGGCTCGTCCACGACGTCCGAAACCCGCGAGCGCCGCGCGCGGGGTCCGCACCAGACTGGCGGCCATGCTCCTGGACCGTTTCCTGCTCGCCGGCAAGGGTTTCGAGCACCACCTCCGCGCGGTGCCTGCCGACGGCTGGGCCGCGCCGACGCCGTGCTCCGAACGGGACGTGCGGGCGCTGGTGAACCACATGACCCGCGGCAACCTCAACTACGTCGGGCTCCTCGCCGGCGCCACCCGGGCCGAGTTCCTGGCCGCCCGCGACGCCGACGCGCTCGGCGACGACCCCGTCGCGGCGTACACCGGGTCGGTGCGGGCCTGCGCCGCGGCGTTCGCCGCGCCCGGCGCGCTGGACCGCGTCGTCGACTACCCGCTGGGCGAGCTGACCGGACGGCGGGCCCTGGCGGTCCGCACGGCCGACAGCACCGTGCACACCTGGGACCTGGCCCGCGCCCTCGGCGCGGACGACACCCTCGACCCCGGGCTCGTCGCGTGGCTCGACGAGGACCACGACGCCATCTTCGCCGGGCTGGCGCTGAGCTCGCGGGTCTTCGCCGCCCCGCCGCCGGACGAGCCCGGCGCGTCGCGGCAGGACCGGGTGCTCAGGCGGTTCGGCCGCGATCCCCGGTGAGCCCGCAGCCCAGCCGGCCCGCCAGCTCGGTCAGCGCCCCGCCGAGCGGGCGGTCGACCCGCACCGACGCGTAGCGGTCGCCGCGCGTTTCGCCGTGGTTGACGATCACCACCGGCTTGCCCGCCTTCGCCGCGTGGCGGACGAACCGGAGGCCGGACATCACCGTCAGGGACGAGCCGAGCACCAGCAGCGCCTCGGCGGCGTCGACCAGCCGGTAGCACTCCTCGACGCGCGGGCGCGGGACGTTCTCGCCGAAGAACACGACGTCCGGTTTCAGCACGCCGGACGCGCAGTCCGCGCACGGGACCGGAGTGAAGCGGCGCACGACGTCGTCGGGGAGCTCGACGTCGCCGTCCGGGTTGATGCGGGTGGCCGCGCCGTCGAAAGCGGGGTTCGCCGCGCGCAGGCGGCGGTCCAGGTCGGCGCGCGGGCTCGTGCGGCGGCAGTCCAGGCAGATCACCCGGTCGAGGCTGCCGTGCAGCTCGATCGCGTCCGCCGTGCCGGCCGCCTGGTGCAGGCCGTCGACGTTCTGGGTGATGACACCGTCGACGTACCCGCCTTCTCGCAGGGCGGTCACCGCGCGGTGGCCGTCGTTGGGGTCGGCGCGGGCGATCGTGCGCCAGCCGAGGTGGCTGCGCGCCCAGTACCGCTGCCGTCCCTCGGCGCTGGTGACGAACTCGTCGTAGGTCATCGGCGTGTGCCGGCGCAGGCTGCCGGTTTCGCCGCGGTAGTCGGGGATCCCGGACTCGGTGGACAGCCCGGCGCCGCTCAGCACGGCGACGCGGCCGCGCGCGACGACGTCGGTGAGCTCGTCGAGGCTGGACGTCCGCGGCAGCGGCGCGTCCGCCGACGTCCAGGAGAGGGTGGGCCGGGTCCGCACTAGACCAGGGTACGGGGGCCGGGGAGGTGCTTCTCGAACCAGTGATCGGCGTAGTGCTCGTCGTTGAACGGCTCGACCTCGCGGTAGCCGGCCGCGCGGTACAGCCCGATCGCCTCGGCGAGCGCGCGGTTCGTCTCCAGCCGCAGCGTCCGGACGCCCTGCCCGGCGGCGTGCGCTTCCAGCTCGGCGAGCAACCGCCGGCCCAGCCCGAGCCCGCGCGCGGACGGTGCCACCCACATCCGCTTGACCTCGGCGGGCGCGCCGCCGGGGAACTTCAGCGCGCCGCACCCGACCGGTTCGCCGTGCAGCGTGGCGACCAGCAGCACCCCGGCCGGCGGCGTCATCTCGGCGTCGGCCGCGGAGGTGCTGAGCTCCGGGTCGAAGCCGTCGTCGAACCGCCGGGCCAGCTCGGCGAAGTAGGCGCGCAGGCAGAACCGCGCCGCGGGCCGCTCCGGCCGGCACGGCGCGACCTCGACCGCCGACGCCGTCAGCAGCCGCTCGACCTCGGCCATCGCGGCGACGAGCCGGGTGCGCTGACCACCGGACAGCGGATCGAGGATCGACGCGGCCGCGTCGTCGGACAGCCGATCGAGCGTGGCGCGTTCGGCCGCCCCGGCCTCGGTGAGCCGCGCGGTCCGCACCCGGCCGTCGGCGGCGTTCGGCTCGACGCGCACCAGGCCGTCCTGCTCGAGCCCGCGCAGCAGCCGGCTCAGGTAACCGGAGTCGAGGTCGAGCCGTTCCCGCAGCTCGCGCACGTCCAGCCCGGGAGTGCCGATCTCCCACAGGACCCGCGCCTGCCCGAGCGGCCGGTCGCGGGCGAGGAAGGCGTCGTCGAGCGCACCGATCCGCTGGGTGACCGTGCGGTTGAACCGCCGGACGCCGTCGATCAGGTCCTGGTCCATTCGCTGACTATAGTCAGCAATCCCCTCCGTGTAACGTCGTGGCCCGCAGGCGACGACTTCCCGGTGTCTGCGGAGGGATGAACGTGAGCTGGCAGTTCGGGCCCTACCGCGTGGAGTCGCTGATCGCCCGCGGCGGGATGGGCAAGGTGTACCGCGCCCACGACACGCGCCACGACCGCGTCGTCGCGCTGAAGCTGCTCTCCCCCGGGTTCGCCGCCGACCGGGAGTTCCAGGAGCGGTTCCGGCGGGAGGCGCACGCCGTGGCGCGGCTGCGCGAGCCGCACGTCATCCCGATCCACGCCTACGGGGAGCTCGACGGGCGGCTCTACCTCGACATGCGGCTGGTCGACGGCGACGACCTCGGCAGCAGGCTGGCCGCGGGCGGGGCGCCGTCGCCGGGTGCCGCGGTCGACATCATCGGGCAGGTCGCGCGGGCGCTGGCCGCCGCGCACGCCGAAGGGCTGGTGCACCGGGACGTCAAGCCGTCGAACGTGCTCGTCGACGCGACCGGGTTCGCCTACCTCGTGGACTTCGGGATCGCCCGTGCGGCCGGGGCCGACACCGGGCTGACCGCGACCGGCGGGGCCGTCGGCACCCTCGACTACATGGCACCCGAGCGCTTCACCGACGCGCCCGCCGACCACCGCGTCGACGTCTATTCGCTGGCCTGCGTGCTGCACCAGTGCCTGACCGGCAGCAAGCCGTTCCCCGCGTCGACGGCCGCGTCGCTGATCGGCGCCCACCTGCACCAGCCGCCGCCCCGGCCGAGCGCGCTGCGGCCCGGCCTGCCCGCCGCGTTCGACGACGTGATCGCGCGGGGCATGGCGAAGGACCCGGCGGACCGCTTCGGCTCGGTCGCGGAGCTGGCGGACGCCGCGCGGGCCGCGCTCGGCGGCACCAGCCCGGTCGGCGCCGCCGCGCCCCCGACGCGGCAGGCCACCCGCGTCGCCCCGGCGCCCGATCCGGTTCCGGTGCCCGAGCGGCCCCGGACGGCGAAGGCGCCCTGGGTGGTCGCCGCGGTGGCGGTGCTCGCCCTCGTGGCCGTGGCCGCGTGGTTCACGTTCTTCCGCGCGACGTCCCCGGGCGGGGCGACGGCGAGCCCGCCCTCGACCCCGGCGTCGGCCACGCCCTCCCCCACGCCGCCGCCGACCACCCCGCCGGTGACGACCACGCAGGTGAGCGTCCGGACGTCCGTCGCCACCACGGTCGTCGCGGGCGGGGCCGACCTCGGGCTGGCGACCGCGATGAGCACGCCCGCGTGCGACGGGTCGTTCGTGGTGATCCTCGGCTCCGCCGTGACCCCGGCCCGCTACCGCGCCGACGTCCAGCGCTTCCTCGACACCCACCCCGGCTCGAGCTACCTGCACGCACCGACCACCGGCTGCGGGTCGCTGCGGCAGCGGCTGAACGGCGCCGACGTGTACGCCGTCTACGCCGGGCCGTTCGCCACCAAGGAAACCGCGTGCGCCCGGCGCAGCGGCGGCGCGTACGTCAAGCGGCTCGACAACACGAGTTCGCCGGCGCAGGTGCTCAGCTGCTGAGCCCGTCCCATTCGGTGTCCACAAAGGACTTCAGCAGCCCGGTCAGGCGGGCGTCGCCGCGGCCGTTCAGCTCGTCGGAGGCGATGCGGCGGGCGACGCCGGCGAGGAAGTCGGCGATCTGGACCCGGGCGTCGGCGCGGGAGTCGACGAACCGGACGCCGGCCAGGCGGTGGCCGAGGGTGGCCTTGAGCTGCAGCACGCGCTCGGCGGTCAGGGCGAGCTGCTCGTCGTGCACCAGGGCGACCGGCGTGCCGTCGGCGCTCCAGTGGCGGACCGTGTGGATCACCGCTGGCACCAGCGGGTCCAGCACCGGCACCAGGCCGGGATCGCTCGCCAGCCGGGCGCGGTAGGCGGCCACGCGGTCGCCGCCGCCGCGGAAGAGGCCGAGGATCTCGCCGGCTTCGCCCGGGGTCGCGGCGAGTTCGTCGACCAGCGCGAAGAACCGTTCCGGCGAGGTCGTCACGCCGCGCCGGGGGTTGCGCCGCAGCACGCTGGTGAACGCGGTCAGGAAGTACTCCCAGCGGGCGGCGCCGAACGCGGCGGGGCCCGCGCGGTGCAGGGTGCGGGCCAGCTCGCCGGTGTCCGGTCCGGCCAGCAGCTCGACCGCGGCGCGCACGGCGAAGAACGTCTTGCCGGTCAGGTGGACGTGGCCGCGGCCGGCGAGCGGGCCGCCGGGGTCGAGCAGCCACTCGAGGACCGCGCGGTGCTTGGCGCGCAGCAGATGGTTGGCCTTGTACTCCTCGGCCGGGGAGCCGATACGCGCCCGGATCTCGCGCACGCAGGCCGCCGCGGCCTCGGGGCTCAGCCGCACCCCGGCGTGGGCGAAGACGTCGGTTTCGCCGCCGAGCAGGTTTTCGCCCTCCGAGCCCGACTCGTCGCAGGCGATCTCGACCGGGCTCACCCGCCCGATGGTGCCAGAGCCCGCCGCCCGCGGCGACCGCTTTGCCGCCCCGCGGTCACGGTTGGGCCACGGCGGCTAACGACCACGGCGGGTCCGGTGACTCGCGAAGAACAGGGGTACCCGGGGAGGCGCGCATGGCCACGGACAACCGGCCGGCCCGGCTCGCGCTCACCGCGGCCGTGGTCGCGTTGCTGCTGGGCGGGACGGGAACCCTGGTGCAGCAGAGGTTTCCGGTGAGTCCGCCTGGGACGGTCCACGGGGTCGAGGTGACCGGCGGCCGGGCGGAGGTGCACCCGGCACCGGAACCGGCGGTGCCGACGCCACTGACACACCGGACCGGCGGCGGCGCCGACATCGCTTTCACCGGCGGCACCCCGCGGCTGCGGATCACCGCACCGGCCCCCTCACCGGGGTTCGCACCGGTCGTGATCACGGCGGACGGCACCCGGCTCCTGCCGGCCGCCTACGACACGGCGACGCGGAGCATCGTGGCGGACCTGCCGCGGCCGGGCCGGTTCTGGGGCGGGCTGCTCGACCTCGCCGCGCTCGGGCGGGACGTGGTGCCCGCTCCGGCGCCGAAGCCGGAGTGCGCCGGGCGCGCGGCGAGTTCGGGTGGTGTGACGGTCGCTGCCGAGCAGGCCGCCGGTTCCGGCGGCACGGCCACCGATCCCGGGCATGCGGCTGGCTCCGGCAGCACGACCGCCACCCCCGGGCACGCGACCGGCTCGCCCCGCGCGGCCGGTTCCGGACACGCGGCCAACTCCAGCAGCACGAACACCGACGCCGAGCAAGCCGCCGGTTCCGGCAGCAGTCCCGGACAAGCCGCCAGCCCCGGCGGCTCGCCCGGACGCGCGGCCAACTCCAGCAGCACGAACACCGACGCCGAGCAAGCCGCCGGTTCCGGCAGCAGTCCCGGACAAGCCGCCAGCCCAGGCGGCTCGCCCGGACAAGTCACCAGCTCCGGCGGCGCGAACACCGATTCCGCGCACGCAGCCGACTCCAGCCGCGCGACCACCACCCCCGAGCACGCGGCCAGTTCCAGCGGCGCGCCCGGACGAGCCGCCGACTCCGGCGGTCCGACCGACCCCGGGCCGTCGCAAGGGCCGGTCTGGGTATGCCTCACCGCGGGGGCCGGGCGGGCGGGGGTCACCCTGACCTCGAACGCGCGCGTGCCCTACCGGCTCGCCGTTCCTCCCGGCTGGCCGGAATCGGCCGCGCGCACCGGCCGCACCCCGCAGCGGGACCTCCTGTGGCCCGGTGCCGCGGTGACCTACGAGGTCCCGTTCGCCCGCCTGCCGGCGACTCTGCGGGGCCAAGCCGATCCCGGCGCCGCCCTCGGTGCGACGCTCGCCGCGGCGGCCCACCGCGTGGCCGTGTTGTTCGGCTCGGCCGATGAGCCGGCGCCGGACGTGACGGCCTGCGCCGCCGCCGCCACGGCCGCCCACTACACCGCGGACCGGCCGGGCACCGACCTGGCCGCCGAGGTGTGGGCGGCGCTCGGCCCCTGCCACCCGGACGGTGGGGACACCGTGCGCTGGTTCCTCGCCGCCGGGATCGGGGCGGTGGCGAACGCGGCGGCCGCGACCGGCCCCGCCTTCGCGGTCTCCCTCACCGCCGGCCGCGCGCAGCGGTTCACGCAGACCGTCGAGTACCGGCCGAAAACCGGGGCGGCGACGGCCCGGGCGGCCGGGCGGTGCGGGGCGGTCTCCGCGGTGTCCGGCCGCCACGACGCCTACCGGTGCACGAGCGGCGGCACCACCTACGACCCGTGCTTCGCCGGGCCGGAGCCGCGGGTCGCCTGCCCGACGTCGGCCACCCGGGCCGTGCTGCTGACCTACGCCGGCGGCCTGCCGTCGCCGCCGCAGCCCGGTGGGACCGCCGATCCCTTCCTGCTCACGCTGGCGGACGGTCTGCAGTGCCTCGCCGTCGCCGGCTCCGGGTACGCCTGCACGGACGGGCGGACCGTGCTGCCCGGCGACGTGGACACGTCGAGTCCGATGTGGACGGTTGACGGCCGGGCCGTCGCGAAGGCCTACACCTAGGCGAGGGTGATCTTGCCGCCGGTGACCGTGACCGCCTTCTTCGCCAGCGGTTGCGACGCCGGTCCGTTCGCGACCGAGCCGTCGGCGACCTTGAACTTGCTGCCGTGGCACGGGCAGTCGATGGTGCCGTCCGCGACCGCGTCCACCGTGCAGCCCTGGTGGGTGCAGACGGCGGAGAAGGCCGCGAAGGTTCCCGCCACCGGCTGCGTCACCACCACCTGCTTGTCCGCGAACACCTTGCCGCCGCCGACCGGGATGTCCGCGGCCGCCCCGAGTTCCGTGCCGCCGGCCGCCGGGGGCTGCTGGGCGGCCGAAGGTGGCGCCTGCGTACCGCCGTAGGTGCTGCAGCCGGCCACCAGCCCGGCGCCCAGGACCGTCAGCGCCGTCCGGCGCGCCAGCACCGGGTCCGTTTCGTCGTCGCGCACTGTCGTCCTCCGCCTAGAAGGTCAAGCCGGACTGGGTGAAGAACCACAGCGACGCGCTCAGCCAGAGCCCGACCAGCCCGGTGAAGACGAGCCCGCCGAGCACCGGCAGCGCCCACGCGGGCGCGCCGTCCTTGCGCAGCAGCAGCATCTTCGCGACGAACACGCCGTAGAAGAAGCAGCCCAGCAGCGAGTGCAGCAGGACGCGGGTGTCGAACGACTGGAACCCGAGCGCGTAGAGGCAGTGCAGCGCCACCGGGATCGACACGAGGAAGGCCACCCGGCCCGACCAGCGGTGCACGGCGCCCATCCATGTGGGGGCCGTCCCGAGCCTGCCGTACAGCGAAAGCGCCGAGAGCAGCTGGACGACGGCGAGCACGACGACCACCGTGGCCAGCCACGCCTTCACCGACTGCGGACCGGAGAACCCGGCGACGTTCACCGCCACGCCGGTCGGCGTGTGCAGGCTGCCGTAGACGCCCAGCACCACCGCGACGACGGCGCCGGCGAGCAGCGGGACCAGGAGCGCGACCGCGGTGCGGTGCCCGGCCGTGGTCATCAGAAGTCACCGGTCCCGGCCAGGCCGCTGATCGCCTCGGCGGTCACCGCGGCGCCGTCGACGGTCGCGGTGCCCTTGGCCGCGTCGAGCGGCGGGGCGGCCGCGGTGTCGTCGCCCGCGGCGAGGATGCCGACCTGGCTGCCGTCGGGCAGCACGATCCAGCCCACCTTCGCCTGCTGCCCCTTCACCTTCGGCGCCGCCCGGTAGAGCCCGGCGGGCTTCTTCGCCACCGGCGCGGTGAACTGCCACGTCCTGCCGGCCGCGGTGACCGAGCCGGTGACCGCGGTGGCGTCGTAACTGCCGGTCAGGGCGGCGTTCTTGGCGCCCTTCAGGTCCAGCTGGCCGCCGGCCGTCACGCCTTGCAGCCACGCTTCGACCTTTTTGCCGTCGCAGAGGTAGGCGATGGCGTGGCCGTCGCGCACCGACACCGCGACCGACGCGCCACCGCCGGTCACCCGTCCGGCGTAGTCCGCTCGCGCGGGTGCCGCGGGCTTCGGCGCTTCCGACGTCGTCGTCGCGGCCGGCGGCGGTGCCGCCGTGGTGCCGCTCGCGGCACCCGCCGCGCTCGCGGCGCCGGCGACCGGCGCGGCGCCGGTCCCGGTCGCCAGGTTGACGACCCCGATCCCGCCGGCGAGCGCGACGCCGGCGAGCAACGTGTACAACGGCCCCGGATGTTTCATGATCTTCCCCGCATTCCCCTGACCCACCACCGTGCCCGTAACACGGAGGTCGGGGCGGAACGGCTCAACGCTACGCGTGGAAAAGAGGTATCGCTTAGCCCCCGCAACCGGGTGGTTCTGGTTGACTGGCGCCATGCTGCCCTGGGAAGGCGACCTCGCCGGCCGGCTCGACCGGCACACCGTGGAGTCCGAGCTGCTGCGCGGCAACCCGCTCGGCGATCCGCACGAACGGCCGCTGTGGGTGTACGTCCCGCCGGGCTACGACGACGGCGACCAGCGGTACCCGGCGGTGTACGTCATCCAGGGCTACACCGGGCACGTGGCGATGTGGGCCAACCGGACGCCGTTCCGGCAGACCTTCCTCGAGACCGCCGACGCGGTCTTCGCCGGCGGAGCCCCGGGCTGCGTGGTCGTGTACGTCGACGCGTGGACCGCGTACGGCGGCTCCCAGTTCGTCGATTCGCCGGGCACCGGCCGCTACCACTCGTACCTGTGCGACGAGATCGTGCCGTGGGTGGACGCGCGCTACCGCACCCTGCCGGTCCCGGAGTCGCGGGCGATCGCCGGCAAGTCGTCGGGCGGGTTCGGCGCGATGATCACGCCGATGCTGCGCCCCGACCTGTTCGGCGCGCTGGCCACGCACGCGGGCGACTCGCTGTACGAGCTGAGCTACCTCCAGGACTTCGGCAAGGCGGCCCGTGCCCTGCGCGGCTACGACCAGGACATCTTCAAGTGGTGGGCGGACTTCCGCGCGCGCCCGTCGTTCACGAAGCCGGAGGACGCGACCCTGCTGCAGCTGCTCGGCGTCTCGGCGTGCTTCTCGGCGCGGGAAGACGGGACGCCGGAGCTGCCGTGCGACCCGCTGACCGGCGCGGTGCGGCCGGAGGTGTGGGAGCGCTGGCTGGCGTGGGACCCGGTCCGGATGGTGCCGGACCACGCGGCGGCTATCCGCGCGCTGCGCGCGGTGTGGATCGACGCGGGCACGAGCGACGAGTACTACCTCGACCTCGGCGCGCAGGCCTTCCGGGCGGCGATCGCCGAAGCGGGCCTGCCGGACGAGCGCGTGCGCTTCGAGCTGTTCGACGCCGGCCACGCGGCGATCGACTACCGCTACCCGCTCTCGCTGGCGTGGCTGGCCGAACGGCTGGCCCGGTGACCGCTTTCGCCGAACACGACCTGACGCTGCCTGACGGGCGGACCTTGCACGCATACGACAGCGGGGGTCCGGGCCTCACCGTCCTCTGGCACCACGGCACGCCCAACCTCGGGGCGCCGCCCGGGCCGCTGCTGCCGCTCGGCGAGGAGCTCGGGATCCGCTGGGTCGCCTACGACCGGCCCGGGTACGGCAGCTCCACGCCGGTGCCGGGGCGGACCGTCGGGACCGCGGCCGAGTACGCGACCGCCGTCACCGGAGCGCTCGGGATCGGGCGCTTCGCCGTTCTGGGCCACTCCGGGGGCAGCTCCCACGCGCTCGCCTGTGCGGCGCTGCTGCCCGATCGCGTCCTCGCGGCCGCCGGTCTCGCCGCGGTGGCGCCGTTCCACGACGAAACCTGGTTCGCGGGCATGGCCGGCCCGGGTGCCCTGCGGGCCGCCGTCGAAGGCCGGGCCGCCAAGGAGGCGTACGAAGCGACGGCCCGGTTCGACCCCGCGGTCTTCACCGACGGCGACTTCGCCGCGCTGAAGGGGTCGTGGTCCTGGCTCGACAGCGTCGTGCAGCCCGCGCTCGGGGCCGTCGGGCTGATCGACGACGACCTCGCCTACGTCGCGCCGTGGGGCGCCGACCCCGCGGCCATCACCGCGCCGGTGCTGCTGGTGCACGGCGAGGACGACCGGATGGTCCCCGCGGCGCACAGCCGGTGGCTCGCCGAGCGGTGCCCCGGCGCCGAGCTCCGCCTCACCCCCGGCGACGGCCACATCTCCGTGCTGGACCACGCCGCCGCCGCGCTCACCTGGCTCGCCGATCAGGCGAGCAGCGCCAGCGAAGCGACCACCGGCGCCACGTAGATCAGCGGGAAGACCACGTGCCCGTACGACCGGGCCCGCAGCACGGTGACGACCGCACCGGCGAAGTACAGCACCAAGCCGATCGCCGCCGCGACCCCGATCGGCGGCACGAACAGCCCGACGACCAGGCCCACCGCACCGGCCGCCTTGGCCGCACCGAGCCACGTCCACCACGCTTCCGGCACACCGTATTCGGTGATCGGCTCGACAACCCACTTCGCGCGGGTGAACACCGAAACGGCCGAGAACCCCACGAACGCCGCGGCGGCAAGGGTGACGATCAGGTAGGCAGTCGACATCGGAACTCCTCGGGAAGGTCGCGGCGCCGGGGTTCCGGCGCCATCACCCCCACGACTCCGCCCGCGAGCCCGATGTGACCGGCCGTGACCGCGATCACAGTGGGCGCCGGACCACCCCCGCACCGTCGCCGATCACGCGGGGGGCGCGGCACCCACAGCTCGATGCGGTCGCGGCGGCGGGCTGCAGCTCGACCATCGCGGCACCAACCCGCACAGCTCGCCGGCCAAGGACCCACCGCCGGGTCCCTTCACCCGGAACCCGGACGCGGTCCCGCCTCGCCGACACGGCAAGGAACGCGCGGCGATCGCCAAACGGCACCACAGCTCGGTTTGGTCGCCCCCCGGGGGCGGCCGACCGCAGCTCGACCACCGCGGCACCAACCCGCACAGCTCGCCGGCCAAGGACCCACCGCCGGGTCCCTTCACCCGGAACCCGGACGCGGTCCCGCCACGCCGACACGGCAAGGAACGCGAGCCCGTCACGGGACCGGCACCCACAGCTCGATGCGGTCGCGGCGGCGGTAGAACTCGACGAGCGGCCGGCTCTCGTCCACGGCAACGGCGGCCTGCAACTCGGCCATCGCGGTGCCGATCCGCGCGTAGATCCCCGGTGGCTCGCCGGACAACTGGCCGCGCAGGTACCGGCCGCCGGGGAGCACTCCGGTCGCCAGGCCCAGCTCCGCCGGCCGGTCGCCCTCGCGCACCGGGGTGCAGACGGTGTAGGTGCCCGCCCGCTCGTCGACGCGCGCGTACATCTTCCGGCCGCGCAGCCCGACGAGCCGCTCGAACCACGGCCAGAGCGCCTGGATCGACGGCAGGTCGTCGGCCGTCGTCCGTTCCATGACGGCCACGTCCGCCCGCTCGATGCGGGCGGGGGGTGCGGTCAGTGCCGAAGGTGCCATGCCGACGAGGAAACCACCCGGCACCGACGATTCCCGGCCGTCACGGGATCCGCACCTCGTCCGGTGCCCGGTCGGGGCGCAGGCCGCGCCAGGAGGTGTGGCGCAGCCGGAGATCCGGGGTCAGCCGCCGGTAGACGACCTCGCCGACCAGTGCCGGCTCGATCCACTGGGCGCCGCGGGCGCGGTCGCGGGGCACTTCGGTCGCGAACGGGCTCGCCGGGCGGGCCAGCGGGGTCAGGACGGTCCGGAGGTGCTCCAGCGCGTCGTCGGTGAACCCCGTGCCGACGTCGCCGAGGTACACCAGGGCACCGTCGCCGTCGTGCGCGCCGAGCAGGAGGGCGCCGAGGGTGCCCGCGCGGCGGCCCGCGCCCGGGCGCCAGCCGCCGATCACCACTTCGCGCGTCTGCGTCAGAGCGCGCTTGATCCACGACGGTGAGCGCGTGCCCGGCAGGTAGGGCGCGTCCAGGCGCTTGGCGACGACGCCCTCGATGCCGTGCTCGGCCGCCGTCGCCAGGAGCTGGTCCGGTGCGATGTCGGCGCGGGTGTACCAGGGCGGCACCACCAGCCGGCCGTCCGAGGGGCGCACCAGCTCCGCGAGGAGCTGCCGCCGCTGCTCGTACGGCCGGTCCAGCAGCGACTCGCTCCCGACGCGCAGCACGTCGAACGCGAAGTAGACGACCGGGACCTCGGCCCGCAGCTTCGCCGTCGGCTCGTGCATCGCGCGGCGCTGCATCAGCTCGAACTCCGGGCGGCCGGCCGCGTTCAGCGCGACCACCTCGCCGTCCAGCACCGCCGCGTGCCCGCCGAGCGCGGGGCCGAAGACGTCCCGCAGCTCGGGGTAGCGGTGGGTGTGGTCGCTGCCGCTGCGGCTGGTGATCCGGGCTTCGCCGGTGGCCGCGATCCGGGCGCAGCCGCGGAAGCCGTCCCACTTCCACTCGTAGCCGTGGCGGTCGTCGTCCGGGAGCGGCCCGTCGACGGCCAGCATCGGCGCCACCGCGTCCGGGACCGTCCCCATCGCCACCTCCCCCACCGCCGTCCAGTGTGGAGGACCGGCGGCCGGCGCGGTCATCGGGCCGGCAGCAGCGGCAGGAGCTCCTGGTGGCTGCCGGCGCGGCGCAGCACCGGCGACCCCGGCCCGTCCGGTTCCACCGCACCGGCCCGCAGCGCGGTCAGGAACCCGACGAGCACGCGCGGCGGCGGCAGGATGTCCGCGCCGCCGAGGTAGGCCAGCACGATCATCTCCTCCCCGCACGCCGCCTCGACGGCGACCGCCCAGCCGTGCACCTCGTCCCAGAGCAGGGCGACGTCGCGGTCGGGGAACCGGCGCAGCCGCCAGTCCACCGCCACGTAGGCCGACACCGGGACGTCCACGTCCACAGTGCAGGACTCGAGGCCGAAGCCGAGTGCCCTGGCCACCTCGCCCAGATACGCGCGCAGGCCGCGCTGGAACCAGAACTCGAGATCGGTGTCGATCAGGCCGGACACCCGTTTCCCTTCTCTTGCGCCGAAACCCGGCCGCGCACCCTGCCCGGCCGGTGGAGCGGGGATCAGCCGAACGCGGCGAGCGCGTCGGCCCGGTCCCGGTAGCAGGCGAAGCCGGCGATGCCGGTCCCCCGCAGCAGCCGCCACATCGGCGGCGTGCGCACCACCCACGCGACCGGGACGGCCACCTCGTCGGCGCGCCACTGCACCCGGTGCAGCGCGCGGAGGCCCGCCCCGGAGCAGAACGCCACTTCGCCGAGGTCGACGACGAGCGCCCCGCCCGCCGCCAGCGCGGTTTCCGCGCATTCGACAAAAATCGCCACGGTCGCCATATCGATGTCGCCCGCCACGGCGACGACCGTGCACCGGTCACCGGCGAACGTCGTGGTGACCGAGAACGGTTCGCACAACGCCCCGGGCGAACTGCGGCCGAAGGCTCGCGAAAGCCGCGGCGGTTTCTGGATCTTCATGACCGGCTCCGGGCGGCTCATGCTGACGGTTTACGCGTAGACCGTACCCACTTCGTCCACCTTGCCGCACAACGCCGATCGCGCGGCGGGCGCTGCCGTGCACCGACACGGCCGTCTGCACGTGCACGAGTCCACAGAGGACGATCAAGAGTTCCTGGTCGGGATGACGCTTCCGCAATTCACCGCCACCGCGCGGCGGGAACGGGACCGCGCCGGCCGCGGAATTGCGGTTTCCGAAATTCAGCCGAACGCAGGAATGGGGACCCTGGTGCGGCCCAGATCCGCGAAAAGATCTCCGGTGTCCTCGACCCGCGCCAGTACCTCGTCGGCGGTGAACCGGAGGTGCGAAACGTGCCGGCAGGCGCGCACCTCGTCCCAGGTGACCGGGGTCGACACCGTCGGCTCGTCGCGCCCGCGCAGCGAGTACGGCGCCACGGTGGTCTTGAACGGGTTGTTCTGGCTCCAGTCGATGAAAACCTTGCCGGGACGCAGATTTTTCGTCATGCGCGCCACGACGAGGTCCGGTGTCTCCGCGGCGAGCCGTTCCGCCAGCGCCTTCGCGTACTGCGATGGCGCTCCGGGGTCCTCGGTCTCGACGCCCGCGTAGACCTGCATGCCCTTGGCGCCGCTCGTCTTCGCCACCGGCGTGAACCCGTGTCCGGTGAGGACTTCGTAGAGGCGTTCGGCGACCCGGGAGCAGTCGACGACCGTCGCGCCGGGACCGGGGTCGAGGTCGAACACCAGCCGGTCCGGCGTGCTCCGCTCATCGTCGGGACCGACGGTCCACTGGTGGACGTGCAGTTCGAGCGCGGCGAGGTTGGCCGCCCACACGAGCTCGGGCAGGTCGTTGATCAGCGGGTAGGCCACGACCACGGACTCACCGCCCCGGCCGCCGACGGTCAGGCGCGCGGTGCGGACCCACTCGGGGGCGTGCCGCGAGACGTCCTTTTCGAAGAACGACCCGCCGTCGACGCCGTCGGGGAAGCGCACGAACGTCATCGCCCGGTCGCGGATGTGCGGCAGCAGCAAAGGCGCGATCCGCGTGTAGTAGTCGAGCACCTCGCCCTTGGTGAAGCCGTGGCGCGGGTAGAGGACCTTTTCGAGGTTGGAGAGCGTCAGCTGCCGTTCGCCCACCCGCACCGTGATCCGGTTGCCCGCCACGCCACCAAGGTACCGGTCAGGGCGCGGCGCCGCCGGACACCACGCGGGCCACGAACCGCTCCGCGACCTCGCGCAGCTTCGTGTTCTCCCGCTGCGACTGGTCCACCAGCAGGGCGAACGCGTCGTCGGCGTCGATCCGGCGGATCGCCATCAGCATGCCCTTGGCCTGGTCGATCACCGCGCGGGAGGTCAGCGCCGTCCGCAGGTGCTCGGCGGTGTCCCGCGCGCGCAGGTACCGGTGGTAGACGCGCAGGATCGCCTCCACCGCCACCGTGTAGAGCTCGAGCCGTTGCGCTTCGACCTCCGCGAAGCCGCCGTCCTGGCGGCCGAAGCAGTTGACCGCGCCGGCGAACTGCTCGTCCGCCACCAGCGGCGCGGCGAGGAAGCTGGCGAACCCCGCCTCCTCGGCGCCCTCGGCGAAGGCCGGCCAGCGCTCGACCGCGTCGGAAACCGCCGTGCGGACGATCTTGCCGCTGCGAACCGCCTCGAGGCAGGGGCCGTCACCGAGGCGGTACTGGTCGGCGTCGAGCTCGCTCACGACGTCGCTCGTCGCCGACGCGGTGCGCGGGCCCGCCGCGGTCACCAGCGTGATCGACGCCTCGTCCACCCCGGGGACCGCGTGGCGCACCTGCCGGCAGATGTGCCGCAGCAGGATTTCGAAGTCGTCCTCCTCGTGCAGGACGGAGCTGAGGGCTTCCAGCGCCCCGGTGACCTCGTCGAACAGCGGCGAGGCCGTCGCGGTGGGTTCCATTCCGGCTCCTCCCGGTCGGCCGCAGGACGCCCCGGGTACCCGTTTCCGGCCGGACCATGTCCGGCGCGCCGCTCAGCCGGCCGCGCCGTGCACCCCGGTGGCCAGCAGCTCGCGCAGCGCGTCGGACAGGGACGCGAACATCGGGACGCTCGCGGCCAGCCCGGTCACCCGGAACAGCCGGGCGAGCGTGCGGCTGTTCGCCACCACGCAGAAGCGGCGGCCCTCGGCGTCGGCGCGCTCGGCGGCCGCCGCCAGGGCGCGGGCGCCGGCCAGGCCGACGAACGCCACGTGCGTCAGGTCCGCCACCGTCGTCCCCGGCGGGGCCGAGCCCAGCTCGCGCTCGAGGATCGGCAGGGTCAGCGCGTCGATCTCGCCGGCGAAGGTCAGCACGAGGAGACCGGGGCGGTACGCCGTCCGGCGCGCCGTGAGCGGCGCGGACCGGGTCGGGACCGGTGGTGTGGGGGACACGGGTTCGGCAGGCCTTCCGCGCCGGCTGGGCCGGCGACGCGACGGGTGATCAACGACGGGGTCTTGGTACCCAAACACCCGGCGGGGAAACGCCCTATTTCGCGGTGAACGCCGTCCAGAGCCGTTCGGCCGCGTGGTGGGCCGCCGCGCCGGGCCGGATCTCGGGCGTGCCTTCGGGCTGCGCCGCGACCCCGCCGCCGACGTGCTCCACCAGGGCGACGGCCAGCTCACGGACCTTGACGTTGAACTCCTGGCTCGTCCGGCGCAGCGTCTGCCAGGCCTCGTCGGGCGGGCACCGCCGGACGGCCATGATCACGCCCTTCGCCTGTTCGATCGCGGCACGGGAGGCCAGCAGTTCCAGCATCTGGTCGGGATCGCCCGCGGTGGCGGTCTCGGCTACGACGAGGGTCATTTCGGTGAGCTTCTCGAACCGCCGCAGGATCGCGAGCGGGCCGGCGCCGGGCGGCCGGTCGAGCGTCGCCGACAGCACGAAGGCGCCGCTGTCGTCCCAGTACCCCGGGAACGCGACCGCGCCCCGGACCGCCTCGTACCGGATGTCCGCGAACACGGCGTCCCGGGTCAGCTCCGGCCAGCGCGGGTCGCCGAAGAGGTCGTCCGTCGTGACCGGCTCGCCGGTGGCGGCCGCGAGCGCGACCGGGCCGCCGCGGGCCAGCTGCGCGGGCACGAGGTGTTCGGCGACGCCCGCGGTGGCCAGCACCCGAGGCGGGCGGTCGCCGTGGCTGACGGTCAGCGCCGCGCCGAGGCACCCCGGCACCTCGACGGCGATCCGTTCGAGCAGCGCCTGCAGCAGCTCGGTCAGCGGCTTCCACCGGTCGGCCGCGCTCATCAACGTTTCGGTCACCGACACCTCCACCCGTTCCGCTTCATGATTTACCGCAAGCCGGGCACGTTCACATCCGGCGGCCGGACGCAACACCGGCCGGGACGACCACCGCACAACCCGAATGAGCGGTTTTCCCGCCACCCCCGGGCGGGTAGCCGGTCGGTGGACGTGAGGAGGCACCATGACCGACCGCCGGTACCGGTGATGTTCAGCGAGGTCGTCGTCGCCGGGCAGATCGCCCGCGACCGCCAGGACCAGCTCGGCGGGAAGGGCGCCAACCAGGCCCTCGCCCTGAGCCAGCTCGGGACGTCGGTGGCGCTGGTCGGCGTCGTCGGCCGGGACAGCGCGGGCGACTCGCTGCTCGCGCAGGCCAGAGCCGACCGGATCGGCACGGCGCACGTCGTCCGCCGCCCCGGCGCCGAGACGGCGTTGCTCGGGGACGCCCCGGACGGCACGCTGCTCGCCGAGACCGACGTCCTCGCCGCGTCGGCGCCGATCTCGGCCGCCGGCTCCCTCATCGTGCAGCTGCAGCAACCCGCCGCGGTGGCGTTGCTGGCGGCGCGGCTGGCGCACACCGCGGGCACCCGCGTGGTGCTGGACGGCGCACCCCGGGACGACGAGCTCACCCCGGACCTGCTCGCCCTCGCCGACGTCGTCCGCGCGGACGGCCACGAGGCCGAGCTGCTCACCGGGCAGCCGGTGCCGGACGTCGCCGCGGCCGCCCGGGCCGCCGCGGACCTCCGGCGGCGCGGACCGGCGCTGGTCGTCCTGGAAGTGGGAGACGAAGGGAACCTCTTCGCCGGAGCGGTGGGGACGTGGTTCGTGCCGCACGTCGAGACCGACGTCGTCGACCGGACCGGCGCCGGGGACGCGCTGGTGGCGACCCTGACCGCGGCGCTCACCCGCCGTCACCCGCTGGAGACGGCGGCGAGCCTCGCGGTCGCGGCGGCCGCGGCGACGACCGAGCACGCGGGCGGCCGGCCCCGCCTGTCCCGCTCCGGCCTCGACCGGTTGCGGCCCCGGAAGCTGGAGCCGGTACACGCCTGACGCACCCGTCACCCGTTCCGGTTCGCCACCGCCAGCCACACCGCGCCGGCGGCGGCCAGCGCGATCCCCGCCGCGGTCCACCACGACCACCAGGTGAAGAACGCGACCACCAGCCCGACCGCGAGCAGCACGCCCCCGCCCACCGCCGCCGTGTCGTCGTTCCCGGTCCGCGAAAACCCGCCGGTGACGGCCATCAGCCCGCCCGCCCGTCGACCGCGGCCACGACGAGCGCCGCGCAGCGCGTCACCGGCAGGCCCCGCTCCCGCGCCATCGCCACGAGGGCCGCGTGCGCGGCCGGCCGGGTCAGCCCTTGTGCCGCGAGGACTTCGAGCGCCAGGCCGACGACGTCGGTGGCGGGCGGGGCGGCGGTGCGCACGGGCATCGGAGGACCTCCGGCTCGGTCGGGGTGCGGTGGACGCGACCGGTTACCCCGCCGCGTCCGCGTTCACACCGCTCCACCCAACTCTTCCGGGTGATGCCCGTTCAACTCCTGGCGAGCCACACCGCGCCGTCCGGCGGCACGCGGCCGCCGCCGAGCGGACCGCTCGCGAGCAGCACCCGGACACCGTCCGGCAGCGCGTACGGCTCGGCGGACAGGTTCACCACGCACCCGAACCCGGGCTCCCGCGTGAAGGACAGCACGCCGTCCGGGGCGGGCAGCCACGTCATCGTCCCGTCGCCCAGCGCGGGGTGCTCCCGGCGCTGGGCGAGGGCGGCGCGGTAGAGGCTCAGCATCGAGTCCGGGTCGCCCGCCTGGGCCGCCGCGGTCAGCGTCCGCCAGTGGGCGGGCTGCGGCAGCCACGTCGGCGCGTCGCCGCCGGTGAAGCCGAACGGCGGCGCCGAGCCCGACCACGGCAGCGGCACGCGGCAGCCGTCGCGGCCGCGGCGGGTGTGACCGGAGCGTTCCCACGTCGGGTCGGCGAGCACCTCCTCGGGCAGGTCCTCGACCTCCTCCAGGCCCAGCTCCTCGCCCTGGTACAGGTAGGCGCCGCCGGGCAGGGCGAGCATGAGCAGCAGCGCGGCCCGGGCCCGGCGCGGATCGCCGAACCGCGTCACGTGCCGGACGACGTCGTGGTTGGACAGCACCCAGGTCGCGGGCGCGCCGACCGCGCCGAGGGCGTCGAGCGTCCGGTCGATCACCTCGCGCAGGGCCGCGGCATCCCAGTCGCAGCGCAGGAAGTCGAAGTTGAACGCGGTGTGCAGCTCGTCCGGGCGGACGTACCGGGCGAGGCGGTCCGGCCGGTCGACCCACGCTTCGGCGACGAACACCCGGTCCGGGCCGAACTCGCCGGCGACCTTCCGCCACGCGCGGTAGATGTCGTGGACGCCGTCGAGGTCCCAGTGCGGGTGCCCGCTGCGGTCCGGCGGCTGCGCGATCTCCTCCTCGTCGGCGCCGAGGTCGGGGAACGCCGGGTCCTTGAGCAGGCCGTGGGCGACGTCGATGCGGACGCCGTCGACCCCGCGGGCGAACCAGAACCGCAGCAGGTCTTCGAATTCGGCGCGGACCTCGGGGTGGTCCCAGTTCAGGTCGGGCTGCTCGGGGGCGAACAGGTGCAGGTACCACTCGCCGTCGGCCACGCGGGTCCAGGCGGGCCCGCCGAAGACGCTGCGCCAGTCGGTCGGCGGCAGCTCGCCACCGGGGCCGCGGCCCGGCCGGAAGTGGTAGCGCGCGCGTTCGGGCGCGCCGGGCCCGGCGGCCAGCGCGGCCCGGAACCAGCGGTGGCGGTCGGAAGTGTGGTTCGGCACGACGTCGATCAGCACCCGCAGCCCGAGCCGGTGCGCTTCGGCGACCAGTTCCGGCACGTCGTAGTCGCTGCCGAACAGCGGGTCGGCTTCGCGGTGGTCTTCGACGTCGTACCCGCCGTCGACCATCGGCGAGCGGTACCACGGCGTGGTCCACACGGCGTCGATCCCGAGTTCGGCCAGGTACCCCAGCCTCGAGCGCAGCCCGGCGAGATCGCCGGTGCCGTCGCCGTTCGAGTCGGCGAAGCTGCGTACGTAGACTTCGTAAACCACGGCGTCCCGCCACCAATTCGCGTCCATGACACCGAGTATCCGGGACCCGGTGGCCTACGCTCGGCACGTGACCTGGGAGTGGGACGCGACCCTGTACGCCGGCAGCGCCGCGCACTACGCGCGCGGCCGGCTCCCCTACCCGGCGGCGCTCGGCGCGGCGTTCGCCGCCGCGCTGGGGCTGGACGGCTCCGGGCGGCTGCTCGACGTCGGCTGCGGACCGGGCTCGCTGACGCTGCTGCTGGCGCCGCACTTCGCCGAAGCGGTCGGGCTCGACGCGGACGCGGACATGCTCCGCGAAGCCGCCCGGCTCGACACCGGGAGCTGCCGGTGGGTGCACCGGCGGGCCGAAGAGCTGCCGGCCGGGCTCGGGGAGTTCCGGCTGGTGACGTTCGCCCAGTCGTTCCACTGGCTGGACCGGCCGCGGGTGGCCGCGGCGGTGCGCGGGATGCTGGCGCCGGGCGGCGTCCTCGCCCACGTCCACGCGACGACGCACGAAGGCGCCGAAGGAACCGTGCCGCGGGCGGCGATCACCGAGCTGGTCCGGAAGTACCTCGGCCCGGTGCGGCGCGCGGGCCGGGGCTCCCTGCCCGGCGGCACCGCCGGCGGGGAAGCCGACGTCTACCGCGCCGCGGGGTTCACCGGGCCGAGGCGGTTCGCGGTCCCGGGCCAAGCGGTCACCCGCACCGCGGACGAGGTCGTCGACAGCGTCTTCTCGTTGTCCAGCGCGGCACCCCACCTGTTCGGCGACCGGCTGCCGGAGTTCGAAGCGGAACTCCGGCAGCTGCTGCCCGGGACGTACGCCGAACGGTCCGGCGAGATCGCCGTCGACGTCTGGACGCCGGTCACCAGGGGTTGTTGAAGTCCTCTTCTTCCTCGACGGCCGCCCGCGGACGGCGGGCGGGCCGCGGCTCGTCCCGAACCGGCCGCGGGGACGGCGCCGGGGCCGGCGCGAACCCGCCCGGGCCGGGGTACTCCTCCGCATCGAAGGCGGAGGCCGGCTCGGCGTGGGACCGGTCGGTGCTCCAGCCGGACTTCGTCTTGCGCTGCGCGACCTCGCGGATGTGCTGCACGTACCGCTCGGCCGCCTGGACCTGCTTGGTCATGTACTCCTGCGAGCGGGCCTTGATCTCCTCGCCCTGCTGTTCGCGCAAGGCACGGCGATCGGCCTGCTCGCGGACGAGACCGTCCAGCTCGGCCTTCATCCCGGCGATGTCGCTCATGCGTCCTCCTTACCAGGTCCGGCGGGCGGACGGCGGGTCTTCGTCGTCGTGCAGCGAGCCGATGATCCGGCGGCCGGGCTCACCGAGGTTGTCGAAGACGGCGCCTTCGATCCGGTAGGCGGGCGACTTGCGTTCGGTGTCTCCCCCGCCGGCGCCGTGGCCGCCCATGGCGCCCATGCCCGGCATGCCGGCCATCGACGAACCGGCGGCCCCGGTCGCCCCGGCGGCCGCGGGTGCGAACGCCCCCGCGGGCTGCGGCTGCGCGGCCCCGGCGCCGGTGTGCGCGCCGCCGGACACCGGCGAGTCGCCGAGGCCCGCGCCACCCGGGTCGAAGCCCGCGCCGGTGACGCCGGCGCCGCCGTGCGAGCCGCCGCCGATCCCGGCCGGGGACGGGCTGCCCCCGCCGCCGTGCGCACCGCCGCCGGTGTCCCCGCCGTCGTGCGGCTTGAGGTCCTCGAGGGTGCCGCGGTGGGTGGGCAGGTCGTCGTCGAGCTTCTTCGACGGCGTGTCCCCGAGCGCGTCCGAGGGCTTGCCGTCCTCGCCGAGGGTGTAGGTCGTCGGCTTCCCGGTGCCGTCGTCGACGGTGACGACCGTGGGGCCGTCCGCGCCGTCGGGCCGCTCGGCGGTGATCTTCAGGTCGCCGTCCCGGATGTGGATCTTGCCGTCCGGGCCGGGGCGGTAGCAGTCGTCATCCGTCCCTTGTGGACCGTCGCCGGACTTGCCGTCACCCGACCAGTCGAGCTTGAAGTCCTTCGGGTCGCCGGGTCCGTCGCCGACCTTGATGTCCATCTTGCCGTCGTGGTCCGGCTCGGTCATCTCGAAGGTCTTGTCGCCCTGCTTGACCTTGAGGACGTCGGGGTCGTCGTCGCCCTTGGCGTCGGGCTTGCCGTCGCCGTCCTTGTCGACGTCCTTGCCGTCGCCGAGGAGGCTGTCGGGCTTGCCGTCGCCGTCGGTGTCGAGCCCGGTGTCGCCCGGCTCGGTCTTGATCGGGTCGCCGTCGAGGCCCTTGAGGGCATCGGCCGCCTTGTTCTTGGCGTCTTCCGCCGCCTGCTCGGCCGCGGCCTTGCCGTCGTCACCCGAGCCTGAGCCCGAGTCGCCGCCACCGCCCGAACCGGAACCACCGCCGAGGCCGCCGGCGCCGTCGTCGGTCTGGATGCCGGGACCGCTGAACTCGCTGAGCGCGTCCGCGGCCTTCTTCTTGGCCGCTTCGGCGGCCGCGGCCGCGGCGTCCTGGCCGCTCGCGGACGGGGACGGCGTCGACGAAGGTGAGGTGTCGTCCGACCCCGAACCCGAGCCGGAGCCCGAGCCGCCGCCCGGCCCGGAACCCGAGCCCGAGCCGCCACCGAGGCCGCCCGCGCCCTCGCCGGAGTCGGTCTGGATGCCGGGGCCGCTGAACTCCTTCAGCGCGTCCGACGCCTTCTGCTTGGCTTCCTCCGCGGCCTGCGCGGCCTGCTGCTTGGCCGCCTCCGCCTGGGCCGCCCCGTCGTCACCGCCGCCGGACCCGGAGCCGCCGGATGAGCCGGACCCGCCGCCGACGGACCCGCCGCCACCGGCGGAGCCGTCGGGGATGGACGGGATCGGACCGCCGCCACCCGCCCCGGAACCGCTCCCCGAGCCACCGCCCGAACCGCTGCCCGAACCACTGCCGTCCGCGCCGCTGGGCAGGTCGGTGCCGGAGCCCCCGCCGGCCCCCGCGCCCGGCGTGCCGGATCCCGAACCCGTGTCGGGGATCGACGGCACCGGGCCACCGCCCCCGCCGCTGCCCGAACCACCGGACCCCGAACCGGAGCCGCTGCCCGAACCGCCCGAGCCGGACCCGGACCCGTCACCCGAACCACCCGAGCCGGACCCGGACCCGCCGCCCGAACCACCCGAGCCGGACCCGGACCCGCTGCCCGAGCCACCCGGGCCACCGCCGGAGCCGCCGGCCGTGCCGGAACCCCCGGGTGCGCCGCTGCCCGAGCCGCCGGGCATCGAAACGCCCTCGAACTCGTTCTTGATCCCGCCCATGACCTTGTCGAGGGCGTCGTAGGCCTGGTCGACGAGGTCCTTCGTGTCCTTGCAGGTCTTCTCGAAGCCCTTGTACAGCCGGTCCCACATGTCGGGGTTGAACTGGTTCTGGATCCACTGCTTGGCCAGGTCCTGGCCGTGCTTCTTGATCTCGTCGCCGTCGCAGCAGCCCTGGTCGTTGAGGGTCTTGACCAGGTTGGTGCCGAAGTTGAGGTCCATCCAGCCCGCGATCTGGGCCAGGTCCTGCTCGTTGCCGTGCTCGCCGCTGGCCACCGCGACGACCTTCTGCGCCATCGTGTAGTCGGCCTTGCCGACCAGGTCGGTGTACATCCCGATGACGGCGTCGGCCTTGCCCTTGCACAGCTGGAACACCGTCGTGGCGGTGTTCTTGGTCGCCTCGCTCGCGTTGCCGAGCGTCTGGGACAGCTTGGCGGCCTTGGGCTGGATCTTGTCGTTGTAGGTGTCGGACGCCGCGTCGGCGCCCGCGCCGCTCCAGGTCTGGTACAGCGTGCCCAGCTGCGAGCCGGTGTCCTGCACCGTCCGGTCCACCGTCTCCGAACCGCGCTTGAAGTGCGCGGCGTCGGCGACGAAGTCCGCGAAGCTGATCCCGCGCTGTTCGTCGAATGGCGCGCGGATGTCCTTGTCGAGGTCCAGCGCGCGGGTGTTGCCGCGGCAGTCGGCCGGGATCTTCGCCAGCAGCGAGCCGAACGTCTCGAACAGCTTCAGCGCGGGCGCGGCGGCGTCGAAGATCTCGTCGGACGTCTTCGTCCCGCTGGTGCTCCCGTCGTCACCGGACGCGGGCGGCTGGGTGCCGTCGAGCTTCGACTTGCCGTCGTCGACGGCCTTCTTTTCCTGGTCCTCGTTGTAGGAGTTCTGGTCGCCGCTCTGCTTGGCCTTGTCGAAGGCCTCGTCGACCGACTGCCCGGCGAACAGCGGGTTGGCGTTGTACGCGTTCGCGTACTTCTCGGCTTCCTGCCGCTTCTGCTTGATTTCGTCCGGTTCCTGGTCGGCCAGGAACGGCGGCGGTGGCGGGTTTTCCCGCAGCCAGCTGCTGATCAGCGCGCTCTTCTGACCCGCCGGGACGCTCGGGTCGTCCAGCAGCGCCTTGACGTCGGACCACTTCTTCTTCTCGTCGGCCATCAGAGACTGCCCCCGGCGTTCGTGATCGCGCCGGACTGGTTGTCTTCGTTGGCGCTGTAGCTCGACCCGGCGGTGCCGAGGTTGGTGCCGAACGACCCCAGCGTGCTGCTGTAGCCGGAGACCGCGGCCCACAGCGCTTGCGCGCCCGCGGTGTACTTCGTCGCGTGGGTGCCGTGCGCCCGGCCGAACTTCTCCGCGGTCACCTGCGAATTCTGCAGGTCCGGGTTGTCGTCGAGCAGGTTTTCCGCCAGGTCACCGATCGTCTTCGAGGCCGTCGACAACGCCTCGGTCGTCGCGGTGTACCCCCCGCCGCTCATTTCAGCGCCTCTCCCTCAGTTCCGCCAGTTCCCAGGGCTTCCGCGAGCACGGCGGCCACCGAACCCACGTCGGTGAACCGATCGAGCTGGTCCAGGTCGATCGTCACGCCGTAGTAGACCTCCAGCGCCGCCAGCAGCTTGATCCGGCCTTTCGAGTCGATCCCCAGCTCCTCCAGGGGGGCGTCGGGCTCGACGAGGGCCGGGTCGAGCCGGAAGGTCTCGCTGACGACCTTCGTGACCTCGGCGCGGTGATCACCCACGGTCGCCACCATAACGTGCCTTCGCGGCCGACCGGGCGACCTTGCCGCTGGAGGTGCGCGGAAGTCCACCGGAAGGGACCAGATGCACCCTGCGGAGGGTGAGACCGTGCTCGGCGGACACCGCGCGCAGCACGGCCCGGGTCACTTCCTTGACGTCCGCTTCGGCGCCGCGCGCCCACTCCGCGACCACCACCGCCCCCTCGCCGCCGTCGTCGGTCACGCCGAACGCGGCGACGCGGTCGCGGCGGACGGCCGGGTGGGCCTCCCCGGCCGCGGCCTCGATGTCCTGCGGGTGGAAGTTGCGCCCGTCGATGACGATGAGGTCCTTGAGCCGCCCGGTGACGTAGAGGTCGCCGCGGTGCACGACGCCGAGGTCGCCGGTGCGCAGCCAGCCGCCGAGCCCGTCGAGGGTGGCGCCGAACGCGGCCGCGTCGCCGCGGCCCCAGTAGCCGGTCGCCACGTTCGGGCCGTGGATCCAGATCTCGCCGACGGCGCCGTCGGGCTGCTCGTGTCCGTCGTGGACGATCCGGACCCGCTGCCCGACCGGCCGCCCGACGGACACGAGTTCCTGCCCGTCGACGGTTTCGACCGCCTGTCCCTGGGCGAGGGCCTCGCGGTCGAAGACGGCGCCACGCGGCCCTTCCGGCCCGGCGCTCGCGACGTACACGGTGGCTTCGGCGAGCCCGTAGGACGGCCGGTACGCCTCGCGCCGGAACCCGTGCGGGCCGAAGACCTCGAGAAAGCGCTCCACCGTGGCCGGGCGGACGGGTTCGGCGCCGTTGAGCGCGACCCGCACGTCCGAGAGGTCGAGGCCGTCCTCGGCGCCCGCGTCCGCCGCGAGGTCGTAGGCGAAGTTCGGCGCGGCGGTGAACACGGCGGGGTGGTCGGCCAGCTGCCGCAGCCACCGCCGCGGCCGGTGAACGAACTCCGCCGGGGACATGAACACCGCGCGGCCGCCAGCGAAAACGGGCAGGCACAGCAGCTGGATCAGGCCCATGTCGTGGAAGAACGGGATCCAGCCGGCGCAGGTCGTGCCTTCGTCGACGGCGTAGGCCCGGCTCCCCTGCCAGCAGGCGGCGACGATCGCCCGGTGCGGGATCACCGCGCCCGCCGGCTCCCGCGTCGACCCCGACGTGTACTGCAGGTACGCGGGGGTCTCCGGGTCCGCGAACACCGGATCGGCGCCCGGCCCGGTCAGCTCGTCGACCACGACGACGTGGTCGTGCGCGGGCAGCCGCGCCGCCGCGGCCGCCGACGTCAGCCACACGCGCGCGCCGGAATCGGCCAGCACCCCGGCGAGCCGCTCGGCCTGCGCGGCGTTCGACGGCACCATCAGCGGGACCGCGACGAGGCCGGCGGCCAGCGCGCCGAAGAACGCGAGCGGGTAGGCGAGCTCCTGGCCCGCGAGGACCGCGACCCGCTCCCCCGGCTCGGCGGCCCGCCGCAGCCCGCCCGCGACCACGCGGACCCGGGCGGCGAACTCGGCCCAGGTCAGCGTGTGCTCGGCGGCGTGGGTGTGGTCCTGGTGGGTGTACAGCGGCCGCGGGTCGTCCGCGCGGGCGAAGAGCCGCTCCACGATCGAGACGCGCAGCACGTCCTCGGGCACGGTCACCGGCGCGGTCGGACGGGGCACGCTGCGGAACCTACCGGTCGGCCCAGAGGTCCCCGAGCCCGGCCACGTCGACGACCGCGCACGTGCGCGGGAACAGCGTCCCGGTGAGGAAGTCGTGCGTCGCCGCTTCGCGGTCGGCGCAGGCGTCGCGCAGGACGACGACGCGGTAGTCGCGGTCCATCGCTTCGCGGACCGTGCTCAGCACGACGCCGCTGGTGCTGATCCCGGCGAGGACGAGCGTCGTGATCCCGCGCGCACGCAGCTGCGCTCCGAGGTCGGTGGTGGTGAAGGCGCCGACGCGGATCTTGCGCACCCGGACGTCCTCGTCCCGGGGCGCGAGCCGGGCGTCGAGCTGCGTGCCGGGTGCGTCGGCGCGCATGGCGGCCCGGTGGTCCGCGGTCGCGATCGCCGCGAACACGCTCGTTTCCGGGACGGCGTCGAACTCGGTGTCTTCGAACGCGACGCGCACCCAGCCGACGTGCCCGCCGTGCGCGCGGACGTCGTCGACGGCGGCGGTGACGCGGTCGAGCAGCGGGCCGGTGTCGGAGAGCTGCGCGACGATCCCGTTCTGGTAGTCCATCACGAGCAGGGCGGTGCGGTCCGGGTCAAGCGTGGTCATCTTCGTCCTCGGGTCGGGTGGTGCGCGGGGAAAGGGAACGGTCGAACACGGTCAGCAGCAGGAAGACGACCCCGATGCCGACGAGCAGCAGCGCGAAGCCGTGCAGGCCGGCGGTTTCGGCGGCGGGGCCGAAGAACGCGCCCTGCAGCGCGGACGAGACGATCGCGCCGAGGTAGCCGAACGTGCGCAGCAACCCGGCCGACGCGGCGATGTCGGCGGGATTCGCCTGGCGGTACACGGAGTTCTGCAGCGCCAGGCTGTTCAGGCCCTGTGGCACCCCGGCCACGAGCGCGAGCACGACGAGCAGCCAGACCGCGGCCGAGGCGTCGAGGGTCAGCAGCAGCGCGCAGCCCGCGAGCTGCCCGAACGCGGCGACGACCAGCTTGCCGCGCACGGCTTCCCGGCGGCCGCTGACGAGCGACACGACGATCCCGGTCGCGAACAGCGGCAGCGTCGCGAGCCCGGCCTCGGCCGCCGACAGGCCGCGGGTGTGCTCGAGCCATTGCGTGTAGCCGTAGAGGAAGCTGTAGGCCACGACGTAGGCGAGCAGCGCGCGGCCGTACGTGCGCAGCAGCGGGCCGTTGCGGCCGAGCAGCCGCAGGTCGATGAACGGGTGCGCGCAGGTCAGTTCGCGCACGGCGAAGCCCGCGGCCCCGGCGGCGGCGAGCACCGGCAGGTACCACTCCCCCGCGGCCGGGTGCATCAGGAACAGCAGCAGCGCGACGAGCGTGCCGGCGAACAGCGCCATCCCGGGGAAGTCGAGGTCGAACCCGCCCTTCGGCGCGCGTTTCGGCACCTTCGGGAACCGGCGGGCGCCGAGGACGAAGGCGGCCAGTGCGATCGGGACGTTGACGGCGAAGGTCGCGCGCCAGCCGCCGACGCCGATCAGCAGGCCGCCCAAGGCCGGGCCGATCACCGAGATCGTCTGGGTCGAGATCGCCAGCACGGTGAGCACGAAGGCGGGGCTGTCACGGCCGGTGCGCTCGCTTTCGTCGCGGATGAGCCGCATCGCCGCCGGGTAGCCCGCGCAGGTGCCGAAGCCGAGGACGACCCGGGCGGCGATCAGCACCCCGAGGTTCGGCGCGCACGTGCCGAGCACGCCCGCCACCCCGACCAGCGCCGTCGCCGGGAGGAACAGCCGCCGCGGGCCGTAGCGGTCGATCAGCCGCCCGACGACCGGCTGCCCGACCGCGGTGGCCAGGTACAGCGCGGAGATCAGCCACGCGGTCGCCGACGCCGGCTGGCCGAACGCCACGCCGATCGGCACCAGCGCGACCGCGATGATCGTGGAGTTGACCGGGTTCAGCACCGCGCCCGAAATGAGCGGGGCCAGCAGCTTCCGGTCGAACCCGGCCCGCGCCCGGTCGCGCGTCGTCACGGTTCGACGATGCGGCCGAGCAGGGCCAGCGCCTCGGTGACCACGGCCAGTTCGTCGTCGGTGAGCCGCTCCGCGAGGCTCCGGGCCAGCCACTCCTCCCGCGAGGCACGGGCTCCCCTGCCGTACGCGCGGCCTTCGGGCGTGAAGTGGATCAGCTGGCGGCGGCCGTCGTCCGGATCGGCCTCGCGGCGGACGAGGCCGAGCTTCTCCAAAGCGGCCACGGTCGCGGCCATCGACTGCGGGCGCACCCGCTCGGCCCCGGCCAGCACGCTCGCCGTCGTCGGCTCCAGTTTCGCGAGCCGGGCGAGCGCCGAGGCCTGCGCCGAGGTCAGATCGCCGACCGCGGTCGCGTCCATCATCTTCCGCCGCAGCCTGCCGACGAGCACGCGCAACGCCTGCGCGGCCGCGACCGCCGGGGCGGGAACCGTTTTCGGAGCCATATCGACAGGGTAAACTGATCAGGTAACCCTGTCGAGTTTTCGCCGACGACGAGAGCCGGCATTTCCGGTACCTTCCGGGCCATGGCCGCACCGGAAGCGCTCGTCGCCGCTCTCTCGGACCCCGAACGCCTGCTGCTGTTCGCCCGCATCTGCGCCGCGCCCGAGGGGCTTCCGGCGGGCGAGGTCCCGGCCAAGCCGGTCAGACGGCTGACCGGCGCGGGTCTCGTCGTGGCGGACGGCGACCGCTACCGGCCGGTGCCCGGCGTCTTCCGCGAAGCACTCGCGAAGGGACCCGCCGACCCGCTCGACGGGCTGTTCCGCCACGGCAGGCTCGTCACGATCCCGCATTCGGGCAAGCGGCGGCAGCTGCTCCTCGCCACCCTCGCCGAGCGGTTCGAGCCCGGCCGCCTCTACACCGAGCAGGACGTCCGCGAGAAGCTCGTGATGGTCCACGACGACCACGCGACCCTGCGCCGCTACCTGATCGACGAAGGCCTGCTGCAGCGCAGCAACGACGGCGGCGCCTACGGCCGCCCGTCGGAGGCCCGCGCCGCCGGCTGAGTCGCGGGGAGGTCGAACGCCGCCAGCACGGCGGGATCGGCGAACACGACGTTGTGCGCCACGCCCGCCTTCGTCACGGTGAACACCTGCAGGGTGTGCAGCCGGAAGACCCCGGCGTCGTCGCGGCAGTACGCGACCAGCGCGGGCTGGCCGTTGGCCGCCGCGCGCGTCATCCGCCAGTCCGGGCCGCGCATCGCGAAGAGCCGTCCGAGGAACCGGCCGTAGTCGTCGCGGCCGCGGAACCACAGCGGCACCGGCGGCATCTCCATGACGACGTCGTCGGCCAGCAGCTCGACCAGCCCGGCGACGTCGGCGCGTTCGAACGCCCGCACGTACCGGTCCAGGATCGCCGCCACCGCGGCGTCGGCCGGCTCGGCGACCTCCTCCACGGACACCCCGCCGAGGCCCGCGCGAGCCCGTTGCAGCGCGCTGTTGACCGCCGCGGGGGTGGTGTCGAGGAACCCGGCGACCTCCGCGGCGCTGAACTCGAGGACGTCGCGCAGGATCAGCACCGCGCGCTGCTTCGGCGGCAGCGTCTGCATCGCCGCCAGCAACGCCAGCCGGAGCGTGCCCCGGCCGGGATCGTCCGGGCGCGCGTCCGGGAACGGCTGCAGCCACGGGATTTCGAACGACGGCGTCAGCGGTGCGGCCGGGTCGTCGCTCGGGTGCCCGAGCCCGGACGGCAGCGGGCGGCGGGCGCGCCCTTCCAGCGCGGTGAGGCAGGCGTTGGTCGCGATGCGGTGGAGCCAGGTGCGCACCGAAGCCCGCGCCGGGTCGTAGCCCGGCCACGCTTTCCAGGCGCGGACCAGGGTTTCCTGGACCAGGTCCTCGGCCTCGTGCACCGAGCCGAGCATGCGGTAGCAGTGCGCCAGCAGCTCACGGCGGTGCGGCTCGGCGGCCGCGGCGAAGTCCGGCATCGGCGTCCCTCCCGCCGGGGAATGTACCGGCGGGAGGGAGCGGAGCGCTCACAGGTCGTCGAAGTCCTCGGGCCGCAGGGCGTCGAGTTCGGCGCGGAACCGGGCGACCTCGGCCTCGGTGTCCAGCACGTCGGCGGCCGGTCCTTCGGTCTCCTGCTCGACCTCCAGCTGCACGGACGCGACGTCGAGCACCTCTTCGGCGACCCGGATCGGCGCGCCCTGGCGCAGGCCGAGCGCGACCGCGTCGCTCGGGCGGGCCGACACGCGGGTGCCGGAGGCGAGCACGAGGTCGGCGTAGAAGATCCCGTCGCGCACCTCGGTCAGCTCGACCGCGGCGACGCCCTGGCCGAACGCCGCGAGTACGTCGCCGAGCAGTTCGATCGTGCCCGGGCGCGGCTGCGCGATCTGCTCCCGGGCCCGCACGAGGGCTTCGGCCTCGCCGTAGCCGATCATGATGGCGAGCCAGCGGCGGGCGCCGTCGGGTTCCCGGAGCAACATCAGGGGCGCCTCCCCCGGCACCGGAACGGCCATCCCCACGACCTCGATCGGGATCACGCTGACCACCGCACCCTCCGTGTCAAGACTCCTCCGCACTCCTCCGCGCGCGAGGTACCCAGAATGGCGGGGCGGCAACCCGGTTCGGGCCGGGAGTTTTTCACCCCGGCTCTTCTCGGCTGCGGACAACGCCGGAACGCCTTGCCCCGGCCCCGGCGGCGCTGTCACCGTCGTGGGGTGGAACCGACGATTTCGCGCAGCGTGACCGTCCCCGCCGGCGCGGGCGCGGTGTGGTCGTGGGTCACCGACCTGCCGCGGATGGGCGAGCTGAGCCCGGAGAACGTCGGCGGCCGCTGGCTCGACGGCACCGGCCCGGCCCTCGGCGCGCGGTTCCGCGGCCGCAACGAGAACGGCGCCCTGCAGTGGTGGACGCGGGTGCGGGTGGTCGCGTTCGAGCCGGAGCGCCGGTTCGCCTTCGACGTGCGGACGCCGTTCGGCTCGCGGGTTTCGCGCTGGGAGTACGTGCTGGCGCCGGCCCCGGACGGCTGCGTGGTCACCGAGAACTGGTACCGGATCGGCAGCTGGATCGTGCGGAAGTTCATGGGCCCGCGGGTCACCGGCCGCGCCGACCGGCCCGGGTACAACGTCGAGTCGATCGAGTACACCCTCGCGGCGCTCAAGGCCCGGGCCGAAGCGCAGGCCGCCGCGGCGTGAGCTGGATCGCTCCGAACAGGTCAGTCTCTTGTTGAAACTCACGTTCTCCGGCTAGGTTGCTTTTTCGGACCTAGGAGGGACATGACCGACACCGCGCCGAAGCCCGGCCTCGTGCTGCTGGTCGTCTCGACGGCGGCGTTCCTGGCCAGCCTCGACACGTTCATCGTCACCATCGCCTTCCCCGGCATCCGGGCCGCGTTCCCCGGCGACGACCTGGCGACGCTGTCGTGGGTGCTCAACGGCTACACGGTGCTGTTCGCCGCCTGCCTCGCCCCGGCCGGGCGGCTCGCCGACCGCTACGGCCGGAAGCGGCTGTTCCTCGCCGGCGTCGCGGTGTTCACGCTGGCCTCGGCCGCCTGCGCGCTGGCGCCGTCGATCCCGGTCCTGGTCCTCTTCCGCGCGGTGCAGGCGGCCGGCGCGGCGCTCGTGATGCCGACGTCACTGGCGCTGCTGCTGACGGCGTTCCCGCCGCACCGGCGGCCACTGGCGGTGGGGGTCTGGGCGTCGGTGGGCGCGGCGGCCGCGGCGCTCGGCCCGCCGGTCGGCGGCCTGCTCGTCGAGGCGTCCTGGCGCTGGGTGTTCCTGGTGAACCTGCCGATCTGCGCGGCGACGCTGCTGGCCGGCCCGCGGGTGCTGCGCGAGTCCCGGGACACCTCGACCGGCGTCCCGGACCTGCTCGGCGCGGCCGGCCTGCTGATCGGCGTGGGCGCCCTCGCCTACGCGCTGGTCTCGGCCCCGGACGACGGCTGGGGCTCGCCCGGCGTCCTGGCGGCGTTCGCGGTGGCGGCGCTCGCGCTGGCGTGGGTCCCGCTGCGCTCGGCGCGCCACGCGGTCCCGGTGCTGGACCTGCCGGCGCTGCGCGTCCCGACGCTGTGGCTGGCGTGCGCGACGACGGGCGTGTTCGCGGCCGGCTTCGCGGCGATGCTGTTCGGCAACGTGCTGTTCCTGACCTCGATCTGGCACGACTCGATCCTGGTCGCGGGACTTTCACTGGCCCCGGGCCCGCTGGTGGTGGTCCCGGTGTCCATCCTCGGCGGCCGGTTCGTCCACCGCTTCGGCCCGGGCCCGATCGTCGCCCTCGGCGCGGTTTCGTTCGGCGCGGGGGCGCTGATCTGGGTGCTGCGGATGGGCGCGACCCCGGACTACGCGGCGTCGATGCTGCCGGGGCAGTTGCTGACGGGGGTCGGGGTGGGGTTGATCCTGCCGAGCCTGTCCGGAGTGGTGGGCACGGTCCTGCCGCCCGCGCGCTGGGGCGCGGGCTCGTCGACGGTGACGACGATGCGGCAGATCGGCACGGTGCTGGGAACGGCGGTACTGGTGGCGGTGTTCGCGGGAACCCCGGATCTGGCGGACTTCCGCCGCGGATGGCTGGTGGTGGTCGCGACGGCGGCGGCGACTTGCCTGGGCGGGTTGCTGATCGCGGCGCGGCGGCGCACGGACCACTACGTGGAGGATCTCAGCTTCGAAAAATCCCCGACGAAGTTGTAACGGGCGTCTTCCGCCGGTCGAGTACTGCTTGTGCAGTCCACCGACCGTGAGGAAAGCCTTTGATGTCGAGGCGTCACCGGAAAGCCGTCTTCATCGCCACGGGGTGCGTCATCGCCGTTGTCGGGCTGCTGTCGGTGATCTCCCTCGTGACGAGCTCGCTTGAGGAGAACGTCTCCTACGGCAATATCGCGGTCTCCCTCATCGGGGTCGGCACCACCGCTGCCTCGATCATCACGTTCGCGCTCCGGCGTCAACCGGTTCCGCCCGGCGATCAAGCGGCAGACACGATCGCCGCTCGGTTGCTGGACCAGTGGACCGCGGAAGTCCGGCATCGGCGGCAGCACTTCGGCAACGCGCGCACAGTCCCGCTGACCTGGCGAAAATCCGATCCCGCTCTCGCCGCCGACCCAGCGACCGTTTTCGGGGAGGACGCACGGTTCGGCAAGGTCGAGCTCAAGCTGGACGGCCGGACCGGGACGAATCCCGACCAGGCGGCGCTCAGACTCGCCGAGGCGTTCAACAGCGTTCCAAGCCGGCGGCTGGTCGTCATCGGCAAGCCCGGTTCGGGAAAGACGTTCCTGGGGATCATCCTGACCATTGGTCTGCTCCGGTCGCGCGCACCCGGATCCCCGGTCCCGATGTTCCTGTCGTTGTCGTCGTGGGACCCGGTGGTCGACACCCTCGAAGATTGGCTCGTCGAGACTCTGGCTTCCCTGCACTACGGCGACGATCCGGCGACTCCTCGCACCCTGCTTTCGCAGCAACTGGTGTTGCCGATCCTGGACGGGTTGGACGAACTTCCCGAGCACTTTCGGCGCCCCGCGATCAACAAGATCAACGAAGCCCTGCAAGGTGATCTCCCGCTCGTCCTCACCTGCCGTTCGAACGAGTACCGCGAGGAGATCACCGGCGGGGCCCCCGTGCTCCTGCGCACTCCTGTCGTCGAGCTTCTTCCGGTGAAGACTGTCGATGTGGTCCGAAACCTCAAGGACAACTCCCATTGGAAGGCCGTGGTCGACCACATCGAGCAGCACCCGCAGGGACCCATCGGAACCGCGCTGACCACACCACTCATGCTGTCCCTGTTCACCGCGACTTTCGAGCGGCGTGATCCGCAAGCGCTTCTTGACAAGCAGCTCAAGACCGGCCACGCCGTCGAGAACTACCTCCTGGACCAGCTGGTCGACAGTGCCTACCCGCCGGCCGACGCGACCGCGATGAGGAAGGAGAAGAAATGGCTGACCCGCCTCGCCGAATACCTGCACAAAAATGGTAAGCGCGACCTGAACTGGTGGGAACTCGCCGATCGCGCGACTTCGACCATCGGGACCATGTACCTCACGCTCCCCACAGCCACCCTGGCTCTCGCCGGCGTCGTGTCGCTGGCCCACCTGGCCAGTGGGGTGCAACTGCTCAGTCCGCTGGAGCTCTTCGTCGCCGCACCCGTCGTCGACGTCTTCTTGCTGGGTTTGACCGTGTCTGCGTTCCGCCTGCACACGGGCGGGCCGACCCGGCGCCGCAGCTTCTGGTCGGGCGCCGCGACCGGGATGCTCTGGGTGTCGCTGCTCGGACTGGGGTACCTCATCGTCACGACCAGCGCTCAAACGACCATCGACGCCACCGACGTCATCCGTGTCTCCACGCAAGCAACCGCGCTCCTGGCGTTGTCCATCGTCGCCGGCCTGACCGTCGGAGCTCACCAGCTGGCGAAACACGGGAGCACGGGACCGAAAAAGGGTGGACCGACCCGAGTCCTTCACCAATCACGCAAGACCGCGCTCACTTCGTCGCTTTCGGCCGGTCTGGTAGCCGGGGCACTCGCCATCCCGTTGGCAACGATCGCGGCCTCGATCGGCGGACACTTCGGAGAACGGATCGCCGTCGCCTTCAGTTTTCCCACCGTCGCCGAGATACACCTCCCGCGCATCGCTTACTACGGCATCTGGTCCGAATTCGCACCGACGGACCTCCGTCTCACCCTCGTCGGCATGTTCGAGGTCTTCGTCCTCTGCGCGGCCGCGCTGCTGAGCAGCCATACGTGGACTTGGTTCACGGCCACCCGGTTCGCTCTCTTCCTCGGTCGCCGCTCCCCTTGGCGCGTCATGCACCACTTGAACGACGCCCGCGAACACGGCATTCTGCGGGTCGCCGGCGCGTCTTACCAGTTCTGGCACGTGACTTTGCAGGAGCGCCTGGTTTCGGAGGCGCAGAAGAGGCCCCTCGTCCATCCCAAGGTGTGGCGCCTCGCAGGTGCCTCGGTGACGGCGATCCTGCTGATTACCTCGATTTCGTTGATCGCGCTGAACGAGCCTTCGACTTGCGCGACAACCGGATGGCAGGGCGCCGATGCACGGATGGCCCGCACGTTCGGCAACCACGAGTCCGCCTGTTTCGCATTCTTGGACGACGACGACCTACGACACTTGACCAGGAGCGGCACCGACTCCGACCTCCTGACGAAGATCGAATCGGTACACGAACCGAAGGACAATTCCACGTACTCGATCGTCGCCGTAGCCGGGAAGTTCACCGAGCTGCCCACGACGGAAATGCGAGCGGTTCTCCAGGGCGTCGCCGCCGCGCAGAGTCTTGCCGAAGATCCGCTGATCGTCGATTTCGTCTATGCCGACGGCGAGCGCTCCGGGGATTCCTCGATGAACTCGTTGGCGTCGACCTACGTGTCGAGCCGCGGAAGTTACCACCCGAAACACGAGAGAGCCGCATCCGCGATCGTGAACATCGACGCCAGCCAGTCAAAGGTGGCGCCGGACTCCTCCGTCGACTCCGTCGTGATCGGCAGTCGTGATCTCGACCTTCCGTCACTCGCCGCGCAGTACTCGGAAAACCTCGCGAAGAACCGGCTCACTCGATACAAAGAGCCCGGTGACCTTGCACCAGGAGAGCTCGAGGACGGTGTATCGGACGAGGAATGCGCCCAGCTGAAGAACAGGAACGACTTGTCGTTCGACACCTACGACCTGCGCCGGGCGGACTTGACCGACGCGCTGCTCAAGCGGATCAGCGCCTGCGGCTCGCCGCGCCTTCTCATCACGTACGCGCAAGTGACCGAGCTCCGCCTGCGAATCGAGCGGCTCCCCACGCTCTCGTTCGACTACATCCATGACACTTCCGCCGAACTGGCCACCAAGTGCCGGGACAAGCTGAGCTCGAAGGCACCTCAGCGGGCGACTGACACTTGCACAGCTGCCTTGTCAGGAGGGAGCGACTTCGGAGTCGGTTTCACCACCCTCCTCAGTGGTCGTTAGCCCAGGCCCGGTCGAGTGCCGCGAGACCGGCGTCGATCCTCTCCACCGGGATCGAGCCGTAGCCCAGCACCAGACCGGGCAACGGAAACCCGCCGCAAAGGTCGGAAAGCGTCTGCACCGCGACCCCCGCGGCCGCCGCCCGGGTGGCGATCGGCTCCAGGTCGGCGTCCGCCAGCGCACACAAGTGCAACCCCGCCGCCGAAGGAACCACCCGCAGCCGACCGGCGAACACCCGGTCCAAAGTGGACACCAGCCGCCCGTGCCGTTCCGCGTACGCCTTCGTCGCCCGGCGGAGGTGCCGCGCGAACAGACCGTCATCGATGAACCGCGCCAGTGCCGCCTGCGCGGGCAGATCTCCGTGCCAATCGGACAGCTGCCGGGCATGGCACAACGCCTCCCGCAGCGACGCCGGCGCGACCAGGAAACCCAGGCGCAGCATCGGGAGCAGCGTCTTCGAGAACGACCCCACGTACGCCACCCGCCCGTCGCGGTCCAGGCTCTGCAGCGGCTCCAGCGGCCGGTCCGAGAAGCGGAACTCGCTGTCGTAGTCGTCCTCCACCACGAGCGCGTCCGCGCGCGAAGCCCACGCCAGCAGCGCCGCGCGGCGGGGCAGGGACATCGGCGTGCCGAGCGGGAACTGGTGGGAAGGCGTCACGTACACCAGCTTCGTGCGCGGGGGCAGCGCCGCGACGTCGAGGCCTTCGCCGTCCACCGGCACGCCCACGACTTCGGCTCCGTGCGAGGCGAAAAGCAGTTTCGCCAGGCGGTAACCGGGATCCTCGACGGCGACCCGGTCGCCCGGGGACAGCAGCACCCGGCACAGGAGGTCCAGTGCCTGCTGCGCGCCCTGGGTGACGAGGACGTCCTCCGCTTCCGCGCGCACCGAACGGGAAACGCCGGCGTGCCGGGCGATCGCCGCGCGCAGGGCCGGGTGGCCTTCAGGGCCCGCGTAGTGGGCAACGCCGTCCCGGAGTTCGCGGGCGAGGAAGCGCCGCCAGGTTTCGAGGGGGAACAGCCCGGCGTCGGGGATGCCGACGCGGAAGTCGAAGGAAGGCTCGCGGGTGGCGGCGGCGACCGGTGGCGGCAGCGAGCGCCACACCGGCTTCGGGCGCGGTCCCGCCGCCGAGGGCACCGAGCGGCGCCGGGGCGCGGGCAGCGAAGCCGAGACGTACGTGCCCGCGCCGACCCGGCCGGTCAGGAAACCGTCGGCCGTGAGGCGGTCGTAGGCCACCGCGACGGTGTTGCGGGACACCGCCAGGCGCCGGGCCAGCTCGCGGGTCGGCGGCAGCCGCTCCCCCGCCCGCAGCCTGCCGTCGAGGACGGCGTCGCGCAGCTGGCGGTAGATCCGGACGCTCAGGTCGCCACGCCCGGCCAGGCTGACGTGGAAGTCCATCGGGCGACCTTACATTGGCCCAATGGCCCGAACCAGAATTGGATCTGGGATCGGGCCAAGTTCCGCTCTACCGTCGTCCCCATGACGAAGACCCCGGATCGCCTGCTCGCCGCCACCCAGCTGGTGGGCTCGCTCGGCGACGGCGCGTTCTTGACGTGCTCGGTGCTGTTCTTCACCCGGATCGCCGGGCTGACCCCGGCGCAGGTCGGGCTCGGCCTCACCCTCGGCTGGGCGGTGGGCTCGGTCGCCGGGGTACCGCTCGGCCACCTCGCCGACCGGCACGGCGCGCGGGGCTCGGCCGTGCTCCTGGCCCTCGCCACGGGCGCGTCGATCCTGGCCTTCCTGCTGGTCCGCTCGCCGGTGCTGTTCGTGCTCGCCGCCTGCCTCTACGGCAGCTGCCAGACCGGCCTGGCCGCCGCCCGGCAGGCGCTGCTGGCCGCGCTCGCCGACCCGGCACGCCGGACGCGCGTCCGGGCGACGCTGCAGTCCGCGGGCAACGCTGGGCTCGCCGTCGGCGCCGGCCTGGGCGGGCTCGCGCTGTCGGCCGACACGGCGACGGCGTACCTGACGGTCTTCGTGCTCGACGCCGGCAGTTTCGCGGTCACCGCCGCACTCCTGCTCGCGCTCCCCGCCGTGCCGCGCTCGGCGCCGCGCACCGGCGAGCCGAAGCTGGCCGTGCTGCGCGACCGCCCGTACGCACTGGTGACGCTGCTCAACGCGATCCTGTTGCTGCGCATGCCGTTGCTGAGCGTCGCGATCCCGCTGTGGATCGTCGAACGGACCGCCGCGCCCGGCTGGACGGTGTCCGCGCTGTTCGTGCTCAACACCGTCCTGGTCGTGCTGCTGCAGGTCCGGGTGGCCGGACGGCTGGCGAGCATCGGCGCGGCGGCCAGGATGGTCCGCCGGTCCGGGGTGCTGCTGCTCGCGTCCTGCGTGGCCTTCGCGCTGTCGGCGGCCGGGACGTCGCCGGCGGTCGCGTTCGCGGTGCTGGTCGTGGGCGCGCTGGTGCAGGTGCTCGGCGAGATGCTGCAGTCGGCGGGCTCGTGGGAGATCGGCTTCGCGCTCGCGCCGGCCGACCGGCAGGGTCAGTACCAGGGTTTCTTCGGCACCGGGGTGTCGGTGGCCCGCGCGATCGGGCCGGTGCTGCTGTCCACCGTGGTGATCGGCTGGGGCCTGCCGGGCTGGCTGCTGCTGGGTGGGGTCTTCCTGGCGGCGGGCTGGGCGATGGGCCCGGCGGTCCGCTGGGCCGAGGCCGCGCGCCCGCCGGTCAGGATTTCAGCCGCCGCGCGTTGAGCCCGTACTGCGCCAGCTTCCGGTAGAGCGTCGCCCGGCCCATGCCGAGCTTCGCCGCGGCCTGCACGACCGTCGCGCCCGGCTCGGCCAGGCAGCGGACGATCTCGTCGCGTTCCAGCGCCTGCAGCCGGCTCAGCCGGTGCCCGACCCCGGTGAACACCTCGGCGGGCAGCTGCGGGGTGTCGACCACTTGAGACCGTGAAGCGGCTTCGCGCACCACGCGGCGAAGCTGCTTCACGTTCTCGGGCCAGTCGTACGCCGTCAGCGCGCGAGCCGCCGCCGGGGTGAACGTGACGTCGCGGCCGCGGTCGCGCCGCGCGAAGTGGCGGGCCAGCGGGAGGACGTCGTCCGGGCGGAACCGCAGCGCCGGGACCTCGACGACCCGGTCGACCAGCGGGCTCAGCGCGGCGGGCACCGCCGCGGGGTCCTCGGCGGTGAGGACGAACGGGGGCAGGTCGTCGTGGCGGGCCTCGGCGAAGATCCGGGCCAGTTCCTCCGCCGCCCACGCGGGCAGCGCGTCCACGCCCGAGACGATCACGCAGGTCTCGGCCTTGGCCAGCTCGGGCGTCCACAGCGTCAGCCAGGTGTCGACGTCGTCGGGGGCCGGCGGGCGGGCGTTGAGGACGCGCTCGCGGGGCCGCAGCTCCCGCCGCGCCAGCGACGCCAGCGCCGTCTTGCCCGCGCCCGGCTCGCCGACGACCGCGACGACCCGGCCGCCGCCCAGCGCGGTCCGCGCGTCGGCGACCGCGGTGGTCCACGCGGGTGAGAGCCGCGGCAGGTCGCCGGGGTCGACCCGGTCGGCGTAGACGCGGAAGACCTCGCCGCGCGGGGTCGGGCGGGCGGTGCGGCCGGACGCGCGGGCCAGCATCAGCGCGGCGGTGTTGCCGGCCGCGGCCTGGGCCAGCGCGAGCAGCAGCTCCGAGGACTGCGCCGACCAGGTGGTCAGGTTGACGCTGCCGGCCAGCCCGCCGGTCAGCGGGTCCAGCACCGGCACCGCCGCGCAGGTGTAGCCGCGCAGGTCGGTGCAGTAGTGCTCGGCCGCCCGCACCAGCGACGGCGCCCGGTCGGCCAGCGCCAGGCCCAGCCCGTTGGTGCCCGCGTTGCTCTCCGCGAAGTAGAACCCGGGCGCCAGGTGCACCTTGTCGAGCGAGCGGTGGATCGTGGCGTCCGTGCACAGCCGGCTCAGCACCAGGCCCTCGCTGTCGGTGATCATCAGGCTGATCGGCTCGTTGGCCAGCGTCGCCTGCAGCCCGCGCAGCACCTCGGTGCCGCATTCGTAGAGCAGCGAGCCGGTGTCGACCGCGCCGGAGAACACCGGCACGACCTCGTCTTCCGGGACGCCGTAGCGCTCGCTGCGCTGCCAGGACGCCCGCAGCCGGGGCGCGATCGCGGCCTTCGCGTCGAAGGAGCGCGTGACGTGCACCTGCGGGTTCTCCACCTCGGCCTCCCGGGACGCGGCTCTGCGTCGGACGCCCCCAGGCTACGTCCTCCGCGCGCGGCGCACCGGCGGCCGCTGTCTCAAACTGAGACACGAGACGGGTCCCTGACCTGCGCCGACGTCCCTACCGTCCCCTCCATCGCGCCAACTGTGGAGGAACGCATGTACAGCAAGGACGGCGAGACCTACTTCATCGTGGACGCCCACGTGGCCCTGTGGGACGCGCGCCCCGAGAACCAGCGCAACATCCACGGAAAGCAGTTCATCGACTGCTTCTACGACTACCACCGCAACCTCAGCCCCGAGTCCGAGGTCTGGCCGTACGAGGACTACCTCTACCAGGGCGGCGACCGGCTGATGCGTGACCTGTTCGAGAACGGCTACGTCGACCACGCGATCTTCCAGCCCGCGCACCTCGGCGCTTTCTACAACAACGGCTTCGGGCAGACCGAAGAAGCCTTCGCGCTGACGCAGAAGCACGAGGGCAAGCTGACCTACAACCACTTCTTCGACCCGCGCTTCGAGCAGGCCGGCATCGACCAGCTGCGGCGCGACGCCGAGCGCTTCAACCTCAAGGGCGTCAAGCTCTACACCGCCGAATGGCAGGGCGACTCGCGCGGCTACAAGCTCGACGGCAAGTGGACGTACAAGTACTTCGAAGCCTGCCAGGAACTCGGGATCAAGAACATCCACGTCCACAAGGGACCGACGATCCGGCCGCTGGACCGCGACGCCTTCGACGTCGCCGACGTCGACCACGCGGCGACCGACTTCACCGACCTCAACTTCGTCGTCGAGCACTGCGGCCTGCCGCGGCTGGAGGACTTCTGCTGGATCGCGACGCAGGAGCCGAACGTCCACGCGGGACTCGCGGTGGCCATCCCGTTCATCCACACGCGGCCGCGGTACTTCGCGCAGATCATCGGCGAGCTGCTGTACTGGCTGGACGAGGACCGCATCCAGTTCTCCAGCGACTACGCGCTGTGGACACCTCGCTGGCTGATCGAGCGGTTCGTCGACTTCCAGATCCCGGAGGACATGCCGGAGTACGCGCCGTTGACGGTCGGCCAGAAGAAGAAGATCCTCGGGCTCAACGCGGCGGCGATGTACGACGTCCCGGTCCCCGCCGAGCTGCGGCTGGCCCCGGTCGAGCCGCAAGCCGTTTCGGTGGCCTGACGTGGACGCGTACGCCGCGCTGGACGCGGTACTCGACCCCGAGCTGGACGAGCCGATCACCGACCTCGGCTTCGTCAAGTCACTGGACGTGGACGACGGCCGGGTGACCGTCCACTTGCGACTGCCGACGTCGTTCTGCGCGCCGAACTTCGCCTACCTCATGGCATCGGACGCCAAGGACGTGCTGACGGCGCTGCCGTGGACGACCGAAGTGGTGGTGGAGCTGGACGACCACCACGACTCGGACCTCATCAACGCCGGCCTCGCCGCCGACGCGGGCTACCGCGGAACGTTCGGCCACGAGGCCGACGAAGACCTCGAAGAGCTGCGGGAAACCTTCCGGCGCAAGGCCCACCAAGCGGCGGTGGAACGTGCGCTGAGCGTGCTGCTGCGGGCGGACGAGCACGTCGACCTGCCCGGCGTCACCCTCGCGGACCTGCCGGACGTGCCCGCTTCGCAGGCCTTGCTCCGACGCCGCGAGGCACTCGGGCTGCCGTCCGAACCGACGTCGCCGGTGCTGGTCGGCCACGACGGAACCCCGTTCCCCCGCGAGGAAATCCCGCTGCGGCTGCGGTTCGCCCGGTCGGTCCGCATCTCGATCGAAGGCAACGCGCACTTCTGCCGCGGCCTGCTCCGCACCCGCTACCCCGAATCCACTGTGGAGGTACCAGCGTGAAAGCCGTCCAGGTCGTCGGGTACGACTCGCCGTTGAAGCTGACCGACGTCCCCGAGCCGTCGGTCACCGGCCCGTACGACGTGGTCGTGCGGATCGGCGGCGCCGGCGTCTGCCGCACCGACCTGCACATCCTCGAAGGGCAGTGGAAGGAGAAGTCCGGCGTCACGCTGCCGTACACGATCGGCCACGAGAACGCGGGCTGGGTGCACGCGGTCGGCGGCGCGGTCACCAACGTCGCCGAGGGCGACAAGGTGATCGTGCACCCGCTCATCACGTGCGGGCTGTGCCGCGCCTGCCGCTTCGGCGACGACGTCCACTGCGCACAGTCGCAGTTCCCGGGCATCGACACCGCGGGCGGCTACGCGGAGTACCTCAAGACGTCCGCGCGCAGCGTGGTGAAGATCGACGACGCGCTGGAGCCGGCCGACGTCGCGGCGCTGGCGGACGCCGGGCTGACGGCGTACCACGCGGCGGCGAAGGCGGCCCGGCGGCTGCGGCCGGGCGACAGGTGCGTCGTCATCGGCGCGGGCGGCCTCGGCCACATCGGCATCCAGGTGCTCAAGGCGATCTCGGCCGGGGAGCTGATCGTCGTCGACCGCAACCCGGACGCGGTCGAGCTGGCGGTCTCGATCGGCGCCGACCACGGCGTCGCCGCCGACGGCGCGCAGGTTTCGCGGGTGCTCGACCTGACCGGCGGCCACGGCGCCGAGGCGGTCATCGACTTCGTCGGCGAAGGCGGCGCGACCCGCGACGGGATCGCGATGCTGCGGCGGGCGGGCGACTACCACGTCGTCGGCTACGGCGAGAACATCGACGTCCCGACGATCGACGTCATTTCGGCGGAGATCAACCTGATCGGCAACCTGGTCGGTTCGTACAACGACCTGTGCGAGCTGATGGTGCTGGCCGCGCAGGGCCGCGTGAAGCTGCACACGGCCCGCTACCGGCTGGAGGAGTTCCAGACGGCCCTCGACGACCTCGACGCCGGGCGCATCCGCGGCCGCGCGATCCTCGTGCCCTGACCCGGCTGGTCCCGGCCGCACTTTCACGTGAAAGTGAGCCGGAGTGCGCACTCCGGGTCACTTTCACGTGAAAGTGCGGCGTTACTCGCTGGGCTGGGGCGCCGGGGCCTGGTGCAGGGAGAGGTCCTGGCCGGCGGCGGAGTCCTGGGCCCAGGCCCCGGACTCCGCCGTCCACGTCTGGCCGGCGAAGCTCACCTTGTCCACGCCCAGCGCCTCCGCCCGGCCGACCAGCCAGCTCGCGTACATCCAGCCCTGCCCGGCCGGGTGGGCGCCGCTCAACGCGGCCGTGCCCAGCTCCGCCGTGGCGGCGGCCGCCAGGTCGGCCGGGGCCGCGAGGGTCAGGTTGCGGCAGGTCAGCGTGGCCGGGAACTGGCCGTTGAACGCCGCCGCCATCGCGCGGGCCTGCGACTCCCACTGCGCGTACGCGTCCGGCACCCCCGAGCGCTGGATCTCCTGGGCGGCCTCGGTGATCGGCAGCGTCTCCCAGCCCGGCAGCTTCTCGAGCTTCTCGTAGAACGCCGTCGCCGCGTAGACGGGGTCGCGCAGCTGCGCCACCGTGCCCCAGCCCTGGCTGGGCCGCTGCTGGAACAGCCCGACCGAGTCGCGGTCACCGCCCTCGAGGTTGCGCAGCTTCGACTCCTGCAACGCCGTGGCCAGCGCGACCGTGGCCGCGTGCGCGGGCAGGCCGAGCTTGGTGCCGACGGCCGAGATCGTCGCCGCGTTGTTCATCTGCTCCGGCGTGAACGTGTACCCGTCCTGCCCCGGCTGCGCCACCGTGCAGCCCGGCGTCCGCACCGGGCTGCGCGTCAGCACCACCGCCACGACGATCCCCGCGGTCAGCACGACGACCGCCCCCAGGAAGATCGCCACCTTCAGGCCACACCCGCGCACCCTGCCTCGCCTTCACCCGTTCGCACCAGTCTGCCAAAACCAGGACGCGGCGCGGCGGGTCGGGGTTCAGTGGCCGGTGCCGAGGAAGATCGGGTTCGACATCGCGACCATCGCGTTCGGCTGGGTCGTGTTCGGGCCCCCGGACGGGCGGCGGACCTCGACGCGCACCCAGCGCGAGTAGCGCGGGTACGTCGTCCACGTGACTGTGGCCGCGCCGGCGTCGCCGATGGTCTCGGTGTGCTCCGGGCCGAGCTGGTCGAGGAACGTCACCGTCGTGCCCGGCACCCCGCCGACGGCCGCCTTGACCGTCACCGGGTCGCCGGTGCCGGCCGGCAGCCGCTCGCCGATCCCGGCCGTGCGGCCGCCGCCGGAGACCGTGAAGTCCAGCTGGACCGCCGACGACTCCGCCAGCCACGAACGCCCGGCCTTCAGCCCGGCCAGGAGTTCCTTCCGGCGCAGCCGGTCGGCGAGCACGACCGTGTGCGGCAGCGCGACCCGCTGGTCGGGGTTGTGCGCGTCGGAGTCGCCGATCGCCGGGATGAACCGGCCGCCGCGCAGGAGGCCGTCCCAGTGGATGACGCTGGCCTCGTCGTCCTGGGTCCACGGGCCGTTCCAGACCTCGACCAGGTCGGCGATCTCGTACGCGAACTCGTAGGTGCAGCCGAAGCAGTTCGCGAACGGGTGCGCGGCGGTGACCAGGCCGCCCGCGCGGTGCACCTGGTCGGTGAACCGGCGGAAGTCCTGCGGGTCGGCCGCGCGGTAGCGCCAGTCGATCCAGGTGCCGGCGGGCAGGCCGATGGCGGGCCAGTGCCCGGACCGCGTCGTCACCTCTTCGCCGTTGAGGATCAGCAGGTCGTCGGTGGCGAACCGGCCCCACACGAGCTGCGAGCTGGACGTGTTGTGGTCGGTGGACACGATGAAGTCCAGCCCGGCCGCGCGGGCGTCGGCGACCAGCTGGTCCGGCGTGCGGCGGCCGTCGGAGTGGACGGTGTGCAGGTGCCCGTCGCCGCGGTACCAGGCGCGGCCGCGCTCGCGGGCCGGCGCGGTCTCCGGCGCGGGCTCCGGGACGAACGGCGCCGCGTCGGGCCCGAAGGTGAGCGTGATGTCGACCTGGTAGTTCAGGCCCTGCGGCGCGACGGTGTACGGGCCGAGGACGACGTGCCAGCGGCCCGGCTTGATCGGGCCCGCCAGGTAGCCGGGCGTGGCCTCGGCCGCGCTGATCGAGAACCGGTCGCGGAAGCCGCCGGACCAGCCGCGGAAGCCGCGGGCGTTGCCCAGTTCGTGGCCCTCCGGCCCGAACATCCCGATGTCGCACGCGTTCCCGCGGGTGCCGGCCGGCACCGGGGGCTTGTCGTAGGAGTAGCGGACGTCGATCTGCCGCACCCCGCGCGGGACGTCGACGGGCAGGTAGTACCAGTCCGGGACGTCCGGCTTCAGCGTGCCGGTGACGGTCCGGGTCTGGCTGCCGGTGCCGCCCGGCTGATCGGCGAACGCGACGCCGGGCAGCATCCCCACCGCCGCCCCGGCCGCCGCCACCCCGCCCGCGCGCAGCAGCGCCCGGCGGCTCAGGTCCCCAGAACTCATGCGTACCTCCGCATCGAACGACGCCCCGACGCTAGGCCGCGAACGCGAACGCGGACAAGAACCGGCGGTGAACTTTCGGCGCGTGCCGCACCTGTCCGGTCAGGACCTGGCACGTCGGGCGAGGATCTTCGCGAGCGCGACGACGGTGACGGCGGCGGCCAGCCCCAGGCGCGTGACGTCGACCGCGGGCACCCACGTCACGCGGCCGCCCCGGACGACGAACGCGCCCGCCGGCCGGGCGAACACGCCGAACCCGGCGCCTTCCCGCACCGGCAGCGCACCGGTGTCGCCGCCGCCCCCGCCCCCGCCGCCGAACACCGCCGCGGCCGGGATGACGACGGCGCCGTCCCGCTCGACGGGTTCGCCGTAGACGAGTTTCGCGGAGAACAGGTCCCGCGCCGACGTGGCCAGCTGCCCGAGTTTCATCCCGCCATCCTGGCCGCACCCGCCCGGCGCGCGCACCTCCCGCCGCGCTGTCCACTGTGGCCGGTTCCGGCTGACCGGGTGGCGGCACCGGACGGGAAAGCTCCACGGAATCGGTGCAGCACTGAAAAAATTGCGCTGAAGGTGTGGCAAAAAGATGTATTCGAAAGCTTTCGGCGGATTCGGAGGTAGCTTCGCACCGCACGAATCCATTCGGTACACGGGGAGGAACCATGGCTTTGCTGAAAGACGGTGCCGGCGCGGCACCACCGGGGACGTCCACCGCGGCGCGGGCGCTGACCTCGGCCGATCCGTTCACCGCGAGCGGGATCACCGCCGACCGCGGCGCGAACCGGTACGGCGTCTGCTCGATCGAAGACTTCCCGCCCGGAATCACCGACCTCTCCTACACCCACGACGACGCCGGCGGTTTCTACAATTACGTCAAGCAGTTCACGGCGCCGAACTTCTGGTACACCGACGGCGGCGTGCTGTCCTGGCTCTACGGCGAGCAGTACGACGACTGGCAGGGCACGTACGGCTTCGACGCCTGCGTGGCCGAGTACCACTCCGGGCACGGGACGATGGACGGCAACGGCGTGTTCTGGATGCCGATGGGCGGCACCTGGGGCGGCTCGGCCTGGGCGAGCTCGGCCGACATGCGGCTGGGCAACGAGGTCGCCCGCTACCTGTTCTTCTCCACCTGCCTCTCGCTGCGCATCGGCGACGGCAACAGCCCGATCCGCACGTGGGACGCGGCGAACCTGGGCCTGCGGATGATCTTCGGGTTCGAGTCCACCAGCGTGGACAGCCCGAACTACGGCGCGTACTTCTTCAGCAAGTGGAACGGCAACGGCCACAAGTTCAGCAAGGCGTGGCTGGACGCGTCCTGGGACATCGACCACCACCAGGCGCCCTCGGCCGTCGCGTGCGGGGCGACGCAGGCCGAGGCGCAGGACCGGCTGTGGAACGAAGGGTCCTTCTCGACCGCCGCCGCGTCGAAGAACTGGTGGTGGTGGACGTGGTACGACGCCGCCCGGAGCATCCGCGAGGCGCGCCTCGAGCTGCCCGGCGCGCCGCAGACGGCCCGGTTCGCACCGCGCCGGCTCTCGCCCGCGCAGCTGGGCGAGCTGGCCGGGCACTACGGCGTCCGGCCGGGCGGCGGGCTGCCGGAGGCGATGGGCCCGCACGGCGTCGTGCTGGGCGCGGACCAGGGCGGCCCGCGGCTGAGCGTCGACCACCGCGGCGTCCGCGAGATCACGTTCGCCGAAGCGGACGGCACCGGCCGGGACGCGCCGAGCGCCGCCGAGGCGGTCCGGATCGCCCAGGACGCCGTCGAGACGTTCGGCTTGGCCGACCGGGTCGACCTCGTCGCGGACAAGGTGCGCCACCAGTACCACGCGGGCGGCACGCCCGAGGAGGTCGCGGAGCCGCGCGTGCGCGAAACCCACGTGGTGTTCACGCAGCTGGTCGACGGCCACCCGGTCGTCACGCCCGGCCTGGGCGAGGTGCGGGTCAGCATCGACGGCGGCGGCACCGTGACGACGATCGTCGACGCGACCCGCGAGGTCGACCGGCTGACCGCCGGCGCACCCGCGGCACCGCCGTCCGCCCGCGGGACGGCCCGTGAGCCGTCCACTGTGGACGAGGCACTGGACGCGCCGCTGCAGCGCCTGCTGCGCCGCCTCTCGGCCGGCGGCCGCGTGCCCGCCGAGGTCCGCGAAGTCCCGGATTCGACGGCGGTCGGCTACGCCCTGCGCGGCGACGACGGCACGCCGTGCGTCCGGCGGACGGTCGAGGTGGACTGCGGCGAGGGGCTCGCGAAGCGGTACGTCCTGGAGGCGCCGCTGCGGTGAGCCCGGGGGCGGGCCGGGCCGGCACCCGGTCGGGGGGTGCCGGCCCGTCCGCGATCCGAGGTGTGAACGAGGTGTATCCGGGGCATTAACGAACGACACCTGTGCTTCAAGGGGAGTTGCCCGTACCGAGGGGAGACACGCGATGACCTTCGACTTCGTCGGCCGCTGGCTGGGCCGGCATCGCGAACAGCCGGGGGTCACGGTGGACCTCTCCTGCGGGGGCCGGGTGACGCTGCGCGAAATCGACGGGCGCCCGGTGCTGGCGATCACCACCGCGCCGGGGCCGGACGGGCGGTGCGAGGTCGCGGCCGTGCCGTTGTCGGAGGCCGAACGCCGCGAGCTGGGCCAGGTCCTGGATCCGGCCGTCCTGCTGGCGTCCTGACCGGGGCCCCTACTTTCGCGGATCTGGATGTTTTCCGGCTCCGACCCGCCGTAGGCTGCGCACCGTGCTTTGTGGCAGCCCTCGCGAGAAACGCGGTCCCGGCAGTGTGGCGCGGGTCGCTTTTTGTGGGGTTCCCACAACGCAGCCGCCTCGGCATGCGCCATGGCGGACATTGGTCTACCCCGCGGTAATCCAGCAGGGTGTAGACAGGTGCAGGCGACGCTCCAGGACAGGTGCGTCGCCTTCTGTGCGTGGGTACTTGGGAGGCTCAGCCGGTGTTCAGTCGTGTCGCCATCGTCAACCGCGGAGAGGCCGCGATGCGGCTCATCCACGCCGTCCGGGACCTGTCGGCGGAAACCGGGACGCGGATCGAGACGGTCGCCCTCTACACCGACGCGGACCGCACCGCCACGTTCGTCCGTGAGGCCGACCTGGCCTACGACCTCGGCCCGGCTTCGGCCCGGCCCTACCTCGACCTCGCCAAGCTCGAGCAGGCGCTCGTCGAGACGGAGGCCGACGCCGCGTGGGTCGGCTGGGGTTTCGTCGCCGAGGACCCGGCGTTCGCCGAACTGTGCGAGAAGGTCGGCGTCACCTTCGTCGGGCCGAGCGCCGAGGCGATGCGCAAGCTCGGTGACAAGATCGGCGCGAAGCTGATCGCCGAAGAGGTCGGCGTGCCGGTCGCGCCGTGGAGCCGCGGCGAGGTCGCCACGCTCGACGACGCGCTGGCGGCCGGTGACCGGATCGGCTACCCCCTGATGCTCAAGGCGACCGCCGGCGGCGGCGGGCGCGGCATCCGCATGGTGGCCTCCGGCGAAGACCTCGCCGACGCCTACGAGCGCACCAGCCAGGAAGCCCTGCGCGCGTTCGGCTCCGGCGTCGTGTTCCTGGAGCGCCTGGTCACCGGCGCCCGGCACGTCGAGGTCCAGGTGATCTCCGACGGCGAGACGGCGTGGGCGCTCGGCGTCCGCGACTGCTCCGTGCAGCGCCGCAACCAGAAGATCATCGAGGAGTCCGCCTCCCCCGTCCTCGCCCCCGAGCAGACCGCGGAGCTGAAGGCGTCGGCGGAGCGGCTCGCGGTGGCGGTCGGCTACCGCGGCGCGTGCACCGTCGAGTTCCTCTACCACCCGGGCGAGAAGCTGTTCGCCTTCCTCGAGGTCAACACCCGCCTGCAGGTCGAGCACCCGATCACCGAGATCACCACCGGCACCGACCTGGTCAAGCTCCAGCTGCACGTCGCGGGCGGCGGCAAGCTCGAAGGCACCCAGCCCGCCGAGAGCGGCCACGCGATCGAAGCCCGGCTCAACGCCGAGGACCCCGACCGCGACTTCGCGCCCTCCCCCGGCCGCATCGCGCGGCTGGCCCTGCCCGCCGGTCCCGGCATCCGCGTCGACACCGGCGTCAGCGAAGGCGACACCATCCCGGCCGACTTCGACTCGATGATCGCCAAGATCATCGCCTACGGCCGCGACCGCGACGAGGCGCTCGGTCGCCTGCGCCGCGCCATGGCCGAGACCACCGTCATCATCGAGGGCGGCGCCACCAACAAGAGCTTCGTGCTCGACCTGCTCGACCAGCCCGAGGTGATCGACGCCAGCGCCGACACCGGCTGGATCGACCGCGTCCGCGCCGAAGGCCGCCTGGTCACCCACCGGCACTCCGCGATCGCGCTCGCCGCGGCCGCCATCGAGGCCTACCAGGACGAGGAAGAGGTCTCCGTCCAGCGGCTGCTGGCCACCGCGCACGGCGGGCGCCCGCAGGTGCAGCACGAAAGCGGCCGCCCGCTCGAGCTCAAGCTCCGCGGCGTCGGCTACCGCGTCAGCGTGGCGCGGGCCGGGCGGAAGCGCTTCCGCGTCGGCGTCTCGGCCGGCGCGTCGGACGTGCACCACGCCGAGGTCGAGATCGACCGCTTCGACGCCCACAGCGGCCAGATCCTGGTCAACGGGCGGCGGTTCCGCCTCGTGTCGGCCACGCACGGCCCGATCCACCTGGTCGAGGTCGACGGCGTCACCCACCGCATCAGCCGCGACGAGGGCGGCGTCGTCCGCTCCCCCGCGCCCGCCCTGGTCGTCGCGACCCCGCTGGCCGTCGGCGACGAGGTCGAGGCGAACGCGCCGATCCTCGTGCTGGAGAGCATGAAGATGGAGACGGTGCTGCGCGCGCCGTTCCGCGCCCGCGTCCGCGAGTGCCCGGTGTCGGTCGGCAGCCAGGTCGAGACCGGCGCGCCCCTGATGCGCCTGGAGCCGCTGGCCGACGGGGCCGAGGACGAGGCGGCCGAAGAGACCGAGACCGTCGAGGTCGAGCTCCCGACCGTGCCCGACGGCGTGTCCGCGGCCGAGCGCGTCGAACGCGGCCTGCAGGACCTGAAGAGCCTGCTGCTCGGCTTCGACGTCGACCCGGCCGAGCGCAAGCGGCTCGTCGCGGCCTACCTGGAAGCGCGCACCGAACTGGGCAACCGCCCGGTCGAAGGCGAGCTGGACCTGCTCACCGTCTTCGCCGACCTGTCCGAGCTGAGCCGCAACACCCCCGGCGGCGAGCTCGACGCCGAGTCGAACGGCGCCGTGCACAGCTCGCGCGAGTTCTTCCACAGCTACCTGCAGAGCCTCGACGTCGAACGCGCCGGCGTCACCCAAGGCTTCCAGGCCCGGCTGCGCCAGGTGCTCGCGCACTACGGCGTCGCGGACCTGGACCGCACGCCGGAGCTGGAGGCCGCGGTCTTCCGGATCTTCCTGGCGCAGCAGCGGATGGCGGCCGACGTCGCCGTCGTTTCGGAGCTGCTGCGGCAGTGGCTGACCGGCGCGCCGCCGGTGGAGTCGCTGAGCGAGCGCGCCGGGCTCACCCTGGAACACCTCGTCGAGGCCACGCAGGTGCGCTTCCCCGCGGTGTCCGACCTCGCCCGCGGCGTCGTGTTCCGCTGGTTCGCCCAGCCGCTGCTGCGCCGCCACCGCGCCGAGGTGTACGCCGCCGTCCGCACCGAACTGCGCTACCTCGACCAGCACCCGGACGCGCCGGACCGCGCCGACCGGATCCAGGCGATGATCACCGGCTCGCAGCCGCTCGTCCGGCTGGTCGGCCAGCGGATCGGGCGCCCGGGCCGTGATCACGCGCCGCTGCTGGAAGTGCTGACCCGCCGCTACTACGGCAACCGGCGGCTGTCCGGGGTCGCCGTGCGCGACGCCGGCGGCTCCCGGTGGCTGACCGCCGGGCTGGACACCGCCGACGGCGTGCTGCCGCTGGTCACCACCGCCGTCGACATCGCCGCCCTGCCCGACGCGCTCGGCGCGCTCGGCGAGGTGGCGACCGAAGGCGTGGTCGCCGACCTGTACCTGCGCTGGGAGGACCAGCCGGACGCCGACGCGGCCGCCGCGCGGCTCGGTGCGCTGCTGGCCGAGCACCCGGTGCCCGCGAGCGTGCGGCGGGTCGTCTTCACCGTGGCCGGCACCGGCGGCGCGGTGATGCACCACCACTTCACGTTCGAGCGCGACGGCGAGGCGTTCGCCGAAGACCGGCTGATCCGCGGCCTGCACCCGCAGATCGCCCAGCGCCTGCAGCTGCAGCGGCTGCGCGAGTTCGACCTCACGCGGCTGCCGTCGGCGGACGAGGAGATCTACCTCTTCAAGGCCGTGGCGAAGACCAACCCGGCCGACGAGCGGCTGATCGCGATGGGCCAGGTCCGCGACCTGACGCCGCTGCGCGAAGCCGACGGCCGCCTGGTCGCGCTGCCCGCGCTCGAGGACGCGGTCACCGCCTGCCTCGACGCGATCCGGAACATCCAGGCGCAGCGGCCGCAGAACAAGCGGTTCGACACCAACCGGATCATGATGTACGTCTGGCCGCCGACCGACCTCACCACCGAGGAGCTGAACACGCTGGTCCAGCGCATCCTGCCGACGTCGGTGGGGGCCGGGCTGGAGGAGGTCCAGTTCCTGGCGCGGCGGCGCACGGACGCGGGCAGGCTGACCGAGCTCGCCGTCCGGATCACCTTCGACCCCGGCCACGGCGCGCGGCTGCACGTCGACCACCCGTCGACCGAGCCGGTGAAGCCGCTGGACGAATACCGCCTGAAGGTCCTGCGGGCGGCACGGCGCGGGACGGTGTACCCGTACGAGCTGACCGACCTGCTCGCCGGCCCCGGCGGCACGTTCACCGAGCACGACCTGGACGCCTCCGGCGTGCTGGTCCCGGTCGACCGGCCGAAGGGCAAGAACACCGCGGCGCTCGTGGCGGGTGTCGTCACGACCCCGACCGCGCGGCACCCCGAAGGCGTCATGCGCGTCGTGCTCCTGGGCGACCCGACGAAGTCGCTGGGCGCCCTGTCGGAGCCGGAGTGCTCGCGCGTCATCGCGGCGCTCGACCTGGCCGAGCGGCTGCGCGTCCCGCTGGAGTGGCTCGCCCTGTCTTCGGGCGCGCGGATCTCGATGTCCTCGGGCACCGAGAACATGGACTGGGTCGCCGCGGCGCTCAAGCGGATCGTCACGTTCACCCAGGACGGCGGCGAGATCAACATCGTGGTCAACGGCATCAACGTCGGCGCCCAGCCGTACTGGAACGCCGAAGCCACGATGCTCATGCACACCAAGGGCATCCTGGTGATGACGCCGGACTCGGCGATGGTGCTCACCGGCAAGCAGGCGCTGGACTTCTCCGGCGGCGTGTCGGCCGAGGACAACTTCGGCATCGGCGGCTACGACCGCGTGATGGGCCCGAACGGCCAGGCGCAGTACTGGGCGCCGAACCTGCCGGCCGCGCGGGAAGTCCTGATGGCGCACTACGAGCACACCTACATCGCGCCGGGCGAGTCCGGGCCGCGGAAGGTGGCCACGACCGACCCGGTCGGCCGCGACGTCTCGTCGTTCCCGCACGCCGTCGTCGGCAGCGACTTCACGACCGTCGGCGAGATCTTCTCCGCCGAGCACAACCCCGACCGCAAGAAGCCGTTCGACATCCGCACGGTGATGCGCGCGCTGTCCGACCAGGACCACCCGGTGCTGGAACGCTGGGCGGGCATGGCCGACGCGGAGACGTCGGCGGTGCAGGACGTGCACATCGGCGGCCGCCCGGTCTGCCTCATCGGCATCGAGTCGCGCTCGGTGCCGCGCCGCGGCTTCCCGCCCACCGACGGCCCGGACACCTACACCGCGGGCACGCTGTTCCCGCGCTCGTCGAAGAAGACGGCCCGCGCGATCAACGCGGCGTCGGGCAACCGGCCGCTGGTGGTCCTGGCGAACCTGTCGGGCTTCGACGGCTCACCGGAGTCGCTGCGCAAGCTGCAGCTGGAGTACGGCGCGGAAATCGGGCGGGCGATCGTCAACTTCGAGGGCCCGATCGTGTTCACCGTGATTTCGCGGTACCACGGCGGCGCGTTCGTGGTGTTCTCCAAGACGCTCAACCCGAACATGACGGTGCTGGCCCTCGAGGGCTCGTTCGCGTCGGTGCTGGGTGGTGCCCCGGCGGCCGCGGTGGTCTTCGCCGGCGAGGTGAACAACCGCACGGCGAACGACCCGCGGGTGACCGAGCTGCAGGCCCAGGTCGCGGCGGCCGGCGGCGCCGAGCGGGCGGCGCTCAACGCCAAGCTGGCGGAGCTCCAGTCGTCGGTCCGCGCGGAGAAGGTCAGCGAGGTGGCCGCGGAGTTCGACCGCGTCCACAGCATCCAGCGCGCGGTCGAGGTCGGCTCGGTGGACGCGATCATCTCGGCGGCGGAGCTGCGGCCGCGGATCATCGAGGCCATCGAGCACGGGCTGAAGAAGTAGCTCTTCCCGGCGGGGCGGCACTTTCACGTGAAAGTGCCGCCCCTTCACCCGGCCGTAACGGGCCGGGCGGGCCCCGCGACTGTCCCCTTGCGGCTTTCGCCGCGAGCCGGAGAGGGGACCCGTTGACGCACACCGACTTCGCGCTGGACCCCGACGAGCTGCGGGCGCTCCTCGCGCGGCTCGAGACCGCGAACGACCGCTTGACCGCGGCGTCGGCCGACACCGACCTGCTGATCAACCTGCGCTCGCCCGCGGGTGATCCGGCCAGCGAGGCCTACACCACGCGCCTCGGCATGCTGTTCGCGGCCGACCGCGACCACCTCCGGCGCCGGATCGCGTTCCTGCGCGAGCTGGTCGCGAAGGTCGGCGCGTCGGCCGGGCGGCTGCGCGAGCAGGACGCCGCCGCGGCCGGCGACCTGGCCCGCTGATGCTGTTCCCCTGGTCGAACCCGCGGGTGCGGGCCGCGGTCCACCGGGCCGGGCCCGAGTCCGTGCACACGACCGAAGACGCCGAGAAGTGGTCCGCCGGCCTGGCGGGCCAGGACGCCGAGGCGCGGGTCGTCTCCCTGCAGGACCTCGTGGACCTGGTGCACCGCGGCAACGGCACCGGCTGGGCCGAGGCGGCCGAAACGGCACAGCGCGTGGCGATGGCGCACCGCGAGGTGGCCGATCTCCTGCATTCGGTCCTCAACCGGCTCGACGCCGCGTGGCGGGGCGAAGCGGCCGACGCGGCGAGCGCCACCACCCGCGCGTTCGGCGGCGGCCTCGACACGACCGAAGCGAGGTACGTCAGCAACAGCCTGAACGTCACCGAAGCGGACCACCGCTACCGGCAGCTCCACGCCGAGCTCACACGCCTGGGCCCGCGGCCGGAGAAGAGCCTCTGGGACCGCATCACGCCGTGGGACACCGACACCGAGCAGGCGATCACCGCCTACAACGAGAACGCGGCTCGGTACCTGGAGCACTACCACGCCTACGCCGCCCAGCTGGACGGCCAGGCCCGCGCCCTGCGCTACGACGACGGCGACCCCGCCGCCGAGGGTGCCCGCACCGGCCTCCCGGCCGCCGATCGCGGCCCCGCCGGCCTTCCCGCCGCTGGGGGCCACGGCGCCGGCGGGGGTGCCCAGCCGCACTCCGGCTACCCCGCGACGACCGCCGCCGGTCCCACGGGGTTCCCGCCACCCACCCGTCCGCCCACCACTCCCCCGGTACCCGCCCCGGCGGTGGCCGCTCACCCGCTACCGGGCCCGGCCGGCGCCGATCCGGCCGTCCCCGGCGCGACGAGGACGACCGGCTTCGTCCCCACCGAGCCCCCGGGCTGGTCGGCCCCGGTGCCCGGCGCGACGGCCCCGGCGCCCCCAGCGGCCGGATCGGCGGCGGGCGCCGTCCCGCCGCCGGGCCTCACCGGCCCCTTCCGCGCCACTCCGCCGGGTCCCGGCACCTCCCGCGGCGTCCCGCCGGGTCCCGGCTCCCGCGGCGGAGAACCGGGCGCGTCCCGCGGCACGAGCGGTTCCGGCGGGCAGGCGCCGGGCCGGCGTTCGCGGCGGGAGGGCGACCGGGAGCACGAACGCAAGTACGTCCTCGACGACGGCTCCCTCTTCACCGACGACGAGCGGTACGGCCGGGTCGACCCGGTCACCGGGCAGACCACCGTCGACCCCACCATCGGTGCCTGACCCGGGGAGAACCGCATGCCCGTCTTCGACGAACCCGTCGTCCTGCCCCGGCTCGCGTTCCTGACCGCCTGGCGCCTGCTGGACCTCGGCGAGCCGCCCGCGGCGCTCGGCACCGCCCGCCACCACTGGGTCCGCGAAGACACCGCGGCGGAACTCGAAAAGCGCACGATGCGCACGCTCACCGCGCTCGGGCTCGCGCGCAACAACCGGCTGAACGACCTCTGGCGCACGTCCCTGCGGACCCTCGCGCACGCGGACCACGAGTTCTACTCCTGGACCACCCACCGCGACGGCGGGCACGGCGCGGTCCTGGTCGCGGCGCGGGGCGAGGACGCGATCCGGCTGGTCGCCGACGACGTGGCGGTGCTCGTCGAGCCGGTGCGCCCGGTCCGGCTCGCGACCAGCCTCCTCGACGGCCTGCCCGAGCTCGACGGCGCCGACGTCCCGGACCGGGTGCAGCCCGCGAGCGCCGCGCCGCTGGGCGAACCGCGGGAAGCGGTCCACCAGCTCTACACCGCGCGGCGCGACCGCGGCGTGCGGATCCGCTCGAACCCGGCCACCGCGCTCGACCTCGGCCGCGGCCGGGTGCTGACGTACCCGGCGGGCGAGGACGCCGTCGTGGTGGCGCCGGGCACCCCGCGGCTGATCGTCGCCCTGCTGAACGAGACGCACGCCGGGCTGATCTGAGCACGCCCGGTTTCGCGACTTTCGGGGGTGTGCCGGGTTTGCCCGCCCCGACACACTGTGCGTGCCGGTGCGGTGACCAAGGGTTCCCGCCGGACCTCCATCCGTGCGGCGTGAGGAGATCCTCCGATGGCGTCAAGGTCCCTGTCCCGGCTCGCCCTCGCGGCGACCGGGGTCCTGCTCACCACCCTGCTCGGGGGTACGGCCACCGCCCAGCCGGCGGACACGCCGGTCTTCTGGCGCGTGCCGGCCACCGCCGCCCAGGCGCAGGCGCTGACCGAAGCCGGCTTCGACGTCGAAGAAGGCGACGCGGGTGCCGTCTACGTCGTCGGCGGCCAGGGCGTCGCGAACCAGCTGCGGGCGCGCGGCTACCGGCCGTCGTTCTTCGACACCGTCTACAAAGAACTCCCCGCCGAGACGAACAAGCTGGCGGCCGACACCTACTACGGCGGGTACCGGACGGTCACCGCGCACGAGAACCACCTCGCTCAGGTCGCTTCCGCGCACCCGGACCTGGCCACGAAGTACACGATCGGCCAGTCGTGGAAGAAGACCAAGGGCCAGGGCGGCCACGACGTCCAGGCGCTCTGCCTGACGAAGAAGCAGGCGGGCGACTGCACGCTGTCGACGACGTCGCCGAAGCCGAAGTTCTTCCTGATGGCCCAGATCCACGCGCGCGAGCTGTCGACCGGCGAGCTCGCCTGGCGCTGGATCGACTACCTCGCCGACGGCTACGCCACCGACGCCACCGCGAAGTCCATCTTGGACACGACCGAGGTGTGGGTGGTGCCGATCGCCAATCCCGACGGCGTCGACATCGTCGCCTCCGGCGGGAATTCGCCCAAGCTGCAGCGCAAGAACGCCGACAACTCGCGCGGAAGCTGCACGGGCACGAACATCGGCATCGACCTCAACCGCAACTCGACGTTCAAGTGGGGCGGCGACTCCAACTCCGCCTGTTCGGAGACCTACCAGGGCGTGAGCGCGGGCTCCGAGCCGGAGACACAGGCGCTGGAGAAGCTGGCCCGCGCGATCTTCCCGGACCAGCGCGGCACCGGGAACAACGACCCCGCGCCGGCCACCGCCAAGGGCACGATGATCACGCTGCACAGCTACGGCAACGACATCATCATCCCGTGGGGCTTCACCCAGGCCACCTCGCCGAACGACGCGCAGTACCGCAAGCTCGGCGCGAAGTACGCGGCGTCCAACGGCTACCTCGTCGGCACCAACGAGGAAACCGTCGGCTACGACACGTCCGGCACCACCGACGACTTCACCTACGGCGAACTCGGCGTCGCCAGCGTGACGTTCGAGGTCGGCGGCTCCAGCGGCACCTGCGGTGGTTTCCTCCCCCGCTACACCTGCGTCGACAGCACGTTCTGGCCGAAGAACAAGGGCGCGCTGATCACGGCCGCGAAGGCCGCGGCGGCGCCGTACCAGCAGTAGTTCAGGGCCGGCAGGCGTAGACGCAGTTCTGCGGACGCGGGGACCCGAGCACTTCGACGTGCCGGAACCCCGCGTCCGCGAGCAGTTCGAGGGCTTTTCCGGTGCCCCACACGGCTCCCAGCGCGGCGCCGCCTTCGGCCATCGACGTCGTCGTGCAGTACATCAGGCTGATCGAGTAGCACAGCGCGGCGAGCGGGTTGCCGACGTTCTCGGCGACGTCACTGGAGAAGTTCGTGTCCACCATGAAGAACAGGCCGTCCGGCGCCAGCGCGCCGCGGACCCGCCGCAGCACGACGTCCGGCCGGTCCTGGTCGTGGACGGCGTCGAACGCGGTGATCACGTCGTACGGCGGATCGGCCGTGAGCTCGGCGGCGTCCCCGACGGCGAACTCGGCGTTCGGGAGGTCCCGGGTGTTTTCCCGGGCCTGATCGACCACCCCGGGGTTGATGTCGAGCCCGGTGAACCGCGAGGCGGGGAACGCCCGCGCGGCGACGGCGATCGCGTTGCCGGTGCCGCAGCCGAGGTCGAGCACGCGCGCCCCGGCGGTGAGCCGCTCGGTCAGGCCGGGGACCGCGCCGAAGAAGCCGTCGACGAGGTGTTCGCGGTAGATGTGCTTCCAGCTGTCCCCGGTTTTCGCGCCCAGGGCCTCGAGGTGGGGCCCGTACGCCTCGCGCGGGACTCCGCCGCCCTCGGCGAACGCGCGTTCCAGGTCGGGGAGGATGCCGGTGAACGCGCTGAGGGTGAGCAGGGACGGCATCAGGTTCGCCGCCGTTTCGCCGAGCAGGAACTTCGCGTGCTCGGGCGGGAAGGTGTACTCGCCGGCGTCGTGGGTGAAGACGCCGCCGGTGACCATGGCCCCGAGCCACTCGCGGACGTAACGCTCGTGGAGCCCGGCGCGCTCGGCCAGCCCGGCGCTGGTGGCGGGCCCGCGAGCGGCCGCTTCGAAGAGGCCGGTGCGGTGGCCGACGCCGATCAGCATGGTGAGCGCGCTGCCGGTCATGACCGCCGTCAGGTGGGCGGCGAAGTCCTTCTCCTCCATGGGAGCCGAGCTTACCCGCCCGGCCGGACCGTCCGATGTGGACGGTCTGGCCGGGCGGGCCGGCGTCAGGCCTCCTCGTCCTCCAGACCGGCGTCGGCCAGCACCGCGTAAACCCGCCGCCGCGCGTCGGCGAGGATCTTCTTCACCTCGGCCACCTGGGCTTCGGTGCCGCTGTGCCCCACCTGGGCGGCCGCGCCCGACAGCTCGCCCAAGGCGTGCCACAGGGTCGCGAACCGGTCGGCGTTGGGCTCCTCCTCGGGCTCGCCCCACAGCGCGGCGAACTCCGCCTCCCGGCCGGCGACGTGCTCACGGCCCGCGTCGGTCAGCTCGGCGACGCGGCGCCCGGCCGTCTCGACGGTGTGGACCAGGCCTTCGTCCTCCAGCTGCTGCAGGATCGGATAGACCGACCCGGGACTGGGCCGCCACCGCTCGTTCGTGCGGCGGCGGATCTCCTGCATCAGCTGGTAGCCGTGCATCGGTTCCTCGGCGAGCAGCGCCAGCACGGCCGGGCGCACCGGACGCGCCGCGGGCCGCCCGCCGCGGAACTCCCGCACCCGCTGCCACGGCCCACCACCGCCCCACCCGCCCGGCCCGCCGAAGGAGCCGGGCCCACCGGGAAACCCGGGAAAGCCCGGCGGCTGCGGCGGCTGGGGCGGATGCGGCGGAAACCCACCCGGCGGCCCCCCACGCGCCAGCTCCGGCCCACCGTCCCAGTCCTCGTGCCCCGGCACCCCGTGCAGGCCCGGTTCGTGGCCGTGCAGGCCGTGCAGGACCGGCCCGCCGTGCAGCTCGTGGTGACCCGCACCGTGCCCCGGCCCGCCGTGGCCGCCCGGTCCGTGGCCGAAGTGGCCGCCGCCGAATCCGGCGAAGATCCGGCCCGCGCCCGCCGACATGTCCATGCGATCTCCTCGTGTTGTCGTATCGCCGACATTCACACGATATATCGCCGTTGGATCGGCGGCAACCTCAGGTGAAGTAGTGCCCGGCCTCCAGGTCCGCGACCAGCCCCGGCCACTCGGGCACCCACCCGAGCCGCTTCTGCGTCAGGACGCTCGACGCCGGCGAGTCCGCCCGCGTGAAGTGCGCGATCCACCCGAAATGCTCCGCCGCGGCTCCCGCCTGGACCGGCAACGAAAGGTGCCGCCCGATGATCTCGGCGAGCTCCCGCAGCGGCACGCCCTCGTCGCCGACGGCGTGCAGCCGCACGCCCTCCGGCGCCGTCTCGACCGCCAGGCGGTACAAGCGGGCCGCGTCGAAGCGGTGGACCGCGGCCCAGCGGACGGTGCCGTCGCCCGGGTAGGCCGACACGCCCTTCTCGCGGGCCAGCCGGATCAGCGCGGGGACGAACCCGTGGCGGTCGCCCTCGCCGTGCACCGAATGCGGCAGCCGCAGGACCGACGCGCGGATCCCGCGGCCGGCCAGGCCGAGGGCCGCCGTCTCCGAGGACGAGCGGGGGAACGCCGGGTCGGCCTCGTCGTCCTCCGTGGCCAGCCGGCCGGGCGCCACCGGCCCGGTCGCCGCCGTCACGACCAGTGCCTTGCCGGATCCTTCGAGGGCGTCGCCGAAAGCACCGATGGCGGCGCGGTCGGCCGCCGCGGCGGCCGTGAGATCGGCGAAGTCGTCGTGGATGTAGGCGGTGTGGACGACGGCGTCCGACTCCGCGGCGGCGGCGCGGAGACCGGCCAGGTCGGCCAGGGTGCCGCGGCGGACCTCGGCGCCGGTGGTCGCGAGCGCCGCGGCCTTCTCGTCCGAGCGGGCGAGGCCGAGGACCTCGTGGCCCGCTTCGAGGAGTTCGCGGACGACGGCGCTGCCGACGAACCCCGTCGCACCGGTGACGAACACACGCATTTCGTGCTCCTTTCGCTGTGCTCCCATCGTTCGGCGGGAGTGGCTCGCGCGTCCAAAGCCTGTTCCTCATCGGGCAATACGGCTCAGGCATCACCGCAGGTAGACTGCCCGGGTGACCGATCTGGACCTGCGGCTCGTGCGGTACTTCACCGCCGTCGCCGAACACCGGCACTTCGGGCGCGCGGCGGCCGCCCTGCACACCACGCAGCCGTCGCTGAGCAGGCAGATCCGCCGCCTCGAAGGCCAGCTCGGCGCGCGCCTGCTGGACCGCACGCCGCAGGGCACCCGCCTCACCGACGCCGGCGAGGTCTTCCTTCCCCGTGCCAAGGCCCTGCTGCGCTCGGCCGAGCAGGCGGCGGCGAGCACCCGCGCGGCGGCCACCCCCAGCCGGGTCACCATCGGCTACCTGACGAACCTGTTCGTCACCCCGGCCGTGCGCGAACTGCGCCGCCGCCACCCGGACGCCGAGGTGCTGACCCGCCACCTCGGCTGGACGGAGGCCCGCGCGGCCCTGCTCGACCACCGGGTCGACATCGCGGTGACGCGGTTGCCGCTGCCGGCCGACCGGCTGCGGGTGACGGTCCTCTACGACGAAGAGCGCGTGCTGGTGCTGTCCACCGACCACCGCCTGGCCGGCCGCGAGTCGGTGACGCTGGCCGACATCGCGGACGAGCCGCTCCCCCGCCTCGACGACCCGGCGTGGAACGCGTTCTGGCGCGTCGACCCCCGCCCGGACGGCACCCGCGCGCCGGACGGGCCGCTGATCGAGGGCTACGAGGAGAAGTTCGAGCTGATCGCGGCCGGCCAGCTGGTCTCGATCGTCCCGGCGGGCATCCGGTTCAGCCGCCTGCGCCCCGACGTGACGACGGTGCCCCTGACCGGCGTCGAGCCGTGCCAGGTGGTGATGGCGACCCGCGCCGGCGACCGCAACCGACTGGTGGCCGCGGCGTGCAAGACGCTGGAGGCGCACCTGACCGGCCCCGAAGCCGCGGCCCTGCGGCTCCCGGTGACCTGAGCCGAACAGCGCGCAGGCCCTGGTCCACAAAGGACAGTGCACGTCCGCTCCGGCGGCCGGATCCGGCCGCGTTCACCCGGATTTTCCCTGCCGGCCATGAATAGTTCGTTATACGCCGGGTTGTACGGGTCTTGTACGGACCGAGTCGACGCTACCGCCGAGACGTAGGACGTAGAACGAACTCGCAGGGAGAAACCGTGAACCTCACCCGGATCACCAGAGGCCTCCTGGCCGGGCTGCTGGGGTGTGCCGCCGTGGCCGTCCCGGCCGCCATCGGCACCGCCTCCGCGCAAGCCGACGTCAGCAGCACGTTGGTGTTCGACAAGAACACCGAAGGCCACGACTGCTACCGCATCCCCACCGTGGTCAAGGCGAACAACGGCGACCTGCTCGCCTTCGCCGAGGGCCGCAACGGCGGCGCCAGCACCTGCAACGACCTAGGCGAAATCGACCTCGTCCTGAAGCGCTCCACCGACGGCGGCAAGACGTGGAGCGCCTTGCAGACGGTCATCAAGGCCAACGGCGACACCAAGGGCAACCCGGCCCCGATCGTCATCCCGGGCAGCAACCGGATCGTGCTGCTGTCCACCATGCAGTGCTACACCAACCCCGCTTGCGGCCGCGTCCCGCGCGTGTCGATCAGCGAGGACAACGGCAAGACGTGGGGCGCGCCGCGCGTGCTGACCACCGAGCTCGGGTTCGCGAGCGCCCCGGGCTGGCTCGCCACCGGGCCGTCGCACGGGATCGTGCTCACCCGCGGCGCGCACGCCGGGCGGCTCGTCGCCGGGATCAGCTGGACGATCGGCGGCAAGAACACCGGTGCGCTGGTCTACAGCGACGACCGGGGCGCCACCTGGCACCGCGGCGCGACCGACTCGCCCACCACCGCGATCGACCCGCAGGAGATCAGCGTCACCGAGCTGCTCGACGGCCGGGTGTACGCCGCCGCGCGCAACCAGGCCAACGACGGTGACAAGTGCCTGGAGGGCGGGACGCGCAACCGCGCCTTCGCGATCAGCTCGGACGGCGGCGCGAGCTTCAGCGCGAAGTTCGCCTTCGCCACCGACCTCGTCGCGCCGACCGTCCAGGGTTCGACGGCCCGGATGAGCGCCACCGACACCGGCGGCAAGTACAACCGGGTGGTGTTCGCCGCACCGTCCACCTGCGACCGGCGCAAGGAGCTGCGGGTGCACTCGTCGTTCGACGAGGGCGCGAACTGGACCGGCACCGCGGGCAGCCTGCTCGTGTGGGGCCAGGACGCGGCGTACTCCGACATGGTGCAGCTGTCCCAGTCGTCGGTCGGCGTGCTGTTCGAGGCCGGGCCGGAGTTCCACGCGAACGACACCATCCGCTACGCCACGGTGACCGACGCCGCGCTGGGCGCCCCGGCCTGCGGACTCGGTTACGGCGTCATCGATTCCGCGCCGCTCGGCACGGCGGGCACGGCCTACCTGACCTACAACGCCGCCACCGGCAAGAACTGCGTCAGCGCGATGAAGAGCGCCAACGCCGGGAAGGCCACGCAGACCTCGGCCTTCCTGGAGGTCCAGGGCTCGGCGCGGGTCACCGACTCCGGCGCGTTCTCCTACTTCGCCGGCCCGGTTTCCGCCGCCGCGGCGGACAAGTGCGTGAAGTGGGGCGGCGCGGCCGACGGCCAGTCCTACACCAGCGAGTTCGAGCACTGCGGCTGACGCGGGGAGGGGACCCGCCCCCTGGCCGGGTCCCCTCCTCCACCGCCGTCAGAAACCCGAGCAGCTGGCGAGCGCGAACTCACCGGACGCGGTCGCCGTCTTGACCTCCCGGCCGTCCACGACGACCTTGCAGGTCACCGTGCCGCCCGCTTCCCCGGTGCTCACCGTGAACGCGCCGATGACGACGCCGGTGGCCTCGACGGTCTTCGTCCACGGCACCGCCGCGCCGGTCTCGGTCTTGACCGAGCCCGCCTGGTCGAAGGTGCTGTAGTCGACGTCGGCGGTCTTCGCATCGCCCGTCACCGAATAGACGATCGTGTGGTGCTGGGTCGCCTGCTCGTTGATGTCGCCGATCGCCTTGCCGAGCACCACCACCCACAGGATGCTCACGACGAGGCCGAGCACCGACACGACGATGCCGGCGATCGAGAGCCCCTTGTTGGTGGCTTTGCCCGCACGCACCCTGGCCAGGCCGACCGCGGACAGGACGAGGCCGAGCACCACCAGCGGCCAGGCGACCACGCCGACGAGCGGGATCGGCGAGAACACCAGCCCGACCAGGCCGAGGACGAAACCCGCCGTGCCGAGGCCGTTGCGGGGCGGCGCGGCCCGGGGAACCGGGTACTGCTGCTGGATCGGGGTGTAGTCGCTCATCGGGGTCGTGTCCTTTCGCCTTCGCTTGACGGCGAGCAGGAAACCAGCGGCGCGGGCGCCGCCGCGTCGTCCGCGAGCCTCGACCCCGTACGACGAAAGTCGTCACCGCCCCCGCGCCGGACAAGCCGAACAGCTGATGGACGCCCCGGGACCGCCTCGTAGGCTCAGCGCATGGGGTCCGTGCTTCGGGTGGTGTGCACCGTGCTCGCGGTCGCGGCGGGCGTGTTGAGCAGCACGATCTACGTCGCCATGGCCAGTGCCTTGCCGGGGACGTCGGCCACGCTGATCACGGTGCCGGGCGTGCTCGCCTGGTTCGCCGGGATCGGCGCGTCCGTGATGCTGGTCTGGCGGCACCGCTGGCCGCTGCTCGTCACCGGCCTCGCGCTCGTGCCGCCGCTGCTGCTGCCCGGCGACTCGCTGGCCGCGTTGATCGCCCTCGCCGCGTTCACGGCCCACCACGTCGGGTGGCGGCGGTGGGGCACCTCGGCGCTCGTGGTGGCGGCGACCTCGCTCGCCGTGTGGCGGGACGCGAGCCGCTTCTCCGACGTCACCATCGCCGGGGCCTGGATGTCGACCGAGTCGACGGCGGCCAAGCTCGTCGGCGTGGTCCTGACCGCGGTCGTGTTCACCGCGGTCCCGGTCACCGTCGGCGTGGTGCGGCACAGCCTGGCGGAGACGAGCCGCCGGATCGCCGAACAGGAAGCGCTGCGGGAGCAGATGGCGCGCCGCGAGGAACAGGCCCGCATCGCGCGCGAGATGCACGACGTCCTCGGGCACCGGCTGTCGCTGCTTTCACTGCAGGCGGGCGCGCTCGAGGTCACCGCCACCACCGCACCGGACACCGCGGCGGCCGCCAAGACCGTGCGGACCACCGCCCGGCAGTCGCTCGACGACCTGCGCCAGGTGATCGGCGTGCTCCGCGGCCCCGGGTTCACCGGCCGCGAGGCGGGCGGCCCGGCGGAGCCGCCCCAGCCGACGCTGGCCGACATCCCCGGCCTGGTCTCCGGCGCCCGGCAGGCCGGGCTCGCCGCCAACGTGACCATCCTGCTCGACCAGGCGGCCACCGCCCCGGCCCCGCTCGGCACGGCCGCCTACCGGATCCTCCAGGAAGCGCTCACCAACGTGCTCCGGCACGCGCCGGGCGCGCCGGCGGAGGTGACCGTGCGCGGCGGCCCCGGCCCCGGCCTGGTGCTCGAGGTCGTCAACGCGCTGCCGCCGCACCCGGTGCCCTCGCCCGGTTCGGGCACCGGGCTCACCGGCGTCGGCGAGCGGATCTCCCTGCTGGGCGGCTCGCTCACGGCGGGCCCGGCCGGCGAGCGGATGTTCGCGCTGCGCGCCTGGCTGCCCTGGGCACCGGCGGCCGGCCCGGCGCCCTAGCATGTGCGGGTGAGCGTGCGCGTACTGCTCGTCGACGACGACCCGCTGGTCCGCACCGGCCTGACCATGATCCTCGGCAGCGCCCCCGGCATCGAGGTCGTCGCGGAGGCGGGCGACGGCGACGAAGCGGTGCAGCAGGTCGCGCGGCACGCACCGGACGTCGTCCTGATGGACATCCGGATGCGCCGCATGGACGGCCTCGCGGCGACGGCGGCGGTGCTCGCCCAGCCGCGCCCGCCGCGGGTGCTGATCCTGACGACGTTCGACCTCGACGAGTACGTGTTCGAAGCCCTCGCGGCCGGCGCGAGCGGGTTCCTGCTCAAGGAAGGCTCGCCGCAGGAGATCATCGAGGGCGTCCGGGTGGTCGCGAACGGCGACGCGATGCTGTCCCCCCGCACGACGAAACAGCTGATCGGCCAGTTCGTCGCGTCGCGCGTCAGCCCGCGCCGGGCCCTCGCACTGGCGAAGCTGGACCTGCTCAGCGACCGCGAACGCCAGATCGTCACGGCGGTCGCGCGGGGCAAGCCGAACGCGGAGATCGGGGCGGAGCTGTTCGTCAGCGAAGCGACCGTGAAAACGCACATCACGCGCACGTTCGCGAAGCTCGACGTCAGCAACCGGGTCCAGCTCACGATCTTCGCCTACGAGGCCGGGCTCGTCACACCCTGAGCCCGGTGTTGCACCGGGGCCCCCGAAAACGATGTAACGAGCATGGTCCGCCCCGATGACGAAAAGCACCGCGCACTGGTCGCGGCGCTGCGGGAATGGGCCCACCGGGTCGATTCGGTTCCCTACCCCGCCAAGCTCGACATCGACGCGCTGCTGGACCGCCACTACGAGAGCCGGCCGGAACCGCCGGCGCCGCCCGCCGCGTCGCTGGTGCTCACCGCGACCGCCGACGCCACCGTCGTCGCCGTGACCGGGGACATCGACCTGGCCTGCGGGGACCGGCTGCACGACCGGCTCGCCGAAGAAGTCGCGCTGGCCCCGCGGGGTCTCGTCCTGGACCTGACCGGGGTGCGCCACTGCTCCGCCCGCGGGGTGGCGCTCCTGCACGAGGTGGCCGGCCGCGCGCTCGGCGCCGGGGTCCCGTTCGCCCTCGCCGGCTGCCCCGCGGTGGTGCGGCGGGCGATGGAGACCCTCCGGCTGGGGCCGTCGCTGCCGTTGCACCCCTCCGCGGCCGACGCCGTCGAGTGGCTCGGGATCCTGGCCCGGCTGACGGCGGAGGGCGCTACTTCGTGCCCGCCGGGGCCGTGGCCACCGCCGCCTCGCCGAACTTGATCCCCTTGGCCTCCTTGCCGATCGCCGTCAGCACCGCCACCGCGATCAGGCCCGGCACCACCGTCCACACGAGGGCCGAGGTGTACCCGTGCGCCTCCGCGATGGCCTGCTGGATCGGCAGGTTCAGCGCGGCCAGCAGGTTGCCCAGCTGGTAGGTCACCCCCGGGTAGAACCCGCGGATGGCGTCCGGGGACATCTCGGTCAGGTGCGCGGGGATCACGCCCCACGCGCCCTGCACCATGATCTGCATCAGGAACGAGCCGAGCGCGAGCATCCCCGCGCCGTGGTCGAACGCGAAGATCGGGATCACGGGCAGGCCGAGCACCGCGGCCGTCACGATCGTGCGGCGGCGGCCCAGGCGTTCGGACAGCGTGCCGAAGGTCAGGCCGCCGATGATGGCGCCGACGTTGTACAGCACGGCGATCCACGTGCTCGCCGACGCGCTGAGGCCGGCCCCGCCGTTTTCGTGGGCCTTCAGGAAGCTCGGGTAGACGTCCTGGGTGCCGTGGCTCATCCAGTTGAACGCCGTCATCAGCAGGATCAGGTAGCCGAAGCGGCGGATGACCTTCGGGTTCAGCAGGATGTCCTTGACCGACGTCCGCGTGACCCGGAGCTTCTCCCGCGCGACCTCCCAGACCTCCGATTCCTTCACCCGCGCCCGGATCAGCAGGCTGATCAGCGCCGGGAAGATGCTGAGCACGAAGATCCAGCGCCATTCGAGGTCGAGCAGCGAGTGGAACAGCAGGTACGCGAGCGCGGCGAGCAGGTAGCCGATCGAGTAGCCGACCTGCAGCAGGCCCGAGAAGAACCCGCGGCGGGCGACCGGGATCTTCTCCATCGCCAGTGCCGCGCCGAGGCCCCACTCGCCGCCCATGCCGATGCCGTAGACGAACCGCAGGACGAGCAGCACGGTGTAGTTCGGGGCGAACGCGCAGAGCAGGCCGGCCACCGAGTACAGCAGGACGTCGGCCATCAGCGGGATCCGCCGTCCGACGCGGTCGGCCCACAGGCCGAACAGCAGCGCGCCGACCGGGCGCATCACCAGCGTGGCCGTGGTGATGAACGCCAGCTGCGTCGCCGTCGCGCCGAACGACTTGTCCTTCGCGATGTCCGCCAGGACGAAGACGACGAGGAAGTAGTCGAACGAGTCCATGCTCCAGCCGAGCAGCGCCGCCAGGAAGGCGTTGCGCTGATCGGATGTAAGCGCTTTCTTCGCCGGAGCCGATGCCGCCTTGCGTTCCGTCACGTTTGCCCCGTCCCGTCGGTTTTTCACCGGAAGACCGCAGGCAGGGTTTAGCACCCACCGCCGGGTGCGGGCAAGGGTCAGAGCGTGACGCGGGTGCGGACCCGGCGGCCGACGTCCCGGGCCCACGCCTTGATCCGGTCCCAGTCGCGGAAGTCGCCCGCGCGGCGCCCGGACGCGAGCAGGCGCGGGATCAGGCCGTGCACGGTCGCCGGGTCGAGGCGCCCGCCGAAGGTCGCGGTGCGCTCGGCGTCGATGCGCGCGGCCAGCAGCGCCACGTTCGGCGGCAGGCTGACCTGCTGGCCGGCCGCGCCCGGGCCGCACGGTCCGCTGTGGAACAGCCAGACCGGGCGCTCGGCCAGCGCCCCGGCGTTGCGCTCCAGGAACCGGACCGCCTCCGGGCGCCACCGGTGGTAGTACAGGGCGCTGCCGACGATGACCGCGGCGTAGTCCTCGACCCCGGCGACGTCGGCGGCGTCGCGCACGTCCACGGTCAGGCCGGTCCCGCCGATCTCGGCGGCGATCACCTCGGCGATCTGCCGGGTTCCGCCGTGGCGACCGGCGTAGGCGACGAGGACAACGGACATGCCTTCATTGTCGGCCCTGGCGGACCGGGCCGCGCCGCGGGCCGGGCACGATCCGCCATACGGGCGCTCTTACGTTGCTCTTCGTGGGCCCACGGGCCGCTCGTTCACCCGCACGTGCTCGCCGGCGGCAAGAACGCCGGGCGCAGCGCGGGATCGGGCTCGTCGTAGTAGCGGTGGAACACCGCGGTCTGGCCGCCGGACACCGGCGGCACGATCCAGCTCCAGTCGGCCTGGCACCGGCGGCCCGCCCGCTCTTCGCGTTCCAGGTGGGCCAGGAACCGCTGCGACTCGGTGTGGTGGTCGGCGATGGTCACGCCGGCGGCGTCGAACGAGTGCTGCACCGCCAGCGTCAGCTCGACCAGCGCCCGGTCGCGCCACAGCGTGCGCTCGGACGCCGTCGGCAGGCCCATCAGCTCGGCGATGACCGGCAGCAGGTCGTAGCGCTGCTCGTCGGCCAGGTTCCGCGCCCCGATCTCGGTGCCGAGGTACCAGCCGTTGAACGGCGCCGCGGGGTAGGTGACCCCGCCGATCTCCAGCGGCATGTTGCTGATCGCCGGCACGGCGTGCCAGCGCAGGCCGAGGCCGGCGAACCAGCGGTGGTCGGGGTGGGTGAGCGGCACCTCCAGCACGGCGTCCGGGGGCAGCGTGAACAGCCGCGGCTCGCCGGGCGGCGCCTCGATCAGCAGCGGGAGGACGTCGAAGGACCCTCTTCGCTCCGGCGGGCGCCAGCCGAGTCTTCGCACGCGATCGGTGAACCCGGTGTACCGGGGATCGCCGAGGACCGAGCCGTCGTCGAGGCGGTACCCGGCGTAGCGGATCAGCTGTTCGTTGTGGATGCGCGGCCCCGGCACCTCGGGGGTGTCCGGCGCGAAGACGGTGACCGTCGGGCGGATCCGCCCGCCGCGGGTGGCCTGGCGCAGGTGGGCGACGCATTCGCCGGCGATCGCCGCGGGGTCGGTGACCCGCCGCCGGTCGCGGACGCGGAGGCTGCGCCAGTACAGCCTGCCGATGCAGCGGGCCGAGTTGCGCCAGGCGACGCGCGCGCCGTACGCCAGCTCGGCGGCGGTGTGGCGGTAGGTTCCCGTTTCGGCGATTTCCGCGCGCACCACGGCGAGCCGGGTTTCGAACCGGTCGCCCGCTTCGGCGGCACCCTCGGCGAACATCCGGTCCAGGAATTCTTCCGCTTCCGCGGAATTGACGCTCTGTTCCTCCGAGACGCGCTGGGGGTAAAGCGGCAGCGGTGCCGTCACCCGCTCAGGTGTAACGGTCACCGCGCTTCCCCACTCTCCGAAATCGTGATCTGCATCCCGACGAAAAGGTTCACCGTTCCTCCGATGGTCGCCGACGACGAAGTCGACCTGGAGGCTCTGCCGCCCCGGCACCTCCGGCCAGGCGGGGGAGAATACTCCTCGATCCGCGCGCCGCACTCCCCCGATCGTGACTCCCGCGCCGCCGATCCCGGAATGCGGCTCCGGCCAGGGAAAACACGCCGAAAATAACTGTTACCAAGCGTTATTCGGACATGGCGCAGCGCATTTACCGTCAATCGATCACAGTGGACGGCGCGGGCACCGTGATCCTTTCCCGGAAACGGCCTTTCCTCTTTTCGTGGGATTTCGGCGGACGGCCTTTCCCGGCCGCGGTCCCCCGTGTATCAGCGCGCCCGCGCGCGGCGTTAGAGTCGCGTGCGTGAGCCCGATTCCCGTGGTCCTCGTCGCCGGGTTCCTCGGCGCGGGCAAGACGACGCTGCTCAACCACCTGCTGGCCAACCGCGAGGGCGCCCGGGTCGGTGTCGTGGTCAACGACTTCGGGCGCGTGAACGTCGACGCGCTCGCGGTCGCCGGCCAGGTCGACACGATGGTTTCGCTCGGCAACGGCTGCCTGTGCTGCGCCGTCGACGCCGGCGGCCTGGACGCGATGCTCGGCCGGCTCTCCTCGGCCGAAGCGGGCATCGACGTCATCGTGGTCGAGGCCAGCGGCATCGCCGAACCCCGCGACCTGATCCGCCTGATGATCGCCAGCGAGAACCCGGACATCCGCTACGGCGGGCTCGCCGAGGTCGTGGACGCGGCCGAGTTCGAGGCCGCCCGCGAGCGCCACCCCGAGCTGGCCGACCACCTGCGGCTGGCCGACCTCGTGGTGCTGAACAAGGCCGACCGGGTCTCCGCCGAAGCGCTCGCCAAGCTCACCGCGGTCGTCGAAGAGCTGGCGCCGGGCCGCCCGCTGCTGGTCACCGAGCACGGCCGCGTCGACCCGCGGCTGTTCTTCGATCCCGAACCCCGCGGCGAGCGCGTCGGCCAGCTGTCTTTCGACGACCTGCGCGAGGAGGAGCACGACCACACCCAGCACCTGCACGCGAGCTACCAGACGGTCACGTTCACGGCCGCGACGCCGCTGGCGCCTCGCGCGTTCGTGGACTTCCTGGAGCGCCGCCCGGCCGGGCTCTACCGCATGAAGGGCCAGGCCGACTTCGGCATCGACGCCCGCTTCGACCTGCACACGGTCGGCGGCTTCGTCCAGCTGGCGCGTGCGCCGTGGCCCGCACGCGCGCCGCAGCGGACCGAGCTGGTGCTGATCGGCGCGGGCCTCGACACCGGCGCCGTCCTGGCCGAGCTGCGCGGTTGCGTGGCCGCGGATCCGTCGGTGGTCGACGAGCGCGGCCTGCTGCACATCCTCCGCTACCTCCCCGACCAGGCCTGACACGCCGACGACCGGCAAATGCGCTCCCGGCCGGCCCGGGCCGGCGGACACTGTCGCCCATGACGACCACCGCGGTGAGCGCACCCCGCTGGTACCGGGTCGGCGTGCTGCCCGAAGACGTCCCCCTGGCCCACTTGATGACCCGCTCCGGCGACCTCCGTTACCGCCGCTCCGCCTGCGGCGAGCGGGAATCCCGCAGCTGGAAACCGGTCGACTTGACGACGTCGGAGGTCACGCCGTGCCCGCGCTGCGTGGCGACGCTGTCGGGAGCCCTCGCCACCGGCGGCGAGGACCGCGGCCAGCTGTCGCTGGACCTCGAGGTCTAGCCGGGAGACCGCGGCGCGGTGAAGAGACGGTCGGGGTGGTTCGCGGGCGCCGTGGCGGTGCTCGCGGCGTCGGTTTCGGTCCTCGTCCGGGGAACGCCGTTCCTCAGTTCGTGGTCGGACCGCACGCGGGACGTCGTCGAGGCGTTCAGCCGGCTCTTCGCCATCGGCACCCCGTCCTGCTGCACGGCCCGGCCGCGGCGGGCAAGACCCGGGTCGCGGCCGAAGCGCCGCGCCGGGTGTTCCCGGACCGACCGCTGCTGATCCCCGCGGACGGCCCGCGCCTGCGCGAGCTGGACCTCGTGCCCGGGGACTGCGTCGACGTCGACGCGCTCGTCAACCTCGCGGTTTCCGCTGGGACGCGGGAGACTCCGAAGGGATGAAGAAGCTCGAGCGGATCGCCGCCGCGCGAGGGAACAACGAGTCCTAAGCGAGCGCCTTCTCGTAGCAGACCGACTCGGGATCGCTTTCGTGCGGCGGGAAGTTCGGCACCCGCCGGTACCCCGCGCTCTCGTAGAGGCGCATCGCCGCCGGCTGGCGGATGCCGGTTTCCAGGCGGAGGCGGACCGCGCCCTGGCCGCGGGCGAGGCGCTCGGACTCGGCGACCAGTGCGCCCGACACGCCGGTGCCGCGGACGTCCGGGGCGACGAACATGCGTTTCAGCTCGGACAGGCCCGGCTCGACCGGTTCGACCGCGCAGCAGCCGATCGCGCGGGGGCCGTCACGGGCCAGGAGGTAGCGGCTGGCCGGGGCCAGCGGGCGGGGCTGGGCGTCCGGGGGCAGGTCGTAGACCACGATCAGCTCGGCCGTCATCGCCGTCATCAGGGCGAGCAGCAACCCGTCGTCGGCCGGGCACTCCGCGACGGTGGCCACCTTCACGCCTTCTTCGCCCGGCTCGGCGCCACCCGCGGCGGCTCGTTGGGCATCTTCGGGTAGACCGGCGGCCACGGCGCGTCCATCAGCCCGTTCGCCAGGTCCGCTTCGGACATCGCCAGCAGCGGCTCGATCGACTGCGGCCGCTCCCCCGCGCCGGCCCACGGGTCGCCGCGCCCGGCCACCCGCGCCGGCACCGTGCTCAGCGTCAGCGTGTCCGGCTCCACGGTGTCCAGTTCGTCCCAGCCGATCGGCGTGGACACCTGGCCGCCCACCCGCGGCCGCACGCACCACGTGCCGAACACGGTCTTGTGCGGCGCGTTCTGGTTGAAGTCGACGAACACGCGCGAGCCGCGTTCCTCCTTCCACCACTGCGCCGTGATCTTCTCCGGGTGCCGGCGCTCCAGGGCCCGCGCCAGCGCGACCGCCGCGGCGCGCACCTGGAAGCCGTCCCAGCGCGGTTCGAGCAGCACGTACAGGTGCAGGCCGCGCGAACCGGACGTCTTCAGGTGGCCCTCGATGCCGTGCTCGGCCAGGAACTCCCGGGTCAGCACGGCGGCTTCGCGCAGCTCGTCGAAGCCGATGCCGGGCGAGGGGTCCAGGTCGACGCGCAGTTCGTCGGTGACCTCGGGCGTGTCCGCGTGGTACGGCCACACGTGGAAGCCGAGGCAGCCGAGGTTCACCGCCCACAGGACGTGCGCGAGGTCCTTCGCCACCAGCGCGTCGCTCGTCGTGCCGTTCGGCGTCGAGACGACGGTGGTGCTCAGCCACGGCGGCGCGCCCTTGGGCACGCGCTTCTGGAACCAGTTCTTGCCGCCCGCGCCGTCCGGGTAGCGCTCCAGCAGCAGCGGGCGCCCGCCGAGCCGGGCCAGCAGCGGCCCCGAGATCGCGCGGTAGTACTCGACGAGGTCGAGCTTCGTCTCGCCGCGCTCCGGGAAGTAGACCTTGTCCGGGCTGCTGATCTTGACCTCGACGCCGTCGACGTCCAGCAGCACCGCCTCGCTCATCGCGCCTCCCCGAACAGCTCGGCGAGCTCGGCGGGCGGCGCCTCGTCGAGCTGGGCGTACGTGCAGGACTCCGGGGTGCGGTCGGGCCGGAACCGGACCAGCCGCCCGCCGTGGCGGAACCGGCCGCCCTGCAGGTGCTCGTAGCGGACCTCAGCCACCCACTCGGGCCGCAGCGGCTCCCAGGACAGGTCCTTCTGCGGCGCCCACCGGCTCATCGCGCCCGGCTGCCGCCCGGGCTCGGGTTCGTACTCGGCCCAGGACCGCCACGGGTGGTTCTCGAGCGCGTTTTCCCGCAGCGGCGCCAGCTCGCCGACCAGCTCGGCCCGCCGCGCCTTGGTGAAGCTGCTCGCCACGCCGACGTGGTGCAGCACGCCCTCGCCGTCGAACAGCCCCAGCAGCAGCGACCCGACGCCGGCGCCGTCCTTGTGCCAGCGGAACCCGGTCACGACGCAGTCGGCCGTGCGCTCGTGCTTGACCTTCAGCATCACCCGCTTGTCCTGCTCGTACGGCAGGTCCGCGGGCTTCGCCATGACGCCGTCGAAGCCCGCGCCCTCGAACCGGGTGAACCAGTCTTCGGCCTGCGCCGGGTCGTCGCTCAGCGGGGTCAGGTGGACGCGCTGCAGCCCCTCGGCGTCGGTGCGCAGGATGCTTTCCAGCCGCTCGCGCCGGGCGCGGAACGGCTCTCCGGTCAGGTCGGTGTCACCGAGCGCGAGCAGGTCGAACGCGACGAAGCTCGCCGGCGTCTCCTCGGCCAGTTTGCGCACGCGCGAGGCCGCCGGGTGCAGCCGCAGCTGCAGCGCCTCGAAGTCCAGCCCCGCGGGCGTGACCAGCACGATCTCGCCGTCCACGACGCAGCGGGGCGGCAGCGCGGCGGCCAGCAGCTCGACCAGCTCCGGGAAGTACCGGGTCAGCGGGCGGTCGTTGCGCGAACCCAGCTCGATCTCGTCGCCGTCGCGGAACACGACGCAGCGGAAACCGTCCCACTTGGGCTCGAACAGCAGCCCCGGGTCACGCGGCACCTCGTGCACGGCTTTCGCGAGCATCGGCCGCACCGGCGGCATCACGGGCAAGTCCACCGCGCGAGCTTAAAACACGGGTACGACATTTCCGGGCGTGATACACACTGACTCGTGACCACCGAACGCCCCGCGCCGCCCCTGACCGGGGGCGAGCGCGAAATGCTGCGCACGTTCCTCGACTTCCACCGCGCCACCCTCGCGATGAAGTGCGACGGACTGTCCGACGAGGACCTCCGCCGCGCCGCCAGCCCGCCCTCGACGCTGTCGCTGCTCGGCCTCGTCCGGCACATGGCCGAAGTGGAGCGCACCTGGTTCCGGCGGGTGATCAACGCCGAGGACATCCCGCTGCGGTGGTCGGCCGACGGCGACTTCCAGGCCGCCTACGACGCCGGTTCCTCGACGCGCGAGGAAGCCTTCGCGGCGTGGCAGGACGAAGTGGAGCAGTCCCGCAAGATCGAAGCGGCGGCCGAGTCCCTCGACGTCACCGGCCACCAGGCACGCTGGGGCGAGGACGTCTCGCTGCGGCTGGTGATGCTGCACATGATCCACGAGTACGCCCGCCACAACGGCCACGCGGACTTCATCCGGGAAGCGATCGACGGCGTCACGGGGGCCTAGTGGACGTGCTCGCGTGGCTGCTCGACTCGGATCCGGCCCTGCGCTGGCAGGTCGAGCGGGACCTCGCGGGCGCCCCACCGGCGGTCTGGGAAGCGACGCGCGCCCGAGTCGCGTCCGAAGGGTTCGGCGCGCGGCTGCTGGCGGCGCAGGACCCGGACGGCCGGTGGGCGGGCGGCGCGTTCTTCCCGGCCGGCTTCCGCGGCGACGAGCCCCAGCCGTGGACGGCGACGACGTGGTCGTTGAACGCCCTGCGCGAATGGGGTCTCGACGCCGCGGTGCTGGGCGGCACGGCCGGGCTGCTGGCCGCGAACTGCCGCTGGGAGTACGACGACCTGCCCTACTGGGACGGCGAAGTCGACTGCTGCATCAACGCCTGGACCCTGGCCAACGGGGTGTGGCTCGGCGCGGACGTCGCCGGGATCGCGGCGTGGTTCACCACCCACCGGCTCCCGGACGGCGGCTGGAACTGCGAGTGGGTCGAAGGCTCGACGCGGTCGTCCGTCCACTCGACACTCAACGCTCTCAAAGGACTGCTGGCGCACGAAACCGCGACCGGCGGCACCGACGAGACCCGCGAAGCCCGCCGCCTCGGCGAGGAGTACCTCCTGGAGCGCGGGTTGTTCCGCCGGTTGTCGACGGGCGAGTCGCTCGGGCCGTGGGTGACCGAGTTCGGCTACCCGATGCGCTGGCGCTACGACGTGCTCAACGCGGCTTCGTACTTCCGCGACGCGGCCCGGCCGGACGAGCGGATGGCGGACGCGGTCGAGCTGATCCGCGCGGCCCGGCAGCCGGACGGGACGTGGCTGCGGCAGCGGACCGACACGGGCCGCGTGTGGTTCGCGGTGGACGTCCCGGCCGGGGAGCCGTCGAAGTGGCTGACGTTCTTCGCGACCCGCGTCCTGGACTGGTGGGACGCCCGTTAGAGCTCCGCGAACAGCATACCGCTGCGGGGCGGCCGGGCGGCGGCCGGGCGGCGGCCGCGAGATCCGCCGCCGGACCGCGAGTTTGGACGCGCGGCACGCACATCACCACCAGCCGCCCACGGTCCCACCAGCCGGTGACCGCACCGGGTCGGCACGCCGGACGCCGCTAAAGCTCCGCGAGCAGCAGACCGCTGCGCGGCTTCGGCGTGAAGTACGTGGCCTTCCGCGGCATCCGCCGCCCGGCCGCGTGCACGGCGAGGACGTCGGCGTGGCTCACCGGTGCCAGCAGGACCACCGCGTCGGCGTCCGGTGGTACCGGGCGGCCGTCCGGGAGCGGCTGGACGCCGGGGCCGTCGGGGTCGATCCCGAGCGCCGCGGCGAAGAGGACGCGCTCGACGATCTCGTGGTCGATCACCGGTCCCGGGCCGGCGAACCCGGGTCGCGGCAGCGGGACCCGCAGCACCGCCGCGCCCGCGCGCACCACGGCCTCGCCGGTGACCGGCACCGCGTGCTCGTCGTAGCGCACGTCCAGACCGGCCGCGGACCAGCGCGACACCAGGTCCTCGGGGCCGAGGCCGGTACCGGTGAGCACCCGGTGGATCGCGCCGATCCGCAGCTCCGGCCCCGCGGTGACCAGGGCGAGCAGCCCGCCGTGCCCGGCCGCCGCGGCCGCGGCCACCCGGTGGTTGCCGTCGGCGACCAGGAGTTCGGCGGCGCCGGCCGCGGCGAGCAGGCGGTGCTGCAGCGGCCCGGCGGGCACCACCCACAGGTCGTGCCGCCGCCCGGCCGCGTCCGAAGTGGACAGATCGGGCAGGCCGAGCGCCCCGCACGCGCGGGCCACCACCTCGGTGAGCAGGTCGCCGCCGGTGGCCGGGACGAGCAGCGCCGCGCTGGTCGCGCAGCCGAGCCCGGCGAGCACGGCGGCCCGCTCGGCCACGACGTCGGGGTAGACGTCCTCGGTGTGCCGGACGCGCGCGGTGCCGTCGTCGGTCACCGCGGCCGGGTCGACCAGGCAGAGCACGCCCAGCGCGACGCCGTCCGGCCCTTCGATCCGGTACGGCGCGACGACCTCGCGCACCGGCCGGTAGGACCGCTTGCGGAGCCGTTCGAGCACCGCGCGGGCGACCGGGACGGCGGCGGCCAGGTCGAGACCCCGCGCCAGCGCCGCGGGCGTACGCGCGGGGTGCTGCACGGCCAGCAGGCTGTCGCCGGCACCGGGCGCGGCCAGCGCGTCGACCACCCGGCCGGGCTCGGCGAACTCGTCGACGTCCGGGCCGGGCACCGCGCCGCGGACCACCCAGCCCCGCCCGATCGGCCGGATCCAGTCGCTCATCCCTCCCATCTTGCGCGATGAGCGCGGAGACGGAAATTCGCTGGGGTGCGGTGCCCTCCCGGTGGAATGCTTAGGACTGCAAAGTAGTTGACCCCGGACATGACCTCCCCGAGGAGCAGCCCGCCGATGACGACACCCGCCGCCACCAGCGTGAAGGGGGTCGGCTTCCGTTCGGAACGCGGTCCCGTGCTGGTCGCCGTCATGCTCAGCACCGCGCTGGTCGCGCTCGACAGCACGATCATCGCGACCGCGGTGCCCTCGGTGGTGCGCGACCTCGGCGGGTTTTCGCAGTTCCCGTGGCTGTTCTCGATCTACCTGCTCACCCAGGCCGTCACGGTGCCGCTCTACGGCAAGTTCGCCGACGTCCTCGGCCGCCGCCCGGTGATGTTCTTCGGGATCGCCGCGTTCCTCGTCGGCTCGGTGCTGTGCGGGGCCGCGTGGAGCATGCCGGTGCTGATCGCCGCCCGCGCGGTGCAGGGCATCGGGGCGGGCGCGATCCAGCCGATGTCGATGACGATCATCGGCGACCTCTACACGGTGGAGGAACGCGCCCGGGTGCAGGGCTACGTCGCCAGCGTCTGGGGCATCGCGTCGGTGGTCGGCCCGACGCTCGGCGGCGTGTTCGCCGAGTACCTGGACTGGCGGTGGATCTTCTTCGTCAACCTGCCGCTCGGCGCGATCGCCGCGCTGATGCTGTTCCGCAACTTCGCCGAGCGCGTGGAGCGCAAGCCGCACCGGGTCGACTACACCGGCGCCGCGCTGCTCACCGTCGGCTGCTCGCTGGTGATCCTGGGCCTGCTCGAAGGTGGCGTCGCGTGGGCGTGGGGCTCACTGCCGAGCGTGGCGATCTTCGTCGTGGGCGCGGCGCTGCTGGTGGCGTTCGTGCTGGTGGAGAAGCGCGCGGCCGAGCCGGTGCTGCCGCTGTGGGTGTTCACCCGGCGGATCCTGGTGGGCGGCAACCTGGTCGCGGTCGTGGTCGGCGCGGTCCTGATGGGCCTGACGTCGTACCTGCCGACCTACGCACAGGGCGTGCTCGGCGCGGGCGCGCTGGTGGCCGGGTTCGCGGTGGCGGCGCTGACCGTCGGCTGGCCGATCTCGGCGGCCCTGGCCGGCAAGATCTACCTGCGCATCGGCTTCCGCGACACGGCGCTGATCGGCAGCGTGTTCATCATCGCCGGCGGCGTGCTGGTGGCCATGCTCGGCGCGACGTCGTCGATCTGGGCGGCGGCGATCGCGGCGTTCGTCCTCGGCCTCGGCCTGGGCCTCGCGGCCAGCCCGACGCTGGTGGCGATCCAGTCGGTGGTGGGCTGGGACCGCCGCGGCGTGGTGACGGCGACGAACCTGTTCAGCCGGTCCCTCGGCAGCGCGGTCGGCGCGGCGGTGTTCGGCGCGATCGCGAACGCGACGCTGGCTTCCCGGTTCGCGAACCCGCCGGCGGAGGTGGCGGGCAAGCTGCCGCCGTCGGTGGACGCGACGAGCCTGGTCCTGGGCGGTCACAGCGACTCCCCGGTCGCGACGTTCGTCCGGGGCGCGCTGAACGACGCGACGCACTACGTGTTCATCGGCCTGCTCGCGGTGGCGGTGCTGTCGGTGCTGGCGCTGCTGCTGATGCCGCGCAAGACCGAGCAGCTCGAGTTCTAGGCGCGGCCGAGCAGCGCGAGGATCCCCTCGATCGCCTGGTCGAACGGCTGGGTGCGGCCCGCGGCCCGGGCGAGGACGTAGCCGCCCTGCAGGGTCGCGACGACAGCCGACGCGGTGGCCACCGGGTCGAGCCCGCCGTCGTCCTCCGCCACCACCTCGGCGAGCCGGGTGCGCAGCCAGGCGAACGTCTCTTCGACCGGTGCGCGGAGGACGGGCGCGGCCATGACGTCCGGGTCCTGCGTCAGCCGGCCGACCGGGCAGCCGCGCAGGACGTCGCGTTCACGGCGGAGGTAGGCCGCGATCCGCTCGAGCGGGGTGCCCGGCCCGGACAGCTGCGCCTCGGCGGCGGCGCGCATCTCCTCGGCGGTGCGGTCGATGGCCGCGCGCGCGAGCTCCTCCTTGCCGGAGAAGTGGTGGTACATGCTGCCCTGACCGGCGTCGGCGAGCTGCTGGATGGTCTTCGGGCTGGTGCCGACGTAGCCGCGCTCCCACAGCAGGGTGCGGGTGCTCTCGATGAGGCGTTCCCTCGTGTCCACGGACCTCAGTGTACCTACCGGTAGGTACATCAGTTCTGCAGCGGCATGAGCTCCGCCTGGAAGTTCGCCAGGAACTCCTCGAAGTCGCCGTGGCCGGGCCGGATGACGAACTTCGTCAGCCCGGCCTCGATGTGCTGCTCCACCAGCCGGCGCGCCTCGGGCCAGCTGGTCGCCACCAGGTCCTCGACCGGCACGCCCGGCCGCCGCTTGGCCGCCGCGGCGATCAGCTCGGCCGGGAGCCCCTTGTCGGCGACGGCCAGGCTGAGCCCGAAGTGGTCGGCTTCGATCTCGCGACCGGCCTCCGCCGCGGCCTCCTGGATCGCGATGCGGGCGTCGCGCGCCTGGGCCGGCGTGTGGAAGCTGCCGAGCCAGCCGTCGGCGAGCCGACCCGCCCGGCGCAGGGCCGCCGGCGCCGCTCCCCCGAGCCAGACGTCCAGCCGCTTGGCCGGGCGCGGCCCGAGGTGGCCGCCGTCGACGTGGAAGAACTCGCCGTCGAAGGAGACGTCGTCCTCTTCGAGCAACCGCCGCAGCAGGGTCAGCGACTCGTCGAACACCGCGGCCCGCCGCCCGGCGGGCACCGGGAAGAGGTCGTGCTCGGCGGCGCGGGCCGGGCGCAGCCCGAAGACCGGGAGCACCCGCTTGGGCGCGAGGCCGGCCAGGGTCAGCAACTGCTTCGCGACGAGCACCGGGTGCCGGCCCGGCAGGATCGCCACGCCGGTGCCGACCTTGAGCTTCGCCGTCGTCGCGAGCGCGTGCGTCATGCCGATCATCGGGTCGACTTCGGGCGAGTAGACCAGTTCCGACAGCCAGAGCGAGTCGACACCGGCGGCCTCCAGCCGCCGCGCCAGCCCGGCGAACTCGCCGGGCCCCGTTCCCGCCGCCGGCGCGACACCCAGCCTGATCTTCAGCACGGTTCCTCCCGGAGGGCTCTCCAGTGGCAACGCGCCGGGCGGCCGGGAATTCCTCAGGCGGTCGCGGCGATGACCCGGCTCAGCGCGGCGTGCAGTGCCTCCAGCTCGGACACGTCCATCCCCAGCGTCTCGACCACCCGGTACGGGATCTTCTCCGCCACCGCCCGCAGCGCGCGCCCTTTCGCCGTCAGCTCGACGGTCAGCTGCCGCTCGTCCTCGCGGCTCCGCGCGCGCGTCACGTACCCCAGTGCCTCCAGCCGCTTCAACAGCGGCGAGAGCGTCGCGGGCTCGTGGCGCAGCGACGCGCCGAGGTCCTTCACCGAGCGCGGCGAGCGTTCCCACAGCGCCAGCAGCACCAGGTACTGCGGGTGGGTCAGGCCGTGCGGCTCGAGCAGCGGCCGGTAGATCGCGATCACGCTGCGCGAAGCCACCGACAGCGCGAAACACACCTGCCGGTCCAGCTTCAGCGGGTCTTCACCCAGGTCGATCATGCCTTCGATCCTACTGTGTCCTCGATCGCGCTAATTATTAGTGCACTAAGCATTAGTGTACTATCGAATTCATGGAACGACCGAGTGTGCTCCGCTGGTTCGGGTACGCCGTGGGCGTGCGGCTGCCCGAGCGCCTCAACGACTGGGCCCTGCACGACGCGACCTCGAAGCACTGGCGGGCGCGGTACGTGCTGCAGCGGTCGGTCGGCATCCTGCCGCTGTGCGCGGTGTGGCTGCTGCTGCCCGGCTCGATCTGGCTGCGGCTCTCGCTGGTCCTCATGGCCGCGCTCGTCGCGTACTTCTACTCCTGCGCGTACATGGAGGAGAGCGTCGAGCACCGGCTCGGCCGGCAGGGCTTCCCGCACAACACCGGGCGCCGCATCCGCGCCGAAGCCGCCGAGGCGAAGAACGCCGAAGCCACCGCCCGCTACCTCGCGCGCTACCGGACGTCGCCGGAGGGTTAGCTGTGCTGCTGGTTGCCGATCCGGCCACAGTCACGGCCGGATCAGCCCGTGGCGCCGGTCGCCTGCCGTTCGGGGGCGGCCTGCTTCTGGCCGGATCGGCAACTAGAGTCGGGGACGATGAGACGCAAGCTCCGGCCGCCGATCCCGCCGCGCCACGGGCTGGACCCCGCCCGGCTCAAGCTCCCCGCCGACGGCGAGTGGCCGACCCTGCTGGCGCACCTCGTCGACCGGCTGCCCCGCGTGACACCGGCCCGCATCGAGGAAATGCTGCGCGAGGAACGCATCCACGGCCTCGACGGCCCGCTCGGCGTCGACACGCCGTTCGAGCCCGGCTCGTTCATCTGGTTCCACCGCGACCTGCCGGACGAGGTGCCGGTCCCGTTCGAAATCCGCGTCGTGCACCGCGACGAGCACCTGCTGGTCGTCGACAAGCCGCACTTCCTGGCGACCATCCCGCGCGGGCAGCACATCCTGGAGACCGCGCTCGTGCGGCTGCGGCGCGAGCTGGACCTGCCGCAGCTGTCCCCCGCGCACCGGCTCGACCGGGTCACCGCCGGCCTGGTGATGTTCGTGATCACGCCGGAGCTGCGCGGGAAGTACCAGACGCTGTTCCGCGACCGCCGCGTGCACAAGGAGTACGAGGCCATCGCCCCGTACGACCCCGCGCTGGAGCTGCCGCGGACCGTCCGGAGCCGGATCGTCAAGGAGCGTGGGGTGCTCGCCGCGCGCGAAAAGCCGGGCGAGCCGAACGCCGAGACGCACGTCGAACTGCTCGAACACCGCGACGGGCTGGGGCGCTACCGGCTGAAGCCGTCGACCGGCCGGACGCACCAGCTGCGCGTCCACCTCAGCGGCCTCGGCGTCCCCATCCTCGGCGACGACTTCTACCCGGAGCTGCGGGAAAAGCCGCTCGGCGACTTCACGAAACCGTTGCAGCTGCTGGCGAAGGTGCTCGCCTTCGACGACCCGGTCACCGGCGCAGCCCGCCGGTTCACCAGCGGGCTGCGGCTGTCCGCCTGGGACGACCTCGCCGCGTGGGCGGCACCCCCGGCGTGACCCGGGAGCGCCGCCGGTGCGTCACTTGCGCCAGAACTTCACGCCGCTCCACTGCACCGTGATCGGCCCCGCGCCGCTGGACGTGCGGTAACTGCCGAACTTGTCGTAGTAACTACCGCTCGCGCTGGCGATCGTCTGCTTGAGCGAGCCGTTGAGGTACACCTTGTGCGAGCTGCCGACCTGGTTGATCGTGTTCACCCGCACCGACGTGCCGACGGTCGCGCCGCTGCCCAGTGTCGCCCCGCCCTCCACCGCGTATATCCGGCCGCCCTTCTCGACCGCCAGCAGGAAGTACGGCCCGGCGTTCGAGCCGTCGCGGAACGTCTGCTTGAGACTGATCCGGGAGCCGGTCATGCCGGTGATCTTGAACGAGCCTTCGAACTGGTGGGTACCGCCGGTGTAGGTGGTGTAGCGGCGTTCCGCCCGCTGGTCACCACTGCCGGTCGAACAGGTGAGCTGGAAGGTGAGCCCGGAAATCTGGCCACACCCGCGCTCCTGTTCCGTGAAGCCCGGCGACTCCGGGGTCCACGGACCCGTCCCGACCTGGGCGTTCGCCGCGGGGGCGAGGACCGCGAGCCCTGCCGCGACCGCCACGACCACACCCGCACCGTGAATTCTGCGCACCGTCGACCTCCTGGTTCACTCGAGGCGGCGGTGTTGTGACTGTACGAGCCGGAGCCGTCACGGACAAGAGTTTTCCGGGCCTTGTCGAATCCGGCCGTGCTCGTTCGACAGACTCGTGAAGGCACCACCGATCACCCGAGGAGCACCCATGCGCACCCTGATCTCCACGTCGTTCGTCTCGCTCGACGGCGTCGTCGAAGCCCCCGGCGGCGAGGCCGGCTACCGCAACGCGGGCTGGACCTTCAAGGACGTCGAGTTCGAGCCGGCCGCCTACGAGATCAAGGGCACCGAGCAGGACGAGGCCACCGCGCTCCTGCTGGGCCGCGTCAGCTACGAGGCCTTCGCGCCGGTCTGGCCGGGCATGACCGTGGAGTTCGCCGGCTACAACGCGATGCCGAAGTACGTCGTCTCGACCACCCTCCAGGAGGCCGACCTGGTGGACAACTGGGGCGAGACGACGATCCTGCGTTCACTGGACGACGTCGCCGCGCTCAAGGAAACCGAGGGCGGCCCGATCATCGTCAACGGCAGCGCCACCCTCAACCGTTCGCTCGCCGACGCGGGCCTGCTCGACCGGCTCCACCTGCTGGTGTTCCCGGTGCTGCTCGGGGCGGGCAAGCGGCTGTTCAGCGAGACCGACAAGGACAAGCAGAGCCTGAAGCTGATCGACAGCGCGTCGTACGGCAACGGGATCCAGAAGCTGGTCTACGAGTTCGTGCGCTGACCGCCGCGGGTCCGGCCGATGTTTCACGTAGAACATCTGTTCGAACGTGGTGTACGGTCGGACCCATGACGACCCCGGCACTGCAGGCATCGCTGTTCGGCGAATCCGGCCCCGTCACGCTGCACGAGCTGGCGCCCCGCCGGACCGGACTCGGCTCCGGCGCGTGGATCGACGTCCAGGCGGGCTGGCTCGACGGCGCCGACGAGGTCTTCACCGGTCTCGTCACCGGTGTCCCGTGGCAGGCCGAGCGGCGCCGGATGTACGACCGGCTCGTCGACGTCCCCCGGCTGCTGTGCTTCTACGGCGAAGCGGCGCCGCTCCCCCACCCTGTGCTGGCCGAGGCGCGCGCCGCGCTGAGCGAGCACTACGCGGGCGAACTCGGCGAGCCGTTCCGCACGGCGGGCCTCTGCTACTACCGCGACGGCCGCGACAGCGTCGCCTGGCACGGCGACACGATCGGCCGCGGCAGCACGGAAGACACGATGGTGGCGATCATCTCGGTCGGCACGGCCCGCCAGCTGGCCCTGCGCCCCCGCGGCGGCGGCGAGTCCCACCGCTACGCCCTCGGCCACGGCGACCTGATCGTGATGGGCGGCTCGTGCCAGCGCACGTGGGAACACGCGATCCCGAAGACGAGCCGCGCGGTGGGGCCGCGGATCAGCATCCAGTTCCGGCCGCGCGGCGTGCGCTGAGGTCAGTCGACCAGGACCGGCAGCTCGTCCAGTCCGTACACAATGGACACCTTGCGGAACGAAAGATCGTGCTCCGGCACGGCGAGCCGCAGGTTCGGGAACCGCTTGATCAGCGCCGGGTACGCCGTGCGCAGCTCCATGCGGGCGAGCTCGGCGCCGATGCAGCGGTGGATGCCGTAGCTGAACGCCAGGTGCGACGTCGGCTCGCGGGTGGCGTCGAAGTCCTCCATGCCCGCGCCCAGCTTCGGGTCGCGGTCCGCGGCCGACAGCGACACCAGCACGATGTCGCCCTCGGCGATGTGGACGCCGGCGATGTCCATGTCCTGCTTGGCGAAGCGCGGGAACGCCATCTGCACCACGGTCAGGTAGCGCAGCAGCTCCTCGACGAAGCGGTGCACGGACTCGTCGTCGCCGCGGACGGCTTCGAGGGCCTTCTCGTCGCGCAGCAGCACCAGCGCGCCGAGCGCCAGCATGCTCGCCGTCGTCTCGAGGCCGCCGGTGAGCACGCCGTCGGCGAGGCCGGCCAGCTCGCGGTCGTCGATCTCGTCGCCGTGCTCCTTGATCAGCATGCCGAGCAAGCCGTCGCCGGGCTCCTCGCGCTGCTTCTTCACGATGTCGAGCAGGTAGGTCAGCGACTCCGACATCGCGCCCAGCGACGCGCCCGCGCCGCCGAAGAGGTCGAAGCGGGCGGTGCTCAGCCGCTGGAACTCCGCCCGGTCCTCATAGGACACCCCGAGCAGTTCGCAGATGGTCAGCGACGGGATCGGCAGCGCGAACGCCTGCCAGAGGTCGACCGGCCCTTCCGTCTTGGCCATCGCGTCGAGCTGCTCGGCGACGATCTCGTCGATCCGCGGGGCCAGCCGGCCGAGCCGGCGCATGGTGAACTCGGGGGTGAGCAGCTTCCGCAGCCGCGTGTGCACCGGCGGGTCCGCGAAGCCGAGGCCGCCCGGGTTCTGGTCCGCGGTCACCCCGGCGTTGCCGACGAGGTTGCCGAAGTCGCTGGAGAACCCGGTGGCCTTGCCGAGGACCGCCTTCGCCTCGTCGTAACCCGTGACCAGCCAGGCGTTCATCCCGAACGGCAGGTCGAGCTTGCCGATGGGTGCTTCGGCGCGGCGCGCGGCCATGTCGGCGACCGGGTCGAGCCCGTCGCGCTTCAGCGGCAGCAGCGCCGAATCGGGCAGGAGCGACGACATCTTTTCGAGGTCGAAGCCCTTTTTCGACTGCCGGGCGAGGTACCGGCGGCCGACCCAGCCCAGGACCCGTGAGCGCAGACTCCCCATGTACCCGACAGTACCGCACTAGCCCGATCGGGTGACCGACGGCGAGACGGGACTCACCTCCGCGGCGGCAGCTCCGTGTTCGCGGTGATCAGCCCGTGCTCGCTCGCGGCGTAGTGGAAGTACGGGCGGCCGAGGTCGTCCGAGCCGGCGAACGACGTCCGGGAGCGCCCGTCGGCTTCGGTGTTGACGCCGTTCGTGCGGGCCAGCACGCCCGAGGAGCTCAGCCACTCCCGCGACGCGCGCACCGGCCGCCAGCTCCGGCCGTCGCCGGTGAGGTCGCCGAGGACCTTGGTCATTTCAGCCGCGCCGGAGATCCGCAGGTTCTGGTCGTCGGTGACGTTCGCGGTGGCGTCGGTGGTCAGCGGGTAGGACCACGTGTGCCGCGCGGCGGACCGCACCCGTCCGTCCACTGTGGACGTCGACGTCTGCTGGCCCGAATCGGCCTGGACGACGTGCTGGGTGAAACCGCCGCCGGTGACGTCGTCGCTGTTGCGGTAGTCGCGGGTGCGCTCGACGCGGGTGTAGACGCGGCCGGCGGAGGTGTCGACGTAGCCGGCGGTCACGTCGTCGCGCTTCGCGGTGACGGTGACGTTCACGCCGCCGTCGATGTCCTTCACCACCTCCTGCCGCGCCGGGGCCGCCGCGACGTCGTGCCGGGTCAGGGCACCGGACGTGCGCGCGGCGTTTTTGTCGGTGTAGAGCAGTAGCGTCGGGACGACGGTGAACTCACCGCCGATGTCCGCGAAGGAGAAGGAGAAGTCGTGCGCACCGCCGTCCACGAGCCGGCCCGCGAACGGGGTCACGTCGTAGGTTTCGGCGTGCAGGCTGAAGGTGTCGATCGCCACGATCGGCCGCCACAGCTGCGGCACGATCCCGCCGGAGTAGATGTGCGGGAAGGTGAACGCGCTGCCGGCGGCGGTTCCGTCGATCGCGAAGTTCGCTTCGCGGTAGGGCCCCTTCCCGCACAGCCCGGCGGCGGGGTACTTCGCCGAGACGGCGTCGGGAACGTCGTCGAACCACTGCTCGTCGCAGGCGTGGCCTTCGAGGGTGACCTCGAGGTAGGCGCGGGTGATGTTGCGCGGCAGGTCTTTCGCGCTGAAGTGCACGGTGGGCGCGGCCGGGGTCGCGTCGGCGTGCCCGAACCCGGCGACGTGATCGGCGGTCTCGGGCGCGGGGTGCTTCCGGTCGGCCTGGTAGTAGGTGAGCGTCACGGTCTGGGCGTAGACCCCGGTGTAGACCGGCGAGTTGTAGTTCTCGATGCCGCCGCGGAAGGGCTGCGGCGTGCGCAGCAGCGCGGCGTAGGGCGTGAGGTCCTTGTCGAAGTGGTAGGTGATCGCGCGCCGGCCCTCACCACTGGGCTCCTCGGTCGTCCCCCACCAGACCTCGGTCCCGCCGATCCGCAGATCCCCGATCCGGTCGTACTGCCGCCCGCTCACGGTGACGGTCTGATCCATGACGACCTTCGCCCACGGCCCCGGACAAGCCGCGGGCGGCGCGAGCGTCCCCTCGTAGAACCGCGGCGTCCCATCGCCGGCGTTGGACCGGAAGGCATCGGCGAGGGTGACACTGCAGTGCGCGGTACCGGGCCGCGTCACCGCGGGCGCGGCGATCACCGGATCGTCGGTGTCCCCTTCCACGACGGGCGAGGCGGAGGCGACGGCCCCGGAGAGCACCCACGTCAGGACCAATGACAGGACGATCGTGAAGATCCGCACCCGATCACCCTAGTCCGCCGCGCCCCCGCGGTCCCCCGACGAACGGCTGGACACTGACGCGACAAAACCCGGCCACCCGGCTCGGCGCACTTGGGTCCGCCGGCGGCGGTCCGTACCATGCTCGGCGGCGAGGGAGGACAGCCTTGAGCAGCCTGACCGGGGACTTTCCCTCCGGCAGCTTCCTGGCCAAGCTGCCGGAGGCATCGAAAACAGGCCTGCTCGGCCTGGGTGTCCCGCGCGAGTACTCGCCGGGCAAGGTCCTGCTCAGGGAAGGCGAAAGTACTTCGCACGTCTTCGTGATCGTGACCGGCTTCGTCAAGGTGACGGCCGCGACGCCGGAAGGGAACGTGGCACTGCTCGCGATCCGCGCCGCCGGTGAACTGATCGGCGAACTCGCGAGCATGGACGGGCAGCCCCGGGTGGCGACGGTCACCTGCGCCGGCCGGGTGCGAGCCAGGCTCGTCACCCAGCCCGAGTTCCACCACTTCCTCGGGGGGCATCCGGAAGTGGCGCTGGCGGTCGGGAGCAGTGTGGGCGGCAAGCTCCGCTGGGCCACTCGCCGGCGGGTCGACTTCGGCAGCCGTGAGGTGCGGATCCGGCTCGCGCGGGTGCTGCTCGAGCTGGCCACGGCGTACGGCACGGCCGAGTCGACCGGTGTCGAGATCGGGGTGGACCTCACCCAGCCCGAGCTGGCCGGGTTGGTCGGCGCCGCCGAGCCGACCGTCCACCGCGCGCTCGCCGGGTTCCGGCACGCCGGCCTCGTCGGCACCGGCTACCGGCGGATCGTCGTCGTCGACCGCGCCCGGCTGGAGACCGTCGCGGAGGGATGAGTCCTACGCGAGCCCGGTGACCAGGAGCAGGAGCGGACCGCAGAGGAACAGGACTCCGGTGCCGGCCAGGGCCCGCCGGACGTGGCGGTGTTTGACCATCGCCAGCTCCGCGAGCAGCTTGGAGAGCTGCTGTGCCTCGGTGCACTGCTGACGCAGCGACACGGGAAGACTCGCCCGGGAGGCGCCCGCCACGGTCGGAAAGGCGAACCGGTTCGGAACGGCGAGGCGTTCCGTACGCGGCCGGAGGGCTTGGACCAGCTCGTAGGCCGAATACACGTAACCCACGACGAAGAACACCAGGATCGCGAAAACGGTGACGCGCAGCCCGGGTGCCGGCCGGGCTGCCGGGAGGAACGCCAGCTGGGCGGCGATCAGTGCCGTGATCGTGCTCTGCACCGCGACCACGGTGCGCACCTTTTCGTCCGCGTGCTGGACCGCACCTTGGAACGACGTCACCGTGCTCAACGCCGTGCCCAGCTCACGCTCCAGTCCGGTACCCGGTGCCGCGGCGCACTTCATCGTCCTGAGGCCCACGTACGTCTCCGTTCTTTCTCCCGGCCACCAGCTTCGCGCGCCCCCGATTCCCACACCCCATCAGACGACGGGTTCACCGGCGCCGAAGACGCGTTCCATGCCGTAACAGCCCACGCACGCGTCGCGACACGAGCACTCGGACCTCGGGAGTTGCGCTGAACCAAAGACGAGAGTGGCCCGCGGACTCGGTGCTCGGTCTCCTGAGCACCCGCACCAGGAACGCCCTGCTGAGCTTCGGGACCACGGTGGCCTACGGTCCGCGGCAAACCGTGATCCGGCAGGGGGAACAGAGCCACCACGTCGTGATCCCGCTGTCCGGCACGCTGAAGGTCGTGGTCGACACCGAGTTCGGCCGCCCGATCCTGCTCGCGCTGCGCGGGCCGGGCGACATCCTCGGCGAGATGTCCGTCTTCGAGGGACGGCGGCGCTCGGCGAACGTGCAGACCTGCACCCCGGTCCAGGCCAAGCTCGTCGGCAAGGCCCAGCTGAACGAGTTCCTCGACCGCCACCCCGACGTGTGGCGGGCCGTGGCCAGCTCGCTGAGCGCCCGGCTCCACTGGGCGAACGGCCGCCGCGCGGAACTCCTCACGTGCCCGGCTCCCCTGCGCGTCGGCCGGGTGCTGGCCGACGTCGTCCAGCGCCACGGCCGCCACACCGGCGACGGCTGGGTGCTCGATCTGTCGCTCACCCAAGCCGAGCTCGCGTCGCTCACCGGTGTCGCGTTGAGCACCTTCGAAAAGACGACCCAGCGGCTCCACCGGCTGGGTGTCCTCCGGAGCGAATATCGACGCATCGTGGTCGGCGACCTGGGTGCTCTGCTCCGTTTCAGCAAGCTCGCCGGGCAGAACCCGTATCAGTACGGGGTCGGCGGGAGGGATGTGGCTCAGAGTTAGGACAACGCGAAATCGATCACCGGAGGTCACCGTGGCGGATGACGGCCAGTTCTCCCGGACGCTGCTGCTCGCGGTGGACGCCTGGCGCTACGGGACGCGGGACGACCTGCAGCAACGAGACTTGCAGCGGGCGCTCGCGACCGCCGTGCGCGAGTCGGCGACGCGCGGCGGCCTCGACCCGGAGCGGTGGCAGCGGCAAGACGCCGGCGACGGGCTGCTGTCGGTGATCACGGACGGGAGCGCCGAGCCCCAGGTGATCGGCTCCTTCGTCCGGGAGCTCGACGACTGGCTCGGCCGGTACAACCACGACCTCCGGCCCCAGGCCCGGCTGCGGCTGCGGGTGGCGGTCCACCACGGCGTCGCGATCCCGGCGGACCTGGGCCACGCCGGAGCCGCGCCGGTCCACGTCTGCCGGCTGCGGGACGCCCGCGCCGTCCGCGAATTGCTCGAGGTCTTTCCCGAGGCGAATCTCGTCTTCGTCGTTTCCGAAGCGATCTTCGAGGGCTCGGTCCGCCCGCGCCACACGTCGTTGTCCGTGCGGGACTTCACCCGGGCCGAGGTGGCCGAGCCGGCGAAGGAGTTCTTCGCCACGGCTTGGGTGCACGTGCCAGGGGCGCCCGGTCACCGGGTCGTTTCCCAGCTCGGCGCCTGGGCTGTGGGCCTGCGCTTCGCCGGCGCGGCCGCCCCGCCGCCCGGGTTCTTCGAGCAGGTCGTGGGCCCGTCTTTCGAAGCCGTCGGCATGCCGGCGCCGGAAGGTGCGGAAAGCTCCGGCGAGGTTCTTTCGTTCCGCGTGCCCGCCGGCCTCTCCGGAACCGTGCTGACCGGGGTCTGGCTCGAGCACCTGCGGGAGAAGGCCGATGCGCACTTCCGCGGCGTCCGGCTGGCGGTGGGGATCGCGCGGGACCCGGACCCCGCGGCGGCCGGTGCCGAAGCAGCCGGACTCGCCGGTTCGGAGCCGGCCGGCCGGCTGCTGGCCACCGCGGCCGGGGGACGTTTCGTCATCGTCGTGTCCGAACAGGTCTACGACACGGTCGTGAGCCGGGGCGGGCGGTTCGTGTTCCCCGAGTCCTACCGGTGCCCGGAAGCCGCGGCGGGGTGCCGGCTCAGAGTGCTGGGCCACTCGATACCACCGGAAGCCGGGCCGCCCCAGGACCCGCCGGCCGCCGGGGCCGGCTCGCCACCGGCCATCACCGCCACCACCCACGGAGACCACTCCACGGCCATCGGCCACGGCACGTTCACCGCCCCGTTCATCATGGGCGACTTGCACCAGCACGGGAGGGATCGATGACCGCACCACCGAGCCCGCCGCCGGCGGCGGGAGCGCCCGACGCCGCCGGCCCGGCGGCCGGCGCCAAACCGGATTCCGCGGCGGCACCGGACGCCGGCGAGAAGGCCGGTGACACCCTCCTCGGCGAAGAGAAACGCAGTTTCAGCAAGACGTTCCGGCAGGGGCAGCACTTCCTGTCCCCCGAGATCAACCAGTACGGCCGGGCCGTGTCGATCGGCCGGGGCGACATCAAGGAACTGCAGGTCGGCGACCGGACCCAGATCTTCATCGGGCACACCGTTTCCCGCACCTCCGGCCCGGTCCGCGAAGAGGTACTGACGTGGATCCGCGAACGGTACCTCGAAGTGCCCGGCTACGCGGAAATGCTCGAGGCCCTGCGGGCCAACCGGGTCCTGCTCCTGCGCGGCCACCCGGGCACCGGCCGGGTGACCACCGCCCTGCACCTGCTCGACCACCTCACGCGAGAGCGGGTCTTCCGCTTGGACAGCGGCGAAACCGTGAAGTCGCTGACCGAGGCCGGGCTGCCCGAACGCAAGGCCGGGTACGTCGCCGAGGTCCCCCGGCGCGTCGCGAGCTCGCTCACCGAAACCCACCTGGAGAAGCTGCACGGGTTGTGCAAGGACAGCGAGTCCTATTGCGTACTGGTCAGCGAAACCGATCCCCGGCCGTCCGACGTCTTCGGGGGATACGCCCACGACTACTCCGCCCCCGATGCCGCGGCGCTCCTGGAGAAGCACGCTTCACACGAAGCCGTCCTCCGCGACGCGGAGGACTTCGACGACCGGATGTCCGGCCTGCTGGCGGCGGACTGGGTGGCCAAGGCACTCGGGCCCTGCCCGCGTCCCCTCGAATCCGTGCGGATGGCCGCGTTGCTCGCCCAGCACGCGAGGGACGAGCTCACCCGGGTCGACGTCGAACGCGAAGCCGCGCAGGCGGTGTACTTCCAGATCACCGAGTGGTTCGCCGGACTGCAGGCGATGCCGACGGGCGAGGAACGCGACGAAGCCTTGCGCCTGGCCGCCTTCCGGATCGCGCTGGCCGTCCTCAACGAATCCCCTTACCACATCGTCGCGGACGCGGCCGGCCGGCTGGCCAAGCGGCTCATCGCCGCGACCGGGCCGACCGGGACCAGGCGCACCTCGCTGTTCTCGGACGACCAGGACCACCGGCTGCCGGCCCTGCGCGCCAAGGTGGTCGACGGGTACGCCACGTTCGGTCAAGAGCTGGTGCCCATGCCGCTGCTGTTCTTCCACGACGAGCGGTACCCGAGCGCCGTGCTCAAGTACGTCTGGGAGAACCACCACCGCATGCGCGACGCCATCGCCTGGTGGCTGACCAAGCTGAGCAAGGACCTCCGCGCCCTGGTGTGGGTTCGCGCCGCGCAAGCGACCGGGTACCTGTGCGGGCTCGACTTCATCTACGGCTTCGGGACGATGATCGCGCCCGGCGCCTTGGCCGCCCCCGGCAAGCCTAGCTCGGTCCGGCGCCGGATGGCCGCGGCCATCGCGCTGGACCAGGCCGCCCAGGACGAAGACCTCCGGCCGGCGATCCGGGCGCGGCTGCGCCGCTGGTGCCGCACCGGGAGCTACGCGGCGCGCTGGACCACGGCGTCGGCGCACGGGTTCACCCTGGGCCGGCGCTACGCCACCGAAGCGTTGAACGAGCTGCGCATCCTCGGGACGCCGGCGGAGCGCCCGCCGACCACCGGCCCGGACGACGCGCTCGTCGTCGTCGCCGGGTTCAGCATCGCGAAGCTCTTGGCGTTCGGCGAGATCCGCCCGGTTCTCGACTGCCTGGGCCGGTGGATCCGGAACGAGCGCACCAGCCTTCGCCGCCTCGCACTGTCCGCGATCGACCAGCTGACCGATCTCTACGGGTTCGAGCTCGACTACCTGGCCATTTCGGTGACCGGCGAGCGGCCCGAACTGCCCGCGGCGGCGGAGAAGTGGCCGCTGCTGCTGACGCTGCAGTGGCAACAGCCGGAGCTCACCGAGCCGATCGCCGACCTGCTGCGCCAGTCGCTTCGCGCCCGTGCCGGCGGGTTCACCGCCAAGAAGCTGATCGGCAAGTGGATCCGCGTGGCCGAACGGGATGACGAATGCCTCGAAACCCTGGCCCGGTTCCTCCCCTACGCGATCGAAACCGAAAGCGATGAGCGACGGTTGAACCACCTGATCGAGAAGCTGCGAGAGGACTGGGTCGATCCGCTCCGGCCCGAAGTCGCGGCACGGCTGACCGAAGCGGTCCGCGCCCGGGAAGAAAGGTACGCGTCGGCATGACCGAACCGAAGAAACCGACCGAGAAACCGCAACCGCCGGCCGAGCAGGAACCGGCTCGCGCGCCGGAGCCGAACTGGCGGGAGGACGCGAAGCAGGAAGCCGCTCCGGAAGAAGAAGTCCGGACCGTCGAGCCGTCCAACGTCAAGCCGCTCGTCGGCGAGTACCGGATCGGCCGCCTGGACTTCCTGGTCCGGCGGGCGCCGGCACGGCCCTGGATCGCCCTGGTCTTCGTGCACAAGGACGGGACCATGACCACGTTCCGGGACGGGAAGCAGCCGACCGTCGCGCAGCTGCTGTGGGGCGGGTTCCGGAGCCAGTACGAAGTGGACATGTCGCTGCGCCGCCTGACCTTGGCGATCACCTTGCCGAGCGCCGAGGACGTCTTCGTCTTCCGTGCGGCGGTCGACGTGCAGTGGCGGGTCGTGGCTCCCGAGCTGGTGGTGCGCGGTGGCCTCACGGACATCCGCCGGGTACTCGTGCCGCAGCTGCTCGAAGGACTCCGGCAGGAGACCCGCACGCTCCAAGCGGGACACGTCGAGTCCGCGGAAAAGGCGGCAGGCGCCCGGTTCGGGCCCGACTGGCTCGCGGCGGAACACGGGTTGTGGACGAACGTGCTCGTGCGGCTGCGGATGGACAAGCAGACCGAGCACAACCTCCGGCTCGCGTCTGAAGTCCAGGCGTTCAAGACGCTCATCGAAGGCGGCGACATCGACCAGTTCGCGCTCCAGCTGGCCCAGAACCCCCAGCAGGTCGCCCCGGTGGTCCAGGCGCTCGTCAAGGAGCGGGACACCCACCGCCGCCAGGTGTTCGACTTCATCACCAACCTGCTCGCGTCCGACGCGCTGGACCGCTGGCAGATCGACGACCAGGTCCGCGTCACGCTGGAGTGGCTCAAGGTTTCGATCAACCGGGTCATCTCCGGCACCGACGAAGCCCGCCAGCTGTCTTTCAACGGTACTCCGCCGGGTTCGGTGAACGGCCACGACAACGGATCGGCGGCCGGCACAAACCCTTAAAACGTTTCAGATCATGGTAGGCTCACGCCTTCTCGGTGAGAGGGGTGCGGTGGTCGGCATCAAGGACGTCGCGAAGCGCGCGGGCGTCTCGATCGGCACGGTGTCCAATGTGGTCAACCGGCCGCACGTGGTCGCCACGGCCACGCGGAACCGGGTGCTGTCGGTGATCGAGGAGCTCGGCTACGTCCGGGACGAGTCGGCGCGGCAGCTGCGGGCCGGGCGCAGCCGGATCATGGGGCTGCTCGTGCTCGATCTCGGGAACCCGTTCTTCGTCGACGTCGCCCGCGGGGCCGAGCAGGCCGCGCACGCCGAGGGCCTCAACATCATCACCTGCAACAGCGGCCAGCGCTCCGACCTCGAAGCGTCGTACCTGGCGATGTTCGCCGAACAGCGGGTCCGCGGGGTGCTGCTGAGCCCGGTCGCCACCTCCGGCGAAGCCCTGCGCGCGTTCCGGCGCAGCGGCACGCCGTACGTCTTCGTCGACCGCAAGGCGCCGGCGTCGGAGGCGAGTTCGGTGGCGGTGGACGACATCGCCGGCGGTGCGCTCGCGGCCCGGCACCTGCTGGAGACCGGGCACCACCGGATCGCGTTCGTCAACGGCCCGGCGATCCTCGCCCAGTGCCGCGATCGCGAACAGGGGGTCCGCACGGCGCTCGCCGGTTCGGCGGTGGAGCTGACCGTGCTGGAGGCGATCGGCCTGGACGTCTCCTCCGGCCGCGACGCGGGCGCGCGCCTGCTCGGCACGAGTCCCCGGCCCACGGCGGTCTTCTGCGCGAACGACCTGCTCGCCCTCGGCGTGCTGCAGGCCATGGTGGGCGCGGGCGTCCGGGTCCCCGAGGAGATGGCGATCGTCGGCTACGACGACATCGAGTTCGCCGGTGCGGCGGCGGTGCCGCTGACCTCGGTCCGCCAGCCGGCCCGCCGCCTCGGCCGGACGGCGGCGGAACTGCTGCTGGCGGAGACGGCCGACACGACGGTGGAGCGCCAGGCGGTGGTGTTCACCCCGGAACTGGTCGTCCGCGAATCGACCCGGGTGCGCCGCTGACGGGGCACCGCGCCCCGGCCCGCCGGTAGCCTCGGGACCATGGTGTTCGACTCCGCCCGGTTCGACCTCCAGCCCTACGCCGGCGTGGCGTGGGAGCGCTACGTCCGGCGGACGTTCTGCAGCTGGGAGCACGCGGGCTGGCGGTCGCTGCTCGTCCAGCGGTTCGAGCACGTGCCCGTCGCCGAAGACCTGCGCCTGCCGGGCATCGCCGACCTGCACCTGGTGCTCCCGGTGTCCGGCCGGGCGGAGACGGCGGCCGGCTCCCCCTGGGTTCCCGGGCGGCTGCAGCTGGGGATCCCGCACCGGCCCGCGCTGCGCCGCTACCGCGGGGACGCGTCGATGCGGAGCGTCCAGATCCACATCCCGCGCGACACCGTCGACTCCGTCGCGGCCCAGCTGGGCGGTCGTCCCGTGGACTTCGACGCCGTGGCCGCGTCTCTGACCGGCGGGGACGCCTTGCTCGAAGAAGCGGTCCGCGCGATCGGGTTCCCCGGCGAGGCGGGTGAGCTCTACGCCGAGTCCGCCGCCGCCTTCCTGACCACGCACCTCTTCACCCGGCACGGGCGGCGGCGCGCCGGGCCGGCCCCCGAGCGGGAAGACGCGCGCGTGCGCACCGCCGTGGCGGTCATGCGCGAGCGGCTGGCCGAACCGGTCACCCTGGCCGACCTCGCCGCCGAGGTGCACCTGTCCGTCTACCACCTCGTCCGGGTGTTCAAGGCGGCGACCGGCGAGACGCCGCACCGGTTCCTCACCCGGCTGCGGGTCGAGGAGGCGAAGCGGCTGCTGCGCGGCACGGACCTCGCGCTCGACCGGATCGCCGCGCGGTGCGGCTTCGCCGGCCCCGGCCCACTTTCGGCCGCCTTCCTCCGGCACACCGGCACCCGTCCGTCGGCCTACCGCAATTCCTGAGCGGTGGACGGCAATCCCGGACCTGGAGCCCGGACCGGCCGACGTTCTAGCGTTTCCCCATGACCGCAACGCAGTCCTACGACGTCACGGCCGAGTCCACCGCACCGCCCTCGGCCGTGTGGGCCCTGCTGCTCGACGCCCCCAGCTGGCCGTCGTGGTCGCGGATCGACGCGCTGGAAAGCGAGCAGCCGGCCGGGGTCGGCGCGGTCCGGGCGTTCCGCACCGGCAAGGTCGTCACGAAGGAGCGGATCACGGCGCTGGAGCCCGAACGCCGCTTCGCCTACGAGGGCGCGGAAAACCCGCAGCTGACCGAGTACCGCGCCGCGGTCGAGCTGCTGGAGCTCCCCGGCGGCGGCACCCGGATCCGGTGGCACGGCACGTATTCGGCGCGCTGGGGGACGCGCTGGTTCCTCCGGCGGTACCTCCGCCGCTTCATGCAGGACATGGCCACCGGGCTGGCCGCCCACCCCGGAGGTCCGTTCAGAAAGTGACGCCCGCTTCGGCGGCCTGGGCGTCGTCGAGGAAGTCCTGCTCGATGCGCGGGGAGGCGTGGACGCACATCATCCGCAGCGGCTCGGGACCGACGGCGCGGAACGCGTGCGCGGTGCCCGCGCCGACGACCACGACGTCGCCTTGGTGCGCAGTGGCTTCGCCGTCGGAGGTGCGGAAGAGCGCCTGGCCGGCGAGCACCACCCACGTCTCCGAGTACGGGTGGACGTGCGCGTCCGGGCCTTGGCCCTCGGTGTTGTCCACGTGGAAGAACGAGATGCCGGAGCCGTAGGCCTCGCCTTCGAACCGGGCGGTGCGCCCGCTGCCGATGCGCAGGTCGTCTTCCTTCGCGATGACCACCATGGTGAGTTCTCCTTTCGGGGTGTGGTGGTCATCCTCGGGCCGGCCGCGGTGCCGGGGCATCCGTGGTGACCACGGATTCCGCCACGGAGAACCCCGTGCGGCATACTCCGTGGCATGCCGCCCGCGCCGACGATCTCGCCGCGCGAGCGCGAAGTCCTGCTGGCCCTCGCGGACCGGCTGACCAACGCGGAGATCGCCGACCGGCTCTTCGTGTCGGTGCGGACCGTCGAGAGCCACGTGTCCGCGCTGCTGCGCAAACTGGCCGCCCGCGACCGCCGGGAGCTGGCCGCGAAGGCACCGGAGTTCACGGCCGCGGCGGCGGGCGTCGTGACCGGGGCACCGGAGCCGGTGACCAGCTTCGTCGGGCGGCACGCCGAGCGCGACGCCGTCGTGCGGCTGGTCGCCGAGAGCCGGGTGACGACGGTGCTCGGCCCGGGCGGGGTGGGCAAGACCCGCCTGGCGGTGGCCGCGACCGAGGCGGCGTCGGCGGCCTTCCCGGGCGGCGCGGCGTTCGTCAACCTCGTCCCCAGCCGGCCGGGTTCGGTGCTCGAGTCGGTCGCGGCCGGGCTCGGCGTCGTCCCGCGCCCGCAGCAGCCGCTGCCGGACGCCGTCGCGGCGCAGCTGGCCGGGCGCGCGCTGCTGGTGCTGGACAACTGCGAGCACGTGGCCGACGACGTCGCCGACGTGATCACCGCGCTGACCGCCGCGAATCCGCGGCTGAGCGTGCTGACGACCAGCCGCGAACGGCTCGGCGTGCCCGGCGAGACGGTGCTGCAGCTCGGTCCCCTGCCCGCGGCGGCCGCCCTGTTCACCGAGCGGGCGAAGGCGGTCGACCCGGCGTTCGAAGCCGACCCGGCGCAGGTGGCCGAGCTGTGCCGCGAGCTGGGCGGCTTCCCGCTGAACATCGAGCTGGCCGCCGCGCGGGTCGCGTCGCTGGGAATCGGCGGCCTGCGCGCCGGACTGGCCGACGACCCCCTGCGGGTGCTGGCCACCGGCCGCGGCGGCGAACCGCGGCACCGGTCGCTGCGCTCGGTGGTCGAGTGGAGCCACCGCCTGCTGACGGCCGAGGAACGCACGGCACTGGCCCGCATCTCCCGCTTCCGCCACGGTTTCGACCTCGACGCCGCGACGGCCCTGTCCCCGGACCTGTCGATCGGCGCCCTTTCGGACCTGCTGGGGCGCTTGGTGGACAAGTCACTGGTGTACCGCACCCCCGGCCGGTGGGCCCTCTTCGACGGCGTCGCCCGGTTCGCGCGCGAACAGCTGGAGAGCTCGGCGGAGGCGAGCGAGATCACCGCCCGGTACCGGCGCTGGGCGGCCCGCCGCGCTCACGACCTGACCACGCGCCTCGGCGGCGACTGGCGGGACGAGTTCGACCGGATCGCCGACGACCTGCGCGCGTGCGTCGCGGAAGGGGAAGACCGGCGCACGGGCACCGCGGAAGGGCCTGGCCCGGCCGCACCCCCGCACACCACCGCCGAGCGGCGAAACCCCGCCACCTCGCCGCACACCGCCACCACCGACGGGCACGGCCCGGCCGTGGCCCCGGGCGCCGCTGACGAGCACGGCCCCGCCACCACCGACGGGCACGACCCGGCCGCACCCCCGGGCGCCGCCACCACCGACCAGCACGATCTCGCCGCCGATCTGGCGCGGCTGACCTACGCTCGCGGGTTCCTCGCCGAAGCGGCCGCCCACTGGCGCACCGCCGCCGACCGGGCGCCCTCCCCTTCGGCCGCCGTCGTGGATCTCGCTCGGGCGGGCAGCTGTGCGCACCTGCTCACCCACGCGCGGGACCACTACGATCTCCTGCTCGTCGCCGCCGATCGGGCCGCTGGGGATCGCGCTGTCCGGGGCAGGTACCTGGCCGAGGCCGTCGTGCTGGCCGAACGGTTCCGCGGGGCCGGGTTCGTCACCCAGCCGGTGCCGGACGGCGAACTGGACCGGATGCTCGCCGAAGCCGCGGCCTCCTCGGACAGCGCGCACGTCGCCGTCGCCCGTGCTTGGCGGTCCGGGGTGGGTCCGCAGGCGGTGACCGCGGAGGCGGCCGCACACGCCGTGACCGCGGCGGCCGGTGATCCGCTGCTGCTCAGCGCCGCGCTGGATGCCCGTTGCACCGCGGAAGCCCTCGCCGGGCGGCCGGACCTGGCGCACCGCACGACCCGGGAGCGCCTGGAGCTGGTGACCGCGGCGGACCGCACCGATCCGCGGGCCGCGCTGGAGGTGCTGGACGCGTTCCGGTCGGCGATCGCCTACGCCGTCGCGACCGGGGAGCTGGCCGAGGCGGTCCGGGTGAGCAAGCGCGCCGCCGGCGATCCGGCGCTGGCCGGGCACCCGTACTGGGGCGCGAGCGGGCTGGTCACCACCCTCGCGCTGACCGGCCGGTTCGACGACGCCCTCGCGCTCGCGCACGAGATGTGGCACGCCACCACCGAAACCGGGCCGCCGCGCAATGCCACCCCCGCACCGACCAACCGGTCCAACGACACCCACGCACTCGCCGACGACATGTGGCACACCACCACCGGAACCAGCCAGCCGCACAACACCACCCCCGCACCGACCGGCCCGTCCGACGAGACGTGGCACGCCACCACCGGAACCGGGCCGCCGCGCAATGCCACCCTCGGGGTTCCGCTGCTGGCGGCCGCGCTGGCCGCCGGCCTCTCCGGTGACGAGCGGGCCATGGCCCGGTGGCGGACCCGCGCGGCCGCCGTCGCGGGCGTGGCCACGCCCGCCGGGTCGCCGAACCTCGCGCCGCTGGACGCGTTCGTCCGGGGGCGGGTGGCGCTGTGCACCGGCATCGGACTCGCCGACGCTTTCGCCGCCGCCGCGGGGGACTTCTCGCCCGGGCGGTTCGACGGGTACGCCGCCGGCGTGGCCGCCGAGCTGGCGGTGGTGCTCGACGTCCCCGACGCCGAGCACCACCTCCGGCGCGCCGCAAGGCACGCCGGGCACAACCGGTGGACGGCCGCGGCCGTCACCCGCGCCCGGGCCCGCCTTCAGCGCGACGCCGGACTGCTCGAAGACGCCGCGAACCGGTTCGCCGGAATCGGCGCGGGCTTCGAAGCGGAATCGACGACGCTCGAACTCACTTCGTGGACGCGATGAAGTAGACGACGATGCCGATCAACGCGAGCACTTCGGTGAGCACGAACGTCGAATAGGCGATCGTCTGCAGTTTTCCCCGCGCTTCCGGCTGCCGGGCGGTACCGTTGATGACGGCCGCGAAAATGAGGCCGACTCCGATTCCGGGGCCGATCGCACCGAGTCCGTACCCGATGGCGGCCAGGCCGGGGTTGAGGTTGACTGTCTGGGCCAGGACGAAGTCACTCATGGCATTCCCCTTCACATCGACAGGTAGAAGAATCGAAGGGCTGGGAATTCGAGAACCGAACGGTCCGGACACCTCAAGAGTAGCAGAAAACCGAATTCCGGGTCTCGATCAAGCCATGACCGCGTCGTAGGCGGCCATCACGACACCGAGGCCGCGGGCGTACCCGTCCTCCCAGAGGACCTGGTTCATCACGTACGCCACCGCCATGCGGAGGTCGGCGTCGACGAGCACCACCGAACCGCCCCAGCCGCCCCACGAGCACGTGCGGCCGTCCAGGCGGTAGCCGAGGCCGTAGCGGATCGAGGCGCCGATGACGCGGTCCACGCCGTGGAACTGCTCCTCGAAAACGCGTTCGCTGCCGGCCGCCGAGAGCAGCCGGACGCCGCCGGCCACTCCCCCGCACGCCAGTGCCGACTGCACGGCGGCCACCGACCGCGCGTTGCCGTAACCGTTGACAGCGGGCAGTTCCGCGCGCCGCCAGGCGACCGGGTGGGAATCCGACACCCCGATCAGGAAACCCGGCGGCTTGTCGCCGCGCGGATCGGCGAGCAGCGGCGCGACCCGGTGGTCGTGCTCGGCGCCCAGCCCGATGTGGAAGTCGGCGCCCACCGGACCGGCGACCTCTTCGGCGAAGAAGGTGCCGAGGGTGCGCCCGGTGACGCGGCGGACGACCTCGCCGACCAGGAACCCGAACGTGACGGAGTGGTACCCGGCCGCGGCGCCCGGCGCCCACTGCGGAGCCTGCGCGGCCAGCCGCGCCGTCACGGCCGGCCAGTCGTAGAGGTCTTCGACGGCGATCGGTCCCTCGAAGTCCGGCAGGCCCGCGGTGTGCCCGAGCAAGTGCCGCACCAGCACGGTTTCCTTGCCGGCGGCGGCGAATTCGGGCCAGTACACCGCGACCGGCGCGTCCAGGTCCAGCTCGCCGCGGTCGGCCAGGACCAGCGCGCACAACGCGGTCATCGTCTTGGTGGTGGACCAGACGTTCGTGATGGTGTCGCGTTCCCACGCGGTGGTGCGCGCCGCGTCGAGGTGGCCGCCCCACAGGTCGACCACCGGCTCCCCGTCCACCACGACGGCGACCGAAGCGCCCACGTCGTCGGCCGCCAGCGAGGCGGCCAGCGCCTCGCCGACCTTCTCGAACTTCCGGTCACAGTTACCTTCGATGTCGGCCACGGCAGCAAGGTAGCCCGGCCGGACGCGGGCGCACGAATCATTTTCCGCGCACCACCCCGGCGAAAGATCACCGGAAACCCGGAACCGGGAAAACCACGAACGACGGAAAAGATCTGCTCGACCTTCCGGTCCAGCGCAATTCCTCCGGTGGCACCACCCGGAATAGCGCTTACCCGTTCGGCCGAAAGCCGGGACACCGGAACCGGGGTAACGTCGGCCGCCGTTCCACCACTGAGGGGAAGGCCGGACCGTGCCGTACACCCGTTTCCGCTTCATCGCCTACGAAGTCCCGACCGCCACCCGCCGCCTCGACGTGCCGGGGCCGACGCTGGCGGGATTGCCACCCGGCAAGCTGTGCGACCCGGTGCCCGACATCGCGGTACCGAAGGCACCCGAAAGCACCGACTGGTTCATCCGGCTCCGGCGGCTGGCCGCGGTGGTCAACATCGCGCACGCGAACGTGGGCAGCGCCGACGACGCCGACACGCTGAAGGTGTTCGTGGCACCGGAGTTCTACCTCCGGCCGGCCACCCCGCAGACGGACCACACCTACCCGGAAGAGCAGTTCCCGCCCCTCTGGGACGTCCTGGAACGGATGTTCCGGACCGCGCGGCTCAAGCACTGGCTGATCGTGCCGGGCTCGGTGCTGTGGCATTCGAAGATGCTGGGTGAGAACCAGCCGATCTACTACAACAGCGTGCTGTACGTGCGCGGCGGTGTCGGCGGCGGCGAGGCCGGGCGCATCGAAAAGAAACTGGCCTCGTCCATGGACGGGGTGCCGACCCGGTACGCGGTCGGGAACGTCAGCGAACCGCTGATGAAAAAGGCCTACACCGAAGCGGCGTTCCTGCGGGAGCGGCTGTTCGAAATCGACGGGAACGCGACCTTCGGCCTCGAAATCTGCCTCGACCACCGGCTGAAGGTCCTCAAGCAGACCCTCGCCGACCGCCAGGCCGACGTCGCCGACTCGTGGAAGCGCGGTGGGCCGGCGCTGCACGTGCTCACCGCGGGTGGCATGCCCCTCAACCCGGAATCGGTCGCCGCCCGCCCCGGCGGATACGTCCTCCGCAACGACGGTTACGCCGACCCGCCGGCCTCGGAGCTGCGCAAGGTGACCGGGTACCGGCTGCCGTCCACCGCGCCGGGGCAGGCCTGGGAGGACAAGGCGGCCGCCACCCTCGAAGCCGATCCCGGCACCGCCGTCGAGGTCCCCCTCCGCGGCGAGGCCGTGCTCGTGCCCCCGATCGCCGGCCCCGGCACCTACGACATGCCGGTCCAGCGGCTGCGGATCTACCCGCCCCTGCCGCTGCCCTGAGCCACGCCCGGCCCCCGGGCATCAGGGGCCGGGCTCAAGCCGTCACTCGAAGCGCACGCGGCCCAGCAGGTCGTCCACCAGCTCCGGCAGCGGGCGTTCGTCCGCGCTTTCCAGCCACAGCACGGCCCCGGTCCGCAGCGCGGCGAGGAACGTCGCCGCCATCAAGCGGGCCGTCCCCTCCGCCAGCTCGTGCCCCCGCGCCACCAGCACGGCCGCCAGGTCCCGCTCCAGGGTGATCTGGTCGCCCGCCTGCCGGGCCAGCAGCGACGGGTGCCGCCGCAGCAAGCGCAGCTGCGCCACCCACTCGCGGTCGGGCGCGGCACCCGCGCGGTTCAGGTCGCGGCTCGCCGCGCGCAGCGCCGGCCACGGCCCCTCACCGGCCGGCCGGCCCGCCACCAGGGAGACCAGCTCGCGGGTGCGCTCGCGGTCGGCGTGCAGGACCGCGTCCTCCTTGTTCGCGAAGTAGTTGGAGAACGTCCTCCGCGACACGCCCACGGCGTCGGCGATGTCCTCGACCGTCACGCCGTCGAGCCCGTGCTCCATCGCCAGGCGCAGCGCGGCCTCGTGCAGCGACTGCCGCGTCGCCGCCTTCTTGCGGTCGCGCAGCGAGCCGGGGATGTCCATGCGGGCAGCCTAGCGACGGGACTAAGTTGCTCATTGTGCAAGTTTGCCCAATGAGCAATACTTGCCCGGATCGTGCGAAGGGATGCCATGAAGTCCGAAACCACCGACCCGTCCGGGGCGATGCGGCACCGCGAAGTGCTCGAATCGCTGTCCGGCCTGCTGCTGGCCCTGTTCGTGGCCATGATCAGCTCGACCGTCGTCTCGACGTCGCTGCCGCTGATCATCGGCTCGCTGAACGGCACCCAGACGCAGTACACGTGGGTCGTCACGGCCACGCTGCTCGCGGCGACGGCCACCACCCCGATCTGGGGCAAGCTCGCCGACCTGTTCAACAAGAAGACGCTGGTCCAGGTCGCGATCGTGATCTTCGTGGCCGGCTCGATGATCAGCGGGTTCAGCCAGGACACCGGGCAGCTGATCGCCGCGCGCGCGTTCCAGGGGATCGGCGTCGGCGGCCTGCAGGCGCTGGTCCAGGTGGTGATCGCGGCGATCATCCCGCCGCGCGAACGCGGCCGGTACAACGGCTACCTCGGCGCCGTGATGGCGGTCGCCACGGTCGGCGGGCCGCTGCTGGGCGGCCTGATCGTCGACGTGCCGTGGCTGGGCTGGCGCTGGTGCTTCTTCGTCGGCGTCCCGATCGCGGTGCTCGCCTTCGTCGTGCTGCAGCGCACCCTCAAGCTGGAGACCGTACGCCGCGACGACGTGCAGGTCGACTACCTCGGCGCCGCGCTGATCGCGGCCGGCGTGAGCGTGCTGCTGATCTGGGTCTCGTTCGTCGGCAACTCGTTCGACTGGCTCTCCTGGCCGACCGCTGTCATGGTCGCGGGCGGGCTCGTGCTCCTCGCGCTCGCCGTGCTGGTGGAGACGAAGGTGCGCGAACCGGTCGTGCCGCTGAAGATCGTCGTCCGGCGCACGCCGGCGCTGGCGATCGTCGCGAGCCTCGCGGTCGGCATGGCGATGTTCGGCGGCGCGGTGTTCCTCGGCCAGTACTTCCAGATCGGCCGCGGCTACACGCCCACCGAAGCCGGCCTGCTGACCATGCCGCTGATGGCGGGCGTGCTCGTGTCCTCGACCGTCTCCGGACGCCTGATCAGCCGCACCGGCAAGATCAAGCCGTACCTCGTGGCCGGCACGATCGTCCTGGTCCTCGGCTTCCTCGGGCTGGGCGCGGTCGACCACGCCACGCCGCTGTGGCTCGTCGGGATCGCGATGGCCGTGGTCGGCGTCGGCGTGGGCATGACCATGCAGAACCTCGTGCTGGCCGTGCAGAACGACGTCCCGCTGCGCGAGCTGGGCGCGGCGAGCGCGTCGGTGACGTTCTTCCGGTCCCTCGGCGGCACCATCGGCGTCTCGGTGCTCGGCGCCGTCCTCGCCAACCGCGTCTCCGCCGACCTGGCCGCCGCCCTGCACGTGCCGGCGGGGCAGGCGGCGACGGGCGGGGTCAGCGCGCTGAACCTCAAGGCGCTGCCGCCGCAGGTCCAGGCGGTCGTGCACACGGTGTACGGCGACGCGACCGCGCACATCTTCCTGATTTCGGCGGCCGTCGCGGTCGTCGGCGTCCTCGCGGTGCTGCTGCTGAAGCCGATCACCCTGCGCACGACGATCGACCTGGACAAGACCGGCGAGCCCGCGGCGCCGGAACCGGCCGCGCGGTAGGGGGCCCGATGGAGGGGGCGTTCCAATCCACTGTGGAGCACTTCGGCCCGCGCCGCGACCCGGCGGCGCGGGCCATCCTCGCCGGGGTGGACGGCTCCGACACGGCCATGCGGGCGGCGGCCTTCGCGTTCGGCATGGCGCGGCGCCAAGGCAGCCGGCTGGTCGTCGCCTTCGTCGCCTGCCACGCCCCGCTGCTGCCGCTGCGGCCGGCCGTCGCGACGCTGATCGACCACGACACGGCCACCCACCTCTCGGCGGAGCTGCGCGGCCAGATGCGCGAAGCGGCCGAGGAACTGGGGGTGCCGGCCACGTTCGTGACGTCGTTCGGCGACCCGTACGCGACGCTCCGGGACACGGCGGACCGCTGCCAGGCCGACACGGTGGTGGTCGGCGCGTCCCAGAAGGCCGGGCACCGGTTCGCGGGTTCGGTCGCGACGAAGCTCATCCGGGCGGGTCATTGGCCGGTCCTCGTGGTCCCGTGAGCCACGTCTCCCTCCACATCGGACGGTAGGCTCGGCGGCGACCCAAGCCGAGACCGAGCCGTGGAGCCCGATGTTCATCCCCGCACTCCTGGTGCTCTCGGCCGCGTTCCTGCTCCGCTCGCTCCTGGCGGCGCGGCTGGACCGGTGGAACATCGCCGCGCCGGTGCTCATGGTGGCGTGCGGGGCCGCGGCCGCGCTGACCGTGGCGCCGGACGCGCTGGTCGAGGTGTTCAACACCGAGATCGCCCAGCACGTCGCCGAGCTGATCCTCGCGATGCTGCTGTTCGTCGACGCCACCGAGGTCCGCGGCGGCCGGCTGTGGGGCCGCTCCCCCGGCCTCGTCGCGCGCGTCCTGCTCGTCGCCATGCCGCTGAGCATCGCGCTGGCGGTGCTGCTCGGTGCCGTGCTGCTGCCGGACCTGTCGTGGCCGCTGCTCCTGCTGATCGCGTGCATCGTGATCCCGAGCGACTTCGCCGCGGCCGAGCGCGTGGTCCGCGACCGCTCCCTGCCGGCGCCGGTGCGCGGCGTGCTCAACATCGAAAGCGGCTACAACGACGGGCTGGTCTCGCCGGTGTTCCTGTTCGCGCTGATCCTGGCGCGGACCGACAACCAGCAGAACACCGCGGAAGACGCGCTGGCGACCGCGCTGCCGTTCGCCATCAAGGCGGTCGTCGTGGGGGCCGCCGTCGGCGCGCTGATCGGGATCCTGCTGTTCCTCGCCGCCCGGGCGGGCTGGACGTCCGCGCAGGGCCGCCGGGTCGCCGTGCTGACGACACCGCTGCTGGCCTACGCGGCGACGGTCGCCGTCGACGGCAACGGGTTCGTGGCCTCGTTCGTGTGCGGGATCGCGTTCCGGTACGTCTTCCGCGGCAGCGCCGCCTCCTACATCCGCAAGGTGCCGGACCGGGCCCGCGACTTCCTGACCGGCCCGACGGCCGAGCTGCAGCTGCTGGAGGAGGTCACCGGCCTGCTGACCATGGGCATGTGGTTCGTGGTCGGCGCGATCAGCGTGCTGGTCGTCCAGTTCGGGCTGAGCTGGCAGATCGCGGTGTTCTGCCTCGCCGCGCTGACCGTCCTGCGCATCGGCCCGGTCCTGCTGTCGCTGCTCCGCACGGACCTGTCCGGGCGCGACCGGTTCCTGATCGGCGCGCTCGGCCCCCGCGGGACGACGTCGATCGTGTTCGGGCTGCTCGCGGTCAACGGCCTCGCCACCGGCGACGAGGACGTGGTGCTGACGATCACCGTGGTCTGCGTCCTGGGCAGCGTGGTGCTGCACGGGATCGGGTCGGCTCCGCTCGCGAACCGCCTCGGGCGAGGGCGTCGGCGTCAACCGTAAATCAGCCGTCGTCTCGCGGGCGCCGCCGGGACAACCAGGTCCGGCGGGCCGTGTGGTCGCGGAGACCCAGTTGGCGAAGGACGTCGTCCCCGTTCGAGCCCATCCAGGCGTAGAACTCCCGCACCCACTCGGCCATGGCCGCCAGGACCTCGGGCTGGTCATGCTCGCGCAGCGTGGCGACGATGCTCTTCAGCTCGGTGCTCGAACGCCCCTCCAGCGCCTGGTGCAGCAGAGCGCGGCCGACCCCGGCGTCGCCGGAACGGAACAGGAACGCGACGTCGGCAGCTATCGCGCGCTCCCCGCGTTCGCGTGCCGCGGCCTCCGACAGCACCGCGTCGGCACGGGCCGGGAACCGGGCACGCAGTCCGCCCACGAGCGTGCCCAGCCGTTCCACCGGCTGGCCGGAAAGGTAGTCGCGCGCCGAGCCGTCGTCCGGCACGGCGCCGAGAATCTCCGCCAGCGTGGGCTTTCCCGCGCGGACCGCGAGGAACAGCAAGGTCCGGGCGTCCTCGGGAGGCAGGACCGCGAGCAGGCCGATCAGCGCCTGGGTCTCGTCGGCTTCGACGAGGCTGCCGAACATCTGCTCCTTCGCCGCCAGACCGAGCCGATCGCTGACGACGGCGATCAGCTCGGGATGGGTGGTGACGGATCCCGCGAGCAGATCGGTGAACTCGCGGGCCAGCGCCGGCCGCGCGGGTCCGAGGACAGCCAGCAGCTCGGCGCAGAACTCCTCCCCGCGCCCGGCCGCCGCCCGGAAGATCCGCCGCCGGTCCCCCGCTTCGCAGCCGGAGAGCAGCCCGGCGACCGTCTCGGCGGTGGCCCGCGTGGCGACCTCCTCCACCACCTTCCGCGCGTCGACCGGCCGTCCCTCGTCGCGCAGCGCGCCGGTGATTTCCAGGACCGAACCGGCGGGCCGGGCCCCGGCGGCCCGCACGCAGACCCGGTAGGCCGCGTCTTCGCGACCCCGGCGGCGAAGCGCGGTGGCGAAAGCGGTGACGCCGGGGGTCGGCAGCACTTCCGCCGCCTGGGTCAGCACCAGGTCGGCGAGCGGCTCCTGCCCGGTGTCCCAGAAGGTCGTCGCCGTATCGAGGAGCGAGCCGACATCACGAGCGCGCTCGACGAAGGCCTGGGCGATCGGCGCGCTGTCCGCGGCGCGGCCGGCCTCGGCCATCGCCTTGCAGAGCTGCGCGACGGCCATCGGCGACCGCGTGGCCACGGCGTCGGCGGAGCGGGCGTAGAGGCCGAACGCGACTTCTTCCCGGCCGACGTCACGGAGTTCGTCGGCCAGCGCGGCGATGTCCGCGCCGGGCAGGTCGCGCGAGGCGTCGACGATCAGCCGATCCACTTCGCCGCGCAGGCCGGCCAGCCACAACGCGTTGACCATTTCGATCAACGACCCGCCGGCCCGCGCGGCACCGAACGCGGCGTTCAGCAGTTCCACCAGCTCCTCGGCACGCCCGCGGCGCTGGAGGAGGCTGGCCAGCTGCGCGGCGTCGGCGGAGCCGGCCGACCCGGCGGCCCGCACGAGCCTGCTAGCCGTTTCGGGCGAATCCCAGTCGTACAACGCGTCGACGATGCGGAGCACCTCCTCCGGCGGACGCAGGGCCGCGGCCGTCAGCGCGGTCCGGAGATCCTCTCCCGTCCCCTGGCGGCCGAGCAGCGCGATGACCGACGCGGCCTCCTGGTCTGCGCGCAGTGCGGCCGAGGCGGCCAGCAGCTGCTCGCCCAGTTCCGCCTGCCCGTGCGCCCGGAGCGCCTGTACCTCGGCATACAGGTCCGCGGGCCGGCGCCAGAGCACGGCTTCCAGTCCGGCCGGGGGCCGCGGCAGCGCGCGAACAACAGCAGGCGCCGGTTCCGCGGCGGTGCGCGGACCGATGCGGTGCCGGTTGCGGACCAGCGCGATCGCCTTTCCGTCGTTGCGCGTCCGCTGCTGCGGCACGGGGAAGTTCTTGGCCTGCAGATCCATCCGCACGCTGTAGAACAGTTTGTCCATCTCGAGCACCTCGGGCGCGTCCGGCACCCCGCGCACGAGCTTGTCGATCAAGGCGCCGGTGAACGCGGTGTAGTGCTCGCCGGGCGGTGCCAGCGCCACGCTCGTCTCCGCCGAAGCGGTCATCAGGTAGGTACCGTCCACCCGGGCGTGGTCGGCCAGCTCGACTGACCCGCCCATCCCGCCCTGAAGCGCGCGGCCGCTGTAGCAGCAGTCCAGGATCGCCACCTTGCTATAGCAGGCGCGGGCGGTACCGACGATTTCACGCCGGATGTCGTCGTAGCGCACCGCGCGGTGGAGCCGGTCTTTCGCCGCGTCGGGCAGGGCGAGGTAGAGGTCGGACCGCTCGTCGAGCAGACCGTGCCCCGCGAAGTAGAACACCAAGGCGTCGGTGGCCTCCGCCGCGGCCGCGTGCACCGCTTCGAGTACTTCGTCGACGGAGGTGGGATCGGGCAGCGACACGCAGTGCGCGGCCGGCAGTCCCCACAGCTCGGGGTCGGTGAACACCTCGCGCAACGTCTTGAGGTTGTTCCTGACCGCAGGCAGTTTCTCGAGCGGGGCGTAGTCCGACACCCCCACGAGCACCGCCCGGGAGGCGCCGGGATCAGGCAGTCCAGTCAATTCACTCATCCTCGCCCGCGGCGTCCGACTCCCAAGGCAGGTCGAGGCTCTTCAAGAAGGCGAGCTGTTCGTCGGTCAGCGGGCTCGCGATCGTGAACGTCACCGGGGGCGTGGCGTTCCTGGACCGCCGGAAGCTCGCCCACGCGACACTGAGGCTGGCCAGGCCGGTCAGCGAGCTGATGGACATGCAGATGACCTCGAACGCGCCCATGCGCCCCGAGTCCGCGCCACCGGCGGTGCTGATCGACGCCGAACGCACGACGTCGACGTCTTCTCGGAGCCAGTCGTAAAACTGCTCGAGTGCCTGTTCGTCGCTGCCTGCGCTGATGGTGAGCTCCACTCGACCTCCACTCGAAGGGGATTCACCCCACCCTGTCGTCGGCGAGGCCGGTCGCGTAACAGTCGGCGGCCGTAAATCGCTTGGGTCGCGGGGCCGGCTTCGGCAGGGTGGTGATCATGGCGAGCAGATGGGTCCGGTTGCAGGCCGTAGCGGTGTCCGGTTCGTCCGCCGAAGGGCTGATGCTGGCCGCGCTGCCCCTGCTCGCCGTGTCCGTCACCACCGACCCGCGGGAGATTTCGCTCGTCAACGTCGCCGGGCAGGCGCCGTGGCTGCTGCTGTCGCTGTTCGCCGGGGTGCTCATCGACCGCGTGCGGCGGACCGCCGTGCTCGCTTGGGCCTACGCCGTGCAGGTCGGGGCCGCGCTCGTGCTCGGGGCCGTCGCGTCGGCCGGGGCGCTGAGCCTGCCCGTGCTGCTCGTCGTCGCCTTCGTCGTCACCTCGGCGCAGGTGCTCGGCGACGGGGCCAGCGGGGCGCTCGTACCCGAACTCGTCGAGCCGGACCGCCTGGCCCACGCCAACGCGCGGCTGACGGTGATCGACCGGGGCGTGGTGCAGTTCGTCGTGCCCCCGCTGACCGGCTTCCTGGTCGCCGTCGGCGCCGGCGCGCCCGCGTGGCTCGCGGCCGCGTTCGCGCTGCTCGCGCTGCTGCTGACCCGGCGCATCCCGTCGACGGCCGTGGTCGCCGCGCGCACCCACCCGCTGCGGGACCTCTCGGCCGGGCTCACCCACCTGGTGCGGACGCCGCTGCTGCGGTCGATCACCCTGAACGTCGCGCTGGGCTCGTTCGCGGCCAGCGCCGGCAACTCGATGTTCGTGCTGTACGCGACCCAGATCCTGCACGTCGGCTCGGTCGGCTACGGCTTGCTGCTGGCGTGCCTGGCCGTCGGCTGGGTGGTGTCGTCGTTCGTGGTGCAGCGGATCGTCGACCGCCTCGGCTATTCGTGGTCGATGCGGCTGGCGCAGAGCCTGGGCGCGGTGGCCCCGCTGCTGCTGGCCGTGCTGCCGCCGTGGCCGCCGCTGATCGGCGTGGTGCTGGTGTTCCTGACCTCGACGGTGCTGGTCTGGAACGTCTGCTCGCAGTCCAGCCGCCAGCGCTTCACCCCGGCCCCGCTCCTGGGCCGGGTGCTGACCAGCCACCGGGCCCTGGCCTGGGGACTGACCCCGCTGGGCGCGCTGACCGGCGGGTTGGTGGCGGCGCACTGGAGCCTGCGCGGCGTGTGGGTGGTGGTGGCCGCGGTGCAGGCGCTGAGCGCGGTCCTCGTGTGGTTCCAGCTTTCGCCCGCGGCGTTCCGGCGGACCGAGGAACTGGCCGCTTCCGAGGCCTACGCCGGCCGGCCGAGCAGCACCGCCCACTGACCCCGGACCCGCGCGGCGGCCGAGAAGGCGGCGAGCGAGGCGAGGGCGAAGGCGGCGGCGATCCCGAGGAAACTCCCCTGCCACGCCAGTTCGGGGTACTTCGCGATCGGTGCCCCGCCGAACCAGACATCGAGAACCAGCTCGACGAAGACCACGAACACGGTGGTGACGACCAGCACGACCATCGGCAGGTTCGCGATCCACACGCCGAGGTTGCCGATCCAGGCCGGCCGCACCACCGTGAGGACGAGCAGCACCAGCAGCAACGGCACGTAGATCGAGCTGAAGAAGCTGTACCCGAGCCAGTCGACCCGGTAGAACAGCTCGTGCGGCGGCAGGCTGAACAGGTTCTGCCTCGGGCCCGGGAACTCCGCGGGCGCCTTGTAGTAGGCGTAGTAGAGGATGTTGCCCATCACGACGGCGGCGAAGGTCCACGCCGCTTCCAGGACGAGCACGAGCGCGGTCGTCACGAGCGCCGCACCCAGCCGTCCGCGCGGGGTGCCGGTGATCCGGCCGCCGATCTCCTTCGCCGCGCGCGCCGCCTTGATCGTCTTCTTGCCGACGTCGAGCCACGACGTGACGAACCCGTGCAGGAGGAACAGGGTCAGCACGATGCCGGGGAACAGCGACCACCCGAGGACCACCTCGATCAGGTCGTCCGGGCCTTTCAGGTACTGCTCGATGAAGTCGTTGATCGCGTCCATGGTTCCCCTCGGGCTGTCCTGCCCGGGAAGGTCGCGGGAACTCCGGCCGCTGTTACGTGGTACCGAGCGGCGCGCCGGGTCGGGGCACCGGCGCGCCGCCCGGACGGTTACTCGCCCAGGGCCAGTGCCACCGCGCCCAGCAGGGATGCGTCCTGGTCGAACCGGGCCGACACCAGCTCCGGGGGGAACGGGACCGCGTGTGCCAGCCGGTCGGCCAGCGCCGGCAGGAGGACGTCCGCCGAGCGGACCAGGCCGCCGCCGACCGCGATGCGTTGGGGGTCCAGGGAAATCGCCAGGTTGGCCACGTGCATCGACAGCTCGTCGAGCGCCGCCGTCACCAGTTCCTTGGCCTCGACGTTCTCCTTGGCCAGTGCGAACAGCTCGCCGGCGGTGACCGGGCGGCCGAGCAGTTCGCTCGCCCGGCCGCCCAGCCCACGCCCACCGACGGCTTCCTCGAGCGGCGCCGCTCCGCTCGCGAAACCCTCGGTGTCCTGCGGCGAGAGCAGGTTGTACCCGATCTCGCCGGCAGCTCCGTTGGCGCCGGTCAGCACCCGGCCGCCGACCAGCACCGCCGCCGCGATGCCGGTGCCCAGGGACAGGAACACCGCCGGGTCGGCGCCGGCCAGTGCGCCCCAGCGCCATTCCGCCAGTGCCGCCGCCTTCGCGTCCGTGCCGACCGAGATCGGCGTGGCCGGGAACTCCGCGGCCACCAGCTCCGCCAGGCGCAGCTGCTCCCAGCCCGGCACGTTCGGCGCGAGCAGGATCCGGTCCGGTAGCACGATCCCCGGGCTGACGACGCCGACGGCGGCCGGCCCGGCACCCGACTCGGCCAGGAGCGCCCGGGCCCCGGCGAGCGCCCGCGCCACCACCTGCTCGGCCCCCGCCTGCGCGTCGGTGTCCAGCCGGCGCGTGGCCAGCAGCGTCCCGTCGCGGTCGGCCAGCCCCAGCGCCACCTTCGTGCCGCCGAAGTCGATCCCGAGAATCCGGTCCCCGCTCACGCGCCGCTCCCCCGCACCACGATCCGGCCCGTGTTCAGCCCGTCGACGCTGATCACCGGCGCCGCGCCCCGCAGGTCGGCCGCCCGGTACGTCACCGTCAGCGTCTGCGACTGGCCCGGCCACAGCGTGATGTCGTTGTCGTCCCAGGTCGCGTTCGCGAGCTGGTTGTCCCCCGCGGCCTCGCGGCCGTCCGGCGTCCCGCGGCGGACGTCGGCCCGCAGGAAGAACGCCGCGCCCGGGTTCTTCGCCGTGTTGGTCACCGTCACCGTGGTGACCAGGTCGCCGCCGTTCCGCCGCGTCGACGCCACCGCGGCGACCTGCGACTTCGGCAGGTCCTGCAGGGCTTGCAGGTTGCTGTACTGCGCCAGCGTCGCCTGCGGGTTGCCCAGCGTCTTGCCCCAGTCGACGACGTCCTTCTGCGTCGAGAGCCAGTAGACGTTCCGGTCGACGACCGTCCCGCCCTGCTTGACCTGCAGCTCGACGAAGTACACCTGCGCCTTCGCCGGCGCCTTCGTCTCGGCGGGCACCTTCGGCTTCAGCACGCCGGTGCGCACACCCTGCGAAGCGAGCGAGATCCCCGCGGCCGTCTGGTCGTCGAGGACCTTGCCCGCGGTGTCGAACACCCGTGCCTGCACCGAAAGCCCGGACTGCGTGCCCGCGCCGAGGTTGTCGAGCGTCACGGAACCGTTGTCGTAGCCGTAGAGCGCGTGCAGCGGCTTGTTCGCCTTCTTGGCACCGAAGAACGCACCCGCCTGGTCGCCGTCGTCGTTGTAGAGCGACCACAGCAGCGTCGGCCAGCCCTTGTTCAGCTGCCAGTAGACGACGCCGGTCGACGGGCTGTTCTTGTCCGTCGAGTGGTGCAGGAACGCCTCGAACTGCGAGCGGGTGTTCTCGTAGTTCGCGATGTTCGCCAGGTCCACATAGGACTTGAGCGAGCTCCACTTCCCGTACCGCTGCCGGATCGACTGGTCGAGCGTGTACAGCGTGCCGAACGCGTAACCGCCGTGCCCCGGCTCGAAGTTCGCGTGGTACTGGTTGTATGCCGGGTCCTGCCAGAGCTTCGCCTGTTCCGCGGGCGAGAGGAACCGCTTGATCGAGTCCAGCGTCGGCACGGTGTGCCCGGCGCTCTGCTCGCTCGCGAAGCCCCAGGCGCCACCGGCGTTGGTGCGGGAGGAGTCCTCGGCGTCGAAGTGCGAGCTGTCGTACCAGTAGGTCGGCGGGACCCAGTCGTACGGGCCCTCCTTCTCCCCGGACTGGCCGAGTGCCGGCGTGCTCTTGTACTCCGCCGACGCGATGACCGGCACCTGGAAGTCGGCTTCCTTGAACGCCTTCAGTGTCTCCGACTCCTGGCGCGGCACCGGCTCGTTGTCGCTCCAGCCGTAGTTGAAGACGCTCGGGTGGTTCCGCTCCAGCTGCGCGATGGTGTACGCCGAGTCGTGCATGATCCGGTAGTCGCGCTCGGTCAGCTTCGAGGCGTCCTCGGGCTGCCAGGCGTCACAGCACAGGAACCCGCCGATCACCAGCAGCCCGGCGCGGTCGGCCTGGTCGTAGAAGTCCTGCGGCATGTCGTGGCCCTCGAGCCGGACGCCGGACAGGCCCAGGTTCTTGATCAGCGCGATCTGGTGCGCGGTGTCGGCGGAGTCGTAGCGCAGGAACAGGTCCGGCGCGAAACCGCCGCCGCGGAACACGAAGTCCCGGCCGTTGATCGTGAACTGCCGCGCGCCCTCCGGCAGCGCCGTGGACTTCCCGACCAGGCGCGAGGTCACCGTGCGGATGCCGAACGTGCTCTTCGACGACGTCGACAGCGCGCCGCCCTGCGAGACCGCGGTGGTCAGGGTGTACAGCGGCTGGTCCCCCATCGAGTACGGCCACCACACGCGCGGGTGCGCGATCTCCACCGGCGCGAACGACACCGTCCGCTTGGTGTTCGCGGGAATCGTCACCCGCTGCCGGACGACGATCGGCGCGCCTGACGGCGGGGTGATCGTCGCGGCCACGTCCCCGGTCCGCGGCGCGGCCGCGTCGTTGGTGACGTCGACCTTCACCGTCAGCTTCGAGCTGGACAGGTCGGCGGCGTTGTCCTGGACGACGTGGGCGTTGTCGCCGGCGAGCGCGTCGGACACCTGCAGCGTCGGCGGGAACTGGATGCCGGTGTTGTTGTCCGGCGGGATCTGGCCCCAGTCGACCTGGTCGAGGGTGTACATCTTCAGCGGGTCGTTCGGGTAGACCTTGATCGCCAGGGTGTTCTTACCCGGCTTCACCAGCTTCGTGACGTCGAAGGTGTGCCCGGCGAACGCGCCGCTCACGATGTCCTTGGTGGCGACCAGCTTCCCGTTCACCCAGACGTCGCCTTCGCCGACGATGCCCGGGATGGTCAGCTTCGCGTGTTGACCCGCCCGCATGTCCGGGGTGAAGTCGGTGCGGTACCACCACGGGTCCGAGAACGGCTTCGTGACGACCGGGCCGAGCTTGTCGACGTACCCGAAGCACTTGCGCAGGTTGTCGGAGTAGAAGACGTTCGGGCACTTGCCGTTCTGCACCAGCGCGGTGATCTCGGTGCCGGGCGCGCCGGCGTCGTCCGGCTTCACCGGCAGCCAGCCGCGGGTGGCGTACCCCGGGGTGGAGACCTTGTCTCCGCCGTCCTTGACGTCCGCCGTGGTCAGCACCTGCCAGCCCTGCGTGCCGATGGTGGTGAGCCCGTGCGGTTTCGCCGGTGCCTGCGTGTCTTGCGCGGCGGCGGGCCCGGCGACGGCGAGGACGCCGGGGACGAGCAGGAGCGCGGCCACCGCCGCGAGTTTCCGGGTCATGCCTGGGCCCCTTCCGGGTCGGCGGCGAAAGCCTCGTTGATCTCCTTGGGACCGAACGGCCAGGTGCGTTCGGCCTTGGCGTAGACGAGGTACGCCAGCGCGCCGAGGACGATCCAGCCCAGCGAAAGCCCGATGGACAGCGGCGTCGCGGAAACGTAGATGTAGACCCAGCCGACCAGCGCGAGCAGTGTCGGCACCGGGTACAGCCACTGCCGGTACGGCCGCTTCAGGTCCGGCTGGCGGCGGCGCAGCGTCGCGATGGCCACGACCTGGGCCAGCGACTGGATGATGACGAGGGTCGCGACGGCGGCGTTGATGACGTCGGTCAGCGTGAACAGCGAGCCGATGATCGTGATGGCGCCCATCGTGAGCACGCCCGCGGTCGGCAGGTTCAGCTTCGGGTGCAGCTTGCCGAACATCGGCAGGAACACCTTGTCGCGCGCGGCTTCGAACGGCACGCGCGAACCGCCGAGCAGGCCGGCGAACACCGAGCCGACGGCCGCGACGACGATGAAGACGGTGACGATCTTCGCCGTTACGGTGCCCCACGCCTGTTCGAGCACGGTGGACGCGACCGAGGTGGCGGTCTTCAGCTCCTCGAGCGGGACCGAGCCGAGGACGCCGACCTGCAGCAGGAAGTACAGGCTCATGATGCCGACGATGGAGAAGAGGATCGACCGCGGGAGCGTCCGGCCCGGGTCGCGCACCTCGCCGCCGAGGTAGGCGCTGGTGTTGTAGCCGAGGTAGTCGTAGATGGCGATGATCAGGCCGGCGCCGAGGCCGCCCCAGAACGTGCCGGGGCCGGCCGAGCTGAACGCGCCCGGCGTGAAGGCGAACGCTTGCGCGCCGCTGAAGTGCGTGAAGGCGGCGGCGACGGTGGTGAGCACCGCGATCAGCATGACCACGAACAGCACCGTCGTGAGCTTGCCGATCTGGCCGATCTTGCGGAACAGCGCGGCGACGATGACGAGCGTGATGCCGACGCCGATGATCTTGCCCAGCGGCGTGGTGCCCGCGTCGTCGGTGACGCCGGGGATCAGGTAGCCGAGGTACTGGACGAGGCCGATGATGCCGGTCGACATGATCAGCGGGATGAACAGCACCGCGCTCCACACGAACAGGAACGGCATCAGCCGGCCGGTGCGGTACTGGAACGCTTCGCGCAGGTAGAGGTAGGTGCCGCCGGCACCCGGCATGGCGGCGCCGAGTTCGGCCCAGATGAGCCCGTCGGCCAGCGCGACGATCGCCCCGATGATCCAGCCGAACATCGCCTGCGGCCCGCCCATGGTGGCGACCATGGCGGGGATCGTGACGAACGGGCCGATACCGCACATCTGGGTCATGTTGATCGCGGTGGCCTGCAGGGGGCCGATCTGGCGCTCAAGGGCCGGCTGCGGCGCCCCTGAACGGGTGGGTGAACTCACGGCGTGCCTCCGGCTAGTAGTTAGTAAAGTTTCTTAACATAGAACGCGCGGAGCCGAAAGAGTTCCGTGGATAAACTTGCGGCAACACAGGAGGATGGCGTGGGGCAAAACGGGCCGCAGGTGGGAACCCCGGCGAACATGCGGGCACTGAACCAGCGCCTGGTCCTGGACCGGCTGCGCGTGCACGGCGAGGCGACGCGGCCGCAGATCGCGGCGGAAACCGGGCTTTCGAAACCCACGGTGGGACAGGCGCTGCTCGACCTCGAGCAGCACGGACTGGTCCGGACCACTGGGCGCAGCCTGGCCGGGCCGGGCCGCGCGGCCGTCGTCTACCGGGCCGCGCCGGACGCCGGGCACGTCGTCGGCGTCGACATCGGGCGGCGCGCGATCCGGATCGCCGTGGCCGACCTGGAAGGCAGCATCGTCGCGCGCCTCGACGAGCCGAACCGGTGCCGCTCGGCGAGCGCTCTGGTGCGCACGGTGAGCGAGTCCGTCGACCGCGCGGCGGCTTCGGCCGGGCTGGCCCCGCACGACGTCGTCGCGACGGTGGTCGGCACCCCGGGCGTCCCCGACCCGGCGTCCGGCACGGTCCACCGCGCGCCGAACCTCCCGGGCTGGGAGCGGCGCGGGCTGCTGCACGAGCTCGTCGCGGCACTGGCCGGCGCGGGCTCGGACGTCGTGGTGGAGAACGACGCGAACCTGTGCGCGGTGGGCGAGCACGCCCTCGGGGCGGCGCTGGGTGTCGACGTGCTGGTGTGCCTGACGGTCGGCACGGGGATCGGCATGGGACTGCTGGTGGAGGGCCGCCTGTTCCGGGGCGCCCACGGCGCGGCGGGCGAGATCGCGGACCTGCCGTTCGGCCCGCTCCCGGCGGGAACGGGCCCACGGCGGCCGGGCCCGGTGGAGACGGCGGCCGCGGGCCAGGCGGTCGTCTCGGCGGCCCGGTCGCTGGGCTTGGCGGCGCGATCGGCGAAGGACGTGTTCCGGCTGGCCCGGGACGGCGACTCGCGGGCCCTCCGGGTGGTCGAGGAGGAAGCGGAGAAGCTGGCGTACGTGGTCGCGGCGGTCACCGCGGTACTCGACCCCCGGCTCATCGTGCTCGGCGGCGGGATCGGGGGCAACGCGGACTTGCTGGCCCCACCGATGCGGACGGCACTGGCCGCGACGGTGCCGGTGGTCCCGGAGATCGTGGCGGGCCAGCTGGGCGAGGACGCGGTCCTGGCGGGCGCCATCGCAACGGCCCTGGGGACGGCCCGGGAGCTGGTGTTCGACCGGCGCGGGTTGCGCCGGGTGGCGGGCGGAGCTTGATCCGCAGGACCGCGGAGCACCGGCTCAGCCGGCGCGGGTTGCGTGGCGCGGCTGGCGGGGGCTGGCCGGAAGGACCGCGCAGCACCCATCCCCAGCACGCCTTCAACTGACGCGAGGTGCGCCCGCACCGCCAGTGAGGCCTGCTCCCGAGGACCGCGCAGCACCTGTTCGACCGGCGCGGGTTGCGCCGGGTGGCGGGCGGGGCTTGATCCGAAAGACCGCGCAGCGCCATCCGCAGCACGTGCTCGACCACCGCGGTTGCACCCGCACCGCCAGCGAGGCCTGATCCGAAGGACCGCACACCACCGGCACCACCCAAGTGCACCGACCCCACCGCCGCGGCACGCGCCCCGGCTGCCGCCGGCGGGGGCTAGTCCGAAGGGCCGCGCAACGTCAGCACCACCCGCAGCACGTGCTCGACCGCTGCCGGGAACGGGGCCGCCCGCAGCTCGCCCCGCTCCGCCAGGTTCTCCGAAGCGAACTCCAGCACCCGCTCGGGCCCGCCCCGCCGCACCATGAGTGCCGCCAGGTCCTCGAGGTCCAGGTCCGGGTGGTCCAGGCGCGTCAAGGCGAACTCGATCATCAGCTCTTCCGACGTCATGTCCACCTCCTCCCGCCATTCTAGGCGCGTCGCCCGCCACTGTGACCCGTCTCGCCACTTTACTGTACCGTCCAGACGGTATAGTAAATCGCATGACGACCCTGACCCCGGCCATCGAGCCGTTGAGCCACCGGCGCCGCTGGGCGGCACTGGGCGTGCTCGTCGGTGCCGTGCTCCTGCTCGCCGTCGACGGGACCGTGCTCTACCTGGCCGTGCCGTCGCTCACGCGGGAGCTCGCGCCGACGGCCACCGAGATCCTCTGGATCGGCGACGTCTACTCGCTCGCGCTGGCCGGCCTGCTGGTCACCGCGGGCAACCTCGCCGACCGCTTCGGCCGCAAAAAGGTCCTGCTGCTCGGGACCGCCGCGTTCGGGCTGGCCTCCGCGCTGGCCGCCTTCTCCCCCACCGCCGGCGTGCTCATCGCCGCCCGGCTGCTGCTCGGGATCGCCGCCGCGACGATCATGCCGTCGATGCTCTCGCTCATCCGCGGCCTGTTCACCGACCCGCGCGAGCGCACCCGCGCCATCGCGATCTGGTCGGCCGGTTCCGGCGGCGGCATCGCGCTCGGCCCGCTCGTCGGCGGGGCGCTCCTGGAGCACTTCTGGTGGGGCTCGGTGTTCCTGATCAACGTGCCGATCGTCGCCGTCTTCCTGATCGCCGGCGCCGTGCTGCTGCCCGAGTCGAAGAACCCCCGGCCGGGACGCTTCGACCTGCTCTCCGCGGGCCTCTCGATGGCCGCGATCGTCCCGCTCGTCTACGCCGTGAAGCACGCCGTCGGCTCGGGCGTCGACGTTCAGGTGGCGCTCGCGGCCGGGATCGGCCTGGCCGCGGGGACGGCGTTCGTCCGGCGGCAGCGGCGGGTGGCCGATCCGCTGATCGACGTCGCGCTGTTCCGCAACCGCGCCTTCAGCGGGGCGGTCCTCGCGGACTTCGTCTCGGTCTTCGCGCTGACCGGGCTGCTGTTCTTCTTCTCCCAGTACCTGCAGCTCGTCCGCGGCTTCGGCCCGCTGGCGGCGGGGCTGGCGGAGATGCCGGCGACGCTGGCGTCGATCGTCGTCGTCGCCGCGGTGGGCGTGGTCGTCGCCCGGCTCGGCCGGGGCCGCGCGGTCGCGGCGGGCCTCGGCGTCGCCGCGCTCGGGCTGGCGCTGGTTTCCGTGGCGGAACGCGCGTCGCACTACGGCTGGCTCGCGCTGGCACTGCTGCCGGTCGGGCTCGGCGTCGGGCTGGCCTTGACGCTGACCGTCGACTCGGTGCTGTCCGCCGTGCCCCGGGACAAGGCCGGCTCGGCGTCGGCGATCTCGGAAACCGCGTACGAACTCGGCGCCGCGCTCGGCATCGCGCTCCTCGGCTCCTTGGTCACCGTGGTCTACCGCGCGTTCCTGCCCGAGGACGCCCCCGCGGCGGCCCGGGACTCCCTCGCCGGCGCGGTGGCCGTGCTCGACCCGGCGTCCGGGCCGGCGCAGGCCGCCCGCGAAGCCTTCACCGGCGCCATGCAGGTAACGTCCGTCGCGGCCGCCGCCGTCACCGCGATCGCGGCGGTGATCGCCTGGCGCACCATTCCGTCCGGAAAGGACTGAGCATGCCTCGCAAAGCCGGGCGGAGCCCGGAAGAAACGCGCCGGGCGCTGCTCGACGCCGCCGGGTCGGTCATCCGCACCCGGGGGATCTCGGCGTCCCTCGACGACATCGCCAAGGCGGCCGGGGTGTCGAAAGGCGGGCTGCTGTACCACTTCCCGGCCAAGGACGCCCTGGTGCGCGCGCTCGCGCAGGACATCCTGGACACCTACCGCGCCGAGGTGCAGGCGGCGCTCGACCCCGAGGACACCGCACCGGGGCGGCTGACCCGCGCGTACGTCCGGGCGTCGCTGGACACCTCCTACGACGAGATCGCCGTCCGCGAGAACATCGCGCTCGTCGCCCAGCTGATCTCGATCCCCGAGATCGCCGAGCTCGCCCGCGCGGACGCCGAGCGGTGGAACGGGGAACTGCGCGCGGACGGCCTGCCCGACCACGTGGTCACCCTGGTCGTCGCGGCGGCCGACGGCGCCAGCACCGCGCCGCTGTGGGGGGTCGGCCTCGAGGTGGCGGCCGCGCGGAAGCTGGAGCAGCAGCTCATCGCGCTGACGCTGGACGCCTGACCGCGGCGGCGCCCGGCCGCGAGCGCGTCCGCCGGTGTTTGTCAACCCGCAGTCAGTACTGGTAAATCACCATTCGCACCGCCCTACGGAAGTCGGCTCCGGATTGGGCAAACACCCGGTAAATTTTCGACAGCGCGCGCAAATCCGGCAAATCCCCGTCCCCCACGAGGAGTCTTCCGATGTCGAGGAAGTTCGCCCTGGCCGGCGCTGTCGCGCTCGCCCTGACCATGACCCCGCTCGCCGCGGGGACCGCGTCGGCCGCCACCGAGCAGGAAGCCGCGGTCACCACGGTGTACTACAGCACCGCCAGCGCACCGACGTTCCGCTCGGTGATCAACGCCGGTGCCGCCAACTGGAACCGCAGCGTGACCAACGTCAGACTGGTCGAGCGCAACTCCGGCGCGAGCCTGCGCTACACCGAGGGCAACGACCCCCGCGGCTCCTACGCCTCGACCAACGGGCACGGCAGCGGCACCATCTTCATCGACTACACCCAGGCCCGCCAGTACAACCCGACCCGCATCGCGGCCCACGAGACCGGCCACGCCCTCGGGCTGCCCGACCACTACTCGGGCCCGTGCTCGGAGCTGATGTCGGGTGGCGGCCCCGGCCCGTCCTGCACCAACGCGGTGCCGAACTCCGCCGAGCGCAGCCGCGTGAACTCGCTGTGGGCCAACGGCCTCGTGGCGACGAACGCGCAGGAGCGGGTCTACGAAACCGTGTACGGCTACTGAGTTCGCTGAAGGTGGCCCGGGCTCCGGTCCGGGCCACCTTCGTGCGCGGTGCCGAGTTCGACCGCGAAGCCGTCCGGCGCCAGCACGTCGTCCCGGGTGAGTTCGTGGACGCTCTTCTTGCCCAGCGCCAGCACGGTCGAGTCGATCCCGGTGCGCAGCACGTCGAGGACGTTCTCCACCCCGGCCTGCCCGCCGGCGGCCAGGCCCCACAGGTACGCGCGGCCGATCAGGACCGCCTTGGCCCCCAGCGCCAGCGCTTTCACCACGTCGCTGCCGCGGCGGATCCCGCCGTCCAGCAGGACTTCCACCTCCGAGCCGACGGCGTCCGCGATCGCGGGCAGCGCGCGGATCGTGGCCGGGGTGCCGTCGAGGTTGTTGCCACCGTGGTTGGACACCGAGAGCGCGCTGACGCCGGCGTCGACCGCGCGGCGGGCCTCGTCGACCCGGATCACGCCCTTGAGCAGGAACGGCCCGTCCCACTGCGCGCGCAGCCAGGCCACGTCCTCCCACGACGGCGGCGGCGTCTGCATCCACTGGCCGTACGCGCCGAAGAACGTCGGCGCCGCTTCGCCCGGTGACGCCATGTTCGGCACGCTCAAGTCGGGCAGCCGCCGCGTCTTGACGTAGTCCAGGAGCCAGCGCGGGCGGGTCAGGCCTTCCGGGGCGAAGCGCAGCAGTTCGCGCGGGGTCAGCCGCTCGGGGATGTGCGGGCTGCCCCAGTCGCGGCTGTGCGAGAACGACCAGTCGAGGGTGAGGATGATGCCGGCGGCCCCGGCGGCGCGGGCGCGCTCCAGCCGCCGCACGATGTCGTCGCGCGTACCGGTCCAGTAGACCTGGAAGTAGGTGTTCGGGTTCGCGGCGACCACCTCCTCGATCGGCTTGCTGCCGAAGGAGGACAGCCCGATCGACGTCCCGCGCGCGGCGGCCGCCCTGGCCACCGCGACCTCGCCGTCGGGGTGCACGGCCTGCACCCCGGTCGGGGAGATCAGCACCGGGAGGGCGATGTCGCGGCCGAGCACGTGTGTCGCCAGGTCTCGTTGCGCGTGGTGGCCCGCCGTCCGCGGTGCGAACCGCAGCTCGTCGAACGCGCCGAGGTTGTCGGCCAGGGTGAGGCCCTTCTCCGAGCCGGCGATCAGCGCGGAATAGACCGACGCGGGCAGCCGTTTCTTCGCGCGGCGCTGGGCCTCGGCGATGGATTCGAACCAGGTGGTCATCGGGTTCCCTTCGTGGTGAAGCGCACCGGGCGGCGGACGAGCGCCGGGCGCACCGGCTCGAGGGTGCGGTGGGCCAGGCAGCCGGCCCAGACGCCGCCGCCGTACGCGACGTCGTCCGCGATCGCGGCCGCGGTGTAGCGGACGGGATCGAGTCCGGGCCTGGTCTTCGCCCACGCGGTCAGCGGCGGGCCGAACAGCAGCGACGCCACGGCGGCGCGGCGCTGCCACCCCCGCGGGACCAGCAGGGCGGCCAGCAGCGGCGCCGCGAACTGGGTGCCGTAGCGGCCGCAGCCGAGCCACGTCTGGTGGACGGCGGTGGCCATCGCCCGGACGACGCCGTCGGCCGGGACGTCGTGGGCGCGCACGGTGCGGACCATGCCGGCCACCGCGCCGGCGAACCCGCCCGCGGCGAGCAGCGGCCGGCCGGCCAGCAGCGCGCCGACGGTCAAGGCGGGCCACGGGTGCAGCGCCAGTGGCGCGAGCGCGCCCGGGTGCCGCTTCGCCAGCGGCGCGGCGGAGGTGCCGTAGCGGGCGCGCCGGCCCAAGAGGGCGCGCCAGGTTTCGGGTTCGTGGTGGGCGACGGTGACGTCCGGGGCGTACCGGACCCGGAACCCGGCCGCGTGCAGCCGCCAGACCAGGTCGACGTCCTCGCCGACGCGCAGCGCGGGGTCGAAGGCGCCGATGCCGGTGATCGCGCTCCGGCGGACGACGAGCGCGGCGGTCGGCACGTACGACGTCCGGGTGCCGGGTGCGACCCGCGCCGGCCGGTCCCCGAGGTCGAGGCTGGAGGCGGCCCGCGTGTACCGGCCGGCGGCGGTGTCCGCGGCGAGGGCCCGCACGCGGGGCGCGACCGCGGCGACGAGCGGGTCGGCGAAGTGGGCGGCCAGCGGGTCCACCCAGCCGGGCGCGGGCACGCAGTCACTGTCCACAAAGGCCACCAGCTCGGTGGAAACGTGGTCCAGCGCGGTGTTCCGGGCGGCGCCGGGACCGCCGTTGACGTCCCGGCGCACGAGTTCCGCCCCGTGCGCCGCGGCCACCTCGGCGATGGCGGCGGGGTCGGCCGAGCCGTCGTCGACGACGAGGACGGGGTGGCGGTCCCCGAGCCCGGCGAGGCAGCGGGCCAGCGGCCCGGGCCGGCCGAGGACCGGGACGACGACGGTGAGGTCCGCGGGGTGGTCCGGCTCGGGCGGCAGCGGGTGGGCGAGCCCGGCGTCGGTGAGGTGCCGGGCGAGCGTGCCGGCGGCCGTGGCGGCGACCGGGGCGTCGGCGAGGTCCCGCAGCGCGGCCTGCCCGGCGGCCGTCAGCCGCACCACCCGGGCCGGGGAGCCGCCGAAGAGGAGGTCAGCGGTCAGCTGCTTGGTGTCGCGGTCGAGTGCGATGCGGAACCCCGCCGGCAACGGCGTCACAGGGCCAGCCCCCCGTCCACGGGCACGACGGCGCCGGTCACGGCCCCGCTGTCCGGCCCGGCGAGGAACGCCAGCACGGCGGCGACTTCGCCGGGGTCGAGCAGGCGGTGCACGGGTTGCTGCGCGGCGAAAGCGGTCGCGTCGGGGAGGTCGTAGAGCCGGGCGCTTTCGGCGAGGATGGGGGTGTCGGTGGAGCCCGGGCTGACGGCGTTGGCGGTCACGCCGGTCTCCCCCAGCTCGGCCCCGAGCGCCCGGACGAGCCCGGCCACCCCGGCTTTCGCGGCGCAGTAGGCGGCGAGCATGGGCAGCCCCCGGGTGGCGGCGGCCGAAGCGACGGCGAGGAACCGGCCCGACCGGGGCCGCGGCCGCCGCAGCAGCGCGGGCACGGCGGCGCGGGCGAGGTGGACGACCCCGTGGAGGTCGACCTCCAGCACGGCCCGTTCCTGGTCTTGCGGCACCTCCCAGAGCGGCACGCCCCCGGCGACGACCCCGGCCGCGGCGACGGCGACGTCGAGCCCGCCCCAGCGCTGTTCGGCTTCTTCGACGGCGGCTCGCATGGCCGCGGGGTCCCGGACGTCGGCGACGAAGGCGGCGGTTTTCCCGCCCGCCGTTTCGACGACGGCGGCGAGTTCGGCTTCGGTGCCCAGGGGGTAGGGCAGGGCGGGATCGTCGGCGGCGAGGTCGACGGCGAGGACAGCGTAGCCCTGCTGCGCCAGGCGAAGGACGGTGGCGGCCCCGATCCCCCGCGCGGCGCCGGTGACGAGCGCGACCCGGGCGGTCATCGCGGCCTCCGCGGGTGTCGCGCCTGAGTCATCGGCGGCTTGGGAGGTCGCGAATGAGTCATTCGAGACGTCCGCGGTCCCGAATGACTCATTCGAGACGCCGGCGGTCCCCCATGACTCATCCGCGACACCAGCAGTCCCCAATGACTCATTCGAGACGTCCGCGGTCCCCCATGACTCATCCGCGACACCAGCAGTCCCCAATGACTCATCCGCGACGCCAGTGGTCCCGAATGAGTCATTCGAGACCTCGCCCGCGGCCCCATCCCAGCCGCCCACGACCTCGCCCGAGCACACATCGCAGCCGCCCGGGCGCGTGTCGCGGGCGGTGCCGGGGCCGCGCCGGGCTCGCTCCGCGTCGTCATCCCCGTCCCCATCCGTCCACATGCGACACCAGGGCCGCCGTCAGCTCGCTCAGCAACTGCGCCCCCTCGGCGGCGGTCGCCGGAGCCGGGTCGCCGAGTACGCCGGTTGCCGTCACCGCGCGCACTCCGCCCTCCCGCAACAGCGGCAGCAGCTCGCCGATCGGGCGGCGGTCGCCCGCGACCGCGCGGTCCATCCGGACGCTGCGCGGGCGCATGGCCAGCTGCAGTGCCGTCTCCGCCCGGCCCGCGTGCGGCTCCCCCGGCCAGTGCGGCCGGAACACCGAGACGTCCCGCGACTCCGCACGCAGCCGGGCCGCCGCGCGGGTCACCGGGCCGGTGTTGCCGCCGTGCGCGGAGACGAACAGCAGCCGCCCGAACGTCTCCGCCGCCGAGCGGCCCAGTTCCACCAGCAAGACCTCCGTCGCCTCCTGGCCGATCGAAAGCGTCCCCGCGAACCCCGCGTGCTCGCCGCTCGAGCCGTACGGCACCGCCGGGGCCACCACGACGTCCGGGCGGGCTTCGGCGAGCCGGTCGCACAGCGCGAGGGCGATGTCGGTGTCCGTCGTCAGCGGCAGGTGCGGGCCGTGCTGCTCGGTCGCGCCGACCGGGACCGCCAGGATCGCGCCCGCCGCCGCGCGGGCGGCGGCGTCCGGCCAGGACAGGTCCGCGAGGCGCACCATCAGGCCAGCGGGTTCTCGTCGCAGGGGCGGCGCATCCCGATGGTGACCGGGACCGGGCGCCGCCGGTGGGAGTGGTCCAGCGACGGCTTCGGGACGCTGGTGACGCCCGCCAGCGCGAGTTCGCCGTGGCCGCGCACGCATTCCGGGTCCGGGCCGTCCAGCGGCAGGCCGGTGAAGAACTTCGCGGCCATGCAGCCGCCGCGGCAGGCGTCGAAGGCCGAGCACGACGTGCACGCGCCCGCGCTCTGCGGGCTGCGCAACGAGGTGAACAGCTCGGATTCCCGCCAGACGCGCGCGAAGCCGCCCTCGGACCGGGTGTTGCCGGCCAGGAAGGTGTCGTGGATGGCGAACGGGCAGGCGTAGACGTCGCCGACCGGGTCGACCAGGCACACCACCCGCCCGGCGCCGCACAGATTCAGGCCCGGCAGCCCGCCGCCGCCGTAGCCGGCCAGGTGGAAGAACGAGTCGCCGGTGAGGACGTTCTCGCCCTTCGCCACCAGCCAGTCGTACAGCGAACGCTGCTGGGCGGCGGTCGGGTGCAGCTCGTTCCAGGTGTCGGCGCCGCGGCCGGACGGGCGCAGCCGCGTGATCCGCAACTGGGCGCCGTAGCGGTCGGCGATCGCCTTGAACGCGTCGAGCTGGCTTACGTTGTGCCGGGTCATCACCACGGAGATCTTGAAGTTCTCGAAGCCCGCGTCGGCCAGGTTCCGCATGGCGCGGATCGCGGTGTCGTACGAGCCGGGGCCGCGGACGTGGTCGTTGACCTCGGCGGTGGCGCCGTCCAGGGAGATCTGGACGTCGACGTAGTCGCTCGCGGCCAGCCGGCGCGCCACCTCCGGGGTGATCTTGACGCCGTTGGTGGAGAACTTGACGCCGACGTGGTGCTCGGTCGCGTAGTCGACGAGCTCCCAGAAGTCCGGGCGGACGGTCGGCTCGCCGCCGCCGATGTTGACGTAGAAGACCTGCATGCGCTCGAACTCGTCGATCAGCGCCGTGCACTCCGCTGTGGACAGTTCGCGCGGGTCCCGCCGCCCGGAGGAGGAAAGGCAGTGCACGCAGGAAAGGTTGCAGGCGTAGGTGAGTTCCCAGGTGAGGCAGATGGGCGCGTCGAGCCCGTACTGGAATTCGTCCACAAGGGACATCAGGCACTCCTCGGCTGGATCATCCGCGATGCGGCCAGCGCGGCCAGCGCGGCGCGGTAGCTCGGCAGCTCGGGCGGGCCCACCCCGGCCCCGGCGCAGGCGGCGCGGGCGCTCGGGTGCGCGTCCAGGGAACGGACGACGGTCAGCAGGGCCGGGCTCTTCAGGAAGGACAGGCGGCGGGTGCCGAAGTGGTACAGCAGCGCCCCGAACCGTTCCGGCCGGATCGCGACCCGGCTGTCGAGCCGCCAGGCCGCGTCCAGGTCGAACGGCTCAGTAGACACCGCACATCCCGTCGATCGAGACCTCCTCGACCAGCAGGTCTTCGGCGACCGGGGTCTCCTCGACGGGCTCTTCGGCGATCTTGTCGGTCATCGTGACTCCTTCGGCACGGGGACTTCCTTTTCGGCACACTGTGACGAATATCGAGCAGAGTAATGTCACGCAGTGTCGGAAACAACCCCCGGAAAGGGAACGGCACCCGGATGACCCAGCGCACCCCCGCGGCCCGCCGCGGCAGGCCACCCGGCACGAGCGCCCGCGAACTGGAGGTCATCGCGCTGCGCCTGTTCACCGAGCGCGGCTTCCACGAGACGACGGTCGACGAGATCGCCGCGACCGCGGGCGTCAGCCGCCGCACGTTCTTCCGCTACTACGACGCCAAGTCCGACGTCCTGTGGAACGAGTTCGACGCCGAGGTCGGCGCGATCGCCAAGCACCTCGCCGCGGCGGACGCCGGCCTGCCGATCCTGGACGCGGTCCGCGAAGCGGTCATCGCGGCCAACCACTACCGCGCCGAGGACGTCCCGGAACTCCGGCTGCGGATGCACCTGCTCAGCTCGGTGCCGGAACTGGCGGCCAGCGCGACCCGCCACTACGACGCGTGGGAGCGAGCGGTCAGCGCGTACGTCGGCACGCGCACCGGCCAGCCGGCGGACGCGCTGTACCCGCTGGCGGTCGGCCGCGCGGTCCTGGCGACGTGCCGCGCGGCGTACGAGCGCTGGTCGGCTCGTGCGGACGCGGACTTGACGGTGTACTTGGACGCGGCGCTGCGGGCGCTGGCGAGCGGGTTCGCCGACCCGGGGGTCATCGAGCCCGGGATCTGACGGAGGGCCGGTGAAAAATCGGCCCGCCCCGATCCGGGTTCACGCGGTAACAGTTCGGCCGGGGCCGGCGACTTCGGTAGCAACCAGATTGCCCACTGATACTACCGCCCGTAACATATTCACTGCGATCTGCCAGATTCACGCAGGTCCGGCGTTGGTATCCCGAAGTGATCTGATCGGCCGACTGGATGCGGAGGGTGATCGCATGCATGCCTCGTTCAAGCAAGCAGCGACTTTGACCCCCGATCGGCGTAATGTGGGTAGCGGAAAGTGTTCTTCGATCACTTCTCCAGGCCGCTGTGGGATTCTCCGCGCAGAGGTCGTCCGACGCGAAGGGTTGACGCCATGAGCACAGACGCGGCGGCGCGCGAACGGGAAACCCCCGGCGGACGCGGCGAGCCGGTCATCGGCCAGTCCCCCAAGCGGAAAGTCGGCAACTCGGTCTACGTGTCCGTGCCCGGCCGGGTGCCGGTCATCAAGGCCAAGCGCGCCAAAAAGGACTGACCCGCGTCAGCTCGGGTGGATCGCGTACTGCGCGGCCTTGTCCAGGCTCTCGAGCAGCAGGTTCTTGTCCACCGAGTCCAGCTTGCTGATCAACGACAGATCCCCGGGCGGCACCGGCTCGCCGTTGGTCGTGATGACGAACGTCGAGTTGAGCGTGATGGCACCCACCGTCAAGACGTCGGCGGGGCCGGCGCCGATCATCCGGTCACTGCCGATCCCGGACATGAGGATGGGCATCGCGAAAATCCCCCGCCAGATCTGGGCGATCGGGGTCGGCGTGAGGTTCGTCGCCTGCACGATGCCCGTGAAGACCGCTTGCGCGGCGGCGAACTCCGTTTCCCGGCTGATTTTCACGTGGTGGCGCAGCGACCAGTCTTCGCGGTGCGCGTACACCGACGTCCCGACGAGGTTGAGGATGTAGCGGTGCCGCCGGTCTTCGAGCTCCCGGCTGCGCAGCCACAGGAACAGGCCGAAGTTCTCGCCCGCGCCGCCGAGCGGATGACCGTACCGCAGCGCGAGTTCCCGCAAGACGGGAAGCGGACCGTTCTCGATTTCGAGCGCCCGGTGCAACCGGGTCGTGAGTTCTTCGGCGGCTTGACCGGTGGGGATCTCCACGGTTTTCTCGCAGCCGACACCCGCATAGCAGTCGTCCAGCGCCCGGGTGAGCCGCCGGCGGTAGACGAGTGAGGCGTCGCTCTGCACGTCGGGCCGGTACCGCCGCGGTTCCACCACGGCGAGCGCGAGATCCGAGATGACCTGGTTCAGCTGCGAGTAGGACTTCAGGAAGATCGGCCTGAGGCCCAGTTTGTCCTCGAGGTAGCGAGCCGAGTTGATGGCGTAGCGAGCGGCCTCGGTCGTGGTGACCCCGTCGACGCCGGGCGGCACCACCAGGGAGAAGCGCGGCGGCCTCTCCTCTGCGGTCGCGTAGAGCGGGCCGACGAGGTTCGGGTCCGACATGCCCAGCCCGATGAAGATCGTGCAGGCACCCTCGAGCGCGTTCGAGATGACTTCCCGCACCTGCGCACCGTACTTCAGGAACTGGGACTCGGTGAGGACGATCGGCTCGCCGGGGTCGCCCTGCTGGCGGACCAGGCCGTGCAAGTGCATCACGCCGATCCGGCGGAGGAATCGATCCCAGTCCGTCCACGCGGAACTGCCGCCCAGTTCGAGCGAGAACGACTTCACCTCGTCTTCGGCGAAGTACGCGCTCAATGCCGCTTCGAGGATCTCGTCGAAGTTCGTCGTCAGCAGCCGGGCCCGCTTGCGGGCGTACTTCCGGTTCGCGCAGACCAGCCGCGCGATCGACTCCGCCAGCACTCCCGGCGTGACGTGCGAATCGGAATAGAGCGCCCGCCGGATGAACTCGTGGTCTTCGAGATCACCACCGCCGTCTTTCAAGATCTGCAGGACGATCTCGGCTTTCCGCATCAGATCGGAACTGTCGCGCAACGCGATCATCTTCGTGCTCGAGTTCTCGATCTCGTTCGTCATCCGGTCGATGAGTTCCCGCCAAGACGGCAGGCTGGAGTTCATCGACACCCCGGCACCGACGACGACGGTCAGCGGCTTCTTGCGCGCCCGGACGGTTTCGAACAGTTCTCCCAGGTACGGTTGCGTGTCGAAGCAGAAGATGTCGCCCCGGTCGAACAGGTCGGGGTCGAGCATTCTCGACGGGGAACCTTCGTCCATGCGCAACCTCGGTGCGTCGTGCGTTTTGTTTCCCGGATATCGCCTCCGCTAGTCGTGCAACGCACTGGGCCTGTTACAGGATCCCGTCACCCACGATTTGTCACCTATTTGTCCGGGAACGAGGAGTTTCCGCCACCGGCTCGGCCAGCTCCCACCCGCCGCGGCGGCGCAGCACCAGTGCGTAGTACCCCACCGCCAGCACCACGATCCCCGCCGTCACCAGGAGGCTCGGCCGGCCGACCGCCGGGTCCAGGACGTTCTGGTACACCACGAACACCAGCACCGCCAAGGCCAGCACCGGCGCGACCGGGAACCACGGCATGCGGTACCGCGCGTGGGCCGTCGAACCCGTGCGGCGGCCGATGATCGCGCCCAGGCAGAGGGCCGCGTAGACCGCCACGATCGACGTGCTCGTCACCACCAGGAGCAGCTGCGGGTCCACGAAACACAGCGCCGCGGCCACGATTCCGGTGCCGGCCGTCGCCACCCACGGGGTGCCGAAGCGGGGGTGGACCGCCGCCAGGGCCCGGTTCACCGCGCCGGGCCAGGCGCGGTCGCGGCCGCTGCTGAAGACCAGGCGGGAGCTGATCAGGACGATCGCCAGGACCGCGTTCACGATCGCCAGCGCCACCGCCAGGCTGAGCACCGTGTCGAGCGTGCTGCCGCCGCGGGCGCTGATGAACGCCGACAGCATGTTCTCCGAGCCGAACAGCGCGCCGAGGTCGGGCGCGCCCAGCAGGACCGCCGTGACCGGGACCAGCTCGGCGACCACCGTGATCGCCAGCGCCAGGAGGATCGCGCGGGCGATGCCGCGGGAGGCGTCCTGGGTCTCCTCGCCGAAGTACACCGCCGAGCCGTAGCCGTTGTAGGCGAACATCGCCACCGACGTCGCGATCGCGATGGCGCCGATCGTCGCCGGGCCGCCGTCGGCCGCCACCGGGTGGGCGAGCAGGTCGGTGAACGGGCGGGCCGGGTGGAGCAGGCCGAGCGCGGCGACCACCACCAGCGCGAGGATCTCGATGGCCAGGAAGACGCCGGTCACCCACGCGTTCAGCTTGATGTCGAACACCCCGACGACGGCGGCCAGCACGCACGTCACGGCCGCGACCGCCGGCCCGGGCAGGCCGGGGAACAGCACCCCCAGGTACGTCCCGACGCCGAGCGCGATCACCGCGACGATCAGCACCTGCGTGACGATCATCAGCCCCAGCACGGCGAAGCCGGGCAGCCGGCCCAGCGTGCGGGCCACGATCGCGTATTCGCCGCCGGCCACGGGGAACGCCGACGCGAGCTCGGCGTAGACGAACGCCATGAACACGCCGACCACCGCCGCGGCCGCGAAGCTGAAGAACGCGCCGGTCCCGGCGCCGGTGAGCACCCCCGGCGCGATGATGAACACCGACGACGCGGGGCTGATCGCCGAGAGCGTGATGAGCAGGGTGCCGAGGGTGCGCAGGCCGCGGCGCAGGGCGGGGGTGGTCACGAGCGGGCCTCCAGTTCTCTGAAGCTCCTTCGAAAAACCGAGTGACCACGCATCAAAGGCGTTCGAAGCCAGCTCGTCAAGCCCTTGCTTTTTTCAAAGATCGTTCGAACAATGAGGCGCATGGCACGACCGAGCAGGGCCCCCGAACGGCGGGCCGAGCTGATCGCGGTGGCGCGCCGCGCCGTCGTCGAGCGCGGGGTCCTCAACCTGCGGCTGCGGGACATCGCCGACGGCGCGGGCCTCTCCTCGGGCTCGGTGCTCTACTACTTCCCCACCCTGACCGACCTCCTGCGGGAGGTGCAGCAGGAAGCCGTCGAGCGCTTCTGCACCCAGCGGGAGGACGCCGCCCGGAGCGGGACGCCGCGGGAACGGCTGCTCGCCACGATCCGCAGCGGCCTGCCCAGCGGGCCGTCCGACGAGCTGTGCGTGCTGCTCTACGAACTCGGCACGATCGCCCGCCGAGACCCCGCCTACGCCGCCCGGCACGTCGCGCTGTTCGAGCGGCAGGTGCGGATCTACACCGGCATCCTCGAAGCCGGGGCGGCGACCGGCGAATTCGCACTGACCGCCGAACCGGTCGCGATCGCGCGCAACCTCGTCGCGCTCGAGGACGGCTACGGCCTGCACCTCACCCAGGCCGTGCCCACCGTGGACCGGGCCACCGCCGAAGCGATGCTGCTTTCCTTCGCCCGCATCGCGACCACCCGCAGCCTGGAGGACCCGTCATGACCCGCGCCCGCGACCTGGGCATCCCGCTGCCCGGACGGCCCGGCACGCACAACGCGCTCACCGACGTCCCGGGCGTCGAAGTCGGCTACACGACGCTCGTCGAAGGCGACTCGGTGCGCACCGGCGTCACCGCGATCCTCCCCCGCGGCCGCGCGGACTTCCCGGTGCCGTGCGCGGCCGGGACGTTTTCCTTGAACGGCAACGGCGAAATGACCGGCACCGCCTGGCTCGCCGAGACCGGTTCGCTGGCCCTGCCGGTGCTGATCACCAACACCCACGCCGTCGGGCCGTGCCACCGCGGCGTGATCGACTGGGTGGTGCGCGAGCGGCCCGACGTCGCGGCGGAGTGGCTGCTGCCGGTCGTCGCCGAGACCTGGGACGGCTACCTCAACGACATCAACGCCCCGGCGATCCACAGTGGACACGCGATCGCGGCCCTCGACGCCGCCCGCGGCGGCGCGCTCGACGAGGGTTCCGTCGGCGGCGGCACGGGGATGACGTGCTACGGCTTCAAGGGCGGCACCGGCACGGCGTCCCGGCTCGTCGAGTACGGCTCCGACGAGTACACCGTGGGCGTGCTGGCGCAGGCGAACTTCGGCAGCCGCCGCGAGCTGACGGTCGCCGGGGAGGCCGTGGGCCCGCTCCTGGCGGCGGACGACCCGATGGCCGAGTGGGCCCCGGCGCCGCCCGGCGCGGGTTCGGTGATCGTCGTCGTCGGCACGGACGCGCCCCTGCTGCCGGGGCAGTGCACGGCGCTGGCCCGCCGCGTCCCCCTCGGCCTGGCCCGCACCGGCACGACCGGCTCGCACTTCTCGGGCGACCTGTTCCTCGCCTTCAGCACGGCGAACCCCGGCGCGCTGACGAGCGCCTTCCCGCGCACCACCGAGGCCGAGTACGAGCACCTCCGGTTCGTGCCGTGGGGCCGGATCGACCCGTTCTTCGAAGCGGTCGTGCAGGCGGTCGAGGAGGCCGTGCTCAACGCGCTGGTGGCCAACCGGGAGATGACCGGCCACCGCGGGCACCGGGTTCCCGCGCTGCCGGCCGCGCACTGGAGGGGTCCCTGACGGGGTCGTTCCGATGTCCGCGCTCTCCTCCTAACCGCGGTCCCCACCGCCACGGCCGACACGCCGCTCCGGCTGCCCGCGCGCAAGGGTGCTGAGCGCTTTCTTCGGCAGTCGGCTCCCGTGCGCCGTCGCCGGGGTCAGGTGAGCTGCAGGTAGTCGAGTTCGGCGTACCCGGTGCCGCCGGCGAAGAACGGGGACCCCTTGGCCAGCCGGATCACGTTGTGGCCCGCGCGCAGGTTCACCGACGTCGAGACCGTGCCGAACCGGCCCCAGCCGGCGGTCGGCGGGTAGCTCACCGTCGACCAGGCACCGCCGTTGTACGCCAGGCCCTGGGTCGAGTTCGTGCCGGTGCCGTTCGCGTAGCCGATGGTCATCGTGTACGCGCGCGCACTCGGCACGTTGACGACGAAGTCGACGTAGCTGTCGTTGCGCGGGTCACCGGAATTGTCGATGCGGCCGACGTAACCGCCGTTGGATGCCGTGGTACTCGACAGCCGCTGCGCGCGGAAGACCGACGCGTTCTCCGCTTCGTACCGCTGCTGGTAGGCAGGCACCCCGCCGGCCGGTTCCACCACCAGGTGGTACGCGCTCGTGGCGGACATGTTCGGCACCGGCACCGTGATCTGTCCATTCGAGACGGTGTAGGTCGACGTCGAGAGCACGGTCGGCGCGGCCACCGCGGTGAACCGGCCCGAGGACGGCGTCGACTCCAAGGTGACGCGGACCGTGCCACTGAGTCCGCCGACCTGTACCGAGTTGCTGCCCGACTCGTCGCCGAAGACGACGTCGACGCGCTTGCGGGTCGGGTCGTAGGAAGCGAAGCCGTCCAAACCGGACTGCGCGGGCGGGGTCGTGGTCACCATCGAGCCCGCCATGTCGCCGTACCACTTGTACAGCCACCACGTCCCGGTCGGCTGGCTGTTGTTCACGACCAGCCCGTTCACGGTCCCGTACTCGTACCAGAACGCCCGGTCGGCGCCCGCCACCCCGGCGCGTTCCAGCTTCGACACGTAGTTCGCCACGCGCCCGGGCACGTCGACCTCGTCGGTCCAGGCGTACTCGTTGATGAAGATCGGCCGCGCGCCGATGCCGAGCGACGCCTCCAGGGCGCGGTAGGCCGCGACGTCCGCGGCGATGGCACCGCTGCTGTGGCCCAGTTCGTGCCAGACGACGACGTCCGGCACGGTGTTCGTGCTCTTCGCGGCGGCCAGGAACGCCCGCATCCGGTCGGTGTTCCAGCTCGCGTAGCCGGGGCCGGCGACCGGGGTGACGGTGTCGCGGGTCCGGATCCGCTGGACCGTCCGCGCCCACCCGGCGTTGAAGTCACCCGCGGCGGCGGTGTTCCAGGTGCCGTCGGGCTCGTTCCAGATCTCCCACGCGGCCACGTTGCTCACCGACGTCGCCGCCAGCCGCTTCGAGACCATCGTGTCCACTTTGGCCAGCCAGTCGTCCCAGCTCACCCACTGGTAGGGGAAATTCGGGTAGATGTCCGGCAGCCGGATCACCTGGGCGGCGCCGACGCGGTCGGCCTGGGGCGCGATCTTCAGCGCGTCCCCGCCGGGCGGCTGGCCGTTGGGCTTCTGCCCGACACCCGGCGGCGGCTGGGTGAGGGTGTTCAGCTTGAGCGGCAGCAACGTCGAGTCGGCCGGACGGTCGTTTTCGGCCAGGGCGTACAGGCCACCCGCGGCGGCGTGCGTGACCGGCCGGAACGGCGCCGCGGCGTCGACCACGAGGGTGTGCCCCGCGGCGTGCGCCGGGGCCACCGCGAGGGCGGCCAGGACGACGACCGCCGCGGCGAGCACGGGAGTGCGTTTCATCGGGGAACCTCGATCCTTGACGGGGTCACCGGGCGACCGGGAGCCAGACCCGCATCGGGCCGGGTTCCCGGTTGCCCCACAGGAAATACGGGATGGCGGTCAGCTCGATCGGTTCGCCGGGCGCCGCCTCGGCCCCGGTGGGGTACAGCTCGTCCGATGCCGGGACCTCGACCCGCCCTCGCGCCGCGAGGGTCACCGGCACGTCCGGCAGCCGCCCGGCGGACAGCGGCGCGGAGACGTCGAGCCGGACGTCCTCCAGCGTCACCCCGGCCGGCAGGTCGGCCTGCTCGAGGCAGTAGACGAGCGGCCCACGCGTCACGGCGACGCAGCCGCGCACGGCGTCGATCCGGGGGTGCGGCCGGACGAGCCGGGCGCCCATCGGCAGGTCGAGGACCACCGTGGCCCCCGCCGACCAGTCCCGCCGCACCGCGGTGTAGCCGTCGCGGACCACGGCGGGCACGCCGTCGATCAGTGCCCCGTCCGCCCAGCCCGGGACGCGCAGGCTCAGCGTGAGCGCGGCGTCCGTGGTGACGGTGACCTCGACCCGGCCGTCCCACGGGTACCCGGTGCGGGTGCCGACCCGGACGTCCACACCGTCCACAGTGGTCCGGAGCACGCCGTCGGCGTAGAGGTGCAGCTGGAGGCCGCCGGGGTCGGTGGTGGCGACGTAGCCGGACAGCGACGCGACCAGCCGGGCGAGGTTCGGCGGGCAGCAGGCGCACGAGTACCACGGCAGGCGCCGCGAAGGCGCGTCCTCGTGCGAGCCGTCGTGGCCGGTTCGCAGGTGCAGCGGGTTGGCGTAGAAGAAGTGCGTGCCGTCGAGCGCGGTCGACCCCGCGATCGCGTTGTACAGCACGCGGTCCATCTCGTCGGCGTACTTCCCCTCGCCGGTGGCCAGCAGCAGCCGCCAGTTCCAGTGGAAGCTCGCGATCGCCGCGCACGTCTCGCCGTACGCGCGGTCCGCCGGCAGCTCGTACGGGTCGCCGAACGCCTCGTCGCGGTGGCGGGAACCCTGGGCACCGGTGAGGTAGGTCTTGGCGCCGAACGCGTCGGCCCAGAGCCGCCGGGCGGCGTCGAGCAGCTCGTCGTCGCGGGTCTCGACGGCGACGTCCACGACCCCGGCGAGCAGGTAGAGCTGGCGCACGACGTGCCCGGCGACCTCGCCCGCCGTCCGGACGGGCTCGTGGTCCTGCAGGTACCGCGAGCCGAACCGGTCGCCGTCGAGCAGCCCGTGGCCGCGCAGGTCGAGGAAGCGTTTCGCGAGGTCGAGGTACGGCCGGTGCCCGGTCACCCGGTACAGCTCGACCAGCGCCGTCTCGATCTCCGGGTGCCCGTCGATGTCGTCGACCCGGGAGAACCGCTCCACGATGAGGTCGGCGAACCGGCGGGCGACGGTGACCAGCTGCGCGCCCACCCCGGCCCGCGCGGCGGCGACGGCGGCCTGGATCAGGTGGCCCGCGCAGTACAGCTCGTGGCTCCAGTGCAGCTCCCGCCACCGCAGCCCGGGCTTGACGACGGTGAAATAGGAGTTCAGGTAGCCGTCGTCCCCCTGCGCCTTGGCCACCAGCGCGGCGGTGGTGTCGAGGAACGCGCGCAGCTCGGCGTCGTCCGGGTTCCGCCCCAGCTGCCAGGCCGCGGCTTCCAGCGTCTTGTAGACGTCGGTGTCGGCGAACCACATGTTCCGGTACTCGCCGTCGGCTTCGCCGGTGACGCGCCGGAAGTTGTCGAGCGCGCCCGCGGCCTCGAGCTGCTCGACGCAGTGCGGCAGGCTCCGCGCGGCGTTGCGCTCCTGCCAGTCGCCGAGCAGGCTGCCGGGCGAAAAGGTGGCGGCGCCGAGGAAGAGCGGCGCCACGGTGGCCGTCGCGGCGGACGTGGGGTGGACGGGCCCGAGGATGCGTTCGGTCATCGAGTGCTCCTGTCTCAGCCCTTGAGGGCTCCCGAGGTGAAGCCGCGGACGTAGTACCGCTGCAGGACGAGGAAGACCGCGACGCACGGCAGCGCGGAAACCACGACTCCCGCTTGCAGGGCCCCGAAGTCGACCGAGCCGAGGCTGCCGGACTGGAGGTTGAACAGCGCGACCGGCAGCGTGAACTTCTCGCCGTCGGTGAGGAAGATCAGCGGCGCGACGAACTCGTTCCACGCCGCCAGGAACGAGAACAGCGCGATGGTGACGATGCCGGGGAGCACCCCGCGCAGCAGCACCCGCCACAGCGCGCCGCCGGCCGAGCAGCCGTCGATCAGCGCCGCCTCTTCGAGCTCGATCGGCAGCGCTTCGAAGGAGTTGCGCATCATGAACAGCCCGAACGGCAGCTGGAGCACGGCGAGCACCAGCCCGAGCCCGATCAGCGAGTTCTGCAGGCCGAGCCAGCCGAGCAGGAGGTACAGCGGGACCAGGATCGTCGTGTACGGCACCATCAGGATGGCGAGGGTGACCAGGAAGAGCAGGTTGCGCCCGGGGAACGCGAGCCGGGCCATCGCGTAGCCGCCGAGCGTGGTCGTCACGACGGTCACGCTCACCGCGACCAGGGCGACGACCGTCGTGTTGAGCAGGTAGGTGCCGAGCCCGCTGCCGTAGTCCGCCAGCCGCCGGTAGTTGCCGGTCCCGGACTCCCCGGCCTGCCGGCCGGTGAGCGACGAGTAGAGCGTCCACAGCAGCGGCAGCAGGAACAGCACGGCCAGTGCCGCGCTCGTGACGTGCCGGCCCGCGCCCCGGATCACCGGCCCTCCCGGCGGATCAGGCGCAGCTGCGCGAAGTTCAGCACGATCAGCACGGCCAGCGTCGCCACCGAAACCGCGGCCGCCCGGCCGAGGTCCTGGGACAGGAACGCTTCGCGGTAGATGTCGATGACGACGGTGGCGGTGTCGTGCCGGCCGCCGGTGAGGATGAAGAACTGGTCGAACGCGAGCAGCGACCCGGTCAGCGACAGCACCATCGCGAGCGCGAGGGTCGGGCGCAGCAGCGGCAGCGTCACCCGCCACAGGATCTGCCGCCGGTTCGCCCCGTCGATCCGGGCGGCCTCGTACAGCTCCGGGTCGATGGCCTGCAGGCCGGTCATCAGGATGAGCATGTAGAACCCGGCGAACCGCCAGGTGATCATCCCGACCGTCGAGCCGAGCGAGCTGCCCTCCGAGCCGAGCCAGTCGACCCGGCCGAGGCCGAGGAAGCCGGCGACCTGGTTGAGCGCGGAGGAATCGGTGGTGAAGAGGCCGTAGAACAGCAGGCTCGTCGACGCGAGCCCGACCGCGCTGGGCAGGAAGAACACGGTGCGGACGAACCCGGTGCCCGGCCGGTCGTGCTGCACCAGCAGCGCCAGCCCGAACGCGACCAGCCCGAGCACCACCGTGGTCACCGCGGTGTACTTCAGCGTGAACCCCACCGCGCGCAGGAACAGCGGGTCGCTCAGCGCGGCGAAGTTCTCGACGCCGTTGGGCGCGGACGCGCCGACCAGCGGCCAGTGGTTGACCGACATCCACAGCATCAGCCCGAGCGGGACGACGAAGAAGACGGCGACCAGCACGGCCATCGGCGTGGCGTAGGCGATCCCCAGCCGGCGGCGGCCCCGGGCGATCGAGCCGCGGCGGCGGGGTTCCGGCGCCGTGGCTTCCGGCGCCGAAACCCGGGACGAGAGCACCGACACCATCGTCAGCCCCCGCCGGCGAGGGATTCGGTGACGGCCGCGTTGTGCTGCTTCAGGATCGACCCGACGTCGCCGCCGCCGAACACCGCGTCGATCACCGTCGCCGTCCAGGGTCCGTTGGTGTCGTTGAACGTCTTGCCGAAGTTGACCGAGATCGGCGTCTGGCCCTGGCCCGCGAGCCGGTTGAACACGCCGAGCCGGGGGTCCTGCTTGGCGTAGGTGTTGTCCGCGAGGTCGGTGCGGACGGTGATGTTCTTGCTCTTCGCGACGACGTCGACCTGGGCCTGCTCCGACAGCGTCCAGGCGATGAAGTCCCACGCGGCCGCGGCGTGCGCGCTGTTCCCGCCGATGCCGAGCACGTCCCCGCCGACGAACGACGAGCTGCCGCCCGTCAGCCCGGGGATCGGGGCGACGCCGACCTGCAGGTCCGGTCCTTCCTTGATGCCCTGCAGCGCGGTGGCGCCCATCGGCTGGATGCCGATCCTGCCGTCGAGGAACGGCTGCGTCCACGTCGGCCCGGACTCGTTCTTCGCCGACGGCGGCACGATCCCCTCGGTGTACAGCTGCCGCAGCAGCGCGTAAACCCGGGCCGCCTGGGGGTTGTCGAGCGTGGCGGCCGTGCCCTGCTCGTTGAGCACCGTGCCGCCGGAGGCCCAGATCATCGGCCAGCTGGTGAACAGCTGGCAGCCCGGGCAGGCGCCGCCGAAGAAGTACCCCTTGACGTCACCGCCGAGCGCGGCGACCTTGCGGGCGGCCGCGACGACTTCGTCCATCGTGGACGGTGGCTTCGCCGGGTCCAGGCCGGCGCGGGTGAAGAGGACCTTGTTGTAGAACAGCGCGGACAGGTCGATGTCGTGCGGCACGGCGTAGTGCTTGCCGCCGAAGGTCGCCGCCTTCATGTGCGCCGCGGCGAGGGTTCCCTTGAACGGCAGCTGGTTCACGCGGGCGGTGACGTCGAGGAACAGCCCCTTCGCCGCGTAGTTGGGCGCGTAGACGACGTCGGCGGCGAGGAGGTCCGGCAGCTGCCGGGCGCCGGCGGCGGTGCCGACCTTCTGCTGGTAGGAGTCGGCCGGGAAGACCGTCAGCTTGACCTTGTTCTTGTGGCTCGCGTTGTAGGCGTCGATCAGCGTCTGGCTGAAGGTGGCCGTCGGCGACCGGGTCCACATGGTGATGGTGGTGCCGTCGTCCACGCTCGCGGTGTCCCCCGCCGTCGTGGTGGCCGGGCCGCTCTGGCAGGCCGCGAGCAGCAGCGCGCCGGCAACGGCGGCCGCGGCCCTGGTCCGGGTGTGCGAAGTCATCGACTCTCCTAACGGGAGGCCGCTGCCTGCGGGGTGTCGAGGAGGCAACCGAGGAAAATTAGGAAACCGGTTGCCGAACCAAGCTAGGCGCTCGTTCGAGAGCGCGTCAAGGCCTTGTCACTCCTAGTCGGCGGCGTTACTTTTGGTCATCACCGAGCCCCGGGGGTACTGTTCGACCATGCCCCCGCGGAAACTTTCGGAAACTCCCGGAAACCTCGCCAAGCCGGCCACGATCAGCGAGGTCGCGCTGCTGGCCGGCGTCTCCGCCGGTACCGCGTCGAAGGCGCTCAACGGCCGCGGGTCGCTCCGGCCGGAGACCCGGCAGCGGGTGCTGGCCGCGGCCGAGCAGCTCGGCTTCGAGCCCAACCGCGCGGCCGTCACCCTGAACTCCGGCCGCACCTACACCGTCGGCATGATCACCACCGACACCATCGGCCGGTTCAGCATCCCGCTCATGATGGGCGCCGAGGACGCGCTGGGCGCCGGCGAGATGTCGGTCTTCCTCTGCGACGCCCGCGACGACCCGATCCGCGAGCAGTACTACCTGCGCACGCTGCTGTCGCGGCGGGTCGACGGCATCATCGTCACCGGCCGCCGGACCCAGGCCCGGCCGCCGATCGGCGCGGGGCTGCCGATCCCGGTCGTGTACGCGTTCATCAGCTCCGCCGACCCGCGGGACTGCTCGGTCGTGCCCGACGAGGCCGGCGGCGCCCGCAAGGCCGTCGAGCACCTCCTGGCCACCGGACGCCGCCGCGTCGCCCACATCACCGGGCCCGAGCACCACCACTCGGCCACGGTCCGCGCTTCGGCGGCCGTCGAGCGGCTCGAGGAAGCCGGGCTCGAGCTCGCCGGCACGCCGATGTTCGGTGAGTGGAGCGAAGCGTGGGGCCGGCAGGCGGTCCGGATGCTGCTGGGCGCGGAGACACCTTTCGACGCGGTGTTCTGCGGCAGCGACCAGATCGCCCGCGGTGCCGCCGACGCGCTGCAGGCGGCCGGGCGGCGCGTCCCCGGTGACGTCGCGCTGGTCGGCTTCGACAACTGGGACGTGATGGCGGCGGCCTGCCAGCCGCCGCTGACGAGCGTCGACATGGAACTGGAGGCGCTCGGGCGGACCGCCGCCGAGATGCTGCTGGCGGCGATCAACGGCGAACCCGCCCCCGGGCGGCACACCCGCCCGTGCCGCCTGGTGGTCCGGGATTCGACCGCCTGAGTCACCGCCTCGTCCACTGCTGGTTGGCCCCGCCGCCGCACGCCCAGAGGATGATCTTGGTGCCGTTCGCGGTGGCGGCACCGCTCGCGTCGAGGCACAGCCCGGACAGCGCGTTGGTGATGGTGCCGTTGGCGTTGAGCGCCCATTGCTGGTTGCGCTGGCCGTTGCAGTCCCAGATGACCACGGCCGTCCCGTTGGCGGTGCCGTTGTTGTAGGCGTCCAAGCACTTCGTGCCGTTGACGACGAGCTGGCCGCGCGCCGGGACCCACGTCTGGTTCGGTCCCGCGGCGCAGTCCCACAGCTGGGTCTGGACGCCGTTGGCGATGCTGTTGTCGTTCACATCGAGGCACCGACCCGACTGCGTGCCGGCCACCTGGACGCCGTTGCTCCCGGGCAAGGGCAGGACCGCGACGTCGGTGACCGTGCCCGTGAGCTTCAGGGTGTTCGTGCCCTTGCCCAGCGACACCACCGCCGAGACGGTCTCGGCCGCTCCCCCGGTCGCCGGGAAGGCGAGGGCGGTCGGCTGCTGGCCGTTCACCGCGAGGGTCGCGGCCTGCGGGGCGGTCGCGCTGTAGGTGAAGGTCGCGACGGCCAGCCCGGTGGCGGCCGCGGTGATCGTCGTGCCGTGCCTGGCCGCGGCGTCGGTGCCCTGAACGGTCAGCAATACCGAGTCATTGGCCGGCACGCTGACGCTGTAACCGGTGCTGTAGCTGCCTTTGTCGGCACCGGCCCACAGGTTCCGGACCTGGGCGGCGGCCGGGGTGAGGCCGAGATCGGCCCAGCGCGCGGTCATCGTCGCCGCCGAGGACGTCCGGTTGAGCAGCAGGACCGCGCGCTTGCCGGTCCCGCTCAGGACCTTGCCGTAGACCTGGAGACCGGCGGCGTCCTCGGCGACCTTGACCCCTTGCAGGCCACGGGAATCCTGGTCGACGGCGATGACTTCGCGGTTCTTGAGGATGCTCGCCGTTTCCGCGCTCATCGTCGCGAGGTTGTTGCCTGCCAGCAGCGACGCCCCGGAGACCGCCCACATCCCGAACTCGGTGCGCCCCTGCGCGGCGGAGAGGCCGGGCATCCCGACGGTGAGCATGTCGGGGTCGTTGACGTACCCGGTGTGCTGCGAGACGGGGTGCTGCGCCTGGTCGAAGTTGGTGAGCGCCTGCGGCAGGGTCGCGGTCTGGCCGTAGTAGATGATGTCCGTGCTGGTCCGCCACATGGGAGCCGTCCCGGGCCCCCAGTTCCACGGGTTCTTCTTGCCCCAGTCGCAGATCGACAGCGCGAGCGTCCGCCCGGTCTGCGCGGTCGCGGCCCGGTTGGCGTCGCTGATCGCCCGGTACGTGCTCGCCGGGTCGAGCCCTTCGGCGTCGCCGCCGCACCAGTCGACCTTGACGAAGTCGAAGCCCCAGCGCTGGAACTGCAGCATGTCCTGCAGGTAGTGGCCTTCGCTGCCGGAGCCGGGCGCCGCGGGGCGGCCGGTCGGGTAGTAGTAGCCGCACCCGTCGCGCCCGGCGTCGGTGTAGATCCCGGCCTTCAACCCCAGCTCGTGCAGGTAATCCGCGATGGCTGCCATGCCGCCGGGCCACTCGGCGGTGTCGACGGTGATGTTCCCGGCGCTGTCGCGGGTGCCCTGCCACCAGCCTTCGTCGATGTTGACGTAGCTGTAGCCGGCGTCCTTGAGTCCCGAGGACACCAGCGCGTCGGCCTGCGCTCTGATGACGCTGTAGTCGATTTTCGCGGCGAAGGTGTTCCACGACGCCCAGCCCATGACGGGCGGCGGCACCGCCGCTTCGGCCGTGACCGAAGCGGCGGCCGTTCCCGGGACGACGGCCCCGGCGAGCACCAGGACCACGGACAGCAACCAGCGCAGCTTCACGGCATCGCTCCGACCTCGTCGTCAGAATGTTAACGCTAACAAGCGTTGTCCGGCTTGCATTCTGAACGGCGCGGCGATCAGCCGTCAAGCGGCGAACGGCGGAACCGGGCGGCACCCACTCGCTGAGCCACTCCGCGGTCAGGTCCGCACACTCGATCACGATGGTCCCGCCGGTGAACTTGATCTCGTGCGAACAGCCACCGGCATTCGGCAGTATCTCGTCCAGCTGGAGGTCGCCGAGCCTCGGCGAGGCCGGCCACACGCGCCCACTCGAACCCGACCGGCTCGCATCGAGATCGATGTTCGTGACATCGTCGTACCGAATGAGCAGTCCCGAAGAGTGCTTGAACTCGTTCGGCAGGAGCGTCAGCTCGACCGCCAGCTTCGCGTACCCCGCCTCGCGAACGGCCAGCTGCCCCACCCGGAGATCCTTGACGCACCTCGCACTGTAGAAGTCGTAGTGCTCGGGGTCCGCGGCGAACGCGCGCGCCGTCCGGGAGAGCAAGTCCCGGCAGCTCGCGCAGATAGGGCTGCGGATCCAGGAAATTCACGACTTCGGCACCCTCGGCCCGCGTCACCCGCCCATAGCGCACCAACGATCATCGACACGCGGCCGACGGGCGTTACACGATGTCTAGCTTGCTATCTTGCTAGCATGCTAGGGTCGCGTCGTGGGCGATGAAGACGTCAAGCAGTTCAACGTGTACCTGCCGATCGGCCTGATCCGGCAGGTGAAGCACCGCGCCGTCGAAACGGAGCAGTCACTGTCGGCGCTCGTCGCCGAAGCGCTGCGCGCCTACCTCGGAACCGAAGAGGAGCACTGACATGACGACCGAAGGCATCGACGCCGTCTACCTGGAGACGCACAACTGGGGCAAGGCGGCCAAGTTCTTCCAGGAGCTGGGCTACGAAATCGACTTCGCGACCGACCACAACTCGGGGCTGCTCCGCAACGGCGAAGGCCCGTACCTGTTCATCGCCGAGGTGCCCGAGAGCCGCGAACCGCGGACGCAGGTCGTCTTCAAGGTGCCGGACGCCGAAGCGTTCCGGGCCGGCGACATCGTCGAAGTGGTCACCCCGTTCGAGGAAACCCACTACGGGACCCGCGAAATGACCGTCCGCGACCCCGACGGGCGGACGTGGACGCTGTCCGCGCCCGCGGCGGGCTGACGTGACCGCGCCGGACAGCACCGCGGTGCGGACCGCGTTGTGGCGGGCCCTGCACGTCGAGGTCGATCCGCGGCCGCACGTGTTCACCGACGAACTCGGCCTGCGCCTGGCCGATCCGGGCGCGGGCTGGCGGGACCGCGACGACATGGACCCGGCCACCGCCGGCCGCTACCGGGCCGGCATGGTCGCGCGGGCCCGGTTCGTCGAGGACCTGGTCGTCGAGCAGGCGGGCCGCGGGGTCGGCCAGTACGTCATCCTCGGCGCGGGTCTCGACACCTTCGCTTTGCGCCGCACGGAAATCGCGTCGCGGCTGCGCGTGTTCGAGGTCGACCGGCCGGGCCCGCAAGCCTGGAAACGCCGGCGGCTGGCCGAACTCGGCCTGGGCGTGCCCGAATGGCTGCGGCTGGTGCCGGTCGACTTCGAGGCCGCGTCGTGGTGGGACCGGCTCACGGAAGCGGGCTTCGCGACGGACGAACCGGCGGTCGTCGCGTCCACCGGCGTCAGCATGTACCTGTCGAAGGAGGCGAACGCGGCCACGCTGCGCCGGATCGCCGGGTTCGCCCCGGGCTCCACGCTGGCGATGACGTTCATGCTGCCGCCCGAGCTCCTCGGCGAAGACGAGCGCGCCCGGCACCGCGCCACAGCGGGCAAGGCGAAGGCGGCCGGCACGCCCTTCGTCAGCTCCTTCTCCCCCGCGGAAATCCTGGCGCTCGCCCGGGAAGCCGGGTTCCGCGAGGCGGTGCACGTCTCGGGAGCCGAGCTGGACGAGCGGTACTTCGCGGGCCGCGCGGACGGGCTGCGGATCGCGCGCGGCGAGGCGTTCCTCGTCGCTACGGCCGGGGCAGCTGCCCCAGGTAGGCCCGCAGCATCGTCTTGACCGGGTCCAGGAGCTCGGGCGCGCCGTCGCCGCGGAACGCTTCCTGGAGCACGGCGTCCGCGGCGAGGAACGCCGTGCGGCAGGCCACCGCGGCCGGGTAGTCGTCGCGCAGGAGGCGCTGCGCGACCAGGATGCGGTGCACGCCGGCGGCCATCACGCGCTTGTGCGCGCGGTCGGCCTCCCGGGCCCCGTCGGTGAGGCCGCGGCCGAGCCACAGGGCGCGGAACCCGGGTTCGGCGCGGTAGAGCCCGGCGAACGCGTCGACGAGCAGGCCGACCGGGTCGTCCCAGGTCTCCTCCTCCGCCCGCTCGGCGAAGGCGCCCATGAGCTCTTCCAGCCGGGCGAGGTACCCCTCGGCCAGCGCCTCGGTGATCGCCTCGCGGTCCGGCAGGTACTGGTACAGCGTCCCGACCGGGACGCCGGCCTCGGCGGCGACCCGGGTCGTCGTCAGCGCCTCGACGCCGTCTTCGGCGAGCAGGCGGTCGGCGGCCGCCAGCACCCTGGCCAGCTTCTCCCGCGAGCGCGCCTGGCGCGGCACCCGGCGCAGCCGGCCCTCGGTCATCCGCTCCCCAAACCTGAACGTGACTTTGTTTCGCATTTATCCTAGCCTCGGCGCATGGCAGTGGCGAGTTCGGCGCTCGACGAGGCGCGGCGATCGGTGGCGAGGGCCTGTCACGGGCTCGCGGGCGAAGGCCTGCTGATCGGCAGCGCGGGCAACGTGAGCGTCCGGGTGGGCGAGCACGTGGCGGTGACCGCGACCGGCGTCGTGCTGGGCCGGGCCACGGCGTACGACGTCACCGTCGTCGACCTGGACGGCGAGGTGGTCGCCGGCGAGCGGGCCCCGACCTCGGAACTGGAACTGCACCTGGGGATCTACCGGCGCTACGGCGCGGGCGCGGTGGTGCACACCCACTCCCCGCAGGCCACCGCGGTGTCCCTGGTGCTCGACGAGCTGCCCTGCGTCCACTACCAGCAGCTGGCCATCGGCGGCGCGATCCGGGTCGCGCCGTTCGCGGTGTTCGGGTCGGCGGAGCTGGCCGCGGAGACCCTCACGGCGCTCGCCGGCAAGTCCGCGGCGCTGCTGGCCAACCACGGCGCGGTCGCCCACGGCCCGACCCTCGAAGCCGCGGTCGACAACGCGCTGCTGCTCGAGTGGGCGTGCGGGCTGTACGTGCGGGCGGCGACGCTCGGCGCGCCGCGGGTCCTGGAGCCCGCGCAGCAGGAAGCCGTCGTGGCCGCGGCCCTGCGCCGGGGGTACGGCCGGTGACGCAGACGGTCGTGACGCTCGGGGCGCACGTGTTCGACGTGCAGGTCCGCCCGGTCGACGCCATCCCGGACGGCCAGGGCGCGACGCTGGTGGAGCAGATCCGGTTCGGCCCGGCGGGCACCGCCGCGGGCACGGCGGTCACGCTGGCCAAACTGGGTGCGGCGGTCCGCACGGCGGGCGCGATCGGCACCGACCCGGTCGGCGACCTGCTGCTGGCGATGCTCGCCCGCCACGGCGTCGACACGTCCCTGGTGCTGCGCCGCGACGGCGTGCAGACGTCGGCGTCGGTGCTGCCCATCCGCGCCGACGGCAGCCGGCCCGCCTTCCACGTCCCCGGCGCGAACCTGACCTACGAACCCTCGGACGCTCCCGCACCGGAGATCGCCCGCGCGACCCACCTGCACCTGGGCGGCCCGGAGCTGATGGGCGGCGAGAAGGCGGCGAAGATCCTGGCCCCGGCCCGCGCGGCGGGCGTGGTGACGTCGGCCGATCTGCTCGCCCCCGGCGACCCCGGCGTGCTGGCCTGGCTCGAGCCCGCGTTGTCCTCTTTGGACTACTTGCTACCGAACGAAGAACAGGTGCTGGGCTTGACGAACGCACCCACGCTCGAAGCCGGCGCCCGCGCACTGCTCGCCGCGGGAGTCGGCTGCGTGGCGGTCACTCGCGGCGAGCGCGGCGCCCTCGTGGTGACGGCGTCGGAGACTCTGGCGGTCCCCGCGTTCGCGGTCCCGGTGGTCGACACGACCGGCTGCGGCGACGCGTTCTCGGCGGGCTTCCTGCGCGGCCTGGGCCTCGGCCGTTCCCTCCGCGACGCGGCGGTGCTGGGCAGCGCGGCGGCGGCCCTGGTGGCCCAGGGCCTGGGCAGCGACCACGGCGACTTCGACCTCACCGCAGCGGACACCTTCGCCGCCACCACCCCCACCCTCACCTGACCCCCACTCCGCTCCCCCCACTCCGCTCCCCCCGCTCCGCCCGCGCCCAAAGCGCCCCAATGTGGCGTTGGGTGCGTCAGACGCACCCAATGTGGCGTTCGGTGCGTCCAGCGCACCGAACGCCACATTGGGGCGCATGCCCCGAGTGGTGGTGGCTGACGCATTCTTGCATCGTCACCCCTTGACTTGACGTTTTCCTGCATTCAGGATGCCTCTCGTGCAGATCGAAGGCAAGGCTCCTGAACTGGACCGCCGCATCGTCGCGGCCCTGCAGCTCAACGGGCGGGCGTCGTGGGGCGCCATCGCCCGGCACGTCGGAGCGAGCGAGTCCACCGTCCTCCGGCGCGCCGCGCAGCTCACCGACAGCGGGCGGCTCCGGGTGATCGGGGTCGTGGACGTGCTGCGGTGCGGCCTCGGCGTGCCGGTGCTCGCGCGGCTGCGGTGCCGGCCCGGTACGGCCGCCCGCGTGGCCGAGGCGCTCGCCGCGCGGCCTGAGGTGCGGTACGCGACCGTGCTCGCCGGCAGTGCCGACTGCTCCGCCGAGTTCGTGCTCCCGTCCTACCGCGACATCGCGCGGCTGCAGGAAAACGGCTTCCCCGGCGACGGCGACGTCCGCGGCGCCGAGACCTTCGCCGTGATGCGGACGTTCACCTCCAACCACGACTGGGACTCCGGCGAGCTGAGCCGCGAGGCCGTCGCGGAGCTGCGCGGCGGGGAGGTGCGGCCGTTCGAGGAGCAGCACTGGGAGCGCCCGCCCGAGCAGCTCGACGAGCTGGACCTCGCGATCTGCGCGGCGCTCGGCGAAGACGCGCGGGTGCCGTTCAAGGAAGTGTCCAAACTGGCCGGGACCAGCGAGTCCACTGTGGCCAGACGGGTCGACTCGCTGGTGCGCCGCGGGTGCCTGCGGTTCCGGACGCTCGCCGAGCCGGCGATGTTCGGCTACGCCCTGGAATTCATGCTCTGGCTCTCGGTGGTCCCCGGCGGGCTCGACCGCGCCGGGCAGCAGCTCGCCGCCCACCCCGGCACGAAGTACCTGAGCGCCACCACCGGCCGGTTCAACCTCGTCGGCCAGATCGTGCTGCGGCACTACGGCGAGCTGTACCGGCACACCACCGACGTCGTCGGCGCGCTGCCCGGGCTCCGGGAGGCCGACGTGACCCTGCAGGTTTCGACGCTCAAGCGCGCGTGGGCCCCGACGCCCGCCGCCAAGCTGGAGGACGCATGACCGAACAACCGTGGCAGTGGGACGAAGCGACCTGGCGCGGGCACGTCGAGCACGTCCGCGCGGGGCGCCCGCTGCGGCCGGCGGCGTGGCCCGGCGGCGCGAAGGTGGCGGTGGCGCTGTCCTTCGACTCCGACCACGAAACGCCCGCCCTGCGCGACGGCGAAGTCCTGCCCGGCAAGCTGGCCCAGGGCGAGTACGGCGCCCGCGTCGGCGTCCCCCGCATCCTGAAGCTCCTGCAGCGGCACGACGCACCCGCGTCGTTCTTCGTGCCCGCCGTGTCGGCGCTGCTGCACGACGGCGAAGTCAAGTCCTATGTGGACGCCGGGCACGAAGTCGCGCTGCACGGCTGGATCCACGAACGCAACACCGCGCTCACCGAGACCGAAGAGCGCGACCTCGCCTTCCGCGCCGCGGACGTGCTGGAACGGCTCGCCGGCACCCGGCCGACCGGCATCCGGACGCCGTCGTGGGACTTCTCCGCGCACACCCTCGCCATCACCCGCGAGCTGGGCCTGACCTACGACTCGTCGCTGATGGCCGACGACGACTGCTACGAACTCCTCGAGAACGGCGAGCCCACCGGGATCGTCGAGCTGCCGGTCGAGTGGATCCGCGACGACGCGCCGTACTTCATGATGGACCGGTTCGCGTCGCTGCGGCCCTACACCCCGCCGCGCGGCGTGCTCTCCATCTGGCGCGACGAGTTCGACGCCGCGTACGCCGAGGGCGGGATCTTCCAGCTCACGATGCACCCGCACATCATCGGGCACCGGTCCCGGCTCGCGATCCTCGCGGAACTGCTCGACCACATCGACGGCCACGAAGGCGTCTGGTACGCGACGCACGCCCAGATCGCCGGCCACGTCCTCCGGGAGCAGCCATGACCACTGTGGACACCGTCGTCAGCCACCGCTTGACGGCGCCGCAGCGCAAGGCGATCGTCGCCGGCGCCGTCGGCAACACCGTGGAGTGGGTCGACTGGGCCGTCTATGCGACCTTCGCCCCCGTCTTCGCCGGCCAATTCTTCGCCGGTGGCGACGAAACCACCGCACTGCTGTCCACTTTGGCCGTGTTCGCCGTCGGGTTCGTCATGCGCCCGATCGGCGGCGCGGTCCTGGGCGCCTACGCCGACCGCAAGGGCCGCAAGAAGGGCCTCACGCTCACCATCTCGCTGATGGCCGGAGCGTCGATCGTCATCGCGCTGTGCCCGACGTACGCGCAGATCGGTGTGCTGGCGCCGATCGTGCTGCTGCTCGCCCGGCTCGTGCAGGGCTTCTCGGCGGGCGGCGAATTCGGCTCCTCCTCGGCGTTCCTCATCGAGTCCGCGGCGCCCGGGCGCCGCGCGTTCGCCGGTTCGTGGCAGCAGGTCTCGGTCGGCCTGGGTTCGCTGATCGCCGCGCTGATGGGCACCATCCTCAACTCGACGCTGTCCGAGGGCGACCTGCACAGCTGGGGCTGGCGGCTCGCCTTCGGCATCGCCGGGCTGCTCGGCCTGGTCGGCCTGTGGCTGCGCGTGTCGGTCCACGAAACCGAGGCGTTCACCAAGATCTCCGCGAAGCCGCGGCGCAACCCGCTCGTCGCGATGCTGCGCGACCACCCGGGCGCGGCACTGCGCGTGGCCGGGGTAACCATCGCCGGCACGCTGATCTACTACGTGTGGGTTTCCTACATGCCCGCCTACGCCCACCTGAGCACCGGCATCCCGCTCAAGACGGCGCTGCTCGCCAACACCCTGGCCATGGTCGTGTTCATCGCGCTGCTGCCGTTCGGCGGCCTGCTGTCCGACCGGCTCGGGCGCAAGGCGACGATGACCGCGTTCGCCGCCGGGTTCGTGGTGTTCGCCTGGCCCGCGTTCCACTTCCTGGGCAACAGCTTCTGGAGCGTCTTCGTCGTCGAGCTGATCGGCCTGGTGCTGATCGTCGGCTACTCGGCGAACTGCGCGGTGATCATGGCCGAGCAGTTCCCGGCCGAGGTGCGCACGACCGGCATCGGCCTGCCGTACGCGCTCGCCGTGGCGCTCTTCGGCGGGACCGCGCCGTACGTGACGACCTGGCTCAACGCCCACCACCTCGGCCACCTGGTGTGGATCTACGTGGCGGCGGCCGCGCTCATCGGGGTCGCGGTCTACCTGACCATGCCCGAGACGAAGGGGAAGGAGCTGTAGTGCGGACCGTGCTCGTCACCGGCGCCGGCGGCGGGATCGGCGCGGCGATCGCCGCCCGGTTCGCCGCCGCGGGCGACCGCCTCGTCCTCACCGACCTCCGCCCGGCGGAACTGTCCACAGTGGCCACGGGGCTGGCCGCCGACGTCGTCGAGCTGCCCGGCGACCTCGCGGACGCGGAGTTCGCCGAGGGACTCGTCGACCGGGCCGGGCACGTCGACGTCCTGGTCAACGCCGCCGGGATCTACCCCGCCACTCCCCTGCTCGAAATGACCGCCGCGACGTGGGATCGCGTGCAGGACGTGAACGTCCGCGCCGCGCTGCTCACAACCGTCGCGTTCGGACGGTCGCACGTAGCCGCCGGAACCGCCGGTGCGGTCGTCAACATCTCCTCCGGCGCGGCGACCCGGGCGCGCCCCGGCGCCGCGCACTACGCGACGTCGAAGGCCGCGCTGGAGATGGTCACCAAGGCGTGCGCGGTGGAGCTCGGCCCGCACGGCATCCGTGTGAATGCCGTCAGCCCCGGTTTCGTCACCGTGGACAGCGAGGCCAACCCGGTCACCGAGGCCTACGCGGTCGCGGTGTCGGTCAACCCGCTCGGGCGCCGCGGCGAACCGCGGGAGATCGCCGACGCCGTGTTCTGGCTCGCCGGGCCGGAGGCGGCCTGGATCACCGGCGCCGTCCTGCGCGTCGACGGCGGGTCCACGGCGGGCGCGGCCGGCCTGCCGCTGCACTGGACCGGGGAAACCCCCGTGCAACAAGGAAAGGAAGCACATGTCTGACCGGCGCGCGTACACGGTGGTCGGCGGCGGCGCGATCGGCGGGACGCTCGCGTTCCACCTCGCGCGCGCGGGCCACCCGGTGTCCATCGTGGACGCCGACCCGGCGCACGTGGCCGCGATCACCGGCCGCGGGCTCACGCTGCGCCGCCCGGACGGCGACGAAACCGTCGAGCTGCCCGCGTTCGTGCCGGCCGACGCCCCGCCGGTACTCGGCCGGGTCCTGCTCGCCGTCAAGGCCCAAGCCACCGAGACCGTCCTGGACTGGCTGGCGCCGCGCTTGGCCGGCGACGGCTTCGTCGTGTCCCTGCAGAACGGGCTCAACGAGCCGCTGATCGCCGCCCGCGTCGGTCCGGACCGCACGGTCGGCGCGTTCGTGAACCTGTTCGCCGACGTCGTCGAACCCGGTGTCGTGCGGGACGGCGGCCTCGGTGCCCTGGTCGTCGGCGAACCCGACGGCCGGATCACGCCGCGGGTCGAGGAGGTCGTCGCGGACCTGCAGGCGTGGGGTCCGGCGAAGGCGACCGCCAACGTCGAGGGCTACCTGTGGGCGAAACTGGGCTTCGGCGCGATGCTCACCACGACCGCGCTCGCCGACGCGCCGATGGCCGACCTGATCGACCGGCACCGGCCGCTCATGCACGCGCTGGCGGCGGAAGTGTTCGCGGCGGCGGGCGACCGCACCCTCGAAGCGTTCGACCAGTTCGACCCGGCGGCGTACCTGCCGGGCGCGACCGGCCGCGAGGCGGCGACCGACCGGCTGGTCGCGTGGCTGCGGACCCAGCCGAAGGACCGCAGCGGCATCTGGCGCGACATCGCCGTGCGGCACCGGCCGGTCGAGGTCCACCACCACTACGCGCCGGTGCTCGCGGAAGCTCCCGTGCCGCTGCTGCGCGCGGTGCTGGACCGGCTGCGGGAAGTCGAAACCGGCGCCGCCGCGATGTCCGAAGACCACCTGACCGAACTGGAGCGAGCGCTGTGATCCGGGAACTGCACGAGTGGGTGCGCGCGCACCGCGACGACCTCCTCGCCGACATCGCCGCCTACGTCGGCATCGAGACGCCCAGCGACGACAAGTCCGCTTTGGACCGTGGACTGTCCTGGGTGGACGGCTGGCTGCGCACCCGCCTCGGCGCGCCCGAGCACGTCCGCGACGTCGACGGCGGGCGGTACGGCGACATCAGGGTCTACGACTTCGCCGGCACCGGCGAGCCGGTGCTGCTGCTCTGCCACTACGACACGGTGTGGCCGCTGGGCACCCTGGCGGAGTGGCCGTTCACCGTGGACGGCGACCGCGCGACCGGGCCGGGGATCTTCGACATGAAGTCAGGCCTGGTGCACGCGGTGTGGGCGCTGCGCGCGCTCGACGCCGCCGGGCTGGCGCGCCCGGCCGTGCGGCTGGTCCTCAACGGCGACGAGGAGATCGGCAGCCCGGCGTCGCGGCCGGTGATCGAGGAAGCCGCCGCGGGCACCCGCGCCACGCTGGTGTTCGAGGCGAGTGCCGACGGCGCGGTGAAGACCGCGCGCAAGGGCGTCGGCATCTTCCGGGTGCGCGCGACCGGTGTCGAGGCGCACGCCGGCCTGGACCCGGCGAAGGGCGCGAGCGCGGTCGACGAGCTGGCGCGGGCGATCCTGGCGCTGCACGGACTGTCCGATCCGGCCGCCGGCACGACGGTCAACGTCGGCGTGATCGACGGCGGCACGCGCTCCAACGTGATCGCGGGGACGGCGTCGGGCGAGATCGACGTCCGCGTTTCGAGCGCGGCCGAAGCGGCCCGCATCGACGCGGGCCTGGCCGCGCTCGAGCCCCACGACCCCCGAGCGGCCCTCACCCTCGAGGGCGGCTGGAACCGGCCGGTGATGGAACGCTCGGCCGCCATCGCGACGGTGTACGAACTGGCACGCGAGGAAGCGGCGGAGCTGGGCGTCACGCTGCGGGAGTGTTCGGTCGGTGGCGCGAGCGACGGCAACTTCGTGGCCGCGCTGGGCCACCCGGTCCTGGACGGCTTCGGCGCGGTCGGCGACGGCGCGCACGCGCGGCACGAGCACATCAGCGTCGAAGGGACGCTGGAGCGCACGGCGCTGGCCGCCGCCGTCCTGCACCGGCTCGCCGGTTGACCGGGGGCCGCCCGCCGCCTATACTGCTCTCGTAATGGAACCAGTTTCGAGGTGAGAGCGGTGCGGGACACGCGATCCGGCTGCCCCATCAACCTGTCGCTGGAGATCTTCGGCGACCGGTGGACGCTGCTCGTCCTGCGCGACGTCGTCTTCGGCGGCGCCCGGCACTTCCGCGAGCTGCTCGGCGGCGCCGAACGGATCTCGTCGAACGTGCTGGCCGACCGGCTCGCCGTGCTCGTCGAGCACGGGCTGCTCACCCGGGCCGGCGACCCGTCGCACAAGCAGAAGGTCACCTACAGCCTCACCGAGCGGGCGATCGAGCTCGTCCCGGTGCTCGTCCAGCTCAGCGCGTGGGGCGTCCGGCACCTGCCGGTCGCCGACGAATACGCCGCGCGCGCCGCGGTGCTCACCGACGGCGGTCCCCCGCGGTGGGAAGCCTTCATGGACGAACTGCGGGAGACCCACCTCGGAACCCGTCGCGCACCAGCGCCGGACGGACCCACCGTCGCGGCGCGCCTCGCGGCCGCCTACGCGGCGGCCCTTCCAGGCCGACGATCGGAGTGACGATGGAAACCCGGCTCGACGAACGGTTCAGCGACCCCGGCACCCGGGCCACGGACTGGGCCGAAACCGCACAGGCGCTCGAAGCGGCGCAGATCAGCTGGCTCACCACGGTGCGCGCCGACGGCCGGCCGCACGTCACGCCGCTGGTCGCGGTGCGGCTCGACGGCACCCTGCACTTCGCGACCGGCGAAACCGAGCAGAAGTACCTCAACCTGACCGCGAACCCGAACGTCGTGCTGACCACCGGCCGCGATTCCTGGGACGACGCGCTGGACGTCGTGGTCGAAGGCGTCGCCCGCCGCGTCACCGGCCGCGCGAAGCTCGACCGGCTCGCCGAAGCCTGGCTGGCCAAGTGGGACGGCAGCTGGGTCTACGAGGCCACCGACGACGGCTTCCGGCAGGGCGGCCACGACGCGGCGGTGTTCGCGGTCGAGCCGGCGAAGGTCCTCGCCTTCGGCCGCAAACGCACCACGACGGACGCCTCGATGCTGTCCACTGTGGAGTTCACCCACACCAGCCATTCACCCTCGGGCGGCTGACCGGCCGAGCACCCTGGCCAGTCCGCGCCGGGGTGCGCGGGCCCGCAGGCGGCCGGCGACCGCGTCCGCCAGCAGGGCACCGACCGTCTCGCGGGCACACGCCTTGTTCGTCCCGATGCCGCCCGACGGGCCGCGCTTGATCCACCCGGCCACGTACGTCCCGGGCGCGACCCGGCCCTCGACGTTCGGCACCGTCCCGGTTTCCGGGTCGAACGGCAGTCCGGCCACCGGCGCGCCGCGGAACCCGGCGGCTCGCACGACCCGGCCCGCCGGGATTTCGGCGCCTTCGGAAGTGACCACGCTCCGGACCTCGGTGTCGCCGGTGAACTCGACCGGCGAGGAGTGGAACCGCAGCACGATCCGGCGTCCGTCCGGAGGTGGCGAAGACCAGTCCACCGCCTCAAGCGGCAGGCCTCGGAGCAAGGTGGCTTTCCCGTCCCCGCCTTCGATCGCCGCGGCGACGCGCGGGTCGTGGCCGTCCACGACGAGGTCGCCCCGGGCGGCCAGCGCCAGCAGTTCCGAACGCGTGTACGCGGCGTCTTCGGGGCCGCGCCGGGCCAGCACCACGACCTCGCGCACCTTGCTCGACCGCAACCGGGTCAGGGCCGCGGGAGCGAGCGACGTCCCGGCCAGCGACGCCGGGTCGGCGGTCAGGATCCGCGCGATGTCGAGGGCGACGTTGCCGGTGCCCACCACGACCACCCGCTCGGCCGAGAGGTCGACGGCGTCCGGCTCGACGTCCGGGTGGCCGTTGTACCAGCCGACCACCGACGCCGCCGGGAGGCTGCCGGGCAGGTCTTCGCCGGGGATCCCGAGGGGGCGGGCCTCCGTGGCGCCGACCGCGTAGATCACCGCGTCGTGCCGCGTGGCGAGTTCCGGGCCCGCTTCGACGCCGAGCCGCAGGCGGAGCCGCGGGTGGTCGTGGAAGCGCGCGAACGTCTCGCCGATCTTCTTCGTCGACGGGTGGTCGGGCGCGACGCCGTAGCGGATCAGCCCGCCCGCCTCGGCCAGCCGGTCGACGAGGGTGACCCGGGAATTGGTGTGCAGCAACAGGTCCTCGACCGCGTACATGCCGGCCGGGCCGGTGCCGACGACCGCGACGTCCAGCGGCGCGAAGTCGCTCGGGAGGATCCGGGCGAACGACGGCGGCGCCCACCGGTGGAAGTTCGGCGCGACGGTGGCTTCGGCCAGCACGTCCCGCTCCGCGTAGTACTCCGCGTTGAGCTCCGGGTAGACCGCGAGCGGCCCGGTCAGGGCCCCGGCCGGGAAGATCGCGTCGACCGGGCAGGCGTCGGCGCAGGCCCCGCAGTCGATGCACGTGCCCGGGTCGACGTAGAGCATGTCGGTCGTCCCGAAGTCCGGCTCGTCCGGCGTCGGGTGGATGCAGTTGACCGGGCAGACCGACACGCAGGACGCGTCGGCGCAGCAGGTCTGCGTGATCGCGAAGGCCATGTCAGATCAGGTTCGCGCGCTTGTAGAACCACAGCGACGGCTTGGTCAGCAGCCCGGCCGAGTGCAGGAACTCCATCAGCCCGGAGCAGCTCGAGCGCAGCATCGACTTGTGGTGCTCGTTCGCCTTCGCCTCGCGCCGCGCCCGCTTGCCGTCCAGCCCGGCGTTCTCGTACACCTTGGCGTTCACCATGCTGGTGACGATGAAGTACGACGCGACCGCGACGACGAAGCCGTTGATCTGGCGGCGCAGCCGGCCGGCGCCCTTCAGCCGCTCACGGGTCTCCTCGCGGGCGAACTTCATGTGCCGCGATTCCTCGACGACGTGGATGTTGTTGATGGTCCGCACGAACGGGACCACTCGCTCGTCCCGCATCCAGTCCCGCTGCATGACGTCGAGGACCTCCTCGGCGACGAGGATCGCCGCGTAGGCGGCTTCCCCGGTCGCGGTGGCCTTGAAGATCCGGCCCAGCTCGACGACGAACCGGCGCGGCCGGTACGCGGGCGCCCGCAGCTTGGCGGCGCCGCGGGCGAACATGATCGAGTGGCGGCACTCGTCGGCGATCTCGGTCAGCGCCCACTGGAACGCCGGGTCGGTCGGGTCCTTGGCGTAGAAGTCGCGCAGCACCATCTGCTGGAGGATCATCTCGAACCAGATCCCGGTGCTCGCCACCGACGCCGCCTCCTGGCGGGTCAGCTCACGCTGCTGCTCCGGGGTCATGTCCGCCCAGTAGGAGGTCCCGTAGAGCGTGCTCCACTCCGGGCTCGCGCCGTGGTAGTCCGTGTCCAGCGGCGTCTCCCAGTCGACCTCCTTGACGGGGTCGTAGGAGAGCTGCTCGGACGAGTCGAGCAGGCGCCGCGCCACGGTCTCCCGGTCCGACACGCCCGCTTCGCCGATGCTCGTCATGGCCGGCCTCCTCGTCAGGTGTTACCGAAGTTCACTGTTACCAACCGTAACACATACTTGTACGCCCTCTGGAGACCATTTGAGTGAACAGTCGTACACTCGGCGAGTGAAACCGCTGCCGTACGGCTCGGGGCTGCTCGGCCCACTCGACCAGAACGTCCCCGCGCTGCGACGGCGGGTCCAGCGGCTGCTCACGGCCGCGTTGATCGCCACCAACGTCATCGGCGCGCTGGTCGTCGTCGGGCTGGCGGCGCTGCTCATGCCGGCGCCCGGGATGTCGGGCGACCTCGTCCGGGTGACGGCGATCGCGGTCCCCGTGTACGTCGCTTCGGCGGTCGTCGTCGGCACGCTGTGGGGTACCGGCGGCGCGCTGCGGACGCTGCGCTGGGCGGCCGAGGGACGCCGGCCCACCGACGCCGAACGCACCGCGAGCCTGCGCGTCCCGCTGCGCCTCACCGTGGTCCAGGCCGTGCTGTGGGGCGTCGCGACGCTGCTGTTCGGCGGGCTCGCGGCGCTCGTGCAGCCGTCGGTCGTGCTGACCGAGCTGCTGGTCGTCGCCTTCGCCGCCGTCGTCGTCTGCGCCATCGCCTACCTGTTCGGCGAGTTCGCGCTGCGGCCGTACGCGGCGCTGGCGCTGGCGGGCACGACGCCGCCGCGCCCGGTCACCGGCGGCGTCAACCTGCGGATGCTGCTGTTCTGGGGCCTCGGTACCGGGGTGCCGGTGGCCGGGCTGGTGGTGACCGCGGTGCTGGCCTGGGTCCGCGGCGACGTGTCGACCACGAAGCTCGCGGTGTCGGTGATCGCCCTCGGGCTGGTCGTGCTGTGCTTCGGCCTGCTGGTCACGGTGTTCACCGCCCGCGCGGTGGTCAACCCGATCACCGCGGTCCAGGACGCGCTGGGCCGCGTCCGGGCCGGCGACTTCGCGGTGGAGATCCCGGTCTACGACGGCACCGAGCTCGGCCTGCTGCAGGCCGGGTTCAACGGGATGGCGGCCGGGCTGGCCGAGCGCGAGCGGCTGCGCGACCTGTTCGGCAGGCACGTCGGCCACGAGGTCGCGATCGAGGCCATGCGCACGGCCACCGAGCTGGGCGGCACGGTGCGGACGGTGTCGGTGCTGTTCGTCGACCTCGTCGGGTCGACCGCGCTCGCCGCGAGCCGCCCGCCGGAGGAGGTCGTGGACCTGCTCAACCGGTTCTTCGCCGTCGTGGTCGACGAGGTCGACCGGCACCACGGGCTGCTCAACAAATTCGTCGGCGACGCCGCGCTGGCGGTCTTCGGCGCCCCCGCCCCGCTCGGCGACCACGCGACGTGCGCACTGGCCGCCGGCCGCGCGATCGCCCGCCGCCTGGCCGCGGAGGTCCCGGACGGCCCGGCCGGCATCGGCGTGGCCACCGGCGACGCGGTCGCGGGCAACGTCGGCGACCCGCGCCGCTTCGAGTACACGGTGATCGGCGACCCGGTCAACGAGGCCGCCCGGCTGACCGAACTGGCGAAGAACGCACCCGCCCGCCTCCTCGCGTCCTGGACGGCGGTCGAGTCCGCCACGGAAACCGAGGCGGCCCAGTGGGTGGCGAAGGACGAAGTGGTGCTGCGCGGCCGCGCCCGGCCCACCACCCTCGCGTCGCCGAGGACCTAGCGCGGGTGTCCCACGGCCCAAGCGCCCCAATGTGGCGTTCGGTGCGTCCAGCGCACCCAATGTGGCGTTCGGTGCGTCCAGCGCACCCAACGCCACATTGGGGCGCATTGCCCGGACGCGCGCACCTAGCGGCGGGGGTCGATGTGGACCTTCGGGCCGGCGCCGCCGGGCCGCTCGCCCGCCAGCACCGCGCCCACCTCGTCGAGGCCGACCGTCGCCCCCACCAGGGGCCGCGGGTCGACCGCTCCGCTCGCGTACGCCTCGATCGTCTCCGCCAGCCCCGGTGACGCCGACAGGACGCCGACCGCCGTGACGTCCTTGAAGACCAGCGCACGCGTGTCCACCCGGCTGGGGTCGCCCGACAGGCCGATGCAGACGACCCGCCCGGCGGGCTCCACGAGGTCCACGGCGAGCGCGGGCGCGCCGGCCGCGCCGGTGGCGTCGACGACCGCGTCGAAGGGCAGGTCCGGCAGCGTGTCGCGGGTCCAGACGCCGGTGAAACCCAGGCTCCGCGGGAAGTCCGGGCCGGCCACGCCCATCAGGTGCACCTCGGCACCCGCGGCCCGCAGGAACATCGCCGTCAGCAGCCCGATCGTCCCCGGCCCGAGCACGAGCGCCCGGTCCCCCGGCCCGGCGCCGGACGCCCGCGCCGCGCGCAGGGCGTTGCCGCCGGGTTCGACCAGGGCGCCGAGGACGGCGTCGACCGAGTCCGGCAACGCGTGCAGCGACCACGCCGGGACGGCGAGCCGCTCCGCCAGCGCGCCGGGCCGGCCCCCGCGGATGCCGACCTCCTCGCGCTGCTCACAGGTGTGCTGGTGGCCTTTCCGGCAGCGGCGGCACGTCCGGTCGCCGAGCATCGTGTCGCCCATGACCCGGCGGCCGAGCCAGGCGGGGTCGACGCCGTCCCCCACCGCCGAGACCGTGCCCGCCCATTCGTGCCCGAGCCGCATCGGGTAGGCGGCGTGGCCGTCGTGCAGGTAGGGCATCTCGCCGGTGAAGAACTCGACATCGGTGCCGCACACGCCGGCGCGTTCGACGTCGACGACGACCTCACCCGGCAACGCCACCGGTGACGGCACCTCCTGCACGGAGTACTCGCGGGGCCCGGTGAGCACGAACGCCCGCATGATCGAAGACATGGGTGCATGCTCGCACGCTTGCCTTTTTCTTGACACCTGTTCATTATCGAACACATGTCAGCCGAGTGGACGACCGAGGCGCCGGCGAAGGACCGGCGGGTGCGCCGGTCGCGGACCGCGCTGATGCGGGCCGCCGTCGAGCTGGTCGGCGAACGGGGGACGGCCGCCGTGCCGGTGTCCGACATCGCCGGCGCCGCCGACGTCAGCCGCCAGGTGCTCTACCAGCAGTTCGGCGACCGGGACGCGCTCGTCCTCGAAGCCGCGCTCGACCTCGTCCGGCGCGAGCTCCTGGACGGCCCGCCCGAACCCGACGACCGCGCGGCCCTGCTCGCCCTCGCCCGCCACTTCGCCGCGCACCGGCGGTTCTACCGGGCCCTGCTCACCGGCCCGGCCGCGTTCGCCCTCAACAAAGCGCTGACCAGCGTGTTCCTCCCACTCAACCGGCAGCACATCGGCCGGGTGCTCGGCGACCGGCTCGACGCGCAGGGCGTCGAAGACCTGGCCGCCTTCCTGACCGGCGGTGCCGCCGCGGTCGTCAACACCTGGGTCGTCGAGGGGCCGGAGCCGCTCGACGCCGCCGGGTTCACCGACCGGCTGGAGCGGGTGCGCTCGGTCGTGACCGACCTGCTCACGAAGGAGTCCCGGTGAAGCCGATCAGCCTGCTCGCCGAACGCCTGCTGAAGCTGCCCGGCCCGGCCACCCGGGACCTCGTCGTCCAGCGAGACCTGCGCGTCCCGATGCCCGACGGCGCCGAGCTGCTCGCCGACCGGTGGGCACCGCGCACGGGCGCCGGACTGCCGACCGCGTTGCTGCGCACGCCGTACGGGCGGCGGGGCGTGTTCGGCTCGATCCTGGCCCGGCCGCTGGCGGAACGCGGCTTCCAGGTGCTCGTGCAGAGCACCCGCGGCGGCTTCGGGTCCGGCGGCGGCTTCGACCCGCTGCGCCAGGAACGCGAAGACGGCCTGGCGACGCTGGACTGGGTGATCGCGCAGCCGTGGTTCGGCGACGCCCTCGTGCTCACCGGCGCCAGCTACCTGGGGTACGTGCAGTGGGCCGTCGCCGACCGGCTGCCGCCGCAGGTCAAGGCGATGATCCCGCACGTCACCGAATCCGGGCTGACGCTGGAATTCCTGCGCGAGGACGGCTTTTCGCTGGAGACACCGTTCGGCTGGGGCGTCCAGGTCGCGGTCCAGGAGCGCCGTTTCGCACTGCTGCGGCAGCGCGCCCAGGCCAAGAAGCTCGCGCGGGCACTGACCACGCTCCCGCTCTCCCAGGCCGACGTCGTCGCCATCGGCCACCGCTCCGGCTACCTCCAGGACATCCTCACCCGCCCGGAGCACGACCCGCACTGGGCCGCGGCCGACCACCGGTCCCGCGTCGCCGGCGTCACCGTGCCCGTCAGCTCGATCGGCGGCTGGTACGACATCTTCCTGCCGGGCCAGCTCCGCGACTTCCGGGCCCTGCAGGACGCCGGGCGGCGGCCGCGGCTCACCGTCGGGCCGTGGACCCACGCCGGCCGCGCCGACCTGCTCAGCGGCGCGGGCCTGGCCCTGCGGGAAACCCTCGAGTTCGGGCTCGCGCACGCCCGCGGCGAGGAACCGCCGGAACGGGCGCCGGTCCGGCTGTACGTCATGGGCGAGGAAGACTGGCGCGACTTCGCGTCGTGGCCGCCGGAAGGCTATGCGCCGCAACGGTTCCACCTCCAGCCCGGTGGCGCCCTGTCGACCGGGGAGCCCGCCGGTTCCGCACCGGACCGCTACCGCTACGACCCCGCGGATCCGACGCCCGCGGCCGGTGGCGTGCGCATGGCCCCCGACGCGGGCCGGGTCGACAACGCGGCACTGGAGGCCCGCGCCGACGTCCTCACCTACACGACGGCCGCACTCGGCGAAGACGTGGAAATCGTCGGTGAGGTGAGCGCGGAAATCCGGTTCCGCTCCAGCCTGCGGTTCGCCGACGTCTTCGTCCGGCTGTGCGACGTCGATCCGGCTGGCCGCTCGGTGAATGTCTGCGACGGCCTCACCAGCTTGACGAACGCGGACGAACTCGCCGGCGTCCGGGTCACGCTCTGGCCGACCGCGCACCGGTTCCGGCGCGGGCACCGCATCCGCGTCCAGGTCTCCAGCGGCGCTTTCCCGCGCTACGCCAGGAATCCGGGCACCGGCGAGCCGCACGCCACGGCGGTCACCCTCCGCGCCGCCGACCAGGAGGTCCACCCCGGGTCGGCGGTGGTCCTGCCCGTCCGCGCTTAGCGGGCGGTTATTTTCTCCATCAATCTCGAAAAAGACAGAATCGACCACATCACATTCCGGCCGAAACACCGGAAATCGTGTAACACGCCCCTGGTGAATGCGACTAACGCGGTGATTTCCGTTTCGGACGGGGAGGCACCGTGGACGTCGAGACCGAACGGCCCACCGACCAGCAGGCGGCCGCCGCCGCGCGCGCGGACCGCCGCACCGTCGAACGCCGGGCCAGGATCGCCTTGCTCCGCACCCCCGGCGGGATCGCCAGGGCCGACGAGCCGCGCCGCGTGGCCACCCGGATCGACCGGCTCGCCCGCTACCACCCCGACGTGCGCCCGGTCAGCCCGGCGGCGATCGAAGCCGGGGAGCCCGCAGCGATGGCGGCGGCGGGCGCGATCCTCGAACGGATCATCCTCACCGACGACCTCCTCGGCGTCGGCTACCTCGAAGGCGGCGTGCGGGCCGCGTCGGCCGTGGGCCGGGTGAACATCCGCGACGAGCACGGCAGGCTCACCGGCTACGGCACCGGGTCGCTGGTGTCGCCGGAACTGCTGCTCACCAACCACCACGTGCTGCCCGACGCGGCGACGGCCGGGTTCAGCGTGATCGAGTTCGACTACCAGGACGGCGTCGACGGCCTGCCCCGGCCGGTGCACGCGTTCCGGCTGGACCCCGGCCGCTTCTTCGCCGCCGACGAGGACCTCGATTTCGCGCTCGTGGCCGTCCGGGCGTCCGCCGCCGAGCTGAGCGGCTTCGGGTACAACCGGCTGATCGGCACCGAAGGCAAGGCGATCGTCGGCGATTTCGTCACGATCGTCCAGCACCCGAAGGGCGAGAAGAAGAAGGTCGCCCTGCGCGAAAACCGCGTCGTCGACGTGCTGGAGCAGTTCCTGCACTACGAAACCGACACCGAACCCGGGTCGTCGGGCTCGCCGGTGTTCAACGACCAGTGGGAGGTCGTGGCGCTGCACCACGCGAGCGTCCCCACCGGCGACCACGCCGAGCTCGGCCGCTTCATCAACGAAGGCATCCGGGTCAGCAAGCTGCTGGCCTTCCTGCGCGCGCAGCGGTTCACCGCCGGGGAGCAGGCCCTCGTCGACCGGCTGTCGACCCGCGCCGAACGCACGGCGCCGGCGCCGGCCGCCGGGAACGGCGGGCCGCAAGTGCTCACCCTGACGACGCCGGTCGACATCCGGCTGCGCGCCGAACCGGCACCGGCCGCCGGGCCGGAGACCGGCCGGATCGACCCGGACTACTCGAACCGCGAGGGCTACGACCCGGCCTTCCTCCCCGGGCACACCGTGCCGCTGCCCACCCTGCCCGCCGCGCTCGTGCCGCTGGCCGCGCTCAACCGGCAGGCCACCGCCGAGCCGCGGTACGTCCTGCCGTACCACCACTTCAGCGTCGTGCTGCACAAGGAGCGGCGGCTCGCGCTGTTCACCGCGGTCAACATCGACGGGCGCACCAGCCGGTCGCTGCACCGCGAAGCCGACCACTGGTCGCTGGACCCGCGGGTCGAGGAGGCCGAGCAGGTCGGCGAGGAGATCTACCGGGCGAACCCGCTCGACCGCGGCCACCTGGTCCGCCGCCTCGACCCCGCGTGGGGCGCGACGGAGGCGATCGCCCAGCTCGGCAACGACGACACGTTCCACTTCACGAACTGTTCGCCGCAGCACAAGGACTTCAACCAGAACAAGACCACGTGGGCCGGGCTCGAGGACTACGTGCTGAACAACGCGGACAACCACGACCTCAAGGTCACCGTGCTGACCGGCCCGGTCCTCGCCGAGGACGACGACCGGTACCGCGGGGTCCGGCTGCCGCGCCAGTTCTGGAAGGTCGTCGCGATGGTGAAGTCCGACGGCACCCTCTCGGCGACGGCGTACCTGCTGAGCCAGGAGGAGCTGATCAAGGGCCTGGAGGTCGAGGGCGAGTTCAGCTACGGCGCCTACCGCACGTACCAGGTGCCCGTCCGCCGCGTCGCCGAGCTCACCGGGCTGTCGTTCGGCGAGCTGCCGGACGCGGATCCGCTGGGACAGCGGGAATCCACCGGCGAGGTGCGGGAGATCGGCGGTCCGGGCGACCTGGTGCTATGACCACGGCGTGACCGGCCGCGGCTGCGGTTCGCCGTCGAGGAAGACGTCGGCGCGTTCGGTGAGGAAGGCGATGTACCCGGCGACGTCCCGCGCGTCGGACAGCGGTTCCTCGTAGGTCCAGGCGAGATCAGGGTGCGCGCCCACCGACCAGTAGCTCGCGTGTCCTTTGTAGGCACACGTGGTACGGGTGGCCGACGGCGCGAGCAGCTCCATCCGGACGTCTTCGCGCGGCAGGTAGAAGCGGGTGGTGATGCCGGTTTCGAACAGCATCCGGGGCGCGGCCGAGTCCGCCACGACGACGCCGTCGACCTCGATCCGGACCCGGCTGTCGCTGCGCCGGACGTCGATGCGCGCGAACGGGTCCCGCGGGTGGCCGACGATCGGTTCGGCCTCCTCGAGCCACTCGTCGAACGCCGCGAAGTCGAGGATGACGTGCTCGGCGAGGTCGGGGTCGGCCGGCCGGAAGCCCGCGCCCGGCAGCGTCACGCCGTCCCCGGCCGGTGTCAGCGGCTCGCCCGCGCAGGTGTGCACGGCGAACGCGGTCCGCGGGTCGAGGACCGGCGGACCGCCCTCGGCCAGCCGGACCGGGTGCGCCGCCGCTTCTTCGCCGGCCTCGGGGGTCAGCGTCGCCCGCAGGTCCGGCAGCGGGAAGGCGTACGACGGCACGACCCGCTTCGGCTCCCAGACCAGCACCGCGCGGCGCGAGTCGGCGAACGTCCGTCCACCCGCGACCGCCCGCACCCGCTTCGCCACCGGTTCGTAGCGCAGCTCGGCCAGATCGCCGGTGAACCGCGCACCCATGCGTGTCGCCATCCGTCCACGATCCGCGCCGGACGCGGCCGCCGTCAACTCCCGCGCAGGACGTCGGCCGCGCGCCGGCGGTGCACGGCGAAGAGCTCGAGCGCGGCCTCCCGGTCACGCGCCCGCAGCGCCTCGGCGAGTTCGCGGTGCTCGGCGGGGATGCCGGCGAGGTAGCCCGCGGACTCGACGCCGATCCGCGTCAGCAGGAACAGGTGCACCTGCGAGCGGATCGCTTCCCACGCTTCGCGCAAGCGACGGTGACCGGCGGCGGCGTAGACGGCGTCGTGGAACGCGAGGTCGCAGCGGACCATCTCGTGTTCGTCGGCCGCCCGTTCCATGCGGCCGACGACGGCGTCGATCTCCGCCAGGCCGGGCGCGCGCTCGACCACCAGTGCGACGGCGAGCTGTTCGAGCGCCGCCCGCAGGCTGTCCAGCTCGGCGACGTCCGCATCGGACAGTGCGGTGACGGTGGTGCCCCGGTGCCATTCGCCGCGGACCAGCCCTTCGCGCTCCAGCTTGAGCAGCGCCTCCCGGACCGGTCCGCGGCTGACGCCGAGCGCCGCCGCCAGCTCCGCCTCGCGCAGCTGGCTGCCCGGGGCGTACCCGCCGTCGAAGATCGCGTCGCGGATGCGGTCGGCCACCTCGTCGGCCAGCCCGCGCCGCCGCGCGGGAGCCACTTGAGCACTCATGTCGTAATGTTAACATTCAGACATGACTCTCCCCCGCTTCCACCTCGCCGTGCCCGTCGACGACCTGGCCGCCGCCCGCCGCTTCTACGGCGAGGTCCTCGGCCTCGAGCAGGGCCGCAGCGCCGAGAGGTGGGTCGACTGGAACCTGCACGGCCACCAGTTCGTCACGCACCTGGCGCCGTCCCGGCCGGAGCGGGCGCACAACCCGGTCGACGGGCACGACGTGCCGGTGCCGCACTTCGGCCTGCTCCTCGCCGTCGAGGAGTTCCACGCGCTCGCGGAGCGGCTGCGCGCCGCCGGGACGGCGTTCGTGATCGAGCCCTACCTCCGGTTCGAGGGGCAGCCCGGCGAGCAGTGGACGATGTTCCTGCTCGACCCGGCCGGCAACGCCCTGGAGTTCAAGGCGTTCGCCGACGACTCACAGGTCTTCGCGGTCTGATTCGCCGGACCCGCGCAGCGAGCCCGGGTGCGCCTTCGCCCCGGGGTCGCGCCGGGTCTTGACCAGGCTGGCGACGGTCACCACGGCGAGCACGCCGATGATCACCGCGAGGCTGACCGGGGTGGCGATCTCCGGGACGCGCGCGTCGATGTCGACGTGCGCCCAGTGCAGGATCAGCTTCACGCCGATGAACGCGAGGATCACCGCGAGCCCGGCCGAGAGGTACACCAGCCGGTCGAGCAGTCCCTTCACGAGGAAGTACAGCGCGCGCAGGCCCAGCAGCGCGAAGGCGTTGGCGGCGAAGACGATGAAGGGCTCGTCGGTCACGCCGAACACCGCCGGGATCGAGTCCAGCGCGAACAGCAGGTCGACGCCGCCGATCGCGACCAGGACCACCACCAGCGGGGTGACGAGCCGCCGTCCCCCGGCCGTGGTGATCAGCCTGCCGCCGTCGTAGGTCTCCGACACCGGCAGCAGGCGGCGCGCGGTGCGCACGACGAGGTTGTGCTCGATGTCGGGGTCGGCGTCGCGGTGCCGGAACAGCTGGACGCCGGTGAAGATCAGCAGCAGGCCGAACAGCAGGAACATGAAGGAGAACAACGCGAGCAGGGCGGCGCCGAGCGCGATGAAGAGCCCGCGCATCACCAGGGCGAGCACGATCCCGAACGTGAGCACCTTGTGCTGATGCTCCTCCGGGACGGCGAACGTCGTCATGATGATCACGAACACGAACAGGTTGTCGACCGACAGGCTCTTTTCGACGATGTATCCGGCGAAGTACTCGGCGCCGAACTCACCGCCGTGGGCCAGCGCCAGCCAGACGCCGAACGCCACCGCGACGAGGATGTAGCCCACCGACCACGCGACCGCCTCGCCGAACCCGACCCGGTGCGGCCGGACCGCGGCGAGCACGAGGTCGACGGCCAGCAAGGCCAGGACGACGCCGATGGTGACGAGCCACGTGCCGGCGCCGATGCCCATCCCGCTCCCCCGCTCCCGCGTGCTTGCGGCGATCGTAAGGGCGGGGCCGCGACCGCGCACCCTGACTCCACTGTGGACGGTCAGCGCGGGGTGAGGTCGGCGGCGGCGAGCGGCTCGTCCGGGTCGAGCGCGACGCCGCCCGCGCGCAGGGTGTCGTCGACGATCCCCCAGACCCAGCGCGCCAGCAGCGCGGCCAGCTCGGCTCGGGTGACCTCGCGGGGGTTCTCCAGCCAGCGCGAGGTGCTCGTTTCCACGAGGCCGACCAGCCCGAACGCGACGGCCTCGCAGACGCGGGTGTCCATGCCGAAGAGCCCGAGGTAGTGCTCGAAGACGACGGTGAGCTGGCGGGCGATGGCGGTCTTGCCGTCGGCGAAGACGTCGGGAGCGCCGTCCATGCCGTGCTTGGTCAGGTAGCGGTAGAGCGAGCCGTGCTCGGCCAGCCAGCGGGTGTGCGCGCCGATCGCCGTCCGGATCAGGTCCATCGGCGTGCCGCCGGGGCTCCACAGCGGCGCGAATTCGGCGGTGATCAGCTCCGCGACCCGGCCCGCGATGGCGTGCTGCAGGTCGGCGGCGCCGGCGAAGTGCCGGTAGAGGCGCGTGCGCGCGACGCCGGCTTCGTCGGCGATCTGCTCGGTGGACACCTCGGGCCCGTACCGCGCGATGGCGCGCAGGCCCGCCTCGACGAACTCGCCGCGGCGGCGTTCCCGCTGCCCGGCCCACCGCACGGCCCGCCCGTCGGGCGGCCGCGGCCTGTCCGTCGATGTCATCGGCACGGAGTGTACCGGCGCGACGCTATGGCGTACACTGCCGTACCTCTTACTTTGAGTGCAGCGCGGTCACGGAGAGTACCGATGAGGACAGCAGAAGAGGACCCGCCGGACGCGGAGCTGCTTGCCGCCCTCCGCGCCGGCGACCTCGCCGCGGGCGGCGCCCTGTTCCGCCGGCACGCGGGCCCGCTGCGCCGCATCGCGAGCGGCTGGGCCGCGCAGCCCGCCGAGCGCGACGACCTGGTGGCCGAGGCGTTCACCCGCGTCCTGGCGGTGGTCCGCGCCGGCGGCGGCCCGGACGGCGACCTGCGGCCGTACCTCGTCGTGACCATGCGGAACCTGGTTTCCCGCTGGGGCAAGCAAGGCAGCCGCGTCGAGCTGTGCGAGACGGTCCCCGAGGCGTCCGCCACCGGCGGGGCCGACGAACTGGCGTTGCACCGGTCCAACGAGAAGCTGGTGTGGACGGCCTACTGCACACTGCCCGGCCGCTGGCGGACGGTGCTCTGGCGGACCGAAGCCGAGGGCGACACCCCGACGGAGGTGGCCCCCCTGCTCGGACTTTCACCCAATAGTGTGGCGGCGCTGGCGATGCGCGCGCGTGAAGGATTGCGGCAGGCGTACCTGCAGGTCCAGGTACCGGACGCGGAGGAACCGATCTGCCGCGAACCCCGCCGCCGGATGGGAGCGTGGGTCCGCGGAGCGTTGTCCCCGCGGCGGGCGACGGCGATCGCGGAGCACATCGCGGGCTGCGGAGCCTGCCGCACGGTGGCGACCGGCCTGGACGAGGCGAACCGCGAACTCCCTTCGATGGCGGCCCGGCTCACGGGCTGACCCGCTCGCCCCGGCGGTGCGCACCCACGTCCGGGCCGACCCGCGACACCTGCCACCCGGCCACGACTTACCCCAGGCACGGTTGCTTTACGGGAGGGGGTTCGCCGGGGTGTCGCGAATGAGTCATTCGCGACCTTGGAGGCCCCCAATGAGTCATTCGCGACCTCCACCCCACCGCCGCCACCCAACCGGAAGCCCACCCCCGACTTCGACCGGACCCGGACACCAGACGCCGCAAGACGCACACCGCATGTCGCGAATGAGTCATTCGCGACCTTGGAGGTCCCCAATGAGTCATTCGCGACCTCGACCGAACCGCTGCCACCCAACCGGAAGCACCAACCCGCCCGCACCGAGACCCGGGCACCGGATGCCGTGCGGGGCACCTCCACGGCATCCGGGATGCATCCCCCCGCTGGCCCCGGGGGTTGCGGGAAGGTTGCCCCACCCCCCACCGGCCGGGTTACCGTGATGCCACGGCCCAGGAGGTGGCGGTGGACGAAGGCGTCTGCGCGGTCCGGCCCGGCACCGACGTCGCCGGGCACGCCCGGCTGCTCGCGGGTATCCACGACGCCGTCCTCGCCGGGAAGCCGCCCAAAACCGCTCCGCGGCTGCTCGTCGAACGCTCCTGGCGACGCGTAGCCGCGCAAGGGGTGGATCCCGATCGGCCGCCGGCGCCCGATCCCGTCGGGGTCGCCGAAGTCGAACGGCGGCGCAACGGCTGCCGGTTGAGCGAAGTGCTGCCCGAGTTGCGGGGCGCGCTGACCTCCGTCGCCGAAGACGCGCACCACCTCATGGTCGTCACCGACGCCGACGGGGTCGTCCTCTGGCGCGAAGGGGCACGCCGGGTGCGGCACCGCGCCGACTCGCTCGGCTTCACCGAAGGCGCCACCTGGTCCGAGCCCGCCATCGGGAGCAACGCGATCGGGACCGCGCTGGCCGAGGCCGCGCCCGTGCAGATGTTCGCCGCCGAGCACTTCGTGCGGTCGCACCACACCTGGGCCTGCACCGCCTACCCGGTGCACGATCCGCGGACCGGGGAGCTGCTCGGCATCGTCGACGTCAGCGGGCCGGCCGAGACCGTGCACCCGATGACCGTCGCGCTGGTCGGGACGTCGGTGCGGCTGGCCGAATCCCTGCTGTGGCAACGGCACGAGGCCAAGCTGCAAGGGCTCCGGCAGCTGTCCGGGCACGTGCTCCGCGGCGGGCCCGGGCTGGTCGTCGACGACCACGGCTGGGTCGCCGCGCAGAGCGGGGTGCCGGGCCTCGACCGGGTCGCCGCGCCGCGGCAAGGCGTTCCGGTGGCCGTGCGCGGGATCGGGGTGTGCGAACCCGAGCCGGTGCCCGGGGGCTGGCTGCTGCGGCCGAGCCGCCGGGAACCGCTGCGGCTCACCCTCGAACTCGGGCCGCCGCGCGCGATCGTCGAAGGCTCGGCGCGGTGGACGCACCCGCTCGGACGGCGCCAGGCCGACCTGCTGCGGCTGATCGCGGCCGCGGGACCCGCCGGGATGTCCGCCGCGCAGCTGTCGGAAACCGTCTACGGCGATCGCACGCACCTGGTGACCGTGCGCGCCGAGCTGTCCCGGCTGCGCAAGCTCGTCGGCGGGCTGCTGCTCGCCCGGCCGTACCGGATCGCGCCCGGCGTCGAAGTCGTGATGCAACCCTAGGGCAACCCTTACGCGGACCCGGCCCGCCGGGGTTGGCTGCCCTCAACGCGCCGCCGACGACGACGGTGCCCGAGACGGGGAGGTCCGCTCATGACCCAGACCCTCGAACCGGCCGCGGCCCTCGGTGCCCGGCAGCGCGTCGACGGCTGGCTCGCCGACTTCGAGGCCGCGCTCGCGGCCCGGGACGCCGACCGGGCGGCCGCCCTCTTCGCCACCACGTCGTTCTGGCGCGACCTGGTCGCCTTCACCTGGAACCTCAAGACCGTCGAAAACCGCGACGGCGTCAAGGACCTCCTGCTCGCCACGATGGACACGACGGACGCGAGCGGCTTCCACGCCACCGAGGAGCCGACCGAGACCGACGGCGTCGTCGAGGCGTGGATCGGCTTCGAGACCGCGGCCGGGCGCGGACGCGGGCACCTGCGGCTCACCGACGAGGGCGCGTTCACGCTGCTCACCACCCTGCACGAGCTGAAGGGCCACGAAGAGCCGCTCGGCACCGCCCGGCCGAAGGGCGCCGAGCACGGCGTCAACCGCGACCGCGTCACCTGGTCCGAAGCGCGGCAGGCGGAAGCGGCGGAGCTGGGCACCACGCGGCAGCCGTACGTCGTCGTCATCGGCGGCGGCCAGGGCGGGATCGCGCTGGGCGCCCGGCTGCGCCAGCTCGGCGTGCCGCACGTGGTCGTCGACCGGTACGCCCGCCCCGGCGACCAGTGGCGCGGCCGCTACAAGTCGCTCTGCCTGCACGACCCGGTCTGGTACGACCACCTGCCCTACCTCGACTTCCCGCGCAACTGGCCGGTCTTCGCGCCCAAGGACAAGATCGCCGACTGGCTCGAGATGTACACGAAGGTCATGGAGGTGAACTACTGGTCGTCGACGACCTGCAAGAGCGCCTCCTACGACGAAGCGGCGAAGGAGTGGACGGTCGTCCTCGACCGCGACGGCGAAGAGGTGGTCCTCAAGCCGAAGCAGCTGGTGCTCGCGACCGGCATGTCGGGCAAGCCGAACGTCCCGGTCCTGCCCGGCCAAGATCGCTTCCGGGGCGAACAGCACCACAGCTCCCAGCACCCCGGCCCGGACGCCTACCGCGGCCAGAAGGCCGTGATCATCGGGTCCAACAACTCGGCGTTCGACATCTGCGGCGCGCTGTGGGAAGCCGGCGCCGACGTCACCATGGTCCAGCGCAGCTCCACGCACATCGTGAAGTCGGACTCCCTGATGGACCTGGGGCTGGGCGACCTCTACTCCGAGCGCGCGCTGGCCGCCGGGATGACGACGCAGAAGGCGGACCTGACGTTCGCCTCGCTCCCCTACCGGATCATGCACACCTTCCAGCAGCCGGTGTACGCGGCGATCAAGGACCGCGACCAGGAGTTCTACGACCGTCTCGAAGCCGCGGGCTTCCGCCACGACTGGGGCGACGACGACTCCGGCCTGTTCATGAAGTACCTGCGCCGCGGCTCGGGCTACTACATCGACGTGGGCGCCGCGGACCTGGTGGCGAACGGCGACGTCAAGCTCGCGCACGGCCAGGTCACCGAGCTGACCGAAAACTCCGTGAAGCTCGACGACGGCACCGAGCTGGAAGCGGACCTGGTCGTCTACGCCACCGGGTACGGCTCGATGAACGGCTGGGCCGCGGACCTGATCAGCCAGGAGGTCGCCGACAAGGTCGGCAAGGTGTGGGGCCTGGGCTCGGACACCACGAAGGACCCCGGGCCGTGGGAAGGCGAGCAGCGGAACATGTGGAAGCCCACGCGGCAGGAGGGGCTGTGGTTCCACGGCGGGAACCTGCACCAGTCCCGCCACTACTCGCTCTACCTCGCCCTGCAGCTCAAGGCCCGCGCCGAAGGCCTGCCGACGCCGGTGTACGGGCTGCAGGAGGTGCACCACCTCGCCTAGGAACCGAGTGCGCGCGCGGGATCGCCGAAGAGCAGGGCGGTCCCGTGCGCGCGCTTGAAGTACAGGTGGGCGTCGTGCTCCCAGGTGATCGCGATGCCGCCGTGGAGCTGGATCATTTCCGCGGCGGCGTGCGAAAAGGCTTCGCCGCACACGAGTTTCGCGCCCGCGACGGCTTCTTCGTCACCGTCCACAATGGCCGCGTACAGCGCCGAGCGGGCCGCTTCGACGTGGACGTGGACGTCGGCCATCCGGTGCTTCAGCGCCTGGAACGACCCGATCGGCCGGCCGAACTGACGGCGTTGCTTCGTGTATTCCACCGTCAGCTCCAGCGCCCGGGCCGCCGCGCCGACCTGCTCCGCGGCCACCCCGATCACCGCCGTGTCGAGCAGCCGCCGCAGCTGCCGCTCGAAACCGCCGGCGTCGAGGCGCCGGGCCGGCGTCGAGGCGAAGTCCACGACGGCCAGCCGGCGGGTGGGGTCGAGGGTCGTCACGCGCTCGCGGCGGACGCCGTCGAGCGGCACTTCGAACAGGCCGGCGCCGTCCGCGGTCCGGGCCACGGCCAGCAGGACGTCCGCGATGTCGCCGTCCAGGACGTAGTGGGCGCGGCCGTCGAGCCCGGCGTCCGACGCGCTCAGCCCCGGCGCCCAGTCCTCGCCGGCCCAGGCCAGCGCGGCGAGGGTGGTGCCGGCGGCGATGCCCGGCAGCAGCCGTTCGCAGGCCTCGTCGTTGCCGGCGCGGAGCAGGGCCTCGCCGCAGAGCAACGCCGACCCGAGCATCGGCGCGGGGGTCAGCGTCCGGCCGAGTTCCTGCAGGACCACGCAGGCCTCGGCGAGTCCCGCGCCCGCACCGCCGTAGTGCTCCGGGACGGCGAGGGCGGCGACGCCGATCTGCTCGCACAGCGTCGACCACAGCTTGTCGTCGTGGCCCAGCGGCGAGTCCATCGCGGCCCGCACCGCCTCGGGCCCCGACCGCCGGGTCAGCAGCGCTCGCACGGCGTCCCGCAGGGCGCGGGCTTCCTCGGTGTCCATCGGGTCCGTCATCGCAGCACCCGCGCGCGGTGGAACGACCCGGTCCCCCAGGCCCCGGCCAGCGCGCGGACCTTCGTCAGCCGCAGGCCGAGGTCGTGCTCGGCGGTGTAGCCGATGGCGCCGTGCACCTGCAGGGCGGTCCGTGCGGCCAGGTAGGCGGCGTCCCCGGCCATCACCTTGGCCGCCGAGACGTCCCGGGCGAACGTCCCGCCGGCGACCGCCGCGCCGTGGAGCAGCGGCCGGGCCAGTTCGAGCCGGGTGGCGACGTCGGCGAGCAGGTGCTTGATCGCCTGGTACTCGCCGATCGCCCGGCCGTACTGGCTGCGCTGCTTGGCGTAGGCGACGGAGGAGTCCAGGAGCCATTGCCCGGCACCGAGGAGCTGGGCGGCCACCGCCAGGACGCCGAGGTCGAACGCGGGCGCGTCGGCCACCGGCGTGCCGGAAACGCGGAACAGCCGCCGGACCGGGTCGATCGAGCGGACCGGCTCCGCACCGGCGAGTTCCGCGCCGGTCAGGTCGAGCACGACGCCGGCGACGTCGGCGTCCAGCGCCAGCGGGACTTCCGGCGGGGCGGCGACGGTGGCCAGCAGGTCGCCCTCGGCGAGAGCGGTCAGCCGGTGGCCGGTGAGCAGCGCCGGGGCGACCGCCGCCGACTCCACGAGCGGGCCGGGGACGGCGTGGTAGCCGAGCGCTTCGCAGGCGACCACCAGGTCGACCGGGCCGGCGCCGAGCCCGCCGTGCTCCTCGGGCACGAGCAGCGCGAACACCCCGGCGTCGGCGAGCGCGCGCCAGAGCTTGAGGCCGCGGTCGTGCTCCCCCGCCGCCCACGCCCGGGCGGCGGCCGCGGTGTCCGCCCCGCCGAGCAGGTCGTGCAGGGCCGCGGAGAACTGCCGTTGCTCCGGCGAAAGCAGGAACCTCATCGGCGGGCCTCCCTCGGGAGCTTCAGCAGCCGTTCGGCGATCGTGTTCCGCTGGATCTGGTCCGTGCCGCCGTAGATCGGCCCGGCGAGGGAGAACAGGTAGCCGTTCACCCAGTCCTCGTCGGTCTCCCCGGCCGGGCCGAGCACGTCGAGCGCGGTTTCGTGCAGTTCGACGTCGAGGTGGGACCAGAAGAGCTTGTTCACACTGGACTCCGGGCCCAGTTCGCCGCCCTCGGCGAGCCTGCTCACCGTCCCGAACGTGTAGAGCTGGTAGGCCCGGGCGCCGATCCAGGCGTCGGCCACCCGGTCCTTTGTGGACTCCGGCGCGTCCTGTGCGCGCCAGAGGTCGACGAGCCGATCGGCGGCGGCGAGGAACCGGCCGGGGCTGCGCAACGACAAGCCGCGCTCGTTGTTGGCCGTCGTCATCGCGACCCGCCACCCCTGCCCCACCTCCCCGATCACGTCGGCGTCGGGCACGAACACGTCGTCGAAGAAGATTTCCGCGAACCCCGGTTCCCCGTCCAGCTGCGGGATCGGCCGGACGGTGACGCCGTCGGCGCGCAGGTCGGCCATGAAGTACGTCAGCCCGTGGTGGCGGTGGGCCTCGGGGTCGGTGCGGAACAACCCGAACGCCCGGTCGGCGAAACTCGCCCGCGAACTCCACGTCTTCTGCCCCGACAGCAGCCACCCGCCGGCGGTGCGCACCGCCGTGCTGCGCAACGCGGCGATGTCGCTGCCCGCTTCGGGTTCCGACCACGCCTGCGCCCAGACCTGCTCGCCCCGGGCCATCGGCGGGAGGATCCGGTCGCGCTGCTCCCGGGTGCCGTGGGCGAACAACGTGGGGCCCAGCATGAAGATGCCGTTCTGGCTCACCCGGCCCGGCGCGCGGGCCGCGTAGTACTCCTCCTCGAACAGCAGCCACTGCAGCATCGAGGCGTCCCGCCCGTGGTACTCGGCGGGCCACGACACGACCGACCACCGCGCCTCGGCGAGCCGCGCCTCCCACTCCCGGTGCGCCGCGAACCCTTCCGCGGTGTCCATCGAAGGCAGCGCGGGGACGTTCGACGCGAGCCACTCGCGGGCCTCGTCGCGGAAGGCCGCCGAAGCCTCGTCGATGTCGAGGTCCATCAGCCCCCCTTGTTCGCGTCGCGCATCGACCGCGCCGACTGGCCGCCGAGCGAGTCTTCCGACGTCTCCGCGTTGTGGGCGTGCGCGAAGTGGTGCAGCCCGAACACCGAGTCCATCCCGGACCGCAGGCCCATCAGGTCCTCGGCCTGGTTGACGGCCTTCTTCGCCAGCGCCAGTCCGAACGACGGCATCGCGCTGATCTTCTCCGCCAGCGCCAGGGTGTGCTCTTCCAGTTCCGCGCGCGGCACGATCCGGGTGACCATGCCCCACTCCTTGGCCTGCTGCACCGTGAACCGCTCGCCGGTGAACAGGACTTCCTTCGCCGCGCGGGGGCCGAGCACCCACGGGTGCGCGAAGTACTCGACGCCGGGGATCCCCATGCGCACCACGGGATCGGCGAAGAACGCGTCGTCGGCCGCGACGATCAGGTCGCACACCCAGGCCAGCATCAGCCCGCCGGCGATGCAGGCGCCCTGGACGCTGGCGATCATCGGCTTCGGGATCTCCCGCCACCGGCGGCACATCCCGAGGTACACCTCGGACTCGCGGGCGAACCGCTGGTCGCCGCCCGCCTTGTCGGTGTGGTCCCACCACAGCACCGCGCGCCGGTCGAACGACTGGTCGGCGTCGCGGCCCGGGCTGCCGATGTCGTGCCCGGCCGAGAAGTGCTTGCCTTCCCCGGCCAGCACGATCACCTTCACCTCGGGGTCGTTGACCGCGGCGGTGAAAGCGTCGTCCAGCGCGTAGGTCATCGCGGAGTTCTGGGCGTTGCGGTAGTCCGGCCGGTTCATCGTGACCACCGCGACCGGACCGCGCCGCTCGATGCGGACCACCGGTTCACTCATGCGTTCTCCTCGGTCAGCAGCCGCTTCAGCACCTTGCCGGAAGCGTTGCGGGGCAGCTCGTCCACGAACTCGACGGACCGCGGGGTCTTGTAGTTGGCGAGCCGTTCGCGGCAGAACGCGACGACCGCTTCCTCGGTCAGCCCGGTGCCGACGACGAAGGCCTTGCCGACCTCGCCGAGCCGGTCGTCCGGGACGCCGACGACGGCGACGTCGCGGACGCCGTCCAGTTCGGTCAGCGCGTGCTCGACCTCGGCCGGGTAGACGTTGAAGCCGCCGCAGATGTACATGTCCTTGAGCCGGCCGGTGATCGCCAAGTTGCCGCCGTCGTCGAGCTCGCCGACGTCGCCGGTGTGCAGCCAGCCCTGGCCGTCGACCGCCTTCGCCGTGGCTTCCGGGTCGTCGAGGTAGCCGAGCATCACGTTCGGCCCGCGGACCACGATCTCGCCCGGCGAGCCCTGGATCGCGACTTCGAACCCGGCGGTCGCGCGGCCGGACGTCCGGGACACCAGCTCGGCGTCGTCGCCGGGGCGGCACATCGTCACCACGACGGCTTCGGTGAGACCGTAGGCGGTGAGGACGATCTCGAACCCCAGCTCGGCCCGCATCCGCCGGACCAGCGACGCGGGAACCGTGGCGGCGCCGGTGACCGCGAGCCGCAGGGACGGGAGATCGCCCCGGCGTTCCTGCAGCAGGGACTGGAAGATCGTCGGCGCGCCGGGCAGCACGGAGATGCGCTCCCGCTCGATGAGCTCCAGGGCCGCCCGGACGTCGAAGACGGCCTGCGGGACGAGCGTCGCGCCGGTCAGCAGCGCCACCAGGATCCCGGCCTTGTAGCCGAAGCTGTGGAAGAACGGGTTGATCACCAGGTACCGGTCGTCGGCGGTGACCCGGCCGCACTCCGCCCACGCGGCGGCGACGCCGACCGCCTGGCGGTGGGCCGACAGCACGCCCTTCGAGCGGCCGCTGGTGCCCGAGGTGAACAGGATGTCGCTGACGTCGTCCGGCCGCACGGCGTCGGCCCGCGCTTCGGCGGCGGCGAGGGGCACGCGCTCGGCGAGGCCGAGGAACTCGTCCCAGCCGAGGGTGCCTTCGACCGGCCGGTGCGGCTGCTCCAGGGCCACCCGGACGACGGTGCCGAGGCCGGGCAGTTCCGCGCCGGTCGCCCGGACGGCGGCGTGGCGGTCGGTGCCGAGGAAGTCGGCCGCCACGACCAGCGCTTTCGCCCGGCTGCGGACGAGCAGGTCCACGGTCTCGGCGGCGGTGAACCGGGTGTTGACCGGCACCAGCGTCGCGCCCGCGTAGAGCGCGCCCAGTGCGGTCAGGACCCAGTGGCAGGTGTTCGGCAGGGTGATCGCGACGCGGTCACCGGGCTCGACACCGCGGGCGAGGAAGGCGCGCGCGACCGTTCGAACACGTTCCAGAAGCTGGTCGAAGCCGAGCCTCAGCTCACCGTCGACCAGGGCCTCCGCATCGCCGAACTTGGCGGCGGCGTCCCGGACGACGGCCGGGATCGTGGTTCTTCCCACCACACCCTCCTCTGGACCGACAAACTAGAACGTGTTCTCATTACCCTAGGTGCCGGACCGGCCCGGCAGCAAGGAGGCGTGTGTGGAACCGATGGGATTCCGCCGTGCAGTCGCCGGCTGGCTGGCCGCCAACCTGACCGGCGAATTCGCCCGGCTGCGCGGCCTGGGCGGCCCGGGGCGCGAGCACGAGGAGTTCGAGCTGCGGCTGGCCTGGGAACGCCACCTCGCCGCCGCGGGCTGGACCGGCGTCGGCTGGCCGGCCGAGCACGGCGGCCGGGGCCTGTCGCTGGCCGAGCAGGTCGCCTTCCACGAGGAGTACGCCGCTTCCGGCGCCCCCGCCCGGGTCAACCACATCGGCGAGCAGCTGCTGGGCCCGACGCTCATCGCGTTCGGCACGCCCGAGCAGCGGGCCCGGTTCCTGCCGAAGATCCTCGCCGTCGAGGAACTGTGGTGCCAGGGCTACTCCGAGCCCGGCGCCGGCTCCGACCTCGCCGCCGTCTCGACGTCCGCGGTCCGGCGCGACGACGAATGGGTCATCAACGGGCAGAAGATCTGGACGTCGCTCGCGCACGTGGCCGACTGGTGCTTCGTCATCGCCCGCACCGAACCCGGCTCCCGGCGCCACCACGGCCTGTCCTACCTGCTGGTGCCGCTGCGCCAGGACGGCGTCACCGTGCGGCCGATCCAGCAGCTCACCGGCACGTCGGAGTTCAACGAAGTCTTCTTCGACGACGCCCGCACGCCCGCCGATCTCGTCGTCGGCGAGCCCGGCGAGGGCTGGCAGATCGCGATGGCGACCCTCGGCTTCGAACGCGGGGTGTCGACGCTCGGCCAGCAGATCGGCTTCCGCCGCGAACTCGACGACATCACCGCCGAAGCCCGGCGGACCGGCACCTACGACGACCCGCTCCTGCGCGCCGACCTCGCCCGCGCCCGCATCGGCCTGCGCGTCCTGCGGGCCCACGCGCTGCGGACGCTGGGCCAGGCCGCCGGTCCGGAAGTCGCCGTCGGCAAGCTGCTCTGGGCGCAGTGGCACCGGGGCCTCGGCGAACTCGCCGTGCGCGCCCGCGGAGCGCGTTCGCTCACCTCGGCCGGCGCCGAACTGGACGACTGGCAGCGGCTCTACCTGTTCACCCGCGCCGACACGATCTACGGCGGCTCGGACGAAATCGAACGGAACATCATCGCCGAGCGCGTCCTCGGCCTGCCCCGGGAGGCCCGCCCGTGATACCCCCCTACGTGCCCGGCCACGACCTGCTCGCGGGGAAGGTCGTCGTGGTCACCGCCGCCGCCGGCACCGGGATCGGCTCCGCCGCGGCCAAGCGCTGCCTGGAGGAAGGCGCGGAAGTCGTCATCAGCGACTGGCACGAGCGGCGGCTGAAGGAAAAGGCCGCGGAACTGGGCGACGTGCACGCGATCCCCTGCGACGTCACTCAGGAAGAGCAGGTCCAGGCGCTCGTCGACGGCGCCGTGGCGCACTACGGCCGCGTCGACGTGCTGATCAACAACGCCGGGCTCGGCGGCGCGAAGTCCGTGCTGGAGATGACCGACGACGAGTGGTCCAAGGTCCTCGACATCACCCTCACCGGGACCTTCCGCTGCACCCGCGCGGCGCTGAAGCAGTTCGTCGCCCAGGGCGGCGGCGGCGCGATCGTCAACAACGCCTCGGTGATCGGCTGGCGCGCCCAAGCCGGGCAAGCCCACTACGCCGCCGCGAAGGCCGGGGTCATGGCGCTGACCCGCTGCTCCGCGCTCGATGCCGCCGAACACCACGTCCGGATCAACGCCGTCGCCCCCAGCCTGGCGATGCACCCGTTCCTCGCCAAGGTGACCAGCGACGAACTCCTCGACGACCTCACGAAACGCGAAGCCTTCGGCCGCGCCGCCGAACCGTGGGAAGTCGCCAACGTCATGGTCTTCCTCGCCAGCGACTACGCCGGTTACCTGACCGGCGAAGTCGTCTCCGTCAGCAGCCAGCACCCCTAGGAGCGCCCGTGCCCGAAGCCTTCCTCCTCGACGCGGTCCGCACCCCGGCCGGCCGGCGCGGCGGCGCCCTGTCCGGGTGGCACTCCGCCGACCTCGCCGCACACGTCATCCAGGCGGTCGTCGCCCGCGCGGGCGTCGACCCGGACCTCGTCGACGACGTCATCCTCGGCTGCACCGACACCCTCGGCCCGCAGTCGGGCAACATCGCGCGCACGGCGTGGCTGGCGGCGGGGTTCGGCGACCACGTGCCCGGGGTGACCGTCGACCGGCAGTGCGGGTCGAGCCAGCAGGCCGTCCACTTCGCCGCGCAAGCCGTCATGTCGGGGACGCAGGACCTGGTGCTGGCCGGGGGCGTGCAGAACATGAGCCGCATCCCGATCAGCGCGGCCATGCTGGCCGGGCGCGAATACGGCTTCGAGGACCCGTTCTCCGGGTCGAAGGGCTGGCAGGAGCGCTACGGCAGCGTCGAGGTCTCGCAGTTCCGCAGCGCGGACATGATCGCCGAGCACTGGGACATCACCCGCGAAGCCATGGAGGAGTACGCGCTGGGCAGCCACCAGCGAGCGCTGGCGGCGATCGACTCCGGGCGGTTCGACGCGGAGCTCGCGCCGGTCGACGGCTTCCGGCACGACGAGGGGCCGCGCCGGGACACGTCACTGGAGCGGATGCGCGGCCTGAAGCCGTTGAGCGAAGGTTCGCGGCTGACGGCGGCCGTGGCCAGCCAGATCTCCGACGGCGCGAGCGCGGCCGTGCTGGCGTCTTCGTCGTTCGTCGAGGAGCACGGCCTGACGCCTCGAGCGCGGATCCACCACCTGTCGGTGCGCGCCGCGGACCCGGTGTGGATGCTGACCGGCCCGATCCCGGCCACCGCGCACGCGCTGCGCAAGGCCGGGCTGGCGATCGAGGACATCGACCTGTTCGAGGTCAACGAGGCCTTCGCCAGCGTCGTCCTGGCCTGGCTGGACGAAACCGGCGCGGACCCCGGCCGGGTCAACGTGAACGGGGGCGGCATCGCCCTCGGCCACCCGATCGGGGCCACCGGCACCAAGCTCCTGGCGACGCTCCTGCACGAGCTGGAGCGCCGCGGCGGCCGCTACGGCCTGCAGACGATGTGCGAAGGCGGTGGCACCGCCAACGTCACCATCATCGAACGGCTGTGACCCGAGCGGTCAGCCCAGCTCGCGCAGCTTCGGCAGGACGTCCTCGGAGAACTGGCTCAGGAACCGCTCCTGGTCGTGGCCCGGGCCGTGCACGACCAGGTGGTTCAGGCCCGCGTCGACGTACGGCTTCACCAGCGCCACGGCCTCGTCCGGGTCGGACGCGACGATCCAGCGCTTGGCGACCTGCTCGATCGGCAGCTCGTTGGCCAGCCGCTCCATCTCGTCGGCCGACGAGATCGTGTGCTTCTGCTCCGCCGTCAGCGACAGCGGCGCCCAGAAGCGCGTGTTCTCCAGCGCCTTCTCCGGGTCGCGGTCGTAGGAGATCTTGACCTCGATCATCCGGTCGATGTCCTTGACCTCGCGCCCGGCGGCTTCCGCGCCCTCGGCCACGGCCGGCATCAGCTTCTCGGTGTAGAGGTCCATGCCCTTGCCCGAGGTGCAGATGAAGCCGTCGCCCGCGCGGCCCGCGTACTTGGCCACCACCGGGCCGCCCGCGGCGATGTACACCGGCAGCGGCACGTCCGGGCGGTCGTAGATCCGCGCGTCGACCAGCTTGTAGTACTCGCCGTCGTGCGAGACGTTGTCCTCGGTCCACAGCCGCCGCATCAGCGTGATCGCCTCGCGCAGCCGCGCGAACCGCTCCTTGAACTCCGGCCACTCCATGCCGGAAACGGCGATCTCGTTGAGCGCCTCGCCGGTGCCGACCCCGAGGATCACCCGGCCCTCCGACAGCAGGGACATCGACGCGAACGCCTGCGCGATCACCGCCGGGTTGTACCGGAACGTCGGGGTCAGCACGCTCGTGCCGATCTGCACCCGGTTCGTCCGCTCCGCCACCGCCGGGATGAACGCCAGCGCCCACGGCGCGTGCCCGCCTTCGTGCCGCCACGGCAGGAAGTGGTCCGCCACCCAGACCGAGTCCAGGCCGACCTCCTCGGCGCGCACGGCGAACTCGACCAGGTCGCGCGCCCCGAACTGCTCCGGCGACGCCTTGTAACCGACCTTGAGCGCCACTGTCATCCTCCCGTTTCCCGGCCGAGGCGCCGCAGGATTTCACCCGCCTCGGCCACCGTGCCCTCGACGATCTCGCCCACCGTGGGCAGGTCGTGGATCATGCCCACCACCTGCCCCGACGCTAGCACCCCGGCGTCGGTCCGGCCCTCGACCAGGCCCGCACGCAGCAGCATGGGGGTGTTGGCCGCCATGACCAGCTGACTCCAGGTGAGATCGTTGCCGTGCTTCATCGCGAAGCCTTCTTTGACCATGGCAACCGGGGACAGTCCGGTGATATTCCGGAAGCGGAGCGCGTTTCGCGCGGCCTGTGCGAGTCCCTTCAGCCGCCCGGAGCGCTCGAGCCGGTCGACGAGGTCGGTGCGCAGCACCCGGTGCGGCAGGCCGTCGACGCGGCGGGTGACGACGGTCCCGGTGAGCCCTTGACCGAGGTAGACGCGCTTGACCTCGTCGGGGACCGTGCTCTCCTTGCTGAGCAGGAACCGGGTGCCCATCGCCACGCCCGCGGCCCCGTAGGCCAGCGCGGCGGCGAGCCCGCGGCCGTCGAAGAAGCCGCCGGCCGCGATCACCGGGATGTCGACGGTGTCGAGCACGGACGGCAGCAGGAGCGTGGTGGCGACGCCGCCGGTGTGCCCGCCGCCTTCGCCGCCCTGGACGATGACGGCGTCCGCGCCCCAGCCGGCGACCTTCTCGGCGTGCCGGGCGGCGCCGACCGACGGGATGACGACGATGCCGTGGTCGCGCAGCTTCGCGATCATCTCCTTCCGCGGCGCGAGCGCGAACGACGCCACCTTCACGCCTTCGCGGATCAGCAGGTCGACGCGGTCGCCCGCGTCGGCGGCGTCCGCCCGCAGGTTGACGCCGAACGGCTTCTCCGTGCGCTTCTTCACCTCCGCGATCGCGGCTTCGAGCTCGAGGTAGGTCATCGTCGCCGAGGCGAGGATGCCGAGGGCGCCGGCTTCGGCGGTCGCCGAGACCAGCCGCGGGCCGGCGACCCAGCCCATGCCGGTCTGGACGATCGGGTGCTCGACGCCCGCGAGTGCGGTCAGCGCGGTCTTCACGCCGGGACTTCCTTGTCGCGGACGCTCTTCGGGTCGAGCACTTCGCGGAGCAGGCGCAGTTCCTCCGCGGCCGGCTCGCGGCTGGTCCCGGCGTCCGCGAAGTCGATCTCGAACGTCGTCGCCGCGGCGACCTCCTCGCGCGTCACGCCGGGGTGCAGCGACACCGCGCGCATCGAGTGGTCCGGCGTGGCGAAGTCGAACACGCCGAGGTTGGTGACCACCCGGTGGACGTCGTGGTACTTCTCGGCGGACGGTCCCGCCTTGGCCGCGTTGTCGTAGCCGACCCCGGAGACGACGTCCACGGCGTCCACGAACACCCGGGCGGAGTGCTTCGGCACCCAGTAGCTGGTGCGGTGGTTGACCGTGTTGCCGGGCGCGCCGCGCACGCCGAGCAGCTGCTTCTTCGGGTGCGCGTGGTCGCCGATGGCGGAGATGTTCTGGTTGCCGTACCGGTCGACCTGGTTCGCGCCCATCACGACGTGCCGCCGTCCGTGCGGGACGATCGTGTCGAGCATCTTGCGGAACGGCTGCCAGCCTTCGATCTCGCCGTCCGGGGTGACCAGGTAGGCTTCGCCGTCGGACAGCAGGAGGTCCGGCTCGAACGTCAGCCGCGCGAGCTTGGCGCCCAGCTGCGGGATCAGGCCCATCGGGCTGGCGACGATCTCGCCGTCGCCGCGGAACAGCTCGGCCACCGCCACGACGGCGATCTCGGCCCGGGTCGCGTTCATGCCGCCTCCGCCTCGAACTTGTCCACTTCGGACAGGTACGTCCGCTCGTCCCCGGACAGGAACCGGTCCACGAACCCGGGCCACGCGTCGAGGTCCTTGGCGCAGGTCGCGTAGTGGCGCTGGAACCGCTCGTCCCGGCCGTAGTCCGGGACCGCGGTGGTGAAGTGCGCGCCCCGCGGGGCCTCGACGACGCCGTCCACCGCGCCGCGGTTGAGCAGCAGCGACTGCACCGGCCCGGCCGCCGTCAGCTCCGCCGTCTCGACGACCCTTTCCACCGATACGAACCGCTTCGCCGCCGCGAGGCAGAACAGGTCGTCGAAGTACGGGTCCGGCCCGAGGTACTGGGCGTTGCCGCGCGTGTCGGCGCGGTTGAGGTGCACCAGCGCGACGTCGAGGTGCCGCGCGGGGACGGCGACGAGCTCCTCGGCGTCGGCGTAGGGCGAGCGCACGGTCCGCAGGTCCGGGTTGGCGCGCATCACCTCCGAGCCGAGCCCGGCGCGCAGCGGCAGGAACGGAAGCCGTTGCGCGGCCGCGGAAAGCGCCGCGCCGAACATGCCTTCGTCGTACTCGGTCACCTCGATCGCGCCGGTTTCGCGGGCGCGGCCGAACCACGGGTCGAACGGGATCGAATCCAGCGTGACGAACCCGAACACGACCCGCTTCACCTTGCCCGCCGCGCACAGCAGGCCGACGTCGGGACCGCCGTAGGAGACGACGGTGAGATCCTGCACGGGCGTCCGGAGGATCGCGCGGACCAGGGCCATCGGCTTGCGCCGCGACCCCCAGCCGCCGATGCCGACCGTCATGCCGTCTTCCAGTTCCGCCGCGACCTCGTCGGCGGTCATGCGCTTATCGGCCATTCAAGAACTCCTCGCGGGCCTCGTCGGACGCGCCGAGCAGGTTGAGCTCGAAGGTGAAGCCCTGCTCGAACCGGTAGCTGCGGTGCACCTGCTGGGTGTCGATCCCGTTCAGCGCCTCCTTGGCGGCCCGGATGACCCGCGGGTCCTTCTTCGCGATGTCGGCGGCGACGGCCAGCGCCGCGTCGTCGAGTTCGGCGCGGGGCACGACCTGGTACACCGAGCCGTGGGCGTGCAGCTCGGCGGCGGTGATGGTGCGGGCGGTGAAGTACAGCGTGCGCATCAGGTGCTGCGGCACCAGCCGGGCCAGGTGCGTCGCCGCGCCGAGCGCGCCGCGTTCCACTTCGGGGACGCCGAAGGTGGCGTCGTCGGACGCGATGACGACGTCGGCGTTGCCGACCAGCCCGATCCCGCCGCCGAGGCAGAACCCGTGCACGGCCGCGACGACCGGCACTTCGCAGTCGTAAACCGCCCCGAAAGCCGCGTAGCAGCCCCGGTTCGCGCCGACCAGCGCGTCGTAACCCGCGCTGCGCTGGATCTCCTTGATGTCCACGCCCGCGTTGAAGCCCCGCCCCTCGGCGCGCAGCACGACGACGTGGACGTCCGGGTCGCGCCCGGCCCGGGTGAGCGCGTCGGCCAGGTCGAACCAGCCTTGCACCGGCAGCGCGTTGACCGGCGGGAAGTCGACCGTGACGACCTCGACGTGCGCGTCGCGCTTGGTGTGGATGCCCATCAGCTCGCTCCGTAGACGGGTTCGGGCTCGGGCGCGCGCTCGAGCAGCTCGGCGACGACCGGGCCGAGTTCGCCCGGCGCCCACCGGTCCCCCTTGTCCACGACCGGGCCGTGCCGCCAGGCCTGCGCCAGGGAAACCTTGCCGCCCTCGACCTCGAAGACGCGGCCGGTGACGTGCGCGGACTCCTCGCTGCCGAGCCAGACGACCAGCGGCGAGACGTTCTCCGGCGCCATCGCGTCGAACCCCTCGTCCGGACGCGCCATCGACGCGAACACCGCCTCGGTCATCCGGGTCCGCGCGGCCGGCGCGATCGCGTTCACCGTCACCCCGTACCGCGCCAGCTCGGCCGCGGCCACGACGGTCAGCCCGGCGATCCCCGCCTTCGCCGCCGAGTAGTTGCCCTGCCCGACGCTGCCCAGCAGCCCGGCGCCCGAGCTGGTGTTGACCACCCGCGCGCTCGGCAGCCGGCCCGCTTTGGCCTCCGCCCGCCAGTGCTCGGCCGCGTGCCGCAGCGGCGCGAAATGCCCTTTGAGGTGCACGCGGATCACCGCGTCCCACTCGTCCTCACCGAGGTTGACCAGCATCCGGTCCCGGACGAATCCCGCGTTGTTGACCAGCACGTCGAGGCGCCCGAAATTCTCCAGCGCCGTGCCGATCAGTTCCGCGGCCCCGGCCCAGTCGGCGATGTCGGAGGTGTTCGCCACCGCCTTCCCGCCGAGTTCCCCGACCTCGGCGACGACTTGGGCCGCCGCGTCGCCGTCCACGTCGTTCACCACCACCGGCGCCCCCTCGGCGGCGAACGCCAGCGCGTGCGCGCGCCCGATCCCGCGGCCGGCTCCGGTCACCACGACCACCCGGTCCTGGCACAACCCGATCACGAATCCTCCCGATGGTTGACGTCGGCCGCGGCGAGGAAGGCCGGGACCTCACCGCCGCCGTGCACGTGCAAGGTGGCGCCGGAGACGTAGGAAGCCAGCGGCGAAGCCAGGAACGCGGCGCACGCGCCGACCTCCCCGGGTTCGGCGAGCCGGCCCAGCGGCACGGTCTTCCCGACCGCTTCGACCGCGGCTTCGCTGCCGTAGTGCAGGTGGGACTGCTCGGTCCGCACCATCCCGACGGCCAGTGCGTTGACCCGCACCTTCGGCGCCCACTCCACGGCGAGACTGGCGGTCAGGTTCCCGAGCCCGGCTTTCGCGGCGCCGTAGGCCGCGGTCCCCGGCGACGGGCGCGTCCCGCTGACGCTGGAGATCATCACGATCGCACCGCCGCCGTCCTGGCGCTGCATCACGGCGTTCGCGTGCTGCGAGACCAGCAGCGGCGCCAGCAGGTTCAGCTGCACGACCTTCTCGTGCAGCCGCGGTGAGGCCTCGGCCGCCGGGGCGTACGGCGCCCCGCCGGCGTTGTTCACGACGACGTCGAGCCGCCCGTGCCGCTCGACGATCCCTTCGACGAGCGCGGCGACCTGCGCTTCGTCGCGGACGTCGCACGGGACGAACTCCGCGTCGGTGGGCGCCTCGCGTCGCGCGCAGGTCACCACGCGCGCCCCCTGGGCCAAGAACACGTTGCAGATGCCTTGGCCGACACCTCGGACACCGCCGGTGACCAGCACCACGGCACCGGCCAGGCCCAGATCGGTCTTCACGTCACAAAACTAGAACACGTTCTCACTTGGGGCAAGGTGGCGCGGCCGGTCGACGGGGCACGGCAGCGTCGCGAATGACTCATTCGGGACGTCCGAGGTCCCGAATGAGTCATTCGCGACCTCGGCGACCGGCCACCCGCTGCCGGCGTACGCCGTCAGGCCTCGCCGGGGCCGTCAGGCCTCGCCGGGGCCGTCAGGCCTCGCCGGGGCCGTCAGGCCACGCCGGGGCCGTCAGGCCACGCCGGGGCCGTCAGGCCACGCCGGGGCCGTCAGGCCACGCCGGGGCCGTCAGGCCACGCCGGGGCCGTCAGGCCACGCCGGGGCCGTCAGGCCACGCCGGGGCCGTCAGGCCACGCCGGGGCCGTCAGGCCACGCCGGGGCCGTCAGGCCTCGCGCGACCTCAACCCCGACGCGCGCAACGCCGCCTGCATCGCGAACCGGGTGTCCGCGTTCTCCAGCCGGTCCCCGAACGCCTGCTTCAGCTGGCGCACGCGGTAGCGCACCGTCTGCGGGTGCACCGACAGCTCAACGGCGATCTTCTCCGAGTTGCCGCCGTGCTCCAGCCAGGACAGCAACGTCTCCCCCAGCCGCCGTCGCGTGCGGTCCGGGAACTGCGCCAGCGGGGCCAGTTCGCGGTCGGCCAGCCGGTCCGCCAGCGGTGCGTCGGACAGCAGCCACAGCGTGGTCAGGTGCTCCCCGCACCACGTCACCGGCACGTCCGGGAGGGCGCCGTCGGCCACCAGGCGCAGGGCGGTGCGGGCCCAGCGCAGGGAGTGCGCCGCCGCCGCGAGGTCCGTCGCCGGGCCGACCGCCACGCGCGTGCCGAGGCGGGCCAGCGCGCCGGCGTCGACCGGGGCGGGCACGAGCAGGTACGGCCGCGGCGGTTCGAGGTCGGTGAGCACCTCGGCGCCCCACGACGCGCTCACCGCGGTCTCCGCCGCGATCGCGGCCACCGAAGCGGGTACCGGCCAGCCGGCCGCGGCCGCGAGCTCGGCGAGGACCGGCTCCGGGACGTCGCCCGGGCCGACGAGCAGCCGCAGCAACCGGCGGCGCAGCCCCGCCCGGGTGCCCTCTATCTCCGCGCGCGCTTCGCGGTAGCCCTGCGCCGACATCCGGGCCAGCTCGTCCGCGTAGCCGAACAGCATCTCCGCCAGCCGCGCCATCGCCGCCGACGACAGCCGGTGGCGGCGGCCCAGCCGCATGATCCAGCGCCAGCCCGCGCGGGTGCCGGCCCGGTAGGCCGCCTGGAGGTCGTCGAGCGTCCGGCCTTCGCGCGCTTCGCCCGCGCCGAGCCGGTGGCACGTCTCGTACAGCCGGTCGCGCGGCGCCAGCGGGTCCTCGACGAGGTCCACGAAGAGCGCGACCGCGCACTCGACGCCGTGGCGGGTGACGCGGCCGTAGGACCCGTCCCCCGGCCGGGCGAAGACCGGGACGACCCGCCACACCTCCTGGACGATCCAGTCGACCAGCGCCGGCAGGGCCGGGCGCATGAGGGCCGCGAGCTCGCTTCTCCCGAGCACTTCTCCACCGTCGTCCCGGGGAGCCGGGACGCGCTGCCGGGCACTTTCGGGGGACACCAGGGTTCCTCCACCGGGGACGGGCGACGGAACGAGCTTTACCGGACGGTAAAGCAGCGGGACCGTACAGTACACCTCCATGAGCCGGCCGAGTCCCCCTGATCGATCCAGCACTCGCCGCAGCCCGGCCGCCCGGCCCACCGACGGCGAACTGCTCGACGCCGCCCGCGCCGTGTTCGCCGAGCGCGGCTACGCCCAGGCGACCATGGGGCTGATCGCCGAGCGCGCCGACTCCACCAAACCGACCCTCTACGCGCACTTCGGGGACAAAGCGGCCCTCTTCCGCGCCACCGTGACCCGCGAAGTGGGCGCGCTGCGGGAGTGGGTGCTCACCGCCTACGAGACCGCGAGCGGGCGCCCCCTCGAAGACCGCGTGCGGCTGTCGGTGATGGCGATGTTCAGCTACGCCGGCGCCCACCCGGACAGCTTCCGGCTGCTGTTCGACTCCGCCGTCGACGAGATGTCGAACGAGCGGCGCGCGCTGGCCGACACCGTCACCACCCACGTCCTCGGCCGGATCCACGAGCACCTGCTGGCCCACGGCCGCACGCCCGGCCCGGGCGCGGACCTGCTCGCCGCGATGATGGTGGGCCTCGTCGGCCGGGCCGCGATGCACGTCTCGCACTCCCCCGGCGTCGACCCGATCGCGGCGGGCGAACTCGCCACCGGGTTCGTCGTGGCCGCGCTGCGCGGCCTCGACCCGGCGCTGCTCGACCGCGTCGACACCGCGCGCCAGTGCGCCACCTGAGCGTCCACACCGGACTGGTTGTCATCGGCTGAACAATTCCCGGCGGGCCCCGGAATTCCCCCTTGCCGCGGTCGGCGGCCACTGCGACGCTGCCATTGCCCGCAAGCGATGAACGCTTTCCGGCCCTTCCGGAAAGCGCTTGCCGACTCCGTTTCCGCGAAGAGGTGTTGATCAGCCATGAAACCGCGCCTGTTTTCCGCCGCCGCCGCGCTCGGCATCGCCGTCACCGGCCTCACCGTTTCCGCGCCGCCGGCCTCGGCCGCGCCGTGCACCGACATCGACGTCCCCGTCGCCCGCGGCACCGGCGAACCCGGCACACTGGGTTTCATCGTCGGTGACCCCGTCTACCGAGCGGTCCAGAACGCGCTGCGCCCGCGCACGCTGAGCAGCTACCGGGTCGACTACCCGGCCGACCTCGGCGAGCCCGCGTCGGTGCAGAAGGGCAACACCGATCTGGTCGACCACGTCAAGGCGCAGGCCGCCGCCTGCCCGCAGCAGCGGTTCGTGCTGGTCGGCTACTCCCAGGGCGCCAACGTCGTCGACAACTCGATCGGCATCAGCAGCGACGGCGCCGTCGTCGGCGGCCCGATCGTCGCGACCGTCCCCGCCGAGCTCGCGCCCCGGATCGCGGCGATCCTCCTGTTCGGCAACCCGATCCGCGCGATCGGCCGCCAGGTCACCGGCACCTACCAGAGCCGCACCAAGGACTACTGCGCCGACGGCGACCCGGTCTGCCGGGCGGGCGCGTTCAACTTCCTGGCCCACCTGAGCTACGGGAGCAACGCCGCCGACGCAGCAGCCTTCGCCGCTACGAAGGTCTGACGCCTCAGCAGTTCGACGGCGCCGCCGCCCCCGTGAAGCGGTTGACGATCCACTGGTGGGCGTCGGCGTTGCCGGCCAGGATCCCGGTGGCGTGGTCGGAGATGTAGGTCTTCCACTGCTCCCGGACGCCGGCCGCGCAGTACGCCCGGTGCAGCGCCTCCGCCTGCGGGGTGTTGACGATCTCGTCGGTGCTCGCGTGGTACTGGAACACCGGCACCCGCGGCGGGTTCGCGCCCAGCTTGTTCTGCGCCAGCCGCGCCTGCCACTGCGGGGTGGTCAACGGGTTGGACGTCGTGTAGTCACTGATCTTCTTGAACGAGTAGTTGAGCAGCAGTTCCGCGACGCACGCGTTCTTCTTGGCGTCGGACAACTGCTGACGACCGGTGTCGTTGAGGAACGAATCCAGTTTCAGGTCCGGGTAAGCCGCGTCCAGCCCGACCGCGGCGAACGCGAGGAACCCGAACCCGATGTACCCGTCGAGCCCCTTGGCGACCTCGGTCAGGTCGGCCGGGACCCCGCCCGCGACGACGCCCACGAGGTTCAGCTCCGGTGCGTACGAGGGCTGCTTCTCCCCCGCCCACATCGCTCCGCCGCCGCCCTGCGAGTACCCCTGGAAGATCACCTTGGCGCTCCGGGAAAGCCGCGCCGACGGGAGGCTCTGCGCCGCCCGCACCGAGTCGATCACGGCCGGCCCCATCGACTGCCCGGTGATGTAGGTGGGCACCGTCGTCGGCGAGTAGCCCTCGTAGTCGGTCACCGCGACCGCGTACCCGGCCGAGAGCGAGTCGTTGACGGCGGGCTGGTCGTACAGCGTGCCCCGCTCCATCGCCTTGGACGCCGTGCACTTGAACGCCGGGCCCTGCGTGCCCACGGCGTAGCCGACGATCGGCGCCGTGGCCGGGTCCTTCCCCTTGGGCACCAGGATCGTCCCGGTCACCGCGTCCGGGCGGCCCTGGGCGTTGGTCGAGAGGTACATCACCTGCCAGGCGTCGGCGTTGGCCGCGTTGAGCAGCGGGACGGTGGGGCGCCAGCGGAGCACGTCCCCGGGTTTCCCGGCCGGCAGCGGCGACGGCGGGGTGTAGAACGAGTCGTCGAACGGCCCGGGCAGGATCGGAGCGGCGGCCGCGCCGGCGGGCGGGCTCGCGGCCACCACCCCCAGCGCCACCAGGCAGCAGCTCACCAGCGCCGACACCAGCTGTCGCACGTGGACGGACTTCACCACAACCTCCATCAGTCGAAGGGAACCACTCAGGCCGGGAGGCCGAGCGCGCCGGCGAGGACCGGCCACGATTTGTGCAGGGCCCGCTGCCAGTACGGCCAGCTGTGCGTGCCCGGTCCGTAGTAGTCGACGGTCGCGGGAATCCCCTTGGCCCGCAGCAGATCCGTGAAGCTCTGCGACGACAGCAGCGCCGAGGGCTCAAGGACGTCGGACTGCCCCGGGGGGTCGAGCGGCCCGGTCTGGCCGTTGCCGCAGGAGATGTAGAGCGCCGTGCCGCGCAGCTGGTCGGCGTGGTCGTACGGGTTGGCGGCCGACCAGAGCGGCCGCATCCCGAAGGAGTCACCCCAAAGCTGGAGATAGTTGAAGATGCCGGCGCGGGCCAGGATGCCGATGATCCAGACCGGGATGCCCGGGAAGAGCGTGTTCGGCACGCCGCTGTAGGACGCGGCCGCGCCGAACATCCCCGGGTGCTTGAACGCGTAGGCGAGCGCGCCGTAGCCGCCGATCGACAGCCCGGCGACCGCCCGCTTGGTGCCGCCGCGGTAACCGCGTTCGACGATCTGGCGCACTTCGGCGGTGTGGAACGTCTCCCAGTCGGGGGTGCCGCTCAACCCGAAGTTCCACCACTTGGTGTACATCCCGGCCGGCCCGTCGGTCGGCATCACGACGAGGGCGTCCTTGTTCGCGGTGAACGCCTTGACGTCGGTGAACCGGTCCCACGACTGGTAGTCGACCGGCTCGCAGCAGCCGTGCAGCAGGAACAGCACCGGCCAGGTCCGGCTCGGCTGCGCCGCCCAGCCGGTCGGCACGATCAGCCGGACCAGCCCGGTCGTGCCGAGCGCGGGCGAACTGATCTTGAGGTCGACGGTCCGGGCGTCCAGCCAGGTTTCGCCGACGACCTTCGCGCCGTCGTCGGCCACGGCGGGGGCGGCCACGGCCGGGGTCACGCCGCCGGCGGCCACCAAGAGCACGGCCGACAACGCCAGCAAAGCCCATCGCTTCATCGCGACTCCTCGACTCGTCACAGGGGGATGTTGCCGTGCTTCTTCGCCGGCAGGGTCTGCCGTTTGGTCCGCAGGGTCCGCAGCGCCCGAGCCACGTGCAGGCGGGTCTGCGACGGCGTGACGACCTGGTCGACGTACCCGCGTTCGGCGGCCAGGTAGGGGCCGCCGTGGCGTTCGCGGTACTCGTCGGTGAGCCGGCGGCGCGCGGCTTCCCGGCGTTCCGGTGGCAAGGCGGCCAGCTCGCGCCGGTGCAGCACCTGCACCGCGCCTTCGGCGCCCATCACCGCGATTTCCGCGGTGGGCCAGGCGAGCACGGCGTCGGCGCCGAGGTGCTTCGAGCCCATCACCGCGTAGCCGCCGCCGTAGGCCTTGCGCACGACCACGGTCACCTTCGGCACGGTGGCTTCCGAGTAGGCGTAGATCAGCTTGGCACCGCGGCGGATGATCCCGCCGCGTTCCTGGCCGGTGCCGGGCAGGTAGCCGGGGACGTCGGCGAGGGTGAGCAGCGGGATCCCGAAGGCGTCGCAGAAACGCACGAACCGCGCGGCCTTCTCGGACGCGTCGATGTCGAGCACGCCGGCCTGGTGGCGCGGCTGGTTGGCGACGACGCCGACCGACCGGCCCTGCACCCGGCCGAACGCGCAGATCATGTTGGGCGCGAAGGCACTGTGGACCTCGGTGTAGTCGCCGTCGTCGACCAGCGCGGCGATCAGCTCGGCCATGTCGTAGGTCCGGTGCGGCGAGTCGGGCACCAGCCGGTCGAGCTCGAGGTCGGCCGGCGTGACGGCGGGACTGGTGTCGTCGGCGTACTCCGGGGCGAGGTCGAGGTTGTTCTGCGGCAGGTAGCCGAGCAGGGTCTGCACCCACTCGACGGCGTCCTCTTCGGACACCGCGCGGTGGTGGGCGTTGCCGGCCACTTCGGACTGGACGGCCGCGCCGCCGAGCTCCTGCGCGGTCACCCGCTCGCCGGTGACCGCGTGCACGACGTCCGGGCCGGTGACGAACATGTGCGAAGTCCCGTCGACCATCACGGTGAAGTCGGTGATCGCGGGCGCGTAGACGGCGCCGCCCGCGCACGGGCCCATGATCATCGAGATCTGCGGGACGACGCCGGAGGCGTGGGCGTTGCGGCGGCCGAGTTCGGCGTAGTACGCCAGCGAAACGACGCCTTCCTGGATCCGGGCGCCGCCGGAGTCGTTGATCCCGACGACCGGGCAGCCCAGCGCCATCGCGAGGTCCATCACCTTGAGGACCTTCTCGCCCGAAACTTCACCCATGCTGCCGCCGAAGACGCTGAAGTCCTGCGAGAACACGCAGATCTGCCGTCCGTCGACGGTGCCGTGCCCGGTCACCACGCCGTCGCCCCACGGCCGGTTGGCGTCCATCCCGAACTCGGCGCACCGGTGCCGCGCGAACTGGTCGAGCTCCACGAAGGACCCGGGGTCCAGCAGCAGCCCGATCCGCTCGCGCGCGGTCAGCTTGCCCTTGGCGTGCTGCCGGTCGACGGCCCGCTTCTCGGCGATCCGCACGGCTTCGTCCTGCCGCGCGGCGAGGTCGGCGATCCGGAACGCCGTCCCCGGCGTGAGTTCGTCCATCAGCGCACCCCCGTCCCGAGCCGCGCGGTGAGCGCGGCCGCCAGCGCCGCCACGTGCGGCGGGTCGATCATCGACACGTGGTCGCCCGGTACCCGCACGACGTCGAGGGCGGGGCAGTGCGCGTCCCAGCCGAGCGCGTCGTCGGTGCGCAGGTACCGCGGGTCCAGCGCGGTGGTCAGCGGGTGCGGGTCCTGCGCCCGCAGCAGCACCACGCGCCCGTCGTAGCGCTCGGGGGTGTACCGCTCGGCGACCCGCGCGTCCACATAGGACTCGTACTGGTGCCGCAGGACCCCGGCGCCGAGGTCCGGCACGAGCTCGGTCAGCTTCGCCAGCACCCACCGGATCTGGGCGTCCTCGTCCAGCCGCGTGAGCTCGTCGCGCGGGAGCGGGAACGGGACCCCGTACGTGCGCGAAACGTGGTCGGCGAACCGGTCGAAGCGGTCCAGCAGCAGGTCTTCCACCGCGGTTCCGGCCGCGGGCAGCGGCAGGATGGTGTCGATCAGGAACACCAGCTCGGCGCCGCCCAGCTGCCGCGCGGTCTCGTAGGCCAGGCAGCCGCCGAACGACCAGCCGCCGAGCCGGTAGGGACCGTCCGGCTGGATCTCGCGGACCAGTTCCGCGTAGCAGGCGGCCTTGCCCTCGACGGTGTCCTCGTCGTCGATCCGCTCGAACCCGTACACCGGCTGCCCTTCCGGCAGCAGCCGCACGAGCTCGCGGTACACGCTCGCCCGGCCGCCCGCCGGGTGGAACAGGAACACCGGGTCGGCGACGCCGTCGCGCAGCACCCGCACCGGCCCGCCCCCGTGCCCTTCCAGCTCGGGCCGCAGCAGATCGGCCATCGCGGCGACGGTCGGGGTGTCGAACAGCCGGTCGGGCACCACGTCGAGCTCGGCCGCGAACAGCGCCCGCAGCCGGTCCGGATCGCCGCCCGCGGCGAAGAAGTCGTCGTGCACCCCGGGTTCGGTCCCGCCCACGACGGTCCGCCAGTGCCGCGCCACCCACCGTTCGGCCGGATCACGCGGCCCGGCGACCACCCGCCCGGCCGGCGTGGTGGTCCCGAACCCGGCCTGCTCGGCCAGGTGCCCGGCGAGCTCGCCGAGGCTGGCCCCGCGCAGGAGCAGCGGAATCGGCAGCGGCAGCCCGAAATCGCGTTCCACGGCGCCGCGGGCGCGCATGGCCGACAGCGAATCGAGCCCGAGCCGGGTGAGCGGTACGTCCCGGTCGACCTCGGCGAAGCCCAGCAGGTCCGCGATCAGGCCGGCGAGGTGGTCGGCGATCGCGGCCCTGGCCCGCTCGGGCGTCCCGGCCCGCAACGCCGCCATACCGTCCCAAGTGGACTGTTTCGGTGGGCTGAACAGGCTGAAGAACGGGCGGTCGGCGAGGCGCGGGAACAGTTCGAGGACAGTCCCGGCGTCGACGCGGGCGACGCCGGTTTCCGGACGGTCCGTCGCCAGGACGGCCTCGAGAGCGCTCAAGGCTTCGCCGGTACCGAGCGGGGTGAGCACCGGGTTCACCGACCCGGCCGCGGCGCCGGCCTCGCCCCAGGCACCCCAGTTGACGGTCGCGGCGGGCAGCCCTTGGGCCCGGCGCCAGGCGACGAGGGCGTCGGCCCAGGCGTTGGCGGTCGCGTAGGCGGTCTGGCCCGGCGACCCCAAGAGCGCGGCGGCGGAGGAGTAGACGAGCCACCAGTCCAGGTCGTGCCCGGCGGTCGCCTGGTGCAGCCGCCAAGCCCCCAGCGCCTTGGGCCGCCAGACGGCGTCGAGCGCGCCGGCGTCGAGGGTGATCGCGGCCCCGTCGGCGAGCACGCCGGCGGCGTGCAGCACCCCGCGCAGCGGCACGCCCCCTTCGACGGCGGCCGCGACCAGCTTTTCGGCGGTCCCGGGTTCGGCGATGTCCCCGGTCACGACCCGGACTTCGGCACTCGACCCGCCCGGATCGGCGGCGCGCCGGCCGCCGAGCACCACCCGGGTCGCTCCGTGCTCGGCCAGCCACTTCGCCGCCACCAGGCCGAGCCCGCCCAGCCCGCCGGTGATGATGTACGCGCCGTCACGGACCGGCTCGCGGACCGCTTCACCGAGTTCCGGGCGGGTCAGCCGCCGGGCGTACCGGACGCCGTCGCGCCAAGCGATCTCGTCGTCCGGGGCGTCCGCGCGGATCTCGTCCCGCAACCGGGCGAAGTCGTCGAAGTCGGCGAGCGACACCCGCAGTTCCGGGTGCTCGAACGCGAGCACCCGCACCAGCCCGCGCACCGCGGCCGTCCCGGGATCGCCCGCCTCCCCCGGCCGGACGACCTGGGCCCCCGCCGTGACCAGCCACAACCGCGGCGGCACCGGTAGTTCGGCCAGTTCGGCGACGACCCCGGTCAGCGTCTCGACCAGCCGCGCGGCGGACTCGGGGTCCGGGCCGCCCGCCCGGCCGAGGCGGGCGACGACCGCGGCCGGTTCGCCGTCGCGCACCAGTTTCGCGAGCGCGGCCCGGTCGCCGAGGCGGGCGGTGTCCAGCTCGATCCAGTCGTGGTCGCGCTCCGGCTCTTCGGGCAGCTCCACCGGCTGCCAGGTCGCTTCGAGCAGGAGCCGCGCCACCGCCGCGTCGCGGAACCGGCGGCAGTAGACGTCGCGGAACTCCACCAGGACGACGTCCTCGGCGTCGACCAGCTGGACGCTCCCGAGCAGGCCGTCGCCGGCGGGGGCGACCACGGCGTCCACCCGCACGCCCCGGCGCGGTTCGCCCGCGACGACCACCTCGCCCACGGAAAGCGGCAGGTAGAGGGTGTCCGCGGAACCGACGGCGGCGGCCAGTGCGTGCAGGCAGGCGTCGGCGAGGGCGGGGTGCAGCACGTACGCCGGGTGGTCGGCGCCGGGCAGCGCGATCGACGCCGACGCGCGGCCGTCCGCGGCCACGACCAGCCGCAGGCCGCGGAACGCCGGCCCGTAGGACTGGCCCAGCTCGGCCAGCGCGCGGTAGACGTCGACGGGCTCACCGCCGGCCTCACCGAACGGCGCCGACGGCGTCCCACCGGTCCCGACCCGCGCCGTGGCGTGGCGAACCCACTCACCGGCCGCGGACTTGGCGTGCACGCACAGCTCGCCGCCGGTCAGGGTGGTCGTCACCTCGGTGTGGTCGGCGAGCGGGAGCACTTCCCGCAGTTCGAGGTCGCGCACGTGCCCGCCGGCGGCCAGTGCCAGCTCGAGGAACCCGGTGGCCGGGAACACCGGCCGGCCCCGCACGGTGTGGTCGGCCAGCCACGGCAGCAGCGCGGTGCCGACGTCGGCGCGCCAGAGGTGGCCGCCGTCCGGGTGTTCGATGTGGACGCCCAGCAGCGGGTGGCCGCCGCCGGCGCGGACGGCCCGCCGCGGCCAGAACCGCTCGTGCCGCCAGACAGGCCCGGGCAGCTCGACCGGCGCCGCCGTCGGCCGCGCGGCGAGCACACCGGGCCGGCCCAGCACGTGCAGCCGGGCGAGGCTGGTCAGGAACGCCGTCCGCTCGTCGGCCCGGCGACTCCCCGACGGCAGGCCGAGCGCACCGGCCTGCTCGATCGCGGCGAGCGCGACGGGGTGCGGCGCGATCTCGACGAAGGCGGTGTGCCCGTCCCCGGCCGCCGCGGCGAGGGCCTGGCTGAACCGCACCGGACGGCGCAGATTCGCGGCCCAGTACTCGACGTCGAACGCGGGCCGCGCCCGGGGGTCGTCGAGAACGCTGCTGTAGCAGGGAATCCCGGCTTCGCCCGGGGTGAGCCCGGCCAGGTCTTCGCGCAGCCGCCCGAGCACGGCGTCGACGGCGGCGGAGTGCCCGGCCCCGCCGACGGGCAGCCGCCGCGCCAGCCTCCCGCGGCTTTCGGCGTGCTCGACGAGCGCTTCGACCTGGTCGGCGGGCCCGCTGACGGTGCACTGGGTGGCCGAGGCGTACACCGCGATGGCGACTTCGGGGAACTCCGCGAGCTCGGCGGGCGAGAGCTCGACGACGGCCATCGCCCCCGCCCCCGACTGGTCGAGTTCGGCAAGCAGCCGCGCCCGGGTGGCCATGACCTGCACCCCGGCGGCGACATCGAGCGCCCCGGCGACCACGGCCGCGGCGACCTCCCCCATCGAGTGCCCCAGCACGGCGGCCGGGGTGACGCCCTGCGCCCGCCACAGCGCGGCGAGGGCGAGCTGCACGCCGAAGAGCGTGAGCTGGGTCGTGGCCAGGTCCGGCAGGTCCTGATCGAGCGCTTCGCGGAGGGAGAACCCGGCGTGGGCGCGGAAAACGGGATCGAGGGCTTCGATCTCGGCGCGGAAGGCGGGCTCGGATTCGAGGAGGCCGCGGCCCATGCCGGACCACTGCGAACCGTAGCCGGAGAAGACGAAGACCACGCTGGGCTCACCGGTCAGGCCCCGCGCCTCAGCGGAGCCACCGCCGCCCGCCGGGGCGATCGAGCCACCACCAGCCAGCTCAGCCGAGCCCGACGCGATTCCCCGCCCCGCGGCCAACTCAGCCGAGCCCGACGCAGACCGCTGCCCGCCACCCAGCCCAGCCGAACCCGCCACAATCCCCCGCCCGGCCGCCAGCTCGCGCAGCGCCTCCACCACTTCCCCGCGGCTCTCCCCCACCACCGCGCCCCGGACCGGCAGGTGCTCCCGGCGGTGGGCCAGCGTCGCCGCGACCGGGCCCAGCGGGACCTCCGTCCCGTCGAGCCAGTCCGCCAGCTCGCCGGCCCGCGCCCGCAAAGCCTCGCCGGAGCGGGCCGAAAGCGCGAACACCTGCGGCCCGGCCGGCTCCACCCGGGCCGGGAACGCCGCCGCGGGCCACTCTTCGAGCACGACGTGGGCGTTGGTCCCGCCGAACCCGAACGCCGACACCCCGGCCCGCGCGGTCCCGGAGTACCGCGGCCACGACGTCCCCTCCGCGACCACTCGCAAACCGGCGAAGTCGATGTACGGGTTCGGCGAACGGAAGTGCAGGCTAGGCGGCAGCCGCCGGTGCGTCATGGCCAGCACCACCTTGAGCAGGCCGGCGATCCCGGCCGCCCCTTCGAGGTGGCCGAGGTTGCTCTTGACCGAGCCGAGCAGCAGCGGGCGGTCCGCGTCGCGCCCGAGCACCGCCGACAGCGCCCCGGCCTCCAGCGGATCCCCCAGCGGGGTGCCGGTTCCGTGCGCCTCGACGTAGTCCACAGAGGACGGATCGAGCCCCGCGTAGGCGTCCCGCAGCAGCGCGGCCTGCGCCTCCGGGTTCGGTGCCGTCAGCCCGTTGGAGCGCCCGTCCGAGTTCACCGCGCTGCCCCGCACCAGGGCCAGCACCCGGTCGCCGTCCCGCCGGGCCGCGCGCAGCGGCTTCAGCACGACGACGCCGCAGCCCTCGCCGCGGACGATGCCGTCGGCGGCCGCGTCGAACGGCTTGCAGCGGCCGTCGGCGGCGAGCACCCCCGCCCGGTGGAACCCGGCCGTGATGCCCGGCGACAGCAGCACGTTGACACCCGCCGCGAGCGCCAGTTCGCTTTCGCCGCGCCGCAGGCTCTGCACCGCCTGGTGCACCGCGACCAGTGACGACGAGCACGCCGTGTCCAGCGTGAGGCTCGGCCCGCGCAGGTCGAGCAGGTACGACAGCCGGTTCGCGGCGATGCTCGCCGCCGACCCGGTCCCCGACCAGACGTCGACCCCCGCGACGTCGGTCATCGTCAGCGAGCCGTACTCGGTGGCCGACAGCCCGACGAACACGCCGGTCCGGCTGCCGCGCAGGCCGGCCGGCGGGATCCCGGCGTGCTCCAGCGCCGCCCACGCGACCTCCAGCAGGATCCGCTGCTGCGGGTCCATCGCCTCGGCTTCGCGCGGGGTGATCCCGAAGAACGCCGCGTCGAACCCGGCGACGTCGTCGAGGAACCCGCCCCGCGCCGGCAGCCCGGCCAGGTCTTCGGCGGGGGCGAACGTCTCCCAGCGACCCTCCGGGACGTCGCCGATCGCGTCGCCGCCGTCGTCGAGGAACCGCCAGAACGCCGCCGGGGACTCGATCCCGCCCGGCAGCCGGCAGCCGAGACCGACGATCGCGATCGGCTCCCCGGCTTCCCGCGTCGGCTCGGGAACCGACGCCTGCTCCACTGTGGACAGATGAGCGGCGAGCGCGGCGATCGTCGGGTACTGCCAGACGAGCATCGGGGCCAGCGGGCGGCCGACGAACCGGCCCAGGTCGGCGGCGAGCGCCGTCGCGTCCCGTGAGGACAGACCCAGCTCCTGGAGCGGACGGTCGGGGTCGACGTCGCCGAGCCGGGCGAGCAGCCAGGCGCGGATCCCGGCGGCGTTCACGCGAGCCGCCGCGCGGCCAGCGAACCGTCCGAATAGGACGCGCGGCAGCGGGCCCGGCTGATCTTCCCGCTCGAGGTCCGGGGCACCTCGCCGGGCGCCAGGAAGACGACGTCGTGCAGGTGCAGCCCGTGCCCGGCCGCCACCGCGGCCCGAAGGTCCGCGGCGGCGCCGTCGACTTCGGCATCGACGTCTTTGGCGCGTTCGAGGACGACCACCGCCGTTTCCCCGTCCGGGCCCTCGATCGCGAAGGCCGCCGCCGAGTGGGGCCGCACGGCCGGGTGCTCCTCCACCGTCTGCTCGATGTCCTGCGGGTAGTGGTTGCGGCCGTCGACGACGACCAGGTCCTTGAGCCGGCCGGTGACGAACAGCTCGCCGTCGAAGACCACGCCGAGGTCACCGGTCGCCAGCCAGCCTTCGCCGGTGTCCGGGTCGAGCGGGGGCAGGCCGAACGTCTCCGCCGACGCCGCGGGCCGCCCCCAGTAGCCGCGGCCGACGTTCGGGCCGCTGACCCGGATTTCGCCGACTTCCCCCGGCTCGGCGGCCGCCCCGGTCACCGGGTCGGCGATCCGCACCCGCTGGCCGGCCGGGCGGCCGCACGAGACGAGCGTCGTGCCGGACGAGGCCGGCACGGCGAACCCGGCGGCCAGGCGGTCCCGGTCGAACGTGACCTGCCGGGCCTCCTTCCCGCTGTGCGTCACGGAAACGAGCACGGTGGCCTCCGCCAGGCCGTAGGACGAGCGGTGGACCTCCGGCCGCAGCCCGCACCCGGCGAAGGCGTCCTGGAACTTCGCGATCGTGGCCGGCAGGACCGGCTCACTGCCGTTGATCAGCGAAACGACCCGGCTCAGCTCCAGGAAGTCCTTCTCGGCCTCGGTCACGCGGGAAGCGCTGTAGGCGTAGGCGAAGTTGGGGGCCGCGCTGATCGCCCCCGGGCTCGCCGAAAGCGCTTGCAGCCACCGCGCGGGACGTTCCAGGAACGCCAGCGGGTCCATCAGCACCGACGCCATCCCGCCGGCCATCGGCGCGCCGATGCCGAGGATCAGGCCCATGTCATGGAACAGCGGCAGCCAGCTGACCGTCGACGTCGTCCGGCTCTCGGCGCCGTAGGCCGCACAGGCCTGGCGGGCGTTGGCGAGCACGTTGCGGTGGGTCAGCACGACCCCGGCCGGCGACCGCGTCGACCCCGAGGTGTACTGCAGGTAGGCCGGGGCATCGGGATCCGGCCGGGGCCACTCGCGCGCCTCGGCGTCCGGCAGCGCGTCGACGGCGACGACCTCCGGTCCGGCGACGAACTCCCGCACCGCGTCGAAGTCCGCCGCGGTGGTGAGCACCACCCGCGGGGCGCAGTCGGCGAGCACGCCGGCGAGGCGGCCTTCGTGGCCGGGGAGCCCAGGGGCGAACAGCGGCACGGCGACCAGCCCGGCCCGCAGCGCGCCGAGGAAAGCCACGACGTAGCCGGTCGACTGCCCGGCCAGGACCGCCGCCCGCTCCCCCGGTGCCGCGATTTCCGCGAGCCGGGCCGCGACCGCGTCGACCCGCTCGTCGAGGGCCCGCCAGGTGAGCGTGACCGCGCGACCGGCCGCGGCCGCGCGGTGGTCCAGGTGCGTGACGGCGGTTTCGTCGCCGAGCACCCGCGCCCACCGGCGCAGCAGGGTCGCGAACGATTCGCCGTCGCCGAGCTTTTCCGGTGTACCGGGAATCAGCTGGGAAATGGTTTCCATGGTCCCTCGCAGAGAGCGTTTACCGGCGCAGTGAATAGCCGCGCCCGTGCGGTTGTCAATCGGCGGATCCCGGATGCTCACCGGGAAACGGGTTACGGGACCGCGCGTTTGTCACGCGGCGACGAGGTCTCGGCCGACCGGGTCCCCGACACGCGCACGGCCAGCAGCGCACCGGCGAACGTCAGCCCGGCCGCGGCGAGCAGCCCGGCGGTGTAGCCACCGGCCAGCGCCACCGGGGGCGCGGCACCCGCTTCGAGCCGCGCCGCGCGCACCGCCGTCAGCACCGCGCCGATCAGCGCGACGCCGAGCGCGCTCGACAACTCGCGGGCCGCGGTGAGCAACCCCGACGCCGTGCCGGAATGCCGCTCCGCCACGACGTCCAGCGCGTGCGACGTCATCGGGACGGTGAAGGCCGACCCCGCCCCGATCACGACCAGGCCCGGCACGCGCGGCCAGAGCTCCGGCAGCCGGTTCACCGCGGCGAGGGCCAGCAGCCCCGCGCCGACCGCGGCGAGCCCCGCCGCCACCGTCCTAAGTGGACCGTGACGGGCGACCACCGGCGCCACCAGCGGTGTCGCCGCGACGACCGCCACCGCCACCAGGACCAGGGGCAGTCCGGCGCCGACCGGACCGAGCCCGAGGAACTCCTGGTGCAGCAACGGCGTGAAGAAGAAGACACCGGAAATCCCCAGTCCCCACAACAGCTGGAGGCCGAGCGAGCCGGTGAAAACTCGGTTCCCGGTCAGCGCCGCCGGCACCAGCCGGTCGCGCGCCCGCCGTTCCCGGACGGCGAACACCACACCGGGCACGGCGCCCGCGGCGAGCAGCGGGAGCGCGAACCGGGGTTCGGCCAGCGCGGTGGTGAGCAGCACCAGGCTCGCCGTCACCAGGACCATCGCCGTGAACGGCGGCGCGCGGGTCTCCCCGCCGGCCCGGCCGGGCGGCGTCGTCGCCGGCAGCAGCACGAGCATCGCCGCCACGAACGGGAGGTTGACGAAGAAGATCCAGGCCCAGCCCAGGGCAGCGCTCAAGATCCCGCCGAGCGCGGGGCCGAGCGCCAGCGCCGCCGCGAGGCACGCGGTCCAGACCGCCGCGCCGAGCGTCCGCCCCCGCGCGTCGAGGTTCGAGCGCAGGAGGCTCAGCAGGCCCGGCACCAGGAACGCGGCCGCCAGGCCCTGCAGCACCCGGGCGGCGACCAGCAGCCACAGCGACCCGGCCAGCCCGCCGGCCGCCGCGCCGGCGCCGAACGCGAGCAGCGCGGCCGTCAGGGTCCGGCGTGGTCCCCAGCGGTCCACCAGCGCGCCCCCGGCCGGCAGCACCCCGGCGAACGGGAGCATGTAGCCGAGCGCGATCCACTGCAGCGCACCGAGGCCGAGCGCGAGGTCGCGGCCGATCGACGGCGCCCCGGCGGCGACGATGGTGTTGTCGAGCGTGGTGACGAACGCGCCGAGCGCGAGCAGCACGAGGGTCCGCCGCGTCATCGCGCGCTCCTCGCCGGCACCCGGGTCACGACGGGCCGCCGTCGGGGGAACCACCAGTTCGCGGCGCCGAACCGGGCCATCACCGCGGGCACGAGCACGCACCGGACGACGATCGCGTCCAGCAGCACGGCGACGGTCAGCCCGACGCCCGCTTCCCGCACGACGCGGGCGTCGACGAAGGCGAACGACACGAACACCAGCGCCATGATCAGCGCGGCCGCGGTGATGGTCCGGCCGGTCGCGGCGACGCCGTCGACGACCGCGGCCCGGGTGTCGCCGTGGCGGCGCCAGGCTTCCTGGATGCGCGCGATGAGGAAGACCTCGTAGTCCATCGAGAGCCCGAACAGTCCCGCGAACAGGAACACCGGCAGGTACGGCTCGATCGGGGCGCCGAAGACGTGCACGACCGCGCCCGTCGTCGCGGCCGCGGTCAGCAGGTTCATCACCGCCGCCGTCAGCGGGATCAGCACGCTGCGGAACACCCAGGCGAGCAGCAGGACCGAGATCCCGACGACGCTGACCAGGAACACCGGCAGCCGGGCCGTGATCGCCGCCGAGAAGTCGGCCTGGGTCGCGACGATCCCGCCGACGTGCGCGTCCGGCCCGCCGACGGTTGCCGCCATGGTCCGCGTCCAGGTCAGCAGCTCGGTGGTGGCCGGGTCGCCGGGTGCGGTCCGCGGGACCACGGTGAGCAGCCAGCCGCCGCCGGGCAGCGCGGTGGGCGGGCCGGCGTCGGCGCGGGCCAGCACCGCTTCCCGCAGCGTGCCCAGCGAGGCGTCGCCCGTGCCCACCACCAGCAGCGGGGTGCCGGCGCCGGGGCCGAACCCCTCGGCCAGCAGCTCGGCGCCGGTCCGGGTGATGCTGCCGGGCGGGTCCTGCGCGGCGTCCGGCACGCCGAGCCGCAGCCCGGTCATCGGCAGCGCGAGCACGGCCACGACCAGCACCGCCGCCAGCGTGTACGGCCCGGGGCGGGCGGTCACCGAGCGCGCGAGCCGGGCCCAGCGGCCGCCGTTCCCCACCGGCTTGACGCGCATCCGGGCGGCGGGCCGCAGCAACGCGGGCAGCAGGGTCAGCGCGGCGAACGCGGTCAGCAGCACCGAAACCGCGGCGGCCACCGCGATCCCGTCGAGGAACGGCAGGCCCACGGTGAGCATCCCGGCCAGCGAAACGCACACGGTGACGCCGGCGAAGACCACGCTGCGGCCGGAAGTCGCCGCGGCGGCGGCCAGCGCGACCGCCGGTGGCGCGCCGTCCCCGCGGCCCTGCCGGTAGCGGGTCAGCACGAACAGCGCGTAGTCGACGCCGACGCCGAGCCCCAGCAGCGCGGCGATCTCGGTGCTGATCTTCGGGACGGTCATGACGTGCGAGAGCAGCGTGACGGCGGCCAGCGCGCAGCCCACCGGCACGGCCGCGGTGAGCACCGGCAGCAGCACGCAGGTCACCGAGCCGAACGTCACCAGCAGCACCAGAGCCGCGGCGAGCAGGCCGATCCCGGCGTTGCCCAGGTCCGGCGCGGCCGCCGTCATCGCGGCGAGCTCGCCGGCCGCCCCGGCGGTCAGCCCGCGGGCGTCGCGGACGACGGCGGCCAGCGCGTCCGCCACCGGCTGGCCGAGGTCCGCGGCCGGCGCGTCGAACCGCACGGTGAGCACCGCGGTCCGCCGATCGCCGGACACCCCGGCGGGGTTGACCGCGACGACGTGCGGGAGCGCCGCCAGCCGGGCGGCGAAGTCGTCGAGGCGGGCCCGGCCCGTGCCGGTGTCGACCGGGCTGTCCGGCGTGCGGGCGACGACCCGTTCCTCGGCGCCGCCGGCCCCGCTGCCGCGCAGCAGGTTCGCCGCCGCCGTGCTGTCCGCGGCGGGCAGGTCGACCGTGTCGCGGAAGGCCGCGCCGGTGTGCAGCGCGGCGCAACCGAAACCGCCCAGCGCCACCAGCCACAGCACGACGACCACGCCGGCGCGGCGGGCGCACCACGATACGAGCGTCGTCATCCGGCCTCCTCGGTTGATCACGCTAACAACGAGGAAGGGCGCGAAGATACCGTCCCGGACCACAAATCGCGGACCGGAAACCCTTGTGCCCGTGAGTGTTCTGCCGTTTGTCGGACAGGTGACAATACTGGCCGCCGCCATTGGTCCCCGCGTGACAGAACCCCGTCGCACGGCAGGATCGGCGGTTGCCAACTCCGATCCCGTGTGAGTACATGGCCTCCGCGCACCGGTGCCGGAAAGGGGTTGTGGCATGACGACGACCACTCAGGTGATCCCGTTCCCCCGGGGCACCGGCCGCGCCCGCCAGCTGTGGTGCTCGCTGCCGACGGAGCTCGCGCGGCGGTTCCGCGCGCACGCCGACCCGCTCGCCCGGCGAATCCTCGAGGAGGTCCAGCGGGCCGTGCCGGAGTACGCCAAGCCGCTCGAAGGCGAGTTCGGCAAGGTGATCGTGCTGGCGATCGAGCAAGCGGTGCTCAGCTGCATCGACAGCATCGAAGATCTGCCGTCTACACAGGACGATTGGGCGACCTTGTTCGTGGAGGTCGGCAAGCGCGTCCACCACGACGGCGGCAGCGTCAACTCCCTGCAGGCGGCCTACCGCGCGGGCGGGCAAGCGGCGTGGCGGTACATCTCGGAACTCGGGCAGGCGCACCGCTTCCCGGCCGCGGTGCTGTGCATCGGCGCGGAAGCGATCTTCGCCTACGTGGACGAGATTTCGGGGTATTCGGTCGAGGGGTACACGCTGGCGCAGGCGATGGCGACGGGCACGCTCGAACGCCGCCGCCGCCGGTTGCTCGAACTGCTGCTCGCCACCCCGCCGTCGTCGCCGTCGACGCTCGCCACGATGGCCGAGGCCGCGCGCTGGCCGATGCCGGAGCAGGTCGCGGTCATCGCGCTCGAGCCGTGGACCGGGCCGCACCCGCCGCCGTCGCCGCGGTTCGCCGACGACGTGCTGGTGGACCTCGACGGCGCCGAGCCCTGCGTGCTGACCCCGTACCCGGACCGCGACCTGCTGGGCCTCGAAGGCCGCCTGCCCGGCCGGCGCGCGGCGGTCGGCCCCCGCGTCCGCCCGGCCGACGCGGCGACGTCGTCGCGCTGGGCCCGCCGCACGCTGGACCTGGCCCGCCGCGGCCTGGCCGGCGACGGCCCGGTGACGCACACGGCCGACCACCTCGCGACGCACTGGCTGCTGCTCGACCGGTTCCTGCTGGACGAGCTGTCGGCGAAGGTCCTCGCCCCCTTCGCGGACCTGACGGCGAAGCAGCAGACCCGGCTGGCCGAGACGCTGCTGTGCTGGCTCGAGCACAACGGAAGCACCCCGGAGATCGCGCAGGCGCTGAGGATCCACCCCCAGACGGTCCGCTACCGGGTGAGCCAGCTGACCGACCTGTTCGGCGACCGGCTGGCGGATCCCGCGCGGCGGCTGGAGATCCAGATGGCCTTGCGCGCCCATCAGCTGCTGGGTACGCGCGCCGCGGGCTCTTGACCGCGCGCCGCGCGCGCTCCTAGAGTTCCGGCACGGTGTTAGCGTTAACAGCGTGCTGGAGGGCGTCCCGATGACCGCACCCGTTCCCGAGTTCTTCGGCCGCGCCGGCGACACGGACGTCCACCGCTACACGCTGACCCGCCCCGGCGGCCTCACCGTCCGGATCCTCGACTACGGCGCGGTGATCCAGTCGATCGAGGCACCGGACCGCGATGGCGGGTACGCCAACGTCGTCCTCGGCTACCCCGGCCTCGACGGCTACGTCGCGAACAACCGTCCGGACGCCGCGCGCGTCTTCCTGGGCGCGACGATCGGCCGCTACGCCAACCGCATCGCGGGCGGCACGTTCACCCTCGACGGTGTCACGCACCGGGTGCCGCTGAACGACGGCAAGAACAGCCTCCACGGCGGCCCGGCCGGCTTAGACACCCGAGTCTGGTCCGCGGTCCCGCTCCCGGACGGCGTCCGCCTGACCCTGACCAGCCCGGACGGCGACCAGGGCTACCCCGGGCGTCTGACGGCCGAGGTGACGTACCGCTTGACCGCGTCCGGCCTGCGCATCACCTACCGCGCGACGACCGACGCGCCCACGGTCGTCAACCTGACCAACCACACGTACTGGAACCTGGCGGCCGCGGGTGAAGTCCACGACCACCGGCTGCAGCTCGCCGCGACCCGCTTCTGCCCCACCGACGCCGGCCTGATCCCGGCGGGCGACCCCCGCCCGGTGGCGGGCACACCGTTCGACTTCCGCCGCCCGTCCCGGATCGGCGCCCGCATCGGCGAGGCCGACCCCCAGCTGAAACTCGCCGACGGCTACGACCACAACTGGATCCTGGACCCGGCCGCACCATTCGCCGCCCGTGCATGGGACCCGGCGTCCGGCCGCCTCCTCACGATGCGGACGACGGAGCCGGGCCTGCAGTTCTATTCGGGCAACCACCTGCCGTCGCGCGGGGCGGGGTTCGCGTTGGAGGCCCAGCACTTTCCGGATTCGCCGAACCGCCCGGACTTCCCGAGCACGGTCCTGCGCCCGGGCGAGGTGTACCAGCAGGAGACGGAGTACGAGCTGACGACGGCGGCGGGGCTGCCGGTGGAGTGAGCCGGCCGCACCGGGCGGGCCCGCACATCGGCGGCGGCTCGAGCCTGTTCCGATGTGCTGACCAGCGGGCTTCTGGCCGGCGTTGCGGGGTGCGGCGTGTCTTGGGTCAAATAGACGAGCCCAGCGGCGACGGGGCGAGCCGATCTGACCGACGCGCAGTGGGCGATCCTGGAACCGCTGCTGCCCGTCGGCAAGAAACCCGGCCGCCCGCCACTGTGCAGTAAACGCCAGCTCCTGGACGGCATCCGCTGGCGGGTTCGTGTCGGTTCGCCCTGGCGTGACGTCCCGCCTGTGTATGGCTGCTGGCAAACCGTCTATGGCTTGTTCCGGCGCTGGCAGCGCGCCGGTGTATGGGCCTTGATCCTGGCCGGGTTGCAGACCCGGGCCGACGCCGCCGGGCTGATCACCTGGGAGGTGAGCGTGGATTCCACGATCAACCGGGCGCACCAGCATGCCGCAGGCGCCCGCATCGAGGGCGATCTGCAGAAAGAACCGCCGGGCGGTGTCGGCGAGCCCGAACCGGCCGACCACGCGCTGGGCCGGTCGCGGGGAGGCTGGACGACCAAGCTGCACCTGGCCGCCGAGCAAGGCCAGAAACCATTGTCGTTGCTGGTGACCGCGGGTCAGCGTGGTGATTCGCCGCAGTTCGAGGCGGTGCTGGCCGGGTCCGGGTCGCCCGGATCGGTGGTGGGCGAGCCCGGAGCAGGCCGGATCGTGTCCTGGCGGACAAGGCCTACAGTTCCCGCGCCAACCGGGCCTATCTGCGGCGGCGCGGGATCGCGTGCACGATTCCCCAGCCTGCTGATCAGGTCCGGCATCGCCGCAACCGCGGCCGGGCCGGTGGGCGGCCACCGGCATTCGACCCGGAGATCTACAAGCAGCGGCACGCGGTCGAGTGCGGCATCAACCGGCTCAAACGCAACCGAGGCGTCGCCACACGGTTCGACAAACTCGCGGTTCGCTACGAGGCGACGGTGCAGATCGCGGCAATCAACGAGTGGCTACGACATTGAAACAGGCTCTCGGCCGCGGCGGTCGCGGCAGCGGCAGTGGCCGGGCCGGTGACCGGTCGCCGACGACTGGCGACCGGGCCGGGCCGGGTTAGCGGCCGGGCCGGGTCGGGCCGGGCCAGGCCGGTGACCGGTGGCGGTAGCCGGGCCGAGCCCGCAGCGGCGACCGGGCCGGTGGCGTGAACAACACTTCGCCGACGGGTGGCCGGCCTCGGGGTTACCCTCGCCGGTCATGGGAGATCTTTCCGCCGACCTCGCGCCCACCGGTGTGCTGCGTGCTGCGATCAACCTCGGCAATCCGGTGCTCGCGCACGGGACGCCGGCCGAGCCTGGCGGGGTCACCGTCGAGCTGGCGCGGGAGGTGGGCGCGCGGCTGGGGGTCGAGGTCGAGCTTCGGTGCTTCGATGCCGCGCGGAAGTCGTTCGAGGCGCTGACCTCGGGGGCGGCCGATCTCTGCTTCCTGGCGATCGAACCGGCGCGGGCCGCCGAGGTGGCCTTCACCGCGCCCTACGTCGTCATCGAAGGCGTGTACGTCGTGCCGGAGGACTCGCCGGTCCGCTCGCCCGGCGACGTCGACCGGCCGGGGGTCCGGGTCGGGGTCAAGCAGGGGTCGGCGTACGACCTGTACCTCACCCGGACTCTCTCGCACGCGACGATCGTCCGCGGCGAGGACGGCGTCGCCGCCTTCGAAGAGCAGGGCCTGGAGGTGGCCGCCGGGATTCGGCAGCCGATGACCGCCTATGCGGCCGCGCATCCCGGGACGCGGGTCGTCGGCGAGCGGTTCATGCAGATCCAGCAGGCCGTCGCGACCACGCCGGACCGCCGTCCCGAGACCATCGAATTCCTGCGCGACCTGGTCGAAGAGCTGAAGGCGAACGGGTTCGTCGCCGACGCCCTGCGCCGCGCGAACCAGCCGGACGCGACCGTCGCCGGCTGAGCCGCCGCTGTCCGGATGTCGTTGTCCGGACCTTGTTGTCCGGTCCCCGCGTCCCGGCGCCGGACAACCGCCGTGCGTTACACCTTGAAGATCATCTGCCCACCAGCGGCGGAGGACTCCAGGGCTCGACCACGAGGGGACGAACACCATGACGCGCCTGCCCGCACTCGCGATGACCTTGCTCGTCTGCGCCGAAATCGCCTGCGGCCCGGGCGGCGCCGCCTTTCGCCGCCGCGGCCGAGCACGCTGACCGGGGCGTCGCCGCACACCGGATCTCGGTGCACCGGCAGCTCACCCGCCTTTCGGTGGAGCCGGCCGGCCCGGGGAAGCCGGTGCGGATCCGCGAGGTCCTGACGGAGGTGACCGTGACGACCGCCTTCGTGACGCCGGGCGACGAACCCGCCGGCCGGCGCCCGTAACGCGGCCCCGCGGCCGACATCGATCATTCGTTGCCGCCGTCATCGATGCGCTATTGCGTCTTCTCGACGGTCGCAACGAGTGCTACGTTCCTCGTGGTGCAGGTCGAGACCCGAGGGGCTGCGATGAGGCTTACTCCCAGCGCTCACACCGACTCGTTCTGCCGCGACCGGCTGCCGCCCGGCGAGCAGTGGCCGCGGCTGGTGTTCGACCTGCCGGAGCTGAGCTACCCGGACCGCCTCAACGCCGCGACGGCGCTGCTCGACGACACCGCCGCCCGCCTCGGCGCGGACCGGCCCTGCCTGCGTTCGCCGCACGAGACGTGGACCTACGCCGACGTGCTGGCGCGCGCCAACCGGATCGCGCACGTGCTCACCGCCGAGCTCGGCGTCGTGCCCGGCAACCGCGTGCTGCTGCGCGGCACCAACACGCCGTGGCTCGCCGCCTGCTGGCTCGGCGTCCTCAAGGCCGGGGCCGTCGCCGTCACGACCATGCCGATGCTGCGCCGCCACGAGCTCGGCAAGATCGTCGACCGGGCCCGCCCGAGCGTCGCCCTCTGCGACGAGCGCCTGCTCGGCGAGCTGCCACCGGAGCTGCCCACGGTCGCCTACGGCACCGAGCTGGCCGGCCGCTGCGCGCGCCACCCGGCGACCTTCGCCGACGTGCAAACGGCCGCCGACGACGTCGCCCTGCTCGCCTTCACCTCCGGCACCACCGGGACCCCGAAGGCGACCATGCACTTCCACCGCGACCTGCTCGCCATCGCCGACACGTTCTCCCGGCACGTCGTGCGCCCCACCGCGGACGACGTGTTCTGCGGGACGCCGCCGCTGGCGTTCACCTTCGGCCTGGGCGGCCTGCTGGTGTTCCCGCTGCGCGCCGGCGCGTCCGTACTCCTGCTGGAACGCGCGACACCCAAGGAGCTGGCCGCGGCCGTCGCCGAGCACGCCGTGACCGTGCTGTTCACCGCGCCGACCGCCTACCGCGCGATCCTCGGCGCCGGCGACGGCCCGCTGCTGGCCGGCGTCCGCCGCGCCGTCTCCGCCGGGGAAGCATTGCCCGCCGCCGTGGCCGAGCAGTACCGCGAGGTCACCGGCCGTCCGCTGATCGACGGCATCGGCAGCACGGAACTGCTCCACGTGTTCATCTCCGCGGCCGACGACGACGTCCGCCCCGGCCGGACCGGCAAGGTCGTGCCCGGGTTCCGCGCCGTCGTCCTCGACCTCGACGGCGCGCCCGTGCCCGACGGGACCCCCGGCCGGCTCGCGGTCCAGGGCCCCACCGGCTGCCGCTACCTCGAAGACCCGCGGCAGGCCGACTACGTCCGCGACGGCTGGAACATCACGGGCGACACCTACGTCCGCGAGCCCGACGGCTACTTCCGGTTCGTGGCGCGCAGCGACGACATGATCGTCTCCTCCGGTTACAACATCGCGGCTCCCGAGGTCGAAGAAGTGCTGCTGACGCACCCCGACGTCGAGGAGTGCGCGGTCGTCGGCACACCCGACCCGGACCGGGGCTCGGTCGTGACGGCCTTCGTCGTACTGCGGCCCGGCACCACGCCGGGCGCGGACATGGTGCACGCGCTGCAGGAGCACGCCAAAGCCGTTGCGGCGCCGTACAAGTACCCGCGCCGGGTGCGGTTCGTCGACGCGCTGCCGCGCAACGCCAGCGGGAAGCTCCAGCGGTTCCTGCTGCGCGAGCGCTGACGGGGGTGACGGGCCCGCTGCCGAGGTGGGGTGGCGGTGGGCCCGTCACGTCTGTGGGGTGTCGAGGACATGACACGATCTTAGCCGATCAATCGAACACGTGTTCGCGTCTGTTCAGGTGAATTCCGACCACGAAAAGTCACCAGAACCCCGGCTTTCCCGCCCGTTACAACACTTCCGGGCGACATTCAGTCCTCAATGGACAGTTACAGAGCACCACAAACGCGCTCCCGGGACCGGACGGCGGCCCGTCACGCGCCCGGACCCCCGCTGCGGACCGCGTCCGGCCAACAGCGGTAAAACTCCGGACACGGCCCTGACCTGGCCCGCAGGACCATCACCCTGGCGTGCCGCGGAGGCGGTGGCCGGGGCCGGAACCCGACCCCATAAAGTCTTCGCGCAGCCATCCGGAGGTGAACGCCAGCGTGCCCGAGGTCGACTACTACGAGGTGCTCGGCGTCCGCCGGGACGCGACGGCGTCCGACGTCAAAACGGCCTACCGCAGGCTGGCCAAGACCATGCACCCGGACGGCGGCGGCACCGTCGGCACGTTCCGGCTGCTGCGCGAGGCCTACGACGTCCTGAGCGACCCCGTCAGCCGCGCCCGCTACGACTCCGGCGGCGCCACCGTGGTGCCCGTCCCGGTCCGCCCGCGGCCCCGGCGCCGCTTCGGCGACGAGCCCGGGTTCGTCCCCGACCTGCCCGACCTGGACGCCGAAGACCTGAGCTGGTGGCACTTCGCCGGCGAGGACACCCGGATGCGGCACGGCCGCCGCCGCGGGCCGGGGCACACGCCGGTCGTCGCCGCGGTGGCCGGGATGGTGCTCGTGCTGCTGCCGCTGGTCACCGGGGTCGGGTTCTCGCCGCCGGTGCTCGTCGTGTGGCTGCTGCTGACCGCGGGCACGGCACTGCTCGTCCAGCGGCTGGCACGCGGCTACCTGCGCGCCAGGCGGGCCCGCGAGGCCTACGCCGAGGAGTTCGGCGGCCGCACCGTCTTCGGCGCGCCGGGCACCGAGCGCGACGAGCTGGCCGAGCGCCTGACGGCCGAGCTGCTCGAGGCCTACCTGACCCGCCTCCCCGGCGCCCGCATCTTCCACGGCCTCGCCTGGCCGGGCTCGGTGTTCGCCGACGTCGACCACGCGGTGCTGTGCGGCAAGCGCCTGGTGCTCATCGAGTCCAAGCTCTGGCTGCCGGGCCACTACGAAACCGCCGAAGACGGGCGCCTGCTGCGCAACGGGAGGCCGTTCCGCGGCGGCGGGAGCCGGCTCGCCGAGAGCCTCGCGGCCTACCGCGACCTGCTGCCGGGGGTGGCCCTGCGCGGCGCGATGATCGTGTACCCGAGCCGCAGCGGCGACCTGACCACGGCCGACCCCGGCGACTGGGCGGCGGCGCCGATGACCCCCGAGGAGTTCCTCCACGAGATCGGCGAATGGCTGGCGGCCGATCCGTCCACTGTGGACCACCAAGCGCTGCGGGCGGTCCGCGACCAGGTCGTCGGCGGAGGCGGCCGCGCGGCGTGAACGTCTTGAATGACTCATTCAAGACCTCCGCGGCCGGCCCCGGCGAACCGGCATCGTGAGCCCCGCCGCCACGCTCGGCACCGTCCTGCTCGCCTACCTGCCGGCCGCGATCTCCCCCGGCCCCAACTTCGTCCTCATCGCCCACACCGCGGCCGCCGGAACCCGCAGAGCCGCACTCGCCGTCGCGCTCGGGGTCGTCGCCGCGGGCGGGCTCCTGGCCGCCGTCGCCGTCTTCGGGCTGGGCACCGTCCTCGCCCACCACCCCTGGCTGGCCACCGCCCTCCGCATCGGCTGCGGCGCCTACCTGGCTTGGCTCGGTATCCGCCTGTGGCTGACCGCCAAGGCCCCGGAATCCGCCCCACCCGAAGCCCGCGGCAACGCGTTCCGCCGCGGCGTCGTCAGCAACCTCACCAACCCGAAAGCCGCGGCGTTCTTCGGCAGCGTCCTCACCGCGGCCCTGCCGCCCACCGAGCCCACCGCCGTCAAGGCCGCCGCCGTCGCGCTGATCGTCGCCGCGTCGGCCGCTTGGCACCTGGGCGTCGCCCTGCTGTTCTCCTCCCCCGCCACCCAGCGCTGGTACGCCCGCGCGAAACCGGCCCTCAACCGCGTCGTGGGCACGATCCTCGTCGTCCTGGGCGTCACCCTCGCCGCAACGCCGTGAAGGCCTCCCCGCGACGTGCGAGGAGGCCTTCACGAACAAGCGGGAACTACCGGACCCCGCCCGAAGCGCGCTGCTTCTGCGCGTGCGCGGACCGGGTGCAGACCTCACCGACGTCGACCGTCTGGCCGCGGTCGGCGAAGACGTCCGCCACGCCGACGAGCTTGCCGTTCGGCGACGAGCACGTCAGCTGGTAGGCCTCCTTCGTCCCGTACGTCGGCGGGATCGGCGACGAGAACGACACGTCCCCGGTCCAGTCGTCGACGGCGTTCGGGTCGGCCTGGTCGTAGTTGACCACCACGGCCTTGTAGTCGCCGGCCGGCGGGTCGAACAGCACGGCGTGCTCGGACGTCGTGCCGCCGTTCGCCGACGAGCTGACCAGGTTGCCCGCCGAGTCGTAGATGAACAGGTCCCAGTCGGTCGCGGTGTTCGCCCAGTTGATGTTGACGCTGAACTTCCCGTTGTCGACCTTCGGCAGGCCGTCGACGTGGAAGGTGAACGAGTCACCCGCCGGGTCGGCCGGGTAGTTCTGGTTGATCGGCGGCACCCCGGCCGGGTTGGCGACCGCGAAGCCCTGCTGCGCCGGGCCCTGCGGGTCGCGCCCGTAGCGGCCGGCCACGTAGGGCCGCGTCGACGGGTTGACCGACCAGGCGAAGCGCCCGCCGGACGCGGTGAACTTCGAGTTCAGGTCGTCGGTGTAGTAGATCGGCGGCTTGGTGGAGCCGTCGGGCTGGATCACCGGCGACGTCGGCGTCTGGAACGTCTTGTGCAGCTTGAGCTGGTAGCCCTTCGGCGCCGATCCGATCAGCGTGGAGTGCTGCTGCGGGTCGGCCGCGTTGCCCAGCATGTCCAGGAACGCCTGCCGGTTGCCGCCCTTGCCGGCACCGGCCGCGGGGGCCAGGCCCTGGTACTCCGCCACGACGCTGTCGGCGTAGGGCCCGTGGAAGCCGTTGCCGCCGACCTCGATGGTGAAGCCCCAGCCGCCGGTGGCCCAGTACGACCAGTCCTCGGTGGTGCCGGTGGTGTCGTAGAGCGCCCAGCTCGGCTCGCTGGTGTAACCGTTGCGCGAGGCCAGCTTGTCGCCGAGGGCCTTGTACTGCGGTTCCTCCAGCGGCGGGCGGACGTCCGCCACGCCCGGCGGGCGCAGCACCAGCGCGGCGACGGTGTGCATCGTGATCAGGTTCGTGACCTGGCGCGACGACACGATCGAGCGCACGTTGCGCACCTCGGGCTCGCTGAACGGCGCGGACCCGCGGAAGGTGTCGCCGCTCCAGGACAGCTCGGCGCCGTTGCCGCCCCAGAAGCCGCCGTAGTTGCGGTTCGGGTCGGTGCCGCGGACGCGCCCGCCCGGGTTCGCCTTGCACACGCCGGTCGCGAACTGCGGCGGCGAGTCGTTGACGTTGCAGTTCTTGCGCTTCATCTCGTAGTCGAACCGGGTGAAGTCACCCTTCGGCTCGGCCTCGCGGGAGATCTCGAAGCCGTCCGGGTTGACGATCGGCACGATGATGTTGCGCGTCTTGCTCACCAGCCCGCGGATGGCGGCGTCGCGCGAGTAGCCGTTGACCAGCTCGTACGCCCACTCGATGACGTGCTCGGCGGCCGGCCACTCCCGGGCGTGGTGCACGCCCATGGTGAAGTTGACGGGCTTGCCGTCGGTCACGTTCTTGACGTCGGTGGCGATTTCGACGCCGACGACGTCGCGGCCTTCCCACGTCGATTCCGGCATGGTGAACGCCGAGACCAGGTTCGGGTTCTTGCGGGCGAGCTCCTTGAGCTCGTAGTTGTACTCGTAGAGGTGCCGGTAGCTGGTCCGCCCGGACGGCAGCGCGGAAGCGGCGGTCTTGGCGGCGTACTCGCGGTCGGTCTTGGCGTCCTGGACCGACTTGGCCGACAGGTCCGCCTCGAGCACCTTCGACTTGAAGCCGCTGTCCTTGAGCGTCTTGCGGTCGGCGTCGTTCGCCAGCACCACCTCGACGCCGGTCGCGTCGCCCTTCTCGGTGACGTCGAGGCCGAGGCCGGTGAGCTTGTTCTTGTCGGCGCGCGTCGGCGTTTCGACGCGGACGAGCTCCGCGCGCTGGGACGCGGTCGCGGTCCCGGTCGGCGTGCCCTGCGGGGTCAGCGCGAGGAAGTCGACGCCGAGCTGGGCCTGCCCGGCCGAGCCGCCGTAGCGGCAGCCCTGCACGACGAGCTGCTGGCCTTTCTTCACGAAGCTCTCGGCGAGTTCGTGGGTGCGCAACGCCGTCGAAGCGGCGACCACGGCGCCGGTGGCCTTGTCGAAAACGGCGACGTCCCAGTCGCCTTCGGTGCCCGGGGTGGCCTTGAGGCGGGCCTGGACGAGACCGTCCACGGTGGACGTCAGCTCGCGGCGATCGGTGCCCGCGGTACCCTTGGGCAGCACTTTCGCGAAGCACGAGCGGGGTACGGACTTGTCGGCGCGCAGGATGTTCTGCGCCGCGCCGGCGGTACCGGCGGGTAGCGCGACGAACGTTCCGGCCAGCGCGACGGCCGAAGCCAGCAGCACCAGCCGTCTTGGTGAATTCCCCACAGGAAAAGACCTCCTTGAGCGAGGGCACGGCACGGCGGACGTACCGGTAGCGAGTGACCATAATGGAGGAAATCCGGCTGCGGTAACCGCCGTAAGTCGTACAGCGTTCAGCCCGTCCGGCTGCCCGGAAGGACCTTTTCACCGGGAGTTCAACCGGTGGTCGGCTACTGTCGGTCCATGGTCACGGTCCCTGCGCGACGGGTGTCGGTCGCGATCTCGCTCAGCGGTCTGGCCGCGCTGGCGATCGGCGCCGGCCTGGTGCTGTTGCTGCAGGTCATCCCGCCGACCGACGCGATCAGCCCGACCCGCCGCACGATCAGCGAGTACGGCTTGTCGGACCACAAGTGGGTGTTCGACCTCGCGGTGGTCCTGGTCGCCCTCGGCTCGGCCGCGGGCCTGGCGGTGCTGGGCAGGCAGCGCCGGCTCCCCGCACCCGCGGCGATCTTGGGTACATTGTGGACGGTCGGGTTGCTGGTCATCGTGGCGTTCCCGAAGCCGGACTGGGCCACGGTCTCCCGCGCCGACTTCGGCGGGACGCTGCACCGGATCGCGAGCGTGGTGGCGTTCGTGGCGTTGCCACTGGCGGTGCTGGTGGCGGCGCGGGCGGCGTTCCCCGCGTCACCGGGACGGCGCCGGCTGGCGCGCGTGCTGGCGATCCTGTCCCTGGGCTGGTTCGCGGTGATCCTGGGCGCGGTGGTGGTGGCCGCGACCGAGGGCGGCCGGTGGTGGACGCTGATCCCGCTCGGGCTGGTGGAACGCGGGATGGCGCTGACGGAGCTGCTCGCGCTGGGCGTGCTGCTGGCGCCGGTCAGGTCCGGACAACCCGGTTAGAACTGCGGCTCCACGGTGTTCACCAGCCGCGGATCCGGCTCCCCGCCCGACATCTTCAGGAACCCCCGCGCGACCCGCGCCAGCAGCAGCCAGTTCTTCGGCTTCTTCTTGTCCACCCCGCCGACCAGCTGCTTGAGCATCGACAGCGTGTCGAAGTAGATCCGCTCGCAGACCAGCTTTTCCTCCGCGTCGAACACGAAGTAAGCCGTCATCCGCACCCGGAACCGCGAACCCGTCGCCGGGACCGGGCCCAGCGGACCGAGGTGCGTACCCAGCAGCCAGAACTCCACGACGACCGCGTCCGCGCTGTGGCGCAGCGCGATCAGCTCGTGGTGCTGGTCGGGGAACGCCGTGCGCGTGTCGTGGTAGTAGCCGCGGACCGCGTCGTCGCCGTCGTGGACCGTCATCGTCGCGATGACCTCGTAGTGCGGGTGCGGGAACGTCGACAGCGTCGCGTCCCAGTCCTGGGCGACCTCGTCGCGGAAGTGGTCGAGCACCAGCTTCTGCCGGGCCGCGAGGACCTCGGGGGCGGGGATCCGCGGCGGCATGACGACTCCTGTATCTACGGCGTAGGTATTCGACGATAACCTACACTGTAGGCACGCCGAAAGAAGGGGGAAGCCGTGCTCGAAGGAGCTCTGGCCCGCGCGAAACCCGTCGTCCGGTGGAGCCTCGGGCACGCGCTGCCCCGGACCGTGCTGCGCCGCGAGGCCAGGCGCGGGGACCTGCAAGGGCGGATGGTCGTCGCGGCCGCCGACGGGCGGGACCTGACCGGGCTGTTCGAGGAGATCCGCGCCGCCGGCCCGCTGGCGCGCACCCGGTTCGGCTGGATGACCACCACGCACGCCGCGGTCCGGGAAGTGCTCTCCAGCGACGACTTCCGCGTCGGCGTCATCGGCGCCGACGGCTCGCCGCTCGGCCGGCTGGTCGAGTGGTCGGCGGGCGAGCACCTGCACCCGGTGCGGCCGCCGTCGCTGCTCGCCGTCAACCCGCCCGAGCACACCCGCTACCGCAAGCTCGTCACCGGCGTGTTCACCGCGCGCGCCGTCGAGCAGCTGCGCGGGCGCGTGCAGGAGATCGCCGACGGCCTGCTCGACGAGCTCGACCCCGGCCGCCCGCTCGACCTCGTCGAGTCCTACTGCGGGCTGCTGCCGGTGACCGTCATCAGCGAGATCCTCGGCGTGCCGCCGTCCGACCTCGGGAAGGTGCTGGCCCTGGGCTCGGCGGCCGCGCCCAGCCTCGACCTCGGCCTGGGCTGGCGGACCTTCCGCCACGTCGAGACCGCGCTGGGCGAGTTCGACACCTGGCTCGGCGAGCACCTCGACCACCTGCGCCGGCACCCCGGCAAGGACCTGTTCAGCAAGCTCGTCGCGGCCCGGGACGACGGAGTCGGCCTCACCGAGACGGAGCTGAAGTCGACCGCGGGCCTGGTGCTGGCGGCCGGGTTCGAGACGACGGTCAACCTGCTCGGCAGCGGCATCGCACTGCTCGCCGGCGACCCCGCGCAGCTCGCCGTGCTGCGCGAACGTCCCGAGCTGTGGGGCAACGCCGTCGAAGAAGTGCTCCGCTACGACCCGCCGGTACTGCTGACCGGGCGCCTCGCGACTCGCGCGACCGAGGTCGCCGGCGTTCCGCTGCCGCGCGGCGCGCTGGTGACCACCGTGCTGGCCGGCGCGAACCGCGACCCCGGCGTGTTCGCCGACCCGGCGGTCTTCGACGTCACCCGGGAGCGGGCGCGCGACCACGTGGCGTTCGGCGCCGGCCGCCACCACTGCCTCGGCGCCTCGCTGGCGCGCATGGAGGGCGAGATCGGGTTGCGCACGATCTTCGAGCGGTTCCCCGGCCTGCGCGTGCTGCCCGGCGGCCGCCGCCGGTCGACGCGGATCCTGCGCGGCTACGAAAACCTGCCCGCGGTGCTCGCCGCGTGACGACCCGGCGCGGGCGTCCGCCCAAGGACCTCGGTGGACTGTCCCGGGACCGGATCCTGCACGAGGCACTCGCCCTGGTCGACGAAGAGGGCCTGGACGCCGTCAGCATGCGCAAGCTCGCGCGCCGGCTCGGCGTCGACCCGATGAGCCTGTACAACCACGTCGACGGCAAGGACGCGCTGCTCGACGGCGTCGCCGAGGTGCTGCTGGCCGCGATCCCGGCACCCCCGTCCGGGGACCTGCGGGAGACGATGTCCGCGCTGGCGCACGGTTTCCGGGCCGCGATGCTCGACCACCCGCGCGCGGCGCCGCTCGTGCTCACCCGCCAGCTCGCGTCGATGACGGCGCTGGCGCCGGTCGAGGCCGTGCTCGGACCGCTGCTCGCGGCGGGGTTCCCGCCGGAGCGCGCGGTGCACGGGCTGCGGGCGGTGCTGGCGTTCCTGATCGGCACGCTGATGCGGGAGGTCGAGGCCGCGCCGACGTTCAGCGGCGCCGATCCCGACGGCGCCCGCCGCCGGCTCGCGGACCTGCGGGGTTCCGGGCTGCCCGCCGTTTCCGCGGCGGCACCGTACCTCGCGGTGTGCGACCACGAAGCGGAGTTCGAGTTCGGGCTGCGGATCCTGCTCGACGCCCTGAGCGAGCTCTAGCGGATCCGTTCGTGCAGCGCGGCCATCCGCGCGTCGAGGTCGGCCGCCGTCCTGGCCGCCGCCGACAGCTCGCCCGCGAAGTCCGGCGGGACGCTGTCGCGGTACTTGTACGACAGCTTGTGCTCGACGGCCGCCCAGAAGTCCATCGCGATGGTGCGCAGCTGCACCTCGACCTTGACCTTCTCGACGCGGTCCGACAGGAACACCGGGATGCGGACGATGAGGTGCAGGCTGCGGTAGCCGTTCGCCTTGGGTTGGGCGATGTAGTCCTTGGTGCGCAGCAGTTCGACGTCGTCCTGCGCGGTGAGCATCCGGGCGACTTCGTAGACGTCGGACACGAACGGGCACACGACGCGGATCCCGGCGATGTCGTCGAGCGCGCCGGCGGCGGACACCCAGTCGGTGCCGAGGCCGCGGCGGTGCACCTTTTCCTTGATGGCTTCGGGCCGCTTGACCCGGCTGGTGATGTGCTCGATCGGGTCGTGCTGGTGGACGAAGTCGAACTCCTCGCTGAGGATCCGCAGCTTCGTCATCAGCTCTTCGATGGCGAACTTGTACATCAGGAGGAACCGCGGGAGCTGCCCGGCGACGGCGAGCTCGTCGGCTGCCTCACGCAGGGAAGCGTCCTCGGCCGCCGGGTCGGTGGTCACTGAAGCCTCGTGCTGTCGTCGGTCGCTTGCGAACGCCAGGGTACTGCGCTCTGTCTGGTGAACGATCGGCGACGGGCCGGAGTTCCCGCCGGTCACCGGTTCGGGCGACCTGGCGGGCTCCGGGTGGCGGAGGGTGAGCACCGGCCCGCCACCGGTGCTCACCCTCCGGGTCTGCTACTTGCCGGCGGTCGCGGTGGCTGTGTCCGTGGCCTCGGCGGTGGCGGTTTCCGTGGCTTCGGCCTTGGCGGCTTGGGCCGCGACGCACTTTTCGGCGGCCGCGGCGGTCTGCTCGGCGGCCTGGGCGTCGGCCTTCTGGTGGGCCTTGCCCTTCTGCTCGGCGGCCATGCCCTGCTGGTCGGCCGCGGCGGCGGTCTGGTCGGCTGTGGCTTGGGCGACGCAGTCGAGGATCGCCGCGCAGTCCTGGTCGGAGACCTCGTTCTGGGCCGCCGCGTCCTGCTGGGCCGCGCCGTTCTCGTTGGCCATGCCCTGCTCGTTGGCCATGCCGTTCTCGTTCGCCATGCCCTGCTGGTCAGCCATGCCGTCCTGGGCGGCCATGCCATTCTCGTTCGCCATGCCCTGCTGCTCGGCCATGCCGTTCTGCTTGGCCGCGCCGTTCTCCTCGGCCATGTCCTGCTCGGCCATGCCGGCGGCACCGGCGGCTTGGGCTACGCACTTCTCGACCACTTCGCAGGCCTGGACGGCCGCAGCGTTCTGGTCGGCGGCGTTCTGGTCGGCGGCGTTCTGGTCGGCGGCGTTCTGCTCGTCGGCCGCCATGCCCTTCTCGGCCGCCATGCCCTTCTCGGCGGCCTTGCCCTTCTGCTTGGCCTTGCCGTTCTGACCGGCCATGCCCTGCTGCTCAGCCATGCCGTTCTCGTCGGCGGCCATGCCGTTCTCGTCGGCCTTGGCCTTCTTCCCGCCCATGCCCTTCTGCTCGGCCGCCTCGGCCTGGTCCGCTGCTCCGGTCACCGCCGCGCACTCGGCCGCGGCCGCGTTGGCCGCTACCTTGCCTTCGCATCCCGCGGCCTCGCGCCGCTGCTCGATCTGCTGGACGACTGCCTGGCGGTTGGCGATGCGGGCCGCCGATTGGGCGTCCGGGGCGGCTTGCTGGCCGGCGATGAACGTCAGGTTGTTCTGCAGCGCCGTGTCCAGACCACTGCAGTTCTCGGTCGCCGCGTTGCTCGCCGGGCTGCTCAGGGCGATCGCCGTCGCGGTCGCCCCCGCGACTCCCAGTAGCGCTACCAGCCCGATCGTCGCCGGTTTGCGGTGTCGTCCGGTACTGCGCGTGTGGGGCATCAGCCCCTCCTCTCGGGTCGCCACCTCACCCAGTCACACGGCGGAACCGGCCGAGTGGTTCACGGCGATCGAAAAACGACCCGAGAGTCCTTTGTGGACTAATCCAGCGAGGCCAGCTGCGGCACCACCGGGGCCATGGCCTCGATCCACGCCGCCGGTGCGCCCGTCGTCGGGGTGATGATCGCCGTCTGCACGCCCAGTTTCGCGTAGGCCGCCATCGAGCGGACGAAGTCGTCGCGGGTTTCCGGGGTGGGGCGCGGGTTGTTGGCCAGGATCGTCTTGCGGATCGCGGCATAGTCGCGGCCGGCGTCGTCGCAGTGGCGGCGCAGCACGTCGAGCTTGTGGGCCACGTCCTCCGGCGAGGTGCCGAACAGGTTGCACGCGTCGCCGTACTGGGCGACCAGGCGCAGCGTCTTGCGCTCGCCCGAGCCGCCGATCAGGATGTTCGGGCGGTGGAGCGGCTGCGGCGAACAAAGGGTCTCCGCCAGCTGGTAGTGCTTGCCCTCGAACGGGCCGTTGGCCGCGGGGTCCCACATCTGCCCGCAGATGCGCAGCGTTTCCTCCAGCCGTTCGAAGCGCTCGGCGACCGGCGGGAACGGCACGCCCATCCCCTGGTGCTCGCGCTCGAACCAGGCCGCGCCGATGCCGAGGGCCGCGCGGCCGCCGGAGAGGACGTCGAGGGTCGTGACGATCTTCGCGAGCAGGCCCGGGTGGCGGTAGGTCACGCCCGTGACCAGCAGGCCGAGCTCGATGCGGGACGTGTGCGCGGCCAGGTAGCCGAGCGTCGTGTAGCCCTCCAGCATGTGCGACTCGGCGGGGAGACCGGTGGGTTCGATCTGGAAGTAGTGGTCCATGAAGGACAACCAGGTCGCACCGGCCTCCTCCGCCGCGGCGCCCACCCGGGCGAGCTCGCCGGCGATGGCGGCGGGCCCGCCGTCGATGTCGAAGATGGGCAGGTGGAAGCCGAGTTCCATGGGGTGTTCTCCTGACGTGCGGTCGAAGTGACCCCACGTTAGGTCCTGGAGCGCGCTCCAGGTCAAGCTAGCTCAGCCGCGCCACCAGGTCCGTCGCGATGCGGTGTTCCACCGCGGCCGGGACCGGCTGGACACCCGGTGCCAGTCCGCCCGCCACCGCCGCCAGGCTCCGGACCTGCAGGGTCAGGCCCAGGTCCATCGCCTGGATCGAGTTGCCGGTGGCCGCGGTCAGGTTGAGCATCCGGCCCTGGTCGAGGACGACGATCTCGCGGCCGCCGGTCAGCACGTGCCCCGTGCGGCGGCCCGGCGCGCCGTACTCGACCGTGCGGACCGTGGCCGCCCGCAGCGCCGCCGCGTCGATCTCCCACGCGAAGTGCCCGACGCCCGCGATCAGCGCGCCGTCGGGCAGGACCGCGAGTTCCTCCGCGCCGACGACGCCGGGAGCGCCCGTCACCGTGAAAACCGCTTGGGCGTCAGCCAGGACTTCACCGGAAGGACCGACCCGGTGACCGTCCAAAATGGCCTCCAGCGCGCGCATCGGATCCGGTTCGCACACCGCGACGCGCGCGCCGAGGCGGGACAGCGTGTCCGCGACGCCCTTCCCGCACGGCCCGTAGCCGAGCACCGCCGCACGCATCCCCGGCACCATCAGGTTGGTGGCGTTGAGGAAACCCTGGACGACGCTCTGCCCGACGCCGAATTCGTTCTCCACCAGCAGTTTCAGCCGCGAATCGTTGATCACGACGACCGGGTGCCCGACGCGTTCCTCCCGCAGCCGGACGCCGCCGGTCGTCGTCTCCTCGGTGCCGCCGAGCCAGCCCGACGGCGGGCCGGACCGCAGCAGCGAAAGCGTCAGGTCGGCGCCGTTGTCGAGCGTGAGGTCGGGTTCGCACGCGAGCACCCGGGCGACGTTGCGGGCGTGGTCGGCCTCGTCGTCGGCCCGGCGGGTGTGCACGGCCACCCCGAGTTCCCGGAGCGCGAGAGCGACGTCGTCGTGGGTGGTGCCGGGCGAGCCGGTCAGGGTGATCTCGACGCCGGCGCGGGCGAGCAGCGTGACCAGCGCGGCCGTCTTGGGCTCGACGTGCAGGCACATCGCCAGGCGCCGCCCGGCGAGCAGGGGCGCGGCTTCCTCGACGGCGGTGGCGGTCAGCGGCATGTGCTTGAGCGCCCAGCGCACGGATGAAGACATGGTTTTCCTTACGGTTGACGACAAAAGGGTCCCGAGGGCGGGGAACCGTCAACCGTAGAAGTCACAGCGGTACGAGTGATCGCCGAAGATCGCCCGTCCGTCCACGCCGTCCAAGCTACCGCACGACGGCGAGGTCCGAAGCGGCCAGCTCGGCCCGGGTCGGGATGCCCTCCCAGTCGCCCGGCACCGTGCACACCGCCGTCCCGAGGGCGGTCGCGGTGGCCAGGCACTCGCGGACGGACCGGCCGGAAGCCAGCTCGGCCAGGTAGCCGCCGACGAAGGCGTCCCCCGCGCCGACCGTGTCGACCACCTCGACCGCCCGCGCGCCCACGTGGATCGTCTCGCCCCCGTCCCGCGCCACCGCGCCGAGCGCGCCCAGCTTGACGACGGCGGTGGCGGGTCCGTGCGAGGCCAGCCGGGTGGCCAAGGCGGACCCCTCGACGACCGTCGCCTCGTCGGAAGACGGCCAGCGGCCCTCGAGCACCAGGGTGGCTTCCGCCGGTCCCGCGAACACGAGGTCGGCGGCCGCCGCCAGCCGCGCGAGCACGGAGGCCGCCACGTCGTCGGGCCACAGCGATCGCCGGTGGTTGACGTCGAAGGACACCAGCGTGCCGTGCGCGCGGGCGACGGCGATCGCGCGCTCGACCGCCGCCAGCGGTCCGGGGCCGAGCGCCGGGGTGATGCCGGTCAGGTGCAGCACCGCCGCCGACGCGATCAGCGCCTCGTCGACGTCGTCGGGCGAGAGCCGCGAGGCCGCGCTGTCGCGGCGGTAGTAGCGCACCCGCCACGGCCGGCCGCCGCGCAACTCCTTGAGCATCATCCCGGTCGGCGCGGCCTCGTCGCGCCGCACGACGACGTCGACGCCTTCGCCGCGGATCTCCTTCACCACCAGGGCGCCGAGCGCGTCGTCGCCGACGCGGCTGATCCACGTGCACGGCACGTCGAGCCGGGCCAGCGCGATGGCGACGTTGGACTCCGCCCCGCCGATGCCGACGGCCAGTCCCGTGCCGCCGGTGATCCGGCCGGCCGGGGGCGTGGTCAGCAGCGCCATGGTTTCGCCGAGGGTGACGACCGAGCCGGTCATGGTTCTCCGATCCGGAGCAGCACCTTCCCGCTCGACCCGGCCGCGGCTTCGAGGGCTTCCCCGGCGCGGTCGATGGCGAAGGTGCGGGTGATCAGGGGGCCGACGTCGAGACCGGCGCCCAGCGCGGTCAGGGCGTCGTCGAGCTCGCCGGCGAACCGGTAGGAGCCGGTCCAGGTGATCTCGCGGGTGACCAGGTCGCCGAGCTCGGCCGGCGCGGGGCGGCCGGGCAGGTTGCCGACCTGCACGAGCGTGCCGCCGCGCGCGGTCGCCCGCAGCACGCCGCCGAGCGCGGCCGGGGCGCCGGAGGCCTCGAAGACGACCTCGACGTCGTCCGGGAGCCGGTCGCCGGCGCCGAGGTCACGCACCTCGTCGGCGCCCATCGCCCGCGCGATGGCCAGCGCGCCGGCGGAGATGTCCGCCGCGACGACCGTGCGGGCGCCCCGGTGCTTCGCGGCCGCCACGACCAGCGCGCCGATCGGGCCGGCGCCGTTGACCAGCACGTCCCGGCCGCGCACCGCACCGGCGCGGCCGACGGCGTGCAGCGCCACCGCGAGGGGCTCGGTCAGCGCGCCTTCCCGCGTGCCGACGCCGTCGGGCAGCGGCCGGACCTGCGCGGCGGGGACCACCTTGAACTCGCAGAACCCGCCGTCGGTGTGCGGGTCGAAGGCCGCCGAGCCGAAGTAGCGGACCTGCCGGTGCAGGTTGGTGCGCCCGGCGAGCCGCGCCGGCAGCGGGTCGTCCCCCACGACCCGCGCGGGGTGGACCGTGACCGGCCGGCCGTCGACGCGCCCGGCCACTTCGTGCCCCAGCACCAAGGGGTGCTTGAGCACCGCGGTGCCGGACGCGCCGTGGCGCCAGTACGCCAGGTCGGAGCCGCAGATCCCGCCCCACTCGACGGCGAGCAGGACCTCCCCCTCGCCCGGCACCGGGTCCGGGACTTCGTCGACGCGGACGTCGCCGGCGCCGTGCGCGACCACCGCCTTCACGCCGCGTCCTCCAGCCGGACCAGGTCGCGGCCGCGCATCTCCGGCGACAGGAGCGTCGCCACGAGCGTGATCAGCGAGTACCCGACGAGCATCGCCGCGACCGGCCACCAGTGCCCGGTCGCCGCGGTGAGCGTCGCGGCGACCACCGGCCCGATGGCGGTGGCGAGGATGCCGCCGATCTCCTTGGCCAGCGCGAGCTGCGTGAACCGGGTGCGGGCGCCGAACAGTTCCGCCATGGCCACGCTTTCCAGCGAGAACAGGCCGAGCACGCCGACGTTGAGCGCGATGATCATGCCGACCTCGAGCGCGAGAGTGGTGCCGCTGGTGATCAGGAACATCAGCGGGAACGCGAGCACGGCGGTCAGCAGCGTCAGCGCGATGTACACGGGACGCCGCCCGAAGCGGTCGCCGAGCATGCCGACCAGCGGCACGGTCAGGAACCCGAGCAGGGAGCCGTAGACGATCGCGGTGGTGGGCACGGACTTGCTCACCGCGAGGGTCGTCGCGACGAAGCCGACGAGGAACGTCTGCACGACGCCGGAGTTGCCCGCCTGTCCGAACCGCAGGCCCAGCGCCAGGAAGAAGGCTTTGCCCTTGCGCTGGCGCAGACCGGCTTCCAGGACACCGTGGTTCTCGAGCTCGGCCCGGGACAGCGCCACGCCGTCCACGACGTCCGGGCGCTCCTCGAACACCGGGCTCTCCTTGAGGTTCCGGCGCAGCCACACCGCGAAGACCATCAGCACGAAGCTGAGCAGGAACGGCAGCCGCCAGCCCCAGGACAGCAGCTGCTGGTCGGAAAGCACGCCGATGAGCAGCGCCCACAACGCGGACGCGGCGAGCGTGCCGGAGTTGGTGCCCAGGGAAACCAGGGAGGCGATCAGGCCGCGGCGGCGCAGCGCGACGAGCAGGATCGGCGCCAGGATGCCGACGGCCTGGTACGTCGGCAGCGCGCCGATCAGCGTCGTCGACACGCCCATCAGCGAGATGGTGATGAAGAGGACCTTCTTGCGCCCCAAGCGATCGCCCATCCGGCCGAAGTAGACGGCGCCGGCGAGGCGGGCCACGTACCCGACGCCGTAGGTGGCCATCGCGGCGATCAGCCCGATGGCGGGGCTGACGTCCGGGAAGAAGATCTTGTTGAACACGATGGCCGCGGCGAGGGAGTACAGCTGGAAGTCCATGAACTCCATGGCCGTGCCCAGCCAGCCGGACATCGCGGCCCGGACGAGGTCGCGGGTGGTGCGGTTCTGCTGCCCGGCCACCGCCGGCGGGGTTTCGGTCATCACTGTGCTCCGTTGCTCGTGATCGGTGGGGTCAGAGGTCGACACGCCCGGCTCGCAGCGCGGGCAGGTGCGCGGCGACGGCCTTCGGGAGGGGGTCGAGGCCGGGGGCACCGACCAGCCGCAGCAGCCGCCGGACGGCATCGACGTCGTCCGGGGCGCTCCAGCAGGCGGCCAGTTCGCCCGCGAGTGGGTCGGTCATGCCGGTGCGCGCGTCCGGTTCGGTGGCACGTGCCCAGGCAGCCAACGCGAGTTCCAGCAAGGGGTGGCTTCCGGCGTGGCGAAGGGTGCCGAACCAGCGTTCGGGCAGCTTCAGCGAACCGTCCGAGCCGATCTGGCTCAGCCGGTGCCGGATTCCCGGGTTCCGGAACCGCTCGACGAGCTGGTCGACGTACGGCCCGTGGTCGCCGGGCAGCACCGCCGCGGCTTCGGCGCCGAAGCCGCGGACGAACCTCTCGCCCCAGTCCGAGGCGAGGACATCGGCGATCGTCTCGTGCCCGGCCGCGGCCCCGAGGTAGGCCAAAGCCGAATGCGTTCCGTTGAGCAGCCGCAGTTTCTGCTGCTCGAACGGCGTCACGTCGGGTACGAACCGGGCGCCGTCCCACGGCGGGACCTCGGCGGCGAACGCGTCTTCGAGGACCCACTGGCGGTACGGCTCGGCGAACACCGGCACGGCGTCGTCGAGACCCAGCGCCTCGGTGGCCTTCGCGCGGTGTTCCGGGGTCGTGGCCGGGACGATCCGGTCGACCACAGTGGACGGGAACGCGACCGATTCCGCCAGCCAGGCCAGCATTTCGTCGCGCTCGGGCCCGGTCACGGATTCTCGAACGGCGCGCTCCAGCACGCGGCCGTTGCCGGTCATGTTGTCGCACGAGATCACGGTGATCGGCGCGCCGCCGCGCCGGAACCGCCCGGCGAGCCCGGCGGCGAGGGCGCCGATGACCGGGCCGCCGCGGTACCCCTTCTCCGTGATCGTGAGCGTCACGACCGTGGTGCCGGGCGACGCGAGCAGCTCGCCGACGCGCGGGGCGTCCGAGCCGAGGTGCAATGCCTCGACGATCGAGCCGATGACGCGGGTGGTCGTGTCGGTCACGGTGTAGAGGCAGTCCTGGGCGCGCAGCGCGGTGACGACGTCGGTGGAACGCGGGGCCACCGCGGCGATGCCCCACGGCGCCTCGGTGTACACGGCCTGGTGGGCGCGGTGGAACGCGCCGAGTCCGAAGTGGACGATCTTGGGCCGTACCGCCCGCGGGAGGTCCACAGTGGACGATCTGAGTCGCTTCATCGCCGTCACCAGTCGTGAACGGAGCCGTCGAGGCGGCGCGCCACCGGGAGGTAGCGCGGGTCGTACGGGAACTTCTCCGCGGCTTCGTCGTCGTAGTCGACGCCCAGGCCGGGTTCTTCGGACGGCAGCAGCATCCCGTCGGCGTAGGAGGGTCCGCCGCGGAAGACCTCCGCGGTCTCGTCGGCGTAGCCCATGTACTCCTGGATGCCGAAGTTCGGCACGGAGATGTCGACGTGCACGGCCGCGGCGAGTGTCACCGGGGAGAGGTCGGTGGCGCCGTGCGAGCCGGTGCGCACCTGGTAGAGCGCGGCGAGGTCGAAGATGCGGCGCAGGTGGCTGATGCCGCCGGCGTGCACGACGGTCGTGCGCACGTAGTCGATGAGCTGCTCGGTGATGAGGTGCTGGACGTCCCAGATGGAGCTGAGCGCCTCGCCGACGGCGATCGGCGTCGTCGTGTGGCCGCGGATCAGCCGGAAGGCCTCCTGGTTTTCCGCCGGTGTCGGGTCTTCCATCCAGAACAGGCGGCAGTCCTCGACGCTCTTGCCGAACCGGGCGGCCTCGATCGGGCTGAGCCGGTGGTGGACGTCGTGCAGCAGGTGGAAGCCGAAGCCGAAGCGCTCGCGGACTTCGCGCAGGTAGGTCGGGGCGAAGTCCAGGTAGGCCTCGGTGCTCCACGGCTGTTCGTCGGGCAGCGCGGTCGCGGCCGGCTCGTACACCTTGCCGTGCCGGACGCCGTAGCTGCCCGCGATGCCGGGGACAGCGGCCTGGGCGCGGATCGCGCGGTAGCCGAGGTCGCGGAAGCGGGCGACGTCGTCCAGCAGCGCCGGGACGTCTTCGCCGCTGGCGTGGGAGTAGACGAGCACGCCGTCGCGGGCGCGGCCGCCGAGCAGCTGGTAGACGGGCAGGCCGGCGACCTTGCCCTTGATGTCCCACAGCGCGGTGTCGACGGCGGCGATCGCGGTCATCGTCACCGGCCCGCGGCGCCAGTACGCGCCGCGGTAGAGGTACTGCCAGGTGTCCTCGATGCGCGCCGGGTCGCGGCCGATCAGCAGCGGGACGAGGTGGTCGCGCAGGTAGCTCGCGACGGCCAGCTCGCGGCCGTTGAGGGTCGCGTCGCCCAGGCCGGTCACGCCGTCGGACGTGGTGATCCGCAGCGTCACGTAGTTGCGGCCGGGCGAGGTGACGAGCACCTCCGCGCGTTCGATCGTGCTCACTGCGCCTCCTGTTCATCAGTGCTTGTATACAAGCTCCTGTCGGCTAGGATGTCAAGGTGACCGAACGGAACAAGCGCGGGACCAACCGCCGCGCGGTGTACGAAACGCTGCGGCGCAAAGTGCTGACGCTCGAGCTGCCGCCCGGCGCCGCGCTGTCGGAGAACGAGCTGGCGGCGAGCCTCGGCGTCAGCCGGACCCCGGTCCGCGAAGGCCTGATCCTGCTGTCGGACGAGGGCCTGGTCCAGGTGTTCCCGCAGATCGGCTCGTTCGTCTCGCGGGTCGACCCGCAGCGCGTCGCCGACGCGCAGTTCCTGCGCGAGGCCGTGGAGCTGGCGGCGCTCGACGACCTGCCGGCGGCGCTGGACGACGCTGTGGTCACGGACCTGCTGGCCAACCTGGAGCGGCAGCGGCACCCGGACATCGGCCTCGAGGAGTTCTTCGCCCTCGACGAGGCGTTCCACCAGGGCCTGCTGACGCTCAGCGGGCACAAGAACGCGTGGACGACGGTGGCCTCGGCCAAGGGCCACCTCGACCGCGCCCGCCGCCTCGGCCTCTACGACGCGCAGTCCCCGGCGGAGTTCGCGACGCAGCACGTGGAGATCCTCGACGCGGTCCGCGCGGGCGACATCGCGGTGGCGCGCACGGCGATGCGCCGGCACCTGCGGGCGGTCTTCGAGGACGTGGAACGGATCCGCGCCCGGTCCCCCGAGCTGTTCAGCGCGGACCCGACGTCGGTCCCGACGCGGCGCAACGTCGTCGTGTGGGAGTGAGCGGCCGGCTCAGCGCAGCGCCGCGGCGGGCTGAAGGGGACTTTCCTGGCATGTGGCGACAGGAAAGTCCCCTTCAGCTCATCAGATGCGACGAAAGTCCCCTTCAGCCCGGAAAACCGGCGGTCCGCTCGGTGACGCCGCTCAGCGCAGCGCCGCCGTGAAGAACGCCGCCACGTCCGGGGACGACGTGACCGTGACACCCGCCTGGCGCAGGTGGTCGGCGAACTCCGCCGACTTCCGGCCGCCCGCGACGAGGAACGGGGGTGCGCCCGCCGCCGGGTACGTCAGCGGGCTCGCCGCCCGGAGGGTCGCCGGGGACCGGCCCAGTGCCAGCAGTACCGACGCCCGCGTCAGGGTGTCCAGGCCGCGGAAGTCCGTGAAGTCGGCCGGGGCCGACAGCGCCGCCGCCGCGCGGACGGGGGTGCCCGGCGTGAGCGCGACGAGCGACGCCAGTGTCCCGCCCGCGCCGGTGCCCCACACCGCGATCCGGGCCGGGTCGATCGCCAGCGCGGCCGCGTTCGCCGCGAGGAAGCGGACCGCGCAGCGGGCGTCTTCGAGCGGGGCCGGCCAGCGGGCGGCCGGCGCCAGGCGGTAGTCGATCGACGCGACGGCGAACCCGCGGGCGGTCAGCTCGTCCGGCCGCGTCCCGGCCAGCAGCGCGCCCGGTCCGGCCGGCTTGCGGTTGCCCAGCAGCAGGCCGCCGCCGTGCAGGGACAGCACGACCGGCGCCGGGCCGGGGCCGGGCGGCCGGCGGAGGTCCATGGCCAGCGGGACGCCGTCCGGGTGGCAGTACTCGACCGTGGCGCCGTCGAGCAGGGCCGAGGCGCCGGTGCCGCGGATGCCGTCGCCGGCCGCCACCGCGCCCGCCGCGCCGGTCGCGACGACCAGCAGCAGGACCGGGAACAGCACGATCCACGCCGACACCCGCCGCAGCGCGGACGGCCGCGGGTGCGCCCGGCGCCGGGCCACCACCAGGAAGCCGAGCAGCGCGACGAGCTGCAGGCCGGCGGCCACGTAGTCGGTGAAGCCCACCACCGTGTCCGCCGGCTGCCAGGGATCGAGCCGGACCAGCAGCCCCAGCGGACGGCTGAGCACCCACAGGGCGAGGGCGGCGAACGCCGAGAGCGCGCCGAAGTGCGCGGTCCTGCGCGTCGGCCACCCGAGCACCGCGACGACGGCGACCACCTCGACCGCGGCGACCGCGCCGAACACCATCGCGTACAGCTGCCAGATCCGCCAGAGCGCGGGCACCGCGGCGGCCGGGATCAGCGCGCCGCCGAGACCCGCGAAAGCGGCCGTGACCAGCACCGGACCTCGCCGCAGCGGCGGCGGGACGGTCGACGGCGGGCGGTACGCGCTCCGCTGCCCGTCGACGACCTTCATGCCGCCAGTGTCACCCCGGACGCCCGCCGCCCGCCACGGCTACTTGCGGGCCGCCGTGTAGTTCCGGAACAGCAGGTAGGTGTCGAGGATGTCCGACGACGCGCTCTCGACCGAGCGGTAGATCCCCCACTTCGGGCGGACGTAGTCGCCTTGGCCGGGGATGTTCACGCCGGCCATGCTGCCCTGCGCGGCGACCGGCGCGCCCGGCCCCGTGCCGGCGCGGACGACGCACGCCGCCTTGCCCTTCGAGCCCGGCGTGAACGTCCATTCGATCGTGATCCACTTGTCCCGCAGCGGCGCGAGGTCCGTGGCCGCGATGCTCGGCGAGCCCGAATTGGCGTACGCACGGGCGCTGAGCACTTCCTTGCCGCCGCTGCGGGTCAGGTCCAGCGTCACCCACGGGCCGCCGTTGGTCGACGGGGTCTTCGTCTGGAAGATGTGCGTGAACTTGCTGGTGCCGTGCAGCGTGGCCGGCATGAACATCTCGTAGGAGAGCGACCAGGCCTCGCCGTCGTGCATCTCGAGCGCGATGCCGTTCTGCACCATGCCCTTCGACTCGGTGCGCTGGCGGTCGCCGCCGCCGGTGGTGTCGCGGTCGTCCTTCCAGATGCTGAAGCGGTAGTGGTCGCCCTCGACGGCCACGTACTCGCGGTCGGGGTGGTGGTGGCCGCGGTCGGCCTCGATGCCCTCGAAGGCCCTGAGGCCGTCGGTGGCGGGGTCCGGGTGCCAGAGCGGAGCCGCCTGGGCGGGGGCGGCCGCGCCGAACACGGCGAGCGCGGCCACGGCGAGGGAGTGCAGAACGGATTTCGGCATCGTCGGTGTGTCCTTCCTGACGACAGATCGGCAGGGGTGCACATCGGCCGGCGGACTGGCCCGCGGTCCGGGCTGGTCATCCGATGTCTGGCGCTACGAGGGTAAGCGCGGCCGGTAGTCCCAGTCCAGTTCCCAGCACTGCAGGTGGTGGTAGCCCAGGACGGCCACCGCGGCGCACCCGTCGGCCGACAGCTCGACGTCGATGACGTCCTGCTCGCACTCGATCTCGGTGACCAGGCCGTCAGTGGGCAGGTGCCACAGGCGCAGCAACCGGCGCGACGCCGTGAGCAGGAGATCGCCGTCCGCGGACAGCGCCAGGGACACCACCCGGTCGTCGGACACCCGCACCACGGCTTCGCGCGCTCCCGCGACGGACAGCACGATCTCGCCGGTGTTGTCGAAGGCGGACGGGGTCGCGACGACGACCCGGCCGTCGGCGCTCGCGACGACCGAGGTCTCGCCCGCGAAAACGCGCGCCTCGCGCAGGACCGTGAACTGGTCGACGTCCAGCACCCGGGCGCTGCCGTCGTCCTTGACCAGGACGGCGACCGCGCCCGACACCACCACCCGCTCGTCCGCGCGCGCCGACCAGCCGTGCAGCGGCCGGCCCGTCAGCCGGTTGCGCAGGATGCTGAGGTCGTGGCGCACGAACTCGAACGCCGGGTTCTCGTCCTGCAGCACGGGGTTCCCGACGTGGTCCCGGACGACGACACCCACGCGGCGGGCCGTCCTGAGGTCCCACAGCACTCCGGCGCCGTCCGAGTCCACCGCGAGCACGTGGCGGTCGTCCGCGCAGGCCGTCACGCGCTCGAAGTCGAGGTCGTGCCGGTCCGGCGCGGCCACCACGGCACCGGTGCGCAGGTCGACGACCTCGGCCGCGGCCCGGTTGAAGCGGTCGGTGAAGGCGTAGTGCACGTTCCGGGTGAGCGCCGTGTGGCCGTGCAGGACGGCGTCGAACCGGCGGGACGGCCACACCCCGGCGAGGGCGATCCGCTCGCTGACCGCCCCCACCCGCCGCCACAGGGTCCGCAGCTCCGGGTGGCGCCGGTAGGCGGGCATCGCGCGCAGGATGTCCAGCTGCCGCCGGGCGTCGGCGAGCCGGCCGGTGTCGAGGAACTCCGCCGCCAGGCCGAGGTTTTCCGCCGCGATGAGCGCGTCCCCGGCCATCCGGTCGGTCGGCTGCGGGCGGGCGTAGCTCCACGGCGCGGCGGGCCCCGGCTCGGGCAGGTGGACGACGGCGGTGGTGTGGACGGTCTGCGGGGTGCGGCTGCCGAGCAGGACCAGCACCGTGCGCCCGCCGGCGTCCGCGGCGACGGTCATCGGGTCGCGGGCTTCGACGGTCGTGGTGAACGTGCACCGGCCCTCGTCGAGCCGCCAGTGCTGGAGCAGGAGGTCGAAGCTGTTCACCGCGGTGCGGCCGTCGTCGCTGACCGCCAGCCAGCTGAAACCCTGGTTCCACAGCAGGGCGCTGCCGATGACCGTGACCTCGGCGGTCGTCAGGTCCACCAGCACCACGTGGTCGTCGTGCGTGGCCGAAAGCGCGTAGCGGGCGGTGGGGCTGAGCGCGCAGTTGTGCCGCAGCCCGCCGAGCCGCCACAGCTCCTCGCCGGTGCGGGTCAGTACCCGCAGCGTCCAATCGAAGCCGTCGAACACGACCACGCGCTCGTCGTCCCCGGTGACCGCGATCGCCCAGCCCCGGCCGTACCCGGATTCCGCGGCCCCGGCGCGGATCAGTTCCACGGCGTCGCCCAGCACCCGCACCGACCCGTCGCCGCCGACGGTGGTCACCACGGTCCCGCCGGGGCTGACCGCGACCGCCTCGACCCCGCCCGGGACCGCCACGACCCGGGTGCACTCCCCCGTCGTCGTGTCCCAGACCCGCACCTGCCCGCTCTCGTCGGCGGAAGCCAGGACCCGGCCGTCGGCGCTCAGGGACATCGACCGGAGGCGGGCTTCGTGGCCCGTCAGGCTGTACCGCACCCGTCCTTCCGCGAGCGACCAGAGTTCGGCCTCCCGCTGCTGGAACGTCACCGCGGCCAGCCGGCCGTCGGCGCTCAGCGCGATCGGGTGCGCCCGGTTGACGAAGACCGGGCTGGGCCGCTCGGTGACCTTCCGGTCCGGCAGGGCGCGGGCGGCGGCGGTGTCCGGGCCGTCGGGCAGGTCCGCCAGCAGGCGCAGTGCCGATTCCTTGTCCCCGCGCTCGACGTGGACGGCGGCGAGCAGGTGATCGGCGGTCCGGTCGCCTTCGTGGCTCAGCCGCACCGCGTCGAGCTCGGCGAGCAGCTGCCGGTCGGTCTGCGCGCCGGCCCGCCACCGGCGCAGGCCGCGGTTGTAGGTCGCGTGCGGGTGGTGCGGGTCGGCCCGCAACGCTTCGTCCCACAGCTCGTCCGCCTGCTCGGCGTGCCCGAGGTCCAGCAGGGACAGCGCGCGGTTGGACAACGCGTCGGCGAGCAGCGGGGCTTCGTCCGGCCGCTGCCGCGGGTACGGCTCGAAGACCGTGGCGCGGTAGAGCTCCGCGAGCTCGCCGGCGAGTTCGCCGAAGCCGGCGGGACGGGCCGCGGGGTCCTCGGCGAAGCACCGCCGCAGCAGGTCCGCGACGCCCGGCGGCACCGGCGGGAGCACCGGGTCGGCGGGCCCGGCCTCGACGAACCGCGCGAAGACGCCCGCCGCCGCGTGCCCGAACATCGCCGGCGGCCCGCCCGCGAACATCTCGAGCACGCTCACCGCCCACGACCAGACGTCGGTCGCCGGGCCGAGGTGCTCGCCCCTGGCCTGCTCGGGCGAGCAGTACTCGGGGGTCATGCCTCCGCCGCCGGTGACGTTGGCCAGGCCGAAGTCGGTGACCTTCGCCGCGCCGCCGGTGTCGAGCATGATGTTGGCGGGCTTGACGTCCTGGTGGACCACCCCGCGCGCGTGCGCGTGCCCGAGCCCCCAGGCGGTCTGGATCGCCAGGTCGAGGATCCGGCGCACCGCCGGGCGGTGGCCGCCGTCGTAGAGCGCGCGATCGCGGACCGCCTCGGCGAGGCTGCCGCCGCCGGCCCATTCGGCGAACACCCGGGGCGTGCCGTCGACGCGGCGGACGTAGGCGCAGCTCACCACGTGCGGGTGCGCGCCGAGCCCGACCCAGGTCTCCGCCTCGGCCTCGAACCGCTCGGCGTCGGCGGGGGACGCGACCAGCTCCTGGCGCGGGGTCTTGACCGCCAGCTCCATCCCCCACTGGCGGTGCCACACCCGGTACACCAGGCCCATGCCGCCGGTCGTGACGACGTCACGGACTTCGTACACCCCGAGCACGACGTCCCCCGGGGACCACATCTAGTCCACCTGCGCCACGTACAGCGGGGTGCCGAGCACGACGGTCACGCCGCCGTCGGTGGGACTGGGCCCGGTCAGCAGCCGCTTGGCGACGAACTCGAGGTTCTGGTCCGGCCCCGGCATGGCCTCGTTGGCGCGCTGCACCGCGGCCAGCGCACCCTTGTGCGCGCCGTCCTCCTCGTGCTTGATCGCTTCGGTCAGGGCGCCGATCTCCGGGTCGCTGCGCAGCCCGGCGAGCATCGACGGCAGCACCGACCGGGGCACGCCGGCGGGCGCGGGGCCGCCGCCGAGGATGTGGTGCCCGGAGCCGCCGAGCCCGACGACGGTCCGCCCGGTGCTCCCGCCGAAGTACGCGAGCGTCGGCTCGGCGGGGAACGGTCCCCAGCTCATCGGCAGCAGTCCCCAGAAGAACTGGCCGGGCTCGTCGACCGTGCCGAGGTCGCCGTGCTCCTCCAGGTAGCGGACCACCCGCTGCAGCTTCGCCGTGCGCTCACCGCCCGCCGGCGCCTCCGAGGACTGCTTGCCCCCGAAGAGCTTCAGGTTCACGCTCACCTCGGTGGTGCGCTTGCGCGTGAAGCCCGGGGCCATCTGCGCGAGCAGCATGTCCACCTTGCTGTCACTGACGTACAGGTAGTACTGGAACGACAACGTGCTCCCCATCCCCCGACGACGCTGGTCGGATCATAGCGGCTACACCGCTTTCAGCACGCTCGCCAGGACGATCACCGCGCAGACGACGCCGTTGAGGACCTTGTGGTCCACGATGATGGCCGCGAACTCGCGCAGCGTCGCGCTCGGCCAGAAGTACCACGCCGTCGGCGCGCCGATGACCTGGCCGTTCACCTTGGTCTTGCGGGCGAGCAGGGCCGCGCGCAGGACGTGGAAGTTGTTGGTGACGACGACGCAGCGGTAGTCCGGCCGCCGGTCCCGCATGAGGCCGGCGCTGAACGCCAGGTTCTCCCGCGTCGTCCGCGAACGGTCTTCGAGCACGATCCGCTCGCGCGGTACGCCACGGCCGGCGAGGTAGTCCGCCATCGCGTGCGACTCCGGCAGGTCTTCGCCCGGCCCTTGCCCGCCGGAGGTGACCAGCAGCGGCTCGCGGCCCTTGCGGTCTTCGGCGGCCAGCACCCGGCGCCCGCGGTCGAGGCGGGCGGCCAGCAGGGGCGGGACGTTCCTGCCGCCGAGCAGGCCGGATCCGAGCACCACCACGAAGTCCAGCGGGCGGCGGGTGCGGATCCGCCCGTACACCAGCGAGTACAGCAGGAAGCAGGCGAAGAGGAACGACAGGTAGGCGACGATGCCGTCGACGCTGTCGCGGACCGCTTCCAGCGGCGGCCAGCCCAGCTGCCCGACCACGAAGTCGAAGACGATGAGCGCCACGATGCCGACGCCGGCGGCCAGCGACAGCAGGTTGGCCGGGCGGCGGCCTTCGCGGCGCAGCATCGTGACGCCGTTGCCGATCAGGAACACCGCCAGCACGACGATGGTGAGCGGGATCAAGGCGACCAGCCCGAGCGCGACGAAGGCCGCGGCCTCCGGCGAGATCGACGCCAGCAGCGCGAGCAGGGTGAGACCGAAGAACGCCAGCGCGAAGAACAGGTAGAAGCCGTTGCGCAGCTTGCGGCGGTCGAGCAGGAAGCTGACCAGGAAGACGGCGAAGCAGAAGACGGCCGCGGCGAGCGGGAGCAGGGCCGGGTTCACGCGATCTCCAGCCGTCGCCAGGTCGCCAGGAACACCAGTGCCGCGGCGACGGATCCGAAGGAGGCGAACGAATTCGCGGCCAGGTAGACGACCCAGGCGTTGTCCCGCACCGTTTCCGCGTACCCGCCGCCCGCCAGCGACGCTCCGATGAGGACGGTGCCGAGGCCCAGGAACACCACGGCCCCGAGGGCGGCGACGGTCACGACGAGCACCCGCGGGAGCCGGCGCGGCCCGTCGTGGCGGCGCACGGCCCCGCGCCGGGCGAGCCACCACGACGCCAGGCAGGCGAGCGCGAGGGCGATCGCGTCCGCGGCGAGCGTGTCGGAGAGCCGGTGCCACTTCGCCGTCACCGTGTACGCGCCGATGCCGACCGCCCAGGAGAGCAGGAAGAAGAGCGTCACTCCGCGCCAGCGGTAGGGCACCACGAGCAGGGCGGCGAACAGCACGGTCATGGCGATCGTCGTGTGCCCGCTCGGCAGGCTGTTGCCGGCGTAGTGCCCGGTCACCTCGACGAGGCCCGGCCGGGGCAGCACGAACCGCTTGAGCACCTGCGTCACGAGCTGACCGGCGACGATCACGCCGACCGCCGCGAAGGCGAGGTCCCGGCGGCGGCGCAGCAGGCCGACCAGCGCGACCACGACCACCGCGGCGGCCAGCGAAACCAGGGTGATCCGGCTCAGGCTCGCGTCGGCGACCGCCTGGTCCCGCGCGGCGGCTTCGTCGGCTCCGCGCAGGGCGGCGTTCTCCAGCTCCTGGCCGGGCCCCGTCCAGACGGCGAGGAAGTAGACCGCGGCCAGGACGACGGCGCACACGGCCGCGACGACCAGCCAGCGACGGGCGGGAACCACCCCGGACCTCCTCCGGTGCGCGAATGCTCCGAACAGCGTAGTTGCCTGCTGCTATCGGACGCACACCGAGGGTGAGGTGCAACCGCGTGGGCGGCTCGCGCGTGGACCTGGTGTTCGCGTGGTCTGGTGTTGATTGTCTGGTGTTTTCTGCGTCATTCCGTTTGTCCGTGTTCCGTGTTACGTTCGATTCGCCGAGCCCGCGGTAGTGCTCCGGGCTCGACGTGCCCGCCCCGCCCGGAGTGCTCCGCCGTCCCCGCCAGGCCGGTGCGCGGTTCCGTGCGCGTCCCCGGAGGAGTTCGATGCGCCGCTTCGCCGCCCTGGTCCTCGCGCTGCTGTCCCCGTTCGTCGTGGCGCCACCCGCCGCGAACGCCGCCGTCACCCCCAAACCCCCGCCGCTGTCCACGCCGTGGACGTCCGAGGTCAGCACCACGAACCCGCTGCCCGAATACCCGCGGCCGCAGATGCAGCGGCCCGACTGGCAGTCCCTCAACGGCGAATGGGAGTTCCTCAACCCCGCCACCGGCGCGGGCGGCAGCGTCGACCGCTACGCCGCGCCCCCGCTCGGGCAGACGCTGCCCGAACGCATCCTGGTGCCCTACCCCGTCGAGTCGGCCCTGTCGGGCATCATGCGCAACGACAACCGCGACCTGATGTTCTACCGCCGCACCTTCACCGTGCCGGCGGCCTGGGCCGGCCGGAACGTGCAGCTGCACTTCGGCGCCGTCGACTACGAAGCGACCGTCTGGGTCAACGGGGTCCAGGTCGCTTCGCACAAGGGCGGCTACGACCGGTTCGAAGCCGACATCACCGCGCGGCTCACCGGCGGCACCAACGAAATCGTCGTGCGCGTCTACGACCCGACCGACGGCCGCGGCGAGAAGCAGCCGGTCGGCAAGCAGGCCACCACGCCGTCGAACATCTTCTACACGCCCACTTCGGGGATCTGGCAGACCGTCTGGCTCGAGCCGACGGCGCCGTCGTCGATCTTTTCGGTCGACATCTACCCGAACCTCGCGAACAACACCGCCCGCGTGCGGGTGTTCGGCCGCGGGAACGTCAGCGGCTACTCCGTGCTCGCCGAGTCGATGACCGGCGGCGCCGTCGTCGGCAGCGCGACCGGCGGCTTCACGGAGTTCTCGGTGCCGGTGCCGAACGCGCGGCGGTGGTCGCCCGACGACCCGTTCCTCTACGACCTGCGGGTCTCGCTGCGCAACGCCTCGGGCACGACGGTCGACCAGGTGGTCAGCTACTTCGGCATGCGCGAGGTGGGCACGAAGAACGTGAACGGCGTGCTGCGGCCGACGCTCAACGGCGAGTTCGTGTTCCAGGCCGGCACGCTGGACCAGGGGTTCTGGCCGGACGGCCTGTACACCGCGCCGACCGACGCGGCGCTGGCTTCGGACCTGCAGAAGCACAAGGAACTCGGCTTCACCATGGTACGCAAGCACATCAAGGTCGAGCCGGCGCGCTGGTACTACTGGGCCGACCGGCTGGGACTGCTGGTGTGGCAGGACATCCCGTCGACACCGACGGCGGACAGCAGCCGGACACCCGCGCAGATCGCCGAGTTCGAGACCGAAGCGCGCGAGATCGTCGACGAGCACCGCTTCTCCCCCGCCGTCGTCACGTACGTGCCGTTCAACGAAGGCTGGGGCGAGTGGAACCTCGACGAGACCAAGCGCGTCACGACCAGCATCAAGAACTACGACCCGACCCGGCTGGTGAACGCGCACAGCGGGTTCAACTGCTGCGCGTCGAAGGGTGACCCGGGCACCGGCGACATCATCGACTGGCACGTCTACACCGGACCGGACGCCCCGCGGCCGTCCGGCACCCGCGTGTCGGTGCTCGGCGAGTTCGGCGGCCTCGGCCTGCGCAACCCCGGCCACGAGTACAGCCCCACCGGCAACTTCTTCGCCTACGAGCAGATGTCGAGCGCGGCGCAGCTGAACGACCGCTACACGGGCATGGTCCGGGACGCGCGGCAGCTGATGACCACCAAGGGCCTGTCGGCGTTCGTGTACACGGAGATCACCGACGTCGAAGGCGAGTACAACGGGCTGCTGACGTACGACCGGCGGGTGCAGAAGGTCGACACCGCCCGCGTCCGCGCGGCGCACACCGACCTGATCGCCGCGTCCAGGAACCTGAACGCGGCCGCGCCGCTGACGCTCGGGCACGTCCGGTCGTTCCGGGTGACCACCCCCGGGTACACCGACCGGTACCTGCGGCACGCGGATTCGTTCGCCCGCACGGACGTCCTGACCACCGGCAGCGCGGACGGGGCCCGCCAGGACGCCGCGTTCCGCACGGTCGCGGGGCTGGCGGACTCGCGCTGCTTCTCGTTCGAGTCGGTCAACTTCCCCGGGAAGTTCCTGCGCCACGCGGACAACCGCGTCCGCATCGACAGCGACACGGGCGGCTCGTTCGGCGCGGACGCCACCTGGTGCTCCCGGCCGGGTCTCGCCGCCGGCGGCACGTCGTTCGAGTCGCTGAACCTCCCCGGCCGGTTCTTGCGGCACTACAACGAAACCGTGTACCTGGCCCTCAGCGGGGGACCGAACCCGTGGGACACCGCGACGAGCTTCGCGGCCGACGCGACGTGGGACGTCTCGGCGCCGGCGTTGTGGCGCAGCTCGGTAGCCCTGGCGGTGAACGCGCGCCAGTCGCTGCGGGTGACGACGTGGGGCTACACCGACCGCTACCTGCGCCATTCGGGCGGCCTCGCCTACACGGCGGTGGTGACCAGCGGCAGCAGCGCGCTGCTGAAGCAGGACGCGACGTACACGGTGCGGCGCGGGCTGGGCGAGTCGTCGTGCTACTCGTTCGAGTCGGTGAACTACCCGGGCCAGTTCCTGCGCCACCAGGACGGCCGCGTCCGGAACTCCCCGGACGACGGCTCGGCGCTGATGCGCGCGGACGCGACGTTCTGCAGCCGGCCGGGCCTGAGCGGCACCGGCGTGACGTTCGAGTCGCTGAACATCCCGGGCGCGTTCCTGCGCCACTTCGACTCGGCGGTCTACATCGCCTCGGGCGGCGGCACGGGCTCGGACCGCCCGCAGACGCTGACGGCGGACAGCAGCTGGACCGTCGCGGCGCCCTGGGCTCCATAAGCACCCCAATGTGGCGTTCGGTGCGTTGGACGCACCCAATGTGGCGTTCGGTGCGTCAGACGCACCCAACGCCACATTGGGGCGCTCAGGGCCCGGCGTAGCACTCCGCCAGCGCGCCGAACGCCGCTTTCGGTTCCCACGGCACGTCCGGGTACGTTTCGCCGGTTCCGTTCTCCAGCACCTTCACCACGCCCCAGCTCGCCATGTCCAGGTCCTCGGCCGGGTCCGGGCGGTGCACCAGGCCGTAGCAGGCGAACGTGCACGCGAAAGCCGCGTCGACGCCTTCCGCGCTGAACACCGCCAGCAGCTCGCGGAAGTACCTGGCCTGCTCCTCCTCGTCGCGGACGTACGCGCCCTTCAGCCGGACCGGGACCTCCCCCTCGTACTCGACGATCTCGCCGCAGCGGGCGCCCAGGTCGGCCGCGCCGCGGTACGGGGTCACGCCGAACTCCGTGATCGCCACCGGTTTGCCCGAGGCCACCAGCGTGCGGATGCCGTCGCGGTACTGGTGCGCCACCTCCTTCGAGCGGTGCGCGTCGACCGAGACGATGTCGAACGGCGTCCAGTCCACCCGCTCCAAGGGCACCGACGCGTACGTGATCCGACCGCCGAAGCGGGCGCGGACCACCTCGGCCGCGCGGGCGAGGAAGTCGTTGACGCGCGCCGGGAGGTCCGCGATGAGCGCCCGGTCGGCGAGGAGGTTCGCCAGGCGTTCCTCGATGCCGTCGCCGGGGAGGAAGCCGTGGTTGAACAGGCTCAGTTCGGCGCCGGTGACGAACACGACCTCGGCACCCCCTTCGCGCAGCCGTTCGGCCCGGGCCGCGCCGTCGGCGAACTGGTCGAGGATCTCCTCCGGCCGGCGGTCCCAGGGGAACGGCGAGAACCACACCTCCAGCCCCAGCGCGGCCGCCTCACGGGCGGCGAAGTCGATCCGGTCGAGGTCGGTGCCGATCAGCCGGACGGCCGTGCAGTGCAGGTCGTGGCGGATGACCGCCAGCTCGCGGCGGACCAGGTCCGGGTCGAAGGGGCGGTTGAACCGCCCGCCGCGCTCGAAGCCGGTGTCGTAGCCGATGCCCTTGGCTCGCATGTCGCGGGTCCTCCAGTTTGGGTACGGTACGTACCGTACCTTATAGCTGCGGTACGGTCGGTACCCATGGCCGAAGTGAAGACCCGGCGCCGCGGCACGGAGCTCGAAGACGCGATCCTGCGCGCCGCGGCGGACGAGCTCGCCGAGGCGGGCTACGCCGGGCTGACCATGGAACGCGTGGCGCAGCGGGCGGGGACCAACAAGAACGCGATCTACCGCCGCTGGCCGAACCGCGCCGCGCTCGGCGTCGCCGCCTACCGGCACCTCGCCGGCGACCGGTTGAGCCCGCCCGACACAGGCGACCTGCGCGAAGACGTCTTGACGCTGCTGCGCGCGATCAACTGCGGCCAGTCCTCCCCCGCCGCCCGGATCCTCCGCGGCCTCCTGGCCGGCGTCGGCGACGAGCCGGAACTACTGGCACGGCTGAACGAGCAGGCCACCGAAGGCGCCGCGAGCACCTGGCTGACGGTCCTCGACCAGGCCGTCGCCCGCGGCGAAGCACCCCCCGAAGCGCGGCACCCGCGGGTCGCCACCGTCGCGCTCGTGCTGCTCCGCAACGAATACCTCACCCGCGGGCTGACCACAGTGGACGACGCCGTGCTCGCCGAGATCGTCGACGAGGTCTTCCTGCCGCTGGTCCGCCGCCGGGCCTGACCGACCGGGCTCAGCAGTCGGAACGCGGCGGCTTGCCCGCGAACCGGTCGGCCAGGTAGCCCACGACGTCGCCGGCCGAGAACGCCAGCGTCGTCACGTGCTCGCCGAGGTAGGTGCCCCACGTGACCGGGACGCCCGCCGCGCAGTACCCGCGGCGCAGGGTTTGCGCCTGTGCCAAGGGGATGATCTCGTCGGCGGAGCCGTGGAACAGGAAGACCGGGGCCTTCGGCGGCCGGGCGCCGAGCTCGTTCTCGGCCAGCCGCGCCTGCCACTTCGCCGTGGTCAGCGGGTTCGCCGTCGTGTAGTCGGCGATGTGCCCGAAGGCGTAGCCGAACACCGCGTCGACGCAGGCGTCCTGCTGGGTCGCGTACAGCGTGCGGCCGCGGTCGTTGAGGTAGGCGGGCAGGTCCAGCTCGGGGTAGGCCGCGTCCAGGCCGAGCGCCGAGAGCAGCAGGAAGCCGAACCCAATGCCGCCGTCGAGGCTCTTCGCCACCGCGTCCAGGTCCGCGGGTGTGCCGCCGGCGGTGATGCCCGCGACGGTCAGCTCGGGCGCGTACGACGGCGCCAGCTCGCCCGCCCAGGCCGCGCCCCCGCCGCCCTGCGAGTAGCCGGAGAACGCGACCGGGCCGCCCGGCGCCAGGCCCGCGGCCGGCAGCCGGGTGGCCGCGCGGGCCGCGTCGATCACCGTGTGGCCCTCGGACCGGCCGACGACGTAGGTGTGCCGGCCGGGGGTGCCGAGGCCCTCGTAGTCGGTGATCGCCACCGCCCAGCCGCGGCTCAGCATCGCGTCGACGAACAGCGGTTTCTCGTAGTCCGGCTGGAACTTCGACGGCGCGCAGCGGTCTCCGATGCCGCGCGTGCCGCTGGCCACCGAGACGATCGGCCGCGGCCCGGCGCCGGTCCACGGGGCCGACGGGACCAGGACCCGGCCGGACACCGCGATCGGGGTGTCCGTCGCGGACCTCGACCGGTAGAGCACCAGGTAGCCCTTCGCCCCGGACCGGTCCGGCAGCGGCCGCCACCACACGACGTCGCCGTCCGCGCCGGCCGGCAGCGGGCTCGGCGGCGTGTAGAACGCGTCGCCGTCCGGGCCGCGCGGCGGATCCGTGGCCGCGTCCACCGGCCCGGCGGTGGTGATCAGCAGGACGACGGTCAGCAGGACCGTCCACAAGCGACGCATGGGAACTCCTCGTCGAGTCCGGGAGGGCGGCTAGAAGACGCGGTCGACGTCTTCGGCGATCAGGTGGTCCAGCGCGCGTTCGGCGACGGCGGCGATGGTCATCGAGGGGTTGCAGGCCGCCGTCGTCCCCGGCATCAGGGCGCCGTCGAGGACGTACAGGCCCCGGTGCCCGAGCACGCGGCCTTCGAGGTCGCAGACCGCGCCCATCGCGGCGCCGCCGAGCGGGTGCCACGTGCTGGGCACGACGGCGGTGGTGTCGAGCAGCACGCCGAGCGGCCCGGCGATGCGGGAAATCCGCTCGTGGATGCGCGCGCTCAGCTTCGCGTCGGCGCCGGACGGCCAGTGCAGGACGGCGTCGTCCTTCGCGGCGTCATAGACGAACCGGCCGCGCCCGGCGCTGATGCCGTAGCCGACGAGCATCGTGGTGCGCAGGTCCGGCAGCGGTGGCAGGGACGCCTGGATGACGGTGTTGGCCGTCGCCGGGTCGTCCCATTCCTTGCTGCCGTAGACGACCGGCCCGCCCTGCGGCGCGCCGAAGTCGTCGGCGAGGTTCGTCCAGGTGTAGATGCGGTCGCCGTTGGTGCCCCAGCCGGCGCCCAGCTCGTCGGGCAGGTCGGGGATGTCGCCCTTCGCGCCCGCGCGCATCAGCAGCCGGGTCGTGTTCGCCGTGCCGGCCGCCATGACGAGCGCGTTCGCGGTCAGGACCTTCTTTTCGAGCACGGTCCCGGCGGTGTCGATGCGGTCGACGCGGATCTCCCAGCGGCCGTCCGGGGCGAGCGCGACGTCGGTGACGTTGTGGAGGGCCGCCACGGTGCAGCGGCCGGTCGCTTCGGCGGCCGCGAGGTAGGTGACGTCGACCGAGTGCTTGCCGCCGTTGTTGACCCCGAGCGCGCAGTCCCCGTTGGTGTAGGACGGTTTCACCTCGCCGTCGAGCTCGCGCAGCGCGAAGTCCCAGTCGATCGGCATCGGGATCTTCTCGACGGCGTACCCGGCGGCGCGGGCGTTGCGGGCGAAGACCCGGGCGGCCCGGTACGTCTTGCTCTCGACGAGGGCGTCCGGCGCGGTCTCCACGCCCAGCATCGCGGCGACGCGGGGGTAGTGCTCGGCCGCCATCCGGGCGTAGTCGAGCTGCTCGGGGAAGCAGGCGTGGAACAGCTCGGCCGTCGGCTGCAGCGTCATGCCCTGGTAGACGAGCGAGCCGCCGCCGACGCCCGCGGCGCACATCATGCTCATGCCCTGGCCGCCGACCTGTTCCAGCAGCCCGGTGTAGCGCTCGAACGGCGGCAGCGACGGCAGTCCCGGCAGCGAAGGCGCCGAGCCGAGCCAGAAGATCCGCTTGTCCGGCGACGTCGGGTGCGGGAACGTCTCGGCGTCGGGCCCGGTCGGCCAGCGCCGCCCGCGTTCGAGCACCAGCACCGGCACCCCGGCCTGGGCCAGCCGCAGCGCCGTCACCCCGCCGCCGAACCCGGACCCGATGACGACGACCCGGTGATCCTCCCGGGTGACCCGGGCGGCGCCGAGGGCGGCGGCCCCGGCGACGGCGGCGGCACCCTTCAGGACGGTGCGGCGGTTCAGGACGGGCATGGGCTCCTCCGGCGTAGTCGTGACCTGGGGTGACGGTAGGAACCCGAACCGAGAGATGGAACGGATTGCCGGTCTCACTACTCGCGAGTAACGTGATGGCCCATGCGCGCAGGGCGACCGTCTTCGGCCGTACCCCGGCGCGTCGACGCGCGCCGCAACCGCGAAGCGATCCTGCGCGCCGCCGACGAGGTGTTCAGCGGAGAGGCCGACGTCGCCCTGGACGAAGTGGCGCGCCGGGCCGGTCTCGGCCGCGCGACGGTCTACCGGCACTTCCCCGACCGCACGGCACTGGCGTTCGCCGTCGCGGCGCACCACCTCGCCGCGCTCAAGGGCCTGGTGCGCGACGAACCGTTCCTCGAGCTGCTGCGGCGCGTACTGGCGATGCAGGCCCGGCGGCGGCCGCTCGTCCGGGTGTTCCGGGAGCTGCCGGAACGCAGCCAGCGGCAGTACACGCACGCGCTGATCGCCTTGCTGCGCCCGGCTTTCGAGCGAGCCCAGCGCGAAGGCGGCGTGCGCGCCGACCTGGAGCCGGCGGACCTGGCCCTGCTGTTCGAAATGCACGAGGCGGCGCTGGTCGCCGGGCCGGCCCCGCGGGAGCGGACGGAACCGGCCGAGCGGCTGGTGCGCGTGTTCCTGGACGGCCTCGCCGGCGCCGGCCACTGACGCTCTTCGCCCGGCACCGGCCCGCGATGCCGTGAACGACCCGTTCACCTCGCCGGACGACAGGAAAGAGTCGTTCATGACATCGCCCGCGCCGCTGAGACCGCCCGGGGCACACCGGTGCGACGGCGTCCCGCCGCTCCGTTCGGCTCTTGACCACCACCCGAAGCGGACATAAGGTCAGCGTGCCCCGCTTGATGTTAACGCTAACATCCCGCCGCGCCCGAAGGGTACAACGATGAAGTTGTTCTCCCCGCGCCATTTCGGCGTCGTCCTGGCCGTCGCGGCCGCGCTCGTCCCCGTCCCCGGTGCGAGCGCGGCGCCTTCGCCCGCCGTGAGGGCCGCCGCCGAAAGCCTTTCCGTGCCCGGCATCGACGACGTCCGCGGCAACCTCACGCTCCCGGCCGCCGGGCCGGGCGGCACGAGTGTCAGCTGGACGTCCAGCGCGCCCGCCGTCATCACCCCGACCGGGGAAGTGACCCGGCCGCCGGCGGGGAGCGCGCCCGTGCGCGTCGGCCTCACCGCGAAAGTGACCGCGGGAGGGGAAAGCGCCACCCGGCGGTTCACCGCCACCGTCGTCCCCAAGCCGGTCCAGGAACCCTTGGCCGGGTACAGCTTCTTCTACTTCACCGGCGAAGGCACGTCCGACGGCGAGCAGATCTACTCCGCGCTCAGCCGCGGCAACGACCCGCTGAACTTCACCGAGCTCAACAACGGACGGCCGGTCCTCAAGTCGAGCCTCGGCGAGCTCGGTGTGCGCGACCCGTTCATCCTGCGCTCCCCCGACGGCGACAAGTTCTACCTGCTCGCCACCGACCTGCGGATCTACGCCGGCCGGGGCTGGGACGCCGCCCAGCGGACCGGGAGCCGGTCGATCATGGTGTGGGAGTCGACCGACCTCGCGCACTGGTCGCGCCAGCGCAGCGTGCAGGTCTCCCCGCCCACCGCCGGGAACACCTGGGCGCCGGAAGCCTTCTGGGACGCCAAACGCGGCACGTACGTCGTCTACTGGGCGTCCAAGCTCTACGCCGAGAACGACCCGGACCACACCGGCGACAGCTACAACCGCATGATGTACGCGACCACCCGCGACTTCGTCAGCTTCAGCGCGCCGCAGGTGTGGATCGACCCGGGCTACTCGGTGATCGACTCGACGGTCATCAAGGACCAGGACACCTACTACCGCTTCACCAAGGACGAGCGCAACACCACGTCCTCGACGCCGTGCAGCAAGTTCATCACCGAAGAGAAGTCCACCGACCTGCTCGACCCGCACTACGGCTTCGTCGCCGACTGCATCGGCAAGGCGACCGCGACCAGCCCCGGGCTCTCCGCGGGCGAAGGGCCCACCGGCTTCAAGTCCAACACCGAGAACAAGTGGTACCTGTTCATCGACGAGTTCGGCGGCCGCGGCTACGTCCCGTTCGAGACCACCGACCTCGCCTCCGGCAAGTGGACGATGTCCGCGGGCGCGCACCTGCCGTCGTCGCCGCGTCACGGCACCGTCCTGCCCGTCACGCAGACGGAGATGAACCGGCTGAGCGCTCCCCCGGCGCCGGTGAAGGCCGACGCGAACGGGCTCGTCGCGCACTGGCCGCTCGACGCGAAGTCCGGCACGGTCGCGACCGACACCACCGGGCACGGCTACGACGGCGCCCTCGCCGGTGACGTCGCCTGGAGCGACGGCGCGCTCTCGTTCGGCGGCAAGAACGGGCACGTCCAGCTGCCGAACAACCTGCTCACCGGCGCCGCCGCGGCCACCGTCTCGGCCGACGTCCTGGTCGACCCGGCCCAGCAGACGCCGTACTTCCTGTGGGGCCTGGGCAACACGGCCAGGGACGGGACCGGCAACGGCTACCTGTTCACCACCGGCGGCACCGCGAGCGGCGGGCTGCGCGGCGCCATCGCCACCGGGAACTGGACCACCGAACAGCAAGTGGCTTCCGGCGGCGGGCTGCCGCGCGGGGTGTGGAAGAACGTGACGCTGACGGTCGGCGACGGCGTGGCGGTGCTCTACCTCGACGGCGTCGAGGTCGCCCGCAACGCGAACGCCACGATCAAGCCGTCGGACCTCGGCGGCGGCGTCACGGCGGCCAACTACCTCGGCCGGTCGGTGTACGCGAGCGACAAGACGTTGACCGGCAAGATGAAGGACGTGCGGCTGTACGACCGGGCGCTGTCCGGGCTCGAAGTCTCCGCGCTGCCCTCGAACAGCACCGCCATCCGGTCGGTGGAACTCGCCTCGCTCAAGACGCCGGCGGTCATCGACTCCGGCGCCGGGACGGTCGTGCTCCCCGTCCGGCCGGGCACCGACCTGCGCGGGCTGGCCCCGTCGTTCGGGCTCGCGCCGGGCGCGACCACCAAGCCCGGCAACGGGAAACCGCTCGACCTCAGCACGCCCAAGCGGGTCACGGTCGTCGGCGCGGGCGGCGACCGTCGCGTGTGGACCGTCGAGGCGCACGAGGTGCGGAGCCCGGTCCTGCCCGGCTACCAGGCCGACCCGAACATCGTCGCGTTCGGCGACACGTACTACCTGTACCCGACCACGGACGGCTTCGACGGCTGGAGCGGGACGAAGTTCTCGGCGTGGTCGTCGAAGGACCTGGTGCACTGGACGGACGACGGCGTCATCCTCGACCTCGGCCCCGACGTGGGCTGGGCCGACAAGAACGCCTGGGCACCGACGATCGCCGAGCGCGGCGGCAAGTACTACTTCTACTTCTGCGCCGAAGCCAAGATCGGCGTGGCGGTGAGCGACTCGCCGACCGGCCCGTTCACCGACTCCGGCAAGCCGCTCATCGCGGCCAACCCCGACGGCGGGCAGGCGATCGACCCGGCGGTCTTCGTCGACCACACCGGGCAGCCGTACCTCTACTGGGGCAACGGCAACGCCTACGTCGTCCCGCTGAACGACGACATGGTGTCCTACGACCCGGCGAAGATCACCCGCCTGACCGGCCTGGACGGCTTCCGCGAGGGCCTGTTCACGGCGGAGCGGAACGGCACGTACTACCTGAGCTGGTCGATCGACGACACGCGCAGCGAGGACTACCGCGTCGGCTACGCGACGGCGCCGAGCCCGGCCGGGCCGTTCACCAACCGCGGCCTGCTCCTGAGCAAGGACGCCCACCTCGGTGTCCTCGGCACCGGGCACAGCTCGATGCTGCGGGTCCCGGGCACCGACGACTGGTACCTGGCCTACCACCGCTTCGGCATCCCCGGCGGCGACGGCACCCACCGCGAGACGACGATCGACAAGGTCACCTTCCGCCGCGACGGCACGATCGAGCCGGTGAAACCGACGCTGGAAAGCGTGCGGCCGCAGCGGATCCCGTGGCACTGCGGTGCGGTCCGCGCGACCTGAGACCGATGTCACGCGAACCGGTGAGATGGAGGTCACCTGGCGGCGCGTTTAACCCCGGTGAGGCGGGGTAAACGTCCGCCGTTCAGGTTGCCTCCGACCAGGAGTCGTTTGATGACCAGCGTGCTGACCGACGGACTCGAAAACTCCCGTCCGGTCCCCCGGCCGCGTCCCCGTCCGGTCACGTCCGACACGCTCGCCGAGCTGGCCCGCCTGGCCGCGCTGGCCGAGCTCGCCCGGCGCTCCTCGCCGTCCCTCATGCACCACGCGGTCCTCGCCGGCACCTCGCCCGCCGAGGTCGCGGCCGCCGCCCGGATCGACGTCGCCGAAGCGCACATCCGCTGGCACGAATGGGCCGACTCGGCGGTCGGCCGCGACGAGTACGTCCGCGTGCACACCGCGTTCGCCGAAGCCGTCGTCGCCCGCCACGAGGCGCTGGAGGAGGAACCGTGCCCGTGACGACCGCCGAGACGACCCTGGCCGACCTGGCCGCGTTGGACCAGGCCGCGACCGAGCTGCTCGACCAGATCACCGAGCAGCTGGCGGCCGCCGACTCACGGCGCTGACGCGGGCCAGCGGCGCCAGACCGCGACGTGCAGGATCACCGCCAGGCTGAGCGCGTTCAACGTCGTGTGCGTGACCCAGCCGCCGACGAGGTGGTCCGGCACCGCCGCCCAGCGCGCGACCCGCGGCAACGTCCACGACAGGGCCGCGGTCAGCAGCGCCACCAGCGCCAGGACGAGGGCCCGGCCCGCGAGCGGGGTGAACCGGATCGCGGGCCAGGCCTCGAAGAGCATCGCCACCACGAGCACGGACGCGACGACCGCGCCGGCGACCGGGGGTGTCACCCACGCCCAGGTGGTCCAGGTGCCGGCGACGACGGCGCCGTGCGCGGTCGCCAGGCGGACCGCCGGCCGCCGGATCCGGGCGAACGGCCAGCCTCGCAACGCCACGTAGCACACCATCTGCCACGCGCCCAGCACCGCGAACCAGGCGCCGTAGTCCTCACCCCGCACCAGGCCCGTCCGGACCAGGCCCAGGTAGAGCGCCAGCCCGGCCACCCAGCACAGCGCGAGCGCCGCCACGCCAGGCCAGCGCGTGCCCCGGCCCCGCAGCGGCCGGCCTTCGCCGACCAGCGTCAGCTGCAGGACGAGCGTGAAGATGCCGGCCGCCAGCGGCACGGCCGCCGCCCCGGTCACCGCACGGGCGAGCAGCGCCAGGCCGGCTCCCCCGGCCGTCACGAGCGCGGTGTCGGAGACACCCGTCCAGCCGCCGCGCAGCAGGCTGCCGGGCCAGTCCACCCACCAGAACGCGATCACCGCGACGACCGGCAGCGCGAACGTGACGACCGGCCCGAGCAGCTCCGCCGTCCGCGCGGGGCCGCCCGCGCCCGCGGCGAGCAGTGCCGTCACCGGCAGCACGAAGGCCAGGCCGAGCAGCCCCCGCCGGGGCTGGGCCCGGCGCACTTCGGCGAGCGCGGCCGGGCTCAGCGCGTCCGGCCGGCAGACCGCCGGCCGCTCCGTCCACGGCCTGGCTAGAGGACGTCATCGACGCGGATCGGCAGGCGGAGGTGCCGCCGCCCGGTGGCGTGGTGGACGGCGTTGGCCACGGCCGCCGCGACCCCGACCATCGCAACCTCGCCGAGCCCCTTCACCCCGACCGGGTTGAACAGCAGGTCGGGCCGGTCCACGAAGTCGACGTCGACGCGCGGGGCGTCGGCGTTGACCACGACCGGGTACTCCTCGAGCGTGGCATTGAGGAACCCGCCGAACCGCGGGTCGGCCAGGCTCTCCTCGCGCAGCGCCCCACCGACGCCCCAGAGCACGCCTCCGCGCACCTGGCTCGCCGCGGTCACCGGGCTCGCCACCCGGCCGCAGTCGACGACGCTGACCACGCGCGGCACGCGGATCCGGCACGTCGTGGGCTCCACCCGGACCTCGACGAAGTGGGCGACCCAGCTGAACGTGCTGAACTCCGGGTAGACCGGGCCGGCGATGGCCAGGTGCCCCGCCTTCGACTGGTCCACCACCTCGGGTCCCTGCCCGGCGCCGACCGTCGCCACCTCGACCTCGACCGGGTGCCCGGCGCGGCCGACGGCCGCGGCGACGTCCACGGGCCCGGTGTCGGCGGTGTTCAGGTGCTTGCGCAGCTCCCGCAGCCCGGCGTGCACCGCGGGCAGGGCCGTCGCCGTGCCCCACGAACCCGCCGTGAGGTGCTGCGGCGCGACGCGGGTGTCGCCGACCCGGACTTCGACGTCCCGCACGGCGATGCCGAGGTCGTCCGCGACGAGCAGCGCGATCGCCGACCGGATGCCCTGGCCCATTTCGTGGCCGTCGACGGCGACCGCCACGCGGCCGTCGGCACCCGCGGTCAGGTGCGCGACGGCGGGCGCGACGTGACCCGGGTAGGTGCCCACGGCGACGCCCCAGCCGAGCAGCGAGCCGTCGCCGGCCCGCATCGAGCCGGGTTCGGGGTCGCGGTCCGCCCAGCCGAACCGGTCCGCGCCGCGGCGGAGGCATTCGGCGAGGAACCGCGTGGAGAACGGCCGCCCGCTGACCGGGTCGGTCATCGTGTCGTTGGCCAGCCGCAGCGCGACCGGGTCCTGGCCGGTGGCGTGGGCCAGCTCGTCGACCGCCGACTCGAACGCGAACATCGCCGAGCTCTCGAACGGCGCCCGCACGTACCCGGGGGTCTGCACGTCGGTCCGCACGAGCCGGTGCCGGCCGCGGAACGCTTCGAAGCCGTACAGCCGCGAAGTGACTTCGGTGTGCATGGCCGGGAACAGGTCGTGGCGGGAGGTCTGCTGGTCGACCTCGTGCACGGCGGCGAGGATCTTGCCGGACGCGTCGGCGCCGAGGCGGACGCGGTGGCGGGTGGCCGGGCGGAAGCTGCCGTTGTGGAAGGTCTGCGCGCGCGTCAGCACGAGCTTGACCGGGCGGCCGAGGCGGCGGCTCACCAGCGCGAGCGGCGCGAGGTGCGGCTGGAGCGAGTTCTTCTGGCCGAACCCGCCGCCGACGTACGGCGACCGCACCTCGATGTGCGCCGCGTCGAGGCCGAGCTGCTGGGCGAGCCCGTGCCGGACCGCGGCCGCGTTCTGGGTGCCCTCGTGCACGACGAGCGTGCCGTCGCGCCACTCGACGACGGCGCCGTTCAGCTCCATCGGCACGGCGTGCTGCGCCGCGTGCTCGTAGGTGCGGTCGATCCGCACCGGGCTGGCGTCGACGCCTGCGTCGGCGTCGCCGACCTTGATGTCGGCGAGGAACGGCAGCGGGATCGCCTCTTCCTGCACCAGGGTGGTCGCGCCGTCGGCGCCGAGGTGGACGGCGACCGGCTCGGGTTCGTACCCGGCGGTGACGAGCGAAGCCGCTTCGGTGGCGGCGACCGGGGTTTCGGCCACGACCAGTGCGATCGGCTGGCCGCGGTAGGCGATCCGGTCGTCCAGCAGCGGCTGCAGGCTCTGGAACGCGAACCCGCCGCCCATGATGAACCCCGGGCCGCGCAGCTCGCCGGCGTCGAAGCGGGTCACGACGAGGAGCACGCCGGGCACGGCCTCGGCCGCACTGGTGTCCACATCGGACACCCGGCCGCGACCGATCCGGGCCGGGGCGAGGGCCGCGTGGACGACGCCGTCCGGGACGCGGTCGGTGCCGTAGGCGGCCGTGCCGGTGACTTTTTCGTGGGCGTCCACGCGGCGCGTGTCGGTCATCGGGCCGCCCGCTCCCCGGCCGTCAGCACGGCGTCGGCGACCGTGCGGATGCCCAGTTCGACCCGGAACCCGTTGTGGGTGCCGGGCCGCGCGCCGGCGAACGCGATCTCGCCGGCGCGCCGGGCGTTCTCGGCGGTCAGCGGCGCACCGCGCAGGGCGCGTTCGGCTTCCGCCGCCCGCCACGGCCGGGTGGCCACGCCGCCGAGCGCGATCCGGCAGTCGCCGACGACGCCGTCGTCCACGGTGAGCGCGACCGCGGCCGAGGCGAGGGCGAAGGCGTAGGACTCGCGGTCGCGGATCTTCAGGTAGACCGACCCGCGGCCGGCGGGCGTCACCGGGACGCGGATGCGCAGGATCAGCTCGCGGGCGTCGAGGACGTGTTCGCGGGCCGGGTCGTCGCCCGGTTCGACGTGCAGCTCCGCCAGCGGGACCGTGCGTTCGCCGCCGGGGCCGGCGACGTCGACGACCGCGTCGAAGGCGAGCAGCGCGACGGCCCAGTCGCCGGGGTAGGTCGCGATGCAGGCGTCGCTGGTGCCGAGCAGCGCGAGGGTGCGGTCGTGCCCTCCGCGCGCGGCGCAGCCACTGCCGGGTTCGCGTTTGTTGCAGGGGAACTCGGGGCCGCCGCGGAAGTAGCCGCACCGCGTGCGCTGCAACAGGTTGCCGCCGACGGTGGCCATGTTCCGCAGCTGCTGGGAGGCCGCGCGCCACAGCGACTCCGACAGCGCGGGGTACCCGGCGCGCACGGCGGGGTGGTCGGCGACGTCGGCCATCCGCGCCCCGGCACCGAAGACGAGTTCGCGCCCACCGGCGTCGACGGCGGTCAGCTCGGGCAGCCGGTGCACGTCGACGACGGCGGGCGGCGTCTCGATGCCGAGCTTCATCAGGTCGTACAGCGTGGTGCCGCCGGCCAGGATCCGGGTACCGGGCACGGCGTCGCGCAGCGCCTCGACGGCGGAGCCGACGCTGTCCGGAACGACGTGGGCGAAGGGCCGCATCAGCCCTCCCCGGCGATTTGCCGCACGGCGGCGACGATCCCGGCGTAGGCCCCGCACCGGCACAGGTTGCCGCTCAGGTACTCGCGCACCTGCTCGTCGTCACCGGCGTGCCCCTCGGCGATGCAGGCGAGCCCGGACATGATCTGGCCGGGCGTGCAGTAGCCGCACTGGAGGGCGTCGTGGTCGACGAAGGCCTGCTGCAGCGGGTGCAGCCCGCCCCCCGGCCCGGCGACCCCCTCGATGGTGGTCACCTCCTGCCCGTCGACCTGCACGGCGGGCGTCAGGCAGGACACCACGCGCCGCCCGTCGAGGTGGACCGTGCAGGCCCCGCAGTGGCCCTGGTCGCAGCCCTTCTTGGTACCGGTCAGCCCGAGGCGTTCCCGCAGGACGTCGAGCAGCGACTCCCGCGGGTCGAGCCGCAACCGCACGGCCTCCCCGTTGACGCTCGCTTCGATTTCTGGAGTGGACACCCGGCGACGCTAGCCCCGCGGCCCCCGGAGCCGCCTTCCCGTGATTGCTGCCGGAGCGGCCGTTTATTGCGGGTGGCAGTGCCGTAACGCGCCGCCCCGGGCGAGCGACTCTTCGGCGAGGATTCGCCCTGCCCGTCCCGGGAGGTGCCCGATGTCGTATTCGCGAGCCCGGTTTCCCTTCGCGGCCCTGGTGGTGGTCCTGTGCGCCGCCTGCGCGCTCACCGGCTGCGGGAAGGTCGCCAAAGCCGCGGCGACCGCGGCGGAATGGGAAGCGCGGGCGGCCGAAAAGCAGGTGCTGGTGCACAACGCGGTGAGCGCGCTCGACGGTCCCACCGCGAAGGCCGGGGTCACCGAACTCGAGGGGATTTCGAAGTCGGCGCACAGCGCGGCGGCGACCGAAGGAACCGCCGCCGCGCGGGAATCGGCCCGGAAGGCCACCACCAGCTACCGGAGCGCCGAGCGCGAGAACCGGACGAGCTGGATCGACGACTTCCGCGCCGAGCTCGAGGACGAAGCCAAGAAGGAGATCCGCAGCGCGTTCCGCCGGGCCGCCTGCGACGAAGTGGGCACCATGCTCGCCGACGGCACCCCGCTCGGCTCTCGGTGGTACGCCGCCGAAGTGGCCCTGTACCTGCACGGGGAGCAGACGGACGCCGATTCCGTCGGCGAGGCGTTCCGGGTCGCCACCGAGTACTTCAGCGTCCTGCGCGACCTCGATCCCCGGAACCCCGACGACCAGGCCGTGCTGAGCTACCTCGCCTACACCGCGTTCTGCCCCGACGCCGTGGCGAGCTTGCGGCCGCAGACGGCCGGGTGGGGAGTCGTCCTCACCGATCAGCCGGTCAAGGTCGTCGACGCGGGCAACCGGCCGGTCGGCACGCTCGCGCCCGGCGCGCTGGTGCGGATCGACTGCACCCTCACCTGGTTCGCGGTCGAGGGCCCGTACGGGACGAGCTCGCTGTGGAACTTCGTCGGCACCGGCTACGTCCCGGACTCGTACCTCTACACCGGCACCGATCAGCCGGTCGCGGCCGGCTGCTAGCTCCGCACCGCGGTCCGGTACGCCGACGGCGGCTGCCCGATCTGCGCCCGGAACGCCGAAGCGAACCGCGACGGCGTCGCGAACCCGCACGCCTGCGCGATCTCCGTCACCGACAGCTCGCCCCGCTCCAGGTGCCGGCACGCCTGCTCCACCCGGACGCGGGTCAGGTAGCGGTACGGCGTCTGCCCCGTCGCCGTCTTGAAGACGCGCAGGAAGTGGAACGGGCTCAGGTCGGCCGCCGCCGCCATGTCGGCCAGGGTGAGGGGGCGGTGGTGGTTGTCGCGGATGAACTGGACGGCCCGGCGGGTGCGCAGCTCGTCGCGGCCCGGGACGCGGGGCGGGGGTGCCGCCGCGTGGCGGGTCAGGAGGTGGACCGCCAGGAACGCCGCCGCCGATTCCGCGTACAGCTCGTCGGCGCCCGCGAGGGCCGCCGAACCCAGTGCCCCGGCGACCGACGCCAGCACCGGGTCTTCGACGGCGAGGGCGTCCGGGCGGCCGAGGCGGTTCGCGTCGCGGCCCCACAGCTCGAGGGCCGTCCGGTCGACCAGCGCGGCCGGCAGGTGGACGTGCGTGGTCAGGGTGCGCCCGGGGCCGCGCCAGCGGAGCCGGGCCGGGTGGCCGGGTGCGGTCAGGCCGATCGAACCCGGGCCGTAGTCCGCCCGGCGCCACCGCGCGCCGTGCCGCGACTCGATCGTCGTGGTGCCCGCCCCGACCACCACGACCGTCTGCTCGTCGGCGGGCGGGAGGTCGAGTTCGGCTTCCGGGGCGTTGTCGAGCAGCCGCACGAGCACCGCGGCCCAGCCGTTGTCCCGCCGGCTGCAGAGCCGCACCCGGGCCGCGGTTCCGGGATCGAACATCACGCGCCGACCCTAACAGCGGCGCTGAGCACGGGTTCGAATTTGAACAACGGGTACCGTTGCCGCATGGGTGGTCCGCTGAACGCGCGGGAAAAGCGCGCCTGGAACGCGTTCCGCAGCACCTTCACCCTGCTCCACCAGCGGCTGGACCAGCAGCTCAAGCGCGACGCCGGCCTGTCCCACCTCCAGTACGAGATCCTCGCCCGGCTCGGCGGGGCACCGGGCCGCGAGCTGCGGATGGCCGAACTCGCCTGCGCCGTGTCCAACTCCAAGAGCGGGCTGACCTACCAGATCGGCCAGCTGGAGCAGGCCGGGCTCGTCCGGCGGCGCGCGTGCGAGAGCGACGTCCGCGCTGTCTACGCCGTGCTGACCGACGAGGGCGCGGCCCGGCTGGCCCAGGCCGAGCCCGGGCACGTCGCCCTCGTGCGGGAGCTGCTGCTCGACGTCCTCACCCCGGACCAGCTGAGCGCGCTGGCCGACGGCCTCGGCGAGGCCAGCCGCGGCATGCTGGCGGCCGAAGACTGCCCCTGAAGCCGGGTGACCTGTGTCACTTTCGGCCGCGAGCGGCCCCGATTCCGGAACCCGGCCCGCCCGTTCCGTGAACAGCTGAGGACACCGGCAGCAGCGGAAGGCGGGCGATGACCCCGGAAGACACGGAAGACGACGACGCGAGCGTGATCACGCGGTCGCGGCGGGAGCCGAGCCTGTTCGCGGTGATCTTCGACCGCCACGCGCGGCACATCCACCGCTACCTGGTCCGGCGCCTCGGTCCGGCAAGCGCGGACGACGTCCTCGCCGACACCTTCCTGATCGCGTTCGACAACCGGGGCAAGTTCGACCCGGCCCGGCCGGACGCCCGGCCGTGGCTCTACGGCATCGCCACGAACCTCGTCGCGCGGCAGCGGCGGGCGGAGGTGCGCGAGCTGAAGCTCCGGCTGGCCCTCGGGCCGCCACCCGCCGAAACCGGGCACGACGACCGCGTCGCCGAGAGGGTCACCGCCCAGGCCCTCGGCGCGCGGCTCGACCGGGCGCTGGCCGGGCTGCGGCCCCGCGAGCGGGACGTGCTGCTGCTCGTCGCCGCCGAAGGGCTCGGCTACCCGGAGGTCGCCGAAGCGCTGGCCATCCCCGTCGGCACCGTGAAGTCGCGGCTCAGCCGCGCCCGCCACCGCGTCCGCGCCGAACTCGGTGCCCTCGACCTCGTGAAGGAGACCTCCGATCATGGATGACCTGGACCTGATCCGCGAGCGCGCGGACGCCGTCGGCCTCGCGACGGCGGAGGACCTCGCCCCCGCCCGGGAGCGGCTGCTGGCCGCGGCGCGCACCGGGCGGCCTCGGCGGGCGAAGCGGTGGTTCTGGACGGCCGGAGCCGCCGCCGCGCTGGCCGCGGGCATCACCGCCGTCGTGGCGCTCGCGCCGGCCGGCGAAACCGGCGCCGGGGTCGGCGTCGGTGTCGGTGTCGCGCACGCCGATCCGGTGCGGGTGCTCACCGAGGCGGCGGGCGCGGCGCTCGGGGAGCAGGCCGCGGTCCCGCGCCCGGACCAGTTCCTGTACGTGAAAACCGAACGCAGCGACCACTCCGTGCGGGAGGTGTGGTTCTCGGTCGACGGCACCCGCGACGGACTGATCGGCGACACGAAGATCCCCGGCTGCCGCGACGGCAAAGCACCCGTCTACGGCGCGAACGACCCGAGCAAGGAAGGGACGCTCGAAGACTGCCGTCCCTCCCCCGCCTACCGGACGGACCTGCCGACGACCGCGGACGCGATGCTCGCCTACCTCGAAGAACACCACAGCGGCGAGCGGGGCGACGTCAACGCGCTGGGCAAGGACGTGATCAGCCTCGCCTACGAGCACGCCCTCCGGCCCGCGTCCTACGCGGCGCTGTTCGCGGCGGCGGCGAAGGTGCCCGGCCTGACGGCGCTGGACCACGTCACCGACGGCGCCGGCCGACCGGGGGTCGGGATCACCTGGCCGGTCCCGCCCGGCTCGTCGCCGAAGGCACGGCCGGAAGTGCTCGTCTTCGACGCCACCACCCACCGGTTCCTGGGCACCCGGGACAGCGCGGTGACCGTGAAGACGTTCGTCGACCGGGTGGGGCAGCGCCCCGGACGTTAGGCTGCGGAGATGGCTTCCCGGGACGCGACCGACGAAGAAGCCGCGTCGCGCCCCGGCGGCCGTCCCCGCGACGCGGCGCTCGACGAAGCGATCATCCTGGCCACCCGGGCGCGGCTGGTCCGCGACGGCTACTCGCTGATGACCATCGGCGACATCGCGACGGACGCGAAGGTCAGCCGCCCGACGCTGTACCGCCGGTGGCGCACCAAGTTCGACCTGGTCGTGGACGCGCTGGACTACGGTTTCCGCAAACAGCGCGATTCGTACACAGTGGACTTGAGCCGGCTGGCCCCGCGGGAGGCCTTCACCGAAGCGGTCCGGCGGCTGGACCCCGCGTACTTCAACCCGGACGCCATGGTGCTGATGGGCAACTTCGCCGGCGAGGCGATCCGCACCCCGGAGCTGCTCGGCATCCTGCGCGAGCACGCCGTCGAACCGCGCGTCGCGCTGGTCGAGAACGTGCTGACCCAGCTCCAGGCCAGCGGCGCGGTCCGGGACGGCATCGACAAGCACACCATCGCCACGCTGTGCTTCGGCAGCTACTTCGCCGCCTTCTACCGGGGCGACGGCAAGGACGGGATCCCGGCCGCCGTCGTCTCGGTGCTGTGGCCGGCGATCGCGGCACCACCCGCCTGACCGGCGCCGACGCGGTTCGCGCGCGAAACGCGCAACCATTCCGGGCTCCCGCCCGTGTATCAGGGGTGTGAGGACTTCTTCGCACCGACGACGGCTCTTCCGGCCGCGGGCCACCGCCCTCGCGGTGCTGGCCGGGGCCGGGCTCGCGTTCGCGCACACCACCACCGGCGTGCCGGTCGCCGGGTCCGTCCTGGCCGCCGCGGCCGGCGGGCACGGGCTGCCCGACCCGGCGGCCCCCGCCCCGGCGCCGGTGACCACGACCACCCGGCCCGCGCCCACCCCCACCTTGCCCTTCAACGCGAAGCTGACGTCGGACGACATCCCCGTCGCGGGCGGCGGCGTGCGCGACGGCGCCTGCAGCGGGGCGCTGGTCGCGCCGCAGTGGGTCGTGACCGCCGGGCACTGCTTCCACGACCTGGCCGACGCGCGGGTCGGCGGCCGGCCGCGGTACACGATGACGGTGACCGTCGGCCGCCTGAAGGACACCGATCCCGGCGGGCACACGGCGAAGGTCGTCGACGTCCGGCAGTCCCCGCTGAACGACCTGGCGCTGGCGAAGCTCGACCTCGCGATCACCGACATCGTGCCGGTCGAGCTGAACCGCGAGCGGCCGGTGGTGGGCCGGCAGCTGCAGTTCGCCGGCTGGGGCTCGCACTCGGCGACCGTGCTCGGGCCGTCCGACCACCTCAAACGCGGGCGCTTCACGGTCTCGGGCATCGGCCAGTCGACGCTGGAAGCCGTGCCGGTGGGTACGCGAACCGTCGAAAACGGCCCGTGCCCGGAGGATTCGGGCGGCCCGTTCTTCGTCTCCGGCGACGACCGCACCGGGACGCTGGTCGCCATCGTCAACACCGGGCCGCCGTGCCCGCAGCCCGGGGCCGAGACGATCGCGCGGGTGGACGTCGTGGCGGACTGGATCCGCGCCCAGACCGGGTGACCCGTGATCGGCTGGTGCTGGGCAGCGGCGCCCGGGACGCGGGCGCCGCTGCCCAGGCTCAGGGCGCGCCGGTGAGCACGAACTGCGACCCCGGCTCGACGACGACGTTGCCCGCCGACGAGTTCGTGATCGTCACGTTCGACAAGGTCGCGCTGCCGCGGGCGCCGCTCATCGCGAGGATGCCGGCCCCGTTGTTCGACTTGTCGATCTTGACGTTCGTGACGGCCACGTTCATGGTCCCGCCGCCGGTCTTGAACTGGATGCCGTCGTAGGTGGAGTCGTGGATCTCCGTGTCCCGCAGCGTCACCCCGGTGATGTCCTTGCCCTGCGCGAAGAACGTGATCGCGCCGAACTTCTGCTGCTCGCCCCAGAACACGCCGCCGCAGCGGTACAGGGCGTTGTTCGCGATCAGCGTCTGCCCGGAGAACGGCAGCGGGTCGTGGTCGGTCGCCAGCATGATCCCCGGGTAGTTCATCGTGTCGGACACCAGGTTGTTCTCGATCTTGTTGCCGTAGCCGCCGTAGATCGCGATGCCGTTCGCGCGCCACGGGAGCTGGATGGTGTTGTTGGTGAAGGCGTTGTCGTGCGCGATGTCCACCGACGGGTCCTTCACGTACTGGTTGGCCCACACGGCGAGGGAGTCGTCGCCGGTGGTGCGGAACGACGAGTCGAACACCTTCGAATTCCGCGTGCCGTTGGTGAGGTTGATGCCGTCGGCGTAGGTGTCGCGGATCCGCATGCCGCTGAACTGGAGCCCGTCGGCGGGGCCCCACAGCTCCGGCTTGTTGCTGTAGTCGCGGCCGACCCACACGCCGACGTTCGCGTGCTCGATCCAGACGTTCGAGATCTTGGTGCCGGTGCCGAAGCGGCCGTTGAGGCCGACCCCGCCCTCGGCGTTGCCGTCACCGCCGCGGATCCGGCCGGAGCCGAAGATCGCGATGTCGGAGATCTGCGTGTTCTTGTCGATGTCGAACCCGAAGTTGCCTTCGTGCGGGTGGTTGATGGTGCCCGCGTCCTGCGGCTGGATCAGCGAGTACAGCTGCGAGCGCCACATGCCGGCGCCGCGGATGCTGACGTCGGAGATGCCGACCTGGTTGTACTGCCCGCCGCCGTTGGGCACGGTCGGGTCGTCGGTGAGGATCTTCGCCTCCTGCCGCCACTGGCCTTCGGGGATCCACACGCACGGGATGACGCCGTTCTGGTCGTCGGTGACCGCGCGCTGGATCGCCGGGGCGTCGTCGACGCCGTCGTCCGGCACCGCGCCGTACGCCGTGATCGACGTGCACTCGGCCGGCTTCGGCAGCGCCGGCGCGACCTGTTCCAGGTCGACCAGGTCGATGACGTAGTAGGCCGCGCTGTCGCCGTTGTCCCGCTGCAGCTTGAACTTCGTGCCCGCCGGGTACGACTGGCTCAGCAGCGCGTGCGACTCGTCGAACAGCCGGCGCGCGTCGGCCTGCGGGGTGTTGGTCAGGCCTTCGGGGTCGTCGGTGGTGCCGTAGAGCCAGCTGTGCTTGGACGACAGCGTCAGCTTCTGCGCGAAGGTGCCGTTGACGTACAGGCTGAGCGTGAAGTCCTGGCCGCCGCCGGCGGGCGCGTCGGGCACGGAGTTGCGGACGACGATCGAGTTCGCCTGGTTCACCGACGTGACCTCGACGTATTGGCCCTGGTTCGCCAGCCGCACCGATCGGCGGCCGGAGGATTCGGTCGCGAAGTTGGTGTGCCCGAACGTGCGCAGCGGGTCGGCTTCGAGCAGCTGCCCTTGGTACTGCGCGCTTTCCGCCTCGTATTCGGTGTACGGCAGGGCCGCGCCGCGGCCGACCACGATCGTGCGGGACAGCCCGTTGTTGGATTCGTTGGTCTCCGCGACCGTGTTCGTCGCGTCGGCGGTCGCGGCGAGGGTCGCGCCGCCGCTGGTCGCGGTCCACGTGCCCGCGATGGCGACGTCCACTGTGGACCCGGCCGCGACGGCGGGCGTGCTGCCGCTCAGCGTGGTGGCCCCCGCGGTCAGCCGGGTCACCGAGGCGCCCGCGCCGCCGGTGCCGCGGTTGTGCACGGCCACGGTGAACGACACCGCCGCGCCGGCCGCCGGGTTCGGCGGGTTCGACGTGATGCCGGTGACCTCGAGGTCCGGTCCCGGCGCCTGGGCGACGACCAGCGGTGCGGGTGCGGTGTAGGTGTTGTTGGTGTCGTTCTGCTCGACGACGGTGTCGGCCGGGTCGACGGTCGCGGTGACCTGGTAGCTGCCCTGCGGCCGCGTGCCCGCGTTCACGGTCAGCGTGGTGGCCGCCCCCGCGGCGAGCGCGCCGACGGCGGCGTTGCCGACGACCGTGCCGCCCAGTGCGACGTTCACGGTCGTGGCGGGCGCGGCCGCGGTGCCCGCGTTCTTCACCGTCGCCGAAACGGTGACCTGGCTGGTCTCGTCCGGGTTCGCCGGGGTCCAGGTCGTGCCGGTGACGACCAGGTCGGGGTTCGGCGCCGGCGTGCCGAGCACCTGGAACTCCGCGACCTGCGCACCCGGCGCTCCCGAGTTGGCGAAGAACTGCAGCCGCACGTCCGCGGCGCGCCCGGTGACCGGGATGGTCACCGTGTTCTGGCCGGCGGCCGGGTCGAAGCGGTAGTCGGCGCGGGCCTTGAGCGTGGTGAACGCCGTGGCGCCCTGGTCGCGGCCGAGCACCTCGAAGTTCTGCGTCCGCGCGCCCCAGACGGCGTCCGGGTCGAGCCGCACGACGACGGCGTCGAGGTCGGCACCGGCGCCGAGCTTCACGGTCAGCGAGTTCGGGTAGCCCGCGGCGGATTCCCAGTACGTACCGGTGTTGTTGTCGTTGGCGTTGGCGGCGACGAAGGAGAAGACGCTCGAGGTCGCCTCGATCGGCTTGCCGGCGGCCAGGTTCTGCCCGGCCTGGGTGCCCTGGCGCACGACGTGGCCACTGTCGGCGGACTCGTGGCCGGCGGCGTCCTTGGCGCGCACGAAGTACTCGACGCGCGTGCCCGCGGGCCGCGTCTCGGTGAAGGTGGTGCCGGTGACGGTGGTGACCGGGGTGCCGTCGCGGTAGACGGTGTAGCCGGTGACGCCGACGTCGTCGGTCGAGGCCGACCACGTCAGCCGGATCTGGCCGGCGCCGGGCTCGGTCAGGGCGAGGTTCGCCGGCGCGGTGGGCGCCTGCGTGTCGCCGGAGTCCGGGCCGTACAGCTCGAACTCCGAGAGCTGCGCGGCGGGCCACTGCGTGTTGCCGGTGATCTGCAGGCGCACGTACCGGGTCGTCACTGTCACCGGGATGGTGACAGTGCCGGCGCTCGGCGCGAACGCGTACCCGGCCGAGGCGACGAGGTCGGTGAACGCGCTGCCGTCGGTGCTGCCCCGCACGGCGAGGGTCTGGGTGCGGGACTCCCAGGTGGCGGGCAGTTTCAGCACGATCCGCGAGAGCGGCTTCGCCGAGCCGAGGTCGGCCTGGAGCCACTGCGGGAACGCGTTGTTGGCGGACTCCCAGTAGCTGGCCTGGTTCCCGTCGACCGTGTTGGCGACCGGGTAGCCGGGCAGCGCGCTGCTGGCCGAGACCGTGCGGGCCAGCGGCACGTCGGCGACGGCGGCCGCGGCTTGCGCCGGAGGCGGCGGACTGCCGGCGGCGGAGGCGAGGGAGAGCCCGGCGACGGACAGCCCCACGGCGAGGAATCCGGCCAGGAGCCGGGGCAAGCGCATGCGTGTCATGGCGTCTTCTCTTCGTCGAGAGCGGCAGGGGAGGGAGCGCGAGCCTCACGAGCATGCAACAACGAGGAGACAACATGCAAGAACTTGACATGATTCAGAAATTTGACGACTAGGCACGTGGACGTGCGGGATCGCCGCGGATCCGGTGTCCGAAATGGGTGGGTCAGTCCAGCGCGAGCGCCGTCAGCTCTTCGTCGATCAGCAGGTCGGGATCGAACTTCATGCCCGCGAAGTGGCCGGCCAGCTCGAGGGAGAGCACGCCGTGCAGGCGGGTCCAGAAGGCCAGCGCGCGGCGCAGCGCCCCGGCCGTGACCCCGCTGCCGCCCGCCCACTCGCGATGGGTCTCGAGGTGCTCGTCGAACGGCGACGGGACCTCCGGCTCGGGCAGTTCCGCGCAGGCTTCGATCAGCACGACCATCACCTCGTGCGAGAGCGCGGTCGTGTCGGCGGGCGCGTGGTAGCCGGGGACGGGCGTGCCGTAGATGAGGAAGTAGCGCTGCGGGTCGCTGCGCGCCCAGTCCCGGATGACCTTGGCCAGCATGGCGACGCCCTGGCCGCGCACACCCTGGACGACGTCGGCGATGCTGCGGTAGGCGTCCCGGATGAGCGCGGTGATCAGCTCGTCCCGGCTCGCGAAGTACCGGTACAGCGCCGGGCCGCTCATGCCCACCCGCTTGGCGATGGCGTTGAGCGACAGCGCCGGCACGCCGGCCGCGGCGATCTGCTCCCAGGCGTGCCGCTTGATCTCTTCACGCACTTGGGCGCGGTAGCGCTCCCGCGGGCTCTCCGTCACGGTTAGAGGCTATCACTTTTCCTATTGACACTCACTCCGCGTTGGTTATAGCTTCTAACTATCACAACAGGCACTAACAACAAGGAGAACCCCGTGACCCGCTTGCGCACCACCTTGCTCGCCCTGCCCCTGGCCGCCGGACTGCTCGGCGTCGCCGCTCCCGCCGCACCCGCGGCCTCGGTGCAGCCCGTCACCTGCCGCGGCGAGGGGATCGACCCCGCCGCCCGGCTGCACTACCGGACCGAAACGCTGATCAAGGCGCCGCCGGGCGCGGTCTGGAACCTGCAGACCGACGTCGCGGGCTGGCCTTCGTGGCAGAGCGCCGTCAGCGGCGCGAAGCGCCTCGACCCCGGCCCGCTGCGGCCCGGCTCGCGGTTCCGGTGGACGACCCCGGTCCCGGCCACCCCCGCGACCCCGGCGACCACGCTGGTCATCACGTCGACCGTCCACCAGTCCCAGCCGGGCCGCTGCATCCGCTGGAGCGGCCCGGCCATCGGCGAGGGCCTGCGCATCGACCGGGGCGTGCACGTCTGGACGTTCACCCCGGCCCGCGGCGGCGTCCTCGTCCGCACCGAGGAGAGCTGGACGGGCGAGCAGATCGAAGCCGACCCGGCGACCGCCATCAAGTACCTGGCCCCGGGGCTCGACGCCTGGCTGGCCGACCTCAAGACGACCGCCGAAGCCCCCTGCCACCGCTGAACCACGAGGAGAACCCGATGACCACGACCACAGTTCCGGCCCGCCGCACTTCGACCGCCGTGCTCGTCGCGGCCTGGACGGTGCCGATCATGGTGCTCGGCCAGTTCGCTTTCCTGAGCGTCGTCCCCATCGCCGTCGTCCTGGTCGGCACCTTGCGTGCCGGGAATTCGTTGCGCTGGTGGGCCGCCGGCCTGACGGCGGTGTATGCCGCTTTGGCCGGGGCCTGGCTGCTGGGGCCGAGCAGCGCACCGAGCTTGTCGAAGTTCTTGAGCCCGGTCGCCACGGGGGTATTCGCCGCGGCTGGGGTCGCGGTGGCGGTCGCCGCCGTGGTGAGCCGCCGCCGGGGTCGCTGAGCTCCGCCGATGCGCCCCATGGGGCGGAAGACCGGGCCCGTCCGCTGACGACGTGGTGCGGTCGCGCCACCCTGGGCTGCCGATATGTCGACTGTGGCGCGGGTCACGGAATGCCCGGCGATCTTCGGCGCTACACCCGGAGAGAACCCGTTCGACCCGAGGGAGCGCCATGTCCACCACCACCCCGGAAGAAGCCACCGCGCCGGCCGTGCCCGCGCTGGACGACTTCGACTTCGAGCTCACCGACGGCGCCGCCTGCCGGATCGACGACCCGGACTGCGAAGCCTGCCAGTGAGCCCGCGGCGCCGGCCGGGAACCCCGGCCGGCGCCGGGCCCTCAAAGGTGCATGGCCAGCCACAACGCCATCCAGGCGAGGCACGCCAGTGCGCCGCCGACCCCGAAGGCGAGCAGTACGCGTCGCAACGCCGCGATGACTCCGGCGCGGCCCGTCAGTTCGGTGATTCCCGCATCAGCCATGGCCAGGTATGCCCGCGTCCGGGCGCGGCAAACATCGGCGCTACCCCGCGTCGCCCATCACCAGTCCTTCGATCGTGTGTTTCTGGGTGATCGGCCGCAGGACGTCGACGACCGGGCAGTCCAGGTGCGCGCGCACGGATTCCGGCAGTGAGGCCCGGAATTCGCGGGTGACGGCGGTGTCGTGGCGGGCGTCGTTGCCCGCGCCCGGCGCGTCGAGGCCGAGGACGAGGACCGGGCGGGACTTCGCCGAGTGGTTCGCCGTGCCGCGGTGGACCGTCAGCGCCGAGCGGATCGAGATGTCCCCCATCCGCGGGAACTTGCGCGCCGCGAGCTCCCGGTAGCGCGGGTACGCCGTCCGCGGCGGGAACATGCCGTGGTCGAAGGCGGTGCCGTCGTCCCAGTGCGTGCCGGGCGCGATTTCGAACGGGCCCATGTCCGGCTCGGTGTCGACCGCGGTCACGTTGACCGCCAGCGACGTCAGCCTGCGGTGGCGGGCGGTCTCCTCCGGCATCGGGAAGTCCCGGTGCCACGGCTGGTCGGCCGCGCCGGCCAGCGGAACGTCGAAGCCGACCTCGACGATCCGGTAGTCCGGCCCCAGCACCGCTTCGGCGACGGCCGTGATCCACGGGTGGCCCGCCAGCTCGGCGAACCCCCGCAGCTGCTCCGGGTGGATCTCGACGTAGAAGCGGTTCGGCCCGCGGCCGACGGCGCCGTCCGGCCGGGCACGGGCCTCGGCGAACGCCGTGTCGATGTCTTCGCCGAGGCGCCGGACCCAGTCGCGGGTGAACGCCTGGGGCAGGCCGATGATGCCGTCCCGGTGCAGGCGCTCGGTCAGCGTCGCGAGCTCGGCGGCGGGCAGCGGAGCGGGGGCGGTCTGGTGCGAGGTCATCCTGGCCTCCTGGGGCACGACGGCGTGGCACCTCAGTTTGCAACGTGGCATGCCACGTTGCAAGAGGTACGCTGCCCCGGTGAACCCCAAACTGCGCGACGTGGCCGAGCACGCGGGCGTGTCCGTCCGGACGGTGTCCAACGTGGTCAACGGGTTCCGCTACGTGGCCCCGGCGACCCGCGAGCGGGTGCAGGCCAGCATCGACGCGCTCGGCTACCGGCCGAACCTGGCCGCCCGGACGCTGCGGCGCGGCCGGACCGGGCTGATCGCGCTGGTGATCCCCGAGATCGATTCGCCGTACTTCGCCGAGCTCGCCGCGCGGACCGTGCGCATCGCCGAGGCCCGCGGCCTGACGGTGCTCATCGACCAGACCGACGGCGACGCCGAGCGCGAGAAGCAGCTGCTGCACGGGCAGCGCAGCCAGCTGGTCGACGGTGTCCTGTTCAGCCCGTGGGCGGTGGCGCCCGCGGAGCTGGCCGCGCGCACCGACCCGGTCCCGCTGGTGCTGCTCGGCGAGCACGACGGCACGGCGGGCGTCGACCACGTCGCGATCGACAACGTCGCGGCGGCGCGCGAAGCCACCGCCCACCTGCTGGCCGGCGGCCGCCGGCGCGTCGCGGCGCTGGGCATCCAGCCGCGCTCGCTGAACGCGACGGCCCGCCAGCGCCTCACCGGCTACCGCCAGGCGCTGGCCGACGCGGGCTTGCCGGCCGACCCGGAGCTGGAGGTCGCGGTGCGGCGGCTGCACCGCGCCGACGGCCACGCGGCGCTGCTGGCCCTGCTGGACCGGCCCGAACCGCCGGACGCGGTCTTCTGCTTCACCGACGAGCTCGCCCTGGGCGCGCTGCGGGCCGCCGCCGACCGCGGGGTCGCGGTACCGGACGCGCTGGCGCTGGTGGGCTTCGACGACATCGAGGACGGCCGCTACAGCGTCCCGGCCCTCACGACGGTGTCGCCGGACAAGGACCGCATCGCGGAGCTGGCGCTGGACCGGCTGACCCAGCCGGCCGCGGCACCCCGGTCGATCGTCGCCCCGCACCGGCTCGTCGTGCGCGGCACCAGCCCCGCTTAGAGCGCGAGCGCCACCCGGTCCCGGCCCGCTTTCTTGCCCGCGTACAGGGCTTCGTCGGCCGCGCGGATGATCCCGTCCAGGCCCGCTTCGGCCACCGCCGGGTGCAGGGCCGCGCCGATGGTCGCCGACAGCGCGACCGGTTCGCCGGTGGGCGCGGTGATGCGCAGCGCCCGGATCCGGACGCGGATCCGCTCGGCGACCGCCCGGACCTCGGCTTCGTCGACGTCGGGCAGCAGGACCGCGAACTCTTCCCCGCCGTACCGCCCGACCGTGTCCCCGCGCCGGACGGTCTTCGCGAGCACGGTGGCCACCTCGGCGAGGACGTCGTCGCCGACCGGGTGGCCGTGGGTGTCGTTGATGCGCTTGAACCAGTCGAGGTCGATCATCAGCACCCCGGTCCGGCCGCCGGTGGTGCGGGCGCGCTCGAGCGCCCGCTCGGCCTGCTGGTGCCACGCGATCGCGTTGAGCAGCCCGGTGCGCTGGTCGGTGCGCGCGGCCAGCTTGAGCTGGTCGAGCTGGACGCACTGGTGCAGCGCGAACGTCGGGATGATCATCAGCAGCGCCGCGGGCGGCCACCACAGCAGGGCGAGCGCGACGAAGACGCCGAGCGCCAGCTGGCTGACCTCCAGGAGGTTGTCCGAGGCGCTGCCCAGCAGCCGGCGGGGGTGCTCGACGGTGACCGTCCAGGCGATGACCGCGCCGACGAGCGCGGTGTTGACCGTCCACTGCACGGCGCCCGCGGCGAGCACGGCGGCGAGGTCCGCCCAGCCGGGCCGGGCGCCGTCGCCGACGTGGAGGAGGTGCTCGTGCGCGCCGGTCAGCCGCAGCACGGCGGCCGCGGCGGCCGCCGCCAAGGCGAGCGTGGCGGCGGTGAACACCGTGCGGTGCGGCGGGCGGACCGGGTCGAAGCGGTTGACCAGCAGCCAGCGGTGGCCGTAGATCACCGCGACCAGCGCCAGCTCCAGCACCAGCGGCAGGGCGAGCACCCCGGCGAAGATCCAGACGCTGCAGAGGTCGACGTACGGCGAGCCGGAACGATCGCGACGCCGCTGCTCGATCAGGTGCGAGGCGTGCAGGTGCGGCAACGCGGCCGCGGCGAGCCAGCCGGCCGTCGCCCACTGCTGCGGCGAGGGCGCCGCCCGCGCCGCCACCACCAGGACGGCCAGCGCCGCCAGATCGACAGCCAGTACGAAGAACCGCACCCGCCCGGGCAACGACCACAGCTTCCACCGCGGTGGAGCCCAATCCCCCGGAGTGCTCGTGTCTCCGCTCATCGCAGCGCCTCCCCGCCCTGCTCCGCGCCGGTGAACACCTGCTCGCCCAGGGTAGTCGCGTTGCGGTCGGGTGTCAGCCGTTTCCCCACGGCGCGACCCGACCGGGCGGCTGGGACCATTCCGGGTATCCGAGACCGGACGAACCGCACGGAAAGGCGAGCCGATGAGCGACAAGGGCTGGTGAACCCGGACGTCCGCCCCCGTTCCCCCGGGCATCGAGAAGAGGAGCACGCGATGAGCGACAAAGGCTGGTGAGCCCCACGATCGCACCCACCCACCACCACCGACGAGGAGCAAGCGATGAGCGACAAGGGCTGGTGAACCCCCACGACCGCCCGACCGTCCCCCGCCACCGAAAAGGAGCACGCGATGAGCGACAAAGGCTGGTGAACCCGGGTCAGGCTTCGGCCGGCAGCGCGGCCGAGACCGCGTCCGGCCGCCGGCGCGACCACGCGGCGGCCGCGGCGAGCGCGACCAGCGCTCCCGCGGTGCCCGCCACGGCGATCGCCGTCGCCGCGCCGGCCAGTTGTGCGAGCACGCCGCCGAGGACGATGCCGAGGCCCTGCCCGGCGATCATCCCGGTCCGCGCGAAGCCGAGGGCCCGGCCACGCAGCGGCGGCGGGGAGAGCTGGACGAACGTCGCCCCCGCCGTGACCTGGTACGCCGAGCACACCCCGGACAAGAACAGCAGCGCCAGCGCCGTGCCCAGCGCGGGCTGGGCCCAGTAGGCCACCAGCGGCGCCGACGTCCCGACCGCGAGCACGCCCAGCGCGCGCACCCGCACCCGCCGCGCGACCAGCCGCAGCAGCAGCGCGCCCGCGACCGCGCCCGCCGGTTCCGCGGCGAGCAGCACCCCGATCCAGCCGCCGCCCGCGCCGATCTCCCGGGCGAACGGCACCGCGAGCCCTTCGGGGACGACGGTGAACAACGCCAGCCAGCCCAGCCACACCAGTGTCGAGAGCGTCCGGTCGCGGCGGACGGCGACCGCGCCGCCGGCGACCTGCCGCCACCACGACGTCCCGTGCCGGGCGCGGCCGCCCGGTGGCGGGTGGCTGTCCAGCCCCGCGCGGATCAGCAGCGCCGAAACGGCGAAGGTGGCGGCGTCGATCGCCAGCGCGGTGTGCGCGCCGACCCCGGTCACCACGAACGCGGCCGCCGCGAACCCCAGCACCAGGCACAGCTGCGTGGTGACCTGCTGCACCGCCTGGCCCGCTTCGTACCGCGTGCCGAGCAGCTCCGGCAGGACCGCGCCCTGCGCCGCGGAGAACGGCGCTTCGGCGAGCTGGACGAGCACCAGCAGCGCGGCCATCAGCGGCAGCGGCGTCGCGGGCACGGCCATCACCGCGACGAGCGCCGCACGGGCGACGTCGCACACCACCATGACGCGGCGCCGCGGGAACCGGTCGGCCAGCCACGACAGCAGCGCCCCCGAAACGAGCGCGGGCAGCATCGAAAGCGCGTACGTGGCCGCGCTCAGCGCCGCCGAACCCGTGCGCTGGAACACGAGAATGGACAACGCGACGCGGGCCAGCTGGTCCCCGGCCACCGAAAGCAGACCGGCGAGCCACACCTCCCGGAACCCCCGCACCGCGAACGCCGACCACGTCCCGGCCATCCCCCACCCCCCAGGCTGTCACGGAGAGCGCCGCCTGAAGCGCTCAGCGTAGTGCCTGGAGCCGCGGTCCACCACTACGCCACCGGCGGGGTGCCGTGCGTGTGGAAGGACTCGATCGTCTTCAGCCCCCACGCCTGGCCCTTGGCGCGCTCGGCCTCGGTCCAGGTGACCGGCTCCCAGTCCGGCGCGAAGATCAGCCGCCCGGTGGGGTTGCACAGCTCGACGCGGTTGCCGCCCGGTTCGTAGACGTAGAGGAAGAACGTCTGCTGGATGGCGTGTTTGTGCGGCCCGGTCTCGATGTGGACGCCGTTTTCGAGCGCGATGTCGGCCGCGCGCAGGATGTCTTCGCGGGTGTCGGTCGCGAAGGCGATGTGGTGCAGGCGCCCGCGAGAACCCGTCCGGTCGTTGGTGTAGACGAGGTCGTAGGACTTCTGCGCGAAGTGCGTCCACTGCCCGGAAATGACGCCGCTGTCGAGCCGGATCTGTTCGGTGACGCGGCCGCCGAGCGCGTCGCAGATGAACCGCCCGTTGGCTTCCGCGGTCTCGGCCAGGTAGTTGACGTGGTCGAGGCGGCGGACGCCGACCCCGCGCCCGGGGTATGCCTGCGCCTGGTTCTTGAGCGCGGGCCGCAGGTGTTCCGGTGGCGCGTAGCGCTCGGTCTCCCAGTACAGCTCGAGTTCGTGCCCGTCCGGGTCGCGGAACAGGTACGTGGGGCCGATCCCGGTGTCGCCATCGACCCAGCCGATGCCGAGCCCGCGCTCTTCCAGCGCCACCACCCGGCGCTCGAGGGCGTCCTCGCTCGACGCGCGCAGCGCCGTCCGCCCGACACCGGACGTCTTCGCCGCGGTGAGCTTCAGGCTGTGGTGCTCGTAGTCGTCCCACGTGCGCAGGTAGACCGAGTCGCCGTCGGTGCCGTTCTCGGTCAGGCCGAGCACGCGGACGAAGAAGTCGAGGCTCTTCTCCGGCTCCGGCGTGCGCAGTTCGACGTGGCCGAGGTGCGCGATCTCGTGGCGCGGCGAGGGTTCGGGCATGGCTGGCTCCTCAGGAACGGGGGAAAACGGTGCCGTCGAACACCTTCCGCGCGGTCCGGAGCACGGTCGAGCGGCGGACGCGGGAGTCTTCGAATTCGATCGCCACGGCGAGTTTTCCGCTCGGGTGCTCGAGCTGGACGGGTCCGTTGCCGGTTTCGAGCAGCTCGTGGCCGACGGCGCCGTCGAGCAGCAGCGCCGTGACGACGCTGACGCCGCCGAGCACGCCGATCGACGGGTGCGGCTTGACCGGGATGAAGGTCCGGGTGCAGATGGCGCCGCCGTCGCGCGGCGCGGCGACCAGCGTGGTCTTGGGGATGGAGCTGCCGCGGACGTCGCCGAGGCCCATCAGCTTCCCGGCTTCGACGCGCAGGGCGTCGATCCGGCCGGCGAGCTCGGTGCCGGCGAGCTCCTCGACCGGCTCGTACCCGGTGATGCCGAGATCCGCGGCGCGCGCGACGACGACCGGCATTCCGTTGTCCACACAGGACACTTCGATGCCGCCGACGTCGTCGCGGACGCGGCCGGTGGGCAGCAGGCTGCCGCAGACGGATCCTTCGGTCCCGGTGAAGTCCAGCTCCACCGGGGCGGCGGTGCCGGGGACGCCGGAGATGGCCGTGCCGCCGCGGTAGTCGACTTCGCCGCCGGGGGTGGCGAACGTCGAGACGGCGATGGTTCCGGTGTTGACCAGCCGCACGCGCACGGTGGTGCGGTCGGGGCCGGCGGGCACGAGGCCGCGTTCGACGGCGAACTGCCCGACGCCGGCCAGGAGGTTGCCGCACGTCTGCCGGTCGGAGACGGTCGCTTCTTCGACGCCGAGCTGCAGGAACAGGTAGTCGACGTCGTGGCCGGGGTCGTCGGCGGCCGAGACGATCGCGACCTTGCTGGTGACCGGCTGGGCGCCGCCGAGGCCGTCGATCTGGCGCGGGTCGGGGGTGCCCATGATCCGCAGCAGCAGGTCGTCGCGGGCCGCGGGGTCGGCGGGCAGGTCCCCGGCGAGGAAGTAGGCGCCTTTCGAGGTGCCGCCCCGCATCAGCATGCAGCGGACGCCGGTCATGCCTGCTCCTTCTCGTACTCCTCGGCGGTCAGGTACCGGACGCCGAGGGCCTCGAGCTTTTCGCGCAGCCCGTAGCGGTCCAGGCCGAGCTGGCCGGTGGCGAACGCCTCCCGGGCGGCGGCTTCCTTTTCCAGGCGCGCTTTCGCGGCGTCCAGTCCGGTCAGGACATCCTCGCGGCGGACGCGCAGGACGCCGTCGTCGTCGGCGAGGATCGCGTCGCCCGGGCGGATCAGCTGGCCGCCGATGGCGACGGGGACGTTGACCGCGCCGGCGGTCGCCTTGACCGTGCCCTGCGCGCTGATCGCGGCCGACCACACCGGGAAGCCGAGGGCGCGCAGGTCGGTGACGTCGCGGACGCCGGTGGTGGTGACCAGCCCGCGCACCCCGCGGTGGCGCAGCGCGGTGGCGAAGAGTTCTCCGAAGAGCCCGTCCTGGCACGGCGAAGTCGTGGTGACGACGAGAACGTCGCCTTCGCGGCACTGCTCGACGGCCGCGTGGATCATCAGGTTGTCGCCGGGCCAGCAGAGCGCGGTGACGGCGGTGCCGCCGACGCGCACGCCGTCCTGGATGGGCCGCAGGCCGGGCCCGAGCAGCCCGGAGCGGCCGAGGGCCTCGTGCACGGTGGCGACGCCGTAGTCGGCCAGGCGCGTCACCTGCTCGAGGTCCGCGCGCGGTGGGTCGGTGACGATGACGGGCTTCATGCCTGCCACCGTACGGTTCCGTCTACAAGATTGTCAACAATCTTGTAGACGTCTTACGGGTGCAGCGGCGAAACCTCGGCGTCGGCCGCCTTGAGCGCCTCGATCACGCTGCCGAGGTGCACCCGCGCGGCTTCGGCCGCCCGCTCGGGGTGGTGCGCGCAGATGGCGTCGATGATCGCGAGGTGTTCCGGCAGCGAGACCTGCGGCCGGCCGGGCCGCATCGCCAGCCGGAACTGGTGCCGGACGCTCTGCCCGCGCAGCCGTTCGAGCACCTGCGCGGCCGTCTGCTGCCCGCTGATCTCGCGGACCCGCCGGTGCAGGCGCTGGTTGAGCCCGGAGTACCCGACGACGTCCCCGCTCGCGACGGCCTGGTGCATGAGCTCGCCGAGTTCGCGCAGCTCGCCGACCTCGGCGTCGGAAACACGCTCGGCCGCCTTGGCCGCGCACAGCGATTCGAGCATCATCCGCACCTCGGAGATCTCGACGGCCTCCTCCAGGGACACCGCGCGCACGCGGGCCCCGCGGTTCTGCACGCGCTCGACGAGCCCTTCGTTGGTGAGCTCGATCAGCGCGGCCCGCACGGTGGCGCGGCTCGCGGCGAACTGGGCGGACAGGTCCGCCTCGACCAGCCGCTGGTTGGGTACGAACTCGCCGCGGACGATGGCGTCCCGGATGGCCGCCACCACCGAACGCTCCCCCGGCTGCCGGTCCGCAGCACTCTCGGTCATACCCCGACTCCGTTTGTTGACAATTTTGTCGAGCACATCGTGTACTCGATCGTAGCTGGCAAGGAGGATTCTGCTATGACCGGAACCATCGCGGTACTCGGATTGGGGGAAGCGGGCAGCGAACTGGCCCGCGACCTGGCGGCGGCCGGGGCGGTGGTGCGCGCGTACGACCCGGCCGTCCGCGCCGCCGCGGCGGGCGTCGTCGTCACCGGGTCCGAAGCCGACGCGGCCGAGGGGGCCGAGCTCGTGCTCAGCGTGAACAGCGCTTCGGCGGCGGTCGACGCGCTTCGCGCCGGGCTCGCCGGCCTGCGCCCGGGTGCGGTCTGGGCCGACCTGAACACCGCCGCGCCCGGCACGAAGCGCCGACTGGCCGAACTCGCCGCCGCGCACGACGTCCCGTTCGCCGACGTCGCGATCATGGCCCCGGTCCCCGGCCGCGGTCTGCGCGTCCCCATGCTGAGCAGCGGAAAGGCCGCCGAAGCCGTCGCCGCCACCCTGAACGGCCTCGGCGCGGCCGTCGAGGTCGTGCCCGGGGAGGCCGGGCTCGCCGCCGAGCGCAAGCTGCTCCGCAGCGTGTTCTTCAAGGGCATGTCCGCCGCCGTGGTCGAAGCTCTCCAGGCCGCCCGCGCCGCCGGCTGCGAAGACTGGCTGCGCGAGGTCGTCGTCGGCGAACTGACCGCCGCCGGTGCCGCCACGGTGGACCGGCTGGTCAGCGGCTCCTACCGGCACGCCGTCCGCCGCACCGCCGAGATGGCGGCCGCCGCCGAGATGCTCGGGGAGCTCGACGTCCGGGCCGACGTCGCCGCGGCCGCCCGCGACCAGCTTCGGCACCTAGCTGATTCACAGGATTGTCAACAATCTTGAATTGAGTCTTGTGTTCAATATCTCACACGATGTAGCTTCGGACCTCTTCGCAGCCCCGGGACGAAAGGGACGAGGATGTCCGTACGAGAATCCGGCGGCTCGACCGCCGCCACGGTCCGGCTCTCGCTCCGGGTGACCGCGCTGTGCTGGGTCCTGGTCCTGCTCGACGGCCTGGACCTCTTCGTCTACGGCGCGACCCTGCCGGGCGTGCTGGCGGACAAGGGCTTCGGCCTGACCGCCGTCACCGGCGGGACGATCGGCAGCCTGACGACGTTCGGGATGATGCTCGGCGCGCTCTCGGCCGGCATCCTCACCGACCGGATCGGGCGCCGGAAGATCATCATCACCGGCGTCGTCGTCTTTTCGCTCGCCGCGGCCGCCAGCGCCGCCGCCCCGGCACCGCCCTGGTTCGGGGCAGCGCGGTTCGTCGCCGGCGTGGGGCTCGGCGGGCTGCTGCCGTCGGCGATCGCGATGGTCATGGAGTACGCGCCGGCGTGGCGGAGGAACCTCGCCGTCACCACGGTGATGACGGCGCACCAGGCGGGCGGCGCGCTGGCCGGCGCGCTCGGGATGACGCTGGTCGGATCGCTGGGCTGGCGCTCGGTGTACTGGCTGGGCGCGCTGCTGCTCGTCCCGGTGCTCCCGGCGATCGTCTTCCTGCTGCCCGAGTCGCTGACCTTCCTGCTGGCCAAGGGGAAGACCGAACGGGCGCAGGCGATCGCGGACCGGCACGCGGTCGCGCTGGCCGCGTTCGCCCCCGAACCGGCCGAGGACAAGCGCGGCGGCCTGCGGGGCCTGTTCACGCCGTCGGTCCGGCTGACGACGGTGCTGTTCTGGATCGCCTCCTTCGCCGGCCTGCTGCTGGTGTACGGCGTCAACACCTGGCTGCCGACGATGATGCGCGGCAGCGGTTACAACCTCGGCTCCGCGATCAGCTTCCTGCTGGTGATCAACCTGGGCGGCATCGCGGGCATGCTCGTCGCCGGCCGGCTCGCCGACCGGTTCGGGGCCCGGCCGGTCGCGATCACCTGGTTCGCCCTCACCGCGGGCGGCGTCGGCCTGCTGGCGGTGCACCTGCCGCTGGTGGTCACGTACCTCGTCGTGTTCCTCACCGGCGCGTGGCTGTTCAGCGCGCAGACGCTGATCTACGCGGCGGTCGGCGCCTACTACCCCGCCGACAGCCGCGCGACCGCCCTGGGCTGGGTCTCCGGCGTCGGCCGCCTCGGCGCGGTGTTCGGCCCCTGGCTCGGCGGCGTCCTGGTCGCGAGCGGACTGTCCACCTTGGGCTTCCTGGTCTTCGCGGTGGCCGGTCTCCTGGGCGCGGCGATGGTCGCCCTGATCCGGCGGACGGCGCAGGCCCGGCCCGTCGCGCAGACCGTCTGACCGCCCCCGGGCCGGCGGCGGCGCCTCGTTGTTATGTTCAGGGACGTTTTCCCGAGTTGAGGTGACCTTGTGACGGCCTGTCGTGCAGACAGGTGAAGGCCTCCGGATGTGAAGTGGAGCTGTCTAGGAACCGCTTCGCCCACCGGAGGCCTTCGTGTCCCACCCTAACGCCACCCTGACCCCACGCACCCGCCTGCGGCTCGCCCGCCTGATCGCAGCCGCCCGCACCACAGCCCGGCCCGCACCCCCGCACACCTCGTCCGGGCCATCGTGCGGCTGCGGTGGCTGCAGCGGCTGGGCCCGGTCCAGATCGGCGGCCGGCTCGACCTGCCCGCCTCCACGGCGCACGCGGTGCTGACCCGCTGCCGGATCAACCGCCTCTTCCGGCTCGACCGGGTCACCGGTGAGCCGTTGCGCCGCTACGAGCACGGCCATCCCGGGTCGCTGATCCACGTCGATGTCACCAAGTTCGGCAACATCCCCGACGGCGGCGGACACCGCTTCGTCGGCCGGCAGCAAGGCGAGATCAACAAACGAGCGACCCCGGGCCTGACCCGCGGCGCGGACTACAAGCCCCGCACCGGCACCGCCATGCTGCACACCGTCATCGATGATCACTCCCATGTCGCCTACGCCGAAATCCACGCCGACGAGACAGCAGTGACTGCCATCGCGGTGCGGCGCCGGGCAGTGGCCTGGTTCGCCGAGCTGGGCGTGATCGTCGAGCGGGTGCTGTCGGACAACGGGTCGGCCTACCGCTCGCACGCCTGGCGGGACACCTGCGCCGAGCTGGGCGTCGTCCCGAAACGGACCCGGCCCTACCGGCCCCAAACCAACGGCAAGATCGAACGGTTCCACCGCACCCTGGCCGAAGGCTGGGCCTACGCCGGGCGGCGCTACCAGGCTGGCTGCACTTCTACAATCATCACCGACCCCACTCATCCACCGGAGGCAAGCCACCGATCACCCGGCTGACCAACCTCCCCGGACATCACACCTCGTTCAGGACATCCCGGTCCCCGTCCCGGCCGGCTCGGCGGCGGTCTGGGCGAGCCGGGCCCGGCGGGTCCGCGGTCCGAACAGCGCCAGCACCACCGCGCCGACCAGCCAGGTGCCCGCGATGAAGAAGAACACGCTCTGGTAGCCACTGCCGTTGTACAGCGACGCCACGATCAGCGGCCCGGCCGCGTTCGACAGCCGCCCGAGGCCGTACGACACGCCCGTGCCCAGCGAGCGGCCGCGGGTGTCGAACAGCTCCGGCGAGTACGCGTACCCGAGAGCCGTGTAGCCGCGCTCGAACATGTTGACCAGGAAGCCGAAGACCACGATCAGGACCGGGTTGAACGTCAGCCCGTAGAACAGGCCGCACAGCGCGATGATCCCGCCGAACGCGACCAGGCACCACTTGCGCTCGAAGCGGTCGGTGACCAGGGCCGCCAGGTACGACCCGAGCGGCGCGCCGACCGTCGTCAGCGCCACGTAGAAGACCGACTTCTCGACGCTGAAGCCCTCCTTGGCCAGCAACGTCGGCGCCCAGCTCGAATACCCGAAGAACCCGATCGTCTGCGTCACCCACAGGACCGTGAGCAGCAGCGTGGGCAGCAGGTACTTCTTGCGCAGCAGCAACCGCAGCGGCGCCTTGGCCACCGGCGCTTCCTCGATCGGCGGCGCCGGCTCCGGCAGCGGGCCCTTCTCCGCCGCGACCAGCGCCTCGATCTCCCGCAGCACCGCGTCGGCCTTCGCGTGCTCGCCCCGGCTTTCGTACCAGCGCGGCGATTCCTTCAGCTGCCGGGTGAACAGCACCAGCAGGACGCCGAGCGCGCCCCACAGGTAGACCAGCCGCCACTCCCAGTCGCCGAGCGGGACCACGACGCTCGCGATCAGGTTGGTCACCGGCGTGCCGCAGATGCCGATCACGATCGCGTAGGCCTGGTACTTGCCGCGGTTGGCCGCCGGGTAGAGCTCGTTGACGTAGATGACCGCGACGACGGTCATCGCCGAGAGGCCGGCCGAAGTGAGGACGCGGAACACGCCCAGCGACACGACGTCCCAGGAGAACACCGCGGCGAACGAGAAGACGCCGAACCAGACGGTGGTCCACATCAGCGCGTTCTTCCGGCCCCAGCGGTCGGCGATCGTGCTCGCGACGACGGACCCGAAGAACATCCCGACGAACGACAGCGAGGTCACGTACGCGACCTGGTCGACCGTCACGCCCCACAGCTTGATGAGCTTGGGCGCGGTGGTGGCGAAGCTGTTGATGTCCGCGAACTCGAAGAAGTACGCGAACGAGACGGCGATCAGGGTGATCTTGTGGAAGCGCGAGATCGGCAGGCGGTTCAGCCGGTTGAGCGCGTTGGCGTGCTGCATTGCATGCCCTTCGGGGGGTTTCAGGCGGTTTCGCCGGGCCAGTAGAGGCGCATCGGGTTGTCGACCAGCAGCTTCCGCTGCGCCGCCGCGGTTTCCGCGATCAGCGGCACGTGGTCGACGAGCAGCCCGTCGTCGGGCATGTGGCTCTTGAGGTTCGGGTGCGGCCAGTCGGTCCCCCACAGCACCCGGTCGGGGAACTCCTCGACGACGCGGCGGGCGAACGGCACGACGTCGGTGTAGGCGTGCCGTTCGCCGTCCAGGGCCGGCGGCCCGGTCACGGTGAGCCGCTCGGGGCAGCTCACCTTCACCCAGACGTCGGTGCGGCCGGCGAAGCGCAGGAACCGCTCGAACTCCTCGCCCCGCACCGGTTTCGTGACGTCCGGCCGTCCCATGTGGTCGATCACCAGCGGCACCGGCAGCGTCCCGAAGAAGTCCTCGAGCCCGGGCAGGTCGGCGGCTTCGAAGTAGAGCACGACGTGCCAGCCGAGCGGGGCGATCTTCTTCGCGATCGCGGCCAGGTCCTCCGTGGGCGCCGCGTCGACCAGCCGTTTGACGAAGTTGAACCGCACGCCCCGGACGCCGGCCGCGTCGAGCTCGCGCAGTTCCGCGTCCCCGATGTCGGGCCGCACGGTCGCGACGCCGCGGGCGCGCTCGCCGGCCGCGCGGACGGCGTCGAGCATCGCGGAGTTGTCGGCGCCGTGGCAGGTGGCCTGCACGACGACGTTCCGGGACACCCCGAGGTGGTCGCGCAGCGCGAAGAGCTGGTCCTTGCTCGCGTCGCAGGGCGTGTACTTCCGCTCGGGCGCGAACGGGAACTCCGCCTGCGGCCCGAAGACGTGGCAGTGGGCGTCGACCGCGCCGGGCGGCAGGGAGAAGTCCGGTGTGGCCGGACCGGCGTACCAGTCCAGCCAGCCCGGCGTCTTGGGCGCGGTCACCGGCCCTGCCCCTTCAGCAGCGCGTCCAGGCGCGGGTAGACGGTACGGGCGTTGTGCTCCCGGATCGCCGCCCAGTCCGCTTCGGACAGTTTCGCTTCGGCGTACCGGCGGGTGTCGTCGAAGTGGTGGCCGGTGCGCGGGTCGACGCTGCGGACCGCGCCGATCATCTCGGACGCGAAGAGGATGTTGCGGGCCGGGACGACGTCGAAGAGCAGGTCGGACCCCGGCTGGTGGTAGACGCAGGTGTCGAAGAAGACGTTGCCCAGCACGTGGTCCTCGAGCTCGGGCTTGCCCAGCGCCATGGCGAGGCCGCGGAACCGGCCCCAGTGGTAGGGCACCGCGCCGCCGCCGTGCGGGATGATCAGCCGCAGCGCCGGGAAGTCGGTGAACAGGTCGCCCTGCACGAGCTGCATGAACGCGGTCGTGTCGGCGTTGAGGTAGTGCGCGCCGGTCGTGTGGAACGCCGGGTTGACGCTGGTGGAGACGTGCACCATCGCCGGGATGTCGTACTCCACCATCTTCTCGTAGATCGGGTACCACGACCGGTCGGTCAGCGGCGGGGCCGTCCAGTGCCCGCCGCTGGGGTCGGGGTTGAGGTTCAGCGCGACGGCGCCGTACTCCTCGACGCAGCGGGTCAGCTCGGGGAGGCAGGTGGCCGGGTCGACGCCCGGGGACTGCGGGAGCATCGCCGCGGGGGCGAACCGGTCCGGGTAGAGCGTGCTCACTCGGTGGCAGAGCTCGTTGCAGAGGGCGGCCCACTCCGACGACGTCTCGAAGCCGCCGACGTGGTGGGCCATGAAGGACGCGCGGGGCGAGAAGATCGTCAGGTCGATCCCGCGTTCGTCCATCAGCTTCAGCTGGTTCGGCTCGATCGTCTCGCGCAGTTCGTCGTCACTGATCCGCAGGTCGGCCCGCACGGGCGCGGCGGCAGAGCCGGCCAGGGCGGCGATCTGCCGGTCGCGCCACGCCGCGAGCGCGGGCGGTGCGGTGGTGTAGTGGCCGTGGCAGTCGATGATCAAGGTCAATCCTCGTCGCTTCGCGGTGCTTGTCGGTCGCACCCTAATCGTCGATGAAATTGTTTACAATATCTGCGACGAGGTTGTGACCGTGCGCTGCGCACCCCGGACCGCCCGTGACGGGCTACCCGGGCCGCAAGGTTCCGGCGGCCGTCCGCCGCCCGGACCGGTCGCGGACGGCCGTCGCCGTCGCGTCCGCGCCCGGCCGGGCCGAGGCGATCAGCCCCTGGAAGTCGAACAGCGGCGCCACGAGCCGGTACTCGAAGGCCAGCGGCCCGGCGACCCCGCGGGCCCGGGCGGCTTCGGCCATCGCGACCGCCTGCAGCGGCCCGTGGGTGAGCAGGCCGGGGTAGCCCTCCACGTCGCGGCAGTAGTCGCGGTCGTAGTGGATGCGGTGGGCGTTGTAGGTCAGCGCCGAGAAGCGGAACAGCAGCGTGGGCGTCACGTCCAGGGCCCACTCCCCCACCTCCGGCGGCACCTCCGGACCGTCGGCCGGCGGCGCCTCCCCGGTGGTGGCCCCGCGGTAGACGATGTCCTGCTCTTCGTCGACGACGAGCCGGCCGGCCTGGTGGATGCGGTGGGCCACCGTCACGAAGGTGAGCGGCCCGGACCGGCCCTGCTTCTCGCGCGTCGCCAGGACTTCCGAGCGGCGGGTCGCCTCCTCGCCCCAGCGGAGTTCCCCGGTCGTGCGCACCCGGCCGCCGGCCCACATGCGCCGCCCGGGCGGCGTCCCGGGGCGCACCGGATGCCCGTCCGCGCCCAGGTCGGCCTGGGCGGGCCGGTCGAGCAGGTACACCCAGTGCCACAGCAGCGGCAGGACGCCGTCTTCAGGGACCGGGACCCCGAGCAGCGCACCCAGGGCGCGGGCGGGCCCGGGGAGGATCGGTTCGGTGCTCACGCGCGATCACCGCCGATCGGGTGGCGCTTGACCAGCTGCCGCGCGATGACCGTGCGCTGGATTTCGTTGGTGCCCTCGCCGACGATCATCAGCGGCGCGTCCCGGAAGTAGCGTTCGACGTCGAACTCCGTGGAGTAGCCGTAGCCGCCGTGGATGCGCACCGCGGCCAGCGCGACCTCCATCGCGGTCTCCGAGGCGAACAGCTTCGCCATGCCGGCTTCGAGGTCGGCCCTTTCCCCGGAGTCGTAGCGGCGGGCGGCGTGGCGGACGAGCTGGCGCGCCGCCTCCAGCTTGGTGGCCATGTCGGCCAGGTGGTTGCCGACCGACTGGTGCTGCCAGATCGGCTTCCCGAACGCCTCGCGTTCCTGGGCGTAGCGCAGGGAATCCTCCAGCGCGGCGCGGCCGACGCCGAGCGCGCGCGAGGCGACCTGGATCCGGCCGATCTCCAGGCCCCGCATCATCTGCGCGAAGCCCTTGCCCTCGACCCCGCCCAGCAGCGACGTCGACGGCGTCCGGAAGTCCACAAAGGACAACTCGCAGCTCTCGACGCCCTTGTACCCGAGCTTCGGCAGGTCGCGGGCGACCTCGAAGCCCGGCCCGTGCTCGACGAGCAGGATGCTGATGCCCGCGTGCGCGGGTTCGGCGTGCGGATCGGTCTTGCACAGCAGCGCGACGAGCTGCGAGCGGCGGGCGTTGGTGATCCACGTCTTGGCGCCGTCGACGACGTAGCCGTCCCCGTCGCGGCGGGCGGTGGTGCGCAGGGCCTGCAGGTCGGAGCCGCCACCCGGCTCGGTCAGCGCCATCGTCGCGCGGACCTCGCCGGTGGCCAGCCGCGGCAGGTAGTGGTCCTGCTGCTCGCGCGTGCCGTGCTCGGCGATGAGCTTCGCGACCACGGTGTGCCCGCCCATCGCGCCGGCCAGGCTCATCCAGCCGCGCGCCAGCTCCTCGGTGATCGCGGCGTAGCACTGCGCGGACACCTGCGCCTCGCCCCACGGCTCGGGGACGGCCAGCCCGAAGACGCCGAGCCGCTTCATCTGCTCGATGAGCGCCTCGGGGTAGGTGTCGGCGTGGTCCAGTTCCCGCGCCGACGGCCGGACGTCGCGGTCCACGAAGTCGCGCACCACCGCGACGATCGCGGCCTCCTCTTCGGTCAGCCCGTCCATTCCCGGTCCTCTCGGTCGGCTGACCCCATCTTCACCGCTCGGGCGGCACGGCGCCGGAAATTACCAAAGGTAAGTTCTGCCGGCTTCTTGACATGACCAATGGTCAGGAGGAGGGTACTGGCCACCCGATTCGTCTAGACCAATCGGCCTCCCCGCGGACGGCATCCCCAGGAGGAGACCCATGTCCCGCACCACCCGGACCACCACCGCAGCCCTGACGAGCATCGCCACCGTGGCCGCCACGGCCCTGATCCTCTCCGGCGGGGCCGACGCCAGCCCGTCGGCCGCCGCGGCCGCCGACTGCGGTGTGCTCTTCGACGACTTCCACTACGCCTCGCCCACCGACTCCGCCTTCAGCGGGGCCGGGTGGACCACCCGCAACGACGTCGGCAGCCCCGGTGTGCCCGGGGCTCGGTGGCTGACCGGCAACGTCAGCTTCCCTGCCGTCAACGGCGAACGCGTCGCCCAGCTGACCGCGAGCACCGACGGCTCCGCGAACGGCACCACGCACGCCGAGCTGTACCAGAACCAGCTGCGGTTCTTCGAAGGCACGTACGCCAGCCGCGTCCGCTTCACCGACGCGCCGGACAGCGGCACCGACGGCGACCACGTCAACGAGACCTACTTCACGATCTCGCCGCTGCGGTACGACCGCGACCCGCTCTACAGCGAGCTGGACTTCTCCGAATACCTGCCCAACGGCGGCTGGGGCGGCTCGCAGGCGAACTACCAGACCAGCTGGTACACCTACTGGAACAACCCGACGTGGGACGGCCTGCGCACGTCCACCGCGCAGAACCGCAGCCTGGCCGGCTGGCACGACATCGTCACGCAGGTCTCCGGCGGGCACGTCAAGTACTACATCGACGGCGTCCTGACCGCCGACCACACCACCGACGCCCAGGGCAACCCGGTCTACCCGCGCACGCCGATGTCGATCAACTACAACATGTGGTTCATCGACACGGCGGGCCACACGAGCGGGAACAGCGTCTACACCGAGCAGGTGGACTGGACCTACTACGCCGGCAACCAGGTCGTCGCACCCGCGGACGCCACGGCGAAGGCCGCGCAGTACCGGACCGCCGGAACGGCCCACGTGGACACCGTCACCGGGTGCACCACCCCGACCAGCCCGCCGCCGACCACGACCACCAAGCCGACCACCCCCACGACGCCGACGACCCCGACCACGCCGTCCCAGCCCGCCGACTGCTCGACGGCGCCGGAATGGGACTGGGGCACGGTGTACCTCGGCGGCCAGCGCGTGAAGCACAGCGCCCACCTCTGGCAGGCGAACTGGTGGACCCAGGGCTCCGAGCCCGGTCTCACCGCCCAGTGGGCCGACCTCGGCCACTGCTGACCCCGCACCCCCTCACGCCTCCCGGGAATCCCCATGCGCAGACGCATCCTCGCCGCCGCACTGGCCGTCACCGCCCTGACCGCCAGTGCCTGCGGCGCCGAAACCCCCGCGCCCGCCGCCGGCGGGAACACGCTGACCGTCTGGCTGATGAACGGCGACCTGAGCGACAAGGCCACCGCGGCGATCACCGCCGCGTTCGAAAAGGCCACCGGCGCGAAGGTCACCGTCCAGATCCAGGAATGGGACAACATCAACACCAAGATCAGCACCGCGCTGGCGCAGGACACCACGCCGGACGTCATCGAGATCGGCAACACGAACGTCCCGCTGTTCGCCGCCAACGGCGCGCTGACCGACCTCACGCCGCACCGCGCCGAACTGGCCGCGGGCCAGACCTGGCTGCCCGGCCTGATCGGACCGGCCACTGTGGACGACCACGTCTACGCGGCGCCGCTGTTCGCGGGCAACCGCTCGGTCATCTACGACAAGCAGGTCTGGGCCGACGCCGGCGTCACCGCCCCACCCAAGACCTACGCCGAACTCACCGCCGCGCTCGACAAGATCAAGGCGAAGCACCCGGCGCCGGACTACTCGGTCTTCCACTTCCCCGGCAAGTACTGGTTCGGCGCGCTGCAGTTCGTCTGGGACGCCGGTGGCCGGATCGCCACGCAGAAGGACGGCAAGTGGGCCGGCGCCCTCGAAAGCCCCGAGGCGCAGCGGGGGTTGCAGGCCTGGAAGGACTTCCAGAACGCCTACTCCTCCGCGGCGTCCCGCAACGTCGACACCAAGGCACCCGACCAGGCCGCGATCTTCTCCGCCGGCGGCGCGGCGGCCATCCTCGACACGAGCGTCAACACCGTGGTCAAGAACAAGCCGGAGCTCAAGGACCGGCTGGGCACCTTCCCCTTCCCCAGCGCCACCCCCGGCAAGACGCAGCCGGTGTTCCTCGGCGGGTCCGACCTGGCGATCGCGGCGAAGAGCCGCAACCAAGACCTCGCGCTCGCCTTCGTCAAGGCGGCGACCGACCCGGCCGTGCAGCGCGACGCGATCGTCGGCATCGACGGCTGGACCCCGATCTCGACCGAGCTGATCGACCGGATCACCCCGTCGCTGCCGCCGCTCAACGCCGCGTTCGCCACCGCGGCCAAGACCAGCGTCGCGACGCCGGCCGCGCCCGGCTGGGCGACGATCGAGAGTGACAAGTCGATCAACACGTTCTTCGCCGACATCGCGACCGGGCGCAAGCCGATCGCCCAGGCGGCCAAGGACTTCGACGCCCACCTCACCGAAGCGCTCAACACCCGCTGACCGGCGGGGTGGCCCGGCCGACCGCCGTCCCCGCCGGGCCGCCCCGCCCCTTTCCCGCTTCCGAGAAGGAGTTCCCGTGTTGCTCGTGAAAGCGCGGCCGCGCGCGCCGGAAAGACCGGCGGCGCCCCGGCGGCGCCGATCGCTGCTGCCGTACGGCCTGCTCCTGCCCGCGGCCGCGCTGCTCGGGCTGGTGCTCGGCTACCCGCTGCTGCGGCTGGTCGTCATCTCGCTGCAGGAGTACGGCCTGCGGTCGCTGTTCACCGGCACGACGGGCTTCGCGGGCTGGGACAACTACGCCGCCGTGCTCGGCGACGGCCAGCTGCTCCCGGTGCTCGCCCGCAGCGTCGGGTTCTGCGCCGCGCTGGTGCTCGGCACGCTCCTCATCGGCTTCGGGGTCGCCCTCATGCTGCGCAAGCTGGGCCGCGGGATGCGCACGGCGGTGACGCTGTGCCTGATCGCCGCCTGGGCACTGCCGAACGTGGCGTCCACCCTGGTCTGGCAGTGGCTCTTCCAGCCCGGGTACGGCGTGGTGAACTGGCTGCTGACCCGGCTCGGTTTCGGGGACCTCACCCAGCACGACTGGACGACCTCGCCCGCGTCGGCGTTCACCCTGGTGTGGCTGCTCGTCGTCTGGCAGTCGGTGCCGTTCGTCGCGCTCACGCTCTACGCCGGGCTTTCGCAGATCCCGCAGTCCTACTACGAAGCGGCGGCGCTCGACGGCGCCGGGCCGTGGCGGGCGCACCGCACGATCACGCTGCCGTTCCTGCAGCCGATCCTCGGCCTGGTCACGATCCTCTCCGTCATCTGGGACTTCACCGTGTTCAACCAGATCTGGATCCTCACCCAGGGCGGCCCGGACGGCGGCACCACGACGCTCGGCATCTGGACGTTCACCCGCGCCTTCAGCCGCAACGACTTCGGCCAGGGCGCGGCGATCGCCGTCGTCTCGGTCGCGCTGCTCGTCGGGCTGACCGCGGTGTACGTGCGCCGGCTCGTCCGGTCCGGGGAGGACCTGTGATCCGGCGCGCCGGCCGGAATGCCGCGGCCGCCACCTTCTGCCTCGTGTGGATCTTCCCGGTGTACTGGATGGTGCTCACGGCGTTCAAGCCGGCGGGGAAGATCCTCAGCCCCACCCCGGAGTTCCTGCCCTTCGACGTCACCTTCGACAACTTCGCGAGCGCCCTCGCCAAGCCGGGGTTCCTCCAGGACCTCCTCAACAGCGTCGTGGTCGTCGTGGCCGTCGTCGCACTGTCCATCGTGGTCGCGTTCCTCGCGGCGACGGCGCTGACGCGGTTCCGGTTCTTCGGGCGCCGCAGCTTCCTCGTCGGGGTGCTGGTGCTGCAGATGGTCCCGGTGCCCGCGCTGGTCATCCCGCTGTTCCTCAGCCTGAAGAGCGCGCACCTGCTCGACACGCTCTTCGGCCTGGTGCTCACGTACGTGGCGCTCGTGCTGCCGTTCACGATCTGGACGCTGCGCGGGTTCCTGCACGGCATCCCCGTCGAACTGGAGGAGGCGGCGATGGTCGACGGCGCGACGCGCGGGCGCGTCATGCGCTCGGTCCTGCTGCCGCTCGTGCTGCCCGGGCTGATCGCGACCAGCGTGTTCGCCTTCATCACCGCGTGGAACGACTTCCTGTTCGCCTACGTGATCATGAAGGACAGCTCGGGCTACACGCTGCCGGTCTGGCTGGTCTCCTTCAGCACCAGCACGGGCACCGACTACGGCGGCCTCATCGCCGCGTCGACGCTGTTCGCGCTGCCCGTCGTCGTCTTCTTCGCGCTGGTGCAGCGCCACCTGGTCGAGGGCATGACCGCGGGCGCGGTGAAGGGCTGATGCTCATCCCCCACCCCGCGCGGCTGACCCGCCGCGCCGGTTCCTTCACGCCCGCCGGCGTCCAGGCGGGACCCGGCACCGAAGGACCGGCCCGGCTGCTCGCCGAGTACGCGGACCTCCCGCTCGTCTACAGTGGACCCGTCATCCGGCTCGCCCTGGAACCGGGTTTCGGGCCCGAGGAATACGCCCTCGACATCACCCCGGAAAGCGCGCTCTTGACCGCGGCCACGGAAGCGGGCCTGCTCGCCGGCGTGCAGACGGTCCGCCAGCTGCTCCCCCGGCTCGACTGCCTGACGATCCGCGACGCGCCCCGGCTGCCGTGGCGCGGGGTGCTGCTCGACGTCGCCCGGCACTTCCTGCCGCTGGAGTTCCTCCGGGAGTTCGTCGATCTGCTGGCGCTGCACAAGTACAACGTCCTGCACCTGCACCTCACCGACGACCAGGGCTGGCGGATCGAGGTCGACGGGTGGCCCCGGCTCACCGAGATCGGGGCGTGGCGCACGGAATCGATGATCGGGGCCGCGGGCAGCGGCGTCTTCGACGGCGTTCCCCACGGCGGCTCCTACACCCAGCGGGAGCTTCGGGACCTGGTCGCCTTCGCCGCCGGGCGCGGCGTGCGGATCGTGCCGGAGATCGACCTGCCCGGCCACGTCCGCGCGGCGCTGGCCGCCTACCCCGAACTCGGCAACCGGCCGGACGTGCGGCTTCCGGTGTGGACGGAGTGGGGCATCAGCCCGGACATCCTCGGCGTCCACGACGGCGCGCTCGCCTTCTGCCGGGACGTGCTCACGCAGGTCGCGGACGTCTTCCCGGGGCCGCACCTGCACATCGGCGGCGACGAATGCCCGACGACGCAGTGGGAAACCAGCCCGGTCGCGCGGGAGAAGGCGGCGCGGCTCGGGTTGCGCACCACCGCCGAACTCCACCCGTGGTTCCTCGGCGAGCTGCACCGCGTGGTCGCCGGGCTCGGCAGGCGGGCGGTGTGCTGGGACGAGACCGGCCACGCCGCGGGCCGGCTGCCCGCCGAGCTGGTCGTCACCGCGTGGCGCGACGCCGCGCACGGCGCGCTGGCCGTGTCCCGCGGCCACCAGGTCGTGATGGCCCCGCACACCTCGACGTACTTCGACTACCGGCAGACCGAAGAACCGGGCGAGCCGCCCCGCGAACCCGTGACGACGCTGGAGGACGTCTACCGCTTCGACCCGCTGGCCGGCGGCCTCCCGGTCAGCGACGGCACCCGGCCGGGTGTGCTCGGGACGCAGGCCCAGCTGTGGACCGAGCACGCGCCGACCCCCGACCACGTGCGCCACCTGGCGTTCCCGCGGCTGTGCGCGCTGGCCGAACGGGCGTGGTCGCCACCGGGCCGCGGTTATGCTGATTTCCACCAGCGCCTGGCCGGGCACCTCACCCGGCTGCGCGCGCTGGGTGCCCTGCCGAAGGAGCGCGTCCGGTTCGCCGGTGCGGTCCCCGTACCCGAAAAGACGGTGCCTTGACCGCTGAGCCATCCGGGGCTCCGCCCCAGGCCGGGGGCTCCGCCACCCGGGGCCCCCGAAACGAAGGTGGCGAGCCGGCGGACCGGCCGCCCACCGTGAAGCGCGACCGCGTCCGGCGGCACCTGCTGAAGGTGATCGAGAACGCCGGCCCCGGCACCGGCCTGGCCTCCGAGCGGGACCTGGCCGCGGAGCTGGGCGTCTCGCGCCCGACCGTCCGGGCGGCGATCGACGAGCTGACCCGCACCGGGCTCCTGGTGCGCCAGCGCGGCCGCGGCACGTTCACCAGCCCGCAGAAGGTCACCCAGGAACTGGCCACCGGGCTCGCCGTCCCGCCCGCGGAAGGGCACTGGACCAGCCGGGTCGTCGCGTTCACCACGGCACCGGCGGCCCGCTCGCTCGCCGGCGAGCTGGAGTGCGAGCCGGGTACGCCGGTCCTGCGCGTCACCCGGGTCCGGTACGTCGACGACGAGCCGATCGCGATCGAAAGCCTGGCGCTGCCGGCGTCGCTGGTCCCGGGCCTGCGGCCGGCCGAGCTCGAGACCGGCAACTTCTACCGGCTGCTGCGGGAGCGCTTCGGGATCGCCGTGCAGGACGCGGTGCAGACGATCGAGCCCGCGGTGACCAACCCGGACCAGGCCGAGCTGCTGGAAATCGCGGTGTACGCGCCGATCCTGCACATCGAGCGGCTGACCCGCGACACGACCGGCCGCGTGGTCGAGCTGACCCGCTCGGTCTACCGGGGCGACCGGTACCGCATCACGTCGAAACTCCGCTTCGACGCCGAATCCGGTTGATCGCGCATCCGGAAAATAAATCTTCACCGGCTCGCGAATACCGGGCTTCTTAGTGTTCCCTCGTTACCCGAACGAGTGACCTCGTGACGGCAACCGGGTGAGCTCGCGCCGGGAACACCGCTGTCACAGCAGGTGCACACGATTGCGTGCAGGTCACGAATTGCGCTGTTGGCATCGCCTTTTCGGCGCGCGGGTGAGGGCGCTTCAACGCACCGGGGACGCCGCATAGGCTTTTCCTTCGGCCAGGAAAACGATTCCTGGAACCCCTCCACCGCGAAAGAATCGAGGACAGTTCATGCGAAGACGCATGCTGGGAGCGTTCCTGCCGCTGGTGCTCGTGGCGGCGACCGCCGTCCCGCCACCCGCGGCCGCCGATCCCGCGCCCGCCGCGGTCTCCGGGCTGACGAAGTCCGTGCAGGGCACCGGTTCCCCCGCCGACCACGGGGCGACCGCGAACTGGGTCATCGGGTACGACGACCGCGCCACGACGACGGGTGCCGCGACCATCACCGACGCCGTCGGGGCGGGCCAGGCGTTCCAGCCCGGTTCCCTGCGCGTGCCGCCCGGCTGGACCCCGCAGTGGTCCACCGACGGCAGCACGTTCACCGGCGCCGAACCGGCTTCCGGCGTGACGGCGGTGCGTGCGGCGAACCCGGACTCCGGGCCCGACGCGACCCAGCTGTCCGGTGCCCTCACCCCGCCCGTGCAGGCGGTCACCACCGCGACCGGCGGCGACGGCTTCTCGCCGATCCTGCACCGCACGCAGGGTGGCGTGCTGCAGGCGTGGAACATCTACCACCACCTGGGCGCCACTGCCCCGAAGGTGGTGTGCACCGACCTCGGCACCGGCCAGCGCTGCCCGGGCGGCCCGTGGCCGAAGGTGCTCAACACCGCGCCCGGCCCGCTCGGCACCCTGGGCGCCGGCGACATCGCCAGCACCATGGTCGAGCAGTACGTGCGCGACCCCGCCGCGCCCGCGAAGGTCTACTACCCCGCCGTGACGGCGACCTCGGTCGGGGTCGGGTGCCTCGACCTGGCCGCCGCGGCCAACTGCGGCTACTCGGCACTGGCCGCCCTCGGCGGGTCGCCCCCGGTCAGCAGCATCACCGGGCTGGTGCAGAGCGGCGGCAACGTCTACGGCCTGATCAGCTCCGGTGCGGTGGTCTGCTGGACCATCGCCACGCAAAGCGCCTGCGCCGGCCAGCCGTACGCGCCGATCGTGCCGGCCGCCAACCAGCCCTACGTCTACGGCGCGCTGACCCTGGTGGCGGGCAAGGTGTTCGCGTCGACGTCGAACCCCGGTTCCGCGCAGCAGCCTTCGCTGGGCTGCTTCGACCCGGCGACGGCCACGGCGTGCGCGAACTGGGCGTCTTCGCGGCCCACGGGACCGGCGGGCAGCTACAACTACAACTCCTACACCGCGTTCGGCACGAACGGCGCCCCGGTGGGCGCGTGCGCGACGACGACCGGCGGTACCGGCGGAACGACGTGCTACGCCCTCGACGGCTCCGCGCTCGCGGCGCCGCCGGGACCGGCCGCGCTGGGCGGGGGCGTCTACGCCTTCCCGCCGGAGGTCGTCACCGATCCCAACGGCCACGTGCGCACCTACCTCCCGGTCTGGAACGGCGGCATCGCGGGCGCGGCGGTCTGCCACGACTGGACGACGGGGGCGGCGTGCGCGGGGCTGCCGGCCCTGATCACGCACCCGTCGGCGAACGGCGGGGCCACCCGGGACTACGGCTATTCCTACGACGCGCCGTCGGGCTGCCTGATCGGCCTCGGCGACGCGGGCGTGCTGTTCTCGATGGACCCGGCCACCGGCGCCACGCCGTGCGTCCGGTCCGGCGGGCAGGTCACGCTGAAACCGGGTGACTTCTCCTGTGACGGCGGGAGTCACGTCCAGGGCTACACGGCAGCGCGGCTGACCGGCGTCGACCCGGCGAACGTCGACTTCGCGGCGTCGCGGGTGACGGTGACCGATCAGGACGACGCGGTCGTGCCGACGCCCGGCTTCGCCCCGGACGGTTCGGTGGACCTCACCGGCGTCTCCGTGGCGGCGCACCCGTCGATCACGGTGACGACCACGCTGGTGCTGCACAGCGCGGCGGGCTTCACCGGCTCGCTGGTGGTCGACTACGCGGGCGACGCGCCACAGCTGTGCTTCCGCACGACGATCGCGCCGGACTGCGCGGTGTCGTCGGTGGCGAACACGGCCACCGGCACCGACTCGACGGGCTCGTTCACGTCGAACACGGTGACGCTGCCGGTCGCGCCGGGCACGTCGTGCACGCCGAAGGTCAAGGTGGAGAAGGAGATCTGCACCGCGTCGACGGCCGCCAAGTGCGGACCGGGTGGCACCGGGCCGTGGGCGAAACAGGCCGGCGTCGGCCTGCTCGGTCTGCTGTTCGCGACGGCGTACTGGCGGATCACGGTGACGAACGAAGGTCCGGTCGCCGTCACCTCGGCGCAGGTGGTGGACAGCGTGGAACCGTCCTGCCAGACGGGTCCGTTCACCCTCGTCGCCGGGCAGTCGCAGCAGGTCCACTGCTCGACGTACGCGTTGCTGAGCCTGTTCCCGATCACCAACCAGGCGAAGGTGAGCTACGTGCCGGTGAACGTCCCGCCGGGGACGCCGCCTTCGCACACGAACTGGTCGTCGGCGAAGGCCTGTTCACTGCTGTGCGTTCTCTAGGATGACCGGCCGCGGGAGGCGTTCCGGCGCTTCCCGCGGGCCGTCCCGGCCGACCGCCGGGGCCATCAGGACCGCGCAGAGCGGGACCGCCATCGCGATCGCGGCGAGCACGAACACCGGGAACAGGAAGGAGAACACCTCGACGCCCGCCGGGTCCGGCGCGGTCATGTCCATGGTCATCCGCACCGCGGCCATGCCCGTGTAGTGCATGCCGGTGACCGCCGCGCCCATCACGAACCCGGCGAGCAGGCGCAGGGACAGCCGGTCGAGGAAGACCGCGAACCACAGCGCGGCCGTCGCCGCGACCACCGCGATCACCACCGACAGCGCCACCAGCAAGCCGTCGTAGCCGAAGTCGCCCTTCACGCGCAGGGCCGACATCCCCGTGTAGTGCATGACGTTGACCGCGAGGCCGGTGATCACGCCGCCGAGCGCGAGCCGCCACCAGCCGAACTTCGCGCGGCCGCCGACGACCAGGAGCCCGGCGAACACCGCGGCGACCGACAGCAGTGCCGACAGCACGGTGCGGAAGACGTCGTAGCGCACCGGCATCCCCGGCGTGCTGAAGCCCAGCATGGCCACGAAGTGCATCAGCCAGATGCCGACGCCGCCGATCGAGATCGCCGCCAGCACCAGCCATCGCAGGCGGTGCCGGCTGCTCGCCGCGTGGCGGGCCTGCACCGCGCAGGCGAGGCCGAGCGCGCAGCCGACCACCGAAGTCAGGTAGGCGAGCACGAGCAGCCAGTGCCCGAGCGCGAAGTGTTCCATGATCGGTCCTCTCTACAGGTCGCGCAGGCCGTGCAGCACGCGTTCCATCAGGTCGTGGCGCTCGTCCCAGCCGACGGTTTCGCCGAGGGTGTCCCGGACGATCACCAGGCCGTCCTCCATCAGGTCCGAGACGAGCACCCGGACCACCCCCAGCGGCAGCCGCAGCAGCGCGGCGACCTCCATCAGCGACCGCGGCCGGAGGCACAGCTCGATGACCTGGTCGAGCGCGCTGGTCGACTGGTAGCCGGCCGAGGCCCGGCCCGCCGCCGTGGTTTCGACGAGCGCTTCGACCGCGATGGTGACCGACGGCGCCGTCCGGCCCTCGGTCCAGGCGTAGGGGCGGGCCAGCGCCGGGCTCCGGCGCGGCTCCCCTTCGCCCGCGTAGCCGGTCACCGCCGGTCCTGGGCCACCGGCATCTCGCGCGCGGGCACGTCGACCTGTCGCCCCACCCGCTCGACCAGCATCGTCATCTCGTAGCCGACGAGCCCGATGTCGCAGCCGGTCGACGCGAGGACCACGAGGTTCGAGCCGTCGCCGACGCTCATCAGCAGCAGGAACCCCTGCTCCATCTCGATGACCGACTGGACGACCCGCCCGGCGGTGAACAGCTCCGCGGTCCCGAGCGACAGGCTCGACAACCCGGCGGCGATGGCCGCGAGCTGGTCGGCGCGCTCCCGGGGCAGCGATTCGTCGGCCGCGACGAGCAACCCGTCGGCGGACACGAGCACCGCGTGCGCGACCCCCGACACGTCCTGGACGAAGCCGTGGACGAGCCAGTTCAGCGCGGCCGTCCGTTCGGGCGCCGGCGCGGTGCCGGGAAAGGCCCCCAGCGGCCGGGCCGACGGTTCGGCACCGGGCGCGCGCCGCTGGTGCACGTCGGGGAGTTCGGTCATCGGGGTTCCACTCCGTCCTTTCCGGATTCGTCCGCACGGCCGGCGCTCTGCTGCCGCGCCGCGCGCATGCCCTGGTAGTGCCGGGACAAGCTGTTGCGGACGGCGGTGGCGTCCCGGAACGCCGCCCCGTCCGGCTCCCGCACCCGGGGCAGGGCGGCCCCGGGAGCGAGCTGCGCCCCGGGCCGCCGGGTCGGCAGGCCGGCGGAGCTGAGGTTCTGCACGGCGGCGGGCTGGAGAGCGCTTTCCGCAGCGAGCCGCGCTTGGTCGGCCGGGCCGGACCAGTCCGGCAGGGCTTTGACGGCCGGGGGTTCGGTGTCCGGGGAGTTGGCGGCCGGAGTTTTGGCTGCCGGGGCCGGGACTGCGGGCCACTCGCCGGAACGATCGGCCCGGCCGGCACTCTCGGCAGGCCGATCGCCCGAGCCGGCATCGGGCGCCTGCCGCGAGTCGCCCGCCTCGCCCGGACCGCGCCGGTCCACCGCCGAGACCACGGGCCACTCACCGGAGCGACCCGCCCGGCCGCCACTGCCGACCGGCTCACCCGAGCCGGACCGTTCCGCTCGCGTCGAACCCTCGCCGGAGCGATCCGCCCGGCCGCTACTGCCGGCCGGCTCACCCGAGCCAGGCCGGCCCGCCGCGCCGGCGCGATCCGCCCTCGCCGACCCCTCGGTGGCCGGAACCACCGGCCACTCACCGGAGCCGGAACGGTCCGGCCGCCCCGCACTCTCCGCCGCCGGGACCACCGGCCACTCGCCCGTTCCCGACCGATCGGCCCGCGCGCCGGTCTCCGCGTCCGGGACCACCGGCCATTCGCCGCTGCCGGTGGTGCCGTTCGTGGCCACGTCGGCCTCGGTGGGCCAGCCGGCCGGTGCCGCCGGGGGTTCCGTGCGCGGTGTCCGGCGGGGCATCGGTTTCGCCGACGGCTCGGTGAACCAGCTCGTCACCACCTGCTCGAAGATCGGCGTCGACGCCTGCGCCGGCACGACCGCCACCGGGCGGGCGTGGCCGTTCTGGCGGGCGGCCGCGCGGCTGCCGCCGATCGGGCGGGCCAAGTCCGCGATCACCAGCGCACCGGGTACGTGGACGCTCGCCGTCACGCCGGCGTGGCGGACGCCCGGGGCCGTGGCGCGGAGGCGGACCGTCACGCCGTGGAGGGCAGCGAGCCTGCCGACCACGAACAGGCCCATGCGCCGGGTCGTTTCCGGGCCGACCGTCGCCGCCGCGGCGAGGCGGGCGTTGGCCGTCGTCAGCTCGTCCGGGGTCATGCCGAGGCCCTGGTCGACCACCTCGATCAGGAGGCCGCCGTCGGCGCCGCGGTCCGCGGTCAGGGCGACCTTGTGCTCCGGCGGCGAGAACCGCGTCGCGTTCTCCAGCAGCTCGGCCAGGATGTGGACCACGTCCGCGGCCGCCTCCGGCTGGACCGAACCGCGCGGGGCGTTGCCCAGCGCGACGCGGCGGTAGTCCTTGACCTCCGAGGTCGCCGCGCGCAACAGGTCACGGGTCGGCACCGGCTCGCGGCCGTGGCGGACCGGGCGGCCGCCGGCCAGGACGTGCAGGTTCTCGCCGTTGCGGCGCAACCGGGTGGCGATGTGGTCGATGCGGAACAGCTCGTCCAGCCGGCGCGGGTCCTGCTCGCCGGACTCGAGGTCCTCGATGATCGTCAGCTGCTGCTCCACCAGCGACTGGCTCCGCCGCGAGAGCGTCATGAACATCTCGCTGACCTGCTTGCGGAGGTCGGCCTGCTCGACCGCCAGCCGCACCGCCTCGCGGTGCATGTCGTCGAACGCGCTGGCCAGCTGGCCGATCTCCTCGTTCGTCCGGACGCCGACCGCGGGCACCGCGCGCCAGTCGACTTCCGTGCCTTCCCGGACCTGCCGGACGGTTTCCGGGAGCGCCTCGTTCGCCGCGTGCAGCGCCGCCGCACGCAGCCGGCGCACCGGCGTGACCAGCGAGCGCACCACCAGCAAGGCGATGGCGAGTGCGCCCAGCAGCGCGCCGAGCACCAGCGCCGTGTCGCGCAGCGAGTCCGACCGGGCGTCGTCGGCGGCCGCCGAGACGTCCGAAGCCAGCTTCGCCGTGACGTCGTTCAGCACGGCCGTCACGCCCGTCGTCTCCGTGGCGATCGACGACAGCGACGCCGCGGTGGCGTCGAGCCGGTCTTCGGCGCCTTCCGTCGCGGTCTTGAACCTCGCCAGCAGCGCACCGGTCAGCTGGTGTTCGGCCTGTTCGGCGAGCACTTCCTGCTCGGCGGCGGTCTGGACGGCGGCCGGGCGGAGCGAGGCGTCGTCGGGGCTGGCGAGCGTCGCCCGCACGTACGTCTCTTCGGTCGCCAGCTCGCCGCGCAGGTGCACCAGCAGCTGGGCGACCTCCGCGGTGCCGGCGACGTCGGCCGGGACCGTCTCGGGCACGAGGTCGCCGAGCGTGGCGATGATGTCGTTGTAGCCGGCGGCTTTCGTGCGGGTGTCGCCGTTCGCGGCGCCCGCCGCGCGGATGCCGGCGAGCTTGCCCAGCGCGGTGTTCAGCGCGCGGCCGCTGTCGCCGGGCAGCGGCGCGAAGCCGGTGTCGCGCTGGATCGCGGCCACCTTCGCGTCCACGGCGGCGGTGACCGCGCTCGGCGCCCCGGCCGGGACGGCCACCGCGGCGACCATCTCCTGCCCCAGCGACTCGGTGAGGCCGATCGTGTCGTGCAGCACCGGCAGCCGGTCGCGGGCCGCGCTCAGCTGGGTGGCGCGGTCGAGCTCGCCCTGGATCCGGATCTCCGCCAGCGCCACCGCGACCAGCACCGGCAGCAGCAGCACGACGCTGATCTTGGTGCGCACGCTCCAGTGCGCCGGCCACCACGCGGCGTCCGCCATCCGGCGGGGCGTGGGCGTTCTTTCGTGCATGGCGGAACCGCTCGATTCCCAGCCGCGCGCGGCTGACGTCGAACTCGGACAGGAGAGACCCCAGGGCCGGTCACCGACGTCCCGGGCCAACGGTGGAAATGCCTCTCTCCCGGCCGGGCGAGGACGTGACGATGATCGAGCCGACCAGAAGCGAACAGCACGCCCAGCTCTCGTGTCAACCCTGGGCGCGGCGTTTCGCGAGGGTCGGCATCGAATTCTTTCGCGGCTCACGCTTGGTGTTTCACCGGTCGCTGCTTGTACACCGTACAAGCTATATTCGCCCAGCTCCAGCCGTTACTGAGCAACACGAACTGATGTCGGCAGATTTACCCACGCCCGCTGCGCATTGACCGTCCGTGGCGAAGTCGGCCATTGTTCAAATGGTTTGTTATTCATTCTCACCCACGCCGGGTGGGCCGCCCCGCACCCGACCCGGCAGAATCGCCGCCGTGACCGATGTGGACGACAACGCCGGCGCCGCGCCGGGACACGGCAAGCGGGTCGGGTGGGTCGAGCTGTACTTCGACCTGGTCTTCGTGTTCGCGGTGGGCCAGGTGGCGCACGGCATCGTGGCCGAACCCGAGTGGCCGCGGGTCGCCGCCGCGCTCGGCCTGTTCGCGACGCTGTGGTGGACGTGGATCGGCTTCGCCGTGCTCTACAACCGCCGCGGCGACGACAGCCGCGCCGCCGACCGGCTGTTCGTGCTCGCCGGCACCATCCCGTGCGCGATCGCCGCCACCCAGGCGCACCACGTCTTCGACGGGCACCCGGCGATCTTCGCGCTGGCCATGGCCGGCGTCCGCGTGATCCTGGCGGCCGCGCACCGGTGGCCGTCCCGCGAAGGGCTCGACCAGCGCCGGATCAGCTGGGGCTACACGGCGTCGGCGGTGCTCTTCGCGGCCTCGGCGTTCGCGCCCCACACGTGGGCGTTCTGGGTGTTCGCGCTGCTGCAGGAGGCGGGCTTCCTGCTGCTGGGCGACCGGCCCCGCCGGCGGCGCGGCGAACGGCCGTCGCGCGCGACCCGGTGGCGCGAACTGATCGCGGCCCCGCACGACCCCAACCTCGCGGTCGACTCGGCCCACCTCGCCGAGCGCTTCGGGCTGTTCATGATCCTGCTGCTGGGCGAGCTGGTGATCACGGTCGGCACGGCGGCGCTCGAGCGCCCGGCCGACGACGTCGCCTACTGGCTGGCCATGATCGGCGGCCTGGTGCTGACCGGCGCGCTGTGGTGGCTGTACTTCACGTCGGCGGCGCGGATCTACGAGCGGATGCTCGACCTCTCCGGCGGCAACCCGGCGCTCGCGTATTCGCTGTACGCGGGCGGCCACCTGCCCCCGGCGTTCGCCCTGGTCCTCATCGCGGCGGGGGTGAACCTGGCGCTGCACGAGTCCCCGCCCCACGCGGCGGTGTGGTTCGCCACGGCGGGCCTGACGATCTACCTGCTCGGCACCCGCGTCTTCGCGGCCGGCTCCCACCGCTGGTACCACGGCCTGACCCGGACGGCGGCCCTGGCGACCACGGTGTGCCTGGCCTTCCTGGACCGCCTCCTCCCGGCACCGGCGGTGATCCTGGTGATCGCGGTGTGGGGCGTCGGCGCGGCCGCGATCGCGTCGACGTTCCGGCGGCGGGCCCTGGACCGCATGGGCGACGACCCGCTGACCTTCCTGCGGCAGCGCAGCTTGGAGGGCCCGTGAACCCGGCGCCGGCCTGACCCCGGCCGCCGGAGCGCCGGCAAACATGATGTCGCCGAAACCGGGTACGCCCACTGCGAAGCGGTATCGCAGCACAAGGGAGTACTCATGAGCCAGACCGTCGGCGACTACCTGCTCCAGCGACTGCGCGAATGGGGCGTCGAGCAGGTCTTCGCCTACCCCGGCGACGGGATCAACGGCATCGTCGCCGCCTTCGGCAAAGCCGGCAACGAGCCGCGCTTCGTGCAAACCCGGCACGAAGAAATGGCCGCCTTCGCCGCCGTCGGGTACGCGAAGTTCAGCGGCAAACCCGGCGTCTGCCTGGCCACCTCCGGCCCCGGCGCGATCCACCTGCTCAACGGCCTCTACGACGCCAAGCTCGACCACGTCCCGGTCGTCGCGATCGTCGGGCAGACCGCGCGCAGCGCCATGGGCGGCAGCTACCAGCAGGAAGTCGACCTGCAGTCGCTGTTCAAGGACGTCGCCGGCGAATACCTCGTCGAGGTCAACGTCGCCGAGCAGCTGCCGAACGCGCTCGACCGCGCGTTCCGCACCGCCGAGTCCGCCCGCTGCCCCACCGCCCTGATCATCCCCGCCGACCTGCAGGAAGAACCGTACGAAGCACCGAAGCACGCGTTCAAGCACGTGCCCTCCAGCCCGCCGAGCACGTCCTGGACCGCGCCGGTCCCGCCCGAGCCCGACCTCGACGCCGCGGCCGAAGTGCTCAACGCCGGGGAGAAGGTCGCCATCCTCGTCGGGCAGGGTGCGCGCGGCGCGGCCGAGGAGGTCCGCCAGGTCGCCGAGGTCACCGCGGCCGGGGCGGCGAAAGCGTTGCTGGGCAAGGACGTCCTGTCCGACGAGCTGCCGTGGGTGACCGGCGCGATCGGGTTGCTCGGTACCCGGCCGAGCTACGAGCTGATGCGCGACTGCGACACGCTGCTGATCGTCGGCTCCAACTTCCCCTACAGCCAGTTCCTCCCCGCCTTCGGCCAGGCCCGCGCGGTGCAGATCGACCTGGACGGCCGGCTCATCGGCATGCGCTACCCCACCGAGGTCACCCTCGTCGGCGACGCCGCGGCCACCCTGCGCGCCCTGCTGCCCAAGCTGACGAGCAAACCGGACCGCTCCTGGCGCGACACGATCGAGAAGAACGTCGCCTCCTGGTGGGACACCGTCGAGCAGGAGGCCGAGGTCGACGCCGACCCGGTGAACCCGATGGCCGTCGTGTCCGAGCTGTCCAAGCGGATCCCGGACAACGCCATCGTCACCGCCGACTCCGGTTCCGCCCCCAACTGGTACGCCCGCAACCTGCGCATCCGCGGCGACATCCGCGGGTCGCTGTCGGGGACGCTGGCCACCATGGGCCCGGCCGTGCCGTACGCGATCGGCGCGAAGTTCGCCCACCCCGACCGGCCGGTGATCGCCCTCGTCGGCGACGGCGCCATGCAGATGAACGGTCTCGCCGAGCTGATCACCATCGCCCGCTACCAGGCGCGGTGGACCGACCCGACGTGCGTGATCTGCGTGTTCCACAACAACGACCTCAACCAGGTCACCTGGGAGCTGCGCGCGATGGGCGGCGCGCCGAAGTTCGAGGAGTCCCAGAGCCTCCCGGACGTCGACTACGCCGGGTTCGCGCTGTCGCTCGGGCTCACCGCGGTCACCGTGGACAAGCCGGACCAGCTCGCGTCGGCGTGGGACACCGCGCTGTCCGCGGGGAAACCGGCGGTGCTGGACGTCCGCTGCGACCCGGAGGTGCCGCCGATCCCGCCGCACGCGACGTTCGAGCAGGTGAAGTCGGCCGCCCAGGCGGTGCTCAAGGGCGACCCGGAGGCGTTCCACCTCGTCGCGCAGGGCCTCAAGACCAAGCTCCAGGAGTTTCTGCCGAGGAGCCGCTGACCGGACGGTGCCGCCGGAATCCCCACCGGCGGCACCGTGTTCCGGGTCAGCTGTGGATCTCCGTGGCCCGTTCCCAGCCGGACGGCAGCCGGCTGACGTTCAGGGCGTGGTCGAGCCCGCTGCCCGACAACGCGCGGCGGACGACGCGGTTGTCGCCGGTGACGATCCGCAGGGTCGCGTTCTCCCGGACCGTCCTGGCCTGGATGCCGCCGAGGGCGGCGAGGCCGGCCGAGTCGAGGAGGTCGACCTCGGACAGGTCGAGCACCAGGACCGGGAACCGGCGGTGCGCCCACGTGCTCAGCGCCGAGCGGAGCTGGGCGGCGCTGTCTTCGTCGAGGGCGCCGCGGATCTTCACCATGACCGCGCCGAAGTACGGGCGGACGACCTGGATGTCGAACGGGCTGCGCGGCTGACGCGCCGACGGCACCACGGGGATCGCCGTCGCGGGGGGCTGGACGACTAACATTTCTCCACGCCTCATTCGAAGATGACGTGACGAACGGGTCTCACCGGCCCGCTCGAACGCTGACAAATCGGGGGGCGGCTGATGCTTGCTGAACCGCACTTCGCAGCCTATCCCTTGATCCAAACGGCGCAACCCCGCCAACGGCCGAACCCGGCGCCCCCGCATGCGAAGGGCGTCTTCGCAGTTCAAACCACCCATCCGGGTGAAGTTTCCGGCGCGGCACCTCACTCTTGACACCGGAGCGCGCACTGCGCATCCTGGACGTATATCAGGTTTCCTTACATCCACCCCCGCGGAATCTCCGCTGAGCAAGACGGTCCGCAACCGCCCGTACCAGGAACCCTGTCACCGGTGACAAGGAGACGAAAGCCGTGACCCGATCTCCCGGCCCGGCCGATTTCGGCCTGGGCAGCTGGCCCGCGCGGCGGGCGCGGATCTCGCCGGACCGCACCGCGCTCGTCGCCGGCGGCGGGCAAGACCGCACGCTGACGTACGCCGCCCTCGCCGAGCGCGTCGAGCGGCTGGCCGGCGCGCTGACCCGGCTGGGAGTGCGCCCCGGCGACCGGGTGGCCTACCTCGGCGTCAACGCCGTCACCGTCTTCGAAGCGCTCTTCGCCACCGCCCGCTGCGGCGCGCTCTTCGTCCCGCTCAACTACCGGCTCTCCGGCGCGGAAATCCGGTACATGCTCGACGACAGCGGCGCTTCGGTCCTGGTGCACAGCCCGGACACCGACGCGCTGGTCGCGGCGGCCGGCCCGCTGCCGGTGCGGCACGTCCTGGCGACGGACCCGGCGTCGTGCCCGGCCGGCGGGCTGGCCTTCGAGGCCGAGCTGACCGCGGGCGGACCCGCGCCGGCCACCGGGGTCCGGCTGGCCGACCCGTGCCTGCTGCTCTACACCTCCGGCACCACCGGACGGCCCAAGGCGGCGGTCCTCACCCACGGCAACCTGACCTGGAACACCGTCAACCAGCTCGCCCACCTCGACGTCCTGGGCACCGACCGGGCGTTGTGCATCGCGCCGCTGTTCCACTGCGTGGGGCTGGGCCAGATCACGCTGCCGACGCTGTTCAAGGGCGGCAGCGTGGAGCCGGTCGCGAAGTTCGACGCGGGCGCGATCCTCGGCCGGATCGGCGCGGCCGGGATCACGAGCTTCTCCGCCGTCCCCACGATGCTCGACATGCTGTGCCGCCACGAAGACTGGGACAGCACCGACCTGAGCTCGCTCACCTGCGTCCTCTACGGCGGCTCGCCGGTGGCCGAGCGCGTCGCCCGCGCCTGGCTCGACCGCGGCGTGCAACTGCTGCAGGGCTACGGCATGACCGAAGCCGCGCCGGGCGTCTCGATGGCCACCCACGACGGCACTCCGGCCCACCCGGTCGCGGCCGGCGTCCCGCACTTTTTCACCGACGTCGCCGCGCTCGGCCCGGACCTCGGCCCGGAGCCGCTCGGGGCGGCACCCGCCGAGCTGCTGGTGCGCGGCCCGCACGTCTTCTCCGGCTACTGGAACCGGCCCGAGGAGTCGAAAGCGAGCTTCGTCGAAGACGACTGGTTCCGGACCGGGGACGTCGTCCGCGTCGACGACGACGGCTGGGCCCACGTCGTCGACCGGGTCAAGGACGTGATCATCTCCGGCGGCGAGAACGTCTACCCCGCCGAGGTCGAGGCGGTCGCCGCGCAGCTCGACGCGGTCGACGCGGTCGCCGTGGTCGGCGTGCCCGACGCGCGCTGGGGCGAGGTCGGCGCCGCCTTCGTCGTCCCGCGCCCCGGCTCCCGGCTCGACGAGGCGGCCTTCCGCGCCCACCTCGAACAGCACCTCGCCCGCTACAAGGTCCCCAAGCACGTCGAGTTCACCGACGCCCTGCCCCGCAACGCCACCGGCAAGATCCGCCGCGTCGAACTCCGCGCGCGGGCCGCCACCACCTTCCCGAACGGACCCGCATGACCACCGCCCTGCTGCCCCCTTCCCTGCGCCTGGAACTGCACGACGAGGTCGCCGTGCTGCGGCTGGCCCGCCCGGAGAAGCGCAACGCCCTCGACGACGCCACCGTGCTCGGTCTCGAAGCGTTCTTCGGAGCGCCGCCGTCCGGGGTGAAGGCGGTTGTGCTCGACGCCGTGGGCGAGCACTTCTCGGCCGGGCTCGACCTGGCCGAGCTCACCGAGCGCGACGCGTTCGAGGGCCTGGCGCACTCGATGATGTGGCACCGCGCCTTCGAGCGGCTCGAACGCGGGCACGTCCCGGTCGTCGCCGTGCTCAAGGGCGCGGTCGTCGGCGGCGGCCTGGAGCTGGCGGCCGCCGCGCACATCCGCGTCGCCGAGGCCTCGGCGTTCTACGCGCTGCCGGAGGGCCAGCGCGGCCTGTTCGTCGGCGGGGGCGCGTCGGTGCGGGTACCGCGGCTGATCGGCGCGCACCGGATGGCCGACATGATGCTCACCGGCCGCGTGCTCGACGCCGACGAAGGCCACGCCGCCGGGCTTTCCCACTACCGCGCCGAAAACGGCCTCGAGCACGCCATGGAGCTGGCCCGCAAGATCGCCGCGAACTCGCCGATCACGAACTTCGCCGTCCTGCAGGCGCTGCCCCGCATCGCCGAGGCCAACCCGGCCGAGGGGTACCTGATGGAGGCGCTGATGGCGGCGGTCGCGAGCGGCAGCGCCGAAGCGAAGGAACGGATGCGGGCGTTCCTCGACAAGCGCGCGGGGAAGGTCGGCCGATGACCGAGATCGGCCGGTACCTGGCGTGGCTGGCCGGCCGCGGCCACGCGTTCGACGACTACGCCGCGCTGCACCGCTGGTCCGTCACCGACCTCGACGGCTTCTGGTCGTCGATCAAGGACTTCTTCGGCGTCCGCTTCCACTCCCCCGCGACGGCCGTCGTCCCGGACCCGCGGATGCCCGGCACCGAATGGTTCCCCGGCGCGACCCTGAACTACGCCGAGCACGCGCTCGGCGGCCCGGCGGGCGAGCTCGCCGTCATCGCGTACTCCCAGACGCGCGAACGCACCGAGCTGACCTGGGGTGAGCTGCGCGACCAGGTCGCCAGGGCCCGCGCCGGGCTGCGCCGGCTCGGTGTCCGGCGCGGTGACCGGGTCGTCGCGTACCTGCCGAACATCCCGGAGACCGTGGTCGCCCACCTCGCGGTCGCGAGCCTCGGCGCGGTCTGGGCGTCCTGCGCACCGGAGTTCGGCGCCCGCTCGGTGGTCGACCGGTTCGGCCAGGTCGAGCCGCGGGTGCTGCTGACCGTGTCCGGGTACCGCTACGGCGCCAAGGACGTCGACCGCCGCGGCGAAGTCGCCGAGATCCGCGCCGGCCTGCCGACCGTCGAGCACGTCGTGCACGTCCCCTACGGCGAGCACGGCCTCCCCGGCACGACGCCCTGGGGCGAGCTGCTGACCGAAAGCACGCCCGGGTTCGAGCCCGTCGGGTTCGCGCACCCGCTCTGCGTGCTGTTCTCCTCCGGCACCACCGGGAAGCCGAAGGCGATCGTGCACGGCCACGGCGGACTGCTGCTGGAACACCTCAAGAACCACGGGCTCAGCTGGGACCTGCGCCCCGGCGACCGGATGCTGTGGTTCTCCACCACCGCCTGGATGATGTGGAACGCGCTCGTCTCCGGCCTGCTCACCGGCGCGTCGATCGTGCTCGTCGACGGCAACCCGCTGCACCCGGACCTGGCGTGGCAATGGCGGCTGGCCGCCGAAACCCGCGCGACGCTGATGGGCGCGAGCCCGGGGTTCCTGATGGCGTGCCGCAAAGCGGGCCTCGATCCGGCCGCTTCGTTCGACCTGACGGCGCTGCGGCAGCTCGGCGCGGCCGGGAGCCCGCTGCCGGCCGAGGGCTACCACTGGGTGCGGGACGTCTTCGGGCCGGACGTGCTGCTCAACGTCGGCAGCGGCGGCACCGACGTCTGCAGCGGGATCGTCCAGGGCGGCCCGCTGCAGCCCGTCATCGCCGGCGAAATCTCCGGGCCGTGCCTGGGCGTCGACGCGAAGGCGTTCGACGAAGCCGGGAAGCCGGTCGTCGGCGAGCTGGGTGAGCTGGTGATCACCGCGCCGATGCCGTCCATGCCGGTCGGGTTCTGGGGCGACGACACCGGCGAGCGCTACCGGGAGACGTACTTCGGCACCTACCCCGGCGTGTGGCGGCACGGCGACTGGATCCGGTTCTCCCCCGGGGGCAGCTGCGTCATCGCGGGCCGCTCGGACGCCACCTTGAACCGCGGCGGCGTCCGGCTCGGCACCGCCGAGTTCTACGCGGTGGTCGAGGAACTGCCCGAGGTCGAGGACTCCCTGGTCGTGCACCTCGAAGACCCCGCGGGCGGCAACGGCGACCTCCGGCTGTTCGTCGTCCTCCGCGACGGCACGTTGGACGCGTCGCTGCGCAAGAAGATCTCGGAGGCGCTGAAGAGCGCGCTGTCGCCGCGGCACGTGCCGGACGCGATCACCGCCGTCCCGGCGATCCCCCGCAACCGCACCGGGAAGAAACTGGAGGTGCCCGTGAAGAAGCTCCTGCTCGGCGCCCGCGCCGAAGACGTCGTCGGCCGGGACGTCCTGGCCGATCCCACCGCGCTGGACCACTTCGGGACGCCCGCATGAGCACCGTCGCGGTCGTCGGCACCGGCGTGATCGGCGCGAGCTGGGCGAGGCTCTTCCTCGACGGCGGCCTCGACGTCGTCGCCACCGATCCGGCGCCCGGCGCCGAAGAGCGGTTGCGAAGTGCCCTCGAAGGCACCCCGGCGGACCGGCTGCGGTTCGTCGCCGACGCCGGCGAAGCGGCGGCCGCCGCGGACTTCGTCCAGGAGAACGGTCCTGAGCGCGAAGACGTGAAGCACGCCCTGTTCGCCGTCCTCGACGAGGCCGCGCGCCCCGACGTGATCCTGGCCAGCAGCTCGTCCGGGCTGCTCCCGAGCGCCATCGCGCGCGGCTGCCCGCACCACCCGGAACGCGTGGTCGTCGGGCACCCGTTCAACCCGCCGCACCTGATCCCGCTCGTCGAAGTCGTGCCCGGCCGCGACACCGCGCCCGAGGCCGTCGACCGGGCCGTGGCGTTCTACACCTCGGTCGGGAAGCGGCCGATCCGGCTGTCCCGCGAGGTGCCCGGCCACATCGCCAACCGGCTGCAGGCCGCGCTGTGGCAGGAGGCGTACTCGCTGGTGGAGCGCGGCATCGCGACCGTCGCCGACATCGACGCCGCGATCGCCAACGGCCCCGGCCTGCGCTGGGCCGTGCTCGGGCCGTTCGTCAACCAGCACCTCTCCGGCGGCGCGGGCGGGCTGGCGCACGTCCTGGCCCACCTCGGCCCGCCGACCGAAGCGTGGTGGCGCGACCTCGGCCGCGTCCACCTCACGCCGGAGCTCGCCGAGACGCTCGTCGCCGGCGTCGACGCCGAGCTCGCCGGCACCGATCAGCGGACCCTCGTCACCGCGCGCGACGCCGTCCTGCACCGCCTGCTGGCCGCCAAGGCCGCCCAGCCCGACCTGCCCTGACTGGAGTTTTCGTGGATCTTTCCTCGCTGACCGCCATCGACGTGCACACCCACGTCGAACAGGACGGCCACGGCTGTTTCGCCCTCGACCAGGAGCTCCTGGACGCTTCGGCGAAGTACTTCCGCGCCGATCAGGACCGCACCCCGACGGTGGCCTCGATCGCCGAGCACTACCGGGCGCGGAACATGGCCGCCGTCGTCTTCACGGTCGAAGCGCCGGCCGCCACCGGGCACCCCGCGCTGTCGAGCGAGGAAATCGCCGACGCGGCCGCCGAGCACGCCGACGTGCTCATCCCGTTCGGCTCGGTCGACCCGCACGCCGGCAAGGCCGCGGTCGCCCGCGCGCGGCGGCTGGTCGGCGAGCACGGGGTGCGCGGCTTCAAGTTCCACCCGAGCCTGCAGGCGTTCGAGCCGAACGACGTGCGGTTCTACCCGCTGTACGAAGCGATCCAGGAGCTCGGCGTGCCGGCGCTGTTCCACACCGGCCAGACCGGGATCGGCGCCGGGCTGCCCGGCGGGCACGGCATCAAGCTGCGCTACTCGAACCCGATGCTGCTCGACGACGTCGCCGCGGACTTCCCGGCCCTGACGATCATCCTGGCCCACCCGTCGGTGCCGTGGCAGGACGAGGCGATCTCGGTCGCGACGCACAAGGCGAACGTGTACATCGACCTGTCGGGCTGGTCGCCGAAGTACTTCCCGCCCCAGCTGGTCCGCGCGGCGAACTCGCTGCTGAAGCGGAAAGTCCTGTTCGGCTCGGACTTCCCGGTCATCACCCCGGACCGCTGGCTCGCCGACTTCGCCGCGCTCGACCTCAAGGACGAGGTCCGGCCGCTGATCCTCAAGGACAACGCCGTCCGGGTGCTCGGCCTGGCCTGAACACGTTTGGCCGCACCGCCTCCGGGCACCCGACGGGTCCGGGTTCTCGATGGGAGGCGTCGTGGCGGACGGTGACGTGCACACCTACTACGAGGACGGGCTGTGGAAGAACCGGCTCGAAGGCGGCACCCGGGCGTCCAACACGTCCCCCCGCCGCGTCGACGCCGTACTGGCCGGGCGGCAGCTCGCGAAGAAGCGGCGGGTCGGCCACGTGGTCCACACCCCGCAGGGCGAGGTCGAGTCCGAACGCGACTACCGCCGCCGGGCCTGAGCCGGGTGTCCACAACGGACACTTCACCGCCGGGCCAGCACCGCCCACACGACCTTGCCGCCGGACCGCACCCGGCTGCTCCCCCACGTCTTCGCGACCTTGGCCACCATCCGCAGGCCGAGCCCCGTCTCGAGCACGTCCAGCCCTTCGCGCAGCACGGCGGGCCGCGCGCTGTCGTCGGAGACCGAGATCCCCAGCCCGTCGCGGCGCAGCTCCAGGCACAGCCGAGGCGCGGAATCGGTGTGCCGCAGCGCGTTCTCGACGTATTCGGTGGCGACCAGGGCCGCGTCTTCGGCCAGTTCGGGCACCTGCCACCGCGCGCACACGCCTTCGACGAACCCGCGAGCCCGGACCGAAGCGCGCGGCCACCGGTCGAGCACCTGCCCGGCCCGCCTGCGCACCGGCCGGGCCAGCTCGGCCTCGGCCGTCGCGAAGTCGCGGTACACGGGCACGGTCACCCCTTGCGCGGTCAGCACCGCCCGCTGCTCCGGCCGATCGGTCACCAGCCCGAGCGGAATCGCCGGCCAGTCACCGGTTCGCAGGGCGGCGAGCGCGAACACGCGAGCCAGCGGCTCGTCGCGCAGTTCGAGGCGTTCGACGTCGATCACCACGGCGTCCTCGGCCTCCGCCGCGAACTCGAGCAGCCGATCCCGCAGGCGTGGGTAGGTCGTCCGGTCGAGCACCCCGCCGACGGATGCCCTCGCGATCGCTCCGTGCCGCGGGATGAGCCACACCGCTGGGTTCCGGACCCGCATGGCGGACCACCTCCACAAGTGTCAGCTGACCGGATAGCCGCTGGGGAACCCGTCAAACGCGACGACCTTCCCAGGTGTACTCCCGCGCGACCGCGGGTATCCGCTGCTCACCCGACGTGAGGAGCCGGCCATCGCCACCGCGGTCCTGTTCGACGTCGACGGCACGCTCGTCGACTCCAACTACCTGCACGTCCACGCGTGGCACCGCGCGTTCGCCGAGCTGGGCCGCGAGGTCGACTCGTGGCGCGTGCACCGCGCGATCGGCAAGGGCGCCGGCAAGCTGCTGAGCGCGCTGCTGGGCGAGGAGGACGCCGCCGGCGTCGGCGACCGGGCGAAGGAGCTGCACAGCCGCTTCTACCTGGAGACGGCGGAGCTGCTGCGGCCGTTCGACCGCGCCCCCGACCTGGTCCGCACCCTGGCCGCGCGAGGCGTGCGCGTGGTGCTGGCCACGTCGGCGGGTCCGGACGAGCTGGCGGCACTGCGCAAGGTCCTCGACGTCGACGACGTGGTCACCGCCATCGTCTCCGGCGAGGACGTCGACGCGACCAAACCCGACCCGGAGCCGGTGTACGCGGCCCTCGACGGAGCCGGGACAGCGCCGGAGGAGACGATTTTCGTCGGCGACGCGGTGTGGGACGTCCACGCGGCCACGAAGGCGGGCGTGCGGACGGTCGCGGTGCGCTCGGGCGGGGTGAGCGCCGCGGAACTGACGGAGGCGGGCGCGGTCGCGGTGTACGACGACCCCGCGGCGCTGCTGGCGGGATTGGACGAGAGCGTGTTGCTCGGCTGACTTGCGGCGCGTTACGAAAGTCCTTGTACTCGCTGTCGGGTGTTCCTGTTCACCTGCCTGACCAGGGCAAAGCCTGGATGGCCTTTGCTCGTTTGTCCCTGACGGCAGCGTTTTCGCTGTGCTAACCTGGTTGCAGTTCGGGCATCGATGTGCCCACGAGCCCCGCCGAGTCGGCCGGGGCTTTTTTTCTGCCCTTTCTCCGCCGGGTCCCCCCGGCGATTTCGTCGTGCCCGGAGGTCCCCTTGCTGACGCTGCTCATCTACCTGTCGCCGATGCTGCTGCTCATCGCGATCTTCGGCGTGGTGTCGATCGTGGCCCTGTGCCAGGCACGACCCGAAGACGTGCCGAAGATCTTCACCGAGGCGACACGAGTGTTCCGCAGGCTGAACGGCCGCCGCGAGCTCAGGTCCGTCCTGGCCACGTTGTCGGCCACGCAAGCGGAAATCATCGTTCTGCGATTCGGGCTGCGCGACAGCATCCCGCGCTCGCGTGCCGAGACAGCGGCGATCCTTTCCCTGCCCGGGGCCGACGTGCTACGCCTCGAAGCATCTGCTTTCGCACGACTCCGCGATCCGGCGCGCTCGGACGTTCTCCGCGACTACCTCGACTCGGATCAAGCCGTCGTTCCGGACCGGGTGCGGGCCAAGATCATGGGCGGGGCCGAAACCCCGGAACTCGGGCAGTGCCCCCGCCACGGCTACTTCGAGCTGGCCGCGGGATCGATCCTCTGCTCGATGTGCCCCTGCCCGGTCACGCCACCACGATCGGCTACCTCCGACTTCGGCCGTCCCCGCCACTACTGCTCCGACGCATGCCGCCAAGCGTCGTACCGGGCGAGGCAAACGCTCAGCCGACCTTCCGGGCCACCAGCCGCTCCACCAGGCCCAGCTTGAACCGCTCCCGCCGCTCCACCACCATCCCCGCGGCCTCCACCAGCTTCACCGGCCGCCGCCGGAAGTGCTCGCCTGCCAGCGGCACGCTCGCCAGCTCCAGGAGCCACTGCGCCACACGCACCGCACGGGACGTCGACACCACGTGGTCGGCCAGGATCAGGCGGCCTCCCGGGCGCAGTACCCGCAGCATCTCCGCCACCGCCGTCGCCGGGTCCGGGATCGCGCAGAGGCCGAACGTGCAGACCACCGTGTCGAAGGACGCGTTCTCGAACGGCAGGGCCTCGGCGTCTCCCTGGCGCAGCGTCGCCGGGCGGGCCGGCTCGCGGGCGCGGGCCACCTCGAGCATGCCCTCGCTGAGGTCGAGGCCGGTGAGCCTCACCCCGGCCGGGTAGTGCGGGAGGTTGAGGCCGGTGCCGACGGCGACTTCCAGCACGTCGCCGCCGGCCTGGCCGCAGGCCCACTCCCGTGAGTCGGCGAAGAGGCGGCGGTCCCAGACGGCCATCTCCGCGTCGTACGTCGCCGACTTCCGGTCCCAGTACCGCCGCCACCGCTTCGCCATCCCCTCAGGGAAGCACGAACCCGTCAGCCGAACATGCCCGGCTCGTACGAGCCGCCCTTCTGGTGCACGATCACGGCGAGCCGGTTGGCCGAGTTCATCTGGGCGACCAGGGCGACCAGCGCCGCGGTCCGGTCGTCGTCGTAGTGCTTGCGCACCCGCTCCCAGGTGTCGTCGGAAACGCCGGGCCGCCCGTCGGCGATCCGGGTGCCCTCCTCGGCCAGCGCCAGCGCCGCCTGCTCGGCCTCGGTGAACACGGTGGCTTCGCGCCAGGCGGCGACCAGGTTGATCCGGACCGCCGGCTCGCCGGCCGCGTCGAGCTCCTTGGTGTGGATGTCGACGCACCACCCGCAGCCGTTGATCTGGCTGACGCGCAGCGACACCAGCTCCTGGGTGATCTTCGGCAGCGGCGACTGGATGATCGCGAGGCTCGCGGTGCCGAACCGCTTGGCGAACTTGGCACCGATCTCGTTGTCGGTCAGGCTGAAGCGGGGTTCCATGATCTCGTCCTTTCGTCGGAACCGGACGACCAGGAGATGCCGGGCCACCCCGGACCCGTGACAGTGACGACCGTCACGGTCACACCGCGGCCCCGCCGAGCATCTGGTGGGAAACGGACGAAAGGAGGAGCCCATGGCCGACGCCGCCACCGAGGCGTTCCTCACCCACCGGAACCTGCTGTTCACCGTCGCCTACCAGCTGCTGGGCTCGGCGGCCGACGCCGAGGACGTGCTGCAGGAGACGTGGCTGCGCTGGGCGGGCGTGGACCTGGCCGAGGTGCGCGACCAGCGCGCCTACCTCGTGCGCGTCACTACCCGCCAGGCCCTGATGCGGCTGCGGACACTGGGCCGCCGCAAGGAGTCCTACGTCGGCCCGTGGCTGCCCGAGCCGCTGCTGACCGCGCCCGACGTCGCCGAAGACGTCGAGCTCGCCGACAGCGTCTCGATGGCGATGCTGCTGGTCCTGGAGACGCTGACGCCGGCCGAGCGCGCGGTGTTCGTGCTGCGCGAGGTGTTCGACCTCGGCTACGAGGAGATCGCCGAAGCCGTCGGGAAGACCGCGCCCGCGGTCCGCCAGATCGCGCACCGCGCGCGCTCGCACGTCGCCGCCCGCCGGCCGCGCGGCCGGGTCTCCCCCACGACCTCCCGGGACGCGCTCGAGGCGTTCCGGCACGCCGTGGCGACCGGCGACCTCCGGCAGCTGCTGGAGATCCTGGCCCCGGACGTGGTCTTCCTCGGCGACGGCGGCGGCGTCGTCCAGGCCGTGCCGGCCCCGGTGACCGGTTCGGCCGCGGTGGCCCGCCTGCTCACGGCGGGGATCGGCAACTTCGCGACGGGAACCCTGGCCCCGGCCCAGGTCAACGGCCACCCGGCCCTGGTGCTGCGCCGGGACGGCGAGGTCGACACCGTGCTCGCCCTGCGGGTGGACGACGGCCTCATCACCGGTCTGTACGCGGTGCGGAACCCGGCGAAACTGTCCCGGTTGGACGAAGAGACCACGCTGCGCCGTTAGCGGTGCTTCTCCTTGAGGTCCGCCGCCTTCACCCCGACCAGCAGGACACCGACCGCGAGCAGCACGATCCCCGCGCTGATCACCAGTCCCAGCGACAGGCTCCCGGTCGCCGACTGGATGAAACCCAGCAGGGACGGCGAAGCCGCGGCCGCGAACGAGCCCATCGACGTCACCACGGCGATGCCCGTCGCCGCCGCGCGGTCGCTCAGGTAGATCGACGGGATCGAGTAGAACACCGTCAGGCCCGAGTAGTGCGCTGCCGCCATCACCGCGAGGAGGACGACCACCACCAGGACGCTGCCGCCGGAGAAGGCGAGCGCCAGCATCGCGATCGCCGCCACCAGCCAGCTGACGGCCGCGTGCCGGCGGCGTTCCAGGGTGCGGTCGGAGTGGCGGCCGACCAGCAGCATCACGGCGATGCCGAGCAGCGGCGGGATCGCCGAGAAGAACCCGAGGTTCAGCACGTCGCCGACACCGGCCTCGGCGATGATCCGCGGCGTCCAGTACGAGACGGCGTTGGCCAGCGTGTATGCCCCGCAAGCGCACAGCCCGAGGATCCACACCTTCGGGTCGCGCAACGCCGAGAGCATGCCGCCGTGCTGAGCCGACGAGTCCGCTTTCGCGCTCCGGTCGGCTTCCAGATCGGCCTGGACGAGCGCCTTCTGCGCCGGCGTCAGCCACTTCGCCCGCTCGGGCCCGTCGGCGAGGAAGAACGCGACCGCGACGGCGAGCAGGATCGGCGGGATGCCCTCGATGAGGAACAGCCACTGCCAGTCGGCCAGGCCGGCGACGCCGCCGAGCGCGTGCATGATCCAGCCGGAGACGAGCGAGCCGAGCACCCCCGAGACCGGGACGCCGATGAAGAACACCGCCGTCATGCGCGTCCGGCGCGCGGACGGGAACCACCGCGACAGCAGGTAGAGCGCGCCCGGGAAGAAGCCCGCTTCGGCCACGCCGAGCAGGAACCGCGCGAGGTAGAACGTCAGCTCGTCCCGCACGAACAGCGTGGCGATGGTGACCACGCCCCAGGTGGCCATGATCCGGACCAGCGTCTTGCGGGCGCCGATCTTGGCCAGCAGGGCGTTGCTGGGGACCTCGAAGAGGATGAACCCGACGAAGAACAGCGTGACGCCGAGCCCGTAGACCGCCGAGCCGAAGCCGAGGTCGCGCTTGAGGCCCTGCTGCGCGATGCCGATGTTCGTCCGGTCGATGAAGCTGACCACGTAGCAGACCACGAGCAGCGGCATGACCCGCAGGGCGATGGTCCGGTAGGTCGACGCGCGTCCGGCGTCACCCACCGCGGGGGGCCGTCCGGTGACGGCGGGCTGTTCGGCCATCGCTACTCGACTCCTTCGTCAGGCGGGGCGTGCGGCAGCAGTGTCGGCATCCAGTGTTGAGTTTGTCAACACCTGATCGGCAACGGCTACGATGACCGGCATGGCGGAACGCGTGGACGGCCGAGACCTCGTGCCCATTTCGGGACTCCTCTCCTACCGGCTCTCCCGCACGTCGTCGGCGATGTCGCGCAGCGCCGCGCTGCGCTACCGGCGGGAGTTCGACGTCAGTCTCGGCGAATGGCGGGCGATTTCGCTCATCGCCGCCGACCCCACCCTCACCCTGAACCGGCTGGCCCGCCGCGCCGGGCTCGACAAAGCGCAGATGAGCCGGGTGGTCAGCCGCCTGACCGAGCGCGGCCTGGTCGACCGGACGGCCGGCTCGGGCCGCACCTCGCAGCTGGCCCTGACCCCCGAAGGCACCCGCGTCTACCGCGGCCTGATCACCGCGGCCAACGAGCGCGACGCCGAGTTCCTCGCCGCGCTGACCCCGGCCGAGGCGGAGACGCTGAGCGGCGCGCTTAACAAGCTCGCCGACCTGGCGCTGGCCGTCGAGGAGCGTGAGCGCGCCCACCCCGGCGACCACAACTGTTGACTTTATCAACACAGCCGCGTAGATCTGGAGCCACCGAACGAAAGGTGGCCCGATGTCCGACGCCGTCACGCTCTGCGAGTGCTTCGCCCGCGACGGGCTGCAGCACGAGCCGGAGTTCGTGCCGACCGCGACGAAGGTCGCGCTGCTCGACTCCTTCGCGGACGCGGGGTTCCGGCGCATCGAGGCGACGAGCTACAGCCACCCCGGGCGGGTGCCCGGCTTCTCGGACGCCGCCGAGGTCCTCTCGGCGATCCGGCGCCGCCCCGGCGTCGGGTTCAAGGCGACCTGCCCGAACCCCCGCGCGGTGCGGCGGGCGCTGGCCGACCTCGACGCCGGGCACGGTGCCGACGAGCTGAGCCTGCTGGTCTCGGCCAGCGAAAGCCACACCGAACGCAACCTGCGCACGTCGAGAGCCGGGCAGTGGGAGCGCGTCACCGAGATGGCCGAGCTGGCCGGCGGCCGCTTCAAGCTGGTCGGCGTGGTGTCGGTCGCCTTCGGCTGCCCGTTCGAAGGCACGGTCGACCCCGGCCGCGTCGCCGAGGACGTCGCCCGGTTCGCCGACCTCGGCGCCGACCTGGTCACCTTGGGCGACACGACCGGCGTCGCGACCCCGCCGTCGGTCCGCGCGCTGTTCAAGCGCCTGGACCCGGGAGTGCCGGTGGTCGCGCACTTCCACAACACCCGCGGCACCGGCATCGCGAACGCCGTCGCGGCCCTCGACGCCGGCTGCCGGAACTTCGACACCGCGCTGGGCGGCGTCGGCGGTCACCCGTCGGCGATCTCCTACGGCGCCGGGCTGACCGGCAACGTCTGCACGGAAGACCTCGTCAGCCTGTTCGAGGCGATGGGCGTCGACACCGGCATCGACCTCGACCTGCTCGCCAAGGCGTCCGCCGCCTGCGAAGAAGCGCTCGGCCGTCCCCTGCACAGCATGGTGGCCCGCGCCGGCTTCACCCCGACCCCGAACCAGGAGAACCCGTGACCGTCATCGCCGAGGACCACGGCGCCGTCCGCGTCCTGACGCTGAACCGGCCCGAGAAGCTCAACGCACTGGACACCGCCCTCACCCGCTCGCTCAGCGAAGCCTTTTACGCGGCCGACGCCGATCGCGGCATCCGCGCGCTGGTGCTCACCGGCGCCGGCCGCGGCTTCTGCGCGGGCGCCGACCTCGGCGAGTTCTCGGAGCTGACGCCCGAGCACGCCGACGCCGTCCTGGACCGCGCCGCGCTCACCGCGAAGCTGCAGGTGCAGGCGCGACAGCTGCGGATCCCGGTGGTCGCGGCCGTGCGCGGTGCCGCGGTCGGCGGCGGCGCGGGCCTGGCGATCGGGGCGGACATGGTCGTCGCCGGCACCGACCTCAAGTTCGGCTACCCCGAGCTGAAGCATTCGATCGTCCCGGCGCTGGTGATGACCGGGCTCGTCCACCACCTCGGCCGCAAGCTCGCGTTCGAGCTGGTCAGCACCGGGCGCCTGCTCACCGCGGCCGAGGCTTTCGAGCACGGCCTGGTCAACCGGGTCGTCGACCCCGCCGACGCACTGCCCGCCGCGCTGGAGATCGCCGGGCACTGGGCGAAGGTCGAACCGCGGGCGATCGCCGCCGCGAAAGACCTCTTCTACCGCGTCGCCGACCTGCCGACCGACGCCGCCGTGCGCGCCGGGCAGGACGTCAACGCGCTGATGCGGGGGTTCCGCCGATGACCGGCCCGCTGTCCGGGATCACCGTCCTCGACTTCTCCCGCGTCCTCGCCGCGCCGCTGGCGACGCAGATCCTCGCCGAGCTCGGCGCGACCGTCGTCAAGGTCGAGCGACCGGGGTCCGGCGACGAGACCCGCGGCTTCGAACCCCGCCTCCCCCACGGCGAAAGCGCGTACTTCTTCGCCTTCAACCGGGGCAAGAAGTCCGTGACGCTCGACCTCAAGGACCCGCGCGGCCAGGCGGTCGCACGGAAGCTGGCGGCCGAAGCCGACGTCGTCGTCGAGAACTTCCTGCCCGGCGCGATGGACCGGATGGGCCTCGGCTACGCGGACCTGGCGCGCCCGGACCTGGTCTACGTGTCCGCGACCGGGTTCGGGCAGACCGGCCCGGACCGCGACCGCAAGGGCTACGACACCGTCTTCCAGGCGCTGTCCGGCGTGATGGCGATGACCGGCGAGCCCGGCGGGCCGCCGTCGAAGACCGGGATCCCGGTGGCGGACCTGACTTCCGGGCTCTGGGTGGTCATCGCGGTGCTGTCCGGGCTGGCCGGGCGCGCGGCGACCGGGCGGGGCCGCCACCTCGACGTGTCCATGATGGACGTCCAATTGAGCCTGCACGCGCTCAACGCCGCCCGGCTCTTCGCGCTCGGCGAGGACCCGGTGCGCACCGGCACCGAGCACCCGGGCCGCGTCCCGTCGGCGGCGTTCCAGGCCGGGGACGGCGAATGGCTGCACATCAGCGGCAGCGACCAGCACTGGGGTCCACTGTGCACGGTGCTGGGGCTGGCCGACCTGGCCGCGGATCCGGTGCTGCGGGTCAACTCCGGCCGCGTCGAGCACCGCGCTCGCGTGATGAAGGCGCTGCGCGGGGCGATCGCCCGGCAGGACCGGGACGCGCTCGTGAAGGAGCTGCGCGCGGCCGACGTGCCGGCCGGCGCGGTCCGCTCGGTGCGGGAAGCGCTCGCCGATCCGCACGCCGTCGCCCGCGGGGTCGTCGGCGAGTTCACCCACCCGGCGGAGGGGACGTTCCCGGCACTGCGGACGCCCCTGCGTGAGACTGGCGGTGAGCCGCCGGCGGTGGGCACGCCGCCGCTGCTCGGCGCCGACACCGACGACGTCCTGGCCGGCCTGGGCCTCGACGCGACCGAAATCGAGGGCCTGCGGGCCGCGGGGGTGATCCGATGACCGAGCGCGTGCGCGTCACCGTCGAGGACGGGATCGCGCGGGTCGAGCTGACCCGGCCCGAGGCCCGCAACGCCGTGGACCTGCCGATGTGCCACCAGCTGCGGGAAGCGTTCGAGGCGCTCGACGACGACGTCCGGGTGGTGCTCCTGAGCGGGCGCGGGCCGGTGTTCTGCGCGGGCGCCGACCTCAAGGAGCGCACCGGCAAGGACGCCTCGTGGGTGCGGCGCCGCCGGGTCGCTTCCTTCGCCGCGTACGCCGCCATCGAGCAGTGCCGGGTGCCGGTCGTGGCCCTGGTGCAGGGCGCGGTCGTCGGCTCCGGCGGCGAGATCACGCTCGCCGCCGACTTCGCGCTGGCCGCGTCGGGGACGGTCTTCCGGTTCCCCGAGCCGCACTGGGGTACCGTCGGCGCGACCCAGCGCCTGCAGCGCGCCATCGGCAAGCGCCGGGCCAAGGAACTGCTGTTCACCAACCGCGCGCTCGGTGCGGAAGAGGCCGCCGAGCTGGGCGTCGTCACCCGCGTCGTCCCGGCGGACGCGCTCGCCGAGGCCGGCGGCGAAACGGCCGCGAGCATCGCGAAGGCGCCGCCGCTGGCCATCTCGCTCACCAAGCGCGCGGTCGACCTCGGCGCGGAAACCGACCTCGACCGCGGGATCCGCATCGAACTGGCCGCGATCGAACAGTGCCTCGCCGACGGCGGCTGGCGCGACGGCGTCGCCCGCTTCACCGCCGGGAACGGAGAACCGCGATGACCGACCTGCGCACCGCCTGCCCGCTGACCACGCACGAAGTGCTGGCGCGTGCGGCTCTGCTCGCGCCGGACGTCGAAGCCGTCGTCACGGACACCGAGCGGATCACCTACGGCGAGCTGGCCGAGCGGGTCACGCGGGTCCGCGCCGGGCTCGCCGCCGCCGGGCTCGGCCGCGGCGACCGCGTCGGCATCTGCCTCGGCAACGGGCCGGACTGGGTGGCGCTGTTCCTGGCGATCGGCGCGGCGGGCGCGGTCGCCGTGCCGGTCAACACCCGGTTCACCGCCGGCGAAGTCCGCTACACCCTCGAGCACGCGCAGGTGCGGACGCTGTTCGTGGCGTCCCGGGTGCTCAACGTGGACTTCGCCGCGATGCTGCGGGAAATCGGCGCCGAGGCCCTCCCCGCGGTCATCGTGCTCGGGGACGACGTGCCGTCGTTCGCCACGCCGTGGGCGGACTTCCTCGCCGCCGCTGCGGAGGTGCCGCCGCCGGTCGGCGCTCCCGACGACATCCTGCTGGTGCAGTACACGTCCGGCACGACATCGCGGCCGAAGGGCGTCCTGCTCACCCACCGCAGCATGTGCGCGGACGCGTTCTTCTCGGGCGCGCGGATGGGCCTGCGCCCCGGCGACCGGTTCCACTCCGCGCGGCCGTTCTTCCACGTCGCCGGCAGCACGCTGTCGGTGCTGGCGTCGATCCAGCACGCGACGACGCTGGTGACGATGCCGAAGTTCGAGCCAGGGGAAGCGTTGCGGCTGCTGGAAGCCGAGCGCTGCACGCACTTCTCCGGCAACGACACCATCGCGCTGCTGCTGCTCAACCACCCGTCCCGGCCGTCACGGCGGTTGTGCTTGCGCGGGGCCTGGGTGGCCGCGTCGCCGACCGTGATCCGGCGGGTCATCGACGAGCTGGGTGCACGTGAATGCGTTGCGGGGTACGGGCTTTCGGAAGCCTCACCGAACGTCGCGCAGTCGGCCTGGTGGGAGCCGGAGGAGATCCGCGCGGCCGGCGCGATGGCCGTCGAACCCGGCGTCGAAGTGCGGATCCGCGCCTTCGACGGTGACCGCGACTGCGCGCCCGGCGAACCCGGGTCGGTGCTGGTGCGCGGCTGGAACGTGATGGCGGGCTACCTCGACGACCCGGTGAAGACGGCCGAGACGATCGACGCCGACGGCTGGCTCACCACCGGCGACGTCGGCCTGCTCGACGAGACCGGGCGGTTCCACTTCACCGGGCGCACCAAGGACATCATCCGCGTCGGCGGCGAGAACGTGGCCCCGGCCGACATCGAGGACACCCTGCACCGGCACCCGATGGTGCGGCAGGCGGCCGTCGTCGGCGTGCCGGACGCCCGGCTGGTCGAGGTGCCGTTCGCGTTCGTCGTGGTGACCGGGCCCGGCGTCTCCGAGGAGGAGCTGCTGGGCTGGGCGCGGGCCCGGATGGCGGGGTTCAAGGTGCCGCGGCACCTGCGGATCGTCGAAGGCTTCGAGGGGATCGGGATGACCGCGAGTTCGAAGGTGCAGAAGAACCGGCTCGCCGCGCACGCGCGCTCCCTGCTGGAGCGGGCGTGACGCGCATCGAGACGCCGGTGACCCGGCTGCTGGGGATCGACCTGCCGATCGTGCAGGCGGGGATGTCGTGGGCGTCGTCGAGTCCGGCGCTGCCGCTGGCGGTGTCGAACGCGGGCGGGCTCGGCGTGGTGGCGGCGGGCCCGATGCGGCTGCCCGACCTGGACCGGGTGCTGACCGAGGTGGCCGCGGGCACGTCCCGGCCGTGGGCGGTCAACCTGCCGCTGTACCGGGCGGGCGTGGACGAGGTCATCGAGCTGGTGCTGCGGCACCGGCCGCCGGTGCTGATCGCGTCCCAGGGCGGGCCGCGACGGTACCTGGACCGGTTCCACGAGGCCGGAACGCGCTGCCTGCACGTCGTGGCCGGGGTCGCGCACGCTCGCAAAGCCGCCGACGCGGGTGTCGACGGCCTGGTCGTGGTCGGCGCCGAGGCGGGCGGCCACCCACCGCCCGCGATGGTGACGACGTCGGTGCTGGTGCGGGCGGTGGCTTCGGCGGTCAGTCTGCCGGTGGTCGCTTCCGGCGGGATCGCGGACGGTGCCGGGCTGGCCGCGGTGCTCGCCCTCGGCGCGGGCGCGGCCCAGTTCGGCACGCGGTTCCTGGCCAGCGCGGAGGCGTCGGTGCACCCCGCGTACAAGGAAGCGGTGGCCGCGGCCGGGGTGGACGGCACCCGCGCGGTGGGGCGCGGCCTGGGCGTGATCCGCGCCCTGGACAACGACTTCACCGCGCGGATGCTGGCCCTGGAGGAGTCCGGCGCCGAAGAAGACCTGCGGCGCAAGGCTTTCCACGCGGCCACGTTGCGCGATGCGGCGTTGCACGGCGACGTCGCCGAGGGGAAGCTCGAAGCGGGCCAGTCGGCCGGGCTGGTGGATTCCGTGCTGCCCGCGGCCGACATCGTCGCCCGGATCGTGCGGGAGTACCGGGCGGCGCGCGCCGGACTCCCGCCGATCACCTGAGCGTCACTCGGCGGCGGCCGCCAGGATCACCTCGGCGACGACGCCGGGCTGCGACACCGCGACGGCGTGCGAGGCGTCGATCCGCCGGACGGTCGACTTCGCGCGCTCGGCCATGAACTCCTGGGCGGCGGCCGGGATGGCGTTGTCCTGGTTGGCGATCAGCGTCCACGAAGGCAGCTTCGACCAGGCCGGGGTGCCCTCGAACGGCGCGGCCAGCGCCTGCTGCGCGACGGCCCGCTGCGTGACGGCCAGGACCGCGGCGGTCTCGGCGGGCACGTCGCCGGCGAAGACCTCGGCGAAGTCTTCCGGCTTGATGGACAGCTCGGGGTTGCCGTCGTGCACCAGGACGTTGGTGGTCTCCGGGCCGAGCTTGGCGCCCGGGTAGCGGCCGGACAGCTCGAAGACGCTCTCCCCCGCGTCGGGCTGGAACGCGGCGATGTAGACGAGGGCGCGGACGTTCGGCGTCTCGGTGGCGGCGCGGGTGATCAGGGCGCCGCCGTAGGAGTGACCGGCCAGCACGACCGGGCCTTCGACGCCGTTGACGACGTCCGCGACGTAGGCCGCGTCGGACTCCAGGCCGCGCAGCGGGTTCGCCACCGCGACGACCGGATAGCCGTTCTCCTGCAGCTGCGACACGACGCCGGTCCAGCTGGACGAGTCGGCGAACGCGCCGTGGACCAGGACGATGGTGGGCTTGCTCATGGCTGGCTCCTTCAGAGAGAACGATCGGTCTTTCTGCCTCCGTACTGTGCTCCGTTCCGGCGGGCCGCGCAATGTGACGAAGCCGATCTGGCAGAACGATCGGTCTTTCTCTATGCTCGCGGGATGACGTCTGCCCCGGTGCACCCGAAGGACCGGTTGCTCGCGACCGCGTCCCGGCTGTTCTACGCGGAGGGCATCCACGCGGTGGGGGTGGAACGTCTGGTGTCGGAGGCGTCGGTGACGCGGGCGACGTTTTACCGGCACTACCCGACGAAGGACGACCTGGTCGCGGCCTACCTGACGGAGACGAGCCACGCGATCCGCACGGCGGTCGACGCGGCCCGCGCGGGCAAACCCCCACGCGAAGCCCTCGCGGCGGCCCTTTCGGTGGTGGGCGACGCGACGTGCGGCGAGGACTTCCGAGGCTGCCAGTTCCTCAACGCGGCCGCGGAGTACCCGGACCCGGAATCGCTGGTCCGGAAGGTGATCGACGACCACCGGCAGTGGTTCTTCGAAGTCCTCCGAGACGAAGCGGCAGCCTCGGGCCACCCGGACCCGGGCCACGCAGCCCGCGTCTTGGTCCTGCTGCGGGACGGCGCCCTGCACGGCGGCGAACTGGACGACGCGGAGACGGTGCGGGCGACGTTGCGCCGGGCGGTGGCGGACTTCTTCCCCGCCTGACCCGAGGTTCCTCCCTGGACGTCATGAACGAGTCGTTCATGACGTCTGGCGCGGTGAACGACCCTTTCATGACGTTCGGGAGCCGGGCCGCGAGAGGCTGGACTCTCGCGGCCCACCCGACCGCCGCCGGGGTCGCGTGCTGGAATGGGGGTGTGTCACCCGAACAGCCGGACCCGCTCCCCCGGATCGCTCGTCCCCGGGCGCTGCTGTTCGCGCTTCCCGCCGCCGGTCGGCGGTGGAGTGCTGGGTTGCGGGCCGCCGCCGCGGTTGCCCTTCCCGGTGGGGTCGTCGTCCTCAGCGGACACGCGGACATCGCGCTCTTCGTCACCTTCGGCGCCTTCGCCGTCCTCTACGGCGAAGGGCGGCCCTATCGCGTGCGCGCGCGGGTCGTCCTCACCTCCGCTGCCGCGCTGTTGCTCGCCGCCGCGCTCGGTGCCGTCGCCGGGCGTGCCGGTGGCCGCGAAGCCGCCGTCATCGTCGTGGTCACCGGTGTCGGCGTCCTGGCCGTCTACGCCGTCGACGCGCTCCGGCTCGGGCCGCCCGGTGCGCTGTTCTTCGCGCTCGTCTGTGGCGGTGCGACCGTCGCGACGGAGGCCGGCGCCGACCCGGTGGCCATCGTCGGCTGCACCGCCCTGGGCGGCCTCGCGTCGGCGGTCGTTTCGATGGCCGGTGTCCTCGCCGACCGGGGCAAGCCGGAACGCGCGGCCGTCCGGCGAGCCGTCGCCGCCGTCGAAGCCGCGGCCGGTGACCCCAGCGCGGAGGCCCGGCACGCCGCCGGCTCGAGCATTTCCGCGGCGTGGAACGCCGTCCACGACGCCGGGCACGGGGCTGGCTCCGAGCTCGCCACTACGCTGATCGCCGCCCACCGCCGGTTCGCCGACGCCGCCGGCGGGCAGGACGAAGCCACCCTGCCGCTGCCCCGGCCCGGGGTGGGCTACCGGCTGCGCCGGTCGGCGACCCTCCGCTCGCACGCGATGGTGACGGCGCTGCGCGTCGGCGTCACCTGCGCCGCCGCCGGGACCCTGAGCGCGAGCCTGGGCCTCGCGCGCCCGCACTGGGCGATCCTCAGCGCGCTCGTCGTCCTGCAGCAGGGCACCGACCGGGTCCGCGCCAACGTCCGCGGCCTGCAGCGGTTCGCCGGGACCGCCGTCGGCCTCGGGGTGTTCGCCGCCGTGTCCGCGCTTGCGCCCGCTGGGCTCGCGCTGGTCGCCACGATCGCGGTGCTGCAGTTCTGCATCGAGCTGTTCGTGCCGCGCAACTACGCGGTCGCCGTCGTCTTCATCACGCCGGTCGCGCTGCTCGCCGGGGGCGCCGCGGCGAGCGGCCCGGTCGGTCCGGTGCTGCGCGACCGGCTCGTCGAGACCGTGCTCGGCGTCGCGCTCGCCGTCCTCGCGCAGTACCTCCTCGCCCCGAACGCGCACCGCACGACGTTCCGCTGGACCGAAACCCGCATCCGCGCCGCCGCACAGGCCGTGCTGACGACCGAGGACCGGACTGCGCGGCGCGACCTGCAGTTCGAGCTCGAAGGCGCCACCCGCGCCGCGGTCGACTCCGCGCACAACGACGTCCGCTGGACGCGGGCGCACTGGCCGGCCCACGCCGCGCTCGTCCACCTCGGCTACGACCTCCTCGCGGCGTGCTGGGCCGGCGGGGTCGACGCCGGGCGGTGGGCACGCGCGTTCCGGCCACCTGCGTAAACCCGGCAAAACTAGGCCGAACGGGTTACCTTGGCTTCGGAAGGTGACGGAGGTCCGGCATGGCGGCAGACGACGCGGCCCGCGCCCCGGCCTGGGTCGAGCCGATGCTCGCCAAGGCCGACGGCGGGCGGCTGCGCAGCGGCCCCGAGTGGGCCTACGAGTACAAACTGGACGGCTACCGCGCGGCGATGCGGATCGCCCCGGCCGGCACCACCGTCCTCACCAGCCGCAACAACATCGACTTCACCGCCGAGTTCGCCGAGCTCGACGGGGTCCTCGCCCCGGCGCTCGAGGGCCGGGCCGCCTACCTGGACGGCGAAGTCGTCGTCTACGGCGAGGACGGCCGGATCGACTTCGAGCTGATGCAGGAACGCCGCGGCCGCTGGGTCCGGCACCAGAGCGGGCCCAAGGGCCGCGAGTTCACCGACGTGCCCGTCCGGTTCCTGGCCTTCGACCTGCTCCGGCTGGGCGACCGCGACCTGCTCGCCACGCCGTACGACGAGCGCCGCGCCCTGCTCGAGAGCCTGCCGATGCCCGACCCGTACCGCGTTTCGGTGGTGCGCGCGGTCACCTTCGACGAGCTCGCCGCCGACCGCCGCACGCCGGCGGATTTCCTCGCCCACGCCGCCTCGGCCGGGTACGAAGGCGTCGTCGCGAAACTGCGCAGCTCCGCCTACGTGCCCGGGCAGCGGCCGGACTCCTGGCTCAAGCACCCGCTGATCCGGACCCAGGAAGTCGTCGTCTGCGGCTGGCGGCCGGGCCAGCGCAGCTTCACCGGCACCCTCGGCGGGCTGCTGCTCGGCGCGCACGACCCCGGGACCGGCGCCCTCGTCTACATCGGCGACGTCGGCACCGGCTTCAGCCAGGCCGCCCGCGCCGACCTGAAGGCGCAGCTCGAACGCCTGGAGCGCCGCACGCACCCGTTCGCGACGGCGCCGCCGCGCGAGGACACCGCCCGCGCCCGGTGGGTCGAGCCGCGCCTGGTCGGCGAGGTCGTCTACCGGCAGTTCACCCGCGCCGGCCGCGTCCGCCACACGGCCTGGCGCGGCCTGCGCGCCGACAAGGACCCCGCCGGCGTCATCGCCCCGCGCGCGGTCCCCCAGGCAGACCCGGCCCCGCCGCCGCCACCCCCACCCGAACCGCCGGGCCAGCGGATCACCGTCCAGGCCGGGGACCGCCGGCTCACGCTGTCCAATTTGGACAAGGTGCTCTACCCCGCGGACGGCTTCACCAAGGGCGAGGTGATCAACTACTACTCCCGCGTCGCGCCGGTGCTGCTGCCGCACCTGGCCGGCCGCCCGGTGACGTTCATCCGCTACCCGGACGGCGTCGAGGGCGAGAAGTGGTTCGGGAAGAACGTCCCGAACGGCGCGCCGTCCTGGCTGCGCACGGCGCGGCTGCCGAGCACCGGCTCGCGCGGCAGCGGCGACACCATCGACTACCCGCTGCTGGACGACCTCCCGGGCCTGGTGTGGGCGGCGAACATCGCCGCGCTCGAACTCCACGTTCCGCAATGGACAGTGGAAGGCACGGGACGGGGACTGCCGGACCGGCTGGTGTTCGACCTCGATCCCGGCCCGGGAACGTCCATCGTGGACTGCTGCCGGGTGGCCGAGCGCCTGCACGACGTCCTGGTCGCCGACGGGCTCACGCCCTACGCGAAAACGTCCGGCTCGAAGGGGATGCAGCTCTACTGCGGTATCGAGACCGGCGACCCGGCGGCCCCGTCCGCCTACGCGAAGCGGCTCGCCCAGCGGCTCGCGAAGGAGACGCCGGAGACGGTGACCGCGGTGATGGCCAAGGCGCAGCGGCCCGGCCGCGTGTTCATCGACTGGAGCCAGAACAACCCGGCCAAGACGACGGTGGCGCCGTATTCCCTGCGCGGGCGCGACCACCCGACGGTCTCCACCCCGGTGACGTGGGACGAGGTCCGCGCGTGCCGGCACGTCAGCCACCTGACGTTCACCGCCGACGACGTCCTCGACCGCGTCGGCGGCCACGGCGACCTCCTCGCCGGGCTGACCGGGGAGCGCGCGCCGCTGCCTTAGCACCGCACCGCCAAGCAGGATCAGGACCTGCGGCTACTGCGAGCGTGCGGGAAGGACGCCGGCCAACGTCGCGGGGGACCGCACGCGAACGGCGGGGACCCCAGCGGGTGCAGGCGAACAGGACGACGCCCGCACGGCCCGAGCCACCGACCCACGCGGATTGCCCGGCGTCGAAGGCCGAAAGCGGAGGGTGGTGCCAGAAGCTGGCACCACCTTTCAGCCGAGCACCACCGCCGCCCCGGTATCGGACGACGTAGTCGAGACTTCTGTCGGTGTTCCGCCCCGGAGGAGCGAACGCCGCGAGGCACCCTCTAGGGTCCACGACCACCGCCGTGACCGTCGCGGCTCGCCAGCCGGTGCGCCGGACCGACTCGTAGCGCAGCCACCACAGCACCGCCCCCGGCGCAAAGCACAACGACACCGCGATCACGAAGAGTGCCAGCACACCCGCCGCGGTGTTCCGGGGAGCGGCACCGCCACCGATGCCGTAGGAGAAAAGCAAGAACGCGAGAGCCGGGATCCAGAGCAGACCGCACGCCGTCGTCCGCAGTGCCACGGCGCCCACGCGCTCCAGTTCGCGAGCCAGCTCCGCCCGCCCCAAGCCCCAGGAATCCCCATGATCGCTCCGCGGCCCCGCATCCCGCTCCACCGCCCCAGCTTACGGGCGGATCACCCCGGCGGGGCCCAGTCCCACTCGGTCAGCGCCGTGCGCATCAACCGGGCCGCGCCCGGGAGCCGGGCGCCCGCGACCCACCACAAGGTGATCGTGCGGCGGCAGTCCGGGCTGTCCACCGGGAGCCACACGACCGGCACCTGCGCGGCGACGCGGCGGGCCATCGCCGGGTTGAGGCCGATGCCGAGGCCGGCGCTGATGAGTTCCTGGATGGCACCGGGCTCGTCGCCTTCGAAGACGATCTTCGGGGTCAGGTCGCGCGCGGCGAAGAGCCGGTCGAGCAACCGGCGGTGCCAGTGCCCGCGGCGCGCGGTGATGAAGGGCTCGTCCGCGAGGTCTTCGACGCGGACTGAGGCGCGCCCGGCCAGCCGGTGCCCGACGGGCGTGGCCACCCACACCGGCTCGTCGAGCAGCTCGGCCCCGGCCAGCCCGTCGGCCAGGATCGGTTGCGACGCAACGCAGAGGTCGATCTCCTTGGCCCGCAAGGCGCGGGCCATCTCGTCGGCGGGCAGCTGGTGCAGCACGACCTCGACCGCCGGGTGGGCCCGCTTGAACGCCGCGAGCGAACCGGTCAGGGTGAGGAACGACTCCGACGCCAGCCGCACGGTTCCGTAACCCTCCCCGGACGTCTCAGCGACCGCGCGGCGGCCCGCGTCGAGCTCCCCCAGCGAGCGCTCGACGTAGCCGCGGAAGAGCTTGCCGGCGTCGTTCAGCCGGAGCCGGCCCGCCCGGTCGAACAGCGGCGTGCCGAGCTCGGCCTCCAGCCGCGCGATCGTGCGGCTCAGCGACGGCTGGGCGACGCGCAGTTCTTCGGCCGCGCGGCTGAGGTGCTCCAGCCGGGCCACCACCAGGAACTGCCGCAGCGTGCCCAGGTCCACGTCATGCCTCCCCCGTCATAACGGCATAGCGATATTGATCTTAGACACGATAGCCCGCCGGTCATAGCTTCGAACCGTGGACAGCACAACGAAAACGCGGCCCGCCGGCTGGGCGCTGCGGGCCGTCGCGAGCGGGCACGTCGTCGCGATCGCCGGCCAGCCGGTGTTCGCCGGCGTGTACCTCAGCGGCGACTACGACGCCCTGCGCCTGCACGCGACCGGTGCCGACGTCGTGACGTCGCTCGCCTACCTCCAGGTGGTCGTCGCCGTCGTGGTGTGGGCCCGGCTGCGGCGGGCGTGGCCGTTCTTCGCCACGACGGCGGTGGCGGCCGCCGAGACGGTCCAGTACTTCGCCGGGCTGGACGGCGCGCTGTGGCTGCACCTCCCGCTCGGCGTGCTGACCGTCGCGGGGCTCGTCGTGCTGGTCGCCGCGGTGTGGCGGCGGCCCCTGACGCGGGCGGCCGCCGATGCGTGAGCCGACCCGGCGCCAGGTCCTCGGCCTCGGGGCGTTCGGCCTGCTGGCCGCGACCGGCCTGGCCACCGCGGCCGGCCTGGCCCGGCGCCCGCCGGTCACCGGCGCCGAACTCCGCAGCGCCGTCCCGCTGCCTCCGCCGTACACCGTGCCGCTGCCCGTGCCCGCCGTCCTGAAGCCGGTCGCGCCGGGCCGCTACGAGCTCACCCAGCGCGTGGCGGAACTGGAGATCCTGCCCGGGATCCGGACGCCGATGTGGACCTACGACGGCACCTTCCCCGGCCCGACGATCGAATCGCGGCGCGGCCGGCCGGTGACCGTGACCCACCGCAACGAGCTGCCGGTGCCGACCGTGGTGCACCTGCACGGCGGGCGGACCCCGGCCGCGTCGGACGGCTACCCGACCGACCTCGTGCTGCCCCCGGGCTGGGTGGACCACCACGCCATGCCCGACCCGCGGGCGGTGCGCACCGAAGGGACGCGCGACTACACGTTCCCGCTGGACCAGCGCCCGGCGCTGCTCTGGTATCACGACCACCGGATGGACTTCACCGCGCCGGCGCTCTGGCGCGGCCTCGCCGGGCTCCACATCGTCCGCGACGACGCCGAAGAGGCGCTCGGCCTGCCCGCCGGGGAACGCGAACTGCCGCTGGTGCTCACCGATCGCGCGTTCGCCGCGGACGGGACGCTCGACTACCCGTCGGTCGACGCGACGCTGCGGGACCGGCCCGGGGTGCGGGACAGCTTCCTCGGCGGGGTGCTTGGCGACGTCATCCTGGTGAACGGCGCGCCGTGGCCGGTGCACGAAGCCGACGCGGCCCGGTACCGGCTGCGCCTGCTCAACGCCTCGAACGCCCGGCACTACGAGCTCGAAGCCGTCACCGACGACGGACGGCGGCTGCCGCTCACGCAGATCGGCGCGGACCAGGGCCTGCTCGCGGCGCCGGTCACGCACCTCTCGCTGCCGATCGCGCCCGCCGAGCGCTACGACGTGGTCGTCGACTTCGCGGGGGTGCCGGTGGGCGGCCGCGTCCGGCTGCTCAACCGGCTCGGTGCCGGGCGGACCGCGGACGTGCTGGCGTTCCGGATCGCGCGCCGCGCGGCCGACGACAGCCGGGTCCCGCCGGTGCCGGCGGCGGACCTGCCGTCGTGGGGCCCGCCCGTGCGCGTGCGCGAGTTCTCCTTCAGCGCCGGGCAGGTGCCCGGCGGGCACGGCTGGGTGATCGGCGGGCGGCCGTTCGACCCGGCCCGCACCGACGTCACCGTCCGGCTCGGCGACGTCGAGGTGTGGCGGCTGGTCGCGGACGTCCACCACCCGGTCCACCTGCACCTCGCCGCGTTCCGGGTGCTCTCCCGCGGCGGGCGGCCGCCGCTGCCGCACGACGGCGGCCTCAAGGACACCGTCGCGCTCCGCCCGGGTGAAGCGGTGGAGGTCGTCACCCGGTTCGACGGCTACCGCGGGCGGTACCTCTTGCACTGCCACAACGCCGAACACGAAGACATGGGCATGATGGCCAACCTCGAAGTCGTCTGACACCCACGGTCGCGTGCCGTCCCCCTGACGGGGTGCCCGGGGTCCCGATCGAGTGCCGCTGCCCGGGACACGGTGCACCCCGTGCAGGGACGCCACTGGGCCAGACGGGCAACGCCCGAGCGGCGCGAGTGAAGCTCCTTGTCCCCGCGAAACTCCCGGCACTAGCGTCGATCCCGAGGGGACGAAGCCGGAGCGCCTTCGCTCGGTGCCGGCCGATTCCTTGTCCCCCAAGGAAACCGACCGAGGAGTTACTCGATGACCGCTCTCGACCAGCCCGTGGCCCGCACCGCTTACCAGCAGTCGGTCGCCGACTACTGGAACGCGGAAAAGGATCCGGTGAACCTCCGGCTGGGCGACGTCGACGGTCTGTACCACCACCACTACGGGCTCGGCGACTACGACCCGGCCGTCCTCGAAACCCCCGAGGCGACGCGCGACGAGGCGATCATCGCGGAGATGCACCGGCTCGAGACCGCGCAGGCCGAAGTCCTGCTCGACCACCTCGGCCCGATCGCGCCGTCGGACCGGCTGCTCGACGCCGGCTGCGGGCGCGGCGGCACGAGCGTCATGGCCCACCTGCGCTTCGGCTGCCAGGTCGACGGGATCTCCATCTCCGAGCAGCAGGTCGGGTTCGCCAACGAGCACGTGCGCCGGCGCGGGATCGACGGCTCGGTGCGCTACCACCTGCGGAACATGCTCGACACCGGCTTCGAAACCGGGGCGTTCCAGGGCATCTGGAACAACGAGAGCACGATGTACGTGGACCTGCACGACCTCTTCGCCGAACACGCGCGGCAGCTCAAGCCCGGCGGGCGGTACGTGACCATCACCGGGTGCTACAACGACGTGACGGGCGGCCGGTCGCGGGCGGTGAGCCAGATCGACCAGCACTACATCTGCAACATCCACGCCCGCGGCGACTACTTCAAGGCGTTGTCCGCCAACGGGTTCGTGCCGATCAACGTCGTCGACCTGACCGCCGCGACGATCCCCTACTGGGAGCTGCGGGCGCAGTCGTCGGTCGCGACCGGGATCGAGGACCCGTTCCTGACGGCCTACCGCGAGGGCAGCTTCCACTACCTGCTCATCGCCGCCGACCGCGTCTGAGCCGGGCCGGTGCCCAGGGAGACCACCATGACCGTGTGTCCACAATGGACAACCGGGGACGCGGGCGGGCTGCTGACCGGACCGTTCGGCCTCGGGACGTCGGCGGCGCGGATCGCGACGCAGTTCGCGCCGGCGCCCGGGCAGGATCCGGCGTACGCGTACCTGCCGTGGGGTGACGGCAGCGCGTCGCCGCTGTACTGCCCGGTGGTGGGCCGCGTCGACGACGCCCTCGCGGCGGAGGTCGACCGGCGGCTGGTCGCGTGGGCGGAGGACTGCGGGTTCACCGGTGAAGGCCTGGCGCAGATCGCCGGCGCGGGGTTCGGCAGGCTGGTGATGCTCGCCCACAGCGACTGCGACGACCCGGACCGGTTGCTCGTCGCGGCGCAGCTGAACGCGGTCTGGTGGGCGGCGGACGACTACTACGCCGACGACAGCGAGCTCGGTGCGGCGCCCACCGAGCTCCCGCCGCGCCTGGCGCTCGTGATGGCGGCGATGGACCCGGTCGCGCCGGCCGGGGAGTTCACGCCACCGCTGGAAGAAGCGCTGCGGGCGGACCCGATCCTGGTCGGGCTGCACTCGGCGACCGAGCACCTGGGCCGGCACGGTTCGCCGGTGCTCGTGCAGCGGGTCTGCTACTCGACGTTCGCGATGTTCGTCAGCTGGGACGCCTACGCGGCGTGGCGCCACACCGGACGCTACCCACCGGCGTGGGAGTACCTCGCGGCGCGCCAGCACGACAGCTTCTACACCTCGATGACCCTCGTCGACGCCGTCGGCGGCTACGAGCTGGCCGCGCCGTTCTACTACGACCCGCGCGTGCGCGAGGCGATGATGCGCGCCGGGACGGCATCGGTGCTGGTCAACGATCTCCATTCGGTGGCCAAGGACGCGGCCGACGAAAAACCGGTCTGCAACATGGTCCTGCAGATCGCCGCGGACCGGGGCTGCCCGGTCGAGGAGGCGGTCGAAGCCACCGTCGCCCTGCACAACCAGATCGTCCACGAGTTCGAGGACGGCCACCGCGAGCTGATGGCCGTGCCGTCCCCGGAGCTGCAGCGCTTCCTCGTGGGGGTCCGTTCCTGGATGGGTGGCGGCTTCACCTGGCACGCCACGAATCCCCGTTACCAGTCTTGACAATCCTCGAATGATTGGGTGGTTTTCGCTGTGACTGTCACCGACCCGGTGGAATCCGAACAGGCACCACTGAGCCTCGGCCGGGCCGCCGCCCGCACACTGGCCACCACAACCAAATCCGTCCCCCAGATGCAAGGCATCTCCACCCGCTGGCTCCTCAAAGCCCTCCCCTGGACCGACGTCGCCGCCGGCTCCTACCGCGTCAACCGCCGCCTCTCCTACTCCGTCGGCGACGGCCGCGTCACCTTCACCACCACCGGCGCCACCGTCCGCGTCATCCCCCCCGAACTCGGCGAACTCGCCCCCCTGCGCGGCTACGACGACGAAGACGTCCTCACCGAACTCGCCGCCCGCTTCACCCAGCACCACTACGAACCCGGCGACGCCCTCGTCGAATTCGGCTCCCCCGCCGACCAGGTCTTCCTCATCGCCCACGGCAAAATCACCAAAATCGGCACCGGCGCCTACGGCGACCACACCACCCTCGCCACCCTCGCCGACGGCGACCACTTCGGCGAAACCACCCTCACCCGCACCGACGGCATCTGGGAATTCACCGCCAAAGCCGTCACCGCCTGCACCGTCCTCACCCTCCCCCGCTCAGCCTTCGACGACGTCCTCGCCCGCGCCGACACCCTCCAAACCCACCTCAACGCCTACCAGGCCCGCGGCTCCGCAGCCAGCAACGACCACGGCGAAGCCGAAATCTCCCTCGCCTCCGGCCACGACGGCGAACCCCAGCTCCCCGGCACCTTCGTCGACTACGACACCCAACCGCGGGAATACGAACTCTCCGTCGCCCAGACCGTCCTGCGCGTGCACTCCCGCGTCGCCGACCTCTACAACCAGCCCCACAACCAGATCGAACAACAACTCCGCCTCACCGTCGAAGCCCTGCGCGAACGCCAGGAACACGAACTGGTCAACAACACCGACTTCGGGCTCCTGCACAACGCCGACTTCGCCCAGCGCATCCCCACCCGCACCGGCCCACCCACCCCTGATGACCTCGACGAACTGCTCACCCTCGTCTGGAAAGACCCCGGCTTCTTCCTCGCCCACCCCACCACCATCGCCGCGTTCGGCCGCGAATGCACCAAAGCCGGCATCTACCCCGGCTCCGTCGACCTCGCCGGGCACCAGGTCCCCGCCTGGCGCGGCGTCCCGATCCTGCCCTGCAACAAAATCCCCGTCACCGACACCCGCACCAGCTCCATCCTGCTGATGCGCACCGGCGAACAAGCCCAAGGCGTCATCGGCCTGCACCAGACCGGCCTGCCCGACGAATACCAGCCCGGCCTCAACGTCCGGTTCATGGGCATCAACGACCAGGCCATCATCTCCTACCTCGTCTCCGCCTACTACTCCGCCGCCGTCCTCGTCCCCGACGCCCTGGCCGTGCTGGAAAGCGTCGAACTCGGCCGGGAACACTGACCGTGACGGTCACCGACGAACCCTCGGTGCAGTTGTCCCTCGGTGTGCCCGCGGCCCGGACCCTGGCCACCACCACCAAAACCCGCCCGCAGATGCGGGGCATCACCCCGCGCTGGCTGCTCTCGCAGCTGCCGTGGGTCGACGTTCCCGCCGGCAGCTACCGCGTCAACCGCCGCCTCACCTACACCCTCGGCGACGGCAAACTCTCCTTCTACACCACCGGCACCCGCGTCCACGTCGTCCCCGCCGAACTCACCGAACTCGCCCTCCTGCGCGGCTTCGGCGACGACACCGCACTCGGGGCACTGGCGGAGGCGTTCGAGCACCGCGAATACGAACCCGGCGCGACCCTGCTCACCGAAGGCACCCCGCTCGACACCCTCATCCTCATCGCGCACGGGAAAGTCACCCGCCACCGCACCGGCCCCTACGGCGACGACACCGCCCTCACCACCGCCACCGACGGCGACCACCTCGGCGCCGACCTGCTCACCCGCGACGACGCCACCTGGGGCTTCACCGCCCGCGCCGCCACCCGCGTCACCGCCCTCGTCCTGCCCGCCGCGACCTACGCCCGCCTCAACGGCCGCCTGCAATCGCTGCGCACCCACGTGGCCGAAGCGGCTTCACGGCCCCGGAAACCGCAGAACACCAAGGGCGAAGCCAGCATCGACCTGTCCGCCGGGCACGACGGGGAACCCCGCCTGGCCGGCACCTACGTCGACTACGACCCCGCACCCCGCGAATACGAACTCGCCGTCGCCCAAACCGTGCTGCACGTCCACACCCGCGTCACCGACCTCTACAACCAGCCCCACAACCAGCTCGAACAGCAGCTGCGGCTGACCGTGGAAGCGTTGCGGGAACGGCAGGAACACGACCTGATCACCAACACCGACTTCGGGCTGCTGCACAACGCCGGGCTCAAGCACCGGATCACCACCCGCAGCGGGCCACCCACACCGCTGGACATGGACGACCTGCTGTGCCGGCGCCGGAAGACGAAGTTCTTCCTCGCCCACCCCCGCGCGATCGCCGCGTTCGGGCGGGCCTGCACCGCCCACCGGGTCTACCCGGATACCGTTGTCCTGGAGGGGAAACGGGTTCAGACCTGGCGCGGCGTGCCGATCCTGCCGTGCGACAAGATTCCGGTGACCGACACCGGGACGACGTCGATCCTGGCGATGCGCACCGGGGAGGACGACGCGGGGGTGATCGGCTTGCGTCCCAAACAACTCCCGGACGAGTACGAGCCGGGCATCAACGTGCGGCTGATGGGGACCGGGGACCGCGCGGTCACCTCCTACCTCGTCAGCGCCTACCACTCCGCGGCCGTGCTGGTCCCGGACGCGCTGGGCATTCTCGACGACGTCGAGGTCGCGCGCTGAAACTTTCGAAATCCGCACCATTCCGAAAGTTTCGAAATCCTTGACGACGGAAACGAATGGGTTCTACCGTTTTCCCCATTCGTTTCCCCGGAAGGGAGAACCCCGGTGCGCGGTGCGCGGATCCGTCCTGCCCTCGTCCTGCTGGCGGCGACGGCGCTCGCCGTCGGCGGGATGGTCACGTTCGCCTCCGGGACCGCCGCGGCGGTCGAAGACGAAGGTGCCGGCTGCCCGGTCTCGCTGCCGGGCTCGTTCCCGTCGTCGGCGAAACTCCCCGATCCCTTCAAGAGGATCGACGGCACGCGCATCACCGCGAAGTCGGACTGGCGCTGCCGGCGCGCGGAAATCAAGAAGCTGGCGGAACGGTCGATCTACGGCGAGAAACCCGCGAAGCCGGCGAGCGTCACCGGCACCGTTTCCGCCACGAGCATCACCGTGAACGTCAGCGAAAACGGGCGCAGCGCCGCTTTTTCCGCCGGGGTCGAACTGCCCGGCGGCACGGGACCGTTCCCCGCCGTCGTCGTGGTCGGCGGATTCGGCGCGGACACCGCCACCATCAAAGCCGCCGGGGCCGCGGTCATCACCTACGACCCCCTCGCGGTCGGCAAGGAAGGCACCCCGCGGAACAACAAACAGGGCGCGTTCTACAGCGTTTACGGCTCGTCGAGCAGCACCGGGCTGCTGGCCGCCTGGGCGTGGGGCGTGAGCCGGATCATCGACGTCGTCGAACAATCCGGCGGCGGGATCCTCAAACCGGACGCGCTGGGCGTCACCGGGTGCTCGCGGTACGGGAAGGGCGCTTTCGCGGTCGGCGTGCTCGACCAGCGCGTCGCGCTGACCATGCCGATCGAGTCGGGGACCGCCGGTGTCCCGATCCTGCGCGGGATCCCCGGCGAGAGCGGGTCGCAGCCGCTGGGCAACGCCTACGGGGAACAGCCGTGGTTCGGGGACGCCTTCAGCGCGTACACCGGCAATCCGGCCGCGCTGCCGGTCGACACGCACGAACTGGTCGCCATGGTCGCGCCGCGCGGGCTGTTCATCATGGAGAACCCGCACATCGACTGGCTGGGCGCGCGGTCCGGCAGCGTCGCGGCGCTGGCCGGCGCGGAGGTCTACAAAGCACTCGGCGCGGGCGGCAACATCAGCTACTGGTCCGACGTCCAGGACGGCACGCACTGCGCGTCCCGGCCCGAGTGGCGCACCCCGCTGCAGGAGAACATCCAGAAGTTCCTGCTCAAGACCGGCAGCGCCGCCGGGACGTTCCGGGTCTCGGCCCAGAAGTCCGGGAACCTCGCCGACTGGCGCGACTGGACGACGCCGTCGCTCACCGACGGCCCGGGCACCACCACCCCGACCACGCCCACGACCCCCACGACACCGACCACCCCGACGACACCGGTGGGTGGTGCCTGCACCGCCGCGGTGTCGGTGAACCAGTGGACGGGCGGGTTCGTCACGACGGTCCGCGTCACGGCGGGCGCCACCCCGATCACCGGCTGGACGGTCACCGCGAACCTGCCCGCCGGCGCCGCGATCACCTCCGCGTGGAACGCCGGGCGCAGCGGGGACACCGGCGCGGTCCGGTTCACGAACGTCACGTTCAACGGCGCGCTCGCGCCGGGCCAGTCGACGGAGTTCGGCTACCAGGGCACCGGGACCGGCACCGGCACCACGGCGAGTTGCGCCTGACGCAAACACTGCTTGCCGAAGTTGCGTGGCACGAGCGCCCCCACGGCTCCTAACTTCGATCTCGACCACAGAGATTCCGAAGAAGGAGCACCAGAATGCACGTGTTCGTCACCGGCGCGACCGGCTGGATCGGTTCGGCCGTCGTCGACGAGCTGCTCGGCGCCGGGCACGAGGTCACCGGCCTCGCCCGCTCGGACGCCGCCGCGCTCGCCCTCGCCAAGTCGGGCGCGCGGGTCCGCCGCGGCGACCTCGACGACCTGGCCGGGCTCCGCGACGGCGCCCTCGACGCCCAGGCCGTCGTCCACCTCGCCAACAAGCACGACTGGGGCAACCCGGCGGAGAGCAACCGGGCCGAGCGGGCCGCGGTCGAGACGCTCGCCGAAGCGCTCGTGGGCACCGACCGGCCGTTCGCCCTCGCGGCCGGGCTCTCCGGCCTGGTGAAAGGCCGTCCCGCGACGGAGGCCGACGTCTCCCCCGAGGTCGGCCCGGATTCGCACCGCGGCGGGGCCGAGAACCTCGCCCTCGAGTACGCGGAGAAGGGCGTCCGGGTGCTGAGCGTCCGCTTCGCGCCGTCGGTGCACGGCCCCGGCGACCACGGGTTCCTGGCCGCCATCACGGCGGCGGCGCGCGAGCACGGCGTGTCGGCCTACCCCGGCGACGGCAGCACGGCGTGGTCCGCGGTCGCCCGCCCGGACGCGGCCCGGCTCGTCCGCCTCGGCCTCGAAGGCGCCCCGGCCGGGACCAAGCTCCACGCGGTCGCGGAAGAAGCCGTGACCGCGCGGGAAATCGCGGAAGCGGTCGGGCGCACGCTCGACGTCCCGGCGGTCTCGCTGGCGCCCGAGGACGTCGCCGGGCACTTCGGGTTCGTCGGCCGGTTCTTCGCGCTGGACATGACGGCGTCGAGCGCCCGCACGCGCGAGCTGCTCGGCTGGGCGCCGTCCGGACCGGGCCTGGTCGAGGACATCGAAGCCGGCGCGTACGCCTGAAAGGGGAAGTCATGTCCTTCGAAGCCGAAGTCACCGCGTTCATGCTCGTGAAGACGACGCCCGAGTGGCTGGGTCTCTCGGTGGCGCAGCGGGTGCACGCGTTCGAGACCGAGATCCTCCCGGTCGTCAAGGAAAAGGCGCAGGGGGTGCGGTCGCGGTTCTTCGACACCGAGTTCTACTCCGCGCGCGTCACCGACGTCTGGGTCTGGGAGGCCGCCGACCACCAGGCCTACCAGCTGGTGATCGAGGCCCTGCGCGAAACCCCGTTCTGGGACCGGTACTTCGAGATCACCGAGATCCTGGTCGGGGTGGAGAACGGGTACGCGAAGAACTACGGCGTGAGCACCTCCGCCACCGTCGACCTCTAGGAAAGCCGAAAGCGCCGAGGGCGGTGTGCCCTCGGCGCTTTCGCACCTCGGTCAAGCGGCCTCGTCGGCCGCCACCTGATCCGGCGTGATGTCGGCGTCGGCCGGTGCGGCTTCCTCGCCGCCCAGGCGGACGTCGCGGAACAGGACCAGCGCGAGCGTCGCGAGCAGCGCGATGAGGATCGCGCAGACCAGCGCCGCGACGGCGAACCCGCTCGTGAACGCCTCGCGGACGGACGCGAGCAGGGTGCTGCCGACCTGCCCGGACAGCCCCTGGGCGGCGGCCGTGCCCTCGGCGATGCCGCCGTGGGCGGCGGTCGCGACGTCCGCGGGCACCCCGGCCGGGACCTCGATCTGCCCGCGGTAGGCGGCCGTCGCGATGCTGCCGAACAGCGCGATCCCGAGCGCGATGCCGAGCTCGTTGCTGGTCTGCGAGATCGCGCCCGCCGCGCCCGCCTTCTCCGGCGGCGCGGAGCCGATCACCAGGTTGATGCCGAGCACCACCATCGGGGAAAGCCCGCCGGTCGCGAGGACCGTGCCGACCACCGTGACCGGCAGCCCGTTCGTCACCGGAACCTGGGTGAGCAGCAGGAAACCGGCGGCGGAGACGGCCATCCCGACGGCGATCACGAACGCCGGGCGGAACCGCTGCGCCAGCGGCGGCGCCACCATGTACCCGACCATCATCGCGACGGTGTACGGGATCAGCCAGAGGCCGGAGTTCAGCGGCGACAGGCCGAGCACCAGCTGCAGGTACTGGTTGAACAGCAGCAGGATGCCGCTGATCGTGGACCCGCCGAGCAGGAGGATGCCGAGCGCGCCGCTGAAGGCGGGGCGGCCGAGCAGCCGGATGTCCAGCAGCGGGTCGGCGAGCCGGCGCTGGCGGCGGACGAACGCCGTGCCGAAGAGCAGTCCCACCACGAGGACCACGGTCGGCACGAGCACCGACTCGCCGCGGGCCAGTTCCTTCAGGCCGTAGATGACCGGCAGGACCGCGGCCAGCGACAGCGCGGCGCTGATCAGGTCCAGCCGGCCGCCCGCCTGCCCGCGTTCGGATTCCGGCAGCAGGATCGGCGCGGCGATCAGCAGCAGCACCATCACCGGCAGGCCGAGCAGGAACACCGAGCCCCACCAGAACGCCGACAGCATCACGCCGCCGACGAGCGGGCCGATCGCCAGCCCGACCATGAAGCAGCTCGTCCAGATGCTGAGCGCCATGCCGCGCTGCTTCGCGTCGCGGAACATGTTGCTGATCAGGGCCATTTCGGTGGGGACCAAAGTGGACCCGGCGATCCCCAGCGCCGCCCGCGCGAGGATCAGCATCGTCGCGCTGGTCGAGAACGCGGCCACGGCCGAGGCGGCGCTGAACAGCGTCGCGCCGATCATCAGCAGTTTCCGGTGCCCGATGCGGTCGCCGAGGTTCCCCATGGTGACGAGGAGACCGGCGATGGTGAACCCGTAGATGTCGATGATCCACAGCATTTGCGAACTGCTGGGATGCAAATCCGCGGTCACGTGCGGAATCGCCAGGAGCAACACGCTCATGTCCAGCGCCAGCAGCAGGGTCGGGAGGGTGAGGACGGCCAGGCCGACCCACTCCCGCCTGCCCGCCCGCTCACCGGAGTGGGTCGAGCTGTTCGTTGTCATGAGAAGCCCTTCATGCGTCCGGCATATACCGTCAACCCTCGACCGGATCGGCGGTGCGGGCATCCTTGAAAATGCGAAGTTGGGGCTTCTTTGCGGCGCCGTGGCGGTTTCGACACTATGTTCGCAATTCAGTGCGCCGATGTCGAATCGGCGGGCAGCCGATTTTCGGGCAGCCGCCGGTAGTGCGCTACGCATTCCGCGTACCGCGGCAGCAGCCCCTCTGCCACCGCCTCGGCCAGGCGGGGTGCCGCGCGGTCCTTGGGTGACAGCAGCGGTTCGACGTCCGCCGGCCACGGCAGGCCCAGGTCCGGGTCGAGCGGGTCGAGGCCGTGCTCGCGGCCCGCGTCGTACTCGGTCGTGCACAGGTAGGACAGCACCGTGTCGTCCTCGAGGGCCATGATCGCGTGGCCGAGGCCCTCCGGCACGTACACCGCGCGGAATTCGAGCGGGTCGAGGCGCACCGCGTCCACCACGCCGAAGGTCGGGGAGCCGACGCGGATGTCGGCCACCACGTCCAGCAGCGCCCCTCGCGAGCAGTAGACGTACTTCGCCTGGCCGGGCGGCACGTCGGCGTAGTGCAGCCCCCGGATCGTGCCGCGCCGGGACCGGCTGTGGTTCAGCTGCGCCACCTTCAGCGGGTGACCGACCGCCTTGACGAAGCCCGCTTCCTGGAACGGGCACACGAACAGGCCCCGCTCGTCCGGGAACACCCGCGGACCGAACTCGAACGCGCCGGGTACCGCCAGCTCCCTGGCCTCGACGATCTCTCCCAATGTGCCCACCCTCTTCCGGACCGGCGATGAACGCGAAGACCTGAGGCAGGATTATCGCGCACAAAACGGTCAGATCGCCATCAACAGGACCAAGAAGGCCTTACGTGCGCAATTACGCGAAACACGGCGGGCCTGCCGGACGCACGCGGCCGGCTGGGGAAGGAGTGCAGATGACAGGGTCACCGCCGCGGTTCAGCACGCCGCTGCACGTCGGCCGTCCGAACATCGGCGACCGGAGCCGGTTCCTCGACCGGCTCGGCGGCGCGCTGGACCGGCACTGGCTGGCCAACAACGGCCCGCTGGTGCGGGAATTCGAAGCGCGGGTCGCCGAACTGGCCGCGACCCGGCACTGCGTCCCGGTGGGGAACGCGACGGTGGGCATCCAGATCGCGGCGAAAGCGGCCGGGGTCGCACCGGGCGACGAGGTCGTCGTGCCCTCCTTCACCTCGCCCGCGACCGCCCACGCACTGCACTGGATCGGCGCCACGCCCGTGTTCTGCGACGTCGACGACACTGCCAACGCCGACCCCGGCCACGTCGCCCGCCTCATCGGGCCGCGGACGCGGGCGATCGTCGGCGTGCACGTGTTCGGGCGCCCGTGCCGGATCGACCGGCTGACCGCGCTCGCCGAACAGCACGGCCTGCCGCTCATCCTGGACGCCGCCCAGGCCGTCGGGTGCACCTACCGCGGCAGGCCGATCGGCGGCTTCGGCGTCGCCGAGGTGTTCAGCTTCCACGCGACCAAGTACCTGAACAGCTTCGAAGGCGGGGCCATCGTCACCGACGACGACGAACTCGCCGAACGCGCCCGCGCCATGCGCAACCTGGGGATGAACGACGAGCGGGACCAGGTGGTGTGCGGCATCAACGGGCGGATGACCGAGGCGTCCGCGGCGATGGGGCTGACTTCGCTCGAAGCGATGGCCACGATCATCTCCGCGAACCGGCGCAACCACCGGCTGTACCGGTCGGGCCTGGCCGGCCTCGACGGCGTGCGCCTGCACGAGATGGCACCCGGCGAACGCGCGAACCACCAGTACGTCGTCATCGAAGTCGACGGAGCGGTCGCCGGCGCCGATCGCGACACCGTGCTCGGGGCCCTGGCCCGGCACAACGTGCTGGCCCGGCGCTACTTCCACCCCGGCTGCCACCAGATCCCGCCCTACCGCGACAACCCGCGGCTGCACACGCCGCTGCCGTTGCCGCGCACGGAAGCGTTGTGCGAACGGGTGCTTTCGCTGCCGACCGGGACGGCCGTCGGACCCGCCGAGATCGCGGGGATCTGCGGGATCATCCGGGAAGCGTGCACCGGCGGGCAGGTCCGCGCGGCCTGACCGGACGGCCGGGCCTCGGCGAGGTCCGGCCGTCCGACCGGCGGGACTCAGGAATCCTTGCGCACGGCGATGAACAAGCCCGGCGCGTTGTGCGGGCGCTCGCCGAGCCGCCACGGGATGTCGGCGAACTCGACCGCGCAGCCGGCGTCTTCGAACGCGCTCACGTACTCGTCGCGGGTGAACAGCTTCATCAGGAAGATGTCCGTCCACTCCCGGATGCCGTCCGGCCGGGCGACGACGAACTTGATCTCCACGCGGGCGCTGCCGCCCTGGCGGGTGGAGTGCGTGACGCGCGAGACGATCCGCCGTTCCTCCTCCACCAGGTGGCCGCCGACGTAGCCGTCGAGGAACTGGTCGGGGAACCAGCCGGGCTCGACCACCAGCACGCCACCCGGTTCCAGGTGCTCGACCAGCCGCGCGACGGCGAGCCGCATGTCGGCGAGGGTCTCGACGCACGCGATCGCGTTGCCGAGGCAGACGACGGCGTCGAAGGTGCGGCCGAGGTCGAAGGTGCGCATGTCGCCGGGGTGCACGGAGACGTCGGGCAGCCGGCGCCGCGCGACCGAGCGCATGGCTTCGGCGAGCTCGACGCCTTCGGTGTGGTCGAACGCCTTGCCGAAGCGGCCCAGGTGGGCCCCGGTGCCGCAGGCGACGTCCAGCAGGCTCTCCGCCCCGGGCCGCCGCGACCGGATGATCCGGGTGATGTCGTCGGCTTCGTTCTCGTAGTTCTTGCCGCGGCTGGTGAAGACCAGGTCGTAGAGCTCGGCGTGGTCGTCGCCCCAGGCGCCGTGGATCTCGGCCCAGCTGCGGTCGGCGTCGCCGGTCATGACGTCCCCTCCCCGAAGCGCCAGCGGGCGGACCCGTAGGGCTCCGAAGTGCCCAGGCCGAACACGGTCTCGACGGTGACCTCGTAGAGCTCGTACGGCGGCGGTCCCGCGGTCGGCGCGCCGAAGGGCGCGGTGTAGGCGCCGTCCTCGACGGTGAGCGGCCAGCCGTACTTGTCGATGTACACCTCGGCGATCCGCTGGAGCTCGGCCTCGGCGGTCACCTTCGCGGCCGTGCCCTCGACGACGATGTCCAGGTCGTCGCTGGTGGCGGTGATGACGCAGTGCGGGTTCTCCACGAGGTTCTTCGCCTTGCGCGCGGCGGGGTTCGACGTGAAGTACATCGAGCCGTCGACCCAGACCCCGAACAGCGGCATGACGTGCGGCCGGCCGTCCGGGCGCACCGTCGCGAGCCAGTACGTGGAGTTCCCGTGGACGAGGCCCTTTTCCACCAGCTCCCAGCTCGGCGCGGGGGCGTCGTACCCGCTGATCACCTTGCCTTCTGGTGCTTCCGCAGTCATCCGGCAATCCTCCTCACAGCCCGGTTCGAGGCAAGAGTCGCATTTGTCCAGCTTTCGCCAGCGATCATGACCGATCGGCGCGCGGTTTTCTTCTCCGAAGGTGCTCAGTGCCCGCAGCCGGCCCGGGATCCGGGCGGCGTCGCACCCGGGAAGAAGACCGTTGGATGGGACGTAGCGACCATTGGGAACAAATAGGATGTAAGGAGTCGTCATGCGCGTCGCGTTCGCCTTGTGGCCGAACCCGGTCCACCTGTACCCGATGGTCCCGCTCGCCTGGGCGCTGCGCGCCGCCGGGCACGAGGTCTACGTGGTGTCGCACCCGGCGCTCGCCACCGTGACCACCAACTCCGGCCTGCCGTTCGTCCCCGTGTGCGACGAGGCCGCGATGCCGGTGCCGATGGGTCCGGGCAACGCCTACACCGAGGAACGGGCCAAGGTCGAGCTGATCACCGAAGCGCTGGACCTGCCCGACGCGGCCCGCGAGCGGTGGAACATCTTCAGCCAGTTCCTGCTGCCTGCCATGTGGGACTTCAACCCCTACCAGGGCGACGCGGCGGACCTGCCCGCCATGGACGGGCTCGTGGAGTTCTTCCGGGGCTGGCGGCCCGACCTGGTCATCTGGGACCCGTGCTTCGCCGGCGCCGGCGTGGCCGCGCGGGCGGTCGGAGCCCGGCACGCCCGGTACACCGGGCCGGACTTCGTCGGCTGGTGCCTGGACACCTTCGAGGAGATCACCGGGCGGCCGGGCGCGCCGGCCGTCGACAACCCGCTGGCCGAGACCCTCCGGCCGATGGCGGAGAAGTACGGCGTCCCGGTCGACCGGGAGACGATGCTCGGGCAGTGGACGCTGAACCCGATGCCGGCGGCCATCAACTGGCCGGTCGACACGACGATGGTCCCGGTGCGGTGGATCCCGCACGCCAACGCCGAGATCATCCCGGACTGGCTCTACCCGCTGCCGGAACGGCCCCGGGTCGCGCTGTCGCTCGGGCTGTCGATGCGCAACTACATGACCACCGGCTGGGAGTACGTCGAGGTCCTGCTCGAGGCGCTGGGCGGCCTGGACATCGAGGTCGTCGCGACGCTCAACCAGAAGCAGCTGAGCGCGGTCTCCCGCGTCCCGGACAACGTGCGGGTGGTCGACTACGTCCCGCTCGACCAGCTGGTGCCGACCTGCTCCGCGCTGATCCACCACGGCGGTTTCGGGACCACGATCGCCGCCGCGAACTCGCGCGTGCCGCAGCTCGTCGTGGACTTCCTCGAAGAGGACGTCACCGCGGTCGCCCTCGACGGCGGCATCGCGGCCACCCGGTACGTCGTCGCGCCCACCACCGTCGGGTTCGTCTCCGGCCCGGGTGCCGGCGACGTGATCGACCTGAGCCGGCCTTCGGTCGAGGCGATCCGCGCCCAGGTGATGCGGGTCCTCACCGACGAGTCCTTCCGGGACGGCGCGGACCGCCTCTACGGCGATCTGCTGACCGCCCCCAGCCCCACCGACGTCGTCGCCCAGCTGGAGAAGCTCGCGCAGCCGTCGCGCTTCTCGAGCCGGGCCACCGATCGAGCCGCCTAGGCGCGAACCCGAGGAGGTGCCGGGATGAGCAACGGGAGCGTGGCGCGCGCCGTGGTCCTCGGCGGAAGCATCGCGGGGCTGTTCGCGGCCCGCGTCCTGGCCGAGGTCTACGACGAGGTGCTCGTGGTGGACCGCGACCGGTTCACCGGCCCCGGGGTGCGCCAGAGCGTGCCACAGGGCCGGCACGCCCACGGCCTGCTGGCCCGCGGGCAGCAGGCCGTGGAGGAACTGTTCCCCGGGCTCACCGACGAGCTGCGCGGGGCCGGTGTGCCGGTCGGCGACGTCTCGGCGCGCATGCGCTGGTACGTCGGCGGGGACCGGCTGCGGCCGGGCCCGACCGGCCTGCTCGTCATCGGCGCCGCGCGGCCGGTGCTGGAGCACCACGTGCGGGCCCGCGTCCGCGCGCTGCCCGCCGTCCGGTTCCTCGAAGGCCACGACATCACCGGCCTGGCCGCGACGGCCGACGGGCGCCGGGTGACCGGGGTCCACCTGCAGGAGCGCGCCGGGGGCGGCACCCCGCGGCGCCTCGAAGCCGGCCTCGTCGTCGACGCCACCGGCCGCGGTTCGCGGGCTCCCCGGTGGCTGCGCGCACTGGGCTGCCCGGAGGTGCCCGAAGAGCGCGTCAAGGTCGACCTCGCGTACACGAGCCGCCGCTACCGGCTGCGCGCGAACCCGTTCACCGACGAGCAGTCGATCAACGTGATCGCCACCCCCGGCCACCCGCGCGGCGCGTTCTTCCACACCCTCGGCGGCGACGAGTGCCTGCTCTCGCTCACCGGCCTGCTGGGCGACCACCCGCCGACGGACCCGGACGCGTTCCTGGCGTACGCGAAATCCCTGCCCGTGCCGGACGTCCACGACGCCGTCGCGGACGCGGAGCCGCTGACCGAGCCGGTGTCCTTCCGCTTCCCGGCGAGCACCCGGCGCCACTACGAGCTCCTGTCCCGGGTCCCGGACGGCTTCGTCGTCGTCGGCGACGCGCTCTGCGTGTTCAACCCCGTGTACGGCCAGGGCATGACAGCGGCGGTGTTGCAGGCCCGGACGCTGCGGCGGCACCTCGGCCGCGCGCTCCGGCCGGCCGAGTTCTTCGCCGACGCGGCCCGCGTGGTCGACGCCCCGTGGGAGATCGCCGCGGGCGGCGACCTCGCGTTCCCGGGCGTGACCGGCCGCCGCAGCGTGAAGACGCACATCGGCAACGCCTACGTCGCCCGCGTCCAGTCCGCGGCGACGCGCGACGCCGAGGTCACCAACGCCTTCATGCGCGTCGCCGGCCTGATCGACCCGCCGCAGGCGCTGCTGCGCCCCCGGCTGGCGGTGCGCGTCCTGCGCGGTGCCCGCCGGACCGGCCGCGACGACGGCCGGCTCGCCGCTTAGGGGTCAGTTCAGAATGAGTTTGCGGAGGCAGATGATCGAGCAGGCGAGGCTGAGGATGGCTTGATGCACGTCGGCTCGTCGTTCGGTGCGGATGCGCAGACGGCGGAAATTCTTCAGCCAGGCGAAGGTGCGTTCGACCGGCCAGCGGATGGTGCCCAGCCCTGAGCCGTGCTCGGTGCCGCGGCGGGCGATGAGCGGGGTGATGCCGCGGGCGCGGACCAGGCGGCGGTACTTGTCGTGGTCGTAGCCGCGGTCGGCCTAAAGCCGGCGAGGGCGGCGCCGTGGCTTGCCGACCAGGCCGCGGATCGGCGGGATGGCATCGAGCAGCGGAATCAGCTGAGTGACGTCATTGCGGTGCCCGCCGGTCAGGGTGACCGCGAGCGGGGTGCCGTGGGCGTCGGTGATCAGGTGGTGCTTCGAGCCAAGCTTGCGCCGGTCTACCGGGCCGGGGCCGGTGTGGTCCCCCCTTTGAGGGCACGCAGGTGGGTCGAGTCGACCAACGCAGCCGACAGGTCCAGCAGCCCGGCGGCACGCAGCTCGGCGAGCAGGCGTTCGTGCAGCTGCCGCCAGACGCCGGCCTCGTGCCATTCGGTCAGCCGCCGCCAGCAGGTCGCCCCGGAGGCGCCGAACAACGCTGTCGGCAGCCGGTTCCAGCCGATACCGGTACGGATCACGTACAGGATGCCTTCCAGCGCAGCCCGGTCATCGGCACGTTTGCGGCCCGGGTAGCGGAAACGCCGTGGATGTACCGGAAGCAGCGGCTCCAGCCGCTCCCACAGCTGGTCGGTCAGAACCTCCTCACGCATACCAACATTCTGGAAAGCCCCGCAGACCAGGCAAAGATGACACGCCGACTCATTCTGAACTGCCCCCTTAGAGCACGAAGCCCGCCGGGAACGGGTCCGCCGGGTCCAGCAGGTAGGTGGCGGTGCCGGTGATCCACGCCCGGCCGGAGAACTCCGGGATCACCGCCGGCACCCCGCCCACCTCGGTCTCCCCCACCAGTTCGCCGGTGAACGTCGTGCCGATGAACGAGCTGTTCTCGAACGGCGTGCGCAGCGGCAGCTCGCCGCGCGCGTGCAGCTGCGCCATCCGGGCGGACGTGCCGGTGCCGCACGGCGAGCGGTCGAACCAGCCCGGGTGGATGGCCATCGCGTTGCGCGACGCCCGCGCGTCCGAGCCCGGCGCGAGGAACTGGACGTGTTTGCAGCCGCCGATCAGCGGGTCCTCGGGGTGCTTCGGCGGCCGCTGCTCGTTGATCGCGCCCATGATCGCCAGGCCGGCGCCCAGGATCCGGTCCTTCTCGGCCCGGTCGAACGGGATGTCCACTTGGGACAGTTCGAGGATGGCGTAGAAGTTCCCGCCGTAGGCGAGGTCGTAGCGGACGTCGCCGAGGCCCGGCACGGAAACCACGGCGTCGCGCTCGGCGAGGAACGAAGCGACGTTGCGCAGCTTGACCCGTTCGGCGCGCCCGTCGCGGACGGAGACCTCGGCGTGCACGAGCCCGGCCGGGGTGTCCAGCCGCACCACGGTCACCGGCTCGGTCACCTCGACCATGCCGGTCTCCACCAGCACCGTAGCGACGCCGATCGTGCCGTGGCCGCACATCGGCAGGCAGCCTGACACCTCGATGTACACCACACCCCAGTCGGCGTCGTCGCGGCAGGGCGGCTGCAGGATCGCGCCGCTCATCGCGGAGTGGCCCCGCGGTTCGTGCATCAGGAACTGCCGGATGTGGTCCAGGTTCGCCATGAAGTACCGGCGGCGCTCGGCCATCGTGGCGCCGGGGATCGGGGCGACACCGCCGGTCACCACCCGCGTCGGCATGCCTTCGGTGTGCGAATCGACCGCCGTGATCGCCAGCGAAGACCGCATCTACGCCACCCCCAGCGCGGCGAGCGCGCGGCCCATGTCGGCGCGGACCTGCTCGCGGTGGACGTCCGAGAGCGGCCCCCGGGGTGGCCGGCACGGCCCGCCCCGGCGCCCCACCAGGTCCATCCCGAGCTTGATGGCCTGCACGAACTCGGTGCGCGAGTCCCAGCGGAACGCGGCCACCAGCGGCTCGTACAGCGCCCTCGCTTCGTCGAGCTTGCCCGCCGTGGCGAGTTCGAACAGGCGGGCCGACTCGGCCGGGAAGACGTTCGGGAACCCGGCGAACCAGCCGGTGGCCCCCATCAGCAGGCTCTCCAGGACGACGTCGTCGGCGCCGCCGATGACGGCGAGCCCGGGTGCCCGTTCCCGGATCTCGAGCACGCGCCGGACGTCACCGGAGAACTCCTTGACGGCCACGACGTTGTCGATCTGCGCGACCTCGGCCAGCAGGTCCGGCGTGAGGTCGACCTTGGTGTCGAAGGGGTTGTTGTAGACCATCACCGGCAGCCCCACCGACGCGACGGCTTCGAAGTGGGCGAGCACTTCGCCGCGGTTGGCGCGGTAGAGCGTCGGCGGCAGGCACAGCACCCCGTGCGCGCCGTCCTCGGCCGCGGCTTCGGCCCAGTACCGGGCCTGGTGCGCGCCGGGGCCGTGCACGCCGACGACGACGATCCCGGCGTCGCCGACGGCCTCGATCGCGGTGCGCGCCACCCGGCGGCGTTCTTCGTCGGTGAGGGAGGAGTACTCGCCGAGCGACCCGTTCGGGCCGACCCCGCGGCAGCCGTTGGCCACCAGCCACCGGCAGTGCTCGGCGTAGGCGTCGTAGTCGACGGCCAGCCCGGCGGGCGCGCGGTCGTCCTCCCGGTACGGCAGGGCGGCGGCGACGACCACGCCCCCGAGGTCGCGAGTGCTCATGCCTCGTTCTCCTTCGCGTCGGCGAGTTCGCCCAGGCGGATCGGCTGGGCGATCGGACGGTGGTGGCGCTCGGCGGTCCCGCACAGCGCGCTGACGGCGGCGCCGCACATCCGGCCCTGGCAGGGGCCGAGGCCGGCGCGGGTGCCGAGCTTGAGCGCGTGCGGGCCGGGGGCGGCGGGGTCGCGGGCCGCGCGCGCCAGTTCGCCGGCGGTCGTTTCCTCGCAGCGGCAGACGATCGTGTCCTCGCGCAGCCAGCCCGGCCAGGCCGCGCCGATCGGGTGGGCGGCGGCCAGGCGGGCGGCGAACGCCCGCAGGCGGTCCCGCTCGCGCAGCAGCGCGCGGTCCGGCACGCCCCCGGCCGCGGCGCACCCGGCGACCGCGCCTTCGGCCGCCGCGGCGTCCGCGCCCCCGATGCCGGTCAGCTCCCCCGCGGCGAACACCCCGGGAACGCTGGTGCCCTGGTCCGCCCCGACGCGGACGAACCCGCCGTCGAGGTCGCACCCGGCCGCGACGGCCAGTTCCGGCTGCGGCGCGAACCCGTGCCCGACGCAGACCGCGTCGACCTCGTGGGTCCGTTCGGTGCCGGGCACGACCGACCAGTCCGGGCGCACGCGGGCGGTGACCGCCTCCCGCACGCGGTCGTCCCCGCGGGCTTCGACGACCGCCCGGCCCAGGTGGTACGGCACCCGGTGCCGGGCCAGCGCGAGCGCGTACCGGGCGAGCTCCCCCGCCTTGCGCGCGTCCCGCCACGACCATCCTTTCCGGACGGTCGAGGCCGGGTTCGCTTCCAGGACGGCGAGAACTCCGGCCCCGGCGGCCAGGAGCGACTCGGCGACCGGCAGCAGGAACGGCCCGGCCCCGGCCACGAGCACCCGGTTGCCGACGGCCACCCGATCGCCCTTGGCCAGTGCCTGCGCGGCGCCCGCGGTGAAGACGCCGGGCAGCTGCCAGCCGGGGAACGGCAGCGTGCGGTCGTGCGCGCCGGTGGCGAGGACCAGCGCGTCGGGCTCGAGGACGTGCCGCCGCCGCCCGGCGCCGTCGGCCGGGCCGCGCAGGACGTGCACCCGGTTGCCGTCCACCGCCCACACCGTGCTTTCCGGCCACCACGAGCACCGGCTCAGCACCGCTTCGAAGCCGTGCGGGGCCCCCGGCGGCTTCCGGTGGTACTGCCCGCCCGGCGCGTCGGACTGGTCCAGGAGCGTGACGTCGGCCCCGGCCCGCGCGGCGTGTCCGGCGGCGGCGAGTCCCGCGGGCCCGGCGCCGACCACGACCACCCGCGTCACGCGTCCTCCCGGGACTGGGTCCGGATTTCGTCGCCGTCGGCGGCGCGGCGGCGGCAGGCCCGGACGTCGGGCACGCCGTTCACGGTGAGCAGGCAGTCGAAGCAGGCGCCGATCCCGCAGAACACGCCGCGCGGCGCGCCCGAGCGCGTGGTGCGCCACGACTTCCGCCCGGCCGCCAGCAGCACGCCGGCCACGGTCTGGCCGTCGAGACCGGCCACCGGTTCGCCGTCGACGGTGATTTCGATGGTCACGCCACCACCGCCGGACGGTCCACAGTGAACTCTTCGACCGGCATCGACGGCTCGCTCCCGGTCACCAGTTCTCGCAACAGCAGCGCGGTGCCGACGCTGAGGCCGATGCCCGCGCCTTCGTGTCCCGTCGCGTGCCACAGGTTGCCCAGCCTCGGATCTTCGCCCAGCACCGGGAGGTGATCGGCCACATAGGGCCGGAAGCCGCCGTAGGCCCGCATCACCGCCGCGTCGGCGAGCGCGGGGAACAGCCGGACGGCTTTGGCCGCGATGGCGCCCAGCACGTCCGGGCGGATCGCGTCGTCGAAGCCCACCCGGCGGCGCGACGAGCCGATCAGCACGGTGCCGCCCCGTGTCGACTCGACGACCGCGGACGTCTGCAGCTCGCCGCTGCCGGTGCCGACCGCACCGACGTAGTCGGCGTCGTAGACCTTGTGCCGCACCACGCCGGGCATCGGCGTGGTCACCAGCACCTCCCCGCGGCGCGGCCGGACGGCGATCGGGGCACCGAGCCGCGCCGAGACTTCGCCCGCCCACGGGCCGGCCGCGTTCACGACGACGTCCGCGTCGAGGACTTCGCCGGGTACGCGGACCCCGGTGAGCCGGCCGCCTTCGACGCGGGCGCCGGTCACTTCGGTGTCCGCGCGCAGCCGGGCGCCGTGGGCGAGCGCCGAGCCCAGCAGGGCCAGCGCCGCGCCGGCCGGCTGCACCTGCGCGTCGTCGGTGTAGCGGACGGCGGAGGTCACCTGGCGGGTCAGCGCGGGTTCGGCCGCGGCGACGTCGGCCGCGGACAGCCGCTCGGTGCGCACCCCGGCGGCGGCCTGCGCTTCGGCGAACGCGGTGAGCGCGCCGGCGCCGGCCTCGGTGGTGGCGACGACGATGCCGCCCTTGGGGTCGTACTCCACGGCGGCCGCGGCCCGCGGGTCCTCCCCGGCGATCTCCCCGACCAGCCGCGGCCACAACCGGTTCGACAGCTGGGCGAGCACGAGTTCGGCGCCCGGGCCCTTGTCCGAGACGAGGAGGTTGCCTTCACCGTGGGAGGTGGTGCCGCCCGCGGGCCGGCCGCGGTCGACGACGAGGACGTCGAACCCGGCCAGGCGGAGTTCCCTGGCGCACGCCGCGCCGATGATCCCGGCGCCGATCACCACCACCCGCGTTCGGTTCATCGACCCTCCAGCGTTCGGTATAGCGAACGATCGGAGCGTAGATCCGCCGCCGGAGAGGTGTCAATCCCGCAGCACGGGGTGCGGGCGGCCGTCGAGCCGCTCGTCCGCGCGGTACTGCAGCAGCAGCACCGAATGCACCGGGGCCGCCAGCGCGGTGTAGCTGTGCGGCTCGCGGGCGTCGAACGCCACGTAGTCGCCCGGCCCGAGGTCGACGACCCGGCCACCCACCTCGACCCGCAGCTCGCCGGTCTGCACGACGGTGTGCTCCACGCCGACGTGCCCCTGCGAGCGCTGCGGCGCGTCGCCCCGCACGACCTGGTCGTAGACCTCGAAGACGCTGCTTTCCGCCTCGATCCGGCGCAGTGGCCGCAGGTCGACGCCCTCGCCGCGGAGCACCTCGACGTCGGCCGCCCGCACGACGGTCAGCCCGCCGCGCGGCCGGTGGTCGAGCAGGTCGGAGATCGCCACTTCGAGGGCGCGGGACAGGCTGAAGACCGTTTCGATGGTCGGGTTGCCAGTGCCGGCTTCGAGCTGCGAGAGAGTCGCCTTGCCGATCCCCGAGCGCCGGGACAGCTCGGACAGCGACAGCTCGCGCGCCGCCCGCGCCGCGCGCAGGTTCACCGCCAGCATGTCCCGGATCGACGGGCCGCCGTCCTCCGCCACGTTCTTCCCGCCGTTCGGTAAAGCGTACATTTGCCCAGCCCTCCGTTCGGCTTGCCGATCGGGCCAGCGTCATGATGCCACGCCGCCACCGGCGTCGCCGGGACCCGCGCCCCGCTCGGCACCGGTCAGGTCGGCCTCGGTCAGCCTGACCCCGGCCGCGCGCCGGACCACGCTCAGCAGGTCCGAAGTGGACGGGTCGATCCCCAGCTCGGCCGGCGTGGTGGTCTCGATGGATTCCGTGCGGACGCCGGGCAGCTCGCGCTCCCAGGCCGCAGCGATGTCCGCGGCGGCTCCCGGCGGTTACGTTGGAGCCAAACGCAGCAGGAGTGAGGAGCTGACGTGAGTCGCATCGTGCTGGTCACCGGCGGGAGCAGCGGGCTCGGCAAGGCGCGGCCCGGCGGGACGATCGTCAACGTCGGCTCGATCGGCGCCGAATACGCGTTCTTCCGCGGGAAGCTGAGCGACGAGCGGCGGAAAGCGCTGATCGGCGCCACGCACGACGGCCGCGCGGGGCACCCGGGCGACATCGCGGACACGACGTACTTCCCCGCTTCGGCGGGGGCGCGGCACAGCACCGGGCAGACGCTGCACGTCAACGGCGGCGCCCACACGACCCGATGAAGCTCCTCGCGATGGCCGGCCTGGCCACTCCCATGGCGATCCGGGTGGCGGCGACGCTCAGCCTGGCGGAACGCGCGGGCGACGAGGGCGCGACCGCGGACCAGCTCGCCGCCGCAACCGGCGCCTCCGCACCGGCCCTGCGGCGGCTGCTCGACCACCTGGTGGCGGTCGGCGTCTTCGAAGTGGCGTCCGGGCGGTACCGGCCCACCGAACTCGGCGCCCAGCTGCGGGAAGACGCGCCGGAGGGGATCAAGCCGCTGCTCGACATCGGCGCCGCCGGCGGGCGGGCCGAACTCGCCTTCGCGGACCTGCTCGGGACGATCACCACCGGCGAGCCCGCTTACGTGCACCGCTACGGCCGGGAGTTCTGGGCGGACATCGACGCCGAGCCGGCCCTGCGGCGCTCGTTCGACGCCCAGATGCGCTGGCGCTTCCGGGTGCAGGCCCCGCAGATCGCCGAGCGCTTCGACTGGGGCCGCTTCCCCCGCATCCTCGACGTCGGCGGCGGGGAGGGCACGGTGCTCGAAGCGATCCTGCGGGCCCACCCCGGGGTCCGCGGCGAGGTGCTGGACCTGGCGCCGTCGGCCACCGCCGCGGCGGACCGGTTCGCGGCCGCCGGGCTCTCGGACCGCGCCGGCGCGGTGCCGGGCAGCTTCTTCGACCCGCTGCCCACCGGCGCGGACGCCTACCTGCTGTCGGACATCCTGCACGACTGGGACGACGCCGCGGCCCGCCGCATCCTGGCGAACTGCCGCCGGGCGGCCGGCCCGGACGCCACCGTGGTGGTCATCGAGCCGGTGCGCGACCAGGGCGCGGACACGGCGATCGACCTGTTCATGCTGATGTGCTTCGGCGGCCGCGAACGGACCGTCGGGGAACTCACGGCGCTGGCCGCCGAAAGCGGTCTCGCGCCGCGCGGCGCGAGCGTGGTGGCGGACGGCCGGACCGCGCTGGAATTCGCACCGTCCGAAGGGGACGCTCGCTGAACGTCCCCTTCGGACGGACCGCTACCGGTCGTAGGTCAGGCAGTTCGCCGTGTGCCCGCCGTCGCCCGGCCCGACACGGACGCTGGGCGCGGTGCACTCCAGGGCCGAGTTGTGCCGGCAGTCCGCGCGGGAGCACGCGCCGACCTGCGCGACGACGCGGTCCAGCCCGCCCTTCGTGTTCAGCGGGACGAACGTGCCGCAGTCGGCGGACCCGTTGTCACCACCGACGGTGATGGCGAACGCGTGGCAGCCGTCGTGGTTGTAGGAACAGCCGCTGACGGTGCATTCGTGCACGGCGGGCATTTCGGTGGTGGTCATGCGAGCTCCTGGTTCCGTGGTGGGAAGGCAGTCGGTCCCCCGACGCTCCCACCCGCAACCGGGCCTCGCAATTCGCGGGGCCCGGCACTACCCGGTCGGGGAACCCCGCCCGGCGCGGGACTCCACCGGCTCGTCGGCCGTCCGGAGGGGAACGCCACGCCGGTCGCGGACGAAGAACGTCGCCAGCAGCCCCAGCAGCGTCATCCCCGCGAGGTACGCGCACACCGAGTAGACGGTCCCCGTGCTCGACTGCAGGGCTTCGGCGATCGTCGGCGCGAACGCACCCCCCAGGACGGCACCGAGCGCGTAGGAGATCGCCGCGCCGCTGTAGCGGACCCGCGTCGGGTACATCTCCGCGTACAGCGCGGCCTGCGGGCCGTAGGTGAGCCCGAGGCCGGCGGAGAACGGCACCAGCCACCGCAGCTGGACGGCGAACCCGGCGCGGTACACCGTGATCCGCCCGACGCGGTCGGCGAGGTGCCCGCCCACCAGCGTGCTCACCAGCCAGGCGACCGCCGACACCATCACCGCGGCCAGCACCGTGGACCGGTCCAGGTGCAGCGTCTTGACCGCGTAGGACGGGACGTACCCGCCGGTGGTCATGCAGCCGACCGCGTTGTTCGCGGCGAACAGCACCGCACCGAGCAGGACCAGCACGCCGTGGTGCCGGAACAGCGGCACCAGCGGCAGGCTCGACCGGCTGCGCGTGCGGCGCACCTCCTCGAACACGGGGCTTGCCGCGACGCGGCCGCGGATCAGCAGCCCCCCGACGATGAGCACGAAGCTGAGCAGGAACGGGATCCGCCACCCCCAGGCGAGGAACTGCGCCGGCGTCGTCACGGCCGCGGCCGGCGCGAGGGCGCCGTTGGCGAGCAGCAGCCCGATCGGGACACCGATCTGCGGGAACGCGCCGTAGAGCCCCCGCCGGTCGGCCGGCGCGTGCTCGACGGCGAGCAGCGCCGCACCACCCCACTCCCCGCCCGCCGAAAGCCCTCGCACGATCCGCGGCACGACCAGCAGGACGGGCGCCGCGGTCCCGATCGAGCCGGCTCCGGGGACCAGCCCGATCAAGACGGTCGAGACGCCCATCAGCAGCAGCGTGGCGATCAGCAGCGCCCGCCGCCCGAAGCGGTCGCCGAGGTGCCCGGCGACCACGGCGCCGATGGGGCGGAAGAAGAAGCTGATCCCGACCGTCGCGAAGGACAGCAGCAGCGCGTCCTTGCCCAGCGCCGAGAAGTACTGGGTGGCGAAGACGAGCCCGGCCGAGATGGCGTAGATGAAGAAGTCGTACCACTCGATGGTGGTCCCGGCCATCGCGGCGAGAACCACGCGCCGGTGCTCACGATCGATGCTGCCGAACAGTCGCATGACGGCTCCTTTGGTGTCCGCGGACCGTGATGCCAGATCGTATATAATTTCCGATATGATCCGCAAGGGTCGCTGACCTGCGAAAACCCGGCCTGCGAGAAGCGGGCCGGGTCCTGGAGCGGCAGGGCGGACGTCATGAAAGGGTCGTTCACCACGTCGGACGTGGTGAACGACCCGTTCATGACGTTGGGACGCCGAGCCTGAACCGCCCGACGACGGGCGACCAGAGGCCCGGCAAAGTCGCGCCGGCTCAGCCCGCAGCGTTTCGCCGAGGTCTAGCCGATCATCGGCGACGGAGCGGCCCGGCCGTGCGGCCTTGCGGAACCCGGGCGCGACCGGAGCGGCGGACCAGTGCTCAGTCGGTCAGGATCGCCGGGTCGCTCGTGCTCGGGCGGCCCGTCTCGACGTGGCCCGCCAGGCGGCGCAGGAACTTCGGGTCCCCGTCCGACGTCACCGAAACGTCGTACCAGTTGTTGCTCCGCCGGAGCCCCACCGGCTCGACGACCTTCGCGCCCGGGCGGACCAAGCGCGTCACCGAGTGGTGGCCGTACGCGTCCTTCACCGTCAGCCGGACCGGTGCGGTGCCGGAGTTGGTCAGGACCAGCGTCAGGGCACCGTCGCCGCAGCGGACCGCGACCTCCGGGCCTGCCGCGCCGCCGCGGAACCGGCGGACGAAACCGCTCGGTCCGTACGCGGTGTAGTCGTACGCGCCCGGCGCCGGCAGCGTGGCGGTGAGCGACCGGCCCGCGCCCGCGGTGTACGTCCGCGGTTCCCCCGACGGCGTGACGACGTAGAACGCCGCTCCCGCGCGGCCGTGGCTGGTGAACGTCACCGCCAGGCCGCCGCCGGTCAGCCGGGCGTCGGCCGCCAGGTCGTAGGGCAGCGCCCGCGCCGGGCGCAGGCCGCGTTCCTGCTTCGGCAGCACGTTCTTCGCCGGGACGGCGGGGACGTAGTCCGGGTGCCGGTCGCGGTCCGGCGGCTCGTAGCCGGCGGTGTCCGGCAGGGCGGGCACCCGCGCGTCGGTGCGGGAGAAGTCGAACGCCGACGTCAGGTCGCCACACACCGACCGCCGCCAGGCCGAGATGTTCGGCTCGTGCACGCCGAAGCGCTGCTCGATGAACCGGATGATCGACGTGTGGTCGAACGTCTCCGAACAGACGTAACCACCCTTGCTCCACGGCGACACCACGAGCATCGGGACGCGCTGGCCGAGGCCGTACGGGCCGGCCGGGTTCGAGGCCGACCCCGCGAAGATCTCGCCGGCGGTGTCCACAGTGGACTGTCCGGCGGTCGCGTACGGCGGGACGACGTGGTCGAAGAAGCCGTCGTTCTCGTCGTAGGTGATGAGCAGCGCGGTCTTGCTCCACACCTCCGGGTTCGCCGTCAGCGCGTCGAGCACCTGCGCGATGTACCAGGCGCCGTAGTTCACCGGCCAGTTCGGGTGCTCGCAGAACGCCTCCGGCGCGGTGATCCACGAAACCTGCGGCAGCTTCCCGGCCTTGACGTCGGCGCGCAGCCGGTCGAAGTAGCCCTCGCCCGCCTTCGCGTTCGTGCCGGTGCGCGCCTTTTCGTACAGCGCGTCGCCGGGCTTGGCGTTGCGGAAGGAGTTGAAGTACAGCAACGAGTTGTCGCCGTAGTTGCCGCGGTAGGCGTCGTCGATCCAGCCCCAGCCGCCGGCGGCGTCGAGGCCGTCGCCGATGTCCTGGTAGATCTTCCACGACACCCCGGCCTTCTCCAGCCGCTCGGGGTAGGTCGTCCAGGAGTAGCCCTTTTCGTCGTTGCCGAGGACCGGTCCGCCGCCCTGGCCGTCGTTGCCCGTGTAGCCCGTCCACATGTAGTAGCGGTTCGGGTCGGTCGAGCCCATGAACGAGCAGTGGTAGGCGTCGCAGATCGTGAACGCGTCGGCCAGCGCGTAGTGGAACGGGATGTCTTCCCGCGTCAGGTACGCCATGGTGGTCGACCCCTTGGCCGGCACCCACTTGTCGTACTTGCCGCCGTTCCACGCCGCGTGCGTGTCGTTCCAGCCGTGCGGGAGGTCCTGGATGAACTGCAGGCCGAGGTTGTCCGCTTCGGGGCGGAAGGGCAGGATGTCGCGCTTGCCGTCCGACTGCGCCCAGACGGATTTGCCGTTCGCCAGGGTCGCCGGTCGCGGGTCGCCGTAGCCGCGCACGCCGCGCAGCGTGCCGAAGTAGTGGTCGAACGACCGGTTTTCCTGCATCAGGACCACGATGTGCTCGATGTCCCGGATCGTCCCGCTGTGCCGGTACGCGGGGATCTCCGCCGCGCGGGCGATGCTGGTGGACAGTGCGGAAAGGGCAGCCGTGCCGCCGGCCAGCTGCAGGAAGCGCCGACGATTGACGTCCGTCATGGGGACTCCGGGGGTGTCGTGGTGGAGAGCCGGGTCAGTATGGGTCGCTGATCGAGAACCTGTGCCACGACAGAGGCTAACTCCGGTTGAAAGCCTGGTTAACGAGCTGCTCTTCCCAGATAGGGAAGTACGTACTAATGTAGTGCTTCACTATGAACGACGTAACTGACAGCGTGTTCGACCGGGACGCGGACGGTCACCTGTTCTCCCCCGACGTCCGCACGGCGCTGACCGGGTTCGCCGTCGACGGCGACACCGCCGCGCTGGAAGCGGCGGCCGCCGTCCGCTCGGCCGCGCGCAGCCTCGACCAGCTGCGTTCCCGGGGCACCGACAGCCGCGGCCTCAGCCCGGGCGCGCTCGACATCCTCATCCGCCTCGCCGGCCGCGAAGCCGGCACCAACGTCAAGGACCTGGCCGCGTCCGCCGGGGTCAGCTCGCGCAACGTCACCGGCCTCGTCGACACCCTGGAACGCGCGGGCCTCGCCGCGCGGGTCCCCGACCCCCGCGACCGCCGGTCGGTGCTGGTCCGGATCACCCCGGACGGCCGGACGTGGCTCGAGGACTTCCGGCGCCCGTCCCAGGCGGCGATGGCCGCCGTGTTCCGCGGCTTCACCGCCGAGGAGGCGGCGGTGCTCCGGCACCTCTGCCTGCGCCTCGTCGAAAACCAGCAGCACCTCGCCCGCTACCTGGAGGACCGATGACCGACCCGACCCGCGAGGCCGTGCAGGCCTACCACCGGGCGCGCTTCGACGGCGACGTGACCGCCGCGGCGGCCCGGCTCGCGGACACCTTCTCCTTCGAGAGCCCGCTGATCAGCGAGCTCTACGGCGAGTCGGAGGCCACGCTCGTTTACGACGTGCACACCGCGACCCCGGTGGGCGTCCAGCGCACGGCCGAGCACTTCCGGCTGCGGGACGGGAAGATCGAAGCGATCACGCTGATCTTCGACGCGACGCGCTGGCACCCGGTCATGGCGGCGGCGCGGTAGCGGCGGTGCCCGTCCGCCTGCCCGGGTTGCGGAGACCACGAGCTGAGCTCGAACACGGACGGGGCACCGCCGCGATCGGCATACCCGGCTTCGCGGACGGCAAACTTCAGCCGGCGCGCAAGGCGTACCGGCGTTCCGCGTAGGCGAGGTCGTCGCGCCACAGCCGCGCGGCCGTGCGGCGCATCAGCGGGCGGATCGCCGGCGACAGCTTCGCCGCCACCGCGAACCCCGGTCGCCCGGACGCCGCGATGGTCGCTTCGACGACCGCGGTCCGGGGCTTGCCGTCCGGGCCGGGGCCGAGCGGGGTCGCGTGCGTTTCCACCACGCTGCCGAGGCCTTCGCCCTCGACGATCCGCATCACGACCGTGCGCGGTTCCGGGCAGGTGAACTCGGCCAGCACCGGCACCCCCCAGCGGCCGGCCAGCCGGAACGTCACTTCGACGAGGAAGCGGTCCGGGCCGTCGGCCCCGTCCGGCGTTTCGAGCACCCGCAGCCTGCTGAACGAGTAGGGGTGGAACCAGGCACCGTGCCAGGGGTCGAGCCGGTTCGCGACGACGTCTTCCGGTTCGCACGTCCCGGTCAGCGTCGCCACGGCGTCGATGCTCGGGCCGCCGGCCGGCCGGGCCGGCACCACCGGCTCGGCGGTCGGCGGTTCCCCGCCGAGCGCGTCGAGGCGCGCCCAGACGAGCACGCCGTCGTCGTACGCCGGAACGGGTGACCAGGTTCCGCAGCGCGTGCCGTCGAGCCGGAGGCCGTGCCAGCGGCAGACGAGCCCGCCGCGGTCGACCCGGGCGTCGGCCAGCGGCGCGCCCAGGTGCGGGCACGCGCCGGGGCCGATCCGGACTTCGCCGTCTTCGCCGCGCCACGCGACCAGTTCGCGGCCCCCGACGGTGCCGCCGAACGGCCGGTCGGCGCGGACCGACCGGCTGGCCCCGAGGACGAACCAGTTCCCGGACGGCCGGGCGGCGGCGCGTTTCCCCGCGGCTTCGATCAGCGCGGGCGCGCACTCGCGGTACGTCGGTTCCTGTTTCGCCCACGCGGGCTCGTTGAACAGCTGGATGGGCCATCGCCGGACGTTCACCGGCCCATCGTCGCCGATCCGCATCGCACCCGCAACGCAACGACGAGCGGATTACCCGCGTTTATGCGAGTCTGTTCGGGGTATGCGGCGGCACGCATCGACTTTGCAGCGAATCGCGGAAGGAGACCGGATGGCGGCGATCCCCGCGACCGGCGCCACCGGGACGACGGCGTGGCTGGCCGCGCTGCGCCGGCGGTGCGCGACGGACGTCCACGCCTTCGTCACCGAGCGGGTGCGCGAGCACTTCACCGGCCGGGCGGCGGACACCCCCGCCGTCGCCGCGCTGCCGGAGTTCGTCACCGGCGGGAAGTTCCTCCGCCCGATGTTCGCCTACACGGGCTGGCGCTGCGGCGGCCCGGAAAGCGCGGCCGCCCTGCGTGCCGCCGCCAGCCTCGAGCTGCTGCACTGCTTCGCGCTGGTCCAAGACGACGTCATGGACGGCTCGGCGCGGCGGCGCGGGAACCCGGCGATGCACATCCGCTTCGCCCGCTGGCACGAAAGCCAGGGCCTCGGCGGGCCGGCGGACCGGTTCGGGGAGTCGGCCGCGGTGCTGATGGGCGACCTCTACCTCGTCTGGTCCGGGCAGCTGCTGCACGAAAGCGGTCTCGACGCCGGCGCGCTGGCCCGCGGGCGGGTGGTCTACGACCGGCTGCGGTCCGAACTGGCCGTCGGGCAGCTCGGGGACCTGGTGAACGACGCCCGCGCGCTGCCGTCCTGGGCCGACGTCCTCGACGTCGTCCGCCGCAAGTCCGGCAACTACACCGTCCGCCGCCCGCTCGAATTCGGCGCGGCGCTGGCCGGCTGCGGGGACGGTGTCCTCGCCGCGCTCGGCACGTACGGCGGGCTGCTCGGGGAAGCGTTCCAGTTCCGCGACGACCTGCTGGGCGTGTTCGGCGACCCGGCGGTCACCGGGAAACCCGCGGGCGACGACCTGCGCGAGCGCAAGGCGTCCAGCGTGGTGGTGCTCGCCGCGGAGCTGGCCGGCCGAGGGCAGCGCGCCGAACTCGACGGCCTGCTCGCCCTCGACGTCGTCGACGGCGCGGCCGTCGGGCGCTGGCGGGACCTGATCACCGCGACCGGCGCGCGCGACCAGCTGGAGAAGCTCATCGACGAGCGCGTCCGCCGCGCGCTCGAAGCGATCGACCTGGTGGACCTGCCCGAGCAGCCGGCCGCCGCGCTGACGGTGCTCGCGCGCCACTGCACCGAGCGGGTCCGATGAGGACGGTCGCCGGGCCGACCGGCCGGGTCGTGGTCGTCGGCGCGGGACTGGCCGGGCTGTCCGCCGCGCTGCACCTGGCCGGCCGCGGCCGGGAGGTCGTCGTGGTGGAACGCGACGACGGCCCGGGCGGCCGCGCGGGCCGGCTCGAGACCGGCGGCTACCACCTCGACACCGGCCCGACCGTGCTGACCATGCCGTCGATCCTCGCGGACGCGTTCGCCGCGGCCGGCGCCGACCTGGCCTCCGAGCTGCGGCTGACGCGGCTCGACCCGGCCTACACCGCGCGCTTCGCCGACGGGTCCGTGCTGCCGGTGCACACCGGCGCCGAGCGGATGACCGACGCGGTCCGGGACTTCGCCGGCCCGGCCGAGGCCGCCGGGTACCGCCGGCTCCGCGCCTGGCTCACCCGGCTGTACGCGGCGGAGTTCGACCGGTTCGTCGGCAGCAACATCGACTCCCCGCTCGGCCTGGTCTCCCGCGACCTCGCCCGGCTCGTGGCGCTCGGCGGGTTCCGGCGCCTGGACCGCAAGATCGGCACCTTCCTGCGCGACGAGCGCCTCAAGCGCGTCTTCACCTTCCAGGCGCTGTACGCCGGCGAGTCGCCGATGCGGGCGCTCGCGCTGTACGCGGTGATCTCCTACATGGACACCGTCGGCGGGGTCTACTTCCCCCAGGGCGGGATGGCCGCGGTGCCGCGGGCGATGGCGCGGGTCGCGGCGGCGGCCGGCGTGGAGTTCCGGTTCGGCGCGGCGGTGACCGCGCTCGAACGCCGGGGCGCCCGGGTCACCGCCGTCCGCACGGCCGGGGAGCGGATCCCCTGCGACACCGTGGTGCTGACCACCGAACCGCACGAGAGCTACCGGCTGCTGGGCCGGGCCCCGCGCCGCCCGGTCCCGCTGCGCCCGGCGCCGTCGGCGCTGGTGCTGCACGTGGGCGGCCCCGGTTACTGGCCGGTGGGGCACCACACGATTTCGTTCGGCAACGGCTGGGCGTCGACGTTCCGCGAGCTGATCACCGAGGGCAGCCGGATGAGCGACCCGTCGCTGCTGATCACCCGCCCGACGGCGACCGATCCCGGCCTCGCCCCGCCCGGGCGCGAGCTGTTCTCGATCCTGGCGCCGGTCCCGAACCTGCAGCGCGGCCCCGAAGACTGGGACACCGAAGCCGAGCCGTACGCGAAGGAAATCCTGGACCGGGTCCGCGCCGGCCTGCTGCCCGGGTTCGAGCCGGAGGCGTGGCACGTCCTGAGCCCGGCCGACTGGGCGCGGCGCGGGATGGTCGCGGGCACGCCGTTCAGCTACGCGCACTCGTTCGTCCAAACGGGACCGTTCCGGCCCCGGAACCTCCCGCCGGGCACGGAAAACGTCGTCCTCGCGGGTGGCGGTACCGTGCCCGGCGTCGGTGTCCCCACGGTCCTGCTCTCCGGCCGGCTCGCCGCCGGCCGGATCACCGGGGAAGGAGCGCGATGACCCGCCGGGAACTCGACGCCGCCGGCATCACCGGCGCCCGGCTGCGGCTGGCCTACCAGCGGTGCCGGGAGCTCAACGCCCGCCACGGGCGGACCTACTTCCTCGCCACCCGCCTGCTCTCGCCCGCGCAGCGCCCCGCCGTCCACGCGCTCTACGGGTTCGCGCGCTGGGTCGACGACGTGGTCGACGAACCGCCGGCCGGCGCCACCCCGGAGTCGATCGCCGCCGCGCTGCGCGCCACCGAAGACCGCTTCCTCGGCGAACTTTCCGCCGGGCACAGCGAAGACCCGCTGCGCGCGGCCGTGATCGACACCGCGACCCGGTACGCCATCGACGAAGCGCACTTCCGCGCGTTCTTCGCCTCGATGCGGATGGACCTCACCGTCACCGGCTACCCGACCCGGGCCGCCCTCGACGAGTACGTGCACGGCTCGGCCGAGGTCATCGGGCTGCAGGTGCTGCCGGTGCTCGGCACCGTCGTCCCCCGCGCGGAGGCCGCCCCGCGCGCCGCCGCCCTCGGGAAGGCCTTCCAGCTGACCAACTTCCTGCGCGACGTCGCCGAGGACCTCGACCGCGGCCGGGTCTACCTGCCCGCCGACGAACTGGCCGCGGACGGCGTCGACCGCGACCGGCTCCGCTGGTGCGCCCGCACCCGCGGGGTCGACCCGCCGGTCCGCCGCGCGCTCGCCGCCCAGGTCGAGCGCACCCGCCGGGTCTACGCCGAAGCGGAGCCGGGCATCGCCATGCTGCACCCGGCGTCGCGCCCGTGCGTCGGGACGGCGTTCGTCCTCTACGGCGGCATCCTCGACCGCATAGAAGCCGCCGGGTACAACGTCTTCGCGGGCCGCGCCCGGGTGCCGAAGCACCGGCGGCTGATCGCCGCCTGCGACGCGCTCGTCCGCGCGCAGTGGGCCCGGCGGCGGGCGGTGGCCTGACGTGGGCCGCGCGGAATACCTGCTCGTCCTCCTGGCCTGCGTGGTGGTCACGCTGCCGCTGGAGCTGGCGGGTTCGCGGGTCTACCGCCGGCCGGCCCGGCTGGCCCGCGCGGTGCTCCCGGTGGCCGCGATCTTCCTGGTCTGGGACGCCGCGGCCATCGCGGCCGGCGTCTGGGACTTCGACCCGGCGTTCGTCTCCGGCGTGCGCGCGCCGTTCGGGATCCCGCTGGAAGAGGTCCTGTTCTTCGTCGTGATCCCGGTCTGCGGGGTGCTGACCTACGAAGCGGTCGGCCTGACCGGGCAGCTGCTGCGGCGGCTGACGCGGGCCCGGGCCGGCCGGCGGAAGGTGCGCGGCTGATGCCGTGGGGCTACACCGTTCCCGCCGTCGCCGCCGTGCTCGCGGTCGTCGCGGCGGAGCTTCTCGCGCTGCGCACCGGGTTGTTCCGGCGGCCCGCCTACTGGGTCACGATGGCGATCGTGGTGGCCTTCCAGATCCCGGTGGACGGCTGGCTGACCAAGCTCTCGGCACCGATCGTGCGGTACTCCCCCGGCGGGATCACCGGCTGGCGGTTCCCCTGGGACATCCCCGTGGAGGACTTCCTCTTCGGCTACGCCCTCGTCACCGCGGTCCTGCTCCTGTGGGAGCGCGGGAAGTCGCGAAAGGACAGTGCATGAAAGGCAACGGCCTGCCCCGCGCCGAGGTGCCGGCGGCGTTCGACGCGGGCGCCGCGTCCTACGACCGGCTCGTCGGGCTGAACCCCGGCTACCACCGCGACCTCCGCATCTCGGCGCGCCGCCTGCTCGACGGCGGCTCCGCGCAGCGGGTCCTCGACGCCGGGTGCGGCACCGGCGCGTCCACCGCGGCCCTGCTCGCCACCGCCCCGGCCGCGCGCGTCACCGCGATCGACGCCTCCGCCTCGATGCTCGCCCGCGCGCGGGCGAAGACCTGGCCGTCCACAGTGGACTTCCGGCACGTCCCGGTCGAGGAGCTGTCCGCCGCCGACGGCCCGTTCGACGCGATCCTCGCCGCGTACCTGCTGCGCAACGTCGCCGACCCCGACGCCACCCTGCGCACCCTGCGCGGGCGGCTCCGGCCCGGCGGGGTGCTCGCGCTGCACGAGTACTCGGTGCGCGACTCCCGCCGCTCGCGCGCGGTGTGGAACGCGGTGTGCGGCGCGATCGTCATCCCGGCCGGCCGGCTCGCCACCGGGGACGCCACGCTCTACCGGCACCTGCGCCGCAGCGTGCTGGCCTTCGACGGCGTCGGCGACCTCTGCGCGCGGCTCACCGCCGCGGGCTTCACCGACGTCCGCACCGGCACGATGCCGGGCTGGCACCGCGGGATCGTCCACACGGTACTGGGCACCGCGGCGTGAGGCGCGACGCCGGTGTCACCGGCCGCGACCGGCGGGCCGAGACCCTCCCCGCGCCCGCCGGGCTCCCCGACGCGGGGCGGCTGGGCCGCCGCCCGCGCACCGCCGTCGTCGGGGGCGGGATCGCCGGGCTCACCGCGGCGACCGGCCTGGCCGAACGCGGTGTCGAGGTCACCCTGTTCGAGCGCGAAGCCCACCTGGGCGGCCGCGCCGGCGGCTGGGCGGACCGGCTCACCGACGGCACCCCGGTGACGATGAGCCGCGGCTTCCACGCGTTCTTCCGCCAGTACTACAACCTGCGCGCGCTCCTGGCCCGCACCGACCCGGGCCTGGACCGGCTCACCCCGGTCCCCGACTACCCGCTGATCGACCCGCACGGGCGCACCGACACCTTCGCCGGGCTGCCGCGGACGCCGCCGGTCAACGCGCTCGCGTTCGCGCTGCGCAGCCCGACGTTCCGCGCCCGCGACCTGCTGCGCCTGGACGGGCGGCGGGCGCTGCCACTGGCGACGGTCAGCGTTCCGCGGGTCTACCACCAGCTCGACCACCTCGACGCGGCGTCGTTCCTGGCGGCGATCAACTTCCCGGCCGCGGCGCGGCACCTGGCGTTCGAAGTGTTCTCGCGCAGCTTCTTCGCCGACCCCGGCGAGCTTTCGGCCGCCGAGCTCGCCACCATGTTCCACCTGTACTTCCTCGGGTCGGCCGAAGGCCTGCTCTTCGACGTCCCGGCCGAGCCGTTCCCGCAGGCGCTGTGGGACCCGCTCGCCGGTCACCTCGCCGAGCGGCGGGCGGATCTCCGCCGCGGCACCGAGGTGGCCGCGATCCGGCGGGACGGCGCCGGGTTCGCGATCGACGGGGAGCGCTTCGACGCCGTCGTGCTCGCCTGCGACGTCCCGGGGCTGCGCCGGATCGTCGCCGCTTCGCCCGGCCTCGGCACGCCGTCGTGGCGGGCCGCGGTCGAAGACCTCCGCACGGCCCCGCCGTTCGTCGTCCGGCGACTGTGGCTCGACCGGCCCGTCGACGCGGCCCGCCCGGCGTTCCTCGGCACCGGCGGGCTGCCGCCGCTGGACAACATCAGCGTCCTGGACCGCTACGAGGGCGAGGCCCGCCGCTGGGCCCGGCGCACCGGCGGCTCCGTGGTGGAGCTGCACGCCTACGCGGCCGGCCGCGAAGACGTCAGCCGGGCGCTGGACGACCGGCTGCACCGGCTCTACCCCGAGACCGCGGCGGCCCGGGTGCTGGGCGAGATCACGCTGGTGCGGCAGGACTGCCCGCTGTTCCCGGTCGGCGGGTTCGCCCGCCGGCCGCCGGTGCGCACCCCGGAACCCGGGCTGGTCCTGGCGGGCGACGCGATCCGCGTCGACCTCCCGGTGGCCCTGATGGAACGCGCGGCGACGACCGGCTGGGCGGCGGCGAACGAGCTCCTCGGCGGCTGGGGCCTGGCCGGCCACCCGCTGCGCACGGTGCCCAACCGCGGCCGCCTGCCGCTGCTGGACCGGCTCGCGGCCCGGCCGGTCAGCGCCGCGAAACCTGGTAGTGCGCGATGAGCCAGGCGCCGCCGGCGCGGCGGAGCACGACGCCGAGGGTGACCGGCAGCACCGGCCGGTCGGTGAAGCCGAAGTCGACGCTCACGTAGCCCAGCACCACGTCCTCGGCGAGCCGCCGGGTCTCCAGGACCCGGTAGTCCGCCGTCAGGCCCGGCGGCTGCGCGGCGTAGTACTCGGCGACGCCCGCGCGCCCGACGCTGTAGGGGTGCAGGCCCTGGAAAACGGCGTCTTCGGTGAAAGACTCCGCGACCCGGGCCGGCTCGTGCGCGTCGACCGCGGACTTCCACTCGTCCAGGACGCCGGTGAGGACGTCCGCTTCGGCGGTCATCAGTGGCCCGCGCTCTGGCCGCCGTCGACGTGCAGGATCTCGCCGGTGACGAACGGCGCGCCCTCCAGGTAGGCGACCGCGCCGACGACGTCGGCGATGTCGCCCATGCGCCCGACCGGGTGCAGCGCCGCCAGGAACTCGTGGGTTCCGGCGGGGTGCATCGGCGTGCGGATGACGCCGGGCGACACGGCGTTCACGCGGATCCCGCGCGTCGCGTACTCGATCGCCAGCGCCTTCGTGACGGCGTTGAGGCCGCCCTTCGTCAGCGACGCCAGCGCCGAGGGCACCGAGCTGTTGGCGTGGTCGGTGAGGCTGGTGGTGACGTTGACGACGTGCCCGCCGCCGTTCTCGAGCATGGCGGCGACGGCCCGCTGGGTGACGTCGAAGAAGCCGCGCAGGTTGACGCCGGTGACCGTGTCGAAGTCGGCGCCGGTGTAGTCGGTGAACGGCTTCGCCACGAACAGGCCGGCGTTGTTGACCAGGGTGTCGACCCGGCCGAACGTGGCCAGCGCCTGCTCGATGACGCGGGCGCCGACGGCGGGATCGGCGATGTCGCCCGGGACGGCGAGGATTTCGGCGTCCCCCGGCGGGGTGATGGACCGCGAATTCGCGAGGACGGCGTAACCGAGCTTGCGGTACGCCTCGACCAGCGCCGCGCCGATGCCCTGCGAAGCGCCGGTGACGACCGCGACCTTCCGGGTGCTCATGACTGTGGACCTCCTGGGTTTTCGTCCTGAGCCGATGGTGGGCCCGTGCTCCGGGGGTCCGCCACGACCGGTTCGCTCTCAGCTGGGAGGCGCCCGCTCCCACCGCACTAAACTGCCGGGATGGAGCTACGCCAGCTTCGGTACTTCGTGGCCGTCGCCACGGAACTGAACTTCGGCCGGGCCGCGGAGCGGCTGCACATCGCGGGACCGTCGCTGTCCCAGCAGATCAAGGCGCTGGAACGGGACCTGGGCGTCCGCCTCTTCGACCGCGACCGCCGTTCGGTGTCGCTCACCGGCTGTGGGGAGGCGCTGCTGCCCCGGATCCGCGCGCTGCTGGAGCAGGCGGACGACCTGCGCCGCTCGGCGGCGGGCTTCGCCGCGACCGAACCGGTGCGGCTCGGGTACGTCAACTGGCGCCCCGCCGATCTGCTCGACCGCGTGGCGGGCGTGGCGCAGCTGCACGTCGACACGTGGGTGCTGCCCTCGCACGCCCAGCTGCGCCGCGTCGCCGACGGCAGCATCGACCTGGCCATCGGCTGGGCCCGCGCGGCCGACCTGGCCGAGCACGACCTCGAAGGGCACCTGATCGGCGCGGACCGCCTGCACGCGATCGGTACCGGCACCGCCCCGGTCCGCGCGGCGGACACGGTCGTGCTGGTGGACGCGGACACGGCGAGCTGGGCGTCCTGGAACGCCTTCGCCGAGGAGTTCGCCGCCGCCGTGGGCGCGAAGGTCGTTCGCACCCACGACGGCGGCATCACCGGCCCGGCGTTCTTCGACCACGTCCGCAAGCTCGGCCGCCCGGTCCTGAACTCGCCCAAGGGCCAGACGGCTCCGGTCCCGCCGGACCTCGCGCGGCGCCCGGTGGTGGACCCGGCGCCGTTCTGGACGTGGTCCCTGGTGTCCCGCCGGGACGAGAGCAGCGCGGCGGTCCGCGGCGTGCTCGCGGCGCTGACGCGGGACGTCGGTTCACTCGGGCTGGACACCGGGAACGGGTGGCTGCCCGCGGACGACCCGCACGCGAGCGCGGATTAACAGGCCGTCCCGTTCACCGTGAACGCCGCCGGGTTCGCGTTGCTCCCGCTGTAGCTCCCGTTGAACCCGATCGCCACCGACCGGCCCGGGGCCACCGAGCCGTTCCACGGCAAGGCCGTGGCGGTCACGTCCGCGCCCGACTGCGCCCACGTCGCCGACCAGCCCTGCGTCACCTTCTGGGTGCCGGGGAAGGAAAACTTCAGCGTCCACGCCGGCCACGCCGTGGTGCCGGTGTTGGTCAGGTTCACCGTCGCCGTGAAGCCGCCGTTCCAGGTGTTCGCCGAGTAGGTGACCGCGCAGCCGCCCGCCGCGGGCGTCGTGAACCGCGCCGCGGGCGAATCCGGCGAGCTCAGGCCGGTTCCGTTGCGCGCCACGACGACCACGCTGTAGGCGGTCGACGGGGTCAGCCCGGTCAGCGTCGCGGTCGTCCCGGCGACGGTGGCGAGCACCGTGCGGGCCGGGCCGCTCACGCTGACGACGTCGTAGCCCGCGACGCCGCTTTCCGGGTCGGCCGCCGCCGGCCAGGTCAGCGTCGCGCCGGTGGCCGAGACCGCGGACACGGCGGGCGCGCCCGGTGCGGTCGGGGCCGTGGTGTCCGCGCCGGACGGGGACTTCTCCGCCGTCCAGCCGGCCAGCCAGGCCAGCGCCGAGTTCCAGTTGATCGCGACCTCGTTCACCGAGTACGCCTGGATGTCGTCGACGAAGCAGCGCTGGGGCGCGCAGCCGGCGAGCAGGCGGGCCGCGGTCGGGTCCTGCAGACCGCTGTTCGGCCCGCCGGACAGCGCGCCGGGCGGGGCGGTCGGCAGCGCCGCGTCCAGCTGGTGCGCCCAGAACCGGTGGTGCACGTTGCGCACCGGCTGGTCGCCGTGGCCGGCGACGTAGGAGTAGTTCGCGGGGTTGCGGCCCAGCAGGTAGTCCATGGCCGCGAACGCGCCGTCGCGGTACTTGTCCTGCTTGGTGAAGTCGTACGCCAGAGCGAGCACGACGCCGTTGTTGGCGACCAGGCCGTTGGATCCCCATTCGTACGTGCCGTCGGCGGTGCGGTACGGCGCCGGGTACCCCATGGTGCCGATCTGCGCCAGGTGGCTGTCGGCGGTCGTGGTGATCGCCGTCTTGATCGCCGTGACGTCCGCCGCGGGCAGGTCGGTGGGCACCAGGGCCAGGGTGATGTCGCCGAGCGCGCCCGTCGAAGCCCAGTCGAAGCCGTGGGCGGAGAAACTGGCGCCGCGGTAGAGCGCGGAGCCGGTGACGTCGCCGCGGTAGGCGCTCTTCCCCGTGGTGGCGAACAACTCCGCGGCCGCCCAGTAGAACTCGTCGGTCACGGTGGTGTCGCTGTAGGTGCCGCCGCCGGTGCCGTCGTTCGGGTCGGCGAGCTTGCCCGGGTTGGCTTTCGCCGCCGCGTAGGCCTTTTCGGCCGCGGCGAGCAGCTTCGCCGAGTACGCCGGGTCGAGGGTCCGCCACAACCGGGAGGCCTGCGCCGCGACCGCCGCCGTGTTGAGCGTGGCGGCCGTGCTCGGCGGCGACAGCCGGCGCGGCTGGCTGTCCTGGTCGGGCCGCGTCGGCAGGGACGTCCACTGCGCGTCGTGGATCTTGTGGTGCACCATGCCCGCGTCCGGCTGGCCGTCCGGGACCTGCATTGCGAGCAGGAAGTCGACTTCCCAGCGGGCTTCGTCCAGGATGTCGGGCACGCCGTTGGCGCGCTCGGGGATGGCGAGCTTGCCATCGCCCAGCGCGCTCGCGTCGCCCACGCGCAGCGCCCGCTCGTACTCGTCGAGCAGCTGCCACGCGGCGATCCCGCCGTTGACGACGTACTTGCCGTGGTCGCCCGCGTCGTACCAGCCGCCGCGGACGTCGAGGGTGTAGCCGCAGTTCAGGTCCGCGCGGCAGGGAACGCGGTCGTCGCCCTGGTTCGGTGCCACGTTGACGTGTCCCGCCGGTCGCGCGTAGGCGGCACCGGCGTACTGGGCGTCGATCGCGATCCCGCTGCGCTGGTGGTAGAAGAACGCCAGCGAGTCGTAGCGCAGCTGCTTCAGCCCGTCCGCGGCGATGGCGAACGGGAAGCTGGTTTCCGCGCCGACGGTCAGGGTGTAGCCGCTGCCCTGGGTTTCGTAGGCGGAGAAGTCGATCTCGTGCACCTTCTCGCCGGAGGCGGCGTCCGCACCGCGCGGCCGGGTCTGCCCGGTGGCGACCGCGGCGCCGGCCGAGTTCTTCAGCGTCCACGTCAGCGGGCTGGTCGCGTCGCTGATCACGGTGGCCCGCTTGGGCAGGCCGGGGACGTAGCTCTCCTGGTTCACCCGGATGCCGCTGGTCGGCGGGAGGCCGCCGGGCGGGACGACACCGCCGATGAGCGAAATGTTGTCCAGGCACACGGTGTTGTCCGCGGCCTGGCCGCCGAACCAGAACGCCAGCTGCCCGTTCCCGGCGTTCGGGAAGTCCAAAGTGGACGTGAAGGTGACGGTGAAGTGCTGCTTCGCGGGCGTGACCGTCAGATCGGTGCGCGAGATCTGCCGGTAGGGTGAAACGGCTTCCCCGGCGACGGCGGAGATCTGCTGGGTGGTCGTCGCGTGCGCGTCGAACGCCAGGGTGTAGGGCTGCCCGGCTTCGAAGGGCACGCCGTTCTGGCCGGACAGCGCGTCGTAGCCGTTGGCCGTGCCCCCGGTGACGGCGGTGCAGAACTCCCCGCCGGTGACCCGGGCGGTCGTTCCCGAACCGGCCCACCAGGGATCGGCGCTGCCGCTGTCGAAGGTGCCGTTGAGCAGCCGCTCGTAGTCCGCGGCGGACGCGGGCACGGCGCCCGCCGTCAGCCCCAGCACCGCGGCGGCCAGTACGGCCAGCGTTTTCCTCGCCCGCATTCGCCCTCTCCTCGTCGTCGAGTTTGGGAGCGCTCCCAGTCGGAGGACTGTAACCACCGCGGCACACCCTTGGCAATCACCCGGCGACCGACCGCGACGGCGCCAGTTCGAAAATTGATCACGGTCACCCCCTTTGCCTCGCGGTTCCGCTGTGGTTTCATCGGATTCGATTCATGCTGAGAGCGCTCCCACACCATCGACGGGAGCACTACCCACGACGAAGTGGAGACGGCACGATGAAACTCAAGCACGCCCTTTCCGCGGTCCTGCTGACCGCGGCCGGGCTGGCGGCACCGCTCGCCGCCGCCCCGGCCGCGCACGCGGACACACTGATCTGCGACCAGTACGGCTCGACGACGATCGGCGGCCGGTACGTCGTCATGAACAACCGCTGGGGCAGCAGCGCGACGCAGTGCATCAACGTCACCGGCAGCGGGTTCCGCATCCAGACCCAGCAGGGGTCCACCAGCGGCGGCGCGCCGCTGTCCTACCCGGCCGTCTACGCGGGCTGCCACTACGGCAACTGCTCCCCCGGCACGAACCTGCCCCGCCAGCTCAGCCGGATCGGCAGCGCGCCGTCGTCGATCTCCTACACCTACGTCGGCGGGTCGGTCTTCGACGCCTCCTACGACATCTGGATGGACCCGACCGCGAAGACGAACGGCGTCAACCAGATGGAGCTGATGATCTGGTTCAACCACACCGGGAACGTGCAGCCCGTCGGCGGGAAGGTCGGCACCACCAGCATCGGCGGGCGGGGCTGGGACGTCTGGCAGGGCAACAACGGCGGCAACGACGTGGTGTCCTACGTGGCGCAGTCCGCGATCTCGGGCTGGTCGTTCAACGTCCTGGACTTCGTCAACGACGTCGACGCGCGCACCCGCGTCGACCGCTCCTGGTACCTGACCAGCATCCAGGCCGGTTTCGAGCCGTGGAGCGGCGGTGTCGGCCTCGCCGTCAACTCCTTCTCGGCCGCGGTCAACTAGTGAACCGGGTCTGCCGACCCCTCCCGGGCGGCAGACCCGGCCCACCGGGTGGCTCAGCCGCAGCCGGCCACCGCCGGCGTTCCGGACCCCGAGGCCTGGAAGCCGAACTCCGTGTACTGGCCGGCTCCGACGTGGCCGTTGTAGCTCACGTTCGACCACCGGTCACCGCTGCGCTGGACGTTCCAGGAGTTGGTCACCGCCGCGCCCGAGGGCAGGGTGAGCGTGACCGTCCACGCGCTGAGGTCCGCCGAGCCCGCGGTGACCCGGACGGTCGCCACGAAGCCGCCGTTCCACGCGTTCAGCGAAACCGCCGCGGAACACGTACCCGGCTGCGGCGTGCTCGTCGTGGTCGTCGGTGTCGTGGGCGTGGTCGGCGTCGTCGGGGTGGTGGTCGGCGTGCCCGGCGCCGCGTTGAGCGCGTCCAGGACGCCGGTGTACGCGGCCTTCTTGGTCCCGTTCCCGTCGAACAGCAGCGGGTTTTCGCCCGAGCGCCAGGAATCGGTGTCGCGGATGCCCCACGTGGTGATCCCGGCGCACCGCGGGACGTTCAGGCACGCGCGCGTGGTGGCGGCGTACGCGCTCGACGACGCCTGCGCGATGTCCAGCTCGGTCAGCTGCACGTCCACGCCGAGCGCGGCGAAGTTCGCCAGCGTCGTCTGGAAGCTGCTCGGCGGGCCGCCGCTGCCGAAGTGGGCCTGGAAGCCGACGCAGTCGATCGGCACGCCGCGGGACTTGAAGTCCTGCACCATCCGGTAGACGCCCTGGGTCTTGGCGGCCGACCAGTCTTCGATGTTGTAGTCGTTGTAGCAGAGTTTGGCGCCGGAATCGGCCGCACGGGCGGTCCGGAAGGCGACCTCGATCCAGTCGTTGCCGGTGCGCTGCAGGTTGGAGTCGCGGCGGCCGCCGGAACCGCCGTCGGCGAAGGCTTCGTTCACCACGTCCCAGGCGTAGATCTTGCCGCTGTAGTGGCCCGCGACCTGGGTGATGTGGTTGAGCAGCGCCTGCCGCAGCGCGCTGCCCTCCATGCCCTGCATCCAGCCGGGTTGCTGCTGGTGCCAGGCGAGGGTGTGCCCGCGCATCCGCATGCCCGCGCCGAGCGCGTGGGTGACGATCCGGTCGGCGCTGGTGTAGCTGAACTGACCTTGCGCCGGCTCGGTCGCGTCCATCTTCATCTCGTTTTCGGGCGTCACCATGCTGAACTCGCGGTCCAAAATGGACACGTAGGTGCTGTCGGAGAGCTTCGAAGCGGCGACGGCGGCGCCGAAGTAGCGCCCGCTCTGCGCGGCGGACGCGCCGAGCGTGGTCGCCGCGCTGGCGGTGTTCGCGGTGAGCAGCGTGGCGCCCACCGCGGCCACCGAAGCGGTCGCCGCGAGCGCGGCGCGAAGTGCGGAAAGTTTCATGGTCGGACACTTTCGAGGTTCGGGTGCTCCGGACGTGCTCGATCGACCGGCCCGGCCCCACAGGTACCGCCGCGTACCCCTGAGAGCGCTCCCAGACCGGCGCGCAGACACACGGTAGCCAGCCGGACCGGCTCAGTCAATGGCCGGACCGGTCACCCCGCCACGGTCACCGGCGCCCGGTTCGGCTCGCCTTCCGGAACTCGCGGTTGAGGGCCGAGATGCTCGCGAACGGGATCCCCTTCGGGCACGAAGCCACGCACTCCCCCGTGTTGGTGCAGCCGCCGAAGCCCTCCGCGTCCATCGCGTCGACCATGTCGAGGACCCGCTGCGCGCGTTCCGGCTGTCCTTGCGGCAGCAGCGAAAGGTGCGTCACCTTGGCCGCGGTGAAGAGGGTGGCCGAGCCGTTGGGGCAGGCCGCCACGCAGGCGCCGCAGCCGATGCAGGTCGCGTTGTCGAAGGCCAGGTCCGCGTCCGGCTTGGGGACCGGGGTCGCGTGGGCGTCGGGCGCGCTGCCGGTGGGGGCGCTGACGTAGCCGCCCGCCTGGACGATCCGGTCGAGCGCCGAGCGGTCCACGACCAGGTCCTTGATCACCGGGAAGCCCTTGGCGCGCCACGGTTCCACGTCGATCACGTCGCCGTCGGCGAACGAACGCAGGTGCAGCTGGCACGACGTCGTGCGCTCGGGCCCGTGGGCCTGCCCGTTGATCACGACGCCGCAGGAGCCGCAGATGCCTTCGCGGCAGTCGTGGTCGAACGCGACCGGTTCTTCGCCGGCGGCGATCAGTTCCTGGTTGAGCACGTCGAGCAGCTCGAGGAAGGACATGTCCGGGCTGAGGCCGTCGACCGGGTAGGAAACCAGCCTGCCCTCGGCCGCCGGGCCGGCCTGCCGCCAGATGCGGACGGTGAGTTTCACGTGTAGCTCCGCTGGGTCGGGTGGACGTGGTCGAAGACGAGTTCCTCGCGGTGCAGCACGGGTTTCTCGCCGTACTCCCACGCGGCGACGTAGGCGAAGTTCTCGTCGTCGCGCCGGGCTTCGCCGTCCGGGGTCTGGTGTTCTTCGCGGAAGTGGCCGCCGCAGGACTCTTCGCGGGCGAGCGCGTCGACGAGCAGGAGCTCGGCCAGCTCGAGGAAGTCGGCCACCCGGTTCGCCTTCTCCAGCTCCTGGTTGAGTTCCGCGCCGCGGCCGGGGATCCGGACGTCCCGCCAGAACTCGGCGCGCAGCTCCGGCACCCGCTCCAGTGCCTTGCGCAGGCCTTCGCGGGTGCGGGACATCCCGCAGTGGTCCCACATCAGCACGCCGAGCTCGCGGTGGAACGAGTCGACCGACCGCGTGCCCTTGATCGCCAGCAGCCGCTCGATCCGGGCGCGCACCTCGGCTTCCACCGGCGCGGCGGCCTCCGGGCGGACGTCGTCGAGCCGGGTCGAGCCGAGGTAGTCGTTCACCGTGGCGGGCAGCACGAAGTAGCCGTCGGCGAGGCCCTGCATGAGCGCCGACGCGCCGAGCCGGTTGGCGCCGTGGTCGGAGAAGTTCGCCTCCCCGATCACGAACAGCCCGGGGATCGTGCTCTGCAGGTCGTAGTCCACCCAGAGCCCGCCCATCGTGTAGTGGATGGCCGGGTAGATCCGCATCGGCACGGTGTACGGGTCTTCCGCCGTGATGCGCTGGTACATGTCGAAGAGGTTGCCGTAGCGGGCTTCGATCGCCGGGCGGCCGAGGCGCGCGATCGCGTCGGCGAAGTCCAGGTAGACGCCGAGGCCGCCGGGGCCGACGCCGAACCCGGCGTCGCAGACGTTCTTCGCCGCCCGCGAAGCGATGTCCCGCGGCACGAGGTTGCCGAAGCTCGGGTACAGCCGCTCGAGGTAGTAGTCGCGTTCGCTTTCCGGGATCTCCGCCGGCGGCCGGCTGTCGCCCTGTTGCTTCGGCACCCAGATGCGGCCGTCGTTGCGCAGCGACTCGCTCATCAGCGTCAGCTTCGACTGGTGCTCGCCCGAGCGCGGGATGCACGTCGGGTGGATCTGGGTGAAGCACGGGTTCGCGAAGTACGCGCCGCGCTTGTGCGCCCGCCAGATCGCGGTGGCGTTGGACCCCTTCGCGTTGGTGGACAGGTAGAAGACGTTGCCGTAGCCGCCGGTCGCGAGCACGACGGCGTCCGCGAGGTGCGTTTCGATCTCCCCGGTGACGAGGTCCCGCGCGATGATGCCGCGGGCCCGGCCGTCGACGACGACCAGGTCGAGCATCTCGGTCCGCGCGTGCAGCTCGACGTTCCCGGCGTCGATCTGCCGCGACAGCGCCTGGTAGGCGCCGATCAGCAGCTGCTGCCCGGTCTGGCCGCGCGCGTAGAACGTGCGCTGCACCTGCACCCCGCCGAACGAGCGCGTGTCGAGCAGGCCGCCGTACTCGCGCGCGAACGGTACGCCCTGGGCCACGGCCTGGTCGATGATCTGCGCGGAGACCTGCGCGAGCCGGTACACATTGGACTCCCGGGACCGGAAGTCGCCGCCCTTCACCGTGTCGTGGAACAGCCGGTACACGGAGTCGCCGTCGTTGCGGTAGTTCTTCGCGGCGTTGATGCCGCCCTGCGCCGCGACCGAGTGCGCGCGCCGCGGCGAGTCCTGGAAGCAGAACTGCACGACGTGGTAGCCCTGCTCGGCGAGCGTCGCGCCCGCCGAACCACCGGCCAGCCCGGTGCCCACCACGATCACGCGGTGCTTGCGCCGGTTCGCCGGGTTGACCAGCTTCGCCGCGAACTTCCGCTCGTCCCAGCGGTTTTCGAGCGGAACGCGGGGCGCCTTGGTGTCGGCGATCGGATCGCCGGTCAGGTGGTCGGGCATCAGTGCACCAGTCCCGTCATGATCGCGACCGGGACGAGGGCGTAGCCGCCCGCGACCACGACCGCCGTCGTGCTGCCGAGGAGCTTGATCGCCCGCTCCCGCCGGGCACTGGCGACGCCCAGCGTCCGCGCGGCGCTGGCGAAGCCGTGGTGGATGTGCAGGCCGAGCATCGCGAGCGCGACCAGGTAGATCAGGTTCACCCACCAGACCTGGAAGTCCGCGACGAGGTTGTGGTACGGATCGCCGGGCACGAAGTCCCGGTTCACCGCGCCCACGGTGAAGTCGAGGATGTGCCAGACGACGAACAGCGCGAGCGTGGCACCGCCCCACCGCATGGTGCGCACCGCGAAGGTGGCCCGCACCGGCCGCCGGTGGACGTAGCGCACCGGCCGCGCGCGCAGGTCGCGCCGGGCCAGCTGCACCGCCGCGGTGACGTGCAGGACCAGCGCGGCGAGCAGGACCGCGCGCTGGATCCAGAGGAACCACTCGTAGCGCAGCACCGGCTCGCCGATCGTGCGCAGCCAGTGGGCGTAGTGGTTGAGGTCGCCGGCGCCGAGGAAGGTCTTGAGGTTGCCGACCATGTGCGCGAACACGAACGCGAGCAGCAGCGCGCCGCTCACCGCCATGACGATCTTCTTGCCGATCGTCGAGGCCCAGAAGTCCCGGACGGGCCGCCGGGTTGCGAGGTCGTTCACCACCCGCTCGACGTTAGGTCGGCGTCGTTGAGAGGTCAAAGACATGAAAACTCTGCTCTTCATAGCCAGCGGCTATCATGGGGTGGTGCAGTTCCAGCAGCTCGCCTACTTCGTGGCCGTCGCCGAACAGCGGCACTTCACCCGCGCCGCCGAACAGGTGCGCGTCGCCCAGCCCTCGCTGTCGCAGCAGATCCGCGCGCTCGAACACGACCTGGGCGCGCCGCTGTTCCACCGGATCCGCGGCAACGTCACGCTCACCGAAGCGGGCGAAACCCTGCTGCCGATCGCGCGCCGCATCCTCGCCGAGACCGAAACCGCCCACCGGGCCATCCGCGAACTGGACGAGCTCGACCGCGGCCGCGTCCGGCTGGGCGCGCCACCGAGCCTGTGCACGGGCCTGCTCCCCGCGATGCTGGCCGCGTTCCGCCGCCGCTACCCGGGCATCCAGCTGGAACTGCACGAAAGCGGCTCGGGTGACCTGCGCGAGCGCCTGTCCGAAGGCGCGCTGGACCTGGCCCTGCTGGCGAGCGCCCCGGCGGACCCGCACCTGGCCGCGACCCCGTTGCTGCTGGAGGAACTGGTGGTCGTGTCCCCGCCGGACGCCCCGATCGCCCACGCGGGCCCGCGCCTCGGCATCCGCGAACTGGCCGAGGTCCCGCTGGTGATGTTCCGCCGCGGCTACGACGTCCGCGAAGCGACGGTGAACGCCTGCCGCACCGCGGGTTTCGAACCGTCGTTCGCGATCGAGGGCGGCGAAATGGACGCGGTCCTGGAACTCGTCCGCGCGGGCCTGGGCGCGGCGGTGGTCCCGAGCACGGTGGCGGGCGACCGGTTCTTGATGACGCGGTTCGCCCCGGAGGCGGGGATGACGCGGGTGGTGCAGCTCGCGGTCCGCCGGGAGGTGGACCCGACCCGGGCGGTGCGCGCCCTGCGCGACGCGATCGTCGGCTTCGTCGCGGACCGGAAGCGCCTCCCGGTCGGCCTCGTGTCGCTTGTGGACGGACACTGACCCCGCCGGCACCCCGTTGCGCCGTCCAGGTGGACCGTCGCGGAACCCGTTACATCGGGTGCCCGCGCCGCGCCTCTGGTGGCGTGACCGAAGAGTCCCCGCCGGAGAGCGCCCACCACGTCCGCCACGCCGTCGTCTGGATCGGCGGCCTGGCGGCCCTGGTCCAGATCTCCGTGTTCACCTTCCCCGTGGCCGTCGCCTCGTGGCGGCAGGAGCCCTGGGTCCGGGAACTGCTCGCGAACCACTTCCCCGCCATCGTCGGCCTGCCTTCGGCGGCCTTGGCCTCGTTCCTGATCATCGCCGCCTTCGAAGCGCGCTTCGACCGGATCAAGATGCGGCTGGGCACGTTCGTCGAGTTCACCGGCGCCGCCGGCCCGATCGTGCTGTGGATACTGTGCTTCACGGCGATGTCCATGGGCATCAAACTGGTCTGGTGAGCTGCCGGTGGCGGCCCGGGGTCGTCCCGACGATCGCCGTGAACGCCGCGATGAAGCCGCTCGGGTTCGACCAGCCGCAGGCGTGGGCCACCCGGGTCGTGTCGTGGCCGTCCGCCAGCAGGACGAGCGCGTGGTGCACGCGCAGCTGGGTGCGCCACTCGTAGAACGTCATGCCGAGCTCGTCGCGGAACAGCCGGCTCAGCGTCCGGGCGCTCGCCCCGCTACGCCGGCCCAGCTCGGCGAGCGGCGTGGTGTCCGCCGGATCCTCGTACAGCACCCGCGCGACGGCCCGCAGCCGGTCGTCCCGGGGTTCCGGCAGCTGCAACGGCTGTTCCGGCGCTTCCCGGAGTTCCTCGACGAGCACCCGGCGCAGGCGGGCACTCGCCGCGCGGTCGTACTCGCGGGTGCCGGTCAGCGCGAGCAGGACCTCGCGGGCGAGGCCGGACGCGGCGAACACCGCCGGGTGCGCGGGAACGAGCCGGGCCAGGGACGCCGGCAGGAAGACGATCCGCATGTCGGTGTGACCGTGCGCCCGGTGGTGGTGGCCGAACCCGGCGGGGATCCACGCGACCCGGTTGGCGGGCACCACCGACGTCCCCCGCCCGGAGTGCACCGACAGCACCCCGCGAGCGGCGTACACCAGGTGCCCGCGGTCGTGGGTGTGCACCTGGCTGGCCGCCCCCGGAGCCCACAGGTGCGCCCCGCCGGACGGCCAGATCCGCGACTCGGGAGCTTGGCGGCCAATGGGCATGACTTGGCATCCTACCGGTGGCCGGCCAGCCCGGCCCGGCCCGAGAGTGGCGGACATGAAGATGAGAGCAGCGGTCTGCGTCCGGCCCGGCGGCCCGGACGTGCTGGAGGTCCGCGAGGTCCCGGTCCCGGTGGTCCGCCCCGGCTGGAGCCTGGTCCACGTCCGGGGCGCGGGCCTGAACCGGTCGGAGCTGAGGACCCGCCAGGGCCACTCCCCCACGGTGACGTTCCCGCGCGTGCTGGGGATCGAATGCGTCGGCGTCCTGGCCGAATCGACCGACCCCGCGCTCGCCGAGGGCACCACCGTCGCCGCGGTGATGGGCGAGCTGGGCAGGCGGTTCGACGGCGGCTACGCCGAGTACGCCCTGGTGCCGAACGCCCTGCTGATGCCCGTCGAGACGACGTTGCCGTGGCCGGTCCTGGCCGCGCTGCCCGAAACGTTCATGACCGCCCAGGGCGCCCTGGACACCCTGGACCTCGAGCCCGGCCACCGCCTGCTGATCCGCGGCGGCACGTCGTCGGTGGGCATGGCCGCCGCGTCACTCGCGGCCGCGCACGGCGTCGAGACCACCGCCACGACCCGCCGCCCGGCTAAAGCAGCGGCGTTGCCCACCGACCACACCCTGGTCGACGACGGCACCCCACTGGCGGCCGGCGTCCGCACGATCTGGCCCGAGGGCCCGGACCACGTCCTCGACCTGGTCGGCGCGACCACGGCCCTGGACTCCCTGAGCCTGGTCCGCCGCGGCGGCACCGTGTGCGTGGCCGGATCGCTCAGCGGCTGGGTGATCCCGGAGCTGGAGCCGATCGCGATGATCCCGTCCGGCACGAAGCTCACCGCCTTCCACAGTGACACCGTCAAGGGCAACGCGCCTGTCCTGCAACGAATCGTCGACGCGGTCGAAGCCGGGACCTGTCCGTCCCATCTGGACCGTGTTTTCGCCTTGGACGACATCGTCGCGGCCCACCGCGCCATGGAGGACGACGACGGCACTGGCAAGTTCGTCGTCCTCCCGTAGTCGGCAGGCTGCGAATGCCAGAGGCTGGTGGATGTTGTTGCGCCGGGGTTTTCGGCGTTTGTCCAGGAACCGTGGGGGCAGGAACTCGGGGTGGCCGTCGGTGGCGATGCGGACCTGCCACCCGGAACGGTGCAGCAGCCGGTGGTGGTGTCCGCAGAGCAGGACCAGGTTGGCCAGGTCGGTCGGGCCACCCTCGGCCCAGTGCCGGATGTGGTGACCTTGGCAGTGCCGGGGCGGGCGGTGACAGCCCGGGAACGCACAACCCCGGTCACGCAGGAACAGCGCCCGCCGCAAGCCGGGTGAGATCAGGCGGCGGGCCCGGCCGAGGTCGAGAGGTTCGCTGGTAGTGCCGAGGACGGACTGCAGGTCCGACAGGGAGACCGCGACCATGACGTGGGCGCGTTCCCCGGTCTGGGTCGGCAGCTCTGGGGAGTTGAGGGCCAGGTCCACCGCGTCGGAGAACGCGTCGCCGTAGCGTTCCTGCGGGGAACGCAGGTCGGGGCCGTCGTCGGCGTGTCGGCGTTCGGCCAGGGCGTCGAGCAGCGCGCTGGCGCGGGTGCCGGTCTCATCGTCGAAACGGCCGGACAACTCCCACATCCCGGTGCGTTTGCGGCGCAGCGACAACTCCCGGGCGGGGGTGGCGGGCTCGGGGCCGCCGGGGTCGAGGTGGGCCACGATCCGCGCGCCGAGCGCGGCGACTTGTCTTTGGCCGTTGTCGGCGGCGAAGGCCAGTAGGTCTGCTTCGGCGGTGTCGCGGTGCTCGGCCGGGATCCGGGTGAGAGCCTCGACGATCGTGTCGATCATCGGAGTGCTCAGCCGTCCGGTGAGGGCGGCGACACCGGTCGCGGGAGCGGCGTTGAGGGCGTGGGCTCGTACGACAGTCCGCACGGCGGCAGCGCGGAGGACATCGGCGAGGTGTTCGTAAAGCCGCGCGGTGGAGCGGTATCCGAACAGTTCCCGCACACCCCGCGACTCGATTTCCACGAGCACCGCACCCATCTCCGCCTCAGCAGACCGCACAACAGTGAGCAGCACACGGAGGCGGTCGGCCACCTGTTCATCACTCGATCAGGTGGCAATGATCGTCGCTACCCCAACCCGAACCGCCGAGCGAAAGCAGCCATCACCTCCCGCCGCCGCCCGGGCTCAGCACTGTCCGGACTGACCACCACCCGGGTAACCCCTTCCGCCGCAAGCACTTCGACGTCCTCCGGCGACATGTCGAGGGAACCCCACCGCGTGTACTCCAGCCGGTCCGGATCACGCCCGGCGGCGGCCGCCGTCGTCCGGGCGAGCGAAAACTGCCGGCGACGCTCCTCCGCCGTGAGCATCCCGCCGGGGAAGTACCCGTCCCCGCGCACCCCGGCCCGCCGTGCCGCGGCCGGGCTCGATCCGCCCACGTGGATCGGCAGCTCCGCCAACGGTTTCGGGTACACGCAGGCGTCGTCGAAGGAATAGAAATCCCCCTCGAAGCCGACCCCCGACTCGTCGCCCGCCCACAGCGCGCGCAGGACGTCGATCGCCTCGTCCGCCCGCCGCCCGCGGGTCGCGAAATCGACCCCGACCGCCCGGGCCTCGCCCGGCAGCGCGCCGACGCCCACCGTGAGCAGCCGCATGCGGCCGCCGGAAAGGACGTCGATCGTCGCCAGCCGCTTGGCGAGGGTCACCGGGTGGTGGTACGGCAGCAGCAGGACACCGGTGCCCAGCAGGATGCGGCGCGTCCCGGCGGCCACGAAGCTCAAGCACGCCAGCGGATCCGCGAACGGCAGCGACGGCGGCAGCGCCATCGCCCCGATCTTCGCGCCGGGGTGGAGCGCGACGTGCTCCGGCAGGTAGAAGGACTCGAACCCGAACTCCTCCGCGTCCCGGGCGAACCCCAGGAGCGTTTCCGGGTCGGCGCCGAAGAAGGGTGTGCTGTAACTGATCCCGAACTCCACGTCCGCGAAGGTAGACCTTGACGCGAACGGCAAGGCAAGGCTCAGCGCGCCCCCATCCCGGCGAGGCGGGTGAGGGCGGCGAAACCGTCGTCGGACCCGGGCCAGTGCACCCGGACGGCGTCGAGCCCGGCCCGCCGCACCACGCTCCGCAGCACAGCGGCGACGATGATGGCGTCGTCGGCGTAGCCGAGCACGGGGATGAAGTCCGGGACCAGGTCGATCGGCAGCGCGAGGTAGGCCAGCAGCAGGCCGAGCCGGATCCGCACCCCGCGGGGCAGGGTCTTGTCCGCGGCGAGCCGCCGCAGGAGCCGCAGCAGGTCCGGCAGCAGGCGGAGGGCTTCCGTGAGCAGCCCGCCCCGCGGCCGGACGGCCAGCAGCGCGACGATCAGGGCGAGCCAGGCGAGCACCAGCGCACCGGCGACGGCGATCAGCAGATCCCACCAGAACGAGCCCGTACCCACCGCACGATCGTACGGCGGCGCCACCGCGGAACACCGGGGCCGGGCGCCCGGTCACACCGGCATTCATCGATTCCGCAGCTGGGTCCCAGCGATCCTGTGCGTTGGACGCCGCACGCCGCCCGGCGAACACTCGGAGCATGCAGCATTCCGAAGCGGCCGATCTGACCCGCCTGCTGAGACGCTTCGCGCTCCGGGCCCTCGTGCTCGGCGCGGTCACCGCCTTAACCGGGTTGAGCACCGTCGCGATGGCTCTCGTCCTCACCGGGTTCGGGTTGCTCTTCGTTCCCGTCCGCGAGCGCTGACGGCCCGTCCAGCAGGTGCGCCAGCAGGGCCCTGGCGGCCGGGTTCGCCGGTTGGGGGCCGCGGCCGGCGAGGTGGATCGCGCGGCTGAAACCCGGCCCGTCGAGCCGGGCGTACGGGAGCCCCGACTTCTCGGCCACCGGGCGCGGGACGATCGAGACGCCGAGGCCGGCCGCCACCAGGTCGACGAGCAGGGGCATGTGGGTCGCCTCGCAGACGCGGTGCCGGCGGACGCCCGCGTCCGCGAACCGGCGGGCGACCATCACCTCGATGCCGCTGCCGCTGAAGTCCACGAACGGCTCGTCGGCCAGTTCGGGCAGGCGGATCCGGTCGCGGCCGGCGAGCCGGTGGCCCGGGTGGCACAGCAGGACCAGGTCCTGGCGCCAGCTCGCGAAGCTGAACAGGTCGGCCGCCAGCGGCTCCGGCGCGGCCAGGAAACTCAGGTCCAGCTCGCCGCCGGCGATGCCCGCCGCCAGGTCGAAGACCGTGCTCTCGCGCACGTGGATGCGGACGCCCGGGTACCGGAGCCGGAACTCGCCGAGCTTCACCGGCAGGTCCACGACCGTCAGCGTCTGGATCGTGCCGATCGACACCCGCCCGCGCGTCAGGCCGGTCACCGCCGCCACCTCGCCGCGCGCGGCGGCGACGTCCGCGATGATGCGGTGGGCCAGTGGCAGCAGCGCTCGTCCCGCTTCGGTCAGCGTGACGCGGCGCGTCGTGCGGTCGAACAGCGGGGCACCCAGCTCCCCTTCGAGCTTCCGGATCGACGCGCTCAGCGCCGACTGCACCACGTGCACGTCCTGCGCCGCCGCCGTGAAACCCCCGCTCCGCACCACCGCGAGGAAGTGCTCGACCTGCCGCAGCTCCATCCACCGACTTTACGGCGCGCGAGGCGCGGCACGGACGTGATCGTGCCCGCACACCGGTCTTCGCGGCGCCGTGGTGGTCACATCACCGTGCGTGCTCGTCGGCACTCGTCCAGGCAATCACTCGTCCGTGTCGAATTCCGCGGTCCATCGCCTCGAATGTCGCAATGCGCGCTACCGCCCGTCCGCAATTCGCGAGGAATCCTCCGGCCGGCGCACCACTACAAGGTGGCCGCCCGGCCGGTGATCACTTTTCGCGCATCGCCGCCACCCGGCGGGTTCGACGGAATCCTTGCCGCGCGTAGCGATTTTGATAGCGTGGCCGGGCTTTCCCCCGCGGACCGAACTCTCACCGGTGCCGCTTCCCCACGCTCTTCCCTTGCGGTGAAAGGACTTCTTCATGCGCACCACCCTGCTCCGAGCCGGGAGCCTGGCCGGGGTGACGGCCGCCATCCTCGCGGGTTCCGCCGGCGTCTCGGCCGCCGACGACGCCGTCGCCGGGTCCGCTTTCGGTACCTCCGCCGAGGTTTCCGTGCTGCCCGGTGTGCTCACCGGGGGCAAGGGGATCACCGTCGAGACCGGGCAGCTCGCCGTGTCGAGCAGCACCGGGCCCGCTTCGGCGAGCGTCGCCGACGTGCCGCTCGAGGGGCTCGTCACCGCGAAGGCGATCAGCAGCTCCGTGGTGAACGGCGCCGGCACCGTGGCCGCCAAGGCGAGTGTCGCCGAGGCGACGCTGCCGCTGCTCGCGCCGGTCGCCGGGCGAGTGCCGTCGATCCGGGTGATCAGCGCGCGGTGCGCCTCCACCGACGGGCACGTCACCGGCAGCAGCGACCTCGCCGGCGTCAACCTCGGCCGGCTCGGGACGCTGCCCGCCGCCACCGGGCCGAACCAGCGGCTCGGGATCCCCGGGGTGGCCGAGGTGATCGTCAACGAACAGGTCCAGCGCTACGACGGCAGCCTCGAAATCACCGCGCTGCACGTCAAACTCCTCGACGGCGACGCCAAGAAGCTCGGCAGCGGCGACGTCAAGCTCGCGTCGGTCACCTGCGGCCCGTCGAAGGAGCGCGCGCCCCAGGCGCCGCCGCGGCCGGGGCCGGGGCAGGTCGTCGTCGTGCCCGCCGGCGCCCCGCAGACCGGTGACGGCAGCCTCGCCGCGGAGGGCTGAGCCGATGCCCCGCCGCGCACTGCTGATCGGCCTCCTTTCCGTGCTGCTGGCGGGCTGCGGGGCCTCGGCGACCCCCGCACCGCCGCCGAGCGCGGCCCCCGCCACCACGCTCGTGCGGTCGCTGCCGACCGCGCTCGACGTGCCGGCCATCGGCGCGCGGTCGTCGCTGGTGTCGCTCGGCCTCAACCCCGACCGGACCGTCGAGGTGCCGCCGGTCGACCAGCCGCTGCAGGCCGGCTGGTACGAGTACGGCCCCACGCCGGGCGAGGCCGGGCCGGCGGTCATCCTCGGGCACATCGACGGCGACCACCGGAAGGGCATCTTCTGGCGGCTGCACGAACTCAAGCCGGGCGAAGAGGTCCACGTCGACCGGGAAGACGGCGGGCGGCTGACGTTCGCGGTGACGAAGGTCGAGCAGATCGCCAAGAAGGAGTTCCCGACCGAAGCCGTCTACGGCGACACGACCGACCCGGAACTGCGCCTCATCACCTGCGGCGGCCGGTACGACGCGGCGAACCGCAACTACCTCGACAACGTCATCGTGTACGCGAAGCTCAAGCGCTGAGCGTCAGGACGGCCGGTTGCCCGTCGGGATCTCGATGCTGATCGGCCGTCCTTCCGACAGGAACAGCAGCGCCGCCTGGCGGAGGAACTCGTCGAAGGTCCAGTAGGCCGCCGGGGCCAGCGGGAACGGCAGCAGGCCCTCGCGGACGGCGATGAACGGGCCCCACGCGGTGCGCAGCAACGGGTCCCAGACCGGCTCGCGCGGGATGCGCAGCCAGCCGGCGACCTGGTCGCCGAGCATGAACCGGGTCATCGCGCCGAGGACGTGGGTGCTGAGGACGCCGCCGTCGACCGACGAGCCGAGGTTGAGCAGGATGTCGGCCAGCTCGACGCCCTCGTCGGTCGGCGCCAGCACCGGCGTCAGCACCTGGTCGGCCTGGGCGCCGGCCTCGGCCCACGACGCCGGGATGTACTCGTCCTCGATGCCGAGCAGGTGCGCGGTGAGCTGCCAGGAGTGCAGGAACCCCTCGGACTCCGCGCGCGGGATCGGCACCTCCCAGGCGGTCAGCTTCCGCATGACGGTGGTGGGCAGGCTGTGCCACGTGACCATCATGTCCCGCTGGCTGATCGGGATCGTCTGGTCGGCGCCCTGCCGCCACTGCGGGGACTGCGGCAGGAGGTGGCGTACCGCGGCGTGCACCAGGCGTGTCTTGACGCACGTCACGATCATCTCGCCGTCGGCGGCGAAAGCGTTGCGGGTCATGACGTCGTAGCCCAGCTTGGCGGTCTTGGAGATGCGGTCCTTCATGGCCGCGCCGCCCTTGGAGTGGTACACCGCGCGGGCCTCGTGCGGGATCACCGTGCTGACCATCCCGCTCGCGAGGCCGTACAGCAGCCCGAGGTAGAGACCGCGCTTTTCGGTGAACCGGAACGACGTCTCGAGCTTGCCCGGGTCCGCCCAGGACGGCAGCCGCCGGGCCCGCTCGACGAAGTCGCGCACGTCCGCGGGCAGTTCTTCGGGCAGCGGCTGGCCGTTCTTCTTCCAGGTCCGCAGCAGTTCGTTCACGCGGGGCACGTCGCCGCGGTCGGTGACGGCGGCGAGCAGCGGGTCGGCTTCGGTGTCCCAGACCCAGCGCGGATCCGCGCCCGCCCCGGTGCCGGCGACCGACGCCTCCGCCGGCCACGTCCACAACAACGGCGACGCCACCGTCACCGCGCCCACGATGCCCAGCGTGCCCCCGCGCTTCAACGCGAGCCGCCGGCTGACTTCGTCCTTGGCCATCGCTTCTCCTCCGGAGCCGAGATCATGAACTGATACTCTGATACGCGACTTGCCTCCTTGTATCAGACCATGCCGCGCCGCCGGTCACAAGACCTAGGGTGGGAGGATCAGGAGGTGGCTGTGGAACCCGTGGTGTCGCCGTTCACCGCCGCGCCCGGCGCGGAATCGCTGCTGGAGCGCGCCTACACCGACGCGCTGGAGCAGGTCGGCGACACCGACCAGATCCGGGTCCGCGTGCTCGACGCCGCGCACGAGCAGTTCTGCCGGATGGGCATCCAGCGCTCCACGATGGAGGACGTCGCCAAGCGCGCCGGGCTGTCCCGCATCACGGTCTACCGGCGGTTCGCCACGAAGGACACGCTCGTCGAGCACGTCGTGCGCCGCGAGTACCGCCGCTACTTCGACCGGTTCCTCGTCGAGATCAAGCAGGCCGAGACCGTCGCCGACCGGGTCGTGCTCGGCTTCGTGAGCTCGCTGCGCGCGATCCGCGGCAACCGGCTGATCGGCGGGCTGATCACCGCGGAACCGGGCCTGCTGGCGTCGTCGATGATCACCGACGACGGCCGGACGCTGGCCACCGTGCGGGAGTTCGTGGCCGGGCAGCTGCGGCGGGAGCAGCACGCCGGCACCGTGTCCGCCGAGCTGGACGTCGAGGTCGTGGCCGAGCTGATGGTCCGCGTGTCCGCCTCCTTCCTGGCCATTCCCAGCCACGTCGTCGACCTCGACGACGACGAGCGGCTCGCGGAACTGGCGCGGCGCTACCTCGTACCCATGCTCGAAGCTTGAGTTCCGGCCGCCGGAGAGATAAAGATACAAAGTAAGTAATCTTGTATCTCCGAGCGCCGGGAGCCTTCGTGGACCTGACCACCGAACAGCGCGACTTCGTCTCCGCCGTCGACGACTTCTGCCGGCGCGAGGTGGGCACCCGCGACACCCCGCACGACGACGCGCTGTACCGCAAGATGGCCGAGCTGGGCTGGCTGGGCATCAACGTGCCGCAGGAGTACGGCGGCGCCGGCCAGGGGATGCTGGACCTGGTGCTGTTCCTGGAAACCATCGCCTACCGGCAGGCACCGATCGGCGGGTTCGCCACCTCGGTGATCACGGCCGCGTCCTACGCGAAGTTCGCGAGCGAGGAGCGCAGGCGGGAGGTGCTGGGCGACTTCCTGCGCGGCGAGGTGCTCGCCGTCTCGATGTCCGAACCCGGCGCGGGCTCCGACGTCGGCGCGCTGGCGTGCAAGGCGGCGCGGCAGGACGGCGGCTGGGTCGTCGACGGCCAGAAGACGTGGTGCTCCAACGCCCACCTGGCCCGGCACATCCTGCTGGTCGCCCGCACCTCCGCCGACGGCGGCAAGCACGACGGCCTGACGATGTTCTCGGTCCCGGTCGGCGTAGACGGCCTGGCGATCCACGGCATCGACACGATGGGCGGCCGCGAGGTCAACGACCTGTACTTCACCGGCTGCGCACTGCCCGGCGACGCGGTGGTCGGCGAGGTCGGCCAGGGCTGGCGCCAGCTGATGGCGGGGCTGAACCTCGAGCGGATGATCCTGGCCGCGCTGATGCTCGGCACCGCGCGCCGCGCGTTCGAGGACACCGTGTCGTACGTGCGCGAACGCCACCAGTTCGGCCGCCCGGTGGGCTCGTTCCAGGCGTTGCGGCACCGCCTCGCCGACCACGCGACGGAGCTGGAGTGCACCCGCCTCCTGGTCCACGACGTCGCCCGCAGGATCGACGCGGCGGACGGGCAGCCGCTGCCGCGGGAGGCGTCGATGGCGAAGCTGAAGGCGACGGAGTTCGCGAAGGCCATGGCGCTCGACGGCATGCAGATGCTCGGCGGGTACGGGTATGCGACGGAGTACGGGATGGAACGGCTGGTCCGGGCGACGGTGGTGTCCACGGTGTACGGCGGGACGAGCGAGATCCAGCGCGACGTGATCGGGAAGACGTACGGCCTCTGACGGCGCGGCGGCGGCCTGGACGTCATGAAAGGGTCGTTCATGACGTCCGGCGCGGTGAACGACCCTTTCATGACGTGCGGCGGCGGGGCTACGGGAGGTCAGGTCGGCCGGCCGTGCCCGCTCCGACCCGCGGGGGCCGCGGCGAACTCGGCGACAGCCGACGGCGCCCGGCGCAGCCGGCGGCGCCCAGCTGAACTCGGCAGCGCCGACAGAACCCGGCAGCGCCACGGAACCCGGCAGCAGCCGGCGGCGGGCTGGCGGCAGCCGGCGGCGGGCGGCGGGGCAGCCGGCGGCGGGCTGGCGGCAGCCGGCGGCTGGCGGCGGGGCAGCCGGCGGCGGGCTGGCAGCAGCCGGCGGCGGGCGGCGGGGCAGCGGATGCGCCCCAATGTGGCGTTCGGTGCGTCCAACGCACCGAACGCCACATTGGGTGCATCCAGGTCCGGCACACCTGCCCCGGCATCCCCATCGGTCACCACCCCGGCCGGCCCACCGGCCTCACCCACCCGACCCGCCGGACCCACCGCAACCCGACGTCATGAACGACTCGTTCATCACCTCCGGCGGGCGGAAGTTCGGCGCCGAACGTCCCGGGATGACTGGTTCGCCGCCTTCGGTGCGGTCGCCGGGTGCGGCGAGCCGGTTTACGCTCGGGTGGCCCGGGTAGTCCGGCCGGGAACGTGAGCGGGAGGTGACATGGGACCACGGCGGTGGCTCGAATCCTGGCCCGTGTACCGCCAGCTCACCGGCGCCGATCCGCTCGGGCGGGGCAAGGCCGCGGAGTCGCCGCGGTCCGAAGCTCTCGCTCCGCGTACCGCGGGTGCCGATCGGGTGGCCAAGTCCGTCTGTCCCTACTGCGCTGTCGGGTGCGGGCAGCAGGTGTTCGTCAAGGACGGGAAGGTCGTCCAGATCGAAGGCGATCCCGACAGCCCCATCTCGCGGGGGCGGCTCTGCCCGAAGGGGTCGGCCAGCAAGCAGCTGGTCACCGGGCCGCACCGGGAACAAAAGGTCCGCTACCGCGCGCCCTATGCCACCGAGTGGACCGAGCTGGACCTCGAGACCGCGCTCGACATGGTCGCCGACCGGGTGCTCGACGCGCGGCGGAAGGGCTGGCAGGACACCGATGACCACGGTGCGCCGCTGGGCCGGACCATGGGCATCGCCAGTCTCGGCGGCGCCACCCTGGACAACGAAGAGAACTACCTGATCAAGAAGCTCTTCACCGCGCTCGGCGCGATCCAGATCGAAAACCAGGCGCGTATTTGACACTCCGCCACCGTTCCCGGTCTGGGGACTTCCTTCGGTCGCGGTGGCGCGACGGACTACCAGCAGGACCTGCGGAACGCCGACTGCGTCATCATCATGGGCTCCAACATGGCCGAGGCGCATCCGGTCGGGTTCCAGTGGGTGATGGAGGCGAAGGCGCGCGGTGCGCAGGTGCTGCACATCGACCCGCGGTTCACCCGGACGAGCGCGCTCGCCGATGCCCACGTGCCGCTGCGGGCGGGGACGGACATCGCCTTCCTCGGCGGGGTGATCAACCACATCCTGAGCAACGACCTGGACTTCCGCGAGTACGTCGTCGCCTACACCAACGCGTCCTTCCTGGTGCACGAGGACTTCCAGGACACCGAGGACCTCGACGGCCTCTTCAGCGGCTACGACGAAGCCACGGCCGCCTACGACCCGGCGACCTGGCACTACCAGGACGTCGAGCCGCGGGAAACCGGGCACGGGAAGGAAACTTCGCCGTCGGACCAGCACGGCTCCGGCGGCCCGGTCCTCGAAGGCGGCAGCGAGGAGATCGCCGCCGACCCGACGCTGGAGCACCCGCGCTGCGTGTTCCAGATCCTCAAGCGCCACTTCGCCCGCTACACCCCGGAAATGGTCGAGGCCACCTGCGGCACGCCGAAGGAGCTCTTCCTGCGGGTCTGCGACGCCTGGACGCGCAACTCCGGCCGGGAGCGCACCACCGCGCTCGTCTACAGCGTGGGCTGGACGCAGCACAGCGTCGGCGCGCAGTACATCCGCGCGGGCTCGATCATCCAGCTGCTGCTGGGCAACATCGGCCGGCCCGGCGGCGGGGTGTTCGCGCTGCGCGGGCACGCCAGCATCCAGGGCTCGACCGACATCCCGACGCTGTTCAACCTGCTGCCCGGCTACCTGCCGATGCCCACCCCCGACCAACGCACGCTCGGCGACTACCTCGAGCACGTCAGCGGCGACAAGCAGAAGGGCTTCTGGCGCAACGCCGACGCCTACACCGTGTCGCTGCTCAAGGAGTACTGGGGCGAGAAAGCCACGCCGGACAACGACTTCTGCTTCGGCTACCTGCCGCGGATCAACGGCGACCACGGCACCTACCGGACCGTGATGGACATGGTCGACGGCAAGGTGTCCGGCTACTTCCTGCTCGGGCAGAACCCGGCCGTCGGCTCGGCGCACGGGAAGCTGCAGCGGCTCGGCATGGCCAACCTCGACTGGCTGGTCGTGCGCGACCTGACCATGATCGAGAGCGCCACCTTCTGGAAGGACGCGCCGGAGGTCGAAACCGGCGAGATCACGCCGGCGACGTGCCGCACCGAAGTGTTCTTCTTCCCCGCCGCCTCGCACGTCGAGAAGGAGGGGACGTTCACCCAGACCCAGCGCATGCTGCAGTGGCGCGAAAAGGCCGTCGAACCGGCCGGGGACCAGCGCTCGGAGCTGTGGTTCTTCTACCACCTGGGCCGCAAGCTGCGGGAGCGCCTCGCCGGGTCCGCCGACGAGCGCGACCGGCCGGTGCTCGACCTCGCCTGGGACTACGCGGTGCACGGCGACGAGCCGTCGGCCGAAGACGTGCTGCGGCGGATCAACGGCCAGGACCTCCGCACCGGCGAGGAACTCGGCGGCTACCTCGAGCTCAAGGCCGACGGCAGCACCTCGAGCGGCTGCTGGATCTACTGCGGGGTCTACGCCGACGGCGTCAACCAGGCCGCCCGCCGCAAGTCCCGGTTCGAACAGGACGAAACGGCCCTCGAGTGGGGCTGGGTCTGGCCGCTCAACCGGCGCGTCCTGTACAACCGCGCGTCCGCCGACCCGGCCGGGAAGCCGTGGAGCGCGCGGAAGGCCCTGGTGTGGTGGGACGCCGACGCCGGCGAGTGGACCGGCCACGACGTGCCCGACTTCGAGAAGACCAAGCCGCCGGACCACGTGCCGCCCGCAGGCGCGGTCGGGCCGGCCGCGCTGCGCGGCGACGACCCGTTCATCATGCAGTCCGACGGGAAGGCGTGGCTGTTCGCGCCGTCCGGGCTGGCCGACGGCCCGCTCCCGACGCACTACGAACCGCACGAGTCGCCGTTCCGCAACCCCTTCTACGCCCAGCAGGCCAACCCGGCGCGGAAGGTCTACGGCCGCCGGGACAACCCGTCGAACCCGTCGCCGCCGGAAGCGCACAGCGAGGTGTTCCCGTTCGTCTTCACCGCCGCGCGGCTGACCGAGCACCACACCGCGGGCGGGATGAGCCGGACCCTGCCCTACCTGGCGGAGCTGCAGCCGGACCTGTTCGTCGAGGTCTCCCCCGAGCTCGCCCAGCTGCGCGGGCTGGCGCACCTGGGCTGGGCGCACGTCGTCACCTCGCGGGCTGCCGTCGAGGCACGCGTCTTCGTGACCGACCGGCTGCGGCCGCTGCGGGTGCAGGACCGGGTCGTGCACCAGGTGTGGCTGCCCTACCACTGGGGCGGTTCCGGGCTGGTGCCCGGCGACGTCGTGAACGACCTGTTCGGCGTCGTGCTGGACCCGAACGTGTTCATCCAGGAGAGCAAGGTCGCCACCTGCGACGTCCGGCCCGGCAAGCGGCCGCGCGGCGCCGCGCTCACCGCGTACCTCGCCGAGTACCGGGAGCGCGCGGGCATCACGCCGGAAACGGGTACGCGGGTGTCGACCGCGCACGAAACCCGGCACGTCGAACCCGGCCACGAGGAGGACGGGACATGAGCATCGAGGACCGGCTGTCCGGCCCGCTGCCGGACGTCGCCGGGGAGGCCGGGCACACCGGGCACCCGCCGCGGGTCGGGTTCTTCACCGACACGTCGGTGTGCATCGGCTGCAAGGCCTGCGAAGTCGCCTGCAAGGAGTGGAACGACGTCCCCGAAGACGGGCTCGACCTGCTCGGGATGTCGTTCGACAACACCGGCGCGCTCGGCGCGAACACGTGGCGGCACGTGGCTTTCGTCGAGCAGCCGCGCCCGCCCGGCGGGCCGGGCACCGCTCCCCCGCCGAGCGCTCCGGAGGACCTCGGCATGCCGTCGTTCGACCTGCCGGGCGCGAAGACCGGCGCCGACGGCCGGACCGACTTCCGCTGGCTGATGGCGTCGGACGTGTGCAAGCACTGCACCCACGCCGGCTGCCTCGACGTCTGCCCGACGGGGGCGCTGTTCCGCACCGAGTTCGGCTCGGTCGTGGTGCAGCAGGACATCTGCAACGGCTGCGGCTACTGCGTTTCCGGCTGCCCGTACGGCGTCATCGACCGGCGGCCGGACGACGGGCGCGCGCAGAAGTGCACGCTCTGCTACGACCGGCTGCACGACGGCCTCGAACCGGCGTGCGCCAAGGCGTGCCCGACCGACTCCATCCAGTTCGGCGAGCTCGACGAGCTGCGCGAGCGGGCCGCCCACCGCGTCGAGCAGCTGCACGAGCGCGGGGTCACCGAAGCCCGGCTCTACGGGCACGACCCGGCCGACGGGGTCGGCGGCACCGGCGCGTTCTTCCTGCTGCTGGACGAACCCGAGGTCTACGGCCTGCCGCCGGACCCGGTGGTGCCGACCCGGGAACTGCCCGCGATGTGGAAGTACGCCGGGGTGGCGGCGTCGGCGTTGCTCGCCGCCGCCGTCGCCGCGTTCGGAGGACGCCGCCGATGACCGCTCGCAAGTCCCGCCGCTCCCGCGAAGAGCTGATGGTGCCGGACGCCGAGTTCCGGTCCTACTACGGGCGGCCGGTGCTCAAGCCGCCGGTGTGGGAGTGGAAGGTGCCGGCGTACCTGTTCACCGGCGGGCTCGCCGCGGGCACCTCGCTGCTGGCCGCCGGCGCCGACCTGACCGGGCGGCCGCGGCTGCGCCGGGTGGGCCGCACCGGGTCGGTGGCGGCACTGCTGGCCAGCGTCTACCTGCTGGTCGCCGACCTCGGCCGGCCCGAGCGGTTCCACCACATGCTGCGCGTCGCGAAACCGACGTCGCCGATGAGCGTGGGCACGTGGATCCTCAGCGCGTTCGGGCCCGGGGTGGGGGTCGCGGCGGTCGCCGAGGTGCTGCCTTCCGGGCGGTGGCCGGGCAAGCTCGCGAGCGCGGTGGCCCGCCCGGCCGGGCTCGCGTCGGCCGTCGTCGCGCCGGCTGTCGCGTCCTACACGGCGGTGCTGCTGTCCCAGACCGCGGTCCCGGCCTGGCACGAAGCCCACCCGCAGCTGCCGTTCGTCTTCGCCGGCTCGGCCGCCGCGAGTTCCGGCGGCTTCGCGATGGTGCTGGTCCCGGTCGAGGAGGCGGGCCCGGCCCGCGCGCTGGCCGCGATGGGCGCGGTGACCGAGCTGGTGGCGTCGAAGGTGCTGGAGCGACAGCTCGGCGCGACGGCAGAGGCGTACACGACGGGCAAGGCGCACCGGCTGCGCAAGTGGTCCGAGCGGCTGACCGCGGCGGGCCTGCTGGGCACGCTGGCCGGGCACCGCAGCCGCGCGGTGTCGGCGGTCGCCGGCGCGGCGCTGTTCGCGGGCAGCGCGCTGCAGCGGTTCGGGGTGTTCGAGGCGGGTGTCGAGTCCACCAAGGACCCGAAGTACGTCGTCGTGCCCCAGCGCCGGCGCGCCGCGGCGGCCGAGCCGCGGCCCTGACGCCCGCGCCCGCGGCGGCGAGGTTCCCGGCCTGCGGCCGGGAACCTGTGGCTTGACCTGCGGCTCCACCCGCGATTATGGTCAGCCTCCCCGCTGGATGTTAGCGCTAACGCGAAAAGGCCACCGACCATGACGAATCCCCGCGGCGCGGTGACGATCACCGACGTGGCGAACGCGGCCGGGGTCTCGGCGAGCACGGTGTCGTACGTGATCACCGGCAAGCGGACGATCTCCGCGGCGACGCGGCGGCGGGTGGAGGAGACCATCCGCACCCTCGGCTACCGCCGCCGCGGCGGCTCGGCCGCCCCGGTCGCGGCGCGGGCCGGCGTGCTCGCGGTCGCGGCACCGCTGGACCGGCACCTGGGCGTGGCGATGGAGTTCTTCGCCGCGGCCGCCGGCACCGCCCGCGAACTCGGCTTCGATCTGCTGCTGGTCACCGACGACCCGGGCCCGGCGGGCCTGCACCGCGTGACGTCGGCCGCGCTGGCCGACGCGGTGCTCGTGCTGGACGCCGGCGACGACGACCCGCGCGTGCCCGTGCTGCTCGCCTCGGGGCGCCCGGCGGTGCTGATCGGCAGGCACCGCGGCCCGGCCGCCCTTCCCCTGGACTTCGCACCGGCGGGGCAAGCCTGCGCAGCCCACCTGGCCGGCCTCGGCCACCGCTCGATCGCCCACCTGACACCGGCGGCCCCGGACCGGCTCCGCTACCTGGCGGGCTTCCGCGAAGCCGCGGCGCACCGGCGTGCGGAAGCGCTTTCCCGCCTGTGCGCCCCCGACGACGTCCCACGCTGCCTGGCCGAGCTGCTCACCCGCGGCGGGCCGACCGCGCTGGTCGTCCACGACGAAGCCGTGCTCCCACCGGTCCTGGCCGAGCTCGGACGGCGCGGGCTGCGGGTGCCGGAAGACGTGTCCGTCGTGGCGGTGTGCTCGGCCACCGTGGCGGACCGGCAGCGGATCCGCCCCACGGCGGTGGTCGTCCCGGCGCGCGAACTGGGCGTGCGGGCGGTCGAGCTGGCGGTGCTCCGGCTGGACGGGGTGCCCACGGCCGAGCCGGAGCCGGTGACGCCCCCGCTCGTCATCGGCGAGACCACCGGGCCACCCGGCCGCTGAGCCGGCGCCCCGGGTGCCACCGGTCCCGGCGGCGGGTCACCCCTCCCTCGGCGTGGCTCGCTCCTCGAGGCCGAGCGCCGCGACCAGGTCGGCCACCCGGTGGTGCGCCTCCAGCGGGTGGCGCAGCCGGCCCTCCGGGTGGATCTTGTAGTGGTTGCGCCGGCCGACCCGCTCGCGCTCGAGGTAGCCCTCCTCGATCAGGTCGCGGAGGATGAGCTGCACCCCGCGTTCCGTGAGGCCCACCCGGGCGGCGATGTCGTGCAGCGTCCGGTCGGGATCCGCGGCCACGCACAGCAAAACGTGCGCGTGGTTGCTCAGGAACGTCCACGAAGCCATACCGGCCACAGTAGCCGTCCGAAGTTGACAGACGAAGCGCAGTTCGTCATTCTGGAAGCAGCGGAGGGGAGTACCCGCCCGGTCCGGCATCGTCAATCCGGCTGCCCGAGCGCAGTCCGGTGCCGGCGTCACACCGCGTGTGACCGGGGAGACCTCTGGTTCGCCACCGAACCGGAGGAGTGCGTGATGACCGTTCCGTTCTGGGCCTGGCTCGCCGTGCTCGGCGTCATCCTGGCGATGCTCGCCGTCGACCTGGCCGCCCACCGCAAGGCGCACGTGGTCGGCGTCCGCGAAGCCCTCGCCTGGTCCGGTGTGTGGGTGACGCTGGGGCTGGCCTTCGGCGCCATCGTCTGGTGGGTCTGGGGCGCGGAGTTCGCGGGCCAGTACTTCGCCGGCTACGTCATCGAAAAGTCGCTCGCGGTCGACAACGTCTTCGTGTTCGCGATCATCTTCGGGTACTTCGCCGTCCCGCGCGAGCACCAGCACCGCGTCCTCTTCTACGGCGTGCTCGGCGCCCTCGTGTTCCGCGCGGTGTTCATCGCGGCGGGCTCGGCGCTGATCGCGACCTTCGCGTGGATCCTGTACGTCTTCGGGGCCTTCCTGGTCGTCACCGGCGTGCGGATGGCGCTGCACCGCGAGCAGGAGGTCGACTACGAGCGCAACGTCGTGCTGCGCGCGTTCCGCCGGGTCGTCCCCTCGACCGATCGCCACCACGGCGCCCGGTTCCTCGTCCGCGAAGGCGGCCGCTGGGTCGCGACACCGCTGCTCGCGGTCCTGGTGCTGATCGAGGTCGTCGACGTCGTCTTCGCGGTCGACTCGATCCCGGCGATCTTCGCCGTGACGCAGGAGCCGTTCCTCGTGTTCACGTCGAACGCCTTCGCGGTCCTCGGCCTGCGGGCGATGTACTTCCTGCTGGCCGACGTCATGCACCGGTTCGTGTACCTCAAGCTCGGGCTGGCGCTGGTGCTGGTCTGGGTGGGCGTGAAGATGCTGCTGCTGGAGGTCTGGAAGATCCCGACCGCGCTGTCGCTGGGCGTCGTGGCCGTGATCCTCGCGACGGCGGTGGGGGCCAGCCTCCTGCGGACGCGCGCGAAGGCCGAGCCGTAAATCGCTTGCCCCGCCCCCGGCCCGCCGATGGACTGTCCCGATGGAGATCCGCCCGACCACCGACCAGGACCTCGACGCGTTCGTCACCACGTTCCACACCGCGCTGGGACGCTTCCCGGAAACGCCCGGCGAGCACGGCGGCGTCTGGTGGTCGGCGCTCGAAATGGACCGGAACCTGCTGGCCGTCACGCCGGCGGGGCAGCCCGTCGGCACCGCCGGCGTGTACTCCTTCGAGCTCACCCTGCCCGGTGAAGTCCTCGCCCCGGCCGCCGGGGTGACCGCCGTCGGCGTGCTGCCCTCGCACCGGCGGCGGGGCGTGCTCAGCGCGATGATGCGGCGCCAGCTCACCGACCTGCGCGCCCGCGGGGAGTTCCTCGCCGTCCTGCTGGCCTCCGAAGCCGTGATCTACCGCCGGTTCGGCTACGGGCCCGCGACCTACACGCAGCAGCTCACCGTGCCACGCCACCAGGCCGAGCCGGCGCTCCCCCGGGCTCGCACCGCCGCGGCGGCGCCCGGCTCGGTCGAGGTGCGGCCGCGCGCCGACTGCGTCGGGACCATGGAAGAGGTCTACGACGCCTACCGCCGCACCCAGCCCGGTGCGCTGTCGCGGCCGCCGCGCTGGTGGAGCTCGGGTGCGGGGAAGCCCCCGATCGCCCCGGCGCCGCGGTACATCGCCGTCCACCGCGACGCCGACGGGGTCGCGGACGGCTACGCCAGCTACTCGATCGGCGGCCCCCGCACCATGACCGTCGACGAAACCATCACCACCGACGACGCCGTCTTCACCGCCCTCGCCCGCTTCGCGCTCGGGCACGACCTGGTGTCCGACGTCGTGTTCCGGCACGTCCCGCCCGGGCACCCGCTGCGCTGGCAGCTCAGCGACTTCCGCGCCGGCCAGGTCGGCGACGACACGGACTGGCTGTGGGTCCGGCTGCTGGACGTACCCCGCGCCCTGACCGCCCGCGGCTGGTCCGCCGACGGCGAGCTGGTTCTCGACGTCACCGACCCGTTCCTCGCCGAGCACGACCGCTACCTGCTGACCGTCCGCGACGGCAAGGGCGAGTGCGAGCGGACGGACCGCGAGCCCGACCTGACCCTGGACGTGAGCGACCTGGGCTCGATCTACCTCGGCGGCACGACCCCGAGCACGCTGGTGCGCGCCGGCCACATCGAGGCCCACCACCCGGCGGCGGCCGCCGTCGCGGACGCCCTGTTCCGGGGTGAGCGCGCGCCGCACTGCCTGCACTGGTTCTGACCGGTCCCGCGTCCCGCCCCGGTCAGCCCGCCGGGACGGGGGACCACGGCAGGACTTCGCCGTGGCGGACGAGCTCGCCGTAGTGGGCGGGGTCGACCGGCCGGAACACCAGGTCCAGCAGCTCGTCCGCGGCCTGTGCGGGGCTGGGCGCGTCCCGCACGTCCCACCACAGGGCGGAGGTGGGGGTGTTCATCATCCCGGGGCAGACGGCGGCGAGCAGGATCCCCCGCGCCAGGTCGTCCGCGCGCCGGTCCGCGGCCAGGGTGCGCACGGCCGCGACCTGGCCGATCTTCGACGGGATGTTGACGAAGCCCGGCCAGTCGCCGCCGCGGGCGCTGCCGTCGGCGACCGCGTCGCGCCAGGCCGCGACCTGCTCGTCCACCTCGTCCAAAGAGGACAGTCCGGTGAACCGGCCGTGCAGCGCGGGTGCCAGGTGGTTCAGCGTGCCGAACGAGCTGGCCACGACGAGGAACCGGCCGCCGTCGCGGAGCAGGGGCGCGAACGCCCGCAGCAGCCGGGTGGTGCCGAAGTTGTTGACCTCGGCGTATTCCCCGACGATCTCGCGCGGGTCGTCGTCGGGACCGACGCGCATGACGGCGTTGCCGATCACGAAGTCGATGCCGCCATGCCGTTCCCGCAGCCGCCGCGCCAGCCGCGCGGACGCCTGCGGGTCGGCGACGTCGAGGACCTCGCCGCGGATTTCGGCGCCCCCGGCGGGCATCGCCTCGACGGCCTGCGTGACGCGCCCGGCGTCGCGGCCGGTGAGGTAGACGGTGTCGGCCGGGGACAGCCGCTGGGCGAGCCCCTCGACGAGGGCCAGGCCGAGGCCTTGGGTGGCGCCGGTGACCAGGGCGATCTGGGGAGTCATGCGGTTTCCTTCTCGAGCAGGGTTTCGGAGAGGGTCCAGAGGCGCTCGGCGCCTTCGGGGTCGAGGGCGTAGCGGGCCACGCCGTGCAGGCGCGGTGCCTGGCCGCGCCGGTCGATGGTCGGGGTCTCGGCGCAGTCGGCGAAGTAGCGGCCGCCGATCCCGTCGAGCAGCGGTGACGTGGCGAGCAGGACCGACGTCGCAGCGCCCTGCTGGGGCGTCTTGATCAGCTCGGGCGGCACCTGCCCGCTGCCGCGGCCGCCGGTGTGGCGCTGCAGGTTCGTGTGGATCGCGCCCGGCATCAGCGCGTTGGCCGTGATGCCGTCGCCAGCCCAGCGGCGGGTCGCTTCGACGGCGAAGAGCACGTTGGCGGTCTTGGACTGGCCGTACGCCTGCCACGGGTCGTAGGGGCGGAAGGCGAAGTCGACGTCGTCGAAGACCACCGGGGACAGCTGGTGGCCGGACGAGCTGACCACGACGATCCGGGCGGCGCCGTCGGCGGCGAGGGCCGGGTGGAGGCCGGTGGCGAGGGCGAAGTGCCCGAGGTGGTTGGTGGCGAACTGCAGCTCCCGGCCCTGCGGCGTGTACTGCTCGGGCGCGGCCATCACGCCGGCGTTGGCCACGAGGACGTGCAGCGGGCCGGTCCAGGCCGCGGTGAAGGCGGCGACCGACGCCGGGTCGGCCAGGTCGAGGGGTGCGACGTGCGGCGCGGGGCGGCCCGTGGTCGCGGCGATGTCCTCGGCGGCACGCCGGCCGGCCTCGGCGTCGCGGACGGCCAGGGTGACCTCGGCGCCGGTCGGGACGAGGGCGCGGGCGGTCTCGACGCCCAGGCCGGAGGACGCGCCGGTCACCACGGCCCGGCGGCCGGTCAGGTCGATCCCCGCGGCGACCTCGGCCGCGGTGCTGGCGAATCCGAAGGGGGTTTCGATCAGGTCCATGCCTTCACGCTAGGAGCGCCACAGCCATGCGAAAAGCGAAAGATTTGCAGACCTGGTATGCGTAGACGTCATGGCCTTCACCGACGCGTCCCTGACCGCGCTGCGGGTGTTCCGCGAAGTCGCCGAGCGGGGCACGCTCACGGCCGCGGCGACCGCGCTCGGCTACACGCAGTCCGCGGTGTCACGGCAGATCGCGTCGCTGGAACGCGCGGCGGGAGCGCCGTTGCTGGACCGCCGCCACGACGGCGTGCGGCTCACCGCGGCCGGGCAGATCGTGCTCCGCCGCGCCACCGCCGTCGTCGACCAGCTCGACGCCACCGCGCGCGAACTCGCCGGGCTGCCCGCCGAACGGGGCACGGTCCGGCTGGGCTGGTTCCCGACCGCCGGCGCCGACCTGCTCCCCCGCGCGCTGGCGGCCCTGCGGCGCACCGACCCGGCGATCACCGTGCTCAGCCGCGAAGGCGGGACTCCGGCGCTGGTCCGCGCGCTGCGCGCCGGCACCCTCGACATCGCCCTGCTGGCTTCGGCGCCGCCGTTCCGCCCGCCCGACACCGAAACGCCGGCGCTGACCGTGCACACCCTGACCGAACGCAGCCTCCGCGTCGCCGTGCCCGCCGACGACCCGCTGGCCCGCCGCGACTACCTCGACGTGGCCGACCTGCGCGGCCGCCGCTGGATCGCGGGTTCGGGCGACGACCGGGTGATGGGCGTGTGGCCGGGCCTGGACGAGCGGCCCGAGATCGCGCACACCGCCCGCGACTGGCTGGCCAAGCTGCACCTGGTGGCCGCCGGCTGCGGGATCACGACGGTGCCGGGCGCGATCGGCACCGTGGCGCCGCCCGGGGTTCGCGTGCTCCCCGTCCGCGGCGGGCCCGGGGAGCAGCGCCGCGTGCTGCTCGCCCACCTGCCGCGGGCGCTGCCGGAGCCCGTCGTGCGGGTGGCCGCCGCCTTGCGCGCGGCCGCGCTGGAGACCGACGCCGGGACGTAGCCGGTCCCGCGAACGGCCCGGCTCAGCAGCCGGGGCAGGCTTCCTTCTTCGGCACCGCCATCGGCACCACCCGCATCGCCGCACCGGCCACCGCCGCGTTCCCCACCTGGTCCTGCCCCGCCGCCAGCGTCGACGCCAGGTGGGACGGCACCGTCTTCGAGCTCCCGTCCATCGCCGTCTTGGCGGCCTGGGCGTTGCCGATCACCGCCGGCACCAGGACCAGTTTCTTCTTGCCCCGGTCCGAAGCCGCGGCGATCCGGAGTTCCTCGGCCGTGACCGGCACGGCGGGTTTCGTCTGCGGGGGCATCAGCTCAGGCATGCGCACTCCCGTTGTCCGTCAAGAGGTCAGCATACCGGCCCAGCTCCGCCGGGCGGAACAACCGCGCCTCGCGCTGGAACTGGCGGGACACGCCGCGGACGACGTGGCGCATGGCGATGGCGCTGCTGCCCGTGTCGGCGGCCGCCAGCGCCGCCGTGCGGGCCGCCGACGTGATGCCCGCGCCCGTCATGTCCAAGCGGCACAACGCGTCCACGTCGACGTCCGGGGCCAGCGGGGCCTCCGGGGGGAACGCCAGGTGCCACAGGCGGCGGCGCTCCGCCACGCCCGGGCGGGGGAAGTGGACCACGAAGTGGAACCGCCGGGTGAAGGCCGGGTCGATGTTCTCCTTCAGGTTGCTCGTCAGGATGATCAGGCCGTCGCTCGATTCCAGGCGCTGCAACAGGTACCCGACTTCCAGGTTGGCATACCGGTCCGTGCCCTGCTTGACCTCGCCGCGCTTGCCGAACAGGGCGTCCGCCTCGTCGAACAGCAGGACCGCGTGGCTGTCCTCGGCCTGGCGGAACACCGCCTCCATGTTCTTTTCCGTCTCCCCCACCCACTTCGACACCACCTGCGCCAGGTCCACCCGCAGCAGTTCCAGGCCCAGGATCCCGGTGACGACCTCCGCCGACATCGTCTTGCCCGTGCCCGGTTCGCCGGTGAACATCGCCTTGACGCCGCCGGTCGTCGTCTTGCGGGCGAAGCCCCAGGACTCCGCGATGCGCGGCCAGGCGCGGAACGCCGACGCGATCTCCGTGATCTGGGCCATCTGCGCGGCCGGCAGGACCAGGTCCGCCGGCCCCCGGCGCGGGATGATCGACTGCACCGCGCCGCTGGTGCGCCCCCGGGTCACCGTGGCGATCGCGGGTTCGACGTGGTCGGTGATCGGGTGGCCGGTGCCGGACAGGCGCGCGCCGGTGTCGGCGACCGCGGCGACCGCGCGGAGTTCGCCGCCGCTCATCCGGTAGCGGGCCGCCAGGTCGGCCAGGACGTCCTCGCCCAGCACCGGGAACGCCGACGACCACATCGCGCGCCGCTCCGGGAAGTCCGGGGCGGGGATCGTCAGCTCCGCGTAGGTGCGGGCGGCCAGCAGCCCGGCCGGGCGCCACGGGGTCGCGCCGGTCAGGCACAGCGGCACGCCCGAGCTCACCCACGGCTCGTCGTCGCGGGCCTCGCGGCCGTCCGTCGGGAGCCACAGGATCGCGTCCAGCGCGGCCGCGGTCCGCAGGTCGTGCGCGACGTCCGCGGTCACCCGGCGCAGGGGACGGCCGGCCGCGGCCGCCAGTGCCCGGGCGACGTCGGGCTGGCTGTCGGCGGAGCAGCCCCACAGGCCGACCACGTCGACGTCACCGGCGGCCAGCGCGCGGCCGAGCGCGGTGAGCCGCTCCGACTCCAGGTACGGGGACGCCACCTGCCGCGCCGGCCGGGGGACTTCGCCGGGGTCGTGGCCGAGGATCCCGACGTCGCCGCCCCAGCCCATCAGGTACTCGAACACCCCTCCCCCGAGGGTCAGCTCGCGGCCGAGCTCGGTCGGCGCCTCGCCGTGGGCCCGCACCAGGTCGTAGCGGCGCAGCCGGCCCGCGGAACCCAGCGCGCGGCGCAGGGCCAGGCGATCCGCCGGGGTCTCCGCGATCACCGTGACCAGCAGTTCCACGCACGGCGCCCGCCGGTTGAGGTTGTCCACGATGTAGGCGTAGACGCGCTCGTAGCCGGGGTCCAGCTCCGGCGCGGCCACCAGCAGCAGCGCGTCCTGCTCGTCCCGCGACAGGCCGTAGCGGGTCGCGAGCGTGTCCAGCGGGAGGGTCACCCCGCGCGCCGCGGCCAGCCGCCGGAGGTGCAGCTCGGACTCCGGGGCGGGCCGGGCCGGTGACCGGGGCTCGGTCATCCCCTCCGCGAAGGCGTCCACGCGGTCGAGCAGCGCGTCCACCTGCTCGTCGGTCACGCAGAACGGCGTCAGGTCCGGGCGCGTGAGCACCGCCGCGGCCCCGGCCTGCCGGGCGACGGCGCCGCGCAGCGCCTGGTGCAGTTCCGCCAGGCGCACCCGGAGGTGCTCGACCGCGAGCCCGGTCACCTCAGCCACCGGAGAAGGTCAGGGTCCGGCCGCCCAGCCAGACCACGTCGGGTACGTCGGTGAGCGCGCCGCCCTGCCACAGGTCCGCGTGGCGGCGCCCCAAGGGGATCTTCACGCGCACCGCGTCCCGGGTGAACCGGACCGTGGCCTCCAGGTCGGCGAACGTCGTCAGGGCCCGCACCGGGGACTCCCCTTCCCACAGCTGCCAGGCGATCATGCCCAGCGCCAGCGACGCCGCCAGCGAGACGCTGCGCTCCAGGGCGCGGTCCCCGGCCGGCGGCACGGCCCGGTGCTCGACGAACAGGACGCGGACCAGCTCGTCCAGGCGCTCGGCGGGGAACCGGGCGGCCAGCCGGGGTTCCACGCCGCCGGTCGTCCACAGTGGAGTGCGCCAGCGCAGGCGGGTCAGCGGGTCGTCGCGCAGCGGGCGCGCGTCGGTGAGGAACCGGACGCCGGCCGCGGCCAGGTCGCGCAGGCCCGACGGCGGGAGGGCGCCGTCGCGGACCAGCACCGGCGGCCGGCCGCACGTCACCCAGTGCGGGACCAGTCCGGCCGCGGTGGCCGCCCAGGCGACCGGGAACAGGCCTTGCGCGTCGACCAGCAGCAGGCCGCCGTCCACGCCCGCGATCAGCAGCGGGTCGGCGGGATCGTGGCCGCGGCACAGCGAAAGCGCCAGCACGCCGTCCAGCACCGGCAGCGCGGGGCCGGCTTCCCTGGCGAACGCGGTCAGGTCCGGCACCGTCTCCAGGCCGGCGAACGTCGCCGCCGCGAGGTCGTCCGCGGGCGTCCGCCGCCAGCCCCGCTGCGGCGCGCCGAGCACCTTGTACGCCAGGGCCGCGGCGAACAGCGGGGCGCCGTCGGCCAGCGCCGGGCCGATCGCGTCCAGGTAGCCGGTTCTGGCCAGCGGACCGGCCAGCAGGAACGGGAGCACCGAGCCGACTCTCGTCTCCCCCGCCGGTCTCGGCGTGGGGCTCGCCGCGCCGGGCGCGGTCCCGCCGGCCGGCGTGGTCCCCGCCGCCGGCGCGCCCACCAGTCCGGCGATTTCCGCCCGGGTCGCGGGTGCCCGCGGCAGCGACAGCCGCCGGGCCAGCTCCGCCGCCAGCTCCACGGCGAGCTCGCCGGCCGGTCCCGGGAGGTCCGCTGCCGCGGTCGAGCCGGGCTCGGCCGCGGACGGACCGGCGCGCTCGCCGGCGGACTCGGAAAGCAGCGCCGCCAGGAACTTCCGCACGGTTTCCCCCGGGAGCAGGGCGAGCAACGCGGCCAGTTCGTCCCGCGCGGCGAGCTCCCGGAACAACGCGGCCACCGTCGGTCCGGCCGCGACCGGGGCGAAGGAGGGCAGCTCGCCGAGTGCGTCCACAGTGGACGACTCCGGCGCCGGCCGCGAGGAAGTCTTCACCGGCAACGGGATCGACACCGGCTCCGACGGTGTCCCGCCGGCGGGCGTCGCGGGTCCGAGGACGAGACTCGACGCCGCCAGGCCGGTTCCGCCCGTCCCGGGCGCGGAAAGCCGGACGGACAGCCGCACCGGCTCGGTGATCTCCAGGTCCGGGCCGTCGCCGTCGAGGAGGTCGCCGAACCGCGCGGCCAGCAGCTCCGGCAGCGCGTCGAGGACCCGCTGGACGAGGGCGCGGGGGTCGGGCCCCCAGCTCCACCCGCCGCGCCGCACCACCCGCACCACGCACCGGTGCACGGTGATCTCGCCGCCCGGGGGTGCGCTCACTTGGTGATCTCCTCCAGCCGGCCCGCCCAGCCCGCCACCAGCAGGAGCACGGCGTGCGCGCCCGCGCTCACCGTCACCGGCAGCGACACGTGGTCGGCGTCCTTCTCGACCTTCCCGGTGACCGGCAGCGTGTCCGGCCCCTCGGAGACCAGCGCGAACACGGCCGTGTCCTCGGCTGCCGGGCCCGGCAGCTCGACGAGCAGCCCGGTCGGGTCGAACGCCGGGGCGGACAGCTCGGCCAGTTTCGCCAGCGCGGGCTTCGCCGGCTGCCCGGCCACGCGCTTGACGCCGTAGGCCAGCGGTTCGACGAACACCGCCGGCTGGTCGTCGGCCTCGTGCACGGCGAGTTCCCGGCCCGCCAGCGAAAGGGTCACCACCTCGCCCGACCCGAGCGACAGCCGCACCGGCAGCGCGGCACCGACCACGTCGGCCGCGGCCGGCAGCGGCGTGCCGATCGCCTTCACCGCGCCGACCACGTTGCCGGTGCTCGATTCGTACACCGCGAAAACGCTCACCTTCAGCCACCCCCGTTCGACGCCGCGACCGTTGCCAGGACCAGGAAGTCGACCGAGCCCGACGCCTCGGTGACCGCGGGCCCCACGCCCGGGTCGTAGGTCCGCAGCCGGCACCGGACCCGCCGGTCACCGTCCACAGTGGCCTCGGCGGGGACGGTCAGCCCCGGCTGGGCCGGCGGGAGCTTCGGGGTCACGTAGACGTGCAGCGACACGCGGCCGTCGGCGACCTCCGCCGGGGTGACCCCGGACGGCAGCGGCAGCACCGTGCCGTCGGTCGCGCTGCCGGACGTCGCCAGCACGCTGCCCGCCGAGATCTGGCCGGAGAAGCTCCCCGCGATGGTCAAGTTCCCGTTGGACTCCACCGTCAGCAGCGGGTCGACGTCACCGGTTCCCTTGTACAGCCCGTAAACCAGTGTCGGCGCGGCCGTACCGGACAGCACCAGCGCCGGCTCGCCTTCCCGGGCCTCGGGCAGCGTGCGCAGTGCCAGCGACCCCGACCGGGCCGACACGGTGTCCGCGCGCACCCCGACGTACCGCGGCCCGACCCCGCGCGCCGCCGGGAACACCGCCGTGAAGTGCCCGCCGGTCCACTGGACGAAGCCCAGCAGCACCAGCCACTGCGCGGGCGGGGCGGCCGGGGCGGCGGTCACCGCGGGCGGCGGCTGGTCGGCCACCAGCCGCTCGTCGCCGAGCCGCCGGAAGAGGATCTGGTAGGACTCCTCCACCCGGGTCGGCCCGCCGGCACCCGCGCAGGACGCCGGGCCGGTCGACGGCTGGGCCCGGTCGGCGGCGGTGAGGAACACCGGGTACGGCTCGGTCGTCTTCCCGTCGGCGCCGTTGACCGCCTCGAAGTCCGCCTCCGACAGCACGACCGGGGCCGGCACCACGATCTCCCGGCCGGTCCCGTCGACCGCGAGCCCGGCCTGCACGCTCACTTCGACGAACCGGTCGCCCGACACCGGGTCGGTCCGGTTCTCGGTCGTCATGCCGAGCCCGTCGGCGATGCCCCAGTCGTGCGAAAGGCGCGCGTGCCGGACGGCCGCCGAGCGGGCGTAGGCGACGGTCGCCGCGAGGTCCGCGGCGGCGAGCACCTGCCCCTCGTGGAACTCCGGGCGAAGTGGACCGGTCACGACGTCTCACCCGACCGCGGCTTGCGGGCGGTACCACCGCTGCGGGCCGACGACGACCGGCCCCGCCGCGGTGGCTGCTTCGGCTTCACGGTCTGCTCCTCGTCGTCCCCCGCCTCGGGCTCCGGGGCGGCTTCCGCGTCCGCTTCGGGGGCGCGCTCCAGCTCGGAGAGCCGGTCGGACAGCCGGTCCGGCAGTTCGTCCCGCACCTGCGAGACCTGCTCCCGCGCGGTGTCCAGCTGCCCCCGCAACGCCTCCACCGTCGAGACCAGGTCGCTGACCTGCCCCCGCAGCGCGTTCATCTCCTGCAGGCTGTCGGTCACCTCGGCCGGCACGGTGTACACCTGCTCGCGCACGGGTTTCGGCACGGTCTCCCCCGGCGCCGGGGTCACCAAGAGCTCCCACATCCGCGCCAGCGGGCCCCGCGCCCGCCACGGTTCGAGCAGCCGCGGCACGTACGGCCGCGGGATCGGCCCGGTCTCCGGCACGCCGGGCGGCCGGTGCACCGGAACCGGCTGACAGCACACCTGCTCGGCGAAGTGGCGCAGCTGGTACAGCTTCGGCAGCCACTCGCCGTAGGCCGAGCCGCCCGGCAGCACCTGCTCCCGGGTCGCCGAGCAGACGCGCACGACGTCGCAGCCGTCCAGCTCCAGGTGCGCGAGCAGCACGTCGTTGTCCGCGCAGCCGGTGCACGGCGGGTTCAGCGTCGAGCAGGCCGCGTCGGTGACGAACCGGCGCACGTACGTCGTCAGCTTCCCGGCCGCGTCCGTGAGCAGGCCCAGGTCGGCGATGGTCAGCCGCTGCGCGGGGTCCGGCTCCGGGATCGGCAGCGGCTGCGGGACGGCGACCTCGCGGACGTCGTCGTGCAGCTTGCAGTCCCCGACGCCGGCCGCCCGGTCCAGCCGGCCGAGCAGCCATTCCCGGATCCGCACGAGATCGGCCCGGAACCCGGCCTCCAGGACGTTGTCCAGCGGCGTGCCCTGCGCCAGCAGGCGGAGCTCGATGGGGGCGTCGGGATCGCGCTTGGCCACCCGGTTCTTCGCCTCCGCCACGACGGCCAGCGCGATCTGCCGGTGCACGGCCTCCGGCCAGACCTCTTCGGGCTCGGTCTTGGCCAGCCGGTCGCAGGCCGCGCCGAGCACCTGCCGCGCGGTGTCGATCGTCCCGAGGTCTTCGTACTTCGCCCGCAGCTCCTGCTGCCCCGCCTCGTCGTAGGTGTCGTACCGGGCGATGGCGCTCGCCAGCGCCCGCACGTACTCCGTCTGCTGCCGGGCTTCGGGCGGCCGCGGGTCGCCGTCCGCGCCGGCCTTCAGCTGGCCGAGGCTGTCCCGGTACCGGACGGCGTCGGCGTCCTCGAACCGGATCGTCCGGGTCGACGAGCGGCCGGCGACCGCCATCGGGTCCAGGTAGTGCTCGAGCCGCCGGCTCAGCAGCCGGATGTGCTCGTAGGCGTCCTTGTCCCCGATCCGCGCCAGCAGCTTGGTGGCGGGGTTGTACCGGTGGTCGTCGGTCGGGTCGCACTTGACGACGAACCGGAAGCCCTCCTCGACGCGGGAGGGCACGCACCCCGGCGCCGGGCACGGCTCCTCGGTGGCGAACGGCGCGACCGGGCCCGTCATGCTCTCCTCGTACCGCACGAAGAGCCCGAAGTGGCGCTGGTCGTCGTCGCACGGGTCGCCGCACTCGACGCCCGGCGAGGACACCCGCAGTTCGCGCACGAGCGCCTGCACGTCGACCTTCTCCTTGCAGGACAGCACGATGTCGTTGCCGCAGCAGTCCAGGGCGTGCCCGGGGTGCACGAGCACCGTCCCGCCCGCGCACGAGTCGCAGGACACCTCGAGCCCGCACACGACGCCCGGGCCGGACAGCATCCGGTTGTGCAGCCGGTCCTTCCCGGCCACGTAGTCGGTCAGCAGCGTGAGGTCGTCCTCGGTGAGCAGTTGACCCGCGAAGAACCGCGGCCGCACGAACGCGGCGGGGAAGGCCGGCGCCCCGCCGCACCCGCACCCGCAATCGGTCTTGCTCATGAACGCTCCTCGGTGATGAAGAACCAGCTCTCGAAGACGTCGCCGCCCGCGCCGGTGCCGGACGTCCACGGCCCGATGCCCGTCGGCGGCACGAGGCAGCCGGTCGGGTCCGGCTCGGGCTTGGGGTCGTGGCCGTGATCGGTCTCGGTTTCGGCGTCGGCTTCCGCCTTCGCCCGGCCGGTGAAGGGGACCCGGCCGCCGACGTTGGTGCCGTCGACGGGACGGCAGCAGTGGTCGAGGATGAACGCGGCGCGGACGGTGATCAGCACGCGGTCGCCGTCCTGCAGGGTCTCGCGGGTGGTCTGCCGGTAGCGGAAGTGGTCGGTGAACTCGCCGTCCTTGGGGGTGGGTTCCTCGAACGTGCCGCCCATGTACCAGGTGTCGGCGTTGCGGCCGGCGCCGCCTTCGATCACCTGGATCTCCACCACGCCGCGGCGCAGGCTGTCGACGCGGACGCCGTCGGAGAACTCGACGACCAGGCCGCCCGAGTTCTTCTGGGTGCCGAGCAGTTCCTTGGCCTCGTTCACCGTGTAGGTGTGGCCGTGCTTCCAGTTGACGCCGGTGATCACCGTCGGCACGCGGCGGCCGAAGAATCGGCGGACGTCGAGGTGGATCTGCTCCTCGCGGAGCGGCTTCGCGAAGTCGACGTCGTCGATCCGGGCCAGCCACAGGACTTTGTGCTCGCACCGGGTGCAGCAGGTCTCGCAGCGCTCGTCCTTGGGCGGTGTCTTGGTGGTGACGCGGACGCAGTAGCTCTCCTCGGTGTAGCCGAAGTCGCAGTCCGAGGTGTCCGCGCAGGCGGAGTTGAACACCGTCCGGGTCGGCTCGACCGCGCGTTCGGTGTACTCGACGCCGACCCACACCGTCGTCCCGGTGCGCTCGTCCTCGGGCAGCGCGTCCCACAGGTCGATCGCGCAGCTGCCGGGCACGAGCACCTCGTTGCCGTCGCAGTCGACGCCGAGCCCGCTGGTGATGTGCGCCTTCGCCTGGTGCTCGTGCCGTTCTTCGCCGGAAGCCGCCTTGTCGTCCGACGGCGGAGCGGGCTCCACGAACAGCCCGCACACCACGCCGTAGCCGAGCAGGCAGCGCATGCGCAGCTTCAGCTTCTCGCGGAAGTACTCCTGCTCCCGCTGGAAGTCTCGCGCGGTGAGCAGCTGGCCGTGGAAGTACCGCAACCGGCGGAAGGGCTGTTCCTCTGTCGTTGCCTCGGTCATCTCTTCCCTGTCCTCTCAAGACACTCGCGTGTGGACCCCGACCGCGGACACCACGCCGACGCTCACCCCGTGGCGGGCGCCCCGTGGTCCGGGTCTCAGTACTCCGTCGTGGTTCAGGCGCACGCCGCCCACGACCGGCGGCGGCAGCGGGACGAACGCGGTGTCGACCCCGACCGCCGAATGCGTGCCGACCACGAACCCCGTCCCGCCGGCCCGCACCGCCCCCTTCGTGTGCGCCGGCGCCTGCCGGGCCACCAGGCGCCGCACCGCCTCCTCGTCGGCCGCGCCGGCGGGCAGCAGCACCCGGAACCGGTGGGCGTGCTCGGTAAGGGGGTCGGTGTCGGGGTCGCCGAACGCCCGCAGCGGTGTCGCGCCCAGCGTCGAGGTGTCCAGCCGCAGCCGCGACGACGAGCGGCCGAACAGCCGCACCGAGCCGAGACCGCGGGCGGACGGCGGCGCGGCGGTCGCGCGGACCTGCGCCCAGTGGCGGTCGCCGGCCAGCTCGTCGATGACCGGGGTGACGGCGAAGATGATCTCGATCGCGTCCTTCAGCGCACCCGGCGTCCCGCGCCGCCGGTACAGCCCGGGTGCGGCGGTGATCAGCTTCCGGCGCGTTTCCGCGTCCCAGCCGGCTTCGAACGACAGGCCGAGCAGGCCGGCCAGCCACGGCAGCGCGCCGTCCGGCACGCCGGCCGGGTCGAGCAGCGCCGGGTAGCGCTCGACGACCCGGTCGAGCTCGGCCGTGGTCGCGTCGAACAGGGACAGGAACCGCTCGGTGAAGTCGTCGGCCGCGGGGTCTTGCCGGAACGCGGCGGGCAGCAGGTCCGCGCTGGTGGACCGCGGGAAGTCGAGCCGGATCCGGTGCAGGACCGGCGTCGCCGACGAGTCGCCGGACAGCCGCACGCGGACCGTGAGGTGGCGCCCGGGCGGCTGGTCGACGAGGAAGTCGGTGACGCCCGCGGGCGCGGCCTGCCAGTCGCTTTCGGCGAACTCGCCGTCCTCGGACACCACGATCGACACCGCCACCGCGGTGCCCGCCGGGACGTCCGCGTCCACCCGGACCCGGTGCCAGCGGCAGCGTGAGATCCCGCTGTCGATCCGGAAGGTGGTGAACTCGCCTTCGGTGACGAACTGCCCGGCCTCGGGGGCCGGTTCCGCCCGCGGCTGCCCGGCCCAGTCGTAGCAGGAGGTCACCTCGCCGTCGGGGCCGTGCTCGCGCAGGCAGAAGCCGTCCTCGTCGGCACGGACGAGGCTGCTGGGCGGCAGCGCGGCGGCCAGGTCGTCCATTGTGGACTCGCGGTGGTCGCGGTAGATCCGGAACCGGCCGGCTTCCTCGGTGAGCAGCCAGATCGTGCGGCCGGGTCCGGTGCGGATGCCGATGATCTCGCCCCGGACGTGCGTGCGGACGACCTCGCAGAGCCGCCCGTCGGCGCCGTAGCGCCACAGCCGGTCGCGGCCCTCGCGGGCGACGAGCACCTGCTCGCCCGGCGCGAGCGCGACGACCTTGGCGTGCCGCAGCCCGATCACCGCGCTCAGGTGGTCGCCTTCGTTGCGCCACACGAAGACCCGGCCGGAGTCGGCCACGGCGATCCGGTGCCCGCGCGCGGCCACCGCCGCCGGCGCGCGCAGCAGCCGGGGGTCGCAGGAGGGCGGCCAGGCGGGCAGCCAGCCGCCGGTGCAGGTGTCCCGGCGCAGCAACCGCTCGCCGGAGACCAGGTACCACCCGCACGGCCCGCACCCGGGCGCCAGCCGCGGATCGGGGAACCACGGCAGCAGCTGCGTCCGCGTCGGGCCGTCCGGGGCCGTGCCGGGGCGGGCGAGCCGGACGCCGGCCTCGTCCCCGAACCCGACGAGGTTCGCCACGACGTCCTGGTCCCACCCGACGACGTCGTCGAGCAGCCGGAAGGTCACGGTCGTGGGTGTGCACGTCATGCGGACTCCTCCACCGGGATCAGCAGCGGGCGCTCCGGCCACACCAGGTCGTCCGGCGGGATCGGGTGGTCGGCGCACGGCGGCAGCCGCAGCCCGTCGGCGGTGAGCGAAAGCCCGGACACCGCGAGGACGCCGTCCACCGCCAGGAGCCGGCGCACGAGCGCGGTGTGCCGCACCGCGCCGCCGAACGGCCAGCCGCCGCCGGTTTCCCCGCCCCGCACCGGGTCCAGGTAGGTGGTCACCGCGTCCGCCGCGCGGGCGAGGACCGCGGCCCGGTCCTGGCCGGGGTCGAGCACCACCCGGGCTTCGACGCCGATCCGCCGGTACGCGACCGGGCCGGTGACCACCGTGACCCCGGCGGGCGCCACCTCGCGGGAGAGGAAGCCGGCCACCGCGCGCAGGGTCTCGGCGGTCGGTACCGGCGGCTCGGTGCCCCCCGCCTCGAACGGCGGCACCACGAGGACACCGACGACACCGGGGATGGCCGTGCCGGCGAAGTCCGGGTGCAGGCCCGGCACCCCGTTCGCGCGGGCGATCGAGGCGCCCGGCGCGCGCAGCGCCAGCAGGCCGTAGTCGGCGGGGGCGACGGCCCGGCCGCGGGACCGCAGCTCCCCCACCCCGCGCCGCATGACGTCCGCGTCGGGCTCGGCGTCGGCGCCGCCGGTGGCGGGGAACGGATTGGTCACGCCGGTCACGAACGGCCGCGCGGTGACGACGCCGTTGACGGCGCCGGACGGCACCGCGCCCGCGGCGCCGCCGCCGACGCGGTAGCGCACCGCGCGGACGTTGCGGAATCCCGGCGGCACGGGCGCGCCGTTCACGCCGTCGCCGAAGGTGACCACGCCGGTGTCGTAGTCGACGACGAACACGTGGTCGTCCGGGCCGTAGGCGGCGAGGCTCGGCACCTCCTGCCACGGCGACGCCCCCTCTTCGGTGGTCCCGAACAGGTCCATCCCCGGGTCGTCGTCGACCTCGATCACCACGGTGCCGGCCAGGATCGGGACCTGGCTCAGCCGCAGCTGCCGCCGTTCGGACGGGTTCGCGGGGTCCTGGATCGGTTCCAGCGGCTCGTCGAAGATCGTGCGGGCGGCGGTGGCGGCGACGGTGTTCAGCCGCAACCCGGACACGAGCGGCGGCGCGGCCGTGAACATGCCCTGCGCGACCTGCAGCCGCAGCCAGCGCAGCGCCGGGCCGGGGCGCGCGGCCGGCGGGTGCCCGGGCGCCCAGGTGCGCGGCAGCCGCAGCTCCACCGTGCCGCTCGCGCGCAGCCCCTGGGTCTCGTCGCGGACGACCTCGGCGGGCCGGAACCGGCCGCCGTCCAGCACGTCCCAGCGCAGCAGCGGCTGGGGCGCCAGCGGGAGCGGGGTGAGCCCGCCGGCGGCCGCGGGCACCGGCGGCGCGGCCGCGATCACGAACCCCAGCGACAGCGACGGGAACGGGCTCGCGGTGCCATCGAGGCCGAGCCACAACGCGTTGCCCGGCCGGGGCTCGGTGCCGAACGGCGCGAACGGCCGGCCCGGCCCGTTCGGGCCGAGGGGCACCGGCTCGAGCGGCCCGCCCCGCTGCACCGCGAGCACGCTCAGGGTGGCGGGGGTGGCGTAGAGGTCCTGGTCGGTCTCGTAGACGACGTCGCCGCCGGTGCCGGTGGCCGCGGCCTGGAACCCGGCCGGGACGAGCACCGAAGCGCCGTCCGGCGGGGTCACGGTGAACTCGAGCAGCGCGGCCGCCGCCGTCGCGGGACGGCGGCGCACACCCGCGGTGTTCAGGTGCTCGGCGAGGATCTTCTCCGGCAGCCGGTTGACCCGCAGGAGCACGGGCTCGGCCTGGGTGCCGAAGAGCCGCACGAGCGCGACACCGGCGTCCTGCCGGTCGAAGCTGGTCCAATCCGGGGTGTAGCCGGGGATCCGATCGCGCACGTCGGCCCGCACCGCTTCCCGCGTCGCCTCGACGAGCTCCGGCTGCACCCCGGACGGCCCGGGGCCGGAGACGATGCGCGCTTCTTCGGCCGAGTCGCGCGCCCACCAGACGTCGGTCACAACTCGCCACCTCCGGTTCGCCCGGCCGCAGCAGTGTCGTGGCCCGGTTCCAAGCGCCCCAATGTGGCGTTGGGTGCATCCAGCGCACCCAATGTGGCGTTCGGTGCGTCTGACGCACCGAACGCCACATTGGGGGCATGTGACAGGCCCGATCCGTGGAACGTCACAGCAATCCCTCCCCCGGTTCCGCCGCGGGCACCACCCGCGTGCGGACTTCCCGCACGACCGGCAGGTCCGCGGGCCGCAGTGGTACGTCGCCGCACGTTTCCGCGGGCTCCGCCCCGTCGATGCCGATCGCGACGGCGGTGACCACCGCCAGGTCGCCGAGCGCCTGCTGCGCGGCCCGCAGCAGCGCCGACGGCCGCAGGGGCTCGCCGAACGGCCAGCCCGTCTCGTCGTCCCCGCCGGTCAACGGGTCGAGGAACCGGCGCAGCGCGGTACCGGCCACAGTGGACACCCGGACCCGGTCGGCCGGGGTGCCGGACAGGTCCACCCGCAGCCGGACGTCCCGGTACGCCGGCGGCCGCACGAACACCTCGGCCGTGAGCAACCGCGCTCGGGCGAGCCGGTCCGCGACCGCGCACAGCGCGCCCGGGTCCGGTTCCGGGGCGGCCACGACGTCGTCGCCGTCGCGGGGCACCGCCGGGACGATGTGGACGGTCACCGCGCCGGGGACCCGCGCGCACGGGAACCCCGGGTGCTCGCCGACCGCGGCGTGGGCGCGGCCGACCTCGACGCCCGGCGTCGTGGTGGCCAGGGTGACGAAGTCCGCCGCCGTGACCGCCCTGGTCACCTCGCCGAGCGCGCCCGCGGCGCGGTCACGGGCCTGGGCCACCGTCTCCGGGTCCGCCCCGCCGGCGGCCTGGACCGGGTTCGCCGCCCGCACCGGCACCGCGAGGTCGACCGGCAGCCAGTTGTCCGTCAGGCCGCCGTTGCCGTCGCGGCCGCCGCCGATCGTGTAGTCGACCCGGACCGCTCCGCCGGGCCGCGGGATCCGCCCGGTGAGGCCGTCGCCGAACACCAGCGCGCCGTCGTGCCGGTCGAGCAGGAAGATCCGGTCCCGGCCGGAGCCGAAGGCGAAGTCGGCCGCCGGGTCCCACTGCTCGCGTGCCAGGTGCAGGACCGCGGTGAGCAGCCGGCCGGCGGCGTCCGGCAGCTCGAGCCGCTGGCCGGGCAGCTTCAGCCACTTGCGGGTCTGGTCTTCGAGCCCGGTCACCGTGCGGTGCTCGGCGTGCCGGGCGCCCGAGACGTTGACCGCCAGCCGCCGCAGCCGTGGCGGCGACGAGTAGGTCGCGGCGGGGGTGGCCACCACCAGCCCGCGGTCCATTGTGGACCACCCGGCCGGCGGCCGCAGCCGGACCACGCCGGAGCGCCGCAGCCCGCCGGTGCCGTCCTCGACCGCCTCGAACTCGCCGGAGGCATCGCCGCTGGGGCGGAACCACGACCACGTCAGCTCGGCCGGCGGGCGGACGACCGGGAGCGGCGGCGGCGCCCACGACGGCGGCAGCGGCGAGTCGAGCTCGACCAGCAGCGACAGCCAGCCGGTCGTGGAGTGCGCCCCGGTGAGCGGCAAGGTGAAGCGGGCCGAGGCGGCGGACCCGTCGCTCGCCAGCAGCGGCACCCCGCGCCCGGCCAGCAGATCGGCGGTGCGGTCGCGGTCGGTGACCACCGTCGCCGCGCCCGCCACCGGGAAGACGGTCACCTCGTCGTCGAGGGTGAAGCGGATGGCCGCGGCCGGGTCACGGGCCAGGACGGTGCCCGCGCGCACCGTCGCCGGTGTTTTCGCGTCGGTGGTGAGCGCGAGGACCGTGGCCGCCGCCCGCGCCGGGCGAGGCGGCTCGAGCCCCAGCAGCCGCAGGATCGCGACGACGAGTTCGTCCGGCGCCTGGTCCAGCCAGTAGAGCCGCTGCTCCAGCAGGTAGGCGAACAGTTCCAGCAGCGTGACGCCGGGGTCGACGGGCGCGTGCAGCGTCCACGTGCCGCCCGACTCCGCCGGGATGCGGCGGGTGACGGCCGCCATCATGTCGGCCCAGGTGAGGTCGTCCAGCTTCGGCACCGGCAGCGTCATGGCGTCGTCCCCGTCAGGCCGAGGTAGAACGGGAACACCAGGTTGGCCTTGGTGTTGGTGCGCCGGATCCGGTACTCGACGGAGATCGTCACGCGGGACTCGTCGGCCGGGTCGGCCTCGGCGAGCACGCTCGCCAGCTCCACCCGCGGCTCGAAGGTCTTCACGGCGTCGGCGATCGACCGCTCGAGGCTGCGCAGGTTCTGCACGCTGCCGGGTGCGAACACCGATTCCGGCACCGTCGTGCCGAGTTCCGGCCGCATCACGCGCTCGCCCGTGGCGGTGAGCAGCAGCGCGCGCAGGCAGTGCTCGATGCTCGTCTCGCCGACGGCGTAGGACAGCCGGCCGGCCTCGTCGGGCAGGATCGGGAACCGCCAGCCGGCGCCGAGGAAGGGTTCGGTCACGTCGCCTTCACCTTCTTCGCGAGCACGGTCGGCGGGAGCGGCGTCGCGGGCCCGGTGGCCGCGCCGGCCACCGGGTGGGTGTGCTGCACGAAGGCCTGCATCAGCGCGTTGCCGAGCACGACGGGCTCGGTGGCACCGCCGCCGAGGTCGATGTCCGACGCCTTCACCGTCACGGTCTTGGCTTCGAGGGTGATCTCGCCGCTGTCCTTGAGCACCACCTTCGCCCCGGACGCGGTGCTGATCGTGATCTCCTTTTCCTTGTCGTCGAACAGGATCCGGTGCCCGGCCTTGGTCCGGATGATCTTCTGGTCGGTGCCGCCGGAGTGCGCGACCGGCGGCTTCTTCTTGCCGTTGTAGAGCCCGCCCAGCACGTACGGCTGGCGCATGTCGCCCTGGAAGAACGCGACCAGCACCTCGTCGCCGACCTCGGGCACGAACACCGAGCCGTAGCCGGCGCCCGCGTACAGCTGGCTGACGCGGATCCAGGGACTGATCGACGCGCCGCCGTCCAGCCAGTAGTACTTGACCCGGACGCGGCCTTCGTCGTCCCCGTCGTTCTGGACGACCTCCGCCGGCGCGACGCCGTAGAAGCGCTGGTCGGTCGCCATGGCCCGTGGTGTGGTCATTGCTTGTCCCCCTGGAAGATCCGCCGGGCGGTGAAGGTCGTGAAGAAGCCGCTCGTGTTGAGGGCGTGCTCCACGCGCTTGACGAAGTAGGTGCCGGAGAACCGGCGGCCGAGGCCGAAGATCTCCAGGTTGTCCCCCGGGCGCAGCTCCGGCAGCCCGGCCACCCGGCCGGTCGCGGTGATGAACTCGTACGCCCGCTCCCGCAGCAGCGAGATGGCCAGCTCCTTGGCTTCCTCCTGGCTCAGCACCGGCGCGTCGACGACCACTTCCTGGCGGTCGCCGGCCGCGGTCGCCGCCGCCTCGGGCCCGCTCTGCCCGTCGGCGGAGTTCTGCCCGCCGGGCAGGTCGTCCTTGGTCGCGACGTACTCGATCGGCTCCGCCTTGACCGGGTCCCAGCCGTGCACGGTGAGCTTGCTGACCTGGTCGGACAGGGTCATCGTCGGGGTGAAGTCGATGAGGTTGGGCACCAGGCCGGGCGGCTGCCCGCTCGGCCCGGAGGCCAGCCCGGGCGCGTAGGCCAGGCGGAACAACCGGATCGGCCGGGAGTCGCGACCGTCGGTGGGCTTGATGAAGTACAGCGTCTGCACGCCCGTCCGCGGGTCCGGCAGGAGGTAGCAGTCGAAGTCGATCCGCTTCGCCCGCTCCATCAGGAACTGCGCGTCGGACTGGTTCTTCTGCACCACGAGGTCGTGCCGCGGGCCCTCGTGGGTCGTCTCGAACGCCAGGTGGTTGCGCCGCGCGATCTGCTCGGCGATCTCCCAGTCGGTCTTGTTGACGAAGTTCTTGTCCTCTTCCTTGGTGGGCTTGCGGTCCTTGAGGTCGAGCAGCCCGTCCACGCAGGTGATGGAGACGGTCGGCGACGCGGAATCCGGGAACTTGGGCGCGAGCGTGCTGATCTTCCCGGTCGCGACGGTCAGCAGCCGGTCCGCGTAGCCGAGCCGGACCGAGACGTGCGCGCCGATCCGCAGCTCCTTCGAGTCGCTGTGCTTGAACTTCAGCGCGACGTCGTCCCAGTTGTTCAGCTCGAGGTCGAAGCCCGACATCTCGTCGAGATCGCGGTGCACCTTGATGTCGAGGATGTCGTTCTTCGTCGTCGGGTCCAGCGTCAGCCCCTCGACGACCACTTCGAATTGCGGGGCGTAGCCGTCCGGGTCGGCGAGTTCGGGCTGGGTGCCCGCGGGCGCGGTCATCGGCGGCCCCCTTTCACGGCAGCCGGGGCACGGTCAGCACCAGCCCCGGCCGCAGGTCGCGTGGATCGGAGATGCCGTTGGCGCGCGCCAGTTCCCGCCACGCGTCCGGCCGCCGGTACACCGCGGCGGAGATGCGGTCCCAGGTGTCGCCGCGGCGCACGACGTAGCTCTTCTCCACCGTCGGCGAGGACCGCGGCGGGTCCACGGCCTGGTCCTTCGCCAGGCGGTACTCCTTGAGCGTGATGTCCAGCTGGGCCCGCAGCGGGACCCCGTTCTTGGCGAACAGCACGTAGTTCACGTCCAGCTTCTCCAGCACGCCGGTGAACACCGGACCGTTCCAGTGGAACCGGACGATCGGTGGCGCGTGCTCGGTGCCATCGATCCGCAGCAGGTCGCGTACGGCGTCCACATAGGACGTCCGGACGTCGTTCAGCGTGTCCGACGTGTCGACCAGCGCCTGCAGCGTCAGCGTTTCGGTGCCGCCGCGGATGAACTGGATCGGCGGTGTCTCCAGCCCGGGGATGGTGATCTCGGCGAAGGTGTTGCTCTTGCTCAGCTTGTACTCGGTCGGGTTGAACCGCAGCGGGATCACCTGCGGCGTCCGGTTCGGCGGCCGCTCGATCTCCAGGTGCGCGTCGGCGCCCTGGCTCACCGAAGAGAACGGTGTGGTGATCACCGGCGGCCCCCCGAATCCCCGATCCTGCGGTCGTTCCCGCTGCGCTCGGCCCGGGCGCACTCTTCTTCGTAGCGCCGTGCCCACGCCTGGATGTGCTTGGTGAACAGGCGGGTGAACACGGCGCCGTCGTCGCCGTCCACCGCGAAGTGCACCTCGACGTTGTGGAAAGTCACGTTCCTGGGCACGGTTTCTTCTCCTAGAGGACGGCCGTCAGGCCCTCGTGGGCGATTTCCAAGGACTCGATCGCGACCGCGTTCTGCTCGGCGTGCAGGTCGGGGCCGGTCCACTTGGCGGCCAGGCCGCCGTGGAAGAGCCACGACTTGGCGGGCAGCCCCGCCTCGTCGAGCATGATCAGGGCGCCGTCGCGGCGCGCCCCCAGCGAGTCGTGCAGGCCGGTTTCGTACCAGGACCACAGCAGGCGGTCGCGGACCACGCCGCGCTTGAGGGTGATCGGGTTCCACGAGTGGCGCAGCGGCAGCTTGTGCACCGCGTCGTTGCGCCCGCCTTCGGGGTAGCTGACCACCTCCAGCTGCGCGCCCAGCCCGGTGACCTCCTGGAAGGCCCCGGACGCCACCACCTGCAGCAGCAGGGCCTGCGCCGGCGGCAGGTAGACGTCGGCCGCGGAAAGCGTCACGAGGAAGCGGAACTTGGGCAGCGGCTCGTTGAGCGCGAGCAGCTGGTCCACCGGGGTCGTCACTGCTCGATCACCTCCAGGCCGCGGTCCTGGCCGAGCACGAGCCGCAGCGCGATGAACTCCATCGGCACGGCCGGCGCGACTTCGACCTCGCACACGACCTGCCCGGGGTCCTGCTCGGGCGGGTTGTTGGTTTCGTCGCACACCACGCGGAAGGCGTCCTCCGGCCGGGTGCCGGCGAGCGCCCCGGTGCGGAACGCCTCCAGCAGCACCGACGTGATCGCGCGGACCAGCGACAGCCGCAGTTCCGCCGAGTCGACCTCGAACACCAGCGGCGCGGCGGCGCGCCGGATCGCCCGCACCAGCAGGTGCAGCAGCCGGCGGTGGGCGACGTACACCCGGCGCGGGTCGGTGGACAGCGTCCGCCCGCCCCACACCACGAGCCCGCGGCCCCGCAGGCACCGCACCAGGTCGACGCCCGCGTCGAACAACCGGACCTGCTGCGCCTCCGGGTACTCGACCTCGAGGTCGACCGCGTCCAGCAGCGTCGCGTTGGCGGGGGTGTGCGCGGCGCCCCGCTCGGCGTCGAGCCGGGCGACCAGCCCGGCGACGTGCCCGGACGCCGGGACGGTCCGCAGCCCGGTGCCCGCGAGCGACGGCGCCCGCAGCGGCGGGTGGTACACCGCCGCCGCGGCGAGCAGCACCTCGTCGCCGAAGCCCGCCAGCTCGCCCGCCCAGCCGGCCACTTCGTCCACTGTGGACTTCTCCGGCGGCACGTCCAGCAGCACCAGCCGGTCCAGCAGCGGCGCCACGACCCCGAGCAGCTCCAGCACCAGGTTCGTGTGGTCGGTGCCGGTGAGGTCGGTGCCGAGGTCCGGGAGGGCCACCAGCGCCGGCTCCGGCAGCTCGGCCTGCGTCACCACGGCGTCGGCGTACTCGTTGCGCCCCGGCGGGCTGTCCGTGCCGCCGCTGAGCGTGAGGTCCCACGCCAGCGAGATCGGCGCGCCCGCGGGGATCGGGCTCCCCGGCCGGTCCGGGTCCAGCGGCACCAGCCGGATCAGCCGGGACCCGGTGAGCCGGTCGGCGACCTCGCCGGGCGCCATGCCCGCGAAGGTTTCCGGCGGCTCGCCGGGCACGAGCACGCGCACGGTCACCGCCGGCGGCCCCGCGACGCTGCTCGCCCGGTACCGCACGGCGACCCGGCCGCCGTTCGCCCACGCACCGGGACTCGCGGCCACCACGAGGTAGTCGCCGGTCCACGGTGCCGTGGCGGGTGCGGCGGGCCCGGACACCCGAAGCACCCACGCCGTCCGGCCCTGGTTCTCGAAGAACCCGCGCAGCGCGTACGGCGTCGCCGACGTGCCGTCGGGCGGGCCGAACGCGCCCACGACGTCGTTCCAGCTCTCGACGCGCACGGGCACGCCGACCGGGCCGCGCCGGGTGCGGCCGAGGAACACGGCCACGTCCGTGCGCAGCGGCTCGTCGCCGGAAGCCGTTCGCTCGAAGGTCAGGGAAACGCCGGGAAGCGCCGCGCTGGTCATCTCTGCCCGCTCACGCGTCGATCACGAAGCTCTCGACGGCCAGCACGAGCGTCTCCATGGCGATCTCGTTCTTGGTCGCGTTGAACGACGGTCCGGTGTACTTCGTCGGCCAGCCCCGGTCGAAGTTCCAGCGCATGACCTCCTGGCGGTTCTCGTCGAGCATCACGATCGAGCCGGACGTGCGCCGCACCCGGCCGTCGAGCGCCTCCTTCACCCAGTTCCAGAACCCGACGTGGCCGGTGACCCCGCGCTTGAACGTCAGCGCGCTCGGGAACTTCTTGAGGCCCACGAGCTTGCGGACCGTGATGTCCTCGCTGCCGGTGCGGTATTCGATCACCGGCAGTTCCACGTCCAGCCCGCTGGCTTCGGTGAACGAACCGCTCACCGCGACGCCGTCGTCGCTGACGTTGGTCACGATGACCAGGAAGTTATACGCGGCATACGGGTCGTCCCGCGTCACAGGTGGCATCTCTCTTGCCTTTCAGTGGTCAGACGAGCTGGGGCTCGCGGGTCTTCTGCTGGATCCGGAAGATCACGAACTCCGCCGGGAACACCGGCGCCACCCCGATCACGCAGATGAGCCTGCCGTTCGCGATGTCGTCGTCGGTCATCGTGGAGCGGTCGCACTGGACGAAGAACGCCTCGTCCGCGGTCGTGCCGGCGAGCGCGCCGCTGCGCCACACGGTGGTGAGGAAGTTCGCGACCGTCTGCCGCACCAGCGCCCACAGCGATTCGTCGTTCGGCTCGAACACGACCCACTGCGTGCCCTCGTCGATCGACTCCTCGAGGAACAGGAAGAGCCGCCGCACGTTGACGTACTTCCACGAGGTGTCCGAGGACAGCGTGCGCGCGCCCCACACCCGCTGGCCGAGGCCGGGGAAGAACCGCAGCGCGTTGATCCCCCGGGGGTTCAGCAGGTCCTGGTGCCGCTTGGTGACGTCCTGGGCGATGCCGTCGGTCAGCCGGATGCCGCGGACGACCGCGTTGGCCGGCGCCTTGTGCACGCCCCGCTCGACGTCGGTGCGGGCGTAGATCCCGATGATGTGGCCCGAGGGCGGCACCTCGACGAACCGGTTGGTCGAGGGGTCGTTGACGACCAGCCACGGGTAGTACAGCGCGGCGTACTTGGTGTCGAACGGTTCCCGGAACTCCTGGATGCCCTCGAGGTCGAGGCCGTCCCGCGGATCGAGGACGGCGAACCGGTCCTTGAGCTGTTCGCAGTGGGTCACCAGCGCCGATTCGACGGTGCCCGCCCACACGCCGGGCACCGCGCAGATCGCGATCTCGTCGATGTCCTCCAGCGCCACGATGCCGGTGCGCTTGCCGCTCCCGCCGTCCGTGCCGACGAAGTCCCCGACGTCGAGGCCCCCGAAGGCGTCGTCGCCGTCGTCGGCGAGGCTGAGCCACGAACCGGTGGCGGGCGTCGGGAATTCGGTGGGATCGGTGCTCAGCTCCAGCGCGGTCGCCCGCACCAGCCGCGACTGGCTCGCCAGCGTGCCCGTCACGGTGCCGGGCCCGTCGCCGGTCAGGCGCAGGTTGCGGAAGGTTTCGGTCACCGAGCCGCCGCCGGGGTCGGCGAACCGCGTGTCCACTGTGGACTCGACCAGCAGGAGCCGCGCGGTCTCGAAGACCTCCGCGGGGGTGTCGGCGTCGAAGGTGACGACGTCGTCGGGCTCGATCGCCAAGACGTTCAGGGTGCTCAGCTGGTTCCCGGTGTCGAGCTGCGCGACCGCGCCCTCGTACAGCCGGCTGGAGCCGCTGACCCGCAGCTTCGGGCCGGCGCCGGCGTTGGCCCGGCGCACCCGGCGCACGGTGAGGCCGGTCTTCCACGGCGCGTGCGTGGTGCCGTCGGGGAAGGTGAGTGTCACCTTCCCCGATTCGGGCTGCGCCACAGTGACCGGGAAGCGCCGGTTGTTGATCAGGATCCAGACGTCGCCGGGCAGGTCGTCGGGGTCGAGCCCGGGCACCGCGTTCACCTCGATCGCGCCGGCGTCGCGCTCCGCGTCGGCGGCGATCGCGGTGATGAACAGCGGGCCCTCGTTCGGCTCGGGCAGCACCGGCAGCGACGCGCTCACCGACGGCGCGATCCGCACCTGGACCGCCTTGCCCCAGGAACCGGGGCTCGACGCGGAGAACCGCAGGCTCGGCGTGGCCACCCGCGGGGCCTTCAGCACGTAGTCGCCGCGGGCCGCCTTGACCTCCGCGGCCAGCCCGGTGCCGAGCGTGACCCGCCCCTTGCCGGCGTCGTACGCGGTGATCGTCACCGTGCCGATCTCGACGTTGTCGCTCCCGCGGAAGACCTTGACCTCGTCGGTACCGGTGAACCCGACCAGGTGGGCCAGCTCCAGCACCTTCGCCCCGGCCGCGGCGTCCCGGGTGATCGCGCTGACCAGGCCGGTGCCGAACTCGCCGGACGCGGCCTGCGCGGTGGTGCTGGCGACCCGCTTGACGTAGAGGCGCTGGCCGCCGTTGTCGAAGAACCCCTTGACCGCCAGCGGGAACAGCCACCAGCGGCCGCCCTCGGTCGGGTTTTCGGCCCAAGCGTCCCGGATCGCCGGGTCCGGCTCGGGCAGGAACCCGCCGAACGTCGTCTGGAACTCCAGGAAGTTCGTCACCAGCTTGGGCTTCCCGTCGGTCGGGCCGCGCTGGGTGACCCCGACCATGCCCGCCGTGCTGGTGCTCACCCCCGCGATCGGCCGCGGCCCCGCGTCGACCTCCTCGACGTAGACGCCGGGGCTCAGGTACTCGGGCATGGTTCAGCTCCTTCTCTGCTACCGCTGGTGCTCGACGATTTCGATGACGTGCCTGGTGTCGCGCCCGGCGGGCAGCCGGACGTCCAGCGCGCCCGTCCGGCCCGGCCGTTCGGTGGCCGTCAGGTGGAAGACCTGCTCCGGTGGCGGCCCGATGACGAGGTCGCCCTCCCAGCGCAGCGCGAGCCGGAACGCGCCGGCCGCGCTGGTCAGCGTCCGCTCCAGCCACGCGACGCCGTCCCGGCTCGTGACCCCCCGCGCCTCTACCAGCGCGTTCGCCACCGGCGCCTGGTTCACCGCGTCGACGACGACGCCGTGGACCGTGCGGACGCCGGGCCCGTACGGGAAAGCGACGCTCGGCAGCAGCCGGACCACGCGCGGCTCGCCGGCCAGCGCGGGCGGGGTGGTGTCGTCGTACGGGTACGCGGTGAACTCGACGCCGGCCAGTGCCGCGTCGAAGTCCTCGCCGTCGGCCGGGTACAGCGGCGCGAACCCGATGGCGCCGAAGCGCACCCGGAACCGCTCCGGCTGCGCGCCCGGGCCCCGGCGCCGGCCGAGCTCCGGGTAGGCGATCACCGCGCTCGGCGTGCGGATCGCCGGGGTTTCCTGGAGCACCCAGGCGCTTCCGGCCGGGTCGAAGCGCTCCAGCTCGGTGCTCACGTCGGCGGCCCGGGCGCGCTGGGCGAATTCGTCGAACGGCACGAACCAGGCCGGGCTGTGCAGGACGGAGGATTCGAGGGGGTAGAAGCGCGTCATGGCACCGGTGTCCCGTTGATCGTGCGGCTGCGGACCAGCCGCAGCTCGGAAACGTCGAGCGAGTCGAGGTTGACGACCCGGACCTCGTAGTTGAGGGACAGCCGGTAGGGCTTCTGGATCGCGTACCAGATCCACGACTTCTGGTCGAGCGTCAGCGGCGTCAGCGTGAACTGCAGCGCCTCCGTGGTGCCGGCCAGGCTGCCGGTCAGCTCCTCACCGGTCCAGATCGCGTCGTCGTAGAAGACCTGCAGCGCGCGGCCGATCATCTGGTGCTGCGTGGCCTGGCTGCCGCCCCACGGCGTGATCAGGTACCGCAGCAGCAACGCCATCGGCGGCTTGCGGCTCGTGGGCGCGGCCGGCGGCAGCGACCGCACCGGCTGCCGGTTGCGCGACGTGGGGTCTTCGGCGATCTCGTACAGGAAAACGGTGAGCGTGGCCCGGCTCGGCCGGTCCTCGAGGTCGCTCAGCACCGCCGTCGGCGGGTCGTTCGGATCCAGCCCGCGCAACGCCTCGGTGAGCCGGTCGACGATGATCGTCGACACGTCGGCGACAACGCCGAAATCGCCCATGCCAGTCCTCCCCTGCTGTGCCGCGGCAGCATCGCAGGGGTGGCGTGGCCGGTCCGCGACCCGCGCGTCGCGCGAGCGTCACGACGGCGTTCCCGGCGCGGGCGTTGACGTGGCCGCACACGCGGCGGCGACGCCGTGGTGACAGGCCTGCGCGCATCCTGCGTCCGTGGAGGTCCCCGAGGAACGGTCCGGCAGCATGGTCCTGCGTGCGTGGCTGGAAGGCGGCGAGCCCGGCGCCCTGCGGGTCCGCATCCTCTCCACGGTCGGCACCGACGAGGCCCGGCCCATCGCGGTGACCTCCCGGGAAGCGGTGCACGCGGCCGTGCAAAGCTGGCTGGACGAGCTGGGAGCAGGCCCGATGACGTTTTCGTGACGCCCCGTTGACGCCCCATCGACGATAATTCCCCGTAACGTTTCCCATGCGGGTCGCGAATTGCCCCACGGTGGGGTCGATCCGATCGGTGGCGGGGCGTAGGTTGGGGAACCGATGCGCGTTGAAGCAACACAGATCGTGACACTTCGGCTGCTCAAGGGGTTCATGCTGGTGGTGGGGGACGATCCCGTCGTGCTGTCGCACAGCGCGCAGCGGTTGCTCGCTTTCCTGGCGCTGCAGGACCGCCCGCGGACGAGGACGTACGTGGCGAGAACGCTGTGGCCGGAGGCGACGACGCCCCGCGCCAACGCGAACCTGCGCTCCTCGCTGTGGCGCGCGTCGCGCACCGGGCACCGCGTCATCGACGCGTCCGCGCAGGAAATGGCGCTGGCGGGCAACATCACCGTCGACATCCACGACGCGGTCGCGCGTGCGCACTGCCTGCTCGACAAGACGTGCCTGTGCGACGACATCCTGACCCGCCAGACCCGCGACGACCTGTCGGCCGACCTGCTGCCCGAATGGTCGGACAACGAGTGGGTGCTGATCGAACAGGAGCAGTACCACCAGTTGCGGCTCTACGCCTTGGAAGCCATGGCCAAACGCCTCACCACGGCCGGCCGCCACGGCGAGGCGGTGGCCGCCGGCCTGGCCGCGGTGCGCGCGGAGCCGTTGCGCGAGAGCGCCCACCGCGTCCTCATCGACGCCCACCTCGCGGCGGGCAACCGGGCGGCGGCGCAGCACCAGTACGAGCAGTGCCGCTGCACGCTGCTGGAAGAACTGGGACTCGAGCCCTCCGACACCCTGCGTAGTCTTCTGCCGCACACGAGCGCGCATTAGTTCCGGCGCGGAAAAAAATGACGGCTGCCCTTTCGGGCAATTCTGCTCAGCCGCATTTCCCGATCGGGCGACGACGATTTCGGCACATTCGGGCAGCGGGGCCGACGAGATCCGTTCACCCGATGCCCCCGCCCGAGGTCGTGAGTGGGGAACCGGGTCAGAACCCTGTTCCCCACTCACGACCGGCGCGCGGCGGACCGCTGGGGTCCGGGTGGGTCAGGCCGGTTGCTCCGGCGCGAGCGAGTTCCCCGCCGGGATGCGCCCGCAGCTGGACGGCGCGGGCTTGCCGGCGAAGCGGTCGGCCAGCCAGCCGATCGCCGCGGGGGCCCACGCCGCCGCGCCGCCGACGTGGCTGAGCGCGTCGTACTGGACGTACTTGATGGTGCCGTTGCCGGTGGCGCAGTACTGCCGGGCCAGCGCCCGCACATCGCCGGCGACCATCACGCCGTCCCCGGTGCCGATGCCCGGCAGGTTGCTCGTGGTGCCTTCGAGGAACCCGGCGTTGCCCTGGGCGATGAAGCCCGGGACCGACGGCGTCGGCGCCGAACCGATGTTGACCTTGTTCACCGCCGCGACGAACGGCGGCACCGAATTCGGGTTCGCGTACTCCGGCTTGACGAGCTTCTGCCACGTCAGGCCCGGGTAGCGGCCCAGCGCGGTGATGATCGACGCGTGCTCCAGCTCGTCGAGCACCTTGAGCCCGTAGTCGCTCGCGTACGGCCGCAGGTCGATGCCGAAGCCGCGCGCGACGCCGACCAATGCCATCGGGATGACCCCGGACCACACCGGGCTGCCACCGACGTACTTGAGGTTGTGCGCGGGGTCGACGAGCACCCCGCCTTCGGTGAAGCCGACGAGGTTCGCGTTGACCTCGGGGGCGTAGCTCGGCGCGAGGGCGGCCGCCCAGCCGGTCGCGATGGCCCCGCCCGAGTAGCCGAGGAGCCCGAACTTCGTGCGGCCGTCCATCCCCGTGGCGGCCGAGCTCGTCGCGGCGCGGATCGAGTCGAGGGTGGTGGTGCCGTACTCCGGCCCCGCGGCGAAGTCCGCGGTCTGCCCTTCGGTGTCGGGCACGACGACGTTGTAGCCCAGCAGCAGCGACGGGAGCAGCAGCAGCGATTCGCCGTTGGGCAGCAGCCCGCCGAGCGTGACGTCCCCGGCGATCGCGCGCGACGGCGAGTCGTCGGGGTCGAGCGAGTCGTAGGCCGACTGGTAGGAAACGGCTTTCGTGCGGTCGCCGGTGATGCTGCGGACGACCGAGGTGACGTTGGCGGCCGGCCGGCCCTGCGCGTCGGTGGTGCGGTAGAGCAGCTGCACGGCCTGCACCGGCGTCGCGAGGCCGACGACGTGGTAGGGCAGGGTCCGGGTCTTGAGCACGGTCCCTGGCGCGAAGGACGACAGCGGTGCGCTGCCGTCGTAGGAGTAGAAGGAATCGGACGACCGGGCGTCGGCCGCGGTCGCCGGCGCGGCGGCGAGCACCAGCGCGAGCGCGGCGGCGAGGGCCGGGAAACGGACGGGCTTGCGGATCATGACTCCCCTTTGAATCATGAAGTGGATCACACGACAGCCGTAACCTACCAGCGAGTAGGTCCGAGGTACAGCCGCGTACCACAGCCTCACCCGCCCGTGTGGGCCTACCGCGCGCGCCGGTGCGGACCTAGCGTGGCCATACCGGGTTTTCGGCGGAGGAGAGACGATGCACGGCACGCTCGACCTCGAAGTCGCCGCCCGGCCGCACTACACGCTGGTCACCGTGCGGGGCGGGCTGCACCTCGGCAGCTACCGGCGGTTGCGCGACGGCCTGCTCCAGATCGCGGCGGACGGCCCGGACGCGGTGATCGCCGGCGTCGGCGACCTCGACTTCGGCCCGGTCGCCCCGGTCGGGGTGTTCGCGCACGTCGCCCGGCGGATCCGGATCTGGCCGGGGATCCCGCTCGCACTCGCCACCGGCACCGCCGGTCACGCACGCGCGTTGCGCGCGCACGGGGTCCACCGCGAGGCCGCCATCGGCGAAGACATCCCCAGCGCGGAACGCGCACTGGGCAAGGCGGCCCGGCGGCAGGCTGAGCTGGTGCTGCCGCGCACCGGCGAAGCCCCGGCGCTCGCCCGGGCGGCCGTGCGCCGGGCGTGCGCGGAATGGGGCGTCACGCACTTCGTCTACGACGGGATCCTCGTCGCCGGCGAGCTCGCGACGAACGCGGTCCAGCACACGACGTCCGCCGCCACGCTCCGGCTGGACCTGCGCCACGGGCGGCTGACCGTCGCGGTGCTCGACGACGACCCGCGCCCGGCCGTGCCGTCCCCGCGCCCCCGTCCCGGCTCCGCCGGCCTGGGCCTGCACCTGGTGGCGCACTCGGCGCAGCGGTGGGGCTGCAGCCCACGGTGGTCCGGCGGCAAAGCCGTCTGGGCCGTCCTGACCACCGAACGCCGCACCACCGCACCCGACTGACCAGCCCACGCGGTCAGCAAGGCTCCATCGCCATCAACTCCGCCGATCCGGGCCCGCACCTCGTAACGCACTCCGCACAGCGGTGGGGCTGCAGCCCACGGTGGTCCGGCGGCAAAGCCGTCTGGGCCGTCCTGACCACCGAACGCCGCACCACCGCACCCGACTGACCAGCCCACGCGGTCAGCAAGGCTCTGGATCCATCGCGATCGGCTCCGCCCGCACCGAACACGGCCGGATCGTCCCGCTCCCGCAGTCGATCCGCGCCCACACCACCTTCCCGGCCTCGGTGCCGCGCACGCCCCAAGCCCGCGAAAGTTCGCGCACCAGGAGCAATCCCCGGCCGCGCGGGGTGCCGGGCTCCGGCTCGCCGGCCACCGGGCGCTCGCCGCCGCCGTCGTGCACCTCCAGCAACGCCGAGCACGGGAACGGGTCGGCCGAAGCGGTGACCGTGACCCGGCCGGCGCCGTGTTCGCGGGCGTTCGTGGCGAGCTCGGTCACGACCAGGTGCACCGCCCACAGGTGGTCCGCGCCCAGCCGGGGCAGCGCCCGGGAGGTCCACCGCCGGAGCGCGCTGAGCGGCGGGACCGCGTCCGGCTCGAGCACGAACACCGGCCGGTCGTCCGGGCCCGAGCTCATCCCGGGTCCCCGGAACCCGCCCGCAGCGCCTCCGCCAGCGTCGCGAACCCGCGGACGTCGTCACCGGGCCAGAACATCGACAGCGCGACCGACACCGGGTGCGGCGGGACGACCAGCAGCAGCCGGCCGCCGTCGTCCCGCGCGCGCCGGGCGGCCTGGGCCAGCGCCCGCAGCCCGGCCGCCCCGAGCAGGGTCACGCCGGACAGGTCCACCACCGTGACCGCGGCCGCCTCCTGCCACGTCGCGCGCTGCAGCAACCGCACGGACACCGCATCGATCTCCCCGACCGCGGTCACGACCAGCCAGCCCGGCCGCGGCTCCGTGCGTTCGACCGCGAGGATCTCCTTCGCCGCCTGCCGCCGGACAGCGGACGGCCCGTGCCGGTCCGAGGACATGACGCCCCTCCTCCCGTCCCGGGCCGGGCGACCGGCCCGCCCCCCAAGTCAAGCACGCCGGCGGGCCGTCCGGGGTGCGAGAATACGAGGCTGACGCGGGAGGTCCGCCATGCTGGAACTAGCCGTCCCCATCCTTCAAGCGGTGTTGCGCAACTACCTCGCGGAACGGCCGCCGGCGGCCGAGCCCCGCGGCTGCTGTCGACGGCCGAAGTGCGGACCGGGCGCAGCGAAGAGCCCGACGGGACCGAGACCCGCACGATCGACAACTCCCGTTCGGGCAGCTCGTCGGTCCGCCGCCTGCGCGCCCGGCGCACCTGGACCCGACGGCAGGAGCTCGGCTTCGAGCGGACGACGCGGCGGGCCGCGTCCGGGAGCGTCCAGCTGTTTTCGGTGGCCGAGCTGCGCGGCGAGCTCGAGCGGACGGTCAAGGCGACGCAGGCGGACGCGGTGCAGGAGGAGCGGACGTTCGAGGAGGAGATCGAGGTGACGGTCCCGGCCCGGACCACCGTCGAGGTCCGGCTGCGCTGGAAGCGGATCTGGCAGGAGGGCCACCTCGTCGTCACGACTTCGACCGGCGAGACCTACGAAATCCCGTACCGGGAAGTCGTGGGCCTCACCTTCGACCAGGAGAACCGGGACCGCTGAGCGCGCCGGCCGGTTCACCACCGCCGCCCTCACTCGTGTCCACAGTGGACGAACACCGGACCACCGGGATCGGTGGTCCGGGCGGCGAAAGGGCAGTGTCGGGGGCCGTCAGTACCCGAGCCGGGCCGCCGGATATTGACCGGCCGCGAACCGCGTACCTACGGTCCGGTCACTCTGTCCGGCGGACGCGGCGGCCTGCCCCGCGAACCCCGCCCTTCCCGAGGAGGTGCCATGCTGTCGAGGCGTACCTTCGTCACCGCGGGCCTGGTCGCCGCGGCGAGCACGCCGCTGTGGTCCGCCGCCACCGCGCCGCGCGCCCGAGCCGCCGCGGCTCTGCCGTTGACGCTGAAGAACAATTCGAGCAGCGGCACCGTCTACGCCTACATCAGCGGCGCGGACACCTCGGGCCGCCCCGGCTTCGTCACCGCCGACGGCCGGTTCCAGGCGCTGCCCAACCCGTCCGCGCCGGTGACGCCGATCCCGGACTACGCCATCCCGCTCGGCGCCTCGGGTTCGCAGCTCACGGTGACGCTGACCGACTACCTCATCGGCGGCCGCGTCTGGTTCTCGGTCGACAAGAAGATCCAGTTCTTCGTCAACCCGGGCCCCGGGCTGGTGCAGCCCGGCTTCACCAGCTCGGACCCGAACTGGCAGACGAACTGGACGTTCTGCGAGTTCACCTACAACAGCGCGAACCTCTACGCGAACATCAGCTACGTCGACATGGTCGCGCTGCCGGTGTCGATGGCCACCACCGGCGCGGCGGGCTCGCAATCGGTCAGCCCGCTGCCGAACGGCGCCCTCGGGAGCATCGCGGACGGGCTGCGCGCCCAGCACAACGCGGACGGCGCGCCGTGGGACCGGCTGGTCGTGACCGACTCGTCCGGCAAGGTGGTGCGGGTGCTCGCGCCAGGCCACTCCCCCGTCGACTTCGGCGGCTACTGGACGAACTACCTCAACGCCGTCTGGGACCACTACCGCTCGACGCCGCTGACGATCAACGGCCAGGGCGGGATCGGCTCCTACACCGGCACGGTCAGCGGCGACGCGATCGTGTTCGCCGGCTTGAACACCAACGGCGTGCCGTTCACCAAGCCGAGCGCCATCGACATCTTCGGCTGCGCGAGCGGGCCGCTCTACAACTCCGGCGCGGACGCGCGCGGCGCGATCGCCGCCCGGCTCGCCGCGGCGCTCAACCGCAGCAGCCTGCTGGTGTCCGGCGGCGGCAACCAGCCCGACGGCGTCGCGCCCGCCAACTACTACCAGGACGCCACGACCAACCACTACGCCCGCCTGGTGCACCAGTACGCGTCGATCGGCTACGCCTTCCCGTACGACGACGTCGGCCCGACCGGCGCCCAGCCCGTCGACGGTCACCTGCAGGACCCGGCCCCGACGTCGTGGACGGTCTCCCTGGGCCCGGGCGCGGGCGGCGGCACCACCCCGCCCGGCAGCGGCGGCACGAGCGCGTACTCGACCATCCAGGCCGAGGCCTACAACGCCCAGAGCGGCACGCAGAACGAGTCCTGCGGCGACACGGGCGGCGGCGTCGACGTCGGCTGGATCGCGAACGGCGACTGGCTGAAGTACGCCCGCGTCGACTTCGGCTCGAGCTCGCCGCACCAGTTCGTCGCCCGCCTCGCCTCCGGCGCGGCCGCCGGGGTCAGCGGCGCGATCAAGGCCCGGCTGGACAGCGTCACGGGCCCGGTCCTCGCCGAGATCGACTTCGCGAACAACGGCGGCTGGCAGAGCTGGCAGACGGTGCCGGCCAACGTCGTCGGCTCGGCGACCGGGGTGCACGACCTGTACCTGACGTTCTCCGGCAGCGCGTCGGACTTCGTCAACGTCAACTGGTTCACGTTCACCCGGTGACGCGGTCCGCGGGTCCGGCCACGGCTGCCGTGGCCGGACCCCGCGGTCAGTCGAGGACGCCCTTGACCGCGTCCTTGACCTTCTCGCCGGCCTGCTTGAGGTTGGCCTTGCCCTGCTCGGCCCGGCCTTCGGCCTGCCACTGCTCGTTGTCCGTGGCGTTGCCGAGCGCCTCCTTCGCCTTGCCCTTGAGCTCTTCGGCCTTGTTTTCCAGCTTGTCGTTCACCGCTGCCTCCACCGTCTCGGGTCACGGTGTCACTACCCCGCGGCGCCGCGGCCGAACCCGTTTGGCGGGTCGCCCGACCGGGTACCACTGCCGCGGCGCGCCCCCCGACGTGGCCGCCGGAACGGAGCAGCCCGTGGTCCCGCTCGGTGTCGTCCTCGGTGCGGGCGGCCTGGTCCTCGGGGCCGGCGTCCTCTTCCTCCTCGGTGTGCTGCTGGTCGTCTCCGGGCTCGTGCTGCGCCTGCTCGCGGCCGGCACCGGGCCCGCCTGAGTCCCATCCACCGCCGGACCGGCTCCGAATGCCGGTGACCGCGATGAGGAGGGACGTACCCGTGTTGCTCGACGTAGCCGCCGCCGTGCTGCCCGGCGTCCGCCGGGTCCGGGCGCAGAAGGAGCCCTACGCGCGCGCCTGGGCGGAGGCCGGACGCACCGCCGTGGGCTCCGGCCGGCCGCTGTGGGCCGCGCTCGGCGACTCGATGACGCAGGGCATCGGCGCCGACACGGTCGCCGGCGGCTGGGTACCCCGGCTGAACGCCCGCCTCGGCGAGCCCTTCGCCGTGGTCAACCTGTCCGCGTCCGGCGCCCGCATCGCCGACGTCCTGACCGGCCAGCTGCCCCGGCTGCACGCGCTCCCGGCGGCGCCGGCACTGGTGACGGTCCTGGTGGGCGCCAACGACATGCTGACCCCGGCCCGCCGCCGCGGCACGCCGGAGCGCTTCGCCGAACTGCTCGCCGGGCTCCCGGTGGGGTGTTCGGTGGTCGCCACCCTGCCCCGGGGCAACCCCGAGGCCCGGGCGATCAACGCCCTCATCGAAGCGGCGGCGGACCGCGGGCAGGTCCACCTGGCCGAATTCCGCGGCCCGGCGCTGGGTCCGTTGCGCGGCAGCCTCGCCGCTGACTGGTTCCACCCGAACGACGTCGGCTACGCCCGGATGGCCCGGATCTTCGAGGCCCCGGTGCGCGCCGCCGCGGGGTCCCCGACGTCTTGAATGACTCATTCAGGTCTCCGGAGGTCCTGAACGACTCATTCAAGACACCGGCCCCGCTCAGTGCGCCACCTCCACCTCGAGACCCATCAACCGGACCGTCCGGCGGCGGCGCAGCCAGCCGCGGGCCGGGACCGCGTCCGGCAGTTCGTCGAAAAACGCCTTGCGCTGCGCCGAAGTCGCCGTGCGCCAGCGCATCGCCAGCACCGGGCGGACCGGGGCGATGAAACCGCGCACCCGTTCGTGCGCGCCGGCGAGCCGGGCCTGGTACTCCTGGTCCGGCCGGTAGGCGAGCTGCAGGTCGATCAGCGGGTCGGCGCCGCCCGCCCGGTGCCGGCAGCGTGAAAGCCGCCGGGCGAGCTCGTCGATCGCGACCTGCACCAGGCAGGGCATCTGGTCCTGCCAGCGCCCGAGCCACGGCGCGTGCACCGTCGCCGCGGTCATCTCGTCCGCGAGCACGATCAGGGCCCGGACCGCGGTGCCGGCGAGCTCGACGCGGATCCGCCGCCCGTTCGCGTCGACGAAGAAGTGCAGGACCCGGCCGGCCACGACGGCACCCGAGCGCAGCCCGACCCACTCCCCGACGGCGTCGGGTGAGGGGCAGGACGACACGAAGGTGAACGCGAGGTCGTCGCCGGCGAGGCTCATCGTCACCGGGAACAGGGAACCGAGGTCGTGCATGAACGCCGAGCCGATGACGAGTGCGGCGCGAGAGCCGCCTCCGGTCATCGCCGCCTCCTCCCGTGCGTGCGCGGGCTACACCTGCAGATCGGCTTCGATTCGTTTGAGGTAGTGGCGGGCCAGGGCCAGGTTCGCCCGCTCCCGGTCCAGCACCAGGTAGAGGAACAGCGAATTCCGCGAGGAGTTCATCAACCGGATCAGGTGGTACTGGCGGTGCAACGTGATCAGGATGTCCTCGATGGTGTCGTTGAGCGACAGCGAGGACATGACCCGCAGTTTCGACCGGACGACCTCGGTGTTGCCGGCCGCGGCGACGTCGAGGTCCAGCCACTCGCCGCCGCCGCTGGTACCGAGCGACATGCCGCTGTCGTAGTCGACCAGCGCGACGCCGACGGCTCCGGTGATGGACATGGCTTCCTTGAGGGCGGTGTCGATGTTCATCATCATGCTGCTTCCTTCCATTGTGCGGCTTCTCCGCTACGCGGCCAGGATCGTGCCGATGCGCTCGATGACGGGCCGGGCCTCGAACAGCAGGCGCCCGACGTTGAGTCCCTTGTCCCCGAGCACGACCATCAGCGCCAGCCGCCCCACGGCGTAGACGGCCATGTAGCCCTCGCTGCCGAACACGACGGTCTGGCTGAGCGTGCCCTTCCCCGTCATTTCGGCCGCCTGACGTGCGATTCCCAGGTCGGCGGCGGCGAGCGCGGAGATCTTCGCCGGATCCAGGTGGTCGTCCGCGTCGGCGATGATGGGTATCCCGTCGACGGCGGCGAGCACCGTACCGGTCACGCCGGCGACGTTTTCCCGGAGTTCGCGCAGTTGGGTGGCCAATGCTTCGAAATCCAAAAGTCATTTCTCTCTGGTTCATCAGCCATTCGGGTTTCTTCCGCCGAGCGACCCTACCTTCCTCGCTACTGCGCGCCAATAAGCACGGCAACGCCCGCAGCACTACTACACGATGGAGTGAACCCACACCGGGTTCGTAACAGAATCGAGTAACCACCGGAAATTCCCGGTCATTGATCACCGGAATCGCGGAATCGTCGTTTCCCGTTCCCGGGCGGCCGCGTGAAATGCCGCGACGCGGTCCGGCCGGGACGGCGGCCGATCACCGGCGGGCGCACCCCCGGCGCCGCACCCCCGGCGGCCGGCGGCGCGCGACCGCGGCCCGGCCACCCTGCGCGACGAAGCCCGTAGCCGCTACGGCAGCGCGAAACCCAGTTCCCGCCCGCGCTCCCGCAGCTCCGCGCGTGCATCCGGGTGCGCGACCCGCGCCACGATCTGCCGGGCCTGTTCCCCGGCGTCGTGCCCCCAGATCGCCGCGACGCCGTGCTCGCTCACGAAAAAGCTGTGCTGGAACGACGTCACCGGGCCGGCCAGCCGCGGCACCACGGTCGAGACGTCCGCCTTGGGGTGCCACGACGGGAGCGCGATGATCGCCCGGCCGCCCGGGGAGTGCAGCGCGCCGACCACGAAGTCCGTCTGCCCGCCGAAGCCCGAGTAGATCGCTCCGCGCACCCGGCTCGCGTTGGCCTGCGCGTACAGGTCGACCTCCAGCGCGCTGTTCACCGACACCAGCCGGCGCTGGCGGGCGATCACCGCGGGGTCGTTCGTCTTTTCCGTGCGCAGCAACCGCACCCGGGGGTTGCGGTCGACCCACTTGTACAGCTCGGCGCTGCCGAACACGAACGACGCCGTGACCGGCTCGGCCGGGTCGAGGGCGCCGGCGAGGTCGAGCGCGAGCACGCCGTCGCTGAACATCTCCGACCACACCGCCAGCCCGCGGCGGCCGGTCAGCGCGGCCAGCGTCGCGTCCGGGATCCCGCCGATGCCCAGCTGGAGCGTCGCGCCGTCGGCGACCAGGCCGGCCACCCGCTCGCCGATCTCCCGCGCGGTACCGCCCAGCGGGCGCGGCACCGGCGACCGGAGCGGCTCGTCGACCTCGAGCGCGTAGTCGATTTCGTCGACCGGCAGCAGCCCGTCGCCGTGCGTGAACGGCATCCGCGGGTTCACCTGCGCGACCACCAGGCCGCCGCGGGCGCGGACGGCTTCGATCGCCGCGGGCAGGATGTTGACCTCGGTGCCCAGCGACACGGCCCCGTCGACCGGCACCGACGTGTGCACCAGCACGACGTCCGGTGGCAGCGACTGCTTGAGCAGCTGCGGCACCAGCGACAGCCGGGACGGGAAGTACCGCAGCCCGGCGCGGCCGCGCATCCCCGGCCCGACGAACGGGGTCTCGAGCAGCACGCCCGGCCGGTCCGGCACGCCGTCCTGCGCGTTCAGCGCGAACAGCCGGTACTCCGCGAGCGCCGCGTCGAGGACGGCCAGCGCCCGGGCCGGCGTCGCGAAGTTCCCGCTGACCACCACCCGTGGCACCGGCGCCGCCACCCCCGCCAGCACCGCGCCCAGCTGCTCTTCCGAGAGAACCCGCATGCCGCCATCCGATCATGGTCCGCGCCTCAGCCCGGCATCGGCACCGCCTTCTCCGCGGCGCGGCTGACCTCCTCCCAGCCCGCCCAGGTCGCCATGCGCTGCCGCGAGAGGGTGAAGGCGAGGTCGTAGACCATGCTGCCGAGCAGCAGCCGCAGCGGCGGGTCGTCGCTCCGGACCAGCTTCAGCACGGCTTCGGCGGCCAGCCGCGGCTCGCTGTCGACCGAACCCTCGGCCCACTGCTTCGCGAGTTCCTCCCGCAGCCCGTCGTAGCGCGGGTCCGGCGTGGCCGCGGTGCTGCTGTCGTAGAGGCCGGTCCAGTAGCCGCCGGGCTGGACGACGGTGACCTTGACCCCGAACCCGGCGACCTCGGCGGCCAGCGCCTCGCTCATCCCCTCCAGCGCGAACTTGCTCGCGCTGTAGAGGCCCGTGCTGGGGAACCCGCCGAGCGCGCCGATGCTCGAGATCTGCAGGATGTGCCCGCTCCCCCGGGCCCGCAGGTGCGGCACGACGGCCTGGCTCACCCACAGCGCGCCGAAGAAGTTGAGGTCCAGCTGCGCGCGGGCCTGCGCCTCGCCGAACTCCTCGACCATCCCGGTGTGGAGCGACCCGGCGTTGTTGACCACGACGTCGAGCCGCCCGAAGTGCGCGGCGGCGCGGTCGACGGCGGCGAAGACCGCCGCCCGGTCGGTGACGTCGAGCGGGAAGGCCAGCAGCCGCTCCGGGTGCGCGGCGGCGAGGTCCGCCAGCGGCGAGACGTCACGCGCCACGCCGGCCACCCGGTCCCCGGCGGCGAGCGCGGCTTCGGTGAAGGCGCGGCCGAGCCCCCGGCCGGCTCCCGTGACGAACCAGACGCGCGCGGTTTCCATGGCTTCTCCTCTCACGAGACGGACCGGCCCGTCTCGCCTCGGTGACGTCGAGAGTGCCACGGTCGCACGTCGATCGTCAAGACGGTCCGTCTCGTCTTGCCGGTGCTAGGTTGGGCGGGTGCCCGGATCCCCCGACCCCAGCCGCCGCAGCGAAACCGCGCGGCGAGCCATCCTCGCCGCCGCGCTGGACCTCGCCGGGACGCTGGGCTACGCGAAGCTCAGCATCGAAGGCATCGCCCAGGCCGCCGGCGTCGGCAAGCAGACGATCTACCGCTGGTGGCCGTCGAAGGGCGCGCTGCTGTTCGACGCCTTCCTGACACTCGCGGGCGAAGGCGAGGACGCGGCCCTGCCCGACACCGGCGACCTGGCCGCCGACCTGAAACTGGTCCTCCGTGCCACGCTCACCGAGCTCGCCGACCCGCGCTACGACCGGCCGATGCGCGCCCTGCACACCGAAATCGTCCACGACCCGGCCCTGGCGGCGGACTACGCGAAGCGCCTGGACGGCCCGATGCGCGAGCTGAAGAAGACCCGGCTGCGCAGCGCCCAGGAGGCGGGCGAACTGGCCACGGACCTCGACCTGGACGTGGCCGTCGACCTGCTGTGGGGCCCGCTGCTCAACCGCTGGCTCCAGCGCACCGGCCCGCTGACCCCGGAGTACACCGACCAGCTGGTGGACACCGCCCTGCGCGGCCTGCGGTCACGCTAACACGACCGGAACGGACGCAATTTCCCCCGAATCAGCGAGGAATCAAGGGCGACGAGCAGTTTGCCGCGACCGTCCTCGATCGGATTTTGGACCTCCCGATCGGCAAGGCGCGCGAACCTACCCATGGGACGACGTGGAGACTGGAGGAATGGGCTTACAGCAGGCTCTACCCCACCGAAACCGAACGTCTAGCAGCGCCACCGGGCTGGTCGCACCTACAATCACTGCCGCGGCCACGCCTTACTCGCCCGCAAACCACCGACGAACCGCGTCCCCAACCTCACAGGCAATCGGCTACTCGCACAGCGCTCCCGTGACATACTCGTCCCGGCGCTCGACCGTTGACGACGCAACGGTGTTCAGCTGATGTTCACCGGCGGCAACCTCCTCGCGACTACAGAGCCTCGACGATTACGGGAAGGAGCTCTTTGAGCGCGGCGACTGCGTTCCGGGACGCCGCCAACTTCCACCGGTCATCTTTCTCCTCGTCAGCATGGTCGGAAATTGCCCTGAGAACCATGTAGCCGGTGATCGTCCCATCGTCGCCCTGCTCATAGAAATGACGTGCGACCGCCTCTGCTTCAGTCTCGAGCGCGAGCGTCTTCTCATTGTAATTGCTCAGGAAGGTCCGCTCCTCCGCATCCTTGAACTTCACGACGCGAGGTCCGGTTCCGATCGGACCCCTCTGCAGCGCGAACAGGGAGCGACCAAGCTCCGCGCTCTCGTGGTGCGCGGTGAGCTGTCGTGGCTCACCGTGTCGCGCGAAGTAGTTGTTCAAGGCCGCGACGACACGCACCGGTGGACGGAATGCCGACCCGCGATGACGGGGCCCGTTCGAGGTACTCGCCGCCGGACCGTAATCGATGACGTGGGTACCTATGACGACATCGCCGAGCGTCACATCGGCGTGGATTCCGCCGGCTACGCCGAGCAAGATCAGGAAACGAGGTGAGAAGTGCTCGACGAGGTAGTCGGCGGCGTTGCTTGCCGACGTTTGATTCTGTTCTATCGCTTGGGTCATGACGATCCGCGATCTTCCGGAGCCCGCGGGCACATCGGCTCGATACACGAAGCGCACTCCTCCCGGCCCCCGTTTCTCGGCAGAAGGATCGTGTTCCTCGAGCCACTCGATCACCGCCCGCGATTCTTCTCCGATGATCGTGATGAGGCCGATGTCGCAACTCATGGCGGGAGTAGCGTCCTCTCCTTCTGAGTTCGAGCGCATGAAGGCTTCCAAGAACCGTTCCGGTGTCCGACTGAGCCTTCGATAGGATTCCTCTTCTGCGGTTCTTTCGGTCAGCCGCTCCGCCGCCCGGTCGATGAGGGTCGCGAAGCGCGTCCTCGTGTCACTGGTCAGGCTCTTGGTCAAGTCATCCAGGAACGAGCGTGCCGCTGCGGAATCCAGAGCGTCCAGTGCCGAGAGCGCAGAGCTCACCATGCTGGACGAAGCGGTTCGGTTGAGCGCGCCGGCCACGAACGCACTCGCGTTCGCGACTCCTGCCGGATCGCTTGCAGAGGACGCGGTGACCCCTCGGAGCACGGCGGCTGCTGCCGCGTCACCGGTGAGGCGCTCCGGGATGGTGTCGCTGCGGCGCAGCCGGCCGGCGTCCTCCAGGTTGGACAGGAACCGAGCTGCCAATTCGACGGGGAGCCGTCCGTGTTTCGCCAGCACTGCCGCGGCGGCGGTTTGGTTGATGGGGTCACGATCCTCGAGAAGGATGCCCGTCGTCCACCGGCAGACGTCGTCGTCCCATGGGCCACGGATGACGGCGGCGATGGTCGCGCCACGGAACTTGGCCGCACCTGATCGCGGAGACGATCCCGTGAATTGATCGGCGAGGACTCTCAGCCATTCCTGCGGACGATGGAACAGTGGTGCGACAGCCTGAACTGCTGTTGCCCGTGTCCACAGACTCACATCGCTGTCCGATGCGCACCTCCGCAGAGCATCTGCGACGTTCTCGCCGCCGAGGGCGCCCAGTGCGCGGGCAGCCATGCCGACCACCGCCTCGACGGGATCGCCCAGCCTCCCGAGCAGCGCGGTCCGAGCGTTCTCCGAACCCACGCTGGTCCGAGCGAGGGCGGCCGCAGCGAAGCCGCGCACGTAGCTGTCGGGGTCCCGCAACGCCTCTATCAGCGCCGGCTCGGACAGAGCGTCTCCGATCCGGCCGAGTGCCTGCGCACCGGCCGCTCTACTTCGACCGTCGGGATGGCGGAGAAGGTCTTCCAGTGCAGACCTGGTGCCTGGTCCAGCGTCCACGCCGAGGACGTCAGCGGCCGCCAGCCGAACCGCTCGCCGCGACGATCTCAGGGCTTGGATGAGCACGGTCCGGTCCGCTTCGTCGACCACTTGGCCCAGGGACTGCACGGCCATGCTGCCGACGGCTTCGGACGGATCGTCCAGCGCCTGCTGCAGGTAGGCCACCGCCCCAGCGGAATGTCGCCTTCCCAACGCGACGACGGCGACGAGGCGGACCTCTTCGTCGTCGTCGTTCAGAGCGTGGAGCAGCATACCGTCGTCCGTGCCGGAGCTGTCACCGATCGCGGCGATGGCCGCCCGACGGACTCTGGGATCGCGGTCTGCCAAGACCTCCCTCAGGTCGGACGTCGGGCTCAATCGGGCCATTGCGCGAACAGCTCCGCCTCGCACTTCCGGAGAATCATCGATCAATGCGGCGCGAACCAAGTCCATCGCGGAGGTGAAACCCCCGCGGCCGACGGCGGTGACCGCCGACGAGCGCACAACGTCGTCCTTGTCGATCGCCAGGGCAACCAAGACCGGTACCGATCGCGGGTCTCCGATCCGGCCGAGTGCGGTCGCGACCGAACCGCGGACCCGGGCGACGCTGTCTTTCGCGCTGTTCATCAAAGGAGCGACCGAAGACTCCTGTCCCAGCCAGCCGAGTGCCGTCGCAGTCGCGCCGCGCACGTGCGAGTCCTCGTCCTCCAGCAGCGGGACGAGGATGTCGCAGACGGACGGATCACCGATACGGCCTGCTGCCGTCGCGGCGTTCCACCGGACGGCGGCATCCTCGTCGTGCATCGCCTCGATGATGCTCGGCAGACCTGTCAAATCTCCAATTCTGCCCAGAGCCCCGACTGCCGCCCTGCGGACCCCAGCGTCGGGGTCAGCCGCAACGGGGATGAGCGCGGAAGTCGCGGCCGGATCGGCGAGGACCGCGAGCGCCGCCGCAGCCGTTCCGCGGACATAGGGGACGCAGTCTGCGAGTGAACGACACAACGGATCGATCGCCTCGGGGGCGCCGAGCAGACCCAGTGCCTTTGCCGCTGAGCCGCGGACGTTGTCCATCGGGTCGTCCAGCATCTGTACCAGGATGGGCACCGCCTGGACACCGTTGAGCAGCGCACAGGCCGTGGCCGCGGAACCACGGACTATGGGGTCCACGTCCCGGAGGAGCTCGATGACCCGATCGAGGGAGACGAGGTCGCCGAGCCGGCCAACGGCCTGGGACGTCGTTCCGCGCACGCAGCTCGCAGGATCGTAGAGGAATCCACGCAGGAGTTCTGCATCGGCTGCTCCGCTCCGGTAGATCACCGTGATGGCCGCCGCTCGGTTCACGTCGTCTCGGTCGTCCAGCATCGCGCGAGCGCGGTCCGCGCCGAGTTCGGGATGCACGCTGCCGAGCGCAGTCAGGGCCGCCCCGCGAACCTTGGCCACCGAATGACGGGTCAGCCGGTCCAGGATTGCTTCCCGATTCGGGACGGCCGTCTTCTGAATCATCGAACAGAACGCCACGAGGGATCCCGGTTCGGCGCCATCAAGGGCCGCTACCGCGAGGGCGACATCTTCCGCCGGGAACTCCTCACGAGTCTCGCCCGGTCCGCGGTAGTTGAAGAATCGGAACATGGCGCCGATCGCGGAGAACTGGGTGATCGTATCCTGATCGCTCATGACGGTTACGATCCGATGCACGTCCTGAACGTTGCCACAACGCCCCAGAGCGGTCACTGCCGCACCTCTGGCCCCGCCATCCGCATCGAGGAGCTTGGGCCGGATCTTCTCCGCAGCGGCCGGCGACCCGATACGGCCCAGCGCCGTGAGCGCTTTGCCGCGGACAACGACATCAGCATCGTCCAGGAAATTCGCCAAGGTCGGGATGAATACAGGCGAGCCGATCCTGCCAAGGGCGCTCAGCATGCGAATCGTCGAGTCGATGTCGTCGAGATCCTCGAAGGCGGCCAGCACAGGTGAGTCGACGTCCGGGCGACCGTTCAACTGGATAGCGGCCTGTACGCGCACATGTTTCTCGTCGTCCACCAGCATTCGGATCAGACGGTCCGTGGTGAGCTCCGCGAAGTGGACGGCATCGCCGACGTCCGAGGCGCCTCCCGCGGTAGCTACATCGGGAGCGAGCGATGACGTGGGGACGCCGGTACCTTTGTCACCCGGCGCGCGGTCCGCGCCGGGCGGACGCACTTCCTCCCTCTCGGAGACGTGCTCCTGCACGACGGCGGCGCCTGTTGTGCGCGCCGGCTCGGGGGATGTCGTCTTCGACCTACGCGGGTTGGCCAGCTCCCCCTCGATGGACCTGCGGCGATCGGCCTGGCGGAAGTACTTCTGCAGCTGCCGCCCGTCCAGTGTCCCGGTGATCAGCGCATCCCGGACGAGTGCCCAGACCTCCGTGTCGTCGGCGGCGAGGCCGTCGAGGAGCCCTCTCGAGATTCCTTCTACAGCGGTCGCACGAGGCAGCGACCCGAGTTCGTCCGCCAGCCTGGTCCGGCGCGCGCGCGACATCGTGAGACCACGGCCGAGCGCGCGCCAGGCTTCGTTCTTCGTTTCTTCATCCATGAGGGGGGCGTTGGCGACCACGAGGTCGCAGACCGTCTCGAACCGGAACTCCGCAGCCGCGGCTTTGACGATCATGGCCGTCGCTCTTGCCGGATCGGGCTGCAGGGCGCACCAGTCGGCGATGAAACCTCCGAAGAACTCACCGGACGATGCAATCGGCGGCGGAGTCCGGGGGCCCCAACCCAGCGCAAGACCGCACTCGGCATACCGCTGATGACTGAGCGAGTAGGATCGCGCGGTCACGGCCGATACCTGAACATCCGAATCGATAGGCCCTGCATTCAGAAAGAAGTCGAGGAAGTCGGTCGCAGACTCGGCAGGAAGGCATTTTCCGAGAATCTGGAGAACCTCGTGTCTCGTGAATTCGCCTGACTCGCCGAAGTGGGACAGCACGGCACACGCGGACCAGACTGAATCCACTGACATGCCGGATTCGATGTGGTGACTGACTTTCGGAGGGACCCGGTCGGGTGCCATGTGCCTGTGCGCGGCGTTGCGGACGAGCTCCGCACGCGAGTTGGGATCCCGCACGTCGTCGGTTGTGTGCCGGCTGACGTGTGTGACGAGCGCTTCCAGCAACAGGGGGTTCGACGACAATCCCGCGAGGCCGATCTTCCGCAGCCAAGCAAGGTGCCTGTCCGGATCCAGCCCGTGATCGGCCAGATAGGCTCTTACCTGCTCTTGGGTGAGGTCCTGCAGACGGAGTCGCCGTATAGACCTGAACTCGCCGATCGATTCATCTGCCTGACGGCTCGTCAGCACCACCGCGAGTCCGTGGTTGCCTCCGGCCAACTGAGTGATCAGACGCGCTTCCCGTCCGGTCGGGAACTCGCGACGTATCTCGTTGACGCCGTCGAGGAGAACAACCACCTTCCTGTGTTTGACCCGCGATTTCCAAAGCTTCTCCGGAATTCCAGGAGGTCGCGATTGCCGAACGAAGTCTACAGCGTCCATTCCTTTGGTGATCGGCGCTCGCCTGAGCATGGAAGCGTTCACGAACAGGACTGGCACCTCTGCTCTGAGGAGCGCAATCTCCAGTGCGCGTAGAACGGTCGTCTTTCCGGAGCCGGCCGGGCCGTGCACGACCCAGGTGATCTCCCCGGCGTCGCGGACGTGCACGACGAAGGAGTCGAACGTCATTCGACCTTCGGTTGATCCGTCTGCGCCGTGTTCGAGGAGGTGGGCCTCCGCCCAATGGCGTGGCAGGTGCTTTTCCCGCGCAGCCACGCGTTCTGCGAACAGGCCTGAGTTGGTTTCCGGCATTCAGACGTCCCGACATCTCATCGGCGGACTCGTCGGCAGTGACCGCAGCCTTCCCATCATCTGACGGCGATCGCGAGCACGAACGCTGCAGCGAAGACAACGCCGACGAAGATCTGCAGTCCTTGTATGATGATCCGATAGGACAGAAGTGGCGACGGCCGTGCCGCGTGCGACGCCGCGACGAGTTCCAGGTCCGAGTCCGCGCCGTCTGATGTGCGCTTCTCCTCCAGATTCAGGAGGGCGACCTCGCCGATGCGGACCAGATTGCGTGTTCGTGTGTCCAGCATTGCGAAGGCGGCGCTCGCCACCGCGCCGATCGCGCTCACGCCCGCGGCCACCGCTATGAGGTTGCCGGCACGGGCCTGCACGAAGGCGGCCCCCAGGAACGCGATAGCCACGAGCCAGAAATTCACCAGTTGCATACGTTGCCCGGAGTGCAGAGCGAACCAGTTCCACGCGTACGTCCGGGCATCTGCGTTTGGGTCACCCACTCGACCTCCCCGTGCTGAGTTGTGCCGCGTTGATGCAGGTCATCGGGCCAGAGGGGCACGAAGGACCCGACGACTCTTCCTGCTCGTCCGCAACCGCTTGGTGGTGCGCTGGTTGTATCGTCGATTCTCAGCGTGGATTGTTACGCGTCGTCGTGAAGGCGGCGTGGGCACGTCGATTCCTGGAGACGAGCGAGGTCTCCGGTAGCTGGATCAAAGACGAAGAAGATCATGCGGCCGGAGACCTACCCGTCGTGCACCCACCGCCGAACACGCGGTCCAGACCTAGGTGCTGCGCAGCGAAGGCCGCGTCATCCTCGTCGACACCGGCGTCGGCAACGACCGGGACCGCCCGCAGATCCCCCTGTTCGACCACCTGGCCACGCCGTTCCTCGACCGCCTCGCCGCGGCCGGCGTCCGGCGCGAAGGCGCGGTGCTGTGGGAAGGCGGCCACCGCATCGACCGGAACCTCACCCTGGAGCCCGCGCCCGGCCACACCCCCGGTTCGTCGGTGCTGCGCCTCGCGTCCGGGACGGACCGCGCGGTGTTCGTCGGCGACCTGCTGCACAGCCCGGTGCAGCTCCTCGAACCCGAGCACAGCAGCTGCTTCTGCGAGGACCCGCGGCAAGCCGCCGCCACCCGGCGCGCCGTCCTCGAACGGGCGGCCGACACCGGGGAACTCGTCGTCCCGGCGCACTTCGCGGGCCCGGGCGCGGCCGAGATCCGCCGCGACGGCGGCCGGTTCGCGATCCGCCACTGGGCGGGGTGAATCCTTTCGGCGGGACGCGCCCTCTTATGGGTGTCGTCGTCGAACCGGGAGGAGCGCCGGATGGGGTGGGTCAGCGAGCAGCTCGTGGAAGCCGCGCAAGGGGGTGACCTCGAGTCGCTCACGGCGGTCGTGCACGGGGCGCACCCGCACGTGCGGCGCTTCGCCGACCACCTCTGCGCGTCACCGCAGGACGCCGAGGACGCGGCCCAGGAGGCGCTGATCGTCCTCTACCGCAAGATCGGCTCCCTGCGCGCGACAGCGGCGCTCGCCTCCTGGATGTTCCGGATCGTGCGGAACGAGTGCCTGCGCCGCACCCGGCGGCTGCTGGACACCGGCACCGAGCCCGAGCCCGGGCTCACGGACTCGGCCGAGGACGAAGCGCTCAAGCGGCTCGAAGCCGAGCGCGTCGCACTGGCGATCCAGACGCTGCCGGACGTGCAGCGCCGCGTTCTCGTGCTGCGCGACGTCCTGGGGCAGCCGGGGCGGACGGTCGCGGAGGCGCTCGGCCTCAGCACGGCGGCGATGAAATCCCACCTGCACCGGGCGCGGACCGCCGTCCGCGCCCGGCTGTGATCCCGAAAGGACAGCCATGCTCGAACCCGGAACCCCGCTCCCGCCGCTGGAGCTGGTCGACACCGCGGGGCGCGCCGTCGACCTCGGCGGCCACGCGGTGCTGCTCTACTTCATGCGCTCGACGACCTGCCCGGTCTGCCGCCGGCACGTCCGCGCCCTCGCCGGGAACGCGGAAACGCTGGCGGCCGACGGCGTCCGCGTCCTCGTCGCGGTGCCCGAAGACCGCGAGACGGCGGCCGCCTGGCGGGCGAAGCACGACGTCCCGTTCCCGGTCGTCACCGGCCGCCACGGCACGCCCCACGAGGCGGTGGGCCTCGGCAAGGCGGTCTTCGGCGCGCTGCAGCGGTCGGGCAGCGTCCTCGTCGACGCCGGCGGCGTCGTCCGCCACGCCCACAGCGCGGCCCTGCCCACCGGCAGCTACGACGAGAGGGGCATCGCGGCGGCCGTCGCGGCGCTGCGCACCCCGGCTTAGCGCAGCGGTTCGAGCGCCTTCGCCAGCGGCTCGAGCACCGCCGGGGTGTGCGGCGGCGGCAGGTACACGATCGCCAGGTCCAGCCCTGCCTCGCCGAGCGCCTCCGCCTCGGCGGCGACCTTCGCGTAGTCGCCGTCGGGGCCGAGCCGGACGTGCGAGGAGAGCGTGATCTCGCCCGGGTCGCGCCCGATGTCCGCGCAGTGGGCGTGCAGGACGTCACGCTTGTGGGCGAATTCTTCGGGGGTGCCGCCGACGAAGTTCCAGTGCTGGGCGTACTTCGCGGTCGTGCGCAGCGTCCGCTTCTCGCCGCTGCCGCCGATGCAGATCGGCGGGTGCGGCGTCTGCACGGCCTTCGGCTCGCAGCGGGCGTCCTTGAGCTGGTAGTGCGCACCTTCGAACGTGGTGGTCTCCTGCGTCAGCAGCCCGACGAGGACCTCGCAGGCCTCTTCGAACCGGTCGCTGCGCTCCTTGACCGTGCCGAGCTCCATGCCGTACGCGCCGGACTCCTCCTCGTTCCAGCCCGCGCCGATGCCGATCTCCAGCCGGCCGCCGGAGACGATGTCGAGCGTCGCGGCCATGTTCGCCAGCAGCGCGGGGTGGCGGTAGTGGATGCCGCTGACCAGCGTGCCCACCCGCAGCCGCTTGGTGGCCTGCGCGAGCGCGGTGAGCGTCACCCAGCCCTCCAGGCACGGCCCGGAGGAGTCGGAGAAGATCGGGTAGAAGTGGTCGAACGTCCAGCCGGATTCGAACAGCTCGATCTCGTCGGCGGCCTGCCACACGGCGAGCATGTCCGCCCATTCGGTGTTCTGCGGCGAAGTCTTGATGGCGAATCGCATGATCGTCATCGTAAGCCTGGAGCTCCTCCAGCACGGTCCCGGTTTTGTCGGTGGTGCCCGGTAACGTCCTCCCCGTGAACGCTCAGGAACGCATCCAGGAACTCGCCGACCGCGTCGTCGCGCTGCGCGACGCCTACTACCGGGGTTCGCCGCTGGTGGCGGACGCGGAGTACGACGCGGTCGAGGACGAGCTGCGGAGCCTGATCGGGGCGCACCCGGAGCTCGCGCCCGACCCGAACCCCCTGGAGCAGGTCGGCGCGCCGGCGGTGCTGCACGCGCCGATCCGGCACTCGCGCCCGATGCTGTCGCTGGAGAAGGCGACCAAGCCCGAGCAGGTCGCCGCGTTCTTCGACCGCTTCCCCGGCCAGCCGGTCGTGGTCATGCCGAAGCTGGACGGCCTTTCGCTGGCCGTCGTCTACGAGAACGGCCGGCTGGCGCGCGCGGTCACCCGCGGCGACGGCACGACGGGTGACGACGTCACGGTGCTGGTGCGCGCGCTGACCGACGGCATCCCCGATCGGGTGGACGCGCCGGGCCGGGTCGAGGTCCGCGGCGAGGCCGTCATGCTGCGATCCACGTTCGCCGCGTACAACACCGCGCACCCGGACAAGCCGCTGATCAACCCGCGCAACGCGGCCGCGGGCACGCTGCGCGCGAAGGATCCCGCGACGGTCGCCGAGCGGCGGCTGCGGTTCTTCGCCTTCGACCTGCACACCGACCCCGACAGCGCGGCCACCGACCTCGAGCGCGCGCTGGTGGCGCTCGGGTTCACCGCGGCCGACATGCGGCACTGCGCCGGCGCGGACGCCGCGCAGGCCGCGATCACCACCATCGAGCAGCAGCGCAACGAGCTGGACTACGACCTCGACGGCGCGGTGCTGCGGCTGGCGGATCGTGACGCGTACGCCGCGGCCGGCACCCGGTCGAGCTCGCCGCGCGGCGCGCTGGCGTTCAAGTTCGCCGCCGAGGAGAAGACGACCGTGCTGGCCGACGTGGTCTGGGACGTGGGCAAGACCGGCAAGATCGCCCCGGTGGCGTGGCTGGAACCGGTGTTCGTGGGCGGCACGACGGTCACCCGCGCGACGCTGGCGAACCAGGAGGTGATCCGCGCCCGCGGCATCAAGATCGGCGACACCGTGCTGGTGCGCCGCGCGGGTGACGTCATCCCGTTCGTCGCCGGCGTGCTCGACGCGTCGAAGCGCACGGGCGCCGAGCGGGAGATCGTCCCGCCGGACGCCTGCCCGTCGTGCGGGCAGCCGCTGACCGAGCAGGGCAACAGCCGGGAACTGTTCTGCACCAACGTTTCCTGCCCCGCGCAGACCGTGCGCCGGCTGATCCACTGGGCGTCGCGGGCGGCGGCGGACATCGACGCCATCGGCGGGGTGTGGATCGAACGCCTGGCGGAGGCGGGGATCCTGGAGCACCCGTCGGACTTCTACGGGCTGACCAAGGAAAGACTGCTGGAGTTCGACCGCGTCGGCGAGGTCTCGGCCACGCGGATGATCGAGTCGATCGACGCGAGCCGCGCGGTCGGCCTGCGCCGCGCGCTGATCGGCCTGGCGATCCCGATGGCTTCCGAAGGCACCGCGGCTCGCCTGTGCCGAGCGGGTTTCGGCTCGCTGGAAGACGTCGCCGAGGCGGGCGAGGAGGGGCTCGTGGCGGTGGAGGACATCGGCCCGAAGGTCGCGGCCTCGCTGATCGAGCACCTCACCCGGCTGCGCCCGGAGCTCGAACGGCTGCGGAAGGCGGGCGTATCCCTCGACGTCCGCGAGGAGGACCTGCCCCCGGTCGTCGCGGCCGGGGCGCCCCTGGCGGGCAAGACGGTGGTGGTGACGGGCGCGATCAGCGACCCGCGTTCGGGCGAGAAGGTGCCCCGCCCGACGTTCCAGCGCCACTGCGAAAAGGCGGGCGCCACCACGGCTTCGTCGGTTTCGGCGAGCACGGACTTCCTCATCACCGGCGCCGACGTCGGCGCGAGCAAGCTGACCAAGGCGGAGAAACTCGGCGTCGAGGTCGTCGACCAGAGCGTCATCTGGGAGCAGCTGATCGGCGCCGGGATCGTGTAGCGGGGGGTGGTCACCCGGTCGTGGCGGACCGCCGGGGACGACACTGGGTGGGTACATCGCCGCGTTCGGGAGGGAACCCACGATGACGACCGACCCGCTGTTCGCCCGCCAGCTCGCCGTGCACGAGTTCCTCCTCGCGCGCGGCTGGCACCTGGCGGGCGGGCGGGACCCGGGCCACGACCGCTTCGCCGACGACCCCACCGCCGGCTGGCACTACCCCGCCAGCTTCGGCGGCCGGCACATCAACGAGGTCGCGACGACGACCCCGGTCCGCCTGCAGGGCTACTTCACGTTCGACGACACCGGCACCGAGGTCTTCGCCCTCGTGCCGGCGGGCAACCTGCACACCAACGGCTGCCCCGTCCACGACACGGCGGAGCGGTTCGTCCCCTTCACCCCCGGCGGCGAGGCCGACCTCGACCGCCTCACCACCCTGCTCGACGAACTGGAACCCCACGCCGCCTCCCTCGCCCCCCGCGCGGCGATCGAGTGCCTGTACTTCGGCCCCTGCCCCCGCTGACACCTCATCGCCGCCCCCGCGGCGCGCAGGATCATCGCCGACCCGGCGAGCCACGTCAGCGCCGAGACCGCGGGCAGCCCGAGGTACAGCACGTCGTGCGGCACGGTCGTTCTCCCCTCGTCCGGTGATCCACCCCGACCATGGCCCGGGCCGCCGTCGTCCGGCTGTGCACCGAGCTGCGGGTGCTGCGCCGGAGCTCCGGCGCCCCTCAGCCCGCGACCATCGCGAAGGCGACCGGCGCGTCCCACACCACGATCGGGAACCTGCTGAGCGGGGCGAGCTTCCGTCGTGGGAGGTGGTGTCCGGAATCGTCGGGCACCTCGGCGGCGACCCGGTCCGGTTCAAGAAGCTCTGGGTGGCGGTCCGCGACCTGGCCACCACGGCCACGCTGCAACTCAAACCGGTACTACCCGTAGATTTGTCACGCTGGGCCAACCCGTGGCTCAGCGATCGGCGAGCTGATCTCCGGTGCCGCCCTGCTCGCCTGGCAAGCGTTGCGAAGACCGATCAGCTGGCACCCACGCACACGAACGGTCGCCGGTACGGGTCCTGTGCCGTCACCTCGGCAAGTGCGCTCGCCGGCCGACTCCCCGCCGAGACCCGTCGATGGAACTCGGTCATGGCCTGCGTTGCGGCGTTCCGGCCGACCCTTGTCACCGCGGCCACGACCGTGCTGACACCGGACGCCAGCAATGCGCCGGCGAACCCCAGCGGCTCGTCGCCCGGCCTGACGTGGGTCAAGGCGAGCTCGCTCGCCGCCAGCACCACCTGAGCCGGCGGCGTTCCGAGCCGGAGGACGTCGTGGGCGAACAGCGGACCGTCCGCCAGCTCGAGCCGTGAGAACAAAGCGTTCTCCGGCTCATGCTGGCCCTGAACCGCCAGGTGAGCCATCCCCGCCCCGTCCAGGCGCTCCAGCACCGCGGAGACGGTGGCATCCCGCCCGCTCAAGGACATGGCGTGCGGATACAGCCTGACCAGGTCTTCGAACTCACTCCCGTCGGCCTCGACGCCGGGCCCGCGAATCAGGACCGTCTCACCAGCGCGGTCGCGGGTCGGCGGACGATCCGCCGCCAGCCACGCCGTTGCGGAAGGGGTGACCACGTACGGACGGCTATGCAGCGAGGGCAACGCTCCCCACGAGATCGAATGCAGTGGCCCGCTCGGAACGATCACCAGTTCGCGATCGGACAGCAGCTTCGCCAGCGGCGCGAGCAACTGGTCGTCCAGGGATCCGGCTCGCCGACGCGCCGAGGCGATCACCACCTCGGCGAGGGGCAGGGGCAAGTCGTCAGGGGCGTAGGCATCGATGTCCGCGTAAAGCTCCCACGCGAGTTCCTCCGCGCGGCGACGGCTGCCGATCTGCACGACGTGGGCGTGCCCATCGGCGATCACGACCGCGAGCTGGGTCTCGCCGATCGCCAGGAAGTTCACGAAAGCGCGGTCGCCGAGCTGGTCCGTGAGCTGGGAAAAGCTGGCCCGCCGCCGGAAACCACCGCGCGTGTTGGCCTGCCGGCCGAGGCGAGAGATCTCTTGCTGCAGAGTGTTGTGGCGGGAGACCAGCTCGGCGGCGGGCTCACCCCGCAACTGGGCCAGCTGGAGCGACCGGGTCAGCTGGCGGAACGCGTCTACGCGTTCGGCGAGCACCGGGTCGTCGATCGGCGACTCGTAGCGGTAGGCCGTCGCGCGTGCGAGTTCCAGCCACGCAAAGAGTCGCTGCGGGTCCTGATCCGCCGTCCGGTCGCTGAGCATCATCTGGATTCCCAGCTGTCCCAGTTCGCGGGCGTGCATCGCGGTGCCGCCGGCCAGATCCGGCCCGGCGGGGCGGTCGTTGCGGTGATCCAGCTCGATGAGCCCGTTGCGCACGCACGAAAGAGCGCGCCGCCGATCACCCACCGCGACCGCAATCTCCGCCCGGCAGAGCCAGCGAAGGACCTGGTGGTCGGTCGGCGTCATGTAGCGCGGCTTCGGCACTCTGGCCATCTCCGCTTCGGCCTCCCCCACCCGGCTCAGCCGGAGAAGAACCCGAACGGCCAGAAGACGCGCCGCTGCGGACTCGTCGACCAGCCTCAGGGCTCGGAGGCGGTCGGCCAGTCGCACCGCGCAGCCGGCCAGCCAGCCGGTGACCGCTCCGGTCGCCAGTCCGAGCTTGACGTCCGCTCGCAAGCGGGTCAGCGCCGCGATCGCGGACCAGCCGATGTCCCCGTTCGCCGAGAACCTCCGTTCGGCGGCATGCGCGAATTCATGGGCGGCGCGACCGTTCCCGTCGAGCAGTGCCGCCACCGCGCGGAGCAGCTCAGCTTCTGCGAGATCCACCTCGTCGACCGCGTGCTCGGCGGCCGCGATCACTTCGTCCAAGCTGTTGGCCGCCTCGTTCGACAGGCCGGCCAGCAACAGAGCTTCGGCCTGGTCCAGCCAGATCCGCCTCAGGTAGGTGAGCTCCGAGGACGCCAGCGCTCTACCCGCCCGTTCGAAGTGCTGCAGTGCACCGGGCACGTCACCGACGTAGCGCGCGAACAGCCCCAGATTGTGCTCGGCGGTAACTTGGCAGAGTGCGGTGACCGGGCTTTGCGGATCCCCGGGCTCCTTTTCGCGGAATCGCCTCGCGATGGCCACGACGTTTTGCCGCTCGGCGGTCAACCAGGCTATGGCCTGTTCGTCGTTCTTCAGCTTCAACGCGGGCCCGGCCGGTCCGGGTATCGCCGGCCGGTTGCGGCCGTGCTGGGGGCTGAGCAGATCGAGCGCTCGACATGACATGTACGTGTGGTAGACGAACAGGCGATCGAGCGCGTGTTCTCGTTCGTTGCGGTGTGACGATTCCCGGCCCAATTCCGCGGAGTAGGCGCGCAGCAGGTCGTGCAGGAAGAATCTGCCGTCCGTGGCCTCCCGGACGAGATTGACGCGCATCAAGCTGTGCAGCGCATCGCCCGCCTCGGCGAGAGTGATGCCCCCGACCAGGGCAGCCAGCCCGTAGTCGTCGATGGCGCAGCCGGAGGGCGGCACGCTCATCAGCCGGAACGCTCGTGCCTGCAGCGGACTCAGTTGCTGGTACGACCAGGAGAACACCGAACGCACGGCAACACGCGCGTGGCCGCTCGAACCGAGGATCGCCAGCTTCCGCTGTTCATCGGCGAGCTCGCGGACGAGGTCGCCGAGCTTGGACAGCGGCCTCGCCAGGGCCAGCTCGGCCACGATGCGCAGCGCGATCGGCAAACACGCGCACTGCTCGACCAGCTCGTCCGCCGCGGCGAACTCGTCGTCCACGCGCTTCCCGAGCCGCCGTCGCAGGAGCTCCACCGCGTCTTCGTGCGAAAGCAGGTCGACGGTCACCCGGGAGGCCCCCTGGGTGATCGAAAGGCCCGGAAGGGCGTCACGGCTTGTGACTACCACGAAGCAGCTGACCGTTCCCGGCAGCAAGGGCTCGATTTGATCGGCCGTACGGGCGTTGTCCAGGACGACCAGGATGCGCCGATCGGCCACCATCGACCGGTACATGCTGGCCCTGCGATCGAGGCCGGCCGGCATCGTGGCCTCGGCGATACCGAGCGCACGCAGGAGATCGGCCAGCACGTCTTCGGGCGCAGCAGGGTCCTCCGCGTCATAGCCACGCAGGTTGACGTAGAGCTGCCCATCGGGGAACCGCTCACGCACCCGGTGACCCCAGTGCACGGCCAAGGCGGTCTTCCCCACTCCCGCCGTGCCGGAGAGCGAGGAGATCACGACGGAGGTCGTGGTCCTGGAACCGTCGAGCAGCCGGTCGAGCTCGTCGAGCTGCTCGGTCCGGCCGATGAACCCGGAGATATCGGGAGGCAGCTCTCGTGGAACCGGCAACTGCGGCCCGCGATAGGTCGTCGGCTCGAAGGGCGGTGCGTCACCGTGCTCCGCCACCCAGCCTCCTGATCACCCTCTCGCTGACGTACCGATACGGTAGCGCCTCGCCCGCTTCCGAGCAGGGAAGGCGCCACGGAGAAGGCTGTCGAAGATCGCGATCAAGGCGTAGTCGGAAGCGAAAGACCCTGGTGTCGGCGAGCCAGGCGAGAAAGCCGATGCCGTACGCCGCCCGCACGACGACGTCCAGCGCTTCCGGGACGAGGAAAGCTCACTGCGTCGCCGATGAAGCGCCCTGAACAGCACGGGACATCTCGGGAATTGCCTTTGCCGTACCCGCGCATCGGGGACAGGATCCGCGGACTTGCCGCGAAGATTCCCAAAACGATGATCGCCGGCGGAACGCACTCAGCAGCATCGCCCCGCCGCCGACGCCCCCGACGAGCGTCGGTCCGAGCAAGCCGATCGCCGCCAGCCCCACCGACGCGACGACAACGAGGACCACGAGCATGCGCACGAACGACTCGCGCTCACCGGCGAAGGCCAGCTCGACCAGGCGGGCCAGCTGCCTCCATCCGGCCGAGTCCAAAACCGCACCGCTCTCTGACCGTCGCCGCGCACGCGGTCTGTCCATGTCCGCTCCCACTCCTGCTCGCCAGGTACGCCTTACCGCCAGGACCCACTATTCCAGCAGGTCAGGAGCGAATTTATCCCCGCTGACAACTCGTTACGCCCATCTGAGCTCCTCCCCACAAGTGCGGTTCCGGACCAAGTCCGAGCGCCATCGGCCCGACGAACTCCGATCGCGCGGGCTGATCGTCACCAACCCGGTTTACGATGAGTTACGTCGCGTGATGCCACGAGAGGAGGACGCCATGGGCCGCACTTGGCACCAGCCGGACCTGCCTCCCGGCCCGCTCCGAACACTCAATACCGCTTTGCACCAGTTGCACGCGAAAGCCGGCTATCCGAGCGTCGCTCAAGTCGCCCGCTGGATCGCTCACAATTGGTCCGAGGACGGCACCGGCAGTCGTCCCTTCTCGACGACCACCTGCCACAGGGCATTGATCACCGTCGAGCTGCCGAACCGGAACGTGATGCTCTGGGTCGTTGCGGCGTTCATCCAGCTGGGGCGCATTCGCAACGAAGAAGCAATCCTCGATTCGTTCGAGCAGTTGTGGCAGAACGCACACGATGGCACGTTCCACACCACGCCCGTCGCCGATGCACCCCCGACCTCATCCGAGTCGCGGACCAGCGCCGGAAGCCCCTCGACCGCGAGCGAAAATCTTTCACTACCCGGTGGCCAGGAATTTCACCGCCGACTCGGGGAATTCGTCGACCAGCTGTTTCAGTTCAAAGCCCTTCGCGAAGCCGACGGGCGGCGCCTCGCCCTCCAGATTCTCACCGAAGATCTGGAATTCAGTCTGGCCATCGCCGAGCACCCGGCAGCACGGCCACACCTCTTCGCCATCGTTCTGGCATGCCGCAAGCAACCAGGCGCTCTCGTCAGACTGCTGGACATCGTCGACATGATGATGGGATCGGACGGTCCGTCGACCGCTCAAGCCAGAGCCATGCTCGACACGAGACCGTCGCCGCGCGTGGTTTCGAGCACCAGAGACCTCGACGAAGTCGTCGACGCCCTGGAAAGAGTACCCGAACTACGCGAACTCGCCGGCCGGAATCTTGCCATCGAGACGCTCATGGAGGCCCTTGGTGTCGACCTCGGCGTAGAAGAGATACCGATAACCCGACCGCACATCTCCGCTATTGCGAAAGCATGCATCGTACATCATCCCGAAACGTTGTTGAAATTTGCCGAAGCCGTAGCCGTCATATCGCCGAACTCCAAATCGACCGCTTTCGCGCTCGAAAAAGTCAAGGACTACACGCGAATGCGCTCGGGCGCCGACTAGGGCGCGGAACGCGAACCTGACCCCGGACACGCGGAATGCGAAAAGCTGAAGGCGGCTCTCACCGTACGGCGAGAGCCGCCTTCAGCCGTGGTTCACATCGGACGGCAAGCCGTCACAACCGGTAGTTCGTCCAGCCGAAGCAGGCGTTTTGCACGAACGCGTACGCGGCCACGATCGCCGCCGCGGCGGCTGCGATGCCCCACCACGTCCACGGTGTGAAGGAGCCGATGAACCAGGCTATCGCCGAGATCAGGGACATGATCGCGATGAAGCAGACGATGTCGATGCTCCGGAAGTTCGCCCGCTGGATGCGGTTCAAGGCCTTGCTCAGCGTGTTCCCGAGCTTGCGCTTGGCCTTCGCCGAAGCCTTGCGGAGCAGCTTTTTCGCTCTCTTCAGCTTCTTGACGACGTTCTTCTTGGCCTTCGTGCCGTTCTTGCAGGCACAGCCGCCGCCTCCGCCCTCCTGTTTGTTCATCTGGCCGGTCAGGTCGGCCGTGTTGACCGGGTCGGCCGGGTAGTTGTAGGCGTTGGTGTTGCCGCCGCGGACCGGGTCCACGGTGAGGAACAAGCCGGTCGCCGGGTTGTAGAGGCGGGCTCCCATGAGGGTCAAGCCGGCGCCGGACACCGCCCGCTGTGCCGAGCCGTGCCAGCCGTACGCCGCCGGGCCGGTCTGGTTGGTGTTGGCGGCGGCCGGGTTGCCGTACTCGTCGTAGTCGTTCCAGCCGTTCAACGCCGTGGCGGTGCTCGCGGCCGACGGCAGGTCCACAGTGGACACCACGTCCCCGTGCGGGTCGGTCAGGGTCAGCGAGCCGACGCCGGCCTGGTCCACCGTGAGCGCGAGACCGTCACCGACGAGTTCCGCGTAACGGCGGGTCGCGTCGCCCGCGCTGACCCACGTCGGGTTGTCCGAGCCGTCGGTGTAGTGCCGCAGGTTCACCGTCGTGGTGCCGCCGCCGGTGACGGTTTCGGACAGCCGCCGGTCCAGCGCGTCGAGGGTGAACGTCGTGGTGACCCCGTTCTGCGTGATGGCCCGGGCCTGGTCGCCGTCGTAGTAGTCGAGCGACACCGCGCCGCCGGCCTGCTGGGGTGCGTCCCCGGCGGGCAGGACCCGGGTGCGGCCCAGCTCGTCGTAGCCGTACCCGGTGACCGGCCGGTCGGCGCTGTCGAACGTGCGCGACACCGTGGTGCCGCCCGTGCCGCTGCAGGAGCCGTCCGTCGCGGCGGGCCTGGTCGCCTTGCCCAGCCGGTTGTCGTTGCCGTCGAACGAGTACGCGCGGGTGACGCAGCCCGGTGCGGTCTCCGGATCGGTGACGTCGACGCCGGTGGCCGCGGCCGTCCGGTCCCGGGTTTCGGTGAGCCGGCCGGCCCCGTCGTAGGCGTAGCCGCGGTCGTAGGGCTGGGCGTCGCCGACGTCGCCCGGTTCGTCGCCGGCGGCCGGCCCGGTGAAGGCCGCGCCGTCCGGCGTCCATTCGCGCACGACCCGCCCGGTCGCGTCGTTGTCCAGCGACCAGGACAGCCAGCCGCCGTCGGCTCCGGTGTAGGTCAGCCCGGTCTGGGTGCCCGTGTTGTCGAACTCCGTCCGCTGGGTCATCCCGCCCGGCAACTGCTGCGTGACCAGGTCACTTCCGGCGTCGTAGGCACCGGCGGAGGTCCAGGTCGAACCGGCCGTGGTCACCTCGACCTTCGTGAGCAGGCCGCGCCGCTCGGTGGCCCCGGCCGCGTCCACCCCGTCGTAGCTGTACCGGGTGGACCCGTTCGCGTCGGTGACGGTCGCCACGGACCCGCCGGCGTCGTAGACCGTCGTCGTCGCCGATTCCCCGGACGGCTGGTAGCTGATCTGCCGCCCCCAAGCGTCGTACCCCTTGGTGACGACGGCCGCGACGGTGCCGTCCGCGCTCCGGGCGGTGGTGGTCGTCGCGGCGCCGGTGACCGGGTCGTAGGCGGTCTCCTTCGTGGTGGTGGGGGTCGACCCGGCCAAGCCGGTGACCGAGGTCGTGACCGCCGCTTCCCGTCCGTCGGCGAGGTGCGCGATGGTCCGCGTGCGGGTGACGGCCCCCGACTTCTCGGTCACGGTGGACGGAGCCAGCAGGTAGTCGTAACCCGTCGTGGTGGTCGTCGGGAGCGGCGGTCCCGCCGACGGCGCCGCCGCCGGGACCTTGGCGCAGACCAGGCCGGCCCACTGGGGTTTCGCGCCGCATTCGGGGTGCGCCGTGGTGGCCGCTGCCGTGTAGTACACCGTCTCGGTGGTGCCCGCGTCCGTCCCGTCCGACGTCGGCTGGCGCGTCTCCACCACCCGGTTCTCGGCGTCGTACCGGGTGACCCGGCTGACGTCGCCCGGCGACACCGTGCCGTTCAGGTCCACGTCGGTGGTCACCCGGCCGGGCAGACCGGACGCCCAGCCGTCGGGGTCGCCGGCCACCGGGGGCGCGTAGTCGGTCAACGTGCGGCTGACCACCTCCACGTCCTGGCCGGTGCCGGGGTCGTTGGCGAACGTGGTCTCGGTCGTGGCCAGCCGGTACGGCAGCCCGGTGGCCGGGTTGACGCCGCCGTTGGGGGCGCCCTGGTCGAATTCGATCTTGCGGTGCGTGCGGAGGAGCTTCGCGGTGCCGTCCCGCAAGGTCGCCATCCGCGCCGGTCCGTAGCTGTCGGTGATCAGGGTTTCGTCCTGGTTGTAAGCGGTGATCGACGCGAGCTGATCGGCCGCGGTCTGCTGGCCGTCGATGATCTGCCGGAGTGCTCGCTGGTCCAGCGTCCGGATTTCGTTGCCCTTGGCGTTGTAGTCGACGGCGGTGTACTGCCAGGCGCCCGCGCCGAACTCCGCGGTGTTCACCGTGTAGCCCTCGCTGTCGGCGTACTGCAGCTCGGCGAACTCCCAGTCACCGGCGGCGACCCCCGACGGCGAGGTGGAACCGACGGGGTGTTCGGGCCCGAAGACCGCGAACCCCTTGACCGGCGCCGACCGCTGGTCCCACCCGGCCACGAACTGCGGGGAAAGATCGGGCAGCCCGGCGCCCGAGACCGGTACGTCGTAGACGAACGACGCGAGGGTGGCGGTCCCGCCCGCCGGGTCGCCCGCCGGCCGGTCCCGCTTCACGTTGGCCAGCTTGACGTCCGGTGCGGCGGTGTAGGTGAGCTGGAACGGGATCTGACCGGACGGCGTCATCGAGGTGAGGCGGCCGGCCGGGTCGTAGCCGTAGGCGGTGGACAGGCCGCTGCGGGGATCGGTCGCGGTCGCGAGCCGTCCGGCCGCGTCGTAGCCGTAGGACGCGACTTTGATCGAATCCATACCGGCGCCACCGGGTTTGTCCGGGTTGAAGATGTCCAGCCAGGCGGCGGTCAACCGGCCGGTGGCCGAGCCGGAAGTGCCGTAGTCGAACCGCAGCGACCGGCAGCCGATCGCGTTGGTGTACCCGCCTTGCCCGTCGGTGCACCCGACACCGGGTGCCGAAGGCGCCACGATGCGGGCGACCCGGCCGGCGGCGTCGTAGCTGTACGCGGTCTTTCCCGGTACCCCGGGCTCGGCGATGCCGGCCGGCCGGAACTTCCCGGCCGCGGTGGCGGACGGCGCGGTGGCGGCGGTCGTGACGAAGGTGGTCGTCGTGCCGTCGTCCTCGGTGTAGGCGATGACGGTCTCGGCGCCTGCACCGCTCACCGTGAGCTTGGCCCTGGCCTGGGCGGCGTCCTCCTCCGCCGGTACCCACGTGCCGGCTTCCAGCGTCGCGGTGGTGCGCCGCTTGCCGCTCGGCGACTCGAAGACCATCGACGAACCGTCGCCGTCGACCAGCGCGATCGTCCCGTCGGTCCGGGTGTTGTCGATGACCTGCATGCCCGCGACGCCGGCTTCGGCGCCGTCGAACCCGGCGGTCCAGCCCGGGCCGAACACGCCGCTGACGGTGTCGTTGGCGCCGGCGAAGGTGGAATGCGACCGGGACACGGTCAGATCGCCGGTGTAGCCGGGCACCGAGATGTCCGTCGCTTCGGTGGCGAACTCGCCGGTCCACAGCGCCACCTGACCCGGTCCGACGTCGGCCGTGGGGAAGCCGTTGCCGAACGCGTGCGGCACCCGCAGCACGCTGCTCTTGGTCTGCGACCAGGTGCACTGCGTCGTGCTCGTGTAGGTCAGGCACACCTGGACGTCCAGCAGCACCGGCTGCCGGTCGTTCAGCGGGGTCGGCTGCACGCCGGCGGTGTTCGGGTCGGCGTCGAGCTGCCCGTCCTGCGTGTCGGCGGTGGTGTTCCAGGTCCCCGCCACGGTCACCCCGGCGGCGCCGTTGTCGGTGACCGTCAGCGGGGCGCTGGCCGCGGTGTTCCACCCGGTCGATTCGTTCGCACCGCCGTAGCCGGACAGCCGCCACCGCACCGACGCCGTGGGCGTGCCGGAGCTGCCCTTGGGCGGACCGGACGCGGCGATCTTGACGGCGCCGGTCGTCGTCAGCCGCGGGCTGACCGCGGGGCTGCTCAACGTCGAGCCACCGTAGCCGAACGAGTAGTTCGCGGCGGTGGACAGCTTGCCGGCCGGCGTTTCGGCCTGGGCTTTGATGGTGTGCAGCCCCTGGGAGCTCGGCAGGGTGATGACCGCTTTGCCGACGTTCGGGTCACTGGAGGGAGTGATCTTGAGCTGCCCCGGTGCGCCGCCGGTGAAGTTGGTGGGACGGAGCTGGCCGTCGACGGTGACCCTGACGTATCCCGGGGCGTTGAAGCCCGGACCGGGCGCGGCGATCGTGCAGGTGAAGTTCGCCGCGGGCGGCGTGTCGGTCCAGGAACCGTCGGCGTACGGGCAGGTGATCGTCGGAGCGGCGGGCACGGCCGAACCGACGCGGATCAGGACCCACCCCGACCAGCCGGAGCGCAGCGAGCCGTCGAAGGTCCTCGCCCGCACGACGATGGCCGTGTTGTCCGGGAGTTCAGCGGTGGGCCGGCAGCCCGCGGTGGTCCCGGAGGCGTATGCCGAACTTGTGCAGCTGGCTTTCAGCGTCGTCGAGGACACCACGGTCGAGGTGTGGTACTCGAACTCGTAGCGGACCGTGTTGCCGTCGGCGTCGGTGCCCTTGGTCTGCACCCATGGCCGTCGGCCGGCGGAGTAGTAGTAGGTCGCTCCGCCCGGCGCGGCGTAGCCGAGGGTTTCGGTGACCGTCGGGATCGCGGGTGCGGCGGGCGGCCGGTTGTAGGTGTAGGAGATGTAGGGGTCCGCCGAGCCTTCACTGGAGTGGAATCTCTTCCACGAGTTGGAATCGGCTTCGTTGGCCGCCATCACGGTCAGGCCGCCGGTCGGGTACGTCGCGTTCGACCACGCCTGGACCAGGCCGGTGATCGGCACGGACACCCGGCCCGCCGGGCAGTTCCCGTCGTGGCCCTTGGCCCACGAGGCCGAGCCGTACTGGGCGCCGATGGTCGGCTGCGACGTCCAGCGCGTCGCCGTGGTCGCGGGGGTGGAGCTCTTGACCACGAACGCGGACGCGGTGCAGGAGTAGGACCAGGTTTCGAAGAGGAACAGGTTCGCGCTGACGATCTGCTTGCCCTTGAACGGCGCGACCGCGAAGTTGAGGAACGAGCGGGCCTTGACCGCGCCGGCGTTGTACGTGCCCAGCTTCAGTTCCGGGGAGGCCGATTGGTCGGTCGTGTAGTCCGTCTGGGCCCAGGTGTCGAAGCTGGAGTAGGCCGTGCCGGAGGCGTAGGTGGGGTCGACCGTGATCGGGTACGTCCGCTTGGCGTCGGTGAACCACGCCGGGTCCGGCGTGATCACCAGCGTCGCGGCGCCGTTGCCCGCGGTCTCCACCGCCGTGCCGACCTTGGCACGGTTGACGGGTTCGCCGCTGCGCTGGTCGACCGCCGCGTCCCACATCAGCGGCACCGGGATGCTCGAGTGCACCTTGTTCGCCGAGTCGAGGAAGTCGATCGTGCCGTCCGGCTGCTGCTTCGCCGTCAAGCCCTTGAGGTGCAACGGGATCCGCCACGACGGCGCGGTCGCCTGCCGGCGTTTGACCACGAAGTCGTACTCGAACCCGGAGCGGCGGGTGTGCATCACCAGGTCGATTCCCGGCTGGACGTCGGCGTAGGTCGCCTTGGTGCCGTCCAGCACCGGTTCCGGCAGCGTCCACGGCGTCAGCCATTCGACCTGACGGGCGGGGTCCGAGGCCGCCGCGACGAACGCCGTGCCCGCTTTCGCGTTCTTGCGCCCCAGCGCCAGCCCCATCGGGTGACCGGCGGGCGCCACCGTGCCGTCCGCGTTCTTGCGCCACGCCAGGTCCACCGGGCGCCAGCGGCCGGTGGTGTCCTTGAACCGGATCGGCGCGCCGTGCGCCTCCGTCGTCAGCGTCCCCTCGGGATTCGACCACGTCGTCGACGTTTCGGTGCGCAACGACTCCACTTCGACGCGCGACCCCTGCGCCCGCGCCGACACGGCCGCGGACACCACGTCCGGCCGCGACTCCACGTGCACCGGCGCGACCGGGGCTTGCGCGGCGGTCGCGACGGTCTCGATCACCGTGGCGGCGCCGAGTGCCAGCGCCACCACCGTCGTGACCGACACCATTCGAGCCGCCAGCGATCTCCGTCTGGGCGCGAAGACCAATCCCGAAAAAGACACGGACCCCACCTCGATGACTCGGCCGGCGAGCGCGCTCCCGCGGTCGGGGGCGAATCGCTGGTTCGAAAACGCGAACTGTGTGAAAACAACGTGTTGTCGCACGCCACACGCGTGTGCCGTCGCGAGGTTTAGCCTCCGCCACCGCGCTACCCGATCGGACTAGTCCCGCAGCGGCCCCGCCCTGGCGGCGTCGCGCAGCAAGAAGGCGGGCGCCCGGGATCCGGGCGCCCGCCTTGGCCGGTCCCCGCTCAGGGGGCGCAGGCGTTCGGGTTGTCGAAGTGGCCGGGGGTGGTCGGGAACGCCGGTCCGGCCCCGTGGCCCTGCAGGTCCGACTGGTACACCAGGGCCAGCTCGTCGAAGGCCGGGGTGCCCGCCGTCGTGACGTCCGCCGGGCCCTGGCCCGCGCCCGGGGAGTGTCGGCGTTGTCGAGGTTCGTCAGCTCGAACCACGAGCACGGGTCCACCGTGACCGCGTTCTTGCCGTTGCCGAACGTCTGCGGCCACGGGTTCGCCGAACACGTCGACGAGCCGGGTGAGCCGTACGTCCCGCGCGGGCGCCAGTCGATGATGTCCGAGCCGAGCGCGCCGGTGTTCGGGTCGACCGACGGGCCGGTCGTCGCACCCTTGCCGCCGAGCACGTAGTCGACGAGCGAGTCGTTGACGCCGCGGTCGTTCGGGTTGGCCGCGTCGGCGCCGCCCTTGCCGCCCCACAGCACGTCCGCGCCGTCGTCGCCGAAGACGGTGTCCCCGCCAGAATCGCCGTTGGCCAGGTCGTCGCCGTAGCCGCCGTGGATCGAGTCGTGGCCGTCGCCGCCGCGGATGCGGTCGGCGCCGCCTTCGAGGTCGCCGCGGTGCGGCATCGCCGGAGCGGTGCCGGGTGCGGCGAGCGCGGCGCACGCCCCTTTCCCGGCCCCGGCGGCCCGCGGTGGGCGATGGGCGGCAAGTCAAGGGTGCCGCACCCGGACCACCCGAACCGGGTTCCCCCACCTGGAGTAGCCGGGCTTCCGGCCGTCCGACACGGCTATGATCCTGCGCATGCCTGCGCCACATCGGGAACTCCTCCCGCGTATCGTCGGGTGACCAACTGCTTAGTAGGCTCGCGGGCACGAGCCCGCTTCTCAACGACGAGGAGGTCCCCCGTGACCGATTCCCCTTCCCGTGTCGCCGTGGTCACCGGTGCCGGCCGCGGTATCGGTGCCGCCGTGGCCGCGCGGCTGGCCGAGGACGGTTTCGCCGTCGCGCTGCTGGACCTGGACGAGGCCGGCGTCAAGCAGGGCGCCGAGGCGATCGTCGCGAAGGGTGGCAAGGCCGTCGGTGTAGCGCTGGACGTCAGTGACGCCGAGCAGGTCGAGGCGGCCGTCGGCCGGGTCGCCGACGAGCTCGGCCCGCCCGTCGTGCTGATCAACAACGCCGGCATCACCCGCGACAACCTGATCTTCAAGATGACCGAGCAGGAGTGGGACTCCGTGCTCGGCGTGCACCTCAAGGGTTCGTTCCTGATGACCCGCGCGGTGCAGAAGTACATGACGCAGGAGAAGTACGGCCGGATCGTCAACCTGTCGAGCACGTCGGCACTGGGGAACCGCGGCCAGGTCAACTACTCCGCCGCGAAGGCCGGCATGCAGGGCTTCACCAAGACCCTCGCCATCGAGCTGGGCAAGTTCAACGTCACGGCGAACGCGATCGCGCCGGGCTTCATCGCCACCGACATGACCGCGGCGACCGCCGAGCGGCTCGGCATGAGCTTCGAGGACTTCAAGGCCGCGGCGGCGTCGCAGATCCCGGCGCAGCGCGTCGGCACGCCCGACGACATCGCCAACCTGGCGTCGTTCCTGGTCAGTGAAGGTGCCGGATTCGTGTCCGGCCAGGTCATCTACGTCGCCGGCGGACCGAAGGACTGAGCATCGTGCGCGAATTCGACAACCTCGACGCCTTCGCCGCCGCGGTCGGCGAGCACCTCGGGTACAGCGAGTGGCTGACGGTCACCCAGGAGCGGGTCAACCAGTTCGCCGACGCCACCGACGACCACCAGTGGATCCACGTCGACGAGCCGCGCGCGACCGCGGGCCCGTTCGGCGGCACGATCGCCCACGGTTTCCTGACGCTGTCGCTGCTCTCGGCGTTCGGGCCGAAGATCTACCGGGTCAACGGCACCAAGATGGGCATCAACTACGGCCTCAACAAGGTCCGCTTCCCGCAGCCGGTGAAGGTCGGCTCGAAGGTGCGCGCCGGGGCCGAGCTGGTGGAGGTCACCGACATCCCGGGCGGCAAGCAGGCGGTGTCGAAGTGGACGGTCGAGATCGACGGCGAAGCGAAGCCCGCTTGCGTCGCCGAGTGGGTCACCCGGTTCCTCGCGTGACACCGCCGGGAAGCGTCACTTTCGTAGGGAAAGTGACGCTTCCCGGCACTCTCTGTACGTCATACCGACTAGTCGGTATGCTCCCTCGCAAGACGCTTGAGGAGGCTGGATGAACCCGACCGACCCGCCGGGCCTCGACCTGGGCCGCCTGCGCGCCCACCTGGACGCGCACCGGCCCGGCCTGGTCGCCGGGGAGCTGACCGCGGACGTCGTGGAAGGCGGCCGGTCGAACCTCACCTACGTGGTGGGCGACGGCCGGTCGCGCTGGGTGGTGCGCCGCCCGCCGCTCGGGCACGTGCTGCCGACCGCGCATGACATGACCCGCGAGTTCCGGGTGATCTCGGGCCTGCGCGACACCGCCGTGCCGGTGCCCGAGGCGCTCCTGCTGTGCGAGGACACCGACGTCATCGGGGCGCAGTTCTACGTCATGAGCTTCGTCGAGGGCACGCCCTACCGGACCGCCGACGAGCTCGCGGAGCTCGGCGAGGCACGCACCCGGGCGATCGCCGACGCACTGGTCGACACGCTCGTCGACCTGCACTCGGTCGACCCGGCCGCCGTCGGGCTCGGCGACTTCGGCCGGCCGGACGGCTTCCTGGAGCGGCAGCTGCGGCGGTGGAAGAAGCAGCTCGACGCCTCCCGCAGCCGCGACCTCGACGGCATCGAAGAGCTGCACGACCGGCTCGCCGCCGCGGTGCCGGTGTCCGGCAAGCCGTCGATCGTCCACGGCGACTACCGCCTGGACAACGTCCTGGTCGACGGAGCCGACGAGATCTCCGCGGTGCTCGACTGGGAGATGTCGACACTGGGCGATCCGCTCACCGACCTCGCGCTGCTGGTGGCCTACGCCGAGCGCGACAAGGTGTCGCTGCAGTTCGTGTCCAACGCCAGCTCCGCGCCGGGCTACCCGACGACCGACGAGGTCGTGCGGCGCTACGCCGAGCGCTCGGGCCGGGACGTCTCGCAGCTCAACTGGTACGTCAGCTTCGCGTTCTTCAAGCTGGCCGTGATCCTGGAAGGCATCCACTACCGCTACACGCAGGGCAAGACGGTCGGCGCGGGCTTCGAAGGCGTCGGGGCCGGTGTCCCGCTGCTCATCTCGCACGGCAACGAGATTCTCAAAGAGGAGAAGTAAATGGACTTCGCGTTCGACGAGAAGACCGAGGAGCTGCGCGGGAAGCTCCTCGAGTTCATGGACTCGCACATCTACCCCGCCGAGCCGGTGTTCGAGCAGCAGCTCGCCGAACGCGACGACCCGTGGGCGATGCCGCCGGTCGTGGAAGAGCTCAAGGCCGAGGCGCGCAAGCGCGGCCTGTGGAACTTCTTCCTCCCCGGCGAGCACGGCGCGGGCCTGACGAACCTGCAGTACGCGCCGCTGGCGGAGATCACCGGCCGCAGCATCCGGCTGGCGCCGACCGCGCTCAACTGCGCCGCGCCGGACACCGGGAACATGGAAGTGCTGGCCATGTTCGGCAACGAGCAGCAGCAGAAGCAGTGGCTGGAACCGTTGCTGGCCGGGGAAATCCGCTCCGCGTTCGCGATGACCGAGCCGGACGTCGCCTCCTCCGACGCCCGCAACATCGAGACCGCGATCCGGCGCGACGGCGACGAGTACGTGGTCAACGGCCGCAAGTGGTACATCTCCGGCGCGATGAACCCCGCGTGCCAGATCTTCATCGTGATGGGCAAGACCGATCCCGAAGCCGCGCCGCACAAGCAGCAGAGCATGATCCTGGTCCCCCGCGACACCCCGGGCCTGACGGTCAAGCGCGGCATGCACGTCTTCGGCTACGACGACAGCGACCACGGTGGGCACGCCGAGGTCATCTTCGAAGACGTCCGCGTGCCGGTCGAAAACCTCATCGCCGGGGAAGGCGACGGGTTCGCGATCGCCCAGGCCCGCCTCGGGCCGGGCCGCATCCACCACTGCATGCGCGCCATCGGGATGGCCGAGCGGGCGCTGGAACTCATGTGCCGCCGCGCGATTTCGCGTGAGGCGTTCGGCAAGCCGATCGCGCAGCAGGGCGTCGTGCAGGACTGGATCGCCGAGTCGCGGGTGAAGATCGAGCAGCAGCGGCTGCTCGTGCTCAAGACCGCGTGGCTGATGGACACCGTCGGCAACCAGGGCGCGCACACCGAGATCCAGGCGATCAAGATCTCCACCCCGATCACCGTCGAGTGGATCCTCGACAAGGCCGTGCAGGTGCACGGCGCGGGCGGCGTCAGCCAGGACTTCCCGCTGGCCGCGATGTGGGCGGGCAACCGCACGCTGCGGCTGGCCGACGGGCCGGACGAGGTCCACAAGCGCTCACTCGCCCGGCGTGAGCTGAAGAAGTACCTCTCGGAGGGCGCGAAGTGACTGTCACCGCCGAAGACCTGACCCGCCAGGCGACCGAGTTCCTCGCCGCGCACGACCCCGCGTCGACGGACCGGCTGGACTTCCTGCGGGCCCGGTTCGACGCCGGGCTCGCCTGGGTCCACTTCCCCGCCGGCCTCGGCGGGCAGAACGCGCCGCGCGCACTGCAGTCCGTTGTGGACGGTGTGTTCACCGGCGCGGGCGCGCCGGACAACAACCCGCGCCGCATCGGGATCGGCCTCGGCATGGCCGCGCCGACCATCCTCGCCTTCGGCACGCCGGAGCAGCGCGAGCGCTACCTGCGTCCACTGTGGACCGGCGAGGAGGTGTGGTGCCAGCTGTTCTCCGAGCCGGGCGCCGGCTCCGACCTCGCGGCACTGGGCACCCGGGCCGTCCGCGACGGCGACGACTGGATCGTCACCGGCCAGAAGGTGTGGACGTCGGGTGCGCACGAGTCGCAGTGGGCGATCCTGGTCACCCGCACCGACCCGGACGTCCCGAAGCACCAGGGCATGACCTACTTCCTGTGCGACATGACCGCGCCCGGCGTCGAGGTCCGGCCGCTGCGCCAGATCACCGGCGAGGCCGAGTTCAACGAGGTCTTCCTGACCGAGGTCCGGATCCCCGACGCCCAGCGCCTCGGCGCGGTCGGCGAAGGCTGGAAGGTCGCGCAGACGACGTTGATGAACGAGCGCGTCGCGATCGGCGGGCACGTCCAGCCGCGCGAAGGCGGGCTGATCGGGATCGTCGCGAAGACCTGGCGCGAGCGGCCCGAGCTGCGCACGCCGGAGCTGCGTGACCGGCTGGTGCAGCGCTGGGTCGAAGCCGAAACGCTGCGGCTGGCCGGCACCCGGCTGCGCCAGCAGCTGACCGCGGGCGCGCCCGGGCCGGAGGGTTCGGCCATGAAGGTCGCGTTCTCCGAGCTGAACCAGGCGCTCACCGGCCTGGAGGTCGAGCTGCTCGGCGAAGAAGGCCTGGCCTACGACGACTGGTCGTTCCGGCGCCCGGCGATCGTCGACTTCACCGGCCGCGAAGCCGGCTACCGCTACCTGCGCGCGAAGGGCAACTCCATCGAGGGCGGCACCTCGGAGGTCCTGCGCAACATCATCGCCGAGCGCGTGCTGGGGCTGCCCTCGGAGCCGCGTGTCGACAAGGACGTCGCCTGGAAGGACCTCCCCCGATGACTGACCTGCTGTATTCGGACGTCGAGGAGGACCTGCGGGCTTCGGTCCGGGACCTGCTGAAGGACAAGGCCGACGCTTCGGCGTTGCTGGCGCGGGTCGAGACGGCCGAGGGCTACGACCTGAAGCTGTGGCGCACGCTGGCCGACGAGGTCGGCGTGGCCGGGCTGGCGGTGCCCGAGGAGCTGGGCGGCCACGGCGCGTCGGCCCGCGAGGTCGCCGTGGTGGCCGAGGAGCTGGGCCGCAGCGTGGCGCCGGTGCCGTTCCTGGGCAGCGTCGTGCTGGCGACGACGGCGCTGCTGAACACCGGCGACCGCGACTTCGTCGGCAAGCTCGCGGCGGGGCAGGCGATCGGCGCGCTGGCCGTGCCGCTGACGACGGCGCCGGGCGCGGGCTTCCCGTCGTCGGTGACCGCCTCCCCCGAGGGCACGCTGAGCGGGCGGGTGGGCACGGTCGCCGACGCGTCGGTGGCGGACCTGCTCGTCGTCCCGGCCGCGGGCCCGGACGGTCCCGGGCTGTACGTGGTCTCCGCGGGCGACGCGACGGTGTCGGAACTGGTCTCGTTCGACCTGACCCGCCGCGTGGCCGACGTGTCGCTTTCGGACGCACCGGCGGTGCTGGTGGCCTCGGGCCCGGAAGCGGCCGCGGCACTGGAGCAGGCGCTGCTGTTCGGGGCGGGCATCCTCGCGTCGGAGCAGACGGGCGTCGCCGAGTGGGCGTTGACGGAGACGGTTTCCTACCTGAAGGGCCGCTACCAGTTCGGCCGCCCGGTCGGCGGGTTCCAGTCGCTGAAGCACCGGCTGGCCAACCTGTACACGGAACTGGTCCTCGCCCGCGCGGCGGCCCGCAACGCCGCCGACGCGCTGGCCACGGCCACCGACGTGCCGATCTCGGTGGCGGTCGCCCAGGCCCGCAACGCGCCGATCGCGGTCAAGGCCGTCGAGGAGGCGATCCAGCTGCACGGCGGCATCGGGATGACGTGGGAGCACCCGGCGCACCTGTACCTGAAGCGCGCCAAGGCGGACGAGCTGGCGCTGGGCACGCCCGGCCGGCACCGCGCCCGCCTGGCCGACCTGGTGAACCTGCCCGCGTGACCCCCGTTCGTGACGGCCACCTCGGTTCCTCGAGGTGGCCGTCACGGCGTCAGCTGGTAGAAACGGGCTGACCGATTTCCGCCGTTCCCGGGAGCGCGATGACCACCAGCCCGGCCGGCTCGGTGGAATCCCAGCTCCGCGCCTCGGTCGCCCAGTTCGCCGGCCCGGCCCGGGCGGTCGCGACCGGGATCGTCGGCGTCTTCGGCGTCGTCGCCACCCCCGGCGGCGCGCTCCCGCTCGCGTTCGCCCTGCTCGGGCTGACCTTCGGTGCGGGCGTCGCCGACGTCCTCGCCGGACCGCGCACGTCGTTCGCGTTGTCCGTGCTGCGGGCCGGGGCGGTGTGCGCCGCTCAGCCGTGGCTCACCTCGGTGCCCGGCGAGGCGAGCCTGTGGGCGGTCAACGTCCTGACGATCACCGCGATCACGTGGCAGTGGGAGCACCCGCCGCGGCTCACCGGGCCGGCGCTGGTGGCGCTGCTCGCCACGGGAGCCGTCACCGGTCCCGGCTCGTGGCTGCCGGTGGTGCTGCGGGTGGTCGTGGAGACGGTGCTCGCCCGCATCGCGTACGTGGTCCTCGGCCGCTCGGCCGCCCGCACCGACGCGGCCCGCGCCGGGCAGGCGGCGGTCGAGCAGGCGGCGGCGCTGAGCCGGGACCGCCGCCGCCGCGAGCGCGAATACCTGGCCCTCCTGCACGACACGGCCTCGGCGACCTTCCTGGCGGTCGCCTCGGGCGCCACGACCGACCCGGCGGCAGTGGCCGGCTACGCGGCCCACGACCTCGCCATCCTGACCGGCGGCGAAGACCCGGTCGACCTCGAAGCCGGGCTGCGCATGGTGTCGACGGGCCGGTCGCTCCCGGTGGCGGCGGTCTGGGACCCGGTCCCGCAGATCCCGGCCTCGGCGGCACTCGCGCTGGTGCGGGCGGCGGAGGAGGCCCTCCGCAACGCCGAGCGCCACTCGGGTGCTTCGTCGGTCTCGGTGCGGCTGGCGCCGGTGCCGGGCGGGGTGGAGGTGACGGTCGCGGACGACGGAGCCGGCTTCGACCCGGCGCAGGTGCCGCCCTCCCGGAGGGGCGTGCGAGGCTCGGTGGTGGAGCGGATGCGCGCGGCCGGCGGCACGGCGGAGATCACGTCGCGGCCTGGGGCGGGGACGACGGTGACGTTGCGGTGGTCGGGCGAGGCACCGGACTCCGCTGTGGAGAGCGCTGCGGCGCCGAGGCGGACGCATGCCTGACCCCGTCGACGAGCCGCCCGCTCCGCCATCGCGGCCCCGCACCGACGCATCAGGCGAATCGGCCCTTCCGAGCCGGATCCCGACAGAACCGGCAAGCCAACCGGCCGGCACCCCACCACGACACCCCAACGCCGACACACCACCCGAACCCGCCCCACCAACCCGGCTCCTCGCCGAACCCTCCGTCCGGCCTGCCGCGGCCACCCCACCCAGGCAGCCCCCAGCCGAACCGGCAAGCCAACCGGCCGGCACCCCACCACGGCCGCCCCACACCGGCACACCAACCGAACCGGCCCCTCCGAGCCGGATCCCGGCCGAACCGGCGGGCCAGCCAGCCGGCACCGGACCACGGCCGCCCCACGCCGACACATCACCCGAACCCGCCCCACCAACCCGGCTCCCCGCCGAACCCGCTGTCCGGCTTGCCGCGGCCATCCGGGTCGTGCTGCTCGGTGTCACCGCCGTCATCCAGCCCGGGCTCGGGCTCGGTCCCCTCCTCCGCCACCAGTCCGCCTACCGACCGCCCCTCGCCGCCGACCTCGCCTTCGTCGTCCTCGGCGCCGTCACCGCCGGCTGTGCCTGGTGGGTGCTGCGGCGGAAGCCGCTGCCCCTAGCGGTCTCCGTCGCCGGCACCCTGGTCGTCCTGGGCGCCTCCGTCGTCGCGACCGCCGCGCTGCCGCCCGATTCCTTCTTCCGCGAACCGCACTGGTCCTTCGGGCTCGTCGGCTGGCACCTCCTGGTGCTGCTCGCCGACCGCGTGCCCGCGCTCGTCACCGCGCTCGGCGTGCACGCCGCCGCCAGCGTGGCGCAGTTCCTGGTCGCCGGGCCCGTCGCGCGGACCGAGCTCGGGGATGCCGCCATCGTGGTGTTCGGCGTGACCGTCTTCCAGCTCGCCGTCGCCGGGCTGATCAAGCTGCTCGACCGGCGGGCGGGGGAAGCCGCCGCCGCGGGGGCCGAGCGGGAGCGGCTCGCCACCCGGGCCGCCGTCGCCGCGCAGGCCGGGCGGGCGCTGCGGACCGGGTTCGCCGAGCAGCTCGGGGCGACCCTGCCGCTGCTGGCCGGGCTCGCCGACGGGACCGTCGATCCCCGGACGGCGGAGGCGCGGGCCCGGTGCGGGCTGGCCGCCGCGCAGCTGCGGCGGCTCTTCGCGGAGAACGATGACGTGCCCGATCCGCTCGTGCACGAGGTCACCGCCTGCCTCGACGTCGCCGAGCGGCGCGGGGTCGCGGTGGCGCTCGCCGTCAGCGGTGATCCCGTGGCCGTCCCGGCTCCGGTGCGCCGCGAGCTGACCGGGCCGGTGCTCACCGCGCTGGCCGCCGCCCGGACGCGGGCCCGGGTGAGCGTCCTGCGCACGCCCGAACTCGTCCGCGTCGCGGTCGTCGCGGACGGCACCACCGAAATCGGCGGATCGGCGGCGGTCCCCGTCGCGTCCCAGTCCCGGGACGGACAGACCTGGATGGAGGCGCGGTGGCGACCCGAGTGACGGCCGTCGTGGTCGACGACCACCCGGCGGTGCGCGCCGGCGTGGCGTTCTGGCTGGCGGCCGGCGACCCGCCGATCGACGTCGTCGCGGACGGCGAAGACGTCAAGGCCGCCTGGCTGGGCGCGGGCGCGACCGCCGACGTGGTCATCTTCGACCTGCACCTGGGCGGCCCCGCGCCGGCGTTCGGCGACCTGCGGCGGCTCGCGGAGGCCGGGCGCCGGGTCGTCGTCTACTCGATGCGCGCGGACGACGACGTCGCCTTGCAGTGCCTCGAGCTCGGCGCGCTCTGCTACCTGACGAAGGCCGAGGGCGCCGACCACCTGGTGGAGGCGACGCGGGCCGCGGCGCAGGACCGGCCGTACACGCCGCCGTCGCTGGCCGGGGCGCTCGCCGGGGACCGGTCGGAGACGCGGCCCGCGCTCTCGGCGCGCGAAGCCGAGGTGCTCGTCGAGTGGTTCCAGTCCGAGTCGAAGGAGTTCGTCGCGCTCCGGCTCGGGATCTCGCCCAGCACGGTGAACTCCCACCTGGAGCGGATCCGGGTCAAGTACGCGCGCATCGGCCGCGAGGCGCCGACCAAGGCCGCGCTCGTCGCGCGCGCCATCCAGGACGGCCTGATCGGCGTCGACGATCTGTGACCCGCGTGTGGTGCGAACGGCCCACACCGGCGGCGCGGCGCCCGGGTTAGCGTCCCGCTGACGGAGCCGCGAGGGCACCCCGCCGGGTCGCCGCGACTGTCCTGGGGGCGGCCGCGGCGCTCCGGCTCCGCCCCGCCGGAACCCGTCCGGCGGGTTGCACGAGGAGATCCATGAAGCACGTCCGCTCCACCGCCCTGCTCGCCGCCGTCGCCGGCGCCCTCCTGCTCTCCGCGTGCGGTGGCGAGTCCGGCCAGGCGGCCCCCGCCGCGCCGTCCGAGACCCCGGCGGCCCCCGCGCCGGCCACCGCCGGGTCGTCGACGGCCGCGGCCGCCCCGGCCGGTGACGTCACCAAGCCCGGCACCGAACTCAAGCTCGGCGAGCGCGCGGTGGTCCCCTTCAAGTACGGCACGACCAAGTCCGGCACCATCGCGATCACCGTGACGGCGATCGAAAAGGGCGAAAACGCCGACCTGGCGAAGTACGGCGACAAGGCCAAGGGCATCACGCCGTACTACCTGCGCGCGACGGTCGAGAACGTCGACGGCGCCGACCTGTCCTACGCGTCGGTGAGCCTGCGCGCCCTCGGCGCCGACGGCCGCTCGACCGGCGTGATCATCACCGGCAGCACCGACGGCTGCAAGTCCGGCACCGCGGGCAAGGACTTCGCGACGGCGGGCGCGAAGTTCGAGACCTGCACCCTGCAGGGCGCCCGCGAAGGCTCCGCGGTCGAAGCGGCGACCTTCGACAAGGGCGACGGCTACGACAAGTCCCCGGTGGTCTGGAAGAACTGAGCCACCCCCGGTCACGGAATTTTCGCTCATCTGAGCGAAAATTCTGTGAGCCAGGCCACGCGAGAGGCAAAAGGGTGGCAAAAGTGCCCTTCTCCCCATAGCTCTCCCGGCGGCCCCGATCTAGCCTGGGCGCCATGGAATTCGCCGTCGTGCCGACGGATGCCGGTGTGCCCGGCACGCTGGAAGAATTGACGATCGCCGTCGGCGGTCGGCGGCACAGCGCGCTCGCGGCCGGGCCCGGGAACGGCGAGCTCGTGCTCTTCCTGCACGGCTGGCCCGAGTTCGCCGACGCCTGGACCGAGCAGCTGCACGCCCTCGGCGAGGCCGGCTACCGCGCGGTGGCCGTCGACCAGCGCGGGTACGCGGCGGGCGCGCGGCCGGACGGCGTCGAGCACTACACCCTCGACCAGCTGGTCGGCGACGCCCTCGCCTTCGCCGGCAGCCAGGGCGCGGACCGGTTCCACCTGGTCGCCCGCGACTGGGGCGGCATGATCGCCTGGGCGCTCGCCACCGCGCACCCGGAGCGGCTGCGGTCGCTGACCGTGCTCTCCACCCCGCACCCGGCGGCGCTGCGACGGGCGGCCGCGACCGACGACGGGCAGTTCCACGACCTCGGCTACATCCGGTTCTTCCGGCGCGGTGTCGGCAAAGCCGAGAAATACCTCTTACGCGACGAAGCCGCGCAATTACGCGCTGTTTACAGCCGCCGGATTCCGGTCGAAATCGTCGAACGTTCCGTCGCGCGCCTTTCCGAACCGGGCGCGCTGACCGCGACGCTGAATTGGTACCGCGGCGCCACCGACGACGATTTCGACATCCCCGCGGGCCGGATCGCGGTGCCGACGCTCTACCTCTGGGGGCGCGAGGACCCCTACCTCGGCCAGAGCGCCGCCGAGCTGACCGTGCACCACATCGACGCCGAGTACCGCTTCCAGATCCTCGAGGGCGCGAGCCAGTGGATGGCGATGGAGGCCCCGGACGAGGTCATCGCCCTGCTGCTGGACCACATCGGGCGGCACTAGCCGGTCTTGCGCACCAGCCCGGTGTAGCCGACCAGCGCGAGCGTGGCCAGCGCCCAGATCGCCGCCTGGACCGCCCAGATCGCGACGGTGAACGCCTGGCCCGAGTCCAGGCCGGTGTTGAGGTCGCACCGGCCGCGCACCCCCGGGGACAGGGGCAGCCCGCGGTCCAGCCCGACACCGATGAGCTCCACGGTCGTGCACGGCGTGCCGGCCGCGGCCGTGAAGTCCGCGACGCGCTCGGCCGCGTGGTGGCCGCCCTCCCCCACCTGCCCGGCCCAGAGCCCGAGGCCGCCGGCGGCGAGTACCGCGAGCAGCAGCGCCGCCGCCGTGCGGCGCGCGCGGTAGCCGTAGCCCGCGAGCGCGCCCCACAGCCAGTGGAACCGCCGGGCGGGCCAGCCGCCGATGCCTTCGGGCGCCCACCGCTGGAGGTCGCGCTGCTGGGCGATGAGCACGTGCCGGGCGTTGCCGTCGTGGCCCGACGTCCGCTCCACGGCGGCCAGCCGCTGGTACGGGCCGGGCCGGTAGACGGCGGTGTGCCACCGGACCAGGTGCAGCCACTCCTGCCAGGTGGCCGCGCCGAGCGCGCCGAAGCGGAACCCGTCGAGGTCGATCGTCCCCGGGTGCGGGCCGCGGGCCGGTTCCGCGCAGACGACGCCGGCGGGGAGGAAGATCGCCCCCTCGACGACGGCGTCCTCCAGGCTCAAGAGCGTCCCGCCGGCGGTGTGGCCGAGCTTCGCGCCGAGGAGGTTCAGCTGGCCGGTGACGTGCGCGCCGAGCAGCCGGAGGGTGGCCTCCTCACCGGCGCCGGTGGCCCGCATCCCGCTCAGCGACAGGGTTTCCGCCACCCGGCAGCGGTCGGCGTGCAGCGCCGGACCCGCATCGTTGGTGATCTCGGCGTCCTCGAAGCTGACCTGGCCTTCGACCCGCACCCCGGACAGGCTCACCGCGGCCCACCCGGCCGAAGAGGTCGCCTTCAGGCCGGTGAAGTCGAGGTAGTTGCCCACCCGCGAGGCGTCCGCGAGGAACGCGGGACCGGACGCGTTGGCCAGCTCGACGCCGTCGAGCAGCGCCTGGCCGGTGATCTCGGCGCCGTGCAGCCGGATCGCGCCCTCCTCGCCGGCGCCGGTGACCGTCGCGCCCGAGAGGGCCAGGTTGCCGCCGACGTGCAGGCCGTCGGCGTACAGCGCCGGGCTCACGTCGTTGGTCAGCCGCGCGCCCTCGAGGTCCACCCGGCCGCCGATCCGGGCGCCGAGCAGCCGGACCGTGCCCGGTTCCCCGGACCCGCCCGCGGTCAGCTCGTTGGCGCGGAAGTTGCCGTCGACGGCGAGCCGGTCGCCGCTCAGCGCCGCCCCGCTGTCGTTGGTCAGTTCGGCGCCGTCGAGGTAGAGGTTGCCGGCGACGTGCGCGCTGAGCAGGCAGAGCGCGCCGTACTCCCCCGAGGCCCGCGCTGTCAGTCCGTCGGCGTGGAAGCTGTCGCCGACCCGGATGCCGTCGGCGCTCAGTCCCCGGCCGCGGCGGTTGACGACGACCGCGGCGCCGGCGTTGAGCTGGCCGTCGATCCGCGCGCCGAGCAGGCTGATCGCCTCGCCCTCGGCGGCCGCGAGCGCGGTGACGCCGTCGAGCCGCAGGTCACCGGCGTGGAGGCGGTCGGCCTCGAGGGCGGGGCCGGTTTCGTTGGTCAGCACGGCGCCGGTGAGGTCGGCTTCCCCGCCGATCCGGGCGCCGATCAGGCGCAGCGCACCGTCGTCGCCGGCCCCGGTGACCTCCGCCGAGACCAGCCGGACGTCGCCGTCCGCGACGAGGCCGTCGGCGTGCAGCGCGGGCCCGTCCCGGTTGGTCAGCACGGCGTCGTCGAAGCTGACCTGGCCGGTGACGTGCGCGTTGAGCAGGCGGACCGCGCCCAGCTCGCCGTCGCCGGCCGCCCGCAGGCCGACGCACCGCAGGCCGGCGCTCGCCAGCCCGTCGAGGTACACCGCGGGCCCGTCCTCGCCGGTGACGTCGGCATCGCCGAGGTGGACGCGGCCGCCGACCCGGGCGTCCCGCAGGCAGATCGCGCCGTACTCGCCGGAGCCGGTCGCGCGCACGCCGGCGAGGTGGAGGTCGTCATCGATCCGGACGCCGTCGCCGTCGAACCCGGCGATCCGGCTGCCGGACAGGTCGAGCCACGGGAGCCGGCCCCGCCGCACGCTGACCGGGTTCACGACCACGCACCCGGTCAGGGTGAGGCCGGCCTCGGCTTCGACGCGGTCGAGGTTCAGCGTCCCGGCGATCCGGGCGCCTTCGACGCGGACGCCCAGCGGGTCCAGCGGGCCGCGGCGGCCGAGCAGCAGCTCCCGCAGCACGTCGGCGCGGACGGGCGCGTCCGGCGTCGCCACCTCGCCGCGCCGGGCGGCCTCGATCAGCTCGCGCTCGGCCGGCGTCAGCTTGCCGAGCACGGGCAGCGGCGGGAAATCGGTCACCGCACCAATCAACCAGGCGGGCGCAAGGCGGCCAGCAGCAGGTCCGAGTAGTGGTCGCCGATCTGGCGGGCGGTCAGCGAGCCGCCGCGCCGGTACCACGAGCCCAGGTGGTGCACCGAGCCGAAGAAGAAGTCGACGACGACGTCGGCCGGCTTGTCCGTGCGGAACTCGCCCGACGCCTGGCCCTCTTCGACCAGGCCGCGGAAGCGCTCGTGGTACTTGCGGCGCTCGGCGCGCACCGCCTTCCGCTTGTCCGGGGACAGCTGGTGCATGGACTGCAGGAAGATCGTGTTGTCGTCGAGGTTGTCGATGCTGGACACGACGACGTCGGACGCGGCGGCGGCGAGCCGTTCCCGCAGCGGCGCGCCGGAGTCGGCGACGCTCTCCAGCTGCCGGGTCTGCTCGCGCAGGACGCGGGCGTAGATCTCGTAGAGCAGGTCGTCCTTGGAGTCGAAGTAGTGGTACATCGCGCCTTTGGTGACGCCCGCGGCCTCGACGATCTCCTGGACGGACGTGCGGTCGAAGCCCTTCTTGGCGAACAGCTTCGTGGCGTGCTCCAGCAGCCGCCGGGGCACGGCGGCCTGGTCGTCGCCCGTCGCCTCGCCCGGCTTCCGGGTGCTTGCTCGGGTCACCGCGCGACCCCCTCTCCGATCGGACGCACCAGGATAACGGCTCAGCCCGCCGGGGACAGGAACCGCCGGGGGTTGTCCACGAGCATCGTCGTGATGTCCGTTTCGGACACCCCGCGCTCCCGCAGCGCGGGCAGCACGTCCCGGGTGATGTGCAGGTAGTGCCAGTTCGGCGTGAGCACGGGCAGCTGCTCGGCGGGCAGCCAGTCGATGTAGCAGGACGCGTCGTGCGAGAGCACCATGCTGCCCGCGTAGCCGCGCTCGCACATCGCCGCGACGGTGTTCACCCGCTCCTCGAACGGCAGCAGCAGGTCCAGGCCGAACCGGTCCATCCCGAGCAGCGACCCGCGGTCGGCGAGCTCGGTGAGGTACCCGAGGTCCGTCGAGTCCCCGGAGTGCCCGATCAGCACCCGGCTCAGGTCGACACCTTCGTCCTCGAAGACGTTCTGCTGCTCCAGCCCGCGCCGGGTGCCGGCGTGCGTGTGCGTCATGATCGGCGTGCCGGTCTCGGCGTGCGCCTTCGCCACCGCGCGCAGCACGCGTTCGACGCCGGGGGTGACGCCGGGTTCGTCGGTGGCGCACTTGAGGAGCCCGGCCTTGACGCCGGTGCCGGCGATCCCGTCCCGGATGTCCCCGACGAACATCCCGACGAGCGGGTCTTCGCCCTGCAACAGCGTGCCTGGCCCGCGGAAGTGCAGGTAGTGCGGCACGTCGTTGTAGGTGTAGAGCCCGGTCGCGACGACGATGTTGACCTCGGTCCCGGCGGCGACCCGCTGCACGCGCGGGATGTACCGGCCGAGCCCGATCACCGTCGGGTCGACGATCGTGTCGATCCCGGCTTCCTTCAGCTCCTGGAGCCGCCGGATCGCTTCGGGGACGTGCTCGTCCTCGCGGAACCCTTCGTGCTCCGGGTAGTTCTGGACGAATTCCGGGCTGAGCACGAAGAGGTGCTCGTGCATGAGCACCCGGCCCAGCGCTTCCGGCGCGATCGCGCCGCGGGCGGTCTCGACCATCAGCCCCTCGCCCGCAGTTCGCGGCGGAGGATCTTGCCGCTGGTGGTCTTCGGCAGTTCGTCGAGCACCACGACGGTGCGCGGGTACTTGTAGGCGGCGAGCCGTTCCTTGCACCACGCCACGAGTTCCGCCGGATCGGCGGCCACTCCCGGCGCCGGGCTGACGTACGCCTTGACGGTCTCGCCGCGGTACTCGTCGGCGATCCCGACGACGGCGGCTTCACGGACGGCCGGGTGCGTGTAGAGGACGTCCTCGACCTCGCGCGGCCAGACCTTGAAGCCCGACGCGTTGATCATGTCCTTCTTGCGGTCGACGACGTAGACCCAGCCGCGCTCGTCCATGAACCCGATGTCGCCGGTGAGCAGGCGCCCGCCGGGCAGGGCCTCGGCGGTGGCGTCCGGCCGGTTCCAGTAGCCCGGGACGACCATCGGGCCCTCGACGGCGATCTCCCCGGGCTGCCCGAACGGCAGCTCTTCGCCGTTCTCGCCGAGGATCCGGACGATCGTGTCCGGCACCGGCAGGCCGATCGAGATGGTGCCCGACTCCGGGTCGATCGGCGCTTCGAGGGTCCCCGGGACGACGACGCAGCCCGCGGTGGTCTCGGTGAGGCCGTAGCCGTTGTGGATGTAGTGCCCGGTCTTCGCGCGGAACGCCTCGACGACCGCGGGCGGCAGCGCGGCACCGCCGGAGTACAGCAGCGCGAAGGACGCGAAGTGCTCGCGGCTGAAGGACGGGTGGGCCATCAGCGCCATGTACGCCGTGGACGGCCCGACCGTGTACGACGGCCGGTGCTCCAGGAAAGCGTCGAGCACGACGCCCGGCTCGAAGCGGTAGGCCAGGGCGAGGGTGCCCTCGATGTCGATCGCGGAGCCGAGTTCGCAGACCATGCCGGTGATGTGGAACAGCGGCGCGAGCCCGAACAGCGTCGAACCGGCGGGCAGGCCGCTGAACGAGCCGAGCCCGGCGGCGTTGGTGCCGATGTTGCCGTGGGTGTTGGTGGCGCCCTTCGGCGTGCCGCTGGTGCCGGAGGTGTAGCTGATCAGGGCGGTGTCGTCGAGCGCGAAGGCGGGTTCCGGCGGCTTCTCCCCCGGCGTGTTCGCGGCTTCGAGGAGTTCGGTGGCGCCCGGCGTCTCCTCCTTCTCGACCTTGGCCAGCACGCGCTCGTCGTCGCGGGTCTGGAACTCGAGTTCGCTGGTGGTGAGCGAGATTTCGACGGAGCTGCCTTCGGCGGTCTTCGCGATGTAGGCGTTCCAGCCGCGCTGCGAGCAGACGATCGCCTTGACGCCGGCGTCGGTGAGCACGTGGGTCAGCTCGCGCTCGCGGTACATCGGGTTGACCGGGACGACGATCCCGCCGGCCTTCCACGCGCCGAGCAGCGCGATCACGAACTGCGGGATGTTCTGCAGCACCAGCGCCAGCCGGTCGCCGCGCGCGAAGCCGTTCCGGGTCAGGTAGCGCGCGACGCCGTCGGAAAGCCGGTCGAGGTCCCGGTAGCTCAGCCGCGCGTCGAAGTACGCGATGGCCGCCCGGTCGGGGACGTGGTCCGCGGCGCGGCGGAACGATTCGGGCAGCGTCGTCGGCTTGGCCGGTCCCGCGTCCCGCACCCGTTCGTCGTAGCTCGCGAGCCAGGGCTTCGCGTCGTACCAGCTCATCCAGTGACCTCCTTTGGACACCGACCGGTCGGTATGCCGACGCTAGGAGGCGACGGCGGCCACGTCAAGACCCGGCTTTCGCGGGAATCGCACAAGCCGCCTTTCACTGCGTAATACGGACCGCGGTTCGGAATGGTTCAGCATCTCTCCGTTTGCCGTTTCCCACTGGACAAATCGCTGGTGGAGCCGCCACGATGACCTTCGCGGCCCAGTCGGCCGCGCCATTCGGAACAACCGCGCGCTGCCCGTGTGGACCCTCTCTGTTCACGCTAACTTGGAGTGATTCATGCCTGCTACCGGTGGACGGCACCGCCTCTCTCGGCGGACGAAGATCGCGACGGCGGCCCTCGGCCTCGGCATCGCGGCGGGAGCGCTGGTGATCGCGACGACCGTCGGCGACCCCGGCGCCGCCAGCGCGGCGTCGGGCGGGCAGATCACCTGCCCGGACGTGGCGAGCCGGCTCCCGGCGATCCCGGCCCAGGCGCAAGCCGAGGTCCAGCGCAACCTGCAGCTGCTGGACACCCAGATCGCCGAAGCCGACAACCGGCTCGTCACGACCGAAGGCCAGGGCGGGCCCAACTTCGTCCAGAACGCGATCCTCGGGCCGCTGCAGGACAAACGCGCGTCGACGATCGACCGGATCGCCATCGCCATCGGCCGGCAGGGCGAGAAACCGCAGAACCTCGGCGGCCTCGCGGCGTGCTCGCTGGGCGGCCAGGCCGGCTCCGGGGCGGCTTCGTCGCAAGCACCGGCCCCCGCACCCCCGCCCGCGCAGGACACCGCCGCCGGCCAGATCACCTGCCCGGACGTGGAAAGCCGGCTCCCGGAAATCCCCGCGCAGGCCCAGGCCGAAGTCCAGCGCAACCTGGAGCTCCTGGACACGCAGATCGCCGAAGCCAACAACCGCCTCGTCACGAGCGCCGGCGAAGGCGGCGCGAACTTCGTCCAGAACGCGATCCTCGGCCCGCTGGAGGACAAGCGCGTCGCGACGATCAACCGCATCGCCACGGCGATCGGCCGCAACGCCGAGAAACCGCAGGGCCTGGACGCACTGGCGCCCTGCAGCCGCTGATCGTCAGCTCGCGGCCAGTGCGCTGATCCGCAGGAATCCCGTCGCGGACAACGTCACCCGCACCTCCGCGGTCACCACGGGATCGAACTCGAGCGTCGTCGGGTCGCCCGAGCCGTTCCCCCAGGTGATCCGGAGGTTCCGCACCGGCTCCCACCCCCGCGCGGTGCGGACGGTGACCTCGGCCGCCGTCGGCAACGCGTGCTTCGCGTCGACGACGAACCGGGCGGTGACCACGCCGATCCGCCGCGCCGCGGGCCAGGCCAGCGACACCCAGTCCCGCGGCCGCGGCCGGCTCACCGCGGCCAGCGTGGCAGTCGCCGGCTTCAGGTAGAAGTTCGACCAGCCGGTCGCCGGGTCGCCGTCCAGCATCGCCGCCGGCAGCGTGTCCGGCGCACCGGAGTAGCTCGCGTCCGCGGCGGTCACCACGACCGGCGCGGGCGACTCCACCGCCCGCGCCCCGGGCCCGTTGCGCTGCCCGGAGCCGGTGCCCGGCAAGGTGATCCGGCCGGGCACCAGCCCCGGCGCGGTCGCCGTCACCGTGATCGGGCCGCGGCCGCCGGTCGCCGCGATCACCGCCACCGCCTGGCCCTTGAACGCGGGGATCGTCGGCTGCTGGTAGCTCTGCGCCAGTTCCTGCCTGCCGTTGTCCACCCCGGCCACCCGCCCGGGACCGCGGACGCCGAACCGCAGCACCGGTTCGCCGCCGGGCACGACCACGCCCCTGGCGTCCACGACGGACGCCGTCACGAACGCCATCGCGCCGCCCTCGGCCCGGTCCGGTGCGGTCAGCGTGATCGCGTGCGCGGGCCCGGCGGTGACGATCCGGTCGCGGGCCACCTCCCGGCCGCCCGCGCGGGCGATCGCGGTCAGCGTGCCGGGTTCGAACGGCACCGTCCAGGTCAGGTGCAGCTTGCCGGAGCCGCCGTTCGGGCTGGTGTAGCTGCCCGAGGGGTCGTTCTTGTCGTCGCCCGGCGGCTCGGCCGTCTCCAGGTACGGCCGTCCGTCCACAGTGGTCTTCCGGGTGAAGCTCCTGACGCCGAGCGAACGCCCGTTGAGCACCAGCTCGACGGTGTCCACAGTGGAGTAGACCCAGACCGCGACCGGTTCGCCCGGCCGGTGCCCGGTCCAATCCACCGGTGCCAGGTGCACCATCGGTTCCGCCGTCCACTGGCTGCGGAAGAGGTGGAAGGCGTCCTTCGGCAGGCCCGCGCTGTCGATCGCGCCGAAGAACGACGTCTTGACCGGGAACACGTCGTACGGGGTCGGCTCGCCGAGGTAGTCCTGCCCGGCCCAGAGGAACTGGCCCTGGCAGAACTTCCGGTCCCGGTCCTTCTTGAGCGAGTACTCGCCGCTGAAGGTCCACGAGGCCAGGTTGTTGTCGTAGGACGACGTCGCCCGCTTGCCCGGAGTGTGGTTCTCCCCGGTGTTGAGCAGGTCCGGGTCCTGGTACACCCCGCGCGTCGAGGTCTCCGACGACGATTCCGACTCGAAGAAGAACTTGTCCGGGTACGCCGCGTGCAGCCCGTCGATCGACTGCGCGGTGTTGTAGTTGACGCCGAGGCCGTCGAGCTGCCGCAGGATCAGGTCCTGCGGCGAGCCCGGCGCGGGCACGCTCCGGTAGCGGTCGGACCCCATGATCACCGGCCGGGTCGGATCGATCGCCCGGACCGCGGCGATCAGGCCGGCCGCGATGGCCGGGCCGCCCGCCATCGACGCGTCCGGCACCTCGTTGCCGATCGACCACAGCACGACCGACGGCGAGTTCTTGGCCGAGTGCACCATTTCCGCGATGTCGCGCCCGCTCCACGCGTCGAAGTCGCGGTGGTAGTCGTACTCGACCTTGCCGGTCCGCCAGCAGTCGAACGCCTCGACCATCAGCAGGATCCCGAGCCGGTCGCAGATCGCCACCAGCTGCGGGTCGGGCGGGTTGTGCGCGGTCCGCAGCGCGTTGACGCCCATCGCGAGCACCAGCCGCATCTGGTGCTCCAGCGCGGCCGCGTCGATCACCGCGCCGAGCGCGCCCTGCGTCGAGTGCAGGTTGACCCCGCGCAGCTTCATCGGCACGCCGTTGAGCGAGAACCCGTTGTCCGGGTGGAATTCGAAGTGGCGGAACCCGAAGTCCGTGGTCGTCGTGTCGGCCACGCGCCCGGCCACGACGACGTCGGTCCGCACCCGGTACCGCCGGGGCCGCCCGGTCGACCACAGCTGCGGCGCGGCGACCTTCGGCGTGGTCACCGCCGTCGCCGTCCGGCCGGCGGGGACGGCCACGGTCGCCGACCCCTCGGCCGCCACCCGGCCGGCCGGGTCGGTGACCGTCGTGCGCACCTCGGCCACCACGGTGGCGGCGGAGTCGTTCGCGACGTCCGTGGCCACCCGCACGGTCCCGCCGCCGCCGGCGATGTCCGGGGTGGTGACGAACGTGCCGTGCCGGGCGACGTGCACCGGGTCGGTCACGACCAGCCGGACGCGGCGGTAGATGCCGCTGCCGGAGTACCAGCGGCTGCTGGGCAGCGGGTTCACCGCCCGCACGGCGAGGACGTTCGGCGTCCGCCCGTCGGTGTGCAGCTTGCCGGTGAGGTCGAAGGCGAACCCGGTGTAGGCGTACGGGTGGTTGCCGAGCAGCTCGCCGTTCAGGTACACGTGCGCGTCCGAATAGACGCCGTCGAACTCGACCGACACGCGCTTCCCGCCGAGCGAGGGCGGCAGGGTGAACGACTTGCGGTACCAGCCGAGGCCGCCGCGGAAGAAGCCGGACGCGCTGCTGGTGCCGCCCCGCGGGGTCGGCGGGAGCTCGATGCTCCAGTCGTGCGGGACGTCCACGGCCTGCCACGCCGAGTCGTCGAAGCCGGGCCGCGGGGCATCGGCGAAGCGGCCGTCCGGGTCGGTGACGCCGTCGGGGTTCGCGAGGGCGAACCGCCAGCCGGTGCCGAGGTCGGTGCTCCGCCCGGTGATCGCGAGGTCCGGCCGCGTGAGCACCTCGGCGGCCCTGGCGACCGGCGCGAACGCGGAGGTGACGACGGCGGCGCCGGCTCCCCCCAGCACCATGCGTCGGCTCGGTCGCGGCGAGTTCGGCATCGGGCAGTCCCTTCCGGCGGCGGCACTGACGGGCGGAAAGCACTATCGCACAAGGGTTTCCGATCGATCAAAGGCTTCGATCATTTCGACCTCAGCACGTGCGCCGGACGTACCCGGGTGCGCCTGCGGGAACGACGTCGCGGTCGCGGCGGACGATGCCGAGCGAGCCACCCCAGCGGGCGCAGGCGGTCGCGAGGCCTTCGTCGGTGTACTCGACCACGACGACGTGGGCACCGAACGCGGCCGTGTACTCGTCGCAGTTCTCCTGCTCACCGCATTCTTCGGCGACGGCGAAGTCGAGCCCGTTCTCCTGGCGCCGCCCGGCCAGTTCGGACGCGTTCTTCTGCCCGACGGCCAGGCCCTTCTCGTGCGCGTGCGCGGACAGCAGGCGCACGAAGGCCTGGGCGTCGGCGGCGGAGAGGAGACCGTGCGAGCGGGTGTAGCTGTCGTAGTTGTCGGGCTCGACCGCCCGGAAGCCCCGGGCCGCGCAGTCGTCGACCCAGGCGCCGACCTTCGCCGCGACGCGTTCGCGCTTGTCCGGCGTCCGCAGGTCGAGCAGCGCCTCGTCCCAGTCCTCGTCGATCACCGGCTCGCCGTTCGCGTCCCGGAGCACCAGGTCGCCCCACTCCCCCTCGGCACCCGGCTGGGCCTGGAAAGCGTTGACGTAGCAGATGGTGTAGCGCCCCGCGGCGGGTGCGGCGGCGTGGTCGCGGCTGACCACCTCGACACCGTCCGCCGGCGGGTAGGCGCCGCCGATCTGGTAGTCGAAGCCCGCCCGCACCGGCGGCGGGCTCACGACGGACGGCGCCGGCGGGACCGCGGCCGGCGGCCCGGCGGGCGAGCAGGCGGTGCCGCCGGCGACGGCCGCGGTCAGGCCCAGGGCGACGAGGAGGGGTCTCACCACCGCGACTCTAGAAGCCGCTCAGGTCCGGTCCAGCAGCGCGGCGACGTTCTTCCGGTCCGCGCCCAGGCGCACGTAGAGGCCCGCCCACTGCTTGTCGATCTCCGTGGGCGCGACGCCGTCGCAGTACGCCTTGCCCGCGTTGGCGGTGTAGTAGCGGAGCACCGCGAGCGTGTCGTCGGTGCGCCGGAGCGCGTCGTCGGTGTAGCGGGGCCCGGGTGCCTGCGGCTGGTGCCGCAGGCAGCTGAGCTGCCGGAGGACGCCGCCGTCGGTTTCGTCGTCGAAGCGGGGTCCCGGACCGGGGGCGGGCGCGGTGCACGCCGTGGCGATGGCGGCGCAGAGCGCCACGGCCCCGAGCAGGGGGCGGGTGGTGCGGCTCATCGGGTCCCTCCCAGTTTCGCCAGCGCGGCCCGCGCGGCCGGTGCGCCGGTGGCGGAGAAGTGCGGGTTGATCCGCAACGCCTCGGTGAGCGCGGCGACGGCCTCGGCGGTCCGGCCGAGCCCGGCGAGGATCATGCCGCGGTGGTAGGCGACCGCGGCGCTGCGCCAGCCCGTGCTCGCGGCGCGGCCGGCGTAGGTGAGGGCTTCGGCGTCGCGGCCGTTCAGGTGCAGGGCCCAGGCCACCGCGTCCGCGACGAACACGGGCTGCCGCCGCGCCCACTCCGCCTGGGCGAGTTCGAGCGCCTGCCGGGCGTTCCCGCGGTCGACGGCGACCAGGGACGCCTCGAGGTCGATATTGGCCCCGGCCTCGGCGTCGACCCGTTGCTGCCGCTCGATGACCGCGTACTGACGGGCCGCCGGCTCCGGCGCACCCGCCGACGTCAGCAGCAGCGCGTACTCCTGCAGGTTGTCGAGGTTCGGCTGCCGGGAGACGAGGTCTTCGAAGCCGGCCAGCGCTTCGCCGGTCCGGCCCCGGGCCGCCAGCACGGTCGCCCTCCCCTGCAGCAGCGGCGCCGCGTCCGGGACCGCGCGCAGGCCCGCGTCGAAGTGGCGCTGCGCGGTGTCGAGGTCGCCGTTGTCGAAGGCGAGCTTTCCCAGCAGGTGGCGGCAGAACACGACGTCGCCGGGGTCGACGGCGTCCGCGAGCGCCCGGTCGAGCGCGTGCCGGGCGTCTTCGACGCGGCCGTGCAGCTCGAACTCGTACGCGGCGCGGGTGAACGACGAGACGCCCGGTTTGAGGTCCAGCATGCGCTGCAACGCGGTCGTGGCGGCCTCGGTGTCGCCGAGCTGGGTGTAGGCGTCGGTGAGCACGCCGTACACCGCCGCGCTGTCCGGGAGCACGTCCCGGGCCTGGAGGCCCCAGTCGCGGGCGGCGGCGAAGTCGTGCCGCGCGTTGGCGAGCGCGCCCAGGCCGGCCAGCGCGGTCCCGTTGCCGTCGGGCTGCTGCGCCACGGATTTGCGCAGCGCCTCTTCGGCTTTCGGGTAGTAGGTGGGATCCGCCTTGGCGCGCGCCGCCTCGACGTACGCGGCGCCGAGCTCGGCCCACGTCCGCGGATCGTGGTCGCGCTTCGCGAGCTTGTCCCGCGCGGTCGTGATCGCCCGGTCGAGGGCGCTCGGCGCACCGGCGGCCACGACGGCCGGGCCCGGCGGCCCGGGGTCGAGCAGCACGGCGGCACCGAGGGCGAGCAACCCGGCGACGGCGGCGATGCGGGCGCGCGGCCCCCGGCGCACGCTCGGTGGTGTATCGGACATCGGACATCCCTCTCGGAGTGGGGCGGTGACCGCCGGCGCGCCGGCGGCCACCGGGCGGCGGGTCAGCGCGAGTTGACCGCCTTGTTGTTGGGCAGCGCGACGTACGGGAACGCCGTGCCGAACGGAACGTTGTTCGCGTCGACGCGGTCCCCCGCGGCGAGCGCCTGGACGGGACCGCTGACGGCGGCACCCTCCAGCACCTGCAGGCTGATGTCGAGCACGTCGTCGGCCAACCGGCGGCCGTTCGGGAACCCCTGGCGGTCACCCCCGAGCAACCCGAGCCGGCTGGGCTGCGCGACCGGCGCGATCGACGTGTTCAGCCGCAGCTGCTCCGACGGCGCGAAGTTCGCCGGGTTGACGTCGAGGTTGTTCAGCTGGGAGTTGAGGTCCAGGTTCCCGAGCTGGGTGCCGAACTTCGTGGTGATCCCGTACAGGAAGATCTCCACGAGGTCGTTGCGCGGCGTGGCCGGCGCGGGGATGCCGTAGATCCGCTGGACGAGCGCGGGCACCTCCGGGACGTTGATCCGGTTCACCAGCGCCGGCACCGTGCGGTCCTGCTCCGGCAGCAGCGAGTTGAACTTGTCCTTCAGCCCCGCGGGCACCACGACCTCGTTGACCAGCGGGTTCCCCAGGCGCGACACCTGGACCTCGGACCCGCTCGACTGCTGCGTTCCCGGGGACCGCAGCGTGATCGAGTAGCGCTCGGTGTCGCTCCAGACCCCGATGTTCGGGTTCCGGGTGGGGTTCCCCGCGAGCGTCAGCGCGCTCTTGGGCACCTGCAGCGCCACGGTGTTCACGTTGTAGCCGGCCACGGTGTCCTGCCCGACCTCGGACAGGTTGCCGCCGTAGAGCAGGTCGAAGACCCGCAGGTCGAGGAAGAACGGGTCGTCGGCCTGCCCGGCGAAGCTCTGCCCGCCGCCGGGGATGCCGGTGACGGCCTGGTTCCGCAGCACCCCGTAGTTCGGCATCGACGCCGGCCCGACGTTCGACGGCGCGACCTTCGCGCCGCTGGCCAGGGTGGTCACCCGCCCGTTCGGCCGGTCGATCAGCGTCAGCGTGTACGTCTGGCGGAACAACAGGTCCGGGTCGTCCAGCGACGTCACCGGGTCGTCGTTGTAGAGGAAGGTGTCGTTCCCCCGCCGGTCGTCGGTGCGGAAGTCCCACCGGTAGGTGAGGTCCGCCTTCGCGTCGCCGTTGTTGTCGATGTTGAGGTCGTAGTGGGCGTCGGTGGCCCACGGGTAGAAGGTCGGGCCCCCGTTGGGTTCCTCGAACGGGTACCAGTTCGCGATGAGCGTGACGGTGTCCGGCTTGTCGGGACTGACGAACGCGTACACATCGGTGTTGTCGACCGGCGGATCGCCGGAGATCAGCGGCGCTTCCCGGTGACTCGACGCGAGCGCGGGCCCGGCGGGCACCCCGGCCAGCGAGCTCACCAGCACGGTGCACCCGGCCGCGAGCGCCAGAGCCGCTCTCCGCCGGGTGGTGTGGCGTGTGGACATTTCCTTTCCTCTCCCAAGAGGAACGTCGCCCGCGGACGCGGGCCGTCCGCCGATGGTGGGTGGCACCGTCAGTGGGGAAGTTGTGGAAATGTTGCGGCAGGCCGGTCACGTCCACAGTGGACACGGCGCGGTCAGCGGCTCCGGGACCAGGCGCCGGCGTCGTCGGTGTACCGCACGAGCAGCCGCGCGAACCGGACGCGATCCTCCGGCGGCCAGTCCGCCGTGATCGCTTCGAACGCCGCACGCTGCTCGGCGGCAAAACGCTCTCGCTCGGCTTCACCGCGTTCCGTCAGCTCCAGCACGGTCCGGCGGCCGTCGGCCTGGGAAGCCGCCCGCCGCACCAGGCCGTCGGCGATGCAGGCCGCGACCGTGCGGCTGGCCACCGGCTGCGCGACACCCATCTCGGTGGCGAGCCCGCCGACGGTCATCTCGCCGGGGGCGTCGGCGACCACGTTCAGCACCAGGTTGCGGGACAGGTCCCGGCCCGAAGCCGGGGTGCGCCGGCGCAGCCGCGACAACGCCGGCCCGATCCGGTCCAGCAGGAGGTCGTCGGTGGAACGCGCGCTGCTCACCCCCGGATCGTAGTACCTCCCGCATTTGCATGCCAGTCGCTAACTGCATATCATTAGGTATGTAACTGCGAACCAGGAAGCGAGGCCACCATGGCCACCACCGCCATCACCGGAGCCCGGGTCTTCGACGGCGAGAAGATGCTGGGAGTGCGGACCGTCGTGCTCGACGGCCGGAAGATCCGCCAGGTCGGCGGCGACGTGCCCGACGGCGCCGAGGTCGTCGACGGCCGGGGCGCGACCCTGCTGCCCGGCCTGATCGACGCGCACGTCCACTCCGCGCCCGGCTCCCAGGCGCTGGCCCTGCGGTTCGGCGTCACCACCGAGCTGGAGATGCAGGGCCTGAACACCCGCGAAAACCGGGCGCACATCAGCGAGGACGACACGGTGGCCGACATCCGGTCGTCCGGGTTCGCCATCACCCCGCCCGGCGGCCACCCCAGCGAACTGATGCCGGAGGGGTTCCGGCCGGCCGGCGACCTGCCGCCGGTCATGCCGCTGATGCCGTTCTCCACCACGCCGGAGCAGGCCGCCGCGTTCGTCCCGCAGCTGCTCGCCCGCGGCTCCGACTACATCAAGTTCATGATCGACGACGGCAGCGTCGAGGGGCACCCCGGGCTGCCGATGCTCGACCAGGCCACGCTGAACGCCGGGGTCGCCGAGGCGAAGAAGTACGGCGCCCTCACCGTGGCCCACACCCTGACCCTCGATGCCACCCGGATGGCCGCCGAGGCCGGCGTCGACGGGGTCGTCCACGTGTTCATGGACCGCCCGCACACCACGGAGATCGTGGACCTGATCGCCGAAGCGGGGATGTTCGTCGTGCCGTGCGTCTGCCTCGACGCGTCGATGATGGGCATCACCGGCAGCGACCTCGCCGACGACCCCCGGGTCGCCCGCCGCCTCGACGGCAAGTGGGAGGAAACCCTGCGGTCCAGCTACGACCGCTACCCGCAGGGCGAGCTCGAGGACGTGCTGGCGACCGTCGGGGCGCTGGCCGCCGCGGGCGTCGACATCCTGGCGGGCACCGACGCGTCCATGGCGGAGACCTTCTTCGGCGGCCTGGCCCACGGCGCCAGCCTGCACCGGGAGCTGCGGTACCTCGTGGCCGCCGGCCTGACCCCGGCCCAGGCGCTGCGCGCCGCGACCGCGACCACGGCCCGCCGCTTCGGCCTCACCGACCGCGGCCGCGTCGCCGAAGGACTGCGCGCCGACCTCCTGCTCGTCGACGGCGATCCGACGACCGACGTCGGCGGCACGCTCGACATCCGGGCGATCTGGCGGCGGGGCAGCATGCTCAAGGAGTCGTGACGCCGGCGTTCTTGCGGTTGGCGTGGAAGCGCGCCTTCTTCTGCCGGTTCCCGCACGTGTTCATGTCGCACCACCGGCGGGTGCGGCTTTGGCTGGTGTCGAAGAAGGCGGCTTGGCAGGTCGGCGACGCGCACAAGGCCAGCTTCCCGTCCCGCTCGCCCGAAATGATGCCGATCGCGTCGGCCGCGATCACGCCGAGGGCGTCTTCGACGCGGGACGGCGAGCTGAGCTGCCACCGCCGCTCGCCCCCGGGCGTCAGGACGGCGGTGGCCCGGCCTTGGGTGCTGCGGTCGTTGATGACCCGGACCGCCGCGGCCGGGAGCGCCGCCCCGGTCGCGGCCGCCGTCGCGGCGGCGTGGATCGACTCCCGCAGCTCCCGGGCGAGGCCGAGCTGGGCGGCGGTGCAGGAGTCCACGGCGAGGCCGCTCACCGCCAGCCAGTCGACGAGCCGCCGCGGCACGGGGATGCGCTCCACGGCGTCGCCGCGGCGCTCGGTCAGCGTCGCCGTGAAGCTGGTCGCCAGCACGCTACCGAGGCGGAAGTCGGGGAACTCAGCACGCATGGAACCACCTTAGCCGGTTGCAGCCGGGTGCGGCGCCGTGTTAGAACCACCTAAGCCGGTTCCGCAATGGTCAGGAGGTCTCATGCCCCGTCCCACCAGCGACGTGCACGTGTTCGAAGCCCACGCCACCGACGCCGAGCTCGACGACCTGCGCGCGCGGCTCGCCGCCGCGCGGCTCCCGGAGGCCGAGACGGTCCGGCACCGGTGGGGCCAGGGCGTCCCGCTCGCCGACCTCGTCGAGCTCGTGGACTACTGGCGCACCGGGTACGACTGGCGGGCGTTCGAAGCGCGCCTCGACCGGATCGGCCAGTTCCGCACGACCATCGACGGGCTGGGGATCCACTTCCTGCACCGCCGGTCCCCGCGCGCGGACGCCACTCCCCTGCTCCTGACGCACGGCTGGCCGGGCAGCATCGCCGAGTTCGTCGACGTGGTGGCCGAGCTGGCCGATCCGGGCGACGCGGCCACGCCGGCGTTCCACGTCGTGGCCCCGTCACTGCCCGGCTTCGGTTACAGCGACAAGCCGGCCACCACCGGGTGGGGAACCGAAAAGATCGCGGCCGCCTGGGTCGAACTGATGGACCGGCTCGGCTACCCCGAGTTCACCGCCCACGGCGGCGACTGGGGCGGCAACATCACCACGGTCCTCGGCGGCCGGTTCCCGGACCACGTGCTCGGTATCCACACGCTGTTCGCCGAAGGACCGCCCGGCCTGACGACGGACGGGCTGACGCCGGTCGAGCGCGCGTGGGCCGAGGAGACCCGCGATTTCTGGCACCACCGCGCGGCGTACGCGAAGCAGCAGGCGACCCGGCCGCAGACCATCGGCTACTCGCTCGTCGACTCACCGGTCGGGCTGCTCGCCTGGATCCTCGACAAGTTCGCCGAGTGGTCGGACACCGGAGACAGCCCGTTCGAGACGATTTCCCGCGACCGCGTCCTCGACGACGTCACCCTGTACTGGCTGACGCGAACCGGCGCGTCGGCGGCCCGCATCTACTACGAAAGCCACAACTCGCTCGACCCCGAGCTCCGGGTCGACGTCCCGGCGGCGATCACCATGTACCCCCGCGACATCGAGAAGTGCCCGCGCCCGTGGGCGCGGGAGCGGTACCGCCGGATCGTCCGGTGGAACGCGCCCGAAGCGGGCGGGCACTTCCCGTCGCTGGAGGTCCCCCGGTACTTCGTCGACGACCTGCGTGAAGGTCTCGCGGCGGTGCTGGCCGACCGGCGGTCGTACGCCCTCGGCTGACCGTCCGGTCCCCGATGCCCCCAATGTGGCGTCGGGTGCATCCAACGCACCGAACGCCACATTGGGTGCGCTGGACGCACCGAACGCCACATCGGGGCGCGTCAGCAGCCGCGGTGGTACGCCACCGCGCGGGGCCGGCCGGTGTCCGGCCACGTGATCGTGGCCGCCAGTGCTCCGTCGTCGGTGAGGCCCGCCGGGCGCGGGGCCGCGTTGAAATCGGGGTCGCCGGCCAGATCGGCGGTGGGTACGCCGTTCTCCCACACGCGGAGTTCGTAGTTCTCGGGGCCGAACGTGTGGGCCACGCCGGCCATCGTCGTGCCGGCGTCGACGAACAGCGTGTCGGCGGCTTCGGCGGTCGTGTGCACCACGTGGCCGTCCAGGTCCGCCTCGATGGCGACCATCGTCAGCTCGGGCGTCACGACCGAAGCGGCGATGCGGCCGCCGTGGAAGGCCTCCAGCAGGACCGAACCGCCGGGGTACAGCGGCGGGAGCTGCCGGTAGCCGCCGCCTGCGGCGCGGACGAACACCTCGCCCGAGCGCTCGCCGACGTCGGTGTAGAGCAGGACGCGGCCCTGCTCGTCGACGTCGACCGGGTAGGTGTCGTAGAGGTGCTGGGGATCCGGGTTCAGGACCTCGGCCGTGCCGGGCCGCGCGGCGGCCCAGAGCACCGGGTGGACGTCGCCGCCGAACTCGCCGTAGGCGACGCCGATGACGTCCCCGGCGTTGTTGACGTGCGTGGCCTTGGCGGACCGGAACCCTTGCGGCATGGGCAGGTTCACGTACTGGCCGCCGCGGTACACGACGGGTTTCGCGGCCCACCACTCCCCGGTTCCGCCGTCCCCCACGACGTCGCCGGAGGAGTTGATGTCGCGCACCTCGGCCAGGCGGAACGACGAAACGATCTGGCCGCCGTGCCACCGCACCTGCGAATACGCGTTGTCGCCGCGCACGGACCCGACGAACCAGTCGCCTTCCGCCGCCGCGAACACGTCGCTGCTGGTGTACGGCGCCGGGAGCGCCAGCGGTGTCATCGCCCAGGTGCAGCCGGCCGCGGCCGCGGGCGCCTGCAAGCCGGGCAAGCAGGCGGCGCCGAGCAGCGCCACCGATGCGAGAGTGCGTTCGAACATGGTTCCCCCCGGGATTCGGCCGACACCGCGCCCACGCCCGGCGCCCCGCGGCGGTTTGACCGCCGGGCACACCACCACCCGAACGGCTCAGCCGCCGGCGTGACCTTCACCGCTCCAGGGCGCTCACGAACATCGCGGCGACGGCGGCCCGGTGCTCGGGGCGGTCCGCCCACCGCAGGCGGCGCCCGGCCTCGACCACCACGCCGAAGCCGGCGTGCACCAGCACCCGCGCCTGGCGTGCGTCGAGGTCGGGGCGGGCTTGGCGCAGGTGCTGCTCCCAGACGGCGATGTGCTCGCGCTGCGCGGCCACCAGCGGGCGGCGCAAGCCGTCGGGCAAGCCGGCGATCTCGGCGTCGGCCACGCTGGTGAGGGCGTGGTGCTCGAAGCTGTACGCCACGTAGGTCGCCGTCAGCGCGATCAGGGCGTCCCGCGCGCCGGTCACGCCGCGCAGGTTGTGCTCGACCGCCTGGGCCAGCAGGCCGGCCGCCTGCAGGCACGCCGCCGCCAGGATGTCGGCCTTGCCGGGGAAGTACCGGTAGAGCCCGGACGGCACCAGCCCCACGGCTTCGGCGATCATGCCGTTGGTGACGGCGGCGAACCCGGCCCGTTCGAACAGCGGGATGGCGGCCGCGAGGATCTCCGACCGCCGCGTGCGCGGGAGGGGCAGGGCGGGCAGTTCGACGAGGGGCCCGCCCGGAAGCGCCTGCCGGGTGTCGGTCGCGGCGACGCGCAGCGCGGAAGCCAGCAGGAGGTCTTCGACGCGCCGCCGGGCGATCGAGTTGTGGTGCATCGTCACGGAGCCGATCGCGCCCAGGGCCGCCACCGCCCGCAGGTGCTCGTCGGGCGAGGGGTGCTCACGGCGGACCGCGGCCGCCACCCGGCCGACGACGTGCCCGAACTTCCCCTTGAGCACGCGGCGGTCGTCGCGGTCGAGGTAGCGGGCCTCCCACCGGTACAGGCCACCCGCCCCGCGGTGGGCGACGGTGACCCGGGTGACGGCGGCCAGGACGTCCGCGAGCGGCCCGTCCGGCGGCACCTCCGCGAGGGCCGCGCCGAGCCGGTCCACCATGACGTTCGCGCACTCGGCGAACAGCGCGTACTTGTTCGGGAAGTGCCGGTACAGCGCGGCCGCGGTGATGCCGACGCCGGCCGCGATCTCCTCCATGGACGCCGAGTGGTAGCCGCGTTCGCTGAACAGCGTGGCCGCCGCCTCGACGATGAGCTGCTTGCGGTTGCGCGGCCGGGCCGCCGCGGCCGGCCCGGCCGTCACCGCGGCCGCCGGGCGGGGGTGCGCGGGAGCGGGGCCATGCGTGCCAGTCAACCACGAACCGGACCGCGGGCCCGGCGACGGACCGATTCAGGCGGTCACGGCTCTTGCCGACCGGCGACCGGCCTCGCTATGTTAATGGGGAATCTCTTCCTGAACGTGCACGCTCGCCTCTCGTTTATCGACGCTCAAAGCAGGTACTGCCTACCGAGGAAGCTAGGTAAGTAAATGAGCAATCTCAGCCGAAGGAATGTTCTTTCGCTCGGCGTCGCGCTGGGGCTGGTGAGCGCGGCGAGCGCCGTCCCGGCCTGGGCGTCGACCGGAGCGCAGGCCGCGGGCGCGGACCCGTGGTGGACGTGGGACGACGAGGTGGACCGGCTGATGGCCGGCGTTCTCGACACCGGCCAGGTCCCCGCGGTCAACACCGCCCTGCGGTCGTGGGTGGACAACAGCGACCCGCTGCCCACCGGCCTGCCCGCCGAGCTCGCCACCTACCTCCAGCAGGTCAACCGGCTGCCGTCCTGGGCCGACGCCGCGAAGCTGCGCCGCGCCGCCGACTTCAACCGGCGCAAGGACACCTACCTGTTCATGCTCTACGGCCTGGGCAGCGGCATCATGAGCACGGTCATCCCGCGGGAGGCCAAGTCGGTCTACTGGTCCGCGGGCGGGGCGAACATGCAGGACCGCGCGGCGAAGACGTTCACCTTCGGCTACGACCTGAGTGACCTCGACGCGTTCCAGCCCTCGGGCCAGTTCGTGGTCACCGCCAACAAGACGCGCCTCGTGCACGCCGCGGTGCGCCACCTGCTGCCGCAGTCGCCGCACTGGCGGGCGGTCGCCGACGAGCAGATCCCGATCAGCAACGGCGACATCCTGGTGACCTTCCACAGCCTCGGCACCTACGTGCACCGGAAGCTGCTCGAGTGGCGCGTCCCGATGTCGGCCGCGGACGAAGAGGCCTTCCTGCACCAGTGGCAGGTCGCCATCCACCTGCTCGGCGTCCGGGACGAGTTCATCCCCAAGACGTGGGCCGAGGCCGACGCGCAGTCGACGCGGGTGCTCACCCCGCTGCTGTCCCCGACGACGGAGGGCAAGGAGCTGGCGGAGGACCTGCTCGGCCTGACCGCGCAGATCGACCTGGGCGTCACCCGCGGCTTCCTCAACGAATTCGTCCGCTACGTCCTCAGCGACGCGGTCGGCGACTGGCTCGGCCTCCCCCGCGACTACGCAGCGGCGACGCTGGTCCGCACCGGCTGGCCGGCCTACATCGCGTTCCGGGAAGGCCTGCTGCCCATCGCCCCGGCGGGCTTCTACCTGTTCGACCAGTTCATCCGCGCGATCGCGATGCTGTTCCTGAACAAGGTCAGCTCACCGACGACCACGCCGATCACGATCCCGACGGGCAACCGGCCGGGGGCGTGACCGCTGCCGAGAGCGCCGGTGCGGCCCAGGAGCAGGCCGGGACCTGGCCATGACCGAAGCGACCGCTTAGTATGGTGGCCGACCCCGAGGAGGCGGCCTTGTCCACTGTGGCTGGCGTGCGGTACGCGGCGGACGGCGCGGTCGCGACCCTGACGTTCGACAAACCCGGCCGCAGCAACGCGATGGACGTCCCGATGCAGGCCCGCTACGGCGCCCTGCTGCGGCAGGCCGACGCGGACCCCGGCGTCCGCGCGGTCGTCGTCACCGGAGCGGGCAAGGCGTTCTGCCCCGGCGCCGACCTGGGACTGCTCGACGGCATCGCCGCCGCTCCGCCGGCCGGCGGCGGCGGGCACGAGAACTTCCGGGACGTCCTGGCGGCGGCCTCGGTCGGTGTCCCGGTGGTCGCCGCGATCAACGGCGGCTGTGCCGGGCTGGGGTTCGTCATCGCCTGCGCGGCGGACGTCCGGTTCGCCGCCGCGGGCGCGAAGTTCACCACGGCGTTCGCCCGGCGCGGGCTGATCGCCGAATACGGCGTCGCGAAGCTGCTGCCGGCGCTCGTCGGCCAGGGGCGGGCCCGTGACCTGCTGCTTTCCGGCCGCACGTTCACCGCGGAGCAGGCCCTGGACTACGGCCTGGTCCAGGAAGTCGTCCCCGCCGAGGAGCTGCCGCTGCGCGCGCACGCCTACGCGACGGAGCTGGCGACCTACAGCGCGCCCCGCTCGATGGCCGTGATGAAGCGGCAGTTCGAGCGGGAAGCGTCCCTCCCGCTCGAAGAGGCGGCGCGGGAGGCCACGGCGCTGATGATCGAGTCGTTCGGCCGTCCCGAACTGGCCGAGGGACTGGCCAGCTGGAACGAGCGCCGTCCCCCGAAGTTCCCGGACCGATGAGTTTCCGTGGCGCGGCCGGTCAGTACTCCCGTCCGAAGCCACCACGGAAAGCAGGTCCCATGGCCAAGCTGCTCTACGCCTTCAGCACCTCCCTCGACGGGTTCATCGCCGGCCCCGGCGGGGACATGTCCTGGCTGACGCCGCACCTCGGGCCCGACCCGGCCGTCGACGAGCTCATCCCCCGCATCGGCGCGCTGCTCGTCGGGCGCCGGACCTACGACGGCGACGACCCGCACCGCGGCACCGAAGGCGAGGGCAAGGCGTTCGGCGGGGGCTGGGACGGGCCGCAGTTCGTGCTCACCCACCGGCCCGCCGCCCCCGCGCCCGGGGTCACCTTCAGCGGCGACCTGAAGGAAGCCGTCGCCGAAGCGAAGGCGGCCGCCGGCGGCAAGTACGTCAACGTCCTCGGCGCCGACGTCGCCCGCCAATGCCTCGAAGCCGGTCTGCTGGACGAGATCCTCGCCCTGCCCGTCCCGGTGCTCCTCGGCGACGGCGTCCGGATGTTCGACCGGCCCGGCGGCGAGCCGGTCGCGCTCGAACCGCTCCGGCCGCACTGGTACCGCGTCCGCTAGGGCCGCGTCCCGAACGACGGCGGGCCCGCCAGCTTCGGCAGCACCGCGTAGGCGTCCCCGATCCAGTCGCACAGCCGGGACCGGGTCTCGCGCGGGTCGATGACGTCCTCGACCGAAAAGCGCTCCGCCGTCCGGAACGGCGAGCGCACCGCGTCCAGGCGCGCGCGGATCTCCTCGATCCGCGCCGCCCGGTCGTCGGCCGCGTCGAGCTCCGCGCGGTAGGCCGCCTCGATGCCGCCTTCGACCGGCAGGGAGCCCCAGTCGCCCGAGGGCCAGGCCCAGCGGCGGACCAGGCGGTGGCGGTTGACCTGGCCCGCGCCGCCGACGCCGAACACGCGCCGGACGATCACCTCGGCCATCGGCACCCGCGCCTGGTAGACCGCGGTGACCGCGCGGGCACCGTGGCGGATCGCGCCCGCCCGCTCGGCCGCCGCGCCGATCACCATGCCCGCCTGGTCGGTCAGCGACACCAGGGGCAGGTGGAACGTCTCGCAGAGGTCGACCAGCCGGGTCATGACGTCGGCGCCCTCGGGGGTCAGCGTCGCGCCGCGGTAGGGGTCGGTGGCCAGGACGCCGACCGGGTGCCCGTTCAGCCGCGCCAGTCCCGCGTACGCCGAGCCGCCCGACACGGCGTAGTCGAACACCGAGCCCGCGTCGAAGACGCCGTCCAGCAACGGCCGCAACCGGTAGGGCCGGCGCCGGTTGCGCGGCACCAGCGAAAGCAGCCCCTCGTCGGCGCGGTCCACCGGGTCCGAGGTGGCCGTCACCGGGGGCAGGGTGTCCACAGAGGACGGCAGGTACGACAGGAACCGCTTCGCCACGGCGAACGCCTCGGCTTCGGACGCAACGATCCGGTCCACCGCACCGCTGCGCCGGTGGACGTCGGCGCCGCCGAGCTCCTCCTTGGTGAGGTCCTCCCCCGTCGCGTGCTTCACCACCGGCGGCCCGGCGACGAACAGCTGCCCGGCGCCTTCGACCAGGACGCTCAGGTGCGACATCACCGCCCGCGCGGCGCCGAGCCCGGCCACCGGACCCAGGCAGAGCGCGACCACCGGGACCGCGGAAAGGTTGTCCACCACGAGGTCCCAGCCCGGGTTGACCGGGACGTAGGTGAACCCGTGCTGCTCCAGCATCTTGACGCTGCCGCCGCCCCCGGTGCCCTCGATCAGCCGCACCAGCGGCAGCCGCAGCTCGTGGGCCAGCCGTTCGGCGTAGACCTGCTTCTCCATGATCGCCGCGTCGGCGGCCCCGCCGCGGACGGTGAAGTCGTCACCGCCGAGCGCCACCCGCCTGCCGTCGAGCCGCGCGGTGCCGATGACGAAGTTGGCCGGGGTGAACGACTCCAGCGAGCCGTCCACATAGGACGCCGTGCCGGCCAGCGCGCCGATCTCGTCGAAGCTGCCGGGGTCGGCGAGCGCCGCGATCCGCTCGCGGACCGTCGAACGCCCGGCGGCGTGCTGGCGGGCCACCTTCTCCGGCCCGCCCATGCGCTCGGCCAGCTCGCGCCGCCGGGCCAGCTCGTCGACCTCCGGCTGCCAGCTCATTCCGCCTCGAGCGCCGCTTCGACCTTGCGCTGCAGCTTGTTCATCCCGCCGAGCCAGCGGTCGGTCTGCGTCGCGCGCGCCGCGTAGTAGTCCGCGACCTCGGGGTGCGGCAGCACCAGGAACTGCTTCGACTCCATCGCCGCGAACAGCGCGTCCGCGACCTGCTCGGGTTCGATCGCCGACGCGCCCATCAGCAGCTGGCCGGCGGTGCCGGTGCTCTCCAGCATCGCCGTGCGCACGCCCTGCGGGCAGATCGCCTGCACGGTGATCCCGCGGTGCCGGTAGGTCGCCGACAGGTACTCGGCGAACGCGAGCGCGCCGTGCTTGGTCACCGAGTACGGCGCCGAGCCGAGGCTGGTCAGCAGGCCGGCGGCGGACACGGTCGCGATGAAGTGCCCCTCGCCGCGTTCGAGCCACGCGGGCAGCAGCTGGTTGGCCGCGCGGACGTGCGCCATGACGTTGACGTCCCAGGTGCGCGCCCAGACCTCCTCGGGGCTTTCCGCGCCGCCGAAGGGCGCGATGCCCGCGTTGGCGCAGTAGATGTCGATCTCGCCGAGCGTCTCGCGGGCGCTCTCGATCAGCTTCGCGACGCCGTCGACGCTCGCGACGTCGCCGACGAACGCCGTGCCCTTGATCTCGGCAGCGACTTCGCCGGCCTTGTCGCCGTCGAGGTCGGCCACGACGACCTGGGCGCCGCCGGCGGCGAAGCGGCGGGCCAGCGCGGCACCGATGCCGCCGCCACCGCCGGTGACGACGACGCCGGTCACAGGCCACCACCCAGGGTCACGCCGCCGTCGAGGACCACGGTCTGGCCGGTGATCCAGCCCGCGTCGTCGGACAGCAGGAAGGCGACCGCGCCCGCGATGTCGGCCGGCACGCCGAGCCGCTTCATCGGGTACGCCGAGGCGACCTCCTCCTCGCGGCCCTCGTAGAGCGCGGTCGCGAACTTCGTCTTGACCACGGCCGGCGCGACGGCGTTGACGCGGATCTGCGGGCCCAGCTCGGCGCCGAGCTCGACGGTCAGCCGGATCAGCGCGGCCTTGCTGACGCCGTACATGCCGATGCCCGGCGAAGCGCCGAGACCGGCGACGGAAGCGACGTTGACGACGGCGCCGCCGTGCTCGCCCATCCACGCGTCGCGGGCGCGCTTGGTCCAGCCCAGCGGCGCGAGCACGTTGACGCCCAGGATCTTGGCCGCGGCCGCCGGGTCGATGTCCAGGGTGGGCCCGTAGACGGGGTTGATGCCGGTGTTGTTGACCAGGTAGTCGAGCCGGCCGAAGGTCTCGACCGTCTTGGCGACCGCCTCGTCCTGGTGGTCGGTGTCGTCGGCCTTCCCGGGTACGAACATGGCGACGTCCGGGCCGCCGAGGGAGTTCACGGCCTCTTCGAGGGCCTCCGGCTTGCGCGCGGTGATGCACACCTTGGCGCCGCGTTCGACGAGCGTCTTCGCGATCCCGAGGCCGATGCCCCGGCTGGCCCCGGTGACGATCGCGACGCGATCCTTGAACGAGTTCACGGCAGTGTGTCTCCTTCGTGTGGTGCCCGGCACATACCAAGCAGTCGGTCAGTGGCCCATTATGCGCGATGGGACCACCGCGCACACCCTGCCCGGAATGTGACCTTCCCCCGCTACCTTCCCCCGGAACACGACTTCGAGGGGGCCCGGGTGCGCAAGTCCGTCCTGACCATCGCCGCCGCGGCACTGGCGTTGACCGCCTGCGACCCGGCCCCGGTGCCGCCGCCGGCCCCGCCCGCGCTCGCGCCCCCGGCCACCGACATCGCCGGCCTGGTGGGGACCACCCGGGCCGGGATCGGCCACGGGCCGTCCGCCGGGTACACGACGACCGCCGTGTTCGGGCCCACCACCCAGCAGCTCACCGGCTCGCTCCGGTTCGACGGCGGGGAGACCTCGCTGTCGATGGTGTACGACGGCGGCGAGACCCGGGTGCTCGGCAAGCGGACCTTCACGCGGACACCGCAGGAAGCGGTCCCCGGCAAGCCGTGGGTCGGCACCGACGCCGGCAGCGCCGACCCGGTCGCGCAGGCACTGGGCGCCGGCGTCCCCCTCGCCGTCAAGCTGCCGGACCTCGGCCGGGCCCTGGCGGAGATCGAGCGGACCGGCCGGATCGTCTCGGCCGGGCAGACGAAGCTCGGCGACGTGCCCGTCAACCACTACCGGCTCGAACTCGACCCGGCGAAGGCGCCGGAGCTGTTCCCCGAACTCGCGCAGCAGCCGAGCCCCGCCAAGGTGCCCGCGCAGCTGTGGCTCGACGCCGCGGCCCGGCCCGTCCGGTTCGCCGTCGACTTCTCCGCCGGCCCCGCGGCGGCCAAGGGCACCACCGACTACCGGGACTGGGGCAAGCCGGTCGACATCCCCGCCCCGCCCGCCGACCAGGTCGTCGACGGGGTGGAGCTGCTGAAGAAACTGGGCCGGTGACGCGGTTCACCCGGCGTCGCCGAACTCCGGGGCGGTGACCGCGTTCACGGCCTCGGGCATCCCGCGGCGGTGACGCCGCCCGGACCGGACCGGTCAGCGCGGGATCAGCGCCCGGACCGCCTCGATCAGCTCCGGGCCGGTCAGCAGGACCGGGTCGTTGTGGCCGGCACCGGGGACCTCCACCACCCGCGCCGACGCCGCGGCCGCCACCGCTCGGCTCTGGGCCGGCGGCACGATCGAATCCGCGCCGCCCAGGACCACGGCCGTCGGCACCCGCACGCGCGCGACCTGCTCCTCGACCGGGAAGCGGTCGCGCAGCAGCAGGCGCACCGGCAGGAACGGGTAGACCTCGGCGCCCACGGCCGCGAGGTCGGTGAACGGCGAGCGCAGGAGCAGCCCGGCCGGCGGGTGCGCCGTGGCCAGCTCGGTCACGACGGCGCACCCGAGGCTCTCGCCGAAGTACAGGAGCCGCTCCGGCGGGACCCGCCGCTCTTCGGTCAGGAACCGGTGGGCCGCGCGGACGTCGAGGGCCAGGCCCGCTTCGCTGGGGCCGCCCGGATTGCCGCCGTAGCCGCGGTAGTCGATGAGGAGGACCGCCAGCCCCGCCTCCGCCAGCTTCGCGGCCAGCGGGGCGCGCCCGGCCCGGTTGCCGCCGTTGCCACCGGCGACCAGCACCGTGGCCGCCGGCTCGCGGTCGCGGGGCGCGACGTACCAGGCACCCAGCTCCAGGCCGTCGGCCGTGCGGAGGCGGACGTCTTCGCCGCCGGGCAGCACGCTCGCGGCGGCCGGTACCGGCGCGGTGTCGGGCAGGTAGACCAGCCGGCGCTGCAGCGCCCACACCAGTCCCAGCACCAGCACCACGACCAGCGCGGCCGCCGGCAGCACCCGCACGAGCACCGTTCCGGTCAAGCGCCACCACCTCCCCGCCGAGTATCCGGGTTTTGCCCGGCTTTAACCGGCGTCGGGCAAGATCGGTTACGCCAGACGGCCGGAGCCTGGGGGCTGGGGTCCGGAGCGCACCGGCAGGGGGGACGTGCCGGTGCACGGGAGCCGGTCGTCTGGCGGCCAGGGGGACACACGGGGGAGCACTTTCCCGCGTCCGTCGTGACGCGCGCCGCGGACTGGGGGTCCGTGGCGCCCGCCCCCGTCACCGCAGGGGAAGAGGGGCAGACATGAACCGATCAGGGAAGCGGGCGGCCGTCGTGGGGGCGGTCGCCGCCGGTGCGCTCGCGCTCGCCGCGCCGGGCGCACTGGCCACCGAACAGGGCGGCACCTCGAAGACGTGCCCCGACAGCGGTTTCTGCCGGACGGACCCGGTCTGGTTCCCGGGCGGCACCCTCTCGGTCGACGCCGACGTGCACGGCAGCGGACCGGCCGAGTGGATCGTCCACGGCCAGAACGGCGTCGTGTGCCGCACCGGGTTCGCCGCCGAGGCGCCGCCGTCGTCCTGGGTCTGCTTCAACGTGCCGGCCCAAACTCTCGAGGCCAACGTCGGCGGGCCCGCGGGCCCGTCGAACATCGGCCTCCGCTGGTAATCGCAACACCCATCGAAAAGAGGAGAACCCGCATGACGACGATCCGCTTCTTCGCCCGCTCCGTGGTGCGCAGCATCCGGACCCGCGAGCTCGGCGCCGCCTGGCGCTTCTACTACGAGATCTACTGATCACCACCGCGGCCGGGGTCACCACGACCCCGGCCGCGGCGCATCCCCGGGAGACCGCTGTGCGACAGACACTCGCCGAACCGGACGGGTTCCTCACCGATCCACGGGCCGCCCTCGAGGGGTGGGCCGGCGACGGGATCGCGATCCGCCGGTTCGAACCGGGCCGGTACCTGGTGTCCGGCGACGAACTGGTCCGCACGGCGCTGGCCGGGACCACCACGCCGTTCGAAGCCAAGGCGGCGACGTTCGGCGCCGTCGCCGGCTGGGTGCCGGGTGCCGAACGCAGCCGCCCGGTCAACGCCGCGCTCGCGCGGGAACTGGACCGGGCCTGGCAGGCCGTCCCGCCCGAACGCATCACCGCCGAGCTGCGGCGGTCCGCCGAAGCCGGCGAGACCTGGCCGGGCGCGCTTACCGGGTGCTACCTGAAGCTCTTCGGCGAACAGCTCTTCCCCGGCCTGCCGGCGAAAGCCCGGCAATCCCTGCAGGACGCCCTCGCCGCGTCCGACGGGCTCGACCGGACGGCCACGACGCTGCGCCGGCTGCGGGGGCGGCTCGCGCACAGCCGCGCCGACGCCGCGCTCCACCGCTGGGCGGCCGGGCGCACCGGTTCCCTGCCGGACGCGATGCGAGCGGCGCTCGGCTCGGCCGACGACGTCGCCCTCGCCCTGCACGGCCTGGTCGGCGCGGTCTGCCGGGCCGCGTCGATGGTGTTCGCCTGGACCGCGCTGCTCGACCGGGGCTGGCGGCCGGGCACGCCGGCGGGCACCACGCTGGCGCCGGTCCGCGGCACCGAGCCCGCCGCCCACCGCGTCAGCGAGGCCCTGCGGCTGTGGCCGGTCGCCTGGCTGCTGTCGCGCAAGGTCACCGCCGCCACCGAGCTGGGCGGCGTCCCGCTGGTCCCCGGCGACCGGCTCTACCTGTGCACGTACCTGCTCCACCGCGACCCGGACGTCTGGGCCGAGCCCGGCGAATACCGCCCTTCGCGCTGGGCGCGGCCGCCCGAGGGCCACAAGGCCCGCTACCTGCCCTACGGCTTCGGCGGCGCGGCCTGCGTCGGCTCGCGGTTCGTCAACCGGGCGAGCGCGGCGGTGCTCGACTGCTGGACCGCCTTCGACGACGTCGCACTGCGGATCGTCGAGCCCGAGCCGGTGTTCGGCTCGCTGCTGACCCCGCCGGTCGTGCGGCCCGTGATCACGCGCTGAACCCGTCCCGCTACGCTCACCCGCGGTGACCGGTTTGCCCGGTCCGCGGGGGCGGGGAGGACATGCTCAGCTTCGGGGTGCTCGGACCGCTGCAGGTCGAGCGGGACGGCGTGCCGGTCGCCGTCACCGGGCCCAAGGTGCGTGCCCTGCTGGCGGCGCTGCTGATGCGGCCGAACACCCCGGTGTCGCTCGACCGGCTCACCGAGCTGCTGTGGGGCGGCGCCCCGCCGGACACCGCCCGCAAGAGCATCCAGGTCCACGCGGTCCGGCTCCGGCGCGCGCTCGGCGACGGCGTCGTCGAGACCCGGCCGACCGGCTACCTGCTGCGGACCGGACCCGGGCAGCACGACCTGCTGCGCTTCCGCGAGCTGACCGCCGCCGCGCGGGCGGCGGACCGGCCGGACACCGAACGCGACCTGCTGGCCACCGCGCTCGCCTGCTGGCGCGGCCCGGTGCTCGCCGACGTCCCGGCCGACGTCCTGAGCCAGGACGACCTGGCCGAGCTCACCGAAGAGCGGCTGCAGGCGCAGGAACGGTACTTCGCGGTGAGCCTCGATCTCGGCCACGCCGCCGAAATCACCACCGAGCTGGGCCGGCTGACGCGCGAACACCCGTGGCGGGAAGCGTTCTGGGTGTCCTACCTGCGGGCGCTGCACGGTTCGGGCCGGCGCGCCGACGCCCTCGAGGCCTACCGCACGGTGCACCGGCGGTTCGCCGACGAGCTCGGCGTCAGCCCCGGCGAGCGGCTGCGGCAAGCCCACCAGGACGTCCTGGCCGACGAGCCCGGCGTCCCGGAGTTCCGCCCCCGGCAGCTCCCCCCGGACGTCACGACCCTGGTCGGCCGGACCGCGGTGCTGTCCACTTTGGACGCGACACTGGGCCCGGACCGCGCCCCGGCCACCCATCCCCCGATCGCCGTGGTGGTCGGCCCGGCGGGCGTCGGCAAGACGACGGCGGCGGTCCACTGGGCCCACCGCGCGGCCCGCCACTTCCCGGACGGCCAGCTCTTCGCCGACCTCCAGGGCTACGCGGCGGTCCCGGCCCTGGAACAGCTGGAGGTCCTGACCCGCTTCGCCCACGCACTCGGCGTCCGCCCGGGCGGCGTCCCGACCGAACTGGCCGACGCCGCGGCCCTGTACCGCTCGGTACTGGCCGACCGCCGCGTGCTGATCGTGCTGGACAACGTGGCCGGCGCCGACCAGGTCCGCGCCCTGCTCCCGGCCGCTCCGGGCTGCGCGGTCCTGATCACGAGCCGAGACCGCCTCGCCGGCCTGGCGGCCACGGTGGACACCCGCCTGGTCGAGCTGGCCGAGCTCCCCCCGGACGAGTCGCTCACCCTGCTGGCCTCGGTGGCCGGGCCCGAGAGAGTGGCCGCGGAGGACGAAGCGGCCCGCGAGCTGGTGCGCCTGTGCGCGGGGCTGCCGCTGGCGTTGCGGATCGTGGGAGCGAACCTGGCCCTGTGGCCGGACCGTTCGGTGCGCGGCTACCTCACCGAGCTGGCGGCACCGGAAGACACGCGCGGCTACCCACTGGCCGGTGCGGACCCCTCCGGCCGAGCGCGCGAAGCCGGGGCCACCCAGCCCGAACCCGTCGGCGGGACGCACGAAGCCGGCCCCGACCTGCTGGCCCGGCTGGCGATCCCCGGCGCCGAGCAGCTCGGCGTCCGCCGGGCCTTCGACCTCTCCTTCGACGCCCTCTCGCCCGCCGCGGCCCGGTTCTTCCGCCTGCTCGGCCTGCTCCCCGGCGCGGACATCGACCTCGCCGGAGCCACCGCGCTCGCCCGGGACGACGCCGGGCCGCTCCTGCGCGAGCTCGCCACCAGCCACCTCGTCCAGCCCCGCGGCGACGACCGCTTCGGCCTCCACGACCTCCTCCGCGCCTACGCCGCCGGCCGGGCTCGCGACGACCTGACGGCCGCCGAGCGCGCCGCCGCCCGGGACCGCCTCTTCGACCACTACCTGCGTGCGGCCGCGAGTGCCGCGGCCGCGCTCTACCCCGATCTGCAGCGGCTGCCCGACGCGCCCGAGCCCGACGAAACCGTCGAGCCCGCCGAAGCGCGGCGGTGGCTGCTGGCCGAGCACGGGAACCTCCTGGCCGCGATCCGGTGGTGTGCGCGGCACGATCCGGGGCCGTTCGCCTGGCGGGCCGCGGACCTCCTGCGCGGGTTCTTCCACTCGCACCGGCTCGACGCCGGCTGGCAGGCGGCCGCGACCGCCGGCCTCGGCGCCGCGCGGCTGGCCGGGGACGAGCGTGCCGCCGGGGCCATGCGGCACAGCCTCGGCGCCCTCGCCTGGAGCCGCGGTGATCTCGAGGCCGCGCTCCGCGAGCTCGAAGCCGCGCAGGAGTCCTACCGGGCCGCCGGTGCCCGCGAAGGCGCCGACTCGGTCCTGCACGCCCTCGGCGTCGTGCACCTGGACCTGGGCCGGCTCGACCGGGCGATCGAGCACTTCACCGCCGCCCTGGACGGCACCCTCCGGCGCGGCACCTCGATCCGCGCCGCGAACGGGCTGATCAACCTGGGCGCGGTGCTCATCGAACACGGCCGCCTCGCCGAGGGCGTCGAGCACAACGAGCGCGCGCTCGACCTCTGCCGGCGGCTGGGCTCGCCGCACGCGGCCGCGATCGCGCTGTGCAACCTCGGGTACGGCTACCGCGTCTCCGGCGACTTCGCCCGGGCGCTGACCGTTCTCACCGAGGCACTCGAAGCGTTGCGGGAACTGGGATCCCGCGACGACGAAGCCGACGCGCTGGTGCGGCTCGCGGCGGTGCACCGGGTCACCGGCGACCTCGAACAGGCGTGGCCCGCCGCGCGGCTCGCCGTGTCGGTGGCGCGCGAGGCGGGCAACCAGCGGTTCGAAGTGGACGCGCTGGCCACGCTCGGCGACCTCCACCGCCAGAGCGGCGACCCGGCGGCGGCGCTGGCCGAATACTCGGAGGCCCACCGGCTGGCGGAGAAGATCGGCTACCTGCGCGGCCTGATCAGCACCCGGATCGGACTGTCCACTGTAGACATCGAGCCGGCCCGGCACGCCGAAACCGCCCTGCGCGACGCCGGCCGGGGCGGCTTCCGGCTCCTCGCCGAGCAAGCCAGGACCAGCCTGGCGAACGTCTCGATGGACCGTCCGGCGGAAGCGGAAACCCTGGCGGCGCGAGCGGTCGACGGCTTCCGCGCCACCGGGCACCGGCTGGGCGAGGCCTACGCGCTGGTCGTGCTCGGCAAGGCCCGGCTGCGCCTCGGCGACCCCGGCGCGGCCCGGGAATGCTGGCTCGCGGCCGAAACGTCCCTCTCCGCCATCGGCGCGGCACCCGCGCTGGCCGCCGTGCGGAGACTGCTGTCCCGCTGAAAACGATTCGACGGCGTCACCCGGCCCTGACACTGTGACGTTCCATGACCACCGGACCGACCGCCGACGACCTCCGGCTCATGCAGGGCCTCGCGCAGCGGGTCACCGCCACCCGCCCCGAACTGGTGAACGGCGACGCGTCCTACGGCGAGCTGGCCTGGAACTGGGGCAAGGACCACGTCGCCGCCGGCACGAGCTGGCGCCGCGAGCTGTGGTTCTCCGGCGGTGACCTGGTGGCGTGGGCCTGGGCGCGCCTCCCCCACCGGGTGCGGCGCAGCGACGGCACGGTCAAGGACGTCACCGGCGCTTCGCTCGCGCACCAGGTCCACCCCGGCCACGCCCCGCTGATCGACGAGGTGATCGCCTGGTACGAAGCCACGGCGGGGGACGTCGAACGCTCGGCGCTGCCGGGCACCGCCGACGAATTCGCCTTGGCGCGCTGGGCGGCGCACGGCTACGAGACCGACCCCGACGCGCTCGGCGACACCGGCTCCTGGACCCAGCTCAACGAGCGCGACCTCACCGACCTCGCCGAGCCGGTCCTGCCCGCGGGCTACCGGTTCCGCACCGCCGGCGAAGCCGGGCCGGACGCCGCGGTCCAGGCCCACGTGGCCGCCTGGGCGCCCACGACCTACACCGCCGAAAGCTACGAAGGCCTCCGGCGAGCCCCGGCGTACCGCGACGACCTGCACGTCCTCGTCGAGGCACCGGACGGGACGATGGCGTGCTCGGCGATCCTGTGGCTCGACGAAGCCAACAAGACGGCCGAGTTCGAGCCGGTCGGGACGCACCCGGGCTTCCGGCGCCGCGGCTTGGCCCGGGCGCTGCTCCTGCACGGCATGCACCTGGCGCGCGCGGCGGGCGCCGGGCACGCGACGGTCGCCTGCCTCGGCGCACCGGGCCACCCCCGGGCGCGCGAGCTGTACTACGGCGTCGGCTTCCGCGAACTGTCCCGGGACGCCCCGCTCGTCAAGGCCCGGGCTCAGCGCCGCGCGGACAGCTCGGCCGGGTGGAGCTCGTAGAGCGCGTACGCCTTCCGGATCACCGGTTGCGCCACGTTCCGCACCCGGACCCCGCCGGGCGTGACGCCCTGCTCGCACCCGAAGTGGGCGTGCCCGTGCAGCGCCAGGTCGGCCCCGACCTCGTCGATCGGTTCGCACAGCAGGTACGAGCCGAGGAACGGGTGGATCTCGGGTGGCTCGCCGTGCAGGGTGCCGGGGATCGGCGCGTAGTGGGTCAGCGCGACGACGACGTCGGTGTCGAGGCTCTGCAACGCTTCGCGCAACGATTCGGCCGAGGCCATCGTGTGCTCGACGAAGTCCTTCATCTCCCGCTCGCCGAAGCGGCTGGCGCACTTCCCGGCGAACCCGCCGCCGAACCCCTTGACCCCCGCGACGCCGAGCGAGCCGTCCGGCAGGTCGAACCGGGCCGCGTCGCCTTCGAGCACCGTGACGCCCGCGTCCCGGAGCACGCCGGCGATCGCCTCCGCGGCGTCGCCGTGGTGGTCGTGGTTGCCGAGGACGGCGGCGACCGGCACGCCCAGCCCCGCGACCTCTTCGGCCACGACGCGGGCTTCGTCGAGCGTGCCGTGCCGGGTGAGGTCCCCGGCCAGCAGGAGGACGTCGGCGGTGCCGTCCAGGTGCTCGAGGGCCGGCCGGAGCAGGCCGCGGGAGTCCTCGCCCAGGTGCACGTCCCCGACCGCGGCGATCCTCATCGGCCGATCTCCTCCGCGCTCGCCGGTTCGCGGACGTCGGCGACCCGGACGTCGTTGTGCACCAGCTCCCCGGTCAGGTACTCGCCCACGACGGCGTCCACCTCCGCTTTCCGCGCGGGGCAGGTCACTTCGCCGGTCAGGTGGACGTGCTCGCCCCGCACGGTCACGTGCACGCCGAGCTCGGCGGTGCGGGGGTCTTCGGCGAGGGCCCGGCTCAGCCGGGCGACGAGGTACTGCGGTGGTTCGGGCACGAGAGCCTCCTCCGGATCGATCACGGCCAGGTCGCCCAGCAGCGCCAGGAGCGCGCGGGCGTACGGGGACGCCGACACCTGCACGGCGACCCCGGTCCAGTCGACCTGCTCGCGCAGGTCCCGGGCGATCTGCAGCAGCGGCGCGAAGTCGCACCGGTGCGCGTCGAGCACGAGCAGCTTGTCGACGAGCAGGTCGGTGCCGGACACGACCGGCGCGGCGGTCGACCCGACGCGCATGAACGCGGCGCGGTCCAGCAGCTCGTCGGTCACCGGCCGGTGGTTGGGCCGGTGGATCAGGTCGACGAGGATCTCGCCGTCGTAGACCTTGGTCAGCCAGTCCTCCGGCGGGTGCACGCGGCGCAGCCCGGCCGCGGCGAGGACCTCCGCCGCCCGGTCCGCGTCGCCGGGCTTGAGGAACAGGTCGACGTCGTGGTCCGACGGCGGCCCGCCGCGGGCGTACACCGCCAGGCCGCCGGCCACGGCGAACCGGATGCCGGTGCCGTCCAGCGCGGTCACCACGCGGGTCAGGCTCTGCAGCAGCGCCTCCGCTTCCATGGCGGAGGACTACCCGGCCGGTCCCCCGTTCATGCCCGCTCGCGAAGCCACGCGAGAGCGCCCGACAGCGTCGGGTGCAGGGCGAGGGTGTCGTCCAGCTGCGTGAGCTGCAGCGCGCGCAGCACCGCGCGGCGGTCGGTGACCAGCGCGAACGGCACACCCGCGGCCGCGGTCGCCGCGACGAGCTCGGCGATGACCTGCAGGCCGGCCGAACCGCAGAAGTCGATCCCGCCGAGGTCGACGACGAGCGCCTCCGGCTGCCCGTCCAGCGCGGCTCCGGCCCGGGCGCGCAGCACCGGCGCACTCCCGAGGTCGAGGTCGCCCTGCGCGGCGACGACGACGGCTTCGGGCACGGTGCGCACGCGCACCGTCAGCACGGGCAGGCTGTCTTCGGGCACGGGGTCTCCTTCCTCCCGCGCCCGACCCTAGAGCGGTTGCATCGATTTGTCATCGATTTGCCGGGTGGGTGGGTCGAAGGACTCACACCCCTTCACGAACGAGGACGCGGCCCCGCCGTGACATTTTTTCCGGATGCACCCGGCAAGGGCAGCCGCGGGCCCGCACGCTCACGCGGGGTCCCCGATCGCGGGCCCGATCAGGGGACCCGGCACCCGTCCCCCTTCGGCCGTTCAGGAATCGTTCAGCGACGCGGCGTCGCAGAAAGCGCTTTCTTCGCTGCCTCACCCGTGTCCGCCCGGTAGCCGAAACCGGACACCCGGCGTACCGTCTGCCGTCGATCTCGTGGGAGCGCTCCCAATCCAGCCCGGACTCGAGGAGGACAGCGTGGTTCCCGGACGGAAGACCTGGCTTTCCCTGGCCGCCGCGGTACTGCTGGGCGGCGTGCTCACCGGCGTCGCCGAGGCGCACGGTTCCGCCACCGACCCGCCGTCGCGCAACTACGGGTGCTGGGCCCGCTGGGGCAGCGACTTCCAGAACCCGGCGATGGCGACGCAGGACCCGATGTGCTGGCAGGCCTGGCAAGCCGACTCGAACGCCATGTGGAACTGGAACGGGCTCTACCGCGAAGGCGTGGCGGGCGACCACCAGGGCGTGATCCCCGACGGGCAGCTGTGCAGCGGCGGCCGCACCCAAAGCCCCCGCTACAACGCGCTCGACGCGGTCGGCGCGTGGCAGACGGCGAAGAAGGACAACCGGTTCACCCTCACCGTCACCGACCAGGCCCACCACGGCGCGGACTACCTGCGGGTCTACGTCACCCGGCAGGGGTTCAGCCCGGCGACCCAGCCGCTGGGCTGGGGCAACCTCGAACTGGTCGCACAGACCGGCCGCTTCGCCCCCGCGGGGCAGTACCAGCTCGCCGTCGACGCGGGCACCCGGACCGGACGGCACGTCGTCTACACGATCTGGCAGGCGAGCCACCTCGACCAGTCGTACTACTTCTGCAGCGACGTCGACTTCTCCGGGCGGCGGTAAGTTACGTTACATACAATGGTTGTAATGGAAGGCGTACCCTCGGGGTTATGGAACTCTCCCTTCCCGAAGGCCCGGCCGGCACGACCGCGGCCGAAGTGGCGGCGGCGTACTCGTCGCCGTCACTGCTGAACCACTCGATGCGGGTCTACGCCTGGGCGACGGCGCTCGGCGAGGCGCACCAGCTGGACTTCGACGCCGAGCTGCTGTTCGTCGCGGCCATGCTCCACGACGTCGGGCTGGCCCCGGAGTTCGACAGCCACACGAAGCCGTTCGAGGTCGCCGGCGGCCACGTCGCGTGGGTGTTCGCCGCCGGCGCCGGCTGGCCGGCCGCCCGGCGGGACCGCCTCGCCGAGGTGATCGTCCGGCACATGTGGGCGGAGGTGGACCCGGCCGAAGACCCCGAGGGCTTCCTGCTGTCGAGGGCCGCCGCGGCCGACATCGCCGGACGCGGGGTGACCGAGCTGCCCGAGGGGTTCCGCGCCGACGTGCTGGCCCGGTACCCGCGGCTGGACCTCGTCGGCGAGTTCCTCCGCTGCTTCCGCGACCAGGCGGACCGCAAGCCGGACAGCTCGGCCGCCGCGGCGATCCGCAACGACCTCGCCACCCGGATGGCGGCCAACCCCCTCGAACGGAGTTGATCGCCGTGCGAGCCATCACCGTCCGGGACCGCACCGCGGAACCGGTCCTCACCGAACTGCCGTACCCGCACGCCGCCGAGAACGACGTCGTCGTGCGGGTGCACGCGGCCGCGTTCACCCCCGGCGAGCTCACCTGGCCGGCCACGTGGACCGACCGCGCGGGCCGGGACCGCGCGCCCAGCGTGCCCGGGCACGAACTCTCCGGCGTGGTCGCGGAGCTCGGCTACGGCACCACGGGCCTGACCGTCGGCCAGCGCGTCTTCGGCCTGGCCGACTGGACCCGCGACGGCACCCTGGCCGAATACGTGGCGGTGGAAGCGCGCAACCTCGCGCCGCTGCCCGCGGACGTCGACCACGTCACCGCCGCCGCGTTGCCGATCTCGGGGTTGACGGCCTGGCAAGCGTTGTTCGACCACGGCGGCCTCACCGCGGGCCGGACGGTCCTGATCCACGGCGCGGCGGGCAGCGTCGGTTCCCTGGCGGTGCAGCTCGCCCGCGAGGCGGGCGCGCGCGTACTGGCCACCGGCCGGCCCGCGGACCGCGAAACGGCGCTCACCCTCGGCGCGTCGGCCTTCTTCGACCCGGCCCACCTGGAGCAGATCGGCGAGGTGGACGTGGTCCTCGACGTCCTCGGCGGCGAGGTCCTGGACAACTCGGCGGCCCTGGTGCGCGCGGGCGGCACGCTGGTGACGATCGCCGAACCGCCCCGGGTACGCCCCCAGGACGGCCGGGCGGTGTTCTTCGTGGTCGAACCGGACCGCACCCGGCTGACGGACCTGGCCCAGCGCGTCCGGGACGGCCGCCTCGAGGTCCGGGTCGGCGCGGTGCGCCCGCTCGCGGAGGTGCCGGCGGAGTTCGCGCACCGGACCCGCGGGAAGACGGTCATCCGGGTGGCGGACGGGGATTGACCGGGGTTCCGGCGAGCCCTTGCACCCGGGCCGGGAGGCGCGGCGTGCTGATGTCCTGCGGACTCGTCTCGCTCGCCCGGAACCGGTCATGCCGAGGTCGGCCCGCGCTCATCCGCCGCGGCACCAGCCCCCTAGCCGCCGCACGACTCATGACGCGGCCGGTCCCCGCTCATCCCCCGGCCGCAGAAACCCACTCGCACCAGCACACCGACCCGTCGCGTACGCCCCGGCGCCGCTCATGCCGAGGCCTACTCGCGCTGATCCGGCCGCGGCACGAGCCCACTCGCCCGGAGCCCCCTCTCCCGGCAAGCGCTTACCCGGACACACCGCCGCCCGCACCCGTGATCACTCGGGTGCGGGCGGCGGAAACCGGGGCTAGCGAGCCTTGTGCTGGCTCCGCCCGGCCGGCTCGCGGCCGTTCTTCGTGTCCTCCGCCGGCTTCGGCGCCGGAGCCGCCTTGGGCGCGACCGGCTTTTCCGCCGACCCGACCGACCCAGCCGTCCCAGTCGGCCCCGCCGGAGTCGGCGGCGTCGCCGGAGTCGGCTTCGGGGCCACCGGCGCCTCGGCCGGCACCGCCGCGGGCTTGTCGCCGGACAGCGTGGCCGCCGTGTCGGTGGCCGGTTCCGAAGCCGGCTTTTCCTGCTCCGCCAACGGGTTCGGCCGCCGGATCTGCACGACCGCCACGGTCGCCGCGGCCACCGCGCCGGCCGCTACCAGCCAGGGCCAGCGCGTCCGCTTGGTGCGCTCGCCGCGCGCCACGCCCTTCGCTTCCTGGAGTGCCGCGGCCAAGTCGCGCTTGGCCGTCGACACCGCCTTGCGCCGGCGGCGGCCGGACTCGTTCGCCGAACCCACCACGGCCGCGACCGCGAGCGCGGCCTTGCGGCCCGGGTCCCGCAGCTTCGCCGCGCGGGCCAGCACTTCGTCGCGGGCGGCCGTGGAACCGGACAGCACGTCACGGCGGGAAGCCCGCGTGCTCTTGTCCAGGTCCTTGGTCGCCGCGCGGCCGACCTTGGTCAGCTCGTCCTTGCTCTCGGTCAGTTTCCGGTCGGTGATCTCCACCGCTCGCACGGCCGCGGCCGCACCCACTCGCGCGGCCTCCGCGGCGAGATCCCGAACGCCGGCCGCCGCCGTCTTCACCGATCGCCCGACCGGGGCGTCGCCCTGGCTCATGTGATCACCTCTCACTCGTCGCAGCAGGCACAGCCTGCTCAGCCTCACACCTGTGGGCTACCCAGTCATGGGCCGTCCGGAACCTCGACCACCCATCGGCGTCACGCCCGCACGTCCGGGAGGCTCGCGCCGCGCTGACCGCGCCAGGCCTCATCGGCGGATTCGTGGTCGGTGGACCGGCTCAGCCCGGCCCACTTCCCGTCGGTGTCGACCCGGTGCTGCCACGCCTCCCGGCCGAACTCGTAGGCGTCGCTGCCGGCGAGCAGGCGCAGCGGCGGATCGTCGAGCGCGGCGACGGTGAGCACGAGGTCGGCGACCTTCCGCGGGTCGCTGTTCGCGTGCTCTTCGAAGCCGGCCATCGCCCGCGCGGACACCCCGACGGTCGCCTCGTACGGCTCGCTGATCGGTGGCGTGGTCATCGACGCGCCGCCCCAGTCGGTGCGCATCCCGCCCGGCTCCAGCACGGTGATCTTGATGCCCAGCGGGCCGACCTCGGTGGCCAGCGCCTCGCTGAACCCGCCGACGGCCCACTTCGCCGACTGGTAGGCGGTCATCCCCGGGCTGCCGACGCGCCCGCCCACCGACGAGACCTGGATGATCCGGCCGCCGCCTTGCCGCCGCAGGACCGGCACGGCCGCCTTGGTGACGTACACGGTCCCGAGGAAATTGGTCTCGACCTGACGGCGGAAGACGTCGAGGGAGGTGTCCTCGAGCGCCACCCGGTCCCCCTGCCCCGCGTTGTTGACCACGACGTCGAGCCGCCCGAACGCGGCCACCCCGGCGGCGATCGCGGCTTCGGCCGCGGCCGCGTCGGTGACGTCGAGCCGCTCGACGCGGACCTGCTCGCCGTACCGGGCGGCGAGGTCGTCGAGGGTCCGCGGATCACGGGCGGTCGCGACGACCCGGTGCCCGGCGGCGAGCGCCTGCTCGACGATCCGCCGGCCGAGCCCGCGGGACGCGCCGGTCACGAAGAAGATCATGGCGCGCCCGCTCCGAGCAGGACAAAGAGACCCGCAAGACCGCACTCCTGACGGCGGCACGCGAGCTCGCGGCCGAACGCGGTGTGCGGGAGGTCACGCTGACCGAGGTGACCAACCGGGTCGGCCTGCACCCGTCGGCGCTGCGCCGCTACTTCGAATCCCGCGAAGAGCTCCTCCTGGAGCTGGCCGAACAGGGCTGGGCCGATTGGCGCGACCAGCTGCTGGCCGATCTCGACGGCAGGCACGGACTGACCGCCGCCGAAGTGGCCGACGTCGTCGCGGGCTCGATGGAGCGGTTGCCGCTGTTCTGCGACCTGCAGACGCACGTGGTCCTCAGCCTGGAGGGGGCGGTCCGCCTGGCGCGCGCCCGCCAGTACAAGACCGCGGCGACCTCGGCGTACGCCGTGTTGACGAAAGCCCTGGCCGAGGCCGCGGACCTCACCGAACCGGGCGCGAAGACGCTGCTGACGGCGGCCATCAGCGGCGCGGCCTACCTCTTCCAGCTGTCCCGGCCGTCCCCGACCCTGCGGCAGCTCTACGAAGAGAACCCGCAGTGGGCGCACAGCGCGCTCCGGTTCCGCGCGCAGCTGACGACGTTGCTGACCGCCGTCGCCCGCGGCGCCTGATTTGTTCACATACATGGACATCATTCACATACATTGACGAATGTCCGGAGTGTGACTTATAAAGGATCGGTCCGGGTGTCACGCCGCAACACCTCCGCCACCCAGCAGTCTCCGGAGGTTTCGGGTGACCCGAAACGGTCCCTTGCTTCGCGCCGTCCTCACCGGCGCGGCCGCGTGCCTGACCGCGGCCGCACTCGTCCACGCCGTCCCGCCCCGCGCCGATGCCGCGCCGGGGCCGGGCGCACGCACCGATCTCGACCTCGGGGCCGCCAACCGGCGGGCCCCGATCGCCGGGCTCTACGACTGGAGCAAAGCCGGGTACCGGGGCGGTGCGGCCCTGCCCGGCGACGCCGACGTCAACCCCGACGCGGCCTGCCGGATCACCCCGGCCGAGCTCGCGGGCCAGTTCGGCGTCAAGCCCGGTGACAACGCCGACGACACCGCCGGGATCCAGGCCGCCATCGACTCGATCAAGTCGGCCTGCTCCCCCTCGGCGAGCTACACCAGGCTCAGCCTGATCACCTTCCCCGCCGGGCAGTTCGACGTCACGCGCGAACTGCACGTAGACGCCGACTACCTGATCCTGCGCGGCGCCGGCAAGGACGCGACGAAGTTCTCCTACCGGCCCGACGCCACCACCCGCTACGACACGCTGACGCCCGACGGCTCCGACTGGGACGAAGACGGCATGACGTCCGGCGCGGGCAAGGGCGGCTGGCTGTGGCCGGGACGCGGCCTGTTCCGCGTGCAGTCCCGCGGCGTCGATCCCGCTTACAACAGCGACTACGCGGCCGCCCCGGCCAACCGCAAGGACATCTTCGAAGGCACCGTCAACGTGCACTGGAAGGCCGGGGTGAAGCTGCGCGCCAAGCCGGGTGACACCGGTTTCGCGGCGCGCACCGGCGACCGCGTCGTGTACCTCGCTGCCAGCGGCTCACTCGCGAAGCTGGCCGCCGGCGGGTACGTCAACGTCCGTGCGGCCAACACCACGAAGTTCTACCAGCAGCAGAACGCCACCGGCACCGGGTTCCCGCTGCTGAACATGCACATGCGCCAGCAGATCTTCCGGATCACCGCGCTCGACACCGCCAACCGGACGATCACGGTCGACAAGCCGCTCGAGTACGACGTCCCGGTCACGTCCACTTCGGACGGTTCGGCGCCGATCGACGGCACGACCTACGACTCGAAGGCCGCGCCGCTGGTGGATCCCGTGCTCGGGGTCGGGTTCGAGGACTTCGGCTTCACCCAGCCGATGCCCGGCCTGGACCCGGCGGCGGCCGACGACAACTACGGCAACATGGCCCCCGACGCGGAAATGCACGGCATCGTCTTCAAGTGGGCCGTCGACGCCTGGGTGCGCGGCGTCCGCACGGACATGACCGGCTCGCACCCGATCGTCACCGAAGAGGCCAAGAACCTCTCGATCGTGAACAACGAGCTGAACGGCGCCTGGAACAAGGGCAAGGGCGGCAACGGCTACTTCCGCGGCTCCCGCGTCTGGGATTCGGTCTACGCGGGCAACACCTCGACCCGGCTGCGGCACTTCACCTTCCAGTGGTCGGCCGCCGGCAACGTCGTCATCGGCAACTCCTTCGACTCCGACCTCAACCTGCACGGCGGCTGGGAGCGCAACAACCTGTTCGAGCTCAACACCGTCCGGGTGTCCTACGCCCACCGGTCCGGCAACTGCACGGCCAACTGCGGCGAGGAGGGCGGCGGTGGCCCCGACGCGTCGACGTGGTTCCCGATCTGGTGGGGCGCCGGGCAGAAGGCGGTCAAGTGGTCCGGTTCTTCCGGCTACCGCAACGTCTTCTTCGGCAACGAGATGACCAAGCAGGTCACCGCCGGTGCCCCGTACACCGCCTACTACCCGGATCGCCACCGCGTCTACCAGTTCGGCTGGGACGGTTCGGCCTTCCACCACCTCGACGTCGCCGGCATCCCGATCCCCGACTGGGCGGCGAACGAGCAGCGCGACTACACCGGCGGCCACGGCGTCGACGCGACGAAGACCGACCCGGCGGAGTCGTTGTTCCTCAAGTCGGCGGGCGGCGCCCCGCCCACCACTCCCCCGGTGCCGTCGACGACCACGACGGCACCCCCGGCCTCGTGCCTGTCGGCGGCCTTCGCCCAGGCGTCCACTTGGGACACCGGCTACACGGCGAAGATCACCATCACCAACCGCTGCGCCACGGCGACGACGTCGTGGCGGGTCGGCCTCGACCTGCCGGGCGGGACGACGGTGGCGAGTTCGTGGAGCTCGGTCCGCACCACGGCCGGCGCGCACCACGACTTCGCGAACACGAGCGGCAACGGGACGCTCAAGACCGGCGCCGCGGTGACCTTCGGCTTCACCGCGGCGGGCACCGGCCTCCCGACGGCGTGCGCCCTCGACGGCGTCCCGTGCACCAGGTGAACTGAGCCGGGCAGCGGCCGCGCCGGCGGCCGCTGCTCACTCGCCGTACAGCGCGATCCGCTGGAAGGCCGCGAGCGCGGCGTCGATCGGGTGCGGCTGCGGGCGGCCCGAGGCGTCGAGTGCGTTCCACCGCTGCAGGTTCAGCGCGAGGGCCAGCTGCCGCCCGCCGTCGGCGCGGGTCATGGCCAGTGCTCCGCCGCCCCAGACCGTGCCGCCGTGGCCCCAGAACGTCGGCCGGCCCGGTGCCTCCGTCGGGTGCAGGCCGAGGCCGTACGGAATCACCTTGCCCTCCTGGGAAACCACCGGCACCGTGCGTTGCATCTGCGCGAGCGACGCCCGGCTGACGATCTCACCGGCCAGCAGCCGCGCGTAGAAGCGGTTGAGGTCCGCGACCGTGGAGATCAGCGACGCCGACGGCCCGACCCACGACATGTCGTAGACGCTGTAGTCGCGCGGCGGGTCGATCATGCCGAACCAGGACTCGTAAAGCCGCGAATGCGGGCCGTCGACGTGCGTGCCGCACGGGAGTTCGGTGTGCCGGAGCCCGGCGCGCTCGATGACGTCCCGGGTGATGACCTTCTCGGCCGCGGTACCGGTGACGTGCTCCAGAAGCGCGCACAGCAGCAGGTAGTTGGTGTTCGAGTACCACCCGGGAGTGCCGCCCGGCCGGCCGGCGCGCGGCGCGCTGACGCCCAGGCGGATCAGCTCGGCTGGGTCGAATCGCGTGAACCGGTGGTCGTCCAGGCTCTGCGGCGAGGTGTTCGCCAGATCGGGGAACGCCCGTAGCGACGGGTAGGCGTAGGGCAGGTACTCGGCGAGCCCGCTGGTGTGGTCGAGCAGCATCCGGACCGTGATCGCGTCGCCGGGGACGAGCTCCGGCAGGTAGTGCCGGGCCGGGCGGTCGAGGTCGAGCAGGCCGTTCTCGGCCTGGCGCAGCACGGCGGCGGCGGTGAAGGTCTTGGTGATGCTGCCGACGCGGTGGCGCAGGTCCGCGGTGGCCGGCCGCCCGGTCTCGGTGTCGGCGACCCCGGCGGCACCGCGCCAGACGTCGCCGCCGTCGCGGACTTCGGCGAACAAGCCCGGCACGCCGGCGCGGTGGACGTCTTCGAGTGCGGCGTTCAGTGCGGCGGAATTCAGCACGGTGTCCTCCCAGAGCACGGGCCCGACGACCGGACCCCATGTGTCCTCATTATGCACGCGGTGCGTGCAACAGCAAGTGCATACGCTATGCTGAGCCTCGGCGAAAGGGGCGCGATGGCAGGCCGCAGGCGTTGGACGACCGAGGAAATCCTGGACACGGCGGCGGAGCTGCTGCGCACGAGCGACGCCGAGTCGTTCAGCGTGCGCAAGCTGGCCGCCGCGCTCGGGACGGACTCCTCGAGCCTCTATCGGCACTTCCGCACCAAGACGGAACTGCTGCGCGCGCTCGCCGACCGCATCCTGGTGTCCGCCGTGGACGGCTACCGGCCCGAAGGCGACTGGAAGCAGCGCCTCACCGCTTTGGCCCTGCGCTTGCGGGAAGCCTTCGGCACGCAACCGCAGATCGCGGCGATCTGGGGCCGCTACGCCTCGGGCGGCCACGGTTCCCGGCTGGTCATGGAACAGGTCCTGCAGGCACTGCGCGAGGCGGGCCTGCCCGACGAGGAGATCCCGGTGCGCTACCACCGGCTCGCGATCCTCATCGCCGCGCTGATCTCGGCCGAAGCCGGGGTCACCACCATCACGGCCGAGGAGCGCGAGCAGGGCATGGAACTGTTCCGCGTCGCCGTGCTGGGCGCCGACCCCGAGCGCTTTCCCGCGCTGGCCCACTTCGCCCGCGACGTCCGCCCCCTCGGCGCGGACCGCGGCGCGGCGTTCGAAGAGCTCATCGCGGCCCAGCTCGCCGACATCGAGGCCGCGATTCCCTGATCACCGCACCCGCGTGGGCGTATACACCCGGCCGCGCGGGTGGTTAACCTCCGCCGGTGAGGTTCCTCAGTGTCGCGCTCACCGTGCTGTCGGCCGTCGGCTTCCTGGTTCCGCTTCCCCCGCCCGCGCGGGCCGAAGCGGCGGCCTGGGTGGGGCCGCTCAGCACCCGCGGGCGCTACATCGTCGACGCCAACGGCGACCGGTTCAAGCTGAAGGCCGCCAACTGGCACGGCGCGAGCGGGACGTGGACCGGGTCGGGCGACCCGGCCGACCCCGCCGGCCACCACGCCGGCGAAATCGCCTACCAGACCCCGCTCGGGCTGGACCGCGCGTCGATCGACACCGTCGTCGACGGGCTGGCACGCCTGGGCCTCAACAGCGTGCGGCTGCCGTTCTCCAACGCGATGATCCACGACACCGCCGCGGTCCCCGACCTGCCCGCCAACCCCGGCTTGCACGGCCTGACGCCGCTTCAGGTGTACGACCGCGTCGTCGAGCGGCTCACCGCACGCGGGTTCGCCGTCATCCTCAACAACCACACCACGACGTCGCGCTGGTGCTGCGGGCTCGACGGCAACGAACGCTGGAACACCGCGCAGAGCGAGCAGCAGTGGCAGGACGACTGGCTGTTCATGGCCCGCCGCTACGCCGCGAACAAGCGCGTCGTCGGTGCCGACCTGTACAACGAGGTCCGCCGGAACACCTTCGACGACCCGAACTGGGGCTGGGGCAACGGGACCGACTGGCAGCGCGCGAGCCGGCAGGTGGCCGACCGGATCCTCACCGAGGCCAACCGGGACCTGCTGATCATCGTCGAGGGCATCAACTGGACCGGCCTGCCCATCGACGGCTTCGCCCACGGCCGCCCCACGCTGGAGCCCGCGCGCACCCTGTCGCACACGCTCGTCGACTCCGGGAAGCTCGTCTATTCCGCGCACTTCTACGGTTACACCGGCCCGAACCACTCCGGCGCGACCGGCGTCGGCGAGACGCACGACCCGCGCTACCGCGACCTCACGCCCCAGCAGCTGCGCGACACCCTTTACCGGCAAGCGTTCTTCGTCGAGGCGGAGACCGGCAAGCACTACACCGCGCCGCTGTGGATCAGCGAGTTCGGCGAAGGCCGGGGTACCACCGACGCCGCTTCCCGTGCCTGGTTCGAGAACTTCGTGGACTACCTCGCCGAGACCGACACCGACTTCGCCTACTGGCCCGCGGTCGGCTTCCACACGAACGGCTCCGGCGATGGCTGGTCCCTGCTGGCGTGGGACGCGGCGGGCCGGCGCATCGACGTCCTCGACGGCACCGACTGGCGCGGCCCGGCCTGGCAGCGGCTGGTGGACGCGCCGTCGCGCACCGGGCAGATCCCGCCCGCCGAGCGCTGGTCGATGCTCGACCTGGACTACGCCGACTTCCAGGCCTCCCGCGAGGTCCGCGCGAAGCCGGACTGGGATCCGGGCGCGCGCAAGGGAGCCTGCCCCGACGGCCAGCGCCTCACCGGCCTCGCGCACACCGGCAACCGCGGCCTCTGCACCGGCACGCTCCCCACGCCCACGGCGTACGTCACGGTCCGCAACGAGTCCTATGTGGACACCGAATGGGCGTCCGGCTACACGAAGGCGCAGTGCCCGCCGGACCACGCGGTCGTCGGCTACAGCGTCAAGGGCGCGGCGGTCTCGGCGGTCCTGTGCGGCCGCTCCCCCACCCCGCTCGGCCACACCGGCCGCACGGTCTGGTTCGACCGCGGCGACAACCGCCCGTCCGGCGACCTGGGCGGCGACTTCGCTTCGGGCAACTACAAGGGCCAGTGCGACCCCGGCGAATACATCGCCGGGGTCGCCTACACCGGCCGGATCGGGTCGAGCCGGACGCCCGACGCGCTGCTCTGCCGCTCCTAGACGACCGTGAAGCTCGACGTCAGCGTCGCCGACGAGCTGGCGCCGACGTACACCTCGATCTTGCCCGGCTCGACCCGGAACGCGGCGGCGTTGTCGTAGAACCCGACGTCGTCCGGGGTCAGCGTGAACGAGACTGTCGTCGACGCGCCCGCTGCCAGGGTCACCCGCTGGAAGCCGCGGAGCCGCCGGACGGGCTGGACGATGCTCGCGACCGGGTCGCGCAGGTACAGCTGCACGACCTCGTCGCCGGCGCGGCCGCCGGTGTTGGCGACGCGGACGCTCACCTGGAGCCGGCCGCCGCGAGCCGGCATCCGGGTGTCCGAAAGGCGGAGGCTGTCGATGCGGAACGTCGTGTACGACAGGCCGTGGCCGAACTCGTAGAGCGGTCCGGATTCCAGGTCGAGGTACTTCGACGTGTACTTGTTGGCCGGATCGGCCGGGCGGCCGGTGTTCTCGTGGTTGTAGTAGATCGGGATCTGCCCGACCGCGCGCGGGAAGCTGACCGGGAGCTTGCCGCCCGGGTTGACCGCGCCGAACAGGACGTCCGCGATCGCGTGGCCGCCCTGCACGCCCGGCGCCCACGCCTCGAGCACGGCGGGCGCGTTGTCGTGCAGGTACGGGATGGTCAGCGGCCGCCCGTTGACGAGCACGACCACGAACGGCTTGCCGGTCTCCTTGATCGCGGCCACCAGCTGCTGCTGCACGCCCGGGAGGTCGATGGTGCTGCGCGCCGCCGCTTCGCCGCTCATCGCGGCGGTTTCGCCGACCACCACGACGGTCACGTCGGCCGCGCGAGCCGCGTCCTGCGCGGCGGCGAACCCGCTCGTGTCGCCGCCGTCCACGGTGCACCCGGCGGCGTAGGTCACCGTGGCGCCGGGCGCCGCGGCCTTGATCCCGTCGACCACCGTCACCGGCGGCGTCGTGCCCGCGCCGGTGCCCAGGCCCGACCAGGTGCCGTTGAGGTCGTAGGTCGCCGCGCCGAGCGGGCCGACGACCGCCACCGAGCCGACCGACTTCGCCAGCGGCAGCACCGGCCCGTCGTTCTTGAGCAGCACCATGCACCGCGCGGCGGCCTGCCGCGACGCGGCCAGCGCCGCGGGCGAAGGCGCTTTCACCTCGGCCGATTCGTCCGCATACGGGCGTTCGAACAGGCCGAGCCGGAACTTGACCAGCAGGATCCGGCGGACGGCGTCGTCGATCTGGTCGCGGGTGATCCGCCGCTGGTCCAGCAGCCGCTGCGCGAACTCGGCGTAGGTGGTGCTGACCATCTCCATGTCGACACCGGCGGGCAGCGCGGCCGCCGCGGCGTCCGCACCGTCGCCGGCCAGGCCGTGCAGGATCAGCTCCTGGATGCCTGTGTAGTCGCTGACGACGAACCCGCCGAAGCCGTAGCGGCCCTTGAGGACGTCGTGCAGGACGTAGCCGTTGCCGTGCGCCGGCACGCCGCTGATGGTGTTGAAGCTGGCCATCACGGTCGCGACGCCCGCCTCGACGCTGGCCTTGAACGGCGGCAGGTAGAGGTTGTGCAGCCGCTGCAGCGAGACGTCGACGGTGTTGTAGTCGCGCCCGCCCTCGGCCCCGCCGTAGGCGACGAAGTGCTTGGCGCAGGCGGCGACCCGGTCCGGTTTGCCGTAGTCGTCACCCTGGTAGCCGCGGACCTTCGACACGGCGAGCTTCGTGGCCAGGTAGGGATCTTCGCCGTACCCCTCGGCGATCCGCCCCCACCGCGGCTCGTGGGTGACGTCCATCATCGGCGCGTAGGTCCAGTGGATGCCGCTGCTGCGGGCTTCCTTCGCCGAAACCGTCGCGTCCGCGGCCGCCACCGCAGGGTCGAAGCTCGCGCCCTGGGCCAGCGGGATCGGGAAGTTGGTGGTGTACCCGTGGATCACGTCGAGACCGAAGATCAGCGGGATCTTCAGCCGCGTCCCCTCGACGGCGAGGCGCTGCAGGGCGTTGAGCTTCGCCGCGCCGACGACGGAGAAGACACCCCCGAGCCGCCCGTCCGCGAGGGCCGCCCGAGCGGTGTTCTCGTCCCCGACGAGCTGGAGCTGCCCGATCTTCTCGGCCAAGGTCATCTTCTTGAGCAGCGCCTCGACGCGTTCATCACGCACCGGCCGCCCAGCACTCTCCGCGGCGGCGGCGGAGGGAGCGAGCAGCCCCATCGAGGCGACGCCGCCGGCGAGCCCGGCGAGCACACTGCGCCGGTTCACCCCGTCCGCGGCCGAAGTTTCGGGACTGACCTGCTGCGACATGGCGGGGACCCTTTCGCGAGGCACACGGAAGCGGGGAGTGAACTCCTTAGATCGGGATCGAGCGCGAACAGCGTATGCCGCCACGACGGGCCCCGCAGCGCACCGGAAGCGGCCCAGGACCCCGGCGAAGTCGGAGGTCGGCCCGCTCCCACTCCCACTCCGGCTCCCACTCCGGCTCCCACTCCGGCTCCGGCTCCGCGACAGCGCCGCCGGCCGCCGCCGGATGCGCCCCAATGTGGCGTTGGGTGCGTTGGACGCACCGAACGCCACATTGGGTGCGTCCGGGTCCGGAACACCAGCCCCAGCAGTCACACCGGTCACGACCGCGCCGAGCCGGCGGCGCCCGCGGCGCCGGTCGCCCCCGCGCCACCGCTCGCCCCCGCGCCACCGGTCACGACCGCGGCGCCGGCCACCCCGCGCCACCGCTCAACCCCGCGCCACCGGCCGCGGCCCCCCGGCGCCCCGGCGCCCCGGCGCCCCGGCGCCCCGGAAGCGGCTAGTCCGTGCCCCCGGCCGGCCACGGGTTCCCGGCGGTCAGCCGGGCCGTGAACCCCGTGTCGTCGCGGTGGAGCGTGACCTGGCTGCAGATCTGGTGCGTGATCCACAGCCCGCGCCCGCCGACTTCGCGCTCGGCGGGCAGCAGGCCGGCGAACGGGTCGGCGGGGCCGTCGCCGGTGTCGTGCACCGTCACCACCATGCAGCCGGGGCCGGCCCAGATCCGCAGGGTGACCGGCGGGCGGCCGTGGCGCAGGGCGTTGTCGGCGATCTCGCTGACCGCGAGGACGAGGTCGTCGATCTCGGCGGCGGGCAGGTCGGTCTTGTTCGCGGCCAGTACCGCGTGCCGGGCCTCGCGCGGCTGCGGGTCGGTGAGCTCGATCAGCGGCTCGGTGCGCTGGATCGGGTGCGGCGTCATCGGCCGCGGGCCGGCCAGGAAGGCCAGCGGGTCGACGAAGCCGTCGTTCGCGCGGTGCCCGCCGCCGGGGGTGGCGACGAACGGGTGGGTGCGGGCGACGTCGTCGAGCACGTGGCGCGGGGTCGTCCGGGTGTCGTAGGCGCAGATGCTGCGCAGCGGGAACTCGTCGTAGGCGTGGTTGACCGCGGCTTCGTAGCGCGCCCACCAGTCCCACGACGTGTCGATCGCGGCGCGCGGGAGCTCGCCGAGGATGCGGATGCCGGCCGCCCCGCCGGCGACGAACCCGGCCATCAGCTCGCGGTAGGACCGGATCGCGACGGCGGGCCGCGCGTAGAGGTCGCCCATCGGCAGGAAGTGCGTGTCCGCGTCCGGCGGGAGCGCCGCACGCAGCAGCTCGGTGTGCTCCCGATCCAGCGAGACGACGGTCGGTTCGCCCGCGGCGATCCCCGCGGTCAGGAACGGAACGCCGACGGCGACCAGTTCGTCCTCGGACGCGTAGCGGACGACGGCGTGTTCGTAGCCCCTGGCGGCGGTCATAACGCGGCCACTCCGCGGAAGCCGGTCCGCGTCACCGGGTCGACGGCCGCCGAGGACGGCCAGTGGGGCGACATCTGCACGAGCCGAGCGTACGCCGTGCTCGCCGACCCGCCGGGCCATCCGGGGTTAACCGTCTCCTTACCGGGAAAGCCCCGTCCGACCACCACCCCGGACGTCGGAGGGAACACCGTGTTCCGTCACACCAAGCTGCTGCAGTTCGAAGCGAAGCCCGAGAAGCCCGACCCCGTCTACGCCCACAAGCTCCAGGAGCTCATCGGCGGCGCCTACGGCGAGATGACCGTGACGATGCAGTACCTCTTCCAAGGCTGGAACTGCCGCATCGAAGGCAAGTACAAGGACCTGATCATGGACACCGCGACCGAAGAGATCGGGCACGTGGAAATGCTCGCCACGATGGTCGCCCGCCTGCTCGAAGGGGCCCCCGCCACCGCCACGGCCGAAGCCGTCAAGGACCCCGTGATGGCCGCCGTCATCGGCGGCATGGACCCCCAGCAGGCCATCGTCGCCGGCGGCGGCGCGCTGCCCGCCGACAGCAACGGCACCCCCTGGAACGGCAAGTACATCGTCGCCTCCGGCAACCTGCTGGCCGACTTCCGCGCCAACGCCGCCGCCGAAGCGCAGGGCCGCCTGCAGACCGCGCGGCTCTACAACATGACCGACGACCCCGGCGTCAAGGCGATGCTGCAGTTCAACCTCGCCCGCGACACCGTCCACCAGAAGCAGTGGCTGGCCGCGATCGAAGAGCTCAAGGCCGACGGCCTCGAAGACGAGATCGTGCCCAACGCGCTGCTCGACGAGGAGGACCAGACCCACAACCACACCATCTGGCACCTCTCCGACGGGCCCGACGGCGCCAAGGGGGCCAGCTGGACCACCGACGCCGGCCTCGAGTACCTGATGGACCCCGAACCGCTCGGCGGCCCGGGCACCGCGCCCAAGCCCGACCCCGCGCTGTACAGCACCTACGCGCCGCTGCAGGACGCGAAGGGCACCGTGAAGGGGAAGGCGAAAGCGGCCAAGAAGAAGCTGAGCTGACGTCTCCGCGGGGCCGCCGCGCTCGACGGCGGCCCCGCGCCCGGGCAGCCGTCCGGGCGGGGAGAGCCACGTCACGGGTTCGGCCGGGGCGGGCCGGGTACCCGGGCGGGGTTCGCTCGCGCACCTGTGGAGGCCCAGTGCAGCCTTGGCCCGGTTCCCCCTACCCGCTCGGAGCCGATTACGACGGCGTCGGCACCAACTTCGCGCTCTTCTCCGAGGTCGCCGAGCGCGTCGACCTCTGCCTGTTCGACCCGGACGGGACCGAGACCCGGATCCGGCTGCCGGAGGTCGACGGGTTCGTCCACCACGGCTACCTCACCGGGATCGGGCCCGGCCAGGAGTACGGCTACCGGATCCACGGGCCGCACGACCCCGCCCGCGGCCTCCGGTGCAACCCCGCCAAGCTGCTGCTCGACCCGTACGCGAAGGCGGTCACCGGCCGGGTCGACTGGGACGAGTCGGTGTTCGGCTACCGCTTCGACCGCCCCGAGGAGCGCAACGACGACGACTCCGCGGCGCACACCGCCCGCGCGGTGGTCGTCAACCCGTACTTCGACTGGGGCAACGACCGGCCGCCGAAGGTGCCCTACAACGAGACGGTGATCTACGAAGCCCACGTCCGCGGGCTGACCAAGCTCCACCCGGACGTCCCGGAAGAGCTGCGGGGCAGCTACTCCGGGCTGGCGCACCCGGTCGTGCTCGAGTACCTGAAGACCCTCGGCGTCACGGCCGTCGAGCTGATGCCGGTCCACCAGTTCCTGCACGACCACGCCCTCACCGAGCGCGGTCTCGCCAACTACTGGGGCTACAACTCCATCGCCTTCTTCGCGCCGCACAACGAGTACGCCGCCTCGATCCGGCCCGCGACACCGGGCAGCGAGGTGCACGAGTTCAAGGCGATGGTGCGGGCGCTGCACGAGGCCGGGATCGAAGTGATCCTCGACGTCGTCTACAACCACACCGCCGAGGGCAACCACCTCGGGCCGACGCTGTCCATGCGCGGCATCGACAACCAGGCCTACTACCGGCTGGTCGGGAACGACCCGCAGTACTACATGGACTACACCGGTACCGGCAACTCGCTCAACGTCCGCCAGCCGCACACGCTGCAGCTGATCATGGACTCGCTGCGGTACTGGGTCACCGAGATGCACGTCGACGGCTTCCGGTTCGACCTCGCCGCCACGCTCGCCCGCGAGTTCTACGACGTCGACCGGCTGGCCACGTTCTTCGACCTGGTGCAGCAGGACCCGATCGTCAGCCAGGTGAAGCTGATCGCCGAGCCGTGGGACGTCGGCCCCGGCGGCTACCAGGTCGGCAACTTCCCGCCGCTGTGGACGGAGTGGAACGGCGCCTACCGCGACACCGTCCGCGACTTCTGGCGCGGCGAACCCGCGACGCTGGGCGAATTCGCTTCCCGCATCACCGGCTCGTCGGACCTCTACCAGAACGACGGCCGCCGCCCGTTCGCGTCGATCAACTTCGTCACCGCGCACGACGGTTTCACCCTCGCCGACCTGGTCTCGTACAACGAAAAGCACAACGAGGCCAACGGCGAGGACGGCCGTGACGGCGCCGACGACAACCGCTCGTGGAACTGCGGCGCGGAGGGCCCGACCGAGGACGAGAAGGTCCTCGACCTGCGGGCCCGCCAGCGCCGCAACATGATCGCCACGATGCTGCTGTCGCAGGGCGTGCCGATGCTGCTGCACGGCGACGAGCTCGGGCGCACGCAGCAGGGCAACAACAACGCCTACTGCCAGGACAACGAGCTGTCGTGGGTGGACTGGTCGCTGCTGGAGCGCAACCGCGAGCTGTTCGAGTTCACCTCGGCGGTGATCGGCCTCCGCCACCGGCACCCGGTGTTCCGCCGCCGCCGGTTCTTCGCCGGCCGGCCGATCCGCCGCGGCGACGAACTGCGCGACATCGCGTGGTTCACCCCCGCCGGCGACGAGATGACCGACCAGGACTGGGAAGCCGGCTTCGGCCGCAGCATCACCGTCTTCCTCAACGGCGCCGCGATCCCCGACCTCGACGCGCGCGGCGAGCAGGTGGTGGACGACTCGTTCCTGCTCTGCTTCAACGCCCACGAGGACGACATCACGATGACCGTCCCGGGCGGCGAGTACGGCGAAGAGTGGGCGATCGTCCTCGACTCCACCACCGGCGAGGTGTTCCACCGGTCGGTGGGCGGCGTCCTGGTGGGCGGTGTGGCGGGCGACCAGCTGACGACGCCCCGGACGGTCCCGGGCGGCGGCACGCTCGTGGTCGGCGCCCGTTCCCTCGCCGTACTGATGCGGAAGACGGGCCAGGAGGCGTGATCCGGACCCCGTCCGGATCACGCCTAGTCCGCCCGGCGCACCGAAATCCCGGCTCCGCTGCCCGCCACCGGGACCGGGCCGAACCAGTCGAGGCAGACGACCATCGCGTCGTCCTCCGCCTGGCCGCCGTGGCGGCGCGTCGTCAGCTCCCGCAGGACCGCGCCCGGCACGTGCGCCGCGGGCAGTTCGGCGGTCGCGGTGACCGCCTCGGCGAGTTCGCGGTCGCCGTAGCGCTCGTCGTGCGTGCCGGGCGCGTTGTAGACGCCGTCGCTGACGAACACGAACCGGTCGCCCTCCGCCGCCTGGAAGCCTTCGACCTCGTAGATGGTGCCGTCGAACGTGCCGAGCGGCAGCTGCTCGTCGAACAGGACCCGCTCGGCCTTCCCGTCCCGCAGCCGCCAGAGCCGGGGCGAGCCCGCGTCGACCACGGCCACCGAACCGGTGGCGAGGTCGAACTCCAGCAGCAGCGCGGCCACGTGCTCGGCGCCGCGGTAGTGCGCGTAGAGCGCCTGGTCGGCGAGCTCGGCCTGCGCGTCGAGCGGGATCCCGGCGCGGCGGGCGTTGCGCAGCGCGTTGATCGCGAGGTTGGTCAGCAGCGCCGCCTCGCTGCCCTCCCCCATGCCGTTGATCAGCGTGACGGCGAGCTTGCTCGCGGACGCCGACCAGTCGAAGCAGTCGCCGTAGATGGCGTAGGCGGGTTCGAGCTGGCCGCCGAGCGCGAACTCGGCGCGGGTGCAGGCGCGGCCGGGCAGCAGCTGCCACTGCATCTCCGCGGCGAGCGTCAGCCGCGAAGAGCGCCGGGCCTGGATGTAGAGGTCGGTGTCGCGGTCGGCGACGAACAGCTCGTGCGCCACGGCCTCGGCGAACCGCTCGAGCTCGGCCCAGACAGGCGGCTCGGGTTCGGCCGGGAGCGTGACCGCCAGGACGCCGAGCCGGTCCCCGCGCACGCTGACCGGCAGGTAGCCGGTGACGCCGCCGGCGGCCGGCTCGAACGTGGCCGCCTGCGCGACGAACGCCGCGCCCGGGGTGGTTCCGTCGACCGGGATCGGCTCCGAGGTGTAGGGCTGCTCGCCCACCTGGCACAGCTCGGTCAGGGCGTAGTCGGCCATCAGCAGTTCCACCGACTCGGCGCCGAAGTGCTCGCGCAGCGCCGCGCGCAAGGCCCGGGTCAGGTCGTGCGGCGGTACGTCACGGAGGAGACGCTCCACCACCAGGGATCTGTCCAACGCCTGCCTCCTGCTCACGGGTGCCGCGCGCGTCGGGCGCGGGCAAGTCTGTCGAGTCTGCGCCGCTCCGGCGTGCCGGTCTACGGCGATTCGCGTGAGCTGTGCTGCCGGTTCAGCATAGGGATGCCAGAGTGGGGGCCGTGGATCGATCCCGCGAGCAGGCCCCGGACGAGGTGGCCGATCTCGCGCGCCTGTTCGAATCGGTGCTCGAAGGCGTCCGGGACGTGTCGCCGCGGCCGCTGTCGGTGTCGCAGCTGCGCGCGGTCGTCGCGCTCGACCGCCGCGACGGGGTCAACCTGCGGGAACTGGCCGAGCTGCTCGATTCGACCCCGCCGCTGGTCAGCAGGCTGTGCGACCGGCTGGAGGCCGTGGGCTTCCTCGACCGCCTGCCCAGCGCGCGCAGCCGGCGGGAGCTGACGCTGCGGCTGTCCGACCGCGGCCGCGCCTACTTGCAGGACCTGCGGTCCCGGCGGCGGGACCGCGTCGAGGCCCTGCTGGCGAAGATGACGCCGGCCGGCCGGGCCGCGCTCGCCGCGGGCTTGGCGGAGTACCGGGCCCTCGCGGCGGAGACCCCGGATTTGCATCGCTGACACAACTGTTGTTATATGACAACAGTCAAGTCGGCGTACAGCAGAGCGCGCCCCGAACACCGGAGGAGGGCTCGGTGCTGGGCACGGACGACAGCCAGGTCCGCACAGTGGTGGCGCGCGTGCTGGCGGAGGACCGGGCCGCGCTGGCCAGGGACTGGGCCGGCCAGGAGCCGGGCGACGGGACCGGCCGGGAGCTGCGCCGCGAAGCCGTGGATCTGCTGGAAGCGCTGGGCGCCGCGATCGGCGGCACCCTCCCGGTGTCCCGGATCGTCGACCAGGATCCCGCGGTCCGCGACGCGCTGACGTCGCTTTCGGAGCGCCGGGCCCGCGCGGGTGCCGAGCCGCGGGCGACGGCCATGGCGATCCTCGCGCTCAAGCGCACGATGCTGGGTGCGATCGAGCGGCACACCGAGGACTCGGCGCTGCGCTACCGGGCCGCGTTGCTGGTCGACGAACTGCTCGACAGCGCGGGCGTGCTGACCTTCGAGGTCTACGCGGCGGGCCGGGAACGGATCATCCGCGAGCAGCACAGCCAGGTGCTCGAACTGTCCACGCCGGTCGTGCGGTTGTGGCGCCACGTCCTCGCGGTACCCCTGATCGGCACGCTCGACAGCGCCCGGACGCAGGTCGTGATGAACAGCCTCCTGGAAGCGATCCAGGCGGCCGAGGCGCGGGTGGCGATCATCGACATCACCGGCGTCCCGACCGTCGACACGGCGGTCGCGCACCACCTGCTGCAGACCGTCAGCGCCGTCCGGCTGATGGGCGCGGAGTGCGTGATCAGCGGCATCCGCCCGTCGATCGCGCAGACCATCACGCAGCTGGGCATCGACCTCTCGCACATCGTCACCCGCGGTTCCCTCGCCGACGCGCTCGCGACCGCGATGCGCCTCATCGGCGACGGCACCGCCCACCCGGGCGTGACCGGGTGAACGCCGGACTGCCCATCCTGCGGCTCGGGGACATCCTGCTCAGCGGGCTGCTGAGCGACCTGGACGACAAGACCGCCCTCGCGTTCACCGACGAGCTGACCACGCGGATCGCGAACGAGGACATCCGCGGGGTCATCATCGACATCTCCCGGCTGGAGATCGTCGACTCCTTCGTCGCCCGCGTGCTCATGCAGCTGGCCGGCACCGGGCAGCTGCTCGGGGCGCGGATGATCGTGGCGGGCATGCGCCCCGCCGTCGCGCTGACGCTCACCGAGCTCGGCCTGCAGCTGACCGGGGTCCGGACCGCGCTGAACGCGGAACAGGCGATGGAGCTGCTGGGCTGGCGCCGTCCCGTCGAGGCCGCCGAAGAGGCGCCTCATGCTTCCTGACGAGCGGACGCGCCCGCCCGCCGAGCACCCCGTCCACGTGGAGGAAGACCTCCTCACCGCCCGCCACGCCGTGCGGGCCGCCGCGGTCGACGCCGGGTTCTCGATCGTCGACCAGACGAAGATCGTCACGGCGGCCAGCGAGCTGGTCCGCAACGCCTACATCCACGGGGGTGGCGGCACGATGACCGTCAGCGTGGTGCGCGACACCGCCGGCCGGACCGGGGTGCGGCTGCGGGTCCGCGACGAGGGCCCGGGGATCGCCGACGTCGAGCAGGCGATGACCGACGGGTTCAGCACCGGCGCGGGGCTCGGGCACGGCCTCGGCGGCACCCGCCGCCTGGTCCACGACTTCGACCTCGACACCGAGCCGGGCCGCGGCACCACCGTCACGGTCGCGCGCTGGCAGCCGTGACCGCCACCGCCGCCGAGCCGACCCACCGGATCCACGTCGACCACCCCAGCGCCGCGTACGCCGCCGCCCGCGTCACCCGCGAAACCGCGCACGCGGCCGGGCTGCCGGACGTGCTCGCCGAACGCGCCGCGGTCGTGGCCGCCGAGCTCGCGGGCAACATCGACAAGCACACCACCGGCGGCTCGGTGTTCGTGCAGCGGACGCTCGCCGGGCGCGGCGTGGACGTGCTGGCCGCCGACGACGGTCCCGGCATGGCCGACCTCGACCACTGGCTGCTGGACGGCAACACGACCACCGCCACCCTCGGCACCGGCCTCGGCGCGGTGCACCGGATGGCGACCGAGTTCCGGATCACGTCCTCGCCCGCGGCCGGCACGCTCGCCGCCGCCCGCCTGCTCGCGCCCGCACCGCCCCCGCCCGGTGGTGCGGTCGGGCACTTCCGCCTGGCGCGCGAAGGCGAGCAGCACTGTGGCGACGCCGTCGCGCTGGCCGACGTCACCGGCAGCCGGACCGCCGTCGTCGCCGACGGGCTCGGCCACGGGCCCGACGCCGCCGAAGCCGCCGAAGCGGCGGTGCGCGTGTTCACGCAGAACCCGGACCGGCCGCTGCCCCACCAGCTCACGAACATGCACCGCGCGCTCCGCACGACCCGCGGCGCCGCGGTCGCGCTGGTGCGGATCGCGCCGCGGCGGCTCGAGTTCTGCGGCGTCGGCAACGTCAGCGGCGCGAGCATCGGCGGCGGCGCGTCCCGGCTGCTGCTCAGCACCCCCGGCATCGTCGGGTTCACGCTGCCCTCGGCGCCGGTCCGGCACGTGGAGCTGGCCGACGGCGACGTCGTGGTGCTGCACACCGACGGCGTCGGCACCGGGTGGCGCGTCCCCGGCCGGGTCCCGGACCTGCTGCTGCTCGCCGCCGAGCTCGCCCACCGGCACCGGAACCCGCGCGACGACGCGGCCATGCTCGCCCTGCGCGCGGCCAGGTCCGCCTGATGCGCCCGGACCTGGCCCGGATCCGGGCGCGGCTGCGCACCGCCTGCGGCGAAGCGGGCGTCGGCCCCGGCGACCGCGCGCGGCTGGTGCTCGCCGTGACCCTGCTCGCCGAACCCGCGCTCACCGCGGGCGAAACCGTCGACATCGCCACGGCGGCCTCGGACCGGCGGCTCGCCGTCACCGCGCGGCTCGACCACGCGGTGAGCCAGCACAGCCGCAACGCCTTGCCGCTGCTGCCCGAGCGGGGCGACGACGAGACGCTCACCTGGCACCTCGCCGGCGGCGGGCCCGCGGCGCCCGCCGACCCCGACGACGAGCGGGCGACGCGCGAAGAGATGCTCGCGCTGATCGCCCGCGCCGACACGCTGACGCAGGAACAGCGGCAGCTCAAGCACGAGCTGGCGGAGACCAACAGCGGCGTGCTCGCGATGTACGTCGACCTCGAGCAGCGGGACGAACAACTCCGCCGCGCGCACGCGGTCATCTTCCGCGAGCTGGAAGACGCGCTGCGCCCGCGCCCGCCCGCCGTGGCGGGCCTGGAACTGGCCGTCCACTACTCCCCGACCGACCAGGACTCCCCGACCGGCGGCGACCTCTACGACTGGTTCGTCCTGCCCGACGGCCAGGTCCACGTGACGCTGGTCGACGCGGTCGGCCACGGCGTCACCTCGACGCGGCACGCCCTGACCGTCACCCACGCGATCCGCACCCTGGCGCTGGAAGGGCACCCGTTCCCGGACCTGATCCAGCGCGCGTCCCGCACCCTGGCCGCGATCGAACCCGACCTGATGGCCACGGTCGTCCTCGCCCGCGCCGACCCGGTGACCGGCCGCACCCGCCTGGCGAACGGCGGGCACCCGGAACCGGTGCTGGTCACCGCGGACGGTGCCGCCCGGCTCCTGCCCGCCCCGGCGGTCGGCCGCGGCGTCGGCTTCCCCGACCCGGGCAGCAAGCAGCTCGTCGAGCTGGACCTCGCGCCGGGCGACACGTTGCTGCTCTACACCGACGGCCTGGTCGAGAGCCGCAAGGACATCGACGAAGGCCAGGCGCGGCTGCTGGCGCTCGCGCAGTCCCACCGCACCCACCCGGCCGCGACCCTGCCCCGCGAGCTGGTGACCCGGATGCACGACGTCGTCCGGCACGCCGACGACACCGTGGTCCTCGTCCTCCGCCGCACCACTGTCCTTTCCGGACAGTAGCCGGGGCCGTCCCGCTCCCCCGCTACTGCGGTCCGTTCGTCAGGGAAAGGTTGAAGGTGTAGCGCGACGCCCGGTAGACGTGCCAGCCGTACTCGACCACCCGGCCGGTGTCGTCGTAGGTCGTGCGCTGCATCGTGAGCAGGGCCGCCCCCGGCTCCTCGTGCAGCAGCTCGGCGTCCTCGCCGGTCGCCAGCCTCGCCCCGATGTGCTGCTCGGCGGCGTGCAGGCGGATCCCCGCCGCGCGCAGCAGCTGGTACAGGCCGCGTTCGCGCAGTTCGTCGTCGGCCGGGTCGATGATGCCGTCGGGCAGGTAGTTGTTCATCAGGGCGAGCGGTTCGCCGTCGGTGGACCGGATCCGCGTCAGGCGGCGCACGTGGGCCAGGCCGGGTGCCTCCAGCAGCTCGGCCACCTCCGCGTCGGCGTTCTCGACGCGGTTGGCCAGCACCGCCGACTCCGGCTTGCCGCCGAGCCCGGTGAGGTCGTCGAACAGGCTGCTCAGCCGCAGCGGCCGGGCGACCTTGGTGCGGACGACCTGCGTGCCGACCCCGCGCCGTCGCACGAGCAGCCCCTGGTTGACCAGCGTCTGGATCGCCTGGCGGACGGTCGGGCGCGAGAGGCGCAGGTTCGCGGCCAGGTCGACTTCGTTGCCCAGCCGGGCCCCCGCCGGCAGCCTGCCGTCCTCGATCGCGGCGTGCAGCTGCCGCGAGACCTGGAAGTACAGCGGCTCGGGGCTGCCCGGGTCCAGGACGATCTCCCGCCCGGGATCCCAGGCCGCGAACGTGACGTCCGGCTTGTCCATCCCCGGATGCTACCGCCTCGGCGTCCACTGTAGGGATGACGTGTTGTCCATATGTCTTGACAAAGTCCTGGGACGCTGGAATCGTCGATCACGGACCGACCGGGTCCCGCGAAGCTGGGGGTGGAACTGTGACCGACGTGCTGCGGCGGATCGTCGCGCAACGCGTGCATGACCCGGGCGCGATCGCCGAGGCGGCCGCGAACCGGGTGCGGGCCGGGTCGCCGTTCAACGACAAGGGCCGCACGATGATCATCGCCGCGGACCACCCCGCCCGCGGCGCGAACGCGGTGGGCGGCAACCCGACGGCGATGGCCGACCGCGGCGAGCTCCTCGAGCGGCTGTGCCTCGCGCTGGAGCGCCCCGGCGTCACCGGCGTGCTCGCCACCGCGGACGTCATCGACGACCTGCTGCTGCTCGGCGTACTGGACGGCAAGACGGTGATCGGCTCGATGAACCGCACCGGGCTGGCCGGGTCGAGCTTCGAGATCGACGACCGCTTCGCTTGCTACGACGCCGAAGCGATCGAGCGGATGCGCTTCGACGGCGGCAAGGCGCTGACCCGGATCTGCCTCGACGACCCGGCGACGCCGGCCGTCCTGGAGAACACCGCGCGGGCGGTCGACGACCTGGCCGACCGCAAGCTGATCGCGCTGGTCGAGCCGTTCCTGTCGGTCTGGGCCGACGGGCGCCTGCGCAACGACCTCTCCCCCGACGCCGTGATCAAGTCGATCACGATCGCCGCCGGTCTCGGCCGCTCGTCGGCCTACACCTGGCTCAAGCTGCCGGTGGTGGACGAAATGGAGCGGGTACTGGCGTCCTCGACGCTGCCCGCCGTCCTCCTCGGCGGCGAGGTCAAGGACGCCGACGCGGCCTTCGCGGCGTGGCAGCGGGCACTCGCGCTACCGACCGTGCAGGGCCTGGTCGTCGGGCGATCGCTGCTCTACCCGCACGACGGGGACGTCGCCAAGGCGGTCGACACCGCGGTGGGGCTGCTGTGAACCGCACGGCCGGTTAGCCGCACTCGATACCCGAACTCAAGCCGCGGCCCACCCGGCCCGGCGGCACCACCTGGAGGAGCAGGCGTGAACACCATCGAGCACTGGATCAACGGCACCACCACACCCGCGGGCTCGACCCGCACCGCCCCCGTCCACAACCCCGCCACCGGCCACCAGCAAGCCACCGTGCTGCTGGCTGAACCGTCCGATGTGGACACCGCCGTCGCCGCCGCGGCCAAGGCCTTCGAGTCCTGGGGCGAGTCCTCCCTGTCCCAGCGCACCAAAGTCATGTTCGCCTTCCGCGAGCTGCTCGTACAACACGAAGACGAACTCGCGAAGATCGTCTCGGCCGAGCACGGCAAAGTCATCGACGACGCCCGCGGCGAAATCGTGCGTGGCCGCGAAGTCGTCGAATACGCCTGCGGCATCGCCGACGCCCTCAAAGGCAGCTTCTCCGACCAGGTCTCCCGCGACGTCGACGTCCACGACTTCCGCCAGCCCCTCGGCGTGGTCGCCGGGATCACCCCCTTCAACTTCCCGGTCATGGTCCCGCTGTGGATGCACCCCATCGCCATCGCCACCGGCAACACCGTCATCCTCAAACCCAGCGAACGCGACCCCTCCGCCGCCAGCTACGTCGCCCGCCTCTACACCGAAGCCGGCCTGCCCGACGGAGTCTTCAACGTCGTGCACGGCGACAAAACCACCGTCGACGCGATCCTCGACCACCCCGACATCGCCGCCGTGTCGTTCGTCGGCTCCACTCCCATCGCCCGATACGTCCACGAGCGCGCCACCGCCACCGGCAAACGCGTCCAAGCCCTCGGCGGGGCGAAAAACCACGCCGTGGTCCTGCCCGATGCCGACCTGGACTACGCCGCCAACCACCTCACCGCGGCCGCGTTCGGCTCAGCCGGGCAACGCTGCATGGCCATCTCCGTCGGCGTCGCCGTCGGCACAGCCGGGGACCGGCTGGTGGAGATCCTGGAACGCAAGGCCCGCGAGGTGCAGGTCGGCCCCGGCTCGGATCCGGGCAGTGACATGGGCCCGGTCGTCACCGCCGCCGCCCGCGACCGCGTCATCCACTCGGTCACCCGCGGCGCGGAGCAGGGCGCCACGGTGGTGGTCGACGGCCGCGACCTGCACGTCGCCGGACACGAAGACGGCTTCTTCGTCGGACCGTCCCTGCTGGACCACGTGACCACGGACATGGACGCCTACCGGGAGGAAATCTTCGGCCCGGTCCTGGCGATCGTGCGCGTGGAGACGGTGGAGGAGGCGATCGCGGTCATCAATTCCAACCCCTACGGCAACGGCACCGCGATCTTCACCGGCAGTGGTGAGGCAGCACGGAAGTTCCAGCGCGAGGTCAAGGTCGGCATGATCGGGGTGAACGTCCCGGTCCCGGTCCCGATGTCGTATTACTCCTTCGGCGGCTGGAAAGACTCCCTGATCGGCGACAGCCCCATCCACGGCCCGGCGGGGGTGCGGTTCTACACCCGCGCCAAGGTCGTCACCACCCGCTGGCCCCATACGGAGGCGGGCTTCAACTTCCCCACCTCCAGCTAGCCCCACCGGTAACCGGAATACTCATCTCCGGTTTCCGGTACGGTGGACGGCGGCACCGACGAAGGAGGCCGCCGTGGGATACCGAGGCCCGCTCCCGAAGAACGCCGTGGCTCGCGTCAACACCTGCGTGGGCTCACTGCGGACGTCACCGCGCTGGGGCCGCCTGGTCCGCCGCCACCTGACCCAGGTCACCTACACCGGCCGCCGGTCAGGCCGCACCTTCACCACCCCGGTCGGCTACCGCCGCACGGGCAACACCGTCACGATCGGAGTCCGCCTACCGGACGCAAAATCCTGGTGGCGCAACTTCACCGGCGACGGCGCCCCGCTGTCCCTCGAACTCGACGACACCGACCGCACCGGCCACGCCATCGCCCACCGCGACGAAAAAGGCCGCGTCACGGTGACCGTCCAGCTGGACGAAACCGCCTAGCGGACCACGCCGTGCCCCACCAAACCGCCACCACCCACCAAACCCGCCACGCCGCCGACCCCGCATCACACCAAGTCGGCACCGCCCCACGAACTCACCCACCGGCCCGCTCCACCCCACAAGGAACCGGCGCCACCCAACGAACCAACCGCGCGGCCCACCCCTCACCACAACGAACCGGCACCGCCCCACGAACCCACCGCGCGGCCCAGCCCGCACCGCACCAAGTCGACGCCACCCCGCAAGCTCACCCACCGGCCCGCCCGGCACCAACGCACCCCGTCGTCACCCAGCAAACCCACCCGGCACCAAAACAGTCCGGCGCCACCCACCAAACCCGCCTAGCGAGCCATCCCGTGCCACAGCAGGTCGGCCAGGCTGGCCGCCTCTCCCCGCCAGTCGCCGCCCGGGTCGAGCAGCAGCAATCCGGCCAGGCCGCGCAGCACCACCACCGGGTCGAGGCCGGGCCGCACCGTTCCCGCCGCCGCGTTCGCCTCGAGCAGGCCCGCCATCGCGCCGATCATGGCCTCGTACGCACTCGCCGGCAGTTCGCCGCGCGAGGCCGTCGCGCGGCGCAGGGCGTCGGCGAGTCCCTTCTTCGTCATCATGTAGTGCGCCAGGTGGTCGGTGACCCACACCCGGAACGCCTCGTCCGGCCCGTGCTTCTCCAGCAGCACCGGCACGATGTCCACGATGTGCCGCACCTCGCGCTGGTAGACCGCCAGGATCAGCGCCTCCGGCGTCGGGAAGTGCCGGTACACCGTGCCGACGCCGACCTCGGCCTGCTTCGCGATCGCGTTGAACGAGACCTCGCCCGTCCGGGCCAGCGACTCCCCGGCCGCGACGAGGATGCGCTCGTGGTTGCGCCGGGTGTCCGCGCGCCGGGGACTGACCGAGCCCGTCGTCATCGTCCCTCCCGTTCCTCGTTCCGTCCGCCGAATCTAACCCAGACCTGGAGCAACTCCAGCGTGACCGCTTCGTTGCGAAGCGGATTGTAATCCGCTAGCCTCGCGAACAGGTGAAGCGGATGACTATCCGCTCCCTTGATCGCCGCCACCACCACCGTCCGGAACGGCTCCGGGCGAGCTGCGGAAAGAGACCTGTGGACATCTCACTCGAAGTCAACGGCAGTACCGAACACCTCACCGTCGATCCGGGCGTGACACTCCTGGACGCGCTGCGCGAGCGCCTCGACGTCACCGGCCCCAAGAAGGGCTGCGACCGCGGCCAGTGCGGCGCCTGCACGGTGCACGTCGGCGGGCGGCCCGTGCTGTCGTGCCTGACCCTCGCCGCCACCGTCACGGAGCCGGTCACCACCGTCGAAGGACTGTCCACAGCGGACGAGCTGCACCCGGTGCAGCAGGCGTTCGTGGACCAGGACGCGCTGCAGTGCGGGTTCTGCACCGCCGGGCAGATCATGTCGGCGGTCGCCGCCGTCGAGCAGGGCGTCGAGGACGTGCGGGAGTTCATGTCCGGCAACCTCTGCCGGTGCGCCGCCTACCCGAACATCGTCAAGGCCGTCGAGCAGGCGAGGAGCGCCGATGCGTCCCTTTGAGCTGACCGCGCCCACCTCCGTCGAAGCGGCGCTCGCGACCCCCGGCACCTTCCTCGCCGGCGGCACGACGCTCGTCGACCTCATGAAGCTCGACGTCCTCACGCCCGAGCACGTCCTCGACATCAACCAGGTCCCGCTGCGCGGCATCGACACGAGCGACGGCCTGCGCTTCGGCGCGCTGGAGCGGATGAGCGCCATCGCCGCGCACCCGCAGGTGTACCCGGCGATCTCGCGGGCCCTGCTGCTCAGCGCGTCCCAGCAGCTGCGGAACATGGCCAGCATCGGCGGGAACCTGCTGCAGCGCACGCGCTGCTCGTACTTCCGCGACGTCGCCTCGCCGTGCAACAAGCGCGTGCCCGGCAGCGGCTGCCCGGCGCTCACGAGCGCGAACCGGATGCACGCGATCCTCGGCACCAGCGACTCGTGCGCCGCGACGCACGCCAGTGACGTCGCGGTCGCCCTGGTCGCGCTCGACGCACGTGTGAAGCTGGCCGACGCCGAAGGCACGCGCGAAGTCGCCCTGCGCGACTTCTACCAGCTGCCCGGCGACACCCCCGCGCTCGAGAACGACCTGCGGCCGGGCGAGCTCATCACCGAGGTGGTCGTGCCCCGGCTGGACTGGGCGGCGAACTCCACCTACGTCAAGGTGCGCGACCGCCAGTCCTACGAGTTCGCGCTGTGCTCGGCCGCCGTCGCGCTGGACGTGCGGGACGGCGTCGTCGCCGACGCGCGCGTCGCGGCCGGCGGCGTGGGCACCGTGCCGTGGCACCTGCCGTCCGTCGAAGCGGCCCTGCGCGGCCGCCCGGCCACCCAGGCCACCTTCGAAGAAGCCGCCGCCGTCGCGGCCGAGGGCGCCGAACCGTTGTCCGACAACGGGTACAAGGTGCCGCTGCTCAAGCGCACCCTCGTCCGCGCACTGCTCGAACTGACCGAGGAGAGCTCCCGATGATCACCCGGCTGGACGCGCCGCTGAAGGTCACCGGCCGGGCCAAGTACGGCGCCGACCACCACTTCCCCGGCATGGCCTACGGCTACGTCGTGCTCAGCACGATCGCCCACGGCGAGATCGAGGCCATGGACTTCTCCGCGGCGCGGGAAGCGCCCGGCGTGCTCGGCGTGTACTCGCCGTTCGACGCGCTGGAGATGCGCACGGCCACGTCGCCGCTGTTCGGCGACACGTGGGTGCCGCTGCAGGACAAGGAAGTCACCTACTACGGCCAGCCGATCGGCTTCGTCGTCGCGGAGACGTTCGAGCAGGCCCGCGACGCGGCGTCGCTGGTGAACGTCGCCTACCGCCCGTTGCCGGCCAAGACGTCGCTGACCGAAGGCCTCGCCACGGCCGAAGACGCGCCGCCGGCCCGGGACGGCGCGCCGCCGACGCTGGAGGTCCTCGCCGACGGCGTCGAATCCATCGAAGACGCGTTCGCCGCTAGCCCGGTCGTCGTCGAGGCTACCTACACCACGGCGACGCAGAACCACGCCGCGATGGAGCCGCACTCCGCGGTCGCGGTGTGGGACAACGGCGAGCTGACCGTCTACAGCGGGAACCAGGCGTCGAACCTGCAGGCGATGGAGCTGGCCAGCGCCCTGGAACTGGAGCTGGAAGCCGTCCACTGCGTGAACCCGTTCGTCGGCGGCGCGTTCGGCGGCAAGGGCCGGACGTCCGCGCCGGCGTTCCTGGCCGCCGCGGCGGCCCGGGCCCTCGACCGCCCGGTGAAGGCCGCGCTCACCCGCGAGCAGGTCTTCACCGCGACCGCCGGCCGGGCCGCGACGGTCCAGACCATCAAGCTCGGCGCCGAACGGGACGGCTCGCTCGTCGCGCTCAGCCACGACTCGTGGTGCAGCACCGACACCGCCCGCTCGTTCGTCGAGCCGACGTCGCACGGCACCTCGCGCGAGTGGTACGCCACGCAGAACCTGGCCATCAGCCAGAAGATCGTGCCGCTGAACATCCCGCCGACGACGTTCATGCGCGCCCCCGGCGAGGCACCCGGCTCGTTCGCGCTGGAAAGCGCGATCGACGAACTCGCCGTCGCGCTGGGCATGGACCCGATCGAGCTGCGCATCCGCAACAACTCGACCGCCCCGCCCGGCAAGGACCTGCAGTGGTCGAGCAAGCACCTCGACGAGTGCTTCCGCATCGGCGCGCAGCGCTTCGGCTGGGCGCACCGCCCGCCGGGCACGCGCACCGAAGGCGACTGGCTCGTCGGCACGGGCGTCGCCACCGCGATGTTCCCGGCGCTGCGGTTCCCGGCCACGGTCGGCATCACGCTGCGCGCGGACGACACCGCCGACGTCGCCACCAGCGGCGCGGACCCCGGCACCGGCCTGCTGACCGTGCTCTCCCTGGTGGGCGCGGAATCGCTCGACATCCCGGCCGACCGGATCACGCCGCGGCTCGGCGACTCGGCGCTGCCGCCGGGCGGCCTGTCCGGCGGTTCGACGGCGACGGCGAGCGCGGGCACGGCGATCATGATCGCCGCGGTCAAGGCCATCGACGAGCTCGTGGCGCTCGCCGCCGATCCCGGTGCGCCGTTCGAAGGCCACGAAGTCACCTACGCCGACGGCAAGGTGTTCGCGGACGGCCGCAGCATGACCTTCGGCGAGCTGTTGCGCGCCGTGGGCCGCGAGTCGCTCGAAGTGACCGGCTCGTCGGCACCGGGTGAGGAGCTCACGAAGCACTCGTTCAGTTCGTGGGGCGCCCAGTTCTGCGAGGTCCGGGTGCACAAGCTGACGCGCGAAGCCCGGGTCTCGCGGCTGCTCGGCGTGTTCGACTCGGGCCGGATCATCAACGACAAGGCGGCCCGCAGCCAGATCATGGGCGGCATGATCTGGGGCGTCTCGGCGGCGCTGCACGAGGGTCTGGAGATCGAGGCGAACGGCCGGCTCGCCAACGGCGACTTCGCGAGCTACCTGCTCCCGGTCAACGCCGACATCCCGGAGGTCGACGTCCACTTCGTCGAGTACCCGGACACCCTGCACAACGCCGTCGGCGCGCGGGGTCTCGGCGAGATCGGCACGGTCGGCATGGCGGCGGCGGTGGCCAACGCCGTGTACAACGCCACCGGCACGCGGGTCCGGCACATCCCGATCACCATCGAGGACCTCCTCGAAGACTGACCGGGGGGCGGGGCACCCGCGGGTGCCCCGCCCCGCCGTTACCCATCCGCGACAACAGCGGGGACGATCGCCCATGACGGCGACCCGTCAGCGGTCCTAGGCTGTCGGGACTCCTCCTCCGGTGTGCCACGAAGGGATCCCCCGCATGACCGACCCGGTCGTCCCCACCACTTCCGGCGCGGTCCGCGGTCAGGTCACCGCCGACGGCGTCGCGCTCTTCCGGGGCGTCCCGTACGCCGCCGCGCCCGAAGGTGATCTGCGCTTCGCCGAGCCCGTCCCCGCGCCTCCGTGGGAAGAGGTCCGTGACGCGAGAAGACCGGGGCCGACCGCCCCGCAGCGCCGCCACGACGTCCCCGGCCTGGACCTGACCCCGCTCGCCGGCCCCGGCTGGCGGCCGGGCCCGGAGTACCTGACGGTCGACGTGTGGACGCCGCAGCCGGGCGCCGCCGCGCTGCCGGTGCTGGTGTTCGTCCACGGTGGCTCGTTCCTCGGCGGCACCGGCTCGGCCGCGGCCTACGACGGCACGGCGTTCGCCCGCGCCGGCGCGGTGCTGGTGACCGTGCAGTACCGGCTCGGCGTCGACGGCTTCCTGCCGCTGGACGGCGGCACCACCAACCTCGGGCTGCGCGACCAGCTCGCGGCGCTGCGCTGGGTCCAGGAGAACATCGCCGGCTTCGGCGGCGACCCCGCCAACGTCACCCTCTTCGGCGCCGCCTCCGGTGCGGTCAGCGTCGCCTGCCTGCTCGGCTCGCCGCTGTCGCCGGGCCTCTTCCGGCGCGCGATCGTCCAAAGCGGACACCCCGACATGGTCCGCGACGGCGTCCAGGCGCGGCGGCTGGCCCGGGTGGTCGCCGACGAGCTGAAGGTCGAACCCACCGCGGAGGCGTTCCGGAAGGTGTCGACCGAGCAGCTGCTCGACGCCCAGGACGCCGTCCTGCGCCCCGGCGGCGCCCCCGACCTGCGCGACGCGCTCGGCTACGACCGCGGCTACGGCCTGAGTCCCTTCCTCCCGGTGATCGGCGACGACGTCCTCCCGCACCACCCGGCCAAGGCGATCCGGGCGGGCGCGGGCCGCGACGTCGACCTGATCGCCGGGAGCTGCAGCGAGGAGATGCGGCTCTACCTGGTCCCCACCGGCGCGCTGGAAGCGGTGACCGACGACCAGGCGATCGCGTCGCTGGCGGTGTCCCACCCGGACCCAGCCGGCGTGCTGCACGCCTACGGCCTCGGCTCCGGCGCCCCGGCCGGCCAGGTCCTCGTCGAAGCCCTGACCGACCTGGTCTTCCGCGACGGCGTCCGCGACCTGGCCGACAACCACACCGGCCGGACGTTCCGCTACGAGTTCGAGTGGGGCTCCCCCCTCCTCGACGGCCGCCTGGGCGCGTGCCACGGACTCGAGCTGCCGTTCGTGTTCGACGCACTGGCCGCGGTCCCCGGCCCCCGCGGCCTCCTCGGCGACAACCCACCGCAGGAGCTGGCCACGGAGCTGAACGGCGCCTGGCACAGCTTCGCCACCACGGGTTCGCCGGGCTGGCCGGAGTACGCGGGCGAGGACACGATGTTCCACGCGTACTGAGCGACGACCGCGCGGCCGTCCGGCGGCACCGCGCAACCGATCGCGGCCCCCAAGGTCACGAACCCGTCGCGCGGCTTGCTCCACCGGGCTGGACTCCGGCCCGGGACGGTTGACGACTCCCCCGCCGCGCTGCCAGGCTCAGGCCGCCCGGACGGCCGGATGAATGGGGACCACCGATGCCCGAGGCGGGCTTTGCCGCACCGCCGCGCGCGTTCGTCCGCACGCTGCTGCGCAGCGGCACACCCGCGGAGCCCGCCGGGCCCGCCACCGACAACGGCGACTTGACCGCGGTCGGGGACGCGACGCTCGCGCGTGCCTCGCGCTACTGGGTGCTCGTGCCGCTGGCGTACCGGATCGCGGCGTTCGTCAAGGTGTTCATCGGGTTCGCCGCCGCCAACGGCGGGCTCGGGCTCGGGCCGGTGCTGGGCGCGACCGCGTTCGCGGTGCTGGCCAACACCGCCGCGGCGGTCTGGGTGCTGCGGTCCGGCGGGCTGCGGGCCCGGATCACCACCCGCGCCCTCGGCCTGGACCTCGCCGTCGGCGTCCTGCTCAACTTCGCCGTGGCCATGACGGCGCCGGCTTCGGTGCAGCCGTTCGCGGTCGACGTGTCGTGGACCTGGCTGGTCGGCTCGGTCGCCATGTGGGCGGGCACGTCCGGGCTGCCCGCGGCGCTGTGGCTGTTCGCGGCGGCCGTGCCGTTGCGGGCGGCGCTGACCGTCGCGGGCGGCCTCCCGCTGGGCCACCAGCTCGCCCTGACGCGGTCGATCGGCTGCCTGGTCGCGCTGGCGGTGGCAATCGTGCTGGCCGTCGCGATCCTCATCCTGCTCGGCGTCGGCACCCGGTTCGCGGTCGACATCGGGCTGCGGCGCGGGCGCGAAGCCGAACGCCGCCGGACCCGGCGCATCATGCACGACAGCGTGCTGCAGACGCTCGAAGCACTGGCCATCTCGGCGCCCGGCGACGAAGCGCAGGCCGTCACGCGGCTGGCCGAACTCCGCTCGGTCGCCAAGGCGGAAGCGGCCGAGCTGCGCCGCCAGATCACCGAGCCGGTGCCGACGGGCCCGACGCGCAGCTTCGCGGTCGAACTCGCCGACGTCGCCACCGAGCTGGCCCGCGACGGCCTGCGCACGCAGCTCGTCGCCGCGGACTTCGCCGACGACCACAAGGTTTCCTCCGCCCGCCGCACCGCGCTGGTCGAGGCGGTCCGGGAAGCGTTGCGCAACACCGTGAAGCACTCCGGGACCAAGCAGGTCGTGCTCCGCGTGGAGGAACGCGACGGCGGGATCGCGGTGGTGGCCCGCGATCAAGGCCAGGGCTTCGACGTCCACGACCGGCCGCCGGGCTTCGGCATCAGCCAGTCCATCGTGGCCCGGCTGGCCGAGGTCGGCGGGCACGGCACCGTGGACTCGCAGCCCGGCCGCGGCACCCGCGTCACGATGTGGGTGCCGGGCTAGGCAACGGATCTGCGCTGCGGCACAAGACTCCCGCGACGGCCGGGGCGCACCATGCCCGGGACAGTCCCCGCGGGAGGAGAAACCCCCATGGCCGATTCGGGCTCCCTGCGCCGCGACGCGCTGGGCACACCGGGCGTCGTCTTCCTCGTCCTCGCCGCCGTCGCGCCGCTGACCGGCATCGTCGTCATCGCCGCCCTGGGCATCGCGCTCGGCAACGGCGGCGGCATGCCCGGCGCGTTCCTGCTCGCCGCGCTGATCCTCGTGCTCTTCGGCGTCGGCTACGCGCAGATGAGCAAGGTGGTCACCGGCGCGGGCGGCTTCTACGTCTACGTCACCAAGGGGCTCGGCCGCCCGATGGGCCTCGTCGCCGCGCTCATCGCCCTGCTGGGCTACAACTGCTTCGTCGCCGGCGCGGTCGGGACGAGCGGCTTCTTCACGGCGAACGTGGTCGAGCAGGTCTTCGGCCGGCACACCCCGTGGCAGCTGTGGAGCCTCGTCTCCGCGGTCGCGGTGTTCGCGCTCGGCCGCCGCGGGGTCGACGTCAGCGCGAAGGTGCTCGGTGTTTCGCTCGTCCTCGAGGTGTCGATCCTGCTCGTCCTGGACGTCGCGGTGGCCGTCCGGACCGGACTGGACGTCCAGGCGTTCTCGCCCGGTGTGGTGTTCTCGGGCTCGATCGGGATCGCGTTCCTGTTCGCCTTCAACGCTTTCGTCGGCTTCGAGGCCACCGGGCTGTTCAGCGAGGAGGCGCGCGACCCGCACCGGACGATCTCCCGCGCGACCTACACCGCGATCGTCCTGATCGGCGTGTTCGCCGCGGTCACGACGTGGGCGATCGTCAGCGCGACGAGCGTCGCCCAGGCCGGGCAGACCGCCCAGGACCACCTCGCGACCGGCGACCTCGTCTTCTCGATCAGCCGGACGTACCTGGGCTCGTTCTTCACCGACGTGATGATGCTGCTGCTGGTCGTGAGCCTGTTCGCGGCGCTGCTGGCGCTGCACAACTCCGCGACGCGCTACCTGTTCGCCCTCGGCCGGGCCCGCGTGCTGCCGGCCGTCCTCGGCCGGACGAACGCGGCGAACGGCGCGCCGTACATCGCGAGCGGCACGCAGATCGGACTGGCGGCGCTGATCGCCGGGGCGTACGCGCTGGCCGGGCTGGACCCCCTCGCCGACCTCACCGCCAGCATGACCGGCATCGGCACCCTCGGCGTGATCGCCCTGCAGGCGCTGGCCGGGATCGCCGTCGTCGCGTTCTTCCGCAAACGGCGCGACCCGCGGCGGTGGCGCACCGCGATCGCCCCCGGCCTCGGCGGGCTCGGCCTGATCGCCGTGACGGCACTGGCGATCGTCAACTTCCCCACGCTCGCCGGCTCCGAAGCCCCCGCGATCGCCCTGCTGCCCTGGCTGCTCGCGGTGGCGGCGGCCGCCGGCCTCGGCCTCGCGGCCTGGCTCCGGCACCGCCGGCCGGACGTCTACGCGGGCCTCGACGAACTCGGTCTCGCCACCGAACCCGCCCCCCGCTGACCCCGGCCACAAGCACCCCAATGTGGCGTTGGTGGCATCCAGCGCACCGAACGCCACATTGGGTGCGCTGGACGCACCCAACGCCACATTGGGCGCTTCGAGCCGGTCGCTCAGGCCGCGCGGCGGATGTCGCGCTCGGCGGCCAGGCTCGCCCGGCACGCGGCGGTCAGCCGGGTGGTCGCGGCGCTGCGGCCGTCCCCGCAGCGCGGGCAGGACATCGCCACGGCCAGGGACAGCTCGTCCACCGCGACGGACAGTTCGGTCCGGCAGCCGCGGCACCAGCGGTGCCGGGTGACCGGGCTGACGTGGGCGGGCGAGGCGACGCACTGGTTGATCCACCGGCCGTGCACGTGGCAGGTCAGGCGGTCGTCGGGCGCCAGCAGGCCGGTGTCCTCGGCGTCGTCTTCGGTGGCGAGCAGGACCGGCAGGCTGCGGACCCGGGTGGTGGTGCAGGTCGTGGTGGTCATCGTGGTCCCCTTTCGCTACTTGTTCGTCGAAGGGGGACCGCCGGATTCGACATGCCGGTGAGGTTGGCCGGAACCCGGTGGTTCTTGGCGTTCCAGCCACTCCCCGGCGCGCACCGGGCCCAGTAGGTTCCCTGCGTGTCGAAATTCCTGCTCTCGGTCCACGTCCTGGCGGCGGTGCTGGCCGTCGGCCCGGTCGCCGTCGCGGCCAGCATGTTCCCCGCCGCCGTCCGCAAGGGCGAGGTCGAGGTGACGGCGATGCTGCACCGGATCTGCCACGTCTACGCCTACGCCGCCATCGCCGTCCCGGTGTTCGGGTTCGGCGTCGCGGGCACCATGCACGTCATGGGCGACCCGTGGCTGCTCACGTCGATCGGCCTGACCGCCGTCGCGGCCGCGGTCCTCGCGCTTCTGGTGCTGCCCAGGCAGAAGCGGCTCCTGACCGGTGAGTCCACTCCGGACAAGCTGAGCCGCCTCGCGATGGTCACCGGGGTGTTCAACCTGCTGTGGGCGGCGGTGACGGTCCTGATGATCGTGCGGCCGGGCTCCTCGACCGGCGCCTAGCCGGGCACGCGGACCGCGACGAAGTCCGGCCGCTTCCGCAGGGCGAACCCGAGCGACAGGTACAACCGGATCGCGGAGGTGTTGCTCGCGGCCGCGTGCAGCATCGGCGTCTCGCCGCGCTCGCGGATCCCCGCCGCCACGGCGAGCACGAGCCGCGTCGCCAGGCCCTCCCCGCGGTGGGCCGGGTCCGTGCAGACCGCGCTGATTTCGGTGTAGCCGGGCGGGTGCAGCCGCTCGCCGGCCATCGCGACCAGCGCACCGCCCCGCCGGATGCCGAGGTACGTGCCGAGTTCGACGGTCCGCTTCCGGAACGGCCCGGGCTTCGTCCGCTCGACGAGGTCGAGCATCTCGGGCACGTCGGTGAGCCCCAGCCGCACGGCCTCCGGCTCCGGCGCGGCCGCGATCCCCTCGTCCACGAGCTGGACGCCCGGGGTCTCGCCGAGCACCTCCCAGCCGGCCGGCGGCCGTTCGACGGTCGCGGCGACCACGACGGTCGCTCCCGGTCCGGCGAGCTCGGCCACGTCGAGCCAGTCCTGCGCACCGGGGTCGTCGGGCAGGGCGAGGAAGGGAGCGACGTCCTCGGGGTAGCGCAGCACGCGGCCGCGCCGTTCCGCGAAGTGGGCGTGCGGACCGGTCAGCGACGCCCAAGCCGGGTTGTCGAGCGGAGAAGCCATACCGCCAGGATCCCCGCACCGGCGGGCCCGGCGGCGCCGGTCCCACATCCTGAGCGCCGCCGGTAGGGTGCGCTCGTGGGTTCCCAGGTCCCGGTGTGGATACCGATCGTCGTCGCGCTGCTCGGCCTGGCCGGGGTGCTCACCACGCAGGTGCTCTCAGGCCGTCGCGAGACCAAGCGGATGGCCGAGGAAACCGCCCGCGAAGAGCGCCGGTGGCAGCGCGAGCGGGAGGCCCGCACGCACGAGACCCGCGCCGCCGCCTACGCCGAGCTCCTCGGCGTCCTCGAGGCGTTCGACATGGTCCTGTTCCGGACGCTCCGGTCCCACGAGCTCGGCAAACCCGTCGACGAGCACCAGCTCACCGAGCTGCGCGAGGTGCGGAGCGAAACCCAGCACGCACTCGGCGCGGTCGCGCTGCACGCGCCGGAACCCGTCCGGAAGCTCGTCAGCGACGCGACGCTGCCGAGGATGCGGCTGGCCTCGCGGCTGATGGACCCCGAGAACCTCGGCGAGGACAACCGCCCGTTCTGGACGGAGGGTCAGCGCGGGTACCGCCTCCTGCGCGCGAAGATGCGCCTCGACCTGGGGTTCGACGCGGAACCGCTGGCCGCGATCGAGGCGATCGGCGCTCAGCCGACGGGGGTCAGCGGCTCGTCGGAAAGCACTGCGGACCCGGCCGACACGACCAGCCGGCCGCCGCCCACCTTGTAGCTGTACTCGCCGTTCACCGCGACGAAGCCGTCGCCCGACTCCTGGGCGGGCAGGACGATGTGGGTGTCGTCCGACGCCGCCTGCCCGCGGGCCTGGCCGTCGTAGAAGATCCGGCCGTCCGGGGTCCGGCAGATCGTGACCTGCGACTTCACCGTCTGCCCAACGAGCAGCGCCGTCCCCTGGCCGCCGGGCAGGAACCGCGCGGCGTCGCCGGGGCACGGCTTTCCGGCCGGCGGAGAAGTCGTGGTGGTGGGCGTGGACGGCGTGACCGGCGGGGTGAGCGCGCCGGCGGTCGTCACCACGGTCTTGGTCGTGGGCAGCGCGGGCGTCGTGTACTCCGGGAAGGGCCCGGACGCGGCCGGGCCGGGCTCCGAGCGCCCGGTGAACAGCAGGACACCGCCGACCGCGACGCCGGCGACGACCATCAGGGTCAGCAGCACCCACAGCGCCCGCGCGCGGGCCCGGCCCGGGGCCAGGCCCGCGCAGGTGCCACAGCGCCCGGCGGCGGGGTCGTTGACCGCACCGCACTGCGCGCACATCCACGGGGTACCCGCCATCGGGCCTCCTTCGGGCCCGGCGCATCGCAAGCGCCGTCACCTCATCGTCACCGACGAGGGCGCGCGCTGCAACGGTCCGCTACGCCCCCTGGACGACGTTGACCATCCAGGGAATGCCGAACTTGTCGACGAGGGCGCCGAATTCGTCGCCCCACATCTGCTTTTCGAACGGAACCGTCACGGTCGCGCCGTCGCTCAGCTGTTCCCAGTAGCCGCGCAAGTCGTCGGCGTCGTCGCCGCTGAGGCTGACCGTGATGTTCGTGCCCGGCCGGTGTTCCATCCCGGCCGGGGTGTCCGACGCCATGAGCGTGAAGCCGTTGTCGGTCTCCAGCTGGGAATGCATGATCTTGTCCGCGTCCGCCCCTTCGGGTGACCCGAATTCCCCGAACGTGTTCACCGTCAGGGTGCCGCCGAAGACGCCCTTGTAGAACTCCATCGCTTGCCGCGCGTCGTCGCGGAAGCTCAGGTACGGGTTGAGACGAGAAGCCACGGCCATCTCCTTCGATCGGCAGAGAGCAGCATCCTCGCAGAACGCCGGGACAGCGCCAATCGGCGGATTTTCAGCGTCACCCTCAGAGCACGAACCGGCGCTGGGCGTCGGGTTCCAGCGGCAGCGCGCCGTGCAACGCGGCCCGCGCGCGCAGCTCCAGCGAGCGGTCGAGCGGCCGCGTGCCCGGGGCCGGCGCGGTGTGGAACGTGCCGCGGTCGAACAGGTACACCAGAGCCAGCTTCCGGTCGAGGCGGCCGGTCTGCTCGCCGAACTCGACGGTGGCGAACCGCAGGCAGCCGCCGTACCCCGCCCGCGAAAGCCGGTCCGCGACGTCGACCAGGTCGGCGGTCAGCACGCGCAGGTCGCGGTTGCGGCGCCAGCACCGCACCGTCGAGCGGCCGTCGAGGTCCTGGGTCACCAGCGGGTGCACCGGCAGCCGGGCCGACGTCGCGGCCAGCAGCTCGGCTTCGGTGCGGGCCAGCGCGTCCCCGGTCACCTTGAAGCCGACCGTGCCGCCGCCGGTGGGCGCGAGGCCGAGCGCGGCGCGCATCCGCGGGGCCGCGGCGGCGAGGGTGTAGAGGGACTGCAGGTGCGGGCGGGACGTCCAGCACCGGACGAGCTTGCTGTCCAGCAGGGTCACGACGATGTGTCCTATCTCCGGTCGAGAAGACCGCCGGGCCGGGCGCACTGGCAATGTCCACAGTGGACGTCAGGCGCGGGGACACCGGGGTCGGAAAGGACAGCATGCGCCCGCGCCGCGTGGTTCCGGTCCGGAACCACGCGGTCACGCGGCGAACGGCAGCACTTCGCCGCCGAACGGTCACTCCGGGTCAGGTTCAGCCGATCAGCGGTACCCCTTTCACCTCACGCCGCCGAGATGACGACCTTCCCGAAGTTCTGCCGGCTCCGGAACCGCTCAACGGCGGCGTTCGCGTCGTCGAACGGGTGAACACCGTCGACGACCGGCTCGAGCGGCCGGACGGCGAGCCACCGGAGGAGGTCCTCGGTGTCCTCGCGGCTGCCGACCCAGATCTTCCGGATGGTCGCGCCGCTGCGGAACAGGTCCATGAACTCGACCGGCGGCCCCTCGGCGCCGACGAACCCGACGAGCGCGATCTCGGCGTGGTGCGTCCCGGCCGCGACGAGCGACTGGGCGAACGTGCCCGGCCCGCCGACCTCGACGATCCGGTCCGCGCCCCGGCCGCCGGTGGCGTCGAGGACCGCCTTGCCCCACTCCGGCGTCGCCCGGTAGTCGAGCACCGTGTCCGCGCCGAGCTCGGTCAGCTTGGCCGCCTTTTCCTCGCTCGACGTCGTCGCGACGACCCGCGCGCCGAGCTGCTTGGCGAGCTGCAGGGCGAACAGCGAGACGCCGCCGGTGCCGAGGGTCAGCACCACGTCGCCCGGGCGCACGCCGGCGAGCGACGTCCACGCGGTGACCGCGGCGCACGGCAGCGTCGCGCCCTGCTCGTAGGTCAGCGAGTCCGGCAGCGCGACGAGCGCGTGTTCCGGCACGGCGCGGTACTCCGCGAGCCAGCCGTCCTGGCCGTTCCCGTAGCCGACCAGCGTGTCCGGCAGCCGTCCGGCGATCCAGTGCGAGTGGAAGGCACCGAGCACCCGGTCGCCGGCGGCGAAGCGCGTGACCCCCTCCCCCACGGCGGCGACCTCGCCCGCGGCGTCGGACAGCGGGATCAGGTCGCCCGGCCCGGTGGTGAAGTGGTCGCCGTCGAGGATGAGCAGGTCGCGGTAGTTCAGCGACGTCGCCCGGACGCGGACGAGCACTTCCCCGCGCTGCGGTTCGGGCTCCGGTTCGTCGCGGCGGACCAGCTTTCCGGCCTCGGGACGGTAGACGCGCACCGGGGAACCTCCCTCATGTTAACTGAATGGCTAACATCGACCATGGCACAGCTCCGCGCGCCCCGGCAACCAGGGATACTCAGGACATGGCCAGCCGCACCGCGACCCCCTTGGACCACCCGGCCCTCGACGACGTCCCGTTCGGCGCGGCCCTCGAAGCCCTCCGCGACCCGCACCGGCTGGCCATGGTCGCCGCCCTCGCCCGCGAACCGGGCCAGTCCTGCGGTGCGATCATGCCGCCGGTCAGCAAGCCCGCGGCGTCCCGGCACTTCAAGATCCTCCGCGCGGCGGGCCTGCTCAAGCAGTGGGACAGCGGCACGCAGCGGCTGAACGCCTTGCGTCGCGAGGAATTCGACGCCCGGTTCCCCGGCCTGCTCGACCTGGCCCTCGCCGAAGCCGGGCGCTGATCCGGGAGCTTCCGCGCCAACCAGACATTTAGCGTTGCTAATAGATCTGAGTCAGAGCTACCTTGGCGGCATGACCGAACTCGCCGACCGGCTGCTGGGCGCCGTCCAGGGGATCCGCCGCGTGGTGCGCCGCCGGGTGCGCGCCGAAGCGCCCGGTTCCCCGCTGCCCGGCGCCCAGGTCGAAGTCCTGCGCGTGGTGGCCGACCACCCCGGCATCGGCGTCGCCGCGGCCGCGCGCGAGCTGCACCTGGCGAACAACTCGGTCAGCACGCTGGTCAACCAGCTCGCCGACGCCGGGCTGCTGCGCCGCGAGCCCGACCCCGCGGACCGGCGTGCGGCCCGGCTGGAGATCACCGGCGCCGCGCGCGACCGGATGGCGTCGTGGCGGCGCGCCCGGACCGGGCTCGTCGCCGGAGCCCTCACCACACTGTCCGAAGAGGACCGTGAGGCGATCGAGAACGCGCTGCCGGCCTTGGAAAAACTCATGGGCGTCCTGAAGGAGCAGCCATGACCGAACCCGCGGTGCGCTGCACCGGCCTGAGCCATTCGTTCGGCCCGACCCGCGCGGTGGACGGCGTCGACCTGGAGATCCGCGCGGGCGAGGTGTTCGGCCTGCTCGGCCCGAACGGCGCGGGCAAGACCACCACCCTCCGGATGATCACCACCCTGCTGCCCACGGCGCCGGAGAAGATCACGGTCTTCGGCGTCGACGTCGCCCGCCGCCGGATGGCCGTGCGACGGCTGATCGGCTACGTCCCGCAGCAGCTGTCCGCCGACGGCGCGCTGACCGGCCGCGAAAACGTCGCGTTGTTCGCCCGGCTCTTCGACGTCCCGCGCGCGCGGCGTACCCAGCAGGTGCGGAACGCCTTGGAGCTGGTCGGGCTCGAGGGCGACGCCGACCGCACGGCCAAGACGTACTCCGGCGGCATGATCCGCCGCCTCGAGCTGGCCCAGGCCCTGGTCAGCTCGCCGCGGCTGCTCATCCTCGACGAGCCGACCATCGGCCTCGACCCGGTCGCCCGCTCGTCGGTGTGGGACCGCATCGCCGAAATCCGCGAAGCGACCGGGATGACGGTGCTCGTCACGACCCACTACATGGACGAGGCCGAGCAGCACTGCGACCGCGTCGCGCTGATGCACGCCGGCCGGATCCGCGCGCTGGGCACCCCCGCCGAGCTGGAAGCGGGCCTCGGGCCGGAGTCCACTTTGGACGACGTGTTCCGCGCGGCGACCGGCGACCGCCTCGACAGCGACGAAGGAGGGATCCGCAGTGTCCGTGCCACTCGCCGCACCGCCCGCCGTCTCGGCTGACCCCGGTCCGCTCGGCCGGCTGCGCGTGCTCGTCGCCCGCGTCGGCGCGATGTGCCTGGTGGAACTGCAGAAACTGCGCCGCGACCAGACCGAGCTGCTCACCCGCGCGATCCAGCCCGCGCTGTGGCTGCTGATCTTCGGGGAGACGTTCACCCGGCTGAAGGCGATCCCGACCGGCTCGACGCCGTACCTCGACTACCTCGCGCCGGGCATCCTCGCGCAGTCGGCGCTGTTCATCGCGATCTTCTACGGCATCCAGATCATCTGGGAACGGGACGCGGGCGTGCTCGCCAAGCTCCTGGTGACCCCGACCCCGCGCGCGGCGCTCGTCGCCGGGAAGGCGTTCGCGGCCGGGGTCCGCGCGCTCGTCCAGGCGCTCATGGTCCTCGTGCTGGCCGCGGTCCTCGGCGTCGGGTTGACCGCGAACCCGGTGAAGCTGCTCGCGATGGCCGTCGTCCTCGTGCTCGGGTCGGCGTTCTTCTGCTGCCTGTCCATCGTGATCGCCGGGATCGTGCTGTCCCGCGAACGGCTGATGGGCATCGGGCAGGCGATCACCATGCCGCTGTTCTTCGGCTCCAACGCGTTGTACCCGGTGGACCTGATGCCGTCGTGGCTGAAGGTGCTCAGCCACGTCAACCCGTTGAGCTACCAGGTGGACGCGCTGCGCGGCCTGCTGATCGGCACGCCGGCGCACCTGGGTCTCGACTTCGGCGTGCTGGCCGCGGCGACGGCGGCGGCGATTTCGGTCGCTTCGGCGCTGCTCGGCAGGTTGGCCCGGTGAGGCCCATCTCTCACCGAACGGAAGCTTCATTCCCGGATGGCTAATCTCGGTTCCGTGAATGGTCGCCCTGGCGTGTTCTCTTTGGTCGGATTGTGCGTTCTCGCCGGAATACTGGTGGCGGGCACGGTGGCGCCCGCCGCCATCGGCGCGGGACTGCTGTCGAATCAGGTGAGCGATTCGGTGGACGCCATTTCCGCGCAGCTCGCGGCGGCCGATCCGCCGCTCACCACGACGGTGACCGATCGCGACGGCACCCCGATCGCGACGCTCTACGCGCAGTACCGCCTCCCCGTCACCGCGGCCGGGATCGCGACGACGATGAAGGCCGCGATCATCGGGGTCGAGGACCGCCGCTTCTACACCGAAGGCGGCGTCGACCCGCAGGGAATGCTGCGCGCGGCGGTCAACGACAGCACCGGCGGCGCGTTGCAGGGCGCGTCGACGATCACCCAGCAGTACGTCAAGAACTACCTGATCAACGTCGTCGACCGGACCGACCCGGTGGCCCAGCAGGCCGACCGCGAGGATTCGCTCGCCCGCAAGCTGCGGGAGGCGAAAATGGCCGTCCAGCTCAACGACACGATGAGCAAGGACGACATTCTGGCCGATTACCTCAACGTGGTCGAATTCAGCGGAACCGTGTACGGGGTCGGCGCGGCGGCGAAAGCGTACTTCGGGACTACGGCGGACAAACTGACCGTGCCGCAGGCCGCTTTGCTCGCCGGAATGGTGAACAACCCCAGCGTCTACAACCCGTACACGCACCCGGACAAGGCGCTGCAGCGCCGCAACCTCGTCATCGACGACATGGTCACCAACGGGTCCCTCCCGGCGTCCTACGCGGCGACGGCGAAAGCGGCACCGCTCGGGCTGCTGCCGGACGGGCCGGTGACGCCGTCCGGTACGTGCATGGGCGCGGCGCCGGACGCGGGCTTCTTCTGCGCCTACGCGGAAAACTACCTCGTGCACGCGGGGTTCACCGCGGACCGGCTGGCCACCGGCGGGTACACGGTCAAGACGACGCTCGACCCGCGCGTCTCGCAGGTGGCGAAGGACGCCGTCGACGCGAACGTGCCGACCACCCAGGACGGCGTGGCGAACACCTTCGCCGTCGTGCAGCCGGGTTCGGCCGGGCACCAGGTGCTCGCCATGGTCGCCAACCGGAACTACGGCACGGATCCGGCGCGCGGCGAGACGTCCACCGACATCGTGGCCGACGCGAGCAACGAGTTCGGCGCCGGCTCGTCGTTCAAGATCTTCACCTCGGCCGCGGCGCTCGTCACCGGCAAGGCCGGCCTGGACACGCCGCTGCCGAACCCGGACAGCCAGTGCTTCCCGGTGCCGGACGCCCATTCGTCGTGCTACACCGTCCACAACGACGGCCACTACGCCGATCCGATCAGCCTCGCCGACGGGCTGGCGACGTCGCCGAACGTGGCGTTCGTCGGGCTGGAGAGCCAGGTCGGCATGCCCGCGGTGCTCGACATGGCGTACAAGCTGGGGCTGCGGAACACCCTCGCGACCAACGACGCCGGTGCCGCGCCGAACCCCGCTTCGGGCAACCCGCAGTTCAGCGAGCCGCAGTCGGCGTACTTCCGGAACCTGCTGTCGTTCACCCTCGGCAACAGCCCGGTCAGCCCGCTGGAGATGGCGAACGTCTCGGCGACCCTGATGAGCGGCGGCGTCTGGTGCCCGCCGGACCCGATCCTGGCGGTGACCGACCGGAACGGGAACGCCGTGCCGGTGCCGCAGCAGGCGTGCGAGCAGGTCATCCCGACCGGCGTGGCGAACACCCTCGAAGCGGGCCTGAGCAAGGACACGACGGACGGCACGTCGGCCCAGGCCGCCCACGCGGCCGGCTGGACCCGCCCCGACATCGGCAAGACGGGCACGACCCAGCAGAGCGAATCGGTCGCGTTCGTCGGCGGCGTCGACGGCTACGCGGTGTCGTCGATGGTCTTCGCCGACGGCTCGCACCCACGGGAGATCTGCCCGGGTACCCCGGTGCACCTGGGCGACTGCGGCCACGGCGCGTTCGGCGGCACGGTCGCCGCGCCGCCGTACTTCCACGCCATGAGCGAGCTGCTGGCCGGGGTCCCGGACCAGCCGATCCCCGGCCCGGACCCGGCGTACCTGCAGGCGCGGAGCTAGCTAGCGCGGTTCGAGGAAGACGAGCGGGATCTCGCGCTCGGTCTTGGTCTGGTACTGCGCGTAGTTCTTGAACTGGCCGGCGATCTTCGGCCAGAGCTTCGCGCGCTCTTCGGCGTTCGCGACCCGCGCGCGCATCGGCCGCTTCGGCGCGCCCTTGAGCGACACCTCGACGTCCGGCCGGTCGCGCAGGTTGAGGAACCACGCGGGGTGCGTGTCGTCCCCACCGCGCGAAGCCACGACGACGAGCGCGTCGCCCTCCTGGTGCGGCGAGGTCAGCAGCACCGTCCGCGGCTGCCCGCTCTTGCGCCCGACGGTGGTGAGTTCGAGGACGGGCATCCCGGCCTGCCAGCCGACGCGCCCGCCGGTGAGCTTGATCAGGCCGCGGTGCACGGCGTTCATCGTCTTCAGGACGCGGTCGCTCGGCATGGGCCCAATCTAGCCCCGCCCACCCGCCGTCACCGTTCGGCCCCGATGTCCACTTTGCCCGCTCCCGGTCCGCACCAGTTCCCGAAAACCCCCACGCGGCGCGCGAGCGGTGTGCGAGGCTGCGGCGAACACGGACCGAAAGAGAGAAGACCGATGCTGATCTGGGGCTGGCGGACACGGATCTACGTGCTGGCGATGACGACGTTCCTCTGCGGCCGCTGCGGCAACCCCGCTTCGCACGCGGTCCGCAAGGCGGTCACGAAGTTCACGCTGTTCTTCATCCCGCTCTTCCCGATCGGCGTCAAGTACACCGCGCAGTGCACCTTCTGCGGCATCGAAAACCGCATCCCGAAGGAGGACGCGGTCCGCCTGCAGGCACAGGAGGAGCAGCACGGCCAGGCCCAGGCCGCGCCGGGCTACCCGCCGCACCCGTCCCAGCCGCAGCACCCTTCGCAGGGTTTCCCTTCGCAGGACGCCGGTCCGCAGGGCTTCCAGTCCCCGCACCCCTCCCAGCCCCAGGGTTTCCCGGCACCGCAGGGTTTCCAGCCGCCGCACCCGTCGCAGCCGCAGGGCTTCCCCCAGCCGGGCCAGCCGGGCCAGTTCCCCCAGCAGGGCCAGTAGCTCCCAGCGGGCGCGAGCCTGCCGGACCCCTCGGCACCGGCGGGCCGCCCGCAGCCGGGTCAGTTTCCCCACAGAGCCAGCAAGCCCCAGCAAGCGCGAGCCAGCCGGATCCCTTCGCACCGGCAGGCCGCCCGCAGCCGAGCCAGCTCCCACAGCGCGGCGGACCCGAACACCCGTCACCGAGGCGAACTCGCCACTAAGCCCCAACCGGCGCGAACCCGGCAGCCCGCCGCGCAACCCGAGCCGCCATCGCCGCGAACCGCGCGTGCAAAGCCGCGAGCAACACCACATCGACCGCGGCCCGCCCCCCGTACGGCCACTCGGGCCCACCGGCCCGCTCCCGCAACTCCCGCTCGGCCACCCCGGCGAGCGCGACAGCGTCACCGAGCCCGCCGCCGCCCCCACCGCAGAGCAGCTCCCGCAGCGCACGAGCGGCCTCGGCGGCGTGCGCCCCCAACCGGGCCACCACGGGCCTCACCGGCGCCGGCACGATTCCCCGCGCGTCCGCGACCTCCCGCGCAAGTCCACCCATCCGAGTGACTTCGGCGGCGACGTGGACGGCGGCGAGCACCGCCTTCACCTCCTCCTCCCGCGGGGCGTGCAGCGCCAGCAGCGCCCCCGCCTGGTCCTCGCACGCGGCTCCGAGCGCGGCCACCGCCGCGGCCTGTTCGCGGGCACGTCCGCCCAGCGTGTGGTCACTTTCGAGGACCGCGCGCGTGGCCTCTTCGAGCGCGATCGCGACGAGCGCGCACAGGTCCGCCAGCCGGTGGGCGAGCGTGACCAGTTCCTTCTGAAACGCCGTCGGCATGGCGGCAGGAAACCAGCCCGGCCGGGTTCCGGCACCTCGTCGCCCGGCCCGGAATTGTCGGACCCCCGTGCTCTCCTCGACGGCGAGAGCGGTGCACCCCGCACCCGGAGCGGAAGGAGAGCCCGATGGCGGGCGAAACGATGGTCACGGTGGTCGGCAACCTGACGGCGGACCCGGAACTGCGGTTCACCCCGGCCGGCGCGGCGGTCGCGAACTTCACGATCGCGTCCACCCCGAGGCAGCTCGACCGCGAATCCGGCGAATGGCGCGACGGCGACCCGATGTTCCTGCGCTGCAGCGTGTGGCGGCAGTTCGCGGAAAACGCGGCGGAGTCCCTCCTGCGCGGATCGCGCGTGATCGCGCACGGCCGCCTGAGACAGCGGTCGTACGACACACCGGAGGGCGAGAAGCGGACGGTGACGGAGCTGGACGTCGACGAGCTCGGCCCGTCCCTGCGCTACGCGACGGCCAAGGTCACCAAGCTCAGCCGCCCGGCCGGCACCGAAGGCAGCAGCACCTGGACCCCGGAACCGGTGGGTGCGGAGGGTCCGCCGTTCTGACCTCCTATCCGTTCGCGCCCGGCATCCGAACGTCCGTCGACGGGGTTTCGAGCCGTACTGGATCAGCGGCGGTGACGATGAGGGAGCGCTCAGGCCGGACCGAACCCGGGTGTGCTGTCGAAATCCGCTCAGCCGGTTCGACGCACGGGTAGGACGAGGCCGGACGACGAGCGGGAGGGACCGAGATGAGCGGGAACGAGAACACCGGATCACCGGAAGCACGCCCCGAGCTCAACCACCGGATGCGCGCGATGCTGCGAGCGGTGGCGGCGGGCCGGGGCCTGGTGTCGTGCAGCAGCGAACCGGACCTCTTCATCGACGGCCTCTCGTGCGGCGACCAGTTTTCCGCCCACGCACTGGCCCACCAGGGCCTGGTCCGCCCCGCCCGCCCGGGCCGCCCCGGCGAGCTGGTCCCGGCCCTCCTGACGACGGCCGGCCAAGCGGTCCTGGCCGAGAAGCACCGCCCAGCCGCCTGACGGCGAACGGGCCGCTGTTTGACAACTCCAGAAAGCAAAGCGACGGCCCACGCCGCCACCACCCGGCCACCAGGCCCCACCACCCAGATCCCGGCTACCGTGGCGGACATGAGCAACACCGAGGCCACCCCGGCCGAGCTCGCCTGCGCCGACCGCCCGACGGTCACCGATCCCGACCGTCCCGCCGTCGAGATCCTCACCCCGCGCGAAGTCCCCCTCGGCGGCCCCCGCGCCATGCGTGTCCGGCGAACCCTCCCCCAGCGCTCCCGCTCCCTCATCGGCGCCTGGTGCTTCGCCGATCACTACGGCCCCGACGAAGTCGCCTCGATGGACGTCGCCCCGCACCCGCACACCGGCCTGCAGACCGTGAGCTGGCTCTTCGCCGGCGAAATCGAGCACCGCGACAGCCTCGGCACGCACGCGATGGTCCGCCCCGGCGAGCTCAACCTGATGACCGGCGGCCACGGCATCTGCCACTCGGAGGTCTCGACCGCGGCCACGAAGACCCTGCACGGCGTCCAGCTCTGGGTGGCGCTGCCCGAGCGCCACCGGAACACCGCCCGCGCCTTCGACCACTACGTGCCGTCGGTGAACCGGATCGAAGGCGCCGAGATCCGGGTGTTCCTCGGTTCGCTGGCCGGGCGCACGTCGCCGATCCCGACGTTCACCCCGCTGCTGGGCGCGGAGATCGTCCTGGGCCCGGACGCCCACATGTCCCTCGGCGTCGACCCCCGCTTCGAGCACGGCGTCCTCGTCGACACCGGCGACGTCGAGGTGGCCGGCACCCGCGTCCGCGCGGCCGAACTGGGCTACGTGGGCACCGGCGTCCGCACCTTGACGCTGAGCAACCGCGGGACCGCCCCGGCCCGGTTCCTCCTGCTCGGCGGCACCCCGTTCGAGGAAGAAATCCTCATGTGGTGGAACTTCGTCGGCCGCACCCACGAGGAGATCGCGGCCTTCCGCGAGGCCTGGGAAGCCGGATCCGACCAGTTCGGCAGCGTCACGGGCTACCCGGGCGAGCGGCTGCCCGCGCCCGCGCTGCCCGCGGTCCGCATCAAGCCGCGCCGCAACCCGGGGTCAGGCCAGGAAACCGCCCACGGCTGAGGCGAACGCGGCCGCGTCGTCCAGCCACGGGTAGTGCGCGGCACCGGGCACCACCACGGCCCGGCCACGCGGGAAGAGCGCGGCGAATTCGGCGGCGACGGCCGGGCTGGCGATCCAGTCCAGTTCGCCGGCCAGCACGAGCACCTCGGCGGTGACGGCGCCGAGCGCGGCGCGGGTCACCGCAGGCTCGAAAGCACCGGCGGCGTTGTACCGCCGCGCGGCCTCACCGTTGCGCTGGCCGGGCTCGGCGGCCTGGTGCCGCCGGGCCGCGGCGTCCCAGCGGCCGTAGTACATCGGCGCCACGGCGGCCCAGTCGGCGCGGGTGGCGGTCCGGGCGGCGATGGACTCGTAGGCGGCGGCCGCGGCCTCGAACCACGGGGCGCCGGCCCGCCGCGCCATGATCCGCCGGCGTTCGGCGACCGGCAGCTCCAAGCCGACGGCCCGCGGGCTCGGCGTGATCAGCGCGAGCCGGTGCAGGTGCTCCGGGTACCGCTCGGCGTACCGCACGGCCAGGCTCGCCCCGGCCGAGTGCCCGAGCAGGTCGAACCGGTCGAGGCCGAGGTGCTTGCGCAGCGCCTCGACGTCCTCGACCTGCCGGTCGCACCGGTAAGTGCCCGGGTCCACGGGCTCCGCGGAGTCGCCGGTGCCCCGCGGATCCAGCACGGCGGTGCGCCGGTACGCGCTCAGCCCACCCAGGTCCCCGAGGTAGGCCCCGGCCCGCATCGGCCCGCCGGGCAAGCACACCACCGGCGGCTCGGCACCGGAGCCGGAAACGCGGACGACGAGTCCGGTCCCGTCCGGCGCGGAGAAACCGCCGGCGTTCACCGGGTCCGGGCCAGGTAGGCCTCCAGCGTCGCCAGCCGGTGCTCGCGGGCGAACCGCTCGACCTCGTCCGGACCGGCCCCGCTTTCGATCAGCTCCAGCAGCCGATCGTGCTCCTCGACGGACTTCGGCGCCCGCCCGGGCACGGACGCGAACGTGCTGTCGCGGACGGCGGCGAGCCGGGTCCAGCAGCGCTGCACCAGGTCGACCAGGTTCGGGTTGGGGCAGGCGCCGAACAGCACCTCGTGGAACTCGGCGTTCAGCGCGGTGAACGCCAGCGGGTCGAACTCGGCGAGGCTGCGGCGCATCCGGTCGTTGAGCGCGCGGGCCCGCGCCAGCGCGTCCGGGGTGAGCAGCGGCGCGGCGAGGCCGGTGGCGGCGCCCTCGACGATCGCGACCGTCTGCATCGCGTGCCGGTAGGCGACGGGGTCGATGGCGGTCACCCGGGCGCCGACGTTCCGCTCGAACTGGATCAGTTCCTCGGCCTCGAGCCGGCGCAGGGCCTCGCGGACGGGCACGGCGCTGACGTCGAGTTCCCGGCCGATCTGGTCCAGCACGAGCCGGTACCCCGGGCCGTAGCTCCCGTCCAGGATCCGGGCTTTGATCGTCTCGTAGGCCAGCTGGGACTTCGTGACCGGTCTTCCCGAGGACGCGCTGATCATGTAGGAAACAATATATGGTCTCCCCTGCGTCCCCCTCCCCGACCGCGGCCGACCTGATCGTCGACGGGCTGCGGGCCCACGGCGTGGACACCGTCTTCGGGCTGCCCGGCGTGCAGACCTACGAGCTGTTCGACAGCCTCGCCCGCGCGCAGGGCGAGATCCGGGTGATCGGCGCCCGGCACGAGCAGACGGTGGCCTACATGGCCTTCGGGTACGCCCAGGCGACCGGCCGGACGGGCGTCTGCACCGTGGTGCCGGGTCCGGGCGTCCTCAACGCGTCGGCCGCGCTGCTCTCGGCGCACGGGGCGAGCGCGCCGGTGCTGTGCCTGACGAGCGAAATCCCGCGCGCGTACCTCGGCCGCGGGCTCGGCCACCTGCACGAGATGCCCGACCAGCTGGCGACCCTGCGCACGATGACGAAGTGGTCGGCGCTGGTCGAGCACCCGGCCGGGATCCCGGACGCGCTGGCGACCGCGTTCCGGGAAGCGGCGGGCGGGCGGCCGCGGCCGGTTTCGCTGGCGGTGCCGTGGGACGTGCTGGGGATGCGCGCCCCGGCGGAAGCCACCGCACCGCTGCCGCTCCCCCGCCCGGCCGTCGACCCGGTCGCGGTGGCGCAGGCCGCGGAGCTGCTGGCCGGCGCGAAGCACCCGATGATCATGGTGGGCGGCGGCGCCCGGCACGCGGCCGCCGAGGTCCGGGCGCTGGCCGAGCGGCTGCAGGCGCCGGTGGTCCCGTTCCGCGGCGGGCGCGGCGTCGTGGGCGACGACCACCCGCTCGGGTTCACCTGCGGCACCGGTTTCGAGCGGTGGGCCGAGACGGACGTCGTGATCGGCATCGGGTCGCGGCTGGAGCTGTCGTGGTTCCGCTGGCCGGACAAACCGGCGGGCCTGAAGACGATCCTGCTCGACATCGACCCGCGGCAGGCGACCCGGCTCGAAGCGGACGTCGCGATCGTCGCCGACGCGGCCGACGCCACGGCCGCGCTCACCGAAGCCGCCGGTCCACAGCGGACGGACCGGACGGCGGAGTTCACCGCGCTGAAAGCCACGGTGGCGCAGCGCTTCACCGACGTCGGCCCGGAACTGGAGTACCTGCGGGCGATCCGCGACGTGCTGCCCCGCGACGGCTTCTTCGTCGAAGAAATCTGCCAGGTCGGCTTCGCGTCCTACTTCGGGTTCGAGGTCTACGCCCCGCGCACCTTCATCACCTGCGGCCACCAGGGCACGCTCGGCTTCGGCTACCCGACGGCGCTGGGCGTGCAGGCCGCTTTCCCCGGCCACCCGGTCGTCTCGGTGGCCGGCGACGGCGGGTTCATGTTCGCGGCGCAGGAGCTCGCCACCGCCGTCCAATACGGACTCAACGTGGTCGCGGTGGTGTTCGACAACGGCTTCTACGGCAACGTCCACCTCGACCAGGAGCGCCTGTTCGAGGGCCGGGCACTGGGCGGGCGGCTGCGGAACCCGGACTTCGCCCGGCTCGCCGAGACGTTCGGCGCGCTCGGCCTGACCGCGCGCACCCCGGACGACCTGCGCGCCGCACTGGACAAGGCGTTCGCGTCAGGCCGCCCGGCGCTGGTGCACGTGCCGTGCGAGCTGGGCACCGGCGCCTCGCCGTGGAAGTACCTGATGCCGAAGTCGGAGCGCAGCTAGCCGGCGGCCACGCGTTCCAGCGCGGCGAAGACCCGCTCGACGTCGGCCGGGGTGGTCCGCCAGTTGCTGAACGCCGCGCGCAGGGCCGGGCGGCCGGCGTAGCCGGTCGGGGTGAGGAAGGTGGTCCCGTCCTCGGCGATGGCGCGGACGAGGGCGTCGACGCGGTCCTGGGTGCCGTCCCCGGCCGGGGCGAAGCAGACGACGTTGAGCCGCACCGGCGCGAGCAGCCGCCAGTGCGGCGAGCCGTCGATCCGGGCGCCGAGGTCGCGCGCCAGCGAAACGCAGCGCTCGACGATCTCGCGGTGCCCGTCGCGGCCGTAGGCCGTGAGCGAGAACCACGCCGGGAGCGCGCGCAGCCGCCGCGAATTCTCCGGCGTCAGGTGCAGGAAGTCCGGCGTCTCGCCGATTTCGCCGAGGTAGGCGGCGTTGTTGCCGAACACTCGCAGCTGCAGATCGCGGCGCCGGGTGAACTGCACGGCCGAGTCGTAGGGCACGTTGAGCCACTTGTGCAGGTCGACGACGACCGAGTCGGCCTGCTCGAGGCCCGCGGTCAGCGCCGCGTGGTCCGGCGCCAGCGCGGCGAACCCGCCGAACGCGGCGTCGACGTGCAGCCAGAAGTCGTGGCGCCGCTTGAGGGCGGCGATCGCGCGCAGGTCGTCGAAGTCGACGGTGTTGACGGTCCCGGCGTTGGCGACGACGACGGCCGGCCCGTCGAGCGACTCGAGCACCTCGGCGAGCTTCCCGACGTCGACGGCTTCACGCCCGGGGAGCACCGGCACCTTCCGCAGCGCCGAGCGCCCCATCCCGAGGAACGACAAGGCCTTCGGCACGCTCGAATGCGGCGTCCCCGACAGCACGGTCACCGGCCCGAGCGCGACGGCACCGTCTTCGGAAACCGTCACCCCGGCCCGCTCGCCCAGCCACTCACGGGCGATGGCCAGCCCGGTCACCGTCGACATGGTGGCCCCGGTGACGAACGCCCCGGAGAACTCCGCCCCCAGCCCGAAGAGCTCGGCCAGCCAGCCGACCGTCTCGCGCTCGAGGTCCTGCGCCGAAGAGTCCATCCCGCTGGCGGAATTCTGATCGTGCGCCGAGGTGAGCCAGTCCCCGGCGAGCGCGGCGGGCGTCACACCCCCGGTGACGAAGCCGAGGTACCGGGGCCCCGCACTGGCCGCGAACCCGGGTTCCCACCGCCGCGAAAACTCGTCCAGCGCACCCCGCGCCCCCACCCCGCCCACCGGCAGCGGCGCCGGCACCGCACCCCCGGGCGGCACGGCGGCGGCCCGCTCCCCGACCCCGGCCAGCGCACCGGCGGCGAGCTTGCTCGCGGCGTCGAGCAGGTCGGGCAGCGAGTCCAGGTCTTCGGCAAGCCTCGGGTGCATTCCCCGACGCTAAGCCGCACCTCCACGGGCTGTCGCGGGCCAATCCCCCGAAACTGGCCCGCTCGAATCCCGGGCGACACGCCGGGGCGTCCGAGCGTCGGGCACTTCTTCCGCGACATAGGTCAAACTTGCCCCATGCGGACGACCTACGCCTTGGTGCAGCTCGCCGCTGCCCTGATGGCAGCACCCGAAGACCGGCATTGGGGCTACCAGCTGTCGAAGGCTTCCGGCGTCCAGTCCGGCGCCATGTACCCCCGGCTCAGCACGATGCTGGCCGAAGGCTGGCTCGAGGACGGCTGGGAGGACCAGCAGGAGGCCGACGGCCGACCGCCTCGCCGCTACTACACCCTCACCGAGCGGGGGAAGGCCGAACTGGGCGCCCTGTTGACCAGAGCCGATCAGGACCAGCGGTTCCGCGGGATGAACCTGGGGTACGCGTGACCAAGGACTTGCTCGCTCTCGTCACGGAGTGGGGCGTCGGCGCGACGCTGACCGTCGCGGTGCTCTTCGGCTTCTTCCCCAAGTTCGTCGTGAACCTCATCGTGCTGGTGTACCCGCCGGACCACCCTCGCCGGCGGGAACTCCCTGCCGAACTGGAGGTCGTTCCCTTGCGGGAGCGGCTGACCTGGGTGTTCGGGCAGTGCGCCACCGTCCTGTTCGACGGGGTGCCGGCCCGCATCAGCGAGCTGCGTTCCCGAGCCCGGCCCACCTCCGCCGGGCCCGATTCACCGGAGAGCGCCGAAGCGGCCACGTCCGACCAGCTTTCCCCCGAAGCAGCACGCCGGGCGAGCTTCCTCGCCCACGCCGCCGAAGTCACCATGGGAGCCGCCGTCTTCGGCTCCGGCCCCATCGAGTGGTTGGACGTTCCCACCAGGATCACTCCCCTGGCCGGGAGGCTGCTCACCACCCGGGTCTCCAGCGGCCGCTTCACCGGCGCCTACGTCTTCGAGCCTGCCGACCGCATGCGCCCGCTCAGCGACGAAGCAGCTCGTCGGCGAAACAACCGCGACGCCGCCGACCTCGCGGAACGACTCAGGGCCTGCTACGACGCCTGACGACCCCGGAGCCGGCGGACGCGGCCCTCGGCCGGGTCGAACGTCACCCGGCGCAGCGGGCCCGTCAGCAGCAGCACCACCGCCATCGCCGACAGCGCGGCCAGCACCATCGCGGCGACGAACTGGGCCGCGCCGGACGTCGCCGTCCCCAGCACCGCGTACCCGGCCAGCACCAGGGCCAGCGGGGCGAACAGGCCCGACAGCGCCGGCACCAGCGGGACCCGGTCACCGTCGGGGCGGCGGGCGGACACCACCGCCGCCCCGGCGCAGGTGACCGCGGCGACCAGGAGGCAGCCGCCGACGGTGTCGCTCAACCGGTGCCAGCCCAGTGCCACGGCCGCGGCCGAGACCCAGGCGACGACGATCCCGCCGGTGACCAGGGCCGGCAGGCGGAAGCGGCGGGGCAGGACGATCGCGAGGGCCACGAGCATGGCCATCGCCGCGCTGACGTGCCCGCTCGGGAAGCTGTTGTGGCTCGCGACGCCGAAGCGGTCGCCGGTGCTCGGGCGGTCCAGGACGTACAGCTTGAGCAGCTGCGCCACCACCAGCGGCGCCGCCAGCAGCGCGAGGGCCGTCACGCCCAGCGCGAGCCGCCGGCGCAGCAGGGCGATCACCACGACCAGCAGCGCGATGCCGCCGAGCACCACCACCTGGTCGGACTGCCGCAGCGGCTCGGCCCACTCCACCACGTGCGCGGCGGACTGGGCGCTGCGGACGACGCCGTTCTCGACGCCGCGGCCGGTCTCGGTGCGGACGAAGAGGAGGTAGGCCGCGACGAAGGCGAGGGCGAACCCGGCCGCGCTCGCCGCGAGCACGGTGGTTCGGGACGCGGCCCGCGTCACGAGCGCGTGGCGTCCGGGCGGCGGGGTCACAGGGCGTACCTCGGAGCTGATCACTGCCATGTCCCCGAGTCTGGATCCGCTGTTTCGGGATCCCGTCAGCGTGATGTCATGGTTTTGCTACAAGATCGGCCCGGGTCGCCACGACGTGCGGTTTTCCGAATAATGGCGCCGTGGCCGAGGTACTGGTGGTGGAAGACGACGCGGCGGTGCGGGAAGGACTGCAACTGGCCCTGCGCCGGCAGGGACACGTGGTGCGCACCGCGGAATCGGGCGAGCTCGGGATCGAGGTGCTCGTGCACCACCGGCCCGACATCGTCGTGCTCGACCTGATGCTGCCGGGCATGGACGGCTTCGAAACGTGCCGCCGGATGCGGGCGTCCGGCCCGGTCCCGATCATCATGCTCACCGCGCGCACCGACGACTTCGACATCGTGGCCGGGCTCGAAGCGGGCGCGGACGACTACGTGGCCAAGCCGGTCGAGCCGCGCGTCCTGGACGCGCGGATCCGGGCGGTGCTGCGGCGGGCGGTCAGCGAGCGGCCGGGCGAGCCGCCGCAGCCGGACGAGCGCCACGGCGACCTCGTGATCGACCGGGCCGCGCTCGAGGTGACCAAGCGCGGCGCGGCGGTGTCGCTGACCCCGACCGAGCTGAAGCTGCTGCTGGAACTCTCGCGCACGCCCGGGCAGGTCTACAGCCGCCAGCAGATCCTCTCCGCGGTGTGGGACCACGACTACCTCGGGGACTCCCGGCTCGTCGACGCGTGCGTGCAGCGGCTGCGCGCCAAGATCGAGGACGTGCCGGCGAAGCCGGAGTACGTGCAGACCGTCCGGGGGTTCGGCTACCGGTTCGGCCGGTCGTGAGCCGCGTCCGCGCGTGGCTCACCGGGCTGCGGGTCCGGCTGGTCGCCGCGTTCGCGGTGATCATGATCCTGGGCGCGACCGCCGCGGCGGGGGCGAGCTACGTCTCCGCGCGCACCGCCATCCTCGGCGGCATCCAGGACCAGACGATGCTGAAGCTGCGCGACCAGATCACCGCGTACCTGCCGACCGTCTCCCTGCCGCCAACGCAGGGCACGCTCGACGCCTTCGCGACGGCGCTGAAGTCCAGCGGCGCGCTCGTCGTCTACCACGGCATGAGCGCGACTTCGGGCATCGACTACGACAGCGTGCCCGCCGAGCTGCGCCAGGCGGTGGCGCACAGCACGAACATCCAGTTCCAGCGGGTCGACATGCAGGGTTTCCCGATGTTCTTCGTCGGAGTCCCCGTGCAGACCGGCCGCAACGGCGGCGAACCGAGCGGGCTGGAGGTGTACGCGACCGTCTCGCTGACCCAGCAGCAGGAGGCGATCGACGACCTGGCGCGCAAGGCCTGGCTCTACTCCGCGCTCGCGCTGCCGTTCGCGGTCGCGGTGGCCCTGCTGGCGGCGCGCCAGGTGCTGCGGCCGGTGCGCGCGCTGAACACCGCGGCCAGCCAGCTCGGCCGGGGACGGCTGGACGTGCGGCTGCGCGCCACCGGGTCCGACGAGCTGGCCCAGCTGGTCGCGACGTTCAACAACACCGCCGCGGAGCTCCAGCGCACGGTCGGCACGCTGCAGGCGATGGAAGCGGACGCGCGGCGGTTCGTCGCCGACGTCTCGCACGAGCTGCGCACGCCGCTGGCTGCGATGAACGCGGTCACCGACGTCCTCGACGAGGACGCCGCCGACCTGCCGGCGGACACCGCGGTCGCGGCGCGGCTGGTGTCGGCGGAGACCAAGCGGCTGACGCGGCTGGTGCAGGACCTGATCGAGATCTCGCGGTTCGACGCCGGGCGCGCGGAGCTGCGGCGCGAACAGCTGGACGTCGCCTCGGCGGTCGCCGACAGCCTCGCCGCGCGCGGCTGGGAAACCGGCGAGGACCTGGTCGCCGAGCTCCCGGTCGGCATCATGGCCTCGCTCGACCGGCGGCGGCTCGACATCGTCGTGGCGAACCTGGTCGGCAACGCGATGCGGCACGGCGCGCCGCCGGTGGAAGTGGTCCTGCGGGCCGAGCGCGGCGACGTCGTGCTGACCGTCACCGACCACGGACCGGGGATCCCGGCGGAGGTCCTGCCCGCCGTGTTCGACCGGTTCACCAAGGCCGACACGGCCCGCGCGCGGTCCGAAGGCAGCGGGCTCGGGCTGTCCATCGCCCGCGAAAACGCGCGGCTGCACGGCGGTGACATCACCGCGGCCAACACCGGTTCCGGCGCCCGGTTCGAACTGCGGCTGCCCCGGGAGGCGTGGTGAAGAAGCTCCTCGTCCTCGCGGTCCTGCTGCTGGTGAGCGCGTGCGGGGTGAAGCCGACGCCGGTCGTCGGCGCCGGGCCGGCGCCGACCCTGCGGAACCCGGAGGGCAGCGCGCGCGGCGCCGAGGTGATCCTCTACTTCGTCCTCGACGGCCGGCTCACCCCGGTGTCGCGCCCGATCACCAGCTCGGTGGGCGTCAACACGACGCTGTCACTGCTGCTGAGCGGGCCGTCCTACGCCGAAGCGGCCGACGGCTACACGACGATGCTGCCGGCGGCCGGCGGGGAGATCTCCCTGTCCCCCGATCCCCCGCCGACGATCACGCTGCCGTTCCCGGTCCAGCAGCTCAACCCGACCGCGATCAACCAGGTGGTCTGCACGACGTTCGCGGCGCTGGCCGCCCAGAGCCGGTACGTCATCGAGAACTCCGTCTCGATCGCCGGGACCGACACGAAGCTGCCGGCGCAGACCTGCCAGGCGTTCTGACCGAACCGGCGCTCAGCCGGGGTAGGGCCGGGCGGCCCTCGCTTCCGTCAGCGAACGGGCCCACCACCCGAGCTGGTCGAGCATCGCCTTCGCCGCGACCCCCGCCGCTTCGTCGGTCGGCACGCCGTCCGGGCCGAAGCGGGTGTGGGCGCCGTGGAAGCTGACCGTCTCGCGGATCGTCACCGAGTGGAGCTCGGCGAAGACCGCCCGCAGGTGCTCGACCGCGCGCAGCCCGCCCGAGATCCCGCCGTAGGACACGAACGCGACCGGCTTCGCCCGCCACTCGTCGCGGTGCCAGTCGATCGCGTTCTTGAGCGAGGCCGGGTAGCTGTGGTTGTACTCCGGGGTCACGACGACGAACGCGTCCGCGGCCTCGAGCCGCGGGGTCACCTTCCCGATCTCCGCCTGCACCGCCGGCGCCGGCGCCGACCCGAACGCGGGCATCGCCAGCGGCAGGTCCGGTTCGGCGAGGTCGACGACGTCGACCGCGAAGCCGCCGGTCTCCGCCGCGACGCCGGCCAGCCAGGTGGCCACCACCGGGCCGAACCGTCCCTCTCGGACACTTCCCACGATCACCGCGACCCGCACGGGTGCTTCGGACACGCTTTCCTCCTTGCCACTGCGGCGTTTTCGCCGTCCGGGCCAGGATGGGACTTCAAGCTCGCTTGAAGTCAAGCGCGGAGCTGTGGTTGCATGACCGGCATGGTGAACGCGACGCTGCCGGACTTGACGGTCGGCGAACTTTCCCGGCGCAGCGGGGTCCCCGCGTCGGCCTTGCGGTTCTACGAAGACGAAGGCCTGATCCGCAGCCGCCGGACCGCCGGGAACCAGCGGCGGTACTGCCGGGACGCCCTGCGGCGGGTGACGTTCATCCGGATGTCGCAGCGGGTCGGCATGCCGCTGTCCACGATCCGGGAAGTGCTGGCCCTGCTGCCCGACGACCGGACGCCCACGCGTGCCGACTGGGCGCGGATCTCGCAGTGCTGGCGGGAAGACCTGAACGCGCGGATCCGCCAGATGGAACAGCTGCGCGACGACCTGACCGACTGCATCGGCTGCGGCTGCATGTCACTGGCCAAGTGCCGGCTGGCCAACCCCGGCGACCGGCTCGGCGCCGACGGCCCGGGGCCGCAGCGCCTCGCCGATCATCGCGCGGACGGCTACGAAGACTGAACTTTCACCGGCGTTCCAGGACGCCGCGCAGGAACATCGCCTGGCCGGCGTGCTGGATGTCGTCGTCGAGGACGCTGATCAGGCGCACGCCGAGCGTCACCGGCGGGTCCCAGGCCTCGTCGACGACCCGGTCGAGCGCCGCGGCGTCGAGGCCGGTCACGTACCGGACGGTCTGCTCGTGCACGGCGTCGTAGTAGCCGGTGAGCAGGTCCGGCTTGTCGACGCGGACCGCCTCGACGTCCGCGGGGCGGTGGCCGTAGCCGGTGTCGCCCGCGGGGAACGGGAGGCCGAAGCGCGACAGCCAGTCCTGGCCGATCCACACCTGCTCCGTGCCCGCCACGTCCGCGACGTGGTCGTCCTGGACCCGGGTCAGGTGCCACACCAGCCAGGCGATCGAGTTGGCCTCGTCGTCCAGCCGGGCCAGGAGCTGCTCGGCGGTGAGCCCTTCCACCGCCGCGTGCACGTTGCCCTGGACCCGGCTGAACCCGTCGACGAGCAGATCGGCCACGTTCATTCGACTGCCTCCCGTTGCTGACGCCGTTTGCCGGCGTGCTACCCGATCATGCCCGCCGGCAAACGGTTCCCGCTAGCGCGGCAGCAGCTGGTCGAAGAACGAGCGGTAGCGCCGCAGTGCGATCCGCAGCTCCTCGGTGGCCGGTTCGCCCTGCTGCCACTGGCCTTCCAGGTCGCTCTTGTGCTCGGCGAACGTGGTCGCCAGCGCGCTGATCACGGCGGCGACCAGTTCGTCGGCCTCGCGCACGGCCTGCTTCGGGTCGTCGACGAAGCCGGTCTGGACGTTCTGCCAGCGGTCGCGGAAGCCGGTGACCTTCTCCTCGTCGATCAGCGGGGGCGTCTCGACGTCGCCGCCCGATTCCGCGGGCGCGCTCTGGGCGGCCGGGCGGGCGGTGTCGGAGCCCGCCGACGCCGAAGCGAGGTCAGCGGTGCTCAGGCTGTGGTCCTGGCCGGTGCCCGGCTCGCGGAACTCGGTGTGCTCCCGGTCGGGGACTTCGGCGGTGTCGTCGCGGGACAAGTCGTCACGGGACAGGTCGTCACGGGACAGGTCGTCACGGGACGAGTCGTCGCGCGCGAGGTCGTCGCGGCCGAAGTCGTCGTCCTGGTCGGTGCTGTGCCGCGTCAGGTGCTCGGTCATGGTCAGCGTCCTCCGTTCCACTCGGTCCGCGGCTGCGCGGACGCCTGGTGCTCGTGCTGCTCGGTGTCGCGACGGCCGTCGCGGTCGTGCTCGCGGTCGTGGTCGTGCTGGTGACCGTTCCGGCGGTCGTGGTGCTCGCGGTCGCGGTCGTGGTCGCGGTGCTCTTCGTCGGCGCCGTCGGTCAGCAGGTCCTCGAACACGGTGCGGTAGCGGACCATCGCGTCGCGCAGGTCCTCAGTGGACGCTCCGTCGCGCTTCTGCTGCGTGGTGTGCGCGGCGCGGTAGTGCTCGAGGGTCTTGGCGTGGCGCACGGAAAGGTCGGACAGCTGCTGCTCGTACCCCTCGGTCGGGTAGCCGCGTTCGGCCATCAGGCCGACGAGGAGCCGGTCCGCCTCGGTGACCGCCGCGGACGGCTGGTCGACGAACTTTTCCTGCACCTGCGCCCATTCCCGGGCGTAGCGCTCCCGCGCCGACGCCGAGAGCGGGCGGATGTCGAGCTCCTTGTGCCGGCGTTCCCGCTCGGCGAGTTCGCGCTGCGCGGCACGCGGGTTGTCGCTCTCCTCCACGGCGCGGTCGTACTCCGGGCCGAACCGCTGCTGCAGCCGTTTTCGCTGCATCTCTTGCGTCACAAGCCAGATCACGGCGCCGAGCACCGCGAAGGCCACGACGACGATCACGACGATCAGCCAGGTGGGCATCACACAACTCCTTCATGGATGTCGCCCCCGATGGCTCTCGTGTGCCCGGAACGCGGACGCCGAAACCATCGCGCGGCGCGATTCGGCCGACCGGCCGCGCGGATGCCGCCGGATGCGCGATGTAACGCTGATAACACCTCTCCACTAACACTGCTACCCACTGAAGTGGTATCGTCGATAACAGAAAGAGGGAACCAGTGTTACCGAGCAGGAAGCAGGCACCGATGAGCACCACCACCGAACCCCGCGTCGCGATCGTCACCGGCGGCTCGCGCGGCATCGGCCGCCGGGTCGCCGAGCGGCTGGCCGCCGACGGCATGGCCGTCGTCGTCAACTACGCCGGCAACGAGGAGGAAGCCCGGGCCGCCGTCGGCGCCATCACCGGACGCGGCGGGCAGGCCATCGCCGTCCGGGCCGACGTCGCCGAGCCCGCCCAGGTCGCGGAGCTGTTCGACACCGCGGAGCGCACCTTCGGCGGCGTGGACGTCGTCGCGCACCTGGCCGGGGTGATGAACGCGCCGACGCCGATCGCGGACACCGACTTCGAAGTCCTCGACCGGGTGCACCGCACCAACATCCGCGGCACGTTCGCGGTCGCGCAGCAGGCCGCGAAGCGGGTGCGCGACGGCGGCGCCGTGATCACCACCTCGACGTCCGTGCTCGGCCTGAACCTGCCCGGCTACGGCGTCTACAACGCCACCAAGGGCGCGGTCGAGGCGATCACCATGATCCTCGCCCGCGAGCTGCGCGGCCGCGACATCACCGTCAACACCGTCGCCCCCGGCCCGACCGCGACCGCGCTGTTCCTCGACGGCAAGGACGAGGAGACGGTCGCGCGGATGGCCAAGCAGCCCCCGCTGGAGCGGCTCGGCCGCCCGGAGGACATCGCCGAGGTCGTCGCGTTCCTCGCCGGGCCGGCCCGCTGGGTCAACGGCCAGGTGCTGCGCGCCAACGGCGGAATCGTCTGAGGAGGACAGTCGTGATCATCGTCGTCACCGGCGCCTCCAGCGGGATCGGCGCCCTCTCCGCCCGGGCGCTGGCCCGCGCCGGGCACACCGTCTACGCGGGCATGCGCGACACCCTCGGCCGCAACGCCCCCCAGGTCGAAGCCGCCGCCGCGTACGCCGGCGAACACGGCGCCGACCTGCGGACCGTCGAACTCGACGTCGCGAGCCAGGCGTCGGCCGACGCGGCCGTCGCCGGGATCGTCGCCGCGCACGGCCGGCTGGACGTCGTCGTGCACAACGCCGGGCACATGGCGCTCGGCCCGGCCGAGGCGTTCACGCCGGAGCAGCTCGCCGAGCTCTACGACACCAACGCGATCGGCACCCAGCGCGTCAACCGCGCGGCACTGCCGCACCTGCGCGCGCAGCGGGACGGACTGCTGGTGTGGGTGTCGAGCAGCAGCGTCCGCGGCGGCACCCCGCCCTACCTCGCGCCGTACTTCGCGGCGAAGGCGGCGATGGACAGCCTCGCGGTCGGCTACGCCGGGGAACTGGCCCGGTTCGGCATCGACACCACCATCGTGGTGCCGGGCGCCTTCACCGCGGGCACCAACCACTTCCCGCACGCGGGACACCCGGCCGACGCAGCCGTCGAAGCGGCCTACGAGGAGCGCTACGCCGGGTTGAGCGAACACGTCGGGCGGAAGCTCGCCGAGATCACCCCGCCCGGCGCGGGCGTCGCGAAGGTGGCCGAGGAGCTGGCGCGCGTGGTGGACCTGCCGAAGGGCCGGCGGCCGTTCCGGGTGCACATCGACCCGGCCGACGACGGCGGCTGGCTGGTCGCCGAGGTCGGCGACCGGATCCGGCGCGAGTTCCTGCGGCGGATCGACCTCGCCGACCTGCTCAGCCCGGCACCCGCGTGAACCGGGTCACGATCAGGTGATCCCTCGCCGGCGCGAGTTCCTGCGGCGGATCGACCTCGCCGACCTGCTCAGCCCGGCACCCGCGTGAACCGGGTGACGATCAGGTGGTCCTTCGCCGGGCCGCGGACCGCCCACTCCTGCCGCCAGCGCCGCGCGCCGAGCACCTGGTAGCTCCCGCGGTAGAGGTCGGCTCGGCAGGGGTGGTCGGTGGCCCAGTGACCGGCGCGCAGGTCGAGCTCGTGGAAGAAGCCGCCGTGGTCGAAGTGGACGTCGGCCCGTCCGGGCGCGGTGGGGCGGTAGTGCAGGGTGCGCGTGACCGGGCCGGTGTAGCCGCCGAGCCGCATCTCGCCGGCTTCGCGGTAGACGAGGACGCCGTCTTCTTCGGTGAAGCTCGCGGTGCCGGTCACCTCCCCCACCGCCTCGCCGTCGGCGGTGAGGATTTCGCGGTCGAGCCGCCACGCACCGGCGAAATGCGCGACGAGATCGGGAACCGGCCAGTACTCCACGCGCCCAGTCTGCCACCCGGCGGCGGGGCGGGCCGGAACTGTCGGACCCCCGCTCTATAGTCGGCCGGGTGGCAGAGACCGACCTCGCACCCGCGTCCGACGCGCTGGAGACCCTCCGGCGCGTGTTCGGCTACGACAGCTTCCGCGGCGACCAGGCGGCGATCGTCGAGCACGTGATCGCCGGCGGCGACGCGCTCGTGCTGATGCCCACCGGCGGCGGGAAATCCTTGTGCTACCAGATTCCCGCGCTCGTGCGCCCGGGCGTCGGCGTGGTGATCTCCCCGCTGATCGCGCTGATGCAGGACCAGGTCGACGCGCTGCGCAACGCCGGTGTCCGCGCCGGGTTCCTCAACTCAACCCAGGATTACGCGGCCCGACAGGAGGTCGAGTCGGCGTTCGTGAGCGGCGAGCTCGACCTGCTCTACCTGGCGCCGGAACGGCTTTCGGTCGAGTCGACCGTGCGGCTGCTCGACCGCGGCAAGATTTCGCTGTTCGCGATCGACGAAGCGCACTGCGTCGCCCAGTGGGGCCACGACTTCCGGCCCGACTACCTCCAGCTGTCCGCGCTGCACGAGCGCTGGCCGGACGTACCGCGGATCGCGCTGACGGCGACCGCGACCGAGGCCACGCACCAGGAGATCTCCGCGCGGCTGGGGCTCGACGAAGCCCGGCACTTCGTCGCGAGCTTCGACCGGCCGAACATCCAGTACCGGATCGTCGGGAAGAACTCGCCGCAGCGGCAGCTGCTCGAGCTGCTGCGCACCGAACACCAGGGCGACGCCGGGATCGTCTACTGCCTGTCCCGGAACTCGGTCGAAAAGACCGCGGAATTCCTGGTGCAGAACGGGATTCCGGCGGTGCCGTACCACGCGGGCCTCGACGCGCGCACGCGGGCGAAGCACCAGTCGCGGTTCCTGCGCGAGGACGGGCTGATCGTGGTGGCGACGATCGCGTTCGGCATGGGCATCGACAAACCGGACGTCCGGTTCGTCGCGCACCTCGACCTGCCGAAGTCGGTCGAGGGCTACTACCAGGAAACCGGCCGCGCGGGCCGCGACGGCCTGCCCTCGACCGCCTGGCTGGCGTACGGGCTGCAGGACGTCGTGCAGCAGCGCAAGATGATCGACACGTCCGAGGGTGACGACGCGCACCGCCGACGGCTGGGCGCGCACCTGAACGCGATGCTCGCGCTGTGCGAAACGGTGGAATGCCGCCGGGTGCAGGTCCTCAACTACTTCGGGCAGCAGGCCGGGCCGTGCGGCAACTGCGACACGTGCCTGAACCCGCCGGAGAAGTGGGACGGGACGATCGCGGCGCAGAAGCTGCTGTCGACGGTCGTGCGGCTGCGCAACGAGCGGCGGCAGAAGTTCGGCGCCGGGCAGGTCATCGACATCCTGCTCGGCAAGTCCACGCCGAAGGTCACGCAGTTCCAGCACGACACGCTCAAGACGTTCGGCATCGGCACCGAGCTGCGCGAGCAGGACTGGCGGGCGGTCGTGCGGCAGCTGCTCGCCCAGGGCCTGCTCGCGGTCGAGGGCGACTACGGCTCGCTCGTGCTCACCGAGGCCAGCGCCGAGGTGCTGGGCGGCGATCGCCAGGTGATGCTGCGCCGCGAGCCCGAGCGCGCGGCGGCCGCGAAGGTCCGGGGCACGCGAAAAGCCGCCGCCGCGGTGGACATGCCCGCGGAGGCGGCTCCGCTGTTCGAACGCCTGCGCGCCTGGCGAGCCGGCGTCGCGAAGGAACAGGGCGTACCCGCTTACGTCATCTTCCACGACGCGACCCTGCGCCAGATCGCCACGCGAAAGCCGTCTTCACTGGCGGATCTGGGCACGGTCAGCGGGGTCGGCGAGAACAAGCTCGCCAAGTACGGCGAGGGGGTCCTCGAAGTCCTGACCGCCGAGTGACCTAGCGGGCGGCCGGCCCCGGCTGCCCGGGCTGTCCCGGTTCCCCGGTCACGGAGTTGACCTTGCGGACCGCGCCGGCGATCTGCTGGTGGTACTTGCCCTTGGTCTTGTCGTCGACGAACTTGGCCGCCTTGCCGACGGCCCCGTTCACCTTTTCGGGGTTTTTCTTGGCGTACGCGCGGGCGGCGCCGGCCGCGCCGGCCAGCACGGTGAGCTTGCGCAGGAAAGCCATCGTCGTCTCCCTCGTCGGTGTGCGGTCATCCTGACAACGCGGACGAACCACCCGGAGGTTCCCCGTGTGACGCGGGCCAAACAAAATTGCCGCGCGAGCGGTGCCCGGCGGCCTCTAGGGTCTGGCTCATGCGCGACCTGGCGGCCCTGCCGAAGGCCCACCTGCACGTCCACCTGGAGAGCACGATCCGGCCGGGCACGCTCCGCGAACTCGGCGAGGCGAACGGCGTCGCCGTCCCGGCCGAACCGCCGGAGTTCGACGGTTTTCGCGCGTTCGCCGACTACAACGCACTCATCCGATCGTGTCTTCAGCGGCCGGCGGACTTCGAGCGGATCGCGCGCGAGTACGTCGAGGACGAAGTCGCGCAAGGCACGCGCTACGCCGAAGTCACGTTCACGGCGGCGTCGCACGGAGAACGGCTCGGCGACCCCGAAATGCCGCTGGAGTCCGTCCTCAAAGGACTGTCGGCGAGCCGGGGCCTCGAGTGGCGGCTGGTGCTCGACCACTCCCGGCGGCGCTCGGTAGAGCGTGCCGGACGCACCCTCGACCTCGCGCTGAAGTACGACGAAGTGTTCGCGATCGGCATGGCGGGCGAGGAAAACCACTCGCTGCGGCCGTTCGCGACGCTCTTCGAGAAGGCCAGGGCGGCCGGGATCCGCCTGCTGCACCACACCGGCGAAGACGCGGGGCCGGACAGCATCCGCGAAGCGCTCGAAGTCGGCCGGACCGAACGGCTCGGGCACGGCATCCGCGTCCTCGACGACCCGGCGCTCGTCGCCGAGGTGCGCGAGCGGGGCCTGGCGCTGGAGGTGTGCCCGTCGTCGAACGTGACGCTGGGGCTGGTGCCCTCGCTGCCCGAGCACCCGCTCCCCCGCCTGCGCGACGCCGGGCTGACGGTCACGCTCAACACCGACGTCCCCTCGGTGACCGGCGCGGAGCTCGCCGCGGAGTACGGCCGGGTCCGGGACGCCTTCGGCTACGACGACGCCACGATGGCGGACTTCGCGCGGGCGAGCGTCACGGCGTCCTTCGCCCCCGAAGCGACGAAGCGAAAGCTCCTCGAAGGGATCGACGCGTGGCTCACACCGGCAGCAGGCGGGTGACCAGCGCCGAAAGCTGCTGCACCGTGCGGCACTCGTGCATCTCGACGACGTCGGCGTACTCCAGCGCCGCGGAGTCGCCGGTCGACCACAGCGAGCGTCGTTCGGGGTTCAGCCAATAGACGTGGCGGGCGCGGGACTTGATCTCGCGCACCGCGTCGAGGTTGGGGTCGCCGCCGTTGGTGCGGGCGTCGCCGAGGATCAGCACCGACGTGCGGGGGCCGACGGCGTCCAGCCAGTTCTCGGTGAACTGGCGCAGGGAGCCACCGTAGTCGCTGTGGCCGTCCCAGCGCACCAGCGCCGCTTCGGACAGCATGCGCGCGCCGAGGTGCTCGGGGTCGGCGGTGCCGGTGGTGACCAGGTGGGTGACCTCGTCGGCGCTGTCGACGAAGGCGAACACGCGGATCTTGCTGAACTGGTCGCGCAGCGCCTGCACCAGCAGCATGGTGAAGTTCGCGAACCCCGCCACCGAACCGGACAGGTCGCACAGCAGCACGATTTCCGGCCGGCCCGGCCGCCGGTGGCGGTAGGCCGGGCGCAGCGGGACGCCGCCGGTGGACAGCGACCGCCGCAGCGTGCGGCGCAGGTCGATCTGCCCGCGCGTGGTGCGCTTGCGGCGGGCGGCCAGGCGCGTCGCCAGCTTGCGGGACAGCGGCTGGATCGTGCGGCGCAGCTCGGCGAGCTGGTTCCGGCTGGCGATGAGGAAGTCGACGCGGTCGGCGGCGGGCGCGATGGCGTGCTTGGCGACGCGTTCGCGGCCGCGGACCTCGGCCGCGCGGCGGCGCGCTTCGGTGCGGACCCGCCCGCGGAACCCCTCGACGCGGCGGCGGATCTCGTCGCGGTCGAGCCGGTCGGTGAACTCGCCGCGCGCGCCCCCGCCGCGGACCGCGGCCAGCACCCGCGCGATCAGCGTCTGCGGCTGCAGCCGCTCCAGGGTCTGGTGCGCCGAGAAGCCGCCACCGGGGCCGCTGGACGAGCCGTACTGGCCGAGCATGTCCACCGCGAGCCCGGCGAGCTGGGCGAGCGCCTGCTCGTCGCCCTCGGCCAGCGCGGCCGCGAGCTCTTCCCGCAGCTCCTCCAGCGTCGACGGCTGGTCTTCGCGGGCTCGCTCCGGCGCGCCGATCCCGGCCGGGAAGTACAGGTCGAAGGCGGCGTCGAAGACCGCGCGCTGCCCGCCGCGGCGGACCAGGGCGGCGGCCAAGCCCTCGCGGACCAGTTCGCGGTCGTCGAGGCCGAGCACCTCCAGCGCGGCCGCGGCGTCGACCGTCTCGGCGGGGCCGGCCGGGATGCCCTGGGCCCGGAGTGCCTTGACGAACGACGCGAGCCGCTCCGGCACGCCGCCGGTCACGACGCGTCCAGGACCTGTTCGAGCTGCAGCCCGGCGCCGGCCTTGGCGATGTCGTCCTGGTGCTTGAGCACGACGCCGAGGCTCTCCCGCACGACCCGCTCGTCCAGCGTCGACGCGCCGAGCGCGAGCAGCGTGCGCGCCCAGTCGATGGTCTCCGCGACCGACGGCAGCTTCCGCAGGTCCATCGCGCGCAGGGCGGCGATCACCCGGACGACGGAATCGGCGAGCGCGGCGTCGATGCCCGGGACCTTGAGCCGGACGATCTCGCGTTCGAGCTCTTCTTCGGGGAAGTCGATGTGCAGGAACAGGCAGCGGCGGCGCAGCGCTTCGGACAGCTCGCGCGTGGCGTTCGAGGTCAGCACGGCGAACGGCGGGCGCGTGGCGGTGATCGTGCCGAGCTCCGGGACGGTGACCTGGAAGTCGCCGAGCACCTCCAGCAGCAGGCCCTCGACCTCCATGTCGGCCTTGTCGGTCTCGTCGATCAGCAGCACGGTCGGCTCGTCGGACGAGATCGCGGTGAGCAGCGGGCGGCGGAGCAGGAACTCCTCGCCGAAGATGTCGGTGCGGGCCTGCTCCCAGCTCTCGTCGCGGCCGGCGGTGATCCGCAGCAGCTGCTTCGCGTGGTTCCACTCGTAGAGCGCGCGGGCCTCGTCGATGCCTTCGTAGCACTGCAGGCGCACCAGCCGCGAGCCGCTGACCTGGGCGACCGCCTTGGCGAGCTCGGTCTTGCCGGCGCCGGCCGGGCCCTCGACCAGCAGCGGCTTGCCCAGCCGATCGGCGAGGAACACCGTGGTCGCCACGGCCGTCGACGCCAGGTAGCCCGCCTCGGCCAGCTTGGCCGACACGTCGTCGACGGAAGTGAAGAATCCGGTGCCCACCACGTGCCTCCTAAGCGGTCGCTCACCCGGAGCGTACCCGACTGGCGGGCTAGCATCGGCCGCGTGACCTACGTTGCGGCATCCGGCCGATACGACTCGATCCCCTACCGGCGCTGCGGGCGTTCCGGGCTGAAGCTGCCGGCGATCTCGCTCGGGCTGTGGCACAACTTCGGCCACGACCGGCCGCTGCAGACCCAGCGCGACATCACCCGCCGCGCCTTCGACCTCGGCATCACCCACTTCGACCTGGCGAACAACTACGGCCCGCCCTACGGCTCCGCGGAGGAGAACTTCGGGCGGCTGCTGGCCACCGACTTCAAGCCCTACCGCGACGAGCTGGTGATCTCGACCAAGGCCGGCTACGACATGTGGCCCGGCCCGTACGGCGAGTGGGGCTCCCGCAAGTACCTGCTGTCCTCACTGGACCAGTCGCTCGGGCGGCTCGGCCTGGACTACGTCGACATCTTCTACTCCCACCGCTTCGACCCCGAGACACCGCTGGAGGAGACGGTCGGCGCGCTCGACAGCGCCGTCCGCGCCGGGAAGGCGCTTTACGTCGGGATTTCGTCGTACAGCTCGGAGCGGACCGCCGAAGCGGCGCGGCTGCTGCGGGAACTCGGCACGCCGCTGCTGATCCACCAGCCGTCGTACTCGATGCTGAACCGCTGGATCGAGGACGACGGCCTCCTCGACACCCTGGACGAGGCGGGCGCGGGCTGCATCGCGTTCTCGCCGCTCGCGCAAGGCCTGCTGACGGACAAGTACCTCAAGGGCGTCCCGGCGGACTCGCGGGCCGCGCAGGGCAAGTCGCTCGACCCGGGCACCCTCGACGAGGACCGCCTGAACCGCGTCCGCGCGCTCAACGACATCGCGGGACGGCGCGGCCAGTCACTGGCGCAGCTGGCCTTGGCGTGGGCGCTGCGCGACCACCGGGTGACGTCGGTGCTCATCGGCGCGAGCAGCGTGAAGCAGCTCGAGGACAACGTCGGCGCGCTCGGCAACCTCGACTTCTCTTCGGAGGAGCTGACCGAGATCGACGGCCACGCGACGGACGCGGACATCAACCTCTGGAAGCGGTCCTCGGACGCCTGAGGCCGGCGACGGCGGGACGCACCACGCGTCCCGCCGTTTTCCGACCCGACGTTTGACCAGATTTCGTATTTGGTCATACGATGGCGACGTGCCTCCTGCCGAAGACCGCGCCGAACGCGCCGAGCGGATCCTCGACGCGGCCGCCGAGCTGCTCCTGCGCGCCGGCTACCGGCGCACGACCGTCGAAGACGTGGCCGAGCGCGCCGTCGTCGGCAAGGGGACCGTCTACCTGCACTGGAAGAACCGCGAGGAGCTGTTCCTCGCGGTGCTGCTCCGCGAGTCCGTCCGGAGCCTGGAAGACCTCGTGGCGGCGCTCGAGGCCGACCCGCTCGCCGCGCGGCTGTCCCGGCTCACCGAGATCCAGTACGCCAACGTGCTGGGCCGGCCGCTGCTGCGCGCCGGGTACGCCGACGACGCCGACACGCTCGGCAAGCTGCTGCCGAAGCTGCACGCCAAGCTCGACCCGCGCCACGACGAGGCGTTCGTCGACTACCTCGAGCTGCTGGCGGCGAACGACCTGCTGCGGACGGACCGGCCGGCGCGCGAGCTCGCCGTCGCCTACCAGGCCGTGCTGCACGGTTTCCTGCTCGCCGCGCACCCCCCGGCGCTGATCGCCGACACCGTCGCGCACGCCTTCGAACCGGCCGCGCCTTCGACGAGGCAGCTGCGCGCGGTCGCGCCGCGGGTCCTCGAGCTGTTCACCGAATCCGTCGCGCTCGACCGCAAGCAGCTCGAGCGCGCGTACTGAAACCCTGGGAGGACCCGTGCGCACCGGAATCCTGATCGACGAGCTCGGCGTCGGCTTCGACGGCCTGACCGCTCAAGCCCGCGAAGCGGCGAAGCTCGGCTACGACACGCTGTGGCTGGCGCAACGCGGCGGCTGGGACGCGCTCACGGCACTGCCCGCGCTCGGCGCGGCCGCACCCGGCATCGGGCTGGGCACGTGCGTCGTGCCGACCTACCCGCGGCACCCGATCACCATGGCCGCGCAGGCGCTGACCGCGCAGGCGGCGACCGGGGCGCCCGTCCACCTCGGGATCGGGCTGAGCCACCGGTTCATCGTCGAAGGCGAGTTCGGGTACTCCTACGACCGCCCGCTGCGGCACCTGCGCGAGTACCTGGAAGCGCTGAACCCGTTGCTGCGCGGCGAAAAGGCGGACGTCCACGGCGAGACGCTGACGGCCGCGAGCGGACTGAACACCCCGGGCGCCGCCCGGCCCCAGGTCCTGATCGGCTCGGTGAGCCCGAAGTCGACGCGCCTGGCCGGCGAACTCGCCGACGGCGTGATCACGACGTGGGCCGGTCCGCGGGCGACCGGCGAGTTCGTGGTGCCGGCGCTCGGGAGCGCCTCCCGCGTGGTGTCCGGCCAGCTGGTCTGCGTGACGTCCGATGTGGACGGAGCCCGGAAGTGGGTCGAAGAGGCGTACGGCGCGGCGGCGGACGTCCGCGCCTACCGCGCCGTCCTGGACCGCGGCGGCCACGACCGGATCTCCGACACCGCGATCGCCGGCGACGAGGAAACCGTGCGGCGCCAGGTGAAAGCCCTCGAGGACGCGGGCGCGACCGAACTGCTGGTGATGCCCTTCGGCTCGCCGGCCGAGCAGGCCCGCACGCGCGAACTGCTGGCCGCGTGAACCGCCTCTGGGTCGACGACCTGAGGCCGGCCCCGCCCGGCTGGACGTGGGCCAAGTCGAGCGCCGAAGCGATCACGCTCCTCGACGCGGGCGAATTCGCCGAGATCTCCCTGGACCACGACCTCGGCGGCGACGACACGACCCGCCCGGTCGTGCTCTGGCTGTGCGAACACGACCGCTGGCCGCCGCGGGTGCACGTCCACACGGCCAACCCGGTCGGGCGCGAGTGGCTGACGGGGATGGCCCGGCGCTACGGCCCGGGGGTGGCCTAGCGCGGTGCCGGCAGGTGCGTCGCCTCCGGGAACAGGTTCAGCGCCCGCAGGGCCGCGCCCAGCTCGGCGATGTCCGCCGGGTTCGTCAGCGACCGGCCCAGTTCCTCCGTGATCCGCTTCAGGCGGTGCCGGATCGTGTTGGGGTGGCAGAACATCCGCTCCGACGTCAGCTTCGTCGAGCCCTGGCAGTCGAACCACGCGCGCAGCGTCAGCAGCAGCACGTTGCGGTCGTCGCCCGGGAGGTCCAGCACCGGCTGGAGGACGTGGTGGGCCAGCTGCACGGACGCTTCCGGGGCGCTGGCCACCAGCCCGGCCAGCGGCGACTCGGTGAACTGGACCAGGCCCGGCGTGCCCGGCGTCATGCTGGACAGCGCGACCCGGGCCAGGTGCAGCGCGCGGGCGGTGTTGCCGAGGCCGGTGAACACCGGGCTGATGCCCACCCGGCCCACCGGGTGCTCGCCGACCAGGTCCACGATGGCCTTCGACGCCGCCGGGTCGCGCAGGGACACCACGCCCACCTGCAGGTCCGGGGTCAGCCGCCAGGCCGACGCGTGGTGCAACGCGCGGAGCCGGGCCTCGACCTGCGGCAGCGGTTCCTGGCCGAGGCGCGGGGTTTCCGCCGCGACGACGACGAACGTGCCGTCCAGCGACAGGTCCAGCACGCGGGCGATGTCCCACAGCGTGCCCTCGGTCGCGGTGCCGCCCGCGAACAGCGCCTCGACCAGCGCCGAGCGCCGGTTCTGGTGCGCCACCATGACTTCGGCCGTCGTGTCGCGGTAGGACGTCGTGAGGGCTTCGGCGAGGTCGTCGATGAGCGCCCAGATCGCCGTCGTCGCCGCGACCAGCCCGGCCAGGTCCTGCTCGCGGGCGGTCAGCTCGACGAACCGGTGCCACACCTCGGTCAGCCCGATCCGGTACGCCCGCAGCAGTTCCGGCAGCGGCGCACCCTGGAGCGCCCGGGCCCGGGCGGTCGCGTGGGCCTGGGCGAGGTCCGGGCCTTCCGAGCCGCGCAACGTGCGCATGACGTGCTCGAGGTTGGCGCGCACCGACGCGCGCAGCTCGGTGTGCGTGACGAACCGGGCGTCGGCGTAGACGGGCATCTCGGCGCGGATCTGCCGCACGGTGCTCTCGATGAGTTCGGGCAGCTTCCGCTCGACGTCGGCGGCGAGGACGGCGACCCGCGGGGCGAGCCCGTCGGACAGCAGCGCCTGATAATGCATGGTGCCCTCCGGTCCCCCGGCCTCCTCGTCGAGGCCGGAGAACCGCATCTAACCCGAAAGCGCCGCCCACGACCGGGTGAACTTTCTACAGGAACCGCGGATGCGGAGGTTCTTCTGTAGAACCTCCGCATCCGCGTCAGGCCATTTTGGCGGCCGCGCTCTTGATCGCCTCCCGGATCCGGAAGTAGGTACCGCACCGGCAGACGTTCTCGATCGCGTCGATCTCGGCGTCGGTCGGGGTCTTCGTCTTCTTCAGCAGCGCCACGGCCGCCATGATCTGGCCCGGCTGGCAGTACCCGCACTGCGCGACGTCCTGCTCCAGCCAGGCCTCCTGGACCGGGTGCAGCTCGTCGCCGTCGGCCAGGCCCTCGATCGTGGTGACCTCCTTGCCCGCGCAGTCGGAGACCGGCGTGACGCAGGGGTTGAACGCCTCGCCGTCGAGGTGGCTGGTGCAGGCCTTGCAGACGTTGATGCCGCAGCCGTACTTCGGCCCGCGGACCTTGAGCTTGTCGCGCAGCGCCCACAGCATCGGCAGGTCGGCGGGCGCGTCGACGGTGACGGTCTTCCCGTTCACCACGAAGGTGTAGTTGGGCATGGCAGGGGCACTCCTCAGCGCGGGAACGGGTCGAAGTCGACCGGGAAGGTGATCGGGAAGCTGCGGGGCTTGATCCCGGTCGCCCGGGCGTAGGCGTTGGCGATCGCGCCCACCGGGGCGGGCAGGCCGAGCTCGCCGGCGCCGCCGATGTCGTCCCCGGTGGCCGGCATGACGTGCACGGTGACGTCCTTCGGCGAGTTCTTCTGCCGCGCGTAGTGGAACTGCGAGTAGCTGCCCTCCAGCGGCAGGCCCTTGTCGATGTGCAGGCCGGCGGTGAGCGTCGTCGAGATCGCGTCGGTCAGGCCGCCGAGCATCTGCGCCTGGATCCCGCGCGGGTTCACCGGCTTGCCGACGTCGACCGCGATCGTCGCCTTCGTGACGCGGGGGTGCTTCGGGTCGCGGGCGTCCAGTTCGACCAGGCAGGCGGTGTAGGACTTGTACTCGCCGTGCACCGCGATGCCCTGCGCGAACCCGGCGGGCATCTTCTTGCCCCACTCGCCGAGCTCCGCGACCTTGTCCAGCACCGCGCGCTGCCGCTCCTCCTTGATGAACTCGCGGCGGAAGGCCACCGGGTCCTTGCCGAGCTTCTTCGCGATCTCGTCGACCATGATCTCTTCGGCGCCCCGGGTGTTCGCCGAGTAGACCGACCGCCACGCCGAGGTGTGGAACTTCAGCGGCACCTCGTTGAGCAGCTGCGTGGTGACGCCGAAGTTGTACGGCGACTTGATGGTCAGCAGGAACACCGTCTGCGCGAAACTCAGGTTGCCGCCGACCGGCAGCTTCGCCGCGAACGCCGTGAGGATCTCGCCGAGGCCGTGGCTCCAGTCGGTTTCGACGCTGGCGACGCGGTGCTCGAACGTCAGCACCTGCCCGAGCGCGAAGGTGGCGCGGATCCGGTGGAAGCTGGCCGCGCGCGCCCGGCCGTGGCGCATGTCGTCGATCCGGCTCCACATCAGCCGGACGGGCTTCTTCATCGCCTTCGAGATGCGCGCGGCTTCGAGGGCGGCGTCGAAGAACAGCCGGCGCCCGAACGACCCGCCGCCCTGCTGGACGTGCACGGTGACCTTGTTCTCCGGCAGCCCCAGTTCCTGGGCGATGGTCTGCTTCGCCACGATCGGCGACTTCAGCCCGGCCCAGATGGTCGCGCTGTCCTCGCGGACGTCGGCGACCGCGGAGTTCGACTCCATCGGCGCGTGGCTGGCGAAGGCGAAGTCGAACTCGCCGTCGACGTACTGGGTCAGCAGCGGCGGCACCACGAACGGCAGCGCGGCGCCGCGCAGCTTCTTCTTGATGCTCTCGTTGTCCTCGCCGTCCACGGTGCCCGGACCCCAGGTGACGTCGAGGGCGTTCTTGCCGTCGAGGGCCTGCCCGAAGGTCTCGGCCATCACCGCGACCCCGGTCGGCACGACGGCGATGTCGATGATCCCCGGCATCGCCCGGACCGCGGCCTCGTTGTTGACCTTCCCGACGGTGCCGTTGATCGACGGCGGGCGCCGCACCATCACCGGGTTCGCGCCGGGGACGTCGAGGTCGAGCGTGTAGACCTGCTTGCCGGTGACCATCGCGCGGGCGTCCTTGCGCGAGGTCGGCGTCCCGACGAGCGTGTGCGCCGACTCGGCCTTCGGCGCGATGGCCCCGGTGGTCAGGTCCGTGCGCGAAGCCGGCCCGGCGAGGACGCCGTAGCCGGCGCTGCGGCCGTCGGGCGCCCACACCGCACCGTCGCGAGTGGACAGCCGGGACGCGTCGGTTCCCCACTGCGCCCCGGCCGCGGCGACCATCCGGGCGCGCGCGGTCGCCGCGGTGGCGCGGACCGGGTCGTAGAGCGAGCGCATCGTGTTGGAGCCGCCGGTGAGCTGGTTGAACAGCAGCTCGGTGCGGGCGTCGGACAGCACGACGTCGACGCGGTCGAGCGGCAGGTCCAGCTCCTCGGCGACGAGCATCGCGGTCGCCGTGGTGATGCCCTGCCCGACTTCGGCCCGGGGCAGTTGCAGCCGTGCCCGCCCGTCGGACGTCATTTCGAGCACGAGCATCCCCGCGGTCGGCGCGCACGACAGCGTCAGCACGTCGCCGAGGTCGAGGATCTCCGCGGGCTGCGGCAGCGTCGGGACGACGGCGTCCGCGGTCGCCGGGGCCACCGCGTCGGCGGTGAGCTTCGTGGCGACGGTGAGCGTGGGCGCGGCGACGAGGTAGGTCAGGAAGCGGCGGCGGCCGACTTTTCCGGCTTCGGCGGGCTCGGCGGGTTCGGTGGTGGGACTGGCCATCGGGAATCCCTTGCAGCGTGGTGGCGGGGTGCGCGCCACGCTAAGCAGGCGTTGTCAGGCCGTCAACGCGGAGTAGTCGTGTTCGCCCATTCCTGTGACGAGGTGACAGTCGGAGCCGTCGAATGTGTGCGCCGCCACAGTGCCGGACGGCGTAACCGGTTGGTTCAGCCGGCGTCCGAGCCGCGTTCCCGGCGGGCTTCGAGCAGGTCGTCGCGGGCGCGCGCGACGCGGGAGCGGACGGTGCCGACCGGCACGCCGCAGACGTCGGCGGCCTCGGCGTAGGACAACCCGAGCACCTGGGTCAGCACGAGCACCTCGCGCCGGTCCGGGTCGAGGCCGTCGAGCAGCACGCCGAGCTCGACGAGGTCCTCGAACCCGGCGGCGGCGCGCCCCTGGTCGACCGGGGCGTCCCAGTCGATCTTCGGCCGGGCCGAGGCGGCCCGGATCTGGTCGACGACCACCCGGCGCGCGATGGCCAGCAGCCAGGTCCGCGACGACGAGCGGCCGGCGAAGCGGCGGAGGCTGCCGAAGGCGCGGAGGTAGGTCTCCTGCGTCAGGTCGTCGGCGGCGGCCGCGTCGGTGAGGTGCGCGAGGAAGCGCCAGACGTCGGCCTGGGTCGCGCGGACCCACTCCTCCAGAGCGCGCCGGTCGCCCCGGCCGGCGGCCAGCGCGAGGGCCGTGACGCGTTCGTCGTCCTCACCGCGGGTCATGATCCGGAACGTAGCAGTAACGAGGAACTTTGTGACCCCGCCGTCCGACTAGTGGACCATGAGGTGCGAGGACTGCCGCGAGGCACTGTCGGCCCGGCTGGACGGCGAGAGCGAACCGGTTTCGCCGGATGAGCACCTGGCGTCCTGCGCGGCCTGCCAGGAGTGGTTCGCCGGCGCGGACCGGCTGCGGCGCGCGATGCTGCTGCGCCCGGCTCCCCCGGTCCCGGACCTCACCGCGGCGATCCTCGAGCGCACCCCGGCGCCGTCCGGCGAAGGCTGGGGCCTGCGGATCGCGCTGGCCGTGGTCGCGATCGCCCAGCTCGGCCTGGCGTTCGCCCAGCTGCTGGGCACCGCGGGCGGGCACGGCGGCATCCACCTCGACCACGAGGGCGGCGCGTGGAACCTGGCGGTGGGCATCGGCCTGCTGGCGGCGGTCCTCCGCCCGAAGACGGCGGCCGGCCAGCTGCCGCTGCTGACCGGCTTCGTCGGGGTGCTGCTGGTGCTGTCGGCGGGCGACCTGGCGGCGGGCACGGTGACGCTGTCCCGGCTGGCCACCCACCTGCTGGTGGTGCTGGGCCTGGCGCTGCTCTACGCGGTCCACCGCGGGCACCGCGACCGCGGCGCCCCGATCCCGGCGGCGACCGGCGGGGACGGGACGACCACCGGGTCCACTGTGGACGCCCCGGTGGCGGGCTGGCCGCGCCCCCGCGGGTTCCGGCGCCAGGCCCACGGCCGCCACGCGGCTTGAGCGGGGCGGTATAGGGCGTTATACGCGGGTCAGGCGAACTTCGTCTTCGGGCGCTCCTGCCGCACCCCGTCCACGAACACGTCCACCTTCTCGTCGAGGAACGCCACCAGGCCGGCGGCGCGGATGCTCTCCGGCAGCGGCGTCGGGTAGCTCCACGCGAGGTCGCCGTGCCCGGCCACGTCGAAGTGCTCGGCGGCGCCCTTGTACGGGCAGTGCGTCACCACGTCGATCTTCTCGAGCAGGTCCATCCGGACGTCGACGCGGGGCAGGTAGTAGCGGACCGGCAGGCCGGTCTCGAAGAGCAGGTGCGGCCGGACCGTGTCGGCGACCGTGACGCCGTCCACCTCGATCCGGACGTGGCGCGAGCTCGGCAGGACGTCGACGCGCACGCCGGGGTCGCGCGGGTGCGTGAAGATCTGCTCGTCCTCTTCGAACCAGTCGAACGCGGCGAAGTCGAAGCGGACGTGGTCCCGGAGCTCCTCGATGGGCGAATCCGGGTGTTCCAGCGCGCCGTCCACCGCCTCGGCCCGGCCGACCTTTATCGTCGACAGAACACCTTCTCCCCGGCTCGGCGAGTGCGTCGTCCGGCCGGAGGGGGTGAGAACGCCGCTCACGACGTCCGCGCGCGGGAAGTAGTACGTGGGGTAGTACGGGACTTCCCACACCAGAAGGGGGTGCACCGTGTCCGCGACGAGTTCCCCGCCGAGGAACACGCGTACCCGCTTCGCGCCTTGTGCCACGCGGACCCGGCCGCGTACCGGAGTGCTCATGCCCCGGTCAACGGGTTCCGGATCGGACGTATTCCGGGAAAACCGGGTTCCGGGCGGCTAGCGTGGCGGGGAGAACGAAGACGAGAGGCAGGCACGGGTGACCGGCGTAGGAGCTCCAACGGTCGGGACCCCCGCCGGGATGCGCAAGATCAACCAGCGGGCGGTGCTGGACCTGCTGCGCCGCAGCGGGCCGGCGACCCGGCCGCAGGTCGCGAAGGACACCGGGCTGTCCAAGCCGACGGTCAGCCAGGCGCTGCTGGCGCTGGAGGCCGCGGGGCTGGCGCGCCCGACGGGGCAGACGTCCACCGGCACCGGCCGGTCGGCGGTGCTGTACGAGGCCGATCCCACGGCGGGGTACGTGCTGGGCGTCGACATCGGCCGCGAGCACATCCGGGTCGCGGTGTCGGACCTCGGGCGCGTGCTGGTGGCGCGCCGCGACGAGCGCAACACGGCGCGGTCCGGGGCGGCGCTCGTGACCGCGGTCGGGAAGATCGCCGCCGACGCCGTCGCCGAAGCGGGCCTGACGGCGGCCGACATCGTTGTCCGCGTGGTCGGCTCCCCCGGCGTCGCCGATCCGGAAAAGCGCTGCTTCCGGCACGCGCCGAACCTGCCGGGCTGGGGCCGGGCGGGGCTGATCGACGACCTCGAGGCCGCGCTGGGCCCGGACCTGATGGTCGAGAACGACGCGAACCTGACCGCGGTCGGCGAGTGGGAAAGCGGCGCGGCGCGCGGCGCGTCGGTGTTCGGCTGCATCACGATCGGCACCGGCGTCGGCATGGGCATGATGGTCGACGGCCGGGTGTTCCGGGGCGCGACCGGCGCGGCGGGCGAGATCGGCTACCTGCCCTACGGGCGCACGCGCGCGGCGGAAGAGCCCACGAGCCCGCCCGCCCGCGGCCACCTCGAAGAGGCGACGGCGGCGCAGTCGGTGGTCCGCGGCGCCCGCGAACTCGGCCTCGGCACGGCGAAATCGGCCCGCGAGGTCTTCCGCCTGGCCCGCGAAGGCGACGAACTCGCCCGGCGCGCGGTGGAAACGGAAGCCGACCGCCTCGCGTACACGGTGGCGTCGGTGGCGGCGGTGATCGACCCGGAGCTGATCGTCCTGGGCGGCGGCATGGGCACGGCGGCCGACCTGCTGCTGGAGCCGATCGACCGCGCCCTGCGCGCGTTCACGCCGCTGGTGCCGAAGGTGGTCCAGGGCGAACTGGGCGAGGACGCGGTGCTGACCGGCGCGATCAGCGTGGGGCTGCGGGCGGCGGAAGGCCTGGTCTTCGACCACCGCGTCGGCGCTTAGGCCGCGCGCCAGGCTTCGCCGGCGGCCGAGATCCGCCAGGGTGTCAGGCGCAGCACCGTGATCTTCGGGTCGCGGTGGTCTTCCCCGCCCAGGATCTTCGGGTCGTAGCCGAGCGGCTCCGGGGTCGACGCGAAGAGGTCCCACAGGTCCTTCCGGCTCTCCTCGTCGTCGGCGAACTCCGCCCGGCACTCCGCGACCGCGACTTCGTGCCGCGGGTCCCAGTACGAGCACGACACGTACGGCGACGCCGCCAGGTGCGCGAGCTTCAACGGCGTCGGGCGGGTGAACAGCCGCCCGCGCAAGCCATCCGGCGTGCGCTCCCAGATCGGGTGGACGACCCGGGACCGCGGCCGGCCCCGCCGGTCGACCGTCACCAGCGTGCACCAGACGATCCGGTGCGCCACGCGCACGAACGCTTCGGCCAGCCCGGCCGGCACTCTGCTAGATTCCACAACCATGGTTGTGCATCCTAGCACCCTCGACCTGTCCCTGACCGCGCTCTTCGCGGGCTGGGCCATGACCGACGAGGTCCAGCGGCGCCTCGCCGGGCAGGGCTTCGAAGAACTGCGGTTCAACGACGGCGTCGTGATCCAGCACGTCCTGGCCGCCCCGCTGTCGATCACCGTGCTGGCCGAGCGGATGGGCGTGACGCAGCAGGCGGCGTCGAAGGCCGTCGCCGACCTCGAACGCCGGGGTCTGCTGCGGCGCGAACCGTCACCGGATGACGCCCGCACGAAACTGCTGCACCTGACCGGGCACGCGCTGGCCGCCGTCGAGGCGACCCGCGTGCTGCGGCAGGAACTCCAGGAGGAACTGGTCGCGGAGTACGGCGCCGGCCGCGTCGAGGACGCCCGGGACCTGCTGGCTTCGGTGATCGGCCGCTTCGGCGGCGACGCCGCGATCCGCGGCCGCCGTGTCCGGCCGCCCCGCTGACTGCCCCAGCTGTCAACGAACCTCGGACGCGCGACGCTAGCGGGTGAGCACGCAGGTCCCCGACGCCGTCGCCAGCAGCTTGCCCTCGGCGTCGCGGATCTCCCCCTCGGCGAACGCGATCCGCGACCCCTCCTTCACCACGCGGCCGACCGCCCGGATCTCGCCGCGGCCGGCGTGGATCGCGCGCAGGTAGCTCACCTTCAGCTCCACCGACGCGTACCCGACCCCCGCCGGCAACGTCGAGTGCACCGCGCAGCCGACCACCGAGTCGAGCATCGTGGCCGCCACGCCGCCGTGGACCATGCCGATCGGGTTGTACAGCGACTCGTCCGGCTCGGCGACCGCCTCGACGACGCCGTGCTCGATGCGCTCCCAGCGGAGCCCGAAGTGGGCGGCGATCGGCGGGCCCGGGATGCGGCCGTCCTTGATGGCCGTCAGGTACTCCAGGCCGGACAGGGTGGCGCCGAGCCGGGCGGTCGGCAGCGGGTCCTGCCAGGTGATGGTCTTCGAGCGGGTCTCCGCTGCGGCGGCCACGTCGGTCATCTCGGGCTCCTCGATTATGACAAGTGTCTTAACCGCAGCTTCGCCCGGCACCGGGGCGGCGTCAAGCGCGGCGTGACCCAGGCCACCGGTGGTCCGCCCGGAGCGCGGGTGGAATCATCCTGGGGTGAGCACCGAGCGCAAGCTGATCGACCCGGAACGCGTCTCGGCGGCGGTCGACGGGCTCGGCGACCGCGCCGTCATCGACGAATGGGCCCGGCGCTTCTCCGTGGTCGCCGACCCGTCCCGGCTGGCCCTGCTGGTCTCCATCCACTACGCCCGCGAGATCAGCGTCACCGACCTCGCCGCCGCCACCGGCATGACGGACACCGCCGTGTCGCAAGCTTTGCGGCTACTGCGGGCCCACGGCCTGGTCACGCCGCAGCGCACCGGCCGCGTGGTGCGCTACCGGCTCGCCGACGCGACCGTGCACGAACTCATCCACCACGTCCGGCCCCACCCCGAACATCCCGCGAACGACGACGAGGACCGGTAGCGTGCGGGCATGACGGGATTGCCGGAAGCCATCACCGCCTGCCTGTTCGACCTCGACGGAGTGCTGACCGGGACGGCCATTCTCCACCGCGAAGCGTGGAAACGGACATTCGACGAATTCCTCCGCACCCGTGACGGCGCCGGGTTCGCGGAGTTCACCGACCACGACTACGCGGCCTTTGTGGACGGCCGCCCCCGTGCCGACGGCGTGCGGGAGTTCCTGCGGTCGCGGGACATCGAGCTGCCCGAGGGCACCCCGGACGACCCACCGGACGCCCCGACCGTCAACGGCATCGGCAACCGCAAGAACGACCTGGTCCTGAAGATCATCGACGAACGCGGTGTCAGCCCCTACCCCGGCTCGGTGCGCTACCTCGAAGCCGTCAAGGCCGCCGGGCTGCGGATCGCCGTCGTGACGTCGTCGGCCAACGGTGCCAAGGTCCTCGACGCCGGCGACCTGAGCAAGTACATCGAGGCCCGCGTCGACGGCCTCGTCATCCGCGAGCGGCACCTCAAGGGCAAGCCCGCGCCCGACTCGTTCCTGGCCGGCGCCGCCGCGCTCGGCGTCGAGCCCGCGCACGCGGCCGTCTTCGAGGACGCCCGATCCGGCGTCCAGGCCGGGAAAGCCGGCGGCTTCGGGTACGTCGTCGGCGTGAACCGGGCCGACCAGGCCGCCGAGCTGAAGGCCCACGGGGCCGACATCGTCGTCGACGACCTCGCCGAACTGCTGGAGGACCGATGACCGACGAACCCCGCGGCTACGAGTGTTCCCCGTGGGAGCTGCGCTGGCGCGGCATGGACGTCGACGCCCTGCAGCGCACCGAATCGGCGTTCGCGGTGTCCAACGGCCACATCGGGCTGCGCGGCACCCTCGAGGAGGCCGAGCCGCGCGGGCTGCCCGGCACCTACCTCAACGGGTTCTACGAGCAGCACGAACTCCCCTACGCCGAAGGGGGCTACGGCTACCCCGAAGAGGGCCAGACCGTCGTCAACGTCACCGACGGCAAGATCATCCGGCTGCTCGTCGAGGACGAGCCGCTCGACATGCGCTACGGCGCGGCCACCAGGCACGACCGGGTGCTCGACTTCCGCAAGGGCACGCTGAGCCGCAGCACCGAGTGGTCGTCGCCGACCGGGCGGCGGGTCCGCGTGCGCACCGAACGGCTGGTCTCGTTCACCCAGCGCGCGATCGCCGCCATCCGCTACGAGGTCGAGCCGCTCGACGAGGACCTGCAGCTGGTCGTGCAGTCCGACCTGCTGGCCAACGAGCCCATCGAGTCCGACACCAGCGACCCGCGGGTGGCCGCCGCGCTGAACTCGCCGCTGGTCGGCGAGTTCCACCGCGCGTCGGACTACAACGCCGTGCTGGTGCACCAGACCCGCCGGTCCGGGCTGCGGATGGCCGCGGCGATGGACCACAAGATCGAGGTGGACGACGGCATCCGCGCCCGCATCCACTCCGAGGAGGACCTCGCCCGGCTCACGGTCGCGGTCGACGTCCCCAAGGGCGGCAAGCTCCGCATCACCAAGTTCCTCGCCTACGGCTGGTCGGCGCAGCGCTCGGTGCCCGCCCTGCGGTCGCAGGTCGAGGCGGCGCTGGCGGGTGCGCGCCAGACCGGCTGGAAGGGCCTGGTCACCGAGCAGCGCCAGTTCCTCGACGACTACTGGGCCACGTCGGACATCGAGATCGAGGGCGATCCCGAGCTGCAGCAGGCCGTCCGCTTCGCCCTGTTCCACCTCCTGCAGGCCGGGGCCCGCGGCGAAAGCCGCGCGATCGCGGGCAAAGGCCTGACCGGCCCGGGCTACGACGGGCACGCGTTCTGGGACACCGAGTCGTTCGTCCTGCCGGTGCTCACCTACACCATCCCGGACGCGGCGCGCGACGCGCTGCGCTGGCGTCACTCCACAATGGACAAGGCGCGGGAACGCGCGCACCAGCTGGGGTTGCGCGGCGCGGCGTTCCCGTGGCGCTCGATCAACGGCGCCGAGTGCTCGGCGTACTGGCCGGCCGGCACAGCGGCGTTCCACGTCAGCGCGGACATCGCCGACGCCGTGCTGCGCTACCTCAACGCGACCGGCGACGAGGAGTTCGAGCGCGACTACGGCACCGAGCTGCTGCTGGAAACCGCGCGGCTGTGGGCGTCGCTGGGCCACCACGACCGGCACGGGACGTTCCGCATCGACGGCGTCACCGGGCCCGACGAGTACTCCGCGGTGGCGGACAACAACGTCTACACGAACCTGATGGCGCGCCGGAACCTGCTGGCCGCGGCGGAATCCTGCGAACGGCAGCGGGACGTGGCCGCGCACTTCGGCGTCGACACCGTCGAACTGGACTCGTGGCGCGCGGCCGCGGCGGCGATGTACCTGCCCTACGACGAAGAACTCGGCGTGCACCCGCAGTCGGAAGGGTTCCTCGACCACGACGAGTGGGACTACCAGAACACCGACCCGGCGCACTACCCGCTGCTGCTGCACTACCCGTACTTCGACCTGTACCGCAAGCAGGTCGTGAAGCAGGCGGACCTGGTGCTGGCACTGCACCTGTGCGGCGACTCGTTCAGCCCGGAGGAGAAGGCCCGCAACTTCGCGTACTACGAAGCGAGGACCGTGCGGGACTCCTCGCTGTCGGCGGGCACGCAGGCCGTCGTCGCGGCCGAGGTCGGGCACCTGCAGCTGGCCTACGACTACCTCGCCGAAGCCGCGCTGACCGACCTGCACGACGTGCACAACAACGTGCGCAACGGCCTGCACATGGCCTCGCTCGCGGGGGCGTGGCAGGGCGCCGTGGCCGGGTTCGGCGGGCTGCGCGACCACGGCGGGACGCTGGCGTTCTCCCCGCGGCTGCCGGAGCAGCTGGGGCGGCTCACCTTCCGCCTGATGCACCGCGGCACGCGGTTCCAGGTCGAGATCGACCCCGACCAGGTCACCTACCACGTGCTCGACGGCGAGCCGCTGGAAGTGCTGCACCACGGCGAACGCATCACGCTCACCCCGGAGCCGCAGCGGTTCGCGATCCCGAAGATCGACGCGGGCGACCCGCCGAAGCAGCCGCCGGGCCGCGCCCCGATGCGGCGCGACTCGGAAATGGTGCGTCAGTACGCGGAACCGGCCAACCCGATCACTCCGGAAGGTCGCTGAGGGCGTCGCGGCCCGGCGGGGCCGGAACGTCTTCGGTCCCGCCCGGGTTCACGTCCGGGTCGGGCGCGGTCGGCACGTCGTGCGTCAGGCTGCCGGGGGTCGGGAGCTTCGGGAGCTCTTCGTCTTCGTCGTCGCGGCCGTGGATGCGCTGCTGTTCGCTCATGGTTTCCGGGATACCCGGTTTTCCCGGTCCCGGCCAGGGGTTCAAGCCGCCCGGGTGCCCGCGGCCGCTTTCGCCTTGTCCTGCAGGGTGAGGAGCAGGCCGTCGCGGGTCGACCACGGGCAGATCGCGACCTTGCCGCCCGCGACCGTCAGCAGCGCCTCCGCCACGATCGCGCCGGCCAGCGCCTGGTGGGCGCGGCTGCGCGAAATACCCGGCAGTTCGGCCCGCTTCGACGGCGGGAGCGCGGCGAGCCGCGGGATCCAGGCGCGCAGGTCGTCGAGCCGCAGTTCCCGGCACTTCCCGGGCCGCGCGCCGGACAGCCGGGCCAGCTGCCGCAGCACCTTCGAGCAGCCGACGACCCGCGGATCGTCGACGCCGGCCGCGCCGAGCGTGGTGGTCACGACGTCGAGCGCGTGCGTGCGCAGCGCCTTGACCTGCTTGTTCGACACCCGCTCGGACGGCAGCCAGTCCCGCGTCATCGACCGGGCGCCCAGCGGTAGCGACCGCGCGAACGAGGCCAGCTCGCCGTGGCCCGCGGCCAGCTCGACGGTGCCGCCGCCGATGTCGAGCACCAGCAGCGGCCCGGCGTCCGCGCCGTACCAGCGGCGGGCGGCCAGGTAGGCCAGCCCGGCTTCGGCCGGCCCGGTCAGGAACCGCAGCTCGACGCCGGTCTCCCCGGCCACGTGCCGGACGACGTCGGCGGAGTTGGCCGCGTCGCGGATCGACGAGGTCGCGAGCGGATACACGCCGTGGACGCCGTGGCGGTACGCGGTGCTCATCCCGGCGGCGACGGCGGCGGTGACGGCGGCCACGCCCCGGTCGGTGAGCCGGCCGCGGCCGTCGAGCTCGCGGTCCAGGCGCAGGCGCGTCTGGTGGTTCAGCACCGGCTCACGCGGTGACCCGGTGACGGGCACCACCACGAGCCGGGCACTGAACGAACCGACGTCCAGCACGCCCACCGCGGGCTCTTCGATTTTTCGCACGACTCGGCGCACCTCACTTCCACCTGCTGAATATCCCCAGCGGGACTCGTTGAAACCAGCAATGATGTCGGATCTCACCGCGCGCCGCCGGGTGTTTCACGGGATTGGACCCTCTGGCGGTGTGTTTCTGACGCGAAGGTCACAGCGAGATAACCCGAACGAGTGAATTGGACACGATTCGGTAACGTCGGGGGCGGTGCTGCGATCAACCGGACATCAGCACCGGTGCGGAGCGGGGAAAAGTGCGCGAACGGCGATCCGAGCTCGCCCGGCCGGCCGCGGCCGTGCTCGCGGTCGTGGCCGGGCTCGGCTGCGTGCTCCTGGGCGTGACCTCGGTCCTCGCCCCGGCCACGACCGTCCCCGCCGGAGCCGCGGCTTCCCTGCCCGCCATCGGCGCCCCACCGGCGTCGGTGCGGATCCCCGACCTCGGCCTGGCGCTCGACCACGTGGTCGCCTTGGGCCACGTCGGCGGCCGGCGGGAGCAGCCGGGCACGGCGCTCGGCGTGGGCTGGTTCGCGGACGGCCCGGCCCCGGGCGCCCCCGGCGTCGCGGTGCTGTCCGGCCACACGGGCTTCGGCTACTCGGCCGGCGCGTTCGCGCGGCTGTCGACGCTCCGGCCGGGCGCGGCGATCACGATCCGCGACGGCGACGGGCGGGAGTCCCGCTTCACGGTGCGCCGCACGGCACTGTTCCCGGCGAACGAGCCGGACACCACGCTGGTGGCCCCCGAGGGGCCGGGGCCGCAGCTGCGGCTGATCACCAGCGACGGGCGCTACGACAACGCGGGCTTGGGCGGGGCACGGGTCGCGGTCTACGCAACCCCCGCCTGACACCCCGGCCGAAGTTCGTGAAGGCCACCTCGTGCTTCCTCGAGGTGGCCTTCACGAATCTCCGGGCCTAGCCGATCAGGTCGCGCAGCCGGGAAACCGCCGCAACGCGGGCTTCGCGGCCCGGCAGCAGGGGGTTCACGACGAGCGTCGTCGCGCCCGCCTCCTTGAAGGCCGCCAGCCGTTCCTTCACGTAGCCCGCCGGGCCGACCAGGGAGATCGCGCGCAGCAGTTCGAGGGGAACGGCCGCCGCCGCTTCTTCCTTCTTGCCGTCGAGGTACAGGTCCTGGATCAGCTTCGCCTCGGCCTCGTAGCCGTAGCGGCGGGCGAGGTCGTTGTAGAAGTTCTTGCCGCGCGCGCCCATCCCGCCGATGTACAGCGCCAGGATCGGGCGCAGGTGGTCGAGCAGCGGCTCGACGTCGTCGCCGATGGCCAGGGCGACCGTCACGTACGTGTCCAGCTCACCCAGCTCCGGCGCGCGCTTCGCCTTGCCCTCGGCCAGCGCGGCGCCCCAGGCGTCGGCCGCCTTCTCCGGGTGGAAGAAGATCGGCTGCCAGCCTTCGGCGATTTCCGCGGTGAGCGCGACGTTCTTCGGGCCGAGCGAAGCCAGCAGCACCGGGATGCGCTCGCGCACCGGGTGGTTGATCAGCTTCAGCGGCTTCCCGAGCCCGGTCCCCTGCTCCGGCGGCAGCGGGATCGTGTAGTGCTTGCCCTCGTGCACCACCCGCTCGCGGCGCCACACCTGGCGGCAGACCTCGACGATTTCCCGGGTCCGCCCCAGCGGCGCGTCGTACTTCACGCCGTGGAAGCCCTCGATGACCTGCGGACCGGACGCACCGAGCCCCAGGATGAACCGCCCATCGGAAACGAAGTCGAGCCCGGCGGCGGTCATCGCCGTGAGCGTCGGCGTGCGCGTGTAGATCTGGAAGATCCCGGACGCCAGCTGGACGCGTTCGGTCTTGGCCGCGAGGTAGCCGAGCTGGCTGACGGCGTCGAACGAATACGCCTCCGGCACGAAGGCGACGTCGAGCCCCACCTTCTCCAGTTCGACGATGTCCGCGACGCTGTCGGCGAAGCCTCCGGCGTAGTTGATCGCGGTCCCGATCCGCATGTCCACCTCCGTTGCTGAGCAAGCGCTTAGTGGCGGATCCTACGGCGGCGGAGCGGTCCGTGTGCGGGCGATGTGCGCCCCGCCACTCGGGCGGACGCGGCTCAGGTCCAGGGGGCGCCAGGAGTGCCGAGGTACTGGTAGCTCACGTTGACGATCTTCGCCGGGTCGAAGTGGTACACGTTCGCGAAGGTGTTCCAGTCGACGATCCACCGGAAGCCGTTGCTGTAGCCTTCGACGGCTTCGTTGGAGTCGTAGATGTAGACCTTCCCGTCGGGGGCCTTGACCAGGATCGGGTCGTGCAACACGGCCGAACCGTTCCAGCAGTCGAGGGGGCGCGGGCGGGTGATGATCCCGTCCCAGGTCCCCCAGAGGCTCAAGTAGGCGTAGGAGTCGGGGATTTCGAGCAGGACCGCAGCGCCGGAACGGCCCGGGCCGACGAGGTAGACCCGCTGACCGGTGATGGGCGTGACGAACCGCGTTCCCTTCCCCGGGCAGGCGGCGGCCGCGGGGTCGGCGGCCACCCCGGCCGTGACCGAAGACAGGATCATCGCCAAGGCCAGGGCGGCAGTGGTCCGGGTGAATCGACGCATCACGGTGTTCCCCCTCCGCAGCCGGCTTCCGGTGGCGCGGGCGCCACCACCCGGTTCGTCGCCTGGCCCGGCGCGGCGTTACCGACGCCTGCTCAGCGGCCCGACAGGGTGCGGACCACCAATTCCGCCGAGGCGCCCGCGCCCAGGGTCGTGCCCGCGTAGCGGACGTCCGCCGCGAGCGTGCCCGTCGGTTCGTCGCGGACCGTCAGCCAGACCGTGACCATCAGGAGCCAGCGGACGATCAGGTAGCCGAACAGCAGCAGGCCGACCAGGGTGCCGAAGGCCGCGACCGCCGGGGAACGGCCCAGCAGGTGGAGGTACAGGCCGCCGGCCTGCTGGATCGCGCCGAGGCCGACCGCGGCGGCGCCCGCGGGGCGGAGGGTCGAGCGCAGCGGGAGCGGGCGGCGGGGCAGGCGGGCCAGGCACCACGCGATGACCAGCCAGTTCGCCGCGAGGCCGAGCAGCAGCGAGCCCGCGACCAGCACGAAGTGCGCGAACCCGCCGTCCAGGCCGGTCAGCCGGAGCAGGCCCGCGCCGGCCGCGCCGGTCAGGGAGGCCAGGCCGAAGGAGACCGCCGCCGCCAGGCCGATCCCGACGAGGACCAGGACGTCGGTGACGATGCCGCGCAGCAGTGGGCGCGGGGTGCGTTCCTGGCCGAGCATCGCGGTGACGGCATCGCGGACGTTGCTGATCCAGCTCCAGCCCGAGTAGAGGGCGACGGCGAGCGCGAGCAGCCCGATCCGGCCGCGCTCGCCGACCACGGTGTGCACGAGGTTCGTCGCCTGGCCCGCGACTTCGGGCGGCAGCGAGCTGTCGATGACGCGGTCGAGCTCGGCCGCCAGGATCCGGTCACCGGCCAGCACGAACCCGGTCACCGAGACGGCGACCATGATCAGCGGGACGAGCGCGAGCAGGCTGAAGAACGTCACCGCGGCGGCGTAGTGGTCGCCGTCGCGCTCCCGGTACCGGGCCAGTGTCGCCCCGGCTCGCCGGAACCCCCGCTTCACCACTCCACGCGCCACCGGCCGACCCTCTCATCCGCACGTGTCCTCCGCAGTCCGGACACGGCGGGCGCCGGATCGTCACGCGTCAGCCGGGCACCACCGTGCCCCGCACGTCACCGAACCCGATCCGGGTGCCGCCGGGCCCGGGCGCGGTCGCGCTGATCACCACTTCGTCGCCGTCCTCCAGGAACGCGCGGGTCTGACCGCCGGGCAGCGCCAGCGGTTCCCGCCCGCCCCAGGACAGTTCGAGGAACGAGCCGCGCTGGTCGCGCTCCGGGCCGGTCACCGTGCCCGACGCGTACAGGTCGCCCGTGCGCAGGTGCGCGCCGTTGACGGTCAGGTGCGCCAGCTGCTGCGGAGCCGTCCAGTACTGCGTGGCGAACGGCGGGCTCGACACCAGGTGGCCGTTGAGCCGGATCTCCAGGGCGAGGTCCAGGCCCCAGTTCCCGCCGGTCCGCAGGTACTCGAACGGCTCCGGGTCCTGCGGCGGGCCCGCGACGCGCGCGTGCTCCAGCGCCGCCAGCGAGACGATCCACGGAGACACCGACGTCGCGAACGACTTGCCGAGGAACGGGCCCAGCGGCTGCATTTCCCACGCCTGGATGTCGCGGGCCGACCAGTCGTTGACCAGGCAGACGCCGAACACGTGGTCCGCGAAGTCCGCTGTGGACACTCCGGTGCCCGGCGTGGACGGCACGCCGACGACGAAGCCCACCTCCGCCTCGATGTCCAGCAACTGCGACGGCCCGAACGAAGGAACTTCGGCGTTGCGCGGCTTGCGCTGCCCGTGCGGACGGACGACCGGCGTACCGGACGCCACGACGGTGCCCGCCCGGCCGTGGTAGGCGATCGGCACGTGCTTCCAGTTCGGCGGCAGCTCGGTGGCGTCCGGCCGGAAGATCTTCCCGGCGTTGAGCGCGTGGTGCTCGCTGGAGTAGAAGTCGACGTAGTCGGCGACCTCGAACGCCAGGTGGGTGGTCACCTCGTTCAGCGGCACCAGGTGGGGGCGCAGCCGGTCGGCGTACCGGGATTCGGTCAGCCACTCCCGGACGCTCTCGCGGACCTCCCGCCACGTGCCCGGCCCGGCGGCCAGCAGCGGGTTGAGCACCCCGGCGGTGAGCAGCGGGGCGAACGCCGCCGCGGTCTCGGCGGCCGCGGCGGTCAGATCGAGGACCTGGTCGCCGACGGGCACGCCGATCCGGCGCTCGGGCGCGCCGGCGACCGAGAACACGCCGTGGGGCAGGTTGTCCAGGCCGAACGGCGTGTCTTCGGGGAGTTCGAGCCAGGTCACGAGCGCTCCCCCGCCCGGGCGGCCACCCAGTCGGCCACCACCGTCGCCAGCACCGGGAGGGGCAGGGTTCCGCTGCCCAGCACCGTGTCGTGGAACTCCCGGATGTCGAAGCGGTCGCCCAGTGCCCGCTCCGCTTCGGCACGCAGGCGCTCGATCTCCAGGCGGCCCACCATGTAGCTGAGGGCCTGGCCGGGGTGGCCGGCGTAGCGGTCGATCTCCGCTTCGATCTCGATCGGGGCCATCGGGGTGTTGTCCCGCAGGAAGTCCACCGCGCGCTGCCGGCTCCAGCCCAGTGCGTGCAGGCCCGTGTCCACCACGAGCCGGGCCGCCCGCATCGAATCCTGGGTCAGGAGGCCGAACCGCGAGACGTCGTCGGAGTACAGGCCCATCTCGTCGGCCAGCCGCTCGGCGTAGAGGCCCCAGCCTTCGACGTAGGCGTTGAACATGCAGATCCGGCGCAGCAGCGGCACTCCCGTCAGCTGCTGCGCGAGCGTCAGCTGGAAGTGGTGCCCCGGCACCGCTTCGTGGAACGCGACCGACTCGCTCAGCGTCCGCTGCCGCTGCTCCGCCTCGTTCGTGTTGGCGTAGTACGTACCCGGCCGCGAGCCGTCCAGCGACGGGTCGATGTAGTACGCGATCGAGCCGCTTTCGGCCTCGGCCGGCGGCACCGGCGCGACCTCGCAGCTCTGCTCGGGAACGCGCAGGAACCATTGCGGCGCCACGGCTTCCGCCCGGGCGATCGTCTGGCGGGCCGCTTCCAGCAGTTCCTCGCCGTCCCGCCAGCGCAACGCCGGGTCGGTGCGGATCCGCTCGAAGATCGCGGCGAGCTCGGTGGTGCCGAACACCTTCTCGCCCAGCTCGCGGTACTCCCCCGCCAGCTTCTCGATGATCGCCAGCCCGGTGTCGTGCAGCTCCTGGGCCGTGCGCTCGGTCGTCGTCTCCGCGCGGATCAGCGCCGCGTACCGCTCCGGGCCGCCCGGCAGGTCGCCGAGACCCGGGGACGTCTCCGGCCGCGCGACCGGCACGACCTCGCCGGCCAGGAAGTCGCGGTAGCGCGCGTACGCGGGCCGCACCACCTCGGCCAGCAGCCGGTCGCGCTCCGCCTCGAGCCCGTGGACCGGGACCTTCAGCGGGTCTTCGTCCGGGGCGCCGAGGTAGCGCTCGACGTACCCGATGCCGATGCGCGCCAGGAACTCCGGCGGTGTCAGGCCCTCGGCGAGCGCCGCCCGCTGCCGCTCGATCAGCTGGTCCAGGTACGGGCCGATGGCCTCGAGCCGGCTCAGGTAGCCGCGGGCCTTGGGCTCGTCGTCGAGCACCGTCTGCGGCAGCTCGACCAGCAGCATGAGCGCCGGGGCGGCCAGGCCGTCGCTCACCGCGATGTCCGCCCGGCCGGAGTCGAGCAGGTCGATCTCGGTGCGCGCCTGCCAGATCACCACGTCGCGGGTGACGCGCTCGGCCGGGGCCAGCGCCGCCGTGTCGAGCGCTTCGGCCCGCGCGATGAGCCCGGCCAGCCCGGCGCGGTACCGCTCGGCGGCCTCGGCGGTCTGGTCGGCGAGCTTGTCGTGCGTGCCCGGCAGGCCGTAGAGCGACGGGATCAGCGGCTGCGCCTCGAACATCAGCGCCACGCACTCGTCGGCCAGCCGGTCGGGCGTGTCGCCGTGCCCGGCCACCCAGTCGGCGACGACGCCGGCCAGCACCGGCAGCGGGAGCGTCCCGCTGCCCAGCGCGACGTCGTGGAACTCGCGGATGTCGAACCGCTCGCCCAGCGCCTGCTCGGCGTCGGCCCGCAGCCGCTGGATCTCCAGGCGCCCCACCATGTACCCGAGCGCCTGGCCCGGGTTGGCGGCGTACCGGTCGATCTCCGCCTCGATCTCCAGCTGAGCCATCGGCGTGTGCTCGACGAGGTAGTCGACCGCCTGCTGCCGGCTCCACCCCAGCGCGTGCAGCCCGGTGTCGACCACCAGGCGGCCGGCGCGCATCGAGTCCTGGGTCAGCATGCCCAGCCGCGAGACGTCGTCGGAGTACAGCCCCATCTCGTCGGCCAGCCGCTCGGCGTACAGGCCCCAGCCCTCGGCGTAGGCGTTCACGTGCGCGATTCGGCGCAGCAGCGGCAGGCCGGTGAGGCCCTGCGCGAGGCACTGCTGGAAGTGGTGCCCCGGCACGGCCTCGTGGAACGCCACGGCCTCGCTGGTGAACCGCGGCCGCTTCTCGGCCTCGTGGGTGTTCGCGTAGTAGGTGCCCGGGCGCGTCCCGTCGAGCGAGGGCTGGAGGTAGTACGCGATCGTGCCGCTCGCCGCCTCCGCTTCGGGTACCGCCGCGACCACGCACTTTTGCGCCGGGACCCGCGAGAACCATTGCGGGGCCACGGCTTCCGCGCGCGTGATGGCGGCGCGGGCCCCGGCCAGCAGCTCCTCGCCGTCGCGCCAGCGCAGCGCCGGGTCGGTGCGGATCCGGTCGAAGATCTCGGCGAGCACGGTCGTGCCGAAGATCTTCGCGCCCAGCTCGCGGTACTCCTCCCCCAGCTTTCCGATCAGCGCCAGCCCGGTTTCGTGCAGGTCCTGCGCGGTGCGGTCGGTGGTCGTTTCGGCGCGGATCAGCGCCGCGTACCGCTCCGGGCCGCCCGGCAGGTCGCCGATGCCCGGCGACGTCTCCGGCCGCGCGACCGGCGCGACCTCGCCGGCCAGGAACGCGCGGTACCGCGCGTACGCCGGGTGGACGACCTCCGCGAGCAGCCGGTCGCGCTCGGCCTCGAAGCCCTCGAGCGCGTACGGCGGTGTCACCCGCAACGGGTCGCCCTCCGGCGCGGCGAGGTAGCGGTCGACGTAGCCGATGCCGATGCGCACCAGGAACTCCGGCGGCACGAGCCCCTCGGCCACCGCGGCGCGCTGCCGGGTGATCAGGGCGTCGAGGTAGGCGCCGACGCCGGCGAGCCGGCTCAGGTAGCCGCGGACCTTCGGCTCGTCGTCCAGCACCGTCTGCGGCAGGTAGAGCAGCAGCTGCAGCGCGGGCGCGCCGAGACCGTCGCTGACCGCGATGTCGGCGCGGCGCGAGTCGATCTCGTCGATTTCCATGCGTGCCTGGGACAGCACGACCTCGCGGGTGACCCGCTCGGCGGCCGGCAGGCCCGCGGGGTCGAGCGCCTCGGCCCGCGCGGCGATCGCCGCGTAGCCGGCCCGGAAGCGGTCTTCCGCGGCCGGGTCGGGCAGCTTGCCGTGGTCGCCGGGCAGCCCGAACACCGACGGGTACAGCGGCTGCCGCTCGAAGTTGAGCGCCACCAGGTCGTCGGCGAGCCGCCCGGGTGTGTCGTCCTGGGCCGCCACCCAGTCGGTGACCACCTTGGCCAGCGCGGACAGCGGCAGCATGCCGTGGCCGAGCACGACCTCGTGGAAGCCGCGGATGTCGAACCGCTCCCCCAGCGCCGCTTCGGCGTCCGCCCGCAGCCGCTGGATCTCCAGGCGCCCCACCATGTACCCGAGCGCTTGAGCGGGCCAGGCGACGTACCGGTCGATCTCGGCCTCGATCTCCAGCCGCGCCATCGGCGTGTGCTCGACCAGGAAGTCGATCGCCTGCTGCCGGCTCCACCCCAGCGCGTGCAGCCCGGTGTCGACGACCAACCGGCCCGCCCGCATCGAGTCCTGCGTCAGCATGCCGAACCGCGAGACGTCGTCGGAGTACAAGCCCATCTCGTCGGCCAGGCGCTCGGCGTACAGGCCCCAGCCCTCGGCGTAGGCGTTGAACATGCCGATCCGGCGCAGCAGCGGCAGGTCGCTCAGCTCCTGGGCCAGGCTGAGCTGGAAGTGGTGCCCCGGCACGGCTTCGTGGAAGGCGATGGCTTCACTGGTGAACCGCGGCCGCTTGTCCGCTTCGTGGGTGTTCGCGTAGTAGGTGCCCGGCCGCGTGCCGTCGAGCGCCGGCGGGAGGTAGTAGGCGATCGTGCCGCTCGCCGCGTCCGCCTCCGGGACCGGCGCGACCTCGCACTTTTCCGCTGGGAGGTGCGAGAACCACCGCGGGGCCACGGCTTCGGCCCGGGCGATCGCGTCCCGCGCCGCGGACAGCAGCTCGTCACCGTCGCGCCAGCGCAGGGCCGGGTCGGTGCGCAGCCGCTCGAAGATTTCGGCGAGTTCGGTGGTGCCGAAGACCTTCTCCCCGAGTTCGCGGTACTCCGCCCCGAGCTTTTCGATCAGCGCCAGCCCGGTCTCGTGCAGCTCCCGCGCGGTGCGCTCGGTCGTCGTCTCCGCGCGGATCAGCGCGGCGTACCGCTCCGCACCGCCCGGGACGTGGCTGATCCCGGGCGCGGTGTCGGGGCGCCCGACCGGCTCGACCTCCGCGCGCAGGAAGTCGCGATAGCGCGTGTACGCCGGGTGGACGACCTCGGCGAGCAGCCGGTCGCGTTCGGCTTCGAAGCCCTCGACGGCCGCCGTCGTGCCCACCTTCAGCGGATCCCGGTCCGGTGCGGCGAGGTAGCGGTCGATGTACTCGGCGCCGACGCGGGCGAGGTACGCCGGCGGCACGAGCCCGTCGGCGAGGCTCTCGCGCTGCCGTTCGGTCAGCGTCGCCAGGAACGTCTCGATCGCGGCGAGCCGGGCGAGGTAGCCGCGCGCCTTCTTCTCGTCGTCCAGCTTGTAGTACGGCAGGTACATCAGCAGCTCGAGCGCGGGAGCGGTGAGCCCGTCGCTGACCGCGATGTCGGCCGTGCGCGCGCCCAGCCTGTCGGCCTCCACCTCGGCGGCGGCGATGACGACCTCACGCGTGACGGCTTCTTCCGGCGACAGGTCATCGCCCGGCAGGGCCCGCGCACGGGCCGCGAGATCGGTGTAGGAGGCCCGGTAGCGCTCCTTCGCGGCCCGGGTCTGGTCGGCGAGCCGGTCGTGGCCGCCGGGCAGGCCGAGCACCGACGGGGTCAGCGGCTCCTGCTCGAACGTCAGCTCGACGAGCTCGCGCGCCAGGCCGTCGACGGTGTCGCCGTGCCCGGCCACCCACTCGTCGACGACGGAGGCCAGCACCGACAGCGGCAACGGGCCACCGGCCAGGACGAGGTCGTGGAACGCGCGGACGTCGAACCGCGAGCCGAGCCGCTCCTGGGCGCGAGCGCGGTTCCGCTGGATCTCCAGCCGCCCCACCATGTACGACAGCGCCTGGCCTGGCCACGCGATGTAGCGGTCGACCTCGGACTCGATCTCGGGGCGCGCCTCCGGCGTGTGTTCCAGCAGGTAGTCGATGGCCTGCTGCCGGCTCCAGCCCAGCGCGTGGAGCCCGGTGTCGACGACCAGCCGGCCCGCCCGCAGCGAGTCGCCGGCCAGCATGCCGAGCCGGGCGATGTCGTCGGAGTAGAGCCCCATCTCCTCGGCCAGGCGCTCGCTGTAGAGCCCCCAGCCCTCGATGTAGGCGGTGAAGCCGCCGATGCGGCGCAGCAGCGGCAGCTCGGTGAGCCCCTGCGCGATGCTGAGCTGGAAGTGGTGCCCCGGCACGGCTTCGTGGAACGCGGTCGTCTCGGCCATGTGCCGGAGCCGCTCGGTGGCCTGGTGGGTGTTGGCGAAGTAGATGCCGGGCCGCGAGCCGTCGGCGGCCGGGCGCAGGTAGTACGCCGCGGGCGCGCCGGGCGCGACCTCCGGAGGGACCGCTTCGACCGTGCACTGCTGCTCGGGGAGCCTGCCGAACCAGTTCGGCGCCTCGGCGGCCGCCCGGGCGACGGCCGTGCGAGCGGTCTCCAGCAGGTCGTCGGCGCTGCCCCAGCGCAGCGCCGGGTCGGTGCGCAGGCGCTCGAAGATCCCGGCGAGGTCGTCGGTGCCGAACACCCGCTGCCCCAGCTCGCGGTACTCGGCGGCGAGCGAGTCGATGACGTCGAGCCCGATCCGGTGCAGTTCCGCCGGGGTGTGCTCGGTCGTCGTGTGCATCCGCGCCAAGCGCGCGTACGTCTCGCCGCCGCCCGGCAGCCACGACAGGCCGGGCCGGTCCTCGGGCCGCCCGTGCGGCTTCACCTCGGTGAGCAGGAACTCGCGGTACTCGGCGAAGGCCGGGCGGACGACGTCGGCGAGCAGCTCGTCCCGCCGCCGCTCGAAGTCTTCGTCCGGCGCCGGCTGGCGGCGCAGCGGGTCGGTGGCCGGGTCGGCGAGGTAGCGGTCGAGGTGGGCGACCGCGGCGTCGACCAGGTGGGCGACCGGGACCAGGCCGTCGGCGATGCCCTCGGCGTGCCGCCGGGCGGACTGGCGGAGGAACCCCGGGACGGCGGCGAGCCGCCCGAGCTGCGCCTCCGCGGCCTCGCCCGCGGTCACGGTCGTCATCGGCAGGGCCATCAGCAGGCCGGCCGCGGGGCCGATGGAGAGGTCGGTGACGGTGAACTCGGCCATCCGGCTGTCGGCCGACGCGATGCGGTTCTCCGCCGTGGAGATCAGCACCTCGCGGGTGACCCGGTCGTCGGCCGAGAGGCCGTCGGCGGCGATCGCGCGGGCGCGCTCCAGGAACTCCGCCAGCCGCGCCCGGAACGCGCGCTCGGCCTCGGCGGACTGGTCCGGCAGACCGGGTTCCGCCGGGCGGATGCCCAGCAGCGCGGGCGTCAGCGGATCGGCGGCGAACAGCGCTTCGACGAACTCGTCGGCGAGTTCGGTGACCGCGGTCATGGGCAGGACCCCCAGCTTCGTTCGGTGTCTCGTCCGCGACCCTAACGGAGATCACCGACAGAAACGGCGCGCATTTCGCCGGGGGCGGACAGCCTTCGGCACGGCCGGACGGGCGAAGCGGTAGCGTTCCGGGAGTGGCCGTGACCGATCCCGTGGATACCCGCCTGCTCGCCGCGCTCGCCGAACTCGGCAAGGCAGCGGTGCACGAGCTCGCGGCCAAGGTCGGCATGGATCCGCGTGAAGTCGCCTACCGGCTGGTCGCCCTTTCCGGCAGCGGGCTCCCCCTGCTCGTCGGCGTCGAAAGCGACCCGCAGGGGTTGCGCGCGGCCATCGCGGGCGCGCCGCCGTCGTGGGCGAACCGGCCGCCGCCGCAGTACCCGGCGCCGCCGTCGCAGCCGGTGCCGCAGCAGCCGCCGCCGGTCCAGGGCGTGCCTTCGGGGCCTTACAACGTGCAAGGCGCGCCGTCCGGTCCGTACAACGTCCAGGGCGCGCCTTCGGGGCCCTACAACGTCCAAGGCGCGCCTTCGGGGCCCTACAACGTCCAGGGCACGCCGTCCGGGCGGTACCCGGGCCCGCCGCCGCGCCCGCCGCAGCCGCCGCGCCCGTTCGCGCCGCCGCCGGTGCCGCTCGACCCCGCTGTGAGCACGTGGGGCCTCCCGCAGACGGCGTCGTGGGCCCGCGGCGACGAACCGGTCAAGCCGGCCGGCACGGGCAAGCGCGGCCGGTCCGGCGAGGTCATGGAGACCCAGGGCCTGGAGGGCGAGCAGCTGTCGGTGCAGCTCCTGGAGGTCCAGGACCCGGCGGACTACCTGTTCAGCGCGGCCGGCTACCGCCTGGAGGACGGCGAGCGCGCGGTGGTCGTGCACACCGAGATCACCAACCGCGGGTCGATCCCGTTCGCGTCGCTGCCGGACAACTACCTCGAGCTGCTCACCGCCGACGGGACGGCGATCGGCAAGGCGCCGGTCTCGCTGACCTCGCGGCCCCCGCACAAGATCGGCGTCAAGCCGGGCGAAACCCTCGGCGGGCACACGGTGTACGTCCTGCCGGACGCGACGCGGGTGGTGTCGGTCCGGTGGAGCCCGCGGCCGGAGCCGGACGAGCGCACGCTGACCTGGTCGATCGAGGACTAGTAGCTTTCGTCCTGCAGGATCTTCAGCGCCTTCGCCAGGTCGTCCGGGTACTCGGACTCGAACTCGACCCAGCGGCCGTCCGCCGGGTGGGCGAAGGCCAGGGTTTTCGCGTGCAGCCACTGGCGGCTCAGGCCGAGGTGGCGGGCCAGGACCGGGTCCGCGCCGTACGTCAGGTCGCCGACGCAGGGGTGGCGCAGGGCCGAGAAGTGGACGCGGATCTGGTGCGTGCGCCCGGTTTCGAGCTTGATGTGGGCCAGCGACGCCGCCCGGAAGGCCTCGACCACTTCGTAGTGCGTCACGCTCGGGCGGCCGCCCTGGACGACCGCGAACTTGTAGTCGTGGCGGGGGTGGCGGTCGATCGGGGCGTCGATCGTGCCGCGCGTCGGGTCCGGGTGGCCCTGGACGATCGCGTGGTAGCCCTTGTCGACCGTGCGCTCCTTGAACGCCCGCTTCAGCACCGTGTACGCGTGCTCGCTCTTGGCCACCACCATCACGCCCGTGGTGCCCGCGTCGAGCCGGTGCACGACGCCCTGGCGCTCGGCCGCGCCCGAGGTCGCGATGCGCAGGCCGGCCGCGGCGAGGCCGCCGACGACCGTCGGGCCGGTCCAGCCCGGGCTCGGGTGGACCGCGACGCCGACCGGCTTCGAGAGCACCACGATGTCGTCGTCGTCGTGGAGGATCCGCATGCCTTCGACCGGCTCCGCCACGACCTCGACGGGGTTCGCCGGCTCCGGCAGCGTGATCTCCAGGAGGCCGCCACCGGACAGCCGGTCGGACTTGCCGGCGGGACGGCCGTCGAGCAGCACGTCGCCGGCTTCGGCCAGCTCGGCGACGACCGTGCGGGACAGGCCGAGCAGCTTGGCGAGGCCGGCGTCGACCCGCATCCCGTCGAGCCCGTCGGGCACCGGGAGCATCCGCGAGCTCACGCCTGCTCCTCCTGGGTCTTCTCGATCTTCTTCTTGTCCTTGGTCGAGGTGCCGTCGTAGTCCTTGCCCAGCAGGGACAGCAGCACGATGAGCGCGCCGCCGACGCAGATCGCCGAGTCCGCGATGTTGAAGATCGCGAAGCCCTTGCCGTTGGGGGCGAACGCCGAGATGAAGTCGACGACGTGGCCCTGCAGCCCGCCGGGCGCGCGGAAGATGCGGTCGGTGAGGTTGCCGGTGGCGCCGGCGAGCACCAGCCCGAGGCCGATCGCCCAGCCGATCGAGCGCAGCCGCCGCGACAGCCAGATGATCGCGATCACGACGGCGAGCGCGACCAGCGCCAGCACCCACGTCATGCCGGTGGCCATCGAGAACGCGGCACCGGGGTTGCGGATCACCTGCAGGTAGATGAGGCCGCCGAGGATCTTGACCGGCTCCTTGCCCTCCAGGTTGGCGGTGACCAGGTTCTTCGTCACCAGGTCGATCGCCCAGAACACGACGGCGATCGCGAACACCCAGCCGACCCGCCGCTTCGGCAGCAGCGGTTTCGCCGGGACCTCGGGGTTCTCCGGGGCGTCGGCCGCCTGGTCGGGCACCGCCTCTTCGGGCGCGGCGGTGTCGGGTTCGGGACGGCTGGGCTCGGTGCTCACCGCTCCATTGTCCACGGCGCTGGTCACGCGGTGTCGCGGCGGTGCCGCAGGAGCGCGGTGAAGGCGGCGGCGAGCAGGACGGCCGCCGCCAGCAGCACGCCTGCGAGATCCGCCGAGAGGACGACGGCCACGAGCGCGAACAGGGCCGCGGTGACCAGGACGAAGACACTGCGCTCGTACGCCGCGAGCACCAGCAGGCCGAGAGTGGCCAGCAGCGGGCCGCGCAGCCCGTCCCCGAGCCGGAACTGCCAGGACCCGACCAGGTCGAGCAGCGGGACGGCGAGCAGCGCCCCGAGCGCGCCGAGGACGAACCACCCGGTGCGGGCCGGCCGCAGCGCGAGGGCGTACCAGACGGCCGTGCCGGCCACCACGACGAGCAGGGCGACCAGCCAGACCGGCCCAGCGGGCAGCCCCGCGCCCGGCAGGTAGTAGGCGTCCTGGGTGAAGAACTGCGCCGCCGGGTAGCCCGTGCCGCCGACACCACCGGTGCCGAGCGGGTGTCCCGGCGGTCCGGACACGAGGTTCACGGAGTCGCCCTCGGCCGGGCTCCGGCGCGACAGCAGCTGCACGGCCGCCGCCCCGATCTGCGCGAACCCCAGCAACGCCAGCGGAAACCAGAAACGCGGCCCTCTCCCCATCGGGCCAGGCTAGCGCTCAGCAGAACGGCGGGAGCTCCCGCGGGTCGCCGACCGGGGCCCAGCGGCCGTCCACCTTCGCGTACTCCCAGTCCGCTCCGCGCGCGACGATCCGGCGCAGTGCCAGCAGCACGCGGTCGACGTGCTCTTCGGTGCTGCCCAGGCCGAGGCTGACGCGGATCGCCTGCTGCCCCTCGCCACCGGCGACGGCGATCAGGCGCTTGGCCGCGATGTGGGCGCAGAAGGCGCCGTCGCGCACGCCGATGCCGTATTCGGCGGAAAGCACCGCCGCGAGCCAGCCGGGGTCGAACCCGGCGACGGTGAAGCTGACCGTGCCGACGCGGTCGACCGGCGCGTCGAACAGCCGCAGCTCGGCGCAGCCCGGGATGCTCTCGAGTCCCTTGCGCAGCCGGGCGAGCAGGGCCTGCTCGTGCGCGGCGACGGCGTCCCAGTCGCGGGAGAGGGTCTCGCACGCGACGCCGAGCGCGTACACGCCGACGGTGTTGGGCGAACCGGCTTCGTGGCGCTCCGGCCCGTCGTTCCAGACGACGGCGTCCCCGGTGACGAGCTTGGTCGCGCCGCCGCCGGCGAGGTACGGGCGCGCGGCGCGCAGCCAGTCGGCGCGGCCGATCAGCGCGCCCGCGCCGAAGGGCGCGTACAGCTTGTGGCCGGAGATGGCGACGTAGTCGACGTCGAGGTCCCGGATCGAGATCCGGCGGTGCGGCGCGAGCTGCGCGCCGTCGAGGGCGATGCGGGCGCCGTGCTTCCGCGCCACGGCGGCGATCTCGGCCACCGGGAGCAGCTCACCGGTCACGTTGGACGCCCCGGTGACGACCACGAGCCGGGGCCCCTGCGGGGAATCCGCGAGCGCTTCGTCCACAGCGGACACCGCTGCGAGGCGCGTGCGCGGGGTCGGGATCCGCCGGACGTTCGGGCCCTGCCACGGCAGCAGCGCGGCGTGGTGCTCGGTGTCGAAGACGACGACGCTCGTGTTCCGCGGCAGGCTGCGCGCGAGCAGGTTGAAGGAGTCGGTGGTGTTGCGGGTGAAGACGACGGTGTCGGTCCGGCGGGCGTCGACGAACCGGCGCAGGACGTCGCGGGTGCGCTCGTAGAGCTTGGTGGAGACCTGGGAGGCGAAGCCGGCGCCGCGGTGGACGCTGGCGTACCAGGGCAGGAACTCGTCGACCTTGGCGCGGACGGCGTCGAGGCAGGGGGCGCTCGCCGCGTGGTCGAGGTTGGCGTAGCCGATGGTCTCGCCGGTGACGAGCGGGACCCGCAGCGACGCGCCGGCGGCGGTGGGGATGCCTTGCGGGGCACCGGTTTCGACGGGCGTGGCGGGGTGGACGGTGACGCTGGTGCGGTCGATGGCGAGAGTCATCGGGTGCCTCCTCGGCGGTCCGGGGGACCCCGGCGAGGGGCCCGCGCTTGCCCGTCGCGGGACGCGACCGGCCCGGTCTTCACCCGGGGCACCCCACCGCGGTAGGAGGGTTGCCGGCCAGCAAGCCGGGGCTTGACGCTGGCACTCATGACCTGGCACAGAAGGTAACCGAGAACGCTCCGGGTGGCCAACCCCCGCCTCACATTCTGAGACGCCGCTCACAAACTCAGGGCTTCGCGCGGAACCGCCCCGGCAGTTCGGTGACCGCGTCGTCCGCGACGTGGGTCGCGGTGCCCTCGTACTGCTCGGCACCCGCCGTGAACCGCCAGCCGCCCAACGACTTGCCGTCGACCGGCTCGCCGTACGCCGTGGCGAGGGTGGTCGAGACCGCGCCGAAGGCGACGCCGTCCCAGTTCGCCGCCGGGGCGTCCGGGAGGGTCCAGAGCGTGAAGTGCACGTGGGCGCCCGTGCTGGTGCCGCCGCACGGCAGCGCGTTGCCGGTCGAACCGAGCACCGCGCCCGCCTCGACGTGCTCACCGTCGGTGACCGCGATACCTTCCATGTGGTAGTAGCCGGTGCGCCAGCCACCCGCGTGGTCGATGGTCACCCAGTCGCCGCCGGCGCAGTGCTGCAGGTGGACGGTGCCGGCGAGCGGCGCGCGCACGGTGCGGTCGGCGGGGCTGAAGTCGATGGCGTTCTTCACGCCGGTGCTGCCGTCGTCGGAGTGGATGCCGGCGGAGTAGACCTGCTGGCCCGCCTTGAACGGCAGCGCGAGCGCCGGGAACGGGGCCGCTTCGGCGGTCGCGGCCGGCGCGCCGAGCAGGCCGAGTGCCGTGGTGATCGTGGCAGCCGCGGCCGCCCAGCGCAGTTTCGTCACCCTGTGTACTCCTTTGGCGTGAACACTCACCCATTCGAATGAGCGCACAGTAAGCCAAAAGGAGGACAGCAGGGAAGATCAGGTGAGGTTTTCGTGAGCCGGCCGCGTCAGCGCCCCGACTCGCCCTTCCAGCGGGCCAGGCGCCCGGCCCGGTCGACCGCGCGCAGCCGTCGCTCGGCGGCGTCGCGCACCACGGACGTCGTGACCACGAGGAGCTGGTCGTGCTCCTGCAGCCGGCTGGTCTTCTGCGGGGTGAAGCCCGCGCCGCCGCGCACGACCAGGCTGACCGTCGCGCCGACGGGCAGCCGCAGCTCGGACAGGTACACGCCGTGCAGCTTCGACCCGGGCTGGATGCGGACCTGCAGCAGCTCGGCGCCGAGCTCGTCCAGCGGTGCCGAGTCGACCTCGATCTCGTGCGCCTCGGACTTCTTCGCCAGCCCCAGCCAGCGCGCGAGCGGGCCGAGCGTCGCGCCCTGCAGCAGCGTCAGCACGATGACCAGCACGAACACCGCGTCGACCAGCCGCTGCGCGCCCGGCACCCCTTTCGACAGCGGGATCATGGCGAGCACGATCGGCACCGCGCCGCGCAGCCCGGCCCACGACAGGAAGGCCTGTTCCCGCCACGGCAACCGGAACGGCAGCATCGACAGCACGACGGAGATCGGCCGCGCCAGCAGCAGCACGACGGCGCCCGCGACCAGGCCCGCCACGATCGCGTCGAGCAGCCGGCCCGGCGAAGCGAACAGGCCGAGCAGCACGAACAGCCCGATCTGCGCCAGCCAGCCCAGCCCCTCGGCGAACGAGAGCGTGTCCGAGCGGTGCGGCAGCCGCGAATTGCCGAGCACCAGCGCGGCGACGTAGGTGGCGAGCAGCCCGGACGCGTGCAGCAGCTGCCCGGAGGAGTACGCCACGACGCACACCGCGACCGTGGCCAGCGGGTACAGACCGGTCGCCGGCAGCGCGGCGCGGCGCAGCGCGATCCCGCCGAGCCAGCCGAACGCGAGCCCGATGGCCAGGCCCGTGGCGAGCTCGTAGACCGCGAGCAGCGGCAGCGACCAGTCCACAGTGGTGCCTTCGGCCAGCACGACGACGGCGATGTACGCCGGCGCGTCGTTGATGCCCGACTCCAGTTCGAGCGCACCGGTGAGCCGTTTGCCGATCCCGGCCGCGCGGAGCACGGAGAACACCGCGGCCGCGTCGGTGGAGGCGAGCACCGCGCCCCACAGCAGCGCGATCCGCCAGTCGAGGCCCAGCAGCCAGTGCAGCGCCGCGCCGGTGACCGCGATGCTCACCACCACGGCCATTGTGGACAGTGCGATCCCGATGCCCAGCGCGGGTTTCACCGCCGACCAGCGCGTGGTCAGCCCACCTTCGGTGAGGATCATGACCAGCGCGGCGAGGCCGAGCGACTGGGTCAGTTCGGGGTTGTCGAACCGGATGCCGAAGCCGGCTTCGCCCAGCAGCACCCCGATCGCGAGGTAGAGCAGCAGCGAGGGCAGGCCGAGCCGGATCGAGACCCGCACGGCGAGCACGGAGGCGAGCAGCACGACGCCGCCGACGCCGAGCAGCACGGGAAGCTGGTCCATGCCGCCTCCCTCCCGAGTGCCGTAGGGCCCTCAGAATAGTGAGGCGGGCGGGTTAACACGTTCGTGTACCGCTGCCGCGAGTCGGACACCCGGTGTGTTAAGGACTGCCGAGCGCGTCGAGCTCGACACCGAGCGCCGCGAACGGCCGCCGCGCCGCCGGGAGGACCTTGACCGCGCGGTGCCCGTCGCGGACGACCCAGCCGGCGTCGACGGCCCGGTCCAGCAGGGCCGCGGGGAGCGCGCCGGCGAGGTGGTCGCGGCGCTCCGTCCAATCGAGACAGTCGCGCAGCAGCGCCCGCCGCCCGGCGGCGACCGGCACGCCGAGGCCGGCCAGCACCTCGCGGCCGTGCCCGGTCAGCGTCAGGCCGTCGGCCGTGTCGACCAGCCCGGTCACCAGCATGCCGTCGCGGAGGGCGACGCCGAGGACACCGGCGAGGTGGTCGTAGCAGGTCCGCGCGAAGCCGAGCCGCTTCACCCGCAGCGACGCCTTGAGGCCGGTCACCGGCCGGTGCTCGGCGTGCTGGGCCAGGTGCTCGATCAGCTCGGCCACGCGCGGGTCGGCGATCCGCACGTAGCTGGCCCGGCCCTGCTTGACGCGGGCGACGAACCCGGCGTCGGTCAGCCGGGTGACGTGCTCGCTGGCGGTGGAGAGCGCGATCCCGGCCGCTTTCGCGAGTTCGCCGACCGTCCAGGCGCGCCCGTCGAGCAGGACGAGGCACATGGTGGCCCGGCTCGGGTCCGCGAGCACCGCGGCGACCTCGGCGAGGGCGATCGTCTCCATGCCCCCACGGTACGAGCCGCACCCTTCGGCCCCCACCGAAGTGTCACTTTCATAGGGAAAGTTCCGCCCCAGGCCCCGGGCACTTTCACGTGAAAGTGCGCACCTGGGAGCCGCACTTTCACGTGAAAGTGCGCGTGGGGGCCGGGGGTCAGATCGCCTTCAGGAACTTCGCCGCCAGGGTGACCGCCGGGCCCGAGTCGTTCGAGTTCTCCAGCACCACCGCGAACGCCACGCTCCCCCGGTAGCCGACGAACCAGCCCGTCGCGTTCGAACCGTCGCCGAACTGGGCCGTGCCCGTCTTGCCGAACACCGTTCCGGCGCCCGCCGCGGCCCGGCCGGTCCCGCTGGTCACCACCGCGCGCATCAGCTTGCGGACCTCGCCGAGCACCGCCGCGGGCGGTGCCGAGTAGCCCTTGACCACCGTGGTCGGCAGGTCGTGCCACAGCCTCGGCGTGATCGCCTTGCCCGCCGCCACCGTCGCGGCCATCACCGCGCCGCCGAGGGCGCTGGCCTGGATGCGGCCCTGGCCGAACCCGTCCTCGACCTGCTCGTCCTTGCTCGCCGCGGGCTCGACCTTGCCCAGCTCCGTCTTGATGCCGGGGATCTCGTAGTCGGCGTTGAGGCCCAGCTCGTCGGCCGCCTTCTTCAGCCCGTCCGCCGGGAGCGCCAGCGCCAGCTGCCCGAACGTCGTGTTGCACGACCGCGCGAAGGCCGTCTGCAGGTTCGTCGCGCCCAGCTCGAAGTCCTCGTTGCGCACCGTGCGGGTGCCGATGGTCGCGACGCCCGGGCAGTCGACCGGCGAGGCCGCGGTGAGCCCGCTCTGCTGGACCGCCGCGACGGCCGTCGCGATCTTGAACGACGAGCCGGGCTCGTACAGGCCGCTGAGCGCCTTCGGGGAGTTCCCGGCGGCCGCGTTCTGCGCGACGGCGAGGATGTCGCCTGAGCCGGTGTCAAGCGCGACCAGCATGGCCGACCCCGGGTAGCCGTCGACCGCGGCCTGCGCGGCGTTCTGCGCGGCCAGGCTCAAGCTCGACGTCAGCGGCTTGGTCCCGCCGTCGTCGGCCTTGCCGAACAGCGTCTCCAGGTTCTTCCCGCCGGTGTCGACGCGCTGGACGGCGAACCCGCTGCCCGCGATGGCCGTGACCTGCCCGCCGAGCGCCGAACGCAGCAGCGGCGCCGGGTTGCCCTCGGCCGTGCGCAGGCCGCCCGCCCCGGCGATGAGCAGCGGCTTGCCGTCGCGGTCGGCGACCGCCGTGGTGTCCGTCGCGGCGGTGCTGACCACCAGCCGCTGGCCCGCCTCCAGCTTCGGGTGCAGCAACGACGGCGCCCAGTGCACGAGCCACTTCCCGCCGGCCAGGTTGAGCTGGAACGGCACGTCGTAGCTCCACACGCCGCCCTTCAGCGACCACGCCGCGCTGAAGGTCCCGCCGGTCGTCTTCGCCCCGGCCGGCGTCGGCTGCAGGACGGTCAGCTTGGCGCTGAACGACTGGGGGCTCAGCGTGTTCCGCGCGTCCCGCAGCGCCACCGCGGCCGCCGCGTTGTCGTCGGTGAGCCGGGCGGCCGCGTCGGGGTTGTTCTCGGTCAGGTCCTGGACGTACTCGGTGATCGCCGAGTGCGGGTCGAGCGCGCCCGGGCTCTCGACCGAAGTCGCCCCGGCCTCCGCCGTCGGCGCCGCGTCCCCGCCGTTCAGCACGAAGAAAGCCGCCACCACGACCACGACGACCAGCAGCGCGCCGCCGATCAGGATCCCGCGTCTCCGGCCAGGGCTCATCCCGGTTCCCCTCCCCCAGTGCCCGCCACGCCGTGGGTGGCAAGCCGGGTTGTCACCCTACTTACCACCCACGACCCGTGTCAGGCTTTTACGACCGCCGCGGTCACCTTCGTGCCGTCGCCGACCGTGCCGGCGAAGCCCTCGCCCACCGGCTCGTAGGTCACCGACGTCGCCAGCACCTCAGCGGCCAGGAACTCCTGGTGCGCCTGAGCCGCTTCGACGACGTCGGCCGGGGCGTCGACGGTCAGCGCGACCCGGTCCGCGACGTCGAGCCCGGCGTCGCGGCGGGCCTGCTGCACGACCCGGACCAGGTCGCGGGCCACGCCTTCGGCCGCCAGCTCCGGCGTCACCTCGGTGTCGATCAGGACCAGCCCGGACCCGCCGGGCAGCTCCGCGGCCGCGCCGCCGCCCTTGGCGACCAGCCGGCGCTCGAACTCGCCCTCCTGCAGTGCGATCCCGGCCGCGACCACGGTGTCGCCCTGCAGCGACCAGTCCCCCGCCTTGACGGCCTTGATCACCGTCTGGACGTCCTTGCCCAGCCGCGGGCCGGCGGCGCGGGCGTTCACCGCGACCTCGAACCCGCCGTGCGCGGCGACGTCGGTGGTCAGCTCGACCGCCTTGACGTTCACCTCGTCGCGCAGGATGTCCGCGAAGGGCGTCAGCGACCCGGCGTCCTCGGCCGCCACGACCAGCGACGACAGCGGCAGCCGCACGCGCAGCTTGTTCGCCTTCCGCAGCGACAGCGCCGACGACGCCACCTGCCGCACCCGGTCCATCGCGGTGACGAGCGCCGCGTCCGCGGGCAGGTCGAGCGCGTTCGGCCAGTCGGTCAGGTGCACCGAGCGGCCGCCGGTGAGGCCGCGCCAGACGACCTCGGTGGTGAGCGGCAGCAGCGGCGCCGCGACCCGCGACGTCACCTCGAGCACGGTGTGCAGCGTGTCGATCGCGTCCTGGTCGCCGGCCCAGAAGCGGTCGCGCGAGCGGCGCACGTACCAGTTGGTCAGCACCTCCAGGAAGTCCCGCACGGTCTGGCACGCGCCCGCGACGTCGTAGCTGTCCATCGCGTACTCGACGTCGGTGACCAGCTCGTGCGTCTTCGCCAGGACGTACCGGTCGAGCACGTTCGGCGAATCCGTGCGCCACTTGCCTTCGACGCCCTCGGCGTTCGCGTACAGCGCGAGGAAGTAGTACGAGTTCCACAGCGGCAGCACGGCCTGGCGGACGGCGTCGCGGATGCCCTTGTCGGTGACGATCAGGTTGCCGCCGCGCAGGATCGGGCTCGCCATCAGGTACCAGCGCATGGCGTCGGAGCCGTCGCGCTCGAAGACCTCGTTGACGTCCGGATAGTTGCGCAGCGACTTGGACATCTTCGCGCCGTCCGAGCCCAGCACGATGCCGTGCGAGACGCAGGCGCGGAACGCCGGCCGGTCGAACAGCGCCGTCGCGAGCACATGCAGCAGGTAGAACCAGCCGCGGGTCTGCCCGATGTACTCGACGATGAAGTCGCTCGGATAGTGGTGCTCGAACCACTCGGCGTTCTCGAACGGGTAGTGCACCTGGGCGTAGGGCATCGAGCCCGAGTCGAACCAGACGTCCAGGACGTCCTCGACGCGGCGCATCGTCGACTTGCCGGTCGGGTCGTCCGGGTTCGGCCGGGTCAGCTCGTCGATGTAGGGCCGGTGCAGGTTGTCCAGCCGCACGCCGAAGTCCGCCTCCAGCTCGTCGAGCGAGCCGTAGACGTCGGTGCGCGGGTACGCCGGGTCGTCGGACTGCCACACCGGGATCGGCGTGCCCCAGTAGCGGTTGCGCGAGACCGACCAGTCGCGCGCGTTCTCCAGCCACTTGCCGAACTGGCCGTCCTTGACGTTCTCCGGGTACCAGGTGATCTGCTGGTTCAGCTCGATCATCCGGTCCTTGAACTGCGTCACCGCGACGAACCACGACGAGACCGCGCGGTAGATCAGCGGGTTGCGGCAGCGCCAGCAGTGCGGGTACGGGTGGTCGTAGGTCTCGTGGCGCAGCAGCAGCGCGCCCTGCTCCGCCGCGGAACCCGTGCCGTTCTTCAGGTCGCGGATGATGTTCGGGTTGGCGTCGAACACCTGCTGGCCGGCGTAGTCCCTCACGGTCGCGTCGAACTTGCCCTGCGCGTCGACCGGCGTCACCGGGGTGATGCCGGCGGCGTCGGTGACGACCTTGTCCTCTTCACCGTAGGCGGGCGCGATGTGCACGATCCCGGTGCCGTCTTCGGTGGTGACGTAGTCGGCGGGCAGGACGCGGTGCGCGTTCTCGGTGCCGGTGAAGTACGGGAACGGCGGCGCGTAGCGGGTGCCGAGCAGCTGCTCGCCGGTGTAGCGCGCGACCACCGGCGGCTCTTCGCCGAGCTCCCGCGCGTACGCGGCGACGCGCGCTTCGGCGAGCAGGAACCGCTTGCCGTCGCTCTCGACCACGACGTAGTCCACGTCCGGGTGCACCGCCGTGGCGAGGTTGGCCGGCAGCGTCCACGGCGTCGTCGTCCAGATCAGCAGGTAGGTGCCGTCGAGGTCGTTGTCGTTGCCCTGCAGGCGGAAGCCGACCGTGACGGCCGGGTCCTGGCGGGTGGCGTAGACGTCGTCGTCCATCCGCAGCTCGTGGTTGGACAGCGGCGTCTCGTCGCGCCAGCAGTACGGCAGGACGCGGTAGCCCTCGTAGACGAGTCCCTTGTCCCACAGGCGTTTGAACGCCCACAGCACCGACTCCATGTAGCTGACGTCGAGGGTCTTGTAGTCGTTGTCGAAGTCGACCCAGCGGGCCTGGCGGGTGACGTAGTCGCGCCACTCGTTCGTGTAGCGCAGGACGGACTCGCGCGAAACCTCGTTGAACTTCGCGATGCCCATTTCGTCGATCTGGGCCTTCTCGGTGATCCCGAGCTGGCGCATGGCCTCGAGTTCGGCGGGCAGGCCGTGGGTGTCCCAGCCGAAGCGGCGCTCGACCTTGCGGCCCTTCATCGTCTGGTAGCGCGGCACCAGGTCCTTGACGTACCCGGTGAGCAGGTGGCCGTAGTGCGGCAGGCCGTTGGCGAACGGCGGGCCGTCGTAGAAGACGTACTCGTTGTCGCCGCGCTCGCCGGCCGGGCGCGCGTCGATGGTCGCCTGGAACGTCCGGTCCGTCTCCCAGTAGGCGAGGACCTGCTTCTCCAGCTCGGGGAAGGACGGCTGCGACGGGACGCCCGCACCGTCGGTCAGCTGGGCCTGGGGGTACATCCGGGTGCTCCTCGGTTCGTCGCTCTCGTACGGACGACCGGCTCCCGGTCACCCACACGGGGACGAGACGCCTTCCGGCGTTCCGCGGTACCACCCCGCTTGCCCGCTCGCGCGGGCCGCTTCGTTCGGCGGCTGTCACGGGCCGCACCCGTCCGGTTCTACTGAGAGCGGTGAAGCTCGGTTCTTCCGGAGGCTCCCCGGTGATGGCCGGATCGGCGCCTTGCTGGTACCAGGTTAACCGCTCCGCGCAACCCGTTGCCACGAGGGGCGCACCGGAAACGAACGGGACCGCCGCGGCGATCCCCCGTTAGCATGACCGCGTGCCGCCGAAGAGTCCGCGGCCGGGAACCACGGGGGAACTTTTCACAGTGAGCCGCACTTTTCAGGTGGATCTTCGCGGGGTCGTCGACCTCCTCAGCCGCCACCTCTACTCGAGCCCGCGCGTGTACGTGCGGGAGCTCCTGCAGAACGCCGTCGACGCGGTGACCGCGCGCCGCGCGCGGGAGCCCGGCGCGCCCGCGGAGATCGCGGTCGAGGCCGGCGACGGCGTCCTGCGCGTCACCGACACCGGGATCGGCCTGACCGAAGCCCAGGTGCACGAACTGCTCGCGACGATCGGCCGCAGCTCCAAAAGGGACGAACTGGGCTTCCAGCGGCACGAGTTCCTCGGCCAGTTCGGGATCGGGCTGCTGTCGGCGTTCCTCGTCGCCGACGAGGTGCGCGTCGTGACGCGGTCGGTGGACGGCGGCCCGGCCGTCGCCTGGACCGGCCGCTCCGACGGCACCTACGCCATCGGGCCGGGCGAACGGGACGAGCCGGGCACCACGGTGACCCTCGACGCGCGCCCCGGCGCCGAACAGTGGTTCGTCCCCGGGACGGTCGCCGAACTGGCCACGCTGTACGGCTCGATGCTGCCGTTCGGGATCACCGTCGACGGCCGGCCGGTCACCACGCCCGTGCCGTGGGCCGCCGACGACCGCGCGCCCGGGCAGCGGCAGGCCGATCTCGTCGGCTACGCGCAGGACACCCTGGGCTTCACGCCGTTCGACGTCGTCGAACTGGACGTGCCCGCCGCCGGGCTGACCGGCGTGGCGTACGTGCTGCCGTTCCCGGCCAGCCCGGCCGAGCACGGCGGCCACCGCGTCTACCTCAAGCGGATGCTGCTCGCGGAGAACGCGCCGGGCCTGCTGCCGGACTGGGCGTTCTTCGCCCGCTGCGTCGTCGACGCGGGCGAGCTGCGGCCGACGGCGAGCCGTGAGGCGCTCTACGACGACGGCCAGCTGGAGTCGGCGCGCGAAGCGCTCGGCGACCGGCTGCGCGGCTGGCTCGCCGGGCTGGCGCGGACCGCACCCGACCGGCTGAACCGGTTCCTCGGGATCCACCACCTCGGGGTCAAGGCGCTCGCCCTGCACGACGACGAGATGCTGCGGCTGGTCGAGCAGTGGTGGCCGCTGGAGACCAACGTCGGCCGGATGACGATGGCCGAGTTCCGCGGCCGCTACGGGCTGCTGCGCTACTGCGCCACCGCCGACGAGTTCCAGCAGCTGGCCGGGGTCGCGGCCGCGCAGGACATCGCCGTGATCAACGGCGGCTACACCTACGACAGCGAGCTGGCCGAGCGGATGCGGGCGCTCGAACCGGACCTGGTGGTGACCCGGCTCGAGCCGAGCGACCTGACCACCGCGTTCGCCGAGCTGGACAGCGCCACCGCGCTGGCCACCCGGCCGTTCGTCGCGGCCGCGCAGCGCCACCTCGACCGGCTGGGCTGCGAGGTCGTGCTGCGCGAGTTCCAGCCGTCGAGCCTGCCGGTGCTCTACCTGCTGGACCGGGCCGCGGCGTTCGCCGGCGAGCTGCGGGCCACCAAGGACCAGGTCGACGAGCTGTGGGCGGGGGTGCTCTCGGCGTTCGAGAAGCCGGCCGACGACCGCCCCCAGCTGGTGCTCAACCACCGCAACCCGCTGGTGCGGCGGATCAGCCTGCTCCGGGACGACACGCTGCGCGGGCTCGCCGTCGAGTCGCTCTACGGGCAGGCCCTGCTGTTCGGCAGGCACCCGATCCGGCCGGCCGACGCCGCGCTGCTGAACCGTTCGTTCCTCGGCCTGCTGGACCAGGCCGTCCCCGAAGAGGAGACCCGATGACCACCCCCACCGCCGGCGAGCAGGAGGTCTGGGACCGGCTGTGGGCCGCCGAACGGCTGCCGCGCGGCCGCGCCCAGATCGCCGCGCTCGAAGCCGGGCTCCGCGAAGCCGACGCCCTCGGCTCGCCCGAACTGCGCTTCGGCGCCCGGATCTTCCTCACCAGCGCCTACCAGCAGGGCGGCGAGCCCGCGAAGGCGTTCGTGCCGTTCGCGTGGTGCCTGGCGGTGCACGACCGCGGCGAAGCCGACCCGCGCTGGACCCACGACCTGCACTGGTACTTCAAGTTCATGGCCGGGTCGATGGCGACCTTCCCGGAGGTGCCGCTCGACCGGACCCGTGCCGTGCTCGACGACATGGAACGCCGCTACCGCGCGGCCGGGTACACGATGAACCCGGTGCACCAGTACCGCGCCGTGCTCGCCCGGCACGTCGGCGACCGCGGAACCGCCGCCGAGCAGTACCGGCTGTGGTCGGCCGCGCCCCGCGGGCAGATGTCCGACTGCGTGGGCTGCGAGCCGAGCGACAAGGTCGCGCACCTGAGCTGGCTCGGCCGGTACGCCGAAGCCGCCGAGGTGGCCGAGCCGGTGCTGGGCGGGCAGTTCAGCTGCGTCGAGCAGCCGCAGCACATCCTGACCGAGCTGCTGCTCCCCTACGTCCACATCGGACGGTACGAGGACGCGGTCCAGGCGCACCGCCGCGCGTACCGGGCGATGCGGCACGATCCGGCGCAGCTGCAGGCGATCGCCACCCACCTCGCGTTCTGCGCGCTGACCGGGAACCACGCCCGCGGCCTCGACCTCGTCGAGCGGCACCTCGGCTGGCTCGAAGCGCCGCCGACGCCGTACGCGGAGCAGGAGTTCGCCGCCGCGGCCGCGCTGAACCTGCGGCTGGTGGCCGAGGGCGGTCACGGCGACGCGCCGGTGCGCGCCACCGGCGGCACGACCACGGTGGCCGGGCTGCGCGACGAGCTCGCGGAACGCGCGCTGGCCATCGCCACGCGGTTCGACGCGCGCAACGGCACGGCCGAGCAGAGCGACCGGGTCCGCGCGGTGCTCGCCGCCGAACCGCTCGTCGAGCACCTGCCGTTGTCCGGGACCGCCGCGCCGGTCCCCGTTCCGGCGCCCGCCCGCGTCTGGCCGGAGTCGCCGGAGGAGCTGGCCGACCTCGGTGAGCGGGAGGCCCGGCTGGGCCGCTCGCCCGACGCCGTCTGGGCCCGGTTCGACGAGGTGTGCCCCGATCCGTCGGGGACGCTGCGCGCCCGGCGGCTGACCGCGGCGGCCGATGCCGAGGTGCCCGGCGACCTCGAGGCCGCGAGCCGCGGCTTCGCGCACGCGGCCGGGCTGTTCGAGGAAGCCGGCGACGCCGTCGGCGCGGAAGCCGCGCGCGGCAAGGAGATCCTGTTCGCGGCACTGGCCGGGGACCGCCCGGAGGCGGCCGAAGAGCTCGAAGCATCGGCCGCGCGCCTGGCGGCCATCGGCGAGCCCGCCGACCACGGCCGGGCCCTGCTGCGGCTGGCGGTCCTGCACTTCGCCCGGCAAGACCTCGAGGCCACCGCGGAGGTCCTCGACCGGGCCGGCGACCCGGTCCGCGCCACCCCCGAGCTGACGGGGGCGTGGCTGGAACGCCGGGCGCTGGTGCTGGCGAACCAGGGCGACCTGCCGGGCGCGATCGAGCTCGTGGCGGACGCGGCGGCGCGGTACGCGGAGATCGGCGCGCCCGAGCGGGCCGCGAACGCGCGGCTGCTGGGCGTCCGGTTCCGCGCCGGCCTCGGCGACCGGGAAGCGGCGTTCGCCGAAGCGACGTCGATCGACCCGGGCACCGACCTGTCGGCGCGGGCCCAGCTGCAGCAGGTGCGCGGGCACCTGGCCACCGACCTCGGCCGCTCCGAGGACGCCGCCACCGCCTTCCGGGCGGCCGTCGGCGACTTCGCCGCGCTCGGGGCCGAGGTGGACGCGGCGGTGACGCGGGTCGAATTCGCGGCCGCATCGCTGGACGCCGGCCGCCCGGAAGACGCGGCCGAAGCGATCGAGGACGCGGAAGCGGTCCTGGAACGGGCCGGGGCGGGCCACGAGCTGGCGCGCGGCCGGTACCTGCTGGCGAAGGCGTGCCAGGAGCTGGACCGTGAAGTCCAGGCGGTGGAGCTGTTCGCCGCGTCCGCCGGACACTTCGCGGAGCTGGGGAACGAGGCCGCGGCGGGGCAGGCGACCGAGTCCCGCGCGGAGGTCCTCGACGGCCTGGACCGGGACGCCGAAGCGGCGGAGGGTTTCGCGGCCGCGGCCGCGCGGTTCCGGACCGCCGAGCTGCCGGCCGAAGAGCTGCGCAACCGCCGTCGCACGGCGCTGTCGTGGCTGTGGGCCGGCGAGCCCGCGCGGGCGGAGGAAGCGCTGGCGGCCGCGGACGCGGTGACGGGCGAAGGACCGCAGTTCGAGTGGGAGAGCGCGCTGGCGGCCTACGACGGTGCCCGGTTGCTGGCCAACCTGGAGCGTCCGGAGGAGGCGCTCCCCCGCGCCACGGCGGCGGCGGAAGCCTTGCGGGCCATGGAAGCCGAGGGCCCGGCGGTCGCCGCGGAAGTCCTTTGTGGACGGCTGTGGCGGGATCTGGGGAAGGTGGCCGAAGCCCGGGAGGTGCTGAACGCGGCGCTGGCGCGGTTGCCCGAGGAGGCGGCCGGGCAGCGCGAGAACATCGAGACCCTGCTGGAGGAGCTCGAAGACTGATCCCGGGCCGGTGGTGTCTTGAATGAGTCATTCAGGTCGTGGGAGATCCTGAATGACTCATTCAAGACAGCCGTGCTCAGGAGCCGGCCGCCGCCGGGGCTCGGATCCCCGCGAGCGTGACGCCGATCGCCGCCAGCCACAGTGCCGCCGCGATCACGCCGGCCTCGTGCAGTCCGGCGAGAAAGCCCGCTCCCGGCGCACCCGCGACCGAGCCGAGGACCGCCACCCCGAGCGCGCCGCCCGCCTGCCGGGCGGTGTTGTTCACCCCGCTGGCCACTCCCGCCCGCTCCGGCGGCAGGCCGGAGACCGCGGCCGTCACCACCGCCGTCGTCAGCAGGCCCATGCTGACGCCGAGGCCCAGCAGCGTCGGCAAGAGGGCCGCGTAGCCGCTGTTTTCCTTGACCAGCACCAGGTTCAGCATCCCGGGCACGCCCAGCGCGAGCCCGGTGACCATGAGCGGCCGCGGGCCGAACCGGGCGGTCAGCCGGCCCGTGACCGGGGCCAGCACCGAGAGCGGGCCGAACAGCGGCAGCACTTCGAACCCGGCGGTCAGCGGGGACGCGTGCCGCACGCCCTGCAAGTACAGCGTCAGCACCAGGATCGCGCCGATCCCGACGAAGTTCATCGCCGCCGAGACGAAGGTGGCGCTCGACGTCCGCCGGACGACGTCCGGAGGCAGCATCGGGTCGGGTGACCGGCGTTCCACGACCCGGAACGCCGCCAGCGCGACGGCCGCCACCACCGCGGCCACCGCGCTTCCGGCGATGACCGCGTACACCCCGGCGCCGAGGGCGGGTGCGGCGGTGAGGGCACCCGCGACGTCGACCCGCCGGCCGGGCGCGCGAGTGCCGCACGGGACGAGCCGCCGGGTCGCTCCGGCCGCCGCCAGCACGATCGGGACGGTGAGCCAGAACACCGGCCGCCAGCCCGCCGCCGCCACGACCGCGCCGCCCAGCACCGGGCCCGCCGCCAGGGCCAGCGCGGACACCCCGGCCCAGACGCCGAGGGCGCGGGCCCGCTCGGCGCGGCCCGGGTGGGCGTTCGTGATCACGGCGAGCGTGCCGGGCAGCAGCAGGGCCGCGCCCAGGCCCTGTCCGGCGCGGGCGGCGACGAGCACGGGCGCCGTGGCGGCGAGCCCGCACGCGGCCGAGGCGACGCCGAACAGCCCGAAGCCGGTGAGGACGATCCGGCGGTGACCGAAGACGTCGCCGAGGGCGCCGCCGGTGAGCAGGAACGCGGCCAGGACGACGGTGTAGCCGTCGACCACCCACTGCTGCGCCGCGAGGCCCGCGTGCAGGTCCGCGCCGAGGGCGGGCAGGGCGACGTTGACGACCGTGACGTCCAGCTGCACGAGGAACATCCCGGCGCACATGGTGAGCAGGAGCATGCGCCCAGTGCACCGCGCGGACGCTTCCGTCGCGGTGGAAGCGTGCCGGGGGCATCCTGGAGCCGTGGAAGGGGACGCCGACATCGCCCGCACCGCCGCGTTGTTCGCGGACCCGGCGCGGGTCCGGGTGCTGCTCGCGCTCGGCGACGGCCGGGCGCTGGCGGCGTCGGTGCTGGCCGCCGAGGCGCGGCTGTCCGCGCCGGGTGTCAGCGCGCACCTGGCGAAGCTGCGGGCGGCGGGCCTGGTCGTCGCGGAGAAGTCGGGGCGCCACCGGTTCTACCGGCTGGCCGGGCCGGATCCCGCCGAGCTGCTGGAGACGCTGGCGCGGTTCTCGCCGTCCCAGCCGGTGACGTCGTTGCGCGAGGGCACGCGCGCGGAGGCGCTGCGCACGGCCCGGACGTGCTACGACCACCTGGCGGGCCGGCTCGGGGTCGCGGTCACCGCGGCGCTGCTGGCGCGGGGCGCGCTGGCCGGCGCCCCGGACACGCGGCGGCGCACGGGCGACCGCATTTCGGCTCCGCTGCGCGAACACCCGTACACGCTGGGTCCGGCGGCGGAGCCGGTGTTCACGGCACTGGGCATCGACCTCGCCGCGGCGGCGTCCGGACGGCGGCCGCTGCTGAAGTTCTGCCTGGACTGGAGCGAGCAGCGCCACCACCTGGCGGACGCGCTGGGCGCGGCGGTGGCCACGCGGTTCACGGAGGCGGGCTGGGTCCGGCGGCGCGCGGAGGCCCACCGCGCGGTCCGGCTCACGCCGGAGGGGGCCCGGGCGCTGGAGACTCACTTGGGCTTGGCCAACCTGGCGGCTTGATAGCGGGTGGCCGGGCGGACGGGGTTCTTTCGGCCCACGCCGGAGGGCGCGTGGGCGTCGGAAAGCCACTGAGCCTGGCCGACCCGACAACACGCGGCGAGATGCGGGCGGGCCCCACGCCGGGTCAGCTGTGGGCGGCTACCAGGGTTGCGTCCGGGGTGCAGCGGGCGCACGGGGTGAAGCCGAGCTGGCGGGCTTCGCCGATGCCGATCGGGATGAGTTCGCGGGTGCCGAGCCACGGGCAGGCTCGCAGGTGGTAGCGGGGGTGCTCGTCGACGACCACGACCTCGTCCTCGAGGTCCGCCAGGACGGCGATGTCGTCGGCCGGGGTCTTTTCCTCGCCTGGTTCGGCCTCCGCTTCCACCTCCGCAGCGGGTTCTTCCGCGGCGGGTTCGGGGTCGGGGGTGTCGGCCGGGTCTCCCAGGTCGCCGGCCGCCGGGATCAGGACGGTCTGTTCCGCCTCGGCCGGTACCTCTTCCGGCGTCGGCTCGGCGACCGAAGCAGCCGGAGCGGCGGGAGCAGCCGGATCAGGTTCAGCGACGTCGGAGGGTGCCGAGGCGCGGCGACGGCGGCGCAGCCAGTCGGCCACCAAGATCAGGCCTGCCAGTACCGACAGCCCGATGGAAACCCACGCCCACAGCGAAGAAGCGGTGATCAGCGCGGTGACGAGCAACCCCAGAGCCGCCAGTACCAGTACCAGCACGATGTAAAGCACGCTGCATTACAACACGAACCGGGCAAGATCGGACCGCGACCCACCCACGTGCCGTACCGGATCGACTCCGAACCGTGGCCTGCCCCGGCGGCTCACACCGACGGGGCAGGCCCGGACGAAAAACTCAGCCGGCTTCGGCGCGCGGGCCGAACGAGTAGCCCTGGCCGCCGCTGGACGAGCCGGACGACTGGCCGGAGCCGGACGAGGCCGACGCGGGTGCGGCGGAACCGCGGTCGTCGAGCTCGCGCAGCTGGGACTCGAGGAACCCGCGCAGCCTCGTGCGGTACTCCCGCTCGATCGTGCGCAGCTCTTCGATCTTCTTGCCCAGCCCGCTCTTCTCGGAGTTGAGGCTGTTCATCGTCTCGGTGTACTTGCGCTGCGACTCGCGCTCGAGCGTCGTGGCCTTGTCGCGCGCCTGGCGCTCCAAGGTTTCCGCCCGGGTCCGCGCGTCGTTCAGCATCGTGTCGACGCGGGTGCGGGCCTCGTTGACCATCGAGTCGGACTTCGCCCGGGCGTCCGAGAGCAGCTGCTCGGACTTGGTGCGGGCCTCGGCCAGCATCCCGTCGGACTCGGTCTTCGCCTCGGCGGTCAGCCGGTCGGCCATCTCCTGGGCGAGGCCCAGGACCTTGGCGGCCTGCACGTTCGGCTCCGTGCTGTCGCCGACCATCGAGTGCGCCTGGGTCTGCTCCATGGCGGACTGCGGCGGCGGCACCGGCGCCAGCCGGCGCGACGGTTCTTCACGCATCGGGGGCGCCGACTTGGCGCTGTCGAGCTCGCTCCGAGTCGACTCGAGCTCGGCGTCGAGCTGCTCCATCTGCTGGCGCAGCTCGTTGTTGTCCTCGATCAAGCGGGCCAGCTCGGTCTCCACCAGGTCGAGGAACGCGTCCACCTCGTCCTCGTTGTAGCCCCTCTTGCCGATGGGCGGCTTGCTGAACGCAACGTTATGCACGTCAGCGGGGGTCAACGACATCAGATCACCTCACGCACTCCATGGCCTGCAGGGTCCACCCAAGTCTCCCCGATCAACTTGGAGTCGCCAGTTGCATCGCGAAGAACACAACCAACAGCAGCACCATAATCGACAAGTCCAGTCCGACGCCGCCGATCCGGACCATCGGAATGATCCTCCTGAACAACCGGACCGGCGGGTCCGTCACTGTGTAGATGGTCTCGAGCGTCACCGCAACCCCTCCGGCGGGATGCCACTCACGCGCGAACGTCCGGACGAGTTCGACCACGATCCGCGCCGTCAGCAGCAGCCAGAAGGCGAACAGCACGTACCAGACGACCAGCCACACAGCTTCCACATGCCTACTCTAACCAGGCGCCCGGCCATAAGACGCAGTCAAGGGGGGTCGACGTCGCATCGAGTCGACAAAATCACGTCTGCTTGCGCTCAGCGGTACGCGCGACTTCAGCCGCGCAAAAACAATCCTCCTTCGGCGATCCGCCGGCGGTCTTCGGCCGTCACGTCCACATCGGGCGGTGAGAGAAGGAACACCTTGTTGGTGACCTTGTCCATCGACCCGCGGAGCGCGAACGCGAGCCCGGCGGCGAAGTCGACGAGCCGCTTCGCGTCCGCGTTCTCCATCTCGGTGAGGTTCATGATCACCGGGATGCCCTCGCGGTAGTGCTCCCCGATCGCCCGCGCCTCCGCGTAGCTGGTCGGGTGCAGCGTGGTGATCCGGCTCAACGGGTCACGCACCGGCTGGCGCACGACCGGCTCGGTGACCGGTCGCAGGCGCGCCACGGGCTCGGGCTGGCGATCCATCGCGAGCGCGCCGTGGACGGCCGGCTCCGAGCCCGCCACGGAGCGTGACCGGCTGCGGCTGACGGGCTCGTCGTACGTGTCGTCGACCTCGCGGTACCGTGAGCGGGACGACCGGGGAGCCGGCTCCTCGTAGGAGTCGTACTCGTCGTCGTAACCGCGCCGGTAGTCGTCCTCGACGTCGTAGCCATCGTCGTCAGCGGGCACCATCCCGAAGTAGGCCTTCAGCTTCTGCAGCGCGCTCATGCCTCTCCCTAGCCCTAGCCGCTCCCGCACCAACGTTTCTCCACGCCGTCAGTGCCCCGCGCGGGCGACCACTAAACGTGACGGCCGCGCGAGCTCCCTACGGCGAGGCTAAACCGCGTCCACCGAGCAACGCGGTTCCGACACGCACACAGGTCGAGCCGTGCGTGATCGCCTGCTCGAGATCATGGCTCATCCCGGCCGACACGGTTGCGGCATTCGGGTGATCTTTGCGGAGCCGCTCCCCCGCGCGAGCGAGGCGTTCGAAGGCGGCGGCGGGGTCGGCGCCGAGCGGCGCGACGGCCATCAGCCCGCGAAGCCGCAGCTCGTCCGTGTGGGTGACGTGCTCGGCGAGCGCGCCCAGCTCGTCGAGGGGGCAGCCGCCGCGCTCGGGGTCGTCGTCGAGGCTCGCCTGGATCAGCACGTCGAGGGGTTCGTCACGTATCTGCGCGTCGCGAGCCGCACGGACCGCCTTCGCGAGCGCGTCGGCGAGCCGGGCCGAATCGAGGGACTGCACTTCGTGCGCCCACGCGACCACGGACCGTGCCTTGTTGCGCTGGAGCCGGCCGACCATGTGCCAGCGCAGCCCGGGAACCTCGGCGGCCTTCGGCCCGGCCTCCTGGTCGCGGTTCTCGCCGACGTCGGTGACGCCGAGCTCGGCCAGCAGCGCGGCGTCGGACGCGGGGAAGGTCTTGGTGATCGCGATCAGCTTGACCTCGTCGCGGGGCCGTCCGGCGGCGCGGCACGCGGCGGCGATCCGCGCCTCGACCTCGGCGAGGTTCGCGGCCAGCTCGGCCTTGCGGTCGGTCATGCCTCGACCCAGGTGATGCCCGCGATCCGGCCGGTCGTCCCGTCGCGGCGGTAGCTGAACAGCGTCTTGTCCTCGTTCGTGCACCGCGGGTCGACGCCGATCTTGCCGACGCCCAGGTCGGCGAGCTGGCGCCAGAGACCGGCGCGCAGGTCGAGGCCGGGCGTGCCCTTGCGGGTCTTGCACGCGCTGCCGGGGACGTGCTTCTCGACGTCGGCGGCCATTTCGGCGGGGACCTCGTAGCAGTCGCCGCAGATGGCCGGGCCGAGCAGGGCTTCGATCCGGTGCGGCTCGGCGCCCGCCTCCCGCATCGCGGCCACGGCGGCCGGGACCACGCCGACGCGCGTGCCGACCCGGCCCGCGTGCACCGCGGACACCACGCCGGCCTCGGCGTCGGCCAGCAGGATGGGCACGCAGTCGGCGACCAGGACCACGAGCGCGACGCCCGGGGCCGCGGTCACCAGCGCGTCGGTCGCCTCGGCGGCGCGGGTCTCCGAGCCGTCCACAATGGTCGCCGTGCGGCCGTGGACCTGCTCCATCCAGGCCAGCTTGTCCTCGGCCAGGCCCAGCTCGGCCGCCAGGCGCTTGCGGTTGGCGTGGACGTTCCCCTCGTCGTCGCCGACGTGGTCCCCCAGGTTGAAGGTGTCGTACGGCGGCCGCGACGCGCCGCCCGCCCTGGTGGTCACCACTCGCCGAACCCGCATACCTTCATCCTCCCAAACACCGTGAAGGCCACCTTGCGGAACTCAGAGTTCCGCAAGGTGGCCTTCACGAACAGCTGTCGGTTCTAGCGCCGCATGAACGGCGGGACGTCGACCTCGTCGTCCGACGGGTCGTCGTGCACCGGCATCGCGCGCCCGGGCAGGCTGCCCTGGGTCGCATTGGAGCCGATCGGCGAGTAGCCGCGCGAGCCGCCGCCGGGCTGCGGGAGACCGCCGGACGGCTGTCCGCCGGACGCCGACGGCAGCGGCGAGTGCGACCGCGGCGGCGCCACCGGGTAGCCGGAGCTGCCCGTGGACGGCACCGGCGTGGCCCCCGACGGCGGGGTCGGCGGGTTCGAGACCTGGCCGGCCGTGGCCGACGCGGTCGTCGACGACTGGCGCGAGCCGGAGCCGAAGGTCGACGGGTCGAGCTTCTTGTGCGTCGGCGCGCCGGCGTCGAACCCGGCCGCGATCACCGTGACGCGGACCTCGTCGCCGAGGGAGTCGTCGATGATCGTGCCGAAGATGATGTTGGCGTCCGGGTGCGCGGACTCCTGCACCAGCGAGGCGGCCTCGTTGATCTCGAACAGGCCCAGGTCGGAGCCGCCGGCGATGGACAGCAGCGCGCCGTGGGCGCCGTCCATCGACGCCTCCAGCAGCGGCGAGTTGATCGCCTTCTCCGCGGCCTGGATCGCCCGGCCCTCTCCTCTGGCCGACCCGATGCCCATCAGCGCGGAGCCCGCGCCGGACATGACGCTCTTGACGTCGGCGAAGTCGAGGTTGATCAGGCCCGGGGTGGTGATCAGGTCGGTGATGCCCTGGACACCGGACAGCAGCACCTCGTCCGCGGAGCGGAACGCGTCCATCAGCGAGACGCCGATGTCGCCGAGCTGCAGCAGCCGGTCGTTCGGGATCACGATGAGGGTGTCGCACTCGTTGCGCAGCGACTGGATGCCGTCCTCGGCCTGCTTGCCGCGGCGCTTGCCCTCGAAGGTGAACGGGCGGGTCACGACGCCGATGGTCAGCGCGCCCAGCTTGCGGGCGATCTGCGCCACGACCGGGGCGCCACCGGTGCCGGTGCCGCCGCCTTCGCCGGCCGTCACGAACACCATGTCGGCGCCCTTGATGACCTCTTCGATCTCTTCGCGGTGGTCTTCGGCGGCCTTCTGGCCGACCTCGGGTGCGGCACCCGCACCGAGGCCCCGGGTGAGTTCGCGGCCGATGTCGAGCTTGACGTCGGCGTCGGACATGAGCAGTGCCTGGGCGTCGGTGTTCACCGCGATGAACTCGACACCCTTGAGGCCGACCTCGATCATGCGGTTCACGGCGTTCACGCCGCCACCGCCGATGCCGACCACCTTGATCACCGCAAGGTAGTTGTGCGGGGGCGTCATCGAAGTCCGCCTTCCTGATCGTTGTGCCCGTACAGCCCGCCGGCCGGTGATCGACTCTCAACCTCAACCCCAGATTGAGAGTTATGTCAACTGCCGACGTTAGGCAGGACGGTAGGCACCAGGCACGCTCTAATCCAGTAGGCACGCCGTGTGTCGCAAAGGTGTTTTGCCACAACACGTTCGAGCGCGCAAGAGCGAGGAGCCGCGATCACCGCCGGAGCCCCGTCTGCTATGGCACCCGATCAGGCCGGCGCGGGCATGCTCATGAGCACCTCGGTGGGCGCCCCGCTGGGCGATCCGCCCGCCTGTTCGACGCTCACCGCGAGCCGGTCCACCGCCCCGACGCCGTCGGCCACGACCAGGCCGCCGTCGTCCGCCGCGGCGATCACCCCGGCCGAGCGCGGCGCGGCGCCGCCGGTGATCAGCCAGGCCTCGTAGACCTTCCCGCCCGGCTGCGCCGGCAGCCCGGCGTCCATCACCATGACGCGGTTCAGCGACTTCGACGCGATGACCGTCACGCCGCCGCCGATCGGCGCTTCGCCGTGGATGGTCTTCGCGTCCGGTGCGGCGAGCAGCGCCGCCACCGGCTCGTAGCGGTCCCGTGCCTGGTCGAGCCGGCTCTGCGCGGTCTCGAGCTGCTGCTGCTGGGTGAGCGCGATGCCGCCGAACACGCCGCCCGCGGCGAGCCCGACGACCGCCGCCGCGGCGGCCGCGAACACCGCCCACCGCGGGGCCCGGACCGAGCGGCGATGCCGCTCGGGCGAGCCGGGCCGGGGCCGCGGCGGCAGCTGGCGGGTGGCGTGCATGGCGGCCAGGACGCGGTCCTTGAACTCCGGCGGCGGCTCCTCGGCCATCGCCGCGCCCAGCCGGGCCGCGGTCGCGCGCAGCTCGGCGACCTCCTGCGCACACGACTCGCACTGCTCGAGGTGGCGGGAGAACTCGGCGCGCTCGACGTCGGAGACGGCGTCGAGGGCGAAGGCGCCGGCCAGGGTGTGCATTTCCGGCGTGCTCAAGCGGTCACCCCCAAGCAGTCCCGCAGGCGGATCAGCCCGTCCCGCAGCCGCGTCTTGATGGTTCCTTGCGGCGTCGACAGCACTTCGGCCACCTCGCGATACGTATAGCCCTGGTAGTAGGCGAGCAGCACGGACTCGCGCTGCAGATCGGTCAGGAAGGACAGGCACCGGCGCACCTGGGAGCGTTCGAGCCGCGCGGTGACGGACTCGGCGACCTCGTCGAAGGGACGGCCGCGGGCGGCTTCGAAGGTCGCCTTCTGCTCGCGTTCGGTGCTGGCCCGCGCGGAGCGGACCCGGTCGACGGCGCGGCGGTGCGCCAGCGTCATCGCCCAGTTCATCGCGGACCCCTTGTCCGGCGCGTACCGCGTCGCGGTGCGCCACAGCTCGACGAGGACCTCCTGGGCCACCTCTTCGGACTGGGCCGCGTCGCGCACGATCCGCCGGACGAGCCCGAAGATGGGGCCGGCGAACTGGTCGTAGAGCAGCTCGAAGGCCCGTTCGTCGCCCTTGGCGACGCGCACCATGAGCTCCTCCGCCGTGGGCCCCGGAGCGGCGTCGGAGGGCACCGGCGCCATGTGGCGCGGGCGGGCCGGCTCATCCATGCAGCTGTCCTCCGGCGTTCTGCGGGGTGCGCGCGATGACCGGCGCCTTGCGCAGCCACAGTGCGACGCCGTGGCGGCGGATGAGCGCGGACACCCGCTGCGGGAGCAGCGGCCGGGCCAGCACGAGCCGGGCCAGCCACCGCGGGTCCACCGGGCGGCGGACTCCCCGAAGCGTAGCGACCAGCGGCGTCGAACTCCCGCGGCGCAACGCGACCGTGAGGTCGAGCAACGCTTCCGGGTGCGGCAGGCGCATCCGGTATTCGCCGTCCATCTCCTGGAACGGCGAGACGTAGAACTCCTTGGCCGCCCGTGCGAGCCCGGCCTCGTCCGGGCGCAGCAGGTAGGCGTGCCGGCCGCCGTAGGTGTTGTGGACCTCGGCCACGACGCATTCGAGGCGGCCGTCCGGGTCGTGGCACCAGTAGACGCTGATCGGGTTGAAGACGTACCCGAGCACGCGGGCGGCGGCAAGCATGACGACCTTGCCGCCGCGCAGGTCGACGCCGCGTTCGGCGAGCCAGGCGTCCAGCTTCTCCCGGATCCCGCGCGGATCGGCCGCCACGAAGTGGTCCCGTCGGTCGAACCGGGCGAACGGCCGCAGCCACCACGGCAGCCGCGGCGGCGCGTCCAGGTCCACCAGCCACAGGTACACGCGGTGCGCGAAGGAGTGCGGCGGGTCGATCCGCCGCACGTGCGCGACCGTGGCGTCGTAGAGCGCGTTCGTCACCAGGCGACCCCGAGGCTTTCGGCGGCGCGGGCGCCCGAGGAGCAGCCGTCCTCGTGGAAGCCCCAGCCGTGGTAGGCGCCGGCGTAGGCGAACACGCCGTCGTTGAGCTCGGGCAACCGGCGTTGCGCGGCCACGGATTCCGGGGTGTAGACCGGGTGCTCGTACCGCATCCGCGCGACCACGTGCTCCTTTTCGGGGCCGTCGCCCGGGTTCAGCGTGACGACGTAGCCGGTCGGCTCGTCGAGCCGCATCAGCCGGTTCATGTCGTAGCTGACCTGGACGGCACCGGTCGGCGCGCCGCAGACGGGCGCGCGGTAGTTCCACCCGGCCCGCGCGTCGGCCCGCGAGGGCAGCACGCTCGTGTCGGTGTGCAGCCAGGCTTCGTTGGCGGAGTAGCGGAACGGGCCGAGCACCTCGCGCTCGGCGTCGGTCGGGTTGGCCAGCAGGGCCAGCGCCTGGTCGGCGTGCGTGGCGACGACGACCTTGCCGACCCGGTGCGGCGTGTCGGCGTCGTCGCGGATCTCGACGCCGTTCGCGGTCCGCAGCACCGACCGGACCGGCGTGGACAGGTGGACCGCGGTGAGCTGCTTGGCGGCGCGTTCGACGTATTCGCGGGAGCCGCCGACGACGGTCCGCCAGGCCGGCGAGTCCTTGACGCTCAGCATGCCGTGGTTGCGGAGGAACTCGAACAGGTACCGCGCGGGGTACCGGAGGGTGTCGCTGCGGTCGGCCGACCACACCGTCGACACCAGCGGCAGCATGAAGTGGTCGACGAAGTAGCGCGTGTAGCCGCCGATGGCGAGGAACGCGCCGAGGGTGACGTCCCCCGCTTCGTTCGCCGCCAGCAGCCGCTTCGCGTGCCGGTGGAACCGCTTCACTTCGGCGAGCATCCGCAGGTAGCGGGGCCGGGTGAGGTTGCCGCGCTGGGCGAACAGCCCGGCCAGCCCCTTCGCGCCGGCGTACTGGAGGCCGCAGCCGTCGCAGCGGATGCTCATCGACATCTCGGTGTCGCGGGTGCGCACGCCGAGCTCCCCGAACAGCTTGAGCAGCGTCGGGTAGGTGCGCTCGTTGTGGACGATGAACCCCGAGTCCACGCCGACGGTGCCGCCGTGGGCACTGGGCACGTCGTGGGTGTGCGCGTGCCCGCCGAGCCGGTCGTCGGCCTCGAAGAGCAGGACCTCGTGCTTGCGTTGCAGCAGGTATGCCGCCGTCAGCCCGGCCACCCCGCTGCCGATGACGGCGATGCGTTCTCCCGTGATCTCCACACCGGTGGTTCGCCGCCGCGCCGGATCTGGATTGGGTGGACGCGGCACCAATCCACCGCGCAGGGGAGAGCGAATCCCGGACATGCCGAACAGCACCGCGCACCGCCTCGCCTCGTTCGCCGGAAAACTCCTCGGCGGGCAGCTCCCCGTGGGCTTGCGGACCTGGGACGGAACCCGCGCCGGCCCAGTGGACGCGCCCACCGTCGTGCTCCGCAACCGCCGCGCCCTCCGCCGTCTGCTCTACGCCCCGGGTGAGCTGGGTCTCGCCCGCGCCTACGTCACCGGTGACCTCGATGTCGAAGGTGACCTGGCGGACGGCTTCCGCCGGATCTGGGCGCTCACCCGCTCGGGGGAGCTGAACCGGGTCAAGCTCGGGCCGCGGGACTGGGCGGAGGCCGTCAAGCTCGCCGCGTCGCTCGGCGTCGTCGGACCGCCGCCGAAGCCGCCCGCCGAAGAGGCGCGGCTCACCGGCAAGCTGCACAGCCTGCTGCGCGACAAGTCCGCCATCGCCCACCACTACGACCTGGGCAACGCCTTCTACCAGCTGCTGCTCGACGAGTCGATGGCCTACTCGAGCGCGTACTTCACCTCGGACGAGCCGGGCTACGGCATCGAGCAGGCCCAGCACGACAAGCTGGAGATGATCTGCCGCAAGCTGGGGCTGCGGCCCGGCATGCGGCTGCTCGACATCGGCTGCGGCTGGGGCTCGCTGCTGGTCCACGCGGCCAAGCACCACGGCGTGCACGCCGTCGGCATCACGCTCTCGGCCGAGCAGCTGCAGCACATCCGCGGGCGGCTCGCCCAGCACGACCTCGAGGACCGCGTCGAGGTGCGGCGGCAGGACTACCGGGAGCTGCCGGACGCGCCGTTCGACGCGGTCGCCTCGATCGAGATGGGCGAGCACGTCGGCGAGGTCAACTACCCCACCTACGCCGCGACGCTGCACAAGATGGTCAAGCCCGGCGGGCGCGTGCTGATCCAGCAGATGTCGCGCGGGAACGTCGCCCCCGGCGGCGGCGCGTTCATCGAGCGGTACATCGCCCCCGACATGACCATGCGCCCGGTGGGCCGGACGGTCGAGCACCTCGAGAACGCGGGCCTCGAGGTCCGGGACGTGCACGCGATGCGCGAGCACTACGTCTGGACGGTGCGCGCCTGGGCCGACACCCTGGAGCAGAACTGGGCCGATGTCGTCGCGCTGATCGGTGAGACGGGCGCGCGGGTCTGGCGGCTCTACCTGGTCGGTGGGGCACTGGCGTTCGAGGAGAACCGGATGGGCGTGGACCAGATCCTGAGCGTGCGGCCGGACGAGCACGGCGTGAGCGGCATGCCGGCGACCCGGGAGTGGCTCTGATGCCGCAGCTGCTCGTCACGGCCGCCGTCACGCTCGTGGCGGTCGCCGTGACCTTCGGGATCGCGCGGGCGCGCAAGCGCTACGACACGATCGACACGTTCTGGGGACTCGGCTTCGCGATCGTCGCGGCCGCCGCGTTCCCGTTCGGCGACGGCCCGCTGCACCTCCGGCTCGTCGTGGTCCTCCTGACGGTCGTCTGGGGCGTGCGGCTCTCGGTGCACCTGCACCTGCGCAACCACAAGCTGCCCGAGGACCCGCGGTACGCGCGGATGGGCTACGGGCCGCTGAAGATGTTCGTGCGCATCTACCTGTTCCAGGCCGTGGTGCTGTACTTCGTCTCCCTCCCGGTGCAGTTCGCCGTGGACGGCGCGGGGATCGGCGTGCTCGGCTGGCTCGGCGTCGTCGTGTGGCTGATCGGCTTCGGGTTCGAGACGGTCGGCGACGACCAGCTGCGCCGCTTCAAGGCCGATCCCTCGAACAAGGGGAAGGTGCTCGACACCGGGTTGTGGCGCTACACGCGGCACCCGAACTACTTCGGCGACGCGTGCGTGTGGTGGGGCCTCTACCTGCTGGCCTGCTCGACGTGGCCGGGCGCGCTGACGATCCTCTCCCCCGTGGCGATGACGTTCACGCTCGCCCGCGGCACGGGAAAACCCATGCTGGAGAAGGGCATGGCGGAGCGGCGCCCCGCGTACGCGCACTACGTCGAGCGGACCAGCGGCTTCTTCCCGCTGCCACCCAAGAAGGTCACTCCCCGGTGAGGCCGTCGGTGAGCTCGCGCAGCACGTCGAAGTGACCGGCGTGGCGCGCGGTCTCCTCGATCATGTGGGTGAGCACCCAGCGGACGTTGAACGTTTCGCCGTTGTGCGTCACCTGGTCGTCGAGATCGCGCGCCGCGACGATCTCCCGGCTGCGCTCGGACTGCTTCGCGTAGTCCGCGAGCAGCCGGGGCAGCGGCGTTTCCCCGGCGAACCGGAACTCGGCGTCGGGGTCGGCCTTGAGCCGTTCTTCCCAGGTGTCCTCCTCGCCGGCCACGACGACGGCGAACCAGTACCACTCGTTCAGCGTGAGGTGGCCGAGCAGCCCGGCGACGGTCGTCAGTTCGCTGGGCAGGTGGACGAGCCGGGCCTGGTCGTCGGTGAGGCCTTCGGACTTCCAGGCGACGGTGGCGCGCAGGTAGTCGAGCTGGCTGGTCAGGATTTCGCGCTCGCCGCCGGTCAGCGGGACCTTCGGGCGCTCGGGTCGGGTCATGGCGGGAACTCTGCCAGAGGGGTCCGACAGTTTTTCCCGATACCTTGCGCACGATGTAATCGTGGGCTAGGTTCGATCGCGTGCCGGACGAGTTCCTCTTGGAAGAGCAAGCCTGCTTCGCGCTCTACGCGGCGTCGCGCGCGGTGACGGACGCTTACCGTCCCCTGCTGGGCGAACTGGGTCTCACCTACCCGCAGTACCTGGTGCTGCTGGTGCTGTGGGAGTCCGACGCCCGGCCGGTCAAGGAGATCGGCGAGGCGCTGCACCTGGATTACGGCACGCTTTCCCCGCTGCTCAAGCGACTCGAGGCCAACGGGCTCCTCACGCGGGCGCGCCTGCCCGAAGACGAGCGCACCGTGGTGATCAGCCTGACCGAGGCGGGCCGGGCGGTGCGCACGCGCGCCGCCGGCGTCCCGTCGGCCATCGGCTGCGCGCTGGGCCTCGACGACACCGAGCGGCGTCAGCTCATCGACACCCTGCGGCGGCTGACGACGTCGGCCGCCGCCTACTCACCTGGAGGCCCTGATGCCCAGCCGTGACGCGACCACCCACTGGGTCGGCGGACTGCAGAACGGGAAGGGCGAGGTCACGCTGGACTCGTCCAACGCCGGCACGTTCGCCGTCTCGTTCCCGACCCGCGCGGGCAACCCGGACGGCCAGACCAGCCCCGAGGAGCTCATCGCGGCGGCCCACTCGTCGTGCCTGGCGATGAACCTGTCGGGCGTGCTCGAGGCCCAGAAGATCACGGCGGACTCGATCGACGTGAGCGCGGAGGTGACGCTCGGCCCGGCGGCCGGCGGCGGCTTCGAGATCAGCGGCATCGCGATCACGCTGCGGGCGTCCATCGAGGGCGTCACGGCGGAGCAGTTCGCCGAGTACGCCGAGACGGCCGAGAAGACCTGCCCGGTGTCGAAGGCGCTGGCGGGCACCACGATCACGATGGACGCGGCCCTCAACTGACGTTCGTCGCCAAAACGGCCCCCTCCTTCTGGCCGAGGGGGCCGTTTTCGCGTCAGTGGACCTTGGCTCGATAAGTCGACTTCTTCGCGTGGTTGCCGCAGATCTCCATCGAGCACCACCGGCGCGTGCCCGGCCTCGACGTGTCCAGGAACAGCGCGCCGCACGCCGGCCCCGCGCAGCGCCGGACCCGCGCGAGCTCCGGGGACGTCGCCAGCTCCAGCGCGTCCCGGGCCAGCAGGGCCAGCATCGCCGCCGCGGGATCCTCGGCCTGCCAGCGCAAGCCGCCCGAGGCGTTCAGTGACGGCGCCGGCGCCGGCAGCGCCGCGAAGCGGTTCAACCGCTGACGCGACGACGGGCGCAGGGAGCCGGTGAGCAGTTCGTAAATCGCTTCGCGCGCCGCTCGCGCGTCGTCCACGGCGGCCGGGCGGACCGGCGCGGAAAACGGGCCCAGCTGGTCGATCCACGCGCCCCACGCCGCCGCGTCCGGGAGCTCCTCCGTCTCCGCGGGCGCGCCGCGGTAGCGCAGGGTGCGAACGAAGTCCAGGCACAGCCTGCCCGCACCCGAGCGGAAGCGTTCCGTCATGGGGCTCACAGTACGCCGGAACCGGTTTGACTGGTACCGTCGGGAACCGATCAAACCGGTTCCAGGGAGCACGATGACCGACACGAAGCAGGAAGCACCACCCGGGTGGCTCGTACTGCTGCTGGCCGTCTCCTGTGGACTGACGGTCGCGAACCTCTACTACGCCCAGCCGCTGCTCGCGGAACTGCGCGGGACGTTCGGGGTCGGCGAAGCCGCCGCCGGCGGGGTCGTCACCGCCACCCAGATCGGGTACGCCGCCGGGATGCTGCTGCTCGTCCCGCTCGGGGACCGGCTCGAGAACCGGGGGCTCGTCGCGACGCTGCTCGCGGTCGCCTGCGCCGGCCTGGTCGTCACCGGCGTCGCGCCCGGGTTCGCCGTGCTGCTGATCGCTTCCCTGCTCGTCGGGGCGACGTCGGTCGTCGTGCAGATCCTCATCCCGTTCGCCGCCGACCTCTCCCCCGACGACATCCGCGGCCGGATCGTCGGGCGGGTGGTGAGCGGGCTGCTCTTCGGCATCCTGCTCTCGCGCGTGGTCGCGAGCTTCCTGGCCGAAGTGACCAGCTGGCGGGTGGTGTTCCTCCTCTCCGCGGCGGCGATGGCCGCGCTCGCCGCGGTGCTGCGGTTCACCCTGCCGCGGCGGGCACCCAAGACCGACGTCCACTACGGACAGCTGATCCGCTCGACCTTCGCCATGGCGCGGAAGCACCCGGCGCTGCGCCACCGCGCGCTGTACCAGTCGGCGATGTTCGGCGCCTTCAGCGCGTTCTGGACGACCATCGCTTTCGTGCTGACCGCGCCGCCGTTCGGCTACAGCCAGCTCGGCGTCGGCCTGTTCGCGCTGGCCGGTGCCGCGGGCGCCGCGGTGGCCCCGCTGGCCGGGCGGTGGTCGGACCACGGCCACGGCCGTCGGCTCACCGCGGGCGCCTTCGTGCTCTGCGCGGCGGCTTTCGCGCTCGCCGGGTTCGGCGCGCACAGCGTCGTCCTGCTGGCGATCGCCGCGATCGCGGTCGACATGGCGGTCCAGACGACGCTGGTGACCGGCCAGCACGTGATCTACCAGCTCGACCCGTCCGCCCGCGCCCGGGTCAACAGCGTCTACCTGGGCACGTTCTTCATCGGCGGCGCGATCGGCTCCCAGGCGGGCTCGATCGCCTACCACCTCGGCGGCTGGACGGCGGTCACCGTCTTCGCGGGCGTGCTCCCCCTGCTCGGCCTGGCCGGGATGACCCGCACGCGCGTCTAGGGCGTGTCCTGTAAGCGGTTGAGCTGGACCTCTGGTAGTTGTGCGCGGTGGTTGGTCGCGGTGAGTTGACGGATAAGGCATGGGCGGTGATTGAACCGTTGCTGCCGCCGCGGCAAGGCGGCGGACGGCGGTGGCGTGATCACCGCCAAGTCATCAACGCGATCCTGTGGAAACTCCGCACCGGCGCCCCATGGCGTGACCTGCCCGAACGCTACGGCCCCTGGAAAACCGCCCATGAACGGCTGCGGCTGTGGACCGAAGACGGCACCTGGGATCGGATCCTCGACCGGGTGATCGTCAAAGACGACGCCGTCGAAGTCCTCGCCCTCGACGGGGAAGGACTCGGCCGGTCCCGCGGCGGACTGAGCACCAAGATCCACCTGGCCGTCGACGGGCGAGGCCTGCCGGTACAGATCCTGCTCACCCCCGGCCAAGCCGGAGATAACCCGCAGCTGCTGCCGCTGCTGGACGGCATCAGCGTCGCCCGCCCCGGGCCAGGCCGGCCACGCTGCCAGCCGGAGACGGTGATCGCAGACAAGGCGTACTCGCATCCCTCGACCCGCCGGGCGATGCGGGACCGGCAGATCACGTTCGTCGGCCCGGAGCGGGATGACCAGATCGCCCACCGCGCGGCCAAAGGCTCCCGCGGCGGGCGGCCACCGGCCTTCGATGCTGAGGTCTACAAGCAGCGCAACGTGGTCGAACGGTGCTTCAACCGGCTCAAGCAGTTCCGTGGCCTGGCCACCCGCTACGCCAAACGCGCCGCCTACTACCAGGCCGAGCTCACCATCGCCGCCATCGTGCTCTGGCTCCGATGACTTACAGGACAGCTCCTAGGCGAAGACGTCCCGCCGCGCGGCGGCCCATTCCGCGTACGTCGTCCCGGGACGGCCGAGCAGGTCCTCGACGACGCCGGTCGGCACCTGCGGGTGGCGCAGCGTCTCCTCGAAGCCGTCGAGCAGCCAGTCGACCGCCGGTTCCGGGACGCCGAAGCCGATCCACTGCGCGCGCTGCTCGTCGCGGGTCAGCTCGTGGAAGCGGATCTCCTTGCCCAGCACCGATGCCAGCGTCGCGACCTGGCCGCGCAGGCTGATCGCCGCCGGTCCGCTGAGGACGTGCGTGGCGCCGACGTGCCCGTCCGAAGTGCACACCCGGGCGGCCACCGCCGCGATGTCGCCCAGGTCGATCGGGGTCTGCGTGGCGTCGCCGAAGGCCATCCGGACCTCGCCCGCGCGGACCATGTCCGCCCAGTCGAGCGTGTTGTTCATGAACGCCCCGGGCCGCAGGAAGGTCCAGGCGAAGCCGGCCTCCCGCACGGCCGCCTCGACGGCGCCGTATTCGGTGCCGCTGGACTCCTCGTGGCCGTCCCCGACGCTGCTGCCCGACAGCGCGACCACCCGCTCGACCCCGGCGTCGGCGGCGAGCTCGCAGAAGCGCCGCACGGTCCGCGCCATCGGCGCCAGGTAGACCGCCGAGACCCCCTCGAGCGCGGCGGGCAGCGTCGGCGGCTTGGCCAGCGAACCCACCACCACCTCGGCTTCCGGCGGCAGGTCCGCGCGTGCGGGGTCGACGGTCAGCGCCCGCACCGGCACCCCCGCGGCCAGCAGTTCGTCGACCACCAGGCGCCCCACGCTGCCGGTCGCGCCCGTCACCAGGATCGTCATCGCCATCCCCTTCCCGTATGCCGTACGACATCGTACGACATACGGGAATCGAAGGTCACGCCCGGATCCGCCACCCCCGCAGGGACCGGATCGGCTCGTCCTCGCCCTCCGCGCCGGCCCGTTCCGCGGCAAGCCGGGCATCGTCGGGCCGGCCGGCCTCGCGGTACAGGCGTTCCACCTCGCGCCACGCCCGGACTTCCGCACGCCGGTCACCGGCCTCCGCGTAGCGCTCGGCCGCGGCGAAGAACGCGGTCGAGGCGTGGCCGGGCCGCCCCACGTCGCGGAACACGACGCCGAGGTTGCGCCACGCCTGCCCCTCGCCGTGGCGGTCGCCGAGCTCGTGGAAGACGGCGCGGACGGCCAGGAACTCGGTGACCGCCGCGCCCGACGAGCCGATCCGGTGCAGCGTCATCGCCAGGTTGCCCCGCGCCATCGCTTCGCCGGCCCGGTCACCGATCTCCGCGAAGACCTCGGCCGCGGCGGCCTGCGCCCGGATCGCGCGCGAGTACTCACCCCACTGCCGGAAGACGTTCCCCAAGTGGCTCAGGGCCACCGCTTCACCGCGCCGGTCGCCGAGTTCCCGGAACAGCTCGAGCGCGTGGTGGTGCTGCCCCGCCGCGCCCGCGAAATCGGCCGTGCCCTGCAGCGCCAAGCCCAGGTCGTCGCACACGCGCGCTTCGCTCGCCAGGTCGTCGAGGAGGACTCGGCCCACCAGCCGGGCGGTACCCAGGGCGCTGACGGCTTCCTCGAAGCGGCCGGCCTCGATCAGCGCCGCCCCCAGGTTCTCGCTCGCCCGCACCGTCGCCGGCCGATCGCGCAGCCGCCGGACCGCGCGGTCGGCGACCTCCGCGACGCCGACCCAGTCGGCCACCTGCCGCCGCCAGGACAAGAGGCCGGACAGGGCGGCAGCCAGGTCCACCGCCGTCCGGTCCCGCGACGTCTCCCCGGCCACGGCGACCGCGGCGACCAGGCAGGCCCGTTCGGCGTCCAGCCAGGCCGAGGCCTCGTCCCACCCGGCGAAGCGGCTGTCCGCCGGGGGCGGGACGCGCGAGCGCACCGTCGCCAGCCAGTCCGACGCGGCCCGCGTCGTGTCCAGGTGGTGGCCGAGCACCCGGTCGGTCGCGGCGGCCAGGTCCGCCTCTGCGAGCCCGAGGGCGGCGACGGCGTGCCGCGTGACGGCCAGGCGCAGCAAATCGTGGAACTCCCAGCGCCGCGGGCCGCCGAGCAGGAGGTGGGCGCGGGTCAGCACGCGCAGGCGGACCCGGGCGACCGCCTCGTCCGTCCCCAGCACCGCCGCCGCGGCGGAAAGGCCGATGTCCGGGCCGGGCGCGATCGTCAGCAGGCAGAGCAGCCGGGCGGCCTCCGGGTCGTGGGTGCGCAGCCGATCCCAGGACGCGAGGAACGCCGTCAGCACCCCGCCGGAACCGTCGTCCAGCACGTCGAGGCGGGTTCGCGTGTCGGCCAGCTCCTCGGCGAGTTCGCCGGCGGCCAGGTCCGGTTCGCCGGCCAGGACGCCGGCGGCGATCACCACCGCCTGGGGCAGGAACCCGCACCACCGCAGCACTTCCGCGACCGCGCCGGCCTCGGCGGCCGGCCGGGGGTCCCCCGGGACCCGCTGCTCCAGCACGGCGCGCAGCAGCTCCGCGGCCTCGCCCGGGGGCAGCACGCCCAGCTCCACCCGGTCGGCCCCGGGCAGCGGCACCGCGTCGCGGGACGTGATCAGCACCCGGTGGGTGCGGGCGGCCATGGGTGTGGGCAGCAGGTCCCGGACCTGGTCGAGGTCGGCCGCGTTGTCCAGGACCACCAGTACCCGCCGGCCCTGCCCGGCCAGCGCGTCGAGGTGGCGGTGGTAGGCGGCCGGCTGCTGGGCGGCGTCGGACGGGATCCCCTCGGCCGGCACGCCCAGGGCCCGCAGCACCGGCGCGAACACCCGGCCGGGCCTGATCCGGTCCGCCGCGACCGGCTCGTAGCCGCGCAGGTCGGCGAACACCGCGCCACCGGGGAACCAGTCCCGTTCCACCGCCGCCGCGGCGGCCCGCCGGACCAGCGCGGTCTTGCCGCTGCCGCCCATCCCCTGCACGACACCCGCGCCGGCGGTCCCGCCGGGAGCCAGGAACGCGGCCAGCCGGCCGAGGTCCGGCTCCCGGCCCACGAACACCCCGGTGCCGGGGTCGGCGTGGACCGCGGTCACCACCGCGCCGGCACCGGCACCGGCCGGCAGGTGGATGTGCTGCGTGGTGTGGTCGCCGATCTGCACGCCCTGCCCGTGCCGGGCGTCGACCGCCGGCGGGCGCGGCTCGGTCACCGCGGCGGGTGCGGGCCGAAGTTCAGCGTCATCGAGTTGTGGTCGCCGACTTGCACGCCCTGGGACTCGCGGACGTCGACGGTGTACTTGCCGCCGGTCCGGTCGAGCAGGGTGCGGGCGGCGGCGACCAGCTCGTCGTCCGGCTCGAGGGCCGCCTCGTCGAGGGCCCGGGCCAGCTCGTCCCGGATCCGCCGGTGCTTGTCCGGGGCGGCGTCGTCGCGGGCGGCGTCCTCGAGCCGTTCGGCCGCCTTCGCCCCGAACCGGCGGCGGATCCCGCCGACGAGGCCGGCGTAGGCATCCTTCACCGCCACCGAAGCGGTGTCCTTCGCCCCGGCCGCCGCGCCCGCGGCCAGTCCGGCGGCCACCACGTCCAGCAGATCCCCGATCATCGCGCCTCCCTGCGCTCCGAAGGAGGACCAGTGTGCCGGGGCGGCCGCCGGCCGGCCAGGCCGCCGGTCAGGAACAGCCGGCCTCGTCCACGGCGAGCAGCGGGTCGGTCGCGGGCCGGGCGGTGACCGGCGTCGACTCCTGGACGCTCAGCGCGCCGTCGCGCAGGGTGTAGACCGTGCGGGTGCCCGAGTAGGTGAACTGCTCGGCCGGGCGGCTGACGTCGTCGTTCTCGCTGGCGACGACGACCACCGCGCGGCCGCCTTCGAACGGCGTGCACCCGTAGCCGAGGTGGGCGGCGACGCCGCCGCCTTCCGCGAAGGAGAACGGCTGGCCGTCCGGGCCGACGACGGGGCTGAGGTTGCGGCCGTCGAAGTGCAGCGCGGAGAAGAACGTCGTGTTGGCGCCGACCGACTGGGTCACGACCAGCTCGGCGCGGCCGTCGCCGTTGAGGTCGGTCACCCGCGGGGCCTCGACGCCGAACTGGCTGTCCGCCGGCAGGTGGATCGAGGTGTAGGTGCCGTGCACCGTGGCCGAGATCAGCTGGTCGTCCCCCGTCTGCTGCGCGGTGACGGTCTCCGGCTCCCCGTCGCCGTCGAGGTCGGCCGCGGTGGTCACGGGGCCGGGCGCGGCCAGCGCCGGGACGGCGGCGGCGAGGCTCAGCGCGGCGGCGGCCACGCCGGTGACGGCGGCGGTGCGGACGATTCCGGTGCGGTTCATGAGATCTCCCTCCGTCTTCCGGTGATCTTTTCACCGGAAGTGCTCTCACGAAGAAAGACGACCACGTGATCATCAGGTGCGCCGGGAGTGTGATGTGCCACACAAACGCAACCGCGCCGCGACGGAATGCCGGACGGCCGCATTTAGTCATAAATCTTGACTATCAGGAGCGAACGAGGAGCCGGGATGTCCGTCATCGAAATGACCACTTTCACCGTGGCACCGGAGAACACGCAGGCGATGCTGGACGCGCGTCCGGGCATGGTGGCGGCCTTCCGGGCCGACCGGCGCGGGTTCCGCTCCGCGCGCCTCGTCCGCGTCGACGAGCACACCTGGCTGGACTTCGTCGAGTGGACCGACGACGCGGCGTGGGACGAGTCGAAGGCGAAGGGCGCGAACCTGCCCGCGATCGCCGCCTTCTTCGGCACCATCGGCGGGCTCGTCGGCGCCGAGCGCGGGGTGCGCTACGACGACGCCGAGGACGGCCCGCGCCGCGTGCGCACCATCGCCTACGGCCCCGAGCCGTCCCAGGTGGGCGAGCTGTACCTCCCCGAGGGCACCGGGCCCTTCCCCGTCGTGACCCTGGTCCACGGCGGCTACTGGACCGCGCTCTGGGACCGCCGCCAGCTCACCGGCGTGGCCGACGACCTGGTCGCCCGGGGGTACGCGGTGTGGAACGTCGAATACCGGCGGATCGGCGAGCCCGGCGGCGGCTGGCCCGGGACGTTCCTCGACGTCGCCGCCGCGGTCGACGCCCTCGACGGCATGGACCCGGCGCTCGACACGAGCCGCGTGGTGTTGCTCGGGCACTCGGCGGGCGGGCACCTCGCCGCGTGGGCGGCCCACCGCGGTGTGCTCCCGCCGGCCGCGCCGGGCGCCGGCCCGAAGGTCACGCCGGTCGGCCTGGTGACCTTGGCCGGTGCGCTCGACCTCGAAGCCGCCGACGCGGCCGGCTTCGGTGCCGTCCTCGCCGACCCGGCGGCCGAGCCGCCGAAGGACGCCCCCGAACCGACGCGCCCGGAGCTGTGGGGCCCGATCGCCGGGACCGCGGGCGCCGGGGTCGTGCCGCTCCTCCTCGGCGGGCACGACCCGGAACGCCGCGGCTGGGCGTCGCCGTTCGAACTGGCCGACGCGGGCGTGCCGGTCCTGGCCGTGCACGGCACCGCGGACGAGGCCGTCCCCGCCGACTGGAGCCGCCGCTACGCGGAGAAGGCCGGCGAGGGCCGCTACGTCGAGGTCGACGGCGGGACCCACTTCGACGTCGTCCGCCCCGCCCACCCGGTCTGGCCGGCCGTCGCCGAGTGGATCGGGCTCAGGACCGGCCGCGCTGGTGCTCGGTGATGTCGATGAGCACCCGCTTGAACTCCTGGTAGTCCCGCGGCCCGACGCGCTCCGCGTGCCGCCGCTGGATGGCGGCCATGATCGCGTCGGCCGCGCGCATCTGGGCGAGCCCCCGCGCAGTGGGGCAGATCAGCTTCGCGCGCCGGTCATGCGGGTCGGGCCGCCGTTCCACGTAGCCGAGGGCTTCCAGCTCGTCGACGAGCGTCCCGATGATCTGCTTGTGCTGTCCGGCCGACCGGGACAGCTCGGTCGCCCGGACACCGCCGTCGTCCAGGTACGCGAGCACGGCGCCGTGCCGGGGTTTCAGGTCGTCGAAGCCCTGGGCGGCGAGCGTGGCGAAGAGCTCCCGCTGGACGGCGAACAGGAGCCGGCCGGACAGGACGCCGAGATCGGGGTCCGTCGCGTTCCGCTCCGCCCGGGTCACCACGTCACCACCTTAACGACCCGCCTCGCGTGCGGAACAGTCCAACAGTTCCCCGTGACTGTTGGTTGAACTTTGCCCGATTCGCCGATAAGCTCCCTTCCGCACTGGGAGCGCTCCCACATGGATCAGCACCGCTCATCGCCGAGAATGGAGGCCCATCCATGCGCAAGTGCAGCATCTTCGCGCTGATCATCGCCACGCTGGCCGGACTGTTCGTCTGGACTCCGGCGGCGTCGGCACACGGCACCATCGTCAGCCCCGCCACCCGCGCCTACCAGTGCTGGACGGACTGGGGCAGCCAGCACACGAACCCGGCCATGCAGCAGCAGGACCCCATGTGCTGGCAGGCTTTCCAGGCCAACGCCGACACCATGTGGAACTGGATGAGCGCGCTGCGGGACGGGCTCGGCGGCAACTTCCAGAGCTCGACCCCCGACGGGCAGCTCTGCAGCAACGCCCTGTCCCGCAACAACTCCCTCAACACCCCCGGTGCCTGGAAGGCGACCAGCCTCGGCAGCAGCTTCTCGATGCACCTGTACGACCAGGCCAGCCACGGCGCCGACTACTTCCGGGTCTACGTGAGCAAGAACGGGTTCGACCCCACCACCCAGCGCCTCGGCTGGGGCAACCTCGACCTCGTCACCCAGACCGGGAAGTACGCCCCCGCCAAGGACATCACGTTCACCGTCCAGACGTCCGGGGCCTACCGGGGCCGCCACGTGGTGTTCACGATCTGGCAGGCCTCGCACCTGGACCAGACGTACATGTGGTGCAGTGACGTGAACTTCGGCTAGCGGAGCGCGGCGAGGTAGGCCGGAACCGCCTCGCCGTCCCCCGTGTCGGAGATGAGGCCCACGTGGCCGTCGGGGCGGATCAGCACGAGGGTGCGATCGGTCGCGCCGTAGGCCGCGGCGAGGTGACCGGCGGTGTCGGCGATTTCGCCGGCACCGGCCGGTCGCTCCACCACGCGGAACGTCCGCGGGTCGGCCGGGAGGGCCGCGGACCCGAAGTCCAGCACCGTGAAGCGGCTGCCGCGGGTCAGGTCGAACAGCCGGCGCGGACCGTCCACTGTCAACAGACCGGTCGCGTCCGGGGCGCGGTCGCCGGCGCGCAACGCGGCTGTCTCGTCGCGGTCGTCGCGCGCCAGTGCCGAGCCGCGGTAGTGCACGGCGAGCTGGGTCGTCCTGGCATCGCGGCGGATCGGGACGCGCTTCTCCTCGATCGCCTGCTTGAGGCGGGCGTCGGACAGCGCGAGCACGTCCGCGGCGACCGGCCGCCGTTCGGCCTCGTAGCTGTCGAGCAGCACCGGTGACGCGCCCGCCGCCAGCTTCCAGCCGAGGTTGTGCGCGTCCTGGATGCCGGTGTTCATCCCCTGCCCGCCGGCCGGCGAGTGGATGTGCGCCGCGTCGCCGGCGAGGAACACGCGCCCCTCGCGGTAGCGGCCGGCGAGCCGGACGTTGGCGCGCCACAGCGAAACCCACTCCGGTTCGCCGAGGCGGATGCCGGTGCGGCCGCTGCGCCGCTCGAGGATCCGCTGCAGGTTCGCGAGATCGAGCCCGGCGTCCTGCCCCGGCCCGACGGAGGCCTGGTACTGGAAGACGTCGGTCGAGGGCAGCGGGCAGAGGTTGACGAGCCCTTCTTCGTGCCGCCACATGTGCCAGGTGTCGCGGTCGAGCCCCTCGGCGCGGACGTCGGCGACGATCATCCGCACCTCGTCGCGGGTCTCGCCCTCGAACGGGATCCCGGCCCGCTTGCGCACGACGCTGTGGCCGCCGTCGCACCCCACCAGCCACCGCGCGGTGACCGTCTCGGTCGCGCCGTCCTTGACGAGCGCCGCCGACACGCCGTCGTCCGCCTGCTCGAAGCCGTCGAGCGCGGTGCCGAACTCGACCTCGCCGCCGAGTTCCGCCAGGCACAGCCGCAGTGCTTCCTCGACCCGCCATTCGGGCGTGATCAGGCCGGCCGGGTACGGGATGCCGGGGTGCTCCGGCAGGGGTCCGGCGCCGCTCATTGTCACTTCGCCGCCGGGCGCGGTCGACCGGATCGGCATGGCCAGCCGGCCGTGGGCGAGCACGCGGCCGACGACGCCGAGGTCGTCGAACACCTCGAGCGTGCGCGGCTGGACCCCCTTGCCGCGCGAGCCGGGCCGCGGGCCGGGGGCGGCCTCGACCAAGCGGAACGGGACGCCGCCGCGAGCGAGTTCGCAGGCCAGCGTGAGCCCGGTCGGGCCGGCACCGGCGATCAGCACTTCGGGTGACATCGTCCCTCTTCCCACAAGAAAGGAATGACTTTCTTGCAGGCTAGCCCAGGTTGTCAAGAAAGGAAAGGCTTTCTATCGTGGGCGGGTGTCCCCCGAACCCGCCCGCCGTCGACGGCACGGCAAGCAACTCGAAGCCGAACTGCTCGCCGCCGGCTGGGACGAGCTGGTCGAGACCGGGTACGCGCGCCTGACGATGGAGTCGATCGCCGTCCGCGCGCGCACCAGCGAGGCCGTGCTGTACCGCCGCTGGGCCCACAAGGACGAGGTCGTGCTGGCCGCGATCGAGCACTACGGCGCCACCCACCCGGTCGCGGTCCCCGACACCGGCACCCTGCGCGGCGACCTGATCGCCGGGCTGACGGCGCTGGGCGAAACCCGCGCCGCGTTCTTCGCCATCGCCGCGGCCACCGCGTTCTCGGGGCTGCTGGCGAGCACCGGCCTGACCCCCGCACAGGTCCGGACCAAGATGATGGGCGTGGAGGCACTCCCGCGCGAACGGGCCGTCTACCGGCGCGCCCACGACCGCGGCGAGATCGACCTCGAGCGGTTGCCGGACACCCTGCTCGAAATGCCGTTCGACCTGGTGCGCCACGACCTGCTCATGCAGCTGAAGCCGCCATCGCCCGCCCGCATCCGGGCGATCGTCGACGAGCTGTTCCTGCCGCTGGTCGAGCGGGCTAGAGGGTGAACCCGAACCGCGCGATCACCGGGCCCCAGCGCCGGTAGGTGCCGAGGTCGTCGAGCGTGCCCGGCCGGAGGCTCGCTTCGAGGCCGCGGTGCAGGCCCGCCCACTCCGCGAAGTCGTGCGTCAGTTCGCCGGGCCCGGTGTCGTCCGCCAGCTGCGCGACGAAGCCCGCCCAGCTGTCCCCGTCCGCGTCCTGGAGGGCGACGAGCAGCCGGTCGGCCAGCGCCGGGTGGCCGGCGACCGCCGCGAGCAGGGTCAGCACGGCCTGGAACTCACCCGGCCGCCCGTCCCCGCCGAGGAAGCGCGATCGCGACCCGACGTGCCGGGTCGCCCGGATCAGCCGGTAGGTGTTCATCAGCCGCTTCGCCGCCCGCGGGCTGGTGACCAGGGCGCCCAGCTGCTGGGCGAACTCGACCTCGGGCTCGGTGAGCCCGATGCGCTCCCCCGGACCGGCGGCGGCCGCGGAGCCGGGCTCGACGTCCAGCCGGGCCCGGACCGGCGTGCGTTCTTCGCCGGTGGTCGCGACCGGCCGGCCGGCGTCGATCGTGTCCCGCGGGTCCGCCGGCGCCGGCGCGGGCGGCAGCGGCAGGTCCGCGACGCTCCCGATCAGCCGGGCGTAGGCTTCGGGCTCCATTTCCGGCAGGGTGAACGGGATCTGGAAGATCTTCTCCAGGTATTCGACCGGCATGCCGCGCAGGTAGGCGTCCGCGCGGGGATCGCCGCCGGCCGCGAGGTCGCGGTACTGGTGCCACAGGCTGCTGCTCAGCCACCGCGGGTCCACGCCGACGACGACCACGAACAGCTCCAGCGCGAGCAGCAGGTGGACGGCTTCCAGCACCTCGAGGACCTTGGCCGGCGGGCACCGGTCGAGGTCGTCGATGTAGAGCACGACCCGGGAGACGGGTTTGACGCCGGCCTCGACGCTTCGGCGGTGGTTGCGCAGGAGGGCGTCCAGGAAGCGGAAGTCGCGGTGCAGCGTGCCGACCACGCCCTGGTGCTTCTGGTACCCCGAAGCGCGATCGTTCAGGAACTCGAACAGCTTCCGCCCGACGGAGAGCGCCTCGGCGGCGGCCTTGGTCGTGGCGATCTTCTCGTCGAGGGCGGTGATCGCCTGGGTGGCCTCGGCGATGGCGTGTTCGGCGTCGGCGAGCTTGAGGTCGAGGACGCGTTCTTCGCGGCTTCGTTTGCTGCGCAGGGTTTCCCGGACTTCGCTCGTGATCCGGATGGCGTCCTGGACGTGCCCGAGCGCGGTGTTGACCCGCTTCGCGGCGGGCCGGATCAGCTGGGTGACGCCGACAATCGAGGCGGCGGTCCCGCCCAGGGAGTAGAGCCACTCCACTCCCCCGCGCCCGGCGAGCGCGATGGTGAGCACGGCCAGCACGGCGAACGCGGCGGCGAGCGTCGCGAACAAGGACTTGAACCGGACCCCGCGCCAGACCGCCGGCAGGTACCCGGCCGTGGTGCGGAGGTCCTTGCCCAGTCCGGTGAGCTCGTCGATGGCCGGCTCGAACCCGAGCTCCATCGAGATGTCCTGCAGTTTGGCCCGGACTTCGGGGTCGTTCGCGAGTTCTTTGGCGACTTCGGTGAGCGGCGCCCGCTTGATCTCCGCTGCGCGCTTCTCCTCCGCCTCGCGCCGCCGGGTGACGAGCTGCCGGCGCTCGTGTTCCAGCTGCGTGCGCTCGGCGTCCAAAGTGGACTTGGCGTCGCGGTAGGTTTCGAGCTCGGACAGCAGCGCTTCACGTTCGGCGCGGTGGGCGTCGCCGTGACTGCGGTGCCAGTGCTCCCGTTCACGGGGATCGACGGGCTCGGGGTCGGCCAGGCGTTCGAAGATCTCGATCGCGAGGCTCGCCCAGAGGCTCGTGTCCGCGTAGTGCCAGGCGTTGAACCGGACCTGGACCACCGTGAATTCGTCGTCGCCGGGGACGCGGCCGGCGATCCGTTCCCGCATCTTCTCCATGAAGAAGCTTTTGCCGGTGCCCCACTTGCCGAAGAGGCCGATGGACAGCGGCGGCGTGACGTCGGGGTCGGTGATGACTTCGCAGACGGCGTCGACGTAGCCCTGGACGTCCAGCTGGTCGGCGCCGCCGGTGCCGTCGTTGCGGTAGCCGTGGGCGAAGCGGACGCCGTTCAGGACGGGCCAGACGGGTGAGCCGGGTGGGGCCACGGCCTCGTCGACCTCCGTGATCAACGCGGTCCAGGCTCCTTCGCTCTTGAGCGCATCCAGGAGATTGGGGGCGGAAAGGCCCAGCCCGAGCACGAACAACCGGCCGTCGAGCACCTCGTGGCGGGTCTTCGCGACAGCCTCCGCGTCGAACCAGCGCGCGACGAGCTCGTACCACTCGTCCCAGTCGCGCTGCCGGCGAGGACTCCGCGTGATCACCCCGTCCAATCGGCCGCCGGCGTACTCCGGGTGCCGCCGGGCGATCGCCCGGACGATGTCCAACGTGGTCAGGTCGGTCGGGGGAAGGCTGCTCGCCACCGCCTGCATGCTGCGCGACAGCGGAATCCTGCGGTCGTTCCGCGTGACGAGCAGCGAGAGCCGGTCGAAGAGGGAACCGGCCGGGACGCCCAGTTGCTTCAGCCGGTCGGGCAGCGCTCCACCGCGATCTTCGAGGGCCGACCGCGCGATCGCGATCGCGATGTCGGCGAGGCCGACGACCGGCTGATCGCCGGGCAGCGACCGCAGGTGGGTGCTCAGCGCCCGGGCGAACGCTGCGTGCGTGACCGCCCCCTCTTCGCCGGTCAGGTCCAGACCAGCCGGGAGACCGAGGAGGGAGCCGAGCCGCGCGCGATCCCCACCGGCGTCCCGCACCGTCCGCAGGATGCCCTCGTCGGTCGTCATCAGCGCCCAGAGCGCGGTGGAGCGGGTGATCCCGGAGGTGTCGCTGGCGCCCGTTCTCCGCCGGTAGTGCTGCACCGCCCACGCCAGCGAGGCGAACTCGGCGACTCGAGGGCCCGGCGTGCGGCCCGACTCCTCGATGAGCTGCTCGACCGTCGGCGGGGTGTCGTTCACCCCCGGTGAGTCGCCCGCCGCCGACCGTTCGTTTCAGCCCCTACCGGCGCACGTCCGCGGGCCGGTGGCTGTAGTGCGTACGACGACATCGGAGGTCCCCCACCACCAGGCGCGACCCCCGACGAATCACGCAGCCGGTTCGATGCGCGAATCATGAGCCAAACAGGTGAGATCGACCTTTTCGGCCGCACTCACCGTGGGCGCGGTTTCACTCCCCCGCGCTCGCGTTGGCCCGGTCGATCGCCGCCATGTTCTCCTCCGCCCACGTTCGCAGCGCGGCGAGCGGGACCTCGAGCGACAGGCCCAGCTCGGTCAGGCGGTAGTGCACCTTCGGCGGCACGGTCGGCTCCACCCGGCGCGCGACCAAGCCGTCGCGGACGAGGCTCTGGAGGGTCGCCGAGAGCATCTTCTGCGAGACGCCCGGCATCCTGCGTTGCAGCTCCGCGAACCGCACCTCGGCCGGCGCGGCTTCGGCCAGGACCTTGACCGCCATCGACGTCCACTTCGTACCGATGCGGTCGAGGAGCTTGCGGGTCGGGCAGGCGGGGTCGAAGAGGTCGCCGCGCCTGCCTTTCGGTGAGGGGGTCACCTGGAGCTCACCACCTGTCGGGGAAGTGCCGTCTTGGCCCGGTCTCGCCGGTTACTTACGCTCAGCTGGTAACCAATGGTAACCAATTCCGGGAGGTCACGTGCGCGAGCGGCGGGTCAAGGCGAACGGCATCGAGGTGAACGTGGCCGTCGCCGGGGAGGGACCGGCTTTCCTGCTCCTGCACGGCTTCCCGCACACCTGGCGGCTGTGGACCGAAGTCGTCCCGCACCTCGCCCGGCGGTACCGGGTCATCGCGCCGGACCTGCGCGGGCTCGGGGCCAGCACCCGCGCCGGGCACGGCTACGACGCGGGCACCCTCGCGGACGACGCCGAAGCGCTCCTCGACGCGCTGGGCGCAGCGGACGCGACGGTCGCCGGCATCGACGCGGGCGCACCGCCCGCGTTCCTGCTCGCGATGCGGCGGCCCGCTCGGGTGCGGCGGCTCGTGCTCCTGGAGTCGCTGCTCGGGCGGCTGCCCGGCGCCGAGGACTTCCTCGCCGGCGGGCCGCCGTGGTGGTTCGGGTTCCACGGCGTCCCCGGGCTCGGCGAGACGGTGCTCGCGGGGCACGAGGCCGAGTACGTCGACTGGTTCCTCGACGCCGGCACCCTGGGGCGCGGCGTGCCGCCCGCGATCCGGGACCACTTCACGGCGGCCTACACCGGACGTGAGGCGCTGCGGTGCGCTTTCGGCCACTACCGCGCCATGCCGGAAAGCGCGCGGCAGATCGCCGGCGCCGTCGCGGGCGGCCGGCTCACCGTGCCCACGACCGCGATCGGCGCGCACCCCGTGGGTGACGCCCTCGCGCGTCAGCTGCGCCCGGTGGCCGACGACCTCACGGAGCACCTGATCGAGGACTGCGGGCACATCGTCCCGCTGGACCGCCCCGACGCCCTCCTCCCGCTCCTGCTCGGCTGACCGGCGTCAGCCGAGGCCCTGCTGCGACAGCCAGTCCTTCGCCACGTCCGCGGCCTTCTCACCGTCCGAGTCGACGCGCTTGTTCAGGTCGCGCATCCCTTCCGTGGTCAGCTTCGCGCTCACGGCGTCGACCGCCGCCGCGAAGTCGGCGCCGCGTTCGTCGAGGACCTTCTTGTTCACCGCCGGGACCACGTTCTCGGTGGGGACCATGGCCAGGTCGTCCTTCAGCGCGACGTACTTCGGGTCGCCGGCCAGCGGGCTCACCGAGTCGACCGGGATCACCGTGACCGCACCGGAATCGAGCTGCTGCACGCGCGGGCCGAGCTCCTGGACCGTCTGGAACGTCGCGTTCGTCAGCTTGTACACGTCCGTGAAGCCCTTGAAGCACGTCGCGCGCTTCTCGCACTCCGGCCCGCCGGCGAGCACGACCTTGTCGAGCTTCTTCAGGTCGCCGATGGTCGCCAGGCCCTTCGACTGGGCCAGGTCCGCCTTCACGATGTAGGTGTTCTTGTCTTCGGCCGCGGCGTAGTCCAGCAGCGAGACGCCACTGGGTTCGAGCAGCTTCGCCAGCTGCTCGTGCTCGCCCTTCGCGTCCTTCACCGGCTCCTTGCCGAAGCCGGCGGCGATCGCGGAGCCCTGGTACTCCGGGATGAACTGCAGCTCGCCCGATTTCAGCGAGGGGTAGATCAGCTCCCGCGAGCCCAGGTTCAGCTTCTTCGTCACCGGGTAGCCCTTGGCTTCCAGCGCGCCCGCGTAGATCTCGGCCAGGATCTGGCTGTCGGTGAAGTTGAAGGACGCGACGACGATCGGCGCCCCGCCCTTGCCCGCCGCGGCGGGCTTGTCGTCCCCGCCGCCGCACGCTGTCAGGCCCAGAGCGGCCACCGCCACCAGCGCGGCCACTCGGATGTTCCGGGTCCAGCCCACGTCCCACACTCCTGTCGTCAAGATCGGACGGTCAGGACACTAACCAGCACCACCGACAGAAACCACATACTGGGATTCACCCGGCCAGGTGCTCACGCAGCGTCGAGCCCGCGTACTCGGTCCGGTACCGGCCCTTGGCCTGCAGGATCGGCACCACGTGGTCGACGAACGCGGTCAGCTCGTACGGCAGCGTCGATCCCATGATGGTGAACCCGTCGACGGCGCCGGCGTCCTGCCAGGTGAGCACGTGGTCGGCGAGCTGCTCCGGCGTGCCGACGAAGTGGACCTGCCCCGCTCCCCCGGTGATCCGCGCCGCAATCTCGCGCAGCGGGGCCTCGGGCCGCTCCCGCGCGGCCGCCGCGAGCTGCTGCAGGCGCGAAGAACCGCCGCCGGCCCGGAGCTCGGCGGGCAGCGGGGCGTCCGGGTCGAACGCGTCCGGGTCGAGACCCGCGGTGTACAACGCGTTCTGCCAGCGGAACTCCGGGCTGGCCAGCTCTTCCAGCCGCTGCGCACGCGCCTTCGCCTCGGCCTCGGTGCCGCCGAGGGTCACCATCAGCGCGGGCAGGACGCGCACCCGCGACGGGTCCCGGCCCGCCGCGACGACCTGGGCGCCCAGCTCGGCGCGGAACTTCACCGCCGCCTCGAGCGACGGCGGGCCGGAGAACACCAGCTCCGCGTACCGGGCCGCGAGCCCGATCCCGGCGGCCGACTGTCCCGCTTGGACGAGCACCGGCCACCCCTGCGGCGACCGCGGGAACGGCAGCACGCCCTCGACGTCGTAGAACTTGCCGTGGAACCGCGGCGCGTGCAGCTTGGCGCGGTCGGCCCAGACGCCCTGCTCGCGGTCGCCGACGATCGCGTCGGCGTCCCAGCTGTCCCACGCCCGCGTGACGACGTCGACGAACTCGTGCGCGCGCTCGTACCGGTCGGCGTGGTCGGGGTGGGCCCGCTCGCCGAAGTTCGCCGCGGCCAGCGGGGTGATCGTGGTGACGATGTTCCAGCCCGCGCGGCCGCCGCTGAGGTGGTCCAGCGTGGCGAACCGCCGGGCGAGCTCCCACGGCTTGTTGTAGGTCGTCGACCCGGTGCCGATCAGGCCGATCTTCTCGGTCACCGCGGCCAGCGCGGACAGCACCGCGATCGGGTCGAACTGCGTCTGCGGCAGGTGGGTCACGCGGTATTCGGCGATGGCGATGTTGTCGGCCAGGAAGATCGAGTCCATCAGACCGCGCTCGGCGGTCCGCGCGATGCCGGCGTAGTACGGCAGCCCGAGCACCCCGCGGACGTCGTCGCCGACCACGCGCCACGCGGACTCGTGGTAGCCGTTCGGCCAGATGAAAGCGTTGAAGTGCAGGGACTTCCCGGTCACAGCGCGGCTCCTTCGATCGTGCTCGCCGCGTCGGCGGCGGTGCGCCCGTGGACGGCCGGGCGGCCGCCGTACGGGTCGTGTTCTGTCCACAGTGTCGTCGGTGCCGCGGCGCGGACGACGGGCACGACCTCGGCGGCGAACCGTTCGAGCATGGCGAGCTGCTGCTCGTGCGGGATCATCGTGGGCAGGCTGAAGGACTGCAGGTCGTGCCCGTAGGCTTCGTGCCACCACAGGATCTTCTCGGTGATCTGCCGCGGGCTGCCGACCAGCACGGGGCCGCGCGCGATCGCGTCGTCGATGGTCGGGAACTCCATCGCGTTGCCCGGCGTGTGGTTCCCGGGCCGGTTGAAGAACTCGACGATCCGCTCGTAGGTCGGGCCGAAGGCCTCCCGCGCTTCCTGCGTGGTGTCGGCCAGGTACAGGAACCCGGCCCCGGCCCCGACGTAGGCGAAGCGCGGGTCGTGGCCGTGTTCGGCGTAGTGCTTGCGGTAGTGCTCGATCAGCACGGTGTAGTTGTCCCGCGGCTGGATCGCGTTCGCGGAGAAGAGCGGATCGCCCCAGCGGGCCGCCAGCTCGGCCGACGTCGCCGTCGTCGCCGACCCGTGCCAGACCCGGGGCGCCCCGGCGAACGGGCGCGGCAGGCTGGTCACCTCGTGCAGCGGAGAGCGGAACCGGCCGGTCCAGGTGACGTCCTCCTCGCGCCAGAGCCGCCGCAGCAGCTCGTACTTCTCCGCGAGCGCGTCCCACTGGTCGCCGTTGTCGATGCCGAACATCGGCAGCTGGCGCAGCTCGTTGCCCTTGCCGATCACCAGTTCCAGCCGGCCGCGGGACAGCTGGTCGACGGTGGCGTAGTCCTCCGCGACGCGCAGCGGGTCGTGGACCGACAGAACCGAGACGCCGGTCTGGATCCGGACGCGGCTCGTCGTCGCGGCGATCGCCCCCAGCAGCACGGTCACGCCGCTGCTCAGGAAGTGCCCGGCGTGGCGTTCGCCTAGTGCGACGGCGTCGAACCCGAACTCCTCGGCGTAGCGCGCCGAGGTGAGCGCCTGCGAGAAGCGCTCGTCGGTGCGGATCAGGCGGCCGGTCACCGGGTTCGTCAGGTGGGGCAGGATGTCCAGGACCTGGAATCTCATCGCGTTCCTCGCTCGCGCCGGGGGTACGCGGTCATCGTGCAGAAACCGGTCCGGCCGGCGGCGGGCGTTCCACCCTTCGGACGGCTCAGGCGCGCCGGAGCCCGTTGACCAGGAGCCGCACGAGGTGACGTGGGTCGTAGGCGGCGCCCGCGCCGGCGCACAGGCTGCCGACGCCGCGCATCAGCTCGTACGGGTCCTGGCCGGGGGCGATCTCGCCGGCGTCCGCGGCCGCGTCCAGCAGCTGCGCGCACACCGGGCCGAGGCGCTCCAGGAAGTAGGCGTGGAGCGGGTCGTAGCACGGTTCGTCGGACTGCAGCACCGACGCGAGGCCCTGCTTGGTGATGACGAAGCCGACGAACCGGTCGATCCACGCCGCGAGCGCCCGGTGCGGCCCCGGTTCGCTCGCGAGCAGCGCCGGGCCGGCCTCGGCCAGCGACTCCACCTGCAGCCGGTACACCGCGAGGATCAGGTCCGCGCGGGTCGGGTAGTGGCGGTAGATGGTCGCCGTCCCGACCCCGGCCCGGGCGGCGATCTCCCGGATCGGCGCTTCGACACCGGAGGTCACGAACACCGCGGCGGCGGCTTCCAGGACGTTCTCGGCGTTGCGCCGCGCGTCGGCACGCTTCACGCCCGCAGGCTACCGGCCCGCTCCCCGACGTCCAGCAGCAGCGCGGCGAGCCCCGCCGGCTCGGTGATCATGCAGTCGTGGCCGGCGGCCAGCTCCCGCACGTCCGCGGGCTCGCCGTTCGGCTGCACGGCGGGCACCGGACGCCGGTCGAACCCCTCGGGCTTGACGGTGCAGTGGATGTGGGTGCGCGGGATCGCGGCGAGGGCCGGGTTGTCCATGGCCACCGGCTCTTCGAGGCAGCGCAGCGACTGGTCGGACAACATGGTCCGCACCCAGGCCACGTCCCCGGGATCGGTCACGCCGAACAGCCCGAACGGCGCGGGCAGCTCGGGCAGCGGCGGCACGCGCCAGCCGTTCCCGAGCATGCTGCGGGTGACCGGCATGACGTCGAGGGCGTTCTCCCCGTCGGTGGGCACCATCGCGTCGAGGTAGACCAGCCGCGCGACGCGCTCGGGCACCTGGTTGGCCACGGCGGAGATCACCAGCCCGGCGTAGCTGTGCCCGACCAGGACGACGTCGTGCAGATCGGCCTCGACCAGCAGCCGCACGACGTCGGCGGTGTGCGTACCGAGCCCGACGTCCGGGCCGAGCAGGTGCGCGGTCTCGCCGTAGCCGGTCAGCGTCGGGGTGAAGACCCGGCGCCCGCTCGCCGCCAGCCGCGGCACCACCCGCGCCCAGCACTGCCCGGTGTGCCAGGCACCGTGGACCAGCACGTACGTCGTCGTCATGAGCGATCACCCTTCAAGTGGGACACTGTCCCGGTTACTATATGGGACAGTGTCCCGGTTAACCGAGCGGGCCCGAAATCTGGGCATCCCACCAGACTTCGCGCCCGGCGCTGGGCCGGGCCCGCCCGCGGGCGGTTCACTGGGCTCCCCCGCGGGTGCGGGCGGAGAAGGGCGGAACCGGGCGCAATGCGGATGGCCGAGCTCAGCGCGGAAACCGGTGTTCCGGTCGCGACCGTCAAGTACTACCTGCGCGAGGGCCTGCTGCCCGCGGGCCGCCGGGTCGGGCCCAACCAGGCGCAGTACACCCCCGAGCACGTCAAGCGGCTGCGGCTCGTCTGCGCGTTGCGCGAGATCGGCGGGCTTTCCCTGGCCGAGGTGGCCGACGTGCTCGGGGCGCTCGACGCCGGCCGCGCGGCGCGGGTCGTGCTCGGCGTCGCGCAGGACGGCCGGGTCACCGTCCGGCCGGTTTCCCCGCCGGCGCGGGCGTGGGCGCTCGGACGCGTCGGCGAACTGCTCGGCGCGCCGGCGGACGACACCGATCCCGCCGTGGCGAACCTGGTCACCGTGCTGGCCGTCTGCCACGGCCTCGGGCACGACGCCGTCTCCGGGAAGCTCGCCGAGTACGCCGCCCTCGCCCGCGAGGTCGCCGCCGTCGACGCGGCCCTGATCGACGACGTCGGCCCGGCCCGGCGCCCCGCCGAGACCGCGCTCATCACCACCCTGCTCGGCGAACGGCTCTTCGCCGGGCTGCGGCACTTCGCGCTCGTCGACGCGCTGGGCACGGCCCCGGCCGAAGCCTGACCCCCGGGCCCCCGCGCCGGTGGATGCGCCCCAATGTGGCGTTGGTTGCGTCTGACGCACCGAACGCCACATTGGGTGCATCCGGGCTCGCACCACCTAGCCCGGCAGACCCGCCCCGGCGCCGGCCCGCTCAGCGCCTCCGGATCAGCGGCGCGCGGCCCGCGTACTCCGCCGCCTCGCCCAGGTCCTCCTCGATCCGCAGCAGCTGGTTGTACTTCGCCGTGCGGTCGGCCCGGGAAAGCGAGCCCGTCTTGATCTGGCCGCAGTCCACCGCGACCGACAGGTCGGCGATCGTCGTGTCCTCGGTCTCACCCGACCGGTGCGACAGCACGACGCCGTACCCGGCGCGCGAGGCCACTTCGACCGCGTCGAGCGTCTCGGTCAGCGTGCCGATCTGGTTGACCTTGACCAGGATCGCGTTGGCCACGCCCTGCTCGATCCCCTCGGACAGCAGCGCCACGTTGGTGCAGAAGACGTCGTCGCCGACGAGCTGGATCTCCTCCCCCAGCGCCCGGGTCACCAGCTGCCACCCGGCCAGGTCGTCCTCCGCCATGGCGTCCTCGATGGACGCGATCGGGTACCGGGCGACCAGGTCGCGCAGGTAGCCGGCGTGCTCGGACGCCGAGCGCTTCACGCCTTCGCCGCGGTAGTGGTAGACCCCGTCCTCGTAGAACTCCGAAGCCGCCAGGTCCAGCATCAGCGCCACGTCGTCGCCGGGCACGTACCCGGCCCGCTCGATCGCCCGCACCACGAAGTCCAGCGCCTGCTCGGCCGTGTCGAGCTGGGGCGCGAAGCCGCCCTCGTCCCCGACGTTCGTGTTGTGGCCCGCTTCGCGCAGGATCCCCCGCAGCGTGTGGAAGACCTCGGCCCCGACCCGGACCGCTTCGGCGAAGCTGGACGCGCCGACCGGCGCGATCATGAACTCCTGGAAGTCGATGCCGTTGTCGGCGTGCGCACCGCCGTTGACGATGTTCATCATCGGCGTCGGCAGCCGGTACGTGCCCTCGCCGCCCAGGTGGCGGTACAGCGGCAGCACGTGCGCCTGCGCGGCCGCCTTCGCCACCGCCAGCGACACCCCGAGGATCGCGTTCGCGCCGAGGCGCGCCTTGTTCGGCGTGCCGTCCAGCTCGCACAGCACCCGGTCCACCTCGACCTGCGACCGCGAGTCGAGACCCACGACCGCCGCGGCCACCTCGCCGTTCACCGCGGCGACGGCCTTCCGGACCCCCTTGCCCAGGAACCGGCCCGGATCGCCGTCCCGCAGCTCGACGGCCTCGCGCGTGCCCGTCGACGCCCCCGAGGGCACCGCCGCACGCCCGAACGACCCGTCGGCCAGCTCGACGTCGACCTCGACGGTCGGGTTGCCGCGGCTGTCCAGGATCTCCCGGCCGGTGACTTGGACGATGGCAGTCATTTCGCTCCTCAGCGCACGACGAGGTCGCACTTCGGGTTCAGGGAAGGGCCGGCGGGACGAACACGGCACGGGCGGGACGACGTCGTCACCTGCCACCGGCCGGACCGGTACCACCGTTCTACCGGGCCGCCACTGGGGAAAACCCCAGCATCGCGCCGCTAGCGTTCCGCCGGAACCCACCCCGAGTCCGAAGTGGAGCGCAGCATGCCCATCGCCACCCCCGAGGTCTACCGCGAGATGCTCGACCGCGCCAAGGATGGCGAGTTCGCCTACCCCGCCATCAACGTGACCTCGTCCGAGACCGTGAACGCCGCCATCCGCGGGTTCGCCGAGGCGGAGAGCGACGGCATCATCCAGTTCTCCACCGGCGGCGCCGAATTCGCCTCCGGCCAGAAGGTCAAGGACATGGTCACCGGCGCGACCGCGCTGGCCGAGTTCGCCCAGGTCGTCGCCGCGCGCTACGACGTCAACGTCGCGCTGCACACCGACCACTGCCCCAAGGACAAGCTCGACGGCTTCGTCCGCCCGCTCATCGAGATCTCCGCCGAGCGCGTCAAGAACGGCCAGAACCCGCTCTTCCAGTCCCACATGTGGGACGGCTCCGCCATCGACCTCGACGAAAACCTCGAGATCGCCACCGAGCTGCTGGCCAAGACCGCGGCCGCGCACATCATCCTCGAGGTCGAGATCGGCGTCGTCGGCGGCGAAGAAGACGGCGTCGAAGCCGAAATCAACGAAAAGCTCTACACCGCCGAAGGCGACTTCCTCAAGACCATCGACGCCCTCGGCGCCGGGGAGAAGGGCCGCTACCTGCTCGCGGCGACCTTCGGCAACGTCCACGGCGTGTACAAGCCGGGCAACGTCAAGCTCCGCCCCGACGTGCTCAAGGGCGGCCAGGAAGCCGCGGCGAAGAAGCTCGGCCTCGACGCCGGGTCGAAGCCGTTCGAGCTGGTCTTCCACGGCGGCTCCGGCTCGCTGCCGGAGGAAATCCGCGAAGCGGTGTCCTACGGCGTGGTGAAGATGAACGTCGACACCGACACCCAGTACGCGTTCACCCGCCCGATCGTGGACCACTTCTTCAAGAACTACGACGGCGTCCTGAAGATCGACGGCGAGGTCGGCAACAAGAAGGTCTACGACCCCCGCTCGTACCTCAAGGCCGCCGAGACCGGCATGGCGGCCCGGATCGTCGAAGCCTGCGAAGCGCTCGGGTCGGCCGGCACCCGGCTGAAGTAACCGATTTTCACGCTTCCCGGAGGATCCGGGTGATTTCCCCCGGATCCTCCGACGCGCGCAGGACGTCCAGGTGCGTCGGGTGGACGAGCAGCGCGGTGAGCCGGCAGAGGATTTCTACGTGCTCGGCGGCCGACGCGGCGATCGCGATGCACAGCGAAACCCGTTCGCCGTCCCACGGCACGGGAACGGTGAACCGGGTGAACGCCAGCCCCGGATTCACCAGCAGGTAGTCGTGGACGTGCAAAGCGTGCGGAACGGCGATCCCGTGCCCGAGGTAGGTCGACGCACGGCGTTCCCGCGCGTGCAGCGAGTCACGGTATCCCGTGTGGACGGAGCCGGAGCCTTCGAGGGAATTCCCGATGTGCGCCAAGGCTTCCCAGCGGGTGGCCGCCCGGACGCCGAGCTCCACCGAGCGCACGGACAAGGGCAGCGCTTTTTCGTTCGTCACTGGTTGGTTCTTCCCTGGGGATGCGGAGAAAAGACGGCCTGGTCACGTCGTCGTGCGCGCTCACGGTACGCCACGCGAACGCGATCCGGGGAAAACCCGGTCGCGCGTCACACCATTCGAAAGAATTACGCGAAAATACTTCGAATTCATTACACGGCGGCATTGTCAAGCTTTTCCGGCGAAGTCCGGGGAAATCCGGGTTCCGCGGCCGGCGGGGCCCGGTGCCGCGCGCGTCCGGCCGATGGGCCAGGCTGGGAACGCCGGAACGGGCTCCGGCGATCGCGCGCGGACGGGAGAACTGTGGCTGTTCGGAGTGGTGTGCGGGGATCACGACGGCCGGATCTGGCGGGCCGGGACTGGGAACTGCGGGTGCTCACCGACCGGGCGCGCGCCGCCGCCCTCGGCGAAGGGCAGGCGGTGCTGCTGCGCGGGCCCGCCGGGATCGGGAAGACCGGGCTGCTCGCCGCCGCGCTCGACGAGCTGGACCGGACCGCCGCCACCGTGCTCACCGTGACCTGCGCCGACACCGGCTCCGGGGCCTACGAAGCGGTCCGGGCGCTGTTCGGTCCACTGTGGCCGCGCGGCGACGCCGGCGAGGCCGGCCTGCTCACCGGCAGCGCCCGGTTCGCCCTGCCCGCGCTCGTCCCGGACCGCGCCGACGGCACCGCCGACACCTACTCGGTCATGCACGGCCTCTACTGGCTGGTGGCCGGCCTGGCCGCCCGCGGCCCGGTCGTCCTCGCGGTCGACGACGTCCAGTGGTGCGACGAGACTTCCCTGCGGTGGCTCGGCTTCCTGCTGCGCCGGGCCGAAGACCTGCCGGTGCTGGTGCTGATGACCCAGCGCACCGGGTCCGACGGGCCGGGCCCGGCGGTGCTCGCCGAGCTCGGCACGGCCGCGAACTGCCTCGCGGTCGACCTCGCGCCGCTGGCCGCCGGCGCGGTCGCCGACGTCCTGGCGGCCGGGTTCGGCGCGGCCCCGGACCCCGAGTTCGTCCGCCACGCGGTCGACATCACCGGTGGCAACCCGTTCCTGCTCGACCGCGTGGTCGGCGCGCTGCGCGACCGCGTGCCGCCGGACGCCGGGCACGTCGGCGAACTCGAGGAGCTCGGCCGGGAAGCCGTGGTCCGCCCGCTGCTGGACCGGCTGTCCCCGGACGCGCTGGCCGTCGCGCGCGCGATCGCGGTGCTGGGCGGTGAAGAGCTGGAGACGATCGCCGCGCTCGCCGGCACCCGGCCCGGGCCGGCGCGCCACGCCGTGCAGGCGCTGCGCGACGGCGAGCTGCTCGAACCGGACCGGCTGGACTACGCCCACGACCTGATCCGCGCGGCGGCGCTGAACACCGCGGAGCCGGCCGAGCTGGCCCGGCTGCGCGAGCGCGCGGCCACGCTGCTCAACGACAGCGGCCGCTCCAGCGAGGAGGTCGCCGTCCACCTGCTGGTGCTCGACGGGCCGCCGCAGCCGTGGATGGTCACCGTGCTGCGGGAAGCGGCCGCGGCGGCCGAGAGCCGGGGCGCCCCCGCGGCGGCCGCGCGGTACCTGGAGCAGGTGCTGCGGGCCCACGCCGACGACGTCGCCGTGCTCGTCCACCTGTCCCGGGTGCTCGGGCAGACCGACCCGGCGGGGTCGCTGCGGCACCTGGAGCGCGCACTCGGGCTCGTGGCCGACCCGCGGCGGCGGGTGCCGATCGTCATGCAGTACGTCATGGTTTCGCTGGGCGCGCAGAACTCCCGGCGGTCCTACGCGCTGGCGACGGAGGTGGCCGACGCGCTGGACGCGGTGGCCGGTCCCGACCCCTCCCCCGCCGACCGGGCGCTGCGGATGGTCGGCCAGTCGGCGCTGCTGCTGTCCGGGCTGGACGAGAAAGCCACGGTCGCCCAGGTCGGGGCGAGGCTGCGCGACGTCGTCCCGCCGCCGGGCGACACCGCCGAGGAGCGCGAGCTGCTCGGCATGCTCTCGTCGCTGGGCACGCTGCAGGGCCGTCCCGCCGCCGAAGTCGTCGCCCAGGCCGCCCAGGTGCTGCGCATCGGCGACGTCGCCCCGGGCGGCTGGGCCGTGCTCGGCGCCGTGCTCACCCTCTACCTCGCCGACCGGCCCGAGCCCGCGCTGGCGGCGCTCGGCGGCGTGCTCGACCACGCGCAGCGCCGCGGCCAGGGGTGGACCTACGTCCTCGGCGCGACCACGCGCGCGCTCGTCCACCAGTTCTGCGGCAACCTCACCGACGCGCTGGCGGACGCGCAGTACTCGTTCGACGTCATCACGCAGGAGCGCTGGGCACCCGGCACGGCGATGCCGCAGACCGTGCTGGGCTCGCTGCTGGTGCGCCAGGGCGACCCGGCCGGGGCGGAGGCGGCGCTGGCCGCGATCGTGCGGCCCCGGCTCGAGCACTTCACGCTCGAGTACCACTGGTACCTGATCGCGAAGGCCCGCGCCCGGGCCGCCTCCGGTGCTGCCGAAGGCGCGCTCGCCGTGCTGCGCAAATGCGGGGAAAGCCTGGCGGGCAACGGGATCGGCAACCCCGTGCTGGCGCCGTGGTGGTACGAGTCGGCGGAGCTGCTGGCCGGGCTCGGCCGGACCGCCGAGGGCGAGGCGGTGCTCGACGGCGTCGAACCCGCGGTCCGCCGCTGGGGCACCAACCGGGCGCTGGGCATGCTCGAGACGTCGCGCGGGGTGCTCGCCGCCGGCGACGCGGCGATCGAGCGGCTGCGCGACGCGGCCGAGCTCCTGGCGGATTCGCCCGCGAAGATCGAGCAGGCGAAGGCCGAATACCACCTCGGCAGGCGGCTGCTGGCGCGCGGCGACGCCGAGGGCGCGCGGGAACGGCTGCGCCGGTCGATCGACCTTTCCGTGCTGAGCCGGGACAAGCAGCAGCTCGGGCTTTCGCTGCCGGCGCTGGCCGAGGCGGGCGGCCGGATGCGCCACGGCACCGATTCGCCGTCGGACGCCTTGAGCGGCAGCGAGCGGCGGGTGGCCGAGCGGGCCGCGGAGGGCGCGACCAACCGGGAGATCGCCGAGTCGTTGTTCATCACCCAGCGCACGGTCGAGGTGCACCTGACGAGCGTCTACCGGAAGCTCGGCATCGGCGGCCGCGCCGAACTGGCGGAAGCGTTGCGCGACCACTGAGTCACGGTCGGTCGCGGTTTGCCCGCCTGTCCCCGGGAATCCTGGCCGCGCGGGCAGAGCTCCGGGCTCCGGCGCCCGGCCCGGTGTAGTGGCCGCCGAGGCGGCTTAGGCTGCCCTCGGCCCGGGTCGACGTCGACCGGCCGCCGGAGGAGGTCGTCCCGTGCGCGAACCGCGTCTCGTCGGCCGGGAACGCGCGATGAGCGTGCTCGACGACCTGGTCGCGGGACTGTCGCGGGGGCGCGGGGCGACGACGGGGATCTCGGGCGCGGCGGGAACCGGGCGGACGGCGCTGCTGTCACGGGTGCTCGCCGCGGCACCGGGCGCGTCGGCTTCGTGCGTCCCGGACGGAGTCCCGTTCGGAGCGGTGACCCAGCTCGCGGCGGCACTGGTGCCCCCGGCGGAGTTCGGCGACCTGGTGAGCGCGTGCCTCGACGAGCGCGAGCGCGCGGCCGGGCGGCTGTGCGACGCGTTCGCCGGGCTTGCCGCGGAACGGGCGCTGGTGCTGGCCGTCGACGACTTGCAGTGGGCGGACGAGTGGTCGCTGCGGTGGTTCGCGGAGATGTCCGGGCGGACTGGCGACGTGCCGGTGCTGCTGGTCGCGACCGCGTACGAGCCGTTCGCCGAAGGGATTCCGTTGGCACCGCTGACGCCGGCGGAGACGGCGACGCTGGTGCGGCGGGTGCTGGGCGAGCTGCCGGCCGAGGTGGAGACGGCGGTGCTCGACGTCGTCCGGGGGCGCCCGGCGGTGCTGCACGAGCTGGCCGCCCAGTGGGCGACGGGGTCGGAGGATGCGGGCCCGCGGTGGGATTCGGTAGGGGCGGGCACCGGGCGGGTTGTGACTCCGGCGGGGCCGGCCGAGCGCCAGGCGGCGGCCACCTGGTCGGGGCAGCACGAGGTCACCAGGCCTGCGGGGCCGCACGACATCGCCGCACAGCCGGAGGTGGCCGGGCCGGCCGTGACTTCAGCCGCGCCGTGGACCGCGGCTGCCGGGCGAGCGGTGAATCAGCCGGGTGCGCGGTGGGATCCGGTGAGGGCGGCTGCTGCTGGGTGGGCCGTGCCGGGTGGGCGGTGGGATCCGGCGCGGGTGGCGGCTGCCGGGCGGGCGGTGGTCTCGGCGCGGGCGGCCCGGATCCGCCGGGGGCTGCCCGCGGCGGCGCTGACCCTGTTGCGGGCGATGTCGGTTTCGGAGCGGCTGGACGTCGTCGCGGCGGTCGGGCTGGCCGAGGTGGCGGCGGCGGACGTGCCCGGTGCGTTGAGCGCGCTGGAGGCGAGTGGGCTGGTGGCGGACGGGCGTCCGGCGGAGCCGCACCTGGCGGCGGACGTGCTGGCGGAGCTGACCGAGCCGGAACGGGACGGGCTGTACCGGCGGGGCGCGGAACTGGCGCACCGCACCGGAGCGGGTGCGCTGGTCGCGGCGGAGCTGCTGCGCTCCGCACCGCCGGTCGGTGAGCCGTGGGCGCGGGCGGTGCTCGAGGAGGCGGCGGAGCAGTGGTCGGCCCAGGGCAACCCGGTGGCGGCGGCCGAGTCCCTGCGGCGCGCGCTGACCGAGCCCGCCGCCCCGGCCGAGCGAGCGGCGCTGCTGGTCCGCCTGGCTTCGGCGGTCGTCCGCCGCGAACCCGACCACGCCGACCGGCGCCTGGTCCAGGTCCTGGCGGAACCGGCACTGGCCACCCTCCCGGCAGCCGCCACGGCGGCGGACCTCCTCCTGGCTCGCGGCGACGCCGACACCGTGCACCGCCTGGTCGCGGAACCGGGCCGGGCGTCCACTGTGGACCCGACATTGGCCGCCCTGGGCCGGCTCGCCAGGGAGGAAGCCGCGGCCGACCCGGAAATGCCGGTCCCCCCACTGCCCGGCCCCGATCCGGCCGGCCTCGACACCATCGGCCCGGACACAGCTCGCCCGGACGCATTCGGGCCAGGCACAGCCCACCCCGCCACTGCCCGCCCGGGCACAGCCGGACCGGACACGACCGGCCCAGCCGCAACCCACCCGGACACAGCTCGCCCGGACGCATTCGGGCCAGGCACAGCCCACCCCGCCACTGCCCGCCCGGGCACAGCCGGACCGGACACGACCGGCCCAGCCGCGGCCGGTTCGGGTGCAGTCGGCCAGGGCACAGCTGCTCCGGACACAGGCCGCCCAGCCGAAGCCACCAACACGACCGGCCCGGCCGCAGCCGGCAAAGGCGAGCACTCCGCCCCCTTCGGCTTGCCCCGCCAAAACCAGGCAGCACTCGACCCGGACACCCTCGGCACCCAAAACCCCGCCGCCGCCGGGATTGCCGCCTTTCGGCTTGCCGTGCGCGGGGAACAGCGGGGGGCCGTGCTCGACCTCGCCGCTCGTGCTCTCGTCGTGCGAGAAGAGGCGCCGCTCATGCCGCGGATCGCCGCCTGCCGGGCCTTGCTCTGGGCTGGGGCTCTGGTCGATGCCGTCGAGGGGTTGACCGTCCTTGTCTCCGCCGCGCGGCGGCGGGATGCCCGGGCCGCTGCCGCTCAGGCGCTCGTGCACCGGGCTGCCGCCGCGCTGCGGGATGATCGTGCCGAAGAGGCGCTGCGCGATCTCGCTGCCGCTGATCGGGAGCTGCCCGTACGGTGCTGGCACCCCCTTGCCGTGCCCGTGCGGGCCGCCGTCGAAATCACCGCGCAGTTGCGGCTCGGGCGGCTCGAACACGCGCGGCACCTCGGCGCCGAGCCGCTGCCGCGGGGTGGTGACCACGGGGCGGCCGCCGCGTTCCTGCGGCACGCCGAGGCGGAACTCGCCCTCGCCGAAGACGACCCGGCCGCCGCGCTCCACGCGGCCCTCGAGTGCGGCCGCGTCCTGCGCTCGCGCGGGTGGGTCAACCCGATGGTCGCCCTCTGGCGCACGACCGCGAGCCTCGCGCTGCGCCGGCTCGGGGACCACGGGGCCGCCGCCGCGCTGGCCGCCGAAGAGCTGGCCCTCGCCGAACGGTGGGGTACGGCCGCCGCGCTCGAAGCGCTGCGGGACCGGGGCGCCGCCGGGAGCCGACGGGCCGTTCCCGCGCCGCGGCGGCCCGCCGATCCGCTGCCCGCGCCGCGGTTCCCGGTGCCCCGCCCCGACGCGCTCTCCCCGGCCGAACGCGACGTCGCCGAGCTCGCGGCCCGCGGGCTCGCCAACCGCGAGATCGCCCGGGAGCTGTCGATCGCGCTGCGGACCGTCGAACTGCGGCTGACCAAGGTGTACCGCAAGCTCGGGCTCAAGGGCCGGGCGGCGCTCGCCGACCACTGGCCCACCCGGACGCCGGGAGGCTGACGCGGGTGCTGTTCGAACGCGAACCGCAGGAAGCCGCCCTGGCCGGCGCGCTGCGGACGGACGGCGGGGTCGTCGCGGTGCGCGGGGAAACCGGGACCGGCCGCACGGCGCTGCTGCGGCTGCTCGGCCGCCTCGCCACCCGCCGGGGCGCGCGGGTGCTGCGGGCGGGCGGGGCGGCCGCCGAGCGGGACTTCCCCTTCGGCGTCGTGCGGCAGCTCGTCCTGCCGCTGCACGGCGATCCGTGCGAAGCCGCGCTGCCGCCGCTCGCCGGGAAGCTGCTCCGGTGCGCGGCCGGCACGTCCTGCGCCGATGCCGTGCCGCTGCTCCACGGCCTGCACGTCCTGCTGCTTTCACTGGCCGCCCACGAGCCGGTCGTGGTGCTGGTCGACGACCTGCGCTGGGCCGACGAACCTTCGGTGCGGGCCTTGGCTTTCCTCGCCGGACGGCTGCGCGGGACGCGGGTGCTGCTCGCCGTGGTGCTGCCGGACGCACCGCGCGCACCGGCGCTGCCGGAGATCGAACGGAGCGCCGGGACCGGGGTGCGGGCGCGGCCGCTGTCCCCGGACGGCACGCGCCGGGTGGCCGCCGCCCGGATCGGCGGCGGGACCGACCCGGCGTTCGCGGCGGCCTGCCACGAGCTCACCGGCGGGCGGCCGAAGGAGCTCGACGAGCTGCTGTCCCGCGCGTTCGCCCACCGGCTGGGCGGCCGGGCCGCGGACTGCGTGCCGCTGCGCGAACTCGGCGCCGCCGTGCGCCGGGAACGGCTGCGGCTGCTGGTCCGGCGGGAGCCGGAGGTCGAGGCACTCGCGCGGGCGGTCGTGACGCTCGGCCGGCACGCGGAACCCGAGCTGGTCGCGCGGCTGGCCGGGCTGGACGCGGCGGCGTGCGCCGAAGCCGGTTCCCTGCTCGGGGAGGCGTGGCTGAGCACCGCCGTCGACGGGCGGCTGGTCCCCGAACCCGCGCTGGTGCGGGTGGTCGAGGAGACGCGCAGCGCGGCCGACGCCGCCGACGCGCACCGGGCGGCGGCGGCTTTGCTGACCGCGCAGGGGTTTCCGCCCGAGCACGTCGCCGCGCAGCTGCTCAGCGTCGACACCCTCCGCGGCCGCGAAGACGTCGCGACGCTGCGCACCGCGGCCGTCGCCGCCCAGCGCCGGGGTGCCCCGGACCTGGCCGCGCGCTACCTGCGACGGGCGCTGCTGGACGTGCCGCCCGGCGATCCCGGCCGGGCCCGGCTGCTCACCGAACTGGCCGCCGCCGAACCCGATCCGCGCGCGGCCGTGCGGTACCTGGTGCAGGCCGCGCCGCTGCTGCCCGCGGGCCGGGAGCGGGCCGACGCGGTCGCCCGGATCCCGCTCACCGCCGCCGCGCGCGGGCCGCTGGTGACCGAGCTGGTCCGGACGGCGACCGCCGCGGACGACCCCGGCCTGGCGCCGCGCCTGGAAGCCCGGGACTGGTTCGCCGCGCTCGAAGAGCCGGGCCGGAAGGCCGCGGCGGCGCGGCGGCTGCGGCAGCTGACCGGGCCGCCGCGGAACGCCGGCGAGCGGGAACTGCGCGCGGTGCTGCTCCTGGCCGCCACCCTCGGCGGGCACGTCACCGCCGGCGAAGCCGCCCGCCACGCCGGCGTCCTGCTGGACCACGAGCCGGCGCGGACCGTCCGGGCCGGCACCGCGCTGCGGATCGTCCCGCTGGTCCTGATCGCCGCCGGCCGCCCGGACGCCGTCGCGCCGTGGCTGGCGTCGGCGGGCGGGCCGCGGGCCACGACGGCGACGCGCGTGCTCGTCGACGTCCACCAGGCGCTGGCACTGCTTTCGCGCGGCCGGTTCGCCGAAGCCGCGGAGCCGGCGGAACGGGCGTTCCGCGCGGCCGAGCCGGGTGGCTACGACGTGCTGGCGCTGCCGGCCACGACCCTGGCGCTGGTCGCGGACTCCGCGCGCCGCCGCGACCTGGCCCGGCACGTGCTCGGCGGCCTGCCCGACACCGACGACCTCGCGGTGTTCGCGGTCCGGCGCGGCCTGCGCGGGATGCTGGCCGCGCGCGAGGACCCGGACGCGGCGCTGGCGCAGTTCCTCGACCGCGGCCGCGTGCTGGACCGGGCGGGCTGGCGCAACCCGGCGATCTACGCGTGGCGCGGGTCGGCGGCGCTGCTGGCCCGGCGGCTCGGCCGGACCGGCCAGGCGCGGCAGCTCGCCGAGGAGCACCACCGCCACTCCGTCGCGTGGGGTGCGCCCACGACCGTCGGGCGGTCGCTGCGAGTGCTCGCCGCGCTGGCCGACCGGCCGCGCGCGGCCGAGCTGCTGCGGGAGGCCGTCGAGCTGCTGGACGGTGCGCCGGACGAGCTCGAAGCGGCCAAGGCGTGCGCCGACCTCGGCACGTGCCTGCGCGAGACGGAACCCGCGGCGGCGCGGCGGTTGCTGGCCCGCGCGCGGGAGCTGGCCGAAAGCTGCGGCGCGGGCCGGCTGGAAGCCCGCGAGGACGGCACGTTCGGCCACGCGGAGCTGCCCCGGGCCACCGCGGAGCTGACCGCGGGCGAGGCGACCGTGGCGCGCCTGGCGGCGGGCGGGCGGACGAACACCGAGATCGCCGTCGAGCTCGGCATCAGCCGCCGGGCGGTCGAGAAGCACCTGACGAGCCTGTACCGCAAGCTGAAGATCGACGGCCGGGCCCAGCTGGCGTCGGTGCTGGGCACCCGCTCCACAATGGGCTGAAGGGGGCTTCCCGCGCGGGAAGCCCCCGCCGGCTCACGGCCGGCCGTGGTCCGCCACCAGGGCGAAGCGGACCGCCGCCACCGCCGCGCGGGTCGCCGAAAGGGCCTCCCGCAACGCCTGCTCCGACGTCCGCGCGCCGCCGGCGTCGAGGACCAGGCCGCCGAGCAGCTCCGTCGCGTCCCGGCACTGGTGGTACGCCTCGGCCACCGCGTCGGCGGTCACGGTCGCCGTCATGCCGGGGCGACCGTGAAGTACCGCAGGTTCCACAGTTCCTGCAGCTCGGCGGCCACCGCCGGGGTCAGCTCCGGTGCCAGGTCGCCGATCCGGGTGCGGCCGTCGAGGCGGGTCAGCAGCTCGTGGGTCTCCGGGCGCACCGTGAGCTCGGGGCCGCCCGGGTAGTCGAGGTACACCTGGTGCACCGTCTCCGGGGCGGCGTCACCGTCGGCGCGGGCCGTCGTGCGCAGCCGCGTCACCGGGCGGAACGAGAAGACCAGCTCGGCCAGCGCCGCGGTCCGGTCGAGGCCCGGGCGGACGACGAAGTCGCCGACCACCAGGTAGTCCAGGTCGGTGGTGAGGAACGTGGTCACCGCGTCGGCCACGGTCTGCACGATCGGCTCGGCGTTGTTGTTGAACGACGTGTTGAGCACCACCGGCGTGCCGGTCACCCGCCCGAATTCCTCGATGAGCGCGTGGAAGCGCGGGTTCGCGTCCGCTTCGACGACCTGGACCCGCGCGGTGCCGTCGACGTGGGTGACCGCGCCGAGCTCTTCACGGCGTTCGGGTCGCACCTGGAGCGCGAAGGACATGAAGTCGAAGTTCCCGCGCGTCTCGGGGATCTCGAAGTACCCGGAGGCGGCTTCGGCGGTCACCGACGGCGCGAACGGCCGGTAGCTCTCGCGCTTCTTGACGATCGCGTTGATCCGCGTCTGGTTCTCCTTCGGCCGCGGGTCGGCGAGGATGCTGCGGTACCCGAGCGCGCGCGGCCCGAACTCCGACGCGCCCTGCACCCAGCCGAGCACCGCGCCCTCGGCGAGCTGCCCCGCCGACCACGTCGTGACGTCGTCGCGCGCCTCGAACTCGACCACGCCCGACCACGCCTTCAGCGCGGTCTCGATCTCCGCCGCCGTCCCGACGTCCGGGCCGAGGTCCGCGCGCCGCAACCGGATCGGGGCGGGCAGGGAGCCGGTGAGCCGCTCGTGCGCGGCCAGTGCCGCGCCCTCCCCCGCGCCCGCGTCGTGCGACGCCGGGTGGACGAAGACCTCGTCGAACAGACCGCCGCGCAACAGTTTCCCGTTGAAGCTGCAGTTGTGCGCGACCCCGCCGCCGAAGGCCAGCTTGCGCAGCCCGGTTTCCTTCGCCCAGTGCGCCAGCACGTGGGTCAGGATCTTCTCCAGCGCCTCCTGCAGTGCGGCGGCGAAGTTCTTGTGGTCCTGGGTGAACTCCTCGCCCTTGCGCCGCAGGGCCAGCGCCGGGTCGGCGTAGAAGTCCTGCATGTAGTGGTAGCCCGCGGGGCGGAAGGTGAAGTAGAACTGGCCTTCCGGCAGCAGGCCGTAGAGGCTTTCCAGCTGCGGGCGGAGCACGCTCGGGTCGCCGTAGGGCGCCAGGCCCATCACCTTGTACTCGTCGCCGACGCCGTACCCGAGCCGCCAGGTGCCGAGGCTGTAGAGCAGGCCGAGGCTGAACATCGCCGGGACCTGTGCGAGGACTTCGAGCTTGCCGCCGACCGCTTTGTAGACGCTGGTGGACTCCCAGTCGCCGCGGCCGTCGGCGACCAGCACGAGCGCGTCGTCGAAGCCCGAGCGGGTGTAGGTCGAGAGGGCGTGGCTGTAGTGGTGGTTGAAGAACAGCAGCTTTTCGTCGGGCAGCCGCCAGCCGAGGTCTTTCGCGAAGCGTTCCTTGATCAATTCCCGGGAATAGCGCGCCGGGACGCGCGGATTGCGCATGTAGAGCTCGTTGAGGGTGCTGTCGGCGAAGTCCTCGGTGACGTAGAACCCGACCGCGTCGACCTCCTCGGGTCTCACGTCCGCCTTCGCCAGGCACGCGCGCACGGCTCTGGCCGGGAACTTCGTGGTCTGCTTGATCCGGTTGAGTCGCTCCTCCTCGACCGCGGCGACCAGTTCGCCGTCCCGGATCAAGCTCGCGGAGGAGTCGTGGAACGAATACTCCTCGACCCGGGCGATCTCTTCGCCTTCGGCCGAGAAGTTGCCGTTTATTCCCAGAATCAGCATCGCGGTTCGCCAATCTTTTTCCTAAGGACTGGGACGATTGGCGAAGCGTAGGCAACGCGGACTGGGGTTTTCCCGCGAGAATCCGTGATCGGCTTGCGGTCAGTCGCCGGCTCCCAGCTTTTCGTCCAGCAGCGCGAACATCTCGTCGTCGCTGGCCTCGTCGAAGTCGAAGCCGCCGTCGACGTCCTCGCGGCCGCTCCACGCACCGCGCACCCGCTCCAGGCGCGCGGTGATCTCCTCGTGCGCGCCGGGGTCGATCGCGGTGTCCCGCAACGCCTGCTCCAGCCGGGCCAGGTCGGCCAGGATCGCCTGCTCCGGCTTCACGTCCGGGGCGAGCAGCTCGGCCAGGTGCCGGGCGAGGTCGCGCGGGGTCGGCTGGTCGAACGCCAGCGTCGCCGGCAGCGCGAGGCCGGTCACCGCCGTCAGGCGCCGGCGCAGCTCGACCGCGGTCAGCGAGTCGAAGCCCAGCTCCGTGAACGCCTGGTCCGGCCCGACGCTGTCCCGGTCGTCGTGTTCGAGCACGACCGCGACGGCGTCGGCGACCACGTCCAGCAGCAGCTCGATCCGCTCGGCCGCGCCGAGCCCGGCCAGCCGGGGCGCGAGGTCCGGCCCGGCCGCCGCCGGGCGGGCGGTGGCCCGCCGGGGCGGAACGAGGGTGTGCAGCACCGGCGGGACGTCGTCGAGGGCGCGCAGCGCGGGCAGGTCGAGGTGCACCGGCACCACGACGGGATCCGCGCCCGCGCGGACGGCGTCGAACGCGGCCAGGCCGTCGTCGGCGGCGAGGAGCCCGACGCCCGCGCGGGCCAGCCGCCGGATCTCCGCTTCGGGCAGGGCCGCCGTCATGCCGGTCTCGGCCGTCCACGGTCCCCAGGCCAGCGACACCGCGGGCAGGCCACGGCGCTGCCGGTGGACGGCGAGCGCGTCGAGGACCGCGTTCGCGGCCGCGTAGTTCGCCTGCCCGGCCCCGCCGAACGTGCCCGCCAGGGACGAGAACAGCACGAACCCGGCGAGGTCGCGCCCGGCCGTCAGCTCGTGCAGGTGCCGGGCACCGTCGGCTTTCGGCCGCAGCACGGTGTCGAACCGCTCCGGCGTGAGCGCGCCGACGACGCCGTCGTCGAGGACGCCGGCCGCGTGCACCACGGCGGTGAGGTCGAGGCCGTCGAGCAGCGCCGCGACCGCCGCGCGATCACCGACGTCGCACGCCCGCACGTCGGCTCGGGCGCCGAGCTCCGCCAGGTCGTCGAGGAGGCCGGGTTCGGCCCGGCCGGACCGGCCGGCCAGGACCAGGTGCCGGTGCCCGTCGGCGGCGAGGCGGCGGGCGACCAGCGCGCCGAGGCCGCTCGTGCCCCCGGTGACGAGCACCGCGCGGTCGCGGTCCCACCCGGTACCGGGCTCGCCCGGCGTGACCCGGCCGACCCGCGCGGCCGACACCACTCCGTCCACAATGGACAGTTCGGGCTCGCCGCTGCCGAGGAAGTCCCGCGGGGCCAGGGATCCGTCGGAGTCGACGAGCACGAACCGGTCCGGGTTCTCCTGCCGCGCGGAGCGCACCAGGCCCCAGACGGCGGCCGCGGCGAGGTCTTCGCCGTCGAGCGCACCCCGCGTCCGCACGACCAGCTTCGCCGGGCCGAAGCGCGCGTCGGCCAGCCACGCTTGCACGAGCGCCAGCACTTCGGCGGTCAGGGCGCGGATGTCGGCTCCGGCCGGGACGGCCACCTCGGCGAACCCGGGCACCACGGCCAGTTCGGCCAGCGCGCGGGCCGGGTCGGCGAGCGCGTACCCGGGCGCCGTGACGACGTCGGCGGGCGCGGCGGCGATCGGTGTCCAGTTCAGCCGGTAGAGGTGCGCGGCACGCGGCTGCCCGGCTTCGCGGACGGTGAGGCCCTCGACCGACGCCACCGGCGCGCCGGCCGCGTCGGCGATCGCCAGCGCGATCGTGTCCGGCCCCGCCGGGGCCAGCCGGACGCGCAGGTCGGTCGCGCCGGGCCGGTGCACCGCCACCCCGCGCCAGGTGAACGGCAGCGCGGGCGGGCCGTCGGGGTCGGCCACCAGCTGGGCGTGCAGGACGGCGTCGAGCAGTGCCGGGTGCAGGCCGAAGCCCTCGGCGTCGGCGATGCGGACCTCGGCGAACAGCTCATCGCCGTGCCGCCACAGCGCCTTCAGGCCCTGGAACGCCGGGCCGTAGGCGAAGCCGCGCTCGGCCAGTCCTTCGTAGGCGCCGTCCAGCGCGACCGGGACCGCGGCCACCGGCGGCCAGTCCCCGGCTTCGAAGTCCGCCGGCGGGACGTCCGGGGTGACGGCGCCGGTCGCGTGCCGGGTCCACGCCCCGTCGTCGCCGCGGGAGTGGATCTCCACCGGGCGGTGGCCGTCGGCGCCGGGCGCGCCGAGGGAAACCTGCACGGTGACCCCGCCGGTGAGGATCAGCGGCGCCAGCAGGGTCAGGTCGCCGACGCGCGCGCAGCCCGCCTCGGCGCCGGCGTGGCGGGCCAGGTCGAGGAACGCCGTGCCGGGCACGAGGGTCGTCCCGAAGACGGTGTGGTCGGCCAGCCACGGCTGGGTGGCCGCCGACAGGCGGCCGGTGCTGACCAGTGTGCCGGTTCCGGCCACCTCGACGGCCGCGCCGAGCACCGGGTGCCCGCCGCGCGGGTCGCCGGCCGGGCGGGCCGGTGGCCAGAACCGCCGGTGCTCGAACGGGTAGGCGGGCAGGTCGGCGCGCGGCCCGTCGGTGGTCCAGTCGACGTCGAGCCCGGAGACGTGCAGGCGGGCCAGCGCGGTGAGGAACGTCCGCTCCTCGGCGCGGTCGCGGCGGGCAACCGGCACGACGACCGCGTCCGGCACGTCGACCAGGCCCGCCAGCACCGCGTCCGGGCCGACCTCGACGAACCGGGTCGCCCCGGCGAGCCGGTCCAGGGCATCGGCGAACCGGACGGTGTCGCGCACGTGCCGGACCCAGTGCGCCGGGTCGGTGACGTCGCCCGAAGCGAGCACCGGGATCTTCGGTTCGGCGAAGGTGAGCCCGGCGACGACTTCGCCGAACTCCGCCAGCATCGGGTCCATCAGCAGCGAGTGGAACGCGTGCGAGACGCGCAGCCGCCGCTGCTCGCCGAACTTGTCCGCGACCGCGGTGACGGCCTCTTCGCGGCCGGACAGCACGACCGACGCGGGCCCGTTGACGGCGGCGAGGTCGACGCCCTCGCCCAGCAGCGGGCGGACGTCCGCTTCGGACGCCCGGACGGCGATCATCACGCCGCCTTCGGGCAGCGCGCCCATGAGCCGGGCGCGGGCCGACACCAGCGCGCAGGCGTCGTCGAGGGTGAGCGCGCCGGCGACGTGCGCGGCCGCGATCTCCCCCACCGAGTGCCCGGTGACGAAGTCCGGGCGCACGCCCCGCGATTCGAGCAGCCGCGCGGCGGCGACCTCGAACGCGAACAGCGCCGGCTGGGTGTGTTCGGTGCGGTGCACCCGTTCGTCGTCCCAGGCGGACCGGACGGCCGGGTCGAGGCGGTCGAGGACTTCGCCGAGAGCGGCGGCGAACACGGGGAAGCGTGCGGCCAGCTCGCGGCCCATGCCCGGCCGCTGCGCGCCCTGCCCGGAGAACAGGAACGCGGTCGGGCCGGCCGTGGCCACGCCTTCGACGACGTCCGGCGACGGCTCACCGGCGGCGAAGGCCGCCAGCGCTTCGGCGGGCCGCTCGGACACGACGACCGCGCGGTGCGCGAACCGCGCGCGCCGGGTCAGCGCCCGGCCGACGTCGCCGGCGGGCAGCTCGTCCACAGTGGACGCCAAGCGGGCCGCGTGGGTCCGCAGCGCCGCGGCTGACCGCGCGGACAAGGGCCAGATTGCCGTCCCCGCGGGATCTTCGGCCGCGGCGGGAACCTCGGGTGCCTGCTCGATGATCACGTGCGCGTTGGTGCCGCTGATGCCGAACGACGAGATCCCGGCCCGCCGCGGCCGCGCCACCGACGGCCAGGCCCGGCTTCGGGTGACGACCTCGACGGCGCCCGCGTCCCAGTCCACGTGGGACGACAGCGTGCCGGTGTGCAGGCTCGCCGGGACGACGCCGTGGCGCATCGCCTGGATCATCTTGATGATGCCCGCGACCCCGGCGGCGGCCTGGGTGTGGCCGATGTTGGACTTCACCGAACCCAGCAGCAGCGGCGTTTCCCGGTCCTGGCCGTAGGTCGCCAGCAGCGCTTGTGCCTCGATCGGGTCGCCCAGTGCGGTGCCGGTGCCGTGCGCCTCCACCACGTCGACGTCCGAAGTGGACAGCCCGGCGCCGGCCAGCGCGGCGCGGATGACCCGCTGCTGCGACGGGCCGTTCGGCGCGGTCAGACCGTTCGAAGCACCGTCCTGGTTCACCGCGGAACCCTTGACCACGGCGAGGATCCGGTGCCCGTTGCGCAGCGCGTCGGACCGCCGTTCCAGCACCAGCAGGCCGACGCCTTCGGCCCAGCCGGTGCCGTCGGCGTCGTCGGAGAACGCTTTGCAGCGCCCGTCCGGCGAAAGCCCGCGCTGGCGGGCGAACTCGACGAACGTCGCCGGGGTCGCCATCACCGTGACCCCGCCGGCCAGCGCCAGGGAGCACTCCCCCGACCGCAGTGCCTGGCTGGCCCAGTGCAGCGCCACCAGCGACGACGAGCACGCCGTGTCCACGGTGACCGCCGGGCCTTCCAGGCCGAGCGCGTAGGCGACGCGGCCGGACGCAACGCTCGGTGCGCTGCCGTTCCCCTGCTGGCCTTCGTAATCGCTGCCGGCGAGCAGGCCGCCGTAGTCGCTGTACATCACGCCGGCGAACACGCCGGTCGCCGAACCGCGCAGCGTCGCCGGGTCGATCCCCGCGTGTTCCAGCGCCTCCCACGACGTCTCGAGCAGCAGCCGCTGCTGCGCGTCGGTCGCGACGGCTTCGCGCGGGCTCATGCCGAAGAAGGCGGCGTCGAAGTCCGCGGCACCGGTCAGGAACCCGCCGGCCCGCGCGTAGGTCGTGCCCGGGTGGTCGGGATCCGGGTCGTAGAGCGCGGACAGGTCCCAGCCGCGGTCGGCGGGGAAGGGGCCGACGGCGTCGCGGCCGCCGGCGACCAGGTCCCAGAACTCGTCGGGCGACGCGGCGCCGCCGGGGTACCGGCAGCCCATGCCGACCACGACGATCGGGTCGTCGTCGCGGGCGCGGACCGGGCGGGCTTCGGGGACGGCCGCTTCGGCGCCGGTCAGCTCGGCGAGCAGGAACGCGGTGAGCGCCGCGCTGTTCGGGTGGTCGAACACCAGCGTCGTGGGCAGCCGCAGGCCGGTCGCGCCGGCGAGCCGGTTGCGCAGTTCGACGCCGGTGAGCGAGTCGAAGCCCAGCGCGGAGAACGCGCGGGACGGCTCCACGGCCGTGCGGTCGGCGTGCCCGAGCACGGCGGCGACCTGCGCGGTGACCAGGTCGGCGACGACGTCGTGGCGCTCGGCTTCCGGGAGCCCCGCGAGCCGGGCCGCGAGTTCGCCCGCGGCGGCGGCCCGGCGCGCGGCCGGCCGGACGAGCCCCCGCAGCGGGGCCCCGACTTCACCGGACGCCGTAGCGGCCAGCCGGACCGGCACCAGCGCCGGGATCCCGGCGCCGACGGCCGCGTCGAACAACGCGAGGCCGTCTTCCGCGGTCAGCGCGGTGATCCCGGCCCGGGTCATCCGCGCGACTTCGGCGCCGCTCAGCTCCGCGGTCATGCCGCCGACCCCGGTCCACGGGCCCCAGGCGAGCGACACCGCGGGCAGGCCCCGCGCGGCGCGGTGCTCGGCGAGGGCGTCGAGGTAGGCGTTGGCGGCGGCGTAGTTCGCCTGTCCCGCGCCGCCGATCGTGCCCGCGACCGACGAGAACAGCACGAACCCGTCGAGGTCTGCGGTCAGCTCGTGCAGCAGCCACGCGGCTTCGGCCTTCGGGCGCCACACGCGGTCGAACTGCTCGGCGGTCATCGTTTCGACCGTGCCGTCTTCGAGGACGCCGGCCGCGTGCACGACGGCGGTCAGGCGGTGGCCGTCGAGGACCGCGGCGAGCGCTTCCCGGTCGGTGACGTCGCAGGCGGCGACGGTCACCTCGGCGCCGGCCTCGGTCAGGTCGGTGACGTCGGCCTCGCCGCTGCGGCTGAGCAGCAGCAGGCGGCGCATCCCGTGCTCGGTCACCAGGTGCTTCGCCAGCAGGCGGCCCAAGCCGCCGGTGCCGCCGGTGATCAGGACGGTGCCGTCGGGATCCCAGCCCGGCGACTCCGGTTCGACGGACGCCTTCGCGAGCCGCGGAACCTCGACGACGCCGTCGCGGACGCGGGCTTGCGGTTCCCCCGCGGCCAGCCCGGTGTCGGCCGGATCGGCGCTGTCGACGAGCGCGAACCGGCCCGGGTGCTCGGCCTGCGCCGCGCGGACCAGCCCCCACACGGCGGCGGCTTCGAGGTCGGTGCCGTCGGTGGCGCCCGTGGTGTGGAAGACGAGTTCGGCGTCCCGGGGTTCGGCGAGCCAGTCGCGGACGAGCTCCAGGGCGTGCGCGGGACCATCGGCCGCGACGACGACCCGGTCCCGCGGTTCGCGGCGGGCCGGGGTGGCCGGGACCCAGCCCAGCCGGAACAGCGCGTCCTGGGTGCGGGCGGCGGCCGCGGGCCGGAACACCACCTCGTCGACCTCGGCGACCGGTGCGCCGTCGAGATCCACAAAGGACAGTGCGACCGTGCCGGCGCCGGCCGGGGTGACGCGGACGCGCAGGAGCGTCGCTCCGGTGGCGTGCAGCCGGGCCCCGCGCCAGCCGAACGGCACGTGCGGCCGGTCGTGCCCGGCGGTGAGCGCGACCGCGTGCAGGGCGGCGTCGAGCAGCGCGGGGTGCAGCCCGAACGCCGTGGCCGGTTCGTCGCCGAGGCTCAGCTCGGCGAAGACGTCGTCGCCGTGGCGCCAGGCTCGGCGCAGGCACTGGAACGCGGGACCGTAGCCGAGGCCGAGCGCGGCCAGCCGGTCGTAGGCGCCGCCGAGGTCGAAGGGCTCGGCGTCGTCCGGGAGGCTGACGTCGCGAGGGGTGCTTCCGGGGTCCGGTTCGAGGACACCGGTCGCGTGCCGGGTCCAGGCGCCGTTGCTGCCCTCGGCGCGGGAGTACACGCCGACGTCGCGCAGCCCGTCATCGCCCGCCTCGGCCACGCGGACCTGCAGGTGCACCGCGGCGTCCGCCGGGACGACGAGCGGCTCGACGAGGGCCAGTTCGCGCACGGCGCCCGCGGTCAGCGCCAGTTCGGCGAAGGCCGCACCGGGCAGCACGGTCGAGCCCAGCACGGTGTGGTCGGCCAGCCACGGCTGCGCGGCCAGGGATAGCCGGCCGGTGAACAGGCGGCCGCCGCCGTCGGCGAGGTCGACCACGCCGCCGAGCAGCGGGTGCCCGGCCGCGCCGAGCCCGAGGCCCGCGGGGTCGCCGGCGCCGCGGCGGGCCGCGGGCCAGAACCGGTCGTGCTGGAAGGCGTAGCCCGGCAGCGGAACCGCGCGGCCGTCGGCCAGGCCCGGCCACGCCACCGGCAGGCCGGCGGCGAAGAGGCGGGCGAGCGCGGTGCGGAAGGTGCGGGGCTCGGTGTGGCCGCGGCGCAGCAGCGGCACGGCCACGGCGTCGTCGCTCGCGGCGAGCCCGGTGAGGACGGCGTCCGGGCCGAGCTCGACGAACTTGTCGACGTGCCACGCCCGCAGCGCGCGCAGGGCGTCGGCGAAGCGGACCGTGTCGCGGACCTGCCGCACCCAGTACGCCGGATCGGTGACGCTGCCGTTCGCCACCACGGGGATCACGGGCTCGTGGTAGGTCAGCCCGGCCGCGACCGCGCCGAACTCGGCGAGCATCGGGTCCATCAGGGACGAGTGGAAGGCGTGCGACACCGGGAGCCGCTTGGCGTCGCCGAAGTGCGCCGCGACGGCCGCGACGGCGGCTTCGGGGCCGGAAATCACGACCGAGCGCGGGCCGTTGACGGCGGCGATGTCCACGCCGTCAACGAGCAGGGGCCGGACGTCGGCTTCGGTGACCCGCAGGGCGGCCATCGCCCCGCCGGGCGGCAGGGCCTGCATGAGCCGGCCGCGGGCGGTGACCAGCCGGGCCGCGTCGGCCAGGGAGAACACCCCGGCGACGTGCGCGGCGGCGAGTTCGCCGATCGAGTGCCCGGCGACGTAGTCCGGGCGGACGCCCCGCGCGGTCACCGCGCGGAACAACGCGACTTCGACGGCGAACAACGCCGCCTGCGCGTATTCGGTCCGCTCCAGCGCGGCGCTGTCGTCGCCCCACATGACGGCGCGGACCGCCGGGTCGAGTTCGGCGAGGACGTCGTCGAGCGCGGCGGCGAAGTCCGGGTCGGCGGCCAGCTCGCGGCCCATGCCGAGCCGCTGGGAACCCTGGCCGGAGAACAGGAACGCGGTCCGGCCCGGCGCGGGCGCGCCGGTGACGACGTCCGGGTGCTCGGTGCCCGCGGCGAGCGCGGCCAGTGCGTCTTCGCCGAAGACGACGACTCGCTCGTCGAAGCGGGCACGGCCGTGGGCGAGCGTCCACGCGACGTCACGGGGGTCACGCTGTCCGATGTGGACTGCGAGCCGGTTCGCCTGCGCGCGCAGGGCTTCCGGTGTCTTGGCGCTGATCAGCCACGGCACTTCGGGCGCCGCGGGCCGCTCGGGCACCGGGCGCGGCTCGGGCCGCTCCAGGATGACGTGGGCGTTCGTCCCGCTGATGCCGAAGGACGACACGCCGGCGCGGCGGGGGCGGCCGCGATCGGGCCAGGCCGTTTCGGCGGTGGCGAGCTCGACGGCGCCCGCCGTCCAGTCGACGTGGCCGGACGGTTCGGTGACGTGCAGGGTCCGCGGCACGACGCCGTGGCGCATCGCCTGGACCACCTTGATGATCCCGGCGACCCCGGACGCGGCCTGCGTGTGCCCGATGTTCGACTTCACCGACCCCAGCAGCAGCGGGGTTTCCCGGTCCTGGCCGTAGGTCGCCAGCAGTGCCTGGGCTTCGATCGGGTCGCCCAGGGTCGTCCCGGTGCCGTGCGCCTCGACCACGTCGACGTCCGAAGCGGACAGACCGGCACCGGCGAGCGCGGCGCGGATGACGCGTTGCTGCGAAGGACCGTTGGGAGCGGTGAGACCGTTGGACGCGCCGTCCTGGTTGACCGCGGACCCCTTGACCACGGCGAGGATCTCGTGGCCGTGGCGTTCGGCGTCGGAGAGCCGTTCCAGGACGAGCACGCCGACGCCTTCGGACCAGCCGACGCCGTCGGCGCTGCCGGAGAACGGTTTGCAGCGGCCGTCGGCCGCGAGCCCGCGCTGGCGGGAGAACTCGACGAACGCGGCCGGTGTCGACATCACCGTGACACCGCCGGCGAGGGCGAGGTCGCAGTCGCCGGACCGCAGGGCCTGGGCGGCCCAGTGCAGCGCCACCAGCGACGACGAGCACGCCGTGTCCACGGTGACCGCGGGACCTTCGAGACCGAGGGTGTAGGCGACCCGGCCGGAGGCCACGCTCCCCGCGCTGCCGCTGGTCTTGTACCCCTCGGCGTCTTCGCCGCCGTCGAGCAGGCGGCTGTAGTCGCCGTACATCACCCCGGCGAACACCCCGGTGGCGCTGCCGCGCAGCGACGACGGGTCGACGCCCGCGCTTTCCACCGCGGCCCAGGACGTCTCGAGCAGCAAGCGCTGCTGGACGTCGGTCGCGACGGCCTCCCGCGGGCTCATGCCGAAGAAGCCGGCGTCGAAGTCGGCCGCGTCGTGCAGGAACCCGCCGTGGCGCGTGTAGGACGTGCCGGGGTGGGCGGGGTCCGGGTCGTAGAGCGCGGCGAGGTCCCAGCCGCGGTTCTCCGGGAAGCCGGAGACGGCGTCGCCGCCGGTTTCGACCAGCCGCCAGAGGTCTTCGGGCGACTCGACACCTCCCGGGTAGCGGCAGGCCATGCCGACGATGACGATCGGGTCGCCGTCGACGGCCTTCGCCGCCGGTGCCGGCTCGGCCGGTGCGTCGCCGGCGAGGTGGTCGGCGAGCGCGCCGACGGTCGGGTAGTCGAAGACGAGCGTCGCGGGCAGCCGCAGCCCGGTGGCGGCGGTGAGCCGGTTGCGCAGCTCGACGGCGGTGAGCGAGTCGAAGCCGAGTTCGGCGAACGACTTGGCGGCGGTGATCCGCTCGGTGCCGCGGTGGCCGAGGACGTGCGCGACCTCGTTCGCGACGACGATGCCGGCTTCGGCGCGGTCGCGCAGCCGCCGTTCCGCCACCCGGCGCGGGGCGGCGCGCACCAGGCCGCGCAAGGGGTACGGGAGGTCTTCGCGGCGGCGCAGGACGGCCCGGTCCAGCCGGACGGGCAGCACGACGGGCGCTCCGGCGGCGAGAGCGGCGTCGAAGAGCGCGGTGCCCTGTTCGATCGTGAGCGGCGGGTAGCCGGCGCGTGCGAGCCGGTTCAGCCCGCTGTCCCCGAGGCCGGCGGTCATGCCGGAGGTGGGGACCCAGGGTCCCCAGGCGAGGCTCACCGTGTTCGGGCGGTGGCGGGCGAGGGCGTCGAGGAACGCGTTGGCGGCCGCGTAGTTGCCCTGACCGGGGAGGCCGAGGGTGCCGGAGACGGAGGAGAAGAGGACGAGGGTGGTGTGGTCCGGGATGAGTTCGTGCAGGTACCACGCGGATTCGGCCTTGGGCCGCTGGACGGCGGCCAGGCGTTCGGGGGTGAGGTCGGCGAGGAGCGCGTCGTCGAGAACCCCGGCGGCGTGGACGACAGCGGTGATTTCGCGGTCGCGAAGCAGTTCCTCGAGCGCTTCCCGGTCGGCGACGTCGCAGGCGGCGACGGTGACTTCGGCACCGGCTTCGGTGAGTTCGCCGACCAGCTCGGCCGCGCCGGGGCTGTCGGCACCGCGGCGGCTGACGAGGAGCAGCCGCCGCGTCCCCCGCTCGGCGACCAGGTGCCGGGCGATGACGGCGCCGAGCCCACCGGTGCCGCCGGTGACGAGGACGGTCCCGTCGAGGCCCCAGGAGCCCGCACTTTCACGTGAAAGTGCGGGGCCCAGGTCGGCACTTTCACGTGAAAGTGCGGGGGTGAGGCGGGCGGCGAGGAGGGTGTGGTCGCGGAGGGCGAGCTGGGGTTCGTCGCTCGCGAGAGCGGAGAGGAGCAGTTCGGGCGACGTGGAGTCGTCGAAGTCGACCAGGCCGAAGCGGCCCGGGTGCTCCGACTGGGCCGCGCGGATCAGGCCCCACACCGCGGCGGCCGGGACGTCTGTTCCGTCCGTCGCACCGCGGGTCAGGAACACCAGCTTGCCCGTCTCGGACTCCGCGACCCAGCGCTGGGCCAGCTCCAGCGCCCGGCGGGTCAGGTCGTGCGCCGAAGCCGGGACGTCCGCCCCACCGGCCAGGCACGTCGCCACCACCGGGGCCCCGAGGTCCTCGGCGGTGGGCAGCGCGAGGCCGAACGGGTTTTCGCCCCAGAGGACCGCGGGGGAAGCGGCGGGGGCGGGCACCGGGGTCCAGCCCAGGGTGAACAACGCGTCGGTGCGCTGGGCCGCCGGGCGGTGTTCGCGCAGGTCCAGGGCGTCGATCGTGGCCACCGGGGTGCCATCCGCGGCGGTCAGGGACAGGCTGTCGCCGCGGACGTGGACCCGCAGGGCCACCGTGCCCGACGCGTGCAGGGACACCCCGCGCCACGAGAACGGGAGCACCCGCGACGGCGTGCCTTGGCGCAGTGTCAGGGCGTGCAAGGCCGCGTCGAGCAAGGCCGGGTGCAGGCCGAACTCCGCTGCCTCGGCGTGGAATTCGTCGTCGAGCGCGACCTCGGCGAAGACCTCGTCACCGCGGCGCCAGGCCACGCGCAGGCCGCGGAACCGGGGGCCGTACTCGAAGCCGTCCGCCGCGAAGTCCGCGTAGAAGTCCTCCAGCGCGACCGGTTCCGCGTCCGCGGGCGGCCAGGCGCCGGCGGCGGGAGCGGGAGCGGGCGGCGCGGCGCTCAGCGTTCCGGTGGCGTGCTCGGTCCAAGAGTCCTCTTCGGACTGTCGTGAGTGGATGGTCACCGCACGGGTGCCGTGCGTCCCCGGCTCGCCGACGCGCACCTGCACCCGGGCGGGGATCACCAGCGGGACGGCCATGGTCAGCTCGTCGATCCGCGGGCAGCCGCACTCGTCGCCGGCGCGGATGGCCAGCTCGGCCAGCGCCGTGCCCGGCAGGAGCGGCGCCCCCGCCACGACGTGCTCGGCCAGCCACGGCTGCGCGGCCACCGACAGCCGGCCGGTCAGCACGACCTCGTCCGACCCGGCCAGTGCGACGACGTCGTCGAGCAGCGGGTGCGCCGGCGAGCCGGCCGCGCGGACCGGTCGTGGCGCGGGCCAGAACCGTTCGCGCTGGAACGGGTACGTGGGCAGGTCCGCCGGACGGCCGCCGGCCGGCCAGCCGACGTCGACGCCGGCGACGAACAGCCGGGCCGCGGCCTCGACGAACGCGGCTTCTTCCCCGCGGTCGCGGCGCAGCAGCGGCACCGCGAGCCCGTCCGGGACCAGCGCGGACAGCACACCGTCCGGGCCCGCTTCGACGAACCGCGTCACCCCGGCCCCGGTCAGGGCCGTGACGGCGTCGGCGAACCGGACCGCCTCCCGCGCGTGCCGCACCCAGTAGTCCACTGAGGCCGGCTCGGCACCGTGCGCCACGGTGGACACGAACGGCAGCCGCGGCGGCTCGAAGGTGATTCCGCTCAGTACTTCCGCGAACGCCGCGAGCATCGGCTCCATCAACGGCGAGTGGAACGCGTGCGACACCGTCAGCCGCCGCGTCTTCTCGAACCGCGCGGCCACCGCGCCGACCGCTTCCGCCGTCCCGGACAGCACGATCGACCGCGGCCCGTTGACGGCGGCGATCGCGACGTCCGGACTCAGCAGCGGGCGGACGTCGTCCTCGCTGGCGACGACGGCGACCATCGCGCCGCCGTCCGGGAGCGCCTGCATCAGCGCGCCGCGGGCAGCGACCAGGCGGCACGCGTCGGCCAGGGAGAACACTCCGGCGGCGTGCGCGGCCGCGATCTCGCCGATCGAATGCCCGGCGACGGCGTCGGGCGTGACACCCCACGATTCCGCCAGCCGCAGCAGCGCGACCTGCAGCGCGAACAACGCGGGCTGCGCGAACTCCGTGCGGTCCAGCCGCTCCTGGTCGTCCCCGCGCACGGCCGCCACGACCTCGGGACCGAACTCCGCGAGGACGGCGTCGTAGGCCTCGGCGAACACCGGGAACCGCCGCGCCAGTTCGCGGCCCATGCCGGCGCGCTGGCCGCCCTGGCCGCTGAAGAGGAACGCGGTCTTGCCGGGCACCGCGGCACCGGTGATGACGGCCGGGTGGTCGAGCGTCAAGGCGTCCCGGGTGGTCGCCGGGTCGGTCGCGAGCACCACGGCCCGGTGCGCGAACCGCGACCGGCGGGCCAGCGTGTGCCCGGCGTCGAGCGGCGCGTCGGCGAACGCGGCCAAGGCCGCCGCCTGTGCGTGCAACGCGGCCTCGGACTTGGCCGACAGCGGCCACGGCACGACCGCGGGCGCGGGCACCGCGGGCGGCTCGTCCGGAGCGGCCGGAGGCTGTTCGAGGATGGCGTGGGCGTTGGTGCCGCTGATCCCGAACGACGAGACCGCCGCCCGGCGCGGCCGGCCGCGTTCGGGCCACCCGGTCGCGGCGCCGAGCAGGGTGACCCCGCCGTCTTCCCAGTCGATGCGCGACGACGGCGTGTCCGCGTGCAGGGTTCGCGGCAGCACGCCGTGCCGCATCGCGAGGACCATCTTGATCACGCTCGCGACCCCCGCGGCCGCCTGCGTGTGCCCGATGTTGGACTTCACCGAGCCCAGCAGCAACGGGGTTTCGCGGTCCCGCCCGTAGGTCGCGATGAGCGCCTGCGCCTCGATCGGGTCGCCCAGCGGCGTGCCGGTGCCGTGGCCGTCCACCGCGTCGACGTCCGAAGCGGACAGACCGGCGGCGGCCAGCGCGGCCCGGATGACGCGTTGCTGCGACGGGCCGTTCGGCGCGGTGAGGCCGTTGGACGCGCCGTCCTGGTTGAGCGCGGAACCCTTGACCACGGCCAGGATCCGGTGCCCGTTCCGCTCGGCGTCGGAAAGCCGTTCCAGCAGCAGCATCCCGGCGCCTTCGGCCCAGCCGGTGCCGTCGGCGCCGTCGCCGAAGGAGCGGCAGCGGCCGTCCGCGGACAGGCCGCGCTGCCGGGAGAACTCGACGAACGTCGACGGCGTCGCCATCACCGTGACACCCCCGGCGAGGGCGAGGTCGCACTCCCCCGACCGCAGGGCCTGCGCGGCGAGGTGCAGTGAGACCAGCGAAGACGAGCACGCGGTGTCCACTGTGACCGCCGGGCCTTCCAGACCGAGCACATAGGACACCCGGCCGGACGCGACGCTGCCCGCGCTGCCGCTCGTCAAGTAGCCCTCGGCGTCTTCGCTGCCGCTGAGCAGGCTGCTGTAGTCGTGGTACATCACCCCGGCGAACACGCCGGTCGCGGTGCCGCGCAGGCTCGCCGGGTCGATGCCCGCGCGTTCGACGGCCTCCCACGACGTCTCGAGCAGCAGCCGCTGCTGGGCGTCCGTGGCGAGGGCTTCGCGCGGGCTCATCCCGAAGAACTCGGCGTCGAACTCCGCCGCGTCGTGCAGGAAGCCGCCGTGGCGGGTGTAGGACGTGCCGGGGTGCGCGGGGTCCGGGTCGTAGAGCGCGTCGAGGTCCCAGCCGCGGTCGGCGGGGAACTCCGAAACGGCATCGCGGCCGTCGCGGACCAGCTCCCAGAGCTGCTCGGGCGTGCGGACCCCGCCCGGGTAGCGGCAGGCCATGCCGACGATGACGATCGGGTCGCCGGTGACCGCGCGGCGCGTTTCGGCGACCGGCGTGCCGGCGTCGAACAATTCGGCCAGCAAGTGCGCGGCGAGCGCGGTGACGGTCGGGTGGTCGAACACCAGGGTGCTGGGCAGGCGCAGGCCGGTGGCCGCGGCGAGGCGGTTGCGCAGGTCGACGCCGCTGAGCGAGTCGAAGCCGAGGTCGGAGAACGCGCGGGCGGGGTCGATCGCGGCGGCGTCGGCGTGCCCGAGTGCGAGCGCGACGTGCGTGGCGACCAGTCCGGCGAGGGCGTCCGCGCGTTCGGCGGCGGGCAGCGGCGCGAGCGTGCGGACCAGGTCGCCGGCCGCCGCGGAACCGGCCGCGGCGCGGCGGCGGCCCGGCCGGACCAGGCCGCGCAGGACGTGCGGGATTTCCGGCTGCCGTCGCACGGCGGCGAGGTCGAGCGGCAGCGGGAGGAGCGCGGGCTCGCCGGCGCCGCGGGCGGCGTCGAACAGGGCGAGCCCCGCTTCGACGGTGACCGGCGGCATCCCCGCTTCGGCGAGCCGTCGCAGGTCCACTTCGGACAGCGTCGACGTCATGCCGCTGCCGGATTCCCACGGGCCCCAGCCGAGGGACACGGTGTGCGGGCGCCGGCGGGCGAGTGCGTCGAGGAAAGCGTTTGCGGCGGCGTAGTTCGCCTGCCCGGCGCCGCCGAACGTGCCGACGACGGAGGAGAAGAAGATCAGCTCGGTGCCGGGCGCGGTCAGCTCGTGGAGGTACCACGCGCTGTCGGCCTTGGCGCGCAGGACGGTTTCGAAGCGGTCCGGGGTGAGGGCGGCGAGGGTGCCGTCGTCGAGGACGCCGGCGGCGTGGACCACGGTGGTGATCTCGCGGCCGTCGAGGAGCCGTTCGAGGGCGCCGCGGTCGCCGGCGTCGCAGGCGGCCACCTCGACGCGGGCGCCGAGCCCGGCGAGGTCGTCGAGCAGTGCGGGGTCGGCGGTGCCGGACCGGCTGACGAGCAGCAGGTCGCGGCGGCCGCGCCCGGCGAGGTGGCGGGCGACGGCGCTGCCGAGGCCGCCGGTCCCGCCGGTGATGAGGGCGGTGCCGGCGCGCTCGGGAGCTTCGGCCGGGGTCGCGGTGACGCGGGCGAGCCGCGCGGCGAAGAGGCGGCCGCCGTCGATCTTCAGGACGGGCTCGTCCGCGGCGACGGCCGGGGCGAGGGAGCCGTCGGTCTCGACGAGCACGAAGCGGCCCGGGTGTTCCGCTTGGGCGGCACGGACCAGGCCACCGGCGGCGGCCGCGACCGGATCGCCGGCGGGAGTCACGACGACCAGGGTGCGGTCGTGGGTGAGCGCCTCCTGGAGCTGCGTCAAGACGTAGGCGGTGACCTCGCGCAGCGACCGCGGGACGTCGGTCAGGTCCCCGGTGGCGACGGTCAGGACGTCGGCCGGGGGTGCCTGGGGCGTGACGGGTGTCCAGTCGAGGCGCAGCAGCGGTTGCGGGGCGGTGGCCGCGCCCGGGCGGCGGAGGACGAGCCGCTCGACGGCGACGACGGGGGTGCCGGCCGGGTCGGTGGCGGTGAGCCCGAGGCCGCCGTCGGCCGGGGTGAGCCGCACGCGGAGGGCGGCGGCGCCGGTGGCGTGCAGGGCGATGCCGTGCCACGAGAACGGGACGCTGCCGGTGAGGCCGGGGTCGAGGAGGGAGGCGAGCCGGAGGGTCGCGTCGAAGAGCGCGGGGTGGAGGCCGTAGGCGGTGGCGTCGGGGCGCTGCGGTTCGGCGAGGGCGACTTCGGCGAAGATCTCGCCGTCCCGGCGCCAGGCGAAGGTGGGGCCGGGGAAGGCAGGGCCGTAGCCGAGGCCGTCGGCGGCGAGGCGGTCGGTGAGGCCGGTGAGGTCGAGGGGTTCGGCGCCGGCGGGCGGCCAGGTGTCCGGGAAGTCCTCGGCCACCGCGACTTCCGGCACCAGCCGGCCGGTCGCGTGCCGCACCCACGGCTCGTCCGTCCCGTCCGGCCGCGAAGACACCGCGAACTCGCGCACGCCGTCGTCGTCCGCGGGACCCAGCCGCACCTGCAGCCGGCGGTCCGCGGTCAAGGCGAGCGGTGCCTCGATCGTCAGTTCCTCGACGCCGAGGTCCGCGCCCGCCGCCAGGGCCAGCTCCGCGAACGCCGTGCCCGGGAGGACGGGGGTTCCGTGGACCGCGTGGTCCGCCAGCCACGGCTGGGTCGCCGTCGTGAGGACGCTCGTCAGGACCAGGCCGCCGTCGGTCAGGTCCAGGGGCGGGCCCAGGAGCGGGTGCCCCGGAGCCGACGGCCAGAAGCGCCGGTGCTGGAACGGGTAGGTCGGCAGGTCGATCACCCGCGCGCCCGAGCCGGCGAACCAGGCCGTCCAGTCCACTGTGGACCCCGCCACGTGCAGGCGGCCCAGCGCCTCGAGGATCGAGACCGGCTCCGGGCGGTCGCGGCGCAGGACCGGGGTGACCACCGCGGCCGGGTCGTCGACCAGGCCGGCCAGCACCGCGTCCGGGCCGATCTCGGCGAACGCCGTCACGCCCGCTTCCCGCAGCGAGGCGAGCGCGTCGGCGAACCGGACCGTCGCGCGCACGTGCCCGACCCAGTACTCCGGGGACGTCACGTCGCCGGCCGCGATCACCGGGATCTCCGGTGGCGCGAACGACAGTTCCGCGACGACCGCGCGGAACTCGGCCAGCATCGGGTCCATCAGGTGCGAGTGGAACGCGTGCGACACCGCGAGCCGCTTGGACTTGCCGAAGCGGGCCGCCACTTCGAGGACCGCGGTCTCGGTGCCGGAGACCACCACGGACCGCGGGCCGTTCACCGCGGCCAGGTCGGCGCCGTCGATCAGCGCGCCGAGAACGTCCTCTTCGGACGCCTCGATGGCCACCATCGCCCCGCCGCGCGGCAGGGCCTGCATCAGGCGGCCGCGCGCGGCGACCAGGGTGCACGCGTCGGCGAGGGACAGCACCCCGGCCACGTGCGCGGCCGCGATCTCCCCCACCGAGTGCCCGGCGACGAAGTCCGGGCGGACGCCCCACGACGCCAGCAGCCGGGCCAGCGCCACTTCGATCGCGAACAACGCCGGTTGCGCGACTCCGGTTTCGGCCAGCGCTCCGGCGTCGGAACCCCACACCACCGCGCGCACGGCGGGCTCGAAGGACGCCAAGACCTCGTCGAAGGCTTCCGCGAACACCGGGTACTCCGCGGCCAGGTCCCGGCCCATCCCGATCCGCTGCGCGCCCTGCCCGGTGAACAGGAACGCCAGCGGTCCCGGCGATGGGACACCCCTGGCGACCTCACGCACCCCGCCGGCACCGGCCACCAGAACGGCGCGGTGGGCGAACCGGGCGCGCGCGGTCGCCAAGGTGAACCCGGCGTCGAGCGGCGCGGGGGAAGCGGTGGTGACGCGGGCGATCTGGTCCGTCAAAGCGTCTTCCGACCGCGCCGAAAGCACCCACGGCACCAGCGGACGCCCGGCGGCAGCGGGCACCGGAGCGGCGGCCGGGGCCTCGATGACGACGTGGGCGTTGGTGCCGCTGATCCCGAACGACGACACCCCGGCCCGCCGCGGCCGGTCCGCGACCGGCCACTCCCGGGCGTCGGCGAGCAGCTCGACCGCCCCCGACTCCCAGTCCACATGGGACGACGGCGTCCCGGCCCACAGCGACTTGGGCACGACGCCGTGCCGCATGGCGAGGATCATCTTGATGATCCCGGCGACCCCGGCGGCGGCCTGGGTGTGGCCGATGTTCGACTTCACCGAACCCAGCAGCACCGGCGTCGAGCGGTCCCGGCCGTAGGTGGCCAGCAGCGCCTGTGCCTCGATCGGGTCGCCCAAAGTCGTGCCGGTGCCGTGCGCCTCGACGACGTCGACGTCCGAAGCAGACAGTCCGGACTCGGCCAGCGCGGCGAGGATCACGCGTTGCTGCGACGGCCCGTTCGGTGCGGTGAGACCGTTCGACGCGCCGTCGGAGTTGACCGCGGACCCGCGCAGCACGGCCAGGACGCGGTGCCCGTTGCGGACGGCGTCGGACTGCCGTTCCAGCACGAGCAGACCGACGCCCTCGGACCACCCGGTGCCGTCCGCGGCGTCCGAAAAGGACTTGCAGCGGCCATCGCTCGCGAGACCGCCTTGACGGGCGAAGTCGAGGAACGTCGCCGGGGTTGACATCACCGTGACGCCACCGGCCAGCGCCAGCGAACAACCCCCCGACCGCAGCGCCTGCGCCGCCCAGTGCAAGGCCACCAGCGACGACGAACACGCCGTGTCCACCGTGACCGCCGGGCCTTCCAAGCCGAGCGCGTAGGCGACCCGGCCGGAGGCGATGCTGCCGGCGGTGCCGTTGACGTCGAAGCCGCGCGCCTCCGGATCCTGCGCGATCGCCGCGTAGTCGTGGTACATCACCCCGGCGAAGACGCCGGTGTCTGAGCCCTTCAGCGACGTCGGATCGATGCCCGCCCGTTCGAACGCCTCCCACGAGACTTCCAGGAGCAGCCGCTGCTGCGGATCGGCGCTGAGCGCGTCCCGTGGCGAGATGCCGAAGAAGTCGGCGTCGAAGCCGGTGGCCTCGTGCAGGAAGCCACCTTCGAAGTCGGCGCCGGGGACGTGCCAGCCGCGATCGGCCGGGAACGGCGTGATGCCGTCGCGGCCCTCGGTCAGCAGCTCCCAGAAGTCTTCCGGCGACGCCACCCCGCCGGGGTACCGGCAGGCCATGCCGACGACGACGATCGGGTCGTCGCCGCGCGGTGCGGCGACCCGGGCCGGGCGCAGCGAGAGGCCTTCTTCGAGGAACGCGGTGACGGCGTCCGGGGTCGGGTGGTCGAACACGAGCGTCGCGGGCAGCCGGCGCCCGGTCGCGTCGGCGAGGCGGTTGCGCAGTTCCACCGACGTCAGGGAATCCAGGCCCAGCTCGCGGAACGTCAGCGACGAGTCGACCGACGCCGCGGACGCGTGCCCGAGGACGTTCGCCACCGTCGCCACGACGAGCGCGCCGAAGTCGGTCGGCGCCGCGGCCGCGCGGCGCGGGCGCGGCGGGGCCAGGCGGTGGAACACCGGCGGCACGACGTCCAGCGCGCGCAGGGCGGCGCGGTCGACGTGCGCGGCGACGACCGCGGGCTCGGCCCCGGCGAGCGCCGCGTCGAACCAGGCCAGGCCCTCCTCGACGGTGTGCGTCGGCAGCCCGGCGCGGGCCATCCGGCGCAGGCCCGAGTCGGACAGCGTGCCGGTCATCCCGCTTTCGCGCGCCCACGGCCCCCACGCGATCGCGCGGGCCGGGAGCCCGGCGGCGGCGCGGGTGCGGACGAGGTCGTCGAGGGCCGCGTTGGCCGCGGTGTAGGCACTTTGGCCGCCGTTGCCGAGCACGCCGAACACCGACGTGAACACGACGAACGCGGCCGGCTCCGGCGCCAGCTCGTGCAGGTGCCAGGCCGCGTCGACCTTCGGGGCGAAGACGCGGGCGAGCCGGGCGGGGGTCAGGGCGTCGAGCACGCCGTCGTCGAGGACCCCGGCGGCGTGCACCACGCCGGTGATGTCGTGCGCGGCGAACAGCGCGGCGACGGCGTCGCGATCGGAGACGTCGCAGGCGGCCAGGTCGACCTCGGCGCCGAGCGCGGTCAGCTCGTCGGCCAGTTCACGGGCGCCGGGGGCCGCGGCGCCCCGGCGACCGGCGAGGACCAGCCGCGTGACGCCGTGGGTGGTCACCAGGTGCCGGGCGAGATGCCCGCCGAGACCACCGGTGCCGCCGGTGATCAGGACGGCGCCGGTACCCCAGTCGACCGGGCCGGGCTCGGCGGCGGCCACCGGCGCGAGGCGCGGGACTTCGACGCGGCCGTCGCGGATCCGGACCTCGGTCTCGCCGGACGTCGGGAGCGCGGCCAGCTCCGCCGCCGAGGGCACGCCGGACAGCAGGAAGAACCGGCCCGGCCGTTCGGCCTGGGCCGAGCGGACGAGCCCTTCGGCTGCCGCGGCGGCCGGGCCGCCGCGGGTGACGAACACCAGCCGCTTGTCGTCCTCGAGGTGCCCGCGCAGGTGGCTCAGCACCGTCGACGTCGCCAGCCGGACGCCGTCCGGGACGGGCAAGCCGACCGGGTCCGGGACCGGGATCAGCAGCACGTCGGCCGCGGAAGGCACCGCGTGGCGCCCGGCCAGCAGCGCGCCGAGTCCCTGCTCGTCCGCGCCGACGACGGCCCAGGTCAGCTCGGCCGGGGCGCCGAGGTCCTTGGGGGTCCACTCGACGCGCAGCAGCGGCGCCACCGCCGGGGCCGCGTCGGCCGGGGGCCGCAGCACGAGGGACCCGACGGTGGCGACCGGCGTGCCTTCGGGGTCGGTCACCGCCAGGGTCACGGTGTCCGGGCCGAGCCGGCGGATCCGCAGCCGAAGGGCCGACGCGCCGGCCGCGTGCAGGCCGACGTCGGAGAAGACGAACGGCAGCCGGGCGCGCGGGCGCGGGTCGAGCCCGAGGAACGGGACCAGGTGCAGGGCGGCGTCGAACAGGGCCGGGTGCAGCAGGTAACCCGCCGGGTCGCCGGCTTCCTGGGGCAGCACGAGGTCCGCGCACAGGTCGTCGCCCTCGTGCCAGGCCGCGCGGACGCCGCGGAACGCCGGCCCGTAGGCCAGCCCGGCCGCGGCCAGGGTCGGGTACAGCTCGCCGACGTCGATCGCTTCCCCGCGTTCGCCGGCCGGGAGCACCGGGGCCGCGACGGCCGGGACCAGGCGGCCGGTCGCGTGCTCGGTCCAGGTGCCGCCGTCGGTGCGGGAGTGCACGGTGACCGGGCGGCCGCCGTCGTCGGCGCCGACGCGGACCTGCACGATCACGCCGTCACCCGCCAGCGGCAGCGGCAGCGGCGCGGTGAGGGTCAGCTCGGCCAGCGCGCCGCAGCCGAGTTCGGCGCCGGCGCGCAGCGCGAGTTCGGCGAACCCGGTGCCGGGGAACAGGATCCGGTCTTCGACGACGTGATCGGCCGGCCACGGCAGCGCGTCCGGCGAGACGTGCCCGGTGAGCACGACACCGTCCTCACCGGGCAGTTCGACGGCCGCGCCGAGCAGCGGGTGGTCCGAGCGGCCGACCGGGCGGGCGGCGGGCCGCGCGGTGACCCAGAAGCGTTCGTGCTGGAAGGGGTAGGTGGGCAGGGCGACGCGGCGGGCGCCGGTGCCGGCGTAGAACGCCGTCCAGTCGAGTTCGGCGCCGAGGACGTGCAGGCGGCCGAGCGCGGTCGCGAACGCCGTCTCTTCCGGACGGTCCGAGCGCAGCAGCGGCACCGGGGCCGCGTCCGGCAGGGTGCGCGCGACCAGCCCGGCGAGGGTGCTGTCCGGTCCGAACTCGACGAACATCCCGATTCCGTTGTCCCGCAACGACTCCAGCGCGTCGGCGAAGCGCACGGTCGCCACGACCTGGGCGACCCAGTAGCCGGGGTCGGTCAGCTCGCCGGATCCGGCCGGGCGGCCGGTGACCGTCGAGACGACCGGAAGCGCGGGCTCGTGGAACGTCAGTCCTTCGGCCACCCGGCGGAAGTCGTCGAGCATCGGCGTCATCAGCGGCGAGTGGAACGCGTGCGACACCGAAAGCCGCCGGGCCTCCTCGAAGGACGCCGCCAGCCGCAGCAGCGCGTCCTCTTCGCCGGAGACGACCAGTGATCCGGGCGCGTTGACCGCGGCGATCGCGACGCCGCCGGTGAGCAGCGGCCGGACCTCGTCCTCGGTGGCCTGCAGCGCGATCATGGCGCCGCCTTCGGGCAGCGCCTCCATCAGGCGGCCGCGCGCGACGACGAGCGCGCACGCGTCCGGCAGGTCGAGCACCCCGGCGACGTGCGCCGCGGCCAGCTCGCCGATCGAGTGCCCGGCGACCCGGTCCGCGCGCACGCCGAGCGACTCGGCGAGCCGGAACAGCGCGACTTCGAGGGCGAACAGCGCGGGCTGGGCGACGCCGGTGCGGTCCAGCACGGCCGGGTCTTCGGTGCGGATCGCTTCGGCCACCTCGGCCGGGAAGTGGGCACAGACCTCGTCATACGCGGCCGCGAAGGCCGGGAACCGCGCGGCCAGCTCGCGGCCCATGCCGACGCGCTGGGTGCCCTGCCCGGCGAACACCGCGGCGACGGCGGGTGCGACCGCGGGCGCGGTGCCGCTCGCGATCTCGGCCCCGCCCAGCACGACGGCCCGGCGGTCGAACGAAGAACGGGTGGTGAGCAGGGAATGCCCGACGTCGGCCGGGTCGGCGTCGAGCGTCCGGATCCGGTCCACGGCCGCGCGCAACGCCGCTTCGGACTGCGCCGAGACGACCCACGGGACGGCGGTGGCGACGACTTCGCGCGTGGGCTCGGCGACCGGTTCCGCCGGGGCCTGCTCCAGGATCAGGTGCGCGTTCGTGCCGCTGATGCCGAACGACGACACGGCCGCGCGGCGCGGGCGGCCGGCCTCGGGCCACTCGCGGGCCGCGGTGACCAGGTCGATCGCGCCCGCCGTCCAGTCCACATGGGACGACGGCGTTTCGGCGTGCAGCGTCCGGGGCACGACGCCGTGCCGCATCGCCGCGATCATCTTGATGACGCCGGCGATCCCGGCCGCGGCCTGCGTGTGCCCGATGTTCGACTTGATCGAGCCCAGCAAAAGCGGCGTTTCCCGCTCCTGCCCGTAGACGGCGAGCGCGGCACGCGCTTCGATCGGGTCGCCGAGCCGGGTGCCGGTGCCGTGCGCTTCGAGGACGTCGACGTCGCCGGGCGCCAGGCCCGCGTCGCCGAGGGCCTCGCGGATCACGCGCTGCTGCGCCGGGCCGCTGGGCGCGGTGAGGCCGTTGGACGCGCCGTCGGAGTTGACCGCGGAGCCACGCACGATCGCGAGGACGTCGTGCCCGAGTTCGCGGGCGCGCGAAAGCCGTTCGACGACGACCATCCCGACGCCCTCGGCCCAGCCGGTGCCGTCCGCGCCGTCGCCGAACGCCTTGCAGCGGCCGTCTTCCGACAAGCCGCCCTGCTTGGCGAACTCGACGAAGATGCCCGGCTCGGCCATCACCGTGACGCCGCCGGCGATGGCCAGCGACGTCTCCCCCGAGCGCACCGACCGCACGGCCAGGTGCAGCGCGACCAGCGACGACGAGCACGCCGTGTCCACGGTGACGGCCGGGCCGCCGGTGCCGAGGACGTAGGCGACCCGGCCGGAGACCAGGCTCGGCGAGGTGCCGGTGAGCACGTACCCCTCGGCGTCGCCGGTGCCTTCGGCCAGCCGCGGGCCGTAGTCCTGCGCGGTGGCGCCGACGAACACGCCGGTGCGGGTGCCGCGCAGCGACGACGGCGCGATGCCGGCGCGTTCCAGGGTTTCCCAGACGACTTCGAGCACCAGCCGCTGCTGGGGTTCCATCGCCTGCGCTTCCCGCGGCGAGATGCCGAACAGGCCGGCGTCGAACCCGGCGACGTCGGCGAGGAAGCCGCCCGGCCGTCCGGTGCCGAGCACCGACGCCGGCCAGCCGCGGTCGGCGGGCATCGCGGTGATCGCGTCCACTTCGGACTCGACCAGCCGCCAGAGTTCTTCGGGGGAACCGGCGCCGCCCGGGTAGCGGCAGCCGAGGCCGACGACGACCACCGGGTCCGCGTCCCCCGACGAGGCGATCTCGGGTGCGGTCACGGGCGCGGCCCCGGCGAGGTGCTCGGCCAGCTCGCGAGCGGTGGGGTGGTCGAACAGCGCGGTCGTGGCCAGCGTGCGGCCGGTGGCGGCGCCGAGCCGGACGGCGAGGTCGACGGTCATCGCCGAGTCGAAACCCAGCTCGCGGAAGGACGTGCCGGGGTCGGCCGCGGCGCCGAGGACCGCGGCGGCTTCGGCGGTCACGAGCTTCAGCAGGTCGCGGTCGACGGCCGGCGCGGCGGGTGCCGGCTCGGGTGCGTCGAACCAGTGGCGTTCGCGGTCGAAGGCGTAGGTCGGCAGGTCGAGCGGGCGGCCGCCGCCGGTGAGCGTCGTCCAGTCGACGTCGACGCCGTGGACGTGCAGCTCGGCCAGCGCCGCCACGGCGCCGAAGTCCTCCGGGCGCCGGGAGCGTGACGACCGCACCGTGAGGGCCTGGTTTTCCAGGCAGGCGCGGACCAGCGAGGTGAGGGTGCCGTCCGGACCCAGCTCGAGGAACGCCGTGATCCCCTGCCGGGACAACGCGGTGACGGCGTCGGCGAAGCGGACGGTGTCGCGCGCCTGGCGGACCCAGTACCCGGGGTCGCACAGCTGGGCCTGGCGGATGACGCGGCCGGTCACCGCCGAGACGATCGGCCGTCGCGGTGCGCGCAGGTCGAGCTGCTCGACGACCCGGCGGTACTCGGCCAGCATCGGGTCCATCAGCGGCGAGTGGAACGCGTGCGAGACGGCCAGGCGGGTGACCTTGCGGCCGTCGGCCTCGAACCGCGCGGCCAGCGCCAGCACCGGCGCTTCCGGACCGGCGAGCACGACGTGGGCAGGACCGTTGACGGCGGCGAGCACGACGTCGTCGCCCAGCAGGGGCTCGACCTCGCCGGCGGCGGCGCGGACGGACACCATCGCGCCGCCCGGTGGCAGCGAGCCCATCAGCCGGCCGCGGGCGGTGACCAGCACGCAGGCGTCGTCGAGCGACAGCACGCCGGCGACGTGGGCGGCGGCGATCTCCCCGACCGAGTGCCCGGCGACGTACTCCGGCTCGACGCCCCACGAGGCGAACAGCCGGTACAGCGCGACTTCGTAGGCGAAGAGCGCGGGCTGGGTGTGCCCGGTTTCGGCGAGCACGGCGGCGTCGGCCGAGCCCGGTTCGGCGAACAGCACGTCCCGCAGCGGGCGTTCGGTGTCGCAGCGCGCGCAGATTTCGTCCAGCGCTTCGGCGAACACGGGGAACCGCTCGTACAGCGCGCGGCCCATGCCGGGCCGCTGGGCGCCCTGGCCGGGGAACAGGATCGCGAGGCGGTGCTCGCCGGCCGTCCCGGTGACGACGTCGGCCGACGGCTCACCGGCGGCGAGCGCGGGCAGGGCGGCGGGGTCGAGCACGACGGCCCGGTGCGGGAACGCGCTGCGGGTGGTCGCCAGGGAGTGCGCGACGTCGAGCGGGTCGGCGTCGAGGGAGGTCAGCGCGGCGGCCTGGCCGCGCAGGCCGCCCGGGGTGCGGGCCGACAGCACCCAGGGAGCTTCTTCGCGTGTGCGCGGGAGCGGCTCCGGGGCCGGGGGAGCGGCGGAGAGGACGAGGTGGCAGTTCGTGCCGCCCATGCCGAACGAGGAGACCCCCGCGTAGGCGTTTTCCGGCCAGGGCACCGGTTCGAGCGCGACGCGCAAGCGCCAGTCGTCGAAGCGGATGGCCGGGTTCGGGTGCTCGTGGTTGCGGCTGGGCGGGACTTCGCCGTGTGCCAGCGAAAGCGCGACTTTCAGCAGGCCCGCGATGCCCGCGGCGCCTTCGAGGTGACCGATGTTCGTCTTGACCGAGCCGACCCACAGCGGGTCCTCGCCGCGGCCGGGGGCGAAGACGGCGCCGAGCGCGGCCGCTTCGAGGGGGTCGCCGACGCGGGTGCCGGTGCCGTGCAGCTCGACGTACCGGACGGCGCCGGCGTCGACCTCGGCGCGGCGCAGCGCGGCCCGGATGACGGCTTCCTGGGCTTCGGCGCTGGGTGTGGTGAGGGTTTCGCTGAAGCCGTCGTTGTTGACCGCGCCGCCTTCGATGACGCAGTGGACGCGGTCGCCGTCCCGCAGCGCGGCGGCGAGGGGCTTGAGGACGACGAAGCCGCCGCCCTCCCCGCGGACGTAACCGTTGGCGCGCGCGTCGAAGGTGTAGCACCGGCCGTCGGGCGAGAGACCGCCGAACCGGTCGGCGGCGATCGTGCTCTCCGGGGCGAGGTTCAGCTGCACGCCGCCGGCCAGCGCCAGTTCGGCTTCGCCGCTGCGCAGGGCTTCGCAGGCGAGGTGCACGGCGACCAGCGACGACGACTGCCCGGTGTCCACCGACAGGCTCGGCCCGCGCAGCCCGAAGGCGTAGGAGATCCGGTTGGCGACGACCGCGCGGCTCTGCCCGGTGAGCGTGTGGTGCCCGATCGCTTTCGGGCCGCCTTGCTTGAGCAGCGTGGCGTAGTCGTCCGCGCTCGCGCCGACGAAGACGCCGGTCGAGGACCCTTCGAGGGTCTTCGGGACGATCCGCGCGTCTTCGAGGGCTTCCCAGCCGAGTTCGAGGGCGAGCCGCTGCTGCGGGTCCATGGTCGCGGCCTCGCGGGCCGGGATGCCGAAGAACGCGGCGTCGAAGGTGTCCACTTCGGACAGGAACCCGCCGCGTCGGGTCCCGGGCGGGACGGACGCGCGGCGGTCCGGCGGGACCTCGGTCGTGCCGTCGGCACCGTCGCGCACCAGGGTCCAGAAGGCACCGGGCGCGGGCGCCGAGGGCAGGCGGCAGGCCAGTCCCACGATCGCGACGGCACCTTCGCGGACAACGTGCTCGGCTCGATCCACCGCGGCGCTCCCAGTGATCCGGTTCGGGCGGGCGCCCGGCCGCCTTCGCGACGCCGGAGCCACCGCCGGGGTTCAGGTCGAAGGCGACTATGCCGGGGACGGGGCCGGTTTTTCCCCAGAGATCGCCCCGGGCGCGGAAGTCTTGACTGAGTCATGCAAGACGCTCGGGTGGCGGGAATCCGCGCGGCGAGGTCGCGAATGACTCATTCGGGACCGCTGACGTCCCGAATGAGTCATTCGCGACACCCACAGGCGCGTCGGCAACCCGAGTGAGGCCGGGGACCGGACGCGCGCCGCGACCGAGGCCGAGCAGAGGAAGCCCGCCGGTCGGGGCGGCCCCAGCCGAGCTGCGGAGAACCCGCGCGGGGCCCAACGCCGAGCGCCGGGCGGTGTGGCCTCGCGAGGTCGGCGGCCGGGCGGTGCCGGGACCCGCACGCCCGCCGCACCCGCGAAGTCTGCGGTTTTCCGTGGTTTCGCGGCGGCATGCTCGTCGCGCCGGATGTCCCGAAGGAAGGCAGGCCATGGCAAGCATCGGACGGGCGTTGAGACGCCCCTGGATCGTCCCCTTCTACTTCCTGGTGTTCGGGTTCCTCGCGTTCCGGCTGCCGAACTACCTGGGCTTCGACCCGAGCAAGTCGACCGCGGCCACCCGCCTCGACCTGCCGTTCTACTACCCGCTGCTGGTGGCGCACATCGTCTTCGGGTCGGTCGCGTTCGTGACGGCGGCGATCCAGGTCTGGCCGTGGCTGCGCAACCGCAACCCGAAGCTGCACCGGATCTCCGGCCGCGTCTACGTCCTGGGCGGCGCGCTGCCGGCCGGGCTCGCGATCCTGACCATCACGCCGTTCCTCACGCACGGCCCGGGCCAGAAGGCGGGCAACGCGCTGCTGGGGCTGCTGTGGCTGGGCACGACGATCGTCGGCTTCCGCCGGGCGCGGCAGGGCCGGATCGTCGAGCACCGCGAGTGGATGCTGCGCAGCTTCGCGCTGTGCTTCTCGATCCTGGCGTCCCGCTTCTGGCTGGGCCCGGCCATCCTGTGGCTGGAGCCCGAGGTGTTCACGATGGGCGTCGACGGCCCGCCGGCGGTGCAGGACCAGGTGTCCACGCTGACGTCGTGGGTGCCGTGGGTGGTCAACCTGCTGATCGCGGAGTGGTTCAACCACCGGGCGCGCTACCGGGCACTGGGCCGCCAGGCGGCCAAGCGCGCGGCGGCGAAGGCCGCGGTGCCGGTCGAGCCGGCCCTCGCGGCGGACACGAAGACGCCCGTGCTGGAACGCCCCACCCCCGACCCCGTCCCCTAGTCTCGCGGCTGCCTTCCCGCGGCGGAGAACCCCGGCACGACCCCAGGTGCCGGGGTTTCTTCGCGCGCTCAGCCCAGCGGGACGAAGTCACCGCCGGGGCGGGTGGCGTGCGTCGAAGCGCGAGTCAGGAAGCGTCCCCGCACGACCCGGACGTAGGCACCGTCCAGGGGGAAGACGAGCACGAACTTCCGCCCGTCGCGCCCGCGCAGAACGCGTCCCCGCCTCAGGTTGCCGAGGAATTCGACGATGTCGCGTTCGACCTCCGCCGCGTAGCCGAGCTGCCCGTCGGTGTCGAGGTCGTAGGTGGCGCGCCGGCCGGTCGCCGGATCGCGCGCCTCGAACGCCAGCCCGAGCCAGCGGCCCGGCTCGACGAGCACGGTGGCCTGCCAGTCCCGTCCGCTCAGCCGCCACCTCGACAGGGCGCCGATCTCGTCGGTCACCGCTGCCGAGGGGAACTCGCGGAGGGTGTCGAGCAGGCCGGGCACCCCCGCACGCTAGCCGACCGGGGGCAGCCAGGCCCGCACCGCCGCGACCGCGTCCGCGATGTGCTCCTCGACGATCGTGAAGTGGTTGCCCGGCACGTCCGTCACGGTGTCCGCGTGGGCCCACGCCGAGCGCCAGTCCACCGACTCCTGCGCCGCCACGATCGGCTCCGACGCGCGGACCAGCAGCGTCGGGCACGGCAGCGGGCCCAGCTCCCAGCCCTCCATCAGGTCGAAGCACCACGCCATCGCCGACAGGCCCGCGCTCGTCACCTCGGTGTACTGCTGGTTGCGCTTGTACAGCCCCTGCATCAGGCCGCCGCCGGCGCTCGCGACGAACTCGCTGTCCACCGCGTACGGGTCCAGCAGCGCGACACCGGCCGGGGGTGTGCCGCGGCGGCACAGCTCGGTCGCGATCGCGTGCACCAGCAGGCCGCCGGTGGAAACGCCGAGCACGATCGCCGGTTCGCCGCCGGTGTACGCCGAGATCGCGTCGGCCTCGGCTTCGACGAGCGCCTGGCGGTCGGCCGGGAGCGCCTCGCCGTCGGAGAAGCCGGGGATCGGGATCGCCGAGACGTCGTGGCGGCCGCGGCAGGACGCCGCGAACAGCGAGTACTGCTGCACCCCCGCCATCGCCACCAGCGCCGGGACGCAGATCAGGTGCGGGCCGGGCGGGGCGTCCGGGTCGCGGCGGGCCAGCCGGAGCGGGCGGATCGGGCGGGTCAGCTCCTCGGGCGTGCGGAACTTCGGGCGCAACGTCGCCGCCGCGCGCAGGAACGCGATCGCGTCCGCCTGCCGCCCGGCCTTGAGCGCGTCGGTGAACAGGCCCGCGATCGTCTCCGGAGCCTGCACCGACACCGTCGCCGCGCCCTCGCCGGACGCCGCTTCCGCGGTCAGCTCGGCGGCCAGGTGGGCGGCCAGCTCGTCCGGTGTCGGGTGGTCGAACACCACGCCGACCTGCAGGATCAGGCCGGTCGCGGTCTGGAGGCGGTTGCGCAGGTCCATCGCGGTCAGCGAGTCGAAGCCCAGCTCCGGGAAGCTGCCGTCGGCCGGGACGGCGGCCGCGCCCGGGTGCCCGAGCACCGCGGCGGCCAGGCCGCGGACCAGCTCCAGCACCGCGCCCGGCCGGTCGCCGGACGGCAGCTGCGCGTACGTCCGGGCGAACGAGCCCGTGTCCTGTTCGGCCGCGGCCGCCGAGCGGCGGGACGGCGGCGGGAGCAGCGCGTGCATCAGCCGCGGCACCTCGCCGGCCGCGCGCATCGCGGCCAGGTCGAGCCGGATGGCGGCGAGCACCGGCTCCGGGCGGGCCAGCGAGGCGTCGAACAGGGCCACCCCCTGCTCGGGCGACAGCGCCAGCGCTCCCCCGCGTTCCTGACGGCGGCGGCTGGTCTCGTCCAGCTGCGCGGCCATCACACTGCGGTCCCCGGCCCAGGTACCCCACGCGATCGACGTCCCCGGCAGGCCGAGGGCGCGCCGATGGCGGGCGAGGGCGTCGAGGAAAGCGTTTGCGGCGGCGTAGTTGCCCTGCCCCGCGTTGCCCGCCAACCCGGCGAACGAGGAGAACAGGACGAACGCCGTCAGTTCACGGTCACGGGTCAGCTCGTGCAGGTGCCAGGCCGCGTCGAGCTTCGGCGCGAACACCGTGTCGAGCTTCTTCGGGGTCAGCGAACCGAGGACGCCGTCCTCCAGCGCGCCGGCGGTGTGCACGACCGCCCGCACCGAGGGTTCGGCCTCGAGCAGCCGGGCCAGCGCGTCCCGATCGGACACGTCGCAGGCGCGGATGTCCACAGTGGCGGCCAGCTCGGCGGCGAACTCCGCCGCGCCAGGCGCGTCCGGCCCGCTGCGGCTGACCAGCAGCAGTTCGCGGACGCCGTGCTCGGCGACCAGGTGCCGCGCGACCGCCCGGGCCAGTGCCCCGGTACCACCGGTGACGAGTACCTTCCCCGCCGCGGTCCAGTCCACAGTGGATTCCCCGCCGCGGGCGCGGGTCAGCCGGCCGACGTGCGGGACGCCGTCGCGCAGCACCACCTGGGGCTCGCCCGAGGCGAGCAGGCCGGGCAGCAGCGGCAGCAGGTCGCGGATGGACTGGTCGCCTTCGCGTTCGAGGTCGGCCAGCACGATCCGGCCGGGGTTCTCCGTCTGCGCCGACCGCAGCAGGCCCCACGCGGTCGCGCCGGCGAGCGCGTCCTCGGTGGCACCGCGGGTGACGAACACCAGCCGCGTGGTGCGCAGCCGGTCCTCCTCGAGGAACGCCTGGACCTCGCCCAGCACCCACTTCGTCAGGTCGCGGGCGGCGTCGCGGTCGTTCTCCGGCCGCACCGGCACCAGCGGCACCAGGATCACCTGGGGTGCGGGCAGGCCGTCGTCGAGGGCGCGGGAAAGCGCGCCGAGGCCGAGGAACGTCTCGACCGCGCGGCCGAGGGTGTAGACCGCGCCGGTCAGCCCGTACTCGTCGGCGCCGGCGACGACCCACGTGCCGTCGGCGAGCCGGCCGGGCTCCGGGGCCGGCACCGGCTGCCACTCCCAGCGGAAGAGGCTGTCGCCGTGGGCCGGGGCGGTCTCGATGGCGCCGGCCGCCCGCAGCAGCAGCGAGCCGACCGAGACGATCGGCGTGCCGGTGGTGTCGGCGAGGTCGACGCGGACGCCGTCGGTGCCGGTCGGGCTGATCCGCACGCGGGCCCGGGACGCGCCGACCGCGTACAGCTCGACGTCGGTCCACGAGAAGGGCAGCCTGCTGCGGCCTTCGCCGGTGAACGACGCCGCGTGCAGCGCCGCGTCGAGCAGCGCGGGGTGCAGGGCGCAGGCGGCCGCTTCGGGGCGGTTGGCTTCCGGCAGCGCGACTTCGGCGTAGACGTCTTCGCCGTGCCGCCACGCCTTTTCGAGGCCGCGGAAGAGCGCGCCGTAGCCGAACCCGTGCTCGGCGGCCTGCTCGTAGAACCCGGTCAAGTCGATCGGCTCGGCCCCGTCCGGCGGCCATTCGGCGGGGAAGTCCCCCGCCTCGGGCACTTCGCCCGCCCGCAGCACGCCGGTGGCGTGGCAGGTCCACGGCTCGTCGCCGGCGTCGGGCCGGGCGTAGACGGACAGCGTGCGGCGGCCGGCCGGGGTCAGCGGGCCGAGCACCACCTGGGTGCGCACGGCCTGCCCGGGCGGGATGACCAGTGGCACGGCCAGGGTCAGCTCGTCGACGACCGGGCAGCCGGCCTCGTCGCCGGCGCGGACGGCCAGCTCCAGGAACGCCGTGCCGGGCAGCAGGACCGCGCCGCCGAAGGTGTGCTCGGCCAGCCACGGGTGCGTCGGGACCGAGAGCCGCGAGGTGAAGAGGAACCCTTCGGTGTCGGGCAACGCCGTCACGGCGCCGAGCAGCGGGTGGCCGGCGGCGGCGAGGCCGAGCGCGGTGATGTCGCCGGTCACCTGCAGCGTGCCGCGGGGCCAGAAGTCCGTGCGCTGGAAGGGGTACGTCGGGAGGGCGACGCGGTCGCCGTTGGGGAGCTGCCAGTCGACGTCGGCGCCGCGGGCGAACGCGGCGCCGAGCGCGGCCAGGAACCGGTCCGGGCCGCCGTGGCCGAGCAGCAGGGTCGCCGACGCCGTCGCCCCGGTGCCCGACTGCTCCAGCAGCGCCTGCAGGCCGAGGCTGAGCACCGGCTGCGGGCTGATCTCGACGAAGTGGCGGGCGCCGCGGTCGAGCGCGGCGCGGACCCCGGCATCGAACCGGACGGTGCGTTCCAGGTTGCGGTACCAGTACTCGCCGTCCATCTCGGGGCCGTCGAGCCAGCGCTGGTCGGCCGTGGAGAAGAACGGGATCGCGGACTCACCGGGGTGCAGTTCGCCCAGGACGTCGAGGAGTTCGTCGTGCAGCACGCGCACCTGGGGGCTGTGCGCGGCGAAGTCGACGCCCTCGACGCGCCAGCGCATCAGCCCGGCCGCCGAGAGGCGCTTTTCCAGCGTGGTCAGCGCTTCCGGCTCGCCGGCCACGGTGACCGTGCGCGGCCCGTTGACCGCCGCGATCGACAAGGTGCCTGCGAAGTCGCCGAGCAGCTCGCCGACTTCGGCTTCCGACGCCATCACCGACAGCAGGCCGCCGTGCCCGGCCAGCCGGTCGCCGATCAGGCGGCTGCGCAGGGTCACGATCCGCGCGGCTTCGGGCAGCGACAGCACCCCGGCGAAGCACGCGGCGGCGATCTCGCCCTGCGAGTGCCCGAGCACCGCGGCGGGCCGGACGCCGTAGGAGCGCCAGAGGTGCGCGAGCGACACCATCACCGAGAACAGCACCGGCTGCACGACATCGACCCGGTCCACCGAGGGCGCGCCTTCGACGCCGGTCAGGACGTCCAGCAGCGACCAGTCGACGTACGGCTCCAGGGCTTCGGCGCATTCTTCGACGCGGGCGCGGAAGACCGGCTGGGTTTCGAGGAGCTCCACCGCCATCTCGGGCCACTGCGAGCCCTGGCCGGGGAACACGAACACCGGGCCGGGCGCGGACGTCACCGTGCCGGTGGCCACGGTCGGCGCCGGGACGCCGGCCGCGAGCGCGGACAGCCCTTCGCGGAGGGCGGCGTGCCCGGTCCCGGCGACGACGGCACGGTGGTCGAAGCGGCTGCGGGCCAGCAGCGTGCGGGCGATCCCGGACAGCGGCTGCGTGGGGTGCTCGTCGAGGTGGGCCAGCAGCCGGGCAGCCTGCGCGGCCAAGGCTTCCGGCGACTTCGCCGACAGCACCCACGGGATCGCGGCCGGCTCCGCCGCGACGGCGGCGGCGGGTTCGACGGGCGGGGCCTGTTCGAGGACGACGTGCGCGTTGGTCCCGCTGACGCCGAAGGACGACACGGCGGCCCGGCGCGGTGCCCCGGTCCGCGGCCACGGCCGGGGTTCGGTGAGCAGCTCGACGTCGCCGGCGGTCCAGTCGATCTTGGTGGACGGCTGTTCGGCGTGCAGGGTGCGGGGCAGGACGCCGTTGCGCATGGCGAGGATCATCTTCAGCACGCCGCCGACGCCGGCCGCGGCCTGGGTGTGCCCGATGTTCGACTTCAGCGAGCCGAGCCACAACGGACGGTTCTCGGGCCGGTCCTGGCCGTAGACTCCGATCAGCGCCTGCGCCTCGATCGGGTCACCGAGCGCCGTGCCGGTGCCGTGCGCCTCGACGACGTCCACATCGGACGGTGACAGCTTGGCGTCGGCCAGCGCGGCGCGGATCACGCGTTGCTGCGACGGGCCGTTGGGAGCGGTGAGGCCGTTGGACGCGCCGTCGGAGTTGACCGCGGAACCCCGCAGCACGGCCAGGACCTCGTGGCCGTGGCGCCGCGCGTCGGACAGCTTCTCCAGCGCCAGCATGCCGACGCCTTCGGACCAGCCGGTGCCGTCGGCGCCCTCGGCGAACGCGCGGGAGCGGCCGGTCGGCGAGAGCGCGCCCTGGCGGCTGTACTCGATGAACACCATCGGCGTCGACATGATCGCGACCCCGCCCGCCAGTGCGAGGGAGCACTCGCCGCGGCGCAGGGCCTGGGCGGCCAGGTGGAGGGTGACCAGAGACGACGAGCACGCGGTGTCGACGCTGACGGTCGGGCCTTCGAACCCGAAGGTGTAGGAGATGCGCCCCGAAGCGACGCTGCCGGCGCTGCCGTTGCTCTGGTAGCCCTCCAGGTCCTCGGTGACGCCCTGCAGCGCGATCGCGTAGTCGTTGTACATCACGCCGACGAACACGCCGGTGTCGCTGCCGCGCAGGGAAAGCGGGTCGATGCCCGCGCTTTCGCAGGCCTCCCATGCGGTTTCGAGCAGCAGCCGCTGCTGCGGGTCGGTGGCCAGCGCCTCGCGCGGGCTCATCCCGAAGAACGCCGCGTCGAACCCGCCCGCACCGTGCAGGAAGCCGCCCTCCGCGGTGGCCGACGTGCCGGGCCCGCCGACGTCGCCGAGCAGGTCGGCCAGCGGCCAGCCGCGGTCGTCCGGGAAGCCGGAGATGGCGTCGGTGCCGTCGTCGACCAGCCGCCACAGGGCTTCGGGGGTGTCGACGTCGCCGGGGTAGCGGCAGCTCATGCCGACCACGGCGATCGGCTCGTCGCCCGCGGACTCCGCGGCGACCAGGCGCTCGCGGGTGCGTTGCAGGTCGGCGGTCACCCGGCGGAGGTAGTCGAGCAGCTCGGCTTCGGTCGCCACGGGTCACTTCACCCCCAGATCGTTGTCGATGAACGCGAGGAGCTCGTCGGCGCCCAGCGCGCCGGCGGCCGGGGTCTCCCCCGCGTCGCCGGGTCCGGTCCACTTGACGAGCAGGGCTTGCAGCCGCACGGTGATCGCCGCCCGGGCGTCGTCGTCGGCGGCCACGGCCGACAGCAGGCTTTCCAGCTTCTCGATCTCGGCCAGCGCCGGGCGGGCGGCGGCGCCGTCCCCGAGCGCGGCGGCGACGAGGAACTCGGCGACCCGGGTGATCGTCGGGTGGTCGAAGACGAGCGTCGCGGGCAGCCGCAGGCCGGTGCGGGCTTCCAGGCGGTTGCGCAGCTCGACCGACGTCAGCGAGTCGAAGCCGAGGTCGGTGAAGCTGACGTCGGCCCCGATCGTGCCGTCGTGCCCGAGCACGGCCTCGACCTGCTTGCCGACCAGCCCGATCGTGACCGGGAGCCGTTCTTCGGCCGGCAGCGGGGCCAACCGGGCGGCCAGGTCGCCGCCGGGCTCGGCGGCGGTGGTGCGCCTCGGCGTGGTGGTGACCAGGCCGCGCAGGGCGGGCAGGAGCGGGTCCTGGCCGCGCAGCACGGCGAGGTCGAGCCGCAGGGCCGCGACCGCGGGCGAGCCGGTGTCCAGTGCGGCGTCGAACAGTGCGACACCGTCCGCCGTGGACAGTGGCGGCAGGCCGGAACGGTGCATCCGGGCCAGTTCGGCGTCGGTGAGCGCGCCGGCCATGCCGGTGCTCCACGCACCCCAGGCGATCGAGACCCCGGCCTTGCCCTCGGCGGCTCGCTGGTGGGCGAGCGCGTCGAGGAAGGCGTTGGCGGCAGCGTAGTTGGCCTGGCCCGCCGCGCCGAGGGTGCCCGCGATCGAGGAGAAGAAGACCAGCCGGGTGCCGGGTGCGGTGAGTTCGTGCAGGTGCCAGGCCGCGTCGACCTTGGGGGCGAAGACGGTGTCCAGGCGTTCCGGGGTCAGGGCCCCGAGGACGCCGTCGTCGAGGACGCCCGCCGCGTGCACGACCGCGGTCGGCTCGACCTCTTCCAGGACCTTCGCGAGCGCGTCCCGGTCACTGACGTCGCAGGCCACGACCCGGGCTCGCGCGCCCAGCTCCGCCAGTTCGGCGACGAGGTCACCGGCACCGGGCGCGTCCTCGCCGCGGCGGCCGAGCAGCAGCAGGTGCCGCACCCCGCGTCCGGCGAGATGCCGGGCGAAGACCGCACCCAGCCCACCGGTCCCGCCGGTGATCAGCACGGTCCCGTCCGGCTCCCAGGACGCCGCACTTTCACGTGAAAGTGCGGGGCCCAGGTCGGCACTTTCACGTGAAAGTGCGGGGGCGAGCCGGGCGGTGTGGAGGTGACCGGCGCGCAGGGCGACCTGGGGTTCGGCGGCCGCGAGGGCGGCCGCGAGGGCTGTCTCCGGGACTTCGCCGGTGTCCGAGTCGACGAGGACGATCCGGCCCGGGTTCTCCAGCTGGGCCGCGCGCAGCAGGCCCCAGACGGCGGCGTGGGCGAGGTCGACGTGCTCGGCCGGCTCGACCGCGACGCCGTTGCGAGTGACGACCACGAGGGTCGGCTCGTCGGCGAGCGCACGCTGGACGTCCGCCAGCACCTGGGCCGTGACCGCGCGGACGGCGGCCGGGACCGGTCCCTCCGCGGAAGGCACCCGGAGCAACGTCACCGGGGATGTGCCGGGTGGCAGCGGGACTTCGGGCAGAGCGGGCCAGATGAGCCGATATCCGGTCGGCGCCGGGGACGCCAAGGTGGGCACGGCCCGCAGCGCCAGCGAGCGGACGGCGACGACCGGGGTGCCGTCCGGCGTGGTCGCGGTGACCTCGACCGCGCCGTCGACCGGCCGGAGCCGGACCCGGAGCGAAGTCGCGCCGGAGGCGAGGAACGCGGCGCCGGACCAGCTGAACGGCAGGCCGCCCCCGACCTCCAGCAGCGACGCGGCGTGCAGCGCGGAGTCCAGCAGGGCGGGGTGGACGACGAACCGCGCGGCCGTGTCGTGGTCGTCCTCGGCCAGGGCGACCTCGGCGTAGACGTCGCCGTCGTGCCGCCAGGCCCGGGTCAGGCCCTGGAACATCGGGCCGTACCCGAGGCCGCGGTCGGCCATCGTGTCGTAGAAGCCTTCCAGGGCAACGGCTTCCGCACCCGCCGGTGGCCACTCGGGCCAAGCGGCGGCCGGTTCGTCCACAGCGGACACCAGCGTGCCGCTCGCGTGCCGGGTCCAGGCCGCACCTGGCTCGCCTTCGTCGCGGGAGTAGACGCGCAGGGTGCGGACGCCGTCCTCCGCGCCGCTGACGGCGACCTGGACGACAACCCGGCCGCCGTCCGGGACGACCAGCGGCGCCTCCAGCGTCAGTTCGTCGACGCGCGGGCAGCCGGCCTGGTCGCCGGCGCGCACGGCCAGCTCCAGCAGCGCCGTGCCGGGGACCACCACGGCCCCGCCGACGGTGTGCCCGGCCAGCCACGGCTGGGCGGCGAGCGAGAGGCGTCCGGTGAACAGCAGGCCGCCGGAGTCCGGCAGCTCGACCGCGGCACCGACCAGCGGGTGCCCGGCCGCCCAGAGCCCGGCCGCGGAGACGTCGCCGGCCTGGGAAAGGCCGCCGCCCGGCCAGATCCACTGGTGCTGGAAGGCGTAGGTGGGCAGCGGCACGACCCGCACGTCCGGGCCGCACACCGCGGGCCAGTCGAGGGCGACCCCGGCGACGTGCAGCCGGCCGAGGGCCTCGACGACCGCGTCGGCTTCGGACCGGTCGCGGCGCAGGAACGGGACCGCGACGTCCCGCGCGCCGAGGGACTCCGCGGCCATCGCGGACACCGTGGCGTCGGGGCCGATCTCGGCGAACGCGGTGACCCCCAGCTCGGTCAGCCGCCGCACGGCCGGGCCGAACAGCACCGGCCGCCAGACCTGCTCGGCCCAGTGCTCGGCCGAAGCCAGCGTCGACGCCGTGACCAGGTCGCCGGTGACCGTCGAGACGATCGGGACCCGCGGCTCGGCCGCGGTCAGCCCGGCGACGACCTTGCGGAAGTCGTCGAGCATCGGGGTCATCAGCGGCGAGTGGAAGGCGTGGCTGACGCGCAGCCGCCGGGTCTTGCGGTCGTCGGCGGCGAAGTGCGCGGCGATCTCCTCGACCCGGCCGGCGGCGCCGGACACCACGACCGACGCCGGGCCGTTGACCGCGGCCAGCGCGACCTCGTCCTCGCGGCCGGCCAGCAGCGGCCGGACCTCGGCTTCGGTGGCCTGCACGGCGATCATCGCGCCGCCCCCGGGCAGCTGCTGCATCAGCCGGCCGCGCGCGGCGACCAGCGTGCAGGCGTCGTCGAGGGTGAACACCCCGGCGACGTGCGCGGCGGCGATCTCGCCGATCGAATGCCCGGCCAGGTACTCCGGCGTCACCCCCCACGAGCGGACCAGGTGGTACAGCGCGACTTCGAAGGCGAACAGCGCGGGCTGCGCGTATTGCGTCTCGTCGAGCGCTCCCGCCTCCTCGGCGAAGAGCAGCTCGCGCAGCGGGCGGTCCAGCTCCCGGTCGAGCCGCGCGAGGACGGTGTCGAGCGCTTCGGCGAACACCGGGAAGCGCTCGTGGAGGTCGCGGCCCATGCCGGCGCGCTGGCTGCCCTGCCCGGCGAAGAGGAACGCGGCGACCTGCTCCCCCGCCGTCCCGGTGACCAGCCCGGGGACGCTGCCGCCGCGGGCCAGCACCGCCAGGCGGGTCTCCAGGTCGGTGCGGGTGCCGCCGGTGACGACCGCGCGTTCGGCGAACTGCGTCCGGGTGGTGGCCAGCGCGAACCCGATGTCGGCCGGGCTCGCGTCGCGGTGCCCGGCGAGGTGCGCGAGCAGCCGGGAAGCCTGCTCCCGCAGCGCTTCCGGGGTGCGCGCGGACAACGGCCAAGCCAGCGGCGACGGCGCCGGTGCGGCGCGCGGTGGGACCGGCGCGGCCGGCGGCGCTTCGAGGACGGTGTGGGCGTTGGTGCCGCTGATCCCGAACGACGACACGGCGGCGCGGCGCGGACGGCCGCGGTCGGGCCAGGCCCGCGGCTCGGTGAGCAGCTCGATCGCACCGCCCGACCAGTCGACGTGCGTGGACGGCTCGGTGACGTGCAGGGTCCGCGGCAGCGAGCCTGCGCGCATGGCCTGCACCACCTTGATGATCCCGGCGACGCCGGACGCGGCCTGGGTGTGCCCGAGGTTCGACTTGATCGACCCGAGCAGCAGGGGCTCGTCCCGGTCACGGCCGTAGGTGGCCAGCAGTGCCTGGGCTTCGATCGGGTCACCGAGGGTGGTCCCGGTGCCGTGCGCCTCGACGACGTCGATGTCCGAAGTGGACAGACCGGCCGCGGCGAGGGCCTGGCGGATCACGCGTTGCTGGGCCGGGCCGTTCGGCGCGGTGAGACCGTTGGACGCGCCGTCGGAGTTCACCGCGCTGCCGCGGACGACGGCGAGGATCTCGTGACCGTTGCGTTTCGCGTCGGACATCCGCTCCAGCACCAGGATCCCGGCGCCCTCGGACCAGCCGACGCCGTCGGCGCTGTCCGAAAAGGACTTGCAGCGGCCGTCGGCGGACAGGCCGCGCTGCCGGCTGAAGCCGATGAAGGTGCTCGGCGTCGACATCACCGTGACACCGCCGGCGAGCGCGAGGGAGCACTCCCCGTTCTGCAGCGCGCGGGCCGCGAGGTGCAGGGCGACGAGCGACGACGAACACGCCGTGTCGACGGTCAGCGTCGGGCCCTCCAGCCCGAACGCGTAGGCGACCCGGCCGGAGGCGACGCTCGGCGCGCTGCCGTTGCCCTGGTAGCCCTCGGTGTCGGGACTGCCCTGCAGCAGCAGCCCGTAGTCGGAGTACATCACGCCGACGAACACGCCGGTGCGCGAGCCGCGCAGCGAACGCGGGTCGACGCCGGTCCGCTCGACGGCCTCCCAGGAGACCTCCAGCAGCAGCCGCTGCTGGGAGTCGGTCGCGAGGGCCTCGCGGGGGCTCATCCCGAAGAACGCCGGGTCGAACTCCCCGGCCTCGTGCAGGAACCCGCCGCTGCGCGTGTAGGACGTGCCCGGGTGGTCGGGGTCCGGGTGGTAGAGGCCGTCGACGTCCCAGCCGCGGTCGGCCGGGAAGTCGGTGACGGCGTCGACGCCCTGGTCCACCAGGGTCCACAGGTCTTCCGGCGAGCCGACACCGCCGGGGTAGCGGCAGCCCATGCCGACGATGACGATCGGGTCGCCGTCGACCGCGGCCGCCGGGGTGACCGGCTCGGGGACGTCGACCTCGCCGAGCAGGAACGCGGCCAGCTCGGCCGGGGTCGGGTAGTCGAACGTGAGGGTGGCGGGCAGCCGCAGCCCGGTCGCCGCGTCGAGCCGGTTGCGCAGTTCGACCGCGGTGAGCGAGTCGAAGCCGAGTTCGCGGAACGGGCGGTCGGCGGCGACCCCGGCGGTGCCGGTGTGCCCGAGGACGGCGGCGACCTGGGCGCGGACGAGGTCGAGCACGGCGCGGGACCGTTCGGCGCCGGTGAGGCCGAGGAGCGGGCCGTCCAGGCGCGGCAGGTTGGCCGCCGGCTGCCGGGCGGGGGTGCGGACCAGGCCGCGCAGCAGGTGCGTGACCTCGGGCAGGGCGCTGAGCGCGGCGAAGTCGAGGCGGACCGGCAGGACGGTGTCGAGGCCGCTCGCGCAGGCCGCGTCGAACAGCGCGAGGGCGTGTTCCGGTTCGAGCGCGGGCAGGCCGGTGGCGGCCATCCGCCGCAGGTCGGCGTCGGTGAGGGTGGCGGTCATGCCGCCGGCCCGCGACCACGCGCCCCAGCCGAGGGAAAGCGCCTGCTGCCCGCGGGCCCGGCGGCGCCGGACGAGCGCGTCGACGGCCGCGTTGGCCGCGGTGTAGTTCGCCTGCCCGGCCGCGCCGAACGTGCCGGCGACCGAGGAGTAGACGACGAACGCGGTCAGGTCGAGGTGGCGGGTCAGCTCGTCGAGGTGCCAGGCGGCGTCGAACTTGGGCGCCAGCACGGTGTCGAGCCGCTCGGGGGTGAGCGAGCCGAGGATGCCGTCGTCGAGGACACCAGCGGTGTGGACGACGGCGGACAGGTCGACGCCGTCCAGCACGCGGGCCAGTTCGGCGCGGTCGGCGACGTCGGCCGCGGCGACGTCGACCTCGGCACCGGCCGCGGTCAGGTCGGCGATCAGTTCGTCCGCGCCGGGGGCGTTCGCGCCGCGGCGGCTGACCAGCAGGAGCCGCCGGGCGCCGTGGGTGGTCACCAGGTGGCGGGCGAGCGTGGCGCCGAGCCCGCCGGTGCCGCCGGTGATGAGCACGGTGCCTTCGTCCCACTTCGGCGGGACGACGTCGTCGGCGTACGGCACGCGGGCGATCCGGGCGACGCTGATCTCGCCGCCGCGCACGATCGTCTGCGGTTCGCCGGACGCCACGACGGCGGGCAGCGCGGCGAGCGACCCGGGGTGCTCGTCCACATCGGACAGGAAGAACCGGCCCGGGTGTTCGCGCTGCGCCGAGCGCACGAGGCCCCAGACGGCCGCGGCGGCGGGATCGTCCATTCCGGACGTGACGAACACCAGCTGGTTGTCTTCAGAGGACTGCAGCACGGCGAGCGCGTCGGCGGTCGCGCCGCGCACCCCGCCGGGCCCGCCCGCCGGGACGTGGTGGACGACGAACTCGGCTTCCTCGGCCGGCCGTGGGATCGGGACCCAGTCCAGGCGGTAGAGCGAGTCGACGGGCTGGGTCCGGGCCGGGGCCGCGGGGCGCAGCACGAGCGAGCCGACCGACGCCACCGGGTCGCCGGCCGCGTCCCGCAGCTCGATGGCGACGGAGTCCTCGCCGAGCCGGGTCAGCTTGGCCCGCACGACCGCCGCGCCACCCGCGTGCAGCGTGACGCCGCTCCAGGCGAACGGGAGCCGTCCCCCGTCCACATCGGTCAGTCCGGCGTGCTCGGCGGCGTGCAGGACCGCGTCCAGCAACGCCGGGTGCAGCCCGAACGCGGCCGCGTCCCGCTCGGCCTCCTCGGGCAGCACGACGTCGGCGTACACCGCCCCGGGGGTGCGCCAGACGGCCTTGAGCCCGCGGAACAGCGGCCCGTAGCCGAACCCGCCCGAGGCGAGCCGCTCGTAGAACCCCTCCAGGGCCACGGCTTCGGCTTCCGGAGGCGGCCAAGCGGCCGAGTCGTCCGGGGTGGCCGTGCCGGTGCCGAGGCGACCGCTCGCGTGCCGCGTCCACGGCTGCTCGCCGCCGCCGGCCGGGCTCGAGTACACGGCCAGGGCGCGGTCGCCCGCGGGACCGGCCGGGCCGACGACGACCTGCAGCCGCACCGCGCCTTCGGCCGGCAGGACCAGCGGGACTTCGAGGGTCAGCTCGTCGACGCGGTCGCAGCCCGCCCGGTCGGCCGCGCGGATCGCGAGGTCGAGGTAAGCCGTGCCGGGCAGCAAGGCCGCGCCGAGCACGAAGTGGTCGGCAAGCCACGGCTGCGTGCGCAGCGAAAGCCGGGCGGTGAAGAGGAACCCGCCGGAGTCCGGGAGCTCGACGCCCGCGCCGAGCAGCGGGTGCCGGGCGGCGTCGAGGCCGGCGGAGCCGAGGTCGCCGGGGACCGCGCCGGAGGTGCGCGGCCAGTGGCGTTCGCGCTGGAACGGGTAGGTCGGCAGCTCCGGGCCGGGCCCGCCGGCCGGGCCGAAGAACGCGGGCCAGCCGACCCGCACCCCGGCGACGTGCAGCCGGCCCAGCGCCGTCACGAACGCGGTCTCCTCGGCCTGGTCGCGGCGCAGCAGCGGGACGCAGGCGACGCCGGAGCCGAGGACTTCGCTCGCGGCGGCGGACAGGGACCCGTCCGGGCCCAGCTCGACGACGGCGGCGGCGCCCAGTTCGCCGAGCACGCGCACGGCGTCGGCGAAGCGGACCGGCTCGCGGACGTGCGCGAGCCAGTACTCCGGCGTCCTCAGGTCGGCGAGTTCACCGGTCACCGTGGACACGATCGGCAGCCGCGGCTCGCCGAACTCCAGGCCCGCCAGCACTTCGGCGAAGTCCTCGAGCATCGGGTCCATCAGCGGCGAGTGGAACGCGTGGCTGACCGCGAGGCGCCGGACGTGGTGCCCGGCTGCGGCCAGCGCGTCGGTGGTCCGGGTGACGGCGGCTTCGGTCCCCGCGACCACGATCGCCGCGGGCCCGTTGACCGCGGCGATCGTCACGCCGTCCACGAGGAATTCGCGGACTTCGGCTTCGGGGGCGCGGACCGCGGCCATCGCGCCGCCGGCCGGGAGCGCGGCCATCAGGCGGCCGCGGGCGGCGACGAGCGTGCACGCGTCCTCGAGGGACAGCACCCCGGCGACGTGCACGGCGGCGATCTCGCCGACCGAGTGCCCGGCGAGCCAGGACGGCTTGACCCCGAAGGACTCCAGCAGCCGGTACTGCGCGACGCCGAGGGCGAACGTCGCCGGTTGCGTCCAGTCGGTGCGGTCCAGCCGCGTGCCGTCCTGGGCGAAGACGACGTCTCGCAGTTCCTCGCCGAGGTGGGCGCACACGGCGTCGAAGGCTTGGGCGAACACCGGGAAGCGCCGGTACAGCTCGGCGCCCATGCCCGGCCGTTGCGCGCCCTGACCCGCGAAGACGAACGCGGTCTTGGCGCGAGCCCGCGCGGGAGTCACAACAGGTGTCTCGGCGAGCGCGGCCAGCTGCCCGAGGGGGTCACCGACGATCGCCGCGCGGTACGGGAACGCGGTGCGGGTGGTGGCGAGCGCCCGGGCGATCCCCGCCGGAGCGCGGTCGCTGAGCAGCGCGTGCAGCTGGGCGGCCTGCGCGGACAACGCTTCCGGGGTGCGCGCGGACAGCAGCAGCGGCGCGGTCGCGGGTTCTTCGGCGACGACGTCGTCGAAAACCGGGGCCTGTTCGAGGATCGCGTGCGCGTTGGTGCCGCTGAGCCCGAACGACGAGACACCCGCGCGGCGCGGGCGCCCGGATTCCGGCCAGGCGCGGTGCTCGGTGAGCACCCGGACCTCGCCCGCGGTCCAGTCGACGCGGCTCGACGGCTCGTCGACGTGCAACGTCTTCGGCAGCTCCCCGTGCCGCAGGGCGAGCACCATCTTGATGATCCCGGCGACCCCGGCCGCGGCCTGGGTGTGGCCGAGGTTGGACTTGACGGCGCCCAGCCACAGCGGTTCCTCGCGGTCGCGGCCGTAGGTGGCCAGCAGCGCCTGCGCTTCGATCGGGTCGCCGAGCACCGTGCCGGTGCCGTGCGCCTCGACCGCGTCGACGTCCGATGTGGACAGTCCGGCGTCGGCGAGTGCCTGGCGGATCACGCGTTGCTGGGCGGGGCCGTTGGGGGCGGTGAGGCCGTTGGACGCACCGTCGGAGTTGACGGCGGTGCCGCGGACCACGGCGAGCACCGGGTGTCCCTGCGCCCGCGCGGTCGAAAGCCGTTCGACGACGAGGATGCCTGCGCCTTCGGACCAGCCGGTGCCGTCGGCGCCGTCGGCGAACGGCTTGCAGCGGCCGTCGGCGGCGAGGCCGCCCTGGCGGGCGAACTCGGCGAAGGAGTTCGGCGTGGCCATGACCGTGACGCCACCGGCCAGCGCGGTCGCGCACTCGCCGCGGCGGAGGGCCTGCGCGGCCCAGTGCAGCGCGACCATCGACGACGAGCACGCGGTGTCGACGGTGACCGAAGGCCCTTCCAGCCCGAGCGTGTAGGACAACCGTCCGGAAAGGACACTGGCGGTGGTGCCGGTGGCCAGGTGGCCCTGGACGTCCTCGCCGGAGGTGGCGAGCAGGCTGCCGTAGTCCTGGCCGTTGGTGCCGACGAACACACCGGTGTCGCCGCCGTGCAGCGTCGCCGGGTCGATCCCGGCGCGCTCGAGGGCCTCCCAGGAGACTTCGAGCAGCAGCCGCTGCTGCGGGTCCATCGCCAGCGCCTCGCGGGGCGAGATGCCGAAGAAATCGGCGTCGAAGTCGGTGACGCCGTCGAGGAAGCCGCCGGTGAGCGCGTACTCGTAGCCGGAGGCGAGGGTGGCGAGGTCCCAGCCGCGGTCCTCGGGGAAGCCGGTGATGCCGTCCTCGCCACCGGAAAGCAGCCGCCAGAAGTCTTCGGGGCCGCGGACGCCACCGGGGAACCGGCAGCCCATGCCGACGATGACGATCGGGTCGTCGTCGGCCGCCGCGCGCACCGGTGCGGTGGTCTCGGCCAGCGTCCCGGCCAGCTCGCCCAGCAGGTGGCGGGTGAGGATCTCGGGCGTCGGGTGGTCGAACACCAGCGACGGCGGCAGGTCGAGGCCGGTCGCCAGCGCGACGACGTTGCGCAGCTCGACGGCGGTGAGCGAGTCGAAGCCGAGGTCGCGGAACGCACGGTCGGGTGCCACTCCCCCGGTGCCGCTGTGGCCGAGCACCACCGCGACCTGCTCCAGCAGCAGCCCGAGCAGGAAGTCGAACCGGTCGTCCTCGGGGACGGCCGCGAGCCGGGCGCGCAGTTCTTCGTCCCCGCGCGGGGCTTCGACGCGCGCCGCGGCCGGGATGCCGCTGAGCAGCGGGCCGCGACGCAGCACGTGCGCGTAGCGGGTCCAGTCGATGTCGGCGACGACGACGGTGGTGTCCGCCAGTGCCCGGTCCAGCGCGGCGGCCGCGCGTTCCGGGTCCAGGGGGTTGAGACCGCCGCGGCGGGCGCGCTCGGCCACGCCCGGGTCGGCGGCGAGCATGCCGCCGCCTGCCCACGGGCCCCAGGCGATGGACGTCGCGGGCAGGCCGAGCCCGCGGCGGTGCTCGGCGAGGGCGTCGAGGGAGGCGTTCGCCGCCGCGTAAGCCGCCTGGCCGGCCGAGCCGAAGGTGCCCGCGACGGAGGAGAACAGCACGAAGCCGCGCAGGTCGGCGGTCAGTTCGTGCAGGTTCCACGCGGCCTCGGCCTTGGCGCGGTACCCGGCTTCGAAGCGGTCCGGGGTGAGGGTGTCGAGGACGCCGTCGTCGAGGACCCCGGCGGTGTGGACGACGTCGGTCAGGTCCGGCACGTCCGCCAGCACGGCGGCGAGGGCCGCCCGGTCGGCGGCGTCGCACGCGGTGATGGTGACGTCGGCGCCGAGGGCGGTGAGTTCTTCGCGGAGTTCGCGCGCACCGGGAGCGTCGGGCCCGCGGCGGCTGAGCAGCACCAGGGTCCGGCCGGTCTTCGCGAGCCGGCGGGCGATCGCGGCACCGAGGGCGCCGGTGCCGCCGGTGATGAGGGTGGTCCCGCCGCCGGGCTCGGGGACGCGGCCCGGTGCCGGGGGCGCGGCGACGACCCGCCGGCCGAACAGCCCGGCCGCGCGGATCGCGAGCTGGTCTTCACCGCCGTCGCCAGTCAGCGCGGCGGCGAGCCGCCGGGGCACCTCGGCGTCCAGTTCGCCGGGCAGGTCGACGAGACCGCCCCAGCGCTGCGGGAGTTCGAGTGCGGCGGTGCGGCCGAGACCCCACACGGCGGCCTGCGCGGGCCGGGCCACCGGGTCACCGGGCGCCACCGCGACGGCCTCGCGGGTCACGCACCACAGCGGGGTGTTCCCGAGGGCCTGCAGCAGCGCGGCCGTGGTGGCGAGCCCGGCCGGGACGCCGGGGAAGCCGGTTTCGTCCAGGGCCAGCAGGGAAAGGACGTGGTCGAACTCTCGGTCGCGCAGGCGGTCGGCGATGGTGCCGTCGAAGACCACGGGCTCGCCGTCGAAGTACCCGGCGACGGTGGTGACCCACGGGTCGTCGGCCAGCGCGGCCGGGACTACCACGAGCCACGATCCGCTGCCGGGCCGGGCCGCGGCGACCGGGACCCACGTCGCCTTGTGGCGCCATCTGTCCACAACGGACTCTTCGTGGCGCGAACGGCGGTAGGAGGACAACGCGGGCAGCAGCGCACCCACCGAAGCGTCGTCGACGTCGAGCCGCGCGGCCAGTCCCGCGGCGTCGCCCCGGTCGACGGCGGCCCAGAACTCGGCGTCGGCCGTCTCGCCGGTGGGTGCGGCGGCCGAGGGCCAGAACCACTCGTGCTGGAACGCGTACGTGGGCAGCGGAACCCGGCGGGCGCCGGTCCCGGCGAAGAAGGCGGACCAGTCGATCCGGACGCCGGAGACGTGCAGCTTCCCGATGGCGCCGACCAAGGTCTCGACGTCGTCGCGGCCGCGGCGGGCCACCGGGATGCCGCCGGTCATCGCGGACAGGACCGCGTCCGGGCCGATTTCGACGATCAGGCCGGTCCCGCGCAGCTGCTCGGCGGTGTCGGCGAACCGCACCGGTTCCCGGACGTGCGCGACCCAGCGTTCCGGGTCGGTGACGTCCCCCTCGGCGATCATCGGGACAGCGGGCGATTCGAAGGCGAGCCCGGCGATGGCGTCCCGGAACGCGGGCAGCATCGGGTCCATCAGCGGCGAGTGGAACGCGTGCGACACGGTGAGCCGCTTGGTGTCGGCGAAGTGCTCCGCCGCGGCGAGCACTGCGCTCTCCACTCCGGACAGCACGACCGAGTCCGGGCCGTTGACCGCCGCGAGCGAAACTTCTTCGCTCAGGTGGGGCGCGACTTCGGCTTCGGTGGCGCGGACGGCGACCATCGCGCCGCCCGGCTCGAGGTCCTGCATCAGCGACGCGCGGGCCGTGACCAGCGCGCACGCGTCGTCCAGCGACAGCACCCCGGCGACGTGCGCGGCGGCGATCTCGCCGACCGAGTGGCCGCCGACGAAGTCCGGCCGGACGCCCCACGCGGACAGCAGCCGCACGAGCGCGACCTCGACCGCGAACAACGCCGGCTGCGCGAACCCGGTGCGGGACAACGCTTCCGCGTCCTCGCCCCAGAGGACTTCGCGCACCCGCGGATCGAGGCGGTCGAGGACGGCGTCGAGCGCGGTGGCGAACGCCGGGAAGGTGTCGTAGAGGCCGCGGGTCATGCCGGGCCGCTGCGCGCCCTGGCCGGTGAAGACGAACGCGACCTTCGGCACGCCCTTCGCCTCGCCCGCGGTGACCAGTGGCGACGGGCGGCCTTCGGCGAGCGCGGCGAGCCCTTCGGGGGCGAAGACGACGGCGCGGTGGTCGAACGCCGAGCGCGTCGTGGCCAGGGAGTACCCGAGGTCGATCGGGTCCGCGTCGACGTCCCGGAGCCGGGCCGCCTGGTCGCGCAGGGCTTCCGGCGTGCGGCCGCTGAGCACCAGCGGGACGCACGGCAGCTCGCGCTCGGCCTCGTCGCGGGCCGGGATGACGACGGGCGGTTCTTCGATGATCGCGTGGGCGTTGGTGCCGCTGATGCCGAACGACGAGACACCGGCGCGGCGCGGGCGACCGGCTTCGGCGGGCCACGGCCGTGCGTCGGTGAGCAGCTCGACGTTGCCGGCGGCCCACTCGACGTGCGTCGACGGTTCGGTGACGTGCAGCGTGCGCGGCAGCGTGTCGTTGCGCATCGCCTGGATCACCTTGATGATCCCGGCGACCCCCGCGGCGGCCTGGGCGTGCCCGATGTTGGACTTGATCGAGCCGAGCAGCAGCGGGTTTTCCCGGTCCTGTCCGTAGGTCGCGAGCAAGGCCTGCGCTTCGATCGGGTCGCCCAGCGTGGTCCCGGTGCCGTGCGCCTCGACGACGTCGACATCCGAAGTGGACAGACCGGAAGCGGCGAGCGCTTGGCGGATCACGCGTTGCTGCGACGGGCCGTTCGGCGCGGTCAGGCCGTTGGACGCGCCGTCGGAGTTGACCGCGGAGCCGCGCAGCACGGCCAGGATCTCGTGGCCGTTGCGGCGCGCGTCCGACATCCGCTCCAGCACCAGGATCCCGGCGCCTTCGGACCAGCCGACGCCGTCGGCGGTGTCCGAAAAGGACTTGCAGCGGCCGTCGGCGGCGATCCCGCGCTGGCGGCTGGAGGCGACGAACGAGCCGGGCGTCGACATGACCGTGACCCCGCCGGCCAGCGCGAGCGAGCACTCCCCCTGGCGCAGGGCCTGCGCGGCCCAGTGCAGGGCGACCAGCGACGACGAACACGCGGTGTCGACGGTGACGGTCGGGCCTTCGAGGCCCATCGTGTAGGCGATCCGGCCGGAGGCGACGCTCGGCGCGCTGCCGTTGCCCTGGTAGGCCTCGGCTTCCGGGCTGCCCTGCAGCAGCATCCCGTAGTCGGAGTACATCACGCCGACGAACACGCCGGTCCGCGAGCCGCGCAGCGACACCGGGTCGACACCGGCGCGCTCGACGGCTTCCCACGACACTTCGAGCAGCAGCCGCTGCTGCGAGTCCGTGGCCAGGGCTTCGCGCGGGCTCATCCCGAAGAACGCCGGGTCGAACTCCCCCGCCTCGTGCAGGAACCCGCCGTGGCGCGTGTAGGACGTACCGGGGTGGTCGGGGTCCGGGTGGTAGAGGTGCTCGACGTCCCAGCCGCGGTTGACCGGGAAGCCGGAGACCGCGTCGACGCCGGCATCGACCAGGTGCCACAGGTCTTCGGGTGAGCCGACCCCGCCCGGGTAGCGGCAGCCCATGCCGACGATGACGATCGGGTCGTCGGACACCGGCCGCGCGGTCACCGCCGTCTCCTCCGCGACCGCGCCGGACAGCTCGCGGCCGAGGTGCGCGGCGAGCGCTTCCGGTGTCGGGTAGTCGAAGACGAGCGTGGCGGGCAGGCGCAGGCCGGTCGCCGCGTCGAGGCGGTTGCGCAGCTCGACGGCGGTCAGCGAGTCGAAGCCGAGGTCCTTGAACGCACTCCGGCCGTCGACGGTGTCGGTGGCCGCGTAGCCGAGCACGAGCCCGGCTTCGGCGCGGACCAGGTCTTCCAGGGCCCGGGTGCGGTCGGCCTCGGTGAGCCCGCCGAGGCGGTCGGCCAGCGCGGCCGCGGGGCGGCCCGGGCCCGGCGCGGCACCGCCGGGCACGAGCGACCGCAGCAGCGCCGGGACGCCCGGGCGGCCGCGCAGGGCGCCGGTGTCCACCCGCATCGGCAGGACGGCGGGTTCGGCCTCGGACAGTGCCGCGTCGAACAGCGCCAGGCCCTGGGCCGGGTCGAGCGGTGGCAGGCCCGCGGCGGCGAGGCGGCGGTGGTCGGCGTCGGACAGCCGGGCCGCCATGCCGGCGTCCCCGGCCCAGGCACCCCAGGCCAGGGACTGGCCCGGCAGTCCTTCGGCGCGACGCCGCTGCGCTAGGGCGTCCAGGTAGGCGTTGGCCGCGGCGTAGTTGGCCTGCCCGGGGCTGCCGAGCACACCGGCGGCGGAGGAGAACAGGACGAACGCACCCAGGTCGCCCGTCAGCTCGTGCAGGTTCCAGGCCGCGTCGACCTTCGCGCGGAAGACGGTCGCGATGCGTTCGGGGGTAAGGGTTTCGACGACACCGTCGTCGAGGACGCCGGCCGCGTGCACGACCGCGCCGACCGGGTGCTCGGCCAGCAGCGCGGCGAGCGCGTCCCGGTCGGCGGCGTCGCACGCGGCGATGGTGACCTCGGCACCGAGCGCGGTCAGCTCGGCACGGAGTTCGGGCGCGCCAGGGGCGTCGGGCCCGCGACGGCCGGCCAGCAGCAGGTTCCGGACGCCGTGCGCGGTGACCAGGTGCTTCGCCACGAGGGCGCCGAGCCCGCCGGTGCCGCCGATGACCAGGACGGTGGCGCCGTCGGGGAAGTGCGCGGCCGGGCCGTCGCCGACCGGGAGGCGCGCCAGCCGAGGCAGGACGATCCCGCCGTCGCGCAGGGCGGCCTGGGTTTCGCCGGAGTCGAGGACGCGCTGCAGCGGCGCGGTCAGCTGCGCCGGCTCATCCACGTCGATGAGGACGAACCGCTCGGGGTGCTCGGCCTGCGCCGAACGGACCAGGCCCCAGACCGCCGCGGCGGCCGGGTCGACGAGGTCACCGTCGGCGGCCGGGACGGCCCCGGACGTGACGAAGACCAGGCGCGACCGGGCGAAGTCCGGCTCCGCGATCCACGTCTGCAGCAGTTCGAGGGCCCACGAGGTGGCCGCGTGCGCGGCGGCCGCGTCGCCGTCACCGGACGGCACCGGGGCGAGGACGACGGACGGCACCCCGCCGATCCGGACGGTCGCGAGGTCGGGGAAGACGGCCGGGGTGGCGAACCCCAGCCCGGTGCCGAGCACCACCCAGTCCGCGTCGTCGGCGGGGTGCGTGACGGCGACCGCGGGCGCGGGTGTCCACACCGGACGGAACAGGGATTCGTGCCGGGTCGCCCGCAGTTCCCCGGCCGCGACCGGGCGGAAGGTCAGCGCGTCGGCGGCGAGCACCGGTGTGCCCGCGGGGTCGGTGACGGCGAGCGCGACGGCGTTCTCGCCGACCGGGGTGAGCCGGGCGCGCAGGGTGGTGGCGTGCGCGGGCTGCACGCCGACGCCGGTCCACGAGAACGGCAGGCCATCGCGGCCGAGGTACGCGGAGGCGTGCAGGACGGCGTCCAGCAGGGCCGGGTGCAGGCCGAACGACGCGGCTTCGGTTTCGTGTTCCGGCGGCAGCGCGACTTCGGCCAGGATCTCGTCACCGTGCCGCCAGGCCGCGCGCAGCCCTTGGAACGCCGGGCCGTAGCCGAGTCCTTTCTCGGCCAGGCCTTCGTAGAAGCCGGCCAGGTCCAGGGGTTCGGCGCCGGCGGGCGGCCACTCCCCCGGCAGGACCGCGGCGGGGGCGCCGCCGACGCCGAGCCGGCCGGCGGCGTGCCGCACCCAGGCGTCGTCCTGCTGGGAGTACACACTGACCGAGCGGCTGCCGTCCTCGGCGGCCGGGCCGGCGACGACCTGCACGCGCACGCCCCCGGCCGCGGGCAGCACGAGCGGCGCCGCGAACGTCAGCTCTTCGACGCGGGCGCAGCCGACCTGCGCCCCGGCCCGGCCCGACAGTTCCAGGAACGCCGTGCCGGGCAGGAGTTTCGCGCCGAGGATCTCGTGCTGGCCGAGCCAGGCCTGCCGCCGCACGGACAGCTCACCGGCGAACAGGAACCCGCCGGACTCGGGCAGCTCGACGGCCGCCCCGAGCAGCGGGTGCCCGGCCGGGTCGAGCCCGGCCTGGCCGAGGTCGCCGCCGGTGCCGCCCTCGAGCCAGTAGGTGCGGCGCTGGAAGGCGTAGGTGGGCACGTCGACGACGCGGGCTCCGGTGCCGTCGTGCCACGCCGTCCAGTCGAAGGCGCCGCCGCGGACGTGCCAGCGGGCCAGCGCCGAAAGCAGGGTGGCGGTTTCGTCGCGGCCGCGGCGCACGGTGGGGATGCAGTCGGTGTCCGGGCCGGTCAGCTCGGCGGTCATCGCCGAGAGCGTCGCGTCCGGGCCGACTTCGAGGAACGTGGTGACGCCGCGGCCGGTCAGGTCGGCGACCGTGTCGGCGTAGCGGACGGCGTCGCGGACGTGCCGCACCCAATAGTCCACTGTGGACACGTCACCGGAGGCGATCATCGGGATCGCCGGTTCGGCGAAGGTCAGCGTGTCCAGCACCGCGCGGAAGTCGTCGAGCATCGGCTCCATCAGCGGCGAATGGAACGCGTGGCTCACCGAGAGCCGCTTGGTCTTTTCGAACCGCGCGGCGAGGGCGAGCACCGCCGCCTCGGCGCCGGACACGACCACCGCTTCCGGCCCGTTGACGGCCGCGATCGAGACGTCGGCGGTGAGCAGCGGGAGGACGTCGGCTTCGGCCGCCTGGATCGCGACCATCGCGCCGCCGGCGGGCAGCGCCTGCATCAGGCGGCCACGGGCGGTGACGAGCTTGACCGCGTCACGCAGGGACAGCACCCCGGCGACGTGGGCCGCGGCGATCTCGCCGACCGAGTGCCCGGCGACGAAGTCCGGGCGCACGCCCAGGGATTCGAGGAGGCGGAAGAGCGCGACCTCGAAGGCGAACAGCGCGGGCTGCGCGACGCCGGTTTCATCCACAGTGGACTCGCCTGGAAGGTCGAGCAGCGCGAGGATCTCGTCGCGCGCCCGGGTGAACGCCGGGAAAGCCAGCGTCCGGCCCATGTCGGCGCGCTGGGAACCCTGGCCGGTGAACAGGAACGCCGACGCGCCGGGGTGCCCGGCCGAGCCGGTGTGCACGCCGGGAGCGGCTGCGGAGGTGGCGAGCGCGTGCAGGCCGGTCAGCAGCTCGTCGCGGCCCGCGCCGGTGACCACGGCCCGGTGCGGGAAGGCGACGCGCGTGGTGGCGAGGGAGTGCGCGACGTCGAGCGGGGTGTGCTCCGGGCGGGCGTCGAGGTGGGCGAGCAGCCGGGCGGCCTGCTCGCGCAGCGCGTCCGGCGTGCGCCCGGACACCGGCCACAGGTAGCCGGGCGGCTCCCGGCGCTCGGGGGCTTCGACCGGTTCGGGGACCGGCTGTTCGAGGATCAGGTGCGCGTTGGTGCCGCTGATGCCGAAGGACGAAACGGCGGCGCGGCGCGGTTTCCCGGTCTCCGGCCACGGCCGCGGCTCGGTCAGCAGGGAGACCCGCCCGGCCGTCCAGTCCACGTGGGACGTCGGCGCGTCGACGTGCAGGGTCTTCGGGAGGACGCCGTGGCGCATGGCCTGGACGGTCTTGATGATCCCGCCGACGCCGGCGGCGGACTGCGTGTGCCCGACGTTCGACTTGAACGACCCGAGCCACAGCGGGTCGCCCGCGCGCTCGCGGCCGTAGGTGGCCAGCAGCGCCTGCGCCTCGATGGGGTCGCCCAGCACGGTGCCGGTGCCGTGGGCCTCGACGGTGTCGATGTCGTCGGTGGTGAGCCCGGCGTTTTCCAGGGCCTGGCGGATCACGCGCTGCTGGGACGGGCCGTTGGGCGCGGTGAGGCCGTTGGACGCGCCGTCGGAGTTGACCGCGGAGCCGCGGATGACGGCGAGCACCTCGTGGCCGTTGCGGCGGGCGTCGGACAGCCGTTCCAGCAGCAGGAGCCCGGCGCCTTCGGAGAACCCGGCGCCGTCGGCGGCCTCGGCGAAGGACTTGCAGCGGCCGTCGGAAGCCAGGCCGCCCTGGCGGTCGAACTCGCCGTAGAGACCGGGCGTGGCCATCACGGCGACGCCGCCGGCGAGGGCGAAGGAACACTCCCGCGCCCGCAGCGCCCGGGCGGCCCAGTGCACCGCGACCAGCGACGACGAGCACGCCGTGTCGACGGTGACGGCGGGCCCCTCCAGGCCGTAGAAGTAGGCGATCCGGCCGGAGATCACCGAGGATTCGGTGCCGGTGACCAGATAGCCCTCGACGCCGTCGGGCAGCGCGGCGAGCCCGCGGCCGTACCCCATGGACCCGGCCCCGACGAAGACGCCGCCGGTGCCGCCCTCGACCTCGCGCGGGTCGATGCCGGCGCGTTCGAAGGCCTCCCAGGCCAGCTCGAGCACGATCCGCTGCTGCGGGTCCATGGCGAGCGCCTCGCGCGGCGAAATGCCGAAGAAGGCGGGGTCGAAGTCCCCGGCGCGGTGCAGGAAACCACCCTGGTGCCGCGATTCCGGCCAGCCGCGCCCCTCGGGGAACCCGGTGACGGCGTCGACGCCGTCGTCGACGAGCCGCCACAGGTCCTCGGGCGACTGCACACCGCCCGGGTACCGGCAGCTCATGGCGACGACGGCGACCGGTTCGGCCGCCGCGGCGAGCAGCGTGGTGTTCTGGCGCCGCAGCTGCTTGTTCTCCTGCACGGCGACGCGCAGTGCTTCGACGACTCGATCCGACCCGGCCGGCATAAACATCTCCAGGGTGAGCGTGTTCTTACCCGGGTGACGCCACCGCGACGGCGTTCCTCTCCGGACCGGCGCCGAGCGAACGTCCACTTGCCCGGGGAGTCAACCGCACGCCCAGCCCGGAAACCCCCAGACTTGCCCCCGGCCAGCGGCCCACCCCGAGCGCCCCAATGTGGCATTGGTTGCGTCCAGCGCACCCAATGTGGCGTTCGGTGCGTCCAACGCACCGAACGCCACATTGGGGCGCTTGCCGGGCACGTCGAAAGCGGCACTTTCGTAGGGAAAGTGCCGCCTCCGTGAGCCCAGGGGTCAGTCCTGGTCGCCGCCCAGGACAAAGCGGACCAGGTCGTCCGCGTCCATGTCGCCCACGTCGCCGTCCTCGGACTCCGGGGTGGCCTCCTCCGGGCGGTCCGAGCGTTCCGCCGCCTCCGACAGCAGGTCCATCAGGCCCAGCGAACGCAGCTGGTCGAACGACACCGACGCCAGGAACTTGCGGACCCGGGCCTCCTCCGCCGACGCCGGGACGGTGTCCTCGTCGCCGAACAGCTCGCGGTGCAGGTGCGCCGCCACCGCCTGGGACGTCGGGTGGTCGAACACCAGGGTCGACGGCAGCCGCAGGCCGGTGCGCTCGCCCAGGACGTTGCGGACCTCCACCGCGGCCAGGGAGTCCACGCCCATGTCGCGGAACGCCTGGGACGGCTCGATGTCGCCCGGTTCGCCGTAGCCGAGCAGCTCGGCCGCCACCGTGCGGACCAGCCGGAGCAGCGCGTCCCGCCGCTCCGCCGGATCCAGGCCGGCCAGTTCCTCGTGCAGCGTCGCCTCGGCCACCACCGCGTCGCGTTCGGTGCCGGCCGCCGACAGCGCTTGGCGGACCTCCGGCAGCTCGCTGAGCAGCGGGCTTTCGCGGGGCAGCGTGAACGTCTGCGCGAAGCGGTTCCAGTCGAAGTCCGCCGCCAGCACCGACCCACGGACGCTCAGGGCCCGGCCGAACGCCACCATCGCCTCTTCCGGGACCAGCGGCACCAGGCCGTGGCGCTGCATGTGTTCGAGCATGTCGCCCTGCATCGCCATGCCGGCCTCGCCCCACACGCCCCAGCCGATCGACACGCCCGCCAGGCCGCGGCGTTCGCGGTCCTCGGCCAGCGCGTTCAGATAGGCGTTCGCGGCGGCGTACGCGCTGAGCTTGCCGCTGCCGAGCATGCCCGACACCGACGAGTACAGCACGAAGAAGTCCAGCTCCCGGTCGCCGACGAGCTCGTCCAGGTGCCGCGCACCCTCCACTTTGGACCTCAGGACGCCCTCGACCTCGGCCAGGGTCAGCGCGACGACGTCGGCGCCGTCCTGGGCGACGCCCGCGGCGTGGACGACCCCGCGCAGCGGGTCCGCCTCGGGGACCGCGGCCAGCACCGCGGCCAGCTGGTCGCGGTCGGCGACGTCGCACGCCACCACCGACACCTCGGCGCCGCGGCCGGTCAGCTCCTCGACCAGCTCGGCCGCGCCCGGTGCGCCGGGGCCGCGGCGGCTGGTCAGCACCAGCCGCCGGACACCGGCGTCGGCCAGCCAGCGGGCCGTCTCGACGCCGAGCGCGCCGGTGCCGCCGGTGATGAGCACCGTGCCCGGCCCGGCCAGCGCCGGGGTGACCGACGGGGTTTCCGCCGCCGTGGTGCGCCGCAGGCGGCGGCCCAGCAAGCGGCCGTCGCGCAGGGCGATCTGGTCTTCGCCGCCGAGCCCGGCCAGCACGTGCGGCAGGTTCCGCAGGTCGGCTTCGCCGGGTTCGGCGGGCAGCTCGACCAGGCCGCCCCAGGCCGCCGCGCGTTCGAGCGCGACGGTGCGGCCGAAGCCCCAGACCGCCGCCTGGCCGACGGTGTCCGCGGCCGCGTGCCGCCCCTCGACCGGCAGCGCCTCGCGGGTGAGGCACCACAGCTTGGCTTCCACTTCGGCCCGGGCCAGTGCCTGGACCAGCACCGCGGTGAGCACGACGCCCGGCGGCGCGGTCGGCGCCGCGGCGATCGGCCGCGTGCTCAGCGCGAGCAGCGACACGACGGCGTCGAACGTCCCCGGCAGCTCCCCGATCCGCGCCGCCAGTGCGGCCGGGTCGGGGTCGGTCACGGTGAGGACGGTGACGTCACCGGGCAGCGCGCCCAGCACCCGGGTGCTCCACTCGCCGGTGTCCCCGGGGACGACGGCGAGCCAGCGGCCCGGCCCGGCGGCGCCCGCCGGGGGCTTCAGCGGGGTCCAGTCGATGCGGTACCACCAGCGGTCGACGGCGGCTTCGGTGCGCAGCTTCTCCCGCCACGACGCCAGGGCGGGCAGCACGGCGTCCAGCGCGGCCCGGTCGACCTCCAGCGCCGAGGCGAGCACCTCGCCGTCGGTCGCCGCGACCAGGCCCCACAGCCGCGCGTCGGCCGCGCTCTCGCCGCCCTCGGGGACGGCCTGCGGGGCCGGCTCGGGCCAGTAGGTCTTGCGCTGGAAGGCGTACGTCGGCAGCGCGACCCGCGCGGTGACGCCGACGCGTTCGTAGAAGGCGCCCCAGTCGACCGTGACGCCTTGGGCGTGCGCCCCGGCGACCGCGGTGACCACCCGGCGCCAGTCGCCTTCACCGGTGTGCAGCGTTTCCTGGAACACCAGCGGTTCGCCGGTGCGGTCCATGGTCTGTTCGAGCGCCATCTTCAGCACGGGGTTCGGGCTGGGCTCGACGAACGCGCTCGCCCCGCCAGCCACCATCGCGTCGGCCGCCTCGCCGAACAGCACGGTCTGGCGCAGGTTCCGGTACCAGTACCGGGCGTCCAGCTCCGCGGTGTCGAGCAGCCCGCCGGTCACCGACGAGTAGAACGGCACGGCCGAGCTGCGCGGGGTCACCGGCGCGAGCAGCTCCAGCAGGTCGTCTTCGAGCAGCTCGACCTGCGGGGAGTGCGCGGCGAAGTTCACCCCGGCCAGCCGCCAGCGCATCATGCCGGCCGCCGAAAGCCGCTTCTCCAGCTTCGCCATGGCGGTCTCGTCGGCGGAGACGGTGACCAGCTTGGGCCCGTTCACCGCGGCGATCGAGACGTCGTCGCCGACGAGCGCGCGGACGTCATCGACCGGCGCGACCACCGACAGCATCACGCCGGTGCGGGCGAGCTTCTGCCGGATCAGGCGGCTGCGCAGGGCGACCACGCGAGCACCGTCCTGAAGGGACAGTCCACCCGCGACGCACGCGGCGGCGATCTCGCCCTGCGAATGCCCGGCGACCGCGGCGGGTTCGACGCCGAACTCGCGCCACAGCGCGGCGAGCGACACCATCACCGCCCACAGCGCCGGCTGGACGACGTCGACCTCTTCGAGGGCTTCGGCGTCGTCGAGGACGTCGAACAGGGACCAGCCGACGAACTCGGCCAGCGCGGCGGCGCACTCGGCCATCGTCGCGGCGAACACCGGCGACGCGGCGAGCAGGTCCTTGGCCATCCCGGCCCACTGCGAACCCTGGCCGGGGAAGACGAACGCCGGGGTGCGCGTGCCGAACGCGCGCCCGGTCACGACGTCCGGGGCCGCTTCACCCGCCGCCACCGCGGTGAGCGCGGCGACGAGCCCGGCCCGGTCCTCGCCGACGACGACGGCCCGGTGCGCGAACGGCGTCCGGCCCGCCAGCGCGCGGCCCACGGCGGAAACGTCCTGGCCGTCGAGGTGCGTCAGCAGTCGTTCGGCCTGGCCGCGCAGGGCACCGGCGGTCCGGCCGGAGAGCACCCACGGCACGATCGACGGCGGCCGCGCCGGTTCGGGCACGGGTACCGGTGCCGGGCCGGCTTCGAGCACGGCGTGGGCGTTGGTGCCGCTGATGCCGAACGACGAGACCGCCGCGCGCCGCACGCGGCCGCTCTCCGGCCACGGCCGGGCCGCGGCCAGCACCTCGACGCCGCTGTCGTCCCAGTCCACATGGGACGATCGGGTCCCGACGTGCAGCGAGCGCGGCAGGACACCGTGGCGCATCGCGAGGACCATCTTGATGATCCCGGCGACCCCGGCCGCGGCCTGGGTGTGCCCGATGTTGGACTTCACCGAGCCGATCGGCAGCGGGTTTTCGCGCTCGCGCCCGTAGGTGGCGATGAGGGCCTGCGCCTCGATCGGGTCGCCGAGCGCGGTACCGGTGCCGTGCGCCTCGACCGCGTCGACGTCCGTTGTGGACAGCCCCGCGGCGGAAAGGGCCTGGCGGATCACGCGTTGCTGCGCCGGGCCGTTCGGAGCGGTCAGGCCGTTGGACGCGCCGTCGGAGTTGACCGCGCTCCCGCGGACGACGGCGAGGATCTCGTGACCGTTGCGGATCGCGTCGGACTGCCGCTCCAGCACCAGCATGCCGACGCCCTCGGCGAACCCCAGCCCGTCGGCGTCGTCGGAGAACGCCTTGCAGCGCCCGTCCGCGGCGAGCCCGCGCTGGCGGCTGAAGCCGATGAACGTGCCCGGCGTCGCCATCACGGTCGCGCCGCCGGCCAAAGCCAGCTCGCATTCCCCGCTGCGCAGCGCCTGCGCGGCCAGGTGCAGGGTGACCAGCGACGACGAGCACGCCGTGTCGACGGTCAGCGTCGGGCCTTCGAAGCCGAACGTGTAGGCGACGCGGCCCGAGGCGACGCTCGGGGAACTGCCGTTGCTTTCGTAGCCGTCGGTGTCGGCGAGGTGGTTGAGCGTCAGGCCGTAGTCGTTGTACATCACGCCGACGAACACGCCGGTTCGGCTGCCGCGCAGGCCCACCGGGTCGATGCCGGCGCGTTCGACGGCCTCCCAGCCCGTTTCCAGCAGCAGCCGCTGCTGGGCGTCGGTGGCGAGCGCTTCCCGCGGGTTCATGCCGAAGAACTCGGGGTCGAAGTCGCCCGCGTCGTGCAGGAAGCCGCCTTCGCGGGTGTAGGTCGTGCCCGGGTGGTCCGGGTCCGGGTGGTAGAGCGAGGCGACGTCCCAGCCGCGGTTGGCCGGGAACGCCGTGATGGCGTCGCGTTCCTCGGTGAGCAGCCGCCACAGGTCCTCGGGCGACTCCACGCCGCCCGGGAAGCGGCAGCTCATCCCGACGATGACGATCGGGTCGCCGGCCACCGCGGCCGGGGCCGGTGCCTCGTCGGCGACCGCGCCGGAGCCGAGCAGCGCCTCCAGGAGGTGCTCGCCCAGGGCGGCGACGGTCGGGTAGTCGAACACGGCGGTGGCGCCGAGCCGGACGCCGGTCGCGCCGTCGAGCCGGTTGCGCAGTTCGAGGGCGGTCAGGGAGTCGAAGCCGAGCTGCTGGAACGTCTGGCCGGCGTCGATCGCGCCGCCGTCGGCGTGCCCGAGCACCTGAGCGACCTGGGTGGTGACCAGTTCGCGGACGGCGCGGGTGCGCCCGGCGGCGTCGAGCGCGCCGAGTCGCTGGACCAGCCCGACGGCCGCTTCGGCGCCCGCCGCGGACCGCTTGAGCGGGACGCGGATGAGGCCGCGCAGCACCGGCGGGACGTCGCCCAGCGCCCGCAGCACCGGCAGGTCGAGCCGGACCGGGGCGACGTCGGGGACGCCGGCGGCGAGCGCGGCGTCGAACAGCGCGGTGCCGAGCTCGGCGGGGATGGCCGGGGTGCCCGCGCGGGCCATCCGGGCGAGGTCGGCGTCGGACAGGTCGCTGGTCATCCCGCTGCCGGACGCCCACGGGCCCCAGCCGAGCGAGGTGGCGGGCAGGCCCTTTACGTGGCGGTGCCGCGCGAGGGCGTCGAGGAAGGCGTTGGCGGCGGCGTAGTTGGCCTGGCCGGCGGTGCCGACGGTGCCGGCGACCGAGGAGAACACGACGAACGATCGCAGGTCCCCGCTCAGTTCGTGCAGGTTCCAGGCACCGGCGACCTTGGGCCGCAGGACGCGCTCGAAGCTCTCGGCGGTCTGCGAGCCGAGCACGCCGTCGTCGAGGACGCCGGCGCTGTGCACGACGGCGGTGAGCGGGTGCTCGAGACCGTCGAGGAGAGCCCGGAGCGCGTCCCGGTCGGCGACGTCGCACGCGGCGGTGCTGACTTCGGTGCCGTGCGCGGCGAGTTCGGCGACGAGGGTGGCGACTTCGGCGGGATCGCCTCCGCTGCGGCTGACGAGCAGCAGCCGCCGCATCCCGTGCTCGGCGGCGAGGTGGCGGGCGAAGACCGCGCCCAGGCCGCCGGTGCCGCCGGTGATGAGGACGGTGCCGTCGGGGTCGCCGAATTCCCGTGCTTCGGGCTGGACCGCGACGCGGGCGAGCCGCCCGCCGTGCACCCGCCCGTTCTTGACGGCGACCTGGGGTTCGTCAGCCGCGAGGGCGGCTTCGAGGAGGTCGCCGGTGTCGTCGAGGTCGACGAGCGTGAACCGGCCCGGGTGCTCGGCCTGGGCGGAGCGGACCAGGCCCCACACCGCGGCGGCGACCGGGTTGCCCTCGGTGGCCCCGCGGGTGAGGACGGCGAGGCGGGTTTCGCGGAGGCGGTCGTCGGCGAGCCAGCGCTGGAGGAGGTCCAGGACACAGGTGGTGACGTCGAGGGCCGCGGCCGCGGGGTCGTCACCGGGCGGGTCGAGCAGCGGGAGGACAACGAGATCGGGCGCGGCGGTGGCGGCGGCATCGAGGTCGGCGAAGGTTACGGCGCCGGGCAGTACGTCCGCCGCCCCGAGAACGCCGGCATCGGCCGCGAGGGAGGCCTCGCCCGGTGCGCCGGAGCCAGGGCCGCCGGCCGAAGCCGCTGCTGGCGAAGCGTCGCCCGGTGCGCCGGAACCCAGCCCACCGGCCGAAGCCGGTGCCGGCGGGAGCAGCACCCCCGCCGAGCCCAGGTCGCCGGCTGCCGCGGCCAGCGGGGTCCAGGTGAGCCGGTACAGGTTCTCCTGGCTCACCTGTCGAACCTCGGTCGGCTGCCGCAGGCGCAGTGTGGCCACCTCGGCCACCAGCTCGCCCGCGGAGTCGGCGATCGCGAGGGACACCCCCGCGGCCGCCCGCGTGATCCGCACCCGGACCGAAGCCGCGCCGGTGGCGTGCAGCTGCACGCCCTCCCACGCGAACGGCAATCCGGCCTCGCCGCCGAGCAGGCCGATCGCGTGCAGGCACGCGTCGAACAGCGCCGGGTGCAGGCCGAACGCGCCCGCCTCCCCCGCGTCGTCCGCGGGCAGCGCCACCTCGGCGAACACCTCGTCGCCGGACTGCCACGCCGCCCGCAGGCCGCGGAACGTGCCGTCGTACGACAAGCCGCCGTCGGCCAAGCGCTCGTAGTGGCCGGAAAGGTCGACCGGCGGACCGGCGGGCGGCCACGCGAAGGCACCCGCCGCCGCACGGCGCGGGCCGAGCACGCCGGTGGCGTGCTGAACCCACGTCAGGTCGTCGCCGTCCTCGGGTCGCGAGTGGACGGACAGCGTCCGGCGCCCGTCCTCGCGCGGCGCGGAGGCGCGCAGCTGCAGCTGGACCCCGCCCCGCTCGGGCAGCACCAGCGGCGCCTCCAGCGTGAGGTCGTCCAGGCACGGCGTCCCGGCTTCGTCGCCGGCCCGCAGCGCCAGCTCCGCGAACACCGTGCCGGGCAGCACCACCGCGCCGCCGGCGACGTGCCCGCGCAGCCACGGGTGCCCGGACACCGACAGCCGGCTCGTCAGGAGCACCTCCCCCGACCCGGCCGGGCGCACCACGGCCCCGACCATCGGGTGGCCGCCGACGCCGAGCCCGGCCGCCGTCGCGTCCCCGCGCGGGGACGCCCCGCCGCGGGGCCAGAACCGTTCGCGCTGGAACGCGTACGTCGGCAGGTCCACGCGCCGGCCGCCCGGCAGCACCGCGGGCCAGTCGACCCGCGCGCCTGCCACGTGCAGGCCGGCGAGCCCGGCCAGCGCGGCCCGCGGCTCGGGGGTTTCCCTGCGCAGCAACGGAACCGTGACCGCGTCGGCGAGGGTGCCCGCCGTCATCGCGGAGAGGACGCCGTCCGGGCCGAACTCGGCGAACACGCGCACGCCGTGCTCGTGCAGCGCCGTCACGCCGTCGGCGAAACGGACCGTCCGGCGCACGTTGTCCACCCAGTGGTCCGCGGTGAAATCCGTGACGAGCGCTCCGGTGACCGTCGAAACCACGGGGATCCGCGGGGCCGAGTACGTGAGACCTTCCGCGACCGCGCGGAAGTCCGCGAGCATCGGGTCCATCAGCGGCGAGTGGAACGCGTGGCTCACCGCGAGCCGTTTGGCCTTCTCGAACCGTTCGGCCAGCGCGAGCACCGCTTCTTCGGCGCCGGCGAGCACCACGGCGTCCGGGCCGTTGACCGCCGCGATCGCGACGTCGTCGCCCAGCAGCGGTTCGACTTCCGCGGCGGTGGCGCGCACGGACACCATCGCGCCACCGGCCGGCAGCGCACCCATCAGCTCGGCGCGCGCCCGCACCAGCGTGCACGCGTCGGCCAGGGTCAGCACGCCCGCGACGTGCGCGGCCGCGATCTCGCCGACCGAGTGCCCCAGCACGTGGTCGGGCCGCACGCCCCACGACTCGAAAAGCCGGTACAGCGCGACTTCGAGGGCGAACAGCGCGGGTTGCGCCGCGGCCGTGTCCGCGAGCCGCCGCGAGTTTTCGCCCCAGACGATCCCGGCCCACTCGCCGGGCAGCTGCTCGGCGATCGCGTCCCACGCCCGCGCGAACACGGGGTAGCGCGCGTAGAGCTTCCGTCCCATGCCCAGCCGCTGGGCACCTTGACCGGCGAACAGCGCGGCGAGCTTCGCCGATTCGACCACGCGCCCGGTCACGACGGCCGGGTGCGGCTCGCCCGCCGCCAGCGCGGCCAGCGCGGCGGACAGTTCGGCGCGGTGCTCCGACAAGACCACCGCGCGGTGGTCGAACGCGGCCCGGCCGGTGGCGAGGGTGTACCCGGCGTCGACGCGGTTGGCGTCGAGGCCGGCCAGCCGCGCGGCCTGCTCCCGCAGCGCGCGGTCGGTCGTGGCCGACACCGGCCACGGCACGACCCCGGCGTCCGGCGGCGCCTCCGCGAGCACGGGTTCCGGCGCCTGTTCGATGATCGTGTGGGCGTTGGTGCCGCTGATGCCGAACGACGACACCGCCGCGCGCCGCACCCGCCCGGTCTCCGGCCACGGCCGGTTCCCGGTGACGACCTCGACGTCCCCGGCCGCCCAGTCCACGTGCGAGGACACTTCCGCGGCGTGCAACGACGGCGGGACGATCCCGTGCCGCAGCGCGGTGACCACCTTGATCACGCCCGCGACACCGGCCGCGGCTTGGGTGTGGCCGATGTTCGACTTCACCGAACCGAGCAGCAGCGGCGTTTCCCGCTCCTGGCCGTAGGTCGCGAGCAGCGCCTGGGCCTCGATCGGGTCGCCCAGGGTGGTCCCGGTGCCGTGGCCTTCGACGACGTCGACGTCCGAAGTGGACAGACCGGCGGCGGACAGCGCCTGGCGGATCACGCGTTGCTGCGACGGGCCGTTCGGCGCCGTCAAGCCGTTCGACGCGCCATCGGAGTTGACCGCACTCCCTCGGACCACGGCCAGGATCGGGTGCCCGTTGCGCTTGGCGTCGGAAACCCGTTCCAGCAGCAGCATTCCGGCGCCTTCGGACCAGCCGACACCGTCCGCGCCGTTCCCGAAGGACTTGCAGCGGCCGTCCGGGGAAAGCCCGCGCTGGCGCGAGAACCCGACGAACGTCCCCGGCGTCGACATCACGGTGACACCCCCGGCCAGCGCCAGGGAGCACTCCCCCGAGCGCAGCGCCTGCGCCGCCCAGTGCAACGCCACCAGCGACGACGAACACGCCGTGTCCACGGTGACCGCCGGGCCCTCCAGCCCGAGCACGTAGGCGACGCGGCCGGAAGCGACGCTGCCCGCGCTGCCGTTGCCCTGGTAGGCCTCCAGGTCAGCGCCCGCGACGAGGCTGTTGTAGTCGTTGTACATCACGCCGGCGAACACGCCGGTCCGGCTGCCGCGCAGGCTGCGCGGGTCGATGCCGGCCCGCTCGAACGCCTCCCACGAGACTTCCAGGAGCAGCCGCTGCTGGGTGTCGGTGGCGACGGCCTCGCGCGGGCTCATCCCGAAGAACGCGGCGTCGAACTCGGCCGCGTCGTGCAGGAAGCCGCCGTGGCGTGTGTAGGACGTGCCCGGGTGGTCCGGGTCGGGGTCGTAGAGCGCGTCGACGTCCCAGCCGCGGTCGGCCGGGAACTCGGTGATCGCGTCGGCGCCGCCGGTGACCAGCTCCCAGAGCTGTTCGGGGGTGGTGACGCCGCCCGGGTAGCGGCAGCTCATCGCGACGATCGCGATCGGCTCGTCGGTCACCGCGACCCGCACCGGGGCGGCCTCGGTGCGGTTGCCGTCGCCGTCGCCCAGCTGCTCGGCGAGGTGGCGGGCCAGCGCGGTCACCGTCGGGTAGTCGAACACCGTGGTGGCGGCCAGCGCGACCCCGGACGCGGCGGTCAGCTTGTTGCGCAGGTCGACCGCGGTCAGCGAGTCGAAACCCAGTTCCTGGAACGTCTTCGCGGCCGGGACGGCCGTCGCGTCGGCGTGCCCGAGCACCAGCGCGACCTGTTCGCGCACCAGCGTCAGCAGCGCTTCGGCACGTTCTTCCGGCGTCAGCCCGGCCAGGCGGCGGAGCAGCCCGGCGGATCCGCGGCCGGCCTGCTTGCGGCCGGTGACGCGGACGAGCCCGCGCAGCAGCGGCGGGATCTCCGGCTGCGAGCGCAGCACCGGGAGGTCGAGGCGGACCGGCAGCAGCACCGCGCGTTCGGTGGTGAGCGCCCGGTCGAACAGGCGGATGCTCTGCTCGGGCTGCAGCACGGGCATGCCGAGCCGGGCCATCCGCTCGAAGTCGGCGTCGCTGAGCGTCCGGGTCATCCCGGTCGCCGCGGCCCACGGGCCCCAGCCCAGCGACTGCGCCGGTAGCCCGCCGGCGGTGCGGCGCAGGGCGAGCGCGTCGAGGAAGGCGTTGGCGGCCGCGTAGTTCGCCTGCCCGGCGCCGCCGAACGTGCCGGCGACCGAGGAGAACGAGACGAACGCGGCCAGCGGGAGGTCGCGGGTCAGCTCGTGCAGGTTCCAGGCCGCGTCGACCTTGGGCCGCAGCACGGTCGCCAGCCGCTCGGGCGTGAGCGAGCCGAGGACGCCGTCGTCGAGGACGCCGGCGGTCTGCACGACCGCGGTCAGCGGGTGCTCCGGCGAGACGCCGCCGAGCAGGGCCCGCAGCGCGTCGCGGTCGGCGATGTCGCAGGCCCGCACGTCGACCTGGGCACCGGCGGCGGTCAGGTCGGCGACCAGCTCGGCCGCGCCCTCGGCGGCCGGCCCGCGGCGGCTGACCAGCAGCAGGTGCCGGGCACCGTGCTCGGCGACCAGGTGCCGCGCCAACAACCCGCCGAGCCCCCCGGTCCCCCCGGTGATCAGCACGGTCCCGTCCGGATCCCACCCCGCACTTTCACGTGAAAGTGCGGCTCCCTGGTCGGCACTTTCACGTGAAAGTGCGGGGTCGGCGCGGGCGAGGCGGGCCGCGCGGGGTTCGCCGGCCACCAGCGTGAGCTGCGGTTCGCCGGTGGTGAGGGCGTTCGGGAGGGCGGCCAGGGACGCGTCGGTGCCGTCGAGGTCGACGAGCGCGACGCGGCCCGGGTGCTCGACCTGCGCGGTGCGGACCAGGCCCCAGACGGCCGCCGCGGGCAGGTCGGCGCCGGTCGTCGCGCCCCGGGTCACGAGCACGAGCCGCGCGGGCCGCTCCTCGGCCAGCCAGTCCTGCAGCAGGCCCAGGACGTGCGTGGTCAGTTCGTGCGTCTCCCGGACGACATCGGCGTGCTCGGTACCGGCGATCGGCCACAGGACGACACCCTCGGTGGCGTCAAGGGGGCCGGAAAGCCGGGTGGCGGCGGGGAAACCGGCGGACAAGCCGAGCGGGTCGACGCCGGCGACCGACACCGCGGCCGTTTCCGGGGCGCCGACGGCGATCGGGGTCCAGTCGAGCTGGAACAGCGCGTCGCGGTCGAGCGCCGGGGTCGCGGACTGCGGCCGCAGCACCAGCGAACGCACGGTCGCGACCGGCTCGCCGCCAGGGTCGGTCAGGTGCAAGGACACGGCGTCGTCCCCGGCGGGCGAGACGCGCAGCCGCACCGCGGTCGCGCTCGCGGCGTGCACGGTGACGCCCGCCCACGAGAACGGCAGGGCGCCGGGCCGCACGGCCGGGCTGAACGAGGTCGCGTGCAGGCACGCGTCGAGCAGCGCCGGGTGCAGGCCGTACGTCTCGGCCGGCTCGTCCTCCGGCAGTTCGGCTTCGGCGTAGACGTCTTCGCCGTGGCGCCAGGCGGCGGTCAGGCCCCGGAACGCCGGCCCGTATTCGAAGCCCTGGTCGGCGAACCGGTCGTAGAGGCCGTCGAGGTCGATCCCGGTGGCGTCGGCCGGGCGGGTGACCGGCGCGGCCGGCTCACCGGTCACGAGCAGCGTGCCGCCGGCGTGGCGGGTCCACAGCTCGTCGGGCGCGTCTTCACGGCGGGAGTAGATCGAGATCGGCCGCTCGCCGTCCGCGCCGGGCGCACCGACCGCGATCTGGACGTGCGTGCCGGCCTCGTCCCCCAGCACCAGCGGCGCTTCGAGGGTCAGCTCGCCGACGGCCGGGCAGCCCGCCTGCTCGCCGGCCGCGGCCGCCAGCTCCAGCAGCGCGGTCCCGGGCAGCAGCACCGAACCGGCGATCCGGTGCCCGGCCAGCCACGGGTGCGCGGCGAGGGAAAGCCTTGCGGTGTAGAGGAAACCTCCGGACTCGGGCAGCTCGATGCCGCCGCCGAGCAGCGGGTGGGCGACGGCGTCGAGGCCGGTGCCGCCGGTCAGCAGGGCCACCCGCGGCCAGAACCGCTCGTGCTGGAACGGGTACGTCGGCAGCTCGACCCGCCGGCCACCGTCCAGGTAGGACGCCCACTCGACGGCGACCCCGTGCAGGTGCAGCGCGGCGAGCGCGTCGACGGCGGACTCCTCCTCGCCGCGGTCGCGGCGCAGGCACGGGACGGCGACCGCTTCCGGCGGCAGGGTTTCCGCGGCCAGCGCGCTCAGCACCCCGGCCGGGCCGAGCTCCAGGAACGCCGTGACGCCGTCGGCGGCCAGGGTCGTGACGCCGTCGGCGAACCGGACGGCGCCGCGGACGTGCCGGACCCAGTAGTCCGCTGTGGACAGTTCGGGCCCGGCGACCGCGCCGGTCAGGTTCGACACCACCGGCAGGTCCGCGGGCGCGTACTCGATCGTCTCCGCGACCGCGCGGAACTCGTCGAGCATCGGGTCCATCAGCGGCGAGTGGAAGGCGTGGCTGACGTCGAGGCGGCGGGTCCGGTGCCCGTCCGCGGCGAACGCGGCGGCGATTTCCGTCACGGCGGCTTCGGCACCGGAGATGACGACCGACTCCGGCCCGTTCACCGCGGCGATCGACACCCGGTCGTCCAGTGCTTCCGCCACGACGGCTTCGGGCGCGTTGACGGCGACCATCGCACCACCGGCGGGCAGCGCGGCCATCAGCCGGCCGCGTGCGGCGACGAGCCGGCAGGCGTCCTCGAGGGAGAACACCCCGGCGACGTGCGCGGCGGCCAGCTCGCCGATCGAATGCCCGAGCAGCAGGTCCGGGGTGACGCCCCACGAGCGCACGAGCCGGTACAGCGCGACCTCGATCGCGAACAGCGCGGGCTGAGCGACGTCCGTCGGCTCCAGGGACGCGTCGGCGTCGAACATCCGCTCCCGCAGCGATGGGCCGAAGTGCGCGCAGACCTCGTCGAGCGCGGCGGCGAACACGGGGAACCGCTCGTACAGCTCGCGGCCCGCCCCGGCGCGCTGGGCGCCCTGGCCGGTGAACAGGAACGCCGTCCGGGCGCCGGAAACCGCTTCGCCGACCGCGAGCCCGGGTGCGTCGGTGCCGTCGGCCAGTGCGGCGAGGGCGGCCAGCGGGTCGCCCGTCAGGACCGCGCGGTGCTCGAACGTGGTGCGCGTCGTGGCCAAGGACCAGGCGGCGTCACCGGGGTCGAGGGCCAGGAGCCGGCTCGCCTGCGCCCGCAGGGCTTCCGGGGTGCGCGCCGACAGCAGCCACGGCGCCGGCCGGCCGGCGAAAGCGGCTTCCGGCTCGGCGGCCGGGGGCTGTTCCAGCACGACGTGGGCGTTGGTGCCGCTGATGCCGAACGACGACACCGCCGCGCGGCGCGGGCGTCCGGTCTCCGGCCACGGCCGGGTCGCGGTGACCAGCTCGATGTCGCCGGCCGTCCAGTCCACATGGGACGAGGGGGTGTCGACGTGCAGGGTCTTCGGCACGACGCCGGACCGCAGCGCGTAGACGGACTTGATCACACCCGCGACGCCCGCGGCGGCCTGGGTGTGTCCCAGGTTCGACTTGATCGAGCCGAGCAGCAGGGGCCGGAACTCGTCGCGGTCCTGGCCGTAGGTGGCCAGCAGCGCCTGGGCTTCGATCGGGTCGCCCAGGGTGGTCCCGGTGCCGTGACCTTCGACGACGTCGACGTCCGAAGTGGACAGACCGGCGGCGGACAGCGCCTGGCGGATCACGCGTTGCTGCGACGGGCCGTTCGGCGCCGTCAAGCCGTTCGACGCGCCGTCGGAGTTGACCGCGCTGCCGCGGACCACCGCCAAGACCGGGTGGCCGTTGCGTTTCGCGTCGGAAAGCCGTTCCAGCACGAGGATGCCGACGCCTTCGGACCAGCCGACGCCGTCGGCGGCGTCCGCATAGGACTTGCACCGGCCGTCGGCGGCGAGCCCGCGCTGGCGGCTGAAGTCGATGAACGTCCCCGGGGTCGCCATCACGGTCACCCCGCCGGCCAGGGCCAGCTCGCACTCGCCGCGCTGCAGCGCGGTCGCGGCCATGTGCAGCGCGACCAGCGAGGACGAGCACGCCGTGTCGACGGTGACCGACGGCCCCTCCAGGCCGAACACGTAGGACAGGCGCCCGGAGAGCACGCTGCCCGCGTTGCCGGTGCCGAGGTAGCCGAGCGAGTCGGCCGGGAACTCGACGTTCGCGCCGAGGTAGTCGTGGTACATGATCCCGGCGTAGACACCGGTGCGGCTGCCGCGCAGGGTTTCCGGCCGGATCCCGGCGCGCTCCAGGGCCTCCCACGACGTCTCGAGCAGCTGGCGCTGCTGCGGGTCCATCGCCAGTGCCTCGCGCGGGGAGATGCCGAAGAAGCCCGGGTCGAACCCGGCGACGTCGTCGAGGAAGCCGCCTTCGCGGGTGTAGCTGGTGCCCGCGTGGTCGGGGTCGGGGTGGTAGAGCGCGTCGACCGGCCAGCCGCGGTCGCCCGGGAAGCGGGAGACGCCGTCGCCGTCGGCGAGCACGAAGTCCCACAGCTCGTCGGGCGAGGTGATGCCGCCCGGGTAGCGGCAGCCCATGGACACGATGACGACCGGGTCGGCCTCGACCGGTGTCGTCCGCGCCGGCGCCTGGACCGCGTCCAGGGTGCCGACCAGCTCGTCGTGCAGGTGGCGGGCCAGTGCCAGGACGGTCGGGTAGTCGAAGACGAGCGTCGCGGGCAGCCGCAGCCCGGTCTCGGCCTGCACGGCATTGCGCAGCTCGACCGCCGACAGCGAGTCGAAGCCGAGGTCCGCAAAGGACTGCCCGGGCTCGACCTGGCCGATCGAGCTGTAGCCGAGCAGGCCGACGACGTGCGTGCGGACGAGGTCGACGAGCGCGCGCTGCCGGTCCGCCGGGCCCAGCCCGGCGAGCCGGGCGGTGAGGCCGGAGTCTGCGCGGGCCCGGCGACGGGCGGTGCCGCGGACCAGGCGGCGCAGCAGCGGCGGCACCTCGGGCGCGGCGGACAGCGTGTCGAGGTCGAGCCGGACCGGCGCGAGGAGGGCGTCGTCCGCGCCGAGGGCGGCGTCGAACAGGCTGAGGCCCTGGCCCAGGGCCAGCGGCGGGGTGCCCGCCCGGGTCATCCGGTCGACGTCGGCGTCGGTGAGGGTGCCGGCCATGCCGGTCTCCCACGCGCCCCAGGCGAGGCTGACGGCGGGGCGGCCGTGCGCGCGCCGGTGGGCGGCGAGGGCGTCGAGGAAGGCGTTGCCGGCTGCGTAGTTGCCCTGCCCGGCCGCGCCGAACACCCCGGCCACGGAGGAGAAGAGCACGAACGTCTCGGCGTGCTCGGCGAGTTCGTGGAGGTGCCAGGCCGCGTCGACCTTGGGCCGCAGGACGGCGTCGAGCTGCTCCGGGGTGAGCGTGCCGAAGGTGGCGTCGTCGAGGACTCCCGCGGTGTGCACGACGGCGGTGATCTCGTGCTCGGCGAAGACCGCGGCCAGGGCTTCGCGGTCGGTGACGTCGCAGGCGATGGCGGTGGCTTCGACCCCCAGCCCGGCGATCAGCTCGGCCGCGCCCGGGGTGTCCGGGCCGCGGCGGCCGAGCAGCAGCAGGCGGCGGGCGCCGTGCTCGGCGACCAGGTGCCGGGCGAGGTGCGAGCCGAGGCCGCCGAGGCCGCCGGTGATGAGGACGGTGCCGTCGAAGCGGCCTTCGGCCGCGGGCGCGACGGCGGCCCGGCCGAGCCGCGGGACGTGCAGCTTTCCCTCGCGGACGGCGACCTTCGGCTCCCCCAGCGCGACGGCGGCGGCGAGCAGCGCGTCGTCGCCGGTGTCGACGAGCGTGATGCGGCCGGGCTGTTCGGCCTGCGCTGAGCCGAGGAGCCCCCAGATCGGCGCGGTGGCGAGGTCGGTGGAACTGGCCACGACGACCAGGTGGGAGTCGGCGAAACGCTCGTCTTCCAGCCAGTTCTGCACGGTCTCGAGGACCTCACGCAGGGTCTCGCGGACGGCTTCGGGGGTTTCGCCGCGTACCTCCGGCCGGTACAGGCTGAAGGGGACGTTCGTCTCACCTGCTGCGAGGAAAGTCCCCTTCAGCTCACCAGATGCGGGGAACGTCCCCTTCAGCTCGGCGGGCGCTGGGGCTGGGACCGGGACCCAGTCCACGGTGAACAGCGACTCGTGCCGCGCCTTCCGGCCCGCGCCGGTGCCCGCGGCGACCGGGCGCAGCGCGAGCGCCTCCACCGACGCCACCGGTTCGCCCGCGGTGTCGGTGACCTCGAGCGCCACCGACACCGGGTCGGCCGCGTCGATCCGGACCCGCAGCGCCGAGGCGCCCGGGGCGTGCAGCGTCACGCCCGTCCACGCGAACGGCAGCAGCCGGTCGGCGTCCTCGCCGCGGTCCGCCGCGCCCAAGGCGTGCAAGGCCGCGTCGAGGACCGCCGGGTGGAGGCCGTAGGCGTCGGTTGCGCCCGCCGGCCGCGGGGCGGTCACCTCGGCGAACACCTCGGTGCCCCGGCGCCAGACGCGCTCCAGGCCCTGGAAGGCCGGGCCGTAGCCGAACCCGGCCGACGCCAGGCCGTCGTAGAAGCCGGTGAGGTCGACCTCCTCGGCGGCCTCGGGCGGCCACGGCAGCGGCACCGGTTCCGCGGCCCCGGGGGCGAGCACGCCGCCGGCGTGGCGCTCCCAGGCCGTGTCATCGGGTTCGTCCTCGAGTCGCGAGTGGACGGTGAACGCGCGCCGCCCGGCGTGGTCCGGGGCCCCGACGAGCAGCTGCAGCCGGACGCCGCCGCGTGCGGACAGGACCAGCGGCGCTTCCAGGGTCAGCTCGGCCACCCGCGGGCAGCCGACGCTGTCGCCTGCCCGCATCGCCAGCTCCAGGAAAGCCGTGCCGGGCAACAGGATCGAGCCCAGGACGACGTGGTCGGCCAGCCACGGCGTCGCCGCCGCGGAGAGCCGGCCGGTGAACAGGTGGCCCTCGCCGTCGGCCAGGCCGGTGGCCGCGCCGAGCAGCGGGTGCCCGGCCGCGGTCAGGCCGAGCCCGCCCGGATCGGTCGCCACCGCGCCCGGCGGTGTCGCCTCGGGCCAGTAGCGCTGGTGCTGGAAGGCGTACGTCGGCAGGTCGATCAGCCGCGCGCCGGTGCCGGCGTAGAACCCGGCCCAGTCCACGGGGACTCCCGCGACGTGCAGGGTGCCGAGCGCGGCCGCGATGCACTGCTCCTCCGGCCGCCCGGCTCGCAGCAGCGGCACGCCCTTGACGTCGTCACCGGCGCCGCTCGCCATGGCGGACAGCACGCCGTCGGGACCCAGTTCGACGAACCGGGTGACGTCCCGCTCGGCCAGCCACCGCACGCCGTCGCCGAAGCGGACGGTGTCCCGCACGTGCGAAACCCAGTAGGCCGGGTCCTGCAGCTCCCCGGCGGTCGCGACCCGGCCGGTGCGGTTCGAAACGATCGGCAAAGTCGCTTCGCCGTAGGAAATCCGGCGCGCGACGGCGGCGAACTCGCCGAGCATCGGCTCCATCCGCGCCGAGTGGAAGGCGTGGCTGACCCGCAGCCGCTTGGTCCGGCGCTCGCTCAGCGCGGCCTCGAGGGCGTCGATGGCCGCCGCGTCCCCGGAGAACACCACGGAGTCCGGCCCGTTGACCGCGGCCAGCGAGACCCCGGGGCCGGTGATCAGGGCGAGGGCTTCGGCTTCGGTGAGCTCGGCGGCGAGCATCGCACCGCCGGCCGGCAGCTCCTGCATGAGCCGGCCGCGGGCGGTGACCAGCGCGCAGGCGTCTTCCAGCGAGAACACGCCGGCGACGTGCGCCGCGGCCAGCTCGCCGACGGAGTGCCCGAGCAGGTAGTCGGGCCGCAGCCCCCACGACTCCGCGAGCCGGAAGAGCGCGACCTCCAACGCGAACAACGCGGCCTGCGCGTTCTTCGTGTCGTCGAGCCCGGTACCGGTGCGCACGACCTCGTCGAGCGCCGGGTCGAGGTGGGCGCACACGGCGTCCCACGCTTCGGCGAACACCGGGAACGCGGCCCGCAGTTCGAGGCCCATCCCGGCGCGCTGCGAGCCCTGCCCGGTGAACAGGAACGCGACCGCGCCCGAAGCCGCGGCCTCGGAAGTCCAGTCCGCCAGCGCCGCGAGCCCGGCCCGGAGGTCGTCCACAGTGGACCCGGTGACGACGGCGCGGTGCGGCAGCGCGGCCCGCGAAACACCCAATGAGTAAGCCAGGTCCAGCAGCCGGGTCTCCGTGTCCACAACGGACAGCAAGCGGGCGGCCTGCCCGCGCAGCCCGGCGGCGTTCTTGCCGGACACCGGCCAGTTCAGCACCCCCGGTACCCGCGGCGCCGGCTCGGCGACGGCCTCGACCGCGGGCGCCTGCTCCAGGATGACGTGCGCGTTGGTCCCGCTCAGCCCGAACGACGAGACGCCCGCCCGGCGCGGCCGCCCGGTCTCCGGCCACGGCCGGGTCCCGGTGACCAGCGCGAGCCCGCTGCTGTCCCAGTCGAGCGCCGACGTCGGCGCGTCGACGCCCAGGGTCTCCGGCAGGACGCCGTGCTGCAGTGCGAGGACCATCTTCAGCACCCCGGCCACGCCGGCGGCGGCCTGGGTGTGGCCCAGGTTCGACTTCACCGAGCCGAGCCACAGCGGTTCGCCGCCGCGGTCCCGGCCGTAGGTGGCGGCCAGCGCGCGGGCCTCGATCGGGTCGCCGAGCGTGGTCCCGGTCCCGTGCGCCTCGACGGCGTCGACGTCGGCCGGGGTCAGCCCGGCACCGGTGAGCGCCGCGCGGATGACGCGTTCCTGCGCCGGGCCGCTCGGGGCGGTCAGGCCGTTGGAGGCACCGTCCTGGTTGACCGCGCTGCCCCGCAGCACGGCGAGGACCCGGTGGCCGTGGCGCTCGGCGTCGGACAGCCGCTCCAGCACGAGCACGCCCGCGCCTTCACCCCAGCCGGTGCCCGCCGCGCCTTCGGCGAACGAGCGGCAGCGGCCGTCGGGGGCGAGCCCGCGCTGGCGGCTGAAGGCGATGAACAACGTCGGGGTGGCCATCACGGTCGCGCCGCCGGCCAGTGCCAGCGAGCAGTCCCCGCGGCGCAGCGCGTGCGCGGCCAGGTGCATCGCGACCAGCGACGCCGAGCACGCGGTGTCGACGGTGATCGCGGGCCCCTCCAAGCCGAGCGCGTAGGCCACGCGTCCGGAAAGGACACTGGAGGCGTTGGCCGTCGAGAGGTAGTCCTCGGCGCCTTCGGCCGCGCCGGCGGCGAGGTGGATGTAGTCCTGGAAGTTCGTGCCGGTGAACACCCCGGTCGAGGAGCCGCGCAGCGACGCCGGGTCGATGCCCGCGCGCTCGATCGCCTCCCACGAGATTTCGAGCATCAGCCGCTGCTGCGGGTCCATGACCAGCGCCTCGCGCGGGGAGATGCCGAAGAACGCCGGGTCGAAGTCGCCGGCGTCGTGCAGGAACCCGCCGTGGCGCACGTAGGACGTACCGCGCGCGGCGCCGTCCGGGTCGTGCAGCCGGTCGACGTCCCAGCCGCGGTCCTCGGGGAACTCGGTGATCGCGTCCCGCCCGGCGGACAGCAGGTCCCACAACGCTTCCGGGGTCGACGCGCCACCCGGGAAGCGGCAGCCCAGACCGACGATCGCGATCGGTTCCTGGTCGGCCGTCTCGGCCTCCCGCAGCTTCTCGCGCGTCTCCTGCAGCTCCACGGTGACGCGCTTGAGGAAGTGCCGGAGCTTCTCTTCGTTGTCCATCAGCGCTCGCCCATCCTGCGTGCTCACGAGATCCCGAACTCCTTGCCGAGCAGGTCGAACATTTCGTCGTCCGAAGCCGCGAAGACGTCTTCGCCGGCCGCGCGGTCGGGCCGCAGCCCGTCGAGCAGGCGGTGCAGCCGCCGGGACACCGCGTCCCGGCGGGTTTCGTCGAGGTCACCGGCCGCCACCGCCCGTTCCAGGCCGGCCAGCTCGGCGTCCAGTGGATCGGCCGCGGGCCGGTCGGCCGGCACCAGCTCGGCACGCAGGTACTGCGCGAGCGCGAGCGGCGTCGGGTGGTCGAAGACCAGGCCCTGCGGCAGGTTCAGCCCGGTGCGCCGGGCCAGGAGGTTGCGGAACTCGACCGCGCTCAGCGAGTCGAAGCCGAGCAGGCCGAACTTCGCCTCGGGCTCGATCGCGTCCCCCGAGGCGTGCCCGAGGATCATCGCGGCGGCCGTCCGCACCGCCTTCGACAGCGTGCTGACGCGCTCGGGTTCCGGCATCCCGGCCAGCTGCTCGGCCAGCGGCGCCTCGGCGGTCTCCGGGGCTTCGCGCGCGGCTTCGATGGCGGTGCGGGCGCTGGGGATGCCGTCGAGCAGGTGCGTCGGCCGCATGAGCGCCATGCCGGGCGCGTACCGCGTCCAGTCGATGTCGGCGACGGTCACCGAGGTGTCCCCGCGGCGCAGCGCTTCGGTGAGGGCCAGCAGCGCCCGGCGCGGGGCGAGGGCGGCGGCCCCGCTGCGGCGCATGCGTTCCTGGATGGCGGGGTCGGCCGCCATGCCGACCTCACCCCAGGCCCCCCACGCGACCGACAGCGCGGGCAACCCGGCGGCGGCCCGCTGCTCGGCGAGCGCGTCGAGCACGGCGTTCGCGGCGGCGTAGCTGCCCTGCCCGGGCCCGCCGACGGTGCCCGCGATCGAGGCGAAGAGCACGAAGAGGCCGAGATCGAGGTCGGCGGTCAGTTCGTGCAGGTTCACGGCGGCGGTGGTCTTGGGCCGCAGGACCGTTTCGAACCGGCCCGGGTCGACGGCGTCGACCACGCAGTCGTCGAGGACACCGGCCGCGTGCACGACCCCGCGGAGGGGGAATTCGGGCGGCAGGCTCTCGATGAGCCGCCGCAGACCGTCCCGATCGGAGACATCGCAAGCGGCGACGGTCACGCGGGCGCCCGTGGCGGTGAGCTCGTCGGCCAGTTCGCAGGCCCCGGGCGCGTCGAGCCCCCGGCGGCTGGTGAGGACGATGTGGGCGGCACCGGAGTCGGCGAGCCAGTGCGCGAGCTTGCCGCCGAGGGCGCCGGTACCACCGGTGACGAGCACCGTGCCGTCGGCGGGCACCTCGCCCCCGTGCCCGGCGGGTGGTCCCGCAGGATCGGGCACGAGCCGCCGCACCAGCGCGCCGGTCGCGCGCAGGGCGAGCTGGTCCTCCTCCCCCGCCGCCGCGAGCGCTCCCGGCAGGCGGGTCAGTGCGCGGGGTTCGAAGTCCGGCGGTACGTCGATGAGCCCGCCCCAGCGGCCGGGGTACTCCATCGCGGCCACCCGGCCCAGGCCCCACACCGCGGCCTGCGCGAGACTGCCCGCCGCGTCGGCCGGGCCGGTCCGCACGCCGCCCGTGGTCAGGCACCACAGCGGTGCGTCGACACCCGCGTCGCCGAGGGCCTGCACCAGGGCCGCCGTGGTCGCGAGGCCGGCGGGCACCGACGGCGCCTCCGCTGCGGGCGTCTCGTCGAGCGCGAGCAGCGAAAGCACCCCCGCCGGGCTCGGGAACGTCTCCAGCAGCGCCGTGATCCGCTCCGCGAGGGGCACGCGGTCCGGCCCGTCCACCACCAGCCGGACGGTGTCCGCGCCCAGCACGTCGACCAGCACCTCGACGCGTTCGTCGCCGTCGAGCGACGCCGGGACCGCGATCAGCCAGTCCTCCCGGCGTGGCGCGGCCGTGCCCGTGAAGGGCTGCCAGTCGACGCGGTACCGCCAGCCGTCGGTCGTGGTCCGGTCGACGTGTCCCTTGCGGTGCGCGGAAAGCGCGGGCAGCACCCGGGCCAGCTCGGCCGCGTCGGTGCCGAGTTCCGCGGCCAGCGAGGTGACGTCGGTGCCCTCGATCGCGGCCCAGAACCCGTCCGCGGGCTCGACGGGCACCGCGGCCGCGGGCTCCGGCCAGAACCGCTCGCCGTCGAACGGGTACGTCGGCAGCCGGACCCCGCGCGCGTCGGCCCCGGCGAAGAAGCGGTGCCAGTCGATCTCGAGGCCGTCGACGTGCAGCCGGCCCAGCGCGGTGACGATCGTGGTCTCCTCGTCGCGGCCCGCGCGCAGCAGCGGCACGAACGTGGCTTCGACGGTCTCGGCGGCCATCCCGCACAGCACGGCGTCCGGGCCGACCTCGACGAACCGCGTGACCCCGCGCCCGGCCAGGTCCGCGACGACCTCGCCGAAGCGGACGGTCCGGCGCACGTGGTCCACCCAGTACCCGGCGGTGGCGAACAGCTCGTGTTCCGGCCGGCCGGTCACCGCGGAGAGCAGCGACCGGCGCGGCGGCCGCAGGTCCAGCCCGGCGACGACCTTGGCGAAGTCCTCCAGCATCGGCTCCACCAGCGGCGAGTGGAACGCGTGGCTGACGGTGAGCCGGCGCGCCCTCTCGAACCGGTCCGCCACCGCGAGCGTGGCGGCTTCGGTCCCGGCGATCACCACCGACGACGGCCCGTTGACGGCGGCGAGCGCGACATCCGGGCCGAGCAGCGGCTCGACGTCGGCGGCGCTCGCGCGCAGGGCGAACATCGCCCCGCCCGCCGGCAGTTCCTGCATCAGCCGGGCGCGCGCCGCGACGAGCGCGCACGCGTCCGTCAGCGAGAGCACCCCGGCCGCGTGGGCGGCGGCGATCTCGCCGATCGAGTGCCCGGCCAGGTGGTCGGCCCGGACCCCCCAGGCGTCCAGCAGCCGCAGCAGCGCGACCTCGACCGCGAAGATCGCCGGCTGCGCCCAGCCGGTGGTGTCGAGCAGCGCCGCGTCGTCGCCGAAGACGACGTCCTCCAGCCCGGCGCCGAACTCGGCGCAGACCTCGTCGAAGGCCTCGCGGTACTCGGGGAACCGGTCGTACAACCCGCGGCCCATGCCGAGCCGTTGCGAGCCCTGGCCGGTGCACAGCAGCGCCGTGCCACCGTCGCGCACAGTGCCCTCGAGGAGGTTCCCGGCCAGCGCCGAGCGCATCTCCTCGACGTCGGCCCCGACGACGACCGCGCGGTGCTCCAGCGCGGCCCGGCGGGTGGCGAGGGCGAGCCCGGTGGCGGCGAGCGGCGACCGGGCGCCGGCCAGGCGAGCGGCCTGGGCGTGCAGCGCGGTCCGGCTGCGGGCCGAAAGCACCCACGGCACCACGGCGGCCGGCGGTTCCGGCGCCGGGGCGGGCGCTTCGGGAGCCTCTTCGAGCACGACGTGCGCGTTGGTCCCGCTGACGCCGAACGCGGACACCCCGGCCCGGCGCGGCCGGTCCACCTCCGGCCACGGCGTCGCTTCGGTGACCAGGCCGATCGACCCGGCCGTCCAGTCCACATGGGACGAAGGCGCGTCGACGTGCAAGGTCGGCGGCACCAGGCCGTGCCGCATCGCCTGCACGACCTTGATCACCCCGCCGACGCCGGCGGCGGCCTGGGTGTGGCCGATGTTCGACTTGAACGACCCCAGCAGCAACGGCGTTTCGCGGTCCTGCCCGTACGTCGCCAGCAGCGCCTGGGCTTCGATCGGGTCACCCAGGGTGGTGCCGGTGCCGTGCGCTTCCACGACGTCGACGTCCGAAGTGGACAGTCCGGCGTCGGCCAGCGCGGCCCGGATCACCCGGCGCTGCGACGGGCCGTTGGGCGCGGTGATGCCGTTGGACGCGCCGTCGGAGTTGACCGCGGAGCCGCGCACCACCGCCAGGACCTCGTGCCCGTTGCGGCGGGCGTCGGAAAGCCGTTCCACGACGAGCATCCCGACGCCCTCGGCCCAGCCGGTGCCGTCGGCGGCTTCGGCGAACGCCTTGCAGCGCCCGTCCGGCGCGAGGCCGCCCTGCTGGCTGGTCCCGAGGAAGTAGTTCGGGCTCGACATCACGAGCACGCCGCCGACGAGCGCGAGCTCGCACTCCCCCGCCCGCAGCGCTTGCGCCGCCAGGTGCAGCGCGACCAGCGACGAGGAGCACGCCGTGTCGACGGTCAGCGACGGGCCTTCGAGACCGAGCACGTAGGACACCCGCCCGGACACCGCGCTGGCGGCGTTGCCGAGCCCGGCGTGCGCCCCGACGTCGGCGTCGCTGCCCGCCAGCACGCTCGCGTAGTCCTGGCCGTTGGTGCCGACGAACACGCCGGTCGGGGTGGCGCGCAGGCCGAGCGGGTCGATCCCGGCGTCCTCGAGGGCTTCCCACGACGTTTCCAGGACCTGGCGCTGCTGCGGGTCCATCGCGAGGGCCTCGCGCGGGGAGATGCCGAAGAACGCGGCGTCGAAGCGGTCGATGCCGTCGAGGAAGCCGCCGTAGGTGGTGGCGGACGCGCCCGCGGCGAGCGTCGCGAGGTCCCAGCCGCGGTCAGCCGGGAACGGGCCGACGGCGTCGTGGCCGTTCGCGACCATCGTCCAGAGGTCGTCCGGCGAACGGACGCCGCCCGGGTACCGGCAGCTCATGCCGACGATCACGACCGGGTCGTCGGTGCGTGCCCGGGGCCGGCGGGCCGGGCCGGTGCGCTCGTCGCCGCCGAAGAGCCCGGCCAGCAGCAGCCGGGCGACGGCGGCCGGGGTCGGGTGGTCGAACACGAGCGTGGCCGGCAGGTCGAGCGCGGTGGCGGCGGTGAGCCGGTTGCGCAGCTCGACCGACATCATCGAGTCGAAGCCGAGGTCGGTGAAGGGGTCGCCGGTGCCGACCGCGCCGGTGTCGCCGTGGCCGAGCACGGCGGCGACGGTGGTGCGGACGAGGTCTTCGGCCGCACGGACGCGGTCGGCCTCACCGAGCGCCGCCCAGTCGCCGGCCACCGGGCTCGCCGGGACCCGCACCGGCGTGGCCGGCGCGGCTTCGACCTCGGTGACGGGGCCGCCGAACTCGACCTCGGCGGCGGCGAACACGGGCCGGTCCGCGGAGTCGAGCAGGGCGAGGCTCACCGTGGTGCCGCCGAGCGGGGCGACGCGCAGCCGTAGCCGGGTCAGTCCCCGCGCGTGCAGGGAAACCCCGCGCCAGGTCACCGGTTCCTCGCCGCACGCTTGCACTGCTTCGGCGAGCAGGAGGGGGTGGAGGTCGAAGGCGCCCGCGTCCCCGTCGAGCGTGACGTCGGTCAGGTACGCGCCTTCGGCCAGCACGGCGGGTTCCGGCCCGGCGACCGCGGCCAGGGTGCCCCCGGCGTGGTGCGTCCAGCCCGCCTCGAAGGCCGCACTTTCACGTGAAAGTGCGGACCCCTGGTCGGCACTTTCACGTGAAAGTGCGGCGTTCGCGGAGTGGACGTCGATGGGGCGGCGGCCGTCGGCGTCGGGTGGGCCCACGCGGACCTGGAGTGCGACGACGTCCTTCGGGGCCAGGGCGAGCGGTGCGGTGAGGGTGAACTCGGCGAGCTCCGGGCAGCCGAGGTTGCGGGCCGCGCGCAGGGCCAGTTCGAGGAAACCCGTGCCGGGGAACGAGGTCCGGCCGGCGAGCCAGGGCTGGGTGGCCGGGGACACGGTGCCGGTGAGCACGGTCTCGGTGCTCGCGGCGACGTCGAGGGCGGCGCCGAGCAGCGCGTGCCGGACGGGGGTGAGGCCGAGCCCGGCCGCGTCGCCGGTGCGCGGGGTGAGCGTGGGCCAGTAGCGCTCGCGCTGGAACGCGTAGGTGGGCAGGTCGACCGGGCGGGCACCGGGGTGCACGGCCGCCCAGTCGACGGTGCCGCCCGCGACGTGCAGCGCGGCCAGCCCGGCGATCAGCGCGGTGGCTTCGTCGTGGTCCTTCCGCGCGAGGGGGATCGCTCCCGCGACGAGTCCGGAAAGGACGGCCGACGGGCCCAGTTCGGCGAACCGCGTCACCCCGGCCCCGGTGAGCCGGTCGACGGCGTCGCCGAAGCGGACGGTGTCGCGGACCTGCCGCACCCAGTACTCCGGGTCGGTGACGTCCCCACCCGCAACGACCGGGATCTGCGGCTCGGCGAAGGAAAGCTTCGTGACCACGGAACGGAAGTCGTCGAGCATCGGGTCCATCAGGCGCGAATGGAACGCGTGGGACACCTTGAGCCGCCGGGCCCCGGGGAACCGCGCGGCGACCGCGGTGACGGCGGCTTCGGGACCGGAGAGCACCACCGACTCCGGGCCGTTCACGGCGGCGACGTCGACGCCCTCGGCGGCGACGTCCGCTTCGGACGCCCGGACCGAGATCATCGCGCCGCCCCCGGGCAGCGCACCCATCAGCTTCGCGCGGGCCGAAACGAGGGCGCAGGCGTCGTCGAGCGAGAGCACCCCGGCGACGTGCGCGGCCGCGATCTCGCCGACCGAGTGCCCGGCCAGGAACGCCGGGCGCACGCCCCACGACTCCAGCAGCCGGTACAGGGCGACTTCGTAGGCGAACAGCGCGGGCTGCGCGTACTCGGTCCGGTCGAGCCGGTCGTCCGTGACCACGCCGAGGCGTGCCGAGAGGTCGGCGAGCGTCTCGGCGAACACCGGGTGGGCCTCGGCGAGCCCGGTGCCCATCCCGCTCCGCTGCGCGCCCTGGCCGGAGAAGAGGAACGCGGTCTCGCCGCGCGACGCCGTTCCGGTGGTCACGGTCGCGGCGGCACCCTGCTCGAGCCAGGAACGCAAGCCTTCGCGCAGGGCCGCGGTGCCCGTTCCGGCGACCGCGAGGCGGTGCTCGAACGCCGTGCGGGTGGTCGCGGTCGACAAGGCGATGTCGGCCGGGTCGGCGTCGTCGGCGGTGGCGGCCAGCAGCGCTTCGGCCTGGGCGCGCAGCGCGGGTTCCGACCGGGCGGAGACGAACCACGGCACCGGTCCGGCGGCGCGCGGGCCGCGATCGGCCGGCTCGGATTCGGGGGCCTGCTCGACGATCGTGTGCGCGTTGGTGCCGCTGACCCCGAAGGACGACACGGCGGCGCGGCGCGGGCGGCCGGTCTCCGGCCACGCTTCCGTTCCGGTCACCGGCCGGACGGCCCCGGCCCTCCAGTCCACTTCGGACGAGAGCCGGTCGGCGTGCAGGGTGCGCGGCACCTCGCCGTGGCGGATGGCCAGGACGGCCTTGATGATCCCGGCGACGCCGGCCGCGGCCTGGGTGTGCCCGAAGTTCGACTTGACCGAGCCGATCAGCAGGTCGTGCTCGCGGTCGCGGCCGTAGGTGGCCAGCAGGGCCTGCGCTTCGATCGGGTCGCCGAGCCGGGTGCCGGTGCCGTGCGCCTCGACGACGTCGACGTCCGAAGTGGACAGTCCGGACGCGGCGAGCGCGGCCTGGATCACGCGTTGCTGCGAGGGTCCGTTGGGGACGGTCAGGCCGCTGCTGGCACCGTCGGAGTTCACGGCCGTGCCGCGGAGGACGGCGAGGACGGGGTGGCCGTGGCGCTGGGCGTCGGAAAGCCTTTCCAGGACAAGGATCCCGGCGCCTTCGGCCCAGCCGACGCCGTCCGCGCCGTCGGCGAACGCCTTGCAGCGGCCGTCCGGGGCGAGCCCGCCCTGCTTGCTGAACTCGGCGAACGCCTCGGGGGTCGCCATGACCGTGACGCCGCCGGCGAGTGCGAGGGAGCACTCGCCGGAGCGCAGCGCCTGCGTCGCCCAGTGCGCGGCGACCAACGAGGACGAGCACGCGGTGTCGACGGTGACCGACGGGCCCTCGAAGCCGAAGGTGTAGGCGACGCGGCCGGAGAGCACGGCCGCGGTGGTGCCGGTGCCGGCGTGGCCTTCGACGGTCTCCCCGGACGCGGCCAGGAGCTTGCCGTAGCTCTGGCCGTTGGTGCCGACGAACACGCCGGTGCGGCTGCCGCGCAGGCTCGCGGGCACGATCCGGGCGCGTTCGAGCGCCTCCCAGGTGACTTCGAGCAGGAGCCGCTGCTGCGGGTCCATGGCGAGCGCCTCGCGCGGGGAGACGCGGAAGAACCCGGCGTCGAACCGGTCCGCCCCCTCGACGAAACCGCCGCGCCACGCGTCGACGTCGCCAAGGCTGATCGTGCTGCGGTCGACGCCGGCCAGCAGCGCGGACCACCCGCGGTCGGCGGGCAGCGGCCCGATCGCGTCGGTGCCGCCGTCGAGGAGGTCCCACAGCTGGTCCGGCGTCGCGACCCCACCGGGGAACCGGCACCCGATCCCGACGACCGCCACCGGCTCGGCGGCGGCGGCTTCCATCTCCCGCACGCGCCGGCGCGACCGGTGCAGGTCGGCGGTGACGCGCTTGAGGTAGTCACGCAGCTGGCTCTCGCTGGCCATCCTCGCCTCTCGGTGTCGTCCGGCCGGGACTCGCGGCACCGCGGGTCCGGGGTTCCGCATCGCTGGAGTCAACCGCGTCCGGTGCCCGCAAACCCTTAGTCTTCGCACCCCGGGCCGGGCGGAGCCGCGGCGGAATTTAGGTGATTCACGGAAAAGGCGTTGTTACGGTCGCGGCGGTCGTGTGCTCCCGCCGAGGAAAGGTGCTTCTCCATGAGCCGAGAACGGCGTCCGATCCTGTTCGTCAGCTCACCCGACAGCGGGCTGGTCAACTCCCTGCTCGTGCTGGCGGCGGAACTGTCCCGGCGCGGGGTCCCGGACCTGTACTTCGCCACCTTCGACAACCGCCGCGCCGAGGTCGAAGCCATCGGCGCCGACGGCACCGGCAGCCGCGTCGGGTTCCGGTCGCTCGGGGCACCGATCCCCGAGCTGTCCTCCGGGGAGTGGGACGACGAGACCTACCACGCGGTCACCCAGAAGTCCCGCTGGAAAGCGCACAAAGCGCTGATGCGGCACACCTTCGACACGCGCTTCCGCGACCAGGCCTACCGCGCGCTCACCGAGGTCGTCCGCGAGGTCGAGCCGGCCGCGATGGTGATCGACTCGCTGCTGCACGCCGGGTTCGAGCTGGCCGTGACGCAGCGGATCCCGCACGTCGTGAGCGTGCCCTTCTCGGTGAGCAACCACCTGACGAAGCTGCCGCCGGGCTTCCCCGTCCCGCACTCCGGGCTGCCGCTGGAAATGACCGCCGGGCAGCGCTTGGCGAACGCGTGGTTCGGGTTCCGCCGCAAGGCGCTGTACTTCACCGATTCCCTGCTGCGCAAGCGGGTCGTGGAGTACGTGAAGTCCAACAAGGAGCTCGGCGTCTCGCGGCTCGCCGCGAAGTACACCTCCCGGATCGACGAAGCCGCGCTCGTGCTGGTCTATTCGCTGGCCGAGCTGGAGTACCCGGTCGACATCCCGGCGCACTTCCGGATGCTCGGCGCGATCGTGCCGCCGCTGCCGGAACTGCCCGACGAGCAGGACGTCAAGGGCTGGCTCGACCGGCACGAATCGGTGGTGTACATCGGGTTCGGCACGGTCGTGCGGATGAGCGAAGCCGAGATCAAGGGCCTGGTCGAGGTAGCGCGGCGGCTCGAAGGCAAGCACGCCGTGCTCTGGCGGCTGCCCGCCCAGTCGTGGCACCTGCTGCCACCGGCCGACGAGCTGCCGTCGAACCTGCGGGCCGAGAAGTGGCTGCCCTCGCAGCTGGACGTCCTCGCCCACCCGCACGTGCGCGCCCACTTCACCCACGGCGGCGGCAACGGCTACATCGAAAGTCTCTACTTCGGCAAGCCGCTGCTGCTGCGGCCGCTGTTCGTCGACGGCTACGACCAGGCCGTCCGCGCGCGCGACACCGGCGTCGGCCTGGTGGTCGACTCCTCGCACGGCATCGACGCCGACGACGTCACCGCGAAGCTGACCGAGGTCCTGGAAAACCCGTCGTTCACCACGCGGGCGCGGGAAATGGCCCGGCTGCAGCACGAGCCGGGCCGCGGCCGGGCGGGGGCCGCCGACGCGCTGCTCGCGCTCGCCGCCGGGACGCCGGCCGCGACCGAGCCGGCCCGGTGATCGAGGCCGCGGGCCTGGCCCGCACCTTCACCGCCGACGGCCGGGAAGTCGCCGCGGTCCGCGGCGTCGACCTGCGGGTCGAGGCCGGGGAGATCGTCGCGTTCCTCGGCCCGAACGGCGCCGGCAAGACCACGACCATGCGGATGCTCACGACGTTGCTGCGCCCGACGGCCGGGCGGGCCCGGATCGCCGGCGCCGACCTGCTCACCGAGCAGAAGCGCGTGCGGCGGCACATCGGGTACGTCGCCCAGGGCGGCGGCACGGTCGACGAACGCAAGGTCCGCGAAGAACTCATGCTGCAGGCCCGGCTTTACGGGCTCAACAAGACCGACGCCGCCGAGCGCGTCCGCGAGATTTCGGGTCAGCTGGGCCTCACCGGCCTGGAGGACCGGCTGACGTCGGCGATGTCGGGCGGCCAGCGGCGGCGGCTCGACCTGGCGCTGGGCATGGTGCACCTGCCGGTGGTGCTGTTCCTCGACGAGCCGACCACCGGCCTCGACCCGCAGAGCCGCGCCCACCTCTGGAGCCACATCCGGCGGCTGCGCGACGAGCAGGGCGTGACGGTGTTCCTCTCGACCCACTACCTCGACGAAGCCGACGCGCTGGCTGACCGGATCCAGGTGATCGACGACGGCGTGATCGTCGCCGAGGACACCCCGGAGGCGCTCAAGTCCCGCCTGCTCGGCGACGGCGTCGAGGTGACGGTGCCGCCGGAACGCGCGGACCACGCGGAACTGCTGGTGGCCGGGCTGCCCGGGGTGCGCGGCCTGCGCCGCGAGGACGCGACGGTGCGGTTCCAGGTCGCGCAGAGCGACGAGGTGCTGTCGCCGCTGGTGCGGGCGCTGGACCAGCAGGACATCCCGCTGGTGGCGCTGCGCGTCCGGCGCCCCACCCTCGACGACGTGTTCTTCGCCCTGACCGGCCGGGGCCCGCGCGAGCCGGCCGAGGAGGTCACCGATGCTGCGTGAAGCGATCCTGGTCTACCGCAGCGAGCTGGCGGTGCTGCTGCGCAACAAGCCGTACCTGGTGATGGGCATGATCCAGCCGGTGCTGTACCTGGTGCTGTGCGGGCCGCTGCTGGCGGTGCTGGTCAGCAAGACGCCGGGCGTCGCGGCCCAGACGTCCTGGGTGGACCTGACCCCGGCGCTGATCATCCAGATCGCGGCGACCAACGGTGTCTACTGCGGTTTCGTCCTGCTGTCGGGCATCAAGGCGGGCGCGGTCGACCGGCTGCGCGTGACCCCGGTGAGCCGCACGGCGCTGAGCCTCGGCCAGGCCCTGCCGTCGGTGACGCTGTCGCTGGTGCAGGGCGTGATCATCCTGCTGCTGGCGAGCCTGGTGTTCGGGGTGGCGGTGAGCGCGGTCGGCGTGGTCCTGGTCCTGGTGATCACGGCGCTGACGGCGTTGACGATCGCGTGCTGCGCGAACGCGATCGTGCTGAAGCTGCGCAACGAGGACACGTTCTCGTCGATCGTCAACATCGTGATCCTGCCGCTGACGCTGCTGTCGGGCATCCTGCTGCCGATCACCCCGGACCGCGCCCCGATGTGGCTGTACGTGCTGTCGCGGTTCAACCCGCTGGCGTACGTGGTGGACATCAGCCGGGCGAGCTTCCGGCAGACGCTGCCGGTGGTGCCGACGCTGGTGGGCGCGGTGGTGATCATCGCGCTGACCGCGCTGGCGGTGCGGTGGAACTCGCGCACGTTCCAGGCGGTCGCTGCCTGATCTCGCACGACCCGACCGGGCCGGGGTTCTCCCCCGGCCCGGTTTTTCGTGCCCGCCCCCGCTCGCCCGGCCGCCGGCGAACGGGGTCAGTCGCTGCCGAGCTCCGAGTCGATCAGGCGGAACAGCTCGCCGTCGCTCGCGGAGTCCAGGGACTCCAGGAACTCGCTGTCGCCGCCGAGGCGGTCCAGCAGGGACCGCAGCCGGGTCGTCAGGAAGCCGACCGTCTCAGGCGTCAGCGAAGGGTCCTCCGCCAGCGCTTCGAAGCGGGCGAACTCGTCCAGCACCCGGGACGACGCGTCCACCGGCTCCGGGCTCAGCAGCGAAAGCAGGTGCGTGCTGAGCACCCGCGGGTTCGGGTGGTCGAACAGCACCGTCGCCGGCAGCGTCAGCCCGGTCGCGTAGCCCAGGCGGTTGCGCAGCTCCACCACCGTCAGCGAGTCGAAGCCGATCTCGGTGAAACCCGTGTCCGGGTCGATCGCCGCCGGGGAGCCGTGGCCGAGGACGCTCGCCGCCAGTTCGCGGACCAGGCCGAGCAGCTCGCGGTCCTGCGCGTCCGGGGCCAGCTCGCCCAGGCGCGGGACGAACGACCGCACGCCGTCGGCGTCGATGCGGGCCGTGCGGCGGGTCTTCGGGACCAGGTCGCCCAGTACCGGCGGGACGATGTGGCCGCGCAGCACCGCCAGGTCCAGGCCCACCGGCACCACCATCGCGGCCGGCGAAGCCACCGCCGTGTCGAACAGCGCCAGGCCCTCCTCCGGGGTGAAGCGGCGCATGCCGGACTTCGCCAGGCGCTGAGCATCGACGTCGGCGAGCGTGCCCGCCATGCCGTCCGCCTGCGCCCACGGGCCCCACGCCAGCGACACCGCCGGCAGCCCCTCCGCGCGCCGGGCCGAAGCCAGTGCGTCCAGGAAGGAGTTCGCCGCCGCGTAGTTGCCCTGGCCGACGCCGCCGAGCAGGCCGCTCGCCGACGAGTACAGGACGAACGCCGCCAGGTCGAGGCCGCGGGTCAGCTCGTGCAGGTGCCAGGCGCCGTCCACCTTGGGGCGCAGCACCTTCTTCAGCCGCGCTCGCGTCAGCGACCCCACGACGCCGTCGTCGAGGACGCCGGCCGCGTGCACCACCGCCGTCAGCGGGTGGCCTGCCGGGATGCCCGACAGCAGGTCGGCGACGTCTTCGCGGTCGGCGGTGTCGCACGCCGCGACGCGCACGTCCGCGCCCAGGCCCTTCAGCTCGTTCACCAGGTCCGCGGCCCCGGCGGAGCCGAGGCCCCGCCGGCCGGCCAGCAGCAGGTGCCGGACGCCGTGGTGGGTCACCAGGTGCCGGGCCAGCAGCCGGCCGAGCCCGCCCGTGCCGCCGGTGACGAGCACCGTGCCGTCCGGGTCGCCGAAGCCGGGTTCCGGCCGGTCCGCCGCGGGTGCCCGGACCAGCCGGGCGCGGTGCGGGACGCCGTCGCGCACCGCGACCTGCGGCTCCCCGGAGGCCACGGCGGCCTCGACGGCATCGCCTTCGACCAGCAGGAACCGGCCCGGGTTCTCCGACTGCGCCGCCCGGACCAGGCCCTGCACCGCCGCGGCCGCGGGGCCGTCGCCGGTGCGGAACACCACCTGGACGTCGTCGGCGGCCAGGAAGAACTGCAGCTGGTCCAGCACCAGCGCGGTCGCGCGGTGGGTCGCGGTGACCGGGTCCCCGCTCGTGTCCACCCCGACGACGACCACGCCGTCGTCCTTCGCCGCGGCCACCAGCCCGGCCAGGTCGGTCGCGTCCTCCCCCAGCACGACGAGCCGCTTGCCCGACGGCGAAAGCTCGGGCAGCGGGGTCCACTCGAGGTGGAACAGCGAGTCGTGCCCCTGCTGCCGCGGCGTGGCGGCTTCCCCGAACGACACGGCTTCCGCGGACGCGATCAGCGCTCCACTGGGGTCGGTCAGGGTGAGGGCGATCGTGTCTTCGGTACGGCGGAGGTGGACGCGCGCGGCCGCCGCACCGGCGGCGTGGAGCGCGAACCGCGTCCAGCCCGTCGCAGGGCGCAGCGGGGTGTCCAGCAGGGTCGCGGCTTGCAGGGCCGCGTCGAGCAGCGCCGGGTGCAGGCCGAACGCGGCCGCGTCGTCCTGGCGTGCCGCGGGCAGCGCCACCTCGGCGAAGACCTCGTCACCCGAGCGCCACGCCGCTTGCAGCCCGCGGAAGGCGGCGCCGGCCTCGGCGTGGTCCTCGTAGAAGCCGTCGAGGACCAGTTCCACCGCGGACGGCGGCCAGGCCGGGTCGACCGCCGGTTCGGCCGCGCCGGGGGCGAGCCGGCCGGCCGCGGTCCGCGTCCACGGCTGCTCGCCTTCGCCTTCGGGCCGGGTCCAGATGGTCAGTTCCCGGCTCCCCGCGGTCCCTTCCGGGCCGACGACGACCTGCGCGTGCACCCCGCCGACCGGCGGCAGCGTCAGCGGGACCTCGACGGTCAGCTCCTCGACGAGGTCGCAGCCGACCTCGTCGCCCGCGCGCACGGCCAGTTCCACGAACCCGGCCTCGGGGAACACGATCACGCCGCCGGCGGTGTGGTCGGCCAGCCACGGCTGCAGCTGCGGGGAAAGCGCGCCGGTGAAGAGGAACCCGCCCGACTCCGGCAGCGCGACCCCGGCGCCGAGCAGCGGGTGCTCCGCGGAGTGCAGGCCGGACAGGCGCAGGTCGCCGTTCGCGCCGTGGAAGCCTTCGGGCCAGTAGCGGTCCGGGGCGAACGGGTAGGTCGGCAGCGCGACCGGGCGGCCGCCGCCGAAGAACTTCGCCCAGTCCACGGGAACGCGGGCGTGGTGCAGCCGCGTCAGGGCGGTGACCAGGGTCCGGGGCTCGTCACGCACGGCCGCGACGACTTCGCCGCCGGTCAGGCTTTCGGCCGCCATCGCGGCGGCGACGCCGTCCGGGCCGATGTCGAGGAACGTCGTCACCCCCGCTCCGGCCAGCGTCGTGACGGCGTCGGCGAACCGCACGGCTTCGCGGGCTTGGCGCACCCAGTACTCCGGCGAGGTGAAGTCGGCGTCCCCGGCGACGGTCGAGACGATCGGGATCGAGGGGGCGGCCAGGTCCAAGCCGGCCACGACCCGGCCGAACTCGGCCAGGGCGGGTTCGATGAGCGGCGAGTGGAAGGCGTGCGAGACGGCGAGCAGCTTCGTCTTGGCGAAGTGCTCCCCCACCGCGAGGACGGCGGCCTCGGCGCCGGAGACGACGACCGAGCGAGGGCCGTTGACGGCGGCGATCACGACGTCGTCGCCGAGCAGCGGGACGACCTCTTCTTCGCTCGCCACCACGGAAAGCATCGCGCCGCCCGGCGGAAGGGCCTGCATGAGGCGGCCGCGCGCGGCGACCAGCCGGCACGCCCCCGCCAGGCTGAACACACCGGCGACGTGCGCGGCCGCGATCTCGCCGACCGAGTGCCCGGCCAGCTGGTCCGGGGTGATCCCCCACGACTCCAGGAGCCGGAACGCCGCGACCTCGAACGCGAAGATCGCCGCCTGCGCGTACTGCGTCTGGTCGAGCAGCTCGGCGTCGTCGCCGTAAACGACCTCGCGCAGCGGGCGGTCCAGCTCGACGTCGAGGTGGGCGAGGACGGCGTCGAGCGCGTCGGCGAACACCGGGTAGGTGGCGGCCAGCTCGCGGCCCATGCCGAGGCGCTGGCTCCCTTGCCCCGCGAACAGGACGGCGAGCTTGCCTTCCGGCCCGGCGAGGGTCGGCCCGTCGATCTCGCGGAGGCCGGCCAGCAGCTCGGCCCGGTCGGCGGCGACGACCGCGGTGCGGTGGTCGAAGTGCGTGCGGGTGGTCGCCAGCGCGGCGGCGAGGTCGGTGAGATCCGGTTGCGTGGCGACGAAGTCCGCGATCCGCGCGGCCTGGGCGGCGAGCCGCTCCGGGGTGCGGGCGGAGAGGAGCACCGGCACCGGGCCCGTCACCGACGCCTCCGACGGCTCGGCGTCCTCGGCCTGTTCGAGGATCACGTGCGCGTTGGTCCCGCTGACCCCGAACGACGACACGGCACCGCGCCGAGCGCGGCCGGTCTCCGGCCACGGGCGCTGCTCGGTCAGCAGTGAGATCGCCCCGGCCGTCCAGTCCACTTGGGACGTCGGCTCGTCCAGGTGCACCGTCTTGGGCAGCACGCCGTGGCGGATGGCCTCGACCATCTTGATCACGCCCGCGACACCCGCGGCCGACTGGGCGTGCCCGAGGTTCGACTTGATCGAGCCGAGCAGCAACGGCTCTTCACGATCCCGGCCGTAGGTGGCCAGCAGGGCCTGGGCTTCGATCGGGTCGCCGAGGGACGTGCCGGTCCCGTGCGCCTCGACCGCATCGACGTCCGATGTGGACAGTCCGGCGTTGGCGAGGGCCTGGCGGATCACGCGTTGCTGCGAGGGGCCGTTGGGAGCCGTGAGGCCGTTGGACGCGCCGTCGGAGTTGACGGCGGAGCCGCGCAGCACCGCGAGCGGGGTGTGGCCGTTGCGCCGCGCGTCGGACAGGCGCTCCAGCAGGAGCAGGCCGGTGCCTTCGGACCAGCCGGTGCCACCCGCGGTCTCGGCGAACGACCGGCAGCGCCCGTCCGGGGCGAGCCCGCCCTGGTAGCTGAACTCGACGAACGCGCTGGGCGTCGCCATCACGGTGACCCCGCCCGCGACGGCCAGCGAGCACTCCCCCGAAGCCAGCGCCCGCGCCGCCATGTGCAGCGCGACCAGCGACGACGAGCACGCGGTGTCGACGGTGACCGACGGGCCTTCCAGCCCGAACAGGTAGGAGATCCGGCCGGACAGCACGCTCGTCGCGGCGCCGGTGAGCAGGTGCCCCGCCAGTTCCGGCGGAGGCGCGTAGCCGTTGCCGGAACCGCCGACGTAGACGCCGGTGGTGCTGCCGCGCAAGGCTTCGGGGTCGACGCCGGCGCGTTCGAACAGCTCCCACGCCACTTCCAGGAGCTGGCGCTGCTGCGGGTCCATCGCGAGGGCTTCGCGCGGGGAGATGCCGAAGAAGCCGGCGTCGAAGTTGGCGACGCCGTCGACGAAACCGCCTTCGTGGACGTAGGACGCGCCGTCGCGGAGGCCGAGCAGGTCCCAGCCGCGGTCGCCGGGGAACTCCGTGATCGCGTCGGTGCCGTCGGCGACCAGCCGCCACAGGTCTTCGGGCGAGCGGACGCCGCCCGGGTAGCGGCAGCTCATGCCGACCACGACGATCGGGTCACCATCGGCCACACCGGACACGACGGGCGCGGCGGCCCGGTCTTCGCCGCCGAGCAGTTCGGCGGCGAGCAGGCTCGCGACGGCGTCCGGGCGCGGGTGGTCGAAGACCAGGGTGGCCGGCAGCGTCAGGCCGGTCGCCGCGTTGATCCGGTTGCGCAGTTCGACCGACGTCAGCGAGTCGAAGCCCAGTTCCTTGAACGGGCGGCGCGGTTCGACCGCCGCCGCGCCCGCGTAGCCGAGCAGACCGGCGACCTGTTCGCGGACCAGGTCCAACAGCAGGGTTTCGCGGTCACGCGGGTCGCTTTCGCGCAGGCGGCCCAGCAGTCCCGAAGCCGCGGTGACATCGCCGGAACCGGTCTCGGCGAGCGCGCGGACCTCGGGCAGCTCGTCGAACAGGGTGCCGTCGCGGCGCGAGGTGAGCGCCGGGACGAACCGGTCCCACCGGACGTCGGCGAGCACGACGGCGGTGTCGTTGTGGGCGACGGCCTGGCCGAGCGCGAGCAGCGCCTGCTCGACCGGCAGCGGCGGGAGGCCGCGGGCCCGCAGGAACCCGGCGGTCTCTTCGTCTTCGGCGACGCCGGTGTCCGCCCAGGCGCTCCACGCGACGGCGGTCGCCACCCGGCCGCGGTCGCGGCGGTGCCGGGCGAGCGCTTCGAGCCCGGTGTCGACGGCGGCGCGGTCGCGCCGGCCTTCGGCACCCCACACCGCGCTCACCGACGTGAACAGCACGAACGCTTCGAGGTCGGTGCCGGCGAGGGCTTCGTCGAGCCGGACGGCGGTGGTCCACGCGCCGGGGTCGCCGGTCATCCCCGCGGTGTGCAGGACCGCGGTGAGCGGCCGGTCCCCGGGGATGTCGGTGACGACGTCGGCGCCGGACTCGGTGACCCATTCGGCGACGCGCGCGCCGAAGCCTTCTTCGGCGCCGGTGACCAGCACGGTGCCGTGCGGGCGCCACGGTTCGGCGGCGCCCCCGGCCGCGGCGTGCACGAGCCTCCGCCCGAAGACGCCGGACGCCCGGACGGCGACCTGGTCCTCCGGGCCGCCGAGCGCGGCGGCGAACCGGGCGGCGGCCCGTTCGTCGAGGGTTGCGGGCAGGTCGATCAGGCCGCCCCAGGCCTTCGGGTACTCCAGCGCGAGCACTCGCCCGGCACCCCACAGCGCGGCGCGGGCGGGGTCGGCGAGCGGGTCGGAGCGGCCGACGGACACCGCGCCGCGCGTGACGGCCCACAGCGGCACGACCGGATCGGCCCCGGCGAGGAATTCGACGAGCGCGGCGGTCGTGGTGAAGGTCGTCCCGTCCAGTTCCAGGAAGGAGACGACGCCGGTGTGGTCGCCGAGCCCGGTGCGCAGGACCTCGACCGCGTCGGCGTCCGGCGCCACCACCAGGCAGTCGGCGTCGAACGGGACGTCGAAGTCTTCGGGGACCAGCGCGAGCCAGCGACCGGTCGCGGAAGTCCCCGTGGGCAAAGGCTTCCACGTGACGCGGTATCGCCAGCCGTCCACAGCGGACTGTTCGCCGCGGCGGCGGCGCCACGACGACAGCGCGGGCAGCACGCGGGTCAGCGCGTCCTCTTCGACGTCGAGGGTGCTGCTGAGCGCGGCGAAGTCGGCGTCGTCGACCGCCGTCCAGAACGCGGCCTCGGCCGGGTCCGCGGTGGCCGCCGCGGCGGGTTCGGGCCAGTAGTTCTCGTGCTGGAAGGCATAAGTCGGCAGCGGGACGATCTTCGCGCCCTCGGCGAGGAAGCTCGCCCAGTCCGGGCTGACGCCGCGGACGTGCGCCTTGGCCACCGACGTCAGGAAGCGGTCGAGGCCGCCGTCGGTGCGGCGCAGCGTGCCGGTGACGACCGCGCGGGCGCCCGCGTCCTCGGCGATCTCCTGGAGCGGGACGTTGAGCACCGGGTGCGAGCTGATCTCCAGGAACGCCTGGTACTGCAGGGAAAGCAGCTCGCGGATGGCGTCTTCGAACCGGACGCGCTGCCGCAGGTTGCGGTACCAGTACCCGGCGTCCAGCCGGCTCGTGTCGAGCCAGTCACCGTCCACGGTGGAGAAGAACGGGATCTCCGACGGCCGCGGCTTCAGCCCGGCGAGCGCGGTCGCCAGCTCGTCTTCGATCAGCTCGACGTGGGCGGAGTGCGAGGCGTAGTCGACGTCGATGCGGCGGGCGCGCAGGCCGGCCTCGGCCAGCTCGGCCAGGAACTCCTCCCCCGCCGCCGGGTCGCCGGCGACGACGACGGAGGACGGGCTGTTCGCCACGGCGACCGACAGCTTGCCTTCGAACCGGGCGAGGCGGGCTTCGACGTCGGCGGCGGGCACCGAGACCGACAGCATCGTCCCGGCCCCGGCGAGCCGGCGCGCGATGGCCTGGCTGCGCAGGGCGACCACCCGGGCGGCGTCGGCGAGGTCGAGCGCGCCGGACACGCAGGCCGCGGCGATCTCGCCCTGGGAGTGGCCGACGACGGCGTCCGGGGTGATCCCGTGGGCCTGCCACAGCGCGGCCAGCGCGACCATCACGGCGAAGGACGCGGGCTGCACGACGTCGACGCGGTCGAGTGGGGCCGTACCCCGCAGGACGTCGGTCAGCGACCAGTCGAGGTACGGCGCCAGTGCGGCTTCGCATTCGGCGATGCGGGCGGCGAACACCGGCGACTCGTCGAGCAGCCGGGCGCCCATGCCCGCCCATTGCGCGCCCTGGCCGGGGAAGACGAACACGACCCGGCCGTCGACGTCGGCGACGCCGGTGGTCACCGCCGGACCGGGCGTGCCGGCGGCGAGCGCGGCGAAGTCGTCGCGCGGGTCCTCGGCGACGATGACGGCCCGGTGGTCGAGCGCGGCCCGCGACTTCGCCAGGGACCACGCCAGGTCGGCCGCCGAAGTATCACCGGAGTCGAGGTGGTCACGCAGGCGGGCGGCCTGCGCGGCGAGCGCGGCTTCGGTGCGCCCGGCGACGACGAACGCGCGGACCCCGGGCCGGGCCTCGGTCTCGGTCTGCTCGACGGGTTCGGGCTGTTCGAGGATCACGTGGGCGTTGGTGCCGCTGATGCCGAACGACGACACCGCCGAGCGGCGGACGCGCCCGGTCTCGGGCCACGGCGTGTGCTCGGTGACGACCTCGACGGCACCGGCCGTCCAGTCCACGTGGGACGACGGCTCGTCGAGGTGCACCGACTCGGGCACGACGCCGTGGCGCATCGCCTGCACCATCTTGATCACCCCGGCGACCCCCGCGGCCGCCTGCGTGTGCCCGATGTTGGACTTCACCGAACCCAGCAGCAGCGGCGTCGTCCGGCCCTTGCCGTACGTCGCGAGGAGGCTCTGGGCCTCGATCGGATCCCCGAGCGGGGTGCCGGTGCCGTGCCCTTCGACGACGTCCACATCGGACACCGTCAGCCCGGAGGTGGTGAGCGCCTGCCGGATCACCCGCTGCTGCGAAGGTCCGTTGGGGGCGGTGAGGCCGTTGGACGCACCGTCCTGGTTGACCGCCGAGCCGCGCAGCACGGCGAGGACCTCGTGGCCGTTGCGGCGGGCGTCGGAGAGCCGTTCGAGCAGGACGAGGCCGACGCCTTCGGCCCAGCCGACGCCGTCGGCGGACTCGGCGTAGGACTTGCACCGCCCGTCGCGCGCGAGCCCGCCCTGGGCCGAGAAGTCCACAAAGGACCCCGGGGTGGCCATGATCGTGACGCCGCCGGCGATCGCCAGCTCGCAGTCCCCGGCCCGCAGCGCCTGCGCCGCCCAGTGCATCGCCACCAGCGACGACGAACACGCCGTGTCCACCGTGACCGCCGGACCTTCCAGGCCGAGGGTGTAGGAGACGCGGCCGGACAGCACGCTGCCCGCGGTGCCGACGCCGAGGAAGCCCAACGCCTCTTCGGGGAACCGCGCGCCCTGGCCGTAGTCGTGGTACATCACGCCGGCGAACACGCCCGTCTTGCTGCCGCGCAACGAAAGCGGGTCGACGCCGGCGCGTTCGATCACTTCCCAGGAGACCTCGAGGAGGTGGCGCTGCTGCGGGTCCATGGCCAGCGCCTCGCGCGGGGAGATCCCGAAGAGGCCAGGATCGAAGCGGCCCGCATGGTCGAGAAAACCGCCTTCACGAACGTACGAACGTCCTCTTTCATCGCCGAACAGACCTCCCAGGTCCCAGCCCCGGTCTTCGGGGAACGCTCCGATGCCGTCCCCGCCGTCGAGCACGAGCTCCCACAGCCCTTCGGGCGAGGTGACCCCGCCCGGGTAGCGGCAGGCCATCGAGACGATCGCCACGGGTTCCGGTTCCGCCGTTTCGAGCTCCTCGACGCGCTTGCGCGTCTTGGCCAGGTCGGCGGTGACCCACTTCAGGTACTCGACGAGCTTCTTGTCCTCGGTCATGGCGGCCTCAGCCCTCCCGCTCGAGTCCGGACCCGTCGCCGAGCCGGCCCAGTTCGTGGTCGATGAAGGCGAACACCTCGTCCGTGCTGGCCGCGTCGAGCCGCTCGGAGACGTCTTCGCCGGCGGGCTCCGCGTCGGCGATCTTCGCCAGGAGCCGGCGCAGCCGGGCCGCGACGTCCGCCTCCGCGAACTCGCCCGCCGTGCCCGCGGCGACCAGCTCTTCGAGCCGGTCCAGCTCGTCCGGCAGCGAAGTCGCGGCGGCCGGGGCCGGGGCGAGTTCCGCCCGCAGGTGCGCGGCGAGCCCGGCCGGGGTCGGGTAGTCGAAGACGAGGGTCGCCGACAGGGTCAGCCCGGTCGCGGCGGTGAGCCGGTTGCGGAATTCGACCGCGGTCAGCGAGTCGAAGCCCAGCTCGCGGAACTCCAGCCCGGCCCCGACCTGCTCGGCCGGGTGCCCGAGCACCGCGGAAACCTGGTGGCGCACCAGGGAAAGCAGCGTCCGTTCCTGTTCGCTCTCGCGCATCCCGGCCAGCTGCACCCGCAGGTCGGCCGCGGCGGCCCGGTCCGGTCCGGCGGCCGCGCTCCGGCGGCCGGGACGGCCGACCGGGCGGAGCAGCCACGGCAGCTCGCCGCGGGTGCGCAGCGTCGGCAGGTCGACGCGCACCGGGACGAGGTGCGCCGCGTTGCCGGCCACCGCGCGGTCGAACAGCTCGGTGCCCTGCCCGGCGCTCAGCGGCGGCATCCCGCCGCGGACCATCCGCTCGCGGTCTGCGTCGGTCAGGTCGCCGGTCATGCCGGTGTCCCAGGCACCCCACGCGAGCGACAGCCCGGCCAGCCCGTCGCCGCGCCGGCGTTCGGCGAGCGCGTCGAGGAACGCGTTCGCCGCGGCGTAGTTGGCCTGCCCCGGCGTGCCGATGGTGCCGGCCACGGAGGAAAACAGCACGAACCCGGCGACGTCGCCGGCGAGTTCGTGCAGGTGCCAGGCCGCGTCGAGCTTCGGCGCGAACACCGTCTCCAGCCGCTCCGGGGACTGCGACGCGAGCACGCCGTCGTCGACGACGCCCGCGGTGTGCACGACGGCGGTCAGGTCGGGCACGCCGGCGAGCACGGCGGCGAGCGCGTCCCGATCGCCGACGTCGCAGGCCACCACCCGGACGTCGGCCCCGGCCAGCTCCGCGACCAGCTCGTCGACCCCCTCAGCCGCCGGGCCACGACGGCTGAGCAGCAGCAGCTTCCGCGCCCCCTTCGCGACAAGATGCCGGGCGAAAACCCGCCCCAGCCCCCCGGTCCCGCCGGTGATGAGCACCGTCCCGTCCGGATCCCAGCCCGCACTTTCACGTGAAAGTGCGGGGCCCAGGTCCGCACTTTCACGTGAAAGTGCGGCTCGGGTGAGGCGGGCGACGCTCAGGGTGGCGTTGCGCAGGAGGAGCTGGGGTTCGCCGGTGGCCAGGGCCGCGCGGAGGGTGTCGCCGTCGGGGTCGTCGGCGTCCAGCAGGACGAAGCGGCCGGGTTCCTCGGACTGCGCCGAGCGCACCAGGCCCCAGACCGCGGCCGCGGCGACGTCCGCCCCGGCGACGGCACCGCGGGTGACGAACACCAGCCGCGGTGCGGGACTTTGCAGGTATTCCAGGACTTCCGCGGTGAGCGCGCGGGCCGAAGCCGCCGCATCCGGGCCGCCGGTGACCGGGACGGCGAGCACGTCGGCGCCGGACGCCAGCGCGGCCGCGAAGTCCGGGTGGGCCTCGACGCCGAGGGCGGTGGCGAGCTCGTCCCCGACGGCCGCCCAGGTCTCGTCGCCGGGCTCGGGGATCGGGACCGGCGTCCACCGCAGCTCGAACAGCGCGTCGGCCTCGGCGGGGGCTTCGGCCGCGCGGAGGGTGACGCCGGTGGCGGTCAGGACCGGCTTCCCGGCGTCGTCCGCCAGCGCCAGGGTCACCGAGTCGCCGCCCGCCGGGGTGATCCGGACCCGGGCGCGGCTCGCGCCGGACGCGTGCAGCGTCACCCCGGTCCAGGCGAACGGCAGCCCGGCCGGGGCGCCTTCGCCGAAGCCGATGGCCTGCAGGGCCGCGTCAAGCAACGCCGGGTGCAGCCCGAACCGGCCGGCGTCGGTGCCGTCGGGCAGGGCCAGCTCGGCGTAGACCTCGGCGCCGGCGCGCCAGACGCGGTGCAGGCCCTGGAACGCGGGCCCGTAGGCGAATCCGGCTTCGGCCGCGGAGGCGTAGAAGTCCGTGAGATCCGCTTCGACCGCACCGGCCGGCGGCCACGCGTCGGGCAGCGGCTCGGCGGCCACCGCGCGCGGGACCAGGGTGCCGGTCGCGTGCCGGGTCCAGTCGTCGTCGGCCCGCGACGAGATCGTCAGCTCGCGGCGGCCGCCTTCGCCCGGCTCCCCCACGGCCAGCTGCAGCACGACGGCGCCGTCCGGGTCGAGGACCAGCGGCACGGCCAGGGTCAGGTCCTCGACCGCCGCGCAGCCGGCCTCGTCGGCCGCGCGGACCGCCAGTTCGAGGAAAGCCGCGCCGGGGAACAGGATCGTGCCGCCGACGACGTGGTCGCGCAGCCACGGCTGGGTGGCCGCGGACAGCCGCCCCGAGAAGACCACGCCCGGCGAGTCGGCGAGGGCGAGGGTCGCGCCGAGCAGCGGGTGCCCGGCCGGGGTGAGGCCGAGGCCGGTGGCGTCGCCACCGGCGGCCGGCAGCGGCCAGAACCATTCGTGCTGGAAGGCGTACGTCGGCAGCGCGACGCGCCGGGCCCGCGGGAAGCGGGCGGCCCAGTCGACGGCGACCCCGGCGACGTGCAGCCGCGCGAGGGCCTCGGCGACCGCGGCGGCTTCGTCGCGGTCCTTGCGCTGCACCGGGATCACGTGCGCGGCCGGTTCGTCGACGACCGCGGTGAGCGTGGCGTCCGGGCCCAGCTCGGCGAACACCGCCACGCCGGCCTCGGTGAGCCGCTCGATCGCGTCGCCGAAGCGGACGGTGTCGCGGATCTGGCTGACCCAGTACGCCGGAGAGGTCACGTCGCCCGCCGACACGACCGGCACCCGCGGCTCGGCGAACTCCAGTTTCGCGACGACGTCGCCGAACTCGGCGAGCACCGGCTCCATCAGCACGGAGTGGAAGGCGTGCGAGACGCGCAGGCGCCGGTGCTTGGCGAACTTCGCCGCGACCGCGACGACGGCCTCCTCGTGTCCGGAAAGGACGACCGAGCCGCGGCTGTTCACCGCGGCGACGTCGACGCCTTCGCCGACGAACGGGAGAACGTCCTCTTCGGACGCCCGCACCGCGACCATGACGCCGCCTTCCGGCAGCGCGCCCATCAGCCGGGCCCGCGCGGAAACCAGCGCGCACGCGTCCGGCAGGGACAGCACGCCGGCCACGTGGGCGGCGGCGATCTCGCCGACCGAGTGCCCGGTCACGAAGTCGGGGTGCACGCCCCACGACTCCAGCAGCCGGAACAGCGCGACCTCGAAGGCGAACAGCGCGGGCTGCGCGAACTCCGTGCGGTCGATCCGGTCCTCGTCGTCGAGCGCGGTGCGCACCTCCGGGGCGAGCAGCGCCAGGACCTCGTCGAACGCGGCCGCGAACACCGGGTGCGCGGCGTACAAGCCGCGTCCCATGTGGACCCGCTGCGCGCCCTGGCCGGAGAAGAGGAACGCGACCGGCGGGGCGACGCGTGCCTCGCCGCGCACGGCCGCGTCCCCGGCGGCGACGGCCCGCAGCCCGGCGACGACTTCGCTGAGTTCGCTGCCGACGACCGCGGCCCGGTGGGTGAACGCCGCCCGGGTCACCGCGGCCGCGTGGGCCAGGTCGGCCACCGGGATTTCGTTGGTCTCGAGGTGGTCGGCCAGGCGGGCGGCTTGGGCACGCAGGGCTTCGGGCGTCCGGCCGGAAACCACGACCGGCACCGGACCGGCAAGGGCGGCACTTTCATAGGGAAAGTGATCCGGAGACCGGTCCTCCGTGTCACTTTCCCTATGAAAGTGACGCTCGGGGTGGGGTGCGGGCTGTTCGAGGATGACGTGGGCGTTGGTGCCGCTGATCCCGAACGAGGACACCGCCGAGCGGCGGACGCGGCCGGTTTCGGGCCACGCCGTGGTGTCCGCCACGAGGTCGACCGCGCCCTCGGTCCAGTCCACGTGGGACGACGGCTCGCCGGAGTAGCGCGACTTCGGGACGACGCCGTGCCGCATCGCCTGCACCATCTTGATCACGCCCGCGACCCCGGCGGCGGCCTGGGTGTGGCCGATGTTGGCCTTCACCGAGCCCAGCAGCAACGGCGTTTCGCGGTCGCGGCCGTAGGTGGCCAGGAGGCTCTGCGCCTCGATGGGGTCCCCGAGCGGGGTGCCGGTGCCGTGCCCTTCGACGACGTCCACATCGGACGTCGTGAGGCCGGAGACCGTCAGCGCCTGCCGGATCACCCGCTGCTGCGAGGGCCCGTTGGGCGCGGTGAGGCCGTTGGACGCGCCGTCCTGGTTGACCGCGGACCCGCGCACCACGGCGAGGACCTCGTGGCCGTTGCGGCGGGCGTCGGAGAGCCGTTCGAGCAGGACCACGCCGACGCCTTCGGCCCAGCCGACGCCGTCGGCGGAATCGGAGAACGACTTGCACCGCCCGTCGGCGGCCAGGCCGCCCTGTGCCGAGAAATCGACAAAGGCACCCGGGGTCGCCATCACCGTGACGCCACCGGCGATCGCCAGTTCGCAGTCCCCGGCCCGCAGTGCTTGCGCGGCCCAGTGCATCGCGACCAGCGACGACGAACACGCCGTGTCCACCGTGACCGCCGGGCCTTCCAGCCCGAGCGCGTAGGCGACGCGGCCGGACATGACGCTGCCCGCGGTGCCGATGCCGAGGAAGCCGAGGGCCTCCTCCGGGAACTGCACGCCCTGGCCGTAGTCGTGGTACATCACGCCCGCGAACACGCCCGTCTTGCTGCCGCGCAACGAAAGCGGGTCGACGCCGGCGCGTTCGACGACCTCCCAGGAGGTCTCCAGCAGCAGCCGCTGCTGGGGGTCCATCGCGAGGGCCTCGCGCGGCGAGATCCCGAACAGGCCGGGGTCGAACATCCCGGCTTCGCCGAGGAACCCGCCTTCCCGGACGTAGGAGCGGCCGCGGTCGGCGCCGAACAGCCCGGCCAGGTCCCAGCCGCGGTCGGCCGGGAACGGCCCGACGCCGTCGCCGCCGTCGAGGACGAGCTGCCACAGCTGCTCGGGCGAGGTGACCCCGCCCGGGTAGCGGCAGGCCATCGACACGATGGCGATCGGGTCGTCGGACACCGGCGCCCGGACGGTGGTGCGGGCGACCGGGACGTCCTCGCCGGCGAGTTCGCCGCGCAGGAAACCGGCCAGCACGACCGGGGTCGGGTGGTCGAACACGAGGGTGGCCGGCAGCCGCAGGCCGGTCGCGGTGGCGAGCTGGTTGCGGAACTCGACCGCGGTGAGCGAGTCGAAGCCGAGGCCGCGGAACTCGCGCTCGACGTCGACGCTCGCGGCGTCGAAGCCGAGCACGGCGGCGACCTGGGTGCGGATGACCTCCAGCAAAGCCTTGTGCTGTTCGCTTCCGCGGAGGCCGGAAAGCCGTTCGCGCAGAGCGTTCGCGGCCGGGGTGGCCCGGCCCGCGCCGCGGCGGGTCCGCCGGCCGACCGGGCGCAGCAACCACGGCGGTTCGGCCAGGCCGCGCAGGCGCGGCAGGTCCATCAGCACCGGCACGAGCGCGGGCTCGGCGAGGGCGACGGCCCGGTCGAAGAGCGCGCAGCCCTGCTCGACCGGCAGCGGCGGCAGGCCCGCGCGGGTCATCCGCTCGCGGTCGGCGTCGGTGAGGGTGCCGACCATGCCGGTTTCCCACGCGCCCCACGCCAGCGATGTCGCGGCGAGCCCGCGGGCGTGCCGGTGCGTGGCGAGCGCGTCGAGGAACGCGTTGGCGGCGGCGTAGTTCGCCTGCCCCGGCGAGCCGATGGTCCCGGCGACCGAGGAGAACAGCACGAACGCGGCGACGTCGCCGGCCAGCTCGTGCAGGTTCCAGGCGGCGTCGGCCTTCGGGCGCAGCACGGTGTCGAGCCGGCCGGGGTCGAGGGAGCCGAGGACGCCGTCGTCGAGGACCCCGGCGGCGTGCAGCACGGCGGTCAGCGGCCGGTCGGCGGGGATGCTCCCGATGAGGTCCGCGGCCGCTTCGCGGTCGGCGAGGTCGCAGGCGGCGACGGTGACTTCGGTGCCGTGCGCGGCGAGTTCGGCGACCAGCTCGACGACCCCGTCGGCGTCCCCGCCGCGGCGGCTGGCGAGCAGGACGTGCTTGACGCCGTACTCGGCGGCCAGGTGCCGGGCGAACACCCGCCCGAGCCCCCCGGTACCCCCGGTGATCAGGACGGTCCCCTCCGGGTCCCAGCCCGCACTTTCACGTGAAAGTGCGGGGCCCAGGTCGGCACTTTCACGTGAAAGTGCCGCTCGGGTCAGGCGGGCGACGCGGGCGGTGCCGTCGCGCAGGAGCAGTTGCGGTTCGCCGGTCGCGACGGCGGCGGGCAGGCCGGCCAGGGAGGCGTCGTCGACGTCGGCGAGCACGAACCGGCCCGGGTTTTCGGTCTGCGCCGAGCGGACCAGGCCCCAGACGGCGGCCGCGGCCAGGTCTTCCCCGGCGACCGCGCCTTCGGTGACGAAGACGATCCGGGTCTCGGTGGCGGTTTGGAGGATCGTGAGGACGTCGGCGGTGAGACGGCGCGTGTCGGCGAGCACGTCGGTACCGCCGTGCACTCCGACCAGCAGCACGTCCGGCTCCGCGGCCAGCGCCGTGGGGAGGTCCGGGTACTCCGTGCCCAGGTCCGCGAGCCGGGAATCCAGTACCGCCCAGCTCCCTTCCGGGGTTCCGCCGGGCAGCGGGACCCAGTCGAGGCGGAACAACGACTCCGGGCCGGACTCGACCGGAGTCGCCGCGCGCAGGGTCAGGGCGTCGACCGACAGCACCGGCGCGCCGGTCTCGTCGGCCAGGTCGAGGGTCACCGAGTCGTCGCCGGCGCGGGTGATCCGCGCCCGCACCCGGCTCGCGCCCGTCGCGTGCAGTTCCGCGCCCGCCCACGAGAACGGGAGCCCGCCCGGCACTGAATCAGCGAAAGTGATCGCGTGCAGCACCGAGTCGAGCAGGGCCGGGTGGAGGCCGTAGTCCTCGTGGTCGTCGCCCGGCAGCTCGGCTTCCGCGAAGACTTCCCCGGCACGCAACCAGACTCGCCGAAGGCCGCGGAACTGGGGCCCGTAGGCGAACCCGGCGTCGGCGAAGGTGTCGTAGAACCCGGTCAAGTCCACTTCGGACGCTCCGGCGGGCGGCCACTCCCCCGCGTCGAAGCCGGTCGGGAGCGAACCCGGGGCCAGGACGCCGGTGCCGTGCCGGACCCACTCGGCGTCGGCGCGGGAGGACACGCTCACCTCGCGGCGGCCGTCCGCGTCCGGGGCGCCGGCCACGACCTGCACGAGCGGCGCGCCGGACAGCACGAGCGGCGCGGCGACGGTGAAGTCCTCGACCCGGCCGCAGCCGACCTGGTCGCCGGCCCGCACCACGAGCTCGAGGAACCCGGCGCCGGGGAACAGCACCTGGCCGCCGATCACGTGCTCGTCGAGCCACGACGTCGCGAGCCGCCCCGAGAAGACGACCTCGCCGGAGCCCGCCACCTCGGTGACCGCGCCGAGCAGCGGGTGCCCGGCCGCGGTGATGCCGAGCTGGTGCGCGCCCGGGACGAGCCGCGGCCAGTACCGCTGCCGCTGGAAGGCGTACGTCGGCAGCGGGACGCGCCGGGCGCCGGTGCCCGCGAACAGCGCCGCCCAGTCGACCGGCACGCCGTTGACGTGCAGCGCGGCCAGCGCGGTGACGGCGGTGGCTTCCTCGTCACGCCCGGCGCGCAGCAGCGGGGCGAGGACCTCGCCGTCGACGAGCGCGGTGAGCACGGCGTCCGGGCCCAGCTCGGCGAACGCCGTGACGCCCGCGTCGAGCAGGCGCGCGGTCGTGTCGGCGAACCGGACGGTGTCCCGGACCTGCCGCACCCAGTACTCGGGCGAGGTGAAGTCGCCGACGACGGGGATTTCCGGCTCGCTGAACGTCAACCCGGAAACGACCGCGCGGAAGTCGTCGAGCATCGGGTCCATCGCCGCCGAATGGAAGGCGTGGGACACGGTGAGCCGCTTGGTCCGCTCGAAACCCGCGGCCGCGGCCAGCACGGCGTCCTCGGTTCCGGAGAGCACGACCGACGACGGCCCGTTCACCGCGGCGAGCGAGACGTCGTCCGACAGCAGCGGCCGGACCTCGTCCTCGGTGGCGCGCACGGCGACCATCGCCCCGCCGGACGGCAGCGCCTGCATGAGCCGGGCGCGGGCCGCGACGAGCGTGCACGCGTCGGCCAGCGACAGCACCCCGGCGGCGTGGGCCGCGGCGATCTCGCCGACCGAGTGCCCGGCGAGGAAGGCGGGCCGCACGCCCCACGAGCGCACCAGGCGGAACAGCGCGACTTCGAGCGCGAAGAGCGCGGGCTGGGCCCAGCCGGTTTCGTCGAGCAAAGTGGCTTCGTCGCCGAAGACGACTTCACGCAGCGGGCGCGGCAGGGCGGTGTCGAGGTGGGCGCAGACCGCGTCGAAGGCGTCGGCGAAAACCGGGAATCGCTCGTAGAGCCCGCGGCCCATGCCGGGCCGCTGCGAACCCTGGCCGGTGAACAGGAACGCGACCGACCGGTCCCGGGCGACGCCGCGGGCGACCGGCGTGCCGCCGACCAGCACGGCCCGGTGCTCGAAAGCCGGGCGCGTGGTGGCGAGCGAGAACCCGGCGTCGACCGGGTCGAGGTCGCGGGGCAGGGCGGCGAGCTGCGCGTCGAGGGCGGCTTCGGACCGGCCGGAGACCGGCCACGGCACCACACCCGGGGTGACGTCCCGCTCCGGCGGCACCGGCGAGCAGGCCGGGGCCTGCTCGATGATCACGTGCGCGTTGGTGCCGGACAGGCCGAACGACGAGACGCCGGCCCGGCGCGGGTGCCCGTTCTCCCGCCAGTCGGCGGGCTCGGTGAGCAGTTCGATCGCGCCCGACGTCCAGTCGACGTGGGTCGACGGCTCGGTCACGTGCAGCGAAGCCGGGATCCGGTCCCGTTGCAGGGCAAGGATCATCTTGATGACGCCGGCGACGCCCGCCGCGGCCTGGGTGTGCCCGAGGTTGGACTTGACCGACCCCAGCAGCAGCGGCCGCTCGCGTTCCTGGCCGTAAGCGGCCAGCAGCGCCTGCGCCTCGATCGGGTCACCGAGGGTCGTGCCGGTGCCGTGCCCCTCGACGACGTCCACTTCGGACGGTCGCAGTCCGGCACTGGCCAGTGCCTGCCGGATCACGCGCTGCTGCGAAGGACCGTTGGGGGCGGTGAGGCCGTTGGACGCGCCGTCGGAGTTGATCGCCGAACCGGCCACCACCGCGAGGACGTCGTGGCCGTGGCGGCGCGCGTCGGACAGCCGCTCGACGACGAGGACCCCGGCGCCTTCGGACCAGCTCGTGCCGTCGGCCGAGTCGGAGTACGCCTTGCACAGCCCGTCCGGGGCGAGGCCGTTCTGGCGGCTGAAGCCGACGAAGCTGACCGGGGTGGCCATGACCGTGACTCCGCCGGCGAGCGCGAGGTCGCACTCCCCCGCGCGCAGGGCCTGCGCCGCCAGGTGCAGGGCGACCAGCGAGGACGAGCACGCCGTGTCGATGGTCATCGCCGGGCCTTCGAGACCGAGCACGTAGGACAGTCGCCCGGACACGACGCTCGCCGCGACACCGGTGCCCGCGTGGGCTTCGACGTCGGTGGCGGAGCGGACGATCACCCCGGCGTAGTCCTGGCCGTTGGTGCCGACGAAGACGCCGGTGCGGCTGCCGCGCAGGCCGGTCGGGTCGATGCCGGAGCGCTCCACCGCCTCCCACGACGTTTCCAGGAGCACGCGCTGCTGCGGGTCCATCGCCAGTGCTTCACGCGGGGAGATCCCGAAAAACTCGGGGTCGAAGTCGGCGGCGTCGGGCAGGAACCCGCCGCGGTCGACGTAGCTGCTGCCCCGGCCTTCGCCGGCCAGCGCCGACATGTCCCAGCCGCGGTCGGCCGGGAACCCGGTGATCGCGTCGCGGCCTTCGGCCAGCAGCGTCCACAGGTCCTCGGGGGTGCGGACACCGCCGGGGAAGCGGCAGCTCATGCCGACCACGACGATCGGGTCGCCGGTGGTGTTCGCCGGACCCGCCACGGCGGTCGCCGGGACGTCACCGCCGAGCACTTCGGTCAGCAGGAACTCGGCCAGCGCGGCGGGGTTCGGGTGGTCGAACACCAGCGTCGCGGGCAGGCTCAGGCCGGTCGCGGCGTCGAGCCGGTTGCGCAGCTCGATCGCGGTGAGCGAGTCGAACCCGAGGTCCGAAAACGCCCGCGTGGCCCCGATTTCCGCGGTGCCCGCGTGCCCGAGCACGGTGGCGACGTGCTCGCGGACCAGGTCCAGCAGCACGCTCACGCGTTCGGCGGCGGGGGTCGCGAGCAGCCGCGTCGCCAGCGCGCCCCCGGCGGCGGGCGCGGCGGCCAGCTCGGCGAGGACCCGGCGGACGACCGGCAGGTCGGCCAGCAGCGGGCTGCGGCGGATGCTCAGCAGCGACCGCAGGACGTCGGCGTTCTGGATGTCGGCGACGACGAGCTGCGCGGCCGGGCCACCCGCGTCGGCGAGCACGGTGACGGCCAGGTCGGGGTCCAGGCCACCGCCGAGCCCGGCCGCCATGCCGTCGCCGGCCCAGGCGCCCCAGGCGATCGACGTCGCCGCCTGGCCACGGGCGCGCCGGGCTTCGGCGAGCGCGTCGAGGACGGCGTTGGCGGCGGCGTAGTTGGCCTGGCCGGGGTTGCCGACGGCGCCGGCGACCGAGGAGAACAGGACGAACGCGTCGAGGTCGCCGGTCAGCTCGTCGAGCAGCACCGCCGAGTCGGCCTTCGCGCGGAAGACGGCGTCGAACCGGTCCGGGGTGAGGCCGCCGAGGACGCAGTCGTCGAGGACGCCGGCGGCGTGCACGACGGCGTCGGGGCGATGAGCTTCGAGGAGTCCGGTCAGCTGCGCACGATCCGCGACGTCGCAGCGCGCGACGACGACCCGCTCGTCGGGGCCGGGTTCGCCGCCGGAACGGCTGGCCAGCACGACCCGGCCGGCGCCCTGGTCGAGCAGCCACTTCGTGACGTGACGGCCGAGCGCGCCGGTGCCGCCGGTGACGAGGACGGTGCCGCGGGGCCGCCACGGCGTGGGCGCGGCGGTCGCCGGGGTGAGACGGCGGCCGTAGACGCCCGAGGCGCGGACGGCGATCTGGTCGTCGTCCCCGTCGAGGGCCCCGGCAAGGCGGCCGAGGAGCCGGGCGTCGAGGTCGGCCGGGAGGTCGGCGAGGCCGCCCCAGCGGCGCGGGTACTCCAGCGCGGCGACGCGGCCGAGACCCCAGATCGCCGCCTGGGCGGGTGCGGTGACCGGGTCGGCCGGGCCGGTGGAGACCGCGCCGCGGGTGACGCACCACAGCGCGGTGTCGGCGCCGAGGTCGTCCAGCGCTTGGATGAGCGCGGTGGTCTCGCCGAGCCCGAGCAGCGAGACGACCGTCGGGGCGACCTGCGAGCGCAGCAGCTCGGCCAGTTCTTCACGGTCCACCGTGGACACGGTCAGGGAGGTGCCCAGCGCGTCCGCGACCTCGCGGAACCACGGGTCGTCCGTGGGCGGGACGAGGACCAGCCGTTCGCCTGCCGTCGCGGCCACGGTCGGCAAGGGGCGCCACTCGACGCGGTAGCGCCAGCCGTCCACAACGGACTGCCGCTGCCGGCGGGCGCGCAGGGCGGACAGCGCGGGGACGACCGACTCCAGCGCGGGGGCGTCCACCTGGAGGTCCGCCGCCAGCGACGCGAGGTCGCCGTTCTCCACGACCGACCAGAAGGAGTCGTCCGCGGCGGTCCGCACCGCGGGTTCCGGCCAGTAGCGGCGGCGCTGGAAGGCGTAGGTCGGCAGGTCGGTGCCGCGGGCGCCGGTGCCGGCGAACCAGGCGGCCCAGTCGATCCGGGTGCCGGCGACGTGCAGGGCGGCCACCGCGGCGGCCACGGCGGTGCGGTCGTCGCGGTCGCGGCGCAGCACCGGGACGACGGCCGCGCCCGGGACGTCGACGAGCGCGGTGAGCACGGCGTCCGGCCCGACCTCGACGAACGACGTCACGCCGCGCTCGGCGAGCCCGGCGACCGCGTCGGCGAACCGGACGGTGTCGCGGACGTGCCCGACCCAGTACTCCGGGTCGGTGACGTCCCCGGCGGTGACGACCGGGATCTCCGGCTCGGCGAACGTCAGCCCGCCGACGACCGCGCGGAAGTCGTCGAGCATCGGGTCCATCAGGTGCGAGTGGAACGCGTGACTGACGGTGAGCCGCTTGGTCTTCCCGAACCGCGCGGCCACCGCGAGCACGGCGTCCTCGGCGCCGGAGAGCACGACCGAGCGCGGCCCGTTCACCGCCGCCAGGTCGACCTCGCCGGTCAGCAAGGGGCGGACGTCCGCTTCGGACGCTTCGACGGCGACCATCGCGCCGCCGGGCGCAAGCGTTTGCATCAAGCGGCCGCGGGCGGAAACCAGCGTGCAAGCGTCCTCGAGGGACAGCACCCCGGCGACGTGCGCGGCCGCGATCTCGCCGACGGAGTGCCCGGCGACGAAGTCCGGCCGCACGTCCCACGACGCCAGCAGCCGCACCAGGGCGACCTCGATCGCGAACAGCGCCGGCTGCGCGTGCCCGGTCTGCGCCAGGGCGCCGGCGTCCGTGCCCCAGATGACGTCACGGAGCCCGGGGCCGAAGCAGGCGAGCACCTCGTCGAGGGCGGCGGCGAAGACCGGGTAGGCCCCGGCCAGTTCGCGGCCCATGCCGAGCCGCTGCGCGCCCTGGCCGGGGAAGAGGAACGCCTGCACGGGCGGGCGGCCGGTTTCGGCAGCCCCGGTCAGCGCGCGCAGTTCGCGGATCGCCGCTTCCGGTTCGGCGGCGACGACCGCGGCCCGGTGGGCGAAGCTCGCGCGGGTGGTGGCCGCGGCGAAGGCGACGTCGAGCAGTTCGCCGGACGTCTCGAGCCGGGCGGCGAGGCGGGCGGCCTGGTCTCGCAGCGCGTCGGCGGTCCGGCCGGAGACGACGAGCGGCACCGGCGCCGCGGCGGCCTCTTCGCGCGGCGCTTCCGGCCGCGGTTCGGGGGCTTCGAGGATGACGTGGGCGTTGGTGCCGCTGATGCCGAACGACGAGACACCCGCGCGGCGGACCCGGTCCGCCGACGGCCAGGGAACGGCCTCGGCGACGACCTCGACCGCGCCCGCGTCCCAGTCCACATGGGACGACGGCTCGCCGACGTGCAGCGACTTCGGCACGATCCCGTGCCGCATCGCCTCGATCACCTTGATCATCCCGGCGACCCCGGCCGCGGCCTGCGTGTGCCCGATGTTGGACTTGATCGACCCCAGCAGGAGTGGCGTCGAACGGTCCTGGCCGTAGGTCGCGAGCAGGGCCTGGGCTTCGATCGGGTCGCCCAGGGTGGTGCCGGTGCCGTGGGCCTCGACGACGTCGACGTCCGAAGTGGACAGCCCGGCGTCGGCGAGCGCGGCGCGGATGACGCGTTGCTGCGACGGGCCGTTCGGGGCGGTGAGGCCGTTCGAAGCACCGTCCTGGTTCACGGCGGAACCCCGCACCACGGCGAGGATCCGGTGCCCGTGGCGCAGCGCGTCGGACTGCCGCTCGACGACCAGGAGACCCGCGCCTTCGGACCAGCCGGTGCCGTCGGCGTCGTCGGAGAACGCCTTGCACCGGCCGTCGGGGGCGAGACCGCTCTGGCCGCTGAACCCGATGAACCCGCCCGGCGTGGCCATCACGGTCACGCCGCCGGCGAGCGCGAGGTCGCACTCCCCCGACCGCAGCGACTGCGCGGCCAGGTGCAGGGCCACCAGCGACGACGAACAGGCGGTGTCGATCGTCATCGCCGGGCCCTCCAGGCCCAGCACGTAGGACAGCCGGCCGGAGGCGACGCTCGCGGCCAGGCCGGTGCCGGTCTGCCCGCGCAGGTCGGCGTCGGTCGTCATCAGCAGGTCGGAATAGGTCTGGCCGTTGGTGCCGACGAACACGCCGGTGCGCGAGCCGCGCAGGCCGGTCGCGTCCAGCCCGGCGCGCTCGAACGCCTCCCACGAGACTTCGAGGAGCAACCGCTGCTGCGGGTCCATCGCGACGGCCTCACGCGGCGAGATCCCGAAGAACGCGGCGTCGAATTCGGCGGCGTCGTAGAGGAACCCGCCCGCCTGGGTGTCACTGGCGGCCAGTGCGGCGGTGTCCCAGCCGCGGTCGGCGGGGAAGCCCGAAACGGCGTCCCCGCCCGAGGCGACCAGATCCCACAGCCCGTCGGGACCGGTGACGCCGCCGGGGAACCGGCACGCCATGCCGACGACCACGACCGGGTCGCCGGACACCCGCCCGGCGGCCGTGACGGCGGCGCCGGTCCCCGCCGAGCCGACCAGCTCGCCGCGCAGGAACTCCGCGACCGCCCCCGGGGTCGGGTAGTCGAACACCAGCGTCGACGGCAGCCGCAGCCCGGTCACCGCGGCGAGCCGGTTGCGGAACTCCACCGCGGTCAGCGAATCGAAGCCCAGCTCGCGGAACTCCCGCGTGGTCTCGACGTCTTCGGGCGCGTGCCCGAGGACGGTGCCGGCCTCGGTGGCGACGTGCCCGGTGAGCAGCCGCAGCTGCTCGGCCGCGCGCATCCCGGCGAGCTGTTCGCGCAGCGAACCGCGCACGTGCTCGGCGTCGCCGCCCGCGCGGCGGCGGCCGGGCCGGGCGACCGGGCGCAGCAGCCACGGCAGCTCGCCCTGGGCGCGCATGGCCGTCATGTCCACGCGCATCGGCACGACCACGGCGCTCGGCGAGCGCGTCGCCCGGTCGAACAGGCGGATGCCCTGCTCGACGGTCAGCGGCGGCACGCCACCGCGGGCCATCCGCTCGCGGTCGGCGTCGGTGAGCGTGCCGACCATGCCGGTTTCCCAGCCACCCCAGGCCAAGGCGAGCGCGGCCCGGCCTTCGACGTGGCGGCGCTGGGCGAAGGCGTCGAGGAAGGCGTTGGCGGCGGCGTAGTTGCCCTGCCCGGCCGAGCCGACGGTGCCGGCGACCGAGGAGAAGACGATGAACGCCGACAGGTCGAGGTGGCGCGTGAGCTCGTCGAGGTGGACGACGGCGTCGGCCTTCGGCCGCAGCACGGTGTCCAGGCGCGCCGGGTCGAGCGAGGCGACGACGCCGTCGTCGAGGACGCCCGCGGTGTGCACGACGCCCCGAAGCGGGTGCTCGGCCGGGATCCGGGCGAGGACGGCGGCGAGCTGGTCGCGGTCGGCGACGTCGCAGGCTGCGATGGTGACGTCCACCCCCAGCTCGTCCCGCAGCTCGGCCGCACCGGGGGCGTCGGGCCCGCGGCGGCTGGTGAGCACGAGGTGCCGGACGCCGTAGGTGCGCACGAGGTGCCGGGCCAGCTCGCGGCCCAGCCCGCCGGTGCCGCCGGTGATCAGCACGGTGCCGTCCGGTTCCCAGCGCGGCGGCAGGGTCAGCACGATCTTGCCGACGTGCTTGGCGCGGCTCATGTGCCGGAACGCGGCCGGGGCCTGGCGCAGGTCCCAGCTCCGGATCGGCAGCGGCGCGAGGACGCCGTCTTCGAAGAGCCGGAGCAGCTCGGCGAGCAGTTCGGCGGTGCGGCCGGGCCCGGCCTCGCCGAGGTCGAACGCGCGGTAGCGGACCCGCGGCAGCGCGGCGGCGTCGCGGATGTCGGTCTTGCCCATCTCGAGGAACCGGCCGCCGTCGGCGAGCAGGTCCAGGGAGGCGTCGGCGAACTCGCCGGCCAGCGCGTTGAGCACGACGTCGACGCCCGCGCCGCCGGTGACGCGGCGGAAGTCGGCCGCGAACTCCAGCGAGCGGGAGGACGCGATGTGGTCGTCGGCGACGCCGAGTTCGCGCAGGACGTGCTGCTTGCCCGCGCTCGCCGTCGCGAAGACCTCGGCGCCGAGGTGGCGGGCGAGCTGGATGGCGGCCATGCCGACACCACCGGCGCCCGCGTGTATGAGGATCTTCTGGCCGGGCTTGAGATCCGCGAGGTCGACCAGCGCGTAGTAGGCGGTCAGGAAGACGAGCGGGACGGACGCGGCGGTGCGCGCGGACCACCCGGCGGGCACCGGCGCGAGGTAGCGGACGTCGGAGACGCTGTGCGTGCCGAACGAGCCGGGCAGCATGCCGAAGACTCGCTCGCCGACGCGGGCCGGGTCGACCCCCGGGCCGGTCGCCTCGATCACGCCGGCGCCTTCCGCGCCCAGGTCGCCGAGCTTGCCCGGGTACATGCCGAGCACGGACAGGACGTCGCGGAAGTTGAGCCCGGCCGCTTCGAGGCGGATCCGGACGTGCCCGGCGGGCGGGTCGGCGAGCACGTCCGGGCACGCTTCGGCGCCCAGGTCGTCGATGCCCGCGGGACCGGCGGTGAGCCGCCACGCCGGTACCGCGGGGGGCAGGAGGTCGCCGTTGCCGGCGAGGCGGCCGAGCCGGGCGACGCGGACGCTCTCGCCGCGGACGGCGAACTGGGGTTCCCCGGAGACGACGAACCCGGTGCCGGGCAGGGCGGCGCCGGCTTCGAGGTCGACCAGGACGAACCGGCCGGGCTGCTCGGACTGCGCGGACCGCACGAGCCCCCACGCGGCCGCGGCGGCGACGTCGGCGATGCGGTCACCGGGCTCGACGGCGACGGCTTCCCGGGTCACGAAGACAACCCGGCGGGCCCGTTCGTCGGCGCCCTGCAGCACGCTCAGCGCGTGGGCGGTGACCTCCCGGACGGCGGCGAGCAGCGGGTGCCCGGCCGGGCTGAAGGGGACGTTGCCCGCATCTGATGAGAGGAAAGTCCCCTTCAGCGCATCAGATGAGCTGAACGTCCCCTTCAGCCCGTCCGGGGCGGCGGCGAGCGGGACCAGGAGGACGTCCGGTTCGAGGGACAGGGCCGTTTCGAGGTCCGCGCACGGGCGGGCGACGGACGCCAGCAGCGGGTCGTCGCCGAGGAGGGCCCAGGTGCCCGCCGGGGCGTCCTTGGCCAGGGCGGCCGGAACCCACGTGGTCTGGAAGAGGGAGTCGTCGTCGGCGTCGCGCTGGGCGGCCTCGCGCAGCTGCAAGGACTGGACCGTCAGGACCGGCGCGCCGGTCTCGTCGGTGACCGCGATCGCCACCGACTCGCGGTCCACCGGCGTGATCCGGACGCGGATCCGGGTCGCGCCCGAGGCGTGCAGCGACACCCCGGACCACGCGAACGGCAGGCCGCCCGCGATCGTGTCGAGGCGATGGAGGGCGTGCAAAGCCGCGTCGAACAGCGCCGGGTGCAGGCCGTAGTCGCCGTCGGCTTCGCCGGGCAGCTCGGCTTCGGCGAGCAGCGCGTCGCCGTCCAGCCAGGCCCGGGTCAGGCCGCGGAACGCGGGCCCGTAGGCGAGGCCGGTCCCGGCCAGCTCGGGGTACACAGTGGACACGTCGAGCTCGGTGGCGCCGGACGGCGGCCACTCGCCGGCCGGCGGGGCCGGGTGCTCGCCGACCGCGACGAACCCCGCCGCGTGCTGCACCCACTCGGCGTGCGGGCCGGTGCCGCGGGAGGAAATGCTCAGCTCGCGGCGCCCGGCGTCGTCGGGCCCGCCGGCGGCGATCTGCAGCAGCACCGGCTCGTCCGGGCGCAGCCACAGCGGCGCGGCGATGGACAGGCTCTCCACCGCCGAGCAGCCGACCTGGTCCGCCGCGCGGACGGCGAGATCGAGGAACCCGGTGCCGGGGAACAGCACGTGCCCGCCGACGACGTGGTCGGCCAGCCACGGCTGCGCTTCGGTCGACAGCAGCCCGGACAGGACGACACCGCCGGAGTCGGCGAGGTCGACGGCGAAGTCCAGCAGCGGGTGCCCGGCCGGGGTCAGCCCGAGGCGCTCGACGGCGCCGCGGCCCGGCACGACCCGCGGCCAGTAGTGCTTGCGCTGGAAGGCGTACGTGGGCAGCGTGATCCGCCGGGCGCCGGTGAACCACGGCTTCCAGTCGACGTCGGCGCCCGCGACGTGCAGCCGCGCCAGCCCGGTCAGGACGGCGTCGAGCTCCGGGCGGTCCTTGCGCAGCAACGGGGTCACGACCGCGCCGGGCTCGTCGACCAGCGCCGAGAGGACGCCGTCGGGGCCGATTTCGACGAACGCCGTGACGTCGAGGTCCGCGAGGACGTCGGCGAAGCGGACGGTGTCGCGGACGTGGCGGACCCAGTGCTCCGGGTCGGTGACGTCGCCGGTGGTGCCGAGCGGGATCCGCGGCGGGGAGAAGGTCAGCCCGGCGACGACCGCGCGGAAGCCGTCGAGCATCGGGTCCATCAGGTGCGAGTGGAACGCGTGGCTCACCGCGAGCCGCTTGGTCTTCTCGAAGTTCGCCGCCACCGCCAGCACGGCGGCTTCGCTGCCCGACAGCACCACCGCGCGCGGGCCGTTCACCGCGGCGATGTCGGCGCCGTCGGTGAGCCGGGCGCGAACGTCCGCTTCGGACGCTTCGACCGCGACCATCGCGCCGCCGCGCGGCAGCTCCTGCATCAGGCGGCCGCGGGCGGTCACCAGCGCGCAGGCGTCTTCGAGGGAGAGGACCCCGGCGATGTGGGCGGCGGCGATCTCGCCGACCGAGTGCCCGGCGACCCGGGCGGGCCGGACACCGTGCGCCTCGGCCATGCGGGCCAGGGCGACTTCGAGGGCGAACAGCGCGGGCTGCGCCCAGCCCGTCTCGGCGAGCAGGCTCGCGTCGTCGCCCCACAGGACGTCGCGCAGGCCGGGTTCGAGGTGGGTCAGGACGGCGTCGAGCGCGTCGGCGAACGGCTTCGACGCGGCGTACAGCTCGCGGCCCATGCCGGGCCGCTGGGAACCCTGCCCGGTGAACAGGAAGCCCACCGAAGGCGCGTCCGCGGTTCCTCGGGCGACTTCGCGGACGCCGTCCGGCGTGGCCAGGAGCACCGCGCGGTGCGGGAAGCTCGCACGGGCCGTGACCAGGGAATACCCGGCGTCGAGCGGGTCCGGCCCGGCCTCGGTGAGCCGGTCGATCTGGGCGGTGAGGGCTTCCTCGGTCTTGGCCGACACGACCCACGGCACCACCGGCGCGTCCGGTCGCGGCGACGGGACCGGACGCGGCTCGGGGGCTTCGAGGATGACGTGGGCGTTGGTGCCGCTGATGCCGAACGACGAGACACCCGCCCGGCGCGGCCGCCCGGCCGCGGGCCACTCGACGGCTTCGGAGACGACCTCGACCGCGCCGGTTTCCCAGTCCACATGGGACGACGGCTCGCCGACGTGCAGCGACTTCGGCACGATCCCGTGCCGCATCGCCTCGATCACCTTGATCACGCCGGCCACACCCGCGGCCGCCTGGGTGTGCCCGATGTTCGACTTCACCGACCCCAGCAGCAACGGGGTTTCCCGGCCCTGGCCGTAGGTGGCCAGGAGCGCCTGGGCCTCGATCGGGTCGCCCAGGGTCGTCCCGGTGCCGTGCGCTTCCACGACGTCGACGTCCGAAGTGGACAGACCGGCGTCGGCCAGCGCGGCGCGGATGACGCGCTGCTGCGACGGGCCGTTCGGGGCGGTGAGGCCGTTCGAAGCGCCGTCCTGGTTCACCGCGGACCCCTTGACCACGGCGAGGACCTCGTGCCCGGCGCGGATCGCCTCGGACTGCCGCGCCAGCACCAGGACCCCGACGCCTTCGGACCAGCCGGTGCCGTCGGCGTCGTCGGAGAAGGCCTTGCAGTTCCCGTCGGGGGCCAGGCCGTTCTGGCCGCTGAAGCCGACGAACCCGCCCGGCGTCGCCATCACCGTGACGCCGCCCGCGAGCGCGAGGTCGCACTCCCCCGCGCGCAGCGACTGCGCGGCCAGGTGCATCGCGACCAGCGACGACGAACAGGCGGTGTCGATGGTCATCGCCGGGCCCTCCAGGCCCAGCACGTACGACAGGCGGCCGGACACGACGCTGCCCGCGATGCCGGTGCCGGTCTGCCCGCGCAGCTCGACGTCCGCGGTGAGGAACAGGTCGGAGTAGGTCTGGCCGTTGGTGCCGACGAACACGCCCGTGCGGGAGCCGCGCAGGCCGGTCGCGTCCAGCCCGGCGCGCTCGAAGGCCTCCCAGGAAACCTCCAGGAGCTGGCGCTGCTGCGGGTCCATGGCGACGGCTTCGCGCGGGGAGATGCCGAAGAAGCCGGCGTCGAATTCGGCGGCGTCGTAGAGGAACCCGCCCGCGCGGGTGTCGGACGCGGCCAGCGCGGCGGCGTCCCAGCCGCGGTCGGTGGGGAAGCTCGACACCCCGCTGCGGCCGGTGGCGACGAGGTCCCACAGGTCTTCGGGGCTCTCGACTCCGCCGGGGAACCGGCAGGCGACGCCGACCACGACGATCGGGTCGTCGTCCCGCCGTCCGGTGGTCACCGCGACGGGCGTATCGGCTTCGCCGAACAGCTCGGCCAGCACCAGCCGGGCGACCGCGACCGGCGTCGGGTGGTCGAACACGAGCGTCGAGGGCAGCCGCAGCCCGGTGGCGGCCGCCAGCCGGTTGCGCAGCTCGACGGCGGTCAGGGAGTCGAAACCCAGTTCGGAGAACGACTTTTCGGCCCCGACCGCGGCGGGATCGGGGTGGCCGAGGATGGTCGCGGCGCGGCCGCGGACGAGGTCGGTGACCTTCGCTAGGCGCTCGTCGTCGCTCGAGGCGCGCAGCTGCCCGGCGAGATCGGCGGCCGCGCCGGACGTCGTCGCGGCCGAGCGGCGGATGCCCCCGGCGAGGCCGCGCAGGATCGGCGGCAGCTCGTCGAGGAGGCGCAGGGCGGCGAGGTCGACGGCGACCGGCACCACCAGGGCCCGCGGCAGCGTGAGGGCGGTGTCGAACAGCGCGAGGCCGTGCTCGAGCTCCAGCGGCGGCATGCCCGAGCGGGCCATCCGCGCGCGGTCGGCTTCGGCGAGCGAGCCGGCCATGCCGACCGTCCAGGAACCCCAGGCCAGGGAGTGGGCGGGCAGGCCGGCGGCGCGGCGGTGGGCGGCGAGGGCGTCGAGGAAGCTGTTGGCGGCGGCGTAGCTGCCCTGCCCGGCGCCGCCCATGACCCCGGCGACGGAGGAGAACAGCACGAACGCGTCGAGGTCGTGGGTCAGCTCGTGCAGGTGCCACGCGGCGGCGGCCTTGGCGGCCAGCACCGGGGCGAGCCGGTCGGGGGTGAGCGCGGTGACGACGCCGTCGTCGAGCACGCCGGCGGCGTGCACGACCGCGGTCAGCGGGTGCGCGGCCGGGATCGCGGCGAGCGCGGCGGCCAGGTCGTCGCGGTCGGCGACGTCGCAGGCGCGGATCTCGACGTCGGCGCCGAGTTCGTCCCGCAGCTCCCGGGCGCCGGGCGCGTCCGGACCGCGGCGGCTGAGCAGGAGCAGGTGCCGGACACCGCGCTCGCGCACGAGGTGCCGGGCGAGTTCGGCCCCCAGCCCCCCGGTACCCCCGGTGATCAGCACGGTCCCGTCCGGATCCCAAGCCGCACTTTCACGTGAAAGTGCGGCCCCCAGGTGGGCACTTTCACGTGAAAGTGCGGGGTCGACGCGGGCGAGGCGGGCCGCGCGGGCGGTGTTGCCGCGCAGGAGCAGCTGGGGTTCGTCGAGGGCGAGGGCGCGGTGGATGACGTCGTCGGTGGTCTCGGCGTCGGCGTCGACCAGGACGAAACGGCCCGGGTTTTCCGCTTGCGCGGTGCGGATCAGGCCCCACACGGCCGCCGCGGCGAGGTCGTCGGGTTCGGTCACGAAGACCAGCCGCGACGCCGCGGAACGGTCGTCCGCCAGCCAGTCCTGCGCCAGTTCGAGGGCTCGGGTGGTCAGCGTGGTGAGGCCGTCGAGCGGGCTGCCGTCGCCGGTCAACCGGACGAGGGTGACGTCGGTGGCGCCTTCGGGCGGCAGCACGACCGGCACCCAGCGCGGCTCGAACAGCGAGTCCACATCGGACTCCGCGGCCACGGCTTCCGCACGCACCGAGCCGATCGACGCCACCGGCTGCCCGGCGGTGTCCGTGAGCGCCAGGCCGGCACCGACCTGGACCCGGACGCGAGCCGCTCCCGCCGCGTGCAGCGAAACGCGCGTCCACCGGGTGGGGTACCCGGTGATCCCCGCCGCTCGCAGGACGTCCTCGAGGAGCCGCGGGTGCAGCCCGAAGCGAGCCGTCTCCGGTTCGTCCTCACCGAAGGCGACTTCGGTGTACGAGTCGTCCGTGAAGTCTTCGTGGTGCGCCCCGGTGGCGAGCACGCCCTCGGCGCGGCGGACCCAGCGGTCCCCGGTCCGGGTGTGGATGTCGAGCCGGCGGCGGCCGGTGCCGTCCGGCTCACCGACCGAAAGCTGCAGGTCGGCGGCCTCGTCGGCGGCCAGTTCCAGCGGGGCGCCGAGGGTGAGTTCTTCGACCAGGTCGCAGCCGAGGTCGAGGCCCGCGCGCAGGGCGAGCTCGACGAACCCGGTGCCCGGGAACACGCCGCCGGTGAGCCACGGGTGGGTGCGCGCCGAGAGGCGCCCGGTCAGCAGCAGCCCGTCGGACCCGGCCGGGGCCAGGGACGCACCGAGCAGCGGGTGGGCCACCGGGTCGAGCCCGAGCCCGGCGGCATCGGCGGCGACGTCCACAGTGGACGGCCAGAAGCGGTCACGCTGGAACGGGTACGTCGGCAAGGGGATCGCGCGGGCGCCGGTGCCGGCGAAGAACGCCGGCCAGTCGACCCGCACCCCCGCCGTGTGCAACCTGGCCAGCGCTTCGGTGAGCACAGCGGGCTCGTCGGAGTCCCGGCGCCCCAGCGGAATCGCGGTGCCGTCCCCGATCAGCGGCGTGAGCGCGGCGTCCGGGCCCAGCTCGGCGAGCACCGAAGCACCGGACTCGGCGAGGCGCGAGACGGCGTCGGCGAACCGGACCGGCTCACGGACGTGGCGCACCCAGTACTCGGGCGAGGTGACGTCGCCGGATGCGACGAACGGCAGCACCGGCTCGGCGAAGGACAGCCCGCCCACCACCGCGCGGAAGTCGTCGAGCATCGGGTCCATCAGCGGCGAGTGGAACGCGTGCGACACCGCGAGCCGGCGCGGGCGCTCGAAGTGCGCGGCGGCGGCCAGCACGGCGGCCTCGGCCCCGGACAGCACGACCGAGCGCGACCCGTTCACCGCGGCGAGGGCGACGTCGTCGCTCAAGTACGGCCGGACGTCCGCTTCGCTCGCGCGGACGGCGACCATCGCGCCGCCGGCGGGCAGCGCCTGCATCAACCGGGCCCGCGCGCCGACGAGCACGCAGGCGTCGTCCAGCGACAGCACCCCGGACACGTGCGCGGCGGCGACCTCGCCGACCGAGTGCCCGGCGACGAAGTCGGGGCGGATCCCCCAGGATTCGAGGAGCCGGAACAGCGCGACCTCGACCGCGAACAACGCGGGCTGCGCGTACCCGGTCCGGTCCAGGGCAGCGGCATCGGTGCCCTGCAACACTTCGCGGACGGCCGGGTCGAGCCGGTCCAGGGTCGCGGCGAGGGCGTCGGCGAAGACGGGGAACCGCGCGGCCAGCGCGCGGCCCATGCCCAGCCACTGCGCGCCCTGCCCGGTGAAGACGTACGCGAGCGCGGGCGGCCGCTCGACCGACCCCGTGACGACGCCGGGCGCGTCCCCGTCCGCCAGCCAAGCGGTCAGCGCCGCCCGAGGATCCGGGTCGAGGACGCTCAGCCGCTCTTCGAAGGCCGAGCGGGTGGTGGCGAGCGAGAAAGCGACGTCCAGCGGATCGCCTGTGACGCCGGCGATCTGGGCAACCTGAGCACGCAACGCGGCCGGAGTCCGCCCGGAAAGCAGCCAGGGCGCGGGAACCGGCGTGCGTCCGGCCGGGGTGACCGGCGCGGCGGGCGCCTGCTCGACGAGGACGTGGGCGTTGGTGCCGCTGACCCCGAACGACGAAACACCGGCCCGGCGCGCACGATCGACCGCGGGCCAAGGCTCGTTCGAGGTCGCGAGCCGGACCGCACCGGAGCTCCAGTCCACATGGGACGACGGCGTCTCCGCGTGCAGCGTCCGCGGCACGACCCCGTGCCGGATCGCCTCGACGACCTTGATGATCCCGGCGACCCCGGCCGCCGCCTGGGTGTGCCCGATGTTGGACTTGACCGACCCCAGCAGCACCGGGGTCTCGCGGCCCTGGCCGTAGGTGGCCAGGACCGCCTGGGCTTCGATCGGGTCGCCGAGCTTCGTGCCGGTGCCGTGCGCCTCGACGACGTCGACGTCCGAAGTGGACAGTCCGGACGCGGCGAGCGCGGCGCGGATCACGCGTTGCTGCGAAGGACCGTTGGGCGCGGTGAACCCGTTGGACGCGCCGTCGGAGTTCACCGCGGTGCCGCGGACGACGGCGAGCACCTCGTGCCCGTTGCGCTGCGCGTCCGACAGCTTTTCCAGCACCAGCACGCCGACGCCTTCGGACCAGCCGGTGCCGTCGGCGTCGTCGGAGAACGCCTTGCAGCGGCCGTCGGCCGAAAGCCCGCCCTGGCGGCTGAACTCCAGCAGCGAACCGGGCGTCGACATCACGTTCACGCCCGCGGCCAGCGCGAGCGTGCACTCCCCCGCCCGCAGCGCCTGCGCGGCCAGGTGCACCGCGACCAGCGACGACGAGCAGGCCGTGTCGACCGTGACGACCGGGCCTTCGAGCCCGAGCGTGTAGGCCACCCGGCCGGACAGCGCGCTCGCCGCGATGCCGGTGCCGACCGAACCGTCGGCGTCGGCCAGCGAGCGGACCATCAGGTAGGCGTAGTCCTGCCCGTTCGTCCCGGCGAAGACGCCGGTCCGGCTGCCGCGCAGCCGCCGCGGGTCGAGACCGGCCCGCTCGATCGCCTCCCAGGACACCTCCAGCAGCAGCCGCTGCTGGGGGTCCAGGGACACCGCCTCGCGGGGCGAGATCCCGAAGAACCCGGCGTCGAAGTCCGTTACGCCGTCGAGGAATCCGCCGGCCTGGCTGACCCCCATGCCCCGCTCGTCGACCCCGGCGCCGGCGACCGCCTCGACGTCCCAGCCGCGGTCGGCCGGGAACGGCCCGATCGCGTCGCCGCCGTCCTCGACGAGCCGCCACAGCGCTTCGGGGCCGCGGACGCCGCCGGGGAACCGGCAGCCCATGGCCACGATGGCGATCGGCTCCGTGGCGGCGGCGCGCAGCTCCTGGTTCTGCCGCTTGAGCCGCTCGGACTCCTTCATCGCGGCACGGAGTGCTTCGACGACCCGGTCGCTCGGGGTGGACATGTGTCAGCTCCGTAGGTTCATCGGGGTCAGGTGGCCTCGCCGTCGAGCGCCGCGCGGACCAGGTCGTCGACCGACATGCCGTCGATGTCGGCGGCCTCGTCCCCGGCCGGGTCGGGCCCGGCCAGGCGGCGCAAGGTGTCCAGCACGCCGCTTTCGCGCAGGCGTGCCGGGGAAACGGCCGCGAGCAGGGCGCGCAGCTCGGGGTCCAGGTCGTCGGGAGCCGCACCCGGAGCCAGCTGCCGCACCAGGTCGGCGGCGAGCACGGCGGGGGACGGCTGGTCGAACACGAGCGTCGCGGGCAGGTCGAGCCCGGTCGCCGCGGCGAGCTGGTTGCGCAGCTCGATCGCGCTGAGGGAGTCGAACCCGAGCCCGGAGAACGGCCGCTCCGGGTCGACCGCGTGCGGCCCGGCGAACCCGAGCACCGCGGCGACCTGGGTGCGGACGACGTCGAGCGCGGCCTTCTCGCGATCGGACGGCGGCAGCTTGCCGAGCCGCTCCCGCAGCACAACTCCCACTTCGACCGGCGCTTCCGCGGTGAGCCGCCGGTACTCCGGCAGATCGGTCAGCAGTGGTGCCGGCCGGGCCGCGGTGAAGGTCCGCAGGAAGGTCGCGTGGTCGATGTCGGCCACCACCGGCGCCGCGTCGGCCGCGAGCACGACCTGCGCGAACGCGGCGAGCGCGAGCTCCGGCGGCACCGGCCGGGTGCCGGTGCGCTGGGCCCGGGCCGCGGCGTCGGCGGTCTCGGCCATGCCCGCTCGCCAAGCGCCCCAGGCGATCGAGGTGCCGGGCAGGCCGTCCGCGCGCCGGCGTTCGGCGACGGCGTCGAGGACCGCGTTCGCCGCGGCGTAGTTCGCCTGGCCGGCGTTGCCGACCGAGCTGGACGCCGAGGAGAACAGCGCGAAGACGTCGAGGTTCAGGTCCCGGGAGACGCGGTCGAGCACGAGCGCGGACGCGGCCTTCGCCGCGAACACGGCGTCGAACCGGTCCGGGCCGTAGCCCTCGAGCACGCCGTCGTCGAGGACGCCGGCCGCGTGGATCACCGCGGTGACGTCCGGGGTCAGCAGGTCACGGACGGCGGCCGGGTCGGTGAGGTCGCAGGCGACGACCGAGGCCCGCGGGCCCAGGTCGGCCAGCAGCGCGACGGCGTCCGGGGTGTCCGGGCCGCGCCGGCCGGTGAGCACGACCCGCGCGGCGCCTTCGGCGAGCGCCCAGCGGGCGACGTGCTTGCCGAGCGCGCCGGTGCCGCCGGTGACGACGACGGTGCCGCGCGGCTGCCACGCCCGCGCCGGCTGACCGGCCGGAGCGCGCACGAGCCGCCGGGCGAACGTGCCCGCCGCGCGCACCGCGACCTGGTCCTCGGTCCCGGCGAGCACGGCGCCCAGCCGGGCGAATGCGCGTTCGTCGAGGCCGGCGGGCAGGTCGGCAAGGCCGCCCCAGCGCTGCGGCTGCTCCAGCGCCGCGACCCGGCCCAGGCCCCAGAGCGCGGCCTGCGCGATCGAGGTGACCCGGTCCGACGGCACGGCGGTGACCGCGCCGCGGGTCAGGCACCACAGCCGGGCCGCGCTGCCGGTGCCCGCGAGGGCCTGCAGCAGCGCGGTGGTGGCCGCGGCGCCCGCGGTCGGCGTGGATTCGTCCAGCCCCAGCAGGGAAACGACGCCGGTGACGCCGTCGAGCGCCGCGGTCAAGGTGTCGGGGCCGGTGACCTCGGCGCCGAGCGCCTCGGCCACGCCCGCGACCCACGGGTCTTCGGCGAAGCCGGCGGGCACGACGACCAGCCACTTGCCGTCCGGCACCGCACCCGAAGCGCCGCCGAGCGGCTTCCAGGCGACGCGGTACCGCAGCTCGTCCACAGTGGACTGCTGCGCCCGGCGGTGCTGCAGGTCCAGCAACGCGGGCAGCACGGCGTCGAGCGCGGCGCGGTCGACGTCGATCTCCTTGGCGAGCACGTCGGCGTCCAGCCCGGTCAGGAAGTCCGGCGTGGCGGCCGCGGCCGGGGTGTCCGGCCAGAACCGCTCGTGGTGGAACCGGTAGGTGGGCAGGTCGACCGGCCGGGCCCCGGCGAAGAGGCCGGCCCACTCGACGGGGGTGCCGCCGACGTCGAGGCGAGCGAGGGCCGAGACCAGCGTCGGCTCGTCCTCGCGGCCGGCGCGCAGGGCGGCGGTCACCGTGGCGGACTCGCCGGTCAGGGGCCGGGTGAGCGCCGCGAGGGTGCTGTCCGGGCCCAGCTCCAGGTACTTGGTGACGCCGAGTGAGTCGAGCGCGGCGACGGCACCGGCGAACAGCACCGGACGGCGGACGTGGTCGGCCCAGTACGCCGCCGTGCCCAGCTCGCCGGTGACCGGGGACGCGGTGACGGTGGACACGACCGGGAGCGCCGGCGGGGCGAACTGCACCCCCGCGGCGATCCGCTCGAACTCGTCCCTCATCGCGTTCATATGCGACGAGTGAAACGCGTGGCTGACCCTTAAACGTCTAGTCTTTCGGCCGCGCGCCGCGACGAGGTCCGCGACCTCGGCGACCGCGTCCGGGTCGCCCGAGACGACCACCGCCTCGGGTCCGTTGACCGCGGCGATCGACAGCGGCCGCCCGCCGATCAGCTCTTCCGCCTCGGTCTCGCCGAGCTCCAGCGCGGCCATCGCCCCGCCCGGCAGCTCCTGCATGAGCCGGCCGCGGGCGGCGACCAGCCGGGACGCGTCGGCCAGCGACAGCACGCCGGCCGCGTGGGCGGCGGCGAACTCGCCGATCGAGTGCCCGGCGAGGTGGTCGGGCCGCACGCCCCACGACTCGACGAGCCGGTAGAGCGCGACTTCGACGGCGAACACCGCCGGCTGCGACCACCGGGTCTCGGCCAGCGCGTCGGCGTCGTCGCCGAAGACGACGTCCCGCAGCGGGCCGGGCAGGTCGAGGTCCAGGTGCGCGCACGCCTCGTCGAACGCGGCGGCGAACACCGGGAACCGCTCGTACAGGTCGCGGCCCATGCCCGGGTACTGCGAACCCTGCCCGGAGAACAGGAACGCGAGCTTCCCGGTCGCGGGCTTGCCGGTGTGCACCAGCGGCGACGGCGTCCCGGCGGTGAGCGCGCCGAGCCCGGTCAGCAGTTCCTCCCGGTCCGCGGCCACGACGACGGCCCGCGACTCGAACCAGGCGCGGGTCGTCGCCGCCGAGAACGCCACGTCGGGCAGCGCGAGTCCGGGGTGCGCGACCAGGTGCTCCCGCAGGGCGCGAGCCTGGTCCCGCAGGCCGTCGGCGCTTCGCGCGGACAGCCGGACCGGCACGGTCCCCGGGGTGGCGGCCGGACGCGGCTCCCCCGGCGGGGCCTGTTCCAGCACCAGGTGGGCGTTGGTGCCGCTGGCGCCGAACGCGGAGATCCCGGCCCGGCGCGGGTGCCCGGTTTCGGGCCACGGCAGGCTTTCGGTGAGCAGCTCGACGCTGCCCGCGGACCAGTCGACGTGCTCGGACGGCTTGTCCACGTGCAACGTCTTGGGCAGCAGCCCGTACCGCATGGCCAGCACCATCTTGATCACCGCGGCCGCGCCGGCCGCCGCCTGGGTGTGACCGAGGTTGGACTTCACCGAACCGAGCAGCAGCGGCCGGTCGCGGTCGCGGCCGTAGGTGGCCAGCAAGGCTTGCGCTTCAATGGGATCGCCGAGCTTCGTGCCGGTGCCGTGCGCCTCCACGGCGTCCACTTCGGACGGTGCCAGCCCGGACACGGCGAGGGCGCGCTTGATCACGCGCTGCTGGGCCGGGCCGCTGGGCGCGGTGAGCCCGTTGGACGCGCCGTCGGAGTTGACCGCCGAACCCCGCACCACGGCGAGGATCCGGTGGCCGTGGCGGCGGGCGTCGGACTCGCGCTCCAGCACGATCATGCCGACGCCTTCGGACCAGCCGGTGCCGTCGGCGGCGTCGGCGAAGGCCTTGCAGCGGCCGTCCGCCGACAGCGCGCCCATCTCGCCGAACTCGACGAAGCCGGTGGGGCTCGACATCACCATCACGCCACCGGCGACGGCGAGCGAGCACTCCCCGGCCCGCAGCGCCTGCGCCGCCAGGTGCAGCGCGACCAGCGACGACGAGCACGCGGTGTCGACGCTGACCGACGGGCCTTCCAGCCCGAAGGCGTAGGAGACGCGGCCGGACAGCAGGCTGGCCGCCTGCGCGGTGGCCTGGTGCCCGGGTGTGTCGGCGGGCGGGGTGTAGTCGCCCGAGCCGCCGCCGATGTAGACGCCGGTGTCGCCGCCGCGCAACCCGGTGGCGTCGATGCCGGCGCGTTCGAAGGCCTCCCACGCCACTTCGAGGACGAGCCGCTGCTGCGGGTCCATCACGATCGCTTCGCGGGGCGCGATCCCGAAGAACCCGGGGTCGAACTCGGCCGCGTCGTGCAGGAACCCGCCTTCCTTGGCGGCGCTGCTGCCGGGGCCGTCACCGGTCAGCGCGGCCAGGTCCCAGCCGCGGTCGGCCGGGAAGCCGCCGACGACGTCCCGCTCCTCGACGACCGCCCGCCAGAGGTCCTCCGGCGAGCCGATGCCGCCGGGGTAGCGGCAGCTCATGCCGACGATGACGACCGGGTCGTCGCCGAGCGCCGCCGGGGCCGTTTCGGTGGTTTCTTCCGCCTCGCCGAACAGCTCGGCCAGCAGGAACGTGGTCAGCTCGCGGGGGGTCGGGTGGTCGAACACCAGCGTCGCCGGCAGCCGCAGCCCGGTCTCGGCGCTCAGGGCCGTGCGCAGGTCCATCGCGGTGAGCGAGTCGAAGCCCAGCGCCGAGAACGCGCGGTCGGGTTCGATCCGGTCGGTGCCGGGGTGGCGCAGCACGGTCGCGGCGGCGGTCCGGACCAGGTCCAGGACCGTTTCGAACCGTTCCCCCGGAGCCAGGTCGCGCAGGCCGGGCCCGGTCGCCGGGGCCGGGGCGAACAGTGGCGACAGCAGCGGGCTCGGCCGGGCCGCGGTGAACGCCGGGCCGAAGCGGTCCCACCGGACGTCGGCGACGACCGTGGTGAGGTCGGCGGACCGCACGGCGGCGAGCAGTGCGGTGGTGGCGGCGGCCGGGTCGAGCACGGGCAGCCCGCTGTCGCGCAGGTGGGCTTCGTCCTCGCCGGTGCCCGCCCAGGCCGAGAAGGCGACGACGGACGCGGGTTCGCCGCGGTCACGCCGTTGCCGCGCGAAGGCCTCCAGTTCGGCGGCCTCGGCGGCTTCGTCGCCGCGGCCGCGCACGCCCCAGACCCCGGCGACCGAAGTGAGCAGCACGAACGCTTCCAGGGGCCACTCGGCGTACTGCCTGGCCTCTTCGAGACTTCCGCGGTGGATGACCGCGTCCGGCGGGGACGCCAGTGCGGCCGGATCGCGGACGACGTCGACGCCGGTCAACTGGCCGGCGAGCAGCGCGGCCGGGCCGTCGCCGGTGACGAGCACGGTGCCGCGCGGCTCCCAGCGTTCCCCGCCGGCGGCGGCGCGGGTCAGGCGGCGGCCGTAAACCCCGGCCGCGCGGACGGCGACCTGGTCTTCGTCCCCGCCGAGCACCGCGCGGAGCCGGGCCGCGGCGCGGGTGTCCAATGCGGCCGGGACGTCGACGAGCCCGCCCCAGCGCATCGGGTCGTGCAGGGCGGCGACACGGCCGAAGCCCCACAGCGCGGCCGGTCCGTCGACGCGCTCGGCGGGGGTGACGGCGACCGCGCCGCGCGTCACGCACCAGACGGGGACGTCGACCTCGGCCAGGAGTTCTCGTGTTCCGGCAACGGTTTCCCGCAGCGACACCACCACGTCGGCATCGGCCGGGTCGCGGCCGGCCCCGAGGGCTTCGGTGACCCGGTCCGCCCACTCGGCGTCTTCGCCGGGGACGACCGCGATGTTCGCGGGCTCGGGCTCGGCGACGAGGACCGGTTGCCAGGTGATCCGGTAGCGCAGGTCGTCGGCCGCGGCCGCTTCGGCCTGCTTGCGCCGCCAGGCGGCGAGGGCGGGCAGGACGGCGTCGACCGCGGCGGGGTCGACGGCGAGCTGTTCCGCGAGCCCGGCGGTGTCCGCGCGGTCGACCGAGGCCCAGAAGCCGTCGTCGGCCGGGCCGCTCGTGACCACCTCGGGCCAGTACCGCTCGTGCTCGAAGGGGTAGGTCGGCAGCTCGGCGCGGCGGGCGCCGGTGCCGGCGAACCACGCGGCCCAGTCCGGGTTCACGCCCGCCGTGAACAGCGTGCCCAGCGCGGTCGCCGCACTGTCCTCTTCGGACCGGCCGCGGCGCAGCAGCGGCACGATCACGCGGTCGTCGGCCGGGTCGACCAGCGGCGTCAGCGCGGCGTCCGGCCCGACCTCGACGAACAGCGAGACCCCGGACCCGGCCAGCCGGTCGAGGGCGTCGCCGAAGCGGACGGTCTCGCGGACGTGCCGCACCCAGTACTCGGGATCGGTGACATCGCCGTCGGTGACGAGCGGGATCACCGGGGCCGCGAACCGCAGCCCGGTCACGACCGCCCGGAACTCGTCGAGCATCGGGTCCATCAGCGGCGAGTGGAAGGCGTGGCTCACGGCTAGCCGCCGTCCGCCGCCGAAGGTTTCGGCCACCGCGAGCACGGCTTCTTCGTCTCCGGACAGCACGACGGACTGCGGGCCGTTGACCGCGGCGATCGCGACCCCGTCGGTCAGCCGCTCCCGGACATCGGCTTCGGACGCCCGCAGCGCGACCATCGCGCCACCCTCGGGCAGCTCCTGCATCAGCCGGGCGCGGGCGGCGACGAGCGTGCACGCGTCGTCCAGCGAGAGCACCCCGGCCACGTGGGCCGCGGCGACCTCGCCGAGCGAGTGCCCGGCGACGAAGTCCGGGCGGACACCCCACGACTCCAGCAGCCGGAACGCGGCGACCTCGAAGGCGAACAGCACGGGCTGCGCCCAGCCGGTGCGGTCCAGCTCGGCGGCGTCCTCGCCCCAGGCGACGTCGCCCAGCGTCATCCCGAGGTGCGCGCAGACGTCGTCCCACGCGTCGGCGAAGACGGGGTACCGCGCGTACAGCTCGCCGCCCATGCCGAGGCGCTGGGCGCCCTGGCCGGAGAAGAGGAACGCGGTGACGCGCTCGCGGGCCACTCCCCGGCTCACGACCTCACCGCCGAGCAGCACCGCCCGGTGGTCGAACGCGGCCCGGCCGGTCGCCAGGGTGAACCCGGTGTCGAGCGCGTCACCCGCCACAGTGGACACCAGGTCGGCCAAGGCCGTGGCGGAACGCGCGGACACCGGCCACGGCACCACCGCGGGCGCGGTCCCGGGCACGACCTCCCGCGCGGGCGGGGCCTCCAGGATGACGTGCGCGTTCGTGCCGCTGACGCCGAAGGACGACACCGCGGCGCGGTGTGGGCGGGCCGTCTCCGGCCACGGAGTCGCCTCGGTGACCAGGTCCAGGGACCCGGCCGTCCAGTCCACATGGGACGACGGCTCGCCGACGTGCAGCGTCTTCGGCACCACGGCGTGGCCGAGGGCGAGGACCACCTTGATCACCCCGGCGGCACCCGCGGCGGCCTGGGTGTGCCCGAGGTTGGACTTCACCGACCCCAGCAGCACCGGCGTTTCGCGGTCCTGCCCGTAGGTCGCGAGCAGCGCCTGGGCTTCGATCGGATCACCCAAGGTCGTCCCGGTGCCGTGCGCCTCGACGACGTCGACGTCCGAAGTGGACAGACCGGCGTCGGCCAGCGCGGCGCGGATGACGCGCTGCTGCGACGGCCCGTTCGGCGCGGTGAGGCCGTTGGAAGCACCGTCCTGGTTGATCGCGGAACCCCGCACCACGGCGAGGATCTCGTGGCCGTGCCGGAGTGCGTCGGACTGCCGCTCGACGACCAGGACACCGGCGCCTTCCGACCAGGCCGTGCCGTCGGCGTCGTCGGAGAACGCCTTGCACCGGCCGTCGCCGGCGAGGCCGCCCTGAGCGTCGAACTCGGTGAACGAGAACGGGCTGGTCATCACGGTGACACCGCCGACCAGGGCCAGCGAGCACTCGCCGTCGGCCAGCGCGCGGGCGGCCCAGTGCAGGGCGACCAGCGACGACGAGCACGCCGTGTCGACCGTGACCGCCGGGCCTTCCAGGCCCAGGGTGTAGGAGAGCCGTCCGGAAAGGACACTCGCCGTGGTGCCGGTGGCCATGTGCCCGGCGACGTCGGCGTCGGAGTTGAGCAGCAGCCCGGTGTAGTCCTGGCCGTTGGTGCCGACGAACACGCCGGTGGCGGTGCCCCGCAGGCTCGCCGGGTCGATCCCGGCGTGCTCCAGGGACTCCCACGACGTCTCCAGCAGCAGCCGCTGCTGCGGGTCCATCGCCAGGGCTTCCCGCGGGGAGATGCCGAAGAAGCCGGCGTCGAACCCGGCCGCGTCGGGCAGGAACCCGCCGTGGCCGTCGCCGAGCTTCGCGAGGTCCCAGCCGCGGTCGGCCGGGAACGGCCCGATCGCGTCCCCGCCGTCTTCGAGGAGCTGCCAGAACGTGCGCGGCGAGGTGATGCCGCCGGGGAAGCGGCAGCCGATGCCGACGATCACGATCGGGTCGTCGGCGGTGGCGCGGGTGGTGACCGGCGCGATCACCGGGGTGCCGGCGCCGACCAGTTCGCCGAGCAGGAACGCCGTGAGCACGCGCGGCGTCGGGTGGTCGAACACCAGCGACGACGGCAGCGCGAGCCCGGTCGCCGCGCCGATGCCGTTGCGCAGCTCGACCGCGGTGAGCGAATCGAACCCGAGGTCGGCGAACGCGGCGTCCGGGGACACCGCCCCGGCGTCGGCGTGGCCGAGCACCAGCGCGACCTGCGTGCGCAGCAGGCCCAGCAGGTGCTTCTCGCGGTCGGCGGGCGGCAGCCCGGCGAGGGTGGTGCGCAGGTCGCCGCGCTCCGCCGCTTCCCGGGCCTCGCTGAGCACGGCCTTCGCGCCCGGCAGGTCGGCCAGCAGCGGGAACGGCCGGCCGATCGTGAACGCCGGCACGAACCGCGTGAAGTCGATGTCCGCGACCAGGACCTCGGTGTCCCCGGCGCCGATCGCCCGCCGCATCGCGGCGACGGCCCGGTCCGGCGGCAGCAGCGCGAGGCCGCCGCGGCCGACGCGGTCCTGCACCCCGGCGTTGCCGCCGAGCATCCCGGCGCCCGCCCACGGGCCCCACGCGATCGACGTCGCGACCCGGCCGGCGGCCCGTCGACGAGCGGCAAGGGCGTCGAGGTGGGCGTTGGCGGCCGCGTAGTTGCCCTGCCCGGCCGCGCCGAACGTGCCGGCGGTCGAGGAGAACAGCACGAACGCGTCGAGGTCGAGGTCCGCGGTCAGCTCGTCGAGGTGCTCCGCGCCGAGGCACTTCGCCGCGAAGACCTTTGCGAACTGCTCCGCGGTCAGCGAGCCGGTCGTGCCGTCGTCGACCACACCCGCCGTGTGCACCACGGCGGTCAGGTCCGGGATCGCCGCGATGACCCGGGCCAGCGCGTCACGGTCGGTGACGTCGCAGGCCTCGACGGTCGCGTTCAGCTCGGCGGCCAGCTCGGCCGCGCCCGGGGCGTCCAGGCCGCGGCGGCTGAGCAGGACGAGGTGGTCGGCGCCGGCGGCGGCGAGCTGCCGCGCGACCTCCGCGCCGAGGCCGCCCGTGCCGCCGGTGATCAGCACCGTGCCCCGCGGGGTGTAGTCCGTTATACGGCCGGCGGGTGCGGTGGTGAGCCGCCGCGCGAAGACGCCCGAGGGGCGGATGGCGACCTGGTCTTCGTCGCCGATCCCGCGCAGGACGGCGAAGAGGCGGCCGGCCGCGCGGGCGTCGAGGACCTCGGGGAGGTCGACGAGCCCGCCCCAGCGCTGCGGCTGTTCCAGGCCGACCACCCGGCCGAGACCCCAGAGCGCGGCCGCGCGCGGGTCGGGCGCCGGGTCGGCCGCGCCGGTGCTGACGGCGCCCCGGGTGGCCCACCACAGCGGGGCCTTGTCCCCGACCGCTTGCGCGAGGCGCAGGGATTCGGCGGGGTCGGTCAGCAGCGAGAGGACGTGGTCGGCTTCAGGCAGCTCAGCGCCCGGCTCGACCCGGGTACCGCCGACGGCTTCGGCGACCGAGTCCGCCCACGGGTCGTCGTGGGCCACGACCAGCACCCTGCTGGGCGCGGCGGGCTCGGCCCGGACCGGGCGCCAGACCACGCGGTAGCGCCAGGCATCCACTTCGGACTCGTCGCGGACGCGGTGACGCCACGCGGTGAGCGCGGGCAGCACGGTGCCGAGCGCGTCCCGGTCGACGTCCAGGGTGGTCGACAGCTCTTCGACGTCCGCGGCTTCCAGTGCGGTCCAGAAACCCGGGTCGGCTTCCGGTGCTGCGGGTGCGGGCTCCGGCCAGTAGCGGGTCCGCTGGAACGCGTACGTGGGCAGGTCGATCCGGCGGGCACCGGTCCCGGCGAAGAACGCGGCCCAGTCCGGCCGGTGGCCCCGCGCCTGCAGGTCGCCGAGCACCGCGGCGACGGTCTCGTCCTCCGGCCGGTCCTTGCGCAGCATCGGCCGCGCCTCGGACAGCGCCGACAGCACCGCGTCCGGCCCGAGTTCGACGTAGGCGGTGACCCCGGCTTCGGCCAGGGTCGTGAGCGCGTCGGCGAACCGGACGGCTTCACGGGCGTGGCGCACCCAGTAGTCCGGGCCGTCGGCGAGGTCCGCGCCGGCGACCGTGGAGACGAACGGCAGCTCCGGCGCCGAGAAGGTGAGCCCGGCGATGGCGGCGCGGAATTCGTCCAGCATCGGGTCCATCAGCGCCGAGTGGAACGCGTGGGACACGGTGAGCCGCCGGGTCTTTTCGAACCGCTCCGCGAAGGCGAGCACCGCTTCCTCGGGTCCGGAGACCACGATGGACTCCCGGCCGTTGACCGCGGCGAGGTCGACGCCGTCCGGCAGCTGCGCGCGGACGTCGGCCTCGGCGGCGCGGATCGCGACCATCGCCCCGCCGGCCGGGAGGGCCTGCATGAGCCGGCCGCGCGCCTGCACCAGCGTGGCCGCGTCGGCCAGGGACAGCACCCCGGCGACGTGCGCGGCCGCGATCTCGCCGACGGAGTGCCCGGCGACGTGGTCGGGCCGCACGTCCCAGGACTCGAGGAGCCGGAACAGCGCGACCTCGATCGCGAACAGCGCGGGCTGGGCGTACCGGGTTTCGTTCAGCAGCCCGGCTTCCGGCGTACCCGGCTCGGCGAAGAGCAGGCTCCGGTCCAGCTCGAGGTGCGCGAGGACCTCGTCGAGGGCCTCGGCGAAGACCGGGAACCGCTCGTACAGATCGCGACCGGCGCCCGGCCGCTGGCTGCCCTGCCCGGTGAAGAGGAACGCCGTCGTGGGCCGGGCGGTCGAGCGGCCACGCAGGACGTGCGCGGCGGGTTCGTCTTCGGCGACCGCGGCGAGCCCGGTCCGGACGTCCTCGGGGGTGGCGGCCAGGATGACCGCGCGGTGGCTCAGGTCGGCGCGGGCGGTGGCCAGGGTGAAGGCGAGGTCGGCCGGTTCGCCGGGCCACCCGCGCAGCCGGTCGGCCTGGGCGCGCAAGGCTTCCGGCGTCCGGGCCGACAGGACCAGGGGCACGGTGCCGGGCACCACCGGCTCGGGCTCTTCGACGGCGTCCGGCTCGGGTGCCTGCTCCAGCACCGTGTGGACGTTCGTGCCGCTCAGGCCGAACGACGACACCGCGGCCCGCCGCGGCGCACCGGTCTCGGGCCACTCGGCGGCTTCGTCGAGCAGCCGGATCGCGCCGCTCGACCAGTCGATGTGCGACGACGGCGTGGCGGCGTGCAGGGTGCGCGGCAGCACGCCGTGGCGCATGGCCATGACGAGCTTGAGCACCCCGGCGATGCCGGACGCCATCTGCGTGTGGCCGAGGTTCGACTTGACCGAGCCGAGCAGCAGCGGCCGCTCGCGGTCGCGGCCGTAGGTGGCCTGCAACGCCTGGACCTCGATCGGGTCGCCGAGCGGCGTGCCGGTGCCGTGGCCCTCGACCGCGTCGATGTCCGCAGGGGACAGGCCGGCGCTCGCCAGCGCCTGGCGGATCACGCGTTGCTGGGACGGGCCGTTCGGGGCGGTCATGCCGTTGGACGCGCCGTCGGAGTTCATCGCCGAACCGCGGACGACCGCGAGGATCTCGTGGCCGTTGCGCTGGGCGTCCGAAAGCCGTTCGACCAGCACCAGTCCGACGCCCTCGGCGAGGCTCATGCCGTCGGCGTCGTCGGAGTAGGCCTTGCAGCGGCCGTCGGGCGCCATCGCGCGCTGGCGGCTGAACCCGATCCACGGCGCCGGGGTCGCCATCACCGTGACCCCGCCGGCGAGTGCGAGCGAACTCTCGCCCGAGCGCAGCGACTGGCACGCCAGGTGCAGCGCGACCAGCGACGACGAGCACGCCGTGTCGAGCGTGACGGCCGGTCCCTCCAGCCCGAACAGGTAGGCGATCCGTCCGGAAAGGACACTCGACACCGCGCCGGTGATCATGTGCCCTTCGGAGCCCTCGGCGGCGTTGAGCACGGTCGAGGCGTAGTCCTGGTAGCTGGCGCCGACGAAGACGCCGGTCCGGCTGCCCCGCGCCGCGGCCGGGTCGACGCCCGCGCGTTCGAAGGTCTCCCAGGCTACTTCGAGGAGCAGGCGCTGCTGCGGGTCCATCGAGAGGGCCTCGCGCGGGGAGATCCCGAAGAACCCGGCGTCGAAGTCGGCGACGCCGTCGAGGAACCCGCCGAGCGTCGAGTAGGTCTTGCCGCTGCGGTCCGGGTCGGCGTCGAACAGCCCGGCGGCGTCCCAGCCGCGGTCGGGCGGGAACGACGAGATCGCGTCGCCGCCGCCGAGGACCAGGTCCCACAGCGCTTCCGGCGACGTGACCCCGCCGGGGAACCGGCAGCTCATGCCGACGATGGCGATCGGCTCGTCGACGGCGGTGGCCGCGACGGCGGTTTCGCCGGCCACCGGACCGTCCAAGGTGGACAGGATGAAGCCGGCGAGGGTATCGGCGTTGGGGTAGTCGAACACGACGGTGCTCGGCAGGCTGAGCCCGGTCACGACCTCGAGGCGGTTGCGCAGGTCGACCGCGGTGAGCGAGTCGAAGCCCAGCTCGCGGAAGGCGCGATCGGCCTCGATGGCGTCACCACCGGAGTGGCCGAGCACGGCGGCCGCTTCGGCGCGCACCAGGTCGACGACGAGCCGCCGCCCGGCGGTCGCGGGCAGCGCGCGGACCCGGCTCGCGAACGCCGAGGCGTCCGCGGTGTCGTCGGCCGCTTCGGCGAGCTTCCGGACGGCCGGCAGCTCGGAGAACAGCGGGCTGGGCCGCACCGACGTGAACACCGGGTGGTAGCGGTCCCAGTCGAGGTCGGCGATGAGCAGCGACGTTTCGTCGTCGGCCAGCGCGCGCTCGAGCCCGGCGAGCGCGAGGCGGGGTTCCATGAACCGCAGGCCGCTGCGCAGGATCCGGCCCGGGTCGACCCGGCCCAGCTCGCGGTCGTCGGCCCAGATGCCCCAGGCGACGGTGGTCGCGGGCACCCCGCGGGCGCGCCGCTGCTCGGCGAGCGCGACGAGGTGGGCGTTGGCCGCGGAGTAGGCACCGTGGTCCCCGCTGCCCCACAGGCCGGCGGTCGAGGAGTACAGCACGAAGTGTTCGAGTTCGCCCTCGTCGAGGAGCTCGTCGAGGACGGCGTCGAGGTTCGTCGCGCCGGTGACCTTGGCGTCGAGGACCTCGGCGAACGCGGTCGGGTCGGTGCCGGTGAGCGGGGCGAGCGCGATGTGCGCGGCGGTGTGCACGACCGTGGTGATCCGCCGTCCCTCGCCCTTCAGGCGTGCGATCAGGGAGGCGACGGCTTGCCGGTCGGTGACGTCGAGCGAGACGACTTCGGCCGACGTGCCGAGTTCGTCCAGCAGGGCCTGGGCGGTGGGGGCGTCCGGCCCGCGGCGGCCGGTGAGGACGAGGTGGTCGATGCCTTCGTCGGCGAGCCAGCGGGCCAGGTGCGGGCCGAGGGTGCCGGTACCGCCGGTGATGACGGCGGTGCCGTGGGCGCGCCAGGTCCGCTTGGGCGCGCCGCTGACGGGGGCGGGCACGAGCCGCCGGGCGAAGACGCCACCCGAGCGGACGGCGAGCTGGTCTTCGTCCCCGGCCCCGGCGAGCACGGCGACGAGCCGCCGGGCGGCCGCGGCGTCGAGGGTTTCGGGCAGGTCGACGAGCCCGGCCCAGTGCGCGGGGTGTTCGAGGGCGGCGGACCAGCCGAGGCCGTGGACCTGGGCTTGAGCGGGGTCGCGGACGGGGTCGGCGGGCCCGGTGGAGACGGCTCCCCGGGTCAGCGCCCACACACGCGGCGCGGGTTCGATCCCGGCGACGGCCTGGACGAGCGAGAGCGTGCGCAGCAGGCCGCGGTCGAGGCCCGGGTGGTCCGTCGGCGCGTGGTCGGCCGCGAGCAGCGAAACGATCCCGGTGACGCCGTCGAGGTCCCCAGGCGTGACGTCGTCGGTCTCGCGCACGTCGGCGCCGTGCTCGCGCAGGACGTTCGCGACGTCTTCGCCGTCGCCGAGGATCAGCCAGCTGCCGGACAGCGTCGTCCCGGCCGGGCGGACCGGACGCCAGGCGATCCGGTAGCGCCATGAGTCCACAGTGGACTCGTCGTCGCGGCGGGCGTGCCACGCCGACAACGCGGGCAGCAGGTCCTCCAACGCGGTCTGCTGACGCTCGTCCAGCTCCAGCAGGTTCGTGAGCCCGGCACGGTCGTCGCGGGTGATGGCCTGCCAGAGTTCGTCGCCGACCGGAGCCGTCGTGGCCTCGGTTTCGTCGATGGCCCAGTAGTGCTCGTGCTGGAACGCGTAGGTCGGCAGGTCGATCCGCCGCCCGCCGGTGAGGGTGTCCGCCCAGTCGACCGCGACCCCGCGGGTGTGGGCCTCCGCGAGGGACTTCAGGAACCGGTCGACCCCGCCGTCGTCACGACGCAGGGTGCCGAGCGCGGTGACCGGGACGCCCGCCGCTTCGGCGAGTTCGCCGATCGCCATGCCGAACACCGGGTGCGGGCTCGACTCGACGAACACCGCGTGCCCGTCGGCGACCGCGGCCGACAGCGCCGCCGCGAACTCGACCGTCCCACGCAGGTTCCGGCACCAGTACTCGCCGGTCAGCCCGGCCGGCTCGACGAGCCCGCCGGTGACCGTCGAGTAGAACCGGACTCCGGTGTCGCGCGGGGAGACCGGCGCCAGCAGCTCCGCCAGCTCGGCCGCGATCCCGTCGACCTGCGGCGAGTGCGCGGCGAAGTCGACGCCTTCCAGGCGCCAGCGCATCAGCCCGGCCTTGGCCAGCCGGACCTCCAGTTCGGCCAGCGCCCCGGGCTCGCCGGACACGGTGACCGAGCGCGGCCCGTTGACCGCGGCGACGGCGATCCGGTCGGCCAGCTCGCCGATCAGCGAAAGCACTTCGTCCCGGCTCGCGACGACCGACAGCATCGCGCCGTGCCCGGAAAGCCGCTCGGCGATCAGCTTCGACCGCAGCGCGACCACGCGCGCACCGTCCTCCAGGGACAGTGCACCCGCGACGCACGCGGCCGCGATCTCGCCCTGGGAGTGCCCGATCACCGCGACCGGCTCGACGCCGTGCGCCCGCCACAGCTCGGCGAGCGAAACCAGCACGGCCCACAACACCGGCTGGACGACGTCGACGCCGGTCAAGGAGTCGTCGTGCAGCACGTCCGCGAGCGACCAGTCCACGAACGGGTCGAGCGCGGCGGCGCACTCGGCCAGCCGGCCGGCGAACACCGGCGACGTCGCCAGGAGTTCGCGAGCCATCCCCGGCCACTGCGAGTCCTGGCCGGGGAAGACGAGCACCGGCGCGCCGGACCGCTTGGCCGCGCCCTGCACGAGCGCGGGGTCGGCGGTGTTCCCGGCGAGCGCCGCCAGCCCGCGCCGCAGGCCGGCGACGTCCTCGCCGACGACCACGGCCCGCTGCTCGAACGTCGCGCGGTGGTGCGCGAGCGTCCAGCCGACGTCGACCGGCCGCTCGTCGCCGAGGAAGTCCAGCAGCCGCAGCGCCTGGACCTTCAGCGCGGGCGCGCTCTTCGCCGACAGCGGCCACACGACCGGGCCGGTGTGCTCGGGCTCGACGGCTTCTTCGGCCGCGGGCGCGGCCTCGATGATCGCGTGGGCGTTGGTGCCGCTGATGCCGAACGAAGAAACGCCGGCGCGGCGCGGGTGTCCCGTCTCCGGCCAGGCCGTCTCCTCGGCGAGCAGCTCGACCGCCCCGGCCGTCCAGTCGATCTTCGTGGACGGCCTGGCGACGTGCAGGGTGCGCGGCAGCACGCCGTGGCGCATGGCGTGCACCATCTTGATCAAGCTCGCGACCCCCGCGGCGGACTGGGTGTGCCCGATGTTGGACTTCACCGAGCCGATCAGCAGCGGGCGGTCGCGGTCGCGGCCGTAGGTGGCCTGCAGCGCCTGGACTTCGATGGGGTCGCCGAGCGCGGTGCCGGTGCCGTGCGCGTCGAGCGCGTCCACTTCGGACGGTGCGAGCCCGGCGTTGGCCAGTGCCTGGCGGATCACGCGCTGCTGCGACGGGCCGTTGGGCGCGGTGAGGCCGTTGGACGCGCCGTCGGAGTTGACCGCCGTGCCGCGCACGACGGCGAGGACCGGGTGGCCGAGGCGCTGGGCCTCGGAAAGCCGTTCCAGCACGAGCATCCCGGCACCCTCGGCGAGGGACATGCCGTCGCCCTCGTCGGAGAACGCCTTGCAGCGGCCGTCGAAGGCGAGCGCGCGCTGGCGGCTGAACGCGACGAACGGGTCGGGCGACGCCATCACCGTGACACCGCCCGCGATGGCCAGCTCGGATTCGCCGGAGCGCAGCGACTGGCACGCCAGGTGCAGTGCGACCAGCGACGACGAGCACGCCGTGTCCACGGTGACCGACGGGCCTTCGAAGCCGAACAGGTACGACAACCGTCCGGAAAGCACACTCGGGATGGTGCCGGTGACGAGGTGGCCTTCGGTGCCGTCGCCGGTCGCGACGCCGTAGTCCTGGAAGCTGGAGCCGACGAACACGCCGGTCCGGCTCCCCCGCACGGCCGCCGGGTCGACGCCCGCGCGTTCGAAGGCCTCCCAGGACACTTCGAGCAGCAGCCGCTGCTGCGGGTCCATCGAAAGGGCTTCGCGCGGCGAGATGCCGAAGAACCCGGCGTCGAACTCGGCCGCGTTCTCGAGGAACCCGCCGAGCGTCGAGTAGGTCTTTCCGCCGCGTTCGGGATCGGGGTCGAACAGGCCGGCGGCGTCCCAGCCGCGGTCGCCGGGGAACGCCGAGATCGCGTCCACGCCGCCGGTGACCAGGGTCCAGAGCTCCTCGGGCGTGGTGACGCCGCCGGGGAAGCGGCAGCCCATGCCGACGATGGCGATCGGCTCGTCGGTGGCCCCGGTCGCGACGGCGACGGCGCCAGCGGTGCCCGGGCCGTCGATCTCCCCGCGCAGGAACGCGACCAGGCCGAGCGGGGTCGGGTGGTCGAAGACGAGCGTCGCGGGCAGGGCCAGGCCGGTGGCGTCGGCGAGGCGGCGGCGGAACTCGACGGCGGTCAGCGAGTCGAAGCCGAGGTCGCGGAAAGCGCGTTCTTCGGCGACGGCGTCCGCGGTGACGTGCCCCAGCACGGCGGCGGCCTCGGTGCGGACCAGGTCGAGCAGCGCGCGGTCGCGTTCGTCCTCGGACATCCCGGCGAAGCGGGCGGCGAAGGCGCTGATGACGGCGCTGACCGGCTCGGGCCGGGCTTCGGCGAAGGCGTCGAAGAGCCGGCTGGCGCGGGTGGCGGTGAAGACGGGCAGGAAGGTGTCCCAGGCGACGTCGGCGACGACGACGGCGGTGTCGTCGCGCACCAGGGCGCGTTCGAGTTCGGCGAGGGCGTTTGCGGCCGGGAGGAAGCCGAGCCCGCGGCGGGTGAGCTGCCCGGCGACGTGCTCGTCGGTGGCCATGCCCTCGTCCGCCCAGGCGCCCCAGGCGACGGACGTCGCCCGGCGGCCGGTGTTCCGGCGGGCTTCGGCGAGGGCGTCGAGGTAGGCGTTCCCGGCGGCGTAGGCGGCCTGGCCCCCGCTGCCCCAGACGCCCGCGACGGACCCGAAGAGCACGAAGAAGTCGAGGTCGTGCCCGGCGAGGAGCGCGTCGAGGTGGGCGGCGCCGGTGGTCTTGGCGGCCATGACGCGGGTGAGCTCGGCGAAGTCCGTGGTGTGGACGGGGTCCATGGCCTGCGCGATGCCCGCGGTGTGCACCACCCCGGTCAGGTCGGGGTGCTGCTGGAGGAGGGTTTCGACGGCTTGGCGGTCTCCGATGTCGGCTTTGGCGATGGTGACGCGGGCGCCGGTGGCGGTGAGTTCTCGTTCGAGTGCGTCCGCGCCTGGTGCATCGGGGCCCCGGCGGCTGACGAGCACGAGGTGTTCGGCCCCGGCGCCGGCGAGCCACCGGGCCACCGAGGCCCCGAGGGCGCCGGTGCCGCCGGTGATGAGGACGGCGCCCCGGGCCCGGAAGCGTCCCGTGGTCCCGGCGGCTTGGTGGCGCACGACCCGGCGCCCGAAGGCACCTTGCGGCCGCAGGGCGACCTGGTCTTCGCCGTTGACCCCGCTCAGCACGGCCGCGAGCCGCCGGCCGGTGGGGAGGTCGAGGGCGGCGGGCAGGTCGATGAGCCCACCCCAGAGGGCGGGCTGTTCGAGCGCGACGGTGCGGCCGAACCCCCAGACCCTGGCGGCGGCGGGATCGGGGCCGTGGTCCCCGGGGGTGGCGACGGCACCGCGGGTGAGGCACCAGAGCCGCGGGCCGAGATCGGCGTCGGTGAGGGCTTGGACGAGGGTGAGGAGCTCGCGCAGACCTTCGTCGCCGACGGCGGGTAGGTGGATGACGCCATCGACGGGCCCGGCCGCGGTGACAGCGGCGGCGAGCGTGGCACGGTCGGCGGTCACGGGGGCAGGCGCGGCGGCAGCCTCGCCACCCGCCGGAGCCTGCCCGGCAGCCGCAGCCTCACCATTCGCCGGAACCCGCCCGGCGGCAGCAGCCTCGCCGCCCGCCGGAGCTGGCCCGGCGGCCACGGGAACCGGCCCCGCGCCCGCAACCTCGCCACCCGCCGAGGCGAGCCCGGCAGCCGCAGCCTCACCAGCCACCAGAACCTGCCCGCCGGCAACAGCCTCGCTACTCGCCGGGCCGGGCCCGGCGGCCGCAGCCTCACCAGCCGCCGGAACCTGCCCGCCGGCAACAGCCTCGCTACTCGCCGGGCCGGGCCCGGCAGCCGCAGCCTCACCAGCCGCCGGAACCCGCCCGGCGGCAGCAGCCTCGCCGCCCACCTGACCGGGCCCGGCGGGCGCGAGCGCGGTGGCGAGATCGGTCCGGTCGAGGTCCGCGGTCGCGATCCGAGTCACCGTCGCGCCGTGGGCGGCCAGCGCCGATTCGACCTCCGCGCCTTCCGCCGCATCTGCCGTCACCAGCAGCCAGCGGCCGCTCAACACGGGCGTCTCCGGGGTGCGGAACGGGGTCCACTCCGCGCGGTACCGCCAGGACTTCGCCGTCTCCTCGGCCGCGCGGCGGTCGCGCCAGCCGGTCAGGGCCGGGAGCAGGGTCTGCAGCGAGAACTGCTGCTCCTCCCCCAAGTCCAGCAGTCCCGCCAGTTCCGCCGCGTCGCCGCGGCCGATCGCCTCCCACAGCGGGCCCTCCGGTTGCTCCGGGGTCCGCGGGACCGGCGCCGCCCAGTAGTGCTCGCGCTGGAACGGGTAGGTCGGCAGGTCCACCGTGCGGCCGCCGCCCAGGTACGCGCGCCAGTCCACCGCGCAGCCGCGCGTGTGCACCGTGGCCAGCGCCGCGACGGCGGACTCCACCTCGGGACGGTCCTTGCGCAGCAGCGGCACCGTGCCGGGACGGTCCAGCAGCGCCGACAGCGTGCCGTCGGGGCCCAGCTCCAGGAACGTCGACGCCGTGTCCGCGACCGTTCCGGTGAAGCGGACCGTCGCGCGCACGTGCTCGACCCAGTACTCCGGCGAGCACACGTCGCCGTGGGACGCGAACGGCAGCGTCGGCGACGAGAACGTCAACGCGGACACCACCGCGCGGAACGGGTCCAGCATCGGGTCCATCAGGTGCGAGTGGAACGCGTGCGACACCGCGAGCCGCGTCGTCTTGCCGAAGCGGGCCGCGACCGCCAGCACCGCCTCCTCGGCACCCGACAGCACCACCGACTCCGGCCCGTTCACAGCGGCCAGATCGACACCGTCCACCAGTGCCGCCCGAACGTCCTCTTCGGACGCCCGGACCGCGACCATCGCGCCACCGGACGGCAACGCTGCCATCAAGCGGGCGCGGGCCGACACCAGTGTGCAAGCGTCCTCGAGGGACAGCACCCCGGAGACGTGCGCGGCCGCGATCTCGCCGACCGAATGCCCGGCGACGACGTCCGGGCGCACGCCCCACGACTCCAGCAGCCGGAACGCCGCCACGCCGAACGCGAACAGCGCCGGCTGCGCGTTCCCGGTCCGCTCCAGCGCGGCCGCGTCGGCTCCCCACACGACGTCGCGCAGGCCCGGGTCGCAGCGGTCCAGCACCTCGGCGAACACCGACGCGAACACCGGGAACCGCCCGGCCAGCTCACGTCCCATGCCGAGCCGCTGGGCGCCCTGGCCGGGGAAGACGAACGCGAGCCCGCCGTCGGCGGCGACGCCGGTCGCCACTCCTGGAGCCGGCCCGCCGGCCGCCAGCGCGCCCAGCGCCGAAGCCGCGTCGGGGCCGTGCACCACGGCCCGGTGCTCGAACGCCGTCCGCGTCGTCGCCAGGGACCACGCCAGGTCGCCGCGTGCGACGTCGCCGAGCCGGGCCAGATTCGCGGCCTGGGCCCGCAGGCCTTCGGCGGTGCGCGCCGAGAGCACCAGCGGCGCGTCCGCCAGGGTCTCGACCTCGACCGGCGCGACCGCCGGACCCGCTTCGAGCACCACGTGCGCGTTCGTCCCGCTGATGCCGAACGACGAGACACCCGCGCGGCGCGGCCGGTCCGATGCGGGCCACGGCGTCGCGGCGGCGGCCAGCGCCACCGCACCTTCGCTCCAGTCCACCCGGGACGACGGCGTCCCGGCGTGCAGCGAGGCCGGCACCGTGCCGTGCGCCATCGCCAGGACCATCTTGATGATCCCCGCGACCCCGGCCGCGGCCTGCGTGTGCCCGATGTTCGACTTCACCGAACCGAGCAGCAGCGGCGTCGAACGGTCCTGGCCGTAGGTCGCCAGCAACGCCTGGGCTTCGATCGGGTCACCCAGGGTCGTTCCGGTCCCGTGCCCCTCCACGACGTCGACGTCCGAAGTGGACAGACCGGAGGAAGCCAGCGCGGCGCGGATCACCCGCTGCTGAGAGGGCCCGTTCGGCGCCGTCAATCCGTTGGACGCGCCGTCGGAGTTGACCGCCGAGCCGCGCACCACGGCCAGCACGCGGTGCCCGTGCCGGCGCGCGTCCGACAGCCGTTCCAGCACGAGCACGCCGACGCCCTCGGACCAGCCGACGCCGTCGGCGGAGTCCGCGTAGGACCGGCACCGGCCGTCCGGGGAAAGACCGCGCTGCCGGGAAAACTCGACGAACGAGTTCGGCGTGGACATCACCGTCACACCGCCGGCCAAGGCGAGCGAGCACTCCCCCGACCGCAGCGCGTGCGCCGCCCAGTGCAGCGCCACCAGCGACGACGAACACGCCGTGTCCACGGTGACCGCGGGGCCCTCCAGGCCGAGTGCGTAGGCGACCCGGCCGGAGACGACGCTCGACGCCGTCCCGCTGCCCTGGAAACCTTCGAAGTCGCCGCCGGCCAGCACCAGGCCGTAGTCGTTGTACATCACGCCGGCGAACACGCCGGTCGCGCTGCCGCGCAGGGTGCGCGGGTCGATCCCGGCACGCTCGATCGCCGTCCAGGACGCCTCCAGCAGCAGGCGCTGCTGCGGGTCCGTCGCCTCGGCCTCGCGCGGGCTCATGCCGAAGAACGCGGCGTCGAATTCGCCGGCGTCGTGCAGGAAACCGCCCTCGCGGGTGTAGGACGTGCCGGCGTGGTCGGGGTCCGGGTGGTACAGCGCGCCGAGGTCCCAGCCGCGGTTGACCGGGAACGGCGACGTCGTGTCGCGGCCGTCGGCCACCGCCGCCCAGAGGTCCTCCGGCGTGGCGATGCCGCCGGGGAACCGGCAGCTCATGCCGACGATGACCACGGGGTCGTCGTCGGCGGCCGCGGTCCGGGTGACGGCCGGGCCGGCGGCTTCGGTGCCGAGCAGCCGGTCGCGGACGTGGCCGGCGAGCGCGGCCGGGGTCGGGTAGTCGAACGCGAGAGTCGCGGGCAGCCGCAGGCCGGTCGCCGCGTCGAGCCGGTTGCGCAGCTCCACCGCGGTCAGCGAGTCGAAGCCCAGCTCGGCGAACGACCGCGCCGGGTCGACCGCCCCGGCCCCGGCGTGGCCGAGCACGGTGGCGACTTCGCGGCGCACGACGTCGGTCACCCGCGCGGCGCGCCCGGCGTCGTCCAAAGTGGACAACTGCTGGGCCAGCCGGCCGGCCCCGCCGGCGGTCCGCACCGCACGACGCGCGCCGACCAGGGAACGCAGCACGGCGGGCGGTTCCGGCTGCGCGGCGAGCACCGGCAGGTCGAAGCGGACCGGTACGACGGCCGGTTCGCCGGTCGTCAGCGCGGCGTCGAACAGGGCGAGGCCTTCGGCTTCGGTCAGCGCCGGGATACCCAGCCTGGCGAACCGGCCGCCGGCGCCACCCGCCATGCCGTCGCCGCCCCACGGGCCCCAGGCCAGCGAAATCGCGGGCAGTCCCGCGTCCTGCCGCTGCCGGGCGAGGGTGTCGAGGAACGCGTTGGCCGCGGCGTAGTTGGCCTGCCCGGCCGCGCCGAGCGTGCCCGCCAGCGAGGAGAACAGCACGAACGCGTCGAGCTCGAGGTCGCGGGTCAGTTCGTGCAGGTGCCAGGCGGCGTCCGCCTTCGGCGCGAGGACCTTCGCGAGCCGGCCGGCGTCGAGGGTGTCGAGGAGCCCGTCGTCGAGGACGCCGGCGGCGTGCACGACGGCGGTGAGCGGGTGCGCGGCCGGGATCCCGGCCAGCAGCGCGGCCAAGGCTTCGCGGTCGCTCGCGTCGCAGGCGGCGACCGTGACGTCGGCGCCGAGCCCGGCCAGCTCGGTGACCAGCCCCTCGGGCGCGGCGCCGCTGCGGCCGGCCAGGAGCAGGTGCCGGACGCCGTGTTCGCGCACGAGGTGCGCGGCCAGCGCGCGGCCCAGTTCGCCGGTGCCGCCGGTGATCAGGACGGTGCCGTCCGGGTTCCACGCGTGCGCCTCGCCGGTCGCCGTGCGCACCAGCCGCGGCGCCAGGACGCGCCCGTCACGGATCAGGAGCCGGGGCTCGCCGGTCGACAACGCCGTCGCCAGCGCCTCGGCTGGCACGTCCTCAGTGGACTCGACGAGCACGAACCGCCCGGGGTGCTCCTGCTGCGCGGCCAGGACCAGGCCGCGCACGGCGGCGGCGGGCAGCCCGGCCGGGACGACCAGCGCCAGCCGGCGCGCGTCTTCGGTCAGCCGCTCCCGCAGCAAGTCCAGGGTTTCCCCCGCGAGCGCACGGGCGGCCTCGGGCGGGGTTCCGTCCGGAGTGGACAGGGTGACGACGTCGGCGTCGGCGTCGGTGACACCGGTGACCGGTTCGGTCCAGTCCACGCGGTAGACGCTTCCGCCGGTCACCGGCGCTTCGGTCGAGATCGGACGTACGGTGAGGGATCCGGCGGTGGCGACGACGTCGCCTTCGGGCGTGGTCAGCGAAAGCGCCAGGGTGTCGTCGCCGGTCTTGCGCAGCACCACGCGCAGCGCCGTGGCACCGACCGCGCGCACGGCGACGTCCTGCCACGAGAACGGCACGCCGCCCGGACCGGCGAAGCAGGCCGCGGCGTGCAGAGCCGCGTCGAACAGCGCGGGGTGCAGGTCGAACGTCTCGGCCTCGACGTCGTCGGGCAGCGCCACTTCGGCGAAGACCTCGTCGCCGAGGTGCCAGGCCGCGCGCAGTCCCCGGAACGCCGGGCCGTACTCGCGTTCGTCGTAGAACCCGGTGAGGTCGACGGCGGTGGCGTCCGCCGGCGGCCAGGCACCCGGGACCTCCACTGCGGATTCGATCCGCTCGGCCAGCCGCCCGACCGCGTGCGAGGTCCACCCGACCTCGCCGTCGGGTCGCGAGTGGACGGCGACCGGGCGGCGGCCCCGCTCGTCGGGAGCGCCGACCCAGACCTGCACGACGACCCGCTCCCCCGCCGCGCCGAGCACCAGCGGGCGGGTCGATGTCAGGTCTTCGACCTCGGGGCAGCCGGTTTCGGCGCCGGCGCGCACGGCCAGTTCCAGCAGCGCGGTGCCGGGCACGACGACGGCGCCGCCGACGCGGTGGTCGGCGAGCCACGCGTGGGTGCCCGCGTCGAGGCGGCCGGTCAGCAGCAGGCCGTGGGCGTCGGCGACCTCGACCGCCGTGCCCAGCAGCGGGTGGTCGACGCTGCGCAACCCGGCCGAGCGCAGGTCGCCCCGGGCGCGACCGGTGTCGCGCGGCCAGAACCGCTGCCGCTGGAAGGCGTACGTCGGCAAGTCGACCCGGGTACCGGTCCCGGCGAAGAACGCGGTCCAGTCCACGGCGACGCCGGCACCGTGGAGCCGGCCGAGCGCCTCGGCGGCCGACGTGGTTTCGTCGCGGTCCTTGCGCAGCACCGGCACGGCGAGCGTGCCGGGCACGTCGACCAGCGGCGTCAGCGCGGCTTCCGGGCCCACCTCGACAAAGCGCCGCACACCGGACTCCGCCAGCCGCGCGAGGGCGTCGCCGAAACGGACGGTCTCGCGGACGTGCCGCACCCAGAACTCCGGGTCGGCGACCTCGCCCGCGGTGACCAGCGGCACCGCCGGCTCGGCGAAGGTCAAGCCCGAGACGACCTCGCGGAACGCGGGCAGCATCGGGTCCATCAGGTGCGAGTGGAACGCGTGGGACGCGCGCAGCCGGGTCGTGCGCTCGAACCGCGCCGCGACGGCCAGGACGGCAGCCTCCACACCGGACACCACCACCGACGACGGCCCGTTGACGGCGGCGATGTCCACCCCGTCCACCAGAGCCGCCCGGACGTCCTCTTCGGACGCGCGCACGGCGGCCATCGCGCCACCGGCGGGCAGCGCGCCCATCAGGCGGGCGCGGGCCGACACCAGCGCGCAGGCGTCATCGAGGGAGAGCACCCCGGCGCAGTGGGCGGCGGCGATCTCCCCCGCCGAATGCCCCGCCAGCACGTCCGGCCGGACGCCCCACGACTCCAGGAGCCGGAAGAGCGCGACCTCCACCGCGAAGATCGCCGGCTGGGCCTGGGCGGTGTCGGCGAGGCGGTCGGCGTCGTCACCCCAGACGACGGCGCGCAGGCCCGGCTCGAGCCGGGCGAGGACCTCGTCGAACGCGGCCGCGAACACCGGGTACGCACCGTGCAGGGCCCGGCCCATCCCCACGTGCTGGGAACCCTGGCCGGTGAACAGGAACGCGGTCTTGCCCTTCGCCCGCGGCGAGTCGAACGCGGTCAGATCCCGCAGCGCGGCGGCCACCGCGGCAGCGTCCGCACCGACCACAGTGGACCGGACGTCGAACGCCGTCCGCGCGGTGGCGGCCGAGAAAGCCACGTCGGCGAGCGGAGTCCCCCGCTCGAGCACCTCGGCCAGCCTCGCGGCCTGCGCCCGCACGGCGTCTTCGCTCTTGCCCGAAACCAGGACCGGCAGCGGCCGCGCGGCACCGTCCCCGACCGGCTCCTCGACGGCGGGCGCCTGCTCGACGACCACGTGCGCGTTCGTCCCGCTCAGCCCGAACGACGAAACGCCGGCGCGGCGCGGCTCACCGGTCTCCGGCCACGGCGTCGCGGCGGTCGCCAGCTCGACGCTCCCGGCCATCCAGTCCACATGGGACGAAGGCGCGTCGACGTGCAGGGTCGGCGGGATGACGCCGTGGCGCATCGCGAGCACGACCTTGATCACCCCGGCGACACCCGCGGCGGCCTGGGTGTGCCCGAAGTTCGACTTCACCGAGCCGAGCAGCAGCGGCGCCGGCCGGTCCTGCCCGTAGGTCGCCAGCAGTGCCTGCGCCTCGACCGGGTCGCCGAGCGTGGTCCCGGTGCCGTGCGCCTCGACGACGTCGACCTGCCCGGGCGCGAGCCCGGACGCCTTCAGCGCCTCCCGGATCACGCGCTGCTGCGACGGGCCGTTCGGGGCGGTGAGCCCGTTGGTGGCGCCGTCCTGGTTGACCGCGCTGCCGCGGAGGACCGCGAGCACCGGGTGCCCGTGGCGGCGCGCGTCGGACAGCCGTTCCAGCACCAGCACGCCCGCGCCCTCGGCCCAGCCGGTGCCGGCGGCGGAGTCGGCGAACGAGCGGCAGCGGCCGTCCGGGGACAGCCCGCCCTGGCGGCTGAACTCGACGAACGTCGTCGGCGCGGACATCACGGTGACCCCGCCGGCCAGCGCCAGCTCCGACTCGCCCGAGCGCAGCGACTGCGCGGCCAGGTGGAGCGCGACCAGCGACGACGAACACGCGGTGTCCACGGTGACCGCCGGGCCGACCAGCCCGAGGACGTAGGCGAGCCGGCCGGACAGCACGCTGTTCGTGTTGCCGGTCAGCAGGAAGCCCTCGGACGGGCCCGCCGCGCCGGTCAGGTACTCCTGCGCCATCGCGCCGACGAACACGCCGGTGCGGGTGCCCTTCAGCGCGCCGGGCACGATGCCGGCGCGTTCGATCGCCTCCCACGCCGTTTCGAGCAGGATCCGCTGCTGCGGGTCCATTTCGGCCGCTTCCCGCGGGGAGATGCCGAAGAAGCCCGCGTCGAACTCGGCCGCGTCGAGCAGGAAGCCGCCGGACATCGCCGCCTCGCCGCCGTCCGCGGCGAGCGCGCCGAGGTCCCAGCCGCGGTCGGCGGGCAGCCCGGTGACGCCGTCGCGCCCGGCGCTCAGCAGCTCCCAGAAGTCCTCGGGCCCGGCGACGCCGCCGGGGTAGCGGCAGCCCAGCCCGACGATCGCGATCGGCTCGGCCGCGCGGCTCTCCAGCTCCGCCAGCTTCTGCTGGGTGCGCACGAGGTCCGCGCTCGCCCGCTTGAGGTAGCTCCGCAGCTTCTGTTCGTTGTCCATGAATCAGCAACCCATCCCGACACGACGGCGAGCGGTGCGCCCCGGTGACGGCTGCTGCTCCGGCAACCCGGCGCCCGGCGGCGTGACCGCCCGGGGCGCGAATGTCTTTGGTTTCCCTCGCGGGAGAAAGCGGCTACCAGACGGCGGCCGTGAGCGCCTCACCGAGGTCCAGCTCGCGGCTGGTCTGGGTCAGGTCGGACTCGACCATCATCCGCATGAGTTCCTCGAAGGTGACGGTCGGCTTCCAGCCCAGGTCGGTGCGGGCGCGCGTGGCGTCGGCGCACAGCACCTCGACCTCGGCCGGGCGCACCAGGCCCGGGTCGATGACGACGTGGTCGCGCCAGTCGAGCCCGACCGAGGCGAACGCGATCTCGGCGGCCTCGCGGACGGTGTGCATCCGGCCGGTGCCGATGACGTAGTCGACGGCTTCGTCCTGCTGGAGCATGAGGTGCATCGCGCGGACGTAGTCGCCGGCGAACCCCCAGTCGCGGACCGCGTCGAGGTTGCCCAGCCGCAGCTCGTCCTGCACCCCGAGCTTGATCCGCGCGACCGCGCTGGAGATCTTGCGGGTGACGAACTCCATCCCGCGCCGCGGCGACTCGTGGTTGAACAGGATGCCCGAGACGCCGTACATCCCGTACGACTCGCGGTAGTTGCGGGTGATGTAGTGGCCGTAGGCCTTCGCGACGCCGTAGGGGCTGCGCGGGTGCAGGATCGTGCGCTCGTTCTGCGGGGTTTCCGCGGCCTTGCCGAACATCTCCGACGACGAAGCCTGGTAGAAGCGGATCCCGCCGCCGGTGGTCGGCCGCGACTTGTCGAGCCCGCAGACCATCCGGATCGCTTCGAGCACCCGCAGCGCGCCCATGCCGTTGACGTCGGAGGTGAGTTCGGCCTGCTGCCACGACATCGGGACGAAGGAGATCGCGCCGAGGTTGTAGACCTCGTCCGGCTGCACCAGGTCCACCGCCGCGACCAGGCTCGCCTGGTCCAGCAGGTCGCCGTGGACGAAGCTCAGCTCCGTGGCCAGCTTGCTGATGCGCAGCTTGCGCGGGTTGGCCTGGCCGCGCACCAGCCCCCACACCTGGTACCCCAGTTTCAGCAGGTACTCGGCGAGGTAGGAGCCGTCCTGCCCCGTGATGCCCGTGATCAATGCTCGTTTCGTCATGGTTCTCCCACGTCCACCGGCCGGCTGCGCCCACGGCTTCCCGAGACTGCCGCTGATCGGGCTCCATTGGACGCCCCGCCGACTCGGGAAAACATTGGAGAATCCGGGTGATCCGCGGCGATCACTGGTGTTTTCCAGTCGCGGGCGGGCCCATCCTGGCGCTTTCCGGCATCCCCGAGACGAGCGAGGAACCGATGGCCTTTGCGTACCCCGTGTCCCAGCCGTACCTGACCGGCCGGGAGAGCGACTACGTCACCGAAGCGGTCGGCTCGGGCTGGATTTCCGCGCAGGGGCCGTTCGTCGCGCGGTTCGAGGCGGCTTTCGCCGCGTGGAACGGCGTCGCGCACGGCGTCGCGTGCTCCTCGGGCACGGCGGCGCTGACGCTGGCGTTGCGGGCGCTGGGCATCGGCCCGGGCGACGAGGTGCTGGTGCCGGAGTTCACGTTCGTGGCTTCGGCCTGGGCGGTCACCTACACCGGTGCGACCCCGGTGCTCGTGGACTGCCGAGACGACCTCACGATCGACGCGGCACTGGCCGAGGCGGCGATCACGCCGCGCACCAAGGCGATCATGCCGGTCCACGTGCACGGCCGGCGCTGCGACATGGACGCCGTCATGGAGCTGGCCTTCGAGTACAACCTGCGGGTCGTCGAGGACACCGCGGAGGCGCACGGCGTCCGCCCGGTCGGTGACATCGCGTGCTTTTCGCTGTACGCCAACAAGATCGTCACGGCCGGCGAGGGCGGGATCTGCCTGACCGACGACCCGCGCCTGGCCGCCCAGATGGCGCACCTGCGCGGTTTCGCGACCGGCAAGGCCCACGACTTCGTGCACAAGAACCTCGCCTACAACTTCCGGATGACCAACCTGCAGGCGGCCGTGGCGCTCGCCCAGGTCGAGCGGCTGGACGAAATCCTGGAACTGCGCGCGCAGATCGAGAAGCGCTACGACGAGCGCCTGGACTTCCCCGGGATCACGCGCATGCCCGGCCGCGACGTGCTGTGGATGTACGACCTGCTGGCCGAGGACCGCGACGAGCTGAAGGCCCACCTGGCCGCCGCGGGCATCGAGACGCGGGTGTTCTTCCCGCCGATGAGCCGCCAGCCGATGTACCTCGATCCGTCGTGGACGGAGCTCAACGCGGCGAAGCTGGCGGCGGCCGGCCTGTGCCTGCCGACCCACACGGGACTGTCCGAAGCGGACCAGGACGTCATCGCAGCCCGCGTCGCGGACTTCTACGGCGCGCGCTGACCCGCACTTTCACGTGAAAGTGAGACGGAGGGCGGACTCCGGATCACTTTCACGTGAAAGTGCGGCCCCAGGGACGCGAAGAACCGCCCACCGGGTTCCGGGGGGCGGTTCTCGTTCGTGGGGCTCCGGCGGGCCGCCCGCGCAGTGGCCAGACGGCCCGCCGGAAGGAAGGGACCGGCGGGGTGCCCGGCCTGGGGGTCACCGGGCGCCCCGCCGGAGGGGGCCGGGTGAGTCCACGAAGCTCCCCGGCCGTACTGGAGGCGTCAGCCCGCCGGCTGCTCCGCCGAGTCGAGGTCGCGGGCCAGCAGCTCGACGACCTGCGTCACCGCGTCCTCGGCACCTTCGCCTTCGGCCGTCACCAGCACCTCTTCGCCGCCGCGGACGCCGAGGGCCATCAGCGCGAGGATGCTGGCCGCGTCGACGAGCTGGTTCTCGTCGCGGCCGATCTTCACCGGGACCGGCAGGCGGCCGGCCAGCTCGACGAGCAGCTTCGCCGGCCGCGCGTGCAGCCCGACGGGCGAGCCGATCACCACTTTCCTACTGGGCATCAGGATTTCCCCATCTCGTGAACGCTAGTCGACCGACCGGGCCGAGAACTCTTCGACGACCGTCCGCGCCGACGGCACGTCCGGTGCCCTCAGCACTTCCCCGGCCAGGATTTCGCACTGCTCCAACGTGTAGTCCTTCAACGCGGCCCGCACCGCCGGGACCGCGGACACCGACATCGACAGGCTGGTGATGCCCAGCCCCGCGAACACCGGGGCCAGCCCGGGGTCGCTCGCCGCCTCCCCGCAGATGCCGGCGGGCTTGCCCGCCTCCTTCGCCGCCGCGGCGACGTTGGCCACCAGCGCCAGCAGCGCCGGCTGCCACGGGTCCAGCAGCTCCCCCAGCTCGCCGAGCATGCGGTCTGCGGCGTAGGTGTACTGCGAGAGGTCGTTGGTGCCGATGCTGACGAAGTCGACCTCCGCCAGGATGTCCCGCGCCCGGATGGCCGCGGCCGGCACCTCGATCATCACGCCGGTCTTGCCGATCCCGTGTTCCCGCGCCAGGTCCCGGAACGCCGCCGCTTCCGCCGGGGTGGCGATCATCGGCGCCATCACGCGCACGTCGGCGTCGTGGTCGGCCGCCGCCAGGCTGATCGCCTTCAGCTGCGCGGTGAGCAGACCGGGGTTGCGGACGCCGACGCGGTACCCGCGCACACCCAGGGCCGGGTTCGGCTCGTCCTCGGTGTTGGCGAACGGGATGTACTTGTCGGCGCCGGCGTCGAGCGTGCGGATCACGACCTGGCGGCCGGAGAACCCGCGCAGCACTTCGCCGTACGCCGCCCGCTGCTCCTCGACCGTCGGGGCCTCCGTGCGGTCCAGGAACAGGAACTCGGTGCGGAACAGCCCGACCCCTTCGGCGTCGGCCGCGGCGTCCGTCGCCGCCCCGCCGGCGCTGCCGACGTTGAGCAGGAGCTTGACCGGGTGGCCGTCCGCGGTGGCGCCGGGACCGCTGTGGGCCGCGAGTTTTTCCTTCAGTGACGCCGCTTCCGCTTCGATCCGGTGGACGTACTCGTCGTCCGGGTCGACCGCGACCGTGCCGCGCGTGCCGTCGACCGCGATCCGCTGCCCGTCCGCCAGGCCCGCGGCGCCGGCGCAGCCGACCACCGCGGGGATCCCCAGCGCCCGGGCGACGATCGCCGTGTGGCTGGTCGGCCCGCCCTTCTCGGTGACGATGCCGAGCACCTTCGCCGGGTCGAGCAGGACCGTGTCGGCCGGAGCGATGTCCTGTCCGACGAGGACGAACGCCCCGTCGACCGCCGGGATGCCCGGCTGGGCCAGGCCCAGCGCGGCGGCGATCGCCCGGTCGCGGATGTCGATCAGGTCGGCCGCCCGCTCGCCGAGGTAACCGCCGATGGCCTCGAGCGCGGCCACGTGCTTGCCGAACGCGTCGCGAATCGCCCACGCGGCGGGGCGGCCGCCGGCCACCCCGTCGGCGATGCCGGTCCGCAGCGACGGGTCCTGCGCCATCATGATCTGGGTGTCCATGATGGACTTCGACTCGCCCGACACCGAAGCCGCGCGCTTCTCCAGGTCCGCCACCGCCGCGTCGAGCGCTTCGGTCGCCGCCGCCAGCTCCGCTTCGGGAGCCGCCGGGGTGTCCCAGTGCTCCGGCAGCACCGGGGGCGGCGTCAGCCGCACCACCGGGCCGGCGGCCGCGCCCGGGCTCGCCGGGTTGCCGCGCAGTTCGTCAACCACCGTTGGTCGCCTCCTCAGGGTCCGCACCGCACCGCTTACGCGGAGACGCTGCCCGGCTCGATCGTCACCTTGATCGCCTCGCCACTGCTGACGATGTCGATCGCCTTCAGCACGTCCGACAGCGGCAGGTGGTGGGTGATCAGGTCGTCGACCGGGACCTTGCCCGAGGAGATCAGCTCGAGCGCCTGGCGGTTGTGGTCCGGGCTGGACCCGTTGGCGCCGTAGATGGTCAGCTCCCGGTAGTGCACCAGGTTCGAGTCGCACGCGATGATCGGGTTGTCCTTCGGCAGGCCGCCGAAGAAGCTGATCCGGCCGCGGCGCGCGGTCATCTTCAGCGCGTCCTCCTGGGCCTTGCCCGCCGCCGCGGCCGTGATGACCACGTCGGCGCCGTCGCCGCCGGTGAGCTCGAGGACCTTCTCGACCACGTCGACCTCGCTGCCGCAGATCGCGGCGTCCGGCTTGACGAGGTCGGCCGCCAGGTCCAGCCGGTTGCGGTTGAGCTCGACCAGGTAGACCGCGGCCGCGCCCTTCGCCCGCGCCAGCCGCACGTGCAGGCAGCCGATCGGGCCGGCGCCGACGACCACGACGACGTCACCCGCGCCGACCTGCGCGAAGTTCTGTCCGTTCAGGACGCACGCGAGCGGTTCGGCCACCGAAGCCTCGGCGTAGCTGACGCCCTCGGGGATCCGGTTGACGCCGTCGACCTTGAGGACCTGCTTCGGCACGATCATGTACTCGGCGAACCCGCCGTCGAAGTGGTAGCCCATCGACAGCTGGTTCGGGCAGACCTGCTGCAGCCCCTTGCGGCACTGCTTGCACTCGCCGCACGGGATGGCCGCGATGACCTGCACGCGGTCACCGGCCGCCCAGCCGGACACGCCGGCGCCGGTTTCCACGACCTCGCCGGCGATCTCGTGACCGATCACGCGCGGCGGGTCGATGTGGTGGTGCCCGTGCCGGAAGATCTTCAGGTCGGTACCGCACGTCGACGTGTTGTGCACGCGGATCTTGATCTCGTCCGGGCCGGGCTTCGGCTCGTCCGCGTCTTCGACCCGCAGATCACCCGGCGCGTAGAAACGTGCCACCTTCATCGGGAAAACTCCTCGTCCACTTCGTTCAACAGTCGCAGGATCGTTTCGGCGTCCGGGGCCTCGCGCAGCTGCTTGACCTGTTCGGAGTCCATCAGGATCCGGGCCAGCGAGGACAGGATCCCGACCTGCTCCGATCCCTTGGCCGCGATGCCGACGCAGAGCCGGACGTCGTTGCCGTCCCAGTCGACCCCGGCGGGGAACTGGAGGATCGCCAGCGCGGTGCGCTTGACGAACTTGCGGGATTCGTCGGTGCCGTGCGGGATCGCGACGCCCTCGCCGAGGTAGGTCGACACGGACTTTTCGCGTTCGTGCATCGCGTCGAGGTACCCCGGCTCCACCGCCCCCAGTTCGAGGAGCTTCCGCCCGACCTGGGTGATCGCGTCCGCCTGGTCGGGGGCGGTGCAGCCGATGAGCACGGACTCGGGCCCGAGGATGGTGGCGTCAGTCGGCAAGGGAACCGCCGTCCCGGATCGCCTGCTCGACGCGGTCGAAGACCGGGTCGCCGAGGAAGCTCTGGAAGCCCAGGATCACCGCGCCGGTGCTCGCCTTGCGCGCCCGGCTGACCAAAGTGGACTGGCACAGCACGACCTGCGCGTCCGCCGGGATCTCGTTGACCGGGGTGTGCTCGACCTTGACCGAGTACGGCTTCAGCCGCTTGGCCAGCTGGGAGGCGACCATCACACTGCTGCCCATGCCGGCGTCGCAGGCGATGATGACCTTCTTGACTTCCTTGCCTTCGATGCTGCTCATCCTCGTGGTTCCTTCCTTCGATCGACGGTGATCGTCACGCCACCGAGCCACCGGCGGCGATCGCCGCGGCACGTTCTTCCTTGCGGGCGTCCCGCCCGAACTTCAGCAGCACCGCCGCGACGATGAACGACACGGCCGCCGCGATCACGACGCCGGCGATCACGCCCAGGTAGCCGCCCTTCGGCGTCACGGCCAGCACCGCGATGATGCTGCCCGGCGACGGCGTGGCGGTCAGGCCCGCGTCGAAGATGCTGAACGTCGCGACACCCGCGGCGCCACCGGCGATCGCGGCCAGGATCAGCCGCGGGGTCGCCAGGATGTACGGGAAGTAGATCTCGTGGATGCCGCCGAGGAACTGGATGACGATCGCGCCCGGCGCGGTGGCCCGCGCGCTGCGGGCGCCGAAGAAGGTCAGCGCCAGCAGGATGCCGAGGCCGGGACCGGGGTTCGGCTCGATCAGGAACTCGATCGCCTTGCCGTCCTTCAGCGCGTCGGCCACGCCCAGCGGGCTCAGCACACCGTGGTTGATCGCGTTGTTGAGGAAGAGCACCTTGGCCGGCTCGACGATGATCGAGACCAGCGGCAGCAGGTGCGCGTCGATCAGGCCCTGCACGCCGTTGCCGAGCGCCTTGGTGATGCCCTGCACCACCGGGCCGATGCCCAGCATGCCCAGCACCGCCATCGTGCCACCGATGATGCCGGCGCTGAAGTTGTCGACCAGCATCTTGAAGCCCGGCGCGGTCTTGCTGCCGACCTTCTCGTCCCACAGCTTGATCAGGAAGCCGCCCAGCGGGCCCACGATCATCGCGCCGAGGAACATGGGGATCGACGCGCCGACCGCGATGCCGACCGTGGCCACCGCGCCGACGACCGCGCCGCGCTGGCCGTGGACCATCCGGCCGCCGGTGTACCCGATCAGCACCGGCAGCAGGAAGTTGATCATCGGGTCGACGAGCTCGGAGATGTGCGCGTTGGGCGTCCAGCCGCTCGGGATGAACAGCGCGGTGATCAGACCCCAGGCGATGAACGCGCCGATGTTCGGCATGACCATGCCGGCGAGGTGCCCGCCGAACCGCTGGATGCTGACCCGCGCGCGTTCCGCCCTCGACGGAGTGGCTTCCTCTTCGCGCTCCGCAGTGGTAGTCATCGTTGGCTTCCTTTTCTGGGAAAGGGGTTGGGGAGGGATCGCCATCCGGCGATGGCGGTGAGCGGTCCGGGCCGGCGCGCTACTCGCGCACCTTCTCGTCCCACTCCGGACGCGGGTCCACCCGCACTCGACGCGCCCCCACGTCTTCGGGACCCGGCATCGTGCTCCCGGGCAGCGACACTGCTGCCGCTCCCCAGGCGACGGCTGTGGCCAGCGCCTGCGGGCCACTCCCCCCTGCCGCCAGGAAACCGGCGAGCATCGCGTCGCCGGCCCCCACCGAGCTCCGCGGTTCGGCCGATGCGTTGGCGCACCAGACTCCCGCGTCTTCCACCAGCACGGCGCCTTTGCTGCCGAGACTGGCGAGAACCGTGCCCGCGCCGAGGGCGCGGAGTTCCTGCGCGGCGTCGACGACGTCCCGCACGGTGTCCAGCTGCCGGCCGACCGCTTCCTCGAGCTCGTCGAGGTTCGGCTTGACCAGGGCCGGTCCGGCCTTGACCGACGTGCGGAACGCCGGGCCGCTGGTGTCCACGACGACCTTGGCGCCGGTCGTGGCCAGGCGCGCGATCAGGTCGGCGTAGAAGTCTTCGCCGGCGCCCGGTGGCAGGCTTCCCGCCGCCACCACCCATTCCGCGTCGGCCACGTGCGCCATCAAGGTGTCGCACAGGGTTTCCAGTTCCGCACCGGAGAGGTGCGGCCCGCTCTCGTTCACCTTGGTGACGGTCGCGTCCGGTTCGACCACGCTGATGTTGCTGCGCACGGGTTCCACGGTCCGCACCCGGACCACGTCGATGTTGTAGTCGTGCAGCAGGCTGATCAGGTGGTCGCCGTCGGCCCCGCCGGCCGGGACGACGGCCCGGGCCTTGAGTCCGTTGCGCACCAAGGCGCGTGCGACGTTGATGCCCTTGCCTCCCGGCTGGACACGCGCACCCGTAGCCCGGTGCAGCTCGCCCCGGATGAGCCGGTCGACCTCGATCGTCCGGTCGACGCTCGGGTTCGCCGTCAGGGTCACGAACACTTCAGCACACCTCCGCCGGGGTCCTCGTTGGTTTGGTTGATATTGCCTGCGTTCATCTTCGTTTGCAAGACCCAACTTCACCGGAAGTTCAACCGTTATCTTCGGAAGTCCATGATCTTCGCACTGTGGCCAGGAAGAACGCCGACCACGCCGCGTGGCAGCAAACCAACACAAAGCCATATAGTTGCCCCCGAGCACGAGCACGACAAGGCGGACCGGGTGGCCCTCCGATTCCCGGAAGGACACCCGGCCCGCCAAGCTGTTTCCGCACGTCACGCCGCTTCGCCCACCGTCCCGAGCGCCGCGGCTCCCGCCGGGGTCAGCCGGGCGCGCACCCGCTGCCCCACCCGGCCCGGCCGCGCCGGCGCCACCAGGCCGCGGTGCGCGAGCTCGTGGGCGGTGTACTGGTCGCAGCAGACCAGCCCGTCGATGTAGAGGTCGGGCTCGCAGCTGCAAGCGATTTCCGCCCGGCCGGCCGCGACCGCGCGCAGCATCGCCCGTGCCCGGTGGGTCAGTTCGTCCGGGAGCCTCGTCGCACCCATCGCGGCCACGTCCCCATCACCGCACGAAGTCCGGGAGCGCACGCGGAGGCCACGACCCGACCCCGAAGATGCCCATGGAGTAGGCCTTCGAGATCAGCGCCGGCCGGTTCTTCACCTTCATCTTCCGCAGCAGCGTCGTCACGTGGTACTCCACGCCGCCGCGGCTCATGTAGAGGTTGGCCGCGAGCTGGATCGTGGAGACCCCGGAGGCGACCCCTTCGAGGATGCGGGCGTCGATTTCGGACAGGATCTTCTTCTTGCTGCAGGCCACCTGGTTGGCGCGCTCGTTCTTGTCCGGCCGGAACACGACCGTCAGGCTGTCGAGCCGGTCGCCGACCCCGTGCACCGTGGAGCCGATGAACTCGCCCGAAAGCGTCGTGCCGTTCTCGCGCATCACCAGGATCCGCTCGACGAACCGGCTGCGCTCCCCGCGCGCCAGCAGCCGCAGCTGGTTTTCGACCTTGCTCCGCACGCTGGGGTGCAGCAGATCGCAGAGCCCGGTGCCGGTGACCGCGTCCGAGCTGCGCTCGAAGACGCGGAAGAACTCCATGCTGGCGGAGACGATCCGCAGCCGGTGGTCCAGGTTCACCATGCACATCTCGGGGGTGATGGCGCGCAGCGCGGGCTTTCGGGTGGCCGTCCGGACCGCCCGGTCCGCGACCCCGGCCACCTCGGCACCCACAGCCAGATCCGCAACGTCCGCACTCATGAAGGCATTCCTTTCTCCGGCTGGAAGCTGAAGCCCCGGGGGCGAGAAGGCCGACGGCTGGCAGTCAGTGTGTGAGCCGTTTCTCCGGGGTGATGCAGATCATGTTATGCACGCTTGATTATCCCGGGCAACACAATCCGGACACCCGGCCTTAACACTGTGGTGCGGGGGCGGTGGGGGTACGGAGGTACGGACCGCCGTGCGGTGCGGTGCGGTACCGAACCTGGGGAAGAGCGGGCAACCGCGCTGCCCTTTTGGCTCCTGACCTGGGAAATCCGGCGAAAAGGGGGTCCGTACCCCCGCACCCCGCACCGCACCCGCGTACCGAACCCCGCGGGTGGGTGCGGGGTTCGGTACCGGCGATCAGCTCTCCTGGTCGAGCGCGCCGAAGCGCTCGATGAGCTCGGCCCGGCCGCTGACCTCGAGCTTGCGGTAGGTGCCGGTGAGGTTCTTCTCGACCGCGCGCCGGGTGACGCCGAGGGAATCGGCGATCCGCTGGTTCGTCCAGCCCTGGACCACCAGGCGCGCGACCGCGGCCTCGGTCTTGGTGAGGTTCCCCAGGCTGTCACCGGAAAACCGCAGCACGGGACCGTTCAGCTCGGTTTCGCCGCTGCCGTCCAACCAGGACGCCCCGATCGCCTTGACCAGTTCCCGGCCCTCGGCCAGCAGGTCTTCGGCGTCGGGCAGGCCGGCGTCGAGCAGCCGGGCCCCCAGCACGACGGCGGTGCGGGCGCGCTCGACGACGTTCTCCGACTCGCGCAGGATGCCCGCGGCCTCCTGCAGCAGCGCGATGCCGTCGGCACCGCCGGTCAGCATCCCTTGCAGGCGCAGGGAACGCCCGACGCTCAGCGGTGTCCCCCAGGCTTGCGCGAACTGGTCCTCTTCGGCCGCGTGCGCCTGGGCCGCGGTCAGGTCGCCGAGCCGCTGGCGCACCAGCGCCGCCCAGATCCGCCACGGGTACTGGGGCGTGTTGACCCAGCCTTCGCGTTCCAGGCGCCGCCCGCAGTCGAGGAACCGGCCCAGCGCCGTCGCCGGGTCACCGCGGACCAGGTCGATCATCCCGCGGGTCAGCCGCCGCGCGGCGAACACGCGGTGGTCGGTGCCGTCCATCGGCGTGCCCAGCAGGCGTTCGCCGAGCTCGGGATCCTGCGTCTCCAAAGCGATCTGGGCGAGGGTGGTGACCGACCGCGCGAGCGCGTCCGGCCAGGCTTCGTGGTCGGTGCCCTCCAGGACGCCGAGCGCGATCCGCCGCGCCTTGGCCAGCTCCCCTTGCGCCAGCTTGACTTCCGCGAGCTCGGCGGCGATCAGCGACGCGGTGTCCGGCCAGTGCTCCTGCGCCGCCTGGGCGGCCGCGGTCAGCGCGGGCTCGAGCACGGCGGCGCGGTCGGCGAGAACCGCGGTGGACACCAGCAGCGGCAGGGACGTGTAGGCGTGCCGCGGGTCGAGCGGTTCCTCGCTGACCAGTCGCTTGAGGACGGTCTCGACGTCGTCGACCGGCACGCTGCCCGAGAGCACCGCGGTGTGCAGCAGCACCACCGCGAGCTCCCGGCCGGCCGCGGTGTCCAGGCCGCCGGTGAGCTCGAGTTCGGTGAGGCGGGCCAGCGCGGCCTCGCCCCGGCCCGGCTGCCCGATCCCCGGGTACCAGGTGCGGGCTTCGGCCCGCAGCGCCAGCTCCGCCGGTTCCCCTTCGCGCAGCACGGGTTCGACGGCGGCGCGCACCGCCGCGCCGACGTTCGGCGCCGCCGCGGCGAACGCGGGCGGGATCCACAGCGCCGCTTCCGCCTGCTGTGGCCCGGGCGGCAGCAGCGACAGCGCCTGCGACAGGTGCCGGGCCGCGGCGACCAGGTCGAAACCCCGTTCCGCGGCGGCGAGCTCGACGAGCAGCCGCCCGCGCTCTTCGCTGTCGGGCGCGGTGTTCAGCAGGGCCCGGCGCAGGTAGCGCGCCGCGAGCTCGCCGGCCCCGCGCTCCAGGACGCTGCCCGCGGCCGAGCTGAGGATCCGCACTTCCCAGGGATCTTCGGCGATGCCGACCTTCATCAGCGTCTCGGCGACGCGTTCCGCCGGGCGGCCGTGCTCGTAGAGCAGCCGCGCCGCGCGCCGGTAGAGGTCTTCGCGCAGCTCGACCGGGATCGCGGACTCGATGCCGTCCCGCACGCTCGTGGTGACGAACCCGATCCGCCCGTCCTCGCGGGCGGCCAGGCCGAGCCGCTCCAGGTGCTGCACGGCCGAGGAGTACTCGACGTCGTCGAGGCCGACGAGGTCGGCGGCGAGCCCGGGCTCGGCGAGGTCGCCGAGCACCGCGACCGCGCGGGCCAGCGCGAGCACCGCGGGCGGCTGCGAGCCCAGCGACATCAGGACGCGGTGGTCGAGCAGCCGCACGGCTTCGGTTTCCGCGGCCGCGGTCTGCGCGGCGACCGGCCGCAGCCCCTCGGCGACCAGTCCGGTGAGGACGGTCGCGACGTCGGCCGGGTTGCCGCGGGAGACCTCGTGCAGCATCGCGGTGAACGGTTCCTCGGCGCGCTCGCCGAACGCGACCTCCGCCATCGACGCGACCGCGGACCGCGAAAGCGCTCCGGGCACGACGATCCGCGCGGCCGCCGTCACCAGTTCGTGCACCAGCGGGTACTTCGGCGCCTCGCACTCGTCGGCCAGCGCCAGCGCGAGCAGGATCCGCGACCCGCTCAGCCGCTTGGCGAGGTAGCCCAGCAGGCGCAGCGATCCCTGGTCGGCCCACTGCAGGTCGTCGACGATCACCACGACCAGGTCGTCGTGGGACATCGCGTGCACGACCGTGTGCAGTCCATAGAGGACGGCTTCGGTGGGCAGGTAGTGCTCGTGGCCGTCGGTGATGAGCCGTTCTTCGGTCAGGGCACGCAGGATCTGCTCGGACGCGCCCTGGAACCACCGGTCCCGCTCGGCTTCGCCCGCCGCGACGAGCACCGGGCGGCACAGCTGCTGGGCGATGCCGAACGCGAAGTCCTCTTCGAGCCGGGTGGCGTCCGCGCGCAGCACGCGGGCGCCCGCGCCGAACGCCGCCGCCATGGTGTCCCGCAGCAGCGCGGACTTCCCGCTGCCTGCCGGACCGCTGATCAGCAGCAGGGAACCGTCACCGCCCGCGGCCGCGTTCAGCGCGGTCGCGATCGCGGCCCGTTCGGCGTCTCGCTCCAGCAGCACCGGCCATCAACTCGCTGCGGAGCCGGGGCTCATCAGCTCGGCGAGCTGCCCCCGGCCGGTCACGGTCAGCTTGCGGTAGATCCGGGTCAGGCGCAGCTCCACCAAGCGGCTGCTCAGCTGCAACGCCCGCGCGATCTCCGGGTTCGTCCGGCCCGCGGCGGCGAGCGCCGCGATCCGGGCCTCCTGTTCGGACAGTGCGCCGGCGGGGTCGCCGGACGCGGGCCGCGCGGCGGCGTCCGGACCGCGGCGGGCCAGCCGGCCGGAGACGTCGCGGATCTTCTCCGCGAGCCCGGCCGGCAGCAGCTGCGGCCGCAGGGTGGCGACCCGCCCGATCAGGGCGGTGGCCTCGGCGACGTCCCCGTCGTCGAGCCGCGCGGCGGCGAGTTCGGTGACGGCGGTGAGGAAGTCGACGCGCCGGGCCGTCCCCTCCAGCAGCAGGACGGCGCGTTCCAGGTGCGCACGGCGTTCGGCGCCGGTGAAGACGTCGGCCAGGCGCAGGCTCGTGGCCCCGCGCGCGCCCGGGACACCCCAGGTTTCCGCGCGGGCCAGCGCTTCCCGGGCCAGCTCGACGGCACCGCCGGCCCCGGCGCGGGCCAGCGCCAGCGCCGCGCCGGTCCGCCACGGCAGGTCGACCGGGTTGCCTTCGCGCCGCCCGGTGGTGCCGCGGCCGGCCGCGCGGAACGCTTCGAGCGCGGCTCGCGCGTCGCTCTTCGCCAGGTGCACGCGGCCGCGTTGCAGCAGCAGGTACCCGGCGGCCAGTCCGTCGTCCGCGCCGGCCGGGAGCGCCGGGGTCACCGCGCGCTCGGCGTCGTCGAGCCGCATCGCGGCCAGCGCCGCTTCCGCGCGCACGGCTCGCAGTCCGGGCAGCGCCCGCGGGTGCCAGGCGCGTTCGGGCAGCCGCGCCACCGCGGCTTCGAGATCGGCCTGGGCCTGACCGAGGTTGCCGCGGCGCAGTTCGCAGCGCGCCCGCAGCAGCACCGCGTTCGCCGCGACCGCGCGGGCCCCGGCGCGGACCGCGTCCTGGTGGACGTCGGTGAGACCGAGCACGGCCTCGGACAGCTCGTCGGTGCACAGCAGCACCCACGCGGCACGCAGGCGCAGGGTGTGCGGCAGGTTCGCGCGCGGTTCGAGCGCGAGCCGGGCGAGTTCCCGCGCCCGGCCGGGCTCGCGGCCGCGGCGGGCGAGCTCCACCGCGGTCGTCGCCGCGCGCACGGGATCGGTGTCGCCGGGGGCCGCGGGCGGCGCGTCGAACGCGGCGGCCGGGACCACCGGGCCGGCCGCGCAGTCCGCCTGCGCCAGCCTGCCGAGCGCGGCCAGCGCGGACGTGCCGGCTTCGAACCCGCTGCGGCGGCGGCAGGTCGCGGCGATCACGCGGTGCGCCGTGCGGGTGTCCCCGCGGGCGAGCAGGTGGTCGGCCGCCTCGAGCAGCACCGCGCCGGAGACCTCCGGGCCGGTGTCGAGCAGGACGCGCTGCAGGCGCTGGTCGCTCAGCTCCGGTTCGTCGGCGACCTCGGCCAGCGCGAGGCCGAGCATCAGCTTCCGGCGTTCGGCCGGGCTGACCGGTTCGCGCAGCGCCCGGCCGAGCAGCCGCGCCGCGCCCGCGTCGTCCCCGAGCACGCGGCGCCGTTCCGCGGCCCGGCGCAGCGTCGCGACCGCCCACGACGCACCGACCGGGCGGACCGCGGTGAGCAGCTCGGCGAGCTGGTCGTCCGGCACCGCCGCGCGGTAGGCCAGTTCGACGCACCGGTTCGCGAGCTCGCCGCGGTCGGCGGCGCTCAGCGTGCCGAGGGCGGCGTCGGCGGTCGTGCGGTCGGCGATGTGCGTGGGCGCGCCTTCGCGCACCAGGCCGAACCCGACCAGCTGGCGCAGGGCGTCGCCGACGCGACCGGCGAGCGGGCCGGCCAGGTTCGTCACGAGGTCGAAGTCGAGCCGCCCGCGGCAGACCGCGATGGCGCGCAGCAGGTTCAAGGCGTCGGCGGGCAGCGCCGCGATCGACACGGCCAGCTCGGCGGCGCGGACGTCGGCGAGGTGCGCGGTGACGGCCGGCAGGTGCTCGGCCACCGGGTCCTGCCCGGCGGCGGCGAGCCGTTCGAGCACCGGCGCGACCAGCGCGGGCCGCCCGCCGGTGACCCGGTGCAGCCCCGCGGTGAAGCGGGGATCGGGCTCGCTGCCGGGGAAGCGGTCGCCGACCAGCTGCCGCAGGCCGTCCTCGGTGAGCAGCCGGACGGCGGCGGTGTCCCCGCCGGGCACGCCGGGGTGCTCACCGGTGGCGAGCACGGACCGCACCAGCAGCATCGGCGCCTGCTGCAGCCGGTGCTCCATGGCCTCGAGCCAGGCTTTCGAACCGGGGTCCGCCCACTGGGCGTCGTCGACGGCGATCAGCAGCGGGCCCTGGCTCGCGACGCCCACGAAGTCGCCGCACAGGGTCGGGATGGACCGCTCGGCCGAGGCCCGGCCGCAGGAGCGCGGCCCGCCGTCGAGCCGGCAGTCGGCGTCGGCGATGTCGGCGAAGAGCCGGTTGATGACGCCGCGGTGCACGGCCGATTCCCCGGGCGAGCAGGAGGCGAAGGCGGTGATCACGCCGGCGACCCTGGCTTCCCTCACGGCGGCGGCGAGCAACGCGCTGCGTCCCGCTCCGCGCGGGCCGACGACGGTCACCTGACCGGACCGCCCGGCCAGCACCCCGCGGATCCCCCGCCGCAGCACGGCGATCTCGTCCTCCCGCTCGACCAGCCGCGTTTCGGCGGTGCGGCGCGAGCGGTCGTCCCGTTCCCCGAGCCAGGGAACGGTCAGCACGGGCTCGCCGACGCGGCCCGCGGTCCGGGCGGCGGTGTCCGCGGGGGGCAGGACAGGCGCGACCGGCCACGCCGATCCGGCTCTACCTGGTCCGGGCACCACCATCACCCTCCGCACCACAGCGGCTGCTTGACGTCATCCGCCGGCGGTGTACCGGTGGGTGACGTGGCTCTCCAGCCTAAGGCGCCCAATGTTGGTTTAACAAGTCCAGCACCTTCGTTTTGTCTGCGGTTGGCCCCCATCGACAACGCACTACCCACGAAGACCCAGAAATCCCTACATTAAGGCAAAGTGTCTTGACACCCCGCCAGGGCCGTGGGTGAAGGTGGCTCACCACCCCGCCCGACCGGTTTCGAGGCCGCGAACATGAAAAACTCCCACGATCGCCGCCCCGCGAAGATCGGATCAGCCGCCCTGTCCTTCGGCGGGTGGGGCGACTACGAGGTGTGGGCAGCGCATGGATTCACACCCAAACCCAACTCCGACCCGGCTCACGCCCCGGAGCAGCAGGCCGGGGACCCGCCTGAGCGAACTGGCGGCGGCCGCTCCCCCGCCCGGGGCAAGCGCGGCGCCCGGGCCGGGAAGACGCCCGACGGCGACGCGACCTCCGACCGCGAGGCGAGCGCCAGCGGGACCGCGGGCAGCTCTCCTGCCCGCGGGAAGCGTGGCACCCGCCCCGGCAAGACCACCGGCACCGGCCGCGCGGGCGACGCCACCGGCGACCGCGACACCGGCCCTCGCCCTGGTGAGGCCACCGGCTCCGCGGCCAGCTCCCCAGCCCGGGGCAAGCGTGGCACCCGCCCCGGCAGAACAGCCGACACCGGCCGCGCGGACGAGGCCATCGGCGACCCCGCCCGGGCCGCGACCCGCACCAGCGACCGCGGAACCAGCACCGGCTCGCGGCGAACCGGTCCCGGCGAAGCCGCCACCGCACGCGACTCCGGCCCGCACCGAACCGGCCCTGGCTCCGGCACCGGCACCGGCCGCGGCACCGGCTCCGGCTCCGGCTCCGGCTCCGGCTCCGGCTCCGGCTCCGGCTCCGGCTCCGGCTCCGGCTCCGGCGAGACCGCACACCCCGCCGCCAGCGCGAACCCCGCCAGCGCGCCCGCCCGCAAGCCCCGGCCCGCCAAGCCCGTCGCCTCCGTCGATGACGACCGCACCCGCGGGCGCCGCGCGGCCACCCTCGGCACCCGCCCCGGCGAACCGCCCGAGACCGGCGGCCTCCCCCGGAGCCCGCGTGAACGGCCCTACGTCCGCGGCAGCACGCCCCCGCCCCCACGTGCCCGGCACCTCCTGCCCCCGGAGGTCATGGTCTTCGCCACCGGGCGGCACCGGACCGCCGCCGAGCTCGATCCCGATCTCGCCGCGCTCTGCCGGATGTGCCAGATCCCCACCTCGATCGCCGAGGTCTCCGCCTACCTCCGGCGGTCGCTGGACGACACCCGCGTGCTCGTCCGGCACGGCATCGACGGTGGGCTGCTCGTCGCCGACGTCGCGGAGCTCGGGCTCGCCGGGCGCCCGCCGCTCGCCCTGCTGCACCGCGTCCACCAAGGACTGCTGCGCCTCTGAACCGGGGTCGCCGCGACACTAGACACTTCCAGGAACCGGCGAACCTAGGCTTCCGCCATGGCGACCCAACTACTGGCGTCCTCCGACGTGCTCGGCTACGTGAGCGAGCATTCGCAAGCCGAGGACGAGATCCTGCGCGAACTGCGCGACGAGACGGCGTCGCTGCCCATGGGGGCGGCGATGCAGGTGTCCGCGGAAGAAGGCCGGTTGCTCGCGCTGCTGGTCAAGCTCACCCGGGCGCGCCTGGTGGTGGAGGTCGGCACCTTCACCGGCTACAGCTCCCTCTGCATGGCCCGGGCGCTGCCCGCCACCGGGCTGCTCATCACCTGCGACGTCACCGACCGCTGGCCGGCGTTCGGCCGGCCCTACTGGCGGCGCGCCGGCGTCGAGGACCGGATCGACCTGCGGATCGATCCCGCCACGCAGGTGCTCGACGCGCTCTTCTACGAGTACGGGCCGGGCACGGTCGACCTGGTCTTCATCGACGCCGACAAGGTCGGGTACGCCGCCTACTACGAGGCCGCGCTCGGGTTGCTGGCCCCCGACGGGCTCATCGTCGTCGACAACACCCTCTTCTTCGGCCGCGTCACCGATCCCGAGGCCCAGGACCCCGACACGGTCGCCATCCGCGAGTTCAACCGCTTCGTGCGCGACGACCCGCGCGTGGAGATGTCGCTGCTGCCGATGGCCGACGGCATCACGCTCATCCGCAAGGCCGGCTGAAGGGGACGTTCCCCGCATCTGACGCGCTGAAGGGGACTTTGCTCGCATGTGATGCGAGGAAAGTCCCCTTCAGCGCGTCAGCCGGCAGCGGAAAGGCCCGCCCCCGGAGCGGGAGCGGGCCTTCCACAGTGGACTCAGCGGACCCCGACCGGCTCGCCGAGGTCGGGCGCCACCAGGGTCACCGTCGTGGGCTCCTCCTGCGGCACCGGCTCCAGGTGCAGCCGCTGCAGCCCCGGGACCTCACCGGAGGGCAGCACGGCCGTGCACGCGCACGCGTCGTCGGCGAACCCGGCGAAGCGGTAGGCGATCTCCATCATCCGGTTGCGGTCGGTCGCCCGGAAGTCGGCGACCAGGTGCGCGTCGGCGCTCGCGGCCTGGTTGGCCAGCCAGCGCAGGATGATCGAGCCCGCGCCGAACGACACGACCCGGCACGACGTCGCCAGCAGCTTCAGGTGCCAGAACTCTTCGAACGTCTCCAGCAGGATCACGCCGACCGCGCCGTGCGGCCCGAAGCGGTCGCGCATGCTGACCACCAGCACCCGGTGCGACGGATCGTCCAGCAGCTCGCGCAGCTTCTCGTCGGAGTAGTGGATGCCGGTGGCGTTCATCTGGCTCGTGCGCCGGGTCAGCTCCTCGACCCGGGACAGCTCGGTGTCGGTGGCCGGCAGGATCGTCATCCGCAGGTCCAGCGAACGGAGGAAGTCCTCGTCCGGGCCGGCGAACCCGGCCTGGGCCTCCTGGCGGCGGAAGGACGCCTGGTACATCTGGCGCCGCCGCCGCGAGTCGACGGTGACCGTCTCCGGGCTGAACTCCGGCAGGTTCGCCAGCTCCAGCACGTCCTCGGCGCGGTAGGTGCGCACCTGCGGGTGGTGGTAGGTCACCTCGGCCAGCTCGCTGTCGCGGTCGTCGACGAACGCGATCGTGTCGAGGGCGAACTTGAGCTCGTCGGCGATTGCCTTGACCGACTGCGACTTCGCGTGCCAGCCGATCTGCGGCAGCACGAAGTACTCGGCGAGGCCCAGCTCTTCCAGCCGCGCCCAGGCGTGCTCGTGGTCGTTCTTGCTCGCGACCGACTGCAGGATGCCGCGCGCGTCGAGGGTCTTCACCAGCTGCCGGATCTCCTCGGAAACCTCGACGGCGCCGTCTTCGAGCAGCGTGCCGTTCCACAGGGTTTCGTCGAGGTCCCACACCAGGCACTTGACCATGGTCGTGCTTGCCACCGGAGTCCTCCTCAGTCGCCGGTATTCACGAGGACACGGGTGTGCCCCGCCAGGATGAGCTGGCAGATCTCGTTGCTGCCTTCGATGAGTTCCATCAGCTTCGCGTCGCGGTGCGCCCGGGCGACCACGTGGCCGTCCTGGGCCGCGGCCGAGGCCAGCACCTGCACCGCGGTGCCCGACCCGCGGGCCGCCGCGGTCGAGCTGACGTACTTGGCCAGCACGGTCGCGACCACCATCTCGGGTGAGCGCCCGTCCCAGGCGCGGCTGGCGTGCTCGCACACGCGGGTCGCGGCCTGCTCGTCGGCGTACAGGTCGGCCAGGTGCCGGGCGACGAGCTGGCGGTCGGCCAGCGCCACGCCGCCCTGGTGCCGGTTCGCCGCGTGCGCGCCGGCCGCGGCCAGGCACGCGCGCAGGATGCCGACGCAGCCCCAGGCCACCGAGATCCGGCCGTAGGCGAGCGCGGTCGTGATGAGCATGGACAGCTCGACCCCGCCGCCGCCGAGCACCGCCGAGCGCGGCAGCCGGACGTCGTGGAGCCGGACGGTCGAGTGGCCGGCGGCGCGGCACCCGCTGGGGTGCGGGACGCGCTCGATCGTGACGCCCTCGGCGGTCGACGGCACCACGACCGCCGTGCCGAGGCCGTCCAGCTCGCCGACGACCACGATCAGGTCCGCGTACGCCGCCGCGGTGATCCAGACCTTCTCGCCGTTGACCACGACGTCGTCGCCGTCGGCGCGGACGGTGGTGGCCACCGACGACAGGTCGCTGCCCGCCGCGGGTTCGCTGAAGGCCACCGCGGCCAGGTCGCCGGAGGTGAGCCGGCCGAGGTAGTTCGCCCGCTGGGCGCGGTCGCCGAAGCGCTGGATGGTCCAGGCCGCCATGCCCTGCGACGTCATCACGCTGCGCAGCGAGCTGCACAGCGAGCCGGCGTGCGCGGTGAACCCTCCACTGTGGATGCTGCTCGCGCCGAGACCGCCGTATTGGGCGGGCACTTCCGCGCACAGCAGGCCTCGTGCGCCGAGGGCGCGCAACAGGTCTTCGGGCAGCCGGCCCTCGACGTCCCAGGCCGCCGCCCGGTCACCGACCCGGGCGGTCAGGTCGGCGGCGGCCGCCGCGAGCGGGTTGTCACTCATCGAGCAGGCGCCCCACGAGCGCCGTCATGCCTTCGACGGTGCGGAAGTTGTCGAGCTTGAGGTCCGGCCCGACGATGGCGATGCCGTAGGTCTGCTCGAGGAACACGACCAGCTCCATGGCGAACATCGAGGAGACCAGGCCGGTGCGGAAGAGGTCCTGGTCGACCGGGACGTCCTGCTTGACGCGCCCGGTCAGGAACTCCCGGATCTCCCGCGTGACGGCCTCCGGCGTGCGCGCCGGCGTTGCGGTGGTGGAGACGTCGTTCACTCAGAACACCTTCCCGTACTCGTAAAAGCCCCGTCCGGTCTTCCGGCCGAGGTGGCCGTCGGCCACTTTGGACTGCAGCAGGGCGCACGGCGCGTGCCGCGGGTCACCGGTGCGTTCGGCGAGCGCCCGCAGCGCGTCGGCGAGGTTGTCCAGGCCGATCAGGTCGGCGGTGCGCAGCGGGCCGGTCGGGTGGCCGAGGCAGCCCTGCATGAGCTCGTCCACGGCTTCCACCGACGCGGTGCCTTCCTCGACCACCCGCGCGGCGTCGTTGATCATGGGGTGCAGCAGCCGGCTGGTGACGAACCCCGGCGAGTCGCGCACGACGATCGGCTTGCGGCTCAGCCGTTCCAGCAGGCCCAGCACCGCGTCCAGAGTGGACTGTCCGGTGCGCGGGCCGCGGACGACCTCGACGTTCGGGATCAGGTACGCCGGGTTCATGAAGTGCGTCGCCAGCAGGTCCGCGGGCCGCTCGACCGCGTCGGCCAGCTCGTCGACCGGGATGCCGGAAGTGTTGGTGATCAAGGGGGTGCCCGGTGCGACCAGCGCCGCGAGCTCACCGAGCACAGTGGCCTTGACCTTGTCGTCTTCGATGATCGCTTCGATGACCGCCGTCGCGTCCTTCGCCGCGCCCAGGCCGGTCGTCGCGGTCAGCTCGCCTTCGGCGACGTCGGGGAACGCGCCCATCAGCCGGCCGTGCCGCAGTTGCTGCGCCACCCGCCGCTTCGCGAGTTCGACCGCCTCGCCGTCGGTTTCGACCAGGGTGACCGGAACTCCGTGTCCCAGCGCCATCGCCGTGATGGCCGAGCCCATCACCCCGCCGCCGATCACGGCCGGCCGATCCTGCGCCTGCCCGCCCACCGCGCCTCCCTGAGTCTTCGGGATTTTCTTCCGTGCGTGGGGAGCGTCGGTCACCGCGGTGGTGCCGGTCAACGAACAGCGCGCATATCTAGGGTTTTCCGTCGGCCGGGCCGGTGCTCAACACGCCCAGCGCGGCCAGGTCGCCCATCCACGCGCGCAGGGAACCGGTGAGCTCGGCCGGTTCGAGGTCGCACGTGGGCGCGAGCGCGAGCGCCGCGGCCGCGGGATCCCAGTCGTGCTGGGCCAGCGCGATCCACATCGCCGCGCCGAGACCGCTGGCGAGCACGCGGTGCTCCCCGGTGGGCAGCACCATTTCGAGCACGCCGGTGTCGTCGACGATCACCGCCAGGCCGGGCACCGGACGCATGGCACTCCCCCGTGTTTTCCCCGTGTCACCGGTCACAGCGCCGGTTCCGGCGCGAGCAGGCCGCCGGGGAACCGCTCCTGCAGCTGGGTGCGGCCGCTGACACCCAGCTTGCGGTAGACGCTCGTGAGGTGGATTTCGACGGTCCGCACGGCGAGCTGGAGCGCGTCGGCGATGGTCCGGTTGGTGGCGCCGGTCGCGGCGAGCTCGCCGACCCGCCGCTCCCCCAGCGTCAGCACGTCGGTCACGCTGCCGGTGACCGGGTAGTTGCGCCCGCCGGCCGCGGTCACGCCGGCTTGCGCCTCCTCGGCCCGGCTCCAGAACCCCGAGCGCACCGAGAGGTCCACGGCGGCCCGGAACGCCCGGCGCGCGCCCTGGTGGTCACCGGCCCGCAGAAGTGCTTGTCCCAGCGCGGTTTCCGCTTCGGCGAGGTACCAGGACGCCGCCGTCCCGCCGAGCACGCCGGCCGCCGCGTGGAGCCCGTCGACGGCGGCGTCGCCCTCGGCCACCAGGCCGCGGCCCAGCAACGCCAGTCCCCGCGCCGACGCCGATCCCCAGGCACGGGCCAGTTCTTCGCCGTGCGCCACGAGGTCCGCGGCCTCCGCCCGCCGGCCGAGCCGGACCAGCACCCGGGCGCCGTCGAGCCACCACGGGACGAACAGCGGGTTGGCGCCGCCTTCCGCGCGCAGTGCGGCACCGCACCGGCGCAGGTGCGCCAGCGCCTCCTCCAGGTCGCCCCGCGCCTCGGCGAGCCGTCCCCGCGCCAGCAGGTGGAACGGGAAGCGGAGGACGGACCCGTCGGGCCCGGCCCGGTCGGCGCGGGCCAGCGCCGCGGCCGCGCCGTCGACGTCACCCTGCTGCAGCAGGACCAGTGCCTGGGCGACCAGGGGCGCGGTCGCGAGCTCGGCGCGGTCGTCGCGCTCGGCGGCGCGCACGGCCGCCGTCGCGTCCGAGAGCGCGCGGGAAAGGTCGCCCGCCCCGCACGTGAGCCACGAATGCGCGGTCAGGGCCACGACTTCCGCCCAGCCGGCGTCGTCGCGGACCGGCCCGGGCGACAGGCCGCCCAGCGCGTGCAGGGCCTCGTCGACCTCGTCGGCGGCGAACAGGACGTAGGCGGCGAGCGAGCAGGCCCACCGCACCGACGGTTCCGGGCGTTCGAGTGCCCGCCGCGCGCAGGAGACCGCGAGGTCCCGGTCGGTGCCGCGGATCAGGTGCGCCACCGCCGCCAGTGCCAGCACGCCGACCTCGGCCGGGGTCTGGCCGGGCAGCGCGGACATCGCGGGCAGGCGCGCGCCGACCAGGTCCAGCGAGCCGGGCTGTTCGAAGGCGACCGCCAGCAGCGCGGCCTCCAGCTCGGTCCGCAGGCCGCGGCCGGCGTCCCCGGCGTCCTCGCCCCGGTCGTCGTCGAGCTGCGCCAGCGCGCCGGTCAGCAGCCGCGTCGCTTCCTGCGGCTCGCGGGCCGAGAGCGCCGCGATGGCCAGCTGCAAGGAGATCCGGGCCCGGCTGCGGGCGTCCTCGGCCAGTTCGGCCATCCCGGCGAGCGTCGCGTACGCCGCCAGCGGATCGCGCACCCCCACCAGGCGGGCGAACTCGATGCGCACCGGCATGTCCTGGGGCCGGTCGGCGACGAGCACCCCGAGGTAGCGGGCGGCGTCGTGCGGCCGGCCCGACCGTTCCGCGGTGCGCGCGGCCTCGGCGAGCACGTCCCGCATCCACCGCTCCGGCAGCCGCCGCCGGCCGAGCAGGTGCGCGCCGACGTCCTCGGGCGGGCAGCCGCGGTCGTTGAGCAGCCGGGCCGCGGTCAGCCGCAGCGGGCCGAGCCGCCGTTCCGGCACGCCGGCCAGTACCGCGTCGCGGACCGCGGGCGAGGCGAGCTCGCCGCCGTCGTCGCGCAGCAGCCCCTCGGCGGCGAGGACGCCGAGCGCGTCGGCGGCGAGCGGTTCGGGGACCCCGCCGAGCAGGGCGACGAGCTCCACGTCGGGCGCGCCGAACACCGCGACCGCCTCGGCGACGTGCCGGACGTGCTCCGGACGGCCGGCGAGGACGCGCTCGACCAGCCGGGCGCGGGCGGCCGGGGCGAGCACCCGGGCCCGCGCCAGCGCCCGGTCGTCCGGGTCGAGCCCCTCCAGGTGCAGGGCCGCGCAGACTTCGCCGAGCAGCGCGGGGTTGCCACCCGTCAGCCCGGCCAGCTCGCGCGCGAAATCGGGTCCGGGCGGCTCGGGCCACCACGCGGCGGCGACGCCGGCGACCTCGGCTTCGGTGAAGGCGGCCAGGTCGACGGTCGCGACGTCGCCCGGCGGCAGCGTCATCGGCGGCCACAGCGGCCGGCCGGTGGGGCGCTGCGCGACCACGACCAGCAGGGGCTGCTCCGCGCCCCGGTGCGCCTGGTGCGCCAGCACCCGGACGGAGGCCTCGTCGCAGTGGTGGAAGTCGTCGAGCAGGACGACGACGGGGCCGGCCACGGTCAGGTCGGCCAGCCGGCGGCCCAGCCGGCGCGACAGCACCGGCACCGGCATGCCGTACCGGCTCCCGGCGTCCGGGAGCAGCCCCTCGGCGGCGCGCCCGGCGGTCCCGCCGCCCGGCCGGCGGCAGGTCTCCGACAGCACGACCGCGCGGTCGCCGACCGACCGCGAAAATTCCGCCAGCAACGCCGTCTTGCCGGTGCCGGTCGCCCCGCGCACCCGCACGAGGGTCGCCGAACCGGCCCGCGCGTTGGCGAACGCCGAACCGAGGACCTCGAGCTCCCGCAGCCGCCCGACCACCCGCCCGGCGACGCCCGTCACCTCCGCCATCCTCACCCTGCTTTCACGGAAGGCGGCGGCCGCCCAGCCCCTCGTCGTCGGCCCCGTGCCACATTTCGCGCGCGTACGGGGTGTCCGGCACGAGCACCCGATCGGCGACGGCCGATGGGGTGGCGGGCAGTTCCCCCAGCCCGCTTTCGATCCAGCCGAGATCGCTCATCAGCCGCCGCATCGGCGGCGTGTCACCGTGGATCCGGTGCAGCGACTGGATGGCACGGCGCAGCTCGGTCGCCTTGCGCCGGGCGGCGGTGAGCGCGTCAGCGGTCATCAGGACTCCTCTCGGCGGGGCACGGGCGGATCGCGTGCCCCGCCGACGGTAGGTCGTCGCGCACCCGGAAAACCCCGGAACCTCGGCGGATTCCGCAGCGGGCGCCGGTGCCGCGACCCCGTGGTGTGAGCGGCAACACTAAGGAATCCGTGGCCCCCGGCGCGGTTCACTGGCGGACCTGACACCGCGTCGAAGGGAAACGCTCTCGTGAACATCGCGGACAACGCCACGACGTCGTGGATCCGCCGCTACCACCCCGCGCCCGGCGCGGGTACCCGGCTCGTCTGCTTCCCCCACGCCGGTGGTTCGGCCAGCTACTTCCACCCGGTCTCGGCGCGGTTCGCGCCGGACGTCGACGTCGTCTCGCTGCAGTACCCGGGGCGGCAGGACCGCCGCCGGGAGCCGAACGTCGACTCGGTCGCCGGGCTGGCCGATCTGGTCGCCGACGAGCTGGCCGCCCTCTCCGACAAGCCGGCCGTGTTCTTCGGGCACAGCATGGGCGCGGTCCTCGCCTTCGAAACCGCCTGGCGGCTCGAACTGCGCGGCCTGCGGGCGCCCGGGGCGATCGTCGCGTCCGGGCGGCGCGGGCCGTCGACCTTCCGCGACGAGCGGATCCACGAGCGCGACGACGACGGCGTGCTCGACGAGGTCCGGGAGCTCAACCGGGTGGACCGGACGGTCATCGGCGACGACGAGATCCTGCGGATGGCGCTGCCGGCGATCCGCGCCGACTACCGGGCGATCGAGACCTACGCCTGCCCGGCCGGGCGCCGCGTCCGCTGCCCGGTCACCGCGCTGATCGGCGACCAGGACCCGAAGGTCACCGCCGAGGAGGCCGGGAACTGGGGCGAGCACACCGAAGGCGGCTTCCGGCTGGCGGTCTTCCCCGGCGGCCACTTCTTCCTCGCCCGGCACCAGAGCGCGGTGAACACCGAGCTCCAGCGCGAGCTGCAGGCCCTCACCGCCCCCGCGGCGGCATTGCACTCCGGGCGCGATTCAACATAAAGTAACATCAGCAACCACACAGAACGACATGACGAGCAGGCACGGACGGGGGGTCGCGGTGTACGCGGAAGAGCGTCAGCAGCTGATCCTCGAGCAGGCCCGGTCCCGCGGCCGGGTCGACGTGGCCGAGCTCGCCGGCGAGTTCGCGGTGACGACGGAGACGATCCGCCGTGACCTCACCACGCTGGAACGCCACGGGTCGCTCCGCCGGGTGCACGGCGGGGCGATCCCCATCGAGCGCCTGGGTTTCGAACCGGCGTTGAACACCCGCGAAAGCGTGATGACGGCGGAGAAGAAGCGCATCGGCAAGGCCGCGCTCGCCGAACTGCCCGCGGAAGGCGCGATCCTGCTCGACGCGGGCACGACCACCGCGCACCTCGCGGAGGCGCTCCCCATCGACTGCAACCTCACGGTGGTCACCAACTCCGTGAACATCGCGCTGACGCTGTCCAAGCGGCCCAACCTCACGGTGATGCTGGTGGGCGGCCGCCTCCGGGCGCGCACGCTCGCGTCGGTCGACTCGTGGGCGTTGCACTCGCTGAGCGAAACGTTCGTCGAGGTGGCGTTCATGGCGACCAACGGCCTGTCGGTCGAGCGCGGCCTCACCACCCCGGACCCGGCGGAAGCGATGGTCAAGCGGGCCTCGATCGCCGGTGCCCGCCGCGTCGTGCTGCTCGCCGACCACACGAAGGTGGGCAACGACCACTTCGCCCGCTTCGCCGAACTGTCCGAAGTGGACACGTTCATCACCGACGGCGGGATCGATTCGACGGTGGCCGCCGAAATCGAGCGCGAAGGCGTGCACGTCCTGACCGCCTGAGCTACCAGCGCACCGGCAGCTCGTAGAGTCCGAAGAGGACTCCGTCGTGCTTGAACTCGAGCTCGTCGGCCGGCACCGCGAGCCGCAGCCGCGGCACCCGCTCGAACAGCGTGGTCAGCGCGACGTCCATCTCCAGCCGGGCCAGGTGCTGCCCGATGCACTGGTGGATCCCGTAGCCGAAGGCGACGTGGTGGCGCGCCGAGCGGGCGGGGCAGAACTCGCCGGCGTCCTCGAACACGGTCCCGTCGTGCCCCGCCGCCAGCCCGAGCGGCGCGACCCCTTCGCCGCGCCGGATCAGCTGGCCCGAGATCTCGAGGTCCTCGGTGGCGACGCGCAGGCTGACGACGTCGGAGATCGAGAAGAACCGCAGCAGCTCCTCGACGACCCCCTCGTGCCCGATCCACTGCGGGTTCTCCAGCAGCATCACGACGCCGAGCGACAGCATGTTGGCGGTGGTCTCGTGGCCGGCGACCAGCAGCAGCATGGCCACGCCGAGCAGTTCGGCGTCGTCCAGCACCCCGCCGCCGATCAGCCGGCTGATCAGGTCCTCGCCGGGCCGCGCCCGCTTGGCGGCGATCAGCTCGGCCAGGTAGGTGTTGATCTCGCCCAGCGCGACTTCCCGTTGCCGGGCCGTCGAAGCGAGGCTGACCAGGACGCGGGTGCGGGACTCGAAGTGCTCGTGATCCTCGTAGGGCACGCCCAGCAGCTGGCAGATGACCAGTGACGGCAGCACGAGGCAGAAGGCGGACACGAGGTCCGCGGAGTTCCCGGCGGCCAGCATCGCGTCGATCCGCTCGTCGACGACCTGCTGGATGCCCGGCCGCAGCTCCCGCACCTTCCGCACGGTGAACTCCGGGATGAGCAGCTTCCGGTACCGCGTGTGCTCGGGTGCGTCCATGGCCACGAACCACCCGGGAAGCGCTTCCGGTGCCCCACCGGTGGCGGGGAAGCCCGGCTGCGCCGGGTCGGAGCTCAGCCGCGGATCGGTCAGCGCGGCCCGCACGTCCTCGTGCCGCGCGACGAGCCAGACGGGCGTACCCCCGGGCAGGACGGTCCGGCACAACCCGGGCCGGGCACGCAGCTCGGCGTAACCGTCGGGCGGAGTGACCTGACCGGGCGCCCGCCGCGGGAAGGCGACGATCCCGGGTTCCGTGCTCACCATGACCCGGTTCTACCCCGCGGCGGCGCCCCCGTCCGCGATGGCGGCGAAAGTCTGGAAGAACCCCTAGCGAACCCGGCGCCGGCGGCCGGCTACCCGCTCACCACGTGGGCGGCGGTTCGATGTCCGCCACTTCAGTCTCATCGACATCGCGGGATCTCCGTTCCACCGCGGCGAACCTCGCCTCGATGTCCGGCCGGCCGGTTCTGGCCACCGCGTACGCCAAGGCTTGCACCAGGACGAAATCAGCGCGGCGATCAGGGTTCTCCTCGAAGGAGACCAGCTCGGCGAGGACAGTGGAGACCAGTTCTTCGGCTTCTCCGCCCGCAACGCGAAGGAGGCGGACCGAACGGAGCATGACGTTCTCCGGTGGCCGGTCGCCGAACCAGCCGGACAGGGTGCCGAGCATCTCCGCGCGGCTGCCGGCGCAAATGCCGGCCGGGGACGACAGCGCGAGCACCATGCCGGTCCACACCCTGTTGCCGGGGTCGAACCGGCTTCGCAGCAGTTCGAAGACTTCCGGCACGATGTCGTCCGACAGGTCCCTCAACTCGGGTATCCGGCCGAGGATGAGCAGCAGGGATCCCCACGCACCCTCGTTGCTTTCGTGCTCCAGGAGCCACTCGTGGGCCCGCGGCACGAAGTCGCGGGCCAGGTCCGGGAACGGACCGAGCGCCGACGGAAGCGCGAGCCAGATGCTCTCGTTCGCTTCCGGCCGCTTCAGCAGTTGCTCGAACAGCTTCGGGATGATCTCGCGCGCCAGGTCCGCCAGCTCCGGGACCCGGCCGAACGCCGACAGCAAGGCCGCCCAAGCACCTTCGTTGCCTTCCGGCCGCTTCAGCAGCCGTTCGACCGCACCCGGCACGATCTCGCGCGCCAGGTCCGCCAGCCCGGGAACCCGGCCGAACGTCGACAACAACGCGGCCCAGGAACTCTCGTTGCTTTCCGGGCGCTGCAACAGCCAGTCGAAACCCCGCGCGACGATGCCCGGTGCCAAGTCGGCCAGCTCGGGGACCCGGCTCAGCGCCGAAAACGACGCGTTCCACACGTATTCATTGCTTTCGGTGCGCTCGAGCACCCGCTCGACGGCTTGCGGCACGATCTCGCGCGCCAGATCCGCCAGCTCCGGGACCCGGCCGAAGGTCGACAACAACGCGGCCCAGGAACTCTTGTTGCCTTCCGGGCGCCGCAGCAGCCACGCGAAGACCAGCGGCACGACCTCGCGGGCCAAGCCACCCAGTTCCGGCACCCGGCCGAACGTCGAGAACAGCGCCGCCCAGGCACCCTCGTTGTTCTCCGGCCGCTCCAGCAACCGCTCCACCGCGCCCGGCACGATCTCCCGCGTCAGATCCGCCAGCTCCGGCACCCGGCCGAACATCGAGAACAAGGTCGCCCAGGAACTCTCGTTGCTCTCCGGCCGACGGCGCAGCCACTCGAAAACCAGCGGCACGACCTCACGGGCCAGCCCGGTCAGCTCCGAAACCCGGCCGAAGATCGACAACACGGCACTCCACGCCGCGTCATTGCCGTCCGGCCGCTCCAGCAGCCGCTCGACCGCGCCCGGCACGACCTCGCGTGCCAGATCCGCCAGCTCCGGCACCCGGCCGAACGCCGAGAACAGCGCCGCCCAGGCACCCTCGTTGTTCTCCGGCCGCTCCAGCAACCGCTCCACCGCACCCGGCACGACCTCCCGCGCCAGATCGGCCAGCTCCGGCACCCGGCCGAACGTCGACAACAACGCCGCCCAAGAACTCTCATTGCTCTCCGGCCGCTGACACAGCCACTCGAAAACCAGCGGCACGACCTCACGAGCCAACCCGGTCAGCTCCGGCACCCGACCGAACATCGACAACACGGCACTCCACGCCGCCTCATTGCCATCCGGCCGCTCCAGCAACCGCTCCACCGCACCCGGCACGACCTCCCGCGCCAGATCCGCCAGCTCCGGCACCCGGCCGAACGTCGACAACAACGCCGCCCAAGAACTCTCATTGCTCTCCGGCCGCTGACACAGCCACTCGAAAACCAGCGGCACGACCTCACGAGCCAACCCGGTCAGCTCCGGCACCCGACCGAACATCGACAACACGGCACTCCACGCCGCCTCATTGCCATCCGGCCGCTCCAGCAACCGCTCCACCGCACCCGGCACGACCTCCCGCGCCAGATCCGCCAGCTCCGGCACCCGGCCGAACATCGACAACACGGCGCCCCACGCGGCGTCATTGCCATCCGGCCGTCCCCACAGCCATGCGAACAACCGCGGGGCGAACGCGCGAGCCAAGTCCGGAAACCGGGCGAACGTCGACGGCAGCGCGACCCAGACGCTTTCGTAGTTTTCCGGTCGCGCCTGAAGCTGCCCGATCACCTCGGCCACGATTTCCGGCGCCAGATCGGGATCCCGGCCGGCCATCGACAGCACCGCGGCCCAGGAGCTCTCGTTGACCTCCGGTCGATCCGCCAGCTGCCGGGCGACCCTCGGCAAGACTTCCCGAAGCAGATCGGGGGTACCGGAGAGCCGCCCCAGCGCGGCCAGGAAGACGTTCCAGGCGGCCTCGTTGCTGCCCGAGTGCTCGCACAGCAAGTCGAGCAGCTGGTCCAGGGCGGCCCCGCCGTTCGGATCACCCCGGTTCAAGGCCCCCTCGGTGATGCCGAGCAGGGCCTGGAGCACATCCTGGTTCATCTCGGGGGTGGTGAGCTGCCAGTCCAGGACCACGCTGAACAACCGGGCGTTTTCCCCGTCGCCGAGCAGTCCGCCGGCGTCGTAGAGCGTCAACAGCGTCTTGACGACGAGCGCCGTGCGCGAGGAACCGCCCTCGTCGTCGAGGGAGGCGTTCTCCAGCCACTCGTACACCCGCTCCAGGAGGTCGGCCACCTCGGCGGACGGCAGGCTCTTGAGCAGCCACGCCGCCTGCTGGGCGTCCACCGTCCAGTCCAGCTCGCCCCGCAAGCTCGACCTCAGGCGCTCGACGACGATGTCCCGGAAGGTGTTCGTGCGCCGGGCTATCTCGATCGACTCCGCCGGCCCCGCGGAGAGATCGGCGATCTTCAGCATCCCGGGCAGGCTCTTCATGAGCAGTGCTTCCCGCTCCTGCGAGAGCAGGTTGCCCGAGGACAGGTGGTACAGCTGCCACGCGGCGAGCCAGCTTTGCCGGTTCTGGAGGCTCAGGCACCTGCGGAGCACGGGGCGGAACGTCATCCGTGCGTCGCGCGACGGCTTGAGCGCCCGCACCAGTGCGCACAGCGACTTCGTTTCCATGGTGCCGTCCTCGACCGCGGCGCTCCACCGCGCGGCGAAGTGCTTGGCCAGCTGGCTCCTCAGCGACGGCCGCTGCACGAGGATCATTTCCGCCAGCTGGGGAGCCGCTCCCAGCGCCTGGACCGACGCGTCGATCACGCCCTTCTCGACGTTGAGACCCTGCGTCGGGCGGTACCGCCACGCCTCACGCGCCACGCGGGCGTGGGTCGCGCCGATCAGCCTGCTGCCGGGGTGCCCCTGGCGCGGGAAGTGCACGGAGAAGATGCGCCAGCCCTCTTGGGTCACCAGCTCTTCCAGCGCTTGCGCGAGCAGGTCGGGTGGGGCTTCGTCGAGGATGTTCGACAGGAACTCGTGCAGCAGGGATTCCGGGCACAGCACGTAGTGGCGGTGGAAGTAGCAGATCATCGCGAAGGCCACGACCGGCCAGGGAAGGCGCCGCACGTCGGCGTTCGGGTCCACGGGGACACCGTCGTTCAGCGTGATCCAGATCCGCTGCATGATGTCCCGGAAGGATTCGCCCGCCGCGGCTTCCATCGCGACGACGAGCAGGTCTTCTTCCGTGGTGAGCAAGCTCGCCGGATCGCGGTCGTGCAACTGCGCCAGCTGCCGCCGTTCCCCCGTCGACGGTCTGGTGATGTCGAAGTTCCGGCCGACCACCTGCTTCCCGAACAACCAGTGGGCGAACCGGCGGAAGAGGAAGTCGGGGCTCGCGCCCAGCACCGAGACACCCTGGTGCTGCGGCCGGCCCAGTGCCTGCAGCAACTCGACCCACCCGGAGTTGGCGAAGAACGGGTCGTCCAGCAGCATCAGCACCGGGACGCCTTCGCCGGCGATCCGGTCCATGGCCCGGATGTAGGCGGCGACGTCCCCGCTGGTCACCCGCTCCGTCTTCACCCCGAAGTCGACGACGACGCATTCGCCGGCGAGCACCAGCATCGCCGCCACGCGCCGGACCAGCGTCGTCTTCCCGGAGCCCGGGGCGCCCAGCACGAACAGCGAGTGCAGCTGGTGGTCGGTGCCGCGCGCGATCGGGGCGAGCAGTTCTTCGCGGACCGCGTCCCGCAGTGCCGCGGTCTGGTCGCGTTCGATGAACCGGAGCTCGGAGTCGGCGCCGTGCACGACGTCGGCCCAGTCCGGCGACCGCGCGACGTAGACCCGCTTGGGTTTCCCCGCCTGCTCTTCCAGGTACGCCTTGTCGACGACCAGGAACGGAAGCGCCCCCTCCTCGGGCTGCGGCCCGTAGTGGTTGACGTTGAGCGTGTGGCCCGCGACGTACTTGCCTTCGAGGTTGACGTCGCCGGTTTCGGCGACCGGCCCTTCCACGAAGGTCTGCCGAGCCGTCGCGAGCGCGGAGGCGCCAGGTGCCTCCCGGTCGCTGGTCACGGCCGGGGCTTTCCGCGGGCGCCTTCGGCCCCGTCGATCCACATGTCGTGCCCGGCGACGTAGGTGCCGGTCAGGGTCACGCCACCCCCCGCGACCGGCCCCTCGATCACGCGCCGCCCGCCGGCCGTCGCTTCGCCCGCCGGGGAGCCGGTGCCGGCGCGAGCGGAATCCCGGACGCCGGTGACGAAGAGCTTGACCTGCCCGTAGACCACCGATTCGCGATCAGCGGGCTTGCAGATCCCGATGTGGTCGTCGTCCACCGGGATCGGCCGCACGCCCGCGAGACCGGGGTTCGCCGACGAGGCGTCGACCACCCGCACGCCCTTGGTGGGCAGCGTCTCGAAGAACACGCGGTGCGCCACGTCGACGCCGGGCTCGGCCACCCAGTCCCGGTACCGGTCGTTGAGCTGACGCAGGTGCGCGCTGTTGTGCCGCAGGTCCTCGACCGCGCTGGTCGCCCGGTAGACGACGCTGAGGGCCTTCACGACCTTCGTCAGGTCCGAACCGGTGTGCGGGGTGGCCAGGAAGGCCACGCCGCGGACCGCGGCCGCGAACTCGCGATAGCCGGCCCGTCCTTCGGCGGAGTGCAGCAGCATCTCCTTGACCAGCAACCCGCCCATGCTGTGCGTGACGAAACACAGCGGCCGCTGCCCGATGCCCCGGTTCTGCAGCTGGGCCAGCACGTTGATCGCCCGGTCCTGGATCGGCATCGCGTGCCCCAGCCACTTGCTCGAGGCGGCGTCGTACCCCACCGACCAGACGGCCACGCCCGGGATGTCCTCGACCACCCACCGCGGCCAGAACGAGTCCTCCCGTTTTCCCGACCACGACGTACGCGCGTTGCCGTCGAGGCCGTGCACGAAGACGACGTCCAGCACCGCACCTTCGGCCGAACCCACCGCTACGACCTCGGTCATCCGCTACCTCCACGAACCGCCACACCGCCGCAAGACCGCGGGGTGTCCCGGGCAACCCCGCCGATGCTCGTGTCCACAGTCGTTGCGGAGCGCACGTCCGTTACCCCGGCGGACGGAGATCGCCCGCGGCGCGGCGGCCGACGATCCGGGCCGGTTCAGCGGTCGCCGGTGCCGGGTGCCGGGATGTCGCCGATGTAGGGACCGCCGCCCATCCCGCCGACGGGGGCGGAGCCGGCCGAAGGGCCTTCCGCCGCGGCGGCCACCGGGGCGAGCACCGCGACCAGGGCCGCGGCGAGCAAAGCGGCTGCACCAGCACGTTTCATGGTTCGATCCCTTTCGTTTCCCGAACGGTCGCAGACCCGGCTTCCAAAGCGCTTCCATCCGCCGGCGCTTCCCGCGAATCGCCCACGCGGGATCCGGCGGGCGCATACGATCGGCGCGGCGCGGCCCGGACGCCTCGATCTCCGGCAGCGAGTGCGTGGAGGCGGGCATGACACCCCTGGCGTTGACGACCATCGAGATCATCCCGCGGGTGCTGCTGCTCGTGGTGGGCGTGCTCGGCCTGATCTTCGCGATCAAGGCCCGCGCCAGGGGCGGCTCGGGCCTGCTGGTCGGCGCCTTCGCCGTCATGCTCTTGACGACGGCGGCGGCCATCGCGTGGCAGTTCGTGTCGCTGGACGCGGCGTCCTGGATCAGTTCCGGGAACCTGAGCGCCAGTGACATCAGCCTGATCTTCATGGCGGTGGCCGTCCCGCTGGACGTCGCCACGGCGATCTCCTGGCTCCTGGTCGCGCTCGCGGCCGTCAAGGGTGGCCGGGCGCGCCAGGCGCCGTACCCGGGCCCGGCCGGCCACCCGATGGCCGGGCAGCCGGGTTTCGCGGGCCCGCCGGCCGGCTACGCCCAGCCCGGGTACCCGCAGCAGCCGCCGAGCTGAAGCCCCGGAGGAGCCGGGGCGGACCGGAGTCCGCCCCGGCTCGGTCAGCCGGTCACCGCCGGCAGGGGTTGCCCGCCGGGTGCGCGGTGGTGCCGTGCACGTCGGCCTGGGACTCCGCCAGCACGATCTTCGCCAGCGCGGTGTCGAGTGCCACCGCCTGCTGCTTCACGACGCCGCCGGACACGGTCTGGCCGTTCAGCTTCAGCGAGCCGATGACCAGCGGGATGGTCAGCGGTGCCGAGCCGACCGTGACCGGGACGCCGTTGATCTTCAGCGAGGCGACGTTCGAGCTGCCGGTCAGCGCCGGGGCGAGCCCGCCGGTGACCGGCTGGCAGGTCGCCGCCGCCTGGGACTGGATCACGCCCAGCTCGATCGTCAGCCCGACCGTGCTGATCACCGTCTTGTCGATCTTGGCCGATGCCTGCGCGTGGTCACCGGCCGCCGGGGCCGCGGACTGGTTGTCCGGGGTCAGGTCGGTCGAGGAGGTCAGCGCGTGGGTCTGCACCTTGATCAGGCCCGCGTTGAGCGTCGCGTCGAGGACGGTCTCGCTGTCGTCGGCGCACGGCAGGTTCTGCGGGTTCGCCACGGCGGCGGTGCTGCCGATGACGTTCGCCGCGGTGCCGGTGCAGGAGAAGGCGCCGTCGCGGTCGTCGTCGACGATCGTGCCGACCCCCGTCGGGTCCACCAGCCCGGCGCCGGCCGGGGCCGAGAGGTTCACGGTGAACGTCTCGGCCGGCTCGTCGACGGTGTCCGGGTTGACCAGCACCGTCACCGGCTTGGCCGTCTCACCCGGCGCGAAGGTGACGTCCCCGCTGGCCGCGGCGTAGTCGGCCGGCGCGGTGGCGGTGCCGTTCGCGGTGGCGTAGTGGACGGTCACCGGGTCCGGGGCGGCCCCGCCGAGCAGCGACACGGTGAAGGTGGCCGGCACCAGCGCGCCGCCGGAGCCTTCGTCCACCGTGACGTCGCCGATGCTCAGCCCGAGCACGCGCACGGTCGTCGTCTCGACGAACCCGCGCGAGACGCCGTCGACCAGGTAGTCGACCGAGCAGTGGTACGTGCCCGGCGCCGCGTTCGCCGCGACCGCGATCGCCTCGGTGAACGTCGCGACGTCCCCGCCGGCCACCTTGACGCTCGCCGGGGCGTTGGTGAGCGTCAGCTGCGGGTCGCAGGCCGTCACCTTGGGGGTCACCGTGACCTCGATGGACTTGATGCCGGCCAGGATGGCCTGCGACACCTGGCTCGAGGGCACGTTGTTCAGCAGCACGCCACCGGTGGCTTCGGTGATGGCCGTGGCCTGCCCCTCGGCGTCGAGTGCGCCGACGTTGACCGCGACCACGCGGATGTTCGCCGCCTTGAGCGCGGCGATCGTGTCGGCCAGGGAGTGCCCGCCGCTGGGGTCGTGCGACGGCGCGTCGCCGAACCAGGCGACGATGCGCGTGCCGTCGGGCCGGAAGGTGACCGCGCCGGTGGCCAGTTCGTAGAGCGCGTTGAGGTCGGCTTCGGGGAAGTCCCCGCCCCCGGAGGCCACCCACTGGTTCGTGCCCGCCTGCACCGCGGCGGTGTCCCCGGTGAGGCCCTGGTCGACCTTGAACGGCACGGCGTCGCCGAAGTCCTTGTACTCCGCGACCCCGAACCGGGCGGTCGGCTGCGCGGCGAGCACGTCGCCGGTGATGGCGTTGGCGTTGGTCCGCACGTTCGAGATCGCGCTGCCCATGCTGCCGGTGGTGTCGGCGAGCAGGACGAGGTCGGGGTTCGGCGGGACGGCGGACGTGGTCACGTGCTTGGTGACGGTGGTGCTCTGCCCCGCGCCGAGCGTGAGGTCGACGGTGGCCGGGTCGACCCCCGGTGGCGCGGCGGCCGCCACCGCCGTCGGGGCCAGCAGCGCGCTGACCGCGGTGAGGGCGACGAAAACTGATCTTCGCGACATGGACGTCCCTTTCGAGCACCGGCGGAATGCCGGATCCGGTGTGGGGTTCGTGGGAAAGACGGCCGGCACGCGGATTTGTTAGCCGTGGCCGCCGACGTCACCCGGAGCGCCCTGCGCTCAGGGCCCAACGGGTTAACGGCCTGTGCACGGGCCTACGCAGGTGATGCCGGGAATGCGCCGAACGATCGGAATCCGCCGGGTTTCCCTCACACTTCGGAGCGACGGGAAGCGCGTATTCCGGAACCGTGCGTGGCACTTTTCGCCGGGGGCACGACGGTTTCCGGCCCCTCGGCACCGGAACTACCACCCGGATGTCGTAGCGGGGCCGAGCGGCGAAAGCCGTCGCGCGGAAAGCGCGGGAACAATCCGCACCGGCACCGAGAACGACGTATCCGATTTGTCCTTTTCCCGCCGGACCCGGACCGATCGGGCGACAGAAAGACAGCCGGGACTGCCCGGTCAGCGGGACGCCCCGAACACCCTGCGGCGGAAGGACTTACCCGGAATCCGCACAATGGCGGTGTCCGCGCGGCCCGCTGCCCGTAAGTGCCCGCGGATGTGCCCGGAAGGCCCGCTCAGCCGACCCCGGCCCGGCGGATCACCTAAGATCATCGGCAAAGCCACCACCGTTCCCGATGCCCTGGGGGAATTCGCCTGCGAACCGAGTTCCGCGATCAATCCGAATTGGTACCGGCCCGGCTGCGACCACCTGGAGCGAATTCATGGAGTTTTCCCTGCTCGGCCCGCTCGAAGTCACCTCGCGGGGACGCCGGGTTCCGCTGGGCGGCGTGAAGCAGCGCCTGACCCTCGCGCTCCTCCTGCTGCGGCACAACTCGCTGATCTCGGTCAACCAGCTGATGGACGCGCTCTGGCCGGACGAAGCTCCCGTCTCGGCGCGCAAGATGCTGCACAACGCGGTCTCCGGCCTCCGGAAGCTGCTCGCCTCGGACGACAGCGCGGAGCCACCGCTGCTGCTCACCCGCTCCCCCGGCTACCTCCTGCGCATCCGGCCGCAGGACATCGACCTCGTGCGCTTCAACGAGATCGCCGTGCAGGGGCACGCGGCGCTCGCCGGCGGGTGCTGGGAACAGGCGTCCGAACTGCTGGGCGAGGCGACCGCCATGTGGCGCGGCCCGATCCTGGCCGACCTGACCGACCAGGCGCTCGACTGGCCCGAGATCGGCATCGTCGGCAACGCGCGGCTGATGGCGCTGGAAGACCGGATGGAGGCGGACTTCCACCTCGGGCGGCACCGCGAGGTGCTGACCGAGCTGGAGGTGCTCGTCGAGCAGGAACCGTTGCGGGAACGCCTGTGCGGCCTGCTCATGCGGGTGCTCTACCAGCGCGGCAGGCAGGCCGACGCGCTCGCCGTCTACAGCCGCACCCGCGGCGCGCTGGTGGAGAAGCTGGGCCTGGACCCCAGCCCCGAGCTGCAGCAGCTGGAGCACGCGATCCTCACCCAGGACAGCTCGCTGGGCCAGGTCGCCGAGCCGGTCGTCGCCGGGCAGCGCGCCCCGGAGCCGCCGTCCGGCGGGCCCGGAGCCGAAGTTCCCGAACCGCGGCCGGCGGGCACCGAGGGCGCGCGCGTCCCGCTGGAGGAGCTCAAGCGCATCAGCACCGTGGTGATCGCCGCCGGGCCCGCGCCGGGGCTGTCCGCGGGGCCGCAGGACCTCGCCGCGATCCGCGGCTACCTCGACGACGTCGTCCGCGCCGAAGCCCGGTCGCGCCGGACCCGCGTGATCGGGCCGGACGGGACCGGCGACGGTGACTGCGCCGCGCTGCTCGGTCCCGCGCACCGGGTGTGGCGCGACGTCACGGGAGCGCCGTCGGCCCCGGTGTGGCTGGTCACCGCCGGGCACGGCGCGGCGGGCGAAGCCGAACCGTGGCAGGCGCTGCAGCTGGCGCACGCGCTCAACGGCAGGCTGACCGCCGAGCCGCGGTGCCGCACCGCCGACGGGCAGCAGCTGCCGTTCGAGGTGCGGGTCGTCGTCGCCACCGGCCCGGCCGTGGTGCGGCACGGCGACCCGGCTCGGTCCTGGCCCCGGCCGTCCGACGACCTGGTCGAGCTCTGCCTGCGCCTGCTGGAGGACGACGCCGCGGGCCCGGTGCGGGTGTGCCCGACCACGGCCGAGGCGGTGCGGCTGCTGAACCGGCCGGACGACCTCCCGTTCGTCGGCCGCGAGCGCGAGCTCGCCGCGCTCGACGCCGCTCTGGAGGGCGCCCGCACGCTGCGGCAGCCCCACCTGCTGACCCTGTTCGGCGAGGCCGGTTCCGGCCGCACCCGGCTGCTGGAGGAATGGCGGCGCCGCGGCCCGGGCGCCGGCGGGACCCGCACCACGGTGCTGGTCGGCCGCACGCCGTCGGCGATCAGCGTGGGCAGCCGGGTCACGGCGCTGGCCGAGCTGGTCCGCGCGGCGGCGGGCATCAGCCCCGCCGATGCCATGCCCTTCGCGCTGGCGCGGCTGGGCGACGTCGTGAACGGCGTCGTCGACGAACGCCGGGCGCCGTGGATCCTCTCCCACCTGAGCGTGCTGCTGGAGGCGGACCACGGCGACCGGGCGTGGACCGCGGACACGTTCGACGCGTGGACCCAGTTCTTCGAGGCGCTGGCCGCGCGCGCGCCGGTGGTGCTGGTGGTGGAGAACCTGCAGTGGAGCGACGACGTCGTCCTCGACTTCCTCGACCACCTCCTCGAGCGGTCGGGAGGTGTGCCGCTGCTCGTCGTCGCGAGCGCCCGCCCGGACCTGCTGACCCGCCGGCGGTCGTGGGGCGGGGGCAAGCTGCACAGCACGTCGGTCTGCCTCCACCCGCTCGCCGACACCGAGGCCGCGCGCCTCATGTGGGAGGCGTACAAGGCGACGCGCATCCCCGCCGGCCACGCGGTCCCGGACGAGCACCCGGAAACCCTCGTCCCCCTGGCGGGAGCCCTCGGCGGCAACCCGCTGTTCGCGATCGAGTACGGCAGGCGGCTGCCGGACGAGGATCCGGCGAGCCTGCCGGACCCGATCCCGTACTCGGTCCGCTCCCGGCTGGAGGTCGCGCTCGACCTGCTGCCCACGGAGGCCCGTGCGGTGCTGTACGACGTGGCCGTGTGCGGGGACGACGTCACCGAGACGGTGGTGGCGACGTTGGCGGCCGAGGACGGCCACCACGCCAGCGGACGGTGGTTGCGCCTGCTGGTGAACCGCGGAATCCTGCGCTGCGTCCGGCGCCCGGGCGACCTCGCTTGGACGCGCTACGCGTTCACGAACACCCGGCTGCGGGAGGTCGCGTTGTCCCGGGTGCCGGCGCCGGTGCGGGCGCGGAAGGAGCAGCTGATCGACGCGGCGCGGACGCCGAGGGCGAGTGTGGAGAGCACGGCGGTCCCGGCCCGGTCCCCGGCCGGCTGAGCCCGGGCCCGATTACTCCGCCGTTTCCGGGCCGGTTTCCGGATTACCGCTCACCGGGGCCGCCCGGCCTAGGCTCGTTCGGCAAGACCGAACGGGCGGTGCGCCGGAGGAAAGGGTTACGTTCGATGACGGTTGCGGATCACGTACTCGCGCGCCGCTACGGCGATGCCGGGCCGGCGGCGCCCTCCTCGCCCTGGCGCACCCCGCTCGACGCGCTCGACTGGTTCGCCGTGAGCCAGGGGGACGCGCCCTTCGTCACCGCTGTCGCGCCCGACGGCACCGCGACCACCCTCGACTACCGCACGGCCGCCGTCGCGAGCCGCGCGCTCGCGGGGTGGCTGTGCGCCGAATTCGGGACCGGGAGGCCCGCCGCGCTCGGCTTCGCGCCGTCGAACGACGTCCCGTCGGTCCTCACCGTGCTGGCCGTGCTCCGGGCCGGGTTCGGGCTGCTGATGCTCGGGCCGTCGGACCCGCCCGAGCGCCGCGCCCGGCAGCTCGAAGCCGCCGGGGCGCTCGCCACCGTCCACCTGCCCGGCACCGGCGCCCCGGGCCCGGACTCGCGGGCCCTCCCGCACTGGACCGAGCTGCCGGAACCCACCGCGGCCCTTCCCGCGCTCGACCCGGCCGCGGACGCGCTCTACTTCGCGACGTCCGGCTCCACGGCCGCGTCCAAGCTCGTCGCCCAGACCCACCTCAACGCGGTGGCCAACGCCGAAGCCGTGCGCCGCCACCACGGGCTCGTCCGGGACGACCGGGTGCTCGCGTGCCTGCCCATCCACCACGTCAACGGCCTGCACTTCACCGTCCTCGGCACGATGGCGGCCGGCGCGCACACGGTGCTGTGCGACTCCTTCTCCCCGCTCGCCTACCCCGGCACCCTGCGGACCTACCGCCCGCGCATCGCGAGTGTCGTGCCCGGCATCCTCGAAGCGCTCGTCGAGACGTGGCGCCGCCCCGAGCTCCCGTCGGACTTCGGCTACTTCGTCTCCGCCGCGGCGCCGCTGACCAGCCGCACCGCGCGGTCGGTCGCCGAGCGCCTCGGTGCCCGGGTCCTGCAGGGCTACGGCCTTTCGGAGACCACCAACTTCTCCTGCACCATGCCGCCGGGCCTGTCCGACGACACCTACCGCGGGCTGATGCTCGACGCGGAAATCCCCTCCGTCGGGGTCGCGGTCTACGGCAACGAGGTCGCGGTGCTGGACCCGGCGGGCGCGCCGCTGCCCCCGGGTGAGGTGGGCGAGGTCTGCATGCGGGGCTTCAACGTGATGTCGCGGTACGTGCGCAACGCCGAGGCGACCCGCGAAGCGTTCCGCGACGGCTGGTTCCACTCCCAGGACCTCGGCTACCGGGTCGAGCGGGACGGGCGCGGCTTCTTCGTCCTCACCGGACGGCTCAAGAACATCGCCAAGGTCGCCGGGGAGACCGTCTCCCTCGACGAGATGGACCGCGTGCTGCGCGCGCTGCCCCAGGTCCGGGACGCCGCGTGCGTCACGGTGCCGGACCGCTTCGCCGGGGAGAAGATCATCGCCGCCGTCGTGCTGTCCGGCGGCGAGACCGACGCCGCCGCGCTGACCGGGCCGTTGCGGGCCACCTTCGCCGAGGGGGTGCTGCCGGCGCAGGTGATCACGCTGCCGTCGATCCCCCGCACCGCGACCGGGAAGGTGCTGCGCCCGCAGCTGAGGGACGACCTGAGCGCGCGTGTTCGGGACTGAGCACCGGACGCCGGGGGACGAACCGGCCGTCACCGGCGGGCCCGCGACCCTGCTCCTCGACCCGCGCACCGGGCAGGTGCGCGGGATGGCCCCGATCGGCGACGAGTACACCGTGTCCGCCGCGGTCGCGGCCGCTCGGGACGCGGCGAAGACGTGGTCCCGGCTGAGCGGCCCGGATCGCGCGGAGCGGCTGGACGCGCTCGCCGACCACCTCGAGGACCGCGCCGACCGGTACGTGGAGCTGGAGTGCGCGGGCACCGGCAAGCCGGCCGCCGACGCCCGGCTCGAGGTGGCGGCGGGCGTGCGGCACCTGCGGTCCTGCGCCGCCGTGGCCGGTGCGCTGTCGCCGGGCAGTTCCGCCCCGCTCGGGGTGGTCGGGGTGCTCGTGCACTGGGCGTTCCCGCTGCTGTCGGCGCTGCACCAGGCCGGGCCCGCGCTGGTGGCGGGCAACGCCGTGGTGGTGAAACCGGCCGAGAGCACCCCCGACTCGGTGCAGTTCCTCGCCGAAAGCGCCGTTCCGGTGCTGGGCGCCGACGTGCTGGGCGTGGTCACCGGCGACCGCCGGACCGGGCGCAGCCTGGTGGCCGGCCAGGTGGACGCGCTGTCCTTCGCCGGGAACACCGGGGGCGCGATCGACGTCGCCCACCGCGCCGGGCTGCGGCCGGCGCACCTGCGGTGGGGCGGCAACAGCGCCGCGGTCGTGCTGCCCGGCGCGCCCGGGTCGACGTTCCGGGCCCTGGCCAGGGCCCGCACGCACAACGCCGGGCAGAACTTCGCGCCGGCCCGGGTGATCACGCTGCGGCAGAACTACGAGCAGGTGGTGCACGGCCTCGCCGACGCGGTGGCCGAGTGCCGCGCGGGCGTGGACTTCGGGCCGCTGAACAACCTCGACCAGCTCAGCCTGTTCGACACCGCGGTGGCCACCAGCGACGCCGGGTTCTGCTTCGAGGCCGAAACGCGCCTCGGGCCGGCCGAGCAGCACGGCTTCTGGCGGGGCGCCCGCGTGCTGGCCGACCTCGCGCCGGACGCCCCGGCCGTGCTGCAGGAGGTGCCCGGGCCGCTGCTGACCGTCCAGGCCGCGCCCGACCCCGAGGCGGCGGCGCGGCTGGCCGGTTCCACCTCGGCGGCCGCCCACGCCGCGAGCGTGTGGGGACCGCCGGAAGCAGCCTTCGAGGTGGCGCACCTGGTGCGCGCCAAGGAGATCTCGGTCAACTGGGTGCCCGGCGCCGCGGGCGCGCTCGGCGGCGGCGGGTTCCCGTGCCGCCCGGAGCACCTCGCCGCGGCGGTCGAGGACTACCGGGTCAAGCGGACCATCTGGCCGCTGCCGCCCCCCGCGTGACGCCGGCCCCGAGCGCCCCAATGTGGCGTTCGGTGCGTCCAGCGCACCCAATGTGGCGTTCGGTGCGTCCAGCGCACCCAACGCCACATTGGGGTGCTTGGGGCGGGGCGGGTCAGGGTTTGCGGGCGCGGTAGATCGCCCGGCACGGGACCGCCGTCCGGGAGCAGGAGCCCGAGTCGCACTTGAGGTCCTCGCCGCCGAAGCCGTGCGGCAGGGGCTCGAAGCCCGCCGCGCGCAGGGCGGTCGTGACGTCCTCGGCGTCGTAGTACCAGCTCGTCAGCGTCTGGTCCACGCGCTGCACCCGGTCCCCCGCGCCGAACACCCCGGACACGCGCAGCATGCCGGTGCGGGTGTCGGTGTCCCAGACCCCGCGCTTGACCACGACCGCCTCGTCGGTGTCGGTGAGGGTGACGTGGTTCCAGTGCAGGAAGTGCGTCTGCTCGTAGAGGTCGAAGACGAACTCGCCGCCCGGGGCGAGCGCCGCGTGCGCCGCCGAGAAGCACGCCCGCAAGTCCTCCGTGGAAGGCAGGTGGTTGAGCGCGCCGTCCATGCTGACGCACGCGGACACCGGGGCCGGCAGCCGGAACGCGCGGGCGTCGGACTGCACCACCGAGAACCGGCCGGCTTCGATCGCCCCGGCGTGGCGGGCGCGGGCCAGGTCCAGCATCGACTTGGACCCGTCGACGCCGTGCAACGTCCAGCCCGCGTCGAGGAAGCAGGCCGCGGTGACGCCGGTGCCGCAGCAGATGTCCACGGCGGTGCGGTCGGTGCCCGGCACGGTCGCCAGGTGGGCGACCAGCTTCGGCGAGAACCGGTTGACCCAGCCGGTGTAGCTGTTGTCGAAGAAGGAGGCGAACCCCTCCGAGTAGTAGTTGCCCATCGTGGCTTCCTTTCTCACCGCCGTCACCGGGACGCGCGGAGCTGGGGGACGACCTGGTCGGCGAAGAGCGTGACGCTGCGCCAGTCCACCGGCGGCCGGACGCCCAGCACGAGGTCGGTGACCCCGAGCCCGACATAGGGCCGCAACGCTTCGGCGCACTGCTCCGGGGTGCCGAAGACCAGGTATTCCGGCCACACCGGGGAATCAGGCGGGTACCGGCGCCGCAGCCGGTCGAGTGCACCGGGCAGGTCCGCCGCGTCCTCGACGAGCAGGGCGCGGAAGGTCATCGACCGCCGGACGCCCGCCGGATCGCGGCCGGCTTCCTCGCACCAGCGGTCCAGGCGCGCGCTGCGCTCGCGGTACTCGGCCGGGCCGGCGAGCAGGCTGTTCCAGACGTCCCCGTGCCGCGCCACGGTGCGCAGCACCGGCTCGCTCACCCCACCGACCACCAGGGGCAGCCGCGGCTGGACCGGGACGGGCCGCAGGTGGGCGTCGGTCAGGCGGAAGTGCTTGCCCACGAACGTGACCGGCTCGCCCGACCACAGTCCTCTCAGGACCTCCGCGGTCTCTTCGAGCATCCCGAGCCGGTCCACACGGGACGGCTGGGGCAGGCCGTACTGCCCGTGCGCCAGGTCGGCGCCGCCGACGCCGATGCCCAGTTCCACGCGGCCGTCGCTGACGTGGTCGATGGTGGCGGCGAGCGCGGCCAGCACCGCCGGGTGCCGCCACGCCACCGGCGCGACCATCAGCGCGCAGCGGACCCGGCTGGTGCTCGCGGCGAGCGCGGACAACAGGGTCGTGCCCTCGAAGCACGGACCGGCCGGCCCGCCCATCGGCGGACGCAGGTGGTCGAACACCGAGCACCAGTCGTAGCCGAGCTCTTCGGCGCGCTGCCACAGTTCCCTTATCTCGCCGTAGCTTTCGTACTGCTGTCCGGAGTGGACTCCGAACCGCAGCCGCGGCTCAAGCGTGGTCACGAGCGGGTTCCGCCGCCGCGGCCACCGGTTCGATCGCGGTGGCCAGCGTGCGGACGCTGCGGAAGGTGTCGGGGGTGATCAGTTCCGGGGGCAGCTCCGCGCCCAGGCCGGCCTCGATGGCGACCAGCGTCGCGACGGTGCGCAGCGACGTCAGCCCGGCCTCGCCCAGCGGGGAGTCCGGGCCCAGGTCCGCCGCGGTGGCGGGCAGCTGGCGCAGGACGAGCTCGCGCAGGGCCGCGACCAGTGCGTCACCGGTCCGCCCCGCCAGTGCGTTTTCCATGTCCGCTGTCTCCTTTCCTCGGTGGGGTTCAGCCGGGCAGGTCGGCCAGGAACGGTTCGCGGTCCAGCTCGGCCGCCATCGCCGCGGCGAGGTACGGGGCGAAGACGCCGTGCACGAGCGGGGCGAACTCCTCCCGCACCGGGCCCGCGACCGGGATGTCGGCCTCGCTTCCGCCGACGAAGCGCAGCCGGCGGCCGCGCTGCCGGGCCCGTTCGGCGAGGGCCCGCGCCCGCCGCTCGGCGGTCCCGGGCTGGGCGAGCACGAACACCGGGATGTCCGCGGGCCGGCAGAACCGCTCGACGTGCCACCACTCTTCGGTGTCCTGCCCGATGCTGGGCGCGCCGGTGGCCTCGATGAGCTTGGCGGCGGCGTGGAGGGCGGTGCCGTGGCTCGGGCCGGTGCCGAGGAACACCCGCAGCGGCGCGTGCGCGATGTCGGCCGCGGTCTTGACGCAGGCGGGCCGGACGAGTCCCGCCGTTTCTTCGACGACCGCGGCCAGGCCGCCGAGTTCCGCCACCAGCCCGCGGGCGTCCACTGTGGACAACGTGGCCCGGCGCGCGCCGAGCCCGATCGCGAGCTCGAGCAGGGTCAGCAGGCTGAGCTGGTGGGTGCGGACGCCCGGCGACGGTTCCAGGTCCGGCAGTGCGGTGACGAGCGCGTGCTCCGCGGCGTCGGTGACGGCGGTGCCGGACCGCCCGGTCACCGCCACGGTGACCGCGCCGAGTTCCCGCGCCAGACCCAGGGCCTCGGCCACCATCGGGCTGCCACCCGAGGCCGAGACGCCGACGGCGAGCGTGCCGGGACCCGTCGCGGGGTCCGGGTGGTCGGCGAACCGTTGCGCGGGCAGGGGGTCGGCCGCGACGCCGGCGAACCGCGCGAACGCGAGTGCGGCGGCGTGGGCGGCGTGGTGGGAATCGCCGTTGCCGAGCAGGACGACCCGCCCGATCCCGGCGAACCCGGGCGCCGCCGAGAGGTCCGCCACCCGTTCCGCGATCCCGCCCGAGCACGCCCGCAGGTCCGCGCCGAGCCGATCCGCCTGCCGCACCAGCACTTCCGCCTTCATCCGCGTCTCGCCCGCCCTTCGTGGTTCACTGCCGCACCGCGCGGACTTCGCGCACGTAGTCGTGGACGAGCCGCTCGTCGATCTCACCGCCCCAGCCGTCGCGTTCCAGGCAGGTGCCGACGAACGCGCCGTCGGCCGCGCCCAGCAACCGCGCGGCGTTGCGGTGGTTCGTGTGCCCGGCGAGGAGCACCGGTGCCGAGGGTGCCGTCTCGCGGACCGACGCGATCATCGCCAGCGCCGTGTCCTCGTCGCGGTGGGCCAGGGTGACCGCGTCCGCGCCGGCGTCCACGGCGTGCTTCGCGACCTGCCCGGTGGTCTTGTCCCCGGTGAGCCACGAGAAGTGCATCGAGTCCACGTCGGCGACGACCGCGACGTCCCCGGCTTCGATGGCGCGGCGGTAGGTCATCACCCGCAGCGGGTCGCCCTGGACGAGGCCCTGCGGGCTGAGCGTGGCCCCGACCAGCGTGGCCGCGCGCACGAACGACGCGCCCGCCACCGACGCCACGGCCAGCGACGCCGAGATCGCGTTGCGCATGATCTGCACCCCGGTCCGGAAGTCCGGTCCGGTGGCCCGCACGACTTCGGCCACCACCAGCGCCATCGCCGCGACGCGGGCGGGATCGGCTTCGTCCTCGGTCCCGTAGACGCGATCGGCGGTCTGGACCAGGCACCCGTCGGCGCCGCCGTTCTCCAGGGCGCGCGCGGACCGCACCGCGGTCTCGGTGATCCCGGCGAACGTGCCGCCGCGGTGGTACGGGCTGCCGGGCAGCGGCGGCAGGTGGATCATGCCGAGCACCGCCTTGTGCCCGGCGCGGGCCGCGAACCCGGCCGGCACGAGCTCAGACACGGAGCACCCCCGGCTCGGCCACGGCGTAGGCCAGGCGGTCCCCGGCCTCCGCCAGTTCGGCCCACGGCCGGGCCGTGGTCACCCGGACCACCCCGCCGGAGAAGCAGAAGTTGAGGATGCCCGGGTAGGTCGACACCCCGGTGGTGCGCAGCAGGTCGCGGAAGCACCGGTAACTGTCGTCCCAGCCGGGGACGCGGACGGCGGCGTTGATGGAGTACGCCGGGACGGTCACCCTCGCCACGGCCGAGAGCCGGTGGCACGCCGCGTCGCGCAACGCCGTGAGCGCGTCCTGGCGCTCCCAGCGCTCCCGCCGGTAGCCCGCGTAGGCCACGCCCAGCCGGTCGGCGTCGAGGCGGTAGGCGGGCTCGAACTCCGCGACCTCGGCCGCGCCGGGCCGGTCGAGCCCGGTGACCAGCCAGCGTTCCATCCGGGCGAGCAGCTCGACGACCGTGTAGAGGAACGACGGCGGCCCCCCGAAGGCGGTCGACGCGTGCTCGTAGTACTCGTCGATGAACTCCCGGCCGGCCAGGATCCAGCCGATCTTCATGCCCGGCGCGGACCAGTTCTTCGACAGGCTCGACACGCGCACGACGTTGGCGGCGGCGCGGGCGGTGCCCCGGGTGCGCCGCGGCCCGAGCCATTCGTGGCACTCGTCGAGGATGATCGTGGTGCGCGGGCCCGCGGCGCGGATCAGCCGGGTCAGCTCGTCCTCGTCGACCAGTGCGCCGGTGGGGTTGGCGGCGGTCTGGATCAGCACCAGCGGCGTGTCGGCCGACAACGCCTGGATCAGCGGCTCGAGCGACGTCCGGCCCGCGGTGCTGGGCAGCGGCACCAGCCGGACGTCGCCGCGGCGGGCGACCGCCTCCACCAGCGGCGGGTAGTTGGGGATGCCGCACAGTGCGGGCCCGGTCGGGCCGGTCCGGCCGGTGAGGAGGAAGTCGGCCAGGGTGCTCACGGTGAAGGTGCCGCCCATGGTGAGCGCGACGTTGTGCTCGTCGTAGACGTCCCGCTCCATCAAGGCGTTCTCGTACGCGGCGACGGCTTCGCGCGCCGGGATCCGGCCGCGCGAGTCCGAGTAGCCGTACCAGTCGCGGTCGAGGGCGAAGCGCACGCAGTCCTTGAGCGCCGCGGGCAGTCCCCAGCGCTCTTCGTCGACCGCGCCGCTCGAGAGCAGCAGCTGCCGGTCGGCCGCGAGGTCGCCGTAGAGGTCGTCGCGGAAGTACCAGTTGAAGAGCTCCTTGACGAACCGGACGGTGGCTCGCGAAGTCAGTGCTTCTTCGGCGCCGACGTGCCGGCGGGGGCGGGAACCGCGCCAGAGCTCGGCGAGCCCGGGGCGCAGGGCGTCGGCGCCGAGTTCGTGTTCGACGCGGCCGAGCCACAGGTCCCGCAGTTCGAAGGCGTCCCCGGGGTCTTCCGCCCGGGCGATGACGTCGAGCAGCCGGTCGTCGACGTCGGGGCAGAAGGTGTCCAGGTCCGCTTCGGCGGGCCGGGCGAGCGCGGCACAGGCTCGCGCGTCTTCGGGAACCGTTATGCGCCGTGGCCGGGACGGGGGATCGAACAGCGGCATGAACCGGGCTCCGTTCTGGGCCGGGCCTGAGCGGACAGCTCACCAGATCCGCAGGCGTGGGATGGGGCCGGCACGAGCCGCCGGCAGCGCGAAGGTGCGACTTCGGTGATTTCGCCCCGAATTGCGGGCACCGATCACGTTAGCGATTCGGTCCGGGCCCGGCCAACCACGCCGCTCTTCGCCCCCTCATCACCGGGTAATCGACCCCGGCGACATAAAATGTCCGGGGTAACCGGACGGTAAAGCGCGATTTCCCGTGGTGAATACCGCGTCCTTGATTACCGCGCGATGAGCGGATCCCTGAATTCGTAACTGTACAGATGTCGCACCGGCACCGTACGTTCGGTGGCGGCCAGGATCACTGGCGATCCCGACGAATCGCCGTTCGCCCCGGAGCGAGAGCCCGGAACGCCGAGGAAAAGGATTGGTCGATGGAAGCGGTTTCCCAGACGATGAAGCACGCGCCGGACGAGGAGAACGAGGTCCAGGACCTCATCGGGTTCCGCGACCCGGCGCAGAACCGGGTGACACCGGTCGCCCAATGGCCCGCCGACATCGCCTTCGCGATCGTCGACCGGCTGGCGTCGGTGGTCCGCGAAGCCCACAAGTCCGAAGAAGCCACCTCCCCCGACGCCGAGGGCATCGTCCGCGCCCAGACGTTCGAGGAGGGCGACGTCTACATGCTGGCGAGCCCGTTCGACGGTTACTTCGCCGACCGCTACCTGATGGACTTCTACGACGTCGAAGAGCGGGACATGTGTTCCCGCATGCACCTTCACACGGGTCTGCGGTTCGTGCGCATGATGACCGGCCCCGGCACGCGCATCCGCGTTTCCAGCCTTTCGCCGTTCATCGTCGGCGACGTCCCCGGTGTGACGCCGTTCGCACCCGAAGCCTTCGAAGACGACCTGCCCGGCACCCCGGAGGGCCACCGGCGCACGCGGTACAACCTGATCGTGCCGGAGAACTCGTGGGTGGACATGCAGATCCCGCGCGGCACTTCGCACCAGTTCAACGCGATCGGCCCGAACGCGGTCATCGACTCGGTGCACCCCGAGGAGTCCATCGAGGTGTTCCGCGAAAGCATGCGCGACTACAAGATGATGGCCCAGACCATCTTCCTCGCCGAGGAGAAGCAGAGCGCGGAAACCTGCGCCGACCTGCCGCGGTGAGCGGGACGCGCACGGTTCTCCCGGACCGTGCGCCCCCGCGTGCCGCCCGACGAACGGGGAACCGATGACCACGCAGCACTGGGAAATCGCGACGGACGCCGCCGAGGTCCACGCACTGCTCTGCGCGAGCGACCGGCACCAGGGCCGCCGCTTCGCTTCCCCCGTCCCGGCGCGCAACCCCGCGACGACCGAGTCCCGCGTGCGCGCGGGGGTGGTGCACCTGCTGCGCGCGGACGACCGCGCGGCCGCGATGTTCACGTTGACCTGGCACCCGGCCTTCGAGCCGCCCACCGGGGTCTTTCCGGAGGCGCGTACCCCGGCTTACCTGAGCAGGCTCGCCGTCCACCCCGATCTGGTGGGTTCTCTGGCCGGACCGCAGTGTTTACGTCGTGCGGTGTCGATTGCGCGGGAGAGCGGCGCGGACGCGCTGCGGGCCGAGGCGAATCCGGACCTTGAGTCCACAGTGGACGTGATGGTCCTGCTGGGTTTCGCCCGCTGCGGCCCGATCTTCGGCGGCAAGGGTTCCCCGCGGCGGACCTACCTCCACCACCCGCTGGGCTGACCCCCGCTTCACGGGTTGTGGTGCTGGGTCGCCCCGAGGTCGCGAATGACTCATTCGGGACCTTGGAGGTCGCGAATGAGTCATTCGCGGCACCGGGAACGCGCCCGCGAGGGGCAGACAGCGCTGGAACCGGCTGCGTAGCCGCAGCGGCGCACCATCCAGTGCCGGAGCGCCCGAAGCGGTGCACCACACGGTGCCGGCCCGAGTCACCCGGCGTCAGCCACCCCGAACCAGCGCACCACACGATGCCGGCCCGAGTCACCCTGGGTCGGCCACCCGAACCGGCGCACCGCGCGGTGCCGGCGCAAGTCACCCGGCGTCGGCCACCCCGAAGCGGTGCACCGTCCGGTGCCGGTGCGTTTCACCCGGGTCGAGGCGGACCGACGGGTAGTCCGGCCGGTTCGGCGCGTCCGGGAACGCACCCGTCTCCAGGCAGATGCCGCCGCGCGGACGGCCGGAAAACCAGTCCCCCGTGTAGACCCCGACCGCCGGCTGGTCCGTGCTCACCCGCATCACGCGGCCGCTCGCCGGGTGCGTCAACGCCGCCAGCTCCTCCTCCCCCGGGACCAGGAAGCAGTTGTCCACCCGCACCCCCGCCAACGCCCGCTCCGCCGTGAAGTCCCGCGCGGTACCCGGCACCGCTTCCGGCGGTCCCGGCAGCGGGACCAGGTCCGCGTCGAACCGGACCGCTTCCGTCGCGGTGAGGCGCAGGCGGTGGTCGTCGATCGTCCCCTCCCCGGCCAAGTTCCAGAAGGCGTGGTTCGTGAGGCCGACGACGGTCGGCGCCGTCGTGCTCGCCCGGTGCGCGATCACCAGCGTGCCGTCCGGCTCGGCGCGGTAGCTCGTGCACACCGTCAGCTCGCCGGGGTAGCCCTGGTCGCCGTCGGGGCTGGTCGCCGTGAACCGGACCTCCAGCGCGTCGCCGTCGCGGGACGCCTCCGCCGACCACACGTGCCGGTCGAGGCCCTCCGCTCCACCGTGGACGTGGTGCGGGCCCTCGTTGCGGTCCAGTCGGTGGCGCACGCCGTCCAGGGTGAACTCGGCCCCCGCCACGCAGCGGCAGTAGCGGCCGACCGTCGCGCCGACGTACGGGTTGCGGGCCCGGTCGAGGTAGGCGTCCAGGTCGGGCAGGCGCAGGCAGACGTTGGCGTACCGCCCGTCCCGGTCCGCCGCCAGCACCTCCACCAGGGTCGCGCCGTAGCTCCACGCCGTGATCGCGAAGCCGGTGCCGGTGTGCAGCGTGTACGACTCGACCTCCGTGGCCGGCCGGTCCGGGACCTTGCCGACGGTCGTGCGCTCGATGCCCCGCATCAGCGGATCCGCAGCCGCTTGAGGTGACGCGGTGCACCCGCCGGGGCGGTGCCCGCCGTCCGGCCGTGGAAGTGGCGCCGGTTGTCGATCACCACCAGCAGCCCGCGCTGCCAGTGCACGCCCCGCGCGCCGGGTGCGTACATCGCCGCGTGGAGGCTCTCCAGCGCCGCGTCGACCGCTTCCGGCGGGTCGCCGCCGTCGTTGACCCAGTCGAGGCGTCCGCCGAGGAAGTCGCGGAACGAGAACACCGGACGGCCGTCGTGCTCGCGCAGGATCGGTTCCCCCGGCGGCAGGTGCGCGTAGCGGGTGCGGGACAGCACCTCGCGGTCCGGCGCGGACAACCGTCCGGCGATCTCTTCCATCGGCACCAGGACGGTCTGCGCGGCGGTGGGCCGCCGGCCCGGGTGGCAGCACATCAGCACGATGTACCGCGGCTGGTCGGCGGCCACGCGGCCGCTGCCCTCGGTGTGCAGCGACAGCGAGTTCTCGGCGAACGGCTGCAGCGAGACGTCGTCGGTCCGCCGGTTCTTGCCGAGCAGGTTGAGGATCACGCCGCCGGTCACGAACGGCTGCACCGCCGGGTCGGTCTCCTCGGTCGCGGTGCCGAGCCGGGCGCCGAACGCGACGAACTCCTCGTCGGCGAACGGCTCGTCGAGCAGTACCACCCCGGCGCCGTGCTCACGCAGCATGGGCTCGACGAGGGCCCACACGTCGGCCGCGACCGGCGCCGAGGTCTTGGCGACCCCGTCGAACGGCGGCGGCAGCACCCGGCCGGCGTCGAGCAGCTCGTGGCGCGACCGGGCGTACCCGGGAGCGGCCTTCTCCTCGTAGGATCCCTTCGACACCTGGACCTCCGTCTTCGGTCGTGCGGTGGATGCGAGCCCACGCTAGGCGCGGCCCGCCCACCACCGGGTAAACGGCGCCGGGGCCCCGCTCACCGCGCGGTAATCCGCCGGGCCGCGGTAATCGCCGGGTAATCGGCGGACCGCACGCCGCGGTGGCGCCCCACGTGCCGCGCGATTACCTCCGCGCGGGGGCGCCCGCGCTACGTTCGGGGAGCCCGGACCACCGCCCGACCCCGGATCTGAGGTGACCGATGAAAACCGACGCGACCGCGGCGGAGCAGGCCGTGCTCGACCGGCTCCGCGCGTGCCTCGGCGAGGTCCTGCCCGTGGAGCCGCTCGCGGCCGACTACGACCTCATCGCCAGCGGCGTGCTGGACTCTTCGCGTTTCCTGGCGGTGTTCGTCGAGCTCGAAGACCACTTCGGCATCCGCATCACCGGCGACGACATCAGCCAGGACAACTTCCGCACCCTGGCACGGATCGCGCGGTTCGTCCGCGCCAAGGGCGGGGACGCCTGAGGTGGCCAGCGACTTCGTGCTCACCGGCTACGCGCCCGAAGACCGCGCGGAAGCCTGCGCCCTGCAGGACCCGCTGCTGCTCGGCGGGCCGGAAGGCAACGGGTCCTACCTGGACTGGAAGTACCACGAAAACCCTTACCTGGACGGCCGGTACGTCGTGCTCGCCCGGACCCCCGGCGGGGAGCTGGCCGGGATGGTCGGCGTGTTCGGGTCCGGCTGGGAGGTCGACGGGCAGCGGTTCGTGCTGCCGTGCCTGACCGACACGATCGTCGCGCCGGAGCACCGCAACGGACCGGTGTTCCACGAAATGGTCGACGAAGTGCTCGCCCGCCTGCGCCGGGACAACGTGCCGTGGCTGCTGGACTTCGGCGACCAGGGCACCGTCCCCGCGATGCTCATCCGCGGCTGGCAGCAGGTCGGCCCGTGGGGGCAGGCGGTGCTGAACCGCCCGGCCGGGCACGGTTTCCGGGGCCCGTGGTCCGCGCTGCCCGCCGCCCGCGGCGCCCGGTCCGGCGTGGCGATCACCGCGGCCACGGCACCGGACGTCGAGGCCATGACGGCGGTCGCGGCGGCCCTGCCCGACGACGGCCGGGTCCGCGTGGCGCGCACGGCGGCGTACTTCGGCTGGCGTGCGGCGAACCCGCTGGCGAAGTACTACTACCTTCTCGCCCGCGGGGAAACCGGTGCGGTGGAAGGATACCTCGTCGCCCATCGGTCCGGTGTGGACACCGACGACGGCCCGACCCCCACGACGGTGGTCGACTGCGAAGCGAGCAGCGGCGACGTCCAGGCCGACCTCGTCCGGCTCGCCGCCGAAACCCTGCCCGGCACGCGGTTCCTGCTGTGGACCCGCGACCTCCCGGGCGCGGTCCTCGACGAACTCGCCGGCCTCGGCGCCGAGTTCGTCGAGCCGACCGGGCGGCCCACCCGCGACCGGCCGCTGCCGAGCCTGCTGATCCGGGCGACCGGCGCGCAGACCGTCCCCGCCGCGCTGGCGGACCTGGTCAAGCCGGACTCGTGGGACTTCCGCGGGGTGTCCGGCCGCGGCTGGCGCTAGCCGGCCCCCTTCCCACCGCCAGAGGCAGAGAGGATTCCCCGTGGCCGGCCATCGAGCAGCAGGCTTCCCGGGCGCGACGCTCACCGGCGAGCACCACGAGCCGGCCGCGGCGTCCGTCGTGACCCTCATCCGCGAGCGGGCCGAAGCCACCCCCGGCGCGGTCGCGATCGAAAGCGACGGCGGCGTGACCACCTTCGGCACGCTGTGGCGGCGCGCCGTCGTCATCGCCGCCGCGTTGCGCGAAATGGGTGTGGCACCCGGTGAGCTCGTCGGGGTCGTCGCGCGCCGCACCCCGGAGAGCATCGCCGCGATGATCGCGGTGATGGCCACCGGCGCGGCCTACGCGCCCATCGACCCGACCAACCCCGCCGGGCGGGTCCGCCTCATCCTCGAGCAGGTCCGCCCCCGGTTCGTGTTGTGGGACGGGACCGGCGACGCGGACTGCACCTTCGGCTACCCCGGCGTCGACACCTCGCAGCTGCCGGAACCGGGCACGACCCCGGCCATGAACGAACCGCAGCCGGGCGACGTCGCCTACGTCGTGTTCACCTCCGGCTCCACCGGCCTGCCGAAGGGGGTCCAGGTCGAGCACCGGTCCCTGGTCAACTACATCGGCTGGGCCGAGGCGCACGTCCTGCCCGCCGCCGGCGGCGCGGCCTGCCCGGTCTTCGCGAGCATGAGCTTCGACCTGGCGCTCACCACGCTGTGGGTGCCGCTGGCGCACGGGCGCACGATCGTCCTGCTCGAGTCCTCGTGGAACTACGCGAGCCTGTTCGCCCGCCGCGCCCGTCCCTACGACTTCATCAAGGCCACCCCGAGCCACTTCCGGCTGTTCGAGCGGATGCTCGAACCGGACTACCGGGCCGTCGCGCGCCGGCTGATGATCGGCGGCGAGCCGCTGGAACCCGCCATGCTGAAGGCGATGGGCGAGCGGCTCGACGGCGTTCAGGTGGTGAACCACTACGGGCCGACCGAGACCACCATCGGCTGTTTCGCCCACCGCAGCGAGGTGCGCGACCTGCCGGACCTGCCGACCGTGCCGATCGGCACCCCGGCCTGGAACACCGGCGCGTACGTGCTGGACGAACGCGGCGAGCCGGTGGGAGCCGGCGGCCACGGCGAGCTCCTGGTCGCCGGAGCGGGCATCGCCCGCGGTTACCTCGGCGGGGACGGCGGCCGGTTCCTCGACGACCCCGCGTTCGGCGGCCGCGCCTACCGGACCGGGGACATCGTCGAGGTGCTGCCCGGCGGGACGCTGCTGCACCTCGGGCGGGCCGACGGGCAGCTCAAGGTCAACGGCCACCGCTTCGAGGAAGCGGAGCTGCGCCGGCACGCCCTGACGCTGCCGGGGGTGGCCGACGCCGCGTTCGACATCATCCGCGGCGGCACGCTCGACGTCGTCGAGGCGTTCGTCGTCTTCGACCACCGCGGGGACGCGCCGACGGAACGGGAGATCCGGGCGGGGCTGGCCACGCTGCTGCCGCCCGAGCTGGTGCCGCGGCGGATCCACGTCGTGCCCGAGATCCAGGTCAACGCCAACGGGAAGCGCGACGTCCGCGCCACCCGGGAGCAGGCCGTGCTGCAGGAGGTGCGGTGATGCCCGGCCGCGGCCTGATCGTCCTGGGCGTGACCGCCAGCGACGCCCACTCGGTGGCCAACCAGCTCATCGCCCACCGGCTGCGGGCCGAGGGCTACACCGTCGTCAACCTGGGTGCCTGCACGCCGGTCGAGGAGTTCGCGCAGGCCGTGCGCGAGCACCCGGAGACCCTCGCGGTGGTCGTCGGCAGCCTCAACGGCCACGCCTGCGACGACCTGCGCCCGCTGCCGGCCGCCCGCGCCGCCGGCGACCTGCCGTGCCCGATCGTGCTCGGCGGAAACCTGTCCGTCGGCAGCCACAAGGACGGCAGCGCCGAGGACCGGCTGCGGGCGCTCGGCGTCGACCACGTCCTGGCCGGGCTCGGCGAACTCGTGCCGCTGCTGCGCGAACTGGAGCGGCGCGCCGCTGCCGCGCGGGCGCCCCGCGCCGGATGAACGGCCCGCCGGCCCTGCTCCCCTTCGCCGCCCCCGGTGCGGAGGCCGACTTCCCGTCCACGGCCGAAGTCGTGCGCTACGCCCGCGCCCGGCCGACCGCCCGGGACGTGCTCGCGCGGGCGGTCACGCGCGGCGTGCCGGCGATCCAGCCCCGCTGCGGCGTCGGCGGCCACGCCGAGATGCTCCGGCTGCTGCGGCAGCTGGAAACCGGCGCGGCGCCGGACATCCTGACGCTGACCATCGACTCGTTCACCCGGCTCAACCGGTTCGACCAGGCGTTGCGCGCGGTCAACACGGATCCGGCGGCGCTCAACGGCTACCCCCTGGTCGCGCACGGCTGGCGGCGCGGCCGCGAGCTGGTCGAAGCGGTCTCCGCCCCGGTGGAGATCCGGCACGGCTCCCCCGACGCCCGCGCGTTGTTCCGGGTCGCCGTGGCCGCCGGCGCGACCTCGTTCGAAGGCGGCGGGATCTCCTACAACCTCCCGTACTGCAAGGACGTGCCGCTGGCGCACTCGCTCGCCTGCTGGCGCGAGGTGGACGCGCTGACCGGCGACCTCCACCGGGCCGGGCTGACGCTGGACCGCGAGCTGTTCGGCACCCTGACCGCGGTGCTGGTGCCGCCGTCGATCAGCCTCGCCGTCGGGATCATCGAAGCGAGCCTGGCCGCCGCCGAAGGAGTGGCGTGCCTGTCGCTGTCCTACCCGCAGGGCGGGAACCTCGCGCAGGACGTCGCCGCGTTGCGCGCGATCCCTTTGCTGGCCCGGCGGTACCTGCCGGACGGCGTCGAGGTCTACCCGGTGCTGCACGAGTTCATGGGGGTGTTCCCCGCCCGGCGGGTCCACGCCGATCAGCTGATCTTCTACGGGGCGCTCACCGCGCGGCTCGGCGGCGCCGCCAAGCTGGTCACCAAGACCCACCAGGAGGCGCTCGGCATCCCCGACGCCGCGGCGAACGTCGACGGGATGCGCCTGGCCGCCGTGGCGAACTCGCCGCTGCTGGACTTCGTCCGCGTCGACGAGGAGGCCGTCGAAGCGGAACTCGCGGGGATCCTCGCGGAGGTCGACGAGCTCGCCGGGCCCGTCCTCTCGGCCGCGGACCCGGCCCGCGCCGTCGTCGAGGCGTTCGCCGGCGGCACGCTCGACATCCCGTTCAGCGCCAGCAAGCACGCCCGCGGCGAGGTGCTGCCCTGCCGGGACGCGACGGGCGCCATCCGCTACGCCGCGGCCGGCGGTCTGCCGCTTTCCCCCGCTTCCGTGCGGCGGAACCGCCGGAGCCTGCGGTTGCCGCCCGGCGAACCGGACATGGCCGCGCTGGTCGACCGCGTCTCCGACGACATCGGCCACTTCCCGCGGCTGTTCGGAGAGGACACTCGATGAGCGCCCGGAAACCCCGCTGCGGCCGGGATTACCGCCCGGTGGCGCGGTGCTTACCGCGACCGGTCTCTTCGCGCCGCGACCGCTGCTAGCGTCCCCGTCGAGACTTTTTTCGTTCCCGCAGAGGAATTCGCACCCGGAGGAGCAGACGCATGTGCGGCATCACCGGCTGGGTCGCCTTCGACCGCGACCTCCGCCAGGAAACCGAAGCGCTCGCCGCGATGACCGCGACCATGTCGTGCCGCGGCCCGGACGCGGCCGGCACGTGGGTCGACCCGCGCGGGATCGCCGCGCTCGGGCACCGCCGGCTGGCCGTCCTCGACCTCGAGGGCAGCACCCAGCCGATGACGCTGGACGTCCCGGGCGGGACCCTCGCGCTCACCTACAGCGGCGAGGTCTACAACTACGCCGAGCTGCGCGCCGAACTCCGCCGCCGGGGCCACGACTTCCGCACCACCGGCGACACCGAAGTCGTCCTGCGCGGCTACCTGGAGTGGGGCGAAGCGGTCGCGGACCGGCTCAACGGCATGTACGCCTTCGCGGTGTGGGACAGCCGGACGCGGAAACTCGTGCTGGTGCGCGACCGGATGGGGGTCAAGCCGCTGTACTACCAGTCCACTTCGGACGGGGTGCGGTTCGGCTCGGAACCCAAGGCGCTGCTGGCCCATCCCCTGGCCGGCCGGGAGGTCGGGCTCGACGGCCTGCGCGAGCTGTTCGCCTTCGTCAAGACCCCGGGGCACGCGGTGTGGGCCGGGATGCGCGAAGTCCGGCCCGGAACCGTGGTCACGGTCGACGCGCGGGGATCGCGCGAACACGCGTACTGGTCGCTGAAGACGGTGGCGCACCCCGACGACCGCGCCGGGTCGATCGCCCGCGTGCGGGACCTGCTGACCGACATCGTGACCCGGCAGCTGATCGCCGACGTCCCCCGCTGCCTGCTGCTGTCGGGCGGGCTGGACTCCAGCGCCGTCACCGCGCTCGCCGCCCGGGAACTGGCCGGTCACGGCGAAAAGGTGCACAGCTTCTCCGTCGACTTCGCCAGCCAGAGCGAAACCTACGTGCCCGACGCGGCGCGGCCCACCCCCGACGCGCCTTACGTCCGCGAAGTGGCCGCGCACGTGGGTTCCGTGCACACGGAGATCGTGCTCGACGCCGGTGCGATGGCCGACCCGGCGGTCCGCCGCGCGGTGATCGAGGCCCGGGACGTCCCGGCCGGCACCGGCGACACCGACGTTTCGCTCTACCTGCTGTTCAGCGCGATCCGCAAGCATTCCACGGTGGCGCTGTCGGGCGAAAGCGCCGACGAGGTCTTCGGCGGCTACCACTGGCACCGCTCGCCCGAAGCGCAGGGGGCGGGCACGTTCCCGTGGATGTCGGCGGCGAACGGCGCCCCGGCGAACGGGCAGGGCCGCGACGGCACCGTCCTGCGGCCCGAGCTGCTCGGCCTGCTCGACATCCCGGGCTACACCCGCGACCGCTACGCCGAGGCGGTCGCCGAGGTCGAGCACCTGCCCGGCGACGACGAGGAGACCCGCGACCGCCGGGTGACGTCCTACCTCGGCATCACCCGGTTCATGCGCATGCTGCTGGACCGCAAGGACCGGCTGAGCATGGCCGCGGGGCTGGAGGTGCGCGTGCCGTTCTGCGACCACCGGCTGGTGGAGTACGTCCACAACGCGCCCTGGGCCGAGAAGAGCTTCGACGGCCGGGAAAAGAGCCTGCTGCGCGCGGCGGCCGGCGACCTCCTGCCGCACTCGGTCGCCACCCGGGTCAAGAGCGCCTACCCGTCGATCCAGGCGGCGGGCTACCTGGCGGCGTTGCGGGAGCAGGCGAACGAGCTGCTCGCCGAGCGGCCGCACCCGGTGTTCGACCTGGTGAACCGCGCCTGGCTGGCGGCCGCGGTTCGGGAGCCGGGCGCGCCCGGTGTCCGAAGTGGACTGGAACGCTGCCTGAACCTGGCCGCCTGGCTCGACCTCCGCCGCCCCCGGCTGCTGCTGTCCTGACGCGAAGGAGTTCCCGGTGTTCCGCTCGATACCCGCGGCCGCGCGCCGGATCGCGCTCGCGAGCCTGTTCCTGACGGCGGGGTACGGCGCGTTCATGACCTGCTCGGCGCTCTACTTCACCCAGGTGGCCGGGCTTTCGCCGGCCAAGCTGGGCCTCGGGCTGACCATCGCCGGCGCGGTCGGCCTGCCGGCGGGCATGCCGCTGGGGCACCTGGCCGACCGGCTCGGCCCGCGCGCGACGACCGCGTGGCTCGTCGCGCTCAACGGCGTCGGCACGGCCGGGTACCTGTTCGTGCGCAGCTTCGCCGCACTGCTGGTCACGGCCTGCTTCTTCGTGGTGGTGCAACGCGGATCGCGCGCCGCCCTGCAAGCCCTGATCGCCGGCCTGGTCGACGCCGAGGGCGTGGTCCGGACGCAGGCGGTGGTGCGCTCGGTCAACAACATCGGCATCGGCGTGGGCGCCGCGGTCGCCGGGATCGCCCTGCAGATCGCGACGCCGACGGCGTTTTCGGTCGTGCTGATCGTGAACGTGCTGAGCTACTTCGTCTCGGCGGCGCTGTTCCGGTCGCTCCCCTACGTCCCGCCGGCCCCCGCGCCGGCGGCGGGCGCGCCGAAACGGGCCGTGCTGCGCGACGCGCCCTTCGCGGCACTCACCGCGATCACCGCGGTCCTCTCGCTGCACACGGTGCTGCTGGAACTGGTGGTGCCGCTGTGGATCACCCGGCACACCCACGTCCCGACCGCCGTGGTCACCGTGCTGTTCGTGCTGAACAGCGTCGCGGTGATCCTCTTCCAGATCCGGATCGGCATGCGGGTGAGCACGATGGCGCGGGCCGTGCGCACCGCCCGGCTGTCCGGCTTCGTCCTGCTGGCCGCGTGCGCGCTCTTCTCGTTCTCGGCCTTCGGCCCGACGGCCCTGTCGATCGTCCTGCTGGTGGCGGCGGGCGCGGTGCTCGCGCTGGGCGAGATGCTCGTGTCCGCGGCCGTCTGGACGATCACCTTCAAGCTCGCCCCGCCCGGGAAGCAAGGCCAGTACCAGGGTTTCTCGATGACCGGCTACGCGGCCGCGGTCATGGTGGCCCCCACCCTGCTGACGTTCCTGATGATCGAATGGGGTTCCCCGGGGTGGTTCGTGCTGGGCGCGGCGTTCGTGCTCGCGAGCCTGCCGACGGGCGCGGTCGTGGCGTGGGCCGCGCGCAAGAACCCCCAGCCCGCCGAAGTCCCCGCCGCCTCCTGAGCCCCGCCAGTCCACCAGTCACGACCCGTGGAGTACGACCATGCACGACCTTCCCCCCGCGCCGGTGCGCACCGTCTTCGCCCCCTCGCCGATCGGCCGGCCGAGCCTCGGCCTGGTGCGCATGGCGGTCTTCAACTGGGCCTTGGCCCGCCACCACGGCGGCACCTTCGTCCTGCGCGTCGAGGACACCGACGAGGCCCGGGTGCGGCCCGAGTTCTACGAGCCCCTGCTCGACGTGCTGCGCTGGCTGGGCCTCGACTGGGACGAGGGGCCGGGGACCGGCGGCGCGCACGGTCCGTACCTGCAGACCGAGCGCCGTGAGCTGCACCTCGACGTGGCCCGGCGGCTGCTGGCGGCCGGCGAGCTGTACGAATCGTTCTCGACGCCGGAAGAGGTCGCCGAACGGCGCACCCGGGCCGGCCAGGACCCGCGGCTCGGCTACGACAACGCCGACCGGCACTCGAGCGAGCGGGAAAAGGCCGCGCACCGCGCCGCCGGCCGCCGCCCTTCGCTGCGGCTGCGCCTGCCCGCGGGCGAGACGGTCTTCGACGACCTCGCGCGCGGCGAGATCGTCTTCAAGGCGGGCGACGCGGCCGACCCGGTGCTGGTGCGCGCCAACGGGCGGCCGACCTTCGCGCTCGCCGGCCCGGTGGACGACGCGCTGATGGGCATCACGCACAACATCCGCGGCGACGCGATGCTGCCGCTGGTGCCGCGCCAGCTCGCGGCTTACCGGGCACTCGAACGCATCGGCGTCGCCCGCGCGGTCCCCCGGCTCGGGCACGTGCCGATGGTGCTCGCCTCGAACGCGAAGATCCTCAACAGCCAGGAGGATCCCGCCGCGGACGCGCTGGGCTACCGCGACGCGGGCGTCCAAGCGCGGACGATGGTCAACTACCTGGCCGCGCTGGGCTGGTCGCACCCCACGCGCGGCGGCGTCTTCACGCCGGCGGAGCTGGTGGCGGACTTCGACGTCCGGCGCGTCCGCACCCGCCCCGGCCGGCTCGACGTCAAGCGGCTGACCGACCTCGACACGACTCACCTGCGCGAGCTGACCGCCGAGGAGTTCACCGACGCGCTCCTGCCGTACCTGGCCCCGCTGGACGGGGACCGGCTCGCCCTGCTCACCCGGGCGGCTCCCGCCTTGCGGCGCCGGGCGAAGTCGCTTCCCGAAGCCGCGCGGGCGGCGGCGGTCCTCTTCGACGACGAGCCCGCCGCGATCCACGAAGCGGACTTCGACGCGCTGCAGGCCGCCCGCGACGCGCTGGCCGCCCTCACCCCGTGGACCGGAGAAACGCTCTCGGCCCTCCTCAAGGGCGAGCTCGCCAAGACGTCGGTGACGGCGGTGCGCACCGCCGTCACCGGGCGCGCCGCCGGTCACCTGCTGCTCGACTTCCTCGTCCTGCTCGGCCCCGAGCGCAGCTTGGCGCGGATCGACGGCGCCCTCGCGCGGTCCACCGCGGGGAGGCCCCGCGACCGGGTCGCCTGACTCACGCCTTGGCGACCCGCACGGCGATCTCCTCGGCTTCCCCGGACACGGTCAAGGAAGTCGCGAGGGTCTCGTGGGCGATGAAGTCCTGGTGCGCCAGGACGGCTTGCCGCACTTCCGCCGGGGCGCCGATCGTCAGGGTGATGCGGTCGGCGACCTCGAGACCGGCGTCCCGGCGCGCCTGCTGCACCACCCGGACGACGTCGCGGGCGATCCCTTCGGCCGCCAGGTCCGGCGTGACCTCGGTGTCCAGCGCGATGGTCACGCCGCGCTGCGATTCCACGACCCAGCCCGTGCGCGGGACCTCCGTCACCAGCACGTCGGCCGCGCCCAGTTCCAGTTCTTCCCCCGCCACGTCGACGGTGAACGCGTCCCGGTCCCGCAGGCTCGCCACCACGGCCCCGGGATCCGACCCGGCGATCGCGGTGGCGACCTGCTGGGTGCGCTTGCCGAACCGCTTGCCCAGCTCGCGGAAGTTCGCCTTCACCTGGACGTCCACGACCGCGCTCGCCGCGTCCAGCGGGTGCAGCGCCTTGACGTTCAGTTCGTCGGCGACGTCGTCGAGCAGGTCCTGGGGCAGCGCGACGCCCGGCGGCAGGCCGACCAGCGCGCGGGCGAGCGGCTGCCGCACCCGGATGCTCGTCGTCTTGCGCGCCGCGCGACCGGCCTCGGCCAGCGCCCGCGCGGTCGCGACCTGCCCGGGCAGCTCCGCGACGAGGAGCTCGTCCCGCACCCGCGGCCAGGTCGCGAGGTGGACCGACTCGGCCGCCGCCGGATCGCCGCGGCGGACGAGGAGCTGCCACACCTCTTCGGTGATGAACGGCACCAGTGGCGCCAGCAGCCGGGTGAGCACGTCGAGGCACTCGTACAGCGTGGAAAGCGCGTCCTGGTCCCCGGCCCAGAAGCGCTGCCGCGACCGGCGGACGTACCAGTTCGACAGGTCGTCGACGAAGTCGGCGAGCAGCCGGCCGGCACGCGCGGTGTCGTAGGCGTCCAGCTGCTCGGTGACCCCCGCGGTCAGCGCCTGCAGCTCGGCGAGGATCCAGCGGTCCAGCACGTGCCGCGCGCCGGCCGGGCGCGCCGATTCCGGCGTCCAGGCCGCTCCCGCCGCGTAGAGCGAAAAGAACGACGCGGTGTTCCAGTACGTCAGCAGGACCTTCCGCACGATCTCGGCCAGCGGCCCGGCACCGACCCGCCGCGCCGACCACGGCGAACCGGAGCACGCCATGAACCAGCGCAGCGCGTCGGCGCCGTGCGCGTCCATCAGCGGGATCGGCTCGAGGATGTTGCCGAGGTGCTTGCTCATCTTGCGGCCGTCTTCGGCCAGGATGTGGCCGAGGCAGACGACGTTCTCGTACGAGGACTTGTCGAAGACCAGCGTGCCGATCGCCATCAGGGTGTAGAACCAGCCGCGGGTCTGGTCGATCGCTTCGCAGATGTACTGGGCCGGGTAAGTCTTTTCGAACGCCTCGACGCTGCCCGGCAGGTGCGGGTACCCGAGGGACGCGAACGGCATCGCGCCCGAGTCGTACCAGGCGTCGATCACCTCGGGGACGCGGGTGGCGGTCTCCCCGCAGTCGGGGCAGGCGAACGTGATCGCGTCGACGTACGGGCGGTGCGGGTCCAGCCCGGCCAGGTCCCGGCCCGCCAGCGTACCCAGCTCGGCGCGTGAGCCGACGGCCGTGACGTGCCCGTTCCCGCAGCGCCACAACGGAAGCGGCGTACCCCAGTACCGCGAGCGCGACAACGCCCAGTCGACGTTGTGCTCCAGCCAGTCGCCGTAGCGGCCGTGCTTGATGTGCTCGGGGAACCAGTTGGTCCGCTCGTTTTCGCGCACCAGCGCCTCACGCACCTCCGTGGTGCGGATGTACCACGACGGCTGCGCGTAGTGGATCAACGGCGTGTGGCAGCGCCAGCAGTGCGGGTAGGAGTGCTCGAACTCCTCGTAGCGGAACAACACCCCGCTCTGCCGCAGTGCTTCGACGAGCGGCGCGTCCGCGTCCTTGAAGAACAGCCCGCCCACGAGCGGCACGGTGGCGAGGAACCGGCCGTCCGGGCCGACCGGGTTGACCAGCGGCAGGCCGTTCGCGCGGCAGACCGCGAGGTCGTCCGCGCCGAACGCGGGCGCCTGGTGCACCAGGCCGGTGCCGTCCGCGGTGGTCACGTACTCGGCGGGCACCACGACGTGCGCGTCGGGGATCTCGACCAGGTCGAACGGACGCCGGTAGCGCAGCCCGGCCAGCTCCGCGCCGGTCACCGTCGCCAAGACCTCGGCGTCCTCGCCCAGCACGGCGGCGACCCGCGGCTCGGCCACCACGAAGGTGCCTTCGGCGGTGCGGGCCACGACGTAGGTGACCTCGGGGTGCACCGCGACCGCGGTGTTCGACACGAGCGTCCACGGAGTGGTGGTCCAGATCAGGAGCTCGGCCCCGGCGACCCCGGCGACCGGCGTGGTCAGCGGGAACCGGACGTAGACCGACGGATCGGTCACGACCTCGTAGCCCTGGGCCACCTCGTGGTCGGACAGCGTGGTGCCGTCCTTGGCGCAGTAGGGCGCGACCCGGAAGTCCTCGACCAGCCGGCCGGCCTCGTGGATGCGCTGCAGCGACCACCAGACGCTGTCGACGTACTCCGGCGACATCGTCCGGTAGGGGTGGGACAGGTCGATCCAGTAGCCCATGCGCTCGGTGAGCTGCTCGAACTCGCCGACGTGGCGCAGCACGGATTCCCGGCAGCGGTCGTTGAACTCGGCGATCCCGAGCTGCTCGATGTCGGGCTTGCCGGAGAGCCCGAGTTCCTTCTCCACGGCGAGTTCGACCGGCAGCCCGTGGCAGTCCCAGCCGGCCTGGCGGGGCACCGAGTAGCCCCGCATCGTGCGGTAGCGCGGGAAGACGTCCTTGAAGACCCGGGCCTCGACGTGGTGGGTGCCGGGGTGCCCGTTCGCGGTGGGCGGCCCCTCGTAGAACACCCAGGGCGGGCCGTCCGCGGTCTGCTTCAGGCTGCGGGCGAACACGTCGTTGTCCTGCCACCACGTGATCACGCCGCGCTCGAGGGCACCGAAGTCGACGTCGGCCGGCAGCGGGGTGAACGGACTGTTCTCGGTCATGGTCGCGGGCTCCTCGGCTTCGTCACGTCTCGCACGGATGAGTGTCAGCTCATCCCTGCGGGGACGAAGCCCGGCTGCCCGGCTCTCCGCGGTACCACCCCGCTTGCCCCCGGCGGACCGGGTGCCCCTCGCTTCGGCCGCGTGACGTGCGACATCCCGTCCGGTTCTACCGGGGCCGGCCGGCCCGTTCTTCCGGAGGCTCCCCGGTGATCGCCGGATCGGTGCCTGTGCCCGAGCACTATACCGGCGCCTGCCCGCGTCACCCGAACCGGTGAATGCGGGCCCGGGACGTCATTCCGGCGGCGCCCGGCCCTCTTGTCGGTGCTGAGGTGCTCGGACCGGCACGCCCCCCGATCGGTCCGGGCACGGCAGTCCGGCTCGGCGGCGGAACGCCCCCCGTTCGCCGCCGAGCCCTCCCCTTTCGCGCGCACTACCCGACTCAGGTCGGGTGTCCCCGCTGATCACCCGGCCTACAGTGGGAAGCGTGGAGCTCGAACTGCGCCACCTGCGTGCCCTCGTGGCCGTCGCCGACGCGCGCAGCCTCACCCGCGCGGCCCGCGTGCTGCACGTTTCGCAGCCGGCGCTGTCCGGGCTCCTGCGCCGGGTGGAACGGTCGGTCGGCGGCGCCCTGTTCCTCCGGTCCCCCACCGGGTGCGAGCCCACCCGGCTCGGCACCGACGTCGTCACCGAAGCCCGGGCGGTGCTGGCCGGCGTGTCCGCGCTGACCGACCGGATCGGCGAACAGCGGGCGCTCACCGGGCCCCTGCGCGTCGGCGGCTACTGCGGTTTCCTGCACCTGGCCGTGTCGCGCTGGCTGGGCGAGCAGCCGTGGACCCGCGGGGTGAGCGTGCACGAGGACCAGGACGAGTCGGTCACCCTCGCCCGGCTCGCCGCGGGCGGGCTGGACCTCGCGTTGGTCTACCTGCCACCACTACCCGGCGCCGTCGTTCCCGACGGCATCGAGACCCTGGTGGTGCACCCGCGGGAGCCGGTGTTCGTGATCCTCTCGCCCGACCACCCGCTGGCCGCGGCACCCGCGGTCCCGTTCGCCGGCCTCGGCGAGCACCCGTGGGCCGACGACCCGCCGGGCACGACGCGCTGGTCGGCGTACCTGCAGCGGGTGTGCCGGCGCCACGGCGTCGTGCTCGACCAGCCGCACCAGCCGCGGTGCCTGGCCACGCTGCTGGACCTCGTCCGCGCCGGCATGGCCGTCGCACCGGCACTGGCGACGCGCGAAGACCGGCCGTCGACCGTCGCCGTGCGCGCCATCGAGGGCGAGCCGCTGTGGCAGGAGCTGCGTCTCTGCTACCGGCCGGGCACCCCGGTGGCGGCGCACGCCGGGGAGATCCACGCCGCCGTCGCGGCGAGCTACGCCGGCCGCGAGGGCTGCAGCGCCGCGTTCGACACCTGGTGGCGCGAACGCGGCCGCGAGCTGCTCGAGGACTGTTCCTGAACCGGCCGGGTCGCCCGCCGCCGCGGCGTTGCCGGGCCCGGGCGGACTCCTGGTCAGCGCGGCCGGCTTCGCGACTCCCCGCTCAGACCGTGACCCGCCAGGCGCTGTTCGGCGCCGGCACCTCGAACCGCAGCGTCGAGCAGTCGTAGTCGGCCGGTCGCGGGTTCGCGGTCGGGCGCAGCGGCGAGTTCGCCGGCGACGCCGGCACCCAGCGGCCGCCGACGCGCAGCTGCAGCGAGCTCGACTCGAACACCGAGCCGCGGGCATCCGAGCAGTAGTAGGCGTTGCCGGTCGCGGGGTTGCGCGTCGAATACAGCTCGAAGATGTCCCAGCCCTCGTCCAGCGAGCTCTGGTCGCTGCCGCTCTGGGTGAACAGCGTGTCCCACGCGCCGGTCTTCACGTTGTACAGCGAGGCCGTCCAGCTGTTGGCCGTCGTGTTGGTCCGGACCTCCTGCACGGTGTAGGCCGGGTGCCCGTCGACCGAGGTGGTGTAGCTCGCCAGGAAGGCGCTGTCGATCGGGACGACCTTCGCCGGCGACACCGAACGGCACCAGTCCCACGCCCAGACCTGCGCCGCTTCACCGAGCCCGTAGGCGGTGACGACCTCGACGCACGAGTGGCCGGTCGGCTTCATCGTGGGTGCGTACACGACGTCGTTGCGGTTGGAGATGCGCAGGCCGGGGGTGACGCTCTGGGTGACCACCAGCCCGTCGGCGCTGGTGGCGAGCTGGGGTTCGGGCCCCCAGAACGTGTGCCGCTGCGCGACGGTTTTCCCTTGGCGCAGCTGCAGGAACCGATCGGCCATCGGCCCGGCGGCCGCCTTCGCGGCGGCGCCGGTCAAGCCGGGTACGACCCCGGGCGCGGCCGCCGCACCGGCCGGCGCGATCGTGACCGCCGTGGCGGCCAAGGCACAGCAAAGGAGGGCAAGCAGCTTCCGCATCGACGCATCTCCTCGTTCCCCGGCGGACGCGAGACCGCCCGCGGAAGAAGGATGCTGGCCGGGTTTTCCCTTGCCCGGCACCGACTTTCGACGGTGCGCGCACCGCACCGCAGGTCATCGCGGTCATGCGATTCACCGTGGCGCGGTGCTATGCCGCCGTTCGGCGGATCGGCGCCGGCCGCGGTGTCGCACACCGAGAGCAACCGGCCGGCCATCCAGGGTCAGCGCACGCAAGACGGGTGTTCCCTTCTGAGCGTTTCTGAGCGATAGTGGTCGAGTCTGAGTTTTACAACGTTGTAAACCGTGGAGGACCCGATGCGCCGCCGAGTGTCGTGGGGAAGAACCTGGCTGGTCGCCGTGGGCCTGCTCGCGCAGGTCGCGCTCACCGGCGTCGCCGACGCGGCCGCCGCGGGCACCGGCTCGGGGACGCACTTCCTCGACCACTCCGCCGCCCTCGCCGGGTACGCCGATCCCGCCTGGTACGAAGCGAACATCCCGTTCGTCGACCTCCCCGACACCACGATGGAGAGCGTCTACTACTACCGCTGGCGCGTCTTCAAGGAACACCTGCGCTACACGAACCCCGCCGACGGCTGGATCTCGACCGAGTTCCTCGACTGCTGCGGTTACGCCGCGCCCTACCAGGCGATCAACGCGGCCGCCGGGCACCAGCTGACCGAGGGGCGCTGGCTGCGCGATCCGGGCTACGGCCAGGACTACCTCCGGTTCTGGCTCACCGGCCCCGGCGCGGGCGCCAAGCCCGCCACCGACGACGTCAACGCCGACACCACCGACTGGGCGCACGAGTACAGCGTCTGGCTGGCCACTTCGGCCTACGGCCAGGCCCAGGTGACCGGCGACTTCGGCCCGCTGCGCGAACTGCTGCCCGCCCTCGTGCGCCAATACCGCGGCTGGGACAAGCAGTTCGACGCCGGCCTCGGGCTGTACTGGTCCGTGCCGGTGTGGGACGCCATGGAGTTCTCGGCCTCCTCCTACGAATCGCCCAACCCCTACCACGGCGGCGCCGGCTACCGGCCGACGCTCAATTCCTACCAGTACGGCGACGCCCTCGCGATCAGCCGCATCGCCGCCTCGGCCGGCGACCGCGAGCTCGCCGCCGAGTACGCCCAGCGCGCCGCGAAGCTGAAGACTTCCCTGCAGAAGTGGCTCTGGGACCCGGACCGCGGCTTCTACTACGCGATGGCCCGCGACGACAACCCGGACCACAAGCTGTCCGGCAGCCGCGAGCAGATCGGGTACCTCCCCTGGATGTTCGGCGCCGCCCGGCCCGCCGACAGCGCGGCGTGGTCCCAGCTGCTCGACCCCCAGGGCTTCGCGAGCGCCTTCGGCCCCACCACCGCCGAGCGCCGCAGCCCGTTCTTCATGAAGGACGCCGGTTCCTGCTGCCGCTGGGACGGGCCGAGCTGGCCCTTCGCCACCGCGCAGACCCTGACCGGCCTGGCGAACCTCCTCGACGACTACCCGGCCCAGCCCACGGTGTCCAAAGAGGACTACGCCGCGGCGCTGGCGGCCTACGCGCGCACCCAGACCAAGAACGGCGAGCCCTACGTCGCCGAGGCGCACGACCCGGACCGCGACGCGTGGATCTACGACGGGCAGAACCACAGCGAGGACTACAACCACTCCAGCTACACCGATCTCGTGCTGTCCGGGCTGATCGGCCTCCGCCCCCAGAGCGACGACACCCTGCGGGTCCAGCCGCTCACCCCGTCCGCTTGGGACCACTTCGCCGCCGAAAACGTGCCGTACCACGGCCATTCCGTGACGGTGCTGTGGGACCGCGACGGCAAGCACTACGGGCAGGGCGCCGGGATGCGGCTCTACGTCGACGGCCGGCTCGTCCAGCGCTCGGCGACGCTGCGCGCCACCACGATCGACGTCGGCCGCACCGCGCTCCCCCGGCCCGGGGAACTCGTCGACGACGCCGCGAACCCGCTGCGCACCGGCTACCCGAAGCCGATCACGTCGTACACGTGGCCCGGCGACAACCCGTGGAGCGCGCTCGACGGCAAGGTCTGGTACCGCGAAGTCCCCGAGAACACCCGCTGGACCAACTACTCCTCGCCGAACGCGAGCGACTTCTACGGCGTCGACTTCGGCGCGCCCACGCCGGTCGGCGACATCCGCTGGCACGGCTACGACGACGGCGGCGGGGTCAAACCCGCCGCGGCCTACCGCCTGGAGTACTGGACCGGCTCCGCCTGGCAGGAAGTCCCCGGCCAGGTCCGCGAGCAGGCGGCCCCGGTGGGCAACGGCGTCAACCGCATCACCTTCCCGACGCTCACCACCAGCAAGGTCCGGCTCGTGTTCACGAATCCGCCGGGCGCCTTCGTCGGCGTCACCGAGCTGCAGTCCTGGACACCGTCGAGCCGCGACGCGCGGATCACCGTCGGTCCCGCCAACACAGGCGGCGTCATCACGGTCGGCGGGAGCACGCCGCTGAGCGTGACCGTGCGGAACACCACCGGCAGCCCGCTCGTCGCCCCGCGGGTGAGCGTCGCCGTCCCGGACGGCTGGTCGGTCACGGCCACCGGCCGCCCGCCCGCCGCGATCCGGCCCGGGCAGAGCCGGACCTGGGACTACACGCTGACCGCACCGCCGGGTGCCGAGCCGGGCAGCGCGGCGACGGTGACGGCGACCGCGTCCTACCGCGGCCCCGGCGGCCGGACCGAAACCACGCACCAGCGCCAGAACCTCCAGATCGCCCATCCCGCCGGGCAGCGGGACCCGGTCGGCGCCTGGAACCTCGACGAGGGCAGTGGAGCGGTCGCCCACGACAGCGCGGGAACGCACGACGCCACCTTGACCGGTTCCCCCGCATGGGTCCCCGGCACGTCCGGCACGGCCCTGCGGCTCGACGGCGCGAGCCAGTACGCGGCGACCGGCGGCCCGGTCGTGGACACCACCGGCAACTACTCGGTCAGCGCCCGGGTCCGGCTCGACCACACGGGTTCCTGGGCGACGGCGCTCAGCCAGGACGGCACCCCGAGCAGCGGCTTCTACCTCCAGTATTCGGCGGCCGACGACCGCTTGGCGTTCTCGACGAGCTCCGGCCGGGCGCTGTCGGACGTCGCTCCGCAACCCGGGCGCTGGTACCACCTGGTCGGGGTGCACGACGCCGACGCCGGCACCTACACCCTCTACGTCGACGGCGTGGCGCAGGCGAAGACGTGGAGCCAGGCGACCGGCGACGCCGCGCCGGGCCCGCTGGCGATCGGCCGCGCGGTCTCGGGCGGGCAGCACAGCGACTTCTGGCCGGGCAGCATCGACGACGTCCGGGTGTGGAACCGGGTCCTGCCCGCGAGCGAGGCCGGCCGGACCGGCTGACCCCACCCCGTCGGTGAGTCCGGGTGCCACGACCGGTCGTGGCACCCGGCCACCGGAACCTCGTCACCGCGTCAGCGCTCCTCCGGCTCGGAGCCGATCCGGTAGGACACCGGCTGCCCGTCGGAGTTCCGCACCGGAACCGGCCGGCCCCGCGCGTCCACGATCTTGCCGTCGACGACCTTGTCACCGTTCTCGAGCCGGGAAAGGACCTTCAGGTCCGAGTAGTCGATCACCCGGGTCGCCGTCGCGAAGACCGACGGCTCGCTGCCCGCCTTGCCCGGCTTCAGGTGGTTGAACACCAGGTTCAGCACGACGGCCAGCAGCGCGGCGGAGCTGATCCCGGAGTGGAAGATCGTGCCGACCCACGCCGGGAACCGGTCGTAGAAGCCGGGCACCGCGATCGGGACCATGCCCAGGCCGACGGAAGCCGCGACGATCACCAGGTTGAGGTTGCCGTTGAAGTCCACTTTGGACAGCGTCTTGATGCCGGCGGCCGCGACCGTGCCGAACAGCACCAGACCGGCGCCGCCCAGGACCGGGTACGGGATGGCCGCGACCACCCGCCCGAGCACCGGGAGCAGGCCGAGGACCACCAGCACCCCGCCGCCGGCGGTCACCACGAACCTGCTCCGGACCCCGGTGATCGCGACGAGGCCGACGTTCTGCGCGAAGGCGCTCTGGATGAAGCCGTTGAAGATCGGTGCGATCGCCGACGAGGCCATGTCGGCGCGCAGGCCGTCGCCGATCCGGCGGTGGCCGACCCGCGTGCCGACGATTTCCCCGACCGCGAGGATGTCGGCCGTGGTCTCCGTGAGGGTCACCAGCACGACGATGAACATCGACACGATCGCGGCGACGTCGAAGGTCGGCGCACCGAAGCCGAACGGGGCCGGTACCGCGAAGATCGGCCCGTTCCCCACCTGGGAGAAATCGGCCTTGCCGAGGACGGCGGCCAGCGCGGTGCCCACCACGATGGCCAGGAGGATCGAGAGCCGGGAAATCGCCGGAACGGCGATCTTGCTCAGCAGCAGGACGATCGCCAGCGTCGCCGCGGCCAGCCCGATGTCGGCGACCGACCCGAAGTCCGCGGCCTTGGCGTCGTTGCCCATCGCCCACCGGGCCGCGACCGGCATCAGGCTGAGCCCGATCACCGTGATCACCGTCCCGGTGACGACCGGCGGGAAGTACTTCACCAGCCGGGAGAACACCGGCGTGATGAGCAGGCCGAGCAGCGCGGACACGATCACCGCACCGAACACCGCGGGAAGCCCGCCATCGGCCACGATCGCGGTCATCGTCGCCACGCCGGCGAAGGAGGTGCCCTGCACCAGCGGCAGCCGCGAGCCGAAGAACGGCACGCCGTAGGACTGCAGGATCGTCGCCAGCCCACCGATGAACAGGCACGACGCGACGAGCAGCCCGATTTCGGCGGGCGAGACGCCCGCGGCGCCCCCGATGATCAGCGGGGGCGCGATGATCCCGCCGTACATGGTCAGGACGTGCTGGATGCCGTAGGCGAAAGTCCTGCCGATCCCGAGCCGTTCGTCCTCGGGCCTGCCCACCGCGGCCGCCCCGTCACCTGTCTCCGGCGTGCTCTTCGCCATCGAATCCGCCTCTCGGTGGAAGTGAGCCTCCATAGTTCCGTTCTGCGGAGGCTAACTTCCGCATGACAGAACAAGCAACAGTCAGCCGTCGGATGGCCGACCGGCCGGCCATCGCGACCACCACGCGGTGCGCTCCGGCCGAGCCGGTGTGCCGATCAGGGTGAGCAGGGTTTCGCCGCTGGACGGGCGTCGGCCGCTTGGTGGTGGGCGAACCCGAACGCCGTCACCACCGCTTCGACGGAGCGCCGCGGAGAAGGGGACACCAGCCCCATCGGGCCCGGCCCGACCGCCGCGGCGATCAGGTCTTCCGCGCCGGGCACCCCGGACAACGGGTCCTGGAAGCGGCAGGCTGTCCCCATGACACTGCCTGCCCTTCCCGAAGAGTCCTTCCGGCGTGTGCTCTGCGTCGTCGCGCACCCCGACGACATGGAGTACGGCACGTCCGCGGCGGTGGCCCGCTGGACCGCGCGCGGCATCGAGGTCGGCTACCTGCTGCTCACCCGCGGTGAAGCCGGCATGCCGAACCCGCCCGAGGAGACCGCCCGCCTGCGCGCCGCCGAACAGCGGGCCGCCTGCGACGTCGTCGGGGTCGGACACCTGACGATCCTCGACCACCCCGACGGCGTCCTCGTCTACGGCCTCGGCCTGCGCCGCGACATCTGCCGCGAAATCCGCCGGTTCAAGCCCGACGTCGTGTACCGCACCGGCCACGAGGTCGAAACGCCCTTCGGCTACGACCAGGCCGACCACCGCGCGGCCGGGCTCGCGACGCTCGACGCGGTGCGCGACGCCGGCAACCGGTGGGTCTTCCCCGACCAGATCGACGAAGAGCGCCTCGAACCGCATTCCGTGCGCTGGCTCCTCACCCCCGCCCACGGCGGCACCGGCGCCACCCACGGTGTCGACGTCACCGGCGAGCCGCTGCGCCGCGGCGTCGCCTCGCTGGAGGCGCACGCCGCCTACCTGGCCGCGCTCCCGGACCACCCCGCCCCGGCCGACCTGATCCCGAAGTTCACCGCGATGAACGGGAAGGCCATGGGCGCCGAGCACGCGGTCCTGTTCCGCGCCGACGACCTGCAGGCACCCCTCGACCTGCCCGCCGACGACTGACCGCCGGCCCAGGCCGCCGGTGCGCCGCTGTGCGTGCCTGACACCCCGTACCAGCGCCGTGTGCGCGCCCTGAGCGCGCCGCGCAGCAGCCTGAACCGGTCGCCGAGAACCGGCTGCGGAAGGGGATTCCTCATGCATGACGCAGTGATCGTGGGCGCCGGCCCGGTCGGTCTGTTCCTGGCCTGCGAGCTGGGCCTCGCGGGCTGCTCGGTCCTGGTGCTGGAACGGGAACCGGAGCCCGGCACCCCCTGGCGGACGGCCCCGCTCGGCCGCCGCGGCCTGTTCGCCACCTCCATCGCGGCGTTCGACCGCCGCGGGCTGCTGGAGCCGCTGCTCGCGGAAGCGGCCGGGCTGCCCGGGTTCGCCGGCGCCGGCGAGCCGGGCCGGCCCCGCCTGGCGGGGCACTTCGCCGGGATCGTGCTCGACGCGGCCGACGTCGACCTCACGGCCCTGCCGTTCCGGCTGCCCAGCCCGCTGCCGGACACCGTCATGACGAGCCTCGACACGGTCGAAGCGGTCCTGGCGGAGCGAGCCGCCAAGCTCGGCGTCGAGGTCCGCCGCGGGGTCGTGGTGGACGGTCTCACCCAGGACGACGAGCACGTGGTCGTGCACGCCGGCGAGCACGAGTACCCGGCACGCTGGGCCGTCGGCTGCGACGGCGGGCGCAGCGCGGTGCGCCGGCTCGCGGGCTTCGAGTTCGCCGGCACCGCGCCCCGGTTCACCGGCTACGTCGCGCTCGCCACCAGCCCCGACGTCGAAAAGCTGAACCCGGGGTTCACCCTGACCCCGGCGGGCATGTACATCCGGATGCCCGCGGAGGGGCACATCGGCGTGATGGACTTCGACGGCGGCGCGTTCGACCGCTCGCGGGAAGTCACCCGCGAGCACCTGCAGGAAGTGCTGCGCCGCGTGTCCGGTACCGACGTGACGCTGACGGCGGTCCACCTCGCCTCGAGCTACACCGACCGGGCGATGCAGGCGACGACCTACCGGCGCGGCCGCGTCCTGCTCGCGGGCGACGCCGCGCACATCGTGTCGCCCCTCGGCGGGCAGGGTCTCAACACGGGCATCGGCGACGCGGTCAACCTGGGCTGGAAGCTCGCGGCGACGATCCGCGGGCACGCGCCGGAGGGACTGCTCGACACCTACTCGCGCGAGCGCCACCCGGTCGGTGCCTGGGCGCTGGGCTGGACGCGGGCCCAGGTGGCGTCGATGCGGCCGGATCCGCACGCCCAGGCGGTCCAGAGCGTGCTGCGCGACCTGCTCGGCACCCGGGAGGGCACGACGTACGTGTTCGAAAAGCTTTCCGGCACCTCGGCCCGCTACGACCTCGGCAGCGACCGGCCGCTGGTCGGCCGGACGGCCCCGGCCTTCCGCCTGGCAGACGGGACGGCCCTCGCCGACCTGGTGCAGGACGGCCGCGGCGTCGTCCTCGACTTCAGCGCCGGCGAGGGCCTGCGTGCTTCCGCGGCGGCCTGGGAAGGCGAGGTGCGGTACGTCGCGGGTACCGCGGAAAACGACCTCGGGTTCGGTGCGGTCCTGATCCGTCCCGACGGAGTCGTCGCCTGGGCCGGAGAGCGCGTCCCCGATCGCGGCTCGTTCGACCGGGCCGCCCGGCGCTGGTTCGGCGACGCGATCGTCTAATGTGGACAGACGCGTCCGGCGGGGGCCCGGTGCACGGGCGCCCGCCGGACGACGGTCAGCCGATCGGCTCGACCCAGACGTTCCGGAACCTCGGGTTCGCACCGGCGTCACCGTGGTCCTGCAGCCGGATCGCGCCGGCGGCCGCGCCTTCCGGATCACCGCCGCCGGTCGAACCGGTGATGGCGACGTCGTTGTGGACGGTCACGCCGTTCCAGACGACGGTCACCCGGGCGTTGTCGGTCTTGGTCCCGGCGCTGTCGAACCGGGCCGCCCGGAACGTGATGTCGTAGGTCTGCCACGTCAGCGGTGCGGTCGCGGCGTTGACGTCCGGCGCCTTCTGCGAGTAGATCGAACCGGCCTCGTCGTTGGCGAGCGTGGTGTCCCCGAAGGAATCGAGCACCTGCAGCTCGTACCGGTCCTGCAGGTAGACGCCGCTGTTGCCCCGCGCCTGCCCGGTCACCTCCGGCGGGTATTGCGGCTCGTACCACTCGACGTGGAGCTTGAAGTCGCCGAACTTCTGCCGGGTCCGGATGTCCCCGCCGAGCGCTTCCACGGACCCGCCGGAGATCGGCCACGTTGCCGCGCCGCCGGATCGGAGCTCCCACGCGTCCAGGTTCGTCCCGTCGAACAGCGGGACGCGGGTGGCCGCGGTGACGGTGATGTTGTCGAGGTTGACGTTGCCGGTGTCGCCGCTGTCGAACCGGTAGGAGATCGAGTTGGCGCCCGCGGCGAGCGAGAGGGCTTCCGGCTGCAGCGCCCAGTTGTCCCACGTCGTCGTGCTGGCGAGCCGGGTCTGGCGGACCTTCGCGCCGTTGACGTAGACGCTCACGGATTTCGTGCCGGCGCTGGGGTTCGGGCCGTTCGAGTACCGCAGGCCGACGTTGTAGGTCCCGGCGGACGGCACGGTCACCGCGAACGTCGTGGCGGCGCCGGAGTTCCAGTACCCGTCGACGAATCCGGTGGCCTGGTAGCCCGGGTGGTCGGTGTTGACGCCCGCGCCGCCGCTCAGCGTGGCCCGCTCCGCTTCGTAGGTCAGGGCGGCGGGCGGGCCACCCACCACGGAGTTGAGGGTGTACCACGCTTCCGTGCTCCACAACGGCGTGCCGGATTCGGCCGCGAACGGCCGCGGCGACCGGACGTGCACGACCCGCCCGGCCTGCAGGCCGGCGATCCGCAGCGTGACCTTCTTGCGGTCGGCGGACACCGTCGTGCCGGTGACGGCGAGCGTCTGCTCGTCGACCTTCGGGCCGCCGTACGCGGCCGTTGGCGCGTACCGCCATTGCGAGACCTGGTACTTCGTGCTCAGGTCGGCCACGGTCGCCGCGGACAGCGGCTGGGTGTACTCGAGTTCGAACCCGCCCGCGACCGCCCGCATGGCGAGGATGTCGAAGGTGCCGGCGCCGTTGGGCGTCAGCTTCTGCAGGCCGTAGGCGAGCTTGCCCGGCTGCCCCCAGTTTCCGCCGCCGTCGATCCCGCCGGTGTAGATCGCGCCGTCCGGGCCGAGGCTGATCCGGCTGACCCCGGACTCGAGTCCTTGTGTCATCCGGAAAACCGCGCCCTGGTACTCGCCGTTGACCTTCTCGAGGTAGACCCGCTGCAGGCCGCCGTAGGTCACGTCGCCGTAGACGAGCTGGCCGGCGAAGGTGCCTTGGGTCAGCTGGACCGGGTTGCTGGGCGAGTTCGCGATTTCGTTGTGCGGCAACCACACCACCGGCGCGGTCACCGGCTGCGCGTCGAACGGGCCCGCCGGGTTCGTGTAGTGGTTGAAGAACCGGTTCTGCTTGATGCGCACGAGTTTGTTCGCGGGCAGCCAGCCGCCCTGGTTGTCGGTGACGAAGACGTCGCCTTCCGGGCCCCAGCCGATGCCGTGCGGGGTGCGCAGGCCACCGGCGATGGTCGAGACGGCACCGGTGTTCTTGTCGACCTTGAGGGTGACGCCGCGGCCCGGCGCGGGCTGCGGGCTGGTCGTCGCGCCACCGAGGTCGATCGCCACCGAGAGGTTGAGGTAGAAGAACCCGTCCCGGTACAGCAACCCGAACGCGAACTCGTGGAAGTTGCCGCCGAACGGCCAGGTCGCGACCGTGCGGTAGACGTCGGTGACGCCGTCGCCATCGGTGTCGTCGAGTTCGACGAGCCGCGTCTTCTCCGACACGTACAGCTTGCCGTCGACGTACTTGACGCCCATCGGTTCCTTGAGGCCACTGGCGATCCGCTGGGTCCGCACCCGGGACGGGTCCGTGGTCCCGGTGGCGTTGCCGATCAGGTGGACTTCACCGGCGGTCGTGTTCGAACCGCCCCAGGTCGCGATGGCGAGGCGCCCGTCGGGCAGCCAGTCCATCCCGGTCACCTGCGGCTGGAAACCGCCGGGGCGCAAGTCGGTCAGCGTGAAGCCGGGGTGGACGCCGGTCAGCGGCAGGCCGTCGCCGGGCGAGTCGGCGGTGCCTTCGCACTCCTTCTTCCCCGGCGACGTCACCCGCACGACCCCGGCGTCGGTGCTGAGCACGGAGGTGGGCACCACCGCGAAGGCCGACGAGCCGGGCGGCTGCCATTCGAGGGTGAGCTGCTGCTCGCCGGCGTTGTCGAAGTGCTCGATCCGCAGCGCGTGGTAGCCGGTGGTCAGCGCGACCGAGCCGGTCACCGCGGCCGAGCTGTGCAGCCCGTCGTTGGTGATCACGACCTGCCCGTCGACGCTCAGCCGCGAGCCGTCGTCACTGGTCAGCCGGAACTGGTGGGTGCCGGCCGTCGCGATGGCGATGTTGGCGGTCACCTCGGACACGAAGAAGTCGCCGACCCCGAAGTCGCCGGTACCGGTCCAGTTGATCGACGGCATCAGCTTGTCGACGTTGGGGGTCAACCCGGGCTTGATGGTGCAGAGCTTGGTCAGCTCGGTCTGCATGTCGAACACCCGGAGCGTCACACCCGGCTCTTGGGGCGGCACGGCGGCGTGCGCCGGCCCGACGACGACGGCGGACAGGGCCGTGAACAGGACTGTTAGCGCCAGAAGTGCCCGGCGGCAGCGTTCGCGGACAGCCAGAAGCATCGTTGCTCCTCGGGGAGAGCCAGGGTCTCTACCTGACGCTCAGTGAGGGTAGGGACGACTTTTGCATCAAGTCAACGAAAGTATGTCGCGTTTGAGCAGAATTACGCCGTCCAGACGCAAAAGTCGGCGGCTGCCTCAGGCCGTGGGGTCCGGCCCCAGCGCGCGATCCAGCAGCTCCCCCAGCTGATCGACCTGGGTGGCCGACAGCTCCTGGAACGACGTCGTCACGACGGCGTCGACCAGTTCCTGCCCCTCGGCGCGCAGCCGCGCGCCTTCCTCGGTGAGCCGGTGCCGCACCGCCCGCCCCGGGCCCGGGACGCGTTCGATCAGCCCGCGCTCCGCCATCCGGGTGGCCAGCGAGCCGAAGGACTGGTCGGTCTGGAAGGTCAGCACCGCCAGGTCGTGCAGCGAGGCGTCCGGCCGGGCGTGCAGGTGGCGCAACGTGTCCCACTGCACGAGCGAGAGCCCGAGCGGCGCCAGCGCGCGGCTCAACGCGCGGTGGTGGCGGTACTGCAGGCGCTTCACAGCCAGGGCGACGTCACCGGGGCGGTACTTCATGCGCCCACCTTAAGCCCCGCGAGACCAGGTTGCTTATCTAAGCATCCTTATATAAGGTTCCTTAGGTAAGTCCCGAGACCGAGGAGCACCCATGACGACCCGCCCCCTCGCCGGCTCGCTCCGGCCCGCCCGCACCGAAACCCACGCGCTCGACCCGGCCGACGTGACCGTCCGGGACCTCGACCGCACCCGCCCGTACCTGCTCCTGCACGGCGGGGGCGGCGTCGCGACGATGACCGGCTTCGCCGACCTGCTCGCCGAACGCACCCACTCCCGGGTGCTGCTGCCCACCCACCCGGGCTTCGGCGGCACCCCCAAGGCCGGGGGCCTCACCGGCGTGCCCGCGCTGGCGCGGCTGTACGTCGCGCTGCTCGATCGGCTCGACCTCACGGACGTGACGGTGATCGGCAACTCCTTCGGCGGCTGGCTGGCCGCCGAAATGGCGCTGCTGAAGAGTCCCCGGGTCAGCGGCGCCGTGATCGTCGACGGGATCGGCATCGAGGTGGACGGTCACCCGCTGACCGACATCAGCGGCCTCTCCCCCGCCGAAATCCGGGCGCATTCCTTCCACGACCCGGGCAAGGCCCCCGTCCCGCCCGGCGCCGGCGGCCCCGGACCCAGCCCGGACGTGCGCGCCCTCGTCGGCTACACCGGCCCCGCGATGACGGACCCGACGCTCGCCGGGCGGCTCGGGGACCTCGAACTGCCGGTGCACGTCGTATGGGGCGAAAGCGACGGCATCGTCGACCCGGAGTACGGGAAGGCCTACGCCGCGGCGATCCCGCTGTCGCGGTTCACCCAGCTCCCCCGCACCGGCCACCTGCCGCAGCTCGAGACCCCCGAAGAGCTGCTGGGCGCGCTCCTCGACCTCGGCGACTGACAACCCCGGAAGGGAACACCATGAGCACCCCGCTGCGCGTCACCCGGATCGGGCACGCCTGCCAGCTGATCGAACTCGGCGGGCTCCGCGTCCTGACCGACCCGTGGTTCACCCAGACCGCGACCTACTACCCGGGCGAACCGCTCGCCTCGGCCGTCGGCGCGCTGGGCCGCGTCGACGCGGTCGTGGTCAGCCACGAGCACTACGACCACTGCGACCTCGACGCGCTGGTCACCGGCGGCTTCGACCTCGCCACCCCGCTGATCGGGCCCGGCACCGTCGCGGCCATCGCGCGGGACAAGGGTTTCCGCGACGTCCGGGTCGTCGAGGCGTGGGAGGCCACGACGATCGGCGACCTCACCGTGACGGCGGCACCGGGCAAGCACGGCGTCCACGAAGTCACCTTCGTCCTCCAGGCAGGCGAACGCACGGTCTTCTTCGGCGGCGACTCGCTGCGCGTCCCGGAGCTGGACACGATCCCGGACCGGTTCGGCCCCGTCGACCTGGCCATCCTGCCGACGAACGGCCTGTGCGTCCGGCCGATGAACGACCGGCAGGTGGTCATGGACGCCGAGGAAGCGGCCGGGCTGACGGCCGCGCTGAGGCCGGCCGTGGCCGTCCCGCACCACTACGCCTTCCACAGCGGACGGCTGGGCGACCGGATGATCACCCGGGGCGACCGGGACCCGCGGCACTACGCCGACGCCGTCGCGCGGCTCGCCCCGGGCGTCGACGTCCGCCTGGTCCTGCCCGGCACCCCGGTCGTGGTCCCGTGAGCCGGGGCACCCCGCTCGAATTCCTCCCCGGCGCGTGTCGAGAACGGCCGGCCGGCTCCGACTGAGGGGTACCGGCGGCCGGCCAGGCCGCCACCACGAGAGGGTGCGCGAGCGATGACCAAGGTGACCGCCCAGATGTCGGTGTCCCTAGACGGCTGCTACACCGGGCCCCGCGACACCCGGGAACCCGACGGCATGACCGGTTGGCTGCAAGGCCCCGAAGCGCCCGGGTTCTTCCGGGTCACCCGCTGGGCCGTCGACGCGATGGCCTGGCGCGAGCGGCAGGGCTTCGCCGGCGGTGAGCAGTCGATCGACTCGGAGATCGTCGCGGAGACGTTCGCGGCCGCCGGTGCCTACGTCATGGGCCGGCGCATGTTCGACGCCGGCGAGGTCCCCTGGGGCGAGGAGCCGCCGTTCCACGCCCCGGTGTTCGTCGTCACCCACCGTCCCCGGGCCGTGCTCGAACGCCGGGGCGGCACGTCCTTCACCTTCGTCACCGAAGGACCCGAGCGGGCCGTCGAGCTGGCCAGGGCCGCCGCCGGCGGCAAGGACGTCGCGGTGGCCGGCGGCGGGGAGCTCCTGCGCCAGGTGCTCACCGCCGGGCTGCTCGACCAGCTCGAGCTGCACATCGCCCCGGTGCTGCTGGGCGACGGCCAGCGCCTGTTCGACGCCGGTCTCGGCCTCGGCGCGGACGACGGCATCGAGCTGGTCCCGGGCCGGGTCGTCGAGTCGCCCGGGGTCACCCACATCCGCTATACCGTGACCGGGCGGTCGAAGCTGGTGCTGGACGATCGCGGCGCCAGTGGCGATCTGGTCGGACCGGCCCCGGCGGAGCGGAGGAGCGCGCGGTGAAGTACATGCTGCTGATCTACGGCAACGAAGAAGCCTTCAACTCGATCGGGGCGGAGGCCCTCGCCGAGCTCATCCGCGAGACCGATGCCCTCAACCAGGAGCTGTTCGAGTCCGGCGAGCTGGTCGGCGCCTACGGCGTCGCCGACGAGGTGAACACGAAGATGGTCCGGGTCACCGGCGGGACGCCGGTGGTGACCGACGGCCCCTACGCCGAGGCCAAGGAGTTCCTGGGCAGCTTCACGATCGTCGACTGCGACTCCCTGGAACGGGCGCTGGAGATCGCGGCTCGCAACCCCTCGGCGCGCCACTGGGGGATCGAGGTCCGGCCGCTCATGCACGAGGCGAACGTCGAGCCGTGACCGGCTGGCAGGCCGTGCGGCGCCTGGTGCCCGAGGTGCTCGGCGTGCTGGTGCGCCGCTACGGCCTCTTCGACGCCTGCGAAGACGCCGTCCAGGAAGCGCTGGTGGCGGCCAGCGCCCAGTGGCCGGTGGAGGGGTGGCCCGAGAACCCCCGGGCGTGGCTGGTGACGGTGGCGTCGCGCCGCCTCGCCGACCAGGTGCGCAGCGACGCCGCCCGGCGCCGGCGGGAGGAGGCCGATGCCCGCCGCACTCCCCCCGCCGGCGGCGAGGTGTACCCCGACGACACCCTCACGCTGCTGTTCCTGTGCTGCCACCCGGCGCTGACGCCCCCGTCGCAGATCGCGCTGACCCTGCGTGCCGTCGGCGGCCTGTCGACCGCCGAGATCGCCCGGGCCTTCCTCGTGCCCGAGGCGACCATGGCCCAGCGCATCAGCCGGGCGAAGCAGCGCATCAAGGCGGCCGGGGCCGGCTTCGCCCCGCCGCCGCCCGCCGAACGGGCGGCGCGGCTCGGCGTGGTGCTCCACGTGATCTACCTCGTCTTCAACGAGGGCTACACGGCCACGTCGGGGACGCGGCTGGTGCGGGCCGAGCTGACGGCCGAGGCGATCCGGCTGGCCCGCGAACTCCACCGGCTGGTCCCCGGCGACGGGGAGGTGGCCGGGCTGCTGGCCCTCCTGCTGCTGACCGACGCCCGCCGCCGGGCCCGCACGGCCCCGGACGGGTCGCTGGTCCCGCTGGGCGAGCAGGACCGGACGCGGTGGGACGCCGAAGCCATCGCCGAAGGCGTGGCCCTCGTGACCGGCGCCCTGCCGACCGGCCCGGTCGGCCCGTACCAGCTCCAGGCCGCCATCGCCGCCGTCCACGACGAGGCACCCACCGCCGAGGCCACCGACTGGCCGCAGATCCTGGCCCTCTACACCGTTCTCGAGCGCGTGGCCCCCAACCCGGCGGTCACGCTCAACCGGGCGGTCGCGGTGGCCGAGGTCCACGGCCCCGCGCCCGGGCTGGCGCTGCTCGGCACCCTCTCGGCCGACGAACGCGCCGCCGCTTCCCACCACCTCGTGTCCGTCCGCGCCCACCTGCTGGAAATGGCCGGCGACCACGACGCGGCGCGCGCCGGCTACCAGGAGGCGGCCCGGCGCACCACCAGCGAACCCGAGCGGCGCCACCTGCTCACCCGCGCCGCCCGCCTGGCCTGACGGTTCACCGCCGCGGCAACGCTTTGCGGGGCCGGGGAATCGCCTTCCGGCCCAGCTTCGGTTCGCCTTCGCCGAGCGTGAACCGCAGCGCGAGGTCGAACGCGTGCTCCAGCCGCGCCGCCTGCACCCGGACCACGTCGTCGTCGGCCGCCGACCGCGCGTCCGCCAGGCTGCGGCTGACGTTCGCGATCCGCCGGCGGGAGGCCGCTTCGAGCGCAGCCTGTTCTTCCATGACGAAAATCCTTTGGGTAACCGGAAAAGAACCGAGCGCGGCGACTCTAGCACTGCGCGTGACCGGGCTGCGCCGTCGGTCGGTACCGGTCGTCCACTTCGGACAGATCGGAGCCGGTCGCGCGCGGCACCGGATGAGCCGGCCCCTGTCCGGAAGCGGCCAATGGCCGGGTTCGCTCATGCGCCGCCGCGGAAATCCTTCGTAAGCTCTGCCCCGTCGAGCCGCCTTTCCCGGGGCCGCGGCCGACGCAATCTTCCATTCGACGAGGGGTTTCCCATGTTCAGAACCAGAGTGCGCGCCGCGGTGCTGGCGTTCCTCGTGCTGCTGAGCGGCCTGTCCACGGCCGCGCTGACCACCGCGCCCGCCTCCGCCGCCGCGTCGTGCGCCGGTGGGGTTTCGGTCTACGGCGTGCTGCCCGACGGCCGGCTCAGCTACACCACGATCGACCCGGACACCGGCGACATCACGCACGTCGTCGTCTCCACGCGGACGCTCGGATTCACCGCGAAAGCGCTGGCCACGCTCAACTTCAACACGCTGCTCGTGACCTCGACGGCCGGTGTCCTCTACCGCGTCGACGTCGTCACCAACAGCGGCAGCCTCACCTTCAACGACCCGATCGACGTCCAGCACGGCTGGACCCACAACCTGCTGTCCTACGACGGCCACGGTCACCTCTACGGCACGACCTCCGGTGGTTCGCTGCTGCAGTACCTCGTTTCCGCGCCCAAGCCCGGCGTGAACCAGATCGGGCAGCGCCGCGAAATCGGCAGCGGCGGGTTCGCGCTCAAGACCCTGGCCGCGGCCGGGGACGACCGGCTCATCGCGACCGCGTCCGACGGCCAGCTGATCAGCTACGCCGTTTCGCAGACCGGCACCACCTACACCCGCGGGCAGCTCGACGACGCCGGCTGGCAGAGCTTCGAAAACCTCGTCTCCCCCGGCGGCGGCCTGTACTACGGCAAGAACCCCGACGGCGCCATGTACTGGTACGAGGACGACGACCCGGCCGACGGCTCCGGCACGGACATCGCCTACCACCTGAACGACCCGGTCGCCTCGCGCGGCTGGACGCAGTACCTGCTCTCGGCCGACCCGGCCGGCTGCACCAGCACCACCCCGGTCAAGCCGCTGCGCTCGAAGATCGCCACCCTCGCCACCGGCGAAGTCGGCACCACCGAAGCGAACTGCGACAAGTACAACGACGGCTGCGACCACGGCGCGAACGACTGGTGCGCGATGTTCGCCACCTGGACCTGGGCGGCCGCCGGCGTGGCGAACGTGCCGCGCGGCACCTGGGTCGCCCGCGGTCTCGGCAAGTGGGGTGTCGACCACGACCTGTTCAAGTCCCGGACCGGCAGCTCGCACGGCAGCCCGAAGATCGGTGACTGGGTCATCTACGGCGCGCCGGACGGCAGCACGGGCGGCCACGTCGACGTGATCACCGCGGTGCACCCCGACGGCACGCTCACCGTCGTCGGCGGCAACGTCGGCAACAAGGTGACCCGGCGGGTGATCGACCCCGACACCGCCCGCTCCGGCGCGGACAACGTGCTGATCTCCGGCTACGTCTCCCCGCCCGGCGCCTGACCCCTTCCCCGGCGGTGCCGCGGCCCGGCCGCGGCACCGCCCCACCACCCTTGGAGTTCTCCATGCGCTTCACCACGAGATCGATCGCCGCGGGCCTCGCGGCACTGGCCGTCCTGACCGCGGGCGCCACCGCCGCGAGCGCCACCACCGAGTCCGACGCCATGGCCGCCCGGATGGAGCAGCTGGCGGCCTACGCGACCGCGGCCTGCGTCACCGGCGGCCCGACCGCGGCCGACACCGCCGCGGCCACCCGGCTCAACAACGTCCTGACCGGCACCCTGAAGGGGCACATGACGCCCTACCGGGTGTCCTGCGCCCGCGCCGTCATCAACGCCGTGCAGGCCCGCGGGCTGGACGAGCGCGCGGCCGTCATCGCGATCACCACCACGATCGTCGAGTCCCTGATCGAGAACATCAGCGAGAAGGTCGACCACACCAGCCTCGGCCTGTTCCAGCAGCTCGACTCCTGGGGCACCGAGGCGCAGCGGCTCAACCCGGCCTGGGCCACCAACGCGTTCCTGGACGTGATGACGGACTTCTACCCCGACGGCAGCTGGCGCACCGCCCCGATCGGCGACGTCTGCCAGCGGGTGCAGCGCTCCGCCTTCCCCGAGCGCTACCAGCCGCAGGCCGCCGACGCGCAGCGCATCGTCGACGAGCTGAGCAGCCCGGCCTCGACCACCGTGTCGGTGTACGGCGCGCTCGCCGACGGGCGGCTGACCTACAGCACCATCAACTCGCAGACCGGCGACCGCGCGAAGACCCTCGTCTCGACCGACAACCTCGGGTTCGCGCCCAAGGCGCTGGCCACGCTGAACTTCAACACCGTGCTCGCGACCTCGCCCGCCGGCGTGCTCTACCGCGTCGACGTCATCACGAACAACAACTCGCTGCAGTTCGGCACGCCGACCGCGCTCGGCGGCGGCTGGACCCACGACATGCTGACCTACGACGGCCACGGCCACCTCTACGGCATCGCCGGCAGCACCCTGATGTCCTACGTGGTCTCCCGGCCCAAGCCGGCGAGCACCCAGATCGGCCAGCGGGCCGTGATCGGCACCGGGTTCACCCTGCGCACCATCGCCGCCACCGGCGACGACTGGCTCATCGGCATCAGCACCACCGGCGTCCTGCGCTCGTACCACATCGCGGCCGACCACACCTGGACCGGCACGACGCTGGCGGACCGCTGGAGCACCTTCGACCAGATCGTGTCACCCGGCTACGGCCTGTACTACGGCCAGACCCGCGACGGCGCGCTGTACCGCTACCACGACCACAACCCGTTCGACTTCGACGGCTCGGACATCCAGGGGTTCGGCACCGACCCGGTCGACACCCAGGGCTGGACGCAGACGCTGCTCTCGGCCCAGCCGTTCGGCGCCTAGCCCGGCAGCTCCGGCATGGCTGACGAACCGGTCGCGCGCTGGTGGGGCGAGACGGGCGGCGGACCCCGTCCCGCCCCGCCGGGGTGGTGGCCCGAACCGGACACCCTGCACTGGGTGGGGAGCCCGGAGCCGGACGAGGAGCCGCCGGCCGGGCCCGGCCCGGACCCGGCGAGCCCCGCGTGACCGGATCCGGACAGTGGCCGGACTTGCTCTCCCGGCGTAAGACATCGCCGCCTAACTTGTCACTCATCAGAGAGATCGCTTTCGCGGGGAGGACGACATGATCAAGCGGATGGTGACCGGGGTGGTCGCGGCGGCGCTGGCGGCGCTCGCGTTCGGGGGCGTGGTGGCGCCGGAGGCTTCGGCCACGGGCAAGCCGCAGCCGAAGTGCGTGTGGATCTGGACCGAGGGCGAGCCGTGGTGCCACCTCGCCTAGCTGTTCTGTCCGGGGAGGTCGCGATCGTGGCGACACGTGATCGGATGATCTTGGATCGAGGGAGGGCCTCCGGGTTCGGTGTGGATTGCGACGTCTACACCGGGCAACGGAGGCCCTCGTGACCCACGCTAACGCACCCCTGACCCCGACCGGCAGACTGCGCCTGGCCCGCTGTGTCGTCGAGGACCAATGGCCGCTGCGGCGGGCCGCGCAACGGTTCCAGGTGTCGGTCACCACCGCCGCGCGGTGGACTGCCCGCTACCGCAACCACGGCGAGGCAGGGATGACCGACCGTTCCTCACAGCCCCAGGACCAGCCCGAACCGGACACCCACCCGCACCGAACGGCGAATCATCAAAGTCCGGGTCCTGCGCCGGTGGGGCCCGGCCCGCATCGCCTACCTGCTCGGCCTGAACCCCTCCACGGTGCACCGGGTCCTGACCCGCTACCGGCTGGCACGCCTGGTCCATCTCGATCGGGCCACCGGCCGGCCGGTCCGCCGCTACGAACACGCCGCCCCCGGTGACCTGGTCCACGTCGACATCAAAAAGCTCGACCGCGACCACGCCCGGCCCCGCAGGGCCGGTGGCCGCGCGAACCTGGGCTACAGCTACCTGCACAACGCCGTGGATGACCACTCCCGGCCGGCCTGCACCGAGATCCTGGCCGATGAGACCAAGGAAACCGCGGCCGCGTTCTGGGGCCGGACGCAGGCGTTCTTCACCGGCTGCGGGATCACCGTCGCGCGGGTGCTGACCGACAACGGCTCCTGCTACCGCTCACGCCTCTGGCGCGACACGCAGATCGCCCACCAACGCACCCGGCCTTACCGGCCGCAGACCAACGGCAAGGTCGAGCGGTTCACCCGGACTCTGCTCGAGGAATGGGCCTACAACCAGCCCTACCGCACCGAAACCGAACGCCGAGCAGCGTTACCGGGTTGGCTGCACACCTACAACCACCACCGAGGACACACCTCACTGGCTGGTAAACCACCTGTCAGCCGCGTCTTCAACCTCACAGGGCAATACACCTAGCCGGCTAAGCGAGCCAGCCGAGCCGGGTGGCCGCGTGGACCGCGGCCACCCGGTTGTCCGCCTGCAGGGCGTCGAGCAGGCCCTGGACGTGGCGGCGCACGGTCCGCTCGCTCACGTCGAGGTGGCGCGCGATGGCCCCGTCGGTCATCCCGGTGGCCAGCAGGTCGAGCACCTTGGCCTGGGTCGGGGTCAGCCCGTGGCGCTGCTGCCCGCCGCCGTCGCCGATCGGGACGGCTTGGCTCCACACCAGCTCGAACAGCATCCGCAGGCCGGCCACGATGGTCGGGCTGCGCACGAAGACCGCGCCCGCCATCCCGCTGGGATCGAGCGGCAGCAACGCCGAGTGCTGGTCGGCGATCACCATCTTCATCGGCAGCTCGGGCGCCACCCGCATGGTCCAGCCGGCGGCGATGCTGGCCTCGACGACGCCCTTCGCCCCCTCGAACTCCAGCGCGGCGCGCTCGTAGACGTTGCGCAGCCGCACCCCGCGCTCGGTCACCGCCTCGGGCAGGGCCATCACGGTGTTCGCGTCGGGTTTGCGCTTGAAGTGCCGCGTCGTGAAGGTGAGGAACTCCGCCTTCGCCGACAGGCACAACTCGAGCGACAGGGCGCCGATCCGCTGCGGGTCGGACAGCACCTCGACGGCCGCGTCGCTGCCGCCGCCGTAGGTCGCCCGGTAGACGGTCTGGAGCAGGTCGAGCTGCTGGCGCGCCGCGACGATCTGGCGCTGCTGCTCGACCAGCCGCTGCTGCGCGCCGAGGATCGCGTGGTCGACGGCCCGCACCGGCTCCATCGGCGCCAGCACCGGGTCCTCGCGGAAGTCGCGCCGCACGAACCCGCGGTCGATCAGCTCCTGCATCTCCGGCCCGGCGGCCCGCGGATCGTCCAGCGGCACCGGCCCGGACCGCACCATCGCGTCGTACAGCGCTCCCGCGTCGGCCGACAACAGCCCTTCCAGCATCCCCACACCCTCCGGCCCCCATGGTAAGGCACTTCGATCTTCGGAGCGGGTGCGAGCATCGGGGCTGCGGAAGCTCCACCCGGCGGCCGCCGGCAGCGCGGACGGTGCACGGCGACCACGCGACCGGGTCGCGGCGGGTTGAGGGACCGGCCGGAACGTCACCCGGTCGGCCCCTTCCCGGCCGCCGCTCAGGAACCGGCGGGCCGGGCCTGCACGGCGAACCACTCCCGCTGCCACTGGGCGAAGCGGTACCGGTCCAGCAGGAAGACCACGACGCGGTAGAGCACGACGAGCCCGGACGTCACGGCCACCCAGAAGGTCAGCGCGGCGATCGGGGCCCCGACCACCGCGGCGGCCGCGGTCAGGGGGCGCTCGGTCGGCGTGCCGGTCGCGTCCAGCCAGACCTCGGCCTGCCGGCCCGCGACCGCGCCCGCTGCCGCGAGCACCTCGCCGGCGCGGTCCTGCCCGTCCCGGGTCCGCCAGGTCGCCGGCGTCGGGCCCGTCTCGGCGGACGTCCCGCCGTGGCCGGTCACCGGGGGCCGGGGGGCGTCGGCCAGCAGGGTCGCCTGCACGACGTAGCGGCCGGCGGTCTGTTCGGCGGACTTCGCCGCCTCCACCCGGTAGACGCCGATGCCGAGCAGCACCGCGCCGGCGGCCGCCGTCAGCGACAGGAAGATCACGAGCGCCAGGAGCCGGGCCTGGAGCCGGTCCGACGGGCGTGCGAGCGCGGTGCGGCCGGGCCGGAGGCTGTGCCGCAGCCTGGTCAACGGCGTCCTGGTGTCCATCGCTCCCGCCTTCCGGATCGCTCGGAACCAGCCATCCGGTCCCCGGTCCAGTCGACCCGTGCTCCGCGAGCGGGAGCAGGGCCGGAAGTCACCGCCCCGGCGCCGAAGGGTCGTGGTGGGCCGCCGGGCGCAGGACCTCTTCCGCCGCCCGGCGCGGGGCGGGCGGGATCACCTCGGCCGCGTAGCCGATCCGCAGGAGCGCCTGGGGGAACCCGGTGAGCCCGAGGTCCTCGCACAGCGCGGACCGCACCGGTTCCAGGTGCAGCGGCTGCGTCAGCACCGCGGCCGCCAGGCCGAGGCCGACCGCCGCGAGCCAGGCCCGTTCCAGCGCGTAGCCGGCGCGGACGTGGTCGAGGCGGGTGTCGTCGGCGGTGACGAAGAGCAGCAGCGTTTCGCCGGAGAGCCGGTGTGCGAGCTCGGCCCGCGCCGGGACCTCGGTCGCCCGGCGGACGAGGCCCGCCCACGGCACCGAGCCGGCCGGGATGCGGCCGGCGGCGAGCCCGACGCCGTGGCGGTGGCTGCTTTCGTCGCGGATCGTCCACAGGGAAAGTTCCCGCTGGTAGCCGCTGTCCCGCCGGAAGCTCTCCGCGGCGTGGTGCAGCAGCCGGGCGACGACGGCGATCTCCCGGCCGGCCCGCACCGGGCGCGCCTCGACGCCCGGCGCCCCGCCCGCCCCGGCGATCTCGCGCACCACCGGACCCGGCACGGCCACCCCTTCGAACGGCGCGCGGTGGCTGACCCGGTGGGTGATCGCGCCGAAGCGGCGCAGCTCCTCGGTCGCCGGCGCTTCGGGGCCGCCGACGGCGAGCCGGGCGACCAGGTCCGGCTGCCCGTGTTCGGGGAGGAACGCGGCGGCGCACGAGCGGCCGAGGGCGCGGGCAGCCAGCTCGAGGTTGGCCACCGCGGCACCGCAGGAGGCCGCGCGGTCGCGTCCGTGCGGGTCGTGGTGCGGGAGCACGGGTTCGGCGCGTTCGCGCACCGAGAGCGCGCCCGGTGCGACCTCCAGCAGCCACGGCTGGGTGTTGTGCACCGACGGCGCGCGCGTCATCGCCCGGACCAGCACCTGCGTCTCGGCCGGCGTCCACGCCTGGTGCTCCGCAGCGGACATCCGATCAGCCCGCCTCGGCGAGGAACGGCGCCGTGGTCCACGCGCCGCGGCGGTGGCGCAGCAACCGGGCCGGCAGGTCGCCGCGGTCAGCACCCAGGTCGGGCGGGACGGCCTCGCCGGACGCGCCGCCGGCGGCCCGGATCGCCGCGACGAACCCGCGGACGCGCGCCGGGGCGGGCACGAGCTCGTCCCCGAGGTACGCGAGCACCAGCAGGTCCTCCCCGGAGTGGGTCTCCATGGCGAGCGCCCAGCCGTGGCGTTCGTCCCACAGCAGCGCCGTGTCCCGGCCGGGGTGGCCGGGCAGCCGCAGGTCGAGCGCGACGTACGCCGACGCGGGGTCGTCGAGGTCCACCGTGCAGGACTCCGCGCCCACGCCGACCGCGGCGCTCACGGCCGCCAGGTAGCCGGTCAGGCCGCTCCGCAGGCCGTGGTCACGGTCGATACCGGTCAGCAGGGGAATCACCCTCCATCGCCTCGGGTGGCGCGCCGGCCACTGCGGACCGGCGCTCGTCGGGTCCCGACGGTACGGGCGCGCGGCCCGCGCCGGATGGCGTCGTTCGGCACTGGCGGCAGGGACTTTCGTCACCAGCGCCCGAGGTGTCCGGCGAGGCACACGCGCGCGGTGCCGGCGCACCGAAAGTCCCCGCGGCAAAGGCACTCCGGCCCTCTCCCGGTCCGGGACCGGCGTGCGACCGTCGGACCGCCAGCAGAACCCGACCCGAGGCAGGCCGACGATGGACCGAGGATTCCCGGACGAATTCACCGTGCGGACCGCGGTGGCCATGGCGCTGCGCGCGCCGTCGGTGCACAACTCCCAGCCGTGGTGCTGGCGGATCGGCCACAGCTCCCTGCACCTGTACGCGGACCACGACCGCCGGCTGCCCGAAACCGACCCGGACGGCCGGGACCTGCTGCTGAGCTGCGGCGCGGCCCTGCACCACCTCCGGATCGGCTTCGCCGCCCTCGGCTGGGCCGCGGCGGTGCACCGGCTGCCGAACCCGGCCGAGCCCGGGCACCTCGCGGCCGTGAAGCTGCACCGGCACGAGCCGTCGCAGGACGAGATCGCCATGGCCGCGGCCATCCCGCGGCGACGCACCGACCGGCGACGGCACAGCTCGTGGACCGTGCCGCGCGGGCACGTCGAAGCGCTGGCGAAGGCCGCCGCGCTGGAGGGGACCGTGCTGCAGGTCGCCGAGAACTCGGGGCGCCACCACCTGGCGACCGCGATCGAGGAAGCGTCGCGGCGCCACGCCGCCGATCCCGCCTACCGCACCGAACTCGCGGCCTGGAGCGGCCGCCACGTCTCGCCCGACGGCGTCCCGTCCCGCAACACCCCGGCCCCGGACGACACCCCGGGCGTCCTGCGCGCCCGCCCGTTCGCCGACCCGCTCCTGACCCAGCCGCCCGACGCCAAGGCCGAGGACGACGAGACCGTGCTGCTGGTGCTGAGCACCGCCTCCGACGACCGGATGTCGCGCCTGCGCGCCGGTGAGGCGACCAGCGCCGTGCTGCTGACGGCGAACGCCTTCGGCCTGGCGTCGTGCCCCTTGACCGAGCCACTGGAGCTGCCCGACGTCCGCGAAACCGTGACCGAGCGGGTCACCGGCGGCTCGTTCCCGCAGATGGTGCTGCGCGTCGGCTGGGCGCCCGCCAACGCCGACCCGCTGCCCGCCACCCCGCGGCGCGGTCTCGCCGACGTGCTGCAGCCCCTCGAAGCTCCCCCGAAGCACTTCCAGGCCCACTAGGAAAGGAGCCGTCATGCCGTATTGGTGGCACCACACCGGATCCATGGGCTGGGCCGGTGGCATCGGCATGCTCGTGCTGATGACGCTGGTGCTGGCCGCGGTCGTCAGCCTGACCGTCGTCCTGGCCCGGCGGGGCCCGCAGCCCCCGGGCGGCCACGGGAACGCCCGCCGGATCCTCGACGAGCGGTTCGCCCGCGGCGAGATCGACGAGGCGGAGTACGAACGCCGCCGCGACGCCCTCACGAAGACGAGATGACGGTGCGCGGGCGGGCGATCCCCGCCCGCCCGCCGCCGAGGTACGCCCGGAGGAGATCGATAGTCCACAATGGACAAACGGCCCGGGTCAAGCCAGCTCGGCGAGCCGACGGCCCAGCGGGCTTTCCGGGGAACGCGCGGGCGGCGGGATCACCACCACCGGGCAGGTCGCCCGGCGCAGGCACGCGCTGCTCACCGAACCGGCGAGGACCTCGCGCAGCTTGCCCTTGCCGTGGCTGCCGACCACCAGCATCGTCGCGTCCTTCGCGCGCTCGACCAGGATGTCGGCGGGCTCGCCGTCCGGGGCCGCGCACCGCGCGACCACCCCGGCGTGGTGCTGCAGCGCCGCCGTGACGAGTGCCTCCAGCTCGTGGCGGTGCGCGATCCGCGCCTCTTCGACGGTCCGGCCCACCGAGAGGTCGTCGAGCATCACGTCGTGCCGCCAGACCGTCACGACGTCCAGTTCCGCGCCGCTCGTCTCCGCTTCCCCCACCGCCCAGACGAGGGCCGCCGCGCCGGTTTCCGATCCGTCGACGCCGACCACGATCCGGCCGTTCGCGGTTGTTCCCGTCATCACCGCTCCTTCCGCACCCACCAGAGGTCTCTTCGCTCCAGGTAACGCTTTCCGCTTCTCGCGCGAAGCAGTCGTTCTGCCCGAACCGCGAGGCTTCCGCCTCCCCCGTGCGAGGACTTCGGTCCTTTCCGGGCGGTCCCCGGCAACCGGCGCCCAAGGGCCTCCCCGCCGGTGACCTTCGGCCCCAGAGACCGGCCGGGCACCGGAACAAACTGACCGCAGCACCGAAAGAACGGAGGTTTCCCCATGTCCATCCGACCGGATGAGAAGAACACCCCGGTTCACCGGGCCACCGAACCGAAGCCGATCCCCGAGTTCACCACCGGCCCCACGGTCGCCGGGAAGTCGCTGGCCGTCCTGCGGGTCGCCACCGGGTTCATCTTCCTGTGGGCGTTCCTGGACAAGCTGTTCGGCCTCGGCTACGCCACTCCCGCGAAGGGCGCCTGGCTCAGCGGCGGCTCGCCGACCAAGGGCTTCCTGAGCAACGTCCACGCCGGCCCGTTCGAGTCGATGTTCCACACCTGGGCCGGCACCTGGTGGGCCGACTGGCTGTTCATGCTCGGCCTGGGCGCCATCGGCATCGCCGTGATCGCCGGGGTCGGGCTGCGGCTGAGCGCCATCGCCGGCTCGCTGATGATGCTCATGATGTGGGCCGCCGAATGGCCGCTCGCGCAGAGCATGAGCACCGGCGAAGCGACGCACTCCACCAACCCGATCATCGACTACCACATCATCTACGCGCTGGTCCTCATCGCGCTCGCCGCCGCCTCGGCGGGGCACACCTGGGGACTCGGCCGCCGCTGGGCCGACGCCGTCGGTGACCGCGCGTGGCTGCGCTGAAAGCGATCCCCCACCCAGGGCGCCCGCCGGCCGGCGGGCGCCCGTTCCCCTGCCGGAAGGACGAAAGATGAAGGCACTCGTGTACGACGGCCCCGGCCGGCGCAGCTGGACCGACCACGCCGAACCCCAGCTCGCCGCGCCCACCGACGCGGTCGTGCGGGTCGACGCGGTCACCATCTGCGGCACCGATCTGCACATCCTCAAGGGCGACGTGCCCGAGGTCGAGCGCGGCCGGGTCCTCGGTCACGAAGCGGTCGGCACGATCGTCGAGACCGGGTCCGCCGTGACCGGCGTCAAGACCGGCGACAAGGTGCTGGTGTCGTGCATTTCCGCGTGCGGCCGCTGCGCGTACTGCCGGGTCGCGGCCTACGGCCAGTGCCTCGGCGGCGGTGGCTGGATCCTCGGGCACACGACCGACGGCGTCCAGGCCGAGTACGCGCGCGTGCCGTTCGCCGACACGTCGACGTACGTGCTGCCCGCCGGGGTGAGCGACGAGTCGGCGCTGATGCTGGCCGACATCGTGCCGACGTCCTACGAGGTCGGCGTCCGCAACGGCGGGGTCAAGCCCGGTGACACGGTGGTGATCGTCGGGGCCGGGCCGATCGGGCTCGCCGCGATCACGAACGCCCAGCTGTTCTCCCCCGGGACCGTCATCGTGGTCGACAAGGAACCGGCCCGCCTCGACGCGGCGAAGTCGTTCGGCGCCGACCTGATGGTGCGGCCGGAGGACGCGGCGGCGACGGTGGCGGAGGCGAGCGGCGGGCTCGGCGCGGACGTCGCGATCGAGGCGGTCGGGGTCCCGGAGACGTTCGAACTGTGCGCGAAGCTGATCCGCCCCGGCGGGCACGTCGCGAACGTCGGCGTGCACGGCGCACCGGCCACGCTGCACCTCGAGGAGCTGTGGATCAAGAACGTCACGATCACGACGGGCCTGGTCGACACCTCCAGCACGCCGATGCTGCTGCGGATGCTCGCGGCGGGCCGGCTGGACACGAGCCGCTTCATCACCCACCGCTTCGGGCTCGACGAGATGGACGAGGCCTACGACGTCTTCGCCCACCCGCAGGACAGCAACGCGCTGAAGGTCGCGCTGTTCCGCGGCTGAGCCGGCACCGCACGGCGGCCACCGTCCATTCCGGACGGTGGCCGCGGCCGGGTGGCCGTCACGCCCGCCGCCGGTTCGGGGTGGCGAGGCCGACCAGCAGCAGCCCTTGCGGGACTCCCCGCAGCACTTCGGCGTGGCGGGCCCGCTCGGCGGCCGCCAGGGAGATCAGCGGAACCCGCTCGGACGCGAACCCGCGCACCGCCGCGGCGAGCCGGGTCGCGTGGAGCGCGGCGCCGGCGAGGACGTGGTGGCGGCGGGTGTCGCCCGGGGTGGTGACGAGGAGGGCCGACCGGCCGGTGAGGTCGGCGCCGAGCCGCTTGAGCGTCGAAGCCCAGCCGGGGCGGACGAGCCGGACGTCGGTGTCCGGCCAGAAGTCGTCGGCGGCCAGCGCGCTGAGCACGGCGAGGCTGACCGGCCGCGACACCGTGCCGCGTCCCGGTTCCGCCGGCTCGCGCAGCGCGAGGTAGCGCGCCCATTCCCCGGCCGTCGGGCCGCGCGGGCCGCCGATCCGGACGACGGCGGCGATGTCCGGCCGTCCGGGGTCCCGCGGGAAGGCCACGACCGGGTCGCGGCCCAGCACCCGCAGGACGGTCCAGACGGTCGACAGCGCCGCGCCGCATTCGAGCAGGGCAGCGTTGCCCGCCCGCTCCCGCCGGGTGAGCGGCTCGGTCAGCACGACTTCCTCCGGCGTGACCTCCGCGACGCACCGGTTCGGGCCCAGCCGCGCCAGCGCGTCACCGAGGACGGCCCGGGCGGAGGCGTCCCAGCGGAAGCCGAGCCCGGTCATCCGCCCGGCTGTCCCGCGGCGGCCCGGCAGGCGGCGTCGCCGAAGGACGCTTCGGTCGGCAAGACGGGCACGGGGTCACCTCACGGTCTCTCGGGCGAGCGCCGCTTCGGCGCCGCGGGCCAGTTCCAGGTCCTCCCGGGGCGCCACGATCAGCGCGGGCACCGGTGAGCCGGCCCCGGTGACGATCCGGTCGACCTCGGTGTGGGGCACCTTCCCGGCCCGCAGGCCGAGCACCCCGAGCCCGTCGATGACGGACGTGATCAGCTCCGGCTGGTGCTCGGCCACCCCGCCGGTGAACACGACCGCGTCCAGCCGGGACAAGCTCGCCGCCGCCGCGCCGATCTCCCGCCGCAGCCGGTGCCGGTAGACGTCGAGGGCGACCGCGGCGTCGTGCTCGCCGCGCGCGGCGGCCGCGAGGACCCGCCGCAGATCGCCGTTCGTGCCGGTCATCCCCGCCAGCCCCGAGCGGTGGAACAAGGCGTCGGCCATCTCCGCCGCGGTCATCGGCGCCGTCTGCATCACGTGCAGCAGCAGGCCGGGGTCGATCGAACCGGACCGCGTCGCCATCATGGCGCCCTCGAGCGGGGTGAAGCCCATGCTGGTGTCGACGCCGTGGCCGTCGCGGATCGCCGTCACCGACACCCCGGCCCCGACGTGGGCACACACCAGCTGCAGGCCGTCCGGCGCCCGGTTCAGCAGTTCACCGGTGCGGTGCAAGGCGTACTGGCAGGAGAGGCCGTGGAACCCGTAGCGGCGCAGGCGGTTCTGCGCGGTCCACGCGCGCGGCAGCGGGTAGCGCGCGGCGGCTTCGGGCATCCGGGCGTGGAACGCGGTGTCGAAGCAGGCCACCACCGGGACGTCCGGCAGGAGGCGGCGGACTTCCCCGGTCACCTCGAGCGACAGCGGCTGGTGGTTGGGCGCCAGGGAAGTGAGCCGCCCGAGGTTGGCGAGCAGCGCGTCGTCGACGCACACCGGGGCCGTCTGCGACCCGCCGTGGACGAACCGCACCGCTACGGCGTCCACTTCGGACCACCGGCGGATCGCCTGCCCGACCACGGCGGGGTCGGCCAGGTCCCAGGCGGCCCAGCCGACCGCCACGCCGTCGGCGACCAGCGACACCTTCACGCTCGACGAACCCGGGTTCACCGTCAGCACGCGCACGCTTCTCTCCTCTCCGGCTCAGTCCCGCAACCCGCGCAAGAACGGATCCGGCGCGGTGAGCCGCTCCAGCCGGGCGCGGACGTCGAGCGCCACGCAGCCGTCGGACCGCACGCGGACCGGGTTGAGGTCCAGTTCGGCCAGCTCCGGGACCAGCTCGGCCAGCCGGCTGACGTTCAGCAGCAGCTCGCGCACGGCGGCCCGGTCGAGTTTCCCGCTCCCCCACAGCGTTTTCGACGCGCGCAGGCCGTCGAGCAGCAGGTCCGCGTCGGCGCCGGTGAGCGGCGCGAGCCGGGCGGCGTGGTCGGCGATCAGGTCGGTGTCGACACCGCCGACGCCGAACACGACCAGCGGCCCGAACACCGGGTCCGAGCGCACCCCGACCAGCAGTTCCCGGCCGGGTTCGGCCATCGGCTGCACCGTGACCCCGCGCAGGGCCGAGCCGAAGCGGGACCGCAGGGTCCGGAACGCCTCCAGGATCCGGTCGGCGCCGTGCACGTCGAGCAGCACTCCGCCACCGGCGGTCTTGTGCAGCAGGCCGTCGGCGTCGGCCTTCAGCACGACCGGCGACCCGAGGTCGGCGGCCGCGGCGGCCATCGAGTCGCCGGCTTCGACGTAGTGGGTCTCCACCATCGGGATCCCGGCCAGGCGCAGCAGCTCGACCGCGTCCGCGGGCGGCAGCCAGCCTTCGCGCCCGGCGGCGAACGCGCGCAGGGCGTCCGGGTCCGCCGGCGGGGCGGCCGGGTCGCCGGCCTCGGGCCGGTTCAGCCACTCCTCGTACCGGACGAGCCGGGCCAGCACCGCGGCCGCCGCGGCCGGGTCGTCGTAGCAGGCGGTCACCCCGGACCCGGGCACCAGCGGTGCCACGCGGGCCCGCTGCCCGGGCCGGACGGCGAAGACGGTCTTGTACTCCGGCGGCAGGACTCCGGCCAGCGACGTGCCCGGGTCGCCGACCGCGGTCGGGACGGTCGCCGCGATGATCGCGTCCACGCCGTCGTCGGCGAGGACCGCGCGCAGCGCGTCGGCGAACACCGCCGGCGGGACGGCCGCGGTCGTGTCGACCGGGTTGCGCACCGCGGCCTCGGCCGGGAGCACCTTCGCGAGCCGGTTCCGGGTCTCCTCGGACAGCTCCGCCATCACCAGGCCTTCCCGCTCGCAGGCGTCGGCGGCCAGCACCCCGGCGCCACCGGCGTTGCTGACCACGGCCACCCGGCGCCCGCCCGGCAGCAGCTGCCAGGACAGCCCGGCGATGACGTCGACCAGCTCCGCCACGGTGTCGACGGCGATGACCCCGGCCTGCTCGAAGAGCGCGTCCCGGGTGACCGCCGGGGTCGCGGCGGCGGCGGTGTGCGACGCGGCCGCGCGCTGGGCGGTGTCCCCGCTGCCGGAGCGGACGGCGAGCACCGGGCGGGTGCGGGCGAGCCCCCGGGCCAGCCGGCCGAACTTGCGGGGGTTGCCGAAGGACTCCAGGTAGAGCACCACCAGCTCGGTGCGGAGGTCGGCGGTCCACCACATCAGCAGGTCGTTGCCGCTGACGTCGTACTTGTCCCCCGTCGAGACCAGCGTCGACATGCCGAGACCGAGGTCGCCGAGGGATTCGGCGAGGGCGATGCCGACCCCGCCGGACTGCGTGACGACCCCGATGTTGCCGGGCTTCACGCCGGCGGCCAGGAAGGTCAGGTCGAAGGGGCACGCCGGATCCGTGGACAGGACGCCGAGGCAGTTCGGGCCGACCAGCCGCAGGCCGTACTCGCGCACCGCCGCGCGGACCCGGTCGCCGTGCTCGGTACCGGTCAGCCCCGAGGAGATGACGACGACCGCCCGGACCCCGCGCCTGCCGCACTCTTCGACCGCGGCGGCCGCGGCGGCCGCGGGCAGGCAGACCACGGCGAGCTCGGGCGTCCGGCTCAGCGCCGCGACGGAAGGCACGCACGGCACGCCGAGGATCGCGCGGGCGTGCGGGTTCACCACCTCGACCGGACCCCGGTAGCCGGACGAGGCCAGGTTGGCCAGCACCGCGTGCCCCACCGAGCCGGGGCGGCGGCCGGCGCCGATCACCGCGATCGAGGACGGCTTGAACAAGTGCGCCAAGCTCGCCGCGTCGGCGATCGAGTCGCGCTTCAGCACCGCGTCCAGGTACGCGGAGTCCTCGTCGAGCGTCATCACGACGTCGCGCTCGGGACCGCCGATGGTCGCCTCGAAGCTGAGCCCGAGGTCCTTGAAGACGTTGAGCACCTTGGCGTTTTCGGCGAGCACCTCGGCGAGGAACCGGCGCAGGCCGGTCTTCCGGGCGTGGGAGACGAGGTGTTCCATCAGCAGGGTCGCCACGCCCTGGGTCCGCATCTTCGCGTCCACGACGAGCGCGACTTCGGCGTCGGCCGAGTCGGCCAGCACTTCGTAGTTGGCGACGCCGACGAGCTCGCCGCGCGAGTAGCAGCCCACGGCGTAGTGGCCGGGGCCCGGGTCGGCGGCGATCCCGGCGGCCAGCTTCTCCAGCCCGGACGGGGCGCCGAAGAACCGGAAGTAGGTGTCTTGCCGGGTCAGCCTGGTGTGCAGGGCGAGCACCTCGGCGGTGTCGGCCGGGCGCAACGGGCGCACGAGCACCACGTCACCGCCGGCGAGCAGGGCCCGGGCCATCGTTTCTCCTCAGGCGTGGGGGTGCGTCACCGGCCTTCGTGACCTGGATCCGACGTGCTGGGCGCACGGGCGCTCCGAAACCGGCTCTGCGCGGCGATGGACCGCCGCGGGACAAGGAGACCGCAGGACCGGGGTGCGGCGACGCGGCCGGATTGCCCGAACCGCGAGGACCTTCGTCACCGAAGCCGGCGGGCGGTGTCCGGCCGCGCGGGCGAGGTGAAGCGGGCCGGCGCGCCGAGGGGGGAGGGAGCGCACCGGCCCGCGTGACAGACGCTAGCCGACCGTCACGATTTTCGCCGATCGGACGCCCGGCGAGTCCGGATCCGGCCGGGGGCGACGACCGGCGCGACCGGCTTCGTGGCCGGGTCGTCGCCGCGGACCCGGGCACCAGCCGGCTCGATCAGCACGACCGACGGCCGCACGAGCCCGCCGCACAGCAGTCGCGACACCGCACGAGCACGGCCCGCACCACGGGGTCGCGCGGCTCGCGGTGCGTTCGACGTCGGCCGGACGACACCCCTCGGCCGCCCGGCCCAGCGTCCGCGGTGCGCCGCCGGTACCCCGCGGCTCAGCGCGTCACGCAGCTCGCGGCGCGCTCGACGTCGGCCGGACGACACCCCTCGGCCGCCCGGCCCAGCGTCCGCGGTACCCCGCGGCTCAGCCGACCGGGGCCGCCCACTCCACCTGCAGGCCCCCGTCCGGGCCGTCGGTCAGCGCGAACGTGCCGCCCACGGCTTCCGCGCGGTCGCGCAGGTTGCCCAGCCCGCTCGGCGAGATGCCCTCCGCCAGCCCCTTGCCGTCGTCGGCCACGACGACGCGGATCGTCTCCCCCCGCACCGTGACCGAGACCGAGAGCGTGGCGGCGTCCGCGTGCCGGACCGCGTTGCTCACCGCCTCGCGCACCACCGCCTCGACGTGCTCGGCCAGCTGCGCCGGCACCGTGTCGACCGGGCCGGTCATGCTGACCGTCGGCTGGAGCGGCGCGTCGTCGGTGAGCTCGGCGACCGCGTCGTGCAGCCGGTGCCGCAGCCGCAGGCCCGTCTCCCCCGCCGCGCCGCCGTGCAGGTCGAAGATCGCCGTCCGGATCTCCTGGACGATCTCGTGCATCTGCTCGATGCTGTCGCCGAGCCGTTTCTGCAGCTCCGGCGACTTCGTCCGCCGCTGGGTGCTCTGCATCGACAAGCCCACCGCGAACAGCCGCTGGATGACGTGGTCGTGCAGGTCCCGGGCGATCCGGTCGCGGTCGCCGAGCACGTCCAGCTCCCGCGCGGCCCGCTGCTGCGCCGCCAGCTGCAGCGCCAGCGCCGCCTGGTCGGCGAACGACGCCACCACCGGCAGCTGCGCCGTCTCGAACGCGCCCGCGCCCGCTTCCCTGGCCGCGACGAGCACGCCCGTCGTCCGGTCGCCCGCCCGCAGCGGAACCACCAGCGCGGGCCCGAACCGGTGCTCGCGCAAGACGATCTCGGGCACGCTGCGCGGCGTCCGGTCCCGGTACACCGCACCCGGGATGCTGTCCACGAGGGTGATCCGCGTTCCCGACAGCTCCGCCGCCCGGGTCCCCGCGCACACCGTGACCGTCAGGTCGTCGACCTCGTCGCCCCAGTCCTCGTCCACGTCGAGCCGCCCGGAGTTGGGCAGCGCGAGCAGCGCGACGTCCGAGCCGGTCAGCTCCAGGACGCGGGTCGCGATCACGTTCAGCGCCTCGGCCGGGTCGGTGCCGCCGAGCAGCTCGGTGGTGACCTCGCTGGTCGCGGCCAGCCACTGCTGCCGCACCCGCGCCTGCTCGTAGAGGTGCGCGTTCTCGATCGCGATGCCGGCCGCCGCGGCGAGCGCCTGCACGACGACCTCGTCGTCGTCGGTGAACGGCTCGCCGTCCTTCTTCTCGGCGAGGTAGAGCCGCCCGAACACCTCGTCGCGCACCCGCACCGGCACGCCGAGGAAGGTGTGCATCGGCGGGTGGTGCGCCGGGAACCCGACCGACGCCGGGTGCCCGGAGATCTCCGCCAGCCGCAGGGGTTTCGCTTCTTCGATGACCACGCCGAGGACGCCGTGGCCGGCCGGGAGGTCGCCGATCAGCCGTCGCGTCTCGTCGTCGATCCCGAGGTAGACGAACTCGGACAGCGAACCGTCGTCGGCGAGGACGCCCAGCGCGCCGTACTTCGCCTCGCCCAGCTCGATCGCGGCCTGCACGATCCGCCGCAGCGTGGTGTCCAGCTCCAGGCCCGACGCGACCGCGAGGACGGCGTCGAGCAGGCCGTCCATCTTGTCGCGGGTGCCGATCAGCAGCTCGATCCGGTCCTGCAGGTCGCGCAGCACCTCGCGCAGCCGCAGCCCGGACAGCGTGCCGGCCAGCCGCCGCGGCTCCTGCCCGGCTTCGCTCACCAAGTCCTCCGCATCATCGGTGACTTTGTCCCCTTTCCGCGACGCCGCGGCGCGAGAGATCGTCGAAGGACGCTTCCGGATCGACAGTGTGCCGGTCCCCGGCACCGAGGGGAAACCATGACCCTACCCATCACCTCGATCGGCCTGCTGGACTCCGATCAGGTGAAGTCCGTCATCGGCGCCGCGGTGCTCGCCCCGTCGACGCACAACACGCAGCCGTGGCGGTTCCGCTGCACCCGCGCGGGCATCGAGCTGCACGCCGATCCGGACCGCGCCCTGCCGGTGGCGGACGCGGACCAGCGGGAGCTGCTGCTCTCCTGCGGTGCGGCGCTGTTCAACTTGCGCACGGCCATCCACGCACTGGGCGCGCACCCGGCGACGACCCTGTTCCCCCGGCGCGACGACCCGACGTTGCTGGCCGTGGTCCGGCCGCTGGGAGCCCGCCGGCCCGACCCGCGCCTGATCCAGCTCGCCGACGCGATCCCGCGCCGGCACACGAACCGGACGCCGTTCGCCCCGGGCCGGGTCCCCGCTTCCGTGGTCGCCGACCTGCGGCACGCCGCGGAAGTGGAACAGGCCTGGCTCCCCCGCCTGAGCGCGCACCAGCTCGAGGGGCTGCGGGAACTGGTGCACCGGGGACACCGGCTCCAGGTGTCCGATCCCGCCTTCCTCGCCGAGTGGCGCCACTGGACCGGGCGCGGCCCGGACAGCCGGGACGGCGTCCCCGCCTACGCGGCCGGCGGGACGCCCTCGAACAACGGGGGCTGGGTGCTCCGGGACTTCGGCTCGGGCCCGCGCGGCCTGCCCGACGACTCCGAACCCCTCGTCGTGGTCATCGGCTCCTTCGACGACACCCGGGCCGAGCGGCTTCGCGCCGGGCAGGCCATGCAACGGGTGCTGCTGACGGCGACGGCGGCCGGGCTCGACGCGTCGTTCATCTCCCAGCCGGTCGAGGTCCCGGCGGTGCGCGCCGAACTCCGCCAGCTGCTCGGCGGCGGGTTGTGGCCGCAGATCGTGCTGCGCCTCGGCCGGGGCGAACCGGTTCCGTGGACCCCGCGGCGGCCGCTGGCCGACGTGCTGGTGGGCGCCTGGTGAGCCCCGTCAGTCGGCCTGGTTGCGCAGCTCGGTGGCCAGCACGGCCGCCTGGGTGCGGCGTTCCATCCCCAGCTTGGTCAGCAACCGTGACACGTAGTTCTTGACCGTCTTCTCGGCCAGGAACATCCGCTCGGAGATCTGCCGGTTGGTCAGCCCCTCGCCGATCAGCTCCAGCAGCTTCTTCTCCTGGTCCGAAAGGTCGGCCAGCGGGCCCTTCTTGGCCTGGCTGTCGCGCAGCTTCGCCATGAGCGCCGCCGCCGCGTGGGTGTCGAGCAGGGACTTGCCCGCGCCGACGTCCTTCACCGCCGAGACCAGGTCCATGCCCTTGATGTCCTTGATGACGAACCCGCTCGCGCCCGCCATCACCGCGTCGAGCATCGCCTGCTCGTCGGTGTAGCTGGTGAGCATCAGGCACTTCAGCTCCGGCAGCTTGGAGCGCAGCTCGCGGGCCAGCTCGATGCCGTTGCCGTCCGGGAGGCGCACGTCCAGCACCGCGACGTCGGGGTTCAGCGCCGGGATCCGCGCGAGGGCCTGCGACACGCTGCCGGCTTGCCCGATCACCGTGAGGCCTTCGTCCTCGTCCAGCAGATCGGCCACACCACGGCGCACGACCTCGTGGTCGTCGACGAGAAACACGCGGAGCATGCCGGCCTCCTGAAATCGGGTGGACGGAGATCAGCGTACGACCACAAGGCCTCCGGCGGGAGGGACCCGGGACCGTCGCGGAAGTGACCAAGGACCCTCTCGCCGCACGGCCTCCCGGCCCGAAGCTCGGCGGGGTAACCAGCATCCGCGCGAGCAGGAGAACCGATGAGCGCCCTGGAACTCGCCCGATGGCAGTTCGGGATCACCACCGTCTACCACTTCCTCTTCGTCCCCTTGACGATCGGGCTGTCGTTCCTGGTCGCCGGGATGCAGACGGCCTGGGTGCGCACGGGGAACGACAAGTACCGCCGGATGACGAAGTTCTGGGGGAAGCTGTTCCTCATCAACTTCGCCATGGGCGTGGCCACCGGCATCGTGCAGGAGTTCCAGTTCGGGATGAACTGGTCGGACTACAGCACGTTCGTCGGCGACATCTTCGGCGCTCCGCTGGCGATCGAAGGGCTGCTCGCGTTCTTCCTCGAGTCGACGTTCCTCGGCCTGTGGATCTTCGGCTGGGACAAGCTGCCGAAGAAGCTGCACCTGGCCACCATCTGGCTCGCGTCGATCGGCACCGTGCTCTCGGCGTACTTCATCCTCGCCGCCAACTCCTGGATGCAGCACCCGGTCGGCTACGCGGTCAACCCCGCGACCGGCCGCGCCGAGCTGAAGGACTTCGGCGCCGTGCTCACCAACTCGACCGCCGTCGGCGCCTTCGCGCACACCATCACCGCGTGCTTCCTCACCGGCGGCATGTTCGTCGTCGGGATCAGCGCCTGGCAGCTGCGCAAGGGCCGCGACGCCGGCGTGTTCCGCCCGTCGATGAAGTTCGCACTGGTCACCGTGCTGATCGCGAGCCTCGGCGTCATCGTCACCGGTGACCTGCAGGCGCGCCTGATGACCCAGCAGCAGCCGATGAAGATGGCCGCCGCCGAAGCGCTCTACGACACCGTCGCGCCCGCGTCGTTCTCGCTGTTCACCATCGGCTCGCTCGACGGCTCGCAGGAGAAGTTCAGCGTCCGCGTGCCCGGTGTCCTGTCCTTCATGGCCACCGGCCGCTTCGACGGGCAGGTCGAGGGCATCAACGACCTCCAGGCCGCGGAGCAGCGGCAGTACGGGCCCGGCGAGTACCGGCCCGACATCCCGGTCGCCTACTGGACGTTCCGCCTGATGATCGGCTTCGGCTTCCTCTGCGCACTGATCTCCCTGGCCGGCCTCTGGCTGTTCCGGCGCGGCCGCACCCCGCGCGCCCGCTGGTTCTTCCCCGTCGCGACCGCCGGGCTCGCCCTGCCGTTCCTGGCCAACAGCGTCGGCTGGATCTTCACCGAGATGGGCCGCCAGCCGTGGTCGGTGTTCGGGGTGCTGAAGACCGCCGATTCGGTGTCGCCCACCGTCGCCGCGGGCAGCGTGCTGACCTCGCTGATCGTGTTCACCGTCCTCTACGGCGTGCTCGCGGTCGTCGACGGCGTCCTGATGGTCCGCTACGCCAAGGCCGGGCCACCGCCACCCGAGGCGCCGCGCGAAGACACCGATTCCGACGAGCCGCGCCCCGCGGCCTTCGCCTACTGACGCCGGAGAACCCGCCATGGCCCTCACCGACATCTGGTTCCTGCTCATCGCGGTCCTCTGGACCGGCTACTTCGTCCTCGAAGGCTTCGACTTCGGCGTCGGCACGCTCCTGCGCGTCCTCGGCCGCGACGACACCGACCGCAGGGTCCTGATCAACACGATCGGCCCGGTCTGGGACGGCAACGAGGTGTGGCTGCTCGTCGCCGGCGGCGCCACCTTCGCCGCGTTCCCGCTCTGGTACTCGAGCCTGTTCTCCGGCTTCTACCTCGCGCTGCTGCTGGTGCTCGTCGCGCTGATCCTGCGCGGCGTCGCGTTCGAGTTCCGGGGCAAGATCGACAGCCCGCGCTGGCGGAACACCTGGGACTGGGTCATCGTGTTCGGCTCCGCGACGCCGGCACTGCTGTGGGGCGTGGCGTTCGGCAACATCGTCCACGGGGTCCCGCTCGACGCCCGGCACCACTTCACCGGCTCGTTCTTCACCTTGCTGAACCCGTACGGGCTGCTCGGCGGCCTCGCCACGCTCACGCTGTTCACCTTCCACGGCGCGGTCTTCCTCACGCTGAAGACGACCGGTGCCGTGCGCGACCGCGCCCGGACGCTGAGCCGCGCGCTCGGCGGCGCCGCGATCGTGGCCGGGGGCGGGTTCCTCGCCTACACCGCGATCGAGCACGGCGGCTGGGCGTGGCTGACGTCGCTGATCGCCGCGGCGCTGCTGATCGCGGCGGTGCTGTTCGCCGCCGGCGACCGCGACGGGTACGCCTTCGCGAGCACGGCCGGCGCGATCATCGCGGTCACCTTCACGCTGTTCTGGTCGCTCTACCCGGACGTGCTGCCCTCGACGACCGACCCCGCGTTCGGCCTGACCACGACGAACGCCGCCTCGACGCCGTACACGCTGCGGATCATGACCTGGGTGGCGGTGGCGTTCACCCCGATCGTGCTGGCCTACCAGGCCTGGACGTACTGGGTGTTCCGCAAGCGGATCGGCCGGTCCTCGATCCCGGCCGGCGGCGGCCTGCCGGCGGGCCGCCGGTGAAGCCGCTCGACCCGCGGCTGCTGCGCCACGCGAGCGCGGTCCGGCCGTTCGTCCTCGCCTGCGCCGCGCTGGGCGTGCTCACCGCGATGCTGGTGCTCGCCCAGGCGGAGCTGCTGGCCGGGACGATCACCTGGGCGTTCCTCGGCGGCGCCGCGCTGCGGCACCTCCTGGTCCCGCTCGGGATGCTCCTGCTGGTGGTGCTCGCCCGGGCGGGCCTCGCGTGGCTGTCGGAGACGACCGCCCACCGCGCGGCCGCCCGGGCGCTGTCCCAGCTCCGGGAGACCGTGATCGCGGCCGCGCTGCGCATCGGGCCCCGGCAGGCCGGCCGCTCCCCCGCCGAAGTCGCGTCGCTGGCCACGCACGGCGTCGACCGGCTGGAGGGCTACTTCGCGCGCTACCTGCCCCAGCTGCTGATCGCCTCGGTCGTGCCGCTGGTGGTGGGGGTGCGGATCCTGGCCGCCGACTGGGTCGCCGCGGTGGTCGTGGGCCTCACCGTGCCGCTGATCCCGCTCTTCATGATCCTCATCGGGCGCTACACCGAGCGTGACGTCCGGCGGCAGTGGCGGACGCTCTCGGTGCTGGGCAACCACTTCCTCGACCTCGTCGCCGGGCTGGCCGAGCTCACGGCGTTCGGCAGGGCGCGGGCGCAGATCCGGTCGCTGCGGGAGATCACCGGGAAGTACCGCACCGCCACGATGCGGACCCTGCGCGTCGCGTTCCTGTCCGCGCTCGCCCTCGAACTCCTGGCCACGCTGTCGGTCGCGCTCGTGGCCGTGTCGATCGGGCTGCGGCTGCTGGCCGGGGAACTGGACCTGCGGACCGCGCTCCTCGTGCTGATCCTCGCACCGGAGGTGTACCTGCCGCTGCGCGCGGTCGGCGCGCGGTTCCACGACAGCGCCGAAGGCCTGGCCGCGGCCGAAGAGATCGTCGCCCTCGCCGGCACGCCCTCCGGCGACCACGGCACCGGTGTCGTGCCCGACCTGGCGCGCGCGGCCCTGCGCTGCGAAGACGTCACGGTCGAAGGCCGGTCCGGGCCGATCCTCGACGGCTTCAGCGTGCGGCTGCCCCCCGGCGAGATCGTCGGCGTCACCGGGCCGAGCGGGGCGGGCAAGTCGACGCTGCTCGACCTGCTGCTCGGCTGGCGCCGGCCCGGCTCCGGCCGGATCCTCGTCGGCGACGTCGACCTCGCGACCATCGGCCGCACCACCTGGCACCGGCACCTCGCCTGGGTGCCGCAGCAGCCGCACCTGGTCGCGGGCACGGTGGCCGACAACATCCGGCTGGGCCGCCCCGACGCCACCGACGCCGCCGTGGCGGCCGCCGCCGGCACCGCGGCGCTCGACGTCCCGCTGTCCACCGTGGTCGGCGAGCTGGGCGCCGGGCTCTCGACCGGGCAACGCCGGCGCGTCGCGCTGGCCCGCGCGGTGCTGCTCGACCGGCCGCTGATCCTGCTCGACGAACCCACCGAGGGCGTCGACGCCGAGACCGAGGCCGCCATCCTGGCTCGCCTGCCCGAGGTGCTCGCCGGGCGGACCGCCGTCATCGTCAGCCACCACCCCGCGGTGCTGGCCCGCTGCGACCGCGTCGTCTCCCTCGGCGGCCCGGTGCCGGCCCTCGCGGCCGTCCCGTCCCCCCGTCCCCGGCCGGCGGTCCTCGCCGGGCCACCGGCCGCCCCGCCGGCCACCGCGGGCCGGGCCGGCCCGAAGTGGCGGCCGTTGTCCGAGGCGATCCGGCCCCATCGGGTGCGCCTGGCCCTGGCGTGCCTCGCCGCGACCGCCGCGCTGGGCTGCGGTGTCGCGCTCACCGCGACGTCGTCGTGGCTGATCGCGAGCGCGGCCCTGCACCCGCCGGTGCTGAGCCTGCTGGTGGCGATCGTCGCGGTGCGGACGTTCGGCCTGGCGAAGGGGATCTTCCGCTACGTCGAGCGGTTGCTGTCCCACGACGTCGCGCTGCGCGCCTTGGCGGAGCTGCGGGTGCGGGTGTGGGCGCAGCTGGTCCGGATCGGCCCGGCGGGCACCGCCCGCCTGCGCCGGGGCGACCTGCTGCACCGACTGGTGTCCGATGTGGACAGTCAGCAGGACGTCCTCGTGCGCGGCCTGGTGCCGGGCGTGTCGACGTTCGCCGTCCTCACGGCAACGGCGGTCACCCTCGGCGTCCTGCTGCCCGGCGCGGGTGTCGCGGCGGCGCTGGGCCTGGCCACCGCGGGTGTCCTCGCCCCGGTCGTCGCGGCGCTCGCGACCCGGCGGGCGCACCGCGAAACCGGCCGCCTGCGTGCGGAGCTCACGGCGGGCACGGTGGAGCTGCTGCAGGCGTCGGCCGAGCTGATCGTCCACGACGCGGCGACCCGCCGGCACTCGCGGCTGCGAGAGCTCGACCTGGCCGTGACGGCACTCCAGCGCCGGTCCGCCGCCTGGCGCGGGCTCGGCGGCGGGATCGCGACCCTGGGCGTCGGGCTGACGTCGGTGGCGTGCCTGGTGCTGGGGATCGCCGCCCTGCGCGCGGGGACGCTCCCCGGCCCCGCGCTCGCCGTGCTGGCGCTGACGCCGCTGGCGACGGCCGAGCTGGTGGCCGGCCTGCCGGAGGCGGCGCAGCGGCTGCTCGGGGCCGCCGGTTCCGCGCGCCGGCTCGCCGAGCTCGACGCCCTTCCCGCACCCCACACGCCGGCCACCGCCGCCGCACCGGCCGCGGCCGGGCTGGCGGCCGAGCACCTGTCGGTGCGCTGGCCGGCGGCCGGGGCCGACGCGGTCCGGGACGTGGACCTCCGCCTCGGCCACGGCCGCCGGCTCGCCCTGACCGGGCGCTCGGGCGGGGGCAAGAGCACGGTGCTCGCGGCGCTGATGCGCTACCTGGACCCGTCGGCGGGCCGGGTCCTGCTCGACGGCACCGACACGCTCGGCTACGCCGGGGACTCCGTCCGGGCGCAGCTCGCCTGGTGCGGTCCCGAGACGCACCTGTTCGACAGCACGCTGCGCGAAAACCTCCGCCTGGCCAGGCCTTCCGCGCCCGACTCCGACCTGCGGGCCGCCCTGGACCTGGCGCAGCTGACGCCGTGGCTCTCCCGGCTGCCGGACGGCCTGGACACGGCGCTGGGCACCCACGGCACCCCGGTCTCCGGCGGCGAACGCCAGCGCATCGGCGTGGCCAGGGCGCTGCTGTCGGACCGCCCGATCCTCCTGCTCGACGAGCCGACGGCCCACCTGGACGCGCCCACCGCGGCCGCCTTGGCCGCCGACGTGCTCTCGGCGACCGCGGGCCGGTCGGCGCTGATCGTCACCCACCGGCCCGCGGAGTTCCCCTCGCTCCCGGCGGTGTGCCTGGACCGCACCGATCGGGAGCGAGCACCCCGCGAGCCCGCCCCGCGGTGAAGCGGGACCATGGACCCGCCGGGTGGGGACGGACGACTCTGGGGCCGCGGGCGCGGCCGCCGGGAAGCTACCGGGATGCAGACGTACGAAGTCCGGGTCCGGAACCGGAACGAGCAGCCGACCGCGGTGGCCGTGGCGACCCTCGACGTCGCGGAGATCGGGCCCTGGCTCGGCCGGCAGTACCGCGCCGTCGCCGAAGCCCTGGCCGCCCGCGGCTCGGCGCCGGCCGGGCCGCCGTTCGCCCGCTACCACCACGAGTCCGAGGGCCGGTTCCGCGTCGAAGCGGGCTTCCCGGTCGCCGCCGCCATCGAGCCCGCCGGCGGGGTCCGCCCGTCGAGGCTGCCCGGCGGGCCGGTCGTGGAGACGGTCCACGCCGGGCCGTACGACCGGATGGAACCGGCGTACGGCGCGCTCGCGTGCTGGGTGCACGAACACGACGGCGAACTCGCCGGCGCGGCGTGGGAGGTCTACCTGACGTCCCCCGAAGCGCAGCCGGACCCCGGCGGCTGGCGGACCGAGGTCGTCCAGCCGTACCGGATCCACTGACCCCGGCCCGTCAAGCGACCAGGAGACCCACCGCGGTGGCGAAGCGCGCGACGTACGCCTCGCGGGTGTCCACCTGGTGCTTGAGCCCGGCCGAAACGCTGATCAGGGTCTGCGCGACCGCGCTCGCGGACGCATTGCCCAGCGCCGCGGCGACCGCGTCGGTGACGAGTTCTTCGAAGCGCTCCGGGGCGGTCCGGACGATCGCGCCGAGCAGCTCCGGGTTCTGCTCGATGACGCCGGGGACGTCCCGGCCCAGCGGGCCGGCGTAGCGGCCGGCCCACTGGTCGAACGCGTCCACCAGACGTTCGCGCACCGGCCTGCCGGTGTCGGCGAGGAGCCGTTCGGCGGCGGCGAGGTCGTGCTCCAGCGCGCGCGTGACCGCGGCCCGGAACAGCGCCTCCTTGGAGTCGAACAGGAAGTACAGGCCCGGCCGGGAAATGCGGGCCGCGCGCGCCACCTCCGCCATGGAGGTCTTCCGGTAGCCGTGGCGCGCGAAGGTGAGCAGCGCCGATTCGAGCACCGCCGCCCGGCGGCCGGCCTCGGTGGCGTTCGGTGTTCCGGCCATGGGACCGACCGTACGCGGACGCGACGCACTAAACAACTTCTGTTCAGTCTGTATAGTCGACGGGGTGACCACGCGACCGCTCATCACCACCCCGTTCTCCGCCGCTTCGACCGCGGACGACGTGCTGGCCGGCGTCGACCTCGCCGGCGTGCGGGCGATCGTGACCGGCGCGTCCTCCGGTCTCGGCGCCGAAACCGCCCGCGCGCTGGCCGCCGCCGGTGCCGAGGTGACCCTCGCGGTCCGGAACACCGCCGCGGGCGATGCCGTCGCCGCCGCGATCGCGCAGGCCGGCGCCGCGCACCGCCCCCGCGTCTCGCCGCTCGACCTCGCCGACCCGGCGGCCGTCCGGCGGTTCACCGGGAGCTGGGCCGGTCCGCTGCACCTGCTCGTCAACAACGCCGGGCTCGTCACCGGCGGGCCGGCCCACACCCCGCGGGGGTGGGAGCTGCAGTTCGCGACGAACCACCTCGGCCACTTCGCACTGGCCACCGGGCTGCACGCCGCGCTCGCCCGTGGCGGAGCCGAGCGGGGCGAAGCCCGGATCGTCTCGGTCAGCTCCACCGCGCACATGCGCGCCGGCGTCGACTTCGACGACCTGCACTTCGCGCGCCGGGCCTACGACCCCCAGATCGCGTACGCGCAGTCGAAGACGGCGAACGCGCTGTTCGCGGTCGGCGCGACCCGCCGCTGGGCGGCCGACGGCGTCTTCGCCAACGCGGTGAACCCCGGCGGCGTCGCGACCGGGCTGCAGCGGAACTTCACCCAGGCGCAGAAGGATTCCCTCGCCGCGGCCGAAGCCGCCGGCGTCTTCACCTACAAGACCGTCGGGCAGGGCGCGGCGACGAGCGTCGCCGCCGCCGTCGCACCGCAGTTCGCCCGGACCGGCGGCCACTACCTCGACGACTGCCAAGAGGCCCGCACGGTGCCCGACGACGCCGAACTCGCCGACCACCCGCACGGCGTGAAGCGGTGGGCGCTCGACCCCGCCGCGGCCGAGCGCCTCTGGGCCGTCTCGGCCGCGTTGACGCACGGCTGAGGGGCGTCGCCCGGCGCGGGTCCGGCGGGCGGTCACCCCTTCCGCTGCGGGCGGACGACGAGCACCGGGCACCGGGCGTGCTGGACCAGGGCCTGGCTGGTCGACCCCAGCACCATCCCGGTGAAGCCGCCGCGGCCGCGGCTGCCGACGACGACCAGCTGGGCTTCCGCGGAGACGTCGAGCAGCGCGTGCCGCGGCCGGTCGCGCACGAGCACCCGGCGGATCCCGACGTCCGGGTACTTCTCCGGCCGGCCCGCGAGCCGCTGGGTCAGCAGCCGGTCTTCGGCCGCTTCGCCGGCCTCCGGCCGGGTCGGGCCGCGGGGGTCCTCCGCGGTGGTGTCGGTCCAGGCGTGCACCGCGACCAGCGGGACACCCCGCAGCGAGGCTTCCTCGAACGCGACGGCGATGGCCGGTTCGCTGTTCGGGCTGCCGTCGATGCCGACCGCGACCGGGCCCGCTTCCGGGACGGCCGTGGCCCCGTGCCTGCCCCGCACGACCGCGACCGGGCAGTGCGCGTGCGCGGCCACCGAAGCCGCGGTCCCGCCGACCAGCATCCCGGTGAACCCGCCGGCCCCGGTGTGGGCGACGACGAGCAGCCGGGCGTGCCGGGACTCGTCGATCAGCGCCGGCACCGGCGGGTCGTTGTGCACCTGGCTCGTGATGGTCAGGTCCCGGTCCACGGCCGCGGCGAGCGCCCGGGCATCGGCGACGGCGCGTTCGCCGTCGGCGCGGATCGCGTCGAACAGCGTCTCGGCACCGGCGCCGGACAGGCCGCCGCCGTAGTAGCGGCCGGCCACCCGCAGGCCGTGCGCGATCTTCAGCTCCAGGTGCCGCAGGGACGCGATCCTGGCGGCCCAGGCGACGGCGGCCCTCGCCCCGGCCGAGCCGTCCACGCCCGCGGTGATCCGCGGGTCGATGGCGGTCATCGGGCCGGCTCCTCACCCGCGTAGGCGGTGTCGGCGGCGACGACCCCCGGCACGGCGAGCGCCAGCAGCCGGGCGACGTGCCGGTCGGAGTCGTCGTCGAACCGGTCGGTGATGTGCACGCGGCCTTCGCGGACTTCGACCGCCCAGCGGCCGCCGCCCCCGTAGATCTCCAAGCGGTGCTTGACGTCCCGGGCGATCTCGGCGTCGTCACGGGCGAGCACGCGCACGACGTCGCCGCGGGTGACGATGCCGACGACGGCCGCGCCGTCGACGATCGGCATCGCCCGGATCCGGGCGTCCACCAATGCCTGGCACAGGTCGGCGACGTCGGTCCCGGTGCTCATGGCGGTGACGGGGGTGGTCATCAGGTCACCGGCCGTCCGGCCGGCGGCGGTTCCCCGGATTTCGCGCGCGGAGCGGGGATCGGCCGGGACGCGGCCGCGGATCAGGTCGGCCTCGGTGACGATGCCGACCAGCCGGTCGTCGTCGTCCACGACGGGAAGGGCGGTGAAGCCGTGCGTCGACAGCAGTCCGGCCGCTTCCTTGGCGGACGTCCACGGGTGCACGGTGAGCACCGGCGAGGTCATCAGGTCGCGTGCGCGCATCGGGGTCTTCCTTTCTTCACGTCCGCAGCGGGGCTTTCTCCCCCAGCTCGACGCCGACGACGCCGTAGACCGTCCTCGCCAGCGCCGCGACGACCCGGCGCTCGGCCTCGTCGGTGAACGCGCCCCGGATCGTCACCATCCCGCCGGTGACGGAGACCGCCCACCGGCCGCGGTGTCCCGTGTAGTCCGTGAGCAGCGCGTTGAGGTGCGAGGCGACCGAGTCGTCCTGGCGCACCAGCGGGCTCAGCATGTCGCGCCGGCTGACGATGCCGACGAGCACGCCGTCGTCGACCACCGGGATGCTGCGCAACCGGTCGCCCAGCATGCGCCGGGCGATCTCGGTGACGTCGGTGTCGAGCCCGACCGTCTCGGCGGGTGCCGTCATCGTCGCCGCCACCAGCGCGTCGGGGTCCGGCCCGTTCCCCGCGACACCGCTGCGGAGCGCGTCGGCCTCGGTGAACACGCCGAGCACCGCGTCGTCGTCACCCACCACCGGCAAGGCGGCGACGCAGTGCTCGGTCAGCAGCACGATCGCTTCGCGGACCGGTGTCGCCGGGCCGACCCGGACCACGGGCCTCGTCATGATGTCTCGTGCCTTCACTTCGGTTCCTTCCGGTGCGGGCGGCCCGCACGCGAAGCGGCTCAAGCCACGTCGTTCCACACGTAGTCCAGGCGGTTGCGCACCTCGACCACCCCGGACAGCTCCTCGATCAGCCGCGTCACCGGGTCGATGTCGCTGCGCCGCTCCACGCGGCCGACGACCGTCACGATCCCCGCCCGCACCGCCACCCGCACGCGGTCCGGCCCGAGGTTCAGCCGCTCGCGCAGGACGCGGTCGCGGACTTCCCGCTCGAGGTCCGCGTCGCCGCGCGTGAAGACCCGGACGAGGTCGCGGCGGGACAGCACGCCCGCCGGTTTCCCGTTGCGCAGCACGAAGAGCCGCCGCACGCCCGTGCGCGCGAACGTCGCCGCCGCCACCGATAGGGACTCCTCCGCGTCGATCACGACGACGGGGCTGGTCATCAGGTCCTCGGCCGTGCACGCCGTCGCCTTGCGGGCCAGGCGCCGGCGCCGGCGCGGCTTCGGGGCCTCCCACAAGTGCGGCAGGAGATCGGCTTCCGAGACGACGCCGACGAGCGCGCCGGTCTTGTCGACGACGCCGACGGCGCTGATCCCGTTGCCGGTGAGCAGCTCGGCGATGTCCTTGAACGACGTCCGCGTGGTGACGGTGATCGGGTCGGCGGTCATCACCGCGGACACCGTCGTGGTGGTGGTCATGGTGGTACTCCTTCAGGCTTTGTCGGTGCGGACGACCATCACCGGGCAGGCCGCGTGGTGCAGCAGCGCCTGGCTCGTCGAGCCGAGGACGAGCCCGGTGAAGCCGCCGCGGCCGCGGCTGCCGACGACGACCAGCTGGGCACCGCGGCTCGCCGAAAGCAGGCGGGACCGCGGCTTGTCGTGCTCGACCCGGCGTTCGACGGAGACTTCCGGGTACTTTTCCGACCAGCCGGCGAGCCGCTGCGCGAGCAGCCGACGGCCGGAGTCCTGCAGGGATTCCCCTTGGAACGCGACGTTGCCGTCGCTGAACAGGCCGGCGGTGTCGCCGTCGTGCCAGGTGTAGAGCGCGACGAGCGGGGCGTTGCGGAGCGAGGCCTCTTCGAAGGCCCACGCGATCGCGGCTTCGCTGAGCGGGCTGCCGTCGGCGCCGACGACCACCGGGCCGTCCACGCTCTCGTCCCCGCGCACGACGACCACCGGGCAGTGCGCCTTCGCGGCCAGGTCGACGTCGGGTGAACCGCTGAACAGGCCCGCGATCGGGCCGACGGGCTCACCGGTGACGAGGATCCGGGCCCGCTCCGACACCTCCAGCAGCGCCGGAACCGGACCGCGGTCACTGGCCCCGGTCTCGATCGCCAGCCCGGGGACGGCGGCTTCGAGGGACGCCCGCGTCCGCCGCAGCAGCTGGTCGGCTTCGGCTTCCTTGACCGCCAGCCAGTCCGACGGCGGGTAGACCTTGCCGCCGAACGCCGCGTCCTCGTAGCCGTACGCGGTGAAGACGAGCAGCGAAGCGTGCCGGCGGGCCGCTTCCCCGGCTGCCCACAGCGCGGCCGCGGCGGCGGTCTCGGAACCGTCGACGGCCACCACGATCGGGGCGTTTCCGGTAGCGCTCATGACTTGTCCCTCCGGGGGTTCCAGTTCGTGAACCCGACGGTAGGTCGCGCCCGAAGGCGGCCGCTGCGGTCGTTCGTCCCCGCGCCAGGTGACCTTCGGCCGCTCCTGACGAGCCCGCGCCGGCGGGATCCTGGCCCGGAGGAGGTTCCCGCGATGCCAGCGAAACGCCATGCCACCGGGCCGGGGCGGCCGTGACCGTCCGGCTGGTGCCCGGGTCAGCCGGCCCGCAGCACCGCCGCGCCGGTGACCCGGCCCGCGGCGAGGTCCGTCAGCGCCCGATCCGCTTCGGCCAGTGCGTAAGGCACCGTGCTCACGCTCAGGTGGTGCGCCCCGGCGAAGCGGAGGAACTCGCGGGCGCCGGCCCGCGTGTTCGCCGTGACACTGCGCACCTGACGCTCCTGGAACAGGTGCTGCTGGTAGTCCAGCGGCGGCACGCCGGACAGGTGGATACCCGCGATCGCCAGGGTGCCGCCGCGGTCGAGGGCGGCCAGCGCCGGCGGGACCAGCTCACCGGCCGGGGCGAACAGGATCGCCGAGTCCAGGGGCTCCGGCGGCGGGTCGGCGGCGTCGCCGGCTGACGCCGCTCCCAGCGCCAGGGCGAGTTCTCGCGCTTCGGCGCCCCGCGTCATGACGTGGACCGTGACGCCGCGGGCGATCGCCACCTGGGCGGTCAGGTGCGCGCTGCCGCCGAAGCCGTAGATGCCCAGCCGGCCCCGGTCCGGGACCTCGGCGCGGGCCAGCGCGTGGTACCCGATGAGCCCGGCGCACAGCAGCGGCGCCAGCTCGTCGTCGGCGTAGCCACCCGGCAGCGGCAGGGCGTAGGCCGCCGGCACGACCGCGAACTCCGCGTACCCGCCGTCGGCGTCCCAGCCCGTGTAGCGCGAGCCCGGGCAGAGGTTTTCCCGTCCCCGCGCGCAAAACCGGCAGGTGCCGCAGGTTTCCCGCAGCCACGCGATCCCCACCCGGTCACCCACGGCGAACCCGGTCACCGCCGCCCCGAGCCCGGCGACCTCGCCGACGACCTCGTGGCCCGGCGTCACCCCCGGCCGGTGCACCGGCAGATCGCCTTCCGAGACGTGCAGGTCCGTCCGGCACACCCCGCACACGAGGACCCGCACCAGCAGCTCCCCGGACGCGGGCCGCGGCACCGGCACCCGCGACCGCTCCAGCGGCCCCGAAGCCATCGGCCCGGGCCGGGTGACCCGCCAGGCGGTCATCGTCGTCGGCAGGTTCACGGACGAGCCTCCTCCGGTCGCGGGTCCCCGGAGCCAGGATGCCCCGGCCGCGGCGGCGGCGCGACCGGCCGGGCCCGGTCCTCGCGGGCCGCGGTGCCCGCGCGGTAGGCGGCCACCGCCGTCGGCAGCGTCGGGAAGATCCGCTCCTCCCCCACCTTCGCCACCAGTCCCGCGGCGACCAGGTCGTCCCGCAGGTCCTGCTTCACCCGCGCCATCGCGAACACCACCCCTCGCCTGCCGAGTTCCGCCCGTAGCCGGTCGAGCGCGTCCGCCGCGGTCACGTCCAGTTCGACGTTCGCCTCCGCGTTGAGCACGAACCACCGGGTCTCCCCGGCCGTCGCCGCGAGGGCGCGGCGGCGGAAGTCCTCGGCGTTCGCGAAGCACAGCGGAGCGTCGTAGCGGTACACGACCAGCCCTGGTTCGGTCGTCGCCGCCGGGTAGTCGTCGACGTCGTGCATGCCGGCCAGCCCCGGGACGGTGCCGAGGATCCCGTCGTGCGGGCGGGCGATCCGGCGCAGCAGGTCCAGGATGGACAGTCCGACGGCGGCCAGCACGCCGTAGAGGACGCCCAGCCCGAGCACCCCGGCGGTGGTCAGCAGGGCGAGCACCAGCTCGCTGCGCCGGAACCGGGCGAACCGCCGCAGCTCGCCCACGTCGACGAGGTGCCACGCGGCGAAGACCACCAGCGCACCGAGAGCCGCTTTGGGGAACGCCGCCAGCAGGGGCCGCGCGAACAGCGCGGCGAGCACCACCGCGACCAGCGCGACCAGCGAATGCAGCTGGGTCCGGCCGCCCACCGCCGCGCCGAGCGCCGTCCGGCTGCCGCTGCTGCTGACCGGGAAGCCGTGCAGCAGCCCCGCGGTCACGTTCGCCGCGGCGAGCGCCCGCAGCTCCTGGTCCGCGTCGATCTCCTCGCCCCGGCGGGCCGCGAACGCCCGCGCCGTCAGCACGTTGTCGGAGAACCCGACGATCGCGATGCCCACCGCGGGCAGCACCAGCTGCCCGACGTCGGCCGCGGACACCCCGGAGACCGCGGGTGGCACCCCGGCCGGCAACGCCCCCACGACGTCGACGCCCGTGAACGCCGTGGCGGCCGCGGTCGCCACGGCCATCGCGACGAGCGGCCCGGGCAGCCACGGCGTGCACCGCTCCAGCAGGAAGAGCAGGGCCAGCACGCCGGCCGCCAGCCCGACGACCGGCCAGCGCACCTGCCCGAGCCCGGCCAGCAGCGAGCCGATCTCCGCGGCGAACCCGTCGCCGTGGACGGGCACGCCGGTGATCTTGCCGAGCTGCCCGGCGACCATCAGCACGGCCACGCCGGCCAGGTACCCGGTCAGCACCGGCTTCGACAGCAGGTCGGCGAGCACGCCGAGCCGGGCCAGCCCGGCGACCAGGCACAGGCAGCCGACCATGATCGCGAGCACCGCCGCCAGCGCCGCGTAGTGCCCGGGGTCGCCCGCGGCCAGCGGCATCAGGACCGCCGCCGTCATGAGCGCCGTCGTCGACTCCGGCCCGACCGAAAGCTGCCGCGACGAACCGAGCAGCGCGTACACCGCCAGCGGGCCGAACGCGGCCCACAGCCCGGCGACCGGCGGCAGCCCGGCCACCTCCGCGTAGGCCATCACCTGGGGCACGAGGTAGGCGGCGACCGTGACGCCCGCGACGACGTCTCCGCGCAGCCAGGCGCGCCGGTAGTGGCGCAGGCGCGCGAGACCGGGCATTGCGGTGGCGGAGTTCATGCGACCGAGGATGCGGGCCGGGCGCTCCGCCGGGCTGCGGCCGGAAGTCCCACCGCCGGGGGACTTCCGGCCGCAGCCGGGAAACCCCGGTGCGCCCTACGGTCGGATCCCGACACCCGGATTCAGGAGCCGTCATGACCACGACGCAGCAGCCGATCGTGACCGGAGTCGACGGATCGGGCGAGGCGCTCGACGCCGTCCGCTGGGCCGGCCGCGCCGCCCGCCTGCACGACGTCCCGCTGGAGATCGTGCACGCCCTCGACTTTTCGGCGCTGCTCGCCGGCGGCGTCGTCCCGCCGCCGGAGGAGATGAAGGACGTCCTGCGCGCGCACGGGCACCGCTACCTGCGCGCCGCGCGGGAGATCGCCGAAGCCCAGGGCGCCACCGACGTGACCACCCGGCTGGACCCCGACCGGGCCGCGCAGGCGCTGATCGAGGCGTCGCGGAAGGCCTCGCTCGTCGTGGTCGGTTCGGGCGGCCGCGGGCGGCTCACCGGCCTGCTCTCCGGCTCCGTCGCCTCGGCGGTCGGCGCGCACGCCGGCTCCGACGTGGTGGTCGTCCGCGGTGAGACCTGGGACGAGCCCGGCGCGGCGGACCGGCCGGTCGTCGCCGGGATCGACGGCAGCGAACCGAGCAGCCGGATCCTCGCCACCGCGGTCGCCGAAGCCCGGGCCCGGCACGCCCACCTGGTCGTGGTGCACGCGTCGGCGGACGACCCGCCGCGCCCGGAAACCGAACGGCACCTGGACCCGCGGACCCTCACCGACGCCGGCCAGCGGCTGCTCACCGGCCTGACCGGCGACCACGACGCCGGCGAAGTCCGCATCGAGCGGGTCGTGGTCCGCAGCCACCCCCGGCACGAGCTGATCGAGCGCAGCGCCACCGCCCAGCTGGTCGTCGTGGGCGACCGCGGCCGCGGCGGCTTCCCGGGGTTGCTGCTGGGTTCCACCGGCCAGGCACTGCTGCACAACGCGGCCTGCCCGGTGTACCTCGTGCGCACCACGTCCTGAGCGGTCCACCGGCCCGGGCGGCGGTTTCCGGCCGGCGAAGCCGGGGACCGCGCACAGCGGGAACCCGCCGTGTCCTGGTCCCGGCTAACCGGCCGGTCCGGCGGTCCGGTCGGTGAGCGCACCGGCCGACCGGACCCGTTCGGTGAGCGCGTCTCCGATCGAAGCCGGCTGAGCGGCCCTTTCCCGCAGCGCTTGGGCGATCTTCGCGAGCACATCGGTGAACTCCCGGATGTGACCCGGCTCCGAGCGCTTGACCGACTGGTGGACGTCGTCGCGGAACAGGCCGAAAGTGGCTTCGATGGCCGCGCGGCCGACGGGCGTCAAGACGACCAGCACGCTGCGCCGGTCGGTCGGGTGCCGTTCCCGGCGGGTGAACCCGGCGACCTCGAGCCGGTCGAGAAGCGCGGTCACGCTCGCCGAAGCGATGCCCAGGCGTTTCACCAGCGCCGACGGCGGCAACGGCCCCTCGTGCAGCAACTCGCCCATGACGGCGGCCTCGTGCACGCCGACGCCGAGCGCGGACGCCATCGCACGGCGGTAGTCGTCGGTGGCCACGATGACCGCTCTCAGCTGCTCAGCCAGACGTTCCATGCCTCACTACCCGTTGAGATCACCACAAAAGAATCTAGTTAACCTAGATACTAGCTCATCTAAGCTCGTCGCGTCGGCGATGTGATCCATCACCCAGCCGCGTCGCGCCGGCCGAAACCCGACGAAGATTCTCGGCTCCCGAAATAGAACAGGGCCGAGAATCACGGCGCCACACCCGCTCCGATTCAGTTGCCCCGCAGGAACAACCGGCCGGCGGCAAGCCAATTTCCGACTCCGGCAAATCTCCGAACACATTCGACGCCGAAATACCGGATACCGGAGAAATTCCATCGCAGCACCGGTCGGCGAATTGCGGAAAGCCTCGTTATCCTCGGGCCGACGAGCACTTCTCCGAGGAGATCCACCCATGCCTGACGCACCTTTTCCCGAACCTGCCGCCCCGCAGCCCGAGGTCGCCGTCCTCCGCCGCGAGCGCAACCGGTGGCTACGCCGCGAAGCGAACCTCGTCCTGGGCAGCACCGGCGCGGACGAGCCCGAGGCCCAGCAGGCCCGGACCGCTCACCTGGTGCTCACGTACGCTTTGGCGGTCATCGAGCAGCGCGCCGCGGTGATCGGCTCGTTCGCCGACCTCACCCGGGCGCACCGAGACCGGAACTGAGGTTCCGCGCCGGTTCCGGGCGCCCCACCGGAACCGGCAGGTACCGCAGGCACACCACGGCGATGTCGTCCCGGGCGGCGGTGCCGCCGACGAGCGCGTCGAGGAGGCCGTCGCACAGGTCGCCCGGGGCCGCGCGGGCGTGGCGGGTCGCCGCCGCCAGCAGGCCAGCGAACGCCTCGTTGACCGGCAACCGGTTCTGTTCGATCAGCCCGTCGGTGTAGCAGACCAGGGCGGAGCCGGGCAGGACCGTCAGCTCGGCCTGCGGGCGCCCGCGCAGCGGCGGCAGGCAAAGGAGCGAAGACCGGGCACCGTCGAGCAGGGCCGCCGTGCCGTCCGGGGCGATGAGCACCGGCGGCGGGTGCCCGGCGGCCGCGTAGCGGAACCGGCCGGTCGCCGGGTCGAGCTCGGCGACCAGCGCGGAGGCGTGCTCGGCGCCGGCCGTGCGGCCCGCGACCAGGTCCAGCCGGTCCAGCACCGCCGCCGGGGGCAGCTCGGCGAGGATCAGCGCCGTCGCCGCGCTGCGCATCTGCCCCATCACCGCCGCGGCGGCCAGCCCGTGCCCCACGACGTCCCCGATCGTGACCGTGAGGCGCCCGTCCGGGTGGGTGACCAGGTCGTACCAGTCGCCGCCGATCGACAGGTTCCGCTGGCTGGGGCGGTAGCGCGCGGCCGCCGCCACGCCGCGCGAAGCGGGCAAGAACCGGGGCAGCTGGCTGGTCTGGAGCGTCCAGGCGACCGACCGTTCGCGATCCGCGCTGCGCGCCGCGTGCAGGACGAGCGCGGCGCGGACGGCGAGGTCGGACAGCAGGGCGAGGTCTTCCGGCGTGCGGTGCCTGCCGGATCCGGTGTGCCCCAGCACGAGCGCGCCTCGCACCGCACCCTCGGCGGTCATCGGCACCGCGGCCAGCGAGCCCGCACCGGTCCCGGGCAGATCGGGGACGACGACCGGTTCGCCGGTCGCCAAGACCGTTTTCACCGCGGGCACCGCGGCTTCCGGACGCGCGGCCACCGGCCCGTCGCGGTGCGCCGCGACGACGACCGTGTCCTCGTCGTCGCCGAACTCCACGACCGCGAAGTCCGCGAGGGCGGGTACGAGCGAATCGACGAGCCGCTGCGCGCGTTCCTCGGTCGTGCCCGGGGTGCTGATCGCCGCCAGCACGTCCCCGATCAGCCGCTGCCGCCGTTCCCCGTCCTCCGCCCGCTGCCGGAGGCGCTGCTCGGCCTCGTACAGCTGAGCGCGGTGCACGGCCTGCGCGGCTTGCGCGGCCATCGTCAGCAGGACGACGCGCCGGGCTTCGGAGTACTTGCGCGTCTCGCGGAAGTACAGGCCCAGGAAGCCGAACACCGGACCCGAAGTGCTGAGCGGCAGGATCGCTGCGGCGCACGCGGGCAGCACGGTGCCCGGGACCGGCCGCGCACCGGAAAGGAAAAGGGGCTCGCCCGCCCGCACCACGCCGGCCTCGGGCGCGGCCGACGGCACGGTCACCGGTCCGGTGCCGGCCCGGGTCCACGCCTGGAGTTCACCGCCTTCGGCGAGCACCCCGATCGCCGCGTCGACCGGCTCGCTGTCGTGGATCCCGGTGAAGGCGGCGACGATGGCGGGCATCGCGTGCGCGGCCGCCAGCGCGTCCGCCACGGACTGCAGGCCCCGCGCCCGTTCGTGCGCCGCGTGCTCGGCCTCGGCCACCGACTGCGCTCGCCGTCGCCGCTCTTCCGCCGCCGCGGCGACGCGCACCGCCGCGTCCCGTTCGGTGACCGTCACCGCGAGCGCGAGCATCGCCAGCAGCACGACGGCCAGCACCACCTGGAGGTGGACGAGCCCGTCCACCGGGGTGCCACCGGCCCACGGCCCGCGCCCCGCCGCCGTGCCGGCCGTCGCGACGAAGGCGACCACCACGCCGCCCGCGGTCACCGCCCGCAGGCCCCACCACAGGGCGGCCCAGCCGAACACGACAACACCGGCGTAGCCCGCGGCCCCGACGTCCGCCCAGAACACCAGGACCGCGAAGCCGCCCATGGCGATCGCGGCCAGGATGGCTCCGGTGCGCCGGCCCCGCCACGGACCGCGTCCGCCCCAGACCAGCGCGGCGGTCCCGACCACCAGGACACCCAGCCCGTCACCGACCCACCAGCGCCCGGCGACGGTCCACCACGCCACGCCGCCGTCGCCCACGAGCCAGGACGTGCTCGCGCCGAGCACGGCTCCCACCGCCGGGGCCGCGAGCACCGCGGCGCCGACGAACCGGACCATCCCCGGCCAGGTCCCGGACGGCCGGGCCGCCCCGAGCAGCAGCGCACCCAGCACCGGCTCGGCGGTGTTCGCGAGGACGAACCCGCCGGCGGCGACCAGGCCGAGGCCCTGGCTGAGGTCCACGAGGAGTTCGGCCACCGCGACACCGGCGGCGACGGACGGCCAGAGCCGGCGCGGCAGCAGGCACAGCAACGCCAGGCTGAACCCCGCGGACGGGAAGAACGTCGGCCCCGCGGCGGAGTCGAGCACGGTGAACGCCACCAGCGCGCCCGCGGCGTACCCGCTGCCCGCCACCAGGAACCACAAAACGGGCTTGCCCGACCGACGCAGGTTCTCGCGCACCACAGCCACTCCCCGCGCACCCCACGGAACGCCCGCACCACTCTCCTCGACCGGTGCCGCGCGGGCAACACCCCGTGCGGGATCGAGATTCTTCGTCACCGGGAATTCCGGCCGGGGGTCCGCGCGGTGGTGACTTCCGGGGCCGGACGCGGTCACCGCGGGATCTGCCGCGTCCCGCGCGCTTTTCCCCGTCGTCGTGCCCGGGCGGGGTGTTTCGGGAATCGGCCACGCCGGCAGCCGACCGAAACCGGAGCGGTCCGGTTGCCGGAATGCCACCACCCGGGTCGCGCGAGTGGCCGGGAAACGGGCCGAACCGGGATGTCGTGCGCGGCCTGAACGGCCACCAGGGGCCGGCGGCGCGGTGACTTCGGTCCCGCCGTCGGGTGACCTCGGTCCCTGGGGGTTTCCCCCGCGCCCGCCGAGGATTCCCCCATCGGCGGAGTTCGAGACCGGAGGAACCGGTGAGCACTTCGGAACTGCACGTGCTGGGCCCCGGCAGCTGCCGCGCCCTGCTCGCCTCCGTCCCCCTCGGCAGGCTGGGGTTCATCCGCGCCGGGCGGCCGGCGATCCGGCCGGTCAACTTCACCCTCGCCGGCGACACGATCTGGCTGCGCGCGGGCCGGAGCTCCTGGGCCGACGGCCTCGACGGACAGCCGGTCACCTTCGAAACCGACGCCTACGACGAGGCCGGGCACACCGGCTGGAGCGTGATCGCGAGCGGCGTCGCCACCCTGACGACGGACGTCGCGACCGTGGCGGCCCAGCTCGGTGCCGGTCTGCGCTCGTGGGCTCCCGCTCCCCGCGATCGGCTGCTCCGGATCGACGTCGACCGGATCGAAGGCAGGCGGCTCACCCGCTCCGCGGCGGACGGCTCGCCCTGACGACCGCTGCCCCTCGCCCGCACACCGAAACGCCCCGCCGGACGCGCGCGGGCATGATGGCGGGCATGCCGCACCGCGTCCTGCTCGCCGACGACGACCGCGCGATCCGCGAGTCCCTCGTGCGGGCCCTCGACCTCGAGGGCTACCACGTCACCGAGGTGACCGACGGGGTCGGCGCGCTGGCCACCGCCCGGCGCGACGACTTCGACGTGCTGATCCTCGACGTGATGATGCCCGGCGTCGACGGGCTCGGCGTCTGCCGGGTGCTGCGCGCCGAAGGCGATCCCACCCCGATCCTCATGCTCACCGCGCGGGTCGAGACCCCCGATCGGGTGGCCGGCCTGGACGCCGGGGCCGACGACTACCTGCCCAAGCCGTTCGAGCTCGACGAGCTCCTCGCCCGCCTGCGCGCCCTGCTGCGCCGCACCTCGCCCGAGCCGGAAGCCCGGCGCACGCTGCGGCTCGGTGAGCTCGCGGTCGACCCGGCGGCCCGGCGGGTGTGGTGGCAGGGCACCGAGATCCCGCTGTCGAAGACCGAGTTCGACCTGCTGGAACTGCTGGTGCGCAACGCCGGCATCGTCCTGGACCGCGCCACGATCTACCAGCGCATCTGGGGCTACGAGTTCGGCGCGGACTCCAAGAACCTCGCCGTCTACATCGGATACCTACGGCGCAAGCTGGACCAGGCGGGCGCGACGGAGCTGATCCACACCGTCCGCGGCGTCGGCTACTCGGTGCGGCCGGCGTGAACCTGCGCAGCAAGCTCGCGATCGCGTTCGCCGGCGTCGGCGCGGCGGCGGCGATCCTCGTCGGGGTGCTGAGCTACCAGGCCGCCTCGGAGCGGATCGACGCCGAGCTCGACCGGTCCCTGCTGACGACGTCGGCCGAAGTCGCGGCCGGTGCGACGCAGGTCCTCGCCCCGAGCCCGGTCACCCGCGGCCCCGATGACGACGACCACGACGAAGCCCAGCCGATGGTGGCGCAGTCCATCGGCCCGGACGGCGCCACCCGGCCGGTCGGCGGGCGCCGGGTGCGCCTCCCCGTCGACGGCGACGACCGCGCGCTGGCCGCGACCGGGGCGCTCGGGGCCCACCGCTACTGGGACTTCACGGCGGGCCGCGACGACTACCGGGTGATCACCGTGGCGCTCGGGCCCGGCCGCGGCGCCGTCCAGCTCGGCATCGACGTCGACGAGTCGCGGCACGTGCTGAGCGGCCTGGCCACCCGCATCACCGGGGTCAGCGCGCTGGTGCTGGCCGCCGCCGCGCTGGCCGGCTGGCTGCTGGCCCGGCGGATCACCCGGCGGCTGGTCCGGCTGACCGAGGTGACCGAGCAGGTCAGCGACGGCCGCCTCGACGACGTCGCCGTGCCCGCCGGCGGCCGCGACGAGGTCGGCAGGCTCGCGACCTCGTTCGACCGGATGCTCGGCCGGCTCGCCGACGCCCGCGCCGACCAGGAACGCCTGGTCCAGGACGCCGCCCACGAACTGCGGACGCCGCTGACCAGCCTGCGCACCAACGCCAGCGTCCTGCGCCGGTTCGCCGAGCTCAGCCCCGAGTCGCGCGGCCGGCTGCTCGACGACGTCGACGGGGAAACCCGCGAGCTGACCCACCTGGTCGACGAGCTCGTCGAGCTGGCCACGCGCCGGTACGAGGCCGAGGAGGCCGGGCCGGTCGACCTGGGCGAGATCGCCGGGCACGCGGCCGATCGCGTGCGGCGGCGGTCCGGGCGCGCCATCGCCGTCGAAGCCGGTCCGTCGGCGGTGACCGGCCAGGCGAAAGCGCTGGAACGCGCGGTGGCGAACCTGCTGGAGAACGCCGTGAAGTTCGCGCCCGACGGCCCGATCGAGGTCGTCGTCCGCGACGGCCGCGTGGCGGTGCTCGACCGCGGCCCCGGCATCGGCGACGACGAGCCGGCCCGCGTGTTCGACCGCTTCCACCGCGCGGACAGCGCTCGCGGCCTGCCCGGTTCCGGGCTGGGGCTGGCCATCGTGCGGGACATCGCCCTCGCCCACGGTGGCACGGTGTTCGCCGAGCCGCGCCCGGGCGGCGGTGCCGTGGTCGGCTTCACCGTCGGCGCCGAGCACCTCCGGTGAACCACCGGACGACCGCCCGGCCGCCCAGCCCGGCCGCGAACACCGCCACGCCGGCGCACACGGACACCCAGGGCAAGGTGGCGACGAGCAGGACACAGCCGAGCAGGCCCGCGACGTTCAGCCACCGCGGCCACCGCCGGTCCGGGGCCCGCTGCGTGAACGCCGACGCGTTGGCGATCGCGTAGTAGACCAGGACGCCGAACGAGGAAAAGCCGATCACCCCGCGCAGATCCACCGTGAGCACGAGGACCGACACGACCGCGGCCAGCGCGAGTTCGGCGTGGTGCGGCACCCGGAACCGCGGGTGGACCGCCGCGAGCCAGGTGGGCAGGTCGCGCTCGCGGGCCATCGCCATCCCGGTCCGGCCGATCCCGGCGATCAGGGCGAGCAGGGCGCCGAGGGCGGCCAGCGCGCCGCCGACGCGGACCGCGGGGGTCAGCGCCCCGGTCCCGGCCCGGTCGAGCGCGGTGACGAGGGGAGCGGCCGCGTCCGCCAGTGCGCCCGGCCCGGCGGCGAGCAGGACCGCGACCGCGACGACGAGGTAGACCGCCACCGCCAGGGCCAGCGCGATCGGGATCGCGCGGGGAATGGTCCGCCGCGGGTCGCGGACCTCCTCCCCCAGCGTCGCGATCCGCGCGTACCCGGCGAACGCGAAGAACAGCAGGCCCGCGGACTGGAGAACCCCGTACCAGCCGCCCGAAGCCAGTGCGGCGAAGCCGCCGAGGTTCCGGGTCGTGGTGCCGTCGCCGGCCGCGATCCCGGCCACCACCACCGCCAGCGCGACCAGGCTGGTGCCGACCAGGATCCGCGTCAGCGCCACGGTCTTGGTGATCCCGCGGTAGTTCAGCGCGGCCAGGCCGAGCACGCCCGCGACGGCGACCAGCCGCTGCGCCCAGCCTGGGCCGGGGACGGCGTAGGCGGCGAAGGTCAGCGCCATCGCCGCGCACGACGCGGTCTTGCCGGCGACGAACCCCCAGCCGGCGGTGAACCCCCACCACGGCCCGAGGCGTTCCCGCCCGTAGACGTACGTGCCCCCGGACACCGGGTACTGCGCGGCGAGCTGAGCCGAAGCGACCGCGTTGCAGTACGCGATCGCCGCCGCCAGCGCCAGGCCCACCAGCAGGCCCGTGCCCGCGGCCTTCGCGGCCGGGCCGAACGCGGCGAAGATCCCGGCCCCGATCATCGACCCGAGGCCGATCACCACGGCGTCCTTGGTGCCCAGCCGGCGTTCCAGCGCCACCGGCGAACGAGGTGCCACGACGCCTACCGGGCCGGCTGGAACAGCTCGACGGGGTTGCCCGCCGGGTCGTCGAAGACGATCTGCCGTCCGCCCGGTCCGGTGACCACTTCGCTGCGGAACGGCACCCCGGCCGCCCGCAGCCGCTCGACCTCGGCGTCGAGGTCGTCGACGACGAAGTGGATCCGGTTCCAGCCACCGGGCGCGGGCCGCGTGCCGTCGGGCAGCGCGCGGCCCGCCGAGCTGTCCGGGCCGCTCAGCAGCAGCCGCAGCCGGCCGCGGGTCACCTCCGCGAAGGCCGGCACGCTGAACCGCTCGGTGAACCCGAGCCGTCCCGTGTAGAACGCGACGGCGCGCTCGACGTCGTCGACCAGGTAGCGCACACTCACCAGCTCTTCGGTCATGCTCCGATCTCCTCGTCTCGCGGGGTGGCGGACTGCCGGACCAGGAAGTGGATCCGGTCGTCGAGGTCGGCCGCCACGCGGCGGAACGCCGGGAGGCAGTCCGCTTCGCGCGCCGGGTCGGGGATGCTCCAGTGGATCGTCCGCGGCCGCCCGGGCCACGGCGGGCAGACTTCGCGGACCTTGTCGCACAGGCTGACCACCCAGTCGAACCGCCGTCGCCGCACCGCGTCCAGGTGCGTGGGCTCGTGGGTGAGCGCGATGCCGCGCTCGGCCAGCGCCCGGACCGCGTCGGGGTGCAGTGGCTTCGGGTGGCTGCCCGCGCTGAGCGCGCTCCCGCCCCGGTGCCGCAGCAACGCCGCAGCCATCGGCGACCGGCCGCTGTTGCCGGTGCACACGAACAGCACCGACGGCCGCGCCACCGGCCCGGTGCCCGCGACGGTCAGGCCGGGGTGCACCGAGGAGCCGGCCTCGGCCAGCGCGGCCGCGCACCGGCGCAGGTCGAGGTGGTAGTAGGTGTCGCGGCCGTCGAAACTGCTCCGCCGCGCCGTCACCAGCTCGGCCGCGCGCAGCTTGCCCAGGTGGTAGGAGACCAGGTTCTGCGGCTGCCCGACCGCGGCCACGAGCTCGCGCACGCGGCGGTCGCTCACCGCCAGCTCCCGCAGGATCCGCCAGCGCAGCGGGTCCGCGGCCAGCCGCACGAACGGCGGTGGGAGGTCGGCTCCGGTCACCCGGGCACCATACATCAATCCTGGTTGATGCATCAGGCTCTTACCGAACTCTCACCCTGGTCACGTCGACGGCTCACCGGGCTCCGGAAGGGTGGATCCCGAAGCGATCACCCCGAGGAGCCCGATGTCCGCCACTCTCGTCGTCCCCCGCCTCGCGCGGCCCGCGACCCGCGCGTGGTGGCGGGACGCCGCGGGCCTGACCGCCTGGCTGAGCGTCCTGTTCGTGGTCGCGCTCTGGGTGTCCGGGCGCGGCCTGCAGGACCTCGGTGCCGGCTTCTTCACCTCGGCCGGCCGGCTCACCGGGCTGCTGTCGGCGGACCTCTTGCTGCTGCAGGTGCTGCTGATGGCGCGCATCCCCTGGGTCGAGCGCAGCTACGGCCAGGACGAGCTCGCCCGCCGCCACCGGCTCGCCGGGTTCACCTCGATCACCTTGCTGGCCGCGCACCTCGTGCTCATCACCCTCGGGTACGCGGCGGCCGATCGGTCCGGCGTGGTCGCCGAGGCGTGGGCCCTGATCACGACCTACCCGGGCATGCTCCTGGCGGCCGCCGGAACGGCCGCGCTCGGCGTGGTCGCCGTGACGTCGGTGCGCGCGGCCCGGCGGCGGCTGCGCTACGAGTCCTGGCACCTGCTGCACCTCTACGCCTACCTCGGTACCGGCCTCGCCCTGCCGCACCAGCTGTGGACGGGGGCCGACTTCACCGCGTCCCCCGCGGCGACCGCCTTCTGGTGGACCGCCTACGCCTCGGCCGCGGGCGCGGTGCTCGTCTTCCGCGTCGGGCTGCCGGTGTGGCGCAACGCCCGGCACCGCCTGGTCGTCGAGCAGGTCGTGCCCGAAGGCCGCGGTGTCGTCTCGGTGTACCTGCGCGGCCGGGCCCTCGACCGCCTTCCCGTGGCGGCCGGTCAGTTCTTCGTCTGGCGGTTCGCGGCCGGGCCGGGCTGGACGCGCGGCAAGCCGTTCTCCCTTTCGGCCGCCCCCGACGGGCACCGGCTGCGCATCACGGCGAAGGACCTCGGTGCGGGCAGCCGCCGGCTCGCCACCCTGCGCCCCGGCACCCCCGCGCTGTTCGAAGGCCCGTACGGCCGGCTGACCGGAGCCGTCCGAAGTGGACAGAAGATCGCGTTGTTCGCTTCGGGCATCGGGATCACGCCCCTGCGCGCGCTCCTGGACGAACTCCCCTACCGCCCCGGGGAGGCCGTGCTGTTCCAGCGGGCCGGCCGCGCGGCGGACCTGCTGTTCCGGCGGGAGCTGGAAGACCTCGCCGCCCGCCGCGGCATCCGGATCCACCACCTGCTCGGCCGGCGCTCGCGGGACCGCGCGTCCTGGCTGCCCGCCGGGTACGCCCCGGTGCCCGACGAGCAGGTGCTGCGCCACCTCGTCCCCGACATCGCCGGCCACGACGTCTACGTGTGCGGCCCCGACGCCTGGACCGGTGCGGTGCTCGACAGCGCCCGCCGCGCCGGAGTCCCCGCCGACCGCGTCCACGCCGAGCGGTTCGCCTGGTAGGAAAGGACTTCCGATGCGCAGGATCGCCATCACCCTCGCGGCGACGGTCTCGGTCGTCGTGCTGCTGTTCAGCTACCGCACCAGCACCGGCCAGACCCCGGTCGCGACCGGCCGTCCGCCGGGCGCCACCCCGCCGTCGCGGACCACGAGCCCGGCCACTGCCGCTCCCCCCGGCGGCGCCGGGACGTTCACCGGCGACGCCGCCGACACCCGCTACGGCCCGGTCCAGGTCCGGATCACCGTGGCCGGCGGCAAGATCACCGACGCGCAGGCCGTCGAGTACCCGCAGGAAAGCGGCCGCGACGTCCGGATCAACTCCGAAGCCGTACCGGAGCTGAACCAGGAGGCGCTGCAGGCCCAGAGCGCGCAGATCGACACGGTCACCGGCGCCACCTACACCTCCGAGGGCTACCGGCAGTCCCTGCAGTCGGCGATCGACCAGGCCCACGGGTGACCACCGCGCACCGGCACCGCCGGTCCTGGACCCGGCCGGTCATGGGCACCCGGGCGAGCCTCCACCTGCGCGGGCCGCGCATCGACTCCGACCCCGCGGTCGAGCCGGCCGTGACGGCGGTGTTCGGGCTCCTGCGGGCGGCCGACGAGCTGTTCAGCACCTACCGCCCCGACAGCCAGGTGAGCGCGCTCCGCCGCGGCTCCCTCCCCCCGCGACCACTGGCACCCCTGGCTCCGCGAAGTCACGGCGTTGTGCGAAGAGGCGCGCGAACGCACCGGCGGGTACTTCGACGCCTGGCTGCCCGGCGGCTTCGACCCGGCCGGCCTCGTCAAGGGGTGGGCGGCCCAGAAGGCCGCCGCGCTGCTCGACCACCTCCGCGGGTTCGACCACTACCTCAACGTCGGCGGCGACATCACCGCCCGGGCGGGGGTCACGACCGCCCCGCCGTGGCACGTCGCCGTCGAAGACCCCACCGGCCCCGGCGCGTTCCTCACTCTCCTCGACCTGCGCACCGGCGGCGTCGCGACGTCGGGCTCGGCCGCTCGCGGCGCGCACATCGTCGATCCGCACACCGGCACCCACGCGGGCGAGCTGCTCGCCGTCACGGTCACCGGGCCCACCCTGCTGTGGGCCGACGTGTTCGCCACCGCCGCTTTCGCGCGCGGCGGCCCGGACGTCGAGGCGTGGGTGGCCACCCGCGCGCCCGGCTACGAGGTCGCCGCGCTCGCCCGTGCGCCGTGATGCGGCGTCCGCCCCCGAACCCGTCACCCCCGGCACGAAGGAACCCATGACGACCGTCAACGGCCTGCCCGCCCACGTCCTGCTCGTGCACGCCATCGTCGTGCTGCTGCCGCTTTCCGCCCTGCTCCTGGTGCTCAGCGCCCTGTGGCCCGCCGCGCGCGGCAAGCTCGCCGGGCCGAACGCGATCCTGTCGGTCCTCGTCGTGGTCCTGGTGCCGATCACCACCGAGGCGGGGGAATGGCTCGAACGCCGGGTCGCCCCGACGCCGCTGGTGCGCACCCACACCGAACTCGGCGACACCGCGCTCTGGGTCGCGATCCCGGTGGCGGTGCTGGCCCTCGCGGTCTGGTGGCGCCGCCGCGAAAGCCTGCGCGCCCAAGCGGCCGGCCCGGCGGAGGCACCCGGTCGCCGCACGTTCCTCGGCCCGGCCTCGACGGCGGTCACGGTGGTGCTTTCGGTGCTGTCGATCGCGGCCGCCGGCGCGGCGGTCTACGACGTCTACCGCATCGGCGACTCGGGTGCCCAGGCCAGCTGGCAGAACCAGTTCAGCTCGTCGCCGGCACCCCGGGGAGCCGGCCGCTGAACCGGTCCGCCGTGCTCAGCGGCTCACGGCAGCCAGGCAGTACCGCAGCAGCCGCTCCGCGTCGCCCGCCGCGGGGCGGGTGCCGGGGAGCAGGTGCGCCGGGCGGTCCTGGCGGTCGTGCCAGAACCGGCCCGGCGGCGGGCCGGGCTCGGTCGCCGCGAGCCAGACGGCGGTGTCGGCGCCTTCCGCGGCCCTGCGCAGCGCGGGTCCGACGAGCCGCCGGAACGACGGGAGCGACGCGGCCAGTCCCGGGGTGTCCGCCCACCCGGGGTGGGTGCTGTGCACGGCGATACCGTCCGCACGCCAGCGTTCGGCGAGCACCGGCGTGAGCTCGACCTGCATCCGCTTCGTGCGCGCATACGCGGTCGCGCCGCGGTAGCGGCCGGTGCGGTACTCCGGGTCGTCGACCGCGAGCGGCTGGGTGTACATCCCGCCCGAGGACACCCAGATCACCCGGGCGTCCGCCGACGCGCGCAACGCGGGACGCAGCAGTTCGGTCAGCAGCAGCGGCCCGAGCACGTGCGTGGCGAGCGTGATCTCGTGGCCGGCCCCGGTTTCTTCCCGGCGCGGCGGCAGCACCCCGGCGTTGTGGACGAGAACGTCGGCTCGCGGCTCCCCGGCCGCGAACTCGCGAACCGAAGCGAAATCGGCGACGTCGCACCGGGCCGTCCGGACTTTCGCGGCGGGCGCGAGCGCGCGGACGCGGCCCAGCGCCCGCTCCCCGCGTTCGAGGTCGCGCACCACCAGCACCACTTCCGCGCCCAGCCGGGCCAGCCCGGCGGCCGTCGCCTCGCCGAGCCCCGAGCTCGCCCCGGTCACCAGCGCCACCCGGCCGCGCAGCGCGTCCGGCGCGGGATCGTCCGCCGCCCAGGCCCGGCGCCGCAGCACGTAGCCGAGGCGCGAGTAGCCGGCGACCACGGTGCGGTCGAGCAGGGTGTCGAGCAGCAAGAGGATCCTCCGATCAGGTCAGCGCTCTGTCCACACCGGACCGGGCGCGATCATTTCCGTGCTTCCACAACCGGTTTCGCGTCCGCGCCGGTCGTCGCGCCCAGCAGGTGGGCGAGCACGTCACGCAACCGGGAGTGGCGGAACTCGTGCCCGGCACCGAGCAGGCGCCCCGGCAACACTCGCTGGTCGGCGAACGCCAGCTCACGGGCCCCGGCCCGGCCGAGCAGCAGCCGCGGGCCGATGGGCGGCACGGTCAGCACCGCCGGGCGGCGCAGCACCTGGGCGAGGGTTCGCGTGTACTCGTTGTTGCGCACCGGTTCGGGGGCGACGGCGTTCACCACTCCGGACAGGGCCCGGTCCGTGACCGCCCGCAGGTAGATGTCGGCCAGGTCGTCGAGGCCGATCCACGGCATCCACTGCGTGCCGCTGCCCAGGGGCCCGCCCAGGCCGGCGGCGAACAGCGGGCGCTGCACCCGGAGCACGCCTCCGCGCGGGCTGAGCACCAGCCCGGTGCGCACCCGGACCTGGCGGATCCCCGCCGCGGCCGCGGGTTCGGCGGCCGTCTCCCACTCTTCGACGACGTCGGCGAGGAAGCCCGCGCCGCGCTCGCTGTCTTCGGTCAGCACCTCGTCGCCGCGGTCGGGCCCGTAGAAGCCGACCGCAGAGGCCGAGACGAACACCCCCGGCCCGTCCGCGGTGCGGGCGGCCAGTTCGGCGAGCTTCCGGGTCGGGCCGATCCGGCTGTCCCGCACGGCCCGCCGGTGGCGCTCGTCGAACCGCCCGGCCACCGAAGCCCCGGCCAGGTGCACCACCGCGTCGACGCCGGCGAGCAGGTCCGCGTCCGGTTCTTCGGGCCGCCACGTCCGTTCGTCCGGGGTGCGCGCGCTCCGCCGCACCAGGCGGATCACCCGGTGCCCGCCGGTGGTGAGCAGCGCCGTCAGCGCGGTGCCCACGAGCCCGCTCGCCCCGGTGACCGCGACGGTCAGCGGCTCGTGCCAGTACCTCCGCTGCGCGGCGAGGTCGGCGGCCAGCTGGCGGTACCGGTAGGCGAACATCGAGCGCAGCGCCGCCGCCGGCACCGGCGTCTCCACGCGGTCGGTGAGCACGGTGCGGCCGGGGCCGTCGGCTTCGAACCGGTGGGTGTGGCGCCACGGCAGCACGGCGGAGAGCACCGGCGTGGCCAGCCGGTCGACGAACTGGTGCGGCGGCCGGTAGCCGGCGGGCTCGTGCGCCGCGACCCACTTCAGCCCGCCGGGCAGGACCAGCTCGGCCGTCCCGTCGCGCAGGGAACCCGCCTCCGTCCCGATCCGGATCGGTTGCCACGGCGGGGCGAGCCGCGTGAACGCGCCGGGCAGGCTGTGCCAGGCGAACACCTCGGCCAAGGGGGCGGAGACGACGCCCGAGAACTCCGCGACCACGCGCTCCTCCGATGCAGTTACGACTCAGTACTACGCACAACCCTACGTCGTCCTGGGGTTTTGTGCTCATTTCGCCCGGTCATTGCGATGCACATTCGATGCAACGGCGTGCATTCCCGGCGTACCGGTGTGACGATCGAAGAGCCACGCGACCGATCCCGGGAGAGTCCGATGAGTTCACTCACCACGCCGACCAAGGGGTCGAGTGCCGTGGAGCGGCACGTGGGGGAGGCCGCGGACAACGCGGACCAGCGGTACCACGCGGCCAAGGGGCTGCGGCACCAGATGAACAAGGTGTTCCCGACGCACTGGTCGTTCCTGCTCGGGGAGATCGCGCTCTACAGCTTCATCATCCTGCTGCTGACCGGGGTGTACCTGACGCTGTTCTTCGACCCCTCGATGCAGGAGGTCGTGTACCAGGGCAGTTTCAAGAACATGCAGGGCCTGGAGATGTCGCAGGCGTTCCGCACGACGCTGGACATTTCCTTCGACGTGCGCGGCGGGCTGTTCATGCGGCAGCTGCACCACTGGGCGGCGCTGATCTTCGTGGCGTCGATGGCCGTGCACATGCTGCGGATCTTCTTCACGGGTGCGTTCCGGCGCCCGCGTGAGGCGAACTGGGTGATCGGCGGGCTGCTGCTGATCCTGGGCTGCTTCGAAGGCTTCTTCGGGTATTCGCTGCCGGACGACCTGCTCTCGGGTACCGGTATCCGGGCGACGCTGTCGGGGATCGTGCTGTCGGTGCCGGTGATGGGCACCTGGATCCACTGGGCGCTCTTCGGTGGGGAGTTCCCGGGCGATCAGATCATCCCGCGGTTGTACACGCTGCACATCCTGCTGCTGCCGGGCATCATGCTGGCGTTGGTGGGGGCGCACCTGGCGTTGGTGTGGTACCAGAAGCACACCCAGTTCCCGGGGGTGCGGCGCAAGGAGACCAACGTCGTCGGGGTGCGGATCATGCCGTACTTCGCGTTGAAGGGCGGGGCGTTCTTCACGCTGGTCGTGGGTGTGCTGGCGTTGATGTCGGGGTTGTTCCAGATCAACCCGGTGTGGAACTTCGGCCCGTACAATCCTTCCCAGGTCTCCGCCGGGTCCCAGCCGGACTGGTACATGGGCTGGGCCGACGGGCTGCTGCGCGTGTGGCCGCCGTGGGAGCTCTACCTGGGCGACCACACCGTGCCCCCGGTCTTCTTCGCGGGCGCCATCGGCATCGCCGTCCTCGTCACGCTGCTGCTGAGCTACCCGTTCCTGGAACGGAAACTCTCCGGCGACACCGCGCACCACAACCTCCTGCAACGGCCGCGGGACGTCCCGGTGCGCACCTCCATCGGGGCGATGGCGATCGCGTTCTTCCTCGTGCTCACCCTGTCCAGCTTCAACGACATCTTCGCCGTGCAGTTCGACCTGTCGCTGAACGCGACGACCTGGGCCGGGCGGATCGGGCTGCTGGTCGCCCCGCCGCTGGCCTACTTCCTCACCTACCGGCTCTGCGTCGGCCTGCAGCGGGCCGACCGCGAGGTCCTCGACCACGGCATCGAAACCGGCATCATCAAACGGCTGCCGCACGGTGAGTTCATCGAGATCCACCAGCCGCTCGCCGCGGTGCCGCTCGAGTACCAGGGCGCGCCGGTGCCGAAGAAGATGAACAAGCTCGGCTCCGCGGGCCACGCCGTCCCCGGCTCGCTGCTGACCCCGGACCCGCCGGAGGAAACCCGGGCACTGGACCAGGGGCGGCGATGACCGTCACCGCGCCCCGCACCGCGGTGACCGCCCGGCTCGCGGCCGGGTTCGCCGCCGGCGCGGCACTGTTGTCCGCCTTCGCCACGACCACCAGCTTCGCGTGGCTGCCCCTCGATTCACCGGCGGTGGCCGCGGGCCTGGCGCTGACCGTCCACGCCACCCTGTTCTTGACCATTGTGGACAGCCGGGACCGGCGGCTGCGCGGGACGGCGATCACCGTGGGAGCGCTGCTCGCCTGCTTCCTCCTCGCCGGCTCGCTCTGGTCCGCGGCGACGCACTTCCCCGGGCAGGCGGGGTCGATCCTCGTCCAGGTCGTGGCGAACACCGCCGGCCCGCTGGCCGTCCTGGCCGTCCACACCGGACTCGGGAGCGCCGCGTGAGCCGGCCGGTCCTCATCACCTCGGCCGCGCCGTCGGCCGACGACCAGCTCGCCCGGCGGCGCCGCAAGTACGTGGTGATGATGGGCTGCCGGATCCCCTGCCTGGTCCTCGCCGGGCTCACCGCGCACGTCTGGTGGCTGGCCCTGGCTTTCCTGGCGATCTCCGTTCCCCTGCCGTGGGCCGCCGTGCTCATCGCCAACGACGTCCCGGCGCGCCGGAAGGAGCCCGCCGCCCGCACCCTCGCGCGGCCGGCGCTCTCACGCGGAGAAGGCGGCGAGGGCCCCGGTGAATGACGGCGGGAGCGGTTCGCCCACCGTCGGCAGCCCGCGCCAGCCGGGGCCGGCCGGGCGCACCGGCACCCCTTCCGCGTGCAGGGCGCGCAGGATCCGCACGTCCGCCGACTGCGCGGTCATCGACCACACCACGACTTCGCCCGGCTCGAACCGGGCGGCGACCACGCGCAGGACGTCGAGCGGGACCAGGCCGCCCAGGAACATCGCCGGTGCGCCGTCGTCGTTCAGCGCGGCGCTGAGCATCTTGACCGGCAGGTCGTGGCGCTCCGCCGGGCCGCAGACGAAGAGGATCGGCGCCCGGCCGGCCGGGGCGGGCGTGTCGTACCGGTCCACCGCCGCGGAGGCCGCACTGGCCAGCGCCCACTCCGCGGCCATCGCGGTGCGGTCGCCGTGCCTCGCCCACCGTTCCCCGATGGCTCGCAGCACGGGCCCGACGACCTCGGTCCACGCCTTCGCCACGCCCAGGCTGCCGAGCGCGTCGTCGACCAAACCGCCCATGGTGGCCAGGTCGAGCGACTCCGCGGCCTCGGCGAGCCGTTGCCGGCGCTGCCCGGCGGTCACCTCGGCGGCCGACCGGTCCAGCACCAGCCGGGCGGCCTCGCGCGCGCCGGTCCCCTGGGCCTGGAGCGCCCGCATCCGGCGCAGCCGTCCGACGTCCTCGGGGGTGAACCGCCGCCGGCCGTTCTCCGCGCGCTCCGATGCACCGATCCCGTATCGCTGCTCCCAGGTGCGCAGCGTCACCTGCGACACGCCCAGCGTCCGCGCCACCTCACTCGAACTGAGGGACCGCGCCCCGGCGGCACTGCTCATCGGGCCTCCTCTTGAACGCGTATTGAAGCACGAAGTGGCCGATCAGCCGTGGATGCACGGCACGCGAGGGTCAGCTTCGCATCGCTTCTGCATCGACTGCCGGAAGGCTGCGCATGGCCGACAGCAGTTCGAGCGCCGCCGGTCGCGGTCCGCGTCCGGCGAGCAGCCGGCGCCCGGCTTCGCCGTGCCCACGAGCTGCCGCGAGCACTTCGGTCACGGCCGCGGTCACCGCGCCGAGGGTGACGCCGTGGGGATCGAGCACCCGGCCGGCCGGAATCCGTTCGAGGTCGTGGGCCACGGCGAACTGGTCGCTGGAGAACGGCAGGGCCACCGCGGGCACGCCCGCGGCCAGGCACTCGGTGAAGGAGTTGTTGCCGCCGTGGTGCACGACGGCGGCCGAGCGCGGAAGCAGAGCTCGCTGGGGCACCTGGTCGGCGACGTGGACCCCCGGCTCGCCGTCGAACTCCGCACGGAGACCGGCCGCGCGGTCACCGGCGGCCACCAGCACCGACACGCCGCGCACGTCGAGCAGCCCGCGGACCACCGTGCGCACGACGTCGTCCCGGGCGGACAGGAACGTCCCGAACGACACGAGCACGAGCCGTCGCCGCCCGCCCCCGGTCAGCGCGTCGGCTCGCTCGGCCCAGTCGGCAGGCAGCACCGCCGTCCCGACGTCGCTGCAGTGCCCGGCGAAGATCCGGGCGGGACCGGCCGGGAGGTCCGGCAACCAGGGCAGTTCGGGGTAGTTGAACAGCACCGCCTCCGGCGAAGTCAGCCCGAAAGCGCTTCGCGGCACCTGCCGGTCCGGGGCGTGATCGGCGAGAAACCGGGCGAACAGCCCGGTGAACGCCCGGTCGTTCTCCTCGGCCGCGGCGCGCAACCGGCCCAGTTCGCCGTCGGTGGGCCGGATCGGGTCCGGCCAGTACGGCGGCAGCCCGAAGAAGCGGCCGGTCCCTGCCAGGACGTAGCTGGGGTGGCCGGGGCAGAAGGCGGCCCAGCGGCGGCCGAGGGCGTACACCGCGAGCGTGACGGCGTAGGCCAGCTGGTCGACCAGGTACCAGTCCGGGCGCAGCCGCTCGTCGAGGGCCCGGACCGAGCCGAGCACGCCGCCGGGGTCGGGCAGCAGGTCGGCCCGCCGGTGCCCGGCCTGGGCCAGCAGGGCGGGCACCGCGCCGGCGCGGGTGGCGTCGAGGAACTCGGCCAGCCGCCGCACGCCGTCGGCTTCCTGGCGGGTGCGTTCGGCGATGCCCGTGTTCGCGTTGTCGCCGAACGCCAGCGCCGCGAACGGCAGTCCGTGCTCGGCGGCCAGGCCCGCGAAGGCCGGCGCACAGGCGAAAGTCACGTCGGCGCCGGCGGCCGCGAGTGCCGCCCCCACCGTCGCGAGTGGACGCGCGTGCGAAGCGAACGGCGGGCTCACCACCACGATCCGCGCTGCCGTCATCCCGGCCACCTCCCTCTTCCCCCGCAACCCTACGACCCGGCCATCGGAGCAGCGCAGTGATCGTTCAGGACACCCGGAGCACCGTCACCGCCGACCCGTTGGCGGTCCTTCGCACGTTCACGCCCGGGGCCGACCCGGTCCGGGTCGGCGCGGTCCGCCGTGCCCTCCACCCGGACTTCGCCGGGCCCGCGCTGGTCGAGTACGCCGGCGACCCGCCGAGCGGGGCCGATCCCGACGGCGCGGTGGCCCGGCTGCGCGCCCTCACCCGCGGAGCCGGTGCGCCCGGCGCCGGCGAGGTCCTCGCCGCGACCCCGGAAACCGGCGACGCCGCCCTCGACGACCTGGCCGGCTCCGTCGCCCTCGACCTGTTCGCCGACGCGGTCGCCGTGCACGGCGCGGCCGCCGCGGCCGAGGCGATCGCCGGCGCGTTCGCCGGTGCGTCACCCCGGCGCGGCGCGCTCCTGCTGGACCTGGCGGAACGGCACGGGCTTCACTGCCTGCCGGTCGGCGCGGTGGCCGGCGCTCCGGCCGATCGCGGGTACCGGCACGCCGCGTGGCGCTACCTCTCCCAGCTCGGCGACTCGCCGGAGGCGGCCGGAATCCTGGCCGCCGCGCACGCCGGGGCCGCGGATCCCTTCGACCACGCCCTTTCCGCGGTGTGCCTCGCCCGGCAGTCCGGCCAGGGCTTCGAAAGTCCGTTGTGGACGATCCCGGCGGCGGACCGGGGCGGGCTGACGGTGGCGCAGTCGATGCTGCTGGGCAGCTTCGACCAGCCCGGTGCCGGCGCCAGCGGCGGCCTCACGGTGCTGCTGCGGCACCTCGGCTCGGCGTTGTCCCGCCACGACGGCATCGCGCGGGTCGTGACGCTGACCCTCGCCGGGCAGGACCTGCTGCGCGACCGGGCCGCGCTGATCGACGCCGACGACCACGGGCACGTGGTGCTGCGGCTGCCCGTCGACTCCCCCGGGGCACCGGCACAGACCGCACTGTCCCGGCACCGCTCCGCGATCGGGTTCCTCGCCCGGCACCTGCTGTGGCTCGCGGACTGCCTCCCCGACGTCGTCCACGTGCGCTACTCCGACGACGGTTCGGCCGCGGTCGCCGACGCCGCCCGGGCGATGGGCGCGCGGACCGTGTTCACCCTCACCGCGGACCCGCACCGCGCGCTGGCCGAGCGGTACCGGCCCGGCCTCGCGGTGGACCGCGGGGCGGCGCGGTTCGACCTGCACCGGATGTACGTGGCCGACCGGCTGGTGGCGGCCGCCGACGTCCTGATCGGACTGCCCGGCCGGCCGGCCGGGGAACTCGCCGCGTACTTCCCCCGGCTGCGGGAGCGCCCGGAGCCGGAGTCACTGGCCGAGGGCATCCCGATGCTCTCACCCGTGGCCGCGGCCGACGCCCGCCAGGAGCAGCTGATCGCGTCCTTGTTCGAGCCCGGTTCCGGGCTGCCCCGGCTCGTCCCCGAAGCCCGCGGCCTGCCGATCATGCTGTCCGTGGGCCGGTTGCACCCGGTCAAGCACCAGGATCTGCTCGTCGAAGCGTGGCTGACCCGCGACCTGTACCGGCACACCGCGCTCGTGCTCGTCGGCGGCGACCCCGCGCACCCGACCGCCGACGAATCCCGGATCCTCACCCGTATCCTGGACCTGGCGAGCCGCTACCCGGCCGCGGCGGGGCGCCTGGCGGTGCTCGCCGCCGTGAGCAACGAGGACGTCCGCTCGCTGGAGCACGGCCTGGCCCACTGGCTGCCCGCGCCGACCCCGCACCTCTACGTCTGCCCCAGCCGCAAGGAGGAGTTCGGCATCGCCGTCCTCGAAGCCATGGACGCCGGGCTGGTCGTGCTCGGCCCCCGCCGCGGCGGCCTCGGCCACTACATCGACCACGGCCGCAACGGCCTGCTCGCCGACACCGCCACCCTCGCCGCATTCGGCGACGCGCTCACGACGTTCGTCCGCGGCGTGGCCGGCGACCCGGCCCGCGCCCGGGCGATGGCGGCCGCCGGCCGGGCCACCGTCACGCGACGCTTCGGCATCCACGAGGTCGCGAGCCGCTTCGCCGCCGTCTACCAGCGCACCGCCGCCACCAGCGCACGACCGGCGACCGCGAACCTGCTCGACGCCGCCACCCGACCAGGACCCCGATGAAATCCCCACAACGCACCGGCCCACCGCGCCGCACGGTACTGGGAGCATTCGCCGGCCGGACGCACGCCGACGCCGCCACCCGACCAGGACCACGATGACATCCCCGCGACGCACCGGCCCACCGCGCTGCACGGTACTGGGAGCGACCGGCTTCGTCGGCCGGGCGCTCGTCGCCGACCTGGTCGCCGCCGGGCACCCGGTGCGCGTGCTCTCCCGCTCCGCCGAGCACCGCTTCCCCGACCAAGTCGAGGTGACGCTCGGGAACGCCGCGGATCCGCGCGCGCTCGAGACCGCGGTCGGCGGTGCGGACGTGGTCTTCCACCTCGTGCACTCGCTGGCCCGGACCGACTTCACCGAGCAGGACCGCGTCATCGCCGAACGCCTCGCCGCCGCGGCCGCCTCGGCTCGGGCCGGGCGGATCGTCTACCTCGGCGGGCCACGGCCGGTGGCCGCGACGTCGCCGCACCTGGCGTCGCGCTCGGAAGTGGCCGACGTCCTGCTCGGCGGCGAAGTCCCGGCGATCGCCTTGCAGGCCTCGATGATCCTCGGCCCGGGATCGGCCGGGGTCGAACTGCTGTCCCGGACCGCGCGGCTGCCGATCCGGCCGCGGCCGCGGTGGACCGCCCGGCGGAGCCGCCCGGTCGCGCTCGCCGACGTCCGGCACTACCTCCGGGCCGCCGTCGAGTCCGCGCCGCTGCGAGGCCGGTTCGACGTCAGCGGCCCGGAGACGATCAGCTACCACGACTTGGTTCGCCGGTGCGCCCGCGTGCTGCGCAGGCCCGCCGCCCTCGCGCTGCCGGCACCGTTGTGGTCGCACGGGATCGCCGCCCGCGTCGCCGGGGTGGCCTCGCCCGTTCCCCCCGCCGTCGCGGCCGGCTTGTTCGCGTCGCTCGAGCACGACCTGCTCCCGGCCGACGTCCCGGTGGAGACCGTCCTGCCCGCCCCGCCCGGCGGCGCCACCAGCCTCGACAACGCCTTGCGGGCGGCACTCGGAGTTCCGCTGCCGGGCGCGCCGCCGGGGCGGTCGTACCAGGAGGAGAACACCGCGAGCTCGGCCGCCACCCCGGAGCGGCTGTGGCGGGCGATCACCGCGCTGGGCGGGGAAAGCGGCCGCTTCCCGCCCGGCCCCGCGTGGGCCCTGCGCGGCCTGCTCGACCAGGTCCTCGGCGGTGCGGGGCTCTACCGCGGGCGCCCGGACCACCCGGGGACCGGGGACGTCATCGACTTCTGGACCGTCCGGCACCGGGACGACGCCCGCCGTGAGCTCGTGCTGACCGCCGACATGCGCCTGCCCGGCGTCGCCGAGCTGACCTTGCTCGCGGAACCGGCCGGCTCCGCGAGCCTGCTGCGGCAGCGGGTGCGGTTCACCCCCGCCGGCCGCCTCGGCGACGCCTACTGGCACCTGCAGAAACCGGCGCACGACCTGGTGTTCGGGTGGCTCGCCCGGTCGATCGCCCGCGCCGCCGAGGGGTGACGAAGACCGGCGGGCCGGGCGCTCACGCCGTGTGCCGGTACGCCGGGTAGGTCAGGTAGCCCGCGTCGCCGCCTTCGTAGAACGTCGCTTCGTCGACCGGCGCGAGCGGGAGCCCGGTGCGCAGCCGCTCGACCAGGTCGGGGTTGGCGATGAACGCGCGGCCGAAGCTGATGAGGTCCGCGCCGAGCCCGAGCCAGTGATCGGCCTCGGCGCGCCCGGTCTGCTTCGGTCCCATCGGGACCGTGGGGTTGACGACGAGGGTGCCCGGCCAGGCCCGCCGCAGCCGCAGCAGGACGTCTTCGTCCACAGTGGCCTCGAGGTGGACGTAGGCGAGCCCGAGGCCGGCCAGCTCGCGCAGCAGCGCGGGGTACAGCTCGGCGACGTCGGCCTCCTCGACGCCCCAGAACGTGCCGCCCGGGGAAAGCCGGATGCCGGTCCGGGCACCGCCGACGGCCTCCGCGGTGCCGGCGGCCGCCTCGACGGCGAACCGGATCCGGTTGGCGACCGAGCCGCCGTAGCGATCGGTGCGCAGGTTCGCGTTCGACGACAGGAACTGCGAGATCAGGTACCCGTTGGCGCCGTGGAGCTCCACCCCGTCGAAGCCGGCGTCGACGGCCCGGCGGGCCGCGTCGGCGTAGGACCGCGCTTGCTCGGGCACCTCCGCCGGTTCCAGCGCCCGCGGCACCGGCGCCGGCCGGGGTCCGGCGGGGGTGAAGACGGCACCGGCCGCGGGCACCGCCGACGGGCCGACCGGCTGGAGCCCGGTGGTGCCGGGGTGGGAAACCCGCCCGCCGTGCATGATCTGCGCGAAGAGCCGGCCGCCGTTGGCGTGCACCGCCGCCGTCACCTGGCGCCAGGAGGCGACCTGCTCGCCGGTGTGCAGCCCGGGCGTCCCGGGGTTCGACTGCCCGAGCAGGCTCGGCTGCACCCCCTCGGTCACGATCAGCCCGGCCGTCGCGCGCTGGGCGTAGTAGGTCGCCATCGACGGCGTCGCGAGCCCGCCCGCGGCGGCGCGGACCCGCGTCATCGGGGCCATCACCACCCGGTTGGGCAGGACCAGGCCGCCGACTTCGTGGCGGTCGAACAGAGATGTCACGTCAGGCTCCTTGAGAGGGCGGCGCCCGCACCGGGCGTGCCACCCACGCTAGAATCTGACATCAGTGTCAGAGGAAAGCGTTCGTGGCGGGGCTCACAGGAGGCAGGCGTGCGGATCGGCGAACTGGCCACCCGGACCGGCGTGAGCGTCCGGTCCCTGCGCTACTACGAGCAGCAAGGCCTGCTCGCCAGCACCCGCAGCGCCGGCGGGCAGCGGACCTACACCGAGCACGAGGTCGAGCGCGTCGGGTTCATCCAGCGCATGTTCTCCGCGGGCCTCACCAGCCGCACGATCGTCGAGCTGCTGCCCTGCGTCGACTCCCCCGGCCAGGACACCTCCGTCGCCGCCGAGCAGCGGATGCGGCAGGAACGCGACCGCCTGACCGGCCACATCGCCGAGCTGATCCGCACCCGGGACTCCCTCGACAAGCTCATCGACACCAACCTCGCCCACCGCGCGACCCTCGCGGTGACGCCGTAGCGGTTCCCGCCCGGTGCGCGGCCGAAGCGGCCGCCGATGTGAGGTGGCCCGGGGGCGGGCTGACAGACTCAGGCCGTGATCCTCGGATACGTCCTCGCCGTGCTGGCCGCCGTCGCCTCGGGCAGCGGCTCCATCCTGGAGTCCGCCGGGGTCAGGCGGGCCGGCGCCTACGGCGGCTCGCCCCAGGACCTGGTCGCGCTGCGGCGGCAGCCGCTCTACTTCCTCGGCGTGGGGGTGGACCTGCTGGGGTTCGTCTTCGCCGCCGCCGCGCTGCACCGCCTGCCGCTGTTCCTCGTCCAGTCGGTGCTCGCGTTCAGCGTCGGCGTGACCGCGACGATCTCCGCGATCCTGGGCGTCCGGCTGGCCGGCGCCGGGTGGGCCGCGCTGGGTGTCGGCGCCACGGGCCTGGTCCTGCTCGGCCTGTCCGCCGACCCGGGTCCGGCGGAGCCGCTGCCGACCGCCGGGAAGCTGCTGCTGGTGGGCGTGGCGGTCGCGATCGCGGCGATCGCGTTCACCGCTCAGCGCAGTCCCGGCCGCTGGTCGCCGATCGTGCTGGGCTTCTGCGCCGGCCTGGGGTTCAGCGCCGTCGGGATCTCGGCCCGGACACTCGACGCGTCCGGGCCGGTCTGGCGCCTCGCCCTGGAGCCGGCGACGTGGTCGATGATCGCCAACGGCCTCGTCGCGGCGGCGGCGTTCGCGATGGCCCTCCAGCGCGGCCGCGCCACCGCGGTCACCGCCATCATGTTCACGACGAACACGGCGGTGTCCTCGCTGATCGGCGTGGTCCTGCTGGACGACCGCGTCCGGGCCGGCTTCACCACCGCGGCCGGCATCGGCTTCGTCCTGGCGGTCGCGGGAGCGATCGGCACCGCGCACTACGCGGCCGCGCACCGGACGGCCACCGCCTGAGGCTCACTCCCCCACGCCGGTGCCGTGCCTTCGCCGGATCCGTACGCCGTCAGTCCGGCCGGGCGGCCGGTTCGAGCGCGTCGAGCACCGCGTCGCCGTTCGCCCTCGCCCACTCCGTCAGCACGTGGATCGGATCGATCAGCGTCGCGCCGAGCGGGGTGAGCTCGTACTCGACGCGGGGCGGCACCTCGGCGTAGGCGTGGCGGCGGACGAGTCCGTGCGCCTCGAGCCGGCGGAGCGTCTGGGTGAGCATCTTGCGGGAGATGCCGCCGATGAGCTCGATCAGCTCGCCGTGGCGGACCGGGCCCTCGCTGAGGCCGTAGAGCACGACCGCGGCCCACTTGTCGGCGAGCAGGTCGACCGCCAGCCGCGCCGGACAGTCGGCGAGAAAGTGGCCGCCGGGACCGAAACCGCTCATGGCGCCAAAGGTACCTGAGGGTTCCCATCGGGTGCATAGCCTGGGTTTTCGTTCCCCAGAGCCAGGAGAAGCCATGCGAACCATCACCCAGCAGGAGCTCGGCGGTCCCGAGGTGCTCACCGTCGTGGAGGCGCCCGAGCCCCGGCCGTTCCCGGCCGAGGTTCTCGTCCGCGTCGAGGCGATCGGGCTCAACCCGTTGGAAGCGCGCCTGCGCGCGGGCGAGTTCCCGCTGCTCGGCCGGCCGCCGTTCGTCCTCGGCTGGGACATCAGCGGCGTGGTCGGCGAGGCGCCGCAGACGTGGCGGTTCCGGCCCGGCGACGAGGTGTTCGGGATGCCGCTGTTCCCACGGGCGGCGAACGCGTACGCCGAAGTCGTGTCGGCGCCGGCGTTGCACCTGGCGCGCAAGCCGGCGTCGCTGTCGCACGTCGAGGCGGCGGCGCTGCCGGTCGCCGGGCTGACGGCGTGGCAGGGCCTCGTCGACCTCGGCGGCGTCACCGAAGGCGACCGCGTCCTGGTGCACGGCGGTGGCGGCGGGGTCGGTCACGTCGCGATCCAGCTCGCGAAAGCGCTCGGCGCGCACGTGATCACGACCGCCAGCGGCGGCAAGCGGGAGTTCGTCGAAGGGTTCGGCGCCGACGAGGTGATCGACTACACGGCGGTCGATTTCGCCGAGGTGGTCCGCGACGTCGACGTCGTGCTCGACACGCTCGGCGGCGACACCGCCGAGCGGTCGCTCGGCGTGCTCCGCCCGGGCGGCCACCTGGTGACGGCGGTCGCCGAGGAGGACGTGGAGCTCGCCGCCGAGTACGAGGCGGCCGGCCTGCGCTTCAGCGGCATCGCGGTCGACCCGGACCCGGTCGCCCTGCGGGGGCTCGTCGACCTCGTGGAGCGGGGCGGGCTCCGGGTCCACGTGGAGGAGACGTTCCCGTTCGAGCGCATCGCCGACGCGCACCGCGCGCTCGACGCCGGTCACCTCCGGGGCAAGCTCGTCCTCACCGTCTGATCACCCCGGCACCCGGCCCCGGCCCACCGGGCAGCGAATGCGCTTCGCCTCACCCGGCGGGCCCGTGGTCAGTGCGTTGATCGCCTGCGCCCGGTGGTCAGACCAGCATGGTCCACAACTGGTCGGGCCAAGTGCCGCAGGTCGACTGGAGTGCACGGGTTTCGGCCGCGGTTCCCCGGACGACCAGGCACAGGCCCGAGTTGAGGTTGCGGAGGCGGTAGTTCCCCGTCGAGGGGTCGGGTTCGCGCCGCCAGATCTGGTCCACCCACCGGGAAGCGCAGGTGGTCGCGATTCCGGGTGACTCGCCGGTGCCGCGCGTGGCCACGCATTTCTGCGACTCGAGGTTGCGGAGCTGGACGAGGTCCACGCCGTTGCCCGGCATCTGCCAGCGCTGGTCCGCGTACGCGCCGCACGGGTACTGGACGACCGCGTTCTCCCCCGGTGTGTTGCGGGCGAGCAGGCAGAGTCCCGAGTTCTGGTTGCGGAGGCGGACGACGTGGTCGGTGAGGTGGGCGCAGGCCGTCTGCTCGATCTCGTAGATCGCGGTGCGCGGGACCCGCACCCAGAAACCGTCCGGTCCGCCGGGGATCGTGAAATCACGGTCGATGTTCGTCAGCCGGATGTCGATGTTGCCGCTGAAGACGCACCCCGGCGGCACGAAGAACGCGTCCCAGTCCTCGTTGGCGGGCGTCCGTTCACCGCGGCCGAGTACTTTGAAGTCCCGGTCCGGGTCCGCGTTCGGGCAGGGCCCGCCGGCGTCGTCCGGCCCGCAGAAGTTCCTCGTGACGCCGATCTGCTGATCGGTCTTGTTCAAGGTCACGCTGCACAGGTCTTCGACGGGACCCGGGATTTCCGTGCAGTCGGGATTGGGCAGGGCCGCGGCCGGGGACGAGACCGCCAGGCCGATGGACGCCCAAGCCGTCATCGCCAGCACGGAAGCGGAGACCCAGCGGCGCGCGGGTGCCGCGGATCCGAGGTGGAACCAGGTCATGACAGTCGCTCCTCCCGTTGGAAGGGACCGCCGGGTGCGACGACATCCCCCGTGCCGCCGCCACCCGCGGTCCCGCCGGCCACTCTGCTCGCGGGCCCCGCGCCCGGCAACGGCGTCGTCCGAGGTTGGGACGGTGGGACGTCCCGGCCGGTCTGACCTGCGCCGTCGCCGAGCCCGGGGACGGCCCGGAACCACCCGTGCCCGGGCTCGCCTTCGCATAAACTGGTGCACCACGATGTCGCGGGCCCGCCGGGCGCGAAGACGGCGGACCCGCGACTGCCTGGCCGACGGGACGGGAGACCATGGCCGGCGACGCGCGTTATCGCGACTTGGGCGACCGGCTGGAGCGGCTCAAGGCGGAGAGCGGACACAGCTACACGGGCATCGGCCGGAAGATCCACCTGAGCAAGTCCGCGGTGCACCGGTACTGCACAGGGGTGAGTGCGCCACGCGAATTCGGCGTGGTGGAGCGGATCGCGCTGGCGTGCGGCGCGAACCGGGACGAGGTCGTCGCGCTGCACCGCCTGTGGCTGCGCGCCACAGCACCCGCGAAGGACGTCGCCGACGACCTCGGCCGGGAAGCCGCACCTGTTCCGATCCCGGCGGAACCGGCGCACTTCCCTCGCCGCCGGCGCCGATGGCTCCTGCCGGGCGTCGTCACGGCGATGGCCGGGCTCCTGGCCCTCCTCCTCGCGTCGAGCTCGGCCGGCCCGGGTCCGGCGGAAGACGCGCAGGCTCAGCGGATCGGCGGGCCGGCGTGGACCCTGCCGCCGGCCCCGGTGCCGAGCACCTCGTTCGGGGTCACGATCAACAGCGCCACCGGGCGGATGCCGTCGTTCCACGTCGGCGCCGTCCGGTTCTGGGACAGCGGGACGAGGTGGTCGGAAGTCCAGCGCCTGCGCGGGGAATTCGACTGGTCCACGCTCGACCGCCTGGTGGCCGGGGCGGCGGAGGCGGGCCTGCCGTCGCTGTTCGTCTTCGGCGGGACACCGAAGTGGGCCAGCCCCGACGGCCCGGCCGGACCGTACCCGGAGGGCACCCCGGCCCCGCCCGTCGACCTGGCCGACTGGGATCTGTTCGTCAGCTCGGTGGTGAACCGCTACCGGGGACGGATCGACGCCTACGAGCTGTGGGTGCTGGCCAACGACCGGCACTTCTACGCGGGCACCGTGGAAACCTTGGTCGAGATGACCCGCCGGGCCGCTGCCATCATCCGGTCGGCCGACCCGAAAGCGACGGTGGTGTGCCCGGGCATGGGCCAGCTGTGGACGCCGGAAGGCGTTTCCTTCCTCCAGCGCTTCGCGGAGGCGAACGGGTACGGCCAATGCGACGTCGCGAGTGTCAAGCTGTTCCAGAAGAGAGCGAGCGATCCGCCGGAAGCCATGCTGGAGCTGACCGCGACGATCGATCGGGTGCTGCACGAAGCCGGCGTGCACCCGCGTCTGTGGAACACCGGGACGACGTATTCGATCGCGACCCAAGCGCCGCTCGACGACGTCGCCGCGCGCAACCACGCGGTCAGGTTCTTCTTGGTCGGCCTCTACGCGCGCAAGGTCAACCTCGAACGCATGTACTTCTACAACTGGGGCGGAACGCGAGTACCCATCGTGCTGCAGCCGGTCGGCGGAGCCCCCACGGCGGCCGCGCTCGCGGTGGAAGTGCTGCAACGCTGGCTGCACCACGCCCAGAGCCGGTCGTGCGGCCACGGGACGCCGGCGGGCCTGCCGGAAAACGTCTGGCGGTGCGAATTCACCGTGACCGAGCCGGAACGCACCTACGACGCCGCGATCCAGTGGACCGATCGCGGCGCCGCCACCTTGACGGCGGGTGCGGGCACCCGGCGGCTGGACCGCCTGGACGGAACCGAGGAGCCGGTGCAGCCGGGCGACCCGATCACCGTGAGCGAAGAACCTGTCCTGGTCGTGTCGGACGCTTCGGGGCATTGAGCTCGGACCGCTTGCCCCCGGTCATCGACCCGTCAGGGCTGGTAGGTGCACAAAGCCCCGACGCTGTTGTGCTGCTCCACGACGACCTTCCCGTCGACGGTGATCTTGCAGGTGTTGTCCTTGGCCCCCAGCTTGAAGTCGACCGCGGTCACCGTGACCGAGGTGAACGCCAGGTCGTCCATCGTCAGGGTCTGGCTCCAGGTCTTGCCCTTCTCCAGCACCTCCTGCGAATTCTGGGTGAACCCGCTGCTCCACTGGACATTGGCCTTCGCCGCCGTCGTGACCTCCAGGAGGACGGTGTGCTTGGCCGACGCCGCCGCGGTCGGGGCGGCGTTCGCGGGCTCGGACCCCGCGTCGGCGACGGCGGCCGGCGCCGCCGCGGTGGGCAGGCCGTTCGCGGTGTCGCTGACGACCTTGCCGAACGCCGCCGTCCAGATCACGCAGATGATCAGGCCGATGGCCGAGAGCACGACCGCGGTGACGGCCAGGCCCTTGTTGCTCGCTTGGCCGCGGTTCGCCCGCAGCGTCCCGATGATGCCGAAGATCAGCCCGAGGATCGTCAGCGGCCACGCGACGACCCCGATGAGCGGGATGAACGCGAAGAGCAGGCCGACCAGGCCGAGGACGAACCCGGCGGTGCCGAGGCCGTTCTTGGGCTGGGCCGGGACGGGCATGGCCGACGAGGGCGGCATGGGGGCGTAGGACACGGATTGCCTCTTTCGGAGCAGCGGCGGCACGACCGCACGCGGGGACGTTCTGCGCCATCCGTCGCCCCAAGAAGCGCGCGCGTAACAGGGGTCAGGGGCCACACTTGGTCACAGGACGGCCTCGAAAGCGGACGTTCTCGATCATTTCCGCAGGTGGTTGCGGTGAGCGAGTGACGCACCATCGTTACCCAGGGTGAGAAATTGAAAATTCAAGTTCACTCGTACGGAGTACGCTGCGGCGGTCCGACGACATATGTCACAAGCGTGATCGAGCGGGTCGCCTGGTCGGTAAAGTCCTTGCGTACGCTTCGCAACCAGCTAGGACAGCCCCATGCCCGTGAACGAGATCGACCAGCCGGACGACTGGACCACGCCCGGGGCGCACGCGGTCGCGCCCGGCATCCACCGCATCCCGCTGCCCCTGCCGATCACCGGCCTGTCCACCGTGAACGCCTACGCGCTCGAAGGCCCGGACGGTCTCGTGCTCGTCGACCCCGGCTGGGCGAGCCCCGCCAACGAACGCGCCGTCACGACCGCGCTGGCCGAGCTGGGGCACCGGCTCGGGGACGTGCGGCTCTGCCTCGCGACGCACCACCACTGGGACCACTACACCCAGGCCTTCGCGTGGCGCGAAACCCTCGGCGTCCCGCTGCGGATCGGTGAAAACGAGCGGTTCAGCATCGAAGGCTTCGACACGAGCAGCCCGTTCCCCAACCACCCCGGACTGCTCGCCCGCTGCGGCGCCGGCGAGCTGGCCGAGCGGGTGCTCGCGATCAGCGTGTCCGAAGCCGGGACGCCGTACGGGCCGCCCGACGGCTGGCTCCGCGACGGCGACCGGATTCCCCTCCGCGACGGCGAACTGGAAGTGATCGCGACGCCGGGCCACACCCGCGGGCACGTCGTCTACGCCCACGCCTCGACCGGCGTGCTGTTCGCGGGCGATCACGTGCTGCCGGCCATCACCCCTTCGCTGGGTTTCGAAGTCGCTCCCGAAGCGACTCCGCTGCGCTCGTTCATCTCTTCCCTGAAGCTCCTGCTCCGGCGGCCCGACACGGTGCTGCTGCCCGCGCACGGAGCCGTCGGCGCCAGCACCCACACCCGCGTCCGGGAGATCCTCGAGCACCACCGCGAACGGCTCGACGAAGTCAACGAACTGCTGGTGGCCGGAGCGACCAACGCCTACGAGGTCGCGCGGCTGCTGCCGTGGACCCGCCACCGCCGCCGGCTCGACGCGCTGCAGCTCGAACACCAGCTGTCCGCGGTGATGGAGATCGAGGCGCACCTCGACGTCCTGGCCCACCTCGGCCGCGTCACCCTCGACGAAACCCCCGCGGCACGCCGGTACAACGCCGCCTAGTGCCGGTGCCCGCGGAGATCAGCGGGTGAGCGGCAAAGCCGCCATCCCGCGCAGGGCCGGGTTCGGGCGCCGCCGGACCTCGCCCGCGATCCGCAACCCCGGAAAGCGCTTGCCGAGCTGTTCGAGCAGAACGGTCATCTCCAGCCGCGCGAGTGCCGCGCCGAGGCACAAGTGCAGGCCGTGCCCGAAGAACAGGCCACGGCCGGCGTCGCGGGTGATGTCGAACCGGTCCGGGTCGGCGAACCGCGCCGGGTCCCGGTTCGCCGCGCCGTTGAGCGCCACGATCACCTCCCCCGCCGGGATCTCCACGCCGCCGATGACCACCGGCCGGACGGCCGCGCGCTGGCTCATCTGGGCGGCCCCGTCCCACCGCAGCACCTCCTCGGCCGCTCCGGCCGCCAGCCCGGAATCGCCCGCGAGCAGCGCGAACTGCGCCGGGTGGGTCAGCAGCGCGTGGATCCCGAGGCCCAGCGCGCCCGCGGTCGTCTCGTAGCCGCCGCCGAACAGCACGAGGAGCGCGTTGAGCACGTCTCCGTCGGACATCAGCTCCGCGTCGGCGGCCGGCCGGACCAGCAACGCGGAGGTCAGGTCGTCCCGGGGTTCCGCACGCCGCCGCGCGATCAGATCGACGAAGTAGGCGCGGAACTCGACGGCGGCCGCGTCGACCTCGGCCCGCAGGTCCGCCGGCATCGCCGGGTCGACCTGCTTGCCGATCAGCTCGGTGACGCGGCGGAGCCGGGCGTGGTCGGCTTCGGGCACGCCGACCAGATCGCCGATCACCGCCATCCCGAGCGGGTAGAGCACCGTGGTGACGAACTCGGCCGCGGTCCCGTCCGCCGTGGCGCCGGCGAAGTCGTCCAGCAGCCGGTCGACGGCGTGGCGGACCGCGGGCTCCAGCCCCTGGACGCGCCGGACGGTGAAGTCCCGCACCAGCAGCCGCCGCTCGCGGGTGTGGTCCGGCGGGTTCTTCCACGGCAGGAGGTCCGCCAGCAGCGCCATGGCCGGGTTGTCGCGCCAGTCCGGCGTGTGCCGGTCGCGCCACTGCGCGTCCAGCACCAGGAAGGTCTCCCCGTCGGCGAGCACCTGCTGGCAGTCGGCGAACCGGCTGAGCACCCAGCCGCCGAAGACTTCGCTGCGGAAGACGGGAGATTCGTCGCGCAGCCGCGCGTAAACCGGGTACGGATCGGCCAGCCCGCCCGGGGTGGACAGGGACAGCAGAGCTTCGTCGGCGACCGCGGACATGGAGCTCCCTCCAGTGGCTGAACGGTTCCCGCAGTCTTCTCCCCGGCTCCCGGCACCGTGGCGGCTCCGGTCCCGGCTTCACCCGGATGGCCGGACTCGCCGCCGACGCCGGCGCTACCCGAGCCCCGCGGTGCGGCCGGCGCGCCGGGACAGCTCGGCGAACGCCGCCCGCAGTTCCGGCGGCGTGACCACTTCGATCTCCGCGTCGAAGCGCGCCAGCGCCGCGGCGAGGGCGGCCCAGGACCACGACCCCGCCGTCAGCCTGGTCCGGGCCGGACCGAGTTCTTCGGCGACGCCGTCGCCGGCGAACGGGGCGACCTCGGCCACCGGGAGGTCGAGGATCACCTCGGCGCGGCACGGCCAGGCGTCCGTGCTCTCGGAGCCCTTGAACCGGGCCGACAGGAACGCGGCCACGTCGCCGCCCGGCACCTCGCGGCGCGCGAACCGCGGTCCGTTCGGGACGCGCGGTGTCATCCGGTCCACGCGGTAGGTCCGCCAGTCATCGCGGCCGGGGTCCCAGCCGACGACGTACCACCGGCCGCCCCGCACCACCAGGTGATGCGGCTGCACGCGGCGCGGCGGGCGGGGCTCGGCGTCGCCGGGACGTCCGGGTGAGCGGTAGTCGAACCGCAGCTCCTCCCCCGCGCGGACGGCGGCGCTCAGCGCGAGCAGGACCTCGGTGTCGACCTGCGGCTCGGTGCCCCGCGCGGCCGCGCTGAGCTCGAGTGCGTCGACGCGCTGCCGCAACCGGGACGGCAGGACCTGGCGCACGGTCGCCAGGGCCCGCGCGGCGGCTTCTTCGATGCCCGCGCCCGTCCCGACCGCGATCCGCAGCGCCACGGCGAGCGCGACCGCCTGCTCTTCGTCGAACAGCAGCGGCGGCACCTGGCTGCCCGCCTCGAGCCGGTAGCCGCCGTCGGGTCCTTTGACCGCCTGGACGGGATAGCCGAGCTCGCGCAGCCGATCGACGTCCCGGCGCACCGTCCGCTCGCTCACCCCCAGCCGCTCGGCCAGCAGCCCGCCCGGCCAGTCGCGGCGGGCCTGCAGCATGGACAGCAGCGACAGCAGCCGGCTGGAGGTCGTCGTCGAGGACGCGAGAGGCATGTCCCCAGACTGCCACGAGTAGCGGACGTTCCCTGACCGGTACTGGCGGCATCGTGGCTCTCGCCGCCGGGAACCCCCGGCGCCAGGAAAGGACCGGATCACCATGTCGCTCAGCGCTGTCGCCCACCTGAACTTCCACGGCCAGGCCCGTGAAGCCCTGGAGTTCTACCAGTCGGTGTTCGGCGGGCAGCTCACCGTCGTCACCTACGGCGACTTCGGGATGCCCGCCGGACTGCCCGGCGCCACCCACGTCGTGTTCGGCCAGGTCGCCGCGGACAACGGCTTCCGGGTCATGGCCTACGACGTGCCGGGCGGGGACGCGCCCGCCGCCCCGGCCGTGCCCACGACGCGTCGCGAAAACGGCACCACGATCACGCGGGAACCCTTCTTCCTGTCCGTCCGCGGCGAGACCGTCGACGAAGTCACCCCCGTCTGGGACGGGCTCGCCGAGGGCGCGACCGTGATCGAAGCCTTCGGCCCCGCCCGGTGGGCGCCCGCCTTCGGGATGCTGGCCGACCGCTTCGGCGTCACCTGGATCGTCGACGTCGCCGCCGAACACGCCCAGGCCTGACCATCCCCGTGGGGTGCGGCCGCCGCCGGCCGCACCCCACCTGCCGCGCAGGAGAAAGCCCCATGCAGACCCGTCCGCTCGGCCGCACCGGCATCCAGGTCAGCGCCTACGCCCTGGGCACGATGATGTTCGGCCCGCACGGCAACCCCGACCCCGGCGACTGCGCCCGCATCGTCCACCGCGCCCTCGACGGCGGCATCACCGCCATCGACACCGCCGACGTCTACGGCGGCCACGGCCACACCGAAGAAATCCTCGGCAAAGCGCTGCGCGGCCGTCGCGACGACGTCGTGCTCGCCACCAAGTTCAGCGGCCCCATGGGTCCCGGCCCGAACCAGCGCGGCGGCTCCCGCCGGTGGATCGTCACCGCCGTCGAGGGCTCGCTGCGCCGGCTCGGGGTCGACCACCTCGACCTCTACCAGGTCCACCACCCCGAGCCCGGGACCGACGTCGAGGAAACCCTGGGCGCGCTGACCGACCTGCTCCGCGCGGGCAAGGTGCGCGCCATCGGCCATTCGAACCTGCCCGCGTCGGAGATCGTCGAGGCCCAGTGGGTGGCGGAGCGGCGCGGGCTGGCCCGCTTCCGCACCGAGCAGCCGCACTACTCGATCCTCAACCGCGGGATCGAACGCGAGATCCTCCCGGTCTGCCGGCGCTACGGACTCGGTGTCCTGGTGTGGAGCCCGCTGGCGATGGGCCTGCTCGCCGGCCGCCTCCGCCGGGGCGGCACGGAAACTCCGTCGGCCGGCCGCTTGCACTGGGCGCGGCGGCACATGACCGACGAACGCAAACTCGACGCCGTCGAAGCGCTCGTCCCGATCGCCGAGCAGGCCGGCCTGCCCCTGCCCCACCTCGCACTGGCGTTCGCGACCGCCCACCCGGCGGTCACGTCGGCGATCATCGGCCCGCGCACGCTCGATCAGCTCGACGACCTGCTCGCGGGCGCCGAGACGGTGCTGGACGACGACCTGCTCGACCGCATCGACGAGATCGTGCCGCCCGGCACGGACGTCGGGCCCGTCGACGTGGCCTACGTTCCGCCGGCACTCGCGCAGCCCGCTCTCCGCCGGCGCTCCGCTTGACGGCGTGTCATCCCGGAACCGGGCTGGTTTGCCGGATCCTCCGGCTGTCCGGCACTCGTTGACCGCCGCGCTCCGCACTCCGTAGGTTCGCTCCTGAACGAGGAGGTCCGGCATGAGCCACCTGGTGCGATTCGCCGACGGAACCGGGACCACCGGGGTCGGCCTGCTCACCGACGAGCAGCTGCGGCCGCTCGCGGTGGCGTCGATGAGCGACCTGCTGCGCCGCCCGGTGGCGGAGATCCGCGAACTGGCCGAGGCCGCCGGAAAGCCCGTGCCCGCCGCCGGGACGCGGCTGCTGCCGCCGCTGGACGGGCGGATGGAGGTGTGGGCCGCCGGGGTGACCTACCGGCGGTCCGAGGAGGCCCGCCGCGAGGAGAGCGCCGACGAGGACGTCTACGCGCGGGTGTACCGCGCGCAGCGGCCGGAGTTGTTCTTCAAGTCGCCGGCGTGGCGCGTGGTCACCGACGACGAGCCGGTCGCGATCCGCGCCGATTCCGCGAACAACGTGCCGGAGCCGGAACTCGGCCTGCTGCTGACCGGCACCGGCGAGGTCGCCGGGTACGTGGTGGTCGACGACGTCAGCTCCCGCAGCATCGAAGGCGAGAACCCGCTGTACCTCCCGCAGGCCAAGATCTACACCGGTTCGTGCGCGGTGTCGGCACGGGTGCGGCCGGCGTGGGAGGTGCCGGCCCCGCAGTCGCTCGGTCTCCGCATGCGCATCCTGCGCGACGGGCACGAGGTGTTCGCCGGCGAGGCCAGCACGGCGCAGCTGAACCGCGAGCCGGCCGCCCTCGTCGAATACCTGTGGCGCGACAACGACTTCCCCGACGGCGCCGTGCTCTCGACGGGCACGTCCGTCGTACCGGGCCTCGACCAAGGCCTGCGGCCGGGAGACGTGGTCGAGATCGAGATCGACGAGGTCGGATCGCTGCGCTCCCCGGTGGTGCTGGGCGCGGACGAAGTGCGCCGGGCGCTCGCGGCCCGCTGAGGGGCTTCCGCGGTCCCGCTCAGCATGTCGGACCGGATACGGTGTCCGGGGAGGGACAGATGACGCGAGCGAGCTTGCCCGTACTCACCGGCGTGGATCTGGGCAGCGAGTTCCGCTCCCTGGTCGACGCGATTTCCGTGGTGGTGCCGCCGCAGAGCGGCCGGGTCGAGGTGTTGCTCGACGGCCTGCCGGACTCCTCCGCGCGCCTGGATCTGGTGCGGCTGGCCGTGATCGTGGCGCTGGAGCGGACGGCCGCGAGCGTCACAACGCTGCCGGTCACCGCTTGCCACTGGAGCCGGATCGGCCGCGAGTGGCTGATCTCGCGGGAAGAGCCCGCACGCGGGTTCACCTTTCACGGTGGTGCGGAGCAGCCGAGCGAACGCACGGTGACCGTGGCCGACGGCGACGACGGGATCGTACGCGTCGCCGTGAACGGCGCGCGGATCGAAGTTTCCCCGCCGTCCGAACAGGAATGCGTCCGGTTGCTCGAATCCGGGGTCCGGGGCACGAGGCTGCGGTTCCCGATCTTCCCGAGCTCGGGCCCCTCGATGCTCGCCCGCGGCGACGGACCGCGCGAGCTGGTGCTGTGGCGGTGCGGCACACCGGCAGCCGAGTTCCGGCTGCCGGGCCCCGTGCTCGCCGCGATCCACGTGTCCCACTCCACCGGCAGCTCGCTGATCACGCTGATCGAAGCCGGGCAGGAGCTGGTCGTGCACGTCGAGGGCGACCAAGACCTCGACGTGCGCAAGCTCCGCGTGCCGATCGACTTCAGCGTCGCCGAGGAGGCCGGCCGCGACCTGTCGCCGCTTTACCTCGACATGGACGAGCCGTGGCGATTCGGCGTCTGCTTCCGCCGCGGGGGCACGTGGTGGAAGCTGCGCTGGGACAGCGGCCGGATCTCGCTCGCCCGGTCGGCCGCGGTCGTGCACCAGCCCGGTTTCGTGCCCTTCCACACCACCGTCGACGGTGCCGGCCAAGTGCTTCTCGGGCCGGACTTCTGGTACGCCGCCCAGCACGGACCCACGTGGCGGGCGTGGCGGCACGAACGACCCGACGCGTTCATCGCCGTCCCACCGGCCGAAGACGTACTGGGCATGACGACGATCGGCGACCGGCCGGCGCTGTTGACCCGCGAAGGAGCCGCCGTCCGCGCTCGGACGGCGGAAGACGTGCGCACGGTCGTCGAGTTCGCCGGACCGGTGACCCGCCATCACGAGCTGCCGTGGATCGCGGTGCAGCGCTCGCCACAGCTGATCGAGGTCCTGGACATCGCCACCGGGGCGGTCCTGCACCGCGTCGGCACCACCGGCGGCTCCGGCGATCCACAGCCCGGCTGAGACCGGACCCGTGGTCAAGCGAAGAGGCCACGGCCGGCCGCACTGGTCGCGAGGGTGCGGAATTCGCCGTTGTTCCGGGCTTGGGCGGGCTCGAACGACAGGTCGACCACGAAGCCGGTTTTTTCCGCGAGCAGCCAGAGCGCACCGGATTCCGCCAGGACGGATTTGTCCCCGATGTTCGGCGGCGTTGTCAGAACGAGGTTCAGGGACTGTTCTTTCTTGATTTTGATCATGGCGTCCAGCGGCACCTCGAAGAACGAGGCCACCGACTCGGGATCCGGCAGTTTTCAGGCGTGGAGCGGCTTCCGCTCTTGCGCCTGGCTCGGCACCTCCGGGCTCCCACCGGGAGACGACTCCGCGACCATGCGGGCGTCGGACCGTTCGTGGAAATGGATCTGCCCCGAGATGTCCCGGCCTTGCACGACGTTCTTCAGCCCCGTGAGCTTGTTCAACCATCGGCATCGAGCCGGCTCAATGCGGCGCCGACGAATGCGTCCCGGCGTCGGCCGAGAAGGCCGGCGTCGAGGTCTGATCTGCCCTGGTCGTGAAGCGCCGGCACGCAGAACGCCATGTCGGCCAACGTGCCGGACGCCGCGACGACGTCCCAGTAGGCGAGCCGTTCGGCCCGCCGGCCGGCGGCGCGCTGCCACCCCTTCCGGACCTGCTCGGCCGCGGGTAACCCGAACATCAGGGCCGCGTCGAAGCGGGCGCCGCCGAGGTCGATTCCCGGCGATCCGGCGCCCGCGCAGTCCCAGTCGACCAGGCCTGTGCAGCGGTCACCGGACCAGAGGGTGTTCCCGAACCACAGGTCACCGTGCACGAAGACCGTCGGGCCGGTGGGCGCGGAAAGCTGAGCCAGACGTTCTTCGGCAGCCGTCAGCAGCGCGGTGGTGCCCTTTTCCCGGCGTTGGGCGGCGAAGTCCACGTCCGAGATCGAGCGCGTCCGCCGCGGCAGAGCAGCACGGGGCGCCAACGGGACGGCTTGCAGTGCGGCTGCGGCGGCCCCCAAGCCCTCGAGCCGCTCGACGGAAGCGACCGAGGGGATCCGGCTGTGCCCGGGCAGGGCGGTGGTCAGCACCGCCAGCTCGCCTGCCACGGAACCGTCCAGATCCGTGGCGATCAGGCGGGCCGCAGGCAGCTGGTGGTCGTCGGCCACGCGCAATGCCGCGACCTCGGTGGCGAACCGGCCGCACTGGCCGGGGTCCGCGGGATCCCCGAGTCGCAGCACAGCCGCGTCGAGGCGGCCACCCGGTTCGAACGTCAGCAACCAGGGGTTGGCTCCCTGCCGCAGGCCGGTGGCGGTGGCCACGGGGGCACCGCCTCCGACCACGTCGCCCACCCAGCGCCGGACCTTCCCGGAAAGCTCGTGCACCGTGATCACACCCCCCGTGTCGCCCCTTGCCATCGAACGACCACGATGACACGAGCACCGCGGCGAGGAACCGAACCGGCGTCACCACCGGTCCCAGTGCAGGACCTCGTCGACCGGGACCCGGGCCGCCGGCCGGAAGTCCGTTCCGACGGTGTGCGCGACCGGGATCACCGCGGCCTGCATCACCGACTCGTGCGGAATGCCCAGCAGCGCGGCGACTTCCCGTTCGACCGGCATGTTCCCGGTCGTCCACACCGTGCCGAGGCCGTGCAGGCGCGCGGCGAGCATGAAGCTCCACACCGCGGGCAGCAGCGAACCCCACCGGCCCGCTTGACGATCCGCGCCGAGGCCGTCGGTGCGGCCCTCGATGCACGGCACCACCAACGCCGGCGCGCGGTGCAGGTTCTCCGCCAAGTGGCGCAGTCCGCTTCAGACCTTCTCCATCGAGCCCGCCTTCACGGCGGCGCGGCGCTGGTCGTCCGGGGACATCGGGGTGCCGTCCCGGCCGAGGCCGAGGCGCCAGAGCCGGGCCAGCGCGGCGCGGCGGTCCGGGTCGGTGACCACGACGAAGTGCCAGCCCTGGCGGTTGCGGCCGGTGGGCGCCTGCAGGGCCAGTTCCACGCACCGGCGCAGGACGGCCGGGTCGACGGGCCGGTCGAAGTCGAGCCGGTGCCGCACCGCGCGGGTGGTGCTCAGCAGTTCTTCGGCCGTGAGAGCGAGCTTGTCCACGACACACCTCCGGGGGTTTCCGCAGCGGGCTTCCGCAGGCGTGCCGTGGCCGCGGCCGCGAGCAGGAACACGACGGCCTCGTAGCCCATCGCCGCGTCCAGCGCCCCGGCGGCGTAGACGACCCCCGCCAGGGCCACGCCGAGCGTGCCGCCGAGCTGCTGCGCGGTCGGCAGCAACCCCGACACGGAACTGGCCACGGGCACCGGAACCCGGTTCAGGACCAGGGAAAACGCCGAGGCGGTGAAGATCCCGAACGCGAACCCGCCGGCTCCCAGCACCGTCCACAGCAGCGGCGCGGGCCCGGCCAGCGCCGGGATGAGGAGCAGCGACACCGCGGCCAGCCCGGCGGACGCGGCGGCGAGCGCCGCGGCGCCGAACCGGCGTGCCGCGGCCTCGGCGACCGCGCTGCCCAGCAGAGCACCGAGCGCGTACGGCGCGACGGTCAACGCGGTCACCAGCGGGTCGCGGTGCAGCGCGCCCTGCAGGTGCAAGGAAAGCAGCAGGCTGAACGACGGGATCCCGGCGTTGAAGAGGAACACCGCGCCGATGCCCCACCGGGTCCTCGACGCGGTCAGCGCTTCCGGCCGCACCAGGGGGTGCCGCACTCGCCGTTGTGCCACGGCGAAAGCGGCGAGCAGCCCCAGCCCGAGGGCCAGGCTCGCCCACGTCCACGCCGGCCAGCCCGCGTCCTGACCCACGGTCAGCGGCAGCACGAGCAGGATCAGCCCGGTCAACGACAGCGCGGCCCCGGCCGGATCCACCCGGCTCGCGTCCGCCGGGCCGCGCCCGACCGGCAGGATCCGGACCAGGGCCAGCGACACGATCCCCACCGGCACCGGCAGGGCGAGTGCCAGCCGCCAGCCCAGCCGGGCGGGGTCGAAGTGCAGCAGGACGCCGCAGCACAGCGGGCCGGCCAGCGACGCCACGGCCATCGTCGCCCCGTAGCGGCCCAGCACCCCGGCCCGGCGGTCCGCGGGCACCGCGGCCTGGATCAGCGACAGGATCTGCGGCGCGACCAGGCCGCTGCCGGCACCCTGCACCAGCCGGGCGACCACGAGGGTCCCGATGTCCGGCGCGGCGGCCGCGGCCAGCGACGCCAGCGTGAACACGGCCGTACCGGTGACGAACACCCGCCGGTAGCCGAACCGGTCGCCGAGCCGGGCCGCGGTGATCAGCGCGCAGGCATAGGTCAGCGTGTAGCCGACCAGCGCGAGCTGTCCCGCGCCCGAGCCGGCGGCGAGGTCGTGGCGGATGCGCGGGACGGCGAGCTGCATCACGGTGACGCTCATCAGCTGGACGAACGTCCCCGACAGCAGCACGGCTTGCGCGGCGGGCCTCATGCCTGCTTCGCGATCCGGCCGAGGAGTTCGGCGAGCTCGGCGGGGCGGGTCAGGAACGGCGAGTGCCCGCCGGGGAGGGAATGCACCGCGAACGGGCTCTCCGGGGTCAGGCGGTCCGCTTCGGCGATCATCAGGTCCTGGGTGGCGGGCGGCAGCGCCAGGTCGCCGGTCAGCCGGACGTAGCTGCGCGGCACCCGGCCCCACCGCCCGGCGGTCACCGGGAACGCCCCGGCGAGCGAGGCCACCGGTTCGTCGGGGTGCAGCGTCAGGCGCCAGCCCGGCCGGTCCGCGGGCCAGTCGGTCAGGAACGCCCGCCGGATGGCCTCGACTTCGGCGGGGTCGGGCGAGAGCGGGTTGATCCGGAAGGCGCCGAGGACGCCGGGGTCGCCGGTCCAGGGTGCGTGGGCGGCGCCGGCGTTGACCGGGTCGGCGACGTAGTCCCCGAACTGCGGCCGGCCGGCGGGGACGAACGCCGACAGGTAGACGACGTGGTCGACCAGGTCGGGGTGCCGTTCGACCGCGGCCGAAGCCGGGCCGCCGCCCGCGCTGTGCGCGACGAGGAGCACGCGGGCGAACCGCCGGCGCACCTCGGCGAGCTCGGCGATCAGCGCGTCGACGAGCACCTCGGTGGTCAGCCCGGCGAGCGCGGAGGGTTCGGTGGCGAGCCCGGGCTGGCCGGGCCGGAGGTAGCCGGAGGGCAGCGGCGCGGTCACGCCGTGCCCGGGCAGGTCCACGGCGACGCCGACGGCGCCCTGGGCGGCCAATGCCCGCTGGGTGGCGGCCCAGTGCAGCGAGGAGTGCCAGGCACCGTGAACGAGTACGTAAGCGGTGGGTTCGGTCATGAGGTCCACTCCACCGCGCCACAAGGAGGCTATCCACTTTCATATCTGAATCGACCTCGCGCGATATCCTGAACGTATGGAGTCCCGTCACCTCCGCTACGCCCTCGCGCTGGCCGAGCACCAGCACTTCGGCCGCGCCGCCGCGTCCCTCGGCATCGCCCAGCCGCCGCTGTCCACCCAGATCGCGGCCGTCGAACGCGAGGTCGGCGAGCGGCTGTTCGACCGCACGCCCCGCGGGGTGTTCCCGACCGCGGCCGGCACCGCGTTCCTGGCCCGGGCCCGGCGGGCGCTGGGCGAGATGACGGCCGCGGCGGTCGAGGCCGGCCGCGCGGGCCGCGGCGAAACGGGGCAGCTGCGCATGGGCTTCATCGGCTCGGCCCTGCTGGACCCGCTGCCCGGCGTGCTGGGCCGGTTCCGCAAGGCCCGCCCGGACGTCCGGCTCGACCTGCGGGAGCTGAGCAGCCCGGACGGGACGGCTGCCCTGGTCGCGGGCGAACTCGACGTCGCGGTCGGCCGCGGCGCCCCGCGCGGCGCGCACGTGGACGGCCTGGTGACCGTCCCCATCGGCGCCGACCACCTGGTCGCCGCCGTCGGCACCGCACACCCCTTCGCGGGCCGCTCGGAGATCCGGCTCGAACAGCTCGCGGCCGAGCGGCTGATCATGTCGGCGCCCGCGCAGGAACCCGCCGTGGCCGCGCGCCTGCGCGACCTGTTCGGCGCCGGCGCGGCCGCGCTGGACGCCGCCACGACGTCCCGCGACATCCACACGATCATCGGCCTGGCGGCGTGCGACGTCGGAGTCGGTCTCGGCCCGGCCCGGATGCGGCTGGTCACCCGCAAGGACGTCCGGTTCTGCGACATCACCCCGCGCGTCCGCCTCCCGGACCTGCAACTGTCCTTCCGCGCGGCCGACGACTCCCCGGTGCTCGCGGCGTTCCTGGACGTCGTCCGCGCAAACTGCGCCGAAGTCGGCTCCCGCCTCGACGACGTCCTCGCCCGCCGCGACGCCCGGTCGGTCAAGCCGTAGTCAGCTGCGCCGGCCGTTCTCCCCCATCCGGGTGTTCCCGATCGTCGGCCCCGGGGGCCGGAGAGCGAGATCGGGGACTCGCGTAGGGGGCCGAGCCCGGCTCCACCGCCCTGCCGACGGGCAGGTGGCGCTCTTCGCCCCAAGCACGCGAACGGGTTGAGCCGTTCCTTCGTCAGCTATTCACCAGAAGCTGCAAGAAGCTGGAACGGGCGAGGATCCACGCCACGGCTGCCGACCACTGCGGTGACATCACCGAATGCCGCCTGCCCGGAATCTTCCGGGTTCTGCCAACTCGGCGGGTTCGACATGCGAATCGTGTGGATTATCCTGCCGTCGTCAAGGAGAGCGCAGAGATGCAGATTGTCCTCCAGGTTCGCACATGCCACTCGAGTGACGGTTCCGGTGACACCCGAACTCACGGCTTGCATCACGTTGCCCCACTGCGCTTGCCAGACCGAGGTTGCCCGTATCGTGTGCCAGACGCCCCCTTCGGCCGCGACACAGACATGAAGCAGATTACCAATGCCTGCGACCGCAACATCGCCAATCCTTCCCGGGCTGTTGGGGTGCACCAGTCGAACATCACTGAACGGCTGCCAATTTTCCGGCCCACCGGACAACTGCAGCGTGTGCCACAGCTCGTTGTTGAAACCGGTAGCACAGAGGTGCAGGCGGCCAGAAACATCGTCAGCGGCCAATGCGAAGAACTGGTTCAGCACGAACGCGGAAAAACCACTCGCAACCTCGGTGAAGTGCTGCGGCCAGTCCGGCGGCTCGGAGGATCGGATCGCGTGGTTGATGGGCGAGCCCGCTGCCGGCACGACACCGCCACTGCCACCGCGGCGCTGGACCGGCGCAAAGACATGCAGATTCGTTCCGGCACCTGCGGTGGCCACGGCATCAGGCCGACCAGAGCCGAGACCAGCGGCGGAACCGACATCTCCCCAACCCGACTGCCACATCCCGCCCGGCTCGCGGAACGTATGAAGAATCCGGTCATCCGCGGTGAGGCCGCAGATGTGCACCGACCGGTCCACGGTAGCGCAATCGATCACGACGAACGCCGAACCGGGATCGCCGACGACGGCCGTGACGTCCGTCCACGCCGTCCAGGGATCACGTAGATAGCGGTTCCGGACAGCGTGGTAGACCCTGCCGTCCGCTCCCACACCGACCACGTTCAACGGCATCTCGAGCACCTCTCGCAGCGGTAGGCGGATCGCCGGGACCGGATGTCGGTGTCCTTGGGCGGCATGCCTTTCACCTGTGGGGTCGTGTTGACCACGCCGGCCGTTACCTGCGTCGCACGTCGGCGACCTCGGCCGGCGGCCCGGGCTGAGCATTGTCCGCGTCGACGAGCACGGCCGGCCCGACCTTGCACGAGACCACGTTTCCGCGCAGATACGGCTCCAGCCAGGGGACCGTCAGTGGTACCGGCCACAGTCACCCGTGTCCATCCTCTCGGATGGTGGCAGCGATGATCTTGATTCGATAACTTTGACGGGCCACCGAGAGGAAGTGGCATAGGCGTGGGCACAGGTGAAATATCGTGAAGTTTGCATCATTTCCTGCTCGGCCCCATCCCGCCTTGACGCGTCCACGAAGGCAGAACTGAGCCTTCGGCGGCTCGTCGGCCCACGGTGGGATCCCGGTTTGGAATGGGGTACTTTTGATCGCTGTCGTCGTTGCGGAAAGTCGAGAGCTCACGCGTGCGGGATTTTGCACCGTTCCGGCGAAATCTCGGAGTTGCCGACCAGCCGGGGACGAGGACCCGGTCCTGGATGCGGTGCGCGCAGGCGCAGGTCGCCAACGAAAAACTGCGGTTGCCGCAATGGGCGGCATGGATTGACCGGGCCGTTGTCGGCGATGGACTGACGAGCCGAGGGGAGCCGCGATCGGCGACAGGCGCAGCTCCCCCTCGGATTGCTCGGTCCGTCATTTTCGGGGGACGCACGGCCCCTGGAGCAGTCGTCCACCCAGCACAGTGGATCTCGGTCAACTTTCCCAGCAGCACGGTCGACGCACGGAAGTCATGGCAAAACGGGACAGAGACAAGGCCGAAGGGTTTGTAGTGCGACGAGACCGATGGGACGAAAACGCGAGCGCAGTGCCGGGGGAAACCGGCAGGGAGGTCTTGCCGGCAGGCGCCCGCCGTCGGTCACGCGTGAGCACCGTCAGCGGGCTCGGCGCGACGGTCGTCGCGACGTCAGCACTGAGCTACGTGCTGATAATCGGGGGCCCGTAGAGCAGGAGCTGTCGCGGCAAACGGCTGCGGCTGCCGCACGGGGGAACCGGCCCGATCCGAGTCTGGGCTGCTAACCGGCTTTCCCGCCCACGACGCGGTAGAAGCGCCGGTGCGCTTCGGCCGCCGCGGTCCAGGTGTAGCGGCGGGCCAGTGTCCGGCCCCGCGCCGGGTCGGTGCCCGCCATCGCGGCGCGCAGCTCGCGGGCGAAACCGGGCGGGTCGGTGGCGAACCGCGCCACCTCACCGAAGACCTCCCGCAGCACGGGCAGGTCGCGCGTCACCACCGGCACCCCGGCGGCGAGCGCTTCCATCGCCGCCAGCCCGAAGCCCTCCTTGGTCGACGGGAACGCGAACACCGCGGCCGACGCCATCAGCGACGGCAGTTCGTCGTGCGCGACCGGGCCCAGCACCTCCGGTTCGACGCCCAGCTCGGCGGCGCGCTTGTCCCAGCGCGTGCGGTAGTCGCGGTAGTCGAAGAGCGTCTCCCCGCCGGCGATCACCAGGCGGACAGCCGGGTCCGCCAGGAGGGCGTACGCCTCGAGCAGGTCCAGCGACCCCTTGCGCGGCTCGATCCCGCCCACGGCCAGGATGTACTTACCTCGACCCCGGTCCGGGCGGGCCGTCGCGAACCGGTCGTAGTCGACGCCGTTGGGGATGACCGCCGCCTCGATGCCCCAGCCGGCGCGGACTTCCGCCGCGACCGCGGCCGACACGCAGATGTGCGCGTACGGCCGGACGATGGCGCGTTCGTGGCAGGCCGCCAGTTCCGGGGTGGTGAAGGTGTCGAGGTGGTGGATCGTCCGGACGCAGCGGTCGACGGCGTTGGCGCTGATGCAGTCCTGCGCGTGCACGACGTCGTAGTCCCCCGGCGTGAACGCGGAACGCAGCACCGCGATCGACCGCAGGATCCGTTCCCCGACGCTCTCGCCGGGGACATCCGGAAAAGGGACGATCGAAAGCCGCACCCGCGGGTCGACCGGCCGGAAGAACCCCGCGTCGCCGCCGCGGCCGAGCGTCCACACCGTGACGTCCTCGCCCAGCTCGGCGAGGGCCTCGGCCAAGGCGAGCGTGTGCACCACGCCGCCGCGGGGTTTCGTGGAGTAGCTCAGCAGGGCGATGCGCATCAAGCCTCCCGGTACACCGACGGTTTCCGTTCCCCCAGGTGGTGCAGCACGCGGCGGGCGTTCGCCAGCTCCTGCGCGACGTCCAGCTCGGCCACCGCGATACCGGCCTTCGACCAGGTCCGCGCCAGGATCTCCCCACCCGGCCCGACCACCTTGGCCTGGCCGAGGAACCGCATCCCGCCCATCGCGCCGGTCTGGTTGGACGAGACGAGCACCACCTGGTTCTCCGCCGCCCGCGCCTGGTCGTAGAGGTCGAACAGCCGCGACTGCCGGTCCTGCGCCATCCGCGGCGCGCGGTTGGTGATGCTGGTCGGCCACGCGCTCAGGCAGGCGACGACGTCGGCGCCGTCGACCGCGAGCGAGCGGGCCGACTCGGGGAACGTCTTGTCGTAGTCGATCAGCATGCCCAGCCGCCCGACCGGGGTGTCGAACGCGGCGAACTCCGCACCGGGTGCGTAGGCGACCTGCTCCCCCGGCGGCTGGTGGACCTTGCGGTGCCGGCCGAGCACGCCGTCACCGGTGACGCACACCGCGGAGTTGTAGCGCCGCGGCCCGTCGGCCTCGCAGTAGCCCACGCAGACGACCATTTCCGCGGCGAGCGAGGCGATGGTCTTCAGCTGCGGGCAGTCCGGGTCGAGCGCGGGCGGCAGCGCGTCCGGGTCCGGATGGCGCAGGTCGGCGAGGTAGCCGCCGAGGGCCGAGTCCGGCAGCACCAGCAGCGCGACGCCGGACGAGCGCGCGTGGTCGATCAGCGTCGCGATGCGCTGCAGGTCGAAGTCGAGGTCGCGGCCGAAGTGCGCGGCAACGGCGGCGATGCGGATCTGCCCCATTCACGGGACACTAACCGGGTAGGCGTCGGGCCGTCTGTCCGCCAGGTGCCCCATCGACCGCCGGGCCGTGGCCAGCGCCCGCTGGACGTCGAGTTCGGCGATCGCCATGCCCTCGGCGACGCCCGTGTCGGCGAGCACTTCGCCGCCGGGTTCGACGACCTTGGCGCTCGCGACGAACCGCAGGTCGCCGAAAGTGCCGGACTGGTTGGCCGAGAGCCAGACGATCTGGTTCTCCAGGGCGCGGGCCCGGTCGAACAGATCGAAGCGGCGCTTCCAGCGGTCCTGCTCGAGATCGGGGGCCGCGTGGGTGCGGCTGCCGGGCCAGGCGCTCATGCAAACGACGATCTCGGCGCCGTCCAGCGCCAGGGCCCGCGCGGACTCGGGGAACGCCTTGTCGTAGCAGATCAGCATGCCCAGCCGCCCGACCGGCGTGTCGAACGCGGCGAACCCGCGGCCGGCGCCGTAGCTGGCGTTTTCGGCGAGGGGCTGGTGGACCTTGCGGTGGTGGCCGAGGACGCCGTCGCCGGAGACGCACACCGCGGAGTTGTAGCGGCGGCCGCCGGCGATCTCGCAGTACCCGGCCGTGACGACGAGATCGCCCGCAAGCGCGGCCAGCCGCCGCACCTCCGGACCGTCGACGGCCAGCGCGGGCGGTCCTTCGGCGCCGCCGTCGAGGTTGGCGAGGTACCCGCCGAGGGCCGCTTCCGGCAGCGCCAGCAGCCGCACCCCCTCCGCCTTCGCCTGCCCGATCAGCTTCTCGATGCGGGCGAAGTCCCCTTCGAGGTCGCGGTCGAACGGCGCCGCCACCGCGGCCATCCTGAGCGTGGTCATGAGTTCCCCAATCCGGTGACGCCGCCGTCGATGGCGGGCGTCGTTTCGCCGTCGGGCCAGCGCAGCGTGACGCCCGTGCCCGCGACCAGCTCGCCGCACTCCGCGGTGACCGCCGGGCCGGCCGGTGCCGACGCGCCGGTGGTGAGCATCGCGAAGCCGGGGAAGCAGGTCAGCCAGTCCCCTGTGGACGCTTCGCGAGGCCGTGGGACGCGTTCGACGTCCAGGACCGCACCGCAGCCGGACGCCTCGGCGAGCATGCCGAGGGTGCCCGCGATCCCCGCCATCGAGACGTCCTTGGCCGCGGCCGGTCTCGCCTTCGCCACCGAGCCGAGCAGTTCACGCAGCTCGGGCGTGCGCCGGAAGCTCGTCGAGTCCCATTGGCGGCCGGTGTAGCCGGGCCGCCAGCCGCCGCCGAGGTCGGCGGTGAGCCAGACGCGCTGTCCCGGTGTTCCGCCCCCGCCGGGCACCGGGTCGGTGGTCCGGCCCAGCGCCGTGACCGACAGCGAAGCCGGCACCCCGAACTGCGTGTGGCCGCCGAGCACCGGCACGCCGTACGCCTCGCTCGCCTTCCGCAGTCCACTCAGGACGCGGGCGGCGAACGACGCGTCCCGGGCGCCCAGCGCGTCGAGCAACCCGGTCGGCGTGGCCCCCATCGCGGCCAGGTCGTTGAGGTTGACCAGCACCGAGCACCAGCCCGCCCATTCCGGGTCGCGTTCGACCATGGCCGGGATGATCGCGTCGCAGGCGGCGACGACGTCAGTGCCGGGCAGCGGGACGCCGTCGTCGCCGACGAAGCCGGGCACGCCGGTCAGCCCGCGCAGCAGCGGGCCGAGCGCGGCCTTCGCCGACCGGGCCAGCGCGGCGATCCGGCCGATCGGCCACCGCATCAGCACGTGGTCGTGCCCGGCGACGGTGACCGGCCGCACCCGTTGCCAGCCGAGCCGGGCAAACAGCTTTTCGGTGCGGGTCTGCACGGTCGCTTCGAACCGCAGGGCCCCTTCGGCTTCAGCCCGCGCGCAAGCGGCGCGGACCAGTGCCGAGCCGATCCCGGCCGGCGAACCGGGCGCGACGACCAAGCGCCCGCCCCGCCACCAGCCGAGGTCCGGGCCGTCCGTGGCCGGGCCGAGCCGGACCCCGCCGAGCACGTCTCCGGCGGCGTTCCGCGCGACCAGCACGATCGTGCGCGGGTCGGTGTCGTGGTCGTCGAGGTCGTGCCCGGAGAAAAGCCCTTGCCGCGCCACGAAAGCGTCGTGGCGCAGCGCGCGGTAGGCCGTCAGTCCACTGTGGTCGGCGGGCTCGAGGTGGAACGCCGGGCGGGCCGCGACGCTGCGGACGTCACCCAGCAGCGCGAGGATGTCGTGGTCCACGTCAGCCTCCCGCCGCGCTGAGCAGCCCGCACGCGCCGCACGCGGCACAGCCCGCGCCCTGGTCCGCCCCGGTCATCCCGGCCGCCCGCAGCAACGCCGCGATCCGGCTCGTGACGTCGGCGACCAGCGACGGCGGAGGGGCCGTGACCCCGTCCCGCCGGGCCAGCGTGCCGGCCATCGGCCGCATCGGCACGGCGAACGGGTAGACGCCCATGCCGATCAGCCGGCCGGCGCCCTCGACGAGCTCGTCCGGGTCCTCGCCGAGCCCGATCAGCAGGTACGTCGAGACGCGGTTGCGCCCGAACACCCGGACCGCTTCCGCCCACGCGGCTTCGTACTCCGCCATGGGCACCGTGGACTTGCCGGGCATCCAGCGCCGCCGGACGTCGTCGTCGAGGGACTCGACGTGGATGCCGATCGACGTCGCTCCGGCGTCGCGCAGCTCGGTGAGCACGGCGAGGTCGCCCGGCGGCTCGATCTGCACCTGGACGGGCAGGCCCGGCACGGCGTCGAGCACCGCCCGGACGCACCGGACGAGGTGCCGCGCCCCGCGGTCGGGCCCGGCCGTGGTGCCGGTGGTCAGCACCATCTGCCGGACACCGTCGAGGCGCACCGCCGCTTCGGCGACCTCGGCGAGCTGCGCCGGCGTCTTGGCGGCCACCGTGGACCCGGCCCGCAGCGACTCCTCGATGGTGCAGAACCGGCACCGCTGGTCCTCGGCGTACCGGATGCAGGTTTGCACGGCGGTCGTCGCGAGGACGTCCTTGCCGTGCAGCAGCGCGATCTTCCGGTACGGGATACCGTCCGAAGTGGACAGTTCGTAGAACCGCGGCCGGGCCACCGGTGTCACGCTCAGGCCGAGATCGACCGTTCCCCGGTGGATCCGGCCGTCCCGGACCTCGTAGGGGCTGTCGGGGTTCAGCGGCAGCGTGGCGTTGGCACCGTCGACGACCAGGTGGCCGTCGTCGCTCGGCCCGGCGCCCTTGCTGCGCTGCACGGGTGCGTCCATCCGCACCCCGCGGACGGCGATGTCGGCGCGGGTGTCCAGTTCTTCATCGATGCCAACGCGCACGGACCGCTCCTAGAACATGTAGGTGGAGTTGATGATCGCGCCCTTGCGCGCGTAGTGGATCAGTGCGTCCTGGACGTCCAGGGGGTGCGTCGGGATGACGCCTTCGATGAGGTCCTCCTCGCGCGCGCCGTGCAGCGACAGGCCGAACCGGCAGCAGTAGGCCTTGCCACCCTCGCCGATGAACGTCTTGAGCTGGTCGTTGATGTTCAGCTCGCCCGGGAACGCGGCGTTGCCGGTGGTCGGGAAGCCGCGCGTGGCCAGGCAGTTCAGCGAACCCGGGCCGTAGAAGTAGATCGCCGCTTCGAAGCCCTTCCGCAGCGCGCGGGTCGCCTGCAGGATCGCGACGAAGCTCACCGACGACTCGTGCGCGATGCCGTGCACGAGCGTGAAGTAGCTCTGGCCGGGTTCGGCCTGGTAGTCCGGGAAGACCTTGGTCCCGCCGTACAGGTTGGACCCCTGCGGCAGCGACGGGTGCGGGATCTCGTCGAGGCTGGTCTTCTCGGTTTCGGTCAGCTCTGCCATCGGTCTATTTCCCTTTCTTCGGTCCGTACAGCACGTCGAACGTGCCGCGGAAAACCAGGTCGGCGAGCTCGCCGTCGCCGGCCGCGGCGGCCAGCTTCGCGAGTTCACCCTCGTGATCGCCCCACGGCTGGTCGGAGGCGAACAGCACGCGGTCGTGGCCGAGACCCCGGCTCGAGATCTCGTCGACGAGCCAGCGCGGGGTGAAGCCGATCGCCCAGGACAGGTCGGTGTAGACCTGCTTGCCGGCGGCGATCCAGTCGAAGAAGCGGCCGCCGACGAGCTTGATGTGGCCGCTCATCCCGCCGCCGAAGTGGACGAGGTGCAGCTTGACGTCGTCGCCGTAGGCCTCGACGAGCTTGCCCACCTCGTCGATGTCCGACGCCGCGCCCGGCGAGGTGTGGACGTGCACGACGAGGTCGTGCTCCTGTGCGGTGGCGAAGATCTTGTCGAGCTGTGGCTTGCACGCGGGGTCGGATGCCCTGCCGCCCAGCAGGAAGCTGAGCTTGAGCGCTCGCACGCCTGGTTCCCCGGCCAGCTTCAGGGCGTCGTCGGTGCGGTCGGCGTCTTCGGCGCGTGGCGACACCCAGAGCGCGGCGCTGATCCGGTCGTCCTCGCCCGCCGCCTCGACGCAGAGTTCGTTGAAGGAGAACGCGATCGCCGGGTCCGGCACACCGTAGTTCGGGATCACCAGGGCCCGTTCGGTGCGTTCACGGTCCAGATCGGACAGCAGCTCGCCGATCGTCGCGCGGCTGCCGAGCGCGGGCGCGACCGGCGGCCCGCCGTAGAAGGGGTACGCCGGCAGCACGCCCAAGTGCCGGTGGGCGTCATTCGTCCACCGCATCACGCCACCGTCCGCGGCGCGACCCAGTCGTCGTCGGCCGGGTAGGTGCTCACCGGCGTGCCGGAGAGCCACCGGACGTCACCGCCGCGGCCGACGTCGGTGATCCGCCGGGCGAGGTACTCCGCGTCCGCGGCGACGCCGCAGAACCGGCCGGAGCCCCAGGTGTGCTGCCACGGCAGGCCGAGGAAGTACAGGCCGGGACAGCTGGTGACGCCGCGGTGGTGCGTCGGGTAGCCCTTGCCGTCGAAGACCGGGACGTCGATCCACCGGTGGTCGCGGCCGAACCCGGTGCTCCAGACGACGGCCGAAAGCGCTTCCGCGTCGAGGGTCATTCGGCTGTCCCGTGGTTCCCAAACCGGCTGGTAGCGGTCCTCCTCCGGCGCGGCAATCCCGCGTTTCGCAATGAAGGCGTCGATGGAGTCCTTGATGCCTTCGGACACGGCGTCGGCGGCGTCGAGGTTGCGGCGCAGGTCGTCCGCGAAGCCCAGCTGTCCACTTCGGACCGTGTCGAGCCTGCCGTAGAGCTGCATCCCTCCCGCGGCGAACGCACGCAGGTCGATGTCGTGCCCGCCGTCGCGGCCGGTCACGTAGTGATTGGCCCGGAACCGGACGGCGTCCGCGTCGGCGAATTCGTCGATCCCCCGGGCGTAGTAACCCATCTCGTCGAGCCAGGCGACGACGTCGCGGCCGCGGTAGCGCCGGGCCACCCGCGGCGCCGACCCGACGGCGAGGTGCACGCGGCGCCCGGCCAGGTGCAGGTCCTCGGCGATCTGGCAGCCGGACTGCCCGGTGCCGACGACGAGGACGTCACCCTCGGGCAGCTGAGCGGGGTTGCGGTACTCGGCCGAGTGCAGCTGGACGACGTGCTCGGGCAGCCGCTCGGCCAGCCGCGGCTTCAGCGGCACCTGGTACGGACCGGTGGCCAGCACGACGTGGTCGGCGGTCAGTTCCCCGGCCGACGTCGTCAGCCGGAAGCCACCGCCGGGCAGCGGCCGCAGCCGCGTCGCCTCGACGCCCTCGTGCAGCGGGACGTCGAACTCCTTCACGTACGACTCGAGGTAGGCGACGATCTCGTCGCGGACCATGAACCCGTCCGGATCGTCGCCCGCGTAGGGGAACCCGGGCAGCCGGCATTGCCAGTTCGGCGTGACCAGGCAGAAACTGTCCCAGCGGCGGGTCCGCCATTCGTGCCCCGCGCGCTCGCGTTCGAGCACCAGGTGCCCGACCCCGGCGGTGGTGAGGCAGTAGGACATCGACAGTCCCGCCTGGCCGCCGCCGACCACGATCACCGGCCGGTGCAGGCCGTCGAGCTCGAAGTTCATGCCGAGCAGTGCACCCGGGAACCATTTCCGGACGGTTTCATCCGGAACATCGGCGTGTTACCGGACCGGGCGGGAGTAACGCTTCCGCGGTCGTGCGCTTAACACCGCCCGCTGCCGGGCCGGCGATGCGGCCGGGCTCCGGGTTCCCCCGGCGAGCGCGCCGTCCTCGGGACAGGTCGGGGCGTGCGCGGCGCGCGGCACTGCGTCGATCGGGTGAATCGAGGCCGGTCCGGTAAACCAGTTCCCTGGCCGGTCGTGAACCGGGAGACGGCCGCCGGCGGACAACAAGCACTACCACCGAGGGGATCTTCATGAAACGAACATTGGTCGCACTGTGCCTCGGCATGGCCGCAATTGTCGGCACAGCGTTCAACGCGTCGGCAGCCGCGGCCGAAAGCGTTGCCGCTTCGAGCAGCAGCTCGCCGCGGGCTGATTCCAGCGAGATGATGAGTTCGCCGAAGTGTTCCGGCACGAGCGGATACGGAGTGATCCGCTATCAGGTGTGTTTCCGCTACAACTGCGACAGCGACAGTTGCAATGTTCTCGGCTACCTGGGCTTGATCAACACGGCGACGACCACGCGGACCGTGATGTGGGATCTGGACCACCGACTGCAAACCACCGGACCGCTCAAGCACGATGACGAAGGCTTCGCCACTCTCGCCGCCGGCGAACAGCGGACGATCTATTCCGGCAACCCTCAGGTGTCCCCGATTTGCGGAGGCCACGTCCAATGGGTCGAATATCTGGTGGTCAAATACGGCAGCGCCGATTGGAGTTCGCCGATATCCACGCTTGACACCCTGTTCTGCGCGTAACCGCTCAGACTGCCGCCAATGAGGTGCCCGGCCGTCCGTCGGCGGCCGGGCACGTCGGCCAGTGCGGTCAGCGCGACGTCGCACCCACCGACGTGACCGCGGCGCCGGGCGCAAGGACTCCAGAAAGCGCCCGCTTTCCTGCAGTTTCGCAGGATGTATCCCCTGGATGCCAGCCCCTCGTGCACGTCCCATCACAGCCTCTTCGCTCCCGGCCAGCACCGGAGGCGGCGTGGTTGACCGCCCCATCGCTCCGGTCCTGCCACCTCCGCCCGCCGATCAGCCAACGGCCCGCCTGTTCCCCGGCATGAGGCCGCGACCGCCCCTTGCTCGCCTGCTCACCCGGCCGACGACTGCCAAGTGGGCCTACGCCATGAACCGGGTCGACCCCTCCGGACGGGTCGCCGACAGCGCCCTGCTCACAACGCTCAGCTGGGCCGGTTCGTCGGCGGCGCGGGTGACGTACCGGTCGCCCGCGAACCGCCGACGGCCGGAGCCCGCCCCGGACGTCCGCCGCGGGGCCCGTTCCGCACGCAGGTCCCTGCGCAACCAGGTCTTGACAGTAACGGGCTAATTAACTCACTATTTCGTTCATACGGCCTCGAGTCCTCGGCGCCACCAGCGCTCACGGGACGACCGCGGCCACGCTTGATCCTGCCCGGACGCACGCCACGAACGAGCGTCGCAAGCCGATCAGCTGCCTGACTCCCCATGACCTCCGCCGACCAAGCTGCCCGATGCGCAGAGGAGCTGCCATGACTTCAATCCACCCCGCGACCACCGGAACGGAGGCCGGCCGGAAGACGCCGGCCCGGGCCGCAGTGGCGAGTCTCCTCGGCAGCGCGCTGGAGTACTACGATTACATGCTGTACGCCGCGGCCGCGGCGCTGGTGTTCCCGCACGTGTTCTTCCCGTCCGTCGCACCCGCCTCCGCGGTGCTCCTCTCGTTCGCGACTTACGGAGTCTCGTACGTCGCCCGGCCGTTCGGCGCGTTCATCTTCGGCACGATCGGCGACAAGCTCGGCCGCAAGACGCTGCTGCAGCTGACCGTGCTGATGATGGGCGTGGCCACTCTGGCCATCGGGCTGCTCCCCTCCTACGCCCAGATCGGCGTAGCGGCGCCGATCCTGCTGGTCGCGCTGCGCATCGTGCAGGGCCTCTCGACGGCGGCCGAGGCCCCGGGTGGGTACGCCCTGACCATCGAGCACGCCCCGGAGGACCGCCGGTCGTTCTTCTCCAGCTGGACGATGTCCGGCGTGCAGGGCGGGCAGGCGCTGGCCAGCCTCGCGTTCCTGCCTGTCGCGGCCCTGCCGAAGGAATCCCTCTACAGCTGGGGCTGGCGGATCCCGTTCCTGCTGAGCGTCGTCGTCATCATCGCCACGATCGTCATCCGGCGTACACTCCCCGAAACCCCGGAGTTCGCCGACCGCAAGGCCAAGGGCACGACGGCGAGCTTCCCGGCGAAGGACGTGCTCAAGCACCAGTGGCGTGACGTCCTGCGCGTGCTCTTCTGTTCCTTCTACGCCAGCGTTTCTTCCTTGGCGACCGTTTTCGGGCTGTCCTTCGCGACCAGCGACGCGGTGGGAGTCAGCAGCGCCGTGATGCTCTGGGCGGTGCTGATCGCCAACATCATCGCCGTTCCCGCCCAGCCGTTCTGGGGACGGGTGGCCGACCGGATCGGCCGCAAGCCCGTCTTCATCGGCGGCGCGGTGGCCAGCGCGGCATTGCTGTTCGCCTACTTCGGCGTGATCAACAGCGGTTCGGTACCTCTCATCATAGTGCTGGCCGTTCTGCTCCTCGGCGTCTTCTACTCGGCCCCCAACGGCGTGTCCCCGGCGCTGTACGGCGAGATGTTCAACTCGAAGGTCCGGACGATCGGCATGGCAGTCGGCATGCAACTCGGGCTGGTTCTGTACGGGTTCGCACCGGCCATCGGCCAGTCCCTGAAGGGATCGGACGCACACAACTGGCTGCCGATCGCCGTCCTGGGTGCCGTCGCCGCCGGTCTCGCTGCCATCTCGGCCGCGACCGCGCGGGAAACCTACCGGACTCCCCTCGCCGAGGTGGGCCGGACCTGGGGGAAGGATGCCTGACCGGTTCTGGCGCGACACCCTCGCCGACCTGGATCGGATCCCCGCGGAAGCGGTCTGGCGACCTGACGACGATGAGTCCACATCGGACGTCCTGGTGTACGACGTGCGATTCCGCGGCTGGGGCGGCGCTCGGATCGCGGCCTGGTACGCCCTTCCCCGCCACCCAGGCACGGCGAAGCTCCCCGGGCTGCTGGTCGCGCCGGGCTACCTGGCGGATCCGGCCGTCCCCGTCGAGTGGGCCGAGCGCGGCTACGCCGTACTCAGCCTGGCGTACCGCGGCAAGAACCGCGCCAACGCCGACGTCGCGCCGGGGTTCCCCGGCTACGTCACCAGCGGAATAGAGGACGCGCACACATACGTCTACCGCGGCGTCTACGCCGACGGGGTCCGCGGCTTGGACCTGCTCCGCTCCCGGCGGGAGGTCGACGCGGACCGCGTGGGCGTGCGCGCCGTCAGCCAAGGTGCGGCGATCGTCCTCGCCGCAGCGGCCCTGCGGCCGGGCGCGGTCGCGGCGGTGGCGGTCGGATGCCCGTTCCTGACCGGCATCGACGTCGCGCTGGCCGAGGCCACCGCCGGTCCCTACGAGGAGATCCGCGCCCTGCTGTCGAGCCGTCCCGAACTGGGCGAGCGGGTCCGGCGTTCCCTCGGCGAGGTTGACGTCCTGAACCTTGCCGCCGAGGTCCGAGCCCCGGTCTACCTCCACGTCGGAACCCACGACACGACCTGCCCGCCGACGACCGCGGGCAGGCTCGGCCAAGTGCTCCCCGGCCCAGTGACAGTCGACGAGTACCCGGATTGCGGCCATGAGGCAGGCGCACGGTGGGCCGACGACAAGGCGGCCGTCTTCCTTGCGAAGCACCTCGAGCCTCGATCACCCGTGCCCGCACCCGGTGGCCCCACCTCTTGCCGCGTGCCGCCGGCCGTGCTCGATGGACGCGAGCGAGAACGGTACTTCGACCAGATCGACGAAGAACTCGCTCGGCTCCCCCGCGCCATCCAGCGAGAGCCGTTGGACACCAGCGGCGCCTATGACCGTTATAGGCTCCGCTTCACCGGTACGGACGATGCCCGGTTGAGCGCTCTGCTGACCGTCCCGCACGGCACGGCGCACACCGCCGTGATATTCACTCCGCGGTACGGCACCGTCAACTTCACACCCGGACGGGCGGTTCTCGAAGAGTTCGTGACGCTGACGATCAACCACCGTGGCCAGGACCTGACCAGCCCCGAGACGCCGATGCCCTACCCGGGTGCCTTGCGCTCCGCCCGGCTGGGACCGGAGAAGTTCTTGTACCGCCACGTCTTCGCCGACACGTTGCGCGGGATCGACATCGCACTGGACCTCCCGGATCTGGACCGACTCGCACGCGCGGTCGTCGGTGACGATCTCGCGGTCCTCGCCGCGGCGCGCCGGCCCGTGTTCGGCTGCGTCCGGGTGGATCGCCTGCTGCTCACGAGCGCCACCCATCTCGCCAGGGAGTTCTCCGGCGTCGAGGACCGGCAGGAACTGGCTCGCACGCTCGCTGTCTTCGACGTCCCGGCCGCGGCCGGCGAGGTCGAGGTTCCCCTGCTCGTGGCCCTTTCCGCGCAGGAGGAGGCGAGCTTCCCGGCAACCGGCCGCCCGGGTCTGACGGTTCTGCAGCTCACTCACCGCGAAGCCATCGACGAACCGGAGCAGTGGCGCTGGTTACGCGAAGCGTCGCGCTCCCGATGACCATTCCGTTCGGTCGCTCCGCGGCCGCACGGCCGGTCAGCCGGATCTCTTCGTTGTCGAGGCCGGCCCGCAGCCGCCGCAGGACCGTGTCGTCGTGGTAGCAGCGCAACGCCGGATCGTCGGCGGCGCCGGCGCTCACGGCCGCGCTACGCAGACGACTCCGACCGCGATCAGCGCACGCCACAGGGCGGCGGGCCCGAGGCCGCAGAGGGCGTAGTGCAACTCCACACCCACCAGGCAGCGCCACTTCGGGCGGCAGTACACCCACCGCGAGCAGCAGGATCGACGAGGCGATGCCGGAACTCGTCGCAACCACGTGGCACACCAGCACCGCCGCACCGAGGACGACGACGAGTTCGAGACCGAGCACCGTGTTTCTCCCGCGTGCGTGGTCAGCGCGGGACGAGCTCGAGCGTCGTGTCCCGCGCAGCCGTCATCGGGCCGAGGTAGCTCGCGCCGTAGCAGCCGTACTTGGCACGGTAGGCAGCGTCGACGCGGTCGTTGACGGCTACATCCGCGACCTCGGCCAAGGTGACGTCCTTGTCCACCCCGCCGGCGCGGATGTGGCCCTCGCCGTGCTTCACCGCCGCGCGGTACCAGGCGCCGGCACTGCCCCGGTAAGAGCGGACGTAGAGGGCGTCGCCGTCGCGCACGACCCAGATCGGCAGCCGGGCACGCGGAGTTCCGTCGCCGCGCAGGACCGCGAGCTGCAGCTCGTCGGCCTGCCCGATCCGGGTCAGCTCGTCGTTCGTCCAGGTGGTCATCGGATCGCCTCCCTCAGGGACGCAGCAGTGTTTTGATCGCGCGGCGTTCGTCCATGGCCCGGTAGCCCTCGGCGGCCTGGTCCAGGGGCAGCGTCAGGTCGAAGACCCGGCCGGGGTCGATGTGGCCGTCGAGAACGCGGGTGATGAGGTCGGGCAGGTAGGCGCGCACCGGCGCCGGGCCGCCGCGCAGGCCGGCGTGGGAGAAGAACAGCTCCACACCGTCGATCTCCACCTCGTGCGGAATGCCGACGAAGCCGACGTTTCCGCCGGGGCGGGTGGACTGCAGGGCCTGCCGCATCGACTGCGGGGTGCCGACGCACTCCAGGACGGAGTCCGCGCCGATACCGTTCGTCAGGTCTTTGATCCGGGCGACGCCGTCCTCGCCGCGCTCGCTGACGATGTCGGTGGCCCCGAACTCCAGAGCCAGCTTCTGGCGGCTTTCGTGGCGGCTCATCGCGATGACGCGCTCGGCGCCGAGTTCCTTGGCCGCGAGCACGCCGCACAGGCCGACCGCGCCGTCGCCGACCACGACCGCGGTCGAGCCGGGCTTGACTTCGGCGGCCACGGCCGCGTACCAGCCGGTACCCATGACGTCGGAGAGGGTCAGCAGGCTGGGGATGACGTCCTCGTCCGGCTGCCCGGGGGTGGCGACCAGGGTGCCGTCCGCCGTCGGGACGCGGAACGCCTCGGCCTGGCAGGTGCTCATGAACTCTCGTTGCACACAGTTGGACTGGTAGCCGTTGCGGCAGTTCGGGCACGTGTTGTCCGACGTCGCGAACGAACCGATGACGAACTGTCCCGGCCGGACGGAGGTGACCTCGCTGCCGACTTCTTCGACCACGCCGACGTACTCGTGCCCCATCTGGTGCGGCTCGCCGACTGGCTCCGTGCCGCGGTAGGCCCACAGATCGGACCCGCACACGCAGGTGGCGACCGTGCGGACGATCGCGTCGGTGGGCTCGACCAGTTTCGGGTCGGGGACGTCCTCCACCCGGATGTCGCCGGGGCCGTGGATCACGGTGGCACGCATGGTGTTTCTCGCTTTCGTCTCGGGAATGGTCAGAACGTGAGCACCACTCGGCCGCGGAGGCCGCCGGCCTCCAGCAGCCGGTGTGCTTCGGCAGCGCGCTCGGCGGGCAGGGTCCGCGCGACCCGCGGGGTGATCCGTCCGGCTTCCGCCAGCTGACGGAGGCGGTCGAGGTTGGCGTGGTCGCGGGCGTACTGCGGCACGAACGTGCGCCCGGTGACGATGCCGCGCTCACCGGCGCTCTCCTGGAACCCGCCGGCCGACGTGGCCACCCGGCCGCCGTCGCGCACCGCGGCAGTCGCCTCGGTGAGGCCCGCGGTGTCGACGAGCCCGTCGACACCAGCGGGTACTTCGGTGCGCACATGCCGGGGGAATTCCGTGCCACGCGGCAGCACGACGTCGGCACCCAGGTCCTTGACCAGCTGCTCGTCCTTCGGTGCCGCATCGGCGATGACCCGGAGGCCGTCGGCCTTGGCCAGCTGGACGGCGTAGCCGCCGACCGCGCCGGCCGCGCCGGTGACCGCCACGGTGGCGCCTGCCGGGAGGTCGAGCAGGTCCAGCGCCATGCGCGCGGTCAGGCCGTTCATCGGCAGCGTGGCGGCCTCGACGTCGGTCGCGGCGCGCGGGACCCGGACCACCGACTCGGCGGGGACGACGAGCTGCTCGGCGTAGGCGCCGTGCGTGCCGGACACGACCGCGACGGCCATCACGCGGTCGCCGACGGCGAGATCGGTTTCAGTCCCCTCGCCGATCTCCTCGACCACGCCGGCCGCGTCCATGCCCGGGACGTACGGTGGCTCGGCGTCGGAAACGAAGGCCTGGCCCCGGCGCACCAGCACGTCGACCGGGTTGACCCCCGCCGCGCGCACGCGGATGCGGATCTCGCCCGGACCCGCCGCGGGAACCGGGAGCTCCAGCACACGCAACACGTCGGGCCCGCCGAACTCGGTCACTCCCACAGCTTTCACAGCGCTGACATTCGCATGCCCGGAGCGAATCGAAAAAGGGAGAACTCCATCCTGGGAGAAATTCCTCCCCCTCACACGGACGACGCGGGATGCGATTCTGGATCGCATGACCCGAAATCCGCGACCCGGACAACTCGGCGAATTCCTCAAAGCCCGCCGCGCCGAACTCACCCCTGGTGACGTGGGGCTGCCCGAGGACCTTCCGCGGCGGCGGGCCGCCGGCTTGCGCCGCGAGGAGGTCGCCCTCCTCGCGGCCATCAGCACCAACTACTACGCCCGGCTCGAGCAGGGCCGCATCGCGGCTTCGGGGCCGGTTCTGGGCGCCCTCGCCCACGTGCTGCGGCTGACCGAGCAGCAGCGCACCCACCTGTTCGAACTCGCCGGGAACGAGATCTACCACCGCCCCTACCGCCGGGCCCGGCAGCAGGTCCAGCCGCAGCTGTGGCGGTTGCTGGACGACCTGACCGCGACCCCCGCGTTCGTGCTCGGCCGGCGCACCGACATCCTCGCGTGGAACCCGATGGCCGCGGCCCTGATCACCGACTTCGGCCGGATCCCGGAGAAGCACCGCAGCTACATCAGGCTGCTGTTCACGGATCCGGCGATGCGCGAGCTCTACCCGGACTGGCAGAACGTCGCGCGCATGGCCGTCGCCACGCTGCGGGTCGAGGCGGCCCGCACCCCCGGCGACCGACGGATGAGCGCACTCGTGGGCGAACTGTCCACCCGGGACGAACACTTCCGGCAGTGGTGGGCCGCCCGCGTGGTCGCCGGCCGCGGGGTGGGCACCAAGCACCTGAACCACCCGGTGGCCGGCTCGCTCATCCTCGACTGGGACACCCTGACCTCCACCGCCGACCCCGAACAGCACCTCGTCGTCTGGACGGCCGAACCCGGCAGCCGCTCCGCCGACGGACTGCGCCTGCTCGCCTCCTGGGCCGCCACCTGACGGCTCCGATTTCCTTCGCCGGCGAAAAGCAGGGAGAAATCAACCGGGGAGCGATCTCTCCCTGTTTTCACTCCCCATGGCAAGGCACTGTGGTGAACGTACCTGATCCACACTTTTCGAGGAGCACCAATGTCCTCTCCGGTCCGCCCGAGCGTCGCGATCGCCTTCCATTCGGGCTACGGTCACACCGCGGTCCTCGCCGAGGCCGTGGCGCGCGGCGCCGCGGAAGCCGGCGCCGATGTGGTGTCCATCCCCGTGGACACCATCACCGGCGTGCAGTGGGCGCAGCTGGACGCCGCCGACGCGATCATCTTCGGCGCCCCCACCTACATGGGCACCGCCTCGGCCGCGTTCCACGCCTTCGCGCAGGAGAGCACCAAGCGCTGGTTCACCCAGACCTGGGCCGACAAGCTCGCGGCCGGCTTCACCAACTCCGGCGCGAAGACCGGCGACAAGTCCTCCACCCTGAGCTACTTCGCCACCATGGCCGCCCAGCACGCGATGCACTGGGTCAGCCTCGGCCTCCAGCCCGGCTGGGCCAGCAGCACCGCGAGCGAGGACGACATCAACCGCCTGGGCTTCTTCCTCGGCGCCGGCGCCCAGAGCCCGAACGACGTCGGCCCGGAGGGCGTCCACAAGTCCGACATCGCCACCGCCGAGCACCTCGGCGCCCGCGTCGCCCGCCAGGCCGCGGTGTTCCGCGCCGGCCAGGCCGCCCTGACCGCCACCGCCTGACGCCCACCGCACCCGAAGGAGCACGATCATGTCCGATTCGCCGAACACCGCCCTGGTCCGCCGCCTGTACGACTCCGGCATGGCGCCCGAGGTCACCGCCGAGATCATCAGCCCCGACCTGGTCTGGGACATCACCCCCGGCTTCCCCCACAGCGGGGTCTACCACGGGTGGGACAGCGTCGGCCGGGACTTCTTCGGCCGGATGATGCCGGACTTCGAATCCTTCTCGGCCGGCGCCGAGGAGTTCTTCGCCGACGACGAGAACCACGTCTTCGTCTACGGGAACTACCACGCGATCACGAAGTCCGGTGAGAAGGCGGATGTCCGCTTCATCCACCTGTGGACCGTCCGCGACGGCAAGCTCGTCCACCTCCGGCAGGCCGCTGACAGCCACGTGCTGCAGCAGGCCCTCAACGGCTGACCAAGGAGCATTCCATGACCAAGATCCTGTTCGTCATCACCGCCGCAACCCACTGGACCCTCGCCGACGGCTTCCGGCAGCCGGCCGGCTACTGGGCCGAAGAGGCCCTCGGCCCGTACGCCGTCTTCAAAGGGGCCGGCTACGAGATCGCCGTGGCCACTCCCGGCGGCGTCCCGCCGACCGCGGACGCACTCAGCCTCACCCCCGAGTTCAACGGCGGCCCCGAGGGCGCCGAGCAGACGAAGACCGCGCTGCGCGACGCGACCGAGCTGGCGAACCCGATCCGCATCGAGGACGCGCGGATCGAGGACTACGACGCTGTCTTCTACCCCGGCGGCTGGGGCCCGATGGAGGACCTGCCCGGCAACGCCGAATCCGGCAAGCTGCTGACCGAGTGGCTAGCCTCGGGCAAGCCGGTGTCCCTGGTGTGCCACGGCCCGGCGGCGCTCCTGGCCACAGTGGATGCCGACGGCAAGTCCCCGTTCCACGGCTACCGCCTGACCGGGCTGTCCAACGCCGAGGAGAAGCTGAACGGCCTCGCCGACCGGGCGAAGTGGCTGCTCCAGGACCGCCTCGTCGGCGACCTTGGCGCGGACTACCGCGAGGGCGAACCGTTCGCCCCGCACCTCGAGGTGGACCGCACCCTCTACACCGGGCAGAACCCGGCGTCGGCCGTCCCGCTCGCCCAGGAGATCGTCAAAGCCCTCGGCTGAGACCCCGTCCCGGCGGCCACGCCGTGGTCGCCGGGACACACCACCCTGGGACAGAACTCTCCCCCTGACAACGCCGCCGGCCGATGTCAAGCTGGGGACATGAACCGCGATCCTCAGCGCAACGAACTGGGGGAATTCCTCCGGGCGCGCCGAGCCGAGCTCACCCCGGCCGACGTCGGCCTGCCCGACGGCGGCCAGCGGCGCGTCGCGGGTCTGCGCCGGGAAGAGGTCGCCGTGCTGGCCTCGATCAGCACCGACTACTACACCCGCCTCGAACAGGGCCGGATGCCGGCGTCGCCGGCCGTGCTGACCGCCCTGACCCGGGTTCTGCGCCTGGACGACGACCAGAGCGCCTACCTGCACGAGCTCTCGGCCAAGGGCGACCACCAGCCGACGCGGCGACCGCCGCGGCCCAAGATCCAGCCGCAGCTGCAGCGCCTGCTCGACGACCTGGCGCACACCCCCGCTTTCGTGATCGGGCCGCGGACCGAGATCGTCGCCTGGAACGCCATGGGCGCCGCGCTGATCACCGACTTCGGCAAGATCCCCGAGAAACAGCGCTACTACATCAGGCTGCTCATCACCGACCCCGCGATGCGCGAGCTGTACGCGGACTGGGAAGGCGTCACCCGGCTGGCCATCGCCCAGATGCGCATGCACAACGCGAACAACCCCGGCGACCGGCAACTGGCCGAGCTGGTGGGCGAACTCTCCGTCCGCGAAGAGCAGTTCGGCCGGTGGTGGGCCGCTCACGACGTCGCGACCCGGGACACCGGATCCAAGCACCTGCGCCACGCGGTCGTCGGTGACCTGCACCTCGACTGGAACGCCGTCACCTGGGCCGCCGATACCGACCTCCAGATCATCGTCTGGACCGCCGAAGCCGGCACTCCGTCCCACGACGGCTTGCGCCTGCTGGCCTCCTGGGCGGCCGAGCCCGGCCGGACGACCAGCGACCGTCCTGCGTGAACTGCCGGGCTACGCCAGGCTCGTGCCGGTGAAGGCCGCGAGCTCGGCCAGCAGCTCGTCCTGGAACCGTTCGTCTCGGACGGCGGGATGCGGGTCGTGCCGTTGCCGGTGGTACCAGTAGCCGCCGGTGGTGCGGGCCTGCGGGTCGTCGGCGGTGGCGAGCCACTCCTGGGTGAGGTGGCCGAGCCGGAGGTCGTCGGGAGCACCCGGGCCGCCCATCTTCGTCGGCACCCAACCCGGGTCGACCGCGTTGCTGCACACGTGGGGCCACAGCCGGGCGACCGCGGCGGCGAAGGCGGTCACGAAGAGCTTGCTGTCCGAATAGGACGCGGTCACCCGGCGCCCGGACCAGTCCTGTCCGCGCGGCTTCGGCCGCCCGCCGCGGTGCATGCCGCTGCTGAGGTACACCAGCCGCGCCGGTCGCCGGACGAGCGCGGTCAGCAGGTAGGGCGCGACGACGTTGACCGGCAGGACGAGCGCGCCGCGGTAGACGCCGGCGTTGTGGATCACCGCGTCCATCTCGCCGAGATCGTTCACCTGCCCGGCGACACCCCGTGTTTGATCCACATCGGACAGATCACCCACGACTCCGGCGGCACCCCGATCCAGCAAGGCCGCCGGGAGCCGTTCTCGGCGGCGGGCGTGGACGACCACCTCGTGTCCTTCGTCCAGCAGGGTCCGAGCCGCGGCGAGGCCGAGCCCGTCGGCCGAACCGGTGACGAAGACGCGTGCCATGGCTCAGCGTGCCACGTAGCCGCCGTCGACGGGCAGGGCCACCCCGACGACGAAGCCGGAGCCGGGGCTGCACAGCCACAGCACGGCCTGGGCGATCTCCTCGGCCGTGCCCAGCCGGCCGATGGGCTGGTTGGCCTCGGCCTCGGCGCGGTCGAGCTCGCCCTTGGCGATCATGTCGCCGACCATCGGGGTGTCGATGGTGCCGGGGCAGACCGCGTTGATCCGGATGCCGCGCGGGGCGTACTCGAGGGCGGCGCTGCCGGTCAAGCCGATCACGCCGTGCTTGGACGCGTGGTAGGAGGCGCGGCCGGGGATGCCGACGAGGCCACCCAGGGAGGAGCAGTTGACGATCGCGCCGCTGCCCTGTGCTCGCATGTGACGCAGCTCGTGCTTCATGCTCGCCCAGATGCCGCGCAGGTTGATGGCGTGCACGCGGTCGAACTGCTCGGCGCTCTCCTCGGCGGCGTCGGCGGGCGGGATCTGGATACCGGCGTTGTTGTAGGCCAGGTCAAGGCGGCCGAAGGTTTCGACCGTGCGGTCGACGGCGGCGGCGACCTGGTCTTCGTCGGTGACGTCGCACGTCAGCGCCAGGACGCGGTGACCGGCGGCGGTGAGCTCCTTCTCCGCCGCCTCGAGCGCGGCTTCGTCGACGTCGGTGAGGGCGACGGCGGCACCGGACTCGGCGAAGGCGCGGGCGGTGGCCAGCCCCATCCCGGAGCCGGCTCCGGTGACGAAGGCGACCTGGCCGGTGAAGTCGTACGTGGGGTTCATCTCGGGCGTTCTCCAGCTTCAGGGGGTTGGTTCGATGGTGACGCGGTCGGCGGTGGCGAGCACATCGGCGCCGCCGTCGGCGAGGCGGCCGAGGACGACGACGCCGTTCGCGCGGGGCGCGTCGCGGTAATAGATCGCCAGGTTGCCCCACGGCGCGTAGAAGGCCAGGTCACCGGCCTTCGGCTCGGCGCTTTCCGGGGCGCCGTCGGTCGACAGCCGGCGGGGCAGGTCGGAGATGCGTTCCGTTTCGTGGAAGTCGCTCAGGTCCAGCGTGAGCGGCAGGAGGATGGCGAAATCACGGGCGGCCGCGCTGTCGTTCAGGGTCGCGTGCACGACGCGGCCGTCGACGGTGAGGCGGATGTTCACGGTGGTGCTCCCGGTCGTGGGCGCGAGGGTCGTCGAGGACGCCGGAGGTGCCGAGGACGGCGGTGGTTCGGCGCCGCAGGCGACCGCGGCCAGCAGGGCGGTGACGGGGATCGCGCGGGCGAGAGTCACGGCGTCTCCGGCATGGGCTCGGCGAAGTGCCGGAAACCGTCACGTTCGGAGTGGATGGCGAAGAGTCTCCCGGCGAGGGCGTCCGGGCTGCTGTGCTCCGCGTCCGGCCGGATGGCTCCCGGGACGATGAGCTGGGCGACGTGGATGTTTTCCGGAGCCAGCACTTCGTGCAGCATCCGGGCGTACGCGCTCTCCGCGGCGAAGGCGATCGAGGTGCCGGCGCGCTGGGGGTGCGGGCGCACGGCGCTGCCGCCGTTCACGAACAGGACGGTTCCGCGGCCGAGGGCGCGCATGCCGGGCAGCACGGCGTGCACGGCGGTGACCGGGCCCTTCACGGAGAAGTTCAGGGGCGCGTCGAGGTCGTCGGCGCTCGTGTCGAGGAGCGGCTTCATGAAGTCCGCGCGGGGCACCGGGCTGAACTGCAGGACCTCGACGGGCCCGGCTGCCTGCAACGCGGCGGTGAGCGACGTGCGGTCGAGCACGTCGGCGGGGAACGCGCGAGCTCGGATGCCCTCACGCGTCAGCTCGGCCGTCAGCTCTTCAAGGCGCGAAGCGCTGCGGGCGATCAGGGCGACGTCGTAGCCGGCGGCCCCGAAGCGCCGTGCGGTGGCGAACCCCAGGCCGGGGCCGGCACCGACGAGTGCGAAAGTCGACATGAATACTCCTCGGCCGGACTTGGCTTCCGGTTCCCACGGAACCAGAAGCCGGCGCGACCCGCGAGGTTCTCTCGAAAGGTGTACTGGCAGAGCACCCTTCACCGTCGTGGGCGGACTTATCGTGGTGGGGTGGACAATCGCCAGGAAGTTCGCGAGTTCCTCGTCTCGCGGCGCGCGAAGATCAGCCCCGAGCAGGCCGGGCTCCCGCCCGGGAGCAAACGGCGGGTGCCGGGCCTGCGCCGCAGCGAGGTCGCCATGCTGGCCGACGTCAGCGTCGAGTACTACGCCAAGCTGGAACGCGGCAACCTCGCCGGAGTTTCGCCGTCCGTCCTGGACGCGGTGGCCCGGGCACTCCAGCTCGACGACGCTGAGCGCGCCCATCTGCTCGCCCTCGCCCGCGCGGCGGACGGCACGAGCGCGATCCTGCGGCGGCCGGCGAAGGGCGACCGGACACTGCACCCCAGCCTGCAGTGGGTCCTCGACGCCGTCACCGAAGGCCCCGCCTTCGTCCGCAATGGACGGATGGACCTGCTGGCCGCCAACCGCCTCGCCCGGGCTTTCTACTCCGACGTCTACGCGAGCCCGCAGCAACCACCGAACCTCGCCCGGTTCCAGTTCCTCGATCCGGCCTCGCGGCGGTTCTACCCGGATTGGGGTTTCTTCGCCGACGTCTGCGTCGAAATCCTGCACACCGAAGCCGGCCGCGACCCGCACGACAAGGGCCTGCACGACCTGGTGGGCGAACTGTCCACCCGCAGCGACGAGTTCCGCGTCCGGTGGGGCGCCCACAACGTCCGCCACCACGGCACCGGGTCGAAGACCTTCCACCACCCGGTCGTCGGGGACCTCACCCTCGCCTACGAAGGCCTCGAACTGGCCGCCGAACCCGGCCTGACGGTGACCATCTACACGGCCGAGCCCGGTTCACCGTCCGAAGAGACCCTGCGCCTCCTGGCCTCCTGGGCGGCCACGCACGAGGCGGCACACCCGACCGGTCACCGGTCGGGCTGAGCCGCGGCCCAGGACGCGAGCAGCTCCAGCCCTTCCGCGGACGGAGAACCCGGTTCGGCGGTGTAGACCACCAGGGTGAGACCGGGTTCGGCGGCCATGCCCATCGCCTCCCACGTGAGGGTGACATCACCCACGTCCGGGTGATGAAAGCGTTTCACGCCCGTGCCGTGCCGCCGGACGTTGTGCTTGCCCCAGCGGCGGCGGAACTCGTCGCTGCGAGTGGACAGCTCCCCGACGAGGTCGTGCAGGCCCTTGTCGTGCGGGTTGCGGCCGGCTTCGGTGCGCAGGACGTCCACGGTGATGTCCGCGGCCAGGTCCCAGTCGGCGTAGAAGCGGCGGGCCGTGGGGTCGAGGAACTGGAACCGGGCCATGTTCGGCTTCGGGCCACCCACGTACATGTCGCGGTAGAACGCCCGGGCGAGCCGGTTCTCCGCCAGCAGGTCCAGGCGGCCGTTGTTGACGAACGCGGGCCCGGCGGTGATCGCGTCCAGCGTCCACTGCAGACTGCGGTGCAGCGTGCGCGGTTTCGCCGACCGCTGCCGAGGGCGGGCGAGCACATCGGCCCCGTCGGCGGTCTGGGCCAGGTGCAGCAGGTGGGCGCGTTCGGCGTCGTCCAGCCGCAGCGCGCGGGCGACCGCCTCGAGCACGGCGGGCGAGGCACCGGCGAGGTTCCCGCGTTCGAGCTTGGCGTAGTACTCGACGCTCACGTCGGCCAGCGCGGCGACCTCGCTGCGGCGCAGCCCGCTCACGCGACGCCGGGTCCCGCCCGGCAGCCCCGCCTCCTCCGGCGTGATCCTGGCTCGCCGCGAGACGAGGAACTCGCGGACTTCGTCACGGTTGTCCACAGCGCGACCGTACGCGCCGCCATCACACGTTGGGGTGTACTGCCGGTACACCCTTCATCAGAGACTCGCTGTGCGCGCGGAGACGCGGTTGCCTGTAAGCGCCAGGGGCCGTTTGGGCCCGCACCCCGTCACCCGAGGAGCCATCCCCATGCGCGGAGCCGTCATCCACGCGCCCGGCGACGTCCGTTTCGAACAGCTCGCCGACCCGAAGCTCGAGCAGCCGACCGACGCGATCATCCGCACCGTCGTCACCTGCGTGTGCGGCTCGGACCTGTGGCCCTACCGCGGCCTCGAGCCGATCGGCGACCCGCACCCGATGGGCCACGAGTACGTCGGCGTCGTCGAAGAGGTCGGCAGCGAGGTGACCGCGGTCAAGCCCGGCCAGTTCGTCGTCGGCTCGTTCGCCACCTCGGACAACACCTGCGCGAACTGCCGCAACGGCTGGCAGTCGTCCTGCCTGCACCGCGAGTTCATGAGCACCTGCCAGGCCGACCTCGTCCGCATCCCCAACGCCCAGGGCACGCTCGTCGCCACCCCTGAACACCCCGGCCCCGAGCACCTCCCCGGCTTGCTGGCCGTGTCCGACGTCATGGGCACCGGCTGGTACGCCGCCGTCGCCGCCGAGGTGAAGCCCGGTTCCACCGCCGTCGTGGTCGGCGACGGCGCGGTCGGGCTGTGCGGCGTCATCGCGGCCAAGGAGCTCGGCGCGGAACGCGTCATCGCCATGAGCCGCCACGAATCGCGGCAGAAGCTGGCCACTGAGTTCGGCGCCACCGACATCGTCACCGAACGCGGCGACGACGGCGTCGCCGCCATCAAGGACCTCACCGGCGGCATCGGCGCCGACGCCGTGCTGGAGTGCGTCGGCACCGCCGAATCCATGAAGCAGGCGCTCCACGCGACCCGGCCCGGCGGCAACGTCGGGTTCGTCGGCGTCCCGCACGACGTGCAGATCGCCGGCGAAGAGCTGTTCTTCTCCCACGTCGGCCTGCGCGGCGGCCCCGCGCCGGTGCGCCGCTTCCTGCCCGACCTGATCGACCGCGTCCTGTCCGGCCACATCAACCCCGGCCCGGTCTTCGACCTCACGCTGCCCCTGGACCAGGTGGCCGAGGGCTACCGGGCCATGGATGAGCGGCGCGCGATCAAGGCCCTGCTCACGCCCTGATCGGGAGCAGCGCGAGCACCTCCTCGGTGGTGGCTGTCTCGCCGAGCACGGGGAACACCCGGGCGACGCTCTGCTCGTGCGCCTCGGCGCGGGGATCGGTGACGGCGTCGACGACCACCGTGACGGTGAAGCCGAGGTCGTACGCCTGGCGCGCGGTCGACTCGACGCCGAAAGTCGTCGCGACCCCGGCGATCACCACCTGCGTGACGCCGAGCCGGGTCAGTGTGCCGGCCAGGTCGGTGCCGGCGAACGCTCCCCACCCGGACTTGACGACGCGCAGATCCGCGGGCTGCGGATCGAGCTGCGGGACGAGCGCGAGCGCCGCCTCCGGGATCGGCGGCCGGTTCCCGCCCAGCTCGGTCCGCCCCGCGGGCGGCCGGTTCAGGTCCGCGCTGACCAGGACCACCGGCAGGTCCCGCTGCCGGAACGCACCGGCCAGCCGGACGGCGTTCGCGATGACGCCGTCCATGTCGTGAGCGGACGGGAGGCTGGTGGTCGCGCGTTGCAGGTCGACGACGAGCAAGGCCGTGCCGGGGTCCAAAGCGGATGCGGTCAAGGGATTCTCCGTTGCGCCGTGTGGGGATGGTCCGGGCGAGGTCAGACAACCCGATTAAATCAGTTGATTGACGTAACGCGCACCCCGGTCGCCACACCCGCTCCCGAGTCAACCGGCCAAAGTACCGCCGATTCGTCCGCTTTGCGACGTACTGCCAGTACACCCTTCGCCAGTGACTCCCAGCCCGCGCGAACACCTGGTGGAGTCGTCCCATGGCCTCCGAAAACCCCCAGCCGCCAGGAGAGGCGGCAGCCGTTTCCCGGCGGACGTTCTTCGCCGCGTCGGCCGTGAGCGGTGCCGTCGTGGCCGGCTCCTCGCTGCTGGGCGCCGAGCCCGCGACCGCGGCCGACAGCACGCCGAGCAGCCGGGTCTCGTTGACCGTCAACGGCACCCGGCGCACCGTGACCGTGGACAACCGGACGTCGCTACTGGACCTGCTGCGCGAGCACTTCGGGCTGACGGGCACGAAGAAGGGCTGCGACGCGGGCGCGTGCGGCGCCTGCACGGTCTTGGTCGACGACCGCCGCGTCAACGGCTGCCTCACCCTGGCGGTGCGGTTGGACGGCGCGAAGGTCACCACCATCGAGGGCCTGTCCCCCGGTGATGAGGGGCCGTTGCACCCGCTGCAGCAGGCGTTCGTCGACCAGGACGCCTTCCAGTGCGGCTACTGCACGCCGGGGCAGATCATGTCCGGCGTCGGCTGCCTCAAGGAGGGCCACACTGGATCGCCGGACGAGATCCGGGAGTGGATGAGCGGCAACATCTGCCGCTGCGGCTGCTACGTCAAGATCATCAAGGCCATCCAGCAGGCGAAGGGCTGAGGCGATGGAACCCTTCTCCTACGCCAAGGTCCCCGACATCCGCTCGGCCATCGCGGCCGGGCAGCGCGGCGGCCGGTACATCGCGGGCGGCACGACGCTGGTCGACCTGATGCGCGAGACCGTGGAACACCCCGGCACCCTCGTCGACATCGCCACGCTGCCGCTCACCGGCATCACCCCCACCCCGGGTGGCGGCCTGCGGATCGGCGCACTGGTGCGGATGGCCGACGTCGCCGCGGATCCCCGGGTCCACGGCGCCTTCCCGGTGGTGTCGGAGGCCCTGGAACTGAGCGCGTCCGCCCAGCTGCGCAACATGGCCACCATCGGCGGCAACATCATGCAGCGCACTCGCTGCACCTACTTCCGGGACGTGAGCGCGAACTGCAACAAGCGCACCCCGGGTTCGGGCTGCGCGGCCCTCGACGGCTACAACCGCGGCCACGCCATCCTGGGCGGCTCGGAGGCGTGCGTCGCCACGCACCCATCGGACGTCGCGGTCGCCTTCGCCGCCTTGGAAGCGATCGTGCACGTGCAAGGTTCCGCCGGCGAACGCACCATCCCCTTCGCCGACTTCCTCCTGCGGCCCGGCAGCACGCCCGACCGGGAACAAGCCCTGCGCCCTGGTGAGCTGATCACCGCTGTCGAGATCCCGGCCTTCCCGCGCCCGGCGAAATCCGGCTACCTGAAGGTGCGGGACCGGCAGAGCTACGAGTTCGCCCTGACCTCGGCCGCAGTGGCCCTGCACATCCAGGGTGGCGTGATCCGCGCGGCGAAGGTCGCAGCCGGCGGCGTGGGCACCGTCCCGTGGAAACTGCCCGCCGTCGAACAGCACCTGCTCGGCAAGCGGCCGTCGGATGCGCTGTGGGCCGAAGCCGCGCAGCGAGCCGCGGACGGCGCCCGCCCGTTGCGGCACAACGGGTTCAAGGTCGAATTGCTCAAGCGCACGGTCGAACGCCAGCTGCGCGTCGTGGGAGGCACCCGATGATCCAGCCCCGCACCGCCGTCGGCACCCCGCAGTCCCGGGTGGACGGACGGCTCAAGGTCACCGGGCGCGCGCTCTACGCCGCCGACCACCCCACGGACGGCGTCCTGTACGCGGCAGTCGTGGACAGCAGCGTCGGACGGGGCCGCATCACGGTCATCGACGACCGCGGCGCCCTCGCGCACCCCGGCGTCCTGCGCGTGATCAGCCACCGCAACGCACCGCGACTGCCCTACGTGGACAATCCGGGTTCGAACAACCCGCCGGGTACGAGGCTGCGGGTCTTCCAGGACGACCGGGTGCGGTTCTTCGGCCAACCGGTCGCCGTCGTGGTCGCCACCACTCACGAAGCCGCCCAGCAGGGCGCCCGTCTGGTGACGGTGACCTACGCCGCCGAGCAGCCGAGCACCGACCTGGCCACCGCCCCGGCCGACGAGCCGGCGACCTACGCGCGCGGCGACGCCGAGGGTGCGCTGGGCACCGCGCCGGTCCGGCTGGACCTGACCTACCGGACCGCCCGCAACCACCACAACCCGATGGAGCCGCACGCCACGATCGCCCGCTGGGACGGCGACCGGCTCACGGTCTGGGACAAGACCCAGTGGGTGGTCGGCGGTACCCAGCAGGAGCTCGCGGCCGTGTTCGGCATCCCGCAGACGTCGGTCCGGGTCATCTCGCCGTTCGTCGGCGGCGCGTTCGGCAGCGGGCTGCGGGCCTGGCCGCACACCACCGTCGCCGCGCTCGCCGCCCGCGAAACCGGACGCCCGGTCAAGCTGGTCATGGCGCGCCGGCAGCTGTACTTCGGCACCGGGTTCCGGCCCGCCTACTCCTACCGGCTCCGGCTCGGCAGCGACCGCACGGGGCGGCTCACCGCGATGACCCACGAGATCCGCGGCGAGACCTCCAGCTACGAGACGTTCACCGAGGCGATGCTGGCACCCGGCCAGATGCTCTACAGCATGCCGAACGTCCGCCAGGCCTACTCGACCGTCCCGCTCGACGTGAACACCCCGATCTGGATGCGCGGGCCCGGCTACGCCTCCGCCGCCCTCGTCATCGAGTCCGCGATGGACGAGCTCGCCCACGAACTCGGCATCGACCCCATCGAGCTGCGCAAACGCAACGAACCGGCGGCCGACGAGTCCACCGGGCAGCCGTTCTCCACCCGGCGGCTGCGCGAATGCTACGACGTCGGCGCGCACGAATTCGGGTGGCGCCGTCGCAATCCCAAGCCGGCCTCCACCAGGGACGGCGACTGGCTGATCGGCACCGGCATGGCCGCCGCGGTCTACGACACCGCGCGCGCCCCGGCGCAGGCCCACGTCCGGCTGAACGCCGACGGTACGGCACTGGTCGAGTCCGCGACCAGCGACATGGGCCCCGGCACCTACACCTCGATGCCCCAGGTCGCCGCCGACGCCCTCGGCCTGACCATGGACACCGTGCGGTTCCGGCTCGGCGACTCCCTCATGCCACCGACCCCGCCCCACGGCGGCTCGATGACCATGGCCAGCGTCGGCTCCGCCGTCCAGGACGGCTGCGACAAGGTCCGCCGCCAGGCCATCACCCTGGCCGTCAACGACCCTCGATCTCCCCTGCGCGGCGTCAATCCGGACGACGTGCTCGTCCGAAAAGGACGAATGCACGTGAAGAGCGATCCCACGCGCGGCGAGACCTACCGGCAGCTGCTCACGCGCAACGGCCGCGATCACCTCGAGGTGATCGGGTCCTGGGCGCCCTCGCCGGAGAACCGGTTCTCGATGTACGGCTACGGCGCGGCCTTCGCCGAAGTCGCCGTCGACGCCCGCCTCGGCCTCATCCGGGTCCGGCGCCTGCTCGGCGTCTACGACGCGGGCCGCATCGTCAACCCCAAGCTCGCCGACAGCCAGGCTCTCGGCGGCATGGTCGGCGGCATCGGCGCCGCTCTGCTGGAGCACACGGTCACCGATCCGCGCGACGGCCGCATCGTCAACGCCAACCTCGCCGACTACCTGGTGCCGGTCAACGCCGACATCCGCGACCTCCGCGCGATCTACCTGGACGGCGAAGACCGCGAAGCCGACCCCCTCGGGGTCAAGGGCCTGGCCGAACTCGTGCTGGTCGGCGTCGCCCCGGCGATCGCCAACGCGGTCTTCCACGCCACCGGGCGCCGGATCCGCGATTTCCCGATCACCGCGGATGCCCTGCTGTGAGGACCGCAGCCGCCTTCCCTATGCCGAAGGAGGTCATCCGCCACGCTGGTGCTCCAGCAGGCGCTCCGAGATCGTCGCCGCCGCCTGTTTGACGGCGAGCACCGCGTGCTCGACGTCGACGTCGCGCCGCTCCTTCTCGTCCCATGCGACACCCACGCTACCCAGCGAGGTCTTCTGGTCGTCGAGGACGGGCGCCGCGACGCTGTAGACGCCGGGGTTGAACTCCCCCACCGTCAGCGCGTAGCCGTCCTTCTTGATCTTGCCCAGGGCCGCACGGAACTCGCTCCAGGTGCTGCCCAGCCCGGCCTTCTCGATCTCCGCCTGCTGGCGCGGGTAGATCGCCTTCAAGCGGTGGTGGGGCAAGTAGGCCAGCACGACCTTCGACACCGCCCCTTGGAACAGCGGGCGCCGCTGCCCGCGAAGGAACCGGTTTTCGGGGCTCTTCGGGGCGCGGGCCTCGCCGACGCACAGCACCGAATCCCGGAACGCGGTGCACAGCAGCGCCGAGTGCCCGATCTTGTCCACCAGGTCTTCGAGCACACCGTGACTGGCCAGCAGCAGCGGATCCGTCAGCCGCATCTGCAGATCCATCTCGATGATCCGCGGGCCGAGCGCGTACTGGCCGTTGCGGACCGCGTTGATCAGCCCGGCCTCGTGCAGGGTCTTGATGTAGCGGTACCCCGTCGACCTCGAGGTCTCGAGCGCCTCCAGGATGGCGGCCGTCGACCAGACGGGCTCTTTCTCACTGAACAGCTGCAAGATGGTGAGCATTTTGGCCAGGCTGCTCGCGCTGTCCGTCGTCTCGGTCACGGCAGTGACAATATCCCGCCATGTGAGATATTGTCAAACTACTCACGTGCGAGGCACGGCCATGTATTTGTACTCCAGGAACTCGTCGATGCCTACGCGGCCGCCCTCACGACCCAGCCCGGAAGCCTTGACGCCACCGAAGGGCGCGGCCGGGTTGGACACGATCCCCGTGTTCAGGCCGACCATACCGACCTCGAGCGCCTCGCCCACCCGGAACCCGCGGTCCACGTCCTGGGTGAACAGGTAGCCCGCGAGCCCCCACGGGGTGTCGTTGGCCAGGCGGACGGCCTCCTCCTCCGTGTCGAACGGGACGACCGGCGCCACCGGCCCGAAGATCTCCTCGGTCATGAGGTTGGCCTCGGCCGAGACGTCGGAGAGGACCGTCGGCGAGTAGAAGTAGCCCGGGCGGTCCGGCCGGTTCCCGCCGCAGACGACCTTCGCACCCTTGCCGACGGCGTCGTCGACCAGCTCCTGGACCTTCCGCAGGGCCTTCTCTTCCACGAGCGGGCCGACCTCGATGCCGGGCTCGGCGCCGTCGCCGACCGTCAGCGCACCGAGCCGCGCCGCGAGCCGTCGAGCGAACTCCTCGGCGACGGACCGCTGCACGAAGATCCGGTTCGCGGCCGTGCAGGCCTCGCCCATGTTGCGCATCTTGGCCGCGACCGCCCCTTCGACCGCGCGGTCCAGGTCCGCGTCCTCGAACACCAGGAAGGGTGCGTTCCCGCCCAGTTCCATCGACGAGCGCATGACGTGCTGCGACGCCTGTTCGAGCAGGCGGACGCCCACCGCGGTCGAGCCGGTGAAGCTGATCTTGCGGGCGATGCCGCTCGACATCCACGGCGTGACCACCGAGGACGCCTTCGTCGTGCACACGACGTTGAGCACGCCCGCGGGGAGTCCGGCCTCGCCGAGGATGTCCACCAGTGCCAGCGACGAGAGCGGGGTGAGGTTGGCGGGCTTGAACACGATCGTGCAGCCGGCCGCGATGGCCGGTCCGATCTTGCGCGTGCCCATCGCGAGCGGGAAGTTCCACGGGGTCACCAGCACGCAGGGGCCGACGGGTTCGCGCGAGACGAGGATGCGGTTCTTCCCGTCGCCCGTCGTCGTTAGGTCGCCGCCGATGCGGACGGCTTCTTCGGCGAACCACCGGAAGAACTCGGCGGCGTAGGCCACCTCACCCTTGGCTTCGGCGAGCGGCTTGCCCATCTCCGTGGTCATGACGAGTGCGAGCTCGTCCTGCCGCGCCATGATCAGGTCGTAGGCGCGACGCAGGATCTCACTGCGCTCACGGGGAGCGGTCTTGGCCCAATCGTTCTGCGCGCGCCCCGCGGCTTCGATCGCGCGGATCGCGTCCTCGGCGCCGCCGTCGGCCACCGTCGCGATGACTTCTTCGGTCGCCGGGTTGACGACGTCGAAGCGGGCGCCGGAGGCGGCTTCGCCCCACTGTCCGTCGATGAAGACGCCGGTGCTGACTTTGCCGATGGTCACGTGAGTTCCTCGTTTTCCTTGCTGGGGTTCGGGTCGAGAAGCTGGGCCAGGTGCAGGCCGGGCCTCGTGGGATCGAGCTGGTCCACCTGACGGGCGCAGGAGAAGCCGTCGGTCAGCACGGCGACGTCGTGGCCGGTGGTGCCGAGCGCGGGGGCGAGCGCGGTCTCGGCGACCTGCATGCTCACGTCGTAGTGCGCGGCTTCGAAGCCGAAGTTCCCGGCGACGCCGCAGCAGCCGTTCGCGTCGACGATGGTGCGCACCCCGGCTGCTTCGAGCACCGTCCGCTGGGCCGCGCTGCCGAAGACCGAGTACTCGTGGCAATGCGTCTGGAGCACCACCTGTCCCGGCCCGGGAGCCGGTTTCCAGCCCGTTGACACCCGGTCGGCCAGGTGCGCGGCGAAGCTGCGTACGCGCGCCGCGACCCGCTTGGCCTGCTCCGTGGGGACCAACTCGGGCAGGTCCTTGCGCAACGCGGCCGCGCAGCTGGGCTCGATGACGACGATCGGCCGGTCGGTGCCGTCGTCGAGGGCTTTCGCGGCCTTGACCAGGAGCCGCCGCGCGGTCTTCAACTGGCCCGTGGAGATCCACGTCAGGCCGCAGCAGGCGTCAGCCGAGCAAGCGACGGCGTCACCGGCGTCGGCGAGGACGCGAGCCGCCGCGCCGGCGACCTCGGGCCGGAAGCCGCGCGTGAACGTGTCCACGAACAGAACCACCGAACCGTCCCCGGCCGGGACGTCGGCGGCCTCGCGCCGCCACTCCCGCGCTCCGGCGAACCGCGGCAGCGCACGTTTCGTGGTGAGCCCGCCCGCCGCGGCCAAGAGCGGGCCCAACCGGGTCGCGAGGACGGTGTTGACGACACCGGAGACGCGGCTGGTCAGCTTGAGCCAGCGCGGCAGCCAGCCGAGCGAGAAGTGCGAGCGCGGCCGGAGCCGGCGACGGTAGTAGTGGTGGAAGAACTCCGCCTTGTACGTGGCCATGTCCACTCCGGCCGGGCAGTCGGTCGAGCAGGCCTTGCACGACAGGCACAGGTCCAGGGCTTCGCGGACCTCTTCGGATCGCCAGCCCTGCTCGACCGTACGTGCGCCGCGGACCATGTCCTGCAGGACGCGGGCGCGGCCGCGGGTCGAGTCCTTCTCGTCGCGGGTGGCGCGGTAGCTCGGGCACATCACCCCGCCGCTGTCCGCGCGGCACCGGCCCACGCCGATGCAGCCCTGGACGGCGTGCACCCACGGGTCCGTGCCGCCGGCCGGGTGCAGGTCGAAGCTCATGCGCCATTCGCGGTCCGGTACCCCGGCCAGTGCGAGATGGGCGTCCATCGGATCGGGGTCGGTCATGGAGCCGGGGTTCAGGATGCCGGCGGGGTCCCACAACCGGCGGCACTCGGCGAACGCCGCCATCACCTCCGGCGAGTACATGAGCGACAGCAGCTCGGACCGCGCCCGGCCGTCTCCGTGCTCGCCGGACAGCGATCCGCCGTGCCGGACCACGAGTTCCGCGGCCCGGCGGGTGAACTTGCGGAAGACCTCGCGGCCCTCCTCGCTGCGCAAGTCGTAGGTGATGCGGATGTGCATGCAGCCGGCCCCGAAGTGCCCGTACATGACCCCGGTGAGGCGGTATTCTGCCAGGAGCTCCCGGAGATCGGCGAGGTAGTCGGCAAGCCGCTCGGGAGCGACCGCCGAGTCCTCCCACCCCGGCCAGGACTCGCCGCCCGACGCCAGCCGGGACGACAGTCCCGCCCCGTCTTCCCGCACCCGCCAGAGCGACGCGCGTTCCGCGGAGTCCGCGGCCACTCGCCCCTGCACCAGCCGCCCGTTCTCCGCCAGGCGCGCGAGCAGCCGGTCGGCCTGCGCGCGGACCGACCCGGGGTCGTCGCCGTCGAGGTCCACGAAAAGCCACGCCCGCCCCTCGGGCAGTCCGAGGACTGAGTCGGGTCCACGCCGGTGCCGCATGGTCGCGACGATCGCCTCGTCGGTCCCCTCGACCGCCGCCGGCGAGAACTCGAGGATCGCCGGGATGTCACGGGCGGCGTCGACGACGTCCTCGTAGCCGAGGCAGACGAGCAACGCGGCCGCCGGTTTCGGCACGAGCTTCATCCGGGCACCGACGACGACGGCCCACGTCCCCTCGGAGCCGACGACGGCGCGCGCGACGTTGAACTTCCGCTCCGGCAACAAGTTCTCGAGGTGGTAGCCCGAAACCTGCCGGGGGATGCGGCCGAGTTCGACGCGGAACGCGCTCAGGTTCTCCCGGGCGAGCCGGGTCAGCGACGCCGTGAGCGCCGCCGCCCGGCCGGCCGAGAACGAGTCCGCGGGATCGGTGGCCCGCAGCCCCGTCTCCGTCGCCGTCAGCCGCGCGCCGTCGGAGGTGACGACGTCGATCTCGGCTACGTGGTCGGACGTACGGCCGTAGCGGACCGAGTGGTTGCCGCACGCGTCGTTCCCGATCGCTCCCCCGATCGTCGCGCGGTTCTTCGACGACGGGTCCGGCGCGAACGTGCGGCGCCCGCCGGTCGCCCGCTCCACCTCACGAGAGAGCGCCGCGAGCACGACGCCGGGCTCGACGTCGACCGTCCCGGCCTCCTCGTCGATCGCGAGGACGCGGTTCATGTGCCGCGAGAAGTCCAAGACGAGCCCGGGACCGACGGCGTTGCCCGCCATCGACGTGCCGCCGCCGCGGGCGATGATCGCGGTACCGGTCGCCCGGCACGCCGCGACGGCGGCCACGACGTCGTCGACCGAGCGCGGGAACGCGACCGCGAGGGGTTCGACGCGGTAGTTGGAGGCGTCGTAGGCGTACTCGGATCGGCGCCGGGGCGACGCGTCCGCGGGCACGCCGACTTCAGCGAGCTGCCGGAGCAACGCCGTCGGGGAATCGTTCATCAGCCGGCTCAGAACGTGTGCAGCACCGCGCGGAAGAACTCGGTCGGCTCGACGGCCTCGACCGGCACCGGTCCCTCGTTGGCGAGGAACTCGTACCCGGTTTCGGGACCGTACTTCTCGCCGCCGGCCGAGACTTGACCGTCGATCTGGAACAGGATCTCGATGGAGGGGTGCTGCCCTGCCCGGTACACCGCGCCGGCGTCGAGGCGCAGGAACCCGATGCGCAGGTTGCGTTCGGTGAAGCTGCCGAGCCACTTCTCCGCGACGCCCTCATCGCCCTGCGGGAGCCAGTCGTAGGCCGCGGGGTTCATCGTGATGACGTCGGTGTACCGCGGAGTCGCGAACTCCAGCTTGCCGCCCGTGGCGTGCTCGAAGATCGCCTGCGAGCCGTCCACTACCCGGGCCACACCGTCGGCGTCGGTGTAGTGGTACTTGCCCTTCTTGAACTCGCCGGTCTTGGCCAGCTCGGCGTTCGTCGCCTCCCGCTGCGCGACGCTCAGGTAGCCGGCGCCGCTCGCGCCACCGCACTGGAGAACCATGGTGCGCAGTCCTTCGGGGCGTTCCTGTGGTCCATAGTGGACACTTTCGGGGAAGTACCCCACCCAGCCCTGTTCCAGCACGTCGGTCTCGGTGAAGGGCAGCTTGCCCGCGATGACGTAACGGATCTGGTCGAAGTTGTGCCGGTGCCGCGGGGTCCGCCAGCCGCCACCGCCGGTGAGTCCCATGTTCAGGTCGTAGTTGTTGCGCGAGCCGTCTTCGCCGAACAGCAGGTGCTTCTGGTCGAGCGTCCCCTCGCGCATGGTTCCGACCCGCTCGCTGCCGGTGTCGGCCGCCTTGCTTACGCGCATCTCCCGCTCCTCAAAGTCGATGTCGTTCGGCCGGCGCAGAACCGGCCACCTGATTGACAATATCCCATATTGCAGGATATGTTCAACCCATGACGACGACGCCTCTCACTCACACCCCTCAGGACTCCGGTGTGCCGGCCTCGGCACGGGACTTCAGCGTCGAGGGGCGGGTAGTCGTCGTCACCGGCGCCGGGCAAGGCATCGGCCGCGAGCTGGCGCGCCAGTTCGCCGCAGCCGGCGCCATCTCCGTGGTGGCCGATCTCGACCTCGCCAAAGCGGAGGCGGTGGTCAAGGAGATCCACGACGCCGGCGGGAACGGACTGGCCGTCCGGGTGGACGTGGCCGACGAATCCTCCGTCGCCGCGATGGTCGACACGATCATCGAAGACCGCGGCCGAATCGACGTGCTGGTCAACAACGCGTCGATCTTCGCGACCATCGAAAAGGGACCGTTCGACCAGATTCCCCTGGAGCAGTGGGAAAAGGTGCTGAAGGTCAACGTCACCGGGAGCTTCCTGTGCGTCCGGGCGGTGGCTCCGCACATGCGTTCGGCGGGCTTCGGCCGCATCGTCAACATCTCCTCCGACTCGGTGACCCGCGGCACGGTCAACTACCTGCACTACGTCACCTCCAAGTCGGCCGTCATCGGCATGACCAACTCCCTGGCGCGCGAGCTGGGTCCCCACGGGATCACGGTCAACTGCGTGCGGCCGGGCATGGTCGCCACTGAGGTCGAGCGCACCGTCAACCCGACCGTCGAGGTCCGGGCGCGCGCGGCGTCGCAGCAGTGCATCCCGCGCGGCATGGTGCCGACCGATCTGGTCGGCGTCCTGTTCTTCCTGGCCACGCCGGCGTCCGCGTTCATCACCGGCCAGACGATCGCCTGCGACGGCGGCTACACCCACAGCAGCTGACCCCCGAGGAGACCACGCTCATGCGGCAGTACCCGCACCTCTACATCGACGGCCGGTGGACCGAACCGCTCGAGCCGCGCGAAGCAGAGCTCATCGACCCCACCCGCGAAGAGGTCTTCGCCCGGGTGGCTCTGGGCAGCGCCGCGGACGCGGATCGCGCGGTCGCCGCGGCACGCAAGGCGTTCGAAACCTTCTCCGTGTCCTCGGCCGCCGACCGGATCGCACTGATCGACCGCATCATCGACGTGTACGAGTCGCACGCCGACGAGTTCTCGGAGCTGATCGCGCGCGAGGTCGGCATTCCCGTCGGCAACCGCGCCCAGGTCACCGGCCCGGCCCAGCACATGCGGGTGGCCCGCGACATCCTGCGCGACTACCCCTTCGAAACGCGGATGGGCAGCGCCGTCGTCCGGCGCGAGCCGATCGGCGTCTGCGCGCTGATCTCGCCGTGGAACTGGCCGATCCAGACCGGCGTGATCAAGCTGATCTACGGCCTGGCCGCCGGGTGCACCTTGGTCGCCAAGCCCAGCCTCAATTCCGCCGCGAGCGGCGCGCTCATGGCCCAGGTGCTGCACGAAGCCGAAGTGCCGCCGGGCGTGTTCAACCTGGTGAACGGAACCGGCCGTGAAGTCGGCGACGCGCTCTCCCGCCACCGGGACGTCGACATGATCTCCTTCACCGGATCCACCGCCGCCGGCAAGCTGGTCGGAGCCGCCGCGGCCGGCACGGTGAAGCGGGTGTGCCTCGAGCTGGGCGGGAAGTCGGCCAACATCGTGCTGCCCGACGCCGACCTCGAGCGGGCCGCGCGCTGGAACATCCAGCGCTGCTTCTTCAACGCCGGCCAGTCCTGTCACGCTCCCAGCCGGATGCTGGTGCACGAAAGCCAGGTCGAGCAGGTGGTGCCCTTCCTCGTCGACGAAGTTCGGCGCTTCCGCCTCGGCGACCCGCTGGACAGCGCGACGACCATGGGGCCGGTCGTCAGCGCCGCCCAGTTCAAGTCGATCGGCGATCTCGTCCAGAGCGGCCTCGACGACGGCGCCCACCTCGTCACCGGGGGCACCGAGCGCCCGGAGGGTCTGGACCGGGGCTACTTCGTGCGGCCCACGGTGTTCACCGGGGTAACCCCCGACATGCGGATCGCCCGCGAGGAGGTCTTCGGTCCCGTCCTGGCCGTCCTGCCCTACCGCGACGAGGACGACGCCCTGCGTATCGCCAACGATTCGCCGTACGGGCTCGGTGGCTACGTTTTCGGTGATGATCCGGCGAAGGCCCGCCGTGTCGTGAACGGGCTGCGGGCCGGACGCGTGAGCTACAACGGCGCGGCCACCGATTCGTACGCCCCCATGGGCGGGTACAAGGAGTCCGGCATCGGCCGCTCGATGGGCAGGTTCGGGTTCGAAGAATATCTCGAAGTCAAGTCCGTGTACGGGTTCGAAAACGAGGCACGAGCATGACCAGCGAACCCCTGTTGCGCAATCCCTTGAAGGAAAAGCTCTCCCGGGGCGAACCGGTGTTCTCGATGACCGTCCGCCTGGTGCGGACAGTCGACATCGCCGCGATCGCCCACGCCGCGGGCTTCGACTCCGTCTACATCGACCTGGAGCACAGCAGCTTTCCGCTGGAAGCCGCGGGCCAGATCTGCATGGCCTGCACCCACCTGGGCGTCACCCCCCTGGTCCGCGTCCCCGGCTTGGACCCGTTCCTCATCGCCCGGGTCATGGACGCCGGCGCCATGGGGATCGTCGTGCCGGGCGTGCAGTCCGCCGACCAGGCGCACGCGGCGGTGAGTGCCGTGAAGCACGCGCCGTGGGGCGAACGCTCCTTCGCGGGATCGGCGCCGCAGCTGCACTACCGATCACTGCCCAGCGACCAGACCATCCGCGCGCTCGACGAGACCTCCATGGTCGTGGCGATGGTCGAATCCCGCGCCGGCCTGGACGCGACGGAGGCCATCGCCGCGGTGGACGGCGTGGACATCGTCCTCGTGGGCGCGAGCGACCTCAGCGGCGAGCTGGGTTTCGCCGGGCAGGTGGACCACCCGGAGGTGCACAAGGCGTTCCTGCACGTCATCGACGCCTGCCGAGCGCACGGCAAGACGGTGGGCATCGGCGGGATGGGCGGGCGGCCGGACCTCATCCGGCAGTACCTGGACCTCGGCGCCGGCTACGTCTCCACCGGCAACGACATCTCGTTCCTCAGCGCCGCCGCGGCGCAGAAGCGCCGGCAGTTCGACGGAGGACTCGCATGAAGATTTGCGTGTACGGCGCGGGAGCTGTGGGCGGGCACATCGCCGGGCGCCTGGCCTCCCGTGACGCCGAGGTCTCGCTGGTCGCCCGTGGCGAGCAGCTGGCCGCGATCCGCCGGCACGGGCTGCGGGTGCAGACCCGTGAGGGCGAGCTGGTCTCCCACCCGGTCGCCACCGACCGGCCGGCCGAGCTGGAGCCGCAGGACATCGTCATCGTGGCGGTCAAAGCCCCGGCCCTTCCGGCCATCGCCGAGCAGGTCGGTTCCCTGCTGCGGCCGGACGGCTTGGCGCTGTTCGTCATGAACGGCATCCCCTGGTGGTACTTCCACTCCCACGGCGGTCCCCTGGGCGGCACCCACCTCCGACGGCTCGATCCGGAACGCGCACTGGAGAACCACGTCGGCCCCGACCGGGCCGTGGGCGCTGTGGCCTACACCGCCTGCAGCGTGCCCGCACCAGGCCTGATCCGCGCCGAGAACCCCCGCAACCGCCTGGTCATCGGCCGCCCCGACGGCCGGCCCGACGAAAAGCTCGACGCACTGGCGACGCTGCTCAACCCCAGCGGGCTGGAAGCCACCGTCACGCCGAAGATCCGCGACGCGATCTGGGCCAAGCTGCTGATGAACCTCGTCGGCGGCTCCCTCGCCGTCCTGACGGGCTCGCCGATGAAGGACGTCCTCGACAAGCCCGCCATCGCCGGTACCGCCAAGGCGATGGCGGACGAGGGCGCCGCCATCGCGCGTGCCCTGGGCTGCGATCCGGGGGATCCCGAAGAAGGGCTTAGCAAGCTGGCGAAGTCCGGCCATCTCCAGAGCATCGCGCAGGACCTGCGCGCGAGCCGGCCGATGGAGATCGACGCGATGCTTCGCGTCCCGCTCGATTTGGCCGCGCTGGCGCAGGTCCCGACACCCAACCTCGAGCTGGTGATCGAGTTGGCGACCCAGCGAGCCCGTGCCGCGGGTCAGTATTACGACACCGGCAGCTGACCCGACGGGCTCCTACTCGAGCGCCCCGGGATCTCTGAGTTCCCGGGGCGCTCTTTCGCATAGCGGTCACAGCTGAATGTAGACGCTCTTGGTGTACAGGTAGGTGTCCATGTGCGCGGCACTCCCCTTGGAGCCGTACCCGCTCATCTTCGTCCCGCCGAACCCGACCAGCGGGTCGATGTAGCCGTAGCAGTTCACCCACATCGTGCCGGTGTGCACGCCGTGGACCACCCGCAGCGCGGTGGACAGGTTCTGCGACCACACCGCTCCCCCGAGGCCGTACTCGCTGTCGTTGGCGATCGCGATGGCCTCGTCCACGTCGTCGAACGGCAGGATCGACAGCACCGGGCCGAAGATCTCCTCGCGGGCGATCCGCATCTCGTTGGTCACCCCGGCGAAAACGCTCGGCTCCACGAAGTAGCCGCTACCTTCGAGCCGCCGGCCGCCGCAGAGCAAGTCGGCACCCTCGGTCCGGCCGACGTCGACGTAGGACAGCACCTTGTCCAGCTGGGGCTGGGAAATCACCGGACCCAACGTCGCGGCGGTGTCCAGGCTGTGCCCCACTCGCAGGGTCTTCACGAACTCGAGCAGCCGTGCGGTGAACTCGTCGACGACGGGACGCTGGACCAGCACCCGGGTGCCGGCGAAGCAGATCTGACCGGAGTTGGCGAACACGCCCATCGCGGCGCCCGGCACCGCCTTGTCCAGGTCTGCGTCCGCGCACACGATATCCGCGGACTTGCCGCCGAGTTCCAGCTGCAGCTTCTTGATGTTCACCGTGGACGCTTCGATGACGCTGCGGCCGGTCTGCGTCGAGCCGGTGAACGCGATGCGGTCGACGTCCGGGTGGGCCGCCAGCGCGTGGCCCGCCTCCTTGCCCAAGCCGGTGACGACGTTGACCACGCCGTCCGGCACACCGACTTCGAGCAGGATCTCGGCCACCCGCAGTACCGACAGCGAGGCGTCCTCGGACGGTTTCAGCACGGTGGTGCACCCGCTGGCCAGCACGGCGCCGATGATCCAGAACTGGCTGTTGAGCGGACCGTTCCAGGGAATGATCCCGCCGATGACTCCGACCGGTGCCTTCAGCGTCATCGTGGCGACGCTGCCGGGAATGCCGTTCATCAGGGTCTCACCGCTGATGGTGGCCGCCTGCGCGGCGAAGAACGACAGCATCTTCATCAAGGCGGGCTTGGTGGTGCGCAACCTCGAGACCGGGGCGCCCATGTCCGTGGCCTCGATCTGGATCAGTTCCTCGAACCGCTCGTCGAGGGTCTGGGCGACGCGCGTCAGCAGCGCCTGGCGCTCATAGGGCGTCCAGGCACGCCATGGACCGCTGAATGCTCTGCGCGCGGCGTGAACCGCCTGATCCACATCGGACGCGTCACCCGCCGCGAGCTGCGCCAAGACCTCACCGGTCGAGGGATTGACCGTGCTCAGCGTCCGGCCCGACGCGGCGGGAACGCGCTTGCCGTCGATGACGTGGTGGTGGACCTCGCGTGACAAGAACCCCTGGGCCTGCTCGCCCAGGGCGAAGTTCTGCTGAAAAGTGGTCACTGCGGCTTCCCGTCAGTCGAAAACGAAGACGCCCTTGCCGATCTGGCGCCGGTCGAACAGGTCATAGGCGTGCTCGGCCTCGTCGAGCCGAAACTCGTTGGTGAACAGCGATTCGACGTCCAGACCCCGCTCGGCGACGAACAGGGCGCACTCCTCCTGCAGGTTCTTGCTGAAGGTGAGCGAGCCGACGACGGTCTTCTGCAGCTGGATGAGCTCTTCGCTGTCCAGTTCGATCTTGCCGAAGACGCCGACCAGGCAGGCCGTTCCCCAGCGCCGGAGCGCCTGAACGGCCTGACGGCGCACGGTGACGTTCGCGCTGCACTCGATGGACTTGTCGGCGCCTTCACCGTTGCGGGTGAGTTCCCGGACGGCAGCGACGGAATCCTGATCCCGGGCGTCGACGACGTGGTCGGCACCGAACTTCCGCGCCATCTCCAGCCGCGAGGGCTCGACATCGACAGCGATCACCCGGGCACCGAAGGCCTTGGCCAGCAGTGTGCAGCTCAGGCCGACAGGCCCCTGCCCGAAGACCGCCACGGTCTCGTCGGCGGACAACCCGACCCTTTTGATCGCCCCGAAGGCCGTCCCGGTGCCGCACGAGATCGCCGCGCCGGTCTTGAACGACAGCGAGTCGGGCAAGGCGATGAGGGTGTGCGCGGGCACCTTCATGAAGTCCGCGTGCCCGCCGTCGCCGTCCAGCCCGCCGTACACGGTGCGCGCGTTCGGGCAGTACTGGGTCCAGCCCGACCGGCAGTACCGGCAGGTCCGGCACCCGTCGTAGTGGTGGACCATCACCCGGTCACCGGCCTTGGCCTCGCCGGGCCGCACGGCCTCGCCGACGAGCTCGACGACGCCACAGGGCTCGTGTCCTTCGATGACCAGCTGGGATCCGGAGCGCGGTGGGCCGTGCAGGTGGTTGAGATCGCTCCCGCACATGCCGGAGGCCTTCATCCGGATGACCACTTCATCCGGACCGGGCACCGGGTCGGGCAGCTCACGGACTTCGAGCTTGCCTTCACCCAGGAAGAGAACAGCTTTCACGTTCAACGCTCCTCGATCGAGGCCAACATCGGCGGGGTCTCGACTGTTGACGATGTCTCATAATACAGGATATCGTCAAGTATCGCTGCGAGGAGCTGAGCGTCGTCAACCGGTGATCCGCCGGCACAAAGCGCCCACCAACACACCGTCGTGTTCGCGCCGTTGCGCATCGAACACCAAGCCAAAGGTAATAAGCGCATGACCGGACAATGTCGATCGAACCCATGCGAAACCCGTCTTCCCGGCCCGGCACGAGCGGGAGGCAACGTTCGATGACCACGCACCTCAACGCGGGCCTGCGGCTCGACAACCTCCCCATCGGCAAATTCCACCGGCGCATCGCCGTACTGGTCGGCCTGGGCATGTTCTTCGACTCCTTCGACAACACGCTCTCGGCCGCGGTGCTGGCCTCGATGCTGCCCACCGGCTTCTCGACGCTCGAACTGAACTCGCTCTTCCTGTCGGTCACGTTCGCCGGCCTGGCGATCGGAGCCGCCTTCGCCGGCTGGCTCGGCGACCGGGTCGGACGCAGCTTCGCCTTCCAGTTCAGCCTGGCGCTCTTCGGAATCCTCGCCCTGCTCGCCGCTCTGGCGCCGTCCATGCAGGTGCTCATCGCCCTGCGAGGTGTGATGAGCATCGGGATGGGCGCCGAGTACGTCATCTGCTACGGCATGATCACCGAGTTCATCCCCCGGGCCCGTCGCGGCCGGTACCTGGGCCTGCTCGGGATCTTCGCCGGACTCGGCGTCTCCCTGTCCTCGCTCCTGGGCTGGGTCGTCATCCCGGCGTTCACCTGGCGGGGGATGTTCGTCATCGGCGGCGTCGGCGCGCTGATCGCCTGGTGGCTGCGCCGGGGTATGCCGGAGTCGCCGCGGTGGCTGGAGTCGCGCGGGCGGTACGAGGAGGCCGAGGCCGTCGTCCGGCAGATCGAGCGGGAGTCCGGCATTTCGCGCCACGAGGCCGATCCGGCTCCGGCCCCGCAGCAGCAGAACGAGAAGGCCGAGTGGGTGCCGGTCACGGTGCTGTTCTCGCGCCCGGTCGTCCGCCGGACGCTGATGGCGCTGATCCTGACCGTCACGTGCCTGTTCGGCTCCTACGCCGTCACCGGCTGGATGCCCACGTTCTTCGTCAAGCAGGGCATGACCGTCTCGAAGTCCCTCGGCTTCAACGCGGCCATCATGGCCGGCTACGTCGCGGGGCCGCTGCTGTGCATGTTCATCGTCGACCGCCTCGGGCGGCGCCGCAGCATCGTGCTGTTCGGGACCCTTTCGGCGATCTTCGCCGGCCTCTACCCCTTCATGAAGGCGCCCGCACTGGTCATCGCCGTCGGCTTCGTCCTCGTCGCGACGGTCGCGTCGTTCCTGACGCTGGGCCTCGGCACCACACCGGAGTTCTTCCCGACCGCGTTCCGCTTCCGCGGCGGCGGCTTCGCCCAGACCGTCGGACGCATCTGCTTGATCTTCTCCCCCTTCATCGTCCTGTGGCTGTTCAACAGCTACGGCGTCGTCGGGGTGATCCTGGGCGTCTCGGGCATGTACATCGTCGTGACGCTGCTCAACGTGTTCGCCGGCGTCGACACGTCTCGCGAGGCGCTGGCGCAGATCGCCCCCGGCAGCGACGAGCCGGACAACGACCGCCGGCCACGCGCCTCGACCGCGCCCTAACGAGTCGCCGATTCCGTGGCCGCCCAGCTGGCCAGCAGCCGCAGCCGCTCCGCCGACGACGTGTCAGGCGGAGCGGCGTACGCGGTGAGGGTCAACCCTGCGTCGGCCGACAGCTCCATCGCTTCGAAGTCCAGCGTGAGCTCGCCGACGATCGGGTGGCGAAACTCCTTGGTCCCGGTCCGGTGCAGCCGGACGTCGTGGGCGGCCCAGCGGATGCGGAAGTCCTCGCTGCGGGTGGACAGCTCGCCGACGAGGTCGGACAGGTCCCGGTTGTGCGGGTCCCGCCCCGCTTCGGTGCGCAGGATGGCCACCGAGGTGTGGCAGGACTTGTCGTAGTCGGGGAAGTAGTCGCGCGCGGCGGGATCGAGGAAGCCGAAGCGGGCCAGGTTCGGGAGCGCGGCTTCGCTGGTGCGGGTCGGGCTGTCGAACACCGGCGAGTACAGCGCCCGGGCGAGCGGGTTGGTGGCCAGGATGTCCAACCGTCCATTGCGGACGAACGCCGCCGTCGTGGTCATGCTGTCGAGGATCTGCTGCACCACCGGCCGGACCCGCTGCGGCACCCGCCGGCGCTGCGCGGCCGCGGTTCGAGGCCGGCCGGCGGCGTTGGCCGCGCGGGCGAGGTCGAACAGGTACACCCGCTCGGCCTCGTCGAGCTGGAGAGCTTCGGCGATCGCGTCGAGGACGCTGTCGGAGACGCCGGCGAGATTGCCCTTCTCGACGCGCGTGTAGTAGTCGGCGGACACCCCGGCGAGCATCGCGACCTCTTCGCGCCGTAGGCCCGGCACCCGGCGGTTGCCGCCGTAGTGCTGCAGTCCGGCCTGCTCGGGCGTGATCTTGGCCCGGCGGGTGACGAGGAAGTCGCGGACCTCGGTGCTCTTGGCGTTCACGTCCTCCACGGTACGACGCGACCCCAGCGCCAAGGGGGTTCTGTCGGAACCCGGAAAGACGCGACCTCCCCCGCGCTCGCGAAGGAGCGTTGCATCGAGGTGTGACCACCTCCGTGCAGACCACCGGCACGCGGGCCGCCACCACGCTGGGGGCGGCCTTGCTCGGCTTCTTCGTCGTCACGCTGGACGCGGTCATCGTCAACGTCGCCTTGCCCGAAATGCGGGCCGACCTGGGCGGTGGCATCACCGGACTGCAGTGGGTGGTCGACGGCTACACGTTGATGTTCGCCGCGTTCCTGCTCTCGGCCGGGTCCCTGGTGGACCGGATCGGCGCGAAGCGCGCGTTCGGCCTCGGTGTGGGCGTGTTCGTGCTCACGTCGCTGGCCTGCGGCGTCGCGCCGACACTGCCGGCGCTGGTGGTGTTCCGGTTTCTCCAGGGCACCGCCGCGGCGGTGGTGATGCCGTCGTCGATGGCGCTGATCGCGCAGGCGTACCCCGATCCGGTGAGGCGGGGGCGGGCGGTCGCGGTGTGGGCGATGGGCGGGGCAGTCGCCTCGTCCGCCGGGCCGGTACTGGGCGGGCTGCTCACCACCGCGAGCTGGCGATGGATCTTCCTCATCACCGTGCCGGTCGGCGTCGTGGCCGTGGTCCTGCTGGCCCGAGTGGCTCCGTCGGCGCGCCACCGCGCCCCGTTCGACCGGACCGGGCAGGCCGTGGGCGCCGTCGCCGCCGCCGCGCTGGTCTACGGCGCGATCGAAGCCGGCCGCTCCGGGTTCACCGCTCCCCACGTCGTGGCCGCTTTCGCCCTCGCCGTCGCGGGCCTCGCCGGCTTCGTGCCGGTCGAGGCCCGGAGCACCCATCCGGTGCTGCCGCTGGAGCTGCTGCGGTCGCGCACCGTGGTCACGGTGGTGGTCGTCGGGTTCGCGTTCATGGTCGGCTACTACGGGATGCCGTTCGTGCTCAGCCTGGTGCTGCAGCAACGCGGACTGTCCCCGGTGGAGACGGGAGCGGTCTTCCTGCCCATGATGCTCGCCGGGCTGGTGCTGACCCCGATCGTGCCGCGGGTGACCGAGCGGGCCGGCACCCGCCCGGTGGTCACGGCCGGGCTGGCGCTGATCGCCGGCGGGCTGGCCGTCCTGGCGGTCCTCCCCACCACGACACCCGGCTGGGTGATCGCCGCGGCGATGGTGCCGGTCGGCGTGGGTGGTCCCACGGTCATCCCCCCGATCATCGCGGTCCTGCTCGGTGCTGTCGGCGCCCGACGCGCCGGGACCGCGAGCGGGGTGCTCAACACCAGCCGCCAGCTGGGCGGGGCGCTGGCCGTCGCCGTCTTCGGCGCACTGCTGGCCGGACCGTCCGGCTGGGACACCGGAATGCGGGTGAGCCTGCTGCTCGCCGCCGCGATCGCCGCCGCCGCGGCACTCGCAGCGGTCGCGGGACTGGGCACCCGCCACTAAGAACGAAATCGACGAAAGGAACCCGTCATGTCCGACAAGGAGCCCTCCGGCGCGGAGAAGCTGTTCGGCGACTTCGCGCCCGCGCTGGTGCACTTCACCGACGACGTGCTCTTCGGCGAGGTGTGGAAGCGCACCGAGCTGACGCCGAAGGAACGCAGCCTCGTCACGGTCGCCGCGCTGGCGACCAACGGCAACACCGAACAGCTCGTCTTCCACCTCGGCCTGGCCAAGGAGAACGGCAACACCGAGGCCGAGCTGATCGAGGCGATCACCCATCTGGCCTTCTACGCCGGCTGGCCTCAGGCGATGGCCGCCATGGCCGTCGCCAAGCAAGTCTTCCGCAACTGACCCCCAGGAGAACACCGTGGACTTCATTCCTCTCAACGAAACCGTCAAGACCCCGGCCGAGCGCTTCACCGGCGACGTCTACCTGACGATGATCAAGACACCCGAGCCGCCTTCCCGCATGGTGGCCTCGCTGGTGCGCTTCACCCCGGGCGCCCGCACCAACTGGCATTCCCACGCCGTCGGACAGACCCTCCACGTCACCGAGGGCGCCGGTCTGGTGGTCAACCGCGACGGCCAGGTCATCCGCATGCGCGCCGGCGATACCGTCTGGACTCCGCCCGGTGAGGAGCACTGGCACGGCGGCACGAGCACGAACTGCATGAGCCACCTCGCCCTGCTCGAAGGGCCGGAAGAGGGTGGCGACGGGACCACGTGGCTCGAACCGGTGACCGACGAGCAATACCGCGCCGCCCACCGCGGCTGACTCGCGAAGGCCTTCACCGGCGCGCATCAGCCGGAGTCCGCGCCCGTTCCCTCTCCTGAGCGGTATCGATTCGCTGCGCCGTCCGGCAAGCGGGGCGCGTGCCCACGATCTCGGCGATTCGTTGCTGCCCAACAACTTCGGCGCCTTCGGCTCCACGTCCAGTGCCGGTGCCGCGCCGGCCCTGCGCGCCGCGGCCGACGCCGCCACGCGCGCGCTGATCCAGCTGGCTGTCGACCACCCGCGTTCCCCGTTCCACGGCATGAACCCCGGAGACGTGCGCTACGCCGACGGCGCCCTTTCCGCCGCCGGTCGTTCGATCGGTTTCGGGACCCTGCTGGACACCACGGGAACGGCGGCCGTGGAAGCCACGGAGAGCGGCGCCCCCGGCGGCGACCCCGAACGGTTCGCCTTCCACTCCTTCGGCGCGCACTTCTGCGAAATCCGCGTCAACCGCTTCACCGGAGAGCCCTGGTTGTCGCGGTTCACCACCGTGGTCGACGCCGGCCTCATCGTCAACACCAAGACCGCGCGCAGCCAGATCGCGGGTGGCGTCATCTTCGGCATCGGCCACGCGCTGCCGGAAGGCACCCAGCTCGAGCCGACGGGACGCTTCGCCAACGCCAACCTCGCCGACTACCTGCTTCCCGTCAACCCGGACGTCCCGCCGATCGACGTCCGCTTCCTGCAGTACCCCGACACCATCCTCACCCCGGTCGGCGCCCGCGGCATCGGCGAACTCGGCACCGTCGGCTCCGCGGCCGCGATCGCCAACGCGGTCTACAACGCCACCGGCCGCCGCGTCCGCGACCTGCCCATCACCCTGGACAAGCTGCTCTGGCGGGAGCGAGTCAGCTCGACGACCGGGCGGCGAGTTCGTTGATGTCGGCCGTCGCGAGGACGCGGCGGGACACACCGCTACGAGTGGCCTCGAGCATGGCCCGTCCCAGCTGCACGCTCGTGGTGACGTAGCGCGGCGCGATGCGCCGCAGCACCGGGTAGAGCGGGGTCAGGACGCGGTAGAGCAGCACGTAAGCCTTGGTCTTCGCCCTGGTGCCGGGCAGCGGCAGGATGGCGGCGGGCCGGAACATCCAGGCCCGCGGAACCAGTTCCAGGAGAGCGTTCTCCGTCTCCCCCTTCACCCGCGCCCACATCATGCGGGACTTGCCCGAGCCGTCGGTGCCGGCGCCGGAGACGTAGCAAAAGGCGAGTCCGGGACTGGCCGCTGTCAGGGCGCGGGCAGCGGCCAAGGGGAAGTCGTGGGAGACCACTCGGTAGCGGGCCTCGGTCATGCCGGCGGCCGAGGTGCCCAGGCAGTAGAAGCAGGCGTCGTAGCCCGAAAACTCGTCCTGGATCGCCGTGAAGTCGAGGAAGTCCTCGTGATGGCGTTCGCGGAGCTTGGGGTGAGCGCGGCCGGTGGACGTCCGGCCGATGACGAGGACGTCGGTCACCTCGTCGGCACGCAAGCAGGCTTCCAGCACTCCCTGGCCCACCATGCCGGTGGCACCGAAGATGATGACGCGCATCGCCGGGCTCAGACGGGGAACTTGACGTCGGTGAGCTGTTCGGACACCGCCCACAGGCGCTGCTGAACGGCCTCGTCGTGGGACCGGGCGCTGGAGGCCACCACCCGCGGGTATCCCCGGGTCCCGCCCATGCCGCTGGGGCCGTAGTACTGGCCGCCGGTGACGGCGGTGGCGGTGGCCGCGCGCAGCGTGGGCAGCGCGCCCATGACGGCGCTCTGGGCGACCAGCGGCAGGAACAGGCTCGCGGTCGCGCGCAGCGGCGCGGGCAGGTTCTGCTGGAGCTCGGTGGCGGCGGCCCCGGGGTGGGCGGCGACGGCGATGGTGGTGCCGTGCGGGGCGAGCCGGCGCTGGAGTTCGTAGGTGAACATCAGGTTGGCGAGTTTGGCTTGCCCGTAGGCGGCAATGCGGTTGTAGGAGCGGTCCCACTGCAGGTCGTCGAAGTGGATGTCGGCCCGGATGCGGTGGCCGAAGCTGCTGACGGTGACCACGCGGGAGCCGGGTGCGGGCAGCATCGCCTCGAGCAGCAGCCCGGTCAGCGCGAAGTGGCCGAGGTGGTTGACGCCGAACTGCAGGTCGAAACCGTCCTGCGTCTTCTGCCGCGGCGTGTACATCACGCCGGCGTTGTTGATCAGCAGGTCGATCCGCGGGTGCGCCGCACGCAGCTCACTGGCCGCGGCGCGCACCGACTCGAGGGAGGCCAGATCCAGGCGCTGGAGGCCGAGCTCGGCACCGGGCACGCGGCCGGTGATGTGGGCGACGGCCTGCCGGCCCTTGTCGAGGTTGCGGACCGCGAGGACGACGTGCGCGCCGTGCTCGGCCAGGACTCGCGCGGTCTCCAGGCCCAGACCACTGTTGGCGCCGGTCACGACGGCCACCCGGCCACCTTGGTCCGGAACGTCGTTTTCGGTCCACTGCGGATCGGTCATGATCAACTCCTGGGTTACGGGCTTGATGCGCTACTGCCACCACGGTACCAAAATTTCTAGACTCGTCTAAACTTAGATGAGTGTAAGCTGTATCCTGCGGCAAGGAGGGTCGATGAGCCTGCGGGAACGGAAGAAACTGGCCGCTTGGCGAGCCATCAGCGACGCCGCACTGCGGCTTTTCGAAGAACACGGCTACGAAGCGACCACGATCGAGCAGATCGCCGCCGCCGCCGACGTGTCGCGGGCCACCTTCTTCAACTACTTCGCCGGCAAAGAAGCGGTCCTGTTCGACCAGGACCCCGAAGCACGCGCCCGCTGGCGCGCCCGGCTGGAATCCCGGGACCCCGGCGAGTCGCTGTGGGACGCGCTGACGACCGTCATGCTCGACGTCAGCGAGGGCCTGCGAGAGCGCATGCCGCTGATGCGCCGGCTCAAGACGCAGTCGCCGGCACTCGCCCAGGCGAGCCGAGCGTCCGGCGACCAGTTGCGAACCGACCTGCGAACCTCGATCCTGGCCCAGCCCCGCAGTGGCGATCCCATGTCCGCCACGCTGCAACTGAACCTCGCGCTCGCAGCGTCCGCCACTGCCTACGAGAGCTGGCGGGCCGACGAAGACTTCGACACCTACCTCCTGCGCCTCCGGCAATGCCTGGAGCACGTCGGAGCCGGAGTCGAGTCCCTCACCCCATAGTCGACGCGACCAAGATCGCCTCGATACCGATGCGCGGCGTCTCTTGCCGAGTTCGACGCGTGCCTGTTCGACCGGGACCGCGCACCCTCGTGACCCTCGGGTACGGACAGAACCCAGGCTCCTGCCGTTGTTCCCACGAACCGAACCGGCCCCGGACGTTCCAGGTGATCAGCCGGAGCCGCGAGCCGATCCGCAACCCGTGCGACTGGCGGGAACCAACGGTCATGACCTGAAATGACGAAGGCCGACACGGACCGCTCGGTGGGCAGCGCGACCACTCTCGTCCGGACGCCGACAGTGCGTGTCGAGCAAAGCACCGACGATACTGCCGGGTAGCAACGGGGAGTCAACCAGTTCACCGGCGCCAAGACCCTCGGCGTGTTCGCGCACTACCGCCTGCGGGAGATGGCGACGCCGATCAGGCAGAGCGCGCCGCCGGCGAGTCCGTATGCCGAGGGAATCTCGCCGAGCAGCAGCCACGACAACAGCACCGACGCGGCCGGAACGGCATAGGTCACCGCCGACAGCCGGCCGGCGTCCATGCGGCGCAGCGCGTATGCCCACGCGGTGAACCCGATCGCCGTGGGGAACACGCCGAGGTAACCGGCGCCGAGCACCGCGGGCATGGACGCCACCTGCAGCTCGCCGACCAGCTGCGGCCCCCAGGGCAGCAGGACCACGGTGGCGACGACACAGCCGAGCCAGATCGCGGTGAGCCCGTCGACGTGGCGCAGGGCGACCTTCTGGATCATGACGCCCGCGGCGTAGAGCGCGGCGGCCAGCAAGCACAGCAGGACGCCCGCCCAGTCGCGCTGCGCGGTGGCTCCCGTCGCGATGACCGCGGCTCCGCCCAGCGCGACGAGCGAGCCGACGATGAGAGGTCGCGAGAAGCCTTCGCCGAGAAGCTTTCCGGCGGCGACGGCGACGAGCAGCGGCGCGAGGTTGACGAGCAACGCCGCCGTCCCGGCGTCGACGTGTTGCTCCCCCGCGTTGAGGGCCACGGTGTAGCCGGCGAGCCACACCACGGCGTAGGCCCCGATCAGCAGGAACGCCTTGCGTGACAACCGGATGCGGACCGGCCGCCGGGCCAGCACGATCGCGGTGAGGGTGACCGCCGCGACGCCGTGCCGCAACAGCGCCAGCGGTCCGGGGGAAAGCGCGTGCCCGAGGCCACGGATGGCGACGAAGGACGAACCCCACAGCAGCACCGCGACCCCGGCGGCGGCCGCGATCTTGCCCAAGCCGGTCTTACTGGGGCCGGCGGGCCGGAGGGTCTCGACTAGATCGGTCCCCGGAGCATCCTCACCCGCCCGATCTGTACAGCACAAGCGATTGATTATGGACGTCTGTTAAGCATCTCTGTACAGTTTGCCTTATGCTGGACATCCCTCGACTCCGCGTCCTGCGGGCGGTGGTCGCGACGGGTTCGATCCGGGCGAGCGCCTCCTCGCTGGGTTACACACCGTCCGCGGTGAGCCAGCAGCTCGCCGCGCTGCAAAGGGAGACCGAGCTGCAGCTGTTCGAAAGATCCGGGCGCGGCATCGAGCCCACGGCAGCCGGCCGGACCCTGGCCGCCGAGGCCGACACGCTGTTCGAGGCATTCAGCCGGGTCGAGCGGGTGGTCGGCGACCTGCGCGCCGGCCGGGTCGGCAGCCTGTCAATCGGCTACTTCGGCTCAGCCGGAGCGGCCTGGCTGGCGCCGACCGTCGCCGCATTGCGCGCCGAGTTCCCGGACCTGCGGCTGGACCTGCTGCTGACCGAGTTCACCTCGGGCGACCCGGATGTGGACATCTTCGTCGAGGAGACCGGTGTCGAGCGCGCCGGCGCCGTCGACGTGCGCAGGCTCGCCGATGATCCGTATCTCGCCGTCGTCCGCGTCGACGACCCGCTCGCCGGGCTGCCGGAGGTTCCGCTGGTGGACCTCGCCCCGCGGCACTGGGTGGACAACGACCTCCGCGAAGGGCCGTGCCGCCAAGTGCTCCTCAACGCCTGCGCACAAGCCGGGTTCTCCCCCGGTTTCGTGGTGGAAACCCATGACTACCGGACCGCGATGTCCTTCGTGGCAACGGGAATCGGCCTGACCGTGGTACCGACCCTCGGCATCGGCGAGCTTCCGGAGAACCTGACGACGGTCAAGCTGGTGACGCCCACCCCGGTCCGGCGTCTCAGCCTCGCGGTGAAGAAGTCGCTCGCACAGCACCCCGCCGCCCGGCGCGCCGTCGAGCTGCTGGAAGGCCTGGTGTGCGCGAGCGAATACCAGCCTCGCTGACGAGCTGAAGGCCGCGGCGGACCACGAGCTCGGGCAAAGCCACGTTTTCCGGCGCCCGAACGTCGCGGCATGCGTCACCGCTCAAGTCCTGCCATACCTATGAGCGCACGGCTTTGCCGTACCGGCAGGCAATGCGGGGCGCCCCGCACCTCGTACGGCGGGTGTGACGTCGCGTTCAAGGTGCACCAGACGACGTCGCTGAGGACTCGCGACCAAGCTGGGCGGTGGCGGATTCGTCCACATCATCCGCCGTCGGTCAGGTCCTCCGTCTCGGTGCCCAAATCCGCCCCTGGAAGCGGCCCCGCGCGCGCGGTAGCGCGTAGGTGGCTGCGAGGAGGATCTTCGGTATGTTATCCCGTTTTGCGGGATACATCCCCCAGATCCGAAGGTTAGCGCCCGCTTACAATGGTGGCGTCCCGTCGGCTGTCGGGGCCGCCACTTGGGCGGGGCTGTCTGGGAGGATCACCGGATGACGATGTCGTTGTCGGCCGAGCTGTGGCCGGACGTGCAGCCGGAGACCGCTCGGCGGCTCATGCTCGCCGGGGTCGAAGCCTTTGCCAAGCGGGGGTACCACGCCACCACCACGCGGGACATCGCCGGGGCCGCGGGGATGTCGCCCGCTGCGCTCTACGTGCACTTCCCTTCGAAGGCCGCGCTGCTCTTCGCGATCAGCCGGTACGGGCACGAGCAGACCCTCGCGCTGGTGGAGAACGTCGTCGCGAAGGTTTCCGATCCCGTCGAGCGGATCCGGCTGATCGTCGAGGACTTCGTCGCCTGGCACGCGCGGCGGCACACCGTCGCCCGGGTGGTCCAGTACGAGCTGCAGGCGCTGCCCGAACAGGAGTTCGAGGTCGTCGCCGAGCTGCGGCGGCGGATCGAGCGGATCGTGCGCAAGGTGATCTCGGACGGTGTCGAGGACGGCGTGTTCACCGTGTCGGACCCGCACACCTCGGCCCGCGCGGTGCTCTCCCTCGGTGTCGACGTCGCCCGCTGGTACAGCGAGCGCGCCCGGCAGACGCCGACCGCGCTCGGCAAGGAGTACGGCGGCCTGGTGCTGCGAATGCTCGGTGTCACGCCGGAGACGCCGGTCACAGACTAAGCGGTCGGTCGCCGACCATCCGATCTCGATCGCAGTAGCGGACACACCCTGTCCGCTATTCCTGCCAGAGTGGTCCTCGTGCAGAACGACACCGAACGCAACGACCTCATCGCCGAACTGGCGGCCGCCCGCGCCGCCCTGATCGCGGCGGCGCGCGACCTCACCGACGACCAGGCCGGGGCGCAGCCGACCGTCAGCGCGCTGTGCCTGGGCGGGCTGCTCAAGCACGTCGCCAGCATGGAAGAGAACTGGCTGCGCTTCGCGCTGGAGGGCCCGGCCGCGATGCGCTACGACCTCCCCGACGGCGTGACCTGGGCGGACCTGGCGGCCGGCACCGCGCGCGAGGTCCCGCAGTGGGCCATCGACCACCAGAACGAGTTCCGGATGCAGCCCGGCGACACCCTCGCCGGCGTGCTCGCGCGCTACGAGGACGTCGCCAAGCGCAGCGAGGACGTCATCACGAGCCTGCCCGACCTGTCCGTGACGCACCCGCTGCCCGACGCGCCCTGGAACCGGCCCGGCACCGTGTGGAGCGCGCGGCGGGCCGTGCTGCACGTCATCACCGAGACCGCGCAGCACGCCGGGCACGCGGACATCATCCGCGAGGCGCTGGACGGCCGGAAGGCGACGTGACGGTCCTGGACACGCGCACGCTCAACCGCGCCACGCTCGCCCGCCAGCTGCTGCTCGACCGCGCCGCCCTGCCGGTGCACGACGCCGTCGCGCACCTCGGCGGCCTGCAGGCGCAGGAGCCGCAAGAACCGTTCACCGGGTTGTGGTCGCGGCTGCGCGCGTTCGACCCGGCGGCGCTGTCGGAGCTGCTGACCGGGCGGCGAGTGGTGCGGACGCACCTGATGCGCCGCACCGTCCACCTGCTCACCGCCGACGACGTCCTGGCCTGGCGGACGCGGTTCGACGCGATGCTGCGCCAGCGCGTCCTGGGCACCTACCGCCGCGAGCTCGCCGGGGTCGACCTCGGCGAGCTCGCGGCGGCGGGCCGCGCGGTGCTGGCCGACGGCGAGCCGCGCTCGATGGGCGAGCTCGCCCGCGCGGTCGCCCACCGGTGGCCCGGCGCGGGGCCGCGGCCGCTCGGGGAAATGCTGATCGCCGCGCTGATCCCGGTGGCGCAGCTGCCGCCGCGCGGGCTGTGGCGCGTGAAGGCCGGCGTGCGGAACCTGCCGCTGCCCGCGTGGCTGGGCCGCGACGTCGACCCGCTCGCCGAGGACGACGCGGTCGGGCAGGTGCTGGTCCGGCGCTACCTGGCGGCCTACGGGCCCGCGGCCACGGCCGACCTGCGCGCGTGGAGCGGCCTGGCCGGGCTGCCGGCGGCGGTCAAGGCCGTACGCGAGGAGCTGGTCGCGTTCCGCGACGAGCGCGGCCGCGAGCTGCTGGACCTGCCGGATGCCCCGCGCCCTGATCCGGACACACCGGCGCCGGTGCGGTTCCTGCCCGCGTTCGACAACGCGATCCTCGGCTACGACGACCGGAGCCGGATCATCGACGACGCCCACCGCGGGCTTTCGGTGGCCGGCGAGCGGGTGGTGCTGGTCGACGGCCGGGTGGCGGCGACGTGGCAGGCGACGGACGAGACGGTGGTCGTGAAGCCCCTTCGGCGGCTCACGAAAGCAGAACGCACCGAGGTCGCGGCGGAAGGCGGCGAGCTGGCGTCGTTCCGGTCCGACGGCGAAAGCGATCGCGTCCGGCTCGAAGCGGGCTAACCGACCGCCCGGGCGAACCGCTCCGCCACCTCCCGCAGCCGCTCCACCAGGCCCGGCGGCGCCTCCTCGACCACGAAGTCGTACCCCCACTGCGCCAGGTAGTACGGGACCGTGTCGAGGGTGTTCGCCCCGGTCCGCACCCGGCAGCTGTGCTCGTCGATCGGCTCGACGGCGCCGGTCGTCGGCGGGATGCGCCGCGCGAGCACCTCGGCCGAGGCGGCCACGCGCAGCACGAGCTGGTGCGGGTACGGCGCCGAGGAGATCTGGTGCGAGACGTACGCCGCCAGGTCGTCGGCCGGCGGTTCGCGCGGGGTGAAGCGGAAGCTCGCGGCCGGCACGCCGGTGATCCGGTCGACGCGGAAGGTGCGCCAGCCGGCGCGGTCGAGGTCGAAGGCGACCAGGTACCAGCGGCGGCCGGTGTGGACCAGGCGCAGCGGCTCGACCGAGCGTTCCGTCTCCGCGCCGGACCGGTCGCCGTAGCCGAAGCGCAGGCGCTCGTGGTCCCGGCAGGCCGCGGCGATCGCCGTCAGCACCGACGCGTCCACCATCGGCCCGGCGCCGGCCAGCGAGACCGTCGCCGCCTGCAGAGCGCCGACGCGCGGCCGCAACCGGGCGGGCAGCACCTGCTCCAGCTTCGCCAGCGCGCGCACCGACGTCTCCTCGATGCCGCTGACCGTGCCGCTCGCCGCCGTGCGCAGGCCGACCGCGACCGCGACGGCTTCGTCGTCGTCCAGCAGCAGCGGCGGCAGCGCGGCGCCCGCGCCGAGCCGGTAGCCGCCGGCCACGCCCGGGGTGGCGTGCACCGGGTAGCCGAGGGACCGCAGCCGCTCGACGTCGCGGCGGATCGTGCGGACGTCGACCTCGAGCCGCGAAGCGAGGTCCGCGCCCGGCCAGTCGCGCCGCGCCTGCAGCAGCGAGAGCAGCCGGAGCAAGCGTTCCGAAGTGCCGTACATGGCACGCAGTGTGCCAGACATCGAGGACAGTTCCGGTCCGCGATCCGCCGGATGGTGCAGCCGTGCGGTCAAACACTTGCCAGGCACCACCCCGGCCGGAAAGAGTGACGCATGCCGATCGACCCGCACGCCCTGCTCGCCGTCGCCCGCGAGGAAGCCGAGCTGGGCAAGGCCGAAGGCGGCGTGCCGATCGGGGCCGCGCTGTTCGACAGCGCGGGCACCCTGCTGGGCCGCGGGCACAACCGGCGCGTGCAGGACGGTGACCCGTCGATGCACGCCGAAACCGCGGCGTTCCGCAACGCCGGCCGCCGCCCGCACTACCGCGACACGATCATGGTCACGACGCTCTCGCCGTGCTGGTACTGCTCGGGTCTCGTCCGTCAGTTCGGGATCGGGCGCGTCGTCATCGGCGAGGCCACGACGTTCCACGGCGGGCACGACTGGCTCGCCGGGCTCGGCGTGGGGATCACCCTGCTCGACGATCCCGCCTGCACGGCGCTGATGACCGAGTTCATCGCCGCGCGCCCGGACCTGTGGTTCGAGGACATCGGGGTCGAGAAGTCCGAATAGGACAGTGCTGTTGCGAGGAGCCGGTATGCCGTCAACCGTTCCGCTCGTGGACCTTTCGCCGTGGTTCGGGGGAACGTCCGAAGGCCGCGCCGACGTGGCCGGCCAGATCGACCGCGCGCTGCGGGAGTCCGGCTTCCTGCTGGTCACGGGGCACGGCGTGCCCGACGACCTGCGCCGCCGGACGCGGGAGCTGGCGCGGGAGTTCTTCGCGCTGCCCGAGGACGTCAAGCAGCGCTACGCGGTCACGGTCGGCGGCCGCGGCTGGCTGCCGCCCGGGGTCGAGGCCAACGGCTACGCCGAAGGCACCGAGACCCCGCCGGACCTCAAGGAGTCCTATTCCGCCGGGGCGGACGAGGGTGTGGGCGTCGCCGACGTCGACGGGTTCTGGTTCCAGCCCAACGTCTGGCCCGGCGAGGTGCCCGGCTTCGCCGAGGTGGCGACGGAGTACATGCGCCGGATGCGCGCGCTGTCCGACCACCTCCTGGAGATCTTCGCCGCGGCGCTCGGCCTGGCCGAGAGCCACTTCACGCGGCACACGGCGCACCCGACGTACACGTTCAACATCAACTGGTACCCGCCGATGACGCACGTCGGCGCGCCGGAGCCGGACCAGTTCCGGATCGGCCCGCACACCGACTTCGGCACGGTGACGGTGCTCGACCGCCAGGCCGGCGTCGGCGGGCTGCAGGTCTGCACGGCCGACGGCGAGTGGGAGGACGCGCCGTTCCACCCGGAGGCGTTCACGGTGAACATCGGCGACCTGATGGCCCGCTGGACCGGCGACCGCTGGCGGTCGACCCGCCACCGCGTCCTCCCACCCGCGGTGGCGGCCCCGGACGAAGACCTGGTCTCGCTGATCTTCTTCTACGAGACCGACCACGACGCCCGGATCACGTCGCTCGCGCCGCCGCTGGGCAAGCGCACCTACCCCGAGGTGATCGCGGCGGACTACCTGCGGGAAAAGCTGACCGCGATCACCGTCGGCTGACCCTCAGCCGCAAATCCGCTTCGCGGTCGCGACCGGAACCTTTTCGCACAATTCACCGGTGCCCCAATTCACCGGCGCCCAAGCGCCGTTCCGGTGTGCGAACAAAACGCTGCCACCGTCGATTTCATTGGAGAAGTGCGCGAAAGCCCACGGCGCGACGCATTCGATGCCCTGCAGCCCCTTGCCGTCGACGAGCAGCGCGCCGGAAGCCCGCTTGTCGGCCTTGAGCGCCGCGTCCAGCTTGGCCTTGGTAGCCGAGGCACAAGCGTCCACCGGCGCGCTCACCTCGGCCGCCGGGGTGGGACGGGTGGCGGCCGAGGTGGCCGTCGTCGCCGTCACCGTCGGTGCCGCAGTCGTGCTCTGCGCGCCGCCCGGGGCATTCTGCGGAGCGCTGCAAGCCGACAGGACAATTGCCGCCGACGCGATGGCTCCCGCTCCCGCGACACGACGAAGTACGGACATTCGATCCCCCTGAGTTCATTGACGGCCCCTCACCGTCTTTCCTGCCATCAAGACGCTCTGCGGTATTACCGGTTGCGAGCCGTTCCCAACGGTCGGATCACGGCTCCGGCTCGGGCTCCGCGCACAGCGTCCGGTTCCGGCCGGCCGCCTTCGCGCGCAGCAACGCCGCTTCCGCCGCCAGGAGCGCACCCGCCAGGCCACCACCGGCCGGGCAGGCGGCGACGCCGATCGACGCCGTGACGCCGACGAACTGCGGGCCGTCGCCCGAGGCCTTCAGCGCCACCAGGGTCGAGGCGATGCGCAGGCGGATGCGTTCGGCGATGGCCATCGCGTCGAAGCGGCCGGCGCCGGCCAGCAGGACGGCGAACTCCTCGCCGCCGGAGCGGCCGACCAGGTCGGCCGAGCGGACCTCGTCGCGCAGCGTGTCGGCGACCGCGCGCAGGACGGCGTCGCCGATGCGGACGCCGTAGCGGTCGTTGAGCTGGCGGAAGTGGTCGAGGTCGAGCAGCAGCACGGCCGGGCCGGGGCCGTGCCCGCCGAGCCGGTCGAGCTGGGCTTCGGCGGCGCCGCGCCACGACGCGGCGGTCAGCACGCCGGTGCCGGGGTCGAGGGTGACGTGGTCGCGGCGGCCGCGGCCGAGGCCGCCGCGGTGGAGCACCACGGTGGCGCCGGCCAGCACCGGCACCAGGAGCGGGGCGGCCCCGGCGGCCCAGGCGAGCGGCAGGCCGAACGCCGTCATCGCGGCGTCGAAAGCGTGGCCGGGCGCGGCTTCACGCGGCCTGCGGGGGCCGTCGGCGGCGGTCACGAGCGCGGCGTTCACGGCGAGGAACACCACGCCGGCGACGGTGAGCAGGAGGACGGTGCGGGAGTCGAGGACCGCGCCGAGCGGCCGGACGCCGGTCGCGGTGAGGAACGCGCCCGCGACGAGACCGGCCAGCGCCGTCGCCGCGGCGCCGAACACCTGCCGGTAGACGGGTCTTCTGCGGACCCGGAACCACTGGTGCAGCGCGGAGAGCACGATCAGGGCGACCGCGAGGCCGGGCCGGAGCACCAGCACCCCGGCGAAGATCCACGCGGTGTCGACGCCGGGCCCGAGGAGGGTGTCCTCGCGGTGGCGCTCGACCGGCCGCGCGAGCTCGGCGGAGACCACCATCCCGCCCAGGAGCAGCGCGAACGGGCCCAGCATCGCCGTCAGCGGCGGGAACCGGACGGCGGCGAGCACGACGGCGGCGACGGCGAGGACGTCGACCGCGACGAGGTAGAGGACCTGGCCGCGGCGCGGCAGCCGCCACAGCGCCCAGCGCCCCAGCGCGACGGCGGGCAGGAACCGGCCCGGGCGGCGGCGTCCCCCGCCGGCGGCGACCGAATCCCCCACCATTTCGGCAAAGTAGCCGGAATGCCCGGCGCTGTCGATCCGCCTTCAGGGGAATCTCACAGCCGCCGACGCTCGGGAGCCGGACGCGCACCGTGTGTCATTTTCCGGCCGAAGGAGGGTTGACACACAACATTGGTCTAGTCCACTGTGTGGTGGCACACAGCGCTCCTCCCGGGATGATCCCGCCGCCTCAAACCGGAGGTGCTCCAACCTGCTCGTTTGGAGGACCCCATCATGAAATCCATGCGCCGTCTGGTCACCCTCGCGCTCGCGGCCGGAGCCGCGATGGCGACGGCGGTCGGCCTCGCCCCGCAGGCCATGGCCGCGGTGGATCCGGTGCTCGCCTCCCCGTACCTGTACCAGTGGGGCGGGCAGACCAGCCCGACCGCGGCGATGTCCGCGACCGGCGTGAAAGCGTTTACCCTCGCCTTCGTCCTGTCGGACGGCACCTGCAACCCGAAGTGGGACGGCAGCCGTTCGCTGACCGGCTCGGACAAGACGATGATCCAGAACATCCGCAACGCGGGCGGGGACGTGATCCCCTCCTTCGGCGGCTGGTCCGGCACGAAGCTGGGCTCGAAGTGCACGTCGGCCTCGGCGCTGGCGGGCGCGTACCAGAAGGTGATCGACGCCTACGGCCTCAAGGCGATCGACCTCGACATCGAGAACACCGACGAGTTCCAGAACAACACGGTGCAGGACCGCATCCTCAACGCGGTCAAGCTGACCAAGCAGAAGAACCCGAACCTCAAGGTCGTCATCACCATCGGCACCACCACGACCGGCCCCGACTCGTGGGGCAAGCGCCTGATCAACCAGGCCAAGGCGATCGGCGCGGGCGTCGACGTCTGGTCGGTCATGCCGTTCGACTTCTCCAGCGGCGGTGACATGGCCGCCATGACGAAGTCCGCGGTCGACGGGCTGAAGAACCAGCTCAAGACCACGTTCGGCTGGACGGACGACACCGCCTACCGGCACAGCGGCCTCTCCTCGATGAACGGCAAGACCGACAACGCGGGCGAGACCGTCACGGTCGCGAACTTCACCTCCATCCGCAGCTACGCCACGAGCCACCACCTGGCCCGCTTCACGTTCTGGGCCACCAACCGCGACTGCAGCGGCGGCGGCGAGTGCAGCGGCATCACGCAGGACAAGTACGCGTTCACCAAGATCGTCGCCGGCTACACCGGCTGACCCTCGATCCCGTAGTGGGGCTGTCGGAGGCCCTCTCGCCGGCATCGGGGCCGGTGAGGGGGCCTTCGCGGGTTCTCGGGTACCGCTGAGCGGGAACCGTGCCGCTCACCGGGAACCGCGGAACCGTCACACCGGCGCAACGTTCACCGCTTACCGTCCTCCCATGACGAGCACCGAAGCGGCCGGCTACGGCGACAAGGTGGTGGCCGTCGAGCCCGGCGGGGTCGAACCCGTCGCCGACGCCGACCGGCACGGGACACCGCGGCAGCTGGCCTGGACCTGGGCCTCCCCCAACCTCGAGTTCGCCACCGTCTTCGTCGGCGTCCTCGCCGTCACCGCCTTCGGGCTGACCTTCTGGCAAGCCGCGCTCGCGGCCGTCGTCGGGAACGGGCTGGGCGCGCTCGCGCACGGTGTCCTGTCCGCGCGCGGGCCGCGCTACGGCGTGCCGCAGATGGTGCTCGGGCGGGCCGCGTTCGGCTACCGCGGCAACCTCCTGCCGGCCGCGCTGATGTCGGTGATGGCGGGCATCGGGTGGTTCGCGGTCAACAGCGTCAGCGGCGCTTTCGCCCTCGCCGGCCTGACCGGGCTGCCCGTGCTCGCCTGCCTCGTGCTCGTCGTCGCGCTGCAGATCGCCATCGCCTTCTTCGGGCACAACCTCGTGCAGGCCTACGAAAAGTACGTCTTCGCGATCCTCGCCGTCGTGTTCGCCGTGGCGAGCGTCGTCATCTTCACGAAGTCCGGCGCCACCGCGAACACCGGGAGCGTCGGCGGGTTCCTGCTCACCGTCGGCACCGCGTTCGGCTACACCGCGGGCTGGAACCCGTACGCCGCCGACTACACCCGCTACCTGCCCAAGACCGCGTCGAAACGCGCGATCGGCCGCTACGCCGGGCTCGGGCTGTTCCTCTCCACGACCGTGCTGATGCTCGCCGGCGCGGCCTCGACGACCATCGGCGGGGCGGGCGACGCCAACCCGGCGACGGCGTTCACCGGGCACCTGCCCGGGTTCCTCGCCGCGGCGACGCTGCTGGCCATCACGCTCGGGGCGGTCGCGGCGAACGTCCTGAACGTCTACTCGGGAGCGCTCGCCTTCCTCGCCCTCGGCGTCCGGCTGCCGCTGGCCTGGCGCCGCGCGGCCGTCGCGCTCGCCTTCGGCGCGGTCGGGTTCGTGCTGGCCTGGCTGGGGCTCGCCGACGCCGGGCACGCCTACGAGAACTTCCTGCTGGTCATCGCCTACTGGATCGGCCCGTGGCTCGGCGTGCTGCTGGCCGACCACCACCTGCGGCGCGGCACCGACTTCGGCGCGCTGCTGGCCGACAGGAGCCACCGCAACACCGCCGGGTTCACCGCGTTCCTCGTCGGCCTGGTGGTGTCCGTCGGCCTGTTCGCGAACCAGGCGCTCTACACCGCGCCGATCCCGAAAGCGGTTCCCGGCACCGGTGATCTGACCTTCGCGGCCGGGTTCGTGCTCGCCGCCGGGACCTACCTGCTCCTGCGCCGTCAGCGCACCGGCGTGCCGTCGCGGCGGCAGCCGTAGGGGTAGCACCGGCCCCAGTCGTACGTGGGCGGCGGGAGGGTGACCGTGGCCGTCGACGGCGGTGGCAGCTCGACCGTCACGGTCGGCGTCGGCGTGGCGGTCGGCGTCTGGCGCGCGTGCATCACGACCGGCGACGGCGTCGTCGTGGTCGTGGGCGCCGCGACGGCGCTCGACGACGGGACGCCGGTGGCCGGCTGCAGCTGCGGGAACTGCGTCGAGCCCGGCACGGGTTCCGGCCGCGCCGCCAGCGCGAGCGCCAGCCCGCCCAGCACGACGACGACCGCCAGCGCCAGCGCGATCCGGCCGCCCGAACCGCGCGGCCCGGGCTCGATGCCGCGCCGCGCCGCCGTTTCGGCCGAGCGCGAACCGGGTTTGCGCGGCCGCGCACCGGCCGCCCGCAGCAGTTCGTCGACCGTGACCCGATCCCGCCGCCTGCGCGCACTGCGCGTCATCCACGACCTCCGCCCCATGACTGGTCCGGGTGGATCGTAGGAAGCCGCGCCGGAATTGTAAACGCGCTGATCGCAGCGGTCTCGTAATCGTTTCGAGACATCCGGATCGCGTTCCCGGCCGTAGTCGTCAACGAGGAGCGAGCCGCCGCAGGAGAGCGCCCACGCGCCGCGTCACGGGGGTGAACTCCGGGAGCTTCAGCAGCGCCAGCAACCCGAACGGGACGGCCATCCCGAGCAAGGTCTGGACCGGCAGCTTCACCCACGCGGCGGGGATCGCGCCGAGCGAACCGGGCACGGCGTACCCGGCCAGCACCGCGGCCCCGACGCCGAGGGCGCTCGCCCCGAGCACGATCAGGCCGACCCGCAGCGACCGCTTGCTGCGCAGGTGCCCGAGCCGGACCCACAGCCAGACCTGGCCGAGCACGGCGCCGACCACGAACCCGGCGCCGTTGACGAGCATCACGCCGTAGACGACGTGCTCGCCGTCGAGCAATCCCCGGCAGAGCAGGAGGAGCGGGATCTTCACCGCCGTCATCACGAGCATGATGAGCGTCGGCGTGCGGGCGTCCTTCATCGCGTAGAACACCCGCAGCTGCAACATGACCAGCGCGAACGGCAGCAGCCCGACGGCCGAGACGGCGAGGGTCTGGCCGAGCCGCTCGGCGTCCGCCAGCGTGCCGCGGCCCCAGGTGAAGATCGCGATCCCGATCGGGGTGCCGACCACGGCCAGCACCGCCGAGATGGGCACGAACAGCACCGTGGACATCCGGGAAGCGAGCGAAAGGTCGCCGACGAGCGAGCCGGTGTCGCCGTCCGCGGCGGCGCGGCTCATCCGCGGCATCAGCGCGGTCAGCAGCGAAACGCCGAGGATCCCGTACGGCAGCTGGAAAAGCAGGGACGCGTAGCTGTAGGCCGTGACCCCGCCGCGAGTGCCACCGGTCAGCACCCGGGTGGTGACGACGAACCCGACGTGGCTGACCACGACGTAGCCGAGGATCCACGCGGCGAGGCCGCCGAACTCCTTGATCCGCGGGTCGAAGCCCCAGCGCCAGCGGAACCGGAACCCGGTGCGCAGCAACGCCGGGATCAGCACGACGGCCTGGGCGACGATGCCGAGCGTGGTGCCGAGGCCGAGCACGAGCAGCTTCGGGTCGCTCATCCGGACCGGGTCGAGGGTCAGCTCCCCCGGCACCACGGCGAACACCACGAGCGTGCCGGTGACGACGACGTTGTTGAGCACCGGCGCCCAGGCCGGCGGGCCGAAGACGTTCTGCGCGTTGAGGATCGCGGACAGCAGCGCGAAGAGGCCGTAGAAGAGGATCTGCGGCAGCAGCAGGTACGCCAGCGCGGTGGTCAGCCCGGAATTGGCCTCCGCTGACGATTTGTCGACGTAGAGCGCGGTGAACAGCGGGGCGATCGCCACCGCGACCGCCGTGCCGACGGTGAGCAGCACCAGCGCCATCGTGATCAGCCGCTGGGTGTAGGCGCGGCCGCCGTCCGGGTCGTCGTGGGAGCGGACGAGCAGCGGGACGACGACGCTGGCGAGCACGCCGCCGAAGAGCAGTTCGAAGACGATGTTGGGCAGCGTGTTCGCGACGGTGAAGGAGTCGTTGACGACCCCGGTCCCGACCACCGCGGCCAGCAGCAGCTTGGCGACGAACCCGGTGACCCGGCTGACCGCGGAGGCGACCGCCATCCGCCCGCTCGAGCGCGCCAGCGACGAACCGGCGCCCTCGCCGCGGCCCGCGCTGACCGGGGACGCGGGCGGGCGCGCGACGATCTGGGTGGCGAACTCGTCGTAGGGCCGCCGGGAGACGTCCGGGTCGCGGGTCGGCCAGTGCGGGCCGCGCAGTTCGCTCGGGAGGAAGACCGTCGCGTCGTCGTCCACGGGTGGTGGGGGTTCCGCCATGGCCCAAGCCTGCCAGGTCGGACCGGTTTCCGTCCCCGCTCCGGACCCGACTGGTATTCCTATACCGGAAACGTGCTACGGTCCCGGTATAACTATACCGACCCTTGTGACGCGAGGTTTTCGTGATCGAACTGAAGTCGCCGGCGGAGATCGACCGCATGCACGTGACCGGGCGCTTCGTCGCCGAGGTGCTGACCGAGGTCGGCCGGCTCGCCGACGTGGGCGTCAACCTCATGGACCTCGAGCACCACGCCCGCGGCATGATCAAGCGGCGCGGGGCGGAGTCGTGCTACTGGGACTACGCGCCGTCCTTCGGCAAGGGCCCGTTCCGCAACGTCATCTGCCTGTCGGTCAACGACGCCGTCCTGCACGGCCTGCCGCACGACTACGTGCTGCGCGACGGCGACGTGCTCACCGCCGACCTCGCGGTCAGCATCGACGGCTGGGCGGCCGACTCGGCGCGCACGGTCATCGTCGGCACGCCCGCCGAGGAAGACCTGCGGATCGTCCGCGCCACCGAGGAAGCACTGGAAGCGGCGATCGAGGTGACCCGCCCCGGCAACCGGCTGGGCGACATCTCGGCGGCGATCGAGGCGGTGGCCCGCGAGTACGGCTACCCGGTCAACACCGAGTTCGGCGGCCACGGCATCGGCCGCACCATGCACGAGGACCTGCACGTCCCCAACAAGGGCACGGCCGGGCGCGGGATGAAGCTGCGGCCGGGCCTGACCCTGGCGCTCGAGCCCTGGTTCGCGCGCACGACCGACCGGATCGTCTTCGACCCCGACGGCTGGACCATCCGCTCGGCCGACGGCTCCCGCACCGCCCACTCCGAGCACACGGTCGCCGTCACCGAAGACGCTCCCCGCGTGCTCACCCGGCGCGAAGCGGAGCTCGGGAACAGCTGAGCGAATCCGCGACGCTGCGTGACCCGCCTCAGGCGGCGACGGTGATCTCCAGCGCGGCCCGGCCCGCTTCGGTGAGCTCGGCCGGCACGCGCCCGGCGCCCGCTTCGACGGCGGGCCGCAGGTAGCCGCCGTGGGCGAGCGCGTGCGCGGTCATCTGATCGCAGCAGGCGAATCCGTCGATGAAGAGGTCGGGCTCGCAGCTGCACGACATCTGCGCGCGTCCCGCCGCCACCGCCTTCAGCATCGCCATGGCGCGGTGGGTGAGCTCGACTCCTGAACCGGACACCGGATTGCCTTTCTCCTCGGAACCACTACGCATAGTCATTCGCCCGTTGGGCCGATTGTGTTACTTACGGCACTATGACGTTTCGGGTGCGGCCGAGGTTCCACCGGGTCCGGTGCGGCCGAAGGGGACGTTGCGCTCATCTGACGTGCCGAAGGGGACTTTCCTCCCGTCACATCGGAGGAAAGTCCCCTTCAGCGGTCCCTCCCCGGTTCCGGTGAGCACAGGTTCAGCGCTCGGCGTTGTCCGGCGCGCCGGACGACAAAGGTCCGGACGACACCGCGGTGGCCGACGGGGGCCCGCAGCCGGCCACGCCGCTGTCCACCCGGGCCGGGACCGAGAGCAGGAGCGCGGCCGCGAGCACCGCGATGTGCCGTCCCGGCCAGCCCGGGCGGGGCCGGGTCCCGGCGGCGGTGCTGGCGTCGAGGTAGGCCCGCTCGTGGGTGGTGAGGTACCGCGGGTGCCGGGCCCACGCGCGGACGGCGGCGAGGTGCGCGCCGCGCAGGAGCAGGCTCGGGTCGCGGTGGTGGAGCCGCCAGGTGGCGGCCGCCCGGGTGAGGTCGCGGTGGGTGCGCCACCCCGCGCCGCCGGGCCGGCCGTCGAGGCGCGGCCAGGCGTCGAGCACCGCCTCGTGGGCGAGCCGGAGCCGGTGGGCGTCGCGCACGAGCACCCGGGCGCGGACGAACCGGCCGACGACGTCGGCGGTGAGCGGGGTGTCGTCGAGTTCGCCGTCGGCGACGGCCGTGGGACCTTCTTCGGGGTCGGCGAGCCGGCGGAACAGGTCCAGTGCGACGGCCTGCCCGGCCGTGCCGAGCCCGGTGAACACGGCTTCCGCCGCGCCGGCCAGTGGCCCGCCGAGCTCCCCCGCCGCCTGGAACCCCGCGAGGGTCAACCGGCTGCCGCTGCGGCGCCGCCACGTCTCGAGCAACGCGTGCGACAGCCACGGCAGCGCCCCGGGCCGGCCGTGCGCGAGCGCGACGGCCGTGGTCAGCAACGGCGTCTCGACCATGCACCGCGCGCGTGCCGCCGGGGTGGTGATCGCCCGGCGCAGTTCGTCGGCGGTCATCGGCCCGACCACCACCCGGGCCCGCGCGAGGGCGGCGCTCACGCCAGGCAGCCCGGCGCAGCGGTCCTCGAAGTCCGCGCGCACGGCGAGCACCACCCGCGGCCCGCCGCGGGCCGCGAGCAACGCCGTGACGGACCGCGCCCGCTCGTCGTCGCGGCCGAGCGCGAACAGCTCTTCGAACTGGTCGAGGACGACCACCGCCGCTTCCGGCCCGGCGAGCAGGTCCCCGGCGGTGGCCGGGGTGGTGAAGACGACGGGGCCGCTCAGCCGCGGGAGCAGGCCGGCGCGCAGGAGCGACGTCTTCCCGGAACCGGACGGGCCGGTCACGACCACGCACCGGTGCGACGGGAGCAGCGCGGTCAGGGTGTCGAGGAGCCGGTCCCGGCCGAAGAAGAACCCGGCGTCCTCGCGGTCGTAGGCGTCGAGCCCGCGGTAGGGCGCGGTTTCGCCCGCCGGGGCCGGGGTGGTCAGCTCGGCCGCCGTCGCGCGCCAGCGGCGTTCCCACTCGGCGTCGTCGCCGTCGCAAGCGCGGACGTAGGCGAGGGTCACCGCCAGGCTCGGCAGCCGGCGCCCGCCCGCGGCGTCGGACAGCGTGGTGGCGGAGAAGTGCGCCCGCCGCGCCAGTTCGCGGTAGGTCGGGTTCCCGGCGTGCTCCCGCAGCGCCCGCAGGCCGGCCGCGAACGCCGTCAGCGGGGAGCCGTCGAGGTCGAGGGGGTTCTCAGCGCGCGGCATGGCTCACCGGCCTCCCGGGCAGGCGGGGGCGAGGCGGAACCCGCGGGCCGGCCCGGCGAGCAGGAGGACGGCGGCCGGCTCGAAGGCGAGCGGGACCGGCAGGTGCACACACATCACAGCCCTTTTCGTCGATTTGACACTAACTGCGATCAGGTTAAGACCCGAGCCGACTTTGCGTCAAGCTGACATGAAGCTAGGCTGGTGCCGTGCCCCAGGAGACGACATGGCAGATCCCGAAGGTCGCGGTCGCCGTCGACCTCGCGATCCTCACCGTCCGCGAAGAGCGGCTGAACATCCTGCTCGTCGAGCGGGCCGAGGAGCCCTACCGCGGGCAGCTGGCGCTCCCCGGCGGGTTCATCGCCACCGAGGACGAGGACATCGACGTCGCCGCGGCCCGCGAGCTGGCCGAGGAGACCGGCCTGGCGTCCGAACGGCTGCATCTGGAACAGTTGCGGACCTACGGCGGGCCGGACCGTGATCCTCGGGGGAGGGTGGTGACCGTGTGCTACCTGGCGCTGGTGCCGGACCTGCCCATCCCGTCGGCGGGCGGGGACGCGCGCGCCGCGCGCTGGGAACCGGTCGCCGACGTCGAACGCGCGGGCGCTCCGGTCGCCTTCGACCACCGGCTGATCATCGCCGACGCGGTCGAGCGGGCGCGCGGCAAACTCGAGTACACGACGCTGGCCGCGGCGTTCTGCGCGGCCGAGTTCACGATCAGCGAGCTGCGGCGCGTCTACGAGATCGTCTGGGGACACCGCCTCGACCACCGCAACTTCCACCGCAAGATCACCGGGGTGGCCGGGTTCCTCGTGCCCACCGGCGACCGCACGACCCGGGACGGCGGCCGGCCCGCCGCGCTCTACCGGCGTGGCCCGGCGACGGTCCTGCACCCGCCGATCCTGCGCGGGCACAACCTGGACGACGCAGAAAGCGAGACCGCGTGAACAGCGTTCCCGAACCCACGATCGTGGTGCTGACCGCGCTGGAGGTGGAGTACGCGGCCGTCCGGGCGCTGCTGGCCGAGCGCCGGGTGGAGACCCACCCGTCGGGCACCCGCTTCGAAGTGGGCCGGCCGCCGCGCGGCCGGGGCTCGGCCGTCGTCGCGCTGACCGGGCAGGGCAACCAGGCGTCCGCCATCCTCGCCGAGCGCGCGATCACCTCGTTCGCGCCGCGGGCGCTGCTGTTCGTCGGCGTCGCCGGGGCCCTGCACGACGACCTCGAGCCCGGCGACGTCGTCGTGGGGACCAAGGTCTACGGCTACCACGGCGGCAAGGACGAGGACGGCGGGTTCCGCGCCCGGCCGCAGGCGTGGGAAATCCCGTACGAGCTCGACCAGATCGCCCGGCACGTCGCGCGCGAAGAGGACTGGTTCCCGGCCGGGCGCCGGCCGCCGGTGCACTTCCGGCCGATCGCCGCCGGGGAGGTCGTGCTCAACTCGCGCACCACCCCGCTGGCCGAACAGCTGCGCGCCACCTACGACGACGCCGCCGCGATCGAGATGGAAAGCGCCGGCGTCGCCAAGGCCGGCCACCTCAACCGCGGCCTGCCGGTGGTCGCGATCCGCGGCATCAGCGACAAGGCCGACGGCCACAAGCACGCCGCCGACCAGGCCGGCTGGCAGCCCGTCGCGGCGGCGAACGCGGCGGCCTTCGCCTTCGCCCTCGCGGCCGAACTCCCGTGACCACCACCGTCGTGGTGCTGACCGCGCTGGAGGTGGAATACGCGGCGGTGCGGGCGTTGCTGACCGGCCGCCGGGTGACGACGCACCCCTCGGGCACGCGGTTCGAAGTGGGCGAACCGATCACCGGCGGAGCCACGATCGTCCTCGCGCTCACCGGCCAGGGCAACCAGGGCGCCGCCGTCCTCACCGAACGCGCCATCGCCACCTTCGCGCCCAGCGCGCTGGTGTTCGCCGGCATCGCGGGGGCGCTCCACGACGACCTCGCCCCCGGGGACGTCGTCGTGGCGACCAAGGTCTACGGCTACCACGGCGGCAAGGCCGACGACGACGGCTTCCGGACCCGGCCGCAGGCCTGGGAGATCCCGCACCACCTCGACCAGCTCGCCCGGCACGTCGCCCGGGAGGAGAGCTGGCTCCCGGACTCCCCCGCACCGCGGCCGTCGGTGCACTTCCGGCCGATCGCCGCCGGGGAAGTCGTGCTCGGCTCCCGCACCGCACCGCTGGCCGAACAGCTGCGCACCACCTACGACGACGCCGCCGCGATCGAGCTGGAAAGCGCGGGCGTCGCCAAGGCCGGCCACCTCAACCACGGCTTGCCGGTGCTGACCGTCCGGGGCATCGGCGACGGGGGCGCGCACGCCGCCGCGGCCGCGCACGCCGCCGCGTTCGCGCTGGCCGTCGCCGTCGAAATCCCGGCCCGGCCGGGCGGGGTCACGACGGGCCTGAGCTGGCCGCACCGGTCCGGCGTGGTCCCCGTCCGCGCGGACGGCTTCCAGGACCGCGAAGTCACGTTCGCCGGCACCACGGTGCTGTCCGGGCTGGGCGGCGTCGGCAAGACGCAGCTGGCCGCGGACCTGGCGGAACGCGCGTGGGCCGCCCGCGAAGTCGACCTGCTGGCCTGGATCACGGCGGAGTCCCGTGACGCGCTCCTGACGGCCTACGCACAGCTGGCGAAGACGCTCACCGGCATCGAGGACCCGGACCCCGCGCAGGGCGCGCGCCGCCTCCTGGACTGGCTGGCCACGACCCCGAAGCGCTGGCTGCTGGTGCTCGACGACGTGCAGCACCCCGCTGACCTGCACGGACTCTGGCCACCGCCGGCCGAAGCCGGGCGGGTCGTGCTCACCACCCGGCGGCGCGACGCCGCGTTCGCCGGCGACCGGCGGCGGATCGTCGACGTCGGCCAGTTCACCCTCGCGGAGTCCCGCGCGTACCTGAACCGCAAGCTCGCCGGCCGGCCGCACCTGGCCGACGACGTCGCCGGGCTGGCGGACGACCTCGGGCACCTGCCCCTGGCGCTGGCCCAGGCCACGGCGTACGTCCTCGACCGCGACCTCCCCTGCTCGGCGTACCGGCTGCGGTTCCGGGAGCGCAAGCTGGCCGCGGTCCTGCCCGAGCGGCGCAGCCTCCCCGACGACCACCAGGCGACGGTGACGGCGACCTGGTCCCTGTCGATCGCCCACGCAGACCGTCTCGAACCCGCCCGGCTGGCCGGCCCGCTGCTGCGGTTCGCGAGCGTCCTCGATCCCCACGGCATCCCGTACACCGTGCTCACCGCACCGGCCGTCCTGGACTTCCTGCGCAAAGCCGCCCGGCGGCGGGTGACCCCGGACGACGCCCGCGACGCGCTGGGCTGCCTGCACCGGCTGAACCTCGTCACCCTCGACCCGCAGACGGTCCGCGTCCACGCGCTCGTCCAGCGCGCGGCCCGGGACGACCTGCGCCCGAAGCACCTTTCCCGGATCACGCGGGCCGCCGCGGACGCGCTGGCGCAGGCGTGGCCGGAGATCGAGTCGGACCGGACGCTGGCGCAGGCGTTGCGGCGCGGCACTTTCGCGCTGCAGGCCACCGGTGACGTCGAGCAGCTCTGGCGCCGGGGGTACCACGTGGTGCTGGTCCAAGCGGGCCGGAGTCTCCGCGAGAGCGGGCAGGCCGGGGCGGCGGTCGCGTACTTCCGGCAGTTGTCCCGCACCGCCGCGGACCGGCTCGGCGCGGCCCACCTCGACACCTTGATCGCCCGGCACGACCTGGCGGATTCCGTGGGCACCGCGGGCGATCCGCGGGCGGCGGTGGCCGCGCTGAGCGCCCTGCTGGCCGACCTCGACGCGACGCCGGGGCGGCCGCACCAGCTCACCTTGACCGCCCGCAGCACCCTGGCCCGGTACCTGGGCCAATCGGGGAACTTCGCCGGGGCGGCGGCGGTCTACGAAACCCTGCTCCCGGAACTGGAGCGGGTGCTCGGTCCCGAACACCAGGCCACTTCGGCCACCCGGCTCAACCTGGCCGTCATGCGGGACGGCACCGGTGACTCGGCCGGGGCCATCGCGATGCTGGAGCGTTCCGTCCGGGAGCGCCAGGCCGCGCTCGGGCCGCACCACCCCGACACCCTGACCGCTCGCGGCACGCTGGCCAGCTTGCGGGGCGAGGCGGGGGACGTCGCCGCAGCGGTGGCGGCCTACGAAAACCTGCTGCCGGACCTGCTGCCGGTGCTCGGGCCCGAGCACCCCACGACCCTGATCACCCGCGGGGCGCTCGCCGAGCTGCGCGCCGGCTCCGGCGACCCCGCCGGCCTCGCCGACCTCGAACCCCTGTCGGAGGACCTGCGGCGGGTGCTCGGCCCCGAGCACCCGGTCACGTTGAGCACCCGTTTGAAGCTCGCCTGGTTCCGGGGGATCAGCGGGGATCCGGCAGCGGCCGCGGCGGCGGCCGAAGCGGTGCTCCGGGACCAGCTGCGCGTGCTGGGCCCCGATCACCCCGACACCTTCACCGCTCGGCACCACCTCGCGGCACTGCGGGCGAAGGCCGGCGACCCGGCGGGCGCGGTGGCGGTCGTCGAGGGGATGCTGCCGGACCTGGGCCGTGTGTTCGGGCCCGGGAGCCCGTACGCGCTGACCGCCCGCCACAACCTGGCGCGCTTCCGGAGCTGGGCCGGGGATCCGGCGGGAGCGCTGGCGTCCTCGGCGGACCTCGTACCGGAACTGGACCGCGTTCTCGGGCCGGAGCACCCCACCACGCTGACGGCTCGCCACACCCTCGCCACCCTGCGCGGCGAAACCGGGGACCGGACGGGCGCCGTGGCGGCGCTCGAACTCCTGCTGCCGGACCTGGACCGCGTCCTCGGACCCGAGCACCTCGAAACCACGGGTGCCCGCGAAGACCTCAGGCGCTTCCGGTGACCGCGAGCCGCAGTTCCAGCGCCCGCGCCCACTCCCGCACGATCTGCTTGCGCCGCCGGGTGTCGTCGGTCAGCAGGTTCGCCAGGCCCAGGCCGCGGCCGAGGTCCAGGGTGGCCTGGACCAGTTCGCGCACGCCCGGCCGGGACTCGTCGACGCCCAGGAGTTCCACCGTGACCCGGTGCGCCTCCCGGCCGACCCTCGCCTCCAGCGGGACCAGCACGTCCCGCAGGGCGTCGTCGGTCGCCGCGACCGACCAGAGCTGCAGGGCCGCGCGGAACAGCGGCCCGGTGTAGAGGTTCAGCACCATCTCCACGACGCGCTCGATCCGGGACGCGCCCGTCGGCAGGTCTGCGGCCTGGGCCCGCAGCTCGTCGATCTGCGACTGGCCGAGCAGGTCGACCGCCGCCACCACGAGGTCCTCGCGGGCCGGGAAGTGGTGCTGGGCGGCGCCGCGGGACACGCCGGCCCGCTCGGCGATCCCGGCCACCGTGACGCCGTGCCAGCCGCGCTCGCCGAAGCTGTCGAGCGCGGCCTCGATCAGCCGCCGCCGCGTGGTGCGGCTGCGTTCCTGCTGGGGTTCGCGGACGCCGGTCAAGCCGGGTCCACCCAGAAGTCCAGCTGCAGGTCTTCCTCCGAGCCGCCGATGCGGTACCGCGAGAAGTCCGTGATCCCCTCGCCGCGCAGCACTTCGTCGTCCAGGAAGAAGTTCCCGGTCGCCGCGCCACTCGGCTTGGTGAGGATCGCGTACGCGGCGTCGGCCATGATCTCCGGCGTGCGGCTGCGGTCGGCCAGCTCGGCGCCGACGACGTTGCGGATCGCCGCGGTGTCGATCGTCGTGCGCGGCCACAGCGAGTTGACCGCGACGCCGTCCTTCCTCAGTTCCGCGGCGAGCCCGACGGTCACCAGGCTCATCGAGTACTTCGCGATGCTGTACGCGAGGTGCCCGGCGGTGAACCACTTCTCGTCGAGGCTGATCGGCGGCGACAGCGTCAGGATGTGCGCGTTCGCCGACGCCCGCAGGTGCGGGATGGCCAGTTTGGACAGCAGGAACGTGCCGCGCGCGTTGATGTCCTGCATCAGGTCGTAGCGCTTCATGCTGACCTGCTCGGTCGGCGTCAGGTCGATGGCGCTCGCGTTGTTCACGACGATGTCGATGCCGCCGAACTGCTCGACGGTCTTCGCCACCGCGGCCGCGACACCGTCGTCGTCGCGGACGTCGCCGAGGATCGGCAGCGCGTGCCCGCCGGCCTTCTCGATGGCCTCCGCGGCGGTGTAGATCGTGCCGGGCAGCTTCGGGTGCGGCTCGGCGGTCTTCGCCAGCAGGGCGATGTTCGCGCCGTCCTTCGCCGCCCGGAGCGCGATCGCCTCGCCGATGCCCCGGCTGCCGCCGGACATGATGACGGTCTTGCCGTCCAGAGTGGACATGTCGACCCTCCTAGTAGGACTTGGGCAGGCCGAGGCTGTGCTGGCCGACGAAGTTGAGCACCATCTCGCGGCTGACCGGCGCGATCCGGCCCAGCCGCACCGCCGTGACCAGCGTGCCGAGGCCGTATTCGGTGGCGAGGCCGTTGCCGCCGTGGGTCTGCACGGCCTGGTCGGTCGCGCGGATCGCGACCTCGGCGGCGGCGTACTTGGCCATGTTGGCCGACTCGCCGGCGCCGAAGTCGTCGCCGGAGTCGTAGAGCGACGCCGCCTTCTGCGTCATCAGCTTCGCGAGCTCCAGCTCGATCTTGATCTCGGCCAGCGGGTGCGCGAGCCCCTGGTGGGTGCCGATCGGCGCGCCCCAGACCTGCCGCTCGTTCGCGTAGCCGACGGCCTTGGCCAGCGCGTACCGGGCGATGCCGAGGGAGAACGACGCGCCCATGATGCGTTCCGGGTTGAGGCCGGCGAACAGCTGCGCGATGGCCGCGTCCTCCTCGCCGACCAGCGCCTCGGCCGGGAGCCTGACGTCGTCGAGGAACAGCGAGAACTGGTTCTCCGGCGCGACGATGTCCATCGGGATCTTCGTGTACTCGAAGCCCTCGGTGCCGGTCGGCAGGATGAACAGCGCGGGCTTGAGCTTGCCGGTCTTGGCGTCCTCGGTGCGGCCGACGACGAGCACCGCGTCGGCCTCGTCGACGCCGGAGATGTAGACCTTGCGTCCGCTGAGGACCCAGCCGTCGCCGTCGCGCTTGGCGGTGGTGGTGATCTTGTGCGAGTTCGACCCGGCGTCCGGCTCGGTGATCGCGAAGACCATCCGCTTGCTGCCGTCGGCGATGCCGGGCAGCCACTGCTTCTTCTGCTCTTCGGTGCCGAAGCGGGAGATCACGGTGCCGCAGATGGCCGGCGAGACGACCATGAGCAGCAGCGGCGAGCCCGCGGCGGCGAGCTCTTCGAGCACCGCGGCGAGGTCGGCGATGCCCGCGCCCCCGCCGCCGTACTCCTCGGGGATGTTGACGCCGAGGTAGCCCAGCCGGCCGGCCTCGTCCCACAGCTCGTGGGTCTTCTCGTCCGCGCGGGCCTTGCGCGCGTAGTACTCGTGCCCGTACTTGGCCCCGAGCTCGGCGACGGCCTTGCGGAGCGCGATCCGCTCTTCCGGCTCGATGAAGTTCATGGCGTTCATTCCGCTTCTCCCACCACCGCGAGGATCGTGCCCACTTCGACCTGCTGTCCCACTGTCACCGGCAGTTCCGCCACCACGCCGTCGGCGGGGGCGGCGATCCGGTGTTCCATCTTCATCGCTTCGAGCCACAGCAGCGGATCACCGGCCTTGACCGGATCCCCGGCCTGCACGGCGAGCCGCACGACGGTGCCCGGCATCGGCGCGACCAGCGACCCCGCGGCCAGCGCGGCATCCGGGTCGGCGAACCGCGGCTCGGCCCGGAGCGCCACCGACCCGAGCGCCGAGTCCACGTAGGACACCCCGTCGCGGCGGGCGACGTCGAAGGTGCGCCGCACCCCGGCGACGTCCAGCACGACCCGGCCCGGCGCGGCGCTGACCAGGTCCGCCTCGAACCCCTCGGCCCGCAGGCCGTCCCGGGTGAGCGAGTAGACGACCTCGTGCTCGCGGCCGGCGACGGTGAAGACCTTGCGCTGCCCGGCCGAGCGCACGTTGCGCCAGCCGCTCGGCAGCCTGCCCTGCGTGGTCGCCGACGCGCGGTTGCCCGCCGCGTCCGCCAGCGCCGCGGCCAGCGCGGACAGCCGCTCGGTGTCGGGCGTGGCCAGCGGCGCGGCCAGGGTGTCGAGACCGTGGCGGTCGAAGAACGCCGTGTCGGTCTCCCCGGCGAGGAAGGCTTCGTGCCGCAGGATGTTCACCAGGAGGTCGCGGTTGGTGACGACGCCGTGGACCTTCGCCGCCGCCAAGGCCTTCGCGAGCCGCCGGGCGGCCTCGGCGCGGGTCGGCGCCCAGGTGATCACCTTGGCCAGCATCGGGTCGTAGTGGACGCCCACCACCGAACCGCTCTCGAACCCCGAGTCGAGCCGGAGCCCGGCGCCCTGGGTGAACTGCCGGTCGACGTCCGGTACTTCGAACGTGTGCAGCGTGCCGCTCTGCGGCTGCCAGCCCGCGGCCGGGTCTTCGGCGTAGAGCCGGACCTCGATGGAGTGGCCCACCGCGGGCGGCGGATCGGCCGGGAGGTGCTCGCCCTCGGCGACGCGCAGCTGCAGCGCGACCAGGTCGAGGCCGGTGACGTTCTCGGTCACCGGGTGCTCGACCTGCAACCGCGTGTTCATCTCGAGGAAGTAGAACCGGCCGTCGGGCCCGGCGAGGAACTCGACCGTGCCCGCGCCGACGTAGTCGATCGCCTTGGCGGCCTTGCGCGCGGCGTCGAACAGCTCCGCGCGCAAGGCGTCGTCGACGAACGGCGAAGGCGCTTCTTCGACGACCTTCTGGTGGCGGCGCTGGATCGAGCACTCGCGCTCCCCCACCGCCCACACCGTGCCGTGGGTGTCGGCCAGGACCTGGACCTCGATGTGGCGCCCGGTCTCCAGGTACCGCTCGCAGAAGACGGTCGGGTCACCGAACGCGGACCCGGCCTCCGCACTGGCGCCCTCCACCGCCTCGGCCAGCTCGTCGAGCGAGCGGACCACGCGCATCCCGCGGCCACCACCCCCGGCGGAGGCCTTGACCAGCAGCGGAAGGTCGTCTTCGGTGACCGACGCCGGGTCCAGTTCGGCCAGCACCGGGACCCCCGCGGCGGCCATCAGCCGCTTGGACTCCACTTTGGAGCCCATGGTCTCGATGGCCGCCGGCGGCGGCCCGACCCAGGTCAGCCCCGCGTCGAGCACGGCGCGCGCGAACGCGGCGTTCTCGGACAGGAAGCCGTAACCCGGGTGGACGGCGTCGGCGCCGGTGTCGGCCGCGGCCTTGACCAGCAGCTCGGCCCGCAGGTACGTCTCGCTCGGCGCGTTGCCGGGCAGCCGGACGGCCGCGTCGGCTTCCAGGGCATGGGGCGCGTCGGCATCGGCGTCGGAGAACACCGCCACCGTGCCGATCCCGGCGTCGCGGCAACTGCGGAAGACGCGGCGGGCGATCTCGCCGCGGTTGGCGACCAGCAGGTTCTGGATCATCGCTCACTCACATCCGGAAGACGCCGAAGCCCTCGGCGCCCTTCACTGGTCCATTGTGGATCGCGGACAGGCTCAGCCCCAGCACGGTGCGGGTGTCGCGCGGGTCGATGATGCCGTCGTCGTAGAGCATGCCGGAGAGGAACATCGGCATCGACTCGGCTTCGATCTGGCCTTCCACCATGGCGCGCATGGCCTTGTCGTGCTCCTCGTTGTACTCCTGGCCCCGGCTCTCGGCCGCCGCGCGGGCCACGATGGACAGCACGCCGGCCAGCTGTGCCGGGCCCATCACCGCGGACTTCGCGCTCGGCCAGGCGAACAGGAACCGGGGGTCGTAGGCGCGGCCGCACATCCCGTAGTGCCCGGCGCCGTAGGACGCTCCCATCAGGACGGACAGGTGCGGCACCTTCGAGTTCGAGACGGCGTTGATCATCATCGCGCCGTGCTTGATGATGCCGCTCTGCTCGTACTCCTTGCCGACCATGTAGCCGGTCGTGTTGTGCAGGAACACCAGCGGCGTGTGGATCTGGTTGGCCAGCTGGATGAACTGCGCGGCCTTCTGCGACTCCTCGCCGAACAGCACGCCCTGGGCGTTGGCCAGCACGCCGACCGGGTAGCCGTGGATGCTCGCCCAGCCCGTCACCAGCGAGGAGCCGTAGAGCGGCTTGAACTCGTCGAAGTCGGAGCCGTCGACGACGCGGGCGATCACCTCGCGCGGGTCGAACGGCACCTTGAGGTCGGTCGGCACGATGCCGAGCAGGTCCTCGGCGTCGTACAGCGGCTCGGCGTAGTCCGGCTTCGGCGTGGGGCCCTGCTTGGTCCAGTTCAGCCGCTTGACGATGTTGCGGCCCAGGCGGATCGCGTCCTGCTCGTCGACGGCCAGGTAGTCCGCCAGGCCGGACGTCCGCGCGTGCATTTCGGCGCCGCCGAGCGACTCGTCGTCGGACTCCTCGCCGGTGGCCATCTTGACCAGCGGCGGCCCGCCGAGGAACACCTTGGCGCGTTCCTTGACCATCACGACGTAGTCCGACATGCCCGGCAGGTACGCCCCACCGGCGGTGGAGTTGCCGAAGACCAGCGCGACCGTCGGGCAGCCCGCGGCCGAGGCCCGCGTGATGTCCCGGAAGATCCGGCCGCCGGGGATGAAGATCTCCTTCTGCGTCGGCAGGTCCGCGCCACCCGACTCGACGAGGTTGATCGACGGGAGCCGGTTCTGCGCGGCGATGTCCGCGGCCCGGAAGCTCTTCTTCGTCGTCCAGGGGTTGCTGGCGCCGCCCTTGACCGTCGGGTCGCTCGCCGAGATCAGGCACTCGACGCCTTCGACGACGCCGATGCCGGTCACCAGGCTGGCGCCGACGCGGTAGTCGGTGCCCCACGCGGCCAGCGGCGAGAGCTCCAGGAACGGCGAGTCCTGGTCGAGCAGCAGCTCGATCCGCTCGCGGGCCAGCAGCTTGCCGCGCTTGCGGTGGCGTTCGACGTACTTCTCGCCGCCGCCGGCAACGGCCTTGGCCTGCTCGGCGTCGATCTCGGCGAGCTTCTCCAGCATCGCCTCGCGGTTCGCGCCGAACTCGGCGGCCCGCGTGTCCACTGTGGACCTCAGAGTAGTCACGAGGTGTATCCCAATCGCTTCGCGGCCAGGCCGGTGAGGATCTCGGTGGTGCCGCCGCCGATGCCGAGGATCCGGACGTCGCGGTAGTGGCGCTCCACTTCGGACTCGCGCATGTAGCCGAGCCCGCCGTGCAGCTGGACGGCCTCGTTGACCACCCACTCGGCAGCCTCGACGGCGGTGTTCTTGGCGAAGCAGGCCTCGGCGATGACTTCCTCGCCCGAGACGTGCCGGACCGCGGCCTGCCGGGTGTAGGTCCGCGCCACGTCCACCTTGCGCGCCATCTCGGTGAGCTTGTGCTGCACGACCTGCCGCGAGATGAGCGGCCGGCCGAACGTCTCGCGCAGCCGGCACCAGTCCAGCGTCAGGTCGAGCGCCCGCTGGGCGTGCGCGTACGCCTGCACGGCCAGCGAGAGCCGTTCGGTGACGAACTGGGTGGCGACCTGCGCGAAGCCGCTGTTCTCGGCACCGACCAGGTTCTCGACCGGCACCCGGACGTCCACGTAGGACAACTCGGCGGTGTCGGAGCAGAGCCAGCCCATCTTCTCGAGCTTGCGCGACACGGTGAACCCGGGCGTCCCGCGCTCGACGACGATCAGCGAGAGCCCGTGGGCACCGTCGCCACCGGTGCGCACGACCGTCGTGACGAAGTCGGCGCGGCAGCCGGAGGTGATGTAGGTCTTGGCGCCGTTGATGACGTACTCGTCGCCTTCGCGCACCGCCGTCGTCCGGATCCCGGCGACGTCCGAGCCGCCGTCCGGCTCGGTGACGGCGAGCGAACCGATCTTGTCGCCGGCGAGGGTCGGCCGGACCCAGCGTTCGAGCTGGACGGGGTCGTTCGCCTCGGCGATGTGCGGGACGGCGATGCCGCAGGTGAACAGCGACGCGAAGAGCCCGCCGGACCCGCCCGCGCAGTGCATCTCCTCGGCGACGACCAGCGCGTCGAGGTAGTTGCCGTCGCCGCCGCCGATCTCCTCGGGGAAGGCGACGCCGAGCAGGCCCAGCTCGCCGGCTTTGCGGTGCAGCTCGCGGGGCAGTTCGCCGGCGCGCTCCCAGTCGTCGAGGTGCGGCAGGACTTCCTGCTCGACGAACCTGCGGACGGTCTTGCGCAGCTCGGCGCGTTCGGGCGTCCGGAACGGATCGGTCACAGGAGCACCTCGGGGACGTCGATTTCACGGGAGCGCAGCCATTCGCCGAACGCCTTGGCCTGCGGGTCGAACCGCGCCTGCGACGCGACGCCCTGCCCGAGGATGCCCTCGACGACGAAGTTCACCGCCCGCAGGTTCGGCAGCAGGTACCGCGTCACCGGCAGGTCCGCGGTCTCGGGCAGCAGCAGCTTGAACTCGGCGACGGTGAGCCGGTGCACGAGCCAGCGCCACGCCGCTTCGGAACGCACCCAGACGCCGAGGTTGGCGTTGCCGCCCTTGTCCCCGCTGCGGGCTCCGACGATCGCACCCAGGGGCACGCGGCGCACCGGCCCGTGGTCCAGGGGTTCGGGCAGCGCGGGCTCGTCCACATCGGACAAGTCCTGGGTGGACGTCGAAGGCGCTGTGTCGACCCGCATCCCGTCCGGCAGCACGGCGACGTGCGGCACCTTCCCCGCGGCCACGTAGGCCGCGGTGTAGACCCCGAACGGCGAAGCGTCCGAAGGCGGCGCGGTGACGTGGAAGCCGGGGTAGCTGGCCAGCGCCAGCTCGACCGCGGCCCCGGTGAAGGCCCGCCCGGCCACCTTCGGGTCGGCGTCCTTCACCGCCACGTGCAGCAGGGCGCTCGCGGTCTGCTCGGTGTCGGCGTCCGCGTGGTCGGTGCGCGCGAGGGTCCAGCGGACGTCGGCGGGCGGGTGGTCCTTGAGCGCCGCCTCGAGTTGTTCGCGCACCAGCGCGGCTTTCGCCTCGACGTCGAGTCCGGTGAGGACGAACGTCGTCTCGTTGCGGAACCCGCCGAGGGTGTTCAGCGCGACCTTCAGCGTCGGCGGCGGCGCCTCCCCGCGCACGCCGGAGATGCGGACGCGGTCGGGTCCGTCCTCGGTGAGCGAGAGCGTGTCGAACCGGGTCGTGACGTCCGGCCCGGCGTACCGCGCGCCGGTGATCTCGTACAGCAGCTGGGCGGTGACGGTGCCGGTGTTCACCACGCCCCCGGTGCCGGGGTGCTTGGTGATGACGCTGGAGCCGTCGGCCTCGATCTCGGCGATCGGGAAGCCCGGCACGCCCAGGGAATGCTCGGTGAAGAAGGCGTAGTTGCCGCCGGTGGCCTGCGCGCCGCATTCGATGACGTGCCCGGCCGCGACCGCGCCGGCGAGCGCGTCGAAGTCGTCGCGGGCCCAGCCGTAGTGCGCGGCGGCCGGGCCGACGATCACCGAGGCGTCGGTGACGCGCCCGGTGACGACGACGTCGGCGCCCGCGTTCAGGCACTCGACGATGCCCCAGGCGCCGAGGTAGGCGTTGGCGGTCAACGGTTTCCCGAGTTCGAGCTCCTCGGCGCGCGCGACCAGGTCGTCGCCTTCGACGTGCGCGATCTTCACGTCGAGCCCGAGCTTGGCCGCCAGTTCGCGGAGGGCGTCGGCGAGCCCGGCGGGGTTGAGGCCGCCCGCGTTGGCGACGATCTTCACGCCCTTTTCCCGCGCCAGGCCGAGGTTTTCCTCCATCTGGCGCAGGAACGTCTTGGCGTAGCCGCGGTTGGCGTCCTTCATGCGGTCGCGGCCGAGGATGAGCATGGTCAGCTCGGCCAGGTAGTCGCCGGTCAGGACGTCCAGGGGGCCGCCGGTCAGCATCTCGCGGACCGCGGAGAACCGGTCGCCGTAGAACCCGGACGCGTTGCCGATGCGGTAGGTCATGCGAACTGCCCCGGCTTCCGGCCTTCCCCGGGCGGCCCGGCGAAGGCCTGCGCGATGGTCAGCCACTCTTCGACGTCGGCGCCGTGCGCCACGAGGTCGGTGTCGGCCGGGTGCCGCCGCTGCGTGACGACGAGGCAGAAGCCCAGCGCGCTCCCGGTGAGCTTCTGCTCGGCGTCCTCCGGGCCGAACGCCCAGGTCGTGCCGTCCGGGGCGGCGAGTTCGACGCGGAACTCCCCGGCCGGCGGGGCGAGCGAGTTGACCTTGTAGGCGAAGTCGCGGGTCCGCGTGCCGAAGCGTGCGATGTGCCAGATCCGGGCGGTCGGCTCACGGGTGAGCCCGAGCGCGTCGAAGACGTCCTGGCCGTGCGCCCAGGTCTCCATCAGCCGCGCGGTGGCCATCGAGGCGGCGCTCATCGGCGGGCCGTACCAGGGCACCTTCTGCCCGTCCGGCACGGCCGCGAGGGCTTCGGCCAGTGCCGCGCGCCCGGCACGCCAGTCTTCGAGGATCTCCCGCGGCGGCCGCTCGGCCCCGGCCGCGGCGCCGTCGTCGACGTAGGTCTCCCCCGCCTTGAGCAGCTCCTCGACCTCGGCCTGCCAGTCTTCCGGGTGCGCGGCCGCGATCAGGGCCTTGCGGTCGGTCCAGGCCAGGTGCGCGATCTGGTGCGCGACGGTCCACCGCGCCGCCGGTGTCGCCCGCGCCCAGTCCGACGCCGGCAGGTCCGCCACCACGTCGTCGATCGTCCGTGTCTCCGCGTCGAGATCCCCGAGGATCACGCCGAGATCCGCCATCCGCCGCCTCCTTGCGTCCTGGCGCCCAGCGTCGCACCGGCCGCCGGAAAAATCAAGCACGCCTGATTGTTTCGCCCGGGACGCTGCGGACACACTATTGACATCTTGCCAGTAGTGCCGGTCTGCAATACGTTCGTCGCCATGGCCGACTACGCCGAGATCACCTACGCCGTCGCGGAGCGGATCGCCACGGTGACGCTGAACCGCCCCGGGGCGCGCAACGGCTACACGATCCGGATGGCCGACGAGCTCGGCGACGCGATGGACCGCGCGGACCGCGACGAGGACGTCCGCGTGGTCGTGCTGACCGGCGCGGGCCAGGACTTCTGCGTGGGCGCCGACCTCTCGCAGGGCGGCTTCGACTTCGACCCGTCGACCGGCCCGGACGCGGCGTGGCAGGAACCCGCCGGCCGGTGCTCGAAGCGGATCTTCACGATGAACAAGCCGGTGATCGCGGCGCTGCACGGCGCGGCGGTCGGCGGCGGCGTCACGATCACGCTCTCGTGCGACTACCGGCTCGCCTCGGAGGACTCGCGCTTCGGCTTCGTGTTCACGCGGCGCGGAATCTACCCCGAAGGCGCGTCGGCGTGGTTCCTCCCCCGGCTGGTCGGGATGGGGACCGCGCTGGACTGGATGATCAGCGGCCGGGTGTTCCCCGCGTCCGAAGCTCTCGCAAAGGGCTTGGTGCACCAGGTCTTCCCGAACGGCACCGTGCTCGACGAGGCCTACGCGCTGGCCCGCGAGATCGCCTCGACGACCGCGCCGGTATCGGTCGCGGTGACCCGCCAGCTGCTCTACCGGATGGCGAGCGCGGAATCGCCGTTCCCGGTGCACGAACTCGATTCGAAGCTGATCGGCGGCCTGGGCGCGAGCCCCGACGCCGTCGAGGGCGTCATGTCGTTCCTGCAGAAGCGGCCGCCGGAGTTCGGCATGCGCGTCGACAAGGACCTGCCTTCGTACCTCCCCTGGTTGGACAAATGAGCCTCTACCCCCCGCAGCCCTGGCACCTGACCGCCGACGCGCGCGTCTCGATCTGGCGGGTGCCGCCGTCCCGGCTGCCTTCCCTGCCCCCCGGTGCGGCACCGCTGCTCGTCGCGGGCCAGGCGTCGGTGTTCACGGCGTGGATCGACTACACCCCGCCCGGGCAGCTGGCCTACCACGAGCTGCTGGCCGCGGTGTCGATCAAGGCGCGGCGCGTTTCGTGCTCCATCACGGAGATCTGGGTCGACAGCGAGGCGTCGATGGCCGGCGGGCGCGAGCTGTGGGCGATCCCGAAGGGCCTGGCCACCCTGGACTTCACGAGCGGCCCCACCTTCACCGCGACCGCGGCCACGTCCGGCGACTGGATCGCGACGGCCGCCTTCAAGCGCCGCCCGGGCCTGCCGCTGCGGGTGCCGACGTCGTTCGAGGTGGTCCAGGAGCGCGACGGCCTGCTGCGCACCCCGGTGGGCGCGAAGATCCGCCCGCGCCCGGCGTCGGCGGACTGGAGCTTCAACCCGGACGGCCCGCTGGGCTACCTCGACGGGCGCCGCCCGGTGGCGAGCCTGGAACTCCCGGGCTCGCAGTTGCGCTTCGGCGCCTGAGCGGCCGCGAAAACCTACCCGCGAGACCCTGCGATCGCGCGTTGAAGTGCTTCTCTGGGTGATCACGCAATCCCGTCAGAGTGAACTCGCGACACGCCATCTGGGGGCCCGTGCGGGCAGGCACCCCTACATGTAGTCTCTGGGAACCGGCAGGCCCCAGCGACGGGGAGACCGCTGCGCAAGACCTGCCAAGCAGCCTGGAGAAAGACCTGCGCACGGCCTCGTGAGGCCGTGTGGCGATCCAACGCGCCCAAATTTGGAGACACGCATGTCAGTCGAAACCGGTCAGCGGCCCGCCGCCGCCGACACACCCACCGCGATCCGGGTCATCCGGCGGGACGGCAGCGTGTCGCCGTTCGACGCCGGGAAGATCTCGGTCGCGCTGACGAAGGCGTTCCTCGCGGTCGAGGGCGGCGACGCCGCCGCGTCCTCCCGCGTGCACCACGTCGTCGCGGAGCTGACCCAGCAGGTCGAGACGACGCTGCTGCGCCACGCCGGCCCCGAGACCGCCCTGCACATCGAGCAGATCCAGGACATCGTCGAGCTCGCGCTGATGCGCGGCGAGCACCACAAGGTCGCCCGCGCCTACGTCCTCTACCGCGAGGAGCGCAGCAAGGCCCGCGAGGCCGCCAAGCCCGCCACCACCGAGGCCACGCTGAACGTCAAGGGCACCGACGGCGTGCTGCGCCCGCTCGACTGGGCGCGCGTGTCCCACGTCGTGGGCGAAGCCGTCGCCGGCCTCGAAGACGTCTCCGCGGAGCCGGTGCTGGCCGAGGCCAAGCGCAACCTCTACGACGGCATCAGCGCCGACGAGCTGGCCCTGGCGCAGGTCCTGGCCGCCCGCGTGCTGGTCGAGCAGGAGCCGAACTACTCCTACGTCTCCGCCCGCCTGCTGCTGGACAAGCTGCGCGGCGAGGCGCTGAGCTACCTCGCCGGCAAGCCGCGCCAGGCCAGCCAGGACGAGATGACGGGCGAGTACGCGCCGTACTTCCGCGCCTACCTGCGCCGCGCGGTCGAGCTGGAGCTGGTCGACGCCGAGCTGCTGCGCTTCGACCTGGACAAGATCACCGCCGCGATCCGGCCCGAGCGCGACCTCGACTTCGGGTTCCTCGGCCTGCAGACGCTGTACGACCGGTACTTCCAGCACCACGAGGGCACCCGCTTCGAGCTGCCGCAGGCGTTCTTCATGCGCGTCGCGATGGGGCTCGCCATCCGCGAGGCCGACAAGGAAGCCCGCGCGATCGAGTTCTACGAACTGCTCTCGAGCTTCCACTTCATGGCGTCCACCCCGACGCTGTTCAACTCGGGCACCACGCGCCCGCAGCTGTCGTCCTGCTTCCTGACCACGGTGGACGACGACCTGGACTCGATCTTCCAGGCGTACAAGAACAACGCGCTGCTGGCGAAGTACTCGGGCGGCCTCGGCAACGACTGGACCCCGGTCCGCGGCCTCGGCGCGCACATCAAGGGCACCAACGGCCAGTCGCAGGGCGTCGTGCCGTTCCTCAAGATCGCCAACGACACCGCCGTCGCGGTCAACCAGGGCGGCAAGCGCAAGGGCGCGGCGTGCGCGTACCTCGAGACGTGGCACGTGGACATCGAGGAGTTCCTCGACCTGCGCAAGAACACCGGTGACGACCGCCGGCGCACGCACGACATGAACACCGCGAACTGGGTGCCCGACGAGTTCCTCCGCCGCGTCGAGGCGAACGCCGAGTGGACGCTGTTCTCGCCGAACGAGACCCCGGACCTGCACGACCTCTACGGCAACGAGTTCGCCGCCCGCTACCGCGAGTACGAGGCGAAGGCCGAGCGCGGCGAGATCAAGGTGTTCCGCAAGATCCGCGCGGTGGAGCTGTGGCGCCGCATGCTGACCATGCTGTTCGAGACCGGCCACCCGTGGATCACGTTCAAGGACCCGTGCAACCTGCGCTCGCCGCAGCAGCACGTCGGCGTCGTGCACTCGTCCAACCTGTGCACCGAGATCACGCTGAACACCAACAGCGAAGAGGTCGCGGTCTGCAACCTGGGCTCGGTGAACCTGCTCAAGCACGTCACCCCGTCCGGTCTGGACACCGCGCGGCTCGAGAAGACCGTCCGCACGGCCGTCCGCATGCTGGACAACGTGATCGACATCAACTTCTACACGATCCCGGAGGCGCGCCGCTCCAACCTGCGCCACCGCCCGGTCGGCCTGGGCATCATGGGCTTCCAGGACGCGCTGTTCGAGATCGGCGTCCCCTTCGCGTCCGAAGAGGCCGTGAAGTTCGCCGACGTCTCGATGGAGCACCTCTCCTACTACGCGATCTCGGCGTCGACCGACCTCGCCGAGGAGCGCGGCCAGTACCAGTCGTTCGAGGGATCGCTGTGGAGCAAGGGCATCCTGCCGATCGACTCGCTGCAGCTGCTCATCGACGCCCGCCAGGGTGACGCCCTCGACGTCGACACCTCGTCCACTTTGGACTGGGCGCCGCTGCGCGAGCGGGTCAAGACCGTCGGCATGCGCAACTCCAACGTGATGGCGATCGCGCCGACCGCGACGATCTCCAACATCTCCGGGGTCGGCCAGTCGATCGAGCCGCTGTTCCAGAACCTGTTCGTCAAGTCGAACATGTCCGGCGACTTCACCGTGGTCAACCCGCACCTGGTCCGCTCGCTCAAGCAGCGCGGGCTGTGGGACGAGGTCATGGTCAGCGACCTCAAGTACTTCGACGGCAGCCTCGGCCAGATCGACCGCGTGCCGGACGACCTGAAGGCGCTGTACGCCACGGCGTTCGAGATCGAGTCGAAGTGGATCGTCGACGCCGGTTCGGTGCGCCAGAAGTGGATCGACCAGGCGCAGTCGCTGAACCTGTACATCGCGGCGCCGAGCGGCCGCAAGCTCGACCAGCTGTACCGCTACGCGTGGCACAAGGGCCTCAAGACCACGTACTACCTGCGCGCGCAGTCCGCGACGCACGTGGAGAAGAGCACCCTGCGCGGCACCGACGGCAAGCTGAACGCCGTCTCGGCCACCCCGGCCCCGGCGCCCGCCGCGGCCGTCCCGGCCCCCGCGCCGGCTCCGACGCCCGCGCCCGCCCCGGCGCCGACGCCGGAGCCCGACGTCGACTTCGTCGCCACCGAAGGCGCCGCCTGCCGCATCGACGACCCCGACTGCGAAGCCTGCCAGTAAAGGAACCCCTGCACAGATGACCAACGTGGAGACGACGGACGCGACCGGCCTCGGGGAGATCGAGGTCGGCGCCGCCCGGATCAACGTCGACGACAAGCGCATGATCAACGCGCGCGCCGACGTCAACCAGCTGCTGCCCATGAAGTACAAGTGGGCGTGGGAGAAGTACCTGGCCGGCTGCAACAACCACTGGATGCCGACCGAGGTCGCCATGCAGGCCGACATCGCGCTGTGGAAGTCGCCGGACGGCCTCACCGAGGACGAGCGGCAGATGCTCAAGCGCAACCTGGGCTTCTTCGCGACCGCGGAGTCCCTGGTGGCCAACAACATCGTGCTCGCGGTGTACCGGCAGATCACCAACCCCGAGTGCCGCCAGTACCTGCTGCGCCAGGCGTTCGAGGAAGCCGTGCACACGCACACCTTCCAGTACATCTGCGAGAGCCTCGGCCTGGTCGAGGGCGAGCTGTTCAACATGTACCGCGAGGTCCCGTCCATTTCGGACAAGGACGCGTGGGCGCTGAAGTACACGCAGAACCTGGAGAACCCGGACTTCGAGACCGGTACGCCGGAGGCCGACCAGGCGTTCCTGCGCGACCTCGTCGCGTTCTACGTGATCTTCGAGGGCATGTGGTTCTACACCGGCTTCGCGCAGATCCTGTCGCTGGGCCGCCGGAACAAGATGGTCGGCATCGCCGAGCAGTACCAGTACATCCTGCGCGACGAGTCGATCCACCTGAACTTCGGCATCGACTGCATCAACCAGATCAAGATCGAGAACCCGCACCTGTGGACTCCCGAGTTCCAGGAGGAGGTGCGCGGCATGCTGAAGGAGGCGTGCGAGCTCGAGGTCAACTACGCGCGCGACACGATGCCGCGCGGCATGCTCGGCCTCTCGGCGCAGCTGTGCGAGCAGTACATGCACTTCATCACCGACCGCCGCGCGCAGCAGATCGGCCTCGCCCCGATCTTCGGTGAGACCGAGAACCCGTTCCCGTGGATGTCCGAGGCGATGGACCTGAAGAAGGAGAAGAACTTCTTCGAGACCCGCGTCATCGAGTACCAGTCGGGCGGCGCCCTCGACTGGGACTGAGTCCCCCGTACTGAGCCCGGTCACGCCGCTGTCGGCGTGGCCGGGCTTTTTCATGCCCGGGGCGTACTTGCGGGCGGCGTCACGACCGGCGGGCGGTTCGGGCCCGCCACTCGCGAGGAGGACTTCACCGGTCCGGCCGCACACCTCGTGCCGGACGCCCGCCTTCGGCCACCGCGGTGCCGATCCGAACCCGGGCTCTCGCCCGGTACCGCCCGCCCGGGCGATGTCCTAGACTCGGCCGCGCCACTGGTTCCCCGGGCCGGGCTGTCGACGTCCCGGGGAGGCAACAGGGAACCCGGTGCGAATCCGGGACTGCCCCGCAGCGGTGAGTGGGAACGAAAGCCGTCAAGAAGCACTGAGCGTGAGCTTGGGAAGCGACGGCCGGTAGGCGCGAGCGGTTCGCCCACGAGTCCGAAGACCTGCCCGTGGTGCGGACGCCGACGGCGTGCGCGAGTCCGGGCCTCGCGGGATGGGCACGACCGAAACGCTCGCCTTCGCGCGCGTCCGGGCTCTTCGGACTAGCTCGCGAGGAGAGAGCTGTGACCATCGGCACCACTGTGCTCGGCTACCCCCGGATCGGCCCGGACCGGGAGCTCAAACGCGCCCTCGAGCGCTACTGGGCGGGCAGGATCGACGCGGGCGCGTTGCTCGCCACCGGCCGGGACCTGCGTGAACGCACCTGGCGCGAACTGCGGGACGCCGGGCTGGACTCGATCCCGTCCAACACGTTCTCGCACTACGACCACGTGCTCGACACCGCCGAGCTGTTCGGCGCGCTGCCCGCCCGGCCGGGTCTTTCGCCGCTCGACACGTACTTCGCCGCCGCGCGGGGCGTCCAGGACGCGCCGGCGCTGGAAATGACGAAGTGGTTCGACACGAACTACCACTACATCGTCCCCGAGCTGGGCCCGGACACCGAGTTCACGCTCGCCGGGACCAAGCCCCTCGACGAGTACCGGGAGGCCCGCGCGCTCGGGATCGAGACGCGGCCGGTGCTCCTCGGCCCGGTCACGTTCCTGCTGCTGGCCAAGGGCACCGGCGGGTTCGCCCCGCTGGACCTGCTCGACGCGCTGCTCCCCCGCTACGTCGATCTCCTGGCGAAGCTGCACGACGCGGGCGCGGAGTGGGTCCAGCTCGACGAGCCCGCGTTCGCCGCCGACCGCACCGAAGCCGAGCTGAACGCGCTGATCCGCGCGTACCACCGGCTCGGGAAGGCGACGGCGCGGCCGAAGCTGCTGGTGGCCGGCTACTTCGGCGGGCTGGGCCGCGGGCTCGGCGCGCTGGCCCGCGCGCCGATCGACGCGCTCGCCGTCGACCTGGTCAGCGACGAGTCCTTTGTGGATGCTGTGGCGGCCGAGCCGGCGTTGCGGGACAAGGAGGTCGTCGCCGGCGTCGTCGACGGGCGCAACGTCTGGCGGACCGACCCGCACCGGGCGCTGAGCAAGGCTGCGACGCTGCTCGGCGTCGCGAAGTCCGTGAGCGTCTCTACGTCGTGCTCGCTGCTGCACGTGCCCTACGACGTCTCGCGCGAAGACCTGCACCCGCGGCTGAAGAGCTGGCTCGCGTTCGCGCGGCAGAAGGTCGACGAGGTCGTGCTGCTCGGGCGTGCGCTGCGCGGCGAATCCCCGGACCTGGCCGCGGCGCGGGCGACGGTCGCGGACCGGGCGGCGGCGGCCGACCTGGCCGATTCGGCCGTCCGGGCCCGGCTGGCCGCGCTCGAGCCCGCACCCCGGGCGCCCTACGAACAGCGTGCCGCCGCGCAGCGGGCCGCGCTCGGCCTGCCACCGCTGCCGACCACGACGATCGGCTCGTTCCCGCAGACTCCGGAGGTGCGCCGAGCGCGGGCGGCGCACCGGGCGGGGACGCTCGACGACGCCGGTTACGACGCCGCGATGCGCCGCGAAGTCGAGCGGGTCGTCCGGCTGCAGGAGGAGCTCGGACTGGACGTGCTGGTGCACGGCGAGCCGGAGCGCAACGACATGGTGCAGTACTTCGCCGAGCAGCTGAGCGGGTTCGCCGCGACCGCGCACGGCTGGGTGCAGTCCTACGGTTCCCGCTGCGTCCGCCCGCCGATCCTCTACGGCGACGTCTCGCGGCCGGCGCCGATGACCGTTTCGTGGGCCCGGTACGCGCAGAGCCTGACGCGCAAGCCGGTCAAGGGGATGCTGACCGGCCCGGTGACGATCCTGGCGTGGTCGTTCGTCCGCGACGACCAGCCACTGGCCGAGACGGCGCGGCAGGTGGCGCTGGCGATCCGCGACGAAGTCCACGACCTGGAGGCGGCGGGCATCCGGATCGTCCAGGTCGACGAGCCGGCGCTGCGGGAACTGCTGCCGCTGCGGCGTTCTGCCCACTCGGAGTACTTCGCGTGGGCGGTTTCGGCGTTCCGGCTGGCGACGTCGGGGATCGCCGACGCGACCCAGATCCACACGCACATGTGCTATTCGGAGTTCGGCGAGGTCCTGCCGGCGATCGACGCGCTGGACGCGGACGTCACGTCGATCGAGGCGGCCCGCTCGAAGATGGAGGTGCTGGCGGACCTCGACGCGGCCGGCTTCACCCGCGGCGTGGGCCCGGGGGTGTACGACATCCACTCGCCCCGCGTGCCTCCGGCCGGCGAGGTGGCGGCTTCGCTGCGAACGGCGGTGGGTGCGGTGCCGGCTTCGCGGGTGTGGGTGAACCCGGACTGCGGCCTGAAGACGCGCGGGTACGCGGAGGTGGAACCGGCGCTGCGCAACCTGGTGGCCGCGGCGGCGGAGGTGCGGGCCGAGCTGGCGTGATGGGCTGCGCCCCCCGGTCTCCAGTTTAGCGGCGGGGTCCGACAGTTCCCGGCGCGAAGTTCGTGAAGGCCACCTTGGGGAACTCGGCGTTCCTCGAGGTGGCTTACGGGCGAGTCGTGGACCGGGCGCCGCGGTGAGCAGCCCGGCCGCAGGTCAGGGGCTCGAAAGGGCACCTCGATCCCCTGACCGCGGAGGCCGCTCGGGGAACATTTCCCACGCGGCCGGCGGAGAAGACTCCCGCGAGCGCCCGGCGACGCGGCGTGAAGTGGTCGCCGCCGGCCGAGCCGGGGCGGCTCCGCGTGGGAAGAAACGTGGGAACGACCCCCGAAAACCGCGACTTCGGCCCTGCTGGGGTCAGTACGCGTAGCGGCGCACCCGCTCCGGGTGCAGGACCAGCCGGATCTGGTCCGCGGCCAGGATTTCCTTCAGGTCCGCGGCGCGGGACGGGTCGTCGAGGTCCCAGTAGCGGGCCGCCAGGCGCTCCGCCAAGGCGTGGGCGCCGTCGGGCTCCAGAGAGACCTCGCCCGAGGCCGAAATCCACCGTTCGCGCTCGCCCACCGGGGCCGCCACGACGATCGATGCGCGGGGGTCGCGGCGGAGGCGGCGGACCTTGGGTGCGTCCGGTTCGGAGAACAGCTGCAGCGTGCCCGCCTCGGTGGCCTCGAACCAGATCGGGCGCGGCTGGCCGCCCGCCACCGTCAGGAAGCCGTGCAGCGGGCGGCGGAGGAACTCGAGGTCCGCGGGGGTCAGGGTGTCCATGCCCCCGATTCAACCCGCCCGGCTCGGACGATCCCATGGGTGAAAAGCCGGAAAACCTGTGCGATCGTCTGAGGGGTGGACGTTCTGGGTGACCTCTTCCGCGGCGTGCGGGCCCACGGCTCGCTGTTCGGCAGCTCCGCCCTGTCGCCGCCCTGGTCGCTGCACTTCGTCGACGGCGCCCCGCTGACCCTCTGCACCGTCCTCGACGGCGCCGGGTGGATCGTGCCCGAGGAAGGTCCGCCGGAGCCGCTGCGGGCGTACGAGACCGTCGTCGTGCGCGGGCCCGGGACCTTCCGCTTCGTCGACGAGGTCGGGACCCGCGCGGAACCCGTCGCGTGCGGCGAATTCTGCGCCGAGCCCGAGCTGGGCGGGACCCGGCACCGGCGGGGCTGGTACGACCCCGGGGCCGGCGCCACGACCTTGATCGTCGGGGCCTACCCGGTCGGCGGGGAGATCAGCCGCCCGCTGCTGGACGCGCTGCCCGTCGTGCTGCGCGTGGACGGCGGCGGCACCGGGGACGCCGTCCTCGACCACCTCGCCGCCGAAGTCGCCGCCGACACCCCTGGGCAGCAGGTCGTCCTCGACCGGCTGCTCGACTGGATGCTCGTCTGCACGCTGCGCGAGTGGTTCGACCGGCCCGGCGGCGAGCCCCCGGCGTGGTGGACCGCCCAGCGCGACCCGGTGGTCGGCCCCGCGCTGCGGCTGCTGCACGACGAGCCCGCGGCGCCGTGGACGGTCGGTGCGCTGGCCGGGCGGGCCGGCGTGTCGCGTTCGACGCTCGCCAAGCGCTTCACCGGCCTCATGGGCGAACCGCCGCTGACCTACCTCACCCGCCGCCGCATGACGCTCGCCGCCGATCTCCTTCTCGACGGCGCCAGTGTGGCGGCGGTCGCGCGCGAAGTCGGGTACGCCGACCCCTTCGCCTTCAGCGCCGCCTTCAAGCGCGTCCGCGGCGTCAACCCGAGCGGGTTCCGGAACCATCGACCACCCGAAAAGACGGCGACCCAGGTGTTGTCAGACCGTCAACAAGGGTGCATCGTGGAGGGGTAGCCGATCTCAGCGGGGAGATGGTCACTTTGCCGGGCACCGTGAGCCGAGCCACCGAAGCACTGCGTGAACGGGTGCCGCCCTTGACGGCGCTCCCCCTCCCCCGCGGGGTCGACGAACGCTGGCTGCGGTCGCGCTGGCCGGTCAAGGAACTCGCGACGCCGCCCGCGGGCAGCGGCCTCAAGCCCGTCCTCGGCGACGAAGGCCCGCCGGTGGTCGGGCACATGCTCGAGATGATGCGGTTCGGCCCCGCGTTCGGCCTCCGCCGCCACGAGCTCTACGGCCCGGTCTCGTGGACCGCCGGCTTCGGGCGCCGGATCGTCGCGCTCTCCGGACCGGAGGCGACGCAGATCGCGCTCGTCAACAAGGACAAGGCGTTCTCCCAGGAGGGCTGGAAGTTCTTCATCGAGAAGTTCTTCGAGCGCGGCCTGATGCTGATGGACTTCGGCGAGCACCACCTGCACCGCCGGATCATGCAGGAGGCCTTCACCCGGCAACGGCTGACCGGCTACGTCAACGAGATGGGCCCCGCGCTGCGCGAAGGCGTCGCGAGCTGGGAGTCGAGCGGGCGGCCGCGGCTGTACTGGGCGCTCAAGCAGCTGACCCTCGACGTCGCGACGCGCGTGTTCATGGGCATGCGCAGCGGCGCCGACGCGCACCGGATCAACCGCGCGTTCGTCAACTCCGTGCGCGCCGGCACCGCGTTCGTGCGGTTCCCGGTGCCGGGCGGGCGCTGGTCCGCCGGCCTGCACGGGCGGCGCGTCCTCGAGCGCTACTTCGGCGAGAACCTCCCCGCCAAGCGGGCTTCCGACGGCGACGACCTGTTCTCCGCGCTCTGCCACGCCACCACCGAGGACGGCGACCGGTTCACCGACACCGACATCGTCAACCACATGATCTTCCTGATGATGGCCGCGCACGACACGACGACCATCACCAGCAGCGCCATGGCCTACTACCTGGCGAAGTACCCCGAGTGGCAGGACCGCGCCCGCGCCGAGTCACTGGCGCTGGGCGACGACGTCCTCGACATCGACGCCGTCGACGAGCTCGAGACGCTCGACCTGGTCATGAAGGAGGCGCTGCGGCTGGTCGCGCCGGTGCCGTCGCTGACCCGCCAGACCGTGAAGGACACCGAGGTGCTCGGGCACTACATCCCGGCGAACACCCTGGTCGGCGTCTCCCCGACGATCAACCACTTCACGCCGGAGTGCTGGACGAACCCCTTCGGCTTCGACCCGGAGCGGTTCGCCGAGCCGCGCCGCGAGGACAAGTCGCACCGGATGGCGTGGATGCCCTTCGGCGGTGGCGCGCACAAGTGCATCGGGCTCCACTTCGGCGGGCTCGAGGTGAAGTTGCTGATGCACGAAATGCTGCGCGCCTACCGCTGGTCGGTTCCGGAGAGTTACACCGCGAAGTGGGACTACGTCTCGTTGCCGGTCCCGGCCGACGGTTTGCCGGTGCGGCTGACGCCGCGCTGACCCGGCCGGCGTCTACCACGGCATACACGCCGTGACAAGATGTCACCTCATGTGGACAGTCGTTCACTCGTTCAGCCGGTAGACACCCCGTTACTCGCATGATGGCGTGGCATCGGTCGCGGGCGAGGGGTACCTAGTGTGGCTTCGTGCCCGCCGACACCCCGTCTGAACTGGCCTGACCTGTGCGTGAAGAGGTGGAGTGTGCCTGAACCCGGAGCCGCGCCAGGACTGCTGGACGTGGCCCGCCGGTGGGCGGCGACCTTGGCCGACACCAAAGGAGTAACACTTCCCCCGGAGGAGCTCGAACCCCTTCTGCTGGAGGTCGCGACCGAGGCGGCCGACCACGCCGGCTCCCGGCACGACGGCGCGCTGCTGCGGTTCTCCGCGCTCTACGCCGCGTCGCCGATGGGGATCGCGCTCGCCGACCCGGACGGCGACATCGTGGAGGCCAACCTCGCGCTGGGCCAGCTGCTCGGCTGCTCGCCGGAAAAGCTGCGGGGCCGGCACCTCACCGACCTCGGCTCGACCGACCACGACGTCTCGCGGCTCAAGGCGGGGCTCGAGCAGGTGCGCACCGCGCGCGAGCGGTACCAGGAGCGGATGCTGCTCGACCACGCCGAGGACGGGCAGCTCTGGACCGACGTCACGCTCGCCCGGCTGCCCGGCGACAAGCCGGGGTCGGTCTACCCGGTGCTGATGGTGTCCGACGCGAACGAGCTGCACCTGCTGCAGGAACGGCTGCTGCACCAGAACGTGCACGACCCGCTGACCGGGCTGCCGAACGCGTCGTCGTTCACGACCAAGCTGGAAGCCGCGCTCGGCGCCGGCGCGCGCGACGACATCGCGCTGATCTACCTCGACGTCGACGGCTTCAAGGTGATCAACGACGGCCTCGGCGCCGGCGTCGGCGACCAGGTGCTGCGCGGGGTGGCGGCCAAGCTGTCGGCGGTCTTCACCGGCCACCACGACGGGTTCGTCGCCCGGCTGTCCGGCGACGGCTTCGCGGTGCTGCTGCGCGGCGAGCTGGCCGCCACCGAGGTCGTCGGCCTGGTCGAGCGCGCGCTGGAGGACCTCAACGAGCCGATCTACCTGGGCGGGCACGGCATCGGCGTCAGCGCGAGCGCGGGCATCGTGGTGCGCGCGGCCGTCGAGGGCGGCGCGGCGGAGCTGCTGCGGGCGGCGGAGATCGCGCTGCACCGGGCCAAGGAGGCCGGCAAGGCGCAGTGGATGCTGTTCGACCCGGAGCTGGACGCCCGCGACCGCGGCCGCTACCAGCTCGGCGCGGTGATCGCCGGCGCGCTGGAGAACGGCGAGTTCTCGCTCGTCTACCAGCCCACGGTCCGGCTCGCCCGCACCGAAGAGCTGGCCGCGGTCAACGCGGGGCTGCGGTGGAACCACCCGGAGAAGGGCGAGCTGAGCTCCGACGAGTTCTACCCGCTGGCCCGGACGACGGGCATGACGGTGCCGCTGGGCCGCTGGCTCCTGGCCGAGTCCCTGGCGGCGACGGCCCGCTGGCGCGCCCGCTTCGGCGACGCGGCCCCGGACGTCTGCGTCCGCCTCCCGGCGCGGCTGGCCATCGACCCGGACCTGGTCCTGCTGGTGAAGGAGCAGCTGGACAAGCACGAGCTGCCGGCGAAGGCGCTTCGCCTGTGCACGGACCGCGACTCGGTCCTCGACCCGGGCGGCGAGGTCCTGGAGTCGTTCGCGGTGCTGTCCGACCTCGGCGCGCAGCTCGTCCTGACGATTTCGGGCTCGGCGGACCTGGAGCTGATCCCCCAGCACGACCTGCCGATCCGTCACGTGATCCTGTCCGGGCCGGTGGTCGACGCGCTCGACGCGGTGGAACCGGCGGAGGCGGACATCCGGCACCTGACCCAGCTGATCACCCGCGCCCGCGAGCTGAAGCTGCGCGTGGGCGCGGAGGGCGTCCGCACGCACGAACAGGCGGCCCGGCTGCGGCAGCTGGGCGTCCTGGCGGCGCGGGGCCCGTTCGTGTCGGATTCGGCCACCGGCGACGAGGTCGACGAACTCATCGCCCGCCACCCGGTCCCCTGACCCCGCGTCGGGCGCGGGACCAAGCCGGTCGCGGGGTGGCTCCGAAGGACCGGCAGGATGGGTTCTGCCGCCGATGAGAAGGGACGTCCATGGACGCCGGAGACCTCGCCCCCGACTTCACGCTGCCCGACGACCGGGGAGCCGACCGCACGCTGTCGGACTTCCTGGCCACCGGGCCGGTCGTGCTGTTCTTCTACCCCGCCGCGATGACCGGGGGCTGCACCGCCGAGAGCTGCCACTTCCGCGACCTCGCCGCCGAGTTCGCCGAGGTCGGCGCGCACCGGATCGGGATCAGCCCGGACGGCGTCACCAAGCAGCGGCAGTTCTCCGAGGCCAACGGCTTCGACTACCCGCTGCTGTCCGATGTGGACGGCGAGGTCGCGAAGCAGTTCGGCGTCTGGCGCAAGCTCCTGCCGCTGCACGCCAAGCGCGTCACCTTCGTGATCGGCGAGGACCGGAAGGTGCTCGAGAAGATCAAGAGCGAGCTGAACTTCACCGTCCACGCCGACCAGGCGCTCAAGGTGCTGCGGGAGCGCAACAAGGTGTCCTGAGCGATCAGCGGCGCCACCCGCGCGGTGGCCAGCCCGGCGGCCGGCGCACACCGGCCGCCGGCCACCCCCGCGGCCGGTCGCGCCGGCGTCGCCGGATCGTGTACTCATGGGCCTCGGCGCGGTTCCCGCGTCGCTCGGCCCGGTTCGCGACCTGGCTTCGCTCGCACAGCCACCGATCGCTCACACATCCCCAGTTCACGGCTTCTCCTTGCGCCAGACGTGGTTGGTGCCCGCGCACGCCGGGGCCAGCGGCTTCCCGGCGGGCTCTTCGCGGACCTTCGCGAAGCCGAGACGCGCGGGCACCGCTCCACTTCGGACGTTCCGCTCGTCGTGCTTGATCTCGACGTAGCCCGCGCCGAGCCGGAAGGCTTCCGCCGTCAGGAACCCGGCGGCCCGGGTGACCAGGCCGCGGCCGGTGTAGCCGTCCGCGAGCCAGTAGCCGATCTCGATGCCGCCGTCCCGGGCCATCGTGCCGATGGCGCCCGCGATCGCGCCGTCGACGCGGATCGCGAAGTCGTGGGTTTCACCGGTCGCCCAGTTGTCCCTGGTGCGCTTCAGGAACTCGGCGGAGTCGTCGGCCGAGTAGCCACCGGCCGCCCAGATCATCCACGCGCCGATGTGGCCGAGGGACCCGCCGACGACCGCCGTGAGCTCCGGCCCGTCGGCGAACTGCCAGCGGGCCAAGGTGAATTCGTCCACGTGGTACTTCTCGGCCGGGGTCTCCATGGCTCCCATGGTGCCCCGGCCGAGGATCGAGCGCGTCCGAATTAATTGACGATGACGCTGTCCGGCACCGCGCTGTCGCTCTTCAGCGCGTCGAACAGCTGCTTCGACTTGTTCTTGTCCCAGTTCTCCGCCGACCCGCTGGTCACCGGCACCGTCGTCGTCACCACGCCGCCCGAGGAGATGCCGCGCATCGCGATCGCCAGGCCCGCCAGGTTGTGGACGTGGTCGCCCGAGTCCATCGTCAGCGCGTCCGGGGCCGAGGACAGGAGCGGGAAGAAGTCGAACGGGTTGAGCAGCGTGCCCGGGCTCGCGATCTGGCTCACCAGCGCGCCGATGAACTTGCGCTGGTTGGCGACGCGGTCGAGGTCCGAGCGCGGGGTCGCGTCGCTGTGGCGCATGCGGACGAAGCCCAGCGCGGAGCGGCCGTCGAGGGACTGGCAGCCCGCCTTGATGCTGATGCCGGTCATCGTGTCGTTCATGTCCTTGTCGATGCACATGTCGACGCCGCCGATCGCGTCGACGATCTTGGCGAACCCGCCGAAGCCGATTTCCGCGTAGTGGTCGAGGTGCAGGCCGGTGGCGCCTTCGACGGTCTGCGCGAGCAGCTTCGGGCCGCCGAGGGAGAACGCCGCGTTGATCTTGTTCGTGCCGTGGCCCGGGATCTTCACCTGGGAGTCGCGCGGCAGCGACAGCAGCGTCGGTTTCGTGTCGTTGTCCGGGATGTGCGCGACCATGATCGTGTCGGTGCGCTGGCCGCCGCCCGCCGCGGCGACGTCGCCGGTGGCGAGCCGCTCCTCGTCCTCGGCCGTGAGGCCTTCCCGGCTGTCGGAGCCGACGATCAGCCAGTTGGTGCCGGACTCGGCGACCGGGCGGCCCGAGTAGTCCGCGAGCGCCTCGACGCGCTTGATCGAGAACTCCAGGTAGACCCAGATGCCGGCCAGGAAGACGACGAAGACCAGCACCAGCGCGCCCAGGACCTTGCCGAAGCTCCACCGGCGGCGCCGCCGCGGCGGCCGGGACGGCGGGTAGTCGTCGGCCGGGCGCGGGGGCTCGCGGCGCGGCGGCGGGGGCGGGGCGTACTGGGGCTCCGGCTCGCCCATCGGGCGGGTGCGCTCGTCGTACGGGCTGCGGCCCCGCCCGGGCAGCGGCATCATCTGCGCGCGCTGGTGCTCCCGGGAGCGCCCGGCGGGCGGCCGGGGCGGCGGCATCCGGCGCCCGCCGTCGTCGCCTCGGTACGTCATCGCCATCACCCAATCCCGATCCGGACAAACTGTCTTCGTCAGTACACCGCACGCGTCCACCAAGAGGACGTCCGGCACCGGGGTGGGGTTGCGACGTGGGGTTACTCGCCGGTCGCCTCGTAGCCGAACTGGTGGACCTTGAGGTACCCGGAGCGGAACCCGGCCTCCGAATAGGCCAGGTAGAACTCCCACATCCGGCGGAAGACGTCGTCGAACCCGAACCCGGCGATGTCGGCCCAGCGGTGCAGGAACCGTTCGCGCCACAACCGTAACGTGCGCGCGTAGTCCTGGCCGAACTCGCGCATCCCGGCCAGCTTGAGCCGGGTGTTCGCCTTGACGCCCTCCTCGATCGAGCGCACCGACGGGATGATGCCGCCCGGGAAGATGTACTTGTGGATCCAGGTGTAGGCGCGCGACGACGCCAGCATCCGGTCGTGGTCCATGGTGATGGCCTGCAGGCCGAACCGGCCGCCCGGGCGCAGCCGCTCGCCGATCGTCTCGTAGAACGCCGGCCAGTAGGACGCGCCGACGGCCTCGATCATCTCGACGCTGACCACGGCGTCGTACTGGCCGCTCGACTCGCGGTAGTCGCACAGCTTCACCTCGACGCGGTCGGAGAACCCGGCCGCGGCGATCCGCTCGGTGGCCAGCGCGCGCTGTTCCTCCGAGATGGTCAGTGACGTCACGTGCGCGCCGCGGGCGGCGGCCCGGATCGCGAGTTCACCCCATCCGGTACCGATTTCGAGGACTTCGCTGCCGTCGCGGACACCCGCGTAGTCGAGGACACTGTCGATCTTGCGGTACTGGGCCGCGGTGAGGTCGTCGCCGGGGCCGAACAGCGCCGAGGAGTACATCATCGACCCGTCGAGGAAGGTCCCGAACAGGTCGTTCGACAGGTCGTAGTGCCGGTGGATGTTGGCCCGCGCGCCCTCGAGGGTGTTCTCCTCGGACGGCGGCTGCGTGCGCTCGGCGATCCGCCGGAACCTCTGCAGCGCCGGCGGCACGAGGGTGCCCATCCGCTCGGCGAACGGCGTGAGCACCTCGGCGAGGTCGGACGCGGTCCAGTCACCGGCCATGTAGGACTCGCCGAAGCCGATCTTGGCGTCGGCGCCGAGGCGGTGAAAGAAGGACTCCGGCCGCAAAATCCGCATTTCGGGTGATTCCGGGCCGCCGGCGCCGAGCACCGTGCCGTCCGGGAACGTCACCCGCACGTCGAGCGGGCGGACCGCGCGGCGGAACAGCGCGGCGGCGATCCGCGCGCGCAGCGGTGAATGCGGCGGGCTGGCCAGCCCCGGCCAGCGAGACTCTTCCGGCACGCCCCCGGCCGACGCCCGGTCAACGCTCGAAGTGGTCACAATGCTCCCTCCGGCCGGCTACGCCGGTGATCGATCCTAGTGCCGCACCCCGCGGCGCGCTTCGCCATCTGCCCTGTTCGGGGCGGTCTCACACGGGTATTCGGAGCCGCTCGGGCCCCGGCGCGGCCCACGCGCCGCGCAGCTCGTCACCGACGTCCCCAGCGAGCACGTCCAGTGTGAAAGCAATCGTCAGCCGGGTCCACACGGACGCCCGGCGCAGCATCGCGTGCCCCTCGTTGGCGATTTCGAACCGGGCGACGCGGGCGGCGACGCGCTCGGCGCGTTCGGCGAAGGCGTGCGACTCCGCCGGGCTGGTCATCCGGTCGCGGGTGCCGTGCACGATGAGCACCGACCGCCCGGCCACGGCCTCGACCGGCTCGCCGCGCGGGGTCCACGGCGCCAGCGCGCAGACCCCGCGCACGGCGGGGTCGTCGGCGACGCGCAGCGCCACCCGGCCGCCCATGGAGTGCCCGACCAGCACCACCGGGACGCCGGGGTGCTCGGCGCGGACGCGGTCGAGGGCCCAGCGGGCGTCGTCGAGGGGGTCCATGGCGGGCGCGTTCCAGCCGTAGCGCCGGTTGCGCAGCAGCCGCACCTCGACGCCGCGGCGGCGGCCGGCCCGGTGCAGGGCACGCGCGATGGGGACCATCCGCAGGTAGGCGAGCTTCCACGGCGGCACCGCGCCGGTGCCGCGTTCCGCGCCGCCGTGCAGCACGAGCACGACCGCCTCGGTCCGCCCGCGCGCCGGCCACACGGACACGGCCGGTTCCGCCTCGCTCACCCACGTCCTCCTACTCGCCCGCATCCGGGTCAACCTTGATCGGCCACCCGGCTATTCCACCGCGCACCACCATCTTCGCGGTAGATTCGGCGCCCGATCCCCGACGGAAGGGTGGGTGTGGTGAGCGCCACGGACATCTCCGGCAGTGTCGCCAAGCAACTGGCGGACGTCGAGCAGGCCAACGCCGAAGCGGTGCGCGAAGCGGCGGAGCTGGTACTGGGGGTGATCCGGGCCGACGCACTGGTCTATACCGCGGGCGCCGGGCACTCGCTGGCCGCCGTCGCCGAGACGTTCTACCGGGCCGGCGGGCTCGCCTGCGTCTACCCGCTCTACCACCCGGAGCTGCTCCCGCTGCACGGCGCGGTGCACAGCACGAAGACCGAGCGGCGCACCGGCCTGGCCGCGGAAGTCCTGGCCGAGCGCGCGCCGGGGCCGGACGACGTGCTGGTGGTCTTCTCGACGTCCGGCTCGAACCCGTACCCGGTCGAGCTGTGCATCGAAGCCCGCGAGCGCGGCGCGGCGGTCATCGCGGTGACGTCACGGGCGTGCGTGGCGGCGGCGCCGAAGCGGTCGTCGAGCACCCTCGTCGAGCAGGGCACGGTGGTGCTGGACTCGCTGGTCATCCCCGGCGACGCGAGCTACCCGCCGGACGCCCCGCGCACCGCGCCGCTGTCCACTGTGGTCAACGCGTTCCTGTGGAACCTGGTGCTCGCCGAGGTCTACGACCGCGGCGCGGCCGAGGGCCTCGACATCCCGCTGTGGCGCAGCTCCAATGTGGCAGGCGGCGACGAGGCGAACGCGGCCCTGCTGGAGAAGTACGGCGCGATCGTCCCCCGGCTGCGGTAGCCGGGCCGGTCGCCCAGTCCGTGAAAAAGCACCGGCCGGGCACGCCTTGACGGGCGTGCCCGGCCGCTTTAACGTCGACATACCGACTGGTCGGTGTGGATCGGTCGCTCCCCGAGGAGGTCCGATGGACAGCGCCACGGCGACGGTGCACGGCGAGTGCGCGCCCGGGTTCGAGCCGGTGCGCGAAGCCTTCGAGGAGAACTTCCGCTCCCGCGGCGAACTGGGCGCCGCGTTCACCGCCACCCGGCACGGCGAGGTCGTCGTCGACCTGTGGGGCGGCTGGACCGGGCCGGAGCGCGCCGCCGCCTGGCAGCCGGACACCCTCGCCAACGTGTGGTCGACGACCAAGGGCATGACCGCGATCTGCGCGCACCGGCTCGCCGACGCCGGCGAGCTCGACATCGACGCGCCGGTCGCGAAGTACTGGCCGGAGTTCGCCGCGGCGGGCAAGGCGGAGGTGCCGGTGCGGTGGCTGCTTTCGCACCGCTCCGGCGTGCCCGGCATCGGGATCGACCGGCCGGTCCGGATCGAGGAGCTCTACGACTGGGACCTGATGACGTCGCTGCTGGCGGCGCAGGAACCGCTCTGCGAACCCGGATCCGCGGGCGGTTACCACGCGCTGGCGTACGGGTGGCTCGTCGGCGAAGTCGTGCGGCGGGTCGCCGGGCAGGGCGTCCGGGAGTTCTTCGCCGAGCAGGTCGCCGCCCCGCTCGGCGCCGACTTCTCGATCGGCCTGGCCGACGACGCCGACCTGGCCCGGTGCGCGACCCTCGTCGACCCGGTCATGACCGAGGAGGTGGCGAACGCGCTGGCCGCGGCCTTCGCGAGCGCCGGACCGGTCGCACAGGCGGCGCTCGCCAACCCGCGCCTGTCCGGCCACGACGCGAACGAGCCGGCCTTCCGCCGCGCGGTCCTGCCGGCGCTGAACGGCCACGGCACGGCCCGCGCGATCGCCACGATCTACGGCGCCCTGGCCACCGGCGGGCTGCTGTCCGCGCCGGCGCTGGCGAAGGCCCGCGAGAGCCAGGGCAAGGAGGTCGACGCGGTCCTGGGCCTGCCGAACGAGTGGGGCCTGGGCTTCTACCTGGGCAGCGACGCCCGCGGCTTCGGCCCGAACCCGGCCGCCTTCGGCCACGACGGCCTCGGCGGCTCCACCGGCGGCGCCGACCCGGAGAACGGCATCTCGTTCGGCTACACGCTCAACCAGCTCGGCCCGCTCATCCGCGACGACCCCCGCAAGATGGCCCTGGTGCAGGCGGTGTACGCGAGCTTGGCCGGGCAAACCGCCTGACCGGTGCGCTGAAGGGGACTTTCCCCGCACGGGATGCGCGGAAAGTCCCCTTCAGCGCGTCTGATGAGACGAACGTCCCCTTCAGCCCGCGCGCCCCGCCGGTCACGCCACCACGGGCTCCTCGTCCGCGAACTGCGTCGCGTGCAACGTCGCGTATCGCCCGCCGCGGCTCAGCAACTCGTCGTGCGTGCCGCGTTCGACGATCTCGCCGTGCTCCAGGACCAGGATCTGGTCCGCCGCCCGGACCGTCGACAGCCGGTGGGCGATGACCAATGCCGTGCGGCCCGCCAGCGCGTGGGTCAGCGCTTCGCCGACCGCCGCCTCGGACTCGGAGTCCAGGTGGGCCGTCGCCTCGTCGAGGATCACCACCTTGGGCTGGGCCAGCAGCAGCCGGGCGATCGTCAGCCGCTGGCGTTCGCCGCCCGAGAGGCGGTAGCCGCGTTCGCCCACCGTGGTTTCGAGGCCGTCGGGCAGGGAGTGCACCAGCTCGCCGAGGCGAGCGCGATCCAGGGCTTCCCAGATCTCGTCGTCGGTGACACCGGGGCGCGCGTACGCCAGGTTCGCGCGGATCGTGTCGTGGAAGAGGTGCCCGTCCTGGGTCACCACGCCGACGGTTTGCCGCAGCGAAGCGAAACTCAGGTCCCGGACGTCCACATCGGACAGCCGCACCGCACCCGCGTCGACGTCGTAGAGCCGCGGCAGCAGCGACGCGATCGTCGACTTCCCCGCGCCCGACGACCCGACCAGCGCGACCATCTGGCCCGGCTCGGCGCGGAACGAGATGCCGTGCAACACCTCTTCGCCGCCGCGGTGGTCGAGCGTGGCCACGTCTTCCAGTGACGCCAGCGAGTACCGGTCCGCGGCCGGGTAGCCGAACCGGACGTCCGAGAACTCGACCGAAACCCCGCCGGTGGACGGCAGGGCCCGCGCGGCCGGCTTCTCCTTGATCATCGGCTCCAGGTCCAGGACCTCGAAGACCCGCTCGAACGACACCAGCGCGGTCATGACGTCGACGCGGACGTTGGCCAGCGCGGTCAGCGGCGCGTAGAGCCGGGTCAGCAGCAGCGCCAGCGCGACCACGGTGCCCGGCGCGAGCTTGCCGGTCAGCGCGAGGTAGCCGCCGAGGCCGTAGACGAGTGCCTGCGCCAGCGCCGAAACCAGGGTCAGGCTCGTCATGAACCAGCGGGTCAGCATCGCGGTGCGCACGCCGATGTCCCGCACGCGCCCGGCCCGCAGCGCGAAGTCGTCCGCCTCCTGCACCGGGCGGCCGAAGAGCTTCACCAGCGTCGCGCCCGGCGCGGAGAAGCGCTCGGTCATCTGCGTGGTCATGCCGGCGTTGAGGTTCGCGGCCTCGCGCTGCAGCCCGGCCATCCGGCGGCCGAGCCGGCGCGCGGGGATGACGAAGATCGGCAGCAGCACCAGCGCCAGCAGCGTGACCTGCCAGGACAGCGTGAGCATGACCGCCAGCGACAGCGTCAGCTGGATGACGTTCGTGACCAGCCCGGACAGCGTCGCGGTGAACGTCCGCTGCGCGCCGATGACGTCGTTGTTGAGCCGCGAGACCAGTGCACCCGTGCGGGTGCGGGTGAAGAACGCGACCGGCATCCGCTGCACGTGCTCGAACACCGCGCGGCGCAGGTCGAAGATGATGCCCTCGCCGATGCGCGCGGACTGCCACCGCTCGATCAGGCCGAGCCCGGCGTCGGCGATCGCCAGCGCGGCGATGACGACGGCGAGCCAGATCACCACCGGCAGGTCGTGCCCGCCGACGATCGCGTCGACCACCTTGCCCGCCAGCACCGGCGTCGTCACGGCGAGGACGGCCGAGACGACCGTCAGGACGAGGAAGGCCAGCAGCCGCCGCCAGTGCGGCCGGGCGAAGCGCGCGACGCGCTTGAGCGTGCCGCGGCCGAGCCCCTTCGGCACGTCGTCGGCGCGCATCGCCGAACTCCACAGCCCCCACATGTTGTCCATGGGAAAACCTCCAGTCTCTAAACCTCTACCTTAGCTGAGGTTTTCTCCGGATATGACCTGGACAACGCCACCATCGCCCGTTTCCTTCCCGCCACCGTTCACTCCGCGAGAACAACCCGGAGCAGCGCGGCGCGGAACCCTTCGGCGCCGTCGGCGGACAACGGTGCCAGCAACAGTGCCTCAGCCCGCCGCGTGGCCGCTTCTCCCGCCTCGCGGACCCGCTCGCCTTCGGCGGTCAGCGTCACCAGGCGCTTGCGGCGGTCGCCCGGCGCGACCTCGCGCCGGACCAGGCCCTTGGCCTCGAGCTCGTCGACGAGCGCGACCATCGTCGTCCGGTCTACGCCGAGCCGCGCCGCGCCGTCCTGTTGCGACTGCCCGGGCCCGTCGCCGAAGAGCGCGAGCAGCGCGAGCTGCCGCCCGGTGACGCCGAGCGGCTCGTACAGCGGCTCGGCCAGCTCGACGAGCCGCAGCTGGGCGTGCTTGAGCAGGTAACCGAGCCGCCGGGTGACGGCCGGGGGCGCTTCGAGGTCGCTGGACACGGATGGACTCTACCTCTACGCTGATCGTCAGTTGTGCTGACGATTTGTTTTACTGATAATCAGGAGCTAACCATGACCACGATCGGCCTGAAGCCCCCCAGCAGCACGTCGGCATCGCCGAGCTCCGCGAGACGTGGGCGATCGCCGACGACGCCGGGTTCGACGGCTGCTGGGTGTTCGACCACCTGGCCCCGCTGGGCCCGGACCGCACCGGCGACGTCTTCGACGGCTGGAGCCTCCTGGCCGCGATGGCCGAAGCGACGGAACGGGTGCGCATCGGATGTCTGGTGGCCGGCAACACCCACCGCCACCCCGGCACGTTCGCGAAGATCGCGGCCACCGTCGACCACCTCTCCGGTGGCCGCCTCGACGTCGGTCTCGGCGCGGGCGGCGACACCCACACCGACGCGATGATGGGCACACCGACCCCGCCGGCGGTCGAACGCGTCGAAAGACTCGCCGAGGCCTGCGAAATCCTCCGTCTGCTGTGGACCCGGCCGGTGACGGACTTCCGCGGCCGCCACTTCGAGCTGACCGGCGCGGTCTGCGATCCGAAGCCGCACCAGGCGAAACCGCCGCTCTGGCTGGGCAGCAGCGGCGAGAAGCTCGGCCTGCGGGTGGTCGCCGAGCACGCCGACGTCTGGCTCAGCGCGGCCCTGCCGGGCACCCCGATCGCCGAGCTGCGCCGGCTTTCCCGGGTCCTCGACGAGCACTGCGCCGCCGCCGGCCGCGATCCGGCGGCGATCCGCCGCGCCGTGCAGTTCCGGCTGCCCGCCGACGCGGACGCGGCGCTGCGGCTGGCGCGGGACCACGTCGAAGCGGGGTTCACCGAGCTGGTCCTGATGCCCACCGGGCCGGGCGGCGTCGTCGCGGCCTGCGAAACGGCGGCGAAGCTCCTGCCCCGCCTGCGAGACGTCGGCTGAACCGGGCGGCGGGCCCCTCGGTAGCCTGGCCGGGTGGGAACGGAGGTGGGCCGGGCGCCCGCATGGCGGCGCGCGGCACGGCTCTTCACCGCACCCTCGCGCACTCCCGAAGCCGCCCCCTTGCGGTGGGACCTGGGGTTCTACCTCGCCTGCCTGGCCTTCGCGCTGCCGACCGCGCTCAAGTCGGAGTTCTACGGCTACCGCGTCTGGGGCAACTTCGCGACGGCGGCGTACGGCTTCGGCGTGCTGCACAGCGGCTGGCTGCTGTGGTCCGCGCGCCGGGGCCGCGAGCCGCGTGGCGTGCTCGGCTCGCGCTGGTGCGGCATCGCCGCCGTCGGCCTGTTGGCCATGATCCTTCCGTTGGCACTCCTGGTGATTCGCCGACTGACCGGAGTGGACTGGCTGATCACGCCGTTCTCCTGGGCCGCGCAGCCCGAGGTCTGGGTGATCGAGCGGTCCGCGGATCTGCTGCTGCACCACGGAACCCCGTACGTCGACGTCACCGCGCTCGGCCGGGCCCCCGAGGTAAACGATTACACGCCTTACGGCCCGGTGATGGCGCTCTTCGGCCTGCCGCGCGCGCTGTTCGGCGGCTCACCGGTGGCGGACGCGCTGACCGACGCCCGCTGGGTGTTCGCGCTGGCCGCCTGCGCGTGCGTGCTGGGCACGCTCAAGCTGCTGAAGTGGCCGAAGGTGCCGGTCGGAGCCGCGCAGCTCGCGCTCGCCTGCCCGCTCACCGCGCTCACCTGGGCCGTCGCCGGGCCGGACCTGGCGATCGTCGGCCTGCTGGTGCTGGCCTGCGCGCTCGCCGCCACCGGACGGGTCGCCTGGTCGGGACTCGTGCTGGCGCTGGTGATCAGCGCGAAGCTCATCGTCGCGCCCGCGGCCGCGGTGCTGGCGGTGTTCGTGCTGGTACGCCGGGGAAAGCCCGCGCTGGCGCGGTTCCTGGCGGCACTGGTGGCGACGACGGCCGCGCTGCACCTGCCCGTGTACCTCGTGGACCCGGCCGCGTTCGTCGAACACGTCTTCCGGTTCCCCCTCGGGATGGGCGCCGTGCGGTCGCCCGCGGCGAGCCCGTTGCCGGGCCACCTGATCGCCGGTCTCGGCGTGGTCGGCCAGGTGACGGCGTTCGTGCTGGTGGGCGCCGCCGCCGTGGCGATGCTGGTCTGGCTGGTGCGCCGGCCCCCCGCGAACGGCTCCGGCGCACTCCTGCGCATCGCCGTCGGACTCGGCGCGTTGATCCTGCTCACCCCGGCCACCCGCTACGGCTACCTGGTGTATCCCCTGGTCCTGCTCGGGGCCCACCTGGTGTTCCGCGTGGCCGAAGATCCCGCTGCGCCCCCCGCGCAGCAGTCCGCGACTACTTCTTCTTGACCCTGGTGGCCCCGCCGCGCCCCCGCAGCTGGACTCCCGACTCCGACAGCACCCGGTGCACGAACCCGTAGGACCGGCCCGTCGACTCCGCGAGGGCCCGGATGCTCGAGCCCTTCTCGTATTTCTTCTTCAGGTCAGCGGCCAGCTTGTCGCGCGTGTTGCCGGTGATCCGCGCGCCTTTCTTGAGATCAGCCACGTCGATCGCCTTCCCGCCGAGAGTGTTCTGGGCCACATATCGGCCCCTGCCGGGGCAATGATCGAACACTGAGCGCCGGATTGCCAGACGACAGCCGTAAAACGACCGAAATTGCGATCACATTGGGCCATTCCAGTGCCTCACCGGGAGTGATCTTGCACCCGAATGGACGCACCCCTCAGGCGAGCTGGACAAGTTCCAGGTAGTCCGCCGACCAGTGGTCCTCGGTCCCGTCGGGCAGCAGGATGACCCGCTCCGGCTCCAGGGCCTCGACCGCGCCCGGGTCGTGGGTCACCAGGACGACGGCGCCGGAGAAGCTGCGCAAGGCGTCCAGGACCTGCGCACGGCTGGCCGGGTCGAGGTTGTTCGTCGGCTCGTCGAGCAGCAAGACGTTGGCAGCGCTGGAGACCAGGCCGGCCAGCGCGAGCCGGGTCTTCTCGCCGCCGGAAAGCGTGCCGGCGGGCTGGTCGAGTTGTTCGCCGGTGAAGAGGAACGAACCCAGCAGGTTCCGCAACTCCTGCGCCCCGGTGTCCGGAGAGAGATGTCGGATGTTTTCCCACACCGACGCATCATGATCAAGAGTTTCGTGTTCCTGTGCGTAATAGCCCAAACGCATTCCGTGACCCGGCACGATCTCACCGGTGTCCGGGGTTTCCATTCCGCCGAGCAGCCGGAGCAAAGTGGTCTTTCCCGCGCCGTTCAGGCCGAGTACGACCACCTTCGAACCGCGGTCGATGGCGAGGTCGACGCCGGTGAAGATTTCCAGTGAGCCGTACGACTTCGACAGCCCCTCGGCGGTCAGCGGCGTGCGGCCGCAGGGCGCCGGGTCCGGGAACTTGATCCGGGCGACCTTGTCGGCCACCCGGGTCTCGTCGAGCGAGGACAGCATCTGCTCGGCGCGGCGCGCCATGTTCTTGGCCGCCACGGCCTTCGTCGCCTTCGCGCCGAGCTTCGCGGCCTGCTGCTGCAGCGCCGACGCCTTCTTCTCGGCGTTGGCGCGCTCGCGGCGGCGGCGCTTCTCGTCGGTGGCGCGCGCGTCGAGGTAGCGCTGCCAGCCCATGTTGTACAGGTCGAGCTCGCCGCGGGTGGCGTCGAGGAACCAGACCTTGTTGACGACGTCGGCGAGCAGCTCGACGTCGTGGCTGATCACGACCAGGCCGCCGTCGTGCTGCTTGAGGAAGCCGCGCAGCCAGTTGATGGAGTCGGCGTCCAGGTGGTTGGTCGGCTCGTCGAGCAGCAGGATCGTCTCGGACTTGCCGCCGGCGCCCGCTTCGGCCGCGGCGAACAGGATCCGTGCCAGCTCGACGCGGCGGCGCTGGCCACCGGAGAGCGTCTGCAGGGTCTGGGCGAGGATCCGGTCGGCGAGGCCGAGGTTCGAGCAGATCCGCGCGGCTTCGCTCTCCGCCGCGTACCCGCCGAGGGACGCGAAGCGCTCTTCGAGCCGGGCGTAGCGGTTGATGGCCTTGTCGCGCGCGGCTTCGTCGACGAGCTCGGCCATGGAGGCCTGGGCCTTCTCCATGTCCCGCATCAGCTTGTCGAGGCCGCGCGCGGAGAGCACGCGGTCCTTGGCGGTGACCGAAAGATCGCCTTCGCGCGGGTCCTGCGGCAGGTAGCCGAGCTCGCCGCTGCGGCGGACGTCGCCCGCGTGCGGCTCGCCCTCGCCGGCGAGGACCTTCAGCGAGGTGGTCTTGCCCGCGCCGTTGCGGCCGACGAGACCGATGCGGTCGCCGGGCTGGATGCGGAGGGTGACGCCGTTGAGCAGGATGCGCGAACCCGCGCGCAGCTCAAGGCCGGTGGCCGTGATCAAGGGAACTCCCGTGGACGGGGGTGAACGGAGGACAGCGACAGGCGGCCACTCGGGCCGCGGCGTCACTCCAGCTGGATATCCACGGAGACCAGTGTACGGGGCGGGGTCCACGGGTTTTTCCGGACGTGTGCGGTCTCACCCGTCGCGCAGCGTGATCTCCACCGAAAGCGCACGTCGCGCCGCTTCTTCCAGGACGGCGAAGCTCGGCTCGGCGACTTCGAGCACGCGGGGCTCCGCCCGGGCGAACAGCGGTGCCAGCCGGCGGTCGCCGCGCAGCTCGTCGAGGGCGCGGCGGTCGCCGCCGAGCACGACGGCGTCCACTTCGGACAACCGCGGCACGAGCACCTCGAAGGCGTCCTTCGCCGCGTCCTGGAGCGCGTGCCGCGCCTGTCCCGCGCGACGCCGGGCGAAACGCTGCTGGGACCAGCCGCCCGCGGCCGAGCGGCCCTGCACCAGGTGCCGGTCGGTGCGCGAGACCTCGACCCGCCCGGCGCCGGCGATCCCGGCGCTGTGGCCGCCGAGCCGCACCAGCAGGAGCGCGATCCGCCGCGGCACCAGCACGTGCGCGAGGAGGGCGTCGAGGGACGGCTCGCCGAGCGGTCCGAAAGGGACGGTCGCGGTCGCGGTGGTGCCGTCGGCCGCGGTGACGCGGACCTCGAGCGGCCCGGCATCGGTGGCGGCGATCCCGCCGTGCGAAGCCGAAAACCGCTCGAACCAGCCGCGCAGCCGCTCCGGCGGGACCTCGACGGCACGCCCGCCGCCCTCGACCTGCCGCGCCTTCGCCATGGGAAAACGGTAGCGCCCCAATGTGGCGTTGGGTGCGTCCAGCGCACCCAACACCACATTGGGGCGCTTGGGATTACAGCGGGTGCACCGGGCCGTTGTTGGTCACGCCCCGCACGTTCGACGGCGCGCCGGCCGCCGGGGGCTGGACGAACCCGTTGATGTGCAGCGCGACCGAGCGGATGAAGCCGGCGTCGCCGCCCGCCGCGTCCACCACGCCGAACGTCCACGTGCCGTCCGCGGCCGCGCCGGTCAGGCCGCCGGTCAGGGACTGCGTCGGCCGCCAGGTGCCGGTGAACGGCGCGTTCGCCGAGGTCACCGTGCTGAACGCCGCCGCCGCGTTGTCGGCGAAGACGACCTTGCACAGGTTCTTGCCCGAGCTGCCGTTGCGCTGGAACACCGTCGCCTTCGCCCCCGAAGGCGCGGTCAGCGTGCCGACCAGGTCACCGACGTAGGAGTGGTTCAGGCCCACCGTCGTCGAGGCCGGGTCGGTGCTGCACGTGGTGCCGTCCACGGAGAACGTCACCTTGGACGCGCGGCCGACCCCGGTGACCGGGATGGTCACCGACGCGCCGACCGGGCTGTTGTCCGGGATCGCCACCGGCGCGCCGGCGTAGGCGAAGTCCTGCGCGACCGGCGACGGGGTGCCGACCGGCAGCGAGAACGTCTGCGTCGTCGGCGAGTGCGCGCCGGCGAAGGTGACGCGGGCGTTCAGCACCACCGGCACGCCGAGCTGCTGGCTCGCCGGGACGGTGATGGTGAAGTCGTTGACGCCGGTCTGCCCCGGGCTGATGGTGCCGTAGGACTTGGACCGCGGCGCGACCGTGACCCCGGGGGTCGGGCTGGTGAGCACGACGCTGGTGGACACGGCGGTGCCGTCGCCTTCGTTGGTCACCGGCAGGGTGACCTTGGCGGTGTCGCCCGGGTCGAGCGCCGAGCCGCCGTCGGCCGGGGTGACCGTCGGCTGCTTGGCCACCGCGAGCGGCTGCGGGCTGGCACCGGTGTAGGCCAGCACCTTGTCCGCGAGGATGACGCCGGCCCCGGTGAAGTTGTCGCGGCCCGGGGTTTCGATGTCGATCGCGGTGTTGATGAGCGCCTCGCGGACCTCGGACGGCGGCAGCCCGGGGTTGCCGGACAGCACGAGCGAAGCGATCGCGGCCGCGTGCGGCGCGGCGGCCGAGGTGCCGAAGAACGGGTTGAAGCCGGTCACGCTGGTGGTGACGCCGTCGGCCGCGGTGATCTCCGGCTTGTTCCGGACCTCGCCGCCGGTCGAGGACACGTTGCCCGGCGTGATGGGCGTGCCGTCGGCCTCGTAGAACACCCGCCGCGGGCCGTCGGAGCTGAACCGCTCGGCCTTGGTGACGCCGCTGAACGAGCCCGGGTACGGGCCGGCCGGGTTGGCCGGGTCACCCGGCTCGAGGAGCCGGCCGAACGCCTTGGCCGCCGGGGCCGCCGCGACGCTGAAGGCGTCCCGCGCGGCCGAGTGGCCGACCGTCACGCCCGGGGTGTTGTAGGCCTTGAGCCCGTCCGCCGAGTCGGAGAACCGGCCGCGCAGCGCGGACAGCGACAGGTAGCGGGCCTGGCCGGAGAACTTCACGATGGCCAGCCGCAGCCCGGTGCCGCCGAACGACGGCGTCGTGACGCGCTCGTACGGGTCCTGGGTGCCGGTCTGGACGTCCTGGCTGAAGCTGACGACCGCGCCCGCGGAGTTGAGCAGGTAGAGGTCGTAGTCGTTCGCCGAGGCGCCCAGCGGGTCGGACCAGTGCAGCGTCACCGGGACGCCGGCCGAAGAGGCGTTGGAGATGGGCTCGTAGATCTGGTTGCCCGCCGCGCCGGCGAAGTTGTGCGCGGTGCCGGCGAACTTGCCGACCGACTTGCCCGAGTCGACGAAGTCGCCTTCCCAGTGCCCGGCGGTGCCGCTGGCGACGTTGCCTTCGTTGCCCGCCGACGAGAAGTACAGCGCGCCGTCCGCGGTCACGTCGTTCACGGCCTGGGCGATGATCCAGTCCTGGAACGGCGATTCCTTGAAGTAGATGACGTCGTCGACGATGACGTCGCAGTGCGACTCGAAGCGCAGCTTGCGGATGTTGTCCGCGAAGCTGGCGTCGGAGTTGAACGCCGAGGCGAAGCCCAGCTTCGCGTTGGGCGCGAGGTCGTGGATGATCTCGAGCATCGCGGTGCCCTCGTCGCCGTCACCTTCCTGGCCGGCGATGACGTCGACGTCCGGCGGGAGCTCGCCCTTGGCCACCGAAGCGGCCAGGGAGTCGACGCCGTCGGACAGGGCGCACGCCTTGACGCCGACGCCGGTGACGCCGAACTGCTGGCGGGCGAGGTCGGCGTTGTGCGCGCGGTCGCCCTCGCTGGTGAGGGTCGCGGCCGCGGCGGCGCTGCGCTGCGCCTTGGCGTTCACGGCTTTCTGCAGCTCGCCGGCGATGCGGTCGGCCTTCTGCTGCTTGGTCTCGGTCTTCCCCGGCGTCGTCGCGGGGGTGGCCAGCTCGCGGGCGGTCAGCGCCTCGTCGGCCTGCTCGACGCGCTTGACGTCGCCGCGGGCGGCGATCTCGCTGACCTTCGCCACGGGGACTTCGGCCCGGACGCTGCCGTAGCGGTCGGACACCGCGCGGATGCCCGCGCCGGCCTTGGTGAGCCCGGCGATGAGGTCCGGCGAAACCTTGCTCACGCGGATGTCGACGAGGGCGGTCCCCGCCGCCGCGACGCCGGACTGGAGCGCGTTCAGCTGCTTGGTGACGCCCTTTTCGGCGACGAGCAGCTTGCTGTCCACTTTGGACTCGGTGGCGGTGCGGCCCGCCTTGACCGCCTGCAGGGCGGCGATCTGCTGCTGCGCGGTTTCGGTGAAGGCGTCCGGGGTGGACGCGGTGGCGGCCCCCGCCGCGGGCGGGGACACCAGGCCGAGCGCGGCGAGCAGGGCCGCGGCTCCGGCGGTGAGCACAGTGGATCTCGATCTCGTGGAACGGGTACGACGCACGGGCGCCCTCCGAATCTCCAGGCGCGTGCCCCGACTCACGCTGACCGAACGCCGGTGATCACCGGCAGGATCAAGCTAAGTACGGTGCGTACGGTGTAAATACCCGCCGTTCGAGTGACAAAGGACGGGTAATTTCCGGAACCGGACGGATGTCGTAGGCCGTTCAGCTCAGCGGCGGTCTTCCCACCGGACAACGGCGGGACAACCGCGTCACGGCAAGGGCGACCACCCGCTGGGAAGCCCGCTAGCGCGACCGTCCGGTCAGAGCACGAACGAATCCGACCACGGCTGCGCGGCCCGTCCCGACAGAGCGTCCAAAAGGGTCACTGCCTGCTTGTCGGTCAGCGAAGCGACGAAGTCGACCACCGCGCGGCCGCGGGCCAGCCCCCGCACGGCGTCCGGACCGGACACCCGCTCCCCGGTCGCCCCGACGAGCAGCTCCGGTGCCGTGCGCGCGAGCCCGGCGTACTCCGCGTGCGCCAGCTCGACCAGGTCGTGCAGCCGGCGCGGCAGGCGCGAGACCTCGTCGCGGTCGAGCAGCCACGCGTCGAGCGCGTCGACCAGGCTCGTCACCAGCCCGGCCTGCCCGCGCTGGTGCAGCGCCAGGTCGGGGCGCAGCAGCACGAACCGGCGGTGCACGAACTTGAGCACCTGGACCTCGTGCCACTGGGCGGGGCGCAGCGAGACGTGCCCCGTCCGCGTGGACGGCGAGGCGAGCACGTACACGCCGTCGACCAGCCGGGCGGTCCAGTTCGCCGAGAACGCCGCCGTCGCCTGCTCGGCCTCGATCGAGCCGTCGAACTCCCCGGCGAGGAGCCCGTCGACCAGCTCCGCGCGCACCCGCGCGACGGCGGCGGCGAACGCGTCGTCGTCGACGATCCACGCGTCCTTGGCGTGCATGCGGCGGCGCAGGCGTTCCAGGGAGCGGCCCGGGCGGCGCAGGCCGGCGTGCAGCGCCTCGTCGGGCAGCCCCGCCAGCTCGGCCGCGTGCTCGAGCCACTCCCCCAGCTCCGCGGCGACCGGCGCGTGCTGCAGCACCCCGATGCGGTGGAAGTCCTGGAGGTCGTGGATGGCGTAGGCGATGTCGTCGGCGGTGTCCATCACGGACGCCTCGACGGTCTGCTGCCAGCTTTCGACGCGGCCCGCGAAGGCCGCGCGCGCGTCCTCGAAGTCGTCGAGTTCGGTGGCGTAGGCGGAGAACTTGGCCGCGCCGGTGCCGGGCACCTCGCCCGGCTCGGCGGCCCCGCGCGGCGGCACGCCCATCGCCGACGGGTGCGGCGCGGGGTGGTGCAGCCGCAGCCACGGGTACTTGAGGACGGCGGCGCGCACCGCCGCGGTGAGGTCGAGCCCGACCGCCGACGGCCCGCGCACGTCGGTCGTGGTGATGATCCGGAACGTCTGCGCGTTGCCCTCGAAGCCGTCGGCGAGGCCGAAGCGGTGCCGGGCGATCCGGTCGAGCGTCTGCTCCCCGAGGTGCCCGAACGGCGGGTGCCCGAGGTCGTGGGCGAGCGCGGCGGCCTCGGCGACGTCGGGGTCGCAGCCGCCCAGCTTGTCGGCGAGGGCGGCGTCGGGCCCCGCGGCGATGCGCTCGGCGATGGCGCGCGCGACCTGCGCGACCTTCAGGCTGTGGGTGAGCCGGTTGTGCAGCAGCCCGGCCCCGCCGGCGCTGACCACCTGCGTCACCCCGCCGAGCCGCGCGAAGAACGGCGACGCGGCGATCCGGTCGCGGTCGATCCGGAACGGGCTGGTCGCCAGGTCGGTGAACCCGCCGGCGCCGGCCTGGGGGTCGCGCCGGGCCGCCCGCGGGTCGGTCTCCTGATCCATGCGCCCGACCCTATCCGGCGGTCACCCCGGCGGCGGCCAGGCGCTCCCGGACGTCATGAAAGGGTCGTTCACCTCGCCGGACGCGGTGAACGACCCTTTCATGACGCCGGGGATCCTGGCGGGACCGGGGCGGGACCGGCGCTAAGCCTCCGGCTGGGCGGTGTAGGCCGCCAGGCAGCGGTCGGCCTGCGCGCGGGCCACGGCCTGGTCCTCGCCACCGGCGACGTGCGCCTCGTACCAGGCTTCCCCGGCCTTCGTCACGAACTCGACGCCCGCCGGCGACACCATCCAGGCCATCGCCTCCTGCGGGTCGACGACGTACCCGGGATCGGCGGCCAGGTGCCGGACCAGCGCCGTGAGCGCCATGTCCCAGCCGATGCCGACCGCGCCGGGGCCGAACTGCTCCCAGTGGTCGTCGACGTGGGCCACGTGCTCCAGCTCGAACCGGGTGCCGTCGCCCTCGGGGGCCAGGCGGACCTCGATCCAGCTGACGCCGCCGTTGAACTCCCAGGTCGCGGCGAAGCTCTTCGGCGGGTCGCAGCGCTCGACCGTGCCGCCCGCGTTGCCCTCCAGCTGGTACTTCCCGCCCACCCGCAGCTCGCCGCTGACCGGCAGGAACCAGCGCGGGATGCGTTCGGGGTTCGTGACCGCGTCCCACATGTCGTCGGTGCCGGTGTCGTAGACCTGGCTGATGGTCATGACGCGCGCCTCCCCGGCTTCGAGGACGCGCTCGCCGACCGTCCGGCGGACGGCGCTGATCTGGTGGCTGACGTCGATCACGAACTTTCTCCTTCTCCGGTGGCGCGCCGGGCGCGCTTGCCGCGGGCGATTTCGGTGGCCAGGGCGGCCAAGGGCGGTGCCCAGTACCGGCGGAACCGGTCGAGCCAGTCGTCGACGTCACGCAGCGGGGCGTGCCCGACCGCGTAGAGCCGCCTGGTGCCGTCCTGGCGGACGACCGCGAAGCCGTTGTCCCGCAACACCTTCAGGTGCTGCGACACCGCGGGCTGCGAGATGCCGAACTCGGCCCGGATCACCTCGGTCACCGCGCCGGCGGCCCGTTCGCCGTCGGCCAGCACTTCGAGGATCCGGCGGCGGACCGGATCGCCGAGGACGTCGAACGCGTGCACCCGGTCAAGCTACAAGTTGCCGCTTATATAAGTCAAGGCTGAACAAGTGGCGCCCGTCACCCGCAGTTACTCCGATGTGAGTAACGCCGGTGAACATCAGACGACATCGGTTCCGCTCGCCCGGCCCCACCGGCGAGGATCGGGTCGTGAAGTCGCCACGCGCGGTCCGCTTCGCCTTCCAGCCGCTGTACAGCCTCCAGACCGGGGGCGTGGTGGCGCACGAAGCGCTGGCCAGGCCCGGCCACGGAACGGTCCCCGAGCTCCTCGCGCAGGCCCGCCGCGAAGGCCGGCTCGCCGAGGCGGACCTCGGCCTCGCCGTCGCCGCCGTCCGCCAGGACGCCGAGGCGCCGACCGCGCTCCCCCTGCACCTCAACCTCTCCGCCCGCACCCTCGCCGCGCCGCTGGCGATGTTCGACGACCTGCTCGAAGAGCTCGGCGACGCGGGCCGCCGCACCCGGGACGTCGTGCTGGAGATCGGCCCGCCGTTCGCGGCGGTGCCCGGCGAGCGCGCGCTGTCCGGGATGCGGGCGCTGACCGAGCTGGGCTTCCGGCTCGCGCTCGACGGGCTCGGCCGCGGCGACCTCCCGCTGGGCCTGCTCGTCGACGCGCCGGTCGACGTCGTCAAGCTCGACCGCACGGTGCAGCGCGGGCTGCCGGACGACCAGGCCGCGGTCGCCGTCGTCGAGGCCCTGCTGCACTTCACGAACCGCACCGGCACCCGGCTGGTCGCGACCGGGCTGGAGACCGACGCCCAGCTCGAGGCGGTCCGCGGGCTCGGCGTCCGGATCGCGCAGGGCGGCCTGCTGGCCCCGCCCACCGCCGAGGGCCCCGCCCCGGCCCTGCTGACCCGCCCGCGCGCGGCCGTCGCGCCGGGTCCGGCGAAGTGCGTCGGCGACTTCCTGCGCCCGGCGACGACGCTGCCGGAAACCGCGACGTGCGACGAAGTCCGCGAAGTGCTCGCGGCGGCCGACGCGCCTTCGGGCGTGGTCGGGGTGGACGAGCTGAACCGGCCGCGCTGGTCGGTCGACCGGACGCGGTTCCTGGTCGCCGTGACCGGCCCGTACGGGCACGCGCTGCACGCCAAGCGCCCGGCGGCCCGGCTCGCCGACACCCCGCACACGATCGAAGCCCGCGCCGGCGCGATGGAGTTCCTCGAGCTGGTGACCGACGCCGACTGGGGCCGCACCGGCGACGACGTCGTCGTGGTCGACGAGGTGGGGCGCTGCCTCGGCGTCGTGCTGGTGACCGAGGTGGTGCGCGGGGTGGCCGAGGCGAAGGTCGAGGCCGCGGCGGCGCTGAACCCGCTGACCCGGCTGCCGGGCAGCGACACGGTCGCCCGCGACGTCACCCGCCGCATCACCATCGGCGAGCCGTTCGTGGCGGCGTGGCTCGACATCGACAGCTTCAAGGCGGTCAACGACACCGCGGGCTTCGCCGCGGGCGACAACCTGATCCGCGAACTGGGCGCGGCCCTCACCGAGCTGTCCGGCGGCCTCCGCCGGATGCGGGTGAGCCACGTCGGCGGCGACGACTTCCTGGTGGTCTGCGACGTCGACGAGATCGCCACGGTGGCCGGCGCCCTGCTGGACCGCCACTGGTCGGCCGACGGCCTGCCGGTGACGGTCTCCCTGGCCACGCTGGTCTGCGCGAGCGACGCGATCCGCTCGTACCAGGAGGTTTCGCGACTGCTGGCGCCGCTGAAGAAGCGCGCGAAGTCGGTACCCGGGTCGAGCTGGGTGCTCGGCCGCCCGGGCTCCGACCGCGTCGAGGTCCTGCGCGGCATCGGCACCCGCGGCTTGCAGGCCGCCGCCGGTTAACGACCGGTCGCCCCGTCGATCAGCTCGCGCAGGATGTCCATGTGCCCGGCGTGGCGCCCGGTCTCCTCGATCAGGTGCGTCAGCGTCCACCGCAGGTCGGCCACGTCGGCCTCGGCCACCCGCGCGTTCACCCGGGCCGCCGTCTCCCGGTAGGCGGCGACGATGTCCTCGGCGCCTTCGCCCGGATTCGCGCGGAAGGTCGCCGCCCACTTCGTCGTGCGCTCGCCGAGCACCCAGTGGCGTTCGACGTGCGTCAGGTGCTTGACCAGCCCGAGCAGGTTCGTCCCGGACGCCACCCCCGGCGTCCGCACGGCGGGCTCGGCGACGCCCTCGACCTTCGCGATCACCGAAGCGCGCAGGTAGTCGAGGAAGCCGAGCAGCACCTCCCGCTCCCCAGGCCCGGTCTTCGGCGGCCCGGCGTCCCGCGCCATCAGGCGGCCCGCCGGACGACCAGCACGTGGTCGGTCACGGTGGCGGTCTGCCCGCCCGGCCCGGTCGCGACCCGCCGTGGCGCGTCCGCGCGCTCGGCCCGCCACCCGGCGTCCAGCGCCAGCTCGGCGAACACCTCCTCGGGCGTGGGGAAGTCGCCTTCGGTGTTCCACGACCAGGGCGCGACCGAGCCGTGGTCGACGACGACCAGCCGCCCGCCGGGCCGCAGCGCGTGCGCCGCGGTGCGCAGGACCCGCGCCCGCGGCAGCTCGAACGGCGTGTGGAAGTACTGGGCGGACACCAGGTCGAACTCCCCCTCGGGGAACTCCGCGCCCAGGTCGGCGCGGACCGCGGACACCGGCAGGTCGCGCGCGTGCTCGGCGAGGCGGGCCACGGCGTTGGCCGAGATGTCGACGGCGGTGACCCGCCAGCCGCGCGCGGCCAGCCAAAGCGCGTCGCCACCGGCGCCGCAGCCCAGGTCCAGCGCGCGACCCGCGGGCAGGTCCGCGGCGATCTCGGCGAGCACGGGGTTCACTCCGGTGGTGCGGGGCTCGCGGTAGTGGTCGTCCCAGAAGCGGACGGCGTCCATGGTTCTCCTTCGTGCCGGGTTACGGCGTTCACCGTGCCGCGCGGGCCCGGCCGGGCGCACGGAAACTTGCCGGACCGGCAAGACGCGAGCCGAAGTTCCGCGAAGAGCGCGTCCGCGCGGGTCTTGAATGAGTCATTCAGGACCTCCGAAGACCTGAATGAGTCATTCAAGACCTCTGGGCGAGCCGGACGCCGGCGGCGGAGTGGCCTCCGGGCGCACGAAAAGTTGCCGGACCGGCAAGACTGGGGGTATGAGCGACGAGATCGACACCGTCCTGGCCGCGGTCGGGCCGCGGTTGCGCGCGCTGCGGCGGCAGCGGGGCGGCACCCTGGCCGGCGTCTCGGCCGAGACCGGGATCTCGGAAAGCACCCTGTCCCGGCTGGAAAGCGGGCAGCGGCGGCCGAACCTGGAGCTGCTGCTGCCGCTGTCGCGCGTCTACGACGTCCCGCTCGACGACCTCGTCGGCGCCCCGCACACCGGCGACCCGCGCGTCCACCTGCACCCGGTCCACCGGTACGGCATGACGTTCGTGCCGCTCACCCGCCGTCCCGGCGGCGTGCACGCGTACAAGATGCTGATCCCCGCCAGCGGCGAGCCCGCCGAGCCGACGCCGCAGACGCACAGCGGTCACGAATGGCTCTACGTCCTCAACGGGACGCTGCGGCTGGTCGTCGGCGACCGCGACCTGGTCCTGCCGCCGGGCGAAGCCGCGGAGTTCGACACCACCGCGCCGCACTGGCTGGGCTCGGCCGACGGCCGCGCGGTCGAGCTGCTCATCCTGTTCGGCCTGCAGGGCGAGCGCGTCCACGTCCGGCCGCGCGACGACGATCAGCCGTAGACGGCCCGATAACCCGCGAACCGCTCGTCGACCTCTTCCGGGGTCAGGCCGAAGTCTTCGAGGCGGTACCGGTGCACCGGTTTCCGCTCCCCGGTCCGGCTCCGCTCGTGCACCGCGGTCATCGCCGTACGCGCTTCGTCCGTCAGCGGCAGTCCGAAGTGGTCGTACACAGTGGACACCGTGCCGATCGGGTCGGCCACGAAGTCTTCGTAGGCCACGTCGCAGAACTGCGCCGGGTCGTACCGGCCGCGCGCGTGCCGGAACTCGTCGGCGCCGCGGGCCCACAGGTCCAGCTGCCCGCGGCCGATCACCTCGCCGCGGAACTTCGTGGACCAGCCGTCCGCGGCCTTCTCGGCGAGGCTGCACATCGAGCCCATGATCGTCCGCGGTGCCCGGTGCGTCTGGATCACCAGCGCGTCCGGGTAGTTCGCCATCAGCGCGTCCAGTGCGAAGAGGTGGCTCGGGTTCTTGAGCACCCAGCGCTTGCCCGCGTCCGGCAGCCCGATCAGCTGCAGGTTGCGCCGGTGCCGGGCGTAGGCATCGGTCCAGTCCTGCTTCGCCAGCCAGCGCGAGTAGCGCGGCAGGTGCGCGAGGCACTCGAACGAAACCGACCGCATCGACTGCCGCAGCAGCTGCCAGCACTCCTCCACCTGGTCGGCGGACATGTGGTGGACGCCCATGAACTCCGGGTGCTCGACGTGGTGGCGTTCGTACCCGGCCTGGATGCCCTGGAAGATCGGGTTCTCCGCCCACGTCCCGCGCGGCGGCCGCGGCTGCGGGACCTCGGCGAGCCACACCTCGAGGCCCTGGTGCGCGGGATCCTCGACGAGCAGCCGGTGCAGCGCGGTCGTGCCGGTGCGGGGCAGGCCGGTCACGAAGATCGGCCGTTCGACGCGGACGTCCGCGTGCGCCGGGTGCTGCTTCCAGGACGCCTCGCTCAGCAGCCGCGCCACGAGGGCGCCGCGCAGCATCGCCCGGTGCACCTTGTTGCCGAACGGCGTGAGGTCCTCGTCGGCCTCGTACGACTCCAGCAGCACGCGCAGGCCCTCGACGTGCTCGTCGGTGCCGAAGTCGTCGAGGCCGGTGAGCTTCGACGCCGAAGCGTGCAGGTCCTCGACGGTGCCGACGTCTTCGCGGCCGGGGAGCATCGAACCTCCTAGTGGTGGTACTCGCCGCCGTTGACGTCGAGGCACTGCCCGGTGATCGCGCGCGCCATCGGCGAGGCGAGGAACACCACGGCGTCGGCGATCTCGTCGGGCTCGGGCAGCTTGCGCAGGTCTATTGTGGACGCGGTTTCGGCGTAGACCTCTTCGGGCGTGATCCCGCGTTCCTTGGCCAGGTAGCCGAAGTACCACTTGAGGTTCGGTGCCCAGATGTACCCGGGCGCGACGGTGTTGACGCGGACGCCGTCCGGGCCGACCTCGCTGGCCAGGCTCTGCGACAGCGACAGCAGCGCCGACTTCGCCATCTTGTACGCGCCGAACGTGCGCCGGGAATGCCGCAGCACGGCCGAGTTGATCATCACCAGCGAGCCCTTGCTCTCCTTGAGCGCGGGCAGGAACAGCCGGGTCAGCCGGAGCACGGAGATCGCCGCGGTTTCGAAGCCCTTGCGCACGGCGTCGAGGTCCACAGTGGCCAGATCGGTCAGCGGCGGCACGGCGAAGGCGTTGTGCACCACCGCGTCCACCCGCCCGAACGCTTCCCTCGCCTCGTTCACGAGGTTCTCGGCGGAGTCCGCGTCGTCGATGTCGGTCCGGATCGCGACCGCGCGGCGCCCGAGGTCGGTGACCTCCTTGGCCACCTCGGTGAGCCGTGACGCGGTGCGCGCGGCGAGCACGACGTCGGCGCCCGCCATGGCGCTGCGCACGGCGATCGACCGGCCGAGGCCGGGGCCGATGCCCGAAACGACGACGACCTTGTCCCGCAACAGGTTCTCCACGCTCACCCCAGCATCCGGGCGGCGACGGCGTCCTGCCGGGCCGCGATCCGCGCCGACCACTCGGCCGGCGTCACGCGTGCTTCCTCGTGGTAGGGCAGCCGGTCCGGCAGCTCGTCGACCTTGACGACCTCGACGACCGGGCCGTCGGCCGCGCCGAGGTCCCGGTCGAGCCGCTGCCAGCGGATCTGGACGTACCCGCGGTCGTGCCCGGTGCGCTCCAGCCAGTTCGCCAGCCCCGGGTCGCGCTCGCTGATCACGAACCGGATCTTGCCGTCCGGGTCGACGCGCGCCTGGTCGGCGGTGAGGCTCGTCTGGTGGTTGATGTAGTCGAGCGAGACGTACCAGAGGCTGCCGAGCTGGATGCCCTGGTAGGGCGCGTCCGCGCAGCGCGGCACGGTGACGATCATCGCCTCTTCGTCGCCGAGCTCGTAGTGGCCGGCGGAGGAGAACTGCGTGGTCAGCCCGCCGGGTGTCGACCGCGGCTCGGTCATCGTGTTGACCGGCAGGTCGTAGTAGAACCACTTCGGGAAGGCCAGGAACGTCTTGAGCCGGCTCAGCAGCATCTTGCCGGTGACGCCGTAGCGCTTGGCCAGCGCCGCCCGGCCGGGCACCGGCGGCGCCTGCCCGGCCGTGTCGACGCACTGGATGCGGATTTCGCCGCGGCGTTCGGTCGCCCAGTCGCTGTGCACCTCGCGGACCACGAGCATCGACGAGCCCTGGCCGAGGGTGAAGTAGTTCGGGCCCGGGTTCTCGCGAGCCGGGCCGAAGCGCAGCTCGAACCGGCCGTCGGCGCCGATTTCGAGGGCCCGGTCGTCGAACGCGGTCAGGCTGTCGGGCACCACGACGGGTGAGTAGTCGCCGTTGAGGACCTGGAAGCTCAGGTCGGCGGTCGTCCCGCGGACCCCGGTGACCAGGTACTCGCGGTCGTCGCGGATGTTCGCGTTGAAGTAGAGGGTGTCCGGGTTGTCCAGGCCCATCTTCGTGTAGGGCCCCGTGGACGCGGTGAAGTACGGGAAGTCGCGCTGGTAGGCCCAGGCCATCTGCAGGGACGCGCGGATGCTGCCGGCCAGGTAGTCGTAGCCCTCGAGGAGGTCCTGCTCGGTCTTCACGTGCGGGGCTCCGGCGATCAGCTTCTCGGCTTCGGCGATGGCATCGGCGAACGGCCGAGTCAACGAGAACTCGTTCTCGATCATGCCGACACGGCCCAGCGGTTGGCGAGCAGCCGGAAGCCCGGGTTGTCAGCCCAGGAAACCATCGACTCGTAGGTCCGGACGTACCCGATGTGCGTCATCCGCCAGGCGCCGTCGGCTTCGCGGCGGTAGGTGTCCTCGTAGAACGCGGCGCCTTCGATGATCACCTTGTGCTCGGGCACGATGACCTTGTCGGTGAACGCCCAGCGCCCGGTCGCGGTGTCGCCGTCGACTTCGATCTCGGGCTGACCTGCGTGGTGCACGGTGATGATGCCGTTGCCGAGACTCTCGGTGAGGAACGCGACGATGGCGTCACGGCCCTCGAAGTGCTTCCCGTCCGCCCCGGTCGCGCGGGTCCCGTAGTCGGCGGTGGCGTCGGCGGTGAACGTGTCCGCCACCTCGTCCCACTGCTTCAGGTCGACCGCGCGGAGGTAGCGGTACTTCAGCCGTCGGATCTCTTCGAGTACGACCAGGTCCATCGTCCTAGGGTCCCGCACCGCTTGACCGATGACAAGAACATGTTCTACTTTTTTCCGGTGTCCGTGACCTCGTACGAGCTCTCGCACCTGGCCGCGCTCGAAGCGGAGGCCGTGCACGTCTTCCGCGAGGTGGCGGCGACCTTCGAGCGCCCGGTCCTGCTGTTCTCCGGCGGCAAGGACTCCGTGGTGATGCTGCACGCCGCCGCCAAGGCGTTCTGGCCGGCGCCGCTGCCGTTCCCGGTGCTGCACGTCGACACCGGTCACAACTTCGACGAGGTGCTGCGCTTCCGCGACGAGACCGTCGCCGCGCTGAACCTGCGCCTCGAAGTCGCGAGCGTGCAGGACGACATCGACGCCGGCCGTGTCGTCGAAGAGACCGGCCCCGGCGCCAGCCGAAACCGGCTGCAGACCGTGACACTGCTGCGGGCCATCCGCGAGGGCGGGTTCGACGCCGTGTTCGGCGGGGCGCGCCGCGACGAGGAGAAAGCCCGCGCGAAGGAACGCGTCTTCAGCTTCCGCGACGAGCACGGCCAGTGGGACCCGCGGGCCCAGCGTCCGGAGCTGTGGAACCTCTACAACGGGCGGCACCGCCGCGGCGAGCACATCCGCGTCTTCCCCCTGTCGAACTGGACCGAGCTGGACATCTGGCAGTACATCCTCGACGAACGGATCGCGCTGCCGCCGTTGTACTACGCGCACCAGCGGTCCGTGGTGCAGCGCGACGGCATGCTGCTGGCGGCGACCCGGCACCTGTCCCTTGTGGACGGCGAGACGCCGTACGAGGCGACCGTGCGCTTCCGGACCGTCGGCGACGCGACGTGCACCGGCTGCGTCGAGTCGTCGGCGGCGACCCCGGCCGAAGTGGTCGCCGAGGTGGCCGCGACCCGCGTCACCGAACGCGGTGCGACGCGCGCGGACGACCGGATTTCCGAGGCGGGCATGGAAGATCGCAAGCGGGAGGGCTACTTCTGATGCAGCTGCTGAGGATCGCCACGGCGGGCAGCGTGGACGACGGGAAGTCCACGCTGATCGGGCGGCTGCTGTTCGACTCGAAGGCGATCTTCACCGATCAGCTCGCCGCCGTCGAACGCGCCAGCCGCGAACGCGGTGAGGACTACCCGGACCTCGCGCTGCTCACCGACGGCCTGCGGGCCGAACGCGAGCAGGGCATCACGATCGACGTCGCCCACCGCTACTTCGCCACACCACGGCGGAAGTTCATCATCGCCGACACCCCGGGCCACCTGCAGTACACGCGGAACATGGTGACCGGCGCGTCGACGGCGGACCTGGCGCTGATCCTCGTGGACGCGCGCAAGGGCGTGCTGGAACAGTCGCGGCGGCACGCGTTCCTCGCGTCGCTGCTCGGGATCGGCCACCTCGTGGTGTGCGTGAACAAGATGGACCTGGTCGGCTGGTCGCGCGAGCGGTTCGACGAGATCCGCGAGGACTTCCGGCGGTTCGCGATGAAGCTCGACGTCGCCGACCTGACGTTCGTCCCGGTTTCGGCGCTGCACGGCGACAACGTCGTCCACCGCAGCACGAGCATGCCGTGGTACGAAGGGACTTCCCTGCTGCACCAGCTCGAAGAGGTGCACGTCGCCTCCGACCGCAACCTGATCGACGCCCGGTTCCCGGTGCAGTACGTGATCCGCCGGCCGGACTTCCGCGGCTACGCGGGCACCATCGCGGGCGGGGTGTTCAAGCCGGGCGACGAGGTCGTGGCGCTGCCGTCGGGGTTCACGTCCCGCGTCCGGGCGGTCCGGGGCCCCGGCGGAACGCCGCTCGCGGAAGCGTTCACCGGGCAGGCGGTGACGGTCGAGCTGGCCGACGACCTGGATCTGGGGCGCGGCGCGATGCTGTGCCGCCCGGGCAACCGCGCGGAGTCGGCCCGCGAAGTCGACGCGCTGGTGTGCTGGTTCTCCGAGCGGTCGTCGCTGACACCGGGTGCCACGTTCGCCGTCCGGCACACGACGACCGAGACGCGCGGTTCGGTGGAACGGCTGGAGTACCGCCTCGACGTGACGACCTTGCACCGCTCCGCGGCGGATTCGCTGTCCTTGAACGACATCGGCCGCATCCGGCTGCGCACGCGCGCGCCGCTGCTGTTCGACCCGTACCGCCGCAACCGCGCCACCGGCGGCTTCCTGCTGGTGGACGAGCACACCGGCGACACGGTCGCGGCGGGCATGATCACCGGCGCGGTCGCGTCCCCGGTCGTCTGGCACACCGCGGCGGTCCGCCGCGAGGACCGTCCGACCCGCGGCGCGACGGTGTGGCTCACCGGCCTCTCGGCGTCGGGCAAGTCGTCGGTGGCGGTGGAACTGGAGCGCCGCCTGGTCGCGGCCGGCCGCCCGGCGTACCTCCTCGACGGCGACAACCTCCGCCACGGCCTCAACGCCGGTCTGGGCTTCAGCCCTTCGGATCGCGCCGAGAACGTGCGTCGGGTGGCGGAGGTGGCCCGCCTGTTCGCGGACGCGGGCGTGGTGGCGATCGCGTCCCTGATCAGCCCGTACGCTTCGGACCGGGCTCGCGCGCGGGAGGTGCACGCGGACCTGCCGTTCGTGGAGGTCTTCGTGGACACGCCCCTGGAGGTCTGCGAGGCCCGCGACCCGAAGGGGATGTACGCGAAGGCGCGCGCCGGGGAGATCACGGGGTTCACCGGCATCGACGCGCCCTACGAGCGTCCGTCGTCGCCGGATCTGGTGCTGCGCCCGGGTGACGGCGACCCGGCCGCGATGGCGGCGGCGATCCAGGCCCTGCTGGACGACCTCGGCTAACCGGCTTCGAGCACGAAGAACAGGAAGCTCGGGAAGGTGTCGAGGATCGGGAAGTCGTCCGGGAACAGCTCGCGCGCCGCCGCCGTGGGCCGGGGTTCGTGGACGACGGCGATCCGGAACCCCGCCGCGGTGAAGGCGTCGGTCATCGCGTGCAGCGGCTTGTTCCAGAAGGTCATCCGGGCGATCCGGCCGTGCATCGGGAATTCGTCGGTCCACGTGTAGTGCGCGAAGTAGTCGGGCCGCGGTCCTTCCTGGCGGTGCGTGAGGTTGACCATGAGCGGGTGGTTGACCGAGGCGACGAGCCGGCCCCGGGGCTTGAGCACCCTTTTCAGTTCACCCAGCGGAGGCGCCCAATCGCGCAGGTAGTGCAGCACGAGCGAGGCGGTGACGAGGTCGAACTCCCCGTCGGGGAAGGGCAGCGGCTCGGCGAGATCGGCGACCCGCAGATCGGCGTCGTCGCCGAGCCGCTCCCGGGCGAGGGCGACCATCCCGGCGCTCTGGTCGAACCCGGACACGACGGCACCCCGGTCCCGCAGCGCGGCGAAGAGCGGACCGGAGCCGCACCCGGCGTCGAGCACCCGCCGCCCGGCGACGTCCCCGGCCAGCTCCAGCGCGGCGGGCCGTTCGTAGTGGGCGTTCATCAGGCTGGTCTCGTTCTCGGCCGCGTAGGCCCCGGCGAAGTCGTCGTATTCGGCGGTCATCCGTTCATCCTGCCGGAATCACGAAGCCCGAGTCGTACGCGCGGATCACCGCCTGGGTCCGGTCGCGGGCACCCAGCTTCGCCAGGACGTTGCCCACGTGGGTCTTCACCGTCTGGACGCCCAGGTACAGCTGTCCCGCGATCTCCACATTGGACAGTCCGGCGGCCATCAGGCGCAGGACTTCGCGTTCCCGCTCGGTCAGGTTGACACCCGCCAGCCCGTCACCGGCCGGGGCGCGCCCGGCGGCCAGGCGGCGGATCGCCGCCGGGAACAGCAGGGATTCCCCTGCCACCACGGTCCGGATCGCCGTCACGATCTCTTCCGGCCGGGCCCGCTTGAGCAGGAACCCGCTGGCCCCGGCGCGCAAGGCGTCGTAGACGTAGTCGTCGTTCTCGAAGGTGGTCACCACGACCACCTTCGGCGGGTCCACAGTGGACATCAGGTGCGCGGTGGCGGCGATCCCGTCCACGGCGGGCATCCGCACGTCCATCAGCACGACGTCCGGCCGCAGCCGGGCCACGAGCCCGGGCACCTCGGCGCCGTCGGCGGCCTCGCCGACCACGGAGAGGCCGTCCTCGCTGTCGACGATCGCCCGCAGCCCGGCCCGGATCAGCGGCTCGTCGTCGACGAGCAGCACCCCGACGCTCATCGCCCGCTCCCCCACGGCACCCGCACCACGACCTCCCACCGCTCGTCCACCCGTCCCGCCGACAGCTCACCGCCGAGCACCGCCGTCCGCTCGGCCATCCCGCGCACGCCCCGGCCGCCACCCGCACGGCCCGCGCCGGCACCGAGCGGGTTCGCCACCCGCGCGACCAGCCCGTGCGCCGCGACCCCGACGACCACCGCCACCGGGCCACCGGCGGCGTGCCGCACCGCGTTGGTCAGGCATTCTTGCAGGATCCGGTACACCTCCCGGGACACCACCGCCGGCACCGCGGCCAGGTCGCCGTCGATCTCGGCCGTCACCGGGGTGCCTGCCAGCCGGGTCGTCTCCAGCACCGTAGGGAGCTCGGTCAGCAGCGGCTGCGGCGTCCGGCTCGCCGATTCCTCGCGCAGCAGGCCGAGCACATGGTCGAGGTCGTCGAGCGCCGTCCGGGCCGAGTCCTCGATCGCGCCCAGCGCGCGCTCGGTGAAGGCCGGGTCGGTGCGCAGCGTCCGGCGGGCCGCGCCCGCCTGGAGCGTGACGACGCTCAGCGCGTGCCCCACCGAGTCGTGCAGCTCCCTGGCCAGGCGGTTGCGCTCGGCGAGCTGCTCAGTCCGCCGTTCGAGCCGGGCGATGCGGTCGGCCGCGCTCATCCCGAGCAGGCCCGCCGCGGCCCGGCGCAGCAGGCCACCGACCGCCCAGACCGCGTACACCAGCAGCACCCCGCCGAGCACGAACACCGCGGGCAGCCACGCCGACGCCCAGCCCACCGGCACCGCGATCCCGCCCTCGGTGGTCTCGACGAGCCGCCCGGTGAACACCGCGCTCACCGACAGCCCGATCGCGACCGGGGCGAGCAGGCTGAAGAAGCTGACGACGAACCCGGCGACGACGTGCAGCACGAACATCCCGGCGGCCTGCCACCGGCCGCGGCGGGTGTGCGGTTTCGCCGGGGCGTCCGGCACCGGGTCGTCCAGCAGCTCGCGGACGGCGGTGGATTCGAGCACGTGCACCGCGGGCAGGAACGCCGTCCCGGCCAGGACGAGCAGCGTGAGCCCGCCGCCGATCACGGTCGCCCGCTCCATCGTCGTGACGAAGGGCAGCACCGACGGCACGGCGATCGCGGAGAACAGCAGGTAGGGCACGCTGATCGCGCCGCCGAGGACGAGGTAGACCCAGCGGCGGTAGGTCGCCTTGGCCGTCAGGGGGCGGAGTACGCGCACCGGCCGATCTTCGCAGCCACGCCCCGCGCGCGCCTCCCTCTCGCGGTGGATCAGGACCGGGCGGCGTCGTAGCGGCGCCGGTTCTCCGCGATCTCCCCCTGGTGCGTTTCGGCCCACCCGCCGAGCGCCGCGACGGAGTCCAGCAGGCTCGTGCCGAGCGAGGTGAGCGCGTAGTCCACCCGCGGCGGGACGCTCGCGTGCACGGTGCGGGTGAGCAGGCCGTCGCGCTCCAGCTGCCGCAGGGTCAAGGTCAGCATGCGCTGGGAGATGCCGGCGACCGCGCGGTGGAGCTCGCCGAACCGCAGCGTCCGGGCGCGCAGGTGCCCAAGGACCGGCAGGCTCCACTTGTCCCCGAGCAGCGCGAGGTTCCGCAGCACCTGGCGGCACGCCGCTTCGCCTGCCATGGGTTACCTCCGTGTGCGTGACCGACAGGAATGTGCCGTCTTGTCCCGGCGGGCACCGGTCACGAGACTGCGGACGAACAGTAACCAACGGGAAGGACCGCGGATGTCCGGAACACTCGTCGTCGTGGGCGCCGGGCCGGGGCTCGGCCTGGGGGTGGCCCGGGCGTTCGGCCGGCGCGGCTACCGGGTCGGGCTCGTCGCCCGCACCGCGGAAAAGCTGGTCGCCGAGCTGACCGGCGCCGGTGTGACCGCCGCAGCGTTCTCAGCCGACATCCGGGACCGCGCCGCCCTGACCGGCGCCCTCGCCGCGGCCAAGCGCGCCTTCGGCCCGGCGGACGTCCTGAGCTACAGCCCCAGCCCGACCGGGGAGATCACCGGCGCCGCGCGGACGACGGTCGCCTCGGCGAGCGCGCAGTTCGAGCTCCACGTGCTGGGCGCGATCACCGCCGTGGGCGCGGTGCTGCCGGACATGCGCGCCCGCGGCACGGGCACGCTGCTGCTGACGACGGGCGTGTCGTCCACGGTCTCGGCGCCGTTCCTGGCCAACGTGGGCCTGGCGATGGCCGGCCTCCGCAACTGGGCGCTCGGCCTGCACCGCGAACTCGCCCCGGCCGGGATCCACGCGGCGGCGGTCACGATCGCGTCCGGGGTGATTCCCGGCGACCCCCTCGCGGACCCGGACGTCATCGGCGAGCGCTACTACCGCCTGCACCGGGACGCCGGGCGCGCGGAAGACGTCGTCGGCGATCTCGACGCCTTCCGCGCGCTGGTCGCCCGGTCCGGCTAGAACGCGACCGCGCGGGTTTCCGCGCGGGCCGCGGCGAAGCCGTTCACCCACAGGGACTGGACCTTCGCCGCCTCGGTCGCGTCCGGCTTGGCGTTCTTGCACGCCGTGCCCGGGCCGTGGCCGGACATCAGCTCGGTGCACGGGCCGCTGTAGTGGTCGGGCAGGCCGAGGTTGTGGCCGAGCTCGTGCGCCGCGATCCGGGTCGGGTCGTAGCCCTCGGCGACCTGGCTCGTGTCGAGGTAGATGTCGCCGCGGCCGTGGCCGTTCGTGGTGGTGTACGAGCCGCCGCTGTGGATCTCGTGGAACTTGATCGTCGCGCTCGTGTTCCGCTTGACCAGCTTCACGTCGGTGACGGCGGCGTTCCAGTTGGCCGCGCCCTGGTCGATCTGGGCGAGGTAGTCCGGCGCGCCCGACGAGCTGTAGTACAACGTCGTGACTGCGGCCGCCGAAGCGGGCGCGGCCGCGAGCCCCAGGCCCAGCGGGGCCGCCAGGGCCAGTGCCGCGATCCGGGCGATCACGCGTGCGTCCATCGTGTCTCCTTCGTCCGATTCAGAGAACACTTCACCGTGGTTCGAGCGATCAGGTTAGAAGTCCACCAACGGCGGCGGCCACGGCCGAAAGTAGTTCCCTCGCGGGAGGGAGCCGGGTCCCGCCGCCGCGTGAGCCGCCCGGCCCCGCCGGCGTGGTCTGCTCTCCGGCGTGGACATCCTGCTGGGGCTGCTGACCCTCCCCTTGTACGCGCTGGTGCTGTGGCCGCTCGTGGTGGCGTCGCGGCGGGTGCTCGGCGTCCGGATCGGCACCGCGCGGGCGTTGTGCGGCGCCGCGTTCGGCTGGCTCGTCGCGGGCGGGATCGCGCAGGCGTTCCCGGTTTCCCTGCTGCGCAACGGCGGCGCGGCCCTCGGCCTGCTGATCCCGTTGGCGGGCAGCGCTTTCCTCGCGACGCTGCTGTTCCTCTTCGTCGCGGAGATGGCGCTGCCGGACGGGCTCCGGCTGCGCGCCCTGCGCGCCAAGACCACGCGCGCCCGCCGGTACTCGCAGATCAGCCGGATCGCCATCAAGCACGGCCTCGGCCGCTTCCTGGCCGGCCGCCGCGACCCCGACCTCGCGCCGGGGCGGCACGCCAAGCTCGCCCGCTCCCTGCGCCAGGCGCTGGAAGAGGGCGGCGTGACGTTCGTGAAGCTCGGCCAGCTGCTTTCGACGCGTGCGGACCTGCTGCCGCCGGTGTTCGTCGACGAGCTCGCGAAGCTGCAGGACAAGGTCGCGCCCGCCCGCGCCGACGCCGTGTGGGCCGTGCTGACCGCCGAACTCGGCGGCTCCCCCGACGAAGTCTTCGCCGAGTTCGACCCCGAACCGCTCGCGGCCGCGTCGGTCGCGCAGGTCTACCGGGCGAAACTGCGCGGCGGCGAGGACGTCGTGGTGAAGGTCCAGCGCCCCGGCGTGCGGGAGCAGGCCGAGCGCGACATCGACATCGTCCGGCGCGTGGCCGCGGCCCTGGAGGAACGCGCGGACTGGGCGCGCTCGCTCGGCGTCGCCGAGCTGGCCGACGGGTTCGCCGAGGCGCTGGCCGAGGAGCTCGACTTCACCATCGAGGCACGCAACATCGCCGCCGTGGCCGCCACTTCCGGCCCGGACGTCGTGCTGCCGTCCGTCCACAAAGCACTGTCCACCGAGCGCGTCCTGGTCATGTCCCGGCTGGCCGGCGCGCCCGTGGAGACGGCGCCGCCCGCCGAACGCAAGCGGCTCGCGCGGTCGTTGCTGCGCTGCCTGCTCGACCAGGTGATGATCGGCGGCGTCTTCCACGCCGACCCGCACCCGGGCAACCTCATGCTCCTGCCCGGCGGCCGCCTGGGCCTGCTCGACTTCGGCTCGGTCGGCCGCCTCGACGCCGGTCTCCGCGGCGGCCTGCAGAACCTGGTGCTGGCCCTGGACCGCGGCGACCCGGCGGCCCTGAGCGACGGGCTGCTGGAGATCGTCGACCGCACCGGCGACATCGACGAGCAGCGCCTCGAACGCGCGCTGGGTGCCCTGGTCGCCCGCCACTTCGGCCCCGGCCGCACCCCCGGCATCGACCTGTTCACCAGCCTGTTCCGGGTCGTCGCGGACTTCCGCCTGAGCGTGCCACCCCCGGTGGCCGCGGTCTTCCGCGCGCTGGCGACGGTGGAAGGCACGCTCGCCGCCCTCGACCCCGGCTTCGACGTGATGGCCGAGTCCCGCGCGTTCGCCGCCGAGCAGGTCGGCGCGGGCCTGCGCCCGGAACCCCTGCGCCGCACGGCGGTCAACGAGGTGCTGGCGCTGCTGCCGGTGCTGCGCCGCCTCCCCCGCCGCGTCGACCGCATCGGCGCGGCCCTGGAGGAAGGCCGGCTGTCGGTCAACGTCCGGCTGTTCTCGGACGAGCGCGACCGCGACGTGGTGACGGGCCTGGTCCACGAGGTCCTGCTGGCCTTCGTGGGCGCGGCGACGGGCCTGATGGCGGTGTTGCTGCTGAGCGGCAGCGGCGGGCCGCGGATCCTGCCGGACCTGACGCTGCACCAGGTGTTCGGCTACAACCTGCTGGTGATCAGCGCACTGGTGGGCCTGCGACTGCTCTTCGTCGTCTTCCGGCGCGCCGGAAGGCGGCCACGATCAGCCCGGTGAGCCCGGCGACGGACAGCGCCGCCCCGCCCACGACCCACCACCGCAAACCGGTCAGGGTTCCGTCGGCGTACGGGGTTCCCGGCAGGCCCGCGTCGGTGAACGCGTTCGTGCGGGCCAGCGGTGCCGGGCGCAGCACCGATCCGGTGCCGACCACGAACCCGGTGACCGCGGAAAGCGGGACGACCCCGAGGAAGCGTGAATCGCGGGCCCGCCCCCGCTCGTCCCCGAGCACGAACACCGTGCCCTCGTGCAGGCGCGTGAGGTACGGCGTGGTGGCGGCCGGATCGTGCGCGTACTCGTCCTGGCTGAGGTAGGTCTCGGTGATCGGCTCGCCGTCGACCGACAGCCGCCCGCCGGTGCAGCACGCGACGACATCCCCGGCGACCGCGACGACCCGAAACGCCGAGGGCCCGGCGGAATCCGGGTGGGCGAACGCACCGCGGTCGAACAGGACCGGATCCCCGCGGTGGACGTCCTCGCCGTGGCGGACGCGCACGACGGCCGAATCCCCCGGCTTCAGGGTGGGGCTCATCGCCATCCCCGGGACCCGGTAGGCCCGGTAGTCGCGGAAATCCGTGCCCAGGCCGTAACCGGTGGCCCCGAACCCGAGCAGCAGCACGACGAGCCACCCGACGAGGACCGGGGGGATCCGGCGGCGCTTCGGCGGCGCGGCGGGGAACGCGGGTTCGGTCACGGTGATCTATCGAGTCCCGACCTGCGCCGTTACCCCGTCCGCGGCGCGTACATGATCACCGCGACCCCGGCCAAGCACAGCAACGCCCCGATCACGTCGTACCGGTCCGGCCGGTAACCGTCCGCCACCATCCCCCACGCCAGCGAACCCGCGACGAACACCCCGCCGTAAGCGGCCAGGATGCGGCCGAAGTGGGCGTCCGGCTGGAGCGTCGCCACGAAGCCGTACACGCCCAGGGCCACGATGCCGCCGCCGATCCAGAGCCAGCCGCGGTTCTCGCGGACGCCCTGCCAGATCAGCCACGCGCCGCCGATCTCGCAGATCGCGGCCGCGAGGAACAGGAGGATCGACCGCAGGACCACCCCGGGATACTAACCGGGTGCCGTTCACGCTGAGTCATCCCGCCGCCGTGCTGCCGCTGGCGAAACGGCCGTTGGTGCCCTCCGCGCTCGTCGCCGGGTCGGTCGCTCCCGACGTCTTCTGGTTCGTGCCGCGGCTGCCCGGGATCGGGCTGACGAAGACCCACGAGCTCGCTTCGGTCCTCTGGCTCGACCCGCTTCTCGCCCTGGCGATCCTGGCCGTCTTCCACGGCTTCCTGAAGCGGCCGCTGCTCGCGCTGGCTCCACGACCGCTGGCCGAACGCATACCCCGCCACTTCAGCTGGAAGCGGCCGGGGTGGATCGCCCTCTCACTCGTGCTCGGCGCCGCCACGCACGTCGGGTGGGACGCCTTCACCCACGAAAGCGGCGGTTTTCCGTTTCTGCGGATCCCGCTGGTCACCGGGGTCGACGTCGGGCGCCTGATCCAGCTGGTCAGCACGATCGCCGGCGCCGCGGTGCTCGCCTGGTGGCTGCGCCGCTGGTACCGCACCGCGCCCACCGGACCGGCGCCGCGGGGCACCCGGCACCGCAAGCCCGTGCTCACGTTCCTGGCCGCCGGCGCGGTGGCCGGCGTGGCGATCGAGGTGGTGCCGTTCCTCGCCCACCACGACCCGATGACCGGGGCGGGCGTCTTCGGCAACGCGACCTACCTCGCGGTCACCGGCGCCGGCAGCGGGTTCCTCGCCGCGCTCGTCCTCTACGCGGCCGCCTGGTATAGGGCGTTATACACAAAGCGGGCCACCCCGGAGGGTGACCCGCTCGGCGCGAAGGTACTCAGACGGTGAAGCCGAGGGCGCGCAGCTGCTCGCGGCCGTCCTCGGTGATCTTCTCCGGGCCCCACGGCGGCATCCAGACCCAGTTGATCCGGAAGTCCTTGACCAGCCCGCCGCTGGTCAGCGCGGCCGACGTCTGGTCCTCGATGACGTCGGTCAGCGGGCAGGCCGCGGACGTGAGCGTCATGTCGATGGTGGCGGTGTTGTCCGGCTCGACGCGGATGTCGTAGACGAGGCCGAGGTCGACGACGTTGATGCCGAGTTCCGGGTCGACGACGTCGCGCATGGCTTCCTCGACGTCCTCGAGCTTGGCGAGGTCGAGGTCCTGCGTGGCCGTGGTCTCGGCGTCGAGGTCGGCGGCGGTCCGGCCCTCGCGAGCGTCGGTGGCGGTGTCTTCGGTCATGCTTTCTCAGCTCCGTTGGTGGTCCGGGCGACGGCGTCCTTGAAAGCCATCCAGCCGAGGAGGGCGCACTTGACCCGGGCCGGGTACTTGGCGACGCCCGCGAAGGCGACCCCGTCCTCCAGCACGTCCTCGTCCGGTTCGATCTTTCCCTTGCCCTGCATCAGTTCCACGAAGGCGTCCATGGTGGTGAACGCCTCCTCAAGCGTGTGGCCGACGACGAGATCCGTCAAGACCGACGTCGAGGCCTGGCTGATCGAGCAGCCCTGGCCGTCGTAGGAGACGTCGGTGACCTTCCCGTCGTCGAGCTTCACCCGCAGCGTCACCTCGTCGCCGCAGGTCGGGTTGACCTGGAACGACTCGGCGTCGAACGGGTCGCGCAGGCCGCGCCCGTGCGGGTGCTTGTAGTGGTCCAGGATGATCTCCTGGTACATGCTCTCCAGGTTCACTGCGCCACTCCGAAGAACTTCTGCGCCTCACGCACCCCGGCCACCAGGGCGTCCACTTCGGACAGGTCGTTGTAGAGGTAGAAGGACGCGCGCACGGTCGCCTGCGCGTTGCAGGCCCGGTGCAGCGGCCACGCGCAGTGGTGGCCGACGCGGACGGCGATGCCGAGGCTGTCGAGCACCTGGCCGGCGTCGTGCGGGTGCACGCCGTCGATCACGAACGACACGGTCGCGCCGCGGTCCTTCAGGTCGGTCGGCCCGATGATCCGGACGCCCGGGATGGCGGAGATGCCCTCGATGGCGGCCGCGGCGAGCTCGTGCTCGTGCGCCGCGATGCGGTCCATGCCGATGGCCGAGAGGTAGTCGACGGCCGCGCCGAGGCCGATGGCCTGCGACGTCATCGGGACACCCGCCTCGAACCGCTGCGGCGGCGGCGCGAAGGTCGAGCCCTCCATGCGGACCATCTCGATCATCGACCCGCCGGTCAGGAACGGCGGCATGGCCGCCAGCAGCTCGGTGCGCCCGTAGAGGACGCCGATGCCGGACGGGCCGAGCATCTTGTGGCCCGAGAACGCGGCGAAGTCGACGCCGAGGGCGTGGAAGTTCACCGGGAAGTGCGGCACCGACTGGCAGGCGTCGAGCACGGTGAACGCGCCGACGGCCTTGGCCTTCTCGACGAGCAGCTCGACCGGGTTGACCGTGCCGAGCACGTTCGACTGGTGCGCGAACGCGACCACCTTCGTGCGCTCGGTGATCAGCTCGTCCACATCGGACAGGTCGAGGCGGCCTTCCGGCGTCACCTTGAACCACTTCAGCGTCGCCCCGGTGCGCTGGCACAGCTGCTGCCACGGCACGAGGTTCGCGTGGTGCTCCATCTCGGTGACGACGATCTCGTCACCCGGGCCCACGACGAAGCGCGCGGCTTCCGGGCCCGCGGTGGCGGCGTTGCCGAACGAGTAGGCGACCAGGTTGATGCCCTCGGTGGCGTTCTTGGTGAACACCAGCTCCTCGGGGTCGGCGCCGACGAACTCGGCGATCTTCGCCCGGGCGGACTCGTAGGCGTCGGTCGCCTCTTCGGACAGCTGGTGCGCGCCGCGGTGGACGGCGGCGTTCGACGTCACGACGTAGTCGCGCTCGGCGTCGAGCACCGCCGTCGGGCGTTGCGAGGTCGCGCCGGAGTCCAGGTACACCAAGGGTTTCCCGTCGCGGACGGTGCGCGACAGGATGGGGAAGTCGGCCCTCAGGGCCGCCACGTCCAGTGGCACAGAGCTGGCCGAGGTGGTGGTCATCGGGCCGACTCCTCTCGTTCTCGGTGTGGTGCTGGGAAAAACGTCAGAGCGCGGCGGGCTCGGGCTTGCCCGCGTACTTGACGTAACCGTGCTCCTCGAGCTCGTCCGCCAGCTCCTTGCCGCCCGACTCGACGATCTTGCCGCCGGCGAAGACGTGCACGAAGTCCGGCGTGATGTGCCGCAGGATCCGGGTGTAGTGCGTGATCAGCATGACGCCGACCTCGCTCGACGCCTTGTACGCGTTGACGCCCTCGGAGACGACGCGCAGCGCGTCGACGTCCAGACCGGAGTCGGTCTCGTCGAGGATGGCGAACTTCGGCTTGAGCAGCGCCAGCTGCAGGATCTCGTGGCGCTTCTTCTCGCCACCGGAGAAGCCCTCGTTGACCGAGCGCTCGGCGAACTCCTGCGAGATCTCGAGCTTGCCCATCTCCTCCTTGACCTCCTTGACCCACAGGCGAAGCTTGGGGGCCTCGCCGCGGACCGCGGTGGCCGCGGTGCGGAGGAAGTTGGACATGGACACGCCGGGCACCTCGACCGGGTACTGCATGGCCAGGAAGAGGCCGGCGCGGGCGCGCTCGTCGACGCTCATCTCGAGGACGTTCTCGCCGTCGAGCAGGACCTCGCCCGAGGTGACTTCGTACTTCGGGTGGCCGGCGATGGCGTAGGACAGCGTGGACTTGCCCGAGCCGTTCGGGCCCATGATCGCGTGCGTCTCGCCCGACTTGATGGTCAGGTTGACGCCCTTGAGGATCTCCTTGGCGCCTTCGTCGGTCGTGACCGAAGCGTGGAGGTCCTTGATTTCCAGGGTAGCCATTCTTCGTTTCCTAAAGTCTGTGGTGGACGGCGTCAGGCGCCAACGGCTTCGAGCTCGGCCTCGATCGCGGCTTCGAGGCGCTCGCGCACCTCGGGGACGTCGATCTTCACCAGGATCTCGTGGAAGAACCCGCGCACGACCAGGCGCCGCGCGGCTTCTTCGGCGATCCCGCGCGACTGGAGGTAGAACAACTGCTCGTCGTCGAACCTTCCCGTCGCGCTCGCGTGGCCGGCGCCTTCGATCTCGCCGGTCTCGATCTCGAGGTTCGGCACCGAGTCCGCGCGCGCCCCGGGCGTGAGCACCAGGTTGCGGTTGAGCTCGTAGGTGTCGGTGGCCTCGGCCGCGGCGCGGATCAGGACGTCGCCGATCCAGACCGCGTGCGCGCCCTCGCCCTGCAGCGCGCCCTTGTACATCACGCGCGACTTGCAGTTCGGCACCGCGTGGTCGACGAAGAGGCGGTGCTCCTGGTGCTGGCCCTTGTCCGCGAAGTAGACGCCGAGCATCTCGACGTCGCCGCCCTTGTCCGCGAAGGTCGCGGTGGGCGAGATCCGGACGAGGTCGCCGCCGAGGGTGATCACGGTGTGCCGCAGTGCGGCGTCGCGGCCCAGCTTCAGGTGCTGCTCGGAGACGTGCACCGCGTCGTCGGCCCAGTCCTGGACGCTGACCACGGTGACCTTGGCGCCGTCGCCGATGACGAACTCGACGTTGTCGGCGTAGGTGCCGGAGCCGACGTGGTCGAGCACGATGACGGCCTCGGCGAACGCCTCGGCGCGGACCTGCAGGTGCCCGTAGGCGACCTCGCCCTCGCCCGGGCCGTGGATCCGCAGCACGGACGGCTTCGACGCCTTGGTCTCCTTCGGCACCGTCACGACGGTGGCCGTGGTGAACGCCGAGTACGCCTGCGCGGCGATCCGGTCGCTCGGGACGCCGGCCTCGCCGAGGCGCGAGTCGTCGCGGCCGACCGACTCGATCTTCAGCTCGTCCGCCGCGTCGGCGTCCAGGGTGATCTCGCCGGTGGCGGTCGCGCTGCCGTCGTGCAGGCCGCGAAGGCGCTTCATCGGCGTGAAGCGCCAGTTCTCCTCACGGCCGCCCGGGACCTCGAAGGCCTCGACGTCGTAGGAGGTGAAGCGCTCCGCGCGGGAGGCCGCCGGAATGACGGCCCCCTCGCGAAGAGCTTCGGAAACGTTGTTCTCGGTAACCGACATGACTAGCCGACGGACCCTTCCATCTGGAGCTCGATCAGGCGGTTCAGCTCGAGCGCGTACTCCATCGGCAGCTCACGGGCGATCGGCTCCACGAAGCCGCGCACGATCATCGCCATCGCTTCGGCCTCGTCGAGGCCGCGCGACATCAGGTAGAACAGCTGGTCCTCGCTGACCTTGGACACCGTGGCCTCGTGGCCCATCGACACCTCGTCGTTGCGGATGTCGACGTACGGGTACGTGTCCGACCGCGAGATGGTGTCGACGAGCAGGGCGTCGCAGACCACGCTGGAGCGCGAGTGGTGCGCCCGCTTCGCGACCTTGACCAGGCCGCGGTAGGAGGTCCGGCCGCCGCCGCGCGCGACCGACTTCGACACGATGGTCGAGGACGTGTACGGCGCGAGGTGCTCCATCTTGGCGCCCGCGTCCTGGTGCTGGCCCTCGCCCGCGAACGCGACCGACAGGACCTCGCCCTTGGCGTGCTCGCCCATGAGGAACACCGACGGGTACTTCATCGTCACCTTGGAACCGATGTTGCCGTCGATCCATTCCATGGTCGCGCCCGCTTCGCACTTGGCGCGCTTGGTGACCAGGTTGTAGACGTTGTTCGACCAGTTCTGGATGGTCGTGTAGCGGCAGCGGGCGCCCTTCTTGACGATGATCTCCACGACCGCCGAGTGCAGCGAGTCGGACTGGTAGATCGGCGCCGTGCAGCCCTCGACGTAGTGCACGTAGGCGTCTTCGTCGACGATGATCAGGGTGCGCTCGAACTGGCCCATGTTCTCGGTGTTGATCCGGAAGTAGGCCTGCAGCGGGATCTCGACGTGCACGCCCTTCGGCACGTAGATGAACGAGCCGCCGGACCACACCGCCGTGTTCAGCGCGGAGAACTTGTTGTCGCCGGCCGGGATGACCGAGCCGAAGTACTCCTGGAACAGCTCCGGGTGCTCCTTGAGCGCGGAGTCGGTGTCCAGGAACAGGACGCCCTGCTCCTCCAGGTCCTCGCGGATCTGGTGGTAGACGACCTCGGACTCGTACTGCGCGGCGACACCGGCGACGAGGCGCTGCTTCTCCGCCTCGGGGATGCCGAGCTTGTCGTACGTGTTCTTGATGTCCTCGGGCAGTTCCTCCCAGGAGGTGGCCTGCTTCTCCGTGGACCGCACGAAGTACTTGATGTTCTCGAAGTCGATCCCGGAGAGGTCGGCCCCCCAGTTGGGCATGGGCTTCTTCTCGAAGAGCTTGAGCGCCTTGAGTCGCGCTTCGCGCATCCACTCCGGCTCGGACTTCTTCGAGGAGATGTCGGTGACGACGTCCTCGTTCAGCCCGCGGCGGGCGGTCGAGCCCGCCTCGTCGGAGTCGGCCCAGCCGAACGCGTACTTGCCAAGGGACTCGATGGTCTCTTCCTGGCTCAGTGGCGCGGTGGTGGGAGTGCGCTGCTCGGCAGCGGCAGTCATGCGGGTTTCCCTCCATTCGGGATCCGTGCTTCGCGCCCTGTGGGCACCGTGCTTCCCGGCTCGGGATGGGCCGGGTTACCCGTCGTGACGGGCACGTGTGTGGTGCACGCGGAATCACCGCGTGCGATGGTCGCCAGCCGCTGGACGTGGGTGCCCAGCAACCGCGCGAACGCCTCCGTCTCGGCCTCGCACAGCTGCGGGAACTCCGCGGCGACGTGGGCGACGGGACAGTGGTGCTGACAGAGCTGCGCTCCTACGTTCTGGCCAGGAGCCGGCGCGCCGACCTGACGGGTCGACGCAGCGTAGCCCTCCCTGCTCAGCGCGGTCGCCAAGGCCTCCGCGCGTGCCGCCGGATCACTCGAACCGGTGATCGCGGGGCGGTGCGGGCCGACCAGCTTCTCGACGCGCTGCTCGGCGAAGGCGCGTACGGCGTCTTCGCCGGCGTGCTCGGCGAGGAAGCGGATGGCGGAGACGGCGAGGTCGTCGTAGGCGTGGCCGAAGCGGGCGCGGCCGGGCTCGGTGAGCAGGAACAGCTTCGCCGGACGACCCCGGCCCCGGGGTCCTCGGCGGGGCGCGTCGCGCGTCTCGGCTTCGCCGTCCGCGAGCAGCGCGTCCAGGTGCCGGCGGACGGCCGCCGGGCTGATCCCGAGCTGCTCGGCGACCACGACGGCGGTCATGGGACCCTGTTCCAGGAGCAGCCGGGCGACCTCTTGCCGGGTCTTGCCGTCGGCGCTGACCTGCGACGGGACGTGCGGGTGCGTGGCGCGGGGCATGTCGCCGCCCGCCTGGTCACCCGCCTCCGTCTTTTTCACAACACAAGTGTGTCTTATTTCCCCGCGGTCGGCAAAGGCGGGGTGTCCGGCAGTGACCCGACTCACTCCGGGGCGGACCGATACCCTGCATCCGTGGCAGTGGGTGAACAGGATCAGCAGGCGACGGTGATCGCGACCGAACGTGCCCACCCCGTGACGCTTTCGCCCGTCCACCCCCGCGAACCGCTCCCCCTCGAGGCCGACGAGCAGCGCGGGCTGAACGTCGTGCGCCGGTTCGGCACGGTCGGCTCGCTCTTCCTCGCGCTCGGCTCGCTCGGCGCCGGCGCCGCCCCGGTGATCAACCCGGTGCAGGAGATCCCGGTGCTGCGGCTGTTCACCCGGATCCCGACGGTGTCGCTGGCCATCGCCATCTCCGGGATGGGCATCCTGGTGCTGAGCTGGCTGATGCTCGGCCGGTTCGCCCGCCCCGACCGCGCCCGGCTCGCGTCGCAGGGCCAGCTCGCGCGCACCATCGCGCTGTGGGTGCTGCCGCTGCTGGTGATCCCGCCGCTGTTCTCCCGCGACGTCTACAGCTACCTCGCGCAGAGCGAGATCGTGCACCGCGGGATGGACCCGTACGTGCTCGGCCCGGCGCAGGCGCTCGGCGTCGCCGACCCGTACACGTCGGGCGTCTCCAACATGTGGCGCGAGACGCCGGCGCCGTACGGGCCGCTGGTGCTGCGCCTCGGCGGCTGGCTGGCGCCCCTGGCGGGCAACAGCATCGCGGTCGGCGTGCTGCTGCAGCGCGTGCTCGCGCTGGCCGGCGTCGTCCTCATCGTCTGGGCGCTGCCGCGGCTGGCGCGCCGGTTCGGGGTCCAGCCCGCGACCGCGCTGTGGCTCGGCGCGCTGAACCCGCTGCTGATCTTCCACTTCGTCGCCGGCGCCCACAACGACGCGCTCGCGGTCGGCCTGATGCTCGCCGGGCTGGAGGTGGGCATCCGGAAGCTGCCGATCCGGGTGAAGGGCGACACGCCCCCGCCGCTGGCGCGGGGCGAACTGCTCTACATCGGGCTCGGGGTGGCGATCATCACGCTCGGTGTGGCGGTGAAGCTGCCCGCGGTGTTCGCGCTGCCGTTCTTCGCCGTGATGGTCGCGCGGCGCTGGCACGGCCGGCTGAAGGACCTGTTCCTGGCGGGCGCGCCGATGGCCGCGTGGTTCGGCGTCGTGCTGGTCGCCGTCTGCTTCGGCACCGGGCTCGGCTTCGGCTGGTTCGGGGCGACGTTCAACACCCCCGGCCTGGTCCGCTCCTGGATCTCCCCCACCGCCGAGCTGGCCAACCTGTCCGGTGTCCTGGGCATCGCGCTCGGGCTCGGCAACCACACCAGCGCCCTGGTGCCGATCCTCGGGGCGCTCGGCTACCTCGTCGCCGTCGCCATCACCTTCAAGTTCCTGTGGGACAGCTTCAAGTGGCGCTACCGGCCGATCATCGGGCTGGGCGTGTCGCTGGGCGCGGTGATGATCCTGCAGATCAACCTGCAGCCGTGGTACCTGCTGTGGGCGGTGATCCCGCTGGCCGCCGCGGCCGGGACGTCCCGCTTCCGGGTGGCCGCGACGGTGGTCAGCGCGGCGCTGCCGTTCCTGCTCCCGCCCACCGGCAGCACCTTCGACGGCCGCCCGTACGTGCTGCCGTTCGCCTACGTCGCGGCGATCGTCGTCTGCGGCGGCGGGATGCTGATCGTGCGGCGGCTGGCGCCCGTGCTGCTCTCCAGGCCGTCCCCGCGGCTGCCCGCGCGGGCCGACGCCGTATCGTGACCCGATGTGAGTGCCCCCGCCGTCGAGATCACCGGGCTGGTCAAAAGCTACGGCTCCACCCGCGCGGTCGACGGTCTCGACCTGCGGATGGAGCGCGGCGGCCTGCTCGCCCTGCTCGGCCCGAACGGGGCCGGCAAGACCACCACCGTCGAGGTCTGCGAAGGCTTCCTGAAGCCTGACGCGGGCGAGGTGCGCGTGCTCGGCCTCGACCCCGTGCGCGAGTCCGCGGCGCTGCGCCCCCGCGTCGGGATCATGCCCCAGGGCGGCGGCGCGTACCCCGGCGTCCGCGCCGACGAGATGCTGCGCCTGGTGGCTTCCTGCGCGGCGTCCCCGCTGGACCCGGCCTGGCTCCTGGAGACCCTCGGGTTGTCGTCGGTGCGCCGCACCCCGTTCAAGCGCCTCTCCGGCGGCCAGCAGCAGCGGCTGTCACTGGCGTGCGCCCTGATCGGCCGCCCCGAGCTGGTGTTCCTCGACGAGCCGACGGCGGGCATGGACCCGCAAGCGCGCCGCCTGGTGTGGGACCTGCTGGCGGCCCTGCGCCGCGACGGCGTCTCGGTGCTGCTGACCACGCACCTGATGGAGGAGGCGGAGGCGCTGGCCGACACGGTGGTGATCGTCGACCACGGCAAGGTCGTCGTCTCCGGGGCTCCCCAGTCGTTGACGACGGACGAAACCGGCGCGGCCGGGCTGCGCTTCAAGGCCCGCACGAGGCTCGACACGGCGTTGCTGACGGCGGCGCTGCCGGAGGGCTACACGGTCCGCGAGTCGGCGCCCGGGACGTACGTGGTGGTCGGTTCGATCGACCCGCAGGTGGTCTCGACGGTCACGGCGTGGTGCGCGCAGCAGGGCGTGCTGCCCGAGGAGCTGCAGGTGGGCAAGCGAACGCTCGAAGAGGTCTTCCTCGAGCTGACCGGACGGGAGCTGCGGGCATGACTTTCGCTCCTGGGACGTTCACCCCGGCCCCCGGCCGCGGCTCCCTGGGCCGGATGCTGCGGACGCACGCCCGCGTCGAGGCGAGCCTGACGCTGCGCCACGGCGAGCAGGTGCTGCTCACGCTGCTCATCCCGCTGGCGTTGCTGATCGGGTTGTCGCTGCTGGACATCCTGCCCGCGTCGTCGCTGGGCTCGACGTCCAAAGTGGACTGGATCACGCCCCGGATCCTGGCGCTGGCGGTGATGTCGTCGGCGTTCACGGGCCAGGCGATCGCGCTGGGCTTCGACCGGCGCTACGGGGTGCTGAAGCGGCTGTCGGCGACGGCGTTGCCGCGGTGGCTGCTGGTGGCCGGCCGCCTTGCGGCTGCTCTCCTGGTGGTGGCGCTGCAGTCGGTGATCATCGGCGTGGTGGCGGCCTTCCTGGGGTGGTCGCCCTCGCTCTCCGGCCTGTTCTCGGCGGTGCTGCTGCTGGTGCTGGGGACGTTGGCGTTCGGGGCGCTCGGGGTTCTTTTGGGCGGCGCTTTGCGCGCGGAAGCGGTGCTGGCGCTGGCGAACGTGGTGTGGTTCGTGCTGCTACTGGCGGGCGGCATCCTGCTGGCGCCGTCGTCGCTGCCTCCGGGGCTGGCGACGGTCGTCGAGCTGCTCCCTTCGGGAGCCCTGGCGGAGGGCATGCGGGCGGCGTTGGTGGATGGGTCGTTCGCGCCCGGTCCTCTCGCGGTCCTGGCCGTCTGGGCACTGCTGGCGGGCGGGCTGGCCTCGCGGACCACGAAACTCACCTGAGTCCGGCGCAGGTTGTCGTGAGTGTTCAGGGCGGTTCTAACCGCCCTGAACACTCACGAGTCCCGGGGCGCGCGTGACCTAGGTCCCTTGCGGCCGCGGCGCCGTTCTGGGCGCCGGGACCTGCCGAAAGCCGCGTTTCGGTGCGCTCTACCATCGTTGGGTGCCGTTCACCAGCCTCGTCGCCCGTCTGCCGTTTCCGTCCGCCGCCGTGCAGCGGGCCGTCGGGATCGCCGCGGTCCTCGCGCAGGCGCTGATCGGCGTCACCGGGTCCATCGTGCGCGTCACCGGGTCCGGGCTCGGCTGCCCGACCTGGCCGCAGTGCGTCGCCGGCAGCCTCGTGCCGAAGCACGACTCCGGCATCGACGCGCTCAACCAGTGGATCGAGTTCGGCAACCGGCTGCTCACCGGAGTGGTCATCCTGGTCGCCGCCGTCGCCGTCGTCACCGCGTGGCGCGTGCAGATCGACCACCCGGGCCGCAAGCGCCTGGTGAAACTCGCCTGGACGATGCCCGGCGGCGTCGTGCTGCAGGCCGTCGTCGGCGGCCTCACCGTGCTCGCGAAGCTGGAGTGGTGGACGGTCGCGATCCACTTCCTCGCCACGACCCCGCTCGTCTGGCTCGCCGTCCTGCTGCTGCGCGCTTTCCGCGAGGGCGACGAGCCCGCGCGGCCGCTGGTCCCCGCTTCCGGCCGGGGCATCCTGGTCGCGCTCGCCGTCGTGATGTGGCTCGTCCTCGCGGCGGGCACCACGGTCACCGGCGCCGGCCCGCACAGCGGCGACATCAACACCCACCGCCTGAACGCCCCGGTCGAGGCGCTCGCCCAGGTCCACGGCGGACTCCTGGTGCTCTACCTGCTGCTGCTCGCGGTGTTCGGCCTGCAGCTGATGCGCGTCGGCGCGCCGAAGAACCTGTGGCAGCGCTACACGGTGGTCTGGGTCGTCGCGCTCGCGCAGGGCGGTCTCGGTTCGCTGCAGTACGCGCTGGGCGTGCCGGAGGCGATGGTGTCGTTCCACGTCCTCGGCGCGATGGCGGTCATCGTCGCGACGGCGTCCCTGTGGACCGGCAGCCGCGACCGCGGCCCGGCGGTCTCGCTGGAACCGGCTCCGCGCGAACTCGCGGCCGCCTGAGCGCAACGCGGGCTTAACTCCGCGTCGGCGTGCCCGTTTACGCCCGTGGGTTACTGTTCGCGCCATGACCTCGCGCGCCGCCCCGAAGCCGCTGATCTCCCATCGCCGCGGCACGGGCGAGATGATCGTGCTCAAGACGTTCCTGCTCGTGCCGTTCGCGGCGCTGCTCGTCGCGGTCCCGCTGGTCTGGGGCTGGGGCATGACCTGGCTCGACCTGATCCTCGCCGCGGTGTTCTACGTCTTCGCGACCCTGGGCGTGACGGTCGGCTACCACCGCTACTTCACCCACGGCGCGTTCAAGGCCTCGCGCCCACTGCGGGTGGCGCTGGCCATCGCGGGCAGCATGGCCGTCCAGGGTTCGGTGATCTTCTGGGTGGCCAGCCACCGCCGCCACCACGCGTTCGCCGACCGCGAGGGCGACCCGCACTCCCCCTGGCTGTTCGGCACGTCGCCGTCAGCACTGCTGCGCGGCTTCTGGCACGCGCACATGGGCTGGATGTTCGGCCGCGAGGTGACCAACGCGGACCGCTTCGCCCCGGATCTGGTGGCGGACGACGACCTGCGGTGGGTGAACCGGTACTTCTGGCTGTGGATCACGCTGAGCCTGGCCCTGCCGGCGGTCCTGGGCGGGCTGCTTTCGTGGTCGTGGTGGGGCTTCGTGACGGCGTTCTTCTGGGCCGGGCTGGTGCGGATCGCGTTCCTGCACCACGTTTCCTGGTCGGTGAATTCGGTGTGCCACCTGATTGGCGAGCGGCCGTTCGCGAGCCGTGACAAGGCGGCGAACTTCTGGCCGCTGGCGGTGCTTTCGATGGGCGAGTCCTGGCACAACTCGCACCACGCGGACCCGACTTGCGCTCGGCACGGGGTGCTGCGGGGGCAGGTCGATATCTCGGCACGGGTGATCCGGACGTTCGAGCAGCTGGGCTGGGCGACGGACGTGCGGTGGCCGCGGGCGGACCGGCTGGCGGCGAAGCGAGCCTGAGTGCAGGCCCACCGTTCACCCAGGGTAATCTTCTCTCGCGGATCGTGACTCGCACGTCCGAACAAATACATAGAGGGAGAGAGCGCGTGGTGCACCACGACCACGCTGGTGGCGGCGGCGAAGGCGGCGGCAACACCGGCAACTGATCTGGCTCGGCGCCAGGCGCTCTCCAGGGAAGGGAATGAAGCCACGTTGGCGTGATGTGGCTTCGTTTTCACCCCCGCGGCCACCGGAACGCGATCCCGTACTCCTCCCTCGGCTGGCAGCCCCCTTCGAAGGTGTGCTGCACGAACCCGTCGCCGACGTCGAGCGAGCGCGGGTCACCCGCCGCCGGCCGCCGCAGCCGCTCCACTTCGAGCTGCTCGGCGAACCACCAGCAGGTCGCCGGCAAGCACATCTCGTCGAATTTGACCCGGATCGTCAGCCCGCCCGGCGCCACCCCGTGGTGATCGACCTTGACGCTGATCCACCTCCGCTCTTCGTCGAGTTTCCCGTCCAGCGCCTCGGAAACGAACGCATAGGGCTCGTCCAGCCGCAGCTTCCGCCGGAAGCGCAGTCTGGCCAGCACGGGGTCGCCGGGGTCCTCGCCGGGCACCGCGACCAGGCGGCAGTTCCAGAGGGCGACCACGGGCAGCTCGGCCAGGTTCCCGGTCCACCCCGTCTCCGCGTGGACGTCGTACCCGTCGACACCTTCCTTCCGAGCAACGACGTCCCGCTCGGTGATGCGGCGCAACGCCGTCCGCCGGTGCATGACGACCGTGACGAGCATCCGCTCCACGAACACCGGCTGCGCGCCTTCGGACGGCGCGCGAAAGCCGTCCCGGTCTGCGTCGCCGGGCAACGTCCCCGCCATCGCCGATCGCCCGATTTCGACGTAGGGCAGCCAGTCTTCGCCCTTCAGGTGCTCGAGCTTGCCCGCCACGGCGGCGGCGAGCATCTCGAGCGCGCCGGCCCAGGCCTTGTTCATCGGCGTGTTCGACAGCGGTTTCCGGCCCCCGAAAAGACCTCGCACTTCGGCCAGCTGACCGAACCGCTCGCCGAGGGTCGACGCCCAGCCGCTGTCCGGAACGGGCGGCAGCCGGAACGCCGCCAGCAGGACGAAGTGCTCCCGCGGTTCCACCACCGAGCCCAGTTTTCCGATTTCGTCGACGACGAGTCCCCAGATCGCGTACGCGCGCGAATCCGGAGTGGCCGACGGCAGGGAAGCGGTCGGTCCGACGAGGCAGCCGAGCACGGTCGCGGGGCCGCCCGGCGACGATTCGGCCGCGCGCCGGAGCGCTCCGAGCAGGTCTTCGTCCCGGCGCCGGGCCAGCGATCCCAGCGCCGCCTTTTCGGGAAGCCCCGGTAAAGATCGACAATCCGCAGAAAAGTCCGGCAAGCAGAAACACCTCCGCACCACCAAAGATCATTTCCGATCACCGCCCCCGCGCGGCACCCTGAAGACAGGCGTACTAGTACACCATAGAGAGGGGTAGTACAGTGGGCAATGGCGAGCTTTCGCCCGGCCGGGACGATTCCCGAGGCCTGCGGAAATTGATCAAAGCCGGACTCACCGGAATCGGCGGGCTCTATTTGATCACCGGCTCGATCGCCGTGACCTCGATCGGGGCGGTCGTCGCCCTGGTGCTCGCCGTCGTGCAGCGAGCCGCCAGGTGACTACGCCAGCTGCTGCCGCACCGCCGACGCGAAACGCGTCGCCGCGGCCGGGTCCGTCTGGCGGAAGCCCAGTGACGGCTCCGTCAGCTCCAGCTCCAGCAGCAGCGGCTTCCCGTCCGCGCCGCGCACCAGGTCCACCCGCGCGTACAGCAGCTCCGCCCGCAGGATCCCCAGCAACGCCGAAGCCGCGTCCAGGACGTCCTCGGCCAGCGCCACCGCGTCCGCCGGTGGCGAAGCCGCGGCCAGCTCCTCCGACAGGTACAGCCCCGAAGCGTCCATTGTGGAGCCCAGCATCGCACCCTTCGAGAAGGCGTGCGAGTAGATCCCGCCCAGGTAGACCAGAGCCAGCTCGCCCGCGGTGTCCACACTGGACTGGTACGGCTGGATCAGCGCCGTGTGCCCCTCGGCATGCAAGGCGGCCACGTGTGCGGAAGCATCCTCCGCCGCAGAGAACCGGGCCGCGCCGCGAGAACCCGCGCCCACCGACGGCTTCACCACGAAGTCCGACGACGGGAAACGAGCCTCGTCGCCGGGCGCGACCAGCGCAGTGGGCACCACGGCCAGGCCCGCGTCGAGCAGCTCGCCCAGGTACGACTTGTCCGTGTTCCACCGGACGACATCCGCGGAGTTCAGCAGCGAAGGCACCGATTCGCACCACGCCAGGAACTCCGGGCGCCGGGACGCGTAGTCCCACGTCGCGCGCAGGATCACCGCGTCCGCCGACGAGAAGTCGAACGAAGAGTCCCACGGTGCCCACGACACCGAGAAGCCCAGCGCGGACAGCGCCGGCACCACGGCGTCGTCGTCGCCGTCACCCGAAGGAAGCTCCGAACAGCTGACCAGGACCGCGGTGGGGCTCACCGGCCCGCCATCTTGCGGCGGTGCTCCGGACCGATCTTCGCCTGGTTCACCGTCTCCGCGTCCCAGGCAGCGGCTTCGAGGTCCTCGACGGCCTCGATCAGCGCCTCGCCGGTCTCGACCGAGGGGACCACGACGTCGCCGAGTGCGCCGTCGGTGCCGACGAGCACGACGCGGGCGCCCGCCCGGCCGATGTTCTCCACCACCGCGCGGGACGGCTTGCCGTGCGCCTTCACGAACTTGCGTGCCGCGCTCAGCTGCGACGACGTGGGGGCCACGGTCTCAGAAGTTTCAGCCACGTCCCCGACGATACAGCGGAGCGAAGCTCCTCCTTTGAGGGCGGTGGCGGGGAGGAAGGTGGAGCAACAACCCGCCGGAACGCGGAACAGCGTGGCGTCGGCCATAGTTGCACCGGGAGAACCCGACCCGAGGAGGACGCATGCCCACCGCAGTGCAGGTGACGAAGACCGGCGGCCCGGAAGTGCTCGAACCGGCCGAAGTGGACGTCGCGGCCCCGCAGGCCGGCGAGCTGCTGGTCGACGTCGCCGCGGCCGGGGTGAACTACATCGACACCTACCAGCGCCAGGGCATCTACCCGATGGAGCTGCCGTTCGTGCTCGGCCTCGAAGGTGCCGGCACGGTCGTCGAGGCGGGTGCCGGCACGGGCTTCGCGGCCGGGGACCGCGTCGCTTGGCAGGGGTCGATCGGCAGCTACGCGGCCCGCAAGCTCGTGCCGGCGTCGGTGGCCGTCCGGGTGCCCGAGGGTGTTTCCCTCGAGACCGCCGCCGCGACCATGCTGCAGGGCATCACCGCGCACTACCTCGTCGCCTCGACCTTCGAGGTCAAGGCGGGCCACGTCGTGCTGGTGCACGCGGCCGCCGGCGGCGTCGGACTGCTGCTGGTCCAGCTGGCGAAGGCGCGCGGGGCCCGGGTCATCGGCACGGTGTCGACCGAGGAGAAGGAGAAGCTCGCCCGCGAGGCCGGTGCCGACGAGGTGATCCGCTACGACCGCGACGACTTCGCCAAGATCACCCGCGAGCTGACCGGCGGGGAGGGTGTCGACGTCGTCTACGACGGCGTGGGCAAGGACACCGTGGACGGCAGCCTCGCCAGCCTCAAGGTCCGCGGCCTGCTGGCGCTGTTCGGCGCCTCCAGCGGCCCGGTCCCGCCGCTGGACCCGCAGCGCCTCAACTCCGGCGGCTCGCTGTACCTGACCCGCCCGACGTCGGTGCACTACACGCGCACGCGCGAGGAGATCGACTGGCGCTCGAAGGAGCTGTTCGACGCGATCCTCGCGGGCGAGCTGACCGTCCGGATCGGCGGCAAGTACCCCCTCGCCGACGCCCGCAAGGCCCACGAGGACCTCCAAGCCCGGCGCACCACCGGCAAGCTCCTGCTCATCCCCTGACCGCACTTTCACGTGAAAGTGCCCACCTGGAGGCGGCACTTTCACGTGAAAGTGCCGCCTTTCAGCCCTGGTTGGCGGGCACCGTGACGGCGTCGGTGACGAAGACCAGCGTCTCGTTCGGCTTGATGCCGCGGCCGCCCTCGCCGTAGGCCAGGTCGGGCGGGATGATCAGGAGGCGGCGGCCGCCCTGCTTGATGCCGGCCAGGCCCTGGTCCCAGCCCGGGATGACCTCGCCCGCTCCCAGGTTCAGGTCGAACGTCTCGCCGCGGTCGTAGGAGTTGTCCAGGACCTTCTTGTCCGACCACGTCACCAGCAGGTAGTTCATCTTGAGCTGCTGGCCGGCCTTGGCCGGGCCGCCGGTGCCCTCGGACAGGTCCTTGGTGATCAGCTTCTTCGGCGGGTCGCAGTCGTCCGGGATGGTGATTTCGGGCTTTTCGCCGAACTTCCCCGTCGTCTTGATGTCGTCCGCGGTGCACTCGCGGCCCTTGCTCCGGGTCGCCTGGGCGGCGTCGGACGAGGGGACGGCCGGGCCCGCCGGGGCCGCCGTTTCGGTCTTGGCGTCCTGGCCGCACGCGGCCAGGGACAGCGCCGCCGCGGCGACGACCACGAACTTCCCGATCTTCTGCATGCGAGGCACCCTAGCCAAGCACGGAGAGTGCCGGTACCTCGTCACCGGTCCGGACCACGCCGAGCCGCCGGGTCGCGCGCGTCAGGGCCACGTACAGGTCGTTGAGCCCGCGCGGCGAGCCCGCCACGACCTCGTCCGGCGCCACCAGCACCACCGAGTCGAACTCCAGCCCCTTCGACCGCTCGACGGTCAGCACGCTCAGCCGTTCGTCCGGCGCCCCGAGCAGCTCCGAGACCTCGTCGAGCCGGGACGCGGGCACCAGTACCGCGACCGTGCCACCGTCCACAGCGGACAATTCGGCCGCCACCAGTTCCGGCAGCGCAGACGCCGGCGACGCCGGGCGCACCGACCACGGCGGCACCCCAGTCTCCCGCACCGACGACGGCACCGCCAGCTCCGGCGAAATCTCCGCGAGCACCCGCGCGGCCACGGCCATGATCTCGGCCGGCGTCCGGTAGTTCACGGTCAGCTCTTCCAGCCGCCACCGGTCCGCGACGTACGGCGAGAGCACCTCGCCCCACGACCGCGCCCCGCCCGCCGCGCCGGTCTGGGCGACGTCGCCGACCAGCGTCATCGAGCGGTTGGGCGAGCGGCGCATGAGCAGCCGCCAGTCCATCGCCGAGAGCTCCTGGGCCTCGTCGACGATCACGTGCCCGAACGTCCAGGTCCGGTCCTGCGCCGCCCGCTGGGCCGCGGTCAGCTCGCTGCGCGCGACCTGGCGCTCGGCGAACAGCTCGGCGTCGAGGACGTCGGAGACGCGCAGCAGCTCCTCGTCGATGATCTCTTCGTCCTGCTCGAGGATGTCGAGCACGCCCTCGGCGTACGCGCGGTCCTCGCGCTCACGGCGCTTGCGCTCGACGCGGGCCTCGGTGTCGTCGACGCCGATCAGCTCGGCCAGCTCGTCGAGCAGCGGCACGTCGGCGGGCGTCCACTTCGCGTCGCGGCCGCTCTCCAGCAGGGCGCGGTCCTCGGCGGACAGCAGCTTCCGGGCCGCGCTCGAGAGCCGTTCGCGGTCGGCGAACAGGTCGTCGAGCACGCCTTCCGGGGTCAGCACCGGCCACAGCGAGTCGATCGCCGCCGCGACGGTTTGGTCCGCGGCGAGCTCGGCCCGGATGTCGGCCAGGTCCTGCCCGTCGAGCAGGTCCTCCCCCAGCTTCCGCGCGGCCTGCCGGGTCAGCGCGTCGAGGACGTCGGAGACGAACAGGCGCCGCGCCGGGTTGTGCGGGCGGCGCGAGCGGCGGGCCCGGGTCCGGGCGTCGGCGCACGTCTTGCGGTCCAGCCGCAGCACGTCGTGCTCGTACTCGATCTCCAGCACCGGCTCCGGCACGCGCTGGCGGTCGCGGACGGCGTTGGCGAGCACGTCGGCCAGCACCAGCCGGCCCTTGACCTCGGCCGTCTCGCGGGATTCGACGCCGTCGGCGTCCAGGCCCGGGTAGAGCTGCCCGATGGTGGCGAGCAGCACGCCGGTCTCGCCGAGCGACGGCAGGACCTGGCCGATGTAGCGCAGGAATGTGCTGTTCGGCCCGACGACCAGCACGCCGCGGGTGGTGAGCTGCTGCCGGTGCGTGTAGAGGAGGTAGGCCGCGCGGTGCAGGGCGACGGCGGTCTTGCCGGTGCCCGGCCCGCCCTGCACGACCATGACCCCGCCCAGCGGCGCGCGGATGATGCGGTCCTGCTCGGCCTGGATGGTCGCGACGATGTCGCTCATCTCACCCGTGCGCCGCTGCTCCAGCGCTGCCAGCAGCGCGGCTTCGCCGGCCAGCCCGAGGTCCTGGCCCTGGTCGGCGGCGGTGAGGTCGAGGACCTCGTCGTCGAACCCGGTGACCTTGCGGGTCAGCGACCGCAGGTGCCGCCGCCGGCGCACCCCTTCGGGCGACGCCGCGGTGGCGAGGTAGAACGGCCGCGCGACCGGCGCCCGCCAGTCGACGAGCAGCGGCTTGTAGTCGTCGTCCTCGTCGAACAGCCCGAGCCGGCCGATGTAGGTGGTCTCTTCGGCGCTCTCGGGGACGAAGTCGAGCCGGCCGAAGGCCAGGCCCTGCTCGACGGAGCCGAGCTGGGCGAGCCGGTCGGTGTACGTGGTGGTCGCGACGTCGCGTTCGGTGCGGGCCTGCGGGGTGCCGCCGGTCTGGCGCAGCGTCTCGTCGAGGCGGCGCTGGGCGTCGGCGCGCTCGGCGTCGAGCTTCGCGAAGAGGGTGGTGACGTACGCCTGCTCGCGGGCGAGCTCGGCGGAGAAGCCGTCCGAAGACGAGGACAAGAGGATCCTGCTTTCGCCTCAAGGAAAAAGAGCCGAATCAGTCTAACGGCCGCCGCGGCGCGATCATTCCGCGCCGAGGGCGCAGTACGGGAAGACCTCACCGCCGGGCGGGAGAGCGCCGGGCAGGTCCCGCTCGCCCGGCGCGCACGACACGCCCGGCGGCGGCAGCTGCTCGCCGCCGGCGAGGCGCCCGGCCGCGTCGCGCACGAGCACCGCGCCACCCCGGCTGGTCAGCGCGCGGCAGTTGGCCGAGCGGTAGCGGACACCGCCCGGCACGGCGGTGGCGGTGACCGGGGTGAAGCCGCCCAGCGCTTCGGGCGCGAGCCAGATCACCGGGCCGACCACGGGCCGGTCGAGGACGACGCCGACCCGCTGCCCCGGCGTGAGCAGCGGCACTTCGACGGTCCGGGAACCGGCGGTCACGGGGATCCGGTACGCCGCGAGGGTGCCGGTGTTCTCGAGCACCGCGACACCCGGTCCCTGCTCGGTGACGCGGACGGCGCCCCCGTCGGGGGCCGGGCCCGGGAGCGCGGTGATCCGGGACGGGATGGCGCACCCGCCGGTGAGCAGGGACTCGTCCAGGGCGGGCAGCTTGCCGCGGCCGAGGAGGACGAGCAGGCCCAGGACGACGACCGCGGCGACCGCGGTCCCGATCCGTCTCAGAACGGCAGGCCGAGGGTGGGCAGGCCGATCGCCGAGTCGACGGCCAGCGCGACGAACACGATCATCAGGTACGTGTTCGAGCGGTGGAACAGCGCCATCGGCTTGGTCTCTTCCCCGCGCCGCACCGCGGCCTGCAGGCTGTGCGCGTAGAAGAGGAACCAGCCGCCGGCGAGGATCGCGAAGGTGCCGTACAGCCACGACGTCACCGGGAGCAGCAGCAGCGTCCACGCCACCATCACCCACGAGTAGATGACGATCTGGCGGGCGACGTGCTGGGCGGTGGCGACCACCGGCAGCATCGGGACGCCGGCGCGCTCGTAGTCGTCGCGGTACTTCATGCCCAGCGCCCAGGTGTGCGGCGGCGTCCAGAAGAAGATGACGCCGAACATCACGAACGCCGGCCACTGCACGGTGCCGGTGACGGCGGCCCAGCCGATCACGACCGGCATGCAGCCGGCCGCGCCGCCCCAGACCACGTTCTGCGACGTGCGCCGCTTGAGGCCGAGCGTGTAGACGAAGATGTAGAAGAGGATCGTCGCGACCGCGAGGATCGCCGACAGCAGGTTCACCGTGAGGTACAGCACGGCGGCCGAGGCGACCCCCATGACCAGGCCGAAGACCAGCGCGCCGCGGCGGGGCACCGAGTCCTTCACCAGCGGGCGGCGCTTCGTGCGGTTCATCACCTTGTCGATGTCCGCGTCGATCACGCAGTTGAGCGCGTTCGCGCTGCCCGCGGCCATCGTCCCGCCGACCAGCGTGGCCAGCACCAGCCACGGCGAGGGGATCTGACGGCCGGCGAGGAACATCGCCGGGATGGTGGTGACCAGGAGGAGCTCGATCACCCGCGGCTTCGCCAGCGCGGCGTAGGCGCCGACGACCCGGCGGATGCTTCGCCGGTCACCGTGCGGTCGTTCACCGGTCGGGTGCACGGCGCTGGTGTCTTCACTGCGTCCGTGCGCAGCGTTCACCAACGACATTTCACTCCCTGCGTCAGGTTCGGGCGGGTCCGGTGCCGGAAGGCCGTGGTGGAACGCCGGTCTGAACCCTCGAACGATGTTAGACGTGGTGAATCCCGTGGGTGATCGCGGGTCCTCGACCGGCCGAAGCACTAGGCTGGCCGCGACGGGCCGCGATTGCCCCTGCGCATGGCCGCGAGCAGGAATATCGTCCCTTCGGGATCGATTGAGATAGGTAGCCGTGCGCACGGGTAACCGGAACGAGGAAGACCAGCCGCAACCATCATGACCGGGAGTTGGAGTTCAGTGTCCGAAACCGCCACTACCAGCGAGAACAACCCACTCCTCCGGCGCAACACGCCCGCCGACTGGACCGACGCCGACACCCGCGCCGTGGACACCGTCCGGGTGCTCGCGGCCGACGCGGTCGAAAACTGTGGCAGCGGCCACCCCGGCACCGCCATGAGCCTGGCGCCGCTGGCCTACACGCTCTTCCAGCGCACGCTGCGTCACGACCCGGCGGACCAGAACTGGCCGGGCCGCGACCGCTTCGTGCTCTCCGCGGGCCACTCGAGCCTCACCCTCTACATCCAGCTGTTCCTCGCCGGCTACGGCCTCGAGCTCGAGGACCTCAAGCAGCTGCGCAAGTGGGGCTCCAAGACCCCGGGGCACCCGGAGTACCGCCACACCGACGGCGTCGAGACCACCACCGGCCCGCTCGGGCAGGGCCTGGCGAACGCCGTGGGCATGGCGATGGCGGCCCGCCGCGAGCGCGGCCTGCTGGACCCGGACACCGCGCCCGGCGAGAGCATCTTCGACCACCACATCTTCGTGATCGCCTCCGACGGCGACATCGAAGAGGGCGTCACCTCCGAGGCCTCGTCCATCGCGGGCCGCCAGGAGCTGGGCAACCTCATCGTCTTCTGGGACGACAACAAGATCTCGATCGAGGACGACACCAACATCGCGCTGTCCGAGGACACCGTCGCGCGCTACGAGGCCTACGGGTGGCACACCCAGGTCGTCGAGGGCGGCGAAGACGTCGTCGCGATCGAGGAGGCCATCAAGGCCGCCAAGGCCGAGACCGGCCGCCCGTCGTTCATCGCGCTGCGGACCGTCATCGGCTACCCGGCCCCGAAGAAGATGGGCACCGGCAAGGCGCACGGCGCCGCGCTGGGCGCCGAAGAGGTCGCCGGGGTCAAGAAGATCCTGGGCTTCGACCCGGAGCAGTCGTTCCAGGTCGAGGACGAGGTGCTCAAGCACACCCGCCAGGCGCTCGACCGCGGCAAGAGCGAGCACGCCGAGTGGACGAAGAAGTTCGAGGCGTGGGGCGCCGCGAACCCGGAGCGCAAGAAGCTGGCGGACCGGCTCTCGACCCGCACGCTGCCCGAGGGCTTCGCCGACAACCTCCCGAAGTGGGAGCCGGACGCCAAGGGCATCGCCACCCGCAAGGCCTCCGGTGAGGTGCTCAACGCCCTCGCCGAGCCGCTGCCGGAGCTGTGGGGCGGCTCGGCCGACCTGGCCGAGAGCAACAACACCACGATGAAGGGCGCCGACTCGTTCGGTCCCGAGAAGGCCGCCACCGAGATGTGGCAGGCCACCCCGTACGGCCGGACGCTGCACTTCGGCGTCCGCGAGCACGCCATGGGCTCGATCCTCAACGGGATCGCGCTGCACGGCGGCACCCGCCCGTACGGCGCGACGTTCCTCATCTTCTCCGACTACATGCGCCCGCCGGTCCGGCTGGCCGCGCTGATGAAGGCGCCGGTCACCTACGTGTGGACGCACGACTCGATCGGCCTCGGCGAGGACGGCCCGACGCACCAGCCGATCGAGCAGCTCTCCGCGCTGCGCGCGATCCCGGGCCTCAACGTCGTCCGCCCGGCGGACGCCAACGAGACCGCGTACGCCTGGAAGGCCGTGCTGGAGGACATCCACCACCCGTCCGGCCTGGCGCTCACCCGCCAGAACGTGCCGGTGCTCGAGGGCACCAGCGCCGAGGGCGTCGCCAAGGGCGGGTACGTCCTGGCCGACTCCGACGGGACGCCGGACGTGGTGCTCATCGCCACCGGTTCCGAGGTCCAGCTCGCCGTCGAGGCGAAGAAGACCCTCGAGGCCGACGGCGTCCAGGCGCGCGTCGTCTCGATGCCGTGCGTCGAGTGGTTCGACGCGCAGGACAAGGAGTACCGCGACTCGGTCATCCCGCCGTCGGTGAAGGCCCGCGTGTCCGTCGAGGCGGGCATCGCCCAGTCGTGGCACCGCTTCACCGGTGACGCCGGGGTGAACGTTTCGATCGAGCACTTCGGCGCCTCCGCCGATGCCGCCACACTGTTCCGTGAGTTCGGGTTCACCGCGGAAGCAGTCGTCGACGCGGCCCGCCGCTCGATCGCCAACACCAAGAACTGAAGGGGATGACAGTAATGAGCACCGACAAGCTCGCCGCGCTGTCCGACGCCGGCGTATCGATCTGGCTCGACGACCTTTCGCGCGAACGCCTGAACACCGGCAACCTCGCCGGCCTGATCCGCGACAAGCACGTCGTCGGCGTCACGACCAACCCGACGATCTTCGCCAACGCGATGTCCAAGGGTGACGCCTACGACGAGCGGACGCGCGAGCTCGCCGCCCAGAACGCCGACGTCGAGGCCACCATCCGCGACCTGACGACGACCGACGTGCGCAACGCCGCCGACCTGTTCCGCGAGGTCTACAACGCCACGGACGGCGTCGACGGCCGCGTCTCGATCGAGGTCGACCCGCGCCTGGCCAAGGACACCGAGAAGACGGTGGCCGAGGCGAAGGACCTGTGGAAGACCGTCGACCGGCCGAACGTGCTGATCAAGATCCCGGCCACCGAAGAGGGCCTGCCGGCGATCACCGCCACGCTCGCCGAGGGCATCAGCGTCAACGTCACGCTGATCTTCTCCGTCGAGCGGTACAAGAAGGTCATCGAGGCCTACTTCGCCGGCCTGGAGCAGGCGAAGGCCAACGGCCACGACCTGCGCGGCATCCACTCGGTGGCGTCGTTCTTCGTCTCCCGCGTGGACACCGAGATCGACAAGCGCCTGGACGCCATCGGCACCGACGAGGCCAAGGCCCTGCGCGGCAAGGCCGCCGTCGCCAACGCCCGGCTCGCCTACGCGGCCTTCGAGGAGCTGTTCGCCTCCGACCGCTGGCAGGCCCTCGCGGCCGACGGCGCCCACGCGCAGCGCCCGCTGTGGGCTTCGACCGGGGTGAAGAACCCGGACTACTCGCCGACGCTCTACGTCGACGACCTGGTGGTCAAGGACACCGTCAACACCATGCCGGAGAAGACCCTGGACGCCGTCGCGGAGCATGCTGACCTCAAGGGCGACCAGGTCACCGGGCGCGGCGCCGAAGCGCAGGAGGTCTTCGACGAGCTCGAGGCCGTCGGCATCGACATCACCGACGTGTTCCTGGTGCTGGAGAACGAAGGCGTCGAGAAGTTCGAGAAGTCCTGGACCGAGCTTCTGGAGACCGTGAACGGGCAGCTCGAGCAGGCGAAGGGCTGAAGCACGACATGACGACAGGGGAAAAGACCGGCGTCGAGATCGTGGACGCCGCACTGGCGGAGCGCGCCGCGCCGCTGGCCGACCGGCTGGTCGCCGACCGGGCCGCGTCGAAGCTGGCGGCGCAGGACGCGACGCTCTGGGGCCCGGACGCCGAGCCCGAGGCGTCGATCCGGCTGTCGTGGACGACGCTGCACAAGTCGTCGCGGCCGCTGATCGGCGAGATCGACGCGCTGCGGACCGAGCTGCGGTCCGAGGGCGTCGACCGCGTCGTGCTGGCCGGCATGGGCGGCTCGTCGCTGGCACCCGAGGTGATCACCGCGACCGACGGCGTCCCGCTGACCGTCCTCGACACCACCGACCCCGGCCAGGTCGCCGACGCGCTCGCCGGCGACCTCGAGCGCACGGTGATCGTGGTGTCGTCGAAGTCGGGCGGCACCGTCGAAACCGACAGCCACCGGCGGATCTTCGCGAAGGCCTTCACCGACGCGGGCATCGACGCGGCGCGGCGGATCGTGGTCGTCACCGACCCGGGCTCGCCGTTCCAGGAACTGTCCGAAAAGGAGGGTTACCGCAAGGTCTTCCTCGCCGACCCGCACGTCGGCGGCCGCTACTCGGCGCTGACCGCGTTCGGGCTCGTCCCGGCCGGGCTCGCCGGCGCGGACGTCGCCCGGCTGCTCGACCAGGCCGCTTCGGTGGCCGAAGAGCTCGCCGCGGACGACGCGGCCAACCCGGCGGTCAAGCTGGCCGCCGCGTGGGCCGCCGCGCACGAGGCGGGCGCGGAGAAGGTCGTGCTGGCCGACACCGGCTCCGGCATCAAGGGCTTCCCGGACTGGGCGGAGCAGCTGATCGCCGAGTCCACCGGCAAGCAGGGCACCGGCCTGCTGCCGGTCGCGGTCGAGGGTGCGGAGGCGGCCGGCTTCGCCGACGCCAAGACCGACGCCACCCCCACCGCGGTCGGCGCCCCGCAGGGTGCGGCGAAGATCTCCGTGACCGGCTCGCTGGGCGCGCAGTTCCTGCTCTGGGAGTTCGCCACGGCGCTGGCCGGCCGGCTGCTCGGGATCAACCCGTTCGACCAGCCCGACGTCGAGGCGGCCAAGAAGGCGGCCCGCGCGTTGCTGGACGACCCGGAGAAGCTGAAGGGCGGCGAGGAACCGGCCACTGTGGACGGTCCGGTCGAGATCTTCGGCAGCGACGGGGTTTCCACCGACGGCAGCCTCACCGACGTTCTACGCGCGTTCTTCGCTTCGGCGCCGGACGCGGGCTACATCGCGGTGCAGGCCTACCTCGACCGCCTCGACGACGCCTCGACCGAGCTGCTGCGCGGCGAGATCGCCAAGGGCACCGGGAAGCAGACGACGTTCGGCTGGGGCCCGCGGTTCCTGCACTCCACCGGCCAGTACCACAAGGGCGGGCACCAGAACGGCGTGTTCCTGCAGCTGACCGGCGCCGTCGAGCAGGACCTCGACGTGCCGGACCGGCCCTACACGCTGGGCCAGCTGCAGCACGCGCAGGCCCTCGGCGACGGGCAGGTCCTCGCCGAGCACGGCCGCCCGGTGCTGCGCCTGCACCTGACCGACCGGGCCGCGGGTCTCGCGGCGGTCGTCCGCGCGGTACAGGAGGTCGGCGCATGACGTGGAGCAACCCCCTTCGCGATCCGCGGGACAAGCGGCTCCCCCGGATCGCCGGGCCCTCCAGCCTGGTGATCTTCGGTGTCACCGGCGACCTGGCCCGCAAGAAGCTGATGCCCGCCATCTACGACCTGGCCAACCGCGGCCTGCTGCCCGCGGGCTTCTCGCTCGTCGGGTTCGCCCGCCGCGACTGGGAGCACCAGGACTTCGGCGAGCTCGTGCACGACTCGGTCAAGGAGCACGCGCGGACGCCGTTCAAGGAGTCGGTGTGGAACCGGCTCGCCGAAGGCATCCGCTTCGTGCAGGGCACCTTCGACGACGACGACGCGTTCGACCGGCTCGCGCAGACGGTGAAGGACCTCGACCAGGAACGCGGCACCGGCGGCAACACCGCGTTCTACCTGTCGATCCCGCCGAGCGCGTTCCCGGTGGTGACCAAGCAGCTGGCCCGCTCCGGGCTGGCGAACGCCGACGAAAAGACGTGGCGGCGCGTGGTCATCGAGAAGCCCTTCGGGCACGACCTGAAGAGCGCCGAAGAGCTGAACGCCATCGTCAACGACGTCTTCCCCGAGGAGTCGGTGTTCCGCATCGACCACTACCTCGGCAAGGAGACGGTGCAGAACATCCTGGCACTGCGCTTCGCGAACCAGCTGTTCGAGCCGATCTGGAACGCCAACTTCGTCGACCACGTGCAGATCACCATGGCCGAGGACATCGGCCTCGGCGGCCGCGCGGGGTACTACGACGGCATCGGCGCCGCCCGGGACGTCATCCAGAACCACCTGCTGCAGCTGCTGGCCTTCACCGCGATGGAGGAGCCGCTGTCGTTCGAGCCGCGGGCCCTGCGCGCGGAGAAGATCAAGGTGCTTTCGGGCACCAAGCCGCTCGGGCCGCTGAACAAGACGAGCGCGCGCGGCCAGTACGCGGGTGGCTGGCAGGGCGGCACGAAGGTGCCGGGCCTGCTGCAGGAAGAGGGCTTCGCGAAGGACTCGAAGACCGAGACCTACGCCGCGGTGACCCTCGAGGTGCAGAACCGCCGCTGGGCCGGGGTGCCGTTCTACCTGCGCACCGGCAAGCGGCTCGGCCGCCGCGTCACCGAGATCGCCGTCGTGTTCAAGCGGGCGCCGCACCTGCCGTTCGACTCGACGTCGACCGAGGAGCTGGGGCAGAACGCGCTGGTCATCCGGGTCCAGCCGGACGAGGGCATCACGCTGCGGTTCGGCTCGAAGGTACCGGGGACCACGATGGAGGTCCGCGACGTCACGATGGACTTCGGCTACGGGCACGCGTTCACCGAGTCCTCCCCCGAGGCCTACGAGCGCCTGATCCTCGACGTCCTGCTCGGCGAGCCGTCGCTGTTCCCGGTGAACGAAGAGGTCGAGCTGTCCTGGAAGATCCTGGACCCGATCCTCGAGCACTGGGCCAAGGAAGGGTCGCCGGAGCAGTACCCGCCGGGTACCTGGGGCCCGCCGTCCGCCGACGAAATGCTGGAGCGCACCGGCCGGAAATGGAGGCGCCCGTGATCATCGACCTGCCGTCCACCACGACGTCGGCCCTGAACAAGAAGCTGGTGGAGATCCGCGAACAGGGCGGGCAGGTCGCGCTCGGGCGCGTCCTGACGCTGGTGATCGTGGCCGACGACGACGCCAAGCTCGAAGAGGCGATCGAAGCCGCCAACGGCGCGAGCCGGGAGCACCCGTCGCGGGTGATCGTGGTGGCCAAGGGCGCCCGCACCGCGGCCCCGCGCATCGACGGCCAGATCCGCGTCGGCGGCGACGCCGGCGCGAGCGAGGTCATCGTGCTGCGGCTCTACGGCCCGCTGGCCGCGCAGGGCCAGAGCGCGGTGGTGCCGCTGCTGCTGCCGGACGCGCCGATCGTCTGCTGGTGGCCGGGCGCCGGCCCGAAGGACCCGGCGAACGACCCGCTCGGTCAGCTGGCGCAGCGCCGGATCACCGACTCCGCCGCGGAGAAGAGCCCGGTCCGGGCCCTGACGACGCGCGCGAAGGCGTACACCGCGGGCGACACCGACCTGGCGTGGACCCGGCTGACCCGCTGGCGGGCGCAGCTGGTGTCGGCGCTGGACCTCCCGCCGTTCGAGAAGATCACCGGCGCGACGGTGACCGGCGAGGCCGACTCGCCGTCCACCGAGCTGCTCGCCGGCTGGCTGGCGGAGTACCTGAAGGCGCCGGTGAAGCGCGTGAAGAGCGCGGGCGCGGCCGGGATCATCTCGGTGACCCTGGACCGCCGGTCCGGCCCGGTGGAGCTGCACCGCCCGGACGGCCGCGTCGGCACGCTGACCCAGCCGGGCCAGCCGACCCGCCGCATCGCCCTCCAGCGCCGCAACAACCAGGACTGCCTGATCGAGGAGCTCCGCCGGCTCGACCCGGACGAGATCTACGAGGCGGCCCTGCACGGCCTCGGCAAGATCGCGACGGGCACGAACGGCAAGACGGGAGCCCCGCCGAAGGCCGACGTCACATCCCCTGCCGCCGCCGCGGCCGGTGCCAAGAAATGAGCAAGACGGAAGTAGTCGTCTACGCGAACCAGGACCTGCTGGCGGCCGCGGCGGCCGCCCGGCTGGTCACGCGGCTGGTGGACGTCCAGGCGGCCAAGGGCACGGCGTCCCTGGTGCTGACCGGCGGCGGAACGGGCATCGCGGTGCTGTCGGAGCTGCAGGCTTCGTCGGCCCGCGACGCGATCGACTGGTCCCGCCTGGACATCTACTGGGGCGACGAGCGGTTCGTCCCGGCGGATTCGGACGAGCGGAACGAGAAGCAGGCCCGCGAGGCGCTGCTGGACCACGTCCCGCTGGACCCGAAGCGCGTCCACGCGATCGCCGCGTCGGACGGCGAGTTCGGCGACGACCCCGACGCCGCCGCCGCGTCGTACGCCTCGGTGCTGGCGGACAACGCGGGCCCGGAGGACCACGGCGACGTGCCGACGTTCGACATCATGCTGCTGGGCTTGGGCGGCGAGGGCCACACGGCCTCGGTGTTCCCGGAGTCCCCGGCGGTGTACGAGACCGAGCGTCCGGTGGTGGCGGTGCGCAGCTGCCCGAAGCCCCCGCCGACCCGCGTGTCGCTGACGCTCCCGGCCATCCGCCGCGCCCGTGACGTGTGGCTGCTGACGGCCGGCGAAGCGAAGGCGGACGCGGTCGCGCTGGCTTTGTCGGGTGCCGGGGAGGTCCAGCTGCCGGTGGCCGGGGCCCGCGGGCACCGGCGGACGCTGTGGCTGCTGGACCGCGCCGCGGCGGGGAAGCTGACGAAGGTCTACCAGCCACCCACGGCCTAGCTTCCGGTGGTTCGTGAAGGCCACCTCGAGGAACTTGAAGTTCCTCGAGGTGGCCTTCACGTGTTTCCGGGCTCATTCCGTGCGCCAGCCGCGCTCCAGGCAGCCGAAGATCTCCTCCGCGGCCCAGCGCGGGTTTTCGTGGACCGTGATCAGGTCGCGGGAGGCCAGCGCGAACCTCGCCAGCGCCGCGGACCGCACGTCGCCTGCCGGGGCGCCCGACTCCTCCGCGATCGCCTGGGCCAGCGCCGTCTCGTGGCGCATCCACATGCGCCTGCCGTACTCGCGCAGCGCCGGGGTGCTCTCGATCAGGCGCAGGAACTCCTCGTCCGGGCCGCCGTCGGAGACGTCTCGCAGGATGTGCTTGCGCAGCGCGTCCACGATCGTGTGGCCCGGCGGGCGGCCGTGGACCGCGGCGACCAGGGCCGCCTCGATGTCGTCGTCCTGGTCGAACAGCAGCGCTTCCTTGCTGGGGAAGTACTTGAACAACGTCGTCACCGAGACGTCGGCCGCGTCCGCGACCTCCTTCACCCCGACCTCGTCGTAGCCGCGTTCGAGGAACAGCTTCAGCGCGGCGTCGGCCAGTGCCTGCCGCGTCTGCGCCTTCTTGCGCTCGCGGCGCCCGATCACTTCGGTCATGCCGCCAGCCTACGTGATGGTGGACTCACTTCAAAAGTTGAGTCGTTGCACTTTTTGAGTCACTGTGCTTTTCTGGCTTCAGGCCGCCGGACCAGCCGGGGGCACCGAACTTCCAGGGGGAAGTCATGAACTCCATCGCCATCGTCGGCGCCGGCCTGGGCGGCCTCGCCTGTGCCCGCGTCCTGCAGCTCCACGGCCTCGACGTCACCGTCTTCGAACAAGAAGCGTCGGCCGAGGCCCGCCCCCAAGGCGGCACGCTCGACATGCACGGCGACACCGGCCAGGTCGCCCTCCGCACCGCCGGCCTGCACGAGCGGTTCCGCGAACTGGCCCGGCCCGAGGGCCAGCAGATGCGCGCCCTCGACCCGCACACCGCCCAAGTCGTCATCGACGAAACCCCCGAGGGCGACTTCCGCCCCGAAATCGACCGCGGCCAGCTCCGCGGCCTCCTCCTCGATTCACTCGCGCCGGGCACCGTCCGGTGGGGACAGGCGATCACCGGCGTCACCGGCGCCCGGCTGACGTTCAGGAACGGCGACACCCGGGACTTCGGCCTGGTCGTCGGCGCGGACGGCGCCTGGTCCCGCGTCCGCCAGGCCCTGACCGGCGTCCGGCCGGTCTACAGCGGGGTCACGTTCGTCGAGTTCGGCCACGCCGCCTCCTCGGACCTCGCGGCGCTGACCGGCCGGGGCACGATGGTGACCAAGACGGGCGGGCGCGCCCTCTTCGCGCAGCGCACGAGCAACGGCGACGTCCGCTGCTACGCCGTGTTCTACGCCCCCGAGGACTGGCACGCCGGCCTCGACTTCGCCGACACCGCCGCCGTGCGCGCGAACCTGCTCGAACGCTACGCCGGCTGGCACCCGGACGTGCTCCGGTTCCTCGCCGACGTCGACTGCGGGTTCACCCACCGGCCGCTGCACGTCCTGCCGGTCCCCCACGCGTGGACGCACACGCCGGGCGTCACCCTGCTCGGCGACGCGGCCCACCTGATGCCGCCGCTCGGGGTCGGCGCGAACCTCGCCCTCCTCGACGGCACCGAGCTCGCGACCGCGCTGGCGACGGCGCCGAGCGTGGACGAGGCGGTCATGGCGTACGAGGCCGGGATGCTGCCGCGGTCGATCGAAACGGCGAAGGCGTGCGAGAGCGGTCTCGACGACCTGCTCAGCGACGACCTCAACTCGATGGCGGCCTGAAGAACTACCGCCGGGCGGCCACACGTGGGTAACATGATTCCCACGATGTGGTCGTCCGGGTACACGCAGGGGAACACCACTCCCACTCTGAGTAGCACCCTCACACGGCTATCCCCCTTTCGGACCAAGCCGTTGCGAAATCCGGACGCCGGAACACCGACGGCGGGTGAAACTTACCGTCTTCGTACGCGACCTCGTTAGCATCCGCACATTTGTCCGTTGCTGCGCGTCCCGATCGGGCCCTGAGCACCTCTCACCAACAAGTCCACAAGACGAATGGGGTCGCCAGCGATGAGTACAGAGGGACTCTCGATTCCAGGCATCTCGATCGCGAGCTCGGGGCCGTCGGCCGCCGAGCGGGTGCGAAAGCGGGGGCTGAGCGTGTTCGGCTCGGTACCCCGGCCCGCCGTGGTCACGTTCGCCATCGAGGCGGCCGCGGTCATCCTGGCGGTGCTCGACGTCTGGCTGGTGATCCCCGAGAAGGCCCAGCCCTATTCGATCTGGCTCTCCGGCGCCGCCTGCCTCGCGGTGGTGTTCCGGCGGAAGTTCCCGTTCCTCGCCGTGCTCGTCGCGGTCCCCGGCTTCCTGGCCGGCTGGGCGCAGCTCGCGTCGATGATCACGCTCGGCATGCTCGCCACCCGCCGTCAGCTGCACTGGCAGGTCTGGGTCGGCGCGGCGCTGGTGTGGATCTGCCGGTTCGTGCAGTGGCCCCTGGAGGACTTCGCCGAGCTCAGCTGGCGTGAGCACATCCTCGACGGCATCTACGGCGTCCTCGTCGCCGGCATGCCGATCGCGATCGGCCTCCTCATCGGGGCGCGGGCCGAGGTCGCGAACAAGCTCGCCGAGCTGGCCACGAGCCGCGACCGCGAGCGCCGCTTCCACGCCGACGCCGTCCGCGCCGAAGAGCGCGCCCGGCTGGCCCGCGAGATGCACGACGTCGTGTCCCACCAGATCACGCTGATCGCGATGCAGGCCGGCGCGCTGCAGGCCCAGACGACCGACGACCGGGCCCAGGAGACCGCGCAGGTCATCCGGACGCTGTCGAAGCGGACGCTGGAGGAGCTGCGCTCCCTGCTGAGCGTGCTGCGCGCGGGCGCGGACGACGACGGCCCGCGGCCGGGGATCAACGACCTCGACCGGCTGATCCGGACGTCGGAGGTCCCGGTGCACCTGTCCGTGGAGCACCTCCCGGAGGCCCTCCCCAACCAGGTCTCGGCGGCGGCCTACCGGACGGTCCAGGAGTGCCTGACGAACGTCCACAAGCACGCCCCGGGCGCCACCGCGACGATCCGCATCCAGGGTGAGCACGGCGCGCTCAAGATCGAGGTCCGGAACGAGCGGGCGAGCCGGCCCGGTGAATCGCTCCCCTCGGGTGGCCACGGCCTGACCGGCCTGGCCGAGCGGGCGCGCCTGCTGGGCGGCAGTTTCGAGACGTCGAAGTCGAAGGACGGCGGGTTCCGCGTGCGGGCCCGGTACCCGCTGGACCGCTGAGGACGGACGGGGTCATCCCACCGGGGCGACCCCGCCGGACACGCGAAAAACCACCTCGAGGGGTCCGCTTTCCCTCGGGGTGGTTTCCGGTTCGAGCCCTTAGAGGATTTCCCGCCGCTTGCGCAGGCGCTCCAGCGCCTCCGCCAGGATGGCCTCGCCGTCGGAGTCGCTGCGGCGCTCCTTCACGTAGGCCAGGTGCGTCTTGTACGGCTCCGTCCGCGGCGCGGCCGGCGGGTTCTTCTCGTCCTGCCCGCCCGGAAGCCCGCAGCGTGGGCAGTCCCACTCGTCCGGGATTTCCGCGTCGAGCGCGAACGACGGCCGGGCCTCGTGGCCGTTGGCACACCAATAAGCTACGCGGCGCCGTGGCGCCGACTCACCCCGTTCCGATTCGCCCGTAGGTCCGGCACCCACCCTGGTGCCCCGAATCGCGTTACCGCCAACCATGAATCCTCACACCTAGGAATCGGCGGCGCGCCCCCCTATAGGCACGCCGAATCGCGCGTTCCGCCGTCGGATCCGGTCGCGATCGCGGCGGGACGCCGGACGCCTCACACCTTGAGCAGCAGACCCAAGCCCACGATGCTGATCAGCCAGACCGCGCCCAGCAGCAGGGTGATCCGGTCGAGGTTCTTCTCGGCCACGCTCGACCCGGCCAGGCTCGACTGCATCCCACCGCCGAACAGCGACGACAGGCCACCGCCCCGGCCACGGTGCAGCAGCACAGCGACCACCAGCAGGACGCTGGAGACGATCAACAGGATTTGCAGGAACAGCTTCATGTCATCCTCTGGGCTCTAGGAGAATGCAGGGGTACGGCATGGTCGTTTCCGACCCCCACCGTACCCCTGGACTCGTCCACTGCTGTGTGACGGACCGGATACACAGGTTACCCGGTCGTGGCCTCGATCAGGGCAGCGGCCCGCCCGCGGCGAGTGCGCAGAGTTTCGTGAACTCCTCGCCGTCGAGGCTCGCTCCGCCGACCAGGGCACCGTCGATGTTCTCGCAGCCCACCAGCTCGCTGATGTTGCCCGACTTCACCGATCCCCCGTAGAGCACCCGGACGGACGAAGCGACCTCGTCGCCGTACTTCTCCTGGAGGGTGGCCCGGATGGCCTTGCAGACCTCTTCGGCGTCGGCCGACGACGCGACCTTGCCGGTGCCGATCGCCCAGACCGGCTCGTACGCGACGACCACGCCCGAGACCTGCTCGGCCTTGAGGCCCTTCAGGCCCTCGATCAGCTGCGTCGTGGTGTGGTGGATGTGCTCGCCGGCCTCGCGGACCTCGAGCTTCTCCCCGATGCAGAGGATCGGCGTGATGCCGTGCTTGAGCGCGGCCTTGACCTTCTTGTTGACCAGCTCGTCGGTCTCGGCGTGGTACTCGCGCCGCTCCGAGTGCCCGACGGCGACGAACTTGCAGCCCAGCTTCGCCAGCATCAGGCCCGAGATGTCCCCGGTGTAGGCGCCCGAGTCCTGCGGCGCGATGTCCTGGGCGCCGTAGGTGAGCGACAGCTTGTCGCCGTCGACCAGGGTCTGCACGCTGCGGATGTCGGTGAACGGCGGCAGCACCGCCACGTCGACCTTCGCGTAGTACTTCTCCGGCAGCGCGAAGGCGATCTTCTGGACGAGCGCGATCGCCTCGAGGTGGTTCTGGTTCATCTTCCAGTTGCCGGCGATGAACGGCTTGCGTGCCACTAGTTCTTCTCCTCCAGGGCCACGACGCCCGGCAGTTCCTTGCCTTCGAGGTACTCCAGCGAGGCACCGCCGCCGGTGGAGATGTGCGAGAAGCCGTCTTCGGGCAGGCCCAGCTGCCGCACCGCGGCGGCCGAGTCGCCACCGCCGACCACGGTGAACGCGTCGCTCGCGACCAGGGCTTCGGCGACGGCACGGGTGCCGCCGGAGAACGCCTCGAACTCGAACACGCCCATCGGGCCGTTCCAGAACACGGTCTTGGCGTCGGCCAGCTTGCTCGCGAACAGCTCGCGGCTGCGCGGGCCGATGTCCAGACCCTGGCGGTCGGCCGGGATGGCGGTGGCTTCGACGACCTCGTGCTCGGCGCCGGCCGAGAACTCCGTCGCGGCGAGCACGTCGACCGGCAGGACCAGTTCGACACCGCGCTTCTCGGCCTCGGCGAGGAAGCCCTTGACCTGGTCGAGCTGGTCGGCCTGCAGCAGCGACTGGCCGACCTCGTGGCCCTGGGCCTTGAGGAAGGTGTACGCCATGCCGCCGCCGATGAGCAGCCGGTCGACCTTGGTCAGCAGGTTCGCGATGACGCCGAGCTTGTCGGACACCTTCGCGCCGCCGAGCACGACCACGTAGGGCCGCTGGACGTCGTCGGTCAGCTTCTTCAGCACGTCCAGCTCGGCCAGCACCAGGCCGCCCGCGTACGCCGGGAGCACCGACGCGACCTCGTAGACCGAGGCCTGCTTGCGGTGCACGACGCCGAAGCCGTCGGAGACGAACGCGCCGCCCGGGACGAGCGCGCCCAGCTCGGCGGCCAGCTCGGAGCGGTCCACGGCGTCCTTGCTGGTCTCGCGCGCGTCGAAGCGCACGTTCTCCAGCAGGACGACACTGCCGCTGACCAGGTCGCCGGTCAGCGCCTTCGCGGACTCGCCGACCAGGTCACCGGCCAGCGCGACCTCGGCACCGAGCAGCTCGGTGAGCCGCTTGGCGACGGGCGCGAGGGTGTACTTCGGGTCCGGCTCGCCCTTGGGGCGGCCGAGGTGCGCGGTGACGACGACCTTCGCGCCCGCGTCGGCGAGCTTCTTGATCGTCGGCAGCGCCGCGCGGACGCGGCCGTCGTCGGTGATGCGCTCCCCGTCGAGCGGGACGTTCAGGTCGGACCGCACGAGCACGTACCGGCCCTGAACGCCCTCGCCCAGCAGGTCGTCGAGGTTCTTGACGGTCATCCGGCTCAGAGCTTCGAGCCGACGAGCTTGATCAGGTCCGCGAGTCGGTTGGAGTAGCCCCACTCGTTGTCGTACCAGCCGACGACCTTGACCTGGTTGCCGATGACCTTGGTCAGCGGCGAGTCGTAGATGCAGGACGCCGGGTCGGTGACGATGTCCGAGGACACGATCGGGTCGACCGAGTAGCGCAGGATGCCGGCGAGGGGACCCTCGGCGGCGGCCTTGTAGGCGGCGTTGATCTCGTCGACCGTGGCGGACTTCTTCAGGGTCACGGTGAGGTCGGTGGCCGAGCCGGTCGGCACCGGGACGCGCAGCGCGTAGCCGTCCAGCTTGCCCAGCAGCTCCGGCAGCACCAGGCCGATGGCCTTGGCGGCACCGGTCGAGGCGGGCACCACGTTCAGGGCGGCGGCGCGGGCGCGGCGCAGGTCCTTGTGCGGGCCGTCCTGCAGGTTCTGGTCCTGGGTGTACGCGTGGATCGTGGTCATCAGGCCCTGCTCGATGCCGAACTCGTCGTTCAGCACCTTGGCCAGCGGGCCGAGGCAGTTGGTGGTGCAGGACGCGTTGGAGATGATGACCTGCGAGCCGTCGTACTTGTCGTCGTTGACGCCGAGCACCACGGTCAGGTCCTCGCCCTTGGCGGGCGCGGAGATGATGACCTTCTTGGCACCGCCGGCGATGTGCGCCTTGGCGGCGTCGGCGTTGGTGAAGAAGCCGGTCGACTCGACGACGACGTCCACGCCCAGGTCGCCCCAGGGCAGGTTGGCCGGGTCGCGCTCGGCGAGGGCCTTGATGGTCTTGCCGTCCACGACGATGCCCTCGTCGCTGACGCTGACCTCACCCGGGAACCGGCCCAGGATGGAGTCGTACTTCAGCAGGTGGGCCATGGTGGCGACGTCGCCGAGGTCGTTGAAGGCGACGACCTCGATGTCGTGGCCGCTGGCCTGCACGGCGCGGAAGAAGTTGCGGCCGATGCGGCCGAAGCCGTTGACACCTACGCGAACGGTCACTGCTGCCACTCCTCTGAGGATCGGCCGGAACACCCCCGGCCGTGACTTGCGGGCTCGCGGTCACCCTAGCGTGCGGGCATGCGCGTCCCTGACTGCCCTGACGAGACTTCCACCACTTGGCGAACGGGTCAAGAATCGATTAAGAAGCCTGGTGTTTTTGCTGGAGTTCTCGGGGGCGGACCACGGCGGACCAGTGGGGGTGGGAGGTTCGGGGCGCGGGACCGGTTCCGGCTGGGAGTGCGGGGTGCGGCGGGTGCCGTCGGGTGATCTTCGGCGGGGCCGGTTTGGCTGCTGGAACGATTCAGCTGACTGTGGCTTGCGGGGGTGGTTCCGGGGGCGGGTGGGGCGGCTTCCGGGTCGGGTGTGAGGTCGGCGGCTCGACCGATCCAGCGACGGCGGTCGCGGCGGTTGCACCCGGGTGGGCGGCCTTCACTGCGCCGGTCGGCTCGCGGCCGGGTGCGGTTCGGGAGGTTGCCGGGAGCCCGGGGTCGGCGGGCGCGGGGCGCGACGGGTCGCGGGCGTGCTGAGAGGCCGCGGGGGCGAGGGTCGCCTGGAGCCGGGGTCGCATGCGCATGGCGCGGGGCATGAGGGGCGCGGGCACAGGGCACCCGGGAGCCGGGAGCCGGGAGCGAGATGGGCTGCGAGGTCGCAGGACGTGAGGGCCGCGGGATCCCGAGCCGGGGGATCCCAGCGTCGCCGCCGGATCAGCGGGCCGGATCCAGCGGCGCAGGATCTGGGTACCGAAGGCTCCCGGGGTGCCGGAGGATGCGGAAGCCGCAGAGCGGCCGGGCAGGCGCCCGCCATCCCGGCCCGAGCCGGCGGGCCCGCGGGGCACGGGGCCCGCGGAGCACGGAGCACGGAGCACGGAGCACGGAGCACGGAGCACGGAGCACGGAGCACGGAGCGACCCCACCAACCCTCCGCGCTAAGCCGACAGCTCCCGTTCCAGCGGTGTCCGGAACCGCGGCACCGCTCGCACCTCGCCGAACCAGGACGCGCACCTCTCCGCCTCGGTCTCGACCGCGCTCGTCACCTCCGTGCCCACGTCCTCCAGCAGCCGCCAGGCGATCTCGCCCGAGGGGCGCTGGGCCCAGCCGCCCACCACGCGGCCCGAGGACCAGATCGTCGGGCCGACGTTGCCGCTGCGGTCGAACAGCGCTGTCCGGTGCGGGCCCAGGAACCAGTCGCGCTCCTGCCAGCCCATCGGGGTCGGGTCCAGCGCCGGCAGGAACGCCACCCACGGTGGTGGTGGCGGCACCGGCTCCAGGTCGGCCGGCAGCGCGATCCCCGGCACGCCGTCGAGGTCCACCTCGACCGGGGACACCGCGGCCAGCGCCTGCTTCGCCTGCCCCGCCGTCCAGCCCGTCCACCACCTCAGGTCGGACACCGGCGCCGGGCCGTACGCGCGCAGCCAGCGCCGGGCCAGCTCGGCTCGCGCCGCGGCCGGCTCCCATGCGCGCAGGCCGCCGGTGACCCACTCGTCCAGGGGGTGCCAGACGTACTGCGTGCTGAGCCAGCTCCCGCGCGGCCTCCCCCGCGCGATGCGGCCGCCCGCCGCCAGCAGGAACAGCACCCGGCTCGTCACGTTGCCGATCGCTTCGTACGGCTTGCCCGCCGCCATCAGCAGCTGCTGGCGCAGACGGGGCTCGTCCTCGCTCAGCTGCTGCGCCGTCGCCGAACCGCGGGCCCGCAGCGCCGCCTCGACCGAGGCCTCGACCGAAGCCAGCCACTTCGCCGGCTCCGGCACGTTCTCCGGGTGCCCCTGCGCCCCGAGGTGCTGCTCCAGGAGCTTCCGCTGCTTGACGACGATGTCCGCGGCGCACCCGGCCTGCACGAGCGCCGCCGTTTCCAGATCCGTCACGAACACCGTGCGCCGCATGCCGAGCAGCCGCAGCAGCGAACGGTCGTCGTAAAGCGCTTGCTCCACCCCGGAAACCGCCGGTGCCGCGAGGCGGGCCGACGCCGACAGGTGGACGGTCGCCGGGTCGGTGGCGTGCAGGGCGACGATCCCCGCCACCGCGTCCGCCACCGTCGGGGCGGGCGCGGCGAGGTGGTGGCGGACCGCGAGGCGGGCCCGGCGCTGCTCGGTGCTGATCTTCGGAGGCACCCCGTTTTCCTACCACCCGGCACCGACAAAAACGCCTGGTCGTCCCCGCGACCACGGGATAGCCTCGCGCCATGGTCTCCGGTGCGCACTTGGCGGCGTTCGCCGCGCTGACGTTCCTCATGGTCGTGGTCCCCGGGCCGAGCGTGCTGTTCACCATCAGCCGCGCGCTCACCGTCGGGCGCCGCGAGGCGCTGCTCACCGTCCTCGGCAACTCCGCGGGCGTGTACACGCAGGTCGTCGCGGTCGCGTTCGGGCTCGGCGCGCTCGTGACGACGTCGGCCGCGGTGTTCACCGCGGTCAAGATCGCCGGTGCCGCCTACCTCGTCTACCTGGGCGTCCAGGCGGTCCGGCACCGGCGGAAGCTGACCGACGCGATGGCCGCCAAGGTGCGCGCCACGCCGGGCCGCGTGCTCGCCGTCCTGCGCGACGGCTTCGTCGTCGGCTTCGCGAACCCGAAGTCGATCGTGTTCCTGGCGGCGCTGCTCCCCCAGTTCGTCGACCCCGAGGCCGGGTCCGTGCCCGCGCAGATGCTGGTCCTCGGGCTCTGCCTGCCGGCGATCGCGCTCGCGACCGACAGCGCGTGGGCGCTGGTCGCCGGCACCGCGCGCGCCTGGTTCGCCCGCTCGCCGAAGCGCCTCGAGCTGGTCGGCGGCACCGGCGGCCTCGTCATGATCGGCCTCGGCACCGGACTGGCGTTCACCGGCCGGGGTGACTGAGCACCAGGTCGAGCAAACCGGGGAAGGCCGCGTCGAATTCGGGACGCCGCAACCGGTTCAGCCGCCGCGGCCCGTCGTCGCGCTGCTCGATCAGGCCCGCCGCGCGCAGCACCGCGAAGTGGTGGCTGCGGGTCGCCTTCGCCACCGGCAGGTCGAACGTGCCGCACGCCTTCGTCCACTCGGGCACGGCGGCCAGCTCGCGCAGGATGCTGCGGCGCACCGGATCGGCGACCGCGGCCAGCGCGTCCTGCAGCGAGACCTCCGCCGGGGGCGCGTGCGAGAGCCCCCGGGCCCGGGCCGTGCTCACCGGACCGCCGCCACGAGCTCCGGCCACCACTCGCGCGGCAGCTCGGCGAGGGGTACGACCACCTGGTCCGCCCCCGCGGCCCGGAACTCCCGCAGCCGCGCCACGACCGCGTCGAAGTCGCCCCACACGGTGACGCCGTCGACCAGCCGGTCCGACAGGTCCGCGACGTCCGCGTCGGAGAAGCCCATCCGCCGGAGGTTGGCCGCGTAGCCCGGCACGCCGGCCAGGAACTTCAGCGACCCGCCGCGCACGGTTTCCCGCATCGCGGCGACATCGGTCTCCGCCACCACGTTCAGCAGCACCGACAGCTGCGGGCCGGCACCGAGGATCTCCCGCGCCGACGCGACGTAGTCCGTCGTGACCAGGTACGGGTACGCGCCCGAAGCGCGGTCGCGCGCCAGCCCGAGCATCCGCGGCCCGAGCGCCGACAGGATCCGCGCGGCCGGCGGCACGACGTCCTCGATCTCGTCGAGGTAGTCGTTCAGCGCCGCCAGCGGACGCGCCCCGTGCGCCCCGCCGAGGCCGACGACGAACCGGCCGGCGGGCAGGTCCGCGTACGTCGCGGCGACCGCGGCGGCCGGCACCCGGTCGACCGACAGGATCCCGCTCGCCACCTGGACCCGCGAGGTCCCGCGGACCACCTCGGCGATGCGGGGCAGGTTGTTGCCCTGCCCGCCGGGCAGCCACAGCGTGGCGTAGCCCAGTTCCTCCAGCTCGGCCGCGGTCGCCACGGCGGCGTCGGTGTCCAGTGCGGTGTGGGTGGCCCCCAGCGGCCCCAGCTTCGTCATGCGCGGGGGAACCACCGGGCGCCGCCGGATGTTCCCGTCACGCCGGCTGTTCGTCCTCAGCGGAATCCGCGGGTTCTTCGGCCGGCCGCGTGAACATCCGCGTGGCCGAGAGCCGCGCGACGCCGTCCGGGTCGCCCAGGTCGTCCAGCGAGGTGCGGATCGTGGCGTCGACGGACAGGTACTTCCGGCCCGCGCGCAGGTCCGCGTCGTTGCGCAGCCGCACGATCAGCGGGAACTCCGACAGCGCGCCCGCGTCGAACAGGCCCGTCGTGTAGATCAGCTGCACGCCCAGCGCCTCGGCCACCGCCCGCTGCAGCTCCAGGAGGTACCCGGCCGACGCGCGGCCGATCGGGTTGTCCAGGAACAGCACGCCCGAGTGCCGGTTGCGGACCTTGCCGCGGTTGTTCGCGCGCAACGCCGCCAGCGTGCAGTACAGGATGATCGCCGCGGTCAGCTGCTGGCCGCCGGAGAAGACGTCCCGGATCTCCGAGACGCGCTGGCGTTCGGTCCGCAGCACCGAGTCCGGCTTGAGCATGTCGACGCGGAATCCCTTGGGCGCCGCGGCCCGGACCCCGCGCAGCACCAGGGAAAGCCCGTCGCGCTTGACGTCGCGGCCGTCCGCGGTCTTGCCGACGGCGGCCTCGTCGACGACCTCGCCGAGCTTCTCGGTGAGCGCGTTGTCCTCCAGCTCGGTGAAGCGGATGCGGAGGAACTCCTGCCCGGACCAGTCGCCGAGGCCGTCGGGCAGCCGCGAGACGCGCTGGGCCGAGCGCAACGTCCGGAGCGCGCCGTCGACCATGCCCTGCAGGCGGGTGATGATGCCGCCGCGGTGCCGGTCGATCTGGGCGAGGTCGTCGGTGAGCGATCGCAGCCGCGGCCGCAGCGCCTCGGCCCACTCCCCGGCGTGCGCCGGGAGCTGGTCGCGCTTGACCGAGATGACCTGCTGGCGCACCGGCGTGCTCAGCTTCTCGAACCGCTTCTCGGTCGCGTACTGCGCCAGCTGGTCCGCGGCCGCGCGCACCCGCCGGTCGCCCGCGTCGGCGGCATCCTGCGCCTCGGTGAACGTCGCGTTCAGGCGGGTGTGCTGGGCGCGCGCGGTGTCGACGTCGCCGTCGTAGGCGGCCGCGTCGGTGTCGGTCACCAGGTGCGCCATCGACTCCGCGAGCAGCGAGAAGCCGGACGCCGAAGTGCGCGCCGACTCCAGCGTCGCTTCGGCCGCCGCCCGGCGTTCCTGCAGCTCTTCCCACTTCCGGGCGGCCGCGGACGCCTCCAGCCCGGCCGCGTCGATCAGCTCCAGGCCGTGCTCGATGTCGCGCGGCTTCTCCCCCGTGGCGCCGGTCTGCGTCGGCAGCGAGTCCAGTTCCGCGCGCCGCGTCGAGACGAGCCCGATGGCCTCGGTGCGCTCGTCTTCGCACCCGTCGACGACGCGGCGGGCGCGCGCCAGGGCCGCCGCGCGGGCGGAGGCGTCGGAGCCGTCGGGCGTCTCCAGCAGTTCGGCCGCGCGCGCCCGGACGGCCGCGTCGAGCGACTCGACCGCCGAGCCCGCGGCCGCTTCGGCCGACTCGGCCTGCTCCAGCTCGGCCCGCAGGTCGCTGCCGACCTCGACCTTCGCGTACGACTCGGACGCCGAGAGGTACGTCCGCCGCAGCGCGTCGACCGGCTCGGACGGCACCGGGCCGTCGGCCGCTTCGGCCGCGCCCGGCACCTCGGCCAGCTCCGCCCGCGCGGTGGTCGCGGTCCGGCGGTGCCCGTCGGCGGTGCGCTGCTCCTCCCCCGCCTGCTCGCGCAGCCGCGCGGCCTTGCCCGCCGCGTCGGACGCCTGGAGGTCGGCGCGCTCGGCGATCTCGGTCGCGCGTTCGACCTCCTCGGTCCACTCCGCGATCCGCGCGCTGCGGGCGCCCAGCTCGCCGAGCCGCCGCGCGCGTTCTTCCGCTTCGGCCGCGGCCGCCCGCAGCTCGGGGACGCGCTCGCGCAGCGACGCCGCCTTCTCGCTCAGCCGCGCGAATTCCGCGTCGGCCTGCGCCAGCGCCGTCCGGGCGGTCTCCCGCGCGGTGCGGGCCGCCTGGGCCTGCTCGGCCAGCGTCGCGACGGCACCGGGCGGGTAGTCCTCGCGCCAGGTGGTGAGCTTCCACGTCAGCGCGCCGTCGGCGGACAGCTTGGCGGACAACGCTTCCAGCCGCCGCTGCCGCTCGGTGTGCCGCCGCGCCACGGCTTCCCGCTCGGCGTCGGCGGCTTCTTCGTCGTACATCGCGGGGTTCGGCGGCACGAGAAACTCGACGCCGGGCGCGGTGGGCGCCTCGGCCAGGAGCGCTTCGGTGGTGCCGACGGCGATGGTCGCGGACGGCAGCAGCCGCCGCTTCGTGAGCACTTCGCGGGCGCGGTCCACGTGCGCGGCGTCGTTGAGCAGGACGCCGGACACCAGCTGCGGCAGGCTTTCGAGCACTTCGGCCCGCCGGTCGGAGTCCAATTTGGACAGATAACGCCAGCCGGACCACGCCGTGATCCCGGCTTCTTCCAGGGCGTCCAGCGCGGCCTGGACGTCTTCGGGCGGCGGCAGCAGCCCGCCCGACCCCAACGCCGCGAGGGCCCGCTCGTCGGCGGACTCCTCCATCCGCAGCGCGGTCTGCTCCTTCTCGACGGCCGCGCTCGCCTCGCGCAGCCGTTCCAGCAGCACCGGCAGGTCGCTTTCGAGGGCGACGTCGTCCGCGCCGAGCAGCTCGACCAGGCGGCCCTCGGCGGCCAGCGCGTCCGTGCGGCGGTGCGCCCGGTCGAGGTCCTCGGTGGAGCGCTCGAAGCGGTCCTGGGTGGTGCCCGCGAGCTGGTGGGCCTCGTTGACGGCCCGTTGCGCCGCCTGGAGGTCCGTCGCGGCGCGGTCCAGTTCCTGTTCGCGCCGGGTCAGCTCCGAAGCGGCCTGCTCGGCCGCCGACCGCGCCGTCCGCGAAGCCTCGGCGACGTCGGCGCCCGACGGCAGCAGCCCGGCGCGGACGGCGTTCTGGACCTCTTCGCGCAGCTCGGTGATCCGCGTGGTCAGCCCGCGTGCCTCGGCCCGGCGGGCGGCCGCGAGGTTGGCGGCTTCGTCGCGTTCGGTCTGCGCCTTCTCGGCTTCGGCGCGCAACGCGCCCGCGTGCGCCTCGGCCTTGTCCGCCTGGCGCTGGGCGTCCTGCGCCAGCGCGTGCAACCCGCGGGCGAGCGCGGACGCGGCGTCGTTGCGCGCCTGGAGCGCCGGCCGCGCCTTCTCTTCGCGGCTGCCGACGAGCTCGCGCAGGTCCTTCGCCTTGCGGGCCGCGTTCAGCTGGTTGAGCACCGTCGCCGTCTCGCGCCAGGCCTCGGCCTCGGTCTTCGCCGCGGCCAGTTCGGCGTCGACGCGCTTGCGGGCTTCCTGGGCTTCGTCCAGGCGCAGCACGGCGACCAGCCGGCGCAGCTCCGTGACGGCCGCGGCGAGCCGCCGGTGGTCGCCCTCGGCGAGCTTCTCCGCCGACTTGACCTCGGTGACGTGCTCTTCGAGCCCGGACAGCCGCGCGTTCTCCAGCTCGTTGCGCGCGACGACGCGCCCGGCCAGCGCGGCCATGTCGGCTTTCGCCGATTCGGCGATCTTCCGCGACTCCGCGGCGACGCCTTCTTCGGCGGCCAGCGGCCCGAGTAGCTCCAAGGCCCCCGCCACGAAGTCACGCTCGGACAACAGGTCCCCGCGTTGCGCCAGGTTGTGCGCGTAGGTCGCGACGACCTCGGCGAGGTCCTTCGGCTCGTCCTCGGAAACGACCGCGCGCAGCAGGAACTCGACGAACGCGTCGTCGGTGCCGAAGGCGAACGCGTCCGCCGCTTCGCCTTCGCCGGCGTTCATCGCGCGCTGGTAGCGGAACAGCTCGGTGTCGAGGCCGAGGCCGTCGAGCCGGCCGGTCCACTCGTGGTGGCGCCGCGTCCAGGACAGTTCCAGCTCGGGCTCGGCCAGCTGCGCGGCGGTGAGCTTGTCGTGGAAGCCGGACATGGTGAGCAGCCGGCCGTCCTGGGTCATCGGCAGGGAATCGAGCCCCAGCGCCGACGTCGGGCGGAAGCAGTACCAGGAGTCGACGAGGTTCTCGGAGTCGGCGGACACGACGTGCCCGCGCCACTCGGAGACCTTGCCGGTGATGATCCGGTGGCCGCTCTCGACGTGCAGCCACTCCAGCACGACGTGCGAAACGTCCTTGGCGGCGACGAACTTCTCGAGCACCTTCGTGCTCGTGGTGCCGACGACCTGGCGGCGGCCGGGCAGCATGACCGAGAAGATCAGCTTGATGAGCACGGACTTGCCGCCGCCGTTCTCCAGGAACAGCACGCTCGCCGGCGACGGGCGGCGCAGCTCGGCCGGCCCGGTCGCGTGGATGCCGGCGCTGAACAGCGCGTCCTGCTGGGGCGCGGTGATCTTGGCGCCGACGCCGCTGAAGTCGAGCACGACGTCCTGGTAGCGGGCACCCGCCGGGCCCACCGAATGCAGGCGGACCCGCGAAAGCTCGTACATCTACTCCCCTTTTACAGCGTGTCCGACGAGGTCGCGCGCAGCGTTCCCCCGGCGTTAGCGACGGCGACGACGTCGAGCGCGAGCAGGTCGTCGAAGGCGGCGTCGGCCGCGAGCTCGCGGACCTGGATCTGGTAGCGCGGCGTGGTCCGGTAGGTGCCGCCCTGCTCGTCGCTCACCGGGACCAGGAAGCCCTGGTCGGCGAGGAAGCGCAGGGCGCGGCTGACCATGCCGCGGGTGGTGTCGGCGGCCAGGCGCCCGTCCTTGGTGGCGGCCGCGGCCGGGCGGCGGGCGTAGGCGCGCCACGCCTGTTCCAGCTCGGGCGCGTCGGCGAGGGGGTCGTTGTTGGCTTCGGCCGCCGCGGCGCGTTCGTCGAGCATGCGGGCGGCTTCGCGGACCATCGCGTCGACCTGCTCGACGCTGACGCGGCCGATGTAGGTGTCGTTGGCGAGGTCGTCCGGGCGCGGGTAGCCCAGCGCCGCGGCGGCGAGGTGGATCAGGCCGTGCAGGACCTTCTCGGTCTCGCGGCGCTCGCGGATCTTGGCCTGGCGGGCGTAGGAGTCCATCTTGATCTCGAAGACGGACTCGTCGGTGGCCGCCAGCACCGCGCCGGCCTGCTGGTTGACCTCGAGCACCATCAGGCCGAGCCCGGCGGCGACGGCGTGGGTGAGCGCCTTGAACGCGTTGTCCTCGCCGTAGCGGCGCACGAGGTCGCCGTAGACGACGTCGCGGGCGGGCAGCTGCTTCGGCCGCATGCCGAAGGCGACCAGCCGGGCCGCGGCTTCGGCGTCCACGCTGCTGTGGGACAGCGCCATTACGCGACTTCCTCTTCTTCGTCGGCCCGCTCTACGGCGGCGGTGGACAGGAGCAGGTCGGCGCCGCCGAAGTCCGGGTCGTCCAGGAGGGTGCCGTCGTCGACGGCGAGCAGCACCTGGCGGTCGCCCTGGCGGCGGGCCGCGCCGACCCCGGGACTGTAGGCGTGCACGGCGCGCAGCGCGACCAGGGCGGCGAGTCCCGGCTGGCGGCTGCGGCGGGCCTCTTCCAGGAGGCCGGAGAGGCGCCGCGGCACCTCGGGCAGGTCGAGCAGCTCGTCGGCGGCGCGCCAGACGTCGTCGCCGAACTTGTCGGTGACCTCGGCGGGCATCAGCTCGGGCTCGGGGACCTCGCCGATCAGCTGGTCGCGCTCGGGCGCGGGCCGCAGGAGCAGCGAGACCAGCGACGACAGCGAGGGCACGACCGGCGGGGTGATCCCGGCGACGGCGTGGAAGAAGTGCTCGGCCGGGGCGATGGCGTCGGCCAGCGGCAGGCCCAGGGTGGGCACGAGGAGCTGGCCGAAGAGGTCGAGGGTGGCGCGCTGGGGCGGGCCGGAGAACTGCTGGCGGTCCTGCTCGGCGCGGAACACCGCACCCGCGTCGGCGAGCCGGGACTGCAGGCGGGTGTGGCGGCGGATGCAGTCGCCGACGATGTCGACGAGCTCGGCGGCGCGGCGCTTGCGGTCGAGGTCCTCGGTCTCGTCGCGGGCGGTGGTGATGTTCTTGAGGATGGCGTTCTCGGCGCGGAAGCGGGCTTCGATGTGGCTGAGCGCGCTGTCCAGGAGCTCCGGGACCTCGCGCTCCCAGTCGACCGACCGGACGTCGCGGCGGGTCGCGTCGAGCTTCGCGCGCAGCGTCTCGCCGTACTGGACGGTCCGGTAGCGGGCCTGCTCGGCGGCGAGCTTCGCGTCGGCCAGCCGGCCGCGGTTGATGAGGTTCTCGAGCTTGACCTCGGCGGCGATCTGCGCCGACTCGACGTCGGTGTCGAGGGCGCCGACGAGGACGTTGATGGCCTCGTCGGTGGCCCGGAGGTAGACCTCGCCGTCGCGGGCGGCCAGCTCGACGAGCAGCTTGAAGTCGAACTGGCGGCGCTGGTAGCCGCCCGGGCCCATCGAGCCGTAGACGCGCCGGAAGCCGCGTTCGGTGGTGCCGACGTTGATGAGGTTGTCGAGGACCCACTTGGCCACGCGGACGTGCTCCTCCGGCATCCGCGACGGCGCCTGCTGCGCGATGAAGGGCAGCAGCCGGTCGATGACCTCGTCGTGGCCGGCGCCGGTGTCGAAGTCCATCGCGATGGTGACCTGGTCGATCGTGTGCAGCGCGATCTCGGCCATCTGGTAGATCGTGGCGTCGGCCCAGTCGAGCTTCGCCTTCCGCGCGTCCAGGTCGTGCAGCGGCGCGGTGCAGGCCAGCGCCTTGAGGCGGCGCGTCAGCCCCTCGTCGGCCAGGCCCGGGCCGCCGGTCTCGTCGTCTCGCACAGCAGGCCAGGCTAGTCGGCCACCCTCTGCGCACGCGCGGGTGACGGTCTAACGTCGCTCACATGCGTGAGATGAGCCGTTCAGAATGGTGGCAGTTCGCTTCGGAAGGCACCCGCACCGGCATGCTGGGCCTGGTCAGGGCCAACGGCGCGCCGATCGTGACGCCGATCTGGTTCCTGCTGAACGAGGGCCCGGACGGCGACGAGCTGATCTTCACCACCGGCACCGAGACGCTGAAGGGGAAGGCCATCGCCCGCGACGGGCGGATCTCCCTCGCCGTCGACGACCAGCGGCCGCCGTATTCGTACGTCCAGTTCACCGCCGAGGCCCGGCTCACCCACGACTTCGACGACATGCTCGAGTGGGCGACTCGCCTGGGGGCGCGGTACATGGGCGCCGAGCGGGCCGAGGAGTACGGGAAGCGCAACGCCGTGCCCGAAGAATCCCTCGTCCGGGCGAAGATCACCAAGGTGATCGCGCGGGCCGACATCGCCGGCTGAGCGCCGTTCGCTGGTAATCTGCCCCCGGGGGTGGGGGCATGCCTTCAGGGGACAGACGCGACGCCGTCAAGGCGATGGTGCGGGCCGGGCAGCGTGAGCTCGTGGCCGAGCTGGAACGCCTCGACGGCGAAGCCCGCTTCGGCCGGTCGGGCGGGGCGCGGCTGCTGGAGAACGGTGCCGTCTTCGAACGGGCCTGCGTCGTCGTGGCCGAGGGCGGCGAGACCGTCGGGCTGACCGTCGCGGTCCACCCGCGCAACCCGTACGTCCCGGCGTTCCACGCCCGGTTCCGGTACTGCGACTACGCGGGGTCGTGGTGGTTCGGTGGCGCGGCGGACCTCCTGCCCTGCTACGGCTTCGCCGAGGACGCGGCCCACTTCCACCGGACGCTCAAAGCCTGCTGCGACACGCTCGACCCGGCGTTCCACGCGCAGGCGAAGCGCGCCTGCGACGACCTGTTCCGGCTGCCCCACCACGACGAGCCGCGCGGGATCGGCGGCATCGCGTTCGACCACCTGCGCCCGCCGGGCCCGGACGGCTGGCGGCGCGCGGCCGCGTTCACCGCGGCGGGCATCGCCGCCCTCGCGCCCGCCTACCTCCCGATCGTGCGGCGCCGCAAGGACCTGCAGCACGGCGACCGCGAACGGCAGTGGCAGCTGCACCGCCGCGGCCGGTACGTGGAGTCCGCCCTCGTCCCCACCCCGGCGGCCGACGCCGAGGCGGTGCTCCTGACGCTGCCGCCGCTGGCGCGGTGGGAAACCGGCGGCCCGCCGGAGCCGGGTAGCGCGGAGGCGGAGCTGGCTTCGTTCCTGGTGCCCCGCGACTGGGCCGCCGAGACCGCGGTGGCGGCGAGCTGACCCCGGCCCGGACGTCATGAACGACCCTTTCACCACGTCCGGAGCCGGCCGAGGGCGAAAGCGCACCGGTCAGCGGGAAACCCTTGTTCACCAAGGGTGAGTGACCGGGTCGAGTATTGACACACCGCGCCCGGAGGGTGTGTGATCTGTCCCATAGATAGGAAACTTTCCTAACTATTTACACCGGTGGTCCGCCGAACCATCCCCGCCCCGGTCACCCCCTGTCCCCCGACCCACGCAGGAGGCTCCCAGTGGCACCCCGTCCACCGTGGCGCGTGGTACTGGCCGGTACCGCAGCCGCGGCGCTCGGCCTCACCGCGCTCAGCCCGGTAAGCGCTTTCGCCGCGGACACCGACTACGAGTCCGAATCCGCCGTGATCTCCCAAGGCGCCGTCGAGTCGAACCACGCCGGGTACTCCGGCACCGGGTTCGTCAACTTCGACAACGTCGCAGGCAGCTACGTCGAGTACGCCGTGAACGCCGCCCAGGCGGGCACGCACACCCTGACCTTCCGCTACGCCAACGGAACCGCCGACAACCGGCCGGTGAAGCTCACCGTCGACGGCGGGGACAAGGGCACCGTCGACTTCCCCGGCACCGGCGCCTGGACGACGTGGAAGACCGCCACCGCGACCGTGCAGCTGACCGCCGGGATCAACAAGGTCCGCACCACCGCGACCACCGCCAACGGCGGCCCGAACGCGGACAAGCTCACCGACACCTTCACCGCGCCGTCCGACAGCGTGCCGCCGTCGCCGCCGTCGGACCTCAAGGCGAGCAACGTCCTGCCGACCGCGGCGACCTTCAGCTGGACCGCCGCGACCGACAACGTCGGCGTCGTCCGCTACGAGATCAACCGCGGCGGGAACATCCTCAAGACCGTGGACGGGACGACGACGAGCGCGACCGTCGACAACCTGACGCCGAACACGGCCTACGACATCTCGGTCGGCGCGTTCGACGCCGCCGGCAACCCGTCGCAGCAGAGCAACGTGGTCACCTTCACCACGCCGCCGAGCGACGACACCACCCCGCCCTCCGTCCCGGGCAACCTGCGCTCCACCGGCGTCACCGCGAACAGCGTTTCGCTGGCGTGGAACGCGGCCACCGACAACAGCGGCACGGTCGCGGGCTACGACGTCTTCCAGGGCACCGCGAAGGTGGCCACGACGACGTCGCTGGGCACGACGATCACCGGTCTGGCCCCGAACACGTCGTACACGTTCACCGTCAAGGCACGCGACCCCGACGGCAACAGCTCGGCCGCGAGCAACGCCGTCACAGCGAAGACCGCGGCGACCGGGGGCGGCGGGATCCCCGAGTACGACAAGGACATCGCGAAGGTCGACCTCGGCTGGTCGGTGGACTTCCTGCCGAACGGCAACGCGCTGGTGACCGAGCGGGACCGGTTCGAGCTCGTGCTCGTCACGCCGTCCGGCCAGAAGACCACGCTGGGCAAGGTGCCGGGCGCGGTCACGACCAGCGGCGAAGGCGGCCTCCTCGGCCTCGCGATCTCGCCGAACTGGACGACCGACCACGCGATCTACCTCTACCACACCGCGTCCGGGGACAACCGGATCGTGAAGATGACCTACGACGGCACCACGCTGTCCCCGACGTCGACGCCGGTGCTGACCGGGATCGCGAAGAACCGTTACCACAACGGCGGGCGGATCAAGTTCGGTCCGGACGGCAAGCTGTACGCCACCGTCGGCGACGCGAAGAACAGCGACAACGCGCAGAACAAGAGCTCCCTCAACGGGAAGATCCTGCGGCTGAACCCGGACGGCTCGGCGCCGAGCGACAACCCGTTCTACGCCACCGGCGGCAACGCCCGGTACGTCTGGAGCTACGGCCACCGCAACCCGCAGGGCCTGGCCTGGGACTCCCGCGGCCAGCTGTGGGCGGCGGAGTTCGGCGAGAGCAGCCAGGACGAGCTCAACCTGATCCAGAAGGGCGGCAACTTCGGCTGGCCCAGCTGCGAAGGCACGCAGGGCAGCTGCAGCGGCTTCATCGCCCCGAAGAAGACCTGGCCGACTTCGCAGGCCGGGCCGAGCGGGCTGGAGATCGTCAACGACTGGATCTACATCGCCGGCGTCACCGGCCAGCAGATGTTCGCCACGCAGATCAACGCGGCGGGCACGGGCATCGGCACGGTGTCGACGCTGTTCTCCGGCCGCTGGGGCCGCCTCCGCTCGGTCACGAAGACCCCGGACGGCGGGCTGTGGCTCACTTCGACCAACAACGACAAGAACGGCGGCACGCCGTCGGTGCTGGACAACGTCATCGTGCGGCTGAAGTTCCCGGGCGGCAGCACCCCGGGCGCCTTCAAGCTGACGAGCTCCGCGTTCGCCGACAACGCCACCATCCCGGACAAGTACACCTGCGCCGGGGACGGCACGGCGGGCCAGGACCCGTCGCCGCCGCTGGCGTGGGGTGCCGCCCAGGGCGCCAAGGGCTACGCGATCGTCTTCGCCGACACCGCGAACGGCGGCACCAAGCTGCACTGGGCGATCTGGGACGTGCCGGCGTCGGCGGCGTCGCTGCCCGAAGGCCTCGGCGCGGGGTACAGCGTGCCGGACCAGGGCGGCGCGAAGCAGAAGGCGATGGGCAGCGGGGCGAACGCCCAGAAGTACTTCGGTCCCTGCCCGGGCGGCTCCAGCCACCCGTACGCGTTCACGCTCTACGCACTGAACACCGCGACCGTCCCCGGCCTCTCGTCGTCCTCGACGATGGCCCAGATCGAAACGGCGATCAAGGGCGCCTCGACGGCCAGTGTGGTGCTGCGCGGCAAGTCCAGCGCGGCCGCCTAGAAGCCGCGGCGGGGGTGACCGGAGCGGCGCCGGTCACCCCTGCCGCCCTCACGCCTGTTCGGCGAGGCCGCGCAGGTGCGCGTCGACGTCGAAGCCGTGTTCCTCCAGCCGCCGCCGGGCGAGCAGGAGCTCGTCCGAGGTGAACAGCTCCGAGTACTCCGCGCGGAGCATGGTCGCCTCCGAGCTGCGGCCGAGCTGGTTCTTCTCCCAGAGCACGGTGAACCCGCCGGCGGTCCCGGCGCCGCGCAGCAGCAGGCGGGCCGCCTCGACCCCGCCGTGCTCGCGCACCATCCGCTCGAACTGGGCGGGCCGGTAGCCGTAATCCTTGGCCAGGACCCGGCAGCCGTCGAGCAGGTCCTCGGTGAACCGCGCGGCGAGGCGGGGATCGGCCGGGACGGGAGTGGCGGGTTCGGGCATCAGGCACCTCTCGACGGGACGGCTTCCCTGATTAATCGCGAACGGCACCCGTTTCGCTACGCCGTTCGGGAAGGCAATCTGGAAATACCACTCTCCGTGGCGAGAATAACGGACAAAAGGGGTAAATGAGAACTGTCGGTGTCCCCTGCCATGATGACCGGCATGCGAACCGTGGTCCACGGCGAGGTTCCCGTCCACTATGGACAGATCTACGTCCACAGCGCGGGCGGCGATCCGTTCGAAGGCGATCTTTCGGCGTGCTTCGCCGGTCAGCGCAACGGGCTGTGCGGCGCCGCCGTGGCGGGGACGTTGTTCCTGCTCACCGGCTTGCACACCGGGGAGGTCGGGTTCACCGCCGAGGTGCACGAGACCGAGCCGCCGGACGCGGGCGGGGCGGACGTCGTGGAGGCGCCGTTCCATGTGGCGGGCCCGGCGAGGCTCGTGACCTGGGGCGGCGAGGACTGGTGGGATCTGGAGCTGACCCCCGGCGACTACCGCGTCCGCTACAGCGGGACGGGCATGGACGCCGGCGACGGTCCCGGGCCGGAGCACTACCTGCTCCAGTTCTGGGCCGCGCCACCCGCACCCGACGCGGTCATCCGCCACCGCAGCGCGGCCGCCGCGTACTGGCACGACTTCGCGCGCAAGCTGCCCGCGCCGGACGGGGTCACCAGCCGAACAAACCGCCCATGATGCGGGCGCAGCGCACCGTCATCGCCGCCGCGTCCTCGTCCGGGCGGTCGATCCACCAGCTGATCAGCGAGTCGACCACACCGGTCCAGACCTGCGCGATGGCTTCGATGTCGGCCGGGTCGGCCAGGCCGCGGGAGGTCATCAGCTCCGTCGCGCCCAGCAGGGCGAAGGCGTCGAGGCGGCGCCGGTAGTCCGCGGCCGCGGCGGCGATGTCACCCGTCGCCGGCACCGTCGCGTCGCGCAGCAGGCGCCACGCGTACCGGTCGTGGTCGAACGTCGTGAAGATCGCAGCCAGGACCTTCAGCGGCATCTTCTCGGGCTCGCCGCCGCCCGCCATGGTCGTCGCGACGCCCTCGGTGAGCCGGTCGCCCGCGCGGTGCAGGCAGGCCAGGTAGAGCCCGTCCTTCGAGCCGAAGTACTGGTACAGCAACGGCTTCGTGACCCCGACGCGGCGCGCGATCTCGACCATCGACGCGCCCGCGTACCCGGCCCGGCCGAACTCCTCGGTGCCGGCCACGACGAGCTGGGCCTCGCGTTCCTCGCGGGGCATCCCCTTGGTCCCGACCGCCCTTGACTCCGTCACGCCCGAGAGCCTACCGTGCGTAAAGTGACCCTTGGGTAAGTTACCGCATGGTCAGATAGAAGGAGGCGACGTGGCCGAGTTCCTGGCGCACCTGCGCGACCCCGTGCTGTTCGCGATCCCGGTGTTCGTGCTGTTCGTGGCGATCGAGATCGTCGCGGTGCACGTGCTCGGGCACGACGACAACGTCATCGGCTACAGCCCGGCCGACACCCGCACGAGCATGCTGATGGGCACCGTCGCGGTCGGGGTCAACGCGCTGTTCCGGCTGGTGATGCTCGTCGTCTTCGCCGCGCTGTTCGAGCTCGCCCCGGTCAAGTTCGACCCGCGCGACTGGTGGACGTGGGTGCTCATGCTGCTCGGCCAGGAGCTGGTCTTCTACGCCTACCACCGGGCCAGCCACCGCGTGCGGCTGCTGTGGGCCGGGCACCAGGTGCACCACTCCAGCGAGCACTACAACTTCTCGACGGCGCTGCGCCAGAAGTGGACCCCGTACTTCCAGCTGCCGTTCTGGTCGGTGCTGGCGCTGTGCGGGATCCCGCCGTGGATGATCCTGACCGGCCTCTCGATCGACCTCGTCTACCAGTTCTTCGTGCACACGGAGAAGGTCGGCAAGCTGCCGCGCTGGTTCGAGTACGTCTTCAACACCCCGTCGCACCACCGCGTCCACCACGGCAGCGACGCCGAATACCTGGACGCCAACTACGGCGGGATCCTGATCATCTGGGATCGGCTGTTCGGCAGCTTCGTCCCCGAGGGGAAGCGGCCGACGTACGGGCTGACGACCAACATCGGCACGTACAACCTGCTGCGGGTCGGCTTCCACGAGTACGGCTCGATCCTGCGCGACCTCCGCGGCGCGCGGACCTGGCGCGAGCGGGCGGGGTACGTGTTCGGGCCGCCCGGGTGGCAGCCGGAACACGTACCCGCTTGAGGCCTACGCCGTGTGCCGCAGCGCGAGGCTGTTCAACGGCGGGCGCTGCGGCGAGGTCACGTCGGTCAGGACGAGTTCGCGCTCGACCCCGCTGTCCGACGAGCCCCGCTGGAACTGGGCGAGGATCGTCGCGGGCGGGACCGCGGTGACCAGGCGGTCGTAGCGCTGCAAGCGGTCGAACAGCGTCTGCATGATCTGCCCGGACATCCGGCCCAGCGCCTGCGTGCTCTGGTGCCGGTGGACGCGGTGGCCGAGGTCGACCTGGGCGAGCGCGTCGAGGCCGCGCAGCTCGAGCAGGTCGATGAGGTGCCCGATCTCGACGCCGTAGTTCACCACGAACGGGATGCTCTCGAGCACCTCGCGGCGGCCGGCGTACTCGCCCGCGAGGGGCTGGACGAAGCCGGCCAGCTCCGGCCAGAACATGTTGAGCAGCGGCCGCGCGACGAGCTCGGTGACGCGGCCGCCGCCGTCGGCTTCGGCGCCGAGCGGGCGGTGGTAGAAGCCCTTGACGTAGGCCACGGACGGGTCGGTGAGCAGCGGGCCGAGCAGCCCGGTGACGTAGTCCGTGGTGAAGTCGTGCAGGTCACCGTCGACGAAGACGACGAGGTCGCCGGTCGTCGCCGCGACGCCCTTCCAGAGCGCCTCGCCCTTGCCCGGCAGGCCGGCGAGCCCCGGGAAGACGGCGTCCTGCGCGACGACGTCGGCCCCCGCGGCCGCGGCGACTTCGGCGGTGGCGTCGGTCGAATGGCTGTCGACGACGAGGATTTCGTCGACCAGCGTGCCCGCGAGCTCGTCACGGATGGCGCCGACGATCGCGCCGACGGTGGCTTCCTCGTTCCGCGCCGGGATGACGACGGAGACGGTGGTGCCGCGTTTCGCCGCGGCCAGCTCCGCGAACGTGCGGTCCCCGGCCTTGCTGCTGCGCCGGTCGAGCCAGGTGCCGACCTCAGGCGACACCTGCAGGCGTGCGTTGCGCATGCTTTCCCCTTCCCTCGGTCGCTTCCGAGGTTCGAGGCGCCGCGTTTCGGGCACCGCTCCCCGGTGCTACCGCGGTGTTACGAGATGGCGGTTCTCGTTAACCGCGTACGCTGCCGCCGTTCGAAAGGGGAGGAACATGACGGCGGAATCCCCCGGGCACGACCCGGAACTGCGCTACCGGCTCGACGCCCTCTTGGGGGTCGTCCAGGCGGAACTGGCCGCGGCCGGGTTGCCGGTCGGTCCCGGCGAGCGCCCGGTCGGTGTGGCCGGTGCCCTCGTGTCGGTGGATGTGCCGGACCTGCGCGGCGTGCTGGTCGAGTGGCGCGAGCACACCGTGCTCGCAGACCTGGGCCAGCAGGCCTGGGGCGACGACCCGCACCGCGAAGGCGCCGAAGCCGCCGCGTTCTCACGGCTGTTCCGCGAGATCGACACGGCGATGAGCGAGGCGATGCGGAAGATCCTGAGCGCCGCCGGCCTCGAGGTCGGCAGCAGCGGCAACGACTACGCACCCGGCGAACTGCTGGTGACCCGCCGCCTGACGCCGTCGGTCTGGCAGGCCCGCCGCGACGCGCAGGACAGCGCCCGCCACGAGTCGATGCGGCAGGCCTCGAACGCGCGGCACGCGGCCGGCTGCGAGCACCCCCGCCACACCACCGACGACAGCTGACCCACCGCACCCCAATGTGGCGTTCGGTGCGTCCAGCGCACCCAACGCCACATTGGGGCGCTTGGGGCTCGCGCGGTCAGGCGTCTTCTTCCTCGAGCATCTCCGGGGTGACCGCGGACTCGGTGTCCGGGATGCTCAGGTCCTTCGCCCGCTTGTCCGCCATCGCCAGCAGGCGGCGGATGCGGCCGGCCACCGCGTCCTTCGTCATCTGCGGTTCGGACAGCTGGCCCAGTTCCTCCAGCGACGCCTGCCGGTTCGACAGGCGCAGCTTGCCCGCCGCCAGCAGGTGGTCCGGGGCCGTTTCGCCGAGGATCTCCAGGGCGCGCTCCACCCGGGCCGCCGCCGCCACGGCCGCGCGGGCCGAACGGCGCAGGTTCGCGTCGTCGAAGTTCGCCAGGCGGTTGGCCGTCGCGCGGACCTCGCGGCGCATCCGGCGCTCTTCCCACTGCAGGACGCTCGTGTGCGCGCCCAGGCGGGTCAGCAGCGCGCCGATCGCGTCGCCGTCGCGGACCACCACCCGGTCCGCGCCGCGGACCTCGCGCGACTTCGCCTGGATGCCCATCCGGCGGGCCGCGCCGACCAGCGCCAGTGCCGCCTCCGGGCCCGGGCAGGTCACCTCGAGCGACGACGAACGCCCGGGTTCCGTGAGCGACCCGTGCGCGAGGAACGCGCCCCGCCACGCCGCTTCCGCGTCGGCCACGCCGCCGGACACCACGGCCGCGGGCAGCCCGCGCACCGGGCGGCCGCGCTGGTCGATCAGCCCGGTCTGGCGGGCCAGGCCCTCGCCGTCCTTCACCACGCGCACGACGTACCGGGTGCCCTTGCGCAGCCCGCCGCTGGCGGTGATGACGTGGACGTCGGAATGGTGCCCGTACAGCTCGTGGATCTCCTTGCGCAGCCGTCGCGCGACCGAGCCCGTGTCCAGCTCCGCCTCGACGACCACCCGGCCGGCCACGATGTGCAGCCCGCCGGCGAAGCGAAGCAGCGACGCGATCTCCGCCCGGCGCGGCCCGATCTTCGTGATCTCCAGCCGGCTCAGTTCGTCCTTCACCGCGGCGGTCATCGCCATTACTGCCCCTCCCTGCCTTTCGCTCCTCCCCCGTGCTCCCCGTCCCTGCCGAGACCGAGAGCCTCCCGCATGCACCGCGCGAGCGCATCAGGATCATGCCGTCCCGCCACTTCCGGGTCGGCCACCGCCCCCAGGTGGGCCCGCGCGCCCAGCCGGGCCGCCGCGCGCCGGAGATTCGCCGGGTCGGGCACCGAATCGCGGTCCGCGATCACCGCGTCGACCCGCAGCAGGGGCGCGTGCTCGGAGAGTACGTCCAGGTGCCGCTCGGGAGAGAATCCCGCGGTTTCCCCCGGCTGGGGGACAAGGTTGAGGACGATCGCCTTCGTGGCGGTCGTGCGCACCAGCGCGTCGTGCAGCCCCGGCACGAGCAGGTGCGGTAAAACGCTCGTGAACCACGAGCCGGGTCCGAGGAAGACGACGTCGGCGGCGAGCACCGCCTCGACCGCTTCCTCGCACGCCACCGGCGGCCGCGCGGAGGCGCCCGGGGAGCGCAGGCTGACCCGCCGCACCTGCCCCGGGGTCGAGGCCACCGCGACCTGGCCGCGGATCCGGCGCAGCGCCGACGGGTCCTCGCTGTCGAGGCCGCTGACCTCGCCCTCGATCTCCAGCGGCTCCGGCGACATCGGCAGCACGCGGCCCGAGACGCCCATCAGGCGGCAGGCCTCGTCGAGCGCGGCGACGGGGTCGCCGAGCACCTCGAACAGCCCGGCGAGCAGCAGGTTCCCGACCGCGTGCCCGGCCAGCGCGCCGTCCCCGCCGAAGCGGTGCTGGAAGACCTCGGCCCACAGCGTGCCGCCGTCCTCCGCCGCGAAGGCCGCGAAGGCCTGCCGGAGGTCGCCCGGTGGCAGCAGCCCGAGTTCGCGCCGCAGCCGGCCGGACGATCCGCCGTCGTCGGCCACGGTCACGATCGCGGTGACGTCGGGGGTCACCCGCCGCACCGCGGACAACGTGGCGTGCAGCCCGTGGCCGCCCCCGAGGGCGACCGCGCGCACGTTATTCACGACCAAGGTCGCGGTGCACCACCTTCACGGCCATTCCGTCCTCTTTGGACAGACGCTCGGCGAGCTCCACGGACAGCGCCACGCTGCGGTGCTTGCCGCCGGTGCAGCCGACGGCCAGCGTCAGGTACCGCTTGCCCTCACGCTTGTAGCCGGCGCCGATCAGCCGCAGCAGCTGGTGGTAGCGGTCCAGGAACTCCTCGGCGCCCTCCTGCGAAAGGACGTAGTTGCGGACCTCGCCGTCGAGGCCCGTGTGCTCGCGCAGCTCCGGGATCCAGAACGGGTTCGGCAGGAACCGGACGTCCATCACCAGGTCGGCGTCCATCGGCAGGCCGTACTTGTAGCCGAAGGACAGCACCGTGACCCGGGTCTGGGTGCTCGCCTCGGAGCCGAACGCGTCCTCGATCTTGGCGCGCAGGTCGTGCACCGACAGCGACGACGTGTCCAGCACGAGGTCGGCCTCTTCGCGGAGCGGCTCCAGCAGCGTCCGCTCCGCCGTGATGCCGTCGGCGAGCCGGCCGTCGCCCTGCATCGGGTGGCCGCGGCGGACGGCTTCGAAGCGGCGCACCAGCACCGCGTCGGTCGCCTCGAGGAACAGCACGCGCGGCTTGTAGCCCCGCGCGTCCAGGTCCTTGATGACCGAGGCGAGGTCGTCGGTGAACGCGCGCGAGCGCACGTCCATGACGACGGCCACCTTCGTGATCGCGCCGCGCGCCTGCGCGCCCAGCTCGACCATGGTGGCGATCAGCTCCGGGGGCAGGTTGTCGACGACGAACCAGCCCAGGTCCTCCAGGCACTTGGCCGCCGTGCTGCGGCCCGCCCCGGACAACCCGGACACGACCGCGACCTCCATGCCGGACCCGCGGATCTCCTCTTGCGCACTCACTGTGTTCCCTACTCCCCTGCTTTCGTGCCGTTGCTCGCGCCGGACTCCCCGGCCAGCGCGGCGACCACGGCCTCCGCGGTGCGCCTGCCGAAGCCGGGCACCGCCTCGATCTCCTCGACCCTGGCCTGCTTGAGCTTCTTCACCGAGCCGAAGTGCTTGATCAGCGCGGTCCGGCGAGCCTGCCCCAACCCCGGCACACTGTCCAATTCGGACGTCACCAGCCGCTTGGAGCGCTTCTCGCGGTGGTAGGCGATGGCGAACCGGTGGGCCTCGTCCCGAAGCCGCTGCAGCAGGTACAGCCCCTCCGACGTGCGCGGCAGGATCACCGGGTCGGGGTCCGCCGGCAGCCACACCTCTTCGAGCCGCTTCGCCAGCCCCACCACCGCGATGTCGGTGATGCCCAGCTCGGCCAGCACGTCGGCGGCCGCGGTGGCCTGCGGGCCCGCGCCGTCGACGACCAGCAGGTTCGGCGGGTAGGCGAACTTCTTCGGCCGCCCGGTCTCCGGGTCGAGGCCGGGCCGGCTCGACTCCTCCGCGGTTTCCTTGAGGTAGCGGTGGAACCGACGGCGCACGACTTCGGCGATCGAAGCGACGTCGCCCTCGGTGGCCGCCTCCCGCAGCGCGAAGCGGCGGTACTCGGACTTGCGCGCGAGCCCGTCCTCGAAGACGACCAGCGACGCCACGACGTCGCTGCCCTGGATGTGGCTGATGTCGATGCACTCGATGCGCAGCGGCGCGGTGTCGAGGGCCAGGAACTCCTGCAGCTCGGTCAGCGCCGCCGAGCGGGCCGTGAGGTCGCCGGCGCGCCGCAGCTTGTGCTGGGTGAACGCCTCCCCCGCGTTGCGCTCCACGGTCTCCGCCAGGGCTTTCTTGTCGCCGCGCTGCGGCACCCGCAGCTGCACGCGCGAGCCGCGCAGCCCGCTCAGCCACTCCGCGACCGCTTCGGCGTCCGCCGGCAGCTCCGGCACCAGCACCTCCCGCGGGACGACCGGGCCGGCGTCGACCTCGTCGCGCGCGTCGAGGTCGGCCTCGTCGCCGTAGAACTGCGTGAGGAAGTGGTCGACCAGCGCCGGGACGTCCATCTCCTCGGCCTTGTCGATCACCCAGCCGCGCTGGCCGCGGACCCGGCCGCCGCGCACGTGGAAGACCTGGACGGCGGCTTCGAGGTCGTCGTGCGCGAACGCGACGACGTCGGCGTCCGTGCCGTCGCCGAGCACCACGGCCTGCTTCTCCATGGCGCGGCGCAGCGCGCCCAGGTCGTCGCGCAGGCGGGCGGCGCGCTCGAACTCGAGCTCCTCGGCGGCCGTGGCCATCTCGGTTTCGAGCCGCTTGATCATGACGTCGGTCTTGCCGGCCAGGAAGTCGCAGAAGTCCTCGACGATGTCGCGGTGCTCGCCGGCCGAGACGCGCCCGACGCACGGCGCCGAGCACTTGTCGATGTAGCCGAGCAGGCAGGGCCGCCCGATCTGGCCGTGGCGCCGGAACACCCCGGCCGAGCAGGTGCGCGCCGGGAACACGCGCAGCAGCAGGTCGAGCGTCTCGCGGATCGCCCACGCGTGCGCGTACGGGCCGAAGTACCGGACGCCCTTCTTGCGCGCGCCGCGGTAGACGTGCAGGCGCGGGAACTCCTCGTTCAGCGTCACCGCGAGCACCGGGTAGCTCTTGTCGTCGCGGTAGCGGACGTTGAACCGGGGGTCGAACTCCTTGATCCAGTTGTACTCGAGCTGCAGCGCCTCGACCTCGGTGGTGACCACGGTCCACTCGACGCTCGCGGCCGTGGTGACCATCTGGCGCGTGCGCGGGTGCAGGCCGGAGAGGTCGGCGAAGTAGGAGTTCAGCCTGCTGCGGAGGCTTTTCGCCTTGCCGACGTAGATGACCCGCTTGGTCGCGTCGCGGAATTTGTACACGCCAGGGGCATCCGGGATGCTCCCCGGCGAGGGACGGTAGGTGGTCGGGTCAGCCACCTCCCAAGACTATGGGTCGGCACCGACAGTTCTCGCGCGCCCCCGAGCGCCCCGCCGGAAGTAGGGTGTTAGTCCGGTTCCGACTTCGGTAGGTGTCGCCCGGGGTGAGCCGGTGGTTACTTTCCGACCGGCCGATCCGGCCCCCGTCCGAAAGGATCACCACCGTGAGCTCTCTTCGTCTCCTCGGCGCCGCCTCGGCGGCCGCCGTCGCGCTGACTCTCGCGGGTGGCGCCGTGGCCTCCGCCGGCGTCCAGCCGAACATCGTCGGCGGCACCACCGCCCCCACCGTGTCGTGGGGCGCCCAGGTGTACGTCAACACCCCCGGGCGCGACTACCAGGGCTTCAACTGCTCGGGCACGGTCATCGCGGCGCGCTGGGTGCTGACCGCGGTGCACTGCCTCGACCAGGACGGCTCGGGCATGTTCGTCCGGGTCGGCAGCAACACGCTGCTCTCGGGCACGAAGATCGCCGTCGACAACGAGTACGAGTCCCCGAACGGCGACATCGCGCTGCTGCACCTGGCGTCGGCGACGAGCGCTTCGCCGATCTCGCTGGGCAGCTCGGACCCGGCCACCGGCAGCACCAACCAGATCTACGGCTGGGGCCGCACCACCCCGACCGGCCCGCCGGCGACGGCGCTGAAGACGGCGAACGTCCAGGTGACCGGCCGGTCCACGGACGCCTACGGCGGCCGCGCGATCCAGAGCGTCGGCATCAACGGCTCGGCGTGGAAGGGCGACTCGGGCGGCCCCGAGGTGGCCAACGGCGTCCAGGTCGGCGTCGCGTCGACGGTCCAGAACCAGAGCGGGTCGAACACGCGCGGCACGAACAACTACGCGAGCGTGGCTTCGAGCCGCTCCTGGATCCGGACGACCGCGGGCGTCTGAGGCTTCCGGCGGGGCGGCGCTCCGGCGCCGCCCCGTTTCCGTCGGTGGGGTGTGGGATGCTCGCGGGCATGCGGATCGCCACGTGGAACGTGAACTCCATCGTCCCCCGCCTCCCGCGCGTGCTGGGCTTCCTGGAGAAGACGGCGCCGGACGTGCTGTGCCTGCAGGAGCTGAAGAACACGACGGAGAAGTTCCCCTTCGCCGAGGTCGAGGCGCTCGGGTACGAGGTGGCCGCGTACGGGCTGGGCCGCTGGAACGGCGTGGGGATCGTGTCGCGCGTGGGCCTTTCCGACGTGGTCCGCGGGCTGCCCGGCGAGCCGCGGTTCGACGGCGCCGCGGAGGCCCGGGCGATCGGCGCCGGCTGCGGGGGCGTGCGGGTGTGGTCGGTGTACGTGCCGAACGGGCGCGAGCCGGACAACCCGCACTACGCGTACAAGCTGGAGTGGCTGGAGGCGTTGCGGGCGCTGGTTTCCTCGGAGCTTTCCACCGGCCCGTTCGCGGTGCTCGGCGACTTCAACGTGGCGCCGACGGACGCCGACGTGTGGGACATCGCGGTGTTCGCGGAGTCGACGCACGTGACTCCCCCGGAACGCGAGGCACTGGCCCGGCTGCGCAAGCTGGGGCTGTCGGACGTCTTCCCGCGGCCGCTGAAGTACGACCACCCGTTCACGTACTGGGACTACCGGGCGGGGAACTTCCCGAACAACAAGGGGATGCGGATCGACCTGGTGTACGGGAACGAGGCGTTCACCGCCGCCGTCACGGATTCCTACGTGGACCGGGAGGCGCGGAAGGGCAAGGGGGCTTCGGACCACGCGCCGATCGTGGTGGACCTGGACCTCTGAGCCCGGCGGCGTCATCGGCGGACAGGCCATGCCCGTACCGGCGACGCCGTCGTCCGCCGCACCGGTCAGCGGCGCGAAGTCGCTGGAGTTTCGCAAAGTCGTGACCGGCGTATCGCGGGTCGGCGGTACCGGGAGCGGCGCGCCCTCTCGCAGGCGGACCGGCAAAGCCGGGACACCGCCCGGCAGACCGCGGCCGTGCAGGCGATCGACTGCACGCCCGGAAGGCCCGACCCGCTTGCGGGACACGATGACCGTTCCATGCCGTTGGTCACCTGCGGGCAGACCGACAACACGGCCTACGTCCTCGAACCCGAGTTCCTCCCCGGGAGCCAGGTGACCGACGCTGCGGCCGGCTACGACCAGCAGCGCGGGCAATGGGTCGTGAGCCTCACGTTCAACGCGGAGGGTACGAAGGTCTGGGCCGGCTTCACGAGCCAGAACACCGGTCAGCAAGCCGCGTTCGTCCTGGACAGCCAGGTCTTGTCGGCGCCCGCCATCCAGGTTGCGATCCTTGACGGGAACACCCAGATCACCGGGAAGTTCACCGAAGAGCGCGCTCGCGAGCTGGCCCGTCAGCTCAGGGGCGGCCAGCCTCCGGTCGCGGCCCGGTGCAGCTTCCGCAGTGCCCGCACCGCTTCCACCGCCCGGTCCCGGTCCACCGCCTGCACCGCCATCACCGCGTGGTACTCGTCGTCCGGCAGCTCCAGCCGGGCCCACGAAGCGCCGTCCGGGAAGCTCACCGACAGGACCTCGCTCCACTCGAAGCGCCGGGTCACCAGGACGTTGCGGACTTCGATGCCCGTTTCGTCGGCGCGGACCCTGGCGATCGCGAACAGCATCACGCCGCACGCCAGCAGGATGCCGATGCCGACCATCGCCGCCTGGTCGGAGCGCTGGAAGCGGACGCCCGTGTCGCCGTTGCGCAGCAGGACCGCCACCACCACGAACACGGCCAGCAGCGCCACCGACAGCACGCTGCACATGATCAGGGCGCGCCGCGGGCGGATCACCAGGAGAGTCTTCACGGTCACACGAAACCCCGCTCGGTCCACGGCTGGCGCAGGCTCTTCAGCACGTGCGCCGTGTCGAGGGCCGCGACCGTCGCCTCGTAGCCCTTGTCCTCCTTGGCGCCCGGCCGGCCCGACCGGTCGACCGCCTGCTCATGCGTGTCGCACGTCAGGACGCCGTTGCCGACCGCCGTGCTCTCGTCGAGCGCCACCCGGGTCAGGCCCGCCGTCACCGCGTCGCACACGTACTCGAAGTGCGGGGTGCCGCCGCGGATGACCACGCCGAGCGCGACCACCGCGTCGTGGTTGCGGGCCAGCGCCTGCGCCACCACCGGGAGCTCCACCGCGCCCGCGACGTGGACCACGGTCGGGTCCTCCTCCAGCTCCGCCTCGCGCGCCGCGACCAGGGCCCGCTCCAGCAGGACGTCGGTGATGTCCGCGTTCCAGCGGGTCGCCACGATGCCGAGCTTCAGGCTTTTGCAGCCGGTCAGGTCCAGGGAAACGTCGGGACGGCCTTCGCCGCTCACAGTGCTCCTCCGTCGGGGTGCTCGGTGCCCGCGCCGACCTGGTCGTAGTGCTCCAGCTGGGCCAGGTCGTGGCCCATCCGGTCGCGCTTGGTCCGCAGGTAGCGCAGGTTCTCCGGGTTCGGCGAGATCGGCAGCGGCACCCGGCCGGTGACGCGCAGGCCGTAGCCCTCGAGGCCGATCCGCTTGGCCGGGTTGTTCGACAGCAGCCGCATGGTGCGGACGCCGAGGTCGCAGAGGATCTGCGCGCCGGTGCCGTAGTCGCGGGCGTCGGCCGGGACCCCGAGGGCGAGGTTCGCGTCCACCGTGTCGGCGCCGTCGTCCTGCAGCTGGTAGGCCTGCAGCTTGTGCAGCAGCCCGATGCCGCGGCCCTCGTGGCCGCGGATGTAGAGCACGACGCCGCGGCCTTCGGTGGCCACCGCTTCCAGCGCCGCTTCCAGCTGCGGGCCGCAGTCGCAGCGCAGCGAGCCGAAGACGTCGCCGGTGAGGCACTCGGAGTGCACGCGCACCAGGATGTCCTGGCCGTCGCCGATTTCGCCGTAGACGAACGCGACGTGCTCGATGCCGTCCAGGAGCGAGTCGTAGCCGACCGCGCGGAACGTGCCCGCGGCGAGCGGGATGCGGGCCTCGGCGACCCGCTCGACCTGCTTCTCGGTGCGGCGGCGGTAGGCGATCAGGTCGGCGATGGTGATGATCGCCAGGTCGTGGTCGGCCGCGAACACCTCGAGCTCGTCGCGGCGCGCCATGTCGCCTTCGTCCTTCTGCGACACGATCTCGCAGAGCACGCCGGCCGGGGCGAGCCCGGCCATCCGGGACAGGTCGACCGACGCTTCGGTGTGCCCGGGGCGGCGCAGCACGCCGCCTTCCTTGGCGCGCAGCGGCACGACGTGGCCGGGGCGGCGGAAGTCCTTCGCCGTCGACGCCGGGTCGGCCAGCAGCCGGATCGTGTGCGCGCGGTCGGCGGCCGAGATGCCGGTGGTGATGCCGTCGGCGGCGTCGACCGTGACGCTGTACGCGGTGCCCCGCGCGTCCTGGTTGGTGTGGTACATCGGCGGCAGGTCCAGCCGGTCCGCTTCGGACTCGGTCAGCGCCACGCAGACGTACCCCGAGGTGTAGCGGACCATGAAGGCCAGCAGCTCGGGCGTCGCCTTCTCGGCGGCGAAGATGAGGTCGCCCTCGTTCTCGCGGTCTTCGTCGTCGACCACGACGACCGGGCGGCCGGCCGCGATGTCCGAGATCGCCCGCTCGATGGCGTCGGCGTCGAACACCGCCCCGGCGCCGCACGGGGTCCAGCCCGCCTCGGGCTCTGCCGCACTCGTCTCACTCATGACCGCTCCTCCGTGCCGCCGTCCCGATTGTGCACCTGGTCGCGGATATGCGCTTCGGCCAGTTTCTCCACGTACTTCGCGACCACGTCGACCTCGAGGTTGACCAGGTCGCCCGCTTCCCGCCCGCCGAGCGTGGTCGCCTCGAGCGTGGTCGGGATCAACGCCACCTTGAACTGGTCGGCGGTGACCGCCGCGACGGTGAGGGAGATCCCGTCGACCGCGATCGAGCCCTTCTCGACCACGTACCGGGACAGGTGCGCCGGCAGCGAGAACGTCGTCACGCCGTTGTCGTCGCGGGAGAGGAACACGCCCGTCCCGTCGACGTGGCCCTGCATGATGTGCCCGCCGAGCCGCCCGCCCGCCGGCGTCGCGCGTTCCAGGTTGACCCGGTCGCCGGTCGCGACCTTGGCCAGGCTCGAACGCTGCAGCGTCTCGTCGACGACGTCGACCGTGAACTCACCGCCGGCCACCTCGACGACCGTGAGGCACACGCCGCTGACCGCGATGGAGTCGCCGTGCCCGGCGTCGCTGGTGACCAGCGGGCCGCGGACGCGCAGCCGCGCCGCGTTGGTCAGCTGCTCGACCGAGGTGATCTCGCCGATCTCCTCGACAATGCCGGTGAACACGTCCTGCCTCCTTGTGAGCCGCTGCTCCCCATCCAACACCCGCCGCGGCCCGGTGGCTTCTCCGGTGCCGCCCGGCAGGTCAGCCGGCCCGGCCGCGGGCCGCCCGCTCGCGCAGCGCGGCGACCGCTTTGCCCGGGTCGCCGGCGCCGTAGACGGCGGACCCGGCGACGAAGCAGTCGACGCCCGCCGCCGCGGCCTGCTCGATGGTGTCGGTGTTGATGCCGCCGTCGATCTCGACGACCAGCTTCAGGTGGCCGGTGTCGACCAGCCGCCGCGCGGTGCGGACCTTCTCCAGCACGTCGGCGATGAACGACTGCCCGCCGAAGCCCGGCTCGACCGACATCACCAGCAGCGTGTCGTAGTGCTTGAGCGCGTCGAGCCACGGCTCGAGGGCGGTGCCCGGCTTGATCGACAGGCCGGCCTTCGCCCCGGCGGCGCGCAGGTTCTTCGCGAGCGCGATCGGGTCCTTCGCGGCTTCGGCGTGCACGGTGACGTTGTAGGCGCCGGCTTCGGCGTACCCGATCGCCCAGCGGTCCGGGTCCTCGATCATCAGGTGGCAGTCGATCGGCACGTCGGTGCTCTTCAGCAGCGCCTTCACCACGGGCAGGCCGAGGGTCAGGTTGGGCACGAAGTGCGCGTCCATCACGTCGACGTGGACCCAGTCGGCGCGGGTCTCCCCGCCACCGGCCACGGCGGCGATCTCCTCGCCGAGCCGGGCGAAGTCCGCGGACAGGATGCTGGGGGCGATCAGGGGTCGGTCTGCCACGTCCCGAGTGTAGGAGGCCGGTGCTAACGGTCGCTAACCGGTTGTGACCAGGATCTGGCTCCGCGGAGGGAGGTGTGCGCCACTCCGGCCGCAATAGGCTCGCCGCCATGTCCGGATTCTTCCCGTCCCTGGCGCGGATCGGCAGCTACCGCGGCCTTCCGTTCGCCGTCGCGGGCGCCCTCCTCATGGTGCCGGTGTCCCCGTTCGCGTTCGCGGCGGCCGTGTCCGTCGAAACCGATTCGCGGGTGCGGGCGCTGCTCGCCCTGCTCGCCCTCGCGGTGCTCACGGGACTGCTGGGTCTGCTGGGACCGGTGCGGCGCGGCGGCATCGGGCTGGCGAACCTGCTGCTCGGCACCACCGTCCCCGCCCCCACCGGGCGTCCCGGCACCGGCGCGCGGCTGCGCTCGGGGCTGTGGCTCGCCCTGCACACGCTGCTCAGCGGGGTGCTGCTGACCGTGCTCGCCTTCCTCGGGCTGGGGCTGCTGGTGCCCGCGGTCTGGCTGGCCGGCGGCCAGGACCGGATCAGCCTGTTCTGGGACGAGGTCCCGCTCGGCGCGTGGACCGTCCCGTTCGGCGTCGTGCTGCTCTTCGGCGCGCTCGTGCTGGTCGCGGGCGCCACCCGCGCCTTCCGCGCCGGTGCGGAAGCGCTGCTGGGGCCGTCCGACACCGAACGCGCGGCGCTGGCCGAGCGCCGCGCGGCCGTCCTCGCCCAGCGCAACCGGCTGGCCCGCGAGCTGCACGACTCGATCGGGCACACGCTCACGACGTCGACGATCCAGGCGGCGGCCGCGGCCGGTCTGGTCGAGACCGACCCGGCGCAGGCGCGGCGCGCACTCGGCACGATCGAAGAAGCCTCCCGCACCGCGCTGGAGGACCTCGACCACGTGCTGGGCCTGCTCCGAGACGAACCGGCGGCGAAGGAGCCGCAGCGCACGCTGGCCGAAGTCGACGTCCTCGCCGTGCGTGCCCGCGAGGCCGGGCTCGACGTCCGCCTGGCCGTCACCGGGCCGGTCACCGCGCTGCCCGCCGCGGTGTCGCGCGAGGGCTACCGGATCGTCCAGGAGGGGCTGACGAACGCGCTGCGCCACGCCGGTCCCGGCGCGGTGGACGTCCGCGTCGAGGCCGGGCCGGACCACCTCGCCATCGCCGTGGTCAACGCGCTGGCCGGTGATCAGCCGCGGACCGGGCGGCACGGGCTGACCGGGCTCGCCGAGCGCGTCGAAGCCCTGCGCGGCGAGCTGGCCGCGGGCCCGGACGGCGAGCGGTGGCGGCTGCGCGCGACCATCCCGCTGCGGGCCGGCGCATGACGCCGACGGTGCTGCTGGCCGACGACGAACCGCTGGTCCGCACCGGGCTGCGGGCGCTGCTGGAGCAGCAGGGCCTGCCCGTGGTCGGCGAAGCGGCCGACGGCGCCGCCGTGCTGCCCGAGGTGCGCCGGAGCCGCCCGGACGTCGTGCTGATGGACGTCCGGATGCCCGGTACCGACGGCATCGAAGCCACCCGGCAGGTGCTCGCCGCGATCGAGGACCCGCCGAAGATCCTGGTCGTCACGACGTTCGACAACGACGACTACGTCCGCGAAGCGCTGCTGGCCGGGGCCAGCGGGTTCCTGCTGAAGCGGGCGCGCAAGGAGGAGATCGCGCACGCGGTCCGGACCGTCGCCGCCGGGGATTCGCTGCTGTTCCCCGAGGCGATCCGGCGGCTGGTGACCGCGCGGCCGCCGGGCGGGAAGCACGCGCGGGCGGCGAAAACGCTTACCCGGCGCGAAGCCGAAGTGCTCCGGCTGATCGCCGGCGGACTGTCCAACCAGGACATCGCGGCGGCGCTGGTGATCAGCCTGGAGACGGTGAAGACCCACGTGGGCAACATCTTCGCCAAGCTCGGCGCGGGCAACCGCAGCCAAGCAGTGGTCATAGCGTACGAATCGGGCGTCGTGCGGCCGGGACACCTCGCCGGTCAATAACCGACGTGCGCCCGGTCACCCGCGGGAAGTCAGGAGTTCGGCCAGCGGACACCCGGCCGTCACCTTCAGTCCCTGCGCACCACACATGCGGAAGGACTAATAGCGCGTGTCCGGAATCCGGGCGCTTACCTCCCGAAGTCCCCCAATGAGGAGAAACATGGCTTCGCTGTTCACCGGCCGCCGCCGGTGGCTGGTCGCGGGCGCACTCGGCGCCGCGCTGGTCGCCGCCGCCCCCGTCGCCCTCGCCACCAACGGCTCCGACAACGCCGACGCGCGCTCGTCCGCCGGCACCGGTGACCGCACGAACGACGTCCGTTCGGCGATCCAGGGCGGGCACGCCCGCAACGTGATCCTGTTCATCGGCGACGGCATGGGCCAGTCGGAGATCACCGCGGCCCGCAACTACGAGCGCGGCGCCGCCGGCCGGCTCGCGATGGACGAGCTGCCGCTGACCGGCGACTACACGACGTACGCCGTGGAGCAGAACAACCCGGCCAAGCCGAACTACGTGACCGACTCGGCCGCGTCCGGCACCGGCTGGGCCACCGGCACCAAGACCTACAACGGCGCGATCTCCGTCGACGCGTACGGCAACGACGTCCCGACGATCCTCGAGATCGCCAAGCGCAACGGCCTGCGCACCGGCGACGTCACCACCGCCGAGGTCCAGGACGCGACCCCGGCCGTGCTCGGCTCGCACGTCGTCAACCGCGACTGCAAGGGCCCGGTCGAGACGACCGCGAAGTGCGCGAAGAACGCCAAGGAGAACGGCGGCCTCGGCTCGATCTCCGAGCAGCTGGTGCAGACCCGCCCCGACGTCCTGCTGGGCGGCGGCGCGAAGTACTTCAACCAGCCGGTGACGGCGGGCAAGTTCAAGGGCAAGCCCGTCCTCGACCAGGCCAAGGCGGCCGGCTACACCGTCGTCAACACCGCGGCCGACCTGGCGAAGGCGCCGAAGGGCAAGCCGGTCCTCGGCCTGTTCGCCGACGGCAACATGCCGGTCAACTGGACCGGCCCGGCGGCCGTCCACGGCGGCACCGCGCCGGCCCGCTGCACCCCGAACCCGAAGCTGCCGGCGGCCCAGCCGAAGCTGGCCGACCAGACCCGCAAGGCGCTGGAGCTGCTCGACGACCGCCGCGCGGACAAGGGCTTCTTCCTCCAGGTCGAGGGCGCGAGCATCGACAAGCAGGACCACGCGGCCGACCCGTGCGGCCAGATCGGCGAGACGGTCGACTTCGACGCGGCGATCGCGGCGGGCACGGCGTTCGCCCGCAGCCACCCCGACACCCTGGTGCTGGTGACCGCCGACCACGGCCACAGCAGCCAGATCGTCGAGCCCACGGCCACCCCGGGCCTGACCGCGACGCTCGTCACCAACGAGGGCGCGAACATGACCCTGGCCTACGGCACCGCGGAGACCGGCGGCTCGCAGTCGCACACCGGCACCCAGGTGCGCATCGCGGGTCTCGGCCCGCAGGCGGCCAACATCGTCGGGCTGACCAACCAGACCGACCTGTTCGGGACCCTGAAGCGGGCCCTGAAGCTGCGCTGACCCGGTAGGGCAGGCCCCCGGTCCGGTCCGGCGGCCTGCCCCATGCCCCCTGGCGTCCCGGCTCCCTAGCGTGGGGAAGACCGAGACACCAGGGGGTTTTCCCATGCGGAAGTCAGTGCGGACCGTCGCCGCCGGCACGCTGGTCGTGCTGCTCGCGGCGACCACCGCGGCACCGGCGCTCGCGGCCGCCGATCCGGTGCGAGCGAGCCTGGACGTGCTCACCGCGCAGGACGGCGTGCCGGGCGCCGAAGCGGTGCTCCAGGACGGCCACCGGACGCGGGTGGTGCGCAGCGGCGCGGGTGACGTCACGACCGGGAAACCGTTCCCGCGCAACGGTTCGTTCCGCGCGGGCAGCGTCACCAAGTCGTTCGTGGCGACCGTCGTCCTGCAGCTCGCCGGCGAGGGCCGGGTGCACCTGGACGCCCCCGTCGAGCGGTACCTGCCCGGGCTGCTGCCCGACCGGCGGATCACCGTGCGTCAGCTGCTGCAGCACACGAGCGGGCTCTACAACTACACCGACGACCTGCCCCTGGACGATCCGGAGCAGCTGCGCCACCGCGGCGCGGCCCCGGCCGAGCTGGTGGCGATGGCGCTGAAGCACCCCGCGCTGTTCGCGCCCGGCACGAGCTGGTCGTACTCCAACACGAACTACGTCGTCGCCGGGATGCTCGCCGAACGCGTCACGGGACTTCCGCTGGACGCATCGATCGCACACCGCATCACCCGGCCGCTGGGCTTGCGTGACACGTACTTGCCCCGCCGCGGCGACGAGGAGCTGCCCGCGCCGCACGCCGTCGGTTACGTGCCGATCGGCGGGGAACCGGCCGACTTCAGCGACTACGAGACGACGATGGCGTGGGCGGCCGGCGGGCTCGTCTCGACCCCGGCCGACCTCGACCGGTTCTACGGCGCGCTCTTCGGCGGGCAGCTCCTGCGCCCGGCCCAGCTCGCCGAGATGCGGCGCACGGTCCCGGCCGAGCTCGGCGTCCCGGGCGCCCGCTACGGCTTGGGCGTGGGCCGCATCCCGTTGTCGTGCGGGGAGTTCTGGGGTCACGAAGGCGGGATCCTCGGCTTCACCAACCTCGCCGGCGTGGGTCCGGGCGGCCGTCGCGTGACGGTGGTGCTGAACGAGAACCCCACGCCGGTCGCGGCGAACGAACACCTGCTGGCCGCCACCGACGCGGCGGTCTGCTCAGGGCAGTAGGTCCACGGAAACACCGAGAACCCCAGGGGGTTGTTCATGCGGAAATCCTTGCGCGGCAGGCGGATCGTCGCCTGCGGCACGCTCGTCGCGCTCCTCGCGGCGACCACGGCGGCACCGGCGCTCGCCACCACGAACCCGCTGCAGCGGGCGCTGGACCGGGTCACCGCCCAGGGCGGCGCGCCCGGTGCCGCGGCGGTGGTCACCGACCACGGACGCGTCACCGAGACGCGCAGCGGCACCGGCGACGTGACCACCGGGACGCCGTACCCGCGGGACGCGAAGTTCCGCGCCGGGAGCATCACGAAGACGTTCGTCGCGACCGTGGTGCTCCAGCTCGTCGCCGAGGGGAAGGTCGACCTCGACGCGCCGATCGGGCGCTACCTGCCCGGGCTGATCACCGGGAACGGCAACGACGGCCGGCAGATCACCGTGCGGAACCTGCTGCAGCACACCAGCGGGCTCTACAGCTACACCGACGACTTGCTGGCGACGGGCGACCTCGAGCCGCTGCGCCACCGCGGCGCCGAACCCGGCGAACTCGTCGCACTGGCGCTGGACCACCCGCCGTTGTTCGCGCCCGGCAGCTCCTGGTCCTATTCCAACACCAACTACATCGTCGCCGGGATGCTCGTCGAGAAGGTCACGCGGCACAGCCTCGCGACCGAGATCGCCCACCGGATCACGCGGCCGCTCGGCCTGCGCGGCACGTCGCTGCCCGGCCGCGGCGAGGAACGGCTGCCCGCGCCGCACGCGCGCGGGTACGTGCCGGGTGCGGAGAAGCTGGTCGACTTCACCGAGTTCGACCCGTCGATCGCCGGCGCCGCGGGCGCGCTGGTGTCGACCGGCCGGGACCTGGACACGTTCTTCGGCGCACTGCTCGGGGGCCGCCTGCTGCGCCCCGCGCAGCTCGCGCAGATGCAGCGCACGGTCCCGGTGCCGGGCGAGCCCGGCACGGACTACGGCCTCGGACTGTTCCACCGGACCCTGCCGGACGGCACGCGGTACTGGGGCCACGGCGGCGACATCTTCGGCTTCGCGACCCTGTCCGGAGCCACCGACAGCGGCCGGAGCGCCACGGTCTCGGCCAACGAGGACCCGCTGCCCGACGCGGCGCGGGAGGCCACCGAAACGGCGTTCGAGGTCGCGCTGGACCGGAGGTAGGCGCGCGGCAGGCCGGAACTGTCGGTGCCGCCCGGTAACGTGGAAAACGGGGGGCGCCCCCGCGGGCGAGCCAACCGCCCAACCGACTTACCGGCCGCCCGACCGACCGACCGCCGAGCCGACCGGCTGGCCAACCGGCTGGCCAACCGGCGAGCCGACCACCCAACCGCCCAACCGACTTACCGGCCGCCCGACTGACCGACCGGCCGACGGGCCGACCGGCCGACGGGCCGACCGGCCGACGGGCCGACCGGCCGACGGGCCGACCGGCCGACCAACCGGCGAGCCGACCGGCCGGCTGGCCGACCCCCGCTCAGGGCAGCAGGTCGCTCAGGGCAGCTCAGCCGACCGGCCGACCGACCGACCGGCCGCCGGGCCGACCAACCGGCGAGCCGACCGGCCGACCGGCCGGCCGCCCGCTCAGGGCAGCAGGTCCAGGGCCTCGGTCCACGGGCGCCGGACGTCCAGCCGGTGCAGCGTCACCCCGGCGCCCGCGAGGGTGTCGAGGTGGCGCTGCCACGCCGGGTGGTGCACCCGCGTGTCCTGGATCTGGTACGCCACCACGATCGTGATCCCCGGTGCGCCCAGCACGTCGCCGACCACCGTCAGGGCCTGGTTGTCCGCGATGCCCAGCGCCAGCTTGGCCACCGAATTGGCCGAAGCCGGCGCGAACAGGAACACCGGCGGGTCCGGGTGCGGCCGCGGCTCCCCCGGCAGCCGCGAGACGCTGCGCACCGGCAACTCGGTGCACGCCGCCACCTCGGCCAGGCCGCCCGTCGACTCCAGCCAGCGGTGCGCCGTCGGCGTCAGCGTGATCGCCGGGCGCCAGCCGCGCTCGGCCGCGGGCCGGACCAGCTCGGCGGCGAACCGGGTGTCCAGCCCGCCGCACGAGCCGGCGACCAGCCCGAGGTCCTTCACGGCTTGCGCAGCACGGCGCAGAACATCGCGTCGGTGCCGTGGCGGTGCGGCCACAGCTGGACGTACGGCCCGTCGCCCAGCTCCGGCACACCCGGGAACAGCTCGCGCGCGTCCAGCACCTCGGCCTTCAGCCGCCGCGCCGTCTCGCCGATCACGCCTTCCGTCTCGGCCAAGTGCGGCGAGCAGACGACGTAGGTGAGCGCGCCGCCCGGCCGCAGCAGCCCGTACGCCGCGGTGATCAGCTCGCCCTGCAGTTTGGTCAGGTCCGCGACGTCCGAGGGCTTGCGGCGCCAGCGCGCTTCGGGCCGCCGCCGCAGGGCGCCGAGGCCGCTGCACGGCGCGTCGACGAGGATCCGGTCGTAGCCGGGCTCCAGCCCGGACTCGCGGCCGTCGGCGACGTGCACCTTCACCGGCAAACCGCTCGTGGCCTTCTCGACGAGCTTCGCGCGGTGCGGCGCCTTCTCCACGGCGTCGACGCTCGCCCCGCTCAACGCCGCCAGCGCGCCGAGCAGGGCCGCCTTGCCGCCGGGTCCGGCGCACAGGTCGAGCCAGCGCTCGTCGGTGCCCTCGACGGGCACCTTCGTCGCGGCGATCGCGCAGAGCTGGCTGCCTTCGTCCTGGACCGCGGCCAGCCGCTCGCGGACGGGCTCGGCGTCGGCCGGGTCGCCGGCGCCGGCGGGCAGGCGCACGCCGTAGGGCGAGTAGGGCGCCGGGTCGCCGCCGGTGATCGCGGCGAGCTCGTCGGCGCTGATCTCGCCGGGCCGGGCGACGAGGTGCACCTCGGGCCGCGCGTCGTCGGCTTCCAGAGCCGCCTTGAGCGTGGCGCCCTTGTCACCCAGCGCTTCGGCGAACGAGCGGGCGATCCAGCGCGGGTGCGCGGTCCGCAGCGCGTAGGCGCCGATCGGGTCGGCCGCGTCGTCCGGCGCGAGCTCGTCGAGCCACGCCGCTTCGTCCTTTTCGGACACCTTGCGCATGACGGCGTTCGCGAAACCCGTTGCCCACGAACCACCTTCCGCGCGCACGAGGTCCACTGTGGACGTCACGGCGGCGTGCTCGGGGATGCGCGTGCGCAACAGCTGGTAGACGCCGAGGCGCAGCGCGTCGAGCACCGCGGGGTCGGTCTGCGAGAGCGGGCGCTCGGCGCAGGACTCGATGACGGCGTCGAGCAGGCCCTGGGCCCGCGAAGCGCCGTACGCGAGTTCGGTGGCCAGCGCGGCGTCGCGGCCGGTGATCCGCCGCTCGCGCAGCAGGTCCGGGAGGACGAGGTTGGCGTAGGCGTCCTTGGTCCGCACGGCGGCGAGGACGTCGAACGCGGCCTGCCGGGCCGGGTCCACCGCCGGCGGGCGGCGCGGGCCTTCCTTGCGCGGTGCCGGGCGGCCCCGCTGCGGTCGTGACGGACGTCGTTCCCTGTGGTCGTTCACCGGAGGCGCTCTCCCTGGTCGATCCTCGTACCGCGCGCCCAGTCGGTGGCCGCCATCCGTTTCTTGCCGGGTGCCTGGACTTCGCCGAGCCGCAGCGGCTTCGTCGCCGTCCCGACCAGCACCCGTTTGCGTTCGACCACGATCTCGCCCGGCGGCGGGCCGGGTTCGTCGAGCACCGTGACCGGGCCGAGCTTGAACCGCTCGCCGCGGAACTCCGCCCACGCGCCCGGGTCCGGGCTGACCGACCGGATCTGCCGGTCGACCGCCGACGCCGGGTCCGCGAAGGACACCCGCGCGTCCTCGACCGTCACCTTCGGCGCGTAGCTGATGCCCTCGGCGGGCTGCTCGCGCGCGACCAGGCTGCCGTCGGCGAGACCGTCCATGGTGGACAGCAGCAGCTTCGCCCCGGACTCCGCGAGCCGCCCGAGCAGCCCGCCCGCCGTGTCGGTGGACCCGATGGCCTCGGTGACGACGCCGTAGACCGGGCCAGCGTCCAGCTCCTTGACGATCCGGAAGGTCGAGGCCCCGGTGATCTCGTCACCGGCCCGGATCGCGGCCTGCACCGGCGCCGCGCCGCGCCAGGCGGGCAGCAGCGAGAAGTGCAGGTTGACCCAGCCCAGCCGCGGGATGTCGAGGGCGGCCTGCGGCAGCAGCGCCCCGTAGGCGACGACCGGGCAGGCGTCGGGCGCGAGCTCGGCGAGCCGGGCGAGGAAGGCGGGATCGGACGCCCGCGCGGGCGTCAGGACCTCGATGCCGTGCTCATCGGCGAGCGCCCCGACGGGCGACCGCACGACGCGGCGGCCGCGCCCGGCCTGCGCATCGGGACGGGTGACGACCGCGACGACCTCGTGCCGTCCGGAGTCGAGCAGGGCGCGCAGCGCGGGGACCGCCGGGTCGGGCGTGCCGGCGAAGACGAGCTTCATCGGCCCACCCCCGGCGGGAGCGGGGTTTCAGGTGGCTGGAACATCGGGCCCGAGTCTAGAAGGCCCCCTCCCCCCGGGCGCGCTCAGCTCGGCCTGGTTGTCCACAGCACGGCCGCGATGTGGACAACCAGGCCCCGGCCGCCCACTTCCCCGCCATTTCGTCGGGCGGCGCCGATAGGCTGGACAAGGGCACGCCCCCAGGGAGGGCGGGGGCTGCGCTGGGGACCGGGAGCTGCACCTCGGGGCGAGTCGGAAGTCTCTGAAGGCCACCTTCAGGGCAACTAGGTGCCAGGGCTGCAGCAAAGTCGCGCCGGCGCAGTCCGCGGACGTCTTGAATGAGTCATTCAGGACCTCCGAAGACCTGAATGACTCATTCGAGACAGCGGGCGAGCCGATCATCGGCGACGGAGTCGCCTGGCCAGGCCACTTTGCCGGATCCGGCACCAGGCCCGGTGAAGGTGCCTTCACCGGGCCGCGGTGCCGCCCACCACTCGCGCGGGCGACCGGGCGAGTGGCGCGGCCGGTCCGGGTTCCGGCGGCAGGCACCTCGGTACCCGCCCGCCGAACCCGCGATCGAGCGACCTACCAGCGCGTGGGCCACACCACCTGCGCCGCTCCCGTGCCGCGCCGCACCGGTTCCGCCGCGGCCAGCCAGCGGCCGTCGCGCAAGCGCTCGACGCCCGTTGCCGCGCCGATCTCCGCCGGCGCCGTCGAGAAGCCCTGGCCACGAGCCCGCAGCTCCGCCGTCTCGGGCTGGTCGAGGAACGCCTGCTCGACCTGGGCGGCCGCCGAGTTGCGCTGGGATGCGCGCGGGGCCGCGATCGCGTCCTCCAGGGACAGGCCCCGGTCGAGGCGGCCGAGGATCACCTGCAGGACCGTCGTGATGATCGACGCGCCGCCCGGCGATCCGGTCGCGAAGAACGGGCGGCCGTGGTCCAGGACGATCGTCGGTGCCATCGACGAGCGCGGCCGCTTGCCGGGGCCGGGCAGGTTCGGGTCGGGCACGCCCGGCGTCACCGGCGTGAACGAGAAGTCGGTCAGCTCGTTGTTGAGCAGGAACCCGCGGCCCGGCACGACGATGCCGCTGCCGCCCTCCTGCTCGATCGTCAGCGTGTAGGCGACGACGTTGCCCCACTTGTCGGCGACCGTCAGGTGGGTGGTGTTCTCCCCCTCGTACGGCGTCGGCGCGGCCGTCGTCCCGGCGGCGCACGGTGCCGGGTGGCGGGGGTCGGCCGGGGCGACCGGGCTGGTCGCGGCCTTGTCCTTCGAGATCAGGCAGGCCCGCGAGTCGGCGAAGCGCTGGCTGAGCAGCTCCCTGGCCGGGACGTCGACGAACGCCGGGTCGCCGATCCAGCGGTTGCGGTCGGCGAAGGCGAACCGCGTCGACTCCAGGAAGTACTGCAGGTAGTCGGCCTTGCTCGCGTGCTTCAGGTCGAAGTTCTCGAGGACGTTGAGCGCCTCGGCGACCGTCAGCCCGCCGGACGACGGCGCCGGCATGCCGTAGACGTCGAGGCCGTGGTAGCTGGTCTGCGTCGGGCGGCGCTCGATGACGTCGTAGGCGGCGAGGTCGCCGGTGGTGAGCTGGCCGGGCCGGACGTTCAGCGTCGAGGCCGGGTCGACCGGCGGCCGCTGCACGGTCTTGGCGATGTCCGCGCCGATCGGGCCCCGGTACAGCGCACCGACGCCTTGGCGTTCGAGCTGCGCGTACGTCGCGGCCAGGTCGGGGTTCTTGAAGACGGTGCCGGGCGCGGGCGGGGCGCCGTCCGGCAGGTACAGCGAGCGCGTCGACGGGAACGCCGAGAACCGCGCGGCGTTGTTCGCGATCTGCGTCTGGAACGTCGAGTCGACGACGAAGCCGTTCCGCGCGAGGTTTTCCGCCGGCTTCAGCGACTTCGCCAGCGAGCGCGTCCCCCACTTGCGCAGCGCCTCGGACCAGGTCGCCGGCGTGCCGGGCACCCCGACGCTGAGCCCGCTGGTGACCGCGTCGGCGAACGGCAGCGGCTTGCCGTTCTCGACGAACAGGTTCTCGTCGGCGGTCTTCGGCGCGGTCTCGCGGCCGTCCAAGGTGTGCACGCGGTGCGTTCGGGCGTCGTAGTAGACGAAGAACCCGCCGCCGCCGACCCCGGCGGAGAACGGGTCGGTGACCCCGAGCGCGGCGGCGACCGCGACCGCCGCGTCGACGGCGTTCCCGCCGTCGCGCAGGACCTGGGTGCCGATCGCGGTCGCGTCGGCGTCGATGCTGGCCACGGCCCCGCCGAAGCCGACGGCGACCGGCGACTTGGGGGTGGGGGTGGCCGCGGTGGCGGGCCCGCTCGCGACGGTGGTGACGAGCGCGGCGGCAGCGGCGATGACGAGGGTTCGGCGGCATCTGAGCGCGGGCATGCGGGCGAGTCTGCCTCTTGGCTTCCCCCGTAACAAGACGCCAACAGGGCCGATACACCCGTTTCGTCAGCTTTTCACACAGTTCAGGGGTTCCGGAAATTAAATCACATGGAGCAGTGACGTTACCGGTCTCCCTGTAACAGAATCGTGCGGCGCGGCCTGCACACCGCGCACCGCGAGGGCAATCGGAAGGAACAACTCAAGATGAACGCACCACGACGGTGGCGCCGCCTGCTCGGCGCCGCACTCGCGGTCTCGGCCTCCCTGCTGGTCGCGACCGCCCCCGGCGCCGAAGCCTCGCCGCCGCTCCCCCAGCAAGACGCCACCGGCAACCACGAAATGGGGGCGGCGATCCGCGCCCACGACGGCGTGCCACCGGCCGGCCTGGCGCCGGCGTCGGTGGACGCGAGCGTCCCCGGCATCGATGTAAGCGCTTACCAGGGCAACGTGAACTGGGCGTCGTACTGGAGCGCGGGCAAGAAGTTCGCCTACGTCAAGGCGACCGAGGGCACCAGCTACCAGAACGCGTACTTCAGCCAGCAGTACACGGGCTCGTACAACGTCGGCATGATCCGCGGGGCCTACCACTACGGCCGCCCGGACGGTGCCGGCGGCGCGGCCCAGGCCGACTACTTCGTCGCCCACGGCGGCGGCTGGTCGAAGGACGGCAAGACGCTCCCCGGCACGCTCGACATCGAGTGGGGCCCGAACAACGCCTGCTACGGCAAGACGCCGGCGCAGATGGTGGCGTGGATCAAGGCGTTCAGCGACGAATACCACGCGAAGACGACCCGCTGGCCGGTGATCTACACGGCGACGAGCTGGTGGAGCCAGTGCACCGGCAACACGGGCGACTTCAGCTCGACGAACCCGTTGTGGGTGGCGCGGTACGCGTCTTCGGCGGGCACGCTGCCGTACAACTGGGGCTTCTACACGTTCTGGCAGTACAGCTCCTCGCCGATCGACCAGGACACGTTCAGCGCGGACATCTCGCGCCTGAAGGTGCTCGCGACCGGCTGATCCCGACTTACGCGGGTTACGCGGGTGGCGCGGTCGGCGGAAGACTCGACCGCGTCACCCACGCCGTGGAGGGAAACCCGTGCGCCTGACCGCCCTGCTCCCCCTGCTCGCCACCGTCCCGCTCTTCGCGCTCCCCGGCACGGCGGTGGCCGCGCCCGGCTGCTTCGACCCGGCCGCGACGCTGACCGTGGAAGAACAACGCCTGACCGCGACCCTGCCGGCGGGCGGCCCCGCGGCCGGTCCCGAACTCGTCCGGCTGGCCGGGCTCGACCCGCTCGTCGCCGAGGTGAAGCACGATCTCTGCGCGGCGCGCACCCCGCGCCGGGCCGAGCGCCTGGTCACGCAGGCGGGCGACCGGCTGTGGCGGACGGCCGTCGACCGCGCGCAGGGCCGCCGCCCCGGCCTGGGCACGCTCGACCGCTTCGACGACCGGCCGCTGTACTGGGCGAGGCTGCAGCTGAGCAGCGCGATCCGGCAGTGGCGGCCGGCGTTCGGACTGCCCGACCGCGCGGCCTTGCTCACGGCGTTCGACCGCGGCTCCCGCGGCCTCGACGACGTCCGCTTCCCGCTCGGCAAAACGCGGCGGGTCATGGTGAGCGGCTTCGACCCGTTCCAGCTGGACGGCCGCGGCCTCTCGATTTCGAACCCGGCGGGGGCATCGGCGCTGCAGCTCGACGGCCGCGTCCTCGACACCCCGGCGGGCCCCGCGGTGGTCCGAGCGGTGAGTTTCCCGGTGGTGTGGGGCTACTTCGACGACGGCATCGTCGAAGCGGCGTACGGCTCGGCGCTGCGTGATCGCGCGCGGCGGCCTGATGTCGTGCTGACGATCAGCCAGGGCCGCCCGGGCCGCTTCGACGTCGAACGCTGGGCGGGCGCCTGGCGCGGCGGCTTCCCGGACAACGACAACGCTTCGGTGACCGGCGGGATCCCGCCCGCCGCGGGCTGGCCGCAGCCGGCCGTCCAGTTCATCGAGACGACGCTGCCGTACTCGCGGATGCTCGCGGTGCCGGGCGCGTACCCGGTGAACTTCAACCAGGCGTTCTGCGTGTGGCCGGACTCTTCCCAGCGGGGCACCGGGACGCCGGTGTGCCGTTCGGACGCCCCGGCCCCCGGCGAAATCGCGGCTTCGGGCGGCGGCGGGAACTACCTGTCGAACGAGTCCATGTTCCGGGCGAACCGGCTCCGGCTGGGACTGGGCCTGACGTCGGTGGCGGGCGGGCACCTGCACACGCCGGTGCTGGGCCAGCCGGCCGACCCGGCAGCGCTGACGGACCCGGCGTTCGAGTCCCGCCGCCAGGCGATCGCGGCCCAGGTGATCGCGTTGACGACAGCGGCGGCGGGTGGCCCGGCCGCGGGAATCCCGCCGCGGCAGGCGGAATCCCCGCGAGCGGCGCTGGAGTCGTTGCCGGGCACGGTGGTGAGCCGCTGAGCACGGCGCGGGCTCCTTTTCCCGCGCTCCCGGCTCACGTGGTCCCGCGGATCCCCTCCGGCGCGGGCGCCACCACGCCGTCCGGGTCGTCGGTCAGGTCGGTGCGGTGGCTTTCGGCCAGCGCGAGCACGCTGAGCACGGTGACCAGGCAGCACGCGGCGATCACCACGGAGATGAGCAGGGTGCCGGCGCCGGCGATGCTCGCGAACACGACCGGGGCGACGCCGGCGCCGAGCCCGGCCACCTGGTAGCCCAGCGACGCGCCGGTGTAGCGGGCGCGGGTGCCGAACAGTTCGGTGCACAGCGCGGCCAGCGGCCCGTACATCGCCGGGTGCGCGATCGACTGCCCGAGCACGAGTGCCAGGACCAGCAGCCCCGCCGAGCGGCTGTCGACCATCGGGAACAACAGGAACCCGACGATCGCCGTGGCCACCGCGCCGCCGACGACCACCGGGCGGCGCCCGATCCGGTCCGACAACGCCGAGAACCCGATGATCCCGAACACCGCGCCCACCGACGACACGGTGATCGCGTTGAGCACGGTCTGGCGCGAGAAGCCCTGGCCGACCGCGTAGGCGAGCACGTAGGTCGTGAGCGTGCCCTGCGCGACGAACGCGCCGAAGCCGACGCCCACCGCCAGCAGCAGGTTCCTCGGGTGCCGCCGCAGCACCTCCACCAGCGGGGCGCGCGACGGGCGGGTCGCCGCCGCGAAGACCGGTGTCTCGGTCACCTTCAGCCGCACGAACAGGCCGATGGCGAGCAGCACCACGCTGAGCAGGAACGGGATCCGCCAGCCCCACGCCAGGAACTGCGCGTCGGTCGTCACCGCGGCCATGAGCGTGAGCATCAGCGTGGAGACGACCATGCCGCTGGGGGCGCCGGCGTTGGTGAAGCTCGCCCACAGGCCGCGGCGGGTGGTGGCGTGCTCGGCCGACATCAGGACCGCGCCGCCCCACTCCCCGCCGACCGCGATGCCCTGCAGCACGCGCAGCACGACCAGCAGGATCGGCGCCAGCGCGCCGGCCTGGGCGTAGGTGGGCAGCACGCCGATCAGCGTGCTCGCGATGCCCATCATCGTCATGGTGATCACGAGCATCCGCTTGCGGCCGAGCAGGTCCCCGAAGTGCCCGAACACGATCCCGCCGAGCGGGCGGGCCAGGTAGCCGGTGGTGAAGGTGCCCAGGCTCGCGATCGTGCCGACCACCGGGTCCAAGCCGGAGAAGAAGACCTTGGAGAACACCACGGCCGACGCCGTGGCGTAGAGCAGGAAGTCGTAGTACTCGATCACGCTGCCCAGGTAGCTGGACAGCACCGCCCTGCGCAGCTGCACGGGCGAATGGTGGGGGCCGTGGGTGTCCGTCATCGCGTGTCCCGCCTCGTCGCCGACCGCCGGATGCGGACGTGGCCTGCGCCACATCCGGCGCAAACATTAAGCACATCGATGACCGCGGTCAATACTGTGCCCAACATCGACTCGCTTATGCTGGCTCGGTGACCACCGTGGCCGAGCACGCGACCGAGGAGGGCGACGACCTCTCCCCCGGCGGGGCACCGCGCCCGCAGGCCCTGCTGCTCGCGTTCCTCGGCGCGCACGTCCTCGGCCACGACGTCCAGGTGGCCACGGCGAGCGTGCTCGAGGTACTGGGCCGGGCCGGCGTCTCCGAGCACGCGGCCCGTTCGACGCTGAGCCGGATGGCCCGGCGCGACCTGCTGCGGCGCACCCGCCGCGGCCGCAACGTCTACATCGGACTGACCGAGCGGTCGCGGGCGATCCTGCTCGACGGCGCGCACCGCATCTGGCACCTCGGCGCGGTGAACCACCACTGGGACGGCACCTGGACCCTGCTCGGCTTTTCGATGCCGGAGTCGTGGCAGCGCCAGCGCCACGTGCTGCGCTCACGCCTGCTGTGGGCCGGGTTCGGCAGCCTCCAGAGCGGCCTGTGGATCGCACCCTCCACAGTGGACACGACGCCGTTGCTGGACGGCCTGGGCACCGACGGCCACGTCAAGGTGTTCCAGGCCCGCGCCCTGCCGCCGACGGAGGTCGCCGAGCTCGTGCAGGAGGCGTGGGACCTCGAGCGCATCGCGAGCCACTACCGCGGTTTCCTGGGCCGCTGGAACGAAACCGGCGAAGCGGCGGCGCAGGCCCCGGACAGCCTGGCCCGCCACCTCCGGCTGGAAGCCGACTGGCTGCAGACGATCCGCACCGACCCCCGGCTCCCCCGCGACCTGCTGCCGCCCGGCTGGCCCGCGGAACCGGCCCAGGACCTCTTCCGCGGCGCGAGCACCGAACTGAAGCGCGCGGCCCGGGAGATCGCCGCCGGCATCCTCGACACGATCCCCGAAGAGCCGGCCGGGCAGGACGGCTGACGGCCCGTCAGATGAGCTTCAGCGGGTCCACCTGGATGCGGATCGGTTCCGTCGCCTTCTTCGCGTCCCGCCGGGCCGCGGCCGCGTGGATCGATGCCGACAACGCCTTGCCGTCCGCGCGGGACACCCGGACCAGTGCCCGCTCCCGCTCCGCGTTGCCCTCTTCGTCGACCTCGCCCAGCGGGACCGGGCCCAGCACCTCACCGGACTCCGGCAGCGGCAGGTCGTCCAGGAAGCCCGCGACCGCGTCCGGGGTGCCCTCCACGCTCGCCATCCGCATCGAGGGCGGGAAGCCCAGCTCGCGGCGCTCGGCCAGCTCCTGGCTCGCGTGCCAGGCCGGGTCCCAGCGGACCAGGGCCTGGACCACCGGGAGGCCGGCCTCCGCGCCGACGATGACCCGGCCGCCCTCGGAGGACGGCCGGACCAGGGCGGCCGCGGCCATCCAGCGGCGCAGGGTTTCCTCCGCCGCTCGCAGATCCTGGCGGCCGAGCAACGCCCAGCCGTCCAGGAGCAGCGCCGCGCCGTAGCCGTCCTCGGCCACCGGTTCCGCGCCCGGGGTGCAGACGACCAGGGCCGGCTTGGCCGGGACCGTGGTCAGGACCTCCGCCGCCCCGGAGGTGCGGACCGGGATGCCCGGGAACGCGCGGCCGAGCTCCTCCGCCGTGCGCTTGGCGCCGACGACCACCGCGCGCAACCGCACCGAACCGCACGCCGTGCAGCGGAACGCCGTTTCCGGGACACCGCACCAGCTGCACGCCGGGGGTTTCGGGCGGCCGTCGATCGAGCCGCCCGGCAACGACAGCGGGCCCGCGCAGCGGCGGCAGTGGGCGGGGGTGCGGCAGTTGCCGCAGGCCAGGCCCGGGACGTACCCCCGGCGCGGGACCTGGACCAGCGCCGGGTGGCCCGCCGCGAACGCCTGGCGCGCGGCCTCGAACGCCACCGCCGGGAGGCGCGCCACGCGGGCGGCCTCGTCGCGGGCGACGTCGAAGTCCTCGCCGACCGGGGTGACGCGCGGGGCGGCCGAGCGCAGCGTCGCGCGGTCGGCCAGGACCGGCGCGGCCCAGCCGGACTCGACCAGCAGCTGGGCCTCGGCCGTGCGGGCGAAGCCGCCGACCAGCAGGGACGACTTCGTCGTGTGCGCGCGGTCCATCAGCACGTCCCGGACGTGCGGGTACGGCGCGTGCTGGTCGAGGTGCAGGTCGTCGCCGTCGTCCCAGACGACGAACAGGCCGGGGTCGTGGACCGGCGCGAACATCGCCGCGCGCGTGCCGACCACCACCCGCACCGCGCCGCGCAGCACCGCCAGCCAGCGCCGGTAGCGCTCCGCGGGCCCGAGCCCGGCGATCAGCGCCACCACGGCTTCTTCGCCCAGCAGCGCGGCGCACGCGTCGTGCACGCGGGTCAGGTCGCGGTGGTCCGGCACGACCAGCACCGCGCCGCGGCCCGCGGCCGCGACCGTACCGGCCGCCTCGGCCAGCCGGCGCGGCCAGTCCTCGCCCGGCAGGGCCTGCCAGACGGCGTTCGCGGGCTTCCCCTCGGCGAGGGCTTCCAGGAACGCCGGACCGCGCTGGTAGCGCGCCCAGGCTTCGGTGTCCGGCGCGTCCGGCGGGGCTGAGGGGGCGAGCGGCGGCTCGCCTTCGGCCTTCGCGTGGCGGGGCGGGATCGCCAGGCGCAGGACGTCCGACAGCGTGCCGCCGTAGCGGTCGGCCACCGCCCGGCACAGCGCGTGCAACGGCGGCGGCAGCACCGGCTCGGCCGACGTCACGCGGTCCAGGAACGCCAGCTTCCGGTCGTACTCGCTGGACTCGCCGCGCTCGACCAGGTAGCCGTCGACGAGCTGGCCGGCGAACCGGACGCGGACGCGGCAGCCCGGCACGGCCGTCTCGTGCAGCTTCTCGGGCACGAGGTAGTCGAAGGTGCGGTCCAGGTGCGCCAGGGGGATGTCGACGACGATCCGCGCGACCGGCTTCTCCGGCGCGGGCGACTGGGCGCCCTTGGCCTTCTGGCCCGGCTTCGGCGGTTTCCGGGCGCGCGAGGGCGCCGCCTTCGGCGAAGGCGGCTTCTCCGGAAGATCCCAGAGAGCGGCGGGCTCGGGACTACTCACGCCGTGATCTCTACCAGACCCCTCCGACAGCCCCGACGCCGAACGCCGTGAAGGGCACCCTCATGGCCGTAAAGACCATGAGGGTGCCCTTCATGACGAACGCGTCAGGCGCCCGCGGCGGCCTTCAGTGCCTCGGCGCGGGCCGTGCTCTCCCAGGGGAGGCCCAGCTCGGGCCGGCCGAAGTGGCCGTACGCCGCGGTCGGGGCGTAGATCGGGCGCAGCAGGTCGAGGTCGCGGATGATCGCCGCCGGCCGGAGGTCGAAGACCTCGGTGATGGCCTGCTGGATCTTCGACGGGTCGACCGTCTCGGTACCGAACGTCTCGACGAACAGGCCGACCGGGGCCGCCTTGCCGATCGCGTACGCGACCTGCACCTCGGTCCGCTGGGCCAGGCCCGCGGCGACGACGTTCTTGGCCACCCAGCGCATCGCGTACGCGGCAGAGCGGTCGACCTTGGACGGGTCCTTGCCGGAGAACGCGCCGCCGCCGTGGCGGGCCATGCCGCCGTAGGTGTCGACGATGATCTTGCGCCCGGTCAGGCCGGCGTCGCCCATCGGGCCGCCGATGACGAACCGGCCGGTCGGGTTGACCAGCAGGCGCGCGCCGGAGGTGTCGATGCCGAGGCCCTCGAGCTCGGGGCCGACGACGTGCTCCTTGACGTCGACGCTGAGCATCTTCTCCAGGTCGATGCCGTCGGCGTGCTGGGAGGACACGACGACCGTGTCGAGGCGGACCGGCTGGTCGCCGGCGTACTCGATGGTCACCTGGGTCTTGCCGTCCGGGCGCAGGTACGGCAGCACGCCGTCCTTGCGGACCGCGGTCAGCCGCTTGGAGAGCCGGTGGGCCAGCGCGATCGGCAGCGGCATCAGCTCGGGGGTGTCCGAGCAGGCGTAGCCGAACATCAGGCCCTGGTCGCCGGCGCCCTGGCGGTTGATCTCGTCCTCGTCGGACTCGACCCGCGACTCGTACGCGGTGTCGACGCCCTGCGCGATGTCGGGCGACTGCGAACCGATCGCGACGTTGACGCCGCAGGAGTTGCCGTCGAAGCCCTTGGCGGAGGAGTCGTAGCCGATCTTCAGGATGACGTCGCGGACGATCGTGGGGATGTCGGCGTAGGCCTCGGTCGTCACCTCGCCGGCCACGTGCACCTGGCCGGTGGTGATCAGGGTCTCGACCGCGACGCGGCTGCGCGGGTCCTTCGACAGGAGGCCGTCGAGGATCGAGTCGCTGATGGCGTCGCAAATCTTGTCGGGGTGCCCTTCGGTCACCGACTCCGAGGTGAACAATCTGCTGCTAGACGCGGTCACGGTGGCCGTCACTTCCTCACCTAGACGTCGGATGCCCGGAAAGTTAGGCACCCCTTACCAGTGCAAGCGTACTGACTATCGCTCCAGGGACGGTCAACGCTTCATGAAGCTCACAACAGCGTCCCACACCATGGACGCCAGTTCCGCTTTCTGCACAAGAGGTAGGGGTTTTTCAGTGGAATCGGCCCCTAGGAGCCAGCCCGAGTTGTCCTCGGTGCCGAACGCCTTGCCGTCCCCGACGGCGTTGACGACCAACAGGTCCGCGCCCTTGCGCTTGAGCTTCGTGCGGGCGTGGTCGAGGACGCTGCCGCGCTCGTCCCCGGTTTCGGCGGCGAACCCGACGACGACCTGCCCGGCCCGCCGGTTCCGCACCAGTTCGGCCAGGATGTCCGCGTTGCGGTCCAGGGTGATCACCGGGTCCGGCTGGTCGTCGGACTTCTTGATCTTGTGGTCGGCCCGGTTCGCCGGCCGGAAGTCGGCGACGGCGGCGGCCATCACGACGACGTCCGCGGACTGGGACGCCGCGTGCACGGCCTGCCGCAGCTCCTCGGCGGTCGAGACGTGCTGCACGGTCGCGCCCGCCGGGTCCGGCAGCGCGACGGTGTGCGCGGTGACCAGGGTGACGTCGGCGCCGCGCTGGGCGGCGACGCGGGCCAGCGCGTAGCCCTGCTTGCCCGAGGAGCGGTTGCCCAGGTAGCGGACCGGGTCGAGGGGCTCGCGCGTGCCGCCCGCGGACACCACGACGCGGACCCCTTCGAGGTCGCGCGGGAGGGCGTCCGGGCGGGCCAGCAGCAGCTTGGCGAGGTCGACGATCTCGGCCGGGTTCGCCAGGCGGCCCTTGCCGGTGTCGGCGCCGGTCAACCGGCCCGAATCGGGCTCGGCGACGATCGTGCCGCGCGAGCGCAGCAGGGCGACGTTGGCGCGGGTCGCGGGGTGCTCCCACATCTCCGTGTGCATCGCCGGGAAGAAGGCGACCGGGCACCGGGCGGTGAGCAGGGTGTTCGTCAGCAGGTCGTCCGCGAGGCCGTGGGCGGCCTTGGCGAGCAGGTTCGCCGTGGCCGGGACGACCAGGACGAGGTCGGCTTCCTTGCCGACGCGGACGTGCTGGACCTCGGGCACCTCGGTGAACACGCCGGTGTGCACCGGGTGCCCCGAGAGGGCCTCGAAGGTCGCCGCGCCGACGAAGTTCAGCGCGGCTTCGGTGGGGACCACGCGGACGTCGTGACCGGATTCGGTCAGCCCGCGCAGCACCTCACAGGCCTTGTAGGCGGCGATACCACCGCCCACGCCCAGGACGACGCGGGGTTTACTCACCCTCGGTGTGCTCGAGCAGGCCGCCGTGGATCTCGCGCAGCGCGATCGAGAGCGGCTTCTCGCGCGGGCCCGGCTCGACGAGCGGGCCGACGTACTCGAGCAGACCCTCGCCCAGCTGGGCGTAGTAGTCGTTGATCTGGCGGGCGCGCTTGGCCGAGTAGATCACCAGCGCGTACTTCGAGCTGACCTTTTCGAGCAGGTCGTCGATCGGGGGGTTGGTGATGCCCTCGAGTTCTTCGGTCAAGGCTACCTGGCTGGTCACGCGTGGTGCTCCGCATCTTCGGAAGACTGATCAGTGACCAAGTTTAGCAAGTGCTCGGCGGCCTCTCGCACGTCGGCGTTGACGACGCGGTGGTCGAACTCCCCCGCCGCCGCCAGTTCGCGCTCCGCTTCGGCCAGCCGGGCCTGCACGGCGGCCTCGTTTTCGGTGCCGCGCCCGGTGAGCCTGCCGACCAGTTCCTCCCAGGACGGCGGCATCAGCATCACCAGCCGGGCCTCCGGCATCGCCGCGCGGACCTGGCGGGCGCCCTGCAGTTCGATCTCCAGGATGGCCGGGCGGCCCTCGGCGAGCGCCTTCTCGACCGGCTCGCGGGGGGTGCCGTAGCAGTTGCCGGCGAACTCGGCCCACTCCAGGAGCCTGCCGTCGGCGACCATCGCGTCGAACTCGGCGCGGTCGACGAAGTGGTAGTGCGCCCCGTCGACTTCGCCGGGGCGGGGCTTGCGCGTGGTGACCGAGACGCTGAAGTAGATGTCGGGCTCCAGCTTCCGCAGCTCGCCCACCACGCTCGACTTCCCGACCCCCGAAGGCCCCGATACGACGGTGAGCCGGTGCCGGGGAGGTCCCCGGCACCGGCTCACTGCCGCGGTCGGCGCCCCGGTTCACCGGGTAGTCACGACCGGCGCCGTTCACTCGCCGCTGAACTCGGCCAGCAGCGCCTTGCGCTGCCGGTCGCCGAGGCCGCGGAGGCGACGGCTGGGGGCGATCTCCAGTCGTTCCATGGTCTGCTGCGCGCGGACCTTGCCGACGCCCGGAAGGGCCTCGAGCAGAGCCGAAACCTTCATCTTGCCGAGGACTTCGTTCTCCTCGGCCTGCTTCAGCACGTCGACCAGAGTGGTACCGCCCCGCTTCAGCCGCTCCTTCAGCTCAGCACGGATGCGGCGAGCGGCGGCGGCCTTCTCCAGCGCCGCAGCGCGCTGTTCCTCTGTCAGCTGGGGAAGTGCCACGTTTTCCTCCGGTAGTTCTCAAATCTGGGTGGGTGACGCGACGGTACCCACCCGTGAGCACCGGCCACAATGCGGGGGTGCCTGGTGGGACCCCGTTCCGGGCCCTGCTATTGGCCGTTTTCCTGCGGGTCGGCCAGCACTTCGGCGACCCGTTCGACCGCTTGGCGCAAAGCCTGTTGCTCCGGACCGTGCTTCAGGATGTCGCGGGACGACGCGGGCAGCACGCCGGGCAGCGAAGGGCCGAAAAGGGCCTTCAAATCGGCCGCAGTGGCTCCCTGGGCCCCGAAACCGGGCGCCAGCACCGGTCCGTTCAGCCGCGAGAGATCGAGTTCCCCCGGCGAAATGGTGGCCCCGACGACCACACCCACATCGCCGAGCGGTTCCGCTCCGTCGTTGAGCGCCGCCGCCGAGTCCACGATCGCCTGCGCCACCGTGCGCCCGTCGGGCAGCTTCGCGTTCTGCACCGCGGCCGCTTCGGGGTTCGAAGTCCGAGCAAGCACGAAGATGCCGCGCCCCGCCGAGACCGCCGTGGCGGCGCACTGCTCCAGCGAGCCGAACCCGAGGTACGGCGAGACGGTGATGGCGTCGGCCGCGATCGCGGCGCCGTCGGCCACGTAGGCGGCCGTGTACGCCGCCATCGTGGAGCCGATGTCGCCGCGCTTGACGTCCAGCAGCACCAGCGCGCCCGCGTCCCGGGCGGTGTCCACCACCCGTTCCAGCACGCGGACACCGGCGGACCCGAAACTTTCGAAGAACGCCGACTGCGGCTTCACGATCGCCGTGCGGGCCGCCAGGACCTCCGTGGCGGACAGCGCGAACCGTTCCAGGCCCGAAGCGTCCACCGGGAGCCCCCAGGCCTCGAGGAGGCCCGGGTGGGGGTCGATGCCGGCGCACAGCGGGCCGCGGGCCGCGACGGCCTTGGCCAGCCGCGCCCCGAACCGCTCCCCCGCCGTCACGACTTCGCCTTCAGCGCCGCCTGCAGCTCCTGCAGGGACTTGACCCCGATGTCACCCCGGATGAGCGCCTCGATGCCGTGCACGGCCGCCGCGGCGCCCTGCACGGTCGTCACGCAGGGGATGTCGCGGGACACCGCGGCGGTGCGGATTTCGTAGCCGTCGACGCGCGGACCGCTGTTCCCGTAGGGCGTGTTGATCACCATGTCGACGTCGCCGTTCAGGATCACGTCCACGATGTTCGGCTCGGCTTCGGTCGACCCCTCGTAGTGCTTGCGCACCACCGTGCACGCGACCCCGTTGCGCCGCAGCACTTCCGCGGTGCCGGACGTGGCGAGGATCTCGAACCCGAGGTCCGCGAGGCGCTTCACCGGGAACACCAGCGAGCGCTTGTCGCGGTTGGCGACCGAGACGAACACGCGGCCCGAAGTCGGCAGCGAGCCGTACGCGCCGCTCTGCGACTTGGCGAAGGCCTTGCCGAAGGAGACGTCGACGCCCATCACCTCGCCGGTGGACTTCATCTCCGGGCCCAGCAAGGAATCCACGCCGTGGCCCTCGGGGGTGCGGAAGCGGTGGAAGGGCAGCACCGCTTCCTTGACCGCGACCGGCGAGTCGGCCGGCATCTGCCCGCCGTCGCCTTCGGCCGGGAGGACGCCGGTGTCGCGCAGGTCCTTGATCGTCGAGCCGGTCATGATCAGCGCGGCGGCCTTGGCCAGCGGCACGGCCGTCGCCTTGGACACGAACGGCACCGTCCGCGACGCGCGCGGGTTGGCTTCCAGGACGTACAGGACGTCGTCCTTGAGCGCGTACTGGACGTTCAGGAGGCCGCGGACGCCCACCCCGCGGGCGATCGCCTCGGTGGAGCGGCGGACGGCCTGCAGGTCGGTGTGCCCGAGCGTGATCGGCGGCAGCGCGCACGAGGAGTCGCCGGAGTGGATCCCGGCTTCCTCGATGTGCTCCATGACACCGCCGAGGTAGAGCTCTTCGCCGTCGTACAGCGCGTCGACGTCGATTTCGATGGCGTCGTCGAGGAAGCGGTCGACCAGCACCGGGTGCTCGGGGGTGACCTCGGTGGCGCGGTGGATGTAGCCGGCCAGGGTTTCCTCGTCGTAGACGATCTCCATGCCGCGCCCGCCGAGCACGTACGACGGGCGGACGAGCACCGGGTAGCCGATCTCGTCGGCGATCCGCTTGGCGCCCTCGAAGGACGTCGCCGTGCCGTAGCGCGGCGCGGGCAGGCCGGCTTCGGTGAGCACCTCGCCGAACGCGCCGCGGTCCTCGGCCAGGTGGATGGCCTCGGGCGGCGTCCCGACCACCGGGACACCGGCGTCGGCGAGCTTCTTCGCCAGGCCCAGCGGGGTCTGCCCGCCGAGCTGGACGATGACGCCGGCGACCGTGCCGGACGCCTGCTCGGCGTGCACGACCTCGAGGACGTCCTCGAAGGACAGCGGCTCGAAGTACAGCCGGTCGGACGTGTCGTAGTCGGTGGACACGGTTTCCGGGTTGCAGTTGACCATGACGGCCTCGAACCCGGCCTCCCGCAACGCGATCGCCGCGTGCACGCAGGAGTAGTCGAACTCGATGCCCTGCCCGATCCGGTTCGGGCCGGAGCCGAGGATGAGCACCTTCGGCTTGTCCGACTGGGCGGCCACTTCGGACTGCGCGTCGGGGTCGGACTCGTAGGCCGAGTAGTGGTACGGCGTCTTGGCGGCGAACTCGGCCGCGCAGGTGTCGACGGTCTTGAACACCGGCCGCACGCCGAGGCGGTGGCGCAGCGCGCGGACGCCGTCCTCGCCGGCCAGTTCCGGCCGCAGGGCGGCGATCTGGCGGTCGGCCAGGCCAGTGCGCTTGGCGCGGCGCAGCAGGTCCTCGTTCAGCACCGGCGCGTCGCGGACCTCGGCGCCGACCTCGCCGATGAGGGCGATCTGGTCGATGAACCACGGGTCGATGCCGGAAGCCTCGTGCACCTGCTCGACGGTGCCGCCGAGGCGCAGCGCGCGTTCCACTTCGTACAGCCGGCCCTCGTGCGGCACGCGCAGAGCGTCCAAAGTGGACTCCAGCGTGGCGCCATCGGGGTCGGGCAGGGTCCAGAAGCCGGTCGCCTTGGTCTCGATCGACCGCATCACCTTGCCGAGCGCCTCGGGGAAGCTGCGGCCGAACGACATCGCCTCGCCGACGCTCTTCATGGTCGTGGTCAGCGTCGGGTCCGCGCCCGGGAACTTCTCGAAGGCGAACCGCGGCATCTTCACGACGACGTAGTCCAAAGTGGGCTCGAACGCCGCCGGCGTCTCGCCGGTGATGTCGTTGGTGATCTCGTCGAGGGTGTAGCCGATCGCGAGCTTCGCGGCGATCTTGGCGATCGGGAAGCCGGTCGCCTTCGACGCGAGGGCACTGCTTCGCGACACCCGCGGGTTCATCTCGATGACGACCATCCGGCCGTCGGCCGGGTTGATCGCGAACTGGATGTTGCAGCCGCCGGTGTCGACGCCGACCTCGCGCAGCACGGCGATGCCGACGTCGCGCATCACCTGGTACTCGCGGTCGGTCAGCGTCATGGTCGGCGCGACGGTGACGGAGTCGCCGGTGTGCACGCCCATCGCGTCGACGTTCTCGATCGAGCAGACGACCACGACGTTGTCGCTCTTGTCGCGCATCAGCTCGAGCTCGTACTCCTTCCAGCCGAGCACGCTCTCCTCGATGAGCACCTCGGTGACCGGGGACTCGGTGAGCCCGGTCGACGCGAGCCGCTCGAGGTCCTCGGGCGTGTGCGCCATGCCGGAGCCGAGCCCGCCCATGGTGAACGACGGCCGGATGACGACCGGCAGGCCGAGCTCCTTGACGGTGTCGCGGACCTCGTCCATGTCGTGGCAGACGCGGGAGCGCGGGACGTCGGCGCCGACGGTGCGGACGATGTCCTTGAACTTCTGCCGGTCCTCGCCGCGCTGGATGGCGTCGATGTCGGCACCGATCAGCTCGACGCCGTACTTGTCGAGCACGCCGCGCTCGTGCAGGGCGACGGCGCAGTTGAGCGCGGTCTGCCCGCCGAGCGTCGCCAGGATCGCGTCCGGCCGCTCTTCGGCGATGACCTTCTCGACGAAGTCCGGCGTCACCGGCTCGATGTAGGTCGCGTCGGCGAACTCGGGGTCGGTCATGATGGTGGCCGGGTTCGAGTTCACCAGTGACACGCGCAGGCCTTCGCTGCGCAGCACCCGGCAGGCCTGGGTACCGGAGTAGTCGAACTCCGCGGCCTGCCCGATCACGATCGGCCCGGAGCCGATCACCAGCACGTGCTGGATGTCCGTCCTCTTCGGCATCAGGCCTTCTTCTCCATGAGCGAAACGAAATCGTCGAACAGGGGGGCCGCGTCGTGCGGGCCGGCCGCGGCTTCGGGGTGGTACTGGACCGAGAACGCCGGGACGTCGAAGGCCCGCAGGCCCTCGACCGCGCCGTCGTTGGCGCAGTAGTGGCTGACCTGAGCCGCGCCGAAGGGCGACTCGAAGCGCTGGCCGGGCTCGCCTTCGAGGGCGAAGCCGTGGTTCTGCGCGGTGATCGCCACCTGCTTGGTGGCGACGTCGATCACCGGGATGTTGATGCCGCGGTGGCCGTAGCGCATCTTGTACGTCGACAGGCCGAGCGCGCGGCCGAGGACCTGGTTGCCGAAGCAGATGCCGAACAGCGGGATCTCGCGGCCCAGGACCTGCTTGGTCAGCTCGGTGGCGTGCGTCGTCGTGGCCGGGTCGCCGGGGCCGTTCGAGAGGAACACGCCGTCCGGCTCGATCGCCAAGACCTCCTCCAGCGACGCGGAAGAGGGCAGCACGTGCACCTCGATGCCGCGCTTGACCATCTGGCGCGGGGTGTTGGACTTGATGCCCAGGTCCAGCGCGGCCACGCGGAAGCGGACCTCGCCGGAGGGCGACACCACGTACGGCTTCGGCGTGCTGACCTGACCGGCCAGGTCGGCGCCCGCCATCTTCGGGCTCGCGAGGACTTCGGCGACCATGTCGTCGACGGTGCCCAGCGCGTCGCCGGAGAACACCCCGGCGCGCATCGCGCCGAGTTCGCGCAGGTGCCTCGTCAGCGAGCGGGTGTCGACCTCGGCGATGCCGACGATCCCCTGGCGCACCAGCTCCTCGTCCAGCGTGCGCTTCGAGCGCCAGTTGGACGGCGTGCGCGCGGGGTCGCGGACGACGTAGCCGTTGACCCAGATCTTCGAGGACTCGTCGTCCTCGTCGTTCCAGCCGGTGTTGCCGATCTGCGGGGCGGTCTGCACCACGATCTGCCCGTGGTAGGACGGGTCGGTCAGCGTCTCCTGGTAGCCGGTCATGCCGGTGCAGAACACCGCCTCGCCGAGGGTTCGCCCCTGCGCGCCGTAGGCAGCGCCGCGGAACACCCGGCCGTCTTCGAGCACCAGTGCGGCCTGAGCGCGCGCGTTCACTGGGCACCTCCCTTGATCTTGAGCTGTTCGATCCACTGTGGGTAGTCGTCGAGGTCGTCGCCGCGGAAGCCGGTGTCGAGCTCGGTCTCCCCGGCCCGCCAGGTGAGCACCAGCAGCGCGTCGGTGCCCATCACCTTCCCGGCGATCTTCGAGTCGCGCCGGACACCGGTGACCGCGTCGCGGGGAATCCAGAAGTCGGGCGCTCCCCCGCGTTCGACCGCGACGCCGCCGCCGTGCAGCCGCAGGACCGCGCCGGTGCGCAGCCCCGCGCCGCGGGTGACGACCCGGTTCTGCCACTGCCCCGCGAACGTCGTGGCGACGTAGACGCCGGTGGACTCCAGCAGCGCCTCGCCCGCGTCTTCGGGGATGGCGGGGAACGGCGGCACCTGCACGCTCTGCGTGCGCGCCTTGCGCCGCCAGCCCACGTACATGCCCCAGAGGCAGAGCAGGAAGAAGGCGGCGATCGCCAGCACGAGCCAGAAGCGCTCCATCAGCAGACCTTCCCGTCCCGCGCGGTGAGCCGCCCGCGCAGCAGGGTCGCGGTCACCACACCGGGGAGCCGCATTCCCTCGTACGGGGTGTTGGCGGCGATGCTGGCCAGCTCCGCGCCCCGGACCGTCCACTCGGCGTCCGGGTCGACCAGCGTCAGGTTCGCCGGCTCGCCGACCTCGATCGGCCGGCCCTGGTCGGCCAGGTTGCCGATCTCCGCCGGGCGCTCGCTCATCACGCGGGCGACGCCGCGCCAGTCGAGCAGGCCGGTGCGGACCATGGTCCCGGCCACGATGGACAGTGCCGTCTGGAGCCCGAGCATGCCCGGCCGGGCCGCACTCCACTCGGTGTCCTTGTCCTGCACGGCGTGCGGCGCGTGGTCGGTGGCGACGCAGTCGATGGTCCCGTCGGCCAGTGCCGCCCGCAGCTTCTCGGCGTCGGATTCCGTGCGCAGCGGCGGGTTCACCTTGTTGATCGGGTCGTAGGTGGCCAGGCGCTCGTCGGTGAGCAGCAGGTGGTGCGGCGTGACCTCGGCGGACACCTTCGTGCCGCGGTCCTTCGCCCAGCGCAGCACGTCGGCGGTGCCCGAAGTGGACACGTGGCAGACGTGCAGCCGCGCGTTCGCGTGCCGCGCCAGGAGGCAGTCGCGGGCGACGATGGACTCTTCCGCCGCGGCCGGCCAGCCGGTGTAGCCGAGCCGGGCCGCGCGCTCGCCCTCGTGCGCCTGAGCGCCGACGGTCAGCCGCGGCTCCTCGGCGTGCTGCGCGATGACGACGTCGAGCGCGGTCGAGTACTCGAGCGCGCGGCGCATCAGCAGCGGGTCGGCGACGCAGAGGCCGTCGTCGGAGAACACCTTGACCCGCGCCTGCGAGTTCGCCATCGTGCCCAGCTCGGCGAGCTTCTCGCCCTTGAGCCCGACGGTGACCGCGCCGACCGGGTGGACGTCGACCAGGCCGACCTCCTGCCCGCGCCGCCACACGTGTTCGACGATCACGGCGTTGTCGGCGACCGGGTCGGTGTTGGCCATGGCGAACACCGCGGTGTAGCCGCCGAGCGCCGCCGCGGCCGAGCCGGTGTCGATCGTCTCGGTGTCTTCGCGGCCGGGTTCGCGCAGGTGGGTGTGCAGGTCGACGAAGCCCGGCAGCAGCACCTGGCCGTTCGCTTCGACGATTTCGGCGTCTTCCGGGACGTCGACGGCGCCGATCGCGGTGATCACGCCGTCCTCGACCAGGACGTCGACCGGGTCGCCTTCGCCGTAGGGGCGGGCGCCCTTGATCACGGTGGTCACGCGGCGGCTCCTTCACTGGCCAGGAGGTGGTAGAGGACCGCCATGCGCACGTGGACGCCGTTGCGGACCTGTTCGGTGATGGCCGAGGCCGGGGAGTCGGCGACCGCGCTCGCGATCTCCATCCCGCGCAGCATCGGACCGGGGTGCAGTACGACCGCGTGGTCCGGCAGCAGCTTCTGCCGCTTTTCCGAGAGCCCGTAGGCGATCGAGTACTCGCGGGCGGAGGGGAAGAACCCGCCGTGCATCCGTTCGGCCTGCACGCGCAGCATCATCACCGCGTCGACCGCGGGCAGCTCGGCGTCCAGGTCGTGCGAAACGGTCACCGGCAGGCTTTCGACTCCGTAAGGCAGCAACGTCGGCGGCGCGACGAGCACCACTTCGGCGCCGAGGGCGGCGAGGAGGTGGATGTTCGAGCGCGCGACGCGGCTGTGCAGGACGTCCCCGACGATCGCGATCCGGCGGTCCTTGAGCGAGCCGAGGCGCTCCCGCAGCGTGGCCGCGTCGAGCAGCGCCTGCGTCGGGTGCTCGTGGGTGCCGTCGCCGGCGTTGACCACGGACGTGCCGGGCTCGGCGAGCCACTCCGAGAGCCGCTGGGCGGCGCCGCTGGCGGGGTGCCGGACGATCACGCAGTCGGCGCCCGCGGCGGCCAGCGTCAACGCCGTGTCCCGCAGCGACTCGCCCTTGTTCACCGAGGAGCTGGACGCGGAGACGTTGATCACGTCGGCGCTCATCCACTTCCCGGCGATCTCGAACGAGACCCGCGTGCGCGTCGAGTTCTCGTAGAACAGGGTGATCACCGTGCGGCCGCGCAGCGTCGGCAGCTTCTTGACCTCGCGGCCGAGCAGCGTGTGCTTGAGCTCGTCGGCGGTGTCGAGCACGGCGGTGGCCAGCGCCGGGTCGAGCCCGTCGGTGGCGAGCAGGTGCTTCAAGACTCTTCTCCCGGTGCGTCGGACGGGCGCAGCAGAACCGCGTCGCGGCCGTCGATCTCGGCCAGCAGGACGGACACGCCCTCGGTGCGCGCGGTCGGCACGTTCTTGCCCACGTAGTCGGCGCGGATCGGCAGCTCGCGGTGACCGCGGTCGACCAGGACGGCCAGCTGCACCGCGCGGGGGCGGCCGTGATCACGGAGGGCATCGAGCGCGGCCCGGATCGTGCGGCCGGAGAAGAGGACGTCGTCGACCAGGATCACCACCCGGTCGTCGATGCCGTCGGCGGGCAGCTGCGTCTGTTCGAGCGCGCGCGGCGGGCGGCGGCGGAGGTCGTCCCGGTAGAGGGTGACGTCAAGGGCGCCGGTCGGCGGGCGGACCCCGGAGAACTCGCCGATCTTGTCGGCCAGGCGGGCCGCGAGCGGCGTTCCGCGGGACGGGATGCCGAGCAACACGGGCGGGGTAGTGCTCTCCGCACCGTTCGCGGTCTTTTCGATGACCTGATGGGCCATTCGGGCGATCGTGCGCGCGACATCGCCGGCCGTCAGGAGCTCGCGCTCCCCGGCCGAACCAGCCGCGCCACGCGGACGTGACGACACTTCGGACTCCTTCCCCGCCTCACCGGACGGGTCCTTAAAGGACGTCTGTTCCCCTGCTGGTCGGGGCTTTCCCACCGACAGTAGCAGGCACTTTGCTCAGTCTTACGGGTGGTGTGGCGTGATTCGCGGCAAGCTTCTGCTTGACCTGGTGACAACAATGCGTAACCATTACTCTGAGTATTCGACTCAGCGAGTCCCCTGGACCGGTCACCCCGACCGGTCGGGGGGTGAAGAACGGAGAACGACCAGATGGGCGATTACGCCAAGGCGCTCGGGGCCAAGCTCCGCGGGATCCGCCAGCAGCAGGGCCTGTCCCTGCACGGGGTCGAGCAGAAGTCCGGTGGGCGCTGGAAGGCCGTCGTCGTCGGCTCGTACGAGCGTGGCGACCGTGCCGTCACCGTGCAGAAGCTGGCCGAGCTGGCCGACTTCTACGGCGTGCCGGTGGTCGAGCTGCTGCCCGAGGGCCGGGTCCCCTCCGGTGCGGAGCCCGCCACCAAGATCGTGATCAACCTCGAGCGCCTGCAGCAGCTGCCGGCCGAAAAGGTGGGACCGCTGGCCCGCTACGCGGCGACGATCCAGAGCCAGCGCGGCGACTACAACGGCAAGGTGCTCTCGATCCGCACCGAGGACCTGCGGTCCCTGGCGATCATCTACGACATGACCCCGGGCGAGCTCACCGAGCAGCTCATCGACTGGGGTGTCCTGCCGCCGGAGGCGCGTCCCTCCAAGGAAGACTGATCGCACGATGTACTGCACCGACGCAGTGAGCGTTTCCAGTGGGGCACCTGGAGACGCTCACTGAGCCGTCGGGGGGCTTGCAGTACGGGAGAACAGCGACTCAGAGAACGGCGCGGAGGCGGTCGGCGATCGTGCCGATCCGGCCCAGCACGCCGTTGACGAACCGCGGCGAATCGTCCGTGGACAGTTCCTTCGCCAGGCCGACGGCCTCGTCGATCGCGACCGGGTCCGGCACGTCCTCGGCCCAGAGCAGCTCGTAGACACCGACCCGCAGCACCGCGAGGTCGACCTTCGGCATCCGCTCCAGGGTCCAGCCCTGCGCGTGCTCGGCCAGCAGCTCGTCGATCTGCGGCTTCCGGCCGGTCACGCCTTCGACCAGGCTGATCGTGTAGTCCGCGATCGGGTCGACCTCGGTCGCGCCGACCCGGTCGGCCAGCAGCGTCACCGCGTCGGTGTCGCGCTGCGCGGCCTCGTACAGCATTTCCACCGCGCGGCGGCGTGCCTGCCTGCGGCTGATCGCGCCGCCGCGGTTCGGGTGGGGTTTCGAAGTCGGCATCAGCTGGAGACGCGGCCCAGGTAACGGCCGTCGCGGGTGTCGACCTTGATCTTCTCGCCGGTGGACAGGAACAGCGGGACCTGGATCTCCGCGCCGGTCTCCAGCGTCGCCGGCTTGGTGCCGCCGGTCGAGCGGTCGCCCTGCAGGCCCGGGTCGGTGTGCTGGATGATGATCTCGACCGAGGTCGGGAGCTCGACGTAGAGCGCCTCGTTCTCGTGCACCGCGACCTGGACCTCGGTGTTCTCGAGCATGTAGTTGGCGTTGTCGCCGACGACCGCGGCCAGCACGGTGATCTGGTCGTAGGTGTCGCCGTCCATGAACACGAAGTCCTGGCCGTCCTTGTACAGGTAGGTCATGTTCCGGCGGTCCACCGTGGCCGTCTCGACCTTCGTGCCCGCGTTGAACGTCTTGTCGACCACCTTGCCGGTGAGCACGTGCTTGAGCGTGGTGCGCACGAACGCACCGCCCTTGCCCGGCTTGACGTGCTGGAACGCGGTGACGGTCCACAGCTGGCCCTCGAGGTTGAGGACGAGCCCGTTCTTCAGGTCGTTGGTCGTGGCCACGAGCTTGCAGTCTCCTGTGTCGAATCTTCGGGTTCGGGGCCGCTGTCAGACGACCACGAGGTTCTTGGTGCTCAGGGTGAGGAGTTCGGGCTCCCCAGCCCGCACGACGAGCGTGTCCTCGATGCGCACGCCACCGCGCCCCGCGAGGTACACGCCGGGCTCGACGGTGACCGCCATACCGGCGGACAGTGTACCGACGCCCGTCGCGGCGAAGCTGGGCGCCTCGTGGATCTGCAGGCCGACGCCGTGGCCGAGACCGTGGGCGAAGTGCTCGCCGTGCCCCGCGTCCGCGATCACCGTCCGCGCCGCGGCGTCCACTTCGGACACCTCGGCGCCCGGCACGACGGCGCCGACCCCGGCCGCTTGGGCCGCGTGCACGAGGTCGTAGACCTCCCGCTGCCACGCCGCGGGTTCGCCGAGGACGAACGTGCGGGTCATGTCGGAGTGGTAGCCGTCGACGGTGGCACCGAAGTCCAGCTTGACGAAGTCGCCGCGCTCGAGGGTGGCGTGGGTGGGCCGGTGGTGCGGGATGGCCGAGTGCGCGCCGGCGGCGACGATGGAGGCGAAGCTGAGCGCCTCCGAGCCGTGCTCCAGCATCCGGTTCTCCAGGTCACGGGCGATTTCCAGCTCGGTCCGCCCGGGCCGGAGGCCGCCGGCGGCGACCAGGTCGTCCAGCGCCCGGTCGGCGGCGGCGCACGCCTGGCGCAGCGCTTCGATCTCGGCTTCGTCCTTGACCACCCGCAGCTGCTCGACCAGGCCGGGGGTGCGTTCGAGCTTCACCCGCCGCTGGAGCGCTTCGTACTCTTCGACGCTGACGTGCTGGCTCTCGAACCCGACCCGCGAATACGTCTTGGGATCCTTCGCGGCCCTCGCGACGAGAGCGGCGGCACTGGCCCGGTCGACGACGGTCTCGAGGTCGGGCACCTCCCCCGCGGCCTGCGTGGTGTAGCGGCCGTCGGTGCAGAAGAGGGTCTGGCCGTCCCCGCCCGCGTGCAGCAGCACGGCGGCGTTGGAACCGGTGAACCCGGTCAGGTAGCGGATGTTCAGCAGATCGGTGACCAGCAGCGCGTCCACGCCGGCTCCGGTCAGGAGCCCACGCAGCGCCGCGCGACGTCGTCCATGGGTTTCAGGCACGGGCCCAGCCTAGTGCGCGCTGGCCGAGCAACTCGTCAGTAACCTGGCCTACACTCCGCAGGATGAGCGCTTGGGTGATCCGCGGACTCGGGATGGCGGTGCTGCACGGCGTCGCGCTGACGCTGCTGGCGAAGTACGCCGTTTACCACCCGACGGACCAGACCCTGGTGGTGTCCCTGACCCTGGCCGTCCTGGTCGGCGCGGCGGCACTGTGGAGCGCGCTCGACGCCTGGCGCGGCGTGCCCGACCGCGGCCGCGCGTGGTTCATCGCCGCGCTGGTCACGGGGGTCGTGTCGGGGATCCTGTACGTGATCGGGCGGGCGGTGTTCGTCGACCAGACGGGCGTGTCGGAGCTCGGCGGCGCGCTGACCGGCGGCGCGGCGTTCTCGGCGTTGCTGGTGCTGGTCCCGGCCGGGCTCGGGCTCTTCGTGGGCGGCCGGATCGGGCACTCCCGGTCTTCGGGCGAGAACGGCGCGGGCTGAAGGGGACGTTCAGCGCATGTCGTGGGCTGAAGGGGACGTTCCTCGCATCTGATGCGAGGAACGTCCCCTTCAGCCCACCAGGGAGCGGCCCTTCGGGTAGCCGTCCCACTGGGCCGTCGTGACCGGGTGGGCGGCCGAGCCGTTGTTGCCGACGATGCCGCCGTCGGGGACCCGCCAGCGCTTCTTGTCGTCCAGCACGAACGCGAACCCCTTGCCCGGCGCCTGCACCGCCTCCGCGCCGGAGCGCAGCCGCGCCGCGAGGGGCAGGGCCGTCACCGCCGGGGGCGTCTTCTCCAGGACCTCGCCGGCCAGCGCCACCGCCACGGCGCGCCGGTCCACCCGGACCCGCACGCCCGCGCGGACCAGGTCCATCGTCCGCTCCGGCGACGGCATCGTGACGCCGTCGAAGGTCGCCGCCGTCCGGCCGGGGTTGCCGCACGCCTGGCTGCCCAGCAGGTCGAGCCCGAAGTGGCGCAGGTCGGTCGGGGCGTTCGCGCCGCCGATCGCGGTCGCGCGGACCACGTCGAACGGCACCCGGTCGCACGGGTCCGCCGACGACAGCGGCGCGTGGCCGTCGGCCCGGCGCACCAGGCCCGGCCCTTCCTTCCACGGCCCGGGGATCAGCACCGGCCGGAACGGGCTCTCGGTGAAGTCCGGCGTCCAGAACGTGAGGGTCGTGCCGCCGTCGGTCTCGTGCGCGACGACGAACGCGTCCAGCGCCCCGACCCACATCAGGTCCGCGCTGAACCCGTCGACGACCGATCGCCCGCGCGGCGCCGACGTCGACGCCACCGGCACGAACCCGCCGACGTCGAGCGCCTGCACCCCGGAGCCGAACGCCGGATCGGGCGAGCGCAGCACGAACTGGCCGGCCCCGTTCCAGCCCGCGGCGCGGCCGGTGGTGTCGGTGAACATCAGGTAGAACCAGCCGTCGAGGTAGACCACCGACGGCTGGCCGGCGCCGTAGACGTTCGCGCGGTGCACGTCGTGCGACGGGCCGAGGATCGGCTTCCCGCCCGCCGCGCGGGTCCAGTGCACGCCGTCGGGGCTGGTCGCGAGCCCGATCGCGTTGCCGAGCGCGTGGTCGCCCGCCGCGCCGGTGTAGTACAGGTAGTAGGTCGAGCCGACACGCAGCACGGACGGGTCGCAGGTGTGCATGCCGTCGAACTGCCCGGGCGCGCCGGAGAAGACGGCCGCCGGGATCCCGCCGCCGGGCCCGGTGAACGGGCCGTCCATCGACTGCGCCTGCGCGTAGAGGATGTCGTCGCCCGCCGGCCCGGCCCCGCCGTACTGGCTGCACCACCACATCCGGGTCTGCCCGCGGTCGAGCATCACGGTGGGCCCGTAGTTGTAGACGGCGTCGGCACCCCCGGCGGCGACCACCCCGCCGCTCTGCCGCGGCTCACCGGAAGCGAGCTGGACATCGGCCGGCCGCGGCGCGGTTTCGCCACCCGCGATGGCGGGCTGCTCCCCCGCCGCCTGCGGCTGCGCGTACCCCTCGGTGCAGCCCGCGACCAGCAGCCCCGCCAGGACACTGGCGAGCAAGGCACGAGCGGGTCGCCGACCCCCACGACGAAACGGGCGCACGACATCGGAGTGTAGCGAGAGCAACACCACCCGGGTGACGGCGCTCCGGTCGACGGTCCCCCGATCGCGCAAAGGCGGGATGCGTTGCGGGCGAGGAAGATCGAGAACCGGCTACCGGGTGTCACCCTCAGCGGTGGCGGCCCGGCGTCACTCCCGGCGGTGGCGGGCCCTCCAGCGCCACCAGCTCCACCTCGAAGCCCGCGTCGTTCTCGAGGTAAGCCGCGTAGTGCGCGGTTCCGCCCGCGTACGGGTACCGGTCCGCGAACAACGGCCGCCAACCGTGGGCACCGGCCCGGGCCGCCAGGTCGTCGACCTCCGCGCGGGTGGCCACGTGCAGGGCCAGGTGGTTGAGGCCCGGTCGGGTGCGCTCGTGCTCCGCCGCGCTCAGCGCCGGTGAAGCCTCCGCCACCAGGTACGTCCCGCCGAGGCGCCAGCTGACGCCCGCGGGCCAGCGCTGGAACTCCCGCCAGCCCAGCTCGCCCAGCAGCCAGCCCCAGCTCCGCTCCGCCTCGGCGAGGTCCGGGACCCACAGCTCGAGGTGGTGCGGGCGGCCGTGGCCGGACGGCAGCGCGACCAGGACCCGGTGCAGGTCGCCGTAGTGGACGCCGGTGCCGACGTCGAGGAAACCCAGGCGGGCGGCCACCTTGCGGCTCGCCGCGTTGTTTTCGTGCACCAGCGCCCAGATCGCCGGGAGGCCCAGCGTGCCGAAGCCGTGGTCCAGCACCGCCCGGGCGGCCTCGGTGGCCAGGCCCTGCCCGGCGTGCGCGCTCGCCACGTAGTAGCCCAGCTCCGGCACCCCGCCGGGCAGTTCCGACGACGGGCGCAGGTGCGCGACGCCGATCACCTCGCCGTCGCGCTCGATCACCCAGTGGCCCTGGCCGGGCGGGCCGTGAAAAGCCAGGCGCCGATCGACCATCGCGCTCGCCGCCGCCGGGTCCGAGAAGTCCGCCGCGAAGAAGCGGCTCATCTCCGGGTCGGCGAACACCTTCACCACGGCCTCGCGATCCGCCTCGGTCAGCGGCCGCAGCGTCAAGCGCGGGGTGGCCGGCAGCGTCACCCCGGGTGCGCGGCGAGCCAGCGCAGCGCGAGCGGGTAGCCGTCGACGCCGAGGCCCGCGATCACCGCCGTCGCGATGTCCGACAGGACGCTGTGGTGCCGGAACGCCTCCCGCTTGTGCACGTTCGAGATGTGCAGCTCGATCAGCGGCGCGGACAGCTGCGCGGCGGCGTCGCGCACCGCGATCGAATAGTGCGTCCACGCGCCGGCGTTGAGCACCACCGGGGTGCCGCCGTCCGCGGCTTCGTGCAGCCAGCCGACCATCTCGCCCTCGTGGTCGGTCTGCCGGACCTCGACCTCGATCCCCAGCTCCTCGCCGGTCTCGACGCACAGCGCGGCGAGGTCGTCGTGGGTGGTGGAGCCGTAGACCGACGGCTCGCGCTTGCCGAGCCGCCCCAGGTTGGGGCCGTTGAACACGAACACCTTCACAGCAGGACGCTCCCCCCGCTCGAAGGGGCGTCCGCCGCGATCGCCGAGTAGGCCGCCGCCAGCAGCGACGGGTCCGGGCCTTCGAGCCGGCCGGGTTTCGCGAGCCCGTCGAGGACGACGAACCGCAGCACCCCGGACCGGGTCTTCTTGTCGCCCTTCATCGTCTCGAGCAGCTGGGCGAGGGCGTCGGCGTCGTACGTCGTCGGCAGGCCGATCAGCTTGAGCACCGACGCGTGGCGCTCGGCCGTCGCGTCGTCGAGCCGGCCGGCCAGGCGCGCCAGCTCGGCCGCGAACACCAGCCCGACGCTGACCGCGGCGCCGTGGCGCCACCGGTAGCGCTCGCGGCGTTCGATGGCGTGGCCGAGGGTGTGGCCGTAGTTGAGGATCTCCCGCAGGTCGGATTCGCGCAGGTCGGCCGCGACGACGTCCGCCTTCACCCGGATCGAGCGGCGGACCAGCTCGGCCAGCACGTCGCCGGTCGCGTCGAGCGCCGCGGCCGGGTCGGCCTCGATCAGTTCGAGGATCCGCGGGTCGGCGATGAACCCGGTCTTCACGACCTCGGCCATGCCGGCGACGAGCTCGTTCGGCGGGAGCGTCTCCAGCGTCGCGAGGTCGACGAACACCGCGCTCGGCTCGTGGAACACCCCGACGAGATTCTTGCCCGCCTCGGTGTTGATGCCGGTCTTGCCGCCGACCGCCGCGTCGACCATGCCGAGCAGCGTGGTCGGCACGTTGACCAGCCGGACCCCGCGCATCCACGTACCGGCGACGAACCCGGCGAGATCGGTGACGGCGCCGCCGCCGAGGCCGACGACGACCCCGCGACGGTCCAGCCCGATCCGGCCGAGCACCTCCCAGCAGAAGCTGGCGACGGTCAGCGCCTTGCCGTCCTCGGCGTCCGGGATCTCGACGCGGTGCGCGTCCAGGCCCGCCGCGATCAGCTCCTCGCGGATGGCCTCGGCCGTGGTGGTCAGCGTCGGCGGGTGGATCAGCGCGATCTTCGAGGCGTCGGCCAGCTGCGCGGTCAGGTCGCCGAGCAGGCCGCGGCCGACCACGACGTCGTACGGGTGGGCGGTGGCGACGGGGATGCGCACCGGATCGGACACGGGGTGACTCACTCCTTGGCTTCGGCGGGGGCGAGCCGCGCGGCGAGATCCGCGACGATCTCGGCCGGGGTCCGCTCGTCGGTGACGATCTCGACGGTGGCGACCTCGCGGTAGACGGGCACCCGCTCGTCGAGCAGTTTCTTGAACGTGGCGCGGGGGTTCACCCCGGCCAGCAGCGGCCGCGCGCTCGACAGGCCGGTGCGCTGCACCCCCGCGGCGAGGCCGACGTTGAGGAACACGACGGTGTGCCCGGCCAGCCGGGCCCGGGTGCCGGGGGTGAGCGGCGCGCCGCCGCCGAGGGAGAGCACGCCGTCGTGCTCCGCCAGCGCGGTGGCGACCGCTTCTTCTTCGAGCGCGCGGAAAGCGGGTTCGCCGTCGTCGGCGAAGATGTCGGAGATGCTGCGCCCGGCCCGCGCGACGATGTCGTCGTCACTGTCCCGGAACGCGACGCCGAGCGCGGCCGCCAGCAGCGGCCCGACGGTGCTCTTGCCCGAGCCGGGCGGGCCGACGACCACCGCGCGAGGGCTCACCACCGCTCCTCGAGGGCCTTCAGGTACGCCTCGGCGTTGCGCTTGCCCTCGACGAGGGAGTCGCCGCCGAACTTCTCCAGCGCGGCGTCGGCGAGGACGAGCGCCACCACGGACTCCAGCACGACCCCGGCGCGCGGCACGGCGCAGACGTCGGACCGCTGGTGGATCGCCACCGCGGGCTCGCCCGTCTTGACGTCCACTGTGGACAGTGCTTTGGGGACGGTCGAGATCGGCTTCATGGCCACGCGCACGCGCAGCGGCTCGCCGTTGGTGATGCCGCCTTCGAGGCCGCCCGCGCGGTTGGACCGGCGGGTGACGCCGACCGGGCCGGTGCCGCGGTCGATCTCGTCGTGCGCCTGGCTGCCCCAGCGGCGCGCGGTGGTGAAGCCGTCGCCGACCTCGACGCCCTTCATCGCCTGGACGCCCATGAGCGCGCCGGCCAGCCGCGCGTCGAGCCGCCGGTCCCAGTGGACGTGGGAGCCGAGGCCCGGCGGGAGGCCGTAGGCGAGGACCTCGATCACGCCGCCGACGGTGTCGCCCGCCTTCCGCACGGCGTCGACCTCGGCGACCATCGCGTCGGTGCCTTCCTGGCTGAAGGCGCGCACCGGGCTCTCGTCGATGGCGGGCAGGTCGGCCGCGACCGGCAGCGGGCCCTCGGGGGCGTCCGCGCCGCCGATCGAGACGACGTGGCTGAGGATCTCGACCCCGAGCAGCTGCTTCAGGTAGTTGCGCGCGACGGTGCCGAGTGCGGTCCGCGACGCCGTCTCGCGGGCGCTGGCGCGCTCCAGGACGGGACGGGCCTCGTCGAAGCCGTACTTCTGCATGCCGGGCAGGTCCGCGTGGCCCGGGCGGGGCCGGGTGAGCGGTTCGTTGCGCGCGAGGCCCTCGAGCACCTGCGGGTCGACCGGGTCGGCCGCCATGACCTGCTCCCACTTGGGCCACTCGGCGTTCTCGATCTGCACGGCGACCGGGCCGCCCTGGGTGCGGCCGTGCCGCACGCCGCCGAGGAACTCGATGTGGTCGGTCTCGAAGCCCATCCGCGGGCTGCGGCCGAAGCCGAGGCGGCGCCGGGCCAGCTGCTCGGTGACGTCGGCGGTGGTGACGGCGACGCCGGCGGGCATCCCTTCGAGCACGGCGGCCAGCGCGGGTCCGTGCGATTCACCTGCGGTGATCCAGCGCAACATGGGCTCAATCCTGTCACGGGCGCGGGGCGGGCCGGGACGTGCCTCCGGTGGGCCCGCGCCCGGGGTCCCGAATGACTCATTCGGGGCGTCGGAGGTCCCGAATGAGTCATTCGCGACATCTGCGCCCCGCCCTTCTCCGGGTGGCTCGTCCGGGACCCCCTGCGGCCCGGACGAGCCCTCACAGCGTCAGCCGCAGCAGGGCCCGCCCGCTCCCCCCGCGCACCTCGAGCGCCGCCAGGTCCGAGCGCCGCAGGGCCGTCCCGATCACGATGCGGGCCGTGTTGTCCGGGACCGCCTTCCACGTCGCCAGCTGCGTCTCCGTGCCCGTGCGGGAGATCGCCACCAGCACGTAGTCCCCGCCGCTGCGGCCGCCCGTGTAGCTGCACGACATGTCGACCTGCGTGCCCCACTCGAACGCGTCCAGGCGGGCGTCGGCGCGGACCGGGAACTGGCCCAGCGCCGTCATCGCGATCGACGGGGGCGGGGCCGGCGCGGGCCACGACGCCACCACCGCCAGCGCCACGCACGCCGACACCGCCAGCGCCGCCGACACCGACGTCACCGCGAGGCGGATCCGGCGGCCGCGGCGGACCCGGGCGAGCACCGCGGGCAGCAGGTCCGGCGGGGGCGGCCCGGGATCGGGCACGACCGCCGGGGTGTCGACCCTGGCCAGCAGCCCCGGCAGCCCCGCCAGCTCGCGGACCGACGCCGCGCAGCGGTCGCACGTGCGCAGGTGCTCCTCGAAGCGCTGGCGGTCCTCGGGAGCCAGCGCTCCCAGCACGTACGCGGCGTCGAACGTCGCGAACGGGTCTTCGCTCACTGGGTCACCCCCCTCTCCTCGAGCACCAGCCGCAACGCGCGCAACGCGTAGTGCGTGCGCGACTTCACCGTTCCTTCGGCCACACCCAGGCGCAGTGCGGCGTCCGCTACGGAATAGCCCTGGAAGTAACACAGCAGCAGGACCTCGCGGTGCCGTTCGGACAGCTCCGCGAGCGCCTCCGCCACGAGCCAGCCCTGGACCGCGCGGTCCGTCCCGTCGGCGACGGCGAGCTCCGGCGGCTCATCCGTCACCACCTCCGACCGGGCCGACGCCGAGCGCCAGCCGTCGATCGCGATCCGCCGCGCCACCGTGAACAGCCACGCGCGGGCCGAGCCCTGCGACTGGTCCAGCACCGCCGTCGAGCGCCAGGCGCGCAGCAGCGTCTCCTGGACGACGTCCTCGGCGCGGATCCGGTCGCCGGAGGTCAGGTGGAGCGCGTAGGACCACAGCGCGGCCGCGTGTTCCTCGTGCAGCGCGCGCATCAGCGCTTCTTCGGCGACTTCTCCCACGGACTAGGCCGTGACCCGGCGCCGGTCCTTCACGAACAGCAGGGCCAGGCCGCCGAGGATGCAGACCGCCTCGGTGATGACGCCCCAGTACTCCGGCTGGCTGTTGAACTGGTCGTGGTTGCCGGCGAACCCGACCGTCGCGGCGAGCACGTACGCCCCGAGCGTCAGCACGCCGAACCCGATCGCGCCCAGGGCCGGCAGCCAGTGCCGCCAGGCCAGCACCGCGATCGCGATGACCAGGCCGCCGATCGCGTCCAGCAGGAACAGCGGGCCGACGATGCCCGGGTAGTCCTCGGTCCACAGGAAGTAGTGCACGCCCGCCGAGCCCAGCAACGCGGCCGCCACGACGATGCGCAGAACCCAACCCACCATGATCGTTCCTCCACTCCACACCCACTCGGGTAGATACACGGAACAGGGGCCGATCCGGTTCACCGCGGATTGAACCGAAGCGGTGTCGATCTCGTTGATAAGGGCATGACTGCCGAACTGCACTCCCGCCGCACCGTCCTCACCACGGGTGCCGCCGTCGCCGGTGCCGCCGTCGGCGCCGTCGCGCTCACCGCCTGCGGCTCCTCCGACGACGCCAAGTCCGGCACCGCGCAGGCCCCGATCGCCGCCGGGACGCCACTGGTCGCGCTCGCCGACGTCCCGGTCGGGGAGGCGAAGGCCGCCAAGGCCCCGGACGGCTCCGACGTGATCGTGGCCCGGCCGTCCGAGTCGGCCTGCGCCGCGTTCAGCGCGATCTGCACGCACCAGGGCTGCACCGTCACCCCCAAGGGCGCCGATCTGGTCTGCCCCTGCCACGGCTCGGTCTTCAACGCGCTGACCGGCGAGGTCAAGCAGGGCCCGGCGAACAAGCCGCTGCCCAGCGTGCCGGTGAAGGTGGAGAACGGGAAGGTCGTGACCGGCTGACGAGCCGGGCGCACGCGAAGGGCCCTTGTGGACGGTCGTCCGCAAGGGCCCAACGCGTGACAAAAAGAACTCAAGCGTCCCAGGCGAACAGCTTCCCGCCCGCCTCGACGTCGCGCTCGGCGTCCAAAGCGGACAGCACGTCCGCCGACGCGTCCAGTGCGACGACCGGGACGATCGCCGAGTAGCCCGCGGCGGTCACCGCCTCCGGGTCCCAGCTGACGACCGGCTGGCCGGCCCGCACCTGCTCGCCCTTGACGACGTGCAGCGTGAAGCCCTCGCCCTTCTCCTTGACCGTGTCGATGCCGAGGTGGACCAGCACGGCCTTGCCGTCCTCGGTGGCGATGACGTAGGCGTGCGGGTGCAACGTGGCGACCGTGCCGTCGACCGGCGCGACCGCGTCCGAACGCCCGCCCGAGGGCTGCACCGCGATGCCGGGGCCCACCATGGCCTGCGCGAACACCGGGTCGGGGACCTCGGTGATCGGCACCACGCGCCCGGCGACCGGGCTGAGGACCTCGAGGCTCACAGCAGGTCCTCGATGTCGCTGGCGATCGTGTCCGCCTCCGGCCCGACGATCACCTGCAGGGCCGAGGACCCCATCTTGACGACGCCCATCGCGCCGGCCTTCTTCAGCGCCGCTTCGTCGACGAGGCTCATGTCCTCGACCTCGCAACGCAGCCGCGTGATGCACCCCTCGACCTCGGTGAGATTGCCCGCGCCGCCGAGTGCCGCGAGGATCTTTTCGGGCCTGTCATCCGCCATCGCGGTCTCCTTGATCACTGTTTGTTCCCAACCTGACGCGAACCGCGTGTCCACCTGTACTACGCCGTTCGTCGGCATGCACCCCGCCGCGGGCCACGAACGGATAACGGTGGGTTGACACCCGTCCGCGCGGCGGAGCATCCTGCCCCATCAGATCATTGGTCTAGACCGGAACGTACCAATGTTCCGGGCCGGACGCGAGCACCGGTCCCCCGGTGACACGAGAACGAGGAGGGTGACGCCGATGAGCGCGGCCGCGCACGTCCCGCCACCCGACCGGGTCGTCAACGGGCCCACGCCCAAGCACGCCCAGCTGCGGGAAATCCTCCGCCGCACGGTGGAGCGGGAGCTCCCGCCGGGTGCGCCGATCCCGTCGGAACGCGAGCTGGCCCAGCGCTACGGCGTGTCGCGGCTCACGGTCAGATCGGCGATCGGCAAGCTGGTCGAAGAGGGTCTGCTCGCCCGGGTCCGCGGCAAGGGCACCTTCACCGCGGCCCGGCGGATGGAACTGCAGCTCTACCTCATGTCGTTCACCGACGACATGCGGCGGCGGGGGCTGACCCCGACGACCGAGGTGGTGTCGGCCGCCACCGAGGTTCCGCCCACCGCCTCCGCGCACGCCCTCGGCCTGGCCGAGGGCACTCCCGCGCACCACCTGGTGCGGCTGCGCCACGCCGACGGCGTGCCCCTGGCCGTCGAGCGCGGCTGGTACCACGCGGGCCGGGCTCCCGGCCTGCTCGAGCTCGACCTGACCCAGTCGCTCTACGCGCAGCTGGCCGAGACGTACGACGTGCGTCCCGACCAGGCGTGGCAGACGGTCTGGGCGGAAGGGGCGGACCGCGAGACGGCCCGGCTGCTCGGCATGCGCGCCGGCAGCCCGCTGCTCGTGTTCCGCAGGGTCTCCAGCGCGAACGGCGACCCGATCGAAGACATCACTTCCTGGTACCGGGGAGATCACTACCAGGTGACCATGCAGTTGGACCGGAACACCCCGGAACCCGGTCAACCACCCCACTATGGAGGATCCAGATGAGCTCCACCACCGCGGAGGGGGCGAAGAAGAGCGGCAGCGGTCTCGCCGGTCTTCAGCGCTTCGGCCGTAGCCTCATGCTCCCCATCGCCGTGCTCCCGGCGGCGGGCATCCTGCTCCGGTTCGGGCAGGACGACATGCTCGGCAAGGACGGCCTCGGCTGGAACAAGGTCGCTTCGGTGCTGGGCGCCGCGGGCGGCACGCTGTTCAACTGGCTGCCGCTGCTGTTCGCGGTCGGCATCGCGGTCGGCTTCGCCAAGAAGGGCGACGGCTCCACGGCCGTCGCGGCGGTCGTCGGCTTCTTCGTCTTCAGCTCCGTCGTCCAGGTGTTCGCCCCGCTGGCGGACCTGCCGAAGTACACGGCCGGGGTCACCGAGCTCCAGCCGATCAAGTGGCCGTACTCGGTGCTCGCGGGTGTCGTGGTCGGCGTCGTGGCGGCGCTGCTGTGGCAGAAGTACCACCGCATCAAGCTGCCCGCCTACCTGGCGTTCTTCGGCGGCCGCCGGTTCGTCCCGATCATCACCGCGGGCGTCATGGTGATCCTCGGCGTGCTCTTCGGCCTGGTCTTCCACTGGGTCAACAGCGGCATCGAGGCCGCCGGTGACGCGGTCACCGCCGCCCCGGTCGTCGGTGGCGGCATCTACGGCGCGCTGAACCGGCTGCTCATCCCGGTCGGTCTGCACCAGCTGCTGAACGTCCCGGTCTGGTTCATCTTCGACGGCGGCGACATCAACAACTTCGTCGCGGGCAAGATGTCGGCCGGTGCGTTCACCACGGGCTTCTTCCCGATCTTCATGTTCGCGCTGCCCGCCGCGGCGCTGGCGATCTGGCAGACGGCCCGCCCGGCGCAGAAGAAGGTCGTCGGCGGTGTGATGATCGCCGGCGCGCTGACCTCGTTCCTCACCGGTGTCACCGAGCCGATCGAGTTCTCGTTCATGTTCGTCGCGTGGCCGCTGTACCTGTTCCACGCGATCATGACCGGCACCTCGCTGGCGATCTGCAACGCGCTGGGCATCCACCAGAGCTTCAACTTCTCGGCCGGCGCGATCGACTACCTGCTCAACTTCGGCGCCCCGGCGGCGCAGAAGCCGTGGCTGCTCATCCCGATCGGCCTCGTCTACGCGGTGATCTACTACTTCGTGTTCCGGTTCGCGATCGTCAAGTTCAACCTGCGCACCCCCGGCCGCGAGGACGACTCGATCGAGGCCGACCTCGACCGGACCGCCGCCGCGTAACATCCGTACCGACGTAGAACCCCGTTAGCGAGAGGACGAACATGCCGGAGAAACGCGTCGCCGTGGCGAGCAAGGTGGGCCTGCACGCCAGGCCGGCCGCGCTGGTGGCGAAGGCGGCCGCGGCGCAACCCGTCGCGGTGCAGATCGCCAAGGCCGGCGGGAGCCCGGTGGCCGCCGGCAGCGTGCTCAACCTGATGACGCTCGCCGCCGGGTACGGCGACGAGGTCATCATCAGCGCCGAGGGCGAGGGTGCCGAAGCGGCCGTGGAAGCGGTCGCGGAGCTCGTCGCCACCGACCTCGACGCCTGAGACGGCGAAACCCGCGAAGGCCCCCGCACCGGTCCCCGACACCGGTGCGGGGGCCTTCGTTTCGTAGGGTGGGGGCATGGAGAGCCTGCGCCTGATCGACGAGTGGCCGGTGGACAACGCCGCGACGGCCGTGGTGTCCGCCGACGGGACCGTCGCGGGCCGCCACGGCGACACCGCCCGGAAGTTCCGGCTGGCCTCGGTCAGCAAGCCGCTGACCGCCTACGCCGCGCTGATCGCGATCGAAGAGGGCGTCGTCGAGCTCGACACCCCGGCCGGGCCCGAAGGCTCGACCGTGCGGCACCTGCTGGCCCACACCTCCGGGCTCGCGTTCGACGCGCACAAGGCGATGGCCGAGCCGGGCACGCGGCGGCTCTACTCCAACGCCGGGTTCGAGCAGCTGGCCGACGCGCTCGCCGAGCACTCCGGCATCCCCTTCGCGCAGTACCAGGCCGAAGCGCTGTTCGCCCCGCTCGGCATGACTTCGACCACGCTGACGGGTTCGCCCGCCTCCGGCGCGGAATCCACTGTGGACGACCTGGCGGCCTTCGCCGCCGAACTGCAGGCGCCCAAGCTGCTCGACCCCGCGACCGTGGCCGGGGCCACGAACGTCGTCTTCCCCGGCCTGTCCGGCGTGCTGCCCGGGTTCGGGCACCAGAAGCCCAACGACTGGGGCCTCGGCTTCGAGATCCGCGACCACAAGAGCCCGCACTGGACCGGCGCGAACAGCTCGCCGCGCACCTTCGGGCACTTCGGCCAGTCGGGTACGTTCCTCTGGGTCGACCCCGACGCGGGCGCGGCCTGCGTGGCGCTGACCGACCGCGCGTTCGGCCCGTGGGCCGCCGAGGTCTGGCCGCGCTACACCGACGCCGTGCTGGCGGAATTGAGCGCGTGAAGCGGGTCCTCCTCGCGGCCGTCCTGCTGGCCGCCGCCTGCAGCGCGCCCCAAGCCGCGCCGGCGCCCGTAGCCCCACCGAAAGCCGCCGAGGCTCCCCCGGCGCTGGGCACGAACGGCGCCGCCGTGCCCGCGCTGCGCTGGACGCCGTGCCACGGGCAGTTCCAGTGCGCGGGCGCGGCCGTGCCGCTGAGCTACCGCGAGCCGAAAGGCGCCTCGATCACGCTCTCGGTGATCCGGCTGCCGGCGAGCGACCCCGGACGGCGGCTCGGCTCGCTGTTCTTCAACTTCGGCGGCCCGGGCGCCGACGGCGTCGGTGAGCTGACGCGGTTCGCCGCCCGCTACCCCGAAGAGCTGCGCGCCCGGTTCGACCTGGTGAGCTTCGACCCGCGCGGGATCGGCGGGTCGTCCCCGGTCAGCTGCCCCGGCGCCGACCACCTGCCGCCCGCCGGGTCGCCGCTGCGGCAGCCGGACGCGTTCTTCGCCGCGAGCGCGGCCACCGGCCGGGCCTGCGCCGCTTCCGGTGCCCTGCTGAGCCATTTGTCGACCGCGAACGTGGCGCGGGACCTGGAGCTGCTGCGCCAGGCCGTCGGCGACCCGGCGCTGAACTTCTACGGCTACTCCTACGGCACGTACCTGGGCGGCACGTACGCGAACCTGTTCCCGGACAAGGTGCGCGCGATGACCCTTGACGGCACCCTCGACCTCGTCGCGAACGCCACCGGGAAACCCGGCCAGGAGAAGCAGCCGGTGGACGTCCGCGCCGACGTCGCCGGGGCGCAGCAGCTCGAGCTGGACCAGTTCTTCGCCGCGTGCGCCGCGGCCGGGCCGAAGTGCGCGTTCTCCGCGGGCGACCCGAAGCAGCGGTTCGCCGGGATCTTCTCCCGCGCTTCCCACGGGCCGGGCGTGGGTTCGCTGATGCGGACGGTCGACAGCGCGCTGTACCAGTCGGGCCGGTGGAAGCGGCTGGCCCAGACGCTGGCGGCGATGCCGGCGGATCCGGGTCCCGCGGCGCCGGTCCTGGACCCGTACGTGCCGACGCACTCCCCCGGGTTCCTGGCCGTCCAGTGCGTCGACAGCGACAACCCTTCGTCGGTCGCCGACTACACCTCGCTGGCCGCTCGCGAGAGCGCGCGTCAGCCGTATTTCGGGCTGGGGCCGGTGTTTTCGATGGCCCAGTGCGTGGGCTGGCCGGCGCACGACGCCGACCGCTACCCCGGGCCGTGGAACCGGCCGCGGAAGAACCCGGTCCTGGTCCTGAACAACCGCTTCGACCCGGCCACCCCGCTGCACAACGCGGAGGCGACAGCGGCGGAACTGGGCGACGGCCGGGTGCTCGTCGTCGAGGGGTACGGCCACACGTCGCTCGACGCACCCAGCGCGTGCGCTTCGGCGGCGGTGGTGCGGTACCTGACGGAACTGGCGGCGCCGGCCGAGGGGACCACGTGCGCGCCGGACGTGGTCCCGTTCTCGTGAGCGGGAAACAGTATTCCGACCCTGTTTCTCACTCACGACCCGGGCGCGCTCGTCGTTCAGCCGAACGGCCGACACCGGCAGGGTCTTTGGACCCTGCCGGGTGCGCCACGCGGGTGGTGTCATGGTTCTCGTGCGGGCCCGCCGCCGGGCCGGTGCGGGGACCTCGGGCCCCGGCGGGCCGCACGCCAAGCTACTCCATCAGCCGGATCGGTTCCCCCGCCTGGTAAGCCGCGATGTCTTCGACCGCGTCGCCGTAGAAGATCTCGTAGGTCTCGCGCGCGACGAAACCGAGGTGCGGCGTCAGGACGGCGTTGTCGAGCGTCCTCAGTGGATGGTCGGCCGGGAACGGCTCGACGTCGTAGACGTCCAGCGCCGCGACCCGGATCTCCTCGCGCCGCAACGCATCCACCAACGCGGCCTCGTCGACGATGGGGCCGCGCGAGGTGTTCACCAGCATCGCACTCGGCTTCATCGCGGCGAGTTCGGGCGCGCCGACCAGGCCGCGGGTGCGGTCGCTGAGCACCAGGTGGATCGACAGCACGTCCGACCGCGCGAACAGCTCCGCTTTGGACACCGCCGTGACGCCGTGCGGGTCCGCCTTCTCCTGGGTCAGGTTCTGGCTCCAGGCGATGGTCTCCATCCCGAAGGCCTGCCCGATCTTCGCCGCGCCCGCGCCGAGCCTGCCGAGGCCGAGCAGGCCCAGCGTCTTGCCGTGCAGCATGGTGCCGACGGTCGTCTGCCAGCCACCCTCCCGCATGGACCGGAACTCGCGCGGCAGGTTCCGCGCCGCGGCGAGGATCAGCGCCCAGGTGTGCTCGGCGGTCGGCTCGCCCAGGTAGCCGGTCCGGGACACGACGACGCCGTTGCGCCGCGCGGCCGGGACGTCGATGGCCGCGTTGCGCGGGCCGGTGCTGACCAGCAGCTTCAGGTCCGGCAGCCGGTCGAGCACGTCCGCCGGGAACCGGGTGCGCTCGCGCATCGCGACGATCACTTCGAAGCCCTGGAGCTGCGCCACGACGTCGGCGAGGGGCTCGGTGAAGACCGTGATGTCGGCCTTCAGCGAATCCCAGTCGCCGAAGGTGAGCGCGACGTTCTGGTAGTCGTCGAGGATCGCGATGCGCATGATCTCACCGTAGTGGCACGAAGACGTCCACGCGGACCAAGTGGTGGTCGGAGGCGTCGTTCAGCCGGGCCAGCGGGTCGGCCGGCACCGGCCAGAACACCTCCGCGTGCCCGGGCCGCAGGCCCTTCGACGGCAGCACGTAGTCGGTCCGCAGGTTGCCCGGGGCGACGTCGTTGAAGTCGCCGGTGTCGAAGAACGGGTCGCTCTTCTGGGTCGCGTTGGTGCCGCCCTGGGCCTGGGCGGCGAGCACCGCGCCGCGGCTGCCGGGGTGCGTCTCGAGCACCCGGCGCGCGCCGAGCAGCTGGTCGATGGCGCCGGGAACGCTGTCGCCGTCGAGGGGGTCGGAGTTGTTGTCGCCGGCCACGACGAAGCGCTCGTCGGCGGTGAGCCCGCCGCGGCGGCCGCGGTCGTCGTGGATGTAGCGGCCCTGCCCCGGCGTCACGTAGTCGGCCCAGAAGCGGATCTCGTCGTTGTTGCGGGTGCCGTTGCGGTCCTCCGGGCCGTCGAAGCTCGGCGGCGTCGGGTGCGAGACCAGGAAGTGCACGGTGGACCGCCCGATCTTCAGCGGCAGGTCCCAGTGCGACTTCGAGGACAGCCGCAGGACCGCCAGCTCGGCGGGGCTGTACCAGTCGTGCGGCGCCGGCGTGGCCGGGTCGTCGGGCAGCAGGGCGCCGGGCATGTCCCGCCACAGGAAGTGCTGGAACGTCCGGACGTGCGCGAGGTCGATCGGGTACTTCGACAGCACGAGCAGCCCGTACTGGCCCTCGAAGGCGCCGAAGCCCTGTGCGTCGTTGCCGCCGCCGACGGTACCGCTGCGGTCGAGGTCGAAGCCGGTCGGCACGCCCGTGTTGACCGGCGCGGTGTAGGCGTACGGGTAGTCGATGGGCTTCGCGCCGTGCCGGCCGACGGCCAGGTAGTTCTTCCGGAACAGGTCGGCGGCGGCGTTGCCGGGCACGTAGTCGAACTCGTTGATCAGCTGGACGTCGGCGCGGTTGCGCTGGACAACCTCGGCGACCTCCTGCGCCTGGGCGTTGCCCGGCGTCGAGAGGTCGGTGACGAGCTGGCCGGCAGTGGCGCGGTTCAGCGAGGCGTTGAAGGTGGCGAAGCGGACGTCGGTGCCGAAGCCGGCGTCGGCGGTCGCGGGGACGAAGAGCGCGGCGAGGGCGGCGATCGACAGCCCGGCGGCGATGCGTTTCACGGTGGTGACCCTACCCTCTTGAACGTGTTCAAAAAGCGCGCTACCGTCTCCTTGAACACGTTCAAAACTTGGAGGAACCATGGACCGGATAGTCCTCGCGTACGCGCTCTACCTGCTGATCAGCATCCCGCTGACCGTCCTCGTGGCGCGGACGCTGAGCAAGCACGGCCGCACCTTCCTGGCCGAGGTCTTCGCCGACAGCCCGGGCCTCGCCACCGCCGTCAACCAGCTGCTGGTCGTCGGCTTCTACCTGATCAGCCTCGGGTTCGTGACGCTGTTCCTGACCAGCCGGGCGACGGTGCTCAGCGCGCGCGAGGTGTTCGAGCTGCTCTCGGTGAAGGTCGGCACGGTGGCGCTCATCCTCGGGGCGATGCACCTGACGAACGTGCTGGTCTTCAACGGCATCCGCCGCCGCCACCTGGCCCCGAAGCCCGTGCCGGCGCCCGTCCCCTATCCAGGGATGCCGCCCTTCCCCCAGCACTGACGGAACCGGCGCTAACGTGCAGTCTGTGGCCAAGAGCGAGGAAACGCGGTCCCTGATCGTCACGACCGCGATGCGGCTGTTCACCGAGAACGGCTACGACCGCACGACGATGCGCGCGATCGCCGCCGAGGCGGGCGTCTCCGTCGGGAACGCGTACTACTACTTCTCGTCGAAGGAACAGCTGATCCAGGGCTTCTACGACGAGATCGCGCGGCAGCACCTGGCGAAGGCCCGCCCTCTGCTGGACGCCGAACCGGCCTTCGCGGCCCGCCTGCGCGCGGTGCTGCTCTGCTGGCTCGACGTCGCCGAGCCCTACCACCGCTTCGGCACCCAGTTCTTCGTCAACGCGGCCGACCCCGAGTCGCCGCTGAGCCCCTTCAGCGACGACTCGTCGGCCGCGAGGGAGGCGTCGATCGGCCTGATGCGCGAGGTCGTCGACGGTTCGGACGTCAAGCTGGACCCGGAGTTGCGGGAGCAGCTGCCGGAGTTGCTGTGGCTCTACCAGATGGGCGTGGTGCTGTTCTGGGTCCACGACCGGTCGGCGGGGACCAAGCGCAGCCGGATGCTGGTGGAGCGGAGCGTGCCACTGCTGGCGCGGGTGGCGGCGTTGTCGCGGCTGCGGATCTTCCGGCCGGTGAGCCGCGAGATCGTGGAGCTGATCCAGGACCTGGCACGGCGGGACTGACTTGCCGTAACACTCCGCGGTCGGCGCGCGACCCTTCTCACGGCCTTGTACGCCCGCGGAGAGGTGGCTCGGGTGCCGCTGAGTCTCACCCAGATCGTCAGCATCGTCGCCGGTCTGGCCGTCGCGGTGACCGGGTACGTCTACCAGAAGCGGAAGTACCTCAAGTCACTGACGCGGGACCTCGGACTGGAGACGTTCCCGCAGTACATCGTGCGCGGCATCGGCTCACGGCTGGTCCGCCGGCTGCGACCGGCGGTGGCGGCCCGCCTGAGCTTGCGGGACTTCGCACTGAACCGGCTGGCGGCGAGCTCGAACCGGCTCCTCGTCCCGGCCGCGGTGCCGGTCGAGCTGGTGCTGGACGACATGTTCGTGCCGTTGACGGCGCTCGCCTCCGACCGGAGCCGGATTTCGGCGGCCGCGATCCGGGACGGCGAACACCGCCGGATCCTGCTCGTCGGTGACCCGGGTTCGGGCAAGTCGACCCTCGTGAAGCGGATCTACCGCGACATCTGCCGGGCGGCCATCGCGGCCGACGCCCCCTCCGCCCGCATCCCCGTAGTGGTCGAGCTCAAGAACCTCACGTCGGTGAAGACCGGCGGCACCGGACTGGTCGAGTCGGTCGAACACCAGGTCACCTCGATCAACACCTACGCGAGCAAGGACCTCTACGACTCGTTCGCCGACACCGGCCGGATCACCGTCCTGCTGGACGGCCTGGACGAAGTCAACACCAGCGAGTTCGACGCGGTCTCCGCGCAGATCACGGAACTCTGCGATCACCTGGCGAAGCGGCACGCGCGAAACCAGGTGATCGTGACGACCCGGCGCCAGCTCTACGTGAACTTGGCACCCGAGTTCACCGAGACCTTCGACGCGCACCTGACGCTGGAACCGTTCACCGCCGACGACATGTACGAGTTCCTGCGCAAGTGGCCCTATCGGGCGACGCCGGAACGCCACCTGTCGCGCATCTTCGGCAATCTCGCGGCGCAGCCGAACATCCGGAGCATGTGCGAGACACCGCTGATCCTCGCGATGTACGTGGCGACCGACCAGATCACCGGCGGGGAGGGCCTGCCGGAAACGCGGCCCGATTTCTACCGCGCGGTGGTCGACGAGCTGCTCGTGCGGCGCCGAGGCCGCCAGCTCGGTCTGACGACCGGGCTCAACGTCCTGCGCCGGACCCGCCGGCAGGTACTCGGCCGGGTCGCGCTCGAGCACCTGCTCGACGGCAGCCAGTCCCGGAATGCGCTGGACTGGGGCAAGGCGGTGACCATCGTCCAAGAGGAGGAAGGGCTTTCGGAGGCCGCGGCCGGCCAGCGCCTCCGCGAACTGTCCCGCGACACCGGCTTGTTCACCGAGGAGCGCCGGGAGGAAACCCTCCGGTTCGTCCACCTGACCTTCTGCGAGTTCCTCGCCGCGGACGCGGTCGACCGCGGCGACGACCAGGCCTGGCAGCGGATCGCCACGGCCGTCGACGGCGGCGACGAAGAAGGCGCGGACCGCCTGCGGTTCGGCGAACGGCTGGCGGAAGTGATCGTCTTCTCCGTGGCACTGCAGAAGAACGACCGGGTCCGCCGGGAATGCCTGCTCTGGGCCATCCGCAGCGGCCTCGAACTGGGTCTGCGTGCCATCGCGGATTGCCAGCCCTACGACGACGAAGTCGTGATGGCGGAACTGGCCGGACTCACCGGCTCCATCGCCCGCGGGACGAAGCGCGACGAGAACTGGTTCCACTTGTTCCGCTTGGCCGCCATCGCCCTGCGCGACCGGGAGCTGGCCGAAAGCTCGATCACCGGCGCCAAACCCAGCTACCTCGAACCGTTCTTCGTCGACGTCACAGCCGGCGCCGAGGGCGGGTTCGACCCGCTCTTCCTCTCGTACCTGCGGCTCGACCCCGCCGCCGCCCTCGAACTGGCCGGCTCGCTCGGGCTCGAGATCGCCAGGGTGCGCCCGGAGCTGCTGATCAAGGTCCTCGACGAACCGGCGGTGCTGGCTCAGGCGCTCGCCGAATTCCAGGCGAGCCGGGAAGGCATGCGGGACTGGGCCCGGATCTTGGCGCTCGGGACGCTCTACCACGCCAGCGTGAGCCGCCGGCTCACCTCGACCGCCGCGACGTTCCCGGTCTCCGAGTGGCTCCCGCCCAGGGAGGGGAAGAAACGGTGCTGGCACACCAGCTACATCGACCGCGGAGCCATCACCGGTGCCGTGTTCGAAGCCGGCTGCCGGTGGCCGGGGTCGTCAGCCTGCCTCAAATTCCTCGGCACCATGCCGATCTACCGCTCAGTCCGCAGCACGAGGATCCGCAACGCCCTTTCGCTGTCCTCCCTCGTGACCCTGGTTTTCATCGTGATCGTCGCTCACCTGCTCGCGTGGTTCGGCTTCGTCGGTCCGGTGGTGTCGGCGGTGTCCGCGGGCCTGGCTTCGATCACCTACCTGCTCTCCTTCCTGCCCCGACGCTTCGACCACATGGATTGGCAGTTCCGTGACGCGTTCAGAGCCGTTTCCCGGAACACCTCGCTTCCGGCCGCCCGGCAGTTGATCGACACAGTCGTCCGGGACCCCGAGTCGAGCACGTACGAACTCGCGGTCATGGCACGCAGGTCCGGCCGCGAACACCAGGCGGTGATCAGATCTTTCCTGCAGCGGTTCCGTCTTCCGCTTCCGACCTTCATGACGCTGAACCCCGTCACCCGGCTCGACCTCTTCGACATGGTGCAACCGGCCATGGTCGCGCTGGAGGTGGATGGGGAAGAACCGGAAATCGCGGAGGGGGACTACGGGCGAAGCCCCCTCCCGCAACCGGTCACGCCGTGGGGCTGACCGCCCGGAAGTACAGGAACCGCGGCTTCGTCCGCAGGTTCGCCGCCCACTTCGGGTCGGCCTCCTCCGCCTCCGCGGTCGGCATCGGCTCCTCCAGCCGGTCCACCGAAAACCCCGCCTCCCGAACCGCTGTGAACGTCCAGCTCAACGGGCGCCGGTAAAAACGCACCACCTGACCCGCCGGGAACTCGTCCTCCAGCAGCTCCAGCTCGAAGTAGTTCTCCTTCGAGAACCACCGCCAATCCTCACCCGGGTGGTGCACCGAAAACACCAGCACCCCACCAGGCTTGAGCACCCGCCGGAACTCCGCCAGCGTCGGGCCCCAGTCCTTCACGTAGTGCAGCACCAGCGAAGCCGTGATCACGTCGAAGGAACCGGACTCGAACGACAGCGGCTGGGTCACGTCGGCGACCTCGAACCGCGCCACCGCACCGAATTCGCGGCGGGCGACCGCGACCATCCCCGCACTCGCGTCCACGCCCAGGACGTCCGCACCCCGCGCGGCCAGCAACCCGCTCAAGTGCCCGGCGGCGCACCCGACGTCCAGTACGCGCCGGCCCGACACCTCACCCGCCAGGGACACGATCGCCGGCCGGTCGTAGTAAGCGTTCGTCACCGACTTTTCCGCGTGCGCCGCGTAAGCCTCGCTGAAGGCGTCGTACTGCGCCGCGCGGGCCCGGCCGAGGATTTCCTCCACCACCTCCGTCTTCGCGTCGGCGTACTGACCGATGTACTTCCACGTCTTCGCCGCGAGCTCCCGCTTCTTCGCCGCGTACAGCTCCAGTTCCGGCGGATGTGCCCGAAGGCGGTCGCGGAAGAGGCGGTAGCGCGGCGTCTGGCCGTTGCCCGGCGAGTACACGTGCAGGTTGATGTTCGTGTCCGGCCCCTTGAAGCACCGGTGCTTCTCCCAATCCGGCTCGCGGATCACCAGCCGGTACCCCGCCGCCGCCAGGGCCGGGACGTACGCGGCCTCGTCGTCGGAATCCGGGACCTCCAGGAGGATGTCGACGATCGGCTTCGCGCACAGGCCGGGCACCGACGTCGAGCCGACGTGCTCCAGCACCACGACCCGATCCCCCAGCACTTCCCTGATCCGCGTGGCTTCGCGCTCGAAGAGCGCCGGCCACTCCGGGTCGTAGTCCACCAGCGTGACGGTGGAGTCGAGTTTCGGCGGCTCGCCGACCCACGCGGCGGCGATCTCGGCCTCGCTCTGCGCTTCCTGGCTGCTCATCCCGTGCAGACCCCCTTCTTTTGGGCAGTCCGCCAGAATAGCGTCAGTCGATCGGCAGCGGCAGCAGGTTTCCGGTCGCTTCGCGCAGCGCGTCCCGCATGGCCGCGCGCGGGGCCGGGCGGCCGGTGAAGTGCTCCGCTTGGCCGAACGCCTGGTGCAGCAGCATGTCGAGCCCTGTCGCGAGGCGGCCTCCCCGCGCCGCCACCGCTTCGGCCAGCGGGGTCGGCCACGGGTGGTAGATGACGTCGAGGACGTGCGCGATCGCCGCCAGCTCCGCCACGTGCGGGGCCACCGCGGCGGGCGGGACGGTGTTCACCAGGACCGCCGACGACGCCAGCGCGGCGAAATCCGTCTCGGCCCAGCGAAGGACATCGACGTCGAGCGAAGCGCGCTTCGCCGCGTCGAGGGTTTCCGCCGCGCGGGCCGGTTCGCGCACCACCAGGCGGAGCTGGCGGACGCCGAGCGCCGCCAGGCCGACGACCGCCGCCGCCGCGGTGCCGCCCGCGCCGAGCACCACCGCCGTGTCGCCGGCGGCCGGCTCGTAGCCGCCGGCCGCGCGCAGGGCTCCGGTGACGCCTTCGACGTCCGTGCAGTCCGCGAGCCAGCCCTTCGACGTCCGGACCAGGGTGTTGGCCGCGCCGACGGCGGCCGCGCGCGGGGTCACCTCGGTGGCGTGGTCCAGGGCCGCGCGCTTGCCCGGCATGGTGACCGACAGCCCCGCCCACTCCGGGCCGAGGCCGTCGACGAGCGCCGGGAGCTCGTCGGCGCCCGTCTCGATCCGCTCGTACGTCCAGCCGGTCAGGCCGAGCGCGGCGAACGCGGCGCCGTGCAGCACCGGGGACAGCGAGTGCGCCACCGGCTTGCCGAGCACGCCGGCCTTGCGGGGCTCAGATGACACCGCGTTCCCTGGCCAGGTCGCGGTTCTTGTTGTGCTCGTCGTTGGTGACCGCGAAGCAGGACAGGCCGTTCTTCTCGCACTTGACGAAGTAGACCCAGTCCCCCGCCACCGGGTGCACCGCGGCCTGGATCGCGTCCGCGCTCGGCACCGAGATCGGCGTCGGCGGCAGCCCGGCGTTCTTGTACGTGTTGTACGCGCCGGACTTCACGCGGTCGCCCTCGTTGGTCAGCAGCGTCGGCCGGTCGAGGACGTAGTTGACCGTGGAGTCCATCTGCAGGCGCATGTTGATCGCCAGCCGGTTGTAGATCACCCGCGAGAGCTTGCCGAAGTCGGCCTTCACCGCCTCGCGCTCGATGATCGACGCGATGATCAGCGTCTGGTACGGCGTCATGCCCGGACCGGTCGACTGCGGGCTCAGCCCGGCGTTCTGGATCGCCTCGGTCGAGCTCTTCACCAGCTGCCCGAGGATCTCCTGCGCGTTCGCCCCGGGTTTGACGTCGTAGAGGCCCGGCGCGATCAGGCCCTCCAGCCTGCGGTCCTTGCGGTCGGCCTTGTTCGCCGGCTCGATCGCCCAGTCCGGCACGCCCAGCGTCTTCAGGTCCGCCCCGTCGACGGCCTTGCGGAAGTCGTCGGCGGAGACGCAGGTGCTCTTGCCGTCGAGCTGCGCGCACGACGCCTTCGCCATCAGGCTGTACACGCCGGGCGTGACCTTGCCGTCGGGCTGGGTGATGTCGTCGAACTGCGTGTACGGCCGGATCTCCAGCTGGCCCACGCGCGACGCCGGCGCGGTGATCCGGTCGACCGCGCTGGCCCCGGACATGTGCGACTTCATCACGTAGAAGCCGTGCTGGATCCGGGCCAGCTTCGGGTTGTCCTCGCCGGCCTTCACGAACGCCTTGCCGCTGGCGACGATGCCCGCGGTGGCGAGCTTCGCGCCGATCGCCGACGTCGAGTCGCCGTCGTCGACCTGGAACAGCACGTCCCCGTCGCCGGCGCCGTCGAAGTCCTCGTAGCCGAAGAACTTGGTGAAGCCGTAGTAGGCGCCACCGGCGAGCAGGGCGATCACCGCGATCGCGGCGACCCAGCCCAGGAAGCGCTTGCCCTTCTTCTTGCGCGGCTTCGCCGGTTCGTCCTCGTAGTCGTCGTACTCCTCGTCGTACTCGGACTCGTCGTAGCCGTCTTCGTACTCGTCGTAGTCCGCGTACTCGTCGTCCTCGGCGAAGAACTCGTCGGGTTCTTCGTGGGCCGGCTCGGCCGGGGCCTGCGCGGGAATGATGTCGGTGGGCGGGTCGTCGCGCACCGGCGGGGGCGGCGGACGGCGGCGCCGCGGCGGCTCGGCCCCGGCTTCGGGCACGCCGACAGAGCGGTCACCCGGCTGGCGGGGCCGCCGCGGGGGTTCGGGAGCCGCGAGCCGGGGGTCGAACTCGGCCTCGGGATCGAGGGCCGCCCGCCGCCGGCGTGACTCGACGTCGGGATCGGCGGCCCGCCGGCGGCGCGGATCGGCGCCTTCGGCCGGGTCGGGTGCCGGACCGCGGCGCCCCGGCGGAAGCTCCCCGGCCTCGGGTTCGCCGCGGCGGCGGCGCCGCGGAGGTTCGTCGGGCACGCCGCGCAAGCGGGCGACCGGCGCCTCGGCGCCCTCGTCGACGGGGCCGCTCCGCATCCGGGCGGCCTGCGCTTCGGCGGCTTCTTCGAGGTCGAGCATCGCCTGGTGCCGGCGCGCGGCCTCGGCTTCGGCCAGTTCCTCCGGGCTCGGCCGGCGACGGCGCCCCTCATCCGGCTCCGGCTCGGGCATCGCCTGACGACGAGCAGCTTCGGCCTCGACCAGCTCCTCCGGGCTCGGCCGGCGACGACGAGCAGCCTCGGCCTCGACCAGCTCCTCCGGGCTCGGCCGGCGGCGGCGCGGCGGCGCGCCCTCGTCCGGCGCGGGACGGCGACGGGGCTCGGCGGGGTCCGGGGCCGCGCGACGGCGGCGCGGGGCGGGGGTGTCGGCGCCCGCGTCGAGGCCGTGGCGGGCGCGGGCCGGGCCGGCGCGCTCGGCGTCACGGGGGTCGAAGTCGGCTTCGGCCGGGGGCAGCGCGGCCGGGGGTTCCAGCCGGCGACGCCGGCCGGTCGGCGGGGCGTCTTGGCCCGGGTCGGCGGGGCGGCCGCGGCGGGACGGCTGCGGCAGGTCGTACTCGCCGCTGTGCCGCGAAGCCTGCGGGAGCTCGTGGTACCCGCTCGCGCGCGGGTCTTCGCGGCGTGGTGCGGGACGGGACGGCGGCGGGGTGGCCGGTCCCGGTTCGCGCAGGCGCCTGCGCCCGCGGGGCAGCTCGGGGTGCTGCTCGTTCATCGGTCTCCCTCCCGGGCGCGGTGCGCAGCGGCGGCGTCGATCCAGGCCTGCAGGATCTCGACGGCGGCGGCCTGGTCGACCACCGCACGCTGCTTGCGGCCTTTGACCCCGCGCTGGGAGAGGATGCGGGATGCGGTGACCGTGGTCAGCCGCTCGTCGCCCAGCCGGACCGGCACGGGCGCTATCCGCCCGGCCAGGCGTTCAGAATACGCGATCGCCAGCTCGGCCGCCGGACCCTGCCGGTTGGCGAGCGTTCTCGGCAACCCCACGATCACCTCGACCACCTCGTGCTCGGTGACGAGGGCGGCCAGCTGGTCCAGATCACTGTCGTCGGTCGCATCGCGGGAGAGGGTAACCAATGGCGAGGCGAGCACGGGGGCCGGATCGCTGAGCGCCACCCCGACCCGGACGGATCCGACATCCACCCCGAGCCGACGGCCGCGGCCCGGATCGCCTTCGCCAGGCCGGTCCGGGCCGCGGTTTCCGCGGTTAACCAATGCCGGCAATCGCCGAACGCAGGGCGGTGACCGCCTCGGCCGCACCGGCCGGGTTGGTGCCGCCGCCCTGGGCCATGTCGGGCTTGCCGCCGCCCCGGCCGCCGATCTTCTCGGCGAACGACGGCACGAGCTTGCCCGCGGCGATGCCCTTGTCCTGGGCTGCCTTGGTCGTCGCGACGACGAAGCTCAGCTTCTCGCCGGCCGGCGAGAACAGCGCCACCACGCCAGGTCGCGCGCCGAGCCGGCCGCGGATGTCCGACGCGAGCGCGCGCAGGCCGTTGCCGTCGACGTCCGGGACGACCTCGGCGACGACCGTGACGCCGCCGATCTCCTGCGCCTTGTCGAGCAGCGAGCCCGCCGAGCCCAGCACCTGCTGGGTCTTGAGCTGCGTGATCTCCTTCTCGGCGTTCTTCAGCCGGGTCAGGACGTCCTCGATGCGGCCCGGCAGCTCCTCCGACGGCACCTTGAAGGTGTTCGCCAGCTGCGAGACCAGCAGCTGCTCCTTGCGGACGTACTTCAGCGCGTCCGAACCGACCAGCGCCTCGACGCGGTGCACGCCGGAGCCGATGGAGGCGTCGGAGACCAGCTTGACCAGGCCGAGCTGGCCGATCCGGTCGACGTGCGTGCCACCGCAGAGCTCGCGGGAGTACTCGCCCATGTCGACCACGCGGACGTCGTTGCCGTACTTCTCGCCGAACAGCGCGACGGCGCCCAGCTCGAGGGCCTTGTCCTTGGTCGTGGTGAAGCTCTGCACCTCGACGTTGGTCTGCAGGTAGTCGTTGACCTCCTGCTCGACCTCGGTCAGCACGTCCGCCGACACCGAGCCCGGGGTGGTGAAGTCGAACCGCATGCGGCCGGGCGAGTTCAGCGAACCCGCCTGCGCCGCGCGCTTGCCGTACGCGCCGCGGACGGCCGCGTGCACCAGGTGCGTCGCGGAGTGCGAGCGCTCGATCGACAGGCGGCGGTGCGCGTCGACCGAGCCGGTGACCTTCGTGTCGAGGCCGACCTCGCCGTCGACGACCTCGACGCGGTGCACGAACAGGCCGGGGACGATCTTCTGGACGTCCAGGACCTTCAGCTCGACGCCGTCGCCCAGCAGCACACCGGTGTCGGCGACCTGGCCACCGCTTTCGGCGTAGAACGGCGTGCGGTCGAGGACCAGCTCCGCCTTCTTGCCCGCGGCGACGCTGCGGACCGGCTGCCCGTCTTCGAGCAGCGCGACGACCTTCGCCTCGGCCTGCAGGTCGGTGTAGCCGAGGAACTCGGTCTCGCCGTGCTGCTCCAGGACCTTCCGGTACTCCGAGAGGTCGCCGTGGCCGGTCTTGCGGGCCGCCGCGTCCGCCTTCGCGCGGGTCCGCTGCTCGTTCATGAGCGTGCGGAAGCCCTCCTCGTCGACGGAGAGGCCCTGCTCGGCCGCCATCTCGAGGGTCAGGTCGATCGGGAAGCCGTAGGTGTCGTGCAGCTGGAACGCCTTGTCGCCGGCCAGCACGTCGCCGCCGCCGCGCTTGGTCTCCTCGGCCGCGAGGTCGAAGATGCGCGAGCCGCTGGTCAGGGTCGAGAGGAAGGCCTCCTCCTCGATCCGGACGACCTCGTTGATCCGGTCGAAGCCGTCGACCAGCTCGGGGTAGGTCGGGCCCATGGTGTCGCGCACGACCGCCGCGAACGCCTGCAGCACCGGCTCGTGCACGCCCAGCAGGCGCGAGGAGCGGATGATGCGGCGCAGCAGGCGGCGCAGCACGTAGCCGCGGCCGTCGTTGCCCGGGGTGACGCCGTCACCGATCAGCAGGACGCCGGTGCGGGCGTGGTCGGCGATGACGCGGAAGCGGACGTCGTCGGCGTGGTTCGAGCCGTAGCGGCGGCCGGAGAACTCCTCCGCGCGGCCGATGACCGGGCGCACGAGGTCGGTCTCGTAGACGTTCTCGACGCCCTGCAGGATCGTCGCGACGCGCTCGACGCCCATGCCGGTGTCGATGTTCTTCTTCGGCAGCTCGCCGATCGGCTTGTGGCCCAGCTTCGGGCTCAGGTCGCCGCGGACGTCCTGCATGAAGACGAGGTTCCAGATCTCGATGTAGCGGTCCTCGTCCGCGACCGGGCCGCCCTCGCGGCCGTACGCCGGGCCGCGGTCGTAGTAGATCTCGGAGCACGGGCCGCCGGGACCGGGCACGCCCATGTCCCAGTAGTTGTCCTTGCCGTCGCGCGACTGGATCCGCTCGCCGGGCAGGCCGGTGAGCTTGCGCCACAGGCCCGCGGCCTCGGAGTCGTCCTCGTAGACCGTCGCCCAGATGCGGTTCGGGTCGAGGCCGTAGCCGCCTTCGCTCTGGGGCTTGGTGATCAGCTCCCAGGCGTTCTCGATGGCGCCTTCCTTGAAGTAGTCGCCGAAGGAGAAGTTGCCGGCCATCTGGAAGAACGTGTTGTGCCGGGTGGTCTTGCCGACCTCGTCGATGTCCGGCGTGCGCACGCACTTCTGCACGGAGGTCGCGCGCGGGTACGGCGGCGGCGCCTCACCGAGGAAGTACGGCTTGAACTGCACCATGCCGGCGTTGACGAACAGCAGGTTCGGGTCGTCGAGGATCAGCGGCGCGCTGGGCACGCGCGTGTGGCCCTTGGCCTCGAAATGGCGCAGGAAACGATCGGTGATTTCGTGTGTGTCCACGGGTCAGTCCTTGCTGTGCTGTTCGTCACCAATCCAACCACAGTCACGGCCGATGGCTTTCGCGGCAACGGTTGCTTCCGCTCGAGGGGCGGCCTGCTTTTGGTCGGATTGGTGAGTGGTGGCGAAGAGGGGGACGACGGCGGCGGAAGGGTTCCGGGCGGGCCCGGATCAGCCCTCCGCCCGGCGAGCTCGCCGGACCGGGCGCCGGGCGGCGGCGTGCCGTCCTTCGGCGCGGGGCGCCGTGACGCCCGTCCGCTCCTCGACCATGTCGTGCAACTCCTGCTCCCGCTCGTTCATGCCCGCGCGCACTTCGGCGCCGAACGAACCCACGGCGCCGGCCAGCTCGCGCACGGCGTCGCCCAGGTTCGATGCTAACCCCGCGGGAGTGGCCTGACGAGCCGTTTCGGCGGCCTTGCGCGACAGCACGACCCCGGCGACCACGCCGACGCCGAGCCAGAACAGCCGCTTCACTTCGCGGCCTTCTTCGCGGCCTTCGCGGCGCTCTTCTTCTTGCGCGCGCGGATCGCCTTGGACAGGCCGTAGGACAGCGCCGCGGTCTTGACGAGCGGGCCGCCCAGCGTCGCGGTGAACACCGACGTCAGCGCGGAGACGTTGCCGGTGACGGCCTGCGCGTTCGACGTGATCCCGTCCACCCGCTCGAGCTGGGTGTTGACGTGCGTGATCGTCTGGTTCGCGCCGATCAGCAGCGGGTCGGTGTTGCTGTTGGTGCGCTCGATCGCTTCGGTGGCCGCGTCCAGCGTCTTGCCGAGCTTGATCAGCGGGATCGCCAGCAGGACGACCAGCACCACGAATGCTCCTGCGGCGATCAACGCGGCGATCTGCCCTGCCGACACGGGCCCTCCTCGGTTCACAGGTCTTGGGTGCTGGTGAGGTTACCGCCTGGCCGGGTCCCCGACCGTGTCACCCCGCCGCGCCCGGAAAACGCCTCGCGCCGGGCCGCCGCGGGGCGGTACACCTGGGCGATGGCCGACGACGACGGACCCGGCCGCCGCGTGCTCGCCGGGCCGGGCGGCGCGGCGGCCGACGTGCTGGCCGCGTTGCCCGGCGCCGACCTGACCACGGTGCAGCTGGAGGTGGCCCGCCGCCGCGCGGCCCGCCTGGCCGGTCCCGACGTGCTTCGCCGGCACCGGGCCGACCGGTTCGTGGCACCGAGCCCGCTGCCGGCCGGGCTGCTGCGGCGCGTCGAGGACGCCCTGCTCGCCGCGGCTTCGTCGTTCGAGCTGGTCACGCTCTCGCCGTTGACGCCGCTCGGCACGCACTCGGCGGTGACCGGCCTCGCGCAGCACCGGGTCGTCCCGACCGGCCGCGGCACCGAGGTCGCCGCGGACCCCACCGCGGGCCTGGCCCTGGAGGCGGCCGTCCGGCGCACCGGCCCCGGCCCGGTCCGCCTGGCGACGGTGCAGCGGGTGGTGCGCGCCCAGCAGGTCACCGCGGGGCTGTTCGCGCACTTCTCGCTGTTCGGCGCGGTGACGGCGGGCCGTGACCGCGGCAACCTGGGGTTCGAGCGGGAGCACGCCGCCGAGCACGCCCGGCTGCTGGCCGCGGGCTGCCGGGCGCTGGGCGCGACGGACGTCTCGCTCGGGGTCACGGTGCTGGATCCGCGGTTCGAGGGCCTGCTGGACGGCGCCGGCGTGCCGGTCCACCCGTTCCCGGACCGCGAAGGCGGCCGTGGCGGCTACTACGAAGGCCTCTGCTTCAAGGTGTACGCGGCTTTCGGCGGCGACCTGGCCGAGGTCGGCGACGGCGGCTTCACGCCGTGGACGCGGCGGCTGCTCGGCAACGCGAAGGAGCGGCTGATGACGAGCGGCCTGGGCGTGGACCGCCTGGCAACGCTCCTCCCGGCCTGAAGCACCCCAATGTGGCGTTCGGTGCGTCCAGCGCACCCAATGTGGCGTTCGGTGCGCTGGACGCAACCAACGCCACATTGGGGCGCTCGGGGCCGGGTCAAGCTTCCTTGAGCACCGCGCGGTAGAGGGCCGCCATGTCCTCGTCGCCGTGGCCCGATTCGACGGCGGCCTCCAAGTGCGCGAGGACCGCCTTCGCGCCCGCCACGTCGACGTCGTCGCCCGCCGCGGCCACCACCAGGCGGGCGTCCTTCGCCGCCAGCCCGGCCGGGAACGACGGCGGGTACTCGCCCGACAGCATCGCGCCGCCCTTGACGTGCGCGTAGCCGACGTCGAGGCCGCCGCCCGAGATCGTCTCCAGGAACAGCGCCGGGTCGAGGCCCAGTGCCTTGGCCAGGCCGAGGCTCTCGGCGGTCGCGTTGGTCAGCGCGAGCACCCAGGCGTTCACCACCAGCTTCAGCCGGCTGCCCCCGCCCGCCGGCCCCAGCCACTGCGTCTTGCTGCCCACCGCGTCGAACACCGGGGTGGCCTTGGGCCGGGCTTCCTCGGGGCCGGACGCCAGGACCTGGAGCTGCGCCTGCTCGGCGGGCTGCCGGGTGCCGAGCACGGGGGCGTCGACGAACACGACGCCGGCCTTCCCGGCGGCCGCGGCGAGGCGGTCGGTCCAGTCGAGGCCGACCGTGCTCATCTGCAGCCACAACGTCCCTGAGGCGGGCGAAGCGGCTTCGAACGCTTCGGCCACCGCGGGCCCGTCGGCGAGCATCGTGACGAGGGTGTCCGCGCCCGCCGCGGCCGCGGCCGCCGAATCGGCGACGGTGGCGACGTCGGCGAGGGGTTCGGCCTTGGCGCGGGTGCGGTTCCAGACCCGGACGTCGAGGCCCGCCTTCGCGATGTTCGCCGCCATCGGGGCGCCCATGATCCCGGTTCCCAGGAAAGCGACAGTCATGCCCTCATCGTGCCCAGCGGGCGCGCTCAGTAATCGCCGAGGAGGCAGAACGGGTGACCCGCCGGGTCGGCGTAGACGCGCCAGCCGCGGCCGCCGAGGTCGGGGTCGAGCAGCCGGCCCCCGTTCGCCAGGACGACGTGGTGGGACTCCCGGAAGTCGTCCACCTCGAAGTCGAGGTGGAACTGCTGCGGGAACGCCGGGTCCGGCCAGCGCGGCGGCCGGTGGTCGAAAGACCGCTGGAAGCCCAGGACCAGCCCGTCGAGGTGCAGGGTCGCGAAGTCTTCGTCGACCCGCCACCGCGGATCGGGCCGGTCCACGTCGCCGCCGGCCACAGCCTGGTAGAAGCGGGCGAGCGCGACCGGTTCCGGGCAATCCAGGACGATGCACTGCAGCGTCGCGGGCACGGGTTCGCCTCCTGCCGTCACCGGGACCCGGGTTCGGGTCACGTCGAGGCGCGAAGCTTACGAAACCCGATGATCTCGAACACCCCGGCCCGTCCGGTGATCAACCACCCGGGTTTTGTTCCGCCGCGGTCACTTTTCCCCGCGGATCGTCCGGCGCAGCTTGGGGACGCGTTCGGCGAGCGTCCGTTCGGCCCCGCGCTGGGTCGGCTCGTAGTAGTCCCGGCCGACCAGCTCGTCCGGCGGGTACTGCTGCGCCAGCACGCCTTCCGGGACGCCGTGGGGGTAGCGGTACCCCTGGGCGTTGCCGAGCTTCTTGGCGCCCGCGTAGTGCCCGTCACGCAGCGGGGGCGGCACCGCGCCCGCCAGCCCGGCCCGGACGTCGGACAGCGCGGCGTCGATGCCCGTGATCACCGCGTTCGACTTCGGCGCGGTGGCCAGGTGGATCGTCGCCTGCGCCAGCGCGAGCCGGCCCTCCGGCATGCCGATGAACTGCACGGCGTGCGCGGCCGCGACGGCCGCCTGCAGGGCCGTCGGGTCGGCCATCCCGATGTCCTCGCTGGCGTGCACGACCAGCCGCCGGGCGAGGAACCGCGGGTCCTCCCCCGCCTCGATCATCCGGGCCAGGTAGTGCAGCGCCGCGTCGACGTCGGAGCCGCGGATGGACTTGATGAACGCGCTGATCACGTCGTAGTGCTGGTCGCCGTCGCGGTCGTAGCGCACCGCCGCCTTGTCCACAGTGGACTCGACGATGGCGAGGTCGATCGCCTTCGCCTCGGTGGCCGAGGCCGCGTCCGCCGCCGCTTCGAGGGCGGTCAGCGCGCGGCGCGCGTCCCCGCCCGCGAGCCGGACGAGGTGGGCGCGCGCGTCCTCGCTCAGCGTCAGCTCGCCGCCGAGGCCGCGTTCGTCGGCCAGCGCGCGCTCGATCAGCTCGGTGATGTCCTCGTCGGTCAGCGGGCGCAGCTGCAGCACCAGCGACCGCGACAGCAGCGGGGAAACGACCGAGAACGACGGGTTTTCGGTGGTCGCCGCGACCAGCAGCACGGTGCGGTCCTCGACCGCGCCGAGCAGCGCGTCCTGCTGGTTCTTGGAGAAGCGGTGCACCTCGTCGATGAACAGGACGGTGTTTTCGGCGTTGTACTGGCGCCGCCGCCGGGCCTCCTCGATGACCCCGCGGACCTCCTTGACCCCCGCCGAAAGCGCGGACATCGCGACGAACCGGCGGCCGGTGGCGATGGAGACGAGGTTGGCCAGGGTGGTCTTGCCGGTGCCGGGCGGGCCGTAGAGCAGCACGGAAGCCGGCGCGGCCCCTTCGACCAGGCGCCGCAGCGGGGCACCTTCGCGGAGCAGGTGCTGCTGGCCGACGACCTCGTCGAGCGACCGCGGCCGCATCCGGACCGCCAGGGGCGAGCTCGCCGGGTCCGCCTGCGGTTCGCCCGTGTTCGCCCCCGTCGGTTCCGGCGGGGGCGCCAGATCGGCGTTCACGGTGAAGAGCTCGTCCTGTGCCACACCGATGACGTTAACCGACGGCACCGACAAGACCGCTTGCCGTGGCACCGGCGGCCGCGCTACCGTCGTGCTGACCGGTTGACCGAAAGTGCGATTCTGGTCAATAGGTCAAACGCTCAACGAATCCGCAGGTGAACCGCATGAGTCATCCGAACCGCGAACGCGCCGACCGCATCCTGGACGCGGCGGGCGAGCTGCTGCTGCGCATGGGCTACCGCAAGGTGGCGATCGACGACATCGCGCGCGCGGTCGGCATCGGCAAGGGCACCGTCTACCTGCACTGGCGCAACAAGGAACTGCTGTTCCAGGCGCTGATGATGCGCGAGTCGGCCGACCTGACCGACGAGATCCTGGCCGCGATCAAGGCCGACCCGGCGATGATCCTGCCGCACAAGATGATCTCGTCGTCGTTCCTCGTCACGCACCGCCGTCCGCTGGTGATGGCGATGCTGCGCGGCAACGCCGAGATGTTCGGCTCGCTCGGCGACCTCGCCCTGCGCAAGCAGCAGGACGAGCTGCGGGGGCAGTTCGAGGACGCGATGCTCCGGCGCGGGCTGATCCGCGCGGACGTCCCGAACGTGACCTACGCGCTGCACGCCGCGACGCTCGGCTTCTACCTCGGCGACACGCTGTCCGACGAGTTCGAGGGGATCGCCCTCGAGGAGAAGGCGGCCGTCCTCGCGCACATCATCCGCACCGCGTTCGAGCCGGCGGGGGAACCCGATCCCCTGGCGGTCGCGGACGTGGCCGCGGAACTGAGTTCGGCGCTCGAGGCGCTCGTCTCGGGCTACCGGAAAGGGATCTACGCACACGATCCCACCAGGGCACCCGGCTGATCCCGGGGCCGCACAGGGGAAAGAAGGGGCGGACATGACCACCACACTCGCCGACACCTGGGGCCTCCACGAATCCCAGTTCTGGCTGCGGGGGAAGCAACCGGAGGCGCGGGTGCAGCACGCGCCCGAGCTCGGCTTCTGGAGCGTCTACGGGCACCCGGAGGCCGAAGAGGTGCTCCGCGACCCGGCGACGTACTCCTCGGACACCACCCGGCTGGTGCCGCAGGAGATGATGAAGGACGCCGACCTCAAGGAAATGCAGGCGGGCAACCTGCTGCAGCTGGACCCGCCGCTGCACAACAAGATGCGCAAGCTCGTCAGCCGCGCGTTCACCCCGAAGGTCGTCGCGGACCTGGAGCCGCGCATCGCCGCGGTGACGAACGAGATGCTCGACGCGGCCGGCGGCGACGGCCGGCTCGAACTGGTCGAAGACCTGGCCTACCCGTTGCCGGTGATCGTGATCGCGGAGCTGCTGGGGGTCCCCGCGAGCGACCGGTACCTGTTCAAGGGCTGGGTGGACAAGCTGTTCGACTCCTCGGAACAGTTCTCGCTGAAGGAGCAGACGAAGACCCAGGAGGAGTCGGTCGCGAAATCCCTGGAGGGCCAGAAAGCGCTTGCCGAATACCTCGGCGCGCACGTCGACGAACGGCGGAAGCAGCCGCGGGAGGACCTGCTGACGAAGCTCGTCGAGGCAGAGGTCGACGGGGAACGGCTGACGCGCAACGAAGTCGTCAACTTCGCGAACATCCTGCTGCTGGCCGGGCACATCACCACCACGATGCTGCTCGGCAACGCGGTGCTGTGCCTGGACACCCACCCGGAGTGGGACGCCCGGGTCCGCGCCGACCGGTCGCTGCTGCCGGCGACGATCGAGGAGTCGCTGCGCTACCTCTCGCCGTTCGCGGCGGTGGCCCGCACGGCGACCCGCGAGGTGGAACTGGGCGGGGCGACCGTGCCCCCGGACCAGATGCTGCTGGTGTGGGTGGCGGCCGCCAACCGCGACGAGCGGGTGTTCGCCGACCCGGACACGTTCAACCCGCTGCGCGACCCCAACCCGCACCTGGCGTTCGGCCGCGGGATCCACTTCTGCATCGGCGCGCCGCTGGCCCGCCTGGAGGGGCGCGTGGCGCTGGACATCCTGTTCGACCGCTACCCGGCGCTGCGCACGATCCCGGGTGAACCGCCGAAGTTCCAGATCAACCCGAACATGACCGGGGTGCGCGAGCTGCCCCTCACCATCGGGTAGCGCCGGTTGCGCCCTGGGCGAAACCGCTCGCCCGGGGCGCCGCCGTGCCCGATGGTGAACCGATGACGGTGGCGGTCCTGTCCGACATCCACGGGGTGCTGCCCGCGCTGGAGGCCGTCCTGGCGGAGCCGGACGTCGTGGCGGCGGACCGGATCGTGCTGCTCGGCGACGCGCTCGCCGGCCCGATGCCGGTCGAGACCCTGTCGCGCCTGGAATCGCTCGGCTCGCGGGCGGTGTGGGTGCGCGGCAACGCCGACCGGGAGCTGGCGGCGTCCGCGCGCGGGGCGAGCGACTTCGTCCCGGACCCGATCTTCCCGTGGGCGGCTCGGCAGCTGCGTCCGGACCACCTGGCGTTCCTGGACGCGCTGCCCCTGACGGTGACGTTGGGCGACGTCCTGTTCTGCCACGCGACCCCGCGCGACGACAGCGAAATCGTGCTCGTCGACAGCCCGCTCGAACGCTGGGCGGAAGTGCTGGACGGCGTCACGGCGGGCACCGTGGTCTGCGGCCACACGCACATGCCGTTCGTGCGGCCGGCCGACCGGCGGCTGATCGTCAACCCCGGCAGCGTCGGAATGCCTTACGGCGCCCGGGGTGCGCACTGGGCGCTGCTCGGCGACGGCGTCGAACTGCGGCGCACGGAGTACGACGCCGAAGCGGCGTGCCGGTTCCTCGCGGAGCACTGCGCGTACCCGGACATCGAGGAGTGGGCGGACTTCTTCGTCCGCAACCCGGCTTCGGATGCCGAAGCGCTGCGCGTGTTCAGCGGGCGCGGAACGAGTTCCACATGATGACCGCGGCGTAGGGCAGGAACTCGCGGCCGCGGCGCCAGAGCCACGGGATGCCCTTGAGCACCAGCCACCCCACGTGCCCCGCGGCGCTCGGCTCGACACCGCCGCTGCAGGTGAGGCTCACCGGTTCCGGCACGGCGAACCCGGCGCCGGCCAGCAGCCCGGTGAAGCCTTCTGCGAGCATGCGGTGGCCGAGTTCGGAGGGGTGCAGGCGATCGACGCTCCACGACGCCAGCTCGTAGGCGCCGGGAAGCCGGTCGAGGTCGAGGCAGGGCACGCCTTCGCGGGCGACGACCTCGTCGATGGCCGCGTTGAGCTCGGCCACCCGGGCGCTGAGCGCGCGCTTCAGCGACGGCGGGAGGCGGAAGACCTTGCTGTGGTCGTGGAACCGGACCGGCACCACGGTGGTCCCGGCTTCGCGGAGGCGGTGGATCACCTCCGTGAGGTCGCCGGCGATGCGGCCGGCGTCGAAGTCCGGCCGGAGGGTGTCGTTCATCCCGGCGACGAGCAGGGCCACGTCCGCCCGGTGCGCGACGGCGGCGGGCACCTGCTCGGTGAGCACGCACCGCATCCGCGCGCCGGTGAAGGAGGGGTTGAGGTACCCACCGGCTTCCACCCCCAGCGCGGCGGCCACCAGCGGCCCGACCCCGCGCCACCCACCCCGCCGGGGCAGCGGATCCCCCAGCCCGACAGCGGTGGAATCGCCGAGCACGACGAGCCGCCGCGCCTGCTTGAGCTCGGTTTGCGGCTCCGGTACGACGGCGAGCACGGGCCGGGAGGGTTCGGGAGTGACTTCGACACTGATCACGGTCACGCCCCCGACCATCGGCCACGGAGACTCACGGCCGGTGAGGACGAGGTAACGCGACTCCGACACGGCGCCTAATTCTTGACGCTCACCTCACAGGTGCCGGAAATGTCCTTTTGGCGGCGAAGCGCCTTCCCCCGCCCTCCCTGGGGCTGCCCTCGTCCAGCGTATCGGCCAGGTCGGACAAATCCGGGCGGAAAACGCGCCGCCCGCCCGAGTTGTCCCCATCATGGCGCGGCTGTGGACAACCGGGCCGGGGGGTCAGCGGACCGGGGGGGTCAGCGTGCGGGCTCAGCCGCGCCACCAACCCGGAAATGGCCTGTTCAGCGCAGAGTGGGCCCAGCAGCTCGCGCCGCGCTCGCCCACCGCCGCCAGCACCCGGTGACCGCCACGGAAAGCCGCGAATGACTCATTCGGGACCACCAAGGACGCGAATGAGTCATTCGCGACCATCACCAACCCGCGACGCGACGCGACGGGACCGGGCGGGGCGCTCAGGCTCAGCGGAACGCGGGGTAGAACGCCAGGTCCGCGTGCGGGCCCAGCCGCGCCGCCAGGGCCGCCGCCACGCGGGCCGCGAACTCCGACACCGCCGTCATGCGCACGTACCCCGCGTGCCTCGCCAGGTCCCGCCACCACGTCACGAACGCCGCCTCGCGGCTCACCGGGGCCGCGTGGCGGGACAGGTCCAGCGACGCCAGCTCCTCGCCCGTGATCAGCCACACCCGCAACAACTCGCTGGTCGTCAGGTGCCCGGCCAGCGCGTCGTCATCAGCGAACGCCGGCCAGACGCCCACCACCTCCGCGCGCCAGGCCGCGATCATCGCCTCGCTCATGCCCGCCGGGAGGGCGAGCGCGTCCGGCCAGCTCGCGAACGGGAGCCTCAGGTGGGCCGCGTCGACCAGGGCCGAGCGGACGCAGCCGTATTCGAAGTCCAGGAAGCGGACGCCCTCGCCGGTCACCAGGTTGTTGTCCGGGCTGAGCTCGACCGGGCTGAACGCGCGGAAGCCCGCCGAGCGGGACTGCTCCAGCGCCGCCGTCACCTGGGCGCGGACCGCGTCCGGGACCGGGATGCCCAGGCGCTCCTGGATCAGGGCCGGCACGCCCGCGCACAGCTCGTCGACACCGCTCTCGTCACCCTTCGCCGGGCCGCCGAGGCGCCGCAGCAGGGCGTTGAAATCCGCTTCGCGGCCCGCGGTGCTCGCGTGCAGCCTGCCCAGCGACCGGGCCCAGGACAGCAGCGCGCGCTCGGCCGCGCGGGAGTCGCGCGCGTAGAGCTTGTCCTCCAGCGTCGGGGTGCGGCCGAGGTCCTCCAGCACCAGCGCGCGGTCGCGGCCGTCGTGGGCGAGCAGCTCCGGGCACATCCGCTCGTCCGGGGCCAGCGCCGTGAACAGCTGGTAGCTGACCGCCTCCTGGGCGAACGGGTCGGCGCCCGGGCCCGGCGGGTCCGGGTAGTGCTTGACGACCACCGTGCGCGGCAGCGCGAACGACGACGACACCACTCTCGCGCGGACCACCGTCGCCGGCCCGCTCCCCGCGAGGTCCTCGGGGGCGACCAGGGTGATCGCGCTGCCGAACCGGCGCGAGAGAACGGACTCGCCCGCCGCGACCGCCGCGGCGACGGCGAGCTGCTCGGCTCCTGCCCCGACCCCAGCGTCGCCGGTGGAGGAGGTGTCGACTGTCATTGTCACCGACCCTACTCGTGACTGAGCAACCATGACTACTGACATCCGGACAAGAAGACGCATCCCACCCGGATACGGGTCACCCGCGTGAAAGCGGACGCATCCCCACCGGTGAACGTTGCCCATTCCGGCGCACGATCAACACAATGGCCGCTGCTGCAACGATTCCGAGAAGGTTCACGAGCAGCTGACCCACCGATTGGAGGCATCGTCCCCACTCCCCCGCCACGGCCGCCACCATCGCGTAACCGGCGGCGGGCACGGTGGTCACGGAGATGAACACGCCCACCAGCGCGGCCGACTTCGCCGACGTCATGGCGAGCATTCCCGCCGCGCCCGCGAGCATCGCCACGACCAGGGACGGTACGCCGACGGAGAAGACGAAGTCGACTTCGCTGTGCTGTTTCAGCTCGAACGCCTTCTCCCCGAAGACGTCGGTCACCCGCACCAGCAGCGCACCGCCCAGCGTGACGACCATGGCCAGCGGGAAGCCGACCCCCAGCGCCGCACCGGCCAGCCGGACGAGGTCCCAGCGCCGCAGCACCACGCCCACCGCGAGCGCGGCCAGCGGGCCGAACTCCGGGCCGACGACCATCGCGCCGACGATCGTCACCGCGGAGTCCGTCAGCACGCCGACCGCCGCCAGCAGGCACGCGATGGTGAGGAACGCCAGGAACGTCACGTTGAGCCGCGACTCCTCACCCGTGCGGGCGAGCAGCTCCTCCCACACGACGGCGTCCGCGCCTTCGCCCGGCGCGGCTTCCTCCGCCTCGTCGGCGGCGTCCGACAGCGCGGTGTCGAGCGCTTCGAGCGTGATCCCGCCGGTGTGGTCGAGCTCGAGCCCGCACAGCGCGGCCACGATCTCGTCCGCGGCCTCGCGCGCGATGTCGGCCTCGACCAGGTCGCCTTCCGGGGACACGGCGGCCCCGCGGTGCACGACCAGGTGCGCGGTGCCGGCGTGCGCCCGCAGGACGTCGAGCGCCTCGGCGGTCTTGTCCGGCGGGCACACGGCCCTCAGGTGCAGCACTAGTTCTGGGGCGCGGGGGCCGGCTTCGCATCGATGCCGGCCTCCTTGCGCTGCTGCGCCGTGATCGGCGCCGGCGCCGCGGTCAGCGGGTCGTACCCGCCGCCGGTCTTCGGGAACGCGATGACGTCACGCAGCGAGTCGGCCTTGGCCAGCAGCATGACGATGCGGTCCCAGCCGAACGCGATGCCGCCGTGCGGCGGGGGGCCGAACTGGAAGGCGTCGAGCAGGAAGCCGAACTTCTCCTGCGCCTCTTCCTCGCCGAGGCCCATCAGGCTGAAGACCCGCTTCTGGACGTCGCCGCGGTGGATACGGATCGAGCCGCCGCCGATCTCGTTGCCGTTGCAGACGATGTCGTAGGCGTAGGCCAGCGCGTTGCCCGGGTCCTGCTCGAACTTGTCGATCCACTCCGGGGTCGGCGAGGTGAAGGCGTGGTGCACGGCGGTCCACTTGCCGGAGCCGACCGCGACGTCGTCGCCGATGTCCTCGACCGGCGCGAACAGCGGCGCGTCGACGACCCACACGAACGACCAGGCGTCCTCGTCGATCAGGCCGAGGCGCTTGCCGATCTCGTCGCGCGCGGCGCCGAGCAGCGGCTGCGTCGACGCGGCCTTGCCGGCGGCGAAGAAGATGCAGTCACCGGCCTTGGCGCCGGCCGCGGCGGCGACGGTTTCGCGCTCGGTCTCGGACAGGTTCTTCGCGACCGGGCCGCCGAGGGTGCCGTCGGAGTTGACGAGGATGTACGCGAGGCCGCGGGCGCCGCGCTGCTTCGCCCACTCCTGCCACGCGTCGAGCTGGCGGCGGGGCTGGTCGGCGCCACCGGCCATCACGACCGCGCCGACGTAGGGCGCCTGGAACACGCGGAACGGCGTGTCGGCGAAGAACTCCGTCATGTCGGTGATCTCGAGGTCGAAGCGCAGGTCCGGCTTGTCCGAGCCGTACTTGGCCATCGCCTCGTGGTAGGTGATGCGCGGGATGGGCCGCGGGATCTCGTGCCCGATCAGCTTCCACAGCGCCGAGACGATCTGCTCGCCGATGGCGATGACGTCGTCCTGCTCGACGAAGCTCATCTCGATGTCGAGCTGGGTGAACTCGGGCTGGCGGTCGGCGCGGAAGTCTTCGTCGCGGTAGCAGCGCGCGATCTGGTAGTACCGCTCCATGCCGCCGACCATGAGCAGCTGCTTGAACAGCTGCGGCGACTGCGGCAGCGCGTACCAGGAACCGGGCTTGAGCCGCGCCGGCACCAGGAAGTCGCGCGCGCCTTCGGGCGTCGAGCGGGTCATCGTCGGGGTCTCGATCTCGACGAAGTCCTGCGCGTGCAGCACCTCGCGCGCGGCGCGGCTGACCTCGCTGCGCAGGCGCATGGCGGCGGCCGGGCCGCTGCGGCGCAGGTCGAGGTAGCGGTGCTTGAGGCGGACCTCTTCGCCGACGTCGACGCGGTCGTCGATCGGGAACGGCAGCGGCGCGGCTTCCGAGAGCACCTCGAGCTGGGTCGCGAGGACCTCGATCTCGCCGGTGGGGATCTCGGCGTTCGCGTTGCCCTCGGGGCGCTTCGCGACCTCGCCGACGATCTTGACGCAGAACTCCGACCGCAGCGCGTGCGCGCGCTCGGCCATCTCGCCTTCGCGGAAGACGACCTGGGCGACACCGCTGGCGTCCCTCAGGTCGATGAAGATGACGCCGCCGTGATCGCGCCGCCGGGCCACCCATCCGGTGAGGGTGACGGTCTGTCCGGCCTGTCCGGCACGCAGGGTGCCGGCTTGGTGGGTGCGGAGCACTGCGACTGCTCTCCTTCGAGATGGGCTGCGAGCGGCGGTTGTCGCCACCGCAAGGCTAACGAACCGCCCAGCCTACGACGTCGGCGGGCGCTCGCTTCAGAGCACGTACTTGGGCCGGGCCTCCAGCGCCGCGACCAGGCGGTGCGCCTGCGCCAGGTAGGCCGCCACCTGGTAGATCCGGCCACCCGGGTGCGCCACCAGCCAGCTCGCCGCGGCCGACGCCGAGGCGAAGAACGGCTGGCCCGCGCAGGCCACCGCGTCGACGTTCTCCAGGCCGAAGCCGAGGTCGACCGCGGCCACCACCGCGGCCGGCGGGTCGGCCTGCAGGATCCCGTGGGACATCAGGTCGATCCGGATGTGGGTGCCGGTGACCGGGCAGACCGCGGCCGCGTGCACGCGCTCGCCGGTGGCGATGGCCAGCAGGAACATGTCGACCGAACCGTCCGGGCCGGCGCCGAGGGTGCCTTCGGCGGGCTCCAGCCGGTGGTGGGCGCCGCGCGGGGCGGGACCGGTCGAGACGAGGTCGCGGTGCAGCGTGAAGCCGATCAGCTCGACCAGCCGCCGGGCTTCCCCGGGGGTGACGCCGACGATCGCGGCCAGCCGGTCGACGCCGACGGGGTGCCGGCCGGCCCGGGTCAGCTTCAGCGCGGCCCAGGCGAGCCGGGCGGCCGCGACGCGATCGGTCTGCGAGGTCGTCACCGTCCGCTCCTTCCCGGGTCCATCCCTTCGACGTTAGGCGCCGGTGACGCGGGACGACAACGACACGATCGGACATTTTCCCGCAAGCCCAGGACAGCGCGGTGCGCCGGGCCCGCGATTACGTCGAACGGCGCAGCGCGTCACCCGGGTGGTCCACAATGGACTTTCAGAGCAGGCGCAGCTGCTCGGCGGGCGCGGCCGGTTCCCCGGCGGGTGCCGGTTCCGGGTCGCGCGGGTCGTACCCGGTCTTCGGGGCCAGCCCGTGCCGCCGCAGCAAGGGCGCGACGCGCTCCGCGAGCCGCTCGCGATACGCCTTCTGGACGTAGCTGCCCCGCGCGTACAGCTCCCGGTACCGCGGGACGAGCGCCGGGTACGAGCCGGCCAGCCAGCGGCCGAACCACTCGCGGGCGCCCGGCCGCAGGTGCAGCGGGAAGACCGTCACGCTCGACGCGCCGACGTCGGCGAGCTGCGCGAACAGGGCGTCGAGCGCCTCGGCGGAGTCGGTCAGCCACGGCAGCACCGGCGCCACCAGCACCGAGCACGGCAGCCCGGCGTCCCGCGCCTTGCGGACCAGTTCGAGCCGCGCCCGCGGGCTCGGCGTCCCGGGTTCCAGGCGGTGCTGGAGCTCGCCGTCGAGCAGCGCGATCGACACCGCGAGCCCGACCGGCACGTCGGCGGAGACGTCCTGCAGCAGGGGCAGGTCCCGCGCCAGCACGGTGCCCTTCGTGAGCACCGACAGCGGGGTGCCCGATCGCGCCAGCGCCGTGATGATGCCCGGCATCAGCCGGTAGCGGCCCTCCGCGCGCTGGTAGGGATCGGTGTTGGTGCCCATGGCGACGTGCTCGCGCCGCCACGACGGCTTCTTCAGCTGCGCGGTCAGCACCTGCGGGGCGTTGACCTTGACGACCACCTGGGTGTCGAAGTCGCGGCCGGCGTCGAAGTCGAGGTAGGTGTGGGTGTTCCGGGCGAAGCAGTTGTGGGACACCATGCCGTCGGCGATGAAGTCGCCGGTGCCGGTGGTGATGTCGAACAGCGGCAGCTGCAGGCCCAGCGGCTCGATCGCCTCGACGCGGCGGCGGCTCGCGCCGATCACGGTGCCGTCCAGCGACCGCTTCCACGCCACGGCCGGGTTGCTCACGTGCAGGAACCGCAGGACCTCACCGGCGCCGCCGAGCAGCCGGACCTCCTGGCGCGACGGGAACTTCGGCACCTCGTCGAGCTGGCGGGCGAAGCCGAACCGGGCGAGCGCGGCGGCGACGGCGTCGGTGATCTCGGGCTCGTCGTGCGCGATGGTGAGGATGCCGCGGCCGTAGCCGCCCGCGAGGTCGAAGACGCCGGCGAGGAAGCCGCGCTGCCAGTGCGCGTCCGGGTCGGGCGGCACCTTCAGGAAGCCGACGGACGACCCGAAATCGGGCAGGTATGCGAGCGCGCGGGCGGCGGCGTCCGGCTCCGCGGCGAACCCGCCGGAGCGCAGCATCCCGCAGAGGTAGCCGGCGCGGTACCCGAGCGTCTCGTCCGGCGTCGGCTCGAACCGGCCGGCCCCGATCAGCTCGGTGCCGGGCTCGAGGTGCGGCCGTTGCGCCGCGCCGAACTTACTGCCGGTGACGTGCTTCCAGCCCTTGCTCGTGAGGAACCGGTGGTCGCCGCCGGCGACGAGCCGGGTGCCGTCCTCCAGGGTCACCCGGTACGCGGCGCGCAGGGTGGTCCAGTGCGCTTCGACGCGGGTCGGCACCAGCCGCCGGGCCGCGCCGTGGCCGCGGGTGCCGTAGATCGCGTCCCCGACCTTCAGCTCGGACAGGGCCTTGGTGCGGCCGTCGGCCAGGAGGATCCGGGTGCCGCCTTCGAGGCAGTAGGTGCAGGCGTGGGAGCAGCCGCGGTAGGGGTTCACGGTCCAGCCGAAGGGAACGCCGGAGCCGGCGGGCACCTTGTTCAGCACCGAGCGCGCGTGCACCTCGTGGAAGGTGACGCCGTCGAACTCCGGTGACCGCACGGACCGCACCAGGCCTTCCAGCCCGGGCAGTGCCGGCTCACCCTCCCCTGCTCGCTGCCGATCCCATCGCACGGCGCCAGTCGAACATATGTTCTAGCGGGGTGTCAAACGGGTTCGCGGCAGGCGTACCGACGGCGCGCGCGGTTCAGGACGAGAAGCGGGCCAGGGCCCGGATCTTGTTCGTCGCGTCCAGCGCCGCCACCTTGTACGCCTCCGACAGCGTCGGGTAGTTGAACACCGCGTCCACCAGGTAGTCGACCGTCCCGCCGCAGCCCATCACCGCCTGTCCGATGTGGACCAGGTCGGTCGCGCCCGTGCCGAAGACGTGCACGCCCAGCAGCTTCCGGTCCGTCGTGGACACCAGCAGCTTGAGCATCCCGTAGCTGTCGCCGGTGATCTGCCCGCGCGCCAGCTCGCGGTAGCGCGCGATCCCGACCTCGTACGGCACCGACGACGACGTCAGCTGCGCCTCCGTCGCGCCGACGTAGGAGATCTCCGGGATGGTGTAGATGCCGATCGGCTGCAGCGCGCCCAGGCCGTTCGCCGGTTCGCCGAACGCGTGGTAGGCCGCCAGCCTGCCCTGGTCCATCGACGTCGCCGCCAGCGCCGGGAAGCCGATCACGTCGCCGACCGCGTAGATGTGCGGGACCTCGGTGCGGTAGTTCTCGTCGACCACCAGCCGGCCGCGCCCGTCCGCGGTCAGGCCCGCCGCTTCCAGGTTCAGCTCGCCGGTCAGGCCCTGGCGGCCCGCGGAGTACATGACGCCGTCGGCCGGGATGCGCTTGCCGCTGACCAGGGTGGTGATCGTGGCGTCGTCGGACACCGCGACGTCCGCGACCTTCTCCCCGAAGCGGAACGTGACGCCGAGGTCGCGCAGCTGGAACTTGAGGGACTCGACGATCTCCGGGTCGCAGAAGTCGAGCATCTGGTCGCGCTGCTCGACCACGGTGACGCGCGAGCCGAGCGCGGCGAACATCGACGCGTACTCGATCCCGATCACTCCCGCGCCGACCACCACGAGCGACGACGGGATCTGCTCGAGCCGCAGGATCTCGTCGGAGTCGAGGACGCGGGCGGCGTCGAAGTCGACGTGGGCGGGCCGCGCGGGGCGGGTGCCGGTGGCGATCACGACGTGGTCCCCGCTCAGCGTGCGGCGGTCGCCCGGGTGCTTGCTCTCGACGACCACGGTGTGCGCGTCGGCGAACGAGCCGGTGCCGGGGATGAGGTCGACGTGGTTGCGCATCAGCTGCGCGCGCACGACCTGGACCTCGCGCCCGACGACGTGCTGGGTGCGCGCGAGCAGGTCGGCGATCGTGATGTCCTGCTTGACGCGGTAGCTCGCGCCGTACAGCTCGCGCTGGTTCATCCCGGTCAGGTAGAGCACGGCTTCGCGCAGCGTCTTGGACGGGATCGTGCCGGTGTTGACGCACACCCCGCCGACCATGTCGTGCCGGTCCACGACCGCCACCCGTTTGCCCAGTTTCGCCGCGGCGATCGCGGCCTTCTGGCCGCCGGGGCCCGAACCGATGACGATGAGGTCGTACTCGTGCTCGCTCACGACGTCGAGCCTGCGCACCCGGGCGCCCCGGCGCAACCCCTCGCCGGTGAAGATCCGCGCACGACCCCGTCCCGGGGCTAGCGTGGCCGGGTGCTGCGGGTTTCGCTGCTGGGCGAGCAGGTGATCGCCGACGACGAGTCCGGCGCCGTGCTGACGCGGTCGCCGCGGTCGGTCGCGCTGGTGGCCTACCTGGTCGTGCACGCCGGGCTGGCGCAGCCCCGGCGCCGGATCGCCGGGCTGTTCTGGCCGGACTCCACCGACGCGCAGGCGCTCACCAACCTCCGCCGCGAGCTGCACCAGCTGCGCCGGGTGCTGGGCGACCCGCCGTCCCTGGCGGTGACCGGGCGCGACCTGTGCTGGCACGACACGCCGTCGAGCCGGGTCGACGTGCGGGAGTTCGCCGCCGCCCACCGGGCCGCGCTGGCCGCCGGGAACGCCGGGGACGCGCTCGCCAACGCCCACGCCGCGCTGGCCGCCTACCGCGGCGAGCTGCTGCCGGGCCTGGCCGACGACTGGGTACTGGCGGCCCGCGCCGAACTCGACCGCCAGTGCGTCGAGCTGTGCGACCTGATCTGCCGGACGCCGTCGGGCGCCCCGGCCGCCGCGCTCGCCGCGGCCCGCCGCCGGATCCGGCTTCGGCCGCTGGAGGAGACCGGCTACCGGACGCTGATGGGGCTGCAGGCCGACGCCGGCGACCGGGCGGGCGCGGTGAGCACCTACCACCGGTGCGCGTCGGTCCTCGAGCGCGAGCTCGGCGTCGGCCCGGCCGAGCCGACCCGCGCGGCGCTGCGGCGGCTGCTCGCCCGGTCCGGACCCGAGGTCCGCCGCGCGGCGGCACCCGGGCTCGTCGGCCGGGCCGCCGAACTGGCCCGGCTGAGCGACGCGTGGCGCGCGGCCGCGGCGGGCCGGGCCGGGGTCGTCCTCGTCCGCGGCGACGCCGGGGTCGGCAAGACGCGGCTGGTCACCGAGCTCGCCGGGCTGGCGCGCGCGGAAGGCGCCGTGGTGGCCACCGGACGCTGCTTCGGCTCGGCCGGGCGGCTCCCGCTGGCCCCGGTCGCCGACTGGCTGCGCACGCCCGCGGTGCAGCGCGCGGCGGCGGCCCTCGACCCGGTGTGGCGCGCCGAGGTCGACCGGCTGGGGCCCGCGCCGGGCCCGGCCGCGGGCGGGCACCCGACGGTCGACGCGTGGCAGCGCCTGCGGTTCTTCGAAGGGCTGGCCCGCGCGCTGACCGCCGGCGGGCGGCCGGTCCTGCTGGTGCTCGACAACGTCCAGTGGTGCGACGAGGAAACGGGCGCCTTCCTCGCCTTCTGCCTCGGTCTCCTGCCGGACGCGCCGCTGCTGGTCGCCGGCACGCTGCGCGACGGCGACGTCGACCCCCGCGTCGAGTCGTGGACCGCGCACCTGCGCGACGAAGGCAAGCTGACCGAGCTGCCACTGCGCCCGTTCGACGCCGGCGGAACGGCCCGCCTCGGCGAGGCGGTCGCCGGGCGGCCGCTGTCCGGAGCGGACCGGACGCTGCTGCACGCGGCCACCGGCGGGTTCCCGCTCTACGTCGTGGAAGCGTTGCGCACCAACGCGTCCCCGCCGTCCGGGCGGCTGAGCGGCGTCCTGCGGGCCCGGCTCGAACAGCCCGGTCCGGCGGCCCGCGAAGTGGCGGGGCTCGCCGCCGCGGCCGGGCGCGACTTCACCCTCGAACTGCTCACCGAGGCGAGCGACCTCGACGCCGACACCGTCGTCGACGCGGTCGACGAGCTGTGGCGGCGCCGGATCGTGCGCGAGGTCGGCGGCGGCTACGACTTCACCCACGACCTGCTGCGCGAGGCGGCCTACCAGCAGGTCAGCCCGCCGCGCCGGTGGCTGCTGCACCGGCGGCTGGCCCAGGGCCTGGAACTGCTGCACGCCGAGGACACCGACGCCGTGGCGGCGCAGCTGGCCGAGCAGTACGCCCGCGGCGGCCGGCCGGACCGCGCCGTCGAGCACTACCGGCGGGCCGCGGCGGTCGCCGCGCGGACGTTCGCCCACGCCGAGGCGATCCGGCTGCTCGGGGAAGCGCTGGCGCTCGTCCGCGCGCGCCCGCCGAGCGGCAACCGCGACCGCGCGGAGCTCGCCGTCCTCGAAGCGCTCGCCGGGCCGCTCAACGCCCGCCGGGGCTACTCCTCCCCCGAGCTGCAGCAGGTCCTCGAACGGTCGCTCGAGCTCGCGGAAGCCCTGGGCAGCGAGGATTCCGCGCTGACCGCCCTGCTGGAACTGTGGTCGTCCCGGTTCGTCCAGGGCCGGACCGCGCTGGCGCACGAGTCGGCCGAACGCGCGCTGACGCTGGTCGTCCCCGGGACGAACCCCGCGCTGAGCGGTTCGGCGCACTTCATCGTCGCGGGCTCGTCGGTGAGCCTCGGGCGCCCCGCCGACGGGCTGCGGCACTTCGAGCTGGGCGCCGAGCGCACCCGCGACGCGTCGACGTGGCCGATCGGCACCCGCCCGGACATCCACGGGCCGGCCTGGGCGGCGCACGCGCACTGGCTCCTCGGCCACGACGACGCCGCCGTGGCGAGCAGTGCCGAAGCCGTCGGCCGCGCCCGCGCGGCCGGGCACCCGTACAGCCTGACCATCGCGCTGGCCTACGCGGGGATCACCCACCAGATGCGCCGCGACCGGCGGGCGCTGTGGGCGGCCGTCTCCGAGCTGCACGGCTTGTGCGACCGGTACGGCTTCGCCTACTACCGCGAGTGGGCGCTGGTGCTGGGCGGCTGGTCCCGCGGCGGCGCGGCCGGGCTGGCCGCGGCGCAGGAAGGCGTCGCGAACCTCAAGGCCGAGGGCGCGTTCGCCCGGATGCCCTACTGGCTGACGCTGGTCGCCGACCTGTCGGGGCCCGAAGCGGCCCGCGCGACGCTGGACGCCGCGCTCGCCGCCGGGGAGGCCCGCGACGACCGCTGGTGGCTGCCGGAGGTGCTGCGGCTGCGGGCCGCGCACGACGCCGATCCCGGCCCCCGTCTGCGGGCCGCCGCGGAGCTGGCCCGCGGCCAGGGCAGCGTGGCCCTGCTGCGGCGCTGCGAGGCGGACCTGGGCGTTCGGGCCGCGTCCGGCCGGCCCTGAACGGACCGAACGCTTCGCGAACGCCGCGTGCCTACGTTCGCCTCGAACCGGGAAATCCGAGAGGGGCACCATGACCACCACCGCGTTGCCGCACGAAGCACTGGCCACCACCCTGCGCGGCGACCTCGTCACGCCGGCGGACCCGGGCTACGACGAAGCCCGCGCCGTCTACAACGCCATGATCGACAAGCGGCCGGCGGCGATCGCCTACTGCCGCGACGCCGCCGACGTCATCGCCTGCGTCCGCTACGGCCGCGAGCAGGGCCTCGACCTCGCCGTGCGCGGCGGCGGCCACAACGCGGGCGGCCTCGGCGTCGCCGACGGCGCGCTGGTCGTCGACCTGTCCGGGCTGCGCAGCACCACGGTCGACCCGGTCAACCACACCGTGCGCGCCGACGCGGGCTGCACCTGGGGCGACGTCGACCACGCGACGGTCGCCTTCGGCATGGCGACGCCGTCGGGCATCGTCGGGTCCACCGGCGTCGCCGGCCTGACGCTGGGCGGCGGCATCGGCTACCTGGCCCGGCGCTTCGGCCTGACGGTCGACAACCTGCTCGGCGCGGACGTCGTGCTCGCGGACGGCTCGTTCGTGCGAGCTTCGGAGTCTTCGCACCCCGACCTGTTCTGGGCCCTGCGCGGCGGGGGCGGCAACTTCGGCGTCGTCACGTCGTTCACCTTCCGCTGCCACGACATCGGCGAGCACGGCTCGGTGCTCGGCGGGCCGGTGCTCTACGACCTGGCCGACACGCCCGAGGTGCTGCGCTGGTACCGCGAGCTGCTGCCGTCGCTGCCGGAGGAGGTCAACGGCTGGTTCGGCCTGCTGACCGTCCCGCCCGCGCCGCCGTTCCCCGAGCAGCTGTGGGGCCGCAAGGCGTGCGGGATCGTCTGGTGCTACACGGGTCCGCACGACAAGGCCGACGAGGTGCTGGCCCCGATCCGCTCGTTCGGTTCGCCGTTGCTGGTGGGGCTGCACGAGCTGCCCTACACCGCGCTGCAGGCCGCGTTCGACGCGCTGTACCCGGCGGGCCTGCAGTGGTACTGGCGCGCGGACGTGTTCCACGAGATCTCCGACGCGGCGATCGACGTCCACCTCAAGCACGGCGCGGCCTTGCCGACGATGCACTCGTCGATGCACCTGTACCCGATCGACGGCGCGGCGAGCCGGGTGGCGGCGGACGCGACGGCGTTCCCGCACCGCTCCGGCGGGTGGTCGGGCGTGATCGTCGGGGTGGACCCGTCGCCGGACCGCGCGGCGGAGATTTCCCAGTGGACGCGGGAGTACTGGGAGGAACTGCACCCGACGTCGGCGGGCGGGGCGTACGTCAACTTCATGATGGAGGAGGGCCAGGACCGGGTGCGGGCGTCGTACCGGGGGAACTACGACCGCCTGGCCGCGGTGAAGCGGCGCTACGACCCGGACAACGCGTTCCACGTCAACCAGAACATCCGCCCGGCGTGACGCCGTTCAGGAACGGAGGGAACCGCGGCGGCGCTGCCAGTCCGTGACCGAGTCCAGACCGGACTCGATCTCCTCGGTCAGCAGCGCCGCCAGCTGGGCCGCGACGTCCGCGCCCAGCAGCTCGCCCACCCGGTCCAGCAGCGGCAGCGCCTCCCACGGCGACCCCGCCAGCGAGCCCGAAGCGACCCCGGGCTCCGGCGGGGTCAGGCCCTCCTCCAGCCCGAACCGCCCGGCGGCGAGCAGCGCCGCGACCACCAGGTGCGGCTGCGCGTCCGCGCCGGCGAAGCGGAACTCCAGGCGGGGGTCCGACGGCGGCCCGGCGACGCGCACCGCCGCGGTCCGGTCGTCGTGGCCCCAGCGGATCTCGCGCGGGGAGAACGGCGCCGTCCGCAGCCGCACGTAGCTGTTCCACGTCGGGGCCCACACCGCCGTCAGCGCCCGCGCGTCGCGCAGCACGCCCGCCAGGAAGCCGCCGAGCAGGTCCGGGGGCGAGCCGTCCACAGTGGACAGCGACAGGTGCACGTGGCCCGAATTGCCCTGTCCCGGCGCGGGTGCGGCCAGGTAGGACGCGGACACCGCGTGGCGCGCCGCGACCCGGCGCACGATCAGCTGCTGCAGCAGCACGTCGTCGCACGCGGCCAGTGCGTCGCGGTGGCGCAGCACGACCTCGTACTGCCCCGGGTGACACTCCGCGCGCGCGGATTCGACACCCAGCCCGGCGTCGGCCAGCGCGGACCGGAGGTCGGAAAGCACCGGTGCCAGGCGTTCCGTGCCGCCGACCGCGTAGTCGGTGCCGTGCGCGGTGAGCGGCCCGGCGGCGTCGCCGAACACCACCTCGTGCTCGATGCCCACCGACGGCACCAGCCCGAGCCCCTCCAGCGCCGCGAGCTGGCCGCGCAGCACCTCGCGCGGGGCGAGCTCGGCGATCCGGCCCGAGGGCCACTCGGCGTCGCACACCACCGCCCACGTCCGCTCGCCCAGCGGGATCGCCGTCGCCGCGTCCGGGCGCACCCGCAGGTCGCCGAACCCCTCGAGATACCCGCCCAGCACGCCGGACGCCGCGAGCGGCTCCCGGTCCGGTGTCCACGCGAAGACGTAGCTGCAGACGCCGTAGCCGTCGTCGAGGACCGAGGCGGCGAACGGCGCGGCCAGCTCGACCGCGGCGAAGCGGGCGTGCGGGTCGGGCACCAGCAGGAGCAGCCGCGCGCCGTCCTCCGCGAGCACCCCGCGCAGCACGGCCGTCCCCGCGGCGGCGGCCGTCCGGCGCGCGGCCAGGGAACGCGGGCCGGCCGGCCGCGCGAACGGCGTCACCACGCGCCGCCGGGGTCCGGGGCGTGCAGCGGGTTCGGCACCCGGCCCCACCGGACGTCGAACTCGTCGTCGCGCTCCACCTTGTCGAACCCCTGGCCGGCCAGGTGCTCCCGGTTGAGCGTCACGCGCTCGACGTCCGGGGCGAACAGCCGGCACGCGTCGAACCGCGCGGCCACGTCCGGGTTCTCGTCCCGGTAGCGCCCGGCGATCTCCCGGACCGGCGCCCAGAACCGCGCGCGCGGCAGGCCCAGCTCGTCGAGCAGCAGCTCGGCCCAGAACCGGAACTGGCCGGAGAACACCGAGCTGAACAGCGACTGGGCGAGCAGGTGCGCGGGCCAGCGCAGCATGTCCGCGGCCGCCTCCGGCGGGAGCGACTCGTAGCTCTCCAGCTGTTCGTCGAGCAGGTCGACGCCCTGGGCGAAGTCCTTGATCAGCACACGGCGGGGGAACCCGGCGGCGTCGACGACGAGGACCAGGTTCTGGCCGTGCGGGCAGAACCCGACGCCGTGGCGCAGCAGCCACTGCAGCAACGGCGTGAGCAGCAGGTCGAACAGCCGCGTCAGCCACGCCACGGGATCGCCGCCCGCGATCAGGTGCGCGAGCACCGAACCGCCGCCGGGGCCCCGGTAGGGCAGCGCGGCGAACGAAATCGCGCGCTCCCCGTCCGCGAGCCGGATCGGCTCCCGCCAGAGCGCGCCCAGCGTTTCGTGGAACCGGTAGGGCAGTTCCTCCAGGTGCCCGAACAGCGGGTGCGTGACCGACACGCTCGCGACTTCGCCGAGCAGCCCGAACCGGTACCGCTCGCTCAGCAGCGGGTCGGCCGCGCTGATCCGGCGCAGCCACGACGTCACCGACGGCCCGGCGAGCGTCGCGGCCGAGTTCAGCCCGCGGTAGACGAGCGTGTTGCGCACCGAGACCGCGGTCTTGACGTCGTGGCGGCCCGGCGTGGTCACGTTGCCCAGGGTCCGGACCGTCTGGTGCGCGCGGTAGGCGTCGGCGCTCTCCCCGAGGTCGACCACGACACCGGTGGCGAGCTCGGCGGCGTAGAGCGTGCCGAGGATTTCGTCGGCCTGCCACGGGTGCACGGGCACCCAGACGTAGTTTTCCGGTGCCTTCGCGGCGAACTCCGCCCGCTGCTCGCCGAGTTCGGCGGCCAGGAGCGCGTCCCGGCTCAGCCCGTCGACGCAGCGGAACTCGGCGTGGTCCGGGTGGACGGCGAACCAGCGCAGCCGGACGTCCGCGCCCGCTTCCGGCGCGTAGCGGGCGCGGTCGTGCGCGGAGAACCCGACGCGGCCCTTGTTCAGCACCAGCCGCGGGTGGCCGGTGAGGTGCCCGTCGGCGACGTTGTAGTCCATGGTGGACAGTGCGGCCGCGGTCGGGGCACGGCGCAGCCGGGCGGCCTCGTTGGCGACCGTCGAGGTCAGCTCGGCCAGCACGTCGGCCAGCCGCAACCCGCTCAGCCCCAGCACTTCCCGTGCGTCGACGACGAGGGCGCGCGGGTCGGTGACCGGCTCGCCCGAGCGGCGCGCGCTGCCCGGTTCGACCGTCCAGGAGTCGAACGCGCCCCGCCGGGCCCGGAACGTGTATTCGGCACCCGGCAGCTCGAGCCGGTAGGAATCGCCGTCCCGAACGGGCTCCAGCAGGTGCTCGTAGGACAGCTCACCGAGCATCTTGTGCGCGATCAGGGCACCGGCCGCGCGCCAGGCGGCCGCCTCGTCGAGGGTCACTTGTCCTCCAGGCCGAACGTGGTGAAGGCGGTGCGGTCGGGCAGTTCGTGCACGGTCTTGCCGCACACGGCGTTGAGGATCACGGCCGCCCGCCAGGCGCCGAGGCCGAGGTCGGGGGCGCCGGGCCCGTGGGTGTGCCGTTCCGCGTTCTGGACGTACAGCGCGCCCGGCACGTCGAGGGCGACGCGGTAGCCGGCGTCGACGACCAGGCGCCCGCGGCCGTCGCGGTGGACGGCGTCGCCGAGCCCGGCCAGCAGCGGCCCGACCGGGGCCTCCGCGTATCCGGTGGCCGCGACGACGGCGTCGGTGCGCAGCGTGCCGGCCCGCCCCTGCTGGGCCTGCACGACGCGCAGCTCGATCCGTCTATCCACAGTGGACGATTCGACCACCTCGACCCCCGGGGTCAGCACCGCACCCGGCGGGCCGGTGATGCTGCGGTGGTAGAGCTCGTCGTGGATCGCGGCGATCGTCTCGGCGTCGATCCCCTTGTACAGCTGCCACTGCGCGGGCAGCAGCCGGTCGCGGACGGCCTCCGGGAGGCCGTGGAAGTACGCGGTGTAGTCCGGGGTGAACTGCTCGAGACCGAGCTTCGAGTACTCCATCGGCGCGAACGCCGGGGTCCGCGCGAGCCAGCGCAGGCCGTCCACAGTGGACCGTGAGCGCAAGAGGTCGAGGAACACCTCGGCACCCGACTGCCCGGACCCGACGACCGTGACGTTCGCGGCGGCGAGCAGCTTTTCCCGGTGGGGCAGGTAGTCCGCCGAGTGCAGGGCGAGGACGGCGTCGTCGGCGACGAGGTCGCGCAACGCCTCCGGCACCGAAGGGACCGAGCCGACGCCGAGCACGACGTTGTCCGCGAGCACCGGCGCGCTCCCGGCGACCGTCAGCTCGAAGGCGTCCCCGGCCCAGCGGATCCCGGTGACCTCGTGCCCGAACCGGCACGACGGCAGCCGGGCGGCCGCCCACCGGCCGTAGTCGTCGTACTCGGCGCGCGGCGGGTGGAACCGCTCCGCGAAGTAGAACGGGAACAGCCGGCCGCGGTCGCGCAGGTAGTTGAGGAAGGAGAACGGGTTCGTCGGGTCGACCAGCGTCACCAGGTCGGCCAGGAACGGCACCTGCAGCGTCGCGCCTTCGACCAGCAGGCCGGGGTGCCAGCGGAACTCCGGGCGGGCGTCGAAGAACACCGCGTCCAGGCCGTCGACGCCGTCGGCCAGCGCCGCGAGCGAGAGGTTGAACGGCCCGATCCCGACGCCCGCGAGGTGGTGGCGCCTCACGAAGCGACCGGGCTTTCCCGGCCGGCGACGAGTTCGGCACCCGCGGTGGCGGCGATCCGGTCGAGCAGCGGCCGGTAGCCGTCGGCGGTCGCGTGCGGGTGCAGCAGCGTCAGCTTGAGCCACAGCTGGTCCGCGCCGCCGGGCCCGGTCGGCAGCGCGGCCCGGCCGATCACGGCGGTGCCGGCTTCGAGGAGCGCCCGGCGGACCCGCGCGACGAGCTCGTCCCCGCCCGCCTCGTCGGCGACGACCGGCCGCAGGACCACAGTGGACAGTTCCGGCGGCCCCCAGAGCCGGAGCCCGGGGTGCCGCTCGACGTCCTCCGCGACTGCGGCCGCGGTGGCGCAGCAGCGTTCGACGAGCGCGCCGAGCCCTTCGGTGCCCAGCGCGCGCACGGTGACGGCCATCCGGAAGGCGTCCGGCCGCCGCGACGTCCGGATCGACCGGCCGAGCAGGTCCGGCAGCCCGGCTTCGGTGTCGTCGTCGGCGTTGAGGTACTCGGCCCGCACGGTCAGCGCGGCGAGATCGGCGGCTTCCCGAGCGGCGAAGAGCCCGGCGGCGACCGGCTGCCAGCCGAACTTGTGCAGGTCGAGCGCCACGGAATCGGCGAGGTCGAGCCCGGCGAGCTTGGCCTTCAGCGCGTCGCTGCACAGGGCGGTGCCCCCGTAAGCGGCGTCGACGTGCAGCCGGGCCCCCGCACGACGGCAGATTTCGGCGATCTCGGGAAGCGGGTCGAGGGTGCCGGTGTTCGTGGTGCCGGCGGTCGCGACGACGACGGTCCGCGGCGAGACGACCTCGGCGAGCGCGCCGGGCAGCATGCGATCACCCGCGCACGGCACGACGATCGGGGCGGGCAGGCCGAGCAGCCAGGCCGCGCGCGCGACGCTGTGGTGGGCGTTGGCCCCGCAGACGGCTTGGACGGTGCCGCGCTCGCGGGCGAGGAGCAGGCCGAGGAGGTTCGATTCGGTCCCCCCGGTGGTCACGACGGCGTCGGGTTCGCGCGCGCCGGGGTAGCACAACCGGGCGATCCCGGCGGTGAATTCGCGTTCGAGTTCACTGGCGACCGGCGCCTGGTCCCAGGAGTCCATGGAGGGGTTGAGCGCACTCGCGACGACATCGGCGGCCACGGAGACCGCGAGCGGCGGGCAGTGGAGGTGGGCGGCACAGGCGGGGTCGGCGGGATCGGCGGACCCGGCGGCGAGGAGCCGGCTGAGCTCTTCGAGGGCGGCTTCGGCCCCTACGCCGTGGCGAGGGAGCGCGCCACTCGCGGTGACCTCGGGCGACTCGGTTCGTCCCGCCCCGTCCGCTGCCGGGCCACCCGCCGGGTCGAACCCCACGTCCGCCGTCGCGTTCTCGCCGTGCTCGGCCATCAGGGCCGCCGCCACCGCGGCCGGGCCGCCGGCCGGGATCGGGCCGCCGCGTTCGGCGACGCCCGCCGCCATGCCGCGCAGGGCCGCCGGGATCAGCTCGGCGAGCCGGTCCGCGCCGTCGTGGCCACCGGCCAGCCCGTCTGCTCGCATGTACCCGCCTTCCTTAGGGTTGCCTTGCCTACGCTGAGCAACAGTACGGCGACCGACGGCTGCCTGTCACGCGGCCCCGTCCAGCATGCTCGACCGGGTGGCGGGGACGCGTCGGCCATCGGGAGTAGGTTCGGCCTCGGAGGTGATCAGCGTGCCCGCGACCCGGTGGGACGTCCTGCTCGCGATCGGCGCGGGCGGCGCGCTGGGCAGCCTGTCCCGGTACGGGCTGTCCGTCGCGATCCCGCACGCGCGCGGCGAGTTCGCCGTCGCGACGCTGCTCACCAACGCGCTCGGCTGCCTGCTCATCGGCGTCCTGATGGCGTTCCTGACCACCACCGCGCGCCCCCACCACCTGCTCCGGCCGTTCCTCGGCGTCGGCGTCCTCGGCGGCTTCACGACGTTCTCCACGTTCGTGACCGACACCCTCGACGCGGCCACGACCGGGCGGATACTGGGTTCGCTGCTGTACGTGGCGGCGTCGCTGGCGCTGTGCCTGGCAGCGGTGACCGCCGGGCTGACGGCGACCCGCGCGATCCGGAAGGGACGCTGATGGAAGGACCGGCCACCCGCCTGACGATCTACCTCGGCGAGGACGACCACTGGCACCACAAGCCGCTCTACCACGAGATCGTCCGCCGGGCCCGCGACGCCGGCCTCGCGGGCGCTTCGGTGCTTCGCGGCGTCGAGGGCTACGGCGCTTCGTCGCTGATCCACACGACGCGGATCCTGTCGCTGTCGGAGGACCTGCCGATGGTCATCGTGATCATCGACGCCGAGGAGAAGCTCCGCGCGTTCCTGCCGCAGCTGGACGAGCTCATCGGCGAGGGCCTGGTGACGCTCGACCAGGTCGAGGTGGTCCGCCACGTGGGACGGACGGAGTGACGCCGCTCCTGGTCGCCCTCGGCGGAGCGGCCGGCTCGATCCTGCGCTACCTGACCGACCGCCGCGTCCAGGCGTGGCGGGATTCGCCGTTCCCCTTCGGCACGCTGACGGTCAACATCGCGGGCTCGCTCATCCTGGGCTTCCTGAGCGGCTGGCTCCTGCACGGCGCGGAGCCGTCGTCGGTCCGGTCGCTGGTGGCGGTGGGCTTCTGCGGCGGCCTGACGACGTTCTCGACGTTCGGCTACGAGACGGTCCGCCTGTTCCTGGAGAAGACGCGCCTGTACGCGGTGCTCAACGTGGTGGTGACGGTGGTCGCGGGCCTCGCCTCGGGCGCTCTCGGCCTGCTCCTCGCGACCGCGGTCTTCGCCTAGCGGTCCGGGCGGCCCAGCCGCCGCTGCACGCGGGCGAGCGCCGCGTCCAGGCGCCCGGCCCGGCCCTCTTCCCGCTCGGCGCGGCGTTCGACCTTCCGCGCCACGTACTCGGCGAGCGGGATGTCCGGCCCCTTGCGCTTCACCCGGCGGCGTTTCCCCAGCAGCCTCAGCTCGGCCGCTTCGGCGCGGACCTCGTCCGGGGTGCCCGTCGCAGCGCGCAACGCCAGGCTTTCCCGCGCCCGGTTGCTCCGGCGCGCGAACGCCTTGCTGCGCGCCAAGTTCTTCCGCGACGACTTGTCGTTCTCGCCGTACGCGTCGCGCCGGTCCTTGCGGTAGCTGAGCCGCTTCTTCTCCGGCGGCGCCTTCCGTCTCATCCGTCCCTCCTCCGGGGCCAGGAAACACCCGGCCCCGGAGACGGGCAACGGAATATCAGCGCGGTGCCAGGCCGCGCACCTGCTCGAACGGGTCCCCGCCCGTGGGCAGCAGCGCGATGATCGGCGTCGTCAGCCCGTTGTCCACATAGGACTTCACCTGCTCCCGGCACGACTCGACGCTGCCGTGGATCACCAGCTCGTCCACCACCGAATCCGGGATCACCTGGTTCGCCTTCTGCCGGTCCCCCGCCGCCCACGCTTCGTGCATCGGGGCCAGCGCCTCACCGCGGCCGAGCCAGTCGTGGAACGCCGCGTACACCGGGACCGTCAGGTAGCTCGAGATCAGCATCCGGCCCAGGCCGCGCGCCGCGTCGGCGTCCTCCGTCGGGCAGACGAAGATGCGGGCCGCCAGTTCGGCGTCCGGGCCGAGCACCGACCGGACCTTGGGCACGTCCGAAGCCGCCAGCCAGTTGGTGATCGCGCCGTCCGCCTCGCGGGCCGCCAGGCGCAGCATGCCCGGGCGCAGGGCGGCCAGCATGATCGACGGCGGCGGGTCGGCCGGGCGCTCCAGGCGGAACTTCGAGACGGCGAACGTGTCGTACTTTTCGCTGACCTTCTCCCCCGCCAGCGCCGAACGCAGGAAGCGCAGCGTGTCCCGCGAGCGCGCGAACGGCTCTTCGAACGCGGCCGCGTTCCAGTTGGAGACGATCACCGGGGACGACGCGCCGATGCCGAGGACGAACCGGCCGGGGGCCAGCTCCGCGACCGTCGCCGCCTGCATCGCCAGCAGGCCCGGGCCGCGGGTGTACACCGGCACGATCGCCGTGCCCAGCCGCAGCTGGGGCGCCCACTGCGAGGCGAGCACGAGCGGTGTGAAGGCGTCCGTGCCCGCCGTTTCCGCGGTCCACGCGTCGGTGTAACCCAGGTCCGGCAGCTGCTCCACCAGCTCGCGGTGCGCGGCCAGCGGCACCCCGGTCAGCGGGATCGTGAGGCCCCAGCGAGTCATGCGTTCTCCTTGTCGACGGCGACGGCGGAAAGCTCGCGCAGCAGCCAGTCCACCTGCGTGCGCATCAGGTTCTCCGCGACCTCTTCGGCCTGCGGCGTCATGTGGGTGGCGCCCGCCAGCGGCAGGAAGACGTGCGGGCGCCCCTTCGCCAGCAGCGCCGACGACAGCCGCAGGGCGTGGGCGACGAAGACGTTGTCGTCGGCCAGCCCGTGCACGATGAGCAGCGCGCGGCTCAGCTCGGCGGCGCTCTCGATCAGCGAGTTGTGCGCGTAGCTTTCCGGCTCGTCCTGCGGCGTGCCGAGGTAGCGCTCGGTGTAGTGCGTGTCGTACAGCGACCAGTCGGTGACCGGCGCGCCCGCGACCGCCGCGTGGAACACGTCGGGGCGCCGCAGCACCGCGAGCGCCGACAGGTACCCGCCGTAGGACCAGCCGCGGATGGCCACCCGCTCGAGGTCCAGCTCCGGGAACTGCGCGGCCGCCGCCTGCACGGCGTCCACCTGGTCGGCCAGCGTGACGTCGGCGAGGCGGCCGTGGATCTCGCGCTCCCACACCGCGCCGCGCCCGGGCGTGCCGCGGCCGTCCGCGACGAGCACCGCGAAGCCCTGGTCGGCCAGCCACTGCGAGGTCAGGAACGCGTTGCGGCTCTGCAGCACGCGCTGGGCGTGCGGCCCGCCGTACGGGTCGAGCAGCACCGGCAGCTTGCCTTCGCTCGGCTCGTAGCCGCGCGGCAGCAGCAGGGCCGCGCGCAGGCCGCGCTCGCCCAGCGTCAGCCAGGTCAGGTTCGGCACGATGTCCGGGTCCACAGTGGACACGGCAATCGTCGCCACCGGCGAGCCGTCCCGCAGCACCGAAACGCGCGGCCCGCTGTGCTCCAGGCTCCACGACGAGAGCACCGTGACCGACGCCGACCCGGAGCCGTGGTGCACGCCGTCCACAGTGGACAGGCGCCGCACCGAAGCGCCCTCGGTCCGGAAGACGTGGATCTGCGTCGGGTCGGCCTCGGACGCGCTGAAGAGGATCTCCTCGCCGACGTCGAGCACCGCGCGCAGCTGCAGCCCGGCCGGGGTGACGGCCTCGCCGCCGACGAACAGCCGGTGGTCGCCGTCCACCATGCCTTCGGTGACCAGGCGGCCGTCCGGCGTCCACGCCGGGACCCCGCCGACGATGTCGATCCAGTGCTGGTCGGCCGCGGTGTGCACGACCGACGTCGAGCCGTCGGCGACGTCGAGCGCGAGGACGTCCATGCGCTTCTGGTCGCGCGGCTGGACGGCGAGCAGCGGCGCGCCGCCCGCCGACCAGTGCACCGAGGCCAGGTACTCCCACTCCCCCGGCTCGACGTCGACGCGGGAGCCGTCCAGGCCGAGCACCGCCAGCGACACGAGCGCGTTCGTGGTGCCCGCGGCCGGGTAGGCGACGACGTTCGCCGGGTGCTGCGGGTTGGCGGGGTCGGCGATGGTCCAGCGCGGCACCGGGCCGCGGTCCGAGCGCTCGGCCAGGACGCTGCGGCCGTCCGGGGCCCACCAGTAGCCCCGGGTGCGGTCCATCTCCTCGGCCGCGATGAACTCGGCCAGGCCCCAGGCGATGTCTTCGCCGTCCTCTTCGACGAGCACGCGGTCGGCGCCGGTGGCCAGCTCCAGCACGTGCAGCCGCCGGTCCTGGACGTAGGCGACGTGCGTGCCGGCCGGGCTGGGCCGCGGGTCGATGACCGAACCGTCGACGCGCAGCGTCACCTCGCCGGACGCGAGGTCCAGGGTGTAGAGCTTGCCCGAAAGCGAGAACACCGCGACGGTGAAGGCCGCGTCGACGCCGTAGTGCACGACACCGCCGCCGGTCTCGCGGGCCCGCTCACGCCGCGCCCGCTCCTCGGCGGGCAGCTCCTCCTCGCCGGGCAGCAGCTCGGCGGCGTCGACGAGCTTGGTCTCGGTGCCGGTCGCCAGGTCGGCCGCCCAGAGGCTGTGCCGGGGGTCGGTGCCCGACTCCGCGCGCAGGAACAGCACGCGGGAGCCGTCCGGGGCGACCCGGAACTCCTTCGGCGCGCCGAGGGTGAAGCGCTGGGTACGGGCCTGCTTGCGGAGGAACGGGAGGTCGTCGACATCGGTCACGCCCGCACTCTTTCAGACGATCACGACGGGACGCCAACACCCTTCAGCTTCGCCAGCTCCGCGTCGACGTCGTAGTCCGGCTCCGGGAACCGCGGCTTCAGCTCGGCGAGGGTCTCGATGAGCAGCTCGGCGACCGCCCAGTTGCGGTACCACTTGTGGTCGGCGGGCACCGCGTACCAGGGCGCGCCGCCGGTCGAGGTGCGCTTGAAGATGTCCGCGTAGGCCTCCTGGTAGGCGGGCCAGTGCGAACGCGCTTCGAGGTCGCCGGGGTTGTACTTCCAGTGCTTCTCGGGGGTCTCCAGCCGGGCCTTCAGCCGCTTGAGCTGCTCTTCCGGCGAGAGGTGCAGGAACACCTTGACGACGGTCGTGCCCGCGTCGGCCAGCTCCTTCTCGAAGGCGTTGATCTCGGTGTAGCGGCGGCGCCGCTCGGCCGCGGTGAGCAGCCCGGTCACGCGCGGGACCAGGATGTCCTCGTAGTGCGAGCGGTCGAAGACGCCGATCTGCCCGGCCGACGGCAGCTGCTTGCGGATCCGCCAGAGGTAGTGGTGCCGTCGCTCGGCGGCCGTCGGCGCCTTGAACCCGGCGTAGCGGACGCCCATCGGGTTGACCAGGCCGAGCACGTGCGACACGGTGCCGCCCTTGCCGGAGGTGTCCATGCCCTGCAGCACGAGCAGGACGCTGCGGGTGCCGCCGCCGGCGCCCTCGGCGTAGAGCGACTCCTGCAGCCCGGACAGCCGCTCGCCCGCACCGTCCAGCTTGGCGAGGGCCTTGGGCTTCTTGCCGGGGCCGACCGGCGTCGAGCCCGGGTCCGGCAGCTCCCCGTCGATGCGCAACGCGTCCCGGACCCGGCTTCCTGCGTCGTTCTTCGCCATCCCGCGAAACTACCTGCTCAGGCCGCGGCTTTCCTGGCGAAGAGTCCCGGCCTGCCGCCCGCAGCGTTTCGGGGGTCGACGCCCGGAAGTGCGCAACGAACAACGGGTGAAAGCAACGATTCCCGGCTGAATTCTGCGTGTCCTGCCTTTAACCTGAACGCATGACGACGTTCGCCGGCCGGGAGACCGCCGCCCCCTCCGCAGCGAGCTTCATCGAGCTCGACGAGCGCTGGAGCACGCACAACTACCACCCGCTGCCCGTCGTGATCGCCGAAGCCGCCGGTGCCTCGGTGACCGACGTCGAGGGCAAGTCCTACCTCGACTTCCTTTCCGGGTACTCGGCCCTGAACTTCGGCCACCGCCACCCGGACCTGGTCGCCGCCGCCGTCGAGCAGCTCGGCCGCGTCACGCTGACCTCGCGCGCGTTCCACCACGACCAGCTGGGCCTGTTCTGCCGGGAGCTGGCCGAGCTGACCGGCACCGAGCTGGTGCTGCCGATGAACTCCGGCGCCGAGGCCGTCGAGTCCGCGGTGAAGGTCGCCCGGAAGTGGGCGCACCAGGTCAAGGGCGTGCCGGACGGCACCGCCGAGATCATCGTCGCCGGCTCGAACTTCCACGGCCGGACCACCACGATCGTGTCATTTTCGACCGACGAGACCGCGCGCGCCGACTTCGGCCCGTTCACGCCCGGCTTCGTCACGGTGAAGTACGGCGACGCCGCCGCGCTGCGCGACGCGATCACCCCGCGCACCGCCGCCGTGCTCCTGGAGCCGGTGCAGGGCGAGGCCGGAGTCATCGTGCCGCCGGAGGGCTACTTCGCCGAGGTCCGCTCCGCGTGCGACGAGCACGGCGTGCTGCTGATCGCCGACGAGATCCAGTCCGGCCTGGCCCGCACCGGCACCGTGCTGGCGCTGGACCACGAGGGCGTCCGCGCCGACGTGTACACCCTCGGCAAGGCCCTCGGCGGCGGCATCCTGCCGGTGTCCGCGGTGGTCGGCCGCCGCGACGTGCTGGGCGTGCTGAAGCCGGGCGAGCACGGCTCGACGTTCGGCGGCAACCCGCTGGCCTGCGCGGTCGGCCGCGCGGTGGTCCGCCTGCTGAAGACCGGCGAGTTCCAGCAGCGCTCCACCGAGCTGGGCGCCCACCTGCACGCGCGGCTGACCGAGCTGATCGGCCACGGGCTGGCCGAGGTCCGCGGCCGCGGCCTGTGGGCGGGCATCGACATCGCCCCCGGCGGCCCGTCCGGCCGGGAAGCTTCGCAGGCGCTGTCGGCGCGGGGCGTGCTGTGCAAGGAGACGCACGAGCGCACGCTGCGCGTCGCCCCGCCGCTGGTGATCACCCGCGAAGAGCTGGACCGCGGCATCGACGCGATCGCCGGGGTCGTCCGCCCCTGAACCACCCGGATGCCGCCGGCTGTGCCTCCCGCCCCGGCGGCATCCGGGAGCACAACGTCCCCTTCGGACGTTGTGCCGGGTATGGGATCAGGGGAATGGGTGGAACGGCCGCTCGTCGGCGCCGGTGGTGGGACGCCGGCCGAGCTGTACGAGCAGGGCAAACGGCTCCGGGAGAAGACACCGGCCGCGGTGCACGACCACGAAGCCGCGGGGGCGGACCGGCCGACGCCGGCGCAGTACTTCGAGGCGAGCAACGCCGGGCGGCTGCCCGAGCTGGCCGAGCTCCGGCGGGAACGCATGCGCGCGTCGCCGTTCACGTTCTTCCGCGGTGCCGCCGGGCTGATGGGGGCCGACCTCGCCGGCACGCCGTCGGCCGGGCTCACCGCGCAGCTCTGCGGGGACGCGCACGCGGCGAACTTCGGGCTCTACGGCACACCCGAAGGCAAGATCGTGATGGACATCAACGACTTCGACGAGACCGTGCCGGGCCCGTGGGAGTGGGACCTCAAGCGGCTCGCCGCCAGCCTGGTGCTCGCCGGCCGCGAGGGCGGCATCGGTGAGGCCGGCTGCCGCGAAGCCGCCGAAGACGCCGTGAAGTCCTACCGCCGGACCATCCGCGCGCTGGCCGACCTGCCGTTCCTGCGGTCGTGGAACGCCCTGCCGGACTCCTCGGTGCTGTCGAAGGCCCGCGCGGACGAGCTCATCGACGACTTCGCCGACGCCGCCGAGAAGGCCCGCAAAAACACCAGCGCCAAGGTCGTGGCGAAGTGGACCGAACGCGTCGACGACCACGAGACCGGCCTCGCACGCCACCGGTTCGTCGAAGACCCGCCGGTGCTGACGCACGTCGACGAGAAGACCGCCGAAGCCGTCGCCGCCGGCCTGGTGTCCTATGTGGACACCCTGCGCGAGTCGCGGCGGACGCTGATCGCGCGCTACCGGCTCGCCGACGTCGCCTTCCGGGTGGTCGGCACCGGCAGCGTCGGGCTGCGCAGCTACGTCGCCCTGCTGCACGGCAACGACGAGGAAGATCTGGTGCTGCAGGTGAAACAGGCGCAACCGCCGGCACTGGCGCCCTACCTCGGCCTGCCCGCGGCGGACCACGAAGGGCAGCGCATCGTCGACGGTGCCCGGCTCGTCCAGGCCGAAACCGACATCCTCCTGGGCTGGACCACCATCGACGGCGTGCCGTTCATCGTCCGGCAGTTCCGGAACCTCAAGGGCGACATCGACCCGTCGGAGCTCGAGAAGGACCACCTCGACGACTACGGCCGCCTGGCCGGGGCGCTGCTGGCCCGCGCGCACACGCGGTCGCTGCACCCGAAGCTCCTGGCGGGGTACTTCGCCGACGACTCCGAGCTCGACGAGGCGATGGGCGCGTACGCCGTCCGCTACGCCGACCGGACCGAGGCCGACCACGCCGAGTTCTCAGGCAGCTGAGACGAGGCCGGCGACGTCCGCCGCGCAGCCCCAGGCCAGGGTGATGCCCGAACCGCCGTGGCCGTAGCAGTGCACGACGTCGCCGTCCCGCTCCAGCCGCACCTCGCGCCGGAACGGGCGCAGCCCGACCCGGGAGCGCAGGACTTCCGCGCCCGCCAGCCGCGGTTCCAGTGCGCGGCAGCGGCGCACGATGTCGGCCGTCACGCCCGGGTTCGGCTCGGTGTCGCCGCGACCCGGTTCCTCCGTGCCGCCGCACACCACGTGGGTGCCGTGCGGGATGACGTAGGTCACGCCGGGGCCGGTCTCGTCGACCGCGAACCCCGGCAGGCCCGGGTCGGTCAGGTGCACGACCTGCCCGCCCACGGGCACCATCGAGCCGTCCCCCGCCAGCCGGCCCGCGCCGAGCCCCGCCGCGTTGACGACCGGGCCGAGGCCGGCGAGGGAGGTCAGCTCCCGGTACTCGACGCGCACGCCCAGCGCGCGCACGCGGCCCAGGAGCCAGTCCAGGTAGCCGGGGGTGTCGACCAGCGCCGTGGTGAACTCCAGCCGGTCGCCGTCGCGGACGGGGTCCCCCATGGCCGGGAGCCACCCCGGGTCCGGGGTGCCCGGGGCCAGCACGACCCGGCCGCGGCGGAACCGCACCCCCGGCGCGTGCTGCTCGCGGAGCACCGCGAGGGTCTCGGCGGTCCAGCGCACGATCCGCTCGTCCGGCCGCCGCACCGGCGGGTAGAGCACCCCACCGGCGACGGCGGAGGTCGTTTCCCCCGGCGGCGCGGCCGCGACGACGGTGGTTTCGTGCCCGGCTTCGGCCAGCCGGTACGCGCAGCTGAGCCCCACGATCCCGGCCCCGGCGACTGTCACCCGCATCCCCGCATCGTGACGCACCCGCGCCCCCGCCGGCCCCACGGGGGCGCGACCACCCTCGCGCGGGTGAGGACGATCGGCCCCGGCCGTGGGAGCGCGACCACCCTCACGCCGGCGAGAACGACCGGCACCGACCACGGGGACGCGACCACCCTCACGCCGGCGAGAACGACCGGCACCGACCACGGGAGCGCGACCACCCTCACGCCGGCGAGAACGACCGGCACCGACCACGGGAGCGCGACCACCCTCACGCCGGCGAGAACGACCGGCACCGACCACGGGGACGCGACCACCCTCACGCCGGCGAGGACGATCGGCACCGGCCGCGGGAGCGCGACTACCCTCGCGCCGGTGAGAACGATGTGGGTGCCGGCCGCCGTCTGCGGTGTGCTCGCGCTGCTGCTCGGCCTGCCCTTCGCCGGCGGGACCGCCCCCGGCGCCGTCGACCGCGCCGCCGCCGGGGCCGTCGCGCACCTGAGCCCCGGGCTGGTGCGGGCGCTCGTGCTCCCGACCGAGCCCTACGTCGTCCTCGCGCTGGGCGTGCTCGCCGTCGTCCTGTGCCTGCGCGCGGGCCGGAAGCTGGAAGCCGCACTCGCGCTCGCCGTCCCCGTGCTGGCCATCCTCCTGACGAGCTGGCTGCTGAAACCCCTCTACGACCGCTGGAAGAACGGCACCCTCGTCTACCCGAGCGGGCACACCGTGAGCCTGGTCGCCGTCCTGACCGTGCTCGTCCTGGTCACCCGCAAGGCGATCGTCGTGGTGCCGGCCGCGCTCGCGCTCCTCGCCGCCACCGCCGGGCTGGTCGGGATGGGGTACCACTACCTGACCGACGTCGTCGGCGGGACGCTGTTCGCCGTCTCCGTCGTGCTGTTCAGCTGGCCGGTGCCGCGTCGCGTGCCAGTGCCGTCAGGCGGCTGACCGCGCGCAGGTACTTCTTGCGGTAGCCGCCGTTCACCATCTCCTCGGTGAACAGCGACGGCAGCGGCTCGCCCGACACCACCACCGGGATCGCGCGGTCGTAGAGCCGGTCGGCGAACGCCACCAGCCGCAGGGCCACGTTCTGGTCCGGCGCCGGGTGGACACCGCGCAGGTGCACGCGGGTGACGCCGTCCAGCAGCCGCCCGTAGCGCGAGGGGTGCAGGGACGCCAGGTGCTCGCACAGCGCGTCGAAGTCGTCCACAGTGGACCCTTCGTGCGCGGCCACGGACTCCTCCAGCGCCGCCGGGCTGACCGGCGGCGGCGCGTCCGGCAGGCCGCGGTGGCGGTAGTCCGGGCCGTCGACGCGCACCACGCCGAACCGGGCCGACAGCGTCTGGATCTCGCGCAGGAAGTCCTCCGCGGCGAACCGGCCCTCGCCCAGCTTCTCCGGCAGGGTGTTCGACGTCGCCGCGACGAAGACCCCGGCGTCCATCAGCTCCTGCAGCAGCCGGGTGACCAGGGTGGTGTCGCCCGGGTCGTCGAGCTCGAACTCGTCGATGGCCAGGATCCGGTGCTCCGACAGCCGCCGCACGGCTTCGGCGAAGCCCAGCGCGCCGACCAGGTGGGTCAGCTCGACGAACGTGCCGTACGCCTTGGGCGACGGCGCCGCGTGCCACGCCGAGGCCAGCAGGTGGGTCTTGCCGACGCCGAAGCCGCCGTCGAGGTAGAGCCCCATCGGCCCGGCCGGTTCCGGGGAACCGCCGAAGAGCTTGAAGCGCTTCTTCTCCTTGCGCGCCCCCACTTTCGCGGCGAACGCCGAGCACGCCTCGACCGCGGCGGCCTGGCTCGGCTCGTCGGGATCGGGGATGTACGTCTCGAACCGGACGGCGTCGAAGCGCGGCGGCGGCACCAGCGCGCCGATCAGCTCGTCGGCGGACAGCTCGGGACGGCGGCCGGTGAGGTGCGCGGGCATGGTCGCAGAGCCTATCCGCCGCGCTCACCCGTCCGGGCGCCCAGCTGCCCCGGTAGAGACGTGCTTCACGCCCGTGCTGGGATTGTCCCGTGCGGAGCGTGTGGCCCCTCTCGACGGGCGAACTGACCGGGGAAGACCTCGAAGAGATCTACGCCTACCCGGCGGACCTCGACCGGCCGTGGGTGCAGGTCAACTTCGTCGCGTCCGCCGACGGGGCCGTCGAGGTCGACACGACGTCGGCCGGGCTGTCCCACGCCGCCGACCGGCGGGTCTTCCTGCTCGGGCGCGACCTCGCCGACGTGATCCTGGTCGGCGCCGGCACCGCCCGCGCGGAGGACTACCGCGGCGTCGTCGCGGGTCCGAAGCGGCTGGAGCGCCGTCGCCGCCTCGGGTTCGACGGGGTCCCGCCGATCGCCGTGGTGACCCGGACCGCGGACCTCGATCCCGCTTCCCGGCTGTTCACCGAGACCGTCGTTCCCCCGATCGTGGTCACCACGGAAACCGCGGACACCGCGGCGCTCGAAGCTGCCGGGGCATCGGTGCTGCGAGCGGGCACCGCCGACGTCGACCTGCCCCGTGCCCTCGACCTGCTGGCCGGACGCGGCCTGCGCCGGATCGCGTGCGAAGGCGGGCCGCGGCTGTTCGCGCAGCTCATCGCGGCCGACCGGATCGACCAGCTGTGCCTGACGGTCGCGCCGCTGCTCGTGGCCGGGACGGCGGACCGGATCGCCACCGGTCCCGGCAGCGTTCCCCGGCAGCTCGCGCCGGCGTCGATCCTGGTCGAGGACGGCTTCACGTTCCTGCGCTACCGCCGGGCCGCCGGGTGAGCGGCGACACCGAGCTGGCGACCCGCGCCGCGGCCGGGGACGAAGCCGCGTTCGGCGCGCTCGTCCGGCTGCACACGCCCCGGATGTACCGGGTCGCGCTGCGGATCACCGGCAGCGCCGCCGAGGCCGAGGACGTCGTGCAGGAGTCGTGGCTCGCCGCGTGGCGCGCGCTCGGCACGTTCCGGCACGAGTCCGCGGTGTCGACCTGGCTCTACCGGGTCGTCACCAACAGCGCGCTCGCGCTGCTGCGTCGCCGCAAGCCCACGATCTCGCTGGACGAGCCCGCCTGCCAGTCCACTGTGGACACGGTGCTGCTCGCGGTCCCGGGCCCCGAGGGCCGGGTCGTGCGCGCGGAAGAGGTCGACGCGGTGCTCCGGGCGATCGGGCGGCTCGAGGTGTCCCAGCGGGTGCCGCTCGTGCTGCGCGAACTGGAGGGGCTGAGCTACGAAGAGGTCGCCGAAGTGCTCGACGTGAACGTCGGCGCCTTGCGCTCCCGGCTGCACCGCGCCAGGGTGGCGCTGCTCGCCGAGTTGAGGGAGCGGTGATGGCCGAACAGACCGACCCCGAGCGCGACCCGCGCTGGGATGCCGTGCGCGCCGCCGCCCGGCGCCGGGTGGCGACCCCGCCGGGCCTGGTCGAACGCGTGCTGCGGGCGGTCGCGCGCGGCGCCCGGACGGCCGTCGAAGTGCCCGGGGACGAGGGCGGGCTGCGGATCACCGAACAGACCGTCGTCCGCCTGGCCGGGACCATCGCGGCGGGCCGGGCCCCCGCCGGTGTGCGCGTCGCGGCCGTCGCCGTCGAGGACGACGTCGTGCAGGTGCTGGTGTCGGTCCGCTTCGGCGTCGTCGCCGACGAAGCCGCCGAGGGGCTGCGCCGGGAGATCACCGCCGAGCTGTCCCGGCAGCTGGGCGTCGCGGCCGCGGTGAACGTGCACGTCGTGGACGTCCACCCGGGCTGAGGTTCCCCCGATCGGGGGACCTTGCGTGAGGGATTCGCCCGCCCGGGCATCGTAAGGGCGAGAGACCGCCTCGAGAGGAGCCAGCACGCATGCACCCGGAACGGATCGAGAGCCCCGGCACGGTGACGCCGCTCAACGAGGAGGGTGCCGCCGGCCGCACCACGATCTCGTCGCTGGTCGTGCAGAAGGTGGCCGGGCTGGCCGCCCGCGAGGTCGCCGGAGTGCACGCCCTCGGCGGCGGCGGGGTGTCCCGCGCGATCGGCGCGCTGCGCGAGCGGATCCCCGGCTCCGGCACGGTGACCACGACGGGCGTGTCGGTCGAGGTCGGCGAGAAGCAGACCGCGATCGACCTCGACGTCGTCGTCGAGTACGGCGCCCGGATCACCGACGTCGCCCGCGCGGTGCGGCGCAACGTGATCACCGCGGTCGAGCAGATCACCGGGCTCGAGGTGATCGAAGTGAACATCGCCGTCAACGACATCCACCTGCCGGGCGACGAAGAGCCCGAGTCCACGCGGGTGGAGTGACCGCGCGCGGACCCGACGACCCGGAAGGCCGCGCGGCCTTCCGGGCGTTCGTGCGGGAACACCACCCGGACGTCGGCGGTGACCCGGCCGAGTTCGCGGCCGGGCTGGCCCGCTTCCGGGAATCCGCACCGGACACCCGCTTCGACGCCCCGATCTCCTTCGTGCGCCGCCGCCGGGGTCTCGCGGCACTGCTGTCCCGCTTCCGCCGCCGCGGGCGCCCGCCCCGCGTGCGGTGACCGCCCCGCCGGGGCAAGCTTCCCCCCATCGCCCGTCCAAGGAGGACATGTGAACGCAACGCAGACCGGGCTCCTGGCCGGGCTGGTCCTCGGCCTCGCCGCGACCCAGGGGTTCACCGCGTTCCTGGTGACCCTGGCCGTCGGGATCATCGGCCTGGTCGCCGGCCGGGTCCTCGACGGCGAACTCGACCTCGGCGAGCTCTTCGGCAAGGGCCGCGACAAGTGAACCGCGCCCTGGACGTGCCGCGCGAGCTCGCCGAACCGGCCGAACGCGGCACCCTCACCATCGGCCACGCGGTGGTGCGCAAGGTCGCGCAGCACGCCGCCGACCGGGTGCCGGGCACCGCGCCCGACGGCAAGAAGGGCGCGAAGGCCAAGGTCGGCGGCCTGGACAACGACGTCGACCTAGCGCTGGAGCTCGCCCTGCGCTACCCGGGCGCGGTCCGGGCGGTCGTCGGCGACGTGCGCGAGAAGGTCACCGAAGAGGTCGAGCTGATCACCGGCTACCACGTGCGGACGCTCGCCGTGACGGTGTCCGCACTGCTGCCCGCCGCCGCGCCGAGGGTGCGGTAGCCGTGCGCCCGTTCGTCCGCATCCTGGCCGCGCTGCTCGGCCTGGCCTTCGCGGCCGCCGGGGCGCTGCTCGCCCTCGAGGTCGGCTGGCACTGGTGGCGCCCGGGAGCGGCGCCGCTGGTGGTGCCGTGGCCGCGCTGGCAAGCGCAGCTCTCGGCACTGGGCTGGGACGCCTACGCGGTCCGCGTCGGTGCCGGGGTCCTCGCCGCCGCGGGCCTGGTGCTCGTCCTCTGCGCGCTGGCCGCCGGCAGCCGCGCGGTGCGGCTGACCGACCCGGGTGACGCGGTGAGCGTTTCGACGTCGCCGCGGTCGCTGGCCCGGCTGGTCGGGCTGACCGTGCGCGCGCAGGACAACGTCGCCGGCGCGTCGGTCACCGCGAGCGCCCGGCGGATCCGCGTCCGGGCGAAGAGCACCCTGGAAACCGAAGGCGAGCTGCGGCCGCGGCTGCTGGAAACCGTGTCCGCCCTGCTCGACGACGTCCCGCTGGCGCGGCGGCCGAAGGTCACCGTCGTCGTCGACTCGCCGAAGGACCGCCGATGACCAGGTCAGTCGCCGCGAAGGCGCTTTCCCGCTCCTACGCGGGCGAACGCGTGCTGACGTTCCTCGTCGGGCTGCTCGCCCTGCTCGGCGGGGCGCTCGCGCTCGTCGTGGGGTTCGGCGTGCTCGGCGAGTACCGCGGGCGGCGGCCGCTGCTGGACCCGCTGGCCGTCGGCTGGCTCGGGAGCCACGCGACGCCCGCGCGGATCGCCGCGATCGTGCTCGGCGTGCTGCTGTTCGTGCTCGGGCTGCGCTGGGCGCTGCGCTCGCTGCGCCCGGAACCGCGGCCGGACCTGGACCTCGACCGCACCGAAGGCGCCGAGCTGGTGGTCACCGCGGCGGCGATCGCCGACGCCGTGCGGGCCGACGCGGAAGGGCTCGACGGGGTCAGCCGCGCCCGCGTCCGCGCCGTCGGCTCGCGCACCGCCCCGGCGCTGCGCCTGACGCTGTGGCTGCACGAAGGCACCGACCTCAAGGCCGTGTGGGCCGGGCTGGACACACAGGTGCTGGCCAGGGCCCGGGAATCGCTCGGCCTCGACGCGCTGCCCACCGCCGTCCGCCTGGAACTCGACACGGCCCCGGCGAAACGCGTGCGCTGAGCCGGGGTTTTCCGCAGAATGCGCAGCATGCCCCTACCGCTGCAGCCGCCGCTGAAGCCGATGCTCGCCAAGCCCGCGAAGGCCATCCCGGACTCCCGCGGCCTGCTGTTCGAGCCCAAGTGGGACGGCTTCCGCTGCCTCGTCTTCCGCGACGGCGACGAGCTGTACCTGCAGTCGCGCGCGGAAAAGCCGCTCAACCGGTACTTCCCGGAAGCGGTGGCCCGGCTGCTGGAGGTCCTGCCGCCGCGGGTGGTGCTGGACGGCGAACTCGTCGTCGCGCGGGACGGGCGGCTGAACTTCGACGCCCTCACCGAGCGGATCCACCCGGCCGAAAGCCGGATCACGCTCCTGGCGGCCGAGCAGCCCGCCGAGTTCGTCGCCTTCGACGTCCTCGCCCTCGACGGCGACCTGCTGCTCGACGAACCGACGTCGGTGCGGCGCGACCGGCTCGTGGAGCTGGCCGGCGACCGGTTCCCGCTCACCCCGGCCACCACCGACCCGGCCACCGCGCGGCACTGGTTCGAGCTGTTCGAGGGCGCCGGTCTCGACGGCGTCATCGGCAAGCCCCTCGACGAGCCGTACACCCCCGGCAAGCGCGTGATGCTGAAGTACAAGCACGTGCGCACCGCCGACTGCGTGCTGGCCGGGCTGCGCTGGCACGTCGACGGCGGCCCCGGCGAACTGGTCGGCTCGTTCCTGCTCGGCCTGCACGACGAACAGGGCGTGCTGCACCACGTCGGCACGGTCGGGTCGTTCCCGATGCCCCGCCGCCGCGAACTGGCCGAAGAGCTGGCGCCGCTGGTCACCGACGGCGAAGACCACCCGTGGGGCGGGCGGGCTCAGGGGTCGGGGCAGCGCATCCCGGGCGGCATCACGCGGTGGCGCGCCACCGAGCACGAGTGGGTGCCGCTGCGGCCCGAGCGCGTCGTCGAAGTCGCCTACGAGAACACCGAAGGCGGCATGCCGTCGCGGTTCCGGCACAACGCGCGGTTCAAGCGCTGGCGTCCCGATCGCGAAGCCGCGTCGTGCGACTACAGCCAGCTCGAGGAGCCGGCGCGCTACGACCTCGACGCGGTGTTCCGCGGCCAGGTCGTGCGGACCCGCTAACCCTCGTCCCACACCGGCCGTGCGAAGCTCGGCTGGCCCCTGCCCTTGATCGTGCTCGACGTGAGGATCCCGCCCGTGCGCCGCCGCCGTTCCCGTGTCCTGGTCGCGCTGCTCGTCCTGGCCGCCGCCGCGGGGTGCGCCGCCGGGCCGTCGGTGCGCCCGGCGCTGGTCGAGAACGACGGGAAGACCACCGGCAGCACGCCGGCCGGGACGCCGTCGGTGCCGCTGCCGCCGCTGGCCGAACCGCAGTCGCCGTCGCTGAAGTGGGCCGACTGCGACGACGACACCCGGCAGCGGATCGGCACCCCCGCGGTCCCGGACAGCCTGCACTTCACCTGCGCGCGCGTCACCGCCCCGCTGGACGCCCCGGGCGAGCCCCGCCGGTCGCTGGTGCGGCTGCTGGCGCTGAAGGTGGGCAGCGGGCCGGTGCCGCTGGTGGTCGTCAACGACGTCGACGGCGAGCCGGGCACGGTGTACGCGGCGCGGCTGGCCGCGACGCTGCCGCCGGCGTTCCTGGAGAAGTTCTCGCTGGTGGGCGTGGACCGCCGCGGCACCGGGATGTCCGGCGCGGCCCAGTGCGTGCCGCCGGACATCCGCCACGACCTGATCGACGCCGACCCGGTCCAGGGCGGCCTGCAGGACGTGCTGGACGCGGCCCGCAAGGCCGGCCAGCAGTGCGCGATCGAGCTGGACGACTCCCAGACGGCGCTGGACAGCTGGCGCACGGCGGGCGACCTCGACGAGGTGCGCAAGCAGCTGGGCATGGAGCGCCTGAACGCGCTCGGCCGCGGCGACGGCTCGAAGGTGCTGGCCGAGTACGCGGTCCGCTTCCCCGGCCAGGTCGGCCGCGTGGTCCTCGACGGCGTCCCGGACCCGGGCGCGGACACCGCGGCGGTGCTCGACGCGGTCGCGGCCGGCGCGCAGTCCACATTGGACGCGTTCGGCACGGACTGCGCGTCCCGCGGCTGCGCGCTGGGCGACCCGAAGGCGGCCCTGGCGGCGTTGACCGAGCAGCTGCGCGCCACCACCCCGGCGACCGACGACGGCGTCCCGTTCGGCCCGGGGGTGGCGATGTTCGCCGTCTACTCGGGACTTTCGCAGCGCGCGCGCTGGCCGGAACTGGCGGACGCGGTGGTGGCGGCCCGCGGCGGGAACATCGCCCCGCTGGCGGCGTTCGCGGCACCGGTGCTGCACGACTCGCGCGCGCAGCCGTCGCGGATCGACGCGACGATCGCGACCCGGTGCAACGACAGCCAGTCCCGGCTGTCGGCGGACCAGCTCGACCAGGTGGTGGCCGGCATGCGGGCGAAGTACCCGCAGTTCGGCGCGGTGATCGCGCAGCAGCTCGCCTGGTGCGGACCGTGGCCGGTGCGCACGGAACCACTGCCGGCCCCGGGCGCCCCGGGCGCCCCGCCGATCCTGGTCGCCGCAACGGCCGCCGACCCGTCGACCCCGGGCGTGGGCAGCACGCGCGCGGCGGACCAGATGCCCTCGGCGGTGACGATCACGTGGCAGGGCGCGGGCCACGGAGCGGTGGGCGCTTCGCCGTGCGTGACCGACGCGGCGCGGGCGTTCCTGGTGGACGGGAAGATCCCCGCGAACGGCACCCTCTGCCCAGCCTGACGGCCCGGGCGGCGCCGGCCCGCCCACCCGACGGACGTCGCGAATGACTCATTGGGGACCTCGGAGGTCCCCAATGAGTCATTCGCGACCTCACTGGTCGCGGCTGAGTCGCGGGGCCCGCGGTCGGCGAGGCGGCCCCTTCGCGGTCAAGAGTCGTGGAGGCCGGTGTGGAGCCGGGCCGCCTCGCGGGTCAGGTGCTCGATCTCCGCCGCGTTCGTCGCCTTCCGGGCCGCCTCGACGTACAACTCCGCCGCCTTCGCCGGGTCGCCGTCGCGCTCGTGGAGGTACGCCGCCACCGCGGTGTACCGGGGCAGCGACGGGTCCAGCCCGGCCAGCGCGGCCAGGCCGGCCCGGGCCCCGTCGGCCTCGCCCACCGCCACCGCGCGGTTGAGCCGGACGACCGGGCTGTCCGTCAGCCGGGCCAGCTCGTCGTACCACTCGACGATCTGCACCCAGTCGGTCTCCGCCGCGGTCGGCGCGTCGGCGTGCAGCGCCGCGATCGCCGCCTGGGCCTGGAACTCGCCGAGGCGGTCGCGGGCCAGCGCGGCCTGCAGGATCGCGACCCCCTCGGCGATCAGCGCCGTGTCCCACAAGGACCGGTCCTGCGAAGCCAGCGGGACCAGGCCCCCGTCCGGCCCGGTCCGGCCGGCCCGGCGGGCGTGGTGCAGCAGCATCAGCGCGAGCAGCCCCGCCACCTCCGGATGGTCGATCGCCGCCGCCAGCCGGCGGGTCAGGCGGATCGCCTCCGCCGCCAGGTCGACGTCGCCCGAATACCCCTCGTTGAACACCAGGTACAGCACGCGCAGCACCGTCGCGACGTCGCCGGGCTCGTCGAACCGCACCCCCGAGACCGTCTTCTTGGCCCGGCTGATGCGCTGCCCCATCGTCGCCTCGGGCACCAGGTACGCCTGCGCGATCTGGCGCGTGGTCAGCCCGCCCACCGCGCGCAGCGTCAGCGCCACCGCGGACGACGGCGTCAGCGACGGGTGCGCGCACAGGAAGTACAGCTGGAGCGTGTCGTCCTCCGCGGGCACGTCCCCGGGCGCCACCTCGGCTTCGACGACGTCCTCCCGCCGGCGGCGGGCGCTGTCCGACCGGGTCTCGTCGAGGAACTTGCGCCAGGCGACCGTGACCAGCCAGCCCTTCGGGTCCCGCGGCGGGCCGTCCGCCCAGCCCGCGACGGCCTCGATCAGCGCTTCCTGGACGGCGTCTTCGGCCGCCGCGAAGGGGGCTCCCCGGCGGACGAGGATCGCCAGGACGGCCGGGGTGAGGCCGCGGAGCAGGACTTCGTCCACCGGGCCGGTCACTCCGTGATGGTCGGCAGCGGGGTCAGGCACGGGCGCAGCTCGAGCCACTCGTGGATCGGCTTCCCGCCCGCGCCCGGCGCCGCGGACAGCTCGCCGGCCAGCTCGAGCGCGCGCTCGTAGCTGTCGACGTCGATGATCATCCAGCCGGCGATGAGGTCCTTCGTCTCGGCGAACGGGCCGTCGGTGACCGGCGGGCGCCCTTCGCCGTCGAAGCGGACGAACGTCCCCTCGGGGGCGAGCCCCTGCTCCCCGACGAACTCGCCGGACTCCCGGAGCTTGGCCGCGAAGTCGCTCATGTACCGGATGTGCGCGGTGATCTCTTCGGGCGTCCAGCGGTCCATCGGCACGCAGTTGACTGCCTCCGGGGCGCCGCGGTAGTGCTTGAGCAGCAGGTACTTGGCCATCGTGGTGCTCCCTCGGTGGTGGGCGACCGGCGTTCCCGGCCGCCTTCACCCCGGGGACGGAGCCGGCTCCGGGTCTTCGACATCGCCTCCCGAATTTTTTCGGGGTCCGGGTGGCGGAGCCCCCGGCTCGGGGCGGAGCCCCGGGCAACGCCGAAGAAGATTTACTGGCGGTAGGACTCGACCTCGGAGACCGGGCGGGCCGCGGCGTCGTCCGGGTTCTCGTGGAACTCGGTCTTCGCCCGCCGCTGCCGCAGCAGGTCCCAGCACTGGTCGAGCTGCTGCTCGACCGCGGTGAGGCGGTCCTTGTCGCCGCCGCTCAGCCCCACGCCGACCGAGCGCGACCGGAGCTCGTGCTCCTCCGCGATCAGCTCGTCGATCCGGCCCAGGATTTCGCCGTCGGCCATCTGTGGTCCTCCTCTTCCGGGTTGCGCTGAAGCAGACGCTACCCCGGCCCCGGGAATTCCCGCCGCGCCCGGTTCGTTGACCGGGGCATGAGCACCGTTGAGCTGACTGCCGAGAACTTCGACCAGACGGTAAACGACAACGAGTTCGTCCTGATCGACTTCTGGGCGAGCTGGTGCGGGCCGTGCCGCCAGTTCGCGCCGGTCTACGAAAAGGCCTCCGAGAAGCACGACGACATCGTGTTCGCGAGCGTCGACACCGAAGCGCAGCAGCAGCTCGCCGCCGCCTTCGACGTCCGCTCCATCCCGACGCTGGCCATCATCCGCGACAAGACGCTGATCTACGCCCAGCCCGGCGCGCTCCCCGAGCCCGCGCTGGAAGAGCTCATCAAGCAGGCCCGCGACGTCGACATGGACGAGGTCAAGCGCAAGGCCGCCGAAGCCGAGGCCGAACAGGCCTGACCACCACCACACGACGAAGGCCGCCCCGCGGGGCGGCCTTCGTCGTGTTCAGGAGCGAGTCGCGAGCCCGCGCAGGAAGAACGCCAGGTTCGCCGGGCGCTCGGCCAGCCGGCGCATGAAGTAGCCGTACCACTCGTCGCCGTAGGGCACGTAGACGCGCATGCGCGAGCCCGAAGCCGCGATCCGCGCCTGCTCCTCCGGCCGGATGCCGAAGAGCATCTGGAACTCGTGGTCGTCGTCGGTCCGGCCGTTCTCCTCGGCCAGCGCGGCGGCGATCTCGATCATCCGCGGGTCGTGCGAGGCGACCATCGGGTAGCCCTGGCCCGCCATCAGGACGCGCAGGCAGCGGACGTAGGACTTGTCCACTTCGGACTTCTCCGGGAACGCCACCGACTCGGGCTCGGCGTACGCGCCCTTGCACAGCCGCACCCGCGAGCCGGGGCCGGACAGCTCCCGGCAGTCCTGCTCGGTGCGCCGCAGGTAGGCCTGCAGCACCGCGCCCACCCACGGGTACTCGCCGCGCAGCTCGCGCAGGATGCCGAGCGTCGAGTCCGTGGTGGTGTGGTCCTCCATGTCGAGCGTCACGGTGGCGCCGACCGCGTCGGCCGCCGCGCAGATCTTCCGCGCGTTTTCCAAGGCGACGTCCTCGCCGTTCGACGGCAGGAACTGGCCCACCGCCGACAGCTTCACCGAGACGTCGGCACCGGCCGCGAGACCTTCCGCGGCCAGCGCGGTCAGCACGGCTTCGTAGGCCGCGACGGTCGACGCGGCCTGCGCGGCGTCGGTGGTGTCCTCGCCGAGGTGGTCGAGGGTGATCCGGCGCCCGTCCGCGGCCAGTTCCCTGGCCACGCGGACGGCGTCGGCGGTCTCGGACCCGGCGACGAACCGGCGCACCACCGAACGCGTGGCGGGCACGGCCTCGACGAGCCGCCGGATGCCCTTCGACCGGGCGGCGGCGAGCAACGGGGCACGCAACATGACGGTGTCTCCCTCAGCCCTGGTGCGGGTAGCGGACGGCGGTCGGCGGGACGAACGTCTCCTTGATCGAGCGCGGGCTGGTCCAGCGCTGGAGGTTGAAGATCGAGCCCGCCTTGTCGTTGGTGCCCGAGGCCCGCGCGCCGCCGAACGGCTGCTGGCCGACGACGGCGCCGGTCGGCTTGTCGTTGACGTAGAAGTTGCCCGCGGCGAACCGCAGCGCCTCCGACGCCTTCGCCACGGCCGTGCGGTCGTTGGCGATGATCGCACCGGTCAGCGCGTAGGCGGCGGTCTCGTCGACGAGCTTGAGCACGGCGTCGAAGTCGCCGTCTTCGTAGACGTGCACCGACAGGATCGGGCCGAAGTACTCGGTCGAGAAGATCTCGTGCTTCGGGTTGTCCGACACCAGGATCGTCGGCTGGACGAAGTAGCCGACGCTGTCGTCGGCGGTGCCGCCGGTCAGCACCTCCACCGAGTCATCGGCTGCGACGCGCTCGAACAGCGCGGCGTGCTTGGCGAACGCGCGGGCGTCGATCACCGCGCCGCCGAAGTGCGACAGGTCGGTGACGTCGCCGTAGGTCAGTGCCTCGGTCTCGGCGACCAGGCCGTCCTTCAGCTTCGTCCACAGGCTGCGCGGGACGTACGCGCGCGAAGCGGCGGAGCACTTCTGGCCCTGGTACTCGAAGGCGCCGCGGACGAGCGCGGTGCGCAGCACGTCGAGGTCGGCGGACGGGTGCGCGAGCACGAAGTCCTTGCCGCCGGTCTCGCCGACCAGCCGCGGGTACGAGCGGTAACCGGCGATGTTCGCGCCGACCGTGCCCCACAGGTGCTGGAACGTCGCGGTCGAGCCGGTGAAGTGGATGCCGGCCAGGTCGCGGTGGGTCAGGGCGACCTCGGAGACGGCCTTGCCGTCACCCGGCAGCAGGTTGATGACACCCGGCGGCATGCCCGCCTCTTCGAGCAGCCGCATGGTGAGGTGCGCGGCGAACGACTGCGTCGGCGACGGCTTCCACAGGACCGTGTTGCCCATCAGCGCGGGCGCGGTCGGCAGGTTGCCGGCGATCGCGGTGAAGTTGAACGGCGTGATCGCGTAGACGAAGCCCTCGAGCGGCCGGTGCTCCATCCGGTTCCACACGCCCGCCGAGCTGACCGGCTGCTCGGTGAGCACGCGGCGGCCGAACTCGACGTTGAAGCGCCAGAAGTCGGCGAGCTCGCAGGCGGAGTCGATCTCGGCCTGGGTCGCGGTCTTGGACTGGCCGAGCATGGTGGCGGCGTTCAGGGTGGCGCGCCACTTGCCGGTGAGCAGGTCGGCGGCGCGCAGCAGGATCGCGGCGCGGTCGTCGTAGGACAGCGAGCGCCACTCCGGCGCGGCCTTCGCGGCCGCGGCGATGGCGTCGGTCGCGTCCTGCGCCGTGGCGCTGTGGATGGTGCCCAGCACGTGCTTGTGGTTGTGCGGCTGGACGACGTCGATCTTCTCGCCGCCGCCGGGACGCTGCTCGCCGCCGACGGTGACCGTCAGGTCGATCGGCTCCGCCTGGCCCAGCCGCTTGAGCGCACCCTCGAGTTCGGCGCGCTCGGCGCTGCCCGGCGCGTACGTCAGCACCGGCTCGTTCTTCGGGGCGGGGGTCTGGGTCACGGCGTCCACGGCGGCTCCTCTGCCATTCCTGCTACGTCTGGATGCCCCGAACGGTAACTCCGGACACGTCGGCGCGGCTTGTCCAACCGGCTAAAATCGCTCGTATGATCTTGGCCGATCGGATAACCCGGCGATGACGTCCCTGCGGCACGTGCTGGCGACCCTCGGCGAGCCCCTCGTCGAGGTCGTCGTGGCACCGCACGGCCTGGGCGTGCCGGTCTCCGACGTCGTGATCCTCGACCCCGAGGACCCCCTGGAAGCCTCGCCGGGCGACCTGGTGCTGGTGATCGGCGCGCGGGGGCGGGCGGCGGCCCCGGCCATCCGCGCGGCCGGGCGCGGCGGCGCGGCCGCGGTGGCGGTCAAGGGCGCGACGGGCGCCGACGTCGCCGCCGACGCGGGCGTCGCGCTGCTCACCGTCGGCACCGAAGCGCGGTGGGAGCAGGTCGAGTCGCTGGCCCGCGGAGTCGTCGAAGCGGCCCGCGCCGGCGGCGAGGCGGCCAGCGGCGAGGTGCTCGGCGACCTGTTCGCCCTGGCCCAGACCATCGCGACGCTCACCGGCGGCCTGGTCAGCATCGAGGACACCGCGAACCGCGTGCTCGCCTACTCGCGGGCGGGCGACGAGGTGGACGAGCTGCGGCGGCTGTCGATCCTCGGCCGCGAAGGCCCGGAACGCTACCTCGCGATGCTCCGCGAATGGGGCGTCTACCAGCGGCTGCGCGCCGGCGAGGGGATCGTGCGCATCGACGAGCGCCCCGAGCTGGGCATCCGGCGGCGGATCGCGGCCGGCATCCACGCCGGCAAGCAGCCGCTCGGCACGATCTGGGTCCAGGAAGGCGCCCAGCCGCTCACCGAACGCGCCGAGACGGCCCTGCTCGGCGCGAGCCGGACCCTCGCCCCGCAGCTCATCCGCGCCCGCACGCTGCCGAGCCCCGAACTGCGGCTGCGCGAGGACCTCCTGGCGAGCCTGCTGGAAGGGCGGCTCGACGCGGAGTCCGTCGCCGACGACATCGGCGCCGACCCGTCGCGCCCGGCCCAGGTGCTGGCGTTTTCGCTGGAGCGCTCGGACAACCGCCAGCTGCGGCGCGCCGAGCTGGTCCACCTGATCGCCGTGCACACGGCGGCCTACCGGCGCAGCGCGCTGGTGAGCGTGATCGGCGGCCGCGTCTACGCACTGCTGCCGGACCTGCCCGAGCACTCCGACGCGGCGGTGCTGGCCCTGGCGCGCGAGATCGCCGCCACCGCCCGGCGGCACCTGGACGTCCCGGTGCGGGTGGCGCTCGGCGGTGTGGTGCCGCGCCTGTCCGACGCGGCCGCGTCCCGGGGCGACGCCGACCGCGTGCTGGCGGCGATGGCGCGCGGGCACTGGGCCGCCGAAGTCGCCTCGCTGGCCGACGTCCGCGCCGAGGTGCTGCTGTCGGAGGTGCTGGCGTACCTGGGCGGGCAGCCGCGCATCCGCGACCCGCGCCTGACCGCGCTCACCGGACACGACGCCGAGCACGGCGGCATCCTCGTCCCGGCGGTCCTGGCCTGGCTGGACGCGTTCGGCGACGTCCGGGCGGCGGCGCGGGCGCTGAACATCCACCCGAACACCGTGCGCTACCGCGTCCGCCGCGCGACCGAGGTGTCCGGAGTGGACTTCGACGACCCCGCGCAGCGCATCCTCACTCAGCTGCAGCTGAGGCTGTAGACCCTGCTAGCTTCGCCGGCGTGGATCTCTTTTCGCGCACGTGGGCGGCGTTGCGCGCCGCGGTCGCCGCCCTGCCCGACGAAGACTTCGCGAAGCCGTCCGGCTGCCGGGGCTGGCTGGTCCGGGACCTGGTGTGCCACCTGGTGATCGACGCGCAGGACGTGCTGATCACGCTGGTGACGCCGGCTTCGGCCGCGGTCACGCACGACTCGGTGTCGTACTGGGCGGTGTCGGCCGAGCCGCCGACGGGCGACGACCCGCTGGACGCGCTGATCGTCCGGCTGGCGGCGGCGTACGAGGACCCCGCGCTGCTCAAGTTCCACCTCGACGACGTGGGTTCGGCGGCCGGCCGCGCGGCGGACCTGGCCGATCCGGGGATGCGGGTGTCGACGCAGGAGATGGTCCTGACCGCGGGCGACTACCTCTCGGCGTACGTGCTGGAGTGGACGCTGCACCACCTGGACCTGGTGGCCCACCTGCCCGCGGCCCCGCCGCCGCCCGCGGAAGGACCGGCCCGGACCCGGGCGATGCTGGAGGAGATCGCGGGGACGGCGTTCCCGGCGTCGTTCTCCGACACCGACGTCCTGCTGGTGGCGACCGGGCGGCGCGCCCCGGCGGCGGCCGAAGCGGCGGCACTGGGCGAGCTCGCCGGGCGGTTGCCGTTCGTTCTCGGGTGAGCGTCCGGAAATTGCCCCGCGGTAATTCTTCGACGCGATATCCGGGCACCGGGAAATCGGCTCACACGAGCGCGGGCAGTTCCGCCAATCGGGCGAGGGAATCGAGTCGCGCGGATTGGTCGTACGCGGCCGTCGTCACCAAAACCTCGTCGGCGCCCGCGGCCGCGATCACCGTCCCCAGCCGGTGCTCGACTTCGGCCGGGGTGCCGGAGATCTGGCTGTCGAGGGTCTCTTCGAGGCGGCGGCGTTCGCGGTCGGTCATCGGCGCGGCGAGGACGTCCGCCGGCGGGTCCAGCGGCGGGAAGACGCCGTGGGAGCGCGAATACACCGTCGCCCAGGCCTCCGAGACGAGCAGCCGCCGCGCGTCCGCCGCCGTGTCCGCGACGGCGATCGCCGTCGACACCACGACGTACGGCTCGAGCGCCCACGGGCTCGGCCGGAACCCGTCGCGGTAGCGCGTAACGGCTTCGGCCATGGCCCGTTCCCCGCGGACCGGCGCGATCACCAGCGGCAGCCCGAGTTCCGCGGCGAGATCGGCGCCGGAGCCGGTGGCCAGCAGGAACGGTGGCACGCGCAGCCCTTCGGCCGGGTAGGCGTGGACGCCCGGGTAGGCGTGCTCACCGGTGAAGAACCCGAGCAGCTCGCGCACCTGCGCGGCGAAGTCGTCGGCGGCTTCCTTGCCCTGCCCCAGCGCGGCGCGCACCCCGCCGGTGAAGCCGACCGACCGGCCGAGCCCCATGTCGATCCGGCCCGGGTGAAGCGCTTCCAGCACCCCGAACTGCTCCGCCACGACCAGCGGCCGGTGGTTCGGCAGCATGACCCCGCCGGTCCCGACGCGGATCCGCCGGGTCGCCCCGGCCACGGCGGCGGCCAGCACGGTCGGCGCGGACCCGGCGACCCCGGGCACGCCGTGGTGCTCGGACACCCAGAACCGGTGGTACCCCAGCCGTTCGACGTCGGCGGCGAAGGCGACGGTGTCCCGCAGCGCCCGCGCGGACCCGCCGTCGCGCCGCACGGGCGAGCGATCCAGCACGGAGAACCTCACGCGAAGTGCAACGCGCGCCCCGCGGCGGGATTCCCGTCAGGGCCGCCAGCGCTCGCTGTAGTCCGCGTGGTCGGCGTAGGGCAGGGCCAGCAGGCGCAGCGTGAGGCACCAGTTGGAGCCGGCCTCGTCGGCGGGCACGTGGCAGGTCTCACACCAGTATTCGCTGCCGTAGAGCGGAAAACCGGGCACCTTCTCCGACACGGTGGTGCGGTGGGCGAGCAGGATCCGCCGGGTCGCTTCGATCTCGTTGATCATCTGGTTGACCGCGTCCAGGTCGAGATCGCTGAGCCCGCGGATCTTCTGCTCCACGGCGACCTTGGTCTCCCCGCGGTTCATCGCGTCGCCGGCCTTCGCCTTGTTGACGGCCTGCATGATCAACGCCTGCCGTGCGCCCACGCGCGCGGCGAGGAATGCGATCAGGTCGTCCACGAGGGCCTCCTTCCGGGAACCCGCTCCCCGGCCCGGCCCGGGGAGTCATCGATTCGGGACCGCACGTTACGCCAGCGAAGCCGGTGATCGTGATCTCGAAGAAGGCCGTGCACCATTTGTGACCCGAAAGGCGACAGCGGGCGCCCGCGTGATCACTCCGCGTTCGGGCGGGTATTTCGCGGGGGCCGATTAAAGCTTCGACGGAGTGGTGCTCGACACGGATGTGCCGCTCGTTACAGGGGGTGTCGGACGGGGGTGTTTCCGCCCCGCTCGGTGACGAGCGGAGCGGCCGCCTCACTCAGTCCGGGCGGGCCTTGCTCGGCTGCACCCGCTTCGGCTCCCCCGGCATCTTCGGGTAGTCCGGCGGGTACGGCATGTCCCCCAGCCCCTCGTCCCGCAGGTCGCGCTCGTACCACTCCAGTGCCGTCTCCAGGCCGAACGCCTCCGCGTCCATGCCCGCGTGCAGGTCGCCGTGCGAAGCCAGGAACGCCGGGATCGTCAGCACGTCGAAGTCGTCCGCGTCGACCTCGTCCAGCAGGTCCCAGGTCAGCGGGGTCGAGACCGTCGCCCGCGGGGTGCCGCGGACCGACCAGGCCGACGCCACCGTGCGGTCGCGCGCGGCCTGGTTGTAGTCGAGGAAGACGCGGCCGCCGCGTTCCTCCTTCCACCACGCGATCGTCGCCTTCTCCGGGATCCGCCGCGCGACCTCGCGGCCGAGCGCGATCACCGCGTGGCGGACCTCGATGAAGTCCCACTCCGGGCGGATGCGGACGAGGACGTGCACGCCGCGGCCGCCGGACGTCTTCGGGTAGCCGGTCAGGCCCGCGTCCGCCAGAACCTCGCGGACCACCCGCGCGACCTCGACCGCGTCCGCGAAGCCGGCCCGGTCCGGCGGGTCGACGTCGATGCGGAGCTCGTCCGGGTGGTCGGCGTCGGCGCGGCGGACCGGCCACGGGTGGAAGTCGAACGTCCCCAGGTTGGCCGCCCAGGCGAACACCGCGGGCTCGGTCGGGCACACCTCGGCGGCCGTGCGGCCCGACGGGAAGGTGATCTCGGCGGTCTCGACCCACGGCGGCGCGCCCTTCGGCACGCGCTTGGCGTAGAACCACTCGCCTTCGACGCCGTCGACGTAGCGCTTCAGCGTGGTCGGCCGCTCGCCGATCGCGCGCAGCAGCGGCTCGCCCACGGTGATGTAGTGCTCGACGACCTGGCGCTTGGTGATGCCGCGCTGGGGGAAGTACACCTTGTCCGGGCTCGAGACGCGGACCGTCCGCCCGCCCACCTCGTACTCGACCGGGTTTCCGTGCTTCGGCATGCGGCCACGCTAGCGGTGATCGCGTGCGAAGCCGCTGCGGAGCAAGCTGCCGCAACTTTGCCGAGACCCTGACGTCGGGCGCGGTGAACGACCCGTTCATGACCCTCGCGGGTCAGTACTGCCGATGAGGTCGGGTGGTACTGGCCGCTGTGGCGTCGCGAATGACTCATTGGGGACCTCGGAGGTCCCCAATGAGTCATTCGCGACCTCGGCAGAGCCGGGCCCGACCAGGCCGGGGAGCCGCCGGACCGGCCCCGGTAAGCTCGAACGGGTGTCCGGCCGCACCAAGCTGATCTGCGCGCTCGCCGTGCTCGCCGTCTTCGCGGCGGCCGCGGTGCTGCTGCCGATCCCCGGTCCGGCCGAGCTGCGGGCCTGGGCGGCCACCACCGGTGCCGCCACGCCGCTCGTGCTGCTCGTCGCCTACTCGCTGCTCACCGTGGCGCCGATCCCGCGGACCGTGTTCAACCTCGCCGCCGGGCTGCTCGTGGGCACCGCGGCCGGGATCGCGATCGGGCTGGTCGCCACCACCATCGCGGCGGCGCTGTCCTTCGGGCTGGCCCGCCTGCTCGGGCGTGACCTCGTCACCCGCCACCTGCACCGATCCGCCGTCCGGGCCGTGAACGACCGGCTGTCCGACGGCGGTGTCCTCGCGATCACCTCGCTGCGGCTGATCCCGGTCGTCCCGTTCGCGCCGTTCAGCTACCTCTGCGGCGTGTCGTCCGTGCGGCCGGTCCCCTACCTGGCCGGTACGCTGCTGGGAAGCGTGCCCGGCACCGTCGCCGTGGTCGTCCTCGGCGACGCCCTGACCGGCGGAACGCCACCGGCGCTGCTCGTCTGTTACGGCGTGTTCGCGCTGGCCGGGGCGATCGGCCTGGTCCGGGTGTTCCGGAAACGGGCCCCGGTGCCCGAACCGGAGCCCGCCGGTCCGGCTGGCTGACGCGAAGAGCACCGGGCCGACCGCTACACTCGATCGGGTGCGCGAAGCGGAAACGCGCTGAGCAGGATCACCACCACCGGGAATTTCGTCAGGAGCAGTCGCCATCGACACCGGTCAGCTGATCGCGGGGCACTACCGCCTCGTCGAGCACATTGGTAGCGGTGCCATGGGTGTCGTGTGGCGCGCCACCGACGTGCGCCTCGAGCGCACCGTCGCGATCAAGCAGATCCTGCCCCAGCCGGGCGTCTCCGAGACCGAGCGCGACAACATGCGCCAGCGCGCGATGCGCGAGGCGAAGAACGCGGCCCGGTTCCAGCACCCGAACGCGATCGTGGTGTTCGACATCGCCGAGCACAACGGCGACCCGTGCCTGGTGATGGAGTACCTGAACGGGCCCAGCCTCTCCACGATCCTGTCCGAGGAGGGCACGCTGCCCCTCGGCCGCATCGCCCGGATCGGCGAGCAGGTCGCGTCCGCGCTGGTGGCCGCGCACCGCGCCGGGATCGTCCACCGCGACGTCAAGCCCGGCAACATCCTGATCGACGAGACCGGCACCGCGAAGATCACCGACTTCGGCATCTCGCGCGCGGCGGGCGACATGACGCTCACCGCGACCGGCCTGATCGGCGGCACGCCCGCCTACCTGGCGCCCGAGCTGGCGCGCGGCGCCGACCCGGTGCCCAGCTCCGACGTCTTCGCCCTCGGCGCGACCCTCTACCAGGCGATCGAGGGCACCACGCCGTACGGCAACACCACCAACCAGCTCGCGCTGCTCTACGCGGCCGCGAACGGCCAGATCAACCCGCCGGTCCAGGCGGGCGCGGCCACCGCGCTGCTGATGAGCCTGCTGCGCAGCGAGCCGGGCGAGCGGCCGAGCATGGCCGAGGCCCGCGAGCGGCTGGCCGCGCTGGCCCGCACCGAGCCGGGCGGCATGTCGGCGTCGCCGCCGCTGCTCTCGGGTGGCGCGGGCCGCAAGCCCGCCGCGCCCGCCGAGGCCGGCGACCGCCCGCCGTGGCAGCGGACCGACCAGCCCGCGCCGTCGTCGCCGCCGGTCGGCACGCCGGTGCCCGCGGGCAAGGCGCCGTCGAACCCGCCGCGCCCGACCGCGGCGTTCATGCCGATGCGGTCGCCGGCCGCGCCGCCGAACACCCCGCCCAGACCGATGCCCGCGGCCGCGCCGACGGCCAGGGCGCCGCAGTACTCGTCGAGCCCCGCGAAACCGGACAACAAGCGCAAGTACGCCCTGTTCGCCGGGGCGGGCGCCGCGGTCGTCGTGGTCGCGGTGGTCCTGTTCCTGGTGCTGAACTCCGGCAGCGGCGGCTCCGGCGGCGACCAGACCGCCCAGTCGCCGGGCACCCAGCCGACCGCGGGCCAGACGACCCCGAAGAGCGGGCAGAGCAGCGCGACGAACGCCCCGGCGGCGCTCGGCAAGACCGTCCCCGAGGGCAAGATCACCGACTTCCAGTCCGCCGGTCTCGCCATCACCGGGTTCTACGACAACCCCGCCGGCGGCTGGGCGAAGCTGACCCCGGCCGCCCAGCAGGTGTACGGCAGCGAGCAGGCCTTCGCCGACTACTGGGCGAACAACAAGGTCAACACCTACGTGAGCGCCCGCGCCGACAGCGGCGGCTCGAACTCCGACGGTTCGATCACGATGAACCTGACGGTCAACGGCACGCGCAACGGCTACCGCATCGTCATGAGCGGCGGCCGGCTGCTGATCGACGCCGACACCCGGCTCGGCCAGCACGACGCGGCCGGCTCCGGCTACTGAGACTTAACGCGCCGCTGGTGGGCTGACGGGCGCCGATGGCCTACCGTGGGGGTATGGCCGAGAACGGAGCTTCGCTGCCGGGCCAGAATCCTCGCTTCCACGAGGACCTGGTCGGCCTGGACCCGTACGACCCCGAGGCGCGCGCGTTCGCCGAGCACCTCGACCGGATCGAGCGCTGCGGACCCAACTACACCATCGAAGCCGCGCTGGACGGCGTGGCCGACTTCGCGGACTCCAGCAACCGCCTCGGCGGGCTGCGCTACTGGGTGTCGGCCCTGATCGTGGTGCTCATCGTGCTCGGCGTGATCGTGACCGCATGGGACATCGTGGTGCACGCCCTCGCGTGGCTCGCGGCGTAACGTGGATCGGGTGAAAGGTATGAAACCCGTTGTCGGCGCGACCCCGCGCGTCGTGAAGTCCGAGCAGGAATGGCGGCAGCAGCTCAGCCCCGACGAGTACGCCGTGCTCCGCCAGGCGGGGACCGAACGGCCGTTCACCGGTGAGTACACCGACACGAAGACGACCGGCGTCTACGAGTGCCGCGCGTGCGGTGCGGAGCTGTTCCGCAGCGACACGAAGTTCGAAAGCCACTGCGGCTGGCCGTCCTTCTTCGACCCGGCGGACTCCGACGCCGTGCTGCTGCGCGAAGACCGCGCCATGGGCATGAAGCGGATCGAGGTGCTCTGCGGCTCCTGCCACAGCCACCTCGGGCACGTCTTCGAGGGCGAGGGCTACCCGACCCCGACCGACCAGCGCTACTGCATCAACTCGATTTCGCTGAAGCTGGTCCCCGAGTCGTAAAAACCGCCAGCCTAAATCCTCCTTAAGCGAGCAACCGGCCGCCCTTCCTCGAACGTAGTCTCCGCACACGGACGAGGGAGGGCGGACTCATGACCGACACCTGGGGCATTCCGGGACCGGTGTTCGCGGGCCTGTACCTGGCCCTGCTGCTCCTCACGGCGCTGGCCGCGGGGGTGCGCGGGGCATTGCTGGCGCGGGGGCGCGCCGGCGGGGCGCCGGAGCGGGCCGAAGAACTCGCGTTGCTGACCGGCGGCCGCGAGCGGCTCGGCGAGCTGGTCGTCGCGCGGCTGCTGGAACGGCAGGCGGTCCGGATGGACGGCACCGGGCGCCTGCACCGCGTCCGCGGCTCGGCGCCGGACGACCTGGGCCGGGCCGCGCTGGCGCGGATCGGCAAGACCGGCACGACCGTCGACCGGGTGCGCGCCGAGGTGCGCGCCCACCCGTCGGCGACCGGGCTGGAGGCCGGGCTGACCGCCCGCGGCCTGCTCACCGACGTGCGGAAACTGCGTCTGACCTGGGTGTTCGCCGCCGTCGCGTACTGGGCGCTGTTCGTCTTCGGCGTCGTCCGGCTGATCGCCGGGTCAGCGACCGGCCACCCCGTCGGCTTCCTGCTGGGCCTGCTCGCGCCGAACGTCGTCGCGGCCGTGTTCACCACGGTCCGCGCCGCGAAGAAGCGCGAGGTGAAGGCCACCGCCGCCGGCCGGGCCGCCGCGGAAGAGGCGCGCCGCACCGCGACGCTCACCGCGGGACCGGCCGGGGCCGTCGCCTCGGGCGGGTTCGGCGAGCACCCCGACAAGGACGTCCGGCTGGCGGTCAGCCGGGCCACGCAGCAGTCGACGGCGCGCGCCTACCGCCGGTCGCGCACCCGCTGGGCAAGCGCCGGGGGCGGCGCCGCCGTCGGCTACTACGGCGGCAGCTCCTGCGGCGGCGGGGGTGGCAGCTCCTGCGGCGGTGGCGGCGGGGGTTGCGGTGGTGGTGGCGGCGGGGGCTGCGGCGGTTGAAACGCCGACGCGAGCGCGCGCGTCTCACAGCTACGGTAATCGCGACTCACTGAGGGGAGACGGGCGATGAACGACCCGTGGGGCATTTCCGGACCGGATTTCGTGGTCCTCTACATCGCGTTGCTCGGCGCGGTCCTGCTGATCAGGGTCGTCGTGGCCGGCGTCGTGAGCAGCCGGGCGCTGCGCGCGGACGACGGACGGCCCGTCCCGCCGCCGACCGTCTACCAGCTCGCGTTCCTCGCCGGCGGCCCCGACCGGGCCGTCGACGCGGCGATCGCGGCCCTGGTGGACCGCGGGCAGCTGCGCGTCAACAGCTACAAGCAGGTCAGCCAGGCCGGGGCCCGGCCGTCGGAGCCGCTGGAGCGGGCGGTCTACGACGTGGCGCAGCTGAAGACGACGTCGATGATCCGGTCGCAGGTCCGCGGCTCCGCGGTCATGCGGGCCCTGGAAACCGGCCTCGACCAGCAGGGCCTGCTGGCGTCGGCGGCGGCGAAGCGGCAGGCGCGGACGTTCGGGCTGGTCCTGCAGCTCGCCGTGCTGGCGCTCGGCGTGGTGCGGCTGGTCAACGGCATCTCGCTCGGCCGCCCGGTCGGGGTCCTGGTGTTCCTGGTCCTGCTCGCGGCGGTGCTGGCGATCGTGGCCGCGGTCCGCCGGTCGAAGACGGGCGCCCGGCAGCCGTCGGCGGCGGGGCACCGGGTGCTCGGCCAGGCGCGTTCGGCGGCGTCCGGGCCGGTGCCGGCCGGCATGCTGGCGGGCGGCGCGCTGCTCGGCGGCGCCGCGGCGGCGGTCGCGCTGGGCGGCTGGGCGATGTACCCGGACGAAGAGCTCAGCGCGGCGCTGACCCCACCGGTGTCGTCGTTCGGCGGCGGTGGCTCGTCGGGCGGTTCTTCGTGCAGCAGCGGCTCGTCCTGTTCGAGCTCGTCGTGCAGCAGCGGGTCTTCGTGCGGTTCTTCGTGCGGCGGAGGGGGCTGCGGTGGGTGAGCTCGGCATCGGGATCGGCTGGCGGCACGAACTGGACCTGTCCATCGCGCGGCTCCCGGGCGTCGACTGGGTGGAGGTGGTCGCGGAGAACCTGCACGCCGACCACCTCCCGGAGACGCTCGTGGCGTTGCGCCGGCGCGGGCTGCCGGTGCTGCCGCACGCGGTTTCGCTTTCGCTGGGCGGGGCCGAGCCGCTCGACACCGGCCGCGTCCAGCACCTGGCGGAGATCGCGCGGGCGGTGGACGCGCCGCTGGTCAGCGACCACGTGTGCTTCGTCCGCGCGGGCGGGCTCGACTCGGGGCACCTGATGCCGCTCCCCCGCACCCGCGAGGCGCTCGACGTGCTGGTGGCGAACGTCCGGCTGGCCCAGTCCATCGTGGACGTCCCGTTCGCACTGGAGAACATCGCGGCGGTGCTGGACTGGCCGGACAACGAGCTGACGGAGGAGCAGTTCCTCACCGAGCTGACCGACCGGACCGGCTGCCGGCTGATCATCGACGTCGCGAACCTCTACGCCAACGCCCGCAACATCGGCACCGACCCGGTGGCGTTCCTGGACGGCATCCCGTGGGAGCGGCTGGCGTACGTGCACATGGCGGGCGGCGTCGAGCGCGACGGCGTTTACCACGACACGCACGCGCACCCGGTGCTGCCGGAGGTGCTCGCGCTGTTGACAGAGCTGCGCCGCCGGACGGACCCGCCGGGCGTGCTGCTGGAGCGCGACGACGACTACCCGAGCGACGAGGAACTGGCATCGGAGCTGGCCTCGTTGCGGGCGGCGGTGACGGGGTGAGCCGGGAGGAGCTGGCGGCGCGGCAGGCCGAGCTGCTGAAGGCGCTGCTGGCTTCGGGCCCGGCACCTTCCGGCTTCGACCCCGCGCGGCTGCGGGTGGAGGCTTCGGTGCTGCGGCGGAAGCACGGGCGGGTGCTGGCTTACCAGCGGCCCGAGCTGGCGGAGGCGCTGGGCGAGCGGTACGGGCCGTTGTTCGCGGAGTTCAACGGGGAGCGGCCGAAGCTGGCCGCGGAACGGTCGGGGGCGTACGCGGACGAGTTCGTGACGTGGCTGATCGCGGGTGGGCACCTGCCGAAGCCGCGGCGGGGCCTGCGGGACCGGCTCCGGCGCCGCTGACCGCCTGCGGCTCAGCCGCTCGCGCGGCCCACCTCCGCACCGCCGACCGCCTCCGGCTCAGCCGCTTGCTGGACCACCTCCGCACCGCCGACCGCCTGCGGCTCAGCCGCTCGCGCGGCCCACCTCCCCACCGCCGACCACCTCCGGCTCAGCCGCTCGCGCGGCCCACCTCCCCACCGCCGACCGCCTCCGGCTCAGCCGCTCGCGCGGCCCACCCCCAGCCCGACCGCTCCCCCCGAACGTCATGAACGACCCTTTCACCTCGTCCAGCGCGGTGAAAGGGTCGTTCATGACATCCCAACCAGCCCCAACGCCGCCCATCCACAACCGGGCCGGGCTGTGGACAACCCGGCCCGACCAGGGCTTTTCGTCAGGGGCCGCCAGTAAGCTGGCAGCGGGGCCTGCCCCCAGGGACGGGCGGGGCCCTGGGTCAGGGGGTGGCCCGAGTCAGGGGGTCCAGGTCGGTTTGTCGACTCCCGGCAGCCGCGTTCCGAAGTCCCAGTGCGGCTCCGCCCCCGGCAACCCGCCCGCCATGCGAACCCGCGTAAGCCGCCCGTAGCCGCTGTCCGCGTCCTCCATCAGATCGCGGTAATCGACCTCGACGCCCGCAGGATCCTTGCGCCCCAGCGAATCCAGCCACCGGCCGGTACCCGCCAGCGAAAGCCGCGCCCGCCACGTGCCGCCGTCGGTCAGCTGCCGGTGCACCGCCGTCATGACCGCCGCCGCCGCGAGCCAGCCCGTCGCGTGGTCCAGTGCCTGGACCGGCAACGGCGAGGGCTCCTCCGGACCCCAGGCCATCCCGTTCGACATCTGGACCAGGCTGTCGAAGCCGCGCCGGCGGGCCCACGGGCCTTCCCAGCCGTACGCGCTCAGGTCCGCGACCACCAAGCCCGGCCGCAGCGAAGCCAGCTCCTCGGGACCGAACCCGATGCGCTCCAGCGCTCCCGGGCGGAAGGACTGGACCAGTACGTCCGCCCGGCTGATCAGCTTCTTCAGCCGCGCGCGGCCGCCCTCGGTGTCCAGGGCCACGAACGTCGAGCGCTTGCCCTGGCCGGTGTCGCGCACCAGGGCCTCGACGCGCGGCAGGTGCGCCGCCCCGACGTGCAGGACGTCGGCGCCGTGCGCGGCCAGGACCCGGCCGGCCACCGGGCCCGCGAGTACGTGGGTCAGCTCCAGCACCCGGACCCCGCCCAGCGGCCGGTCCGAATAGAACAACGTCCGTTTCGGCGCCGCGTCCACCGGCTCCAGCGAAACCAGCGGCAGCGAAGCCACCGCCGAACCCTGCGGGTGCGCCGCCCAGTCCGCCGGCGAACGCAGCTCGGCGGCCGCTCCCCCGGCGGACACCACCGCGTGCTCGATCTCGCGCGCCGGCCGCCCGGCCACCGCCTTCGCGACCGCGCCGCGGGTGCCGGGCACACCCAGCCCCCAGCACACCGCCGCTTCGTGGCGCGGGTAGTTGCAGTGCAGGCGCACCCAGCCGTCGGCCGCGCGGTAGTTGCCCGACAGCGGTGCCCAGACCGACTCCGCGCCCGTGCCGTCCACCCGCAGCAGCTGCTCGCTGTAGAACGCCGCCGCCGCGTGCCGCGCGTCCGCGGTGACGACGCCGGGCTCGATCCCGCGCTGCTTCAGCAGTTCGGCGGCCGCCAGGGTCGCCGCCGCGATCGACGCCGTCGCCGCGGCCGCCACCCGGTACGGGCCGGGCAGCACGTCCTCGGTGCCGGTCACCTCGAAGGGGCCGGGCGCCGAACCGGTGAGCGCCCGCCAGACGCCCTCGACTGCCTCGCGCACTACGGGAGGGCCGCGACGAGCTCGGCGGGCGGCACGCGCGTGCCGGTGTAGAACGGGATTTCCTCCCGGACGTGCAGCCGCGCCTCGGTGCCGCGCAGGTGGCGCATCAGGTCGACGATCCGGTGCAGCTCGTCGGCTTCGAAGGCGAGGATCCACTCGTAGTCGCCCAGCGCGAACGACGCGACGGTGTTGGCGCGCACGTCCGGGTAGTCGCGGGCTTCCTTGCCGTGGTCGGCCAGCATCTTGCGGCGGTCGGCGTCCGGCAGCAGGTACCACTCGTAGGAGCGGACGAACGGGTACACGCAGACGTACTTGCGCGCCTCTTCCCCGGCGAGGAACGCCGGGATGTGGCTCTTGTTGAACTCGGCGGGCCGGTGCAGCGCGGTCTGGCTCCAGACCGGCGTCGACGCGCGCCCGAGCGGCGTCCGGCGGAACCCGGCGTAGGCGGCCTGGACCTGCTCGATCTCCTCGGCGTGCCACCAGATCATGTAGTCGGCGTCGGCGCGCAGCGCGGACAGGTCGTAGACACCCCGGACGACGACGCCCTTGGCCTCGAGACCGTCGAGGTACTCGGTCGTTTCCCGGCCCGCGGTCCCGCGGTCCTCGCCGAGCCTGCCGGGCTCGATCCGGAAGACCGACCAGGTGGTGTAGCGGATGGTGTCGTTGAGCTCGTTGTAGTTGACCCGCGCCATGCGTCCATCCTGTCACCGCGCCGGGACCGTCGCCGCCACGGGTCAGGTGAGAGCACTCACTCGGCGAGGTGGGCCGCGATCCGCTGCGCGGCCGCCTCCGCGGTGGCCACGCACGCCGGCAGCCCGACCCCGTGCAGCGTCGCCCCGGCGACCGCCAGCCCCGGGACCGCCGCGATCGCCTTTTCGATCCGCTCGACGCGCTCGAGGTGCCCGGTGCCGTATTGCGGCAGCCCGCCGCCCCAGCGCGTCACCAGCGTCTCGACCGGCGCGGCCGTCACGCCGGTCAGGCGCGCGAGGTCGTCGCGGACCACGCGGACCAGCTCGACGTCGTCGGCCTGCAGCGCGCCCAGCTCGCCGAAGCGCCCGACCGAGCCGCGGACCAGCACCGGGCCGGTGCCGAGGTGGCCCCACTTCCGCGAAGAGAACGTGAACGCCTTCGACGCGTACGGCTTGCCCGAAGCGTCGCGCTCGCCGTGGCCGATCAGGATCCCGGACGCGTCCGGCAGCGGTGTGCCGGGCGGGAGCGCCAGCGCGACCACGGCCATCGACGCCAGCTCGACCTCGCCGAACGCCGCCGAAGCCGCGGGCACCAGGTCGGCCAGCAGCCGCCGGGCCGAGGGCGCGGGGACCGCGAGGACCACCGCGTCGGCCTCGACCGTGTTGTCCGCGGGCGCGTGCGCGGTCGGCGCGGCGCCGATGCGCAGCCGCCAGCCCGCGCCGTGCCGCTCGATGTCGCAGACCGGCAACCCGGTGCGCAGCTCGGCGCCGGAAGCTTCGGTGAGCCGGTCGATCACCGTGCCCAGCCCGCCCGGGACGGTGCCGAACACCGGCGCGGTGGACGGGTTCGCCGGCAGCTGGGCGGCGGCCGCGGCGGTCAGCGAACCGGCGCCCGCGGCCAGCGCCGACGCCAGGCCCGGCATGGTCGCGCGCAGGCCGAGGCCGTCCGCCCCGCCCGCGTAGACGCCGCCGAGCAGCGGGTCGACCAGCCGGTCGACCAGTTCGTCGCCGAAGCGTTCGCGCAGCAGCGGCCCCAGCGGCAGGTCACCGCTCGGCAGCCGCAGTTCGGGCAGGGAGACTTCGGCCTCGACGGCCCGTCGTCCCGTTTCCGAAAGCACGCCGGCCACGGAGTCCGCCGACGCCGGGACCCCCATCAACGTGCCGGGCGGCATGCCGGTGACAGTGCCGCCGGCGTGGATCTTCGCGCGGGCCTTCGTCGGGTGGACGACGTCGAGGTCCAGCTCGCGGACGAGCGCGAGCATCTCGGGACGGCGGACGAGGAAGGCCTCGGCGCCGACGTCGTAGGGGACGCCGGCGAGCTCGGCGGTGCGCAGCTTCCCGCCCGGCGTCTTCGTCTTCTCGAACACGACGATCTCGGCGTCCGCGCCGAGCAGCCGCCGCAGCCGGTACGCCGCGGTCAGCCCGGAAACGCCGCCCCCGACGACCGCGACCCGCTTCACAGCTCGTGCACCAGCCCGACCACGCGGGTCAGCACGTCCGGGTCGACGCCCGGCAGCACGCCGTGGCCCAGGTTGAAGATGTGGCCGTCGGCCGCGCGGCCCTCCTCGACGATCCGGCGGACCTCGGCTTCGAGGACCGGCCAGGACGCGTGCAGCAGCGCCGGGTCGAGGTTGCCCTGCACGACGGCTTTGCCGCCGAGGCGCCGCACCGCTTCGTCGAGCGGGATGCGCCAGTCGACGCCGACGACGTCCGCGCCCGCGTCGCGCATCGCCGCGAGCAACTCGCCGGTGCCGACGCCGAAGTGGATGCGCGGCACGCCGTACTCCGCGACGCCCGCGAGGACCCGCGCCGAGTGCGGCAGGACGAATTCGCGGTAGTCCCGCTCGGACAGCGCGCCGGCCCAGGAGTCGAACAGCTGGACCGCGTCGACGCCCGCGTCGAGCTGGGCGCGCAGGAACGTCAGCGCGACGTCGGCGAGGCGCCCGGCCAGCTCGTGCCACAGCGCCGGCTCGGAGTGCATCAGCGCTTTGGTGTGCTCGTGGTTGCGGCTCGGGCCGCCCTCGATGAGGTAGCTGGCCAGCGTGAACGGCGCGCCGGCGAAGCCGATCAGCGGGGTGCCGCCGAGCCGCTCGACCAGCAGGCGGACGCCGTCGGCGACCTTGGCGACCTGGCCGGGCTCGAGTTCCGGCAGGGCCTTCACGGCGGCGAGGTCGCGCACCGGCGCGGCGGCCACCGGGCCGGTGCCGGGCACGATGTCGATGTCGACGCCCGCGGCCTTCAGCGGCACCACGATGTCGCTGAAGAGGATCGCCGCGTCGACGCCGTGGCGGCGGACCGGCTGCAGCGTGATCTCGGCGAGCATTTCGGGGTCGAAGCAGGCGTCGAGCATCGGCACGCCCTCGCGCAGCGCGCGGTATTCGGGCAGCGAACGGCCGGCCTGGCGCATGAACCAGACGGGCGTGCGGGCCGGGCGTTCGCCGCGTGCGGCGGCCAGGAACGGGGCTTCGGGCAGCTCGCGGCGGCCGGACGGGGCGGCTCGCTGCGGCAGGGGCGTGGTCGGAGACATCGCCGTCAATCGTGCCACGAGCCGGGGAAGGTGCTTCTATCGGCGCGCCTGCGCCCGCAACGGGGCGTGCCCGCCCTAAAGTCGAAGCGTGACCGCGATGACGCCAGTGCCCGAGCTCTTCCGCGAAGCAGTCGCGGCGCTGCAGTCCGTCCGGCCCCGCCGGGAGGTGCTGCTGGAGCCGATGCGGGCCCCGCAGCGGCTCGCGCCGTGGTCGTACGCGGTCAGCTGCGAAGTGGCGGGCCCGGCCGACGTGCTGGCCTCGGGCCGGCTGGTCCTGCTGCACGACCCGGACGGCCAGGACGGCTGGGACGGCGTGCTCCGGCTCGTCATGTACGTGCGCGCGGAGCTGGACCGCGAGCTGGCGACCGACCCGTTCCTGCCGGCGGTCGGCTGGTCGTGGCTGACGGACGCGCTGGAGGTGTCCGGCGCGAGCTGGACGGCGCTGGGCGGCACGGTCACCGAGACGTCCTCGGCCCGCTTCGGCGACATCTCCGGCCCGGCGCGGACCGACGATCTGGAGCTGCGGGCGTCGTGGACGCCGACGGACGCCGGGCTGCTGCCGCACGGGCAGGCGTTCTGCCAGGTGATGGCGAGCGTCGTGGGCCTGCCGCCGGTGGGCGTGACGCTCTTCGGGCAGCGCCAGAGCTCCTGACCCGCGGCGTCCGGGCTCCCGCTGCCGAGCCGCGGCATCCGGGCGATCGCGGGCAACGAAACGGCAACGGCGTCCCGCCGGGAGCCGTCCCGGGACGCGCCCCCTGTACCGATGTGAGCAAAATTCACGTCCGCTGAACGCTGTTCACGTCTTTCCGGCCCCCTGACGCACTCCTGCGCGCCCGGAACCGCCCTGGACGAGCGCAGCCACGCCGGAGCCGGCCCGGCCGTCCTGAGGCCGTTTCACGTCTCCTCGTTAGTGACTCCGCGCGGTCACGCACCGCAACAAGATCAACTCGGCCATCCCAGGCCGGTCGGCACCCCGTGATCGACACGGACAGTCACTCCCCACGGTGTCGGAGAGCCTCGCCGACCCCGCCCCGCGGAGTTGATCATGCCCCGGCCGGGGCCACATTCCGGGACCTGCCCGCACCCATCCGGACCCCCGTCACTAGGCGCACCGGCAGCTGCACGACCCATCTGCACGGCCATTTGGCCGTCGGCAACTTCTTTGCATCGTGTTCGCTGGGCTATCCGTTAACAACCGGCCGTGTACTAGCCCGATCGTGTTACTCCGAACCCACTGAGTGACTGTTCGTTTGAGATAGATACCCATTCGATCCCCCCGCAACGGCCTCAGGGCGGCTACAGTGCCTTCGACGACACCACTTTCGGTCTAAAGCTGGCGCGGCTGAACGGCCGAAGGTCCCGGTGCCGGTCGGGGGGCACGACCGACTCCAGGGAGGTAGTGACGTGGCTACCGTCGGCATTTCTCAGGCCGTCCGATCCACGCCAGCCGGCGCGTTGCCGGCGAGCATGGTTCCGCACCCGCGGGAAGAGCTCTTTTCGGTACTGGTGGTCGACGACCACCCGCTGTTGAGGGAGGCAATCGCAGCAAGACTCGCACAGATGGGTGCGGGGACCGTCCACGAAGCCGCCACGGTGGCCGAGGCGAGGGCGCGAGCACAGGCCACTGGGCCTTGTGACCTGGCGATCCTCGATCTCGGACTGCCGGACGGCAGCGGCATCGAGCTGGTTACGGAACTCCGTAGCCACGGCTGGCCGCGCGTGGTCGTACTCGCATCCTCGGACGACCCGTACGCGGTCCGCTCGGCCTTCCAGGCCGGGGCCCAGGCGTACCTGCTGAAGTCCGCGTCGCCGGTCGTCGTGACCGATGGCGTGCGGCGCGTGCTCGAGGGCGGCGTCTACGCCGACCCGAGCGTGGCTCCGGTGCTGGCCACCGGGACCCGCGTCGCGGGCACCGACAACACCCCGCGCGAGCTGTCCGCTCGTGAGGTGGAGGTGCTCCAGCTGGTCGCCGACGGGCAGTCCAACAAGGAGATCGGCGAGGAGCTTTCGCTCTCCGCTCTCACCGTCAAGTCCCACCTGTCCCGGATCGGGCGCAAGCTCGGCACGGGCGACCGGGCTCAGATGGTGGCGCTGGCCATGCGGGCCGGCGTCATCCGCTGACGCAGACGAACCTCCCTGCGGGGCGGGCGCACCAGGCGCGGTACGCCCGTCCCGTAGGGTCGTCAGTTATGGGAAGTGCAGAGGCCGAGGACACCGGGATGGAGATCGAGTCCACGGGCGGCCCTGTGCTGCTACGCGAACCCGCCGAGGGCACGCCCCCGGTGATCACCGAACCGTCCGCGCTGGCCGAGGCCTGCGCGAGACTCGCCGCGGGCACCGGCGCGGTCGCCGTCGACACCGAACGCGCGTCCGGCTACCGGTACTGGCCCAAGGCCTACCTCGTGCAGCTGCGCCGTGAGGGTTCCGGCACGGTGCTGATCGACCCGATCGCGCTGGCCGACGACCTCCAGCCGCTGCGCGACGTCCTCAACGACCTGGAATGGGTGCTGCACGCGGCCTCCCAGGACCTCCCCTGCCTCGCCGAGCTGGACCTGCACCCGGCGGCGCTGTTCGACACCGAGCTGGCCGGCCGGCTGGCGGGCTACGAACGCGTGGCGCTGGGGACGCTCGTCGAGCTGCTGCTCGGCTACACCCTCGAAAAGGGGCACAGCGCGGCGGACTGGTCGAAGCGGCCGCTGCCGGTCGACTGGCTCAACTACGCGGCCCTCGACGTCGAGCTGCTCATCCAGCTGCGCGAAAAGCTGGAGGCGGAGCTGGGCGCCCAGGGCAAGCTGGAGTGGGCGCGGCAGGAGTTCGAAAACGTCCGGACGGCCCCGCCGCCGCCCCCGCGGGCCGAGCCGTGGCGCCGGACGTCCGGTGTCCACAAGATCCGCAACCCCCGCGGCCTGGCGGCGGTCCGCGAGCTGTGGCAGGCGCGCGACGAGCTCGCCCGCAAACGCGACCGCGCACCGAGCCGCATCCTGCCGGACAGCGCGATCATCAACGCGGTGACGGCCGACCCGAAGACGGTCGAGGACCTCCAGGCGCTCCCGGTCTTCAGCGGCCGGGTCCAGCGCAAGTACACGGCGAGCTGGCTGCGCCACCTGCAGGCGGCCCGCGCCCTCCCGGCGTCGGAGCTGCCGTCGCCCGCGCAGCCGACGGACGGCCCGCCCCCGGTCAACCGCTGGGCCGACAAGGACCCGGACGCGGCGGCCCGGCTGTCGGCGGCCCGCGCGGCGCTGACGGCGATCGCGGAGGACCGCCGGCTCCCGGTGGAGAACCTGCTGCTGCCGGACCTGGTGCGCCGCACGTGCTGGCGGCCGCCGGCGGAGACGGACGAGGACTCGGTGGCGGACGTCCTGCGCGCGGGCGGCGCCCGGCCGTGGCAGGTCGACCTGACGGCGACGGCGCTGAGCAAGGCCCTGCAGGCAACGGCTTCCTGACCCCGGCCCCAAGCTCCCCAATGTGGCGTTCGGTGCGTCCAACGCACCGAACGCCACATTGGGTGCGCTCGATGCACCCAACGCCACATTGGGGCGGTCGGGGGCCGGGTCAGCTCGCGAGGGTGGCCAGCAGGGTGTGGGCCTCGGCCCGCAGGTCCTCCGACGGCTCCGCCGTCCCGACCAGCCGCACCACCCCGTCCGCCCCTTCGCGGACGTGGGCCTCGACGTCGAGGTCCGGGTCGTCCCTGCGGACCACCGCGATGCTCTCCACCAGCCCGAACACCAGGTCCGTCCGGATCGCCACCGACTCCGGCGCCACCCCCGAAGCCGCCACCAGACGGCCGTACGCCGCCTTCAGGTCCGCTCGCTCCGCGCGGAAGCGGGCCAGGTTCGCCGAGCCCACCTCCGGCAGCAAGTACAACGCGCCCAAGTTGTGGCGGGCCCCGCCGAGCAGGCCGATGTCCGCGTACGCCAGCGCCCACAGCCGCACCGCCGCCGGGCCCGCGGCACCGACCAGACGGGAAGCCAAATCCAGCGAAGGCCGGACCGTTTCCGCCAGCAACGCCGCGAGGATGTCTTCCTTCGCCGGGAAGTGGTAGTAGAGCGACGCCTGGCGCAGGCCCGCGCGCTCCGCGATCGCGCGGGTCGTCGTCGCCGCGTAACCGGCTCCGGTGAACAGCTCTCCCGCCGCGTCGAGCACCGCCTGGCGCGCGTCCGGGCGGTTCGCCGCCGCTCCGCTCGCCCTCGGCCTGCCGACTCCCGCGCCTTTGACCACGGGCGTGATCTTGCCAGGTCCGGCGCCCGGGCACCCGCACCGAGGTGCGGTTACGCCCGCATGTCGCTGTTGACGCGCGGAAGCGAGGGCCGTTAACGCACCCCTAACGCGTCAGAGATCAAGAGGACCCGGCCCGGACCTAATTTCTGTCAAACGATCGAAACAAGGAGTCCGCATGCCGCCCGACGATCTCGCCACCTTCGGTTACCGCCAAGAGCTCCGCCGGTCGCTGGGCGGGTTCTCCGCCTTCGCCGCCGGGTTCTCGTTCGTCTCCATCCTCACGACGGTCTTCCAGCTCTTCGGGTTCGGCTACACCTTCGGCGGCCCGCTCTTCTTCTGGACGTGGCCGGTCGTCCTCGGCGGCCAGCTGCTCGTGGCGCTCACCTTCGCCGAGCTCGCCGCGCGCTTCCCGCTCGCCGGCTCCGTGTACCAATGGGCGAAGCAGGTCTCGAAGGGATTCCTCGGGTGGCTCGCCGGCTGGATGATGCTGCTCGGCTGCGTCGTCGCGCTCGCCGCCGCGGCGATCGCGCTGCAGGTGGTGCTGCCGTCGGTGTGGGACGGCTTCCAGCTCGTCGGCGGCGACCCCTCGGTGACGTCGCCGTCGGGCGCGGCCAACGCCGTGGTCCTCGGCACGCTCCTGCTCGTCTTCACCACGCTCGTCAACGCCGGCGGTGTCCGGCTGATGGCCCGGATCAACGACGTCGGTGTCGCGGCCGAGCTGCTCGGCGTCGTGGTCCTCGTCGCCGGGCTGGGCCTGTTCGCCGTCCGCGGCCCGCAGGTGGTCGCGCACGACGCCCCCGGCACCAGCGCCGGGATCGGCGGTGTCCTCGCTTCGGCGCTCATGGCCGCGTACGTGCTCTACGGCTTCGACACCGCCGCGTCGGTCGCGGAGGAGACGAAGGACGCGCGAAGGGCGGCGCCGCGCGCGGTGCTGCGGGCCGTGCTCGTGTCCGGGATCGGCGGGCTGGCCGTGGTGCTCACCGCGCTGATGGCCGCGCCGAGCCTCACCGACGGCCAGCTCGCCGGCCGCGGCCTGCCGTACGTGATCACCGCCGTCTTCGGCGACACCCTCGGCCGCGTCTTCCTCGCCGACGTCGCCATCGCCGTCGTGGTCTGCACGCTCACCATCCAGACCGGCACCGTCCGGCTGGTCTTCGCGATGGCCCGCGACGGCGCGCTCCCCGCCGCCACCCGACTTTCGTCGGTGAATCCCCGCACGGGGACGCCGGTCGCGCCCGCGCTCGTCTCCGGGGCGCTGGCCATCGCCCTGCTGCTGCTCAACGTCGGCAACCCGACGCTCTTCAGCACGATCACCGGGACGTCGGTGGTGGTCGTCTACCTGGCGTACCTGCTGGTCACCGGGCCGCTGCTGGTCGCCAGGCTGCGGGGGCGGTTCCCCGCGGAGCCCGGCCGGTTCTCGCTGGGACGCTGGGGTGTCCCGCTGAACGGGGCAGCCGTGCTCTACGGGATCGCCATGAGCGTGAACATCGCCTGGCCGCGCGCGGAGATCTACGACGTCGCCGGTTCGGGCGCCCCCTGGATGCTGCTGTTCCCGCTAGAGTTCGTCGGCGGCGCGCTGGTGATCGGCTGGCTCTGCTGGCTGCGGCTGCGCCCCGCTCCCGCCCTCGAACCCGCGATCTGAGAGGACGTCCATGAGCACCACCGCCACCACCTACGGCGCCCGGGACCACGCCCGGGCCCAGGCCGGCACCGTGGTCGAAACGATGCCGTCGATCCCGGCGAGCACCTGGCCGGCCGTCCCGCCCGGGGTGGCGCCCGAGGCGCTGACCTGGGCGGAGACCGTCGCCGGGGGCGGGTACACGCACAAGGTGCTGGCCCGGGGTACGCGGCTGCGGCTGACCGACGTCGAGGGCGGCGCCTGCGCGCACGTGCTGCTGTTCAACGCCGACCAGCCGTGGGAACGGCTGAACGTCGCCGACACGGTGAAGGTGCAGTGGAACGCCTACCTCGGCGAGAAGGTGGCGCTGCTGTCCGACCAGGGCCGCGTGCTCGCCACGATCGTCTCGGACGCCAGCGGGCGCCACGACGCCCTGTGCGGGACGTCCACTGTGGACGGCAACACCGAGCGCTACGGCGACGGTGCCCCGCAGGGCCCCTCCCCCGCCGGGCTGCCGCTGTTCACCCTGGCCGCGGCGAAGCACGGGCTGGGACCGCGTGATCTGCCGCCGAGCCTGTCGTTCTTCCAGGGCGTGCGCGTCCAGCCGGACGGCGCGCTGGAGTTCACCGGCTCCGCGGGCGCCGGGAAGTCCGTCGACCTGCGGATCGAGATCCCGTCGATCGTACTGGTCACCAACGTGCCGCACCCGGTGGACCCGCGCCCGGACTACACCGCGACGAACCTCGAAGTCCTCGCCTGGCGCGACACTCCGTCCACCCCGGACAGTCCGGAGTGGACTCACAGCCCCGAAGCCCAGCGTGCCTTCGAGAACACCGCCGACTACCTGACCGCACGGGGGATCGCATGAGCACGGCCTACCAGTCGCAGCTGGAGCTGACCTTCGACGTCCCGGCGCGCGCCCCGTTCTCGACCGTGCTCAAGCGCGGCAGCGAGCTGACGATCATCGACCTCGGCGGCAACCAGGCCGTCGACTTCCTCTGCTACGACGCGAACGACACCGCGAAGCGCTACAGCGCGGCCGCGACGATAGCAGCGCAGGGCAACATCTTCCTCACCACGGGCAGCGTGCTACGCACCCAGGAAGGCGCCCCGCTGCTGACCGTCGTCGCCGACACCTGCGGCCGCCACGACACGCTCGGCGGCGCGTGCAGCAAGGAGTCCAACAGCCTCCGCTACGGCCAGCACACCCGGTACCAGCACGCGTGCGTCGAGAACTTCCTCAGCGAAGGCGCCAAGTGGGGGCTGGGCAAGCGCGACCTGGTCAGCAACGTCAACTGGTACATGAACGTGCCGGTCGAAGAAGACGGCACGCTCGGCATCGTCGACGGCATTTCCGCGCCGGGCCTGGAAGTCCGGCTGCGCGCGGAGACCGACGTGCTCGTCCTCGTCTCGAACTGCCCGCAGATCAACAACCCCTGCAACGGGTTCGACCCGACGCCGGTGCGCATGGTCGTCACCTCGGCCGGGGGTGACGAGTGAGGCTGCTCGTCGCCAACCGCGGCGAGATCGCGGTCCGGATCCTCCGCAGCGCCGGGGAACTGGGTCTCGAAACGGTCGCGGTGTACTCCGACGCCGACCGCCTGTCCCCGCACGTGCGGCTCGCCGGCCGGGCCGTGCGGCTCGGCCCGGCTCCCGCCGCGGAAAGCTACCTGCGGGCCGGCGCCATCGTCCAGGCCGCCCTCGACACCAGCTGCGACGCGATCCACCCCGGCTACGGCTTCCTCTCGGAGGACGCGGCGTTCGCGCGAGCTTGCGAAGACGCCGGGATCGCGTTCGCCGGCCCGGCACCGGAGCACCTGGAGGTGTTCGGCAGCAAGCACACCGCGCGCGAGGCGGCCATCGCGGCGGGCGTGCCGCTGCTGGCCGGCACCGGCCTGCTGTCCGATGTGGACGAAGCACTGGCGCGGGCGGAGGACATCGGCTACCCGGTGATGCTCAAGGCGACCGGCGGCGGGGGCGGCATCGGCATGCGCGCCTGCGCCTCCCCCGACGACCTGCGGGCCGCCTGGGACACCGTGCGCAGCGTCGCGGCGAAGAGTTTCGCCAGCTCCGGCGTCTTCCTGGAACGGCTGGTGACCCGCGCGCGGCACGTCGAGGTCCAGGTGTTCGGCGACGGCTTCGGCGAGGTCATGGCGCTGGGCACCCGGGACTGCTCGCTGCAGCGGCGCAACCAGAAGGTCGTCGAGGAGTGCCCGGCACCGGACCTGCCCGGCACCGTCCGGAAGCAGCTCGTCGAGTCGGCCGTGGCGCTGTGCTCGTCGGTCCGGTACCGCTCGGCGGGCACCGTCGAGTACGTCTACGACCCCGAACGCGGCGAAGCGGCGTTCCTCGAGGTCAACACCCGGCTGCAGGTCGAGCACCCGGTCACCGAGGCGGTCTACGGCGTCGACCTGGTCGCCTGGATGCTGCGGCTCGCCCAAGGCGATCGCGCGATGTTCCGCGCGACGCCGGTCGCGCGCGGCCACGCCGTCGAAGCCCGCGTGTACGCCGAAGACCCGAACGCCGGGCACCGGCCCAGCTCCGGGCTCGTCACGCGGGCGGAGTTCCCGGCCGGCACCCGGGTGGACACCTGGGTGGAGCCGGGGACCACCGTCACCACGCACTACGACCCGTTGCTGGCCAAGGTGATCTGCACCGGCACCGACCGGGCGGACGCGCTGGCGAACCTCCGGGCCGCGCTCGGCGGCACCCGCGTCGACGGGGTCCGGACCAACCTCGGGCAGCTGCGCGCGGCGGCCGCCGACGCGGCGTTCGGCTCGGCCGCCCACGACACGTCCACTTTGGACGGCATCGCGGACGGTGAACCGCAGATCGACGTCGTGCGCGGCGGGACGATGACGACCGTGCAGGACTGGCCGGGCCGCACCGGCTTCTGGCACGTCGGGGTACCGCCGAGCGGCCCGATGGACGACCTTTCCCTGCGACTGGGCAACCTCGCCCTCGGCAACCCCGAGGGCGCGCCCGGCCTGGAGTGCACAGTGGACGGTGTAACGCTGCGGTTCTCCCACGCCACGCAGGTGTGCGTCACCGGCGCGCCGACGACGGTCTTCGTCGACGGCGCGGAGGTGCCGCTGTGGACCCCGGTCGAAGTACCCGCCGGAGCCACGCTCGACGTCCGCGCGTGCACCGCCGGGTTGCGCAGCTACGTGCTCGTCCGTGGCGGCGTCGACGTCCCGGCGTTCCTCGGCAGCGCGGCGACGTTCACCCTGGGCAAGTTCGGCGGGCACGGCGGCCGCGCGCTGGCCGCGGGGGACGTCCTGCAGCCCGGCCCGGCGCCCGCGGACCCCGTCGTGGGCCCGGTCGCGGACCGGCCGGACTTCACCGCCCGCTGGACGATCGGCGCGCTCGAAGGACCGCACGCGGCGCCGGAGTTCTTCACCCCGGACGACGTCGACACCTTCTACGCCACCGACTGGCAGGTGCACTTCAACTCCGCCCGCACCGGCGTCCGCCTGGTCGGGCCGCGGCCGGAGTGGGCGCGGCCGGACGGCGGCGAGGCGGGCCTGCACCCGTCGAACATCCACGACACGCCGTACGCGATCGGCGCCGTGGACTACACCGGCGACCTGCCGATCCTGCTCGGCCCGGACGGGCCCAGCCTGGGCGGGTTCGTCTGCCCGGCGACGGTCGCCACCGGCGAGCGGTGGAAGCTCGGGCAGCTGCGGCCGGGCGACACCGTGCGGTTCGTGCCGATCGGCACCGACCACGCGGCGGCGCTGCGGACGCGGCCCGCGTCGGCGGTCGAGCCGAGCCGGCCCGCCCGCGACGACGGCGGCGTCCTCGCGCGGCTGTCCGTTCCGGACGGTGAGCCGGCGGTCACCTACCGCCGCAGCGGCGACGACAACCTGCTCGTCGAATACGGCGAGATGAAGCTCGACCTGGCGCTGCGGATGCGGGTGCACGCGCTCGCGGAACGGCTCGCGGCCGAGGGCGTGCCGGGGATCGTGGACCTGACCCCGGGCATCCGGTCGCTGCAGGTGCACGTCGACCCCGACGCGCTGCCGGTCGGCAAGGCGCTCGGGCTGGTGCGCGAGCTGGAACGGGACCTGCCGCCGACGCACGACCTCGTGGTGCCCAGCCGCAGCGTCCGGCTGCCGCTGTCGTGGGACGACCCGGCCACGCGCGAGGCGATCGAGCGGTACATGACCGGCGTGCGCGACGACGCGCCGTGGTGCCCGTGGAACATCGAGTTCATCCGGCGCGTCAACGGCCTGTCCACTGTGGACGACGTGTACCGCGCGGTGTTCGACGCCGAATACCTCGTGCTGGGCCTCGGCGACGTCTACCTCGGCGCGCCGGTCGCGACACCGCTCGACCCACGCCACCGCCTGGTCACGACGAAGTACAACCCGGCGCGGACGTGGACGGCGGAGAACTCCGTCGGCATCGGCGGCGCGTACCTCTGCATCTACGGCATGGAGGGGCCGGGCGGCTACCAGTTCGTCGGCCGGACGACGCAGGTCTGGAACAGCTGGCACGGCGGGGAGCAGCCGTGGAACCTGCGGTTCTTCGACCGGATCTCCTGGTACCCGGTGTCGGCCGAGGAACTCCTCGACCTGCGCGCGCAAAGCGCGTCCGGGCAGCTGGGACTCGACACCACCGACGGCACGTTCGCACTCGCCGACTACCAGAAGTTCCTGGCGGACAACGCCGACAGCATCTCGGCGTTCCGGGCGACGCAGGCGGCCGCGTTCGAGGCGGAACGGCGGGCGTGGGCCGCGGCGGGCGAGTTCGACCCGAAACCGGAGCCGGTCACCCGGCCCCCGGCGCGGGTCGAGGCACCCCCGGGCGGGCACGTGGTGGAGGCGCCCTTCGCGGCGACCGTGTGGCGGGTCGACGTCGCCGCGGGCGAGCGGGTCGAGAACGCGCAGTCGCTGGTGACGCTGGAAGCGATGAAGACGGAGGCGCGGATCCCCGCGCCGGCGAGCGGTGAGGTGGTCGAAGTGCTGGTTTCCCCCGGCGACCAGGTGGCGCCCGGAACGCCGCTGGTGGTGCTCGGATGACCGCCGACGCACGCTTTCCCGCAGCGGCGGCATCCGGCACCGCCGTCGAGCGCGTCCGGGCGGCGTACCGCCGGATCGAGCAGGTGGACCGGCCGGAGATCTGGATCGACCTGCGGCCCGAAGCCGAGGTCCTGGCCGAGGCGGCGGCGCCGGCGGACCGCGGCCTGCCGCTGGCCGGAAAGCTCGTCGCGGTCAAGGGCAACATCGACGTCGCGGGCCTGCCGACGACGGCGGGCTGCCCGGCGTACGCGTACAAGCCGGAGGCCGACGCCCCGGTCGTCGCGCGGTTGCGGGCGGCCGGGGCGCTGGTGCTCGGCACGACCAACCTGGACCAGTTCGCGACCGGGCTGGTCGGGACGCGCAGCCCGTACGGCGCGGTGCGCAACGCGGTCGACCCGGCTTACGTCTCCGGCGGGTCCAGCTCGGGTTCGGCGGTGGCGGTCGCGCTGGGGATCGCCGATCTGGCGCTGGGCACCGACACCGCGGGTTCGGGCCGGGTGCCGGCGGCGTTCAACGGGATCGTCGGGCTCAAGCCGACCCCGGGCCTGCTGCCGACCGACGGCGTCGTGCCCGCGTGCGCGAGTATCGACTGCGTCTCGCTGTTCGCGCGGACGGTCGAGGAGGCCTCGTTCGCGCTGACCTGCCTGGCCGAACCCGCGCAGGTCCACACGGGACGGTTCCGGCTCGGCGTGCCGGCCGAACTGGGTCCTTTGGCGCCGGGGTGGGCGGCGGCGTTCGAGGCCGCCGTCGAGGAGTACGCCGCCGCGGGTGCCGAAGTGACCACTGTGGACATCTCCGCGTTCCTGGAGGCAGCACAGCTCCTGTACGGCGGCGCGTTCGTCGCCGAGCGGTACACCGCGGTCGGCGAGTTCCTGGACGCGCACCCGGACGCCGTCGACCCGGTGGTGCACGGCATCATCACCGGTGCCAGGGACATCCCGGCCCACCGGCTGTTCTCGGACCGGGCGAAGCTGGCCGGCCTGCGGGCCGAAGCACTGGCGACGCTGGCCGGCGTCGACGCGCTGCTGGTCCCGACGACGACCGAGCACCCGACACTGGCGGAGGTCGCGGCGGACCCGGTCGCGGTCAACGCGCGGCTGGGCCGGTTCACCAACTCCACCAACCTGTTCGGCCTGTCCGCGCTGGCCGTCCCGGCCGGGACGGTGGCCGGGCGCCCGTTCGGCGTGATGCTGGTCGGCGCCCCGCACGACGACCTGAAGCTGGCCGCGCTGGCCGGGCTGCGCGGCGAGCGGGTGCCGATCGCGGTGGTCGGCGCGCACCTGCGCGGGCAGCCGCTGAACCACGAGCTGACGTCCCGAGGCGGCCGGTTCGTGGCCGCGGTTTCGACTTCCGCGGCGTACCGGTTGTTCGCCCTGGACACCGTGCCGCCCAAACCCGGGCTGGTCCGGGTCTCCGGCGGCGGCGTCGCGATCGCCGCGGAGGTGTGGGAGCTGCCGGTGCGGGGCTTCGGCGAGTTCGTCTCGCGGGTCCCCGCGCCGCTGGCGATCGGGAAGGTCGAGCTGGCGGACGGCACCCGGGTGCCCGGCTTCCTGTGCGAACCGGCGGCGACCGAAGGCGCGGAGGACATCTCGGCGAAGGGCGGCTGGCTGGCGCACCTCGGCGGGTAACGATCAGCTGCCCGGCGCGGTAACGAACCTTCAGCGACCGCGCCGGGCCTGCCGATGTACCGGGTAGCGACCCCCGGAGGCGGCCATGACCACGGCAACCCGTTCCCCGCAGAGCACCCTCGTCCACTCCTACCTGTTCCTCCGGCGCGCCATCGGCCTCATCGGCCTGGCGCTGCCGTTCGTCCTGATCCTCGGCAAGCAGTGGGTGCAGGGCGGCGGCCTCGTCGGCTCCCTCAGCGGCTACTACTACACCGACGTCCGCGACGTCTTCGTCGGCTCGATGTGCGCGGCCGGGGTGTTCCTGCTCGCCTACTACGGCCACGACTTCGTCGACAACGTCGCCAGCAGCGTGGCCGGCCTCGGCGCGATCGGGCTCGCGCTGTTCCCCGCCACCCCGGACCACGACGTGACGGCCTGGGACCGGACGTCGGGCGTGCTGCACCTGGCGTTCGCCGCGGTCTTCTTCCTCTCCCTCGCCTACTTCTGCCTGCGCCTGTTCCCCCACGACGGCGAGCAGCCCCCGGGTTTCGGGGTCGTCTACCGCGTCTGCGGCGTGGTGATCCTGGCCGCACTCGTGCTGATCGCGCTGACGAGCCGGCTCCGGCTGGTGCCCGAGCTGCACCCGGCGCTGTGGCTGGAGAGCGTCGCGGTGTGGGCGTTCGGTGTGGCGTGGCTGCTGAAGGGACAGACGTTGACGCCCAAGAGTGTGCCGTAGCCCACTCGACCGGGCCACAACCCTGGTTACCGGCGGGTAACAAGGGCTATCGTGCGGCTGTGACAACCGGGGCTTCGCCCCGGGCCGGGGGCTCCGCCACCCGGACCCCCGGACCGAACGAAACGTCTACTTCATGGAGCACCCGTGGCCGCACCAGCAACGCCGCTCGCGCCGAACGCGCGGGGCGTGCGAAACGTCGCCTTCGTCGAGGGGGTACGGACCCCCTTCGGCAAGGCCGGCGACAAGGGCATCTACGCCGGGACGCGGGCGGACGACCTCGTCGTCAACGCCATCCGCGAGCTGCTGCGGCGGCACCCCGAACTGCCGCCCGAGCGCGTCGACGAGGTGGCCATCGCCGCCACCACCCAGATCGGCGACCAGGGCCTGACCATCGGCCGCACCGCCGCGCTGCTCGCCGGGCTGCCGAAGTCGGTACCCGGCTTCGCCATCGACCGGATGTGCGCCGGCGCGATGACCGCGGTCACCACCACCGCGTCCGGCATCGGCTTCGGCGCCTACGACATCGCCATCGCCGGTGGCGTCGAGCACATGGGCCGGCACCCGATGGGCGAGGGCGTCGACCCGAACCCGCGGATCATCGCCGACAAGCTCGTCGACCCGACCGCGCTCGTCATGGGCCAGACCGCCGAGAACCTGCACGACCGCTTCCCGGAAATCACCAAGCTGCGCACCGACACCTACGCCGCGCGCAGCCAGGAGAAGTACGCCGAAGCCGTCAAGACCGGCAAGATCGGCCCCGAGCTGGTCCCGGTCGCCACCCGCTCGAAGGAGCTGGGCTGGGGCCTGGCCACCGAGGACGAGCCGCCGCGGCCCGGCACCACGCTGGAGACGCTCGCCGGGCTGAAGACGCCGTTCCGCCCGCACGGCCGGATCACCGCGGGCAACGCGGCCGGCCTGAACGACGGCGCCACCGCCTCGATCCTCGCCGACGAGGACACCGCCCGCGAGCTGGGCCTGCCGGTCGCGATGCGGCTGGTCGGCTACTCCTTCGCCGGCGTCGAGCCCGAGGTCATGGGCATCGGCCCGGTGCCCGCCACCGAGAAGCTGTTCAAGCGCACCGGTCTTTCCATCGACGACATCGGCCTGTTCGAGATCAACGAAGCCTTCGCCGTGCAGGTGCTGGCCTTCCTCGACCACTTCGGCATCGCCGACGACGACCCGCGCGTGAACCAGTGGGGCGGCGCGATCGCGTGCGGTCACCCGCTGGCTTCCTCCGGCGTCCGGCTCATGACGCAGCTGGCGCGCCAGTTCGCCGAGCGGCCGGACGTCCGGTACGGCATCACCACGATGTGCATCGGCATCGGCATGGGCGGCACCGTGATCTGGGAGAACCCGGCCTTCGAGGGGGCGAAGTAATGACTTTCACCGCTGAAGAAGCGAAGGCCGCCTTCCCGGACGAGGTCGTCACGCACGCCGTGACCCGCCTCGTGAAGGTGCCCGGGCTCGAGAAGCCCGTCGCGCTGATCACCCTCGACAACGGCCACGACCACACCCGGCCGAACACCTTCGGCCCCCAAGGTCTGGTCAGCCTGAACGCGGCCATCGACAAAGCCTTCGAGGCCGAGCCGGCCGCGATCGCCGTCACCGGCAAGCCGTTCATCTTCGCCGTCGGCGCGGACCTCTCCGGCGTCGAGTCCGTGAGCGACCCGAAGCTGGCGCGCGAGATCGCCCAGACCGGGCACGACGTGTTCCGCCGCCTCACCGAGACGGAGATCCCGACCTTCGGGTTCATCAACGGCGCGGTCATGGGCGGCGGCCTCGAGCTGGCGCTGTCCTGCCACTACCGGACGCTGTCGGAGAACACCGCGGCCATCGCGTTCCCCGAGGTCTTCCTCGGCCTGTTCCCGGGCTGGGGCGGCACGCAGCTGCTGCCGAACCTCATCGGCGCCGACGCCGCCGTCACGGTGATCGTCGAGAACGCCCTGGCGCAGAACAAGATGCTCACCGTCAAGCAGACGGCGGAGCTCGGCATCGTCGACGCGGTCTTCGGCTCGGCCGACTACCTCGAGCAGTCGCTGCTGTGGCTGGCGAAGGTCGTCAACGGCGAGATCACGCCGGAGCGCCCCGAGATCGACCGCGGCTCCGGCTGGGACGCCGCGATCGCCCGCGCCAAGTCCATTGTGGACGGCCGGACGCACGGCGCTTCGCCGGGCGCCACCAAGGCCGTCGAGCTGCTGGCGCTGGCCCGCGACAACGACCTCGACCGCGGCTACGCGGCCGAGACCGACGGCCTCGCCGAGCTGCTCATGTCCGACGTCCTGCGCGCCGGGCTGTACTCGTTCAACCTGGTCAACAAGCGCGCCAAGCGCCCGGCCGGCGCGCCGGACAAGTCGTTGGCCCGCAAGGTGAACAAGGTCGGCATCGTCGGCGCCGGCCTGATGGCCAGCCAGCTCGCGCTGCTGTTCGTGCGCCGCCTCAAGGTGCCGGTCGTGCTGACCGACGTCGACCAGGCGCGCGTCGACAAGGGTGTCGGGTACGTCCACGCCGAGATCGACAAGCTCCTCGGCAAGAAGCGCCTGTCCCCGGACGGCGCGAACCGGCTGAAGGCACTGGTCTCCGGCTCGCTCGACAAGGCCGCGTTCGCCGACGCGGACTTCGTCATCGAGGCCGTCTTCGAGGAGCTGGGCGTCAAGCAGCAGGTGTTCGCCGAGCTGGAGCAGCACGTCAAGCCCGAGGCGATCCTGGCGACGAACACCTCGTCGCTGTCGATCACCGCGATGGCGTCGAAGCTGCAGCACCCCGAGCGCGTGGTCGGCTTCCACTTCTTCAACCCGGTCGCCGTGCTGCCGCTGCTGGAGATCGTCCGCGGCGAGCAGACCGACGACGCGGCCCTGGCGACCGCGTTCTCGGTCGGCAAGCAGCTCAAGAAGTCCAGCGTGCTGGTGAAGGACGCTTCGGCGTTCGTCGTGAACCGGCTCCTGCTGCGCTTCCTCGGCGAGGTGCTGGTCACCGTCGACGAGGGCACGCCGTTCGACGTCGCGGACAAGGCTCTGGAACCGCTGGGCCTGCCGATGACGCCGCTGACGCTGATGCAGCTCGTCGGCCCGGCCATCGCGCTGCACGTCGGCGAGACGCTGCACGAGGCGTTCCCGGACCGGTTCACCGTGTCCGACAACCTCGCGAAGTTCGTCAAGGCGGGCAAGAAGGGCGTCTGGGTCTGGGATTCCCAGGGCAACCAGTCCGCCGACCCCGAGGTCGTCGAGCTGTGGACGCAGGGCGACCAGCCGTCCACCTCGGAGCAGGTGCGCGAGCGGGCGCTGTCGGCCATCGCCGAGGAGATCCGGATCATGCTCGACGAGGGCGTGGTCGCCGAGGCGCAGGACATCGACCTGTGCCTGATCCTGGGCGCGGGCTGGCCGTTCTGGAACGGCGGCATCACGCCGTACCTGGACCGCTCCGGTGTGTCCGAGCGGGTGAACGGCAAGCCGTTCCTCGCCCCGGGCGTGGCCTCGGTTCCGGCTTCCTAGTATTCGCCCTCCCGAGGGCACTTCGGCGGCGGCGCAGTGAGTTTCAGCTGCGCCGCCGTCGTGTCGGAGTCGATCACCGTCACGCGCTCGGCGGTCCGGAAGCGCGCGTGCAGCTCCTGCGCCCAGGTCTTCAGGTCCGTCCCCGGGACGGCGAGCAGCGAGACCGACGGCGGGTCCACGAACACCCGCCGCGCCTTCGGGTCGGCGCGAAGGGACTGCATCGACCCCTGCAGCTCGGCCTCGGACGGGAAGACCACGACGACCGCCGCGCACAGCGTGTGGCCGGCCAGCGGTGCCGGGTTCGTGTCGACCGGCAGGTCCGGCGGGCGCTCCAGGGCCGCGACGCCGAAGGCCAGCCCCATCCCGACGGCGAGGGCCAGCGCGACGGCCGGGGCGACCACGCGGACCAGCGGCTTTTCCTCCACGTCCAAGATCACAGCACACGTTGGCCGCCGGGACACCGCCCGTTCACCCCGGCGGCTTAGCGTCCCGCCGTGACCACCGACAGACGCCGGTTCCTCAAGGGTGCCGGGCTCGCGGCCGCCGCCGCGGGCGTGCCCCTCCCCACCCCGGAAAGCCTCGACGTGAGCCGGTTGTGCGGCCGCTACCAGTGGCTGGTGGGCGACCACCACACGCACAGCCAGTACTCGTACGACGCGATGTACCGGATCGACCAGATCGCGCGCGGCGGGCGGGCGCACGGCGCCGACTGGATCGTCTTCACCGACCACGGCCACGCCGAGCACGAGCAGGTGTCGGTCGAGCCGACGGAACAGGACTTCCTCGCCGCCCGGCGGAAGTACCCGGACCTGCTGCTGTGGCACGGCATGGAGTGGAACGTCCCGGGCGCCGAGCACGCGACCGTGTTCTTCCGGGCCGGCGAGCAGCAGGCCGCGAAGCTGCGCGAGTTCGAGCGGGCCTTCGACTGGCGGCTGACGAACTCCGAGGCGTCGAGCCCGGCGAACGAGGCTCTCGCGCTGCGGGCGCTGCGCTGGCTCGCCGAGGAAGAACGCGCGCGGCGGATCCACGCGCCGGTCGTGCTGGTCAACCACCCGCTGCGCAACGGCCGCGTCGCGCCGCACGAGCTGCGCGCCTACCGCGACGCCGCACCCCACATCGTGATCGGGATGGAGGGCGCGCCCGGCGCCCAGGCCGACGGCTTCCCGAAGCCGCTCGGCAACGGCGGCGCGCGCGGCGGGTACGCCAACGGCCCGGGCCCGAACTCGTGGCCGGGCTACCCCGCCGAGGCGTACCGGACGTTCGGCGGCTGGGACTGGGCGACGGCGAAGGTCGGCGGGCTCTGGGACTCGCTGCTCGCCGAGGGCAAGCCGTGGTGGATCACCACCAACTCCGACTCGCACTACAACCGCGGTGACACGCTGGTCCGCCCGGACGTGCCGGGCGACTGGTACGACACGCACGGCAAGTACCCGGACCCGGTCGACAGCGGTGTCCCGCAGCTGGTTCCGCCGTACGCCGACTTCTACCCCGGCGAGTTCAGCCGGACGCACGTCGGCGTCACGCGGCGCAGCCTCGAAGGCGTGCTGGAAGGGCTGCGAGCGGGCCGGATCTGGCTCTCGCACGGCGGTCTGGCCCAGTCGCTCGAAGTCGGCGCGTACGGCGGCGGGTCCGCGGCGACGCTCGGCGGGCGGCTGCGGGTGCGCCGCGGCTCGGACGTCACGCTGGTGGTGGCCGCGCGGACGGCGTCCCGGCCGAACGGCGGCGGCTCGATCCCGCGGCTGGCCCGGCTGGACGTCGTCGCGGGCCCGGTCACCGGGCCGGTGGCCGACGCCGACGCGATGACGGCGCCGGGCACGCGGGTCGTCGAGTCGTTCGAGCCGCGCTGGGCGCCCGGGCGGCAGGTCGTGTTCCGGCACACCTTCCGGAACGTGCGCTCGCCGTTCTACGCGCGGATCCGCGGGACGAACCGCGATTCCGAGCCCGCTCCGGACACGATCGGGCAGGCGAACCCGTTCGAGGACTTGTGGTTGTACGCGAACCCGATTTTCGTGGACGTGTGCTGAACGGGAGAGCGCTGCTCGTACGGGTGGTCATGATCGGGTTGCGGTGGCTGCTGCGGCTGCCCGCGCCGGTGCTGCGCGTGCTCGCGGGCCGTCCGGTGGTGGTGGACGGGCGGCAGCCGGTGCCGACCGCGCGGCTGCTGATGCGGGTGTCGCGGTTCGCGCCGTTCGACGCGCCGCACCGGAACGGCAGCCTGTCGCGGGCCCGGGCCGAGCTGAACCTGGCGGGCGCGCTCGCGGGTGCCGGGATCTGCCCGGGCGTCCGGACGCGCGACTCGTCGTGGCCGGGCCCCGGCGGGCCGCTGCCGCTGCGGCGCTACGAGCCGGCCGGGATCCCGGCGCCCGGCCCGGCGCTCGTGTACTTCCACGGCGGCGGGTTCGTGCTCGGCAGCCTGGACACGCACGAAGGCGCGTGCCGGCTGCTGGCCGAGGAAGCCGGGGTCCGGGTGGTGTCGATCGGCTACCGCCTGGCGCCGGAACACCCGTTCCCCGCGGCGGCTTCCGACGCGGTGGCGGCGTTCTCCTTCGTCCACGGCCACGCGGCGGAGTTCGGCGCCGACCCGGCCCGGCTCGCGGTGGGCGGCGACAGCAGCGGCGGCAACCTGGCGGCGGTGGTGGCCCACGCGGCCGCCCGCGGCGAACTGCCCCGCCCGGCGTTCAGCCTCCTGCTCACCCCGGCGACGGACGCGCTCGGGGAGTCGGCGTCGCACCGGCAGTTCGGCTCGGGCTTCCGGCTCGACCGGGACGAGTGGGCCTGGTACCGCGACCAGTACGTGCACGACCCGGCGCGCTACCGGGACCGGCGGGCGTCGGTCCAGTACGACGACACCCTCGAAGGCCTCCCGCCGACGTACGTGGCGACCTGCGGCTTCGACCTGCTGCGCGACGAAGGCGAGGCTTACGCGGCCCGCCTGGCCGCGGCGGGGGTCCCGCTGGTGCACCGGCGCCACGAAGGCCAGCTGCACGGCTTCGCCAACCGCGTCGGCATCGACCCGGACGCCCGCGCGGCGATGATCCACGCGGCCGGCGTCCTCCGCGCCGGTCTCGCGCTGGCCGGGTCGTGAGTGTTCAGGGCGGTTAGAACCGCCCTGAACACTCACGAGGTCGTCAGCGGACGGGGAGGTGGACGGTCACCCCGAGGCCGCCGCCCACGATCGGCTCCGCCGTCACGCTCCCGCCGTGCGCCTGGACCGCCGCCCGCACGATCGAGAGCCCCAGGCCGGCGCCGTGGCGGGCGGTGCGGGCGACTCCCGCGCGGCGGAACGGCTCGAACAGCTCCGCCACCGTCGCCGGGTCCACGAGGCCGCCCGAGGACCGGACCCGCAGCGTCGACCACCGCGGGCCGGGCTGGGTCACGACGTCGAGCCAGCCGGCATCGACGTTGTGGCGGACCGCGTTCTCCAGCAGGTTGCCCGCGATCCGCTCCAGCAGCGCCGGGTCGCCGAACGCCGGCGCCGACGGCGTGCTGAACGACGCCTGGATGCCGCGGGCGGCGGCCTCCCGGTCGACCGCGCGCCAGGCCCGGTCGACCACGACGGCGAGGTCGACCGGCTCGCGCACGCCGAGCCCGGCGCCGTCGGTGCGGGCCAGCAGCAGCAGCGAGTTCACCAGCTGCCCGGCCCGCTCGGTCGCGTCGCGGACCACCCCGCCCATCCGGCGCAGCTCGGCCACGTCGGCGTCGTCGTCGGCGAGGGTGACGTCGAGTTCCGTGCGGATCACCGACAACGGCGTCCGCAGCTCGTGGCTCGCGTTCGCGACGAAGTGCCGCTGGGCGTCGAACGCCGCCTGGAGCCGGTCGAGCATGTCGTCGAACGTGCCCGCCAGCTCGGCGAGCTCGTCCCGCGAGCGCACTTCGCCGATCCGCTCCCCCAGCGACTCGACCGACAGCCGCCGGGCGGTGCCGGTGATCTCGCGCAGCGGCAGGAGGACGCGCGAGGTGAACGTCCAGGCGAGGATCGCCGCGGCCGCCACCACGAACAGGAACGCGATCGACCCGAACAGCAGCATCCGGTTGCGGGCGTGCACGCGCAGGTGCTCGGCGAGCGTCGAGGCGTCGACCGTGACGCCGTCGACGACCACCGTGCTGCCCGGCGGCATCTGCGGCACGGTGTCGAGCGAATCCCGGACCAGCGTCCAGGCCAGCCAGAGCAGCAGCAGGCTGACGGCGGCGACCAGCACGGTCGCCAGCAGGGTGATCCGGGCGCGGAGGCTGCGGGTGCCCGGCAGGTTCACGCGCGTGGCGCGCCGGGCTCCGGCACCCGGTACCCGGAGCCGACGACGGTCTCGATGATCCCCGGCTCGCCGAGCTTCTTGCGCAGCGTCATGACGGTGACCCGGACGGTCGTGGTGAACGGGTCGGCGTTTTCGTCCCACACGCGTTCGAGCAGCTCTTCGCTGCTGACCACCGAACCGGCGGCCGACAGCAGGACCTCGAGCACGCCGAACTCCTTGCGCGTCAGCTCCACCGGCCCGCTGGCCCGGCGGACGGTCCGCTTGGCCGGGTCCAGCTCGACGTCCCCGGCGGTGAGCAGCGGCGGCGCGGCCGGCGTGGCCCGGCGGCCGAGCGCCCGGACGCGGGCGACCAGCTCGGGGAAGGCGAACGGCTTCGCGAGGTAGTCGTCCGCGCCGAGGGAAAGCCCGTCGACGCGATCGGACACCGAGCTGCTCGCGGTCAGCATCAGCACCCGGGTCAGCTCCCCGGACGCGACGATCTCGCGGCACAGCTCGTCACCGGACATCCCGGGCAGATCCCGGTCCAGCAACACGACGTCGTACCGCGTGACGGCGGCCTTCTCGTGCCCGTCGTCCCCGGTGAGCGCGACGTCCACGGCCATGCCCTCGCGGCGCAGGCCACGGGCGATCGCGTCGGCCAGGGGTTCTTCGTCCTCGACTACCAAAACTCGCACGAGCCCACAATCCCATATTTTCCTGAGAGTGCCCTTTAAGGACTGTGTGCTTCGGGTGAGGCCCACCGCAGGGCGAACCACAGCCGCATCCGGGCCTCCGGATCGGCCAGATCCACCGCCAGCGCCCGCTCCACCTGCGCGATCCGGTGCCGGACGCTGTTGCGGTGCACGCCCAGCTCCGCCGCCGTCGGTTCCCAGGCGCCGTGGTGGGCCAGCCACGTCCGCAGCGTGCGCACCAGCGAACGGTCCCCCGCCCGGTCGAGGGCGACCAGCGGCTCCAGCACCTTCTCCGCGAAGCCCCGGGAAGCGTCCGGAGCCACCAGCGCGTCGAAGTCCGGCGGGCCGCTCTCCGCGACCACGGGACGGCCGAGTGCCCGGGCCCGCGCCAGCAGCAGCTCCACCTCCGCCGACCCCGACGCCGGCCGGGCCGCGGGCACCGGTGCGCCCACCGCCGCCAGCCAGCCGTGGGCGCGCAGGTCCTCCAGCACCGGAAGCGACGGCGGAACCCCCGCGATCGCCACGAAAGCCGGGCCGGGCAGCACCGAAACCAGCGGGGTGTCGAGCCGGGCGCGCAGCCAGTCCGGACGCTGGGCCACCTCGTCGGGGCCGCGCCGGTACGCCGCCCCGGCGACCAGCCGGACGACGTCCGAGCCGAGCAGCGCGGCAGCCACCCCGTCGGGGGACGTGCGGCCGAGGAGCAGGCCGGTCGCCGCCGCACCCAGTTCGGCCGCGTCCGAGCCGGCGCGGCCGACCAGGCCGAGCAGGGCCGCGCCGACCGCGAGGATCGCCCGGTCGGCGCCGTCGAAGCGGCCGGGCCGGCCGACCACCACCAGGTGCGACGCCGTCGCCTGCGGGTACACCGGCTGGACCACCACGAACCCGCCGTCGACCTCGGTGGTCGCGCTGCGGATCCCGCTGCCCGCCCGCACGGTCGCCACCAGTTCCCGCACCGGCGGCGGCAGCGGCGCCGGCGCGTCGTGCGCCGAGGCCAGCACGTCCCCGGCGCCGACCAGCGCGACCCACGACCGCAGCTGCGCGGCCAGCGACGACGTCAGCTCGCCCAGCCCGCCGCCCGCCGCGCGGGTCAACGTCTCCCGGGCCGCGGTGATCCGCCGCTGCTCGCGCTGCCCGGCCTCGGTCAGGGCCACCGACACCGCCCGGTTGATCGCCAGGAACGGCGTCCGCGCCGGCACCACCAGCAGCGGCAGCCCGTGCCGCGCGCAGGCCCGGCGCAGCGGCTCCGGCAGCGTTTCGAAGACCGTCGGGGTGAGCCCGAACCCCAGCGCCGTCACGCCGGCGTCGCGCAGCCCGCGCACGTACCGGTCGAGCCGCGCCGGCAGGTTGACGCCCGCGGTGAGGATCAGCTCGCCGCCGACCAGGTAGGGCGCGGGGTCCTGCAGCTCGCTGACGTGCGCCCAGCGCACCGGCGCGTCCAGCGCGCCCGGCCGCAGGGTCTCGGGGACGACGTGGAGCGCGAGCTCCCGGTTGCCGACCACGTCCCGTAACGGGACATTCACTTCGGTGGCCATCGCATCCGTGATCGAGGTCATTTCATCCCCGCCGAGGTCGACATGGAGATGAATCATCCCATGCCGGAAGGGTGGCGGGCGAACCTACGGTGACCCGAACACCACCGCCACGAAGGTAAGGAGACCACCGTGACCGGCGACTACGCGGTGATCGCGCTGTACATCGCGGGCATGATCGGGGTCGGCTGGTACGGCCTGAAGCTCGCGAAGACGAAGTCCGACTACCTCGTCGCCGGACGGCGGCTGGGCTGGTTCATGTACTCCGGCACGATGTCGGCCGTCGTGCTCGGCGGCGCGTCCACCGTCGGCGGCGTGAAGCTCGGCTACACCTACGGCATCTCCGGCATGTGGCTGGTCGTCAGCATCGGCGTCGGCATCCTCGTGCTGCACACGCTGTTCGCGCGCCGGCTGGTGAAGCTCAAGGTCTACACCGTCGGCGAGATGCTCGACCTGCGCTACGGCGGCCGCACCAGCGCGGTGTCCGGCGTCGTCATGTGGGGCTACACGCTGATGCTCACGGTGACCTCGACGCTGGCCTTCGCGACCATCTTCAAGGTCCTGTTCGACCTGCCGAACTGGGCGGGCATCGCCGTCGGCGGCTCGATCGTCGTCCTCTACTCGGTGCTCGGCGGCATGTGGTCGATCACGCTCACCGACATCGCCCAGTTCGTCATCAAGACCATCGGCATCCTGGCGATCCTGCTGCCGGTCGCGATCAGCTCCGCCGGCGGGTTCTCCGGCATGAGCGAAAAGCTCGACGCGAACTTCTTCAGCTTCACCTCGATCGGCACCGACACGATCATCACCTACTTCGTCATCTACACCTTCGGCCTGCTCATCGGCCAGGACATCTGGCAGCGCGTGTTCACCGCCCGCACGCCGGGGATCGCGACGTCCGGCGGCATCACCTCCGGCGTCTACTGCCTGGTCTACGGCCTGGCCGGGGCCCTGATCGGCACCGCGGCGCACACGCTGTACCCGGACCTCGCCAGCGCGCAGGACGCCTTCGCGACGATCGTCGAGCGCCTGCTCCCGACCGGGGTCCGCGGCCTGGTGCTGGCCGCCGCGCTGTCGGCGATGATGTCGACGGCGAGCGGCGCGCTGATCGCGTGCGCCACCACCACGACGTCGGACCTGCTCACCAAGATCGGCCTGAAGAAGGGCGGCGAGGTCAGCCGGAACCGGCTCGCGACGCTGGTGCTCGGGCTGATCGCGATCGGCATCGCGATGGTCGTCGACGACGTCGTCAACGCCCTCACCATCGCCTACGACATCCTGGTCGGCGGCCTGCTGGTGGCGATCGTCGGCGCGCTGTTCTGGAAGCGCGGCACCCGCCAGGGCGCGTACGCGTCGATGGTCGCGGGCACGGTGTCGGTGGTCGCGTTCATGATCATCGACGGCGTCGACGCCAACACCCCGATCTACTGGGGCCTCGGCGCGAGCCTGGTGGTGTACCTGGCCGTCAGCTTCGCCACGCCCCGCACCGCCGACTCGATCCTCTCCGTCTGGACCCGCCGCCTCAACGGCGAAGACACGCACAACCCGACCCGGGAACAGGAGCCCAGCAGTGCCTAACATCGGACCCCTCGACTCGTCGCGCGTCCCCCGGTTCGCCGGCTTCGCGACCTTCGCGCGGCTGCCGCGCATCGACCAGGTCGACCGCGCCGACGTCGCCGTCGTCGGGGTGCCCTTCGACTCCGGCGTGTCCTACCGGCCGGGCGCGCGGTTCGGCCCGGCGGCCGTCCGCGAGGCGAGCCGGCTGCTGCGGCCGTACCACCCGGAGCTGGACGTCTCGCCGTTCGCCGAGAAGCAGGTCGTGGACGCGGGCGACATCGCGGTCAACCCGTTCAACATCGGCGAAGCGATCGAGACGCTGCAGCAGGAAGCCGAAGCGCTGCAGGCGGACGGGACGCGGCTGGTCACCGTCGGCGGCGACCACACCATCGCCCTGCCGCTGCTGCGGGCGGCGGCGAAGAAGCACGGGCCGGTCGCGCTGCTGCACTTCGACGCGCACCTGGACACCTGGGACACCTACTTCGGCGAGCCGTACACCCACGGCACCCCGTTCCGGCGGGCGTCCGAGGAAGGCATCCTCGACACGAGCGCGCTGTCGCACGTCGGCACGCGCGGGCCGCTGTACGGCAAGCGCGACCTGGAAGAGGACCGCCGCCTCGGCTTCGGCATCGTCACCTCCGGCGACGTCATGCGCCGCGGCGTCGCCGAGACCGTCGACGCGCTGCGGCAGCGCATCGGCGACCGGCCGCTGTACATCTCGGTCGACATCGACGTGCTCGACCCGGCCCACGCGCCCGGCACCGGCACGCCCGAGGCGGGCGGGCTGACCAGCCGCGAGCTCCTGGAGATCCTGCGCGGGCTGCGCGACCTCAACCTGGTCGGCGCGGACGTCGTCGAGCTGGCCCCGGCCTACGACCACGCCGAGATCACCGCCATCGCGGCCTCGCACGTCGCCTACGACCTGGTGAGCCTGCTGACCCTCGGGAAGGGCGAATGACGCGCATCGGCGGTGACGTCGTCGTCGAAACGCTGCGGGCGCTGGGCGCCGACACGGTGTTCGGCCTGCCCGGCCAGCACGCGCTGGGCCTGTTCGAGGCGCTGCGGCGCGCCGACGACCTGCGCGTGATCAGCGGGCGGGTCGAGAACAACCTCGCCTTCGCCGCCGACGGCCACGCCCGCGCGCGGCTGGCCGCCACCCCCGACGGCCCGGTACCGGTCACGCCCCTGATCGTCTCGACCGGCCCGGGCGCGCTGCTGACGCTGGCCTCCCTGCAGGAGTCCCGCGCGGCTTCGGTGCCGGTGCTCGGGATCTCCAGCCAGGTCCCGGTCGCCGGGCTCGGCGGCGGGCGGCACGGCTACCTGCACGAGCTGCCCGACCAGCAGGCGAGCTTCGCCGGCGTCGTGAAGTCGGTGCACGTCGTGCGCCGCGCGAGCCAGATCCCGTCGGCCCTGCGCGAAGCCTGGACGTCGGCCTCGACCGCGCCCTACGGCCCGGTGTGGGTCGAGATCCCCCAGGACGTGCTGCTCGGCCCCGCCGGGCTCCCGCCGATCACGTCGGTGCCGGCCACTCCCCCTCCCCTGGCTCCCCTGCCGGAGCTGGTCACGGCCGCGGCCGAGCTGCTGGCGGCAGCTTCGAACCCGGTGATCCTGGCGGGCGGCGGCGCCCTGCGGTCCGGCGCGCACGCCGAGCTGACGGCGCTCGCCGAAGCGTTGCGCGCACCGGTGATCTCGACGTTCGGCGGCAAGGGCGTCTTCGGCTGGGACCACGAGCTGTCCGGGCGGTCCTGGCTGGAGGACTGGCACACCACGGAGTTCCTCGCCGCCGCGGACGTGCTGCTGGTGCTCGGCTCCGGGCTGGGCGAGCTGTCCAGCAACTACCGCGAGTTCGCCCCGCGCGGCCGGGTGATCCAGGTCGAGGCCGATCTCGGCAAGCTGGAGTCCAACTACCCCGCCCTGGGCATCCACGCCGACGTACGACTGACGGTGCAGGCGCTCCTGGAGTGGGTGCCGATGCGGGCGTCCGACGGCCGGGCCGAGGCTGCGGTTTCGGGTTTGCTCTCGCGCGTCGAGTCACGGCTGGCCGGCCAGGACCTGGCCGTCGAACGCAAGCTGATCGACGACATCCGCGCGGCGGTCCCCGAGGGCACCCAGACGTTCTGGGACATGACGATCGCCGCGTACTGGGCCTGGTCGGCGTGGAACCCCGAGGGCGCGCCGATCCACACCGCGCAGGGTGCGGGCGGCCTGGGCTACGGCCTGCCGGGCGCGCTCGGCGGCGCGGCGGCCGGGAGCCCCACGCTCGCGGTATCCGGCGACGGCGGCGCGATGTACGGCCTCGCCGAGCTGGCCACCGCGGTCCAGCACGGCCTCGACGTCACGTGGCTGGTGATCGACGACGGCGGCTACGGCATCCTCCGCGAATACCTCACGGACACCTTCGGCCGCACGACGGCGACCGAGCTGGCCCGCCCCGACTTCGTGGGGCTGGCTTCGTCGTTCGGCGTCCCGGCGACCTTGTCCTCTTTGGACACGGTGGGCGCCGACCTCGCGGCGGCCTTGCGGACACCGGGGCCGTCCGTCGTCGTCCTCCCCGCGTTGCTGAAGATGTTCGCGCCGACCCACCTGGAGCAGGCATGACCCGCACGCTCGACCTGACCGACCCGGCGACCGGCGAAGTGTTCGGCACCAGCACCGTGGCCTCGCAGTCCGATGTGGACAACGCGCTCGTAGCGGCGGCGCAAGCGTTTGCGATCTGGCGTCGCAGCACCCCGGCCCAGCGGCAGCTGGCGCTGCTGAAGATCGCCGACGCCCTCGAAGCCCGCGCCGGGGAGTTCGCCGACCTCGAGGTGCGCGAGACCGGCAAGATCCGGTCGGTCGTCCTCGAAGAAGAGATCCCGGAGTGCGTGAGCGCGCTGCGGTTCTTCGCCGGGGCGGCCCGGCACCTGGAGGGCACCGCGGCCGGCGAGTACGCGCCGGGCCACACGTCGGTGATCCGCCGCGAGCCGGTCGGCGTCTGCGCGCAGATCGCGCCGTGGAACTACCCGCTGATGATGGCGGTCTGGAAGATCGCGCCGGCGCTGGCCGCGGGCAACACCGTGGTGCTCAAGCCGGCCGAGACGACGCCGTCGACCGCCGTACTGCTGGCCGAGGTCGCCGCCGAGTTCCTGCCGGCGGGCGCGTTCACCGTGCTGACCGGCGACCGCGACACCGGCCGCGCCCTGGTCGAGCACCCGATCACCGCGCTCGTCTCGATCACCGGGTCGACGCGGGCGGGCATCGACGTCGCCACCGTCGCGGCCGCGGACCTCAAGCGCACCCACCTGGAGCTGGGCGGCAACGCGCCGCTGCTGGTCTTCCCGGACGTCGACCTCGCCGCTACGGCCGAGGGCATCGCCGGCGCGGCGTTCTACAACGCGGGGCAGGACTGCACCGCGGGCAGCCGGGTGCTGGTCCAGGAGTCGATCCACGACGACTTCGTCGCCGCGCTGGCGAAGGTCGCCGCTTCGCGGACTCCGGGCGTCGACTACGGGCCGCTGAACAGCGCGGCGCAGTTCTCGCGCGTCGAGGGCCTGATCTCGCGGCTGCCGTCGCACGCGCGGATCGAGACCGGCGGCACGCGGTTCGGCGCGCGGGGCTTCTCCTTCGCCCCCACGGTGGTTTCCGGCCTGCGCCAGGACGACGAGATCGTCCAGGAGGAGATCTTCGGCCCGGTCATCACCGTGCAGTCCTTTTCGGACGAAGCTGCGGGCGTGGCGCTGGCCAACGGCGTCCCCTACGGACTGGCGTCCTCGGTGTGGACGAACGACCTCGGTGTCGCCGCGCGGGTGTCGGCCGAGCTGGACTTCGGCTGCGTCTGGGTCAACACGCACGGCCCGCTGGTCGCCGAGATGCCGCACGGCGGGTTCGGCCACTCCGGCCACGGCAAGGACCTCTCGGCGTACGCCTTCGCCGAGTACACCCGCGTCAAGCACGTGATGACGAGGTTCGCATGAGCGACAAGATCACCGAGGTCGAGCAGCACGGCATCGCGCCGATCCCGCCGGAGGAGCAGACGTCGCGCCCGCGCGACCTGTTCCGGATGGCGTTCGGCGGCGCGAACACGTTCGCCACGATCATCCTGGGCACGCTGCCGATCGCCTACGGGCTGAGCTTCCGCGACGCGGCGCTGGCGACCGCGCTCGGCGTCGCCGTGGGCGGGCTGGTGCTCGCGCCGATGGCGTTGTTCGGGCCGCGCACGCGCACCAACAACGCGGTCTCGTCCGGCGCGCACTTCGGCGTGGTCGGCCGGTGCGTCGGGTCGTTCCTGTCGCTGCTGACGGCGATCACGTTCTTCGCGATCTCGGTCTGGGTCAGCGGCGACGCCGTGGCCGGCGCGGCACAACGACTCTTCGGCTTCGACGGTGGCGCGGTGCTGCGCGGGATCGCGTACGGCGTGATCGCGATCGCGACGCTGGTGGTGTGCATCTACGGCTACCGGTTCATGCTGCTGGTCAACCGGATCGCGGTCGTCCTCGGCACGCTGATCATGCTGCTGGGGATCCTGGCGTACGGCGGCACGTTCGACCCCGGCTACGCGGGCACCGGAACGTACGCGCTGGGCACGTTCTGGCCGACGTTCACCCTGGCGGCCCTGACCGCACTGGCCAACCCGATCTCGTTCGGCGCGTTCCTCGGCGACTGGGCCCGCTACATCCCGTCTTCCTTCAGCAAGCGCTCCCTGCTGACGGCGCCGTTCCTGGCCCAGGTGGCAACGCTGCTCCCGTTCGGCTTCGGCATCGCGACGGCGACCCTGGTCGCGGACCCGGCCGACTACATCACCGGCCTGACGGCGATTTCCCCGCTCTGGTACGCGATCCCGCTGATCGTGGTCGCGCTGATCGGCGGCCTCTCGACGGGCACGACATCGCTGTACGGCACGGGCCTGGACTTCAGCTCGATCTTCCCGCGGCTGTCCCGGGTCCAGGCGACGCTCCTGATCGGCACGCTGAGCGTGGCGTTCATCTTCGTCGGCAACTTCGTGCTGGACATGGTGTCGAGCATCAACGCGTTCGCAACGCTGATCGTGCTGTGCACCTCGCCGTGGATGGTGATCATGATGATCGGCTTCGTCCAGCGCCGCGGCTTCTACGACGTCGACGACCTGCAGGTGTTCAACGAAGGGCGTCGCGGTGGCCGGTATTGGTTCGCCCGAGGGGTGAACTGGCGCGCGATGGCGGCCTGGATCCCCGCGACGACGCTGGGCCTGCTGTGCGCGAACACGCCGATGATCGCGGGCCCCCTGCGGGATGTGGCGGGCGGGGTGGACATCAGCCTGCTGGTGACGCTGGTGACGGCGGCGGTGGCGTACCCGGTGCTGGTGAAGCTGTTCCCGGAGCCGCCGGAAGTGTTCGGCTCGGCTCCGATCCCGGTCACCACCGCGCTGCCGGCCGAAGCCTGACCCGCCCCCGCCCGTGGGGCGCCCCCCGTTTTCCACTCTACCGGCGGGCACCGACAGTTCCGGAGCGCGAAAGCACGCCTGGCGACACCCCGGCCCCAGCCGGGGCGCTCAGCTGCGGTCGGCGCTCTTCTCGGTCTGCTCGGAAGCCGTGCCCAGGCGGCCCGAAGCCCACTCCGTCACCCGGCGGGCCACGTCCTGCGCCGTCAAGCCGATGCGCGCCAAGACCTCGTCGCGGCTCCCCAGGTCGTGGAACGACTGCGGCACCGCCAGGTCGCGCAGCGGCACATCGCACTCGGCGTCGCGGAACATCGCCGCCAGGGCCGAGCCGAAGCCGCCGTGGCGGCCGCTGTCCTCGACCGTCACCACCAGTTTGTGCTGTGACGCCAGCGCGACCAGCTCGGCCGGGACCGGCAGGACCCAGCGCGGGTCCACCACCGTCACGCCGATGCCCTGGTCGGCCAGCCGGTCCGCGGCCGCCAGGCCGAGGGTCGCGAACGCGCCGACCGTCACCAGCAGGACGTCCGCGCCCTCCGTGGGGCGGCGCAGCACGTCGACCGTGCCGATCCGCTCGACGGCGGTGACGTCGGTGCCGACCTTGCCCTTCGAGAAGCGCAGCGCCGTCGGGCCGTCGGCCACGTCGACGGCTTCGTTCAGCTCTTCGCGCAGCGTCGCCGGGTCGCGCGGCGCCGCGACGCGCATGCCCGGGACCATGCCGAGCAGCGAGAGGTCCCACATGCCGTGGTGGCTCGGCCCGTCCGGCCCGGTGATGCCGGCCCGGTCGAGCACCAGCGTCACCGGCAGGCGGTGCAGCGCGACGTCCATCAGCACCTGGTCGAACGCGCGGTTGAGGAACGTCGAGTAGATCGCGACCACCGGGTGCAGCCCGCCCATCGCGAGCCCGGCGGCCGAGGTGACCGCGTGCTGCTCGGCGATGCCGACGTCGTACCAGCGGTCCGGGAAGGACTCGGCGAACTTGTCCAGCCCGGTCGAGCGCAGCATCGCCGCGGTGATCGCGACGACGTCCTCGCGCTCGGCGCCGATCTTCGCCAGCTCTTCGCCGAACACCCCGGTCCAGCTCGGGCCCTTCACCGGCGGCAGGCCGGTCTCCGGGTCGATCGGGTCGGTCTGGTGCATCTGGTCGTGCTCGTTGTTCACCGCGGGCGCGTAGCCGTGGCCCTTCTCGGTCACCACGTGCACGATCACGGCGCCGCCGAACGCCTTCGCGCTGTGGAACGCCTTCTCCAGCGCCACCTGGTCGTGGCCGTCGACCGGGCCGAGGTACTTCAGGCCGAGGTCGGAGAACATCGCCTGCGGGCTCAGCGCGTCCTTCAGCCCGGCCTTCGCGGCGTGCAGCGCGGCGTAGATCGGCTTGCCGACGACCGGGGTGTGCTTGAGGAGCTCGCGGCCGCCGTCGAGGAGCCGCTCGTAGCCGGGCTGCAGGCGCAGCGCGGCGAGGTGGTCGGCCAGCCCGCCGATGGTCGGCGAGTACGACCGGCCGTTGTCGTTGATCACGATGACGACCGGGCGGTCCCGGTGGGCGGCGATGTTGTTGAGCGCCTCCCAGCACATCCCGCCGGTGAGCGCGCCGTCGCCGACGACGGCGATCGCGTGCCGCCCGCCGCCGTCCAGCGCGAACGCCTTCGCCAGGCCGTCCACATAGGACAGGCCGGACGACGCGTGGCTGCTCTCCACCCAGTCGTGGTCACTCTCCGCGCGCGACGGGTAACCGGTGACGCCGCCGGTCTGGCGCAGCAGGTCGAACCCGGCCGCCCGGCCGGTGACGATCTTGTGCACGTACGCCTGGTGGCCGACGTCCCACACGATCGCGTCGCGCGGCGAGTCGAACACGCGGTGCAGCGCCAGGGTGAGCTCGACGACGCCGAGGTTCGGCCCCAGGTGCCCGCCCGCGCGGCGGACCTTGTCGACGAGGAAGTCCCGGATCTCGGCAGCCAGTTCGCCGAGGTCCTCGACACTCATGCGCTTCAGGTCCGCCGGCCCGCTGAGGGACTCCAGCATCGTCACTCGTCTCCACCTCGCTCGTCTTCGGACACCCCACCTTCCGGCCAGTCTACGGAGACCCGCCAGGGTGGTTCCGCCCGCCGCGTCCGGCATCACAGGCGGAGAGCGATCACCCGTCAGCACCCGGGGTGAACCTCGTCTCCCCGCCGTGCTGTGGCGGTCACGCGGCGTGGCCACGAGAATGGCGGCCATGGCGGACTTCTTCATCGGCGGCGACTGGGTGGACGCACGGGACGGCGGGCGCCGGGAGATCCGCTGCCCGGCCGACGGTTCCCTGGTCGCGGCGGTCGCCGAGGGCACCGCCGAGGACACCGGGGCGGCCATCGCGGCGGCGCGCCGGGCGTTCGACGCCGGCCCGTGGCCCGGCACGCCCGCGCACCTGCGCGGTGACCTGCTGCTGCGCACCGCGGACCTGCTCGACCGCGACGCGGAGGCGTTCGCGCGCGCCGAGTCGCTCGACACCGGCAAGCGCCTGGTCGAGAGCCGCTACGACATGGCCGACATCGCGGCCTGCCTGCGCTACTTCGGCAAGCTCGCGGCGCAGGACGCCGGCCGCGTCGTCGACACCGGCAACCCGGACGCGATCAGCCGGATCGTGCACGAGCCGGTCGGCGTCTGCGGGCTGATCACACCGTGGAACTACCCGCTGCTGCAGACGGTGTGGAAGATCGCGCCGGCGCTCGCGGCGGGCAACACGTTCGTGCTCAAGCCCAGCGAGCTGACACCGCACACGGCGATCCTGTTCCTGAAGCTGCTCACCGAGGCGGGCCTGCCGCCCGGTGTGGGCAACCTGGTGCTCGGCGCCGGCGCCGAGGTGGGCGCGCCGCTGGCGACCCACCCGGACGTCGACCTGGTGTCGTTCACCGGCTGCCTGGCCACCGGCAGGGTGATCGCCGCGGCGGCCGCGGGCACGGTCAAGAAAGTGGCCCTCGAGCTGGGCGGCAAGAACCCGAACGTGGTCTTCGCCGACGCCGACTTCGAGACCGCGGTCGACTACGCGCTGACGGCGGTGTTCCTGCACTCGGGCCAGGTCTGCTCGGCGGGGGCGCGGCTGATCGTGCAGCGGGAGTGGCACGGCGAGTTCGTCGACGAGCTGGTGCGCCGCGCCGAGCGGATCCGCCTGGGCGGCCCGTTCGACGACCGCGCGGAGACGGGCCCGCTGATCTCGGCGGCGCACCGGTCCAAGGTGGAGGCGTACGTGGCCGCAGCCCTGGCGGAGGGCGCGGTGCTGCGCACGGGCGGCCGCCGACCGGAGGATCCGGCGCTGGCGGAGGGCTTCTACTACCTGCCGACCATCCTGGACGAGGTGCGGCAGGGCTCGTCGGCGGTGGTCGAGGAGTCGTTCGGGCCGGTCCTGACGGTCGAGACGTTCACCGACGAGGACGACGCGGTCCGCATCGCCAACGACACGCACTACGGCCTGGCCGGCGCGGTGTTCACCCAGGACGCTTCGCGCGCGCAGCGAGTGGCCGGGCGGCTGCGCCACGGGACGGTGTGGATCAACGACTTCCACCCGTACCTGCCGCAGGCCGAGTGGGGCGGCTACAAGCAGTCGGGGTTCGGCCGCGAGCTGGGCCCGGCGGGGCTGGCGGAGTACACCGAGGTCAAGCACATCTACCAGAACCTGCGCCCGGGCCCGCAGCACTGGTTCGCGGGCTGAGTAGCCCGTTCGGGATCATTCGAACGGCCCAGCGCGGGTTTTCCGGCTTTATGCTGCCTGACGTGACGCAGTGGCGAGGGCCGCGAGCCGTACTGGTGGCGGTGGCCGGGCTCGGGGTGATCGCGGGCCTGACCCTGCGCACGGCGACGTTCCCGGCCGCGCTGCCCCCGGGCACCCCGGACCCGGAACTGGCGGTGGGCCTGCGCCTCGTCTGCGCGGCGGCGGTCCTGGTGGCGGGGACACTGGCGTACCTGACCTTCGCCCGGCGGCAGGACGAGCCACTGGCGATGGCGTGCCTCCCGGGCCTGGTGGTGACGGGCGTGGTCCTGCGCCACCTGGTGGTGACGTTGCCCGGCGTGACCCGCTTCCAACCGGCGGCACGGGTGCTGCCGGGGGCGGGCGCGTGGGTGCTGCTGGCCTCGGGAGTGGCGATGACGGCGACGGGCCTGGCCGCGGCGTTCGCGGTGCGGCGGGCAGGCTGACGCAGGCCAGGCGCCCCGCACCCCGGCCGGGCCGAGCTCCAGGAACGCCGTGACGCCGTCGGCGGCCAGGGTCGTGACGCCGTCGGCGAACCGGACGGCGCCGCGGACGTGCCGGACCCAGTAGTCCGCTGTGGACTGGCCTTGCTCCGCGGACTCTCGCGGGAGACGTTGGCGCGCCCATGCTTCGGGCAGCTCGCTCCCCGCGGGCGCACGGCTGCCTGCCGCAAGGGCCCGCGCCGATGCGGCAGGCAGCGCAAGCAACCACGCCAGCCCCGCCGAGCAGCCTCACCTCGCACAGGTGCACAAGCCAGCCGGCCGCGCCGGTCAGCGCCGATGCGGCAAGCGGACCTAGCCCGAGCACGCACGCCGGCCCACCAGCGTCGAGCAGCCTGCACCAGGCAGCCAGCCACACCGGACCCGCGCCAACGCGCAAACGAACCGGCACAGCACGCACGCCGGCCGACCCGCGCCGAGCAGGATGCCGAGGCAGCCAGTCGCGCTGGCCCGCGCCGATGCGGCAGGCAGCGCAAGCAACCACACCAGCCCCGCCGAGCAGCCTCACCCCGCACAGGTGCACAAACCGGCCGCCCGGACCGGCGTCCACGCCGCAAGCAGCGCACACCAGCAGGCCAGGCCCCTCAAGCCGCGCGCCGACCTCCTCCCCAGGAACGCCGCCAGCCGGTCCGCCGCCGTCGCCTCCGCCAGGGCCGGGACCTCCGGGCCGAACGGGCCGCCCGGCTGCCGCGGCGTCGCCCCGAAGCGGGATCGCCACTGCTCCAGCGCACTCACCGCCAGGTCCGGCAGCAAGTCCGTCGATGCGCCGGTCGCGTCCGCGATGTCCCAGCCGTGCACCACGTACTCGTTGACCCGCATGTGCACCAGGAACACCCCCGGTACCTCGCCCAGCGGAGTCGTCACCGTCCGCGTCAGCAACCCCGGCGAGACCAGCACCGTCCGCGCGCGCAAGACCGAGGCCGCGAACGCCTCCACCGGCGAGGCACCCAGGTAGTCGCCCTCCGGCGCCGGTGGTCCCGCGCCCGCCCAGAACGCCACCTTCGCGTTCCCGTGCGCCAGGTGGTTCACCACCGCGCGCACGTCCCAGTCCGCGCACGCCGTCGGTGCGTCCCAGGCGCCGACCGCCGACACCAGGCCGGTCACCGCCGAAGCCGCCAGGTCGAAGTCCTCGAGTGGGGTCATGGCAGCAGTGTTACCGCCACCACCGACAAAAACTCAGGACAGCAGCGCCACGCACTCCACGTGGTGGGTCATCGGGAACGCGTCGAACGCCCGCAGATCGGTCAGCGAATACCCGTGCGAGGCGAACGTGGCCAGGTCGCGGGCCAGCGCCGCCGGGTCGCAGGCCACGTACACGATCCGGTCCGGGGCGCCCGCCACGATGGACTCCACGACCGCCTTGCCCGCGCCCTTCCGGGGCGGGTCCAGCACCACGACGTCGACCGGCTTGGCCGCCGACTCGAGCACGTGCTCCACGCGCCCCGCCTGCCACGAGACCTGCGGGAGGTCCGCCAGGTTCCGCTCGCCGTCGGTGACCGCGCGGCGGCCCGACTCGACCGCCAGCACGCGGCCCGAAGCGCCGACCTGCGCGGCCAGCACCGACGCGAACAGCCCGACCCCGGCGTACAGGTCCCACGCCGACCCGCCCGCCGGTGCTTCCGCCCACTCGGCGACGACCGCCGCCAATGTGGGCGCCGCCGCCGGGTGGACCTGCCAGAAGCCGTGGGCGTCGAGGCGCCAGTCGCGGCCCGCCGCGTGCTGGACGGCCACGCCGCCCGACAGCTGGCGGGCGCGGACCTTGCCGCGGACCGTCGACAGCTCGCGCACGTGCCGGGTGCCGTCGCCGTCGCTGGTCACTTCCAGCTCGGCACCCGGGCGCCAGCGGCGCGCGAGGACGTCGTCCAGCGCGCCCGGCACCGCGATCGGGCACTTCTCCAGCGGCACCACCCGGTGGCTGTGGTGGGCGCGCAGGCCCGCGCGCCCGTCCCGGCCGGCCACCAGCCGGACGCGGCTGCGCCAGTCCAGCGACCCGCCCTCCAGCGCCTCCACGACGACCTCGCGCTCGATCCCGGCCAGCCGCCGCAGCTGCTCCGCCACCACGGCGGCCTTCAGCTCGCGCTGGTACGACGGCGCCGCGTGCTGCCAGTCGCACCCGCCGCACCCGCCGGGCGCCGCGAGCGGGCACGGCGGCTCGACCCGCGCGCCGGACGCCGACAGCACCTCGACCGCGTCGCCGCGGCAGAACGAACCGCCGTTGTCCTCGGTGACCTCGACGCGGACCCGCTCCCCCGGCAGCGCGTGCCGGACGAACACGACCCGGCCGTCGGCGCGCGCGACGCAGTGGCCGCCGTGCGCGACCGGCCCGACCTCGACCTCGAGGACCCGGCCCAGCCAGCTCGTCATTCGGCCGGCTCCTTCGGTTTCGGCGCGGCGGCCCGCTTGCCGTTGGGCGAGAACCCGCGCCGGACGTCGCCGGCCGCGGGACGTTCGTTCCGGACCCGCGCGGCCGCCTTGGCCGACGACTCCAGCTGCCACGGCACGCTCGCCACGATCACGCCGGACTGGAACAGCAGGCGGCCCTTGAGCCGCAGCGCGCTCTGGTTGTGCAGCACCTGCTCCCACCAGTGCCCGACCACGTACTCCGGGATGAACACGGTCACCACGTTGCGCGGGTTGTCCCCGCGCACGCGCTTGACGTAGTCGAGCACCGGCTTCGTGATCTCGCGGTAGGGCGACTCGACGACCTTCAGCGGCACCTTGAAGTTGTGGGCGTCCCATTCGGCGGTCAACCGGCGGGTGTCCGCGTCGTCCACGTTGACCGTCACGGCTTCGAGGACGTCCGGGCGCATCGCCTTGGCGTAGGCCAGCGCGCGCAGCGTCGGACGGTGCAGTTTGGACACCAGGACGATCGCGTGGTTGCGCGACGGCAGCACCGTCGGGGTGTCGCCGAGGTCCTTCAGCTCGTCGGCGACGCGGTCGTAGTGCCGCCGGATCGCGGTCATCAGCACGAAGATCGCCACCATCGCCGCGATCGCGATCCACGCGCCGAGCAGGAACTTGGTGATGAGCACGATCACCAGCACGACGCCGGTCATCGTCAGGCCGACCGCGTTGACCGTCTGCGAGCGCCGCATCCGCCGCCGCACCGCCGGGTCGGTTTCCCTGGCCAGCAACCGGTTCCAGTGCCGGATCATGCCGGCCTGGCTCACCGTGAACGACACGAACACGCCCACGATGTAGAGCTGGATGAGCCGGGTGACCTCGGCGTCGAACGCGATGATCAGCACCAGCGCGAACGCCGCCAGGAACAGGATCCCGTTGGAGAACGCCAGCCGGTCGCCGCGCGTGTGCAGCTGCCGCGGCAGGTAGCGGTCCTGCGCCAGGATCGAGCCCAGCACCGGGAAGCCGTTGAACGCGGTGTTCGCGGCCAGCAGCAGGATGATGCCGGTGGAGAAGGAGATGTAGTAGAACGCCGGCGGGAAGTCGGCGAACACCGCGTGCGCGATCTGCGCGACGATCGTCTTCTGCTCGTAGCCGGCCGGCGCGCCCGCGAGCTGTTCGGCCGGGTCTTCGGCGAACTTGACGTCGGTGATCGAGGCCAGCGTGATGATGCCGACCAGCATGGTCACCGCGAGCAGGCCCATCATCAGCAGCGTGGTGGCCGCGTTCTTCGACTTGGGCTTCTGGAACGCCGGGACGCCGTTGCTGATCGCCTCGACCCCGGTCAGCGCCGCCGCGCCGGAGGAAAACGCCCGCAGCACCAGGAACGCGTACGCCACGCCCGCGAAGGTGCCTTCGGCGTTCAGCGTGAAGCCCGCGCTCTCGGCCTTCATCTCGGTGCCGGTGGCCGCCTGCACCAGGCCCCACGCGACCATGACCAGAATGCCCAGGATGAACCCGTAAGTCGGGATCGCGAAAGCCTTCCCCGACTCCCGGATGCCGCGCAGGTTCAGCGACGTCAGCACGACGACGATGACGATCGAGGCCAGCACCTTGTGCTGCGCCACCCACGGGACGGCGGACCCGATGTTGGCCACACCGGACGAAGTGGACACCGCGACCGTGAGCACGTAGTCCACGAGCAGCGCGCTGGCCACGGTGAGGCCGAACTTGCCGCCGAGGTTGGTGTTGGCGACCTCGTAGTCGCCGCCGCCGCTCGGGTAGGCGTGCACGTTCTGCCGGTAGGACGCGACGACGACCAGCATGACCAGGGCGACCATGATGCCGATCCACGGCGCCAGCGCGTAGGCGGAGAGGCCCGCGACGCTCAGCGTCAGGAAGATCTCTTCCGGCGCGTACGCCACGCTCGAGAGCGCGTCGGACGCGAAGATCGGCAGCGCGATGCGCTTCGGGAGGAGCGTGTGAGCGAGCCTGTCACTGCGGAACGGACGTCCGAGGACCAGGCGTTTCAGCACGGTCGGGAACTTCGACACCACGGAAGCGTAACCGCCGGGGTGCACGGTAGGTTCGGCGCTGGCATGTCGGGGTAGGTACGGACGGGTAACCGCCGAAGAGGAGGCAGGGCGTGCACGTGGTGATCATGGGGTGCGGCCGGGTAGGCGCGTCCCTGGCCGCTGCGCTGGAGCGGCTCGGCCACGAGGTGGCCGTCATCGACAAGAACCAGCAGGCGTTCCGCCGGCTCGGCAGCGACTTCCACGGCCAGCAGGTCGTCGGCGTCGGCTTCGACCGCAAGGTGCTCATCGAAGCGGGCATCGAGCGGGCCGGCGCGTTCGCCGCGGTGTCCAGCGGCGACAACTCGAACATCATTTCCGCGCGGGTCGCCCGCGAGAACTTCGGCATCGAGCACGTCGTCGCGCGGATCTACGACCACAAGCGCGCGGCCGTGTACGAGCGGCTGGGGATCCCGACGGTCGCGACCGTGCCGTGGACCACCGACCGGTTCCTGCGGACGCTGCTGCCGGACGGCGTGGCGTCGGCGTGGCGGGACCCGTCGGGCAACGTGGCGCTGCTGCAGCTGCCGCTGCACGAGGGCTGGGTCGGGCACTCCGTCCGGTCCCTGCAGGAGGCGACGGACGCGCGCGTGGCGTTCATCATGCGGTTCGGCACCGCCGTGCTGCCGGACCACAAGACGGTCATCCAGGACGGCGACGACGTGTGGGTGGCCGCGCGCTCGGGCACCGTCAGCGACGTGACGAGCGTGGCCCACCGCGAACCGGAGGACGAGGCATGAGGGTCGCGATTGCGGGCGCGGGCGCGGTCGGCCGCTCCATCGCCGCCGAGCTGATCGACGGCAGGCACCAGGTGATGCTCATCGAGCGCGAGGCCGACCAGTTCGAACCGCACGCGGTCGAGCAGGCCGACTGGGTGCTCGGCGACGCCTGCGAGGTGTCGATCCTGGAGGAGTCCGGGATCGAGCAGTGCGACGTGGTCATCGCCGCGACCGGCGACGACAAGGCCAACCTGGTGGTCTCGCTGCTGGCGAAGACCGAGTTCGCGGTCCGCCGCGTGGTGGCCCGGGTGAACAACCCGGCCAACGAGTGGCTGTTCACCGACGCCTGGGGCGTCGACGTGGCGGTTTCGACCCCGCGGATGCTGGCGGCGATGGTCGAGGAGGCGGTCAGCGTCGGCGACCTCGTCCGGCTGATGACGTTCCGGCAGAGCAACGCGAACCTCGTCGAGCTGACCCTGCCGGCCGAGACGCCGCTGGCCGGCAAGCCGGTGAGCGAGCTGTCGCTGCCGCGCGACGCGGCCTTGGTGACGATCCTGCGGGGTGACCGGGTGATCGTGCCGCAGCCGGAGGACCCGCTGGAGCCGGGCGACGAGCTGCTGTTCGTGGCGACCGCGGACGTGGAGCCGGAGATCCGGACCGCACTGGGGTACTGACGACACGGAGAAGGCCCCCGGCGGAGTGTGCCGGGGGCCTTCTGGTGTGTCGCGAATGACTCATTCGGGACCGCCAGTGCCGCGAATGAGTCATTCGCGGCGCTCGGCAGCCGGAACTCGTTCGAGACCGTCCCGCTCAGGCCTCGGGAGCCGCGTACTTCTGGCGCAGCCGGGCTTCGACCTCGGCGTCCGTCTCCGGCGCCGGCTCGGTCTCCGCCATCGCCTTCAGGCGCTTGTCCGACCGCCGGACCGCCCACACGACCACCAGCAGGCCCAGCGCGTACAGCGGGTAGCCCATCGCGATCTTCGCGAAGGCCAGCCAGCCGGTGTAGTCCTCCTGGTACAGCCAGCGCTGCACCACGAACCGCGCCGCGAAGATCAGGGCCATGGACAGCGTCGCGATGTCGTAGCCGTAGCGGGAGGGCTTGTCCTTGCGCCACGCCTGGCCCGTGCCGTTGAGCATGTTCCAGACGACGCCCGCGATCGGCCAGCGGACCACCACCGACAGCACGAAGACGCCGCAGTAGATCAGGCTCGCGTAGATCCCGAAGAGGAAGAAGCCCTTCGCCGACCCCGTCCGGTAGGCGATGAACGCCGCGATCGCGACGCCGAAGAAGCCCGAGATCGCCGGCTGCAGCGGTTCCTTGCGGACCAGCCGCAGCACGGTGATGGCCACCGCGCTGCCGATCGAGGTCCAGATGGCCGCGGTCAGGCCGAAGAACGAGTTCGCCAGCACGAAGACGATCACCGGCAGCGACGAATAGATCAGGCCGGACACGCCGCCCATCTGCTCGAGCAGGGTCGGCTGCGGTTCTTCGTCCGCGTCGGTCTTCTTCTCGCTCGGGGCGGGTTCAGTCACGATGGGTGATCAACTCACTGGGCTCTGGAGCTCGTAATAGGGGTTGTACAGCACCTTCTGGCCGTCACGCTCGGCCATCCGGCCGCGCACCTTGATCGTCCGGCCAGGCTCGATGCCCGGGATCCGGCGGCGGCCGAGCCAGATTAGCGTCACGCCCTGTGTCCCGTCGAACAGCTCGGCCTCCAGGGTGGCGGCCTCGTTCGTCGGGCAGAGCTCCACGCTGCGCAGTCTTCCCATCACGGTGACCTCTTCACCGGAACGGCAGTCACAGGCCCGCTGCGCCCCTTCGGCGCCCGACCTCATCGACATTTCGTCTGCGTCGAGATCCTCGACGTCGCTGGTCAGCTTGCGTACCAGCCGGCTGAAGTAGCCGCCGTCTTTGGCGGACATAGGTGCTCCTGTGCTCCGGGGCCCCCGACAAACTGCTTGCGGCCCGTGCGATTCCAGCGTACTGCGGTTCCCGCCAGGGAAACGCCTTTGCGCAAAGATCGCAACGTGACGTCCGCGATCAGAGTTCCCGCCGCGGTGCTGCTGCCCGGCACCGGCTCGGACGAAGTGTTCGTCCGGGCCGTCTTCGAAGGGCCCCTGCGCGCCCTCGGTGTCCCGCTCATCGCGCCACCGCCGCCCCCGGGCGCGGCGCTGGCCGACGGCTATCTGGCGGCCCTCGACGCGCTCGCGGACGAACACGGCGAACTGCTCGTCGGCGGCATTTCGTTCGGCGCGCACCTGGCCGCGGAGTGGGCCGTGCGCAACCCGGGCCGTTGCGGGGGCCTGCTGGCCGCGCTCCCGGCCTGGAACGGCGTCCCGGGCTCAGCACCCGCGTCGCGGGCCGCGACGCTGTCGGCGGATCTGGTGGCCGGTTCCGGCGTCGACGCCGCGCTGGCGCAGACCGCGGGCAGCCCGGACTGGCTGCGGGCCGAACTGGACCGGGCGTGGCGCCGCCACGGCGACGGGCTCGCGGCCGGCCTGCGCGTGGCGGCGGGCCGTCCCTCGCCGACGCTCCCGGAGCTGTCGCGGCTCGCCGTGCCGGCCGGGATCGGCACGTGCACCGACGACCCGATCCACCCGACGAAAGTCGCATCGGAGTGGGCGAGCGCACTCCCCCGCGCGGCGCTCGGCGAGACGACGCTCACGGCGCTGGGCGCCGACCGCGAGTCCCTCGGCCGGGCGACCGTCCTCGCCTTCCGCCGGGCCCTCGAAATGCCGTGAGGGGCACCTTCACGGCTCTTGAAGCCGTGAAGGTGCCCCTCATGGGCGTTGGCTCAGCCCTGTTGCTGCTGGGCCGCGATGTGCTCGGCGACCGCTTCGGGCAGCGTGATGGTCAGCGGGGTGCGGACCGGCATCGGGGCGTCGCCGCGGTCGACGATCGTGCGCCGGACGATCTCGCGCAGCACCTCGACGGCCCCCGCGGCTTCCGACTGCGGCCCGGCGATCACGCCGCGCAGCATCCAGCGGGGCCGGTCGACGCCGACGAACCGCAGGGCGACGTCGCCGACGATGGCCGAGATCTCCAGGCCCCACTTGCCGCGGCCGATGTTGACCTTGGCGCCGTCGGCCCGCAGCTGCTCGGCGAGCTCCGTGCTCACCTCGCGCCACAGCCCGCCGGAGCGCGGCGCGGCGTACGCGCTGACCGTGATCTGGCCCTGCTCGGTGACGACGTGCACCGCGCGCACGCCCCCGGTCTCCGGGTCCATCTCGACCTGGACCTGGGAACCGTCGGGCACCGGCACCTTCACCGAGCCGAGGTCGATCCGCGGGACGCCGTCGTCGTCGAAGTCCGCGACGTCGAACGGGCCGTCGGAAACGTCCGAAAGCTCCGAGTCCTCGTCGTCGTACGCCTCGTCCTCGATCGTGTCGTCGGCCTCGGGCGCGGCGTGCCTGCCCGCGGACCCGCCCTCGGTCCGCCGCTTGCGTCCGAAAATCCCCACTACTTCTCCGTTCCTTCCCCCGCGCCGGTGCTCGTCGCGAGCGCCGGTGCTCCCAGTGTGGCGTGTCCGCCGGTGGATCCGTAGCCGCCGGCACCCCGTTCGGTGGTGTCGAGCTCGGCGACCTCGACGAACTCGGCGTGTTCGACCCGCTGCACGACCAGCTGGGCGATGCGGTCGCCGCGCGTCAGCTTCACCGGGTGCACCGGGTCGTGGTTGATCAGGCAGACCTTGATCTCCCCGCGGTAGCCCGCGTCGATCGTGCCCGGCGTGTTCACCACCGACAGCCCGACCCGGGCGGCCAGGCCCGAGCGCGGGTGGACGAACCCCGCGTACCCGGACGGGAGCGCGATCGCGACACCGGTGCCGACCACCCCGCGTTCCCCGGGTGCCAGGACGATATCCGAGGTGGTGACGAGATCGGCGCCCGCGTCGCCCGGTCGGGCGTAGGCGGGCAGCGGGACATCCGGGTCGACCCGGGAGAGGAGTACCTGAACGCTGGACACGGGCGGCGAGATTACTCTCTACCCGTGGGTGAATCAGCGAAGACGGCCGCTAGCGCCGCGGTCCGGCACTCCGAGCGGCTGTACGTCCCGTGGTGGGGCTGGCCGCTGCCGGTGCTCGGCGCGGTCCTGCTCGCCGCCGAGATCGACCTCGGTTACCCGGGGATCCGGGCGTGGCTGCCGTACGTGATCGCGCTGCCGGTCGTCGTGGCGCTGCTGCTGTCGCTGGGCCGGTCGAAGGTCCGGGTCACCGGCGGCGACGAGCCGGAGCTGTGGGTCGGCGACGCCCACCTGCCGCTGCGCTACGCCGGCGAGGTGGAGATCTTCGACAAGGAGGCCAAGCGCAAGGCGCTCGGGCGGGACGGCGACCCCGCCGCCTACGTGCTGCACCGCGGCTGGGTCGGCCCGGTGGTCCGGGTCCGCCTCACCGACGCGAGCGACCCGACGCCGTACTGGCTGTTCAGCACCCGGCACCCCGAGCGCGTCGCCGAGCTGCTCAAGGGCGCCTGACCGCGGCTCCACCCCCGCAAGACATGGGAAGGGGGCCGGCCTGCCGGCCGGCCCCCTTGTCCCCAGCGCGCTTCGAGCCTCCCCCTTGGTGCCCTCGAGGCTCTCCGTCGCGTCTGTTCGTCCCCTGTTCCGAGAACCCCTGCGCGGTCAGGCGCAGTCGCGGCAGATCAGGCGTCCGCCGTTGTCCTCGGCCAGCCGGCTGCGGTGGTGCACCAGGAAGCACACGGAGCAGGTGAACTCGTCCGCCTGCTTCGGCACCACCTTCACGGTCATGTCCTCACCGGAAAGCCCGGAAAGGTCGGCACCCGGCAGCTCGAAGTTCTCGGCGGTCGCGTCCTCGTCGACGTCGACGACGCCGGACTGGTTCTCGTTCCGCCGGGCCTTGAGCTCCTCCAACGAGTCTTCGGCCAGCTCGTCGGCTTCGCTGCGGCGCGGAGCGTCGTAGTCGGTAGCCATGTGTCCCTCACCCCTGCGATCAGCTTGTGTAGTCGTTTTCCCGGACCCCCGGGGTCACCCCGTGAGTCCGCCGTGCCGCTGGTCAACGTTCCAGGGCCCTCGTTTGTGCCCGACGGCCGAAGTGACCGAGGTCTCTTCTTTTCGCGCCTCTTCCTGCGGCCGGAGCCCGGGAAGGGTAGCTCACGCCCGCGACGGTTCTGCAACGAGTCAGACATTGCCGGGGATTCGTCACCCGACAGGGGGAACCCGCAGGTAAGACGCGTTGTCGTCCGTTCGGGTTGCCCGCGGGTGGAGAACTCCACACGCGGCCCGTGTCCGCTTGCCCCGGCCGTCCCGGGCGTGGTGCGATCGCCGCACGGGGATCGGGCGTGGAACGGGGTGCCCCGGAACGATGCGCATCGGCCGCAGCGCCTAGGCTGATCGGCCACGACGGTGCCGGGTTCGCACGGTCGGTTTCGGTGTTCGGGAAGGGACGGGCAGGTGGCGTCGGGGAACGGCATCGGGGACCGTGGGGCGCGGCCGTATCGCAAGCACAAGCCGCTGCCGGCGCTGATCGTCATCGGCGTGCTCGCCCTCGGCGCGATCATCGTCTGGATCAACGCGGCGGTCGGCAAGGGCGACGTCGACGAGGCCGTGAAGTGCGACCCGCCCGCGAGCCCGCCGCCGGGTGTCACGTTCAGCACGCTCCCCCACAACTCCCTCGACGACCGCGCGCCGGTCCCGCCGGACAAGGTCGCGGTCAAGGTCCTCAACGCGTCGAGCACGCGCGGCCAGGGCGGCATCGCCACCACGGCGCTCAAGGAGCTGGGCTTCACCGGCGCGGGCGAGCCGGCCAACGACCCCGCCTACGACGGCCGGGTGGCCAAGTGCCGCGGCCAGATCCGCTTCGGCGAGAACGGCGTCACCGCGGCCCGGACGCTGAGCCTGGTGGTCCCGTGCGCCGAGCTGGTCCAGGACAACCGCAAGGACGCGAGCGTCGACCTGGTGACGGGCTCCCTCTTCGGCGACATCCGCCCGCGCGCCGAGGCCCGCCAGGTCCTCACCCAGCTCGCCGACTGGTCCAAGACCCACCAGGGCGGCGGCGGCAACGAGCAGTCGGCGGGCGCCAAGGCCCCGGTGATCGACCAGACCCTGCTGGCCTCGGCCCGCGACGTCGCCTGCTGACCCGGCTCACACGCTGATCCGGCGTCGGCGCCGACGCCGACGCCGCGGGGGCGCCCCCCGTTTTCCACGCTACCGGGGAGCACCGACAGTTCCGGCCGCCCGGCGTCCCGAATGAGTCATTCGCGGCGCTGGAGGTCCCGAATGAGTCACTCGCGGCACCGGCAGTCCCCAATGACTCATTCGCGGCACCGGAGGTCCCCAATGAGTCACTCGCGACCCACCGACGATCCCCCATGACTCACGCGCGGCACCGGCAGTCCCCAATGACTCATTCGCGACCCACCGGCCGCCCGCTCGGCTCTCGGCTCAGACCTCCGCCGCCCCGCACTCGGCCAGAAGCTCGCGCAGCGGGTCCGCGATCGACGGCGCCGCCGCGTAGGTCGCGTCCGCGCCCAGCTCCGGCAGCGACCCCGGCAGGGACACCACCGCGCCCGCCTCCGCCGCGATCAGCGCGCCCGCCGCCCAGTCCCAGCGGTGCAGGCCGTGCTCCACGTACGCGTCCAGCCAGCCCGCCGCCACCGCGCACAGGTCCAGGGACGCCGCCCCGTTGCGGCGGATGTCCCGCACCCGGCCCAGCAGCTCCGCCGCGAAGCGCGACTGGCGCGTCCGGCGCTCCGCCGCGTACGCGAAACCGGTGCCGACCAAAGTCAGCTCGAGCCGCGAAGGCGACGACACCGCCAGCCGGCGGCCGTCCAGGAACGCGCCCTGACCGCGGGCCGCCGTCCAGACGCGGCCGCTCGCCGGCTCCACGACCGCGCCGGCCACCGATTCGCCGTCGACCTGCGCCGCCACCGACACCGCGAACCACGGCAGCCCGTAGAGGAAGTTGACCGTGCCGTCGATCGGGTCGACCACCCAGGTCACGCCGTCGCCCGCCGCGCCGCCGCCCTCCTCGCCCAGCACCTCGTCGTCCGGGCGCAGCGAAGCCAGCCGGGCGCGCACCAGGCGTTCGGACTCGTGGTCGACCGCGGTCACCACGTCGGTGTCCGCGGACTTGGTGCCCACGGCCACCGAACGGCCGTCCGCCATCCCCGCCCAGGCCTCGCGGACCAGCTCGGCGGCCTCCGTCGCGACCTGCTCCGCGACGCTTTTCAGCAACGACTCGTCAACTCCCACGTCCGACATGTCACCACATCCGGTTAAAGTCTCCGAGGCAGGCTTCTGAATCGTGCGAGAAGGGACCACGTCCGTGGTGGAGGCGACCCGCCGAGGTTTCGGCATCGACATCGGCGGCAGCGGGATCAAGGGCGCCTTGGTCGACCTGGAAAAGGGCCAGCTCATCGGCGACCGGATCCGGATCGAGACGCCGAAGCCGTCCACGCCGTCGGCGGTGGCGGACGTCGTGCACGACATCGTCACGCAGGCGGGCTGGGACGGCCCGGTCGGCGTGACGCTCCCCGCCGTCGTCAAGAAGGGCGTCGCGCACACCGCGGCCAACATCGACAAGCAGTGGATCGGCACGGACGCCGACGCGCTGTTCGCCAAGCGGCTCGGCCGCGGCGTCGACCAGGTCGCGATGCTCAACGACGCCGACGCCGCGGGCATGGCCGAGATCCGCTTCGGCGACCCGGTCGCGCGCAGGGGCGTGACCGCGCTGCTCACCTTCGGCACCGGGATCGGCAGCGCGGTGTTCCAGGACGGCAAGCTCGTCCCGAACACCGAGTTCGGCCACCTGGAGATCGACGGCCACGACGCGGAGAAGCGCGCGGCGGCGTCGGTGAAGGACAACGAGGGGCTCTCGTACCCCGAATGGGCCAAGCGGGTGCACCGTTATCTGACCGTGCTCGAGAACCTGATCTGGCCGGATCTGTTCATCGTCGGCGGCGGGGTCAGCAAGAAGGCCGAGAAATGGGTGCCGCTGCTGGACATCCGCACTCCGGTGCTGGTGGCGACGCTGCAGAACAACGCCGGGATCGTCGGCGCCGCGGCCGCCGCGGCCGAGGGCATCCAGCACTGATCCGGTGCTCGCGGCGGGGCTGAGGGTGATCGCTTCGCACCTCATGCGCGTACCGTCGTTACAATGGAACACGGCCCACGGCTGCGGAGGTCAAAACCGCAGGCCGAGGCGTGATCCCCGAATGTGAGGCAGCAGTGGCCGCCAGGCCGTTGCTCGTCATGATCGACCGCTGCGAAAGGGCGTAAGTGGCAGCCGCAAGAACCGCAACCCGAGGCGGGACGAAGACAGCGACCGCAGCCGGCGAGCCGGCCGAAGAGGCAGCCACCGGGACGGCGAAGCCTGCGGCCCGCAAGACCACCACCGCCAAGAAGGCGCCGGCCAAGAAGGCCCCCGCGAAGAAGGCCGTGACCAAGGGCGCGAAGACCGAAGACGGCGATCCGGACGGTCCTGGCGAACTCGACGAAGCCGAACTCGACTCGCCCGACCTGTCGGACCTGGAAGAGGTCGAGGTCGACGTCGTCGACGAGACCGTCAACGACGAGCCGGACGCCGCCGCGGCCGACGACGACGATGACGAAGAGGACGACGAGGAGACCCCGGCCCAGCGCCGTCGTGGTGCCGCCGCCGACAAGGCCGCCGCGAAGAGCTCCGACAACCCGGACTTCGTCTGGGACGAGGAGGAGTCCGAGGCGCTGCGCCAGGCGCGCAAGGACGCCGAGCTCACCGCGTCCGCCGACTCCGTGCGTGCCTACCTCAAGCAGATCGGCAAGGTCGCGCTGCTGAACGCGGAGGAGGAGGTGGAGCTGGCCAAGCGGATCGAGGCCGGGCTCTACGCCGCCGAGCGCGTGCGCACCGCCGAGGAGGAGGGCGAGAAGCTCGTCACCCAGATGCGCCGCGATCTCAAGTGGATCGTGCGCGACGGCGAGCGCGCCAAGAACCACCTGCTGGAGGCGAACCTCCGGCTCGTGGTTTCGCTGGCCAAGCGCTACACCGGCCGCGGCATGGCGTTCCTGGACCTGATCCAGGAGGGCAACCTCGGCCTGATCCGCGCGGTGGAGAAGTTCGACTACACCAAGGGCTACAAGTTCTCGACGTACGCCACGTGGTGGATCCGCCAGGCGATCACCCGCGCGATGGCCGACCAGGCCCGCACCATCCGCATCCCGGTGCACATGGTCGAGGTCATCAACAAGCTCGGCCGCATACAGCGTGAGCTGCTGCAGGACCTCGGGCGTGAGCCCACCCCCGAGGAACTCGCGAAGGAAATGGACATCTCCCCGGAGAAGGTCCTGGAGATCCAGCAGTACGCGCGCGAGCCGATCTCGCTCGACCAGACGATCGGCGACGAGGGCGACTCGCAGCTCGGTGACTTCATCGAAGACTCCGAAGCGGTCGTCGCGGTCGACGCGGTGTCGTTCACGCTGCTGCAGGACCAGCTCCAGTCGGTGCTGCAGACGCTGTCCGAGCGCGAAGCCGGCGTGGTCCGCCTGCGCTTCGGCCTCACCGACGGCCAGCCGCGCACGCTCGACGAGATCGGCCAGGTGTACGGGGTGACCCGTGAGCGCATCCGGCAGATCGAGTCGAAGACGATGTCGAAGCTGCGCCACCCGTCGCGGTCCCAGGTCCTGCGGGACTACCTGGACTGAGTCGTACTCACGGAAGAACCCCGTCACCCCGGTGGCGGGGTTCTTCCGCGTTTCAGGCCCGGTTCAGCTCGACTGCGCCACCTCGAGAGCTTTGCCGAGAGCGGCCCGAAGCTTCCGGGCGTCCCGGAGAGTCAGCTTGATTCCTTCCCCGATCGGTTTGTCACCGGAGTCGGACATGATCTCGATCCGGGGCTCAAACTGCTGCCACCCTTGTGCGACGTAGACCTCCAACTTCCACGACGAGACATCGTGAAGGCCTGAGCCATCCTTGCGCGGCCGAAAGATCTTGGGCGCCATCAGCACGGGACGGAACTGGTATTCCCACCGCGAAAAGTGTCGTCTGTCCACCGGGTGGTCGCCGGTCCGGTGGCCGCCCACGCACCAGTCCGGACAGCGAACCGCAGCGGAGTCTCTCAGCCACTTGGCCGCCTTCTCACGCTTGGCCTTGGTCATGACTCACCTCGATCATCATGGATCAAGCCCGGACACCCGCGACGGTGGACCGGGCACCTGCACAGATCAGGGTGAGGCACCGCGACCACGGGAAACACGAACGGGGTCTGCCGACTTTTCAGGCCCGCCCGGTCAGCGTCGTCCACGGGACGTGCACCGTGACGCGCTCGCGCAGCTGCTCGTTGAGCAGCCACAGCTCCCCCGTCGCCGGCCAGTACGACAGGTTCTGGCTGTTCACCGGTGCCTGCCCGGCCAGCCTCGACGTCGACACCCCGCCGACGCCGCCGTGCAGGCAGGACGGGTGGTCGCCCGCCACGCCCGCGTACTCCGGGCACACGCCGGTCAGGACGAAGTAGCCGTTGCGCGACACCGCTCCCTGCATGCCCCACACCGGCGACGAAAACCCTTCCGCGGCGTGCACCAGGCCGTCGGCCGCCGAAACCAGGCGGCCGGTGGCGCGGTCGAACGGCCACTTCAAGATCCGGCCGCCCGCCTCCGGTGCGTGCTCCGCCGTCACGAACGTGGAATCGCTGTGGTCGAAGGAAAGCGTCGAGAGGCACGGGCGCGCGCCCGCCGCCGTCGTGCAGGCGCCGCCGCCGGGGTACCAGTAGGCACCGACCTGCGGCATCGCGTAGTCGTAGAACGCCGCGTGGTACTTGCCGTCGGCGCCGCGGCCGACCGTGCCCGCGCTCGCGTCGACCTTCCAGAAGTGCGTGGTGTCGAAGACGCGGATCAGGCCGCCGGTGGTGGCGACGTAGAGCAGGTTGCCGGACCACGTCAGGCCGTGCCCGTGGCCCGCGACCACCGCGAAATCGTTGTCGGAGGTGGGTTCCACGAGCAGGACGTGCCGGTAGCCGAGGCCGGTCGCGTCCACAAAGGACAGCCGGACCATGGTGTCACCCGGGGTGTGCCACGAGGTCGCGACGACGCGCTTGCCGCCCACGGTCCCGGTCGCCGGGTCGGCGTCGCCGGAGCCGGTGAGGCCCTGCGGGATCCAGTCGTTGGTCTTGTCGTCGTTGGCGTCCTCCCAGCAGAACCCCGCGGGCTTCAGCGCGGCGGCGAGGTACGTGCCGTGGCAGAGCGGGCGGGCCTTGCGGTTGGTGTCGCCCAGCAACGCCGAGAGCCCGCGCGGCGGCAGCTGCCGGTCGAGCGCGCTGACCCGCGAGCCGTAGGTGGCGAACGTGTCGCCGGCGGTGAGCCGGAAGTCGTCGGCCGTCGCCAGGCGCGGGAAGTTCGCGGCGGCCTGGGCCGGCGTCGCCAGGGCGAGCAGCAGCAGCGTCACTAAGCCGATCAGGTAGCGCATGCCCGCAGCGTGACCGAGGCACGTACACGAGCCGTACAACTCAAGGGACGGCCAGCCCGCGCTCCCGCAGCGACTGCTCGACGCGCAGCCGTTCGATCTCGCGGTCCATCCCCTCGGGCAGCTCGGCGAGCCGGTGCGGGACGCCGACCTGGCGGCAGGCCTGGGTGAGCAGCTCGTCGTACGCCTGCCGGGTGCCGAAGCGCCGCGCGGCGGGGGTGCCGGAGGGGTAGTCGACGAGCAGCCGGTGCACGCGCCGCAGGTCGGCGGCGACGCGCTCGATCGGCGGCCCCGCCGGCGCCGGCGCGCTCCGCCTCGAGCGGATCCGGTGGACCAGCCGGGGGACGCGCAGCGCGCACCAGAACAGCACCGTGGGGGCGAAGCAGACCACGGCGAAGAGGATCAGGTTCGCGACGACGCCGGAGCCGTCCATGCACCGATGGTAAGCCCGCGGCCCAGGCCCGGCGGAGTCTTTTTCCGCGACTCCGCCGGGCCACGGCGTCACGTGAGTCCGGGGGTCTCCGGAGCGGTCTCTTCCACCAGCCACAGGACACCCGCCGGCGGGAGCTGGAGCACCGCCGAAGCCGGCTGCCCGTGCCAGGGCTCCTCCGTCGCCTCCACCAGGCCGAGGTTCCCCACCCCGGAACCGCCGTAGGCCTCGGCGTCGGTGTTGACGACCTCCCGCCACCGCCCGGCGGCCGGCAGGCCGACCCGGTAGTCGTGGTGCGGGACGCCCGCGAAGTTCGCCACGCACGCCAGCCGTGAGCCGTCGGTGCCGATGCGCAGGAAGCTCAGCACGTTGCCGCTCGAGTCGTTCGCGTCGATCCAGGCGAAGCCCTCGGGCGAGGTGTCCTGGCTGAACAGCGCCGGGGTGGCGCGGTACACCGAGTTCAGCGACCGCAGCAGGTCCTGGACGCCGCGGTGCAGCGGTTCCTCCAGGAGGTGCCAGTCGAGCGAGCGCTGTTCCGACCACTCCCCTTCCTGGCCGAACTCGCCGCCCATGAACAGCAGCTGCTTGCCCGGGTGCGCCCACATGAACGCCAGCAGCGAGCGCAGCCCGGCCGCCTTGTTCCACGCGTCGCCCGGCATCCGGCCCCACAGGGATCCCTTGCCGTGCACCACTTCGTCGTGCGACAGCGGCAGCACGAAGTTCTCGCTCCACGCGTACACGAGCGAGAACGTCATCTCGTTGTGGTGGTACGCCCGGTGGATCGGCTCGTGCGACAGGTACCGGAGCGTGTCGTGCATCCAGCCCATGTTCCACTTGAAGCCGAACCCGAGCCCGCCCAGGTGGGTCGGGCGCGTGACGCCCGGCCACGCCGTCGACTCCTCGGCCACCATCACGATACCCGGGTGTCGCTTGTAGACGGTCGCGTTCAGCTCCTGCAGGAACTTCACCGCGTCCAGGTTCTCGCGGCCGCCGTACTGGTTCGGCAGCCACTCCCCGTCCTTGCGGGAGTAGTCGAGGTACAGCATCGACGCCACCGCGTCGACGCGCAGGCCGTCGAGGTGGAACTCCTCGATCCAGTACAGCGCGTTGGCGACGAGGAAGTTGCGGACCTCGTTGCGGCCGAAGTCGAACACGAGCGTGCCCCAGTCGGGCTGCTCGCCGCGGCGCGGGTCCGCGTGCTCGTACAGCGCGGTGCCGTCGAACTTCGCCAGCGCCCAGCTGTCGCGCGGGAAGTGCGCGGGCACCCAGTCCACCAGCACGCCGATCCCCCGCTGGTGCAGGCGGTCGACGAAGTAGCGGAAGTCGTCGGGCGAACCGAAGCGCGACGTCGGCGCGTAGTACGACGTCACCTGGTAGCCCCAGGAGCCGCCGAACGGGTGCTCCGACACCGGCAGCAGCTCCACGTGCGTGAAGCCGGTCTCGACGAGGTAGTCGCCGAGCTGGTCGGCCAGCTCGCGGTAGTCGAGCCCGGGCCGCCACGAGCCGAGGTGGACCTCGTAGACGCTCATCGGCGCCGCGGCCCACTCGGTCGCCTCGCGCTGGGCGACCCACCCGTCGTCGTCCCACAGGTACCCGGACGCGGTGACGACCGAAGCCGTCGCCGGCGGCTGCTCGGTGGCGAACGCCATCGGGTCGGCCTTTTCGTGCCAGGTGCCGTCGGCGCCGAGGATCCGGAACTTGTAGCAGGTGCCCACGCCGACGCCGGGGACGAACAGCTCCCAGATCCCGGACGAGCCGAGCGAGCGCATCGGGTGCCCGCGCCCGTCCCAGCCGTTGAAGTCGCCGATCACGCGGATGCCGCGCGCGTTGGGCGCCCACACCGCGAACGACGTCCCCTCGACGACGCCGTTCGGCGTCTCGTAGGACCGCACGTGCGCGCCGAGCGCCTCCCACAGCCGCTCGTGCCGGCCTTCGCCGATCAGGTGCAGGTCGAGCTCCCCCACCGTGGGCAGCCAGCGGTACGGGTCGTCGGCGGTCGCGGTGTGCCCGTCGTACTCGACTTCCAGCCGGTAGTCACCGGGGTGCTCCGGCACGGCGACGGCGAAAAGGGCGTCGATCACCGGCTCCATCGGGTACCGGTGCTCGCCGGCGTGCAGCGTGACGGCCTTGGCGCCGGGCAGCAGCGTCCGCGCCACGAACCCCTTGCCCGCCGGGTGCACGCCGAGGACGGCGTGCGGGTCGTGGTGGGAACCGGCCAGCAGCCGGTCGATGTCGGCCGCCGGCGGGGCCGCGGCCGGGAGGCCTTCCGGAACGGCGTTCACGGTGTCATCCCTCTCCACTCGTGATCCGGGCGATCGAAGCGAGCGGCACGCCGAGCCAGTCGGGCCGGTTCGCGTGCTCGTAACCCACCTCGTAGACCGCCTTGTCCAGTTCGAAGGCGCGCAGCAGCTCGCCCTGTTCGCGCGGGTCCGCCGCGACCGCGGCATAGCCTTCGCAGAACGCCGCCCGGTTGCGCTGGGACCACTCCAAGGCCCGTTCGACCAGCGCCGGCTCGTCGGGCTGCCCGACCAGCAGCTGCTGGGCCGCGTAGTCGAACGACCTCAGCATGCCCGCCACGTCGCGCAACGGCGACCGCAGCGCGTGGCGTTCCTCCACCGGCGCCGCGGGCTCGCCCTCGAAGTCGATCAGCAGCCAGCCGCCGACGGTCCGCAGCACCTGGCCCAGGTGCAGGTCGCCGTGGATGTACTGCATCGTCACCGAGCCGGCGGGCAGCGCCGCCAGCTTCTCGAACGCCGCGCGCAGCGCCGGGGCGTGCGCCGCCAGCTCCGGGACCCGCCCGGCGATCGTGTCGAGCCGGGTGGCCATCGCCTTCGTGGTGCGCTCCAGCTCGCCGGCGTCGACGCTCTCCGTGCCGAGGGCCTCGGCCAGGTCGGCGTGCACCTCGGCGACCGCGCGCCCGAGCCGCTCGGCCTCGCCGGCGAAGTCGCCGCCGACCTCCTCGGCGTGCAGCTCCGGCGCGGCCATCAGGTCGCGGACGCTGGTGGTGGCCATCGCCCAGCCGTCGACGGCGTCCGGGACGAAGTGCTGCAGCATGCCGACCGTGGTCCGCTCGCCGCCGAGGTCGCCGGTGATCGACCCGAGCACCGGCGCGATGTGCTTGCTGCCGACGGCCTGCAGCGCGCGGTGCAGCAGCAGGTCCTTGTTCTTGCCCGGGGTCAGCTTGCGGAACAGCTTGAGGATGTACTGCCCGCCGTAGACCAGGGAGGTGTTGCTCTGCTCGGACGAGATCGGCCGGGCTCGCAGGCCGGTCTCGAGCTCCGCGCCGGGCTCGTGCTCGAAGGTCAGCGACCCCACGGTCTCCTCGCGGGCCATCAGGTCCAGCAGCACGCCGGTGACGTCGAGGTCGCCGGACGCCTCGTAGGCGTTGAGGTCACCGCCCGCGCCGATCCAGCTGGTCGACGCGATCTCCGGCGGGTGCGTCCGCCGCCCGACGAGCAGCTGGTAGGGCTCGCGCCGGTCGTCCTGGATCACCTCCACGACCACGTGCAGCAGCTGCGGATCACCGGCGACCAGCTCGGTCACGCCGAGCGGCCGGACGCCGGTCACCGGCCGGTCCTTGCCGGCGAACCAGCGCTGCTCGGGCAGCCAGCGCTCCAGGTCGCCGGCCAGTTCGTCGACCAGCGCGCGCGGGTCGGACAAGGGACTCACCTCGTTTCGCCTTCGTCTCCCGGGCTCGTCAGCTGGAACCAGTAGAAGCCGTGCCCGGGCAGCGTCAGCAGGTACGACAGGTCCCCGATGCTGGGGAACCGCACGCCGCCGGTGAGCTCCACCGGCGTGCACCCGCGGTGCGCGGACAGGTCCAGCTCCACCGGCTGCGGGAACCGGGAGAGGTTGTTCACGCAGAGCACGACGTCTTCGCCGCCGTCCGGGCGCCGCCACTGGCGCTTGTAGGCCAGCACGCTCGGGTTGGACCCGCCGAGGTCGACGAACTCGCCTTCGGCGAAGGCGTGGTGCTCCTTGCGCACCTCGATCATCCGCCGGGTCCAGTTGAGCAGCGAAGACGCGTTGTTCGACTGCGCCTCGACGTTCAGGCCCTGGTAGCCGTACACCGGGTCCATGATCACCGGCAGGTAGATCCGGCCCGGGTCGCAGCTGGAGAACCCGGCGTTGCGGTCCGGGGTCCACTGCATGGGCGTGCGCACCGCGTCGCGGTCACCGAGCCAGATGTTGTCTCCCATGCCGATCTCGTCACCGTAGTACAGAACGGGCGAGCCCGGCAGGGACAGCAGCATCGCGGTGAAGAGCTCCTGCTGGTTCCGGTCGTTGTCCAGCAGCGGGGCCAGCCGGCGGCGGATGCCGATGTTGGCCTTCATGCGCGGGTCCTTGGCGTACTCCGCGTACATGTAGTCGCGCTCGTCGTCGGTGACCATCTCGAGGGTCAGCTCGTCGTGGTTGCGCAGGAAGATCCCCCACTGGCTGCCGCTGGGGATCTCCGGGGTCTGGGTCATGATCTCCGAGATCGGGAACCGCGACTCGCGGCGCACGGCCATGAAGATCCGCGGCATCAGCGGGAAGTGGAACGCCATGTGGCACTCGTCGCCGCCGACCGCCGGGTCGCCGAAGTACTCGACGACGTCCGAGGGCCACTGGTTGGCCTCGGCCAGCAGGATCCGGCCCGGGTACTCGTCGTCGACGACCTTCCGGCAGCGCTTGAGGAATTCGTGCGTGCGCGGCAGGTTCTCGCAGTTGGTGCCCTCCTGCTCGAACAGGTACGGCACGGCGTCGAGGCGGAACCCGTCGATGCCCAGGTCGAGCCAGAACCGCAGGGTGTCGATCATGGCGTTCTGGACGTCGACGTTCTCGAAGTTCAGGTCGGGCTGGTGGGAGAAGAACCGGTGCCAGTAGAACTGGCCGCGCACCGGGTCGTAGGTCCAGTTCGACGTCTCGGTGTCGACGAAGATGATCCGCGCGTCGGCGTAGCGCGAGTCGTCGTCGCTCCACACGTAGTAGTCGCCGTACGGGCCGTCGGGTTCGTTGCGCGACTGCTGGAACCACGGGTGCGCGTCCGAGGTGTGGTTGAGCACCAGGTCGGTGATCACCCGGATGCCGCGCCGGTGCGCCTCGTTGAGCAGGAAGACGAAGTCCTCGACGCTGCCGAACTCCGGCAGCACCGCCCGGAAGTCGCTGATGTCGTAGCCGCCGTCGCGCAACGGCGAGGCGTAGAACGGCGGCAGCCACAGGCAGTCGATGCCGAGCCACGCCAGGTAGTCCAGCCGGCCGGCCAGGCCGCGCAGGTCGCCGGTGCCGTCGCCGTTGGAGTCGGCGAACGCGCGCACCAGCACCTCGTAGAACACCGCGCCCTTGAACCACTCCGGGTTGCTCGGCGCCTGCTGCGCCGACCGGAAATCGCCGGCCTGGGGCTCGACGAGCATCCCGTCGGCGGTCATCGCCTCGCCGGTGTGCGGCACGCCGTCCAGCCCGAGTGCCGCGTCGGGGCGGGCCTCCTCCGCCATGTGTTCCACCTCAGTCCTCGATTCGTTCTTCCTTCCCTGCTAACCGGCCAGCCGCCGCCGGACCGACACCACGTGGGCCACGGCCCGCCACGGCTCGAGCCGGACGTAGTTCGCCGGCCCCCAGTCCCAGGTGTCGCCGGTGACCTCGTCGTGCGCGATCAGCCGCTCGTGGGCCTCGAACCCGAGCGCCCCGGTGTCGAGCCAGAGCGTGCCCTCCTGGGGCGCGTACGGGTCGAGGGTGACGACCGTGACCACGGTGTCGCCGGTGGCCGGGTCCTGTTTGGAGTAGGCCAGCAGTGCGTCGTTGTCGACGTGGTGGAAGTGCAGGGTGCGCATCTGCTGCAGTGCCGGGTGCGCGCGGCGGACGGCGTTCAGCTTCGCCAGCCACGGCTCCAGCGAGCGCCCTTCGGCGAGCGCGCGCTCGAAGTCGCGCGGCCGCAGCTGGTACTTCTCGGAGTCGAGGTACTCCTCGCTGCCGTCGCGGACCGGGACGTGCTCGAACAGCTCGTAGCCGGAGTAGACGCCCCACGTCGGCGAGATCGTCGCCGCGAGCGCGGCCCGCAGCGCGAACATGCCCGGGCCGCCGCGCTGCAGCGACTCGTGGAGGATGTCCGGGGTGTTGACGAACAGGTTCGGGCGGCCTTCGTTCCAGTGGTCGCGCAGGTCGACGGCGAAGTCGATCAGCTCCTGCTTGCCGGTCCGCCAGGTGAAGTACGTGTAGCTCTGGGTGAAGCCGAGCCGGGCCAGGCCCCACAGCCGCGCCGGGCGGGTGAACGCCTCGGCCAGGAACAGCACGTCGGGGTGGGCGTCCTTCACCGACTGGATCAGCCACGCCCAGAAGTCCGGCGGCTTGGTGTGCGGGTTGTCGACCCGGAAGATCTTGACCCCGTGCTCGACCCAGACCGTGATGACGCGGAGCATCTCCTCGTAGACGGCCTTGGGGTCGTTGTCGAAGTTGATCGGGTAGATGTCCTGGTACTTCTTCGGCGGGTTCTCCGCGTAGGCGATCGAGCCGTCCGGGCGGGTGGTGAAGAACTCCGGGTTCTTCAGGACCCACGGGTGGTCGGGCGCGGCCTGCAGCGCGAAGTCGAGCGCCACCTCCATGCCGAGCTCTTCGGAGCGGGCCACGAAGGCGTCGAAGTCGTCAAAGGTGCCGAGGTCCGGGTGGATCGAGTCGTGCCCGCCCTCATCGGCGCCGATGGCCCACGGCGAGCCGACGTCTTCGGGCTTGGCGTCGAGGGTGTTGTTGGGGCCCTTGCGGTTCACGCGGCCGATCGGGTGGATCGGCGGCAGGTAGACGACGTCGAAGCCCATCTTCGCGACCCGGTCGAGCGCGGCCGCCGCGGTGGTGAAGGTGCCGTGCACCGGCTTGCCCTCGGCGTCGAGCCCGCCGGTGGAGCGCGGGAAGAGCTCGTACCAGGAGCCGTACGCGGCGCGGCGCCGGTCGACCCAGAGCTTGAGCGGCTTGCCCTTGGTGATCAGTTCGCGCACCGGGAATTCGCGCATGAGCTGGCGGATTTCGGGCGACAGCGCGGGCCCGACGCGCTCGGCGAGGCTCCGCGCTTCGTCGCGCAGGGCCGTCACCGCGCCGGTCAGAAGCGCTTTCTCGGCGCGGCGGTCGGGACGGCGGGAGACGCGCTCCAGCAGCCGGGCGCCGTTCTCGATGTCGTTGGCGAGGTCCTCGGGTCCCTGCCCGGCGGCGACCTTCACCTCGACGGCGTGCTCCCACGTCGCCCAGGGGTCGCTCCAGGCGTCGATGCGGAAGGTCCACGGCCCGGTGGTGTCGGGCACGATCACCGCGGCGAACTCGTCGGGGTGATCGGGTCCCCGCGGCACCATCCGCGTCTGGCGCGTCAGCCGGTCGCCCGGCCCCCGCCACGCGACGGTGGCGGCGACGGCGTCGTGGCCTTCCCGCCAGACGGTCGCGGTGACCGGGATGTGTTCCCCCACAACGGCTTTGGCCGGATATCGGCCGCAGCTCACGCTGGGGGAGACGTCGTCGATGCCGAGCCGGCCGGTCATGGGCAACGCCCCTCGGTGTGTCGGTTGGACGCAGGCGACGACAGTCTGCCTGACACGATCAAGCGCCTACGAGGCAGGGCACTTTTCTGGTGTACCCAGCGACAGCGAAGCGAAACGCTGTTCCAGCAAGGAATTTCCGGCGGATGTCCGGCACGTTACGGACGCGCGGCGGCGGGGCGCGGGCCGCGGCGGGGCGACACGCGGACCCCAACGGTGCGCAGCCTTACCCGAATGGACGATTCGCGCGCCCCGCCGCCGCGGGTACCGGTCAGTAGCTCTCCGGCTGCGGTTCCGCCGCCAGCCGCGGGGCCCGCAGCAACAGCAGCGACCGCGACTGCAGCGTCACCCGGCTCTTGGCCTCCAGCGCGCCCGGGTTGGCCGGGCTGCCGTCCGCGGTGCTCGTGTCGAGCGTCGGCTTGAACGTCTCGCCGTACTCACGGCCCGGCAGGACGACCTCGCCCGGCGCGTCGCCCGCGTGCAGCCACAGCAGCCACGAGTGGTCGGGTACCAGCGCGCCCTCGCGGTTGCGGGCCTGGCTGTTCGAGCCGTCGATCCACATGCCGAGCGTGTGGCGGTCCTCGAACCAGTCGTTCTCGCCGAACTCCTCGCCGTCCGGGCGGAACCAGACCAGGTCGGGCTTGCCGGTCGGGGTGGTCCGGCCTTCGAAGAACTCCGGCTGCCGCAGCGCCGGGCTGTTCGCGCGCAGCCGCACCACCCGGCGGGCGAACGCGAGCATGGCCTCGGCCTCGGGGTCGTCCGGCGTCCAGTCCAGCCAGGACGTTTCGCCGTCGAGGCAGTACGCGTTGTTGTTGCCGTGCTGGGTCCGCCAGAACTCGTCGCCCATGGTGAGCATCGGGGTGCCGGTGGACAGCAGCAGCGTGGCGAACATGTTCCGGGCCTGCCGGGTGCGCAGCGCGCGGATCGCCGGGTCGGTCGTCTCCCCCTCGGCGCCGTGGTTCCACGAGCGGTTGTCGTTGCCGCCGTCGCGGTTGTCCTCGCCGTTGGCCTCGTTGTGCTTTTCGTTGTAGGACACCAGGTCCCGCAGCGTGAAGCCGTCGTGCGCGGTGACGAAGTTGATCGACTGCCACGGCCGGCGCAGGTTGTGGTCGTACAGGTCCGACGAACCGGACAGCCGGTAGGCGAGGTCGCGGACGCCGGTCGCGCCGCGCCAGAAGTCGCGGACGGTGTCGCGGTAGCGGCCGTTCCATTCCGCCCACTGGGCGCCGAAGCCGCCGACGCGGTAGCCCTCGCCGGTGGCGTCCCACGGCTCGGCGATGAGCTTGCACCGGGACAGCACCGGGTCGGCGGTGATCGCGGTGAGCAGCGTCGAGGCCGGGTCGAACGCGCCGCCGCGGGGCCGCCCGAGCGTGCTGGCGAGGTCGAACCGGAAGCCGTCGACGCCCATCTCCTGCGTCCAGTACCGCAGCGAGTCGGTCACCAGCCGCACGACGGTCGGCGAGCCCGCCTCCAGGGTGTTGCCGCAGCCGGTGATGTCGGCCATGTGCCCGCGATCGGTGTGCAGGTAGTAGACCGGCGCGTTGAGCCCGCGGAAGCTCAGCGTCGGCCCGTCCGGCCCGCCCTCGCAGGTGTGGTTGAACACGACGTCGAGGATCACTTCGATGCCCGCCGCGTGCAGGGCGGCCACCATCAGCCGGAACTCCTCGACCTCGTGGCCGGGCTCGCTGGCGTAGGCGGCGTGCGGGGCGAAGAAGCCGAGCGGCGAGTAGCCCCAGTAGTTGTGCCGGCCGGCGCGGACCAGGGACGGCTCGTCGAGGAACGAGTGCACCGGCAGCAGCTCCACCGACGTGACGCCGAGCCGGGTCAGGTACTCGATCGCGACCGGGTGGGCCAGGCCGAGGTAGGTGCCGCGCAGCGCCTCCGGGATGAACGGGTGCCGCTGGGTGAACCCCTTGACGTGCAGCTCGTAGACGACCGCCTCCTCGAACGGCACCTCCGGCTTGACCCCGGTGTCCGGCCCGCCCGGCGAGCTGACCACCGACAGCGGCACGCTGCCCCGGGAGTCCACAGTGGACATCGGCCCGCGTTCGGGGTCACCGGTGAAGCCCTGGGCCGCGGTCAGGTCGGTCAGCCCGCCGGTGATCTGCCGCGCGTACGGGTCGACCAGCAGCTTGTGCGGGTTGCACCGCAGGCCGCGGGCGGGGTCGTAGGGGCCGTGGATCCGGTAGCCGTAGCGCTGCCCCGGCGTCACGCCGGGCACCAGGCCGTGCCAGACGCCGAAGGTGCGCTCGGTGAGCGCGATCCGGCGTTCCGACCCGTCGGCGTCGATCAGGCACAGCTCGACGGCGTCCGCGACGGCGGACGTGATCGCGAACCGCACGCCGCCCGCCTCGGGGTGGGCACCGAGCGGAAAGGGGCGGCCGGCGAGGACGTGGTCGGCGGAGGGTCGTGTGGCCATTCCTGAATCGTCCCAGATACCGGCCCCTTCGCGCGCGATGTGCGATCCGGTTATCGGGTTTCGACCAGAACGAAACCGTCCGGCGGCAGCTGGGCCGCCCCACCGTCGGCCTCGGCCCCGCCCCAGGCGAGCAGGGCGGAGGTCGCCCCGAGCGGGAGCGTGACCGGCCCGGGACCGAAGTTGACCGCCAGCCGGAGCGAGCCGCGGTGCAGCACCAGCCAGGAGCCGTCGGGCGAGCTGTCGACGCGCAGGCCGTCGATCCGCGGGTCGGCCAGCTCGGGGTGCTCGCGACGCAGCTTGATCAGCGCGCGGTACAGCTCCAGCACCTCGCGGTGCGCGGGCCGCTCCACTTCGGCCCAGTCGAGCCGCGAGCGGTCCACGGTGGCCGCGTCCATCGGGTCCGGTACGTCCGATTCGCCCCAGCCGTGCCGGGAGAACTCGCGACGGCGGCCCGTGCGGACGGCCTCGGCCAGCTCGGGTTCCGGGAAGGAGGCGAAGAACTGCCACGGCGTGCTCGCCGCCCACTCCTCCCCCATGAACACCATCGGCGTGAACGGCGAGCAGAACAGGATCGCCGCGCCGCAGCCCAGCCGGTTCACCGGGACCGTCGCCGAGAGCCGGTCGCCGGTCGCGCGGTTGCCGATCTGGTCGTGGTTCTGCAGGTAGCCGAGGAAACGGTGCCCGGGCACGGTCCGCGTGTCGACCGGCCGGCCGTGGGTCCGCTCCCGGAAGGACGACCAGGTGCCCGCGTGGAAGAACACCTCGCGCAGGACCCGCTCGAGCGCGTCCGGCGCGGCGAAGTCGGCGTAGTAGCCCGTCGTCTCGCCGGTCAGCTTGACGTGCAGCGCGTGGTGGAAGTCGTCCGACCACTGGGCGTGCAGGCCGTACCCGCCGCGCTCGCGGGGCGTCACGAGCTTCGGGTCGTTGAGGTCGGACTCGGCGATCAGGGTCAGCGGCCGGTTCAGCGCCGCCGACAGCGCCTCGACCTCGGTGGCGAGCTGTTCGAGCAGGTGGACGGCCCGCCGGTCGAGGAGCGCGTGAACGGCGTCCAGGCGCAGCGCGTCGACGTGGAAGTCGCGGAACCAGCTCAGCGCGTTGTCGAGCACGTACCGGCGGACCTCGTCGGAGCCGGCGCCGTCGAGGTTGAGGCCGGGGCCCCAGTCGTTCTGGCCGGCGAAGTACGGGCCGAACCGGTCGAGGTAGGCGCCGGAGGGCCCGAGGTGGTTGTAGACGACGTCGAGCACGACGGCAAGACCGCGCGCGTGGGCCGCGTCGACGAACCGCTTGAACCCGTCCGGGCCGCCGTAGGGCTCGTGGACCGCGCCCCAGAGGACGCCGTCGTAGCCCCAGCCGGCGGTGCCGTCGAAGGAGTTCACCGGCAGCAGTTCGACGTGCGTGATCCCGAGGTCGACGAGGTGGTCGAGCCGGTCGATGGCCGCGTCGAAGGTGCCGCCCTCGGTGAACGTGCCGACGTGCAGCTCGTAGAGGACGGCGCCGGGCAGCTGGCGGCCGTGCCAGGCGTCGTCGGTCCACTCGAACTCGGCGTGGTCGTACACGCGCGACTCGGCGTGGACGCCGTGCGGCTGCCACCGCGACCGCGGGTCGGGCAGCCGCTTCTCGTCGTCGTCGAGCAGGAAGCCGTAGTTGATCCCGTCGGCGTCGGCGTGCCACCAGCCGCCCTCGCCCGCGGTCATCTCGTGCACCTCGGCGTCGACGGACACCCGGACCCGCTCGGCGGCCGGGGCCCACAGGCTGAACCTCATGCGTCTCCTCGCACCAGCAACGCGACGGGGTAGCGGTCGAACAGGGTGGCCACGTCCGGCGTGGCGTCGCGGCCGGTGAGGACGTCGGTCCAGACGCCGTCCGGCAGCGGGAGCACGGTGTCGCGCCAGCCACCGGCGGCTTCGAGACCGACCGGCAGCCGGGTGACCGCGACGGCCAGGCCGGCGCTGCGGGTGTAGGCCAGGCAGTGTTCCGCCGCGACGCCCTCGGCGCGCAGCGGCCGGTAGCCGTGGAACAACGCGGGGTGCTCCTGGCGCAGCTTCAGCGCCTTGTGCACCACCAGCAGCTTCGCCGCGCCCGACGCGTCGATCTCCGGCAGCTCGCCGTCGGCGATCCGCGCGAGCAGCTCGCGGCGGACCGCGTAGTCGACCGGGCGGCGGTTGTCCGGGTCGACCAGCGAGAAGTCCCACAGCTCGGTGCCCTGGTAGACGTCCGGGACCCCGGGCGCGGTCAGCTGGACGAGCTTCTGGCCGAGCGAGTTGCTCCAGCCCGGCCGCTCGATCCGCGCGACGAACGCGGCCACGTCGGGGTCGTCGACGACGGCGTCGGGCCAGGCGGCGACGGCTTCCTCGAAAGCCTCGTCGTGGTCGGTCCAGCTGGTCCGGAGCTTGGCCTCCTTGGCCGCCTTGTCCAGGTAGTCCCGCAGCCGGGCCGGCTCGATCGGCCAGGTGGAGACGAGCGTCTGCCAGGCGAGCAGGTTGAGCGACGGCTCGTCGATCCCGTGGCTCGCGGTCCACCGCCGGACCGCGTCGGCGAACTCGCCCGGCACTTCGGCGAGCACCGCCATCCGGGCGCGGGTGTCCTCGGAGCGCTTGGTGTCGTGCGTGGTCAGCGTCGTCATCGCGGCCGGGTGGCCGGCTTCGCGCTCGGCCGCCAGCCGGTGGAACTCCTCGACGTCGAGCCCGAAGCGGTCCGGGTTGCCGCCGACCTCGTTGAGCGCGGCGAAGCGGGTGTAGCGGTAGAACGTCGTGTCCTCGGTGCCCTTGGCCACGACCATGCCGGACGTCTGCTGGATCCGGGTGGCCAGCTCGCCTTCGGGCTCGGCGCGGACCTGCGCGTCGAGGGCCTCGAGCGCGCCGGCGAGGTCGGGCCGGGCCTGGCGCGCCCCGGCGATCGCGGCGGCCCAGTGCGCCGCGCCTTCGGGGAGGTAGGAGCGGTAGACCGGGAAGGCGATCATGGTCTCGGCCACCGCCTGCCGGGCCTGCTCGGCGTCGACGTCCCGCAGCAGCGCCGCGATCCGCCGGACCTCGGCGACCAGGATGCGGTCGGTGACCAGGCGCCGCGCCTCGGCCTCGACGCGGTGGTAGCCGGTCTTCACGCCCAGCTCGTTCGCCAGCTCGGTGAAGCCGGGCTCGCCCGCCGGATCCACGAAGACGCCGGCGATCTCGCGCAGCGCGTCGTAACCGGTGGTGCCGTCGACCGGCCAGCTCTGCGGCAGCGGCTCGCCCGGGTGCAGGATCTTCTCCGCCACGATCCACGCGCCCGGGGCGTTCTCCCGCAGCCGCCGGAAGTAGCCGCCGGGATCGGCGAGCCCGTCCGGGTGGTCGACGCGCAGGCCGGTGACGTCGCCGTCGGCGACCCAGCGCAGCACTTCGCCGTGCGTCTCGGCGAACACCGTCGGGTCCTCGACGCGCACGGCGGCCAGGTTCGTGATGTCGAAGAACCGGCGGTAGGTCAGCTCCGCGTTGCCGCGGCGCCAGCCGATCAGGCGGTAGTGCTGGCGCTCGTGGACCTCTTGCGGCGTCCCGCCTCCCGTGCCGGGCGCGATCGGGAAGCGATGGTCGTAGTAGGCGAGCTCGCCGTCCTCGACCGACAGGTCCGCGACGGCGTCGTCGTCCCCGAGGACCGGCAGCAGGATCGGCCCGCGCGCCCAGTCGACGTCGAAGAAGGCGGCGTACCGGGAGTCGCGGCCGTGTTCGAGCACGTCCCACCAGAACCGGTTCGCCTTCGGGACCTCGACCGACATGTGGTTCGGCACGATGTCGACGACCAGGCCGAGCCCGGCTTCCTTCAGCTTCGCGCTCAGCTCGCGACGGGCGTCCTCGCCGCCCAGCTCCGGCCGCGCGCGCGTCGGGTCGACGACGTCGTAGCCGTGCGTCGACCCGGGCGTCGCGTCCAGCACCGGCGACGCGTAGAGCGCGCCGATGCCGAGGTCACGCAGGTAGCCGGCGAGGCCGGCCGCGTCGGTGAAGGTGAACTCCGGGCGCAGCTGCACCCGGTAGGTCGACTCCGGCACCGTCATTCGGGCTCCGTCTCCGTCCGCTGCAGCACGATCAGGGACCGGGCCGGGAGGGTGAGCTGGCCGCCGCCTTCGATCGGCTCCGCGCCGGCGGGCTCCACCTCGCCGGTCGCGGTGTCGACGACGACGGTCCAGCGCTCCCCGTACCCGTTGCCCGGCAGCTTGGCGTCGATGTCTTCGTAGTGGGCGTTGAAGGCGAGCAGGAACGAGTCGTCCTCGACCTTCATGCCGCGCTGGTCGAGGTCCGGGATCGCCTTGCCGTTGAGGAAGACGACGACCGCCTTGCCGAAGCCGTCGTCCCAGTTCTGCTCGGTCATCTCCTCGCCGGCCGGGGTGAACCAGGCGATGTCGCCGAGCTTGTCGCCCTTGCCGACCGGCCCGCCCTGGAAGAACCGGCGGCGGCGGAACACCGGGTGCCGGTGCCGGAACGCGCCCAGCCCGCCGGTGAACTTGACCAGGTCCGCGTTGTCCTTGGCCAGCTCCCAGTCCATCCAGGACAGTGCGGAGTCCTGGCAGTAGACGTTGTTGTTGCCCTGCTGGGTCCGGCCGAACTCGTCGCCGTGCAGGATCATCGGGACGCCCTGCGACAGCAGCATCGTGGCCAGCATGTTCCGCTGCTGGCGGGCCCGCAGCTCGAGGACCTCGGAGTCGTCGGTCTCGCCCTCGACCCCGCAGTTCCACGACCGGTTGTCGTCGGCCCCGTCCCGCCCGTCCTCGCCGTTGGCCTCGTTGTGCTTTTCGTTGTAGGACACCAGGTCCCGCAGCGTGAAGCCGTCGTGCGCGGTGACGAAGTTGATCGACGCGAACGGTCGGCGGCCGTCGTCCTGGTAGAGGTCCGACGAGCCGGTGATGCGCGAGGCGAACTCCCCCAGCGTCGAGGGCTCGCCGCGCCAGAAGTCGCGGACGGTGTCGCGGAACTGCCCGTTCCACTCCGTCCACAGCGGCGGGAAGTTGCCGACCTGGTACCCACCGGGCCCGACGTCCCACGGCTCGGCGATCAGCTTCACCTGGCTCACGATCGGGTCCTGCTGCACCAGGTCGAAGAACGTGGACAGCCGGTCGACGTCGTAGAACTCGCGCGCCAGCGCCGAGGCGAGGTCGAAGCGGAAGCCGTCGACGTGCATTTCGGTGACCCAGTACCGCAGCGAGTCCATGATCAGCTGCAGGGTGTGCGGGTTGCGCACGTTCAGCGAGTTCCCGGTGCCGGTGTAGTCCATGTAGTACTCGGGCTCCCCCTCCACCAGGCGGTAGTAGGCCTCGTTGTCGATGCCGCGCATCGACAGGGTCGGCCCGAGGTGGTTGCCCTCCGCGGTGTGGTTGTAAACCACGTCCAGGATGACTTCGATGCCGGCCTCGTGGAAGGCCTTCACCATGCCCTTGAACTCCTGGACCTGGCCGCCTTCGCCGGGCATCGCCGCGTACGCGTCGTGCGGCGCGAAGTACCCGATCGTGTTGTAGCCCCAGTAGTTCGTGAGGCCCTTCTCCTCCAGCCCGTGGTCGGAGACGAACTGGTGCACCGGCAGCAGCTCCACGGCGGTGATGCCGAGCTTCTGCAGGTGCTCGACGACCGCGGGGTGCGCGAGACCGGCGTACGTGCCCCGCAGCGGCTCGGGCACGAACGGGTGGTTCACGGTCATGCCCTTGACGTGCGCCTCGTAGATGACCGTCTCGTTGTACGGCCGCTTCGGCTGCCGGTCGTTGCCCCAGTCGAAGAACGGGTTCGCGACCAGCGAGTACGGCACCCGCCCGGCGGAGTCGTCGTCGTTGCGCTCGTCCGGGTTGTCGAACTGGTAGCCGAACAGCGACTCGTCCCACTTCACGCCGTGCGAGACGGCCTTCGCGTACGGGTCGATGAGCAGCTTGTTCGGGTTGCAGCGCAGGCCGCGCTTCGGGTCGTACGGGCCGTGCACCCGGAACCCGTACCGCTGCCCGGGCCCGACGTTGAGCAGGTAACCGTGGTGGACGAACCCGTCCACCTCTTCGAGCACGTGGCGCGTCTCCTCGCCCTCGGCGTCGAACAGGCACAGTTCGACCCGCTCGGCCACCTCGGAGAACAGGGCGAAGTTCGTCCCGACTCCGTCGTAGGTGGCGCCGAGCGGGTAGGGCGTTCCTGGCCAGGGCCGCACTGGGGTCTCCTCGAGCTTGGGTCGTGCCGGTGTCGTCCGTGTCGACGGACGTGAGTCGTGCGCCGCGAAGAACCCGTTACCCGGGCAACGGGCGGGCCGCCGCCAGCGGTGCGACCGCGGCGCGGACCCCCTTCGCGGTGAAGAAGCCGTCGACGCTGACGGGAAGGCGAATCCGCCAGTTAGGGTACTGGTCGACGGTTCCGGGCAGATTCGGCTGCCGCACCTGGCCCGCGACGTCGGCCGGCGACGTCAGCACCAGCCGCGACGCGGCTTTCGCGAGCAGGGTGTGCAGCGCGACGACCGGGTCCCCGTCCGGAATCCCTTCCCGCGCAACAAGATCCAGCAGGGCTTCCCGCTCGGCCGCGGCGGATTTTTCCTCGGCCTCGACCCCGCGGTCCAGCAGCCCCAGCTCGGCGCGCACCCGGACGTGCTCGCTCCGCAGCCAGCCCGAGACCGTCGGCAGGTCGTGCGTGGAGATGCTGGCCATCGCGTCCGGGTCCCAGCTCTCGGGCGAGGTGAACGGCTTGCCCGGCGCGTCCCAGTCGCGTTCGAACCACAGGACGGCGGAGCTGAGCATCCCCCGCTCGTGCATGGTTTCGGTGACGACGTCCTCGACGGTCCCCAGGTCCTCCCCCACGACGACGGCACCCGCCCGGTGCGCCTCGAGCGCGAGCACGCCGACCATCGCCTCGGCGTCGTAGTGCACGTACGTGCCGCGGTGCGCGGGCTCGCCCGGCGGGATCCACCACAGCCGCCAGAGCCCGGCGATGTGGTCGACGCGGATGCCGTCGGCGTACCGGAGCACACCCCGGATGACGTCCCGGAAGGGCGCGTACCCGGCCTCGGCCAGCTTGTCCGGCCGCCACGGCGGCAGGTTCCAGTCCTGCCCCTGCTGGTTGAACGCGTCCGGCGGCGCCCCCACCCGCACGTCGGCGGCGAAGACGTCCCGCACCGCCCAGGTGTCGGCCCCGCCCGGGTGCACCCCGACCGGCAGGTCGTGCACGATCCCGACGGTCATCCCGGCGTCCCGGGCCGCCGTTCGCGCAGCTTCCAGCTGCACCCGGCAGAGGTGCTGCAGCCAGCCGTGGAAGGCGACGCGGTCCCCGCGCGCTTCACGGGCTTCGGCGACCTCGGCTCCGGCCGGATCCCGCAGGCCCGCCGGCCAGTCCCGCCAGTCGGCGCCGTGCAGTTCGGCGAGCGCGCAGAAGAGACCGAACTCCCGCAGGTCCCGGTCCTCGGGCACGTCTTCGACGTGGTGCGGCCACAGCAGTTCGAGCGCGGCCCGCTTCGCCGTCCAGACGGCGTCGTAGTCGATCAGGTCGCCTTCCCGGTCCGGCGCCAGCGACTCGACGGCCTCCCGCGTCGCCGCGTCCGCCTGCGCGAAGGTCTCGGTGGCCGTGACGCGCAGGTAGACGGGATTGGCGAACCGCCGGCTCGCGGGCGAGTACGGCGACCGCTCCACGGGGTGCGCCGGACTGATCGCCTGCACGGGGTTGACGAGCAGCACCCCGGCATCCAGCTCGGCCGCCGACCGCGCCGCGAAGGTGGCGAGATCGGCGTAGTCCCCGATCCCCCACGACCCGGCCGAGTGCAGCGAGTAGAGCTGCAGCATCCAGCCCCACGCGGGTGGCACGACCGGCAGCTTCGCGGGCACGACAGCGAGCACGACGTCCTGCTCGGCGGTCACCACCCGGTGCCAGCCGAGCGGCAGATCCCCGGGCAGCTCCCCGGTCACCCGGCGACGCGTCCCGTCCTCCAGCACGACCTCGGCATCCCCGGGCAACGGCCGGCCGGCGCCCTCCTTGACCACGATCGTCGGCGGCAGCGCACCGCCGCCCGTCACGGCGGTCAGGGCCTCGGCGATGGCATCGTCGCTGGTCGCGTCCACCCCGAACTGCCCGAGAACGGCGACGACGACATCATCGTCCACCTCGACCCAAACCTGGTCGGCGTTCTCGTACCGGGTGGCAACGCCATACCGATCGGCAAGCTCCTGCAGGACACGTCGGGCGGGGATCTCTTCGGGCACGGCCCCAGCATTCCGGTGCCCGGCCATTCCCGCCATCCACACGGACGGACGTCACCCCGGCGACCGGTTGAGGACGGCGGGCGCCCCGGCACTCCCGGCGCCACTGCGGCCGGCCCCGGCGCGGCGTCCCCGGTGACCGGAGGACCGCGGCGGCAGGCCACCCCGGCGGCCGGCCGCTCCTGGTCCCCGGCGAACCCGACCGCCCGGCGGCACACCAGCCCGGCAGCCCGGCAACCCGGCGGCACGCCATCCCGCCATCCCTCCATCCCGGCAGTCCGGCGGCACGCCATTCCGGCAGCCCGGCAACCCGGCAGCACGCTATTCCGGCAACCCGGCGGCCCAGCCGCTCCGGCACCAGACACCGCCCGGGCCAGCCTCCTTGCCCGCGCTGCCCTACGCACCGCGCCCTCCAGCCAGCAGTCGCCAGCCCTCGGCGTCGTCGCCCTCTAGTCACCCTCCTGCCCGCGAACCCCTCAGCCGCACCAGCCCTCCATTCCCGCCGCACCCCTCACTCCCACCAGCCCGCACTCACCAGCACATTCCGAGCCCCTCCCTTCCCCGGCCGCGCTCACCATCCCCACCCACTCACCGATGCCTCCCCCTCATCCCCGCCCTTTCCTCGCCCGGATCGCGAACAGCACCACCGCCCCACCGAGCACCATCACCACGCTCGCCACCACGTGCAGCGAAGGCGGCAGCAGGTGCAGCTGGACGAACCAGCTCGGCGAGCCCGCCCCGAGCAGCCGGTTCAGCAACCCGCCCGCTCCCTGGACCACCAGCAGGATCCCCAGCAGCTCGATCACGACCGCACCTCCTCGCGCTTCCCGAACAGCTCCTCCCAGACCGGGCCGGTGACCAGCCAGATCACCGTCACCGTGCCGAGCCGCGGGAACCACCCCCACAACGGCGCGACCTGTTCCGGTGTGCCGATCGCGAAGATCGCCGCCAGCAGCGCCACCGCCGCGAGCCCGCAGGCCAGCAGGCACTTGAAGAACTCGCGCCACTCGTGGCGCAGTTTCTCCCGCCCCCGCCGCTTCGGCGGTGGTGGCGGCCCGCCGGCGAACCGGTGCGCGAAGCGCTCGTCGGCCCAGCGGACCATGCTCGGCCCGAACACGACGCTGAACCCCAGGTACACCGCCGCGAGGCCGTGGGTGAAGGTGGCCTTCCCCCCGCCGGCCAGGTCGACGACCGTCGCCGCCAGCACGACCACGTCGATCAGCGGCACCATCGCCAGCAGCACCGCCGACGCCCGGCGCGCCCGCAGCACGTACCGCACGACCAGCCCGGCCGCGATGACCACCCAGAACCCGATCTCGCCGGCCGCGATCACGGCCGCCATCGGGTTCTCCGCGAAGAACTCCCCAATTCCGTTCACCCCTCCACGCTCGCCCACCCGGCGGCTCCGGCGCGTCGTCGGAAGGGAGGACCGGGCGTCATCACTTCGTAGGACGCGCACCCGGCACGCGATGTGCTGGGATGATCACATGCAGTTCCCTCGCCTTCGCTCGCTGCCGGTGTGGCAGCAGGACGCCCTGATCGCCCTCACCACGTGGGCGGTCGGCTTCGGCGTGTACGCGGCCGGGATCCACCGGCTGCTGGCGGGGTACGACCACGCTCCCCTGTGGGTAAGGCTGCTGGAGCTGACCGCGCTGTGCGGGCTGGAGCTCCTGCGCCGGTGGGTCCCCGGCGCGCTGCTCCTGGCGACGGTGGTGCTCGCGGTGGACATCCGGCTCGGCGTGTCACTGCCGGTCCTGATCATCTACACCGACTTCCTGTACGCGGCGACGCTGTACGGCTCCCGGCGCACCAGCCGGGTGATGATCGGCGTCGCCGCGCTGTCGGTGGTGGGCGTGCTCGCCGCGGTACTGGTGCTCGCGCAGGAGTGGCGCACGGCCGTGCTGGCCGCGGTGACCGTGCTGCCGTTCGTCGTCACGCCGGTGTGGTGGGCCGCGAACGTCCGGCAGCAGCGCGACATCGCCGAGACCGAGCGGGCCAACGCGGCGCAGCTGGTGAAGATCGCGGACCTGGACCGGCGGGCGGCGGTCGCGGCCGAGCGCGGGCGGATGGCGCGCGACCTGCACGACGTGATCGCCGGCCACCTCTCGGCCATCGCGATCCAGTCGGAAGCGGCACTCTCGCTGCCGGACCCGCAGCTGGCCAGGACGGTGCTGGAGTCGGTACGGGAAAACAGTGTGAGCGCCCTGGAGGAAATGCGCGCGATGATCGGGTTGCTCAAGGCCGACGGCGGGCACGCGGAAACGACCGCGCCCGCCCGGCTGGCGGAGCTGGCCAAGCTGGTCGAATCGGCGCGGGCCAGCGGTCTGGAGGTTCACCTGGGGTCCACTGTGGACAAGGAGGTACCACTGCCGGCGGCGGTCGACCTGACCGCGTACCGGATCGCGCAGGAGGCACTGACCAACGCGGTCAAGCACGCCCCGGGCGGGAAAGTCGACGTCGACGTCTGCTTCCTCGACGGCGTCCTCGCGGTCGAAGTCCGCAACGACATCCACCACCCGCAAGACGGCGGCAGCGCCGGGACCGGTCTGCTGAACATGCGCGAACGAGCCGACGCCGTGGGTGGCAAGCTCACCGCCGGTCCGGCGGGCGAAGGCTGGCTGGTCCGCGCGGAACTGCCGGTGAGCGATCCCCGATGACCGTCACCGTCCTCATCGCCGACGACCACGACGCCGTCCGGTTCGGCCTCAGCATGATCCTCAACCACGCCGAGGGCATCGAAGTCGTCGGTGAAGCCGCCGACGGCGCCTCCGCCGTCCGGCAGGCCCGCGCCCTCCGTCCGGACGTCACGTTGATGGACGTGCAGATGCCGGGCACCGACGGCATCACCGCCACCCGCCAGCTGGTCGCCGAGGGGCTCACGCAGGTCCTCGTGCTCACCACGTTCGACCTCGAAGAATACGTGGACGAGGCGCTGCGGGCGGGTGCCGCCGGGTTCCTGCTCAAGTCCGTCGAGGCACCGCGGCTGATCGAGGCCGTGAAGCTCGTCGCGGCCGGGGAGGGCGTGCTGGCACCGCAGATAACGCGGAGGTTGATCTCCGCCTTCGCCGAGTCCACCCGAAGCCCGGCACCGGCGACGGCGCCCGATGGCCTCGGCAACCTCACCGAGCGCGAGCGCGAGGTGCTCGCCTGCCTCGGCGAGGGACTGTCGAACTACCAGATCGGCACCCGGCTGTACATCGGCGAGACCACGGTCAAGACGCACGTCTCGCGCGTGCTGGGCAAGCTCGGCCTGCGCTCCCGCGTGCACGCGGCGATCCTCGCGCAGGAAAACGGGCTGACCATCGCCGATCTGCGGAAACCCCCGTGACCTTCTAACTTCTCCTCATGGGTGTGCGGAGAACGTTGAACGTGGACGAGGTCCTGGCCCGCCAGGACTCCGGTGAGCTCAAGCGGCGACTGCGCGGGCGCGACCTGGTCGGGTTCGGCGTCGGGATCATCATCGGCACCGGCATCTTCACCCTCGCGGGCGTCGAGGCGAAGACGCACGCCGGGCCGGCCGTGACGCTGTCGTTCGTGCTCGGTGCGGTCGTCGCCGGGCTCGCGGCGCTGTGTTACGCCGAGCTCGCGTCCAGCGTCCCGACGGCGGGAAGCGCTTACACCTACGCCTTCGCGACCCTCGGGGAGGTGTTCGCCTGGATCATCGGCTGGGACCTGCTGCTGGAGTTCGCGCTCGGCGCCGCCGTGGTGTCGCGCGGGTGGTCGGGCTACCTGGCGAACCTGCTCGGGCTGTCGCCGGAGTGGTTCGGCGAAGACGCGAAGGTCAACGTCGGCGCCGTGCTCATCATCGCCGTGCTGACCGTCGTCGCCGTGCTGGGCATCAAGGAGTCGGCCTGGCTGACCAACCTGCTGGTGTGCGTGAAGGTCGCCGTCTGCGTGCTGGTGCTCGCGGTCGGCCTGTTCTTCGTCAAGGGTGCCAACCTGACGCCGTTCATCCCGCCGGCCCAGGCGCCCGAGTCCGGGACGACGGTGCTCGAACAACCCATCGTCCAGGCCGCGCTGGGTCTCGAACAGTCGGTGTACGGCATCGCCGGCATGGTCACCGCCGCGGCGGTCGTGTTCTTCGCCTACACCGGTTTCGAAGCCCTCGCGAACCTCGGCGAGGAGACGCTGAACCCGCGCAAGGACCTCCGGGTCGGCATCCTCGGCGCGCTCGGCGTGTGCGCGCTGCTCTACATCGGTGTGTCGATCGTGCTGACCGGCATGATCCCGTTCACCGACATCGACACGGGCGCGCCGCTGGCGGACGCGTTCGACCGGGTCGGCCAGCACTGGGTGGGCGCGCTGATCTCGCTCGGCGCGGTGACCGGCCTGACGTCGGTGATGATGGTCGACCTGGTGACGATCGGGCGGATCGGGTTCGCCATGGGCCGCGACGGCCTGCTGCCGAAGGCGCTCGGCACGGCGCACTCGCGCTGGGGTACCCCGCACCGGATGACGATCGGCGGCGCGGTGCTGATCGCCCTGCTGGCCGCGTTCATCCCGATCTCCGAGCTGGCCGACATGGTGAGCATCGGCGCGCTGTCGGCGATGATCATCGTGGCGGTGGCGGTCCCGGTGCTGCGGCGCCGCCGTCCCGACCTGGACCGGCCGTTCTCCGTGCCGTTCTCGCCGGTGGTCCCGATCCTGGCCGCGCTGGCGTGCCTGTACCTGATGCTCAACCTCAACGTGCTGACGTGGATCCGCTTCGCCGCGTGGCTGGCGATCGGCCTGGTGATCTACTCCGCCTACGGCCGGCGGCACTCCCGCTTCGCCACCAAGACCCCGGTCAGTCCCAAGCAGACGGACTGAGTCCGGCAACGCGAGCCGCTTCGCGCACGATGTCGGCCTGCTCGGCGTCCACGACCACGAGGACGCCGAGCCCGGTCAGCGCCGCGGTCACCCACTCGACCGGCTGGTCGTGGATCCCGTTGTCGCCCAACGACGGATAAGTGTCCACAACGGACAGCAAGGTGCCTTCGGCGCCGATGCGGATCCCCGCCAGGAGCGCGAAGTGGCCGCCGGGCGGGCGCCAGCGCGACGTCCAGAGGGGCGGGACGCCGGTGTCGAGGTAGTCGAGGAGCGCGCGTTCCGGGGTGTCGTGGGCGCCGAGTTCGGCGCCGTCGATGCGGGCGATCACCGCGACGCGCGGGACGTCCCACAGCCCGACCAGCAGGTCGAAGAGCGACTCGGTGGTCCACGTGCCCGTCACCGGTACCGCCGCGAGGGCGCCGTGCGACAGCGAGGCGACGGCCGACGCCAGCCCGGAAACCCGCGTTCCGGCGGCGGCCGGGTCGTCGACGACCGGCAGCGGCAACCGGAACCCGGCCCGGCCCGGCTCGCCCGGCGGGCGCACGACCGGCCCGCGGACGGTGGCCGCGGCCGCCGCGACGGTGTCCTGGTCGGGCACGTCGAGCCCGGCCGCCCGCAGCGCCGCGAGGCCGCAGAACGCCGCGGCGAGGCCGTCCTTCTGAGGCAGCTCCGCCTGGGCCACCGCGGCCAGCCGGGCCCCGCCCGGCAGCCAGCGCACCCCGGACAGGTCGAGCTGCCCGCCGTCGATCCCCGAAGACATCGGTCCCCTCAGTGGCTTCTCGCGTTCCGTGGGGTCATCATCCCAGCCTTCAATAACGCCACAGGTGCGCGGCGACGATCTCGTCGGCCGCACGGTCGGCGGCCCACGCCGCGTCGGACGCCCGGACCGCGCGGAAGGCACCCAGCAGGTCGTCGCCGAGGACGCCGGCGATCCGCGGCGCGGCGAGCAGCGCGGCGTCCTGTTCGGCGGTGTCGGCCGGCAGCCGCCGCACCCCGCGCGTCTCCCGCTCCCCCGCCGTCCAGCCGCCCGGGTCTTCGCCGATCGGCTCGGACAGCGCCGGCGCGTCCTCGATGCCGGCCATCCCGGCGGCCAGCACGACCGCCAGCGCGAGGTACGGGTTGGCGGAGGCGTCGGACGTCTTGAGCTCGACGTTCGCGTGGCCGGCCCCCAGCAGTGGCGAGCCGGGGACGTACCGCAGCGGCGCTTCGCGGTTTTCGACGCCCCAGAACGCGTACGCGCCCGCGAAGTAGCCGGGCCGCAGCCGCAGGGTGGACGGGACGCTCGGCGCGGTGATCGCGGTCAGCGCCGGCAGGTCGCGCAGCAGGCCGGCGAGGTAGCCGGCCCCGTCTCCGCCGAGGTCGTCGAGGAGGTTCCGCCCCTTGCGGTGGACGGAGGTGTGCAGGTGCCAGCCGTTCCCGGCCGCACCGAGCCCGATGAGCGGCGCGAAGCTGACGACGAGCCCGTGCGCGTGCGCGGCGGCGTGAATGGTCTGCCGCGCAAGCAACTGGTCATCGGCGGCACCCACCGGATCGGTGGCGGCGAGCGACAGCTCGATCTGCGCGACGCCGTACTCGGCGTGCAGCTGCCCGATCCGCAGCCCGTTGGCGGCGAAGTCGTGCAGGAGGGCGGCGATGAAGCCGTCGAGGCGGACCAGTGCGTGCGGGCTGTAGGCGGGCCCGGGGTGCCCGGGCGTGGTCACGATGTCGGCGCTGTCCGCGGGAGCGACGGCGAATTCGAGCTCGTACCCGGCCCGGAACTCGAGCCCCCGCCGCGCTCCCTCGGCGACCTGCGCTCCGAGCACGGTCCGCTGGCAGTAGGGCCACGGCTCGCCGTCCCGGGTGAGCTGCCGCACGGGCGCCCAGGCGAGCGCGGGCTGCCCGGCCAGCCGCCGCAGCCGCTCGACGACGGGCACGAGCCGGATGTCCCCGGACGGCGTGGCGAGCCCGGCGTGCCCGTAGGTGATGGCGTCATGACTGTCGAAAACGGCGAACAGCGAGGTGGCCCCGACCCCGCGGACGGCGGCATCGGCGAGCCCGGCGACGGGAACGATCCGCGAGCGCGGGATGCCGTTGTTGTCCGCCCAGGCGAGGTGGACACCCCCCACCCCGGCGGCAGCGAAGTCCTTCGCCGCCGCGGCCGCCGCCTTGGTCATGGCCACCCGCTTCCTCCGGCCCCGGACAGCCCCCGCCCGTCCCGGGGGGGGCGAGCCCCGCTCCAGCGTATCGGGCGGGTCCGACGAAACGGCCCCTCCGCGAGCCGGAGCCTGGGGCCCACGCAACTGCCGACCCGCTCCAAGTCTCAATCCGGCGCCTTCCGCCCACCAAGCCTCAGCGCGGCGGCTCCACGCTCGAACCTCAGCCAGGCGGCTCCACCGCCCGGCCGGCCCCATCCCGGCTCCGCAGCGCCACCCCCGCCACCACCGCCAGCGTCCCCAGTGCCTCCGGGACCGAAGGCACCTGCCCCAGCAGCAGGAACCCCATCACCCCGGCCGTCACCGGCAGCAACGCCAGCAGCACCGCGAAGCGGGCCTGGCCCAGCCTCCGCAAGACCACCTGGTCCAGCGCGTACGGCACCACCGTCGACAGCACCCCCACGCCGGCGCCCAGCAGCAGCATCCGGGGTGAAGACCACACCTCCCCGGTTCCCAGCGCCAGCGGGGACAGCACCACCGTCGCCGCGGCGAAGCCGATGGCCAGGCTGTCGATTCCGTCGCCGTCGACCGCCACTCGCTTGCCCAGGAGGATGTAGCCCGCCCACGCCGCCGCTGCGGCCAGGGCGAACGCCACGCCCAGGAACGAGCCGGCGATGCGGACGTCCGCGATCGCCACCACTCCGCAGGCCACCAGCAGCAGGGCCAGCACGTCCCGCAGGGTCCGCGAGCCCAGGGCCGCCACCAGGACCGGGCCGGCGAACTCCATCGCCACCACCGTGCCGAGCGGGAGGCGGGCGATCGCCTCGTAGAAGAGCACGTTCATGCCCGCCGTCACCACGCCGAACACGATCGCCAGCCACAGGCGGCGGCCGCGCCAAGCGGGCCGGGCGGGGCGGCGCCAGGCGAGGAGGACCGCCGCCGCGCCGAGGCAGCGGAGCCAGGCCACTCCCGCCGGGGTCGCGTGGCCGAAAAGGTCGACCGCGACCGCCGCTCCGGCGTACATCGAAATTCCGCTGAGAACGAACAAGAGCGGAGCGGGGACCGTGGAAAGCCGTCGTGGGGTAGTCGCCGTACTCACGACTCCATGGTGCCTGACCACGGAAAACGTAACTCTCCGGGTATTCGTCTCCTGCATTGCGGGATCCGGCTACGACATCCGGGGTAAATCGACGTGACTCAGGTCCCACCGGCGCGGGAACACTTGCGGGCCGCGAAACGTCTGGAAGAGTGGAAGCACGAACACCGCGGAGCCGACGGCGATCGCCGCCACCGGCAGCGTTCCGAAGTGGGCGTAGCTGGATCGATGGCACCGGGCAACCGGTGCCGGGACGGAGGGAGACCCCCATGACAACGCCAACGCTCACCCGCCCCGAACTGACCGCCGCCGACCGCTGTGACCGGTGCGGAGCAGCAGCTCAGGTACGCGCCGTCCTCTCCGGAGGCGGCGAACTGCTCTTCTGCGGGCACCACGCCCGCGAGCACGAGGCCAAGCTCAAGGAACTGTCCGCCGACATCCAGCGGTAACCCCCGATACGCGAAAGGCGGCCGGTGCGCACAGGCACCGGCCGCCTTTCTGCATCTTGCAGATTGCGTGGGCGTTATCACGGTACGGCCGCGAAAGGCCGTGATTCCGGACACGAAACCGGACAGGAAATCAGACAGAATCCAGCACCACTTCGAACGCCACTTCCGCGGCCCCCAGCAGCTTGACGTCGGCACCCAGCGCCGAGCTGACGATCCGGGTGCCGCCGACCGCCCGGCTGACCAGGCTGCGCCGCCGCACCTCGGCCCCGACGTGCCGCAGCACCGCCTCCGGCAGCACCGTCAGCAGGTCGCCGAGGATCACCAGCTGCGGGCCGAGCAGGTTGACGACGTTGATCAGCCCCAGCGTCAGCCACTCGGCGAACTCCGCGAGCCGCGTCAGCGCCGCCTCCGAATCCCGGCCCAGCTCGCGCAGCTCGAACAGGATCGCGCCGCGCGGGGTGTCCTCCGGCAGCCCGAGGGCCCGGCACAGCGCCGCTTCGCCGACCTCGGTCTCCCAGCAGCCGCTGCTGCCGCAGTAGCAGGGCCGGCCGTCCGGGCGGATCACCATGTGCCCGATTTCGCCGACGTAGCCCGCGCCGCCGCGCAGCGCCGACCCCTCCGCGATGACGCCGCCGCCGACGCCGACGTCCGCCGAGATGTAGACCACGTCGGACGCCCCGCGGGCCGCGCCGCGCAGGTGCTCGGCGACCGCGCCGAACTCGGCGTCGTTGCCGACCAGGATCGGGATCTGCAGCACGCTGCCGAGCCGCTCGCCGAGCGCGACGTCGGTCCAGCGCAGGTTCGGGGCCTCGTGCACGTGCCCGTCCGCCCGCCGGACGACGCCCGGCACCGACACCCCGGCCGCCACCGGGGTCACGTCGAGGTCGCCGGCCAGGATGGTCGTCGACTCGATGACATGCGTGATGACCTCGTCGGGCTGGCCCATCCGGCCGCGCAGGTTCCAGCTGTTGCGGCCCAGGATCTGGCCGCCCAGCCCGACCAGGGCGATCGCGACGTGCTCGACCTGCAGGTCGACCGCGAGCACGACCGCCGCGTGCGGCTGGGGCAGGACCAGGAGCGAGGGGCGGCCCGCCCCTCGTCCCGGCCTCGGCACCTTCTCCTCGACGACGCCGGCTTCGGCGAGCCCGTCGACGAGGGTCTTGATCGTGCTCCGGTTGAGCCCCAGCTCGGCGGCCAGGGTCGCCCGGGTGCTCGGCCCGCCGACGTGCAGCAGGCGGAGCAGGGTCGTGCGGTTGTGCCGGCGCACCTCGTCCGGTCGTGCAACGGGTGTGCTGGTCACGGGCTTTATCATTCCATGCTGGTTCAGCGCGTCGACGCAGCCGCGCGGCGCCGGGACAGCGCGTCGACCGTGGCGGCGAGCAACAGGACCAGACCGGTGATGATGTTGACCACCGCGGCGGGCTGCTTGAGCAGGCCCAGGCCGTTGATGACCACGGCGATCACGAGCCCGCCGACGACCGCGTCGGAGATCCGGCCCTTGCCGCCGAACAGCGACGTGCCGCCGATGACGGCCGAGCCGACCGCGAACAGCAGCGTGTTGAGGCCACCGGACTGCGGGCTGACCGAACCGACCTTCGACGCGGCGACGATGCCGCCGATGGCCGCGATCGCCGAGCCGATGACGAACACGCTCGCGCGGATCTTCGGCACGTCGATACCGGCGCGGCGGGCGGCTTCCTTGTTGCCGCCGACCGCGTAGACGTACCGGCCGTACTTGGTCCGGTTGAGCACGTAGGTCCCGGCCACCAGCAGCACCAGCATGATCGGGATGACGTACGGGACGCCCTGGATCGTGACGACCGCCTTGTTGGGCGAGCGGTTGATCGTCAGCAGCCAGGTGCCCAGCGCCGACAGCACGACGAGCGCGGCGACCTTGATCAGCACCAGTGGCGTCGGCTGCACGACCAGGCCGCGCTGGAGCCGCTTGAAGTGGCTGAGCAGCGTGATCACCGCGAACCCGCCGGCGGCGAGCAGGAAGAAGATCCAGCTGCCGACGATGTTCAGGTTGCCGTTGGCGATCTTGTAGAGCACGTCGGAGTTGGTGATGCCGATCGTGCCGCCCTCACCGATGAACTGCAGCAGGACGCCCTGCCACACGATGAACAGCGCCAGCGTCACGACGAAGGACGGCATGCCGATCTTCGACACGAGGAAGCCGGTGATGCAGCCGATCGCGGTGCCGACGCAGATGGCCAGCAGGATCTCCAGCCAGGCGTTGGCGGGGACGCCGATCGCGACGATCAGCAGGCCGACCAGCGACAGCGCGGCACCGGCCCAGATCCGCTGGTAGGCCGACAGCAGCATGGCCACGGCGAGCACCGCGATGAACGTGATGAACACGCCGGACCCCATGGAGCCCAGCAGGTTCCCCGCGTGCACGTAGTGCAGTGCCATCACCGACGCGGCGGTACCGGACGCGACACCGGCGGCGAGGTCGATTTCGCCGAGCAGCAGCACGAAGACGATGCCCATCGCGATGATGATCACGCCCGCGCCCTGCGGGAAGACGTTGGCGATGTTCGCCAGGGTGAAGAAGTTGTCCGACAGCGCGCTGAACAGGACCACCAGCACGAGGAGGCCGAACAGCGACGGCAGCGCGCCGAGCTCGCCGGCCCGGATGCGGGCGAAGTAGTCGCGGACCGCTTCGCCGGCTGACATCGATGTCGTGTCGATGCCGAAGTCGGAGATCGCCGCGGTGGGGTTCTGGGTCTGCGCGAGCGCTTCGGCGGGGGTGCCGACCTCGTGCTTGGCAGGGGTCTCAGTCATTTCCGGTTCTTTCTTCCCGCTCACAGGACCACGGCTTCGGGCCGGGCCAGGCCGAGGTCACCGGAGCGACCGGCGGTGATCAGTTCCACGACCTGGCCGTGGGTGACGTCCTTGGTGTGCACCTCGGCGACGAGCCGGCCCAGGTACAGCACGGCGATGCGGTCGGCGACCTCGAACACGTCGGCCATGTTGTGGCTGATCAGCACGACGCCCAGGCCCTGCTCGGCCAGCCGGCGGACCAGGTCGAGCACCTGCCGGGTCTGCGCGACGCCGAGCGCGGCGGTCGGCTCGTCGAGCACGACCACCTTGCTGTTCCACAGCACCGACTTCGCGATGGCGACGGTCTGGCGCTGACCACCGGACAGCGAGGAGACCGGCGTGCGGACGGACTTCACCGTCCGGACCGACAGGGAGGCCAGCGTCTCGCGGGCGGCCTTCTCCATGCTGGCTTCGTCGAGCTTCCACGAGCTGCCGCGCTCGCGCCCGAGGAACATGTTCTGGACGATGTCGAGGTTGTCGGCGAGCGCGAGGTCCTGGTAGACGACCTCGATGCCGAGGTCCGCCGCGTCGCGCGGGCCGCGGATGTGGGTGTCTTCGCCGTTGAACCGCACGGCCCCCGAGTCGTACGGGTGGATGCCGGCGATGCACTTGACGAGCGTCGACTTGCCGGCGCCGTTGTCGCCGACCAGTGCGGTCACTTCGCCCGCACGCACGTCGAAGTCCACGTCGTGGAGGACGTGGACGGGGCCGAAGCTCTTGTTCAGGCCCTTGATCTCGAGAATGGGCTCACTCATGGCTGGCTTTTCTCCTGGGTGGGGACCGGGCCGGGACGCGCCGTCGGGGTGCGCGTCCCGGCCCGGCTGTTCATGGGTACTGCGGGCGGCTCAGGAGATGCCGAGCGAGCTGCACTTGGCGGCGAGGTCGCCACCGCAGATCTCGCTCGCCTTCACGTAGCCCTGGGTCACGACGGTCTTGATGTCCTTCTCCAGGATCAGCGTCGGCGTGAGCAGGACGGACTTGATGTCGCGGTTGTTCTTCGGGTCGTGGAGCTTGCCCGTCGCGATCGCGTCCGCACCGGCGGTGTCACCCTTGGCCAGGGCGGCGGCCAGCTTGGCGGTCGACTCCGCCTCTTCCTTGATCGGCTTGAAGATCGTCAGGTACTGGTCGCCGCGCATGATCGCCATCAGACCGTCGGCGGTCGCGTCCTGGCCGGTGACCGGGACCTTCCCGTTGAGGCCGTTCTTCTTGAGGATGGTGATGACCGCGCCGGCCAGGCCGTCGTTCGCGGCGACGACGCCGTCGACCTTGCCGCCGTTGTTCTGCAGGATCTGCTCGAACGTGGTGCCGCCGACCTGGTTGTCCCAGTCGTTGATCGGCTGCTTCTGGACCAGCTTCAGCGCGCCCGAGGTGAACAGCGGCTTGAGGACGGAGTCCTGGCCGTTGGTGAACAGCGTCGCGTTGTTGTCGGTCGGGGCACCCTCGATCTGGATGACCTGCGCGCCCGGCTTGTCCTTCAGCTTGTCCGCGAGGCCCTGGCCCTGCAGCTGGCCGACCTTCTCGTTGTCGAACGAGACGTAGTAGTCGGCGGACCCGCCGAGGCTCGGCCGGTCGTAGTCGATGACCGGGATGCCCGCGCCCTTGGCCTTCGCCTCGACGGCGGCACCGACGGCCGGGTCGGACGGGGCGATGATCAGGACCTTGACGCCGGAGCTGATGAAGCCGTCGGCCAGGGTCGAGAACTTCTGGCTGTCGCCCTGGGCGTTCTGGATGTCGGCCTCGAAGCCCTGTGCCGACAGCGCGGCCTGCAGCATCGGCTTGTCGAAGGCTTCCCAGCGGGCCGAGGTGGCGGTCTCCGGCAGGATGACGCCGACCTTGCCGTTGGCACCGCCACCGGCGGCCGGGGCGGACGCGGAGTTGGAGCTGCTCCCCGAGCCCCCGCTGTCCGAACTGTTGGCACCGCAAGCGGAGAGCACCAGGCCGGCGCTCACCGTGGCGGCGAGGAGGGTAAGGGTTCTGCTGCGCATCCTCGTTCCTTCCGGATCCAAGCATTGGTGACGAGCGGCCGTCGACGGTTGGCTGTCTCGGGCCTGCGGGGCGGTGATCCGGAGGGGCCCGGCGCACCGACGCGCATATGTTGTGGGCGACAACATATGCCGCTGAGCGGCTGCGGGGAAGATAGCTGGATCGATTAAATGACACCAATTGGACACGGTTCGGCAACACGAGCTGAACCTCGCCCGGAAAGAGTAGATCCGCTGACGATGTGATCGCCAGCACTCACTCAGTGTTACATCCAGGTTTCTTGACAGCGTGAAGGTACTCCTCCGGAGTGCACCGAGCGCAACCCGTGGCGATCCCACGCGACCGGGCGGTGATTGGTCGCCGACTTGCGGACTTCCGGGGCGATCGTGCCCGAGGGGCCACCGGACGGGGGACACGCGGGCAGGTGGCCGGTGACAAGAGACGTACAGAGCGTCACAGGCTGGGTGGTACTGACCAGAAACGGACGGTGACGGCCTGGTTCAGCCGCCCGGGCGACACCGGACGGCTCCGGCGGCCCGCCGAGGCCACCGGGTGAGGATCTCGTGGCGACGCCGGGCGCGGCCGGGTGAAAGCGCGGCCGAACCGGTCACCAGGACCGCAGCGTGACGATCCGCTCCTCGAGCTGTTCGACGGTCGCCATCGCGGTCACCGGGCCGCCGCACACCCGGCGCAGCTCGTTGTGGATCGCGCCGTGCGGCTTCTTGGTCCGGTGGTGGTACATCCCCACCAGCGCGTTCAGCTCCTTGCGCAATGCGCCGAGCCGCTCGCTCACCGACTGGGGGCGCGCCGCGGGCGGAGGCGCCTCCTCCTTGGCCGGCTTGCGCCGCTTCTCGTCGGCGATCTGCTCTTCCTGCCGCTTCCGCAGCAGGGCGCGGACCTGGTCGGGCTCCAGCAGCCCCGGCAGGCCCAGGTACTCCTGCTCCTCGTCCGAGCCGGAGAACACCGCCGTGCCGAACGAGTTGCCGTCGTAGATGACCTGGTCGAGCTCGGCCGAGGCGCCCAGCGAGGTGAACGCCTTCTCCTCCTCGCCCGGCTCGTCCTCGGTGCGGTTGGCCTGGGCGAGGAGCTCGTCCTCCCAGCCCTCCTGCTCGCGGTGCGGCTTGCCCAGCACGTGGTCGCGCTGCGCCTCCAGCTCGCTGGCCAGCTCCAGCAGCACCGGCACCGACGGCAGGAACACGCTCGCCGTCTCGCCCTTCTTCCGGGCGCGCACGTACCGGCCGATCGCCTGGGCGAAGAACAGCGGGGTCGACGCGCTCGTGGCGTACACGCCCACGGCGAGCCGCGGGACGTCGACGCCTTCGGAGACCATCCGGACCGCGATGATCCACCGCTCGGTGGTCTCCGAGAACTCCTTGATCCGGCCCGACGCCTTCGGGTCGTCCGAGAGCACCAGCGTCGGCGGCTCGCCGGAGATGCGCTCGAGGATCTTCGCGTACGCCCGCGCCGTCTCCTGGTCGGTGGCGATCACCAGGCCGCCCGCGTCCGGCACGCCCTGGCGGACCTGCGACAGCCGGGTGTCGGCGGCCTGCAGCACCGCCGGGATCCACTCGCCGGCCGGGTCGAGCGCCGTGCGCCACGCCCGGGCGTTCTGCTCCGCGGTCAGCGGCTCGCCGAGGCGCGCGGTGAACTCCTCCCCCGCGCTCGTGCGCCAGGAGGCCTCGCCCGAGTAGGCCAGGAAGACGACCGGCCGGACCACGCCGTCGGCCAGCGCGTCCGCGTAGCCGTACGAGTGGTCGGCCTTGCTGCGCTGGAACCCGCCCGCGTCCGGCTCGTAGGTGACGAACGGGATGGCCGAGTCGTCGGACCGGAACGGCGTCCCGGTCAGCGACAGGCGCCGCACCGCCGGGGTGAAGGCCTCGCGGATCGCGTCGCCCCAGGACTTCGCGTCGCCGCCGTGGTGGATCTCGTCGAGGATGACCAGCGTCTTGCGGTTCTCCGTGCGCACGCGGTGCAGCGTCGGGTGGGCCGCGACCTGCGCGTACGTCAGCGCGACGCCGTTGTAGTCCGACGACGTGACACCGGTGGTGTTGCGGAAGTTCGAGTCGATCTGGATGCCCGCCGCGGCCGCCGACGCGGCCCACTGGTGCTTGAGGTGCTCGGTCGGCGTCACGATGGTGACGGCTTCGATCGTGCGGTCGCTCAGCAGTTCGGCCGCGATCCGCAGGCCGAACACGGTCTTGCCGGCGCCGGGCGTCGCCACCGCGAGGAAGTCCTTCGGCTTGCGCGTCAGGTACTTGGTGAGCGCCCGCCGCTGCCACGCCCGCAGCGGGCGCGCGGTCGAGTCCTTCTCCGCGGGAGGCGCCCCGAGCTGCGTCTCCGTCATGCCGGTCCCCCCTCGCTCAAGTGCTTTGACGTGCGAAAACCCTCACTGTGGTACCGACTGCTGCTGCGTTGGGCGGCCGGCGACTGCGGTGAGGGCACTGGAGCGAGTCTACCGGCCGGGTCCGACAGTTCCGGGCACCGGCACGGGTGATGTCCCCCGACACGCCCGGGTGCAGCGGTGGTGACGAGCCAAATCAGCGGCGATGGACCATGCTGGACAGCGTCATGGGTGAGGTGCAGCCGTCCGCAGCGACGAAGGTGGCCCGCAAGGGGCCGTGGCGCCTCCTCACGCGCACGCTCGGCAAGGCCTGGGAGGGCAACATCTTCTCCGAGGCCGCCGAAGCGGCCTTCTGGCAGACGCTGTCGCTGCCGCCGCTGCTGCTCGGCCTGCTCGGCAGCCTGGGCTTCGTCGGCGAGTGGTTCGGCCAGGACGTCGTGGCGGCGGTGCACGACCGGATCATCGGCTTCTGCAAGACGGTGTTCAGCGCCAACGCGGTCCACGACATCATCGAGCCGACCGTGAACAGCATCCTCACCGTCGGCAAGGGCGAGATCGTCTCGGTGGGCTTCCTGATCTCGCTCTGGGCGGGTTCGTCGGCGATGTCGTCGTTCGTGGACGCGATCACGGTCGCGCACGACCAGTACGGCGTCCGCAACGACGTCTGGCAGCGGATCTTCGCGCTCCTGCTCTACCTGTGCGGCCTGGTGATCCTGGTGGTCGGGCTGCCGCTGCTGGCGATCGGCCCCGACCTGCTGCCGGAGTTCTTCCCGGCGGACTGGCGCCCGACCGTGACGTCGTGGGTGAGCGCGCTGTACTTCCCGACCCTCGGGGTGATGATCACCCTGGCGCTGACCACGCTGTACAAGCTCGCCCTGCCGCGGAAGCTGCCGTGGCACCGCGGGCTGCCCGGCGCGGTGCTCGCCATGGTCGTGTTCCTGCTTTCGTCGGTCGGCCTGCGCGTCTACCTGAACTGGATCACCAAGACCGGCTACACCTACGGCGCGCTGGCCGCGCCGATCGCGTTCCTGCTGCTGATGTTCTTCATCGGGCTGGCCGTGGTCGGCGGGGCGTACTTCAACAGCGCGATCCAGGAGCTGTGGCCGGCGAAGGCGACCCGGCGGCAGCGGCGCAAGTGGCGGCGGCTGGAGATGGAACGCGCCTCCGAGCGGCTGCGCTCGGAAGAGGGCCGCAAGCTGTGGGAGCGCACGACCACGCCGCTGAAGCGCCCGCGCGCCGAAGACGTCTCCGAAAACGGCGGCGCACCGTCCGAAGAGGACACGTCGTCACCGAGCGCACCGGAACCGGCACCCAGCGCTCCTCAGGGTCGCGTGTCCTCCCAAGGGACGACCCGGAATCCACCCTCAGACTGAGTCGCTCCTCAGGTCGGACATGGGACGCTCTCCGGGTCACTGACGCCGGCGTCGGTCGCCGCGTCGTTCCCGAGGGGGTTCCCAGAGTCATGTCCGTGCTGGCCAGATTGAGCCTGCGCAACCGAAGCCTGATCGGCCTGCTCGCGCTCGTCGTCGTCGGGTTCGGGGCGTTCGCGCTGCCGCAGATCAAGCAGCAGCTGTTCCCGTCCCTGCAGTTCCCGCAGGCCCAGATCGTCACCGCGTACGCGGGCGCTTCGCCGGACGCGGTCGACCGGCAGGTCACCGAGCCCCTCGAAGGTGCGCTGCAGGGGCTGAAGGGGCTCGAGGAGGTCAACTCCACGTCCTCGGACGGCGTTTCGCGCGTGGTCGCGCAGTTCGAGTTCGGCACGGACATCGACGGCGCCGTCCAGCAGATCCAGCAGGTGGTGAACCAGGTCCGGCCGCGGCTGCCGCAGAACTCCGAGCCCGCCGTGTCCGCGGGCAGCACCGACGACCTGCCGGTGGTGCTGGTCGCCGCGGGCACGGCCGGGGACCCGCAGGCGCTCGCGCCCGCGCTGACCGACCAGGTCGCCCCGGAACTGCGGAAGATCGACGGCGTCCGCACGGTGACCGTCACGGGTGTGCAGCAGCCGCGCGTCACGATCACCCTCGACTACGCGAAGCTGGCCGCCGCGGGCGTCGACCCGACGTCGATCGCCACCACCCTGCAGACGGCGGGGGCCGCGATCCCGGCGGGCACGCTGACCGAAGGCGGCAAGACGCTCAGCGTCCAGGTCGGCGGCGGGCAGACCACTGTGGACACGATCCGCAACCTCTACCTCACGCCGAGCGCGGCTTCGTCGTCGCGGCCGGGCGCGCCGGCGCGCGGGCCGGTGAAGCTGGGTGACGTCGCCGACGTCCAGGCCGGCTTCGCGCCGCCGACGTCGATCACGCGCACCAACGGCAAGCCGAGCCTCGGCCTCTCGATCACCATGGTGGACAACGGGAACGCCGTCGCGATCTCCGACGCCGTGCGCGACAAGCTGCCGGAGCTGGCGAAGAAGACCGGCGCCGAGATGAACGTCGTGTTCGACCAGGGCACCCCGGTGAAGGACGCGATCAGCGGCCTGACCACCGAAGGCCTGCTGGGCCTGGCGTTCGCCGTCCTCGTCATCCTGCTGTTCCTGCTGTCGGTGCGCTCGACGCTGGTGACCGCGGTGTCCATCCCGCTGTCGGTGGTGGTCGCGCTGCTGGCGCTGTGGACCGGCGACCTGTCGCTCAACCTGCTCACCCTCGGCGCGCTGACCATCGCGATCGGCCGGGTGGTCGACGACTCGATCGTCGTGCTGGAGAACATCAAGCGACACCTGGCTTACGGCGAGGAAAAGCAGCGCGCGGTGCTCGACGGCGTCCGCGAGGTGGCCGGCGCGGTGACGTCGTCCACGCTGACGACCGTCGCGGTGTTCCTGCCGATCGCGTTCGTCGGCGGGTTCGTCGGGGAGCTGTTCTCGCCGTTCGCGATCACGGTGACGGTGGCGCTGCTGGCCTCGCTGCTCGTGTCGCTGACCGTGGTTCCGGTGCTGGCGTACTGGTTCCTGAAGCAGCCCGCTGTCCCGGCGGACGCCATCGAAGCCGAGCGGGCGCGCGAAGCCGCCGTCGAGAAGGAGCGCCGCGGCCTGCTGCAGCGCGCGTACCTGCCGGTGATCCGGTTCGCCACCAAGCGGCGGCTGACCGTCGTGCTGCTGGCGCTGCTGATTTTCGCCGGCACCGTCGGGCTCGCGACGCGGCTCAACACCAACTTCCTCGACCAGTCCGGCGGCACCACGCTGAACATGACGCAGAAGCTGCCCGCGGGCACCAGCGTCGAGGCCAAGGAGAAGGCCGCCACCGCGGTCGAGCAGGCGCTGGCGGCGGAGTCCGCGGTGCAGACGTACCAGGTCAGCGTCGGCGGGGGCGGCGCGTTCGGCTTCGGCGGCGGGACCAACACGAGCATTTCGGTCACCGTCGCGAAGGACACCGACCTCGACGCGCTGTCGGACCGGCTGCGGTCGAAGCTGACCTCCCGGCCGGAGCTGGGCGAGATCAAGATCGGCGCGGACGCGTCCGGCTTCAACTCCGACCAGATCTCGGTGACCGTGACCGCGCCGTCGGAGGCCGCGCTCAAGCCGGCGTCCGACCAGGTCGTCCAGGCGCTGGGCGGGGTCTCCGGGCTGACCGAGGTGACCAGTGACCTGGCCGTCGGCTCGCCGCGGGTGCAGGTCGAGGTGGACGACGCCGCGGCCGCCGCGCGCGGGCTGTCGGCGAGCACCATCGGCCAGGTCGCCAACCAGGCGATCGCGGGCCGCACGGTGACGCAGCTGCCGGTCGACGGGCAGCGCACGGACGTCGTGCTGCGCGCCGGCACCGCGCCGGTCACGGTCGACCAGGTGAAGGCCCTGCCGATCCCGGGCCCGGCGGGCGTCGTCCGGCTGGACGAGGTCGCGAAGGTGTCCACTGTGGACGGACCGGCGGCGGTGCACCGCACCGGCGGCGACCTGAGCACCACGGTGACGGCCAAGAACACCGGCGACAACCTGAGCAAGACGACCGCCGACATCAAGTCCGAGCTGGACGGCCTGACGTTCACCGGCGGCGCGTCCTACTCGCTCGGCGGCGTGAGCCAGGACCAGCAGGAGGCGTTCTCGAACCTGTTCCTGGCGCTGCTGGCGGCGATCGCGATCGTGTTCCTGATCATGGTGGCGACGTTCCGCAGCCTGATCCAGCCGCTGATCCTGCTGGTGTCGATCCCGTTCGCGGCGACCGGCGCGATCGGCCTGCTGCTGGCGACCGGCACCGCGCTCGGCCTCCCGGCGCTGATCGGCATGCTGATGCTGGTGGGCATCGTGGTGACGAACGCGATCGTCCTGATCGACCTGATCAACCAGTACCGCGCCGAAGGGATGAGCGTCGCGGACGCGGTCACCGAGGGCGGCCGGCGCCGCCTGCGCCCGATCCTGATGACCGCGGCGGCGACGATCTTCGCGCTGGTCCCGATGGCGCTGGGCATCACCGGCCAGGGCGGCTTCATCGGCCAGCCCCTCGCCATCGTGGTGATCGGCGGCCTGGTCAGCTCGACGCTGCTGACCCTGGTGCTGGTCCCGACGCTGTACACGATGGTCGAGACCCGCAAGGAGCGTCGCCGCGCTCGTCGCGAGGCTCGCCGCACCCCGGCGAAGGTCCCGGAGTCGGAGTCCCTGGACCCCGCCCCGACCGCCTGACCACACGGCGAAGGCCCGCACTTTCACGTGAAAGTGCGGGCCTTCGCCGTTCTCACTGCTTGAAGCGGTAGGTCATGCTGTCGAACAGGATGCAGATGCTCGGCGACATCACGATCACCCGCAGCGTGCTGTCCCGCTCGTCGAAGTCGATGCCCTCGACCTCGAAGTTCCCCGAGCAGCCGCTGCGCAGGGGCAGCTGGCCCAGCGAGGTGACGTGCCCGCTGACGTCCGAACCGGACAGCAGGCCGGCCAGGTCGATCTGCAGCAGCGGCTTCGTGGTGCCGAAGAGGCTGCCGTCCGGGTCGTCCGACGCGCAGAGCAGGCGGGTGGCCGTCTGGAAGTCGCAGCCCTGGACGTCGCGGACCTGGTGGTCGAGGCGGATCGTGCCGGCCATCGGCAGGTTCCGCGCCGGATCGGTGGCCGCCACGCCGGGCATCGGGTGGACCAGGAGGCGGTCCATCGTGCCCCACTCCCCCGCCACCAGCCAGCGGGCGTCGGGCGAGACCGCGGCGAACGAATTGTTGTTCGCTTCCCACGACTCGAGGGCGTGCTGGTAGTTCGCCCACGAGCCGTCCGGGGCCTGGACGCGGAAGAGCTTCGCGCCGCGGTCGTCGCGCTGGTAGGGCTCGACGTACCAGCCCTGGGCCGAGCCCGGGTCGCCGACGTGGCTCCAGCCCTGGGAGTTGAGGTCCGCCGGGATCGTGCCGATCCCGGTGTAGCGGATGGTGGTGCCCGACGGCCGCACGATCGTCGCGAGGCCCTGGCTCTCGTCGAGGGCTCTGGCCTGGTCGCGGCCGACCTCCGTCCAGCCGGTGACGGCCTGGGCCAGTGCGGGCGAGACCACGGCCAGCAGGGCGGCGAGGGTGAGCACGATCCCGGTTCTGCGCATGTGCGACTCCGGTGGGTGGGGGAACCTGGCCCGCTGGATTTACCAGGACTCCGGTACCCGGCACACCCGCCGAATGAAGGTTTTTCACGTTTGTCCGCTGATCCGTGCGCATCCGGACAGCAAGAAGCCCCGGCGGGTTCACCCCGCCGGGGGATTCAGGCCGGGGTCACTCCCCCGGGCGCAGCCCGTCGAAGATCTCCTTGCACGCCGGGCAGACCGGCGAGCCGGGCTTCGGCGACTTCGTCACCGGGAAGACCTCGCCGCAGAGCGCCACCACGTGGTTGCCCATGACCGCACTCTCGGCGATCTTGTTCTTCTTCACGTAGTGGAACATCTTCGGCGTGTCGTCGTCGGTGGTGTCCGTGCCCTCGGGCGTGGTTTCCGGCTTCGTCAGCGTCTCGGTGCTCACCCGGCCATTGTGCCCGAGTCCCGGTGCGAACGGTCCCCGGCCTGGCAGGATCCACGGCATGTTCCAGAAGGTGCTCGCGACGTTCGGCTCCGGCGGGGCGCGGATCGACGCCCGGCTGCTCGAGACCGCCGCCGCCCCCGGCCGCCCCCTCCACGGCGAGGTCCTGCTGCTCGGCGGCGAGGTCGACCAGGAGATCAAGGGCCTCTCGGTGACGCTGCTGGCGCGCGTCCAGGTCCCCGGCGCGGACAAGACCGAAGACCTCCCCTTCGGCACCCAGCAGCTCGTCGGCCGCGAGACCATCCGCGCCGGCCAGCAGGTCCGGGTGCCGTTCGAGGTGCCGCTGCCCTGGGAGACACCGGTGACCAGCGTCTACGCCAAGCCGCTGCCCGGGATGGCGGTCGGGGTCCGGGCCGAGCTCGACCTGGCCGCCGCGGTCAGCGACCCGTTCGACGCCGACGCCGTCGCGATCGAGCCGCTCCCGGCCCAGAAGCGGGTCCTCGACGCGCTCAGCCGGACCGGCTTCACCTTCCGCGAAGCGATCCTCGAACAGGGCCGCATCGACGGCGCCCAGCAGCAGCTGCCGTTCTTCCAGGAGATCCGCTTCGCGCCTTCGCCGCGCTTCGCGAGCATCTTCTCGCAAGTCGCGGTCACCTTCCTGACCTCGGCGGAGCGCACCGACGTCGTCCTCGAGGTCACCAAGCGGGTCCGGGTGAGCAAGACCGGCGGCTTCGGCGGGCGCGGGCAGGACTTCCTCGGGAAGTTCACGATGAAGCCGGACGTGAACTGGGAGAAGCAGCTCGAGGACTGGCTCGACCAGGTGGCCCGGCCCCGCGGGATCTTCGACTGATGGAGTGGCCCGACGCGGTCGCGGCGCTGGGCGGCAGGTCCGCGGCCTGGCCGCGGCTCGAAGCGCGCTACGGCGAGCCGCACCGCCGCTACCACACGCTGGACCACGCGGCCGCCGTCGTCCGCGACTCGGCTCGGCTGGCCGGCGACCTCGGCGGCACCGAACGCGCGATGCTCGCCGTCGCCGCCTGGGCGCACGACGTCGTGTACGACGCGAAGCCCGGCGAAGACGAACGCGCCAGCGCGGCGTGGGCCCGCGAAGCGCTCGACGGGGTCGCCGAAGCGCACGTCGAGCGGGTCGAAGGCCTGATCCTCGCCACGATCACGCACGACGCCCCGCCGGACGACCCCCTCGCGACCGCGCTGCTCGACGCCGATCTGGCCATCCTCGGCGCGCCGCCCGGCGAGTACGCGGTCTACGCGAAGAGTGTGCGCCAGGAGTACGCGAAATACCCCGACGACGTCTGGCGCGAAGGCCGCATCGCGGTCCTGGAAGGGATGCTCGCGCGTGAGCTGTACCGCAGCGAAGCCGCGCGGGCACGCTGGGCGATGGCCGCGGAAAAGAACCTCACGGCCGAGCTGACCCACTGGCGCGGCGAGCGGACCGATCACCGATGATGGTCCCTCGTGACCACCCCACTCCACCTGCACGAAGAGATCGCCTCGGCGCTGCGTGACGGGCACCCCGTCGTAGCGCTGGAGAGCACCATCCTGTCCCACGGCCTCCCCGCCGGCCGCAACCTCGACGTCGCCCGCCGCCTCGAGCGCGTGGTGCGTGACGGCGGGGCCGTCCCGGCCACGATCGCGGTGCTCGACGGCCGGGTCGTCGTCGGTCTCTCCCCCGCCGAGCTGGAGCGGGTCTGCGCGCCGGACGCCGGGCTGGACAAGCTGTCGCTGCGCGACCTCGGCCCCGCCGTCGGGCTCGGCCGCTCGGGCGCGACGACCGTGGCGAGCACGTCGGCGCTGGCCGCCGCCGCGGGGATCGGGATGTTCGCCACCGGCGGGCTCGGCGGCGTGCACGTCGGCGCCGCGCAGTCGTGGGACGTCTCGGCGGACCTCGGCGTGCTGGCGAAGGTGCCGACCGTGGTCGTCTGCTCCGGTGTGAAGTCGGTCCTCGACATCCCGGCGACGCTCGAGGTGCTGGAGACGAACTCGGTGCCGGTGCTGGGGTACCGCACCGACGACTTCCCGGCGTTCTACCTGCGCTCGTCCGGGCACGCGGTCGGCTGGCGGGTCGACGACCCGAAGCAGGCCGCCGCCGTGGTCGCCGCGCACCGCGCGTACGCCGGTTCCGGTGTGCTGCTGGCGAACCCCATCCCCGAAGCGTCCGAAATGGACAAGGCACTGCACGACCGCTTGCTCGCCGAAGGCCTCGCCCTGGTCGCGGAGCGGGGGGTGCACGGCGCCGACGTCACGCCGGTGCTGCTGGAGCACTTCCACACCGCCAGCGACGGCGCGAGCATCGACGCGAACGAAGCGCTCGTGCTCAACAACGCGAAGCTGGCCGCCGAGGTCGCGGTGGCGCTGGCATGAGCGGGATCGTGGTGGTCGGCGACGCGGCCCTGGACGTGATCGCCCGGCACGACAAGCCGTTGCCGCACGGCGGCGACGCCCGCGCGAAGATCCGGTTCACCGGCGGCGGCTCGGGCGCCAACACCGCGCTGTGGCTGCGTTCCCTCGGCGCGGAAACGACGCTGCTCGCGCGGATCGGCAACGACCCCGGCGGCCGGCTGATCCGCGCGGAGCTGGAGGCGGCGGGCGTGCGGTGCGCGTTCGCCGTGGACGACGAGGCGCCGACGTGCTGCGTCGTGGTGATGGTCGACGGCTCCGGGCAGCGGAGCATGCTCGCCGACCGCGGCGCGAACCAGCGCTTCGCCCCCGAGGACGTCACCCCGGAGGCGCTGGCCGGCGCGAGCCACCTGCACCTGTCCGGGTACGTGCTGCTCGACCCGCCGTCGCGGGCGGCCGGGCTGGCTTCCCTGGCCGCCGCCCGCGAAGCCGGCTTGACCACTTCGGTCGATCCCCAGGCGGCCGCGCACATCACCGACCCGGCCGCGTTCCTCGACGACGTCCGCGGCGTCGACCTGCTGATGCCGAACACCGAGGAGCTGGTCGCCCTGACCGGCTCGGCGGACCCGGCGGCGGCGAAGGAGCTGCTCGACGCGGTCGGCGCGGTGGTCGTGACGGCCGGGCTGGACGGCGCCAGCTGGGTCGACGCCGGCGGCGTGACGAGCGTGCCCGCGGTCGAGGCCGAGTGCATCGACTCGACGGGCGCGGGCGACGCGTTCGACGCGGGCGTGCTCACCGGCTGGCTGGCCGGTGAGTCCACTGTGGACGTCCTCCGGCACGGCACCCGGCTGGGCGCCCTCGCCGTCGGGAAGGTGGGCCCGCAGCCCGCCTAGGCCGGAACTTTCATAGGGAAAGTGCCGCTTCAGCCCGCCGGAAGCGCAACTTTCCCTACGAAAGTGCCGCCTTCAGCCGTCGATGACTCGGTGACTCGTGCCTTCGATCGCCTTCGCCTCGCGCTCGTACCGGTTGACGTTCTCGGCCTTGCGGGGCGGGCGGTCGTTGGCGATGAGCACCGCGATCCACGGCAGCGGGACCGAGATCGCGAGGAACCCCAGCGCCAGCCACCACGTGTGGTAGGTCAGCCCGGCGAGGATCAGGCACGGGATCCGGCACGCCATCATGATCACGTACTTGCGCTTGCGCGTCGCGAGCTGTTCTTCGTACGACCGCGCCGCCCCGGTGATCAGCACCGGGTCGGGGCCGCTGGCGGGCGTGGTCACTGCACCACCTCCGCGTCCATCGTCCCACTTGCGCGGGTCATCCGACACCGGGGTGGGACAACCGGCTCAGCGCGGCGGCGACCAGGGTCTCGATCCCGGTGCGCAGGGTCGGGTGCAGCACCGGGGCGAACCGCGGCGAGTGGTTGGACGGGACGTCGCGCTCGAAGCGGCCCTCGGTCATCGCCGTGATCACCGTCTCCGGGTCGAAGCCGCCGACCAGCCAGAACACCGAGGGCGCGCCGGCCGCGCGGCCGAACTCGCTGAAGTCCTCGCTGCCGGTCACCAGCGGCGCCGGCATGACCAGCTCCGCGCCGAAGCGGGCGCGGAAGACCTCGGTGAGGGCGTCGTTGGCGGCCTCGTCGTTCTCGGTGATCGGGTAGGCGCCGGAGCGCTCGATGTCCGGCGGCTTCGGCGCCCCCGCCGTGGCCGCCTCGCCGTTGACGATCCGCTCGACCGCGGCCAGCACCCGCTCGCGGACGGCCTGGTCGAAGGACCGGACGTTGACCTCCAGGACGGCGTCGTCGGCGATCACGTTGCTCGCGGAGCCCACGTGCAGCGAGCCGACGGTGACCACGGCGGAGTCGGTGGCGGCGATCTCGCGGGACACGATCGTCTGCAGCTTGAGCACCACCGACGCGGCCAGGACGGCCGGGTCGACGGTCGTTTCCGGGCGTGAGCCGTGCCCGCCGCGGCCGTGCAGGGTGATGCGCAGCGTGTCGGTCGCGGCCATGATCACGCCGGGCCGGGTGAGCACCCAGCCCGCCGGGCCGGGCACCAGGTGCTGGCCGAACACGACGTCGGGCTTCCCGGCGATGTCGAACAGCCCGTCGCGCACCATCGCCGACGCGCCGCCCGCGCTCTCCTCCCCGGGCTGGAACACCACGAGCAGCGTGCCGGACCACGTGTCGCGGCCCTTCGCCAGCAGCGCGGCGGCCCCGGAAAGCCAGGTCGCGTGCATGTCGTGCCCGCACGCGTGCATGACCGGGACGTCCTTGCCGTGCTCGTCGGTGCCGCGGGCGGTGCTGGCGTAGGACAGCCCGGTCTTCTCCTCGACCGGCAGCGCGTCGATGTCGGCCCGCAGCTGGACCGTCGGACCCTCGCCGTTGCGCAGCACGCCCAGCACGCCGGTCCCGGCGATGCCGGTGTGCACCTCGTAGCCGTCGCGCTCCAGCCGCCGGGCCAGCTCGGCCGCCGTCCGGGTCTCGGCGAAGGAGAGTTCGGGGTGGCGGTGCAGGTCGATGTACAGCGCTTCGAGCTCGGGCAGCGCCGCGTCGAGCGGGGCGAGGACGTGTTCAAGGGTCACGGGGGCCATCGTGGCAGCATTACCCACCGTGAGCACGCGAAGCGTACTGCCCGACCTGTCCGACGACGTCTGCGCGCGGCTGCGCGAGGCCTTCCGCCGCACCGGCTACGACGCCGACGGCGTGGTGGCCGCCCTCGGCGGTGCCGCGCACGCCGCGCTGGGCCGCGGTGAGCCGGTACCCGCGGAGCGCGCGAGCCGCGACGCGGGTGACCTCGGCGCGCTGATCCGGCTGTTCCTGCTGGGCGGCACCGAATCGGAGACCGCGGTCAAGGCCGCGTTCGCGCCGCTCGCCCCCGAAGACGCCGTCGCCGCCGGGCTGCTGGCCGCGGCCGGCGACGGGTACCGCGCCGCGCTCGACGTCCGGCCGCACGGCGACGAAGAGGGCTCCTGGTGGGTGGTCTCCGACCTCGACGCCGACGTGCTCGGCAGCACCGTGCCCGAGGACCACGTGCTCGGCGTCGGCCACGCGTCGCTGTCGCTGATCCGCGCGACCAGCCGCAACCCCGTCGGCACGCTGCTCGACCTGGGCACCGGCAACGGCGTGCAGGCGCTGCACGCGGCCCGGCACGCGCAGCGGGTGACCGCGACCGACGTCTCCGGGCGGGCGCTGGCGCTGGCCGCGGCGACGTTCCGGCTGAACGAGCTGGACGTCGAGCTCCTGCGCGGCGAGTGGTTCGCGCCGGTCGCGCGGCGGAGGTTCGACCAGGTCGTCTGCAATCCGCCGTTCGTGGTCGGCCCGGCGCGGGTGGACTACACCTACCGCGACTCCGGACTGGCCGGCGACGACGCCAGCGCGCTGGTCGTGCGGCAGCTGCCGGGCTTCCTGAACGACGGCGGCGTCGGTCACCTGCTGGCTTCGTGGCTGCACACCGGCAAGGAGGACTGGGCCGACCGGGTGAGCCGCTGGCTGCCCGCCGAGACCGACGCGTGGTTCGTGCAGCGCGACGTCGCCGACCCGGCGCTCTACGTCGGCACCTGGCTGCGGGACGCCGGTCTCGAGCCGCGCTCGCCGGAGGGCCGGGCGAAGGCGGCGGCGTGGCTCGACTGGTTCGCGGCGAACGACGTCCGCGGCATCGGGTTCGGCTTCGTCACGCTGCGCCGGGCGGCCGGGGTGAGCAGTCCCACAGTGGTCTGCGAAGACCTGCGGCAGGCCTACGACGACCCGCTGGGACCGGAAGCGGCGGGCTGGCTGGACCGGGTGGAATGGCTGCGCGAATCGGGTGATTCATTGCTCGATGTCCGATTTGTTGTGCCCGACACGGTGCTACTGGAAAGCGTCGAGGAACCCGGCGACGAAGGCTGGGCGACGTCGATCCGGCGCTTGCACCGCACCGACGGGCCGGGCTGGCAGCACGAGGTCGACGAACTGGCGACGCGGCTCCTGGCGGGCTGCCGCGGCGCGCTGCCGCTGGCGGACCTGATCGAGCTCCTCGCGTTCTCGCAAGGGCTCGACGCCTCGGAACTCACCGCCACCGCGCTGCCGGTCGTCCGCGAGCTCGTCCGGCACGGGATGCTCGTCCCGGCGGGGCGGTGAGGGCCGTCGCGGCCCGCGTCACGCGGGCGGACGTCACCGTCGCCGGCGAGGTCGTCGGCGCGATCGACGAGCCGGGTTTGCTTGTGCTGCTGGGAATCCACGTCGACGACGACGCGGCGAAGGCCGCCGCGATGGCGCGGAAATTGTACGAACTGCGGGTACTCCGTGACGAGGAATCATGCGCCACGGCGAATGCGCCGCTGCTCGTGGTGAGCCAGTTCACGCTCTACGGCGACACGAAGAAAGGGCGGCGGCCGTCGTGGACGCAGGCCGCCCGGCCCGAGGTCGCCGAGCCGTTGGTGGACGCGGTCGTGGCCGAGCTGCGCGGCCGCGGCGCCACCGTGGCGACGGGCCGTTTCGGGGCGATGATGGCGGTGTCGAGCGTCAACGACGGTCCGTTCACGGTTGTCGTAGAGGTCTAGACCACAGCGGTACGGTTCACATCCTGACCCGATTCACATCGGATTCTCAGGTTTCCCGGTCACGGAACGTTCTCAGCAAAAGCTCAGCAATGGTCGAGCAACCGGAGCCCGCCGGCAGCCGTCTCCTTTTCAGCGAGCCGGGAACGTTTTGGAAACCCGGAGCGTTGTGCCAGATGTCCAGCCAAGCCGGCCGGACCGGCGTACCGGGATCCACAGGCCCCGGTCGCCGGGAAGCACCGGCGGGACCACCGCAGCAGCACGTTCAGCCCGTGACCGGGGAGGCAGAATGTCAGTCCAGACTCTCGAACGCGAGTCGCGCGGGATTCGCGAGCGCATCCCGGCTCAGCTGTCCGAGGAGCCGTCGATGAGCGTGGGGGCGCTCACCGACGCCGACCTCGACGCCCAGAGCCCCGCCGCCGACCTCGTCCGCGTCTACCTCAACGGCATCGGCAAGACGGCCCTGCTCAGCGCGGCCGACGAGGTCGAGCTGGCCAAGCGCATCGAGGCGGGTGTCTTCGCCCAGCACATGCTGGACACCGCGGAGAGCCTGACCGCGAAGCGCCGCACCGAGCTGGCCGCCCTGGTCCGCGACGGCCACGTGGCGAAGAACCACCTGCTGGAGGCCAACCTCCGCCTGGTGGTTTCGCTGGCCAAGCGCTACACCGGCCGGGGGATGCCGCTGCTCGACCTGATCCAGGAGGGGAACCTGGGTCTCATCCGCGCGGTCGAGAAGTTCGACTACTCCAAGGGGTTCAAGTTCTCGACCTACGCCACCTGGTGGATCCGCCAGGCCATCACCAGGGGGATGGCCGACCAGGGCCGCACCATCCGGCTCCCCGTCCACCTGGTGGAACAGGTGAACAAGCTGGCCCGCATCAAGCGCGACCTGCACCAGCAGCTCGGGCGCGACGCGACCCACGAGGAGCTGGCCGCCGAATCCGGCATCCCGGCGCACAAGATCTCGGACCTGCTCGACCACTCGCGTGACCCGGTAAGCCTGGACATGCCGGTCGGCACCGAGGAAGACGCCCCGCTGGGCGACTTCATCGAGGACTCCGAGGCGACCGACGCCGAGAGCGCCGTGATCTCGAGCCTGCTGCAGGACGACCTGCGCCGGGTCCTGTCGACGCTGGACGACCGCGAACAGCAGGTCATCCGGCTCCGCTACGGCCTCGACGACGGCCAGCCCCGCACGCTCGACCAGATCGGCAAGCACTTCGGGCTCTCCCGCGAGCGCGTCCGCCAGATCGAGCGCGAGGTCATGTCCAAGCTCCGCCAGGGCGAGCGCGCGGACCGGCTCCGCGCCTACGCCAGCTGACCGATCCGTCCGGAGAGGGCGGGCGCACCCACCGTGCGCCCGCCCTCTTTTTTTCGCGCACGGCCGAGCCGACGACCAGGCATTCCGCCGAGCCGGAAAATTTTCCACGAAAAACGGGTTTTGCCTCCGCCGGGCCTGGGTAGCAACCTTCCGCCGACACCCGTTCGGCCGCGTTGACTTATGACTTCGGTCACGTCACATTCGTGGAGCGGCTCGAATGGATATCGGCATCGGCCTCGCGACCGGGTGTGCACGCATCCGGGAGCTTCCCCCGGGAGGTCGGGTCCGTCGGGGTGGACCCGGCCTCCCGACCAAACTTCCCCGCCGCCCACGGGCGAACCGCCGGCAGGCGAGGTGGCCACGAGCGGGTCCGTGGGGTGGCCCACAGTGACCGCATGCCTCTTCGGCGTACTCTCCCCCTCCGCATAAGGTGGGCGGATCCCGGAGCTGGCAAAGGAGCCTGGCAGTGCCGTCCACCACGTTTCAGCACACCGAAGTCCTCCCGCTGGGCAAGGACACCACCACCGAATACCGGCTGGTCACCGACCAGGGCGTCGAGACCGTCGAAGCCGCCGGGCGGACCTTCCTGAAGATCGACCCGGAAGCGCTCACCACCCTCGCGCGCACCGCCATCACCGACATCCAGCACCTGTTGCGCACGTCACACCTGAAGCAGCTGCGCGCCATCGTCGACGACCCCGAAGCCTCGGGCAACGACCGGTTCGTCGCCATGGACCTGCTGCGCAACGCCGCCATCTCGGCCGGCGGGGTCCTGCCCATGTGCCAGGACACCGGGACCGCCATCGTCGTCGGCAAGCGCGGTGAGGGCGTGCTGACCGGCGGGGACGACGAGCGCGCGCTCTCGCAGGGCATCTTCGACGCCTACCAGCAGCTCAACCTGCGGTACTCGCAGATGGCGCCGGTGAACTTCTGGGACGAGCGCAACACGGGCACCAACCTGCCCGCCCAGATCGAGCTCTACCACAAAGAGGGTGACCCCTCCTACGAATTCCTCTTCATGGCCAAGGGCGGCGGCAGCGCCAACAAGACGTTCCTGTACCAGGAAACCAAGGCCGTCCTGAACCCGAAGCGGCTCGCGCGGTTCCTCGACGAGAAGCTGCGCAGCCTCGGCACCGCGGCCTGCCCGCCGTACCACCTCGCGATCGTCGTCGGCGGGATGTCGGCCGAGTTCAACCTCAAGGTCGCGAAGCTCGCCTCCGCGCGCTACCTCGACAACCTGCCGACCGAAGGCTCCGAGCTGGGGCACGCCTTCCGCGACCCGAACCTGGAGCAGCAGGTCCTGGAGATGACCCGGCAGTTCGGCATCGGCGCGCAGTTCGGCGGCAAGTACTTCTGCCACGACGTCCGCGTCATCCGGCTCCCCCGCCACGGTGCTTCGTGCCCGGTCGGCATCGCCGTGAGCTGCTCCGCCGACCGGCAGGCCAAGGCCAAGATCACCGCCGACGGCGTGTTCATCGAACAGCTCGAGCGCGACCCGGCGCAGTTCCTGCCCGAGATCACCGAGGAGGACCTCTCCGACGACGTCGTGAGCGTCGACCTCAACCGGCCGATGGCCGAGATCCGCGCGCAGCTTTCGCAGCTGCCGGTCAAGACGCGGCTTTCGCTCACCGGGCCGCTGGTCGTCGCGCGCGACATCGCGCACGCCAAGATCGCCGAGCGCCTCGACGCCGGTGAGGGGATGCCGGACTACCTGAAGAACCACCCGGTCTACTACGCGGGCCCGGCGAAGACGCCCGAGGGCTACGCGTCCGGCTCGTTCGGGCCGACCACGGCCGGGCGGATGGACTCCTACGTCGAGCAGTTCCAGGCCGCCGGCGGCTCGCTCGTCATGCTGGCCAAGGGAAACCGGTCGAAGCAGGTGACTTCGGCGTGCCAGGCGCACGGCGGGTTCTACCTCGGCTCGATCGGCGGCCCGGCCGCCCGGCTCGCGCAGGACTGCATCAAGAAGGTCGACGTCCTGGAGTACGCCGAGCTCGGCATGGAAGCCGTGTGGAAGATCGAGGTCGAGGACTTCCCGGCGTTCATCGTCATCGACGACAAGGGCAACGACTTCTTCGCCAGCACCGGCGACCCGGTGCTGCAGATCAGCTTCCGTTAGGACGCAGGGGAAGGGGACACCGGCCCGCCGCCGGTGCCCCCTTCCTTCCCTGCTCCCTCAGCCGACGCGCTCGATCCGCGCGCGCCGGATGAGGAACTTTCCGGGTTCCCGAACCTGTTCGAAGGCCGCGTTGTTGAGCAGCGTGCAGCTGCCCGACACCGACGTGACCGCCACCGTGGTGGACTTCGAGTTGTCCAGGTTCGTCACCTTCAGCTTCGTCCCCGCCGGGAACTGGTTGCTCGACGCGGCCGGTTCGCCGCCTTCGCCCGAGAGGGTCACGGTCGACCCCGGGCACACGACTTCGCCGACGGCACCGGTGTCCACTCCGGACTGGTCCTGCTGCTGGTCCGGTTGCTGCGCCGGCGCCTGCTGAACCGGCGCTTGCGCGGCCGGGGCCTGGGCGGCCTGGCCGTTGTCCGCCACGACGTTCGCGGTGCACTCGGCGACCTGGCGCCGCTGCTGGATCAGGTCCACCACCGCCTGCCGGTTGGCGATCCGCGCGGCCGACTGCGCGTCCGGGTTCGCCTGCTGGCCCGCGATGAAGTTCAGGTTGTTCTGCAGTGCGGTGTCGAGTCCTGCGCAGTTCTCCTTGGGAGCTTCGGCCGCGTTGCTCGCCGGGCTGCTCAGCGCGATCGCGGTCGCGGTGATGCCGGAAACCCCCAGCAACGCGGCCAGGCCGATGGTCGCCTGCTTGCGGTGCCGACCACTACTCAACCGGGGCATGCGCCCCTCCTCTCTGATCACCACCTCACCCGGGGACACGGCTCGATCACGAAGGCGGTTCACCGCTTTCGCGAAATTTTCGACAGCTTCGACGGCGGAGTTCAGCCGACCGGTACGCCGTGGTCCGAACCATTGACGCGCGCCGCGGTGGCCAGCGCCCAGCGTCCGGTGGTGATCAGGCCCAGCGCGAACACCAGTACCCCGCACGCGGCGACGATCACCCACGCCACCCGGTCCGCCGCGGGCGAACTCGCAGCGACGACCGCGCCGATCACCGCCACCCCCAGGGAAATCCCGACCTGGCGGCTGGTCGAGGCCACCGCCGCCGCGAGACCGGCGCGTTCGCGCGGCATCCCGGACACCGCGGCGTTGGTGATCGGCGCGTTGAGCATGCCGAAGCCGGCGCCGAAGCACACGTACCCCAGTACCAGCACCGGAATCGGCGTGGCCGGGCCGATGCCGGCCAGCACGGAGCCGGACACGGCGATCCCGGCACCGGCGACCAGCAGCGGCAGCCGCGGCCCGCGGGCGGCGACCACCCGGCCCGACAGCGGCGCGCACACCGCCGTCACCGCCGCCATCGGGAGCGTCAGCAATCCCGCGTGCAGCGCGGAAAACCCGCGGGTTTCCTGCAGGTAGAGCGTGTTGAGGAAGAGGAACCCGGACAGCGCCGCGAAGCCGGTGACGGCGGTGAGCGTCGCGCCGGAGAACGGGACGCTGCGGAAGAACCTCAGTTCCAGCAACGGATCCGTGCGCCGCCGCTCGTACGGCAGCAGGACGGCCAGCGCGATCGCGGCCACGGCGAAGCAGCCGATGATCTCCGGCGACGTCCAGCCCGCGCCGCGCCCTTCGATGATCGCGTAGGTGAGCGAAGCCAGCAGGACGATCACCAGCAGCTGCCCGGCCGGGTCGAGGCGGCGCGGGTGCGGCGAACGGGACTCCGGGACGAAGAACGCCGTCAGCACGATCGCGGCGACGCCGACCGGGACGTTGATCCAGAAGATCGAGCGCCAGCCGGCCCAGCCGACGAGGGCGCCGCCGACCACCGGCCCGACCGCCATGCTCAGCCCGACCACCCCGGCCCACACGCCGATCGCGCGGGCGCGCTCGCGGGGTTCGGTGAAGACGTTGGTGACGATGGACAGCGCGACCGGGTTGAGCATCGACCCGCCGATGGCCTGCAGCGCGCGGAAGGCGATCAGCGTCCCGACGTTGGGGGCGACGCCGCACAGCAGCGAGCCGAGGCTGAACAGCGCGAGCCCGGCCTGGAACGTCCGGCGCCGCCCGATCCGGTCGGCCGTGGAGCCGGACAGCATGAGCAGGCTCGCCAGGACGAGCGTGTACGCGTCGATCGTCCACTGCAGACTCGCGACGGATGCGCCCAGCTCGTGGCGGATCGAGGGCAGGGCGAGGTTCACGATCGTGTTGTCGAGCCCGACGATGAACAGGCTCAGGCAGCAGACGGCCAGGACGACCCGGGGCCGGACGGGCTGGGGCACCGCACCCTCGCAAGTAGTTGCACGGACAATATTAAGCACTGTACAACTAATTGGGTGCGGTCTTCGTCAGCCCGGGAACAGCTCCGTGAGCCGGGCGAGGGTCTTCTCGATGCCCTGGGCGTTCTTGCGCGGGAACGGGCTGAGCGTGATGGCCAGCGGGAACTTCGCCGTCGACCAGTCGAACGTCTCGGTGACCTCGGTGCGGCCGTCGCCGAGGGGCTCCAGGCGCCAGCGCCAGCGGTGGCCGTTGAAGTGGCGCCAGGCGATCAGGCGGTCCTCTTCGAACTCCACCACGGTGTTGAGGATCTTGTAGGACGGGCCCAGCTTCATGTCCATCCCGAACGTGGCGCCGAGCGAGAGCCGGTCCGGGCCGCCCGGCTGGGCGGCCCGGACCGTCCCGGATCCGTCGATGAGCGGGTGCTGGGCCGGATCGGCCAGGAGCCCGAAGATCTTCTCCGGGGTCGTGGCGACGATCGCGGTGCGTGAGACCTGGCGGCTTCCCATCACCCGAGCCTAGGCCAGGGTGATCACTTCGGCGGCGTGGTCTTCAGCACCACCGTGCGCTGGTCCAGCGGCGCGGCCAGCGCGACCGAGATCACCGGGTACCGGATGTCCATCGTGCACATCTGGCCGGTCTGGGCCTTGGTCTCGCTCAGGTTGACCACGACGTGGTCGCCGCCCTGCTCGGTCGCCTCGCCGAGGGCGTGGCCGCAGCCGCCCTCCTGGGCGCGGATGTTGAGCACGGTGCCGCCGTTGGCCGTCCACACCTCGTGCGGGAAGCCGCCGGGCAGCGCGGTCGCGTCGATCTTGGCGGGCGGCACCGGCGTACTGCCTTCGGGCACGGTGAGCCGCGGCTTGCCCGGCGGGTTCGCCGTCGGCGAGCCGGGCAGCACCGACTCGCTCGGCGACGTCGAAACGCTGCCGGTCGGCGCCGCGGAGTCACCCCCGGCAGCGGGCTGGCTGGTGGGCATGTCCTGGCCGGCGCAGGCCGTCGCCATCAGCAGGAACGCGCCTGTCCCGACCACCTTCGCTAAGTACCTCATGCCCCGAAGACGGAACGGGCCCGACACGGGGTTGCACGCAAGATCGATCCGTTCGGCTCCGGCGGGTAGCGGGGCCGCACTTTCACGTGAAAGTGCGGCGGGAGGGTGGCCGCACTTTCACGTGAAAGTGCGGCGGAACGTGGTCTGGGAGGGTGACCCCGGGCATCCCGGGGTCACCCTCCCAGCGTCCGGGGCGGGGTCAGCCCTGGCGGAGCACCACCGTGCGGGTGCCGAGCGGCTCGGCCAGCGCCAGCGGGACGGTGATCTCGCGGATGTAGTCCGGGCACATCTGGCCCTTCTTCGCCGCGGTGACGGCGATCAGCACCACCACCTGCTGCGGCGTCTGGTCGCCGACCCGCGCCGAGACGCGGCGGCAGCCGCCCTCCTCCGCCTGCAGGATGACCGTCTTGCCGTCGAGGCTGCGGGTGAGGCTGCGGGGGTAGCCCTCGGGCAGGGAACGTGCGTCGACCTGGGATTCGGCGATCACGTCGTCGCCCGGGGCGATGCCCTGCGTGGGGCGGCCGACCGTCTGGGACGGCGGCGGGGCGACCGTCGGCGAACCCGGCAGCGGGGACGAAGACGACGTCGTGGGCGTCTCCGGGCCGGTGCCGCCCGGAGCGCCCGCGGTGCTCGCCCCGCACGCGGTCAGCGTCAGGAGCAGCAGGACCGTACCCAGCAGTGTGCGCATACCTGCCAGACGGACCGGACGCCGAAACGGTTGCACCTACCGGTGCGCCGCCCGGCCGCGGACCAGGCCCAGCAGGATCACCCCCGCGCCGGTGACGGCGAGCAGCAGCACCGTCGCCGCGGAGGCGAGGAACACCTGGCCGCGGTCGGTCAGCGCGAAGACGCTCGCCGGGAGCGTGCGCCAGTCCGGCGGGTACAGCATCATGGTCGCGCCCAGCTCGCCCATCGACATCGCCAGCGCGAGGCTCGCCGACGCCGTCATCGCCGGGAGCAGCACCGGCACGCGCACCCGCACCAGCACCCGGACGGGGGAGGCCCCGAGGGACGCCGCCGCCTGCGCGAGCTGGGGGTCGACGCGGGTGAGCGCCGCCGACACCGTGCTGAAGGCGAACGGCAGCACGATCAGCAGGTGCCCGAGCAGCACGATCCAGCGGGTCCCGTTGAACGCCAGCGGCGGCCGGCTGAACGCCACCAGCAGCGCCAGCCCCAGCACCACCGACGGCACCGCGATCGGCAGGTGGAACACCGTCCCCGCGAGCCGCCGCAGCCGGGGTGACGCGGTTTCCGCGGCCAGCGCCGCCCACGTCCCGAGCAGGACGGCCGCCGCGCCCGCGATGACGCCGGTCTGGATGCTCACCGACAGGCTCGCGAACGTCTCCCCCGCCAGCGCGTCCGCGTAGTGGCCGAGGGTGAACCCGCCGGGCAGCACGCCCGTCCAGTGCCCGGCGAACGACGCGAGCACGATCATCACCAGCGGGGCCGCGACGACGACCGCGAACACCACGCCGAAAACCAGCCACAGCAGCACCTTGCTACGCCGCGTCCACAGCAGCACCGCGACCCCTTCCCGCGAGCACCCGGTAACACCCGTACAACAGCAGCGAAAGCACGACGTCGACCAGCGCGACGACGCTCGCCGCCGGGAAGTCGAACGTGACGATCCCCTTGCCGTACACCAGCATCGGCAGCGTCGTGACCCCCTTCGCGCCGAGGAACAGCACGATGCCGAACTCGTTGAGCGCGAGCAGCAGCGTCAGGCAGGCGCCTGAGGCCAGCGACGGCAGCGCCGCGGGCAGCACCACCCGCGCCAGCACCCGGCCCGGCCGCGCGCCGAGCGACGCGGCGACGTCCAGGTGGACGCCGGGGATCTGCCCGAACGCCGCCAGCGCCGGCCGCATCACGAACGGCGTGTAGAACGTGATCTCGGCCAGCAGCACGCCCCACGGCGAGTAGAGGAAGCCGCCCGCGCCGAGCACGCCGGCGCTGCCGTAGAGGAACGTGAACGCCAGCGCGATGAGGAACGACGGGAACGCGAGCACCGTGTCGACCAGCCGCGACAGCGTCCGCGCGCCGGGGAACGGGACGAACGCGATGACCAGGGCGAGGAACGTGCCGAGCACGACGCAGCCGGCGGTGGCGCCCAGCGCGAGCAGCACCGTCTGGAGCGCCGCGTCGCGGAACTCGGCCGAGCCGAGCACCTCGGCCCAGACGTCCAGGCCGAACCCGGTGTCCGTGGTCAGCGACTGCCCCGCCACCAGCACCAGCGGGTAACCGAAGAACACCGCGACGACCACGAGCGGCGGCAGCACCCACAGCGAACCCCGTCGTGAGCGGGAAACAGGGTCAGCACGTTGTTTCTCACTCACGAGGGCCACGGCGGTCACGAGACGGCCCCGACCAGCGGGCAGCCGTCCGGGATGGACACCCCGACCGCCGTGCCGACGGTGAACGCCTCGGGCACCTCGGCCCGGATCGTCGTGCCGGTCGCCAGCACCAGGTCCAGGCGGTAGCCGGTGCCGCGCCACTGCACGGCCGTGACCAGCGCCGGGAGCGTGCCCGCTGCCGGTTCGCCGACGCCGACCCGGTGCGGGCGCACGCCGAGCGCGACCGGGCCGGCGCCGAGCGCGCCGGTCGGTTCGGCGGTCAGCTCGCGCTCGCCGAGCCGGACGGTCGCCGGGGACCCGGCGCGGACCAGGTCGACCGGGATGAGGTTGGCCGCGCCGAGGAAGCTCGCGGTGAACGCGTTCGCCGGGCGCCGGTAAAGCTGTTCGCACGGCCCGGTTTCGACCAGCCGCGAGTCGCGCATGACGGCGATCCGGTCGGCCAGCGCGAGCGCTTCGCCCTGGTCGTGGGTGACGTAGACGAGCGTGGTGCCCGGCAGTTCGGCGCGCAGCCGCAGCAGCTCCGCGATCATGTCCTCGCGCAGGGCGGCGTCCAACGCGGACAGCGGCTCGTCGAGCAGCAGCACGTCGGGGCGGATGGCCAGCGCCCTGGCCAGGGCGACCCGCTGCTGCTGGCCGCCGGACAGCTCGCGCGGGAACCGGCGGGCGTAGGCCCCCATCCCGACCAGGCCGAGGACCTCGGCGACCCGCGCCGCGACGTCGGCGCGCGGCCACCGCCGGGCCCTGAGGCCGAACGCGACGTTGGCGTCGACGCGCAGGTGCGGGAACAGCGCGTAGCTCTGGACCACGACGCCGAGACCGCGGCGGTGCGGCGGCAGGTCCGTGACGTCCTCGCCGTTCAGGAACACCCGTCCCGCGCTGGGCCGCACGAACCCGGCCAGCGCCTTGAGCGCCGTCGACTTGCCGGAGCCGGACGGCCCGAGCAGCGCGAGGGTTTCGCCGCGGCCGACCGCGAGGTCGAGGGTGTCCAGCGCGGTGGTCCGTCCGAAGTGGACGGATACCCCGCGGAACTCGACGGACGGCGTCACCGGCCGACGGCCTTCTTGTACGCGGCAAGGTCGGCGTCGAGCTTCCCGAGCACCGCGACCCAGTCCGGGTGCCAGATCTCGACGCCGTCAAGCGCGGCCTTGATCTTCGCCGCGTTCGCGCCGGTGGCCGTGACGTCGGCGCGGGCCGGGATGCCGTACGCGTCGGCGGCCTTCGCCTGGACTTCCGGGGAGAACAGGAAGTCGAGGAGCCGCTTCGCGTCGTCGGGGTGCGGCGCGTTCGTCACGAGCCCGGCGTAGTACGGCAGCGCGAAGGTCGAGCGCCTGCCCTGGGCGTCGGCTGGGAAGAACACCTCGAAGCCGCCGCTCTTGGCGATCTCGGCGAGGTTCATCTGGACGTCGCCGTTGGCCACGAGCAGCTCGCCCTTGGCCACCTTCGGCTGCAGCTTGCCGGTGGAGGACGACGGCCCCGCGTTGTTGGCCTCCAGCTTGCCGAGGTAGTCGAGCGCGCCCTGCTCGCCGAGGACGTGCTGCAGCTGCAGGAGCACGGCGGTGCCGTCGCCGGCCTCGCCGGGTGTCGAATACTGGACCTTGCCCTTGAGCTTCGGGTCGAGGAGGTCGTCCCAGGTCTTCGGCGTGGCCGCCGGGTTGCGGATGAAGCTGAGGTAGTTGTTCATCATCGCGGCGAAGCGGCCCTGCGGATCCTTGTCCGACACCTGGTCCGCGCCCTGCGGGGTGTAGGGCTGCAGCAGGCCGGCGACGCGCTGGATGAACGGCGGCAGCGTGACGAGGACGTCGGCCTGGGTGTTGGCCTTTTCCTTCTCCACGCGCGAAGCGACTTCGCCGGAGCCGGCGGTGACCGCCTGCACGGTGATGCCGGTCTGTGCCTTGAACTCGGCGAACCGGGCGGTGTACCAGTCTTCCAGTCCGTCCACTGTGTACACGGTGACGGTCTTGCCGCCGGTGGCACCGGCGCCGGTGCCACCGCACGCGGAGAGCAGCGCGGTCAGCGCCACCGCGAGGACGGTGGCCAGGGTCTTCTTCATCGGGGTTCTCCTTCGAGCACGGCGGGGAGGTCGGAGACGGAGCCGAGGACGTGGGTGGCGCCGGCGAGGTCTTCGCGGCGGCCGGCGCCGGTGAGCACGCCCGCGACGACGGACGCGCCCGAGCGGAGGCCGCACAGGACGTCCGAAGCGGTGTCGCCGACGACGGCGATCCGCCGCACGTCGGTGACTTCGAGCCGCAGCGCCGCGGCGAGGACGAGGTCGGGGAACGGGCGGCCGCGGACGCCGTCGCCGGGGGCGAGCGCGAGGTCGGCGAGGTCGCGCCAGCCGAGGGCGACGAGGATGGCCCGCTGGGTCGCGGGCGCGAAGCCGGTGGTGAAGGCGACCTTGACGCCGTCCTCGCGCAGGCCGCGGACGACGGCTTCGGCGCCGGGGACCGGCTTGCTCTCCCCCACCAGCTCCCCGTAGGCGGCTTCGAAGGCCGCGTTCGCCTGCCGGGCCCGGGTTTCGTCGCCGAGGAGGGCGCGGAAGACGACGATCTTCGACTGGCCCATGGTGTCGAGGACGTACCGCAGCATCTCGGGGTACTTCTCGTCGGGCACGCCGGCGGACCGGATGACTTCGGTGAAGGCCCGCACGACGAGGCCGTCGTCGGCGACGGTCGTGCCGGCCATGTCGAGCACGACGAGTTCGGGGGTCACAGGTCCAGCTCCTCGGCGGTGTCTTCGGCGATGGCGGGCGCGCAGGTCATGCCGCGCCCGCCGGGCCCGGTGACCAGCACGGCGTTGTCCGCGACGCGCGCGCGGTGCACGATCCGGCCGGGATCGGCGGTCTGCGCGTACACCCCGGCCCAGCGGCGGCGGATCGGCGGCAGCGGGCGCCCCAGCAGGGCCCCGGCGACGTCGGCGAGGTGCGCGTAGGGGTCTTCGGTGACGTCGAAGGCGAACGGCTCGTCGTAGGAGTGGGTGTCGCCGATGGTGAGCGAGCCGTCGAGCCGCTGGACGAGCAGCAGCTGCATCCGGTGGGCGGCGGCGACGTCGGCCTGGGGCTGGGTTTCCGCGAGTGCGTCGAGTGCCGGACCGCGGTAAGCCGGGTAGTAGTGGAAGCTGTCGCCGTCGGCGACGCTCGTGGTGAGCGCTTCGCCGAGGGGCTCGGTCTGGGCCATCTGCAGCCGCACGCGCCGCACCGGCGGGTCGCCGGCCAGCTCGCGCACCAGGCCGCCGGTCCGGGCGCCGGTGCAGAACACGACTACGTCGCCGTCGTGCCGCTCGCCGTGGTCGTCGACGACGCCGGTGGCGCTCAGGTGCCGGACCTCCCGGCCGGGCCGCCAGGTGTAGCGGCCGGTCTTCGCGAGTTCGGCCCGCAGGGCGGGCTGCGCGGTCCGCGGCTCGACGGCGGCGTCGCGCCCGCACCACAGCGCGCCGCGGAAATCGCCGCGGAGAGCCGGGTTCAGCGCCCGGGTCTCGGTGGCGTCGAGCAGCTCGTACCCGCGCTCGGCGGCTTCGGGCCCTTCGGCGACCTGACGGGCGACGGCGAGTTCGGCTTCGGTCCGGACGACGGTCAGCGAGCCGTTGGCGCGGAAGCCGAGGGCCGGGACGCGCTCGCCGATCCGCTCCCACAGCAGCCGGGCCCGCCGCGCGGTGCCGAGCTCGGCGCCTGCCGCGCGGCCGCCGACCCAGACCAGGCCGAAGTTGCGCACGGACGCGCCCCGGGCCTCGGGTTCGCGTTCGAGCTGGACGACGTCGTGGCCGCGCTCGACGGCCTGCCAGGCGTGCAACGTGCCGAGCACGCCACCGCCCACGATGAGGATTCGCACGCCGCCCACGCTGTCGGCCGCGCGCCAACGACGGCTGACCCGACGGCTAACGGAGCGTGAAGGACCCTCGAATATTGGACCGGATGAGTTATCATCCCGTTATCTACAGTCGGCCGGCGGCGACGAACACGGCGATCGCGAGCAGCACGGTGTTGACGCTGACGTTCCGCCACTCGGCCGGCTTGTGCTGCACGATCGCCGGCCGGGAGTGCATCGCCATGGCACCCACCATGACCACGGCCAGCCCGGCCGCGGCCCACCCGGTCAGCGCCGGCGCGATGCCCAGCGGCACCGGCAGGATCAGCCCGACCACCGCGAACAGCTCGCAGATCGCGGTGAACCGGACCACGGGCAGCGGGTAGGCGGCCGCGCCGGTCTGGCCGGTCCCCAGCATCCGCTGCCGCGACATGGTCGACTTGAGCACGCCCGAGACGGCGAAGATCGCGGCCAGCAGCACCTGCCCGCTCCACAGCGCGATGTTCATGATGTCCTCCCAGTGGGTCGTCGAGGGAGGGACGAGGACGTCGCGCGGAACGTGACAGCGGGTCAGTCCGCGCGGCCCAGGCGGGTCGTGAAGCTCAGCCGGTCACCGCGGTAGAGCGACCGCACGCGCTCGAACGGGACGCCGTCCGGGCCCCACGAAACGCGGTGCAGGAGCAGCATCGGCAGGGCCGGGTTGGTGCCGATCAGCAGCGCTTCGCGCGGGGTCGCCAGCACCGTCTCGACCCGCTCCTCGGCCCCGTCGAACACGACCCCGAGCCGCTCGCTCAAGCACGCGTAGAGCGACTGCTCCGGGTCGAACACGTCCAGCAGGTCCGGGAACCGCTCGACGAGGAGATATGTCGACTCCAGCCCGACGCGCTCCTCGTCGGCCAGCAGCACCCGCTCGAGGTGGAACACCTCGGCGTCCGAGGTGACCTGCAGGTCGGCGGCCAGCGCGCTGCCCGCGAGCCGGCGTTCCAGCGTGATCACGTTGCGGCCCGGCCGGATGCCCTGGCGCCGCAGGCCCTCGGTGTAGCTGACCAGGGCCAGCGGCTGGACGAGCTTCGGGCCGGCGACGTACGTGCCGCTCCCCTGGCGGCGGCTGAGCTTGCCCTCCAGCACCAGTTCGCCGACCGCCTGCCGGACGGTCGCCCTCGACACCTCGAACCGTTCGCACAATTCCCGTTCCGTCGGCAGCGCCGCGCCTTCGCCGAGTTCCGCGATCACCGCCAGCAGTTCGACCTTCACCGCGTAGTAACGCGGAACGCGGCCGTGCTCGGGAATCCCGTCGAGCACGGGACCGTCGGCGGACAAGCGGGAATGGCGTGAAGGGGCAGGCACGGAATCGACCCTATTCGGTTCCCCGGGCACCGTGGTTCGCTGTGGCGCGCAACACGGCCGAAACGTAGAGGATCACCCGGATGCGGCCGCCCCCGTTTACGTTTACGGCCGGGAAACGCCCGGTGAATTCCGGGCTTCGGACACCGGGAGGGTGCTCGGCGAGACGGCCCGGTTCGCCGCCGTCCCGGGACCGGCGTTGCTGGGCGCAACGGCCTACGGCGTTCGTCGGATCCGGCGGTGAGAAATCACCCAACCGCCCGAAAGATCCGAAGAAAGTCGGTTGTCCCGGTCTGCGGCCACCTGGTGTAGTCATGGTGCCGCTCACGGCAACGGCTTCCACAGTGGACACTGGAAGGACTGATCCCCTTGGCTCCCAAGCGCTGGTTCACCCTGCTCAGAAACGTCACCACCGCGGTGGCCGCGGTCGCCGCGGCCGCGTCGTTCGCCACCCCGGCGATCGCGGCCCAGCCGCCGTCCACCGACGTCGTCGGCGGGACCCGGGCCGCCCAGGGCGAGTTCCCGTTCATGGTCCGGCTTTCGATGGGCTGCGGCGGGGCGCTCTACACGAACCAGATCGTGCTGACCGCCGCCCACTGCGTCAGCCGGACCGGGGCCAACACCTCGATCACGGCGACCGTCGGCGTCGTCGACCTGCAGAGCACCAGCGCCAAGAAGATCAAGTCGACCTACGTCTACCAGTCGCCGACCTACGGCACCTCGACCGGCGGCGACTGGGCGCTGATCAAGCTCGCGAGCCCGGTCACCGGCCTCTCGACGCTGCCGATCGCGACGACGTCGACGTACAACACCGGCACGTTCACCGTGGCCGGCTGGGGCGCGGCGACCGAGGGCGGCGCGCAGCAGCGCTACCTGCTCAAGGCGACCGTCCCGTTCGTTTCGGACGCCACCTGCCAGGCCCAGGGCGGCAGCTACCCCGACCTGATCCCGAGCGCGGAGATCTGCGCCGGCAACCTGACCGCCGGCGGGGTCGACACCTGCCAGGGCGACTCGGGCGGCCCGATGTTCCGCCGGGACAACAACAACGCCTGGATCCAGGTCGGCATCGTCTCCTGGGGTGACGGCTGCGCCCGGCCGCACGCCCCCGGCGTCTACACCGAGGTGAGCACGTTCGCGTCGAAGATCGCCGCGGCCGCCGCTTCCCTGTAACCGCTTCCGCGAAGAGGGGGCCCGCCGCGGCGGGCCCCCTTCAGCGCGTCTTGTCCAAACGCGACAGTGCCTCTTCGTAGCCGTTCACCAGGTCCGCGACGACGTCGGCGACCGGGCGGACGGCGTTCATCCGGCCGACGATCTGCCCGACCGGCATCGACACCACGCTCGGGTCGTTCGCCGCGTGGATCCGGTTGTGGGCGTGGGAAACCAGCAGGTTCTGCAGCGGCATCGGCAGCGGCTCGGGCGCGTCCGCCGCGGCCCACGCCTCGGTCCACCGGGTCTTGAGCAGCCGCGCGGGCTTGCCGGTGTAGATCCGCGTCCGCACGGTGTCCGCCGAGGACGCCGCGACGAGCGCCTGCTGCATGGCCACCGACTCGCCCATCGTCTGCAGGTACTCCTGCGTGGCGAGCCACATCGAACCCATCCAGACGCCGGACGCGCCGAGCGCGAGCGCCGCGGCCACCTGCCGGCCGGAACCGATCCCGCCGGCCGCGAGCACCGGCACGTCGACGGCGTCGACGATCTCCGGCACCAGCACCATGGACGCGATTTCGCCGGTGTGCCCGCCGGCCTCGTAGCCCTGGGCCACCACGAAGTCGACGCCGTTCTCGACGTGCCGGACCGCGTGCTCGGCCTTGCCGGCCAGCGCCGCCACGGGCACCCCGCGGTCGTGGCACTGCCCGATGACGTCGGCCGGCGGTGAGCCGAGCGCGTTGGCGATCAGCTTGATCGGGTGGTTGAGCGCGACCTCGACGTGCGAGCGGGCGACCGAGTGCAGCCAGCCGAGCACGCCCGCGCGCTCGTCGGTGTCGTCCGGCAGCGGCGGCACCGAAAGGTCGCGCAGCACCTTGTCGACGAACGCGCGGTGGCCGTCCGGGATGTGCTTCGACAGGTCGACCTGGCTGCCCTCGGCGGGGATCTTCGCCGGCATCACGATGTCGACGCCGTAGGGCTTCCCGCCGGTGTTCTCGTCCATCCAGGTCAGCACCCGGTCGAGCTCGGCGGCGTCGTTGAACCGGACGCAGCCGAGCACGCCGAGCCCGCCCGCGCGGCTGAGCGCCGCGGCGACGTGCTCCGACGGGGTGAACCCGATGATCGGCAGGTCTATGCCGAGCCGGTCGCACAGGGGTGTCCGCACTTCTGGTGTCCTCCTCAGACGGGCTGGGCCGTCGCCGGTTCGTGCTCAGCGGCGTAGCGCTGGGCCCACGGGTAGTCCGGCTTGCCGCTGGGCGAGCGGCCGATTTCGGCGGCCAGCCAGATCGTGCGCGGCACCTTGTACCCGGCGATCTCGCCGCGGACGTGCTCCTCGAGGGAGGTCAGGTCCGGTGCCGCGCCGTCCCGCAGCTGGACGACGGCGGCGACGCGCTGGCCGAGCCGCTCGTCCGGGACGCCGATGACCAGGGCGTCGAAGACGTCGGGGTGCGACTTCAGCGCCCCTTCGACCTCCTCCGGGTAGACCTTCTCACCGCCGGTGTTGACGCACTGGGAGCCGCGGCCGAGCAGCGTGACCGTGCCGTCCTCCTCGTAGCGGGCGTAGTCGCCGGGGACGACGTACCGGACGCCCTCGACCTCGACGAAGATCTTCTTGCTCTTCTCGGGATCGCCGTAGTAGCCGAGCGGGACGTGCCCGCGGCGGGCGATCAGCCCGACCGCGCCGGGCGCCGGCTCGACGAGCTTGCCGTCGTCGTCGACGAGGATCGCGTCCTTGCCGAAGCTGACCCGGGGGCCGGCGCTGTGGTCGGAGCCCTTGCCGACCATGCCGATCCCGGTGAAGCCGCTTTCCGACGAGCCGATGGCGTCGGTGATCACGGCGTTCGGGACCAGTTCGACGAACTCCTGCTTGACCGACTGCGAGAACAGCGCGGCGTGGCTCGACACGGCGACGAGCGACGAAGCGTCGTAATCCCCCTCGCGGAAGGCCTCGATCAACGGCCGCGCCATCGCGTCGCCGACGATCGTGAGGACCTGGACCTTGTTGTCCTGCACGGCTTTCCAGATCTCGTGGGCGTCGAAGCGCGGCACGAACACCACCGGGCTGCCGGTGAACAGCGCCCCGAACGCGGCCCACTGCGCGGCGCCGTGGATCAGCGGCGCGGCGGGGAGCCGGGTGAGGCTCCCGGCCTTGCCCTGCTCGGCGAGCGTCCACTCGTCGGGGATGTACTCGCCGGTGACGAAGTTGATCCCGCCGCCGAGCGCGCGCCAGACGTCTTCCTGCCGCCAGAGCACGCCCTTCGGGTAGCCCGTGGTGCCGCCGGTGTAGAGGATGTAGAGGTCGTCGCTGCTGCGCTCGCCGAAGTCGCGCTCCGGCGACTGCTCGGCGAGGGCGGTTTCGTAGTCGACACCGCCGTAGCGCCCGTAATCGCCGCCGCTGCCGTCGTCGATCACGACAACGTGTTTCAGTTTCGGCGTCTCGGGCAGGACCGCGGCGACCTTGTCGGCGTAGCTTCTCTCGTGCACGAGCGCGACGAGCTCGGCGTCGGTGAAGAGGTAGGCGAGCTCGCCGTGCACGTAGCGGTAGTTGACGTTGACGGCGATCGCGCGCAGCTTGTACGCCGCGATCATCGCCTCCAAGGCCTCGATCGAGTTGCGGGAATAGACCCCGATGTGGGACCCGCGTCCCACGCCGTGCGCGGCGAGGTGGTGGGCGAGCCGGTTGGCCCGCGCCTCCAGTTCGGCGAAGGTGACCCGCCGGTCGCCGCACACGACCGCGACGCGCTCCGGCACGGCGTCGACGGCGTGCTCCAGAAGATCCGCGATGTTGAGTGCCACGCCCTCAAAGTAGAACATGTTATCGTTCTGGGCAATGGCACTGCTCCTTCAGGAGGTCTTCCGTGGGTGAACCGCACGCGCTGGTTTCGCAAGAGGGGCAGACCCTGGTCGTCACGATGAACCGGCCCGAGGCGCGCAACGCGATCACCGGCGAGATGATGTCGATCATGGTCGAGGCCTGGGACCGGGTCGATGCGGACGAGGAGATCCGCAGCTGCGTCCTGACCGGCGCGGGCGGCGCGTTCTGCGCGGGCGCGGACCTGAAGTCGATGTCCCGCAATTCGCCTTCCGAGTCCTTCGCGTCGGGCAAGTTCAACCCCGCGCACATCCCCGGCCTCCTGAAGGGCCGCCGCCTGACGAAACCCCTGATCGCGGCCGTCGAAGGCCCGGCGATCGCGGGCGGCACGGAGATCCTCCAGGGCACGGACATCCGGGTGGCGGGCGAGTCGGCCCGCTTCGGGGTGTCGGAGGCGCGGTGGGGACTGTTCCCGATGGGCGGGTCGGCGGTGCGCCTGCCTCGCCAGATCCCGTACACCGTGGCCGCGGACATCCTGCTGACCGGGCGGCACCTGTCCGCATCGGAAGCCCTGGCGATCGGGCTGATCGGCCACGTGGTCCCCGATGGCGAAGCCCTGTCGAAGGCATTGGAGCTGGCGGCGCTGGTCAACGCGAACGGGCCGGTCGCCGTGCGGGCGATCCTGCGGACGATCCGGGACACCGAAGGCCTGCACGAGGAAGAGGCCTTCAAGCTCGACTCGCAGTACGGGATCGAGGTCTTCGCGTCGGAGGACGCCAAGGAAGGGCCGCGGGCGTTCTCGGAGAAGCGGAAGCCGGAGTTCCGCGGCCGCTGAGCGCGGGAAAGGCCGGGGCCCGCGAACCCCGGCCTCCCCTCCCCCCGGTCAGCAGTTGTTCATGACGTACCAGACGGGTCCCCAGTTGCCGTTCGGGTCGTAACTGCGCGCCGGCTTCGTCGTGAACACGTGGTATTTCTTCTTGTTGAACATGCTCGACGTGAAGTGGTGCGACTGGTTGTTGATCCAGGAACCGCCGCTGTTCCAGCCGTCCGGGATCTCGTTGTACGTCCCGCAGTTCGACTTGAACCACTGGGCACCCGTGTAGTTGGCCCCGCGGTAGCCGCAGAAGTTGTAGTACGGGCAGGACTCCGCGGCCGTCGTCGCCGCGTTGCCGTCCAGGCCGTCGCCCAGCTTGTGGACGTACTTCTCGCCCGGCAACGCGTACCGCACCGTGGCACCGTCGGCCGTGGTGATCTCGTTCGCGGCCACCTGGACGCCGCCGAGGGTGTCCAGGCCACGGTCGACCTCCGCCTGCAGTTCGCCGGCCTGGCCGGCACTGAGGCCGGCCGCCCGCGCCTGCGCCGTGAACCCCGTCCCGGCCGCCGCGCCCGCGTCCGTCACCCCCGTCACCAAGGCCGCCAGCGCGACGCCGGCCACGACGCCGATCTTTCCTCGCATCGATCTCCCCTTCCGTACCAACGCTCGTTGCTTCGGACGGCGGAAATTCTCCGACCGGCCACCGGCGGGCGGGGAAAACCTGGATGATCCCGGACGGGCCGGAAACCGGGGAGGGTTTCGATGCGAGCACCGGATCCAGAGCACGCGCGGTCGGTGGACGAGCTCATCGGCGAGCTCCGGTCGTTGAAGGTGTGGGCGGGCGACCCGTCGATCACGACGGTCACCCGCCGGATCCACGCGACCCTGCGGACCGGCGGGATCCCGGAGAGCGAATGGCCGGCGCGCGCCACCGTCGGCGACTGCTTCCGGCTCGGCCGCCGCCGCCCCAGCCCCGACCTGATCCTCGCCGTCGTGCGGGCGCTGGCCGGCGACGATCCGCCGGTGCTGCTGCGCTGGCGCCAGGCCCTCGCCCTGGTGCTCGGGGAACGCGGCGCCGCCGGCTGCGTCGGCGTGCGGGACCGGCTCCCGGCGGACGTCACCGCCTTCACCGGCCGCGCCCGCCTCGTCCAGCGGGTCACCGAGCTGTGCCGGAACTCCGCCGGCACGGTGCTCACCGGCATGGCCGGCGTCGGGAAGACCGCGCTGGCGATCCACGTCGGCCACCGGGTCCTCGCGGCGGACGGCGACCGGAAAACCCTGTTCGCCGACCTGCGCGGCTTCGACCCGGACGGCCCGCCCGCCGACCCGTACGCCGTGCTGGAGTCGTTCCTCCGGCTGCTCGGCGTGCCCGGCGCGGCGCTCCCGAGGACCGTCGAAGGCCGGACCGCCCTCTACCGGCGGCGGCTGGCGGAGACCCCGGCGCTCGTCGTGCTGGACAACGTCCTCGACGACCGGCAGGCCGAGCCGCTCCTCCCGCGGTCGCCGTCGTGCCCGGCGCTGCTGACCAGCCGGACCGCGCTGCGGCGCCCGGCGGGGGTCCGCAGCGTCGCGGTCCCGGTGTTCACGCCGGCCGAATCGCTCGCCCTGCTGCGCCGGACCGCGGGTACCGGGCGGATCGACGCCGACCGGGCGACCGCCGCCCGGATCGCCGCACTGCTGGGCCGGCTCCCGCTGGCCCTCTCCATCATCGGCAGGCACCTGCGGGACCACCCGGACTGGCCGCTCGCCGACTACCCGGCCCCGCTGGCCGAGCTCGCCATGGAGGGCGGGGTGCGAGCCGCGCTCGCCCTCTCCGACCAGGGCCTCGACGCCGGGCTCCGCCGGCTGCTGCGGCTGCTGGCCCTGCCGCCCGGCCGGGACATCGACGCGGCCGCGGCCGCCGCGCTGGCCGGCCAGGACCCGGACGGCACCCGCGATCAGCTGGAGACACTGGCGACGGCGCACCTGCTGACCCGCCCGGCGCCGGGCCGGTACGGCCTGCACGACCTGGTGCGCGCGTACGCGGCGGAACGGGCCCGCCTCGACGAGCCGGGCAGCCGCGCGCACGACGCCGTGACCCGGCTGTTCGACCACTACCGCCACCGGGTGTCCGTGGCGATGGACCTGGTGTACCCGTACGAGAAGGACCGGCGGCCCACGGTGGCCGAGGCACCCGGTCGCGGACCGGCCACCGCCGAGGCGGCCCGGGACTGGCTGGACGCCGAAGAGGCCAACCTGGTGGCCGCCGCGGCGGGGCCGGGCCGGCCCCGGCACACCGCGGACATCGCGATGCTCCTGTGGCGGCACCTGCACCTCACGGGCCGCACCACGGTCGCCGTCACCCTTCACGAACGAGCCCTCGAGGCGACCGTGGAGCTGGGCGACCGCGCGGGTGAGGTGCACGCGCTCAACCACCTCGGCGGCGCCCGCTGGAAGCAAGGCCGCATCGAGGAGGCGCAGCGGCTCTTCGCCCGCGCACTCGACGTCGCCCGGGAAATCGGCGACCGCGCCAACGAAGGGCGGGCGCTGAACAACCTCGGCATCATGCACGAGCGGCAACGGCGCATCACCGAAGCGCTCACCTGCTACGAGCAGGCCATGACGATCGCCCGGGAGGTCGGCGACGTCGCCGGCCGGAGCCGGGCCGGCTGCAACATCGGCAACGCCTGCGCGGCGCTGGGCCGCTACGCCGAGGCACTCGGGCAGTTCCGCGGGGCGTTGACGATCGCCCGCGAGATCGGCGACCGCGCCAACGAGGCCTACCTGCTCAACAACATCGGCAACGTCCTGCGGCGGCAGGACCACCGCGCCGGGGCGCTCGAGCACTTCCGGCAGGCCCTGGCGATCGGGGAGGAACTCGGCGAACGGGAGTACGTCGGCCACGCGCTGACGAACATCGGCACGATCCACCAGCTGCTGGGACGGCCCGGCGAGGCGGCGGACTGCCACCGCCGGGCGCTCGGGATCGCCCGCGACGTGGGCAGCCGGACGACGGAAGGCTTCGTGCTCACCAACCTGGGCACGCTCCACCGGCAGCGGGGCCGCCTCACCGACGCGCTCGGCCACCACCGCGAAGCCCTCGCGATCGCCCGCGAGATCGGCGATCGGTACGTGGAGATCGAGGCGCTCAACAACCTGGGCGCGACCCTGACCCAGGCCGGCGCTCCCGGCGAAGCGGCCGATGCGCACCGGAGGGCGTTGTCCCTGGCCGTCGAAGGCGGCGAGCGGTACGAGCAGGCCCGGGCCCTCGCCGGGCTCGGCGCGGCCCACGAGGCCCTCGGCGAGCCCGGCGAGGCCCGCGACCACCGGCGGCGGGCGAGCGGCCTCTTCGGCGAGCTCGGCGTCCCCGAACCCGGCACGGCCACCATACCTAGAACACGTTCCAGCAAAACCCGATCCGCTCCGCAGTGAATCTTGCCGCCAGAACGAGAACGTGTTTCACTCAAGGACGTGACCGAGACACCACTGGCGGCGCCCCTCAACGTCGGGTTCGACTACACCCGCTCGACCGGGCCGGTGCTCGGCCGGTTCGTCAACGGCCTGCGCGAGCACCGGATCGAAGGCATCCGCGGCAGCGACGGCCGGGTGCACGTGCCGCCGGTCGAGTACGACCCCGTGACCGCCGAACAGCTCGGCGAGTTCGTCCCCGTGGGCGAAGAGGGCACCGTCGTCTCGTGGTCGTGGTGCCCCGAGCCGCTCGACGGGCAGCCGCTGAGCCGGCCGTTCGCCTGGGCGCTGGTCAAGCTCGACGGAGCGGACACCGCCATGCTGCACGCCGTGGACGCCGGCTCGCCGGAGAACATCCACAGTGGACAGCGGGTGCGGGTGCGCTGGGCCGAGGAAGCCGTCGGGCACATCCGGGACATCGCCTACTTCCTGCCGGTGGACGCCGCCGACACCACGCCGACCGAGCCGGCTCCCCCGGTCGCCGAACGCGAAGCGGGCGCGCCGGTCAGCGTCGTCATCACGCCCGTGCACCTGAAGTACCAGCACTCGGCCTCCCCGGAGGAAAGCCGTTACCTGCGCGGGCTCGCCGAGGGCAAGCTGATCGGCCAGCGCTGCCCCGAGTGCGGGAAGGTCTACATCCCGCCGCGCGGCGCCTGCCCGACCGACGGCGTGCCGACCACCGAAGAGGTCGAGCTCCCCGACACCGGCATCGTGACGACGTTCTGCATCGTGAACGTCCCGTTCCTCGGCCAGCGGCTCAAGCCGCCGTACGTCGCCGCGTACATCCTGCTCGACGGCGCCGACATCGCGTTCCTGCACCTCGTGCTGGGCTGCGACGCACAGGACGTCAAGATGGGCATGCGCGTGCGGGCGTCCTGGAAACCCCGCGAAGAGTGGTGGACGTCGCTGGAGAACATCAGCCACTTCGAGCCGACCGGCGAGCCGGACGCGGCCTACGAAACCTTCGCCCACCACCTGTGAGGTCCTGATGCCAGACGTCGCCATCGCGGGCTTCGCCAAGGCCCCCAACGTCCGGGAGACCGAGGGGACCACCAACGGCGTCGAGATGCTCGTCCCCATCTTCGCCGAGGTCTTCGCGCGGACCGGCCTGTCCAAGCAGGACATCGGGTTCTGGTGCTCCGGTTCGTCGGACTACCTGGCCGGGCGCGCGTTCTCGTTCATCGCCGCGGTCGACGCGATCGGCGCGTTCCCGCCGATCCACGAGTCCCACGTCGAAATGGACGCCGCCTGGGCGCTCTACGAAGCCTGGCTGAAGATCAAGATGGGCGAGGTCGAGACCGCGCTCGTCTACGGCTTCGGCAAGTCCAGCGCCGGTCAGCTGCGCCGGGTGCTCGCCCTGCAGCTCGACCCCTACGTCGTCACGCCGCTGTGGCCGGACTCGGTGTCGATCGCCGGGATCCAGGCGCGCCTGGGCCTGGAGGCCGGGTTGTGGTCCGAAAAGGACCTGGCCGAGGTCGCCGCCCGGCACCGCGGCGTGGACGCCGCCGAGCTGCTGGACACGCCGTACGTCGCGGATCCGTTGCGCAAGCACGACATCGCGCCGGTCACCGACGGGGCCGCCGTGGTCATCCTGTCCACTGTGGAACGCGCCCGGGACATCGTCGAGCACCCCGCGGTGCTCACCGGGATCGAGCACCGCGTCGACTCCCCCGTGCTCGGCGCCCGCGACCTGACGCGCTCGCCGTCCACCGAGGCGGCGGCGAAGGCCCTCGACCTCGACGGCGTCGACCTCGCCGAGCTGCACGCGCCGTTCACGCACCAGGAGCTGATCCTGCGGACCGCGCTCGGGCTCGGCGACGGCGTCAAGGTCAACCCGTCCGGGGGCGCGCTGGCGGCGAACCCGATGTTCTCCGCCGGGCTCGCCCGCATCGGCGAGGCCGCGGCCCGGATCCACCGCGGCGAATCCCGCAAGGCCGTGGCGCACGCGACGAGCGGCCCCGCCCTGCAACAGAACCTGGTGACCGTGCTGGAGGCCCGATGACCAAGCAGCTCACCGCCGTGCTCGGCACCGGCCAGACGCACCACCGCGCCAAGCGCGCGGACGTCTCCATGCCGGGCCTGCTGCGCGAGGCGATCGACCGCGCGATGACCGACGCCCAGGTCGAGTGGGCCGACATCGACGCCGTCGTGCTCGGCAAGGCACCGGACCTGTTCGAGGGCGTGATGATGCCCGAGCTGTTCCTCGCCGATTCGCTGGGGGCGACCGGGAAACCGCTGCTGCGCGTGCACACCGCCGGGTCGGTGGGCGGCTCGACCGCGCTGGTCGCGGCCTCCCTCATCCAGGCCGGCGTGCACCGCCGGGTGCTGACCGTGGCGTACGAGAAGCAGTCCGAGTCGAACGCGATGTGGGGCCTGTCGATCCTGCCGCCGTTCCAGATGCCGGTCGGCGCGGGCGCGGGCGGCTACTTCGCGCCGCACGTCCGGTCCTACATCCGGCGGTCGGGCGCGCCCGAGCACGTCGGGGCGATCGTCGCGGCGAAGGACCGGCGCAACGGGGCGCTGAACCCGTTCGCGCACCTGCGGCAGCCGGACATCACCGTGGAGTCGGTGCGGGCGTCGCAGATGCTGTGGGACCCGATCCGCTACGACGAGACGTGCCCGTCGTCCGACGGCGCCTGCGCGATGGTGCTCGGCGACGAGGCCGCCGGGGACGCCGTCGAAGGCGGGGCCGCGTGGCTGCACGCGACGGCGATGCGCACCGAGCCGACCACGTTCGCCGGCCGCGACCAGGTGAACCCCCAGGCCGGACGGGACGCGGCGGCCGCGCTGTGGGCCGAGGCGGGCATCACCGACCCGATGTCCGAAGTGGACGTCGCCGAGATCTACGTGCCGTTCTCCTGGTTCGAGCCGATGTGGCTGGAGAACCTCGGGTTCGCGCCCGAAGGCGAGGGCTGGAAGGTGACCGAGAAGGGCGAGACGGCGATCGGCGGGCGGCTGCCGGTCAACCCGTCCGGCGGGGTGCTCTCGTCCAACCCGATCGGCGCGTCCGGCATGCTCCGGTTCTCCGAAGCGGCGAAGCAGGTCATGGGCCGGGCCGGGGACTACCAGGTGGACGGCGCGCGCCGCGCGCTCGGCCACGCCTACGGCGGCGGCTCCCAGTACTTCTCGATGTGGCTGGTCGGCTCCGACAAGCCCACCTCGTGACCCGCACTTTCACGTGAAAGGTCCGGCCCCAGGTCCGCACTTTCACGTGAAAGTGCGGGGGTCAGCGGCGGGAGCGGCGCCAGCGCAGGGCGAGCAGGGTGCCTGCCACGCCGGTCAGCACGCCGACCGCGGCGGGCACCGCGACCGGCGGGTCCACCACGACCACCGGGTTCAGCGCCACCGGCGCGGGCGGCTGGACCGGCTTCGGCGGCGCGTCGGAGCCGGTCGCGGTCCACGCCGTGACGTACACCAGCAGGCGCGCCACCAGCGAGATGAAGAAGATGAGGCCGATCACCGAGCCGAACGCGATGCCGGTCGGCGAGTCGCCGATCAGCCGGAGGTAGAAGCCGCCGGCCAGCTTGAGCGCCTCGAACCCGAGGGCCAGCGCGATCGCGCCGCGCACCGCGCTGCGCACGCCCACCTTCTGCCGCGGCAGCCGGGTCAGCACCCACAGGAACACCAGCCAGTCGGCGGCCAGCGACAGCGGTACCGAGGACGCGGACACGAGCTGGTGCCCCCAGCTCGTGTCGTCGAAGCCGGCCAGCCGCAGCAGGTAGCCGCCGAGCGCGGTGCCGGAGATGGTCAGCGTGAACGACACCAGCAGCGCCGCGCTCAGGCCGGCCAGCGCGAGCAGATCGACGGCGATGAGCCGCAGCAGCGGCTGGTCGGAGCGGTTCTGCCCCCACAGCGCGGTCAGCGAGTCCCGCAGCGCGTTCATCCAGTTCCAGCCCGAGTAGAGGCCGATCACCAGGCCGAAGGCCCCGACGCTGGTCCGCTGCTCGACGAAGCCGGTGAGCAGGTCGGTGGCCTTGGCGCCGAGTCCACCGGGCAGCGTGGACACGATCGCGTGCACCATCGTGTCGAGCAGGTGCGGCTGGGTGGCCAGCACGAACCCGGCGACCGACGAGGCGACCATCAGCAGGGGCACCAGCGACAGCAGGCTGAAGTAGGTGATCGAGGCGACGTAGTGGTAGCCGCCGCACTCGATGTAGCGGTTGGTCGCGCGGGCGATGTGGTCGAGCCACCGGTACCGGGCGCGTGCCCGGGCCCAGGGGCTCGGGGCCTTGGGGGAACTCTTCACGAAGACTGTCTACCCAGCCGGAGCCCTCCTTGCGCGGGCAACACGCGGGCGTGCCTCCGGAAGTGGCTCAGCCGAGGACGACCAGGTCGGTCCAGCGGTCCTCGGGCAGCGCCGCGTCCGTCGTCGCGAACACCGTGCTGCCGAGGAAGTCGAGCTCGCAGCCGAGGGTGGCGAGGAAGGACGTGTCGGCGGCGTCGCGGCCGGTGGCGATGCGGAGCATGGTCTGGCGCGGGGCCAGGTGGGTGGCGTCGAAGACGTACCAGTGCCCGTCGATGCCGGCTTCGAAGACGGCGTGGAAGTCCATCGGCGAGAGGCCGGGCGCGTAGACACCGGCGTAGCGCGCCGGGATGTCGAGGACGCGGCACAGCGCGATGCAGACGTGCGCGAAGTCGCGGCAGACGCCCGTGCCGGCCAGCAGGGTGTCGATGGCGTCGTCGGTCCCCCGCCCGGACCCGACCACATAGGACAGTCGCTCGTGGACGTGCCGGACGATGGCGTCGACCTGCTTTTTCTTGCTCTTCAAGGCGAACAGCTCCGGCGGTACCAGGCCGGCGATCCGGTCGGAGGGGCAGTACCGGCTCGGCCGGGTGAACACGGCGGCGTCGGCGACCGTGACGGGCTCGGGCGCGGCTTCGCCCAGCACGCGTTCGGCGTGGTAGGCGACGCGGTGCTCCCCCACCGGCAGCTCGAAGACCTCGGCACGGGTCCCGTGCTCGAATTCGACGAGCTCGCTCTCCCCGTGCCAGGAAACGCTCAGCTCTTCGGTGTCGGCACGCGCCGCGGCGATGGAAATCGCGGCGCGCCCGGGTTCGGTGACGCGGACGGAGAACTCGACGTCGACGGTCGCTCGCGGGGCCATCGCCTCATGATGTCACCCTTCGGCACGATTGCCGGGTGACCGACATCGTGGTGTTCCACTCCGTGCCGGGGCGGGCGCCGATGCCCGGGTGCGCACGCACCCGGGCATCGGCCACTTTCCACACCGACGCGGACGGCCCCGACCCCGGCCGCGGCCGCGCTCACCTGGGAGCGGGTCTCGAGGTTTCTCAGGCGTACCGAACCGGGTAGTGCTTGATCCCGTTGAGCCAGCTGGAGCGCAGCCGCACCGGGGGCGCCGCCTCCGTGATGCCCGGCATCACGTCGGCGATCGCGTTGAAGATCAGGTCGATCTCCAGGCGGGCGAGGTTCGCGCCGATGCAGTAGTGCGAACCCGTGCCGCCGAAGCCGACGTGCGGGTTGTCTTCGCGGAGGATGTCGAACTTCTCCGGGTCGTCGAAGACCTCGTGGTCGAAGTTGGCCGAGCTGTAGAACATGCCGACGCGGTCGCCCTTGCGGATCCGCGCGCCGCCGAGCTCGGTGTCGCGCGTGGCGGTGCGCTGGAAGGCGACCACCGGGGTGGCCCAGCGGACGATCTCGTCCGGTGCCGTCTTCGGCCGCTGCTCCTTGAACAGCTCCCACTGGTCCGGGTGGTCCAGGAGCGCTTTCATGCCGTGGGTGATGGCGTTGCGGGTCGTCTCGTTGCCGGCGACGGCGAGCAGGATGACGAAGAACCCGAACTCGTCCGAGCCGAGCGCTTCGCCGTCGACGTCGGCCTGGATCAGCTTCGTGACGATGTCGTCCATCGGGCACTTGCGGCGGTCCTCGGCCATGTTCCACGCGTAGCCGATGAGCTGCGCGGACGCCTCCAGCGGCGCGACCTCGTACTCCGGGTCGTCGTAGGCGACCATCTGGTTGGACCAGTCGAAGATCTTGAGCCGGTCCTCCTGCGGGATGCCGATCAGCTCGGCGATCGCCTGCAGCGGCAGCTCGCACGCGACGTCGGTGACGAAGTCGCCGGTCCCCTTCTTGCGGGCCTCGTGGGCGATCCGCTCCGCGCGGTCGCGCAGGGTGTCCTCGAGCTTCGAGATCGACCGCGGCGTGAAGCCTTTGGACACGATCCGCCGCAGCTTGGTGTGCTGCGGTGCGTCCATGTTGAGCAGCACAAGGCGGTTGGCGTCGAGGTTGTCCTCGGTCATGTTCTCGTCGAAGCGGATGATGGCGGTCTTTTCCCGCGACGAGTACAGCGTGCTGTCGCGGGAGACCTCCTTGACGTCCGCGTGGCGCGAGACGACCCAATAGCCGTCGTCGCGGAAACCCGCGGTGTTGTGCTTCTGGGGGTTCCACCACACCGGTGCCGTCCGCCGCAGCTCGGCGAACTCGTCCACCGGGAGTCGTTGCGCCAGGAGATCGGGATCGGTGAAGTCGAACCCTGCCGGGATGAGCGGAGCGGCCACGTTGCCTCCCACGGTTCGGCTTGGAACACGTTCTAGGTTGGATTGAAGCATACGGTGTTAACCAACGGAAGACGTTCAGTGAAACCCGTTAACTTGACCGATGACGGCAGGTGAGCGTGCGCTCACCTGGCAAAGATCAAGATGACGCCGAGCCTGCGGCAGCTTGCCAGAAACGATAACTTGTTCTAGTTTTTGGATCAGTGAACAGTGTTTCCCGACGAAAGGGACGACATGGGCGTGCCGGTCATCGCCGAAGCCGTGCGAACCCCCATCGGCAAGCGGGGCGGGCTGCTGGCCGGCCTGCACGCGGCCGAGCTGCTCGGCGCCGCGCAGCTCGCACTGACCGACCGCGCCGGGATCGACCCGGCGCTGGTCGAGCAGCTGATCGGCGGCTGCGTCACACAGGCGGGCGAGCAGTCGAACAACGTCACGCGCACGGCGTGGCTGCACGCGGGCCTGCCCGAGACGGCGGGCGCGACGACGATCGACGCCCAGTGCGGCTCGGCGCAGCAGGCCACCCACCTGGTCGCCGGCCTGATCGCGGCGGGCGCCATCGAGGTCGGCGTCGCCTGCGGGGTCGAGGCGATGAGCCGCGTCCCGCTGGGCGCCAACCGGGCCGGCGCGTCCCCGCGGCCGTCGTCGTGGACGATCGACCTGCCCAACCAGTACGGCGCGGCCGAGCGCATCGCGGTCCGGCGCGGGCTGACCCGTGCCGACGTCGACGCGTTCGGCGCCGCTTCGCAGCAGAAGGCGGCGGCCGCGTGGGAAGCCGGGCACTTCGACCGCGAGGTCGTGCCGGTGAAGGCGCCGGTCCTCTCTCCCGAGGGCTCCCCCACCGGCGAGACCCGGCTGGTCGGCCGCGACCAGGGGCTCCGCGAGACGACGGTCGAGGGCCTGGCGCGCTTGAAGCCGGTGGTCGAGGACGGCATCCACACGGCGGGCACGTCCTCCCAGATCTCCGACGGCGCGGCGGCGCTGCTCCTGGTCGATTCGGACCGCGCGGCGGCGCTGGGCCTGCGCCCCCGGGCCCGGATCCTCGCGCAGGCACTGGTCGGCGCCGAGCCGTACTACCACCTGGACGGCCCCATCCGCGCGACCGAACGGGTGCTGGAGCGCACCGGGATGACGGTGGGTGACCTGGACCTGTTCGAGGTGAACGAGGCGTTCGCGTCCGTCGCGCTGTCGTGGCAGCAGGTCGTCGGGCCGGACCCGGCGCGGGTCAACGTGAACGGCGGCGCGATCGCGCTCGGCCACCCGGTGGGCAGCACGGGCGCCCGCCTGCTGACGACGGCGTTGCACGAGCTGGAGCGCCGCGACGCGGCGACGGCCCTGGTGACGATGTGCGCGGGCGGCGCCCTCGCGACGGCGACGATCATCGAGCGGATCTGACCCCCCGCGTTCCGTCGTACCGCGCACAATGGCTTGCGGCGCTTGTGCTTCACTTCGATGCATGATCTCGGAGAGCCGCTGCCCGGTTCAGGACGGTGAGCTCCTCGTCCGCCGCGGCGGCGAGGGCCCGGCGCTGCTGCTGATCCCGGGTGGCACCGGGGCGGGTGACTCCTACCGCGCGCTGGCGAAGCAGCTCTACGCGGATTACACCGTGATCACCTACGACCGGCGCGGCCACTTCGGCAGCACGGACACCACGACGGGCCCGGTCCCGGTGTCGCTGCAGGCCGACGACGCGCTGGCGGTGCTCGGCCACGCGACCGACGGGCCGGCACTGGTGTTCGGCACGAGCGCGGGCGCGCTGATCGGCCTCGACCTGGTCGCCCGCCACCCGGACCGGGTGAGCGCCCTGGTGGCGCACGAACCCCCGGCGGTGCACCTGATGCCGGACGCGGGCGGCTGGCTCGAAGCGGCGGCGGAACAGGTCCGGCTGGCCCGCTCCGGCGAGCTGATGACCGCGGTGACGCGCTTCGCCGACGCGATCGCGGGCGCGGCCCTGCCCGACCTGCCGAACCTCCGGCTGCCGCACGAAGCCGACTGGATCCGCCTGTTCGACCGCGAGCTGACGGAGTTCTTCGACTACCTGCCCGACCTGCGCGCCCTGCGGCGGGCGGGCACGGAGATCTTCCCGGTGGCGGGCGAGGGCAGCCGCGGGCGGTACCACTACCAGCCGGCGAAGATCCTGGCGCTGGAACTGGGTTTGCCGTTCACCGAGGTCCCGGGGGCGCACCTGGCGCCGCAGCGGAACCCGGCGAAGTTCGCGGCCGCGTTGCGGGACCTGCTGAGCCCGGAGCTCTGACGGAGCGTGTGGTCACCGGATGATCTGCGGCTCCTGGACGAGGCCCGGGAGCTGGAGATCACCATCGACGGCGGCCCGCGGCGGTGGACGCCGATCTGGGTCGTGTGCACCGGCGGGCACGCGTACGCGCGCACCTGGTACCGGCGGGACACCGGCCGGTTCGGGGCCGCGCTGCGGTCGCGCCGGGCCCGGATCCGCGTGCCCGGCCTGGCCGCCGCCGTGACGATCGAAGAGGCCACCCCGGAGATCACCGCCGAGGTCGACGCGGCCTACCGCGCCAAGTACCCCGGCGGCGGCACCGACGCCATGGTGACCGCCGAAGCCGCGGCGACCACCCTGCGGCTCGACCCGCGGTAACGCCCGCCGGCCCGAAGCGGCCTGAAGGGGACGTTCCGGCGATGTGATGCCAGGAAAGTCCCCTTCAGCGCGTCAGATGGCAGCAACGTCCCCTTCAGCCTCAGACCACCCGGACGCCGTCCTTCCAGACCTCGCGGATGTTCGACGCCAGCGCCGGGAAGTCGTACGGGTCGCCCGCCACCACCACGAGGTCCGCGCGCAGGCCCGGCTCCAGCCGGCCCAGCTCGCCGTCCAGGCCCATCAGGCGGGCCGCCGAGGACGTCGTCGCCTCCAGGACGTCCGCCGGGGTCATGCCGCACGCCGCCATCAGGGCCAGTTCCTCGAGGTTCGTGCCGTGCGGGCCCACGCCGCTGTCGGTGCCCATCGCGATCCGGACGCCCGCCGCGTACGCGCGGCGGACCGAATCGCGGTGCACCTCCACCACTTCGCGCGCCTTCGCCACCACCGCGGCCGGCAGGTCGACCCCGGCGTCGGCCGCGCGGACCACGTTGACCGGGGCGATCAGGGTCGGGACCAGCCAGGTGCCGTGGCCGAGCATCAGCTCGATCGCCTCGTCGTCGAGGTAGATGCCGTGCTCGATGGACCGGACGCCGGCGCGGACCGCGTTCTTGATGCCCGCCGCACCCTGGGCGTGGGCCATCACCGGGCGGCCCTGCATCGACGCCTCGGCGACCAGCACGTCCAGTTCCTCCGGCGTGAACTGCGAGTGCCGCGGGTCGTCGCGCGGGGAAAGCACGCCGCCGGTCGTGCACACCTTGAGGACGTCGGCGCCCGCGCGCAGCAGCGTCCGCGCCACCCGGCGCATCTCGTCGGGGCCGTCGACCGTGGCGTCCGGGCGGCCCGGGTGCGGGACCAGCAGCGGCACGCACAGCCCGGACGGGTGCCAGCTGTCGCCGTGGCCGCCGGTCTGGCTGATCAGCCCGATCGAGATCTGCAGCCGGGGGCCGGGGATCAGCCCGTCGTCGACCGCCTGCTTGATGCCGAGGTCCGCGCCCGAGGCGTCCCGGACCGTCGTGATGCCCAGCCCGAGCGTCGCCCACAGGTTCCGCGCGGCCTCGTAGAACTGGTAGGAGAACGGCTTCTGCACGCGGGCCAGCAGCCCGATGTCCGACACCGTGACGTGCACGTGGCAGTCGAACAGGCCGGGCAGCAGCACCGCGCCCGCGCAGTCGACGGACTCGTCGCCGTCCAGGTCCGGGCCGACGTCGACGATCCGGCCGTGTTCGACCACGACGTCCGCGGTCGCGGGCTCGGCGCCCGTGCCGTCGAAGACCGAACCACCGGTGAATACCGTGCGCGTCACGCCGCCTCCACGAGAGAAGTCCGCCGCCGCGCCACGAGCGCGGCCGGCGCGAGGACGGCGACGTTGACGCCGAGCCCGACCAGGCCCACGTTGACGGTGCCGACGAGGTGTTTGTCCACAAAGGTCAGCCAGAGCACCACGAGCTCGCCGGCGATCAGCCCGGCGAGCACCGGGCCCTTGCCGACGGGCACTCGCTTCAGGAAGCCCAGCAGGTTCGCCGGGGCCAGCTGGACCGACCCCGAATAGGTCAGCAACAGCAGGTTGGCCAGCAGGTCCGGCCGGAAGATGCCGAGCACGAGGGCAAGGGTACTCGCGAGCACAACCGTGCCGTGGTTGATCCAGAACTGCTTGCGGCCGCTCGAGACGCGGACTATGTTGCGCGCCACCAGCGACGAGATGCCGATCAGGATCCCGGCGGCCGGCACCATCGCGGTGGCCGTCGCGGCGACCACGATGACGCCCGTGACCCAGGTCGGCAACGCGTCCTTCGACAGCGTCAGCAATACGCCGTTCGGGTCACTGCTCTTGGGCACCACGAGGATCGCGGCGAACCCCACGACCATCGGCAGCAGCAGGCACAGTTCGTAGACCGGCATCCAGGCGTAGTTGCGCCGCAGCACCTTCGGGTCGCGCGCGGACATCAGCGCCGGCCACGAGTGCGGCAGCGTCATCAGCCCGACGCCGATCGCGCTGACCAGCATGCTCGTCACGAACCAGACGTGATCATTTGGTCCACTGTGGACGATCAGTTTCTCCGGGTGCAGCTGCTCGATCTTGTGGAACACGCCCCCGATGCCGCCGGCGAAGTGCGTCGGCACGGCGATGATCAGCACGACCAGCGCGACCAGCATGATGCCGTCCTTGAAGTAGGACGTCGCCGCGACGCCGCGCAGCCCGGCCCACAGCACGAACGCGACCACCAGCACGCTGCCGGCGACCATGCTCAGCGTCCCGGACGCGCTGTCGCCGGTGACCAGCCGGACGATCAGGCCCAGCCCGGTGATCTGAAGTTGCAGGTACGGCAGCACGAAGACCACTCCCAGTACCGCCGACAGCGTCCCGAGCGCCCGGCTGGCGTAACGGTCCTCGAGGAAGTCGCCCTGCGTGAGGTAGCCGCGCTCCTTCCCCAGCGTCCACAGGCGTTTCGCGAGGAAGAACAGCACGACGTAGGCGATCGGCACGTACGGCAGCGCGTACATCGCGGCGACGCCGCCGGAGAAGGCGAGGCCCGCCATGCCGAGGAAGGTGAAGGTGGTGAACACCTCCCCCGCCTGGAGGAACCACATCGTCACGGCGCCGAAGCGGCGGCCGCCGACGGTCCATTCGGCGAGGTCCGCGGCCGGGCGGCGGCGCCCGACGAAGCCGAGCACGCCGATCAGGACGATGCCGGCGAGGGTGAAGGCCAGGATCATCCTTCGTCCTCCCGCCCGCGCATCAGCCGTTCCGACAGCAGCAGCGCCGGGGTGAACATGAGGCACCAGAACGCGCCCCAGACGACCATCCGCGGCAGCCCGAGCCACAGCCCGGTGGTGTTGACGAACGGCAGGAACGGCATCAGGACCAGCGCGACGACCGGGAGCAGCGGCGGCCAGTGGTAGCTGCGCACGAACGTCACCCGGCCAGCAGCCCGAGGCGGCGGACGGCGAGCTCGGCCAGCAGCGCGGCGCCGTCGCCGAGCACGCTGTCGTCGAAGCGGGCTCGCGGGGAATGGTTGTCCGGCGAGGACTCCGGGTCGCCCGGGCAGGCGCCGAGGAAGAGGTACGCGCCGGGAACCCGTTCGAGCACGCGGGAGAAGTCCTCCGAACCGGTGATCGGATCGGCCATCTCGGTGAACCGCTCCGCGCCGAAGACGTCGCGGACCGTGTCGGCGACGAAGTCGTACGCGGCGGCGTCGTTGACCGTCGCCGGGTACTCGGGTTCGTAGGTGACTTCGACGTCGAGTCCGTGCGCGGCGGCGATCCCGCGGCACACCTGCACGGCGCGCTCCCCCACCCGCGCGGCGACTTCCGGCGAGAAGGACCGCAGCGTGGCTTCGAACGCCGCGTCGTCCGGGATGATGTTGCGCCGGGTGCCGGCGTGGAACGTGCCGACCGTGACGACCACCGGGTCGAAGACGTCGAAGGCGCGCGTGACCATCGTCTGCAGCGCGGTCACCATCTCGCAGGCGGCCGGGATCGGGTCGCGGGCGTCGTGCGGGGACGAGCCGTGGCCGCCGTCGCCGACGACGCGGACCGCGAGGGCGCCCGACGCCGCCATCAGCGTCCCGGGCCGGGCGACGAAGTGGCCCTTCGCGTAGCTCGCGGCCGAGACGTGCAGGCCGTACGCGGCGTCGACGTGCTTGCCGGACGCGGTCAGCACGCCTTCCTCGATCATGTGGCCGGCGCCGTCCCAGCCTTCCTCGCCGGGCTGGAACATGAAGACGACGTCGCCGGGCAGGTCGTCCTTGCGGGCGGCGAGCAGCCGGGCCGCGCCGACCAGGCCCGCGGTGTGCAGGTCGTGGCCGCAGGCGTGCATCGCGCCGTCGTGGGCCGAGCTGAACTCCTCGCCGCTGGCCTCGGTGACCGGGAGCGCGTCCATGTCGCCGCGCAGCAGCACGGTCCCGCCGGGCTTGCCGCCGCGGAGGACGGCGGTGATCGAAGACAGGTTCTTGCCGAGGCTCACTTCGAGGGGCAGGCCGTCCAGCGCCGCGAGGACCCGGTCCTGGGTGCGGGGCAGGTGGAGGCCGATCTCGGGGATGCGGTGCAGGTCGCGGCGGAGGGCGACCAGATCGTCGAGGATGGCGGCGGCGTCCGAGCGCAGGGTCATCCGCAGATCATGCAAGTGTCGAGCACAATGGCCGGGGAAAAACACCGGAACCACCGATGCGGGGCCCGATGAGCGAAGAATCCGCCATGTTGGCCGAGCAGGACCTCAAACTGGTCGACGCGCTCCAGGCCGCGCCGCGGGCGTCCTGGTCGACGCTCGGCCGGGCGCTCGGCGTGGGCGCGGTGACCGCCGCCCGGCACTGGGACGCGCTGGTCGAGCGCGGGGACGCGTGGCTCACCGCGTACGTCGGCGGCGAGCTGACCGCGCGGCTGTCGCTGGCGTTCGTCGAGATCGACTGCGAGCCCGGGGCCGCGCTCGCGGTGGCGTCCGCGCTGGCCGCGGACCCGCACGTGGTCACCGTCGAGTACCTGGCCGGGCCGTGCGACCTGCTCGTCCACGTCGTGACGCCGACCCTGCGCGAGCTGGGCGCGCACGTGCCGGCCCGGGTGGCGGCGGTGCCCGGCGTGGCGCGGGCGCGGACGGTGCTGTCCCCGCGGATGTTCACCGAAGGCAGCCGCTGGCGGGTGCGGGCGATCTCCCCGGACCAGCGTGAAGCGCTTTCGGCGAAGCCGGCGAGGAACCGCGCGCCCCTGCGCTTCGGCGACGCGGACCGGGCGCTGATCCTGGCCCTCGGTGTGGACGCCCGCGCGTCGGCGGCTTCGCTCGCGGCTTCGCTGGGCGTCGGGGCGACGACCGTCCGGCGCCGCCTGGACACCCTGCTCGGCCGCGGCGCGATCCGCGTCCGGTGCGAGATCGCGCGCTCGGCCTCGCCGGCGCCGGTCACGGTGACGCTGTGGCTGCGGGTCCCGCCGGACAAGCTGGAGACGACGGCCCGGTCGCTGGCGATGCTGCCGGAGGTCCGCATGTGCGCGGCGCTGACCGGGGCGGCGAACCTGATGCTGGTGCTGTGGCTGCCGTCCCAGCACGACACGGTGGCGGTGGAGGCGCTGCTGGCGGCGAAGCTGCCGTGGCTGGAGATCACCGGCCGGGCGGTGACACTGCGAAGCGTGAAGCTGATGGGCCGCCTGCTCGACGCGTCGGGACGCGGAGTGGGGCGGGTGCCGCTGGACTTCTGGGCCGCGGTCCCCGTGCCGGAGCACGGGGACCGCGACGGAGGCCGGTCCGGGGGATGAGGGGGGTGAGGTGGAGGGAAGCATCCACCGGACCGGGACTGGGGGGCTGCCGGGCGCCGGCCGGGTGAGCGGCGGGCCATCGACCGGCACTGCGGGGATGCGGGCGGGATTTCGCCTGCGGGGGAAGGGACTCGCGTATCGCGGGGCGGTGGCTCGCGGTGGTCCGAGGGTGGAAGTCCCGCGCATCCTGGCGATTCCGGCGGTCTTCGGGGTGAATCCGTTGTGCTGCAAGGGGTGGAGCGGATGTCGCGTCCACTGTGCTCGACTGCTGTGCTGCGAGGGGCGGAGTTCCGGCGCCGGTGGACGTGGGGGGTGAGGTGGAGGGAAGACGTCCACCGGGCCGGGACTCGCGGGGGCGGGAGCGACTCCCGCCGGTTCCTCCTTCGCTGACCCGGCGGGGCCGGATCGGGGTGGGGGTGGGGAATCCCGGCCCGGTGGACTGGGGGGTGAGGTGGAGGGAAAGCGTCCACCGGACCGGGGCTCGGGGCGCGGGACGCAGGTCCCGCGGTTCTTCGAGGGGTGGTGCCACCGCCCCGGCGGACCGAAAGGGGGGTGAGGTGGAGGGGAAGGGTCCGCCGGGCCGGGGTTCACGGGGCGGGCCGGTGCCCGCCTGCGGTCGGGTCGCCAGTGGACCGGACCGGAACCACGCTCACCGGGTGCGTTCCAGCGGTGGCCGGGTGAGCGCGGTTCGCCGGAAGTCCGCCTCCGCCGCTATTCGGCGCAGGCCTTGCCGGAGTTGATGCAGTTGACCAGGCGGCCCATGATCTGCTTGCTCATCACGTTCGCGAAGTCGTCGTGGTCGGACCGCGGGTTGTGCTTCTCCTGGGCGAACGCGTCCACTTTGTACTGACCGTTCTGCTGGACGTCCTGCGGGACGTCGTAGACCAGCGTCACCTGCAGCTGGGGCACGTTCTTGAAGCCCTTGGGGCACTTGCCCTGCTGGTCGGCGAACACGATGTGCGTGCGGTGGTTCGCGCTGTCGGTGTTCTTGCCGTCCCAGCAGTTCGGGAAGGCGTGGATGCGCTCGACCTTGCTGCCCTGCGGGCAGATCGGGTACAGATCGGTCAGCCGGTCCTCGAACCCGGTGCAGGTCCAGCTGGGCCGGGCGTTCGCCGGGCCGTTGGTGCTCTGCTTGGCGTCGCCGTAGAGGACGCGCAGGCCGAGCGGCATCGCGGTGACCTGCTGGGCCCCGCCGCCGATGAACTTCAGGGTCGCCGACTCCGGCTCGATGATCTCGCCGTCGTTGTCCCCGACTTCTTCGTTCTCGCCCTGGGGACCGCCCAGCTCCTCGGCCGGCGGTGCCGCGGCGGTGCTGCTCTGGTTGCCGTTCTGGTTCTGGCCGCCGTTCTGCTGGTCGCCGTTCTGCTGGTTGTTCTGGTCGCCGTTCTGCTGCTGGTTGTTCTGGTCCTGGTTCCGCTGACGGCGCTGGCGATCCTGCTGCTGGCCGTCCTGACCGTCCTGCTGCTGGGCGTTCTGGCCGTCGTTGCGCCCGGCGCTGGTCCGGCCACCACCGCGGCCGTCGCGCTCGCGCTGGTCCTGCTCCTGCGCGGCCTGGGCGTCCTGCCCGCTCTGGTCCTGCTGGACGTCGCCGGTCTTGCCCTGCTGCTTCTGCTGCGCCTGCTGGTTTTCGCTGGCGTTGGCCGCGTCGTCTTCGCGGTCGATGCGGATGACCGGCCAGAAGTAGGCGGACTGGTCACCGTTCTTGCAGGTGGTGTCACCGGCGAGCAGGCTCTTGAGGTTCGAGTCGGCGTCGGTGGTCACGTTGCCGACGTAGTCGTGCAGGTGCTGGGCGCCGTTCTTGATCCCGGGCTGGGCGATGAAGTTGTCCGGGTTGTGGTGCGCGCCGTCCGCGTTCGTTCCACAGTCGACGGTGAACGAACCCTGGGCGCCCTTCTTCTTCAAGGCCGCGTTGACGTTGTTGCCGGCGGGAACCTTGTTGATGTCGATGAAGAACGACGGGTCCGCGGGGTCCGCGCTGGCCTCGCCCGTGCGGCCCGCGCTGACCGCGACGGCGAGCGCGCCGACGGCGATCGCCAGGCCGATCGCACCCATCGCGATCTTGGTTCGGCGGGCAACGCGGTGCTTGCCCGTCACGGGGGACCGAGAATTCCGGGCCATAGACTAGTTCACCTCGTTCGTTATTCCGGGCGCGCGCTTCGAAAGCGCCTCAGCCCGGGCAAGAACTACCGTTGTTTTTACGTCGAGATTCGCGCGGAACCGGGGGGTCGGGTTGGGCGGTTCCGCCGCGTCGGGATGCATCGGGGGATGCATTGGGGGATACGGACCCCAGCGCCTGGAGGTTCAAAAGCGACCGGTCCGTTATCTGTTCGTTATCAACCGGGACGCAACCGGGCAGCATTCATCCAGGTCATCGCGTTATCGGGAAAAAAGAGTCAGCGCTGCACGGAAACGAGGACCGAGCCGTCGTCACCGCGGACTTCGAAGCGGCCGATCTGGTCCATCGCCAGCGAAATGGTTCCCTGCAGCCGGAGCGGTTCCGGCGAACCCGGGATGCCGAACCCCTTGGGCGGCACCGACCAGCTGGAGACCACGCGCTCGTCGCCCGCGGTGGAGATCGCGACCAGCTGGCACTTCACCGGCCCCACGATCCCGCGCAGCTCGAGCTCGACGCGGCTGCCCCACTCCACCGGCGAGACCGTCACGAGGGCGTTGACCGCGGACCCGCCGCTGCCGCGGCCGTAGGTCTGGCCACCGCCCGGCTGGGCCGGCGTGGCGGGTGCCGGGGGCACGCTCGTCGCGAGGACCCCCGTCTCCGGCGGCGCCTGCTTGGTGCTCGGCGCGGCCAGCGACGCGGGCGGGACGGCGTCGGCGGGCCGGACCGCCAGTGTCACGAGCGGGCCGGCCACGACGAGGGCGGCGGCCGCGGCGCCGGCCAGCAGGCCGAGGCGCTTGCGGCGGCGGCGCTTCACCGTGGCCTCTTCCATGAGGCCGCGCAGCACGCGCGGCCCGGGCGCGAGGGTCCGGGGACTGGGCGCCGGCATCGGGGGTTCCGGCCAGCTGCGCTTGACGAGGTCGAGGACGTCCGGCAGCTGGTAGAGCTCGATCAGGTCGAGCTGGCAGTGCGGGCAGTTCATCAGGTGGGCTTCGAACTGGGTGTTCTCGGCCTCGCTGAGGACGCCGAGCACGTACGCGGCGACATCGGTGTGTGCGGACCCGGCCACCCTCAGTTCACCCCCGCTCGCGCAGGGCCCGGCGCAGCGCGCGGACGGCGTGGTGGATGCGGGACTTGACGGTTCCGGGAGGTACGCCGAGGGTCGCCGCGACCTCGTTCACGGTCCGATCGCGCAGGTAGGTCTGCTGGATGGCCTCCCGCTGCTCGGGCGAAAGGCCCTGCAGCGCCTCGTAAACGATCATCGCGGCGAGCGTCCGGTCCGATTCGTCGGACACCGCGATCGCGTCGGATTCGATCTCCTCGAGCTCCTGGGGCCGGACACTGCGGCTGCGCCAGCCGTCGATGACGGTACGCCGGGCCACCGTGAACAACCAGGCACGCAGCATCTCCGGCCGGCGGTCGAGCTTGTCCGCGTTCCGCCACGCCTTGATCAGGGTCTCCTGCACGACGTCCTCGGCCCACTGCCGGTCGTGACCGGTCAGCCGCAGCGCGAACGCCATGAGGGACCCGCCGAACTCCTGGTAGAGCGCCTTCGCCAGATCATCGGAGGCGTCGTTGAGCTCACCAACGACTTCCTGATCTTGAACGGGTCTCAGCGCTCGGGTGTGCCGTCCCACGCGGGACATCCTGGTGCTCCGGACGGCCCACGTCCAGTACCAAATGGTCCCGAAACTTTTTTGAACCGTTTCCGGACCGTGTCCGTATCCCCTACCGAAGACCCCGACAAGGCGTTGTCCCCCGCAACGCTCCGCATCCACCCCGGACCAAATGTCCACTGTGGATCCTTCGCGCGCTTTTCCGTTGCACCTCAAGGTACAGCGCGTAGTCATGCCCTCCGGAGGAGCAGTGATCCGCATTCCCCGAACGGCGGTCCCCGCCGCCGTGTGCCTCACCGCACTCGCCCTGCTCACCGCCTGTACCGCCGGCGCGGCCACCACCTCGGCCGGCGGGTACGCCGGCGGCGGCGCCGGGATGCAGATGCCCGGTATGCAGCAGCAGGCACCGATGACCATCGCGATGCCGCAGCCCATCACCGCCACGCCGAACGACCCGGCGAAGAGCCAGCTCAGGGCCGCGAAGACGTTCGACCTCGGCCTCATGCTCGTCGACGGCACCGGGTTCACCATCTACCGCTACGACAAGGACACGACCAATCCCCCGCGGTCGAACTGCGCCGGCGCGTGCGCGGCCAAGTGGATCCCGGTCAAGGCCGGCGGCACCCTGCCCCCGATCGACGTCGACCAGTCCCTGATCGGCCAGATCAGCCGTGACGACGGCACCCAGCAGCTCACCCTGGCCGGCTGGCCGCTGTACCACTTCACCGGCGACAGCGAACCGGCCGACACGTCGGGCCAGGGCGCCGACCAGGCGTGGTACCCGATCGCGCCGGACGGCACCAAGATCACGCTGACCCAGGACCAGTGGAGGCAAAATGCTTTCGGCGTCTGAGTTCGCCGGGCCGGACTTCGCGCTCCGGCCCGCCGCCGACCGCTCCCGGCCCCTGGTCCGGATCACGTTCGTGCTGGTCGCGGTGCTGACCCTGCTCGCGTCGGTGGCCGTGACCTCCACCGCCCAGACCACCTCGGTTTCCGACACCGACGCGGTGCTGCTGACCAAGGTCCGCCAGGCCGGGCTCTGGGAGATGCCCTCGGGCATGATGGCGATGGAGAAGGGCAGCCCGATCGTCCAGGCCGTCGGCTTCGCGATCATGATGGACCACGGCCGCCTCGACGTGGCCACGCGCGCGCTGTCGGCGAAGCTGAACTCGCCGGTCCCCGACCAGCCCTCCGCCGAACAGCTCGGCTGGCTCGCCGAAGAGATGAACGCGTCGCCGGGGCCGGAGTTCGACCGCATCTTCGCCAACCGGCTGCGCGCGGCGCACGGCCAGGTGTTCGCCATCCTCGCGCAGCTGCGCGCCGGCACCCGCAACGACGACGTGCGCGCGTTCGCGACCGTCGGCAACCAGGCCGTGATGCGGCACATGACGATGCTCGAGAGCACCGGGATGGTCGACTACACCGCCCTGCCCACCCCCGCCGTCTCCACCACCGCGGCGCCCGTCGGCCAGCCGCTCGGCCTCGACACGTCCCAGATCGCCGTGGTGGGAGCGCTGTTCCTGCTGGTCGGTGGCGGCCTGTTCTACGTGCTGCGCCAGATCAAGGGCAACCGCGGCCGGGCCAGGGCGACGCGCCGGCCGGCCGCTGTGAGAACCGGGGGTAGCCATGGTTGAGACCTGGCACGAAGCGACGATCTTCGTCACGCAGCAGTTCCAGCCGAAGACGGACCCGGCGGCCCGCGGGCTCGCGGCCTTCGCCGCCCGGGCGTCCTACGCGGCCATGATGCTCACGCTCACCTGGGGCGTGCTCACCGCCACCGGCTGGGTGCGCTCGGTCACCGGCCGCAAGGCGCTGCGCAGCTCGCACATGGTGCTGGCGACGGGGACGCTGATCTTCGGCGGCATCCACGCGCTGGGCTTCTTCTACCTGACGATCCAGCCGTACACCCTGCAGTACCTCTTCCTCCCGTTCCTCGCGGGCCAAGAGGGCAGGCACATCGCCGGCATCGTCGGCTTCGAGGTCATGCTCGCCATCGCGCTCACCGCGGGCCTGCAGCGGTTCACCTCCTACCGCCGCTGGCTGTGGCTGCACCGCTGCGCGTACCCGGCGGTGGCGCTGACCGCGCTGCACGCCTGGTTCGGCTCGATCGCCAACGGCCACCTCGCCGTCGTCTGGCTGGGCGGCATCACGCTGCTCATCCCGGCGGCCACGGTGTCACTGCTGCGGTTCATGCCCGCGCGCACCCTCGAACGCATCGGACTCGTGGAAGAGCAGGTGGCCTGACATGCCCTTCCGTCTGCCCGGAAGCGGGCCCCGGATCAGCGTCGACAACGACCGGTGCGAGCTCTACGGCATCTGCGCCATGGAGGCGCCGGACGTGTTCGACCTCGGCCAGGACGGCCGGCTGCGCTTCCACACGCGGCTGCTCGACGAAACCACCATGGAACAGGCGAAGATGGCCGCCCGCTGCTGCCCGATGCAGGCGGTCGTGATGAGAGGGGACCTCGATGGCTGACGGCGACCGGATCGTCATCGTCGGCGCGGGCGTCGCCGGGCTGCGTGCCGCGGAACGCCTGCGGGAACAGAACTTCGACGGCGAGATCGTGCTCATCGGCGACGAGGCGCGGCGCCCCTACCACCGGCCGATGGTCTCCAAGGCGCTGGTGATGGGGACCGAACGGCCCAGCGACGTGGGCCTTTCGCACTACCTGCCCGACCTCGACGTGCACTGGCGCCTCGGGGCGCGCGTGACGCACCTGGACACCACCGAGCGGGTCGTGCACCTGCCCGGCGGCGAGTCCCTCTGGTACGACGGCCTGATCGCCGCGACCGGCGTCTACCCGCGGCACCTGCCCGGGTCACCGCGGCACGACCCGCGCGTGCGGATCCTGCGCACGGTCGAGGATTCGATGGCCGTGCGGCGCTGCCTCAACGCCAGCAAGAAGCCGGCCGTCGTGATCGGCGCCGGCCTGATCGGCAACGAGTTCGCCGCGAGCATGCGGCACATCGGCCGGGACGTCACCCTGGTCGGGCACGCGAAGGCGCCGCTGCACCGCTTCGGCGACCGCGTCTCCAGCGGCATCGTCGAGGCGCACCACGAGCACCGCGCGAACCTGGCGATGAAGAGCGAAGTCCGGCACTGGATCAGCACGAAGGACACCGTCGGGCTGCACCTGACGAACAACCAGCTGCTGGTCGCCAGCGTCGTCGTGCTCGCCATCGGCAGCGTCCCGTCGGTCGACTGGATGCGCGGCTCCGGCCTCGACATCAGCGACGGCGTGCTCTGCGACTCGAAGCTGTTCGCCGAGGGCGCTTCCGACGTCGTCATCGCCGGCGACATCGCGCGCTGGCCGAACCTGCGCTTCGACGAGACCCCGCGGCGGGTCGAGCACTGGATCAACGCCGTCGAGTCGGCCCGGCACGCGGCGGACAACCTGCTGATGGGCCAGTCGAGCGCGAAGCCGTTCACCCCGCTCCCCCGCGCCTGGTCGACGCTGTACGACACCCGGCTGCAGATGTGCGGGATGCCGTCGCTGGCCGAGGACACCGTGACGCTCGCGGACGGCATCACCGGCTTCATCCGCGACGGCAGGCTCGTCGGCATCTCCTCGTGGGACAAGCCGCGGGCGATGCTCGACTGGATGGCCGAGCTCGACCGCCGGCTGCCCGCACCCGACTACGTGCCCGAGCCGGAACCCGCGCCCGTCGCGGAGGTCCCGGTCGTCGAGCCGTCGGTCGCCGCGCTGGCGGCCGAGGTGCCGCCGGAGTTCGACAGCGGCTTCGACCACCAGGCCTTCGAGCGCGAGTTCGAGAGCGAGTTCGCCAACGACATCCCCACGACGGCGTTCCCCGCGCAGGCCCTGCCGACCCCGCCGACCACGGCGTTCGCCGCGCAGCCCGGAGCGGCGCTGCCGACGATGGCCATCCCGATGGGGAGGTAGTGAAAGCCGGGGCGGGGCTGCGCGCGGCGGCCCTCGTCCCCTTGCCGGTCACCACGCCCCCTCCGCGGCTGGGCGGTGTGGTGACCGGCCCCCAACGTCCCCCTGCCCGTCTCGCGTACTGATCCGAGCGCCCGGCGGGCCAGGAGAGGGCCATCCCGAGGGAACCCGACGCCCCCGGGGTGGCCTTCTTCCGGCGCACCGGGCGGGGGCCCGGGGTCGACGCCGTGACGGGGTTTCCCGTCACGGCAACGGAACCGTGGGGGCCTTCGCGGCGGAAGGGTATGCCGCCGCGAAGGCCGTCACGGCTCCGGTCGGGGTTGCACCGGTGCACGGCCGTCCCGGGGGAACGGGAACCCCCGGGACGGTCTCCGCCACCAGGCTTCCCCGGCGACCAGCGCGCCGAGGACGAGCACGACGATCCCGGCCGCGAACAGGCCCGCGTCCGTGCCCGCGACGAACGCCGTGACGACGTCCGGCGCGTGACCGGTCCTGGCCAGTGCTTCGGCCACCGTGCGGGAACCACGGGCGTCCGATGGCAGCGCGGCCGCGAACTCCGCGGTCATCACCGTCCCGATGACGGCGACGCCGAGCGCGCTGCCGAACTCGCGGGTGGTGGCCTGCAGCCCGGTGCCGACGCCGGCCTGCGCGGGCGGCAGCGAACCCGCGATCACGCCGGACAGCGTCGGCAGCGCCAGCGTCACGCCGATCCCCGTCACCACCAGCCAAGCCGCGTACTCCGCGTACGGCGTCTGCGCGTCGCTCGTGGACAGCCCGAGCAGGCCGCCGCCGACGAACGCGAAGGCGAGCGCCACCGTGGCGTCGAGGCCGATGCGCCGGGCCAGGTGCCCCGCGTGCCGTCCGCCGAGGATGAGCGGGATCGTCAGGGGGACGATCCCCAGCCCGGTCCCCAGCACGCCGAACCCCTTGGCGTACTGGAGGAACGACGCGTTGACGTAGAACAGCGCGAACATGCCGAAGAAGACCGTGGTCATGCCGAGGCAGGCGCTGCGCAGGCCCGCGATCCGGAACAGCCGGGGGTCCAGCAGCGGGTGCCCGGCCTTCAGCTCCCGGAGCGTCCAGGCGGTGAACAGCACCGCGGCGGCGGCGAAGCCGAACACGACGACCGCACTCCCCCAGCCCGCTTCCGGGCCCTCGACGATCCCGACGAGCAGCGCGACCGACGCGCCGACGAGCAGCAGCGCGGCCGGCGGGTCGAGCGGGCGGTCGTGGCGCGAGGACACCGGCGCGTTGCGGGCCACCAGTGCGGCCGCGGCGAGGGCGACCGGTACGGCGGCGGCGAACAGCCAGCGCCACGAGCCGCCGGACAGGACCAGCCCGCCGCCGACGTTGCCGACGACGCCGCCGATGCCGGTCATCGACGCCCAGGTGGCGATCGTGGCGGCTTTGCGGTCCGCGGGCGCGGCGTGCAGCAGGACGGCGAGCGAGTTGGGCAGCACCGCGGCCGCGCCGACGCCGGTGAGCGCCCGGCCGCCGAGCAGGACGACGACGTCCGGGGCCACCGCCGACAGCAGCGCGCCCGCCGCGAAGAGGACGAGGCCGGCCAGCAGGACGCCCTTGCGGCCGAACCGGTCGCCCGCGGCCCCGCCGGGGATCACCAGGCAGGCGAACACGACGACGTAGGTGTCGACGATCCAGACCAGCGCCGGCGCGGACGGGTGCAGCGCGCTCGCGGCGAGCATCGGGACGGCGAGGTTGACCGCCGCGACCATCCCGACGACGAGCACGACGCACGCGCACATCAGGGCGACCAGCTTCTTGAACTCCATGGACCCGACGCTAAGGACGCCGTGGGGTGGCGTGCCACGCAACTTCGTCAATGCAGGTTTGCGTACAGTGCAATCCATGGACTTGAACCTCCTGCGCGTGTTCGACGCGCTGCTGCGGGAAGGGAGCGTCACGGCCGCGGCCGAGCGCCTGAACTTGTCCATCCCGGCGACGAGCCGCGCGCTGGGCCGCCTGCGGCGGGCGATGAACGACCCGATCCTGGTGCGCGCCGGGCGCGGGATGGCCCCGACGCCGTTCGCGCTGCGCACCGCGCCGCGCGTGCGGTCGCTGCTGGAGGAGGCGTCGGCGCTGATCAGCACCGAGGTGGCGATCGCCGACCTCGAGCGCACGTTCACCATCCGCATCAACGACGGCGTGGCGGCCACCCTGGCGACCGCGGCGGCCGAAGCGACGGCGGCGGCCGCGCCCGGCGTCACGCTGCGCTTCGTCGCGGAGGGCACGGAAAGCGCGGAGGCGCTCCGCGACGGCTCGATCGACCTGGACATCGGCGTGGGCGAGCACGCGGCGCCGGACATCCACAGCGCCGTGCTCTACCGCGAACGCCTGGTCGCGGCGGTGCGCGCGGACAGCCCGCTGGGCGGGCACCGCCGTCCGACGCTGGCGCAGCTGTGCCGCTACCCGCACGTCTCGGCGTCCCGGCGCGGCCGGGCCCGCGGCCCCCTGGACGACGTCCTCGCGGCGGCGGGCCTGCACCGCCGGGTGGCCGCGGTCGTGCCGACGTCCGCGGTGGCCGCGCTGGTGGTCTCGTCCAGCGACTACGTGGGCCTGCTCCCCCAGCGCCTGGCCGAGCAGCACGGCCCGGCGCTGGGGCTGCGCTGGTTCCCGGTCCCGGCGGAGCTGCCGGAGGTGGAGGTACGGCTGTCCTGGCACGCGCGGCTCGACGCGGACCCCCCGCAACGCTGGCTGCGGGAGACGATCACCACCGCACTCCGCTGACCGCAGCGCCGCCGCGTCCGGACGACAGGGCCCCGGCGAAGTCGCGGCGGCTCGGTCGGCGGTGTCTTGACGGCGGGCGCGGTGAACGACCCGTCCATGACGCTTTCGGGCCGGTGTTGCCGCTGAGGTCGGGTGGTGACGGCTGCTGTGGTGTCGCGAATGACTCATTGGGGACCTCGGAGGTCCCCAATGAGTCATTCGCGACCTCGGCGGAGCCGGTGTCACCGGACCAGGGACGCCGTCTTGACCGCCGCGCTCCGCTGACCCGGGCGGGTCCGCGCCGCCCGGGCGGGTCCGCGCCGCCCGGGCGGGTCCGATTCGCTCCGCGCCGGCCGTCCGGTGTGGCACGATTCCGGGGTGACCAGCACCGCCGCCTCGGCGCAGTACCTGCGCGACCTCGCGCTGCTTCGCCGCGTCCGGGACCGGATCGACCGCGAGTACGCGCAGCCGCTCGACGTCGAGGCGCTCGCGAGCGGGGTGAACATGTCGGCCGGGCACCTCAGCCGGCAGTTCCGGAAGGCCTACGGAGAGTCACCGTATTCGTACCTCATGACGCGGCGGATCGAACGGGCGATGGCGCTGCTGCGGAAGGGCGAGCTGAGCGTCACCGAGGTCTGCTTCACCGTCGGGTTCTCGTCGCTCGGCACCTTCAGCACCCGGTTCGCCGAGCTGGTGGGCATGCCCCCGAGCGTCTACCGCGAGCAGCAGGCCGAGGCGACCGTCGGGATGCCGCCGTGCGTGGCCAAACAGGTCACCAGACCGATCAGGAATCGAGAAGCGCGACCGCAGGCGCACACATAGTGTGACGGCCATGGACGTCACCATTCACTCGAGCTTCCTCCCCCACACCGACCCGGAAGCCTCGCTCGCCTTCTACCGCGACCTGCTCGGCTTCGAGGTCCGCCAGAACGTCAAGTACGGCGGCCTGCAGTGGATCACCATCGGCCCGCCGAACCAGCCGGACACCGCGATCGTGCTGACGCCGCCGACCGCGACGCCGGGGCTGACCGACGACGAGCGCCGCATGATCGGCGAGATGATGGCGAAGGGCACCTACGCCGGGGTCAACCTGGCCACCAAGGACCTCGACGCCTTGTTCGCGAAGCTGCAGGCGGGCAACGCCGAAGTCGTCCAGGAGCCGATCGACCAGCCCTACGGCGTCCGCGACTGCTCCTTCCGCGACCCCGCCGGCAACCTGCTGCGCATCCAGGAACTGCGCTGACCACGACCGCGGCGGCGCACGGCTACCGCGAAGTGCTGCGCGACCGGCGGATCGCCGGTCTGCTCCTGGGGGACCTCCTGGCCAACGTCGGCACGGGCATGCTGCTGGTCGCCATGCCGGTGCAGACGCTGTCGCTGCACGGCGGCGTGCCGAAGGCGATCGCCATCGGGCTCGTGGAGGCGGCGCCGTTCGTGCTCTCCACCGCGCTGGCGCTGGCCATCGGGCTGGGCCGGGTGCGCGTGCCGCCGCGGACGCTGCTCGTCGCCGACTGCGTGCTGCGGTCGCTGACGTTCGCCGCGCTCGGCGTCCTGGCCGCCACCGGCACGCTGACCCTGCCGGTGCTGCTCGCCGGGCTCTTCTTCGGCGCCACGTTCCGGCTGGCCGGGGCGAGCGGCCGCCGGGTGCTGGCGACGGCGGCCGCGGGCGAGGCCGGGCGGTTCTCGGTCAACGGGCTGCTCGGCCTGAACACGACGTTCGCGCTCTACATCGCCGGGCCGGTGCTCGGCGGGATCGTCGTGGCCACCGCGGGCGCGAGCCTCGCGCTGCTCCTCGACGCGTGCGGCGCGCTGGTCCTGCTGGCGGCCACCCTGGCGTGCGTCCCCCAGCCCGCCGAGGCCCCCGGGCGGCCGGAAAGCTCCGGGTGGCGGATCCTGCGCCGCCGTCCGGTGGCCGCGCGGCTGCTCGTCGTCGAGTTCTTCTTCAACTTCCTCTACATGCCCATCGAAGTGGCGCTCCCGCTGTACGTGAGCGGGACGCTGCACGCCGGCGCCACCGGGCTGGGGTGGCTCTGGGGTGCGCTCGGTGCGGGCGCGTTCCTCGGGGCCGCGCTGGTCAGCCGGCTGCGGAACCTGCCGCAGCGGCCGCTGCTGGTCGCGATCATCGGGCTGTGGGCGCTGTGCCCGATCGGCCTCGCGCTGACCGGCGACCTGACCGTGGCGCTGCTCGTCTTCGGCCTGGGCGGCCTGGTGTACGCGCCGTTCACGCCGGTCGCCTACAGCTTCCTGCAATCCGGGCTGGCACCCGATGAACAGCAGCCGGTCGTCACGCTCTGGACGACCGGCGCGACCGTGGCCGCCCCGCTGGGCCTCGCGCTGGGCGGGCCGCTGGTCGAGCTGGCCGGCAGCACCGGCGGGCTGGTGCTGTCCGGGGTGCTGACCCTCCTGCTGCTCCCGATCGCGGCCCGGGCGGTGCTCGGCCGCACACCGGAAGGGGAACCGACATGTGCCTGAGCCTCGCCGCCGCCGCGCGAAAGCACCTGGGCGAGCTGGCGCTGCTGCGCCGCGTCCGCGATCGCATCGACCGTGAATGCGCGCGGCCGCTCGACGTCGAAGCGCTGGCGCGCGACGCGGCGATGCCGGTCGCGCAATTCGTCCGCCGGTTCCGGGAGGCTTACGGCCTTTCCCCGCACGATTACCGGCGGGCCGCCGAAGCGGTCAGGAATCGAGAAGCCCCGGCCCCGCGGCCGAAAGTAGCGTGATTCCCATGAACCTCACCATTCACCAGACGTTCCTCCCCCACCACGACCACGAAGCTTCGCTGGCCTTTTACCGCGACACCCTCGGCTTCGAAGTGCGCAACGACGTCGATTACGGCGGCCAGCACTGGCTCACGATCGGTCTCCCGGACCAGCCCGACACCGCGCTCGTCCTGCAGCCGACGGGCGCCGCTTACGCGGGCCTGTCCGACGAAGAACGCCGCACCGTCACCGAAATGATGGCCAAGGGCAGCTTCGCGGCGGTCAACCTGGCCACCGACGACCTGGACGGCACCTTCGAGCGGGTCCAGGCCGGCGCCGCCGAAGTCGTCCAGGAGCCGACCGACCAGCCGTGGGGCATCCGCGACTGTTCCTTCCGCGACCCCGCGGGCAACCTCGTCCGCATCCAAGAAGTGCGCTGATCCCACCGAAAAGCTGGAGAACCCCGATGAGCAAGCCCACGAGGAAGAGCGCGTCGCACACCGCCGACAGCCACGACCTGATCCGCGTCCACGGCGCACGCGTCAACAACCTCAAGGACGTCAGCGTCGAGCTGCCCAAGCGGCGGCTGACGGTGTTCACCGGGGTCTCCGGCTCCGGCAAGAGCTCCCTGGTGTTCAGCACGATCGCGGCCGAGTCGCAGCGGCTGATCAACGAAACCTACAGCACCTTCGTGCAGGGGTTCATGCCGACGCTGGCCCGGCCGGACGTCGACGTCCTCGACGGGATCACCACCGCGATCATCGTCGACCAGGAGCGGATGGGCGCCAACCCGCACTCCACCGTCGGCACCGCGACCGATGCGAACGCGATGCTGCGCATCCTGTTCAGCAGGCTCGGGACGCCGCACATCGGTTCGCCGCAGGCGTTTTCGTTCAACGTCGCCTCGATCAGCGGGGCGGGGGCGGTGACCATCGAAAAGGGCGGGCGCCAGATCAAGGAGCGCCGCAGCTTCAGCATCACCGGCGGCATGTGCCCGCGCTGCGAGGGCCGCGGCAAGGTCAACGACATCGACCTCACCGCGCTCTTCGACGAGGACAAGTCGCTCAACGAAGGCGCGATCACCATCCCGGGCTACAGCATGGAGGGCTGGTACGGCCGCATCTTCCGCGGCTCCGGCTTCTTCGACCCGGACAAGCCGATCAAGAAGTTCACCAAGAAGCAGTTCGCCGACCTGGTGTACAAGGAACCGACCAAGATCAAGGTCGACGGCATCAACCTCACCTACTCGGGGCTGGTCCCGGCGATCCAGAAGTCCATGCTGTCCAAGGACGTCGACTCGATGCAGCCGCACATCCGCGCGTTCGTCGAGCGGGCGGTGACCTTCCAGACCTGCCCGGACTGCGCCGGAACGCGGCTGTCGGACGCGGCCCGGTCGTCGAAGATCGACGGGATCAGCATCGCCGACGCGTGCGAGATGCAGATCAGCGACCTCGCCGGGTGGGTCGGGAAGCTGGCGGAGCCGTCGGTCGCGCCGCTGCTGGACGCGCTGAAGCACACGCTGGACTCGTTCGTCGAAATCGGGCTCGGCTACCTCTCGCTCGACCGTCCATCCGGGACGCTGTCGGGCGGGGAAGCCCAGCGCACCAAGATGATCCGCCACCTCGGGTCGTCGCTGACCGACGTCACCTACGTCTTCGACGAGCCGACGATCGGGCTGCACCCGCACGACATCCAGCGGATGAACGAGCTGCTGCTGCAGCTGCGGGACAAGGGCAACACGGTGCTGGTCGTCGAGCACAAGCCGGAGGCGATCGCGATCGCCGACCACGTCGTCGACCTCGGGCCGCGCGCCGGTTCGGCGGGCGGCGAGGTCGTCTTCGAGGGCACTGTGGACGGTCTCCGCAAGAGCGGGACGCTGACCGGGCAGCACCTCGACGACCGGGCGTCGCTGAAGTCGTCGGTGCGCTCGCCGTCGGGCGTGCTGGAGGTGCGCGGGGCCTCCACGCACAACCTCCAGGACGTCGACGTCGACATCCCGCTCGGCGTGCTGGTGGTCGTGACCGGGGTGGCGGGCTCGGGCAAGAGCTCCCTGATCCACGGCTCGGTGTCCGGCGGCGAAGGCGTGGTGACGGTGGACCAGACCGGCATCCGCGGTTCGCGCCGCAGCAACCCGGCCACGTACACCGGTTTGCTGGAACCGATCCGCAAGGCGTTCGCCAAGGCCAACGGCGTGAAGCCGGCGTTGTTCAGCGCCAACTCCGAGGGCGCCTGCCCCAACTGCAACGGCGCCGGCGTCGTCTACACGGACCTGGGCATCATGGCGAGCACGGCCACCCCGTGCGAGGTGTGCGACGGCAAGCGGTTCTCGGCCGAGGTCCTGGACTACACCTTCGGCGGCCGCGACATCAGCGAGGTCCTCGGGATGTCGGTCGCCGAGGCACTGGAGTTCTTCGCCGACGGCGACGCGAAAACCCCGGCGGCGCACAAGATCCTGACGCACCTGTCCGACGTCGGCCTCGGCTACCTCACCCTCGGCCAGCCGCTGACGACGCTGTCCGGCGGCGAGCGCCAGCGCATCAAGCTGGCGACGCACATGGCGGAGCAGGGCGGGGTGTACGTCCTCGACGAGCCGACCGCGGGCCTGCACCTGGCCGACGTCGAGCAGCTGCTCGGCCTCCTGGACCGCCTGGTGGACGCGGGCAAGTCGGTGATCGTGATCGAGCACCACCAGGCGGTGATGGCGCACGCGGACTGGATCGTCGACCTCGGTCCCGGCGCGGGCCACGACGGCGGGAAGATCGTGTTCGAGGGCACGCCGGCGCAGCTGGTGAAGGCGCGGAAGAAGACCCTGACGGGCCGGCACCTGGCGGAGTACATCGCCTGACCGAAGCACCCCGATGTGGCGTTCGGTGCGTTGAGCGCACCGAACGCCACATCGGGGTGCTCGTATACCAGCGTGGCCGGTAGGGCTGGCCCCCCGAAAGTGCCGGGAGCCCACCGCATTCCGTCAGGCGCCGCCGTCGCGAAGACTCGGGTGCGTGACCACCACAGAGAATCACGTCGGCAGCGACTTCGCCCGGCTGAGCCACCGCATCTCCGCCGCCGGGCTCATGGCGCGCCGGCCCGGCTACTACGCCGTCCGGACCGCCGTCGTCGCCGGGCTCTTCGCCGCCGGGTGGGTGGCCTTCGCGCTGCTCGGGAACTCCTGGTGGCAGCTCGGTGTAGCCGTCTTCCAGGCCTTCCTGTTCGGGCAGATCGCGCTGCTCTCCCACGACCTCGCGCACAAGCAGGTGTTCCGGCGCCGGCGCCCCACCGAGGCCGCCGGGATGCTCGCCGGGAACCTCGGGGTCGGGATGAGCTACGGCTGGTGGATGGACAAGCACACCCGCCACCACGCCAACCCGAACCACGAGGAGCTCGACCCCGACGTCGACCCGGACATCCTGGTGTGGTCGAAGGACCAGGCGCGCGCCAGCCGCGGGGTGGCGCGGTTCATCGGGCGGTACCAGGCGTTCCTGTTCTTCCCGCTGCTCACCCTCGAAGGGCTGAACCTGCACTGGTCGGGGATCCGCGCGGTGCGGAAACCGGGGCTGCGCCACCGCAAGACCGAAGCCGCGCTGCTCGCCGCGCACCACGTCCTGTACTTCGGCGCGCTGTTCACCGTGCTCTCGCCCGGCATGGCGCTGCTCTTCTTCGCCGTCCACCAAGGACTGTGGGGTGTCTACATGGGATCGATCTTCGCGCCGAACCACAAGGGCATGCCGACGCTGACCGGGCCGGCCCAGCTCGACTTCCTGCGCAAGCAGGTGCTGACGTCGCGCAACGTCCGCGGCGGCCTCGTCACCGACGTCGCGCTCGGCGGGCTCAACTACCAGATCGAGCACCACCTGTTCCCGAGCATGCCGTCGCCGCACCTGCGGCGGGCGCAGCCGATCGTCCAGGCCTACTGCGCCGAGCTCGGGGTCCCCTACCTGCAGACGAGCCTGGCCGAGTCCTACCGGCAGGCGCTCACCCACCTGCATGAAGCTGGGGCGCCTCTCAGGAACCGTTCGTAGACTCGGCAGCATGAGGAAGACGATCGCGACCCTCCGGGACCTGCCGGCGGCGTTCGGCGCGAAGGCGGCCGGGGCGCGGGCCGAGCGGGTGCGCTCGTCGCCGCAGTTCGACGGGAAGGTGTTCCGCAACGCGGCGCCGCGCCACCCGATGACGGCGGCGGCGATGCGGACCATCTTCCGCGAGATGTTCTTCGGCGAGCACCGCGAACTGCGCAAACCGGGCGGTGCGGTACCGCTGGTCGCCGGCGCGCCGGTCGAATCGGCCGAGGGCCTGCACCTGACCTGGTACGGCCACGCGTCCGCCCTGGTCGAGCTCGACGGCGCCCGCGTGCTGCTCGACCCGGTGTGGAGCGAGCGGGTGTCCCCCGCGGCGTTCGCCGGCCCGCGGCGGCTGCACGAGCCCCCGGTGCCGCTGGCGGGCCTCGGCCGGATCGACGCGGTGGTCATCTCGCACGACCACTACGACCACCTGGACCTGGCGACCGTCCGCGAACTGGTCGCGTCGACGACGGCGCCGTTCCTGGTGCCGCTCGGGGTGGGTGCCCACCTCGAACGCTGGCGCGTCCCGGAATCGCGGATCATCGAGCTCGACTGGCGCGAGGAAGCCACGGTGGCGGGCATCCGGTTCGTCGCGACGCCGGCCCAGCACTTCTCGGGCCGCGGCATCTCGAACGACAGCACGCTTTGGACGTCGTGGGCGCTGCTCGGGCCCGAGCACCGCGTGTTCTACAGCGGCGACACGGGCTATTTCGACGGGTTCGCGAAGATCGGCGAGGAGCACGGCCCGTTCGACGTCGCCCTGATCCAGATCGGCGCGTACGCCCCGCTCTGGCCGGACATCCACATGACGCCGGAGGAAGGCGTCGCGGCGGGCCTCGACGTGCGGGCGAAACTGCTGGTCCCGGTGCACTGGGCGACGTTCCAGCTCGCGATGCACCCGTGGGGTGAGCCGGCGGACCGCGTGTGGCGCGAAGCGAAGGCGGCCGACCTGGCGCTGGCGGTCCCCCGCCCGGGCGAGCGCATCGACGCGGCCGCGCCGCCGCCGGTGGACGGCTGGTGGCAGGCGCTGTGAAGCTCAAGCTGGACCTGCACGACATCTACAACCGCGGCGGCGAGATCGACCGGGCGCTCGAAGCGATCATCGACGAAGCCGTCGCCAAGAAGGCGCCGCTCGTCGAGATCATCCCCGGCAAGGGGTCGGGCCAGCTGAAGAAGCACGTCCTGCGGTTCCTCGAGCGCAAGGACGTCAAGGCGCGCTACCACCGGGTCGAGAAGGACAAGGACAACTTCGGCCGGGTGTTCGTGCACTTCCGCTGGAAGTGATCAGAACCGGCTGTCGTGCCGGGCTTCGGCCCACGCGCGGTCCCACGCCGCCGAGTGGAGGCGGCCCAGGACGAACCGCCCGGCGCCGTAGAGGCCGGCCAAGGAGCCCGTGATCGCGACCCACAGCAGGATCGCCGCGAAGACCCCGTCGGCCGCCGACGTCGACGCGGAGAGCGGCTCGGCGGCCAGCTCGCCGCGCTGGTCGAGCCAGACGGAGACGCGGGTGCCCGCCGGGCTGCCCGCGTCGGCGAGGACGTCCCCGGTGTGGCGGGCGCCGCGGGCGTCGAACCAGGCGGCCTGGACGGTCGTCTGGTCGGCCGGGGCGCCGGCGCCGTCGGTGCTGTAGGGCTGGCTGGGCGCCGCGGCGAGCGACACCGCGGTCGCCGGGTGGCGGGTGGTGCGCTCCTGCTCGGCGCGGGCGGTCTGCGCGGCGTAGGTGTCGGAGCCGAACGCCGCCGCGAACGGCACGGCCAGGAGCGCGCCGGCGATCACCAGGAGCAGCAGGAGGGACTCGAACCGGTCGCCCGCCCGCGCCAGCGGGTTGCGCCCGGGGTGCAACCGGCGCCGGAACCGGGCGATCCGTCCGCTGGGCCTGCGCATGCGCGACTCACTCCTCCCAGAAGACGTCATCTCGATAACAGTGTGCGCGCAGGGGCTCGACTTTCTCTCGTAAATGGGATGCGGCCCACCTGTGAACCGGTGCACAACCACCCGGTCGCGCTAACTCGCCGCGATCGCCGACCACAGCGCGTGAGCGATCTGGGGTCCGGTGACGTCGGTGTGGCCGCGCACGAACCGGTCCGCGCGGAGGTTGTGCGGCACCCCCGGCCGCCAGCGGTAGGTCCCGGTCACCGGGAGCAGCCCCGCGGCGACGGCTTCGGCGGTCCGCTGGGCGCCGTCGTGGCCCATGCCGCCGTACGCGCTCGACGCGTCCCCGATCCGGGACGCGATCGCGTAGGGGATGCCGACGGTGAGATCGGCGGCGGAGTGCGTGACCAGGATCGGCCCGCGCACGAGCCGCTCGGCCACGACGCGGCGGAACGCCCCCGCCCGGCCGCCGGCCCAGTCGGCGGAAAAGGCGAAGTGCGAGAACGCCGCCTGCAGCAGGGTCAGTGTCGCCGGTGCCCCGGCCGGGAGCGCGTTCGCGGCCGCGGCCACCAGCCGGGCGCCGAAGCTGTGGCCGACGAGGTGGACCTTCGGCCCGCCGGCCGCCGCCAGCAGCGGCGCGAGGCCGCGGACGCCGATCTCCCCGGCGCGGGCCTTCAGCTCGTAGCCGGCGAGGAAGTCCAGCAGCTGGGTCGCCGCGTCGGTGAACCCGGTCTTCCCGAGCCGGTCCATGACCGTGCCGCCGGGCAGCGTGAACAGCTCCGTCGAGGCGTCTTCGTGGTCGTCCGCGCCGCGGGCGGCCACCGAAAGCAGCGCGGCGGCGAACGCCGTGCGCGCGGTCGCGCGGGCCGGCAGCGCCGGCACCAGGTCGGCCGCGGCGTCGATGGTGAGCCGCTGGCCGGGCACGAGGTCCCGCAGCAGGTCGAGGCGCTCGGGCACGCCGGTGTCCGGCCCGGCGAGCTTCCGCGACGGCCACAGCACGCAGGCGAACGCGATCCGGCGGCCGGGCCCGCCGCCGGCGACCGAGCGCATCGACCCGGCGAGGGCGGAGTAGAGCAGGCGCGCGACCAGGGGGCCGTCGTTCCAGCCGTGGCAGAGGACGACGAGGTCGGTGACCGCCGGATCGGCCGCGAGCGCCCGCACGGCCGCGCCCCGGTCGCCGACGACGGCACCCGCCTGGTCGAATTCGACCTCGGCGGCCGGGAATCCGCACAGCTGCACGGGGTCCTCCTCGGGCGACGGCTCCCGGGGAAGTCGCGCGCGCCCCGGCGCCCGTTACTCGCCCCCACCCACCCGTAAGGGGACCTTGCTCGCGTCCGACGCGCTGAAGGGGACTTTCCTCCCGTCACCCGAGAGGAACGTCCCCTTCAGCGCGGGCGGCGGGTGCTCAGAGCCAGTCGTCCGGACGCGGCCACGGCATCAGCGCCGCCAGTGCGTCCGGTGCGGGTTCGGTCACCGCGTAGCGGCCGCGGTGGAACAGCAGCGGCCGCGCGTCCGACGGCGCGCCCAGCGCCGTGACCCGGCCGATCACGACGTAGTGGTCCCCCGCCTCGTGGACGGCTTCCAGCGCGCAGTCGATCCACGTCAACGCGCCGTCGAGCAGCGGGGCCCCGGACGGCGCCGGGGTCCAGCCGACGCGGGCGAACTTGTCCTCGCCGCGGGCGCCGAACACCGCGCTGACCTCCTGCTGGTCCTCGGCCAGCACGTTGACCGCGAAGCGGCCCGCCGCGGCCAGCACCGGCCAGGTCCGCGACGTGCGGGCCGGGCAGAACAGCACCAGCGGCGGGTCCAGCGACAGCGCCGCGAACGACTGGCAGGCGAAGCCGGCGAGGGTGTCGCCGTCCCGGCCGGTGACCACGGTGACGCCCGTGCAGAAGTGCCCGAGCACGGTGCGGAAACCGGCCTGGTCGACCGCCACCGCGGTCATGCGCGGCCTTGACCGAGTGCACCGACCGAGAAGTCGTGGCCCCACAGGGAAACCGCGGTGCTTTCGCGGGCGATCCAGTTGTCGTCGTCGACCTGGCGGCCTTCACAGCCGAACTCGACGTCGAAGCCGCCGGGGGTCTTCATGTAGAACGACAGCATCAGGTCGTTGACGTGCCGGCCGAGCGTGGCCGACATCGGCACCTTGCGCCGGATCGCGCGGTCGAGGCACAGCCCGACGTCGTCGGTGTTCTCGACCTCCACCATCAGGTGCACGATCCCGGACGGCGTCGGCATCGGCAGGAACGCCAGGCTGTGGTGGCGCGGGTTGCAGCCGAAGAACCGCAGCCACGCGGGTGGCCCGTCGGCGGGCCGGCCGACCAGCTGCGGCGGCAGGCGCATCGAGTCGCGCAGCCGGAAGCCGAGGACGTCGCGGTAGAACCGCAGCGACGCTTCGTCGTCCTTTGTGGACAAAACCACGTGCCCCAGGCCCTGCTCGCCGGTGACGAACTTGTGGCCGTACGGGCTGACCACGCGCCGGTGCTGCAGCGCGACGCCGTGGAACACCTCCTGGGTGTTGCCGGACGGGTCGTCGAAGCTGATCAGCTCGTCGACGCGGCGGTCGGCCAGCTCGTCGGGCGTGCCTTCCTTGTACGGCACCGACGCACTGTCCAACCGCGACCGCAGCTCGGTCAGCTCGCCCGCGTTCGCGACCTCCCAGCCGGTGACGGCCAGCCGGTCCGCGGACCCGGGTGAGATGACCAGGCGCGCCGGGAAGTCGTCCATCCGCAGGTAGAGCGCGTCCGGGTCGGTGCCGCTGCCTTCGACCATGCCGAGCACCTTGAGCCCGTACTCGCGCCACGCGGCCATGTCGGTGGCTTCGACGCGCAGGTAGCCCAGTGACCGGATGCCCATCAGGAACTCCCGAGGAAGTCGAGGGCCAGCCGGTTGAACTCGTCGAACTTCTCCAGCTGGGCCCAGTGCCCGCAGCCGCCGAACACGTGCAGCTGCGCGCGCGGAATCGTCTTCAAGGCCACCAAAGCGCCGTCCAGGGGATTGACGCGGTCCTCGCGGCCCCAGATCAGGAGCACGCGCTGGCGGAGCCGGTGGGCTTCGCGCCAGAGCATGCCTTCTTCGTAGGTTCGGGGGTGGGCGAACGACTTCCCCATCGCCCGCATCGCGGCCAGGGACTCCGGGGTGTTCGCCGCGGCGAAGCGGTCGTCGATCAGCTCGTCGGTGATCAGCGCCTGGTCGTGGACCATGATGCGCAGGAACGCTTCCATCCGCTCCCGGCTCGGGTGCGCCCCGAACTTGCCGAGGTTCTTGACGCCCTCGGTGGGGTCGGGCGCGAACAGGTTGACGCTCAGCCCGCCCGGCCCCATCAGCACCAGCCGCCCGGCGCGCTTGCCGTGGTTCAGCGCGAACCGCACCGCGGCCCCGCCGCCGAGCGAGTTGCCGACGAAGTGGGCGCGTTCGATGCCGAGGGAGTCCATCAGCCCGGCGACGGCGTCCGCGCTGTGCCGGAAGTACTGCGGGTGCTCGGTCGGCTTGTCCGACCGGCCGAAGCCGGGCTGGTCGACGGCGATCGTCCGGTAGTGCTTGGCGAACTCCGGCAGGTTGCGCCCGAAGTTGCTCCACGCCGACGCGCCGGGCCCGCCACCGTGCAGCAGGATCACCGTCTCGGCGTGTTCCGCGCCGGCTTCGTGGTAGTGCAGCCGCAACGAGCCGGCCTGGACGTACTTCCCTTCGGGCGCGGCCATCAGTACATCGCGTTCTCGACGGGGAGCCCGAAGGCGCCGGTGCCGAACATGACGTAGGCGCGCTCGGCGTCGTTCGCCGCGTGCACCCGGCCCGCGTGCGCGTCGCGCCAGAAGCGCTGGATCGGCGTGCCGCGCTGGATGGCGCGGCCACCGGAGTTCTCGAAGAGCCGGTCGATCGCCGAGATCGCGCGTTCGGTGCCGCGGACCTGGTCGCGCCGGACGCGCAGCCGGAGGTCGCTGGGCAGCCGCTCCTCGCGCTTGGCGAGCTCGTACAGCTCCTCGATGTTGCGGGTCAGCTGCAGCCAGGCGGCGTCGATCTCGCTGGCCGCCTCCGCGATCCGCACCTTGGCGAACGGGTCCTCTTTGGACTGTTCACCGGCGTACGCGGCCCGCACGCGCTTGCGCTGGTGCTCGACGTGGGCGTCGTAGGCACCCTGGGCCATGCCGATGATCGGCGCGGTGATCGTGGACGGGTGCACCGATCCGTAGGGCAGCCGGTACAGCGGCCCGGGGTTGATCGCCTGGCCCGGCACCTTGCACTTCGACGTCGCGATGAAGCTCAGCGCGCGGTGCTGCGGGATGAAGACGTCCTCGACGACGATGTCGTTCGAGCCGGTGCCGCGCAGGCCGACGGTGTCCCAGACGTCCACGATGGTGTAGTCCGCGATGGGCAGCAGGTAGGTGCAGAAGTCGACCGGCTTGCCGTCCTTGAACGCGGGTCCCCCGAGCAGCACCCACGTGCAGTGGCCGGAGCCGGAGGAGAAGCTCCAGCGGCCGGACAGCCGGTAGCCGCCGTCGACGACCTCCGCCTTGCCCATCGGCGCGTACGACGAGGAGATCCGCACGTCCTCGTCCTCGCCCCAGACCTCTTGCTGGGCCTGCCGGTCGAACAGCGCCACGTGCCACGGGTGGACGCCGAGGATGGAGGCGACCCAGCCGGTGGATCCACACGCGCTCGCGATCAGCTTGACCGCGGTGTAGAAGCTCACCGGGTCGGTTTCGAGGCCCCCGAAGGACTTCGGCTGCAGCATCTTGAAGAACCCGGTCTCCTGCAGGGCCTTGACGGACTCCTCGGGGACGTTCCGCGCGTCCTCGGTGTCCTGGGCCCGTTCCCGCAGGACCGGCAGGAGGTCCCGGACCCCGGCGATCACCTGCTCACTCATGCGCAGTCCTCTCTTCTCGCTGCGCCAAGACTAGAACACGTTCTCGTTTTTGTCGAGAACACCCTGCGCCAGGGCACTGTTGATCCCCGCCCTGCGGCCGGAAAACACGCAGTCGGCCAGCGACAGGCCGCTCACGTAGGACCTGGAACAGATTCCCACGGCGGTCCGGCCGGCGGCGTACAGGCCGGGGATCGGCTCCCCCGCCGCGCTCCGCACCGCACCCGTGCTCTCGGCCACGACCAGGCCGCCGAGGGTCAGCATCGGCGTCGGATAGCCGAGGTTCGGCCGCACCGAGATGTCGATGAGCGAGTACGGCGGGTTGTCCAGCCGCCGCGCGAACTCGGCGGGCTTGCCCACCGGATCGCGGTCGCCGCGGTAGGCCTCGACGCTCGCGCGCAGCCCCTGCGGATCGACGCCGGCCTTGCGCGCGGCCTCTTCGACCGTCGCGCCCGTCACGCGGCCGCGGCGCAGCAGGTACCGCAGCTGCAACCCCTGGAACCACTGGCTTTGCGCCTTCGTGTCCCGCCGGGCCTCGGCCACGATCGGCGCGTCGACGAGCAGCCAGCCCTTGCTCCCGTGCTCCTCGATGAGCTTCTCGCCGACCGCGGCGCCGTACCGGGACTCGTCGATGACCCGGCGGCCCGCGGCGTCGACGATGATGCCGCCGAGGAACGCGCTGGGCGGGGTGATGAACCGCCACGCGGAGATCCGGCCGAGCTCGCCGGTCGCGGCCCCGGCCTCGACGCCGAGGCGCAGGCCCGAGCCGTCGTCGGCGGACGTGCCGAGCGGCAGCCCGCCGCGGTAGCCCGGCGCGTGCTCGCGCACCAGCTCGCGGTTCGCGATGAACCCGCCGGCCGCGAGCACGACCCCGCGCCGGGCGGAAATCCGCAGCTCATGGCCGTGCGCGCGCTCGATCCGCTCGACCCGCCGGTGCAGCGACTTGCGCAGCGAGGGCACGTAGATGCCGGGTTTCGCGGCGTACCGCGCGAGCCGCCGGTGCCGGGCCCGCACCCCGGCGGGCGCGTCCCGCAGCGTGTCGGCGACGAGCCCGGTGACCCGGCCGTCTTCGCGGATCAGGCCGCGGGCGCGGGTCTGGGTCAGCACCCGGATCCCCCGCCGGCGCACGGCCTCCTTCAGCCGGGTCATCAGCAGCTTCCCCGAGGTCCCCGGCCCCTTGACGCGGTGCCCGCGCGGGGCCGGTTTCGCCGCGTCGCGGAAGCCGCCGGCGGCCTCGCTGCCGGAGTAGTACAGGTAGTGGGCGTCGCTCGGGTACGACGTCTTGTACGGGCACAGGCTGCCTTCGAACGGCACGCCGTTGCCCTCCAGCCAGGTGATCATCTCGCGGCTGCCCTCGCAGAACCGCCGCAGCGTCTCTTCGGCGACGACGTCCCCGGTCTCGAGCCGCAGGTAGGCGTACATCGCGTCGACCGAGTCGTCGACGCCCGCGTCGAGCTGCTGGGCGGTGCCGCCGCCCGCGTAGACCACGCCCCCGCTGACCGCGCTGGCGCCACCGCCGTCGAACCGCTCGACGATGACGACGTCGGCGCCCGCGTCGGCCGCTTCGAGGGCGGCACAGGCGCCGGCCGCCCCGAACCCCACGATGACCACGTCCGCGACGAGTTCGTCCATGGTCGGTACCCTAGAACTGAAACACGTTCTCGTCTATGGTGACCGAAGCGGCTCCCAACTGGGTACTCATTTCGTGGAACACGTTGCAAGTGAGGTGGCATGACGGAGCAGTTCGACGTCGTCGTGGTCGGCAGCGGCGCCGCCGGGATGACCGCCGCGCTGGCCGCGGCCCACCACGGCCTCAGCGTCGTGGTCCTGGAGAAGGCGGCCTGTTTCGGCGGCTCGACCGCCCGCTCCGGCGGCGGGGTCTGGCTGCCGGGCAACCACGCGCTGCGGGCCGCGGGGATCGACGAACCCCCCGAACGGGCCCGTGAGTACCTGGCATCGATCGTCGGCGACGTCGTCCCGGCCGTCCGGCGCGACACGTTCCTGGCGCACGGGCCCGAGGTGCTGAAGTTCGTGTGCGACCACACCCCGCTGGAGTTCCGGTGGGTCCGCGACTACAGCGACTACCACCCGGAAGCCCCGGGCGGGCGGCCCGGCGGGCGCTCGGTCGAGCCGGCCGCCTTCGACGGCAAGCTGCTCGGCGCGGAGCTGGCCCACCTCGAGCCGCCCTACAGCGCTCCCCCGCTCGGCGTGCCGATCACGCAGGCCGACTACCGCTGGCTGAGCCTCCTCGCGCGGCACCCCCGCGGCAGCCTCCGGCTGTTGTCGCTCGGCCGGCAGTGGCTCGTCGGGAAGCTGCGCGGGCAGCGGCTGCTGAGCATGGGGCAAGCGCTTGCGGCCGGCCTGCGGGTGGGCCTGGCCAGGGCGGGCGTCGAGGTCCGGCTGAACACGCCGCTGGTCGATCTCCGGGCCGAGGGCGGCCGCGTCACCGGCGTCGTCACGCCCGGCGGCGTCGTCGGGGCCCGGCGGGGAGTGATCCTCGCCAGCGGCGGGTTCGAGCAGAACCTCGAGATGCGCGAGAAGTACCAGCGCGCGCCGATCGGCGTCGACTGGACCGTCGGCGCCGCCGCCAACACCGGCGACGGCATCAGCGCCGGCAGCCAGCTCGGCGCGGCGCTCGACCTGATGGACGACGCCTGGTGGGGGCCGTCGCTGCCGCTCACCGGCGGCCCGTGGTTCGCGCTGGCCGAACGGTCGCGGCCGCGCAGCATCATGGTCGACGCGCGCGGCGAGCGGTTCGTCAACGAGTCCGCGCCCTACGTCGAGGCCGTGCACGCGATGTACGGCGAAGGCGACGGGCCCGGCGAGCACATCCCGACCTGGCTGGTGTTCGACCAGCGCTACAAGGACCGGTACATGTTCACCGGCATCGGGCCGCGCCAGCCGCTGCCCGGCCGCTGGTTCAAGGCCGGGATCGCGGCGAAGTCGTCGACGCTGGCCGGGCTGGCGGCGAAGATCGAGGTACCGGCCGAAGCGCTCGAAGCCACGGTGACGCGGTTCAACGGCTTCGCGCGCAACGGCGTCGACGAGGACTTCCACCGCGGGGTCAGCAAGTACGACCACTACTACGGCGACCCGCGCAACAAACCCAACCCCAGCCTCGGACCGCTCGACAAAGCGCCGTACTACGCGGTCAAGATCGTGCCGGGCGACCTGGGCACCAAGGGCGGGCTGCGCACCGACGAACACGCGCGCGTGCTGCGCGAGGACGGCTCGGTGGTGCCCGGGCTGTCCGCCGCGGGCAACGTCAGCGCGGCCGTGATGGGCCGGACCTACGCCGGACCGGGCGCGACCATCGGCCCGGCCATGGTGTTCGGCTACCTTGCGGCGACGCGGCTGGCGAACGAAGATCAGGGCACCACGGGAGGCGAACGATGACGCAGGAGTCCGTACGCACGATCTACGCCGGCGAGCCGCCGACCCGGTTCGCCCGCGGCTGGCACTGCCTCGGCCTGGCCGAGCGGTTCCGCGACGGGAAACCCCACGCGGTCACGGCGTTCGGCACGAAGCTCGTGGTCTTCGCCGACTCGAAGGGCGAGCTGAACGTCCTCGACGGCTACTGCCGGCACATGGGCGGGGACCTCACCCAGGGCTCGGTCAAGGGTGACGAGGTCGCGTGCCCGTTCCACGACTGGCGCTGGAACGGCAAGGGCAAGTGCGTCTCGATCCCCTACGCCAAGCGGGTTCCGCTGCGCGCGCGGACGCGATCGTGGACGGCGTCGGAGCAGAACGGCCAGCTCATGGTGTGGCACGACCCGGAGGGCAACCCGCCGCCGGCGGAGCTGGCCATCCCGCGGATCGAGGCCGCCCACAGCGACGAGTGGAGCAACTGGACCTGGGACGAGATCTTCATCGACGGCTCCAACTGCCGGGAGATCATCGACAACGTCGTCGACATGGCCCACTTCTTCTACATCCACTACGCCTACCCGACGTACTTCAAGAACGTCTTCGAAGGCCACATCGCCACGCAGTACCTCAACACCAAGGGCCGCCCGGACATGGGGATGGCCTCGAACTACGGCGGCGAGGACAACCTGCTGCGCTCGGAGGCGTCGTACTTCGGGCCGTCCTACATGATCAACAAGCTGGTGAACTCGTTCCAGGGCTACGAAATCGAGAGCGTGCTCATCAACTGCCACTACCCGGTCACGCCGACGTCGTTCGTGCTGCAGTACGGCATGAAGGTCAAGAAGCAGCACGGGCTCACCGACGAGCACGCCGACAAGATCGCGGCGAAGCTGGCCAAGGGCATCGGCGCCGGCTTCCTTCAGGACGTCGAGATCTGGAAGCACAAGACGCAGATCGACAACCCGCTGCTGTGCGAAGAGGACGGTCCGGTCTACCAGCTTCGCCGCTGGTACCAGCAGTTCTACGTCGACGCGGCCGACGTCACCGAGGACATGACCCGGCGCTTCGAGTTCGAAGTGGACACTTCGAAGGCCAACGAGGCGTGGGCGGCCGAGGTGGCGGAGAACCTGGCCCGGCAGCAGACCGAGGCGGAAGTGTGACGACCGCCGAGCAGACCGAGTTCCTCTCCGGCGGGCTGCGGCCGCACGAGTGCCGCAGCTGCGGGACGTGCGTGCTGGTGAAGAAGAACAGCATCCAGCACACGAGCATCCAGTGGACGTCCCGGCCCGCCGAGACGTGCCCGGTGTTCGCCGACGCGGACGGGCCCTCGGCGCTGCTCGACACGTGCCCGAAGCTGGCCGACAGCATCGGCGACGCCGTGCGCGACGGCACGCTGGCGGTGGCCGATGGCTGAGCGGGTCTACACGCTGACCGTCGCCGACGTCGTCGTCGAGACGCCGGACGCGCGGTCGGTGGTCTTCGAGATCCCGCCCGAGCACGCTTCGGCTTTTTCCTACCGGGCCGGGCAGTTCCTGACGCTGAAGATCCCCAGCGACCGCACCGGTTCGGTGGCGCGGTGCTACTCGCTCTCGAGCGCGCCGCACGAGAACCGCGTGCAGGTGACGGTCAAGCGCACCGACGGCGGGTACGGGTCGAGCTGGGTGTGCTCGTCGCTGGAGCCGGGCATGCGGGTCGACGTGCTCGCGCCGGCGGGGGTGTTCTGCCCGGCGTCGGTGGACGAGGACTTCCTGCTGTTCGCCGGCGGCAGCGGGATCACGCCGGTGATGGCGATCCTGAAAACGGCGCTGGAGACCGGTTCCGGGCGGGTCGTGCTGGTCTACGCGAACCGCGACGAGCGTTCGGTCATCTTCGCGGGCGAGCTGGCGTCGCTGGCGAAGCGGTACGGCGACCGCCTCGTCGTCGTGCACTGGCTGGAGAGCGTCCAGGGCCTGCCGGACGTCTCCCAGCTGCGCGGGCTGGCGTCCGCGTACACGTCCCACGAGGCTTTCCTGTGCGGGCCGGCGCCGTTCATGGCGGCCGTGCGGGAGGCGCTCGGGCAGCTCGGGGTGCCGCGGGACCGGGTGCACGTCGAGAAGTTCACGTCGCTGACGGGGAACCCGTTCGAAGCCGCTCCGGACGAAGAGCCTGCGCCGGCTTCGGACGAGGCACCGGCGTCGCTCACCGTCTCACTGGACGGCGACACGCGGTCGACGGCCTGGCCGCGGCAGCGGAAACTGCTGGACCACCTGCTGGAGCAGGGCATGGACGCGCCGTACTCCTGCCGCGAGGGACAATGCAGCGCGTGCGCGTGCCGGGTCGTCTCGGGCGAGGTGAAGATGCTGCACAACGAGGTCCTCGACGCCGAGGACATGGCGGACGGCATCGTGCTGGCCTGCCAGTCGCTCCCGGTCACCGACGACGTCTCGATCAGCTACGAGTAGGAGCCCGCGTGCCCATCAACCCCGACGTCGCGATCGGCGCCGAGATCGGCGAGGTGAGCTTCGCCTGGACGTCGTCGGACGTGCTGCTCTACCACCTGGCGCTGGGGGCGGGCCCGGACGAGCTGCGCTACACCTACGAGCGGGACCTGGTGGTGCTGCCCACGTTCGCGACCGTCGCGGCCAACCTGCGCGTGTTCGACCCGCCGGCGGTGTCGTTCCCCGGCGTGGAGATCGACCTGGCGAAGGTGCTGCACGGCAAGCAGGAGATCACCCTGCACGGGCCGATCCCGGCTTCGGGGAAGGCGGTGGCCCGCTCGCGGGTCGCGGACGTGTACGACAAGGGCAAGGCGGCGGTGGTCGTCCAGGAGGTCTCGGTCACGTCGTCGGCGGGCGATCCACTGTGGACGGCCCGGTCGAGCATCTTCGCCCGCGGCGAGGGCGGGTTCGGCGGCTCGCGCGGTCCGTCGGATCGCATCGAGTGGCCTTCGCGTGAGCCGGACTTCGTTTTCGAGACGCCGACGCTGCCGCAGCAGGCGCTGCTGTACCGGCTGTGCGGCGACCGCAACCCGCTGCACGCCGACCCCGAGTTCGCCGGGGCCGCGGGCTTCGAGCGGCCGATCCTGCACGGGCTGTGCACGTACGGGATCGTCGCGCGGGTGCTGGTGAACGAGTTCCTCGACGGCGACCCGGCCCGCGTGGCGGCGTTCGCGACGAAGTTCGCCGGGGTCGTGTTCCCCGGCGAGACGCTGCGGATCCGGGTGTGGCGCGAGGACGGCCGGCTGCTGGTCACGACGTCGGCGGCCGACCGGGACGACGCCCCGGTACTGGCGGACACGGTGCTGTCCACGCTCTGAACCCCCGCCCGCGCGCCCGCTACCGTGGAGGGGAGCGACTCGGGAGGACGGAACGCGATGCCGGAATACTTCGTGGTGCGGGGAACGGTCGAATCGGGCGACAAGCGCGGCCGCGAGCTGGGCTTTCCCACGGCCAACATCGCCCTGCGCGACCAGGACGGCTCCCTCGGCGACGGCGTCTGGGCAGGCTGGGCCGGCCGCGCCGACGGCTCCCGCATCCCGGCCGCGATCTCGGTCGGCCGCCGCCCGACGTACTACGGCGCGGACGGCTACCGCCTGCTGGAGGCCCACCTGCTGGACTTCACCGGCGACCTCTACGACGAGACGCTGGTGGTGTGGCTCGGCTCGCACCTGCGCGACCAGGAGAAGTACTCCTCGGCCGAGGACCTGATCACGGCGCTGAAGAACGACATCGCGACGGCGGCCCAGTGGACCCTCGAGCACCCGGCCGCTTCCCTGCCGGAACCGGGCGAAAGCCCCCTGGGCGAAGTCCGCCGCCTCACGAGCTGAAGGGGACGTTCGTCTCATCTGACGCGCTGAAGGGGACTTTCCTCGCATCTGATGCACGGAAAGTCCCCTTCAGCGGGCGTCAGAGGGCCGAGGCCAGGAGCAGGTAGCCCATGCCGGCGCCCATCGCCGCGCGGCAGAGTGCGCGGGAGGCCTGGCCGGCGCCGGCCGTCAGCTCCGTGCCGCGGAGCACGATGACCCCCGTGCGGGCCGCGTCGGCCACGAAGTACCCCGCCGCCGCCACCGCGAGGAGCGGCAGGGCCAGTCGGGTGTCCATTGTGGACATCGTCAGCCACGGGCCGTGCGTGCTCGGGTGCGGCATCGCCGTGACCATGTAGAACATCGCCGCCGCCGAGAGGGCGTGGTGGGCGCCGGACCGGCCGCGCCACCAGGCCACCGTGAACCAGCCCGCCGTCAGCACCAGAACCGCCTGCCAGCCCGCCGCCGGGATCGGGCCGCCGACCGGGGAGACCATCGCCACCATGGCCACCACCAGCAGCAGCTCGGCCAGGTCGCCGTGGCGGACGCCGAGGCCGAGCCGCGCGTAGTCGAGGCGGACCAGCCGCAGCACGCACGGCAGGGCCAGCGCCGCGAACACCGCGGTGAGCGCCCAGTCGACGACCATCGCCAGTCGGCCTCACTCTCCGTCGTGGGTGGTGTCTCCACCGTGACACCCACGACGGCCGCGCACCAGCCGTCAATGAGGTGACGCCTCAGTCACCCGTCAGGATGAGTCCGCTGGTCGGCACGCCCGTCCCGGCCGTGACCAGCACGCGGGCCGCGTCCGCGACCTGGTTGGCCGCCGTGCCGCGCAGCTGCCGGACGCCTTCCGCGATGCCGTTCATGCCGTGGATGTAGGCCTCGCCGAGCTGCCCGCCGTGCGGGTTGAGCGGCAGCGCGCCGTCGAGTTCCAGCGCGCCGCCGGCGATGAAGTCCTTCGCTTCGCCGCGACCGCAGAAGCCCAGCTCCTCCAGCTGCATCAGGACGTACGGCGTGAAGTGGTCGTACAGCACCGCGACGTCCACATCGGACGGTCCGAGCCCGGCCTGGCCCCACAGCTGCCGCCCGACGACGCCCATCTCCGGCAGCGCGGCCAGGTCGTCGCGGTAGTAGCTGGTCATCACGTACTGGTCCGGTCCGCTCCCCTGGGCCGCCGCGGCGATCACCGCCGGCGCCTGCGCCAGGTCACGGGCCCGCTCCACGCTGGTGACGACCAGCGCGACCCCGCCGTCGCTCTCCTGGCAGCAGTCGAGCAGGTGCAGCGGCTCGGCCACCCAGCGCGACGCCTGGTGCTGCTCGAGGGTGATCGGCCGCTCGTGGAACCAGGCGTTCGGGTTGGTCGCCGCGTGCTTGCGGTCGATCACCGCCACCCGGCCGAAATCCTCGCTCGTCGCGCCGTACTCGTGGAGGTACCGCCGCGCCACCATCGCCACGGTCGCCGCCGGGGTCGCGATGCCCATCGGGTAGTGGAACGCGTTGTCCACCCCAGACGAGTTCACCTGCCCCGCCGCGGCCGAGGACACCTGGCCGAACCGCATGCCCGAGCGCTCGTTGAACGCCCGGTAGGCGACGACGACGTCCGCGACCCCGGTCGCCACGGCCATCGCGGCCTGCTGCACGGTCGCCGCCGCCGCGCCGCCGCCGTAATGGATGCGGCTGAAGAACTTCAGCTCCGGGATGCCGAGTTCCCTGGCCACGGCGATTTCCGCGTTGCCGTCCATGGTGAACGACACCAGCCCGTCCACATCGGACGGTGCCAGCCCGGCGTCGGCGAGCGCGAGGGAGACGCATTCGGCCGCCAGCCGCAGTTCGCTGCGCCCGGAGTCCTTCGAGAACTCCGTCGCGCCGATCCCGGCGATGGCCGCCTTGCCCGAGAGCGTCACGGCAGGGTCACCTCCACGGTGCCGGCGACGTGCTCGCCGAGTGAGTCCACTCCGGACACCGCCACGACGACGTCGTTGCCGTCGGCGGACACCACCCGGCCGGTGAAGGTCAAGGTGTCGTAGGCGTAGCACGGCACGCCGAGCCGGATCTTGACCGAGCGGATGAGCGCCTCCGGGCCGGCCCAGTCCGAGACGAACCGCTGCACCAGGCCGGTGTCGGTGAGGATGTTGAGGAAGATGTCCTTCGAGCCGCGCGCCACCGCCGCGTCCCGGTCGTGGTGCACGTCCTGGAAGTCGCGGGTGGCCAGCGCCGTGCTGACGACGAACGTCGGCGTCGCCTCGATCGTCAGCGGCGGCAGTTCCGTTCCTTCGGCGACGGTCATCGGGCCACCTTCCACGCGGGCAGGGTCAGGTCGTCGTCGACCCGGACGAACGCCGCCACCACCGGCAGTCCGATGTGGACTTCTTCCGGCGCGGCTTCGAGCAGCTCCGCCATCACCCGGACCCCTTCTTCCAGCTCCACCAGTGCCACGACGAACGGCAGGTTCTTGCCCGGCACCGGCGGGTGGTGGTGCACGACGTAGGAGAACACCGTCCCGCGGCCGCTCGCGACGACGTAGTCCGGCTCGGCGTCGAGCGACCCGTCCGGCGGCATCGGCCCCGGCGGGTGCCGCAGCGTTTCGCCCCAGCGCTGGATGCGCAGCTCCCCTTCGCGGAGCCCGTCCCAGAAGAACTCGGTGTCCTTGCTGATCACCGGCCGCAGCACCGGCGCCGCCGGCGGCTTCGGGGCGGGCGGGCGGAACTTGAGGACGCGGAACATCATTTCCGCGACGGCTTCGCCGTCGACGTACCAGGTCATCCGCGTGGTGACGAACCAGCCTTCGCCGAGCGCGGTCTTCTTCGGCCCGACGACGTCTTCCAGTTTCGTCCGCGCCTCGACCCGCTCGCCCGGGCGCAGGTAGCGGTGGTAGGTCTGCTCGGAGTTCGTCGCGACGACGGAGGTGAACCCGGCTTCGTCCAGGAGCTCCATCATCAGGCCGAGCGGGTCGTCGCTCCCGCGCGGGACGTTGAGCCCGCCCATCGTCCACACCTGCGCCATCGCGGGGGGCGCGACGAGTCCCTTGTGCACACTCCGCGCGGCGAACTCCGGGTCGGTGTAGACGGGGTTGGTGTCCCCGATCGCTTCGACCCAGTTGTTCACCATGGCCTGGTTCACGGGGTCGCGCGCGAGACGCGGCGTGCTTTCCCCTCGGGCGGCGATTTCCCGAGCCGTTTCTTCGATGGTCATCGCGGCACCCTCGGCAGGCCAAGGCCGATCGACGCGATCAGCTCCCGTTGGATTTCGCTGACGCCGCCGCCGAAGGTCAGCACGATGTTGCGCTTCGCCGAGACGTCCAGCCAGTCCGCCAGCTCGGCGGTGTCCGGGTCGGCCGGATCACCGTGGCGGGCGACGAGCTCGTCGAGGTTCCGGCCGATCCGCTGGATCACCTCGGAGCTGAACACCTTGGTCGCCGACGCGTCCCCGACACCGACCGGCGCGGTCGCCGAGGACACCGCGACCTGCCAGTTCAGCAGCTCGTTCACCCGCGTCACCGCCATGGCCTCGGCCAGCACGGCCCGGACGTCGGCGAGGTCGAGCAGGCCGTGGGCGGCGGCCCAGGCGCGCACGCGGTCGTACATCCCGCCGATGCGCCCGGCCGGCCCGAGCATCACGCGCTCGTGGTTGAGCTGCGTGGTGATCAGCCGCCAGCCCTCGTTCTCCTTGCCCACCAGGCGGTTCACCGGCACGCGGACGTCCGAGTAGTACGTCGCGTTCACGTGGTGGGCGCCGTCGCAGGTGATGATCGGCGTCCACGAATAGCCCGGGTCGCTCGTGTCCACGATGAGGATCGAGATGCCCTTGTGCCTCGGCGCGTCGGGCGCTGTCCGGACCGCGAGCCAGATGTAGTCGGCGTCGTGGCCGCCGGTGGTGAAGATCTTCTGGCCGTCGACGACGTACTCGTCGCCGTCGCGCACCGCCGTCGTCCGCAGCGCCGCGAGGTCGGTGCCCGCCTCCGGCTCGGTGTAGCCGATCGCGAAGTGGATCTCGCCGGCCAGGATCTTCGGCAGGAAGAAGGACTTCTGCTCGTCGGTGCCGAACTGCTGCAGCGTCGGCCCGACGGTCTGCAGCGTCACCGACGGCAGCTGGACGTCGGCGCGCGCGGCCTCGTCGACGAACAGGTGCTGCTCGATCTCGCCGAAGCCCTGCCCGCCGTACTCCGCCGGCCAGCCGACGCCGAGCCGCCCGTCGCGGCCCATCCGGCGGACGATCTCGCGGAACACCGGCCCGTGCCGCTCGCGCCGCATCTCCCGGCGTTCTTCGGGGCTGATGAGCCCGGCGAAGTACTCCCGGAGCTCCGCGCGCAGATCCTTCTGCGCCGCGGTCAGTTCGACGTGCATCTCCCTCACCCCGCCACTCGTTCGCCGAGCTTGCCGAGCCGGTGCGCGGCACCGCCGAGCGCCCGGCCGAGATCCTTGACCGCCGACGAATACCGGTGCAGCGGGTACGTTTCGTCGACGCCGACACCGCCGTGCAGGTGGTGGCAGGTCGCGAGCGCCTTCGGGGCTTCCTCGGCGACCCAGTAGGCGGCGACGTCCAGTTCGGCATCCGCGTCGAGGCCGGCGGCCAGCCGCCACACCGCGGACGTCACGGCGAGGTGCACGGTCCGCGCGGCGACGTAGACGTCGGCGATCTGGCCCGCCACCGCCTGGAAGGTCGCCAGCGGGCGGCCGAACTGGGCGCGTTCGCCGACGTGCTTGACGGTGAGCGCGAGGGCTCCGGCCAGCAGGCCGTCGCCGAGCGCGAGCGCGCCGGCCAGCGCGAACCGGTGCAGCGCCGCGACCGCGCCCCGGTCGAAGAGGAGGTCGGTCTCCTCGACGGCGACGTCGTCGAGCCGCACGGTGCACTCCGGTGTCCCGGCCGAGTTCCGCGTGGGGACGAGCGTGACGCCGTCGGCGCGCGGGTCGACCAGGTAGACGGCGGTGCCGTGCGGGGTCGTCACCGGCGTGAGGATCCGGGTGGCTTCGGCGGCGTACGGGACCGCCGTCTTCACGCCGCTGATCAGCCACTTCCCGTTCGCCGCGCGCGCGGTCGCGGCGGGCTCGGCGGTGAGCGGGGCGGACGGCTCGTGCAGCGCCGCGGTGAGCAGCGCTTCCCCGGCCGCGACCGGCGGCAGGAGTTCCGCGCGCTGGGCGGGCGTGCCGAGCGTCTCGACCGGCAGGACGCCCAGCGCCAGCGCGGCGTACGCGGGCACCGGCGCGGCGGCCCGGCCGACCTCGGTCAGGACCTGCGCGACCTCCGCGACGCCCAGGCCGTCGCCCTCGAGGTCCGCGGGCAGCGCGAGCGCCAGCAGACCCGCGCCGGCGAGGGCGCGCCACGGATCGTCTTCGGCGCCGAGCACTTTCGCGGCGAGTGCGGCGATCTCGCTCTGCGTATCGTCAAGGGTGAAGTCCACGCCCGACCTCCGGCTCGGCGCAATACTGAAACATGTTCTAGTCTTAACCGGAAAGGACCGGCGCGGCAACCCCGGAGGAGGAGTCGGATGGCGGCGACGCGGCGGCTGATCACCGTGCCGCCGACGGCCGGCGTCCCCGACCCGGTCCCCCTCGACCTGCCCGGCCGCGGGCGCACGGTGGTCACCGACGTCGGCCCACGGGACGCCCCCGCGCTCCTGCTGCTGCATTCCGTGGCCTGCACCGGCTTGCTGACCTGGTACCCCGCCCTGGCCGGGCTCGCGCGGCACCACCGCGTCGTCGTGTTCGACCAGCGGTGGCACGGCCGGGGCATCCGCTCGCCGGAGTTCCGGCTCGCCGACTGCGCCGGGGACGTACCCGCGGTCGCGGACGCGCTGAGCATCGGCCGGTTCGCGCTCGCGGGGTACTCGATGGGCGGGATGGTCGCCCAGCTGGTCGCCCGCGCCGAGCCAGAACGTGTTACCGGTTTGGTGCTGTGTTCGACCGCGAGCAGCTTCCGCCGCGGGCTGCGGCAGCGCGTCGCGCTCGACGTCTTCGGCCGGACGGTGCGGCAGCTGCGCGAGCGCGTGAAGCTGCCGGTCGTCCCCGCGGCCCCACTGCGGCGCGTCGAAGACCACCGGTGGGGGCTTCGGGAGTTCCGGTCGACCAAGCCGTGGGAGATCGCCGTCGCCGTCGACGAGATCGGCCGGTTCGACTCGACGCCGTGGCTCCACACGGTGCGGCTGCCGGCTGCGGTCGTCGTGACCGCGCGGGACCGCTTCATCGCCCCCGCGCACCAGCGCTCCCTGGCCCGCCGCATCCCGGGCGCGGCGACCTACGAGGTCGCGGCCGGGCACGCGGCCTGCGTCCTCGCCGCCGACCGCTGGGTGCCCGCCCTGCTCGCCGCCGTCCACTCCCTCTGAGGAAGGAACCCCACGATGGGACGCTTCAGCCTGCCGGAGCAGAAGCCCGACGGCCTGGACTCGCCGGTGACGGCGAAGGTCATGAAGTACGGCGCGAAGGCGCAGGTCGCGGTCTTCAAGCTGACCGGCGGCCGGATCGGCAGCACCTGGCGGGTCGGGGCCGGGTTCCGCAAGCCGGTGCCGACGCTGCTGCTGGAGCACCGCGGCCGCAAGTCCGGGCGCCGGTTCACCACGCCGCTGCTGTACCTGCGCTCCGGCGAGGACGTCGTCATCGTCGCCTCGCAGGGCGGGCTGCCGCGGCACCCGCAGTGGTACTTCAACCTGCGGGCGGACCCCGAGACGCGCATCCACCTGAAGGGGCACCGGGACGTCCCGGTGACGGCCCGCGTCGCGGAGCCGGCCGAGCGCGCCGAACTGTGGCCGCGGCTGGTCGAGCTGTACGCGGACTTCGCGAAGTACCAGGCGTGGACCGACCGGGAGATCCCGGTCGTGGTACTCAGCCCGCGGCCTTGAGCAGCTCGTCGAGGGCCTCCGGGAGCGCGTCGGCGAGCGGCCAGAGGTCCTTGACCAGCTCGCGCGCGCCCAGCAGGCCGACGTGCACCTTTCCCGCGTTGGACAGCACCGTGACGTTCAGGCCCGCGCCGTGGAAGACCGGGCCGAGCGGGTAGAGGCCGGTGATGCGCGCGCCGAGGAAGTACAGCGGCATCGGCGGGCCGGGCACGTTGGACACGACCAGGTTGTGCACCACCGGGTGCTTCTCCGCCAGGCGCAGCGCCGAGTACGCGCGCACGGCGAGGCCGAACGCCGTCGCGGCCGAGAACTGCGCCCAGTCCTGCAGCATGTCGGCGTCGATGTCGTAGTGGTGGTCCTTCGAGAGCCGGTTGGCCTCGGCGAGGAAGAAGACCCGCGCGGCCGGGTCGGGCAGGTGCGTCGGGAGCGAGGCGAAGAACGCCGAAACCTTGTTGCTGCCGTGGTCCCGTTCGGTCCGGTCGTGCACCGAGACCGGGACGGTCGCGACCAGCGGGTCGTCCGGCAGTTCGCCGCGGGCTTCGAGGAACTCGCGCAGCGCCCCGGCGACGAGCGCGAGCACGACGTCGTTCACCGTGACCCCGAAGGCGTTCTTGACCTCCTTGACCCGGTCGAGGTCCAGCTGGGCGAACGCGACGCTGCGGTGCCCGGTGATCGTGCCGTTCAGCGACGTCCGCGGCGCCGTGAACGGGACCGGCATCCCCTTGCCGCGCAGGGCCTTCCCGAGCCACCGCGGCACCAGCTCCAGCAGGTCGGGCAGCAGCCGGACGACTTCGGCGGGCCGTCTCACGACGTTCTCGACGCCCGAGCGCAGCAGGTCCAGCGCCGACGGCGTGCCCGGGTTGCCGGGCTGCTCGATCACCGGCGCCGGCGCGTCGGGCTCCAGCCCGGCGAGGTAGGTGATCAGGCTGGCACCGCTCACGCCGTCGACGCTGGCGTGGTGCATCTTCAGCAGCACGGCGATCTGGCCGTCGGCCAGGCCTTCGATGACGTAGAGCTGCCACAGCGGCTGCGCGCGGTCGAGCTGCTGGCCGGCGATGTGCGCGCACAGCTCGGCCAGCTCGGCGCGATCGCCGGGGGCGGGCACGCCGATGCGGTGCACGTGGTGGTCGAGGTCGAAGTCCTCGTCCTCGATCCACACGGGGTGGCTGAGGTTCCAGAGCGGGTTGTGCAGCTTGCGGCGGAACGCCGGGATCAGCCGGACCCGCTCGTCGAGCTTTTCCTTGAGCTTCGCGAAGGTGTAGCCACCGGGGACGGTCGAGCCGTCGAGGGTGAGCAGCCCGCAGACGTGCAGGACCTGGGACGGCGTCTCGAGGTACAGGAAGCTCGCGTCGAGGCCGCTCAGTCTCTGCATGCCGCCAGGGTAAGCCACTTCCGGTGAGCGGCGCGTCACCCTACTCACCGGTATCATCGCGCTGGTGCAGCCGAATTTCCTGATCCGCCGCGCGGTCCAGCTCGGTCTCACGGCGAACGCGCTCCGCCCCCTGCGGGCCCGCTCGACGACCATCCCGGTGTTCTTCGCCGGCTGGCTGACCGGCGAGCTGGCACCCCAGCTCCTGGCGCTGACCGCGGCCGACACCGCGGTCCACCTGGCCCGCCACGGCGCCCGCGACCGTTCGACGCAGGCCGGCCTGGCCATGGCCGCGGCGTCCGCCGCCGGTCTGGGCGCGCTGATCCGCACCGGCCACGGCGCCCGCGAGGAGATCGAGAAGGCGCTGACCGCGGCGCTGGGCGAGGACTACGCGTCCGAGCTGGGCCGCTCCGACCTCGGCCTCCCGTGGAGCGAGCTGGCGCTCCCGTTCCGGATGGGCGCCCCGGACGTGCGGGTCGATCGCAACATCGCGTACGCCCCGGGCGGCAAGCGCTTCTTGCTCGACGTGTACCGGCCCGCGTCGCCGGTGACGGGCGCGCCGGTGCTGCTGCAGGTCCACGGCGGCGCGTGGGTGATCGGCAACAAGGAGGAGCAGGGCCGCCCCCTGATGCGCTACCTGGCCCGCCGCGGCTGGGTGTGCGTGGCGATCAACTACCCCCTGTCCCCCACGCACAGGTGGCCGGCCCACATCGTGGCGGCGAAGCAGTCCCTGGCGTGGATCCGTTCGCAGATCACCGCGTACGGCGGCGACCCCCGCTTCGTCGCGGTGACCGGCGGTTCGGCGGGCGGCCACCTGGCGGCGCTGCTGGCGCTGTCGCAGAACGATCCGGCGCTGCAGCCGGAGTTCGAGGACGCGGACACGAGCGTCCAGGCCTGCGTCCCGCACTACGGCGTGTACGACTTCGCGGCCACGTCGGGTTCGCGGGCCAGCCAGTACCGGCTGGAGAGCCTGATCGCCCGGCGGGTGTTCGCGGCGGATCGGGACCCGGTGAACCACCTCGACGACTACATCGCGGCTTCGCCGCTGGACCGGATCAGTTCGGACGCCCCGCCGTTCTTCGTCATCCACGGCCGCGACGATTCCCTGGTCCCGGTGCGCGAGGCCCGCGAGTTCGTCCGTCGGCTGCGGGAGAAGTCCCGCCAGCCGGTGGCTTATGCGGAGCTGGCGGGGGCGCAGCACGCGTTCGACGTGTTCACGTCGGTGCGGAGCGCGCACGTGGTCCGCGGCGTGGCCCGGTTCCTGGACCACACGTACACCACGTGGAAGGCGGAGAACCGGTAGCCGGCCGGTCCCCGTGCGCCCCAATGTGGCGTTCGGTGCGTCAGACGCACCCAATGTGGCGTTCGGTGCGTTGGACGCAACCAACGCCACATTGGGGCGCTTGAGGGCTCGGGACCGGCGGTCAGTAGGCCAGGTCCACCGGGCTCGCCGACGGCGGGCCGTCCAACCGCCACTCCGTTCCGGAGCGGACGAAGCGGTACCAGCGGGCGTCGCGGCCGTAGCGCAGTTGCAGGCCGCCCTGGGTGAGGCGGTTGCGCCAGATCTTCGGCCGGCCCGGGAGGCCCGCTTCGGCCAGGATCGCTTGCGCCTCGGCCAGCGGGCCGGGGCCGGGTTGCCAGGTTTCGCGCAGGGCCGCCAAGCCGCCGCGGCCGGCTTCGCGCCAGGCTTCGGCCCAGCGGGTCAGGTCGCGGGGTGGCAGGCCCGCCGCCGTCGCGAGGGTGGTGATCTCCGGGGCGGTGCGGCCGGCCGCGCGGCGGGCCAAGTCCTCTTCGAACGTCAGCTCGGCCGCTGTCACGCCGCCGACCAGGAGGTCGCGGGCCAGGGCGGCCGCGTCCGCCGCGAGCGTCGACAGTGCGGCCGCCGTCCAGCCCGTGGCCGGTGGCGGGTCGAGGTCCAGGACCGCCGGGGATCCCGCGACGCGCGGCGGGGGCGGCACGGCCGGGATCGGCCCCGGCCGCCGGGCGTAGGCGGCTCGCGGGGTCAGTCCTTCGTCCGCCGCTTTCGGCAGCTTCGGTCGGTCCGCGCGGGCCGGCGACCGGCGGGCGCGCAGCTCGGCCAGGACGTCCGCCCGCGGCCGGCCGCGCAGCAGGAACAGCGTGAACGGATCGCGGTCCACCTCGTCGGCGACCAGGTAGTACACCGCGGCGACGTGCTTGCACGGGTTCGCCGAATCCGGGCACGAGCACCGCGGCCGTAGGTCGCCCGGGCCCGGCAGGAGGTCGGCGCCCGCCTCGCGGGCCTGCTCGGCGAGCGCGCCCGGAAGCTCGCCGTCGAGCAGCGCCGCCGCGTGCCCGAGCTGCGTGCCGACCACGCCCAGCAGGGTGTCCCACTCGCCGTCGGTGAAGGTGCGCATCGTGATGGTCACCTGGTACGGCTGGGGCCGGCTGCCGCGCACCCGCGCCGTCATCGCGCCGGCGCCGAAGTGCAGCTCGCTGACCGTGCCCTGGCGCGCGTAGGTGCGGCCGCGGGGCAGCCGGTTCGGATCGAGTTTCGCGCGCTGCTCCAGCGCGTCGACCCAGGCGCGGCCCCACCAGGTGGTGCCGAAGTTCCGCCGCGGTGGCATCACCCGCTCCCGAGCCGGACCAGGTCGGCGAGCGCGTCGTCGGAGAGCTCGGTGATCCAGTCCTCCCCCGCGCCGACGATCGACTCGGCCAGCCCGCGCTTCTTCTCGAGCACCTCGGCGATCCGCTCTTCGAGGGTGCCTTCGGCGATCAGCCGGTGCACCTGGACGGGCCGGTCCTGGCCGATGCGGTAGGCGCGGTCGGTCGCCTGGTCTTCGACCGCGGGGTTCCACCAGCGGTCGTAGTGGATGACGTGCGTGGCGCGGGTCAGGTTGAGCCCGACCCCGCCCGCCTTCAGCGAGAGCAGGAACACCGGGATCTCGCCGGCCTGGAACCGGTCGACCATGTCCTGCCGCTTCGACGGCGAGCTGTCCCCCGAGAGGACTTCGGTGGGCAGGCCGCGTTCCTTGAGGCGGCGTTCGAGCAGGCGGCAGAGCTGGACGTACTGGCTGAACACGAGGACGCTCTCGCCTTCGTCGAGGATGACGTCCAGGAGTTCTTCGAAGGCCGCGAGCTTGCCGGACCGGCCGGGGAGCGCGCCGTGCGGTTCTTTGAGGAACTGCGCCGGGTGGTTGCAGATCTGCTTGAGCTCGGTGAGCAGCTGCAGCACCTGCCCGCGCCGCTTGATGCCCTGCGACTCGCGGATTTCGGCGAGGTTCTCGCGCACCACGGCCTCGTACAGGGTGGTCTGCTCGGCGGTCAGCGGGACGAACCGGTCGGTCTCGGTCTTGGGCGGCAGCTCCGGCGCGATGTCCGGATCGGACTTGCGCCGCCGGAGGAGGAACGGCCGCACGGTGGCGGCGAGCCGTTCGGTGACTTCCTTGTCGCGGTCGCGTTCGATCGGCTTCGCGACGGTGCGGCGGAAGCGGTCGAGGGGACCGAGCAGGCCGGGCGTGGTCCAGTCCACAATGGACCACAGCTCGGTGAGGCGGTTCTCGACCGGGGTGCCGGTGAGGGCGACCTTGGCGCGGGCGGGGATCTTGCGGAGTTCCTTGGCCGTGGCGGAGAGCGGGTTCTTGACGTGCTGCGCTTCGTCCGCGGCGACCAGGCCCCAGTCCACTTCGGACAGCGTTTCGCGGTCGCGGCGGAGGACGCCGTAGGTGGCGAGGACGACTTCGTCGGGGGCGAGGTCGTCGAGGTGGCGGCTGCCGCCGTGGAACCTCCGGACGGGGATTTCGGGGGCGAAGCGGGCGAACTCGCGCTCCCAGTTGCCGAGGAGGGAGGTGGGGCAGAGGACGAGGGTGGGACCGCCGGTGGGGAGCGGGGATTCGACGCCGGAGGGCTGGCGCTCGGCGGCGGCCGGCTGCAACCCGGCGCCGGTGGACGCGGGCTCGGCGGCGACAGGTGGGACGTCGGCATCGGAGCGCGTGGACCCGGCGCCGGCAGGCCGGAGCGCAGGGCCGCCCGAGGGGGATGCGCCGTCGGCCGGCCAGGGCTCGACAGCGGGTCGAGCGCCGCCGGCCGACGCGGGCTCGGCGGCAGCGGGCTGAGCATCGGCGGCGACCGAGGGGGACTCGCCGACGGTGGATACGGGCTCGGCGGCAGCCGGCTGCGACTCGACGCCGGTGGGCTGGGGCCCAGCGGCGGACGAGAGCACGGCGGCGGGCCGGGAACCGGGCGGCAGGGCACCCCCACCGCTGGGTGCGACAGCCGGCAGCGGATCCGCGAGTTGCCGAGGACCGGACTGGGCGAGGGCACGCCGATGCAGGTGGAGGGCGATCAGCTGGATCGTCTTGCCCAGCCCCATGTCGTCGGCCAGGCAAGCGCCCAGACCCAGGCCGGTCATCGTCGCCAGCCACGCCAATCCCGCCTGCTGGTACGGCCGCAGCGTCGCCTGCAGACCCGGCGGCGGGACGACCTCCGAACCCGCCCGGTCGCGGATGCGGGAGGCCAGGTCGCCCAGGACCGGTGGGGCCGCGAACTCCACGCGCTCGCCGTCCAGTTCCAGCTCGCCCGTCAGCGCCGCCGCCAAGGCCTCGCCCGCGTCGAGCTTGCGGGTGCGGCCGCGGACGCGGGCCAGCAGCTGCGGGTCCACCCGGACCCACTGCCCGCGCAGGCGGACCAGGGGCCGCTTCGCCTCGGCCAGCGCCGCGACCTCCGCCTCCGTCAGCTGCTCGCCGCCCAGGCTGAGCTGCCAGCGGAACTCCAGGAGGCTGCGCAGCGCGAACTCCGCTCCCGCCACGCTCGCCGGCGCCTGCGTGGCGCTCGCCTTCGCCTTCACCTCGCCCGCGAACAGGCCCTTCGACCAGAGCACCTCGATGCCGGCTCCGCCCAGCTCGCGGGCGCCGTCGGTGAGCAGGTCGACGACCTCTTCGTCGGACAGCACCAGCGAGGCGGGCGCAGGCTCGGCCAGCACGCGGCCCAGCGGCGCCCACGCCCGCGCGCCGCGGCGCAGGCCGAGCAGGAGCTGCGTTTCGACCTGGTCGCCGAGGCGGTTCAGGACCGCGTCCGGAGCGTCCCAGAGCGTCGCCGCCTCCACCACCAGGCTCGGCTCCGCCATGCTCCGGACCGCCAGGACGCCGGCGAACGTGTCGTCGTCCAGGCCCTCGACACGCAGCAGCACCTGCACGCCCCGCGGCTCGCGGGCCTCCAGCTCGGCCAGCCAGGCGGCGCCGTCCGGGCCGAGCAGGGCCGGTTCGCGGGCGGCGAACGCCGGGTCGCCGGCGCCGACCGGGGCGGCCGGGCTGCGGACCAGCAGGTCGGCCGTCGCGTCCCACAAGGCGCGGACCAGGGAGTCCGGCGAGTGCAGCCGGATGCGTTTCAGGCCGGTCAGCGGCAGCGCGTACGCCTCCGGTGGCAGGGCGCCGGCGAGCCCGCGCAGCAGCTCCTCGTCCGCCGCGTCGAGCGGGCCGATCCGCCAGGCCGCCGCGCCGGCCGGGGAGACGGCCGGGCGCAGCCGGCCCCGCGCGACGAGGTTCACCCCCGCGTTGACCGCGGCCGACCACGCCGCGACGGCCGGGCTGGCCTCCTCCCCCACCGACAGCAGCCGGGGCAGCGCGCGTTCGAGCGGCACCAGCTCCGCGTCGACCTTCGTCCGCGCGAACTTGGCGCCCCGGGGCAGGACGAGCTCGATCGTGGTCCCGCCGGCCACGTCGTCGCCCCACAAGGCCAGCACGCCTTCCCGCGGGGGGTCCGCGGGGAGGTAGGTGGCCTGGGTGTCTGCGCTGAACTCCACGACGGCAACGCTAGAACACGCCACCGACAGTTTCGGGCCGGGCGGCACGAACGGTCCTTTCGCGCCGCCCCGGCGATCAGCGCGGCAGGCCCAGAAGCCGTTCGGCCGTCAGCGAAAGCAGCACCTGGGTGGTCCCGCCCGCGATCGACAGGCACCGCGTCAGCAGGTACTCGCGCTGCGCCGCCCCGTCCGCGAGGAGCGCGCCGGTCCCGGCCGCTTCGACGGCGAACGCGGCCACGTCCTGCCGGTGCCGCACCCCGAGCAGCTTCCGCACGCTCGACTCCGCACCCGGGTCCTGCCCGCCGAGCCGCCGCAACGCCGCCCGCAGGTCCAGCACCGAGCCCGCGACCCCGTCGGCCACCAGGGAACCGAGCCGGTCCAGCGCGACGTCGCCGAGCGCCGAAGCATCCATTGTGGACACCAGGGTCTGCACGCTCTCCCCGACGGCGGAACCACTCCCGATGGCCACCCGCTCGTTGGCCAGCGTCGTGCGCGCGAGCCGCCAGCCGCCGCCCGGCGTGCCGACCACGTCCGCGTCCGGGACGAACACGTCGTCCAGGAACACCTCGTTGAACACGGCGTCACCGGTGATCTCGCGCAGCGGGCGCGTGGTGATGCCCTCGGCGCGCATGTCGACCAGGAAGTACGTGATGCCCTTGTGCTTGGGCGCGTCCGGGTCGGTGCGGGCCAGGCAGATCCCCCAGTCGGCTTCGCGCGCGAGCGACGTCCACACCTTCTGGCCGGACAGCCGCCAGCCACCTTCGACGCGGCGTGCGGCCGTCCGCAGCGCGGCCAGGTCGGAGCCCGCGCCGGGTTCGCTGAACAGCTGGCACCACGTGAGCTCACCCCGGAGGGTGGGCCGGGCGAACCGGTCGCGCTGCTCGTCGCTGCCGTGTTCGAGGATCGTCGGCACCGCCCACGCGCCGATCACCAGGTCCGGCCGGCGGATCCCGGCCCCGGCGAGCGCGCCGTCGATCCGCAGCTGCTCCGCGGCGGCGGCACCCCGGCCGTAGGGCGCGGGCCAGTGCGGGGTCAGCAACCCGGCGTCGGCCAGCGCGGCCCGCTGCTCGCCCGCGGGCAGCGCCGCGATCCGCGTCACCTCGGCACGCAGGGCGGGATCGTCGCCGACGTCGATGTCCAGGGTGCGCTCCGACCCGTCCAGCGCCAGCGACGCCGCCCGCCGCCGCCACGTCCCGGTCCCGCCGAGCCACTGCCGCAGGGCCACCGCCCGGCGCAGGTACAGGTGCGCGTCGTGCTCCCAGGTGAACCCGATCCCGCCGAGGACCTGGACGCAGTCCTCGGCGTTCGCGACGGCGGCGTCGAGGGCGACGACGGCCGCGCTCGCCACCGACAGCGGGTGCTGCCCGGACGCCGCGTCCCAGGCCAGCGCTTCGGCCGCTTCGGCGCGGCAGAGCATCTCGGCGCAGAGGTGCTTGATCGCCTGGAACGCGCCGATCGGCCTGCCGAACTGCTCGCGGACCTTGGCGTAGTCGACCGCGACGGTCAGGCACCGCCGCGCCACGCCGGCGGCTTCGGCCGCGGCCAGCGTCGCCGCGAGAGGGGTGACCGGCGGCAGGGTGAGGACGTCGGCGCGGACGCCGGAGAAGCGGACGCGCGCGAGCGGACGCGAGAAGTCGAACGCGGCCAGGGGTTCGACCGTGACTCCCGGCGTGCCCGGCGCGAGCAGCACGTGCCCGCCCTCGGCGGGCACCAGGAGCCACGTCCCGGCGTCGACGCCGGGCACCGGGCCGGTGACGCCGCCGTCGAGCGGCGGCGCGTCCAGCAGCACGGCGAGCGTCGCCTCCCCCTCCGCCAGCGCCGGGAGCAGTTCCTTGGCGGCGGGGACCCCGGCGAGCAGGAGGCCGCCGAGCGCGGTGCCGAGCAGCGGACCCGGGACCAGTTCCCCGGCCGCGGCGGCGAGGCCGGCGGCCAGATCGGCGATACTGCCGTCGGCGCCGCCCACTTCACCGGGCAGCGCGACGCCGAGCAGGCCGAGAGCGGCGAACCCGGCGGGAATCCCGGTTTCGGCCGCGCGCACCGCCTCTCGCGGGTGGTGCGCGGCGGACCAGGCGTGGATCGCCTCGGCCAGCGCGGCCTGTTCGTCGGTGAGCGCGACCGGCATCGGGCCTCCTCGCGGGACGGGACACTACTCGCGAGTGTAGAACGTGTTACAGTTTTTCGGCCAGTGGGTCGATTGTTGAACGTTTCGCCAGGACAGGTACTCTACGTCATGAACTGGAACAAGTTCCGACGCAAGGGGGGACTCCGATGCCCGGCAAGACCAAGGCGCGCGCCAACGGCCTGAGCGCGATCGGTGCCGACGAGCTCGGCTCGGCCGCCCAGCGCGACCGGCGGCGCCGGATCATCGACGCGACCCTCGCCCTGGCCTCGAAGGGCGGCTACGACGCCGTCCAGATGCGGGCCGTCGCCGAGAAGGCGGACGTCGCGCTCGGCACCCTCTACCGGTACTTCCCGTCGAAGATCCACCTGCTCGTCTCCGGGCTGGCGCGCGAATTCGAGCGTGCGCAGGAGAAGCTCGAGCGGCAGGCCATCCCAGGCGAGACGCCCGCCGAGCGGCTGATGTTCGTGCTCGGCCGCAACACCCGCCTGATGCAGCGCGACCCGCACCTGACCGAGGCCATGGTGCGCGCGTTCATGTTCGCCGACACGTCCGCGGCCGCCGAGGTCGAGCAGGTCGGGCTGCTGATGGAGAACATGTTCGCCAAGGCGATGGGCATCGACGAGCCCACCGAGGCCGACCGGGACATCTTCCACGTCGTCGCCGACGTCTGGATGGCGAACCTGGTGGCCTGGGTGACCCGCCGCGCCTCGGCGGCCGACGTCGCCAACCGCCTCGAACTGTCGGTCCACCTGCTGCTGGACAAGTAGCCGCGCCTCAGCGGTGCGCGTCGGCCACCTCGGCCAGCTCGTCGAGGGCCTTCAGCGTCTCCGCTTCCGGCAGCGTGTCCAGCAGGAACGTGTACCGCTCGACGCCGGCCTCGCGGAAGCCGTCGATCACCTTCGGGATCGTCGGGCCGCCGAAGACCGCGAACTGGACGTCTTCCCGCCCCTGCTCGGCCAGCCAGCGGCGGACGCGCTGCGCCTCCTGGTACTTCGTGTAGCCCCGCAGCAGCCAGCCGTCGCCGTACTTGGCGAGCCGGTTCAGGGCCGCTTCGCTCTCGCCGCCGATGTAGATCGGGACGTGCGGCTTCTGCACCGGCTTCGGCCAGCTGAAGATCGGGTCGAAGCCGACGTGCTCGCCGTGGAACTCGGCCTCGTCCTTCGTCCAGATCTCCTTGAGCGCGGCCAGCTGCTCGTCGATGAGCGCGCCGCGGGTCTTCGGGTCGGTGCCGTGGTTGCGCATCTCCTCGCGGTTCCAGCCGACGCCGACGCCGAACAGCGCGCGCCCGTCGGAGATCAGGTCCAGCGACGCGACCTCCTTCGCGGTGTGGATCAGGTCGCGCTGGATCAGCAGCGCGATCCCGGTGCCCAGCAGCAGCTCCGAAGTCGCGGTGGCCGCGGCGGTGAGTGCCAGGAACGGGTCGAGCGTGCGGTAGTACACCCGCGGCAGGTCTCCCCCGCCGGGGTAGGGCGTTTCCCGGCTCGCCGGGATGTGCGAGTGCTCGGCCAGGAACAGCGAGTCGAAGCCGCGTTCCTCCAGCGCCGCACCCAGCACGTCGGGGCGGATGCCCTCGTCGGTCACGAACGTCGAGATCCCGAATTTCATGCTCCAGGAGTACCACCGCCTTGACAGCGGGTGCACGATGGAGTCATCTCATCGCACGTTGAATAAGGGGGCTGTCATGGACGTACAGGACGTCGACTTCGAAGAGCTCTACCAGGGCGCCACGCCGATGGGCCGCAAGATGCCCTGGGACCTCGGCGCACCGCAGCCCGCGGTCGTCGCGCTGGCCGACGCCGGCGAGTTCGGCGGCGACATGCTCGACATCGGCTGCGGCCTCGGCGACAACTCCGCGTTCCTCGCCTCGCGCGGCCTGCGCGTGACCGGGCTGGACGGCGCGCCGTCGGCGATCGAGCAGGCCCGCGCCCGCGCCGCCGCGAAGGGCCTCGACATCGAGTTCGCGGTCGCCGACGCGACGAAGCTCGAAGGCTACGAAGGCCGTTTCGACACGGTCCTCGACAGCGCGCTCTACCACTGCCTGGCCGAGGACGAGCGGCACCGCTACCTCGCGGCGCTGACCCGCGCGACCCGGCCGGGCGCGCGGCTGCACCTGTTCTGCTTCTCGCCGGAGGTCCCGGACGCGTTCCCGGCGCCGTACCTGATCAGCGAAGCCAACCTGCGGGAGACGGTCGGGAAGGACTGGACGATCGAGGTCCTCGAGCCGACGCTCTACACGACGTCGATGGACCTGGAGGAGCTGCGGCAGAGCGTCCGGGTGGTGCTGGACGCGGACCCGGCCGGGCTGACGGCGATGGCGACCGACGCGGACGGGCACGTGCTGGTCCCGGTCTGGCAGCTGAAGGCGGTACGTTCGGCCGGGTGATCGGGGCGCGCAACGGATGGGCCTGCCGTCAGCCTGACGCTACGATCGTCGAATGCTTTCGCAGACCAGTGGCCTACTGCGCCAGCTCGCCGACAGCATGGTCGCCGACAATTCCTTGAGCGCGAACGTGCAGCAGCACGAGGACCAGGTTCGCTCGGCCGCCGAAATGGATCACCGGGTACGTGCGGCAAACCTGACAGATCTGCTGGGCGAAAGCGGAAATCCGCTGATCATGGTCACCCGCACGTTCTCGGCTGCTCCGCACATCGCGAACTGGACGCGCGGTCTCGACGCGACGTCCGTGGCTTCGGACCTCACCACGGGTCGCTCGGTCGCGGAGGTGGCACTCAGGTACGGATTCGCTTCGATCGAGGCGGCGACCGAGGGACAGCCGGGTTTTCCGATCGAGATGATGACCAAAACGCTGCGGGCCGAGCTCTCGCTCCCCCGGGCGTCGGCGGAGCGGGTGGCTGCCCATTTCGTCGCCGCCTACCTGCTTCTTCACTTCATCACAACCGCCAAGGCGAGTTTCTCGGCCGTGGCACTGCGCGACAGTTGCGCACAGCTGGCGGGCGACGACGACCCGGTCACCCGTCTGGTGACGGCGCTGTGGGCATGATCATCGAATCGGGGCTCGTGCCGCGGTCCGCGGCGGAACCCTGTGCCGATCGGCTGATCGAGGGCCGGTACTTGGTCGGCGTCGCGGACGGAGCCACGCGGAAGTCCTGGGACACCGGCCCCGACGGGGCGGCCCTGGCCGAAGCGATCGCAGGGCACCTGGCCGGCATCGCACGAACCTGCCCCGCTCGTGAAGTCGTCGATTCGGCGACGGAGGTGGTGGAGAAACTGCTGGCCGCGGACGGAGTCGCGGCGGGATCGGGCTCCGCCGTGTCCTTCTGCGTGCTGCACACCGGACGCCAGGAGGTGTGGCGAGTCGGCGAGGCGCGGCTCATGCTGGACGGCGAGCCGGTGCGACCACGTCGTTCCGGCGAGCGGATCGTCGCCGAGGCCCGCGCCCTCGTCCTCAGACACAGGTTGGCCGCAGGCGCCGCCGTAGCCGACCTGTGCGCTGAAGATCCCGGCCGCGCCGCCGTGCAGCAACTGCTCAAGGCACTGACCGGCTTGCGCAACCACCAAGACGACCCCGCGGGCTTCGGAGCGCTGGACGGCCGTCCGGTGCCGGACCGCTTCGTCGAAGTGATCCCCCTCCCGCGGGGCACCCGGGAAGTCGTGATCACGACCGACGGCTATCCGGAGCCCGCACCCACCTTGGCCGAGGCTGAGCGCCTGCTGGCCGAGCGCCTGGCGCGAGACCCGCTGATGATCGATCCGCCGGAGACGAAGGGGCTGCGCCCGGCCGCCAACTCGTTCGACGACCGGGCCTACGTGCGGCTCGGCCGCGTCACCCCAGCTTGAGCCACGCCGCTGCGGCCGGCGCGTCCCGGTGCAACCATTGGCGCAGCAACTGAATGGTGATGTAAAGCGGAAACGCCAGCTCACCATTGCTGCCGTAGCGGCGCTCGACGGCGTCCAGCGCTCCCAAGAGCCCAGGGACGCCGTCTTTCGGGTCGAAGCGTTCAGCGAGCTGGTCGTCGACGTAGCGCCGCTCCATTCCCCTCACCTTGGGCTCGACCGGCCCGAGCGAAGCCACCCCGTAGAACTGGGGCTTGCCGCCCCAAGCGGTAACCCGGCAGTAGCCGATGATCTTGATGTTCTCGGGTCCGTGGCGCTGGTCGCCACGGAGTCCCATCTCCTCGACCATCTCGCGCCACATCGTGTACTTCACGAAAGAACACAGGTCGCGGCACCGAGGCGGCGGCTCCGGCCGGCTCCTCCGCCGTCCCTCTTCGGCCACCAGGTCCTGCCAGTCGGCCGAACCACTACCGGAACCGATGATCAGGCCCCCGTTCATGATGTTCTTGTTGGCCTGCCGCTGCAGCAGCAACCGCCCCTCGGAGATGGCCAGGACATCGGCGCCGATGTGGTTGGAGCAGGTGCTCAACGGGAGCCGGGGAAGCGGCCCTCGGCCATCCGGACCCAGATCCGGGAACTCCAGGTACTCGTGCGCTGCGTGGTGCTCGCGGTATTCGTAAAGCGCCAGGCGGTTGGTCACGAGAAACGCCGAGTAAGTGGTCCGCCGGACTTTGGCCGTCGTGATGCCCGCCTCAAGGTCCGACTCCAGGCGAACCTTGTCCTCGTCGAAGTCGAGGGTGGGAACCTTGAGCTTGCGCACCGTCTCGTGCTCCGCCGAAGGCGGACGCCACATCTTGTGCTGCTTCTCCAGCGTGATGAACGGGTCGGTCGTCAACTCGGCGTCCAGCACCGGGTCGTGGACCGCTTGAGAGCCCTCGAACTCGATCTTCTCCCACGAGTCATAAGGACTCTTGTAGGGGAGCTGCAAAGGTCTCTGCCGGAGCTTCGACTCGATGGTGAGGATCTTCTTGAGGTCCTTGTACACCTTCTCGGAGATGTCGATCAGCTCCTTGGCGGCAACGGCAATGGTCAGCCCGACAAGGATCCAGAACGAAGCCGAGCGCGGCACCAGTATCTCAACAATCAGGAGGAAGATGCCCACCGTCAGTTTCAGCGGCCGCTGTTGCACGAAGGCCCATGCTCGCCACAGACCGATCCTCAGTTGGATCATGCATACCTCCACCCCGCCTTCGCGCAGTTGCCGTCACAGTCGCCGAAACTGTCCAGCACGTTACGCAAAGACGAACTTCAGGTATACAAACAAGGAAGAGTCGCGCTTGTGCGGCGTCTTGGCAGCGGATCAGCGACGTTCGACGGCCGCAGAGCTCAGACGTTGCGCCGGTACTGGCCCCCGACCTCGAAGAACGCCTCCGTGATCTGGCCCAGCGAGCACACCCGCGCGGCGTCCATCAGGACCCCGAACAGGTTGCCGCCGCGGGTTGCGGCTTCGCGCAGGGCCTTCAGGGCCTGCTGGGCTTCCTCGTGGTGGCGGTGGTGGAAGTCGGCCAGGCGGTTCAGCTGGGACTTCTTCTCGTCCTCCGTCGCGCGGGCCAGTTCGACCTCGATGTCGTCCTCGCCCGCGTTCGGGTTGCGGAACGTGTTGACGCCGATGATCGGGAGCGAGCCGTCGTGCTTCTTGCGCTCGTACAGGATCGACTCGTCCTGGATCTTGCCGCGCTGGTAGCCCGTCTCCATCGCGCCCAGGACGCCGCCGCGCTCGGAGATGCGGTCGAATTCGGCCAGGACCGCTTCCTCGACCAGGTCCGTCAGCTCGTCGATGACGAACGAGCCCTGCAGCGGGTTCTCGTTCTTCGACAGGCCCCATTCCTTGTTGATGATCATCTGGATCGCCATCGCGCGACGGACCGACGACTCCGACGGCGTCGTGATCGCCTCGTCGAACGCGTTGGTGTGCAACGAGTTCGCGTTGTCGTAAAGCGCGCAGAGGGCCTGCAGCGTGGTGCGGATGTCGTTGAAGCTCATCTCCTGCGCGTGCAGCGACCGGCCGGACGTCTGCACGTGGTACTTGAGCTTCTGCGACCGCTCGTTCGCGCCGTAGCGGTCGCGCATCGCCACCGACCAGATCCGGCGGGCCACCCGGCCCAGGACCGAGTATTCCGCGTCCATGCCGTTGGAGAAGAAGAACGACAGGTTCGGCGCGAAGCAGTCGACGTCCATGCCGCGGGCCAGGTACGACTCGACGTAGGTGAAGCCGTTCGCCAGCGTGAAGGCCAGCTGCGAGATCGGGTTCGCGCCCGCCTCGGCGATGTGGTAGCCGGAAATCGAGACCGAGTAGAAGTTCCGCAGGTGGTGCTCGATGAACCACTCCTGGATGTCGGCCATCATCCGGAGGCTGAACTCGGTGGAGAAGATGCAGGTGTTCTGGCCCTGGTCCTCCTTGAGGATGTCGGCCTGCACCGTGCCGCGCACGTTCTGCAGCGTCCACGAGCGCAGCTCGGCGGCCTCGGTGTCGGACGGGTCGCGGCCGTGCTCGGCGCGGAACGCCTCGACCTTCTGGTCGATCGCGGTGTTGAGGAAGAAGGCCAGGATCGTCGGCGCCGGGCCGTTGATCGTCATCGACACCGACGTGTTCGGCGCGGTCAGGTCGAAGCCGTCGTAGAGGACCTTCATGTCCTCGAGCGTCGCGATGGACACGCCCGAGGTGCCGACCTTGCCGTAGATGTCGGGGCGCGTGTCGGGGTCGTGGCCGTAGAGGGTCACGGAGTCGAACGCCGTCGAGAGCCGCTTCGCCTCGGAGTCGGCCGAGAGCAGCTTGAACCGGCGGTTGGTGCGGAACGCGTCACCCTCGCCGGCGAACATCCGGGCCGGGTCCTCGCCCTCGCGCTTGAACGGGAAAACGCCCGCGGTGTAGGGGAAGTAGCCCGGCAGGTTCTCTCGGCGCAGGAACGACAGCAGCTCGCCGTCCTCGCTGTACCGCGGCAGGGCGACGCGCGGGATCCGGTTGCCCGACAGCGTGTCGCGCCACAGCTGCGTGCGCAGCTCCTTGTCGCGGATCTTCACGACCAGCTCGTCCTGGCGGTACTCCTCGGCCAGTTCACGGAAGCGCTCGAGGAGCTTTGCCGACTCGCCGTCCACATCGGACTCGGCCGCGGCGAGCAGCCCGTCGAGCGCGTCGGTCGTCGCGTCCACCTTGGACAGTTCGGTCCTGGTCAGCGCCAGCGCGTTCCGCTTGCGGACCGCGGCGACCTGCTGCTCGGTCTTCGCGTGGTAGCCGCGCACGGAGTCGGCGATCTCGGCCAGGTACCGCGCGCGGTTGCCGGGGATGATCGTCGAGGCGTCCGTGGACACCTTGCCCTCCACGCGGGGCAGCGTGCCCGCCGAGACGGTCAGCCCGCGCTCGGCCAGCATGCCGCGCAGGTGCTGGTACAGCGCCGTGACGCCGTCGTCGTTGAACTTCGCCGCGCTCGTGCCGTACACCGGCATGTCCTCGGGGCCTTCCGAGAAGGCCTCGCGGTTGCGCACCAGCTGGCGCGCGACGTCGCGGCGGGCGTCCTCGGCGCCGCGACGCTCGAACTTGTTGATCGCGACGACGTCGGCGAAGTCGAGCATGTCGATCTTCTCCAGCTGCGACGCGGCGCCGAACTCCGGCGTCATCACGTACAGCGACTCGTCCACGAAGTCGACGATCCCGGCGTCGCCCTGGCCGATGCCCGGCGTCTCGACGATCACCAGGTCGTAGCCGGCGGCCTTGCAGGCCAGGATCGATTCGCGCAGCCCGGCCGGGATCTCCCCCGACGTCGTGCGCGTGGCCAGCGAGCGGAAGTACACCGGGGAGCCGTCGAGGCAGTTCATCCGGATGCGGTCGCCGAGCAGCGCGCCGCCGCCCTTGCGCCGCGACGGGTCGACAGCGAGCACCGCGATCCGCAGCTTGTCCTCCTGGTCGAGCCGGAAGCGGCGGACCAGCTCGTCGGTCAGCGACGACTTGCCGGAGCCGCCGGTGCCGGTGATGCCCAGTACCGGCACCGTCCGCCCGGCCGCGGCTTCGGTGATGCCGTCGAGCAGCTCGCCCGGCAGCCGGTCGGCCGCCAGCTGGGTGATGACCCGCGAGAGCGCGGGGACGTCGCCGGCGAGCACCTTGTCCAGTGCCGGGCCCTCGGCCGCGAGGTCGGTGTCGCAGGCCTCGATCATCGAGTTGATCATGCCCGGCAGGCCCATCTCGTAGCCGTCTTCCGGCGAGAAGATGCGGGCGACGCCGCGCGAGTGCAGCAGGTCGATCTCCTCGCGCACGATCACCCCGCCCCCGCCGCCGAAGACCTTGATGTGGCCGGCGCCACGCTCGCGCAGCAGCTCGACCAGGTACGAGAAGTACTCGACGTGCCCGCCCTGGTAGGCGGAGATGGCGACGCCCTGGACGTCCTCGGCGATGGCGGCGGTGGCCACCTCGTCGACCGAGCGGTTGTGCCCCAGGTGCACGACCTCCGCGCCCTGCGACTGCAGGATCCGCCGCATGATGTTGATCGATGCGTCGTGGCCGTCGAAGAGGCTCGACGCGGTGACGAACCGGACGGGGTGCACGGGGCGGTACAGCTCACTGCTCATCCCCTAAAAATACTTTGGCTTCCTACTATTGGAAACCCGAGGACCAGTGACACGGCTCTCAGCACCGCTCACGACAACCTTGACAGTGCGCAGCTGAGGACTACGTTTAACGTAGTCGTTAATTAACAAGGTGCTGAAATGACCATTCCCGCAGACCACCTGAGCCGCACGTTCGCGGCCCTCGCCGACCCGACGCGGCGCGCCATCCTCGCCCGGCTCTCGGCGGGCGAAGCGACGGTGAACGAGCTCGCCGAGCCGTTCCCGATGAGCCTGCCCGCCGTTTCGCGGCACCTCAAGGTGCTGGAGCAGGCCGGGCTCATCACCCGCGGCCGCACGCGCCAGTGGCGGCCCTGCCGGCTGGCGGCGAAACCCCTGGCGGACGTCGCCGACTGGGTGGCGGCCTACCGCCCGTTCTGGGACGGCGGGTTCGACCGCCTCGAGGAGCACCTGCGCACCCTGCGGAACGGGAGCGAGGATGCCTGACCTCACCATCACCCGCGTCTTCGACGCGCCCCGCGAACTGGTCTTCGCCGCCTGGACCGACCCCGACCAGCTGGCGAGCTGGCTGGGGCCGCACGGCTACACCGGCTCCGCGGTCACCCTGGCGACGCGGCCGGGCGGCGCCTGGCGGGCGTGCATCCGCTCCCCCGAGGGCGACGAGCACTGGATGCACGGCACCTACCGCGAGATCACCGCCCCGGAGCGGCTCGTGTTCACCTTCACCTGGGACACCGAAGGCGACCTGCGCGCGGAGACCCTCGTGTCGATCGACTTCGCCGATCTGGGCGGCAAGACGGAGATGACCTTCGTCCAGACCGGCTTCCCGGCCGTCGCCGACCGCGACGGCCACCACGGCGGCTGGACCTCCAGCTTCGACGACCTGGCCGGCTTCATCCACCACCGAGGAGAGGAAGACCGATGACCGCGACCCAGCACGCCCTGCCCGAGATCGTCTCGCCGGAGGAATGGCAGGCCGCGCGCGACGCACTGCTCGTCAAGGAGAAGGAGCACATGAAGGCGGCCGACCACCTCGCCGCCGAACGCCGCCGGCTGCCGATGGTGCCGTTCACCAAGCCGTACGTGTTCACCTCGCCCGAGGGCGAGAAGAGCCTGCTGGACCTGTTCGAGGGACGGCCGCAGCTGATCGTCTACCACTTCATGCTGCACCCGGGGGACGAAGCGGGCTGCCCCGGCTGCTCCCTGCTCGTCGACAACATGCCGCACCTGGCCCACCTGCACGACCGGGACGTCACGCTCCAGGTCGTCGCGCCGGCCACGCTGCCCGAGATCGAGTCCTACAAGAGCCGGATGGGCTGGGACGTGCCGTTCGTGTCCTCGCACGGCAGCGACTTCACCGAGGACTGCGGCGTCGGCATGGGCTTCGGGATCAGCGTCTTCCTCCGCAACGGCGACGACGTCTACCGGACGTACTTCACCACCGGCCGCGGCGGCGAGATGTTCCTCGCCTCGCACCGGTACCTCGACGTCACGCCGCTGGGCCGCCAGGAGGCGTGGGAAGAGGAGAGCCGGGGCGACGACGGTCCCGGTGCCTGGTGGCGCCGACACGACGAATACTGAAGTTTTTCCGGCGGGCGTGTCCGGTCCGCCGGCGCGGCCCCGACCTGCTGGTGACACGAAGCACGAGGAGGCGGAAATGCGCGAGCTCATCCACATGGTCCACACGTCGCTCGACGGCTGCGTCGAGGGCCCGGACGGCGAGTTCGACTGGCCCGTGATGGGGCCCGAGCTGTCCGGGTACTCGCGGGAGCTGAGCGCGCGGTGCGGTGAGTTCGCCTACGGGCGCAAGGTGTGGGACATGATGGCGGCGTTCTGGCCGGCGGCCGAGTCGATCTCGGACGACCCGCACGACATCGCCTTCGCACCGGTCTGGCGCGAGACGCCGAAGGTCGTGTTCTCGCGGACGCTGGAGAAGCCGGGCTGGCACACCCGGGTCGTCGGCGGCGACCTCTCCGCGGCCGTGGCGTCACTGAAGGCCGAACCGGGGAAGGACCTGCTGCTCATGGGCGGCGCGGAGCTGGCCGCCGCGCTGACCGCGCGGGGCCTGATCGACGAGTACCAGGTGTTCGTGCACCCGGTCGTGCTCGGCGGCGGCAAGCGCCCGTTCGCCGAGGGCACCGCGCGGCTCGGCCTGGAGCTGGCCGGGTCGCGCACCTTCGACGACCGGGTCGTGCTGCTGCGCTACCGCCGGGCGTGACCGGCGCCGGGCCCGGGGCGTTCCCCGGGCCCGTGCGGCGTCAGCGGGCGTTCGCCGCCCGGAGCGCGATCCACTGCCGCATGGCGTACTCGACCAGCGTGATGAGCGTCTGCTTGGTCGACTCGCGGTCGCGCGCGTCGCAGCGGACGATCGGGATGTTCGGGTCGATCGACAGCGCCTCGCGGACGTCGTTGATGTCGTGCTCCAGGACACCGTCGAACGTGTTGACGCCGACGATGTACGGCAGTCCGCGGTCCTCGAAGAAGTCGATCGGGGCGAACGAGTCCGCCAGCCGGCGCGTGTCGGCGAGCACCACCGCGCCGATCGCGCCGCGGACGAGGTCGTCCCACATGAACCAGAACCGCTGCTGACCGGGCGTGCCGAACAGGTAGAGGATCAGGTCCGCGTCGAGGGAGACGCGCCCGAAGTCCATCGCCACCGTGGTCGTCGACTTGCCCGGCGTGTGGTCGAGGTTGTCGACGCCGACGCTGGCGTCGGTCATCATCGCCTCGGTGGTCAGCGGCACGATCTCCGACACCGACCCGACGAAGGTCGTCTTCCCCGCTCCGAAACCGCCAGCCACCACGATCTTGGCGGATGTCATGGTCGGGGGCGCGGTGTCCCGCGGTGCCTTATAGCCGACGGAGTCCACTCAAAACCCTTTCCATCAACACCAGATGTGCCTCGGCGCCGTCATTGCCCGTTATCGTCTTGTGCACCGTGACCAGCCCCGCGTCGGCCGCGTCGCTGATCAGTACCCGGGCCACGCCCAGTGGCACCCGCAAGGCCGACACGATCTCGGCGACCGAACGGGGGGTCCGGCACTCTTCCATGATCGAAATGCACTCGATCTGCTCCGCGGCCACTTCGGGGAAGCCACCGGTGGCAGCGTAGTCCTTCGCGGAGATCAGTGTCTCCAGCTCCAGGGCGTAGTTTGCCCGGGTGCGGCCGCCGGTCAGCGCGTAGGGCCGGACGATGGCCGTCAGCTCCTCCGGCGCGGGCGGCTGTTCGAACACCGCGGGCATCACGAACTCGCCGCTGGGCGGCCCGGGGTCGAACAAACCACCAGGTCGCGGGCTGTCCCCGTCGGTACTGCCGGGTGGAGAGACTAAAGAGGTCACGCGATCTCCTTGGTCGGCCGACGGCGCGGGCGCCGGCGGTTCCGCGGCCGCGTGCGCACCGGCGGCCGGGGGTGGCGGGGACTCCTTGCTCTTCTTGCGCTTCCGGCGGGCACGGCCGGAATCCAGGGTGAACCCGTTGAGGACGTCGGCGAACGTGCCGTCGTCCCCGCGCCCGGCGGGGTACTGCCCCTCGGGTGGTTCGCCGTCGAATCCGGACCCCGTGCTCATCGCGCCATCATCCCACCGGTTCGCCGATCAGCGACCCACCGGAGCCCTGAAGCTGGGCGCGCAGCTCCGGGGTGAGGATCTGGCCGACCCGGTCGACGAGCATCGTCATCTCGTAGGCGACCTGGCCGATGTCGCAGTTGGGGGCGGCGAGGACGGCGAGGCAGGACCCGTCGCTGATCGACATCAGCACCATGATCCCGAGCTCCATCTCGACGACGGTCTCGTTGACCGCGCCGGCCTCGAAGCAGCGGGCGGCGCCCTGGGTGAGGCTGACCAGGCCCGAGGCGACCGCGGCGAGCTGGTCGGCCCGGTCGAGCGGGAGCCGGTTCGACGCGGTCAGCAGCAAGCCGTCCGCCGAGACGACCACGGCGTGGGCCACGCCGGGCACCCGCTCCGCGAAGTCGTTCACCAGCCAGCCGAACTGGTTCTGCGTCGGCTGGGCGCTACTCGGCGAGTTCATTCACCCTCCAGTGTCTCGTGGTTGGTCTCGGCCGCCTGTGCGGTGCGGTGGCGTCCACGCTCGATGCCCTGCTGGAAGCTCCGCAGGCGGCCGCGCACGTCGTGCGCGTCCCGTTGTGGTCGGGGGGCCGTGGCCCCGGTGGGCGGTCCGGCGCTGCCCGGAAGCAGCTGCTCCCCGCGACGGCGCCGGGGCAATCCTGCCGAAGTGAAAGTGGCGGGTGTCGACTGGGACACCGCTTGCACGGCCCGCCAGCCGTCATCGGTCCCGAAGTTCCACTCGGCGGTGGCTTCGACGGCGGAGGTTTCCTCGCGCGGCGCCGGGGTCTCCGGGGTCTCCTGTGCGGCGCCGCGGCGGGAGGGCAGCGACGACGGCGGAGTACTCGGGCGGCCGTCGGCGGCGCCTTCGTCGAACACCGACGGGGGCTGGGCCGGCGGCTCGGGCTCCTGAGGGGCCGCGGGGTGCCCCGGCCGGGCGGCGGGGTGCGACGGCCCGTTGGGGTGGGGCACGGTTTCGCCGGACTGCGGCGCGGCCGGGTGCGGGAGCCCGTTGGGGTGGCCCGGGTGGGCGAGCCCGTTGGGCTGGCCCGGGTGCGCGAGACCGTTGGGCTGGGGCCGGCCCGGGTGCGCGAGACCGTTGGGCTGGCCCGGGTGCGCGAGCCCGTTCGGAGCCGCGGGCGGCTGGCGGCGGGGTTGCGGCAGCCCGTTGGGCTGGGGCTCGCCCGGCTGTGGGAAGGCCCCGGTGGCTCGTTGCCGGCCGGTCTGCGCGGTGTTCGGCTGCGAGGCGGGGGCAGGGGCGCCCGCCTCCGGTGAACCCGACGGGTGAGGTGCCTCCGGTCCCGCGCTCGCCTGCGCGGCCGACGCGCCCGCGACCTGCTGCGGCGTGCCCGGCTGGGGCGCCGTCGGCTCGTTCGTGCCCGGCTGGTGCGCGGCCGGGGCACCCGCCGCCTGCTGCGCGGAGCCCGGCTCGTGCCCAGTGGAGGAACCTGGCGCCTGCCGCGCGGAACCTGGCTGGCCCACGCCCGGAGCACCCGCTGCGTGCTGCGCCGAGCCCGGCTCGTGCCCAGCCGAGCTGCCCGGCTGGCCCTCGGCCGACGAACCCGCCGCCCGCTGCGCGGAGCCTGGCTGGTGGCCGGCCGGAGCGGCCGGCGCCTGCGGTGCCGAGCCCGGTGCCGGAACGCCGCCCCCCTGCTGCGGTGCGCCCGCTGCCGGGTGGGTCGCAGTCGGCTGCGCTCCCCCGGGCGTCGCCTGGTCCGCGCCGCCCTGTGGGGGCTTGGACTGGCGGGCCTGCTGGCGGCCGCGGGTCACGCCCTGCTGGAAGCTGCTCAGGCGGCCGCGGACGTCCGCCGGGTCGCGGACCGGGAGTTCCGGGCGGGGTGGGACCGGGGTGGGGGCTGCCGGGGGTGGGACCGCGCTGCCCGGCATCAGCTGCTCGCCGCGGCGGCGGCGCGGGAGGCCCGCGTCCGTGAACGCCGTCGGGGCCGCCTGGGAGCGGGCCTGGACCGTGCGGAAGTTCTCGTCGCTCGCGAAGTCCCAGCTGCGCCGCTCCTGCGGCTCGGCTTCCGCCGGTTCGGCCGCGGCCGGCTCCTCGTCGGTGACCGAGGTGGCCGAAGGGGCCGAGGTTTCCGAAGCGGCGGGGGCAGCCGGAGCGGCCGGCTTGTCCTCGCGGAACCACGCCGACAGCATCTCGTCGAAGATCGGCGTCGTCTCCGAGCGATCCGGAGCCGGCTCGGGGGCGGGCGGGGCGGCCGGGGTCGTGGTCGCCTGCTGCCACCAGTCGCTCAGCGTCGTTTCGTTGGCGGAGAACAGGTCCTTGCCCGCGGGCAGCTCGTCCGGCTTCGGCGGCTGCACCGGCACCGGCAGCACCGCGGGCAGCGTCGGGCGCGGTGGCGGCGGCGCGTCGTCGCCCTTCGGGATGGGCGCGAACAACGCCGTCCCGGAGATCTCCAGGTCGGACGGCGGGCGCGTGGCCGGGCCGCCGCCGCTCAAGCCCGCGAGGTCGCTCGCGGACGGCCAGCGCTCCTCCCCCATCGCCGGTTGCCGCGGGACCACCGGGCGCGGGCGGGAGTTGCCGTTGACCTGGCGGCGCGGCAGCTGGTTGCCCGCCGCGGGGCTGGCCGGGTGCTGCTGGAGCGCGCCGATCGGGCCGGTCGCCGGGCCGTCGGTCACCGGCATCACCAGGTCCGCCGGGACGACGACCGTGGCGCGGACGCCGACGATGTCCTTGCCGCCGTGCAGCGACACCCCGATGCGGTGCCTGCTGGCCAGCCGGCCGACGACGAACAGGCCCATCCGGCGCGAGGTGGCCAGGTCGACCGAACCCGCCTCGGTCAGCCGGGTGTTCGCCTCGGTGACCTCGGCCTCGTTCATGCCGATGCCCTTGTCGAGGATGTCGATGTTGAGCGAGCCGTCCTCGCCCAGCCGCGACGCCACCGTCACCGAAGTCTCCGGCGCGGAGAACGCCGTGGCGTTGTCCAGCAGCTCGGCGACCAGGCGCATCAGGTCGCTCGCCGCGTAGCCGACGATCCGCGCCGGGGGCGGCGGCTGCACCTGGACCCGCTGGTACTGCTCGATCTCCGACACCGCGGCGCGGAGCATGTCGGTGGTGCCGACCGGCTTCCCCGACCGGCGGCCCGGCTCGGCGCCCGAGAGCACCATCAGGTTCTCGTTGTTGCGCCGCATCCGGGTGGCGAGGTGGTCGAGCTGGAACAGCGTCGCCAGCTGGTCGGCGTCCTCCTCGTCCCGCTCGAGCTGCTCGATCAGCTGCAGCTGCCGCTGGACCAGGCTCTGGCTGCGCCGCGAGAGGTTGACGAAGACGCTGCCGTAGCCGGTGCGCATCGCGGCCTGTTCGGTCGCCAACCGCAGCGCCTGGTGGTGCACCTTGTCGAACGCGCGCGCCACCTCGCCGACCTCGTCGTCGGTCTGCACCGGGACCGGGCGGACGTCGGTGCCCTGCGCGCGGCCCTCCTGGATGTTGCGGACCGCCTCCGGCAGCGCGGTCTCGGCGACGTCGAGCGCGCTGCGGCGCAGCACCTTCAGCGACCGCAGCAGCTGGCGGGTGATGAGGAAGACGACCGCGACGGCGAGCACCATCGCCGCGAACAGCAGCACGGCGAGCAGGCCGGCGCCGCTGCTGGACTCGTCGACCAGCTCCTCCGACGTCGCCGACGCCGCCCCGCCGAGCCGGTCGGCGACCTGCCCGATCTGCGCGCGCATCGCGGCGGAGGCGGCGTTCCAGTCCTGGGCCGACAGCGTGCGGAACGCGTCGTCGACCGCGCCGCTCGGCGCGTTCAGCACCGACTCGACCATCCGCGCGCGGCTCTGCGCCTGCGAACCCTCGGCGATGGCCGCGAAGTCGCGCTGCAGCGTGTCGCCCGCCGCGGACCGGAAGTCGACGAGGCGGTCGCCGAGCCGCAGCTCGGCGGCGCGGAGGGTGGCGAGCTCGCTCGGCGACAGCCCGGCTCGGGCGATGCCGAAGGACACCAGCGCCTGACTGACCGACACCTGCTCGCCCGCGACGAGGAGTTCGTGCAGCCCGGCGGGGGTGCCGCCGAGCGTGCCGTCGCCGGCGCCCGCGGTGGCCGCGGTGTCGAGGGCGACGAGCGGCTTGGCGAGGTCGGAGAACGCCGTGATGGCCTGGCCGGGGTCGAGCTGGCCGCCGTCGACCTGGCGGCGCAGGAAGCCGAGGTTGCCGAGCTGCGAGGTGGCGGCGCCCGCGGCGCCGGCGACCCCCGGCTCGATCGCGGCCGCGCGGGCCTGCGCGGCGGTGAACGGGCCGACCGCCGCGTCCGTGGCCTGGCGGGCCTTCGCGAGTTCGGGGGTGCCGCCGACGGTGCCCTCGGTCAGCATCGCCGCGGTGACCGTGCGCTCCTGCTGCAGGGCGCCGGTGAGCGCGCGCACCTGGCCGCCGAGCGCGACGAGCCGGTCGAGCCGCTGGTACTCGTCCGAGCGGCCGACCTGCGCCGCGATCGTCGTGATGCCGAGCACCAGCGCGATGACGATGGGCACGACGGTGACGGCCGAAAGCTTGACGGGGAGGCTCCAGTCGCGCCAGTGCACGAGCGCGTGCCAAGCCGCCTTCCCCTTCGACCGCCGGGGTGCTCGGCCGAGCAGCTCCCCCACGGGCACCTGACCTTCTCCTGCAACGGTCACGTGAGTGACTCCCTGTCCGGCGTCATGGATCCGCGTAGGCGGCGCGGCGTGCCGGCTCGCGGCGGGCGCCCGGACGGCCGCGCCGTCCGCACCCTGCCACTTCGCCGTCGCCCTCGCTCGCCCCCGGCAGCCCGGCCGCCCGCGCGCCCGTCTCCGGGCAGGCACCGCCCCGACGTCCCGTGCAAGGGACTGTGCACGTGCACGTCGCAAGTTGCGTTCTGCACGGTTGTCGAGATCAACTTTATCGGTGCCAATCGATCGCTGCGGTCAGCTGGGCCAAAGAATCGTACCCCCGATGCCCGGCCGGTCAATTTCGTCGTCCACTCGGGCGCTGACCTGCAGAAAGTGGATTCCCGGCCGAGAACCGCGCGGGACATTCCCCCTCGCCGCCCCCGAAGAGGGAATTCCGGTTACCGGACACGCCTCACCCGGGCATCCGGCCGTCACCCGATTAGCCCAGGCAGGGCAGCAGCATACCTCGGACGATCTACACTCAGTACCCCCAACGGGTGGGTCAAGTCTCAAGATGTGCCCGATCTTGTGGCGTTGCGGGCCACCGTCGCTCGACCTGGTGATTTCTTTCGAGAACCCGCGCCGACCAGTGGATCTTCCCCGCCACGCCGCCCGCGGAGGACCCTCGTCGGCGCTACGAAACCCTACTGCGACTACCCCGGGTGACAGTCGGTCACCCGCGTCCGGCAGGATTACTTCGTTCGCCGCAGCGTAGGCCGAACGCGACAACGTCGCGTCACAATTTTTCTCATCATTCCGGGTGATCTGCCCGTGATCTTGCCACCGAAAGCGTATTCGACACTTTCGACAAGAAAACGAATACCGTGCGTACCGGGCCCCCTAACCGCCCGGCCGCCTTCGGACTCCGCCGGACGGCGTAGTTACGATGTTCGCCTCGCAGACCGCAAGGGCGGCCGGCGCCCGCCGCGGGCACCGGGTCCCGCCGCCACGCCAGGCTCTCTGCCGGAGGCACCCATGTACGACGTCGCGCGACCAGCGACGGGCAACGCCCTCGAGGAGACCGGCCGGATGCCGGCCCTCTTCACCGGGGAGCGCCCGTCCGGCGCCCCGCAGCGGCGCCCCGCCGCCCCCACCGGCCCCGACTACGCCGGGATCCAGGCCAGCCGCGAGTTCGTCGCGCTGCGCCGCCGGTTCCGCGGGTTCGTCTTCCCGATGAGCCTCGCCTTCTTCGCCTGGTACATGACGTACGTGCTGCTGGCCGCCTACGCGCACGACTTCATGAGCCAGAAGGTGTTCGGCCAGGTCAACGTCGGCATCGTGCTCGGCATCGGCCAGTTCGCCAGCACCGCGCTGGTCACCTGGCTCTACCTCCGCTACGCGCGCCGCCAGGTCGACCCGCGCGTGGCCGAACTGCGCGCCCGCGCGGGCGCCCCGGAAGGGACGCGCCGGTGACCGCCCTCGCCGCGGGCGGGGTGCCCGCCAGCAACCCGATCGTCAACACGGCCGTGTTCGCCCTCTTCGTGGCGATCACGCTCTACGTCGTCTACCGGGCCAGCAGCCGGAACTCGTCGACGTCGGACTACTACGCCGCGGGCAGCGCCTTCACCGGCCGCCAGAACGGCATCGCCCTCTCCGGCGACTTCCTGTCGGCGGCGTCCTTCCTCGGGATCGCCGGCGCCATCGCGATCCACGGCTACGACGGCTTCCTCTACTCGATCGGCTTCCTGGTCGCCTGGCTGGTCGACCTGCTGCTGATCGCCGAGCTGCTGCGCAACACCGGCCGCTTCACGATGGGCGACGTGCTCAGCTTCCGGATGAAGCAGCGCCCGGTCCGCGCGGCGGCGGCGACGTCGACGCTGGTCATCTCCTTCTTCTACATGCTGGCGCAGATGGCGGGCGCCGGCGGCCTGGTGGCGCTGCTGCTGAACGTGCACTCCAAGCTCGGCCAGGCGCTGGTGATCGGCGTCGTCGGCCTGGTCATGGTGCTCTACGTGCTGGTCGGCGGGATGAAGGGCACCACGTGGGTGCAGATCATCAAGGCGACCATCCTGCTGCTGTGCGGCGCGCTGCTCACGGTGTTCCTGTTCGGCAAGTTCGGCTTCTCGTTCTCGAACCTGCTCTCCTCGGCGGCCGAAAACAGCCCGCTCGGCGACAAGCTCCTCGAACCGGGCGGCTCGTACGGCAAGAACGGCACCACCAAGCTCGACTTCGTGTCGCTGGCGCTGGCGCTGGTCCTCGGCGCGGCGGCGCTGCCGCACGTGCTGATGCGCTTCTACACCGTGCCGAACTCCCGCGAGGCGCGGCGAAGCGTCGTCTGGGCGACGGCGTGCATGTTCCTCTTCTACCTGTGCACGCTGGTGATCGGCTTCGGCGCGGCCGCGCTGGTCGGCGCGGACGAGATCAAGGCCGCGCCCGGCGGCGAGAACTCGGCGGCCCCGCTGCTGGCCCTGCACGTCGGCGGGACGCTGCTGCTGGGCATCATCGCCGCGGTGGCGTTCGCGACGATCCTCGCGGTCGTGGCCGGGCTGACGATCACCGCGTCGGCCTCGTTCGCCCACGACGTCTACGCGAACATCTTCAAGCGGGGCAAGGCGGAGCCGGCCGACGAGGTCCGCGTGGCGCGGCTGACCGCGATCGTCGTCGGCGTGTTCGCCATCGTCGGCGGCGTCCTGGCGAACGGGCAGAACATCGCGTTCCTGGTGGCGCTGGCGTTCGCGGTGGCGGCGTCGGCGAACCTCTCGACGCTGCTCTACTCCTTGTTCTGGAAGCGGTTCAACACGACCGGCACGCTGTGGGGCATCTACGGCGGCCTGATCGCGTGCCTGCTGCTGGTGCTCTTCTCGCCGGTCGTGTCGGGTTCGCCGGACTCGATCTTCAAGGGCATCGACTTCGCCTGGTTCCCGCTGAAGAACCCGGGCCTGGTCTCGATCCCGTTCTCGTTCCTGTGCGGGTTCGTCGGCACGCTGGTCGGCAAGCCGAAGGCCGACGAAGCCAAGCAGGCCGAGATGGAAGTCCGTTCCCTCACCGGCATCGGCAGCTGAGCCCCGCCTGGGCGGCCTGCGTCAGACGCGCAGGCCGTCCAGGATCACGGCCAGCACCCGCCTGCCGTCCTCGGGACTGCAGTTGCGCACCGCCATCCCCGCGCCGTGGCCCAGCCGCAGCACGTCGACACCCTGGATGTCCGCGCGGATCAGCCCGGCGTCCTGCGCGGCGTCGACCAGCACGCCGGTCGCTTCACGCAGCCGCTTCTGGCAGTACTGGAACGTTTCGGAGCCGGAATCGATCGACTCCTTGAGGAACGTGGCCAGCTTGTGCCGCTCGACGACCCAGGTGACCTGGGCGGTCAGCCACGCTTCCAGCGCCTCCCACGGCGGCAGCTCGTCGTGCAGCGCGAACGCGCGATCGGCGAGCACTTCGATCTCGTCGCGGTAGACCGCTTCGAACAGCTTCTCGCGCGTCGGGAAGTGCCGGTAGAGCGTCCCGGCCCCGACCTCCGCCTTCTTCGCGATGTCGTCCAGCGGCACGTCGGCCCCGTGCGCGGTGAAGAGCTCCTTCGCCGTCGCGACGATGCGCTCGTAGTTGCGCCGCGCGTCCGCCCGCATCGGACGCCCCGCGTCCCCACCCGGCATCCCGGCCTCCTCGCCAACTAACCGGAGAGATTCTCCGAATTTACTTGCGCATCCGGAGACGCTCTCCATATTATCGCTTCATGCCCAAGTGGAGAAGCTCTCCACTTAACTTCGTACTCCTTGGGGGAGTATCTCTTGTCGCAGCAGACGATCCATCGTGCGGTCGAGCCTGCCCCGGCCCGCCGCAGCGGGCTGGTCCTCGCGATCATCCTGACCTGCCAGCTCATGCTCATCCTCGACGCCACCGTGATGAACGTCGCGCTCCCGCGCATCCAGGCCGACCTGGGGTTCTCCCCCACCGGCCTGTCCTGGGTGATGACCGCCTACAGCCTCGTCTTCGGCGGCCTGCTGCTGCTCGGCGGCCGGGCGGGCGACCTGTTCGGCCGGCGCCGGATGTTCGTCGCGGGCACCGCCCTGTTCACCCTCGCCTCGCTGGCCGGCGGCCTCGCCGACTCGGCCGCGCTGCTCATCGCCGCCCGCGTCCTGCAGGGCGTCGGCGCCGCCATGGCCGGCCCGAGCACCCTGGCCCTGGTCACCACGACGTTCACCGAAGCCAAGGCCCGCGTCCGGGCGCTGGCGCTGTTCTCCGCGATGTCCAGCGGCGGCTTCGCGATCGGCCTGATCGTCGGCGGCCTGCTCACCGAATGGATCTCGTGGCGCGCCGCGCTGTTCATCAACGTCCCGTTCGGGCTGGCGATCGTGCTCCTCGCCCCGCGGTTCGTCCCCGAGCCGCCGCGCCGGCGGGCCCACCTGGACCTGCCCGGTGCGATCACCGGCACCTTCGGCGTCGGCGCACTCGTGTTCGCCTTCACCCACGCCGCGTCCGACGGCTGGGGCAGCCCGGTGACCCTCGGGTCGCTCGCCGGCGGCCTGGCGCTGCTGACGGCGTTCGTCGTGATCGAAGCCCGGACCGCGTTGCCGCTGGTCCCGCTGCGCCTGTTCGCCGACCGCAACCGCAGCGCGGCCTACGTCAACTTCTTCCTCGGCCCGATGGCGATGATGTCGATGTTCTTCTTCCTCACCCAGTTCATGCAGGACATCCGGCACTACGCCGCGCTGGCCACCGGGTTCGCCTTCCTGCCGATGGCGGCGCTGATCTTCACCATGAGCCGGCTCGTGCCGCGGCTGCTCCCCCGCTACGGGCCGAAGCCGCTCGCGATCACCGGCTCCCTGATGATGGTCGCCGGGGTCGGCTGGCTCGCCACGCTCACCACGAGCAGCGCGTACTTCCCGGCGCTGCTGGGTCCGCTGCTGCTCATGGGGCTCGGCGCCGGGCTGGCGTTCGCGCCGCTCAACGTGATCGTGATGGCCACGGTGCCCAGCGAGGACGCGGGTGCCGCGGGTGGCGTGCTGCAGACGATGCAGCAGGTCGGCAGCACGCTCGGCCTGGCCGTGCTGATCACGGTGTTCGGCTCGGTGACCCGCTCGGCGGGCTCGACCGGGGCCCAGCTGACGGTCGACGGGATGACCGCCGCGTTCGGGACGGCCGCGGTGTTCGCGGCCTGCACGTTCCTGGTGGCACTGACGTTCCGCCGCCAGGCCGCGGCTACAGCTTCTGCCCGGCCTTGACCTTGTGCGTCACCCGGCGCTCGACGAGGAACGAGACGAACGGCACGCAGCCGGCCAGCAGCACCAGCACGGTGCCCTTGATCGACCAGCGGGCCTTGATCGCCAGGTCGATGGTCAGCACCAGGTAGATCATGTAGAGGACGCCGTGGATCGGCGAGTAGACCGCGGACGGCGTCGGGTTGTCGAAGCCGTAGCGCAGCACCATCACGAAGCACAGGCCGAGCAGCCCGACACCGGTGACGTAGGCGGCGGTCCGGAACCGGAGCAGGGGGCCGGCGAGCGGCACCGCGGTCCGGGCGCCTTCGGTGCTGGTGGTCATCGGGTCGTCCTCACTCTGCGGCCTGCTGGTCGCGGGCGTTCAGCTCGCGCAGGTAACGGTTGTACGCGGCCAGTTCCTCGTCTTCGTCCGGCACCGGGGTGTCCGGGCGGGGACGAGGAGCGGGCACTTCGGCGACGGGCGCCGGCTTCTCGTCCGCGGTGCCGTCGGCTTCGGCCTTCAGGCGGAGCTTGCGGATCCGCCAGAACATGAAGGCCGGGAAGAGCCCGAACAGCGGCCACTGCAGGACGTAGCCGAGGTTCTGGAAGGTGCCGTTCGCCGAGGTGAAGCGGTCCCACTGCCACCAGGCGAGCCCGCAGCAGACGAGCAGGCTCACCAAGCACGTCGCGGCGATCGCGATCCGGCGCCCCCAGGGGGACGCGGCCGGCGGAGGGGAAGCTGGCACGCTCCGACGCTAGCACCGACCTGCTGAGCGGCGACGGCCGACCGCCTACCGGGTGGCGCCGCTCTCAGCCCAGGTCCGCCGGGCTTCACACGCCTTTGACCAGGCCTGCGGGGAGGCTGCCGCGAACTGCCGCGAATGACTCATTCGGGACCCCGGAGGTCGCGAATGACTCATTCGCGACCCTCGCCGGGCATCGGGACAGCCCGGACCGCGGCGCTCAGCCCTGCTTGCGGATCGACTGCGCACCCTTCGCGTAGCCGTCGGCCAGGCCGAACACCTTCTGCGCGTACTCCGTCGAGTTGTTGTACGACAGGATCCCGGCCCACCACCCGCTCGGGCCGGCCATGTCCCGGCCGCCCGCGCACAGGTACCGGGCCGCCGCCAAGGCTGCGTCGTCGATCTGCTGGGGGTCGCCGAGGCCGTCGCCGTTGCCGTCCGAGGCCCACTTGCGCCAGGTGCTCGGGATGAACTGCATCGGGCCGACCGCGCGGTCGACCCCGGCGTCGCCGTCGTAGCGGCCGCCGTCGGTGTCGCCGATGGCCTGGACCCCGGCCGAGCCGTCGAGCGGGACGCCGATGATCGGCTTGGACGGGCGGCCGTCCGCGCCGAGGACCGCGCCCGCGTACTGGCCGTGGTTCGACTCGATGCGGCCGATGCCCGCGAGCGTCGCCCACGAGATCTTGCACTTCGGCTGGTCCGCGCGCATCGCCAGCTCGGCGTTGCCGTAGGCCTGCAGCGCCCGCGCGGGGACGTTCGTGACCGCCGCGACCTGGCTCGCCCACTGCGAGAGCGTCGCCGGGCCGGTGCTGCGGGCCTGCTGCGGGGAGGTCTGCTGCTCGGCCCCGCCCGCCACGGCGCCCCCGGCCGGGGCGACCGACCCCGGGCGGACGTCGGCCGCCTTGACCTGCAGGGCGGGGATCTCGGTGGTGAGCGGGCTCGCCTCGGGCGTCGCCGCGCGGGTGACGAGCCAGATGCCCCCGCCGGCCACGGCCAGCACGGCGAGGACCACGATCAGCCGGGTGAGCACCGCCACGCTCGCGGAGCGCGGCGCCGGTGCCGGTGCGGCGGGGGCGGCTTCTTCGACGCTCGCGTCGATGGGGTCGTCCTCGTTCTTTCCGGTCCTGGTGCGCACGTAACTCCGGTCCTCCAGCGTGGTGTCGACGAAGTGTCAACGAGCCCGCGCAGGTTAGCGTTACGCGGGTCGTCCCGATCGGCTCACCACGCCGGATCACCCGGCCGAGTGAAAAGCGTCCCGTCAGGCGGACTTCTGCTGCCGCGCGAGGCGCGCGACGCACCAGGCCGGGGCGCTGCCGCGGCGGAGGTGCTGCAGGACGGTCATCGGCCCGAGCCGGCGGCTCAGGTCGGACGGCGCGAGCCCGGCCGCCCGGTAGTCGAGGGCCCGCTGGTCGAGCGGGCTGATGCCGGCGTCCCACCACTCTTCGGCTTCGGCGACGCCGCCGACCATCTGCCACCAGCCCGCGGCGGCGGTGAGGAGCTCTTCCGGCACGTCCGGCAGCCGGCTGCGCATCGCGGCGAGGTAGCCGGGGTCGGCCGACTCGACGGGGACGAACCGGGACTGCCCGGTCCGGGCGCGCTGGCCGGGGATGCCCGGGGCCTGCGGTGGCGCGTCGGCCAGCCACGCGTTCGCGATGCGGTCGACCTCCTGCTCTTCGGGGGTCTGCTCGCGCTCGGCGGCCCATTGCCGGATCAGCGCGTCCACTCCGGGATCTCCGGTCATCCCTGCCTCCTTGTAGGTCCCCGACGGACAGGCCCTGACGCCTGTCCCACGCGGTGGTGCCGCACGCACCAACCTGCACCTTGCTGAGTGGAAACTGCCTGCGTACCGGGGTTCTCCGGGGGGATGGCGAACCACCCGATCACGCAATGTGAGCACCGTAGGGCCGGGGTGGTCCCCTTCGCCAGACCCCGGCTGCCACGAATTCGCCGACCTGCGCGTTTTCAGCCGCAATCCACCCGGATGGTCGAGTGCTGGAGTCCGAAATCCGGGATTGGTGACACTGGGTGATTTACCGTCCGCTAACACGCACGGTAGCCACCGGCGCCGCCGATGCGGTGCCGGTACGCGGGTCGCGAAGATCAGGAGAAGAGCGTCCGGAAGAACGTGACGATCGCTTCGGCGCCGTCCTTGAGCCAGCCGAGCACGCGGTGCACGAAGTCGGCGGACTGGGTGGGCTGGGTGATCAGGAAGAACAGGACGATCGCCACCACCCCGACGATCAGGACCTTCTTCATGCCGCCCGACATGCGCTTCCTCCCGGCTCGCCGTCCCCGTCCCGGGAGTGGCCACCCCAATACTCTAGGGAAGGCGTGCCCGGAAGACACGCCGGTCAACCCTCGAGGAGCGCCGATGCCCCGGAACGTGCTGGTCGAGCACGACGGACCCGTCACCACGATCACCATCGACCGGCCGGCCGCGCGCAACGCCGTCGACGGGCCCACCGCGGCCGGGCTGGCCGACGCCTTCCGCGCGTTCGACGCCGACCCGGACGCCGCCGTCGCGGTGCTGACCGGCGCCGGCGGCGTGTTCTGCGCGGGCGCCGACCTCAAGGCGATCGGCACCGACCGGGTGAACCGCACCCACCCGGACGGGGACGGCCCGATGGGCCCGACCCGGATGGCGCTCGGCAAGCCGGTGATCGCGGCGGTGCACGGCCCGGCCGTCGCGGGCGGGCTCGAACTGGCGCTGTGGTGCGATCTGCGGGTCGCGGACGCGACGGCGGTGTTCGGCGTGTACTGCCGCCGCTGGGGCGTCCCGCTGATCGACGGCGGGACGGTGCGCCTGCCGCGCCTGATCGGCCAGTCGCGGGCGATGGACCTGATCCTGACCGGACGGCCGGTGGAAGCCGACGAAGCGTTTTCGATCGGCTTGGCCAACCGCCTGGTCCCGGCGGGCGAAGCGGTCTCGGCGGCGCAGGAGCTGGCCCGGCAGCTGGCGGCGTTCCCGCAGGCCTGCCTGCGCGGCGACCGGCGGTCGGCGCTGGCGCAGTGGGGACAGTCCGAAGAGGACGCGCTCACGGCGGAGTTCCGGGCCGCGATGGGCACGGGCGTGCTGGCGGCGGAGGCGGTCGACGGCGCGGCCCGGTTCACGAGCGGCGAAGGCCGCCACGGCAGCTTCGGCTGACGCGGGCCGAAGGGGACGTTCACCGCATCCGACGCGACGAAAGTCCCCTTCAGCGCGTCCGGTGGGAGCTCACCGTGCGCGACGCCGATAGGGTCGCCGGATGGACGACGATGTCTCCAGAGTCGTGCTCCGGCCGGTGGCCGAGGCCGATCTCGAGCTGCTCGACCGGCTGACCAACGACCCCACCGCCGCGGGCGAGCACCAGTGGTTCGGCTGGCACGACCCCGGTTACCTGCGCCGCCGGTGGCACGAGACCGGGATGCTCACCGCCGACAGCGGCATGCTCGTGCCCGCGCTCGGCGGCCGCGTGCTCGGGCTCGTTTCGTGGCACCGCAGCCGCACCGGGCCGGCGTCCTACTGCTGGAACGTCGGCCTGGTGCTGGCACCGGAGGCGCGCGGCCACGGCTACGGCACCGAGGCCCAGCGGCTGCTCGCCGAATACCTCTTCGCGCACACGCAGCTGAACCGCGTCGAAGCGACGACCGAGGTCGGCAACCGCGCCGAACAGCGCTCGCTCGAGAAGGCCGGGTTCACCCGCGAAGGCGTCCTCCGCGGCTACGACTTCCGGAACGGCGAGTGGCGCGACCACGTCATCTACTCGGTCGTGCGCTCCGACCTGGCGCGGGACTAGGCGATCGCGCCCGCCGCACGCAGCGCGCCGAGGTCCGTGACGCCCAGTTCCGCCAGCACGGCTTCGGTGTCGGATCCCTTGGCCCGCGGGGCTTCCGGGGTGTCCGGCGGCGTCCGGTCGAACCGCGGCGCCGGGGCGGGCTGCACCATGCCGCCGATCTCGACGAACGTGCCGCGCGCCGCGTTGTGCGGGTGCGCCGCGGCTTCGCCGGGCGCGAGGACCGGGGTCAGGCACGCGTCGGTGCCTTCCGCGCGGGCGACCAGGTCGTCGCGGGTGTGCTTGCCGATCGCGGCCGCGAGGATCTCGCGCAGCTTCGGCCACTGCGTCTTGTCGATGTGCAGCGGCAGCTCCGCCGGGTCCAGCTCGAGCACCTTGACCAGGTCGCCCCAGAACCGCATCTCGATCGCGCCGACGGCGACGTACTTGCCGTCCGCGGTCTCGTAGGTGTCGTAGAACGGGGCGCCGCCGTCGAGCATGTTGTCCCCGCGGCCGCCGCCCCACAGCCCGGCCGCGGCCATGCCGTGCAGGCTCGTGGTGAGCAGCGCGGCGCCGTCGACCATCGACGCGTCGACGACCTGCCCGCGGCCGGACGTCGTCCGTTCGTACAGCGCGGCCAGGATGCCCATGGCGAGGAGCAGCCCGCCGCCGCCGAAGTCGCCGACGAGGTTGAGCGGCGGCACCGGCCGCTCGCCCGCGCGCCCGATCGGTTCGAGCGCGCCGGCGATGCCGATGTAGTTGATGTCGTGCCCGGCCGCCGTGGCCAGCGGGCCGTCCTGGCCCCAGCCGGTCATCCGGCCGTAGACCAGCCGCGGGTTGCGGGCGTGCACGACGTCCGGGCCGAGCCCGATCCGCTCGGCGACCCCGGGCCGGAACCCCTCGATGAGGACGTCGGCGGTGTCGCACAGCTTGAGCACCAGCTCGACGCCTTCGGGCGTCTTGGTGTTGATGCCGACCGACCGGCGGCCCCGGGCGAGGGGGTCGGTCGAGATGCCGAGCACGTCCTCCCCCGGCTGCGCGCGGTCGACGCGGACGACGTCGGCGCCGAGGTCGGACAGGATCATCGTGGCGAAGGGCCCGGGCGCGAGACCCGCGAGCTCCACCACCTTCAGGCCGCTGAGCGGACCTGCCTTCATGTCGGGTCCTTTCACAGCGAGCGGGAGATGATTTCCTTCATGATCTCGCTGGTGCCGCCGAAGATCCGGGAGATCCGGACGTCGGCCCACGCGCGCGCGATCGGGTACTCGGTCATGTAGCCGTAGCCGCCGAAGAGCTGCACGCAGTCGTCGATGACCTTGTTGACCCGCTCGGTGGTCCACAGCTTCGCCATCGCCGCGCCCTGGACGTCGAGCTCGCCCTTGAGGTGCCGTTCGATGCACTGGTCGAGGAACGCGCGCGAGACGGCCGCTTCCGTCGCGGCCTCGGCGAGGGTGAACTTGGTGTTCTGAAAGCCGAAGATCGGGCGGCCGAACGCCGTGCGCTCCTTGGTGTATTCGAGCGTCAGGTCCACCGCGGCCTCCAGCCCGGCCACCGCGGTGACCGCGATGATCAGCCGTTCCTGCGGCAGCTGCAGCATCAGCTGGAAGAAGCCCTGGCCCTCGGCGTCGCCGAGGAGGTTGGCGGCGGGCACGCGGACGTCGTCGAAGAACAGCTCGGCGGTGTCCTGGCCCTTGAGCCCGACCTTGTCGAGGACGCGGCCGCGGCGGAAGCCCGGCGTGTCGGTCTCGACCACGACCAGCGAGACGCCCTGCGCGCCCGCGTCCGGGTCGGTCTTCACCGCGACGACGACGAGGTCGGCGTGGAAACCGTTGGTGATGAACGTCTTGGCGCCGTTGATGACGTAGTGGTCGCCGTCGCGCACCGCGCGGGTCTTGATGCCCTGCAGGTCGGAGCCGGTGCCCGGCTCGGTCATCGCGATCGCGCCGACCAGCTCGCCGCTGGCCATCTTCGGCAGCCACTCGCGCTTCTTCTCTTCGGAGGCGTACGCGCTCAGGTAGTGCGCGACGATTCCGTTGTGGACGGTGACGCCCCACGCGCTGTCGCCGGAGCGGGCCTGCTCCTCGTAGAGGACGGCCTCGTGCGCGAAGGTGCCGCCCCCGCCGCCGTACTCCTCGGGGATCGACAGGCAGAGCAGCCCGACCTCGCCGGCCTTGTTCCACAGCTCGCGGTCGACCTTCTTCTCGGCCGCCCAGCGCTCCTGGTGCGGCACGAGCTCCTTCTGCATGAACGACCGCAAGAGTTCGCGGAGGTCTTCGAGCTCGGTCGTGCTCCAGGAGCTCTTCGGCAGTTGCAGCGGCACGGGACACCCTCCTGCTGGAAAACATGACGGTCAGCATGTAAGTTCTCCGCGGAATGTACATCCGTACCGGCCTGTAGGTAAAGCAGGGAGACCGAGGTGACTTCGACGGCGCACCGAACTCAGGCGCAGCGGCGGGAGCAGACCCGCACGGCGCTGCTCGACGCCACCATCGACTGCCTGGTCGACCTCGGCTACGCGCGGACGTCGGTCCAGGAGATCTGCGCCCGCGCGGGCGTCTCGAAGGGCGCGGTGCAGCACCACTTCACCGCGAAGGCCGAGCTGATGGCGGCCGCGGTCGAGCACCTGACGACCAAGCTGCGCCGGCGCCTCGCGGCGTCGCTGGACGAGCTGCCCGGCGGCGGCACCGGGGTCGCCGCGGCGATCGACCTGCTGTGGACCGGCTACTCGGGCACGCTCTCGACCGCCGTCACCGAGCTGTGGGTCGCCGCCCGCACCGACCCCGAGCTGCGCGCGGCCATCCGCCCGGTCGACCGCGCGCTCGGCCGCGCCACGCTCGAACACGTCACCCAGGTCGCCGGCGAACTCCCGCCCGAGCGGGCCGAAATGCTGTTCTGGCTCACCGTCAACCTCACCCGCGGGCTGGCGCTGGACGCCGAGCTCGGCGGCGACCCGGACCGGCGGCGGCAGCTCCTCGAGGAGTGGAAGCGCATCGCCGTCCTGCTCTACCAGGACGCCGCCACTGCTCCGAGCTGACGAACCCCTTATCCGCGGTGGTCGAATCGTGGTCCAATCCCCCGGACAGAGGGGAGTCACCATGACCGCCGCTCCGCACCCGTATCCCTACGGCCCGACGCCCGCGCGGCCGCCCGCCGACCCCGGCGGGTTCTTCCGGCTGCTCGCCGGGATGTTCGGCGCTGTGGCCGCGGCCCTCGTGGTGGCCGGGTCGTTCCTGCCGCAGACGTCGTTCGAGCAGGTCGTCGACGGCAAGAGCGAGAGCAGCCAGACGATCAGCGCCTGGACGCGTTCGTTCTCCGTCGAACCCGGCGAGGAAGCGAAGAAGTTCTACGAGAACACCCACGTCGCGCGCTACGGGATCCCGCTCACCGCCGGCGCGGTGGTGCTGCTGGCCGGGGCCGGGCTGGCCTTCGCGGGCCGGCGCCGCTCGGCGGGCCCGGGCGTCCGCGACGGCGCCCGCACGGCACTGGTCGCCGGCGGCGCCGGGGTGGCCGCGGCGGTGTGGATGCTCGGCATGGACGTGTCGGCGACGTTGAGCTACGAGTCCGGCGAAGGCACGGTCCAGTCGCACTACGCGACCGGAACCGGGTTCTGGCTGCTGCTCGGCGGCGGGGCGGTCGCGCTGGTGGCGCTGGTGTTCGCGGTGCTGGCCGGGCGGCGGGCACCCGCGCCCGCGCCGGCCGGTCCCGGTGGGCCGCCGGGGCCGTACCAGCAGCAGTCGCAGCCCTACCCGGTTCCGCCGCCGCAGTACGGTGCGCCGCAGTTTCCGAGGCAGGGTTACGGCGGCCAGGGTTACGGGGCACCGCCGTCCCAGCCCTTCCCGGCGCAGCCCCAAGCCGGGCCGTACGGCGCTCCCCAGTCCCAGCCGTTCCCGGCCCAGCCCCAAGCCGGGCCGCCCACCCCGGCGCACGGCACGCCGCGGTCCCAGTCCTTCGGCGCCCAGCCCTACGGCGGCGCGGCTTCCGAACGAAGCGACGACGAGCCGGTGTCCGGCGACCTGTCGTCGCGGCTTGACGATGCCTACGGCGGCGCGACCCAGGCCCACCCGCCGCCGAAGCAGGAGCCGACCGAGCCGACCTACCAGCTCCCGCCGCTGAACCCGCCCAATACGTGAAAGATATTCACATCAGACTGGACATCTGACGTACCGACGGTATGGTGTACTCGTCGGTAACCCCTGCGCGGCGTCGCGCGGACTCCGGACGCCGCGGAACGGAGACGTCATGACCAGCACGACCCCCGCGAACACGGTCGAAGACACCCCTTTGCCACCGACCGTCGGCGGCGTCGCCGGGGCGCCCGGCTCGGCGCGGGCGGCCCAGCTCGTCGCCCGCGTGGCCGGCGGGGCGGACTCGGCGCCGATCCGGATGACCGCGCCCTTCACCGGGCAGCCGATCGCGACGCTGCCCCAGGCCACCGACGCCGACGTCCGCGCGGTGTTCGCCGGCGCGCGCACGGCCCAGCGGGCCTGGGCGGACCGCTCCCCCGCCGAGCGCGCCCGCGTGCTCACCCGGCTGCACGACCTGGTGCTCGCCCGCCAGGACGAGGTGCTCGACCTGGTCCAGGTCGAAGCGGGCAAGGCGCGGCTCGACGCGTTCGACGAGGTCAGCGCGACCGCGCTGGTGGCGGCCTACTACGGCAGGCACGCGGCCAAGATCCTCGCCCCGCGGCGCGTCGCCGGTGTCATCCCGGGCCTGACCCGGGCCGGGGAGATCCGGCACCCCAAGGGCGTCGTCGGGATCATCTCGCCGTGGAACTACCCGCTGGCGCTGACCGCGATGGACGTCCTGCCGGCGCTGGCCGCGGGCAACGCCGTCGTGCAGAAGCCGGACAACCAGACCGCGCTCTCGGCGCTGTGGCTGCACGAACTCGCCGAAGAAGCCGGGCTGCCCGCCGGGACCTGGCAGATCGTGCTCGGCCGCGGCTCGAAGATCGGCACCGCGCTGGTCGAGGAATCCGACTACCTCTGCTTCACCGGCTCCACGCCGACCGGCAAGGAACTGGCCGGGCAGGTGGCGAAGCGGCTCACGTCGTACTCGCTGGAGCTCGGCGGCAAGAACCCGATGATCGTGCTGCCCGACGCCGACGTCGCGAAGGCCGCGACCGGCGCGGTGACGGCGTGCTTCTCCTCGGCGGGCCAGCTGTGCGTGTCGGTCGAGCGGATCTACGTCCACGAGGACATCCGCGAGGAGTTCACCCGCGCCTTCGTGGCGAAGACCGCGGCGCTGAAGCTCGGCGGCGCGCTCGACTACCACGCCCAGATGGGCTCGCTGACGTCGGAAGACCAGCTCGCGACGGTGTCGGCGCACGTCGAGGACGCCCGGGAGAAGGGTGCTTCGGTGCTCACCGGCGGCCGCGCCCGGCCCGACCTCGGGCCGCTGTTCTACGAGCCGACGGTGCTGTCGGGCGTCACCCCGGACATGCTGCCGTTCGCGGAGGAGACCTTCGGGCCGGTCGTCTCGATCTACGGCTACACCGACGTCACCGAGGCCATCGACCAGGCCAACGACACGCCGTTCGGGCTCAACGCCAGCGTCTGGTCCCGCAACGGCCGCGCGGGCTGGGAGGTCGGCGCGCGCCTCAAGGCCGGCACGGTCAACGTCAACGAGGGGTACGCGGCGACGTTCGGCAGCGTCGGCGTGCCGATGGGCGGCATGAAGGACTCGGGCGTCGGGCGCCGCAACGGCGCCGAAGGCCTGCTGAAGTACACCGAGTCGCAGTCGATCGCGCTGCAGCGCGGGCTGGCGCTGCGCCCGCCCCGCGCGGTGCCGGGTTCGCTGTGGTCGCGCGGGATGACGTTCGGCATCAAGGCCCTCCGCCGGCTCCCCCGCTGAGGCGCCTCACGCGTGTTCGGAGGCCGGGGCGGTCAGCAGCCCCCGGTCGTAGGCGATCGCCACGGCCTCCGCACGCCGGCTCGCGCCCAGCTTCGCCATCACCCGGGACAGGTGCACGCTCACCGTCTTCTCGCTGATGTAGAGCTCCTCCCCCACCTGCCGGTTGGTGCGGCCCAGCGCCACGCGCTCCAGGACGTCGCGCTCGCGATCGGTCAGCGGGTCGGTGACCGGGCGGGCCGGCGCGGCCGGTTCGACGCCGTCCAGCTCGACCCGCGCGCGGTGCGCCAGGTCCCGGACCGCGTCGCGCAGCGGGAGCGCGCCCAGCCGGACCGCGACCGCGTGGGCCGCTTCGAGCGCGTCACCCGCGCCGGTGTCGCCGGCCAGCAGTGCTTCGGCCTCGTGCCAGCGGCAGATCGCCTGCTCGTAGACGGCGCCGTAGCCGAACGCCTCCGCCGCGACCGCCCACTTCGCCGCGTCACCCCGGCCGGACAGGCAGGACGCCGCGGCTTCGAGCCGGGCCAGCCAGGCCCGGCCCTCCGGCCCGAGCGTGCCCGAGCGCGGCTGCCCGACGACCGAGCACATGCGGCCGTGCGCCAGGATCCGCTCGCCCGCCGCCACCGCCGCGTCCACCGCCGCCGAGTCGCCGCGGACCCGGGCCTCGGCGGCCAGTGCGGCCGCGGCCGAAACGCCGAGCGCGGCCACCCGGATGCCGGCCAGCAGGCCGGGTTCGATCCGCTCCAGCCAGCCGATGAGGTCTTCGGCCCGGCGCACGGCCTCGGCGTGCTCACCGCGCCAGTACGCCAGCTCGATCCCGGCGCCGCCCACCGACAGCGGGATCTGCATGTCCGCCGTCCAGTGCTGCCGCTGCCCGGCGACGAGCTTCGCGGCTTCGTCGAACCGGCCGCGGGCGACGAGGAACAGCGACCAGATGGCCAGGATCCGGGCGGCGACCGCGCTGGACACCCCGCGCCCGGCCCGCCCGGCACTCTCGTCCGGCCAGTCGCCCATCAGGTACCGCAGCATCAGCTGCCGCGCGCGCAGCTCCAGCCCGTAGACGCTCCAGCTCAGCCCGGCCTCTTCGGCCCGGGCGACGCCGCGGGCCGCGTGGGCCAGCGCTTCGGCGAACTCGCCCTGGTCGTCGTGGCTCAGCGCCAGGAAGTAGGTCGCGCGGATCTCGGTGTTCAACGCCCCGGCGTCCCGCGCCTTGCGTTCGGCCTGCCGCAGCCGCTCACGGGCCTCGGCGGCGTCGCCCGCGGAATCGGCCAGCGTGCCCAGGGTGACCAGCGCCGACGCCTCCGCGCCCGCCGCGCCGACCGCCTGCGCGTCGGCGACCGCGGTCAGCGCGCTGTCCAGCGCCTCCTCGGGCTTGTCGAGGATCCGCAGGAACCCGGCCCGGCTGGCCAGCACCCACGCCCGCGTCCCGCTCGGTTCGCCGTCCTTCACCAGGTCCCAGGCCCGGTCGATGGCCGCCGTCGCCTCGTCGAGCGTGCCCTCCAAGGCCAGCAGCGACTCGGCCAGCCGCCGCCACGTCTTGGCCGCGCGGTCCACCGCCGTGTCGGGGGTCAGGGCCCGGGTGGCCGACCGCGCGAAGGCCGCGGCCCGGTCGGGCTCGCCGGACGTGCCCGCGAAGTACGACGCTTCGTGCAGGAGCCGCAGCTCGTCGTAGCCATCGGGCCGGTCCGCCGCCGGAACGGCGTCCCAGATGGACAGCGCCTGCTCGACGTGCTGCAGCGCCGAGCCGGGCGCACCCAGCTTCTCGGCTTCGTCCATCGCGCGCAGCAACGCCGGCAGCGCGGTGACCAGGTCGCTGCTCTGCATCGAGTGGTAGGCCAGCTTCGCGTCGTGCCCGCGGCCCTGCGGCCGGGCCTGGATCCGCGCGGCGTACGCGGCGTGCGTGCGCGACCGCTCCCCCGGCAGCAGGTCGCCGTACACCGCTTCCTGCAGCAGCGCGTGCCGGAACGTGTAGGAACCGTCGGAGAGCACCACGAGCACGTGGTGCTGGACGGCTTCGCGCAGTGCCTCGTCGAGCTCCAGCTCCCCCAGCCCGGAGATCTCCGCGAGCGCGGCGTGCATCACGGGCTCGTTGGCCACCGAGATCACGCGGACCACCCGGCGCGTGTCCGGCGAGAGCCGCTCGAGCCGGGACAGCAGCACCTCGGCCAGCCCGGCGGGCAGGTCGTTGCACTCGGTCTTGGTGGCGAGCAGCTCCTCGGCGAAGAACGGGTTGCCCTCGGAGCGGCTGACGATGTCGGCCACGACGTCCGCCGGCAGCGGCTCGTCGGCCAGCGCCTCGACGAACTTGCGGGCGTCGGCGGCGCCGAAGGGGTGCAGGTCGACGCGCTCGACGGTGGCGAGGCGGACCAGTTCCGACAGGAGACCGCGCAGCGGGTGGCGCCGGTGGACGTCCTCCTCGCGGTAGCTGCCCACGACCAGCAGCCGCTGCGCGCGCAGCCGGCTCAGCAGGAAGGACAGCAGGTTGCGGGTCGACGCGTCGGCCCAGTGGAGATCCTCCAGCAGGATCACCACCGGGCGCGACTCCGCGACCTCGGTCAGCACCCCCAGTACCGCGTCGAACAACTGCAGCTGACCGAGATCCTGCTCGGGCCGGGGACGCACCATGGTCTCCCGGTCGTTCGAGGTCATCGGCGGGTGTTCGGCCGCCCGCGGCTCCTCGAAACCCTGCCCCTGCGGCAGCAGCCGCCCGAGCGCGGGCCGGGCCCGCACCGCGGCCGCGACCGCCGTGTCCGTCGCCGCGCCGAGGGGGGCGAGCGCCTCGGCGAACGGAAGATAAGGAAGACCGCCTTCGCGGACGTCGATGCAGCGGCCGGTGAGCACCAGCGCACCGCAGCCGTCGACGTGCTCGCCGAGCGCGGTCAGCAGCCGGGTCTTGCCGACCCCGGCGTCCCCCGAGAGCAGCACCGCGCCGGCTTCGCCACGTTCAGCCCTGGCGAAGGCGGCGCGGAGCCGCCGCATCTCGTGGGTACGGGCGACGAGCGGGATTCCGGAGCCGAGTCGGGGCACGAGGAGCATTGTTGCCTACCCCACCGACAATCTCGCGGGGGTTTGGGTGGCGAAGCCCCCAACCTGGGGCGAAGCCCCGGATGTCACCGACAGTTTCCGACCGCTTATCGCCTTGGACACCATCTCGCCGCCTCTACCGGGCGGTCTCGCCGACGCCCGCGGTCTCCCGCGTGGCTTCGCGGCGCTCCTGCGCCGGTACGTCGACGTCGGTGCGCGCGGCCCGGAAGTGCCGGGCGGCGCGGCGGGCGCGGACGGCCCAGGCGCTGCGCCCGGCCTTCCGCAGTTCCTCGGCCCGGTACGCCGCTTCGGCGCGGACCGCGTCGAGCATCAGATCGCTGTGCATCGTGTTCCCCTTTGTCCCCGAGTTCACCGGTTGGTAGCACTCAGGTTCGTCCTGAGGGGGTGGCTCAGGCATCGGGTGATCACGCAGCCCTGAACGCGAAAAGACCCCTTACTCCCGGTCGAGCCCAGCTCGGCGGGGGTAAGGGGTCTTCGTGGACGGCCTCAGCCGTGCGTGTGGCCGCCGGTCCGCACCGCGGCCAGCAGCCCCCGCCAGCCCGACGCGGGCAGGCGGAACGCACCACCTTCGGGGTCCTTCGAGTCGCGCACCGCGGCGCCGCCGTCGACGAACGCGACCTCGACGCAGTCGTTGCCGCCACCGCTGTGGCTGCTCTTGCGCCACCGCGCCCCGGACAGATCTGCTTCCATGGTCCCCACTCCTTACTGTGTCCTCGGTTCCAGATGGTGCACCGGAGCCGGAACGGCAGCCTGTTCGGCGAACCGTCCGGCGGCCTCGGCGATCAGATCCACCGAGTCGTCCGGCTTCAGTGCGGCCGCGCGCAGATGGTCGAACATCAGCCCGTAGCGCCGGACGTCTGTGGGTTCCTCCAGGTAGAGGCCGCTGGACGTGCTGTCGTCGACGTAGACGACGTCCGGATCGGCCTGCTCGGGAAAGCCCATGATCAGGAAGGGGCCTTCCATCCCGGGGTGCGCGCCGGCGCCGAACGGCACGACCTGGACGGTCACGTTCGGTTTCTCGGCGACCGCGACCATGCGGTAGAGCTGCTCGGCCATCACCTCGGGGCCGTCGACCACCCGGCGCAGCACGGCCTCGTCCATCACCGCCCAGTACTCCGGCGGCGGGGTCTCCGACAGCAGTTCCTGGCGCGCCATCCGCGCGGCGACGCGGCGGCGGATCTCGGCGTCCTCGGCGTCCGGCCGCAGCGCGCGGATCACCGCGCGGGCGTACCGCTCGGTCTGCAGCAGCCCGGGCACCAGCAGCGCCTGAAACGCGCGCAGCGAGCTGGCGTCGGCCTCGAGCCCGACGAAGGTGCCGGTGAAGACCTCGTTGTAGGCGTGCCACCAGCCACGTTTGCGGGCCTCCCTGGCCAGCTGGACGAGCGCTTCCTGCTCGTCGCCGGTGATGCCGTAGAGGGCCAGCATGTCGCGGGCGTCACGCGGGGTGACGCCGACGTGGCCGGTCTCGATGCGGCTGATCTTCGAGGCGGAGCATTCGAGCTTTTCGCCGACCTCGTCGATGGTCAGGTCCGCGGCTTCCCGCAGCCGGCGCAGCTCGCCCGCGAGCCTCCGGCGGCGAACCGTGGGGCTCTGTCCCCTTGCCATCGCGCACCTCCGGATGTCGACGGCGTCGTAGCCGTTCGGTCGCTGCCAGTATCCAACCACGGCGGTCGTGCAATAACACCGGCACTATTCCCGCCCGGCCGTCCGGGCGGAAATCTGCAATTTGCAGAATGCTCTTGTATGCTCACGGCCTGCACTGCCCAGGACGCGCGCGAGGCCCGGCGGTTCCGCCCCCAGCCCCCGCCCGGCCCTGTTGAGCAGCGTAGACGATGGATCCGCGGCTCGCCGCGTGATCATCGGGAGAAGAGGTCCGGGGCCGTCCCCCGATCGGTCCCGGCCCTCTCCACCCGGCTGACTGCCCTTTTGCGGCGGGGGATATTCCGCCAATTTGTCGCCCGTAGGGGTGATTTCCGAGCCGCACTCAGAGGACGCGCAGGAGTCCTTCTTGGACGACCGTCGCGATGAGCGTGCCGTCCTCGGCGAAGAACCGGCCCGTGGCGAGGCCGCGGGCGCCGGACGCCGTCGGCGAAGCGCTGTCGTAGAGGAACCACTCGTCGGCGCGGAACGGCCGGTGGAACCACAGTGCGTGGTCGAGGCTCGCGCCGAGCACCTTGTCGGTGTCCCAGTAGACGCCGTGGCGCGCGAGCACGGAGTCGAGCAGCGTCATGTCCGAGGCGTAGGTGAGGACGCAGACGTGCAGCAGCTGGTCCTCGGACAGCTTCCCGTCGGCGCGCATCCACACCTGGTTGCGCGAGGGCCGCTCACCGGTCTCGCGGGTGATCCACGGCGGTTCGTTGACGTAGCGCACGTCGATCGGCCGCGGCCGGCTGTGCGCGCCGATCGCGTAGCCCTCGGCGCGCTCCATGAGCGTCGGCAGCGTCTCCGGCGCGGGGATGCCTTCGGGCATCGTCTCGGCGTGCTCGATGCCCGGTTCGTCCTTCTGGAACGACGCCGAGAGCGAGAAGATCGCCTTGCCGTGCTGGACCGCGACGACCCGGCGGGTGGTGAACGAGCGGCCGTCCCGGATCCGGTCGACCTCGTAGACGATCGGCACGCTCGGGTCGCCGCCGCGGATGAAGTACGCGTGCAGCGAGTGCACCCGGCGTTCCTCGGGGACCGTGCGCCCGGCCGCGACCAGCGCCTGGCCGGCCACCTGACCGCCGAACACGCGCACCGGCGAGTGGGCCGGCGAGACGCCGCGGAAGATGTTCTCTTCGATCTTCTCCAGGTCGAGCAGCGCGATCAGGCGGTCGAGCACCGGCTGGCCGCCACCGGGCTGGTCGAGTTCGGTGGCGGCCGTCCTGGCCATTTCAGTCATGGCAGGACCTTACGTCCATACTGAGCGGTCGGTCCCTCAAGCGTGGTCGTCTTCACCGAGCCGGTGCACGCGGATCAGGTTGGTCGACCCGACGGTCCCCGGCGGGGAACCGGCCACGATGACGACCAGGTCGCCCTTCTGGTACTTGCCCATCTCCAGCATCGCGTGGTCGACCTGCTGGATCATCTGGTCGGTCGAGTCGACCTTCGGGACGATCCGGGTAGTGGTGCCCCACGTCATCGCGAGCTGGCTGCGAACCTCTTCCTCGGGCGTGAACGCCAGCAGCGGCAGCCGGGTGTGCAGCCGGGCCAGGCGGCGCACGGTGTCACCGGACTGGGTGAAGGCGACCAGGGCCTTCGCGTTGAGCCGCTCGCCGATGTCGCGGGCGGCGTAGGAGATCACGCCGCGCTTGGTGCGCGGGACGTGCGAGAGCGGCGGGACGACCGGCGAGTCGGTCTCGACCGCCTCGATGATCCGGCCCATCGTCTGCACGACCTCGATGGCGTACCGGCCGACCGAGGTCTCGCCGGACAGCATCAGCGCGTCGGCGCCGTCGAGCACCGCGTTCGCGACGTCGGAGGCCTCGGCGCGGGTCGGCCGGGAGTTGTTGATCATCGACTCGAGCATCTGCGTCGCCACGATGACCGGCTTCGCGTTCTCGCGGCAGATCTGGATGGCGCGCTTCTGGACCAGCGGCACCTGCTCCAGCGGCAACTCGACGCCGAGGTCGCCGCGGGCGACCATCACCGCGTCGAAGGCCAGCACGATGGCTTCGAGGTTGTAGACGGCCTCGGGCTTCTCGATCTTGGCGACGACCGGCAGCCGGCCCTTGCCGACCCGGTCCATCACCTGGTGGACCAGGTCGATGTCGGCCGGCGAGCGGACGAAGGAGAGGGCGATGAAGTCGACGCCCAGCTCGAGCGCGAACTCGAGGTCCTCGATGTCCTTGTCGGACAGCGCCGGCACGGAGACGTCCATGCCGGGCAGCGAGACGCCCTTGTTGTTGCTGACCGGGCCACCCTCGGTGACCTCGCACACGACGTCCGGGCCCTCGACGCCCTTGACCACCAGGCCGACCTTGCCGTCGTCGACGAGCAGGCGGTCACCGGGCTTGGCGTCCCGCGCCAGGCCCTTGTAGGTGGTCGAGACGCGGTCGTGGGTACCGGCGACGTCCTCGACGGTGATCCGCACGACGTCGCCGTTGTGCCACTCGACCGGCCCGCCGGCGAACGTGCCGAGGCGGATCTTCGGCCCCTGCAGGTCGGCGAGGATGCCGACCGCGCGGCCGCTCTCCGCGGCCGCGGCCCGGATCAGGTCGTAGACCTGCTTGTGGTCGCTGTGGCTGCCGTGGCTGAAGTTCATCCTGGCCACGTCCATGCCGGCATCCACGAGGGCCCGCATCTTCTCCGGTGTAGCGGTGGCAGGGCCCAGGGTACAAACGATCTTCGCGCGTCGGCTCACGTCTGCACAGGGTAGTCCCTCTTCGCGCGTTCGTCTGTACCGATCCCGAAAAGTTCAGAAAAACTGTTCAGAAACCTGTCCCGTCCAGCTGGTCAACGCCGGGGTTGCGCGCTGGGTCCGATCCGGTCGCGGGCCCACTCGTTGAACTCGCGCAGCTGCCGCCAGGCCTTCTTCACCCGTTCGAGGGCGCCCCGCTCGTGCAGGACGTCGTCCGGTTCCCAGGCCCGCACCGCGTACACCGAGCGGTAGCGCAGCAGGTCGAGGCGCGGGTGATCGGCGTCGAAGCCGCGGGGTTTCGACTTCAGCCGGTCGCCCTTGACCTCCCAGCCCGACTTCTCGAGCTTGGCGAGGATCTTCTCGAGCGCCTCGCCGTGCAGCTCGGTGTCGACGGCCTGCCGGAACCGGGCGAGCTGGTCGGCGGCCAGGTGGAAGCAGCCGCCGCCGACGCGCAGGCCCTCGGGGCCGACCTCGACGTAGTAGGCGCCGCCGCCGCGGCCCTGCTCGATCACCGCGCCGCAGTGGGTCTTGTACGGCGTCTTGTCCTTGGCGAACCGGACGTCCCGGTAGGGGCGGAACACCTTGGGCTCGCCGAAGCCGTCCGAGAACTCCGGCGCGAGCTCGGCGAGCAGTGCTTCCATCGGGGCGCGGACGTCGGACTTGTAGGTCTCGACGTGGTCGTCCCAGTAGGGCTTCGAGTTGTCCTCGACGAGGCCGTCGTAGAAGTCGACGGCGTACTCGCCGAATCCGCTGAACTTCACGCCCGCGACAGTAAACGGGGGCACCGACGAGTTTCGCCGGTGCCCCCGTGCGCGCTACTTCGCGACGGCCGTGATCAGCTCGCCGTCGGTGGTGTCACCGGACAGCTCCCAGAACATCGCGCCGCCGAGCCCCTGCGCCTTGGCGTAGGAGACCTTGCCGGCGATGGTCGACGGGGTGTCGTAGCTCCACCAGTTGCTCCCGCACTTGGCGTACGCGGTGCCGGCGACCGTGCCGGTCGACGGGCACGACGTCTTGAGCACCTTGTAGTCCTCGATGCCCTGCTCGTACTTGCCGGGCGCCGGGCCGGTCGCGGTGCCGCCCGGGGCGTCCTGCGTGACACCGGTCCAGCCGCGGCCGTAGAACCCGATGCCCAGCAGCAGCTTGTCCGACGGGACGCCCTTGCCCTTGAGCTTCTGGATCGCGGCGTCGGAGTGGAAGCCCGCGGTGGGGATGCCGTCGTACGACGTCAGCGGCGAGTGCGGGGCGGTCGGGCCCTGCGCGGCCCACGCGCCGAAGTAGTCGTAGGTCATCACGTTGTACCAGTCGACGTACTGCGCGGCGCCGCCGTAGTCGGCCGCGTCGATCTTGCCGCCGTCGGTGCCGTCCGCGGTGATCGCGGAGGTGACCAGCTGCGAACCGAACTTGGCGCGCAGCGCGCCCATCAGGTTCTTGTACGCCGCCGCACCGCTGGTGTCGCAGCTCAGGCCACAGGCGTTGGGGTACTCCCAGTCGATGTCGATGCCGTCGAAGACACCGGCCCAGCGCGGGTCGTTGACCAGGTTGTAGCAGGAGTCCGCGAACGCGGCCGGGTTCTGCGCCGCCTGCCCGAAGCCACCGGACCAGGTCCAGCCGCCGAAGGACCAGATCACCTTGAGGCCGGGGTGCAGCGCCTTCAGCTTCTTCAGCTGGTTGAAGCTGCCGGCGAGGGGCTGGTCCCAGGTGTCGGCGACGCCGTCCACGCTGCCCGCGGCGTCGTAGGTCTTCTGGTAGTCGGCGTAGGCGTCGCCGATCGCGCAGCCGCCGTTCGTCACGTTGCCGAAGGCGTAGTTGATGTGCGTCAGCTTGCTCGCCGAACCCGACGTCTCGATGTTCTTGACGTGGTAGTTGCGGTCGTAGACACCCCATTCGGTGAAGTAGCCGACGACCTTGCCGACGGACGCCTGGGTGGCTTCGGTGGCGGCGGAGGCCACCGGGGCGGTCGCCGCCCCCGCGACCAGGCCCGCGACGGCGGCCACCGTCAGCAGCGCCGAGAAGCTCTTCCTGCGGGACATGCGTTCTCCCTCCGGAGAATTACTCACGGCTGCGTTGCCGGAGTGGTGAGGACCACACCACCGTAAGTGGACTAGACCATTAGGTCAATGGTTCAGACCAAGCAGCCCGGTGGTCGGGTCGTGCATTCCTTGACAGGAATATGCCCGGCGGAGCACATTTCGGGGGTGATGCAGACCTTCGAGGTGCTGGCCGAACCCCGCCGCCGCACGATCCTGGACCTCCTCCGCGACGGCGAGCGCTCGGTCGGCGAACTGGTCGACGAGCTGGAGCTCAGCCAGCCCGCGGTGTCGAAGCACCTGCGGGTGCTGCGGGAGGCCGGCCTGGTGACGGTCCGGGTGGCGGCGCAGCGCAGGTGCTACGCGCTGAGGCCGGAGCCGCTGGCGGAGGTCGACGCGTGGCTGGCGCCCTACCGGCGGTTCTGGGGCGAGCGCCTCGACGCGCTGGAGCGCCGGCTGGACTCGACCGACCCGCGCTGACCTGACCCGGAGGTCACGAACGGCTCCGCCGAGGTCGCGAATGACTCATTGGGGACCTCGGAGGTCCCCAATGAGTCATTCGCGACACCACAGCAGCAGCCGGCACCACCCGACCTCACCGGGAACACCGGCCTGAAACGCCGGGCGCCGGATCAGGCAAGGGAAGCTCAACCGGGCCACTCGCGCGGCTGGGCGGCGTCAGGGCTCCCGGGGGCGGCTCGAACGGGCCACTCGCGCGGCCAGGACGGCTCGAAAGGGCAACCGGGCGGCCGGGGCGGCGTCAAGAGCGCTCGGCTTCCGGGAGCGGCTCGAACGTGATGCCGCGCTCGGCCGCGCGGCGCTCGCCCCACTCGTACAGGGCCGTCAACGCCGGGCGCAGCTCCTCCCCCACCTCCGTCAGGTGGTACTCGACCCGCGGCACCCGGCCGGCGAACTCCACCCGCCGCACCAGGCCGTCCGCCGCCAGCTCGCGCAGCTGCTGGGTCAGCATCTTCTCGCTCACCCCCGGCATCCGGCGCCGCAGTTCGCCGTAGCGGTGGGCACCTTCCTTCAGGTGCGCCAGGATCACCGGCTTCCACTTGCCGCCGATCAGGTCGACCGCCAGTTCCGTCGCGCAGTGGTACCGCTTCACGTCGTGCTCCCTACGCACCGGAAAGTACGTGCTTGCCGCCACCACCCGGCCGCTGGTTGCCTGGCCGGGTGATCGTCGACTACTTCCGCTACACCGTGCCAGAAGCCGCGCGGGCCGACTTCGAAAAGGCCGCGGCCGGGCACCACGTCGAGCGCGCGCCCGGCCGGTACCTGGTGCGCGCCACGCCGGCCTTCGGCGGCATCGAAGGCTTCACGCCCGACGGCGAACCCGAGCGCTACGAAACCACCACCCCCTCCCTCTACGACTGGGCCGGCGGCCGCGAAGCCCTCGTGCGCCTGCTGACGATCTTCTACCGCCACGTGCGCGAAGACCCGCTGCTCGAACCCGTGTTCCGCGGCATGGACCCGCACCACGCCGAGCACGTCGCGGTCTGGCTCGGCGAGGTCTTCGGCGGGCCGCCGGCCTACTCCGGGAGCCACGGCGGGCACGCCCACATGATCGGCCGCCACCTCGGCCGCGGCATCACCGAGCAGCAGCGCCGCCGGTGGGTGTCGCTGCTGCTCGACGCCGCCGACGAGGCGGAGCTGCCCGGCGACCCCGAATTCCGCGCGGCCTTCGCCGGCTACGTCGAGTGGGGCAGCCGGCTCGCCGTCGTCTTCTCCGCCCCGGGCGCCGAGCCGAACCCGCACGAACCGGTCCCGCAGTGGGACTGGCCGATGCCGCCCTGGCAGCCACCCGCGCCCTAGCCGCATAGTGAGGGCAGTCGAAAGGAGGCTGCCCTTGATCCGGGTGGACGGCCGGACCCTCCGGTGCGCGGACGTCGTGACGGCGGCGCGCACCGAGGGCCCGCTGGGCATCGACGTCTCGATCGCCGCGCAGCGCGCGGCCGAGCACGCGTGGAAGCTCGCGGAAGACCTGAGCACGCGGCGCGTGGTCTACGGCCGGACCACCGGCGTCGGGGCCAACAAGGACGACACCGTCGAAAGCTCGCGGGAACACGGGCTGCGCCTGCTGCGCAGCCACGCGGGCGGCAGCGGCGACGTGCTGCCGGCCGGGCAGGTCCGGGCGATGATGCTGATCCGGCTGAACCAGCTGCTCGCCGGGCGGTCCGGGATCAGCCCCGAGCTGATCGGCGCGCTGGCCGAAGCGGTCCGCTCCGGCGCGCTGCCGCTGGTGCACCGGCTCGGCGCGATCGGCACCGGCGACCTCGCGCCGCTGGCGGAGACGGCGCTGGCGCTGACCGGCCAGCGAGCGTGGGTCACCGGGCACGTGCCGCCGGTGCCGGTGCTCGCCGGCGACGCGCTGGCGTTCATGAGCAGCAACGCCGCGACGCTCGCCGAAGCGACCCTCGCGGCGATGCGGCTGGACGCGCTGACCCGGGCGAGCCACGCCGTCGCGGCGCTGACGTACGTCGCGCTCGACGGCAACCCCGAGGCCTACGCGACGCCGGTGCACGAGGCGCGGCCGCACGCGGGGCAGGTCGCCTGCGCCGCGGAAATGCGGCGGCTGCTGGGCATGCACCAGACGCCGAAGCCGGGGCGCCGCATCCAGGACCCGTTCGGGCTGCGGGCGTTCCCGCAGGTCCAGGGCCCGGCGCTGGACGCGATCCACTACCTGCGGGACGTGCTCGCGGTCGAGATCAACGCGAGCACCGAGAACCCGATGATCTCGACGGTGCACGGCGACGCCTACCACCACGCGCACTTCCACACGGCGTACGTGTCGACGGCGCTGGACCAGGCCCGCGCGACCGTGCACCAGGTGGCGGAGCTGTCGGTGGCGCGGCTGGGCGACCTGGTCGAGCCGGAGTTCACCGGGCTGCGGCCGTTCCTCGCGGCGGGCCCGGCGGGCAGCTCGGGCGTGATGATCCTCGAGTACGTGGCGCACGACGCGCTGACCGAGCTGCGGCAGGCGGCACTGCCGGCAACGCTCGGCACGGCCGTGGTGTCCCGCGGCATCGAGGACCACGCGAGCTTCTCGACGCAGGCGGCCCGCGCGGCGACGGCGGCGTGCCAGGCCTACCAGCAGGTCCTGGCGTGCGAGCTGGTCGCGGCGGTCCGCGCGCTGCGGATGCGCGACGCGGATCTGGTGGACCTGCCGGTGCGCGACGCGTTCGAGCTGGCGTCGGAGGTGCTGGACGAGAGCACCGACGACCGGCCCCTGACCGACGACATCGCCGCCGCGGTCGGCGTCCTGGAACGGCTCGCGCGGATCTGAGGAAACCGTGAACCCGAATCGCCTGTTCCGCCGGCGACGGGACAGATGGCCTCACTACAGGCAGGCGGTTCATGAGTTCACCAGGTGAAGCCGGGGACGGGGACGACCGGCACGGTGGTGAGCCAGGGCATCGTCGACGCCGTGCGGCAGCGCCCTTGAAATGCCACGAGGGGCACCTTCACGGCGTTGAAAGCCGTGAAGGTGCCCCTCGTGGGCGAAGGCTCAGCCGAAGAAGACTTCGGCTTCCTGGTAGCGCTCGACCGGGACGGTCTTCAGCTCGGCCGTCGCCTCGGACAGCTTCACGCGGACGATGTCCGTGCCCTTGAGGGCGACCATCACGCCGAAGTCGCCGTCGGCCACCGCGTCCACCGCGTGGAGGCCGAAGCGGGTCGCCAGCACGCGGTCGTACGCCGTCGGGGTGCCGCCGCGCTGGACGTGGCCCAGGACCACCGCGCGGGACTCCTTGCCGGTGCGGTGGGCGATCTCGTCGGCCAGCCAGGTGCCGATGCCGCCGAGGCGGACGTGCCCGAAGGCGTCCTTCTCGCCGGTGAGCAGCTTCTCCTCGCCGCCCTCGGGCAGCGCGCCCTCGGCGACGACGATGATCGGCGCGAACTCCTTCTCGAAGCGGCGCTCGACCCAGGAGACGACCTGGTCGACGTTGAAGTGCCGCTCCGGCACCAGGATCACGCTCGCGCCGCCGGCCAGGCCGGAGTGCAGCGCGATCCAGCCGGCGTGGCGGCCCATGACCTCGACGACCAGCGCGCGGTGGTGCGACTCGGCGGTGGTGTGCAGCCGGTCGATCGCTTCGGTCGCGATGGAGACCGCGGTGTCGAAGCCGAAGGTGTAGTCGGTGGCACCCAGGTCGTTGTCGATCGTCTTGGGCACGCCCACGACGCCGACGCCGTCGTCGGTCAGCCGCTTCGCGACGCCGAGGGTGTCCTCGCCGCCGATCGCGATCAGCGCGTCGACGCCCTGGTCGGCCAGGACCTGCTTGATCTTCTCGACGCCGCCCTCGACCTTGTACGGGTTGGTGCGCGAGGACCGCAGGATGGTGCCGCCGCGGGTCAGGATGTCCTCGACGTCGTTGAGACCGAGCGGACGGCTGTCCCCGGTCAGCGGGCCGTTCCAGCCGTTGCGGAAGCCCACGAAGTCCCAGCCGTGCACCTCGATGCCCTTGCGCACCACGGCGCGGATCACCGCGTTGAGTCCCGGGCAGTCGCCGCCGCCGGTCAGCACACCGACACGCATGAGAAGCCTCCGTCTGTTCTCTGGAGATGACAGTCACATTTCGTCGCTCGCCAGAGTAGCGGCTTCCGTCTTGATCGGTGCAGCCCGTACCACCTGCCGAATCGGTCCACGTCCGGCGTGTGCTACGTTGGCGCCGTGCAGCGCTATTTCTGGTTTACGAAGCCGGCCCCGGGTGGGCACGGCGGCGTGAACCTGCGCTGACCGCCACCCCGAGCCGGATCTCCAACCGGCTCGGCGAGTCCCCCGCGGGTCGGTGTCCACCAGGAAGGAACACCCCCGCCATGACGCTCTCCGCCGGGCCCGCCACCATCGGTGACCTCGACGCCGCGCGCACCACGTCGATCAGTCCGCTCATTTCGCCCGCGCTGCTGCGCGAAGACCATCCGGTCGACGCCGCCGTGGCCAAGGTGGTGCGGCAGGGCCGCGCCGAGACGGTCGACATCCTCGAAGGCCGGGACGACCGGCTGCTCGTCGTCGTCGGCCCGTGCTCGGTGCACGACCCCGAGGCGGCCCTCGACTACGCGCGCCGGCTGGCCGCGAAGGCCGAGGAGCTGCGCGGCGAGCTGCACGTCGTGATGCGCGTGTACTTCGAGAAGCCGCGCACGACGCTGGGCTGGAAGGGCCTGATCAACGACCCGGACCTCGACGGCACGTTCGCCGTCAACAAGGGCCTGCGGATGGCCCGGCGGCTGCTGCTCGACGTGTCCGCGCTCGGCCTGCCGGTCGGCTGCGAGTTCCTCGACCCGATCACGCCGCAGTTCATCGCGGACATCGTGACGTGGGGTTCGATCGGCGCGCGCACGGCGGCGAGCCAGGTGCACCGCCAGCTGTGCAGCGCGCTGTCGATGCCGGTGGGCATCAAGAACTCCACCGAGGGCGACGTCCAGGTGGCGATCGACGCGACCCGCGCGGCGGCCGCGAGCCACGTCTTCCCCGGCATCAACACCGACGGCCTCGCGGCCCTGCTGACGACGTCGGGCAACCCGGACTGCCACGTGATCCTGCGCGGCCACAACACCGGCCCGAACTACGACGCGGCGACGGTCGCGGACACGCTTTCGCGGCTGGCGAAGTCGGGCCTGCCGGAGCGGGTGATCATCGACGCTTCGCACGGGAACAGCGGCAAGGACCACGTCCGCCAGGGCGCGGTGGTGCGCGAGCTGGCCGCGCGGATCTCGGCGGGCGAGCGCGGGATTTCGGGCCTGATGATGGAGAGCTTCCTGACCGGCGGCCGGCAGGACCTTTCGCTGGGGCACGCGGAGGAGCTGACGTACGGCCAGTCGATCACCGACGCGTGCCTGGCGTGGGACGACACGGCCCCGCTGCTGGACGAGCTGGCCGAGGCGGTCCGGGCGCGCCGCTGAGAGGTCCCCGGCCTGGGGGTCCCCCGGTTTTCACGTTACCGGGGGACCCCGACAGTTTTCGGCCGTCAGCGCAGCAGCGGCAGTGCCCCGACCAGCCGGTCGACGCGCTTGCGCGGGCCGTGCAGGGCGACGCCGACGCCCTCGATGTCCGCGGTGGCCGTGGCCGCCATCCTGGCCGTGTACTCCTCGTACGTGCGGCAGCTCTGGGCGAGCGCGCTGAAGGCGACCGCGAGGCCGTCAGGATCGGCAGCGGCACGTGGATGATCCTGGCGTGCGTGACGCCGTCCGCGTCCTCGACGTCGGCCGCCAAACCCGCGGGCAGCTCCGTACCGACCACGACCGCGCACTTCACTTCCGGCTCCCGAGGAAGACGCCGGCGAGCACGACGGCTCCGCCGAGCAGCTGGGAAAGGGCCAGGCTCTCCCCCGCCAGCACCACCGCCCAGCCGAGCCCCGCCACCGGGACGACGTTGAGCAGGTTGACCGCGACGCTCGGCTCCAGCCCGCGGAGCCCGTGGTTGTACAGCAGGAAAGCCGCCACCGAGCAGAACCCGGCCAGGAAACCGATCCGCAGCAGGGTGCCGCCGGACGGGACGGTCCAGCGGTCCGCCTCGGTCAGCGACAGCAGGGCGAACCCACCCGCGCCCGCCAGCGTCTGGTAGTACGTCACCACGATCGGCGACGCGCCCGAGCCGTCCCGGCGCGCGACCACGTTGTAGGCCGCCCACGCGAAGCCGCCCGCGACCAGCAGGAGGTCGCCCCACAGGTGGTGGCCGCCGGGCTGGTCCCACACCACCAGCCAGACCCCGGCGAGAGCCACCAGCATGCCCACCAGCCGGACCGCCGACAACGCGGCGCGGCCGGACAGGGCCAGGGTGATGATCGGGTAGGCGGCGACGATCAGCGTCGCGTCGGACGCCGTCGCCAGGTCGACGCCGGCGTTCTCCAGCGCGAAGTACGCCGTGATCCCGAGCAGACCGGCGCCGCCGATGGACAAGCGCTGCCGGGTGGACGGCCGGGGGAAGCGGCGCGCCGCGACGCCGAGGACGAGCGCGGCGAGCACGAACCGCGACGCGCCGAGCGTCATCGGCGGGACCTCCGCCAGCGCCACCTTGGTGACCGCGAACGAGCTGCTCCAGATCAGCGCGGCGGCCAGGACGGCGGCCACCGAGAGGCACTGGATTCGGCGTTGCTGACCCTGCTGCAGGAGGACGCCAAGCAGACCAACAAGGAGCTGGCCCGCAAGCTGCACATCGCGCCGTCGACGTGCCTGGAACGGGTGCGGGAGCTGACCCGGCGCGGGATCGTGCGCGGGCACCACGTCGAAGTCGACCTGAAGAAGATCGGCCGGCCGGTGCAGGCGATGGTCGCGGTGCGGCTGCGCCCGCCCGACCGCGCGGTGATCGAATCGTTCCGCGCGTTCGTGGCGGGGCTGCCGGAGGTGCTGTCGGTGTTCGTGATGTCCGGCAGCGACGACTTCCTGCTGCACATCGCGGTCGCCGACAACGACCACCTGAGCGGGTTCGTCCTCGACCGGCTCACCCAGCGCAAGGAGATCGTCGACGTCCGGACGTCGGTGATCTTCAGCCACGTCCGCCGCACGGTGGTCACCCCGGTCGAATGACCGTCAGCGGTGGTGGAAGTACTCCTCGATGACTTCCCAGCGCGCGAGGTTGTGCTTCGCGTCCGCCAGGGCGTCGTGCTGGTCGGTCGGGGCCGAGGGCAGCTTCGGCTTGCCCGCGTCCTCCCACCGCTGGCGCAGGTCGCGCGTGAAGCGTGGCAGCTGGCGGGGCAGGGCCGGCATCGGGCCCCACAGCTGGGCCAGCGCCACGTGGTCGTACGCCGCGAACCAGGCCCACAGCTCGATGCCGCCCGGGGGCTTGCCGAAGAACTCCAGGAGGTCGGTGCGGATCTTCTCGCGGCTGCGCCACGCCCGGTCGGCCGGGGACGGGAGCTTGTCCAGCACGTTGTCGCGGACCCACTGGCCCGCGCGGGCCGGGTCGAACTCCGTCGAGACCGCGTAGAACTCGCGGCCCCGTTCGTCGACGACACCGATGGAGACCAGGTCGATCGTCACGCCGTCTTCGATGAACTCGGTGTCGTAGAAAAAACGCACTGGTGAACAGTAGTGGGTCAGCCGACCTTGGAGTCGGGCACCCGGGCCGCGTCGCGGGAGGACGGCTGGGCGGGCACCGCGGGCTTCACCCCGGCGGCTTCGGCGGCCAGCAGCTCCTTGGCCTTCGCCGCGTAGATGTCGACGTACTCCTGGCCGGAGAGCTCCATCAGCGCGTACATGATCTCGTCGGTGATCGACCGCTCGATGAAGCGGTCGCCGGCGAGGCCTTCGTAGCGCGAGAAGTCCAGCGGCGTGCCGAAGCGGACCTCGAGGCGGCGGGGCCACCACATCTTGGAGCCGATCGGGTTGACCTTGTCGGTGCCGATCATCGCCACCGGGACGACGACGCCGCCGGACTCCAGGGCGATGCGGGCGACGCCGGTCTTGCCCTTGTAGAGGCGGCCGTCCGGGGAACGGGTGCCTTCGGGGTAGATGCCGAGCAGGTGGCCGGCCTTGACCAGGCGGGTCGCCGTGTCGAGCGCGGCCTGGGCGGCGTTGCCGCCGGAGCGGTCGATCGGGAACTGGCCGACGCCGGTGAAGAACCACTTCTTGAGCAGGCCCTTGAAGCCGGGCTCGGTGAAGTACTCCGACTTGGCCGGGAAGGTGACCTTGCGCTTGACCCGCAGCGGCATGAAGAACGAGTCCGCGACCGCCAGGTGGTTGCCGGCCAGGATCGCGCCGCCGGTCTCGGGGATGTTCTCCGCGCCGACGACCTTGGTCGGCCACAGCGTCTTGAGCAGCGGTCCGATGAATACCCACTTCATGAGCCAGTACAGCACCGGTGCCTCAGTCCTCCATCGCTGCTCAACCCCTGCCACCCGCGCGAGACAGCCTACGAACCCGGGCGGCCGCCGCACAACGGAGACCACCCGGTTACCGGCGGGCAGCGATCGATCTCACAGCGAATTCCGGGTCCGGGCGGAACCCCACAACGCCCGCGAGCCGTGAGAGCATGGACGGATCCACCGCTCACACGGAAGGCGATCGCATGGGCGTGCTCGCCGGCGCGGAACCGTTCGGCCACACCGGTTCGGCCGACACCGGGTTCCTGCTCTGCCACGGGTTCACCGGTACCCCGGCGAGCATGCGGGCCTGGGGTGATCACCTGGCCGGCGCCGGGTTCACCGTGCGCTGCCCGCTCCTGCCCGGCCACGGCACCCGCTGGCCGGACCTCAACCGCACGACGTGGGAAGACTGGTACGGCACGGTCCGGGAAGCGCTCCTCGAGCTGCTCTCGGCGTGCAAGACGGTCTTCGTCGGCGGCCTCTCCATGGGCGGCACGCTCACCCTGCGCCTCGCCGAGGAGTTCGGCGACCGGATCGCCGGGATCGTCCTGGTCAACCCGTCGGTGACGCGGCTGAAGTGGGACACGAAGCTGCTGCCGGTGCTGGGCCGGATCGTGCCGTCGGTGCCGGCGATCGCGAACGACATCAAGAAGCCGGGCGAGACCGAGCTGGCCTACCCCCGCACCCCGGTCCGGGCCGCCGCGAGCCTGGCGAAGCTGTGGGCCGTCGTGCGCGCGGACCTGGGCAAGGTCACGCAGCCGGTGCTGCTGCTGCACTCGTCGGTCGACCACGTCGTCGAGCCGGTGAACTCGCAGCTCGTGCTGCAAGGGGTCTCGAGCACCGACGTCACCGAGGTGGTGCTGGAGAACAGCTACCACGTGGCGACGCAGGACAACGACGCCGAGGTGATCTTCACGCGTAGCGTCGAGTTCGCGAAGGCGCACGCCGCACAGCCTGAGGAGACCGCATGAGCCGGGGGAAGGACGGGCCGGAGGACGTCGACGCGACGTTCGCCGAGATCGTCGCCGACCTGCGGGCCGACGGGTTCGGGCTCCCCGAAGACGACACTGCCGACACCGCCGACGCCGCGGGGCCCCAGCAGACCGGCACGGCGACCGAGCAGCGGAAGACGCCGGAACGGCCCGCCGAGCCGCCGGCCGCGGACCCCTCCCCGCCCGAGCCCGGCTGGCGGTCCGGGGGCACGTCGTGGGACACGACGATGTTCTCCGACGACCCCGCGGGCGACGACGAGCACTACGTCCCGCCGGAGCCGCCGCCGCTGCCGCGGCCGAAGATGGGCGCGTTCCTCATCCTGCTGCTGTTCCTGGCCGGGCTGTTCCTGCTGATCCTGCCCGGCGCGATCGGCGTCGGCCCGACGGTGGCGACCCCGCTCGGCATCCTCGCGCTCGCGACGGCGATCGCGCTCCTGCTGCTGCGCGTCCGGCAGGGACCGCCGCCCGGCGCCGATCCCAGCAACGGCGCCCAGGTCTGACGCGCCACGGCGATGCGCATCGACTTCACCCCTTCGCGGCGATCGACCGTCGGCGCGGAATGGGAGCTCGGCCTGGTCGACCGCCGCAGCGGCGAGCTGTCCTCGGTGGCGGAGCGGATCCTCGAGGCCGTCCGCCCCGACGGCGCCGCCGAGCACCCGAAGATCAAGCAGGAGCTGCTGCTCAACACCATCGAGATCATCACCGGCGTCTGCGAAACGATCGCCGAGGTCAAGGCCGACCTGAACGAGTCCCTCGACGTCGTGCACGGCGTCGCCGACCCGCTCGGCGTCGAGATGTTCTCGGCCGGGACGCACCCGTTCTCGAACTGGTACCAGCAGAAGGTCACCGACAAGGAGCGCTACGCCAAGCTGATCGACCGGACCCAGTGGTGGGGACGGCAGATGCTGATCTACGGCGTCCACGTGCACGTCGGGGTCGACCACCGCGAGAAGGTCCTGCCGATCCTGGACGGGCTGCTCAACTACGCGCCGCACCTGCAGGCGCTGTCGGCGTCGTCGCCGTACTGGGGCGCCGAGGACACCGGGTACGCGTCGAACCGGGCGCTGATGTTCCAGCAGCTGCCGACGGCCGGGCTGCCGTTCCAGTTCCGGAAGTGGGCGGAGCTGGAGAACTACGTCGACGACATGTTCACCACCGGCGTGATCGACCACTTTTCGGAGATCCGCTGGGACATCCGGCCGGCCCCGCACCTGGGCACGATCGAGATGCGCGTCTGCGACGGGCTGCCGACGCTGGAGGAGGTCGGCGCGATCGCGGCGCTGACGCAGTGCCTGGTCGACGACTTCAGCCAGCGCCTCGACGACGGCGAGATCCTGCCGACGCTGCCGCCGTGGCACGTCCAGGAGAACAAGTGGCGCGCGGCCCGCTACGGCACCGACGCGATCGTCATCCTCGACGCGGCGGGGCGCGAACGGCTGGTCACCGACGACATCGCCGACCTGCTGGACCGGCTGGAGCCGGTGGCGCGGCGGCTCGGCTGCGTCGCCGAGCTGCGGGACGTCGAGACGATCCTGGAGTACGGGCCGAGCTACCGGCGGCAGCGGGCGGTCGCGGAACGGCACAAGGGCAGCCTCAAGGCCGTGATGGCGTCGCTGGTCTCCGAGATGCGCGACGGGATCGCGAAGGACTAGAGCCGGTCCAGCCGGGTGCGCAAGGTGCCCGGGCCGAGGATCGCCGCGCCGAGCGCTTCGACGCGCCCTTTCAGCTCGCGGTCGGCCGTCGCGACCAGGATCCTGGCATCGGCCTGCTTCGCGACGACCTCGACGATCTTCGAGTCGCCGTCCGTGTCCGCGGAGACGACCTCGACGCCGGGCACGCCCGTGACGTGCTTGGCCTTGCCTTCGACGACCAGGACGATCCGCGGCCACCAGGTCACGGCGGGGTCGTCCGGATCGGTCAGGCCGGCTTCGGCGAGGCGGGCGAGCTGGTCGCGCAGCCGCTCGGCGGCGCCGTGCCGGTCGCGCCACCAGCCGTCCGGCCGCGAGCCCACGACGTTGGCCCCGTCGACGACGAGGACGAGCTCCCGCCCGACGCGGGGCCGCAGGTCCGGCCAGGCGGCGGCGAAGTCGCGGTGCAGGGGGTAACCGGGGACGTCTTCGGGATCCACCCAGCGCACCTCCGCGCTCTCGGTGTTGGCGACCCGCGCCTCGGCGCCTTCGGCGAGGGCGAGCACGGTGGTGTAGCTCCAGTCCCCGTGGTCGACGACGGAGGCGGAGACGGTCCGGAAGGCTTCGGCGGGCACGGAGGCCTCTTCGAAGGCTTCGCGGGCGGCCGCGGTGAGCGCCGTTTCGCCCGCCTCGATGGCCCCGCCGGGCAGCGCCCAGGTGCGGCCGTGGTGCACCCACCAGGCCCGGCGCTGCAGCAGGACCCCGCGCGCGGGATCGACGAGCAGCAACCCGGCGGCGCCGTAGCGGCCCCAGTGCAGGTGCCCGCAGGAACACTTGACGAAGACGCTCGCGGACTGGTGACTCACTCGGCCAGCCTGTCACAATTCCCGGCGTGACCCGGTTCGACCAGCTCAAGCCCACCTTCTGGGACCGCGGTCCCGGCGAGCCGCTGAGCGCCCGCACCTTCGCCCACGCCGGCCGCGAGCTGGGCGTCCGCCTGCCGATCGAGCTGGGCGAGCTGCTGGGCCTGCGCAACGGCGGCGCGGTGGCGGCTTCGTTCGACGCCTTCCCGACGAGCGCGCCGACGTCGTACAGCGCCACGCACGTGCCGTTCGACCAGCTCCTCGGCGTCGGCGGGCGGCTGTCGATCCTGGATTCGCCCTACCTGAGCGCGGAGTGGGACCTGCCTCGCCAGGTGGTGGTGCTGTCCGGGGACGGCCACACGTGGGTCGCGCTGGACTACCGCCGGTCTTCGGAGCCGTCGGTGACGTGGTTCGACGTGGAGCTGGAGGCCGAGCTGGCGTTGGCGCCGACGTTCCGGGCGTTCGCCGAGGGACTCGTGCCGTCGGGGAGCTTCCCGGAGGAGTAACGCCGCCGGCCGCCGATGACCGCGGTCAGGAGGATGGCCAGTGTGATGCCGCTCAGCAGCACGACGGCCAGCACCGGGCCCGGGACCAGGGGCTTGAGCAGGAACTGCGCCGCGAGCGCCCAGCCCACGCCTTCCACGAGCAACGCCACCAGGGGCACCCACCGCCGGCGCGCCTTCCAGCGCAGCACGGCCGCCGCGGCCACCAGAAGCAGGCCGCCGAGCCCGATCGCGATCCCCATGGCCGGGAGATACCCAGCGTCCCGGGCGGGCGAACACGCTCGCGGGCCCGCCCCCGATCGCCACGCTCGCGGGCCCGCCCCCGATCGCCACGCTATCGGGAGCCACCGACGGTTCCGGGCCACGAGGGTCCCGAATGAGTCATTCGGGACGCTGGAGGTCGCGAATGAGTCATTCGGGACGCTGGAGGTCGCGAATGACTCATTCGCGACCTTGGCGAGCGCGGTCAGACCGGGGTCTTGGCCGCTTCCAGGGCCAGCGCCGCCGCGCCGACGATCGCCGTGTCGTCGCCCAGGTGGGCCGTGCGGATCCGCGCCAAGGGCCGGTGCCGGGCTCCCGTGATCGCGCCCGCGTAGTGCTCGCGGGCCTCGTCCAGGAACAGGGGCGCCGACTCCGACACGCCCCCGCCGATCACGATGATCTCCGGGTCGAACACGTCCGCCACCAGTGCCAGGCCCTCGCCCAGCCACTTGGCCAGCTCGGCCATCGCCAGCTGGGCGATCGGGTCGCCGTCGCGGGCCGCGCCCGCCACGCGGCGGCCGGTCACCGAGCCCGGGTCGCCCGCGACCTGCTGGGCCAGCACCGTCGAGCGGCCCGGGTGGCGGGCCAGCAGCTCCACCGCCGTCGCCGCCAGCGCCGTGCCGCTGCAGTAGCGCTCCCAGCAGCCGTACTTGCCGCAGGGGCACGGCCGGCCGCCGCGGACCACCGTCAGGTGGCCCAGCTCCGGCGCGACGCCGTACGCGCCGCGGAACAGCTTGCCGTCCAGCAGCAGGCCCGCGCCGATGCCCGTGCCCAGCGCCACCAGCGCCGCCACGTGGGCGCCGCGGGCCGCGCCGAAGCGGTGCTCGCCGACCATCGCCGCGTTGACGTCGTGCTCCAGCAGCACCGGCAGGCCGACGCGCTTCTCGATCCGGTCCGCAACCGGCGCGCCGCGCCAGGCCAGGTGCGGCGCGAACATCACCGACCGGCGGTCGCGGGCCACGAACCCGGCCACGGCCAGGCCGACGCCCGCCACCTCGTGGCGGTTGCGCAGGTCCTCGATGACGCCCGCGATGGCGTCCTCGAGGGCGCCTTCCTCGCTCGGCGTCCCGACGCGTGCCGTGTCGAGCAGGGAGCCGCGCTCGTCCACCACGCCGGCCCGGACGCTCGTCCCGCCGACGTCCACCCCTATCGTCCGCACTCAGTTCTCCCACTCGTCACGCCTGCGGACGGCGATGTGCTGGACCCGCACCGACACCGACGCGTCGGCCGGGGGCCGCGGCGCGGGCCGGAACCCGGGCATGTGGACGCCCTCCTCCGGCTCCCAGCGGTCCGCCAGCACCGCGCGCAGCAGGGCGACCAGCTGCGCGAGCTGCTCGGCCACCCTCGCCACCAGCTCGGGACGCTCACCTCGCACAACGGCGACGATCGCACACAGCGGGCACCAGCCGCACGCCGAAGCCCCGGCGTTCCCCTCCTCAGGGGTGCCGTGCCCGGCGGCGACCACCTCCTGCAGCCAGGGCGCCGCCTTCTCGACGACCATCTCGACGAGCAGCCGGAGCTCCTCGACGAGCCGCGGCCCGTCCGTGGGTTCCTCTTCGCTCACCCGCGTCCCCGGTTCCCGGCCAGGCTCACGACCAGGCCGTCGGCGTCGGATTCCGCGCCGGTGATCCGGCACGGCCGCAGCGACTCCGGCAGGGCGATGAGCCTGCGGAAGCCGTCCACGGTGATCGCCAGGTCGTCGTCGACGCGGGCGAGGTCGACCTCGGCGTCCCGCGTGAGCGGGATCGCGATGCGCAGCGTGTACCCGTCCGGTGCCCGGCGGACCCGCAGCAGCGGGGTGACCGGGGTGCCGTCGCCGGCCAGGGGGTCGCCGTCGCGGTACAGCTCCGCGGCGATCTCCAGCAGCGCGGGCAGCCCGACCGGTTCGACGGCGCGGTGCTCGACGCGGGACACGCGCTCGAACCCGGCGCCGGAGAGCTCGGCGAGCACGGCGTCCTGCTGGGTGCGGCGGGTGCGCAGCCACGACGCGGCGCCGCCGCGCCAGAAGCCGGGCGCGGGCATCAGCCGGTTGGCGATCAGGCCGTCGACGGCGATGCCGCGCAGGGCCAGCGAGCTGAGCGTGCGGCGCGCTTCGGCGACGACCACCCGCTCGGGGGTGAGGACCAGCCGGACCGTGGTCACCGACGGCTCGGTGAGCAGCGCGCGCAAGCCGTCGAGGTGGACGCCGAGCCGGCGCACGGACTCGGTGACGCGGCGGCCGAACACGCGCGTCAGGTAGCCCGAGACGGCTTCCGGGAGGGCGAGCAGCCGCAGCGTCTCGGCCGTCGGCCCGCAGTCGACGACGATGGTCTCCCACGGCCCGTCTTCGGCGAGCCGGCGGACCTCGGTGAGGGCGAGCAGCTCGTCGACGCCGGGCAGCACGGTGAGCTCTTCGGCGTCCAAGGTGTCGAGCCCCGCGCCGGCCAGTGCGGCCTGGAGCTCGGCGCGCAGCCGGTGCCAGGTGGTGTCCACCAGCGTCCGCGAATCGATCTGGACGGCCGACAGCAGGGCGTCCACTTCGGACGGTTCGGCGCCCAGGGGGTGGCCGAAGGCGTCGCCGAGCGAGTGCGCCGGGTCGGTGGACACGACCAGCGTCTTCCTGCCGCGAGCGGCCAGGGCGGCGCCGGTGGCGGCGGCCAGCGTCGTCTTCCCGACACCCCCCTTGCCGGTGAACAGCAGGATCCGCACGCGGCTACCCCTCGGCCCGCTTCTTGAGCTCCTTCAGCGCGGTGTCCATGACCATCTTCTCGGCCTTGCGGCGCAGCAGCCCGATCATCGGGAGCGCCAGCTCGACCGAGAGCGTGTAGGTGACCCGGGTCCGGCCGCCCAGGTCCTCGAGCGCGTACCGGCCGTTCTGCGCCTTCTGCATCTGGCCCTTGACCAGGTGCCAGCTGACGCCGAGGCCGTCACCGTCCCAGTCGTACTCGAGGGTGTAGACGTCCTTGATCGGGCCCGCGTCCAGGGTCAGCTTGACCTGTTTGGCCCGGCCACCGGCGTCGGTGTCGAGGACCTCGGTCTGCCGGACGGCCTTGGCCCATTCCGGGTACGCGGGGAAGTCGGCGATCACGGCCATCACCCGGCTGGGCTCGGCGTCGACCTCGATGGACTGTGTGGACTGCTCGGCCATGGGACGAAGCGTAGCCGCCGCGGTCGGTCACCAGCGCAGCACGTACGGCTGCCCGGTCTCCTTGAAGTGACCCACGTTACGGCACTCGGTCAGGCCGACCCGGACGCGCGAGGACAGCGGCTGGTGCACGTGGCCGAACACCGACCAGCGCGGCCGCTGCTCCCGGATCAGCTCCAGCAGCGCGGTGGAGCCGATCTCGTTGCGGCGCGCGACGACGTCGTAGGTCAGCTCCGGCAGCGCCGGCGGGCCGTGCGTGCAGAGGACATCGATGTCGGTGAGCGCGGCGACGCTCTTGTCGTAGTCCTCGCGATCCCGCAGGTAGGGGCGCCAGGCGGCGCCCTTGCGGCGGCGCGGGACGACGCCGTCGGGCAACAGCGCGCCGCCGACGAACCCGAACCGGAGGCCGCCGATCTCGGCCACCTCGCCGTCGAGGACCTGGACGCCCTCGCCGGTGAACTCGGGCCACAGCGAGGGCGTGTCGACGTTGCCGGGGGTGGCGTAGGTGGGCGCGGTCATGGCCGCGAACAGCGCCGCGTACTGCTCGCGGATGGCCTCGTCGACCGCGGCGGCCGGGTCGTCGAGGCTCGCCCAGAGCGTCCGGGAGAAGGCAACGGTTTCGTCACGGGTGCCCTCGCGGCGCAGGCGCGCGAACTCCCCCACCTTCTCGGCGCCGAACAGCGCGCCCATGATGCCCTTGTCGTGGTCGCGGTAGTCGACGAAGTCCAGCAGGTCGCCGAGCACGACCAGCGCGTCGGCCCCGTCCCCCGCCCGCTTCAGCGCGTCCGCGTTGCCGTGCACGTCCGAGACGACGTGTACCCGCACCCCTGGTCCCTTCAGTCTTCGCCGCGCGGAGGCACCCCGGGCTCGCGCCCGTCCTCCAGGATCTCCTTGAGCCCGAGCGCGATCGCCTTGGCCGCGCGGGCCCGCCGGTCGAACTCCCGGCGCAGGTCGCGCGGCGCCAGCGCACGGGGCGCGCCCGCCGCGTCGGCGGGGGTCGCCCGCAGGAAGTAGTGCAGCAGAGTGCCGTCGAGCACCGGCTCGAGCCAGACCTCCATCGTACCGACGAGCGCGCCCCGCACGGTCCAGCGCAGGCCCTTGTCCCCCCGGTCGGTGTAGACCTCCAGGACCAGGTCGGGCCAGTAGCGCGTCCACGACCTGGGATCGGCGAAAGCGGCGGCCACGGTGGACGGCGGGACCGCGAGGAACGTCTCGTCGACGACGTCGATGGCGGGCGGTGCGTTCACGTGCGAAGAATGTCACGCCCTCGCCGTGCGACGGCGATCAGCATGGTCTTAAGGTGCTCACCACGCTAAGTTGACTGGCGGGTAACAGCGGTGTCGCCTGCCGCACGCGTTGAACACGGAGGTCCACGTGCGCGAATACAGCGCTCCCGCCGGCAAGCCGGTGGCCGACGACGAGAACATGTCCGATGTCGTCTGGGCGAACGCCGAGCGGTTCTCCGACGTGGTGAGCTTCCGCCGCCAGGTCGAGGGCAGCTGGCTGGACGTGACCGCCAAGGAGTTCGCCGCCCAGGTGCTGGCCGTCGCCAAGGGCATGGCCCAGGCCGGGATCGGCCGCGGCGACCGCGTCGCGATCATGTCGAAGACCCGCTACGAGTGGACGCTGATCGACTTCGCGATCTGGGCCGCGGGCGCGGTCACGGTGCCGATCTACGACACCTCGTCGCCCGAACAGGTGTACTGGATCCTCTCCGACTCGGCCGCCAAGGGCGTGTTCGTCGAGACGAACGGCCACCGCGGCGCGGTCGAGGAGATCCGCGACCGGCTCACCGGGCTGGACCACACCTGGCAGATCGAGGGCGACTCCCCCGCCGTCGAAGAGCTGGCCGCGCTGGGCGCTTCGCTGTCCGACGACGAGCTGCACGAGCGCCGCCGCGAGGTCAGCGCCGACGAGCTCGCCACGATCGTCTACACCTCGGGCACCACCGGCCGCCCCAAGGGCGTCGAGCTGACCCACCGCAACCTGCTGGCCGAGATCCGCGCCGACATCGAGGCGTTCCCGCAGCTGATGGAGCAGGGCAACTCGCTGCTGGTGTTCCTGCCGCTGGCGCACGTGCTGGCCCGCGCGATCGCGGTGACCGCGCTCACCGCCCGGGTCACCCTCGGGCACACCCCGGACGTCAAGAACCTGGTCGCCGACCTCGGCACGTTCCGGCCGACGTTCGTCGTCGCCGTGCCGCGCGTGTTCGAGAAGGTCTACAACTCGGCGAAGCAGAAGGCCCACGGCGACGGCAAGGGCAAGATCTTCGACGCCGCCGAGGCGGTCGCGGTCGAGTACAGCCAGGCCCAGGACAAGGGCGGCGCCGGGCTCGGCCTCAAGCTGAAGCACCTGGCGTTCGACAAGCTCGTCTACGGCAAGCTGCGCGCGGCCCTCGGCGGCCGCTGCGTCGCGGCGGTGTCCGGCGGCGCCCCGCTCGGCGCGCGGCTGGCGCACTTCTTCCGCGGCATCGGCGTCCCGGTGTTCGAGGGCTACGGCCTGACCGAGACGTCCGCGGCGGCGAACGTCAACACGCAGACGGCGTTCCGCGTCGGCACGGTCGGCAAGCCGGTCAACGGCACGTCGGTCCGCATCGCCGACGACGGCGAGGTCATGCTCAAGGGCGACGTCGTGTTCCGGGCGTACTACAACAACCCGGAGGCGACGAAGGAAGCGCTCACCGACGGCTGGTTCCACACCGGCGACCTCGGCGAGCTCGACTCCGACGGCTTCCTGAAGATCACCGGCCGCAAGAAGGAGATCATCGTGACGGCGGGCGGCAAGAACGTCGCCCCGTCCGGCCTCGAGGACACGATCAAGGCGGCCCCGCTGGTCAGCCAGGCCATGGTGGTCGGCGACCAGCGCCCGTTCATCGCGGCACTGGTCACGGTGGACGAGGAGTACTTCCCGGCGTGGAAGTCCCAGCACGGCAAGCCTTCTTCGGCCACGGTCGCGGACCTCGCTTCGGACGCCGACCTGCTCGCCGAGATCCAGGCGGCGGTGGACGAGGCGAACAAGCAGGTGTCGAAGGCCGAGGCGATCAAGAAGTTCACGGTGCTGTCCAACGACTTCACCGAGGCCGGCGGCGAGATCACGCCGAGCCTGAAGCTGAAGCGGAACGTGGTGTCGAAGAACTACGCGAACGACATCGAAGGCCTGTACAAGAAGTAGCGAGCTGCCTGAGGGGCACCTTCCTGGACTTGAGAGCCAGGAAGGTGCCCCTCATGGCGTTCAGGGCCGGGTGAAACCGTGGCTGCGCTCCACCTTCGCCACGTGCAGGGTGTAGCTCTGGTACCACTCGGCCCGGCCGCGCTGCTGCGCTCCGCGGTGCTCGGCGTTGCGGCGCCACTCGCCGAGGGCGTCGGCGTCGCGGAAGTACCCGACGGTGATGCCCAGTCCGCCCGGGGTCTGCGCGTGGTCCATCCCCAGGTAGCCGGGGACCTCCCGGACGAGTTCTTCCATGCGGGCGTTCGTTTCGCCGTACCCGCTCTGCTCCGCGGTTCGCACAGTGGTGAAGACAGCCACGTAGTACGGCGGTTCTAACGCCCCGACGGGCGCTTCCGGGTGATCGCTCATGGCGTCACCGTAGGGTCGGCCCGGCCCGGCGGACCAGCGCTTTACCGAGTCGTGTGCTGGGCCGTCACGAAGTCGCGGTACCAGCGGTAACTCGCCCGGGGCGTCCGCGCCTGCGTCGCGTAGTCCACGTGCACCAGGCCGAACCGGTGCTTGTACCCGTGCGCCCACTCGAAGTTGTCCAGCAGGGACCAGCAGAAGTACCCCCGCAGGTCCACCCCCGCCGCCGCGGCGGTGCGCGCCGCCTCGATGTGCTCGCTCAGGTACGTGATGCGCTCGTAGTCGGCGAAGTCGCTGCGGTCCGGGTAGACGCAGCCGTTCTCCGTGACGTACACCGGGGGCAGCCCCGGGTAGCGGTTGTGCAGGCCCACCAATGCCTCCGTCAGGCCCTCCGGCTCCACCGGCCAGCCCATGCCCGTGCGCGGGACGTCCGGCAGCCGCGAGGTGTCGACGCCGATGTCGGCCACCGTCCGTGCCGCCGGGTCCGGTTCGCGGAGCGGGGCGTCCGCGACGTGGAGGCGGTAGTAGTAGTTGACGCCCAGGTAGTCCAGCGGCTGCCCGATCGTCCCCAGGTCGCCGTCGCGGCGGAAGGCGAAGTCCGAGACGCCGCTGAACATCGCCGCCAGGCCCGGCGCGTAGCGGCCGCCGAACAGCGGGTCGGTGAACTGGCGGCGCAGCAGCGTGTCCTGGCGGGCGGCGGCCGCCGCGTCCGCGGCCGAACCGGACACCGGGACCACCGGGGACTGGTTGAGGACGATGCCGAACTGGTGGTGCGGCGGTGCCTGCGCCCGCATCGCGCGCACCGCCGAGCCGTGTCCGAGCAGCAGGTGGTGGGCCGCCGCGAGGGCGCCGTGCCCCTCCTTCGCGCCGGGTGCGTGGCGGCCCTCGCCGTAGCCCGCGACCGCGCACGGGTACGGCTCGTTCAGCGTCGTCCAGTGCTCGACCAGGTCACCGAGCTCCGCGTGGACCAGGGCCGCATAGTCGGCGAACCGGAACGCCGTGTCGCGGGACCGCCAGCCGCCTTCGTCCTCCAGCGCCTGGGGCAGGTCCCAGTGGTAAAGCGTCAGGAACGGCTCGATCCCCTTCTCCCGCAGCCCTTCCACGAGCCGCCGGTAGAAGTCGAGCCCGCGGCGTTCGACGCGGCCGCGGCCGGAGGGCTGCACGCGCGGCCACGACACCGAGAACCGGTAGGCGTCCACGCCGAGGCCGGCGAGCAGGGCGAGGTCCTGGGGCCAGCGGTGGTAGTGGTCCGCCGCCGGCTCCCCGGTGTCGCCGCCCGCCACCGCGCCGGGGACCGCGGCGAAGGTGTCCCAGATGGACGGTCCGCGGCCGTCCGCGGTGGTGGCGCCCTCGATCTGGAACGCCGAAGTGGCGACGCCCCAGCGGAAACCGGGCGGGAAACTGGTGGTCACGGTGATCTCCGGGAGGTCAGCCCTTGAGCGCGCCCTGCATGATGCCGCCGACGATCTGGCGGCCGAACAGCAGGAACACGAGGAGGACGGGGACGGTGCCGATGGTCGCGGCGGTGAGCACGAGCGTGTAGTCGGTGGTGTAGCCACTGGCCAGGCTGGACAGTGCGGTCTGAACCGTCGGGTTCTCCGGCACCAGCACCACCAGCGGCCAGAAGAAGTCGTTCCACGCCTGCATGAACGTGAACAGCCCGAGCACCGCCGCGGCCGGGCGGGCGGCGGGCAGCGCCACGTGCCAGAACAGCCGCAGCGAGCCGCAGCCGTCCATCCGCCCGGCTTCCAGCAGCTCCAGCGGCAGCGCGCGTTCGAAGTACTGGCGCATGAAGAACACGCCGAACGCGGTGACGAGCCCGGGCACGATCACCGCCTGCAGCTGCCCGGCCCAGCCGAAGTCGGCCATCATCATGTAGAGCGGGACGACGCCGAGCTCGGTCGGGATCGCCTGGGTGGCGACCACGAGCAGCAGCAGGAACGTCCGCCCGCGGAATTTCAGCTTGGCGAAGGCGAACCCGGCGAGCGTCGAGAACAGCACCACGGACACGGTGATCGTGCCCGCGACGATCAGCGAGTTCCCCAGCGCCAGCGCGAAGTTCGTCTCGTCGAAGACGCGGGCGATGTTCTCGAACAGGTGCCCGCCGGGCACGAGCACGGGCGGCACGCTCCCGACCGCCTCCGTCGTCTGCGAGGAGACGACGAACGACCAGTACACGGGGAACGCCGAGCCGGCCAGGATCGCGATCAGCGCGGCGTAGGTCCACGGGCTCGCGATCCGCCGCCCGATGCGCCGGATCCGGCCGGGCGCCGCGGCCGGCGGCGCGGGTGCGGCCGGCGTCAGCACGGTGGTCATGTCGGCTCCTCAGTCCGTTTGGATGCGCCGGGTGACCAGGTACGACACACCGGCGACGAGCATCGTGGCCACGGCCAGGATGAGCGCGATCGCCGAGCTGTAGCCGAAGTCGTACTTGGTGAAGCCCTGCTCGTAGAGGTAGAGCGCGGCGGTCTGGAACTGCCGGTCCGAGCCGCCGGTGGCGGCCGCCGTACCGGGGTTGAACAGCAGCGGTTCGGCGAGCAGCCGCATGTTCCCGGTCGTCGCGATCACCGTGGAGAAGATGATCTGCGGCCGCAGCAGCGGCACGGTGATCCGCCAGAACTGCTGCCACCCGCGGGCGCCGTCGAGCGTCGCGGCTTCGTACATGGCCGACGGGATCGCCTGCATCGACGCCAGGAAGATCAGCGCGTGGTAGCCGGTCCAGCGCCACACCACCATCGCCGCGATGGCGGTGTGGGAGCTGGCCGTGCCGGCCTGCCAGTCGACCTGGCCGGCGCCGAACCAGCTCAGCACCCAGTTCACCAGGCCGAAGTCCCGGCCGAACAGCTGCGCGAAGATGATCGTCACCGCCGCCACCGAGGTGATGTTCGGCAGGATCATGCCCATCCGGAACAGCGTCCGCCCGCGCAGGCGCCGGTTGAGCAGGTGCGCGATGCCGAGCGCGAACAGGATCTGCGGGATCGTGGTCAGCAGCCACAGGCTGACCGTGTTCCCCATCGCGTTCCAGAAGTACGGGTCGTGGAACAGCAGCTGCTCGTAGTTGCCGAACCCGATGAACTGCGCGCCTTCGGCGTCGAGCAGGTTCCGCTTCTGCAGCGACACGAACGCCGTGTACAGCAGCGGGAACAACCCGAAGACGCCGAAGATCAGGAAGTACGGGCTGATGAAGCCGAACGGCGACAGCTTGACGTCCCACTTGTGCCGCCGGTCGGCCAGGGTGAGTGCCATTACTTCAGCTTCGCCACGTCACCGACCAGCTGCTGCCACGCCGCCGCGCCGTCCTGCTTGCCCTGCTCGACGCGCTGCATCGCGTTGCCGAACTCGGTCTGGACGTCCCCGGCCTTGGGGCCCTGGTACTGCGGGTTCAGCTTCTTCGCCGCGTCGGTGAACACCTTGCCGACGGGAGCGTTGTTGAAGAACGGGTTGGTGTAGCCGGTGATCTTCGGGTCGTCGTAGAGCGACGGCGTCGAGGGCAGCAGGCCCTTGCTGGTGAAGACCTTCGCCTGCTGCTCGGGCGCGGTCAGCCAGGCGGCGAGCTCGGCGGCTTCCTTGGTGTGCTTGCCCGACTTCGGCACGGTCAGGTACGAGCCGCCCCAGTTGCCGCCCCCGCCGGGCACGGTCGCGACGTCCCACTTGCCCGCGGTGTCCGGGGCCTGGTCCTTGATCTTGGTCATCATCCAGGCCGGGCAGGTGACCGTGGCGAACTGGCCCTGGGTGAAGCCGGTGTTCCAGGTCGGCGTGCTGTAGAGCAGGCCGGCGGAGAGGTTCGCCTTGACGGCGTCGACGACCTGGTTCCAGCCGGTGCGCAGCGCCGGGTTGCTGTCGACGACGAGCTGGTCGTTCTGGTCGTAGTAGCCGACGGGCGCCTGGCCGAAGATCGCGTTGAGCACGGTCGGGCCGCCGTCCATGAACTTGACGCCGTTCGGCGCCTTGGCCTGGAAGCGCTTGCCGGTCTCGAAGAACGCCTGCCAGGTGGGCCAGAGCGCGGAGACGGCGTCGCGGTCGGCGGGCAGCTGGGCCTTCTCGAACAGGTCGCGGCGGTAGCAGATGGCCAGGCCGCCGACGTCGGTGCCGTAGCCGATCTGCTGCCCGCCCTTGGCCAGCGACGCCGACCACTTCCAGCTCAGCCAGCGGTCCTTGACCTTGTCCCCGCCGACGGTGTTGAGGTCGACGAACTTGTCCGGGGTCGCCTTGAACTGGGCGACGTAGCCGGTGTCGATCGCTTCGATGTCCGCGGCGCCACCCCCGGTGGCCAGGTGCGCGGCGAGGTTCTTGTGGTGGTCTGAGTAGGCCGCGGTCCGCTCGGTGATCTCGATGCCGGGGTGCGCGGCCTGGTACTCCTTGATCAGGTCGGTGTAGCCGAAGTTGCCGAACAGGCCGAGGCTCAGCTTCACCTTCCCGCCGGCCGCGTCACCGCTCCCGCAGGCGCTCAAGGCGGTGACAGCGGCGCAGACGACCGCCAAGACGAGTCGGGGTGTCGTTTTCGGGCGCATGAGATCTCCGTTGTTCTGCGGGCCGGTCGGAAAACGCGGGACCCATGAGAGCGCTCCCAACCCGGGTTCGTCAAGTAACGAAAAGATAACGCACCTCGGCGTTTACGCTGCCTGAGATCATGTGCTACAGATGTAACCGGTTACAGCATCGGAGGTCAGCATGGTCACCGCCCGCGAGATCGCGCAGCTCTGCGGCGTTTCCGTCGCGACCGTTTCGCGGGTGTTCAACCGCCCCGCGACGGTCAGCGAGGCGACCCGCGCCCACGTCGAGCGGGTCGCCCGGGAACTCGATTTTTCGCCGAACGAGTCGGCGCGGGCGCTGTCGCGGCAGCGCTCGGCGATGATCGGGCTGGTCTGGGACACCGACCACCGGCGGCCCGGCTGGCGGCACCCGTTCCTGCAGGACCTGTTGCTGGGCCTCAAATCCGCGCTCAGCTCGCACGGCTACCACCTGCTGCTGCTCGCCACGAGCGACGACGCCCGCAACCGCCACCCCGGGGTGTCGCTGGCCGACCCGGTCGGGTACGTCGGCATGACCCGGCGCCACCACCTGGCCGGGCTGGTGCTCATCGACAGCGGGACCGACGCCGAAGCGTTCGGCACGTTCGCCCAGTCGGGGCTGCCGTGCGTCGCGGTGGACGTGGCCCTCTCCGGCCCGCGGGCGACCTACGTGACCTCGGACAACGCCGCCGGCGCCGCCGAGGCCGTCCGGCACCTGACCGCCCTCGGGCACCAGCGGATCGCCACGATCACCGGCCCGCGCGGCAACGCGCCCGCCGCCGCCCGCACCGAGGGCTACCGGCGCGGCCTGGCCGAGGCGGGGCTGCCGGTGCGCGAGGACTACGTGGTGACCGGGGACTTCTACCGCGAGAGCGGCTTCGTCGGCATGCGCCGGCTCCTGGCCCGCAAGGACCCGCCCACGGCGGTGTTCGCGGCCAGCGACGAGATGGCGGTCGGCGCCCTGCTGGCGGCCCGCGCGGCCGGGCTCAGGGTGCCGGACGACCTGGCGGTGGTGGGGTTCGACGACATCGAGGTGGCGTCCCTGGTGGACCCGGCGCTGACGACGGTGGCCCAGGACAAGCCGGGGTTCGGCACGGCGGCGGCCGGCGCGCTGCTGGCGATGATCGAGAACGTGGGCGCCCCGGAACCGGTGCGGCTGCCGACCAAGCTGGTCATCCGCGACTCCTGCGGCGCCTGAACCTCAGCTGCCTCGGTACTCGGTGCGGATCTCGTCGAGGACGCGCTGCGCTTCGGCGGCTTCGCGGCCACGCGCGCGGGCGAGGGTGACGAGTGTCTTCCACAGCGCCCAGCCGCGACCGCGGGCCCACGTGGCGTCGTCGATCGCCAGCCGCTCGCGGAACACCCGGCGGCCGTCGGCGGTCAGCAGCGTCCACGCGATGGCCACGTCACAGGCCGGATCGCCGGTGCCGCAGCTGCCGAAGTCGATGACCGCGGTCAGTTTTCCGTTGTGCAGCAACAGGTTTCCCGCGGCAACGTCGCCGTGGAACCAGCGTGGCACGCCGTCCCACCGCGCGTCGAGCGCGGCCCGCCAGATTTCGCCGGTCAGGTCGTCGAGCCGGTGCCGGACCAGCGCGTCGTAGGTGAGCAGGGTGCCGCCGCGGAACCAGTTGTGCTTGCCCGGCCCGGGCGCGCCGACGGGGTCGACGTCCTGCAGCGCCGCCAGGAACCCGGCCAGATCGGAGGCGAACGCGACGGGGTCGGCGATCCGATCCGCCCTGGCCTGCTCTCCGTCGAGCCACGGGAGGATCGACCACGGGAACGGGTAGTCCGCGCCGGGTTTGCCTTCGGCCAGCGGGACGGGGATCGGCAGCGGCAACCGCGGCGCGAGCACCGGGAGCCAGCGCTGTTCCTTTTCGACCGCCAGCGCGTACTCGGCCGCGCTGGGCAGCCGCGCCGACATCGCGTCGCCCAGGTGGAAGGTCCGGTTGTCCCAGCCGCCGTTCGCCACTGGCCGCACCGGGAGCCCCGCCCACTGCGGGAACTGCTCGGCGACGAGCTGTCGCACCTGGTCGGCGGTGACCTCGAGGCGCCGGGGCGGCGGGCCGAGGCTCATCGGGCGGTGACCTTCGCGTCCCAGTCGATGTGGTGCGCGTAGACCCAGCCCGGCTTTTCCCCGACGTCCTCGCCCGCGCTCGACGCGACCAGCTTCTCGACGCGCTCACGGCGGAGTTCTTCGTACGCCGCGAACGCCGACGCCGGGTCCGGCAGGTCACGCAGGCACTGCGCGAGGACGACGCTGTCTTCGATCGCCATCGACGCCCCTTGGGCGTCCGCCGGGGCCGCGGCGTGGGCGGCGTCGCCGACGAGCACCATTTCCGGCGTCGACCAGATCCGCGTCCGCGGGACGTCGTAGGAGTGGCCGCCGAACACCTCGCCGCCCGTCGCGGCGATGATGTCCGCGCAGGGCAACGGTTCCCCGGCGAACGCCGCGTGCGCGAACTCGCGCCACCCCGCCGGGGTGACCGCCGCGACCTCCTCGCGGGAGCGCTCGGCGTCGGGGACGCGGGCGAACCAGTACGTGGCGCCGTCCGGGTCGGTCGTGAACCCGAAGGCCGCCTTGCTGCCGCGGACCATCCGGTAGATCCCGGCCGCCGACGGCAGCCCGGGCGCACGCGTGTAGCCGTAGACGATGGTCTGGCCGGTGTAGCGCGGCGCGGCGGCGTCCGGGTCGATCAGCTTCCGGACCACCGAGTGCAACCCGTCCGCGCCGACCAGCAAGTCACCCGTTTCGGTGGTGCCATCGGCGAATTCGGCCGAGACACCGCCCCCGTCCGGCTTCGCGCCGACCAGGCGTTTGCCCCGTTCGAGCGGGACGGCCCGGCGCGCGGCTTCGTCCTGCAAGACGCGGTAGAGCGTCGCGCGAGTCAGGGTGCGTGGCCCGTCGAGGCCTTCGGTGCCGAACTCGCGGCGCCCGGCGGTCTCCCCGGTCGGGAGGACCAGCTCGACACCCTGGGCGGCGAACGAGCTGTCGATCACCGGCTGGTCGGCGCCGATCGCGCGCAGGGCGTCCATGCCGTTGTGCATGATCGTGAGGAACGCGCCGATGTCGTCCCCGCCCGCCGGGTAGGCCTCGAACACGACCGGCTCGTGCCCGGCGAGCTTCAGCGCCATCGCCGTGACCGTGCCGGAGATCCCGCCACCCGCAACCAGTACCCGCACCCTGCTCCCCCTCGTGGACTCCGCGTGCCGCCGTCCACGACGTTACCGTGACGGCGGCACGCGGGGTTCACTCCTTCGCGCCACTGGTGGCGATGTCGCCGTTGAGGCCGCGCGGGAAGAAGCCGCCCGAGGACACCTTGTCCGGGTTGAGGTAGGCGATGTTGAGCACGCGGTCGGCCGACCGCCCGAACGCGATGCCGTTGGCGTCCGCGGGGACGAGGTTCGCCTTGCCGTCCTTGAGCACGCCTTCGTCGTCGTCGGCCTTGCCGTCGAGGCTGTCGCGGGCGTCGGAGATCTTGTTCGTGACGTCGCCGAGGCCGCGTTCGAACAGCTGTCCGCGCACGATGCCCGCGTGGTAGGCCTCGACCGCGAGGATGCCCGCCGCCGCGTCGAGGAACGTCTTGTTGTTGACCAGCGGCGCCGCGCCCTTGTAGGCGGACACGCCGACGTCTTCGAACAGGTACGCGGCGAGCAGGAAGTTGTTCTCGCTCGCGAACGGGTCGAACGTCTGGCCTTCCTTGATCAGCCCCGCGGCCTGCATGGCGGCGGTGAAGCTGTTCTGGAAGTCGATCTCCGGCTGCGCGACGGCCGCCTTGTCGAGCGCCTTGCGCAGGAAGTTCACGTGCGCGACCTCGTCGCCGGCGATCTCCTGCACGATCTGCTTGGTGTGCTCGCTCTTGAACTTGACCGCGTGCCCGCCGGAGACCTTGCCGAGGTTGCCGATGCCGTTGACGTACTTCTCGTTCAGCCCGTAGCCGTAGACGGCGAACGAGTAGAGGTTCGCCTCCAGGTACTCCAGGTTGAGCGCGAAGTTCAGCACGGCGGCGTCGCTCGCCGCCTCCTTCGCGGCGTCGCCGCCCTGCGCGCCGTACTGCTGCGTGGCACCGGCCGAGCCGAGGCCCAGCGACAGCGCTGTGCCGAGCGCACCGGCGCCCGCGACGCCGAGCCCCGCCGCTCCCGCAGCCTTGAGGAAGCGGCGGCGGTCGGTCGCGTTCTCCGCGCTGCGCTCGATCAGCTGCCGTGTGTAGCGTTTTCCGAACACCGGGGGACGTCCTCTCGTGACGAGTTCGTCCACCTCACCCAACGGTGATACGTACCTGGACGGCCCCCGGCTCGGTCAAATCGGGAAAAAGTTCTTCCTTCTTCCGTTCCCGCAGGTCAGCCGCGTTCGGCGACGGCGAGCCGGACGCAGACGGCCAGCGCGCGGACGGCCTCTTCGACCTCGGCGAGCTTCGGGAAGGTCGGCGCGATCCGGATGACGGCGTCGGCCGGGTCGGCCCCGTGCGGGTGCGTCGCCCCGGCGGGGGTCAGCGCGACACCGGCCTCCTTCGCCAGCCGGACGACCTCCTTCGCGGTGCCCGCGGGCACGGTCAGCGTGACGAAGTAGCCGCCGGTCGGCTTGGTCCAGGACGCCAGGTCGGCCAGCTCCTCGGTGAGGATGCGGTCGACGGCCGCGAACTTCGGCCCGATGATCTCGGCGTGCTTGCGCATGTGCGCGCGGACGCCGGCTTCGTCCTTGAGGAAGTGGGCGTGGCGCAGCTGGTTGACCTTGTCCGGGCCGATGGTGCGCTTGCCGATGTTGCCGGTCCACCAGGCGAGGTTGGCCTCGGAGGCACCGAAGAACCCGACGCCGGCCCCGGCCAGGGTGATCTTGGAGGTCGAGCCGAAGACGAACACGCGGTCGGCGTTGCCGGCCTCGGTGGCCAGCGCCAGCAGGTCGGCCAGCTCCGGCTCGTCGTCGGTGAGGTGGTGCACGGCGTAGGCGTTGTCCCAGAAGATCCGGAAGTCCGGCGCCGCGGTCCGCATGGTGGCGAGCCGCTTCACGACGTCGTCACTGAACGTGACCCCGGTGGGGTTGCTGTACTTCGGCACGCACCAGATCCCCTTGACGGCGGGGTCCTCGGCGACCAGCGTCTCGACGGCGTCCATGTCCGGGCCCTCGTCGGTCATCGCGACCGGGACGAGCTCGATGCCGAACCGCTCGGTCAGCGCGAAGTGCCGGTCGTACCCCGGAACGGGCGCGAGGAACTTCACCTGCGGCTCGTCGGCCCACCGGCGCTCGGCCCCGGGCAGCTTGCTCAGCAGCGCCTGCACGACGGCGTCGTGCATGAGCTCGAGGCTGGAGTTCCCGGCGGCGAGCAGCTGCTCGGCGGGAACCTGCAGCGCACCGGCGAAGACGCGGCGCAGCTCGGCCAGGCCCTTCAGGCCACCGTAGTTGCGGACGTCGGTGCCGTCCTCGGCCTTGAAGGAGCCGTCGCCGGGAAGGCTCAGCAGCGCGTTCGAAAGGTCGAGCTGCTCGGGCGACGGCTTGCCACGGGTGATGTCCAGGGAGAGGCCTCGGCCGACCAGGGCCGCGTAGTCGCTGCGGGCCGTGTCGACGTCGACGGAAGCAGTGGTCATGGCGTCAACGCTAAACCCGGCGTCGATACCATTTCGGGGCGGGTCCTGGCTAGGGTGGATCGTGTGCACCTAGTCGTCCACGCCGACCAGCGCCAGTTCTCGTTGCGCGACTCGGCTTCCCGCCTGACCGGCAGCGGCTGGACCCCCGCCGCCCTCGACCACCGCATCGCCTCGGAGGCCGGCGGCATCGCGATCGTGACGGCCCGCTCGGACATCGTGGAGTCATCGGTCACGTTGCTGCCGTCGGCGCCTTCGCTGCTTTCGGACGCGGAGCACGTGGTGGAAGCGGATCTTCCGGTTCCGAGCGGGAAAGTCGTGATTTCCGGGCCCGCGGACTATCCGTCGCAGGAAAAGTTCTTTTCGGTGTTGCCGGGGTTGTACCGGGCTCGGGTTTCGTACGTGCCGGCCGGGCCGCCGTCGGCGACGTGGAACGAGCACGAGTTCGGGGAGCATTACCGGTACGTGGTGGAGTTGTGGCCGGTTTCGGGTTCTGCGGGGGTCGAGGTGCTGCGGCAGGGCGCTTCGGTGTGGGACGGGTGAGGTTTCCGGTGCGCCTCGGGGCGGGGCTGGGCTCGGTGGCGGTCGGGACGAGTGCGTGGCGGGTTGATCGCGGGCTGGTGGACGGTCGGAACTGGGTGGGGGCTCGGGCGAGTGCGTAACTGGCGGATCGTGGGCGCGAAGTGCAGGACTGGCGCCGGAGGTCTTGTGAGGGCTCGGAGGCCGCTGCACGTGGCGGGCGATCATCCACATGAAGGCGCAAGACGGTCGGGCGACTGGAGCAGAGCCGGTCGGTGATCGGCGCCGGAGGAACGCGCGAAGGCCCCGGCACGAAAGACGCGGGCATGGGCGGGTGATCGTGGACGTGCGGGTAGGCCCGTAGCCGGTGGCTGCGGGCCTGTCCTGTGTTCGGTTGTCAGGCTGCGAATGGCAGTGGCTGATGCAGGTTGTTGCGCCGGGGTTTTCGGCGTTTGTCCAGGAACCGTGGCGGCAGGAACTCGGGGTGACCGTCGGTGGCGATGCGGACCTGCCAGCCGGAGCGGTGCAGCAGCCGGTGGTGGTGTCCGCAGAGCAGGACGAGGTTGGTCAGGTCGGTGGGGCCGCCGTCGGCCCAGTGCCGGATGTGGTGTCCTTGGCAATGTCGGGGTGGGCGGTGGCAGCCGGGGAACGCACAACCCCGGTCACGCAGGAACAGCGCCCGCCGCAGTCCGGGTGAGATGAGGCGGCGGGCTCGGCCGAGGTCGAGGGGTTCGCTGGTGGTGCCGAGGACGGCGGGGATGAGTTTGCAGTCGCAGGCGTGGATGCGGGCTTCGGCGGCGGAGAGCAGGCCGGTGTCGCCGAGGGTCGCAGTGCCGAGGCCGGACTGTAGGTCGGTGAGGGAGACCGCGACCATGACGTGGGCGCGTTCCCCGGCCTGGGTCGGCAGTTCTGGGGAGTCGAGGGCCAGGTCGAGAGCGTCGGAGAACGCGTCGCCGTAGCGTTCCTGCGGGGAACGCAGGTCGGGGCCGTCGTCGGCGTGGCGGCGTTCGGCCAGGGTGTCGAGCAGGGCGTGGGCGCGGGTGCCGGTCTCGTCGTCGAAGCGGCCGGACAGTTCCCAGGTTCCGGTGCGTTTGCGGCGCAGCGATAGTTCGCGGGTGGGGGTGGCGGGCTCGGTGTCCGCAGGTTCGGGTCCGTCGGGGTCGAGGTGGGCCACGATCCGCGCGCCGAGGGCGGCGACTTGTTTGTGGCCGTTGTCGGCGGCGAAGGCCAGTAGGTCTGCTTCGGCGGTGTCGCGGTGCTCAGGAGGGATTGCGGTGAGGGTGGTGATGATGGTGTCGATCATCGGGGTGCTCAGCCCTCCGGTGAGGGCGGCGGTACCGGTGGCGGGAGCGAGAGCAGGCGCGGCGTCGAGAGAGCGGCTGGGGTGCAGGGCGTGGGCACGGGCGACGGTCCGCACTGCGGCAGCACGGGGGACGTCGGCGAGATGCTCGTAAAGCCGCGCCACAGAACGGTATCCGAACAGTTCCTGCACCCCGCGGGACTCGATTTCCACGAGCACCGCACCAATTTCCGCCTCAGCGGACCGTACGACGGTGAGCAGGGTACGGAGGCGGTCGGCCAAGACCTCCGCGTCCGCTTGCCACACCGCTTCTGTGTCCACGCACCAAGATTACCGGCGCCCGAACGCGTGTTCATCACTCGATCAGGGTAACTGTTCAGGCCATTTCGATAGTTGTTGGCAGCCAAGGGTTTCCGGTGACGGCGTCGCGGAGTGCGGTGATGATGTGCAGGCCGTTCTTGCGGGCGGTGGAGATGTAGCCGCGCACGCGCAACCACACCTGGGCGCCGTGCTGGGTGCGCCAGCCGCCGGAGATCTTCAACTGGGCCTTGATCATCCGTAGGTCGCGTTCGGCTTGGTTGTTGGTGAACGGGACGGTGAGGTCGCGAGCGAACAGCAGCACTTGGTGCTGGTAGTCGCGCAGGCGTACCAGCAGGTTGCGGGTCTTGCTTTGCTTACGATGCCGGCTCGGTGGGTGCAGCAGCAGGCCGAGATGGATGGTGCGGACGAACCGGGAGATCAGCGGATCGACGATGTGGGCGGGGATGGCGTCCAGGCCGTCGTCTCGCGCGGCATGGGCAGCGGTGTTGAGTACTTCGAGGGTTTTGATCGCGATCGTGGGCCACGTGTGCTCGGGGTGTGCTTCGCCGGCCGCGACCAGTTCGCGCAGGTGGTGGGCGTTGCAGCGGGCGTGTTTGCGTCCGAAATCTTGATACGACATCAGCCCGTCATGGACGGCGACACCCCGGAAGTAGTTGAGGATCCCGAACTCGTCCATCGCCTCGCCACCACGCTGCCGGTGCGGCATGTAGGCGGTCAGGTGTGGGGTGCAAGCCACGTGCAGCCACCAGTTCTTCCCGTCGACCCGGATGCCGGTCTCGTCGAAATGTGCCACCGGCGCTGCCCGCAATGCCTGCTCGACCTGCTCGGCGAACCCTTCGAGGTTGGCGGCGACGGGGGTGAGGACACCGGCGACCCAGCCGGTCGACACCGGCAACCCCATCAGGTCCGCCAGCAGCTGCGCGGTCCGCGCGACCGGGATGTGCTGGAAGGTCAGCAGATACACCGCCAGCGCGGTCACGTTCGGCCCGTAACACGCGGGTGCGGTCGCCTCGGCCGGCGCGGGCGCGGTGGTGACCTGGTGGCAGCCGCGGCAGCGCAGCCGTTGCAGGCGGTGCTCGGTCAACGACGGGCGCACCTCGGGCAGGTCCACCACCTGCCGCCGCATCACCCCCGCACGATCAGTGCGGCGCAGACCTGCACCGCATCCTGAACACGCCGACGGCGCATGCTCGACGATCCTGTCCGGGTTCTCGACCAGCGACAGGTTCGCACCAGGCGCACCGGGCTGCTTGCCCTGCTTGCGGCCGGTCCTGCTACGCAAAGACTTCGGGGCGGGTTTGGCGAACCGGTCCGACGATGGCGGCATCGAGGAGTTACCCGAGTTCGTGCCCAACCGCCGCTTGAGCGCAGCGACTTCGGCCCGCAACGCGGCGATTTCCTCCCGCGCATGCGCGAGCTCTACCGCCTGCGCTGCGACCAGCGCGGCCAGCTCGTCATACGACGGACGAACACCTTCCCCCACAACAAGATCATCCCACAGGCCCGCTCACAGCCCGAAAACGACCTGAACAGTTACCGATCAGGTGGCAAAAACCTACAGAGCAGTCAAAGAAGAAATCTTCCACTGCCCATCAACCCGACGAGCCGTCACAGCCAACTGAGCCACCGAAGACGAAAGCGCCCCACCCGGACCCACCGTCTGCTGATCCAGGAACAACAACAAAGAAGCATCGTCGCCGACGAGAGAACGCACCCCGGCAGCCCGGACCGTCGTGGTCCGGACGAGCTTCTCCGCCGCCGCCCGAGTACGAGCGGAAGCGAACTGGCTCTGGTACTGCCCCACCGCGTCGCCGGTCAGCACCTGGGAAGCCGCGCGCTCGGTCCGCGCCAGATTCGCGTAGTCATAGGAAAACACCGCCTTCACCGCATCGCTCACCTCAGCCGAAACCGAAGCGGTCGCCGCGGAATCCACCAGAGCCTGGTTCGAACCGGGGGACAACGACGCCGTCTCCACGCCGAACCACACCGCACAGCCCAAGGCGACCACGACGATCGCGGACAGCACGCGGATCACGAGCCCGCCGCCTGCACACCGGCGATCTTCCAGCCGGACGCAGACCGCGAAACGTCCACCGTCAGCCGGTTCAGCCGCGGGGACACCGGACCGCCTCCGGTCGAGACCCGGACGTCCAGCACCGCCAGGAGCCGGGCCGAACCCGCGGCGACGTCGATCTCCGTCACCGCCGCCTGGACCAGGGAGGCCGTGGACACCGTCCGAGCAGTGGTGGCGCGGTCGATCTGCAGCTGGCGGTCGCCCGACAGGTCCTTTCCGTACTGGCCGGTCGCCGCCGAGATCCAGCGGTCGACGTCCGCTGCCGCCGAGTGGTAGTCGATCGTGTTCAGCGTGACCAGCTGGGGTCCCGCCGCAGCGAGCACGGCGTCGCGCTCGCGGCCGCGGGCGGCTGAGTCGTCGGCCGCCGCTCGCCACCACGACCAGCCGGAAAACGCGGCCGCCAGCACCGAAAGGACCGCGAGGACCACGAGGAGGCGGAGCTTCACGGCGCGCCCAGCAGCCGGCCGAGGCCGCCCGACGACGGGCCCGTCAGCAGGCTCAGCATCCCCGGCAGCGGCTGCGGGGCCGAAGCGGCGGTCTGCGAAGGCGCGGCCGGGATCGCGGGCGGCTTCCCCGCGTAGGGCGCGTTCTGGGAGCCGCGCACGCCGGTCGGGCTGCCCGGCGGCTCGGCGCAGTAGGCGTTCATGTTCACCGGCGCCTCGGACTCGTCGTTCGCCGGACGCTGCTTCGTCCCTTCGTAGCCCTTCGTGCACGAAGCCGGGTCGAAGAAGTTGAACACCACGCCCAGGTGACCGGTGCCGTCCGGGGACGTCGACGGCGAGAACGCCCCGATGATCGGGTACGCCACCAGCAGTTCCTCGATCGAGTCCTTCCGGGACGTCGTGATCTGCGCCGTGGTGAGCAGGTTCGCGAACAGCACGCCCAGATCGGTGCCGGACGCGGCGAGCACGTCGCTGATCTGCCGGCTCAGCTGCGGCGCTTCGGCGATCACCCGCCGCAGGTCCGGGTCGGACTTCTTGAGCTGGCCCGAAATCGTGCGCAGGCCGGAAGCGAAGTCGGTGATGTTCGCGGCCTGCCGCTGCTGCGTGTCCAGCACGACCCGCGAGTTCGCGAACAGCCCCTGCGTCTGCGGGATGTACTGGGTGGCGACGGCGGTCAGCGAGCCGGTGCTGTCCAGCAGCTGCTGCAGTTCCGGGCCGGCACCCGCGAAGGCGTTGTACGTCTCGTCGACGACCGTCCGCAGCGAGTCCGGGTGCACGCTCGCCACGAGGTCGTCCAAATGCGACAGCACGGTGTCCGGCGACGGCGGCAGCGACGTCTTGTCCGCCGTGATCACCGAGCCGTCCGTCAAGAAAGGACCGCCGTCGTGCAAGGGAAGCAGGTCGACGAACTGCTCCCCCACCGCCGACCGGTTCGCCACCTGGGCGTGCGCGTCGGCCGGGATGTCCGGGGCGCCGGCGTCGATGTCGAGGGCGACGTCGACGCCGTGCTCGGTCAGGGTCATGCCGGTCACGCGCCCGACCGTCACCCCGCGGTAGGCGACCTCGGAGTTGACGAAGATGCCGCCGGAGTCGGTGAGCTGCGCCGTGACGACGTAGCCGCGGTTGCCGAACAGCCGGTCCAGCCCGGCGTACCGGCCGCCGGCGTAGACGACCGAAACCACCGCGATGACGACGAACGCGAACAGCTGGATGCGGATCTTGCGGGAGGTCACCGGCCACCCCCGATCAGCCCGAGCAGGCCGCCCAGCAGGTTGGGTCCGGCGGCTTGCGGGCCGGAACCCAGGTCGGGCAGCGGCAGCGGCGGCGCGACCGGCGCCTGGCCGCCGATGGTCTGGGGCAGCGCGATCGGCGGCTGCGACGAGTTCGTGAAGTTCTGGATCAGCGTGTCGAGATCGAGGTTCACGTTCGCCTCGACGTTCGCGTAGTCGCCCTTGATCACGTTGCCCGCGTAGTCCGGGAACGGGTAGGTCAGCAGGATCTGCAACGCGTTCGGCAGGTTCTGGCCCGCCTCGCCGAGCTTGGTCAGCGTCGGCTGCAGCGCCTTGAGGTTCGCGACGAGCTGGTCGCGGCTCTTCGTGACCGTGTCCACCGCGACGCCGGACAGCGTGTTCAGCGCGTTCAGCATGCCCACGAGCTGGTCGCGCTGGTCGGTGACGATCTTCAAGCCCGGCGCCAGGTTGTCCAGCGCGTTCGACAGGTTCTGCGTCTGCCCGGTCAACGTCTTCGACAGCTTCGCGAGCCCGTCGATCGCGCGGACGATCTCGGTCCGGTGCCCGTCGAGCTGCGTGGCCAGTTCGTCCACCCGGGACAGCAGCGCGCGGATCTCCGGCTCGTTGCCCGAAAGCGCGTCGTTGAGCTCGTGGCTGATCTTCTGGATCTGCTCGACGCCGCCGCCGTTGAGCAGCAGCGAAAGCGCGCCGAGCACCTCCTCGACCTCGGGGTTGCGGTTGGTGCGCCCGAGCGGGATCTGCGCGCCGTCAGCCAGTTTTCCGGCGGCCGGCTCGGCCGCCGGCACGCTCAGCTCGACGAACTTCTCCCCCAGCAGTGAAGACTGCTTCAGCTCGGCGCGGGCGTTGGCGGGCAGCGCGATGTCGCCGTTCACGGTCATCGCCACCAGTGCCGACCGCGTGTCCGGCGTCAGGGAAATCTTGTCGACCCGCCCGACGGCGACGTCGTTGACCTTGACGCTCGACTGCGGCACCAGGTCCAGGACGTCGGTGAACAGCGCGGTCACGTGGTACGGGTGGTCGCCGACGTCGGCGCCGCCGGGCAGCGGCGTGCCGTAGAGGCCGTTGAACCCGCCGTCGCTGCAGCCGGCGAGCACGAGCAGCCCGGCGAGCACCCCTGCGAACCGCTTCACTTCGCACCACCCGAAAGCTGCTCCATGACGTCGACGAGCGGGAGGGGCAACGGCGGGAGCGTGCCGTTCTGCAGGGAGTTGAGCACCTGCGGGATGGTCGGCAGCTTCAACGCCCCGTCCAGCACCGGCGCGAGCTGCTTGCAGATGTTCCCCAAGGTGTCCGGGAGCTGCTTCGGCGTGAACGAGCTGATCAGCCGGCAGACGGTGAGGATCGGCGGGTTGGTCAGCTCGTTCAGGTTGTCGCGGACGGCGATCGTGCCCGACGCGGCGTCGTAGGAGTTGATGAAGTTGGTGGCGCCGGTCGGGGCGATGTCGAGCACCTCGGCGAGCGCGGCCCGCTGGTCGACCAGGACCTTCGACAGCGACGCCAGCTTGTCCACATTGGACTCCAGCGCCGCCTTGTTGTCGTTGACGAACGTCTGGACGTCGCCGAGCGCCCCGCCGAGGGACTGCAAAGCCGCGCCGACGTCGGAAGAGTCCGCCGCGAGGAACTGGCTGACATCAGCGACGCGCCCGTAGAACTCGTTGAGCTGCTGGTCGCTCTGGGCCAGGGCGCCGGTGAAGGAGTTGAGGTTCTGCACGGTCGAGAACAGGTCGTCCTTCGAGCCGTCCAAGGTCTTCGCCAGTTCGGCGAGCTGCCCGACCGTCGAATTCAGCGAAGCGCCGTTGCCCTTCAACGTGTTCGCGGCGGTGTCCAGGACACCGGACAGCGCGCCGTCCTTGTTGGCGCCGTTCGGGCCCAGCGCCGTCGACAGCTTGTCCAGGCTCGAATACAGGTCGTCCAGTTCCACCGGCGTGGCCGTGCGGTTCTTCGCGAGCACCGTCCCCGAAGCGAGCACGGGACCGCTGTCGTAGGCCGGGGTCAGCTGGACGTACCGGTCGCTGACCAGGCTCGGCGCGACGACGACCGCGCCGACGTCGGCGGGCAGGGACACGTCGTCGTCGACGCGCATGTCCACGCGCACGGCGTCGCCCTGCGGCGTGACGTCGGTGACCTGCCCGACCGGCACGCCGAGCACCCGCACCGACGAACCCGCGTAGAGCCCGACGGTCTTGCCGAAGTACGCCGACAGCGTCGTGCCGGTGGCCGCGCGGAACACCAGCCACAGTCCCGCGGTCAGCAGCAACGCCAGCACGCAGGCGAACGCCAGCCACGTCACCAGGCTGCGGCCGCGGTAGGTGCGGATCGTCATCGGCCGCCCACCCCCTGGTTCGGCGCCGCGATCGGCGGGGTGCAGCCTTCGGGGTTGATGGTCACGACGCCGGCGTTGATCGTCGGCGGCAGCAGCCCGCACAGGTAGCCCTCGAACCAGCGGCCGTTGCCGGTGGCGTTCGCGCCGACGCGGGCGAACGGCGCCATCAGCTGCAGGCTCTTGTCGAGGTTGCCCTGGTTGCGCTGCAGGATGTCGGTCACCTTCCCGAGCTTGTCCAGCGTCGGCTTGAGCTGCGCGCGGTTGTCCTGGACGAGCCCGGTCAGCTGCTGCGACAGCTGCTGGGTGCCGGTGAGCAGCGCGTTGATCGCCTTCTTGCGGTTCTGCAGTTCGCCCAGCAGCAGGTTGCCGTCGCTGATCACGCGCTGCAGCTGGGCGTTGCGGTCGGACAGCGTCTTCGACACCTGGCTCGTGTTGGCCAGCAGCGTGTGCAGGTCCGCGTCTCGGGACGAGACCGTCTTCGCGAGGGACGACAGCCCGGTCAGCGTGTCCTTCAGGTACTGCGGGCTGTCCTTGAGGCTGTCCGACAACGCGTTGAAGCTGTCCGCGAGCTGCTTCGTGTCGATGTCGCCGACCGTCGTCGACAGCTGCTCGAAGGCGTCCTGCAGCTGGAACGGCGTGCGCGTGCGGGCCTGCGGGATCGTCGCGTCCGGCTCCTGCGTGCCGCCGCCCTTCGGGTCGAGCGCGAGGTACTTCTCCCCCAGCAGCGTCTTGATCTCGATGGACGCCGTCGTCGCGTCGCCGACCCGGACGTCCTTCACGCGGAACTTGACCAGCACCTGCTTGCCCGCGAGCTTCACCGAGGACACCGTGCCGACCTTGACGCCGGCGACCTCGACCTCGTTGTCCGGCGCCAGCCCGGCGGACTCGCCGAAGTACGCCGAATACGTCGTGCCGTTGCCGAAGAACGGGAGCTGGTCGGAGAAGTACGTGGTGGCCGTGACGAGCACGATCAGCACGAGCGCGACCGCGCCGACTCCCGCCTGGTTGCGTTCCTTCAGCGGCTTCACGGACCACACCTCTCCGCGCGCTGCGTGCCGGGGATCGGGACGATCGGCAGGGTGATGTCGAGCGAGGAAATGCCGATGGTGCCGGTGATCCCGCACAGGTAGTAGTTGAACCAGCTGCCGTAGCTCAGGGTCCGGGTGAACTTCTGCAGGTTGCCCGGCAGCACCTCGAGCAGGTGGTTGAGCAGCTCACCGGAGTCGCCGAGGTTCTGCGAAAGCACGCCGAGCCGGGCGACGTCGTCCTTGAGCGCCGGCCGCGCGTCGGCGAGCAGGCCCGTTGTGGACACCGCGAGGTCGCCGAGCGCGCTGACCGCGTCGCCGATCGGCTTGCGCTGCTCGGCCAGGCCGCTGACCAGCTTCTGCGTCTGCTCGATGAGGTCGCCGAGCTGCGGGCCGTGGGCGTTGACCGTGCCGAGCACGGTGTTGAGGTTCGCGATGACCTGGCCGATCACCTGGTCCTTGCTCGCGATCGCCGTGGTCAGCGACGCGGTGTGCTGCAGCAGGCTGGTGATCGTGCCGCCCTCGCCCTGGAAGACGCTGATGATCTCGGCCGAGAGCTGGTTGACGTCCTGGGGGCTCAAGGCTTTGAACAGCGGCTTGAACCCGTTGAACAGCACCGTGAGGTTCAACGCGGGTTTCGTGCGCTCGGGCGGGATCGTGCCGCCGTCCGGCAGTGCCTGCTGCCCGGGGACGTCGGTGCCGAGCGCGAGGTAGCGCTGGCCGACCAGGTTGCGGTACTTGATCGTCGCGGTCACCGTCTCCGGCAGCCGGTAGGCGTGCTCGACGTCGAACCGCACCTGCGCCAGGTTGCGCTCGCCCTCGACCACCTCGATCGCGTCGACCTGCCCGACCTTGACCCCGGCGATGCGGACGTCGTCGCCTTCCTTGAGCCCGGACGCGTCGGTGAACTTCGCCAGGTACCCGGACGTCTCGCCGAAGTTCGTGTTCGCGATGGTGGCCGCGAGGATCCCGGTGAACAGCACGGTGACGACGGCGAAGACCGCGAGCTTGATCAGGGCGGGGACGAAGCTCCTCACTTCAGCTCCACCTCCGCCCCGCGGTAGAGCGGCCCGACGAGCAGGCCCGCCCAGCCGGGCACGTCACCCGGCGCGGTGCCCAGCGCGGGCGAGGCGAGCAGGTCGATCAGGTCGTTCTCGTAGGCCGAGCCGACGATCGTGCCGTCCCCGCCGATCGCGCCGCCGCCGGCGGGCAGCTCCTCGGGCGGGTACTTCGGCGGCGGGGGCTTGGTGGAGCCGTCCTTGATCGCGCCGTCCGGCGGGTACTGCGGCCACACCCCGGGGTGCGGGACGCTCGGGTAGCAGCGCGGGCCGCGCTTGTCCTCGTACTTCGGCTCGTCGACGCCGGGGAGGTACTTGCCGCGGCTGGCGGCGAACTCGATGGTGACCCGGCTGACCTCGGGGTGCGCGGTGCCCTTGCCGAACGCCAGCTCCGCGCGCGGCACCGACTCGGCGAGCTGCCGCATCAGGCACGGGTACTCGGGCGCGTATTTCGCGAGGACGTCGAGCGTCGGCTGGATCGCCGTGGTGAGCCGGATCAGGTTGTCCTTGTTGACCTGCAGGAAGTTCGTCAGGTCCACGGAAGCCGCGGTTACGGTGGCGTAGAGGTCGCTCAGCTGCGCGCGCTGGTCGACGATCGTCCGGCTCGTCGTGGTCAGGTCGGACAGGGCCTGCAGCAGGTCCGGCGCCGCCTTGTCGTAGGTGTCCGCGACGTTCGCGAGGCCGGTGATGTCGGCCTTGACGTCCGGCAGCGACGGGTTCAGCTTGCCGAGGTAGTCGCTCAGCTGCACGAGGGTCTGGCCGAGCTGCTTGCCGCGGCCTTCGAGCGCGGTCGACACCGCCGTCAGCGTGCTCGACAGCTTCTCGGGCTGGACGGCCTGCAGCAGCGGCATCACGTCGTCGAGGACCTTCTGCAGCTCGATCGCCGCGCTGCTGCGGTCCTGCGGGATGACGTCGCCGGCCTGGATCGGGCCATCGGAGGTCTCGGGCAGCTGCAGGGCGACGTACCGCTCGCCGAACAGGGTCTTGGGCAGCAGCCGTGCCGAGACGTTCTTCGGGATGACGTGCGTCTTGTCCGGGTCGAGGGCCAGCTCCAGCTCGGCGTGGTCGCCCTTCGCGAGCACCGACCGGACCTCGCCGACGAGCATGCCGCGGACCTTGACGTCACCGCCCGTGCGCAGCTGGCTGCCGACCCGGTCGGTCTCCAGCTTCACCAGCGTCACCGGCGTGAACGCCTTGTTGTACACGGCGAGCGTGAACGCGATGAACAACGCGGCCACGAGCAGGAAGGCGAGCCCCAGCACCTGGTACCGGAGCCGCTGCCAGAGCTCGCGCCTCATCCGGAGATCCTCACCGTCGTGTTCGCGCCCCAGATCGCGAGGGACAAGAAGAAGTCCAGCACCGAGATCAGCACGATCGACGTCCGCACCGCGCGGCCCACCGCCACGCCCACGCCGGCCGGGCCGCCGCTCGCGTTGAAGCCGTAGTAGCAATGGGACAGGATCACGAGCACGCTGAACACGATCACCTTCCCGAACGACCAGAGGACGTCGCCGGGTGGCAGGAACAGCGTGAAGTAGTGGTCGTAGGTGCCCGCGGACTGGCCGTAGAGCCAGATGGTGATCTGGCGGGACGCGAGGTAGCTCGACAGCAGGCCGACCGCGTACAGCGGGATCACCGCGGCGACGCCGGCGAGCACCCGCGTGGTCACCAGGTACGGCATGCTCGGCACGCCCATGACTTCGAGCGCGTCGATCTCCTCGGAGATCCGCATCGCGCCGAGCTGCGCGGTGAAGCCGCAGCCGACGGTCGCGGACAGCGCGAGCCCGGCCGACAGCGGCGCGACCTCGCGGGTGTTGAAGTAGGCGGAGATGAAGCCGGTGAGCGCGGCCGTGCCGAGCTGGTTGAGCGCGGAGTAGCCCTGCAGGCCGACGATGAGACCGGTGAACAGCGTCATCCCGATCATCACGCCGAGTGTGCCGCCGATGACGGCGAGACCGCCGGTGCCGAAGCAGACCTCGGTGAGCAGCCGCAGCGTTTCCCGGCCGTAGCGGCGGATGGTGCGCGGCGACCAGGCGAGCGCTTTCGCGGCGAACGCGAGCTGCTTGCCGAGGCCTTCCAGGCTCTGCCCCGGCCGCGCGATGTACTCGAGCGTCCGGTCGGTGGTGTCGAGGGGCTCCGCCGTCATCACATGGCCTTCGGCGGGACGATCCGCAGGTAGATCGCGGTGAGCACGACGTTGATGAGGAACAGCAGCAGGAACGTGATGACGACGGCCTGGTTGACCGCGTCGCCGACCCCCTTCGGCCCGCCAGCCGGGTTCAGCCCGCGGAACGCCGCGACGACCCCGGCGACGAAGCCGTAGAGCAGCGCCTTGATCTCGCTGACCCAGAGGTCGGGCACCTGGGCGAGGGCGTTGAAGCTGGCCAGGTACGCGCCGGGCGTGCCGCCTTGCAGCACGACGTTGAAGAAGTAGCCGCCGAGCACGCCGACGACGCTGACCAAGCCGTTGAGGAGCACCGAAACGACCATCGCGGCGAGCACGCGCGGCACGATGAGGCGCTGGATCGGGTTGACGCCCAGCACTTCCATGGCGTCGATCTCTTCGCGGATCTTGCGCGCGCCGATGTCCGCGCACACCGCGCTGCCGCCGGCGCCCGCGACGAGCAGCGCCGTGATCAGCGGGCTCGCCTGCTGCACGATGGCGAGCGCGCTGGCCGCGCCGGTGAACGACTGGGCGCCGATCTGCGCGGTCAGCGAGCCGAGCTGGAGCGCGATCACCGCGCCGAACGGGATGGCCACCAGCGCGGTCGGCAGGATCGTGACGCTGGCGAAGAACCAGCACTGCTGGATCCACTCGCGGAACTGGAACGGCCGCTTGAAGATCGCCCGGAGGACCTCCCACGACAGCGTCGCCAGGCGGCCGACCTGGGTCAGGGCCGCGGTTCCCGGGAGCGTGCCGGTACTTTCGCTCACCACACCTCCCAGTAGGTCGTCGCTGACCTCCGAGTGTTCTCCATACCCGGCGACCGATTTTCGTTAGCGGTGTTAACCGATCAGAAGTTCAACGCGTGCGAGGCCGTGGCTCCCCCGTCCGCGACGAACTCCGCCCCGGTGCAGTACGCGCTTTCGTCGCTGGCCAGGAACAGCACCAGCTTCGCGATGTCCTCCGGCTGCCCGACGCGGCCGAGCGCGACCTTCTTGCCGACGTAGGACATGTCGACCTTCTGGCCGCCCGCCGCGGTCGAAACCATCTGGGTATCGATCGCACCGGGGTGCACGGAATTGACCCGGATGTGCTTCTTGCCGAGTTCCATCGCCGCGACCTTGGTCATCCCGCGGATCGCGAACTTGCTCGCGGTGTAGGCGATCAGGTACGGCATCCCGGCCAGACCCTCCACAGAGGACACGTTGACGATGGAGCCACCGCCGGCGGCGGTCATCGGTTCAACGACCGAGCGCATCCCGAGAAACGCCCCGATCTGGTTCACCCGGATCACGCGTTCGTAATCGGCCAGCGTCGTCTTGCCCAGCTCGGAGAAGTGGAGGATGCCCGCGTTGTTGACCAGCACGTTCGGCGCCCCGAACTCGGTGACCACGCGCTCAACGGCGGCCGCCCAGTCGTCCTCGCTGCCGACGTCGAGGTGCTGGTAGACGGCTTGCGCACCGAGCTCGGCGGCGAGCTGCTTGCCCTCGTCGTCGAGGATGTCGGCGACCAGCACCTTCGCGCCCTCGGCGACGAACGCGCGGGCCGCGGCCTCGCCCTGGCCGCGCGCGGCCCCGGTGACGATGGCGATCTTCCCGTCCAGCCTCACGACTCCTCCAGGATTTCGGTGGCGGCGAACATCCGGCCGGGATCGCGCTCGGCGAAGAACGCGCTGACCGACGTCTCGAGCTCGGCCAGGCTCCAGCGCCGCTCGATCCGCGGCGCTTCGACCAGGGAGACCGTGCCGCCGTGCACCACGAACACCTGGCCGTTGACGTGCTCGGCGGCCGGCGAGGCGAGGTAGGCGACGAAGGGGGCGACGTGCTCGACCGAGAGCGGATCGGCGCCTTCGGCAGGGGCGGCGCCGAACACGCCCTCGGTCATCGCCGTCCGCGCGCGCGGGCAGATCGCGTTGGCGCGGACGCCGTACTTGGCGAGGCCGCGGGCGGCCGACATGGTGAGCGCGGTGATGCCCGCCTTCGCCGCGGCGTAGTTGGGCTGGCCGGGCGAGCCGATGAGGAACGCCTCCGACGCCGTGTTGACCAGCCGGCCGTACACCGGCTTCCCGTCCGCTTTGGACTTCTCGCGCCAGTGCCTGGCGGCGTTGCGGGACAACAGGAAGTGCCCGCGCAGGTGGACGCGCAGCACGGTGTCCCAGTCGTCGTCGGACATCGAGAAGAGCATCTTGTCGCGCAGCACGCCGGCGTTGTTGACCACGATGTCCAGCCCGCCGAGGTCGAGCGCGGCTTGCGTGAGCGCGTCGGCCGTGGCCCGCTCCCCCACGTCGCCGGCGACCGCGACGGCCGTGCCGCCCGCCGCTTCGATCTCTTCGACGACGTCTTTCGGTTCGCCGATGTCGTTGACGACCACCGCGGCGCCGCCGGCGGCGAGCGCGAGCGCTTCGGCCCGGCCCAGCCCCGCGGCGGCGCCCGTGACGATCGCGATCCTGCCGGTCAGGCTCACCGCGAGGCCTCCTCGTCGAGTCCCAGATGTCGGGCCTAGACTAGAATCTGTTCTCGGTTTGGGCAAGCCTTTCAGTGAACGGCGCTAACCGACGATGAACAGGGCGTTCTTCGGACATCCCTTGATTGCATCGGAAACACGTTCTACCTGATCGGCCGGGACCGGGCCCGGCTGGACCACCAGGTTCTCGTCGTCGTCGAGGTCGAAGACGTCCGGGGCGAAGCCCACGCACACCGCGTTCGCCTCGCAAGCCAGTCGATCAACGCCGATCTCCATGCTTCCTCCACCGCGCCGGCCCTGGTACAACTAGAACAGGTTCTACTATAACGCCGGATCGGGGTGACGGGTGCGGATCGACTACACGCCGGAGCAGCGCGCGCTGGCCGTCGAACTTCGGGAGTATTTCACCGAGCTGATGACGCCCGAGCGTCGTGAAGGCCTCCGGTCGGGCGGCGGCGAATACGGCGACGGCGCCGCCTACAAGGAGATCGTGCGGCAGCTGGGCAAGGACGGCTGGCTCGCGCTGGGCTGGCCCCAGGAGTACGGCGGGCAGGGCCGGCCGATGCTCGACCAGCTCATCTTCACCGACGAAGCGGCCGTCGCCGGGGTGCCGGTCCCCTTCCTGACGGTGAACACCGTCGGGCCGACCATCATGCGCTACGGCACCGACGAGCAGAAGGCCTCCTACCTGCCGAAGATCGCCGCGGGCGAGCTGCACTTCTCGATCGGCTACTCCGAGCCGGAAGCCGGCACGGACCTGGCTTCGCTGAAGACGCGCGCGGTCCGCGACGGCGACGAGTACGTCGTCACCGGGCAGAAGATGTGGACCAGCCTGATCGAGTACGCCGACTACGTCTGGCTCGCCGTGCGGACCGACCCGGAGGCGAAGAAGCACCGCGGGCTGTCGATGCTGATCGTGCCGACGTCGTCGCCGGGGTTTTCGTGGACCAAGGTGCACACGGTCGCGGGCGCGGGCACGAGCGCGACGTACTACGACGAGGTGCGCGTGCCGGTGTCCGCGCGCGTCGCCGAGGAGAACGCGGGCTGGCCGCTGATCACCAACCAGCTCAACCACGAGCGCGTCGCGCTGACGTCCGCGGCGCCGGTGCGCAAGGCGCTGGCCGACGTCCTGGCGTGGGCGAAGGAGACCGGCGCCATCGAGCAGGAATGGGTGCGGCTGCACCTCGCGCGGGTGCACGCCGGCGCGGAGTACCTGAAGCTGCGGAACTGGCGGATCGCCTGGGCGGCCGCGGCGAGCGAGCTCGGCCCGGCGGAGGCGTCGGCGACGAAGGTGTACGGCACGGAGTTCGCGATCGAGGCCTACCGGCTGCTGATGGAGGTGCTCGGTGCGGCCGCCGTCGTCCGCGAAGGGTCGCCGGGCGCGCTGCTGGCCGGGCGGATCGAACGGCTGCACCGGTCGGCGCTCATCCTCACCTTCGGCGGCGGCACCAACGAAATCCAGCGGGACATGATCGCCGCCACCGCACTCGGCCTGCCCGTCACGCGCTAGGAGCCCCTCATGGACTTCACCCCCTCCGAGGCGTCGGCCGACCTCGCCGCGCTGAGCCGGCGGATCCTCGCCGGCAAGACCACCCACGACCCGCACGGCACCGGCGGCTTCGACGCTCCGCTGTGGACGGCGCTCGGCCAGGCGGGCGTGCTGGACGCGGCGCTGCCGTCGTCGCTCGGCGGCGGCGGGTTCGGCCTGCTGGAGCAGTGCGCGGTGCTGACCGAGATCGGCCGCGCCGTGGCCGCGGTCCCCTACCTGCCGTCGATCACGATGGCGGCGTCGGCGCTGGCGGAGTTCGGCACGCCGGAGCTGGTGGACCGCTGGGTGCTGCCGGTGCTGCGCGGCGAGCGCGTCCTGGCCGTGGCGCTGTCCGGGTTCACCTCCGCCGGCGGCAAGCTGTCCGGCACCGCGCCCGCGGTCGCGTCCGGCGCGTTCGCGCACGGGTTCCTGGTCGCCGCTGCGGACGAGGTCTTCCTGGTCGACGCGGCCGCGCCCGGGGTCTCGGTGCGGCCGCAGCGGACCACCGATCACGCGGACGCGTGCCTGCTGGAACTGTCCGACGCCCCGGGGATCTCGCTGGGAGACATCGCCGGGTGGCTGCGCCTGCGCGGAACCGTGGGCGTCTGCGCGCAGCAGCTCGGCGTCGTCGAACGGGCGCTGGAGCTGACCGCGGCGTACGCCGGCGAGCGCAGGCAGTTCGACCACGTCATCGGCGGGTTCCAGGCGGTCCGCCAGCGCCTCGCGGACGCGTACGTCGACGTCGAAGCGGTCCGGCTGACGACCCTGCAGGCCGCGTGGCGGCTGGCTTCGGACCTCCCCGCGACGGAGGCGGTGGCGACGGCGAAGTTCTGGGCCGCGGAGGCGGGCCACCGGGTGGCCCACACGGCGGTCCACGTCCACGGCGGCGTCGGCATCGACGTCGACCACGTGGTGCACCGCTACTTCACGGCGGCGAAGCGCCTGGAGTTCGAGCTCGGCTCGGCGACCTCGCAGCTGCTGGCCCTGGGCGACGCACTCGCGGACGGCTAAGCGGCGTACGCCCAGAACTCGCGCATCAGCGGGGTCGGCTCGGGGCTGGTCAGCTCGACCTGGGTCAGCAGCACCGAAACCGTGCCGGTCGACGGGACGACGTGCCACGCCGTTCCGGCACCGCCGACCCAGCCGTAGCGGCCCGCCACCTCACCGGGCCGCCGCGGCTCGACGTCCACCGAACCGCCGTACCCCCAGCCCTGGCCCCGCAGGAACTCCCGCCCCGCGGCCCGCTGCGCCGGCGTCAGGTGGTTCGTCGTCATCGCGCGCACCGACCGCGGCGACAGCAGCCGCCGCTCACCCGCCGTGCCTTCGGCCAGCAGGAAGCGGCCGAACGCGAGCAGGTCGTCGGCGGTCGAGACGAGCCCGCCGGACCCGGACGGGAACGACGGCGGAGTGCTCCACCGGCCTTCCGGCGAGTCGATCAGCCGGAGCCCGTCCGCACCGCGCCGGTACGCGCTGGTCAGCCGGCCCAGCGCCGCCGTCGGCACGGTGAACCCGGTGTCGGCCATGCCCAGCGGCTCGAACAGGTGCTCCGCCAGGAACTCCGGCAGCGGACGGCCGGTGACCCGCGAGATCAGCACACCCTGCAGGTCCGAGCCGGTGTCGTAGAGCCACGCTTCGCCCGGCTGGTGCAGCAGCGGCACCTGCGCCAGCGCGGCCAGCCACCCGTCCGCGGCGAGCCCGCGCGGCGGCGCCGCCGGATGGCCGAGCACCTGCAGCAGCAGATCGACAGCGGGCAGCGTCATGTCGGCGGCGAGCCCGTACCCGCACCGGAAGGTCAGCAGATCGCCCACGGCGATCGGCCGGACGGCGGGCACCACGTCGTCCACCGGGCCGCCGGGGGTCCGGACGACGACGGGCGACGCCAGCTCCGGGAGCCACCGCGCGACGGGGTCGTCGAGGGTTAGTTCGCCTTCGTCGACGAGCAGTAGTAGCGCCGCGGCCACGATCGGTTTGGTGAGGGAGGCGATGCGGAACAGGGAGTCCCGCGCCATCGGGAGTGTGCGCTGGGCATCGGCCGAGCCGACGGCGGCGGCTTCGACCTGGTCGCCGTGGGCGACGAGCGCGACGGCGCCGGGGAGGTCCGCCGCGTGGCGGGACAGGAGCCCGGTGAGGGTCGGCGGGCCGGTCCCGGGGGCGGGCGACGTGGCTGGGCCGGCCGTCGTCGCCGAGCCGGTCTCGGGAGCCGGGCCGGCCGGCGTCGCCGGATCAGCCGGCGTGGACGGGTCAGCCGCCGGGGCCGGATCGGGCGGCCCAGCCAGGCACGCTGGCGCGGCCGAACCGGGCGACCCAGCCGGATCGGGCAGCTCAGCGGGGCCGGCCGGCGTGGACGGACCAGCCGGGCCCGCCGACGCGGCCGAACCGAGCGACCCAGCCGAACCCGCCGACGCGGCCGAACCGGGCGACCCAGCCGGATCGGGCAGCGCAGCGGGACTGGCCTGCGTCGCCGGATCAGCCGGGCCAGTCGACGCGGCCGAGCCGGCCGGCCTCGCCGAGTCGGTCTCGGGGACTGGACCGGCCGGCGTCGCCGGTTCAGCCGATGCAGCGGGGCCAGCGGGCGTCGCCGGATCAGCCGCGGCGGCCGGGTCGGTCACGTAAGCCGGGTCGGGTGGGCGGGCCGGCTGCGCGGGCCGGTGTCCGGCTGGGTCGTTCGGTGGGGCCATGTCAGTCCACGGGGTTGATCGCGCGGAGGCGGCGCGGGCCGGTGTCGGGCCGGGTCGGGGGGAGGCCCAGCACCAGGCGCGCGTTGGCGACGAAAGCGCCGTCCGGTGAGGCCAGGATCGGGTCGAGCACCAGTGAGCGCACCTCGGGGTTGTCCTCGGCGAGCGCGGCCACGCGCAGCACCATGTCCTGCAGCGCGGCGAGGTCGGCGGGCTCGTCGCCGCGGTAGCCGGTGAGCAGGGGCGCCGTTCGCGGTTCGCGCAGCAGGGTGGCCGCGTCGACGTCGGTCAGTGGTACCGCGCGGTAGGCGCGGTCGCCCAGCAGCGTGCTGACCAGCCCGGACAGCCCGAACGAGACGAGCGTGCCGAACGACGGGTCGTCCTGCAGCCCGATCACGCACGACAGGCCCTTCGGCGCCATCCGCTGGACGTAGACGTCGTCGTCGCCGGAGATCTCGCGCAGCGTTTCGTAGGCGGTGCGCACCGAATCGCCGGAAGCCAGGTCGAGCCGCACCCCGGCCAGGTCGGGGCGGCCGCGCAGGCGTTCGTCGACCGCCTTGAGCGTCACCGGGTAGCCCAGCTCCGCCGCCGCCGCGACCGCTTCGTCCACAGTGGACACTATGCGGAACGGCACGACGTCGATGCCGTAGCAGCCGAGCAGCCGCACGACGTCGGTGTCGGACAGCAGCGTCGTCTTGCCGCTCTCGGTTTCCAGCAGCTCGCGGACGAGACCCTGCGCCTGCTCGGTGTGGATCCCCTGCGGCCGCACCAAAGTGCCCTGCGGGCGCTGCCGCCACGCCGCGTACCGGACGACCCTCGCGAGCGCGTTCACCGCGCGTTCCGGGCTCGGGTACGACGGGATCGAACCGCGCGTCGGGACGCCGTCGCCGGTGAACACCGCCAGTTCGTCCGGCACGCCTTCGGCCGCGAGGAACGTCGAGACGATCGGCTTGCGCTGCCCCAGTTCGACCACGGTCTCCCGCAGGGCGCGCGCGTACGCGGTGCCGGGGATGGCGATCGGCGGTGCGAAGACGACGACCAGCGCGTCGGTCTCCGGCGAGGTCAGCGCCTCGCCGACCGCCTTCGCGAAGTCCTCCGGGCTCGCCTGCGGGCCGACGTCCACCGGGTCCGAGGCCAGCCGCAGCCCCTGCATCCGCGCGGTGTCCGCGGCCAGCAGCCCGATCGCGCTGGAGTTGCCGACGATCGCGACCCGCGGCCCGGCGGGCAGCGGCTGGTGGGCGAACACGAGCGCGGTGTCGAACAGCTGCGCCAGCGACTCCACCCGCACGACGCCGGCCTGTTCGAACAGCGCCTGGACGCTGGCTTCGTCGATCTCGGTGGACGTCGCGGCCAGCTGCGGGCGGACCGCGTGCCGCCCCGACTTCACCGCGACGATCGGTTTCGTGCGCGCGAGCCGCCGGGCCAGCCGCGCGAACTTGCGCGGGTTGCCGAAGGACTCGAGGTACAGCAGCACGAGATCGGTGTCCGGGTCGGTTTCCCAGTACTGCAGCAGGTCGTTGCCCGAGACGTCGGCGCGGTTGCCCGCCGAGACGAACGTCGACAGCCCGAGGCCGCGCGCTTCGGCGTCGGCGAGGATCGCGGTGCCCAGCGCGCCGGACTGGCAGAAGAACCCCGTGCGCCCGCGGCCCGGCAGCCGCGGCGCGAGCGTGGCGTTCAGCCGGATGCCGGGCGCGGTGTTGAGCACGCCGAGGGCGTTCGGGCCGACCACGCGCATGCCGTGCGCCCGCGCTTCGCCGACCAGCCGCAGCTCGGCGTGCAGGCCGTGCGGCCCGGCTTCGGCGAAGCCGCTCGACAGGATCAGCAGCGTCTTCACGCCCTTGGCCAGGCAAGCGTCCAAAACGGACTCGACGGCCTCGGCGGGCACCGCGACGACGGCCAGGTCGACCGGGTCCGGGATGTCCAGCACGGACGGGTACGCCCGGACACCGCGGATGGCGCGGTGCTCGGGGTTGACCGGGTAGACCGTGCCGGTGAACGCGGCAGCCAGCAGGTTCACGAAGGCGACGTGGCCGACCTTGTTCGGCTCGGCGGAAGCGCCGATCACCGCGACCGACGCCGGGTGCAGCAGGTTGTGCACGCTGCGCGCCTCGGCCGCCTGCTCCCGCGACCGCGCGACGGCGAGCGACTCCTCGGTCGGGTCGATGTCGAACTCCAGGTGCAGCACGCCTTCCTCGATCTCGCGGCTGACCTGGTAGCCGGCGTCGCGGAAGACCCGCACCATGGCGGCGTTCTCGGCGAGCACCTCGGCGACGAACCGGCGCAACCCGCACTCCGACGCGGCGGCGGCGAGGTGTTCGAGCAGGATCGAGCCGAGCCCGCGTCCCTGGTGCGCGTCGCTCACGACGAAGGCGACCTCCGCCGACGGCCCGCTGTCCAGCCGCTCGTACCGCCCGACGGCCACGATGTCGTCGCCCAGGAACGCGGCGAACGCGACCCGGTCGTGGTGGTCGACGGTGGAGAACCGCTTGAGGTCCTTCTCCGGGATCCGCGGGTAGGCGCCGAAGTAGCGGAAGTACCGCGTGCGTTCGGACAGCTTGCCGTGGAAGGCGACCAGCCCGTCGGCGTCGGTGGGCACGATCGGACGGAGGTGGACGGTGCCGCCGTCGGACAGCACGACGTCGGCCTCCCAGTCGCGGGGGTAGTCGAAGGGGTCCCGGCCGGTCATGATCAGTCCCTGGGGTCGTCCGGGTCGAGGCCGTGCAAGGGGAACACGGCACGGCGGGTGTCCCGGACGGCGATGTCGACGGGATCGTCCTCGCCGTCGCCCCACGGCTTGAACCCGGTGTCGCGGTCGTCGGTCATCGCCCGCGGGAGCTCGGCGTGCGGCGCGGCCTTCCCGACGGTGGCGGTCCAGCCCGGCGGCAGCGGCGTCGCCGGGTCGACGTCCCGGTCGAGGACGGTGGCGATCAGGTGCGTCCACGACCGCGGCACGACGCGGATCAGCTGGTACCCACCCCCGCCGACGGCGATCCACTTGCCGCCGGCGTAGGTCTCGGCGAGGTCGCGGAGGGTGGTGTAGATGGTCCGGTGCCCGTCGACGGACAGCGAGAGGTCGGCGAGCGGGTCTTCCTCGTGCGAGTCGACGCCGCACTGGGTGAAGAGCAGCTGCGGTTCGAAGTCGGCGAGCAGCGAGGGGACGACGGCGGTGAAGGCGCGCAGCCAGCCGGGGTCGCGCGTGCGCGGCGGCAACGGGATGTTGACGGCGGTCCCGTCGGCCTTCCCGCGGCCGGTCTCGGCGGAGTAGCCGGTGCCCGGCCAGAGCGTGAAGGGGTGCTGGTGCAGCGAGATGGTGAGGACGCGCGGGTCGTCGTAGAAGGCGGCCTGGACCCCGTCGCCGTGGTGGACGTCGGTGTCGATGTAGGCGATCCGCTCGAAGCCGTGGTCGAGCAGCCACGAGATGGCGACCGCGCAGTCGTTGTAGACGCAGAACCCGGACGCCTGGTCGCGCATGGCGTGGTGCAGCCCGCCGGCGATGTTGACCGCGCGGGTGGCCTCGCCCTCGGCGATCTTGCGGGCGGCGAGCAGGGTGGACCCGACGACGAGCGCGGAGGCGTCGTGCATGTCGGAGAAGACGGGGTTGTCGGAAGTCCCGAGCCCGTGCCCGACATCCCACCCGACGAGCGGCGCCTCCCGCACGGCGGCGAGGTATTCGGGAGCGTGCACCCGGAGCAGCTCTTCGTCCCCGGCGGCGGTCGGCACCAGGAGCGGGACGTCGTCGAGCACCCCGAGCTCGGTGGCCAGCCGGACGGTGAGCTCCAGCCGGACGGGGTTGAACGGGTGATCCCCACCCAGGTCATAACCGAGAAGGGCGGAGTCCCAAACGACGGCCGGCGACATAGTGTCCGACTGTAGTGCCGTTCGGGGGACTGTGTGTCCCTGAAGTACAGCCGGTCGGGGTGTGGACGCCGGTCGGGGGCCTGGCGGCGGGCGGGGTGCAGGCAGGCCCACCAGTCGGCCGAGCACCGCGGCGCGTTGCGCGAGTGCGTCCGGGCGCCGCCGGTTGGGCGGCGGGGCCCGTCGCGCCTGTGGGCAAGCAGTCAGCCGGGCAGGGGGCCTGTCGCCGCGGGGCGGTCGGGGTTGCGGGACCAGTGGGACCAGGAGCCCGCGTACAGGCCTGCGCCCGGGTGGCCGGCCAGTTCCAGGGCCAGTACCACCGAACTCGCCGTCACCCCTGAGCCGCAGTAGGCGGCGACCGGCTCGCCTGGGCGCAGGCCCAGGTCCGCGAAGCGCGCTGCCAGCTCCGCCGAGGCGTGCCAGCGGCCGTTGTCGGCGATGTGGCCGGAGAAGGGGGCGTTCACCGCGCCCGGGATGTGGCCCGCGCGCGGGTCGACCGGTTCCGTCTCGCCCGCGTAGCGCGGGGTTGCCCGGGCGTCGAGGAGGAGGCCGTCGCGGGCCAGGGCGGCTGCTTCGTCCGCGTCGAGGACCGGCATCGCGCCCGGGTGGACGGTGATGTCGCCCGGGGCCGGGTCCGCCGGCTCGATGCTGACCGGGTGTTCTTCGGCCGACCACGCCGCGTAACCGCCGTCGAGGACCGCCACCTCTTCGTGGCCCGCCCAGCGCAGCAGCCACCACGCGCGGGCCGCCACCGAGCCGTCGGCGTCGTCGTAGGCCACCACCGGGTGACCTGTCCGCACGCCCGCCGCGCGCAGGTCGCGCTGCAGGTCGGCCGGGGTGGGCAGGGGGTGGCGGCCGCCTTCGCCCGGCTCGGCCGCGAGGGCTCGGTCGAGGTCGACGAACACCGCGCCGGGGATGTGGCCCGCCGCGTAGGACTCGGCGCCGGGCGGGCCGGCGAGCCGCCAGCGGACGTCGAGGACGACGGGCCGTTCGGCGGCCGGGCCCGCCAGCGCGGCGGCGAGGTCGGTGGTGCTGATCAGCGGACGCATGCCCCCATCTTGCAGCGGCCCGGCGCCCGGCCGCGCCGGGGTGCGGACATCTCCCCTACCGGCGAGTCGGCGCCGATCCAGCCTGACGCAGGCGGACCCGGCCCGCAGCCGATCCGCGCGAGGCGGCGGTTTCCGCCGCGGCTGCCGTCGGCTCGGTAACTGACGGCACAGTATCCGCCAGGCCCGCCGCCGCTGTCGGTGCCAACGACTACGATGAGCAACGCGGACGAAGGGGACAGCGTGAACGATCTCATCGACACCACCGAGATGTACTTGCGTACGATCTACGAGCTCGAAGAAGAAGGTGTCGTTCCGCTGCGCGCCCGCATCGCCGAGCGCCTGCAGCAGAGCGGCCCGACCGTGAGCCAGACCGTCGCCCGGATGGAACGCGACGGACTGGTCGTGGTCGCCGACGACCGGCACCTCCAGCTGACCGACCACGGCCGCGAACTGGCCATCGCCGTCATGCGCAAGCACCGCCTGGCCGAGCGCCTCCTCGTCGACGTGATCGGGCTCGAGTGGGAGCACGTGCACAACGAGGCGTGCCGGTGGGAGCACGTGATGAGCGAAGCCGTCGAGCGCAAGCTGGTCAAGCTGCTCGACCACCCGACCACCTCCCCGTACGGCAACCCGATCCCGGGCCTGGACAAGCTGGGCGACGGCGACCCCGCGCCGCCGGCCGAGGCCGACCTCGTCCGGCTCGACGAGTTCGCCCGCACCGGTGGCGGCCGCGTCGAGATCCGGCGCATCGCCGAGCACGTCCAGCTGGACGAGTCGCTGATGACCGAGCTCAAGTCGGTCGGCATCGTGCCGGGCGGCACGGTCACCATCGGCAAGGCCAACGGCGGCACCATCGAGGTCACCGGCGGGGACACCACCGCCCAGGTCGCCACCTCCGCGCTGCACGCCGTCCTGGCGCAGGCCAGGTGAGCCCCGCTTCGGAGGCCGTGGCGGCGTTCCGCACGGTCCACGGCACCGCGCCCACCGGCGTCTGGTCGGCGCCCGGGCGGGTCAACCTGATCGGCGAGCACACCGACTACAACGACGGCTTCGTGCTCCCGTTCGCCCTGCCGCACCGCCTGGCCGCGGCCGCGGCGCCCCGCGAGGACGGCGTCCTGTCCGTGGCCACCCTCGGCGACGACGGCCAGCTCCAGCGCTCCGGCGAACTCAAGATCGCCGACCTGGCGCCGGGCACGGTCGACGGGTGGGCCGCGTACCCGGCGGGCGTCGCCTGGGTGCTGCGCGACCAGGGCTTCACCGGCGGCGCCGACCTGGTGATCGCCGGGGACGTGCCGTCCGGGGCGGGGCTGTCCTCCTCCCACGCGCTCGAGTGCGCGGTGTCGCTGGCGTTGCTGGGCCTGGCCGGCCTGGAGCTCGGCGCTCCCGGCGACCGCGTCCCGACGCGGCCCCAGGTGGCGCGGTGGGTGCAGCACTCGGAAAACGACTTCGTCGGCGCGCCCACCGGCCTGCTCGACCAGACGGCGTCCCTCTGCTGCACCGAGTCGCACGTGCTGTTCCTCGACGTGCGGTCGGGCGAGCAGGAGCAGGTGCCGTTCGGCCTGGCCGAGGCCGGGCTGCAGGTGCTGATCATCGACACCCGCACCAAGCACTCGCACGCCGAAGGCGGCTACGGCGAGCGCCGCCGCGGCACCGAGCGAGCGGCCGAGCTGCTCGGGGTGAAGGCGCTGCGCGACGTCACCGTCGACGGCCTCGCCGAGGCCCTCGACCGGCTGCCGGACGACCTGGTGCCGCTGGTGCGGCACGTCGTCACCGAAAACCAGCGGGTGCTCGAGACGGTCGAGCTGCTGCGCGCCGGGCGGCTGGCCGAGATCGGGCCGTACCTGGACGCCTCGCACGTCAGCATGCGCGACGACTACCGGATCTCCACGGCCGAGCTGGACCTCGCGGTCGACTCGGCGCGGGAAGCCGGCGCCCTCGGCTCGCGGATGACCGGCGGCGGCTTCGGCGGCTCGGCCATCGCGCTGGTCCGCGACGCCGACCTGGACCGGGTCAAGGCGGCCGTCGAAGCGGCGTACGAGAAAGCCGGCTACCGACGCCCGCGGATGTTCACCGCGGTGCCCTCCCGCGGCGCCGGCCGCGACGAGGTCTGAGGCCGCGCGGGTCCGTCCGGGGCAACCCCCGCGCGGACTCGCGCGTCGCCGAGGGGGAAGACTGGAGCGCATCACCACCCTCGGCAGAAAGGCCTGGACGTGTCGGAGCAGAGCAACGCCCTGAAGCTGGTCGTGACGGGCGGAGCGGGGTACGTCGGCAGTGTCTGCGCAGCCCGGCTGGTCGAAGCCGGGCACCAGGTCACCGTGGTCGACGACCTGTCCACCGGGCACGCCGACGCCGTCCACCCGGACGCGCGGTTCATCGAAGGCGACGCCGCCGAGGTGGCGGGCAGCCTGCTGCGCGAGGGCTTCGACGGCGTGCTGCACTTCGCGGCCAAGTCGCTGGTCGGCGAGTCGATGACGGAGCCGGCGAAGTACTGGGAAGGCAACGTCGTCACGTCGCTGCGGCTGCTCGAGGCCATGCAGGAGCACGGCACGCCCCGGCTGGTGTTCTCCTCGACCGCGGCGACCTACGGCGAGCCGGAGCAGTCGCCGATCCCGGAGTCGGCGCCGACCCGGCCGACCAACACCTACGGCGCCACGAAGCTCGCCATCGACGCCGCGATCACCAGCTTCGCCACCGCGCACGGCCTGGCCGCGGTGAGCCTGCGCTACTTCAACGTCGCCGGCGCGTACGGCGCCTTCGGCGAGCGCCACGCCACGGAAACCCATCTCATCCCCCTCGTCCTGCAGGTCGCCACCGGCGACCGCGAGCACATCTCGATCTTCGGCGACGACTACCCGACGCCGGACCGCACCGCGGTGCGCGACTACATCCACGTCGTGGACCTCGCGGACGCGCACCTGCTGGCGCTGAAGCACGCGACCGCGGGCGAGCACCGCATCTACAACCTGGGCAACGGCACCGGGTTCTCCGTCCTCGAGGTGATCGAGGCCTGCCGCGAGGTCACCGGCCACGCGGTGCCGGCCGCGGTGGCCCCGCGCCGCGCCGGCGACCCGTCGGTGCTCGTGGCGGCCAGCGACCGCGCCCGGGAAGAGCTCGGCTGGAAGCCCGAGCGGACCGAACTGACCGGGATCGTCCGCGACGCCTGGGAGTTCACCCAGGCCCGCCGCGCCGCCCAGGGCTGAGGCACCGGCCGGCCCTGAAGCTCGGGGCTCTCGCGTACAGAGCGCCCGCGCCGGCAGCACCGCGACGGCCTCCCCCGCTCGTGGCGGCCGGCCACCGACGCCTGGGAGCCCGGGCCGGCCGGGGCTGAGCCGCCGTGGGTGGCGGGCAAACCGCTCCCCCGGCCGCGGAGCGTCCACTCGCGACAGTCCGCCGGGGACCGCGGCTCATCCGGCACGGCTCGGCTCGGGGTCCGGCAGGATCGGCCCGAAGCCGGACGGTTCGGCGCAGCTCGCCAGGCCCAGCAACTGTTCCGGGGGCATGCCGCGGTCCAGCACCTTCAGCAGCAGGTCCGCCAAGACGTGGCCCGGGTCCGCCGTCAGCGCGTTCTCCAGGGCCATGCCCGCGAACGTGCCCTCGCCGCGCAGGTAGGCCGCATAGCCCAGCAAGGCGGCCGGCTCCGCGCGTTCCGGGGCCGGGAGCTCGCGGACCAGCGTCAGCCACAGGCACTCCGCTTCCCGGGCTGTCGAGCTGTGCGGTGGGACCGCCGTGCTGAGGCACGCGTCGCGGATCTCCGGGATCGTCAGGGCGCTCGCCAGCCGGACGGCTTCCTCGTCGCTCGGCGGTCCTTCGCCCCGGCGCTGGCGGGCCAACGCGGCCCTGATCTCCGACGCCGGGTCGAAGTCGACCGGTTCGGGCAGCCGGGTCAGCAAGTCCGCCCGGCGGGCGAGGGCCTCCGGGCAGCGCGGGTCGAGGAGCGCCGCCAGCTCGGCGCGGCTGTCGAACACCACCCGGCCGGCCTCGGTGGCGGCGGCCGCCACCACCGTCGCGCGGGGGTCCGGGAGCCGGCCGGCGCAGTCCTCGTCGGTGTAGCAGGCCCACGGCGCGTTCGTGGTGATGCCCGGTGTCCACAACGCGTGCAGGACCGGGAGGCCGTACTCGCCCAGCGCCGTCTCCAGGTGCTTGACGAAGCCCGCGTGCGGCGGCGGGCTGCCGGGTCTTCGCCGGCTACCGACGAGCGCGACGGTCACGCCCGCGTGGCGGCCCGCCGCGAACCGTGGAGCGATCGCCCGCGCTTGGCGGGCGCGGTCTTCCCGCCGGGGGACGTCGGCGCGCAGGACCAGGCCTGTGCGGTCGCCCTCGGGAGCGCGGTGGCCGAGCAGGACGACGGACTTCTCGGGGCGGAAGCCGATCAGGTACGGGAGCGCGGCCAGCAGCAGCGCGGGGTCTCGGAGGTCGACCGGCAACCGGCCGGCCGGGGTGGCAGTGGTCATGCCTCCACCGTGGGGCACGACGGGGCCGGCTGGGGCGGTCGCGGCAAATCTGTGGATGGCCGGGACCGATGTGGACGGATCCGGCCCGGGGACGGCCGCGCGGGCCGTTCCTGTCGGTGGGGCGGGCTATGCTGCCCGGCCCCACCGACCGGCGCGGGTCACCCGCAGTGCTCGAAGCCGCTTTCGTAGGTGTTGCTCCCGACCGAACCGCCCCACTTCACGCAGGTGGACCCGGCCGTCTTCTTCACCGGCCCGGCGTAGTAGGTGAAGCTGCCGGAGTCGGTCACCCGGGTCGAGCCCTGGACCTCGAGGAACGCCGCGACCGGGCTGGCCGTGCCGAGCGACGTCGCCTTCAGCGTCGTCACGCAGTTCGCCTGGGTCGAGGCGTTGTACAGCAGGTACGCCGTGCCCGAGGAGTTCGCCAGGCCCTGCTGGTCGATGACCGAGAAGCCCGAGCCGCAGACCTCTTCGGCGGAGTACGGGTTGCCGCCGCAGCCGTTCTTGCTCGTGAAGTTCGTGTGGCCGTAGTACGGCACGGCGACGCCGTTCAGCTTCGCCTTCTGCACCACGCCGTCCAGCCGCTCCTCGAAGTGCAGGTGCGGCCCGGTGACCCCGCCGGTCGCGCCCGCCTTGCCGATCTCCCTGCCGCCGGCGACCGACTGGCCGACCGAGACCTCCTGGGCCGACAGGTGCGCGTACCGGGTGCGCCAGCCGCCACCGTGGTCCAGCTCGATCCACTTGCCGTAGCTCGTGCTGCCTTCGTCGGCGACGCGCGTCACCGTGCCGGACGCCGAGGCGAGCACGGGCATCCCGGTGATGCCGTCCTTCTGGAAGTCGACGGAGTACGCCGGGCTGTGGCCGCTGAACGTCGCCGCGGTCACCGTGACGCCGCACTTGAACGGCACCTGGAAGTTCGGCGCGGCCGAGGCGGTCGCCTGGCCGGCGAGGGTGAGGCCGAGCGCGGGCAGCGCCGCGGCGGCGGCGAGCACGGCGAGCCGTCGCAACCTGGACATGGGCGGAACCTCCTGACGAACGGGACAACTTGACTCCACGAAGGGAAGCCCGCGTCGGTACATTTTCCGTACAAGCACCCGCGGAGGACACCCGGAATGATGCCCCGACGAGCCAGGTTCCCCTCGGCGCAGGGCTGGCTGCGCTGGGCCCTCATCGCGGTGCCGATGGTCACCGCGATGCCCCGCGCGGACGCGCTCGCCTGGGTGCTGATCGGGGTCACCCTCGCCCTGTCCATCCCGATGCCGTGGGTCCAGGACCTCGGCGCCCGGACGTCGTCGGCGGTCCTGGCGCTCGCCGTGATCGCGTCCGCGGGCGCGCTGTGGGTGGTCCTGCCGGGCAGCTGGGCGTCGGTCGCGATGTTCAGCACGACGTTCTTCGTGGTGCTGCGCCAGTCCCCGGTGCCCATCGTGCTGGCGGTCGTGCTGAACGCCGCGCTGATCACCGCGGTCTGGGTGCTCCGCCAGGACCTCTGGGAAAGCGCCCTGTCGACGTACGCGGTCCTCGCCGTGATCGTGCTGATGGGGTTGAACCGGCGCGCCCGCATCGCCCGCATCGAGCAGACCGAGCTGGCGCTGGCCCGCGCGCAGACGGCCAACGAGGAGCACGCCCGCGCGGCCGCGCTGGCCGAACGCGCCCGCATCGCCCGCGAACTGCACGACGTCCTCGCGCACTCGCTCGCCGGGCTCTCGCTGAACCTGCAGGGCGCCCGGCTGATGCTGGTGCGCGACGGGGCGAGCCCGGACGCCGTCGCCCAGCTCGAACGGGCCCAGCAGCTGGCGTCGGAAGGCCTCGCCGAAGCCCGCCAGGCCGTCGCCGCGCTGCGCGAGGACGCCGTGCCGGCGGAACGCGCGATCGCGGACCTGCTGGCCGCCTACCGGCTGGACAGCGGGGCGCGCGCGGACCTCGAGGTCGACGGCGAGCCGCGGGAACTGGACCCGGCGGTCGGCACCGCGCTGGTCCGCGCGGTGCAGGAGGCGCTGGCCAACACCCGCAAGCACGCCGCGCACGCCGATGTCGACGTCAAGCTGGACTACGCCGACGGATCGGTGCGGCTGACGGTGACCGACCGGCAGGGCAGGCGGCCGCCGGACGCACCCGCGGCAGGCTACGGTTTGCGCGGGATGGGCGAACGGGTCGCGCTGCTCGACGGGCACGTGGAGAGCGGGCCGGGGGAGGACGGATGGCGGATTCACCTGACGGTGCCGGCGTGACCCTGCGCGTCGTGCTGGCCGACGACCAGGCCGTGGTCCGGGAAGGCCTGGTCACGCTGCTCGGGCTGCTGCCCGGGGTCGAGGTGGTCGGTGCCGCCGCCGACGGCCTCGCCGCGCTCGCCCTGGTCGCCGAGCACCACCCCGACGTCGTGCTGGTGGACCTGCGGATGCCGCGCTGCGACGGCGTGGAGACCACCGAGCGCGTCCGCGCCGAGCACCCCGGCACCGAAGTCGTCGTGCTGACCACGTACGCCGACGACGAGTCGCTGCTGGCCGCGTTGCGCGCCGGCGCCCGCGGGTTCCTCACCAAGGACGCCGACGCCGAGGCCATCGCCAGGGCGCTGCGCTCGGCCGCCGCCGGGCAGTCCACAGTGGACGGCGAACTGCAGCGGCGGCTCGTCGAAGCCGCCACCCGGGGCGCACCCCGGCGCGTCAAGGAGGTCGACGGCCTGACCGCGCGCGAGGTCGAGGTGCTGCGGCTGATCGCGGCGGGGCTGTCGAACACCGAGATCGCGCGCACCCTGGTGGTCAGCGAGGCGACCGTGAAGACCCACGTCAACCACTTGTTCGCCAAGGCGGGCCTGCGCGATCGCGCGCAGGCCGTCGCCTTCGCCTACCGGGCCGGCATCGCCGGCTGACTCACTTCGCGGGCGGGATGTTCGCGTTGTGGTGGAACACGTTGCGCGGGTCGTACCGCGCCTTGATCCGCGCGAGCCGCTCGTACTTCTCCGGGCCGTACGACGTCCGGACGCGGTCTTCCTCGTACTCGGCCATGAAGTTGACGTAGCCCGCCGGGTTGGACACGTGCGGGACCAGCGCCGTCCAGAACTCGCGCACCCACGCGCGGTCCACGGTGTACGGCTCCGGCTCGAACGCGAGCGAGTCGATGTTGATCAGGATGCTGTCCCGCCGCGGGCCGCCGAACGCCGTCGCGTCGTCGGCGACCTCGGTGAAGGCCCCGCGCATCGAGAAGATCGGCATGATCGACAGCGGCGACGCCTTGCGCGGCAGGAAGTCCGCGATCACCTCGATGACCTCGTCGGTGAACCCGTCGGCGTAGGCGGCCTTCTCGTAGGCGAGGATGCCCCACGGCGCGGCGTCGTCGAGCATCCGCTGCAGCTCGACGTACGGGATCGGCGAGACGAACTCGAACAGCGGCGCCGGCCCGGACCGCGCGGCGCGGATCGCCTCGGCGTGCTGCTCCTCCCCCGCGAACCCGGCGATCATCAGCGCGTACCCGGGCCGGAAGTGGTGGGCCTCGGGGACGAACGGCGCGGGCGGCGCGTTGAGCCCCGCGACGAGCACGCCCATCTCGCCCGGCAACGCCTCGAGCACTTCGCGGGCCTGGCGCAACGCGGCGGTGCCGTCCTCGAGACCCCAGAAGAACAGCCCCAGGTAGACGATCGGGCCGACCGGGTGCAGCCGGAACTCGAACTCGGTGACGACGCCGAAGTTGCCGCCGCCGCCGCGCAGCGCCCAGAACAGGTCCGGGTGCTCGCCGGCGGACGCGCGCAGGACCTGGCCGTCGGCGGTGACGACCTCGGCCGAGAGCAGGTTGTCGCAGGAGAGCCCGTGCTTGCCGGTGAGCCAGCCGAAGCCGCCGCCGAGGGTGAGGCCGCCGATGCCGGTGTGGCTGATCGTGCCGCCGGGCACCGCGAGCGCGTGCTCCTGCGTGGCGGTGTCGAGCTGCGCCCACGTCGCCCCGCCGCCGCAGCGGGCCGTGCGGCCGGCCGGGTCGACGGTGATCGCGTCGAGGGAGCTGAGGTCGAGGCAGAGGCCACCGTCGACGACCGCGGCTCCCCCGTAGTTGTGCCCGCCGCCGCGCACCGAGACGTCGAGCGCCGCTTCGCGCGCGTACGCGAGCGCCGCCGCCACGTCCGCCGCCCCGGCGGGCCGCACCACCACCGCGGGCCGGCGGTCGATCTCCCCGTTCCAGACCGACCGGGCGGTGTCGTAGCCGGCGTCACCGGCGGTGAGCACCGGGCCGGTCAGGCGGGCGCGCAGGCTCTCCAGGGTGGGTTCGGCGGTCGAGGTCATGGCGGCTCCTCTCGCTGGGTGCCTTTGAGTCGCCTGACCTGCGGTGATCGTTACACGGGGTGATCATCGGGGCGGGGGAGCAAACGCTGCGTGAACCCGGCGTCGGCCAGCCGGCCGGACGCCCGCTCGACTCCGGCCGGGACGTGCTGCGGGATCACGAAGCCGCGCTCGGCGTACTCGGTGATCCGCTGGGTCTCGCCGACGAGCATGCCGATCACGCGCTCGACGTCCTCTTCCCCGGTGACGTGGTCCTCGAACGAGGCCGCCTTCGACGCGCACACGACGTCGACGCCGGGCCAGAGCCGTTTCGCCGTCGCGTAGGCCCGGCGCTGCTGGTACGGCCGCGTCACCAGCGTCACCGACCGGATCCCCCGCCCGGCCAGCAGCCGGCGGGTGAACGCGATGTTGTCGCCGGTGTTGCGGGCCTCGGGCTCCACCAGGATCACGTCGTCCGGCACGCCGAGGTCCAGCGCGATGTCGCGGTAGTGGACCGCTTCGCCGCGCGGGAAGCGGTCCACCGTCGTCGGCGCGTTCGCCCCGGTGAACACCACCAGCGGGAACCGCCCGGCGTGGAACAGCTCCGCCGTGTGGACGGCGACGCCCGGGTCCCGGCTGCCGAGGCCGACGCCGACGTCCGACCGGCGCGGCTCGTGCCGCAGGTCGTGGTACTCCCACAACGTCCGGACGTCGGCGCGGAGGTGCTCCGGCAGCATCAGCCGAACGCGGCTCGCAGCGCGGGCTTGCCGCCCGTCACCGGCAGCGTCACCGACGTCCTCGTCAGGTCGAGCGCCAGCCCCGCGCCCGGCTTCGGCCGCAGCGTGTAGTCGTGGTCGCTGGAGGCGAGCAGGAACTCGAGCCGGTGGCCGGCGGCGAGGACGTAGTCCTTCGGCATCAGCTCGACGCCGATCCGGTAGGTCTGCCCGGGCGTGATCGGCTCGGTGCGGGCCGGGGACGTGCGGTTCTGCGGGTCGGTCCAGCCGCGGCTGATCACGTGCGACGAGCCGTCGGGGGCGCGATCGAGCAGGATCGCCGAGACGTTCGCCGCGGGCCGGTCGAAGGCCAGCGCCAGGTCGGCGCGCGCGGTGCCGGAAAGGCGCACGGACTGCTTCGCCGCCGAAGTCGCGTACAGCAGGCGGTTCCCGGAGGAAGCGAGGCCGGCCAGCTGCTCGACGGTCTTCGACGAGTCGTCGGCGAGGGTCTCGACGGCCGCCTTGCCCGGCACCGGGTTGCGCGTGTCGATGGCGCCCTTGGACCGGCCGCCCGGCCACGGGTAGACGCGGACGTCGGCGGTGCCCGGCGCCGGCCAGTCGGCCTCGTCGGTCCACGACAGGTCTTCGCGCTGGATCGTCGCCTTCGGCTCGTTCTGGATGCCGTTGCCGACGCCGTAGAGGTAGTGCGACATCCACTTGTTCAGCGTTGCGAGCCAGACGTCGCGGCGCAGCGAGTACGGGTCGGCGTGCCCGGACTGGTGCAGCCAGATCTTGTGCTCGACCCCGTGCGCCTTGAGCGCGTCGTACCACTCGGCGACCTGGTCGGTCTTGACGTTCCAGTCGTTGAGGCCGTGCACCGCGAGCACCGACGCGTGCACCTTCGCGACGTCGTTGCGGTAGTTGCGGACGTCCCAGAACGGCGTGTAGTCGCCGGTCACGCGGTCCTGGTCGCGGGTCAGGCCGTCGATCACCGGGCGGCAGACCTGGCGGTCGGCGCGGGTGTGGACGTACTCGGCGAGCACGTCGGCGTCCTCGCCCTGGTAGCCGCCGGCCGCCACGACGGCGCCGTCGTTGCGGTAGTACTGGTACCAGCTGGAGATCGCGGCGATCGGGACGATCGTCTCCAGGCCTTCGACCCCGGTGCTCGCGACGGCGTTGGGCAGCGTCCCGTTGTAGGAGACGCCCATCATGCCGGTCTTGCCGGTGCTCCAGCCGGCCGTCGCCGCGGCGCCGCTCGCGTCCTTCGCGGTCGTGCGGCCGTTGAGCCAGTCGACGACCGAGCGCGCGCCGATCGTCTCGTTGACGTCGCCGGTGGTCGGGCAGCCGGTCGAGAGGCCGCTGCCGAGCGATTCGCCGTAGACGACGGCGAAGCCGCGGGCGGTGAAGTAGTCCTGGTAGCGCCAGGTGATCGGGGTGGCCGGGCCGACGCCGTGCGCGGCGACGCGCGGGCCTTCCGGGCCGCGGGCGTACCCCGGCGCGTAGAGCTCGACGTCGACGTCGTGGTTCGCGACGTCGTTGCCGCCCGCGTAGTACGGGCTGGCCTGGTAGACGACGGGGACCTTCATCCCCTGCTGCGTGGCGCGCGGGCGGACGACCTGGGCGTGCACGAGGTCGTCGGCGCCGTCGTGGTCGCTGTCGACCGGCGCGGTGACCCAGACGTCCTCGCGGACGACGTCGGCCGGGTCGAACACCGGTTGCGCCTGGCCACCGGAGAACACCGGGGCGGGCGGATCGGCGGCTTCCGCGGCGACCGCGGTCAGCGGCAGCGCGAGGACGGCGGCGAGCACGACTGCGGCTTTCACACAAACCCCCAAGCCGGGCGAAGCGGACGGGTTCCGAGACTTCCGTCCCGGCCTCGGGGGTGTCAAGAGACTAACGTCGGAGGCATGCCGACCGTGGAAGCGCCGATCGCCGCCGTGACCGTCTACCCGCAGCAAGCCCGGATCACCCGCCGGGGCTCGGCCCCGCTCGACCGCGGGTCCCGCCTGACGTTCGCCGGCCTCCCCTTGGCCCTCGACCCGGCTTCGGTGCGCGTCACCGGCACGGGCCCGGCGCTGATCACCGGCGTCGACGTGCGGACCGAGCGGCACGCGTCCCCGGCCGACGCGGCGTTGCGCGCCCTCGTCGAGCAGCGACGCGCGGACCAGGCGACGCTCGACGGCGTCGTGGACGACGAAGCGGCCGAAGCGATGAAGGTGGATCTGCTGACATCGCTGGCGAAGCGGAGTGGGGGCAGCTTCGCGAAGGCGCTGGCCGCCGGGACCGCCGAACCCGCGCGGGTGGGCGAAGTGACGGACGCGTTGAGCGCGCGGCTGGCTTCGGCGTTGAAGGCGCGGCGGGTGCTCGCGGCGCGGATCGCCCGGCTGCGCGAGGACCTCGCGGCGCTGGACCGGCGGATCGAAGCGCACAGTGCGCGGTCCGAAGAGGACAGCACCTCGGTGGTGGTGGAGCTGGAGATCTCGGATCCGTCCGGTTCGGCGGACCTGGAACTGTCCTATGTGGTCCCCGGGGCGAGCTGGGAACCGGGGTACGACGTCCGGGTGCGCGGGACCGACGTGACCGTGGTGTCGTACGGGCTGGTCAGCCAGTACACGGGTGAGGACTGGCCGGAGTGCGAACTCGCTTTGTCGACCGCGCGGCCCGCGGTTTCGGTGGTGGTACCGGAGCTTTCGCCGTGGTACCTGGACCGCGTCCACCCGGTCCCGGCGGCGCCGGCCGCGGCGTACGGCGGTTCGGGTGGCGGGATTCCCGAAGGCGCGCGGACGGCCCGGTTCGCGATGGCCGCTCCCGCGATGGCACCGAAGCCGGCATCGGTCGAGCAGGGGACGACGGCGGTGACGTACCGGCCCTCGCGGCCGGTGGCGGTGCCGTCGGGAGCGCAGGGGCACCGGACGACGTTGGCTTCGCTGTCGCTCACGGCGGTTTTGGGGTACGTGACGGCTCCGGTGCTGGCCGAGGAGGCATACCTGCGCGCGGTCGTGGTCAATTCTTCGGAGTACGCCTTGCGGCCGGGGCGGGCTTCGGTGTTCCACGAGGCCGAGTTCGTGGGGACGACGGTGCTCGAGCCGTGGGCGCCCGGGGAAGAGATCGAACTGGCGCTGGGCGTCGATGACCGGATCCGGGTGGAACGGGAACTCGTGCGGCGGACGGCGTCCAAGGCGACTCTGTCGGGGCAGAAGCGGCGGGAGGCGGAGTACCGGATTTCGGTGGCCAACCACGGGCCTCGGGAGGCCGTGGTGACGGTGCTGGACCAGGCACCGGTTTCCCGGGACGACGCGGTGACGGTGAAGGACGTGAAGACTTCGCCGGAGCCGGTGGAGACTTCGGCGCTGGGCGAGTTCACGTGGAAGCTTGAGCTGGGGGCCGGGGAGACGGGTGAGGTGAAGCTTTCTTACCGGGTGGATGTGGCGAAGGGCGTGGAGCTGTCGGGGTGGCGGGAATGAACGTCAGCTTCCGGCCGCCGGGCCGGACCGCTCGTCGGACGGCGGCTGGTCGAGGTTCTGTTCCCGCTTCTTCTGCTCGGTCTTGAGGCGGTAGACCTCCTCGGCGAAATCCCCGAGTGCCTTTTCCTGCGACTCGTCGTCGGGGCCGTAGTGCTTGTACCGGCCTACGCCGAGGTCGAGCGCTTCCCACTCGGATTCGATGGCGTCCGCGGTCTGCTGGAGATATGCCCCGCGCTCGCGGTACTTGAAGGCGGCGATGAACCCGCTGGCGATGCCGACCAGGAAGCTCGTCGCCATGGTGCCCCATTTCGCCAGGGGTGAGATCAACGAGATCCCGGCGATCGCCGTGGTGGCCAGGGAACCGATGATGAGAACCCCTTGCAGCGCGTTCTGGATTCGCCGGTACCGCTTGTTCTCCGCGCGGAATCGGTCGACGTCGGAAAAGGCTTCGGCTTTGTAAGCGAGTCGTCGCTGCTTGAGAGTCAGCTCGCCCTCACTGACCGACAGCTTGCGTTTGTCGCGCAGCAGCGTCAGTTCCAGGTCCAGCTCGGCCTCGAGCTTGCGGTCACCCCAAAATTCCTGGCCGTTGTGGGTGGCCGGCCCGCCGGGCCGGAACTTGAGGTGGCACGCCTTGGCCACCATCACCAGTCCGGCGAGTCCCACCACGGTGGAGATCTGGGAGTTCGCGGACCGGATGTCGAACTGGGAAAATCCGCTGGCGATCCACAGCCCGACGAGCAGGAGCGGGCCCGTGACGACGAGGACGTTCCCCCAGCGCTTCCGGCGCCGGGCCACGAGGAGTTCGTACTCCAGCCGCCGGATCTCGTGATCCAGGTGAATCAGTTTTTCGGCGGGTGACTGCACGACGGCGGCGTCCGGTGCGGAGACCACTTCTCCCCCTGAGTCTCGTGGCTATGCGGCGGTCAAGCATAGCGAGACGAGCAGGCCCGGCCGGCCCTTGCGGACCGGCCGGACCCCGCGCGCCCGAGACTAACCCTGTGCGATGTACGCCTGCAGCTGTTCCTGGCTCTGCTCCAGCTGCTCCATCCGGTTCTTCACCACGTCCCCGATGGACACGATCCCGGCCAGCCGCCCGTCGGCCAGCACCGGGACGTGGCGGATGCGGCGCTCGGTCATCAGGACCGACAGCTGGTCCACCGAATCGTCCGGCGAGCAGCTCGCCACCAGCTTCGTCATGATCTCCGAGACCGGGCCGTCCAGCAGGGCCGGGCCGCGCTCGTTCAGGCGCCGGACGACGTCGCGTTCGGAGACGATTCCCGCGATCGAGCCGTCGGGGGCGACGACCACCATCGCGCCCACGTTGTGTTCGGCCAGGCCGGTCAGCAGTGTGGTCACCGTGGTGTCCGGGGTGACCGTCGCGACCGCCGTCCCCTTCGTGCGCAGCAGATCCGCAATCCGCATGGCGATCCTTCCCGTCGGTGAGCTGGATCACCACAGGGTAGGTCCCCCCGGCACCGCGCGAAAGTCCGGCAAACGGGGCGTTTTCGTGGTATTCGAACCGATTCAGCCGAGGCGTTCGGCCAGGCCGTCCAAAGCCGAGCGGATTCCGGCCGCGTAGTCGTCGTCGCAGAGGGCGTCGAGGCGGGCGCGGGCCAGGGCCAGTTGTTCGCGGGCGGCCGCCAGGTCACCCAGTTTGCGGTAGTCCTCGCCCAGGTTGAGGTGCAGGGACGGGTAGAACCCGCGCACCGCCAGGGACGCGTGGTACTCCTGGGCCCGCGCGTCCGTCAGCGAATCCGCCGCCGCCAGTGCGCGCAGGTCCCACTCGAGCTCCTCGGCCGGGTCGTCGCAGACGTCGGCCATGTGGTGGGCCAGCGCGACGCGGTGCAGCGGGTCGCCGTCCTGGCCGATCGAATTCCACAGCTGCGTGAAGGTCTCGTACGCGCCGGCGCGGTCGCCGCCGATGTGCTGCCGCAGGCCGGCGTCGATCGCCACCATCACGTCGTCGGTCATGCCGCTCCCTCGTCCACCAGCTCCCGCAGCCGGGCCAGTCCCGGCCCGATCCGCTCGGCCGCGACCGCACCGTAACCGAACACCAGCCCGTGCCGCCGCTCCCCCACCCCGAAGTCCCCCAACGAGTACAGCCGCACGCCACGCCGTCGGGCCGCGCGGACCAGCGGACCGCAATCCGACGCCGCGGCCGCGCTCAGGTGCAGGCCCGCGGACGACGGCAGCGGCGTCAGGAAGTCCGCGAACGAAGCCAGCGACCGGGTCAGCAGCTCGTGCCGCTCGCGGTAGACCTTCCGCATCCGCCGGACGTGCCGGGCGAAGCCGCCTTCGGCCATGAACGCCGCCAGCGCCGCCTGCTCGACGTTCGGCGTGTGCCAGTCCGTCAGGTAGCGGGCCTTGACCAAGGCCGGCACGAGCGACGGCGGCGCGATCAGGAAACCCAGCCGCAGCGCAGGCGAGAGCACCTTCGAGAACGAGCCGACGTAGACGACGCGGCCCCGGGAATCGAGGCTGTGCAACGGTTCCAGCGGCCGGCCGGTGTAGCGGAACTCGGTGTCGTAGTCGTCCTCGACGAGCACCGCGTCGTTCCGCTCGGCCCAGTCGAGCAGCTCGAGCCGGCGGTCCAGCGACATCGACAGCCCCAGCGGGTACTGGTGCGACGGCGTCACGTACACCAGCCGCGTGCCGGCCGGGATCGCGCTCACGACGATGCCGGACGCGTCCACCGGCACCGGCGCGACCCGGACGCCGCGCGCGGCGAGGACCAGCCGCGGCGGCGGGTAGCCGGGGTCCTCGACGGCGGCGAGGTCGCCGTCCCGGAGCAGCACCCGCGCGACCAGGTCGGTCGTCTGCTGCGCGCCGGCGGTGACGACGACCTGCGCCGCGCTCGCCCGGACGTCCCGCGACACCCCGGCGTGCCGCGCGATCTCCTCGCGCAGCGGCGCCAGCCCCTGGGGGTCGCCGTAGGTCATCAGGTCGGCCTGGCCGGCGCGCAGCCGCTGCGTGACCAGCCGGCGCCAGGTGTCGAACGGGAACCGGGTCAGGTCGGGGACGCCGGGCCGGAAGTCGAACTCCGGCGCCGGGGCGAACGGCGCCGGGGGCAGCGGAACCGCGTCCCATTCCGGCAGCGGCCGCACGCCGGACACGGGCGACGGCTCCGGGCGCGCGGCCGCGGACGCCGTGACGAACGTGCCGGCGCCGACGCGGCCGGTCAGGAACCCCTCGGCGGTCAGCCGGTCGTAAGCCGCGCTGACGGTCGTCCGGGAAACCGCCAGCCGCTGCGCCAGCTCGCGGGTCGGCGGCAGCGCCTCGCCGGACCGGATCCGGCCGGCCAGGATCGCCGCGCGGAGCTGCCGGTAGATCGCGTCGCGGTGCCCGCGCGCGCCGGTCAGGTCGATGTGGATCTCCACCGGCGCCAGCCTAGATTGGCCCACCGGACTCTGCGCGGATTTGGCACTGTTCGTGGTCCGCTGGCCCGCCTAGCGTGCGCAGCATGGATCTCCGCGAACTCGACCGCCGTGCCCTGCTCGTCCTCGACAAGATCGTCGCCGCCGTCACCCCCGCCGACCTCGCCCGCCCCACTCCGTGCGCGGGCTGGACGCTGGCCGACCTGCTCCGCCACCAGGTCAGCGAGAACCACGCCTTCGCCACCGCTGCCCGCGTGGGCTCGGCGCCGGACTGGGACGCGGGCGACCTCGGTGACGACGCCGCGGCCGCGTACCAGGCCTCCGTCGACGACTTCCTCGACGCCTTCGCCGACGACGCCGTGCTGGAGCGGCAGCTCACGATCAACCACTTCGGCACGTTCCCCGGGACGGTCGCCACCCACATGCACCTGGTCGACACCGTCGCGCACGGCTGGGACCTGGCCCGCACGCTGGGCCTGCCCTACGAACCGGACGCCGAAGCCGTGCACGTCGCCCTCAAGCTCGCCGAGCGGATCCCGGACGAAGGCCGCGAGCAGAACAACTCGTTCGCCCGCAGCGTCGAGGTCCCCGCCGGCGCGAGCGAACTCGACCGGTTCCTGGCCCTGCTCGGCCGCGACCCCGCCTGGGTGGTCAGCTGACCTCGGCGACCGGGGCGCTCCAGGTGTCGCACGCCTTCGTCGTCTTGCCGTCGTAGCCCGCCTTCGCCCAGGACAGCTGGTGCGCGCGGGAGCCGTGGGTGTCGCTGTCGTTGGCCCGGCCGTAGTCGGCGACGGCGGCGTTCGCCAGCGACCGGCTGATCGAGCCCGAACCGGCGACGGCCGCCAGGAAGAGCGCGCCGAAGCAGTTGGCCTGCAGCTCGATCCGGCGCACGACCTCCTTGTCGGCCGCGCTGTCCTCGTTCGGCGACGTCATCTTGTCCGCCGCCGCCGACAGCATGCCGCTCTCGCGCTGCACGTGGTGGCCGTATTCGTGGGCGATCGTCGCGATGTGCCGGGCCTTGTTGAGCCCGGCGTCCGCCAGCATCCAGTCGGTCGGGGCGTAGATCGTGGTGTCGCCGCCGCAGTAGTAGGCGACGGCTTCGTTCTCCGTCGGCGCGTCGCCGCACGCGCTGTGCTCGGGCAGCGTCACCGACACGGTCGCGGTCAGCGTCGGCTCGTTCGCCTTCTCCAGCGCGGGGCGCCACGACTGTTCGAGGCAGTCCGCGAGCGCCCGGTAGTAGGCCTTGAGCTGCTCGGGAGCGCGGCCGAGGTCGGGCAGGGCGCAGGTGGCCGGGCCCGGGCTGATGCCGGCGCCGAGCAGCGGGTTGCGGGCCAGCTCCGGCACGGGTTTCGCCTTCGACGTCGAGCCGGTGCCGCCGTAGGCCCGGCCGGTGTCGGCGCCCTGGGCGGCGAAGGCGCGCCCGTCCACCCGCCGCGGGATGGTGGCCGCGATCAGGGAGAACGTCAGCACGACGATCAGGACGCCGGCGACGGCGCCCCAGAGCCGGTTGCGCGGCGGGGCGATCGGGACCGGCGGCGCGGCGGCCCAGTTCGGGGCCCACGGATTCGGCTCGGGCACCCACGCGGGCTCGGGCGGCCGGGCCGTCCCCGGCGGTGACGGCTCGGCGTCGTTCACGGTCTCCCCCTGCTCGGTGGCACCAGCATACGGATCACCCGGGAGGCAGGGATCACGAAACGAAAACGCCACCCGGTGGCCGTCCGGGCCGCGCTCGGGCAAGACTGGGGGCATGAGTGTGGAGGACCCGTACCTGTGGCTCGAAGACGTGACCGGCGACGACGCGCTGGACTGGGTGCGCGCCCGCAACGGTGAGACGCTGGCCGAGCTGACCACCGGAGCGCGCTTCGCCGAGGTGCGTGACGAGCTGCGCGAAGTGCTCGACGCCGACGACCGGATCCCGTACGTACGCCGCCGCGGCGAGTACCTCTACAACTTCTGGCAGGACGCGAGCCACCCGCGCGGCCTGTGGCGGCGGACGACGCTGGAGTCCTACCGGCAGGCCGAGCCCGAGTGGGAGCTGCTGCTCGACGTCGACGCGCTGGCCGAGGCCGAGGGCGAGAACTGGGTCTGGCAGGGCGCCACCGTGCTGCGGCCGGGCTACCGGCGCGGCCTGGTCGAGCTGTCCCGCGGCGGCGCGGACGCGACCGTGGTGCGCGAGTTCGACCTCGACGCGCACGAGTTCGTCGAGGACGGCTTCACCGTCCCCGAGGCCAAGACGCGGATCGGCTGGATCGACGAGGACCGCGTCTACCTGGGCACGGACTTCGGCCCCGGCACGCTGACCAGCTCGGGCTACCCGCGGCTGGCGAAGGAGTGGCGCCGCGGTACGCCCCTCGAAGACGCCGTCACGGTCTACGAGGGCAAGCCCGACGACGTCTCGATCGGCGCCTCCCACGACCCGACCGAAGGCTTCGAGCGCGACTTCGTCAGCCGCGCGATCGACTTCTACCGCTCGGAGCTGTACCTGCGGACACCCGACGCGCTGGTCAAGATCGACGTGCCCGACGACGCGAGCGCGTCCGTGCACCGCGAATGGCTGCTGGTCCGGCCGCGGACGGCGTGGCTCGTCGACGGCACCGAGCACCCGGCCGGGTCGCTGATCGGCATCCGGTTCGACGACTTCCTGGCCGGCGACCGCACCTTCGCCACGCTGTTCACGCCGGACGAGCACACGTCGCTCGACTACTGGGCCTGGACGCGCAACCACCTGCTGCTGGGCACGCTGCGCGACGTCCGCACCGAGCTGCGCACGCTCACGCCGGGCCCGGACGGCTGGACCGAGGAGCCCCTCTCCGGCGGGCCGGAGTTCGGCAGTGCGGACATCTTCGACACCGACCCCGACGTCAGCGACGAGTACCTGATCAACTCCAGCGGTTTCCTCCAGCCGTCGACGTTGAGCTATGGCCACGTCGGCGAAGAGGCCGAAGTCCTGAAGCAGGCTCCGGCGTTCTTCGACGCTTCGGGCATGAGCGTCGCGCAGTACTTCGCGACGTCGGAGGACGGCACGAAGATCCCGTACTTCGTCGTCCGGCCGTCCGGCGCGGAAGGCGGCCCGACGCTGCTGACCGGCTACGGCGGCTTCGAGGTGTCGCTGACGCCGTCCTACAGCGGGATGATCGGCCGCGGCTGGCTCTCGCGCGGCGGCACGTACGTCGTCGCGAACATCCGCGGCGGCGGCGAGTACGGACCGGGCTGGCACACGCAGGCGATCAAGGCTGAACGCCACCGCGTGTACGAGGACTTCGCCGCGGTGGCCGCGGACCTGGTCCAGCGCGGCATCACGACGCCGGCGAAGCTCGGCATCCAGGGCGGCAGCAACGGCGGCCTGCTGATGGGCGTCATGCTGACGCGCTACCCGGAGCGGTTCGGCGCGATCGTCAGCCAGGTGCCGCTGCTGGACATGCGCCGCTACCACCTGCTGCTGGCCGGCGCGTCCTGGATGGCCGAGTACGGCGACCCGGACGAGGCCGCGGAATGGGAGTACATCGCGAAGTACTCGCCGTACCAGAACGTCCACAGTGGACGCGCGTACCCGCCGTCGCTGTTCGTGACGTCGACGCGCGACGACCGCGTGCACCCCGCCCACGCCCGCAAGATGGTGGCGCGGATGCGTGAGCAGGGGCACGACGTCCGGTATCACGAGAACATCGAAGGCGGCCACGGCGCCGCGGCGGACAACGAGCAGCTGGCGTTCAAGTGGGCGCTGGTCTTCGAGTTCCTGTGGGAGCAGCTCACGAAGTGACCCGCGCGAGCACGACGCCGCCGACGATCAGGGCCAGCGCGGCCGCCCGGCCGACGCTCAGCGGGTCCTTGTTCACGACGACGCCGAGCACGATCGCCCCGACGGCGCCGATCCCGGTGAACACGGCGTAGGCCGTGCCCACCGGGACGGCGTCCATCGCGCGGGAGAGCAGGTAGACGGCGGCCGCGCCGAGCACGAAGCACAGCAGCGTCGGCCACGGCCGCGTGAAGTTCTCCGTCGGCTTGATGCTCTGCGACCAGGCGATCTCGACGAGCCCGGCGAAGACGAGCGTCACCCAGCCCATCAGAGCGCCTTCAACGCGGCTTCGCGCGAAGCGACGCGCTCGCCTTCACGCGCCGCCAGGTGCGGGTCGACCAGGGCGTTGGTGAGCTCGGCGTGCACGAACCGGACGTCGTCGACGTCGTAGTGCCCGGCGATGAAGTCGCGCAGGTAGCGCTCGTGGTGGTCGAACGGGGCTCGCGGCGTGCCCTCGGCGTAGGTTCCGCCGCGGGCACCGGCGATGACGAACGCTTTGCCCCGGAGGGACATCCGCGGGAACGTCACCTGGTCGATCCAGGCCTTGAGCGCGGCCGGGATCGAGAAGTTGTACATCGGCGCGCCGATCAGGACGACGTCGGCTTCGAGCAGTTCGGCCAGGAGCGGCTCGACGACGGCCCAGGCTCGCTTTTGTGCGGACGTTTCGACGACCTCGGCGTAGCGCTCGGGGTCGGTGATCCCCTTCGTGAGCAGCGCGTCGCAGATTTCGGTCCAGGCCTCGCCGATCACCGGCACAGGCTCGGCGGCGAGGTCGCGGTAGGTCCGGGTGCCGTCCCAGGAGGCGGCGTAGCAAGCGGACAGCTCTCGCGAGAACGATCGGCGGCGGGCGCTGGAGTCGAGGTGCAGCAGGTGGGTCACGGTTCCTCCTCAAGTGGACGCCTTGTCCACTTCCACCCAACTGGACGTCTCGTCCGCTTATTCCCTAGGCTCGCGGACATGCCCGAACGCGCCGACGCGGCCCGCAACCGCGCCAAGATCCTGGCGGCGGCCGAGCGCCTGTTCACCGCCCGCGGCGCGGCCGAAGTGACGATGGAGGACATCGCCCGGGCCGCCGGCGTCGGCCGCGGAACGCTGTACCGCCGTTACCCGGACCGGGCCTCGATCGCGGTGGCACTGCTGGACGAGCACGAACGCCGCCTGCAGGAGTCGTTGCTGCGCGGCGAGCCCCCGCTGGGCCCGGGCGCACCCCCGGCCGAACGGCTGGCGGCGTTCTACGAGGCGATGGTCGAGCTGCTGGCGCGGCACGCGCCCCTGGTGCTGGGCGCGGAGGTCGGCCACTCGCGGTTCACGACGGGCGCGTACGGGTTCTGGCGCACGCACGTGCGGGTCCTGGCGGAGGCGGCGGGGGCCGCGGATCCCGACGTGCTGGCGGATGTGCTGCTGGCTCCGCTGGCGCCGGAGCTGTTCCTGCACCAGACGTCGCGGGGCGTGCCGGTGGAGCGGATCACTGCGGGTTTGAAGCAGCTGGCCCGCCTGCTGGAGCCCCGCGAGGGCGGTTAGCACGTCCGCGATTTCGCGACGTCGATGGCGCCGCGGGCGTACACTTGCCCGGAATTCGACGTACGAGTTGGGGGCTCCGATGTCGATCGAAGGTGGGTACACAGTCGAGCCGGCCGTGCTGGGGGAAATCGCCGCCGCGGCGGCGCGCGTCGGCCATGGAGTCACGGAGACCGGTGACGCCGTCCCGGCTGCTTCTCCGCTGAGACTTCCCGACGGTGACTGGGAAATCGGCGACGGCGTCCGTTCGATGATCTCGCCGTGGGAAGCCTCCCTGCACGCGCTCGCCGAGAACATCCGTGATCTCGGCCAGAACATCGACAAAGCGTCGAAACTCTATTCCGGCGCGGAAAAGACGCACAGCGAGAAGCTGCGAGCGATCTTGGGCTAGGGGGAGCCATGCTGGCGAACTACCGGGCACTCAAGGATTTCCCGATCGGCCGGCTCAACCAGTGCGCGGAAGGCTGGCGCTCGCTCGCCGACGCGCTCGGCACACAGGTCGCCGACTTCGACCGGACCGTGGTGCGGCCGGTCGACGACCCGGCGTGGCGGGGCGGCGGGGGTGACGCGGCGCGCGCCGCCGCGCACCAGGCCGCCGACCGGTTGAGCGCCACGCAGAAGTACGTCGACGCCAACGCCGTGCTGCTGCAGGCGGCGCACCACGGGATCTGGCAAGCCGGGCTGCCCAAGCCGGAGATCTGGGCGACCGTGCACGACGACGGCCGCGTCTCGTTCGACCACGAGCCGGAGCTGTTCCCGTGGGACAGCCCGCCGATCGTGCGCATGATGAACGCGCAGGGCACGGTCTACAAGCTGCTCCACCTGGCCGACGTGGTCGACCGGAAAACGGCGTCGCTGCTGTGGCACCCGCCGTCGCCTTCGGTGGACCGCATCCCGGCGGTCGCCGACGCGGACGAGCACCTGCGGCAGGCCAAGGCCGCGTTCCAGGAGGTCGTGGCCGAGGTCGACCGATTCCAGCCGGTCGAAGAGGCGCACACGGACACCCCGGAGCAACCGCGGGGCGACCTGGTGGCGACGAAAGACGACGAAGGACTGCGGGTCGTCCTGGCCGACGCCGCCGGGATCCTGAGCCTCACCGGGCGGCCCCACGGCGCCGACCACCTGCGCCACTGGCTGCGGAGCTCCGGGACCACGAAGTACGTCAGCCCGGCCGAAATCCGCCGCGACCTCCCGCTGTTCGAGACGATCGTCGGGAACGCGCTGCGGTCGGCGCCGGACGAGGGCTACTTCGACACCGGCTGGCAGAACACCGACGTCCAGGACGACGGGACCGGCGCCACGCAGAGCCAAGACTGGTGGTACGCCATGAACGACTTCCGGTACCGCGTCCTGGGCCGCGCGACCCGGGCCGGCGGACGGCGGCGCACGTACTACACGATCGGCGTGCTCAAGCCGTACGTCTTCGGCCCGCCCCGCGGCCCGATCAAGGTCCCATACGTCGACATCGAGTTCGACCAGGCGGAAATCGAGCGCCTGCACCACGTCGGGCTGGCGCGGAACTTCATCATCCAGGGGCTGTCCCACGGCGCGGAGTAGCCGGAGACCTCGGGATCGCCGAGGCCGGATTCCGTCAGCCGGCGGGCCGGTTCGGGTTCGTCGGGGACCTGCCGCCGATTTCCGAGCTGCAGCGGGCGTTCGGCTGACCCGGGCGGCGCTCGCCCGGGTCGGCCGAAGCCGTCAGCTGCAACCCGAGGTCGCGCCGCAGCCTTCGCAGGCGTAGCACGAGCCGGCCGGGCGCATCTTCGTTCCGCACGTCATGCACAGCGGGGCGTCCGCCGCCTTGCCGAGGCGGAGCTCCATCAGTTCCGTCGTCGTCTGGGCTTCGCGGTGGGCGTGCCCGGTTTCCTCCGCGTGCGGCTCCGGCGATGAGTCCACTGTGGACTGCAGGGCCGCGAGGTCGACGTTCGACGGCGTGCCGTAGCTCGCCTCGACCTCCGCCGAACGCTCATCCGCCGACAGGATGCCCAGCTGCGAACGCTTATCGTGCGGCAGGTAGTCCAGCGCCAGGCGGCGGAACAGGTAGTCCATCACGCTCGTCGCGATGCGGATGTCCGGGTCGTCGGTCATGCCCGCCGGCTCGAAGCGCAGGTTCGAGAACTTCGAGACGTAGAACTCGAGCGGGATGCCGTGCTGCAGGCCCACCGAAATCGACATCGAGAACGCGTCCATCACGCCCGCCAGGGTCGAGCCCTGCTTGCCGAGCTTGACGAAGATCTCGCCGAGGCCGTCGTCCGGGTACGAACCCGCCGTCAGGTAACCCTCGGCGCCGCCGACCGTGAACGACACCGTCTGGCTCGGGCGCTTCTTCGGCAGGCGCTTGCGCACCGGCCGGTACTCGACGACCTTCTCCGGCTCCGCCACGGCCTTGTCCTTCTTCGCCGTGGACAGCGGCTGGCCGACCTTGCAGTTGTCGCGGTAGATCGCGAGGGCCTTGAGCCCGAGCTTCCAGCCCTGGAAGTAGATCTCCTCGACCTCTTCGACCGTCGCCGACTCCGGCATGTTGACGGTCTTGGAGATGGCGCCCGAGAGGAACGGCTGCACCGCGGCCATCATCCGGACGTGGCCCATCGGCGCGATCGAGCGCTCGCCGACCGCGCAGTCGAACACCTCGTAGTGCTCGGGGCGCAGGCCCGGCGCGTCGACGACGTGGCCGTTCTGCGCCACGAACTCGACGATCGCCTCGACCTGCTCGGCCGGGTAGCCCAGCGCCTCCAGCGCGCGCGGCACCGTCTGGTTGACGATCTGCATCGAGCCGCCGCCGACCAGCTTCTTGAACTTGACCAGCGAGAAGTCCGGCTCGATGCCGGTCGTGTCGCAGTCCATCATGAAGCCGATGGTGCCGGTGGGCGCGAGCACGGACGCCTGCGCGTTGCGCCAGCCGTGCTTCGTGCCGATGTCGATGCCCTTCTTCCACTCCTGCGTCGCCAGCGCGCGGACCGCGGCGTCGTTCGAGTGGTAGGTGCGGACGAGCTCGTTCGCCGCCGCGTGCTTGCGCATCACGCGCTGGTGCGACTCGGCGTTGCGCGCGTAACCCTCGTACGCGCCGACGACCTGGGCCAGCTCCGCCGACCGCCGGTAGGACACGCCGGTCATCAGCGACGTGATCGCCGCCGCGAGCGCGCGGCCGCCGTCGGAGTCGTAGGCGTGGCCCAGCGCCATCAGCAGCGCGCCGAGGTTGGCGTAGCCGATGCCGAGCTGGCGGAACTTGCGCGTGGTGTCGGCGATCGGCTCGGTCGGGAAGTCCGCGAAGCAGATCGAGACGTCCATCGCGGTGATGACGAACTCGACGGCGCGGGCGAACAGCGGCGCGTCGAACGTGCCCTCGGGCGTGACGAACTTGAGCAGGTTCAGCGACGCGAGGTTGCAGCTCGAGTTGTCGAGGTGCATGTACTCGCTGCACGGGTTCGACGCGGTGATCCGGCCGGACTCCGGGCAGGTGTGCCAGTCGTTGATCGTGCCGTCGTACTGGATGCCGGGGTCGGCGCACTCCCACGCGGCCTGGGCGACGCCGCGGAACAGCTTCTTCGCGTCGGTCCGGTCGATGACCTCGCCGGTGAGCCGGGCGCGCAGGCCGAAGTCGGTGCCGTTCTCGACCGCCTGCATGAACTCGTCCGACACGCGGACCGAGTTGTTCGCGTTCTGGTACTGCACCGAGGAGATGTCCGCGCCGGAGAGGTCCATGTCGAACCCGGCGTCGCGGAGGACCTTGATCTTCTCCTCTTCGCGGGCCTTCGTCTGGACGAACTCCTCGATGTCCGGGTGGTCGATGTCGAGCACGACCATCTTCGCCGCGCGCCGGGTGGCGCCGCCGGACTTGATGGTGCCCGCGGACGCGTCGGCGCCGCGCATGAACGAGACCGGGCCGGACGCGGTGCCGCCGGAGGTGAGCAGCTCCTTCGAGGAGCGGATGCGGGAGAGGTTCAGCCCGGCGCCGGAGCCGCCCTTGAAGATCAGGCCCTCTTCGCGGTACCAGTTGAGGATCGACTCCATCGTGTCGTCGACGGCGAGGATGAAGCAGGCGCTGACCTGCTGCTTCGACGACGTGCCGACGTTGAACCAGACCGGGGAGTTGAAGCTGAAGACCTGGTGCAGCAGCATCCAGGTGAGCTCGTGCTCGAAGATCTCGAGGTCCTGCGGCGAGGCGAAGTAGCCGTGGTCGCGCGCGGCCTTGACGTAGGTCTTCACGACCCGGTCGATGAGCTGCTTGAGGCTGCGCTCGCGCTGCGGGCTGCCGACGGCGCCGCGGAAGTACTTGCTGGTGACGATGTTGGTGGCGTTGACCGACCAGAACTCGGGGAACTCCACGCCGCGCTGCTCGAAGTTGACCGAGCCGTCGCGCCAGTTCGTCATCACGACGTCGCGCTGTTCCCAGGTCACCTGGTCGTAGGGGTGCTGCCCCTCGGTGGTGAAGACGCGCTTCACGCTCAGCCCGCCGGCTGCCTTGCTCTTCTTGCCGGCGGCCGCGCCGGCCCCGGTTCCCACGGTTTCGGTCATCGGTCGAACCCTCACTCCCGCAGCGGGACGGTCAATCGCCGTCTTCGCGCTGATCGCTCTCCTCCGGAGCAGCAGAACCCGCCATGGCCTCACGAAGATCGGCGATCTCCTTCTCGAAGTCCTCGACCGACGAGAAGGAGCGGTAGACGCTGGCGAACCGGAGGTAGGCGACCCCGTCGAGCTCACGCAGCGGGCCCAGGATGGCCAGGCCGACCTCGTGACTCGGGATCTCCGCCAGACCGGCGGAGCGGATCGACTCCTCCACGCGCTGCGCGAGCTGCTGCAACGCGTCGTCGTCGACCGGCCTGCCCTGGCAGGCGCGGCGGACGCCGCTCACCACCTTGTCCCGGCTGAACTGTTCGGTGACCCCGGACCGCTTGACGACGGCGAGCACCATCGTCTCCGAAGTCGTGAACCGCCGTCCGCACGACGCGCACGAGCGCCGCCTGCGGATCGCCTGGCCTTCATCCACCTCTCGGGAGTCGACGACCCGAGAGTCCGCATGCCGGCAGAACGGGCACCTCATCCGCCGATCACCTTCCCCTCCGAGCTCGCCGCCCCGGTCGACGTCCCCCGGCCACCACGCGTGGCCGTGCCGCGACCGCCCGGTACCCCTGCACCTGGTGATCGACTTGTGGACATCCGGTGGGTAAAAGACGGCCAGCTGTGGACAACTGCCGCCCAGTCTACCCCAACCTGTGGACCAACTACAGCGGTGTAACTACTACATATAGCGGGCGAGCGTAGAACTCGGGGCGGACTCGCGCAAGCCGCGCTGGCGTGTCGGCCCCACCTGGGTGAGCCGTCCCGCGGCCGCGGGCGCGAACCTCACCGCGCCGTCACCCGTCGCGAGTGGACTCAAGCAGCCCGAGCCCGTTTCACCGGCACGACAAGCCGTCGCGGCGGCACCGGATCGGCCCTGCCGGCGAATTCACCGGGCCGGGTGAAATCCCGGCCCGCGCCGTCGCAAGCCGATAACGCCGTTTCGCGGCCACCTCGACTCGGCACCCCCGGAGAAGGCAGAGCGCATCACGGGACATCGGCGACCGGGACGGTCAAGGGCAGCCCGGGCACCAGGACGGCGCGGTCCAGGCGGTTGAGCTCCTTGATCCGGGCCACGACCGCACCCGGCTCGCTGTCCGGGGCGAAGCGCGCGGCCAGGGAGGACAGCGTGTCGCCCTGCTCGACCGACACCGTCGCCGTGCGCTCGGGCACCGGGGCTCCCGACGGGCCGCCGCCCAGCAGGCCCAGGCCGGCGACCACCAGGCAGCTCGCGACCGCGAGTGCGGCGAGCCACGGCCACCGGACCGGCACCCGGCGCGGGGCCGCGCAGGGTGAGCCGGCCGGGCGGCGGCCCGCCACGACCCGTGCGCGCGTCGGCGGGCGGTCCACCTCGCCGCGGCGGCCGCGCAGGACGCGGACGGGCCGGGGTGGCGCCGGGACCGGGGTCGCCGGGCGGGCGTGCCCGCGTTCGGCCAGAATGGACATCCGAACCTCCTCGAAACCCTGGTGTCCGCCCGTTTCCGGGGCCGGAGCCGGCCCGCGGATCAAGGTCGAACAGGCGTTCTATCGAACGCCCGTGCGAAGGTCTACCACCTACCACCGACAAAATCGAGCGGACACGGCGTGTCGATCGAACAGATGTTTGAAATCGTCGTGCCCGGGGGCTAACGTCGGTGACCAGGGCATCTGCCGGGCAGATGCCGCCCGGCGAGGCTGCCCGCACCCGGCGGGTGGCAGCCGGCGCGCAGATACGTGCAGCGAACGTCTGGGAGGCGACGCAGTGGCGAAGGAGAACAAGGCGGGCAGGACCAGTGGGTCCCCCGGTGGCTCGGGCAAGGTGCACGCCATGCCCGAGGTGTACGACGTGGACGAGACCCTCACCGTCCGCCAGCAGCAGGTCCTCGACGTGATCCGCTCGTGGGTGAGCCGGTTCGGCTACCCGCCGAGCGTCCGCGAGATCGGCGAAGCGGTCGGGCTGACGTCGACGTCGTCGGTCTCCCACCAGCTGCGCGCCCTGCAGCGCAAGGGCTACCTGCGCCGGGACGCGAACCGCCCGCGCGCGGTCGGTGTCCTCTCGGCGACCGACGACAACCCCATGGGCATCGAGATGGACCAGCAGCCGGTCATGCCGAAGGCGGCGTACGTGCCGCTGGTCGGCCGGATCGCCGCCGGTGGCCCGGTGCTGGCCGAGCAGGCCATCGAGGACGTCTTCCCGCTGCCACGGGAGATCGTCGGCGAGGGCGAGCTGTTCCTGCTGAAGGTCACCGGTGACTCGATGGTCGACGCGGCCATCACCGACGGCGACTGGGTCGTGGTCCGGCAGCAGCCGGACGCCGACAACGGCGAGATCGTCGCGGCGATGATCGACGGCGAGGCCACGGTCAAGACGTTCAAGCGCAAGAACGGCCACATCTGGCTGATGCCGCACAACGAGGCGTACGACCCGATCCCCGGTGACGACGCGACGGTGCTCGGCAAGGTCGTGGCGGTGCTCCGCCGTCTTTAGGAAGGTGCTCCCGGGCTTTCGCACGGCCCGGGAGGTTCACCGGATCGGATGATCTTCGGCCGTGGGGAGCCGGAGGTCAGCGGCGAGAACGGCGACGCAGCTTGCTGAAGCCGAACCAGCCGACGCCGACCACCGCGAGCGTGATCCCGGCAGCGGGCAGGACGGGGAGCCCGGCCCCGTCCCCCGCCGAGCCGGACGACGCGCCCGCGCCGGTCGAGGTCGTCCCCTCCGCCGGTGCGCCGGACTGCGCGGCCAGCGCCGCCGCGCCCCGCACCGTGCGGAGGGGCTGACCCACTCCTTCGCTGCCGGAAACCAACGTCCCGTCGGGGTCGAACGCGATGGCCTCGCCCTGCTTCTCCCCCGGCAATGGGATCCGGACCGGGTTGCGCTGCAACGCGGCCAGGAGATCCCCGTCCGGCACCGCGTACACGTATGCGTCCGTGTAGGTCCGCAGCGCCACGACACTGCCGTCGGCCATCGAAGCGCCGCCGGTGACCAGCACCGAGCCGATCGACCCGACCGGGCCGCCCTGGGTGTCCGTCGTCTCGATCTTCAGCGAGCCGACCTTTTCCAGGTTGGTCGGCCCCGGGCTCGCCATCGGCCCGGACGGCCGATATACGCGGGCCTCGCCCAGGATGTCCTTGGTGATCAGGTACGGCGTCCCCGACTTGTCCATCAGCAGCGCTTCGGTGTCGTGCTGGCCGTCGGGGTAGGTCAGGCGGTGCAGCGTCACCTTGCCCTCGGTGCTCATCTCCAGCAGGGCGACCGTCAGCCGGCCTTTCTGGTTGTCACCGGTGTCCGCCAGCCACAAGCGCCCGTCGGGCGTGCGGGCCAGGTCCTCGACGTCGAACGGGTCGGTCTTGTCCGTGAGGACCTTCTGCACCTTGCAGTCCCGCCCGAGCACGAACACCTGGACCTTGGTGCCGCCGTCGTTGATGGCGTAGAACTTCGAGCCGTCGGAGACCAGGCCGGACAGCTCGCCGATGCGCGAATCCTTCATCGTGCACAACGGCTGCGGCGTCTCGGCCGCCGAAGCGGGTACCGCCCCGCCGAACACGGCCAAAAAGACCAACGCGACAACCCAGCGCACCCAGCCACCTCCGTAGTGTGCGACCCCAGCGGATCGCACACTACGGAGACGTGTCAGGCCCTGGTCGAGTTGGTCTCGAACTCGCGCAAAGCCGCCGCGAGGTCCGGCCGGACCCGCACCAGCAGGCGCGTGCCGTCTTCGGCGTGTTCCTCTTCGAGGACTTCGCCGTCCGCGTGCGCCCGCGCGACGAGCTCACCGCGCGCGTAGGGCACGAGGACCTCGACGGTGACCTCCGGCCGCGGCAGGCGGTCGGCGAGCACCTCGACGAGCTCCGCGATGCCCGCCCCGGTCCGTGCCGAGACCTGGACCGAGCCGGCCAGCGCGTGCCGCAGCCGGGCGAGGCTGACCTCGTCGGACGCGTCGATCTTGTTGATCACCAGCAGCTCCGGCGGGAGCGGCTCCTTGCGCTTGCGGGTGATCTCGCCGAGCACCTCGCGCACGGCGCTGACCTGCTCCTCCGGTGCCGGGTCGGCCCCGTCCACCACGTGCAGCAGCAGGTCCGCGTCCGCGGCCTCCTCCAGCGTCGAGCGGAACGCGTCCACCAGCTGGTGCGGCAGGTGCCGCACGAACCCGACGGTGTCGGTCAGCGTGTAGCCGCGCCCGTCCGCGGTCTGCGCGCGCCGCGTGGTCGGGTCGAGGGTGGCGAACAGCGCGTCCTCCACCAGCACCCCGGCCCCGGTCAGCGCGTTGAGCAGGCTCGACTTGCCGGCGTTGGTGTAGCCGACGATCGCCACGCTGGGCACCTCGTTGGCCAGCCGCCGCCCGCGCTTGGTCTCGCGGATGGTGTCCATGGCGGCGATCTCGCGGCGCAGCTTCGCCACGCGCTTGTTGATCCGCCGCCGGTCGGTCTCGAGCTTGGTCTCACCGGGACCGCGCAGGCCCACGCCGCCGTTCGCGCCACCGGCGCGGCCACCGGCCTGCCGGGACAGCGACGCACCCCACCCGCGCAACCGCGGGATCAGGTACTGCAGCTGCGCCAGCTCGACCTGCGCCTTGCCCTCCTTGGACCGGGCGTGCTGGGCGAAGATGTCGAGGATCAGGGCGGTCCGGTCGATGACCTTGACCTTGACCTTCTCCTCGAGCTGCCGCAGCTGGCCCGGCGAGAGCTCGCCGTCGCAGATCACGGTGTCGGCGCCGGTGGAGCCGACGATGTCCCGCAGCTCCTTGACCTTGCCCGAGCCGATGTAGGTGGCCGGGTCCGGCTTCGGACGCCGCTGGATGAGACCTTCGAGGACTTCGGAGCCCGCCGTCTCGGCCAGGCGCGCCAGCTCGGCCAGCGACGCCTCGGACTGCAGGGCCGTGCCCTCGGTCCACACGCCGACCAGCACGACGCGTTCCAGCCGCAGTTGCCGGTACTCGACCTCGGTGACGTCCTCGAGCTCCGTGGACAGTCCCCTGACCCGGCGGAGCGACGCCCGGTCCTCGAGCTCCATCTCACCCGTCGACGGGTCGCCGTCGTACAGGTCGTCGTCGTGGTCTTCGGTGTGTGTCAGTTCTGTCATCGTGCCTCCATGTTCCCACGTTTCGCCGCGGGAACCGAACTTTTACGTGCTGGGATAGGTGGCGAGGTAGACCGCGGTGCGCTCGGCGCCGGGACGGCGGGGGCGCGCGCGGAACTCCTCGAGCAGGGCGTTGAGCCGCGTTTCCAGCTCCGCCCGCTCCTCGGGGGCCACCTGGACGACCAGGCGCGTCTGGTGCACGCCCTCGAATCCGGTGTCGGCGATCTCGGCCAGATAGGCCTCGAGAACCGCCTGCTCCACGTCCTTGTCACCGCATGAGTCGAGTGTCCACGAAAGGCCCGTCGAAAGATACGGGATTTCCCGGGCGCCCCTGGTCCCGCGGCGAGGGGGCTGCGCGGCGAGGAAGCCGGTGTCGACGAGCCTGCGCACGTGGTGCAGCGTCGTCGCCGGATCCCGGCCCAGCCGTTCGGCCAGCTCCTTGTTCGTCAGCGCCTCCGAGAAGGTCAACCGGATGATGCGCAGCCGTATTCCGGACGCCAGCGCGGCGGCCTCGGCTTCGGTGGCGGTACGTCGTTTCTCCGGTGGCACCGGCACAGCCTAGAGCGAACAGTGATTGACACTTTCCAATCACTCGCGGCACACTCGTCGCCATGCGCAGGGGGTCACTGTTCTTCCACGCCGATTTCCGGCGGCTCTGGGCCGGCGACACGGCCAGCCAGTTCGGCACCGCGGTCGGCTACACCGCGGTGCCACTGCTCGCGGCGGTGACGCTGGCCGCGACACCGTTCCAGATGGGCCTGCTGACCGCGGCCCAGACGGTCGCGTTCCTGCTGCTCGGGCTACCCGCCGGGGTGTGGGTGGACCGGCTGCGCCGCCGCCGGGTCATGCTCACCGCCGACTTCATCCGCTTCGCACTGCTGCTGAGCGTGCCGCTCGCCTGGTGGGCCGGTGTGCTGACGCTGGCGCAGCTGGTCGTCGTCGTGCTGCTCGTCGGCGTCGCCACGGTGTTCTTCGACGTCGCCTACCAGTCGTACCTGCCCTCGCTCGTCGGCCGGGAACGCCTCCTGGAGGGCAACGCGAAGCTGCAGGCGGTCCAGTCGGTCGCGCAGGTCGCCGGGCCGAGCGGCGCGGGCGTGCTGGTCCAGCTGATCAGCGCGGCCAACACGGTGCTCGGCACCGCCCTCGGCTACCTGACGTCGGCGCTGTGCCTGCTGCGGATCCGCGCGGTGGAGCCGGAACCGGACCGCACCGGGCACACCCGCCTGGTGCCGCAGATCGCGGAAGGGCTGCGGTTCGTCTTCTCCGACAAGCCGTTGCGCTCGAGCGTGGCGTGCACGGCGACGGCGAACCTCTTCGGCGGCGCGTTCGTGGCGGTCCAGGTGCTGTTCTTCACCCGCACCATCGGGCTGTCCCCCGCGCTCGTCGGCGTGATGCTCGCCATCGGCGGGGCGGGCGGCATCCTCGGCGCGGTCTTCTCCGGCGCGCTCACCCGGCGGATCGGCCACGCCCGCACGATCTGGCTGGTCCCGCTGCTGTCCTGGCCCGCGCACCTGCTGATCCCGTGGACCGGCGCGGACTGGCGGCTCGCGTTCGCCGCGCTCGGCGAGTTCGTCTACGGGTTCGGGGTGATCGTCTACAACGTCGCGCAGGTCTCCTACCGGCAGGCGATCTGTCCCGACCGGCTGCTGGGCCGGATGAACGCGAGCGTGCGGTTCCTCGTCTGGGGCACGCTGCCGCTCGGCGGCCTGCTGGGCGGCGCGCTCGGCGAAGGCCTCGGGTTGCGCGGGGCGGTCTGGGTCGCCGTGGCCGGCGAAGTGGCCGCCGCGCTGTGGGTCGTCTGCTCGCCGCTGCGGAAGATGCACGACCTGCCGACCGTCGAAAAAGCAGGTGCCACCGCCGCCTAGAGTTGTTTCATGAGCAACCCTTACGAGCGCCCGCGAGTCCCGGACAAGGTCGGTGTCGACGGTCTGGAGGCCAAGTGGGTACCCGTATGGGAATCCACCGGCGCCTACCGCTTCGACCGCGCGAAGACCCGTGACGAGGTCTACTCGATCGACACTCCCCCGCCGACGGTCAGCGGGTCGCTGCACATCGGGCACGTCTTCTCCTACACCCACACCGACGTGCTGGCGCGGTTCAAGCGGATGCGCGGGCTCGAGGTGTTCTACCCGATGGGGTGGGACGACAACGGCCTGCCGACCGAACGCCGGGTGCAGAACCACTTCGGCGTCCGCTGCGAGCCGTCGCTGCCCTACGACCCGGATTTCCGGCCGCCGGAGAAGCCGGGCAAGGACGTCGTCGCGGTGTCGCGGCGGAACTTCGTCGAGCTGTGCGAAACGCTGACCGAAACCGACGAGAAGGTCTTCGAGGAGCTGTGGCGGCGGCTCGGGCTGTCGGTCGACTGGACGATGACCTACCAGACGATCGGGCGCGAGTCGCGGCTGATCTCGCAGCGCGCGTTCCTGCGCAACCTCGAGCGCGGCGAGGCGTACCAGGCCGAGGCTCCGACGCTCTGGGACGTCAGCTTCCGCACCGCCGTGGCCCAGGCCGAGCTGGAGGACCGCGAACGCCCGGGCGCGTTCCACGACCTCGCGTTCACCGGTCCGGACGGCGCCGACGTCGTCATCGCGACGACCCGGCCGGAGCTGCTGCCCGCGTGCGTCGCGCTCGTCGCGCACCCGGACGACGAGCGGTTCCAGCCGCTGTTCGGGAAGACCGTGCGGACGCCGGTGTTCGGCGTCGAGGTGCCCGTGGTGGCGCACCACCTCGCGGATCCCGAGAAGGGCCGCGGCATCGCGATGGTGTGCACGTTCGGCGACACGACCGACGTCACGTGGTGGCGCGAGCTGCGGCTGGCGACGCGGGTGGTGCTGGGGCGGGACGGGCGGTTCCTCCCGGACGCGCCCCACGGCGTGCCTGCCGACGCCTACGCGCCGCTGGTGGGCAAGACCGTCCACACGGGACGCGAGATCCTGGTCCGCCTGCTGCGCGAAGCCGGTGCGCTGCGGGGTGAGCCGCGGCCGATCACGCACGCGGTGAAGTTCTACGAAAAGGGCGACAAGCCACTGGAAATCGTCGCGAGCCGGCAGTGGTACCTGCGCAACGGCGGCAACGACCCGGCGTTCCGGGAGAAGATGCTGGCCCGGGGCGAGGAACTGAACTGGGTGCCGAAGCACATGCGCGTCCGGTACTCGTCGTGGGTGGAGAACCTGGCCGGCGACTGGCTGGTCAGCCGCCAGCGGTTCTTCGGCGTGCCGATCCCGCTGTGGTACCGCCTCGACGCGCACGGCGAACCGGACTACGACGCCCGCCTGCTGCCGGTCGACCTGCCGGTCGACCCGAGCAGCGACGTCCCGCCGGGCTTCACCGCCGAGCAACGCGGCGTGCCGGGCGGGTTCGTCGCCGAGGCCGACGTGATGGACACGTGGGCGACGTCGTCGCTCACGCCGCAGATCGTCGGCCGGTGGAGCCTCGACGACGACCTGTTTTCGCGCGTGTTCCCGATGGACCTGCGGCCGCAGGCGCACGAGATCATCCGCACCTGGCTGTTTTCGACGGCGGTGCGCGCGGAGCTGGAGCACGGCGTGCTGCCGTGGCGGGAGACGTCGATCGCGGGCTGGGTGCTCGACCCCGACCGCAAGAAGATGTCGAAGTCCAAGGGCAACGTGACGACCCCGATCGATCTGCTGGAGCGCTTCGGCTCGGACGCGGTCCGCTACTGGGCGGCGAGCGCGCGCCCGGGCGTCGACACGGCGGTGGACGAAGGCCAGATGAAGGTCGGCCGCCGTCTGGCGACGAAACTGCTCAACGCGAGCCGGTTCGTGCTGGGCCTGGGCGTGCCGTCCGCTTCCGCGGTGGTGGCGGAACCCCTCGACCGGGCGCTGCTGGCTTCGCTGGACGCTGTCGTCTCCTCGGCCACGGCGGCTTTGGAGGCGCTGGACTACGCACGGGCGCTGCAGGTGACGGAGACGTTCTTCTGGACGTTCTGCGACGACTACGTCGAGCTGGTGAAGGGCCGCGCGTACGGCGACCTCGGCCCGGCGGCAGCGTCGTCCGCCCAGGCGGCGCTGGTGACGGCGTTGTCGGCGGTGCTGCGGCTGTTCGCGCCGTTCCTGCCGTTCGCGACCGAGGAGGTCTGGTCGTGGTGGCAGGAGGGCTCGGTGCACCGGGCCGCATGGCCCACCAGGACGTCGTCCGACGGCGACCCGGAGCTGCTCGCCTTGGCCGGCGAGGTGATCGCGGCGGTGCGGCGGGCGAAGACCGACGCGAAGGTGTCGATGCGGACCACCGTCGAGACGCTGACCGTCACGGGACCGGCTGACGTACTGGCCCGGTTCGCGGACATCCAGGCGGACATCCGCATCGCGGGGGCGATCTCTTCGGTGGAGACGCGCGAAGGCGAGTTCGCGGTGGAAGCGAAGATCTGAGGCCGTCAAGCCGCCCCGGCCGTGATGACCTGCAGCAGCTCGCCGATCCCGGCCGGGGTCAGCTCGCCGATCTCGTAGTGGTCCGCGGTCGACGGCTGGAGGAAGAGCGGCAGGTCCCGCCAGTCGTGCCCGGGCAGCACCGCGGGCAGCAGTTTCGGCGTCCACCGTTCGCGGTCCTGCTGGAGCAGCTCCCGCAGGGCGGTCATCTCCGACTGGCCGCCCAGGTTGCGATCGTTGGGCACCTGCCCGTCACCGACGCGCCGGCAAAGCGGTGATGCGACGACGATGACGAAGTCGGCGTGGGACACGAGCCCGAGCATCCACCGGTACCAGTCCTGACGCCGGCCGGTGACCCATTGGTCGAGCCGGGCGTCCACCCCGGCGGCCAGTAGCAGGCGGCCGAATTCGGCCACCGCCGCCTTGTGCTGCGGGGAGTCGTGGATGTAGCTGATGAACACCAGCGGCTTCCCGCCGTCCGGCGCACCGGACGGCGGGATTCCCCGCACGGGCTCGGAAACCCGTCCGCGGTCGTCGCCGAGAACGTCCCGGGCGTGCGCGCACGCGTCGGTCAGGCGTGCCACCTCGTCGTCCAGGCGGGTGGCGAACCACGAGGTCAAGACCAGGTCGTCGGTGAGCGGCCCGGCGGTGCCGCCGGCCGGCACGATGCCGGCCGGCAGGGCCGCCCGGTCCGCGATCGCGCGGACCGTCCGGCGCATCCGTTCCACGCGCGCCGAGATCGTCTCGGCCTCGCGCAGCGCAGCGACCAGGTGCGCGACCGCCTCCGGGCTCGGCGTGGCCGCGGCCCGGACCCGGTCCTCGCTTTCGTCGAGCCGGGTGCGGATCTGCCGGCGTCCCTCACTGCGTTCGAACACGCGAAGCTGGTACCTGAGCCGCGCCAGGTGCATGGCGTGCCGCGCGAAGGGCACGAGCTCGCCGTCGCCGACGGTCCAGACCAGGTGGTCGACTTCGCGCTCGGCGGCCGTGGGGGCGACCAGGTACAACTGGCGGGAGGCGCGGTCGTCGGGCGCCCCGTGCGACTCCCAGAGCGCCGCCTCGGCACCGGAAGCGAGTTCCAGGCCGTCGAACCGCCGAGACCAGCCGACCGCGCCCGGGGCCGGCGCCGCCGCCCGCACGAGGGGACCGGCCGTCCGCGGCGGCCCGTCGGTCAAGGCCAGGTGAATCCGCGCCACGCCCACCAGTTCGGGTTCCTCCGTGGCGAGGTCGAGCTCGGCGAGCTGCCGTCCGGCTGCCGCCCATCCGGCCTCCACCTCGGTCTCCGGGGGTGGCGCCAACATGACGGTGAGGCACAGCACGTCGTGTTCGGCCCGAATGGCCGCCTGCCGGATGCCGCCCTCGCCCTGGCACGCCGCGACGAGCCGGCTGCCGCCGACGAGCGCACCCGGAGCCGGATCGGCGGGCACCCCCAGCGGCTCGATCGGTGCGTCGAACCGCCAGGCCGTGCGGATGTGGCGCCACCACGAACCCACCCGGGCCTGCGCGGCCCCGCTGTGCGGGCCGTCGAGCGGCAGGAACACGTAGCAGAGCAGCGCGGGTGCGTGCAGGTTCACTTCGGCTTCGCCGGCGGCTTCTCGCCTTTTCCCGGATCCGTGTCGAGTTTGTGCACCAGCTCGGCCACGCGGTCGCGCTGCTTCGGCGAGGCGGGCTCCCGGTCCGGCTCCTTCCCCAGTTTCTCCGAGACGCGCCGGGCGAGCCGGTCCAACGCCTGAGTGGCGTCCTGCAGCGCGGCTTCGTCTTCGTGCGCCATCGCTTCGCCGAGCGCGGTCATGATCTGCTCGGCGTAGGACCACTCCGTCGGTGACAACCGCAGCCGCACGGTCCAGTTCAGGGCTTCGGACGCTTCCCGGGCCAGCTCGCGGTCAACGGTCATGGGCTCCTCGTCTCCCTCGTACGTTCAGGTCGTGGCCCGGCGCGTGCGGGCGTCCTCACGGGTCAGTGGCCGATGTGCACGAGCGCCGCCCACACCGACGGATGGCGGGACCACCGCCTCCGCAGGTCTCGCACCACCCCGTGCAGGGCGAGCGCGTGACTCCGGATGCCGGGCACCTCGGCGTAGAACTGCTCCGCGCACCGCACCGAGACACGGTCCGACACCGACCACAGGGTGCCGACCACGGACCGGAAGCCGGCGAGGTGGAACGCGGCCGCCAAGTGGATGGCCTCGTTGGGGAGCGCGCTGACCCCGACGGTGTCACACGCGGCGAGGTACGCGAACTCGGCATCCGGCAGGTGGACTCGGTCGACGTCCCGGACCCGGAGCGGGTGTTCGGCCGCGTCGTGGACGACCAGGTGCGAGGCCGACGGGTCCTCGAGCTCGCTGATGGCGTGGCAGGCGAAGTGGACCCACGAATGCGCGGGCAGCTCCTGCAGCACCCGCTCCCGGTCGGCCTCCGCGCCCGTCAACCGGGTGGTACGGCCGGGAAAGCACTTCTCGAGGAACCCGCCCTCGAGCGCGGCTCCACCGAGGTCGTCGCCTTGATCGGGGTCGACCACGAGGAGCCGCGGATCCGCCGGGACCGGGGCCGGCTGTCGCTGCAGCAGCACCCGCAAAGACAGGGCGTACGAGGAGACCACCCGGTCGAGCACCGAGTTCCCGGGCCCCTCGGTCCCCGCGGCGTGCAAGGGCAGCACCGAGAGCAGCCCGGTGGGTGACCACCAGAGGCGCGACCACGTCCCGCCTGCCTCGACCGGCGCCGTCCGGTCCAGCGACCCCAGCACCGGTTCGGCGACCGTCCGCCACAGCCACCGGAGGATCTCGGTCATCACCTGGTTGCCCTCGCGGGGTCCGGACGGGTTCTCGATGTCTTCCACGTCGTCCACGGCGCCCAAGAACCGGCCCGCCTGGTGCCGGACCGCGGCGGGCTCGAGATCCGGGAGTGGCAGCGCCCGAACCCCGGCTCGCTCGACGACCAGGGCGTGCGACCCGAACCTGCTGGAGTTCACGACGACGACCGGGCCATCGGACGCGGCACCGAGCAACTCCCGGGCACCGGGCGGACGCAGGAAACCGGCGAGCTCCGGAAACTCCCGGACCCGCTCCACAAGCTTTTCCCACCCCTCCGCGGCACGCCTCCGGCCGGCGCGGTCCGCGTCGTCGTGCTCGTGCCGGCCCAGCTCTGTCGCCTGCAGGTCGAGCCGCCGCGCCAGTTCCGGCGCGAGCCGCGCGACCGCCTCCCGCTCCGGCCACGACTCGAGCAGCTGGGCCGCCAGCACGGTCCTGCTGTGTTCAGCCACCACCAGCGCCCGCAGCGGGTCGTGGAGCCGAACCGCGCACGCCGCGGCGTCGGCCGAGAGAGTGCTCAACCGCATGAGGTGGCGCTGCTGGTCGGTGCGGGGCAGGCTGCGCGGCACCAGCCGCGGGAGCAGTTCGATCGCGTACTCGTATCCCTCGAGCGCCGCCTTCCACTCCCCCGCTCCGGCGGCCAGCCCGCCCCACGACGCCGCGGCGTCGACCCGGATGTGCGCGGCGGACACCGGGGACTCCGCGGCTTCCCGGAAGGCGTCCACCGCCTCCTGCCAGGCCACCCGGTCGGTCTTCCGGCGCTCCCAGCGCGCCTTCAGCAACTCGGCGAGGTTGACGAGGTAGCGACCCCGGACCGGAAACCCGGCCGGCGTTGTCCGCACCGCCTCACGAGCGGCCACGACGGCCTCTTCCTCAGCCGTCACCGCGAGGACGAGCGAGAGGGTGGACAGCACCATGCCGCGGTCCGGGTGCTCCCGTGGGCACTCCCGCACGGCCGCGCGGGCCAGCCGTTCGACGTCCGGCGGAGACGCCGTGTCGCGGCCGTGGTCGACGTCCTGGCGGTACCGGAGGATGGAAGTGAGGTTGTTGAGCGCGATCCACCGGTTCCCGGCTCCCGGCGGGAACAGCTCCGCGACCTCCTCGAGGCAGGCGATCGCCTCGTCGAGCACACCGTGCGAGCCGGGCTGCTCCGCGCGGGCCCACAGTGAATTCCCCAGCACGCTGAGCAGCTGGCTCCGGGCGCTGTCCCCGGGCGCCAGCCGGTCGAGAGCGGCGCGGCAGACCGCGACGGCTTCGTCGAGAACAGCGGACTCGCCGGAGTGCTGGTACTCGTCCCACAGCGCGTCGGCGACGTCCGCTTGGACCGTGGCGTGGCGGCGGTGATCGGCCGAGACTTCGGCGGCGGCCGCGCGGAAGGCCGCCACGGCGCCGAGGAGCATGGCCGGGTCACCGTTCAACCGGTAGCTCAACAGCTGGGCATCGGCGAGCACCCGGCGGGCCGCCCGCCGCACCGAATGGTGGTCATCACCGTCCTCTGTGGACAGTACCTGCCCGGCGAGATCCTGTGCCTCCCGCAGAGCAGACTCCCGCCCGTCCGAACAGCAAGCGAGCCACAGGAGGGAGGCGAGGGTGACCTTGCGCGACCGCGCGTTCGCGTGGTCGCCGGGTGTTCGGCGAAGCGCCTCACGGGCGAGCTCGATCGCCTCGGTCACCTGCTCGTGCGAGCTGCCACCGGCGAGGACGTTCACCAGGTTCGAGAGGTGGTCGGCGTGCTCGGGGTGATCCGGTGGCAGGAGGTCCACGGCCTGCCGTCCCCACCTGGTCGCCCGCGCGAGGAGCCGCTCATCCGCCGTGCTCACGAAGTGCGACTGCAGCGCGTTGACCAGCTGGGAGATCCTCCGGGCGCGCTCGACCGGCTCGTCGCCGGACGCCGCCACCGCCTCCTCGGCGAGGACGACGGCTTCCTCGATGTCCGCCGGTGAGCGAGTGTGGTCGTGCCGGATCCGCAGGAGAATCCCCAGGTGGGCCCGCATGCGCGAGTCGTTCACGTTGCCCGGCGGCAGCAAGGCGAGCGCATCGCGTTGAAGACCGACAGCTTCGTCGAGGACCCCGAGGTCCTCGCCGTATTCGTAGATCCAGCGGAGCAGCCCCGCGAAGGAGTCGAGCACCATGGCGCGCTCGGCGCCCCGGAGCTCCTCGTGGGCCAGCGCGTCCCGGGCGAGGGCGACGCCTTCCTCCAGCAGGCCCGGATCCCCGGAGATCTCGTGGCATTCTTCGAGCACCGACAGGAACGTCTGCACCGGACCGAAGTCGCCGCGGCCGCCGGCGTCCCGCACGACCGGGCGCAGGAAGGCCGCGGCCTCGGCCAAGGCGTCCGGGTCGCCGACCAGCTCGTGCCGCCTCAGCAACGCGAGGGCCAAGGTGGACAACCGGCCGTGGAAAGCAGTGGTCCCGGCCGTCGCCAGCTCGACGGCTTCGCGCGCGTTGCCCAGCGCTTCGTCGACGAGGTCCGGCCGGTTCAGCATCGTCGTCACGGAGTTGTTCAGGCAGAGCCCCCGATCCGGATGACCGGGCGGAGCGCCCCGCAGCGCGCTCCGCTGCCAGTCGAGGGCCCGGTCCAGCACCTCCGGAGCGCCAGACCGGTCGAACCGCTTTTCCAGCAGCAGACCGACCGCGGAGCACCGCCAGGCCCGCTCCGGGTGTGACTCGGGAGTCACGCGGGCGGCCAGCCCGCAGAGCCACGGCGCCACCCGCAGGGCGAGGGGGCCGCCGGAAAGCCCTCGGCGCAGGAGCCCGGCCGAGGTCCACGCGAGTCCGTCGGCCAGCTGCCCGCGCGCCCGCGCCCGCCGGGCGGATCGGCTGGGGCGAGGATCGTGGTCCGGCATCTCGCCACCTCTTCCGGAAGCCGCCGTTTTTCCCGGCTCAACGTCGTCCGCGTCGCCGGGTTCGTTACGACCGGTGCCCGTCAGGAACCGGCGGCGGCCCACCAGGCTTCGTCGATCTCGCCGCGGGCCACGATCTCCGCCGGGCCCGACAGCGTCGACGCGCCCCGCGACACCGTGACCTCGACGCGGCCGCCGGGGATGTCCACAGTGGACGAGCCGGTGTCCGTGCCGGCCAGGTGGAACGCGGCCGCCACCGCGGCGACCGTGCCGGTGCCGCACGCCCGCGTCTCGCCCACGCCGCGTTCGTGCACGCGCATCCGCAGCGCGCCGTCGCCGAGGCGGTTGACGAACTCGAGGTTCACGCCGTGCGGGAAGAAGTCGTGGTCGAAGTCGGGCTGGTCGCGCAGGTCGAGCTCGGCGACGTCGTCGTCGAGCACCGACACCAGGTGCGGGTTGCCGACGTTCACCGCGACGCCCGAGAACGGGCGGCCGGCCACCACCGTGACCGACGTGCCGGTGATCGTCGCCGGGCCCATCTGGACGGTCACCGAACGGTCCGGGTGCACCACCAGCGGGCGGTCGCCGGCACGGGTGCCGATGACGAACTCGCCCTCGGTCGCCAGGCCCGCTTCGACAAGGTAGCGGGCGAAGACGCGCGTGCCGTTGCCGCACATCTCCGCGATCGACCCGTCGGCGTTGCGGTAGTCCATGAACCACTCGCCCGCGGAGGGCTCGTCGAGCGCGGCGGCGCGGACGACGCGCAGCACGCCGTCGGCCCCGAGGCCGCGGCGGCGGTCGCACAGCGCGGCGACCCTCGCCTCGGTCAGCTCGAGGCGGCCCGCCGGATCGGGGAGCAGCACGAAGTCGTTCTGCGTGCCGTGCCCCTTGAGGAACTCGATTCCGCCCATAGGGGCAAGATTACCGGCCCAGGGTATCCAGGACGCGCGCGGCCAGCCCCGGATCGGCGCCGCCGAACCAGTGGATCCGCTGGTCGCGCCGGAACCAGGAACGTTGCTTCCGGACGAAGCGCCGCGTCGCCTGCGCGGTCGCCGCGGCGGCCGCTTCGAAGTCGCCGTCGCCGTCCAGTTCGGCGAGCACCTGCTGGTAGCCGAGCGCCCGCGCCGCCGTCTTGCCCTCGCGCAGGCCCCGCTTCCCGAGTTCACGCACTTCGTCGACCAGCCCGGCGGCGAACATGCGCCGGACGCGCTCGTCGACGCGCTCGTCCAGCTCCGCGGGCTCCCGGTCGACGCCGATCACGACCGTGCCGTAGCGGGCGGGCCCGGGCTTCGGCAGGTTCGCCGAGAACGGCTCGCCGGTGATCTCGATGACTTCGAGGGCGCGCACGATCCGCCGGGTGTTCGTCGGCAGGATCGCCGCCGCCGCGGCCGGATCACGTTCACCCAACCGGGTGTACAGCGCGGGGGTGCCTAGCTGCTCCGCCTCCGCGTCCAGCCGGGCCCGGACGGCCGGGTCGGTGCCCGGGAACCGCAGGTCGTCGAGCACGGCCTGGACGTACAGGCCGGACCCGCCGGTCAGCACCGGCACCCGGCCGGCGGCCAGCAGCCGCTCGATCTCGGCGCGCGCGTGGCGCTGGTAGGCGGCGACCGACGCCGTCTCGGTCACGTCCAGCACGTCGAGCAGGTGGTGCGGGACGCCGCGGCGCTCGGCTTCGGTGGCTTTCGCGGTGCCGATGTCCATGCCGCGGTAGAGCTGCAGCGCGTCGGCGTTGACGACTTCGCCGCCGAGTTCCAGGGCCAGCTCCACGGCGAGCGCGGTCTTGCCGGTGGCCGTCGGCCCGACCACCGCGACCGGGACGATCTGGCTGTTCACGGCGGCTGACGATACCGGCGGGCCGACACGGAGCGTCCACCGGAAGTAGGATCACGAGCTTCGAGTGGCTCATCCAGTACCACGGTGCGCGCTGAGCTGCTTGAATGCCGCGTGGGGGCCGTAGCATCCGAGCACGGCCCGTGACGACCGCATTACCCGGCCCCGCTTACGCGGCGGGGCGCCCGCGCGAGCGGGCGTACAGGCGATAAGGAGCCTGCGATGGCCCAGGAGAACACTTCCACCGGTACCCCGGCCCCGCACCCGGTGCCGCACGCGCTGCACGCCGGGCACGCCGCCCCGCCCGTGCCGCCCGCCGAGCCCACGCCCGCCACCTGGGGCCGGATCGACGACGAGGGGACCGTCTACGTCATCACCGCCGAGGGTGAACGCGCGGTCGGCGTCTGGCAGGCCGGCACCCCCGACGAGGGCCTGGTGCACTACGCCCGCCGCTTCGACGACGTGCGCACCGAGGTCGAGCTGCTGGAGACCCGCCTGATCTCCGGGGCCGGCGACCCGAAGCACGCGCTGTCGAGCGCCACCCAGATCCGGGACGGGCTGGCCGAGTCCGCCGTGGTCGGCGACCTGGCCGCGCTCGCCGCGCGGCTGGAGTACGTCATCGCGCACGCCGAGAAGGCGCTGGCCAGCGCGAAGGCGGAGCGCGAGGAGGCTCGTGCCGCCGCGGTCGCGCGCAAGCAGGAGCTGGCCGAGGAAGCGGAGAAGATCGCCGCCGACTCCACCCAGTGGAAGGCGGCGGGCGACCGGCTGCGCTCGATCCTGGACGAGTGGAAGACGGTCAAGGGCGTCGACCGCAAGACCGACGACGAGCTGTGGAAGCGATTCTCGAAGGCCCGCGAGGCGTTCAACCGCCGCCGCGGCTCGCACTTCGCCGAGCTCGACAAGCAGCGCGCGTCGGCCAAGCAGCGCAAGGAAGAGCTCATCGCCGAGGCCGAGGCCATCAGCGAGTCCGAGGACTGGGGCGAGACCGCCGGCCGCTACAAGGACCTGATGACCGAGTGGAAAGCGGCCGGCCGGGCCCCGAAGGACAGCGACGAGGCGCTGTGGCAGCGTTTCCGCGCGGCGCAGGACAAGTTCTTCGCCCGCCGCTCCGCGGTGTTCTCCGAGCGCGACGCCGAGTTCACGCAGAACGCGGCCCGCAAGGAAGAGCTCCTGATCGAGGCCGAGAAGATCGACGCGGCGGCCAACCTGGAGGCGGCGAAGGGCGCGCTGCGCAAGATCCAGGAGCAGTGGGACGAGATCGGCAAGGTCCCCCGCGAGCGGATCCGCGAGCTCGACGGCCGGCTGAAGGCGGTCCAGGACGCGGTGAAGTCGGCGGAGGACACCCGCTGGCGCCGCACGGACCCGGAGGCCCAGGCGCGCGCGGCGCAGTTCCGGGAGCGCGTCGAGCAGTTCGAGTCGCAGGCCGCGAAGGCACGTGCGGCGGGCGACGAGCGGCGCGCGAAGAAGGCCGACGAGCAGGCCGCGCAGTGGCGCGAGTGGCTGCAGGCCGCGGAGGCGGCGGTCGCGGACCGCTGAGGCTCGGGGGCCGCTGAGGCTCGGGCCGGCTTTGTCCACAGGGTTGCTCCGTTGTGGACAAGCCGGCCTTCTGCTTGCGTTCACGGGCCGTCCCGTCGGTGAGGGCCGATAGGCTGGACAAGGGCACGCCCCCCCCAGGGAGGGCGGGGGCTGCGTGTCGGCGGCAAGCGGACGGTTAACGCGTCACCCGAAGCGGTGTGCCGCACTCCCCTGCCGGGGGTTTTCGGGCGCTTTCCGCAGCTCGCGGTGCTCCACTTCGATCATGAGCAAGCCATCGAACTTCGTGTCCGCACTGGTCGTCGCCTGCACCGTCGCGCTCGCCGCTCCGACCGTCGCGCTGGCGGCCGGCGGGCCTGTGCCGGCCGCGGTCCAGGGCAGCAAGAAGCACAAGGCCAAGGTCGAGGCCAAGGTCGAGAAGAACCGCGTCAAGGTCGGCGAAGAGACGAAGATCAAGGGCTCGTTCGCCGACCTCGGCGGGCAGGAAAGCGTCGCCGGTGGCGAGCCGGTGATCGTGCAGCAGCTGCAAGCCGGCGTCTGGGTCAACCTCAGCACCGGGACCTGCCGGCCGAACGGGAACTTCGTGTTCAGCCTGAGCTTCAGCGTGCGGGCCAGCGTGACGCTGCGCGTCTACCACCCGGAGACCGAGCTCTACGTCAGCGCGGTCTCCAGCGTCATCGGCCTGGTCGTGATCTAAGAACGCGAAAACGCCGTGCGCATCCACTGCACGGCGAGGCAGATCATCGCGAGCCAGGCGATGATCAGGCCGATCCCGGGTCCGCCGCCCGCGGCTCCGCTGGCGTGCGACGACTGCTGCGACCAGATGGCCAGCAGCCCGTCCACCGAAGCGAACCAGCCGCCGGCGGCGCACACCCAGGCCAGCCACCACCGGCGCGTCACCAGCGCCAGCGCCGAGGCGAGGATGCCGACGGCGGTCGACGTCGCCGCGAACAGCTGCGGGATGCCGCCGCCCTGGCCGGCCAGCACCTGCCAGCCCGCGTGGTCGCCGACCCACGGGAGGATCAGGCAGATCAGCAGCACGAACGAGAACACGGCGATGGTGAACCCGCGGCGGCCCAGCTCCACCGTCCGGGACGCGTGCGCACCCGCCTCGTCGATTTCGGCGGCCAGTTCGGCCAGGTCACCGTTGCCCTGGGGCTCGGTCACAGCGCACACCCACTCACCGGTTCGGGCTGGGCCGCCGGAGCTCCGAAGCCCGGCAGGCCCAGCGTGACACCGCTCGTCTTGGGCCGCAGCCCGGCCTCCGCGTTGTCGCCGGCGCGCGTGCGCCGGTGCGACAGCAGGTCGCCGTCCGCGACCAGGTGGTGCGGCGCGCCGTAGGTGACGACCGTCTCGACGACGTCGCCCGGGCGCACCGCGCGGTCCACGTGGGCACCGGCCGGCGTGAAGTGCACCAGCCGGCCGTCGCGGGCGCGGCCGCTCATCCGGTGCGTCTCGGCGTCCTTGCGCCCCTCGCCCGCGGCGACGAGCAGCTCGACCCGGCGGCCGACGATCTTCTTGTTCTCTTCCCAGGAGATCGCGTTCTGCAGCTCGACCAGGCGCTCGTAGCGCTCCTGCACGACGGCCTTGGGCAGCTGGTCCGGCATCGTCGCGGCCGGCGTGCCGGGGCGGATCGAGTACTGGAAGGTGAACGCGCTGGAGAACCGCGCCTGCTCGACGACGTCCAGCGTCGCCTGGAAGTCCTCTTCGGTCTCCCCGGGGAAGCCGACGATGATGTCGGTGGTGATCGCGGCGTCCGGCATCGCCGCGCGGACCTCGTCGAGGATCTTCAGGAAGCGCGCCGAGCGGTAGGACCGCTTCATCTCGCGAAGGACCCGGTCCGACCCGGACTGCAGCGGCATGTGCAGCTGGTGGCAGACGTTGGGGGTCTCGGCCATGGCGTCGATCACGTCCGAGGTGAACGCGGCCGGGTGCGGCGAGGTGAAGCGCACGCGCTCCAGCCCGTCGATGCCGCCGGCCGCGCGCAGCAGCTTCCCGAAGGCGAGCCGGTCGCCGAACTCGACGCCGTAGGAGTTGACGTTCTGCCCGAGCAGGGTGACTTCGAGCACGCCCTCGGCGACGAGCGCCTCGACCTCGGCGAGGATCTCGCCGGGCCGCCGGTCGCGTTCCTTGCCGCGCAGGGCGGGCACGATGCAGAAGGTGCAGGTGTTGTTGCACCCGACCGAAACGGACACCCAGCTCGCGTAGGAAGATTCGCGGCGCGCGGGCAGCGTGGAGGGGAAGGTCTCGAGGGACTCGAGGATCTCGACCTCGGCTTCGGCGTTGTGCCGGGCGCGTTCGAGCAGCGTGGGCAGCGACCCGATGTTGTGCGTCCCGAAGACGACGTCGACCCAGGGAGCGCGCTTGACGATCTCCCCGCGGTCCTTCTGCGCCAGGCACCCGCCGACGGCGATCTGCAGGTCCGGGTTCGCGACCTTGTCCGGCCGCAGGTGCCCGAGGGTGCCGTACAGCTTGTTGTCCGCGTTCTCCCGGACGGCGCAGGTGTTGAACACGATCAGGTCGGGCTTCGCCCCGTCCGCGACGGGCGCGTACCCGGCGTCTTCGAGCTGGCCGGCGAGCCGCTCGGAGTCGTGCACGTTCATCTGGCAGCCGAAGGTGCGGATCTGGTACGCCCTGGGTGCCTGGTTCTCGGTCATCGCCGTTCAGGGTAACCCCCGGCCAGCTGGGCAAATCCGCCACCTGTCCGGCTATTCGTCCGAAGGGCTCGCGCCGGGCCCACGCGAGGACCCGCGACGGGGCCCGAAGGCAGGCCCGGAAATCGACGCGGTCCTCACGTCGCACGACGCAGGACAGGTCTACCTTGTCCAAGTGTGGACGCCGTCCGGATCAGAAGCCCGGCTCCGAGTCCGCCCGCAAGGCGACCGCCGGCTGGAAATGCCGAGGGTGCGTCGGCACAGCTGGGCCCGTCGCCGATGCGGACACCCTCGACGAACTCGCCACGCTCGCACTCGACTGGCCTCGAGCCGCCCGAGTCCGATTTCGGCCGGAAAATCGGACACTCCGGCAAGGGCCCCACCTCGGTCGCCTTATCAACCGAACGGCGAGCGCCGGACGAAGTCGTGCGAGCCGCTCCACGCCCGGCAACAAAGGTCGCCGCACAAACGACTCGTCGTCACGTTGCAGGAGGTTGGCCGGATGATCGAAGCTACGGCGACGCCGGACCTCGAGCGCGAGGACCGCCATGTCATCCCTCCATCGAGGGTTCAAGTCGTCACAGTCCGTGACATCACAGCGTGCATCGAACCTGGAAGTGCGACATATCCGCATGGCACGCGAGTCCTTCGCGGGGCACGCGAGCCGAAACCACTACCCTTGCGCAACCCCACTCCCGGAGCGCAGCTCACTCGAGCCTGAACACCATCCACACGAAGCCCCGAACGGCACATGCACAAAGTGATCGGTCGGCACATTTCAACATATTCTCTGATCGGGTCAAATGCTGACGTGGTCAGCCGCAGGAAGGCCGAATGGCAACGACGTCACCCAGCACCGCAACCGCGGTCGCCACGCACAGCAACGGGACAGCTTTCGTCTTCGTACCCAACTTGTGCAACGCGGCTTGCGCATTTTGCTACGTCCACCCCAGCCTTTCACAGGAAGCCCACGCAAGCAACCTCGTACTACGTAGAGCGCGCGCGACAGCCGAAGCACTGGCCGATCTCGGCTTCCGGGAGGTCAGATTCACCGGGGGCGAACCGACGATATTTGCGAACCTGCCGGAAATCATCGAGCCTTTCTTGGAATTCGGCCTTCGATATCGCGTGCTCACGAACGCCATCGACATCGACGCACAACTCCCTTTCTTTAAGCATCACCCCCCGGAACGATTCACCATCAGCGTGCACAACACCGCTGACCCCTCGTCCATTTTCGGCGTTTCCATAAGTCGCGAACATTGGGCCGAAAACCGGCGCAAGCTCGCATCCATATCGGAGGTCGAAGCAACATTTGTGCTTGCGGACGCGGCACACGAAGAGTCGGTCGTACACCACTCCATAGGCGAGCTCGCAAGAGACGGCGTCCACCACATCAAATTGATACTCGAGAACTCACGCCAGCAGGACGCGCAGATCTTTTCGAAGGTGGCGAGCAACCTCAGGAGCGAATGGGGAGAAACGTTCAGGACATTCCGCTTCACCGCACCGGGAGCAGTCGCCTGCAAACTTTCGGAGAGAGCATTTCCCTCTGTCGACCTGGGACGCGGAGCAGTATATGCGTGTTGCGTGCAAGTGGGCGATCGCCAACTTCCGAGCGGCCATTTTTCGACGTTCACCGCTGACGTCGACGCCACCCGCAGAACCATCACCAGCGTCATAGAATCGGCAATGACGCACCGCGCCTCTGTGCTGCCGTGTTCAGCGGGAAGCCAGTTCTGCCCGATAGCACTGGAGCAGTGAAGGGATCACCCGATGAGAATACCGGACTGGATCCAGCGGCGTCATGAGCTCAGCACATCGGTACTGACGAGCGTCCGAGAGGCAAACAGCCGCTTCCAACTCAAAGGCTCCTTCGCCCGACACAACTTTCACCTCATCGAGGATGGCTCGAGAACCTTCAGCGATATCGACCTCATGCTGCCCGACGATGCCCGCGATCATCGATTCTGGGAGGCGGACGTGGCGAAAAGAATGGTCCAGTGCGGATGGCCGATTCGAGTATCCGTGAAGCACTTCGACCCACTGAAGAAGGTCGCTCCCGCAGATTCCCAACTGCTGGCACTGACCGAGCTGGTGCGCTTCAACGCACTCCGCACGGAACCTCACTTCGAGTCTTACATCCTCGCGAAGACGAGCCTGACGCTTGCCAAAAGCTTGAGCTCGTACCACGAAAAGATATGGCCGAAAAGCCTCGTGCAATGTGCCGAACTGTCGAAACTGGGGTTCAGCACGGAATTCGAAGAAGACTGTTCCATCCGCATGATCGAAAATTTTCCGGATTCTCCTGTCCTGGATCACTTCCGAGAACTTGTCCGGAAACGTGACGTCGGCAGGATTCATTCGTGGACGATCATGCAGCTGAAGCAGTCAACCATGCATCCGTGGCTTCGAGATCGAATGACACGAATTCTCGAGGAAAGCTTGGAGTAGTGGACACTCGGCTCGTCCTCATCGAGGACGGATCTTGGGACGCCGGCCGCTCGACGCGCCGGCACGCCCAGCCAGGCAGGAGTGCCCCTCGTCGCCCCCGGAGGCGGACCGGCCCTACCGCCACGCCCGCTGTCCCGAGCCGGGATCGTGACACCCCTCGACGTGTCCACGATATGTCCAGGATTTGTCATCACCGACCTCCCGACCGCGTGGCCGGGCGCCACCCCCGGCCACGCGGAGGGCGAGCCACTCGGCCTCTTGCCGACGACGTCGAAATCAGACGAGGACGAGTTACCCGTTGAGGCGCGAGAGCAGGCACAATCTGAACATGCGCACCCGTCGAGAACCCTTCGCCCTTCCGGCGGAGCACGTGGTGCTCGACGCACTGCGCGTCCTGACTTGTGGTGTCTCCTGCCGCAGACTCGAGGCGAACACGATGCCGGACAGGCCTTACGCGGCACGCCGGGCATCGTACGACCGGATCGACGTCGATTCCGCACCCACGGAAAGGATCCGAGAAGATCGTGATCGATTTTATGGAATCACTCGGAGGCTGGGCCGGTGTGCTGACCATTCTCCTCGGCGCGATCCTCGGCGTACTGGTGCAGAAAAGTTGGGACAACCACCTCGGGAAGGCACTGCCCGTCTGGCGAAGCAAGATTCGATCGCGACTGGACAGCGCACGCGGACGGACACTGGCCGTCGGACTGACGAGACCATCACCCGGCGCGGTCTTGCCCGCCTATTTCCGCGAGCAGGAAAAAGAGGTCGACCTCGCCATCTTCGAACTGAGCCTACGGCCGAACGTGCCGGTCATGGATCTTCTCTACCTTGAGTATCTCCGGGCGCGACTGGCAGACAGATCGATCAAAGAGGCGGTGATCGTACCCTGGAGCGGCTGGCGAGACCGGGCAAACGCCGAAGGCGAACGAAAGATCCAGCGAAATATCACGGCGATCTTCGGCCGCCTGACCGAGCGAGTGACGGTCGTCACCGCCGACATGCTCCAACAACACGCGGGAAGCGTATTCGAAAACCATTTTTTCGAAGTGGTGGGAAATCTGGGAAACAGTGAATTCCTGCGTAACGCTTCGGCTGTCATGGGTTATCGCTTTCGCTCCTACCACGACATCAACCAGGGCCACCCGGAGACACATCAGGCTCGATCCATTGTCGAGCACACAGTTCGAGGATGGCTCATTGCCAAGTACGTCGAAAGTGAGCATCTGGGGAAACCGGGCGGGCCACAGAAGGTGGCGTCGATCATGTGGGAACGCGAACTGACGAAACTCCTGCTGCTGCGCAACCTTCTCGAGTCACATCCGGACCTGGAATACTCATTGATCCTCGGGACGAGTGTCACGTATCGACGAAGAATGCGTTCACATCCCGTGCCGACCTTTGCCGACTCCGCGCTCACCGCATTCGGTGACATAGAACGTCAGTATGAGCTGCTTCGCCGGAAGAGTCGCGCAGAAGTGCGCCGCACGAACCAGGTCCTCACGGATATCTTGGCTACGCGGTCGACGTTGAGCGACCTGGCCGTGTGGGGCGCGAACTCTGACGGCGTGGCGGATCTGCGGTTGCGCGGTGACGCCAAGGCAACCATGAGGTCGCTGCGTCGAATCCGAGCCCTGTACGGAACAGAGGGGGTAGCCGCTCCGGGGCCAGCTCGGACCTGATGTGGTCGCCGGCCGCTGCGGACGGTCGGCATGTGGGTCCGAACGGCCCCTGGTGCGCTGCTCAGCGCCGACGGTGACGCCGCCGTAACGCCGCGAGGGCGCCGATGCGACGGCCCGGATGCCATCCTGCTGGCCCTATGCCCGCGCCCGTCAAGGTCCAAGCGCCGCAGCCGGCGACACCGGTGGTGTCCGTCGTGCCGGACTCGCGCGGGCCGGTGGCGGAGCCCGCACCCGCCGGACCCGCGCCGGCCGGACCCGCGCCGGCCGGGAACGCGGCGGCCGGGAACGCGGCGGTGTCCGCGGCGCTGGGCGGGACGCCGCCGGGGGCCAGGCCGCCGGGGACGGCGATGCTGGCCGGGCAGGGGCTGGTCGGGAACCAGGCCGTCGCGGCCTCCGCCCGGCAACCGGCCCGGAAAGCGGTCTCGGCGGTGCCGTCGAGGCCCAAGCTCGACCAGGGGGGCGCGGACGACCGGCCCGGCAAGAAGAAGCCGGGCTCCGCGGCTCGGGCGCCGGAAGTGCGCCTGGCCGGCCCGGCGCGGCTGGTGCTCCCCTCGTTCACCCACCGGTTCGACGCGCCGGCCACGCTCCCCCCGCTGAAAGCCGCGGTCAAACCCAGTGCGGCGGCCGCGCGGGTGTTCGCGGGGCTCGTCGAGCGGGCGCGGCGGGCCCACGACGCGCAGCGGGCGCTGCTGGAACGGCTCGGGCGCGGCACCGTGGACCGGCACAACCGGGTCGACGGCCGGACGCGATCGCGGGCCGGGCAGGGCGAACGGGAGCTGGACGAGCTGCGCGGCCAGGCTCTCGGCAGCGTCGACACCGCCTACGAAGAAGGCACCGCCGGGCTCGATCTCGCCGTGCGGCGGGGCCGCCGGCTGGTCGGCTCCGCCACCGCCGGGGCGCTGCGCCGGGTGCGGGCCAACGCGGACACCGCCGGCGAGCAGGTCACCGCGATCGTCGACGACCTGGCCGTGGGCTACACCGGCCTGCTCGAAGAGACCGCCGTAGCGATCACCACCGCGGCCGGGCAGGCGGTCGCGGCCGTCCAGGCCTACGGCGCGTCCGCTTCGAAGCTGTTCCCCGGCGGGGAGACGCCGCTGGTGGCGGCCGAGAACGAGGCGCGCCGCGCGGCCGTCCCGGGGCTGGCCGCGGCGGTCGTGACGTCGGTGAACCAGGCGTCGGACGCGCAGGCGAAGGCCTACCGCGCCGAGATTCCCAAGGTCCGGCAGCAGTTCGACGAGAGCGAGCTCGCCAAGGCGCTGAAAACGCGCAAGGAGGAGATCGACACCAAGGGCCGGGCCGCGGTGCAGAAGGCGAGCCGCACCGCCTATGGCGCGCTCGGCAAGCAGGCCGCGAGCGGGCACGAGGCGCTGCGGCGGATGGCAGGCGACGCCCGTGAGTCGATCGAGCTGCGGCACCGGGCGGCCCGGACGCAGCTGGTCGGCGACGCCAACGCCCTGCTGCGGAGCTCCCAGGCGCAGGCCGGCGCGGAACTGGCCGGTCTGGAGACGGCCGCGGCGACCGGGTTGCCCGCCTTCGACCGCACGATCATCGCCGTCCACGACGGGCTCGAGCCGGCGGCGGTCTCCGCGGAGCAGCTCGGCCAATCCGTGGAGAAGGCCGCCGAAGACACCGCGCCGAAGGTGGACCAGCTCGGTCTCGCGCAGCAACGCATGGTGACCCGGGCCGACGCGTCGACCGGCGAGGCGGTCGCCGGGGCCGAACGGGCCGCGCTCCAGGCCGCCGGGCAGGAACGCGTGGCGGCGGCGCGTGCGCTGCGCGAGACCGGCGCGGGCGGCGCCCGCGGGATGAGCGACTTCGTGCACGGGCACTACGCGGCCTTCGCGGCCACGGCGAAGGGGGTCGGCCAGGTCGCGGACGCGTGGGCCATGCCGCTGAACCGGCTCTTCGGCGACGCGGTCCGCAAGACCAAGGCGTCGATGACCGCGCCGTTCACCGAGTGGAAGACGACGATCGTCGGCCAGCGGAACGACTTCATCAGCACGGCCTTCACGCCGTACCTGACGCCGGCCACGGCGCTGGCCGTCCCGGTCGAGCAGGCCGCCACCGACGTGGCCGGCGACCTGGAAAAGCGGGAGCACCTGCTCGAGGACGCCTTCGACGGCTGGGGCACCAACGAAGAAGAGGTGTCGCGGGCGCTGCGTGGGATGACCGCCACGCAGGGACGCGCGCTGAGCTGGCTGTACGCGAACAAGCACGGCTCGCTCGAGACGGCGCTGACCGACGAGCTCAGCGGCGCGGACCTCACGTCCGCGCAGGCCTACCTGCGCGGTGACCAGGCCGCGGGGGCCGCGGCCGAGCTGGAAGCCTCCACCCACTGGTACAACGACGAGGAATCGCGCATCGAGGACCTGATGCGCAACCTCAAGCCCGAAGAGCTCGATCAGCTCAAGGGCAGCAAGGAAGGCGCCGAGGCGCTCGCCGACGTGCGCGACAGCCTCGGCGGCACCGACCTGAAGGTGTTCGACGCGCTCTCGGCAGGCAACCAGAATCTCGCCGACGCCTTCCGGATGAAGGACAAGCTCGACGACGCGCGCAAGGCCGGCGACGTCGACGCGATCCACGACGTCCTCATCACCTACAGCAAAGCCGCGACCGAGCGGGGCCGGGCGCCGGCCACCGCGGACCAGCGCCGGGTGGCGGTGCAGCAGGAGTTCGCGGGCCTCGTCGGCGGCCCCGCGCGCGGCCCTGCGGCCGCGATCACGCCGCAGCAGGCCGCCGCCGCGGTCGAGAAGTACGCGCTCGCCTCGATCGAGGTGGTCACCGCCGGGCCCGAGGGCACCTCGACGACCGAGACGGTCGAGATCACCGGCGCGAACCGGAACCTCGGGGTCGCGCTCATCCAGGGCGGCGAAAACACCGTCGCCGCGCGGGCGGCCCGCCTCGGCGTGGAGACCCAGCGGCCGGGCGGGCCGAACCTGCTCAAGCTGGACGCCGCGCTGGTCGACCCGCGGCTCAAGCCGATCCCGGCCACCCTGCCACCGGCGGAACGCGCCCGGGCGCAGGCCGAGCGCGACCAGGCACTGGCCGAACGCGGCCAGGTCTTCCAGAAGTACGCCGCCGACTACGGCGGGGCCAAGCAGGCCGGGACCCCCGAGTCCGCGAAGACCTACCTGGAAGGACAGCTGCGCACCGCGGCCGGCGACGACAAGGACGCGGGCGAGCTGGCCGTCCGGCTCGCGCGCGAGGACTACCCCACGCCGAAGACGGCCGCGCTGGCGATCCAGTACGCGTCGAAGGGCGCGGGCACCGACGAAGAGCTGATGTTCCGCTTCGTCGAGCGGATGGACCGCGACGAGATCACCGCGATGCGCGGTGAGTACAAGGACCTCACCGGCACCGCGCTCGACGACGACCTCGGCACGTTCGGCGGCCAGGGCTGGTTCACCGAGCTCTCCGGCGACGACCGGCTGCGCATGGAAGTGGCGCTGCTGGGCGTGCCCCGCAACGACCGCGAACGCGCCGAGGTCGCCGCGTTCCGCATCCAGCAGCAGCGCGACGAGACCGGCTGGCTCGGCCGCTGGCTGGCCGGCGACAGCCTCGCGGACAAGTCGCTGGCCTCGGCGCAGACCCGGCTCACCGCCTCCCTCGGCGGCGCGACCGTGAAGGTCGACGACAAGGGCAACCCGGTCTGGACCGACAGCGCCGGCCGGCCCGTCGCGGCCGGCAGCGGCATGTTCGACAAGGACGGCAAGTACGCCGGCGCGGACCCGCGGGAGTTCGCCTCCGCCGTGCGGGTCAGCAAGCTGGCCGCCGAGAACTACGCCGCCCGCATCGACAGCTTCGCGAGCTACCTGACCACCGCGGTCATGGTGCTCGGCGCGATCGCCGCCGCCGTGGCCACGGTCGCGACCGGCGGCGCGGCGAGCCCGCTGCTGATCGCCGCCATCGCCGGGCTGACCGGCCTCACGTCGATGGCCGTGCACAGCGCCGTCAGCGGCGGCCGGTACGGCTGGGAACAGGCCGCCGTCGACCTCGGCATGACCGCGGTGCAAGCGCTCACCGCGGGCGTCGGGCAGCAACTGTCGCTCCTGGCGCGCGGCAGCACCCAGAGCCTGGTCGCCGGGATGACCTCGATGCGCTCGGTCACCGGCCTCGGCCGGACGATGGGCGGCATCACCGGCAGCACGCTCGGCGACCTGCTGGTCATCGGCGCCACCACCGGCGGCATGGGCGGCTTCGGCGGCGCGCTGCTCGACGAAGCGACCTGGCGCAAGGGTTTCGGGGCCGGCTTCGCCACGCTGCTCGAATCCACGCTGACCGGCGCGCTCGCGGGCGCGGCCGGCACCGTGACGTCGCACGCCTTCGAGTCGATCCCCGCCGGCCGCGCGGTGGGCGGCACGCGCCCCACCCTCGGCGACGCGCTGAGCGGGTCGAACGCCGCGCGCGCGGCCCTGCGCGGCACGTCGTCGTTCCTCGGCGGCGCGACCGGAAAAGGCGCGGAACTGGGCCTGGGCAAGGCTTTCGGCACCTACCACGGCGACGCGGGCGACATCCTGGCCGAGATGGGCAAGGCCGGCCTGGAGTCGGCCGTCCAGGAGAGCGCGGCCGGCCCGCTGGAGTCGGCGCACCGGCGGCCGGACCGGGTGGAAGCGCGGGCCAAGCTCAAGCGGCTGCGGGAGGAGTGGCCCGAGCTGGACCTGGCGCTGACCGCCAACCCGGTCGCGCGCGACAGCCTGCTGTCCCACCCCGACTCCGTCCTCCTGCTGGACGCCGCGCTCGCCGACGTGCGCGGCCGGCTCGCGACAGCCGGCATCGACGAGGCCGTCCGCCGCGGCGAGCGCACGCCCGAGATCCAGGCGAAGGTCGACGCGATCGTCCGCGGCCTGAAGTCCGAACACCCCAACGAGGTCCTCGGCCGGGCCGAGCAGGTGGACATCGGCAAGGCGATCAAGGCGGGCACCACCGAGGAGGGCTACCTCCAGCGGGGCTTCGACCTGGCCCGCCGCAAGGATCCCGCCTACCAGCGGGAGAGCGTCGACCGGCTGCGCGCGGAAGCCCCGGCGGCCCAGAAGCAGCTCAACCGGATCGTCTCCGACATCGCGGCCGACACCGGGGGCGAGGCGTCCTGGCGGCCGAAGGTCAAGGACCGCGGGCGCAGCCTGCGGAAGGTCGCCGAGTACGTGAAAGAGCACGAAACGGGCGACGCCTCGATGCTGGTCGACGTCGTCGGCGCGAGGATCCGCTTCGACAGCGTCGACAAGCTCTACCGGGCGCTCGACGCGTTGAGGAGCGATCCGCGGATCGAGATCGTGCGGATCAAGGACCGGGTCGCCAAGTCCACGCCGAGCGGCAACCGCAGCGTCCTCATGAACGTGCGGCTGCCGGACGGGCACGTGGCGGAGCTCAAGTTCAGCCTGAAGTCCTTCGAGGCACCCTCGGTCACCGAGCACCCGCTGTACGAGATCCGCCGCGACTTCGCGTCGGCGGCGGTGCTCGCGGGCCGGTCGGCGACGCCGGTCGAAGCGCTGATCACGGCCGCGACCGAGGCGTACGGGCGCCGGGACTACGGCGCCGCGTGGAACCGGGAGATGGCGGCCAGCCGGCTGCACCAGCTCCTCACCGAGCACCCCGAGGTCGCCTCGATCGCGGCGCGCCTGGTGGCCGATTCGGTGCTGCACCCGACGAACCTCGCGAAGTCGCTCGCCGACCCGCAGACCCGCGACGCCACCATCGAAATCCTCCGCGACCTCGCCGACCGGCGCGTCATCGGCACCCGGACGCTCGAGGAGTACCGGGCGGCCGCCCCCGGCCGGGGACCGCTGTTCGAGTCGGTGGACCCGGCGATCAACCGCGAAGCCGGCCAGGACCGCAAGAAGGTCCTCGTCGAGCAGGCCAAGCAGGTCGACGCGGCCCGCGACGTCGGCGCCAGGCCGACCCGCCGGGAGCTGGCCGAGCTGGCCGACTACGCGAAGCGGTTGCGGGAGAACGTGCACCCCGCGGTGGATGCCGAGGTGCGCGCGTTCGTCGAGCAGGTGGTGCCCGGCGCCGACGTCAACGTCCGGACCAAGGACGCGGACGGCATCCTGGAAAAGGTCAAGCGGATGTCGGCTGGTTCCGACAAGCGCCCCGGCCGTCCGGACTACCGCGCCGGCGACGTCATCGACGCGGTGGGCGCGCGGATCACCACCGACAGCATGGCCGACCTGGAGCGAGTCCTCGAAGCGGCGAAGACGCATTTCGGCGTGGGCAACGACGGCCGCATCCTGGAGATCGAGAACATGTACGCCGAGCCGAAGGACAAGAACCCGGCGTACCGCGTCATCCCGCTCGTCGTGCGGATCGACGTGGCGGGGGTTCCCTATACTTTCGAGTTGCAGCTGACCACCCGGCGGGCGTCCATCGCCGCCGACCTGGAGCACAACACGCTCTTCAAACCGTACGTCGAGCTGTCGCAGTCCGACCGGGCCAGGGTCAAGGGACTGCTCGAAGAAGCGGCCGCGCTCGACCAGGAGGAGACCCGGTGAAGTCGCTGGACCTGGGGCCGCTCGACTACCACGAGCACCTGACGTTCGTGTGGATCGACGACGGGCCGCCCTCGGGACCGATCGCCGCGTTCGTCATCGACGGGCGCGACTACGCGAACGCGGACCAGGCGCGCGCCGCCGTCCGCGCGGCGCTGGAGGAAACCGATCTGCGCGTGGCGGTCGCCGACTTCCGCCCGGCCGGGATCGCGGCGAACGAAGCCGAACTCGCGTACTGGACCGGCTGGACCGAATTCCGCCGGTTCCTCGACGTGTACGGCCCCGTGTACCCGTGGCGCCGCCCGGCGGCCACCCCACCCGTTCCCCCGCCCGCCGCCGGACCCGCCGCCGCGGCAGCGGTTTCCGCCGAGCCGGACCGGTACTTCGAATGCTGGGGCCAGCTCGTCGAGATCTTCCCGTGGGGGGAGGGCCCGGAAGACCCCGTGCTGGGCCGCCGCGCGGAGGGGTACGGCCTCAACGGCTACACCGGCGAGTTCGAGGCCGACACCCGGCGCGCCCGGCAGTGCGCCCGCGGCGTGGACGACGACGACACCTGGCCGCTGGACGACGAAGACGAGTTCGTCGACGCGGTCGAGGCGCGCCGCGAGGGGCTGCTCCGCAACTCGTTCTACCAGCGGCACGACAAACCGGAGATCTTCGCCGCGTACGAGCGGGGAGAGCCCCGGCGCGTCACCTACGAAATGTGGCAGGCGGCCCAGCGGCGGCGCGCGTTCTTCCGCTACGGCACCGAGCCGGTGCGCGTGGACCTGACGCCCCCGGTGACGGCGTGGCGGCTCGACGCGGAAACGGGCCGGCTCGTCCCGGGCGAGGTCGCCGGGGAAGGCCGGCGGATCACCGAACACGAGTGGCTCCTCGCGATCGAGGAACGGCGGCGCACGCTCGACGTGGACGGCGCCATCGCCGAGGCCTACGCGAAGGCCGCCGCGGAGCCGGAAGCGGCGTTCCGCAACCGGCTCCTGACGCACAGCTTCGACCTGTGGGCCGAGAAGTTCGGGGCGGGCCGGTGATGCGGACCTTCGCGGCGAAGGAAGGCTGGCCCGCCGTCCGGGCCGGCTGGGCGGACCGGCTCCCGGAGGCGGACCTGGCGGCGCTGGACGAGGCCGTCGCCTTCGCGGTCCGCCACCACGGGGAGCAGACCCGGCCGGCCGGCGAGCCGTACCTGGAACACCTGCTGGAAGCGACGCGCGTGCTCGTCGAGGCCCTCGGGGTCACCGACGTCGACGTCCTGCGGGCGGCCGTGCTGCACGACGTGGTCGAGGACACCCCCTGCTCGCTCGACGAGGTCCGTGACCGCTTCGGTGAGCGGGTGGCGACCCTGGTCGGCTGGGTGACCAAGCCCGAGGGCGGGACGCGGGCCGCCTACCTGGCGAGCCTGCGCGACGCCCCGGACGACGCGCTCCTGGTGAAGCTCGCCGACCGGCTGAGCAACGTCCAGCGGCTCGATACGCACCCGCGTCCGGCGAAGCGCCGTGCCTACTACGAAGAAACCGTCCGCGACATCCTGCCGCTCGCCGCCCGGCACCCGTGGTTCCGCGACTGGTTCGGCAGCTGGCGCGCCGAGTTCCGCGGGCTCGCCGAGGACGCGTCCGATGACCGGTGACCTGCCCGCGTTCTTCCGCGACGGCGACGTCCCCGCGAAGGTGGTCCGCACCGCCGGCGGCGGCGTCACGGCGTTCCGGCTCGACCGCGACGGCGGCTGGCTCGAACGGCCCGAGCCGGCCCGCGAGCTGGTGACCGGCTCCGCCCGCCTGGACCGCGAAGAGTTCCTTACCCTCGTGGAACGGGAGCGCGGCCGGCTGTCCGGCACCGGGCCGCTGGCCGACCTCTACGCGCGGATCGCGGCGGCCGAGGCGGACGGCCCGGCCGCCCAGGCGCTGCGCCGGACGTCGTTCATCCTGTTCGAGACGCAGCTGCAGCAGCGCGGCGCGCCGGGCGCGGACCCGTCCCTCGCCACCGAGCAGGACGACCCGCGGGTGCGGGCCGCGATCTCGACGACCGTGCTGTCCGCGCGGCTGGAGCCGGTCCTCCGGGAGATCGCCGCGGATCCGGCGGGCGCGGCGCTGCGGGAGCTGCGGCCGCGGGAGGCCGACTACGCCTGGGTGTTCGTGTCCGGGACGGTGGCGGCCGCCCGGCAGCGGTACGAGCGGGCGTGGGACGCCGGGATCGGGTTCCGGCGGCCGGTCGGGCGGCCGCGGATCCGCGTCCACCTCGCCCCCGCCGGGGCGCTCGTGGACGACAACGCGCTGTCGCGGCCGTTCCCCGGCGGCTACCGGTCGGTGGCGGAGCGGCTGGTGCCGTCGCGGGTGTGGGCCGCGTGGCGGTACCACTCCCCCGGCGCCTCCGCGGGTCTCTCGTACGACGGGCTGGTCTGGTGCGAGGACCACTGGGCGTTCTTCCCGAAGCCCTACCGCGTGCTGACCTCCGGCTGAGCCAGCAGGGCGACCATGCTGTGCGGCGCTTCGGCGCCGAACATGACCTCGTGGATGTCTTCGTCCGCGGCCTCGGCGGCCGCGCGCTCGATCATGCGCCGTTCGTACTCCGCGAGCGCGGTCTCGACGTCGTCCCATTGCGCGGCAAGGGCTTCCCCGAGTTCGGCGCCGTCCAGCATGGCCAGGTTGGCGCCTTCGCCGTTCGGGGGCAGGAGGTGGGCGGCGTCGCCGAGCAGGGTCACCCCCGGCACGCGCTCCCAGCGGTGCCCGGCCGGGAGCGTGTGGAGGCGGCGCAGCACCGGCGGGGTGTCGCTCGCGGTGATCAGCGCGGTGAGCTCGGGGGCCCAGCCGTCGAACTCCCCGGCGACCCGCGCGGTCACCTCAGCGGGTTCGAGGCCGGCGAGCCAGTCCTCGGGCTTGCGCAGCTGCGCGTACGTGTGGAGGGTCCCGCCGCGCTCCCGGTGGGCGAGGATCCCCTTGCCCGGCGCGAGCGCGAACAGCGATCCGGCACCGACCGCGGCCGCGGCGGCGGGGTGGCGGGTGTCGCCGTCGAAGAGGAACGTCTCGACGACCGAAACGCCGACGTACTCGGGGGTGGCGGCGGACAGCAGCGGCCGCACCCGTGACCACGCGCCGTCCGCGCCGACCAGCAGGCTCGTGGTGACGCCGGTGCCGTCGGCGAAGCTCACCTCGTGGTGGCCCCCGCCGAGCGACCGCGCGCCGACGGCCTTGTGCCCCCACCGGACGACGTCCGGCGGCAGCGCGTCGAGCAGCAGCTGCCGCAGGTCGCCGCGCTGCACTTCGGGCCGCTCCCCGGTGCCGTCGTCGGGCCGGTCGAGCAGCACGGTCCCGGCCCGGTCGAGGACCCGGTAGGACTCGCGGCCGGGCAGGACCAGCTCGCGGAACCCGTCGGTCAGACCGGCGGCTTCGAGCGCGGGCTGCCCGTTCCACGGGTGGATGTCGAGCATCCCGCCCTGCCGGCGCGCGGCCGGCGAGGGTTCCGCTTCGTGGACCGAGACGGGGATGCCGTGCCGGTGCAGCACGGTGGCCAGCACGAGACCGCCCGGGCCCGCTCCGATGATCGTGACTTCTCCGCGCATGGTGCTCCTTCGATTGGATCGCCGTTCCAATTCAAGCTAGCACGACTTTGGATCGCCGATCCAACCATGCGATGATGGCCTTGTGACGAAGCGGCGTACGGACGGCCTGTCCAAGGAAGTGATCGTCAAGGCGGCGACCGGGCTCCTCGACGAAGGCGGCGAGGCGGCGCTGACCTTCCGGGCGCTCACCGCCCGGCTGAGCACCGGCTACGGGGCGATCTACCACCACATCGCGAACAAGAGCGACCTGCTCGCGGCGGCCACCGACGACGTCATCGCCGATGTGCTGACCGGCGTGGTGGGCGGCGCGGAGCCGCGGGAGGCGCTGCGCACGGTCGCGCTGGGCCTGTTCGACGCGATCGACGCCCACCCGTGGGTCGGCGCCCAGCTGTCCCGGGAGCCGTGGCGCCCCGCGCTCCTCGAGGTCTACGAGCGCATCGGCGGGCTGCTCGACGCGCTCGACGTCCCCGGGGAGGCGTTGTTCGACGCCGCCGGCGCGCTCGTGAACTACGTCCTCGGCGTGGCCGGGCAGAACGCCGCGAACGCCCGCCTCCTCGCCGGCGACGTCGACCGGTCGGCGTTCCTGACCGGCGTCGCCGCCCAGTGGGCCCGGCTCGACCCGGCCCGCTACCCGTTCGTGCACAAGGCGGCGGCGCGGCTGGGCGAGCACGACGACCGCGAGCAGTTCCTCGCCGGCGTCGACATCTTCCTGGCCGGCGTCGCGACCCTCCGCTAGACGGCTTCGAGCTCCGGCTCGACGTCCGGCACCACGACCCGGCGGCGGACCAGCAGCCCGGCGAGCGCGACGAACAGGCCGGCCACGGTGAACCCGGTGACGACGGCGATCGCCGGCGTCCAGCCCCGCAGCAGCGCGGCGGGCGAGACCTCGCCGCCACCGGCCGCGGTCAGCACCGCCGTCACGACGGCGAGGCCGATCGCGCCGCCGACCTGCAGCGAGGTGTTGACCAGGCCGCCCGCCAGGCCCTGCTCGCCGTCCGGGATCCCGGCCGTGGCCTGGATGTTGAACGACGGGAAGGCCAGCGTGAAGCCGAGGCCGAGCAGGACCATGCTGGGCAGCACCGAGCCGACGTACCCCGAGTGCTCGTCCACGCGCAGGAACAGCGCGTAGGCGAAGACGTGGGCGACCACCCCGGCGAAGATCCCGCGGGTCGTCCCGACCTTCTCGATCAGCGGATCGACGCGCGGGCAGCCGAACGCGACGATCATCGCCGCCGGCAGGAACCCCAGCGCCGTCTGCAGCGGCGACCAGCCGAGCACGCGCTGGAAGTAGAGCATCACGACGAACTGGACGCTGATGAAGGAGGCGAAGAACAGCGCGGCCCCCAGGTTGGCCCGTGCGAGCGGACCGGACCGGAAGATGCCCAGCCGCAGCAGGGGGTGGCGGCTGCGCTTCTCGATGAGCACGAACGCCACCAGCAGCACGAGGGCGACCGCGAAGGTGATCAGCGTGCGGGGCGCGACCCAGCCGGTTTCGGGAGCCTCGACCACGCCGTAGACCAGCAGCAGCGAACCCCCGACCCCGGTGAGCGCACCGGGCAGGTCGTAGCCCCCGGCGGGCTCGGTCCGGTACGCGGGAACGAGCTTCCAGGCCACGACGACCACCGCCGCCGAGAGCGGCGCGGGCAGCAGGAAGGTCCAGCGCCACCCGAGCTCGGTCAGCAGCCCGGAGAAGACCAGCCCGGCGGAGTACCCACTGGCCCCGAACACGGCGAAGATGCTGATCGCCTTGTTCCGCGCGGGCCCCTCCCGGAACGTGGTGGTCACGATGGACAGGGCCGCGGGCACGGTGAACGCGGCGGCCGCCCCCTTGACGAAGCGGCTCGCGATGAGCAGCGTCCCGTCGTCGACGAGCCCGCCGAACAGCGAAGCCAGCGTGAAGAGGGACACGGCGGCGAGGAAGACCCGCCGCCGCCCGAGCAGATCGGCGGTGCGTCCACCGAGCAGCAGCAGCCCGCCGAAGCCGAGCACGTACCCGCTGATGACCCATTGCAGGGCGTTGGTGGACAACCCGAACTCGGCCTGGATGGCAGGCAGCGCGACCCCGACCATCGACCCGTCGAGCGCATCGAGCGCGGTGACGATCGAGACGGTGAGGAGAACCCCCCACAGGCGCGCGTCCCACCGGGTCGAGGCGGTGGACAGGTACGCGGAAGAACTCATGGACCCGACGTTAGGTTCGCACGTCCCCGAACCTCGTCTCATGAACTGCGGTGCCCGGCCCGCGACCACGCATGGTCCCCGTCCGCCGCGCGCGTTCGGCACGAAGCAACGGAGGTCCTCAGTGGGCTGACGGACTGACGGCAGGCGCAGCGTCTGGCACGATCGGCACGTGACCAGGACCCGGCGACCACGCGCACTGGCACTGGCGGCCGTCCTGCTCCTGGCCCTCTCCGGCTGCACCGGCGGCTTCGCCGACGTCCACCTCCGGATCGCCGCGGGGAACTCCGGGGGCGTCTACGACAAGCTCGCCCAGACCCTCGCCACCGCCTGGCAGGCCGGGCTCGACATCGAGCGGCCGCAGGTGCTGCAGACGCAAGGGTCGCCCGACAACGTGAACCGGGTGCTGAGCGGGCAGGCCGATGTCGCCTTCGTCGCCGCCGATGTCGCCGCGGACCAGTACCGGGACAATCCCGGGCTTGCCGCGCTCGCGCGGATCCACGACGACTACCTGCACGTCGTCGTGCGGTCGGACTCCGACATCCGGTCGGTGGCGCAGCTGCGCGGGCACCGGATCGCGATCGGCTCGCCCGCCTCCGGGGTCGAGTACATCGCCGGGAAGCTGCTCGGCGCGGCCGAGCTGACCGGGGCGGTCAGCACCATCACCCGCGGGCTCGACGACTCCGTCGCGGCGCTGCTGAACGGTGACGTCGACGCGTTCTTCTGGTCCGGCGGGCTGCCGACCCCGAAGCTGGCGGACAACAAGAGCCGGCTGCGGCTGGTCGACATCGCCGACCTGATGCCGAAGATGCAGGCGATCAGCGAGGTCTACGGCACCGCCACCATCCCGGCGAGCACCTACGACCAGATCCGGCCGGTGACCACGCTGGTGGTGCCGAACTTCCTGGTGGTGCGCACGTCGATGCGCGACGACGTCGCCGAGGCGCTGGTCAGCGGCCTGTTCGCGGCCCGGCAGCAGCTCGCCGGCGCCAACCCGGCGGCGCTGTCGATCGACGTCCACCCGGGCATCGAGACGCAGCCGATCCCGCTGCACCCGGGTGCGCTGCGCTACTACCGGGCGCAGAAGACCTAAGCCGCCGGGAACGTCATCGAGATCCGGAGGCCGCCGCCCTCGGGCAGGTCCAGGGTCAGTTCGCCGTCCGAGTGCGCGACGATTTCGCTGACGATCGCCAGGCCCAACCCCGAGCCGGGCACGTTCTGGTGGGCCGGGCTGCGCCAGAACCGGTCGAGCGCGCGGTCCAGCTCGTCCGGCCGCACGCCCGGCCCGTGGTCGCGGACCGACAGGCGCACGCGGTCGCCGTCGCGCTCCACGGCGACCCGGATCTCGGTGCCCGCCGCGGTGAACTTCAGCGCGTTGTCGAGCAGCGCGTCCAAGATCGTCTCGGCGCCGCGCGGCGGCATCCGCACGCACACGCCGTCGCCCGGGGTGTCGACGACCAGCTGCACGTCGCGGGCCTCGCCGACCACCGACCAGTCGGCGACGCGCTCGGCGACGGCCTCGTCCAGCACCACCGGGTCCAGCTCGCCGCCGGAGGCCTCCGCGCGGGCCATCGACAGCAGCCCGTCGAGGATCTGGTGCAGCCGGCCCGCGTCGACCCGGGCGGCCTCCAGGTCGGCCGCGGCCGGCTCGTCGTCGACGTGGCCTTCGAGGTTGCCGAGCCGGATCTTGAGCGCGGTCAGCGGGTTGCGCAGCTGGTGGGAGGCGTCGGCGACGAACGCGCGCTGCGCGGCCAGCGCCCCGGAAACGCTCTCGGCCATCCGGTCGAAGGACCGGCCGAGCTGCCGCAGCTCCGGCGGCCCGCCGCTCTCCCCCACCGGCTCGGCCTCGCGGCCGCTGACCACGGACGCCACCAGCGCGCCGGTCGCGTCGTCGAGCCGGTGCACCGGCCGCAGGATCCACCGGACCACCGGGATCGCCACGGCCAGCGCCAGCGTGAAGGCGAGGATCCCGCCCGCGGCGAGCAGCAGCCACCACCACAGCACGTCGGCCCGCTCGGCGCCGGTGTCGGACACCGTCAGCACCGCGCCGCGCACCTCGCCGTCGGCGAGCACGGGTTCGGCCAGCACCAGGGGGGTGTCGTCCCACGGCATCAGCACGCCGCCGGGCTGGGAGCGGCGGCCGGCCAGCGCCTCGTGGACCGGGTCGCTGATCCGCTCGGCGCGCATGTCGAGCCGCGCGGCGTTCGGGCCCAGCGAGCTGACCACCGGCTTGCCGTCCTGGTCGAAGACCAGCACCTGGACGCCGTACACCTCGGTGTAGCGGCGCAGGTCCGGGTCGAGCAGCAACGGCTTGTCGTCCAGCAGCGGGCGCTGCGCCAGCGACGCGAACCGCGCGGTGTCGGTCAGCCGGTCGAGGAAGAGGTCCTGCTGCGCGCCGGCGGCGATGGTGGTGGCCAGCGGGATGCCGAGGCCGAACACCAGCAACGCGACGAGCGTCAGCACGATGCCCTGCAGCCGGACGCGCACCCCGTCAGCTCCGGTCGACCTGGCCGCCGAGCCGGTAGCCGACCCCGCGGACCGTCTCGATCAGCGCCGGGCGGCCCAGCTTCGTCCGCAGCGTGGCGACGTGGACGTCCAGCGAGCGGCTCTCCGCCGGACCGCGGTGGCCCCACACCTCGGTGAGCACGTGCTCGCGCGAGCAGACCGCGCCGCGCGCGCCCGCGACCAGCGCGAGCACCTGGAACTCCTTGCGGGACAACGCGACCGCGCGCCCGTCGACCAGCACCTCGTGCCGGGACACGTCGACGGTGACGTCCCCGACCCGGATCACCACCGGCTCGGCCGTGGCGTGCTCGCCGCGGCGGCGGCGCACCGCCTCGACCCGGGCGAGCAGCTCCTCGACGTCGTAGGGCTTGACCAGGTAGTCGTCGGCACCCGCGCGCAGGCCCTTGATCCGGTCGTCGACCTCGCCGCGCGCCGACACGACGATGATCGCGACGTCGCTGACCGCGCGGATCTGGTGGCACAGCGTGACGCCGTCGATGTCCGGCAGGCCGAGGTCGAGCAGGACGACGTCGACTTCCTGCACCCGCTCGAGCACGCCGGCGCCGGTGGCCAGGCGGGCGATCGCCAGGCCGCGGCGGGTCAGCGCCGGGATCAGCGCGCCCGCGACCCGGTCGTCGTCCTCCACCAGCAGCACCCGCACCCGTCCACCCTCCCTGGTGACCTGCTTCACCGCGCCGGTAGCGACGAACTCTAGGACCTCGGCGCGCGGGGTGCCGAATCGGACATCGATACCCACTTGAAACCCTAAGAATGGGTCAAGCCGTCTTGCGAGCAGGTAGAGCAACGGTAGGTTCTCGCCATCGCGTGGTGACCCACGCCGCATTCGATCGATCCTGGAGGCCAGATGACCGCGGAGGTGGCGGCGCCGATGATCAAGGCGTCCGCCGTGAACAAGTACTTCGGCGACCTGCACGTGCTCAGGGAGATCACGCTCGAGGTGCCCCGCGGCCAGGTCGTCGTGGTGCTGGGCCCCTCGGGGTCGGGCAAGTCGACCCTCTGCCGGGCCATCAACCGGCTGGAGCCGATCAACTCGGGCGAGATCGCCGTCGACGGCGTCCCGCTGCCGGCCGAGGGCAAGGCGCTGGCCGCCCTGCGCGCCGACGTCGGCATGGTGTTCCAGTCGTTCAACCTGTTCGCGCACAAGACCATCGTCGAGAACGTCATGCTCGCGCCGGTGAAGGTCCGCAAGACGTCGCAGGCCGAAGCGCGCAAGACGGCGATGGAGCTGCTGGAGCGCGTCGGCATCGCCAACCAGGCCGACAAGTACCCGGCGCAGCTCTCGGGCGGCCAGCAGCAGCGCGTCGCCATCGCGCGGGCGCTGGCGATGCGGCCCAAGGTCATGCTGTTCGACGAGCCGACCTCGGCGCTGGACCCGGAGATGGTCCAGGAGGTCCTCGACGTGATGACGGGCCTGGCCAAGGACGGCATGACGATGCTCGTCGTCACCCACGAGATGGGCTTCGCCCGGCGGGCAGCCGATCGGGTGATCTTCATGGCCGACGGCGAGATCGTCGAGGACACGACGCCCGAGGAGTTCTTCACCGCGCCCAAGAGCGAGCGCGCGAAGGACTTCCTCGGCAAGATCCTGACCCACTGAGAGAACGTTCCGCGGCGCCGTCGTGCCGCGGGTGACGACACACAGGAGAGATTCACATGAGGATCCGCACCCTCGCGGTGGGAGTGCTCGTCGGTGGCCTGACGCTGACCACCCTGACCGCCTGCGGCAAGGAAGGCACGCCGAGCACCCCGGGTGCCGGCGACCAGAGCGGTTCGAGCGCCGCCGCGCTGCCGACCTACCCGGTCGCGACCGGCGTCGACCTGGCCGGCTCCCCGGTGTTCGCCAAGATGAAGTCGGCGGGCGCGCTGACCGTCGGCGCCAAGGACGACCAGCCCGGCCTGGGCCAGAAGGACCCGACGACCGGCAAGTTCGGCGGCTTCGACATCGAGATCGCGAAGCTCGTCTCGGCCGGCCTCGGCTTCGACCCGGAGAAGATCACCTTCCGCACGGTCGACTCGGGTGCCCGTGAGCAGACGATCGCGAACGGCGACGTGAACTACTACGTCGGCACCTACTCGATCACCGACAAGCGCAAGGCGCTCGTCTCCTTCGCCGGCCCGTACTTCGTCGCCGGCCAGGACCTGCTGGTGCGCAAGGACGACTCCTCGATCACCGGCAAGGACACCCTCAAGGGCAAGAAGGTCTGCTCGGTCACCGGCTCGACCCCGATCCAGAAGATCCGCTCGGAGAACCTGACCGAGCCGGGCAACATCGTCGAGTTCCAGAAGTACTCGCAGTGCGTCGAGAAGCTGCTGTCGAAGGACGTCGACGCGGTCACGACCGACGACGCGATCCTCAAGGGCTACGCGGCCCAGGACCCGGACAACCTGAAGGTCGTCGGCCAGACGTTCTCCACCGAGAAGTACGGCATCGGCCTGAACAAGGACGACAAGGTCCTGCGCGACAAGGTCAACGAGATCCTGCAGAAGGCGCTGGACGACGGCACCTGGGACAAGATCTACGCCGCGACGCTCGGCAAGTCGGGTTCGGCCGCCAAGAAGCCGACCCTCGAGAAGTACTGACGTGACACCGAGGCCGGTGGACCGGGGTTCCCGGTCCACCGGCCTTCCCACATCCACCACCTGACCACCGCCTGAAACGGACGCGGGGAAGGCTCATGGACGTCCTCTTCAACAACCTGGACCTGTTCGGTCCGTTCTTCCTCCGCACGATCGAACTGTTCGTGCTCTCGGCCGTCGGCAGCCTGGTCTGGGGCACGATCCTGGCCATGCTGCGGGTGAGCCCGGTACCCGTCTTCCGCGCCGTCGGCACGGCGTACGTGACGATCGCCCGGAACACCCCGCTCACGCTGGTCTTCGCGTTCTTCGTGTTCGCCTACCCGCTGCTCGACATCGTCAAGGTCGACTACTTCCCGGCCGCCGTGATCGCGCTGACCGTCTACACCTCGGCGTTCATCTGCGAGGTCGTGCGCTCGGGCATCAACACCGTGCCGGTCGGCCAGGCCGAGGCGGGCCGGGCGCTGGGGCTGACCTTCGGCCAGATCCTCGGCCAGGTCGTGCTGCCGCAGGCGCTGCGCTCGGTCGTCCCGCCGCTGATCAGCACCCTGATCGCGCTGCTGAAGAACACCACCATCGCCGCCGGTTTCTCCGTCGCGGAGGCCGGCGCGATCCGCTCGTACCTGTCCGAACGCGGGGAGAACCAGCTGGTCGGCCTGCTGTGGGTCGCGCTCGGCTTCATCATCCTGGTCACCGTGCTGTCGTTCGTCCAACGCAGCCTGGAGAAGCGCTGGAGCGTGGCCCGATGAGCGAGCTTGCGAGCGAATCATTCAACACTGCGCCTGCGGCTCAGGCCGCAGCGAGCGTCAGCGAGGTGGGCGCATGAGCAACGTCCTGTTCGACGTCCCGGGCCCGAAGGCCCGGCTGCGGTACCGCACCTACGCGGTCGTCGGCACCCTCGTGGTCGTCGCGTTCATCGCCTACATCGGGTGGCGGTTCTACGACAGCGGCCAGTTCACCGCCCGCAAGTGGGAGTGGCTGCAGTACGCGCAGGTCCAGCGCGACCTCGGCAACGCCGTGCTCCAGACGCTCGAGGCGTTCGCGGCCGCGGCCGTGCTGGCCCTGGTCTTCGGTGCGATCTTCGCGGCCGGGCGGCTGTCCGACCACGCGTGGATCCGCCGGATCGCCGGGTTCGTCGTGGAGTTCTTCCGCGCCATCCCGGCCCTGATCCTGATGTTCCTGTTCTACTTCGGCCTGCCGACGCTGGGCGTGCCGATGACGCCGTTCCTCGGCGTGGTGTTCGGCCTGACGCTCTACAACGGCTCGGTGCTGGCGGAGGTCTTCCGCGCGGGCATCCAGTCGCTGCCGAAGGGGCAGAGCGAAGCCGCGTACGCGCTGGGCATGCGCAAGACCCAGGTGATGTTCCTGGTCCTGCTGCCGCAGGCGATCCGGGCGATGCTGCCGACCATCATCAGCCAGCTCGTCGTGCTGCTGAAGGACACCGCGCTCGGCTTCATCATCACGTTCCAGGAGCTGCTGTACTACGCGCGGTACATCGGTTCGCAGGGCACGTTCGGGCGGCCGATCGTGCCGTCCACGATCGTGGCGACCGCCATCTACGTCGTGATGTGCCTGCTGCTGACGGCGCTGGCGACGTACCTGGAGCGGCGCAACCGGCGCAACAAGAAGGTCATCGGCGGGACGGGCGGCAAGGTCGAGCAGATCGCGCTCGGCTCGGCCGCCGGCGGTGGCACGGTCTGACCTCCCCGGCTGCGGAACGGCCCCCGGCGTACCCGTCGGGGGCCTTTCCATGTCCGCCGATCTCCCCTAGCGTCGGGGCCCATGGGTGTCGCACTGGTGACCGGAAGCTCCCGAGGCCTGGGCCGCACGATCGCCCGGCGCCTGGCCCGCGACGGCTTCGCCGTGGCGGTGAACGGCCGGCACGACGATCCCGACCTCAAGGCCGCCGCGGAGGAGGTCCTCGCCGAGGGCGGCCGGGCCGCGGCCTTCGCCGCCGACGTGACCGACCGGCGCGAGGTGGGCGAGCTCGTCGACGCGGTGACGGCGTTGCTGGGCCCGGTGAGCGTCCTGGTCGTCAACGCGACGGGCCCGCAGCCGGACGTCTTCCTGTCCGATGTGGACTGGCCGGAGCACCTGGGGCACCTGGACTTCTTCGTGCGGTCGCCGGTGCTGCTGGGCCACGCGGTGCTCCCGGGCATGCGCGCCCGCGGGTACGGCCGGATCGTCCACATCGATTCGGAGGTGGCGGACCGCCCGCCACCCGGCCGGTCGGCGTACGCGACGGCCAAGGCGGCCCAGGTCGGCCTGGCCCGGTCGTGGGCCCGCGAGCTGGCCCCGGACGGCATCACGGTCAACTCGGTGGCCCCCGGCTTCGTCCCGGTGGAGCGCCACGCGGACGTCCCGGAAGCCGAGCGCGCGGCCTACCTGGCCGGCGTCCCGATGGGCCGGCTGGGCACCCCCGACGACGTGGCCGCCGCGGTGAGCTTCTTCGCGTCGGAGGGAGCGGGCTTCATCACGGGCCAGCGTCTGCTGGTCGACGGCGGCCGCGCGCTCGGCTAGCGCCGGTGGCCAGCACCGCCGCCACGGCCAGCACGAGCACCAGTGCCAGCGTCAGCGCGGCCCACATGGCGACGTGGAGCTGGAGCACGCCACCGGCGAACGCGCCCCCGAGCATCGCCGCCACGGCGGCGACCTTCCGCAGCGGGTGCGACCCCGCCCCGCCGGCGGCCTTCGAGTCGGCCGCGAAGCCGGTCAGCGTCATCGTCAGCACCGTCGTCGTCAGGTCGGGCGCGCCGATCCGGCGGACCGCCGCGTTCTGCAGCCCCATCGCCAGCCCGAGCACGACGATGAGCAGCTCGCTGCCCGCCCGCGTGCCGCTCCCGACCGTCGCCGACAGCGCGACGGCCACCGCGATCAGCCCCGCCTGGACCCCGGTCGCCCGGCGAAGGGTCGCGTAGTCGTCCCCGGTCCGGGCCAGCCGCCCGCCGGCGAGGGCGCCGGCCAGGAACGCCAGCACCGCCGTCAGCGAGGCGAGCACGGACAGCGTCGTCTCCCCCGCCGCGGCGAAGCCGAGGAAGACGACGTTCCCGGTCATGTTGGCCACGAAGACCCGCCCGAGCCCGAGGAAGCTGACGGCGTCGACCACGCCGGTGACGACGGTGAGGGCCAGCAGCAGCGCGGCCAGGTCCCGCGGTTTCGGTTCAGCCATGCGAGCAAGTCAACCACCGCGCGCCCGGCGGCCGAACCACCGGTCCCCGGCGGCCCGGTTCGATTCCGGAAATGGGCTTCGTTAATGGTGTTACTGCTCAGCGAAGGTGCGAAGCACGCTTCATTGTGCGAAGCTGCTTCGCAACGCTTCGCGCGCGAAACCCGTTGTCACACAGGCAGAACAGCAACATCCCTTCCGGTGAACCGCCGCGTGGCAGGAGCCGTTTTGTCGGTGCTTGCCTTTAACGTGCGGGACATGACCGAAAAGAGCACGGTGCGCACCCGGGAGATGGGTGTCGAGCTGAAAACCCAGCGCGAAGCGAGACAAATGTCGCTGCGCGAAGTCGCCCGGCGCGCCCACTGGTCGGCGTCGAAGGTGTCCGGCTGGGAGAACGGCCGCCGGATCTCGCCGATCGACGCGGCGATCTACCTCGCGCACTGCGGAACCGACGCCACCGAACGCGACCGGCTGCTGCACCTGACCCGGCCGCCGAGCGACCTGTACTGGGTGCGGCCGTTCTTCGACAAGTTCGTCGACCCGGCGAAGTCGCTGATCATCCAGGAAAACCTGGCGACCGCGGTGATCTCGAACAGCCCGCTGGCCCTGCCGGGCATGCTCCAGACCGAAGACTACGTGCGCTCCGTCTACGAGCTGTCCGGCCGCTACACCACGGATCGGCTGAAGGCACTCGTCCAGGCGAGGATCGACCGGCAGCAGCTGCTGCAACGCCGGAACCCGCCGCAGTGCCTCTACTTCGTCTACGAGCACACCCTGAGGTCGGTCCTGCGCGACCCGGCGCTGATGCACGAACAGCTGCAATACCTGGTCCTGGCCACCAACCTCCCGCACTGCACCATCCGCGTCATCCCCGCCTCCGCACCCCCGTACCACCTGATCGGCAGCCGTTTCACGATCCTCGAGTTCGCCGAACACCCACCGGTGGCCTACGAAGAAACCTTCGCGGCCGGCCTGTTCATCGACGAACGCGTGGCGGTGGAAGCCTTCTACGTCCTCCGCACCCGGCTGGAACAGGTGGCCCTGTCGGAACACGAGTCCCGGGCGTTCCTCGTCCGGCTGGCCGAGGAGTTCGACGTCATGACGAACTGAACCTGCGGTCCTGCCGGTGCGCCAGGGGACTCGGCGGCGCTGCCCGCTCTCCGGCCGAAGGCACCCTCGGGGCCATCGTGCTCGGGCCCCGATGCCGCACCGGGCAGCTCGCAGCGGATGCGGGCCTCCCCTTGCCGGGCCGGGCTCCGAAGGCTCGCCGGCCGACTCGGGCAGTGTCCGGTCCGGACCGGCCGGTGGACGGGATGAGCGGTCAGTCGTCCCGCGTCCACCCGAACCCGGAGTCCCTCCCCCGCACCACCATCACCCGGTCCCGTGCCGCCACGATCACGACCTCCCCGGACACGACACCTGGCCGACCCGTTTCCCGTCGTGCCAGACCGCCCGGATCCGGCCCGGCAGGTCGGTCACGTCCAGGTCCGTCCCGTCGAGCAGCACCACGTCGGCACGCAACCCCACCGCGAGCCGGCCCCGGTCGTCCGCCAGCCGCAGCAGACGGGCGGCCTCGGAGGTGGCCGCCTTCAGGGCGGCCGCGTTGCCGAGCACGGCGGCCAGCAGGCGCAGCTCGGTCGTCAAGTCGACATGGGGACGCGGGGCCAGGTCCGAGCCGGCGGCGATCGGGATGCCCGCTTCCACCGCGAGGCGGACCGAACGTCGGTGCGTCCCGGCGAACTCGCTGTCGCTGATCGGCGAGAGCGTCGGGACGTACCAGGCGTGCGCCAGCGCGGCCACGGCGTCGTCGTCGAGGAACGTGCCGTGCTCGATGCTGCGGGCACCGGCGCGCGCGGCCGAGACGACCGACGCGGGGGTGTGCGCGTGGGCCAGGACGTCCCGGCCGCAGCGGCGGGCTTCGTCGACCAGGGCGACGAGCTCGTCGTCGGTCGGCCGGACGTCCACGCCTTCGCGCACGGCCCGCATGGCGCCGCTGGCGCCGACTTTGATCCAGTCGGCGCCCGCGCGCACCATCCGGCGGACGGCCGCGCGCGCCGCATCGGGCCCGTCGAACACCGGGTCCGGCAGCGACGGGTCGCCGAAGTTGTCGACGGTGCCCGCGGGCGGGTCCCAGCTGTCGCCGAGCCCGCCGGTCGGCGACAGCTGGCGGAGGCTGACGAGCAGGTCGGGCCCGGTGATCCAGCCTTCGCGCAGCGCGTGCTTGACCCCGGCGTCGGCGCCCCAGGCGTCCCGCACGGTGGTGATCCCGCGCGCCAGCAAGCCGCGCAGCACCGGCACGGCTTCGAGGATCCGCGCGCTGCGCGGCAACGGCTCGGGCCGCGGGAAGGCGACGTGCACGTGGCAGTCGATGAGCCCGGGGATCAGCAGCCCGCCCGAGCAGTCGACACGCCCGTCGCCGTCGAGGCCGGGGCCGACCTCGGCGATCCGGGCGCCGTCCAGCCGGACGTCCGCCCGCGCCGCGTCCCCGGTCTCCGGGTCGAAGACGAGCGCCCCGGCGAGCAGCGTCACGCGAGCCGCCGGACACGGACCGGGCCGGCGAGAGCACCGTCGACCGAAGCGACGGCGCTCTCCCCGGCCCGCACGAACGTGATCTCCATGCCCCCACCCTGCCAGGCGGGTCACCTCATTTGTCGCGGCGGAACAGCTTGTTGCCGAGCCAGACGATCGGGTCGTACTTGCGGTCCGCGACGCGCTCCTTCATCGGGATGAGCGCGTTGTCGGTGATGTGGATGCCTTCCGGGCACACCTCGCTGCAGCACTTGGTGATGTTGCAGTAGCCGAGGCCGTGCTCTTCCTGCGCCGCGTCCCGCCGGTCCGCGACGTCGAGCGGGTGCATCTCCAGCTCGGCGATCCGCATCAGGTACCGCGGCCCGGCGAAGGACTCCTTGTTCTCCTCGTGGTCGCGCACGACGTGGCAGGTGTTCTGGCACAGGAAGCACTCGATGCACTTCCGGAACTCCTGCGAGCGCTCGACGTCCACCTGCTGCATCCGGTACTCACCGGGCTTGAGGTCCGCGGGCGGGGTGAACGACGGGATCTCGCGCGCCTTCGTGTAGTTGAAGGACACGTCGGTGACCAGGTCGCGGATCACCGGGAACGTCCGCATCGGCGTCACGGTGATGACCTCGTCCTCGGTGAACGTCGACATCCGCGTCATGCACAGCAGGCGCGGCTTGCCGTTGATCTCCGCCGAGCACGAGCCGCACTTGCCCGCCTTGCAGTTCCAGCGCACCGCGAGGTCCGACGCCTGGGTGGCCTGCAGCCGGTGGATGATGTCGAGGACGACCTCGCCCTCGTTCACCTCCACCGTGAAGTCCTGCAGCGCGCCGCCGGTGTCGTCGCCGCGCCAGACCCGGAAACTCGCCTTGTAGCTCATGCGCACACCTCGCTGGCGCTCGGTGCCGCCTGAGCCGGAAGCGCTGTGTTGAATGATTCGCTCGCAAGCTCGCTCATGCTTTGCTCCCGGGGTGCGCTTCGAGCTCGTCGTCGGTGTAGTACTTCCCGAGTTCGCCGAATTCGAACAGCTCCAGCAGGTCCTGCCGCAGCGGCACCTGCTCCTTCACCTCGACGCCGATGTCCGGGACGACCGGGTTGTCCCCCGCCGTCGCCGAGCACACCAGCAGCTTGTGCCGCCACTCGGCGTCCATGCCCGGGAAGTCGTCGCGCGTGTGCCCGCCGCGGCTTTCGGTCCGCGTCAGCGCGGCCTTCGCGACGCACTCGCTGACCATCAGCATGTTGCGCAGGTCGATCGCGAGGTGCCAGCCCGGGTTGAATTGCCGGTGCCCCTCCACGGTGACGTGCAGGATCCGCTCCCGCAGCTCCGAGAGCTTCACCAGTGCCTGCTCGATCTCGCCGGCCTTGCGGATGATGCCGACGAGGTCGTTCATCGACTGCTGCAGCTCGGTGTGCAGGGTGTACGGGTTCTCGGCCGACGCACCCGCGGGCGGGTCGAACGGCGCGAGCGCCATCTTCGCCGCGGCGTCCACATCGGACTGTGCGACGGCCGGCCGGGTACCGAGGCCGTCGACGTACTCGGCGGCGCCGAGCCCCGCGCGGCGGCCGAACACCAGCAGGTCCGACAGCGAGTTGCCGCCGAGCCGGTTGGACCCGTGCATGCCGCCCGAGCACTCGCCGGCGGCGAACAGGCCGGGCACGCTCGCGCCGGCCGTGTCCGGGTCGACCTCGATGCCGCCCATGACGTAGTGGCAGGTCGGGCCGACCTCCATCGGCTCGGCCGTGATGTCGACGTCCGCGAGTTCCTTGAACTGGTGGTACATCGACGGCAGCCGCTTCTTGATCTCCTCGGCCGGCAGCCGGCTCGCGATGTCGAGGAAGACGCCGCCGTGCGGGGACCCGCGGTTCTCCTTGACCTCGGAGTTGATCGCGCGCGCGACCTCGTCGCGGGGCAGCAGGTCCGGCGTGCGGCGGTTGCTCTCCTGGTCGGTGTACCAGCGGTCGGCTTCGTCTTCGCTCTCCGCGTACTGGCCCTTGAAGACGTCGGGCACGTACTCGAACATGAACCGCTTGCCGTCGGAGTTCTTGAGCACGCCGCCGTCCCCGCGCACGCCCTCGGTGACGAGGATGCCCTTGACGCTCGGCGGCCAGACCATCCCGGTCGGGTGGAACTGGACGAACTCCATGTTGATCAGCTTCGCGCCCGCGCGCAGGGCCAGCGCGTGGCCGTCGCCGGTGTACTCCCAAGAGTTCGACGTCACCTTGAACGACTTGCCGATGCCGCCGGTGGCGAGCACGACCGCGGGCGCCTCGAACAGGATGAACCGGCCGCTCTCGCGCCAGTAGCCGAACGCGCCGGCGATCTTGCCGTCGGTGGTGAGCAGCTCGGTGACCGTGCACTCGGCGAAGACCTTGATCTTCGCCTCGTAGTCCCCGGTCTCGGCGAAGTCCTCCTGCTGCAGCGAAACGATCTTCTGCTGCATCGTGCGGATCAGCTCGAGGCCGGTGCGGTCACCGACGTGCGCGAGCCGCGGGTAGGTGTGCCCGCCGAAGTTGCGCTGGCTGATCCGCCCGTCCGCGGTGCGGTCGAACAGGGCGCCGTAGGTCTCCAGCTCCCAGACGCGGTCCGGCGCCTCCTTGGCGTGCAGCTCGGCCATCCGCCAGTTGTTGAGGAACTTCCCGCCGCGCATGGTGTCGCGGAAGTGGACCTGCCAGTTGTCGTTCGAGTTCGCGTTGCCCATCGACGCCGCGCACCCGCCCTCGGCCATCACCGTGTGCGCCTTGCCGAACAGGGACTTGCACACGACGGCGACGCGGAAACCGCGCTCGCGAGCTTCGATCACGGCGCGCAGACCGGCGCCACCGGCACCGATCACCACCACGTCGTAGCTGTGCCGTTCGACCTCGGTCATGAAGAGATTCCACCTCGGAACTGGGGACGTCGTTGTCGGGAAGAAGGGGTGCGCTAGTTGACGAATCTCAGATCCGAGATCGCGCCGCTGGCGACGAGCATGACGTAGAAGTCGGTCAGCACCAGCGTGCCGAGCGTCGTCCAGGCCAGCGCCATGTGGCGGGTGTTGAGCTTCGAGACCTTGGTCCAGATCCAGTAGCGCACCGGGTGCTTGGAGAAGTGCTTCAGCCGGCCGCCGGTCACGTGCCGGCACGAGTGGCAGGACAGCGTGTACGCCCAGAGCAGGACCACGTTGCCGAGCAGGACGATGTTGCCCAGCCCGAAGCCGAAGCCGCCGGTCTTGCCGTGGAACGCCGTGATGGCGTCGTAGGTGTTGATCAGCGAGACGATCAGCGCCACGTAGAAGAAGTAGCGGTGGACGTTCTGGATGATCAGCGGCAGCCGCGTCTCGCCGGTGTATTTGGCGTGCGGTTCCGCGACGGCGCAGGCGGGCGGGGAGAACCACACGGCCCGGTAGTAGGCCTTGCGGTAGTAGTAGCAGGTCAGGCGGAACCCGAGCAGGAACGGCAGCACGACGAAGCCGAGCGGGATGAACCCGGGCAGGTCGCCGAACCAGTGGCCGAAGTGGCTCGAGCCCTCGACGCAGGAAGTGGACAGGCAGGGCGAGTAGAACGGCGTCAGGTAGTGGTAGTCGTTCACCCAGTACGCGGTGCGCACGAACGAGCGGACCGTCGCGTAGATGATGAACGCCGACAGGCCGAGCACGGTCAGCAGCGGCTGGAGCCACCACCGGTCCGTGCGGAGGGTGCGCTCGGCGATCCGGGCCCGCTTGGGGGCCCGGACGCCGGTGCCGACGCCGTTGTCAGCCGGTGCGCTCACCGCTGGTCGCGCTTGTAGCCGCCGACGCCTTCGTCATCGGCGCCGTGCCACAGCGCCGGGTCGTAGGGGGTGTCGGGTACCGGGACGCGCTCGGCGGGCTTCGCCTGCGCGGGCACGGCCAGCGGCGTGCCGTCGAGGTCCGCGGTGTCGATGTCGAGGCGCTCCACGTCGTTCGCGAGCCGGCGCACCGCCGAAGCGTCGCCGTAACGAGAGCGCAGTGCGCCGACGCACTGCCGGAGCTGGCCGATGGTTCGCCGCAGCTCGGCGATCTCGGAGGTGGACATCATGCCTCCCGTGGTGGTGGGGCCGACAGGGAACCGGCCGGGCGATCGCTCGCCCCTACGGCTTTGCCGCGCGTCGTGCAGTGTGACAACTAGCACACTAACGGTTCGGGAGGTGATCGGGGTCACGCGGGTCGATCTTCTGAATCGATTTTGATTCGGCGTTTTCCCGAGGTAGTGTGGCCAGTGTCACGACCCTGAGGCGTCAGCGTTGCCGTCCCGCGGACCACCACACACCAGTGATCCGGAGCCGGACATGAGCCCCACCCCCACCACCCCGCTGCACCGAGTCGTCGCCGACGTCACCGCGCGCATCGCCGAGCGCAGTGCCGCGACCCGCACCGCCTACCTCGCCCGCACGGCCGCCGCGCACGAAGAAGGCCCCGTCCGCCGGGGCCTCGCGTGCAGCAACCTGGCCCACGGGTTCGCCGCGATGGAAGGCGCCGACAAGGAGGCGCTGCGGGCCGCGCGCGCCCCCGGCGTCGCGATCGTCTCGTCCTACAACGACATGCTTTCGGCGCACCAGCCGATGCAGGAGTACCCGGCCTGGCTGAAGAAGTCGGTGCGCTCCGCCGGGGGTGTCGCCCAGTTCGCCGGCGGCGTCCCGGCCATGTGCGACGGCATCACCCAGGGCCGCGCGGGCATGGAGCTGTCCCTGTACAGCCGCGAGGTCATCGCGATGTCGACGGCGATCGCGCTCTCCCACGACATGTTCGACGCGGCCCTGCTGCTGGGCGTCTGCGACAAGATCGTGCCCGGACTGCTGATCGGCGCCCTGTCGTTCGGGCACCTGCCGGCCCTGCTCGTCCCGGCGGGCCCGATGAACTCCGGGCTGCCGAACAAGGAGAAGGCGCGCGTCCGGCAGCTGTACGCGGAGGGCCTAGCGACCCGCGAAGACCTCCTCGACGCCGAAGCGGCGTCGTACCACTCGGCCGGCACCTGCACGTTCTACGGCACCGCCAACTCCAACCAGATGGTCGTCGAGGTGATGGGCCTGCACCTGCCCGGCGCCAGCTTCGTCCAGCCGGGTTCCTCGCTGCGGCGCGCGTTGACCGAAGAGGCCGGACGGCGGGTCGTCGCGATCTCGCGCGGCGAGGAGTACACGCCGGTCTCGCGGATCCTCGACGAGAAGGCGTTCGTCAACGGCGTCGTCGCGCTGCTCGCCACCGGCGGCTCGACCAACCACACGATGCACCTGGTCGCGATCGCCGCGGCCGCGGGCATCCAGCTGACCTGGGACGACTTCTCCGACCTCTCGGCGGTGGTGCCGCTGCTGGCGCGGGTCTACCCGAACGGCAGCGCCGACATCAACCACTTCCACGCCGCCGGCGGCATCCAGTTCCTGGTCGGCACGCTGCTCGACGCCGGTTTGCTGCACGAGGACGTGCACACGGTGGCCGGGTTCGGGCTGCACCGCTACCGCGCCGAGCCGATCCTGTCCGACGGCGAGCTCGTCTGGCGCGACGTCCCCACCCGCAGCCTCGATGAAGAGGTGCTGCGCCCGGTGTGGCGCCCGTTCGCCGCGGACGGCGGGCTGCGGATGGTCGAAGGCAACCTCGGCCGCGCGGTGATCAAGGTGTCCGCGGTGGCGCCGGAGCACCGGGTCGTCCAGGCGCCGGCGCGGGTGTTCACCACCCAGGGGGCGTTCACGGCCGCGTTCGAGGCGGGCGAGCTGGACCGCGACGTCGTGGTGGTGATCCGGCAGCAGGGCCCGCGGGCGAACGGCATGCCGGAGCTGCACGGCCTCACCCCGGCGCTGGGCGTGCTGATGGACCGCGGGCACGCCGTGGCGTTGCTCACCGACGGCCGGATGTCGGGCGCGTCGGGCAAGATCCCGGCCGCCATCCAGGTGACCCCGGAAGCCGCGGCGGGCGGCCCGATCGCGCGCGTCGCCGACGGCGACGTCATCCGCCTCGACGCTTCCTCGGGCAGCCTCGACGTGCTGGTCGGTGACGAAGAACTCGCCCGGCGTGAGCTTGTGGACTCGCCGCCGTCCGAAGCATCCTGGACCGGCACCGGCCGAGAGCTGTTCGCCGCGTTGCGCCGTGCGGTCGGCCCCGCCGACCAGGGCGCTTCGGTGTTCGGCGGCTTGACTCCGGAGCACTTCGGAACGCCCGCTTTCGCAACCCAGGAGGTCGGTCAGTGACCACCGGTCAGGACCTGCTCGAGCTGTCCCCCGTGATGCCCGTCGTGGTGCTCGACGACGCCGGCGACGCCGTGCCCACGGCCCGGGCGCTGCTCGCCGGCGGGATCGGGGTCATCGAGCTGACCCTGCGCACGCGAGCGGCGCTGTCCGCGATCGAGCGCATCGCCGCCGAGGTGCCGGACATCGTCATCGGCGCCGGCACCGTCACCGCGCCGGAGCACGCGAAGCAGGCCGCCGACGCGGGGGCGAAGTTCCTCGTGACGCCGGGCTGCACCGACGCGGTCGTCGACGCGTGCTTCGAGACCGGCCTGCCGTTCCTGCCCGGCGCGAGCACCGTGTCCGAGGCGATGCGGCTGGCGGAGCGCGGGCTTTCGGCGCTGAAGTTCTTCCCGGCGGAGGCGTCGGGCGGGGTCGCGTACCTGAAGTCGATCGCGGGCCCGCTGCCGTCGCTGAAGTTCTGCCCGACCGGCGGGATCACGGCGGCCACGGCACCCTCGTACCTGGCGCTGCCGAACGTCGGCTGCATCGGCGGTTCGTGGCTGACGTCCTCGCTGGACGTCGCCACGATCGAGAAGCTGGCCGCGGAAGCCGCGAAGCTGTAGCGGAGATCACCCCGCGTCATCGCCACGCCCGAACGGCGGAATCCGCGTCCGCATTCCGGGAGCACCGTTCCAGCACTCTGGAACGGTGCTCCGAGCGGGTGTGGCGGCGGTCATGAATCCCGGTGAATGGAGCAATCGCGGCACCGGTGGGTGATTTACCGGCCTGTTATCGTTTCCCCTCGCTGTTTCGAGCGAGGAGATCCGGTGTCCCTGACCGATGTGGTCGCCCCCAGTCCTGCCCCCGAGAACGTCGCCGCACTGGTCGGCGAACGCCTTTCGCTGTCCGCCCTCCACCAGCTGGGCGGCACCCTCGGCGGCTATTCCTTCGTGAAAGTCGTGGTGGACCGGGAAACCTCGGTGATCCACTTCCTGAACGACGCGCGCCATTCCTTTCACGCGATCTATATCGGCGAAGAGATCCTCGGCGTCCCCGGAGAACGGGTGCGCGCGGAGATCGACTCGTACAACCAGGCGTTCTACCACGCACCGGACCGCCGGTTCCTGCTCGGCATCCTCGCCCGGCACCCGCAGCTGCTTTCGCTGGAGACGGTCGAGGTCGACACGATGCCGGCGGCGCTGATCCGCGAGTTCCACGCCTTCGTCGCGGAGTACGTCGACCCGGCGCTGCCGCTGGTGTTCAAGCCGGCCAACCAGCTGCAGGAGCGGATCGTCCGGGAGATCCCGGCGGACGAGCTGCCCCGCGTCTTCGCGCACGAGCTGTTCTCCACGGCGCCGTTCGTGGCGCTGAACCCCGGCACGGCCACCGGACGGCTGCGCGCGTTCCGCACCGAGGCCGAGTACCGGGCGGCCACGCTGGACTGGACGGACATCATCGTGATGGACCGCGTCCCCGACGACGTCCCGCGGCTGTCCGGCATCGTCAACGCCCGGCACACGACGCCGTTGTCGCACACCAACGTGCTGGCCACCGGCTGGCAGATCCCGAACGCCGTCCAGCTCGGCGCCCTCGCCGAAGTCGACCGCCGCGGCCTCGACGGCAAGTGGGTCGAGTACACAGTGGACACCCAGGCGCTGTCCCTGCGGGAGATCCCCGCGCCGGCCGCGGCGACACCGCCGAGCTGGTACGCCCAGCGCGTCACGCTGGAGCAGCCGGAAGCCGACCACAGCCCGATCGTGAACCTCGCGCGGCTGCGCGCGGCCGACCGCTACCGCTACGGCACCAAGGCGGCCAACCTCGGCGAGCTGCACCACGTCCTGGCCCGCGGTTCGGAGCGCCTGCTCGGCTTCTACCAGGTACCGCGTCCCCCGCGCGACAACCTGCTGCCATACCTGGCCCGGCTGCTGGACGTCCCCGCCGATCCCGCTTCGGGCCCGGCGGTCCCCGACCTGACCGCCGCGGCTCGCCGCCTGCTCGACGAGCGCGTCCGCGTGCCCCGCGGGATCGCCGTGCCGTTCTCGCTGCAGCGGCGGTTCCTGGAGTCGTCGCCGCGGATCCAGCAGGCCATCGGCAAGCTGAAGATGGCCCTGGAACTGGACGCGCGGGAGATCGAGCCGCTGTGCGTCGAGCTGCAGACGCTGATCCGGTCGGCCCGCATGCCGGGCGCGCTGGCCGGCGAGATCGACTCCGCGCTGGTGTCGCAGCTGGCCGGCGTGCGCTCGTTCGTCGTGCGCAGTTCGTCGAACGCCGAAGACCTCGCCGGGTTCTCGGCCGCCGGCATCTACGAGTCGCTCAACCACGTCACCACCGCCGAGCGGATCTTCGCCAGCGTCAAGGAGGTCTGGGCGTCGCTGGTGTCGGTGCGCAGCGTCCGCCTGCGCCGGCAGGCCGGGATCTCCCTCGACGACTGCTACATGGGTGTCGTGATCCAGGAGCAGGTCACGGCCGACTTCGGCGGCGTGCTGGTGACGACGAACCCGATGAACCGCGCGGACTTCCGCACGGTGTACGTCAACGTGTCGCCCCGGGTCACCGACGTCGTCGAGGGGTCGGCCCTGCCGATGCAGTACCTGTATTCGACGGTCGAGGGCGGCGGCCGCACGGTGTCGCTCGGCGACGCGTCCGAGGACCTCGACGAAGCCGCCCACGAGCAGCTGCAACGGCTCGCCGTCGCCGGCCGCCTCCTGCAGGGCCACTTCTCGCCCGACTACACGTTCGACTCGCCGGTGGACGTCGAGTGGCTCGCCGACCGCGACCACATCCACCTCGTGCAGCTGCGTCCGTATTCCGTTTGATTCTCCAGGAGACACCACCATGCTGGGCTTTCGCCTGCCCGCGAAACCCGCCGTTCAGCGCGCCGTCCGGCTGACCTACGGGTTCCAGTTCTTCTTCGGCCTGCTGCTGTGGGTGCCGATCTTCTACCAGTACCAGAAGCTCGCCGGCCTCTCCGACGGCGAGATCTTCGGCATCCAGAGCATCTACTACATCGTGTTCTGCCTGCTGGAGATCCCGACGGGCCTGATCGCCGACCGCTTCGACTACCGCACCTCGCTGACGGCGGGCGCCGGTGTGCTGGTGGTGGCGAACCTGGTGCCGGTGTTCCTGGGCTCGTACGCGGGGTTCCTGACGCACTTCATCCTGATCGCGCTGGCCCGGTCACTGGTGTCCGGCGCGCAGAGCGCGTACCTGTACGAGTACCTGCACGCCCACGGCGAAGGAGAGCACTACCTCCGCGTCGAAGGGGCCGGCCGCGCGTACAGCCTGGTCGGCAAGATCGTGTACTGGCCGGTGATCGGCTTGCTGATGACGTGGAACCTCCCTTCCCCGTACTGGCTGACGGCGATCAACGCGGGGATCGCACTGGCGTTCGCGGCCAAGCTCCCGCCGATCCCCGGCGGCCGCCGCACTTCGGGCAAAACGGCATCGCTCCTGTCCGGCGTCGGCGGCGCGGTGTCCGCGCTGCGGTCGTCCCGGTGGCTGGCGCTGCTGATGGTGCAGGGCATCGCGATGTTCACGCTCGTCCGCATCTGCCAGGTGAACCTGTTCCAGCCGATCCTGGAGTCGAAGTCGCTCTCGGTGAACTGGTACGGCGCGGTCCTGGCCGCGATGACGATCTTCGAAGCCCTGGGCGCGGCCCGCCCCCACCGCCTCCGCCGCGCGATCGGCCCGGTGGGCTCGGTGTTCACGCTGACCATCGTGATGGCGTTGTGCCTGGGCGTGATCGTGTTCGTGGGCTCCTTCGCGACGGTGATCGCGCTGTGCGTCTTCGCGGTGGCGACGGGGATTTCGTTCCCGGTGCAGAAGCAGCTGCTGAACGACTCCATCCCGGACTCCCGCTACCGCGCGACGCTCCTGTCCATGGAGTCCATTGTGGACCGCGCGGTGTGCGCCGTGGTGGCGGTGGCACTGGGCGCGTACCTGGCGGCCGGTCAGCTGAACGAGTTCCTGGTGCTGTCGGCCGTGGTGACATGCGCCGCGATGGGGCTGCTGGCAGTACTGCTGCTCGCGGTCCGCAAGCACCGCTCCGACCGCCGGCGACCATCCGGACAAACGAGGGTGCCCACCACCGCCGGACGGCCGTCAACCTGACTCCCTCGAATCGCGAGGATTCAACACCGGAAACCGGCATGACATGATCGATCTGCTGCATGCCAACCGAGTGGCGGAGCGGACATGCCGACACGGTCGGGCCGAGCAATGCAATGGCTACTGGTGCCACAACGAGACTTGGGATGACGCGTTCAACTGGGACGGCAAGCACGACGAGGTGTTCCTGGCCGTCAACACCAAGGTCGTCGGTCCGGACGGGGCTGTTCAGCGCACGCTGGACAGCGAGAGCGAGCTCATGGGCGACACCTGGAACCTGCCGAACCGGATTCAGGCGGGTTCGGCGTCGGATCGTGGCGGGATCGTTTCCGGGGACAAGTCCCCCTTGGAGCCCGAACAGGACATGGTCATCGTCACCCCGACGATTTGGGAATGGGACCCCGGTGCGGGCTTCTGGGACGGCTGGCTGGCCTGGCAAGTGCAGACCGACCAGGCGTACGGACAGCGCGCCAAAGAGATCTTCGGCAAGATCTGGCCCGTTTCCAAGCCCATCTTCGATGCGGTTTCGCTCGGTATCCAGACCGTCGGAACGCTGGCCGGTTTGTGGTCGCCGCTCGGGAAGGCGCAGCGTCGTCCGATCGGCATCCAGCGCAACCCCGACGATCCCGGCGGTTTCGTCTTCAACCCGGTCTCCATCGCGCTGAACACCGAGACCGCCGACTACCTGATCACCAGCAACGGGCAGGGCCTCGGCTCCGGAATAGTCGAACTGTCCTTTCAGGACGATCCGTACCTTCGCGGTGTCTACTCCCTCTTCGTCCAGGTCGAGCGGCTGGGTGGCGGCGACCTGCCGACGCAGCGCGACTGGCGGTGGTGCGACAAGTGCCAAGGACTCTATTTCGGCGGCCGGTGGACCGACTCGCGCTGCCCGGCCGGTGATACCCACCGACCGGCGGATCAGAGTCACAGCGGCGACTACTCGCTGCCCGTGAACGCCATCGCGGCCACCGACAGACAGGGCGGCTGGCGGGGCTGCACCAAGTGCCTGGGCCTGTTCTACGGACCCGCCGTCGCCCGCTCTCGTTGTCCGGCCGGGGATACCCACGCCTTGCCCGGCCAGGGTGGTAGCTCGGACTACAGCCCATTCCACAACGCCGCCGCGGATCCCGGCCGGCAGTCCGGCTGGCGGTGGTGCGACAAGTGCCAGGGGATGTTCTACGGGCCGCAAACCGCGGCTTCCCGGTGCCCGGCGGGCGACACGCACACGCCGCCGGCGCAGAGCCACAGCGGCGACTACGGTCTGCCGCACCAGGCTGCCTGACCCGGAGAGCCGAAGCCCCGGCTCGGCTCCCCGCCGACCGGCCGCGAGGTCAGTCGATGAACGCGTCGTCGAGGAGGGTGGACTCCGCGCCGTACTCGCGGAGTTCCTCCTTGATGACGGTGTACGCCAGCCCCTGCGGGTAGCCCTTGCGCGCCAGGAAGCCGAGCAGCCGCCGCAGTGCTGTCTGTTCGTCGACGTTGCCCAGGGAGCCGAGACGCTTGCGGACCAGTTCCCTGGCCATCTGCTCCTCGGACTCGCGGTCGACCTCACCCGCCGCCTGGGCGGCGACCTCGTCGTCGACGCCCTTGCGCCGCAGCTCGGCCATCAGGGCGGTGCGCGACAGGCCCTGCGTCTCGTGCCGCGACTTCACCCACAGCTCGGCGAACTCCGCGTCGTTCACCAACCCTGCCCGGTCCAGCTTGCCGAGCAGGGTTTCGCTGGTCTCCTCGTCGAACCCCTTGCGGCGCAAAGCCTGCCGGAGCTCCTCCTGAGTACGCGCACGCACGGCCAGGAGGTCGTAACAGATCTCCTTGGCCTTCTTGTACCGCTCCTCGGGAGGCAGCTCCGCCGGGGGAACCTTCGGCGCCCTCGCCACTCAGCTCACTCCGCTCAGAAGTCGACCGGCGCCGGCACGGCTTCGACGGCTTCGGCGTCGACCTGTGCGCCGATGCCCAGCTTCTCCTTGATGCGCTTCTCGATCTCGTTGGCGATGTCCGGGTTGTCGCGCAGGAACTTCCGCGCGTTCTCCTTGCCCTGGCCGAGCTGGTCGCCCTCGTAGGTGTACCAGGCGCCGGACTTGCGCAGGATGCCCTGGTCGACGCCCATGTCGATCAGCGAACCCTCGCGGGAAACGCCGTGGCCGTACAGGATGTCGAACTCGGCCTGCTTGAAGGGCGGGGCCATCTTGTTCTTCACGACCTTGACGCGGGTGCGGTTGCCGACCGGCTCGCCGCCGTCCTTGAGCGTCTCGATGCGGCGCACGTCGAGCCGGACCGACGCGTAGAACTTCAGCGCCTTGCCACCGGTCGTCGTCTCCGGCGAGCCGAACATGACGCCGATCTTCTCGCGCAGCTGGTTGATGAAGATCGCGGTGGTGCCGGAGTTGTTCATCGCACCGGTCATCTTGCGCAGCGCCTGGCTCATCAGGCGGGCCTGGAGACCGACGTGCGAGTCACCCATCTCGCCCTCGATCTCGGCACGCGGCACGAGCGCGGCCACGGAGTCGATGACCAAGATGTCGAGCGCGCCGGAGCGGATCAGCATGTCCGCGATCTCCAGCGCCTGCTCACCGGTGTCCGGCTGGGAGACCAGCAGCGCGTCGGTGTCGACGCCGAGCTTCTTGGCGTACTCCGGGTCCAGCGCGTGCTCCGCGTCGATGAACGCCGCGATGCCGCCGGCGCGCTGCGCGTTGGCCACCGCGTGCAGGGCGACCGTCGTCTTACCGGAGGACTCCGGGCCGTAGACCTCGATCACGCGGCCGCGGGGCAGCCCGCCGATGCCGAGCGCGACGTCGAGCGCGATCGCGCCGGTCGGGATCACGGAGACGGGCGCGCGGCCGTCCTGGCCGAGCCGCATGACCGAGCCCTTGCCGTACTGCTTGTCGATCTGCGCGAGCGCGAGCTCGAGCGCCTTGTCCTTGTCGGGTGCTGCAGGCATGGAAGTCCACCTCGCTGGTCGAAGCCCCGGCTCCCCGGGGGCTCTGTGTCGGTTCTTCAGCTGTCCGGTCCGACGCTAGCGGCGGGGACCGACAATTCCAGGCGCGGCGCCCAATCTGTGGATCGCTGGACCCGATGTGGACAACACCATAGACGAACACGTGTTCGAGGTCGGCAGCGACACACCCTTGCGCTAGGATTTTCGCCCGCCCGGGTCAGGACCCGTGCGTATCCGCCCAGGTCAGCGCCGTTCGAAGGGGACTTCGAACGCGTCGCAGACCTCGCGCCAGATCTCTTTCGCCGGGATTCCCGCGGTCAGCGCCTGGTCGACGGTGCGCCCGCCGAGCCCGCTGAGGACGTGGTCCCTGGCCAGTACCTGGGCCCGTCCGGGGCCGAACTCGTCGGCCATCAGCCGCCGGAAAACCGTGATCCGCATCGGACCCACTCTAACCGGCGGGCACGAACGGTCCGTTCGCGCCCGCCGCCCGCCAGTGGTGACGGCGGCCCAGCACACTTCAGGACCTCGGAGGTCCTGAACGACTCACTCAAGACCTCCCGGCCGGCGTCACTCCCCCGGCTGGACGCTCGCCTCGAAGTAGTTGGCCAGCGTGTCCGGCGTGGTCGCCGCCGCCTGGTCGTTCGAATTCAGCTGGTAGATGAACCCCACCAGCGGCCGGTCCGACACCGTGAACACGAGCACCGCCGACGTCTTGCCCGCCGCGGACGAGTAGTGGCCCTTGAGCCCGTTGCCGCCCCAGTCGGCCTCGGTGCGGTCGCCGCCCGCGGAGGCGAGCAGGCCGTCGGTGTACTCCTTGAGCGTGTCGGCGCTGTCGCCCTGGACGTAGGTCACCTGCGTGCCCGCGCGCCCCGGCGCGGAGCAGGTCGAGGCCACGCCGAGGCTCTTCGCCGGCGCCGCCGGGCCGTTGCCCATGCCCGCTTTGCAGTCGCCGGTGTCGGCGATCTTCCCGGCGAGCTGGCGCAGGCAGCCGGTGAGGCCCTTGTCGTCCGCCTGGCCCGGCGTCTTGCACTGGTCCGCGGTGTAGGTCGGCACCGAAGACGACGACGTCAGGTAGAAGGTGAGCCCGGCGGCGAGCACCACGACGACCGCGGCCGCGATCCCGATGAGCAGCTTCTTCTTCCCGCCGGACTTCGGCTCGGCCTTCTCGGCGGCGGTCGCGGGCGAGTACGCGGGGAAGTTCGACGGCATCGGCTGCGGCCCGCTGGGCGGGAAGTAACCCTGGTACTGCTGCGGCGGCGGGGGTGGCGGCGCGTACTGCGGGCGGTGCGGCCCGGTGCCGGCGGCCACGGCGCCTTCGACGTTCTGCGTCCGCGCGCCCAGGCCGTCGCGGGCGACGTGCTGGGCACCGAGCGCCACCGCCGTCTCCGGCTGGTCGAGGCTGCCCGGCACGACGCCGAGCTTCTCCGCGATCATGGTGCCGACCAGCGGCAGCCGGCTCGACCCGCCGACCAGGTAGATGCCGGCCAGCCGGTCCGGGCTCAGCCCCGACGAGCGCAGCGTCCGCGACAGCAGCTCGACGCTGCGCAGCATCGCCGGCCGGACCAGGCCTTCCAGCTCGCCGCGCGTCACCAGGACGTCCTTGAACGGCTCCGGCATCGGCACCTCGGTCTGCGGGTGCCGCGACAGCGCCTCCTTGGCCGCCTTGACGTCCTCCTGCAGCGCGCGCCGGGTGCGCCGGTCGCCGGTGGATTCGGGCCGCAGCAGCCGCTGCCAGCGCTGCGGGTCCGAGTGCGAGACCTCGCGCCCGACGTGCACCATCAGCGCCTGGTCGACGTCGAGGCCGCCGAGGTCGGGCAGGCCGTCCTCGGCGAGCACGGTGAAGCCGTTCTGCGTGGCGCCGACGACGGCGACGTCGAAGGTGCCCGCGCCGAGGTCGTAGACCGCCAGCGCCTGGCCGGGCGCGAGGGACTTGCCGGGGAACGACGCGAAGTGCGCCGCCGCGGCGACCGGCTCCGGCACCAGCAGGATGTTCTGGCCCATCCCGGCGAGCCGGGCGGCGGACATCAGGACGTTGCGGCGGGTCTGGCCCCACTGCGCGGGGTGGGTCAGCCGGACTTCGTCGGGCTGCTCGCCGCCGAGCTGGCGGGAGGTCTCTTCGAGCACGCGGCGGAGGATGGCGGCCAGCGCATCGGTCACCGGGACGACGTCGGTGCCGAGCAGCAGGGTCTGCTCGTCGATGCGGCGCTTGGGGTTCGGCTCGAAGCGCGTCGGGTCGAGGCGGGCGCGGCGCTCGGCGTCGCGGCCGACCATGATCGTGCCCTCTTCGGTGGCGAACACCGCCGACGGCATGTTGGCCGAGCCGTCCACCTCGACGACCCGGGGCGGCATGCCGTGCGCCGAAAGGACGGCGACGGTGTTGGACGTCCCGAGGTCCACCGACAGGATCCGCACTGCACTCCCCTTCACGAAAACCCGCCTCGACGGCGTTCGCCGTGATGCTGCCATGCGCGCGGTCACCGTGCGTGCGGACCCGGGAAAGTCCCCCGCCGCTTGACGGAGAGGTGGATCACGAGGCACGATAGTTGCGCAGTTCGGTCAGCCGAGTTGCACGAACCACGCAAAGGAGCGTTGCGATGCCGAAGCTGCTCGTCCTCGGGGACGACCTCACGGGCAGCAACGCGACCGGAGCGCTGTATGCCCGCTTCGGGCTGCGCGCGGTTTCCGTCAACGCTCCGCTGGAGCCGGACGCGCCGTGCTTCCGCGCGGACAGCAGGATCGACGCACTGGTGGTGAACCTGGGTACCCGGCACGCTTCGCCGTCACACGCCGGGCAGGCCGTCCGCCGCGCCATCGAGCTCGCCGGGCCGGTCGAGCTCACGGTGAAACGCGTGGACACGACGCTGCGCGGCAACGTCGGCGTGGAGACCGAAGCCGTCCTGGCGTCGGCGCCGGCCGCCCGCGCGCTGGTCGTCCCCGCCTTCCCGGACGCCGGCCGGGTCACCCTCGGTGGCCTGCACCTGGTCGACGGCGTGCCGCTGGCCGAAAGCCCCGCCGCCCGCGATCCCTTGGCGCCCGTCGGGTCTTCGCGGGTCCGCACCCTCCTCGGGCCGACGCGCCGCGAGATCGCCGAACTGCCGCTGGACGTCGTCGAAGAGGGCGTGGACGCGGTCGAAGCCGCCCTGCGGTGCCCGGCCGGGATCGTCGTCTGCGACGCCACGACGAACCGGCACCTCACGACCGTCGCCAAGGCCGCCGCCCGGCTGGCGGCCGAGGGCACGAAGTGGATCTCCGTCGACTCCGGGCCGTTCGGCGTCCGGCTCGCGGCGGCGCTGGGTCTCGCCCCCGGCCACGACACCGTCCCGCCGGTGCTCGCGGTGGTCGGCAGCATCACCGGCCGGACCCACGACCAGCTGCTGGAAACCGAGCTGGTGCTGGACGCGCGGTACGTCGACGTCGACGCGGACCGGCCCGATCCGCCGTCCGTCGCCGCCGCGGCCGGGAAGCTCCTGGCGGCCGGGCACCGGGTCGTCGGCCTCCGCACCCGTGCCCCCGCCCCGGGCACGCCGGTCGACCCGGCGGTCGCGGCGCGGATCCCGCCGGCGCTCGGCGAAGCGACCCGGCTGGTGCTCGGCGCGCACCGGATCGGCGGGCTCTACGCCACCGGCGGCGACATCGCCGTCGAAGTCACGAAGGCGCTCGGCGCCGAGGGCTTCGAGATCGACACCGAAGTCCTGCCCCTCGCGGTCGCCGGGCGGCTGTCCGGCGGGCCCCACACCGGGCTGCCCTTCGCCACCAAAGGCGGGCTGATCGGCGGCCGCGACGCCGCCGTCGCCTGCCTGGAACACCTCAACCACGTGCTGGCCACCGGAAGGAAGAACCCGTGAGCGACCTCCCCGTCCTCGCCGTCACCCTCGGCGACCCCGTCGGCATCGGCCCGGAGATCACCCTGAAGACCCTGGCCGAGCCGGAGGCACTGCAGCTGGCGCGCGGGGTCGCGGTCGGTGACGCGCCGGTGCTCGACCGCGTCGCCCGGCACCTGGGCCTGCCCGTGGAGATCAACCCGATCGCCACGGTCGCCGACGCGCGCTTCACCCCCGGCGTGATCGACGTGCTCAACCTCGGGGTCGTCACCGAAGACCTGCCGTGGGGCGAGGTCAACGCGACCGCGGGCGCCGCGGCCGTCGGCGCGATCGAGGTCGCCACCCGGCTCGCGCTGGCCGGCGAGGTCGACGCGGTCGTGACCGCGCCGATCAACAAGGAGGCGATCTGGGCGGCGGGCTCCCGGCACCTCGGGCACACCGAGATGCTGGGCGAACTGACCGGGTCGACCCGGTACAACACGATGTTCTGGGTGTCGGGGCTGAAGATCTTCTTCGCCACCCGGCACCTTTCCCTGCGCGAAGCGATCAGCCGGATCACGCGGGAGAACATCGAGCACGCGATCCGCGAGGCGTACACCGCGCTCGAAGTGTTCGGCACCGAGAAACCCAGACTCGCCGTGGCGGCGCTGAACCCGCATGGCGGGGAGAACGGCAAGTTCGGCGACGAGGAGATCGTCGCGATCGCGCCCGCGGTGGCCGCCGCGCGGGCCGCCGGGCTGGACGTCGTCGGCCCGATCCCGGCGGATTCCGTGTTCCACCAAGGGATCCAGGGCCGCTTCGACGGTGTGCTCTCGCTCTACCACGACCAAGGGCACATCGCGTCGAAGACGTACGACTTCGACGGCACGGTCTCGGTGACGGTCGGCCTGCCGATCCTGCGCACCTCGGTCGACCACGGCACGGCGTTCGACATCGCCGGCACCGGCCGGGCGTCCCACGGCACGATGGTCGCGGCGTTCAAGGCCGCCGCGACACTGGCGCCGTACGCGCGGAAGCTGCCCGCCATCTATCCACCGGCCATCCGGTGATCCCCCGCAAGCGCTGGGCGTACGTCATCCCGGTCGCGGTGGTCATGTACATGCTGGCCTACCTCGACCGGACGAACGTCGCGGTGATCCTGCCCTACATCGGCGACGACTTCCCGTTGTCCGCCAGCGCGAAGGGGCTGGCGAGCGGCATCTTCTTCGTCGGCTACCTCGTCCTGCAGATCCCGGCGGCGGTGCTGGCGGCGAAGTGGAGCGCCCGCAAGACGGTGCTGATCCTGATGATCGCGTGGGCGTTCGCGGCGGTGCTGTGCGGGCTGGTGCGGAACGAGACCCAGCTGCACCTGGCCCGGCTGCTGCTCGGCCTGTTCGAAGGCGGCGTGTGGCCCGCGGTGCTGATCCTGCTGGCGTCGTGGTTCCCGCAGGCGGAGCGGGCCAGGGCGAACGCGCTGTGGATGACGTGCCTGCCGATCTCGGCGATCCTCATGTCCCCGCTGTCCGGGCTGATGCTCGACCACATGTCGTGGCGCTGGGTGTTCGTCCTGCAGGGGCTGCCGCCGCTGCTGTGGGCCGTCGTCTGGTGGTTCGCGGTGGCCGACCGGCCGGCGAAGGCCCGGTGGATCTCCGCCGAAGAACGCGATTACCTCGAGCGCACGTTGAAGGCCGAAGAAGACGCGAAGCCGGCCTTCGCGAAACAGGGCTACCGGCAGGCGCTGGCGAACCGCCAGGTGCTGTTGCTGATCGGTGTCTACTTCTTCTGGATCACCGGCTTCTACGGGTTCAGCCTGTGGCTGCCGTCGGTCGTGAAGACGATGACGGGCGGCTCGGCCACCGCGGTCGGGTTTCTCTCCGCCGTGCCGTACGTCCTCGCGCTGGCCGGGATGGTCGCGTGCGCGCACTGGTCCGACCGGACCGGCAACCGGCGGCTCGCGGTCACCGTGCCGCTGGTCGTGGCCATCGCCGGGCTCCTGCTCGGCAACCTCGTCCACTGGCCGCCGGCCGTGCAGCTGGTCCTGCTCTGCGTCGTCGCCACCGGCGTGTACATGCCGTACGGGCCGTTCTGGGCGATCCCCAGCCGGATCCTCGGCATCGAGGTGGTCGCCGTGGCGATGGGCCTGATCAACGCGCTCGGCAACCTCGGCGGCTTCGCCGGGCCGTACCTGGTCGGCTGGCTCACCGACGTCACCGGCAGCGCGACCACCGGGTTCGTCGTGCTGGCCGCGTTCCTCGCCGTGGCCGCCGGCCTGGCGTTCTTCGGGCTGAAACCCGCGGTTGTGGAAGAGTCGGCGCATGTCCCAGCCGCGACCAGGCACCCGTGACCGGCGCGCGATGCTGCTGGAGGCCGTCCGCGACGGCTCCGGCGGCATCGCGGAGCTGGCCCAGGAGTTCGGCGTCTCCGAGTCGACGATCCGCCGCGACCTCGCCTCCCTCGCCGGGGCCGGGCACGTCGTCCGCACCTACGGCGGCGCGCTCGACACCGAGCGCAGTCCCCGCGAAAAGGACCAGCGGCACGCGGCGGCCAAGGACGCCATCGCCCGCGAGGCCGCCGCGCTGGTCGAGGACGGCGAAGTCGTGCTGCTCGACGCCGGCACGACCACCGGCAGGCTCGCCCGGCACCTCGCGCACCGGGACGGGCTGACGGTGGTCACCAACGGCGTCAACGCCATCCGCGAGCTGGCCGGCTTCGCCGGGATCGACCTGATCGTCCTCGGCGGCCGGCTGCGGCACCCCAACGAAGCGATCCTGGGTGAGAGCGTGCTGGCGCAGCTTCGGCACATCTCACCCGATCGGGTGTTCCTGGGTGCGGACGGCGTGGTCGACGGCCGGGGGCTGTGCTGCCCGTCACTGGAGCAGTCGGTGGTCAAGCACGCGATGCTGCACGCCGGCGGCGAGGCGTACGTGCTGGCCGACCACTCCAAGCTGGACCAGGCCCCTTTCTCCTACTGGGCGCCGCTGGACCGGGACTACCGGCTGATCACCGACGAGCCGAGGGTCGACGTCACGTTCCCGCAGTTCGCCGAGAGCGTGATCCTCGCCGGAGGATCGGAAACTGTCGGTGGTGCCGCGCATGATGGACGACGTGGCCACTGACGTGCTCGACCTCTTCTCCCCCGCGACCCGGGACTGGTTCGCGGGGGCCTTCGCCGCGCCCACCGCGGCGCAGGAGGGGGCCTGGCGGGCGGCGCACGCGGGTGAGCACGCCCTCGTCGTCGCGCCGACCGGGTCCGGCAAGACGCTGTCGGCGTTCCTCTGGGCGCTCGACCGGCTTTCGGTGGAACCGCCGCCGGCGGAGGCCACGAAACGCTGCCGGATCCTCTACGTCTCGCCGCTGAAGGCCCTCGCCGTCGACGTCCAGCGGAACCTGCGCGCGCCCCTCGCGGGCATCTCGCAAGCCACCCGGCGGCTCGGGCTCCCGGTGCCGGAGATCGAAGTGGGCATGCGCACCGGCGACACCACCGCGGCCGAGCGCCGCTCGTTCGGCAAGACCCCGCCGGACGTGCTGGTGACCACGCCGGAGTCGCTCTTCCTGATCCTCACGTCGTCGGCGCGGGAGTCGCTGCGCGGCGTCGAGACCGTGATCGTCGACGAGGTGCACGCGGTCGCCGGCGGCAAGCGCGGCGCGCACCTCGCGCTCTCGCTGGAGCGGCTGGACTCGCTGCTGCCGAAGCCGGCGCAGCGGATCGGCCTGTCGGCGACGGTCCGCCCGGTCGACGAGGTGAGCGCGTTCCTGGCCGGCGGCCGCCCGGTGCGGGTGGTCCAGCCGAAGCTGGCGAAGACCATCGAGGTGCGCGTCGAGGTCCCGGTGGAGGACATGAGCAACCTCGACGCGCCGCGCAGCGGGCACGCGCCGAGCCCGCTCGACGCGCTGGAGTCGCTCGGGTCGCTCGAGTCGCTGACGGAAGCGTTCCCGCCCGGCGACATCGCGCCCGGCGGCCTGGGCACGCTGGAGGAGATGGCGGGCAACCCGGTGCAGCGGCCGTCGATCTGGCCGGCCGTCGAGGAGCGGGTGCTGAGCCTGATCCAGGCCCACCGGTCGACCATCGTGTTCGCCAACTCCCGCCGGCTCACCGAGCGGATGACGGCCCGGCTCAACGAACTGGCCGCCGAGCAGACGGAGCTCACGCCCGCCGACGCGTTCCCGGCCGAAGCCGTCGGGCAGTCCGGGGTGAGCACCGGCGCGCCGCCGGTGATCGCCCGGGCGCACCACGGGTCGATGTCGCGGGAGCAGCGCACGCACGTCGAGGAAGACCTCAAGTCCGGGCGGCTGCCGTGCGTGGTGGCGACGTCGTCGCTGGAGCTGGGCATCGACATGGGCGCGGTGGACCTGGTGGTGCAGATCGAGGCGCCGCCGACGGTGGCGTCCGGGCTGCAGCGCGTCGGCCGGGCCGGGCACCAGGTCGGCGCGGTCTCCTCCGGGGTGATGTTCCCGAAGTTCCGCGGCGACCTCGTCTCGTGCGCGGTGGTCGCGGAACGGATGGCGAGCGGCGCGATCGAGGCGGTCCGCTACCCCCGCAACCCGCTCGACGTCCTGGCGCAGCACGTCGTGGCCATGGTGGCGCTGGAACCGTGGACGGTGCCGGACCTGGCGTCGCTGGTGCGGCGGGCGGCACCGTTCGCGTCGCTGCCGGACGACGCGCTGCACGCGGTGCTCGACATGCTCGCCGGCCGGTACCCGAGCGAGGAGTTCGGCGAGCTGCGGGCGCGGATCACCTGGGACCGCATCAGCGGCGAGCTGCGCGGCCGGCCGGGCTCGCAGCGACTGGCCGTGACCTCGGGCGGCACCATCCCCGACCGCGGCCTGTTCACCGTGATGACGCCGGGCGCCGACGACAAGCCCGGCTCGCGCGTCGGCGAGTTCGACGAAGAAATGGTGTACGAGTCGCGGGTCGGCGACACCATCCTGCTCGGCACGTCGTCGTGGCGGATCACCGACATCACGCACGACCGGGTCATCGTGGTGCCCGCGCCGGGCGAGCCGGCGCGGATGCCGTTCTGGAAGGGTGACGCGCCGGGCCGGCCGCTCGAACTCGGCCGGGCGCTGGGGAAGTTCGTCCGCGAACTGTCCACATCGGACGACCAGAAGGCCAGGGACCGGGCCACCGCGGCCGGCCTGGACGAACGGGCGTCCGACAACCTGCTCGCCTACCTGGCCGAGCAGAAGTCCGCGACCCGGCACGTGCCGAACGACCGGACGCTCCTGCTGGAGCGCTACCGCGACGAGCTCGGCGACTGGCGGATCATCCTGCACTCGCCGTTCGGCGCGCAGGTGAACGCGCCGTGGGCCCTGGCGATCGCCGCGCGGCTGCGGGAAAACCGCGGGGTCGACGCGCAGGTGGCGCACTCCGACGACGGCATCGTCCTGCGCCTGCCGGACGCGCTGGACGCCGACGGCGGCGACGTCACGATCGGCGCGGACGACATCCTGCTCGACCCCGAAGAGGTGGAGCAGCTGATCGTCGCGGAGGTCGGCGGCTCGGCCGTGTTCGCGGCCCGGTTCCGGGAGTGCGCGGCCCGGTCGCTGCTGCTGCCGCGCCGGGACCCGCGGCGCCGCACTCCCCTGTGGCAGCAACGGCAACGCGCGTCGCAGCTGCTTTCGGTCGCGGCGAAGTACGAGCGGTTCCCGGTCGTACTGGAGGCGATGCGGGAAGTCCTGCAGGACGTCTACGACGTGGGCGGGCTGCGGGAGCTGATGGCCGACGTCCGCGCCCGCAAGGTGCGGCTGGTGGAGGTCGAGACGCCGGCCGCGTCGCCGTTCGCGCGCAGCCTGCTCTTCGGCTACGTCGGGATGTTCCTGTACGAGACCGACGCGCCGCTGGCCGAGCGGCGGGCGGCGGCGCTGTCGCTGGATTCGGCGCTGCTGGCCGAACTCCTCGGCACCGAGGCGATCCGCGAACTGCTCGACCCGGAAGCCGTGCGCGAGGTCGAACGGTCGCTGCAGCGGCTCGAACCCGACCGGCACGCGCGCTCCGCCGAAGACGCCGCCGACCTGTTGCGGTTCCTCGGCGACCTGACCGTCGAAGAGGCGGCCGAACGCGGGATCCAGGCGGAGTGGCTCACCGAGCTGGAAGCGGCGCGGCGGGCGATCCGGGTGCGGATCGGCGGCACGGAACGGTTCCTGGCGATCGAGGACGCGGGCCGGGTGCGGGACGCGCTGGGCACCGCGCTGCCGGTGGGCGTGCCCGAGGCGTTCACCGAACCGGTGGCGGACCCGCTCGGCGACCTGCTGTCGCGGTACGCCCGCGGGCGCGGCCCGTTCGCGGCGGCCGCGGTGGCCCGGCGGTTCGGGCTCGGCCTGGCCGTCGTCACCGGCGTCCTCGACCGGATGACCGGCGAAGGCCGGCTGGTGCGGGGCGAACTGAGCCCGGTCGGGCACCCGGACACCCACGGCGCCGGGGTCGAGTACTGCGACTCCGCGGTGCTGCGGCGGCTGCGGCGGGCGTCGCTGGCGAAGCTGCGGGCCGAGGTCGAGCCGGTCGAACCGGCGGCGCTGGGCCGGTTCCTGCCGGCGTGGCACGGGTTCGGCGGCCGCGTCCGGGCGGCGCCGACGGCGGACGACGTGCTGTCGGTGGTCGAGCAGCTCGCCGGGGCGCCGTTGCCGGCGAGCGCGGTGGAGTCGCTGATCCTGCCCGGGCGGCTGCCGGGCTACTCCCCCGCGCTGCTGGACGAGCTGACGACAGCGGGCGAAGTCACGTGGGCGGGCTGCGGCGCGCTGTCCGGCGGGGACGGCTGGATCGCCCTCGCTCCCACGGACGTCGCCGACCTGCTGCTGCCCGAGGTCGTCGAGGACATCCCGGCCGGGCCGCTGCACGACGCCATCGTGTCCACTTTGGAGGGTGGCGCGCTGTTCTTCCGGCAGCTGGTGGACCGCGCGACCGTGCTGGTGGAGAAGGCACCGAACGACGCCGAAGTCGTGGCGGCGCTGTGGGACCTGGTGTGGGCGGGGCTGGTCACCGGCGACACGCTCGGTCCGCTGCGGGCCCAGGTCGCCGGGCACGGCGCGCACAAGGCTCGGCGCCAGGCGCCCCGCGGCCGGTACGCGCGGCTGCGGGCCGGGCGACCACAGATGCCGTCGCGGTCCGGGCCGCCGACCGTGGCGGGCCGGTGGGCGCTGACCCCGCCCCGCGAAACCGACGCGACCCGGCGAGCCCACGCCCGCACGGAAGCGTTCCTGGAACGCCACGGCGTCCTGACCCGCGGCGCGCTCGACACCGAACGCGTCACCGGCGGGTTCTCGGGGATCTACAAGGTCCTGCGCGGCATGGAGGACACCGGCCAGGTGATCCGCGGCTACGTCGTGGAGGGGCTCGGCGCGGCCCAGTTCGCGGCGAAGGGCGCGGTCGACCGCCTGCGCGCACTGTCCGGCCCCGGCCGCCCGGCGCCCGGCCGCGCGGTGGTCCTGGCCGCGGCGGACCCGGCCCAGCCGTACGGTGCCGCCCTCCCCTGGCCGGCGGCGACGGGCGACACGAAGCACCGTCCGGCGCGCAAGGCCGGGGCGCTGGCGGTCCTGGTGGACGGGGTCCCGGCCCTGTACGTCGAGCGAGGAGGCCGATCCCTGCTGAGCTTCACCGAGGAACGCCAACCGCTGTCGGACGCGGCCCAGGCCCTGTCGGCCGCGGTCCGCGAGGGCTGGCTGGGCCAGCTGGCCGTCCAGCGCGCGGACGGCGAGCAAGCCCTCACGTCGGAGCTGGCGGAAGTGCTGCGGGAAGCGGGTTTCCGGGCGACGCCCTCAGGTCTGCGTCTCCGGGCCTGAGCCGCTCGCGCCGCGCGCTGCCCTAAGCTGCCAGTCCGACACCGCACGAAGGATGTTCTGCTCATGGCGATGCGCGAACTGCGCTATTTCGGCGATCCGATCCTCAAGTTCGCCTGTGACCCGGTCACCGTGTTCGACGAGAAGCTCGAGGCGCTCGTGCGGGACCTGGTCGACTCGGTCAAACCCGCCGGGCGGGCCGGGCTCGCCGCGCCGCAGATCGGCGTCGGGCTGCGGGTTTTCAGCTACGACGTCGCCGGGCTGACCGGGTACGTCGTCAACCCCGAGATCGTCGAGCTCTCCGAGGAGACGCACGAAATCAGCGAGGGCTGCCTGTCCGTGCCGGAGCTGTGGTTCCCCACCCGGCGCGCCAAGCACGCGAAGGTCCGCGGCGTCGACGTCCACAACGAACCCATCGAGGTCGAAGGCGAAGACGTGCTGGCCCAGTGCCTCCAGCACGAGACCGACCACCTCGACGGCGTCCTCTACCTCGACCGGCTCACCGCCGAGCGCAAGAAGTCCGCCCTGCGCGAAGCGCGGGAAAAAGACTGGTTCTGGAAGCGCTAGGCGGGCAGGAACAGCCGGAGCTTGGCGCCGTCCTCGACGGCGCGTTCGGTCCGCAGGCCGGCCCGGGCCGCCGTGCGGGGCAGGACGTCGTCGCCGGTCAGGGAGTCCGCCGTCAGCTCCGTGATGCCCTGGGCCTCCGCGAGGACGGCGAGCCGGGCCAGCAGTGCGGTGCCGATGCCCTGCTGCTGCCAGTCGTCCTCCACCAGCAGGGAGATCTCGGCGGTGCCCGAGGCGCTCGGGATGAGCTGTGCCAGGCCGATCACCTCGCGGCCGAAGACCGCCAGCACGCTGGTTCCGCGCGGCGGCACCAGCAGCCGGTGCAGCCAGCGGCGCGGGACCGTCCGCACGCCCGAGTGGTAGCGCCGGAAGAGCGTCGCCATCGAGCAGCGGCGGTGCAGGTCGGCGACGGCGTCGGCGTCGCCGGGGAGGCCCTTGCGCAGGACGATCGCGGCGCCGTCCGGGCGGTCGAGCACGACCGGGCCGGCCGCGTTGCGGGCCGCGGCGGCGAGCAGCCCCACCAGGGCTTCGGCGCGGGTCAGCTCCAGCTGGACGAACGGCGCCCACCGGCGGCGCGCCACCAGCGCGCGGTCGCCGGCCAGCGGGAACACCGCCCGGTGCCCGCTCTCGGTCCGGGCCGGGTTCGCCTCGGTGGCGGGAACGAGCGTGACGACGTCCGCGGCGAGGACGTCCTTCAGCACTTCGGCGAGGCGGGCCGGGTCGTCGACCGCGCGGCGGGCCGCCAGCAGCGTCGACGCGGACGGGTCGACCAGCTCGTGGACGTCGGCGTCGATGATCGCGGTGCATTCGCAGCCCTCGGCGCGGATGGCCTCGATCAGGCGCCGCCGGGGCAGGCCGGTCGCGGGGCGCAGCACGATCTCGTCCAGCACCCCGCCGGGCACCGGCAGCACGCTCAGGCCGAGGATGTTGCACTCCAGGTCGGCGAGCCGGATGGCGAGCCGGGCCAGGGTGCCCGGGTGGTCGTGCATCCGGACCCGCACCCGCCACGCCGACGCGCCGGCGGGTTCCTCGACGACGGCCGTCCGGCCCGGCTGGGGCAACGCTCTGGAGGTCTCCATGCCCCCACGGTCCCCGGTGGTTGTTGCCGTGCCAGGACGCCGGTGTTTCGCGCAGGTCAGCGTTCGTCGCGGCCCGGCAACCCCGGCGAAACACTCGTCAGCCACGACCGCAGCTCCGTCGCCAGCGCGACCGGCGCGTCCAGCTGGACCAGGTGGCCGGCGTCGCGGATCGGGGTGAACTTCGCGCCGGGGATGCCCGCGGCGAGCCGTTCGCCGATGCCGATCGGGATCCAGGTGTCCTCGGTGCCCCACAGGACGTGCACGGGCAGGTCGATCCGGTCCAGGAGCCCCTCGATTTCGGCCAGGTAGCTCTCGTCGTACGCCGCGATCTGGCGGTACAGCGCCGGCTGGCCCTCGTCGCCGAGCCACGGGGCGGCGAGCTCGTCGAGGTCGGCGGCCCGCAGCTCGCGGTGGCTCGCGTTGGCGACGTAGGCCCGGACCAGGGCTTCGTGGATGTACGGCGGCACCCGGGCGAGCACGTCCGGGTGCTCCTTGACGAGCTGGAAGAACGGCGAGCCCGACGGCGGGATGGCCACGGCGTCGACCAGCAGCAGCGACGCGTACGGCACGTCGTGGACCAGGTGGGCGCGCAGCGACACGACGCCGCCGTAGTCGTGGGCGACGACGTGCGGCCGGTCGAGCTCCCAGTGCGCGAGCAGCGCCCGGAACGCTTCGGCCTGGACGTCGAAGCCGACCGGGTGCTCCGCGTCCTTCGAAGACCGGCCGTAGCCGGGCATGTCCCAGAGGTGGACGGTGAACTCGCTGCTCAGCGCCTCGGCGAACGGCCGCCACAGCCACGACGACCACGGCGTGCCGTGGCAGAACACCAGCGGGGGCCCGGAGCCGGCGCGTTCCCAGGCGATCCGGCGCCCCTGCCAGTCGAAGGTCTCCATGTCCTCCAAGCTAAGTCACCGCGGGGTGAGCACGCAGAACTCGTTGCCCTCCGGATCGGTCAGCACCCGCCACGGCAGCGCGGGGCCGCCCAGGTCCGCCGGCGCCGCACCGGCCGCGACGACCTCCCGCACCGCCGCGGCCTGGTCCGCGCCCGCCGGGGGCGCGACGTCCAGGTGGACCCGGTTCTTGCCGTGCTTGACGTCTTCGGTGCGGAGGAACTCCAGCCACGGACCGCGCCCCGACGGCGCGCGCAGCCCCACCAGGACGTCGCCGTCGCGGGCTTGGACCGGCCAGCCCGTGAGGCCCGCCCAGAACTCCGCCAGCTGCTCCGGGTCGTGGGCGTCGACCAGGATCGACGCGACCGCGCCCGTCGCGGCGTAGCGCTCGCGGGGCTCGAGGACGCAGAACTCGTTGCCCTCCGGATCCGCCAGCACGACCCACGGCACCGTGCCCTGGCCGACGTCGACCCGGGCGCCGCCCAGCTCGAGCGCGCGAGCCACCAGCTCGGCCTGGTGCTCGGGGGTCCGGCTCGCCAGGTCCAGGTGGATCCGGTTCTTCACCACCTTGGGCTCCGGGACCGGGACGAAGACGAGGTCCAGCTCCCAGCCGTCGGTCTCCGGAGCGCGCACGTCGATCTCGCCGAGCTCCTCGACGACGGCGCGCCAGCCGAGCAGCGCGGCCCAGAAGTCCGCCAGGACCTCCGGCCGCGCCGCGTCGATCACCAGGTTCACCAGGCGCGTGTTCATGCGAGGCAGGCTAACCGCCACCCCCGACAGTTCCGGTTCGGCTTCCCCACCGGCCGGTTCATCGGGTCGCGAGCCGCAGCAGCGCCCAGAGCTGGGCCGCCTGGTCGTGCACGCCCCGCACGGTCACCGAGGTCAGGGACGCGCGGCCCCAGAGCCACAGGTAGACCTGCGCGGGCTTGGCCGTGACGACGTCGTCCGCGGCCTCGGCCTCCTCGGCCGAACAGCGCCAGGCTTCGGTGCTTTCGGGTCCGGCGCGCGCGATCCAGCTGTGCGCGCCGGCGCGCACGCCGACCGAACCCGCTTTCGTGCCGGTCAGGCCGAGCATCGGCAGCTTCTGGCCGAACCACAGGGTGAGCGCCTCGTCGACGCCGTCGATCGCGAGGTCGTCGGGCACGCCGCGCGGGCCGGCGCCCGCCGCCTGTTCGACGTCGACGCGGTGGATCAGCGTCTCGTGCAGCATCCGGCGCCGCCAGAACCCGTAGGTCGGGTCCGCCGGCCACCAGGTGTCGGCGCGCTCCTCCGGGTCGTGGGCGGCGAGTTCGTCGAGCAGCTCGGTCAGGCCCGTCTCGAGGAACTCGTGGAGCGGCTGGCCCGGTTCGGGGTCGCGCTGCCAGTCTTCGGGGCTGCGGCCTTCCGCGAGCCGGCGCCGGACCATCCGGTAGAGGCTCCCGACGTGCCGCGCCACCTCGCCGAGCGACCAGCCAGGGCAGGCGGGCACCGGCGCTTCGAGCGGAGCGGCGTGCACGGCCTCGGCCAGCACCCGGCCTTCGATCCCCAACGCCGTGAGCAGCCGCCCGTGGTCGACCGGGCCGTGCTCACGCGACATGGGCTGCCCCGCCGATCGGCAGGCCGTGCACGAGCCGGCGCACGAGCTCCAGGAACAACCCGGCGACGCGCACCAGCTGCGCGGCCGACTCCCCGGTGACCTTCCCGGTGATCCCGGCCTGCGCGGCGGCGCGCGTGGCGGAGTTGCCCGCGAAGAAGGCGGACCACTCACGCAACTCGGGCGCGACGGAGTCGAGCAGCACCCAGCTGCTGGCCGGCCGGGCCCGCCCCCGATGCGGCCGCCCCCGAGCCTCGAGCACGGCAGCGGCCCCCCGCAGAGCGGCGAGGTAAGCCCCGATGAACCGCTCGGCGGCGGTGGTTTCCCGCTCGGCCTCGGCCAGCCCCCGCCGAGCCTGAGCCAGCAACGCGGCCGCGGCGGGCGGGGCGGGCGGGCGGAGCGACATGGGCAACTGGGACTGATCGGAGCCGGGCGGGCTCAGCGGCACGGGCTGCGGAGCCGCGGCGGCGGGCATCGGCGCGTCGGCGGAGATCGGGGCGGGCTGTGCGGGCTCCACCGACGAACCCGCAGGTGGGCGCGTGGGCATCGGCGACCGAGGCTCCGGGCCAGGCACCGGCAACTCCGCAAGCGCCGGAGCAACCCCCGGCAAGTCCGCGCGGGCCGGGGCGGGCGAGCGCACCGGCATCGGCGACCGAGGCTCCGCGCCGGGCAGCGGCAACTCCGCAAGCGGCGAGGCGGCCCCCGGCAAGTCCGCGGGGGCCGGGGCGGGCGGGCGCACCGGCATCGGCGACCGAGGCTCCGGGCCAGGCGCCGGCAACTCCGCAAGCGGCGAGGCGGCCCCCGGCAAGTCCGCGCGGGCCGGGGCGGGCGGGCGCACCGGCATCGGCGACCGAGGCTCCGCGCCGGGCAGCGGCAACTCCGCAAGCGGCGAGGCGGCCCCCGGCGAGTCCGCGGAGATCGGGGCGGGCGAGCCCACCGGCATCGGCGACCGAGGCTCCGCGCCGGGCGCCGGCAACTCCGCAAGCGCCGGAGCAACCCCCGGCAAGTCCGCGGAGATCGGGGCGGGCGAGCCCACCGGCATCGGCGACCGAGGCTCCGCGCCGGGCGCCGGCAACTCCGCAAGCGCCGGAGCAACCCCCGGCAAGTCCGCGGGGGCCGGGGCGGGCGAGCGCACCGGCATCGGCAACTCCGGCTGCGTGGGCTCCCCATCGGCCACCGCCGAGGTCCCGGCCGTGGCGGACGGCTCCAGCGTCGGCTCCGGAGCGGCGGTGGGCTGTTCCGCAGGAATCGGCACTGACGGGTTCGGCGACATCGGGAGCTCGGGCTGTCCCAGCTCCGCGGCCGAGGGCGGCGGGCTCGGGCGGGGGCGGCGGGGGCGGCCGTGGTGGGTGCCGGGCGCCGCCGGGGTTACCGGGGGGCGCAGTGACATCGGCAGCTGGGGCTGCCCCTGGTCCGTGGGGGACACGACCTTGACGGACATGGCGACCCTCCTCCTGCGCGGCGTGAGCTCGATCGGGGGCCCGGCGCCGAGACGCTTCCCCCGTCCCGGAGCCGGGCACCTGACCGGTGCGCGCTCACCAGATGTCGAACGTCTGTTCGAACAATTTCCAGAGTAACCCCGGACCGGGCATCCGCTCAACCCCGGGGGTGGAATCCCCCGGGACACCAGGTCGGCGGCGTGATCTCATAGGCCCATGAGTTCGCTGGACCACCCCGCCGTCGCCAAGGTGGCGGCCGCGCTGGCCGAAGCCGGGCAGCACGGCGCCGCCGAAGGCATCCGCGTCCTGGCCGCCGAGGTGCGGACCGCCGCCCAGGCGGCCGAAGCGCTCGGCGTTCCCGTCGGCGCCATCGCCAACAGCCTCATCTTCCGCCTGGGGTCCAACAAAACCGCGCTCCTCGCCCTGACCTCCGGCGCCCACCGCGCGGACCCGGCGACGCTCGCGCGGCTGGCCGGCGGCGAAATCGGCAAGGCCGACGCCGATTTCGTGCGGGCGCACACCGGGCAGCCGATCGGCGGCGTCGCTCCGGTCGGGCACCCGCGGCCGCTGCCGACGCTGGTGGACACCGCGCTGCGGGCCCACGACGTCGTGTGGGCCGCCGCCGGGCACCCCAAGACCGTCTACCCGACCACGTTCGCGGACCTCGTGGCGTTGACCGGGGGCACCCCCGGCGCGCTCAGCGGCGCGGAGGAAGATGGACCGCTGTGACCGCGATGCCCGCCGGCTGCTCCCGTTACGTCCAGCTCTCGACGGACGAGTTCCGCGCGCGCCTGCCCGAGGCGCTCGACATCTACGTGCGGGCGATGCGGTACCCGGCCGGCACCGCCGAGCAGCGGGCGCCGATGTGGCTCACCCACGCGCTGCGCGAGGGCTGGCGCTGCATGGCCGCGTTCGACGCCGACGACGTCCTGCTCGGGCTGGCCTACGGCTACCGCGGCCGGGCCGGGCAGTGGTGGCACGAGCAGGTGCGCCACGGCCTGAGCCGCCGGTCCGGGCCCGCCGAGGCCGACCGCTGGCTGGCCGACTACTTCGAGCTGACCGAGATCCACGTCAAGCCGGAGAACCAGGGGCACCAGATCGGCGAGGACCTGCTGCGCGGCCTCCTCGACGGCGTGCCGAGCGCGAACGTGCTGCTTTCCACGCCCGAGGGCACCAGCCGGGCGTGGAAGCTCTACCGCCGCACCGGCTTCGTCGACGTCCTGCGCGACTACCACTTCGCCGGCGACCCCCGGCCGTTCGCGATCCTCGGGCGGGCGCTGCCCCTCGAGGATCGCTGAGGGGCAGCGCCGGAGGTTCACCGCGGTTCGGGCCGCCAGTAGCCGACCACCAGCGCCGCGACCAGCACGGCCGCGCCGCACCACGCCGTAGCGCTCAGCCGCTCCCCGAGCAGCACCGCGGCCAGCACGGCCGCGGTCAGCGGCTCGAGCACCGCCGACAGCGCGCCCAGCACCGGGTGCGCGTCGGCCAGGCCGCGCAGGTACGCGGCGTAGGCGAGCGCGGTCGGGACGGCGCCGAGGTAGCAGGCCACCAGCAGGACGTCGGCGTGCAGCGGCAGCGCCATGCCGGTCCAGCTCGCCGGCGGGGTGAGGAGCAGCCCGCCGGTCAGGCAGCCGAACGCCGTCGTGGGCAGCGGCTCCAGGCCCTCGACCGGCTTCGCGGTGAGCAGCGTCAACGCCGCGAAGCCCGCCGCGGCCAGCAGCGCGAAGCCCAGACCGCCGAGGGTGGCCACGGCGTCCGGTGACCAGCGGAGCAGCACCAGGCCGGCGAGCGTGCCCGCCACCGACACGAGCGTCCAGCCACGGGGTTTCCGCGTGCCGGCGAGGGTGACCACGACGGGCGCGGCGCCGATCGTTGTCATCGTCGCGATGCTGACCGAGCTGAGCGCGACGGCGGCGAAGTAGCTCGCCTGGAACAGCGCGAACAGCCCGCCGACGACCAGGACGCGCCTGGCCGCTTCGGCCGTGCGCGGGAAGGTGCCGCCCCGCACGAGGACGAACAGGGTGGCGACCCCGCCGCCGACGAGCAACCGGTAGGCCGCGACGGCGAGCGGGTGGAGGCCGGCGAGTTCGCCGAGCAGCGAACCGGCCAGGCCGCCGGTGCCCCAGAGGACACCGGCGAGGACGAGCGCGGCCGAAGAACGGGCGCGCGTGGGCAGAGACACCAAAGGAACGCTCCTGCGTCGAAGGAAAAGGAAGATCGACGACGCGGGGCGGTGCGCAAGACGAAGCAGCCGCGGGCGCTCAGGCCACGCGGCGAGGAACCACCCCGCTCAGGCGCGGGGCGGTGGGGTGACGAGGAAGATCCGGTGCACGAGGGGAACCTAGCCGGGAAAAGCGAAGCGGGGCCACCGGTTTTCCGGTGACCCCGCCCGCGAGTGCTCAGTCCAGCTTCGCCAGCTGCTCCCGCAGCGTGTCCAGCCCCATCCCGCCCATCTTCAGCGCCTCCGCGTGGAACCGCTTGATGTCGAACGCCGCGCCCGCGCGCGCCTGGGCCTCCGCGCGGGCCGTCAGCCAGAGGCGCTCGCCGATCTTGTACGCCGGGGCCTGGCCGGGCCAGCCCAGGTAGCGGTCGATCTCGTCGCGGAGGTGGGCTTCGTCGGTGATCGTGCGGGTCAGCATGAACTCGAGGCCGAGCTCCGGCGTCCAGCGCTCGCCCTCGTGGAAGCCGGTGCCCGCCGGGATCGTCAGCTCCAGGTGCATGCCGAGGTCGACGATCACGCGGGCGGCGCGGAACAGCTGCTCCGACAGCATGCCCAGCAGGTCGCCGTCGTCCGAGAGGTAGCCCAGTTCCTCCATCAGGCGCTCCGCGTACAGGGCCCAGCCCTCCGCGTGGCCCGACGTGAACGCCATCAGGCGCTGGTACTTGTTCAGCGACGCCGACTGGTCCACCGCCGTCGCGATCTGGAGGTGGTGGCCCGGCGCGCCCTCGTGGTAGACGGTGCTCGTCTCGCGCCACGTGCTGAACTCGTCACGACCGGCGGGCAGGGACCACCACATGCGGCCCGGGCGGCCGAAGTCCTCGCTCGGGCCGGTGTAGTACGCGCCGACGCCGCCGCCGGGCGGTGCGATCTTGCACTCCAGGGCCATCACGCGGTCGGAGATCTCGAAGTGCTTGCCGCGCAACGATTCCAGGGCGCCGTCGGACAGGCGCTGCATCCAGGCCTCGAACTCGGCGCGGCCCCGGACGCGGTAGCGCGGGTCGGCGTCCAGGACCGCCGCGGCTTCCTTCGGGGTCGCGCCGGCCTTGACGCGGTTCGCGACCGCGCGCATTTCCGCTTCGAGGCGGGAAAACTCGGCCCAGCCCCAGTCGTAGGCCTCGCGCAGGTCGAGCGCGGCGCCGACGAAGTACCGCGACCACAGGCGGTAGGCGTCTTCGCCGACGGCGTCCTTGACCGGGGCCTTCGGCGCCAGCTCGGCGCGCAGGAACCCGGCGAACTCGGCGAACGCCTCCTCGGCGGCGCGCGCGCCGTGCGCGAGGTCGTTCTTCAGCGCTTCGCCCTGCGAAGACGCGCCGTCGACGAGCTCGGCGAAGAACCCCTTCGCGTCCTTCAGCCCGGCCCACGTCTCGCACTGCTCCGCCACCTTCGAGACCTGCCGCAGCGCCGCGACGTGGCCCGCGTCGGCGCCCGCGAGGAGGCCGCCGCGGACGCCCGCCAGCGCCTTCGGGACCTCGCCGATGCGGGCCGCGACGACCGACCAGTCCTGCTCCGATTCCAGCGGCATCAGGTCGAACGCCATCCGCAGCTCCTGGACGGGACTGGAGATGACGTTCAGGCTCGCCACGTCGAGGCCGGCTTCGTGGATCTCCAGCTCGAGGCCGAGGCGCTCGGTGAAGACGGCCTGCGCCGCCCGTTCCGCGGCGTCGCGCGGCTGCGCGGCGACGACGGCGGCGTGCGCCCGCGCGGCCAGTCCGGCGCGCTCGGCGTAGCCGTCGGCGGAGTAGTCGGTCAGCCGGTCGTCGTGGCCGGCGATGCCGTGGGAGGTCGCGGCGACCGGGTCCGCGGCCGCGTAGTCGTCGACGTAGCGGTCGCAGATGCCGTTTACGTCTGAAGCAGTGGAAGCCATGCGCCGCACGCTACCGGGCCACCTGGACCCGGTGGTACGGACTTCGGTCGGGGGGTCCGGGTGGCGGAGGCCCCCGGCCCGGGGCGAATGCCCCGGCTGTCACAGCACTTAAGCACGGGCCGGGACGAGCCCCAGGCGGGCGATCACCTCGCGCGTCGCCTTCGAGCGGTTGAACGTGTAGAAGTGCAGGTTCGGCACGCCCTCCGCGATCAGCTTCTCGCACAGCTCGGTGATGACGTCGATGCCCGCCGCGCGGAACGCCTTGGGGTCGTCGGCGAGCGGTTCCAGCCGGTCGAGCAGCTTCTGCGGCGCGGGGGCGCCGGACAGCTTGATCGTGGTCTGCAGCGTCCGCATCGTCGTGAGCGGCATGACGCCGGGCAGGACCGGGACGTCGCAGCCGGTCGCGGCCACCCGGTCGCGCAGCCGCAGGAAGTCCTCCGCGTCGTGGAACAGCTGCGCGATCGCGAAGTCCGCGCCCGCGCGCAGCTTGCGGACCAGGTACTTGGTGTCGGTGTCGAGGTCGGGAGAGCGGGGGTGGCCGTAGGTCGACGCCGAGACGCCGACGCAGAAGTCACCCAGCTCGCGGACGAGCTGCACCAGCTCCTCGGCGTAGGTCAGGCCCTCGGGGTGCGGGATCCACTCGCCGTAGACGTCGCCCGGCGGGTCGCCGCGCAGCGCCAGGATGTTGCGGACGCCGACCGAGGCGTACCAGCCGATGACGTTGCGCAGCTCGGCGACGGAGTGGTTGACCGCGGTCAGGTGGGCCATCGGCACCAGCGTCGTCTCGGTGGCGACGCGGGCGATGCTGCGGATCGTGCCGTCGCGGCTGGAACCGCCCGCGCCGTAGGTGATCGACATGTAGGCCGGGTCGTACGGCTCGAGCTCCCGGACCGCCTTCCACAGGACGGCCTCGTCCGCCGCGTCCCGGGGCGGGAAGAACTCGATGGAGAACTTCGGCCCGTCTCCGCGCAACCGCTCGATCACCGACGTCATGCCTGCATGTTAAGGGCCGGCGCCCGCCATGCGGGAGCCCCCGTCCGCGTCGCGAGACTGCGGTTCGACTCACATTCGAGGCGCTACGGCGGACTAAGCTGACCGGGTGCGGGACGACACCGGCTGGGACGAGGACGTGCGCCTCGCGGTCTACCACGCTTTCGCCGATCACGGCCGGGCACCGACCGCGCCGGAGCTGGCCGGCGCGGCGGGCGGCTCGCTGGCCGTCGCGAAGCAGGCGCTGCACCGCCTCGCCGACGCCCACCACCTGGTGCTCGACGACTACGAGCACGTCGTGCTGGCCCACCCCTTCGCCGCGCGGCCGCTCGGGTTCTCCGTGATGGGTTCGCACACGCTGTGGTGGGGCGGCTGCGCGTGGGACTCCTTCGCCATCCCGCACCTGGTCGAAGACGAGCCGGAAGTGCTCATCGCGACGCGCTGCCCCGGCTGCGGCCAGCCGCACGCGCTGGTCGTGGACCGCGCCGGGCCACCGGAGGGGGCGCAGGTGGCGCACTTCCTCGTGCCCGCCGCGCGGATGTGGGACGACGTGCTGCACACGTGTGCGAACCAGCGGCTGTTCTGCTGCGAGTCCTGTGTGGACGCCTGGCTCGCGGGAACCGGGCAGGACAAGGGGTGTGTGCTGGACCTGGTGACGCTGTGGCGGCTCGCGCGCGGCTGGTACGAAGGCCGGCTCGAGCGCGGCTACCGGCGCCGTGAACCCGGCAGCGCGGCCGCCTACTTCGCCGAGGCGGGCCTGACCGGGTCGTTCTGGGCCACCACGGCCGGAGTCTGATTCGCCACATCCGGGTGCCCCGGCGGCCCGCGCGCCCGCGGGTTCGGCGAGGATGGCGGCATGAACGCGCCCGCCGACACCGACCTGCCCGCCCACGTCGAGCGGGCGCTGGCCGGGTTCCTCGACCGGGCGGGCACCGAGATCCTGGGAACCGAGCCGACGGTGGCCGCCGGCATCGACGCGCTGCGCGGGTTCGTGCTGAACGGCGGCAAGCGGCTGCGCCCGACGTTCGCCTGGTGGGGCTGGCGCGGCGCGGGCGGCGACCCGGCGGGCGCGGACGCCGAGGGCGTGCTGCAGGCGGTGTCCAGCCTCGAGCTGATCCAGGCCTGCGCGCTGATCCACGACGACCTCATCGACTCCTCCGACTCGCGACGCGGCTTCCCGACCGTGCACATCGCGGGCGCGAAGCTGCACGCCGACCAGGGCTGGCTCGGCTCCCCCGCGACGTTCGGCCTGGCCACCGCGGTGCTGGTCGGCGACCTGGCGCTGGCCTGGGCGGACGACATGTTCGCCGACGCGCCGCTGCCCGCCGAGACGCTCGCCGCGGCGCGCCCGGCCTGGCGCGCGATGCGCACCGAGGTGCTCGCCGGCCAGTACCTCGACGTCCGCACGCAGGCCACCGGCGACGCCTCCGTCGAGGCCGCGCTCAAGATCGACCGGCTCAAGACCGCGGCCTACACCGTCCAGCGGCCGCTGCACCTGGGCGCCGCGCTCGGCGGGGCCACCCCCGAGCTGATCGCCACGCTGCTGGAGTTCGGCGGCGAGGTCGGCGTCGCGTTCCAGCTGCGTGACGACCTGCTCGGGGTGTTCGGCGACCCGTCGGTCACCGGCAAGCCCGCCGGGGACGACCTGCGCGAGGGCAAGCGCACGCTGCTGGTCGCGCTCGGGCTGCAGCTCGCCGCCGAGAAGGACGAGCGGGCCGCGGCCACCGTGATCGCGGACGCGATCGGCGACGCCGACCTCTCCGACGAAGGCGTCGAGACCGTCCGGATGGCGTTGCAGCAGGTCGGCGCGGTCGACGCGGTCGAACGGCGGATCGACGAGCTGACGACGGCGGCGATGGCCGCGCTGGAGCGCGCGCACCTGGCCGAGCCCGCGCCGGAGGCGCTGACCGGGCTGGTCGTCAAGGCCACCCAGCGGACGTACTGACGTGCGGACGATCGAGGGGCGGGCCGACCACGTCGTCGTGATCGGGGCCGGGCTGGCCGGGCTTTCGGCGGCCCTGCACCTGCTCGGCGCCGGCCGGCGCGTCACGCTGCTGGAGCAGGCCGACACCCCGGGCGGCCGGGCGGGCCAGCAGAGCTTCGACGGCAACGCGGTCGACACCGGCGCGAGCGTGCTGACCATGCCGGAACTGCTGGAAGAGGCCTTCGCCGCGGTCGGCGAACCGCTGGTCAAGAACCTGCGCCTGACCCGGCTCGACCCGGCGTACCGGGCGCGCTTCGCCGACGGCAGTTCCCTCGCGCTGCACACCGACGGCGACGCGATGGAGGCCGAGATCCGCGCCTTCGCCGGGGCCCGCGAGGCGGCGGGTTACCGGGCGCTGCGGCGCTGGCTGAGCGAGCTGTACGCGGTGCAGCGGGACCGGTTCATCGGGACGAACTTCGACTCGCCCGCCGACCTGGCCCGCCCCGAGCTGGCGAAGCTCGCCGCGCTGGGCGGGTTCGGCAGGCTCGGCCCGCGCATCGGCCGCTACCTGCTGGACGAGCGGGTCCGGCGGCTCTTCTCCTTCCAGTCGCTGTACGCCGGTCTCGACCCGGCGCGCGCGATCGGCGCGTACGGCGTCATCGCCTACATGGACACCGTCGGCGGCGTCTACTACCCCGAAGGCGGGATGGGCGAGATCGGCCGGGCGATGACCGGCGCCGCCGCGCGGGCGGGCGCGGAGGTCCGGTTCGGCACCGAAGCGGCCTGGCTCGAGCGGGTGAATTCGCGGGTGCGGGCGGTTCGGACGCGCTCGGGCGAGCGGATCGCGTGCGACGCCGTCGTGCTGGCCACCGAGCTGTCGACGGCGTACCGGCTGATCGGCGCGCGGCCCCGGCGGCCGGTGCCGCTGCGCTACTCGCCGTCCGCGGTGGTGCTGCACGGGCGGACCACCGGGAAGTGGGACCTCGGCCACCACACGATCTTCTTCGGCGGCGCCTGGGAGCGGACGTTCGCGGAGATCATCCGCGAGGGGAAGCTGATGAGCGACCCGTCGCTGCTGGTCACGCGCCCGACGGCGACCGACCCCGGGCTGGCCGGGCGGGGCGGCGAGATCGTCTCGGTGCTCGCGCCGGCGCCGAACACCCACCGCGGGCGGGTCGACTGGGGCCGCCTGCGCGGGCCGTACCGCGAAGAGCTGCTCCGCACGCTGGAAGCCCGCGGGCTGACCGGCTTCGGCGACGAGTTCACCGTCGACGAGACCATCACCCCGGCCGACTGGGCGGCGCGCGGGCTCGCGGCCGGGACGCCGTTCTCGCTGGCGCACACGTTCACGCAGACCGGCCCGTTCCGGCCGGCGAACCTGGTGCGCGCGGCGGGCAACGTCGTGCTGGCCGGCTGCGGCACCACCCCCGGCGTCGGCATCCCGCCGGTGCTCATCTCCGGTCGGCTGGCGGCGGAACGGATCACCGGCCGGTGAACGAACTCGACGCCGCGGGCATCCGCTCGCCGCAGCTGCGGGCCGCCTACACCGAGTGCCGGCGCATCAACGCCCACCACGGGCGCACCTTCTTCCTCGCCACCCGGCTGCTGCCGGCCCGGGCCCGCCCGGCGGCGCACGCGCTGTACGGGTTCGCGCGGATGGCCGACGAACTGGTCGACAACCCGGTACCGGGCAGCGACCCGGCGGCGGCCCTCGACCGCGTCGGCGCCATGGTCGACGTCGTCTTCGACGGCGGCACCCCGGACGACGCGGTGCTCGTGGCGCTGGCCGACACCGTGCGCCGCTACGGCCTCGAGCGCGACTTGTTCGCCGCGTTCCTGAAGTCGATGCGGATGGACCTTTCGCCGGTCGAGTTCGCGACGTTCGCCGAGCTGGGCGAGTACGTGTACGGCTCGGCCGCGGTGATCGGGCTGCAGATGCTGCCGGTGTTCGGCACGGTGGGCCCGGCGGAGGACGCGGTGCCGGGGGCGATCGCGCTGGGCGAGGCGTTCCAGCTGACGAACTTCCTGCGCGACGTCGGCGAGGACCTCGACCGGGGCCGGCTGTACCTGCCGCTCGACGAGCTGGCCGCGTTCGGCGTCTCGCGTTCGCTGCTCGAGGAGCGGCGGCCCGACCCGCGGATCCGCGCGGCACTGGCGTACTTCGTCGCGCGGACGCGGGCGGTGTACCGGCGAGCCGAAGCCGGGGTTCCGTTGCTGCGCCCCGAATCGCGGCCGTGCGTGCGGACGGCGCTGACGTTGTACCAGGGCATCCTCGACGAGATCGTCGCGCTGGACTACGACATCCTGACAAAACGCGCGGTGGTGCCGAAGTCGCGCAGGCTGGTGGTCGCACTACCCCCGTTGGCCGCGGTCTGGGCGCGCGAAACGTTCCGGGGCGGTCGTAGGCTGCGATCATGACCGAACGACGCATCCGGATCGGCCTGCAGCTCCAGCCGCAGCACGCCGACTACGACAGCATCCGGCGCACCGCGTCGGCCGCCGAAGACCTCGGGGCCGACATCGTCTTCAACTGGGACCACTTCTACCCGCTGTACGGCGACCCCGACGGCCTGCACTTCGAGTGCTGGACGATGCTCGGCGCGTGGGCGGAGTCGACGTCCCGCGTGGAGATCGGCGCGCTGGTGACCTGCAACAGCTACCGCAACCCCGAACTGCTGGCCGACATGGCCCGCACGGTCGACCACATCTCCGGCGGCCGGCTCATCCTCGGCATCGGCTCCGGCTGGTTCGAGAAGGACTACGACGAGTACGGCTACGAGTTCGGCACGGCCGGCGGCCGCCTCGACGACCTCGCGGAGTCGCTCCCGCGCATCGAGTCGCGCCTCGGCAAGCTGAACCCGGCCCCGACCCGCAAGATCCCGGTCCTCATCGGCGGCGGCGGCGAGAAGAAGACGCTGAAGCTGGTCGCGAAACACGGCGACATCTGGCACGGCTTCGGCGACCCGGAGGTCGTCGAGCGCAAGGTGAAGATCCTCGACCAGCACTGCGCGGACGTCGGCCGCGACCCGGCCGAGATCGAGCGCTCGTGCGGCGTGCAGGGCGAGCCGGACGAGCTGGGCCCGAAGCTCCTGGACCTGGGCGTCACGACGTTCACGGTCGGCGTGGGCGGCCCGGACTACGACCTGGGCGCGCTCGAGAAGTGGATCGCCTGGCGGGACAAGACCAACAGCTGAGCGGCTTCGAGGTGGTCGAGGCCGGTCCGGCCTCGACCACCGTCAGCCGCAGCTGACGACGGCGTACGCGCCGGAGCTGCTGTTCTCGGCGACGACGCGGCCGTCGCCGCGGGTGATCCGGCAGGTGATCGTGCCGCCGCCGGCGTTCTGCGCGTTCATGTTGATGCCCAGCGTGTCACCGTCGGGATCGATGGTCTTCGACCACTTCTTGCCGCGGATGCCGGTCTCTTGGGAGATGTTGAACCCCGGCTTCATGTACGTGACCATCGAGATCCCCGAGCCGGTCGTCGTGACGCCATAGGTGATCCGGTTCGCCTTGCGCTCGGCTTCCTCGTCGGCCTTGCGCTGGGCCTCGGCCGCGGCCGAGGAACTGGCCGCCGCCTTCGAAGACTCTTCGGCGGCCGCGGAAGACGCCTTGGCCGCCTCCGAGTACCGGCTTTCCTGGGCTTCCCAGCTCGCCTTCGCGGCGGAGCTCTCGGCGGCCGCCGCGACCGGATCCGTGGTGCGGACTGGCGGGGTGGTCAGCTCCGAAGTCGCGTCGGCCGTGAGCGCCGGCTTCGGCGCGGTGGCGACTGAAATCGAGCCGACGAGGACGGTGGCACCCACCGCCGCGGCGATCCACGGCCACTTGGGGCGCTTCTTCGGACCGGGTGGCGGCTGGACTGCGGGGAAGGTCATGCGGTTCTCGATTCGGGGTATCGCCGGCACGTTCCCTCGCGTCGTCGCACCACTCCGAGCCGTTGTTACCCTCCGCAACGAAAACAGGCCGAAAGACCCTGCTCGGCGGGGCTGATGACCTCAGTGCGTCACGACCGCGCCCGGTGTGCGGCGACCCGTTCCCGCGTCGCGCACCGGGGCGAGCAAAACCTCCGGGGGCTGCCGCCGGCCGTGTGGGCGAACGGCCTGCCGCACGAGGGTGAAGCGCACAGGCCGCCAGGGACGTCCTGGCGTTCGGCCAGCAGCGAAGCCAGCCCCAGTGCCGACGACGTCACCAGCCACGCGCCCCACGGGCCGTCGTCCGCCGCGTCGACGTGCAGGTGCCAGCCGTAGCCCTCGTCGTGGTCGGTCAGTCGCGGCGGGCGTGCGTACGCCGCGAACAGCGCGTTGAGCACCGAAGCCGCCGTCGCCACGTCGGGTGCCGCGAACACCTCCCGCAGCTCGAGTGCCGCCGCGTGCAGTTCTGCCACGTCCACGTCCGAGACGTCGGTTTCCCCGTGCTCGCGCAGGACGCGCGCCACCGCGGCCGGATCGGGGTCCGGGAGCAGGACGTTCAGCAGGTCGACCGCGCGCTGCACGGAATCCCGGTGCGGAAATGCCATGCCCCACTGTAACGTCTTGCTCATGTTAAGGCGTTACCTGACCGGTGCGACGCTCGCGCGGACCGGCGACGAGCTGTCCGGTCCCGCGCTCCTCCTGCTCGGGCTGACCGCCGGGCCGCACGCCGGGGCGGGGCTGCTCGCCGGGCTGACCGCGGCCGCCGCGGTGGGCGGGCCGGTGTTCGGGGCCTTCCTCGACCGCAGTCCGGCGCCGGGGCGGCTGCTCGCCGCCGCCCTCGCCGGGTACGCGGGCGGGATCGCGCTGGTCGCCGCCACCTTCGGGCACCTGCCGCTCGCCGTCGTGGTCGCCGTGGCGGCCGCGACCGGCCTGCTCAATCCGGCCATCGCCGGCGGCTGGACCGCCCAGCTGCCCGCCGTCGCCGGGCCCCGGCTGCACGAAGCCAGCCGGCTCGACGCGCTCACCTTCACCGCCGCCGCGCTGGCCGGGCCCGGGATCGCGGGGCTGCTCGGCGGGCCGGCCGGGCTCGTCGTGGCCGTCGCCCTGGTCGCCGTCGCGGCGCCGGTGGCGTGGTCCCTGCCGAGGAAGCGCCGGAAGGCGAGGACCCACCTGCGGGAGGGCTTCACGGTCCTGGTCCGCAACGTCCCGCTGCGGCGGGCGACGCTCGCGTCGACGCTCTCCTGCGCCGGCATCGGTATGGTCACCGTCTGTTACCCGCTGCTGGGCGCGGCCCACCTCCGCGGCCCGGCGGACGGCGCCCTGCTGCTGACCGTCCTGGCCGTGACGTCGCTGTCGGCCAACGCCGTCTTCGCGAAGAAACCGCTGCCGTGGGCGCCGGACCGGACGGTGTGGCTGAGCACGCTGGTCCTGGCCGCCAGCGCCGTCCTGGCCGCGAGCGCCGACGGCGTGACCCTGCTGGTCCTGGCCGCGGCGACGGCTGGGTTCGCCGAAGGTCCGCAGCTCACGGCGTTGTTCGCGATCCGCCACCGCGAAGCGCCAGAGCACGTCCGGGCGCAGGTGTTCACGACGGCGGCGAGCGTGAAGATCACCGGGCTGGCGGCGGGAGCTGCACTGGCCGGTCCGCTCGCCGCCTGGTCGCTCCCCGCGTGCCTCGGCGTCGCCGCGGCGGTCCAAGCAGCCGCCGCGCTCAGCTATCTGCGCAGGTCAGAACGCCATCGCCTGCGCGCGCCGCTTGACCTCGGTGCCGTGGCTGGTGCGCAGCGCGTTGACGGGGGTGCTGCCGGGCAGGCTGTCGTCCGCGGTGAACAGCCACCGCAGCATCTCCGTCCGGCTGAACCCGGAGTCGGCGAGCACGGTGATGGTGCCCGCCAGGCCCTTGACCACGCCGTCCTTGACGAAGAAGTCGCTGGGCACGCACAGTTCGCCGCCGCGCTTCAGCGCGATCAGCTGTCCGTCGCGCAGCATCTGCCGGACCTTGTTGGCCGAAGTCCCCAGAGCCTTCGCGACCTCGGGCAACGGGAGGACCGCGATAGCGGTGTCGAGGACGTCGTCGGCGACAGGAATCCCACTCACAGGTGACACTGTGCCACATTCGGCCCCCTCACCCGCTAGTGCGCACGGGTGACCCGCGAGGTCTCCTCCACGAGGCGTGTGCGGTTCCGTACGATCCATACCCGTGACACGCACCCATCCCAGCCTGGTCGGCACGCTCCTCGAGCGCCGCTACCGGGTGGACCGGCTGCTCGCCCACGGCGGAATGTCTTCCGTCTACCGGGGGACGGACACCCGGCTGGACCGTCCGGTCGCGATCAAGATCATGGACCCGCGGTTCGCGGACGACCGGTCGTTCGTCGACCGGTTCGTGCGCGAGGCCCAGTCCGCGGCGCAGCTGCACCACCCGCACGTGGTGGCGGTGCACGACCAGGGCTTCGACCTGCCGCAGGGTGCGGAGTCGGGGCTGGCGTTCCTGGTCATGGAGCTGGTGGACGGCGGGACGCTGCGCGACCTGCTCGACGAGCGCGGTCCCCTGGACGTCGCCCTGGCGCTGAGCGTGGCCGAGCCGGTGCTGTCGGCGCTGGCCTCCGCGCACCGGGCGGGGCTGGTGCACCGGGACGTGAAGCCGGAGAACGTGCTGATCGGCCGGTCCGGCCCGCACACCGGCGGCGCGGTGAAGGTCGCGGACTTCGGCCTGGTGCGGGCGGTGGCGAGCGCGGGCACGACGAGCTCGAGCGTCATCCTCGGCACGGTCGCCTACCTCTCCCCCGAGCAGGTCGAAACCGGCGCGGCGTCGGCGCGCGGCGACGTCTACTCGGCCGGGATCCTGCTCTACGAAATGCTGACCGGCCAGGTGCCCTACACCGGCGACACGGCGATCTCGGTGGCGTACCGGCACGTGAACGACGACGTGCCGCGCCCGAGCCTGCTGCGCCCGGACCTGCCGCCGGAGCTCGACGACCTGATCACGCGCGCGACCCGCCGCGACCCGGAGCAGCGCCCGGCCGACGCCGGCGAGTTCCTCACCGAGCTGACCGCGGTGCGCGCCCAGCTGGGGCTGCTGCCGGTGACGGTGCCGATCCCGGTCGCCCGCGGCCGGGGCGACGTCGCCGACACCGAGCGCACGCTGCCGCGCATCCCGCAGGTGCCGGACGGCGAGAAGACGATGCCGGTGCACCGGCCGAACGCGACGCGGGCGCTGAGCCACCCCGGCACCCCGCCGCCGGGGATCACCCAGCAGATCCCGCCGGTCCGGCCGGCCCCGCCGCGGCGCCGGAGCGAGCCGGAACCGGAGCAGCCGAAGGACAAGCGCAAGCTCATCGCCATCGTCGCCGGTGCGGTGCTGCTGTTCGGCGGGCTGATCACCGCGTTCGTCTTCATGCTCACCGACACCGGTGGCGACAAGACCGCGACGGTGCCGAAGCTCGTCGGGCTGAACCAGGCCGCGGCGGGCGACGCGCTGCGCGCGGTGAAGCTGACCCCGCAGTTCAGCCAGGAGTACGACAACTCGGTCCCGTCGAACACCGTGCTGCGCGCCGAGCCCGCCGAGGGCACGTCGCTGGCCCCGAACTCGGCGGTGTCGGTGGTGCTGTCCAAGGGCCGCCCGGCGGTCCCGGACGTCCGGCCGGGCACCGCGCTGCCCGACGCCGAGAACGCGATCAAGACCGCGCAGCTGACCCCGGTCCGCGGCACCGACGACTACGACGCCGAGGTCCCGCAGGGCGCGGTCATCCGCACCGAGCCCGCCGCCGGCAGCCAGCTGAACATCGGCGGCCAGGTCACCATCATCGTGTCGAAGGGCCCGATCCCGCTGCCGCCGGTCCCGGACGTCACCGGGCGGAGCAAGGACGAGGCCTTCCAGCTGCTGCAGCAGGCCGGCTTCGAGCCGTTCCAGGCGGGCGAGGAGTTCAAGCAGGACGTCCCGGGCGGCGCCGTCACCCGGACCGACCCGCCGGCCAACTCGCAGGCGAAGGAAAAGCGGATCGGCGTCTTCGTCAACAACGCCGTCCAGGTGCCGGACGTCCGGTTCCGCTCGTTCGACGACGCCCAGAAGATCCTGGAGCAGGCCGGGCTGAAGGCCGACCGCGACGGCGGCCGGGGCCGCGGCAACGGCGGCGGGTTCGACTTCGTCTTCAACCAGGACCCGCAGCCGGGGACGTTCGTGCAGAAGGGCTCCAAGGTCAAGCTCAAGGGCTTCGGGCAGTGATCGGCAGCCGCGGCCGGGTCACCGGCACGATCGGCCCCGGCCTCGTCGGCGAGGTGCTGCTGAACGTCCGGGGCGGCACGGAGGCGTTCTACGCCTACCCGGCCGACCCGGACGAGACGTACCGCTCCGGCACGCAGGTGCTCGTGGTGGACTTCGAACCCCCGCGGACGGTTTATGTCGAACGGTGGCAACCGCTGAGCCGCTGACGGCGTCGAAGGGGCACCAACACACCCACAACAGAAGAGCGAGGGGGTCGGTGCCATGAGTCTCGTGGAAATCCTGCTGGTTTCCGTCGGTGGTCTCATCGTCGCGCTGGTGGTGATCTTCGGCATCCTGCGGCTGCTCTACAAGGTCGCCGAGCCGAACGAAGCCCTGATCATCTCCGGGCTCGGCGTCCGCGTCGACCGCGCGGACACCGCGGACAGCCTGGGCTTCAAGATCATCACCGGCCGCGGGGTGAACGTCCTGCCCGGCTTCCAGACGGCCCGGCGGCTGTCGCTGGACACCCGCGGCGTCAACCTGCAGGTCTCGTGCGTGACCAAGCAGGGGCTGCCGGTCACCGTGCGGGCCGTCGTCATCTACAAGGTCGGGGACGACTTCGCCTCGATCGCCAACGCCGCCCGCCGGTTCCTGGACCAGCAGAAGGGCATGAACGACACGATCCACGAGCTGTTCTCCGGGCACCTGCGCTCGATCGTGGGCGGGCTGACCATCGAGGAGATGATCCACAACCGCGACGCGCTCACCGGCGAGGTGCGCCAGTCGTCGGCCACGGAGATGATCAAGCTCGGGCTGATCGTGGACTCGCTGCAGATCCAGGAGATCGACGACGAGTCGGGCTACATCAACAACCTCGGCAAGCCGCACGCCGCCGCGATCGCCGCGTCGGCCCGCATCGCCGAGGCGCAGCGCGACCAGGAGGCCGCCGAGGTCGAGCAGGTCTCCGCGGCCAAGAAGGCGGCCGCGGTCCGCGAGAGCCAGATCCAGCAGGCCGGTTACCAGGCCGAGGTCGACCAGGCGCGGGCGAAGGCGTCGCAGTCGGGTCCGCTGGCCGAGGCGACCGCGCGCCAGGAGGTCGTCGTCCAGGAGACCCGCGCCGCCGAGCTGGAAGCGGCGCTGGCCGAGCAGCGGCTGCAGTCGCAGGTCCGCAAGCCGGCCGACGCGAAGGCGTACGACACGCGGACGACGGCCGACGCCGCCCGTGACGCTTCGATCGCGAAGGCGCAGGCCGAGGCGAAGGAGACCGAGCTGCGCGCCGCAGCGGACGCGACCCGCGTGAAGACGGCCGCCGAGGCCGAGGCGCAGGCCACGAAGGCCCGCGCGGAGGCGGCGGCCGGGGCGACCCGGGCGACCGGTGAAGCGGAGGCGGCCGCGGCCAAGGCGCGCGGCCTGGCCGACGCGGAGGCCGCGAAGGCGAAGGGTCTCGCCGAAGCGGAGTCGGCCCGGGCGAAGGGTCTCGCCGAGGCCGACGCCATCAAGGCGCGCGCGGCGGCGCTGGCGGAGAACCAGGAAGCCGTCGTCGCGCAGCAGCTGGCCGAGCGCTGGCCGGAGATCGTCGAGGCGGGCGCGAGCGCGTTCGGCAACGTCGACCACATGGTCGTGCTCAACGGCGCCGACGGCATGTCCGACATGTTCGCCAAGGCGCTGTCCCTCGGCGGAACCGGTCTCGGCCTGGCCCGGCAGCTCATGGACGCCATGGGCAAGCCGGCCGAGAAGGAGCTCGACGAAGCCGCGCGGAAGAACGGCGAGTTGAAGCTGAGCGACTGACGCGTCACGGAACGTACGGCCCTTGTGTCCCGGATCACGGGAAGCAAGGGCCGTACGCCCGATCGGGGGCGGCAATTCCCGTGATGTTGTCCTACCGTGGGCGCATGGTGCCGGACTGCGTGTCGCGGGCCGTCCGATGAGCTTCTTCACCGGCGGTCCCCGTGAGCGTCCCCTGTTCCCCGTCCCGGAGCAGGAGCTGTACGCGTTCAACGGCCGGCACTGGACCGACGCCCCGCGCGAGTACATCGTCCCGGCCGTGCTGCCGCTGGCGCAGCCGCTGGGCCGGTCCGACCGCACCATCGTGGCGCTGCGCTCGGTCGAGGTGTGGCCGCAGGCGTTCACGCTGCGCGTCACGGTCTACTCCCGGGACAGCCTGGTCGACGACCCCGCCGAGGGGCTGATCGACCACCGGCGCAAGCCCGACTACAACGGGCTGCTCTTCGGCGTGCTCTACGCCGACGGCAGCCGGGCGAGCTCGGAGACGGTCTCGGTGCCGTCGGCGTCCGAACCGGAAGAACCGGTGCTGCGGGCGCAGGCGGTCGGCGGCACGCGCTTCGCCGTCGAGCACGAGGTGTTCCTGTGGCCGCTGCCCCCGGCCGGCCCGCTCAAGCTCGTCGTGCAGTGGAAGGACCGGAACATCCCGGAGACCCGGACGACGCTCGACGGCGGCGCGATCCGGGCCGCCGCGAAGGACGCCGCGGAGATCTGGCCCGGGCTCGGCAAGAGGCAGGCGAACGGCCTGCCGGTGCGCCGCGTCGGCAAGCAAGTGGCACTGACCCCCGAATGGGGGACCTCGGTGGTGCGGGCAGAGCAGCCCGAACCCGCCCCGGGTGAGTGAACACCAGCTGATCTGTGACCCCGGGCACCGCGGCCCGGGGTATCTCGAATGGATGAACGGGGTGAGTAGTTAGCGTCGTGGAAACACTTCGACCACCCGGCCGTCACGTCGGGCTGGTGCAGTGGAACCCCTCCTCCTGACGCACGTGGCCGTGCACACCCGCGAACCAGGGAAGGTCGCTCATGGCAGCCTCGCCGCTCAGCGCACTAGACGTCGCTTTCCTTTGCCTGGAAAGCGAAACCTCCCCGATGCACATGGGGGCGGTGCTCACGTTCACCGCCCGCGGCCCGGTGGACGCCGGGGCGCTGACGGCGACCCTCGCCGAACGGGCGGCGCGGCTGCCGAAGCTGCGCCAGCGGGCGCGCGCGGAGCTGTTCCCGCCGGGCTCCGCGAGCTGGACCGAGGACCCGGGATTCGTTGCGGCGGAACACATCCACCACGTCGTGCTCAGCTCGCTGTACGAACCGGACCCCCTGGCGGCGTACGCGTCGCAGTGGATCGCCGAGCCGCTCGACACCGCCCGGCCGCTGTGGGACCTCACCCTCGTGACCGGGCTGCCGGACGGCAAGTTCGCGCTGCTGCTCAAGCTGCACCACGCGCTCACCGACGGCGCCGGGGCGTACGCGGTCGCGGCCGGGCTGCTCGACGGCGTCAAGCTGCCGGAGCGGATCCCGGCGCAGCGCCGGCCGGGCGCGGCACCGCGCTCCACTTTGGACACGGTGAAGGACGCGCTGGGCACGGCGTGGGACCAGGCGAACGAAACCGCCGGGATCGCCTCGTCGCTCGTGCGGGCCGCGCGGCCGCCGCTGTCCCCCATTTCGGCGCCGACGTCCGCCGAGCGGCGCCTCGGGTTCGTGCGGCTGCCGCTGACGGACCTGCGCCGGGTGCGCCAGGCCCACGGCGGCACCACGAACGACGTCGTGCTGGCGGTGCTGTCCGGCGCGCTGCGCGAGTGGCTGGTCAACCGCGGCCACCGCGCCGACGGCCGCACGCTGCGCGCGCTGATCCCGGTGAGCGTGCGCGGCCGGGCGGGCGGCGGGCTCGGCGGCAACAAGCTGTCCGGCTACCTGTGCGACCTGCCGGTCGGCGAGGACGACCCGGTCGAGCGGCTGCGCGTGGTGCGCCGCGCGATGACCCGCAACAAGGCGGCGGGCCCCAGCCGCGGCGCCGGCGCGCTGCCGCTGCTCGCCGACCGCGTCCCGCCGCTGCTGCACCGGCTGGGCACGCGCACCGCGGGACTGGCCGCGCCGATGCTGTTCGACCTGGTCATCACCACGGTCCCGCTGCCACCGGCCCGGCTGTCGATCGACGGCGCCCGGCTGGCGGAGGTCTACCCGTTCGTGCCGCTGGCCCCGCGCCACGCGGTCGGCATCGCGGTGGCCACCTACCGCGACTCGGTGCACGTCGGCCTCCAGGCCAACGGCGAAGCGGTGCCGGACATCGGCTCGCTGCGCGACGCGGTGCTGAAGTCCGCGGCCCGCCTGGTCGACGCCTCCTGACCCAAGCGCCCCAATGTGGCGTTGGTGGCGTTCGACGCACCGAACGCCACATTGGGTGCGCTGGACGCACCGAACGCCACTTTGGGGCGCGGCCGGGGTCCGGTCAGCCGCGCCGGGCCGGGTTCGCCGCCGGGCCGACCACCTCCAGGAACGCCAGCGCCTCGGCACCGCGGGAGCCGGGTGGCGCGGTGTAGAGCACGAGGTGCTGGTCGTCTCCGGGCAGGTCGAGCGAGTCGCAGTCGACGGTCACCTCGCCCACGGCCGGGTGCCGGAAGGTCTTGGTGAGCACCGGCGCCGCCTGGACGTCGTGCCGCTCCCACAGCCGGGCGAAGTCGGCGCTGCCCGCCCGCAGTTCCTCGACGAGCCCGCGCACCGCCGGGTCGGCGGGGTAACGGGCCAGCGTGGCGCGCAGCTCCATGACGACGGTGAGCCGGAACTCGGCGGCGTCGGAGATCCCGTACGGCGGCTCGGCCGGCCCCAGGAACGCCTTGCGGGCGAGGTTGCGCCGCTCGGGAGCGACGTCGGCGAAGTCCTCCATGAGCGCGGCCGCGAGGTCGTTCCACGCCAGCACCTCGAACGTGGCGGAGATGACGATGGCGGCCGTCTGCGGCAGCCGCCGCAGCAACGCGAGGATGCTGGGGCGGACGTCACGGCGGTGCAAGCCGCTCCGGATCGGCGCGGTGCCCGCCAGGACGTGCAGGTGCTCGGACTCGGCGCCGGTCAGCCGCAGCGCACCGGCGATCCCGGCCAGGACCTCGCCCGACGGGCGGGGCGCCCGGCCCTGCTCGAGGCGGACGTAGTACTCGGTGGAGATGTGCGCGAGCACCGCGACCTCTTCCCGGCGCAGTCCCGGCGTCCTCCGGCGCGGCCCGGCGGGCAGGCCGACGTCCTGCGGCCGCAGCCGCTCACGACGGCTGCGGAGGAACGCGCCGAGCTCTTGCTTGTCCACCCGTCCAGTATGGGGACGGCGTGCCGCCGGATCGTGGTACGGCTTGTGCCTGCCTCCGGCCGCCGGGGCGGGGCAGCGTCGGGACCATGACGAACACCAGCCACCCCGCACCCATCGGCCTGCTCACCGGCAAGGTCGTGCTCATCACCGGCGCCAGCCGCGGCATCGGCGCGGCCGCCGCCCGCCTCTTCGCCCGGGAAGGTGCCGCCGTCGTGCTGGCCGCACGCGGCACCGAGTCCCTCGAGCGCATCGCCGGCGAGATCCGCGACGCGGGCGGCCACGCCGACGCCGTCGCGCTGGACCTGGCCGATCCCGCGAGCATCCGGGCCGCCGTCGACCGCGTCGAGCAGCTCCACGGCCGCCTCGACGGGGCGTTCAACAACGGCGCGGCCATCCAGCGGCCCGGTCCGCTGGAGACGACCGCCGAGGAAGAGATCGACGAGCAGTTCGCGGTGAACTTCCGCGCGCACTGGACGGCCATGACCGCCGAGGCCGCGCTCATGCGCCGGAGCGGCGGAGGGGCGATCGTCAACACCTCGAGCATCGGCAGCCGCCGCGCCAACCCCGCCCTGCCCGCCTACGGCGCCATGAAGCGGGCGCTGAACAGCCTCACCGAGACCGCCGCCGTGACCTGGGGTCCGCAGGGCATCCGGGTCAACGGCCTCACGCCCGGCGGCACCGCCACGGACATGATCGACGCGTGGGAAGCCGCGACCCCCGGCATCGTCGAGCGGATCACCGCGTCGGTCCCGCTCGGCCGCATGGCCGAGCCCCGCGAGGTCGCCGAGGCGGCCGCTTGGCTGCTCAGCGACCGCGCGGCCATGGTGACCGGGGCGATCGTGCCGGTCGACGGCGGGGCCGGCGCCTGAGCGTCAGCCGCGGAGCATCTCCGCGACCAGGAACGCCAGCTCCAGCGACTGCTGCGTGTTGAGCCGCGGGTCGCAGGCGGTCTCGTAGCGGCCCGACAGGTCGACGTCCGAGATCTCCTGCGCGCCGCCGAGGCACTCGGTGACGTCCTCGCCGGTCAGCTCGACGTGGATGCCGCCAGGGTAGGTGCCCAGCTTGTTGTGCACCTCGAAGAAGCCCTGGACCTCGTCGACGATCCGGTCGAAGTGCCGGGTCTTGTACCCGGTGGACGACTCGTGCGTGTTGCCGTGCATCGGGTCGCACTGCCAGATGACCTTGTGCCCGGACGACTCGACCTTCTCGACGATGGCCGGCAGCACCTCGCGGACCTTGCCGTTGCCCATCCGCGCGATGAGCGTCAGCCGGCCCGGCTCGGAGCGCGGGTCGAGCCGCTCGACGTACTCCACGGCCTGCTCGGGCGTGGTCGTCGGGCCGATCTTCAACCCGATCGGGTTGGCCAGCAGCTCGGCGAAGGCGATGTGCGCGCCGTCCAGCTGGCGGGTCCGCTCGCCGACCCAGAGGAAGTGCGACGACAGGTTGTACAGCTTCGGGTTCGCCGCGTCGGCGTTGTCCAGGCGCAGCATCGAACGCTCGTAGTCGAGCAGCAGCGCCTCGTGGCTGGCGAAGATCTCGGTCGACTGCAGCGACGTGTCGGTGACGCCGCACGCGTTCATGAACCGCAGGCCGCGGTCGATCTCGTTGGCCAGCGCCTCGAACCGCTGCGCCGCCGGCGACGCCGACACGAAGTCCTTGTTCCAGTCGTGCACCTGGTGCAGGTCGGCCATGCCGGCGCCGGTCAGGGCGCGGACCAGGTTCATCGCGGCGCCCGCGTTCGCGTAGGCGCGGATCATCCGGCCCGGGTCCGGCACGCGCAGCTCGGGCTTGGCGACCAGGGAGTTGATGATGTCGCCGCGGTAGACCGGCAGGCCGAGGGCGTCCGTCGCGGCCGAGCGCGGCTTCGCGTACTGGCCCGCGATGCGCCCGACCTTGACCACCGGCAGGCTCGCGCCGTAGGTCAGCACGACGGCCATCTGCAGCAGCGTGCGCAGGTTGGCCCGGATGTGCGGCTCGGTGTTGGACTCGAACGTCTCCGCGCAGTCCCCGCCCTGCAGGAGGAACGCCTCGCCGCGGGCGACCATCGCCAGCCGGTCCTTCAGCCGGTCGATCTCGGCGGGCACGGTGATCGGCGGCACGCTCTCCAGCACCCCGCGGACCCGGCGCGTCGCCTCCGGGTCGGGCCACTCCGGCTGCTGCGCGGCCGGGCGGGCCAGCGCGGTGTCCAGCCGCTCCCGCAGACCGGGCGGCAGCGGCGGCAGTTCGGGCAGTGTGTCGACGGGGACGTCCACAGTCCAGTTCACGCAGACCAGGATAAGGTTTCGGCCCTTCCGCGCTTCGGCCGGTTCACCGTCCCCAGGTCGCGGGCGGGAAACCGGGGTTCCGGCCCACGACCGGCGGGCCGGCGGCGAGCACGCTGATCCGGTCCCGCCTCGTTCCCGCACGCGTTGTCCCGCGTGAAGACACCGTGCCCACCCGCGCCGACGGCCACCATCCGCGCCCGCGCGCCGAACGCCGCCCGCGTCTCGCGCGCGCCCGGCAGCGGGGTGGCCGGGTCGCGTTCGTTCTGCACCAGCAGCACGTTCGGCGGCCCCGGACCGCCGACGCGCACCGGGGGTTCGGCTCGCTCGACCGGCCAGAACGCGCACGGGTTCACGTTCGCCGCCGCGGGACCGAACATCGGGTGCCGCTCCCGTTCGCGTTCGACCGCGCGCCGGTAGTAGCCGAGCCGCTCGGGCCAGTCCGAGTCGTTGCAGATCACCTGGAGCTGCAGCGCCGCGCGGGTGTCACCGTCGAGCGGCCCCGCGGCGACGCGCGCGGTGCCCGCCCACTCGGCGGCGAGGGCGGGGAACGACGCGTCGTCGTAGCGCCCGTTCCACGTGTCCGGGCGGAACTCCGGCCCGCGCACGGCGGCCACCCCGGAGAACTTCGCCCGTCACCGCCGCCGGCGTCCGCCCGAGGTGGTGGACGTCGTCGCGGGCGGCGGCCCACGCGGCGAAATCCGGGGCCGGCCGGGCCGAGGACGCTGTCGAGCACGATCCGGTCGCCGCGGCCCGGGAACATCGACGCGTAGGCGGCGCCGAGGTAGCTGCCGCAGGAGACGCCGTAGTAGGAGATCTTCCGCTCCCCCAGCGCTTCCCGGATCCGGTCCAGGTCGCGCGCGGTGTTCGCGGTCGCCATGTGCGGCAGCAGGTCCTTTGTGGACGCTTCAGCACACTGCTTCGAGACGGCTCTCGCTCCGGCCGCTGCTCGGGCGTCATCGCGCACGTCACGGGCGTGCTGTAGGTGGTGCCGCGCGGGTCGAACCCGATGACGTCGTAGGACCGCCCGGGCCACCGGGGTTCATCAGCAGGACGCCGCGCCGCTTGCCGGGGACGCCGGCGTGCCGCGAGAGCGTCAGCTCGATGGTGCGCTCCGGGTGCGCGTAGTCGAGCGGGACGCGCAGGCTCGCGCATTCGAGCCCGGCCGTGGGCGACGGCGAAACGCCGTAGTCCGGACACGCGCAGACGTCAGCCCAGGGGCCGGACGCGGAGGTCCTCCCCTGGGCTGACGGTGCTCACGCGGCTTGCGCGCGGTTGTACAGGTTCTGCGCGTCGGCGCCGAAGTACGGCCCGAACATGTAGCCCGGCAGGAAGGTGTAGCCGAAGCTGTTCACCGAGGCCTGCACACCGGTGCCGGTGCTCTCGTCGAACGACAGGAACCACGGCCCGCCGCTGGAGCCACCGGTCATGTTGCAGTTCATGCCGTGGTCCTTGGTCAGCAGGAAGTCGGTGAAGGTGCTCCCGCTACAGTAGATCAGCTTCGTCCCGTCGTACGGCGAGGCGGCCGGGTAGCCGAAGGTGTACATGCTCTGGTTCTTCGGCTGGTTGAAGGCGATGCCCTGGGCGCCGACGACGTCGGTGAGCCGCTGCCCGCCGAGCGGGTTCACGACGGCCATGCCGACGTCGTAGTTCATGTCCTCGCCGGCTTCCCACTGCGGCGTGGTGACCGTGGTCTTCGCGGCCCACTGGCCGTAGGGCGCGTTCCCGTTGTTGTAGCCCGGCACGAACACCCATTCGGTGTGCCAGGTGCCCTGGTACTTCACGCAGTGCCCGGCGGTGACGACGACACTGCCGTTGGCGCTGGTGACGGCGTCGCCGGAGCAGGACGCTTTCTGCCCGTTGAAGAGGAAGAACACGCGCCCGGCGGTCTGGGTGACCTTGCCGCCGCCGGTCCAGGCACCCCCGCCGTTCGGGATGCTCCGGATGATCGCGCTCTGCCCTTTCGCCACGTCCTTCGGGCTGGTGGCGGGCGCTTTGACGAGCTTGTCCATCGGAACGGCCGCCCGCATGGCATCGGGCGTCCAGAAGGGTTTCGCGGCAGCCTGGGCGGGCACACCGACCAGGGCGAACGCGAGCGAAAGGACGGCGGTGACGACCGCGGCCCGGAATGTCGTGCGCTTCAAGACACCCACCTTCCGCGAAAGTGAATTGCCGCAAAAGCGGCACAGCTACTCGAAAGTAGTTGTCCGTGTACGCAGAGCACAGCCGCCGTTCGGCGTAACGCTTCAGGCGGGTCGGTCGTCCTCGGGGTCCAGACCTGCTCGCGCCTCCTGGAGGCGGATGAACTGGTCGACGACCTCGGTCAAGCCGGGGTGCTCGTCCGACAGGAGGACCGGCAGGATCGACGGCCACTCGGCCGTCTGCGCCACCTCAGCGAGGATGCGCGACCGGGCGGGCTCCGCGACGCGACGGGCCATCGCGAGCAGCATCGAACTCCGGCGGTAGACGTTGACTGAAGTGCTGACGAGGTGCAGCGCCCGTTCGAGGTCGTGCTCCGCCAACCGTTCGAGGTAGGCCTTGGCTGTCGTCGAAGGATGCTCGACGCCCAGGCCGGCGAGCACTTCGAGGCCATCGCCGTAACCGGCGGCACCCATGGCCTCGGCGAGTGCTACCGCCAGCCGGGACGCGGCTGTTCCCTCGCCGATCGCGCTCCGCACGACCTCGACTGCCGGCTTGATCCGGCCGGCGGCGCAGAATTCCCTGATGACGGCCGCACAGGCGCGCTCGCGTTGGTACGGCTTGTCCACCGTCCAGACGAGGTTGAGCGCTTGGTCCGGAAGCCCGGCGGCGCAATAGAAGTCGACCAGACGAGTCCCGTCGACTTCCCCGGGCGGACCGCCGGCCAAGCGTTCATCGAACTCGCGGACGATGCCACGCACTTTTTCTTCGGCGCCGGCGGCACGGTGGCGGCGGAGCAGGGGCAGCACGGCCTCGGCCACCGCCGAAGTCCGCTCCAGTCGCAAAACCACCCGTTCGGCCAGTTCCGCCTCGCCCGACTGGGCCAGCAATTCGGCGACTTCCGCGAAACCGTGCCGGCCCGCGCCCGAAGCCAGGAAGATCCGGGCGAGCCGTTCGGCAGCGGGCACGTCCTGCGCGGCGACGACGAAGTCGGCGACGCGCCGGAACGGACGTGCGTCCCGCTGGTCCCCACCCAGGCCACGCGCCTCGGCTTCGGCACGCAGCGCCAAGTTTTCCGCCATGGCGGTGTCGCCGGACCGCAGCAGGCCTTCGGCGATCACCGTCAGGGCAGCCGCACGAACCTCCGTACCGACGTAGGCGCTCCACTCCCCGGACTTCTTCGCGAGCAGTTCCATCGCCCGCTCGTATTCGCCGTGCGCGGCCAGTGCCTCGAGAACGAGGAGCAATGGACGCTTGCCGTAAACGGGCGAAAGGAAGTCGAGGAGCGATTCGGCGAAACCGACCCGCTCCTGCCCGATGGCCAGCTCGACGAGATCGCACACGTAACCGTCACGGCGATTCGATTCACCGTGGCCGAACACCTTCTCCTTCGCGAGCTCGAGGTCGGCCCGTGCCAGGTCTTCCAGCTCCAGTGAGAAGACGATTCCCTCCGCGGCCGTCCCCGCGGCGGCAACGATGCCGGCCGCCGCTTTCGGATCTCCATCGTCCCGGAGCCGGCGCGCGGCCCGTTCGATCACGTCGACGCGAAGTGGCGGATCGAAGTGCTCGGCGACGGCGACCGCGCGCGCGACGTCCCCTTGCTCGATCAGCCGGCGAGCCACGAAGTAGCGCGTATTCGTCCTCGCACTGTCGTCCGGTATCTCGTCGGCGGCGGCCAGCATCGAAGCCACGTCGGTCAAGGGCCTCGGGGCGGCCAAGGCGAGCAGCGCCCGGGCGCGCCAGCTCGCGTCCCCGATGGCTTCGGCGATCGCCGTGGCCAGAGCAAGATCACCGGTGGCCGCGACCTCGTTGACGAGACGCTGCCTGACGATCGGGAACCGTGCTTCGTCGACCACGTCGGCCACGATCCGCTCGGCCCGGTCGATCTGCCCGGCCGGGACCAGCTCCGGCACCAGCTCGAGGACCGCATCGGCCCGCCGGTCCCGCTCCGAGACCGAACGCGCGAGCGCCTCCGCCCGGTCGAATTCACCCAGCCGCGCCCAGAGCGCGGGCAAGCGCGCCGGTGTCCGGGCGTTGCGGGCTTCCAGGTCGTCGCGGTGCATCGACAGCTTGAGCAGGCCCACCACATCGGGCTGGACCGCGGCGGCAACCTCCGCGTGGGCGGCCGTGATCTCCGCCTGGGCCGCGGCTTCACCACCGGAGACCGCCAGCAACCGCTCCTGCCTCGCCAGGTCGGTGACGCACTCGGTCAGGCGATCGAGCTGTCCGGTCTCCTGGAGGAGTTTCGGATAGCCCGACAGGAGGAACTGCGGCGTCGACGCGGGCCAGCCCAGATCCCGGTACTCGTCAGCCCAGGCCATGAGGCGGTCTCGATAGGCCGGCACTTCGTCCGGTTCGAACCGGCCCACGGCCCGGGCTTGCAGACCCTCGTGCGCCAGTACGTACACCTCCGCCGTCCGGCCGGGGTTCCATCGAGAACTTCGCCGGCTGAACGCCCGCCCCTCGACGCTGTCCAGGATCCGGTGCACCGAACTCGCCCGCCGGCCGATGAGCGCGACGAGGTCGTCCCGGCTGAGGCCGCCTCGGGCGGCGACCAGCAAGCCGAGCACGTCCCGGGCTTCGCCCGCCTCCGCACCCAGGAGCCGGTCGAGGTCACCCTTCATTTCCAGTTCCACCGCGGAAGCCGCGGACGAGGGTTCGAGTTCGCGCACGATCGCGGGATCACGCAGGGGGTGGTCCGGGTGCAGCGCCGGCGGGATACCCGGGTTCGGCCGCCCGGTGACGATGACGCGCATCCCGTGGGCGGGCCGGCGGGGCAACAGGACGGCGATGCTCCCGGCTCCGTCGTTTTCCCCCGCTCCCCGGTCCTCGTCGAGCCCGTCCACGATCAGGATCAGCCGCCGGCCGCGGCGGGCACTGGCTTCCGCGGCCGCGTCGAGCAGACCCGGGAACCCCGACGCGCCGGCGTTCTCCGGGAGCGGGATGCCCAGTGTTTCCGCCAGCTGCAGGTTCACCTGGGCCAGGAAGCCCGCTCGGCCGTCGGCTTCCGTGTCCAGTGCCCGGACGAAGAACGGGATCAGCCGGACCCCCTCGTGGGGACCCAGCACGAATGACGCCATCAGTGCGGTCTTGCCACTCCAGGCGCCGGCTCGCCACCACGCGTAGGACGGCGCGGGGTCGGCGGCCAGGCAAAACCGCTCCAGCTCGGCCAGCTCGATCTCACGCCCGACGAGCTCGTCCGGAGCGAGTTGGCGAGCGGTTCCCCAGTAGTAGGACTTGGCCGCGCGGGCGGTGCCGTAGACGACGTTGCCGGCCACGTATCCGACCTGGACGTTGTCGCCCTCGCCGGAGATCGAGTTCACGAACCTGGCCGGCTGGTCGTCCTCCGGCTGGGTCATCGACGATCCTCCCCGTCACCTTTCGCTGGCACTCGCAGCGTCGCTGCGGGAACGCCCGGTGTTACGCCGGAAGCCCCCTCACCAGTGGCGAGGGGGCTTCCGGAGAACGGAGGATCAGACGACCGCGAGCGGCAGCGCCGTCGGGTGGACCGGGGCCGGGAGGTCCGACGCGCCCGTCAGGTACGTGTCCACCGCATTGGCCACCGAACGGCCCTCCGCGATCGCCCACACCACCAGCGACGCGCCGCGGTGCGCGTCACCGCACACGAACACGCCCGGGGTTTCCGTCTGCCAGTCAGCGCCGCACGACAGGGTTCCGCGGCGGGTCAGCGACAGCCCGAGCCCGTCGAGCAGCGGCATCTCCTCGACGCCTTCGAAGCCGATCGCCAGCAGGACCAGGTCGGCCGGGACCGTCTCGATCTCCTCGGTCACCGGGATGACCTCGCGGCGGCCGGTCGACGGGTCCTTATGGACGCGGACCTGCTGCAGCTCCACCGCCGTCACGCGGCCCTCGGCGGAACCGACGAATCGCTTGACCGCGACCGCGAACTTGCGCTCGCCCGCTTCCTCGTGCGCCGGGTAGGTGCGCAGGATGTACGGCCACGTCGGCCACGGCGAGCGCTCGTCGTCCCGGGTGGACGGTGGCATCGGGTACTGGTCGAGCTGCGTCACCGACAGCGCGCCCTGGCGGGTGGCCGTGCCGTAGGAGTCCGCGCCGGTGTCGCCGCCGCCGATGATGAGCACGTGCTTGCCGTGGGCGTCGATCGACGGGGGGCCGTCGCCCTCGACGTACTTGTTGGCCGGGACCAGGTGTTCCATCGCCAGGTGGATGCCCTTGAGGTCCCGGCCCGGCGTCGTCGTGTCGTCGCGGCCGCGCAGGGCGCCGACCGCGAGGACCACCGCGTCGTACTGCGCGCGCAGGTCGTCCACCGAGAGGTCGACGCCGACCTCGCAGCCGGTGACGAACCGGGTGCCTTCCTTGCGCAGCTGCGCCAGGCGGCGGTCGAGGACCTTCTTCTCCATCTTGAACTCGGGGATGCCGTAGCGCAGCAGGCCGCCGAGGCGGTCGTCGCGCTCGAACACCGTGACCTCGTGGCCGGCGCGGGTCAGCTGCTGGGCGGCGGCGAGGCCGGCCGGGCCGGAGCCGACGACCGCGACGCGGCGGCCGCTGGACACTTCGGACACCTGCGGCTGGACGTAGCCCGCTTCCCAGGACTGGTCGGCGATCGTCTGCTCGACGCGCTTGATCGCCACCGGGCCGCCGGAGGCCGGCGAGATCGACAGCACGCAGCCCGCCTCGCACGGCGCCGGGCACAGCTTCCCGGTGAACTCCGGGAAGTTGTTGGTCGCGTGCAGCCGGTCGCTCGCCGCGGCCCAGTCGCCACGGCGGACGAGGTCGTTCCACTCCGGGATCAGGTTGCCCAGCGGGCAACCCGAGCCACCGGAGTGGCAGAACGGGATGCCGCAGTCCATGCACCGCGACGCCTGCTTGCGCACCTTTTCGTTGCGCTCGCCCGGATCGACGTCGGCGTAGACCTCGCCCCACGAAGAAAGCCGTTCCTCGTAGGACTTCTTCTTCGGCTCTTCGCGGTCGTACTTCAGGAAACCGGTCGGGTCAGCCACGAGCGGCCTCCATGATCGCCTCGTCGACGTCGCGGCCGGCGGCCTTCGCCGCCTTCGCCGCGTCCAGAACCCGCTGGTAGTCGCGCGGCATCACCTTCGTGAACGCCGCCGAGCGGCGCGGCCAGTCGCCGAGCAGCGACGCCGCCACCGCGGAGCGGGTGAGATCGTGGTGCTGCTGCACCGTTTTCTTGAGCCACGCCAGGTCGTCGGCGGTCGGCTTGAGCAGGTCCACCATGTCCTGGTTGACCTTCTTGCGGTCGACGTCGAGCACGAACGCCATGCCGCCGGACATGCCGGCCGCCAGGTTCCGCCCGGTCGGGCCGAGCACCACCGCGCGGCCGCCGGTCATGTACTCGAAGGCGTGGTCGCCGACGCCCTCGGCGACCACCGTGGCGCCGGAGTTGCGGACGCAGAAGCGTTCGCCGACCTGGCCGCGCAGGAAGATCTCGCCGGCCGTGGCACCGTAGGCGATCGTGTTGCCCGCGATCGTCTGCGCCTCGGCGGCGAAGGACGCCTCCGGGTCGGGCCGGACCACGATCCGGCCGCCGGAAAGGCCCTTGCCGACGTAGTCGTTCGCGTCGCCGACCATGTCGAGGGTGATGCCGCGCGGCAGGAACGCGCCGAGCGACTGGCCCGCCGAACCGGTGAGCGTGACGTTGATCGTGCCCTCGGGCAGCCCGTCCCCGCCGTAGCGGCGGGTGATCTCCGAACCGAGCAGCGTGCCGACGGTCCGGTTGACGTTGCGCACCGGCAGCTCGATGTTCACGTGGTGCGCATCTTCCAGCGCTGCTTCGGCGAGCTGGATCAGCGTGCGGTCCAGGGCGTGCTCGAGGCCGTGGTCCTGGCCTCGGGTGCGCCGCTTCGCGCCGCCGTACGGGGTTTCGGCCGGCATCTCGAAGATCGGCGCCAGGTCCAGACCGGACGCCTTCCAGTGGTCGACGGCCTCGTCGGTGTTCAGCAGCTCGGCGTGTCCGATGGCTTCGTCGAGCGTGCGGAAACCCAGTGCGGCAAGGGTTTCGCGGACTTCTTCGGCGACGAACTCGAAGAAGTTCACCACGTGCTCGACCTGGCCGGTGTAGCGCTTGCGGAGCTCCGGGCTCTGCGTGGCGACGCCGACCGGGCAGGTGTCGAGGTGGCAGACGCGCATCATGATGCAGCCCGCGACGACGAGCGGGGCCGTCGCGAAGCCGTATTCCTCGGCGCCGAGCAGCGCCGCGATGACGACGTCCCGCCCGGTCTTCATGGCACCGTCCACCTGCACGGTGATCCGGTCGCGCAACCCGTTGAGCAGCAACGTCTGCTGGGTCTCGGCGAGGCCGATCTCCCACGGCGTGCCCGCGTGCTTGAGCGAGTTCATCGGGGACGCGCCGGTGCCGCCGTCGTGGCCGGAGATGAGCACGACGTCCGCGTGCGCCTTGGACACGCCCGCCGCGACCGTGCCGACACCCAGCGAGGACACCAGCTTCACGTGGATGCGGGCGTGCTCGTTGGCGTTCTTGAGGTCGTGGATCAGCTGCGCCAGGTCCTCGATGGAGTAGATGTCGTGGTGCGGCGGCGGCGAAATGAGGCCGACGCCCGGCGTCGAGTGCCGGGTGCGCGCGATCCACGGGTACACCTTGTTCGGCGGCAGCTGGCCGCCCTCGCCGGGCTTCGCGCCCTGCGCCATCTTGATCTGGATGTCGTCGGCGTTGACGAGGTATTCGCTCGTGACGCCGAACCGGCCCGACGCGACCTGCTTGATCGCGCTGCGGCGTTCGGGGTCGTAGAGCCGCTCGGGGTCTTCGCCGCCCTCGCCGGTGTTGGACCGGCCACCGATCCGGTTCATCGCGATGGCCAGCGTTTCGTGCGCCTCGGCCGAAATCGAGCCGTAGGACATCGCGCCGGTGTTGAAGCGCTTGAAGATCGCCTCGGCGGGCTCGACCTCGTCCAGCGGGATCGGCTCGCGCACGCCGTCGCGGAAGGAGAACAGCCCGCGCAGCGTGCCGCCCTCGCGGTAGAGGCGGTGCACCTCGTCGGTGTACTTGCGGTACACCTCTTCGCGGCCGGTCTTGGACGCGTGCTGCAGCAGGAACACCGTCTCCGGCGTGAACAGGTGCAGCTCGCCCTCGCGCCGGTAGGCGTACTCGCCGCCGGTGTCGAGTCCACGGTGGACGCGCTCGGTCGGGTTGTCCGGGTAGGCGCGGCGGTGGCGCACGGCCACCTCTTCGGCGAGCACGGTCAGGCCGACGCCGCCGAGCTTCGACGACGTCCCGGTGAAGTACTCGTCGAGCAGGTCCTGCGCCAGGCCGAGGGATTCGAAGACCTGGGCGGCGGTGTACGCGCCGACCGTCGAGATGCCCATCTTGGACATGATCTTCAGGACACCCTTCACGAGCGCCTGCACGTAGTTCCGGATCGCCTTGGCGGGCTCGATGCCGGTGACCGCGCCCTGCCCGATCATGTCTTCGATGGTCTCGAAGGCCAGGTACGGGTTGACCGCGGCGGCACCGTAGCCGAGCAGCAGCGCGATGTGGTGCACCTCGCGCGCGTCGCCGGACTCGACGACCAGCGCGACGCGCAGGCGTTCCTTGGTGCGGACCAGGTGGTGGTGCACCGCGGAAACCAGCAGCAGCGACGGGATCGGCGCCATCCGGTGGTCGGAGTCGCGGTCGGACAGCACCAGCGTGCGCGCACCGGCCGCGATCGCCTCGGACGCCTCGCGCCGGACGCGTTCGATCGCGCCGGCCAGCGCCTCGGCGCCGCCGTCCACTTCGTACAGTCCGGAAAGGACACTGCACGCGAAGCCGGGGAGGTCGCCGTCGTCGTTGATGTGGATGAGCTTGGCGAGCTCGTCGTTGTCGATGACGGGGTAGGGCAGCTTGAGGTGGCGGCACGACGCCGGGCCGGGGGCCAGCAGGTTGCGCTCCGGGCCCATGATCCGCGCCATGCAGGTGACGAGCTCCTCGCGGATCGCGTCCAGCGGCGGGTTGGTCACCTGCGCGAAGTTCTGCTTGAAGTAGTCGTAGAGCAGCCGGGATCGCTTCGACAGCACCGCGGGCGGGGTGTCCGAGCCCATCGAACCGATCGGCTCGGCGCCCTTCTCGGCCATCGGCGCCAGCAGGATCTTGAGCTCTTCTTCGGTGTAGCCGAAGGAAAGCTGGCGGCGCAGCACCGAGTCGTGGCTCTGCACGACGTGGTCGCGGTCGGGCAGTTCGGCGATCTGCAGCAGGCCGGCGTGCAGCCAGGCGTCGTAGGGCAGCTCGCCGGCGAGGGCGGACTTGACCTCTTCGTCGTCCACGATCCGGCCGGCCTCGGTGTCGACCAGGAACATCTTGCCGGGCTTGAGCCGCCCCTTCGCCACGACGTCCTTCGGGGCGACGTCCAGGACGCCGGCCTCGCTGGCCAGGACGACGCGGTCGTCGGCCGTGCGCCACCAGCGCGCCGGGCGCAGGCCGTTGCGGTCCAGGACCGCGCCGACCAGGGTGCCGTCGGTGAAGGTGACGCACGCGGGGCCGTCCCACGGTTCCATCAGGCTCGCGTGGAACTGGTAGAACGCGCGGCGCTCGGGCTTCATGGTGGCGTGGTTCTCCCACGCCTCCGGGATCATCATCAGCACCGCGTGCGGCAGCGACCGGCCACCGAGGTGCAGCAGCTCCAGAACCTCGTCGAACGACGCCGAGTCCGACGCGTCCGGCGAGCAGATCGGGAACAGCCGGGACAGGTCGCCGTCGAGGACCTCCGACTCCAGCAGCGCCTCGCGGGCCCGCATGCGGTTGCGGTTGCCGCGGATGGTGTTGATCTCGCCGTTGTGGGCCACGAACCGGAACGGGTGCGCCAGCGGCCACGACGGGAAGGTGTTGGTGGAGAAGCGGGAGTGCACCAGCGCGATGGCGCTTTCCAGCCGCTCGTCGCGCAGGTCGGCGAAGAACGCCGGCAGCTGCTCCGGCGTCACCATGCCCTTGTAGACGATCGTCCGCGAGGACAGCGACGGGAAGTACGTGCCGCAGCCGGAGTTCGCGCTTTCGTGCTCGACGCGCTTGCGCAGGCAGAAGGCCAGCCGGTCCAGCTCCAGGCCGGCTTTTCCGTCGGCGGTGACGAAAAGCATGGCGAAGTGCGGCATGACCGAGCGGGCGGTGGGGCCGATGTCGGCGCGGTCGGCGTCGACCGGCACCTCGCGCCAGCCGAGGACCTCCAGGCCCTCTTCGACGGCGATGCGTTCGGCCAGTTCGACGGCCTTGCGGCGCTGCTCGGCGTCTTCGGGCAGGAAGGCGATGCCGGCGGCGTAGGTGTGGTGGCCGTGCTCGCCGGGTGCGGGAAGCGTGAAGCCGGCTTCGGCGCGCAGCAGCGCGTCGGGCAGCTGCAGCAGGATGCCGGCGCCGTCGCCGGAGGTCGGCTCGGCGCCCGCGGCGCCGCGGTGGTCGAGGTTGGTCAGCGCGGCCAGGCCGTCGGTGACGATGCCGTGCGAGCGGCGCCCGCGGATGTCGGCCACCATGGCCACACCGCAGGAGTCCTGTTCGGTCTCCGGATCGTAGAGACCTTGCTTGCCGGGAATGGCGGAGAAGATCATGGAGAAGGGACCTCCTTCGTCGTCTTGTCGTGCGGGCCGGGCTACCGGCCGGGAGCGCACGGGACGACGATGGCCCGCTTGTTAGCGCGACTTTAACACCTGGGAAACACGTCAGCATCAATTCAGAGCGCCCCGAACAGCGGCGGACGGTAACGATCTGGCTGCGTGGAACGACGTAGTTCCTGATGGGTTCCCGGTAGTTCGCGGCGCTAAGTATACGTCCCGGAAACTCCGGTCAAGCCTAACGTGACCAGTCCGACCCGGCGCGCTCGCCCTGTGTCCGCCATCACTAGAACGTGTTACATTTCGCCGCATGATCCTCGATCGGTTCAAGCTCACCGACCAGGTCGCGGTGGTCACCGGCGCCGGCCGCGGGATCGGTGCGGCCACCGCCGTGGCGCTCGCCGAAGCGGGCGCCGACGTGGTCATCGCCGCCCGCACCGCCGCTCAGCTCGAAGAAGTGGCCTCGCGGGTTTCGGCGGCGGGCCGCCGCGCGCACGTCGTCCCGGGCGACCTCGCGACACCGGAGGCCGCGGCCGCGCTGGCCGCGACGGCGGTGGCGGAGTTCGGGCGCCTCGACCTGGTGGTCAACAACGTCGGCGGCACGTACCCGCGCCCCTTGCTGGAGACCACCGCGGAGTTCCTGGAGGAAGCGTTCCGCTTCAACGTCTCGACCGCGCACGCCCTGACCGCGGCGGCGGCCCCCGCCCTGCTGGAGACCGGCGGCTCGGTCGTCAACATCTCGTCGGTGCTGGGCCGGCTCTCGGGCCGCGGCTTCGCGGCGTACGGCACGGCGAAGGCCGCCCTCGCCCACTACACCCGCCTGGCGGCGGCCGACCTGGCCCCGAAAGTCCGGGTGAACGCGATCTCGGTGGGCTCGGTGGCGACATCGGCCCTGGAGATCGTGGTGGGCAACCCGGAGCTGAAGGCGAAGATGGAGGCGGCGACCCCGCTGCACCGGATCGGCGAGGCCGAGGACATCGCGGCGACGGTGGTGTTCCTGGCCTCGCGCGCCGGCGGTTACCTCACGGGCAAGATCCTCGAGGTGGACGGCGGCCTGCAGACCCCCAACCTGGAGCTGGGCCTGCCCGACCTCGGCTGACCGGAACTGTCGGCCCCTCCCGGTAGCGTGGAAGACGGGGGGCGGCGCCCCGGCCCCGCGTACGACGAAGGCCACCACCGGGCGTCCGGCGGTGGCCTTCGGGAAAGCGGTCAGCTCTCGTCGGTCTTCTTCGGCTCTTCGGCGGCCGGAGTCTCCTCCGAGGCGGGTTTCTCCGGCGCCGGGGCCTCGGCCGCCACCTTCGCGTGCTCGGGTTCGTCGGAGTCCAACCGCGAAGCCGACTCCGGAACCGGCCCGGGCGCGTCCTTGCTCACCAGCGTCTCCGGCAGCTCCCGCGGCCCCCGCTTCGCAGCCAGCACGAAGTACACCACCGCGGCGGCGAACAGCAGGATCGACGTCCACACGTTCACCCGCAGGCCGAGGATGTGGTTCGCGGTGTCGGTCCGCATCATCTCGATCCAGCCGCGGCCGACCGTGTAGCCGGCGACGTACAGCGCGAACGCCCGGCCGTGACCCAGCTTGAACTTGCGGTCCGCCCAGACGACCAGCAGCGCGACCAGCAGGTTCCAGATCAGCTCGTAGAGGAACGTCGGGTGGACCGGGCTCTCCGGCAGCGGGATGTGCCCGGTCGCGACGCCGTTGAGCAGGTTGTCCGGGTCCTCCGGGTTGAAGCGCTGGTAGACCTCCAGGCCCCACGGCAGGTCGGTGTGCGCGCCGTAGAGCTCCTGGTTGAAGTAGTTGCCGATGCGGCCGATGGCCTGCGCCACGACGATGCCCGGGGCGATCGCGTCCGCCATCGCCGGCAGCGGGATGCCCTTGCGGCGGCAGGCGATGAGCGCGCCCACCGCGCCGAGGGCGATGGCGCCCCAGATGCCGAGGCCGCCGTCCCAGATCGCGAACGCGTTCCAGGGGTTCTTGCCCTCGGTGAAGTACAGCTCGGGGTCGGTGATCACGTGGTACAACCGGCCGCCGACCAGGCCGAACGGCACCGCGAACACCGCGATGTCGATCACCGTGCCCTTGGTGCCGCCGCGGGCCGCCCAGCGCCGCTCGCCCCACCAGATCGCCACGATGATGCCGGCGATGATGCACAGGGCGTACGCGCGGAGCGGGATCGGTCCCAGGTGCCAGACCCCCCGGTCGGGACTGGGGATCGTCGCGAGGTAGGCGCTCATCACGCGGCCACCGTAGCGCTAAGGCGCCGGAGCATCCAAGGCGGCCAGGTACCCCGCCACCAGCGCGTGCGCGACCTGGGTGACGGCTTCGTCGCGCGGGAGGAAGCGTTCGTCGTGCAGGCTGGGCACGCCCGCGGTGTCGCCGAGGCCGACGAACAGCATCAGCCCGCGGGTCGCGCCGCCGCAGTAGTGGGCGAAATCGTCCGCGCCGAACGACCGGAACTGGTCGTCGACGGCGAAGCCCGCGTGCCGGAGCCAGCCCTGCGCGCCCGCCGCCAGTGCGGCGTCGTTGTCCAGCACCGGCTCGCAGGGGCTGATCTCCAGCTCGGCGGTGCAGCCGTGCGCCCGCGCGGTGCCGTGCACGATGTCGGCGAGGGCTTCCAGCGCGCGGTCGCGGTCCTTCGCGCGCATCAGGCGCAGCGAGCCGAACGCGGTCGCGCTGTTGGGGACGACGTTGGCCGCCGCGCCCGCCTGGATCCGCCCGACCGAGCAGACCGCGCCGAACACCGGGTCGATCCGCCGCGACGCGAGCTGCTGCAGGCTCACGACCAGCTGGGACAGCGCCAGGATCGGGTCGCGCAGCAGGTGCGGGTAACCGGCGTGGCCGCCCTGGCCGTGCAGGGTCACCTCGAACTCGTCGGTGGACGCGTTCACCGGGCCCGGGACCGCCGAGACGACGCCGTGCGCGATCCGCGGCTGGACGTGCGCGCCGATTACCGCGTCGACCCCGTGCTCGGCCAGCACTCCGGACTCGACGACGTCGAGCGCGCCCGGCGGCGACGTCTCCTCGCGCGGCTGCAGCAGCGCGAGGATCGGCCGCGGGACGCCGGCGCGCACCGCCGCGCGGCCGACGGCGACCAGCGCGGCGACGTGGACGTCGTGGCCGCACGCGTGCATCAGTTCGTTCCCCGACGCCCACGGCACGCGGGTGCCCTCCAGCACCGGGAGGGCGTCGAGCTCGGCGCGCAGCGCCACCGCCGGGCCTTCGCCGCCGGGCAGCGGGATCGCGCGGCCGGTCTTGGCGACGCGGATCCCGTCCCCCGCGCCGAGCGCCTCGGTGACCAGGCGGGCGGTGTCCTCTTCGTCGCCGGAGCCGCGGGGGTCGGCGTGCACCGCGTGCCGGAGCTCCACGGCGGCGGGCAGTTCGTCGGCGATCGCCCGTGTCCACCGGGCCCACAGGTCACTCACACGTGCTCCAAGCGGTAGATCCTCTGCGCGTTCTCACTTCCCACCAAAGCACACAGCCGGATGGCGTCCACTTCGGACACCGCGGCCGCGTCGAGCGCGGCGCGCACGAAGTCCGACAGTCCTTGCCGGAACAGCGCCGTGCCCAGGTGGTACAGCTCGGCCAGGCCGAACGCGTCGGTGGAGAAGAGCACCTTCCCGAACGGCGCGATCTCCAGGAGCTCGGCCAGGACCGCCGGCGCCCGGAACCCCGCGTTGTGCGTGATGAGCCCGGCGTCCACGAACACGTGCTCGAAGACCTGCGCCAGATACGCGGCGTTGCGGTGGAACGGGTAGTTGTGCAGCAGCAGGATCGGCACGCCGCGGTCGCGGGTCGCCCGCAGCAGCCCGGTGAGCAGCAGCGGGTCGCAGCGGTGCAGGTCGACGTCGGAGTCGCCGTAGCCGACGTGGAACTGCACCGGCAGGCCCAGGTCGAGGCCGGTGAAGACGAGGTGCCGGTGCAGCACCTCGTCGGCCAGCCTGGGGTTCCCGGTGCGCAGCCAGCGTCCCGCCGCGGCGGTCACCTCCGGCGGCGACGGCCGCTCCCCCGCCAGCTCGAGGCCGACGCGGTAGGCGGCGATCGACTTGAGCCCCACGGCGGTCTTCGCGCGTTTCCCCAGCTCGTCGGCGAAGGCGGCGGCGAACCCCGCCGCGGTCGTGCCCCGGATCACCGCCTCGGCAACCTGTTCCAGCCGGACGACGTCGTGCGCGCGGGTGCCCGCGAGCGCGGCGAACTCCGGGGTCGTGGTCAGCGCGTCGGGCAGGAACCCGCCGTCCAGCAGGAAGTCGGTCGTGCCGGTGGCCCGCAGGAACCGCCGCGCCACCTCGGCCGCGCCCAGCTCGGCGCGGCGTTCGAGGTAGGCGTCGGCGGGGGCGTGCTCCGGCAGGCCGAGCACCGGCGCGCAGCGTTCGCGCACGGCCAGCCCGATCAGCGAGTCGAACAGGCTCGTGCCGAGCGGCGAGGGCGCGTCGGCCTCGGTCAGCATCCCCTCGAAGTCCGCGCGGGCCACGTCGCGGGTGACGACGCCGTGGCAGTGGTGGTCCACCAGCGGCAGGTCCGCGACGAACGGGAGCAGGTCGGTCATGCGCCTCCGTCCACGGTGGTCAGCCTCTCCCCCACCCTACGAGCGTAGGCGGGCGCCGACAGCACGAAGATCACCGCGAGCACCAGCACGGCCGCGGCGGCCACCGGGAACCAGCGCGCGGGTCCCTCGGCCGGGTAGGGCACCACGTTGACGTAGACGGTGTACCCGAGGACGGCGAGCGCGCCGAGCGGGAACACCAGGTGCCACCCCGGCACGCGCATGCGGCGCTTCACGAACAGCAGCAGGATCGCGCCGATCGTCGTGAGCAGGTAGATCACCAGCAGGATCAGCGTGCCGATCGAGCCGGACCAGGCGAACGTGTCGGCCGCGGTGGCGCCGAAGACCAGCGCGCACACCAGGATGATCAGCGCCGCCGCACCGGTCACCGCACTGACCGCCACCACCGGGGTGCCGCGGCTCGACGTCCGGCCGATGCCGCGGCCGCCGACGGCGTCGCGCCCCAGGGCGTAGAGCAGCCGCGAACCGCCGACGACGCAGGCCAGGCAGCAGCCGAACGCGCTGATCGCGGCGCCGACGCTGATCACGTCACCGACCCAGGCGCCCGCGTACCGGCTGCCGAGGTCGCCGAGCAGGGACGGCGAATCGTGGAACGCCGCCGCGTCCGTGCCGAACGCCATCATCTCGACGGCGGTGACCACGACGAAGTAGACCCCGCCGAAGACCGCCGTGCCCAGGATCGCGCGCGGGACGTTGCGCTTCGGGTCGAGCGTTTCCTCGCCGAGCGTGGCCGCGGCTTCGAAGCCCGCGAAGGACAGGAAGCCGAACACCGCGCCGAGAAACACCCCGGACAGCCCGGTTTCCGGCACGAAGACGTCGAGCGTGAACCGGGCGCCACCGGGCGCGCCACCGGCCAGCAGGCGCACCAGGATCACCACCGTGACCAGCAGGATCACCGCGATCGTCGCGCCCTCGACGGCGAGCAGCGTGCTCGTGCCGCGGCGCGCGGGCAGCGCGGACAGGAGCCACGCGCCGGCGAGCGCGACGGCGGTCAGCACGAACGGGCCCCAGGACGGCGGGTCCGGCCAGATCCCCACCTGCGTCAGGAAAGCCGTCCCCAGCGTGCCCGCGGCCGAGCTCGTGACGACGGCGTAGAAGGTGTACGTGCCGAGGAGGCCGATGCCGGAGACGACACCCGCGCGCGGGCCGAGGGTGGCGCCGACGAAGGCGTACACCGAACCGGCGTGCTGGTAGTGCCGGCAGAGCTTGACGAAGCCGTACGCGACCAGCAGCACGCCGACCGCGGAGAGCAGGAAGGCGAGGGGGACGGCGCGGCCGGCGGCGGCCGCGGTCTGCTGGGGGTTGATGTTGGCGGCCATGCTGGGCGCCATCAACGCCACGGACAGGCCGACGGCCTGCCAGACGGAGAGGGAGCGGCGCAGCCCTGGACGGGTTTCGAAGGTGTCTGACACGATCTCCACCTCTTTCCTCGAAGTACTCAGTGAACATCGACGGGAGCGGGATGAGCCAGCTCGATCGGGCAGAACTCGCGCAGCAGGGCGCGATCCGGGCCGACGGCCTGCGCGCGGCCGGCGTGGAGCTGGTCGCGCTGACCTTCGTGGACAACAGCGGCATCGCCCGGGTGAAGGCCGTCCCGGTGGACCGGCTGTGGTCGGCGGCGGCGTGGGGCGTCGGCGCGTCGAACTCGTTCGACTTCTTCCTGGCCACCGACGACATCGTGGGCGGCACGTACTCGCGCGGCCCGGTCGGCGACCTGCGGCTGCACCCGGACCTCGACGCGCTCGTGCCGCTGGCGGCGCAGCCGGGCTGGGCGTGGGCACCGGTCCGCAAGTACGACACCGAGGGCGAGCCGCACCCCCAGGACGCGCGGGCGCTGGCCGCGACGGCGACGGCCGAGCTGGCCTCGCGCGGCTACCGCGCGCGGACGGCGTTCGAGCTCGAATGGGTGCTCACCGCGGCGGACGCGCCGGACGACCCGCGCTCGGCCACCGCGGGCCCGGCCTACGGCTACGCGCGGCTGTCCTCCCAGGCGGCCTACCTGCGCACGCTGGTGTCCACGTTGTCCGCGCAAGGCGTTGCGGTGGAACAGATCCACCCCGAATACGCGGCCGGGCAGTTCGAGCTGTCGGTGGCGGCGGACGACCCGGTGCGCGCGGCCGACATCGCGGTGCTGACCCGGGAGACGATCCGGACGGTCAGCGAGCGGCACGGGCTGCGGGCCTCGTTCACGCCGAAGTTCGAGCCGGACGGCGTCGGCAACGGCGGCCACGTCCACCTGAGCATCTGGGACGGTGACCGCAACCTGTGCTCCGGCGGCGACGGTCCCTTCGGGCTGACACCGGCGGCGGAGGCGTTCGGCGCCGGGATCCTCTCCCGGCTGCCGGCGCTGCTGGCGATCGGCGCGCCCTCGGTGGTGAGCTACCTGCGGCTGGAGCCGCACCACTGGGCGGGCGTGTTCAGCGCGTGGGGCCTGGAAAACCGCGAGGCGCCGCTGCGGCTGGTGCAGGGCCCGGCCGGGCAGCGCGACCGGACGGCGAACTTCGAGGTCAAGTGCTTCGACCTGACCGCGAACCCGTACCTGGTGGTGGCGGCGCTGCTGTTCGCGGGCCTGGCGGGGGTCTCCGAGGAGGCGGCGCTGCCGGAACCGGTCGACGTCGACCCGGGGACGCTCCCGTCGGCGACGCGGCTGCCGGCTTCGCTGGCGGACGCGGTGGCGGCGTTCGAGGCGGACACCGTGCTGACGTCGGCGTTCGGCCCGGAGCTGGCGACGACGCTGATGGACCTGCGCCGCGGCGAGATCGACCGGCTGGGTTCGCTGCCGCCGGACGAGCTGTGCGCGCTCGTGCGGTACCTACATTGACGCGGCCACTTCTTCGCGCAGCCGCGGGAGCTTCGCGTAGAGGCGGTCCCCGGGGCACTCGGTGTTGTAGAAGTCGCGGTGGCCTTTGATCTCCTCGGCTCCGATGCCGTACTGGCGGCAGATGTAGGCGCAGAAGGTGACGAGCGACGCCCACTGCGCCCCGGGCGGCTCGACGCTGGTGTAGGTGCCTTCGTTTTCGATGCCGATGGCGTTGGTGTTCTGCCCGGGGCAGTGCGCGCCCTGGATCATCGTGGTGCGGCCGCGCAGGGCGTCGAGGCTGCCGTGCCGGCCTTCGAGGCGGTACCCGCCGCGGCTGACGGTGAAGTGCTGGCCGGTGTCGGACCAGCCGTTGTTGTCCATGTGGTCGTGCTGGTCGTCCCGGGCCACCTGGAAGGCGTGGGCGAGGGAGTAGTCGGTGCTGTTGGCACTGGCGATGTGGTGGATGAGGATGCGGTTCGCGGGGTGGTCGAGGGTGGTGAGGGCGTCGGCGGGCGGCCGGGCGCCCCACTCCGCACAGCTGTGGATCCGGGGTTCCGTGGCGGCTCGGGCGGCCTTGGGGAGCGCGAGCCCGGCGGCGCCCGCGACGGCCAGGCCGGCGGCGCCGCGGAGGAAGGTGCGGCGCGGGAGGTATGCGAGGTCCATGCGGTGGACTGTGCCGCCGGGGCGTACAGCTTTCGTACAACCGGCGGGCTACCCCGCCGATGCCAGCTCCTCCGCCCCGCTGTACAGCCGGATCTTGAACCGGATGTGGTCCTGGTGCTCGCGCAGGCGCTCGATCTGGGCCGCCACCCGGGCCTCGTGGTCGCGCAGGACGTCGACCCGTTCCTCGCGCGTGGCCTCACCCGAGCGCAGCAGCTCCACGAATCGCAGCATCTCCGCCACCGGCATGCCCGTGTACCGCAGGCATCGCAGCAGCTGCAGGAACTCCACGTCCTGGTCGGTGAACGTGCGCCGGCCCCCGGCCGTGCGGCCGACGGGGTGGAGCAGGCCGATGCGCTCGTAGTACCGCAGGGTGTCGATCGTGAAGCCGGTCTTTTCGGTCACCTGAGCCGGGGTGTAGGAGGTCACCGACCCAGAGTGGCACCTGGAGCGCGCTCCAGGTCAAGCGGTGGCGACCGCCCGGCGCACGCCTTCGGCCAGCTCGGCGGACAGCGCGCGAACGCCGGAAGGACCCTCGGCCGCCGCCGTGACCAGGGCCGAGCCCACGATCACCGCGTCCGCGAACGACGCCACCTCGGCCGCCTGGTCACCGGAACGGACACCGAGACCGACGCCGATCGGGAGCGAAGTGTGCGCTCGCGTGCGGCGGACCAGCTCCTCCGCGCCCGAGCCGACCTGGTCGCGCGCGCCCGTCACGCCCATCACCGCGGTGGCGTAGATGAAGCCGGAAGACGCGGCCGCCGTGCGGGCGAGGCGCTCCTCCGACGACGACGGTGCCACCAGGAACGTCCGGTCCAGGCCGTGCGCCTCGGACGCTTCCAGCCAGAGACCGGCCTCGTCCGGGATCAGGTCCGGCGTGATCAGGCCGAGCCCGCCCGCCGCGGCGAGGTCGCGCGCGAAGCGGTCGACGCCGTAGCGGTTGACCGGGTTCCAGTACGTCATCACGACCGCGCGGCCGCCCCGCGAAGCCACCGACTCGACGACCTCGAACACGTGCTTGAGGCGGAAGCCGTTGTCCAGCGCGGTCACCGAAGCGGCCTGGATGGTCGGGCCGTCCATCACCGGGTCCGAGTACGGGACACCGACCTCGATCAGGTCCGCGCCGCCGTCGACGCACGCCCCGATCAGGTCCTTCGAACCCCCGACCGTCGGGAAGCCCGCGGGGAGGTAGCCGACCAGCGCGGCCCGGCCCTCCGCACGCGTCGTCGCGAAGAGGTCGTCCAGCCCGCTCACTCGCCCACCAACCCGAACCACTTCGCCGCCGTGTCCATGTCCTTGTCGCCGCGGCCGGACAGGTTGACCACGATCAGGCCGTCCGGCCCGAGCTCGCGGCCCAGCACCAGCGCGCCGGCCAGCGCGTGCGCCGACTCGATCGCCGGGATGATGCCCTCGGTGCGCGAGAGCAGCTTGAACGCGTCCATCGCCTCGGCGTCGGTGACCGGCCGGTACTCTGCGCGGCCGGTGTCCTTCAGCCACGCGTGCTCCGGGCCGACGCCCGGGTAGTCCAGCCCGGCCGAGATCGAGTGCGACTCGACCGTCTGGCCGTCCTCGTCCTGCAGCAGGTACGTCATCGCGCCGTGCAGGTTGCCCGGGGTGCCCTTGGTGAGCGTCGCGCCGTGGCGGTTGCCCTCGATGCCCTCGCCGCCCGGCTCCAGGCCGACCAGCCGCACGGACGGGTCGTCGTAGAAGCCGGAGAAGATGCCGATCGCGTTCGACCCGCCGCCGACGCACGCCGCGACGACGTCGGGCAGGCGGCCGGCCTGCTCGAGGATCTGCTCGCGGGCCTCGGTGCCGATGACGTGGTGGAAGTTGCGCACCATCGTCGGGAACGGGGCCGGTCCGGCGGCCGTGCCGAACAGGTAGTGCGTGGTGTCGGCGTTGGTGACCCAGTCGCGCAGCGCCTCGTTGATCGCGTCCTTCAGCGTCCGCGAACCCGTCTTGACCGGGATCACCTCGGCGCCGAGCAGCCGCATGCGGGCCACGTTCAGCGCCTGGCGCTCGGTGTCGACCTCGCCCATGTAGACCACGCAGTCGAGGTCGAGCAGCGCGCACGCGGTGGCCGTCGCGACGCCGTGCTGGCCCGCGCCGGTCTCGGCGATGACGCGCTTCTTGCCCATCCGTTTGGTGAGCAGCGCCTGGCCCAGCACGTTGTTGATCTTGTGGGAACCGGTGTGGTTCAGGTCTTCGCGCTTGAGGAAGACGCGCGCGCCGCCGGCGTGCTCGCCGAAGCGCTTGGCCTCGGTGAGCAGCGACGGGCGGCCCGCGTAGTCCTTCAGCAGGCGGTTGAACTCGTTCAGGAACTCCGGGTCGTGGCGAGCCTTGTCGTACTCGGTGGCGACCTCGTCGACGACGCCGATCAGCGCCTCCGGCATGAAGCGCCCGCCGTACGGGCCGTAGTAGCCCCGCTCGTCCGGGTCGTGCTCCCCCTGCTTTTCGATCCGCTTTTCGATCACGCCGTGCTCTTCGGTCACCGCGACGGCCTCGGGCAGGCGGGGTGCGAGCCGGCGGTGACCAGCTTGACCAGGGAGCCCTTCGGGTCACCCGACGCGACGAGCCCTTCGCCGACCAGCACCGCGTCGGCGCCGTGACCGGCGTACGACATCAGGTCGCCCGGCCCGCGGACACCCGACTCGGCGACCTTGTAGACGTCCATCGGCAGGCCGGGGGCCAGCCGCGAGAAGACGTCCCGGTCCACCTCGAGGGTGTGCAGGTTGCGCGCGTTGACGCCGATGACCTTGGCGCCCGCCTCGAGGGCCTTGTCGGCCTCCTCGGCGTTGTGGATCTCCACCAGCGCGGTCATGCCGAGCGACTCGACGCGGTCGAGCAGCGCGACGAGCGCGTTCTGCTCCAGCGCGGCGACGATCAGCAGCACCATGTCGGCGCCGTGCAGGCGGGCCTCGTGCACCTGGTAGGGGCTGACGACGAAGTCCTTGCGCAGGATGGGGATGTCCACCGCGGCGCGGACCGCGTCGAGGTCGGCCAGCGACCCGCCGAAGCGGCGCTGCTCGGTCAGCACGCTGATCACCCGCGCGCCGCCGTCTTCGTAGTCCTTCGCCAGCGCGGCCGGGTCGGGGATGTCGGCCAGCTCGCCCTTGGAGGGGCTGCGCCGCTTCACCTCGGCGATCACGCCGATGCCGGACTCGCGCAGCGCGGACATCACGTCGCGGGGCGCCGGAGCGGCGGCCGCCCGGATCTTCAGTTCGTCGAACGGCAGCGCGGATTCCCGCACGGCGAGGTCTTCCCGCACGCCGGCGACGATGTCTTCGAGCACGCTCACCGGGCGCCCCCGCCCTGGCACGTGCTCACGGATTCACTCGCAAGGTCGCTCACAAAAACCTTCCCCTTCCCGCCGAAACGATGCTAACCCCCGCATCTGGAGCGCTCGGTTCCGGGTGCGTGCGTTACTCCGAATGCCTGCCGCGGACGTCCGTCGGGTCCTCCCCTTCCGACAGGGCTTCCCACAGCTCGGCGTCCGGATCGCGGGTCTTCTTCCGCGTCGCCGGAGCCGCGTACTTGGTGCCCAGCCGCGCCGCCTTGCCCGCGCCCTTGACGGCTGCCAACCCGCCGGCGGCGACGAGAATTCCCCCCAGCACGGCCAGCCCGCGCCCGATCAGCATCTGGGACACCGGCAGACCGTCGGCGTAGCCGCCGAAGCGGACGCCGTCGATCCCGGTCCAGACCGCCGCCAGGCCGGCCAGCGCGAGCACGACGCCGAGCACGCGCCGCGCCCAGCCGCCGGTCGCGATGACACCGGCCACGCCGGCCAGCGCGAGCAGGGCCAGCGGCACCAGCGCGGTCGCCCGCTCCTCGCCGGTCTCGCGGTGGAGCACCGTGCCGCGCACGCCGCCGTCGCGGAACTCGGCGAACCACGTCAGCCGTGACGCACCCCACAGCGCGAGCGCGCCGAGCAGCAGCGCGGTCACGATCATCCACAGTGGACGGCGGGAGGGCTTGGCCGGCTCAGACACGGGCGGAGTCCGCGGCCGGGTCGAGGGTGCCCGCCGCGACCATCGTCTGCGCGGCGGCGACCGCCGAGAGCACGGTCCTGGCCTTGTTCAGCGATTCGGTGTCCTCGTAGTCCGGCACCGAGTCGGCGACCACCCCGCCCCCGGCCTGCACGTGCGCGATGCCGTCCTTGACCAGCGCGGTGCGGATCGCGATCGCCGTGTCGGCGTCGCCGGCGAAGTCGAGGTAGCCGACGACCCCGCCGTACAGCGCGCGGCGGACCGGCTCCAGCTCCTCGATCAGCTGCATGGCGCGGACCTTCGGCGCGCCGGAGAGCGTCCCGGCCGGGAAGCACGCCGTGACCGCGTCGAAGGCGGTCTTGCCCTCGGCCAGCTCGCCGGTGACGGTGGACACGATGTGCATGACGTGGCTGTAGCGCTCGATCTGGAAGAAGTCGACGACGCGCACGGTGCCCGGCTTGCAGACCTTGCCGAGGTCGTTGCGGCCGAGGTCGACGAGCATCAGGTGCTCGGCACGCTCCTTCTCGTCGGCCAGCAGGTCCTTGGCCAGCTGCGCGTCCTCTTCCGGGTCGGCGCCGCGCCAGCGGGTGCCCGCGATCGGGTGCGTGGTCGCGCGGCCGTCCCGCACGGTGACCAGGGATTCGGGGCTGGAGCCGACGATGTCGAAGCCCTCCAGCCGCAGCAGGTACATGTACGGGCTCGGGTTGGACGTCCGGAGCACGCGGTAGATGTCGAGCGCGTCGGCGGCGGTCGGGATCTCGAACCGTTGCGACGGCACGATCTGGAACGCTTCGCCGGCCTTGATCGCCTCGACGGCCTTTTCGACCGCGGCGTGGAAATCCGCTTTGGACCGCTTCCGGGTGAACTCCGGCACGGGCCGGTCGAACGCGGCGACGGTCGCGGGCGCGGGCACCTGCAGCTGCTCGGTCATCGCGCTCAGCCGGGCGACGGCGTCGTCGTAGGCCGCGTCCACGCGCTCGGGCGAGTCGTCCCAGTTGACGGCGTTCGCGATCAGCGTGACCGTGCCCTCGTGGTGGTCGAAGGCCGCGAGGTCGGTGGCCAGCAGCATGGTCAGCTCGGGGATGTCGAGGTCGCGCTCGGCCAGCTCGGGCAGCCGTTCCAGCCAGCGCACGGCGTCGTAGCCGATGTAGCCGACCATGCCGCCGGTCAGCGGCGGCAACCCGGGCAGCGGCTCGGTGTGCAACGCTTCGATCGTTTCGCGCAGCACGGTGAGCGGGTTGCCGTCACCCGGCAGGCCGACCGGCGGGGTGCCGGTCCAGACCGCTTTGCCGGCGCGGACGGTCAGCGCCGCCGGGCTGCGGACGCCGATGAACGACCAGCGCGTCCAGGAGGCGCCGTTTTCGGCCGACTCGAACAGGAACGTGCCCGGCCGGTCGGCGGCGAGCTTGCGGTACACCCCGATCGGCGTCTCGCCGTCGGCGAGGACCCGGCGCACGACCGGGATCACGCGGCGGCTCTCGGCGAGGGCTCGGAAGTCCTCGCGGGACGGGCTGACCGAGCCGGGACCGGTCGAACCGGCGGAAGCGCTGACCATGGGGCTCATTGTGCCGCCCCGGCCGGCTCCGCCGACGGCGGGTCCGTAATTCAATGAGTGTTGAATTGTGCGGGGGCGTGCGTCATGATGGAGCCGTGAGCACGACCGACAACACCGACACTACTTCCCGCCGCCGCGGCCGGCGGCCCGCCGGCCAGGACACCCGCACGGCGCTGGTCGAGGCCGCGCGGGCGGTGTTCGCCGAGAGCGGCTACGACGGCGCGACGGTGCGCGCGATCGCCACCCGCGCCGGCGTCGACGCGGCGATGGTCAACCACTGGTTCGGCAGCAAGGAAGGCTTGTTCGCGAAGGCCGTGCTCCAGCTGCCGTTCGACCCCCTCGAGCTGCAGGCCGAACTGCGCGACGGCCCGGACGACGAACTCGGCAGGCGGATCGCCCGCGCGTTCCTCACCCGCTGGGACGGCGCGGGCGGCGACGTCTTCCAGGCCCTGATCCGCAGCATCACCGGCCACGAACAGGCCGGGCAGGTGCTGCGGACCTTCTTCCAGAACTTCTTCACGGCGCTCATCACGTCGATCGGCTCGGACCGGGTCCCCCTCCGGATGGCGCTCTGCGCGTCCCAGCTCGTCGGCATGGGCATGATCCGCTACGTCGCGAAGTTCGAGCCGATGGCCGCGGCGGAGGTCGACACCCTCGTGGCGGCGGTGGCCCCGAACCTGCAGCGCTACCTCACCGGCGAGATCGGCTAGCTCCGCCGCTTCCCCGGCGCGTACGCCGGGATCGCGAGGGGCCGCTCCCCGACCGCCCCGGCCGGGAACAGCACGACCATGTCCCGGCCCCAGCCGCCGATCCAGGCGAGGCGGCCCGGCCGTTCCGTCAGCACGCCGGTGTACCGGCTCCGCTCGTTCCCGTGCAGCGCGATCGACGACCCGTCGCGGAAGCGGACTTCGAAGTCCGGCACCTTCCGGCGGCGCGCCCCGGCGCCCCGGACCACGGTCACCGAGGCGCGGCGCCACCCGGTGCGGCGCACCGCGCGGTCCAGCCGCCGGCGGTGCAGCGCCTGCAGCACCTGGCCCAGCACCACGCCGACGGCGATCACCATCAGCACGATCAGCAGTGCGACCGGGGACGGGCTCGCCTCCGCCTCGCCGGCGAGCCGGACGTCCTGCGGGTGCGCCGGGTCGTAGACGACCGCCACCACTTGACCGACCGCGTGCCCGTCGACGGAGTCCTGGGAGAGCTTCACGGTGCGCGGCACGCCGTCGACGCGGTATTCCACCCACAGCCCGGGCACCCCCTGCGCGTCCGCGACGGCGACGACGTCGGCGAGCGCCTCGGTCCCGGTTTCCGCGCTCGCACCGCCGGTGCCGTTCGCCCCGAACAGCGCCGCGCAGCCGGCCAGCACCCAGGCGCAGACCGTCGCGACGAACACCGCACGGCGGCCCTGCGAGCGCAAGCCCGTCACGTCGTCCTCGAAGTCGGTGCGGCCGTCTTCGGGCAGCCAGTTTTCGACGCCCAGCCGAGTCAGCTCGGTCTCGGCCCGGCGGTCGAGGGCCGGGATCCGGAGGCCGGCGAGAACGGCCAGCGTCGCCGAACCGACGAGCGCCGCGACCTCGGCGGGCAGCTCGCCGCCGGCCGGCAGGGGTCCCGGCCCGGCGAGCGTCATCGAAATGACGAGCACGAAGAACAGGAAGAGCAGCACGGCCAGCCCGGTCAGTACTTCCGCCGTCTCTTGCCGGCGTTCCAGCCGGCGAGCGACGTCGCCGGCGTCCGTGCCCAGGTCCATTCGCGCAGTCTAAAGCGGAAAACCGCAGCTCAACGACATTCCGGCGGTACCGCACACCGGGGCAACCCGGCGGCCTCGCCGAGCGTGCAAGGGAGCAGGGTCAGCGGGCGAGCAGCAGCGCGACCAGCGCGAGCGCGCCCGGCAGCACCTGCACGAACAGGATCCGCTTGCTGGCCGTCGCCGCGCCGTAGAGGCCCGCGACGATGACGCAGACGAGGCCGTACAGCTTGAGCTGGAAGCCCGTCGGGTCGCTCGCGATCAGGCCCCACACCAGCGCGAGCGCCAGGAAACCGTTGTACAGCCCCTGGTTCGCGGCCAGCGTCTTGCTCTCCTCCGCGAACTCCTTCGTCGTGCCGAAGGCGGCGCGGGCGCGCGGGGTGGTCCAGAGGACCATCTCCAGGACGACGATGTAGCAGTGGATCAGGGCGACCAGCCCGACCAGGACGTCGGCGACGATTGTCACGCGTGCTCTTTCTCGTCGGCCAGGAGCAAGCGCTCCTCGGTGTCGAAACAGGTGTGCGTGCCGGTGTGACAGGCCGGGCCGGTCTGGTCGACGCGCAGCAGCACCGTATCGCCGTCGCAGTCGATGCGCACCTCGCGAACGTGCTGGTAGTGCCCGGACGTCTCGCCCTTGACCCACAGCTTCCGCCGGCTGCGCGACCAGTAGGTGCCGCGGCGGGTGGCCAGGGTCGCGGCGAGAGCGTCGTCGTTCATCCAGGCCATCATCAGCACGTCGGAGGTGGCGTGCTCGACGACGACCGCGGCGATCAGGCCGTCGGCGTTGCGCTTGAGGCGCGCCGAGACGGCCGCGTCCAGGCTCATGCTTGCGCTCCCAGGATGTGCCGCTTGAGCGGCATCGAGTTCAACAGGACGAACGCGTAGCCGTAGCCCGCGAAGGACAGGCCGGAGAACAGCTTGTTCCACCACAGCGCCGCGCCGAGCAGCAGGAACGCGTGCAGCAGCGCGAACACCACGGTGACGACCAGCCCGCCGATGCGCGCGCTGCCCATCTTGTGCACGAGCCCGGTGGTGACGACGGCGCCGAGGATCAGCGCGAGCGCCGGCATCCGGTAGATCTCGAGGCCCGAGCCGGCACTGAGCACCGGGATCAGGTCGAGCAGCGCCCACGCCACCGGCAGCCCGACCAGCAGGGCGGCGGTGACCTTCACCTCGACGGGTGCCTGCCAGGCCTTCACCGGACCTCGACCCCGCCTTCGCGCAGCGCGTCCTTGACGTCGCCGATCTTCAGCTGTCCGAAGTGGAACACGCTGGCCGCGAGCACCGCGTCCGCGCCGGTCCGCACCGCGGGCAGGAAGTGCTCGAGCGCGCCCGCTCCCCCGCTGGCGATCACCGGGACCCGCACGGCCTTGCGGACCAGCTCGATGAGCTCGAGGTCGAAGCCGTTCTTGGTGCCGTCGGCGTCCATCGAGTTCAGCAGGATCTCGCCCACGCCGAGCTCTTCGCCGCGCGCGGCCCACTCGACGGCGTCGATCCCGGTGCCGCGGCGGCCGCCGTGGGTGGTGACCTCGAAGCCGGACGCGGTCGGCTCGCCCCCTTCGGGAACGCGGCGCGCGTCGACGGACAGCACGATGCACTGCGCGCCGAACCGGCGTGAAGCTTCGTGCAGGAACTCCGGCCGGGCGATGGCGGCGGTGTTGATGCTCACCTTGTCCGCACCGGTCCGCAGGAGCCGGTTGACGTCGTCGTTGCTGCGGACGCCGCCGCCGACGGTGAGCGGGATGAAGACCTGCTCGGCGGTGCGGCGGACCACGTCGTAGGTGGTTTCGCGGTCGCCGGAGGACGCCGTGACGTCGAGGAACGTCAGCTCGTCGGCCCCTTCGGCGTCGTAACGCCGGGCCAGCTCGACCGGGTCGCCGGCGTCGCGGAGGCCGGCGAAGTTGACGCCCTTCACGACCCGGCCCGCGTCGACGTCGAGACAGGGGATCACCCGCACCGCGACAGACATGCGCACCAGCGTAGTCAAGGGGGTTCTAAGCTCGGCCAATGGCACGGGCGGGACGGCGGCCGGGACAGACGGAGACGCGCGAGAAGATCCTCGACGCGGCCCGCCACCGGTTCGCCGAGCTGGGTTACGACGGCGCGACGGTCCGCGGGATCGCCGCCGACGCGGGCGTCAACGCGGCCCTGCTCCACCACTTCTTCGGCAGCAAGCAGGCCCTCTTCGCGGCGGCGATGAACCTCCCGGTGAACCCGGCGTCCCTGGTCCCGGCCATCCTGGCGGGCCCGCGCACGGGCATCGGCGAACGCCTGGTGCGCGCGTTCCTGGCGGTGTGGGCGACCCCGGAGGGCCGCACGCCCTTCGTCGCGATGCTGCGCGCGGCGGCGACGAACGAGCAGGTCGCGCTGATGATGCGCCAGTTCATCGAGCGCACGGTCCTGGCCGAGGTGGCGCGGGCGCTGGCTGTCCCGAAGATCCGCGTGACGGGCATCGCGGCCCAGATGATGGGCGTCGCGCTCCTGCGGTACGTGATCAAGCTGCCCCCGCTGGCCGAGGCGGACGACGAGGAGATCGTCGCGCTGCTGGCCCCGGTGGCCCAGTACTACTTGGATTCCCGGGACGCTGTCGAATCGGGCGGGGCGCGTTCGTAGCCAGGGTGAGAGTCCCCTTACCCGAGGAGAGCACGATGACCGCCACGTACACGTTCGACGTCTTCATGAGCCTCGACGGCTTCGGTTCCCACACCGGCGACTGGGGCGGTTACTGGGGCAAGCAGGGTCCCGAGTTCCTCGCCCACCGCCTCGCGCAGTACCGCGAGGACCAGCGCATGGTCTTCGGCGCGAACACCCACCGGCTGAACGCGCGGATGCTGTCGGCCACCCCGGCGGCGCTCGACCCGTGGGTGGCCCGCCTGCGGACACTGCCCGCGACGGTGGTGTCCGCCACGCTCGACGGCCCCCTCGGCTGGCCGGACGCGACGGTCGTGGCCGGGGACGCCGCCGACGTCGTCGCGCGGCTGAAGGAGGAGTCGCCGGTACCGCTGCGGTCGCACGGGAGCCTGTCCCTGAACCGGGCCCTGCTGGCGGCGGGCCTGGTGGACCGCGTGCAGGTGACGGTGTTCCCGGTGCTCACGGGCAAGACGGGCGTTTGCCCGGTGTTCGGCGGCGCGGAGGACTTCGACCTGGAACTGCTGGAGAGCCGGACCTTCGACGGCGGCATCCAGGAGCTGATCTACCGCCCGGCGCGGCACGGGTGAGCCCGGCATCCGGCGTTCACGTACCGGACACCCGATTCGTCTAGTTTCCGCGCGTGCGCAGACTTCTTCCGGTGGCCGTGGCCGCCGTCTCCCTGGTGTCCGCCGTTCCCGCTTCCGCCGCTTCCCGCGATCCCTCGCCGGTCGCCCAGACCCAGGCCTTCGTCGATGACGCCGGCGCGTCACCGGCGAACGCCGATGCCGACGACCCGGCCATCTGGGTCCACCCGCACGATCCTTCGCGCAGTGTCGTCCTGGGCACGCTCAAGGAGGGCGGGCTCGCCGCGTTCGACCTGGAGGCGCGGACCCTCCAGCTGGTCGCCGCGCCGGCCGCGCCGGGGCCGGGCGCCGCTCCCGGGCGCTTCAACAACGTCGACGTCGTCGGTGACCTGGCCGTCGTGAGCGACCGCGGGCGTGACCGGATCCGGGTCTACCGGATCGACCCGGCGGGCGCCGCGGCGGGCGGGCGCGTGCTGCGGGACGTCACCGATCCCGCCGCCGCGCCGGTGTTCTCCGGGTCGGAGTCCGAAGTGGACGATCAGCGGACCGCGTACGGGCTGGCCGCGGGACGCGACCCGCGCACCGGCGTCCGGTGGGTGGCGGTGACCCGGCGGCACGAGACGCGGGTGGCGCTGCTGCGGCTGGCCGACCGGCCGGACGGCACCGTCGGCACGGCGCCGCTGGCGACCGTCGACCTGCCCTCGACGTTCCGGCTGCCGGACGGCACGACCTGGTCGCCCTGCGAGGAGCCCGGCGAAGGGCCGCAGCTGGAGGGGTCGGTGCTCGACGGCCGCGTGCTCTACACCGCCCAGGAGGACGTCGGGATCTGGCGGATCCCGCTGACGGCCACCGGGTTCGGGCGGCCCGAACTGGTCGACCGCGTGCGCTCCTACGGCGTCCCGCAGCGCTGGGACTCCAAGACCGGGGAGTGCGTCCCCGACGGCGCCGACCCCGGCTTCGGCGGCCGGTGGCTGGCGGCCGACGCCGAGGGGCTGGCGGTGGCGGACGGCACGCTGTTCGCGTCCAGCCAGGGCGACTCCCGGTTCGTCGGCTACGGCCACCGCACGCGCGACCTCCGGATCGTCGCGGGCCGCGGCACGGACTCGGTCGAGCACTCCGACGGCTCGGCGATCACGACCGCGTCCCTCGGCCGCCGCTTCCCGCACGGCCTCCTGGTGGTCCACGACGGCGAACGCCGCCCGACGGCCGGCGACCTCCCGACCACGGGCTTCGCCTTCGTCCGGCTGGAAGACGTCCTCCCCCGGTAACGAGCAGCCGAACACCGCATTTCGACCGTCACCATTGTCCTGTATTTGTCATGTTATCGGCCGCGGTGATTTTTTACCGCGGCCGATAATGCACAACTGCCCACTGATGGCGGTATCTACGGGATCGATTCTGCGTAGGTTCACGGCATGCCGCGCCTCCATTCCGCGCTCGTTGTCCTGCTCGTGGCCGCCTCCGTTGTTCCCGTTTTCACCGTCGCCACACCCGCCCTCGCCGAGTCCGCGACGGGTGCCGTGTGCGACCACCAGCCCGCGCTCTACACCCAGGCACCGCCGGGTGCCGTGCCCGTCGACCTGGCCGTCGAGGGCGACCTGAGCGTCAAGACGCAGGCGTCGCCACCGGGGACCACCTTCTGGCTGCCGCCCGGCACGCACCGGCTGGCGCCCGACCAGTTCGGGCAGGTCATCCCCAAGGACGGGGACGTCTACCTCGGCGCTCCCGGCGCCGTGCTCGACGGCCGCGGCCTCAACCGGGCCGCGTTCACCCAGCAGGCCAAGGACGTCGTCATCCGCGGCCTCACCATCCAGAACTTCGTCGCACCCCAGGACCAGGGCGTGGTCAACCACGACTCCGGCGAGCACTGGGTGATCGAGAACACCACCATCCAGCGCAACACCGGCGCCGCGCTGATGGCCGGCGTCCGCCAGGTGGTGCGGGCCAGCTGCCTGCGCGACAACGGGCAGTACGGGATGAACGCCTACCGCCCCGACAACGCGATCACCGGGCTGCTCGTCGAAGGCAACGAAATCAGCGGGAACAACGTCGACGACTGGGAAACGCGCAACCCCGGCTGCGGGTGCAGCGGCGGAATCAAGTTCTGGGCCGTGAACGGCGCCGACGTCCGCGGCAACTGGATCCACCACAACCGCGGCGTCGGGCTGTGGGCGGACACCAACGACAACGATTTCCTGATCGAAGACAACGTCATCGAGGACAATGACGCGGAAGCGATCCTCTACGAGATCAGCTACAACGTCGTGATCCGCCACAACGCCATCCGCCGCAACAACGTGGTGGCGGGCAGCCGGCGCGCGTCCCGCGGCGACAACTTCCCGTCCGCCTCGGTGTACATCTCCGAGTCCGGCGGCGAACCCCGCGTGCCGGCCCGCACCGACGTGCTCGACATCTACGGCAACTCCTTCGAGGACAACTGGTCCGGCATCACGCTGTGGGAGAACGCCGACCGCTTCTGCAACAGCCCGGCGAACACCTCGACCGCGAGCTGCACCAAGCTCGTCCCGGACCGGGCCCGGTGCGTGGCACCGGGCATCGAGTCCGAGCCGCTGTTCGACGACTGCCGCTGGAAGACCCAGCGGGTCGAGATCCATTCGAACACCTTCCGCTTCGATCCCGCCCGGCCCGGCTGCCTCAGCCTCTGCGGCCGGATGGCGGTGCTGTCGAACTACGGCACCTACCCGGCGTGGTCTCCGTACCGGGGCACGCTGGTGCAGGAGGCGATCACCCACGACCAGGACAACTACTGGTACAGCAACGACTACCTCGGCCCGTGGGCGTTCGTCGCCGGCGACACCTCCCGCACCCTCACCCCGGCGCAGTGGCAGAACGAACCCTGGAACCAGGACGACTGCGCCTCCTTCGACGGCGTGACGCCGAACTGCTGACCCGGCTCACCAGAAGAAGATCCGGGGCAGGCTCGCCCGTGGCGGTGGCGCGATCCGCGGCACCCTGGCGATCTCCGGGGGCACGGTGAACCGGTCCGGCAGGGTGTAGCCGTACCTCCCGGGGTCGTAGGAGTACGGCAGCCGGAAGGAGTCCGCTGGTGGCAGGCGCAGCGGCGGGATCTCCGGGAGCGTCAGCCGCAACCGGCCCGACGGGTCGAGCACCGGGGGCACCGGCCGGGAGAGGATCACCTCCGTCACTTTCTGGCCGAGCCGGCCCGGCGCGGCCCGCAACGTCGACACCGACGCCTGGAACGCCCGGGCCGCCTCCACGGCGCGGGGTGCCACGGCCGCCGCCGGGCGGCTGACGTCGGTCCGGTCGACCAGGCCCGCCGCCTCGCGGTCGACCGCCGCGGCGAAGTCGCGCGGGCTGCGCAGGGCGATCTCGGCCAGGCGGTCGTAGAGCGGGCCCAGCCTGTCCTGCAGGGTCTTGTCGGCCGCCTCGGCGAACGCCTGCACCAGCGGTTCCAGGATCGGGATCGCGTCCGTGACCGGTTTCGTCACCGCCAAGATCCGTTCGGTGGCGACCTTCTCGACCTGCAGGGTCACCTTCTTGCGGCCGTCCGCGACCAGGTCGATCCCCGGCTCGGCCGGCCGGGCCCCGACGGCCACCCCGGCCGCCGCCACCTGCTCGGGCGTGATCCCGGGTGGTGCTTCGCGCGGCCGCGAGCCGTCGACCCGCACCTCGGGCACGAGCGCATCGACCTGCCGCCCGCGTGACGTCTCGGCGCGGACGGCCTCGTCCACCGCGGGCAACCCCACGTCGTAGCCCGACTTGGCGCTCTCGGCGCTGCTGCGCGCGGCTTCGGTCAAGCCCGCCAGCTCCGTCCGGCGGACGGCGAGCGCGTCCCGGTACGCCTGCGGCAACGACGCTTCGACCTTGCCGTACAGCTTCCCCGCCACCCGCTGGGTCAGATCCGCTTCGATCTTCCGGGTCACCTCGGCGTAGCCCTGCTGGGCGACCTTGAACTTCACCTGCAGGTCGGTGGCCGGCACGCCGAGCTGCATGCCGAACAGCGACAGCGACGCCAACGTCGCGAGCCCGGCGGCCGCGGGCCCGCTGTACTTCGTGTAGCCGTCGGCGGCCCGGCCGAGCCCGGCCGCCGCGCGCCCCCGCCAGCCATCCGCACGGCGTGCGAGCAGCAGGCACGTCAGCAGGTAGACGCCGATCAGCGCGGCGAACACCGAGAACTCGCTCAGCTTCAGGTTCTCGGAGAAGAACCGCGAAACCGCCTCGAAGAACCGTTGCAGTGAAATGAGCCAGCCCGTGCCCGACGTGTCGGCGAACCACTGCAGGTACGCCGACAGCGCCAGGTACGCGCTCGCGGCCACGCCGACCGGTACGAGGTACAGCACCCCGAACGCGGCCAGGTGGTACCGCAGTCCCGAACCGCCGACCGCGAACCGCCGCGTGTACCGGCGGCAGCCCGCGACGAGCCCCCAGACCGCGCCCACGAACAACGCGAACGGGCCGATCGCGAAGGCGGCCACGAGCACCGCCACGGCGGCCGAACCGGCCGCTGCCTTCCCCCTCGTCATCGCCCCTCCTCCAGGTCTTTCTTCCTCCCGGACCCAGGAAAGCACGGGCCACCGACAGGTTTCCCCGAGCGCCCGGACCACCCCGCCGAAACCGGGAACGCAGCGGAGCCACCTGTCACCCACGCCGACGAAGGCGGGAGCGGCGACGCCGCCGAACATCCCCGAAGACGAAGCCCAGTGTGACCGCGACCACGCCGGACTGGGCCGAACCGGTGAACTCGCCCCGGAAAAAACTTTCCGCTCGCATGCATCAGCCCGGCCCCCTCGCGCGTCCAAGGGAAGAACGGAAGGGACGCGTGTGAGCTTCGAAGAGTTCGTCGCGGAGCGGCTGGACGGCCTCCTCCGCTACGCCACCGTCCTGACGAACGACCCGCACCTGGCGCAGGACATCGTCCAGGACGTGCTGCTGCGCGCCCAGCAGCGGTGGGACGGCATCGACGCGCCGCCGTCCTACGTGCGGCGGATGATCACCAACGAATACCTCTCGTGGCGACGGCGGGCCGTGCGGCGGATGGTGCCGAGCAGCCACGACGTCCTCGACGCGCTCGGCCCGCCCGAAGCCGACCCGGCCACCGCCTACGACGAGCGGGACGCGATGCTCGGCCTGCTCGCCACGCTGCCCCGCAAGCAGCGCGCGGCGGTCGTGCTGCGGTACTACGAGAACTACTCCGACGCCGAGATCGCCGCCGTCCTGCGCTGCGGCGCCTCCACCGTGCGCAGCCAGATTTCCCGCGCGCTGACCACCCTGCGCCAGGCCCCGAACCCCGCGGTACTCACCACCGGAGCTGGAGAATGACCCGCAGCGACCACGACACCGAGACGCTGATCCGGGAGACCCTGGACCGCCTCGCCACCCGCGCCCCGGACGGCCGGGCGGTGCGGGAAGCGCTGGCCCGCGACCGGCGGACGCGGCGGCCGTCGACGAAGCTGGCCCTGGTCGCCGCGGCGGTGGTCGTGCTGGTCGCCGGGGTCTTCGTGGGCACGCGGGCGCTCACCACCCCGGACGTCGTCCCGGCCGCCGGCGCTCCGGTCCTCGGCTACAGCCCGGACTGGCTGCCGGACGGCTTCACCGAGCAGTACCGCGAGGGCGGCCCGGGCATCACTCCGCAGGTCCGGCGGTGGTCCGCCGGACCCGCGGCGATCACGCTGTCGGCGTACTCCACCGCCGACCCCGAGTGGTCGCAGGTCGCGCTGCGGATCGCGTCGGTCCGCGACCAGGTCCTGGTGCACGGCCGGGTCGCCATGGTCACCGGCGGCACCGAGACCGCCGCGCTGCTCACCTGGCTCGCCGACGACGACCACGTCCTGACCGCGCGGGTCGACGGGGTCCCGGACGCCCGCGCCGTGGCCCAGCGGATCGCCGACGACGTCACCGCCCGGCCGGTCGGCGTCCGCGGCGAGCTGCGCTTCGGCGAGCTCCCGGCGGGACTGATCGAGCGGTCCGCCGCGGTCAAGGGCAGCGGCCCGGCCGACGGGAGCACCGAGCTGACCGCCGCCGACCCGGCGCGGCCGTCGGTGGCCGCCGTCCGCGTCACGGCGAGCGCGGGCTCCCCCGGCGTGCACGGCGCCGCACCGGTCACCGTCCGCGGCGGCCAAGGGTTCTTCGTGGCCGGCCGGGAAGGGACCGTCGCCGTCCGGCTGCCGTCCGGGCGCTGGCTGACGGTGTCGGGCGCGCGGCCGGAAGCCGAGCTGATCGCCGTCGCGAACGGCGTCCAGCTCGACCCCACGCCCGACTACCGGTGGCTCGGCCGGGCTACCAGCTGATCATCGGGAACCAGATGATCCCGAGCCGGCCGAGCACGCGGACGTCCCAGTACAGCAGCGTGAACGTGCCGCCGACGAGCAGCGCGGCCCCGGTCACGGCCGCGATCCGGGACGGTTTCGCGGCGAACCAGCTCTGCAGGCGACCGCGCGTGGCGTAGGTCAGGATCAGGAACAGCACCGCCATGACGACGATGTTGCCGATCGACTGCAGGGCGAACGCGGCGGCGCCGTAGAAGACGTTGTGCTGCTCGGCGGCGCTGCGGAACATGATCCGGAACAGCGGGTACGGCCGCCCGATCAGGAACCCGCCGATGAGCGCGCCCATCAGGACGTGCGGCGCCGCCGGGTGCCGCCGGGTGAACGCGGCGAAGGGGTTGTGGAGGATGCCGAGCGCGATCAGGCCCATCAGCAGGAAGACCAGGCCGACGACGCCGAACGCGACCATGGACTGGATGCTGCGCGGGGAAAGGCCCTTGGCCGTCGCGGTGGAGAACTGCGGCATGCTCGTGCCGACGAGCGCGACGATCACGCCGTAGGCGATCGAAACCGTGAGCATGCCCGCGGCGATCCAGCCGAGCGGCTTGAACGGGCTGCGCTTCTCACCCGCCTGCCCGCCCACCAGGGGCGCGACCGCCCCGAACGCGGCGATGTTGCAGGCGGTGAACGATCCGGCGAGCCCGGAGACGAACGCGAACAACGTCCCGGCGAGGGCCCCGCTGATCGGCGTCGCTTTCGCGTCGTAGCCGAGGAGCCCGTTGGCGACGCTGTCCCCGATCACGGAGTCGACGAAGGGGGCCGACCAGATGGCCGTCAGCCCGAAACCGGCGAGGATCGCGACGACGGCGATCACCGCGCGGCGTGCGGGGTAGGGCCCCTCGCCGAAGAAACCTGCTTGGGGATGAACCGGGACCTGCTGTGTGACGGCCATCGACGTTCCCTCCAGTACGCGGGCACAACCCAACCCGGAAATCGTCGCAAATCAAGTGGTTGAAGCGCTTCTGCCGACCTGCGCCATCACGTTGCGCCGGGTGCCCCCTTGACGGCGGCTTCTCAACGCGCGCAGAATTAAACACATGACTAATTCTGCGCTGGCGGTCACCGGGCTCCGCGTCCGGCGCGGTGGCCGGCCCGTGGTGCGGGACGTGAGCTTCGAGGTGCCGCGCGGCACCGTCACCGGGCTGCTCGGCCCGAGCGGCTGCGGCAAGACCACACTGATGCGCGCGATCGTCGGCGTCCAGATCGTCGAAGGCGGCACGGTCACCGTCCTCGGCCTGCCCGCCGGCAGCCCGCCGCTGCGACGGCGGATCGGCTACGCGACGCAGAACCCCGCGATCTACGCCGACCTCACCGTCCGGGAAGCGCTCGCGTACTTCGCCGCGGTGCTGCGCGCGCCGGTGTCCGATGTGGACCGGGTGATCGCCGAAGTCGGGCTGGCCGACCACGCCGGGAAGCTGGTCGGTTCCCTGTCCGGCGGCCAGCACAGCCGCGCGAACCTCGCCGTCGCGCTGCTCGGCCGGCCGGAACTGCTGGTGCTCGACGAGCCGACCGTCGGGCTCGACCCGGTGCTGCGCGACGAACTGTGGGCGCTGTTCCGCCGGCTCGCCAAAGGCGGCGCGACGCTGCTCGTGTCCAGCCACGTCATGGACGAAGCGGCGCGCTGCGACCGCCTCCTGCTCATGCGCGAGGGCGTCCTCCTCGCCGACGACGCACCCCTCGCCCTGCGCGAGCGCACCGGTGCCGCCGACCTCGAAGGCGCGTTCCTCAACCTCGTGCGGGCCGCGTCGTGAACCCCGCGCTGACGCTGGCCACCACCCGGCGCATCCTGACCCAGCTGCGGCACGACCCGCGGACCGTGGTGATGCTGGTCCTGGTGCCGACGCTGCTCATGGTGCTGCTGCGGTACGTGTTCAACTCGACGGCCGTCTTCAGCCGCGTCGCGCCCGCGCTGCTCGGGGTCTTCCCGTTCCTGATCATGTTCCTCATCGCGTCGATCACGACGTTGCGGGAACGCACCACGGCCACCCTCGAACGCCTGATGACGCTGCCCATCGGACGGCTGGACCTGCTCTTCGGCTACGCGCTGGCGTTCGGCGCGATCGCCGTCGTGCAGGTCTCGCTCGCCGCCGGGGTTTCGCTGTGGTGGCTCGGCCTCGACCTGGCCGGTTCCGTCGGGATGCTGCTGCTGATCGCGGTCCTCGACGCGCTGCTCGGCATGGCGCTGGGACTCTTCGTGAGCGCCTTCGCGCGCACCGAATTCCAGGCGATCCAGTTCATGCCGGTGTTCGTGCTGCCGCAGATCCTGCTGTGCGGGCTGTTCGTCCCGCGCGACGACATGGGCTGGCTGCTGCGGTGGCTTTCCGACGTGATGCCGCTGTCGTACGCGGTCGAGGCGCTGTCCCGCGTCACCACGGCCGGCACGGTCGACGCGGTGATCCTGCGGAACCTCGTGGTCGTCGCGTGCTGCGCACTGCTCGCCCTGGTCCTCGGCGCGGCGACGCTGCGGCGCCGGACGCCGTGACTACCGTGGTCCCATGGCATCCGAAACGGACCGGCTCGCCGCCGAGCGCTACGTCGTCCTGACCACGTTCCGGCGCGACGGGCGCGCGGTGCCGACCCCGATCTGGGTCGCCGGCGACGCCGGCGAGCTCGTGCTGTGGTCGGAGCGGAAGGCGGGCAAGGTCAAGCGCATCCGCAACAGCGGACGGGTGGAGGTCCAGGCCTGCGACCTGCGCGGGCAGAAGACGCACGGCGCCGTCGCGACCGGCCAGGCCCGGCTGCTGGACCTCGCCGAGACCGAGCGGGTCCGGAAGGCGATCGCGCGCAAGTACGGCCTCGTCGGGCGCGTCACGATGTTCTTCTCCAAGCTGCGCGGCCCGGCCGACCGGACGGTCGGGATCGCGGTCAAGCTGGACGGCTGAAGCTGCGGAACCCGCGGCGCAGGTAGTTCGGCAGCGCGTTCGGGTGGTCGAGCGTCGAGGTGTGCAGCCAGACGCGGCGCGCGCCCGGCGGCGTCCAGGCGTCGGCGACGACGAGGGTGAGCGCGTACCCGCCGAGCCCTTTGCCGACGAACTCCGGGAGCAGCCCGAAGGTGGTGATCTCGACGTCGCCGTCGGCCTGGTACTCGAAATCGGCGGCGCCGGCGACCTCGCCGCGGTACTCGATCAGCCGGTACCGCCGTCCCGGTTCGGCGAGCCACCGCGCCCAGCCGGCGTCCGAACGGGACGCGCTGGGCCACCGGTACGGCGTGCCGATGCGGACGTGCAGGTCGCGGATCAGCGGCCCGGGCTCGGCGGCCCGCAGCGTGACGCCGTCGACGGGCGGGGCCGGGTTGAGCTGGTCGGCCGCGGTCATTTCGAGCTGGGTGACGATCTCCTCCACCCGCGGCAACCTACGGGGCGGAGACGGTGCTGTCAGCCGCTTTTCGGCCCACGGCGGCAGCGCGCAGCGCGGCTCCCATCGCGGCGGAGTCGTGGTCGGGCCCGCACCCTTCCACGATGACCAGATCACCCGGGATGTGGTCCGCGCGCAGCCGCAGGATCGCCTGGTAGGCGGGCGAGGCGTACCACTCGTGCGCCGCGGCGGTGCTCGGGAACCCGATGAGCACGAGCCCGCCCGGCCATTCGCCTTCCATCACCTCGACGGGAGCGCCGTGCACGAGGAACTCGCCGCCGAAGGGGTCGAGCGTCGCCTGGATGCGCTCGAGGTACTGGAAGACCTCTTCGGACAGCTCGGCGGGCGGGCGCAGGTGGGCGAGTCCGTAGGCGGTCATGGCGGTCCTTTCGTCGTCCTGAAAGGAATCTTCGCCCGCCCGCGGCGTGGAGTCGATTACGCCGGAGGTAATGACGGCTGCCCGGCGAGCAAGCGGTCCACAAGAGCCTCGACGAGGTCGTGGCGCTGGGCGTCGGTGAACAACCCGGGCAGCGTCAGCCGTTCCATGATCAGCCAGTTCAGCGCGAGCCACAGCAGCACGACCGTCGTGCCGTCGCCCGGCAGGCCGGATTTCTCGTGGTAGGCGACGTTGAAGTCGACGTCCTCGCGGATGCGGCGGGTGAGCACGTCCCGCAGCTCCGGCCGCCGGGTGGCTTCCAGCCGCAGTTCCAGCAGGGCGAGGAACCCGGTGGGGAACGCGGCGACGCGGTCCACGAGCTCGTGCATCAGCGCGGCGACGCGAGCCCGGCCCCGCGGCCCGGTCAGCCCGTCCGCGATGACGGCTTCGTCGACGAGCCGCTCGTAGACGCGTTCGCCGGCGCGCTTGAGGATCTCGTCGCGGCCGGCGAAGTAGTTGGACGCCGTGCCGACCGGGACACCGGCCTGCTGGTCGACCGCGCGGAAGGTGAGCCCGCGGGCGCCTTCCCGGGCGAGAACGTCGATGGCGGCGTCGAGCAGGGCCGCGCGCCGTTCGGGGTTGCGTCGCACCATGAAGACTCCCGGCGTAGGACTACTCCGGGGAAAGTACTACAGGCGGAGTGCTCACGCACGGGGCGCGCAGCGGGCCGCTGCTTGCAGGTTCGCGCGGGAGCGGCGCGCCGAGCACCTGCGGCGGCGTGCTGCGCGATCTGAACCTCCGCGACTTTCACCGTCTGCCATGACCCGGTTGTTAGTGTCCAGCCATGCCGCGGTTGAAGATCGAGGTGACCGTTCCGGAAAGCCACGTGGCCGCTGTCATCGACGCTCTCCACGAAGCAGGAGCGGGCCGGGTCGGCCAGTACGCGCGGTGTTCCAGCGGGTGGCAAGTGACCGGAACATGGCTGCCGTTGCCCGGCTCCCAGCCGTACGACGGCCAGGTCGGCGTCGTGCAGCACGCCGAGGAATGCCGCATCGAATCAGTCTGCGACGTCGATCAAGCCCGTGCCGTTCAGCAGGCGGTCCGCGCTGCCCACCCGTACGAGGAACCGGTCATCCGCTTCCTGCCGCTGCACGAACCGTGAACCCCGGCGCGGCTAGACCTCCGCGACCGCGGCCAGCGCCTCCGGCAGCGTGAACGCGCCCGCGTACAGCGCCTTCCCCACGATCGACCCCTCGACCCCGTCCGAAGCCAGTCCGGCCAGCGCGACCAGGTCGGCCACGCTCGACACCCCGCCCGAAGCGATCACCGGGGCGTCCGTCCGCGCCACGACGTCGCGCAGCAGCTCGAGGTTCGGGCCGCGCAGCGTGCCGTCCTTGCTCACGTCCGTCACGACGTAGCGGGACGCGCCGTCGCGGTCGAGGCGCTCCAGGACCTCCCACAGGTCGCCGCCGTCGGAGGTCCAGCCGCGGGCCGAGAGGCGGTGGCCGGCGTCGGTGATGCGGACGTCGAGGCCGATCGCGACGCGGTCGCCGTACTCGCCGATCACGCGCGCGGTCCACGCCGGGTCCTCGAGCGCGGCGGTGCCGAGGTTGACGCGGCGGGCGCCGGTGGCCAGCGCGGCCTTCAGCGACGCGTCGTCGCGGATGCCGCCGGAGAGCTCCACCTGGACGTCGAGCTTGCCGACGACCTCGGCGAGCAGCTCGCGGTTGCTGCCCTTGCCGAAGGCGGCGTCGAGGTCGACGAGGTGGATCCACTCGGCGCCGTCGCGCTGCCAGGCGAGCGCGGCCTCCAGCGGGCTGCCGTAGGAGGTCTCGGTGCCGGCCTCGCCCTGGACGAGTCGCACGGCCTGGCCATCGGCCACATCAACGGCGGGAAGCAGCGTGAAAGTCACGCCGGTAACTCTAGGGCGGAGACCCCGGTCACCCGGTCAGAGGGTCGCGAGCCAGTTCTTCAGCAGCCGCGCGCCCGCGTCACCGGACTTCTCCGGGTGGAACTGGGTGGCCCACAGCGGGCCGTTCTCGACCGCCGCGACGAAGTCCTCGCCGTGGTTCGCCCAGGTGACCTTCGGCTCCTGGCCGGCCAGGCCGTCGAGCTCCCACTTGCGGGCGGCGTAGGAGTGGACGAAGTAGAACCGCTCGTCCGGGTCGAGGCCGGCGAACAGCTGCGAGTCCGCGGGCGCGCGCACGGTGTTCCAGCCCATGTGCGGCAGGACGTCCGCGTTCAGCCGGTCGACGACGCCGGGCCACTCCCCCGTGCCCTCGGTCTCCTCGCCGTGCTCGACGCCGCGGGAGAAGAGGATCTGCATGCCGACGCAGATGCCGAGCACGGGACGGCCGCCGGCGAGGCGCTTGCCGATGATCCGGTGGCCCTTGACCTCCAGCAGCCCCGCCATGCACGCCGAGAACGCGCCGACGCCGGGCACGACCAGGCCGTCGGCCTCGATCGCGGCATGGGGGTCGGCGGTGACCTCGACGTCGGCTCCGGCGCGCGCCACGGCGCGTTCGGCGGAGCGGAGGTTGCCGGAACCGTAGTCGAGGATCACCACACGAGACACGCCACCCAGCGTAGCCGGAGGCCTCAGCGGCGCTCGAACGAATAGACGTCGGTCACGGTGTTGCACGGCGACGGCGGGACGACCTCCACGCGCAGCACGCCGGCGTCGTAGTCGACGCCTTCCGGGGTGAAGGTACCGGTGCAGGTGCTGACCAGCGGGACCTGGCCGATTTCGCGCACCTTCGCCGTGACGTCGTGGCCGTTCAGGGGCCGCGGCAGGTCGATCTGCAGGAGCTGCAGGTTCGTCGGGTACAGGTCGTTGTCCGGGTCGCTGGTGGCGCAGACCAGCCGCGTCGCGCCGACGAAGTCGCAGCCCTGGGCGCTGCGGACGTGGTGGTCGAGGTGGACGCGGGCGGCGACGGGGAGGTCGCCGGCGGTCTTCGGGCCGCGCGGGTTGAGGAACGGCGTCGGGGAGACGTAGAGGCGGTCGATCTCGCCGAGCGGGCCGGAGACCAGCCACTGACCGTCCGGGGTGGCCGCGACCTGGGCGTTCGCGTTGGCCGCCGGCTCGTCGGGGGCGAGCGGGTGGACGAACTCCGTCGTGCTGCCGTCGGGCTTCGTGACCAGGTACATCTTCGTGGCCGGGGTCGGCGTCACGGTGTCCTGGTAGACGTCGAAGACGTAGCCGCGCAGCGAGTCCGGGTCGCCGACGTGGCCCCAGCCCTCGTTCTTGAGCGGCTGCGGGATGGTCGCGCCGTTGCGGTAGACGATCTCGGGTGCGTGGCCGGGCAGGCGCAGCGTGGTGAGGCCCTCGCCGCTGATCCGGTTCTCGGCGGTCGTGTGCCCCACCCGGCGCCAGCCGGGTTCGTGGGCCGCGGCGACGCCGGTGGCGGCGAGCAGGGCGGCGGTGGTGAGGGCGAACAGACTGGCCGCGCGCATGGGCGCTCCTCGGGAGTAGAGGCCTGGGCGGCGGCGACGCGATTCTGCCATGGGGTGACGACCGCTCGGAAGAATTCCGGGGCAGGACGTTTCACCGTCCCGCCGACTGGGTATCAAGTCACCCGATCGTGTGGCTACCGCCCCGCACGACCGGACGCCAGGGAGGCGAAGATGGCCGAGGAAGACGTGCTGTCGCAGATGCTGAACGCCTGGCGCGACGACATCGACAGCGTGCCGTTCCCGCAGTTCAGCGAGCTGCTCATCCCCCGGCAGCAGACGCGCCCGCGGTGCACGCCCTCGGCATCTGCTGTCCGCGTGACGAACGCCACTCGGAGAACAGACGCCTGACTGTGGTTTCCTGCGAGGGCCGCATCGACGCGTCCCCCGGGAGTCCTCATGAGCAGCCGCACCCCTGATCCCCACGACTTCCTCGACCTCGACGCCGGGCTCGCCGAGGAGGAGCGCGCCATCCGCGACGCGGTGCGCGAGTACGCGAAGGACAACCTGCTCGACCACGTCGCCGACTGGTACGAAACGGGCGCGCTCCCGGCGGCCGAGCTGGCCAAGGGCTTCGGGTCGCTGGGCCTGCTCGGCATGCACCTGGAGGGCTACGGCTGCGCGGGCACCAGCGCGGTCGCGTACGGCATCGCGTGCCGCGAACTCGAAGCCGTCGACTCCGGGCTGCGCAGCTTCGTGTCGGTACAGGGCTCGCTGGCGATGTACGCGATCCACAAGTGGGGCAGCGAGGAGCACCGGCAGGAGTGGCTGCCGCGGATGGCCACCGGTGACGCGCTGGGCTGCTTCGGGCTGACCGAGCCGGACGCGGGCAGCGACCCGGGCTCGATGCGGACGCGCGCGGTGCGCGACGGCTCCGACTGGGTGCTGTCGGGCACGAAGATGTGGATCACCAACGGGACCGTCGCCGACGTCGCGGTCGTCTGGGCGCAGACCGACGACGGCATCCGCGGCTTCGTCGTCCCGACGTCGACGCCGGGCTTCACCGCGAACGAGGTCAAGCACAAGCTGTCGCTGCGGGCGTCGTTGACCGCGGAACTGGTGCTGGACGGCGTGCGGCTGCCCGACTCGGCGGCGTTCCCCGAGGTCCGCGGGCTGCGCGGGCCGCTGTCCTGCCTGAACGAAGCCCGCTACGGCATCCTCTTCGGCGTCGTCGGCGCGGCGCGCGCGTGCTACGAAGCCGCGTTGGAGTACACGCTTTCGCGCTCGCAGTTCGGCAAGCCCCTCGCGGGGTTCCAGCTGACCCAGCGGAAGCTCGCCGACCTGCTCGTCGAAGTCAACCGCGCCGGGCTGGTGGCGCTGCAGATCGGGCGGCTCAAGGACGCCGGGACGCTGCACCACAACCACGTCAGCTTCGGGAAGATGGCGAACGTCCGCTCCGCGCTCGACGCGGCGCGGACGGCCCGCTCGATGCTCGGCGCCAACGGGATTTCGCTGGAGTACCCGGTGATGCGGCACATGGCGAACCTCGAGACGGTGCTGACGTACGAAGGCACCGAGGAGATGCACGCGCTGTCACTCGGTCAGGCGATCACGGGGCTCGCGGCCTTCCGCTGATCCGGTTTTTGTCGGTGGTGGCCGCTAGCTTCGGCGGCATGACCTTCACCGACTTCGAAACCGTCATCGAGCTCCGGCGCTACACCCTGCACCCGGGGCGGCGAGACGAGCTGATCGAGCTGTTCGAGCGCGAGTTCGTCGAGCCGCAGGAGGCGGCGGGCGCGCACCTGTTCGGGCTGTTCCGCGAGCGCGCGTCACCCGACAAGTTCGTGTGGCTGCGCGGGTTCCGCTCGATGGACGAGCGCAGAGCGGCGCTGGAGGAGTTCTACTTCGGCCCGGTCTGGAAGGAGCACCGCGAGGCGGCGAACGCGACGATGATCGACTCGGACGACGTCCTGCTGCTGCGCCCGGTCCGGCGCGGGCTTTCCGCGCCCCCACCGGGTTCGGGCCTGCACGTGGCGATCGGCCCGCCGTCGGACCCGCCGCCGTCGGCGTTCGCGGCGTTCGAGACCGAGCCGTCCGAGAACACGTTCCCGCAGCTGCCGGTCCGCGCGGACGGCCCGTTTTCGGTGTGGTTCAGCCGGACACCGCTCGGTGCCGACGTGGAGCTGGGGTTGGAGGCGACTTCGCGGTCACTGATCCGCTGAGAGGAGTTCGAGGAGCCCCGCCGGGTAGAGGATCTTGCGGCCGTCACGGAAGTCCGCGAGGTCGGCCCAGTGCGCGGTGGCGGGGTCGTCGAGGATCTTCATCTCTTCGCGTTCGTAGAAGGCGGGGTCGGTGAACTCGGCGGCGTAGAGGAAGGCGATCTCGTGGCCGGGCCTGCCCTGCCAGCTGAAGATGTTCTCGAGCACGCCGACCCGCTTGCCGACGAGGAGCTCGGCGCCGAGCTCCTCGAGGAACTCCCGGCGGAGGGCGTCCTTGCCGCTTTCGCCGAACTCGATCCCGCCCCCGAGCGGCCGGCAGTACGTCTCGCCTTTGACGTCGTCGCGCCCTTCGAACACGAGCAGCGCGTCGCCGCGCCACACCAGCCCGAGCGCGAGCGGCCTGATCCGGAACCCCATGGGGCCACGCTAGCGGCCCCCTACCCCTGGAGGAAATCTTTGATCGACAACGCCAGTGAGCCCGCGTCCAGCCCGTGGGCCAGGTCGTGGTCCGCGATGCCGCCGTAGGTCCGGACTTCGGTGTCCCGGCGGACACCGAGCGACCGCAACCGGTGCGGCACGTCGGCAAGCGCCTCCGCGACCCAGTGCGCGGACGTCCCGGCCAGGTACGGCTCGACCAGGACCACCTCCGGTGCGGCGGCCAGAGCGGCCGCGCGCAGGCCCGCGGCGTCGAACGGGCGGATCGTCGAGGCATAGAGCACCGTGACGTCGAGGCCCGCCGTCGCGCGCAGGACGCGGTCCAGCACCGGCCCGACGGCCACGACGACTCCGCGTGAACCCGAGCGCAGCCGGGTGAAGCCGACACCGAGGTGCGGCGACGCGTTCTCCTGGGCCGAGAGGCGCAGGTAGATCCGGCCGTCGCCGGGGATCGACTCGAGCAGCAGCCGGCGTGCCTCGTCCGGGTGGCCCGGTACGTGCACGGTCCAGCCCGGGAGCGAGTCGATGAGCGCGACGTCGCCCGGGGACTGGTGCGTGCGCCCTTCCGCGGCCATGTCGTAGGAGGCGCCGTAGGACACGAGGACGCCACCGGCTTCCTGGTGGGAGAAGTCGAGCTTGATCTGCTCGAAGGCGCGCTCCACCAGGAACGACGGGAACGTGTGCACGATCGGCCGCAGGCCGGCGAGCGCCAGCCCGGCGCCCGCGCTGACCAGCAGCTGCTCGCGGATGCCGACGTTGATCACCCGGTCCGGGTGGCGCCGCGCGGCGCCCGCCAGCTGGGCGGCCGAAATGTCGGCCAGCACGACGGCGACGTCCGGGTCCGCGTCGAGGATTTCTTCGGTGGTGCTCAGGAACGCTTCGCGCATCGACGGCATCGGTCAGCCCTTCGGTTCGACGACGGCGACCACCGCGAGCGGGCGGCCGGGGCGGGCGGCGGTGAGGGCGTCGTGGAGCGCGTCGTGGTCGCGGCCGGACACCGTGCGGGTCTCCCAGCCTTCGACGGCGAAGCGGCGGGCGATCCCGCCCGGCCAGCCGCGCGTCGAGGACTGGTTGTCGATCACCACCGTGGTGAGGTTCTCGAGGCCGGCGCGGGCCGCGACGACGATCGCCTCGTGGTTCGAGCCTTCGTCGAGCTCGGCGTCGCCGACGAGCGTGACGACCCTCGGCCGCGTCAGGCCGCGGGCCCGCAGGCCGAGCGCGGTGCCGAGCGCGATCGGCAGGCCGTGGCCGAGGGACCCGCTGGAGATCTCGACGCCGGGGACCCGGCGCCGGTCGGGGTGGTGGCCGAGCCGGGACACCGGGTCGGACCAGGTCGGGAGTTCCGCTTCGGCGAGGAAGCCCTTCGCGGTGAGCACGGCGTAGTACGCCATCGGACCGTGCCCTTTGGACAGCAGGAAGCGGTCGCGGTCGGGCTCGCGGAAGTTTTCGGGCGTGACGTCGAGGACGCGGTCGTAGAGCACCCACAGGACGTCCACAGTGGACTCCGCGGCGGCGCTGTGCTTGTCGTCACCGGTCATCAGCGAGATCAGCCGCGGCAGGTCGGCGTAGCCCGGTTCGGTCGCAGTGGTCATGGTCCGACCATGCAACCTCGACTAAACTCGAAGTCAAGGATAGCCTGAGCAGGTGACGAGGCTCGCCGAACATCTCAGCATCGGACAGGTGGCGGAACGCAGCGGGGTGCCGCACACGGCATTGCGGTTCTACGAGGAGAAGGGACTGATCAGTTCCGAGCGCTCGGCGGGCAACCAGCGGCGCTACCCGCGCTCGGTGCTGCGCCGGATCGCGTTCATCCGCGCCGCGCAACGGGTCGGGCTTTCCCTGGAGGACATCAGTTCGGCGCTGGCGACCCTGCCCGAGGACCACGCCCCGACGAAGGCGGACTGGGCGCGGCTGTCGCGCGACTGGCAGCAGGAGCTCGACGCGCGGATCGACGCCCTGCAACGGCTTCGCGACCGCCTGACCGGCTGCGTCGGCTGCGGCTGCCTGTCCCTGCGCAGCTGCGCGCTCTACAACAACGACGACGAGCTGGCCCGCTACGGCCCGGGCGCGAGCAAACTCCGCCCGGCGGTCGAGGGCGGCATTTAACCGCTTGCCGCCGGCGGGATCCTGGGGAGGAAATGAACGAAAAGCACTTGATCCGCATCTCGAAGCGGCTGGCCCGGCACCTGCGCCACGACCCCGCCGCCCTCGGCCTCACCCTCGGCCCGGACGGCTGGGTGAACGTCGAAACCCTCCTCGGCGCCCTGCGCACCCACGGGCTCGCGATCACCCGCGAACAGCTCGACGAAGTCGTCGAGACGAACAACAAGCGCCGCTTCGCGTTCGACGAAACGGGCATCCGCATCCGCGCGAGCCAGGGCCACAGCGTCGCGGTCGACCTGGGCCTGCCGAACACCACCCCGCCGCCGGTGCTGTACCACGGCACGGTGCCGAAGTTCCTCGACGCGATCTTCCACGAGGGCCTGCGCCCGATGAACCGCCACGCGGTCCACCTCTCGGCCACCACGGACACGGCCCGCACCGTGGCAGCCCGCCGCGGAAAGCCGGTGATCCTCCGAGTCGGCGCGGCCGCGATGGCGGACGCGGGCCACGCGTTCCAGGTGAGCGCGAACGGCGTCTGGCTCACCGCGGCGGTCCCCCCGGGTTACCTCACGCGCCTCCCGTGACCACGCGCGACGGCGGACGTCCCCGGTCGGCTCACAGGGAGGGCACCGCGCTCGGAGTCCGGCGGCGCGGACGCCCCAGGAGCCTCCGGCCCACGTCCAGCAGCTCTGTGCGCAGCTCGTCGTCGCCCAAGCCGGCCAGGTCCGGGGAGCCGCCCGCCATCGCGATGCCCGTCAGCGTGACCATCGCGTTGACGCGCGCCGTCGCGTCCGGGTCCGGGCCGGCCAAGATGCCCAGCAGCGCCTGACCGAACCCCTCCATCCCGCCGTGCGCCGACTTCTCGATCGCGCGGATGAGGCCGGGGTCGCTGGAAAACAGCGCCACCAGCGCGCGGTGGCGGATCACGAGGTCGATGAACCCCTCCAGCAGCAGGTCCACCTGCGCGCCGCGGCGCTTCTGGGCCGCCGCGCGCAGCACCAGGTCGTCCAGGTCTCGCACGCCGGGCTCGGCCACCGCCTCGGTGATCTCCGCCTTCGTCTTGAAGTGGTAGTAGACCGCGGCCTTCGTGATCCCCAGCGCGTCCGCGATCATCTGCAGCGACGTGCCCTCGACCCCGTGTTCCGTGAACAGGCGCAGCGCGGTCTGCAGCAGTCGGGTCCGGGTGTCCTCGGCCGGGCCGGCGGTCATTCTTCCTCCTCAGCGAGCCGTCGGAGCGTACGTCACTCCCTGTCGATCGGCAAATTCCCTTACTTGCCGATCGACAGGGATAAACCTTGCTGTTCGGCAAGTCACATACTTGCCGATCGGCTTGGACCAGCCCTTGCCGATCGGCTAGCTTGGGGACAGACCTGATGGAGTGAACCGAGCCCGTTCGGGCGAAACGGAGCTGACTCGTGGCGACCTTCCTGTACCGGCTCGGCCGGTTGTCCTTCCGACGGCGAGCGCTGGTCGCGGCCGTCTGGGCGGCCGTCCTCGTGGCGCTGGGGCTGGGTGCCCTCACGCTGTCGGGCCAGCTGTCGAACTCGGTGACGATCCCCGGGACCGAGTCGCAGCGGGCGATCGACCAGCTGACCGAGAAGTTCCCGCAGGCCAACGCCGGTGGCGCCACCGCACGCGTGGTGATCGAGGCCCCCGCCGGGACCACGGTGACCGACGCGAAGGGCAAGGCCGCCGTCGAGTCGCTGGTCACCCAGCTGAAGACGGCGCCGAAGGTCGCCGCCGTCGTGGACCCGTTCCAGGTGCAGTCGATCTCACCCGATCAGCGGGTCGCACTCGCCCAGGTCAGTTACGGAGCGAAGGCGTACGAACTGACCGAAGAGGACCGTCAGGCACTGCAAGCCCCCGCGGACGCGGCCCGAGCCGCCGGGTTCACCGTCGAGTTCGGCGGTGACGCCGTGCAGGGCATCCCGGAGACCGGGGCCACCGAAGGCCTGGGCGTCGCGGTCGCCGCCGTCGTGCTGATCATCACCTTCGGCTCGCTGGTCGCGGCCGGCATCCCGCTGCTGACCGCGCTGATCGGCGTCGGCACCGGGATGGGCGGCATCTTCCTCGCCTCGGGCTTCCTCGAGCTGAACTCGAACACGCCGATCCTCGCGCTGATGATCGGGCTGGCCGTCGGCATCGACTACGCGCTGTTCATCGTCTCGCGCTACCGGCACGAGCTGAGTCTCGGCCGAGAACCCGAAGAGGCCGCCGGGCGCGCGGTCGGCACCGCCGGCTCGGCCGTCGTGTTCGCCGGGCTCACCGTCATCATCGCGCTGGCCGGCCTGACCGTCGTCGGCATCCCGTTCCTCGGCCAGATGGGCGTCGCCGCCGCGGTGACCGTCGCGGTTTCCGTGCTCATCGCGCTGACGCTGCTGCCCGCGGTGCTCGGGTTCGCCGGCGTGCGCGTCGCCGGCAGCCGCATCCGGTTGCGCCGCAAGCCGGTCGGGACGACGCACGGCGAGCGCTGGGCGCGGTTCGTGGCCCGGCACCGGATCCCGGTGCTGATCCTCGCGCTGGCCGGGATGGCCGTCGTCGCGCTGCCCGCGCTGAGCATGCAGCTCGGCCTGCCCAACGACAGCACCGCCGCCCCGGAATCGACGCAGAAGAAGGCGTACGACATCGCCAGCCGCAGCTTCGGCGAGGGCTCCAACGGCCCGCTGCTGGTCGTCGTCGACACCGGCGCGAGCACCAACCGCCAGGCCGCGCTCGGCCAGGCCGCCGCCGACATCCAGAAGCTGCCCGACGTCGCCGCCGTGACGCCGCCGCGCGTCAACCAGACCGGCGACACCGCGCTGCTGACGGTGATCCCGAAGAGCGGCCCGAGCAGCACGCAGACCGAGGACCTGGTGGCCGCGATCCGCGCGGAATCGGGCGTCCTGGAGAACGCGACCGGCGCGAAGCTCGCCGTCACCGGCCAGACCGCGGCGAACATCGACGTCTCGGAGAAGCTGTCGGACGCGATGCTGCCGTACCTGGCGCTGATCGTCGGGCTGGCGTTCGTGCTGCTGATGCTGGTGTTCCGCTCGGTCGTGGTGCCGCTGAAGGCGACGATCGGCTTCCTCGGCTCGGTCGCGGCGACGTTCGGCGCGGTGGTCGCGGTGTTCCAGTGGGGCTGGCTGACGGACCTGCTCGGCGTCGAGTCGACCGGCCCGATCATGAGCATGCTGCCGATCCTGCTGATCGGTGTCCTCTTCGGACTCGCGATGGACTACCAGGTGTTCCTGGTGACGCGGATGCGCGAGGAGCACGTCCACGGCGCGGAACCCCAGGAGGCGATGGTGACCGGCTTCCGGCACGGCGCGCGGGTGGTCGTCGCGGCGGCGCTGATCATGATCAGCGTGTTCGCCGGCTTCATCCTGGCCGAGTCGTCGCTGATCCAGTCGATCGGCTTCGCGCTGGCGATCGGCGTGCTGGTGGACGCGTTCGTGGTCCGCATGACCCTGGTCCCGGCCGTGATGTCGCTGCTCGGCCGCGGCGCGTGGTGGCTGCCGAGGTGGCTCGACCGCATCCTGCCGGACGTCGACGTCGAGGGCGAGAAGCTCACGAAGCACCTCGACGACGCCCCCGGCGACGACCCCCGCGAACTGGTCGGCGCAAGCCGCTGAGCGGAGTCTCCCCAGCCCGGCCGTGATGTGGTTCCCACGTCACGGCCGGGCCCTTTTCCGGCTTCCGACCGACGACTTCGAAAGAATCAATGCCGCTCGATCAACGGCCGGATATCAATTGACGGCGGGCCAAGCCAATTCGTGACAAGCTGAGGTGTAACCACTCATTCTCCTTCACATATCGTTTCGCCCACGAACGTAACCCTTCGGGTCGAGCGCACCGACTGCTTGGCAGGAGGCGAACCAGGTCGCCTCCTGTTCAGCCTGATCGGAGGCGAAGGTCGCGATGACCAGCGCAGTGGGCCACCTGTTCACTACGGAAACCGGCAACGAGGCGCTCTTCCTCGCGACGGCGGACATTGCCAGACTCCGGGAGACGATCGGCACCATCCGATCCCGGCCGGAGGTCGCCGGACCGGCCCCTGACATCGCCGCGCTCGAGGAGCTCGGGCAAGAGCTCGATGATCTCGAGGAGGCCGGCCGCCCGAGCCCTGCGCCTCTCGTGACGACCCCGGCGGCTCGAGCCTGGATCGAGCTTCTCCACGAGCAGGTCCGGATCATTGCGGAGCTCGACGGCCAAAAACGGTTGAGGTTGCACCTCACCTGCAGCGCATGCGGCAACGCGGTCCTCGTCAACCCGGTCGACGAGCAAGCGAAGGCCGCTCGCAGAACTCAAGAACGGCGGGACGCAACCACCTCTCTGCTCGCTGAGGACTTCGCCGATTTCGATCCCGATCACCCGTTCCTTTCCGCTTTCGCCAGTGTGATGCGACACGCGGGCCAAGGTGATTCACCGGCCGCCGCCGGCGCACGGACCTGCGAATCGTGCCGAGGAACGGATTTCGAGTCCGCAGTGGTGGTGTTCTGCCCGGGCTGCCGGGCCCGTCGCACCGAGACCGTCGTCGTCGCCTGCCCGGACTGCGGCTACGACTTTCGCCTTCTGGCACCGAAGACAGAATTGTGGGGTGCCCCGGACGAAGCACGACACGCGTTCAACCTCGCCCTGCTTTCAGAAGGCGCGAGCTCATTCGAGAGCGGCCTGTGGCGAAAGCAGCGGGCAGCGTTGACCGAGGCTCTCTCGGGCCACGAGGACCTGATCGCCCTGTGCCGCTGCGGGATCCCCGGAGAAGTCGGCCGCTACGTAGCACTTTTGTTCACTTCGACACAGTTCGTCTGGGCACGGGAAAGCCTGGTGTCGGGTACGACCTCGGGCGGCGCACCGTGGCGCGAGGTGGTCGCCGTGACGAATCCCCACAGTTCCGCGACCGGGTTCACCAGCGGCCTGGCCCTGCACCTGTCCGGTGGGACGTCGATGACCTTCAACGACTTCAGGGGTGTCGGGGTGGCGCTGGGAGAGCACGAGATCTCCTTCGACGCCGAAGGAGTGCGACGACTCGCGAAGGATCTCCAAGGCAAGACCGCGATCAGCGCAAGCTGACAGCGGCTCCGCCGAAGTGCCGTGGGACGCCGGCCGAGGTGGTGGGGCTAACTCACCAACCAGAAGATCGCGCCGCCGATGGCCAGCAGCGCTGCGACGCCCAGGACCACGGCCATGAACTTCGCCGTCTTCCACGTCGAATACACGCCGCCCACCAGGAAGCCGCCGAGGGCCAGCAGAAGAACTCCGACGACACTGCTGCTCACAGAACGCCCTTCGTGGAGGGGATGCCGCCCGCGCGCGGGTCCGGCTCGGTCGCCGCGCGCAGGGCTCGGGCCACCGCCTTGTACTCCGCCTCCGCGATGTGGTGCGGGTCGCGGCCGTGGATCACGCGGACGTGCAGGGCGATCTGCGCGTGGAACGACAGCGAGTCGAAGACGTGCCGCGTGAGGACGAACGGGTAGTTGCCGCCGATCGTGAAGGTGTTGAACTGCTCCGGCTCGCCGACGTGCACGCAGTACGGGCGCCCCGACACGTCGATCGCCGCGTGGGCCAGGGTTTCGTCCATCGGGATCCACGCGTCGCCGAAGCGGCGGATACCGCTCTTGTCGCCCAGCGCCTGGCGGATCGCCTGGCCGAGGACGATCGCCGTGTCCTCCACCGTGTGGTGGGCGTCGATGTGGACGTCGCCGGTCGCCTCGACCTTGAGGTCCAGGGAGCCGTGGACGCCGAACGCCGTCAGCATGTGGTCGTAGAACGGCACGCCGGTCGAGATGTCGACCTCGCCCGTGCCGTCGAGGTCCAGCTGCACGAAGATCGAGGACTCCTTGGTGGTCCGCTCGACCTTGCCGATGCGCGTCATCGGGAAACTTCCTTACTCGCCTCGAGGAAGGCGTCGTTCTCTTCCGGGGTGCCGATGCTCACGCGCAGGTGCCCCTCGATGCCGGGATCGCGGATCAGCACGCCGGCGTCCAGGTAGGCCCGCCACGCGGCCGCGGGGTCGGCGAACCGTCCGAAGAGGACGAAGTTCGCGTCGCTCGGGACCGGGTCGAAACCGAGGCCCGCCAACGCTTCCACGACGCGGTCGCGTTCCGCGGACAACTTGTGCACGCTGTCCAAAGTGGCGTCGGCGTGGCGCAGTGCCGCGCGCGCGGCCGCCTGCGTCAGCCGCGAAAGGTGGTACGGCAGGCGCACCAGCTGCAGTGCGTCGACGACGGCGGGGGCGGCGGCCAGGTACCCCAGCCGCCCGCCGGCGAAGGCGAACGCCTTGCTCATCGTGCGCGACACGATGAGCTGAGCCGGGTAGTCGGCCAGCAGCTCGACCGCGCTCGCCTGCGAGGAGAACTCCGCGTACGCCTCGTCGACCACCACGATCCCGGTCGCCGCCTCGACCACCACGCGCAGCTCGTCCGGCGGGATCGAGCCGCCGGTCGGGTTGTTCGGGCTCGTGACGAACACGATGTCCGGGCGCCGTTCGCGGATGAGCCGGGCGGCCGCCGCCGTGTCCAGCGTGAAGTCGGGGCGGCGCGGCGCCGGGAGCCACTCGGTGCGGGTGCCCGACGCGATGATCGGGTGCATCGAGTACGACGGCTCGAAGCCGAGCGCGGTGCGCCCGGGACCGCCGAAGGCCTGCAGGATCTGCTGCAGCACCTCGTTGGACCCGTTGGCGGCCCAGACGTTCGCCTCCGACAGCACGACCCGCGTCGACACGCTCAGGTAGTCGGCCAGGTCCTGGCGCAGTGCCACGGCGTCGCGGTCCGGGTAGCGGTGCAGCTCGGCCGCCTCCGCGCGGACCGCCTCCGCCACGTCCGCGACCAGCTCGGGCGGCGGCGGGTACGGGTTTTCGTTGGTGTTGAGCCGGACCGGGACCTCCAGCTGCGGCGCGCCGTACGGGGACTTGCCGCGCAGGTCCTCGCGCAGCGGCAGCGCGGCCAGGGTGATCTCTTCGCCGATCGTCATCGGAGCTCCTCCCCCGCGAACCGGGCGGCGACGGCTTCGCCGTGCGCGGGCAGGTCCTCGGCGTCGGCCAGCGCGACGACGCGGCCGGCGACCTCGCGCAGCGCGTCCTCGGAGTAGTCCACGACGTGGATGCCCTTGAGGAAGCTCTGCACCGACAGGCCCGAGGAGTGGCGGGCGAACCCGCCGGTGGGCAGCACGTGGTTGGACCCGGCGCAGTAGTCGCCGAGCGAAACCGGGGCGTACGCGCCGACGAAGATCGCGCCCGCGTTGCGGACCCGGGCCGCGACCGCGCGCGCGTCCGCCGTCTGGATCTCCAGGTGCTCGGCGGCGTAGGCGTCGACCACGCGCAGGCCGTCATCCACTGTGGACACCAGGATGATGCCGGACTGCTTGCCGCCCAGGGCTTCGGCGACCCGCTCGCTGTGCTTGGTCGCGGCGACGCGGCTCGCCAGGTCCTTGTCGACGGCGTCGGCCAGCTCGACCGACGTCGTCACCAGGACGCTCGCGGCCAGGGGGTCGTGCTCGGCCTGGCTGATCAGGTCGGCGGCGACGTGCACCGGGTCGGCCGTCTCGTCGGCGAGGATCGCGATCTCGGTGGGCCCGGCTTCCGAGTCGATGCCGATCAGGCCGCGCAGGAGCCGCTTCGCCGCGGTGAGGTAGATGTTGCCCGGGCCGGTGACGACGTCGACCGGGGCGAGCTCGGCGCCGTCGGTGTCCGTGCCGCCGTACGCCAGCAGCGCGACGGCCTGCGCGCCGCCCGCCGCCCACACCTCGTCGACGCCGAGCAGCTCGGCCGCGGCGAGGATGGTCGGGTGCGGCAGCCCGCCGAACGCGGCCTGCGGCGGCGAGCACACGACCAGGGAGCCGACGCCGGCGATCTGCGCCGGGACGACGTTCATCACCACGGTCGACGGGTACACGGCCAGGCCGCCCGGCGCGTACAGCCCGACGCGCTCGACCGGCACCCACCTCTCGGTCACCGTGCCGCCCTCGACGACGGTCGTCGTGACGTCGGTCCGGCGCTGCTCGGCGTGCACCTTCCGGGCGCGGGTGATCGACTCCTCGAGCGCCGCGCGCACGGCCGGGTCCAGTTGCTCCAGCGCGCGCGTCAGCTCGGCGCGAGGCACCCGCACGGCGGTGGGCCGCACCCTGTCGAACTTCTCGGTGTACTCGAGGACGGCTTCGACACCGCGGTCACGGACCGCCTCGACCACCGGGCGCACGTGGTGCAGCGCCGCGTCCACGTCGTATTCGGCGCGGGGCAGCGTGGCGCGCAGTTCGGCGGCGGTCGGGACCTGCCCGCGCAGGTCGGTGCGGTTCAACATGCCCTCCAGGGTACGAGGTCACACTGGAGCACTCGTCGGCGATACTCCCCGGTGACGGCGGATCCCAGCATGCAGGAGGCAGCGGTGGCGCGAATCGCGTTGTGCCAGGTCAACTCGGGTGACGATCCGGAGGCGAACCTGAAGCTCGTTCGCTCCGGCGTGGAGGCCGCGGTGGCGGGCGGCGCGCGGATCGTCGTGTTCCCCGAAGCGGCGATGGCGCGCTTCGGCCGTCCGCTGGAGCCGGTCGCGGAGCCGCTCGACGGGCCGTGGGCCTCGGCGGTGGCCGCCGTCGCCGCCGAGTACGACGTCGTGGTCGTCGCCGGGATGTTCACCCCCGCCGACGGCGGCCGGGTCCGCAACACGCTGCTGATCACCGGCGGCGGGCACCACCGCGGCTACGACAAGATCCACCTCTACGACGCCTTCGGGTTCGCCGAGTCCGACACGGTCGCCCCGGGCACCACGCCGGTGACCTTCGAGTTCGACGGCGTCGTGTACGGCGTCGCGACCTGCTACGACGTGCGCTTCCCGGAGCTGTTCCGCGCGCTGGCCGACGACGGCGCCGACGTCGTGCTGCTGCCGGCGTCGTGGGGCGCCGGTGAGGGCAAGCGCGACCAGTGGGAGGTGCTGGTGCGGGCGCGGGCCCTGGATTCGGGCTGCTGGGTGCTGAGCTGCGGCCAGGCCGACCCGGCGGCGACCGGGCTCGCGGTGAACCCGAAGGCGCCGACCGGCATCGGCTTCTCGACGGTGTCGGACGGCTTCGGCCGGGTGATCGCCCAGGCCGGCGCCGCCCCCGAGACGCTGCTGGTGGACGTCGACCCGGCCGTGTCGGCCCAGGCCCGCACCGCCACGGGAGCCCTGGCCAACCGCCGTCTCTGAACCACAAAGCGCACTTTCACGTGAAAGTGATCCGGAGTGCGCACTCCGGTTCACTTTCACGTGAAAGTGCCGCTTCGGGAGGGCTAGCGGAGCAGGCCTTCGCGGATGGCGACGCGGACGAAGCCCGCGCGGCGCCGTTCGCCGGTCTTGTCGCGGATGCGGTCCAGGTAGGACCGGACCGTCCGGACGCTGATGTTGAGGATCTCGGCGACGTCGACGTCCCGCTCCCCGGCCGCCACCAGCCGGAGCACCTGCTTTTCCCGTTCCGACAGCACGATCTTCGGCCCCGCGTGCCGCTCTTCGCTGTCCTGGATGATCATCCCCGCCAGCGTCGGCGACACGTACGCGTTGTCGTCGGCGATGGTGCGGATCGCGCGCAGCAGCTCGTCGCCGTCGACGTCCTTGGACAGGAAGCCCTTCGCGCCCGCCTGCATCGCGCCGAGCACCTCCGGCTGTTCCGCGTGCGCGGACACCACCAGCACCTTGTGCCCCATCTGCCCCACTTCCAGGACCGCGGCCGCGTCCTGGACGCCGCGCAGCTTGAGGTCGAGGACGACGACGCTGCCCGCCGGCTGGTCCTGGACCGCGAACCGGGCCACCGAATCGGCGACCGCGCCGAGCTCGACGTCCGGTGCCTCGGTGAGCACGCGGGTCAGCGCGTACCGGTAGAGCGGGTGGTCCTCGATCACACCCACGTGGATCCGCCGCGGGGGCGGGGGCGGGGTCTGGGTTTCCTCCGGGTCGCTCATTTGCGGCCGCCGCGCCGGGGGTCCGCGCCACCGATCAAGCCGCGCCGGATGGCTTCCTTGACCAGCCCCGGCCGCCGCCGTTCGCCCGTCTTGTCGCGGATCCGGTCGAGGTAGCCCCGCACGGTGCGGACGCCGATGCCGAGGATCAGCGCGATGTCGACGTCCCGTTCCCCCGCCGCCACCAGCCGCAGCACCTGCTCCTCGCGCGGTGACAGCTCGACGTCCGCCGAGACGGCCGGGCGGTCCGCGTTGTCCTTCATGATCATCCCGGCGACCACCGCCGAGACGTAGGCGCCGCCGCCGGCGACCGTCTTGATCGCGATCAGCAGCTCGTCGGCGTCGACGTCCTTCGAAAGGAAGCCGCGCGCCCCCGCCGCGATCGCGCCCAGCACCACCTCCGGCTCCGCCTGGGCGGACACCACGAGCACGTGGTGCCCGAGCTCGCAGACCTCCAGCACCGCCGCGGCCCCCGCCACGCCGGGGAGCCCGAGGTCGAGCAGGACCACGCTCCCCGGCGGCTGCCGGTGCACGTGGAACCGCGCCACCGAATCGACCACCGCGCCGAGCTCGACGAAGTCGGCCTCGGCCAGCACGCGCTCGACGGAGACGCGGTACAGCGGATGGTCTTCGATGACCGCGACGCGGACCCGCCCCTGGTCCACTTCGCCGGTCGAACGCTCTTCTGTCATTTGCACGACTTTCACCCCGTTCCACCCGACGGAGCCGGCCGCCCGGCCGTGGCCGGGTCCAGCGCGGGGCCCGTCGGCACCAATGCCAGCAAACTACCTGCGACCGGTGACTTCGCCACTCCTCCGTAACCGAGCGAGGACAGCGCCTGCGCGCTCACCACCGGGTACTTCCGGCCCGTGTCGGTCACCAGGTAGGTGGTGGCCGAGCCGGCTTCGACGACGACGGCTCCCCCCGACGGAGGTACGAACACCTCGTCCGCCACCCTTGCTTCGGTCCGGGTGGCGACCTGGATTGCCTTGGCACCAGGGGAAAGCGGGAATTCGGCCGAAACGAGCAACCGGCTGCCCTGAACGCACAGGGCGACCGAGCCGCCGGTGATCGGCGCCTTGCCGGGGATGCGGTCGGGGTAGGCCGCCGGGTCGGCGCCGCCGGCGCGGGGCGCGGCGACCTTGGCCACCGCGGCGACGTCGGCCGCGCGGACCTCCACCGGCGCGGGCGGTCCGGAGTAGGCGGCGGCGTTGGCTTCCGTCGTCACCAGGAGGCTCGCTTCGGTCTGCCCCACCGGTTCGAGTCCGTCGCGGCGGACCAGGTAGTACGAAGTCGCGGCGCCGGGCGCGGCCATGGCGTCGACGACGGCGAGGACTTCGCCGACGCGGGTGTCGCGGCCGCCGACGGCCGGTCCGCGGTCGCCGGCGCCGTCGACCGGCAGCGCGGCGAGGTCGCGCCCGGCCGGGACGGTGTCGATCCACCGCGAGGACACCGCGATCGTCGGGTAGCTGTCGAACTGCAGCGCGGTCGCGGCCTCGTCGCTGAGCTTGTAGCGCCGCCCGCCGGCGAGCAGGAACCGGTCCCCCTGCGGCAGCCGGACGATCACGCCCTGGTCGCGCGGCAGTTCGACGCCGGACGCGGGCGGGGCGAGCAGGACGGCGGTGCGCGGTTCTTCCGACGCGGGCGCGTCCTGGGTGGTGCGGCTGCAGCTCGTCCACGCGGCGTTCACGAGGGCGCCGGTCGCGGGCAGCGAGTCGGGCGCGCCCGGGATGCCGATCTGGGTGCCGCGGCCCGCCTTGCCGAGGTTCTCCGGCGACACGCTCACGGTCGCTTCGCCGGTGCCGCCGGCCAGCAGCCGCGCGGACGCGTAGTTGAGCACCGGGTGCAGCACGCCGTCGGCACCGAGGACGAACCGCGCGCCGGTGCCCTCCTCGACGATCACCTTGCCGCCTTCGAGCCAGTCCTTGCCGCCCGACGGGTTCAGCAGGCCGATGATCCCGAAGACGGCGGTGACGAGGAGCGCGGCCACGAGTCCCAGCACGGTGGCCAGCACGAGCCGGCGGCTGGGCGAGACGGGGTGGTTGGCGTCCGCGGCGACGAGCGCGGAAACGAGCCTGCGGCGGAGGAACTGGTACGCCTGGATCTGGTCCCGCTGCGTCCACACGCTGCTGTGCCCCCGGTGTGCGTCGTCCCTCCGAGCGATTGATGCTAAGCACCCGTCCGCGCGGCGGCGAGGGTAATTTTTACGCCCACGCGACATCTGGGGAGGCAGTAGCGTCGGGTTCCCGGGGAAAGGGGAGCCCGTGTCCGTCGAAACCGCCGGCGCCGTCCGCCCGGCACCGTCCCGGCCCGCCTCCGCCGCGCTGCCCTGGCTGCTGCCGATCCGGCCGCTGCAGGCCGCGGTGTGGGAGCTCGCCGCGATCGCCGTCCTGCTCGCCTGGCTGGTCGACGGTGTCGCGCAGCCGGTGCGGATCGCCGCGAGCGTCGTCGCCGGGCTCGTCGTGCTGCTGACGTCCGTGCGGTTCGCCGGACGGCACCTGGCGGGCTGGGCGCTGACCTGGACGGTGTTCCGGCTCCGGCGGCACGACACCCGCCGCGACAGCCCGGACCCGCTGCTGTCGGTGGCCGGGCCGGTGAAGGTCCGCCAGCACGTCGACCGCGCGGGCAACCGCTTCGGCGTCGCGGAGGTCGACGGCGGCTGGAGCGCGCTGGTGCGGCTGACGCCGGGGACGGGCGCGCCGGGCGCGCTGGCCGACGTCCTGCGCGAGGCCTACCGGCGGACCGACGTCCCGCTGGCTTCGGCGCAGCTGCTGACGTGGGCCATCCCGCGCGGTGAGCAGGTGCTGCGCGTGCGGTGGCTGGCGGTGCGGTACCGGCCGGACCTGGCCCCGATCGCGGCACTGGCCCGCGGCGGCGGCGATCTCGGGGCGCTGCGGAGCACGGCGTCGGCGGCGTTGAGCCTGATGGGGGCGCTGGCCGAGGCCGGGTACCAGAGCACCGTGCTGGAGGCCGGGGAGCTGGCGAAGGAGCTGCGGGTGGCGCTGGGCGTCCAGGGACCCGCGTCGGGCGCGCCCGAGAGCTGGCGGGCGTGGAAGTGGGGTGGCGGTGCCCCGCAGATGTGCTTCGCGCCGCGGTCCACGCGGATGCCGGACGTCGCGGTCCCGGGCGCGGCGTTCACGGCGACGTCGTACACGCTGACGCGGACCGCGGGCGGCAAGGAGAAGGCGGAAGTGACGATCCGGGTGGGAGCGCGGCCGGGTGCTTCGGTCCCGGCACCGCCGGCCGCGGTCCCGCTGCACGGCCGGCACGGTGCCGGGGTTCGCCAGACGCTGCCGCTGGCGCTGGACAGCTGAAAGTCAGCCGCGGACGGCCTCGTAGACCCCCGAGATCATGCCCACGAACGGGACCAGCGACAGCAGCACCAGGAACTCGGAAACGTCCAGCAGCCGCGACCAGTAAGGCGAACGCAGCCCCCGCGCCACCCGCGTCGCGTACACGAGGCAAAGCGCCGCAGCCAGGACGACCGCGCACCCCGCCGCGAAAACGACCGTGCGGTTGCCGGAAGCCACCAGCCACACGCCGGCGCACACCAGGCTCAGGATCCCGAACCCGACGAGCACCAGCCGCTGCGCCCGGCCCGCGTACGACCGCGACCGCAGGATCCACGCCACGCCCAGCACCCCGGCCAGGCCCGCTTCCCACGGGCCGCGCGAAGACAGCACGACAGAAGACGCCAGCACCACCAGGCCGAGCGCGACGAGCAGGCCCGTCAGCACGGCCTGGGCGCGGGACGTCCGGCCGATCATCTCCGTGCCGAGCGACGGCTGTTCGTCCGCGCGGAACGCCGCCATGTCGTCCGGGACCCGGGGCAGCGGCAGGCGTGCCAGGCGCAGGGACAGCATCGGGGCCACCGCCGCCAGCGCCGTGCAGAGCACCGCCGCCACCGAGGCGGCCGAAGCGGGTGAGACGCCGGCCAGGAGCACCACGCCCGTCGTCAGCGCGCCGACGCCGGCCGCTCCGGTGATCGCCACGAACCACGGGAGGCGGTCGGCCACCGAGACCGCCGCCAGGACGCCGAACACCGTCACCGCGGCGAAGCCGGCCGCCAGCGGGCCGGCCGAGAGCGAGAACAGCGGGTGCGGGGGCAGCACGGACATCCCGGCCAGCAACGCGACCCCGACGCCCGCGACCGCGCCCGCGGCCCCGGCCTCCGCGTCGCCGTAGGCGCGGCTGAGCGCGCCGCCGCCGAGCAGCAGCACCAAGGCCAGCAGCCCGGTGCCGATGGGCGCCAGGACGCTGCCGGACGCCGCCGACTGCACCAGGAGACCGCCCGCCAGCAGCAGCACCACCGCGGCCACCAGGCCGGACCGGCGCGCCACCGACGGGCCCCAGCCGCCGGAGGTGTCGGCGACGCTCGCGATCGAATCGACGACGTCGTCGAACAGCAGCGGACCCCGCGGGCGTTCCCGCGGGGTCAGGTGGAGCACTTCGCCGTCCCGGATCTGGGCGGCCGCGACGCTCAGGCCCAAGGCCAGTGGCGCCCCGCCGAGCCGGGAGAGCACCCAGCCGGGGTGTTCGGCCGACGCCTGCCCGGCGGCGCCGGCCAGCCGGACCAGCTGCGGCACCAGCTCGGCGAACGTCGACTGCTGCGGCAGGGCGACGTCCACGCGGGCCCTCGGCGTGACCACCGTGACCCGCCGCGTCGTCCCGGTGATCGAAGCGGTCATCAGATCTCTTTCGCGGCCGAGATCACCGGGGCGAACTTGGCGTTCGACGCCTCGGCGAGCTTCTGCAGCCCGGCGTTCACCGCCTCGAGGACGATCTCCGAGAGGTTGCGGGCGTCGTACTCGCGGATCGCGCGGGGGTCGATGTCGATCGAGGTGAACCGGCCGTCGCCGCGGAGGGTGACGGTGACCTCGTTCTGCCGCGAGTGCGCCTTGACCTCCATCGCCTCGACCGTGCGCTGGATCCGCTGGACCTCTTCGGTCTGCTTGCGCACCTGCGCGAGCAGCTCGTCCATGTCCGGCACCGCGTACGGATCGGTCACTGTGCTTTCCCTTCGTGCTGGCGGACGCGGACGCTGCCCACGAACCGCTGGAAACTGGGTGAGAGCCGCCGCGCGGTCGCGGGCGCGGCCGTGCAGGCGAGCTCGAGCACCAGCCGGTCCGCCGGCACCGCGCCGGGGACCGTCAGGTGCACCTGGGTCTGGATCAGCTCGTCGCCTTCGCCGGTGCGCAGGCGCAGCAGCTGCATGACGCCGGGCGCGGCCGCGTCGCCGACGTCGCGGCGGCTCAGCACTTCGAGCCCGGCCAGCGTCCGCGAGAGGCGTTCGACGGCTTCGGCGGCGACGGCGTCGATCGAGGCGTCGTCCGGCCGCTGCTGCACGCTGACCGTGATGTTCGGCGTGAACTCCTCGCCCGGCACCGGGTGCACGGCGACGAAGACCGCGCCGGAGTCGCCCGGGTCGACGGCGGTCCAGCCGTCCGGGATGACGAAGTCGAGGGGAAGGGTCATCACAACCCCACGTACGAAACGGCGTCGTCCCAAGCGGATCCGACGGCGTCGGCGGCGTCGCCGGCCGCGTGGCCGACCGCGTCGACGGCCGCGCCGCCGTACTCGCCGATGGTGTGGCCGAGCTTCGGCAGGTCGATGTCGATCTTCGCGCCGACGCCGAGGCCGAGGCCCAGCGCCGCGCCCGCCTTGAAGTTCACCTTGAGGTGCCCGGCGTCGTAGACGGCCTGGGCGTCGAGCTGCGCGCCGAGGCCGTACTGCAGCGTGCCGTTCGCGCCGACGCCGATGCCGGCGACGTCCGCGGCGACCTCGCCCTCGACCTTCCCGCCCACGAAGGCGTTCGCGTGCGCGCCGACGCCGTGCGCGCCGATCGTGCCGGACGCGCCGGCCTCGCCGCCGGCGAACACCGTGCCCTTGGCGTGGGCTTCGGCGACACCCCACTCCTTCTTGAGCTCGGCTTCGCCGTGCACGGCCGCGAGTTCCGCGTGCCCGGACGCGCCGACGTCCCAGCCCTTCGACGTGATCTTCCCGTCGTACTCGGGGGAAAACCCGTCCTGCTCGTGCTGGAACTTGTAGTAGGTGATCTCGGTGTTGCGGCCGATCTTGTCCTTGAGCCCCTCGGCTTCCGGCCGCCCGAACGGCGTGTCCGCCTTCTTCGGCGCGCGGGTGCCTTCGAGGCCGTCCCAGGTGAGCTTCTTCCAGCCGGAGTTGCCGAACCACGACGGCACGGTCCGCGGCCGCTTCCGGCCGTCGAGCGGTTCGCCGTTGAGCCAGTGCAGCGGGCCGCGCGCCCACTTGCCCAGCTCGTGCTCCAGCCGTCCGACGCCTTCGGGCGGGAACAGCTCGGCGAGCGCGTCGGAGAACTCGTCGACGACCTGGCGGGCGGCCTGCACGCTCTGTTCGCCGAGCTGCCGGGCGGCCTGGATGAACGCGCCGACCGAGCCGGAGTTCACCGCGCGGGCCTGGGCGGTCAGCTGCTGGGCGTACTGGTCGAACTGGGCGATGATCGAGTCGACGGCGGCCTTCGCGGACTGGACCAGCTGTGCCGCGGTGGCGAGTCGTTTCGCCTGGTCGTCGAGCTTCGTGGCCGCGTCGGTGAGCTCTTCGCCGAGTTTCCCGGCGGCCGTGGCGAACGCGGTGTAGGCGTCACCGTCCCAGTCCGCGTGCAGGGTCTTGGCGGACTCGTCGATTTCCTTCGCCTTGCCCGAAACCGTGGTGGCCTGGGTGGCGACCCGCTGCGACGCCGCACTGAGCGCACCGGGATCACCGGTGACGCGTCGCTGGCACTCGACGAGCACGCGCCGGTACCCGGACAGCACGGAGCTGACCACCCCCGACGCGTCGACCACCCCCGAGGACCACATGGGCTAGTTCCCGGCCGCGTCGTAGCCGACGTGCTGGCTGAAGTGCTTGCCGTTGTAGTCCAGGTCGATGTCGAGGTCGAAGTCCTGGCCGCCCGGAGCCTCCACAGTGGACTCACCGGTGGTGAGGTTGGTGTGGATGACGACCTCATCGGCGCTGTGCACCGGCGCCGGCTGGGTGACCGGGGCGGGCTGGGTGACCGGGGCCGGCTGGGTCGGCACGGTCGCGCCGTGCTGCGCCGGGTCCACGGCGATCCAGCTGTTCGCCGGGTTCAGCGGCGTGCCGTTGCCGGACACCGCCGTGCCGCCACTGGAACCGCCGCCGGTGGCGAGCGCGGGCGGGGTGTAGTCGGTGAACGAAGGCTGCTGCGGGATCCCCCCGCCGCTCCCGCCCGCCACCGCCTGCTGCCCGGCCGAGCTTGCCACCGGCGCCGGGGCCTGGGGCGCCGTGACCGGGGTGTTCCCGATCGACGGCGTCGTCGCGCCGGAGCTGCCGGAGTCGTGGTGGAAGAGCTTCTCGATCTCGCCGATGACCTGCGCGAGCGTGGTGACCTGCTGGGCGAGGTCGACCGCGCCGAGCGCCTTGAGCAGCGCGCCGATCGAGGTGATGAACGCCCGCAGCGACGCGCTCGTCGCGGTCGACAAAGCGACCGCCGCGCCATAGGTCCACCAGTTCGACATCAGCGAGGCGACCGTCGGGTTCACCGCGGAGACCACCGCGCGGTAGGCCTCCTGCGCGGTCTTGACCAGCGTGCCGGAGACGCCGAGCAGCTCGGCACCCTTCTGCACGACGTTGATGATCGTCTCGAGCTGTTTGAGGGAGTCGGAGATCTTCTTCAGCGCCGACTCGCTCGCCGCACCCGACCAGATCTTGCCGAGCTGGTCGGCGGCCTTGGTCAGCTCGGTGTACATGCTGAGGAACTGCTCGGCCTTCTTGACCAGGTCGAGCACGTGCTTGGCGATCTGCTCCGGCTGGCCGGTGACGATCTGCGGCAGGATGGTGATCGGCCCGCCCGACGACGCGGTCGCGTCCATCGCGCTGGAGTTCGGGAAAGTCAGCATCGGACCTCACAAAGTCTCGGGGTGCGGAGGATCAGACGACGGAGGCGGGCCGGTACACGCTGACCCTCGCCAGCCCGCTGATCCGGGCGTCGAGGAGCCCGTGGTTGTACAGGCGGCCGCCGTCGCCGGCGACGCCGATGACCGGCTGGCGGTCGGAGAACAGCAGCGGCTCGACCACCACGACGTCCCCGCTGTGCACGCCGCCGGGAACGTCGGAGAAGGTGCGCGCGGTACCCGCGTACACCTCGATCAGCCCGACCCGCGCCTGGTTGTCGGCGTCGCCGGCGAGCCAGTCGTTGAAGTCGGCGACCCCGTGGAAGCGGGTGTCGGTGATCGGGTGGTCGCCGAGCCCGCCGAGCCGCGCGTCCCCCAGGTAGCGCAGCACGTTCCCGACCGACGACGGCTCGCCGTGGGCGCCCGCGCTGTCGTTGATGGCGAGGGTGGCGAGCTCGGAGGCGTGCGAGTTCCCCCAGATCGACGACGACGGCGTGGTGGTCCCGTCGTGGCCACCGCCGTAGCCGGCGGCGGCGTCCTGGTCGGCCGCCTGGTAGGCGTCGGCGCTGGCCTTGACCAGCCCGTTGATCTGCTGCAGCAGCTGCAGGAGGGTGCGGACGGCGGTGATCTGGCTGGAGTGCAGCGCGGCGTTCGCGGCGGCGACGGCGCTGCCGAAGGTCGCGAACGACATCGGCTGCACGACCAGGCGTTCCAGATCGGCCACGGCGTTGATGCCGTGGGCGAGGATGCCCCCGACGTTGCCCACGGCGGAGCGCATCGCCTCGGGCTCAGCCCGGTACTCGCCGGCCATGGGTCTCCTTCCGGATGGCTTGTCCGGCTGAGCGTAAGTTCGTCCCCGGAAGCGGGCGGACGGCAAAAGTACCCACCGCGGCGTGGCGGTAAGTGGCCAAAATACCGGTCAGAGCCACCTCGAACCGCTGGAGCATTGCCGCATGAGCCTCACGCCCGAGCGTCCTTCCGAGATCGTGCTGCAGTCGCCGCCGATGCTCCCGAAGAGCTCGTCCGGCGGGATGATGCAGCTGATGATGTTCCTGCCGATGATGCTCGGCATGGGCGCGATGTCGTTCGTCTACATCGGACGTGACGGCGGGGTGATGACCTACATCTTCGGCGCGCTGTTCATCTGCGCCATGGGCGGCATGGTCGTGATGTCGCTCGGCCGCGGCGGGATGGCGAAGAAAGCGCAGATCAACGACGAGCGCCGCGACTACCAGCGGTACCTGTCCGGGCTGCGCGCCCAGGTCCGCGACATCGCCGACGGGCAGCGCGCGGCCATGGTCGCCGTCCAGCCCGACCCGGCCGACCTGTGGGCCTACGTCGAATCCGGGAAGCTGTGGGACCGCCGGCCCGCCGACTCCCAGTTCGCGCAGGTGCGCGCGGGCACCGGGCCGCAGCGGCTGGCGACGCCGTTGAAGGCGCCGCAGACGGTGCCGCTGGAGGACCTGGACCCGGTGTCCTCCACCAGCCTCAAGCACTTCATCCGCACCTACTCGACGGTCGACGGCCTGCCGGTGGCGTTGTCGCTGCGGTCGTTCGCCGCGGTGACCGTGGCCGGGCGGCGCCCGGACGTGCTCGGGCTGACCCGGGCGCTGCTGTGCCAGCTCGTCACCTTCCACTCCCCCGGCGACCTGCGGGTCGCGATCTGCGTGTCCCCGGACCGGCAGCACGACTGGGAATGGGCGAAGTGGCTGCCGCACGCGACCGCGGCGGGCGCGACCGACGCCGTCGGCTCCCGGCGCCTGGCCGCGGACTCGGCGGCGGGGCTGGCCGAGCTGCTCGGCGCGGACCTCGGCGAGCGCCCGGCGTTCAGCCGCCGCGCGGCGAGCCAGCTCGACCTCCCGCACCTCGTCGTGGTCGTCGACGGCGGCAACGCGCACGGCGAACCCCGCCTGATCGGCGAGGACGGCCGGCTCGGCGTCACCGTGCTCGAGGTCGGGCAGGAGCACCCGCGGACGTACTCGACCGAGCGGCTGCTGAGCCTGCACACCGCGCCCGAGTCGCTCGGCATGGTCGTCGGCGACGCCACCGAGCAGCGGCTCGGGTTCCTCGGCCGCCCGGACGTCCTCGACCGCGGCGCGGCCGAAGCGCTGGCGAGGATGCTGACGCCGCTGCACACCCCGGCCGCCGTCGTCGGCGAGAAGCCGATGTCGGCGACGTTCGGGCTGTCCGGCCTGCTCGGCATCGGCGACCCGCGCGACACCGACACCACCGTGACGTGGGCACCGCGCGCGGCCCGCGACCGGCTGCGGATCCCGCTGGGCGTCAACCCGGACGGCCGCCCGGTGGAGCTGGACCTCAAGGAGTCGGCCGAAGGCGGGATGGGCCCGCACGGCCTGGTCATCGGCGCGACCGGGTCGGGCAAGAGCGAGCTGCTGCGAACGCTGGTGACGGCGCTGGCGGTGATGCACTCGTCGGAGACGCTGAACCTGGCGCTGATCGACTTCAAGGGCGGCGCGACCTTCGCCGGGATGACCGGCCTGCCGCACACCTGCGCGGTCATCACGAACCTGTCCGACGACCTCGCGCTCGTCGACCGCATGGCCGACGCCCTGAACGGCGAACTGCTGCGGCGCCAGGAACTGCTGCACGCGGCCGGGAACTACGCGTCGGTGCGGGACTACGAGAAGGCGCGCGCGGACGGCGTCCCGCTGGACCCGCTGCCGTCGCTGCTGGTGATCATCGACGAGTTCAGCGAGCTGCTGTCCGCCCGGCCGGAGTTCATCGACCTGTTCGTCGCGATCGGCCGGCTCGGGCGGTCACTGGGCATCCACCTGCTGCTGGCGTCGCAACGGCTGGAGGAAGGCCGGCTGCGCGGGCTGGACTCGCACCTGTCGTACCGGGTCGGGCTGCGGACGTTCTCCGCCGCGGAAAGCCGCGCGGTGCTGGGTGTCGCCGACGCCTACCACCTGCCGCCGGTGCCGGGGTCGGCGTACCTGAAGGCCGACACCGACACGCTGATCCGGCTCAAGGCCGCCTACGTCTCCGGGGAACTGCCGCCGCGCAGCACGGTCGTGCGCGAAGACGGCCAGGAGCTCGGCGTGCTGCCGTTTTCCCTGGCCCCGGTGGAGATCCCGGTGACGACCGAGATCGAGGAGGCCCCCAAGGCCGACGGCACCGGCGAGACGATCATCCACGCGATGCTGTCCCGGCTGGAGGGCCGCGGCCCGGCCGCGCACCAGATCTGGCTGCCGCCGCTGGCCGAGCCGCCGACGCTGGACCAGCTGCTGCCGCCGCTCGGCGAAGACGCCGCACGCGGCCTGTGCCCGCTCGGCTGGGGCGGCAACGGCAAGCTGACGATCCCGGTCGCGCTGGTGGACAAGCCGTTCGAGCAGCGTCGCGACCTGCACTGGGCCGACTTCTCCGGCGCGGGCGGGCACGCGCTCATCGTCGGCGCGCCGCAGAGCGGGAAGTCGACGCTGATGAAGGACATCGCGGGCATGCTCGCGCTGACCCACACCCCGGCCGAGGTGCAGCTGTTCGTGCTGGACATGGGTGGTGGCGCGCTGGCGCCGATCGCCGGGCTGCCGCACGTGTCAGGCTACGCGACCCGCCGCGACGCGCAGCGCTGCCGCCGCGTGGTCGCCGAGCTGACGACGTTGCTGGAGCAGCGCGAGGAGTTCTTCGCCGCCAACGGGATCGAGTCGATCACGACGTTCCGGCAGCGGCGTTCGGAGTTCACCGAGAGCACCGACGGCCGCGAGTTCGGCGACGTCTTCCTGCTCGTGGACAACTGGACCACGATCCGCCAGGAGTACGAGCAGCTGGAGGAGCAGATCACCGGCCTGGCCGCCCGCGGCCTCGGCTTCGGCATCCACGTGATCGTCTCGCTCAACCAGTGGATCGGCGTCCGCGCGCAGCTGCGCGACGCGATCGGCACCCGCTTCGAGCTGCGCCTGGGCGACCCGATGGACTCGTCGATCGACCGCAAGGTGGCGGTCAACGTCCCGGCCGACCGCCCGGGCCGCGGCATCACGGCGGAGAAGCTCCACTTCCTGGCGGCGCTGCCGCGCATCGACTCGGACCAGCGCCCGGAGACGATCGGCGCGGGCGGCGTCGACCTGACGCGGCGGATTTCGGAAGCGTGGAAGGGCCCGCGCGCCCCGCAGGTCCGGCTGCTGCCGCCCGAGGTGCCGTTGGACGGGTTGCCGAAGGCGCCTTCGCGTCAGGTCACGCTGGGCATCGCGGAGTCGACGCTGCGCCCGGTGTACCTGGACTTCGCGGCGGACCCGCACTTCGTGGCGTTCGGCGACGTCGAATCGGGCAAGAGTTCGCTGCTGCGGGCGATCGCGCAGGGCATCACGTCGGCCTACACCCCGGAGGAAGCGGCGATCATCGTCGCGGACTACCGCCGCGGCCTGCTGGGCGCGGTGTCCGAGCCGCACCTGCTGGGCTACGCGGGCGCGGAAGGCAAGCTGACCGACCTGATCGGCGAGTGCGCGACGGCGATGCGGAACCGGTTGCCGGGCCCGTCGGTGACACCGGAGCAGCTGCGCAACCGCTCGTGGTGGCGCGGCCCGGAGCTGTTCGTGCTGGTGGACGACTACGAGCTGGTGGCGACGGTGGGGCGGAACCCGTTGCAGCCGCTGCTGGAGTTCCTGCCCCAGGCCCGCGACATCGGCCTGCACGTGATCATCGTGCGCGGTTCCGGTGGCGCCGGGCGCGCGCTGTTCGAGCCGGTCCTGCAGCGGCTGCGGGAGCTGGGTTCGCCGGGTCTGATCATGTCGGGGACGAAGGACGAGGGCGCGTTGCTGGCGGACGTGAAGCCGTCACCGCAGCCACCGGGCCGGGGCACGCTGGTGTCGCGGCGGCACGGGACGGGGCTGGTGCAGGTGGCGTGGACGAAGCCGGCGGAGAGCTGATTCACCGCGCGGGCGCGGTCTTCTCCATGGCGAAGCGGTAGTAGCAGACCGCGAGGTGCTTGCCCTTGTTCCAGCTGTCCGCGGTCGGCGTCACGACCTGGACGCGCACGTCCGGCAGCCGCCGGGCGTCGGCCTCGCAGCGGGCCAGGGAGCGCTGGTAGACGTCGAGGATGTCGGGCATCGGGCCTGACTTGGCTCAAATTAGTGCGCACCGCGGTCGTGGATGCGGGTGAGGGCATCGCGGAGGTCGTCGGGTAGCGGGTCGACGGCGGTGAGGGTGTGCTCGCCGACCTGGATGTTGATGGTGCGGTAGCGGCGGGTGGTGCGCACGAACTTCTTGATCGACCGGCCGGTGGTCTGCTCGATCCACCTGCTGACGGCCAGGGCGGCGAACACGACCGTCAGGTGCGCGTCGATCGACTCGCGCTTGTGGTGGTAGATCGGCCGCGCACGTAGGTCGTGTTTAGACATTCGGAACGACTTCTCGATGTGGAACAGTCGGTGGTAGGCGTCGATCACGAACTCGGCGGTGACGTCCGGGAGGTTGGTGACGTAGCCTTTGAGGCCGGCAAGGGCGCGTGCCTTGGCTTCCAGGGTCCGGTTGACACTCTTGGTGGCGCCGGTGAGCTGGATGAACCGGTTGCGTTTGACCGCGGTCTTGCCGGCGACGGCCTGCTCGGCCTTGGCGACCTGTTCGTCGATGCCGTGCAGGGTGCGCCGAGCCCGGTCCGCCCGGTACTGGTAGTAGATGATCTGGTCGCGGCGCTGGTCCTTGGGGCCGGCAGGCCAGGGCTGGGTGAAGATGTGCCCGTCGGGGATCTGCTCATCCGGGTGCTCGTGGCGCCACGCCTGGACCACGTACGGCACGTCGGGTATCCGCGCGCCGAGGATGAACGACAACCCCGCGGCCTCGATGGCCTGCTGGTTGGCCGCAGAGATCACGCCAGCGTCGGCCACGACCGTGACATCAGCCAGCTGGTGGGCATCCATGAACGCACGGATGGTCGGCAGCATCGTAGTGGTCTCGCCCCGGTTGCCCTCGAACGCGTTAACCATCAACGGAAACCCGCTTGCGTCGGTGAGCAGCCCGATCGTGATCTGCGGCTCCAGGCGGCGTTCTTTGGAGAACCCGGGCTCACGGAACCCGTCCCCGGCATGGTCTCGAAGTACAAGGTGGACACACCGTAGAGAACCAGTGACGCCGGCCCCAGATCAGCGGTGCGGGCGCACGCCGCGGCCAACTTCTGCCGCCAGGACTCTTTCGCGAACGCGGGCAGACGCCGCTTGAGGGTCGCGTACGCCGGCGGGTCGAAACCTGCCTCCTCGACCACCCGCAGACTGTCCAGCTTGCCGGTCGGCTCGACGATCCGTGCCGGCACCAGTAAGCGGCCCACCACCAGCACCACTGCCGGCCTGCAACGCCGCGAAGTCCGGGCCAAAGTCGAGCTCGGGCTTGCCCCACAGCCAGACGCTGCCTCGCCACCGCCTTGAGCGCCTCCAACGCCGCATCGTCATGCGCCGAGCCGATGTGCTCGATGTCCCGCGACCCGCGACGCGAGGAGTGCACGATCTGCACCGCCCTGGCCCCCGACGCCGTCTTCACCGTGCGCACATACGCCACGAGAGACAGCCTAGAACCGGCCGCTTAGTGCGCACCCTACCCAAGATCGGCGATCTTGAGCCAAAGTCAGGTAAGGTGACGGAATGGTCATGCGGGTGGCGGTTCCCGTGCTGCCGTGCCGAGATGTGCAGGCAGCGCGGTCGTACTTCACGGACGCGCTCGGATTCGACACCATATTCACCTGGGAGACCCCACCCAGCTACGCGGCCGTGATCCGCGACACCGCCGAGTTCCACCTGTACGCCGAAAGCAGCGTCGGCCCGGCCAGGGTGACGGTTGTCGTCGACGACGTCGATTCCTGCCACGACGAGCTGCGCGCCCGCGGCGCCGACATCGTCGAGCCACCGGCTGACCGGCCCTACGGGATGCGCGACTTCAACGTACGGACACCCGATGGGCACTTGTTGATCTTTAGCCAGCCGCTTACCGAGTACGGGTGACCATCAGCGGACCAGCCGGAAGAATGACCGGACCTCGTCGACGAACAACGCCGGCTGCTCGAACGCCGCGAAGTGGCCGCCCTTGCCGGGCTCGTTCCAGTACCGGATGTTCGGGAACCGGCGCTCCGCCCACCGCCGAGACGGGCGCTGCAGCTCCTTGGGGAAGACCGAACAGCCGGTGGGTACGGTCACCGGCGCGCCGGCCGACCCGGAGATCCATTCGTTGACCTGCCGGAGGCTTTCCCAGTACAGCCGGGCGGATGAGGCACCGGTGCCGGACAGCCAGTAGAGCATCAGGTTGTCGGGCAGCTCATCCCGGGTAATAACCCGATGCAGGTCGCCACCGGAGTCGGTCCACGACCAGAACTTCTCGACGATCCAGGCGCAGAGGGCGGCCGGCGAGTCGACCAGCCCGTAGCCGACCGTCCGCGGCCGGGTCGACTGCCGCGCCGAGTATCCGCCAGCCCCATTCGTCCGCCTCCCGCAGTGTCGCGAGCGCCGCCCGCTCGGCACCGGTGAGGTCGTCCGACGTGGCCGGATCGGGCGGTGCGAGCGGCGGCATGAGATGGCTGCCGGCGACCCGATCGGGTTGCCGTTGACCGATGCTCGTGGCGATGCTGGCGCCCCAGTCGCTGCCCTGGGCGCCGAACCGCCGGTAGCCGAGCCGGGCCATCAGCTCGCACCACGCGTCGGACATCCGCTCGATCCCCCACCCCGGCGCGGCCGGCTTGTCGCTGAAGCCGTAACCGGGAAGCGATGGGCAGACCCCTGGAACCGGCCGCTCAGTGCGCAGATTTTCGCCGTTCACACGACGAAACCGCAGCTCAACAGCCAGCACCCTACCCAAGATCAGCGATCTTGAGCCAAGTCAGGGTAGACGTCGAGGATGTCGGGCATCGGGCTCGCCGAGTGGAAGCACCTCGAACGCCTCACCGGTGTGCCCCTCGGTGCACGACCGCCGCAGGACATCGGAGGCCCCGGACGCGGGCGGCGCCCAGAAGCAATCCCCGGCGGCGAGGTCGAACCCGTGCACGGCGCCCGCGGGCAGCCGGTCCTGGCTCGCTCGCTGCTGCCACCAGGCGGTCCCGGTGCTGATCCGGTACCCGAGGAACCCCATCCACCCGGCGAAGGCGACCATCCCGCAGATCACGAGGACCACCCCCCGCCGCCGCTGCTTCCGGATCCGCACCACGGCGACGACGGCGAAGACCGGGGCGAGCAGACCACCGATCAGCCCGGAGACGAGGGTGGCGACGGCGTACCGGCTGATCGGCTGATCGGCTGACGGCGGAGTTCGTTCTTCGTGAGCTCGTCGAAGAGCTCAGGATCGTGCTGTGGCGCTGCCATGGTTCCCCCTCGTGCGCGAACGCGAGGAGACTTTACTTCCCGGCTCCCGGCGACCGGCGGCCCCTCACCCGCGCGCCAGCCACCCCTCGACGATCGCATCCCACCGCTCGTTGATCACCGAGGGCTCCGCGTTGGGCGTCCAATCCGGCGCGAAGTAGGCCAGCATCTCCCGCGACTCGGTGAAGGAGATCCCCGCTTCCTGCTGGAGCATCGCCACCAGCTGAAATCCGCCGAGGTCCCCTCCCGCACGTGCCTTCAGGTGGTCGAGGAGCTCCAGGAAGGGAGTCTTCTCCGCCACGAGCACGCGCAGCTCGGGTCCGTCAGTCGACACAGGCACTCCCTCACGGCCTCGAAAACGTCGGTGCGACATCGGTGTACGCGCCGAAACTGCCCACCAGCTTACTTCGGTCCACCGTGACCTTGGTCAAACCGTACTTGGCACACATGTGACCGGTGAACGTGTTGGCCGCGGCGTCTTCGTACGACATGCCGTTCCGCAGATTCGCGTTGAACGCGTCGAGGTTCGTCGGCATCTTGGTCACCCACTTCGCGTCGAACTGGCGCACGTTCTCCGCACCGAAATGGTTCATGACGTCCGCGAACATCTGGCCACCACGAGGCGAATACGCGTCGCCTTCGATGATCATCGTGAGCACGCCGTCGTTGACCTCCGCGATGATGCCCGATTTCTGTTCGGGGCCGTACACCCGGAAGTACGGCTCGCATCCGGATGAATTGGTGTTGTGCACCAGAACGGGTACGTCGCCCGCGAGCACGTAGTACGTGTGCACCGCGTTGACGCTCAGGTTGAACGTCCTGGTGGCGCCGGGATGACGGTGGTCGGCCACGACGGTGGCCCGGCCGCCGCCCGCGGCTTCGAGCGACTGCCCGGGCCGCAGACTCGCCGCCTGGGTCCATTCGTGCGTCGTGGCGTTCCAGTAGAGGTGCTTCGCGGTCGATTCGATCGACTGCGGGCCGCCGCTGGTGCCGACCGTGAGCGTGGTGAAGTCGTGATCGTCATCGGTGACGTGCACAGCTTCGACGAGGTGCGATCCCGGCGCCGAACCGGGGTCGGCGCCGGCCACGTGGTCGCCGACTGCGATGTCCTCGATCGGTTCGGCGCGTCCGTCGGCCATCAGTACCCGGGTGCCCGCCGCGAAGCTGTTGCCGGTGCACAACGGGAAGCGGTCCTTGTACTCCCGCGCGATCCGGGCCAGCTCGGCGCTTTGGAGATCCGCCTGGATCGCCATTTCCGTCACCTTGCCGAGTTCGGCCGAGACTTCGGTGGCGGCGGCGTTGAACAGCCCGTCCCCGCGGGCCAGCGCCTCCGCCATCATCGCCGAAAGCTCCCGGGCCCCGGTCAGCCCGAGTTCCGTTTCGGCGTTGCCGAGGAACGAGGCCAGATCGCATTCGGGGCACATCAGCGCGAGCAGACCCGCGAGCACGAGGCCGGTCACCGACTGCCCGAGCTCCGAATCGCCGTACGGCGCGGGACCGGGCATGAACTCGGCGTTGAGCAGGTTGCGGGGGTCGAGGCAGTTGGCCAGTTCGACGGTGCCGGGGTCGTTCAGCTGACGGCACAGCTGCTGCAGGTGCCCGAGAATCCGCTGCTGGTCGGCCGGAGTACCGCTGAACAGCTTGATGCAGTCGTCGGTGTTCAGCGACTGCGCCACCCAGGCGGCCCGGTTGTTGCAGTCCCACGTCCGCTGGTTGATCGCGTTCTGCTTCTCCAGCTTGGCTTTGTCGGCGACGCCCTGCCAAGCCTCCTTCGCCAGCGCGACAGCCTCTTGCGCGCTCTTGCCCGCGTCGATCGCGGCGCCGTAGGCGATGTTGGCCGAGACGGCCGCATCCGATGCGTAACCGGCGGCGTCGTACGCCGACTGCTGCGCCCAAGCCGCCGAAGCACTCGCCTTGTCCGCGGAGATCGCCGCGGACTTCGCGGCCGCCGCCGCCGTGTTCGCCGACGCCTGAGCCTGCTGCGCCGACTCGGCGGCCCGGTTGGCCGCGTCCCGCGCCTGGTTCGCGCAGGTCGTGGCTTGGGCCGCCGCGGCCGACGCCTGATCGGCGTAGTTCTGCGCCTCCTGCGCCGCGTTGCGCGCGCGGGCGGCCGCGGCCTGAGCGTCGTTCGCGTCGTGCGTCGCGGTCGCGGCGGCCGTCGCGGCCTGGGCGAGCAGGGCGTCGATCGCCGCGTTGTGCGTGGCGGTGTTCTGGTCCCGCCGGGCGGCGGTGAACTGGCCGACCGTCAGGAACTCGTGGCGCAACGTCGGCGGCCCGTCGATCGCCGCCTGCGCCGCCGCCGCGACCTCGCGGGCACCCGCCGCCTTCGCCGCCGACATGACCTGGTTGACCTTGAGGTCCTCGTCGGTGTTCAGCGCGGTGTACTGCCCGGTCTCCAGGAACGCGCGCAGGGCCTGATCGGTGTTCTGGTCCAGCGCCCGCTGCGCCTGCTGCACCACGACCGTCCGGCCCGCCGTACGTGCCGCGGCCATGATCTGGTTGACCAGCAGCGAATCGTCGGTGAAGCGGCCCGGGTAGTCGCGGCTGCGCAGGAAGTCCCGGACGGCGGTGTCCGAACCGGCCAGCGCGGTCGCCGCCGCGGCCTTGAACCCGTCGGTGCCCGCCTCGCTCAGGTCGGCGAGGACGACGCGGTCGTCCTGTCCCGCGGCGGCCGCGAGACCGGTGGTGACGAAGTCGACGACCTGGTCGTCCGAACCGGCCAGCGCGGCGGTCGACGCGGCCTGCGTCCACGGGCCTCCCGTGACGGCGAGGTCGAGCGCGACCTTGCGCGCGTCGGCCAGCACCGTGGCGCGGGCAGTCCCGGCCGCCTGCGCTTCGGCGATCAGGCGGCTCGTCTCCGAACTCCAGGTGCTCGCCTGGTCCACGTCCCGCCGCGGCGGGATCACGCGGTTCGCGTACTCGTCCAGCGCCGCCTTCGCCGCGTCGTCGGCCTGCTGGCCGGCCAGCGTGATGCGGTCGTCGTCCGCTTTGCGCGCGTCCTGGGCGATCCGGGTGGCCTGGTTGGACGCGGTGACGGCCGCGGTCGCCGCGGCGGTCGCGGCGTTCGCGTGCTGGGTCGCTTGTTCCGCCGCGTTCGCGGCGTTGCCCGCGTGTGCGGCGGCGTCCAGCGCCGCCACTTCCGCGTTGTGCGCGTCCGTAGCGGCGGCGTCGGCGGCCGTAGCGGCCTCGCCCGCGGCCTGGGACGCCTGGTGCGCCCACGCCTGGGACGCGTTCGCGGCCGCGGCCGCGCGGTCGGCCTGCACGCGGGCTCGCGCCGCGGCGGCCTTGGCCTGCCGCGCGTCCGCGCCGGCGGCCGCGGAGCTGTTGGCCGCGTCCGTCGCGGCATCGGCCGCGATGCGGGACTGCGCGGCCGCGTCCTTGGCCAGGCCGCCCGCGGTTTCCGCTTGCTGCGAAACGGTCTTCGCGCTCAGGGCCGCATCCCGCGCCGCCGCCGCGCTCAAGGACGCGTCGTGGGCGATTTGAGCGGCCTCGCGGGCGGCCGCGGCCTTGTCCCGGTCACCGACCGCCAGCGCCGCCGCGTCGTACGCCCGGGAAGCCGCCCGCCCGGCCTGAGAGGCCGCGGTAGCGGCGCGCGATGCGGCGACCGCGGCGGTGTGCGCCGCGTTGGACGCCGCGTTCGCCGCGCCGACCGCCTGCCGCGCGGTCGCCGCGGCCTGGTCGGCGGCATAAGCCGCCCGTGCCGCCGCGGCGGCGGCCTGCTCGACGTGCCCCTGTGCGGCAGCCGCCGCGTCCTTCGCGGCCTGAGCCGCCTTCTGCGCCGCGGCCGCCTCGGTCACCGCGAGGTCGGACTGTCGCTTCGCCACGTCGGTTTCGCTCGCGGCTTGCACCGACGCGGCTTTCGCCGTCGCGGTCAGCTGCGCGATCGAGTCCGTCTCCGCGTCGCGCGCCTGGGCCACGGGCAGATCGACGGCCAGGAACTGGTTGAGCGCGTCGACGGTGTTGGCGTCCAGCGCCTGCTGCGCGACCTTCTTCACCTCCGGCCCGCCGGCCGCCATGATCTGGTTGACCTTGAGGTCCTGGTCGATCCGGAACGGCACCTGCCAGCCGCTGTTCAAGAACGCCCGCAGCGCGTCTTCCGCGTTGGCGTCGAGGGCCTGCTGCGCGGCCTTCCTGACCTGCGGTCCTCCTGCGGCCATCACCTGGTTGACGCGCAGGTCGAGATCGGTGCCGTGGGGGGTGATCCAGCCGGTGTCGAGGAAGGTCGTCAGCGCGGCGTCGCTGTTGGCGTCCAGTGCCTGCTGGGCCGCGTTCCTCGTCGCCGGGCCACCGTTCGCCATCAGCTGGTTGACCTGGACGTCCAGGTCGATGGACGTGTCGACGTCCTTCTGCGTGGTGAGGAAGCGGGTGATGTCGGCATCGGTCCCGGCCAGCGCGGCCGCGGCGTCGCGCTTGGTCGCCGGGCCGCCGAACTGCCAGAGCCGCAGGACTTCCGCGCGGTCGCTGCCGGGTGAGGTGGCCGCCGTCGCGGCCGCGGCGGCTCGCGGCGCGGCCTGGGCTTGCGGAACGGTGGACACGCCACCGGCCAGGGATACGGTCAGAACCGTGACCAGGGCAGCACGAAATCGCCGTCTCGCCGCACGCATTGTGGATTTCCCCCCTGTTTGACCCTCACAAACGAGGCCACCGGCCCCATTCGCCCACCGGGACATTAACCACGGGAAGGAATCTCATCAACGGCCAAATGGTCGTGATCGACATCACAACGACCTTCCTGACCTCGATGCCTTAGCCTCACGACGCCGCACTTGCCGGCAAAGGAATGTCGGCTTTGGGGTGAAAGTCGGCTTGAACAATCAACGAGGGGGAATCATGCGCGCGCTGAACCGGACAATTCTGGTTATCGCGGTCGCAGGCATCGCGGGAACGGCCGGGGTGCTCACGGCACAGGGGTCCGAAATCGCGGCGAGCGATCAGCCGCCGTCGCTGGTCGAGGACTACAGCTACCCCGGTGCGGCGGCGATCCTCGCCACCGACCACGTCCAGCTCATCAGCGGTGACGGGCACATCGTGTACGCGCCTTGCCCCACCGGGCAGGACACCGTCGGCGTGATCCAGGTGAAGACGACCGAAGCGATCGGCCAGACGCTCAACGGCCGCGTCTGCTTCAAGGTTCTGGGCACGGGCGGTGAGCTGACCATGAAGATCCCCGCCGTGTACTCGATCCGCGCCGACGGGCTGTCCGCGGGACAGGGGCACAAGCTCAAGGCGTCGCTGACCACCGACGCCGGGGTGCACTCGAGCGTCGACGTGCCGTCCGACGGCACCACGCAGGTCGGCGTGGGCGCGGACCCGAACGGCGACCCGACGACGCTGCTGGAGCTGGTCGCCACGGCACCCTGATCACCGTCGGCGAGTTTCCGACTTCGGTAGGTACCCGGGAACCTCCCACGAACTTACGTTTGTGCTCGTCGCCCGGTTTCGGGGCCGACATCCGGATCACCTGGCCGAAGGGCATTTTCATGCGAATGTCGAGGGCTGTTGCCGCGGTGGGTGCTGCCGCCGCGGCGCTGAGCATGGTCTCAGCGGGGGTTGCGGACGCCCAGCAGGACATCATCGGCGGGAGCACCGTCTCCTCCGCGCCGTGGGGCGCCCAGATCTACTGGAACAACGTCACCACCTACGGCGGGTTCGAGTGCTCGGGCACGATCATCGCCCCGCAGTGGGTGCTCACCGCGCGGCACTGCCTGAACTCGCCGGGCATGCACGTCAAGGTCGGCAACGTGACGCTCCAGCAGGGCACGAACGCCAACGTCGACCAGCAGAAGGCGTCGCCGAACGGGGACATCGCCCTGCTGCACCTGACGACGGCGGTCACCACGACGTACATGAAGCTCGGCACGGGCAACCCGCCGACCGGGGCCACCAACCAGATCTACGGCTGGGGCCGCACGCAGGGCAGCAGCCCGCCCTCGAGCACGCTCAAGACCGCCAACGTCCGCGTCACCGGCACCAGCACGGACGCGTTCGGCGGCACCGCGATCGCCAGCCAGGGCATCGACGGCTCGGCGTGGCACGGCGACTCGGGCGGACCGCAGCTCTCCAACGGCGCCCAGGTCGGGGTGTGCTCCACGGGCAACAACTCCGGTTCGAACCCGCAGGGCACGCAGAACTACGCGAGCATCGCGTCGAGCCGCAGCTGGATCCGCACCACGGCCGGCGTCTGACCCGCCCGTGCCGGCCTCACCGCCCGGGAGGCCGGCACGCGGCATACTCGACCCATGGAGTTCCGCACGCGGGTGCTGCTCGGCGGCAAGACCGCGACCGGCCTGCCGGTACCCGACGACGTCGTCGAAGCGCTCGGTGCCGGCAAGAAGCCCGCGGTCACGGTGACGCTCGGCGGGCACACCTACCGCACGACGGTCGCGAGCCGCGGCGGGCAGTTCCTGGTGCCGCTCAGCGCGGAGAACCGCGAGAAGGCCGGGGTCGCCGCCGGGGACGACGTCGTGGTGGCGATCGCCCTCGACACCGCCCCGCGCGAGCTGGCGGTCCCGCCGGACCTCGCGGCGGCGCTGGCGGCGGACGACACCGCGCGAGCGCGGTTCGAAAGCCTTTCCTACAGTGCGAAGCAGCGGTTCGTGCTGCCGATCGGCCAGGCGAAGACCGAGGAGACCCGGCAGCGGCGGGTCGCCAAGGTGATCACGGACCTGCGCGCCGGGAAGTGATGGACGCGCGCACGGTGCTCCGCGTGCTGGCCGCCGTGGCTCCGAACGAGGTGTGGCTCGCGGGCGGCTGGGGCATCGACGCGCTCCTCGGGCGGCAGACCCGCGACCACGGCGACCTCGACCTGCTGCACCGCTCGGAGCAGGAACCGGCCGTCCGGCGAGCGCTCGGAACCCTGGGCTACCACGAGACCCTCGACCTCCGCCCGGTCCGGTTCGTGCTCTCCGACGGCGCGACCGAACTCGACCTGCACCCGCTCGTCTTCGCCGAAAACGGCTCAGCCACCCAGAAAGCCGACGGCGAAGGCGCGGTCTTCCGCTACCCCGCGGACTGCTTCGTCACCGGGTCGGTCGACGGCGTCGAAGTGCCGTGCATCTCGGCCGCCCAGCAGATCTTCTTCCACCAGGGGTACGCACCGCGGCCGCGGGACCTCGCGGACATGCGCCACCTCCGTGAGGCCTTCGGCGCCGACACCCACTTCTAGTCCACAACGGACCTTCGCAGCGCGGCCTTGTCCGGTTTTCCCGACGGCGCGACGGGAACCGCGCCCACGAAGCTGAACCGCGCCGGCACCGCGGCCTCCCCCAGCTCGGCCGCCACCCCCTTGCGGACCTCCGCCAGGTCCGGCTCCCGCCCCGGCACCGGGACCACGAAGGCGTGCGCCGCTTCGCCCGTCAGCGCGTCCGGGACCGCCACCACGTACGCCTGGTCGACGTCCGGGTGCGCCGCGATCGCCCGCTCGATCGGGCCGGCGTAGTGGATGATCGCGTTCACGATCACCACGTCCCGCGCCCGGCCCGAAAGGTGGAGGTACCCCGCCGAATCCAGGTGCCCGAGGTCCTGCGTGCGCACCCAGCCGTCGCGCAGCACCGACGCCGTCGTCTCGGGATCCCGCCAATAGCCGGAAAACGCCGACGGGGTGCGCACCCAGATCTCGTCCCGGACGTCGATCTGCACCGTGTCGCACGGCTTCCCGACCGACCCGAGGCCTTCGTCGGCCCGGCAGATCGTCAGCATCCCGGTCTCGGTCTGCCCGTACGCGTGGTGCATCGCGGGCCCGATCCGCTCGGCCGCCTCGGCCAGTTTGTGCTGCGGCATCGGCGATCCCGCGACGATCAGCGCCCGCAACGCGCTCAGGTCGACGGCCGTGCCGCGCAGGTCGTCGAGGATCCGGTGCAGCCTGGGCACCGTCGTCAGGGCCGCGGTGATCCCCAGCCGCGGGAGCACGCCGGGGAAGTCCGGCAGCCCTTCCGGGATCACCGCGGTGCCACCGGACAGCAGCGAAACCCCGAGCTGCTCGACCATCACCGCGCTGGCCAGGGAACCGAACAGCAGGTACCGCCCGAAGCACGCGCCCAGCCGTTCGTGGGCCGTGCCGGGCAGCGGCGGCCGCCAGACGCGGCCCTCGGTCAGGGCGCGGTAGCTGTAGGCCACGCCCTTCGGGAGGCCGGTGCTGCCGCTGGTGAACACGACCGTCGCGATGTCCTCGAGCCGTCCGCCCGGTGCCGGCTCCTCGTACGCGGCCAGCAGGGCGGACCCGATCCGCAGCACCGGCACGCCGGCGTCCACCGGCTCCACCGAGCCGTCCACGACCACCGCCGAGACGTCGGCGAGGACGTGCCGCAGCTGCGCCTCCGGCAGCCCGGCCCGCACGGCGACCGCGCGGGCGCCGAGCACGTGCACCGCGATCAGCGCGGCGAACCCCTCCGCGGTGACGGCGGTGGCGAGGCCGACGCCGTCGCCGGCGCCGAGCCCGGCCGCCCGCAGGCCCGCGGTGAACCGGCCGATCAGCTCCCGCAGCTCGCCGCGCGACGTGACGCGGGAGCCGTGTTCGAACGCGGGAACCTCCGGGGCGCGCTCCAGCTCGTCCAGCAGAGCCTGCGGGTGGACCATCTCGACCGCCTTTCGCCCGGGGGTCCCGGTCTACCGGGCGGATCTCAGAATTTCGGCAGAAGGCCGCACGGCCACGGCCGCCGCCCCCGCGACCGCCACCACCAAGGCGAAGGCCGCGGCCAGGGTCCAGAAGTCCGGGTGGACGATCGACTGGCCGCGCTGGGCCTGCCAGGTGAGCAGGACAAGCAGGCCCGCGTAGCCCGCGCCGGCGACCCGGACGAGCCGGCGCCGGACGACGTCGGCCGAGAGCACCGGGTACCGGCGGGCCAGGAACAGCAGTCCGAACGCGATCAGCGGCAGCACCTGCAGGCCGTGGATGCCGGCGAAGTGCGGGATGCGCAGGTCCCCGCCCGCGGTGCTCCAGCCGAGCACCGGCAGCCCGGGCCCGCCGTCCTCGACGCCGACGGAGTGGGCGCCGAACGTCGAGGGCTTGCCACCCGCGTCGAGCACGGCCTGCTGGGCCGGCGACGGCGAGAACATCAGCATCGCGATCCCCATCCCGGCCAGGGCCAGGCCGGTCCCCCAGCGCAACGCCGAGGTCAGCGCCCGGTCCGGCAGGCGCTGGACCAGCAGCAGGACGACCACGGCGGCGGTCATCAGCCACGCCGCGTAGGCGCCGCCCGCCACGACGTTGTTGATCGCGACGTCGGCCGGCGTCGCCTTGTTGAAGTGCAACGTGGTGCCGCGGAAGATCAGCTGCACCACGATCAGCCCGACGTCCAGGCCGATGCCGGCGGCGAACACCGTGCCGAACCACCAGCCCGCGCGTGCGCCGCGGCGCACGTGGGTGAGCAGCCAGGCCAGCGTCAGCGCGTACAGCCCGACCGAGACCGAGAACTTGAGCGGCTTGAGCCAGACCGGCGCATTGACCAGCGTGCGATCATCGAAGCACAGGCCGAGCAGCGACGCCGCGCACAGCACCCCCATCACCCCGGCGAGCACCACCAGCGGGCGGTGCCACGCCCGGAGCGTGACCAGCGGATTTCCCTTGTCTGCCATGGCACACAGCCTGGCGCCGGGCCGGCCGCCGGGCACTGGAGCGCGCCCCCGGGAAAAGGTGGGGCGGGCCCCACCGCGGCCCTGTGGGTATAAGTGCCGTCACCGCGACCGGCAGTTGTGCCGTTTGACCACACTGGCCTCTTTTCTAGCGTGACTTTCACACCGCGCGGACCACCGCGCCAGGGGAATTCGCTTCAGGAAGGAGGTGGCCCGTCGATGTCCAGTCCGGGATTCCAGGCAGATTCCGCTGCCATGACGCGCGCCGTCCAGGGTTTCGAGGAAACCGCGACGAACGCCAAGTCCACGATGGCCAGCTTGGAGTCCGAGCTGACCGAGGCGCTGCGCAACTACAAGGGTGACCAGGCCGTGGCGTTCTGGGACCTCCAGCGGCGACTGCAGGAGAAGATGACCGTGGCCGTGAAGGAGCTCGACACCATGTCGCAGCTCGTCCACACCAGCCACCAGAACTACGGCCGCGGCGACGCCGACGTCCACCAGAGCTTCCAGGGGGTCGGCAACACCCTCGAGGGCTCGGGCGTGATCCCCCGCCTCAACCCCTGACCCGAGAGGACGCCCACCATGGCCGACGTCGTCGAAATCAATTTCGCCGCGCTGCAGCACAGCTCGGCATCCCTGGCCGCCAAGGCCAAGGCGCTCACCTCGCAGCTGGAGCAGCTGCACCAGAACCTGCAGCCGATCACCGCGACCTGGTACGCCTCCGGCAGCTCCGCCGGTGACGCGGCCCGCCAGTCGGAGACCCGGCTGCGCCAGGCCACCGCGGACATCGTCGCCATCATCGCGCAGTTCGGCGGCAAGGTCGGCGAGGCCCACGACCTCCAGCAGTCGCTGGAGAACCGCAACCAGGGGCTGTTCGCGGGCTGATCCGCGCCCAGACGTCGGTCGGCCGGTGCGGGAAACCCCCCGCTCGCACCGGCCGACCGGCTTTCCCCATGTCCGCAAGTCGCGCCCAGAGAGCCGGGACCGATGCCAGACCAGTCGTACTACGTCCACCTGGAATCGCTGAAGGACTTCGTGCGGGAGCTGGAAACCCAGATCCACGCGATGTCGAAACCGAACGACTTCCTGCTCACCCTCGGCGCGGAGCCGCTGTTGTTCGGCGAGTTCGGCGAAGCCGGGTCGCTGGCCGACGCGCACCGCGCGGCCGTCTCGGAGATGCAGGGCTTGCTCGACCAGGTCCGCAGCGCGATCGGCTTCGCGCAGGACGTGACCACCACGGTCGCCGACGGCTACCAGAACGCCGACCAGGCGGTGGCCGGGGACCTGCACCACTCGGGTGCGGTCACCAACCTGCTCGACCCGGTGCTCGGGCTGCTGGGCCTCGGTGACTCGGACGGGAGCCGCAAGGGATGACGAAGAACACCGCGCACACGAACTTCGCCGCGTTCAGCCACCAGCAGCTCTACGCGATGCTCCAGGCCGGCGACCCGAACAGCGCGCGCCACGCCGCCGACAAGTGGAAGTCCGCCGCGCTGCACCTGCACGAGCAGGCCCACAACCTCAACTCGGAGCTGACCGAGTTCAAGGACCAGTGGACCGGCGGCGCGGCCGACCAGTACCAGCACATGATCGTCGACCTCGCGAACGGCATCTCCAAGGTGGCGCAGACCGCCGAGGCGATGAACGTGATGCTCGGCGACGCCGCCGACGCGCTGGTGAAGGCCAAGAAGGAGATGCCGCCGCCGGTTTCGGTGCCGGACGTCTCCCCCGCCGACGTCGCGCTCGCGGTCAACCCGCCGCTGCTGCCGCCGGACGCTTCCCCCACCGTCGTCCAGGCCGCCGCGCAGCAGCGCCAGCAGGCCATCGCGAACGTCGAGGCCCAGCAGTCCGCGGCCAACGCCGCCGGGTCGGCGCACGGCAAGGCGATCGTCGTCATGACCGAACTGGCCGGGGAGTACACCGTGGCCGAAGAGTCGATCCCGGCGTCGCCGAACGCCGCCCAGGTGCCCACGGCCCCGCCCGCCGGTGGCGGTGCCGGGAGCACGGGTTCGCCCGGGCTCGTCGGCAACGGCGTGACCGACCCCGGCGTCGTCGTCACCCCCGGCGATGGGCACCCGCTGCCCTCGACCGGCACGCCGCAGCAGCCGGGCACGACCGTGCCGACGTCGAACCCGCTGTTCGGCGACATGTTCACCGCCGGGCTCGCCGCGGCGTCGGCCGCCGCGTTCGGCCGGTTCGGCTCGATCATGCCCAAGGTGCCGTCCTGGGCCACCGGCAAGGACCCGAAGGACAACAAGGACCAGCCGCCCGGCACCAAGCTCGGCGGCGGCGGGGCCGGCGTCGAGGGCGGCGCCGGGGGCGGCATCCCGATCGGCGGCGGTGACGCGCCCTCGATCGGCGGCGGCATCCCCGGCGGGGCCGGCATCGGCGGGGGCGGCGACGCCCCGGCCGCGCACTCCGGCCTGGCCGGCGACGGCGGCTCGGGCAACGCGCTCAGCGGTCTCGCCGGCGGCGCGGCCGGCGCGGTGGGCGCGGCGGCGGCCAAGAGCGCGATGCCGATGATGCCCATGATGCCGATGGGCATGGGCGGTGGCGGCGACATGGGCTCCGGACGCCGGATCCCGGCGTGGCTGGTCGAAACGGAGAACGTCTGGGGCCAGTCCGCCCCGGTCGCACCCCCGGTCATCGGCGAAGAGCCCGAAGCGTACTGAACCACTCTAGGAACGGAGGCGGGCCGTGACGGCTGCCGGCTATCGCGTCGCCCCGGCCCGCCTCGACACCGTGGCCGGCGAGTTCGGCTCGCGTGCGGACGCGCTGGGCACCGCGCAGCAGGCGGTGGCGGGGGAAAAGGTCCCCGCCGCCGCGTTCGGCCAGGTCAGCGAGTCCGCGGCCGCGGCCAAGACGTTCGAGAAGACGATGACGGAGCTGGGCGAGAAGCTCGGCGAGCACGTCACCCGCGCCCAGAAGCTCCAAAGTGGACTGATCGAGTCGGCCGCCGGCTACCGCCGCACCGACGCCCAGGTCGCCGCGATGTACCGGGCGCTGCTGCCCGAAGACCCGCTGCCGAAGGCCGGGAACCCCGCCGGCATCGGGGGGTCCGCCGACACCGGCGCGTGGGCGCACGCGATCGAGGAGAACCGCACCAAGGTCTCCGACGCGCTGACGGCCGAACGCGCCAAGCTGGCCGGGCTGACCGACGCCGACGAAATCAAGCGCTCGCAGGCGCGGATCAAGCTCTACGAAGACATCCTCGCGAACAACCGGCAGATCCTGAAGTTCGACCCGGCGGGCAACGGCCGGATCGCCGAGCTGGTCGGGCACGTCGAGCCCGGGACGCGGAACGTCGGGTTGTTCGTCCCCGGCGTCAACACGCAGATGTCCAACTTCGACGCCTACGCCGGGCTCGGGCGCAGCCTGGTGGCCGCGGACCCGACCGGGCGCACCGCGATGGTCGTCTGGGCCGACGGGGTGTTCCCGCAGAACCCGGTCGTGCAGGGCCCGGACGCGAGCTACGCGCAGACGATGGCCCCCGACCTCAAGAACTTCACCGACGACCTGCGCGGCGAGATCGCGAGCCACGCGGGCTCCGACGTCACGCTGACCGCGATCGGGCACAGCTACGGCGGCGCCACGGTCGGCCTGGCCGAGACGCACGGCCTCGACGTCGACCGCGTCCTGCACGTCGAGTCGGCGGGCATGGGCCACGGCGTGTGGTCGCCGTCGGACCTGCCGGCGAGCCAGGCGGGCGTCCAGCGCTACTCGATGACGGCGCCGCTCGACCCGATCGAGATCGCCCAGGGCAACGCGTGGGGCCTGGAGTGGACCGGCATCGGCCACGGCGCGGACCCGGACACCTTCCCCGGCGTCACCGAGCTGGAGACCGGCCGGGACGCCGAGGGCGGCCAGCTGTGGGGCCTGTCGTCGCACAGTGACGTGCTGAAGCCGGGTTCGGAGTCGTGGACGAACATCTACCGCGTGATCACCAGCGGCCCGGTCACCCCGAACGGCACCTTCGACCCGAATGGCATCCTCGAACACGGCGTCGAGTTCCTGAACGACGGAGGGGTGCTGCGATGAGCCCGGAACTGGACCGGCTGGCCGTCGAGCTGACCGACGTGATCGACAGCGTCGCGGAGGTGTTCGGCGACGGCGCGGACCGGACGGTGGACGGCGAGCTGGACTGCGACCCGACCCGGCCGGGGCAGCTGCTGTGCTGGCAGTACGGCGTCCGGCTCGAACACCCCGGCGAGCCGGAACGCCGCCTGGCCGAGGTCGTCCTGCCCACGCTGGCCGAGCGCGGCTGGCAGGCGCACGACCGGAGCACCCCGCGCGAGCTGATCGCCCGGTTCAGCCGCGACGGCGCGGACTTCACGGTCCACGTGGCGCGCGCGAGCCACGCGGTGGCGATCATCGGCTCGACCCGCCCGGTCCCCGCCTGAGGCCCGGTCCCACCCACCGGCATTCCGGCGACGGCGCCATTTATTTCCATTGTGCTCGATCTTGGGCTTCGCATTGTCAGGATTTGCCGTTCCCAGAACACTGGCACCGATGTGTCACTCGGGCGGGCGAAGCTGACCTCGGATTTCCCAGCGGAGCCAGGGAATCCTTGCGGAATCCGAAATTCGGCCGCGGCCGGCCGCGCTCGTCCCGAACTGTTCGCATCGGCTGACGCACCACCCTCCGCCCAGCCGCGGGGAAGGCGAATTCCGACAGGTGAACGGTGGGAAAGGACGGACGAATCGTGACTATTTCGGACCTGGGCCCGGCAGCCGAACGGGCCTGGTTGAAGATCGGCACCCGGGAGTTCCGCTCGCGGGTCGTCGTCGGCATCGAGCAGTACGACTCGGTCCCGCTCGTGCGCGACGTGCTCACCGCCGCCGGCGCCGACGTGTTCATCACGACGGTGGACCCGGACAACCGCCGGTCGAGCCTGCTCCTGATGGACCTCGAGAACGAACTGCCGCTCGACCGGTTCACCTGGATCGGCACGACGTCGTTCGCCCGGTCGAAGGAAAGCGCGCTGCGGAGCGCGCGCATCCTGCGCGACTCGCTGGGGATCGACATCCTCAAGCTGGACGTGCGCGGCGAAGACAACGTGCCCGACAACGCGGGCACCGTGGAAGCCGCCCGCGAACTGCGGGCCGAGGGCATGGAACTGCTGCCGTTCATCCTGCCCGACGTGAAGACGGCGAAAGAGCTCGAACAGGCCGGGTGCGCGGCGCTGCGGGTGATGGCGGCGCCGGTGGCCTCGGGCCGGGGCATCGTCGATCCCCGCCCGATCGAAGCCGTGATCGGCCAGGTGGGGATCCCGGTGATCGTCGAAGGCGGTATCGGCAGCGCCCGGCACGTCGCACAGGCGATGGAGCTGGGCGCGGCGGCCACGCTGGTGAACACGGCGCTCGTGCGTGCCAGGGAACCGCTGAAGATGGCCGCGGCCATGCGGCAGGCGGCGCTGGCCGGGCTGCTGTCGTACGAGTCCGGCCCGATGTCCGAACTGGCTGCCTGAAGCGTGGCCGGGGGAAGGAGCGAAGAGGTGTCGTCCGGAGCCCCGGTGCGCCCGCACCGGCCGGCCGGTCCCCCGCCGTCCGCCCGTTCGATCGTCCCGGACCTGGTGGCGGTCGCGACCGCGGTCGGCAGCACCGGCCTGGCCGCGGGCGGGACGGCGGGGCCGCTGGTGGCCACGGCGATGACCGGTTCGGCGGCGCTGGCCGGCGTCCCGGTCGCGATGAACCTGGCGGGTCAGGCGGGGGCGGCGCTCGTGCTGTCCCGGCTGGCCGCGCTCGGCCGGCGCGGACCGGGCCTGGCGCTCGGGTTCACCGCGGGCGCGGGCGGGGCCGCGCTGGTCGTCCTGGCCGCCGCGCTGGGCAGCTTTCCCCTGGTCCTGCTGGGCAGCGTGCTGCTCGGGGCGGCGAACGCGGCGGTCTTCCTGGCCCGGTACGCCGCGGCGGCCGCGGTGCCACCGGACCGCCGCGGCCGCGCCCTCGGCCGCGTCCTGTTCGCCACGGCCGCCGGCGCGGTCGCCAGCCCGATGCTGCTGAGCCCGGGCGGCGCGCTGGCGGCCGGCGCCGGCCTGCTCCGCCCGGCCGGGGCGTACCTGGTGGCGATCCTGGCGTTCGGCGCGGCCGCGCTGGCCTTCGGGGCGTTGTCGCGCTTCGGGGCGAGCGCGGTTTCGCTTTCTTCCGGCCGGCCGGAACCGGGTCCCGCGGGCGGGACGCTGAAGGCCTTGCGGTCTTCGCGGGCCCTGCCCGCGGTCGCCGCGCTCGCGGTGACGAACTTCGCGATGGTCGGCTTCATGACCGTGGCCCCGGTCCACCTCGACGTCGGCGGCGACGGGCTGACGGTCGTCGGGGTGGTGGTCGCCCTGCACGTGGTGTTCATGTTCTGCCCCTCGCTGGTCACCGGGGCCCTCGCCGACCGGTACCACCCCGGGTACCTCATCGCGGCCGGGGGCGTCGTGCTCGCGGCGGGCGGTCTGCTCGGGGTGCTGGCCGGCGGGCACGACCCCATGCTGATGACCGGCCACCTCGTCCTCATCGGCCTCGGCTGGAACGGCGGGGTGGTGGGCGGCAGCGCGCTGCTCGGGCGGACCGCGTCGCCGGAGCTGCGCACCCGTCTCGAAGGCATCGGCGAGGCGGCCATGGGCGTGGCGGCCGGGGTGGCCGCGCCGCTGGCCGGCCTCGTTTCGGTGCTCGGCGGCTACCAGGGCCTGGCCGCCACCCTCGCTGTCTTCTCCGCGGCCGGCCTGGCCGTCGTCTGCTCTCGCGTCCGGAGGCGCCTGACATGAGAATTCTGACCTGTAGCAACAGCTGCCCGCGCTGGGAAGCCGGGAAGATCTCCCCGCGGTCGCCGGGCGGCCTGGTGCCGATGGTGATCGCCCTGCTCGACCAGCACGGGGGCGACTGGATCTTCACCCTGCCGCCCGACCGGCCGGGCACCCCGGACACCGTGCGGATCGACGGCGGCGTCGTCCTGCACCCGATCGAACCCGGCGAAGAGCTGCGCCGGCAGCACTACGACGAGGTGTCGATCCGGCTGGTCCTCGGCCTGCTGCACTACCTGCACGACACGTCGGAGCAGCCGGTGTTCGACGACCGGATGTGGGCCGCCTGGTCCGGCTACGAGGAGGTGAACCGCCTCTACGCCAAGCGCCTCGCCGAAGTGTCCGGCGGCGGGGACGACGAGCTCGTCCTCCTCAACGACCCGCACCTGATGCTGGTCCCGGAGTTCTTCGCCGCGGAACGGCCGGGACGGCGGCGGCTGACCTACTTCCTCGGCACGCCGTGGTGCGAGCCGGACTACTTCTCCCTCATCCCGCGGCCGATCCGCGTGCGGCTGCTGACCAGCCTGCTGCGCTGCGACGTCGTCGGCTTCCACGCGTCCCGCTGGGCCGACGCGTTCCTGCGCTGCTGCGCCCGCGAGCTGCCCGGCGCGGTGGTCGACGGGCGGACGGTGCACCACGCCGGGCACCGCACCGAGCTCGTCGCGACGCCGTTCCCGCTCGACACCGGCACGATCGACAAGATGGTGGCGGAGCCGCCGATGGAGAAGTGGCGGGGCCGGCTGGCGCAGGCGGCGCAGGGACGGCGGATCATGCTGCGCGCCGACCGGCTGGACCTGTGGAAGAACCTGCCCCGCGGGTTCCGCGCCTACGAGATGCTCCTCGAACGCCGTCCGGAGCTGGCCGCGGAGTGCTGGTTCGCGGCGGTGGTGACCACCCCGAGCCGGGCGGCCGGGCGACACCTGGCGTACGCGGAAGCGACCGAGGAGATCGTGCGGCGGATCAACGCGCGGTTCGCCGTCGACGGCACCGAAGCGGTCTCCCTCGTCCGCCCGGCCGCCGACGACGACTCGCGCCACTGCGTGCTGGCGGGGCTGAGCATGAGCGACGCGGCGGTGGTCAACTCCACCTACGACGGCCTGAACCTGTTCGCCAAGGAAGCCGCGTACGTGTTGCCGGACCAGGCGTCGCTGCTGGTGTCGGAGAACGCCGGCGTGCTGGAGAACCTGAGCCGGTTCGCGGTCCCGATCGACCCGTTCGACCTGGCGGCGACCAGCGAGGCGATGGAGGCGGCGCTGACCGGCCCGGGGCCGTCGTCGCGGGCGGAGCGCCGCGCGATGCTGCGCGGCGAGACGGTGTCCGGCTGGCTCGAGGAGGTCTTCCGGCTCTGACCCGCTTCGCTGAACGGCCTACGGCGTGAAGCGGGACGCGCGCCAGCCGCGGCGGCGGCCCCGGCGGACGGCGGCGACCGCCACCCCGGCGGCCGCCGCCAGGGCGACGCCGGCCAGCGCGATCGTGCCCGCCGCGACGTTCGAAGGGTGCTGGGCCGGGGCCGCCGCCGGGACGACGTCGGGCTCGGTGGCCGCCGGGGCGACCGAGCCGGGCGGGGCGATGCCGGCGGGCAGCGTCGACGAGACCGCCGCGTAGGCGTCCAGCACGCCCCAGCCGAGCCGGGCGTCGTGGCCGCCGGAAGCCGGGCGGTGGGCCGTGAGCGTGAGGCGCGTGGCGACCTGGTCGCCGGTCAGGTCGGGGTGGTACGCCCGGACCAGTGCCGCGACTCCCGCGACGTACGCCGCCGCCAGGCCGGGGTCGGTGACCGGCCAGCGGTGCGCGATCGCGCCGCCCGCGCCGGCCGAGGTGCTGACCAGCTCCGCGCCCGGTGCCGCGACGCCGACGTAGTCCCCCGCCTCGGTCTGCACCGGCTCGCCCGCCGGGTTCACCGAGCCGACGGCCAGGACCCCGGACGTCGCCGTCGGGTAGGTGCGCGCGCCCTGCTGGGTCGCCGACGCCGCCGAGACGACCACCGCGCCTTCGGACCGCGCGCGCGAAACCGCGCCCGACAGCGCCGGGCTGTCGAACGCCGCCGGGACGGCGATCAGGATGACGCCCGCGTGCCGGTCGATCGCCGTGTCGATCGCGCCGGCCAGCGCGCCCGGGTCACCGCCGTCCTTCGCCGAGCTGTCGGTGTAGCGGATCGGCAGCAGGCGCGCGCCCGGCGCGACGCCGGCGAAGGTCGTCGACGGATCCGGTTGCGCGCCGACGATCCCGGCCGCGATCGTGCCGCGGCCGTCGCAGTCGGTGGACTCGGTACCGGCGCCGCCTTCGAGCTGGCCGGGCCGGAACTGGCCGTTCAGCCCGTCGACGCCGGTGCCGATGACGGCGACCAGCTGGCCGTCACCCCGGGTCAGCGGCCACAGCCGCGCCGGGTCGATCTGGCGCTGGCCCCACGGGACGGCGCCGGAATACGTGCCGGACGGGTTCGCGCACTGCGCTTCCGGGGCCGCGGCCGCCGCCACCGGCGAACCGACCGTCACCAGGCCCGCGACCGCGAGCGCCGCCGGTATCCGCACCCGAACCCCCGAACCGAAAGACGGTGGCGGAAAAGGACTTCCGCCACCGCCAGTCTAGCCGGGAACCCCGGCTCAGCGAAGGTCCATGCCGAGATCCAACGCCGGTGAAGAGTGCGTCAGCCCGCCGACCGACAGGTAGTCCACACCGGACCGGGCGTAGGCATTACCACGCTCGATGGTCAGCCCACCAGAGGATTCCAGCCGCGTCTTCGGGGAAACCTCGTCGCGGCGCGCGACCGCGAGCCGGCACTGCTCCGGCGTGAAGTTGTCCAGCAGCACCTCGTCCGCCGCCGCGGCCAATGCCTCCTCGAGCTGTTCGAGCGTGTCGACTTCCACCTCGCACGGCAGTTCCGGCGCGTGCGCGCGGGCCGCGGCCAGCGCCGCCGTCACCGAACCCGCGGCGACGACGTGGTTGTCCTTGATCAGCACCGCGTCGCCGAGCCCCAGCCGGTGGTTCACCCCGCCGCCGCAGCGGACGGCGTACTTCTGCAGCAGCCGCAGTCCCGGCAACGTCTTGCGGGAGTCGCGGATCGCGCACCCGGTACCGTCCACTTCGGACACCCAGGCGGCGGTCGCGGTGGCGACGCCGGACAGGTGGCAGAGCAGGTTCAGCGCCGTGCGCTCGGCGGTGAGCAGCCCGCGCACCGGGCCGCACAGGACCAGCGCGGGCTCCCCCGCGACCAGCCGGTCGCCGTCCTCGCGCCGGGCCAGCACTTCGTAGCCGTCGCCCAGCACCATGTCGAACACCGCGAGCGCGACCGGCAGCCCGGCGACGACGCCGTCGACGCGCGGGGTCAGCTCCGCCACGGCCGTCGCGGAAGCCGGCACCGTCGACGCCGTCGTCGCGTCGGGCCCGTACCGCAGGTCTTCGCCGAGCGCGGTGGTGACCACCCGCTTGACGTCTTCGACGTCGAGGCCCGCCGCGGCGATCAGGCGCAGGACCGGTTCGGAGATCGGGAACGTCACGCCACGCCCTCCAGGGGGATCGGGTCGGCCAGCACCGGCTGGCCGGACGGGCTGAGCCGGATGACCTGGCTGCGCCGCCAGTTCTCGTCCCGCTCGGTGAAGTCGGACCGCACGTGGCAGCCGCGCGACTCGGTGCGCCGCACGGCCGCGGCGAGCAGTGCCTGCGCCACCACGGTCAGCGCCGCGTCCTCGACCGCCGTGTGCGTCCACAACGGACTGTCCTGGACCGACAGGTCGAGGACCGAACCCGCCGCGGCGAGCCCGTCGGCGTCCCGGCCGATCGCCGCGTACCGGCTCATCACCCGCTGCAGCGCGTCGCGCTCGGCGGCGGGTGCGGTGGTCCAGGCCGGCAGCCGGCCGCGGGCGGGATCGGCGAGCAGCCCGGCCGCGAGGTCCGCCGCGACGGCCTCGGCGACGCGCTGCCCGACGACCAGGCCTTCGAGCAAGCTGTTGGAGGCCAGCCGGTTCGCGCCGTGCAGGCCGGTCCGCGCCACCTCGCCCGCGGCGTAGAGGCCGGGCACCGACGAGCGTCCGTCCACTGTGGTCATCACGCCGCCGCACGAGAAGTGCGCCGCCGGGGTCACCGGGATCGGGTCGACGGCGGGATCCAGCCCGAGTGCCCCGCAGGCCGCGTGCACGGTCGGGAACCGGGCCGCGAACCCGGCGATCGAGGTCGCGTCGAGGAAGACGTGGTCGTCGACGCCGCCGGGCGCCGCCGCCATCCGCCGCGTGATCGCCGCCGAGACGACGTCGCGCGGGGCGAGGTCGCCGAGCGGGTGCACCCCGCGCATCACCGGCAGGCCGGCGCCGTCGACCAGGGTCGCGCCCTCTCCTCGGACCGCCTCGGTGACCAGCGGGCAGCGCCCACGCGCGCCCGGGGTGTAGAGGACGGTCGGGTGGAACTGGACGAACTCGATGTCCGCCACCGCGGCCCCGGCCCGCAGCGCGAGCGCGAGGCCGTCACCGGTGGCGATCTCCGGGTTCGACGTCGCCTGGTAGAGCTGCCCGATCCCGCCGCTGGCCAGCAGCACGGCCGGGGCGCGGACCACGCCCGGCACGCCGTTGCGGTCGAGCACCGTGACCCCGGCGACCCGCCCGCCCGGCGTGCGCAGGGCGTCGACGGCGAGGTGGTGCTCCAGCACCGGCACCCGCGCTTCCCCGGCCCGCGCGACCAGTGCGCGTTCGACCTCGGCGCCGGTCGCGTCGCCGCCGGCGTGGATCACGCGGAACGCGCTGTGCCCGCCCTCGCGGGTCCGCGCGAGCAGGCCGGTGGCGGCGGCGTCGAACTCCGCGCCGTCCGCTCGCAGCCGGGCGACCGCGGCCGGGCCGCCGTCGAGGATGGAGCGGGCCGCGGACTCGTCGACCAGGCCCGCGCCCGCGGCGAAGGTGTCCTCCGCGTGCTTGGCGACCGAGTCGTCGAGGTCGTGCTCGTGCTCCAGGACCACGGCGACGCCGCCTTGCGCCCAGCGCGTGTTGCCGTCGGCGACGGCCGCCTTGGTGATCACCAGGACGTGCAGCCCGAGCGCCTGCGCCCGCAGCGCCGCGGTCAGCCCGGCGACGCCGCTGCCGATCACGACCAGATCCGCGCGTGCCTCCCAAACCGGAGTTTTCGCCTGGGGGTCATTAACCGGCGGCGTCATTCGCCGCCGCCCGGCTGCCCGATTTCGATCATCCGCTGCACCGACGCCTTCGCGCGGGCCGCCGTCTCGAGGTCGACGTGGACCTCGTCGAGGCCGTCACGCAGGCAGCGCAGCAGCGCGGCGGGGGTGATCATCTTCATGTACCGGCAGGACGCGCGGTCGTTCACGGCGCGGAAGTCGATGCCCGGCGCGGCCTTGCGCAGCTGGTGGATCATGCCGATCTCGGTGGCCACCAGCACGGTCTTGGCCTTCGTGTCGCGGGCCTCGTGGACCATGTCGCCGGTGGAGAGGATCTTGACCCGCTCCGGCGCCACGGCACCCTCGCCCGCCAGGTAGAGCGCCGACGTCGCGCAGCCGCACTCGGGGTGGATGAACAGGTCGGCGTCCGGGTCCTCGGCCGCCCGCTCGGCCAGCTCGGCGCCGTTGATGCCGGCGTGGACGTGGCACTCCCCGGCCCAGATGTGCATGTTCTCCCGGCCGGTCACGCGCTTGACGTGGGCACCGAGGAACTGGTCCGGCAGGAAGAGGACTTCCTGGTCAGCGGGGATGGAGGCGACGACGTCGACCGCGTTCGAGGACGTGCAGCAGATGTCCGTTTCGGCCTTCACCTCGGCCGTGGTGTTGACGTAGGAGACGACCACCGCGCCCGGGTGCTCGGCCTTCCAGGCGCGCAGTTCGGCGCCGGTGATGGAGTCGGCGAGCGAGCAGCCGGCCCGCGCGTCGGGGATCAGGACGGTCTTCCCGGGGGCGAGGATCTTCGCGGTCTCGGCCATGAAGTGCACGCCGCAGAAGACGATGGTGGACGCGTCGCTGCTCGCCGCGATGCGGCTGAGGGCGAGGGAGTCGCCGGTGTGGTCGGCGATGTCCTGGATCTCGGGGACCTGGTAGTTGTGCGCGAGCAGGACCGCATCGCGCTGCTTCGCCAGGCGCCGCACCTCCTCCGCCCAGGCCGCGTTCGCCTCGACCCCGCCGAACGGGGTGAGGCCTTCCGGAACCAACGTGGTGGTCATGTGGCCCTCCTGGACCGATCGCGGGTTTTCGCCTTACAATCGAAAACCGTGCGAAGTCATCTTAACACCCAGGCCCCCCTCGCCCACGAGGTTTTGGGAGCGGTCCTTCAAGTGCGCTCCGACACACTGCGGGTGCTGCTCTGGCGCCGCGCCCTCGACCCGCACCTCGGCCGCTGGTCCCTGCCGGGCGGCCGGCTGCGGCCCGACGAGGACGTCGAGACGTCCGTCCGGCGCCAGCTCAAGGAGAAGGTCGACATCCGGCAGCTGAAGCACGTCGAGCAGCTCGCGGTGTTCAGCGACCCGCACCGCGTCCCCGGCCCGCGCGTGGTGGCGACGGCGTTCCTCGCCCTGGTCCCCTCCGACGTCGACCCCGAGGTACCCGAAGACACCGAGTGGCACGACGTCGCCCGGCTGCCGCGCACGGCGTTCGACCACGAGGCGATCGTGCTGCGCGCCCGCGACCGGCTGCGGTCGAAGCTCTCCTACACCAACCTCGGGTTCGCGCTGGCCCCCGACGAGTTCACGATTTCCGCGCTGCGCGACCTGTATTCGGCGGCCCTCGGCTACCGCGTCTCGGCGACCAACCTGCAGCGGGTGCTGTCCCGGCGCGGACTGCTGGTTCCCACTGGTCACACGGCCGCACCGGGCCGCGCCGGCGGGCGCCCGGCGGCGCTGTTCTCCTTCGCCGGCAAGGGCATGCAGATCACGGATCCGTTCGCGGTCTTCAAGCCGCCGAACCGGTGACCATCCTGCGCCGGAGGCGTTCTCCCCTTACCGTTGACCCGTGACCGAGCCGGAATCTGAAAGTGACGCGACGACGACGATCCTGCCGTTGTTCCCACTGCAGACCGTGCTGCTGCCGGGCACCAAGCTCCCGCTGCACATCTTCGAACCGCGTTACCGGCAGCTGACCGCGGACCTGGTGAGCGGCACGGTGCCGGGCCGCGAGTTCGGCGTGGTCGCACTCCGCTCGTCGCTCACCCGCGAGGTACGTGGTCTGGACCAGCTGTACGAGATCGGCTGCAGCACGGTGCTGCGCGAGGCGAAGCGCCTCCCGGACGGCCGTTTCGACGTCGTCACGCAGGCCCAGCGCCGCTTCCGCCTGACCGACCTCGACTGCACGTCGGCGCCGTACCTGATCGCATCGGTCGAGTGGATCGACGACGACCCGGTGGCCCCGTCCGGCGACATGGCCGAGCGGCTGGCAACGGTCGCCCGCACAGCCCACCAGCGCTACTGCGAAACGGCGTGGCGCAGCGACGACTGGCAATCCCCGGACCCGGCCACGGCGGTCGACGAGCTGGCCTACCAGCTGGCCGCGGACTGCCTGCTGCCACTGGAAGACCGCCAGCGCCTCCTGGAGGAACGCCACCCCCTGCGCCGGCTCCGCATCGCGTGCCGCCTGCTGACGCGCGAAACGGGGTTCCTGAACACGCTGGGCGCGGTGCCGCTGCCGCCGGGCGAGCTGACGGATCTCAGCCGCCCGGCCAGCCTCAACTGACCACGCCCGCAAAGACCAAGCCGACCCGTCGGCGGTTTCCAGGGGTCGTTACGGAATCAGCGATCTGATCATGGGCGCGTTCGACCAGTCGGCGATCGGCACCCTGTCCGAGCCGTTGCGCGGGTCGCTGACCTGGGATCAGGGCAGCGAGATGCATCTGCGCGGTCAGTTCACCGCCGCGTCGGGGATGCCGGTCTACTTCTGCGACCCGCACGCGCCCTGGCAACGCGGCTCCAACGAGAACACCACCGGGCTGCTGCGCCAGTACCTCCCGAAAGGCACCGACCTGTCGGTGCAGGACCCCGGTCCAGGCTATCGGCGCCCCCCGGCGAAACCGGCCGCGAAGCGGATTCCCGGCGCGGTTGTCCACAACCGGCCGGGCCTGGGGACAACCCTCGCCCGTGGACCGGGGCCGCGCCGCCTCAGGAACCGGAGCCGTTCCCGTTCCCGTTGCCGAACTTGTTCCACACCTTGCCCGCCGCGCCCGAAACCGCCTCGCCGACGTCGCTGAACACCTTCGTCAGCGGGTCGGCCGACGAGTTCCACGACTCCTTGTACGACTGCGCGGCCGACTTGAGGTCGTCCTTCCAGTCCGAGCCCGGCTTGTCGCCGTCCCGTCGCGGGTAGTCGCCCGCCAAGATCGCGCGGTACTCCTCCGACGCCGCCCAGCGCTGGAGCTGTGCCGCGCGGACCACCGCGAACGGGTGCGACTCCGTCTCGACGAACTTGAGCTTGAGGAAGCTGTCGCGGATGTCCTCGACCGACTCGTACTCCGACGCCTGCTGCAGGAACGACGGGATGTCGATGCGGGCCGGGTCGATGCCGCCCGCGACCTGGATCTGCGCGCGCAGCGCCGCCGTCGGGTCCTGGCCGCACAGCAGGCCCGCGCGGTCGCACGACAGCTCCGCCTTGCGGAACCACTCGCGCAGCGCCGCGACGATCGCCCGGATGCCGAGCGCGCTGACCGGCGTCCACGACATCGCCAGCTGCAGGGCGATCAGGCGCACCATCATCGTGCGGTACACCGCGTGCCCGGACAGCACGTGCCCCATCTCGTGGCCGAGCACGAACCGCAGCGAATCGTGGCTCATCAGCTCGACGAGCCCGGTGCTGAGCCGGATGAACGGCTCGTCCATGCCGACCGTCTCCGCGTTGAGGCGCGGGTCCTGGTACACGAAAACGTTCGGCACCGACGGCAGATCGAGCGTCTCGGCGCACTCGTGGCGCAGGCGGTCGAGCTCCGGGTACTGCTTCGGCCCGACGCGGATCGACGAAGCGAGCGCCATCAGCCGCTCGCCGCGTTCGTTGTAGAACCCCGAGATGGCCTTGACGACCTGAGCGAACCCGGGCACCGCGCGCAGCGTGGCGAGCGCGCCGCGGTCCACGGGGTGCTCGTAGGCGCGCGGGCTGATGCCCGGGAAACGGACGGCGTCGCGCCGCGAAACTTCGATGTCTTCGGTCACTGCCGGAACCCCCTGTGAGTGAGGGCACCAGCGTAGGGCAAACCGGTCAGCCGAGGCGGCGGCCCAGGTCGTCGCGTCCGTTCCAGGTGGCCAGCAGGCTGTAGGCGATCGACACGCCGAGCGGGCCGGTGAGCAGCACCCACCACGACTCCAGCCGTGGCGCGAGCTCGATCACCGAGCCGAGCGCGGGTGGGCTGGTGATCGCGTAGTGGGCGTTCGCCCAGGTGACGCCGAGCAGCATCGCGAGCACACCCGCGAGCGCCACGCCGAGCAGCGCGGCGAGGAAGACGACCGGGCCGCGGCGTTCCCGCAGCAGCCAGACGACCACGCCGACGACGATCCCGAGCCCGAGCGTCATCAGCCCGAACACGGCGAGGTCGTCGAACCGGTGCCAGCTCTCCAGTTCCAGCGCGCCTTGGGTGCCGTCGGTGGCGATGATGCGGACGCGCTCGGGCGGCGCGAGCCGGGACCAGGCGAACGCGAGCGGGAAGCTCAGCAGCCCGACCGTGCTGAACACGCTCAGGGCGGGCAGCAGGTCGGCCTTGACGACTACCCGGGGCCGCCGCTCGCGGAACAGCACGGGCACCGACCACGGACCGGCCACGGCCGACGGCCGGTGCGCGGGCCCCGACGTCTCACTCACCCGGACTCCCTCCTGCGACTGTGCCGGCCGGGGCTCCACCACCGGAGCCGTCGAACAGCGTGCTGCGACCGAGCGTAACCGGTCGGTGTGCGCGGACGGTGAGCCGCCGGTCGTGTCGCGACGTCGTGAACGAGTCGTTCACGACGTCCGCGTCAGCCGCTCGCCGTCTCGCCGTGCCGGCTGCAGCGGGCCGTCCAGCCGAGCGGGCTCACCTGGACCACCAGCCGCCGCGCGCAGTACGTGCAGTAGCGCGGTGGTTCCAGCGCCGTCCGGGGGTTGTGGCACGCCGGGTGGTCCGCCCCACCCTCCGAAGATTGTCCACAGTGGACGCAAAAAGCCGGGGCGTCAGAGGCTGTCACTGAGCGCCTTGATCGGCATCTTGAGCTCGTCCAGCATCTCGAGGTCCGCCGAAGCCGGCCGGCCCAGGTTGGTCAGGTAGTTGCCGACGATGATCGCGTTGACCCCGCCGAGCATGCCCTGCTCCGCGCCGAGGTCGCCGAGGGTCAGCTCACGGCCGCCGGCGAAGCGCAGCATCGTGCGCGGCATCGCGAGCCGGAACGCCGCAACCGTCCGCAGCGCGTCCTTGCCCTCGACGATTTCGTAGTTCTCGTACGGCGTGCCGGGCTGCGGGATGAGGAAGTTCATCGGCACCTCGTGCGGGTTCAGCTCGGCCAGCTGCACCGCGAACTCCGCGCGCTGCTCGACCGTCTCCCCCATGCCGATGATGCCGCCGCAGCAGACCTCCATGCCCGCCTCGGCCACCATCCGCAGCGTGTCCCAGCGCTCCTCCCACGTGTGCGTGGTGACCACCGCGGGGAAGTGCGAGCGAGCCGTCTCGAGGTTGTGGTTGTAGCGGTGCACGCCCATCTCGACGAGCTCGTCGACCTGCTCCTGCGTCAGCATGCCGAGCGAGCAGGCGATCTGGATGTCGTTGCCGTCCTCGCGGATGGCCTTCACGCCTTCACGGACCTGGGAGAGCAGCCGCTTGTCCGGCCCGCGGACGGCGGCGACGATGCAGAACTCCGTCGCGCCGGTCTCGGCGGTCTGCCGGGCGGCCTTGACCAGGTTCGGGATGTCGAGCCACGCCGAGCGCACCGGCGTCGGGAAGCGGCCGGACTGCGAGCAGAAGTGGCAGTCCTCCGGGCAGCCGCCGGTCTTCAGGCTGATGATGCCCTCGACCTCCACCTCGGGCCCGCACCAGCGCATCCGCACCTCGTGCGCGAGCGCGAGCAGGTCGGGCAGCCGGTCGTCGGGCAGCCGCAGCACCTCGAGGACCTCGGCTTCCCCCAGGCCGGCGCCGGTTTCGAGGACGAGTTCACGGGCGTGGGCGAGGACGTCGGTGTCCGGAACTGCGGTCAAGGCGTCTCCTTGGTCGTGACGGAAGCGTCCCTCATCGTGCCTGACGGGCCCCTCGGGCGACAGCGACGCAGGTCACTTCCCGGCCGAAGCGCACCCGGCGAACAGCTCGGGGTCGAACTCGCCGCCGAACCACGGCGAGAGCCCGCCCCTGGCCGCGGTCAGGAATTCGTCCCGGGACGTCTCGCCGAGCCCCGCGGGCAGTACGCCGAGCAGCGGCGCCCCGGCCGCCACCGGCAGGTCTTCGAGGTTGGACAGCGCCGCGAGGTCCGGCTCGGCCGGCCAGGCGCCGATGATCACGCCGGCGACGGTCAGGCCGCGCTTGGTGGCGACCTCGGCGGTGAGGGCGGTCGCGTTGAGCGTGCCGAGCCCGGCCTCGGCCACGATGATCACGAGCGAGCCGAGCGACCAGGCGACGTCGGCGAGGCTGGCGCCGGTGGCGTCGAAGCGCACCAGCAGCCCGCCCGCGCCCTCGATCAGGGTCAGGTCGTGCCCGGTGTCCAGGTCGGCCGCCGCCCGGGCGATCTCGCCCGGGTCGAGCGTCGGCAGGCCGCTGCGGCGCGCGGCGGCCTCCGGGGACAGCGGGTCCGGGTAGCGGCGCAGTTCGAGGGTCGTGACGTCGCCGGCGAGGCGGCGGACGTCGGCGAGGTCGCCGGGCTCGTCGGGCCGGACCCCGGTCTGCGCCGGTTTCAGCACCGCGACCCGCTGCCCGCCGTCCGCCGCCAGGGCGGCGATCGCCGCCGTGGTGATCGTCTTGCCGACCCCGGTCCCGGTCCCCGTCATCACCAGCATGGTCACGGACCATCAACTTAGTGACCCCGGGCCGGGTCGCGCACACGCGGGCCGTGCTCGGGTGCGCACGGCCCGCGCGGCTGAAGGGGACGTTGCTCGCATCCGACGCGCTGAAGGGGACCTTCGTCTCATCACATGAGAGGAAAGTCCCCTTCAGCGCAGCACGAGCGGCCGGTCCGGACCGGGTCAGGCGCCCGGCACCGCCACCGGGGCCCCGGCCGGGCGGAACGTCCGCTCGGCCGCGTCGAACAGGTGGACCTGCGCCGTCCCGACCGCGAAGTACATCCCGGTCAGCTGCAGCTTCCCGGCCGCCTCGGCCGCGGCCACCGACGGGTATTCGCGCAGGTGGTCCAGCTGCTGGAGCACGTTGTGCAGGGCCAGCCGGTCGCCTTCCCGCTCCGGGACGGCGCCCTCCAGCGTCGCCGAGCCCAGCCGGTGCGCGCTCGGCTCGGCGTGGCGGAGCCAGACCGACAGCGGCCCCGGCGGCGGGCCGTCGGCGAGCGCCGCCATCGCCCCGCAGCCCGAGTGGCCGCACACCACGATCTCCTCGACGCCGAGCACGCCGACGGCGTACTCGATCGACGCGTTCATCGACGGGTCGGCCTGCCCGGCCGGGACGAGGTTGCCGATGTTGCGGATGGTGAACAGGTCACCGGGGCCGCTGGTGGTGATCAGGTTCGGCACGATCCGGGAGTCGCCGCAGGTGATGAACAGCGTGCGCGGGCGCTGGCCGTCGGCGAGCCCGGACAGCGTGTCCTTCAGCAGCGGCGCGGCCCGGCGGTGGAACTCGGTGGCGCCGTTGCGGGTCTGCTGTGTGGGGATGCCTTCGGTGGCCTGCCACTCCGACCAGGGCGCGAGCCAGCGCGGCACCGCCCGGCTCGCGTGCACCCGCGACCGCGTCGGGCGGCCCGCCTTGCCCTCGCCGAACCACGGGTGGCCGACCTCGTCGACGTCGACCGTGCCGCCGGCGCGCTCGTGCGCCTGCTGCCAGGTGGTGAGGCTTTCGAAGGCGGCGTGGTCGAGGTAGTCGACGACCAGCTCGAGCCGCACCGGGACGCCGGCCGGGATGGTCCCGAGCACCTTCGACAGCCGCGGCACCGACAGGAACGTCAGGACGCCTTCGACGACGACGCGCCAGGCGTCGCCTTCCCGGTCGACGTGGATCCCCGACCAGAGCGTGCGGCGCAGCATCAGCACCAGCGCCAGCCCGATGCCGGCGAGCACGCCGGTGAGCAGGTCGAACACCACGACACCGGCGAGGGTGAGCAGGTAGACGGGCAGGTCGCCGTGGGCGAGGACGGTCTTGATGTGGCCCGGGTTGACCAGCTTCGCGCCGACGTGCACCAGCAGGCCGGCCAGCGCCGCGAGCGGGATGCTCTGGATCAGCCCGGCGAGCAGGACGACGAACAGCAGCACCCAGACGCCGTGCAGCACCGCCGACGCGCGGGACCTGGCCCCGGCGGTGACGTTGGTGGAGCTGCGGACGATGACGCCGGTGACCGGCAGGCCGCCCAGCGCGCCGGAGACCATGTTGGCCGCGCCCTGGCCGACCAGTTCCCGGTCGAGGTTGGCGCGCCGCCCGGTGTGCATCTTGTCCACCGCCACGGCCGAAAGCAGGCTTTCGACGCTGGCGATCAGCGCGATCGTGACGACGGCGAGCGCGAACCCGCCCCACCCGCCGTCCGGCAGCTGCGGGACCAGCCGGATGTTCAGCAGGTCACCGGGGAGTTCGACGCGCGGGAGCGTCATCCCGAAGACGACCGAAACGACGGTGGCGACGGCGATCGCGGCGAGCGGCCCCGGCACCTTGCGGACGGCGGACGGCAGTTTCGGCCAGACGAGCAGGATGGCGATGGTGAGCAGGCCGATCACGGCGGCGGAGTCGTGGTGGGCGACGAGCTGGCCGGGCAGCTCGGCGACGTTCTCCACCGCCGAGCTCTGCGCCTTGCCGCCGAGGACGACGTGGAGCTGGCCGAGCACGATCGTGACGCCGATGCCGGCCAGCATGCCGTGCACGATCGCCGGCGAGATGGCCAGCGCGGCGCGCGCGATGCGGCTCAGCCCCAGCAGGATCTGGCACGCCCCGGCGGCGACCGTGATCGCGCAGGTGACGGCCCACCCGAAGGTGGTGATGGTTTCGGCCATGACGACGGTCAGGCCGGCGGCGGGCCCGCTCACTTGCAGCGCGGAGCCGCCGAGCGCGCCGGCGACGACGCCACCGACGACGGCGGCGACGAGCCCGGCGGCGACGGGTGCGCCCGAAGCGAGGGCGATGCCCAGGGACAGGGGTACTGCGACGAGGAAGACGACCAGTGAGGCCGGCAGGTCGTGGCGGAGCACGGCGAGGGGTCTCATGATCACCATGCAACCGGAAAACGAGTGAAATGTCCGCTATGCGCCACTCGATCGGGTGAATAATTCGCCGTAATTAGCTCGAATGTCACAAACCGGACAAGTCGTTAACAAGCCGTTCACAAGCGTCCGCCTGTCGCGTGACAGTTGAATTCCGTACTACACAAGGGTTTCACACGCGGCCCGAGCGCCCCAATGTGGCGTTGGGTGCGCTGGACGCACCCAATGTGGCGTTCGGTGCGTCTGACGCACCGAACGCCACATTGGGGCGCTTCGGTCAGTGCTCCAGCGCGCCCGCCGGGACGAAGCCTCGGGCCGCGTCGTCCAAAAGGGACACCTGCGCGGCGCCGACGTCGAAGTACATGCCGGTGAGCCGGAGCGCGCCCCGCTCGAGAGCGGCCGCCACCACCGGGTAGGCGCGCAAGATCTCCAGCTGCTGCACCACGTTCTGCAGCGCGAGCTGGTCGGCCTCGGCGGGCGGGCGGTCGCCGCCGAGCAGCAGCGGCGCTTCGCGGGCGCGGCGCCGGAGCGTCGCTTCGCCGTGGCGGAGCCAGCTGCCGAGCTGTTCGAGCCCGTCCGGGGCCTGGCCGAGCAGCGCCTTCATCGCGCCGCAGCCCGAGTGCCCGCACACCACGATCTCCGCCACGCCCAGGACACCGACCGCGTACTCGATCGCCGCGCCGACCGACGAGTCGTCGCCGTCCGGCGGCGGCACCAGGTTGCCGATGTTCCGGACCGTGAACAGGTCGCCCGGCCCGCTGGTGGTGATCAGGTTGGGCACGATCCGCGCGTCGCCGCAGGTGATGAACAGCGTGTGCGGCTGCTGGCCGTGCGCCAGCCCGCTCCAGGTGTCGCGCAGCAGTGGCGCGGTGCGGCGCTGGAACTCCGAAGCGCCGCGGCAGAGCAGCGAGCTCGCCGTGCGCTGGGCGGGCAGCACGACGTGCTCGGCCTGCCACTGCGACCACGGCGCGAGCCACCGCGGCACGACCCGCGCGGCGACGCTGCGGCGCACGGTCGGCGCGCCCGAGCTGCCGCGTTCGAACCACGGGTGCCCGATCTCGTCGACCGTCACCGGCCCGGCGTGCGCCTGCTGCCAGCCGCGCAGGCAGTCGAACGCGGCGTGGTCGAGGTAGTCGACGAGCAGTTCGAGGGTGACCTCGGCGTGCGGCGGCACCGCGGCGAGGACGCGGGTCAGCCGCGGCACGGACAGGAACGTCAGCGCGCCTTCGATGACGACGCGGTGGCGCTCGCCGTCGGTCTCGACGTGGATCCCGGAGAAGATCATCCGCCGGAGCATCATCGCGAGCGCGAGCAGGATCCCCGCCGCGACGCCGGTCAGCAGGTTGACGGCGACCGCGCCGGCGAGCGTGACGACGTAGACCGGCAGGTCGCCGTGGCGGCGGACTTCCTTGAGCCCGTTGACGTTCACGAGCTTCGTGCCGACGTAGACCAGCAGGGCGGCGAGCGCGGCCAGCGGGATCAGCCGCAGCACGCCGGTGAACAGCAGGCAGGCGGCGAGGATCCAGGCGCAGTGCAGGATCGCCGACAGCCGCGTGCGCGCGCCCGCCTCGTAGTTGGTCATGCTGCGCACGATGACGCCGGTGACCGGGAACCCGCCGAGCGCGCCGGCGGCGACGTTGGCCGCGCCCTGGCCGATGAGCTCGCGGTCGAGGTCGGTGCGCGGGCCGCCGCGGAGCTTGTCGACCGAGACGGCGGACAGCAGGCTTTCCAGGCCGGCGATGAGCGCGATGGTGAGCGCGGCGAGCGCGAACCCGCCCCAGCCGCCGTCCGGCAGCCGCGGCACGACGTGCAGCGCGGGCAGCCCGGCCGGCAGGTCGACGCGCGGCAGCGACATGCCGGTCGCGACGGACAGCCCGGTGGCCAGCGCGACGGCGGCCAGCGGCGCGGGCACCCGGCGGACGGCCTTCGGCAGCCGCGGCCAGGCGACCAGCACGGCGAGGGTGACGACCCCGATCAGCACGGCCTGGTCGTGGTGCGCGGCGATCTGCCGCGGCAGCGCGACGACGTTGGCGAGCGCGGAGCCCTGCGCCGAGCCGCCGAGCACGACGTGCAGCTGCCCCAGCACGAGCGTGACCCCGATGCCGGCGAGCAGCCCGTGCACGATGGCGGGCGAAACGGCGAGCGCGGCCCGGGCGAGCCGGGTCAGCCCGAAGAGGATTTGAAGGAGGCCGGCGGCGACGGTGATCGCGCAGGTGACCGGCCAGCCGTGGGTGGCGATCGTGTCGGCCAGCACCACGGTGAGCGCGGCGGAGGGCCCGCTGACCTGCAGCGGCGACCCGCCGAAGAGGCTCGCGACCAGCCCGCCGACGACGGCGGAGATGAGGCCGGAGAGCAGCGGCGCCCCGGCGGCGAAGGCCACGCCGAGGGACAGGGGGACGGCGACGAGGAAGACGACTATCGACGCGAGGAGGTCGTGCTTGAGGTTCTCCCGGAGGTGGGGGTGCTTCGGCGGGCCGGTGTCGTGTTCGCCACGAACGATCTCGATCATGGGGGCAGGATCGCCGAAACCCGGCGAAAAGTCCGCTATGCAAGCATTTCTCGCGTTTGCTCCGGTACGGGATGGCCCCACCGGCGGCGACTTTTCACACGGAACGCCCCCACCGTTCGCGTGGTGTCGATCGTGCTTGACGACACAGCGCGACGATGAGGGACCTTCGGGTCTCACTGTGGGCGTGGTCACACCCGATGTGCTGAAATCAGGCCTTTTCGGCGACCGCGAGCATCGCGCGGGTGAGCAGGACCGGGAGTCGCCCGCGGTCGGCACCCACCCGGAACACCCTCAAGCCGCGGCAGCCACCACCGGCGCCGCGAGGCCCGCCGGCGACGCACCCCGCCCCCTCAGGCCTTTTCGGCGACCGCGAGCATCGCGCGGGTGATCACCGCGAGGTCGGCGTCCGTCGAAACGTACGGTGGCATCGCGTAGACGAGGTCGCGGAACGGCCGCAGCCAAGCGCCGTGCTCGGTCACCACCTCCGTCGCCACCGCCATGTCGACCGGGTGGTCCAGCTGGAGCACGCCGATGCCGCCGAGCACCCGGACGTCGGTCACCGAGGCGAGGTCGCGGGCCGGGGCGAGGCCGGCCAGGAGGCCTTTCTCCAGGCGGGTCACGTCCTGGCGCCAGGTGCCGTCGGCGAGCAGGCCGAGCGAGGCGTTCGCGACCGCCGATGCCAGCGGGTTGCCCATGAACGTCGGACCGTGCGCGAGGACCGGGAGCGCGCCGCGGGAAATGCCCACCGCCACCTCCGGGGTGCACAGGGTCGCCGCCATGCTCAGGTAGCCGCCGGTCAGTGCCTTGCCGACGCACAGGACGTCCGGCGTCACGCCCGCGTGCTCCGCCGCGAACAGCGCGCCGGTGCGGCCGAAGCCGGTCGCGATCTCGTCGAAGATCAGCAGCACGTCGTGCGCTTCGGTCAGTTCCCGCAGCACGCGCAGGTAGGCGGGGTGGTGGAAGCGCATGCCGCCCGCGCCCTGCACGACCGGTTCGACGATCACCGCCGCGAGTTCGCCCGCCTGCGCGGAAATCGCCGCGTCCAGGATGTCCACATAGGACTGATCCGGCGGCGTGCCGAACCCGGACGGCGGCGCGGGCACGAAGACCTGCTCGGGCAGCACCCCGCGCCACAGCGAGTGCATGCCGCCGTCGGGGTCGCACACGCTCATCGGCGTGAACGTGTCGCCGTGGTAGCCGCCGCGCCAGGTGAGCAGCCGGTGCTTCTCCGGCAGCCCGCGCGAACGCTGGTACTGCAGGCACATCTTCGCGGCGACCTCGACCGACACCGACCCGGAGTCGCACAGGAAGACGTGCTCCAGCCCGTCCGGGGTCACCTCGACCAGGGTCTTCGCCAGGGTGATCGCCGGTTCGTGCGTCAGGCCGCCGAACATGACGTGGCTCATCCGCCCGGCCTGCGCGGTGAGCGCGGCGTCGAGCACCGGGTGCCGGTAGCCGTGGATGGCCGACCACCACGACGACATCCCGTCGACGAGCTCGCGGCCGTCGGCCAGCTTCAGCCGGACGCCGCTCGCCTCGGTCACCAGCAGCGAAGGCACCTCCGCCGGCATCGGCGCGTAGGGGTGCCACACGTGCTGGGCGTCCAAGGCGAGCAGGTCGGTCTCCATCAGCCGACCCTACGACCTCACCGCAAGCGGACCGGCAACGCCTCCAGCCCGTGCACCAGCGAGCTCGGCCGGTACACCAGCTCATCCGGCTTCGCGTCCAAAGCCAGCTCCGGGAACCGCGCGATCAGCCCGCCCAGCGCGATCTCCGCCTCCAGCCGAGCCAGCGGTGCGCCGACGCAGTAGTGGATGCCGTGCCCGAAGGCCAGGTGCCCGCCCGCCGCGCGGGTGATGTCCAGCCGGTCCGGCTCCGGGTAGCGCTCGGCGTCCCGGTTCGCGCCGAGCAGCGACACCAGCACGAACTCGCCTTCCGGGATCGTCACGCCCCCCACGTCGACCGGCTCGGCCGTGAACCGGATGGTGGCCAGGTGGATCGGGCCGTCGAAGCGGAGGAACTCCTCGACCGCGTTCGGCAGCAGCTCGGGCTCCGCGCGCAGCCGGGCCAGCTGCGCCGGCTCCCGCAGCAGCGCCAGGACACCGTTGGCGATCAGGTTGACGGTGGTCTCGTGCCCGGCGACCAGCAGCAGGAACGCCATCGAGACGAGCTCGGGCTCGGACAGCGAGTCCCCGTCGTCGGTCGCGTGCACCAGGTCCGACAACAGGTCTTCGGCCGGCTCGGCGCGCTTCTGCGCGATCAGGTCCGTGAGGTAGGCGTACATGCTCTGCGCCGCGTTCTGCATCGCCTCCGGTTCCGCGGAACTCAGCAACGTCTTCGACCACGCGGAAAAGTCGGTGCGGTCCGCCGCGCGTACGCCGAGCAGCTCGCAGATCACCGTGATCGGCAGCGGCGCGGCGAACGCCGGCAGCAGGTCGGCCCGCTCCTGCCCGGCCAGCGCGTCGAGCAGCTCCGCGGTGATCTCCTCCACGCGCGGCCGCAACCGGGCGATGGTCCGCCCCGTGAAGGCCTTGTTCACCAGCTTCCGCAGCCGCGTGTGGTCCGGCGGGTCGGAGTTGAGCATGTGGAAGCTCAGGTCGTTCCCCAGCCCGCCCTGCGCCGGCTCGCCGGACGGCAGCTTCGCCTCGAACAGCTCACGGGCCCGCGCGCTGTTCTTGTGCAGCCGCGGATCCGCCAGCAGCGCCCGCGCCTGCGCGAAGTCGGTCACGATGTAGCAGTCCAGGCCGCGCGGCATCCGGGCGCGGCGCACCGGCCCGCCCGCGCGCAGCAGCTCCGCGAACAGGTGCGCGTCCTGCGCGAAGTCCTCGGCCACCTCGAAAGTCGTCATTCCGCTCCCCCGTGCAGTCCGCTTCAGCGCTCGGCGAGTGCCGTCACCACGCGCTCGGTCACGTCCTGCCAGTATGCCCGTTGTTCCTCGCGTTCTCCGGCGCTCGCGAGCCATTCCTGGTGGAACCGCAGCGTGGTCTTGGCGCCCGCGCCGCTCAGCCGCACCTGGACGGTCGAATCGTGGTCCCAGTCGCTCGGCCGCCACGTGAGCCGCACGCGGTCGTGCTCGACGTAGCTGCGGATCTCGCCGACCGTGCCGTTCGCCGTCTCGTACTCCACGCCCGGTTCCCGCGGCAGCTCGACCCCGGGACCCAGCCAGATCGCGACGCCGTCGCGGCTCACCAGGAAGTCCCAGACCGTCTCCGCCGGGTACGGCAGGGTCCGCGAAACGCCGATGTTCCACCCGACATCGGCCGTTTTCCCCACTGAGGAAGTCATGCCCGCATCTTCCCACCGGGGTACGACAAAACCGGCCGGAGGCCCGGCTGGGAGGATCGGTACTCGTGCGCTACCGCCCCATTTCCCCGGCCGTGCTGGCCGAAGAGCTGACCGAACGCATCGACGCGCTCACCGGGCGTCCACGGTTCGCGGTCGCCGTCGACGGCGCGGCGGGTGCGACGGAAACCACAGAACTCGCGGACGCGCTGGTCGACCCGCTGCGCCTGCGCGGCCGCGCGGCCCTGCGCGTGTCCGCGAAAGACTTCCTGCGCCCGGCGTCGCTGCGCTACGAGCACGGCCGCACGAACCCCGACGCCCGCTACACCGACTGGCTCGACCTCGGCGCCCTCCGCCGCGAGGTGCTCGACCCGCTGGGCGACGGCGGTTCCGGCGAAGTCCTGCCTTCGCTGTGGGACGCCGGCCGCGACCGCGCGACCCGCGCCGAACGGGTGCCCGTCCCCGAAGGCGGCGTCGTGCTCCTCGACGGCGAGCTGCTGCTCGGCGCCGGCCTGACCTTCGACCTGGCCGTGCACCTGTGGCTCTCCCCCGCCGCGCTGCGCCGCCGCGTGCCGGAAGGGTGGGCGGTCCCGGCTTACGAGCGCTACGAAGAGGAAGTGGACCCCAGCTCGTTCGCCGACGTCGTCGTGCGCGTCGACGATCCGCGGCACCCGGCGCTCTACACGCCGTGAGCCTCAGCGGACGACGGCCACCGGATCGCCGTCGAGCAGGCCGGACAGCCGCCCGGCCAGGGTGTCCCACCGCCAGTTCTCGGTGACCCAGGCGCGGCCCGCCTGCCCCATCCGGCGCGCCCGCACGGGGTCGGCCAGGAGGCTGGCGAGGGTTTCGGCCAGCTGGCCGGTGTCGCGGCCTTCGACGACGTGCCCGGTGACCTCGTCGAGCACCGTTTCCGGGGCCCCGCCGGAGTTGCCGGCCACGACCGGCAGCCCGGTCGCCGACGCCTCCAGGTAGACGATGCCGAGCCCTTCGACGTCGAGCCCCTTGCCGCGGGTGCGGGCGGGCATCGCGAAGACGTCGCCGGCCGCGTAGTGGGCGGGCAGCTCGGCCCACGGCACCGAGCCGGTGAGCACGACGTCGCGCTCCAGGCCGAGCCCGGTGACCAGCTCGCTGAGCTTCTTGCGGTAGGGCCCGCCGCCGACGATGAGCAGCGCCGCGTCCGGAACGCGTTCGCGGATCAGCGGCAACGCGCGGATCAGCTGGTCCTGGCCCTTGCGCGGGACCAGCCGCGACACGCAGACGACGGTCGGCCGGTCGGAAAGGCCGTGCCGGGCGCGGATTTCCGCGCGGCCCGCGGGGTCCGGTTTGTACAGTCCGGTGTCCACGCCGGACGGCAGCAGCTCCAGCCCGGCCATCGGGCCGAACGCGGCGGCGAACCGGCCGCGCGTGTAGCGGCTGACGTAGGTGACGACGTCCACGGTGTCGCCGATGCGCCGCAGCGCCTGCCGCGACGCCGGGAGCATGGACCAGCCGACTTCGTGGCCGTGCGTCGACGCCACGACGCGCCGCGCACCGGCCTGGCGCAGGGAGTGCCCGAGCAGCGCCAGCGGCGCCGCGGCGCCGAACCAGACGGCTTCGCAGTCCCGCGCCCGCATGATCTGCTTCGCGCGGCGGAGCACGTCCGGCGTCGGCAGCATCAGCGACGTCGGGTGCCGCACGACCTCGAACGGCGCCGCCGCGTCGAACTCCTCGTGCGACCCCGTCCGCGACTCCCACGAAGGCGCGTAGACGACCAGGTCGTCCGCCGGCAGCCGGGTGGCGAGGGAGTTCAGGTAGTTCTGGATCCCCCCGGGCCGGGGCGGGAAGTCGTTGGTCACGAGCAGGGTCTTGAGCACGTCCCAGAGGCTAGCGGCCGCCGTGTACGGCGAAAGGGCGGCACCGCGTGTGCGGTACCGCCCTTCGCGGAGTGCTGCTCGGGTCAGGACGTCGGGCGGCGTGCCCCCGCGTACTGGCTCTGCAGCGGCGAAATCTTCACGACGTCGCCGGTGTCGGGCGCGTGGACCATCTTGCCGTCGCCGATGTACATGCCGACGTGCGAAACGGGCGAGTAGTAGAACACGAGGTCGCCCGGCTGGAGCTGGTCGCGCGGCACCGCGGCGCCGAACGTGGACTGCTCGCGGCTCGACCGGGGCAGCTTGACCCCGGCCTTGCCGTAGGCCCACAGCATCAGGCCGGAGCAGTCGAACGAGCTGGGGCCGGTGTCGCCCCAGCCGTACGGGCTGCCGAGCTTGCTCAGCGCCGCGTTGACCGCGGTCTGGGCGGCCGCGGTGGGCGCCTTGACGTTCGGCGCCGAGCCGCCCTGGTCGCCCTGCAGCGCCTTGTCGGCCGCGCTGAGGTTCTTGTTGGCGGCCTTGAGCTGCTCGATCTGGTCGTTGAGCGTCTTCTGCTTGGCCTGGATGTCCTGGGTCAGCTTCGCCGCCGCGTCACGGGCGTCCGTCGCGCGCTTCGCGGCGTCGGTGGCCTTGGCGGTGGCGTCGTTGGCCTGCTGCACGGCGCCGGTGAGGTTGCCCATCGCGCCGTTCTTTTCGGTCGCGATCACCTCGAGCGCCGAGGAACGGTCGAGGAAGTCCTGCGTGGACGTGCCGGCCAGCAGCGCGGACAGCTTGTTCAGCTGGACACCGCTGGTGAACGACGCGCCGGCGAACTTGTCGACCTCGGTCTGGTACTTCTTCTGGTTCTCGGACGCCTGGGCGGCCTGGTCCTTCGCCGCGTTGACGTCGCCGGTGGCCTTGTCGAGCTCACCCTGCTTGGCCTTCAGGTCGTCCTGGGCCTTGAGCAGGTCTTCGTTGAGCTTTTCGGCCTGCGCCGCGAGGTCGCGGTACTGGGCGAGGGCGTCCGAACCGGTGGGCGGGGCCTGGAGGACGGGGACGGGGGCGGCGATGGCCGTCGGCTGGGCCACGGTGACGAGGGTGATCACCGAAGCCGCGGCGAGGGCACCTGACACCACGCGCCTGACTGGATGCGACTGCACGGTCGCGCGGGTCTCCTTTGGTCTCGGCCGCCGTCGGGGACCGGGGCACGAAGAGGCCGGGGAGTCCTCTTCGCCGCTCGTCCCCACCGCTTCGGGGATGCTTCGTCCGCAACAGGTGAAGCAAAGCGGTGGTGGTTCCGGATCCCAGCTTCCCGACAAAGCTGCGCCCGGCGGCGATCTCGCGTCGCCGCCTCATCGACGGCCGGGGGCCACGAGATCTCGGACAGGTTACGAAAAGACCGCCACCACGTCCACCACCCGTCGGCCAAAAACTCTCCGTAGCGCCCCGAAACACCATCGGACCAGCTGTGGAGAAAACATGTGATGGGCGTTACACGCTGGGGATATTCCCGAAGCCGATTCGGTCACCGACCGTTCACCTGATCCGATCGACCATTCGGCGCGCCGACACGAAACGGGCGTGTCAGGCCGTGCGCAAGGCCACTCCCTCCACCAAGCGCAGCCGCGGCACCATCCCCGCTTCGGCGAGTGCGTCGACGGCGCGGCGCTCGTCGGCGTCCCAGACGACGGCGGGCGGCGCGCCGAGCAGCACGCTCACCACGCAGTCGTGGCAGGAGATGCCGCGCACCACGCACCGATCGCAGTCCACCACGAGGCTTTCGATGTCCTCGACGGAAATGTGCGAGACGTCCACTTCGGACCGGTCGGGGGTGTCGTTCACGTGGTCCTCCTCACGTCGTCACCGACTGAGGAGGACGGTAAGGGGCACCACCGACAATTTCGGGCGATCAGACCCGCGAAAGGCGGCTGACCAGCACCGAAGACGGCGTCGGGTGGGCGCCGCCGCCGCGGACCGAGTCCGCCACCGCGCGGTCGGACGTCGCCACCACCATCGGCCGGCCCGCGGGTTCGGCCGCGACGAGGTTGCGGATCACGTCGTCGGCCAGCACCCCGCGGTCGGAGAACAGCACCCGCACCCCGCGCGGCACCGCCGCGGGGACCGAGAGCACGCCGGCGCCGTCGAAGACCACCGTGACCTCGGCGGAGGTGCGGGCGGCCAGTGCCTGGAGCTGGTGGATCAGCCGGTCGCGCTGGTCGGCGAGGGCGAGTTCGGGGTAACCGGTCTTGGTGACGTTGTAGCCGTCGACGATCAGGTGCACGTTGGGCAGCGCGAGGTAACGGTCCAGGGTGGACACGTCCGCGATCTTGCCGCCCTGCCCGGTGCCGGACCGGGTGCCGCGCACCATGTCCGCGGGGCGGGCGCCGCGGGCGCCGAGGGCGAGTTCGCGGCGGAGGCCGGTGACGGCGCCGTCGATCGTGTCGATCAGCAGCGCGAGGCGCACCTCGTCGGCCTGCCGGGCTTCCCGGGCGGACTGGCGGGCGATCTCGGCGTCGGCGGCGGCGCGGTCGGCGCGGGCGCGTTCGGCCGCGACGCGCTGGCGTTCGCGGTCGAGCTGCGCGGTCAGCGCGGCGATCTCGTCGGCGCGGGCGGCGGACCCGCGTTCGGCCTCGGCGGACGCCGCTTCGACCGCGTCACGGGCCTGGCGCAGCTGGACGCCTTGTTCGCGAAGCCGTTTGAGGAGCTTCTCGACTTCGCCTTCGCGCTCGCCGCGGGCGCTTTCCGCGGCCCGTTGCGCCTCGGCCAGTTCCGCGCGGACCTGGAGGAGTTCGGCCTCGAGCCGCTGGTTGCGGGCCAGCGCGGCGTCGCGTTCGGCGCGGAGGGCGTTCTCCTCGGCGTTCTTGGCGACCAGCCGCACGCGCCCGGCGGCCCCGGACTCCCCGAGCAGGACGGCGGCGGCCGCCGCGGCGACGGAGTCGGCGGCGTTCGGGTCCAGCGCGTCGGTGCGGTGTTCACGCAACCACTCGATGACGGCGGTGCGGAACTGCGAGGACTCGCCCAGGGAAGCCAGCAGGGCGGCCCCGCCGAGCTTGGCACGCTTGGCGGGGGCGAACTTGGCGACCGGCCGCAGCTGGCGCGGCACGTCGGTGCCCGGGAGCTTGGCGACGGCCGCCGCGGCGAGCTCGGCGATCCGGTCCCGGACCGGCTCCGGCAGCGCCGGCCAGGTGGCGGGTTCGGGCCGGTCGGCGGGCTCTTCAGCCGGCTCCGGGCGCGACGCGACACCCGAGGGACCGGCGGGGTCCTCCGGCGGCTCCGGCACGAGCGGCTGCGGGTGCATTGGTCCAGGGTAGGCCCCGCCCCCGCATCCCGCGCCGCGCGGGACACGGACCGGCGGCGCCCGGAAACTGTCGGTGGTCGCCCCTACAGTCCCGCCCATGCGTTCGATCCAGGAACAACTCGCGTTCGACGAGCTGGGAACCCCGTTGCGGGAAACGACTTTCGTGGTCTTCGACCTGGAAACCACGGGAGCCGGACCGGGCGCGTCCGAAATCACCGAAATCGGCGCGGTGAAGGTGCGCGCGGGCGAAGTGCTCGGCGAGTTCGCGACCCTGGTGAACCCCGGCAAGACCATCCCGCCCCAGATCGTCTCGCTGACGGGCATCACCCAGCTGATGGTGTACGACGCGCCGCCGGTCGAGGAGGTACTGCCGGCGTTCCTGGAGTTCATCGGCGGGTCGGTGCTGGTGGCGCACAACTCGGGGTTCGACACCTCGCACATGCGCGCCGCCTGCGAGGCGCACGGCTACGTCTGGCCGAAGCTGACGGTGGTGTGCACGGCGCGGCTGGCCCGGCGCGTCGTGCCGCGCGACGAGGTCGGGCGCTACAACCTGACGGCGCTGGCGCTGCTGTTCGGCGCGCGGACGCGGCCGACGCACCGCGCCCTCGACGACGCGCGCGCCACGGTCGACGTGCTGCACGGCCTGCTGGAGCGCGTCGGGAACCTGGGCGTCCATTCGCTCGAGGAGCTGATGGGGTACCTCCCGGAGGTGACGGTCGCCCAGCGGGCGAAGCGGCACCTGGCGGCGGACCTGCCGGCCGCGCCGGGCGTCTACCTGTTCAAGGGCCCGAAGGACGAGGTCCTCTACGTCGGCACGGCGAAGGACCTGCGGCGGCGGGTGCGGACGTACTTCACGGGTTCGGAGAACCGCAGCCGGATCCGGGAGATGGTCGCGCTGGCGGAGCGCGTCGACCACGTCGTGTGCGCGCACGCGCTGGAGGCGGAGGTGCGGGAGCTGCGGCTGATCGCGGCCCACCGGCCCGCGTACAACCGCCGGTCGAAGAACCGCCACCAGGGCTGGTGGATCGGGCTGACCGAGGAGGCCTTCCCGCGGCTGTCGGTGGTCCGCCTGCCGCGCCCGGGGGTGCTGGGCCCGTTCCGCAACCAGGCGGACGCCCGCGCGACGGCGGACACCCTGGCCGGCGCGTCCGGCCTGCGGACGTGCACGCAGCGGATCTCGCCCCGCTCGCCGAACGGCACCCCGTGCGTCCTGGCGGAGCTGGGCCGCTGTGGCGCGCCGTGCGCGGGACGCCAGAGCGTCGAGGCGTACGAGCCCCTGGTCGAGTCGGTGTCGGGCCTGATCGCGGGCCTGGACGGCCGCCCCCTCCACACGGCGGCGGAGCACGTGGAGCGCCTGGCGGCCGGCGAGCACTACGAGCAGGCGGCCCGCCACCGCGACGAGCTGGCGGCCCTGATCCGCGCGCTGGGCCGGGCCCACCGCCAGGGAGCACTGGCCTCGATCGGCGAGCTGATCGCGGCGGGCCCGGACGGCGCGGGCGGCTGGGAGCTGGCGGTGATCCGCTACGGCCGCCTGGCCTCGGCGGGCGTGGCCCGGCGCGGGGTGCCGCCGATGCCGGTGGTGGAGGCGCTGGTGGCGTCGGCGGAGACGGTCCTGCCGGAGCCAGGCCCCCTGCACGGAGCGGCCCCGGAGGAGGTCGGCGTGCTGCTGCGCTGGCTGGCCCGCCCGGGGGTCCGGCTGGTGAGGACGACGAGGCCGTGGGCGGAACCGGCGGCGGTGGCGGGCTGGCGGGGGTGGCTGGACCTGGTGGCGGGGGCGCATTCCCTGGAGCACGTGGGCTGAGGACGCCCGCGGTTCCCCTGGCACCGGATCGCAGGCGAGCCCTGACGGCTCGAAGCCCGCCGACGCGGTCCGGCCCGCCACCCGCCCGCGCATCGAGCACCAGCGGGGATGCCCGGACCCGGCGGCCCCGGCCACGGGCGAGCCGTTCACGCGAGCCCTGACGGTCCCATGGCCGTTGACGCGGTCCGGTCCCCTCGGCCCGCCGCTCGCCCGCGCATCGAGCGACCAGGCGGGCGCAACGCCCATCGGCGCGGCCTCCCCCGCCCGCGCGGGCGTCCCCCGCTGGCACACACGGCGCCGCGGCGAGGCAGCTCACTAGGATCGCGGACGACACCCGCAGACGAGTCTTGGAGGACCCAGGTGATCACCGCGATCGTGTTGATCCAGGTTGAGGCGGACGCGATCCCGGACGCGGCGCAGGCGATCGCCGACATCGAGGGTGTCGGCGAGGTCTACTCGTGCGCCGGGGACGTCGACCTCATCGCCACCGTGCAGGTGTCCGCGCACGAGGAGCTGGCCGACCTCATCCCCGGCCGGATCGGGAAGGTGCCGGGCGTGCTGGACACCGTCACGCACATCGCGTTCCGGTCGTACTCCCGCGCCGACACCGAGTCGGCCTTCTCGATCGGCGTCGAGGATTGACCGAGGTCCCCGGGGAGCTGGCCGCCGCGCTCGCCGCGGCCCCGGACGCGGCGGCGGCGTTCGAAGCCCTGCCGCCGTCGCACCGGCGCGAGTACGTCCGGTGGGTCGCCGAGGCCAAGAAGCCGGAAACCCGCGTCTCGCGGGCCCGGAAGGCCGTCGAACGGCTCCGCGGGCCGGACTAGGGCGTGTTCTGTAAGCGGTTGAGCTGGACCTCTGGTAGTTGTGCCCGGTGGTTGGTCGCGGTGAGTTGACGGACAAGGCATGGGCGGTGATCGAACCGTTGCTGCCGCCGCGGCAAGGCGGCGGACGGCGGTGGCGTGATCACCGCCAAGTCATCAACGCGATCCTGTGGAAACTCCGCACCGGCGCCCCATGGCGTGACCTGCCCGAACGCTACGGCCCCTGGAAAACCGCCCATGAACGGCTGCGGCTGTGGACCGAAGACGGCACCTGGGATCGGATCCTCGACCGGGTGATCGTCAAAGACGACGCCGTCGAAGTCCTCGCCCTCGACGGGGAAGGACTCGGCCGGTCCCGCGGCGGACTGAGCACCAAGATCCACCTGGCCGTCGACGGGCGGGACCTGCCGGTACGGATCCTGCTCACCCCCGGCCAAGCCGGAGATAACCCGCAGCTGCTGCCGCTGCTGGACGGCATCAGCGTCGCCCGCCCCGGGCCAGGCCGGCCACGCTGCCAGCCGGAGACGGTGATCGCGGACAAGGCGTACTCGCATCCCTCGACCCGTCAGGCGATGCGGGACCGGCAGATCACGTTCGTCAGCCCGGAGCGGGATGACCAGATCGCCCACCGCGCGGCCAAAGGCTCCCGCGGCGGGCGGCCACCCGCGTTCGATGCCGAGCTCTACAAGCAGCGCAATGTGGTCGAACGGTGCTTCAACCGGCTCAAGCAGTTCCGCGACCTGGCCACCCGCTACGCCAAACGCGCCGCCTACTACCAGGCCGAGCTCACCATCGCCGCCATCGTGCTCTGGCTCCGATGACTTACAGGACAGCTCCTAGGCCGGCTGCCAGAGCTCGACGCGGTTCCCCTCGGGGTCGGTGACCCAGCCGAAGCGGCCGACGCCCGCCATGTCCTGGACCTCCTCGGCCACGTCGGCGCCCTTGGCGCGCAGCTGCGCCAGCATCGCGTCCAGGTCGCGGACCCGGAAGTTGAGCATGGCCTGCTGCGAGGGCGACCCGAAGTAGTCGGTCCCGGCCTCGAACGGCGCGAAGACGGTCGCACCCGGCGCCTGCTGCCAGAGCCCGTGCTCGTCGGCGTCGAGGCCCAGGAAGTCCCGGTACCAGGCCCCCAGGACGGCCGGGTCCGCCGCGCGGAAGAAGTAACCACCGATGCCGAGCACACGTTCCATGCGCGCATCGTGCCAGCCCGGAAACACCGAAGGCCACCTCCGGCGAACCGGAGGTGGCCTTCGAGCTGACTTGCGGCTAGTGGTCCGACTGCTTCGCGGCCGAAGCCGCTTCGGCGGAGTCGAACTCACCGGGCCGGCCGTTTTCGTCCGCGGAGTGGCCGTTGCCGTGCCCGTTGCCGTGGGCCCGCTGCAGGGCGGCGGTCTCCTCGGCCGGGTCCGGCGACCAGAACGTGCCCGGGACGGCGTGCCCGGCCGAGCCGAGCTTGTTCATCTTCTTCGGCACGGACGCGCCCTGGTATTCGAGCGGGATCGCGTGGCCGTGGCTGTCGACGCCGGCGAGCGGCTGGTGGATCTCGATGAACTCACCGTGCGGCAGCCGCTTGATGATGCCGGTCTCGACGCCGTGCTCCAGCACCTCGCGGTCGGCCCGCTGCAGGCCCAGGCAGAGCCGGTAGGTGAGGTAGTAGGCGATCGGCGGCACGATCAGGACACCGATGCGGCCCGCCCACGTCGTCGCGTTCAGGGAGATGTCGAACTGGTCGGCGATGATGTCGTTGAAGCCCGACAGCTCGATCACCATGAAGAAGCCCAGCGCCATCGCGCCCAGCGCCGTGCGGACCGGGACGTCCCGGGGCCGCTGGAGCAGGTTGTGGTGCGCGGTGTCCTTGGACAGCTTCCGCTCGATGAACGGGTAGCCCAGGAACAGGCCGAACAGGATCGGCATGCCGATCGCGCCGGGGAAGAACACCGCCGGGATCGTGTAGTTCCCGAGGTAGACCTCCCACGCCGGCCAGATCCGGAGCATGCCGTCCGCCCAGGCCATGTACCAGTCGGGCTGCGAGCCCGCCGACACCTGCGCCGGGTTGTAGGGGCCGAAGTTCCACACCGGGTTGATCTGGAACAACCCCGACATCAACGCCAGCACACCCACGACCAGCGTGAAGAACGCCCCGCCCTTCAACGCGAAGTACGGCATGATCCGCACCCCGACGACGTTGGTCTCCTTGCGGCGCACCCCCGGGAACTGGGTGTGCTTCTGGTACCACACCAACGCCAGGTGCGCCCCCACCAACGCCAGCATGATCCCCGGCAGCAGCAGGATGTGCAGCGTGTACAACCGCGGGATGATCTGATCGCCCGGGAACTCCCCACCGAAGAGCGCCCAGTGGATCCAGGTGCCCATCACCGGCACCGACAGCACGATCCCCGACAGCGTCGCCCGGATACCGGTACCCGACAGCAGGTCGTCCGGCAGCGAATACCCGAAGAAGCCCTCGAAGCAGCCCAGGATCAGCAGCAGCCCGCCGATCACCCAGTTCGCCTCACGCGGGCGCCGGAACGCACCCGTGAAGAAGATCCGCAGCATGTGCACGGCCATCGACGCCACGAAGATCAGCGCCGCCCAGTGGTGCAGCTGCCGCATGAACAGCCCGCCGCGCACGTCGAAGGAAATGTCCAGCGTCGTGCGGAACGCCTGCGACATCTCCAGGCCCTGCATGTTCTTGAAACTGCCCTGGTACACGACCTCCTGCATCGAGGGGTCGAAGAACAGCGTCAGGTACACCCCGGTCAGCAGCAGGATGATGAAGCTGTAGAGCGCGATCTCCCCGAGCAGGAACGACCAGTGCGTCGGGAACACCTTGTTCATCTGGTGCCGCAGCCCCTTGGCCGCGTGGTACCGCTGGTCCGCGTTGTCCGCGGCCTCCCCCACGTGCCGCTCCACGGCACTCGACCCCTTGGTCGGCGTGGTGAGTGAACTCATGACTTACGCTCCCAAAAGGCCGGACCGATGGCCTCGATGAAGTCGCCTCGCGCGATCAAGTATCCCTCTTCGTCCACCGTGATCGGTAGCTGGGCCAGCGGACGCGTCGCCGGGCCGAAAATCGGCTTGGCGTAGTGCAGCGCGTCGAACTGCGACTGGTGGCAGGGGCACAGGATGCGGTTGGTCCGCTGCTCGTACAGGGAGGTCGGGCAGCCGACGTGGCTGCAGATCTTCGTGTACGCGTAGTAGTCGCCGAAGTTGAAGTCCTCCTGGCCGGACCGCTTGACCACCTTGGCGGCGTCGGTCGGGCGCAGGCGGATCAGCATGACCGGGTTGTCGACCCGGGTCAGCGCGGCGGCCAGCAGTTCCGGTTTGTCCTTCTCGGACTCGCGGTACGGGAAGACGGTTTCCATCGCGCCGGCGTCGAGGTCCTCGGCCTTGACCAGGCTGACCTCTTCGCCCTCCTCCAGCGGCTTGCCGGTGTTGCGGCGCAGGTAGACCTTCTCACCGGGGAAGTTCGGCTGCCAGCCGGTGTGCCACAGCGACTCGCGGGTCTCGCTGTCCTTCCACGGGTTCTTGATGAAGGACGCGAGCGGCAGCGCGGCGGCCGCGAGGCCGAGCGTGCCGGCCCCGGCGATGGCCGAGCGCTTGATCAGCGACCGGCGGGCGATGGTGCTGCGGTTGCCGGCGTCGGCCAGGTGCGCGAGGAACGTCTGGCGGTCGACCTCGGCCGACCCCTTGCCCTCGCCGTCGTGGCGCTCCTGCACCGCGACCTCGGCGGGCACGAACTTCTTCGTGTACAGGATCACGCCGATGCCGAGGCCGAGGATGGCCAGGCCGAGCGTGATGCCGAGCATCGGGGTGTAGAGGCTGTACCAGAAGTGGCCGCTCTCGTTGTCCGGCGCCTCGTACTTCCACGGCCACCAGATCAGCGAGACGACGAAGCCCAGCCCGGCCAGTGCGGACAGGGCGAACCAGAACGCCACCAGGCGCTCGGCGCGCTTCTCCGCCCGGGTGCCCTCCACCGGCCACGGGGTCGGGTACTCGACGATCTCGACGCCGTCGAGCTGCCCGCCCAGCTTGACCAGCTGGTCCCGGTCCATCTCAGCCAGCTCCGCCTCCGTCGGCGGCTTAGGCCCCTCGGCACTCATGCCTTCGATCCAATCCACAACGTCACGCCGATCAGCGCGGCGATCCCGACGATAAAGGCGATGACGCCCTCCGAAGCGGGGCCGACCCCGCCGAGGCCGTTACCACCCGGGTCATTGTTGCCGTCGGACACCGACTTCACGTAGGCGACGATGTCCTTCTTCTCCTCCGGCGACAGCTGCCGGTCGGAGAACTTCGGCATGTTCTGGGGGCCGGTGAGCATGGCCGTGTAGATCTGCTCTTCGCTGGCCGGATCCAGGTTCGGCGCGTACTTGCCCGCCGACAGCGCGCCGCCGCGGCCGGTGAAGTTGTGGCACGAAGCGCAGTTGAGGCGGAACAGCTCGCCACCGCGGGCCGGGTCGGAGCCGCGCAGGGCCTCGCCCTTCTCGGCCGGGCGCTGGACGCCGCCGCCGTGCGCCTGGATGTAGGCGCCGACCGCGTCGATCTCGGCCTCGGTCAGCTTCGGCGGCTTCCGCTCGACCTGCGCCTCCTGGCGCGCGGCGGGCATGCGGCCCGAAGAAGTCTGGAAGTACACCGCGGCGTCGCCGATGCCGATCAGGCTCGGCCCGCGGTCCTGCACGCCCTCGAGGTTCGCGCCGTGGCACGCGATGCAGGTGTTGTTGTAGACCTGCTCGCCGAGGCGCAGCTGCGCCGGCGTGCCCTGGGCCTGCGCGGTCTGCGGCTCCGGGGCGAACACGGCGTACAGGGCGCCGGCGCCCACCAGCGCGATACCGAGCGCGAGCAGGCCGGCGAACCGCCTCCGCAGCTTCGACCGCGCGCGGTAGCGGCGCTCCGACGATTTGGTGCTGGTGGTCATCTTGCGGCAACCCTTGCTGTCAGTTCAGGCCGATGGTGATGGTGGTGGCGGCTGGGCGTGAAGCCCCTCACGGGAGGAGGTAGATCACACCGAACAGGCCGACCCACACGATGTCGACGAAGTGCCAGTAGTAGGACACGACGATCGCCGACGTGGCCTGGGCGGGCGTGAACTTGCTCAGCTTCGTGCGGATGAGCAGGTACACGAAGGCGATGAGCCCGCCGATGACGTGCAGGCCGTGGAACCCGGTGGCGAGGTAGAAGACCGTGCCGAACGGGCCGGACGGGATCGTCATCCCCTCTTCCACCAGGTTGTGGTACTCGTTGGCCTGGCCGCCGACGAAGATCGCGCCCATGATCAACGTGATGATGTACCAGCGGCGCAGCCCGTAGACGTCGCCGCGCTCGGCGGCGAACACCCCGAACTGGCAGGTCAGCGAGGACAGCACGAGGATCACCGTGAACGGGATCGCGTACGCCACGTTGAGGTGGAACTCCTCGCCGTGCAGGCGCGGCGGCCAGGTCTCCCCGACCGGGTTCTGCGCCTTGACGGTGAAGAACATCGCGAACAGTCCGGCGAAGAACATCAGCTCGCTGGACAGCCACACGATGGTGCCGACACTGACCATGTTCGGCCGGTTCAGCGAGTGGACCCGCTGACTGATGGTGGGAGCTGCCGTTGTCACGCGTCGCATTATGTCCTCTCGCACCACCGCTCCGCCGGGTGGGTCCACGGCGAGCCGTCTGCGTTACCGATCACACGGGATGCCCGGGAAGGTGAGAGCTACTCATGGGTTTGGTGAACCGCCTGCTCAACCTGGTCAAGAAGCGCGAAACGCCTGTTCTCGGGCCCGACGACCCCGGCCTGGAGATCGTCGTGGCGGCCTTCGACCCGGTCGTCGCGGACTCCGCCGTGCTCGCGGGTTCACCCGGTTGGGTCAGCACGGCACCGGCCGTCCTGCGGCACCACCTGCTGCTGCCGCCGGGCCGGGTCGCCGAAGCGGCGTCGATCCTCGCCCAGGACGGCTACGACCTGCGGGAACAGTCTCCCGAAGGCGAGCTGGTGCGGGTGCTCGCGGTGCGCGTCCAGGTGCTCGACGCGCTCCACTGCGCCCAGGAACGGTCCCGGATGGCGGGCCTCGCGCAACGCTTGGGCGGCGACGCGCTGGGCTGGGACGCGCTCCAGCCGGAGCCGACCGCGTGATGTCGGTCTCGGCCGATACGATCGCCGGGAAGGCTTTGACGAGACGGAGGCGTGCGCAATGGGCGAGTCGATGCGGGTCCTGGTGTTCAGCCACAAGGCGGAGGTGCGCGAGGCGATCGTGAACGCGGTCGGGCGCCGTCCGGCGGCGGACCTGGCGCGCGTGGACTACGTCGAGGCGGCCGGCATCGCCGACGTGCTGTCCGAGGTGGACGCGGGCAACGTCGACCTGGCCATCCTCGACGGCGAGGCGCAGCCGACCGGCGGCATCGGCCTCTGCCGCCAGCTCAAGGCCGAGATCGCGAACTGCCCGCCGATCGTGGTTTCGGTGCGGCGCAAGGACGACCGGTGGCTGGCGACCTGGTCGCAGGCGGACGCCGTGCTGGTGCACCCGCTGGACCCGCTGACCGCCGCGGAGACCGTCGCCGACGTGCTGCGACGGGTCCCCGTCGTGAACGGCTGAGCCCGGTGACCACCCCGGTCCCCCGCACCTGGCCACCCCTGCTCAAGCAGCTCATCGCGGGCGTCGACCTCTCGGCGGACGACACGGCGTGGGCGATGGACCAGATCATGAGCGGAGCCGCGAGCCCGGCCCGGATCGCCGGGTTCGCGGTCGCGCTGCGCGCCAAGGGCGAGACGCCCGAGGAGATCGCCGGCATGGCGGCCACGATGCTGGCGCACGCCCGCCGGGTCGAGCTGGACCGCCCGGCGGTCGACATCGTCGGCACCGGCGGCGACGGCTCGAACTCGGTGAACATCTCGACGATGGCGACGATCGTCACGGCGGCCGCCGGCGCGCCGGTGGCCAAGCACGGCAACCGCAGCGCGTCGTCGAAGTCCGGCGCGGCCGACGTCCTCGAGGCGCTCGGCGTGCGGATCAGCCTGCCGCCGGAGGACGTGCAGCGCAGCCTCGCCGAGGTCGGGATCGGGTTCTTCCTGGCGTCGGCGTTCCACCCGGCCCTGCGGCACGCCGGCCCGGTGCGCAGCGAGCTCGGCATCCCGACCACGTTCAACCTGCTCGGCCCGCTGACCAACCCGGCCCAGCCGGGCGCCGCGCTGATCGGCTGCGCGTACCAGGACAAGACCCGGGTGCTGGCCGAGACGTTCGCCCGCCGCGGCACGACGGCCCTGGTCGTCCGCGGCGACGACGGCCTCGACGAGATCACCACCACGACGACGTCCACGGTCTGGGTGGTCTCGGGCGGCACGGTCGCCGAGCGCTCCCTCGACCCCGCCGACCTGGGCATCCCCCGCGCGACGGCGGACGACCTGCGCGGCGGCGACGCGACGGCGAACGCCGAGGTGGTCCGCGAGCTGGTGGGCGGCAAGGCGGGCCCGGTCCGCGACGCGGTCCTGATCAACGCGGCCGCCGCGCTGGCGGCCTTCACGGGCTTCTCGGGGTCCCTGGAGGACGATCTGCGGGCCGGCCTGGTGCGAGCGGCGGAGGCGATCGACTCGGGCGCCGCGGCCGCGCTGCTGGACCGCTGGATCGCCTTCAGCTGACCCGCGCACGGCGGCCGCTCCGGTAAGCCGGGGCGGTCGCGGCGGCACCGGGCTTGCGGCCGCGCTGGGGAGCCAGTGCGGCCGCCAGGACCGCGAGCATGCCCACCGCCTCCGGCCAGCTCGGGCGTGGCTCGCTCGCCCAGCTGCTGGTACGCGGACCGGCGAGCCTCCCTCAGCGCGGCGAACCGGTGCCCCCGGTGACGGTCCGCGGCGAATCCGCGAGACCGGCTGACCGCTCGGGTCGGCGTCCTCCGGGGTGCCACCGGCCGGGCTGTCCGCCCGCTCACTTGCGGGCGGCGGGTTCGGGCACCGCACCCGCTTTCCCCCGGCCGTTCCCGCCCGGCACCTCAGACCGCCGGCCGCGCTGGGGAGCCAGTGCGGCCGCCAGGACCGCGAGCATGCCCACCGCCTCCGGCCAGCTCGGGCGGTGACCGTAGAACGCGATGTCCACCAGCACCGCGACCACCGGGTACAGGTAGGACAGCAGCGCCACCGTCGTGGTCGGCAGCTTGCCGATGCTCGCGTACATCAGCACGTACATCAGTGCCGTGTGGACGGTCCCGAGCAGGACCAGCCACAGCAGCCCCGAAGTCGTCGTGGGCAGCGGCGCGACGAGCAGCAGGGGCGCCAGCACGAGCGCGCCCACCGTCGTCTGCACGGCCGCCAGGAGGTGCGGGCGGATGTGCTTCAGCTGCTTCGCGACGAAGGACGCTCCCGCGTAGAGCACGGCCGCGCCGAGGGCGAGGCCGATCCCGGCCAGCTGCACGGGTTTGCCGTCCTCGCCGTGGGCGGAGAGCGAGATCAACGCCACTCCGCCGAACGCGATGGCGGCCCGGGCCAGGTGGCTCTTCGCGACCTTCTCGCCGAGGAACGCGGCCGCCAGGCCGACCAGGATCAGCGGCTGCGTGTGGTAGACGACGGTGCTGACCGAGATCGACGACAGCGCGTAGGAAGCGAACAGCAGCACCCAGTTGCCGACCAGGAACAGCCCGCCCAGCACGGCCAGGCCGAGGTCCCGGCGGGACGGCCGCCAGGCCTGCAGCCAGCCGCGGGAGAGGCACCACAGCACCAGCAGCGCGCCGCCGACGAAGCAGCGTGCGAACGCGACGGCGGGGGCGGCCGCGCCGCTCTCGAGGACGACGGCACCGATCGTGCCGGACATGGCCATCGCCGCGGACCACTGAAGGAGCGGGCGGGTTTCCGAGTTCGTCATGCCGTCCAGGTTCGTCCCGTCGGCGACGCTCAACCAGTGTCAGAGATGACAACGGCCGCAAAACTTGTGACAGACTGGCCGCCATGGACGTCAACCGGGTCGCGGTGGTGCTCGCCGACCGCGTTTCGCCGTTCGAGCTGGGCGTCGCGTGCGAGGTGTTCGGCACCGACCGCAGCGCCGACGGCATCGAGGGCTGGGACTTCGGCGTCTGCTCGCCGGGTGGCGACGCGGTCGCCAGCTGGTCCGGGTTCGGGCTGTCCGGCCTGCGCGACCTCGGCTACGCGGCGACGGCGGACCTGCTCATCGTCCCGACCTGCGCACCCCGGACGGCACCGCCGCCCGAGCCGGTCCTGGACGTCCTGCGGGACGCCGCCGGGCGCGGGGCGTGGGTCGCGGGGTTCTGCGCGGGCGTGTTCACGCTCGGCTACGCGGGCCTGCTGGACGGCCGCCGCTGCACGGTCCACTGGGTGTACGAGGCGGAGTTCCGCACGCGCTTCCCGGCGGCCGACGTCGACCCGCAGGCGCTGTACGCCGACGACGGCGGCGTCCTGACCAGCGCGGGCACGGTCGCGGCCGTCGACCTGTGCCTGCACCTCGTCCGCCGGCTGCGCGGCGTCGCGGCGGCCACGACGCTGGCGCGCCGGATGGTCGCGGCCCCGCACCGCGCGGGCGGGCAGGCCCAGTTCGTCCAGGCCCCGGTCCCGGCCACGGCGGCGGCCGACGACGCCGTGGTCGCGGAGGCCCTGGAGTGGGTCGAGCGGCGCCTGGACCAGCCGTTCACGGTGGCGGAGCTGGCCCGTCGCAGCGGGCTCGGCGAACGGACGTTCCTGCGCCGCTTTTCGGCCGCCACGGGCACGACGCCGCACCGGTGGCTGACCGAGCGGCGCCTCGACCGCGCCCAGGCCCTGCTGGAAGAAGGCGGGCTGTCGGTGGAGGACATCGCGACCGCCTGCGGCTACGCGTCGGCGGCCGCGCTGCGGCACCAGTTCACCCGGCTCCGCGGGACGAGCCCGTCGTCGTACCGGACGGCTTTCCGGGGCTGAAACGAAACCGGCCGCCACGCGAGGTGCGTGACGGCCGGCTTCGGGAGAACTCAGTCGTGCGAGGGACCGGTGTGGTACTCGAACACCAGCCCGCCGATGGTGATGAGCAGTGCGACGAGCGCGATCACCAGCAGCCAGATGTGGAAGAACGCCAGCGCCAGCGCCGCGAGGGCCGCCGTCGCCGCCATGCCGACCGGCCAGTAGCTGCCCGGGCTGAAGAAGCCCAGCTCGCCGGCGCCGTCGCTGATCTCGGCGTCTTCGCGGTCTTCCGGCCGCGGCTCGATGCGCCGGGCGACGAACTGCATGTAGCTGCCCGCGAGGAACGCCAGGCCGCCGGTCAGGAACAGCGAGACGATGCCGACCGGCTCCGGGCCGTGGGTCGCGGCCGCCGCGGTCCACACCCAGTACACGACCGCCATGAACACGGCGAAGATCGCCACGATGAAGAAGATCCGGGCTTCGGCCTTCATGGGACTTCCCTACTCCTGTTCTGGCCGCGTCAGTTGGACGCGGTGCGGGCCGTGCGGTCGGTGTTGAACGGCTGGGTCGTGACCGCGTGCGGGGTGCACAGCTCGCCGCAGTTCATCTTCGCCAGCGCCTCGGCCGCGGTGAAGTTCTGACCGGTCGCCGGGTTCGTCTGCTTGCGCAGCCCGATGTACTGGTCGTACTTGTCGGCCGACAGCGCCCGGACCTCGAAGTTCATCACCGAGTGGTACGTGCCGCACAGCTCCGCGCACCGGCCGACGAAGGAGCCTTCGCGGTCGATCTTGTTCTGGAAGGAGCTGTCCTGGTTGTTCTTCTCCGGGTTCGGCATGACGTCCCGCTTGAAGTGGAACTCCGGGACCCAGAAGGAGTGGATGACGTCGGTGGAGACGAGGTCGTACTGGATGGTCTTGCCGACCGGGAGCACCAGGAGCGGGATCTCGCCGGAGGAGCCGACCGTGCTGACCTGCTGGCCGTCGGCCTTCTTCGCCGACTCGTCCTCGTACTTGAACTCCCAGTTCCACTGGAAGGCCACGACCTGGACCTTGACGTCCGGGTTCGGGATCTTGTCCAGGACCTTCGACTCCGTCGTCGCGGTGAAGAAGAACAGGACGCAGACCATGATCGTCGGGACGACGACCGTGAACAGCTCGAGCGGGATGTTGTACTGGAACTGCCGGGGCAGCTCCTCCGGCTCGCCGTCGACCGTCTTCTTCTTGCGGTGGAACGTCGCGGTCCAGAAGATCAGGGCCCACACGATGACACCGACGACCAGCGCCGCGACCACGGTCCAGGTCCAGAGGTTCCGCATCTGGTTCGCCTGCTCGGTGACGCCGACCGGCCAGCCGAACCGCAGGATCTCGTCGCCGGAGCAACCCGTCGCGGTCAGCGCGACCAGCACCGCCAACGCGGCGACGCGCACGGTCCGCTTACCCAGGGTGCGCTCGGGTTGTCCCACTGCGCCTCGCCCTTTCACCCAGAGCCTCCTACGACAGATCTTCGTGACAGGCGGAGCCTAGCCGAGTTGGCCGACTCCGCTGACCAAGGGGTAACCCCCGACGCGCGTGGTACTCGCCACGACCGGCCCGGCATACTGGGCGCTTCCCAGCCCCGCGAATACCCCTGAAGGTGTGTGAGTACCCGTGTGCGGCCTGCTTGGACTGATCTGCGCGACCGAGACCGGCGCGGCGAACGCGCGTGACGCCGTCGGCGCGGCCATGCGCTGCCAGCGCCACCGCGGCCCCGACGAGCAGGACACGTGGGCCGACGCCGAGGTCGTCTACGGCTTCAACCGGCTCGCGTTCATCGACGTCGAGCACGCGCACCAGCCGCTGGTGTGGGGCCCGCCGGAGGCGCCCGGCCGGTACACGATGAACTTCAACGGCGAGATCTACAACTACCGTGAGCTGCGCGAAGAGCTCGCCGCGCAGTACGGCGCGAAGTTCGAGACCGAGGGCGACGGCGAGGCCATCGTCGCCGGCTTCCACTACCTGGGCGCCGACTGGGTCAAGCGCCTGCGCGGCATGTTCGCCTTCATGATCTGGGACTCCCAGGAGAAGCGCGTCTTCGGCGCCCGCGACCCGTTCGGCATCAAGCCGCTGTTCTACTCGGCCGGCCCCGGCGGGGTGGCGTTCTCCAGCGAGAAGAAGAGCCTGCTGGAGCTGTCGGACGTCCTCGGCGTCGCCCAGGAGCTGGACCGGAAGGCCCTGCAGCACTACCTGGTCCTGCAGTACGTGCCCGAACCCGAGTCGCTGCACACCGCGATCCGCCGCGTCGAGTCCGGCACGTCGTTCGAGGTGGTCCCGGGCGGTGAGGTGAAGTTCACCCGCTACTTCCACCCGCAGTTCAGCGCCAAGCCGGTGCACACGCAGGCCGAAGCCGAGGAGCTGCACCAGCGCATCGCCGATGTGATGCGCGACTCGGTCGGCAAGCACATGATCTCCGACCCGGACGTCACGGTCGGCGCGTTCCTGTCGGGCGGCATCGACTCCACGGCCACCGCCACGCTGGCCAAGGAGCACAACCCGAACCTGATCGCGTTCACCACCGGGTTCGAGCGCGAGGGCTACTCCGAGGTCGACGTCGCCGCCGAGTCGGCCGCCGCGATCGGCGTCAAGCACGTGGTCCGGACGGTGTCGGCGGACGAGATGATGGAGGTGCTGCCGCTCATCGTCTGGTACCTCGACGACCCGGTGGCCGACCCCGCGCTGGTCCCGCTCTGGTTCATCGCCCGCGAGGCCCGCAAGCACGTCAAGGCGGTGCTCTCCGGCGAGGGCGCGGACGAGCTGTTCGGCGGCTACACGATCTACAACGAGCCGATCTCGCTGGCGCCGTTCGAGAAGATCCCGGGCGGCATGCGGAAGCTCATCGGCAAGGTGTCGACGAAGATCCCCGAGGGCACCCGCGGCAAGGACCTGCTGCGCCGCGGCGCGCTGCCGCTGGAGGACCGCTACTACGGCAACGCCCGCAACTTCCGCGACGACCAGCTGCGCAACGTCCTTCGCACGTATCAGGAGGGCGTCGGCTTCAAGGACGTCACCGCGCCCTGGTACGACGTCTCGCGCGGCTGGGACCCGGTGGCCCGCATGCAGCACGTCGACCTCTACACCTGGCTGCGCGGCGACATCCTGGTCAAGGCCGACAAGGTCACCATGGCGAACTCGCTGGAACTGCGGGTGCCGTTCCTCGACGCCGAGGTGTTCAAGGTCGCGGCGTCGATCCCGCTGGACCAGAAGCTGGCCCACGGCACGACGAAGTACGCGCTGCGCCAGGCCCTGGCCAAGATCATCCCGGCGCACGTGCTCAACCGCCGCAAGCTCGGCTTCCCGGTTCCGATCCGGCTGTGGCTGCGCAACGAGATGTACGACTGGGCCAAGGGGATCATCAGCGACTCCCGGACCGAGGAGCTGCTGGACAAGAAGGCGATCCTGGCGCTGCTGGAGGAGCACAAGGCGGGCCAGCTGGACCGCAGCCGCCAGCTGTGGGCGCTGATCGTGTTCATGCTGTGGCACGGCATCTTCGTCGAGCACCGCATCAAGCCCGAGGTCCCCGAGCCGGTGTACCCGGTCAAGCTCTGAGGTTTCCGACGGAGAAGGCCCCGCACCGGTTCGGTGCGGGGCCTTCCTCGTTCCGGGGCTCAGGCCGCCGGCAGGACCGCCGCGATCTCGTCGGCGGCGTCCGGGCCGAAGGCGTCGCCGATGCGGGCCAGCGCGTCCGTGCGGTCGAACGTCCACTCCTGTGTGCCGACCGTCTCCAGCACCAGCACCGCGATCAGCGAGCCGAGCTGGGCCGCGCGCTCCACGTTCAGACCGCCGTCGAGGCCGGCCAGGAAGCCGGCGCGGAAGCCGTCGCCGACACCCGTCGGGTCGGCCTTCGCCCGCTCGGGGACCGCGCCGATCTGCAGGGCCGTGCCGTCCTTGCCGACGATCTCGACGCCCTTCTCCCCCAGCGTCGTGATCCGCAGGCCGACCTGCGCGAGGACGTCGGCCTCGGTCCAGCCGGTCTTCTGGAGCAGCAGCTCCCACTCGTAGTCGTTGCTGAACAGGTACTTCGCGCCGGCGACGAAGGCGCGGGCCTGCTCGCCGCTCATCCGGGCCAGCTGCTGCGACGGGTCGACGGCGAAGGCGTACCCGCGCTGGCGGCACTCCTCGGCGTGGCGGACCATGCCTTCCGGGTCGTCCGGGCTGATCAGCACCAGGCTGAGCGCGCCGGCGCGCTCGGCGATCGGCTGCAGCTCGATGTTGCGGGACTCGGCCATCGCGCCCGCGTAGAACGTCGCGATCTGGCAGAGGTCCTCGTCGGTGGTGCAGACGAACCGCGCGGTGTGCGCGACCTCCGACACGTGCACGCCGGAGGTGTCGACACCGTGGCGCTCCAGCCAGGAGCGGTAGTCGGCGAAGTCGGCGCCGACGGCACCCACGAGGACCGGCTGGACGCCGAGCACCCCGAGCCCGAAAGCGATGTTGGCGCCGATGCCGCCGCGCCGGACCACGAGGTCGTCGGCGAGGAAGCTCAGGGAAACCCGGTGCAGCTGCTCCGCGACCAGCTGCTCCGCGAACCTGCCCGGGAAGTGCATGAGGTGGTCGGTCGCGATACTGCCGGACACCGCGATCCTGGCCCTGTCTGCCACCGGCTGCTCCTTTGTGTTCGACCTCACGGCAAAAGGCGCGAAGTTACCCCCGGGTCATGACCCATCCGGGTAGTTCGCGCGCGCCCAACCGACACTACCGGCTGGTACTCCTTCTCCAGTCGAATCGCGATCAATAGCGTTACGAATCGTGAACGCCGTCACCGAACCCGAGACCCTGTCCGAGCTGATCGCCGACTGCGCGCTCATCCCGGAGAACCTGCAGGCCGAGAGCCTGCCGCAGCCCCGCGTCGCGGCCAAGCCGTGGCAGGTCGACGAGGCGTGCCACGCCCAGGTTGCCGATCTCGACGCCTACGTCTGACGTAGTCCGCAAAGACGGAGAAGGCCCCGCCTCCCTCTCGGGGGACGGGGCCTTTCTCGTCTGCCGGCGTCGCCGCGGCTCAGTGGAACGAGTCGCCGCAGGCGCAGGAGCCGGTGGCGTTCGGGTTGTCGATCGTGAAGCCCTGCTTCTCGATCGTGTCCACGAAGTCGATGACGGCTTCCGAGACGTACGGCGCGCTCATCCGGTCCACGGCGACCTTGAGGCCGTCGAAGTCGCGGAACAGGTCGCCGTCGAGCGTGCGCTCGTCGAAGAACAGCTGGTAGCGCAGGCCCGCGCAGCCACCGGGCTGGACGGCGATGCGCAGGTGCATGTCGTCGCGGCCCTCCTGCTCGAGCAGGGCCTTCGCCTTGGAAGCCGCGGCGTCGGTCAGCGTGACGCCGTGGGTCTCTTCGGCGGTCTCGGCCTGCGTCGCGCCGGCGTGCTCAGCGGTCGTCATGGCACTCCCTCTAAGTTCGAACTCACTGCGGATACTCCTCGTGCTGACGTCTTCAACACCCGGGGCGTCCGTTCTGTTCCCCCACCATGGTCGCACATCGATCGACCTGGTGAACGGCGGCGTGACGCCTGCAATACCCTGGTGAGGTGAGGTTCCTGCGCCGAAGCACCACAGACACCGCCGCCGAAGAGCCGGAGACGACGGAAGCCGTCGACGTCGCGGGCAAGGCGTTCACGCCCGGTAAGGGCAAGGCTACGCCGAAGCGCCGAGACGCGGAGGCGAAGAAGCGCGGCCCGGTGGCGCCGCCGCCCACCACCATGCGCGAGGCGATGAAGCGCAACAAGGAACTGCGCAAGTCGAACCCGCAGACGAAGGAAGACCGCCGCGCGGCCGCCAAGCTGCGCCGCGACCGCATGATGGCGGGTGACGACAAGTACCTCCTCCCCCGCGATCGCGGCCCGGTGAAGGCGTACGTCCGCGACCTGGTCGACACCCGGCGCAACCTGCTGGGCCTGTTCATGCCGCTGGCGATCGTGGTGTTCCTCGCGCTGCTGGTGCCGCTGCCCCAGGTCCAGTCGTACATCACGCTGCTGTGCACGGCGATGCTGCTGGTGATGGCGATCGAGGGCTTCGTCAACGGGCGGAAGATCGCGAAGCTGGTGCGGGAGAGGTTCCCGAAGGAGACGGTGAACGGCCGCTCGATCGGCTGGTACGCGTTCGTCCGGGCGTCCCAGATCCGCCGGCTGCGGGTGCCGAAGCCGCGGCTGAAGCCCGGGGACCCGATCCCCAACTGAGCTGGATGCGAGAAGCCCGCGACCAAGCGTCGCGAATGACTCATTCGGGACATCGGTGGTCCCGAATGAGTCATTCGCGACCTCCGGAGCCGGCCGGGGGGAGGCTGGAGTCACTCCAGGGTCGTTAGCAAAGCAAACGATTTCCGCCTAAGCTCGCACCATGGAGTTTCGTCGTCTCGGCCGCAGCGGCCTCAACGTCAGTGAGATCTCGTACGGGAACTGGCTCACCCACGGTTCCCAGGTCGAGGAGGACCAGGCCCACGCCTGCATCAAGGCCGCACTCGACGCCGGCATCACCACCTTCGACACCGCCGACGTCTACGCCAACACCGCCGCCGAATCGGTACTGGGCCGCGGCCTGAAGGGCCAGCGGCGGGAGAGCTTGGAGATCTTCACCAAGGTCTTCTGGCCCACCGGCCCCAAGGGCCCCAACGACAAGGGCCTGTCCCGCAAGCACATCCTCGAATCGGCGAACGCGTCCCTGGCCCGGCTCGGCACCGACTACGTCGACCTCTACCAGGCGCACCGGTTCGACCGGACCGTCCCGCTCGAAGAGACCATGCTCGCCTTCGCCGACCTCGTCCGTCAGGGCAAGGTGCTCTACGTCGGCGTCTCCGAGTGGACCGCCGAGCAGATCAGCCGCGGCGCCGCCCTCGCCCGCGAGCTGAAGATCCCCTTCGTCTCCAACCAGCCGCAGTACAACATGCTCTGGCGCGTCATCGAAGACCAGGTCATCCCCGCTTCCGAGCGCGAGGGCCTGAGCCAGATCGTCTGGTCGCCGATCGCGCAGGGCGTCCTGACCGGCAAGTACAAGCCCGGCCAGGACTACCCTGCCGGCTCGCGCGCGACCGACGAAAAGGGCGGCGCCAACATGGTCGCCCGCTTCCTCGACGAGAACGTCCTCAAGCGCGTCGCCGAGCTGGAGCCGCTCGCGAAGCAGGCCGGTCTGACGCTCGCGCAGCTGGCCGTCGCGTGGGTGCTGCAGAACCCGAACGTCGCCTCGGCGATCATCGGGGCCTCGCGGCCGGAGCAGGTGCACGAGAACGTCAAGGCCGCCGGCCAGAAGCTCGACGCCGACCTGCTGGCCGCCATCGACGACGTCCTCGGTGACGTCGTCGAGCGCGACGCGAACCTGACGAAGAGCCCCTAGTCCTGGTTGATCCGGCCCTGGAACGGCACCCCGAGGTCGAACGCGTCCTCGGGGGCCATCCGGGGCTCCAGGCCGAACCCGCGCAGGAGGCGGCTGGCCCCCGCCAGCCGGTCGCCGCCGCGGCCGGGCACGCGCGAGGGCGCCAGCCCCCGCTCGGTCAGCAGCGTCTCGACGTCGTCGATCAGCTGGTAGGGGTCGAACTCACCCACGGACCCAGGTCTTCCCCGTGATCCGCTCGTAGACCTCGGTGTAGCGCTGCCGCGTCTGCTCGACGATGTCCGCCGGGATCTCCGGCCCGGGCGGGGTCTGGTCCCAGCCCGTGCCGCGGGACCAGTCGCGGACGAACTGCTTGTCGAACGCGTGCTGCGGCCGGCCCGGCTCCCAGTCGTCGGCGGGCCAGAAGCGCGACGAGTCCGACGTCAGCACCTCGTCGCCGAGGGTCAGCGTGCCGTCGGCGTCGAACCCGAACTCAAGCTTCGTGTCCGCGATGATGACGCCCTGCTTCGCGGCGTGCTCCGCGCCCTTCGTGTAGATCTCCAGCGTCAGCTCGCGAAGCCGCTTCGCGGTGTCCTCGCCGATGTCGTTCAGGACCTCGTCGAAGGTCATGAACTCGTCGTGCCCGGTGTCGGACTCCTTGGTCGTCGGCGTGAAGATCGGCTCCGGCAGCTTGTCGCCCTCGCGCAGGCCCGGCGGCAGCGCGACGCCGGAGATCTTGCCGTCACGCTGGTACTCCCGCAGGCCCAGGCCGGCGAGGTAGCCGCGGGCGATGCACTCGACCTTGACCATCTTCAGCGGCTTGCACCGCATCGCGCGCCCGGCGAACTCCGCCGGCACGTCGGTGGTGGACACGACGTGGTTCGGCACGACCGCGGCCATCTTGTCGAACCACCACGCGGACAGCTGGTTGAGCAGCGCGCCCTTGTCCGGGATCAGCGTCGGCAGCGCCACGTCGTAGACCGAGACCCGGTCGGACGCGACCAGCAGGATGTCCCCGCCGTCGAGCTCGTACAGGTCGCGGACCTTGCCCGCGTGGATCTTCTTCATTCGCCGTCCTCAGTCGTGTACTCGTAGAAAACCCAGTGGTCGGGCAAGGCGGCGGACTCACCGTACTCGACGACCGTCCCGTCGGCCGCCAGGAAGGTGCTCCGGCCGAGCAGCACCGGCGCCCCTTCGGGCAGCCCGAGCTCGCGTGCCTCCTCGCCGCTCGCGCGGCCCGCCGCGTGCCGTTCCTGCGTCGTCACGATCTTCGTGCCCAGCCGGGCGGCCGCGTGGGCCGAGGTGCCCTCGACGATCCGCTCCGCGACCAGCAGGGCCGGCGCCTTGGCCGACAGCGCGCCGTCGAACCACGACGTCGACGTCGACAGCGGCCGCGAGTCCGGCCCGTACGTGGTGCGCTGCCGCCGGACCGCCGGGGCACCCTCCTCGAGGCCCAGCACGGCGGCGGCGCGCTCGGACGCCGGTTCGAGCCCGGCCGAGCGGATCACCGCGTAGTGGCCGGGCGGGTAGATCCGCCCGGTGCGCGACGAGGCGGCCGAGCGGTCGCGGGCCGTGCGGTGCAGGCCGCCGCGGTCGACGACCGTGCCGACGCCGCGCACGGGCCGCACCAGGCCCTGGGAACGCAGGGTGGCCAGCACCTTGGTGGCCGTCGCCATGGCGACGGCCCACGTGCGCGCGATCTCGCGGGCGGACGGCACGGTGTCGCCCTCCTGCAGCCGGCCGGACAGGATGTCGTCACGGATCCGGCCCGCGATCTGCAGGTACGGCGGCTCTGGACGGTCGAGGGTGGGCACGGCAGCTCCTCACGGGGACTAACGCACAAGTGTTCTAGCACGCCAGGGTGTCGGAGACAAAGCCCTGATCAGAACCACCCAGGTGTACTAGTACACGAGCTGGACTGCGCTCTAGTACGCAAGTTACCCTCGAAAGTGTGTCCCCGCCCACACCTCACACCGGATCCAGCGGCCAGGGCCTCGAGGAACTCCTCGAGGAGCTCCGGCGCCGCAAATGGGTGCTGCACCTGTTCGGCGGCCGCGAGGCCCCGGAGGTCTACGCGGCGGTGCACCGGTGGCCGACCTGCGCGGACGTCATCATCCTCCGCGACGAGCACCGGGCCAGCGCCTACCGCGTCCCGACCTTCCCGGGCACGGACGTGTTCAGCCCGCGGGTCGTCACCTGGCAGTACCACGCCACCCCGGTGTGGACGCTGCGCGCGGTGCTCACCCTCGCGGAACCCGGCACCCCGGGCGCGCCGTTGCAGGCGCTGCGCCCGCAGCCGGACTGCGGCGTCCCGGCGGAACTGCGGCAGGACGTCACCATCCGGCCGACGAGCACCACGGAAGGGGAAGACGGCGGCCCGCCCGCCTGCGCTTAGCGGGCGAGCAACCGCTCCGCGACCACCAGGTCGTGGGGATACGTGATCTTGAGGTTCTCGGGAGCACCCGGGACCCACCGGATCGGCAGGGAGGAGAACCGCTCCATGCACGAGGAAGTGTCCGTACCCGAGAAGCCTTCGCGCTCGGCCTGTTCGTAGGCCTCGAGCAGCGGTCCGGCCCGGAAGCCTTGAGGCGTCTGGACGCGGATCGCGCCGGGCACCTGGGCGACCAGGTGCCCGGCATCCACCCCGACGATGTCGTCCGCGGCAAGGCCCGGCACAGCCCCCCCGTCCTCGCGTGTCCGGGTCAGCACCGCATCGACCAGCTGTGGGTGGACCAGCGGCCGGGCCGCGTCGTGCAGCAGCACGGCGTCGACCCGGCCGCCTGCGATTCTCGGGGCGAGGTGGCGCAGCGCGTTGAGCTCGGACGCCTGGCGCGTGTCCCCGCCGTGCACGATTTCGACGTCGCCGTCGAAATCCGCGAGGACCTCGTCCGCCAGTTCCCGGTCCTGCGGCCGGATGACCAGCACCAGCACGCCGATGCCGGGCACGCGCGCGAACGCGTCCAGCGACCAGGCCACCACCCGGCGCCCGCCGAGCGGCAGGTAGACCTTGTTCAGCTTCGCGCCGACGCGGGTACCCGCGCCGCTGGCCAGCACCACCGCGGCCGCCGTCGTCTCCACGAGCCGCGAGACTACCGGTGCCGGCTCACCGGTAGGTTGGCCACAGCGTTGCCGCGGACCGAGAAAGGGCCTGGTGTGGAGCCGGAAAACATCGAGTTCCCCGAGATCACCCCGCCCGACGACCACGCCCGGTCCGACGCGATCGCCCTGCACGACAAGCTGGTCAAGCCGGCCGGGTCGCTGGGCAGGCTGGAAGAGCTGGGCGTGTGGATCGCCGCGTGCCAGGGCCAGTCGCCGCCGCGGCCGTTCACCCGGCCGCGCGTGATCGTGTTCGCCGGCGACCACGGCATCGCCGCGAAGGGCGTCTCGGCCTATCCCGCCGAGGTCACCGCGCAGCTGCTCGGCACGATGCTGACCGGCGGCGCCGCGATCAACGTGCTGGCCGCCGCCGCGGGCGCGAGCGTCCGGGTGGTCGACCTGGCCGTGGACACCGAGGCGCCGGCGACCCGGTCGATCGGCGAGTTCAAGGTCCGCCGCGGCTCCGGCTCCATCGACGTCGAAGACGCGCTGACCGAGGACGAGGTGAAGGCCGCGGTCCGGGCCGGCATCGCGATCGCCGACGCCGAGGTCGACGGCGGCGCGGACCTGCTCATCCCGGGCGACCTCGGGATCGGCAACAGCACACCGGCGTCGGTCCTGGTGGCGGCGCTGACCGGCACCGAGCCGGTCGCCGTCGTCGGCCGCGGCTCGGGCATCGACGACAACGCGTGGATGCGCAAGGCGACGGCGGTCCGCGACGCGCTGCGCCGCGCCCGCGCGGTCCTGGCCAACCCCGTGGACCTGCTGCGCACGACGGCGGGCGCGGACATCGCCGCCATGGCGGGCTTCCTGGCCCAGGCCGCGGTCCGGCGCACCCCGGTGGTCCTCGACGGCCTGGTGGCGTGCGCGGCGGCGCTCGTCGCCGAAGACCTCGCCCCGGGCGCGCGCCGCTGGTGGGTGGCCGGGCAGCGGACGGCCGAGCCGGCGCACGGCCTGGCCCTGGAGCACCTCGACCTCGGGCCCCTGCTCGAACTCGACGTCCGCCTCGGCGAAGGCACCGGCGCGGTCACGGCGTTGCCGCTGCTGATGATGGCCGCCCGCGTCCTGGCCGAAACGGCTACGCACGACCAGGCCGGCGTCTCCGGCCCCCTCATCGCGGCCCCCGCCTCCTGAAAGCCCTCGAGGCCACCTCACGGGCGTCAGTCGCCCATGAGGTGGCCTCGACGGCACTCAGCCGAGCTTGACCATCCAGTGGTCGGTGTCGGGGCGGGTGCCCTCCTGGATGCCGGTCAGCTCCTCGCGCAGCTTCATCGTGAGCGCGCCGGGCCGGCCGTCGGCGATGGTGAACTCGCCGCCCGCGTGCTTGACGTGGCCGACCGGGGTGATCACCGCCGCGGTGCCGCAGGCGAACGTCTCGGTGAGCTCACCGGACGCCGACGCCTTCTCCCACTCCTCGGTGGAGATGCGGCGCTCCTCGATCTTGTAGCCGAGCCGCGAAGCCAGCTGCAGCAACGACTTGCGGGTGACGCCGGGCAGCAGCGAGCCGGTCAGCTCCGGGGTGACCAGCCGGGCGTTCTCGCCCGAGCCGAAGACGAAGAACAGGTTCATCCCGCCCATCTCCTCGACCCAGCGCCGCTCGACCGCGTCGAGCCAGACCACCTGGTCGCACCCCTTCTCGACGGCCTGCGCCTGCGCGACGAACGAAGCCGCGTAGTTGCCCGCGCACTTGGCCGCGCCGGTGCCGCCGGGGGCCGCGCGCACGTACTCCGTCGACAGCCAGACGCTGACCGGCTTCACGCCGCCGGCGAAGTACGACCCGGCCGGGGACGCGATGACCGTGTACACGTAGTCGGCGGCCGGGCTGTTGACACCGAGGCCGGTCGACGTCGAGATCATGAACGGCCGCAGGTACAGCGAGTCGCCCCGGCGGGTGGGCACCCACCGGCTGTCGACGGCGACGAGCTCGCGCAGCGAGTCGACGAAGACGTCTTCGGGCAGCTGCGGCATCGCGAGCCGCTCGGCCGACTGCCGGAACCGCGCGGCGTTGGCGTCCGGGCGGAACGACGAGATCGAGCCGTCCGGCTGGCGGTAGGCCTTGAGGCCCTCGAAGATCGCCTGGCCGTAGTGCAGCACCGACGTCGCCGGGTCGAGCGTGAAGGGGGCGTACGGGCCGACCTGGGCGTCGTGCCAGCCCTCGGCCTTGGACCACTTCACGGTGACCATGTGGTCGGTGAAATAAGTACCGAATCCAGGGGCTTCGAGTACCTCCGCGACACGGTCCGCGCTCGCAGGACTCGGGTGCGGGACAGGGGCGAACTGCGTCGTCGTGGTCATGGCTAGACGATACCGCTTGGTCGGAAGCACGTTAGTCGGAAGTCCATGTGTTCCGGGTCCCTCGCGCGCGCCGCGCCGGCCCGGACGGCCCTCGCTCTAGTATGGCGCTGTGACCTACCACTCCACGGAGCCGGTGCCCCGGCCCAAGACCGGCGGGGCCGACGTCAAGACGTTCGTCACCGCGGTGCTGCTGACCTTCGGTGTCGGCCTGCTCGGCATGGTCGGCTGGGCGGTGCTCAACAGCGGCTTCGGCGGCTTCCTCGGCCTGGTCGGCGGGGTGTTCGCCATCGTGTGGTGGCGGAGCATCCACGGCAAGACCGTGTTCCCGAAGGTGATCCCGACGAAGTCGGTCGTGATCCTCGCGGTCGTCAACGCCGTGCTGGCGCTGATCCTTCTCCTGACCGCGGGCTGAGCCCGGCCAGCAGTCCCGGGGGCAGCTCGGGCGCCGGCCACGCCGGGTCCGGGCGGAAGTCGGTGTCCGTGCCGTCGAACGGGTAGGCGCCGCGTTCGGCCAGCGCGCCGATCCGCTCGCCCTCGTCGCGCAGCCGGTCGAGCTGTTCCCGCGTCAGCCGCCCGGCGTCGATCGCGACCTCGGCCTCGTCCTCGTCGTCCCAGCGCCAGGTGCCGTCCCGGTCGACGACGACGTCGAGCACGCCGTCGATGCGGTCCACCCCCTGCGGGTTCCGGCCGAGCGGGACCTCGAGGTTGACGTACCAGTTCGTGAAGCGGCCCTGGGCGTCGAAGAACCACCAGACCGACGACCATTCGTCGTCGGCGATGCGGCGCAGCGTGGACGTGCGGTGCCAGAAGTCCGGCACCGGCACGCGCGGGATGCGGAACCGCTGGTCCAGGGGCGCTTCGGCCATCGAGCGCCCGTCCACGAGCCGGCTGCCGACGATCGGCGTGCCCGCCGGCAGCCAGGCGAGCAGCACGCGGCCGTCGTCCGCCAGCACGCGCAGCGGGTGGACCTGGCCGATCGAGCCGTCCGGGCGGTGGAACCGTTCGACCACCGTCTGCCCCGGCCGCCACCGTCGATCAGTCACGCGCTCCACTGTACCGGCGCGCGCGTACACCCAGTAGCAGCTCGAACACGGTCGCCAGCCCCGCGGCGACGAGCACCGGCAGCACCGGCAGGAAGTACGCGGCCACCGCGGCGACGGCCAGGCCGGCGAGCCCAGGCGCCCCGGCCCGCGTCCGGACCTGCCCGCCCGCGGCGAGCGCCGGGACGACCGTGGCGGCCACGGCGACGGCGGTCAGCAGCGGCTGCAGCGCGTCCGCGTCGGCGGCGGAGAGCAGGTCGCGCAGCGAGGTCGGCGACAACCCGAGCCGGACGGCGCCGAGCTGGTAGAGCGCGGCGAACGCGGCCAGGACCGCGACCGCACCGAGCAGCAGCACCCGCAGGCCCGCGTGCTCCCGGCCGCCCGGCCGCAGGAACGGCAGCGCGAGCACGGCGGCGACGAGGACACCCGCGAAGTCCGGCGGCCGGAGGGCGTCGGCCGTCCCCACCGGCGTGACGGCCACGCACACCACGACGAGCACCAGCCCGGCGGCGAGCAGCAGCCCGCCCGCGATCCGTACGACGATCGTCGGGACCTTCAGCCCGGCGAACCCCGCCCCGGCGACCACGACCGCGAAGGCCGCCGCGGCGAGTTCGCGGTGCGCCGGGAAGACGTAGGCCCCGAACGCGATCGCGTAGACCGTCGTTTCGGCGAGCCGCGCGAGGACCACGACGACCCGGTCGACCAGGGCGTCCCCCGGTTCCGGCACCCGCGCCGACGCCCCGGCGGCGACCGCCGCGAGCACCAGCCCGGCGAGCAGCCACCAGCCCGCGCCCGCCGCCCCCGCCGCCAGTAGCACCAGCAGCCCGCCACCCAGCCGCACGCGGTCCTCCCTCTCCCTCTGTTCACCCCGGCTTCCGTCGTCATTAGCATGGCTCACGATCCCGGCCGGGCCGGTGCCCGGTACCACCGAGAACGCGCGAGGAGCCAGAAGTGACCGTGCCTAAGCTCGCCCTGTCCGACAACACCGGGGAGGCACTGGCCAAGACGCGCGCCGACGTGGTCGTCATCGGCACCCTGGCTGGCGAGGACGGCCCGGTCCTCGCCGACGGCGCCGCCGCCGTCGACGCCGCCTTCGACGGGCGCCTCGCCGACCTGCTGGCCACCCTCGGCGCGAGCGGCAAGGCCGAAGAGGTCGTCAAGGTCCCGACGCTGGGCAAGCTCCCGGCCGCCGTCGTGCTCGCCGTCGGCCTCGGCAAGCCGGGCGACGGCGTCACCCCCGAGCAGGTCCGCCGCGCCGCGGGGGCCGCCGGCCGCGCGCTGGCCGGCACCGACCGCGCGCTCGTGACGCTGTCCGAGCTCGACCTGCAGGCCGCCGTCGAGGGCACGGTCATGGGCTCCTACGTCTTCACCGCCTACCGCTCCGAGAAGGGTGACGCCCCGGTCGCGAAGGTCGACTTCGCGAGCCCGGCCGACGGCACCGCCCGCGAGCACAAGGCGACGCTCAAGGCCGCGACCTCCATCGCCGAAGCCGTCCTCACCGCCCGCGACCTGATCAACACCCCGCCGAACGACCTCTACCCGGCCTCCTTCGCCGACCGCGCGAAGAAGCTGGCCGAGGACAACGGCCTCGAGTTCGAGGTCCTCGACGAGAAAGCCCTGAAGCGCAAGGGCTTCGGCGGCATCCTCGGCGTCGGCGGCGGTTCGTCCCGCCAGCCGCGCCTGGTGCGCATCGGCTACAAGCCCGCCAAGGCCGCCAAGAAGGTCGCGCTGGTCGGCAAGGGCATCACGTTCGACTCGGGCGGCATCTCGCTCAAGCCCGCCGCGAACATGGACCACATGACCTCCGACATGTCCGGCGCGGCCGGCGTGCTCGCGGCCGTCGTGCTGGCGGCGAAGCTGAAGTACCCGCTCGAGGTCGTCGCGCACATCCCGCTGGCGGAGAACCTGCCCTCGGGCACCTCCTACCGCCCGGGCGACGTCCTGACGATGTACGGCGGCAAGACCGTCGAGGTCCTCAACACCGACGCCGAGGGCCGGCTCGTGCTCGTCGACGCCATGGTGCGCGCGGCCGAGGAGAACCCGGACTACCTGATCGAGACCTCGACGCTGACCGGCGCCCAGGTCGTCGCGCTCGGCAACCGCACCGCCGGCGTGATGGGCTCGGACGACTTCCGCGACCGCGTCGCCACGATCATGCAGGCCACCGGCGAGAACGGCTGGGCCATGCCGCTGCCGGAGGAACTGCGCGCCGACCTCGACTCGCGGCTGGCCGACCTGGCCAACGTGACCGGCCACCGCTGGGGCGGCATGCTCGCCGCCGGGATCTTCCTGCGCGAGTTCGTCGCCGACGGCCTCGACTGGGTCCACATCGACATCGCCGGCCCGTCGTTCAACACCGGTTCGCCCTGGGGCTACACCGGCAAGGGCGGCACGGGCGTCCCGGTCCGCACGATCGCCGCGGTCCTGGCGGACATCGCCGCCAACGGCTGAGTCTCAAGCGCCCCAATGTGGCGTTCGGTGCGTCAGACGCACCGAACGCCACATTGGGTGCGTCTGACGCAACCAACGCCACATTGGGGCGCTTGGGGTGGGTGATCCCTTTGCCGGTTTCGGTGTGATCCGCGACACCGTACCGTGGCTGGGTGACCACCGGGCCGGTCGAAGAGGACACTCCCGCCGCGATCGCCGCCGAGCACGACGAAGAACGGCCCGCGCGGCAGCTCCCCCGGGTTCCGGACCGGGTCGTCTACTTCGTCGCGCTGGCCGTCGCCGTGCTGGTGCTCAAGCAGGTCTTCTTCCCCTTCGCCAAGGGCAACCAGTTCTACCTGGTGCTCTTCCTCGGCACGACGCTCCCGCTGGTCTTCCTCTGCTACCGCCCGCGAGCCCGCGCGGGGGACGCCCCCGGCTGGACCGACTGGACGCTCGCCGCCGTCGCACTGGTCGTCGGCCTCTACCCGGTGCTGACCGGGTACGACGCCTTCCTCGACCGCCAGGGCATCCTGTCCCCGCTGGACATCGTCGCCGGCGCGCTGCTGCTGGTCCTGATCCTCGAAGCCACCCGCCGCACCACCGGCCTGGTGCTGCCGATCGTCTGCCTGCTCTTCCTCGCCTACGCCTACTACGGCGGCTTCCTCCCGCAGAACTGGGGCATCGCGCACGCGGGCATCGACTTCAGCCAGATCGTCAACGCGCTCTACAACGACGCCAGCGGCTTCTACGGCACCCCGCTCGACGTCGCGGGCAGCTACATCGTCCTGTTCACCCTGTACGGCGCCGTCCTCAACGCTTCGGGCGCCGGGCAGTTCTTCGTGGACATCTCGTTCGCCGCGTTCCGGAAGTCGCGGACGGCGCCGGGCCGGACCACCGTCCTGTCGGGATTCCTGCTCGGCACGGTCTCGGGTTCGGGCACCGCCACCGCCGTCAGCCTCGGCTCGATCACCTGGCCGATCCTCAAGAAAGCCCGCTACCCCAAGGAAAACGCGGGCGGCCTGCTCGCCGCGTCCGGGATCGGGGCCATCCTCTCGCCGCCGACGCTGGGCGCCGCCGCGTTCATCATCGCCGAGTACCTGCAGACGTCGTACCTGAAGGTGCTGATCTGGGCGACCGTGCCGACGCTGCTGTACTACCTCGGCATCGTGTTCGCGATGGAGGCCGACGCCCGGCGCTTCAAGGCCGAAGCGGTCGACGTCCCCCACGGCGATCCCTGGAAGCTGTTGCTGCGCGGCGGTTACCACTTCCTCTCGCTGGCGATCATCGTCGTGTTCCTCGCCCTCGACATCCCGCCGTTCGCCGCGGTCGTCTACGCCACCGGCGTCGCCGCGCTCTTCGCGCTGATCGCCCGCCGCCGCGACGTCCGCGGGTGGGCGAAGGACATGGTCGACGCGCTTTCGGCCGGGGTGCGCGGGGCGCTGCCGGTGATCGCGGTGTGCGCGGCGGCCGGGGTGATCACCTCGACCATCACCAAGACCGGGCTCGGCCTCGAACTCGCGGACGCGCTGGTGGAACTGGCCGGCGTGCTCAGCGACAACGGCACGGTGATCCTCGTCCTGACCGTGCTGCTCTCGGCGGTCGCCGTCGGCGTACTCGGCCTCGCGGTACCGGTCACCGCCAGTTTCATCATCGCCTGGGTCGTGATCGGCCCGGCACTGGAGACGCTGGGCGTCGCCGACGCCGAGCGCGCGATGTTCATCTTCTACTACGCCGTGCTGTCCGAGGTCACGCCGCCGACCGCGCTCGCCGCCGTCGCTTCGGCGGCGATCACCGGCGGCTCGGTGCTGGGCACCATGTGGCAGTGCTGGAAGTACACGCTCCCGGCGTTCCTCGTGCCGATCGCCTTCGTGCTCACCGACAACGGCGCCGCGCTGCTGCTGGAGTCCGACGCGCTGACCGTCGGCTGGGTGGCGGCGGTCTCCGCGCTGGCCGTCGCCGCGCTGGCGGTGGTGACCGGGGGCTGGCTGTTCGGGCCGGTCAGCCTGCCGGTGCGGCTGCTGTTCGTGCCCGCCGCGCTGTGCCTGCTCTACCTGGAGCCGGTGCCGATCGCGATCGGTGCCGCGTGCGGTGCCGCCGCGCTGCTCGCCCACGCCGTGATCAAGAGGAGGACAGCATGAAACGCGCACTCGTCACCGCCGCGGTGCTCGCCTTGGCCGTCACCGGCTGCGGCGGGAAGCAGCAGACGGACTCGGCCGCACCCGGCGGTCCGCAGTCCTGCGAAGCCGGCGAAGGCCGGATCACCATCGCCACCGGCAACAGCGGCGGCGTCTACTACGTGCTGGGCGGTGGGCTGGCTCAGCTGATCAGCGGCAACACCAAGCTGCGGGCGACGGCCGCGGAGACCGGCGCGTCGGTGCAGAACATCCAGCAGCTCGTCGCCGGCAACTACGACGTCGCCTTCTCCCTGGCCGACACCGCGGCGGACGCGGTGAACGGCAGGGGGTCCTTCGACGGCAAGCCGCAGAAGGTCCAGGCGCTGGCGCGGATCTACCCGAACTCGACGCAGGTCCTGGTGCGCGCGGACGCCGGCATCACCTCGGTCGCGGACCTGAAGGGCAAGCGGATCTCGACGGGCTCGCCGAAGTCGGGCACCGAGGTGATCGCGAACCGCCTGCTGCAGGCGGCGGGCCTGAAGGACACCGACGTCCAGGCGCAGCGGCTCGACCTGGCCAAGACGGCGGACGGGATGAAGGCGGGCACCCTCGACGGGCTCGTCTGGTCCGGCGGGCTGCCGACCGCGCAGATCACCGACATCACGACGGCGTTGAAGGACAAGGTGAAGTTCCTCGACGTCACGCCGCTGCTGCCGAAGCTGAAGGAGGTCAACCCGGTCTACGACCAGGCCGTGATCCCCGCGAAGACCTACGCGCAGCCGTCCGACGTGCCGACGGTCGTGGTGCCGAACCTGCTGCTGGTGCGCGAAGACTTCCCGGCGGGCAACGCGTGCGCGATCACGAAGCTGATCTTCGACAAGCAGGCGGAGCTGGCGAAGGTGCACCCGGCGGCGAAGGAGATCACCAAGCAGCTGGCCCCGCAGACCGACCCGGTCCCGCTGCACCCGGGGGCGAAGCAGGCGCTCGGCTAGGGTCGGGGCGTGGACGCCGGCGACTACCTCGAGACGGCGGTCCGCGACGTCCTGACCGCGCCCGACGCGGCGGTCGACGACCAGGTCGGGTACGCCGCGCTGCTGCTCGCGGTGACCGGCGCGCTCGACGAGGCCGACCGGGTGGTGGAGCAGTGGCTGGCCCGCACGGAACGGCCGGTGAGCGCGCTGGCGCCGGACCCGGTGCGCGCCCGAGCGTGGGCGATGCTCTTCGAGGCCCGCGGCGCGCGTCCGGCGTGGGCGGAGGGGCTGCCGCCGCTGGACCTCGACGCCGAAGAGCGCGCGCACGCGGTTTCGCTGCGCCGCGCGGTCTCCGACCTGGCGGGTGTGCTGCCGCCGGGCCCGATCGCGGAGGTGGTCAAGCAGGTGGCGCCGGCCCGCCCGGACCGCGTCCGCACGGCAGTGGCCGAGGGCGATCTCGCGCTCTGGGCCTCCCTCGCCGGGCCGCACCCCGACGTCGCGGCCCTCGCGGCGACACGGGCGTTGGCCCCGGCGCTGGTGGCGGGCGCGGACCCGCTCGGGTTGCGCGACTGGGCCCCGTCGTGCGCGGGTGCGCTGGTCGCGGCCCTGCACGAGCGTTACCCGCCGGAGCTCGGCAGCTGGCCGGAGCTGATCGCGGAGATCCTGCGCCTGCGCGGCGGCGCGACAGCCCCACTCCAGCGCGACGGCGCATCCGCAGGCCGCCCACCCCGGCCCGGCGGCGCGACGGCGGCAGCCCCGCTCCTGCGCGGCCGGTCCACCCTCCCGCCCCCGGCATCGGAAGCCGCCATCCGCTCGGCAGAGCTCCGCCTCGGCGTCGAACTCCCACCCGACCACCGCGACTTCCTCCGCACCTGCGACGGCCTCCCCGCCGACGTGGTCTTCCCCCGCCTGCTCGGCACGGCCGACCTGCGCGCCGAGAACGGCGTCGTGGTCCTGGCGGAACCGGCGGTGCTGCTGCTCTCGGCCGGGCACGTCGTCGAGGTCGACCCGGTCCTCGGCACCACCGTCCACCCGTCCTTCCGCGCGGCCCTGGTCAAGCACGCCACCCTGCTCGCCCAAGCCAGCTAGGTTGGACCCGGTGACCACCCTCACCGCGGAGCCGATCACCCCCGGGAACGTCGCCGCCGCGTGCCAGCTGGCCGTCGAGCCGCACCAGAAGGACTTCGTCGCGCCCGTCGCCGTTTCGCTGGCCGAGGCCTACACCCAGCCCGAGGTCGCGTGGCCGCGGCTGATCCTCGACGACGGCGAGCCGGTCGCGTTCGTGATGGGCGGCTTCGACCCGAACGCCGAGCTCGACTTCTTCCGCTGCGGGATCTGGCGGCTCAACGTCGGCGCCGGCGTCCAGGGGCGCGGCTACGGCCGGTTCGCCGTCGAAACCGTCCTCGAGGAAGCCCGGCGACGCGGGCAGCAGGCCGCCACCGTGCTGTGGATCCCGGCCGAGGGCGGCCCGGAGGACTCTACCTCAAGCTGGGCTTCCGCCCGACCGGCCAGACCTTCAACGGCGAGGTCGTCGGCCGGATCGAGCTCTAAGCCTGCCCGCGCTTCTTGCGCTCGGTGTACTCCCGCATCCGCTTCGGGTAGCCGACGCGCGCGACCTCGTAGACCGGGATGGACCGGCGGTGGCCGAACTGCTGCGCGGCCTCCAGGCTGCCGATGCGGCGGCGGGTCCACTCACCGTCGTGGGCGATCAACACCACAGTGGTCTCCGTGACATTGGTCCGAGGCTCCACGTAGGCCTCCACCCCCTGCCTCGAGGCCACCCACTCCTCCAGGTGCCGGGTGTCTTCGGAGCTGGCTTTCCGCAGCGTGCCGGCCCGTTGCCCACCCTTGGCCCGCCTGCGCAGCGAGTCGAAGAGCCCCACTACGACCACCTCTCCTCCCGAGACCTACACCACTCATTATCCCGATGTCCGCGTGTGGTCGGCGTCGCACACCCGGCTAGGTCGCAGCCCCGTCCGGCGTAGTGACAAGATGGCGGGTGTCGCGCGCGCGGTTATACCGCGCACGGGCGACGACAGAGCACCACCCCACTGCTTGCCGAGGAGTTATACAAGTGACCGACACCTCCGCCGACCTCGTGATCCTGGGAGGCGGATCGGGCGGCTACGCCGCGGCGTTCCGCGCGGCCGAGCTGGGCCTTTCCGTCACGTTGATCGAGAAGGACAAGCTGGGCGGGACGTGCCTCCACCGGGGCTGCATCCCGACCAAGGCCCTGCTGCACGCCGCCGAGGTCGCCGACGAGACCCGCGAAGCCGAGGCGGTCGGCGTCAAGGCCGCCTTCGAGGGCATCGACATCGCCGGGGTCAACAAGTACAAGGACGGCATCGTCGCCCGCCTGTACAAGGGCCTGCAGGGCCTGGCCAAGGCGCACAAGGTGAACCTCGTCGAGGGCAGCGGCACGTTCGTCGGCGGCACGACCGTCGAGGTGGACGGCACCCGCCACACCGGCAAGAACGTCATCCTCGCCACCGGCTCGTACTCGCGCACGCTGCCCGGCCTGGAGCTCGGCGGCCGCATCATCGCCAGCGAGCAGGCCCTGTCCCTCGACTACGTCCCCAAGAAGGTCGTCGTCCTGGGCGGCGGCGTCATCGGCGTCGAGTTCGCCAGCGTCTGGGCTTCCTTCGGCGTCGACGTCACCATCGTCGAGGCCCTGCCGCGGCTGGTCCCGAACGAGGACGAGTTCGCGTCCAAGCAGCTCGAGCGCGCGTTCCGCCGCCGCAAGATCGCCTTCAAGACGGGCGTGCGGTTCACCGGCGCGAAGCAGGACGACAACGGCGTGGCCGTTTCGCTGGAGTCCGGCGAGACCATCGAGGCCGACCTGCTGCTGGTCGCCGTCGGCCGCGGGCCGAACTCGGCCGGCCACGGCTACGAGGAGGCCGGCGTCAAGATCGAGCGCGGCTTCGTCATCACCGACGAGCGGCTGCGCACCAACCTGCCGAACGTCTACGCCGTCGGCGACATCGTCCCCGGCCTGCAGCTCGCGCACCGCGGCTTCCAGCAGGGCATCTTCGTCGCCGAGGAGATCGCCGGGCAGAGCCCGCGCGTGATCGACGAGAGCGGCATCCCGCGGGTCACCTACTCCCACCCGGAGGTCGCGTCGGTCGGGCTGACCGAGTCCCAGGCCAAGGACAAGTACGGCGCCGACGTCACGACGTTCACCTACGACCTCGGCGGCAACGGCAAGAGCCAGATCCTCAAGACCTCCGGCGGCGTCAAGCTCGTCAAGGCGCCGGACGGCCCGGTCGTCGGCGTGCACATGGTGGGCGACCGCGTCGGCGAGCTGATCGGCGAAGCGCAGCTGATCTACAGCTGGGAGGCCTTCCCGGAGGACGTCGCACCCCTCATCCACGCCCACCCGACCCAGACCGAGGCCCTCGGTGAAGCGTTCCTCGCCCTCGCGGGGAAGCCGCTGCACGTGCACAGCTGACGTCCCACCAGCAGAATCCAGACCACGCAGAACTTGGAAGAGGAGTCAGCGAACGATGGCCTACTCCGTCACATTGCCGGAGCTCGGGGAGAGCGTCACCGAAGGCACCGTCACCCGGTGGCTTAAGCAGGAGGGCGACACCGTCGAGGTCGACGAGCCGTTGCTCGAGATCTCGACCGACAAGGTCGACACCGAGGTCCCCTCCCCGGTGGCGGGCACGGTCGTGAAGATCAGCGCCCAGGAAGACGAGACCGTCGAGGTCGGCGGCGAGCTGGCCGTGATCGACGACGGCAGCGGCGGCGTGCCCGAGTCCGCCGCCCCGGCGCAGGAAGAGGAGAAGCAGCCCGAGCCGGAGCCCGAGCCCGAGCCGCAGGCCCAGGACAGCGCCCCGAGCAAGCCGGACACCGCGCCGGCCGCCGGCGGCGAAGGCACCGAGGTGAAGCTGCCCGAGCTGGGCGAAAGCGTCACCGAAGGCACCGTCACGCGCTGGCTGAAGGCGGTCGGCGACTCGGTCGAGGTCGACGAGCCGCTGCTCGAGATCTCCACCGACAAGGTCGACACCGAGGTCCCGTCCCCGGTCGCCGGCACGGTGCTGGAGATCCGCGCGGGCGAGGACGAGACCGTCGAGGTCGGCGGCGTCCTGGCCGTCATCGGTGACGCGAACGCGGCGCCGAAGGCCGAGGCCAAGCCCGAGCCGAAGCCGGAACCCAAGCCGGAACCGAAGCCCGAGCCGGTCCAGGAGACCAAGCCCGAGCCGAAGCCCGAGCCCAAGCCGGAACCGAAGCCGCAGGCGGCCCCGGCCGCGGCCGGGGCCGCCACGGAATCGGCTCCGGCCGCCGCGGCGAAGGACGGCTCGGCGGACGGCCCGTACGTCACGCCGCTGGTCCGCAAGCTGGCGACCGAGCACGGCATCGACCTCGCGTCGCTGACCGGCAGCGGCGTCGGCGGCCGGATCCGCAAGCAGGACGTCCTGGCCGCGGCCGAGGAGAAGCAGAAGGCGGCCGCCCCGGCGCCCGCCGCGGCCGCTCCGGCCGCCGCTGCCGCCCCGTCGGCGCCGGCCGCGCGTCCCGCCGTCCCGGTGTCGCCGGAACTGGCCGCGCTGCGCGGCACGGTGCAGAAGGCCAGCCGGATCCGCCAGATCACGGCCACCAAGACCCGCGAGTCGCTGCAGATCGCCGCGCAGCTCACGCAGGTCCAGGAGGTCGACGTCACGAAGATCGCCAAGCTGCGCCAGCGCGCGAAGGCGGCCTTCAAGGAGCGCGAGGGCGTCAACCTGACGTTCCTGCCGTTCTTCGCGAAGGCCACGGTCGAGGCGCTCAAGCAGCACCCGAACGTCAACGCGTCCTACAACGAGGACACGAAGGAGATCACCTACCACGGCGCCGTGCACCTGGGCATCGCGGTGGACACCGAGCGCGGCCTGCTCTCGGTCGTGATCCACGACGCGGGCGAGCTGAGCCTGGCCGGTCTCGCGCACCGGATCGCCGACCTGGCGGGCCGCGCGCGGTCGGGCCAGATCAAGCCGGACGAGCTGTCGGGCGGCACGTTCTCGATCACGAACATCGGCAGCGTCGGCGCGCTGTTCGACACGCCGATCATCGTGCAGCCGCAGTCGGGCATCCTCGGCACCGGCGCGGTCGTCAAGCGCCCGGTCGTGATCGCGGACGCCGACGGCAACGACACGATCGCCGTCCGCTCGATGGCGTACCTGCCGCTGACCTACGACCACCGCCTGGTGGACGGGGCCGACGCGGGCCGCTTCCTGACGACGATCAAGCAGCGCCTGGAAGAGGGCAACTTCGAGGGCGAACTCGGCCTCTGAGTCACCCGCTGGCGAAGGCCGCCACGGACTTTCCGTGGCGGCCTTCGCCGTGTCCGGGAGTGCGGTCGCGCAGCGGATGCGCAACGATCGAGGCATGCGAATACTCATCGCCGGAGCGAGCGGGTTGATCGGGTCGGCGCTGGGCGAGCGCCTGCTGGGCGACGGGCACGAAGTCCGCCGCCTGGTGCGGCGGGAAGCGCGCGGCGGCGGGGAATTCCGGTGGGACCCGCCGTCCGGGACCATCGCCGACGGCGCCTTCGAAGGCGTGGACGCCGTCGTGAACCTGGGCGGCAAGCCGCTGTTCCCCGGCCGCTGGAGCGCGATGCGCAAGCAGCAGCTCACCGACAGCCGGGTCGAACCGACCGAGGTGCTCGCCGAAGCCGTCGCCGAACACGGGGTCGGCGTGCTCGTCAACGCTTCCGCCGTCGGCTACTACGGCCACACCCACGAGTCCACTGTGGACGAATCAGCGCCGCGCGGGCACGGGTTCCTCGCCGAGCTCTGCGAAGCCTGGGAAGCCGCGACGACGCCGGCGGGCGCCGCGCGGGTCGTGCACATCCGGACCGGGCTCGTCCTGTCCGCGAAGGGCGGGCTGTACGGCACCCTGCGCCCGCTCTTCCAGCTCTGCCTGGGCGGACGGCTCGGCGACGGCCGCCAGTACATGCCGTGGATCGCCCTCGAAGACGAGGTCGGCGCGATCGTCCACGTCCTGACGCACGACCTGGCGGGCCCGGTGAACCTGACCGGCCCGGCGCCGGTGACCAACGCCGAGTTCACCCGCGCGGTCGGCCGCGCGCTGCACCGCCCGGCGCCGTGGTGGGTGCCCGGCATCGCGCTCAAGGCCGTGCTCGGCCAGGCCGGCGAGGAGATGGCGCTGTTCGGGCAGCGGGCCGTCCCGGCCGCGCTGGAGCGCTCCGGCTACGCGTTCCGGCACCCGACCCTGGACAGCGCGCTCGCCGCGGCATGACGGTCCCGCTCAAGCGCTGGCTCGTCGTCGGCGTCGCGCTGGTGGCGGCGTTCGTCGTGCTCGGGCTCGGCGTCGCCCGGCACCCGCTGACCCTCGACGCCCAGGTGGCGAACGCCCTCCACGGCGTCTACACGCAACCGCTCGGCCGGGTGGCGCAGATCGGCAGCGACGTCCTCGGCCCGGTGCTCCCCTTCGTCCTCGGCACGGCGCTGCTGGCGCTGGCGCTTCGGCGGCGCGAGCACACAGCGTTGTGCGTGCGGCTCGCCGTCGTGCTGGTGCTGTGCCGGCTGACCAGCCTGGTGTTCAAGCCGGTCTTCCTGCGGGAACGCCCACGCGACTACCCGGACCTGAGCTACCCGAGCGGGCACGTGACGTCGGTGGCGAGCACCGGGTTCGTGCTGGTGCTGCTGTGCGCGTGGCTGTGGCCCCGGCTGGTGAAGCGCGTCTTGCTCGCCGCCGCGGCGGCGGTCGTGGCCTGCGCCGCCTGCCGCGTGCTGCTGGGCGTGCACTGGGTGTCGGACACGATCGGCGCAGTGCTGGCGGTGACCGGTGTCGGCCTGCTCTCAGCGTGCGCCTTGCGGCTGCTTCCCCCGGGTGACGGGCGTAGCCTCGACGGGTGAGTTCTTCCCGCACCTCCTGCCGCGCCAGCACCGAACCCGTCGACGTCCGGGAGCTCGGCACGATCGACTACACCGAAGCCTGGGAGCTCCAGCGAAGCCGGCTCACCGAGCGCGCCGACGGCACCGCGCCGGACACGATGTTCCTGCTGCAGCACCCGTCGGTGTACACCGCGGGCAAGCGCACGGAACCGGCCGACCGCCCCACGGACGGCACCCCGGTGATCGACGTCGACCGCGGCGGCAAGATCACCTGGCACGGTCCTGGCCAGCTGGTCGGCTACCCGATCGTGAAGCTCGCCGACCCGATCGACGTCGTCCACTACGTCCGGCGGCTGGAAGAGGCGCTGATCCACGTGTGCGACCAGCTCGGTGTGACCAGCGGGCGCGTGGAGGGCCGCAGCGGCGTCTGGATCCCGGCCGACGACCGCGGCATCGAGCGCAAGATCGCGGCCATCGGCATCCGCGTCCAGCGCGGCGTGACGATGCACGGCTTCGAACTGAACTGCAACGCCGACCTGGCGGCGTTCGACAGCATCGTCCCGTGCGGCATCCGCGACGCGGGCGTGACTTCGCTGTCCTACGAGCTCCAGCGGGACGTCGCGGTGGAGGCGGTGCTCCCCCTGGCCCGCGACGCCGTCCTGGCGGCCCTCGACGGCGAGCTGCCGGTGAGCGAGGACCGCTGGCTCCCCCGCCCCGAGGCCCCGCAGGCCCCCGGCGTCACCTTCGCCCTCCAGAACTGACCAAGCGCCCCAATGTGGCATTGGGTGCGTCAGACGCACCCAATGTGGCGTTCGGTGCGTCAGACGCACCGAACGCCACATTGGGGCGCTAGTCCAGCTGGGGTGCGACTTCCGCGGCGATCAGCTCGATCTGGTCCAGGTCCCGCATGTCCAGCAGCTGCAGGTAGAGCCGGGTGATCCCGGTCTTCTCCCGCCACTGCCCGATCCGGTCGACGACCTCGGCGGGCGTCCCGGCCAGGCCGTTCGCGCGCAGCTCGGTGACGTCCCGCCCGAGGACCGACGCCCGGCGCGCGACCTCCTCCTCGGACCGGCCGACGCAGATCACCAGCGCCACCGACCGCAGGATCTCCTTGGGGTCGCGGCCGATCTCCGCGGCCGCCGCCTCGACGCGGGCGAACTGCGCGGCCGCGGTTTCGGCGTCGGCGAAGGGCAGGTTGAACTCGTCGGCGAACCGCGCGGCCAGCGCCGGCGTGCGCTTCTTGCCACCGCCGCCGATGATCACCGGCGGGGCGGGCTGCTGCGCCGGCTTCGGCAGCGCGGGCGAGTCCGTCAGCGTGTAGTACTGACCGGCGAAGGAGTACGTCGAGCCCACCGGGGTCTTCCACAGGCCGGTGATGATCTCGAGCTGCTCGGCGTACCGGTCGAACCGCTCCTTCAGCGGCGGCAGCGTCAGGCCGTACGCCTCGTGCTCGGCGTCGTACCAGCCGGAGCCGAGCCCGAACTCGACGCGCCCGCCGGACATCTGGTCGACCTGCGCGACCGAGATGGCGAGCGGCCCGGGGTGCCGGAACGTCGCCGCGGTGACGAGCGTGCCGAGCCGGATCCGGTTCGTCTCGCGGGCCAGGCCGGCCAGGGTGATCCAGGCGTCGGTCGGGCCGGGCAGGCCGTCGGCCGAACCCATCCTCAGGTAGTGGTCGCTGCGGAAGAACGCGTCGTAGCCGGCCGCTTCGGTGGCCTTGGCGGCGCGCAGCTGGTCGTCGTAGGAGGCCCCCTGCTGGGGCTCGGTGAAGATCCTCAAGTCCACGCCGTCAGCCTATCGACGGAGAGACCTCCGCGCCGTCCTGCTCGGTCCGCCGCAACCGGACCAGCATGCGGACGATCACGTCCTCGATCTCGGCGCCGACCCGCTTCGGGTCCGGCGAGCTGGCGATCTCGGTCGCCGCGCTGGACAGCGCGCCGAACAGCAGCCGCGCGGTGACCTCCACCGGCACCGGCTCGACCTCGCCCGCGTCGATCAGCGACTGCAGGCCCGAGCGGACCAGCCCGAAGCTGCACCGCTCCTCGGCCTCGCGCCAGCGTTCCCAGCCCATCACGACCGGCGCCTCGTGGATGGCGATCCGCTGGTAGGCGGGGTCGAGGCAGCTGCGGATGAACGCGTTGAGCCCGCCGAGCGCCCGCTCCCACGGCGAGCCCTCGCCGGTCATGATCTTGTCGAGCCGGTCGTAGACGAGGCTCTCCACCTGGTCGAACGCGGCTTCGAAGAGCGCCTGCTTGCCGCTGAAGTGGTGGTACAGGGCTCCCTTGGTGACCCGGGCGCGTTTGGCGATCTCGTCGAGCGAGGTACCCGCGTAGCCGCGTTTGGTGAACAGTTCGACCGCGCTGTCGACCAGCGCCGACCGCGTCGACTCGGAGTAGTCGAGTCGTCTGGACCTCATTGTCGCCACCTTCACAACTTTACGCCCGGAGGATCTCTCCATACTCATGGTATGTTCACCGTGTCAGGTCCGTACCGGGAGTATGCCGCAGACCCGCGGTATGACCCGGGCCACGGAAGGGGAGCCACACGATGAGCTGGACAGACTTCTACCGACGTCAGGAAATCCTCGAAGCCGCCGTCCGCCTGGCCGCCCGGAACCCGGGTGCGCCGCTGCCGCTCGAGGAGGTACCGGGGGCCGACGAGCACTTCGGCACCGAGGAGAACGTCCTCACCGCCTTGCAGTACCAGTGGACGCGCACGCTCGGCGGCCGCCTGCGCGCCGAGGTCGCCGATCCGGACGACGCCGACGGCCTCACCGACCACGTCGACGCCGTCACCCGCGCCTGGCGCACCGCCGTCGACGAGCACGCCGACCTGCGCGCCGTCCTCGACGGCGCGTACGAGCGGTACGCGTCGCTGCGCCGGATGCACGAGGGCGAGCTGCGGATGCTGGCCGTCACGGCCGGGCTGGCCGACCCGCGCGAGCCGGCCGAAGAGATCGTCAAGGTGGGCCACGCGCTGGAAGCGCTGCTGCACACGAGCCGCGAGGAGCCCGTCCGGCGCCGCCCGGTCATGGGACACCTGCGGCGCCTGCTCGCGCCCAGTGCGTGAACGGAGTTAAGTGTCACGCATGACAAGGTGGACCGAGAACGACATCGCGGATCAGACCGGCCGGACCGTCGTGGTCACGGGGGCGAACTCCGGGCTCGGTCTCCGCACCGCCGAGGTGCTCGCGGGCAAGGGGGCCCGCGTGTTCCTCGCCTGCCGTTCGCCCGAACGCGGCGCGAAGGCACTCGATCGAGTCCGCGCGGCCGCCGCGGGCGCCGAACCCGAGCTCATCCCATTGGACCTGAGCGAGCTCGCGTCGGTGCGCGCGGCCGCCGCGTCGGTGCGCGAGCGGACCGGTGACGCCGTCGACGTCCTGGTCGCCAACGCCGGCGTGATGGCGACCGCCCGCGGCCGCACCGCCGACGGGTTCGAGCTCCAGTTCGGCACCAACTACCTCGGCCACGCGGCGCTGACGTGGCTGCTGCTGCCCGCCCTGCGCGGCGGGACGCACGCCCGCGTCGTCACGCTGTCGAGCCTCGCCGCGACCGGCGCCCGCATCGACCTCGAAGACCCCAACGGCGAGCACCGCCGCTACAACCCGGCGACCGCGTACGGGCAGTCGAAGCTCGCGAACCAGGTGTTCGCCCTGGAGCTCGACCGCCGCCTGCGCGCGGCCGGCGACGACGTCCTGAGCGTCGCCGCCCACCCCGGCTACACCGCGACCGGCCTCGGCAGCGGCATGGCCCGCTCGTACACGAATCCGGTCGTCCGCGGCGTCATCGCGGGCGGCCACCGCATCGGCGAGGCCCTGTTCGCCCAGAACGTCCGCCAGGGCGCGCTCCCGCAGCTGTACGCGGCCACGGCGGACGGCGTCGAAGGCGGCGACTACATCGCCCCCGGCGGCCTCGGCGGCCTGCGTGGCCACCCGGTGAAAGTGCGTCCCCTCACACCCGCGTCGAGCGAGTCGCTGGGGGCCGCGTTGTGGGACGTCACGGCGAAGCTGACCGGCGTCACCCCCGACCCCGCTTAGCCCGGACGGGCGTACGGTTGAGGGCGTGAGTGCTGCGCCTGAAGGCCGGAAGCTGCTGCGTCTCGAGGTTCGCAACAGTGAGACGCCGATCGAGAAGAAGCCGCCGTGGATCAAGACGCGGGTGCGGATGGGGCCGGAGTTCACCGAGCTCAAGGGCTTGGTGCGCCGTGAGGGCTTGCACACGGTGTGCGAAGAGGCGGGTTGTCCCAACATTTACGAGTGCTGGGAGGACCGGGAGGCCACGTTCCTCATCGGTGGTGACCAGTGCACGCGCCGGTGTGACTTCTGCCAGATCGACACGGGTAAGCCCGCCGCTCTCGACCGGACTGAGCCTCGCAAGGTCGCGGAGTCGGTGCAGGCCATGGGCTTGCGGTATTCGACGGTCACCGGTGTCGCGCGTGATGACCTTCCCGATGGTGGCGCGTGGCTGTATGCGGAGACGGTCCGGCAGATCCACGAGTTGAACCCGGGTACCGGTGTGGAGCTGTTGATTCCGGACTTCAACGCGGATCCGGCGCAGTTGGCTGAGGTGTTCGGGTCGCGGCCGGAGGTGTTGGCGCACAACGTGGAAACGGTGCCGCGGATCTTCAAGCGGATCCGGCCTGGTTTCCGGTACGCGCGGTCCCTTGAGGTCATCACCGCCGCTCGCGAGGCGGGTCTGGTGACGAAGTCGAACCTGATCCTGGGTATGGGCGAGACCCCGGATGAGGTGGCTCCGGCGATGCGGGACCTGGTCGATGCGGGGTGTGAGATCTTGACGATCACGCAGTACCTGCGTCCGTCGCCGCGGCATCACCCGGTGGATCGGTGGGTGAAGCCGGAGGAGTTCGTCGAGCACTCTCGTGCGGCGGAAGCGATGGGTTTCGCGGGTGTCATGGCCGGTCCGCTGGTGCGGTCGTCCTACCGCGCAGGACGCCTGTACGCCCAGACGAAGGCCCACCGCGGCGAGGAACTGCCCGAGAACCTGGCCCACCTGGCCGCCGAAGGCCCGGCCGCGCAGGAAGCGGCGTCGCTGCTCGCCCGGTGACGCACGTCACCCCACCATCCTTAAAGGATCGGTAAAGTGGCGGCATGGCCCTGGTTTCGGACCTCCTCAGCTGGTTGCAAGGACTCCCGGAACCGGGGCTCGTCGCGGCCACCGGCGGCCTGGTGTTCGCCGAATGCACGATCGGGCTGGGTTTCCTGGCCCCGGGCGAATCCGGCCTGCTGATCGCGGCGACGACGGCGAACACCGTGCCGCGCTTCCTCGCCCTGTGGGCGGTGGTGACCGTGTGCGCGACGGCGGGCGACGCGCTCGGCTACTTCATCGGCCGCCGCTTCGGACCCCGCCTGCGCGAGACGAAGCTGATCCGCAAGTACGGCCTCGACGCCTGGGACAAAGCCACCGGCGTCCTCGAACGCCGCGGCGCGTGGGCGGTGTTCTTCGCCCGCTTCCTGCCGGTGGTCCGAACCCTGACCCCGGCGGCGGCGGGCACCTCGGGCCTGGAGTTCCGCAAGTTCCTCCCCGCCGCGGCGGCGGGCGCCTTCTGCTGGTCCCTGATCCACATCGGCATCGGCGCGGCACTGGGCGAAGCGGCGAAACGCATCGAGGGCGCCCTCAACACGGGCGGCCTGATCGTGGTGGGCATCCTCGCGGCGGCAGCGGTCTTCTTCCTGCTCCGCCTGAAGAAGCGCAAGGCCCTGGCAGCGCCGCCCCCGAACCGCGAACCCGAGCGCGTGCCCTGACCAAAGCGCCCCAATGTGGCGTTGGGTGCATCCAGCGCACCGAACGCCACATTGGGTGCGTCTGACGCACCGAACGCCACATTGGGGTTTTTTCATCGTGGTCTGTGCTGGTCAGGGCGGGTTGACCAAGTCTGGTATTGGTTCAGGCCTGGGCGTGTCGGACGCTCTGCTCGTGCTGGGTCAGCACGAGCAGAGCCCGCAGCAACGTCGTGGCGTGGCGGGGATGCAGGCGGAGTTTGTCCAGCACCCGCCAGGCTTTGAGGGCGGCGAAGCCGCCCTCAACAGCGCAGCGCATCGCAGCGAACGCCGCGTTGGCCTGCTGCTGGCCCGGAGTCAACGGCCGATTCGCCTCGGCTTTGTCAGGGGTGAGCACGATCTGCTCACACACCCCGCCGCAGATACCGCAGTCGCGGGTGCCGCGGACGTCTTTGTGCCAGCCGTGAAACCCTTTATCTCCGGCCGGGGTCAGACCGTGAGCGTGCAGCCGTTCCCGCAGCCCCAGCCGGCGGGCGGCGGTGATATCGGCGGTCTTGCCCGGCAGCACCGCCGATACCCACAGCAACCGGCCTGCCTCGTCGGTCAACGCGAGCACGACCAGCCCGTGGTGTTTGTGTTTGCCGCTGTAGTTGCCGCGGTTCGCTCGCCCGGTGCGGCGGCGGGTGCGGATCAGGGTGCCATCGACCAGCACCACTGCTTCACCTCGGGTGAGCAGGCCGCGCAGCACGCGGTCCAGCCGTGCGGCTCGGGCGGCGAGCAGGGCGATGACTTCCAGCACCCACCGGCGCACCGTGGCCGCTGAGACACCGTGGCCGGCGCCGATGTGGGCCAGGCGGGGGTCGTGGCGCAGCACCGCCAGCACGACCAGGGCCTGCCCGGCCGGGGTGGCTTTGCGCCAGCGGGAGCGCCGCCGCCGGCGATGGGTGCGGATCAGCTCGGCGGTCAGCTGCAGGGTCTGTCGTGAGAGGGGAAGGGTGACCTGGTAGGAAAGAGAACCGAAGCCCTCGGCGGGTGATTGACTCACATCTCGATCTTGCCGAGGGCTTCGCCTATGTCCGGGCCACCACGCTGGTCCGCGCGGGCAGGTGTTGCCACGCAACCTCATCCACCCAGCCACACCGCCCCAACCAGCCACAACCACGATGAAACAACCCCATTGGGGCGCTTGGGACCCGCGCCGGTCGGGAGCCGGCGGGAGCCACGAGGGTGCGGTCCGGTCGCCCGGGCCGCACCCTCCCGGCGTCAGCGGCGGGCGCGCGCCGCCTTGCCGGTGGCCCAGCCGATCAGGCCGAGCGCCAGCAGCGCCCCACCGGCGGCGAACGGCCAGGAACCGGTGCCCGGCGCGGGGGCCGGCGGCGGCGAAGCGGCGAGGTCGTAGCCGCCGAGCTTGCCCTGGTCGCGGTAAGCCGACCCGGGCAGCTTGTCGCCGTACAAGCGGTGCACCAGCTGCTGGTACGCCGCCACCGCGACCCCTTCGCCGACCCGCTGGCGGGCCGGGTCGTTCAGCGGGAGCACACGGCCGTCCCGCACCCGGTACCACGCGTTGACCTGCGGTTCGGTGAACACCAGATCCCCGTGCGCCTGCGCCGGGTAGGTCAGCTCCTCGGTGCCGGTCGTGAAGTTGGTCGCGGTCCACCCGGCCGCGTCGCGGGTCACCCACACGGTGGCCTGCCGCCCGGTCGAGGCCTGCGCCTTCACCGCGTAGTACGCGAACGCCGCGGGCTTCGCGTCCGGCTTCCCGGCGACGAACGCGGGATCGAGCGAGTAGACGCTCTGCGGCTCACCGCCGACTTCGGGCGCCTGCGCGACGTCGGCGCGCGCGACACCCGCCCGCCGGTCGAGCTGACCGAAGAACGCCGACAGCTGCGAGTCCGCCGCCTTGACCGCGGCGGCGACCTCGTCGGACGACGGCGAAGAAGCCGAAGCCGTGCCGCCGAAGCCCAGTACCAGTGCCGTCCCCGCGAAGAGCGTGACGAGTCCACGGAAGAGGTTCACGGTCACGCCCCGATCCGGTAGAGGGACTGCGCCCACTGGAACTGCCCGTTGCGGACGTAGCTCGAGTGCGCCATCGCGCTGTAGCGCTGGCTGCTCGGCCACGGGTCGCCGTAGTACACGAGCCCGCTGGCGTCGTAGCCGTAGATGACCTGGGCGTGCCCACCGCCCGCGGTCCAGTAGATGCCGGTCTCGATCGGGCGGCGGCCGGTGATCTCGCTCTGCACCGACGCGAAGCTGAGCGCGCCGGTCACCGTGCCGGGCCGCAGGCCGAGCGCCTGGTAGCCGCGCTGCACGTACGTCAGTTCGCCGGGCTGGTTGGGGCACTGCGATCCGGCCGGGTAGCCGCGGGAGTAGTCGCAGAAGGTGTTCTGGCTGGTGCTCGTGCCATAGCCCAGGAACCGCGCGATGGTCAGGCCGCTCGCGGCCCAGCACCACTGGTTCTGCTCCTGCACCAGCTGGCTGATGGACAACGTCGTCGCTTCGGTGGTCGCGCTCGCGGGCGGGGAGAGCAGGCCGGTGAGGGCCACGCACAGCGCGCCGAGCGCCATTGCTCGTCTGAAGTGCATTCGTTGCTCCTTGTCGGCAACAGGTGGGGACTTCGTGAGCTTCTCCCGTTGCCGCGCCGGGCAGTAATCCCAGCGGGGATAACACCGGCGTTATGCCGCCTATCGGGCGAAGACGAGCCGTTCGCCCGGATTCCGGCCGCACCACCGCGCGAAGTGCGGGTTCCGGCGCAGCGACGCCCGGTGCGCGACCTCCGCGCACCGGAACACCTCGTCGGTCGTCGGCGTCCGGGCGTCGTCCTCGCGCGTCGCGAACAACAACGTCGTCCACAGCGGGTCGCCCGCCAGCGGCAGCGCGAGCAGCCCGCGCGGCGGCGCCGAAGCCGCCTGCGCGAGGCAGACCGCGCCCTGCGCGATCAGCGTGCCCGCCGTCCCCGCCTCGGACGTGAAGTGCCGCACCCGCGGCGTGAACCCGGCGGCCGCGCACGCCTGCGAAAACCGCACCCGCACGCAGTTTTCGTGCGGTGGCGGCAGGATCCAGTCGCAGCCGGCCAGGTCCGCGAGGTCGACGACGCCGCCGCGGATCGCCGGGTGGCCCTGCGCGATCCCGACGAAGATGGGCTCCGTCGCGAGCGTCCGCACGGCCAGCCCGGCGAAGTGGTGCGCCTCGGTGCCGTCGAACCGCTCCAGCAGGGCGACGTCGACGCGGCCGGTCGAGAGCAGCTTCAGCAGGGTCAGCGACGCCGGTTCGGCGTACGTCTGGACGTCGAGGTCCAGCTCCCCCAGCTCCTCGATGAACCGGCCGATGATCAGCAGCGGCACGTACCCGATCCGCAGCGACTCGGGCTCGCTTTCGCCGTGGCGGCGCGCGGACGCGACGAGGGCCTGCATGTCCGAGAGCAGCGCGTCGGCGCGGGCGAGCACGAACCGGCCGAGCTCGGTGGGGCGCACGCCGCTGGGCCCGCGGACGAACAGGTCGCCGCCGAGGATCCGTTCGATCCGCTTGAGCTGCGCGGTGAGCGCGGGCTGGCTGACGCCGAGCACGGTGGCGGCGCGGCTCACGCTCCCGCCGTCCGCGACGGCGCGGACGGCTCTGAGATGGCGCAGCTCCAGCTCGGCCACCCCAGCAGGTTAACGCCGGTTTCACGGGCGGCACGACCTGCGAAAGTCGGGCTTACTACATTCGGCGGTATGAGTCTCGCGGATCTTCCCCGGCCGATCGGCTTCGTCCTCGGCGGTGGCGGCAGCCTCGGCGCCATGCAGGTCGGCATGCTGCGCGCGCTGACCGAAGCCGGGGCGTCGCCGGACCTCGTGACGGGCACGTCGGTCGGTTCGCTGAACGCCGCCGTCCTGGCCCGCTCCGGCGGCGACGCGTTGAAGGACCTGCACGGCATCTGGGCGCACATGACCCGTGCGGAGGCCTTCCCCGGCGGCGTGCTGAGCCGCGTCCGGACGCTGACGCAGAGCAAAACGCACCTGTTCCCCAATTCCGGCCTGGCCGGGATCATCGCCGACCACCTCGGCGCCGAAACGCGGTTCGAGGACCTGGCGCTGCCGCTCGGCGTCGTGACGACGCAGGTCGACTCGGCCGAGCCGCTGCTGATCCGGTCGGGCCGGCTGCTCGAGCCGCTGCTGGCGAGCTGCGCGATCCCGGGCATCTTCCCGCCGGTGGCGCACGAAGGACGGCTCCTGTACGACGGCGGGCTCGTCGCGAACGTGCCGATGCGGCAGGCGCTGGCCATGGGGGCGAAGTCGTTGGTGGTGCTGGATTGCGCGTTCCCGGGGAAGATGCCGGACGCGCCGCGGACGTTCGCCGAGGTGATCATGTTCACCGCGATGATCAGCATGCGGAACCAGGCCGTGCTGGAAGCACCGGTCGCCGCGCAGCAGGTGCCCGTGGTCTACCTGCCGGGGCCGGCCCCCGTACGTGTGAACCCGCTCGACTTCGGGCACACGGAAGAACTGGCGGAGGAGGCGTACACGGCGGCGCGCGAGTACCTCGACGGGCTGTCGGTGCGCGGCCCGGGACTTTACGGTGCCCCGGGGCTCGTCGTCACGTGATCCGCGTCACGCCGATGCACCGATCCGCCGGGAAGAACGTCATCGCTATCGCGTAGTTTTGATGACGAATGCCCGCCGATCCCGATTCCCAAAAAAGAGACAATATGCTCCCCAAGAAGATTTTACTTTCGGTGGCCGGAATCCTCGCCGGGGCACTGCTGGTTTCCGCCTGTTCGTCCGGTGACGACGGCGGTTCACCCGCCGGCGGCACACCGGCGCCGGGTTCCGCTTCGGCGTCCGGGACGCCGGTCGCGGTGACGTTCGAGCCCGCGGGTGGCACCGGGGTGAACCCGGCGACGCCGATCGTCGTCAAGGCGGCCAACGGGAAGCTGCTCGACGTCACGGTGACCAACAGCGCCAAGGGGAAGACGGTCGCCGGCAAGCTCGCCGACGACGGCTCGAGCTGGACGTCCAGCGAGCCGCTCGGCTACGGCGCGACGTACAAGATCGTCGCGCACGCCCAGGGCGCCAACGGGACGCCGATCGAGCAGGACAACCAGATCAGCACGATCGCGCCGAAGAAGCAGGCGAACGCCAACCTGATCCCGGCCCCGTCCGCGGTGGCGAGCACGGGTGTCGGCGTCGGCCAGCCGATCGTGTTCAGCTTCGGCAAGATCGCCGTCAAGAACAAGGCGGCGGTGGAGAAGGCCCTCACGGTCGAGTCGACGCCGAAGCAGGAGGGCAGCTGGTACTGGATCGACGACTCGAACGTCCACTACCGCCCGAAGGAGTACTGGAAGGCGGGCACGACCCTGAAGGTCTCGGCGAAGATCTACGGCGTCGATTTCGGCGGCGGCGTGTTCGGCGCGGAGGATCGTACGGAAACGTACAAGGTGCACGATTCCTGGATCGCGAAGGCGGACGGGAACACCGAGCAGATGCAGATCTTCCACAACGGCGCCATGGTCAAGTCGATGCCGATCTCGATGGGCAAGGACGCGACGCCCACCCATTTGGGCGCGCACGTCATTTCGGACAAGCAGGCGAACTACACGATGGACTCCTGCACGTACGGCGTCTGCCCGCCGGACCCGAAGGCGTACCGCTCCAACGAGAAGTGGTCGGAGCGGATTTCGAACGACGGCGAGTTCGTCCACGAGAACCCCAACAGCGTGGGCCAGCAGGGCAGTTCGAACGTGTCGCACGGGTGCATCAACCTGAACGGCGCGAACGCCCAGTGGTTCTTCCAGAACATGGGCCTGGGCGACGTCGTGGAGGTGACCAACTCGGGCGGCCCGCAGCTGCCGGTGTGGGACCTGTACGGCGACTGGTCGAAGTCGTGGGCCGACTGGCAGGCCGGCTCGGCGTTGAAGTAGGAGCCGGGCAGCGGTTCGGAATTCGGTTCGATCGGCGTGAAGGGCCGGGGCTCGTGGAGCTCCGGCCCTTTTTCATGTGCTGGGTGAGGTCGGCTCGGGCGGCCGCCGGCGCGCAGGGTGAACCCGTTCGCGCGCAGTAGTTGTGGACCCGAACGGGCCTTTCGCGCGGGCTGTCAGCGCCACGAACGGACCTCTCGCGCCGACCGCCGGAAGCGCGAACCCTCCTTAGCGCGGCTAAGCGGGCTGGGCGACCAAGCGCCGCTCGCGTGGGGTCGACAGGCGCTAACGGACCTTTCGTCCCACTGCTGGGCGACGACCGGGCCGGCCCGCGGGCGCGTCGGGTGGAGCCACTCGCGCTCGTGCCGCCGTCGGCTGCGGGTGCGAGGTTCGGCGGGCATGAAAAAGGGCCTGGGCCGGGAGACAACCAGTCTCAACCGGGCCCAGGCCCTTCCTTCACGTTAAGTTCGGCGGTGTCCTACTCTCCCACAACCCTTCGGTTGCAGTACCATCGGCGCTGTCAGGCTTAGCTTCCGGGTTCGGAATGGGACCGGGCGTTTCCCTGACGCTATAACCACCGAAACACTCCGAAACAACACACACGCTTCCGTGTGGTGCTTCAGAACCGTAGAGTGGATGCGCAACATCTTCGTAGACAAGTCCTCGGCCTATTAGTACCAGTCAACTCGACAACACATTACTGTGCTTCCATTTCTGGCCTATCAACCCAATGGTCTCTTGGGGGCCTTAACCCACAAAGGGTGGGATACCTCATCTTGGAACAGGCTTCCCGCTTAGATGCCTTCAGCGGTTATCCCTTCCGAACGTGGCCAACCAGCCATGCCCTTGGCAGAACAACTGGCACACCAGAGGTTCGTCCGTCCCGGTCCTCTCGTACTAGGGACAGCCTTCCTCAAGTATCCTACGCGCGCGGCGGATAGGGACCGAACTGTCTCACGACGTTCTAAACCCAGCTCGCGTGCCGCTTTAATGGGCGAACAGCCCAACCCTTGGGACCTACTCCGGCCCCAGGATGCGACGAGCCGACATCGAGGTGCCAAACCATGCCGTCGATATGGACTCTTGGGCAAGATCAGCCTGTTATCCCCGGGGTACCTTTTATCCGTTGAGCGACACCCCTTCCACCAGGAGGTGCCGGATCACTAGTCCCGACTTTCGTCCCTGCTCGACATGTCTGTCTCACAGTCAAGCTCCCTTGTGCACTTGCACTCAACACCTGATTGCCAACCAGGCTGAGGGAACCTTTGGGCGCCTCCGTTACTCTTTAGGAGGCAACCGCCCCAGTTAAACTACCCATCAGGCACTGTCCCTGAACCAGATCATGGCCCGAGGTTCAGATTCCCAATTCGACCAGAGTGGTATTTCAACAACGACTCCACCACAACTAGCGTTGCAGCTTCACAGTCTCCCACCTATCCTACACAAGCCGAACCGAAAACCAATACCAAACTATAGTAAAGGTCCCGGGGTCTTTCCGTCCTGCCGCGCGTAACGAGCATCTTTACTCGTAGTGCAATTTCGCCGGGCCTGTGGTTGAGACAGCCGGAAAGTCGTTACGCCATTCGTGCAGGTCGGAACTTACCCGACAAGGAATTTCGCTACCTTAGGATGGTTATAGTTACCACCGCCGTTTACTGGCGCTTAAATTCTCAGCTTCGCCCCGAAAGGCTAACCGGTCCTCTTAACGTTCCAGCACCGGGCAGGCGTCAGTCCATATACATCGTCTTGCGACTTCGCATGGACCTGTGTTTTTAGTAAACAGTCGCTTTCCGCTGGTCTCTGCGGCCACCCACCCCTAGCCTGTAAAAAGCTTCAGGATGTTTGGCCCCCCTTCTCCCGAAGTTACGGGGGCATTTTGCCGAGTTCCTTAACCACAGTTCACCCGATCGCCTTGGTATTCTCTACCTGACCACCTGTGTTGGTTTGGGGTACGGGCCGTGCATGCACTCACTAGAGGCTTTTCTCGGCAGCATAGGATCACTCTACTTCGCCTCAAACGGCTACGCATCACGTCTCAGCCTACGTGAGTGGCGGATTTGCCTACCACTCGGCCTACACGCTTACACCAGGACAACCATCGCCTGGCGGAGCTACCTTCCTGCGTCACCCCATCGCTTGACTACTACGAAATCAGGTCCCACGCTCCACACACCACCATCCACCCGAAGCTTCAAGCGACGGCTTTGGGTGGTTAGTATCAAACGCCTCGTCATGGGCGCACATGCTCGGGTACGGGAATATCAACCCGTTGTCCATCGACTACGCCTGTCGGCCTCGCCTTAGGTCCCGACTTACCCTGGGCGGATTAGCCTGGCCCAGGAACCCTTGGTCATCCGGCGGCAGAGTTTCTCACTCTGCATTCGCTACTCATGCCTGCATTCTCACTCCCACACCCTCCACGACTGGCTTCCGCCGCCGCTTCCCTGGATGCAGGACGCTCCCCTACCCATCCATACCACTAGACAACACCCTCAAGGAGTGAAGCCGATGTAACGCATGAATGACACAGCTTCGGCGGTGTGCTTAAGCCCCGCTACATTGTCGGCGCAGGACCACTTGACCAGTGAGCTATTACGCACTCTTTCAAGGGTGGCTGCTTCTAAGCCAACCTCCTGGTTGTCTGGGCAATCCCACATCCTTTCCCACTGAGCACACACTTAGGGGCCTTAGCTGGTGTTC